>NZ_JBXUHI010000002.1:0-240452 GCF_059384975.1 Nostoc sp. C96 | reverse complement strand
ACAAGAAATCGGTCTTAGAATTGATACAGCTACAGATGGACTTCCTGGTTCTCCTAACATAGAACAAGCGATTTTCAACAAAATTGACGAATGTACAGTGTTTGTTTGTGATATTACATTTATAAATGCAAACCAAAACTCATTTAGAAAAACGCCTAATCCAAATGTTCTAATTGAACTTGGTTATGCTATTCATCGGCTAGGATGGAGTAAAATTATTTTAGTTCACAATAATCATTATGGTAAAATAGAAGACCTTCCTTTTGATATTCGTGGGCATAGAATAAGTCAATATAATTTTGATGGTAATGTTAATACAAAACAAATTTTAATAAATTTACAAGACATATTTTATGTTGCGATAAAAGCCAGCTTGTCTTCTAAAGAGGAATTAAGAGTTAATAATCCTAACTTAGAAGAAAGGGAAAAGCTTTGTAGAGAGCGTGATATTAATGTAGTTAAAAGACTTTTCAATCAAATTAATACGTACATAATAGATAGTTTTTTAGACAATGCAAAAATTGATATAGTTAATGGAAATATATTTTACTTTTGGGAAAATTTCAAGGCAATTGTAAACTCAAGTTATTTTCATTTATATGACCAAGAACTGCAAGAATTAATTATCGATTTTTATACTTCTTGGGATACAATATTAAGCTACGGCGAAGAACACTGCGTTCCTATAATTGGAGGAAATGGATATAAATTTACTCCCCCTCATTATTCATGCTCCATAAATATATATGAACAATGGGATATAGATCATTCTAATTTTCATAATGCAATTGATGTTACAGAAAATGCTTTTAAAAAATTAATTAAGTTTATTAAAGAAAAATATTTGGAAATAGATATTGAAGATTCTAATAACATAGCAATTCAATCGTATAATTCATTTCACTAATGTTACTTTAATTATTAATAATATAGGGTTGAAGCATATCATGGCGACTTTGAACTATATCTTGCAAAAATTAGGATACAAAATGGGTCAAAGCACATTAGTATACGCACTGGCTACTCACATCTACTGAATTAAGTCAAAAAATTGACAAATAAGGTACTTACCTTACACAATAACAATCAATTCCAAGATATCTGCATCTACATGACTAACCCTACCCCCAAACGTCCCCACCTGTTCATAGAAGAAAGAATGCCTGTGCAGGTATTAAATGAGCAAGTTAATTTTGAACATGGGGGGGATCCAGTTAAAGGATTACATCGCTGGTATTCGCGTAAGCCATTATCATTTAGTCGCGCTAGTGTGTTGGCTTCTTTATTACCAGCAGATATCACGATGGAAGAGTTTGAGTATTTGCTGGGGTTAGTACCGGGGAAGGAGGTAAAGCTATATAAAACACCGCCTAATTCTGTGCAAATTAAGAAGGTGCAGGATTATTGTGAAAAAGTTTGGGGAACTAGAACACCTACGGTTTTAGATGCGTTTGCAGGTGGTGGAAGTATCCCATTTGAGGCGGCGAGATATGGGTTAAATGTGCTGGCTTCTGATTTAAACCCTGTGGCGGTGGTGACGATGAAGGCGGCGATGGAATATCCGCTAAAGTTTCGCCAGATTTGCAGCAAGATATTAATAAATGGGTGAAGTGGGTAGGGGATGAAGCGGAGAGAAAAGATTAGCTGAATTTTTCCCTTCTTTACCTGGGGAAACTGTGCAGAATTATTTATGGGCGCATACAGTTGTTTGTCCAAATTGTGAATCTGTTATTCCGTTTAAGTCCAAATTGGTGGTTACGATAAATCACCATCCTCAGAAAAACAAGGAAAATTATGTGCTGTAAAGCCTATTCCTTAAATCATAGAGAAAAAAGAGTCGATTTTGATTTAGTTATAGGGAAAGAAGGGAAAGGTACAACCATTCAAACTGATAATGGAGAGAGTACGATCCAAATAACACAGTTACTATCAGTAAAGGAGTAGGTAAATGCCCAAATTGTGAAAACATCATTGATGATGATGTAATTAAGTCACAAGCTCAATTAAATGGATTAGGACACCAGCTTTACGCCATAGCGTACAAAAAACATAAAAGTAATCTTTCATTTAGAATACCTGAACAAGTTGATTTTGATGGTTTAAAAAAAATAGATATTTATTTAAAAAATAATTATGAAAAACTTGAATCATTGAATTTAATACCTCATGAAGCAGGTGATAATACAGGAATATTTCCTTGTGAAGCTAATAGAGTATATAAATATGGAATTAAAGAATCATCTCAATACTTTAATTCACGTCAACTTGTTACTCTAATCACTTATATGGAAGTAATTAACGAAGCAAAATTAATAATTTTAGAAAATTATGAACTAGATACAGCTACAGCAATCATAAATTACTTAACTTTAGTTTTTGACCGTTGTGTTGATGATCAATAGCAGGTTAACGCATTGGAGTTCTAGGTTAAAAACTAATTATGAATCTTCTTCACAGCACGCATTGAATATGATGTGGAATTATGGAGAAGAAGGTATTCCAAGACTTTGGAATAGATGCTATAGCACTATTTCAGATTATGCAAACTTGTGCTTTTTATTAGCAACTCATTCATCATCAACAATAATTCAAAATTCTGAAAACCTTAATCTCAAAAGAATCCAAATCGAATCAGCTTCAGCTGACAATTTGATTCACATTTCTGATAACTCTGTTGATGCAGTTATAACAGATCCACCTTATTACGCTACAATTCAATACGCTGAACTTTCAGACTTTTTCTACGTCTGGCAAAAACGCATCCTTGGCGATATCTCCCCCGAATTATTCTACCTAGAACTTACCGACAAAGAACGAGAAGCTGTCGCCAACCCTTCCCGCTTCCGCAACATGGGAGATAACCCCGAAAAACTAGCTAATCAAGACTATGAAGCAAAAATGGCGATGGCGTTCGCCGAATATCACCGCGTCCTCCGCGACGACGGCGTAATGACAGTACAATTCAATCACAAAGACTCCGGCGCGTGGGATGTCTTAGCAAAATCTCTCATAGATGCTGGTTTTGAGATTACCGCATCTTGGGCAGTCAGCACCGAAAATCCGCAAAACTTACACCAAGCACAGAAAAACGCAGTTTCCAGCACCGTGCTTTTAGTATGCCGTAAACGCGACCCTAACGCCGGACAAGCTTGGTGGGATGACGTGCGTATTGACGTGCGAAATATTGTCTTTGAAAAAGCACCAGAAATTGAACAATCCCTCACCGCAGATACCCGCCCCGCAGCTGATAGAGTCGCAGATCCTCACCGCCGTATTAAACCTCCCGGTATTGACTTGTGCTTAACTGCTTTCGGTTGTGCTTTAAGCGTATTTACCCGCTACAGTTCCATCCTCGACAGTGCAGGAAACCCAGTTGAACCCAAAGCTGCATTTGAAGAAGTACGCCAAGCAATTGTTGAGTATCGACTACAAAATTTATTAGAAGGTAAAGACTTCAACGGTATCGATCCCTTAACCCAATGGTATCTGCTAGCATGGGATACCTTTGAAGCGCGAGAATTCCCCTTCGATGAAGCTAGACAACTCGCTTTAGCAGTCGGCGGTTTTGATGTCTCCGATTTAGTAAAAAAACATAAATTACTTGATTCTGGAAGCGGTTCCTGTAAATTACTCACCCCAGAACAACGCCTGAAAAAACGCGCCTTCTCCGTCATCGATACTGAATTTTCCGCCAGATATTTAGTAGATGGACTGCACGCAATTATTACCCTTTACCAAGAAGAAGGTAATACAGAACCAGTACGCAGATTTTTGAAAAACACAGGCTTAGTCAGCAATGATTTATTCATGCGGACATTTGAAGTGGCTTTGAAAGTTATTCCCCGAATCAAAGATGAAAAGAAACGCATCTCTGAAGAGAAAGCTTTGTCAGATTTATGGTTAGCAATGGATGAAATTAAAGCAAAAGTCTCTTATGTACAGACTGAGTTACCCTTAAATGAAGGGGGACAAATGAGTTTAAATTTACAATTTGATGGTTAGTATTTATAACTGGATGTAGCAAACTAAAATATGATTAAGTTATTACGCGACTATAGTTGGAAAATCAGCTACTCCAGTAATACTCACAATACAATTGCTGACTTTTACATTCCTGCTTTAGAATCAGCCATCCAATACGATCGCAAAGCAGGTTTCTTCAGCAGTGCTATCTTGAGTAAAGTTGCTCGTGGATTAGGTGCAATGCTACATAATAATGGGAGAATGCGCCTAATCATGGGCTGTCAATTTAGCCCCAGGATTTACAAGCAATTCAACAGGGATACGAACTGAGAGACGCATTGCTATCTCGACTAGACGCAGATTTAAAACCACCAGAAAACCTTACCCAACTTAAACATTTTGAAATTCTTAGCTGGTTAATCCAAAATCAATATCTTGATATTAAAATTGCTATTCCTCTAAAAGAAAATGGGCTACCAGAAGACAGTACACAACAATTAGATCCACAGCATATATTTCACGAGAAAGTGGGCATCTTTACTGATAGTAAAGGCGATAAATTAGCATTTAATGGTTCCAATAACGAATCTATTAGTGGCTGGGAAGGAAATGTAGAATCTTTCCATGTTTACTGTTCTTGGGAAGGAGGAAGGGAACTAGATAGAGTTGAAGAAGAAGTAGCTAGATTTGAGCAACTTTGGTATGACGTATCGCCTAATGTACGAGTTTTTGATGTTCCAGAAGCGGTACAAAAAAAGCTGTTACGTTACGCTCCTGCTACTAAACCTAGTTGGAATGTTCAGGCGGAATTTGACTCTAGACCTCTGACAAAAACAGAATTAACTGAATACGAAGTACAACCAGAAAAAGAACCAGAACTCAAACCAGAACCATCAACTATCTCTACAGAAGATAAAGAAAAAGAACGATTAGCATTTACTCAACTTGCTAATATTCATGAACATCCCGGTTGCTTGGATTTTTGTTTAAAATCAATTCCTATTCAACCTTGGCCACACCAAATTAAAATTCTGCGTCGCGTTGCTCAAAATTTTCCCCAAAGTTTTCTCATTGCTGACGAAGTTGGTTTAGGTAAGACCATAGAGACTGGTTTAATTCTGCGCTATCTGTTGGTATCCCAAAAAGTGAAGCGGGTACTAGTTTTAGCACCTGCTAGTGTTCAACCCCAGTGGCAAGAAGAACTGCGAGAAAAATTCAATTTGCATTTTTGGAGTTATACATCTACAGAATTTAAAGACCCTTACAAGCGCACTATTCCGGCAGCAGCTAATCCTTGGAATACTCAAGTTTTAATCCTTGCTTCTTCTCATTTGGTGCGGAGAACTGAGAGAATGCGCCAGCTACTAGAAGCAGAACCTTGGGATTTAGTTGTGTTAGATGAAGCACACCACGCAAGGCGTAAAAGTCCCCAAGACCGCAAGGAAACGCCCAACCGTCTGTTAGAGTTAATGGCACAGATGAAGGAGAAGACCAAATCTCTTGTTCTCCTCTCAGCAACTCCTATGCAAATTGATGCCATAGAAGTTTTTGATTTGTTAAACCTGCTGGGATTGCAAGGACATTGGAGTTACGGCGATAACTTCTGCAATTATTTCGCTTCGCTACAAGGTGCTGTCAAGCAGGAAGTCATGACTTTTTGGCAAGTAATGTCCAGTGACTATTTTCGGCGTGGTGGACAGCCTTGCTCTAGGTTAGAGCAGTTTTTGACTAAGAGCGATCGCATCCTCGCTTACAAAATGCAAGATACTTGGCAGAGGGGGCAGAAAATCTCCAATCACAAACAACTGTTGGCAGATGAAGACTTTATTGAAACCTCACGCCAATACTTGACGGTGAACACGCCATTGAAAGATTTGATGTTCCGCCACACCCGCGACACTTTACGACAATACTACCGCCGGGGACTTTTAGAAAGGGATATTCCTACTAGAGTGGTGCAGGATAACGCCATCACCCTGGAATCACAACGGGAAATACCACTTTATATAGCTGTCAGCGATTATGTACGTCATTTTTATCGACTGGCCCAAAAAGATAAACGTTCTTGTTTAGGTTTTTTGATGACGCTTTACCGCAAGCGTCTAACCAGTTCATTTTATGCCATTAAGTCATCTCTGCAACGCCGTTTGGACTACTTATTAACTCAACAAGGAAGTGTTTTAAGTGATGATGATTTGGTGGATGTGGATAATGAAGATGATGCCATAATTGCGGGGCTGGAATCTTTTTTTGAACCAGTAGACCCCCAGGAAATTCAATATCTTGAAGATTTACTCCGCCAGTTTGAAAACACTGGGGAAGATACTAAGCTTTCTCGCTTTATTCAGATTTTGCGTCAAGAATTAACCGAACGGGAAAGTGCTATTGTTTTCACCCAGTACACCGATACAATGGACTATCTACGGGATACTTTGCAAGAGTTATATGGTAGTCAAGTAGCTTGCTACTCTGGTCGCGGTGGGGAACTGTACCAGAATGGGGAGTGGTATCTAGTTCCTAAAGAAGAAATTAAACGCCGATTCCGCCAAGATGAAATCAAAATTCTCCTGTGTACTGAATCTGCTTCCGAGGGTTTGAATTTACAAAATTGCGGGGTGTTGATTAATTATGATATGCCGTGGAATCCTATGCGAGTCGAACAGCGCATTGGCAGAATTGACCGGATTGGACAAAGGTATTCTACTGTGCGAATCCACAATTTTTACTATGATGGCACGGTAGAAGCGAAAGTTTATAAAAAATTGCGCGATCGCATCAATGCCTTTGCCACTGTTGTTGGTAATCTCCAGCCGATTTTAGCCCAAGTTCCTACGTTTATTGAACAAGCAGCGATGAGCGCAGATCCAGAGGAAGAAGATGTTTTAATGTCTGAATTCGATTCTGTGTTAAATACCCCACCGTCGCGTCTAGCTATTGAGGAAATGGTAGTAATGGATTTGGACGCTGATCTAGCGGAAATTCAAAAACCCATCTCTGCTGCTCCCTTTACGCCAGAAACAATTGAACAGTTGTTTACATCTTCAGCAATTCTAAAAGCCAATGGTGTGCAGTTTGAGAGAAGGACTGAGGGAACTTGGCAACTGAGTTATAAAAGGCAGAATTACACGGTCACTTTTTACCCTAATGTTTTTGATGAAATGCCTTCTATACGATTGATAAGTTTTGGCGACCCCTTGTTTGAAGAACTGCTAAAAGCAGTTAAAGTTTGACAATCAAACATAAACATTTTATTAGTTTGATAATGTTATTTTTAGGAAATTAAATTATCAAGAATCAAACGTCGGAAAAGATTTTGGATCTGCTCTATAAAATTGGCAGTTAGCAGCCTCATTTGAATTACAAGTCTTTTTTAAAAATTTGCAAAAAATTGGATTATCATCATAATTACGAAAATTTGAGCCATGATAACGGCAAAGATAGCAATTTCTAACCGAAAGTTTATTAAAATAAGCTTCTACTATCTTTCTTAAAAAAACTTTATTCCTTCTGTTATCAATATTATAAACTTCAACTAATTCATGATATATGAAAGATTTAGTTTCAATTTTTTCTTGCAACCATTCTAAAGTTTCTTGAATAATTGCACTTTTACCATTGGGATAAATAGTAAAAAAATTATATAGGGCAGGACATTTAGCATACGGCTGAATTCCCTCTATACAAGTACCACGGCAATGATTTTTAATTTGTTTTCTTTTGAAATTGATAAATTTAATTTTTTCACTTTCTAATAAATATTGATTATTGATAACTTCTATATCACTTTCCTGAGCAATACTTATTTCAATAATACGATGTTGGGACTTAATTTTTTCAAAACTAACTTCATGTGTTACAGCCACTTCAATAAAAATTTTATCTGCTTTAGCACTTGTCAATAGTAAATCAGGGATAAAAGACCCTTCTCTTTGCTCTAATTCAATATTCTTAAAGTATTCAACTAAATTAAACTTCTGTTTACCTTTATTAAAATTACAGGTTTTTAAAAAATCTACTTGATAATAATCACACATCTGAGATACTTCAAATTCTACCCAGAAAGGTTGGTTGTACTTAATACAATTACTATATACTTCATAAAATTTAAGTTTAGCTAATTTATGCAGATAAGTTTCAGGAGAACAATTAAGCTGAACGTCTAATTTGTGGCGAAAGTGTTTTCTTTTTTTCTGCCCTAAAACAGGTATAAGAATATTGTTACATGATAAACATCTAAAAACTTCTTTTCTAACTTCTGAATTTGCAGATAAATTCTCAACATTTATAGTCTTATCATTTGAATCGATAGCATACTGATATTTAATTATTTGTGTTTTACTATCTTTTTCCACAAGTTCGCTGTCTCTTACACCCTTACTGAGTTGACTTTCCATACCTACTGATGAGTAATCAATCTTCACTCCTCTAGCTTCTATGGGCAAAGTAAAATGCCACATCAGTAATAATGTTGAAATTTACGTAAGGCAATTAATTGTGAGGACAAACTACTTCTGTAAATTCTCCAGTTGACCAATCAGTACTAATCAGCTGGTAAGCAACCACCGTGAGCAAAGTAGATTGAAGAGAAAGTGTCCGCCATTAGCCGCCTTAATCGGACAGTTTCTTTCCTAAAAGATGCAAATATTCTTTGAATTAGTAGTAATCTCTTTAGTAATGATTTATTTATAACTAAGTTCTATATTTTTGTTTACAAGTATCTCTATCGTTTTCACTTAGGGTAGGATTGTTCCTCAAATAATCATCTAACCAGTTGCAGCCCCTATCAATTAGCTGGTCAAAATCTAAAGTCTCCACATTCCAAACTTCCACAAGTCCATCATCACTACCAGAAACAATTTTTTTGCCATCTGGACTGAAACCGATACTCCAAATGGGATAACCACGTCCTTCAATGGTTTTGAGTTCTAGCCCATCTTTTACTCGCCAAAGCCTAACTGTACCATCCGCACTAGCAGAAGCGATGATTTTACTATCTGGACTAAAGCTAAATCTAGTAACTCCAGCATTATGAGCTTTTAGAGTTCTAATTTCTTTTCCGTCTAAACTCCAGAGTTTGATAGTTTTATCTTGACTTGCAGATGCAATGATTTGACCATCAGGGCTAAAATGAACATCTGTAATATAACTATCATGTGCTTTAAAAGTTTTGAAGTTTCGTCCTTGCAAATTCCACAGCCTGACTGTGCCATCATTATGACCAGAAACAATTGTCTGACCATTGGGGCTAAAATTTACACTCAAAAGTTTACCTGCATTTGCATTTAAAGTTTTGAGTTCTTGACCATTAATATCCCACAATTTAACTGTACCATCATAACTAGCACTCACCAGGGTTTGACCATCAGGACTAAAGTTTACATCTTTAACTTCTTGAGTATGCCCTGTAAATGTTTTAATATTTTGACCATCTAAATTCCAAAGTTTGATTGTTTTGTCATTATTAGCAGTAGCAATTATTTTGCCATCAGGACTGAAATTCAGACTCCAAATCGCATTCCATTCACTACTGTTATCTGTTGTTATTGATTTCAGTTCTTGACCATCAATATTCCATAATTTAATAGTCTTATCATATCCGGCAGAGGCTATAGTTTTACCATCAGGACTAAAACTCACACCCCAAAGAGAATCATTATGACCAATAAAAGTTTTGGGTTCTATATGGCTAATATTCCATAGTTTAACTGTATTGTCAGCACTAGCAGAAGCAACCGTTTTACCATCAGGACTAAAACTAGCACTAGAGACATAATAGTTATGACCTCTGAGGGTTTTGAGTTCTTGCCCATTAATGCTCCACAATTTAACTGTTTTATCGGCACTAGCAGAAGCGATAGTTTTACCATCAGGACTAAAACTCACGCTTATAGCAAAATTTTCATGTTTGCCCAGGGTTTTAATTTCTTTTCCATCTAAGTTCCACAGTCTAACAGTGGTATCTCCTCCCGCAGTTGCCATGATTTTACCATCTGGGCTAAAACGAACATCAAAAATAGAATTTTCACCTGCTCTAAAAGTTTTAATTTCTCGTCCATTAATACTCCAAATTTTGATGAACCCGCTTCGATCAGATGTGGCAATAGTTTTATTATCTGGGCTACAACTGATACTCCAAACATAATCTTGATAGCCTGTAAAAGTATTAATTTCTTGTCCTTGAATGTTCCAAAGTTTGACTGTATTATCTTGGCTAGGAGCAGCAATGAACTTACCATCAGAGGTAAAACAAATACTGCTTATGTACTGTTCTTTGTCTTGACCTTTTATAGTAAAAATTTCTCGTCCATCTACATCCCAAATTTTAATGGTATTATTTGCACTAATGGCGGCAATCATCTTACTATCTGGACTAAAAATCGCCTTTTTAAAAAGCTGATTTGGCACAAGAAATTTTCTGATTTCTCTGCCATCAATACTCCAAAGTCTCACTGTGCTATCTTCACTAGCAGTAACAATGTATCGACCATCTGGACTAAAGTTGACACTTGTAACTGCGTTATTATGCCCGTCTAAACGATTTTTTTCTTGAATATCATAAACTGCACGTTGTAATGCTAATCTGATGGATTCTTTTGTGTTCGCATCAGATGAATTTGATGATTGCAATGGAATAGCTGCTTTGAGAGCGGCGATTAAAGCATCAAGTTCTTTATTTAAATTTAATGAAGCATTGGAATAAATGGCCAAAGATTTTATTCTCTCCAATTGTATTTCTTTGCTCGTTATATTTGCCCAAATTCCTGTAACTATGGCTGTAATTAGTGCGATCGCTAATACTCTTCCACCCACTTGAATCCATCGTTTTGATTTTTGATTGGCTACAACTAAAACTTCGTTCGCTTGTGCCAAAATTCTAGATTCTTCAGCTTCTATTTGTAACCTTTTCTGAATTTCTCGCTTTTCTAATTCTTGACCAGCATCTAAAAATCTTCTATCTAAATCACTTAAACCTTTATCTGCTGCCCAAATCCGAGCATTTTGTAAATTTTTTCCCCGTAATAAATACAACTCATTTTGAAAATTGGACGCTACCCACGCATTTAAACTTTCAGCGTATGGGCGAATATTTGCCAATTCTTTTTCAACCCATGCTTGATTAAATATCTCTGCATAGATGCGATTATAAACTCGCAGTTTTCCCTGTTGCCTAACAATTAACCCAGTCAGACGTAGTTGAGTTTGTTCAGGACTATTATCTGCGGGGATTTCACCCTGGATTAATATTTGCTGATATAATCCTAATAATCGCCCTGTTTGATTTTTCCATTTTTCTAAAATATTCTTGCGAATTGTGCGTAAATGTTCTGGTTCATCTTGTGCTTCCCAATTTTCGAGGATTTGCGTTTGTACCAACTTTTCAACGCATTCTACTTCATGATGGGCTGGAAATGTATCTTCAGAAATACAAATTATTTGGCAAAGTTTTTGCGTTAAAAATGGCTGTCCTCCAGTCCACTTTAATACTTCTTCAATGATTACTTCTGGTCTAGCAACTCTTCCTTCTAAACCTTTGATTAAAGCTCCTAATTCTGCTAATTTAAACCCCGTTAACTCAATAGCATTTCCAACATTAAAAGGAGTGCGATTTTGATCAGAAACTAAATCGGAGGGAGTCGTCACACCCAATAAACAAAAAGTCAGACGATGATATTCTGGATTATCTGCTCTTTGGTTATAACAAGAGCGAATAAAAGCAAAAAAATCATCTTTAAAATCTATTCCTAGAATACTATCAATTTCATCAAGAAAAATTATAATTTTTCCGGAAAATTCTGTTAATAATACATCATCAATTAACCGCATTAATCGTTGATTTGGTGGGAGAGATTCATATTCTAGCCACCATGCTCCAGAATTTATTTTTTTTGATAAATTAAAATGTCGTAACAATCTATCAACAAGTCCGTTGTACCATTGCGAAGGAGTGACATGACTGCCAATGCCTGTCACATCAATGACAGCACATTTCACTCCTTGCTCTTGCAGCTGTTTCATGATGTGTACACACAAGCTAGATTTTCCCATCTGACGAGAATTGAAAACATAACATAAATTACCGTTGATCAATCCTTCATAAAGGTCAGCATCAGCCTGCCGTACTACATAAGTTGGATCTTGATATCCTAGACTTCCTCCTAATTTATAATAGTTAAAATTTGTCATAGTTTTTTTGTAGCGAACCTTAATTACTAGATGTATTTTTAACGAGCATTAGAACCAGGAATAATCAATAAATTGATTGATTGTGCGGCAAATTTACTATTGATTGCACCATTACTGATAGACAGATCCGCTTGTTTGACAATTGAACGGAGATTGGCAGGACTATAATTGTAATATTGAGCATTTTTCCCTGCTTTAAAACTACCAAGATTGATCTGGGCTGAGAGCGCAGTATTAGATTTATTCATAATCATGAGAGTGAGGACACCATCTTGACTGCGTTGGGCAGCATAGATGGCAAGCTGCTCCTGATCTGTACTAGTGGCGGAAATACTAGTATCACCAAATTTACTACCTTTGCCATCGTAGTTGCGGTACATCCGAAAGGCAAATGCTCCTGCTTGGTCGGCAGTTGGAGGTTCCCAAAGGGTTGCTAAACCTACATCCTCACGCCCAAAAATTCCTAGTACATCAGCTTGGGCTAAAGCTCCATTCATAGTGTCAAGCGCACCCCAATTGTACTCAGAAATTGCTAACTTTAAGCCAGGGTAATGTTGATTAACCCAATTACGCATACGCGGGATTAGTTGCACAGCAGTATTGCCTTTTTCAGTCTCCTTGATCCAGCTTTCATCAACATAGCTGTCATCCCATAGAGAACGGGTACTACGCAGCCGGAGTGCTTGGGTTGCACTATTGCCAACTGGTGAAAGTGCAACACCTTTTGCCTGTGGATAATAATGCAGGTCAAAATAATCAATAGTACGCTGGTCTGTTCGCTGATCATGGGCATAGAGTTGCTCCAGATACCAAGCCACAAATGCCTTACTATCATGCTTTTTGCGGTCAGCTTCAGCAGTAGTATCAGGATAATTAATATAGGATGAGTAGAAGTAGCGTGTCCAACCATCCTGTACAGGCCCTAAAATTTTCGCGCTTGGATCGGATTGCCGAATAGCAGCAGCATAATTAATATTGCGTTTGAGTAGTTCTTGATAGCTTAAATAGTTAGGAAAGACATCGCGGTGCGTTTCTCGCCAAAGACCTGGTTCATTATCGAGTCCATAAAAACGAACACCACCAGCTGAAGAGTTGCCAAACTTCCCAACTAGATGGGCTACCCAACGGCGCACAAAATCAGGTTGAATCGCAATGCTGGTATCGGTTGGGTTATTGCCAGTAATTGGGGAACCGTCAGAGCGAATGCCATTACCACAATCAGGATCGTATTGGTCGGTTGATTGTTGCTGACCATAGATACTGACTTTAAAGCCACAGTTGAAAGGATGATCTAGTGGGTTTGGGCCAGTTTTGGCTTTAGCAACCCAGCCGATGAGGGGAACAGTGATTAATGATTGAATCCCGGCTTTCTGGTTGCGTTGCACAAAGTGATCGCTGTTAGCAGACGGGATATTTTCATAATAGTAGTCTTTGCCTGTATTATAAAAACCATTCTCCCAGTTGTAGCGGGTTGTAGTATTGCCACCCCAACGACTAACTGATGGCTTGATTGCCTGATTGAGTGCGTTAAATTGGCGATCGCTCAGACCATAACCATTGATACCATAGATATATGGGCTAATACTATGCCTAGCTGCACTAGGATTAATACTAAGTCGCAGAACACTTGCAGCTAGTGCTGGATTAGAGCTACTAATACACAGCAGAATGCACAAAATAAACATCTTGCGAATATGCAGGATGTGGATTTTTGTGAACATAACAACTCCTAATGCGTATCTTGGTAAAAAAAGAAAAGATTGTAATTCAATAATCACACTTAACAGCAAATTTTGAGTTCTGAAGACGAAATTCTGAGTTCTAAGGTTGAAGAGTCAAGTTATGATTAGCGAGGTACAGGGAAGAACCCACCAATAGCTCGCCAGTTGTCGTTGATGCCAGACCAATCACTAACTCCTCCTGTCCACCAACTGGTATAGACTCGACCATCATTACCAACAACAAATAAGTCTAGTTGCTCAGGCTTTCTGGCTACAACACTGATAGGTGCGCCAACTGGGAAGAACCCACCAATAGCTCGCCAGTTGTCGTTGATGCCAGACCAATCACTAACTCCTCCTGTCCACCAACTGGTATAGACTCGACCATCATTACCAACAACAAATAAGTCTAGTTGCTCAGGCTTTCTGGCTACAACACTGATAGGTGCGCCAACTGGGAAGAACCCACCAATAGCTCGCCAGTTGTCGTTGATGCCAGACCAATCACTAACTCCTCCTGTCCACCAACTGGTATAGACTCGACCATCATTGCCAACAACAAATAAGTCTAGTTGCTCAGGCTTTCTGGCTACAACACTGATAGGTGCGCCAACTGGGAAGAACCCACCAATAGCTCGCCAGTTGTCGTTGATGCCAGACCAATCACTAACTCCTCCTGTCCACCAACTGGTATAGACTCGACCATCATTACCAACAACAAATAAGTCTAGTTGCTCAGGCTTTCTGGCTACAACACTGACAGGTGCGCCAACTGGGAAGAACCCACCAATAGCTCGCCAGTTGTCGTTGATGCCAGACCAATCACTAACTCCTCCTGTCCACCAACTGGTATAGACTCGACCATCATTGCCAACAACAAATAAGTCTAGTTGCTCAGGCTTTCTGGCTACAACACTGACAGGTGCGCCAACTGGGAAGAACCCACCAATAGCTCGCCAGTTGTCGTTAATGCCAGACCAATCACTAACTCCTCCTGTCCACCAACTGGTATAGACTCGACCATCATTGCCAACAACAAATAAGTCTAGTTGCTCAGGCTTTCTGGCTACAACACTAATAGGTGCGCCAACTGGGAAGAACCCACCAATAGCTCGCCAGTTGTCGTTGATGCCAGACCAATCACTAACTCCTCCTGTCCACCAACTGGTATAGACTCGACCATCATTGCCAACAACAAATAAGTCTAGTTGCTCAGGCTTTCTGGCTACAGTACCCAGTGGCGCATTCCTGACAATAGATCTTCTTCCATAAATGGACTGAATACCATCAATATCATCCTGTGCCAGGAAACGATGAAGGCTACCAGGTGGAAAAGTTGGAAACATTAGAGCATTGGTAATATTGGTATGATCTAAGCCAAGAGAATGACCAAATTCATGGGCTGCAATAGTGACTAGATCCCAGCCACCTGCTGGTACAGGAACATTTACCGTCCAAGTTTCAGCATCGTCAAAGTGTGCATCACCAGCAATATCACCTCCATTTGGTGGTGGATAATAGGCATGAGCTAGCACATTTCCAACTCCATCAAATGGATCACCATCTCCATGATCGCCAGTTACGAAGTTAATTAAAATATCTGCATTACCATTGCCAGTAACTTCTGTAAATGTTAATGGAGCTACTGCGCCCCAGAGATCAAATGCTTGGCGCACAGCATCACGGATTTCTGCCTGAGTGAGGTCAGCAGTAAAGTTTACAATTCTGTAAGTAATGTTAGTGTGATCCCACCGATTACCTTGAGCAACAAATCTACCCGAAACTGCTGTAGAGGGTCGGTCGGGAAAGCCACATCGTGGTTTTCGCATTTCAGCAACAGTTGCCTGATCAAGTTCACCTGTAACTGGCAATCCATGAAACTGTTGATAGCTACGCAAAGCTTCTTCTGTAGCCTTGTCAAAAGTGCCTATAGCTGCGTTAGGGACTGTTAAATCACGTACTGCTGCAAAACTACTATTTCTTGTTTCCTGAAGATAACCAAATCTTCGTAGAAAAACCTGTAGGTCAGTTACATCTTGCCCAGAAACTCCCATCCGAAGACCAATCGCAGATGGTGAATTGAATAACCTTTCTTGAGGCATGATTGTTTATATCCTTTTAATTTACGAATTATTTTTGTTTCCGATGTCAATTCATCTTTAATTGGAATTATGTACCGTAATAATACGGCTGTCTATACATAAAATATCAGGAGCTTCTATAGGATATTGAATCGGTCATGTCAAGTAAGCTAAAAGCCTTCACTATCAAGATTTTTGTCTTATTTCTCTTCTGATATAATATTTATATTTGACTGTATTCAGCTATTGATTTAACTAGGTGTTAGTGGGCGCATTTAAAAATGTCTGATATTTTACTGACTTTTTCTGACATTTTATGACTTTTTGATATAAAACTGGTTTTTTGTTTGAAAAATTCTCAGTTAAAAAACTGATTTTTTATGTATAGACAGCAATTGAATAAAGCCACATAATCTTAGCTAAAGGTTCAGTTTGCTATCAAACTCACAAATCCAGAGGAGATTTTATGCAAGTTAAAAAACTCAGTTTTGGATTATCAACAATTGCATATTTGTCAATAATTCCGCTTTCAGTTATAACGATATCTCAACCAACTTATGCTGATTCTTTCAATCGAAAGTCTCAATCCCTCACAAAAGAAAGCAATGCCTTTATTTCTACCAAGCTTTCTCAGACTTCCTTCACTATTGCACAAGCTAGAAGTTTAACTGGTGTTTGGAACTGTAATGATGGTGGAGTTTACTTTATTCGCCAAGTGGGAAACCAGATGTGGTGGTATGGTCAAAGTGGTGATGGTGGAGAAACTTGGTCAAATGTATTCCAAGGGACAATCAGAGGAGATGAAGTAACTGGCAGTTGGGCTGATGTTCCTAAAGGTGCGATTAGAGGATCTGGTGAGATGACGCTCAGGCTCTCAGGTAATCGTATAGAAAAAATCTCAGGTGGAGAGAATTTTGGTGGTAGTGTATGGAGTCGTTAGAGGATGGGTTGTCTAAACTAAAGCAAGCTAGCCTTTATAGGTTGGGTAGAATGCAGTGGAACCAAACATTGTCTTGTAGTTAATCTACCATCCTTAAACTTATCCAATCATTTTTCTTTTACCAGAATATTCATGTTGGGTAACAACGCGAAATAGAATTGTCTATTTGGGATCAAAAATTTCTCGTGCGTCTAACTCAACCTACACAATCAATTCAATAATTCAGTTTGAATAACTTAACGAGTCAAAGGAGTGCTAATATGCCATACGAGCGAAGAGTTACGGTGACTGCAAGTTTCGAGGGACAAGACTACGAAAACTTTGGAAGTAACGAATATCCACCACCATTTAACACAACAAGAACAGTGATTCTTACTGATGATATGCCACAGGGTTTGCTTAGTTTCCAAAATCGATGGGGAGGAGAGTGCCGTGCTGAGTTTAATACACTTGTTCAACGTCTGACTAATGGGGATGTACGTATATATGGCGATTTAAAGTTATTTGAAGGCACAAGCGAAGATACTAATGACTTAGACGGAATTACAGTAGTTGATTTCATTTGCCCTAAATCCTCCACATTGCCGTGGGAGGTTTACGTGAGAAACAATGATGAAAATGATGATGATTGGGCTAAGGTAAAGATGACAGTATCGAACTACCCCAATGTCATTGATGAGTAAGTAGATGTGGGATGCGTCAGTGCGAGGAAACTTAATTATCCCAAGAAATTCTTCATACTGACGCACACTAATAACCTATCGATTTGAAATCATGTATTTTTTGGTATTATATTACTTGACACCGATAAGTTTGTTGTCCCTCACCGTTATTCTATAAGTGTTCCTGAAAATATTGTCGATATAACTGACAGCGTGGTTCTAATTTATTGCCTACTTTATTAACCAATCCCATACTGTATAACTGATATGCTGTATTCGTTGCTATAAAAATTGGTTCTGTTGCTGTAACTACTTGCTTAAATGCCTCCGCTAGATGAGAGTTTTGCTGCAAACAATTCAAAATTCTGCGGAAATAGCTATCATAAATTCCGGCGTTTGTAGGAGCATTTTGTAAAAAATTATCAAGAGTGTTTTCTCCAAGTACGAGGTGATAAAGTGCCAATCTAATTAGATATGGATGTCCGCCAATTAAAGACATTAATTGCTCCACTTGGATATCATTGTAGTTAAGTCTGTGACGCTTGATTAAGTTTTTAACTTGTTCTAAGGTAAATTCTGGCAATGGCATCACTAAACCTACATTATCAAAGGGTGATCGATTTATATCTAATGAGCCATAATCTTCAGTAGAATGTACGACAATTAATCGTAACTTTTCCAAAATCTCTAAAGTTTTTGCTTCTTCATGCCAAGTACGTAACATAGCAAAAAAACCTTGAGAAATTTCAGGATATTTAAAAACTACATCGACATCATCTAATGCCAATACTAAATTATTGTTGATTTGGTCTAAAATATTATCTTCAAAGTATGCAGTGCAATTAACAATGCTATTTCTATATTCAGTCCAGGTTTCATTTAACAAACTAGGTAATCTTAATTTTTGACTAACACAATCACAAAACCAGCGTAAAAATTTATCTAAATTACTAAAATCAGCTGCTTCTAGTTGCCTAAAGCTTAAACGTACTATACTATATTCCTGCCGTTTTGAGTGAGCTATAATTCTATTAAGTAAGGATGTTTTACCCATTTTATGAGGGGCTTTAATCCGAATTAAAGAACCAGGTTGAAGGATTGTTGTATAACAAAGTCTTTCTTGTATTGGCGATCGCTCAATGTAAAATGGAGAATTAAGTGGCACTGGATCATCTGGGCATTCTAGCGCAAATTCATTTTCGATAGGAGAATTATCTGGATTTACTGACGATTTCCTGTCGTATAAACGTTTAACTGCTGCAAGAAAATTTGTTTTACTTACTTTTTCTTCTAATACTTCTGTAAGTAATCTCCACAGATTGGGGCCTATATTTTTCTGTAAATAATCTGCTGTATAACGATTATTAGTGGTGTTGGCAATTTCTTCATAAGTTAAACCTTGCCATGAACCTTCTAAAATGATTCTTTCTGCATCAGTTAAATTTCTAGTGGTTTTCTGATATACAGCAGTATCTAAAACTCTTATTCCTTCTTCAAAGTTTATCATTTATTCTAAGTGTGTGCATTTATTCTAATGATTTTGCGATCGCCGTAGTCATGTAACATCCATATATAGGAATCCGACTTGATTATTGAAATTACTTGTGTAGGTAAGAAAGAGGAAACAGGAAAAGAAGTAACAGAGGTGTACTAAGTTTTTTCAGAAATCAAATAGGATTTCTATATAACTATATAGATGTTAAAATGTTGATTAGTATATAAAATTCTAAGATACCCAGTTTTTTACTAGGTATGACTTTCAGAGAATAATTTCTTGATTGGCTTAAATTGCCGATAAATTGGCGAAAAAAGCCAGAACACAAAGCACCACATTCAGAATATCAGGAAATAGGCTATAGGCGATCACATTGCCTAAAAAGGCGTTTTTTTTGGAAAGCAGGATACTAATACCAATTCAAATCATGTTTGCGACAGATACCCCACCCCAACCATCTAACAGGTGTAGGTTTTTTACAGGGGTGTGAGTATTCATTCACTAGAACTGCCTTGAAAATAAAACGGTTGACAGTGGTTAGAACAATGGTGCAATGTTGAATCCTCTGTTAGCCACAATTTCAAACAGAAGAACAAAAGGTGTCACCACAGAACGGTGAAAGTAGTTTTTGTTTTAATTGGGTGTTGGAGAGAGTTGTTCCAATCGAGAACGTAGACGTTTGAGCAAATGCTGTTTTTGAGGCTGATTATGTGACTTTAGACAAAATCTGTCCAAGGCACAAGGCATAACTTGTCCGCTTTTTGTAACTTAAAGGATAAAGTCCTTTAAGTTACACTAAGTCGCCCAAAGCCTTTTAACTACGTCAGAAACTATTCGTCGAAAATAGGGTTTGAAATCATAACTTGAGCAAAGGTGCTGTTCTGTAACCAGAAACTGAGCAAACATACTCTCTCCGGATATCAAACAACCTGATTTCTCCTTTCAAGCCGTGAAAGCTAGACATAGCAATAGTTTAATACTAAAGATTATTTTCAATAACTTTACTGTAATGACAATTAAATATAAAAGAATAGAACTTTGAGATAGGCAGATAGTAAAGCGATCGCTCTATCCAAAAGGCTCAGATAAAGTAACAGAGCTACTCTCACGAATGGGTTCACTTTCTTCCCTTTGAGGTGCATAACTTGAGCAACCTGGTTTGAAAGCATAAAGCAAGCAAATTGCTCATCTTATGCTTACAGTGACAACAACACCAAACCCCGCCGCAACCCAAAATAAGATACCCATAACTTATATACATTTCAAGACTTTATTCTAAACGTACACCTTAACTTCTACTCCAGATGAGCGAACTGTTGACTTTCTACACGGCTTCTATACTTTTTTCTATACTCTGAATTTGCCAGATAATATAGTTTCTATACTATTTCTACACAAACGTATAGAAATAGTGTACATCTGAGGTCATAACTGGAGCTTGCAGTCGGTTGTGGATTCACGCCTAAGATAAAACTTGAACAACCCATTGTCGGCATACAGGTTGCAGTAAATAGTCAATCCACAGATGATGTGAATTTTTATGACTTTGATTCAACGAAAGTCAAAATGCTCTTAAAATCGCATCTTTAAGTGTTATGGGTATACCCTGCCATTCGAGCGTTCGCTTACTTTACAACTTGAAACTTAACTGAGTTAAAACCTGAAAATACAATCATAAATGCTGAAGTGAAATAAATCAGACATTAAAATCCCGGAAATCTATGGTAAATCCTCGTTTTTGGAGCGTAGCTGCTTTACTGGGACTGTTAATTGGGTGTTCACCAGTTCAATCTCAACTACCACCATCAACCGAACTTTCCCCATCAATAAGTGTGCATTTGCTTTTGGGAAATCCTAGCAGTGCAACGCCAACGAGTCTTACACCTGACAACTACTTAATGTCCAAGTATCAGTATGCCCTCTCTTACAATAACAGTAAGGGAACAGCTAACTGGGTCGCTTGGCAGCTTAACTCTTCATGGCTAGGAAACGCCGAGCGCCAAGATAACTTCCGTCCGGATCACACATTGCCGAATGGTTGGTTACGGGTAACTCCTTCTATGTATTCTGGCTCTGGTTATGACCGCGGTCACATCGCACCTTCAGCAGACCGCACTAAAACAACAGAGGATAATGCTGCTACGTTCCTGATGACAAATATGATGCCTCAGACCCCTGATAATAATAGAAATACATGGGGCAATTTAGAAGACTATTGTCGAGAACTCGTCAGTCAAGGTAAGGAGCTTTACATCATTGCAGGGCCTAGTGGTAGTCGAGATCAACCACTTAAAGGTAAGGTGGTTATTCCTCAATCAACTTGGAAGATTGTTGTCGTACTAGATAATCCTGGTTCTGGAATTAATGGTATTACTGCTAATACTCGTGTCATTGCAGTCAATATTCCCAATGAGCCAGAATTAAATAATGACTGGAGGGCTTATAAAGTCAGTGTTGATCAAATAGAACAACTTACTGGCTATGATTTTCTGTCCTTAGTTTCTCCAAATATTCAGGAAGTAATTGAAGGCAAAGTAGATAACAGTAACAAGTAAAGCAATCTAGTGGTCTGCATCATACACAGTCATTGTCTCACAGCAGGACATAAGATATGATTTGGGCGCTCGCTCGAATGGCAGGGTTTGTACTTCACTCATTTAATACTTAGTCAACTGGGTAATACAGCCCGTCTTTCTCATTAAACCGCCAAGAACGATGAATAAAGTCGCGGTCTTGTGTCCATCGTTCAAAATCTTTCTGGCTTGATGTTGCACGTTTTTCTTCGATGATAGATGCAGTAGTACCAAAACGCGAGGCTAATTGTTCTGCATTGCGGGGTTCAAGCTTGACTGGCGCACTCGTCTGATAAGAGTAGCCGCTTGATTTGTTACGTGATCTTGATGTATTGATACTATTTTGTATTTGTATCAATGCCCCTTCAAATCGTGAAAGTTTGTGAGCTAGTTCTTCGAGTTTACCTTCGAGATTAGTTAATCTTTTTTCTTGCTGATTGTTGGTACTTTCCTCTATACTTTCTTGAAAACTAAAAAACTCTTCTTCAAGTTTATACAAGCGAATTTCTACACTTTCTTCTGTACCCGGTACGTCTCCTAAAATATGGTGTAGCCCTTGGATAACCAAGTCTGTGGCGGTGGTTTTCCGTTCTCTTGCTGCTAGGCGAAGTGCCTCAGTTAAATTTTTGGGAAGTTTGAAGTTAATTGATTCGCGTTCAGTTCTTGGCATTTCTACACGCAGTATATACCTCGGTATAGACAAAGTTTACCACTTTAGCACGAGCTAATCTTGAGCAAGCCAAAGTGCTGTTAGTGGGAGATACAAAAACGTCTTGATATATATTGATGCCTTAATCGGAGCAAGTGTCTTGCCAATCACGCTCGTAACTTTGATTACACCTTTTCTTTCAGAAATCCGGGATAGCATTGCCGGTAGCGAAAAGCATCGCAACATAAATTAACAATCTTCTGTCTTGACGTATCCCTTGGGATAGGGCGAATCCGCGTCAAACAAAGATGTAGAATGGTAAATAAAATGTCCGGGAACAGAACTTTTCAGACATTTTTCTAAATGATGCGGAAGCCTATACTTTTATACCCCTCGTCATCCAAAACATTACTCCCAAGTTGATAATTTCCCACAAAAATACTGAGAATGGGTATTCTGACTCGATCATAAACAGCAAGCCCCCAGATGCCCGTTTTAGCTGTTCTAAAATTCCTAAATTAGTTTAGGACTTGAAAAAAAGTTTGATAGCTGTAACCAAAGCCACTTATGAAACCAGATGGAATCGGGGACAGGTGCGATCGCAGGCATTGCGGCCGTTAGAAGCAATCGCGGTACTTAGCTATATTGACTTAATTGTGTAATCGCGTATTTGTACCCCCCGCGTACTCACATTCATGAGATCGCATTACTCTAACTAAAAGATGTGGGAGCAGTTGATAGCTCGTTGTTGAGAAAAAGGCACAACGGCAACAGCCACGCTGACCATAATTTATGTAATAACTGGCCCCCTCCGGTTGCCCAACTCCTGGTCACTTCATCGAGAGAAGCAAAAATTTTTGTAGTATATTTAGCTACATAATTAAGGTAAAGGCATAACAGAAAAATTATCGTCCCAAAGTGGGACTAGGAGGACAAAAAGGGGGAGAATAGTTTTGATATCGAAAATTACCTTTTTCGCTAACAATGCTATGGATGATACTTCCTATCCCCATAAGCGTGCATTCAATACAGCAAGCGATGATGCTGGATTTAATGACGCGGTGGAGGTATTAAAAAAATCGTTTGAAGCTCCAATTGAGCGTTATTTTGCGTCAACTCCTGACGAGCAGGATGTCATTGCCTTGATGCTTGCCAATATCCGCGCCGCCAGCACGCGGCGCGAATACCAAAAAGATTTGCGGAAATTTTTCGTGGCGATGACAGGTGTTGAGCCAAATGTCGATAGCGTTTTGGAGTTTTTGCACCTGAACGAGAAGCGGGCGGTGGCGGTGGTATTGAAATATAGAGCAAAGCTCTTTGCTGCTGGTTTGAAGGAAGCAACGGTTAACCGTCGCTTGAGCAGCATTAAATCTTTGGTGAAGTTTGCCCGCAAGTTAGGTGTGTGCAGCTATTCGCTCGAAGATGTGGAGTTGGAGAAGGTGAAAGCCTACCGCGATACCACCGGGGTAGATGCCCAAACAATGAGTGCTGTTATCCAGATGATTGACCGCTCAACAGTTCCAGGAACAAGAGATTACGCGCTGTTGCGACTGTTGTGGGAAAATTTACTACGGCGTAATGAAGTTAGTCAATTAAATATTAAAGACTTCGAGCCACACTCTGGCAGATTGCGGATTTTGGGGAAAGGACAAGGCACGAACGATGAATGGGTGAAACTGTCCGCAGCAACAATCAATGCTATCTGTGATTGGTTGCAAGTTCGGAGTAATATCACCGTTTCTTCACCTCTATTTATCTCCCTTGACAATCGTAGCCGGGGGCATCGCCTTACTGGAGACGGCATCCGCAAAATTGTTGTCAATTATTTTGATGAAGCTGACGTGAAAAAACTCATGTCACCACACCGCATCCGCCATAGCAGCGTTACAACACTTTTGGAAGTAACTCAAGGGGATGTGAGGAAGACGCAAAAAGCCAGTCGTCATGTCAAGCTGGATGTATTAATCGTGTACGACGACAATCGCAAACAAGGTCAGGAAGAAATGACAAATTTATTGGCAGATTTGATTGGTGATTAAGCTTTGGAAGAGCCAATAAATTTAATAGCAAATTTAATCCAGGTCTAAGTTCCAAGGGCTTCAGCTTCATAATCATTAAGTTTAGCTATAAATGCTGCTTCATATCGACTAGAACTGAATTCCCACAACCATAAAAAATTGATTTCTTGTATGATTAGATTTTGACATCAAGTTAAAACTTAGTATGCTACTTAAGCTCTGGACTGCCTGCTGAGTTATCGAAGTAGTATTCTAGATTGTTTTTATGTATTTTCTCTCTTGCATTAATCAGATAAATATAGCTACAACCAAATAAATTATTATTTGATTGTATGGTGCAAGCTCCCGTTAAAACTGTTTTTAATCCACAGGGTAAAGAACACAACAATTCTGAGAATTCTATAGTTTCAGTAGCTCCGCAGTTGCCTTATTATGTAGAAGTTAGGACTGATTCTTTAATTACTTTTCTTTTACATATTTATAATTTTCCAGATAGAAAGCTAGTTCAAAAGTGGTTAGAGGCAAGACAACAAACAGGATTTTACTTTGAAATTACCCAACATTTACATCTAGCTTTTGCAGATCAGCGAGACGGAAAAAGTACAAAATATTGGTGGTTTATTTATTATGATGATGTTGAAAAGAAAAGAATAATCAGCAATATTAAAATCCAAGAGCATTTAGTTAAAACTAAAATTGAAAATAACGTAGTCAAAGAAAAACTTTTATGGAATGGATTAATATTTCGGTCTGAAGCAGAAATAAGGATAGCCAAAGCTCTATCTAGTTTAAATATTATGTTTTTTGCTAATGTAAATGGTTTTATGGGTTTAAACGGCTTACCTATTAGTAATCATGATAATAAACAGAGAGAAAAAGCCGAGGTAGATTTTTTAGTATTTCACAATCAAAAGTGCATGATTCTTGAAGTTGACGGAGTACATCACAATAATACATTTCATAGACAATGGGACTGTAAAAGAGATAGGGTATTTTTAAGACAAGGTATTTCTACTGTTAGATTTTCAGCAGAACAATGCTATGAAAACGCCTCAGCAGTTGTTAAAGAGTTTTTAGAGCTATTTAATTAATGACTTGTAGCCTTTAGACTTCAAAGCCCAAAACTATGAAAAGTAGCAGTAACCCAATTCTCAAACTCCAGCCAAGCATCTTCTTCTGATTTATACCACTCGCTTTTAAAAGAGTGATAGGTAGCACGGTACTCAGCTTCTTCGTTGACTACACGAGTTTCGATAATTGGTACAATCTGCGTTTCTTTCATATATTCTCTAAGAACATGACTAATTTAAATGCGATCGCCCTCAGCATTTTTTTCTAGCAGCATCAGATTTTAATCAATTATCTGCCTTCTCATTGACTTAATTTGCAGCATAACTTATATATAGCTTACCCCATGCGATCGCCTGTTCACCGATTACTTCTCCTTTGAGGAGAGTTTGATAAAACAAGGGTAGAGTTTGAGCTACCACTAATGACTACCACCAAGATTCATCTAGTTGTTGGCATTCATAACGTTACTCTGTTGGTATTCTATACAGAGGCCGATTGCTGGCAATTTCGGTTGATTAGTTCTGGTGGTGCAGTGAATGGTTACGCGCAAACTTTACTATACGCCCGAAGCTGCGGAGAAAGCAGGGCGTGAGTGGATTGGACAGGGTAATTAACGTTGCGTGTCTACTGCTCTAAGTCCACTCTTAGAGGTACTGCCCCTCCTTCCACTGTGTTATCAGCACAGTGCCTCACTTTTCGGCTTCAGGTGGAAGGCGGAAGATGGAGGAATCGTAGCTTGCTTCCCGTTCGCGGAGCGTTCCCGAAGGGTAGGGTACCCCTACAGTTACCTGTACCCTGGTTTTCAAAACCAGTTGCCGACCATTTAGCGGCATCTTCCTTAAAGGGGTATCTGAGGAGGCTTGAACTCCCTAATGACTGGTTCCACAAACCAGCGCCGCGACCGCTTTGGCTTCAGACACCATCAGTGGAATCAAGGGGATTTGAACCCCTAACCTCCTGTGTGCAAGACAGGCGCTCTAGCCAGTTAGAGCTATGACCCCATACAGCAGGAGTGGTAGGACTCGAACCTACATCGGTCGATTTAGAAGATCGATGCCCATCCATTAGGCGACACTCCCATAAATTGGTAGCCCTGGCAGGAATTGAAAGAGCGACTTCCTCTTTGTAAGAGAGGCACTCTCCCAACTGAGTTACAGGGCTAAAAGAGCGGACGACGAGAGTTGAAAAGAGCATCTGAAGCTTGGCATACTTCGGTGTTGCCTTTACACCACATCCGCATTGAAAAACCTATAAGGTTCAGAGCGATCGACGAGAATCGAACTCGTACCGTGAGTTTGGAAGACTCTGATGCTGCCTTTACACCACGACCGCCTGTTCCCAAAACAGGAGTGCTGCCAAGCTACACCACACCCGGATAATACTGCTGGTGGGAGTCGAACCCACAACCTCTGGTTTCTAAGACCAGCGCCTGCTTCCAGTTGGGCTACAGCAGCATATTGGTACTCCTGATGGGATTTGAACCCACACACAGACTGTTTTTGAGACAGCCGCCTCTTCCAATTGGGCTACAGGAGTATATATAGGCTGGGAAGGAAGGAATCGAACCTTCAAACTTCGCGTTCAAAGTGCGACGGCTTTACCTGTTTGCCTACTTCCCATTGATATTTGGATGCAGGAGTTGGGGTTGAACCAACCTCTCCTTGATTCAGAGTCAAGGCGACTTGCCAATCGTCCATCCTGCAATTAATGGCTGCCCCAGTAAGAGTCGAACTTACAACCTCGCGGTTAACAACCGCTTGCTCTGCCATTGAGCTATGGGGCAATGTGCCAGTCCCCCAGATCCGGATTGAACAGATGACCTCCTGTTCTTCTCCTATCGGAGACGCTACGCGAACAGACAGGCGCTACTACCAACTGAGCTACCAGGGGATAAGGCGAGAACGGAGGGACTTGAACCCCCAACCTTCTCTTTCGTAATCTGAGATGCAATCCAGTTACACCACGTTCTCATAAGGCGGAGAGAGAGGGAGTTGAACCCACAGTGAGACGCTGAATCTCACAACTGTTTAGCAAACAGCTTGCCCTGCCAATAGCAATCTCTCCATAATGGGCCGGGTAGGATTTGAACCTACGAAGCACATAGGCATCCGTTTTACAGACGGCTTCCTTCAACCGGACTTGGATACCGACCTAAATCAACGTTCACTTTGTAGAAATACATCCACAAGGGATGGAGTGAAGGGGAATCGAACCCCTATCCAGCAAGCGTCCGTTTGTTGGTTTCGTTGCTGTCGATCACCATTCGTCACCCCATGAGGCAGTGCAGACGGGACTCGAACCCGCTAATTACACGCTTGAAAGACGTGCCGCTCAGCCACTTCGCTTCTGCACCAAGAGAAAGATTTCTACCACATACAAGTTTGAGAAGCTGTTTTTAACAGCCTCCAGGTTTGGCGGAGGCTGTAGGAGTCGAACCTACTTCGGTTTTTTTAGACCGATTAACCAATATGTAAGCTTCTCGTGTTAGGACACGCGGTAGAACGCACAGACAAGGATTTGAACCCTGACCAAAGGTTTTGGAGACCCTGATGCTGCCGTTACACCATCTGTGCATTTGGTAGCAGTGGCAGGAGTTGAACCCGCATATTCTCGGTTATGAGCCGAGTACCTTGCCGTTAGGTGACACTGCAACGCTTGGAGTCCAGGGCGAGAATTGAACTCGCTGGGGGAGGTTTTGCAGACCAACACCCTACCATTAGGCGACCTGGACATATTTGGAAGCCGTGACGAGAGTTGCACTCGCTTCTCTCTGACTGAGAACCAGAGCGACTTTTCTATTCGTCTACACGGCTACACGGGGATGATGGGATTTGAACCCACGTTCTTTCGCTCGACAGGCGACTGCTTTAAACCGGACTAAGCTACACCCCCACGTTGGGTGGCAATTATTCAGTTTTCATGGTTCTGAGATGTTTGCTCTATGCCTTATTGAGAGGCTGTAGTGCTTCACTACATATATACTACATAATGTATTACAAGGTGTCAAGGGCATACTACAAAATTTTTTTGAGAAGTGAGAGGACATTGTGATGTAATCGAGGTATTGCCCTCTCTGATTGAGTTTGAAGTAAATTACTCAGATTCACTCAGGCGTTGTGCGTTCCAAAATTGTTCAGCAAATGCAACTGCTGGGTGAATTGGGGCTTTGGGCTTGGTTTTCAGTACCATTCCTGCTTCATGTGGCAGACGATCGCTCTTGGTTGAGTTGCATTTAGCGCACGCTGTTACAACGTTGTCCCAGGTATGCTGTCCACCTTTTGAGCGGGGTATTACATGATCAAGCGTTAGATGCTTGGTGCTACCGCAGTATTGGCAGGTGTGGTTGTCTCGTTTCAAAACTTCACGACGGTTTACAGGCGGTACTTTCCAATGGCGTTCGGGATTGCCAACTCTCAAGCGGATGTGTTCTGGTACTTGTAGTACAACACTAGGTGAACGGACTTCCCACTGCTTTGTAGTACCAAAATTCAATGATTCTGCCTGACCTGTAACTAATAGCACGATTGCTCGTTTGATGTTGATACGTGCTAGTGGTAAGTAGTTTTTAGAGAACACTACAACTGAATTTTGTAGTATGTGCGATTGCCTAAAAGGTGGTTGAGCTTCCATAAGTTGATTCACTCCTAAAAAAATAACCCCCGCCTCTGTCCATCAGTGCGGGGGTCAGATAGTTGATACTTTTTGACCTATATCGGTGCTAGAAAACACTTGCACCTCCCGCTTTGAATAAGTTGATCCGGATTCAGCCAACAGGCTAACGCTGCCTCTTGGCCAACGCTTGCAGATTTACCACTAATCAACCGATATGCTCTCTCAAAGGCAAACAGCACAATTGCTCTGCCTGAACCCCTGACAGGTTTGCAATGCACTGCATTATTTGAGGAAGAAGAGAATCTGCGGCTCATCAATTTTTTGTAGTATCTGTAACTTTGAGGAATATTTATATACTACAACTGTAATATATATCTGTCCACTACCAGTGTTAGAGGATATAGTTCGGCAACGAATTTTCCGAAATAGTTAAGCTAGGCGGTGTAGTTCTTATTAGTAAAGCAACTTATAAATAACTTCTATAAATAACTAGGGGAAAATTACCCCAACAAAAGCCCAGTCATCATGGCTGGGTTTTGGTTTAAGGCGATGTCTGACGACAAGCCACTACCCTTCGGGTTCTGCGAAGCAGTACGCGTCTACGCTTGCCTTTTGTGATTATTTTAATACATTTGTATTGTTAAGCTTGATTAAGGCGATGTTTGCGGAAAAATCTTGCGATTGCGATGCCCTCCACAACAAAAAACCCCGGCGTTAAGTACCGAGGTTTAGGGAAGAAGCCTTTTGGATCGATGAGAGATGCCGATACCGAAATCCACAAATATTAACTAACAGCAATTGCAACCCAAACTAGAGCAGTAACAAATATAGTTGCAATTGCACCTTGGATGACGTAGTTGCGTTGTTCCCAAACTGCTGGATACTCAGCGCAGTATACCTGGGGTTCAGTTGGGTAGTTGTTGAGAACGCCGTCTTCATTAACTGTGGTGTACATAGTTTTTTTATTGCTTGTTCATTAATTTATGTAAATAAATATAACAATATTGTTACAAAAGGTCAACAGGACTTGACACAAAAAGTCTGATAGCGTTAATAAAAGTCGCTAATCAGCAATGGGTTACTCAGGCGAGGAAAGAAAGCGCCGTGCTGGTGCTGTGTTGCAGATTTTGAAGCGAGTCAGGGCAGTTTCTTAGAGGAAATAATAGGCTGATCACCTACAGAGGTATTCTCATCATGATACTGTCAAGGTAATTATCAAGATAAATGACGAAGCAGACAGTCCAGTTTTACCTAGACATTACCTAGATATGAGCAATACAGGGAAAACAAAGAAGCTGGCATCTTTTAACTGTGACCAAAAGATGTGGGAGCAGTTTATCGCTCATTGCCAGGAAAAAGGCACAACAGCAACAGCCACGCTCACCCGATTTATTGAGCTATACCTAGATGGTTCTCTAGATGACCTTGATGTAATTGCTGGTAATCAAGAGCAACGTCTGGACTCTTTAGAACAAAAAATTGAGGGGATAACAGCCCAAATGACACAATTCGCTGATGCGATTTTGAAAATTCAAAATCATCTCAACAACCAACCAAAACGGCGCAATAACTCATACAACAAGAATTCATACTATCCTGGGCAAACTCCCCGTCTTCAACCGCTAACGGCAGAAAATTTAGCTGCAAGACTTAATGTAAATGCAGAAACTATACGTGAGCAGCGAGTTAATCTACCACCACCACTTTTTGTGGCATGGTGCAAGGGCAAGGATAGAGCAGGGTTAGGCTGGGAATTTAACGAAAGTACAGGACTATATCATCCTGTGAGTTAGTTTACAGATGCGGGTAGGGATGCGATGCGATCGCTGTAGACTCAGAAATTTTTTGCTCTCCAGGAGATCGGGGTTAGGCTGGGAATTTAAACAAAATACAGGGTTGTATCATCCGTTAATATAAGTGCAAATTGCGATCCGCTTAATTCTGAGAAGAAAAATGCGGTGATTGAAAAAATCTGGAAATTTGCTTAAAAATGGTGATGCTTAATGTAAACGAAGCTATCTAAATTTTATGCAGTTAATAAATCGCTTTCAGACTTTGATTGCTGTTACTGGCTTGGTTACGTTATTGGGATGTTCACCAGCACTGATTCAATCAATTTCAGCACAAAAAGTTACAACACCATCCCAACCTCAAAATAGTCCTCACTTAGTATTGGGAAATCCTAGCGGGGCAGTTAATAGCACTGCCAACCCAGACAACTACTTAATCATTAGACCACAATACGCTTTATCATATAACCGAGATAAAGGAATTCCCAATTGGGCAGCTTGGCAGCTAAACAAGAATTGGTTGGGCAATTTACCACGTCCGGGATTTACACCTGATACTACATTGCCTAATGGCTGGTATCGAGTCACGCCAAATGACTACAGTGGCAGTGGCTTTGACCGAGGACACATGGTTCCTGCCGCCGACAGAAACAAAACACAACAAAACAGCCAAGCAGTATTTTTGATGACCAACATCATTCCCCAAGCCCCAGACAACAACCAAGGGCCTTGGGAACAACTAGAAAGCTATAGTCGGGGTTTAGCCAAACAGGGTAAAGAACTTTACATATACGCTGGTAGTAGCGGTGTTGGGGGTACAGGGAAAAATGGCGCAAAAACCACAATCGCTAATGGTAAGGTGACTGTTCCGGCCAGAACTTGGAAAATAATTGTTGTCCTGGATAAACCAGGGTTAGGTTTAAAGGGAGTGAACAAAAATACTCGTGTCATTGCCATTGATATGCCTAACACGCAAGGAATTAAAAATAATAAGTGGACTAAATATAGAACTTCAGTGAAGAAACTGGAAGAAATTACAGGCTATGATTTTCTCTCGAACGTACCAACAGAAATTCAGGGATTTATCGAAGCTAAAGTTGATAATGTTAGCGTTAATTAACTCAAACTCAAATAATTAATTCTAAGTTTCGATAAGTTTAGTAGCAATTCCGGCTAAATCGCCTGTGGGAGTTTCGCCAAGAAGATAAGCATCAATTTCGATGTTTCCGAGGCGATACACCTGCGGGTTTTTTAATGTCGCAAAAATCGTTTGTACAAGCTTTTGAAATTTGGTAACTGTAGCCCTTTCTTCATCACTGTGCCAGTCTTGGGGAGTAGTTGCAACAGTAAAAAAATCATCAACTGATAGCATTTCTACAGGTGTATCCTGTGGATGATTGGTCTGTTGTATAACTTTTTGGGGTGTGATAGGAGGTGTTAATGACCACAAAAAAACTTCAAACGGGTAATCAGACTCACTCATCATGAGTAAACCGTTCGCTGCTGTACGAAGCTGTTCTAAAATTTCTGAATTAGTTTGAGTCATAAGCCATCATCATAGAGCGATCGCTCCATTAACGCTATCATCCCAAAAGCTGAAAAACCCTACACAGTATCATCCATCCAGCCGCATTCAGGGCAATCCCAATGTACCCGTGCTGTGTAATCTCGGTCAAACGTAAAGCCGCACTGGGGACACTTACCAGTAAATAAAGGATGGGTATCTAGCAGCTCTAACTGTTCCTCCGGTGTCCGCCGATGTTGTGGTTGCAAGATTAGTTCGCCGTTGTAGGTTGCCCCGTCCGGTTGCCATAGTTCCTCTCCTTGAGCGTTGGGGTCTTCTCGAAAATCCAAACAGCTATCACCGTCAACCCCCTTTGGGTGGACAGCACAGATGAGGTGGGGATTGTGGGAGTAGAGAAGGCAGCGATCGCACTCTGGGATTTTTGGCATAGCACCAGTGTACTGCGCCCCAAAGAGCGATCGCTATTGCAATTCATGAATCAACCTCTCTTGCAATCGGGTATATCGCTCCTGGGACTTTGTAGAACGAACGCACATACTGATTGCCTTGTTACTGCCAATAATAATCGCCAGTGTCTTGGCACGGGTTAACCCTGTATAAAGTAAATTTCGAGTCAGCATCATGTAATGTTGCGTATACAATGGAAAAATTATTACTGGGTATTCTGAGCCTTGCGACTTATGGATACTCACGCTCCAGGCTAAAGCCAGTTCATTCATGTCAGCATAATCATAAGTAACATCACGCTCTTGGTACTGTACGATGACTTCCTGTTCTTCAGTATCTATTGTGGTAATAAATCCTACATCACCGTTAAACACTTCCCGTTGATAATCGTTGGTGAGTTGAATTACCCTGTCACCAATTCTAAAAATAGTCCCACCCCTGGTAATTTCAATTTTTTCAGGACTAGGTGGATTAATTAACTGTTGCAGTACGTTATTAAGATTGCGTGTACCGACTAATCCCCGTGACATGGGGGAAAGCACTTGTACATCAGTAGCAGGGTGAAAACCAAGCCGGGGGATGAAATCAGCAATCAACTCACTAATTGCCTGCACTCCATGTTCTGGCTCAAACCCTCCACCATGCCACAGACAATCAGATTGAGGTGTATCAGAAATTGATTCGATATGGGGATATTGCCCCCGGTTAATTTGGTGGGCGGCGGTAATAATTTTGCTAGTAGCAGCTTGACGAAATACTTGGGTAAGTCGCACTACAGGCACTTTTCCCGAATTAATTAAATCAGCCAGCACGTTACCTGCCCCTACCGATGGCAATTGGTCAATATCTCCTACTAACAATAGTTGGGCATTTTCGGCAACAGCTTCAACCAAAGAGTATGCCAGAAACAAGTCAAGCATACTGGCTTCGTCTACAATAATTGCACTATAAGGTAACGGGTTAGTGCGATCGCGTTTAAAACTGCGCGTCTTGGGGTCAAATTCTAGTAGGCGGTGAATGGTTTTCGCTTCTAGCCCAGTCATCTCGCCTAATCTTTGGGCAGCGCGTCCAGTTGGTGCAGCCAGGGCAATTGATTTACCCATTGCCTTCCACAAGGAAACAATGGTGTGAGTGGTAAAAGTTTTGCCCACACCAGGGCCACCTGTAATGACGGTGAATCTAGAGTAAGCTGCAACTTCTACCGCTTGTTGCTGTTCGGGTGATAGTGAAACTTTGCGGCTACTGCTATAACGCTCTAGCCAAGCGCGGACACGGGGAATATCAGGATTGATGGGGTGGGTGAGCCGTTCGCGTATTAATTGGGCTAAGTTTTGTTCGGTGTGGAAGTAGGTAGGCTTGTAGCAATTAAGTGTTTTATCGGCATCACGTTCTCTAATTAGCTCATTTTTGAGCGCCATATCTTTGATAACTTGAGTGATGGCATCTTCTTTTGGTTGATGGTCAGCAGTAGTGAGCAGTTTAATTACTTTCTCAATCAGTTCAGTCTGTGGCAAGTAGCAATGCCCATCTTCTGCGGCTTCACTTAATACATGGGTCATCCCAGCACAGTAACGAAACTGGGAATCTGCGGGAACGCCCAAATTCCGGGCAATCTTATCAGCAGTTAAAAAACCAATACCATAGATATCTGCTGCTAACTGGTAAGGATTATGGGTAACTGTATCTATGGATTTATCGCCATATTGCTTGTAAATTTTAACTGCGTATGTTGTAGAAACGCCGTGGCTTTGCAGAAATACCATCACTTCTTTAATAGCTTTTTGCTCATTCCAAGCTTTTTGAATCATAGCAATGCGTTTTTTAGCAATGCCATTAACTTCTGCAAGTCGTTCAATTTGGGTTTCAATAATCTCAAGGGTAGATAGTCCAAAATGAGCAACTATCCGTTTAGCAGTTACAGGGCCAACACCTTTAATTAGACCGCTACCTAAATACTTCTCAATTCCTGTAAGGGTAGCAGGTTTGGTTTCTTTATAATTAACAACTTGAAACTGCAAACCATACTGTGGGTGTTCGCGCCAAAAACCAGTTAATTGCAGCGTTTGTCCTGGTTGGATATCTGCAAAGCTACCAGTAATCGTAGTGAGTTCCTTCGCACCAGGGCGTTGTAAACGTGCCACTGTGTAACCCGACTCTTGAGAGTAATATGTCAGACGTTCCACTACTCCCGTAATCAATTCATGTTTGGGAGTGGCGTTGATTTGCTGCTGACTTGGTAGGGGTGTGGTGGACATCACTTTTAGGAAACGGCGCAGCCATTATACTCGATAGTGTTTTAGAAGTAATCGAGTTAGCTTTATATAGTATTTATGTACTATATAGTAAATTATGGAGAATAGCGATGGCTGTGCCAACGTTAAGGGCAAACTTAGCGTACAATGCAACCCGTTTTGGTATGGTGATGCCAATATTATGTGTCATAGTCAAACAGGTGTTTCTTCAACGCTATTTATTCTCATATTTACTATCAATAAAAAGTACTTTTACTTCACAGTCATTCTATTTTCAATAGAAGTATTTATTGCTGTTTTTGTCAATGAAAGCTTTATCCGTCCTTTTATCGGCGATGTTTCTGACTGCTGACTTCTGAGTGCTGAATTCTTACGTAAAAGGTTAAGTTTTGACTGGATTATAGATAATATGCTTTAGCATTTTTTTGGGGAGTAAGACACATCATTTTCTCAGGATTATCGAGGCATTTTCTCAGAATTATAGAAACGATTGCTCCTATACTTATTTTCAGGATCAACATAACTTTAAAGTTTAGTGTTCTATTATGTTTAGGTTAAAAAAATTCACAGCAATTGCAATTTTAGTCTTTGCAGTTATAATTTTAGGATTTCCATCCCAGACTCAAGCTGCATTTTCCCGTTCAAGTTGGATAGAAAATCAAATCTATCAATATAATCATCCCTTTGCCTCGCAATTACCGCAAGAATTAGCAACAAAGATGCAAAAGATGGCAGTTAGTCCTTTTGCTTTTTATCGAGGGACTGCTCACATCTTCTATAGTGATATGCAGACATTACCAAGTTCAGCATTTGTCAATTCTTCAACAAGAGCTATTTGGTTAGAAGGTGATATGCACCTACAAAATCTTGGGGGGATGCGGGATGCCAATGGTAACAATGTTTTTGATACCAGCGATTTTGATGAAGGTTATCTCGGCCCCTACGTCTGGGATTTACGCCGGATGGCGGTTTCAATTCTTTTAGCGGCGAAAGAAAATGGACTGAGTTCTAATGATGCTCAGGATGTGGTGCGGAATTTTGTGGATACTTATCTCAACAAAATGGGGGATTTTAAGGGAACGAATGACGAATTATCTTACCGTTTAGAATCGAGTAATACAAATGGTGTTGTTAACGATTTAATTCAAAAGACTGCCGCCAACAGTCGTTCTAACTTTTTAAGCAAGTATACACTAATTAATACTAGTGGAGATCGCCTCTTCCAGACTACTTCTGAACTTCAACCTTTATCTAGCAGTACCTATTCAGCTATTAGTGCTGGGATGAGTAGCTACATTACTTCAATTGCTAGTAGTAAGCGTTACAGCAATAGTTATTATATTGTCAAAGATATTCGTCTCAAATTAGGCTCAGGAACTGGTAGCCTCGGCAGATATCGATATTACTTGCTAATTGAAGGCCCAACTTCTGCAACCAGTGACGATGTGATTTTAGAAATGAAGCAAGAAACTAGCAGCGCCGTAGCTATAGCTGTGCCAGAGTTGTTGCCGAGTTCTGTGTATAGTAACCATCAAGGTGCAAGAGTCAGCATTGCCACGAAAGCGATGCTTGCCAATACTGATCCTTTAGTTGGCTACACTACAGTCAACAATCTCTTTTTCTTTCTACGTGAGAAATCGCCCTACCAAGAGGATTTTGATTACAAGTTGCTCACAAGCAAATCAAAATTCCTGGATGCAATGGGATATGCCGGGAAAGTGGTAGCTAAAAACCATGCTATCTCTGACAAAGATTACAATAGTGCAATTGTTTCCTACAGTGTGGATAAAGAAGTCACAGATGTTGTGGGTAATAACACTTCTGCATTTAAAAATGAGATTGTCAACTTTGCCTTAGACTATGCCACTCAAGTTGAGTATGACTATGCAAGTTTTGTTAGTGCTTTCAACCGAGGAGCAATACTCTACTAAAGCAATTTACCGCCGCTCTCCTCGCGCCTCTTGTGATAACTTTTCCTCTAAGAATTTTTTGGAGGGCGATCACCACTAACTTTGTGTCAGTTGTTCTATGAGTTGCAGTATATGTTTTTCAATTTGCTCAAGGGCAACTGTAGCAGAGGTTTTATCGATATCGTGAACCAGCCAGTATTCGATTGTCTCTGCCCAGTGGGGAAAGCGTTCATTCATCAAAGGACGGTGTTCTAATTCATCTAAGGCAATAACTCTAGTAGCTGACTGAAAATCTTGCTCACTGGCTGGCATTGGAAACCGTTCATCATCTGGTAGGTTTACCAAACGCACAGCTAAAGCCTCAGCCGCATACTGGGAAATTGCCCCCACATTGTTTACACCGCGCTCAAGTGCCAAACCTCTAGAGTCGGCCTGCCAATCTAAACCTTGTTTGGTAGCCAACCAATTAAATAGGTTTTCGGCAAAGCGGCTGCGGTAGTAGTTGCCTGTACACAAGAATAAGATTTTATTCATTTGACCAAATTTTACTAAGCCTATGGGCTTTGTACTGGTAAATGGAAGAATTTGCAAGATATTCAGGCTACTTTTCACATGGTTGCAATGGGGTAATTTCTTCGCTTGATTGGGAGGAGCGATCGCCTGTCTACTACATTTCCGCTAAGAACGCCATCGCCTATGCTGGGCTTTAAGAGCGATGCCTACTGCCACCTTTTCCTCTAAGAATTTACTCTTCAACAGCACTTACAAAATCTTCTTACTCAAAGCAAAGAATTTTACTCATAAGAATCATATTGCGTATATTAACTGATGAATAGCCCGCTTTAGCATGGTTAATATATAGCAAATAATATAGCACCTGCTACTTAAAGTAGAAGGTAAAGTATCAAATTTAAATGACTATTAAAAAACCCTTGGCTATCAAACAGCCAAAGGTAGGGCAGATCATTCGTGATTTGCGGCTTTCTGCTGGGCTTACGCAAGAACAGTTCGCAGCAACTCTAGGTGTTAAATATTCAACGATTAACCGTTGGGAAAACGGACACTCAACGCCGTCGCCTTTAGCGATGAGCAAGATTGAGGGGATGTTAGAGGCAATGGGCGCTCAAGGGCAGGATTTGTTGGCTAAGTATTTATCGAATTAGTTTTTGGCTTCAGTTTTGTGTGGGCAATGAGTTGTACTCATTGCAGATTTAACCTGCCCAAGATTAATGGCAATAGATACACAGCAAGGATTTTGGAGAAACAACTTTTGAGTCTAGGGAAACACAGGTATGAAGGGGCGACTACTCCAACTAGATGATGTCAGGCTCTAGGTACAATATGAGAAGTAATTCATTAAACTCAAACATAGAAATTAGCGGTCAACCTGGTTTAGTGTGGGGGAATATAATTGTTCCCACTGCTGGCAGGTCAAAAATTCGGATTAAAATTGCTGGTGATTTACTGCAAAGTAACATTGATTCAAGTTACGGACTAGAGAAAAAGGATATTCAAACTAGAATTCAGGACATTAAATCTATAGAAATTTCCTCTGGGCCACTTGCTTGGTTATTGGTTCTAGGAGTTGCAACGCTCTTTTTATATGGTCTTGGGATTATATTCATTATTCTTTACTTCTTTATTAAGCAACGCTGGATGATAATTTATACCAGCACCATCAGTATTATTGTGTTCTACAAAAAGCCCCAAGATGTAGAGCAGTTTAGGTCTACTGTGTTGGCACTTGCCCGTCAAATCAATTCACCACCTGTACCCAAAACGCAGACTGCCCCACCGCCACCGCCTCGGATGCCTAGTAAAACTACTATTCAGTAGCTTAAGCATGAAGATTTAGCCGCACCCATTCAAGTGAGGATATCTAGCAACCGACTGCACACGGTTATCTTGTGAATTTAGATAATAAGGAATCGTAATTATGGATGAAATTGTTAGAAAATTAGCAGGTGTTGGATTACCAGCCGTTATACTTCTTATCACAATGGCAACGACTGGTTTAGCTGGTGCTGCTGCCATTACTGCGGCATTGGCTATGTTAGGGCCAGGCGGAATGATTGGTGGTGTTGTATTACTTGGAATCATAGGGTTAGCATCAGATGCACTAACCAAATATGGATTGACAGCACTACTCCAGGGAATTTATCAAGAGAGAAAAGCTAAAGGTGAATCTTTGAATAACCTCTGTAGAGAAATTGATGGTTTACCAATCACTAAAGAATTGAAGCTAATTATTAAAGAACATATCGGTTGCATTTAAGTTTATTGCGATCGCTGTTCTCATAAGTTATCAAATGCCATCACTGCCACATTCTTAGAGGAAATCTACCAAACAATGACCGCAAATTTATAGAAAAGCCAATACTACGCGAAGGCCTCAATCTTGACCCTGTATTGAAAAATTTGATTGTAATTTGTCAGCCTAACTGTACAAACTACAAGGTGACACAACAAGAGTGGCAACGTGTACATGAATTAAAAGGATAATAATTCTCAATTGTCTATGAAAACTTTGCAACAGTCACAAACTCTAAGAGCAGCATTTCAAGAAAAAATAAATACTAAAAAGTCAGCCAAACATCAAGAAATTCACCAAGTTTTAGGCAACGGTACATTAGGTAATCTAGGTTCATTTATATATGAATTTAAGCAAGCCAAAAATCAACTTCAAGGTAGTGTTGGTGAGTGGGGTATCTCTGCAATCTTTCAATGCTTCCCAGATACTTGGGTAATGTTCAATAATGCTTTAATACCTACTAATAACACAGGTGGTTTAACTGAGATAGACCACTTAATTATCGGGATAAAGGGCATTTTCTTGTTGGAAATTAAGACTTGGAAGGGTTCATTTACTGCATACAACGATAAATGGAAACGTCGAGAAGGTCATAATTGGGTAGAAATATCTAACAGTCCTACTTCTCAAAGTGCTTACCATCAAAAAATGTTTAGCCGATGGATAATTTCTGTAGTTCCCAATCTCTCGGATAATTTCGTTTATGCTCCTGTGGTGTTTCCTATAGCTAAATGGTTAGGAGTTAATAATTGTTCAGTACCAGTTTTTCAAAGTGTGCCTGCACTGTTGCAAACGATAGTTAACTGCCCTGATTGCTTGACAGAAACGCAAATACAGTTAATTGCTGAAGCTGTCGCTAATTATAAGATTCCTGAAAATACTACCCCAACACCTAAACCAATTCCTAAATCAAAACTTATTAAACGTCAGAATTATAATAGTTAATTTTAATTAATATGAGTGTGAAAACACAAGAGAAAGTATCAATGAATGGCTATATATAAGAACTCAAACAGGATTTTATAAAGAATTATCGTCTAATTTACATTTAGCATACGCTGACCAACGTGATGGACATAATACACAACACTGGTGGACATTATATTTTGATGATAGTTATAAACAAAATATTTCAACTAATATCAAGATTGAAATTCATTACGTTAAGAGTAAAGATTCACCAAATAATAATAATTCAGATCACCAATGGGGTGGTTTAAATTTTCGGTCAAAAGCAGAAGTTAGAATAGCACACGCCTTACACAGTAAAAAAATTTTATTTTTTGCTAACAGTCGTGCTTATATGGATTTAACTGATTTACCTATTTCTAACATTAATAATAATCAATTAAAGGAAAGAGTAGAAATAGATTTTTTGGTTTTCTATAAGCAAAAGTGTATGATTTTAGAAGTTGATGGAGAACATCATCAGCAAGCACCACAAAGAACTAGAGATTATAGAAGAGATAGAGTCTTATTACGTGATGGTATTCGGACTGCTAGATTTGAGGCTAGTGAGTGTTATAACCATCCTTTAGAAGTTGTTACCGAATTTTTGAATCTTTTTTAAAATTAGGAAATTAGGCAATTTTGATACTTACACTTACTTAGGCGTAGTCTAGCGCAGTGCAAATTTACCTGCTGTTTGGAGATAGCATTAAAGAAAGTTGCAGTTAAAGCTGCATGATTAAAATTAGTTATTCATACTGAATCTATATGTTGATTGTCATGCTTACAGTAGGATAAACTTAGACTTGCTTAAGCGAAATTTAGCTTGGCACTATATTTCAAAAGAAAAGATTAACTTTATGAAACTACAAAATCAAATAAAAAAATTTACAAGTATACTCAGTTTAATTTTTATATTTAATGCAGCCTTTAATATAACTCCATCATTGGCTCAAGAAAAATGTGGGAATACTGAACCTGTTGAAGCTAGTAAAACCACTAGAACAGTAAAGTTAAATAAATTTGGCATTAAAATTAAAATTCCCTCTAACTTTAGAACATTACTTCGTAATAACGGTTCTATAAGCATTCTCGATCCTGGATCATTTGAAGCAGTTAGATGTAAGGCTCCTCATGGCATTTACTACTTCAATATTAAACTGTTACCCAATCCTAAAAAATTATCTTTAGTAGAACTAGCTAGAACTTCTTATAGTACGGCTTTAGGCCCACCAATCAAACTACATAACTATAGGCTGAATAATATAGAAGCATTGGTTATAGATGCTCAAGGTGCTTATGGTGCTTATGGAATTTTTAATGTACCGCAAAAGGGTGTAGTAGAAATGAGTACTGTTTGTGATTGTGAAGTTGATAAAAATGATATCATAAGCTATCTGGAAGTAACTGAATTAATCTAATAGTAAATATCAGAAAAATATTTCTGCACAACTTAGTTTGTGTAATGCGATCGCCCTGCTGCAAATTCTTAGAGGAAAAATCAAGTATGCGATCGCTCCTCCCAATTTACCCGCCGTTTGGAGAAAGTCTTGCAGCATAATTCTTAGAGGACAAGCGATGCCTCTAGCAACCTAACGGAACGCTCCCAGTCCTTTACGACCTGTATATTATTTAATAAGTGTTAATTCTATCTGTATGATGCAAGATTTAGAGATACTTGACATTGTAGATGAAAGTGATTGCGTTATTGGACAAAAGCCACGCTCAGAAATATATAGTCAAGGGCTGTGCAATTTTAGAGTTGTCAATGCTTTTGTCATTAATTCATTAGGACAACTTTGGATACCGCGCCGTTCTGCACAAAAACGAATTTTTCCCCTTTGTCTTGATGTCAGTATGGGTGGTCATGTAGAAAGCGGAGAAACTTACGAAGATGCTTTGCAACGTGAACTCGAAGAAGAATTAAACTTAAATTTAAACATGGTTAATACGCAGTTATTGGGTTATTTAACACCATATAAATATCAAGTGTCTGCTTTTATGAAAGTTTATGAAATCACATTAGATTGTGAACCAGATTATAATAAGAATGATTTTATTGAAAGTTTTTGGTTATATCCTTCTGATTTAATAGAATGGTTGAATAAAGGTGAACCTGCAAAAAGTGACTTGATCAAACTTGTGCAGATGTTTTATGCAAATTAATCTCGAATTTTGATGACTAAATTTTGTATAAAGATTCTGAATTTCCTCAAACCCCATCTAATTTGGTATAACAGCGATCGCCCTACCTGATTCTTAGAGGAAAATTTCTGAGCGATCGCCTCTCTCTCACTCACACCTCCAAACCCTGCTAAAATCCGTGTATTCAACACATCAAATACCATGTCTGGCAAAGGATTTGGGCAATCCCAACCTACAAAAATCGATAAACTTATTGAATCGGCGGTGCGTCACTGCCAAAAGCGACACCCAGAAGCCTTAGACACAATTTTTGACAATCTGCCTGTAAAGCTCAACAAACAGGTATTAGATGGTACAGTTGCCGCTTTAGAAACAGATATTGATGCCTTGAGTTGGCTATGTGGTTATTTTGCATCTGAAATTAACCGTAGTGAGGATAACCAGAAGCCTCGCCATTCTATTACAAAGCTTAGTAAATTGCTCATTACATCGGGGATGAAACCCTTCTGTGATTTTGCTCCTTACCCTGGTTGTCGCATTGTCATACTTGATACTGATAAGTTTGAATCGCTACCAGAGGAAGTTAAAACCATAGTACAGCAAGCTTTTAATGTAACGGAACAGTCTGGTGAAGAAGCACAACGGATAAATGATGCCTTGCTCCAAGAACTAACCGTGACCTAAGAGTAGTGAATAGATGCGACCATGACCAACATCCACAACCTCGGCATGACCGATACCGAGTATGCCCAGCTACTAACCCAAGGCTACGACCCCAACCTAGAACGCCAGTTGATAGAACTGGGTGAAAGTCCAGAGCAAGCCAGGAAACTAGCGCGAGTAGTGGGACTGACACAAGACAAGCCACCACAAACAGATCAGGAGTGGGAAGAGTTTATGACAGTTTGGGAAGATTAGCTTTAGGGAAAGCGATCGCCCTCGTCACTGCAAGACTTTGCTATCAATCGGTAGTGAGAATTCACGAGACCATTCATTCCAAGAACCAAAATAATTTCTGGCATCAATTCCTGCCACTTCCAGAGCAATCAGAGTATTCGCTGCTCTAGAACCTTTAAAACAGTAGACGTACACAATAGACTCTGAAGTAATACCTACTGACTGACAAATTTCTAAAATTTCCGCTTTTGAGCGAAACATGGAGATTTCCGATTCAGAATTCATAAACCGATGCCATTCTAACCATACAGCGTTGGGAATTCTACCTTTGCGAGGACAAAAATCAACTGCATAGGGCGAAGAACTCAACCCAAGCCATTCAGGGCGATCGCGCACATCTAATTTAATAATTGCTGGATTGTCAATTGCTTGCAACATCTCGGCGGTAGTCACTATCATCTCAGCTTTAGGATGCAATCTAAATATGCTGCTTTCACGTAATGGTATTTCATCAGTTACAGGTAATTCCGCCCTCAGCCATGCTCTATATCCTCCATGTAAAATAGATACCTGAGTGCAACCCAAATACTTTAGTAAGAAAGCTGCTCGACAAGATTGACCATAACCTTTATTTAAAGTATCTTCATAAACAATTAACCGTTCTGCACCCGATATTCCCAGTTTGCTCATAATTTGTGCAAAATACTCTTGCAATTTTTTTAATCCGGCTGGGGAGGAATTCTCTAAAAGATAGGTAAAAAAATCTCTAATATTTATGGATTTAGGAATATGAGAAATACTATAATCTTCTGGACTTCGCGTATCGATAATGACCGCCTGGGATGACTTTTGGGCTAACAAAGACATGAGTTCTTGAGGAGAAATGAGGAGTTGTGTATTCACGCTTTCATGCTTCTGTTATCGTACCATTAGGCATTATCGCGCTCGGTTGATTTGCGTTTTGGAATGCAAATCACAGAAGAATGAATGTTGAATGTTACGAGAGAACTTTTGTAGCTATGTTGTTTGAAAATTGACCAAATCAATACAAATAAGCTTGCGCTTTTGGTCATCATTTTAGGTGTAATGCGATCGCTCAAATTCTTTAGAGGATGTTTGGAAAGTCAAAAAAGCTCAAGTAACGATATTCTATCAGCAGATAAAAATGCGACAGTGTGATTATGTGTTTTATCTATACCTAACTAGTATGAGAAACGCTATATAATTGAGTATAGTAAGCATATAATTCTGCCATTTCACATTCGAGTTCCCAGGATAAATGTTTAAAGTCAGGTACATTCTCTTCTAATTCGCGCGAGTAGGTGCTTGGTTCAACGCTAATTATCTCTGTTTCTGGACTTACCTCAACAATATAATTCATTCTAGAACACATAAGCATTCCTGCTGTTAAACATACTTTTTTCTAGTTATATCTTCCTTCTGAAAATTTCATTATTTAAAGTCACTCAAATTTTTGTAAACAAGTTTATCAGTTTTAATATAGCCATTGTAGACTTTAAGATATTTCTAATATTGAGTTATATTTTTTAAAGTTATTAGTTGTAGGCTGGGATAATATGGATATACTTGATGGGCTTTATATTCTGAATGAAAATAAACAACCTGTTGCACCAAAAAGTCTTAATCAATGGTCTGATTGGCGGAAAGATGAGAAAAATATACAAGTAGCTTTAGATACCTTTTCTTGGGGAAGGGTATCTACAATTTTTTTAGGAAAGGATTTTTCTAATTTCCCTAATCAAGAACCACAGCTTTTTGAAACTATGGTTTTTGGAGGTGAATACAGTGGTAAATTCTGGAGATATTCAACTTGGGAACAAGCGGTTGCTGGACATCAAGAAGTGTGTATGATAGCTATTTGAGCTTATTTGTGAAAAAAATCTAAACTTCTAAGAATAATCCTAAACTAAAAAAATATAGTTGTAAAATTGGTAACAATTCAGCAATAATTTTTTCTTAATATGGCAAGAATTAAGCACTCAGGAGCCAAGATACAGAATAGAAAATTACCTAAGTATAATTAATAGTTTGATTTCTCAACTTACACCTAGTTTTTCTCACTATTATGACGAATGTATTATTAAAAATTTTCTCATTTTAGTTTTAAAGAAAAGCAATGACAGTTCATGACTTAACTGCACTTTTAGACGGCGGCAGTAACTAACCAATCGCACATCACAGATTTACACCCATTTGCAAAATTAACAGCCACCATGCAATGCCCTAAGTATCCATTCCAAAATGGCTCACCCTCAGCCACGCCGACACTCTCCCCAATTTTGTCAACCATCTGTTGATAAAATTCCCCTGCATCTTCTAGACCTTGTTGTAATTTTAGCTTTAACCCAGTCCACAGCTTTGATTGGTTGGCTGTCTGTATTTCGCTATTATGAAGCGATTCAATATTGTCAGGCTTTATTGGGTGTTCCATACCCAAGTGATTTTTATATATATAAGAAATACTATGAGGGTGTGGAACGCTATCAAATGCTGATGGTGACACAGTTGAGAGAATTTCTGGAGTTGGTGCTGTTTGGGCAGGTGTCAGATGTTCTTGATGTGAATCACTGTTTTGGATTGCTGTTGCAAGTGCTTTTTCTATGACTCCTGCCAAAGTTGGTGTTGGGGCCAGTTTGTCTATGTGAGCCATGATTGCTTGTAGCATTTCCCAATGCTGGCGATTTAGTCGATAAACATGACCTTTTTTGCGAGTTTTTGTACTTTCGCGCTCAATAGACAAGGTATCCAGAATTGACCCAAGTATTGCACTATTGCTGACTTTAAATGAGCCATTCTCGCTTTTCTCTAACGAAACTGTAAATCCTAGTAGACGTTTAATACTGTCTCTATGCTCTCGTGCTAGGTCTGCCACTGCCACAACTTCAGAAGAATTATTGGTGTACCTCCATCCTTGAACCAGTTTCTCGATGATTTCAGGAATACCTAACTCATGAAGTAATTGCCGCTTTGCTGCATAAAAACTCTGGTCGCCGATATCTGGGTTATATTGGCGATCTGTGAGGTCGTAAGCTACAGCTGTCTGCTCGTCACCAAGCAACACTTTCAGCATTTTTGCACCGCGAGTCAGGTTCTTAGTACGTTGCAATTTGACAATATCCTCTGTAATCTCCAGCCCAGTGTCCCGGTGCAGCCGTGTTTTTTCTAGTCGGTTACGTTCTGTGCGGTTGAGGTTGCCATTGTTGATCATGGCTTTCATAAATTCTGCCTCACTCATTAGTTCTGCCTGGGCAATCGCCTGATCTTGGGCCGATTTTATTTTTTGTTTCTGTACTAGATAAAAGTTACCCTCATTAGTAGTCATTGGTTGCTCATCGTGGTCGTTTGACTCAATTTTCAAGGTAAAACCAGCATCTACCAATAAATCATGTAACGTAGCGGAGGGATTTGCAAGACTTGCATTCGCACGAGCAATAATGCCTAGCTTGTGTTGAATCCAGGGTAAATCATCAGGGCTAATGTCACCTTTAGCAGTTGGTAAAATTCCCTGTTCTATTAAGGGGCCTATTTGGTCAATTGATACAATTAATTTATCGGTATCTTGCACATTTTTCAATAAATCTGAAAGTAAAATATCCTGATTAATTTCTAATCTTCTACGTTTGGGATTTATCCAAACTGTTATTTCACATTCGAGACGATAACGAAAAAGCATTTGAGCTTGATCCGAAGCACTCAAAACATCACCAGAAAAGAAAGCATAACATTTTTTAAAGTGGGGCTTCTCAAAACTTAATGCTGTTCCCATTGTCATCGTATAACCTAGTATTTGATAATCTGGATAAATTTCATCAGCTTTTTGAATTAATTCTTTAATTCCTGGTTCATTACTGTTATCACCATGAGCAAAAAACATAGATTTATCAGGAATTCCTGCTGATAATAATTGCTGTTCAATGGCTAATAAATCTGTTTTATTCTCACAAGGTATGATGATGTTATGACCAGCTTTGGCAGCATTAATTAATCGAGTTAGCACTTCATCTTTATATTTATTACAGTTAAAAACTATTGGTTGACGATTAATTCCTTTTTTGCCTTTATGGTGAATAATAAAAGCTAGGTGATTATCACCGCGTACTTGTTCAATATAGTTTAAAGTTTCATCACATAAATCACGGTCACTACCAATGACATAAACAGCATTTTTTATCAGCCATTCTAGCTTAACTCGCGCTTTTACTCTTAGTGTACCTTTCAGGTTGCTATTAGTTTGAATTGACCTCAAAACCTGCTCTATTTCATCAAGAATTAAGATAAATGGTTCGTCTTTAGTCCATCTTTGGGGGTCAAACATGGCAGCTAAAGAGATATCTGTAATAGCTAATCTAGGAGCAGATGTTACACCTAATTGTAAATCTTTTAATTCGTGATGATGGAAGCAATCAAACTTAGGAGCAGTGTTAGAAAGTAAGGCATTTAAATGAGCGACTTGGATAATTTTATGTGACCACTGCCGACACCAAGCACTTAGTAAAAAGCTTTTACCTATACCCCAATCACCTTTTATACCAATGATTCCCGGCGGTATACTTTGAAGTTGAATTGAAGGGAGAAACCCATTTTCAATGCTGATTTGGGCAGTCCGCGTCAAGTTAAATTTAGCAATATGCTGACGTTGAATTTCGTATTGGGCTTTCGGGTCTTTTTGCCAAAATTCTTCTGTTTCTTGAGCAACTTCATTTGTAACTACTACGGTATCCCTGCAAAGTGCTATTTCAGTGTTGAGTGCTTGAAGTAACTCATTGTTTGGTATTACTTTTGCTGCAACCCAATCAGCAATGTCACCACCAGGAGGACACTGCGGCCATAATCTTAATGGGTCAATTACAATAAAAGGAAGCTGAATCTTAGCTGCTGCAATTGCCAACTTTTGAGCCTTTTTCCGACCCGGTTCGTCATTGTCGGGGAAATACACAACACCAACAACACCGCAATCTTTAATTTCTTGCAGCCCCAGCAAAAGCAATTCATCAGACCAGCTACCACCCTGGAAAGTAAAACTCACTAATTGAAGAACCGAACGAGTAATGTCAACGCACTTCTCACCCTCGTTTCCTAATACCCATTTGCCTGCACCAAAGGAGCGTATTTCATCAATACGGTAAGGATGCCAAGTTTCATCTCCCTTGCCTTTCTCTACTTCACCATCAGCAGTGCGGTGGTGAGGTATTGTTATCTTACTACCGTCTGGCTTTTCAATTCTCAGCACCCACTGATTAGGAGAATATGGGTAGGTGATTTCAAAATTTCTACCTCTGGTCACTCTCTTAGGTGGGCTAACTGGATGCGGTAACGTGGAAAGTGCGATCTCGCCTTTTGGTATTGGTGCAGCAGCTGGTAATTTTGGCGTTTGTGCTACACGCTGAAGTTTTTTATTGATATGAGGAGGGTGTAGAACAGTTCCACCTATTACTTCCGCCCAAGGGCGAATAGCTTCTCTGATATCAGAACTCGCGCATTCCTGCCCCCAACAGTGATACTTGCCGCTTTTGGGGTCAATTGTCAAGCTGCCTTCGCACACCGGACACACATAACGGTGCTTACCTTTTTTGGGGGTCAGCCGATCTATAAAATTTCTAATGTCGAACTGCTCTAAGGAGGTCATAGTTTGACCCCCTTTGTTGCGATCGCTCTAACTTCTAAGCACTCGTTACCATTAATTTCAATTGTTTTCTCTTGTAGCACTTTCGTATACTCCGATAATGTTTGCGTTCATCGGAGCTACCCAGTTTTATCGGGTGTTGGGTCTGATACTAATTCGCAATTCACAATACTTCGGCTGCGCTCAGTACAAGTTCGCAATTCAAAAACCAAGATGCAGCAAAGCTTTCAGAGTTTGCATCTGGAGCAGATTTCTCGTGAAATGGTATTCCTCCCATTACCCGGATTTCGGGCGAAACTAGCTCTTGCTAAAACCAATGAGGTTTTAACTATGCTAATTTGCCCACACTATGCAGACATTGTTACACTCAAATTGCTATAATATGCGGTTTGCTACTTTTTGAGCAGATGATGTCTGCTGATGGGTAGCTAACCGATTTCCTGTTGTCTGTTTTGATTTTCAAAATGCAACTGGCCGTCAGATATATTCACAGATGATGGCGGTTTTGCTGTGTTATTAATTCCTAAAACTTGTTGCACGAATCTCCATACTTGACTTTGGGTACTTCTAATAGACTTTTGATGCCAAGCATGAGTTAAAAAGGCCGGAGAGTAGGAAAGAATTTTCTGCAAATTCTTTTCCCTTTGCAACTCTGCATCTTCGTGTTCTTCTGGCCTGTTGCTTCTGGGGTTAATGGAAGTGAGTATTAACTTATCTTTATAAGTCAAACAACTATCTTTAAATTTACTTATGAAGATAGTTAGATTTGTGAAATTTAGCATTGGTAAATGACCACATTTAGGGAATTTTGTAACAATTTGATGCACTTTTTTTTGAGAACACAAAAAAAAGGGCATAGTTGACCGCCCCTTGTGGTAACATTGCCTCAAGGGTGGAGTCATGGTGGAGCATGAAGCATGGTAGAGTCCAGTAAAGTCCTCTAGATTCGTAAGCCTTTATTAGCCATCAAGATTAGGTTTCATGACCCTCGCAAAGTCTTTTCGCCTATCTTTTTGTCTAACGGCCCCCTTAAATTTGATTGCCTGAATATTATTGTTTGCCTAGCTCATCCTCCATTTGATATAGGTTGGTATCAGCTTGGTGAAAAACCGATGTAAATAGGTTATCACTCTTCATATCTCTGTCCAAAAAAATTTTTCGATACATTGTCGCTTGTTTCCTTCGATTCTTCACTCTTGCCAATGGAATCGGCGTATAACCGAGTAGCCTTTGGCTGATGAAGTTGGATTGTATATTTTTCATGATCACAAGCCACTGCCACCGTTGCGATCGCACCAAGATTTAGGATTTCCATTTTTGGTCAGCTTGCTGAAGATTTTAAGCATTTTTACTTACCAGCCTCTAGCATCTTAGCGACTGTCTGTGAGTCAAATTGATTCAAAGAGTCCACTAATTCCTGAAACCGCCGATATTTGTCCTCTGCCCATTGGTCGGGGGTGTACCCTAAAACCTCACAGAATTTGATGTAATCTGTGCGCCAATGAAAATTTCCTAAAAGAGTCTTAAAAGAGTCAGCAATACCCAAGGATTCTAAGCTGAGGTTTGATTGCTGCTCGGTAGTGTTATCCTGTAAATTTTCCATATTAAGAATTGCGATCACGTGGGTTTACAAATGTTGACTGAATCAAGAAAAAGTAAGAAATGGAATGCGTAAAAATTAGTTACATAAGCTGGGAGCAAGGGTAGTAGGAGCTATTACTGTTCACACTCTTGTGTGCAGTCGAACCTATGTTAGTGGGCTGGCAGATTGAAAAATCTGTTCGGCGGTCAGATTCAATTCGGGAAAAGTTAGAGATTCCATGCGATCACTGTCTCTAAATTGAGTAACTTGGTACTCACCATCGATTAATTGATAAATGGATATAGTAGGCAGTTTAGGATTGCCGATAAACTTTCTAGCGCCTATAGCAGCGTAATCTATAATCCAATATTCAGGGATACCTATAGCTTCGTAATCAGCTAATTTTTTGTAGTAATCATCTCGCCAATTACTACTAACAACTTCAACAACTAATGGAATAGATGCAGACTGAGATACAGTCGATTCCTTTTTCCATAAAGGCTCATTCACCAAATTTGGTCGATTGATGATTAATATGTCTGGTGAATAAGCTGATTCACCTTCAGGTGGTTTGACTAATACAGTTTTTGGGATGTAATAAGGTAAATTTAAACGCTTGATATCAGCAGATATTTCTAGTGCTAAAAAACCCACAACATCTTCATGGTCGCCCGTTGGTTGTGCCATTTCAACAATCACGCCGTCATGTAATTCATATCTTGTGCCTTCAGGTCGCCACGCTGCAAAATCTTCAAAGGTTACTAGTTTACGTAAGGCTTGAATCATAATTTATTGCCTTTAGTAGTCGTTTTGCTCATGCCGTCTTTTCGTTCTCCTGTTTCATCTTCCTGCTTCAATCATTTTGGCGATCAGCGATCGCAGTGAAAATTGGGATAAATTTACGAATCGGTATCAGTGTTGTTGCCTTAATCATCAAGCGCGATCGCCTGTCTTGATAATGATTTATCGAATTAAGAAAAAGTAAGAAAGATGGTGAGTAACATTTAGTTACATTAGGTGGTAGTAGAGGATGCGGTAGCCATTACTGTTCACCATAGATGCGCGGTCGAGCCTAATTCTGTGGGTCAATTCTGGTTAGCTGTAATAAAATTGCCCCAAGCTGGTTTAACGCCGCGTTAGTAGTGCGCTGATTCTCATCAAAATTTAGTTGATGTTGTTCAAAATTTCTTTGTAGCACTTCTGTATTTTCTCGTAATTCAAGTAACACATCATTGAGAATTGCATCTCTAGTAAAAATATTCTGTGCTGTACTGAGTAAACTCTCTAGCTGTTCTTGGGTGTTGTTTTGCCGTTGGGCTAATTCTGCCAAAATCACATTAGTAGTTGCCTGTTGATTTACAATACGCTCTAGCGTGGATTCGATATGGTCTAGGCGGCTTGGTTGTTCTGGTGTGTTGGTCATGCTGTTTCTTTGCTCTGACTGGATTCACGTTCAGCTACATAGTAAAGCTGAGTAAAACATCTTTCATGTTTTTCCCTTCCCTGGCTACGACAAGTAAGAAAGATGGTGAGTAACATTTAGTTACATTAGGTGGTATTAGAGGATGTGGTAGCTATTACTGTTCACCCTAGATGCACGGTCGAACCTCATAACCCACTGCCACCATTGCGATCTCGCAGTATCCGCAAGATTTCACGAACATCATTTTTTAGTTCTGCTAAATCTGCCGTATGAGCATTCAATATTTGGGTGTGTTCTGCCTGGACGGTGAGAATTTGAGCGATCGCCACTTGGCTAGTGCCGATTGTACCTGTAAGTAATTCCAGGCTGCTGACCCTTTGAGCTAGGGCATCTAGGCGTGAGTTGATATCGTCGATTTGGGCTTGTGTCATGCTGGTTTTTTGTTCTCCTGTTTCAATCAACCACAGTCTTGACAGTAAAACCTTTGCTACATTTTTGAATCAAAAACCATCTTTTTGACTCTTTATCTAACGCTGGTAAGATTCGGAAATTAAAAGCGGTAGCCATTACTGTTCACCCTAGATGCTCAGTCGAGCCTAATTCTGTGGGTCAATTCTGGTTAGCTGCAATAATATTGCATTCATCTGATTCAGTGCGGCGTTGGTAGTGCGCTGATTTTCTAAAAAATCTCGCTTCAATTCCTCATGGCTGTCCCTCATTTCCAGCAGTACATCATTTAAAATTGCGTCCCTAGCAAGCACAGAGTTTACATTACTGGTCAAATCATCAATGTTGGCTGTTAAGTCAGCGATAGCTTCCGTATTGCTGGCTTGCTGGGTAGCTACCCTTTCTAAAATCGCTTCTATTCGGTCAAGTCGGTTTGGCTGTTGCGGTGTTTCCGTCATTTCCCTACCTCAATCATCAAAGCGATCGCCTCTTTATCAAAGCGCCCCAAATAATTAATTAACTCTTGAAACTGCTTGTACTTGCTTTCTGTAAAGTTATCTGGGGTATAACTTAGCACCTCACAAAAATTTACATAGTCAGTTCGCCAGTGGAAATTATTGAGTGCAGTGATAAAGCTGAAAGCTTTATCTAGTGTTTCAGGTATTACCTCTGGCTTATCGGTTTGTTAGTTTCCTGGTGTTTCAGTTATGCTGCCCCTTTATCTTTATCAGGTGAAGGAGATTTTTTTAGTAGGTTACGTGCCTCTAAAGCTTCCTCAACCAGAATCGCTGTCATTTGGCTTTGGGAGCGTCTTTCTGTGCCTGCCAGGTTTTTGATGAGTTCATAGACTTCATCACTTAACACTACATTCACTCTTCCACTCATTGTGTTATCCACGTTCATCACTCTACCTCATGATACGCCTTGTTATTCATAAATAGTTTGACACACATTGCACAATCTGTGTCATAAGATGTATGATGTCACAAGAGGTAATCGATCAGCAACCAGCTACTAATTAGTGTCCGACGAGTACCCCAAAGAAAAGTACTGCAAGGGGTTTAGCGATTTGACGCTAGATTGTGCTGCTTAATTTATCGATTATTAGCTAATTAACTACCAATTCATATTTATTGCTGTATGACCGATGAAACCTAGACGTTGTAAGCATTCCACCGATTTAGATTTATTTATTGAATTTCCAGCGACCAAAACACATTTAGCCAATTTGTTGGGTGTAGCTCGTTCCACCCTTTGCACTTGGGAAAACATAGCATTCTGGCGTATTGAGTCATTTCGTAATGCTTACCCCAAAGCCTATGACGGAACTATTGACAGAGAATCACCCCTAAGCCCTTACCAAGCCTGGGTTTTAAGTCGTGTAGGGCGGCTTATGGCACAGCTTAGACGTTCTGAACGGGTAAAAGGGTACATCTTGAAAAATCAGCAAGATTTTAGTCGCTATCGCTATCAACAGGCATTCCAGCAAATCCAATTAAAAAAGGGAGCGTAAATCATGCCACGCACAGCTAAATCAAAGCCCACACCAGTACAAAACACAATTAGCATTCAAGATGCTGTTAACCAACTAGGAACCAATGAACAAGCCCTAAGACTGGCATTGATAGACATTCGCCCGGATGACTTCGACACAGTGAAAGCCTTACCAATGCTGGATTTTGAGGCAGTTGCTAAGAAAATCGAAACTTCCATACAGCCACAGTTGCCAGCACATAGCGAAAATTTAGAAAGCCTTGAAACGTCCACACTGCAAGCATCACAAACAGCCACAGAAAAGCCACAAAATACCCTATATGTACCCCAGCCCCCGCAGCAACAAATAACCAATCCTACCCAATCCCCAATACCTAATACTGGCTTATCTCTAGTTGAGCAGTTAGCCAAACAAGCTAGTGAGGAGATAGCAGCTGTAGATGCGATCGCTCAAGTTAAAAATCAGTTGATCATTAATAACTTGGCTATTCGCCAAAGCGAGTTAACAGAAGCCATCAACCAAAACTGGCAGTATCAAAAACAAGAGTATCTGGGAGCGATTAGAGATTTAACCAGCTTGCGTAAACAACCTGTAGAAGTCACACCAGATGAAACCAACCTACACCAAGAAATTGATGAGATTATCAACGAACTGGGAAAGAACCTCATCGTATGACGACCAATGTTTTACTGTTGCCCTTTGACCTTTTGAACGGACTACTAGAGAAGATTTTTAAGTTTATTTATTGAGTGCAACATGAATACTCAACCACTGCCAGAACTGATTGCACAGTCACAGCAACTACTCACTCAAATTCGACAACACCCGCAGTTTAAAATTTTGCGCTTTGACTGTGATGTGACTATTGGAGATGTTTGTCAATTTTTCAATACGCTCCAATACTCGACTACTGACTTAGATGTATCGAATCTTGAAAGTTTTAACGAATAGATATTAGGGTTTAAGCTCTCAAAAAAATTGAGAGCTTGAGCATCAGATACACCTTAATCTTAACCATGAATGATGACTTAAATCGCCAAATTGAAAACGCTAAAACTGATGAGGGTGAACTCAACGAAGTATTAGAAAAATACGACTTAGATGAGCAATTAGCGCAGGAATTTAGCGACATAGACAAAGCATTCCGCCAATTAGAAATTCGCTACCAATCCTTAGTTAACGCAAGAAAATTCTTAAACAATGGCTAAAATCGACACCACTAAAGCAGCTGCTCAAGCCGTAGCTGAAAAACTTGCCAAAGGTAAAAGCACAACGGGCGCAACTACTACTAGCACTACTACCAATGCTGTGACCACAGATAGCCGCATCCCTGGGTTACTGACTGTTCTCCCTGAAATGCTCCCAGCAATGATTCCAGCATTTCACCCAAGCAACTATCACATCGCTGACCCGCTTAATCCTCCTGAGAGTCTACCCCAAGCTACACAAGCCCAATTAGATAAGGGGATGAAAATTTACGAGGGCGCGACACGAGCGTTAAAACTCACCGGGGCAGCATTCGACCTCACACGCGAGAAGTTTACTGTAGTGGGTAAACACGCTAAAGCTTTCGGTGCTGGCATCCAGGCAGCTACAGAGCTTGAGAAAGTTAAGGGTAATTACCTTGATTACCTTAATCAAAAAGAGGTTACTGACCAAAAATCTGTGACTTTAGATGTGTCTAAGGTTCGTACAGTTACAGAAACTAACATCGCAGTTCATAGTAAAGATGAACTCAGCCAGAAGCTAAAACAAGCCGAATTAAAAGCCGAGGAATCAAGATTAAAAACTGTTGAGACTGAGGGTAAAATATCAAGTTTTAAAGCTCAGTTAGGTGATTATATCGAGGTGAAAAAATGATTTCACTATACTTTGGCTTAGGTGCAATTTGTGGCGGTTTTGTTACTTACTTAGTTGCTGATAGTAAATCACAAAAAGAGATTAGAAAGGTTGCTAAGGTTGCCAAAAGTGCCAGCAATAACCTTCACAGTGTAATCAATAAGTATGAAGCCTCCAAAGCTCAAACAATTAAATTAAACCTTGAATTAGAAGCCTTAAAAGATGAGCTAAAAGAAGCCAGAAACACTATCAATTCGTTAGGTCATGCCAAGATTGAAAATAGTGTAATGGTTGCTCACCTAAATTCTAAGTTAGAGGAATATCAAGCTAAACTAACTCAAATTTTTACCCAATCCCAGAAAGATAAACAACGAATTGAGTATTTAGAAACTGAGATTGAGCAATGGGAAGTTAATTTTAAATCTCAGGTTGACATGGAAGCTAACAAACGCTTCCAGCTTGCTAAACAAACCGAGTTAGAGAAAATTTACTCTGAGCATGATTCTATTACCTCTGAAACAATGCAGTTGTTTAGACGGCTGCAAAATTGGGGTGAAAAAATAGCTCATGGTCATACCTCCAAAGCTGAAATTATCAAAAGTTTAGCCAGTGGTTACAATCAAAACTTAGATGAAGTCAGCAAGGCCATAGCCTCTGAACGTCAAACTTACCTTGAGCAAATTGAGTTACTCAATGAGCGCATAGCCCAACTGCAACGAGAACTGCAAGGAGATTTATTAGAACCCCAGTATGGTGATTTTGGTTTTGATGCGTCAGGACGCATAGCCAACGCGATCGCCTCTTGGCTATGGTTTCAAAAACAAATACCTCTTTTAGTTACGGGCATAGAGGAGACTGACGGAGTAATAACAGCTGGCTACTCTTATAGTCGGTCAATTTCACCCCATGCCCTCGCCAAATTAATCAAAGATTGCTCATCAGAAATAACCTAGTGTGGTAAAACTTACTAGAGAAGAGTAGAACTCCTGTAATCTTGACCTTGTAGCGAAATAATGGTGCAAAAACTTGGCAAGAAAAAGTCTAAAACCAGAGGCAACATCGTTTGAAGTACTCGATTGTGTTCAAAAAAAATGCCCATCGTGCGGTCAACCAATGTGGAATGAATACAATAATCCTCGACATATAAGAACATTAAATGGGGTAGTAGAACTACAGCTAAAAATTCGGCAATGTCACAATAAGTCATGTCTGCGGTACAAAAAAGCATATCGACCAGAGCAAGAAGGGTCACTCGCTCTACCACAAAATGAATTTGGTTTGGATGTGATTGCTTATATAGGAGCATTACGCTATCAGGAACATAGAAGCGTTCCCCAAATACACGCTCACCTTGAATTAAAAGGTATATGTATAAGTAAACGAACGGTCACGCACTTAATTGATAGATATGACGAGTTACTTTCTTTATGGCTAAAAGACCATAAAAGATTAAAAGCAATAGTGGCTAATCAAGGACGGGTGATATTAGCCATTGATGGGATGCAGCCAGAAATTGGACATGAGGTCTTATGGGTAATTCGAGATTGCTTATCAGGAGAAATCTTACTTGCTAAAACCTTATTATCATCAAGAAATGAAGATTTAGTGGCGTTATTATTAGAAGTAACTAATACTTTGGATGTACCAATTGATGGAGTTGTTAGTGATGGGCAACAATCAATTCGCAAAGCTGTTAGGTTAGCATTACCTAGAATTGCTCACGGTTTATGTCATTACCATTACCTGAAGGAAGCAATTAAACCCATATATGAGGCTGATCGACATGCAAAAAAGGAATTAAAGAAAAAAGTTAGAGGATTACGAGAAATTGAACGTAGTGTTACCAATGAAACTCAGGAAATGGCAACTATTATCGAAGATTATTGCTCGGCAGTACGTAGTTCTATAACTAATGATGGTCATCCACCATTAGAGGCATCAGGATTAAAGTTACAAGAAAATTTGACATTGATAGAGCAAAGCTTAGAACGGATGGAAAAAAAAGTGCTTTAACTCCACCTTTAGTCAACCTAAAACACCTGATAGCTAAGGGTTTATCTGCGACTGCATCTTTATTTTCACCTGTGAGGGTTGCATATCAGTGGGTTGATAAAGCTAGTGATATTCTCAATAATAAAATAGGTCTTAATGCTGCTGGTGTCAAACAAAGTTATCAGCAACTATTAACAGAAATGTCCCAACAAAAGCAGAAAGCTGGTACGCTGAACACTGCAATCGATAACTTTATAAAAACCACTCATAGCTACTGGTCTGGACTTTTTCATTGTTATGAAATTGAAGATTTTCCTAGAACTAATAATGACTTAGAACACGCTTTTGGTATGCTACGTCATCATCAACGTCGTTGCACTGGTCGTAAGGTTGCCCCCTCATCCCTTGTTATTCGTGGCTCTGTCAAACTTGCCTGTGCGATCGCTACTAAACTTCATTCTTTTACCGCATCTGATTTAGCACAAGTTGATATCGTTACTTGGCTCGAATTACGCTCTCAATTACAAAAACACCACAAAGCCAGAATTGAACAATATCGATTTCGCCGAGACCCCAAGGGTTACTTGGCTAATTTAGAGAGTCGTCTTCTCTAGTAAGTTTTACCACACTAGGAAATAACCAGAAGTTTAGGGATTTACAGCATTGAGTCTGCCAAGAAACTGGCTGTAACTGATTGCCTTGTAGTGAAGTTCCGCAAGGATAGGCCAGTAAGAAAAGCTGATAAAGGTAGTCTGTACCGTCGTCAGCAGGATTTTATAAACTATCTACTCTCTCAGCCGATTAGGTGGCGAATTGTCGGGGAGCCAGGCGCAGGTAAAACTCCCACAGTCTTAGTTTTAATGTCACATCTACTAAAGCGTGGCTTCTTAAACGGCAACACTCCCAATGGTAAAAAACTGGAATTTACAGAGTTTGGTTTTTGTAATCCATTGGCAGGAATTAGCGTAAAAAACTCCAATGATTTAGACTTCTGCCTAAGTTGGCAAAGTGCCAGTAGAGGTTTTAAGGGCTTGGCTGATGAATACAACTTTCGCAAGTCTGCTACCAATTCACAGTATAAGGATTCTGTGGGCTACATCTGGGTTTGTGATGAGTTTGATAATGCTATTGAGACTGTTGGAAGTGATGGCGGTAAACAGTTTAAGCAAGTCCTCAAAGATGGCGGTCACATTAACATGGGTGTCATCATTATGGGTCAATCTGGGATGGTTGCTAGTACGAAAGGACTGACAATTGATGACCAAAAAATGCTGACCAACATTTACATTGACCCTGTAAGTATCAGAACATTTCTGACTCAATATGGTGAAAGGTTTTACTCAAAATCAACAGCAGAAAAAGCTTTGGCTACCTTAGAACAGATTGAATTAGAGATTGAGGAACAGAATGAAACTATCTGCGATACAGCCAGAGAATTTAGAGTGGCTATGGTAGTGGCTGACCGTTCACCAGTTTTCTACCAGTTACCCTACTTCGATACTATTGACATTGATTTAACTGCTTATCAAGAATCAAAAGTTCAAATAGCAAGGCTTAGGCAGAATCCTTTAATTGATACACCTACAACTTGCCCCCAATGCCAAAGCCAGAACATTAAGAAGAACGGTCGATCTGGGAGTAAACAGCGTTATTCATGTCGTGGCTGTGGTAAAAACTGGCTGGAGGCATAGGTATGGAATCTTCCTACTTTAGCAATGGATATCAGCCTAGAAATGATCATGAGTCAGGGTACATTTATTTAATGGAGGCAGAAGGTTATCACGGTTTAATCCCTGGTTTCTACCTGCGTCGTTGCAAAATTGGTTTATCTCGAAATCCTCAACTGAGACTAGAAAATTTTCACGCCAATCAGCCACCATGCAACATTAAAATTCTCACTACTGTTTACGTTCAAGACATGGCAGAAGTGGAGACACAATTGCACAATCAGTTTAAACATTGTCAGGTTAAAGGCTTAGTCAAAAGCCGCGAATGGTTTGACTTTAACCCTTTGCAAATGGCAATGGTAAGATATGCAATTGCTAAATATGACATTCATGTTTTCACTTTTGATGAACTGCCAGTTCAATTAATTCTGTTATGTCTATTAGGATTGTTGAGTGTAGGAATAATAACAGGAAGATTAACTGTTCAATCAGTGACACAATCACAAGAACAATTAAAAAGTAAGTAAAACCAACTTTGCTAATTATTAAAAATTTGAAGAAAAACCGCTTCAATTTCTTCAAGAAGTTATTTTTAGTAGCAATAAATATTCGGACATTACTAGAAATTAAATGGAGTTGTAAAGATGACTCAAAGTTTAAGCATAGAGGAAATTCAGATAATTCTTAGAGCCATAGAAATAATCCTAAGAATGTTGCAAGCTAGGCAGGAATATACAGATATAGAAGCCACTGAAGAATTTACCATTTCCAACGATTTTAATTTGTTGGATGTAATTAATTCATTAGGTGAAGTTCAAGAGGGCATTGAAAACTTTAAATCTGCACAATCTCAAAGCATAGAAAGTAACGGAGCATGAAACAGCCTTGCTGCTATCTACTGAAACTATCCGCACCTTTAGGTACAGAAAAACATTCGGCTAGATATTATCTTGGTTCTTGCACTAATCTGAATAAACGTCTAAAACAGCATAAACAAGGGACAGCCGCAGCTTTTACCCGTGCTGCCAGGGATAGAGGAATATTTTTTGAAGTTGTCCGAGTCTGGGCAACAGAGACTTTAAAAGAAGCTCGACAGCTAGAAAGAAAGCTGAAAAAGCAGAAAAATCATGCAAGATTATTGCATTCAAAAAAGTTTCTACCAACACCTGAAATTAATATGTGAGCTACTACGCTTTTGTACTTAATTTTTCTGTACAAATTTCGCTTAACCAATTGCGTTTTAGTTCATTTTTCACTAGCTTGTCTCAGCAAATAATAGCTTGATGGAACTTTTAATATGCCTATATTCACCTCGTATTACGCAGGTCGAAATTAAGGGAGAAGCTTTTTCTATTTCGCTGAACCCTCCCCCCAATTGGAAAGGTAAGCACTTACCCCTATTCGCTCCAACTTCTGAATTGTTACGTTGGTGGAAATCTTCAGCCAAAGATATCGCCGCGCAGTCAGAATATAAGAGGGAGTTCAGAAAAATTTTGGATTCTCGGCAACAGTTGATCCAGTTGTGGGTAAACAAACAGCAGTCTAATCCACAAGATATGACGCTGTGCTGTTTTGAAAAGAGTAGCGATTTCTGCCATCGGCATCTGGTTGGAGAGGAGGTATTACAAAAGCACTTGCCCCAGCTATGGGGTGGAGAAGTTGAAATGTCTTCAACACCACAACTCAACTTTATACAAGGTGAAACAATCAACCACTCTGCGATATATTCGCCCCTGGTGTTGTCGCTGATTGAAAAATGTCATTCGTCGGGTTATCCGGTGCAGTGCGTAGACGCTTTGCGGCTTGTCGTTAGACATCGCACCCCTTGTGGATATTATCGTGTATCTCTGCATGGTGAGGATTTAGGCGAATGGTCAGAATTAGGAGTTTTAAGTGTTCTGTCTTCTTTGCAGCATGAGTTTTATCGGCAACGTCTTGTACCGTCATTGGCCAATGCTACGGCGATCGCTAAAGTTACAGAAAATCAGGAGTTTGTAACAGCTAAATCCGAATCTCCCAATTTGATTACGAGGCTTGGGAAACTGGAGGGGCAAGAGTTAGCCCAGATTCAGGATTGGTGTAAGTGGATTGAAAATCAGATGTTTCCGTCTGTTTCAAAATACGCTGATGGTCGTTTGGAGTTGCATCTGCGGCGGTTCGTTAGTCTTACTAGTGCGAAGTCGGGAAACAAGGCTGATACTAAGTTGCAGCCAGATGTAGTAGGGTAAAAAAGATATGGAGAGAAAAAAGTAAAGCTTTACGGGTAGATATGGCTCAAGTGACGCAAGCGTTTCCTCATCTAGATTTAGAAACGGTAAAGCAGAAAGTAAAAACGGCATTATCTTATTGGGAAAGACAAAAATGGTCAGTGATATATAATGCGCTGGCAGACCCAAGAACAGCAGCCGAGATAGCTTTACACGTTGGAGTATCTAAAGGATTTGTGAGAAAAGTAATACAGCAATACAATCGGCAAGGAGAAGCAGGAATATCAACACCAGGGAAAGGAGGAAGACGTAATTGTTATTTAAGTTGGGAACAAGAAAAGCAACTGATAGATTCGTTTAAAGAAAAAGCCCGTCGTGGTCAGGTAGCAACCGCATTACAAATAAAGCTGGCTTACGAAAAAGAATGTGGTTTTGCAGTGCATAAGACCACAATTTATCGACTATTAGAACGGCATCAATGGCGCAAAATTGTCCCTAGACCAACTCATCCCAAAAAAGATCCAAACGCTGTTGATGAATTTAAAAAAACTTTCCACAGTTAGTAGAAGAAATTAATCAAACAAGAAATCCATCCGATACTAGACCTGTAGTATTGATGGCAGGAGATGAAGGCAGATTTGGTCGGATTGGTGAGGTTCGGGCTTGTTGGTGTCCACAAGGAATACGCCCAACTGTACCAAAACAGCAGGTCAGACAATACATTTATGCTTACGCCGCAGTTGCACCTGAATTAGGGAAAATGACCTGCTTAACTCTGCCTTATGCTAATACTAAAATGATGAATTTATTGTTGTCACAGATCTCTCAGGAATTTGCTGATTATTTTGTAATTTTACAATTGGATAAAGCATCTTGGCACCGCTCTAATGCTTTAAAAGTTCCGGAAAATATTCGGTTAATTTTTCAACCCGCTCATAGCCCAGAATTAATGCCTGTTGAACACATCTGGGAAGATATTCGAGAAAAACATTTTTATAATCAGGTCTTTCCTACTTTAGATCAAGTTGAGGACGTTCTGTGCCAGGGCTTAGTTGAGCTTTGTTCTGATAGCGCTCGCCTGCGTTCTTTAACTTTCTTTCCTCATCTTAGAATACTATCTCTGAACGCAACTTAGTATGAGGTTAAGTTAATCGAACCTGGGTTGTATCCTGGTTCGTTTGTTATTGAGGAATTAGGAGAGAAATTGTTGCCGAATTTTCATCAAGCACTAGTTTTGTTTTACCCAGCCGGGACGCAAATTAAGATACACCGTGACTCTCCAGCTTACGCTTCGGGGGCAGCACAGATAAACGTGATGGGTCGAGCGCGATTTTTTATTTCTGGTTGTCAGAATGTGCGGCTCCTAGAGTCATACTGGCTTGAGGAAGGAGATTGCATCAGCTTCGACAACAAGCAGCCGCATGGCATTGAACGAGTGCAAAGCGCGAGATGGTGTATTTGCTTCTTCAAACTCAAACCAGAGTACCTGGAAACTTCAACAGTTAAACAGATGAGTCTAGTTTCTTAGCAAGTGCCTTAAGAAAACTAGTTATAGAGTTAATTACTGGTTTCGGGTGATATCATAACTGGTTATTGACTTGAGAAACTAGTTCTTTTAATGTAGAACTAGGAGAAAGTCAAATATGAGTTACGTCACCAAACCAGTACCATTAATAGAAATGCAAAAAGAAAAACTTGTTAGCATTAAAGCTTATGAATCAGATTTAGAAAAACTCCAAGAATTACAAAAACTTTGGTCGATGCGTACTCAACAAGAAGCAGTAAGCAAATTAGTCATGTCTGGAGAAGAAGTTATTAACTTACAGCGCAATTTGTTAGAAGCACAGAACAGAATTAGTCAGTTAGAACAACAATTACAGCAGAGACAGGCAATGCCACAAACAGAAGGAAAAGAACTAGTTGAGTCACAACCTAATCAATTAGTTGCGAGAGTAGAACATCTGGAAAATTTAGTAACAGCACTGTTAAAAAAATTGGAAGATGGTCAGTTCCCATTAACAACCCAAGGTATAACCAAATCACAGCCACCACAACCTAAAGAAGAAGAGAAGGACTGGCAAAGTGTACCCAGTGAAGAATTACGCAAGATGAAAGCTAGGCCAGCAGTGGAGGAAAAACTCAAGAGAGTTTTTCAGGCGATCGCTAATTACAACGATAATGTAGCATCTAGTAATGATGAGAGATGGTATATCGGAAATGTAACATTAAGAGAGTTATCAGGAGCCAATGGCCAAGTTATAGCTGATTGGATTAATCGTCATCAAACTTTAGTCAGCGATCACAATAATAAATATAGTTTAGGACAATATCATAATAAGCGGCACAAGGGTAAATTAATTAGTGATGTTATTAGTTGGTAATATTCATTAATCAAAAATAATTTTTAGATTAACTGTATTGTTAAGAGAAAATTACATAAATATAAATTAAAAAATATTTTAAGTTTGGTTTTATCGACAGTTCAACAAATTTTTTAAACTCTGAATACTTTAATAATTAATAGTAAACAGTTCTAAATTAAATAATTATAATTTAGAACTGCTATAAGTATTTTGAAAATCTCGGTTACAAATTATTACTTTGCAAGTGGTTGACAAATCTTTCAGCTAATTCTCGGTAAATATCATGAACAGAGACATCAACTTGTCTCGTAAAACATTTTCCAAATCTTTCTTTAGTAAAATTTTCAAGTTCATCCATTAAATCACCTTCATCATCGAATATTGTAGCTGATTCAAATAGTTGGATGAGTTCAGAATTAGATAGTTCTTCTAACTTACGTAGCATATCTAACCTACATTGATAATCTTAAATTTGTTTAACTCTGCCGAATTACTTAAATTTTGCCTATTTGTTTTTGACGGTAAACTTCAAAAGCATACAAGATTTCTTCATGAGTCATTTCTGCCAGTTTTTTAAGCTTTACTGATGCTTGAATTGCATCAAAGCCTCCTGTACGTAATGCCAATGCCAACTCACAAAGCACTTCGCAAATTTCTGGAGGAAGTTGAGCTAGATGTTGAAGATTAGGGCAATAAATTAGTAAAGAAAAAAGTTTTTGTTGAGATGAATTCAGCATAGATATATGGAATTTTTTTCATTACTTAGGAGATTAGGGAGGGTTCAGCCTCCCCTTGTAAAATTAGAAAGCTGTGTTACCTGTTTCGGTAACTTTGTTTAAATAGCCTTGCCAGTAGTCACCTGAGTAGCTTTGAGGAGGTAAGCCAATAGCAGCATCAAATTCACCGTCGAAGTAGCTATTAGATTTAGTGTGAACTTGGTTTTTAGGAATAAGTAGAACTAGCATACAGATATCCTTTTTATGTAGGGCAAGTAAAATCCCCCTTTGGCTAACTAGTTCTATAATAAAAGAACTAGTTAAATTAATCAATAACCAGTATTATCAAAATAGCTTATATGACTAGTTATACATTTTTAGAACTAGTTATTTATAATAGGCTGTACTAGAAAAGAGCAATTAGAGCAGGTGTAACCATTAATGCCTTGTTAGAGAAATCCTCACACTGCCTCACCATGAATAATTGCATCGTTATACTAAAGGATTTAGAAAAACTAATAAGATACTTTGTATAGGGATAGCTAGTGTAATAATCCAGGTTTTAGGTAATTTATCTATATATAAACCCTTGTGTACAGTCCTTGGTTACTTTAATATGGAAATATTAGTAAGTAAGGAATTGGTATGAGCAGGGAATTGAAGACACAGAATGAGATAGAAAATAGCTTTGTGGATGAGCGCGTAAGTTATCTAATGCCAAAGTTTGAAGCTTTAGCACCCTACCGCAAACAAACAGAACGTAAAAATGGTGTAGGTAAGATACCTGGATGGAAAAAGTTAGCAACTGAAGAAATTAGATTATTGAAAGTCACATATCCAGATGAAAAGCCAGAGGCATTAAAAACCTATGGTACTTGTCTCAGACAAATTACAGCACTTAAAAAAGCACTTAAAAATTCAATCAAAACTTCTATAAAAGATGAAGCTTTACATAGTGCAGTAAATACGATAATTACTAATTTTGGTCGAGCCTTGTCAGAGCATTTTGCACCTTATAAAGCTGCCCAATCAGAACAGTATAGAGAAAAAGTAACCGAGCGTAGACAGCCAGAAAACCGGATAGAAATTGATTTAACTAACTCTCTCAAATTTGCTCATACTGTACTAACTGACATCAAAAATGGTAATGATGCTAATTGGATGGATGTGAGTTGTTCTATTGCTTTGGCCACTGGTCGTCGTATGGGCGAAGTTCATTTGTCAGCCAGTTTTGAAAGAATTAATGATTATACAGTAGCTTTTAAAGGACAATTAAAAGGTAAATCTAGACGTGTAAAAATAGGTGAAAAGGCTTTACCAATTAAAGAAGTAGTATTTGAAATACCCACATTAATTAATTCTAATTTAGTATGTCATGCTCTGGACTGGCTTGATAAAAAAGGTAAACGATTTCCAAAAGATGAAGACCCGGAACGGGTAAACAGACGTTTTTCAAAAACACTTAATCAACATTGTAAAGAATTTGATATTTTTCCAGAAGATGAGCGTACATATCACAAATTTAGAGCCGCTTATTTTAGAGCTTGTGTAGTTAATGCTGGCATTGATTCTTATGATTTTATCGACTACGCAGAACGAATTTTAATTGACCGAGATGAAACCACAATCAACAGTTACAAGCGTTATGAAATCAAGCCTAGAAGCCTCACCAAAATTTGATAAATCCCTATACTAAACCTCTTGACAATTTATTACAAGAGGTTTAGTATAGGGATTGTGGCGAGTTTAATCACACATCTATTATGAGTGAGATTGAAAAATTAGAAAGAGAAAGTAATGAGGTTTGGGCATCTAGGCTAGGTAGCATTGCCGCGAACCAGTTAAAAGGTGTCAAGGATGAGCAAGCTATTAGAGAAATAACACTCAAATACTGGGAGCCAATCAGAACAGCCATCAGCAGTGATAACAGCCTGAAAAGACCTAGAACAGCGTTTGCAAAAGCCATTACTGAAAAATTTCCTAATTCTCAAAAGCGAAAGCCAGGGTATTACCACACTAAGCCACGCGGTAAAGCTCCTCACTGGGAGCATTTAGCTCTATGGTATGCCACCAGCAACCGCGATCGCTGGGATGTTATCGGGGATGAAGCAAGAGATGCCTATAAAGCTGGTTTTGAGCAACCAGCACAGACAGAACAGACCCAACAGACAGAGCAAACTACTTTACAACCAGAAGCTACAGCTACAGTACCCTCATTAGAAACTATGAATATTGCACAGTTGGAGTTAGACGCAGATACCCAGAAAGTAGTGGAAGATGCGATCGCTTACTCTGGTATGTCACTGGCTGAATTTGTCAGAAAAGCTTGCCAAGTTTATGCTAAGACCGTAACGGGGAAAGTCAAGTTAGCTGATGAAGACTTAAGCTCAGTGCTTACCGCAGAACTGATGAGCGAAAAATACAAAACCCATCCTGGTAGGGCTGATGAGCTTACACGCCGCGCTATCTATGCCTTAGAAGTTCATAACAATAACTGCACTGAAAGAAATCAGAAATGGCATATTAACCAAACTGCAATACAAACACTCACAGGCAGTAAGCCAGCGACCATCAAGAAAATTTTGGAGAATTACCAAACTCGATTAGATGACCACAACGCCAAGCATGAGTTAAACCCATACGACAATCGCAAGTCAGGAATAAAAATTGATCAGGCTATAAATTTAGTCGAGTTTGTACCTGATGGGTTAAGCGTGTTATAGCGTTGTCAGCGTCAACTATCCTGCCTTTTCAAAATTCGTGAAAAGTCTTGCTAAGTATGGGTGTACAAAAGGTGAAAGAAAATGAGTATGATTGCTCTTACTGTCATCTGTTGACAATTATCAATGTACTGAGATGCCATAGCTTAGGCTTTTTATCAATCCTTCGGCTTGATTATCATTATTATGCAGCTACAATTTGAGTAGGTGATTGCCCAAAAATAGAGCGATCGCTTGGACAATAAAATATTTGATTTTTGTTCAGATATCTACTAAAACAAAAGTTTTGAACCATATTTTGAATTGAAAGTTTAAGTTAGAGCAATTTTTTGTGCAAGTTTTGTTCAATTATATTTTTTCAACTCATTTTCTAGTTATGCTTCAGAATTTCAACTTTTGCAAACATCAAGCTTCCTTGGTCGGCAATGTGAAGAAATATTTCGTCAACAGCATCCATTCCTACTCACACCCCGTCTTAGGAAGGAGTTCAGCATCCACTTAGTTATAACCATATTTTTTGACAAACCAGGTTTTAACTAGCTGTGTCAAAACACAATAACTCGATAGAATCAACGCTAACCAGAAAAAATAGCTGACAGGTAAAGGCACAAATCCTAAACCTGATGCAATCGGAGAGAAGGGAATATAAATACCGAACGCCATAATTGTCAGAGTCACCAGTAACATAGGCAACGCTGCTGTACTTTGAATTAGGGGAATTTTCGCAGTCCGGATAATGTGGACAATGAGGGTTTGGGTTAATAAACTTTCGACAAACCAACCTGTTTGAAATAGTGCTTGTTTTTCTACCGAGTTAGCACCAAAGACAAACCACATTAAAGCAAATGTCGCATAGTCAAAAATCGAACTCATGGGGCCGATGTAGAGCATAAACTTCTGGATATCATTAATCTGCCATTTACGTGGTTTAGTTAAGTATTCTGGATCTACATGATCGAAGGGAATGCCAGTTTGAGAAAAATCGTAGAGCAAATTATTTAACAATATTTGCACTGGACTCATCGGCAAAAATGGCAGCAAGGCACTTGCTCCCAACATACTGAACATATTGCCAAAGTTGGAACTTGTACCCATTTTGATATATTTGACGATATTACCGAATGTCTTACGGCCTTCATTCACACCTGCTTCCAGTACCAACAAGCTTTTTTCTAACAGGATAATATCTGCTGACTCTTTGGCAATATCTACGGCTGTGTCCACAGAGATACCAACATCAGCTTCTCGTAAAGCGGCTGCATCATTAATTCCATCCCCCAGAAAGCCGACTATGTGATTTTTTCGGCGTAAAACTTGAATGATTCTGGCTTTTTGCAGGGGAGATAGTTTAGCAAAAATAGTTGTTGTGACTGCTATTTCTGCTAATTCCTCATCAGACAATTTCTCAACTTCGCCACCCAAGAGTGTGTGGTGAACATATAAACCCACATCTTTACAAGTTTTGCGAGTAATAATTTCATTGTCACCTGTTAAGATTTTTATTTGGATGCCATTGTGATTCAGGGCGCTAATTGCTTGGGCTGCTGATTCTTTGGGGGGGTCGAGAAAAGCAATGAATCCTAGTAGAATCAGATTACACTCATCGATAACTGAGTATGTGAGTTGGTCGGGTGGTAGTTCTTTATAAGCGACAGCAATCACCCGTAAGCCATCTTCGTTTAATTCCTTGTCTAATTGTAGCGTTTGGGTGTGTACTGATTCGTCCATCGGTAAAATCTGCTCATTACCTTGGACTTGGGTGCAAACTTGTAGAATTTCTTCGACTGCGCCTTTACAAATTAATATATGCTTGTGATGGGTTTCTTCTACTACTACCGACATCCGACGGCGGATAAAATCAAAAGGAATTTCATCAATTTTGCGGAAATTTTTTTCCACTTTCAACGATTCGTGTAACTCGATGTGTTCGAGTACCGCCACATCTAGTAAGTTTTTTAACCCTGTTTGATAGAAGCTATTGAGGTAGGCATACTCTAGAACTTCGTCATTTTCTTCACCATAAACATCCAGGTGCATTTCCAAAATAATTTTATCTTGGGTGAGAGTACCTGTTTTATCGGTGCAGAGAATATCCATTGCGCCAAGGCTTTGGATGGAGTCGATATTTTTGACGATCACTTTTTTCTCAGACATAGCGATCGCGCCTCTGCCCAGATTGGCTGTGACAATCATCGGTAGCATCTCTGGTGCTAACCCCACAGAAACTGATAGGGCAAAAAAGAAAGCCTCTGTCCAATTACCTTTAATCAAGCCATTGATGAGAAATACTAAAGGTGCAATGACCAGCATAAACCGCAGTAGCAAGAAGCTAATGCCATTTACTCCTTTGTCAAAACTAGAGAGTGTTTTTTGACCGACAACAGTTTGAGCTAATGCACCCAAGTAAGTATTGCTACCAGTTTGCACTACTACTGCTGTACCTGTACCGCTAACAATGTTAGTACCCATGAAACAAATGTTCACTAATTCCAGTGGGTTTTCGCTTTGGGTTTGACCTGCGGGTAAAGTTGGATGTTTTTCAACGGGAAGGGATTCTCCTGTGAGCGCACCCTGACTGATAAATAAATCTTTGGCAGCAATTAATCTCACATCTGCGGGGATCATATCCCCGGCTGAGAGGTAAATAATATCTCCTGGTACTAAGAACTTGATGGGAATTTCTTTTCTTTCTACTGTATGGGGATGGAGAGTAATACCATATTCTCGTAATATTTCTGGTGGGATGTCTTGACGCTGATCTTTGCGGCTAACAGTTGTAGTTGTTCTCACCATTTCTTGGAGTTTTTCGGCTGCTAAACTAGAACGAAACTCTTGAGAAAAGCGCAGTAAGACGCTAAAAATAACCATGATGATAATAATCACTGCGGCTTTGATATCACCTGTCACCAAGGAGATGATTGCCAAAGATATCAACAGAATAACTAAAGGATTTTGAAAAGTTTTAAATAGCTGGATATACCATTTTGGTGGTTTCTCGCGGGCAATTTCATTTAATCCATATTTTTCTAAATTAATTTCGGATTCAATCTCACTCAAACCTTCAAGAGAAGTATTGAGCGATCGCAGCAATGTTGCTAAATCAATCGTCGAGATATCAAGGAGTTTTGCTGATAATTTTATAGAAATATCAGATTCTACTTTTGGCTTTTTGCTTGTATGGGATAGCCGTCTCAGAAATCTTTGAACAAGACTCATAATAAATTGCTAGTGCAAATATTTTTTGAATATATAAAGACTTACCATGATGCGTCTATACAAAAATCTTTAGCATAATTTGGCATCATACTTTAAAAAATTTGTAATATTAAAAAAGATGGAAATTATTCCACCTTTCACAACAAGCTTCACTGTATTGCACCTAATAAACTGCAAAATTCAACCATTAAATTTGATTTCTTTGGGCTTTGGGTTTGTTAGTGAAATCTAACCAGCAGATGGTTCAATTTTCTCCATTTGAGCTTCAGCTTTTTGTTCAGCAAGTTCAGCCTTGGCTTCAGCCATGATATCTTCAAAAGTTTCACCAACTTCGGCAATTACTCCTCTACCCTTTTCATAAAGGAGAATTCCGCCTTTAATGGCTGTTTTAGCTATTGGTTTACCAACACCTGCTACTACTGGAACTATGACTGGAAGAAGTACTATCGCTGCAATCCCTGGAACGCCAAGGTCTTCGACTAAATTTTCAACATCCGGTATAATTTTAGGTGACATAACATTATTTTTCTCTTAATGTTTACACTTATATATTATCAAAATGCAATAGATTTATCATCAAGAAAAATATTTTTTTAAAAACTCTTATTCTATCAATTGATTTTCTGATTTACTTGTATTTGAATACTGGATTTTTAACAGAAAAACTCAAGCAATAATACTCTAAAAATCAGAACAATTCACAATAAATCAATATTGAGCATCAAATAATATTTACTCTTTCAACCAAAGTGACCATTGACATATTGCCGGGTAATATCTTGTTTTGGTTGGGTAAAAATCACATGAGTGTGATCATATTCTACTAGTTCGCCAGTACGGCTTCCTTCTGTCATTTCAGTGTTGAAAAATGCAGTCATATTAGAGATTCGTGAAGCTTGTTGCATATTATGAGTCACAATCACAATGGTGTGATGTTGCTTGAGTTGTTGTACCAGTTCTTCAATCTGTTTGGTTGATATTGGATCGAGGGCGGCGCAAGGTTCATCCATCAAAATTATCTCTGGTTGTACAGCTAACATTCGGGCGATACATAACCGTTGTTGCTGTCCACCAGAAAGAGAGAAGGCGCTTTCTTTGAGTTTATGCTTCACCTCATCCCAAAGAATCGCACGACGTAATGATAACTCAACAATCTCATCTAAATCTCCCCGATATCGTTGAATGCGGGGGCCAAAAGCAACATTATTGTAGATAGATTTGGGAAAGGGATTTGGCTTTTGAAAGACCATCCCAATATTGCGACGTAAGACTACTGCATCTTCTAAAGGATGATAGACATTGCGCCCTTTAAAAAGAATTTGTCCTTGTAAGTGAGTTTGGGGAATGAGATCATTCAAACGATTAAAACATCTGAGTAAGGTGCTTTTCCCACAACCGGAAGGGCCAATAAAAGTTGTAATTAGGTTTTTATAGATAGGCAGGTAAACATTACGTAAAGCTAAAAATTTCTCATAATAAAACCCTTCTATTTGTGCGTGTAAAATAACTTCGCTATCTGCTGTGGAGGCATTTACAGATGGCAAAGAAGAAGCTGCCATAAATATTATTGTTGGCTCTTGGAGGAACTTGTCTTCTGTGAGAATTGTGATAACTCAAGCTCAATCTTTTTATAATTAAAGGTAAAAATACACTATCTTGAGGCATAGATTGGTAGGGGCGCGAAGATGTGCGCTCCTATCTAACAACCGATATCATTCTTGTTTACAAATAGCTGTGGCGCATCAGCCATTTTTTTAATTCCACACACCAAAAGACCACGGTACTGAGAATTAAACTAATAATCAAATCCAGTGGTGATAAGGCTACTGTTGTAAAAATCTTCTGTAAAACAGGGACATATATAACAGCCAGTTGCAAAATTAGCGTTAAAGTCACTGCTGTCAAGATTGGCTTGTTGGATAGTAACCCAATTTGCCAGAGGGAGTCTCTATCTGAGCGAATGGCTAGGGCGTTGCCCATCTGAGATAGGGTGATAGTGGTAAACAGAATTGTTTGCCAGTTTGGATTGCCACTGTGCCAATACCAGTAACCTATACCTAAAGATACTAAAGACATTAGTAATCCTATCCAGATAATGTCTCTGCCCATACCTCGCCCAAAGATATTTTCATGGGGAGGATGGGGCGGACGATTCATTGTGTTACGTTCCGCAGGCTCCACACCTAAAGCTAGGGCTGGTAAACCATCAGTAGTAATATTGATCCAAAGAATTTGCAGTGGTAACAACGGTAACGGCATCCCGACAAAGGGAGCTAGGAGCATCACCAAAAGTTCACCAACATTACTACTTAAGAGGTACTTAATAAATTTGCGGATATTGTCGTAAATAATCCGCCCTTCCTTGACAGCAGCAACGATGGTGGCGAAGTTGTCATCTAGCAACACCATATCAGCAGCTTCTCTAGCGACATCAGTACCACTAATGCCCATTGCTATACCAATATCAGCTTTTTTCAGGGCAGGTGCATCATTGGCTCCGTCACCAGTCATGGCAACAATGTGCCGTCGCCTTTGGAGAAACTGCACAATATTAAACTTATGTTCTGGGGAAATCCTGGCGTAAACTGAGACTTCTTCGACTAAATTTCCCAAAGACTCAAGGGATATGTGGGAGAGGTCATCACTGGTGAGAATGCGATCGCCTGCGGCAATCCCCACTTCTTGGGCAATATATTGAGCAGTGAGGGGGTGATCGCCAGTAATCATCACAGGATGGATACCAGCTTGTTTGCAAAGTAGCACTGCATCCTTAACTTCTGGTCGTGCTGGGTCATTCATCCCCAGCAAACCAACAAATATCAGGTCTTGTTCTATCTTTGCAACACCAGGCGATTGCCAAAGCCGAAAAGATAATCCCAGAACTCGCAAACCATTTTGGGTAAGTTGGTGGTGGGTGGTCAAAATCTGTTCGCGCCACACTTCGTTTAGTACTTGTGCTTGTCCATCTACCCACACTTGACTAGAAACATCTAGCAAACTATTGACTCTCCCCTTGGTAAAAGCAATATAAGGTGCTGATTCCTGAATTTCTCGGTTCCAATACCAAACTGTCTCCAAAGCACAAGAAATTTCAGCTAATGCTGTCGGGAATTGGTGGATAGTCGTCATTCTCTGGCGCTCAAAGCCAAATGGGACTTCTGCCACACGGGGCATAGTTTGTTCTAGTTCAGCTTTCCACAATCCTTGGTGAGCCGCAGCCATCACCAAAGCATTTTCCGTGGGGTCGCCCACAGCACGAAAGTAACGAGGTTCTTCCCAATCTGGTTCTAATCTGGCGTTATTGCACAGAGTCGCACCAGCCAGTAATAAAGCGAGGGCTGGTGGTTGACAGAGTAAAAGTGGACTTGCTTGACTAGGATCGACAACAGGTGATGCCCAACGTACATGAGCAGTGAGATCCAAGCGACGACCAGCTACATCTAGGATAGTCACGATCATCCGGTTCTCGGTGAGAGTACCTGTTTTACCAGAGCAGATTGTGGTGACAGAGCCTAGAGTCTCTACAGCAGGTAGGTGGCGGATGAGCGCCCGGCGTTTCAGCATTTGCTGCGCCCCCAAGGCTAAAGCAATGCTGACTACGGCGGGTAATCCTTCTGGTAAAGCAGCGACCACTAAAGTAACAGCCGTGAGAAACATTAACTTGACATCTTCACCCCGCAGTAAACCTAAAACTAGGATGATGCCGACCAAAACTAAAGAAGCGATCGCTAACCACTTTCCCAGTTGATCCAAGCGTTTTTGTAGCGGTGTTGGCTCTGGTTCCACTGTTTGAATCATGTTGGTAATCTGCCCCAACTCAGTCTGCATACCTGTTTCGGTGACAACCGCTTCCCCCCGACCATAGGTAACAATTGTCTGCATATAAACAGTATTGTGGCGATCGCCTAACCTTACTTCCCCATGCAATTTTTGAGTATCTTTATCTATCGGCTCTGCTGCGCCTGTGAGGGCTGCTTCTTGAGTCCGCAAACCCAAGCTAGTGAGTAGCCGACAGTCTGCGGGGACAATATCTTCTGCTTCCAGCAATACAATATCCCCTGGTACTAAGTTACGAGCGGAGATTTCCTGTATATGACCATCGCGGCGTACTTTGACATTTGGTATTGCTAGTTTTTTGAGATTAGCGATCGCTTTCTGCGCTCGGTATTCTTGGCTAAAACCTAAAAAAGTAATCAGCACAATAATGGCAATAATGCCTAAGCCATCTTTGTAGTCACCCAAAACAGCGGAAATCACCGCAGCCACAATCAAAATAATTACCAGTGTTTCGCTGAGTTGCTCCCAGAGAATTTGCCAAGGTTGTTTCAGTCCTGGCTCAATCAATTCATTAAAACCATATTTTTCTAAACGATGACTAGCTTCTACCGTACTCAATCCCCAGGAGGCATCACTACCTAGCCTGTGCAGTGCTTCGGCGACATCAAGTTGATACCAATTGCTCATGTTGTCTACCTTCAGCTTGACTTAGAAGAAGTAGTAGGGAGTGGTCTAATTAATCGAAAATACTGTATCTAAGTTAAATATTTTCAAATATACACTTTGTTTATATTGGTATGAATCTAGAATTAGATATATTAATCATTTACCGACATTTTACCTACGGGCAACAGCATTGAGAACACTGCTGCTCTCAGGTTGATTTATTCAGTTAGGTCTTCATTATCTGTTTGTAGTGTCTTAAAGCTCTGTGTTAACTTCTGCCAGAGTGACTCAATTTCCTCATAGCACTCCTGTGAAGAAAGTTTTCCCAAAGTCTGTAGATTGTACAAATAACAGACACGTTGAGAAAATTCTTGAAGATTAGCATTGAATAAAAAATTTTGAGGCGTAAACTTACCAAGATATCGATATTGCTCGTAAAGAAAATTGTTTTTAGCTGTCTGATCGTAGTCATCCATATAAAAATCTTTTTAGCTAAAATTTTAACTTGATTTTTCAGGTTGTTTTTAAATTTATATCTTCAAGAGCGGTAAAAACGCTCTTACCCTTCGCCTCATACTGTGTTTAGCAGTGATCGCCTGTCTGACTATCCCTAAACTAATGGAAAAGTACATAGATGCTAAATAAATGTAAGTCCCAAAATCCCTAGCAGTTGCTCGATTGTAAAAGTTATGCCGATGTAAACTAATAAGGCATAAGTGTAGCAGTGGCCATGAGTAGCGATCGCATAGACAAAATAATTGAAAAACTTCAGAAGCTAAAGGAAATTCGGCAAGAAGTAGTTGAGCAACCAATGTCACCACCAGGGGCATGGATACATGAATATGTGATGTATAGGCAGTATAAAAAAGATGGTGATGTTTATTGGTATCAGTATGCGAAGTGGCAGTCCAATGAACCAATTTTTAAACGCAACCCGAAGGAATCGTTGAAAGGGATTGTGAAGAGAGGCAAAAACCCAGAGTATACGTGCCATCAGCACATAGGCAGAGTGGGAAGTAGCACAGGGCTACCGACTGATGAAATGGTCACAGAAGCATATCAAGAATGGAATAATCGTAAGCGTTTAGAAGCAATTGATACAGCCATACGAGAAATAGAAATTGTGCTAAAAAAAGTTATGCCGTCAGAAACTAATGAGGCATAACTTAAAATACAAGCGATCGCCACTATGCCTGTACAAGCTTGTATATAGATAATAAGTGTTAGCCTTTGTTATGGGTAAATAAGAGGGTAAAGTTAACGTTAGCGATCGCCTGTATTGTTATCACTGTACTAATGGAAATGTCCATAGATATTAAACGTTAACCTTCGCATGGGTATACAAGAGGGTAAGAAAAATGGACGTGATGCCTGCGGCGGTCGTAGCGATCGTTTATCAAGCTATGCCTATACAAAACAAATTAACCAGTGATACTACTTGTTAGCTTTCCTATACCTATACAACAGGGTTAGTCAAAGTAAGGAAGGACAGCGATCGCCTGTCAAGATGCCAATACAAGAGGGTATGAATGCAGATATCACTGTACAAAAAGTTGAAGCCAAGAGATATCCCTATACAACAGGGAAAGTGTACAAATAATCTCTAGACAAGAGAGTAGGAATGCAGATATCTCTGTACAAGACGGTGAAGCTATGCCTATACATTAGGGTAAATACGGAGATATGCCTAGACAAGAGGGATAGAGCATAGGTATACAACAAGGTATAAGCAGGGGTATCCCTATACAAGAGGATATGGAGAGACACGAGAGAATAGTCAGTAGCATCAATATACAAGAGCAACTGAATAGTCCTTACTAACATTCCTTGTTCTCTGGAGAACAAGGAATGTTAGTAAGGACTATTCAGTTGCTCTTGTATATTGATGCTACTGACTATTCTCTCGTGTCTCTCCATATCCTCTTGTATAGGGATACCCCTGCTTATACCTTGTTGTATACCTATGCTCTATCCCTCTTGTCTAGGCATATCTCCGTATTTACCCTAATGTATAGGCATAGCTTCACCGTCTTGTACAGAGATATCTGCATTCCTACTCTCTTGTCTAGAGATTATTTGTACACTTTCCCTGTTGTATAGGGATATCTCTTGGCTTCAACTTTTTGTACAGTGATATCTGCATTCATACCCTCTTGTATTGGCATCTTGACAGGCGATCGCTGTCCTTCCTTACTTTGACTAACCCTGTTGTATAGGTATAGGAAAGCTAACAAGTAGTATCACTGGTTAATTTGTTTTGTATAGGCATAGCTTGATAAACGATCGCTACAACCACCGCAGGCATCACGTCCATTTTTCTTACCCTCTTGTATACCCATGCGAAGGTTAACGTTTAATATCTATGGACATTTCCATTAGTACAGTGATAACAATACAGGCGATCGCTAACGTTAACTTTACCCTCTTATTTACCCATAACAAAGGCTAACACTTATTATCTATATACAAGCTTGTACAGGCATAGTGGCGATCGCTTGTATTTTAAGTTATGCCTCATTAGTTTCTGACGGCATAACTTTTTTTAGCACAATTTCTATTTCTCGTATGGCTGTATCAATTGCTTCTAAACGCTTACGATTATTCCATTCTTGATATGCTTCTGTGACCATTTCATCAGTCGGTAGCCCTGTGCTACTTCCCACTCTGCCTATGTGCTGATGGCACGTATACTCTGGGTTTTTGCCTCTCTTCACAATCCCTTTCAACGATTCCTTCGGGTTGCGTTTAAAAATTGGTTCATTGGACTGCCACTTCGCATACTGATACCAATAAACATCACCATCTTTTTTATACTGCCTATACATCACATATTCATGTATCCATGCCCCTGGTGGTGACATTGGTTGCTCAACTACTTCTTGCCGAATTTCCTTTAGCTTCTGAAGTTTTTCAATTATTTTGTCTATGCGATCGCTACTCATGGCCACTGCTACACTTATGCCTTATTAGTTTACATCGGCATAACTTTTACAATCGAGCAACTGCTAGGGATTTTGGGACTTACATTTATTTAGCATCTATGTACTTTTCCATTAGTTTAGGGATAGTCAGACAGGCAATCACTGCTAAACACAGTATGAGGCGAAGGGTAAGAGCGTTTTTACCGCTCTTGAAGATATAAATTTAAAAACAACCTGAAAAATCAAGTTAAAATTTTAGCTAAAAAGATTTTTATATGGATGACTACAATCAGACAGCTAAAAACAATTTTCTTTACGAGCAATATCGATATCTTGGTAAGTTTACGCCTCAAAATTTTTTATTCAATGCTAATCTTCAAGAATTTTCTCAACGTGTCTGTTATTTGTACAATCTACAGACTTTGGGAAAACTTTCTTCACAGGAGTGCTATGAGGAAATTGAGTCACTCTGGCAGAAGTTAACACAGAGCTTTAAGACACTACAAACAGATAATGAAGACCTAACTGAATAAATCAACCTGAGAGCAGCAGTGTTCTCAATGCTGTTGCCCGTAGGTAAAATGTCGGTAAATGATTAATATATCTAATTCTAGATTCATACCAATATAAACAAAGTGTATATTTGAAAATATTTAACTTAGATACAGTATTTTCGATTAATTAGACCACTCCCTACTACTTCTTCTAAGTCAAGCTGAAGGTAGACAACATGAGCAATTGGTATCAACTTGATGTCGCCGAAGCACTGCACAGGCTAGGTAGTGATGCCTCCTGGGGATTGAGTACGGTAGAAGCTAGTCATCGTTTAGAAAAATATGGTTTTAATGAATTGATTGAGCCAGGACTGAAACAACCTTGGCAAATTCTCTGGGAGCAACTCAGCGAAACACTGGTAATTATTTTGATTGTGGCTGCGGTGATTTCCGCTGTTTTGGGTGACTACAAAGATGGCTTAGGCATTATTGCCATTATTGTGCTGATTACTTTTTTAGGTTTTAGCCAAGAATACCGAGCGCAGAAAGCGATCGCTAATCTCAAAAAACTAGCAATACCAAATGTCAAAGTACGCCGCGATGGTCATATACAGGAAATCTCCGCTCGTAACTTAGTACCAGGGGATATTGTATTGCTGGAAGCAGAAGATATTGTCCCCGCAGACTGTCGGCTACTCACTAGCTTGGGTTTGCGGACTCAAGAAGCAGCCCTCACAGGCGCAGCAGAGCCGATAGATAAAGATACTCAAAAATTGCATGGGGAAGTAAGGTTAGGCGATCGCCACAATACTGTTTATATGCAGACAATTGTTACCTATGGTCGGGGGGAAGCGGTTGTCACCGAAACAGGTATGCAGACTGAGTTGGGGCAGATTACCAACATGATTCAAACAGTGGAACCAGAGCCAACACCGCTACAAAAACGCTTGGATCAACTGGGAAAGTGGTTAGCGATCGCTTCTTTAGTTTTGGTCGGCATCATCCTAGTTTTAGGTTTACTGCGGGGTGAAGATGTCAAGTTAATGTTTCTCACGGCTGTTACTTTAGTGGTCGCTGCTTTACCAGAAGGATTACCCGCCGTAGTCAGCATTGCTTTAGCCTTGGGGGCGCAGCAAATGCTGAAACGCCGGGCGCTCATCCGCCACCTACCTGCTGTAGAGACTCTAGGCTCTGTCACCACAATCTGCTCTGGTAAAACAGGTACTCTCACCGAGAACCGGATGATCGTGACTATCCTAGATGTAGCTGGTCGTCGCTTGGATCTCACTGCTCATGTACGTTGGGCATCACCTGTTGTCAATCCTAGTCAAGCAAGTCCACTTTTACTCTGTCGACCACCAGCCCTCGCTTTATTACTGGCTGGTGCGACTCTGTGCAATAACGCCAGATTAGAACCAGATTGGGAAGAACCTCGTTACTTTCGTGCTGTGGGCGACCCCACGGAAAATGCTTTGGTGATGGCTGCGGCTCACCAAGGATTGTGGAAAGCTGAACTAGAACAAACTATGCCCCGTGTGGCAGAAGTCCCATTTGGCTTTGAGCGCCAGAGAATGACGACTATCCACCAATTCCCGACAGCATTAGCTGAAATTTCTTGTGCTTTGGAGACAGTTTGGTATTGGAACCGAGAAATTCAGGAATCAGCACCTTATATTGCTTTTACCAAGGGGAGAGTCAATAGTTTGCTAGATGTTTCTAGTCAAGTGTGGGTAGATGGACAAGCACAAGTACTAAACGAAGTGTGGCGCGAACAGATTTTGACCACCCACCACCAACTTACCCAAAATGGTTTGCGAGTTCTGGGATTATCTTTTCGGCTTTGGCAATCGCCTGGTGTTGCAAAGATAGAACAAGACCTGATATTTGTTGGTTTGCTGGGGATGAATGACCCAGCACGACCAGAAGTTAAGGATGCAGTGCTACTTTGCAAACAAGCTGGTATCCATCCTGTGATGATTACTGGCAATCACCCCCTCACTGCTCAATATATTGCCCAAGAAGTGGGGATTGCCGCAGGCGATCGCATTCTCACCAGTGATGACCTCTCCCACATATCCCTTGAGTCTTTGGGAAATTTAGTCGAAGAAGTCTCAGTTTACGCCAGGATTTCCCCAGAACATAAGTTTAATATTGTGCAGTTTCTCCAAAGGCGACGGCACATTGTTGCCATGACTGGTGACGGAGCCAATGATGCCACCTGCCCTGAAAAAAGCTGATATTGGTATAGCAATGGGCATTAGTGGTACTGATGTCGCTAGAGAAGCTGCTGATATGGTGTTGCTAGATGACAACTTCGCCACCATCGTTGCTGCTGTCAAGGAAGGGCGGATTATTTACGACAATATCCGCAAATTTATTAAGTACCTCTTAAGTAGTAATGTTGGTGAACTTTTGGTGATGCTCCTAGCTCCCTTTGTCGGGATGCCGTTACCGTTGTTACCACTGCAAATTCTTTGGATCAATATTACTACTGATGGTTTACCAGCCCTAGCTTTAGGTGTGGAGCCTGCGGAACGTAACACAATGAATCGTCCGCCCCATCCTCCCCATGAAAATATCTTTGGGCGAGGTATGGGCAGAGACATTATCTGGATAGGATTACTAATGTCTTTAGTATCTTTAGGTATAGGTTACTGGTATTGGCACAGTGGCAATCCAAACTGGCAAACAATTCTGTTTACCACTATCACCCTATCTCAGATGGGCAACGCCCTAGCCATTCGCTCAGATAGAGACTCCCTCTGGCAAATTGGGTTACTATCCAACAAGCCAATCTTGACAGCAGTGACTTTAACGCTAATTTTGCAACTGGCTGTTATATATGTCCCTGTTTTACAGAAGATTTTTACAACAGTAGCCTTATCACCACTGGATTTGATTATTAGTTTAATTCTCAGTACCGTGGTCTTTTGGTGTGTGGAATTAAAAAAATGGCTGATGCGCCACAGCTATTTGTAAACAAGAATGATATCGGTTGTTAGATAGGAGCGCACATCTTCGCGCCCCTACCAATCTATGCCTCAAGATAGTGTATTTTTACCTTTAATTATAAAAAGATTGAGCTTGAGTTATCACAATTCTCACAGAAGACAAGTTCCTCCAAGAGCCAACAATAATATTTATGGCAGCTTCTTCTTTGCCATCTGTAAATGCCTCCACAGCAGATAGCGAAGTTATTTTACACGCACAAATAGAAGGGTTTTATTATGAGAAATTTTTAGCTTTACGTAATGTTTACCTGCCTATCTATAAAAACCTAATTACAACTTTTATTGGCACCTTCCGGTTGTGGGAAAAGCACCTTACTCAGATGTTTTAATCGTTTGAATGATCTCATTCCCCAAACTCACTTACAAGGACAAATTCTTTTTAAAGGGCGCAATGTCTATCATCCTTTAGAAGATGCAGTAGTCTTACGTCGCAATATTGGGATGGTCTTTCAAAAGCCAAATCCCTTTCCCAAATCTATCTACAATAATGTTGCTTTTGGCCCCCGCATTCAACGATATCGGGGAGATTTAGATGAGATTGTTGAGTTATCATTACGTCGTGCGATTCTTTGGGATGAGGTGAAGCATAAACTCAAAGAAAGCGCCTTCTCTCTTTCTGGTGGACAGCAACAACGGTTATGTATCGCCCGAATGTTAGCTGTACAACCAGAGATAATTTTGATGGATGAACCTTGCGCCGCCCTCGAATCCAATATCAACCAAACAGATTGAAGAACTGGTACAACAACTCAAGCAACATCACACCATTGTGATTGTGACTCATAATATGCAACAAGCTTCACGAATCTCTAATATGACTGCATTTTTCAACACTGAAATGACAGAAGGAAGCCGTACTGGCGAACTAGTAGAATATGATCACACTCATGTGATTTTTACCCAACCAAAACAAGATATTACCCGGCAATATGTCAATGGTCACTTTGGTTGAAAGAGTAAATATTATTTGATGCTCAATATTGATTTATTGTGAATTGTTCTGATTTTTAGAGTATTATTGCTTGAGTTTTTCTGTTAAAAATCCAGTATTCAAATACAAGTAAATCAGAAAATCAATTGATAGAATAAGAGTTTTTAAAAAAATATTTTTCTTGATGATAAATCTATTGCATTTTGATAATATATAAGTGTAAACATTAAGAGAAAAATAATGTTATGTCACCTAAAATTATACCGGATGTTGAAAATTTAGTCGAAGACCTTGGCGTTCCAGGGATTGCAGCGATAGTACTTCTTCCAGTCATAGTTCCAGTAGTAGCAGGTGTTGGTAAACCAATAGCTAAAACAGCCATTAAAGGCGGAATTCTCCTTTATGAAAAGGGTAGAGGAGTAATTGCCGAAGTTGGTGAAACTTTTGAAGATATCATGGCTGAAGCCAAGGCTGAACTTGCTGAACAAAAAGCTGAAGCTCAAATGGAGAAAATTGAACCATCTGCTGGTTAGATTTCACTAACAAACCCAAAGCCCAAAGAAATCAAATTTAATGGTTGAATTTTGCAGTTTATTAGGTGCAATACAGTGAAGCTTGTTGTGAAAGGTGGAATAATTTCCATCTTTTTTAATATTACAAATTTTTTAAAGTATGATGCCAAATTATGCTAAAGATTTTTGTATAGACGCATCATGGTAAGTCTTTATATATTCAAAAAATATTTGCACTAGCAATTTATTATGAGTCTTGTTCAAAGATTTCTGAGACGGCTATCCCATACAAGCAAAAAGCCAAAAGTAGAATCTGATATTTCTATAAAATTATCAGCAAAACTCCTTGATATCTCGACGATTGATTTAGCAACATTGCTGCAATCGCTCAATACTTCTCTTGAAGGTTTGAGTGAGATTGAATCCGAAATTAATTTAGAAAAATATGGATTAAATGAAATTGCCCGCGAGAAACCACCAAAATGGTATATCCAGCTATTTAAAACTTTTCAAAATCCTTTAGTTATTCTGTTGATATCTTTGGCAATCATCTCCTTGGTGACAGGTGATATCAAAGCCGCAGTGATTATTATCATCATGGTTATTTTTAGCGTCTTACTGCGCTTTTCTCAAGAGTTTCGTTCTAGTTTAGCAGCCGAAAAACTCCAAGAAATGGTGAGAACAACTACAACTGTTAGCCGCAAAGATCAGCGTCAAGACATCCCACCAGAAATATTACGAGAATATGGTATTACTCTCCATCCCCATACAGTAGAAAGAAAAGAAATTCCCATCAAGTTCTTAGTACCAGGAGATATTATTTACCTCTCAGCCGGGGATATCGATCCCCGCAGATGTGAGATTAATTGCTGCCAAAGATTTATTTATCAGTCAGGGTGCGCTCACAGGAGAATCCCTTCCCGTTGAAAAACATCCAACTTTACCCGCAAGATGAAACCCAAAGCGAAAACCCACTGGAATTAGTGAACATTTGTTTCATGGGTACTAACATTGTTAGCGGTACAGGTACAGCAGTAGTAGTGCAAACTGGTAGCAATACTTACTTGGGTGCATTAGCTCAAACTGTTGTCGGTCAAAAAACACTCTCTAGTTTTGACAAAGGAGTAAATGGCATTAGCTTCTTGCTACTGCGGTTTATGCTGGTCATTGCACCTTTAGTATTTCTCATCAATGGCTTGATTAAAGGTAATTGGACAGAGGCTTTCTTTTTTGCCCTATCAGTTTCTGTGGGGTTAGCACCAGAGATGCTACCGATGATTGTCACAGCCAATCTGGGCAGAGGCGCGATCGCTATGTCTGAGAAAAAAGTAATCGTCAAAAATATCGACTCCATCCAAAGCCTTGGCGCAATGGATATTCTCTGCACCGATAAAACAGGTACTCTCACCCAAGATAAAATTATTTTGGAAATGCACCTGGATGTTTATGGTGAAGAAAATGACGAAGTTCTAGAGTATGCCTACCTCAATAGCTTCTATCAAACAGGGTTAAAAAACTTACTAGATGTGGCGGTACTCGAACACATCGAGTTACACGAATCGTTGAAAGTGGAAAAAAATTTCCGCAAAATTGATGAAATTCCTTTTGATTTTATCCGCCGTCGGATGTCGGTAGTAGTAGAAGAAACCCATCACAAGCATATATTAATTTGTAAAGGCGCAGTCGAAGAAATTCTACAAGTTTGCACCCAAGTCCAAGGTAATGAGCAGATTTTACCGATGGACGAATCAGTACACACCCAAACGCTACAATTAGACAAGGAATTAAACGAAGATGGCTTACGGGTGATTGCTGTCGCTTATAAAGAACTACCACCCGACCAACTCACATACTCAGTTATCGATGAGTGTAATCTGATTCTACTAGGATTCATTGCTTTTCTCGACCCCCCCAAAGAATCAGCAGCCCAAGCAATTAGCGCCCTGAATCACAATGGCATCCAAATAAAAATCTTAACAGGTGACAATGAAATTATTACTCGCAAAACTTGTAAAGATGTGGGTTTATATGTTCACCACACACTCTTGGGTGGCGAAGTTGAGAAATTGTCTGATGAGGAATTAGCAGAAATAGCAGTCACAACAACTATTTTTGCTAAACTATCTCCCCTGCAAAAAGCCAGAATCATTCAAGTTTTACGCCGAAAAAATCACATAGTCGGCTTTCTGGGGGATGGAATTAATGATGCAGCCGCTTTACGAGAAGCTGATGTTGGTATCTCTGTGGACACAGCCGTAGATATTGCCAAAGAGTCAGCAGATATTATCCTGTTAGAAAAAAGCTTGTTGGTACTGGAAGCAGGTGTGAATGAAGGCCATAAGACATTCGGTAATATCGTCAAATATATCAAAATGGGTACAAGTTCCAACTTTGGCAATATGTTCAGTATGTTGGGAGCAAGTGCCTTGCTGCCATTTTTGCCGATGAGTCCAGTGCAAATATTGTTAAATAATTTGCTCTACGATTTTTCTCAAACTGGCATTCCCTTCAATCATGTAAATCCAGAATACTTAACTAAACCACGTAAATGGCAGATTAATGATATCCAGAAGTTTATGCTCTACATCGGCCATGAGTTCGATTTTTGACTATGCGACATTTGCTTTAATGTGGTTTGTCTTTGGTGCTAACTCGGTAGAAAAACAAGCACTATTTCAAACAGGTTGGTTTGTCGAAAGTTTATTAACCCAAACCCTCATTGTCCACATTATCCGGACTGCGAAAATTCCCCTAATTCAAAGTACAGCAGCGTTGCCTATGTTACTGGTGACTCTGACAATTATGGCGTTCGGTATTTATATTCCCTTCTCTCCGATTGCATCAGGTTTAGGATTTGTGCCTTTACCTGTCAGCTATTTTTTCTGGTTAGCGTTGATTCTATCGAGTTATTGTGTTTTGACACAGCTAGTTAAAACCTGGTTTGTCAAAAAATATGGTTATAACTAAGTGGATGCTGAACTCCTTCCTAAGACGGGGTGTGAGTAGGAATGGATGCTGTTGACGAAATATTTCTTCACATTGCCGACCAAGGAAGCTTGATGTTTGCAAAAGTTGAAATTCTGAAGCATAACTAGAAAATGAGTTGAAAAAATATAATTGAACAAAACTTGCACAAAAAATTGCTCTAACTTAAACTTTCAATTCAAAATATGGTTCAAAACTTTTGTTTTAGTAGATATCTGAACAAAAATCAAATATTTTATTGTCCAAGCGATCGCTCTATTTTTGGGCAATCACCTACTCAAATTGTAGCTGCATAATAATGATAATCAAGCCGAAGGATTGATAAAAAGCCTAAGCTATGGCATCTCAGTACATTGATAATTGTCAACAGATGACAGTAAGAGCAATCATACTCATTTTCTTTCACCTTTTGTACACCCATACTTAGCAAGACTTTTCACGAATTTTGAAAAGGCAGGATAGTTGACGCTGACAACGCTATAACACGCTTAACCCATCAGGTACAAACTCGACTAAATTTATAGCCTGATCAATTTTTATTCCTGACTTGCGATTGTCGTATGGGTTTAACTCATGCTTGGCGTTGTGGTCATCTAATCGAGTTTGGTAATTCTCCAAAATTTTCTTGATGATGTCGCTGGCTTACTGCCTGTGAGTGTTTGTATTGCAGTTTGGTTAATATGCCATTTCTGATTTCTTTCAGTGCAGTTATTGTTATGAACTTCTAAGGCATAGATAGCGCGGCGTGTAAGCTCATCAGCCCTACCAGGATGGGTTTTGTATTTTTCGCTCATCAGTTCTGCGGTAAGCACTGAGCTTAAGTCTTCATCAGCTAACTTGACTTTCCCCGTTACGGTCTTAGCATAAACTTGGCAAGCTTTTCTGACAAATTCAGCCAGTGACATACCAGAGTAAGCGATCGCATCTTCCACTACTTTCTGGGTATCTGCGTCTAACTCCAACTGTGCAATATTCATAGTTTCTAATGAGGGTACTGTAGCTGTAGCTTCTGGTTGTAAAGTAGTTTGCTCTGTCTGTTGGGTCTGTTCTGTCTGTGCTGGTTGCTCAAAACCAGCTTTATAGGCATCTCTTGCTTCATCCCCGATAACATCCCAGCGATCGCGGTTGCTGGTGGCATACCATAGAGCTAAATGCTCCCAGTGAGGAGCTTTACCGCGTGGCTTAGTGTGGTAATACCCTGGCTTTCGCTTTTGAGAATTAGGAAATTTTTCAGTAATGGCTTTTGCAAACGCTGTTCTAGGTCTTTTCAGGCTGTTATCACTGCTGATGGCTGTTCTGATTGGCTCCCAGTATTTGAGTGTTATTTCTCTAATAGCTTGCTCATCCTTGACACCTTTTAACTGGTTCGCGGCAATGCTACCTAGCCTAGATGCCCAAACCTCATTACTTTCTCTTTCTAATTTTTCAATCTCACTCATAATAGATGTGTGATTAAACTCGCCACAATCCCTATACTAAACCTCTTGTAATAAATTGTCAAGAGGTTTAGTATAGGGATTTATCAAATTTTGGTGAGGCTTCTAGGCTTGATTTCATAACGCTTGTAACTGTTGATTGTGGTTTCATCTCGGTCAATTAAAATTCGTTCTGCGTAGTCGATAAAATCATAAGAATCAATGCCAGCATTAACTACACAAGCTCTAAAATAAGCGGCTCTAAATTTGTGATATGTACGCTCATCTTCTGGAAAAATATCAAATTCTTTACAATGTTGATTAAGTGTTTTTGAAAAACGTCTGTTTACCCGTTCCGGGTCTTCATCTTTTGGAAATCGTTTACCTTTTTTATCAAGCCAGTCCAGAGCATGACATACTAAATTAGAATTAATTAATGTGGGTATTTCAAATACTACTTCTTTAATTGGTAAAGCCTTTTCACCTATTTTTACACGTCTAGATTTACCTTTTAATTGTCCTTTAAAAGCTACTGTATAATCATTAATTCTTTCAAAACTGGCTGACAAATGAACTTCGCCCATACGACAATCAGTGGCCAAAGCAATAGAACAACTCACATCCATCCAATTAGCATCATTACCATTTTTGATGTCAGTTAGTACAGTATGAGCAAATTTGAGAGAGTTAGTTAAATCAATTTCTATCCGGTTTTCTGGCTGTCTACGCTCGGTTACTTTTTCTCTATACTGTTCTGATTGGGCAGCTTTATAAGGTGCAAAATGCTCTGACAAGGCTCGACCAAAATTAGTAATTATCGTATTTACTGCACTATGTAAAGCTTCATCTTTTATAGAAGTTTTGATTGAATTTTTAAGTGCTTTTTTAAGTGCTGTAATTTGTCTGAGACAAGTACCATAGGTTTTTAATGCCTCTGGCTTTTCATCTGGATATGTGACTTTCAATAATCTAATTTCTTCAGTTGCTAACTTTTTCCATCCAGGTATCTTACCTACACCATTTTTACGTTCTGTTTGTTTGCGGTAGGGTGCTAAAGCTTCAAACTTTGGCATTAGATAACTTACACGCTCATCCACAAAGCTATTTTCTATCTCATTCTGTGTCTTCAATTCCCTGCTCATACCAATTCCTTACTTACTAATATTTCCATATTAAAGTAACCAAGGACTGTACACAAGGGTTTATATATAGATAAATTACCTAAAACCTGGATTATTACACTAGCTATCCCTATACAAAGTATCTTATTAGTTTTTCTAAATCCTTTAGTATAACGATGCAATTATTCATGGTGAGGCAGTGTGAGGATTTCTCTAACAAGGCATTAATGGTTACACCTGCTCTAATTGCTCTTTTCTAGTACAGCCTATTATAAATAACTAGTTCTAAAAATGTATAACTAGTCATATAAGCTATTTTGATAATACTGGTTATTGATTAATTTAACTAGTTCTTTTATTATAGAACTAGTTAGCCAAAGGGGGATTTTACTTGCCCTACATAAAAAGGATATCTGTATGCTAGTTCTACTTATTCCTAAAAACCAAGTTCACACTAAATCTAATAGCTACTTCGACGGTGAATTTGATGCTGCTATTGGCTTACCTCCTCAAAGCTACTCAGGTGACTACTGGCAAGGCTATTTAAACAAAGTTACCGAAACAGGTAACACAGCTTTCTAATTTTACAAGGGGAGGCTGAACCCTCCCTAATCTCCTAAGTAATGAAAAAAATTCCATATATCTATGCTGAATTCATCTCAACAAAAACTTTTTTCTTTACTAATTTATTGCCCTAATCTTCAACATCTAGCTCAACTTCCTCCAGAAATTTGCGAAGTGCTTTGTGAGTTGGCATTGGCATTACGTACAGGAGGCTTTGATGCAATTCAAGCATCAGTAAAGCTTAAAAAACTGGCAGAAATGACTCATGAAGAAATCTTGTATGCTTTTGAAGTTTACCGTCAAAAACAAATAGGCAAAATTTAAGTAATTCGGCAGAGTTAAACAAATTTAAGATTATCAATGTAGGTTAGATATGCTACGTAAGTTAGAAGAACTATCTAATTCTGAACTCATCCAACTATTTGAATCAGCTACAATATTCGATGATGAAGGTGATTTAATGGATGAACTTGAAAATTTTACTAAAGAAAGATTTGGAAAATGTTTTACGAGACAAGTTGATGTCTCTGTTCATGATATTTACCGAGAATTAGCTGAAAGATTTGTCAACCACTTGCAAAGTAATAATTTGTAACCGAGATTTTCAAAATACTTATAGCAGTTCTAAATTATAATTATTTAATTTAGAACTGTTTACTATTAATTATTAAAGTATTCAGAGTTTAAAAAATTTGTTGAACTGTCGATAAAACCAAACTTAAAATATTTTTTAATTTATATTTATGTAATTTTCTCTTAACAATACAGTTAATCTAAAAATTATTTTTGATTAATGAATATTACCAACTAATAACATCACTAATTAATTTACCCTTGTGCCGCTTATTATGATATTGTCCTAAACTATATTTATTATTGTGATCGCTGACTAAAGTTTGATGACGATTAATCCAATCAGCTATAACTTGGCCATTGGCTCCTGATAACTCTCTTAATGTTACATTTCCGATATACCATCTCTCATCATTACTAGATGCTACATTATCGTTGTAATTAGCGATCGCCTGAAAAACTCTCTTGAGTTTTTCCTCCACTGCTGGCCTAGCTTTCATCTTGCGTAATTCTTCACTGGGTACACTTTGCCAGTCCTTCTCTTCTTCTTTAGGTTGTGGTGGCTGTGATTTGGTTATACCTTGGGTTGTTAATGGGAACTGACCATCTTCCAATTTTTTTAACAGTGCTGTTACTAAATTTTCCAGATGTTCTACTCTCGCAACTAATTGATTAGGTTGTGACTCAACTAGTTCTTTTCCTTCTGTTTGTGGCATTGCCTGTCTCTGCTGTAATTGTTGTTCTAACTGACTAATTCTGTTCTGTGCTTCTAACAAATTGCGCTGTAAGTTAATAACTTCTTCTCCAGACATGACTAATTTGCTTACTGCTTCTTGTTGAGTACGCATCGACCAAAGTTTTTGTAATTCTTGGAGTTTTTCTAAATCTGATTCATAAGCTTTAATGCTAACAAGTTTTTCTTTTTGCATTTCTATTAATGGTACTGGTTTGGTGACGTAACTCATATTTGACTTTCTCCTAGTTCTACATTAAAAGAACTAGTTTCTCAAGTCAATAACCAGTTATGATATCACCCGAAACCAGTAATTAACTCTATAACTAGTTTTCTTAAGGCACTTGCTAAGAAACTAGACTCATCTGTTTAACTGTTGAAGTTTCCAGGTACTCTGGTTTGAGTTTGAAGAAGCAAATACACCATCTCGCGCTTTGCACTCGTTCAATGCCATGCGGCTGCTTGTTGTCGAAGCTGATGCAATCTCCTTCCTCAAGCCAGTATGACTCTAGGAGCCGCACATTCTGACAACCAGAAATAAAAAATCGCACTGAACCCATCACGTTTATCTGTGCTGCCCCCGAAGCGTAAGCTGGAGAGTCACGGTGTATCTTAATTTGCGTCCCGGCTGGGTAAAACAAAACTAGTGCTTGATGAAAATTCGGCAACAATTTCTCTCCTAATTCCTCAATAACAAACGAACCAGGATACAACCCAGGTTCGATTAACTTAACCTCATACTAAGTTGCGTTCAGAGATAGTATTCTAAGATGAGGAAAGAAAGTTAAAGAACGCAGGCGAGCGCTATCAGAACAAAGCTCAACTAAGCCCTGGCACAGAACGTCCTCAACTTAATCTAAAGTAGGAAAGACCTGATTATAAAAATGTTTTTCTCGAATATCTTCCCAGATGTGTTCAACAGGCATTAATTCTGGGCTATGAGCGGGTTGAAAAATTAACCGAATATTTTCCGGAACTTTTAAAGCATTAGAGCGGTGCCAAGATGCTTTATCCAATTGTAAAATTACAAAATAATCAGCAAATTCCTGAGAAATCTGTGACAACAATAAATTCATCATTTTAGTATTAGCATAAGGCAGAGTTAAGCAGGTCATTTTCCCTAATTCAGGTGCAACTGCGGCGTAAGCATAAATGTATTGTCTGACCTGCTGTTTTGGTACAGTTGGGCGTATTCCTTGTGGACACCAACAAGCCCGAACCTCACCAATCCGACCAAATCTGCCTTCATCTCCTGCCATCAATACTACAGGTCTAGTATCGGATGGATTTCTTGTTTGATTAATTTCTTCTACTAACTGTGGAAAGTTTTTTTAAATTCATCAACAGCGTTTGGATCTTTTTTGGGATGAGTTGGTCTAGGGACAATTTTGCGCCATTGATGCCGTTCTAATAGTCGATAAATTGTGGTCTTATGCACTGCAAAACCACATTCTTTTTCGTAAGCCAGCTTTATTTGTAATGCGGTTGCTACCTGACCACGACGGGCTTTTTCTTTAAACGAATCTATCAGTTGCTTTTCTTGTTCCCAACTTAAATAACAATTACGTCTTCCTCCTTTCCCTGGTGTTGATATTCCTGCTTCTCCTTGCCGATTGTATTGCTGTATTACTTTTCTCACAAATCCTTTAGATACTCCAACGTGTAAAGCTATCTCGGCTGCTGTTCTTGGGTCTGCCAGCGCATTATATATCACTGACCATTTTTGTCTTTCCCAATAAGATAATGCCGTTTTTACTTTCTGCTTTACCGTTTCTAAATCTAGATGAGGAAACGCTTGCGTCACTTGAGCCATATCTACCCGTAAAGCTTTACTTTTTTCTCTCCATATCTTTTTTACCCTACTACATCTGGCTGCAACTTAGTATCAGCCTTGTTTCCCGACTTCGCACTAGTAAGACTAACGAACCGCCGCAGATGCAACTCCAAACGACCATCAGCGTATTTTGAAACAGACGGAAACATCTGATTTTCAATCCACTTACACCAATCCTGAATCTGGGCTAACTCTTGCCCCTCCAGTTTCCCAAGCCTCGTAATCAAATTGGGAGATTCGGATTTAGCTGTTACAAACTCCTGATTTTCTGTAACTTTAGCGATCGCCGTGACATTGGCAAATAACGGTGCAAGACGTTGCCGATAAAACTCATGCTGCAAAGAAGACAGAACACTTAAAACTCCTAATTCTGACCATTCGCCTAAATCCTCACCATGCAGAGATACACGATAATATCCACAAGGGGTGCGATGTCTAACGACAAGCCGCAAAGCGTCTACGCACTGCACCGGATAACCCGACGAATGACATTTTTCAATCAGCGACAACACCAGGGGCGAATATATCGCAGAGTGGTTGATTGTTTCACCTTGTATAAAGTTGAGTTGTGGTGTTGAAGACATTTCAACTTCTCCACCCCATAGCTGGGGCAAGTGCTTTTGTAATACCTCCTCTCCAACCAGATGCCGATGGCAGAAATCGCTACTCTTTTCAAAACAGCACAGCGTCATATCTTGTGGATTAGACTGCTGTTTGTTTACCCACAACTGGATCAACTGTTGCCGAGAATCCAAAATTTTTCTGAACTCCCTCTTATATTCTGACTGCGCGGCGATATCTTTGGCTGAAGATTTCCACCAACGTAACAATTCAGAAGTTGGAGCGAATAGGGGTAAGTGCTTACCTTTCCAATTGGGGGGAGGGTTCAGCGAAATAGAAAAAGCTTCTCCCTTAATTTCGACCTGCGTAATACGAGGTGAATATAGGCATATTAAAAGTTCCATCAAGCTATTATTTGCTGAGACAAGCTAGTGAAAAATGAACTAAAACGCAATTGGTTAAGCGAAATTTGTACAGAAAAATTAAGTACAAAAGCGTAGTAGCTCACATATTAATTTCAGGTGTTGGTAGAAACTTTTTTGAATGCAATAATCTTGCATGATTTTTCTGCTTTTTCAGCTTTCTTTCTAGCTGTCGAGCTTCTTTTAAAGTCTCTGTTGCCCAGACTCGGACAACTTCAAAAAATATTCCTCTATCCCTGGCAGCACGGGTAAAAGCTGCGGCTGTCCCTTGTTTATGCTGTTTTAGACGTTTATTCAGATTAGTGCAAGAACCAAGATAATATCTAGCCGAATGTTTTTCTGTACCTAAAGGTGCGGATAGTTTCAGTAGATAGCAGCAAGGCTGTTTCATGCTCCGTTACTTTCTATGCTTTGAGATTGTGCAGATTTAAAGTTTTCAATGCCCTCTTGAACTTCACCTAATGAATTAATTACATCCAACAAATTAAAATCGTTGGAAATGGTAAATTCTTCAGTGGCTTCTATATCTGTATATTCCTGCCTAGCTTGCAACATTCTTAGGATTATTTCTATGGCTCTAAGAATTATCTGAATTTCCTCTATGCTTAAACTTTGAGTCATCTTTACAACTCCATTTAATTTCTAGTAATGTCCGAATATTTATTGCTACTAAAAATAACTTCTTGAAGAAATTGAAGCGGTTTTTCTTCAAATTTTTAATAATTAGCAAAGTTGGTTTTACTTACTTTTTAATTGTTCTTGTGATTGTGTCACTGATTGAACAGTTAATCTTCCTGTTATTATTCCTACACTCAACAATCCTAATAGACATAACAGAATTAATTGAACTGGCAGTTCATCAAAAGTGAAAACATGAATGTCATATTTAGCAATTGCATATCTTACCATTGCCATTTGCAAAGGGTTAAAGTCAAACCATTCGCGGCTTTTGACTAAGCCTTTAACCTGACAATGTTTAAACTGATTGTGCAATTGTGTCTCCACTTCTGCCATGTCTTGAACGTAAACAGTAGTGAGAATTTTAATGTTGCATGGTGGCTGATTGGCGTGAAAATTTTCTAGTCTCAGTTGAGGATTTCGAGATAAACCAATTTTGCAACGACGCAGGTAGAAACCAGGGATTAAACCGTGATAACCTTCTGCCTCCATTAAATAAATGTACCCTGACTCATGATCATTTCTAGGCTGATATCCATTGCTAAAGTAGGAAGATTCCATACCTATGCCTCCAGCCAGTTTTTACCACAGCCACGACATGAATAACGCTGTTTACTCCCAAATCGACCGTTCTTCTTAATGTTCTGGCTTTGGCATTGGGGGCAAGTTGTAGGTGTATCAATTAAAGGATTCTGCCTAAGCCTTGCTATTTGAACTTTTGATTCTTGATAAGCAGTTAAATCAATGTCAATAGTATCGAAGTAGGGTAACTGGTAGAAAACTGGTGAACCGATGAGCCACTACCATAGCCACTCTAAATTCTCTGGCTGTATCGCAGATAGTTTCATTCTGTTCCTCAATCTCTAATTCAATCTGTTCTAAGGTAGCCAAAGCTTTTTCTGCTGTTGATTTTGAGTAAAACCTTTCACCATATTGAGTCAGAAATGTTCTGATACTTACAGGGTCAATGTAAATGTTGGTCAGCATTTTTTGGTCATCAATTGTCAGTCCTTTCGTACTAGCAACCATCCCAGATTGACCCATAATGATGACACCCATGTTAATGTGACCGCCATCTTTGAGGACTTGCTTAAACTGTTTACCGCCATCACTTCCAACAGTCTCAATAGCATTATCAAACTCATCACAAACCCAGATGTAGCCCACAGAATCCTTATACTGTGAATTGGTAGCAGACTTGCGAAAGTTGTATTCATCAGCCAAGCCCTTAAAACCTCTACTGGCACTTTGCCAACTTAGGCAGAAGTCTAAATCATTGGAGTTTTTTACGCTAATTCCTGCCAATGGATTACAAAAACCAAACTCTGTAAATTCCAGTTTTTTACCATTGGGAGTGTTGCCGTTTAAGAAGCCACGCTTTAGTAGATGTGACATTAAAACTAAGACTGTGGGAGTTTTACCTGCGCCTGGCTCCCCGACAATTCGCCACCTAATCGGCTGAGAGAGTAGATAGTTTATAAAATCCTGCTGACGACGGTACAGACTACCTTTATCAGCTTTTCTTACTGGCCTATCCTTGCGGAACTTCACTACAAGGCAATCAGTTACAGCCAGTTTCTTGGCAGACTCAATGCTGTAAATCCCTAAACTTCTGGTTATTTCCTAGTGTGGTAAAACTTACTAGAGAAGACGACTCTCTAAATTAGCCAAGTAACCCTTGGGATATCGGCGAAATCGATATTGTTCAATTCTGGCTTTGTGGTGTTTTTGTAATTGAGAGCGTAATTCGAGCCAAGTAACGATATCAACTTGTGCTAAATCAGATGCGGTAAAAGAATGAAGTTTAGTAGCGATCGCACAGGCAAGTTTGACAGAGCCACGAATAACAAGGGATGAGGGGGCAACCTTACGACCAGTGCAACGACGTTGATGATGACGTAGCATACCAAAAGCGTGTTCTAAGTCATTATTAGTTCTAGGAAAATCTTCAATTTCATAACAATGAAAAAGTCCAGACCAGTAGCTATGAGTGGTTTTTATAAAGTTATCGATTGCAGTGTTCAGCGTACCAGCTTTCTGCTTTTGTTGGGACATTTCTGTTAATAGTTGCTGATAACTTTGTTTGACACCAGCAGCATTAAGACCTATTTTATTATTGAGAATATCACTAGCTTTATCAACCCACTGATATGCAACCCTCACAGGTGAAAATAAAGATGCAGTCGCAGATAAACCCTTAGCTATCAGGTGTTTTAGGTTGACTAAAGGTGGAGTTAAAGCACTTTTTTTTCCATCCGTTCTAAGCTTTGCTCTATCAATGTCAAATTTTCTTGTAACTTTAATCCTGATGCCTCTAATGGTGGATGACCATCATTAGTTATAGAACTACGTACTGCCGAGCAATAATCTTCGATAATAGTTGCCATTTCCTGAGTTTCATTGGTAACACTACGTTCAATTTCTCGTAATCCTCTAACTTTTTTCTTTAATTCCTTTTTTGCATGTCAATCAGCCTCATATATGGGTTTAATTGCTTCCTTCAGGTAATGGTAATGACATAAACCGTGAGCAATTCTAGGTAATGCTAACCTAACAGCTTTGCGAATTGATTGTTGCCCATCACTAACAACTCCATCAATTGGTACATCCAAAGTATTAGTTACTTCTAATAATAACGCCACTAAATCTTCATTTCTTGATGATAATAAGGTTTTAGCAAGTAAGATTTCTCCTGATAAGCAATCTCGAATTACCCATAAGACCTCATGTCCAATTTCTGGCTGCATCCCATCAATGGCTAATATCACCCGTCCTTGATTAGCCACTATTGCTTTTAATCTTTTATGGTCTTTTAGCCATAAAGAAAGTAACTCGTCATATCTATCAATTAAGTGCGTGACCGTTCGTTTACTTATACATATACCTTTTAATTCAAGGTGAGCGTGTATTTGGGGAACGCTTCTATGTTCCTGATAGCGTAATGCTCCTATATAAGCAATCACATCCAAACCAAATTCATTTTGTGGTAGAGCGAGTGACCCTTCTTGCTCTGGTCGATATGCTTTTTTGTACCGCAGACATGACTTATTGTGACATTGCCGAATTTTTAGCTGTAGTTCTACTACCCCATTTAATGTTCTTATATGTCGAGGATTATTGTATTCATTCCACATTGGTTGACCGCACGATGGGCATTTTTTTTGAACACAATCGAGTACTTCAAACGATGTTGCCTCTGGTTTTAGACTTTTTCTTGCCAAGTTTTTGCACCATTATTTCGCTACAAGGTCAAGATTACAGGAGTTCTACTCTTCTCTAGTAAGTTTTACCACACTAGGTTATTTCTGATGAGCAATCTTTGATTAATTTGGCGAGGGCATGGGGTGAAATTGACCGACTATAAGAGTAGCCAGCTGTTATTACTCCGTCAGTCTCCTCTATGCCCGTAACTAAAAGAGGTATTTGTTTTTGAAACCATAGCCAAGAGGCGATGGCGTTGGCTATGCGTCCTGACGCATCAAAACCAAAATCACCATACTGGGGTTCTAATAAATCTCCTTGCAGTTCTCGTTGCAGTTGGGCTATGCGCTCATTGAGTAACTCAATTTGCTCAAGGTAAGTTTGACGTTCAGAGGCTATGGCCTTGCTGACTTCATCTAAGTTTTGATTGTAACCACTGGCTAAACTTTTGATAATTTCAGCTTTGGAGGTGTGAATCCATGAGCTATTTTTTCACCCCAATTTTGCAGCCGTCTAAACAACTGCATTGTTTCAGAGGTAATAGAATCATGCTCAGAGTAAATTTTCTCTAACTCGGTTTGTTTAGCAAGCTGGAAGCGTTTGTTAGCTTCCATGTCAACCTGAGATTTAAAATTAACTTCCCATTGCTCAATCTCAGTTTCTAAATACTCAATTCGTTGTTTATCTTTCTGGGATTGGGTAAAAATTTGAGTTAGTTTAGCTTGATATTCCTCTAACTTAGAATTTAGGTGAGCAACCATTACACTATTTTCAATCTTGGCATGACCTAACGAATTGATAGTGTTTCTGGCTTCTTTTAGCTCATCTTTTAAGGCTTCTAATTCAAGGTTTAATTTAATTGTTTGAGCTTTGGAGGCTTCATACTTATTGATTACACTGTGAAGGTTATTGCTGGCACTTTTGGCAACCTTAGCAACCTTTCTAATCTCTTTTTGTGATTTACTATCAGCAACTAAGTAAGTAACAAAACCGCCACAAATTGCACCTAAGCCAAAGTATAGTGAAATCATTTTTTCACCTCGATATAATCACCTAACTGAGCTTTAAAACTTGATATTTTACCCTCAGTCTCAACAGTTTTTAATCTTGATTCCTCGGCTTTTAATTCGGCTTGTTTTAGCTTCTGGCTGAGTTCATCTTTACTATGAACTGCGATGTTAGTTTCTGTAACTGTACGAACCTTAGACACATCTAAAGTCACAGATTTTTGGTCAGTAACCTCTTTTTGATTAAGGTAATCAAGGTAATTACCCTTAACTTTCTCAAGCTCTGTAGCTGCCTGGATGCCAGCACCGAAAGCTTTAGCGTGTTTACCCACTACAGTAAACTTCTCGCGTGTGAGGTCGAATGCTGCCCCGGTGAGTTTTAACGCTCGTGTCGCGCCCTCGTAAATTTTCATCCCCTTATCTAATTGGGCTTGTGTAGCTTGGGGTAGACTCTCAGGAGGATTAAGCGGTCAGCGATGTGATAGTTGCTTGGGTGAAATGCTGGAATCATTGCTGGGAGCATTTCAGGGAGAACAGTCAGTAACCCAGGGATGCGGCTATCTGTGGTCACAGCATTGGTAGTAGTGCTAGTAGTAGTTGCGCCCGTTGTGCTTTTACCTTTGGCAAGTTTTTCAGCTACGGCTTGAGCAGCTGCTTTAGTGGTGTCGATTTTAGCCATTGTTTAAGAATTTTCTTGCGTTAACTAAGGATTGGTAGCGAATTTCTAATTGGCGGAATGCTTTGTCTATGTCGCTAAATTCCTGCGCTAATTGCTCATCTAAGTCGTATTTTTCTAATACTTCGTTGAGTTCACCCTCATCAGTTTTAGCGTTTTCAATTTGGCGATTTAAGTCATCATTCATGGTTAAGATTAAGGTGTATCTGATGCTCAAGCTCTCAATTTTTTTGAGAGCTTAAACCCTAATATCTATTCGTTAAAACTTTCAAGATTCGATACATCTAAGTCAGTAGTCGAGTATTGGAGCGTATTGAAAAATTGACAAACATCTCCAATAGTCACATCACAGTCAAAGCGCAAAATTTTAAACTGCGGGTGTTGTCGAATTTGAGTGAGTAGTTGCTGTGACTGTGCAATCAGTTCTGGCAGTGGTTGAGTATTCATGTTGCACTCAATAAATAAACTTAAAAATCTTCTCTAGTAGTCCGTTCAAAAGGTCAAAGGGCAACAGTAAAACATTGGTCGTCATACGATGAGGTTCTTTCCCAGTTCGTTGATAATCTCATCAATTTCTTGGTGTAGGTTGGTTTCATCTGGTGTGACTTCTACAGGTTGTTTACGCAAGCTGGTTAAATCTCTAATCGCTCCCAGATACTCTTGTTTTTGATACTGCCAGTTTTGGTTGATGGCTTCTGTTAACTCGCTTTGGCGAATAGCCAAGTTATTAATGATCAACTGATTTTTAACTTGAGCGATGGCATACTACAGCTGCTATCTCCTCACTAGCTTGTTTGGCTAACTGCTCAACTAGAGATAAGCCAGTATTAGGTATTGGGGATTGGGTAGGATTGGTTATTTGTTGCTGCGGGGGCTGGGGTACATATAGGGTATTTTGTGGCTTTTCTGTGGCTGTTTGTGATGCTTGCAGTGTGGACGTTTCAAGGCTTTCTAAATTTTCGCTATGTGCTGGCAACTGTGGCTGTATGGAAGTTTCGATTTTCTTAGCAACTGCCTCAAAATCCAGCATTGGTAAGGCTTTCACTGTGTCGAAGTCATCCGGGCGAATGTCTATCAATGCCAGTCTTAGGGCTTGTTCATTGGTTCCTAGTTGGTTAACAGCATCTTGAATGCTAATTGTGTTTTGTACTGGTGTGGGCTTTGATTTAGCTGTGCGTGGCATGATTTACGCTCCCTTTTTTAATTGGATTTGCTGGAATGCCTGTTGATAGCGATAGCGACTAAAATCTTGCTGATTTTTCAAGATGTACCCTTTTACCCGTTCAGAACGTCTAAGCTGTGCCATAAGCCGCCCTACACGACTTAAAACCCAGGCTTGGTAAGGGCTTAGGGGTGATTCTCTGTCAATAGTTCCGTCATAGGCTTTGGGGTAAGCATTACGAAATGACTCAATACGCCAGAATGCTATGTTTTCCCAAGTGCAAAGGGTGGAACGAGCTACACCCAACAAATTGGCTAAATGTGTTTTGGTCGCTGGAAATTCAATAAATAAATCTAAATCGGTGGAATGCTTACAACGTCTAGGTTTCATCGGTCATACAGCAATAAATATGAATTGGTAGTTAATTAGCTAATAATCGATAAATTAAGCAGCACAATCTAGCGTCAAATCGCTAAACCCCTTGCAGTACTTTTCTTTGGGGTACTCGTCGGACACTAATTAGTAGCTGGTTGCTAATCGATTACCTCTTGTGACATCATACATCTTATGACACAGATTGTGCAATGTGTGTCAAACTATTTATGAATAACAAGGCGTATCATGAGGTAGAGTGATGAACGTGGATAACACAATGAGTGGAAGAGTGAATGTAGTGTTAAGTGATGAAGTCTATGAACTCATCAAAAACCTGGCAGGCACAGAAAGACGCTCCCAAAGCCAAATGACAGCGATTCTGGTTGAGGAAGCTTTAGAGGCACGTAACCTACTAAAAAAATCTCCTTCACCTGATAAAGATAAAGGGGCAGCATAACTGAAACACCAGGAAACTAACAAACCGATAAGCCAGAGGTAATACCTGAAACACTAGATAAAGCTTTCAGCTTTATCACTGCACTCAATAATTTCCACTGGCGAACTGACTATGTAAATTTTTGTGAGGTGCTAAGTTATACCCCAGATAACTTTACAGAAAGCAAGTACAAGCAGTTTCAAGAGTTAATTAATTATTTGGGGCGCTTTGATAAAGAGGCGATCGCTTTGATGATTGAGGTAGGGAAATGACGGAAACACCGCAACAGCCAAACCGACTTGACCGAATAGAAGCGATTTTAGAAAGGGTAGCTACCCAGCAAGCCAGCAATACGGAAGCTATCGCTGACTTAACAGCCAACATTGATGATTTAGACCAGTAATGTAAACTCTGTGCTTGCTAGGGACGCAATTTTAAATGATGTACTGCTGGAAATGAGGGACAGCCATGAGGAATTGAAGCGAGATTTTAGAAAATCAGCGCACTACCAAACGCCGCACTGAATCAGATGAATGCAATATTATTGCAGCTAACCAGAATTGACCCACAGAATTAGGCTCGACTGAGCATCTAGGGTGAACAGTAATGGCTACCGCTTTTAATTTCCGAATCTTACCAGCGTTAGATAAAGAGTCAAAAAGATGGTTTTTGATTCAAAAATGTAGCAAAGGTTTTACTGTCAAGACTGTGGTTGATTGAAACAGGAGAACAAAAAACCAGCATGACACAAGCCCAAATCGACGATATCAACTCACGCCTAGATGCCCTAGCTCAAAGGGTCAGCAGCCTGGAATTACTTACAGGTACAATCGGCACTAGCCAAGTGGCGATCGCTCAAATTCTCACCGTCCAGGCAGAACACACCCAAATATTGAATGCTCATACGGCAGATTTAGCAGAACTAAAAAATGATGTTCGTGAAATCTTGCGGATACTGCGAGATCGCAATGGTGGCAGTGGGTTATGAGGTTCGACCGTGCATCTAGGGTGAACAGTAATAGCTACCACATCCTCTAATACCACCTAATGTAACTAAATGTTACTCACCATCTTTCTTACTTGTCGTAGCCAGGGAAGGGAAAAACATGAAAGATGTTTTACTCAGCTTTACTATGTAGCTGAACGTGAATCCAGTCAGAGCAAAGAAACAGCATGACCAACACACCAGAACAACCAAGCCGCCTAGACCATATCGAATCCACGCTAGAGCGTATTGTAAATCAACAGGCAACTACTAATGTGATTTTGGCAGAATTAGCCCAACGGCAAAACAACACCCAAGAACAGCTAGAGAGTTTACTCAGTACAGCACAGAATATTTTTACTAGAGATGCAATTCTCAATGATGTGTTACTTGAATTACGAGAAAATACAGAAGTGCTACAAAGAAATTTTGAACAACATCAACTAAATTTTGATGAGAATCAGCGCACTACTAACGCGGCGTTAAACCAGCTTGGGGCAATTTTATTACAGCTAACCAGAATTGACCCACAGAATTAGGCTCGACCGCGCATCTATGGTGAACAGTAATGGCTACCGCATCCTCTACTACCACCTAATGTAACTAAATGTTACTCACCATCTTTCTTACTTTTTCTTAATTCAATAAATCATTATCAGAGACAGGCGATCGCGCTTGATGATTAAGGCAACAACACTGATACCGATTCGTAAATTTATCCCAATTTTCACTGCGATCGCTAATCGCCAAAATGATTGAAGCAGGAAGATGAAACAGGAGAACGAAAAGACGGCATGAGCAAAACGACTACTAAAGGCAATAAATTATGATTCAAGCCTTACGTAAACTAGTAACCTTTGAAGATTTTGCAGCGTGGCAACCTGAAGGCCACAAGATATGAATTACATGACAGCGTGATTGTTGAAATGGCACAACCAACGGGCGACCATGAAGATGTTGTGGGTTTTTTAGCACTAGAAATATCTGCTGATATCAAGCGTTTAAATTTACCTTATTACATCCCAAAAACTGTATTAGTCAAACCACCTGAAGGTGAATCAGCTTATTCACCAGACATATTAATCATCAATCGACCAAATTTGGTGAATGAGCCTTTATGGAAAAAGGAATCGACTGTATCTCAGTCTGCATCTATTCCATTAGTTGTTGAAGTTGTTAGTAGTAATTGGCGAGATGATTACTACAAAAAATTAGCTGATTACGAAGCTATAGGTATCCCTGAATATTGGATTATAGATTACGCTGCTATAGGCGCTAGAAAGTTTATCGGCAATCCTAAACTGCCTACTATATCCATTTATCAATTAATCGATGGTGAGTACCAAGTTACTCAATTTAGAGACAGTGATCGCATGGAATCTCTAACTTTTCCCGAATTGAATCTGACCGCCGAACAGATTTTTCAATCTGCCAGCCCACTAACATAGGTTCGACTGCACACAAGAGTGTGAACAGTAATAGCTCCTACTACCCTTGCTCCCAGCTTATGTAACTAATTTTTACGCATTCCATTTCTTACTTTTTCTTGATTCAGTCAACATTTGTAAACCCACGTAATCGCAATTCTTAATATGGAAAATTTACAGGATAACACTACCGAGCAGCAATCAAACCTCAGCTTAGAATCCTTGGGTATTGCTGACTCTTTTAAGACTCTTTTAGGAAATTTTCATTGGCGCACAGATTACATCAAATTCTGTGAGGTTTTAGGGTACACCCCCACCAATGGGCAGAGGACAAATATCGGCAGTTTCAGGAATTAGTGGACTCTTTGAATCAATTTGACTCACAGACAGTCGCTAAGATGCTAGAGGCTGGTAAGTAAAAATGCTTAAAATCTTCAGCAAGCTGACCAAAAATGGAAATCCTAAATCTTGGTGCGATCGCAACGGTGGCAGTGGCTTGTGATCATGAAAAATATACAATCCAACTTCATCAGCCAAAGGCTACTCGGTTATACGCCGATTCCATTGGCAAGAGTGAAGAATCGAAGGAAACAAGCGACAATGTATCGAAAAATTTTTTTGGACAGAGATATGAAGAGTGATAACCTATTTACATCGGTTTTTCACCAAGCTGATACCAACCTATATCAAATGGAGGATGAGCTAGGCAAACAATAATATTCAGGCAATCAAATTTAAGGGGGCCTTTAGACAAAAAGATAGGCGAAAAGACTTTGCGAGGGTCATGAAACCTAATCTTGATGGCTAATAAAGGCTTACGAATCTAGAGGACTTTACTGGACTCTACCATGCTTCATGCTCCACCATGACTCCACCCTTGAGGCAATGTTACCACAAGGGGCGGTCAACTATGCCCTTTTTTTTGTGTTCTCAAAAAAAAGTGCATCAAATTGTTACAAAATTCCCTAAATGTGGTCATTTACCAATGCTAAATTTCACAAATCTAACTATCTTCATAAGTAAATTTAAAGATAGTTGTTTGACTTATAAAGATAAGTTAATACTCACTTCCATTAACCCCAGAAGCAACAGGCCAGAAGAACACGAAGATGCAGAGTTGCAAAGGGAAAAGAATTTGCAGAAAATTCTTTCCTACTCTCCAGCTTTTTAACTCATGCTTGGCATCAAAAGTCTATTAGAAGTACCCAAAGTCAAGTATGGAGATTCGTGCAACAAGTTTTAGGAATTAATAACACAGCAAAACCGCCATCATCTGTGAATATATCTGACGGCCAGTTGCATTTTGAAAATCAAAACAGACAACAGGAAATCGGTTAGCTACCCATCAGCAGACATCATCTGCTCAAAAAGTAGCAAACCGCATATTATAGCAATTTGAGTGTAACAATGTCTGCATAGTGTGGGCAAATTAGCATAGTTAAAACCTCATTGGTTTTAGCAAGAGCTAGTTTCGCCCGAAATCCGGGTAATGGGAGGAATACCATTTCACGAGAAATCTGCTCCAGATGCAAACTCTGAAAGCTTTGCTGCATCTTGGTTTTTGAATTGCGAACTTGTACTGAGCGCAGCCGAAGTATTGTGAATTGCGAATTAGTATCAGACCCAACACCCGATAAAACTGGGTAGCTCCGATAAACGCAAACATTATCGGAGTATACGAAAGTGCTACAAGAGAAAACAATTGAAATTAATGGTAACGAGTGCTTAGAAGTTAAGAGCAATCGCAACAAAGGGGGTCAAACTATGACCTCCTTAGAGCAGTTCAACATTAGAAATTTTATAGATCGGCTAACCCCCAAAAAAGGTAAGCACCGTTATGTGTGTCCGGTGTGCGAAGGCAGCTTGACAATTGACCCCAAAAGCGGCAAGTATCACTGTTGGGGGCAGGAATGCGCGAGTTCTGATATCAGAGAAGCTATTCGCCCTTGGGCGGAAGTAATAGGTGGAACTGTTCTACACCCTCCTCATATCAATAAAAAACTTCAGCGTGTAGCACAAACGCCAAAATTACCAGCTGCTGCACCAATACCAAAAGGCGAGATCGCACTTTCCACGTTACCGCATCCAGTTAGCCCACCTAAGAGAGTGACCAGAGGTAGAAATTTTGAAATCACCTACCCATATTCTCCTAATCAGTGGGTGCTGAGAATTGAAAAGCCAGACGGTAGTAAGATAACAATACCTCACCACCGCACTGCTGATGGTGAAGTAGAGAAAGGCAAGGGAGATGAAACTTGGCATCCTTACCGTATTGATGAAATACGCTCCTTTGGTGCAGGCAAATGGGTATTAGGAAACGAGGGTGAGAAGTGCGTTGACATTACTCGTTCGGTTCTTCAATTAGTGAGTTTTACTTTCCAGGGTGGTAGCTGATCTGATAGAATTGCTTTTGCTGGGGCTGCAAGAAATTAAAGATTGCGGTGTTGTTGGTGTTGTGTATTTCCCCGACAATGACGAACCGGGTCGGAAAAAGGCTCAAAAGTTGGCAATTGCAGCAGCTAAGATTCAGCTTCCTTTTATTGTAATTGACCCATTAAGATTATGGCAGCAGTGTCCTCCTGGTGGTGACATTGCTGATTGGGTTGCAGCAAAAGTAATACCAAACAATGAGTTACTTCAAGCACTCAACACTGAAATAGCACTTTGCAGGGATACCGTAGTAGTTACAAATGAAGTTGCTCAAGAAACAGAAGAATTTTGGCAAAAAGACCCGAAAGCCCAATACGAAATTCAACGTCAGCATATTGCTAAATTTAACTTGACGCGGACTGCCCAAATCAGCATTGAAAATGGGTTTCTCCCTTCAATTCAACTTCAAAGTATACCGCCGGGAATCATTGGTATAAAAGGTGATTGGGGTATAGGTAAAAGCTTTTTACTAAGTGCTTGGTGTCGGCAGTGGTCACATAAAATTATCCAAGTCGCTCATTTAAATGCCTTACTTTCTAACACTGCTCCTAAGTTTGATTGCTTCCATCATCACGAATTAAAAGATTTACAATTAGGTGTAACATCTGCTCCTAGATTAGCTATTACAGATATCTCTTTAGCTGCCATGTTTGACCCCCAAAGATGGACTAAAGACGAACCATTTATCTTAATTCTTGATGAAATAGAGCAGGTTTTGAGGTCAATTCAAACTAATAGCAACCTGAAAGGTACACTAAGAGTGAAAGCGCGAGTTAAGCTAGAATGGCTGATAAAAAATGCTGTTTATGTCATTGGTAGTGACCGTGATTTATGTGATGAAACTTTAAACTATATTGAACAAGTACGCGGTGATAATCACCTAGCTTTTATTATTCACCATAAAGGCAAAAAAGGAATTAATCGTCAACCAATAGTTTTTAACTGTAATAAATATAAAGATGAAGTGCTAACTCGATTAATTAATGCTGCCAAAGCTGGTCATAACATCATCATACCTTGTGAGAATAAAACAGATTTATTAGCCATTGAACAGCAATTATTATCAGCAGGAATTCCTGATAAATCTATGTTTTTTGCTCATGGTGATAACAGTAATGAACCAGGAATTAAAGAATTAATTCAAAAAGCTGATGAAATTTATCCAGATTATCAAATACTAGGTTATACGATGACAATGGGAACAGCATTAAGTTTTGAGAAGCCCCACTTTAAAAAATGTTATGCTTTCTTTTCTGGTGATGTTTTGCAGTCTTCGGATCGACTCAAATGCTTTTTCGTTATCGTCTCGAATGTGAAATAACAGTTTGGATAAATCCCAAACGTAGAAGATTAGAAATTAATCAGGATATTTTACTTTCAGATTTATTGAAAAATGTGCAAGATACCGATAAATTAATTGTATCAATTGACCAAATAGGCCCCTTAACAGAACAGGGAATTTTACCAACTGCTAAAGGTGACATTAGCCCTGATGATTTACCCTGGATTCAACACAAGCTAGGCATTATTGCTCGTGCGAATGCAAGTCTTGCAAATCCCTCCGCTACGTTACATGATTTATTGGTAGATGCTGGTTTTACCTTGAAAATTGAGTCAAACGACCACGATGAGCAACCAATGACTACTAATGAGGGTAACTTTTATCTAGTACAGAAACAAAAAATAAAATCGGCCAAAATCAGGCGATTGCCCAGGCAGAACTAATGAGTGAGGCAGAATTTATGAAAGCCATGATCAACAATGGCAACCTCAACCGCACAGAACGTAACCGACTAGAAAAAACACGGCTGCACCGGGACACTGGGCTGGAGATTACAGAGGATATTGTCAAATTGCAACGTACTAAGAACCTGACTCGCGGTGCAAAAATGCTGAAAGTGTTGCTTGGTGACGAGCAGACAGCTGTAGCTTACGACCTCACAGATCGCCAATATAACCCAGATATCGGCGACCAGAGTTTTTATGCAGCAAAGCGGCAATTACTTCATGAGTTAGGTATTCCTGAAATCATCGAGAAACTGGTTCAAGGATGGAGGTACACCAATAATTCTTCTGAAGTTGTGGCAGTGGCAGACCTAGCACGAGAGCATAGAGACAGTATTAAACGTCTACTAGGATTTACAGTTTCGTTAGAGAAAAGCGAGAATGGCTCATTTAAAGTCAGCAATAGTGCAATACTTGGGTCAATTCTGGATACCTTGTCTATTGAGCGCGAAAGTACAAAAACTCGCAAAAAAGGTCATGTTTATCGACTAAATCGCCAGCATTGGGAAATGCTACAAGCAATCATGGCTCACATAGACAAACTGGCCCCAACACCAACTTTGGCAGGAGTCATAGAAAAAGCACTTGCAACAGCAATCCAAAACAGTGATTCACATCAAGAACATCTGACACCTGCCCAAACAGCACCAACTCCAGAAATTCTCTCAACTGTGTCACCATCAGCATTTGGATAGCGTTCCACACCCTCATAGTATTTCTTATATATATAAAAATCACTTGGGTATGGAACACCCAATAAAGCCTGACAATATTGAATCGCTTCATAATAGCGAAATACAGACAGCCAACCAATCAAAGCTGTGGACTGGGTTAAAGCTAAAATTACAACAAGGTCTAGAAGATGCAGGGGAATTTTATCAACAGATGGTTGACAAAATTGGGGAGAGTGTCGGCGTGGCTGAGGGTGAGCCATTTTGGAATGGATACTTAGGGCATTGCATGGTGGCTGTTAATTTTGCAAATGGGTGTAAATCTGTGATGTGCGATTGGTTAGTTACTGCCACCGTCTAAAAGTGCAGTTAAGTCATGAACTGTCATTGCTTTTCTTTAAAACTAAAATGAGAAAATTTTTAATAATACATTCGTCATAATAGTGAGAAAAACTAGGTGTAAGTTGAGAAATCAAACTATTAATTATACTTAGGTAATTTTCTATTCTGTATCTTGGCTCCTGAGTGCTTAATTCTTGCCATATTAAGAAAAAATTATTGCTGAATTGTTACCAATTTTACAACTATATTTTTTTAGTTTAGGATTATTCTTAGAAGTTTAGATTTTTTTCACAAATAAGCTCAAATAGCTATCATACACACTTCTTGATGTCCAGCAACCGCTTGTTCCCAAGTTGAATATCTCCAGAATTTACCACTGTATTCACCTCCAAAAACCATAGTTTCAAAAAGCTGTGGTTCTTGATTAGGGAAATTAGAAAAATCCTTTCCTAAAAAAATTGTAGATACCCTTCCCAAGAAAAGGTATCTAAAGCTACTTGTATATTTTTCTCATCTTTCCGCCAATCAGACCATTGATTAAGACTTTTTGGTGCAACAGGTTGTTTATTTTCATTCAGAATATAAAGCCCATCAAGTATATCCATATTATCCCAGCCTACAACTAATAACTTTAAAAAATATAACTCAATATTAGAAATATCTTAAAGTCTACAATGGCTATATTAAAACTGATAAACTTGTTTACAAAAATTTGAGTGACTTTAAATAATGAAATTTTCAGAAGGAAGATATAACTAGAAAAAAGTATGTTTAACAGCAGGAATGCTTATGTGTTCTAGAATGAATTATATTGTTGAGGTAAGTCCAGAAACAGAGATAATTAGCGTTGAACCAAGCACCTACTCGCGCGAATTAGAAGAGAATGTACCTGACTTTAAACATTTATCCTGGGAACTCGAATGTGAAATGGCAGAATTATATGCTTACTATACTCAATTATATAGCGTTTCTCATACTAGTTAGGTATAGATAAAACACATAATCACACTGTCGCATTTTTATCTGCTGATAGAATATCGTTACTTTGAGCTTTTTTGACTTTCCAAACATCCTCTAAAGAATTTGAGCGATCGCATTACACCTAAAATGATGACCAAAAGCGCAAGCTTATTTGTATTGATTTGGTCAATTTTCAAACAACATAGCTACAAAAGTTCTCTCGTAACATTCAACATTCATTCTTCTGTGATTTGCATTCCAAAACGCAAATCAACCGAGCGCGATAATGCCTAATGGTACGATAACAGAAGCATGAAAGCGTGAATACACAACTCCTCATTTCTCCTCAAGAACTCATGTCTTTGTTAGCCCAAAAGTCATCCCAGGCGGTCATTATCGATACGCGAAGTCCAGAAGATTATAGTATTTCTCATATTCCTAAATCCATAAATATTAGAGATTTTTTTACCTATCTTTTAGAGAATTCCTCCCCAGCCGGATTAAAAAAATTGCAAGAGTATTTTGCACAAATTATGAGCAAACTGGGAATATCGGGTGCAGAACGGTTAATTGTTTATGAAGATACTTTAAATAAAGGTTATGGTCAATCTTGTCGAGCAGCTTTCTTACTAAAGTATTTGGGTTGCACTCAGGTATCTATTTTACATGGAGGATATAGAGCATGGCTGAGGGCGGAATTACCTGTAACTGATGAAATACCATTACGTGAAAGCAGCATATTTAGATTGCATCCTAAAGCTGAGATGATAGTGACTACCGCCGAGATGTTGCAAGCAATTGACAATCCAGCAATTATTAAATTAGATGTGCGCGATCGCCCTGAATGGCTTGGGTTGAGTTCTTCGCCCTATGCAGTTGATTTTTGTCCTCGCAAAGGTAGAATTCCCAACGCTGTATGGTTAGAATGGCATCGGTTTATGAATTCTGAATCGGAAATCTCCATGTTTCGCTCAAAAGCGGAAATTTTAGAAATTTGTCAGTCAGTAGGTATTACTTCAGAGTCTATTGTGTACGTCTACTGTTTTAAAGGTTCTAGAGCAGCGAATACTCTGATTGCTCTGGAAGTGGCAGGAATTGATGCCAGAAATTATTTTGGTTCTTGGAATGAATATGGTCTCGTGAATTCTCACTACCGATTGATAGCAAAGTCTTGCAGTGACGAGGGCGATCGCTTTCCCTAAAGCTAATCTTCCCAAACTGTCATAAACTCTTCCCACTCCTGAATCTGTTTGTGGTGGCTTGTCTTGTGTCAGTCCCAGCTACTCGCGCTAGTTTCCTGGCTTGCTCTGGACTTTCACCCAGTTCTATCAACTGGCGTTCTAGGTTGGGGTCGTAGCCTTGGGTTAGTAGCTGGGCATACTCGGTATCGGTCATGCCGAGGTTGTGGATGTTGGTCATGGTCGCATCTATTCACTACTCTTAGGTCACGGTTAGTTCTTGGAGCAAGGCATCATTTATCCGTTGTGCTTCTTCACCAGACTGTTCCGTTACATTAAAAGCTTGCTGTACTATGGTTTTAACTTCCTCTGGTAGCGATTCAAACTTATCAGTATCAAGTATGACAATGCGACAACCAGGGTAAGGAGCAAAATCACAGAAGGGTTTCATCCCCGATGTAATGAGCAATTTACTAAGCTTTGTAATAGAATGGCGAGGCTTCTGGTTATCCTCACTACGGTTAATTTCAGATGCAAAATAACCACATAGCCAACTCAAGGCATCAATATCTGTTTCTAAAGCGGCAACTGTACCATCTAATACCTGTTTGTTGAGCTTTACAGGCAGATTGTCAAAAATTGTGTCTAAGGCTTCTGGGTGTCGCTTTTGGCAGTGACGCACCGCCGATTCAATAAGTTTATCGATTTTTGTAGGTTGGGATTGCCCAAATCCTTTGCCAGACATGGTATTTGATGTGTTGAATACACGGATTTTAGCAGGGTTTGGAGGTGTGAGTGAGAGAGAGGCGATCGCTCAGAAATTTTCCTCTAAGAATCAGGTAGGGCGATCGCTGTTATACCAAATTAGATGGGGTTTGAGGAAATTCAGAATCTTTATACAAAATTTAGTCATCAAAATTCGAGATTAATTTGCATAAAACATCTGCACAAGTTTAATCAAGTCACTTTTTGCAGGTTCACCTTTATTCAACCATTCTATTAAATCAGAAGGATATAACCAAAAACTTTCAATAAAATCATTCTTATTATAATCTGGTTCACAATCTAATGTGATTTCATAAACTTTCATAAAAGCAGACACTTGATATTTATATGGTGTTAAATAACCCAATAACTGCGTATTAACCATGTTTAAATTTAAGTTTAATTCTTCTTCGAGTTCACGTTGCAAAGCATCTTCGTAAGTTTCTCCGCTTTCTACATGACCACCCATACTGACATCAAGACAAAGGGGAAAAATTCGTTTTTGTGCAGAACGGCGCGGTATCCAAAGTTGTCCTAATGAATTAATGACAAAAGCATTGACAACTCTAAAATTGCACAGCCCTTGACTATATATTTCTGAGCGTGGCTTTTGTCCAATAACGCAATCACTTTCATCTACAATGTCAAGTATCTCTAAATCTTGCATCATACAGATAGAATTAACACTTATTAAATAATATACAGGTCGTAAAGGACTGGGAGCGTTCCGTTAGGTTGCTAGAGGCATCGCTTGTCCTCTAAGAATTATGCTGCAAGACTTTCTCCAAACGGCGGGTAAATTGGGAGGAGCGATCGCATACTTGATTTTTCCTCTAAGAATTTGCAGCAGGGCGATCGCATTACACAAACTAAGTTGTGCAGAAATATTTTTCTGATATTTACTATTAGATTAATTCAGTTACTTCCAGATAGCTTATGATATCATTTTTATCAACTTCACAATCACAAACAGTACTCATTTCTACTACACCCTTTTGCGGTACATTAAAAATTCCATAAGCACCATAAGCACCTTGAGCATCTATAACCAATGCTTCTATATTATTCAGCCTATAGTTATGTAGTTTGATTGGTGGGCCTAAAGCCATACTATAAGAAGTTCTAGCTAGTTCTACTAAAGATAATTTTTTAGGATTGGGTAACAGTTTAATATTGAAGTAGTAAATGCCATGAGGAGCCTTACATCTAACTGCTTCAAATGAATCCAGGGATACGAGAATGCTTATAGAACCGTTATTACGAAGTAATGTTCTAAAGTTAGAGGGAATTTTAATTTTAATGCCAAATTTATTTAACTTTACTGTTCTAGTGGTTTTACTAGCTTCAACAGGTTCAGTATTCCCACATTTTTCTTGAGCCAATGATGGAGTTATATTAAAGGCTGCATTAAATATAAAAATTAAACTGAGTATACTTGTAAATTTTTTTATTTGATTTTGTAGTTTCATAAAGTTAATCTTTTCTTTTGAAATATAGTGCCAAGCTAAATTTCGCTTAAGCAAGTCTAAGTTTATCCTACTGTAAGCATGACAATCAACATATAGATTCAGTATGAATAACTAATTTTAATCATGCAGCTTTAACTGCAACTTTCTTTAATGCTATCTCCAAACAGCAGGTAAATTTGCACTGCGCTAGACTACGCCTAAGTAAGTGTAAGTATCAAAATTGCCTAATTTCCTAATTTTAAAAAAGATTCAAAAATTCGGTAACAACTTCTAAAGGATGGTTATAACACTCACTAGCCTCAAATCTAGCAGTCCGAATACCATCACGTAATAAGACTCTATCTCTTCTATAATCTCTAGTTCTTTGTGGTGCTTGCTGATGATGTTCTCCATCAACTTCTAAAATCATACACTTTTGCTTATAGAAAACCAAAAAATCTATTTCTACTCTTTCCTTTAATTGATTATTATTAATGTTAGAAATAGGTAAATCAGTTAAATCCATATAAGCACGACTGTTAGCAAAAAATAAAATTTTTTTACTGTGTAAGGCGTGTGCTATTCTAACTTCTGCTTTTGACCGAAAATTTAAACCACCCCATTGGTAATCTGAATTATTATTATTTGGTGAATCTTTACTCTTAACGTAATGAATTTCAATCTTGATATTAGTTGAAATATTTTGTTTATAACTATCATCAAAATATAATGTCCACCAGTGTTGTGTATTATGTCCATCACGTTGGTCAGCGTATGCTAAATGTAAATTAGACGATAATTCTTTATAAAATCCTGTTTGAGTTCTTATATATAGCCATTCATTGATACTTTCTCTTGTGTTTTCACACTCATATTAATTAAAATTAACTATTATAATTCTGACGTTTAATAAGTTTTGATTTAGGAATTGGTTTAGGTGTTGGGGTAGTATTTTCAGGAATCTTATAATTAGCGACAGCTTCAGCAATTAACTGTATTTGCGTTTCTGTCAAGCAATCAGGGCAGTTAACTATCGTTTGCAACAGTGCAGGCACACTTTGAAAAACTGGTACTGAACAATTATTAACTCCTAACCATTTAGCTATAGGAAACACCACAGGAGCATAAACGAAATTATCCGAGAGATTGGGAACTACAGAAATTATCCATCGGCTAAACATTTTTTGATGGTAAGCACTTTGAGAAGTAGGACTGTTAGATATTTCTACCCAATTATGACCTTCTCGACGTTTCCATTTATCGTTGTATGCAGTAAATGAACCCTTCCAAGTCTTAATTTCCAACAAGAAAATGCCCTTTATCCCGATAATTAAGTGGTCTATCTCAGTTAAACCACCTGTGTTATTAGTAGGTATTAAAGCATTATTGAACATTACCCAAGTATCTGGGAAGCATTGAAAGATTGCAGAGATACCCCACTCACCAACACTACCTTGAAGTTGATTTTTGGCTTGCTTAAATTCATATATAAATGAACCTAGATTACCTAATGTACCGTTGCCTAAAACTTGGTGAATTTCTTGATGTTTGGCTGACTTTTTAGTATTTATTTTTTCTTGAAATGCTGCTCTTAGAGTTTGTGACTGTTGCAAAGTTTTCATAGACAATTGAGAATTATTATCCTTTTAATTCATGTACACGTTGCCACTCTTGTTGTGTCACCTTGTAGTTTGTACAGTTAGGCTGACAAATTACAATCAAATTTTTCAATACAGGGTCAAGATTGAGGCCTTCGCGTAGTATTGGCTTTTCTATAAATTTGCGGTCATTGTTTGGTAGATTTCCTCTAAGAATGTGGCAGTGATGGCATTTGATAACTTATGAGAACAGCGATCGCAATAAACTTAAATGCAACCGATATGTTCTTTAATAATTAGCTTCAATTCTTTAGTGATTGGTAAACCATCAATTTCTCTACAGAGGTTATTCAAAGATTCACCTTTAGCTTTTCTCTCTTGATAAATTCCCTGGAGTAGTGCTGTCAATCCATATTTGGTTAGTGCATCTGATGCTAACCCTATGATTCCAAGTAATACAACACCACCAATCATTCCGCCTGACCCTAACATAGCCAATGCCGCAGTAATGGCAGCAGCACCAGCTAAACCAGTCGTTGCCATTGTGATAAGAAGTATAACGGCTGGTAATCCAACACCTGCTAATTTTCTAACAATTTCATCCATAATTACGATTCCTTATTATCTAAATTCACAAGATAACCGTGTGCAGTCGGTTGCTAGATATCCTCACTTGAATGGGTGCGGCTAAATCTTCATGCTTAAGCTACTGAATAGTAGTTTTACTAGGCATCCGAGGCGGTGGCGGTGGGGCAGTCTGCGTTTTGGGTACAGGTGGTGAATTGATTTGACGGGCAAGTGCCAACACAGTAGACCTAAACTGCTCTACATCTTGGGGCTTTTTGTAGAACACAATAATACTGATGGTGCTGGTATAAATTATCATCCAGCGTTGCTTAATAAAGAAGTAAAGAATAATGAATATAATCCCAAGACCATATAAAAAGAGCGTTGCAACTCCTAGAACCAATAACCAAGCAAGTGGCCCAGAGGAAATTTCTATAGATTTAATGTCCTGAATTCTAGTTTGAATATCCTTTTTCTCTAGTCCGTAACTTGAATCAATGTTACTTTGCAGTAAATCACCAGCAATTTTAATCCGAATTTTTGACCTGCCAGCAGTGGGAACAATTATATTCCCCCACACTAAACCAGGTTGACCGCTAATTTCTATGTTTGAGTTTAATGAATTACTTCTCATATTGTACCTAGAGCCTGACATCATCTAGTTGGAGTAGTCGCCCCTTCATACCTGTGTTTCCCTAGACTCAAAAGTTGTTTCTCCAAAATCCTTGCTGTGTATCTATTGCCATTAATCTTGGGCAGGTTAAATCTGCAATGAGTACAACTCATTGCCCACACAAAACTGAAGCCAAAAACTAATTCGATAAATACTTAGCCAACAAATCCTGCCCTTGAGCGCCCATTGCCTCTAACATCCCCTCAATCTTGCTCATCGCTAAAGGCGACGGCGTTGAGTGTCCGTTTTCCCAACGGTTAATCGTTGAATATTTAACACCTAGAGTTGCTGCGAACTGTTCTTGCGTAAGCCCAGCAGAAAGCCGCAAATCACGAATGATCTGCCCTACCTTTGGCTGTTTGATAGCCAAGGGTTTTTTAATAGTCATTTAAATTTGATACTTTACCTTCTACTTTAAGTAGCAGGTGCTATATTATTTGCTATATATTAACCATGCTAAAGCGGGCTATTCATCAGTTAATATACGCAATATGATTCTTATGAGTAAAATTCTTTGCTTTGAGTAAGAAGATTTTGTAAGTGCTGTTGAAGAGTAAATTCTTAGAGGAAAAGGTGGCAGTAGGCATCGCTCTTAAAGCCCAGCATAGGCGATGGCGTTCTTAGCGGAAATGTAGTAGACAGGCGATCGCTCCTCCCAATCAAGCGAAGAAATTACCCCATTGCAACCATGTGAAAAGTAGCCTGAATATCTTGCAAATTCTTCCATTTACCAGTACAAAGCCCATAGGCTTAGTAAAATTTGGTCAAATGAATAAAATCTTATTCTTGTGTACAGGCAACTACTACCGCAGCCGCTTTGCCGAAAACCTATTTAATTGGTTGGCTACCAAACAAGGTTTAGATTGGCAAGCCGACTCTAGAGGTTTGGCACTTGAGCGCGGTGTAAACAATGTGGGGGCAATTTCCCAGTATGCGGCTGAGGCTTTAGCTGTGCGTTTGGTAAACCTACCAGATGATGAACGGTTTCCAATGCCAGCCAGTGAGCAAGATTTTCAGTCAGCTACTAGAGTTATTGCCTTAGATGAATTAGAACACCGTCCTTTGATGAATGAACGCTTTCCCCACTGGGCAGAGACAATCGAATACTGGCTGGTTCACGATATCGATAAAACCTCTGCTACAGTTGCCCTTGAGCAAATTGAAAAACATATACTGCAACTCATAGAACAACTGACACAAAGTTAGTGGTGATCGCCCTCCAAAAAATTCTTAGAGGAAAAGTTATCACAAGAGGCGCGAGGAGAGCGGCGGTAAATTGCTTTAGTAGAGTATTGCTCCTCGGTTGAAAGCACTAACAAAACTTGCATAGTCATACTCAACTTGAGTGGCATAGTCTAAGGCAAAGTTGACAATCTCATTTTTAAATGCAGAAGTGTTATTACCCACAACATCTGTGACTTCTTTATCCACACTGTAGGAAACAATTGCACTATTGTAATCTTTGTCAGAGATAGCATGGTTTTTAGCTACCACTTTCCCGGCATATCCCATTGCATCCAGGAATTTTGATTTGCTTGTGAGCAACTTGTAATCAAAATCCTCTTGGTAGGGCGATTTCTCACGTAGAAAGAAAAAGAGATTGTTGACTGTAGTGTAGCCAACTAAAGGATCAGTATTGGCAAGCATCGCTTTCGTGGCAATGCTGACTCTTGCACCTTGATGGTTACTATACACAGAACTCGGCAACAACTCTGGCACAGCTATAGCTACGGCGCTGCTAGTTTCTTGCTTCATTTCTAAAATCACATCGTCACTGGTTGCAGAAGTTGGGCCTTCAATTAGCAAGTAATATCGATATCTGCCGAGGCTACCAGTTCCTGAGCCTAATTTGAGACGAATATCTTTGACAATATAATAACTATTGCTGTAACGCTTACTACTAGCAATTGAAGTAATGTAGCTACTCATCCCAGCACTAATAGCTGAATAGGTACTGCTAGATAAAGGTTGAAGTTCAGAAGTAGTCTGGAAGAGGCGATCTCCACTAGTATTAATTAGTGTATACTTGCTTAAAAAGTTAGAACGACTGTTGGCGGCAGTCTTTTGAATTAAATCGTTAACAACACCATTTGTATTACTCGATTCTAAACGGTAAGATAATTCGTCATTCGTTCCCTTAAAATCCCCCATTTTGTTGAGATAAGTATCCACAAAATTCCGCACCACATCCTGAGCATCATTAGAACTCAGTCCATTTTCTTTCGCCGCTAAAAGAATTGAAACCGCCATCCGGCGTAAATCCCAGACGTAGGGGCCGAGATAACCTTCATCAAAATCGCTGGTATCAAAAACATTGTTACCATTGGCATCCCGCATCCCCCCAAGATTTTGTAGGTGCATATCACCTTCTAACCAAATAGCTCTTGTTGAAGAATTGACAAATGCTGAACTTGGTAATGTCTGCATATCACTATAGAAGATGTGAGCAGTCCCTCGATAAAAAGCAAAAGGACTAACTGCCATCTTTTGCATCTTTGTTGCTAATTCTTGCGGTAATTGCGAGGCAAAGGGATGATTATATTGATAGATTTGATTTTCTATCCAACTTGAACGGGAAAATGCAGCTTGAGTCTGGGATGGAAATCCTAAAATTATAACTGCAAAGACTAAAATTGCAATTGCTGTGAATTTTTTTAACCTAAACATAATAGAACACTAAACTTTAAAGTTATGTTGATCCTGAAAATAAGTATAGGAGCAATCGTTTCTATAATTCTGAGAAAATGCCTCGATAATCCTGAGAAAATGATGTGTCTTACTCCCCAAAAAAATGCTAAAGCATATTATCTATAATCCAGTCAAAACTTAACCTTTTACGTAAGAATTCAGCACTCAGAAGTCAGCAGTCAGAAACATCGCCGATAAAAGGACGGATAAAGCTTTCATTGACAAAAACAGCAATAAATACTTCTATTGAAAATAGAATGACTGTGAAGTAAAAGTACTTTTTATTGATAGTAAATATGAGAATAAATAGCGTTGAAGAAACACCTGTTTGACTATGACACATAATATTGGCATCACCATACCAAAACGGGTTGCATTGTACGCTAAGTTTGCCCTTAACGTTGGCACAGCCATCGCTATTCTCCATAATTTACTATATAGTACATAAATACTATATAAAGCTAACTCGATTACTTCTAAAACACTATCGAGTATAATGGCTGCGCCGTTTCCTAAAAGTGATGTCCACCACACCCCTACCAAGTCAGCAGCAAATCAACGCCACTCCCAAACATGAATTGATTACGGGAGTAGTGGAACGTCTGACATATTACTCTCAAGAGTCGGGTTACACAGTGGCACGTTTACAACGCCCTGGTGCGAAGGAACTCACTACGATTACTGGTAGCTTTGCAGATATCCAACCAGGACAAACGCTGCAATTAACTGGTTTTTGGCGCGAACACCCACAGTATGGTTTGCAGTTTCAAGTTGTTAATTATAAAGAAACCAAACCTGCTACCCTTACAGGAATTGAGAAGTATTTAGGTAGCGGTCTAATTAAAGGTGTTGGCCCTGTAACTGCTAAACGGATAGTTGCTCATTTTGGACTATCTACCCTTGAGATTATTGAAACCCAAATTGAACGACTTGCAGAAGTTAATGGCATTGCTAAAAAACGCATTGCTATGATTCAAAAAGCTTGGAATGAGCAAAAAGCTATTAAAGAAGTGATGGTATTTCTGCAAAGCCACGGCGTTTCTACAACATACGCAGTTAAAATTTACAAGCAATATGGCGATAAATCCATAGATACAGTTACCCATAATCCTTACCAGTTAGCAGCAGATATCTATGGTATTGGTTTTTTAACTGCTGATAAGATTGCCCGGAATTTGGGCGTTCCCGCAGATTCCCAGTTTCGTTACTGTGCTGGGATGACCCATGTATTAAGTGAAGCCGCAGAAGATGGGCATTGCTACTTGCCACAGACTGAACTGATTGAGAAAGTAATTAAACTGCTCACTACTGCTGACCATCAACCAAAAGAAGATGCCATCACTCAAGTTATCAAAGATATGGCGCTCAAAAATGAGCTAATTAGAGAACGTGATGCCGATAAAACACTTAATTGCTACAAGCCTACCTACTTCCACACCGAACAAAACTTAGCCCAATTAATACGCGAACGGCTCACCCACCCCATCAATCCTGATATTCCCCGTGTCCGCGCTTGGCTAGAGCGTTATAGCAGTAGCCGCAAAGTTTCACTATCACCCGAACAGCAACAAGCGGTAGAAGTTGCAGCTTACTCTAGATTCACCGTCATTACAGGTGGCCCTGGTGTGGGCAAAACTTTTACCACTCACACCATTGTTTCCTTGTGGAAGGCAATGGGTAAATCAATTGCCCTGGCTGCACCAACTGGACGCGCTGCCCAAAGATTAGGCGAGATGACTGGGCTAGAAGCGAAAACCATTCACCGCCTACTAGAATTTGACCCCAAGACGCGCAGTTTTAAACGCGATCGCACTAACCCGTTACCTTATAGTGCAATTATTGTAGACGAAGCCAGTATGCTTGACTTGTTTCTGGCATACTCTTTGGTTGAAGCTGTTGCCGAAAATGCCCAACTATTGTTAGTAGGAGATATTGACCAATTGCCATCGGTAGGGGCAGGTAACGTGCTGGCTGATTTAATTAATTCGGGAAAAGTGCCTGTAGTGCGACTTACCCAAGTATTTCGTCAAGCTGCTACTAGCAAAATTATTACCGCCGCCCACCAAATTAACCGGGGGCAATATCCCCATATCGAATCAATTTCTGATACACCTCAATCTGATTGTCTGTGGCATGGTGGAGGGTTTGAGCCAGAACATGGAGTGCAGGCAATTAGTGAGTTGATTGCTGATTTCATCCCCCGGCTTGGTTTTCACCCTGCTACTGATGTACAAGTGCTTTCCCCCATGTCACGGGGATTAGTCGGTACACGCAATCTTAATAACGTACTGCAACAGTTAATTAATCCACCTAGTCCTGAAAAAATTGAAATTACCAGGGGTGGGACTATTTTTAGAATTGGTGACAGGGTAATTCAACTCACCAACGATTATCAACGGGAAGTGTTTAACGGTGATGTAGGATTTATTACCACAATAGATACTGAAGAACAGGAAGTCATCGTACAGTACCAAGAGCGTGATGTTACTTATGATTATGCTGACATGAATGAACTGGCTTTAGCCTGGAGCGTGAGTATCCATAAGTCGCAAGGCTCAGAATACCCAGTAATAATTTTTCCATTGTATACGCAACATTACATGATGCTGACTCGAAATTTACTTTATACAGGGTTAACCCGTGCCAAGACACTGGCGATTATTATTGGCAGTAACAAGGCAATCAGTATGTGCGTTCGTTCTACAAAGTCCCAGGAGCGATATACCCGATTGCAAGAGAGGTTGATTCATGAATTGCAATAGCGATCGCTCTTTGGGGCGCAGTACACTGGTGCTATGCCAAAAATCCCAGAGTGCGATCGCTGCCTTCTCTACTCCCACAATCCCCACCTCATCTGTGCTGTCCACCCAAAGGGGGTTGACGGTGATAGCTGTTTGGATTTTCGAGAAGACCCCAACGCTCAAGGAGAGGAACTATGGCAACCGGACGGGGCAACCTACAACGGCGAACTAATCTTGCAACCACAACATCGGCGGACACCGGAGGAACAGTTAGAGCTGCTAGATACCCATCCTTTATTTACTGGTAAGTGTCCCCAGTGCGGCTTTACGTTTGACCGAGATTACACAGCACGGGTACATTGGGATTGCCCTGAATGCGGCTGGATGGATGATACTGTGTAGGGTTTTTCAGCTTTTGGGATGATAGCGTTAATGGAGCGATCGCTCTATGATGATGGCTTATGACTCAAACTAATTCAGAAATTTTAGAACAGCTTCGTACAGCAGCGAACGGTTTACTCATGATGAGTGAGTCTGATTACCCGTTTGAAGTTTTTTTGTGGTCATTAACACCTCCTATCACACCCCAAAAAGTTATACAACAGACCAATCATCCACAGGATACACCTGTAGAAATGCTATCAGTTGATGATTTTTTTACTGTTGCAACTACTCCCCAAGACTGGCACAGTGATGAAGAAAGGGCTACAGTTACCAAATTTCAAAAGCTTGTACAAACGATTTTTGCGACATTAAAAAACCCGCAGGTGTATCGCCTCGGAAACATCGAAATTGATGCTTATCTTCTTGGCGAAACTCCCACAGGCGATTTAGCCGGAATTGCTACTAAACTTATCGAAACTTAGAATTAATTATTTGAGTTTGAGTTAATTAACGCTAACATTATCAACTTTAGCTTCGATAAATCCCTGAATTTCTGTTGGTACGTTCGAGAGAAAATCATAGCCTGTAATTTCTTCCAGTTTCTTCACTGAAGTTCTATATTTAGTCCACTTATTATTTTTAATTCCTTGCGTGTTAGGCATATCAATGGCAATGACACGAGTATTTTTGTTCACTCCCTTTAAACCTAACCCTGGTTTATCCAGGACAACAATTATTTTCCAAGTTCTGGCCGGAACAGTCACCTTACCATTAGCGATTGTGGTTTTTGCGCCATTTTTCCCTGTACCCCCAACACCGCTACTACCAGCGTATATGTAAAGTTCTTTACCCTGTTTGGCTAAACCCCGACTATAGCTTTCTAGTTGTTCCCAAGGCCCTTGGTTGTTGTCTGGGGCTTGGGGAATGATGTTGGTCATCAAAAATACTGCTTGGCTGTTTTGTTGTGTTTTGTTTCTGTCGGCGGCAGGAACCATGTGTCCTCGGTCAAAGCCACTGCCACTGTAGTCATTTGGCGTGACTCGATACCAGCCATTAGGCAATGTAGTATCAGGTGTAAATCCCGGACGTGGTAAATTGCCCAACCAATTCTTGTTTAGCTGCCAAGCTGCCCAATTGGGAATTCCTTTATCTCGGTTATATGATAAAGCGTATTGTGGTCTAATGATTAAGTAGTTGTCTGGGTTGGCAGTGCTATTAACTGCCCCGCTAGGATTTCCCAATACTAAGTGAGGACTATTTTGAGGTTGGGATGGTGTTGTAACTTTTTGTGCTGAAATTGATTGAATCAGTGCTGGTGAACATCCCAATAACGTAACCAAGCCAGTAACAGCAATCAAAGTCTGAAAGCGATTTATTAACTGCATAAAATTTAGATAGCTTCGTTTACATTAAGCATCACCATTTTTAAGCAAATTTCCAGATTTTTTCAATCACCGCATTTTTCTTCTCAGAATTAAGCGGATCGCAATTTGCACTTATATTAACGGATGATACAACCCTGTATTTTGTTTAAATTCCCAGCCTAACCCCGATCTCCTGGAGAGCAAAAAATTTCTGAGTCTACAGCGATCGCATCGCATCCCTACCCGCATCTGTAAACTAACTCACAGGATGATATAGTCCTGTACTTTCGTTAAATTCCCAGCCTAACCCTGCTCTATCCTTGCCCTTGCACCATGCCACAAAAAGTGGTGGTGGTAGATTAACTCGCTGCTCACGTATAGTTTCTGCATTTACATTAAGTCTTGCAGCTAAATTTTCTGCCGTTAGCGGTTGAAGACGGGGAGTTTGCCCAGGATAGTATGAATTCTTGTTGTATGAGTTATTGCGCCGTTTTGGTTGGTTGTTGAGATGATTTTGAATTTTCAAAATCGCATCAGCGAATTGTGTCATTTGGGCTGTTATCCCCTCAATTTTTTGTTCTAAAGAGTCCAGACGTTGCTCTTGATTACCAGCAATTACATCAAGGTCATCTAGAGAACCATCTAGGTATAGCTCAATAAATCGGGTGAGCGTGGCTGTTGCTGTTGTGCCTTTTTCCTGGCAATGAGCGATAAACTGCTCCCACATCTTTTGGTCACAGTTAAAAGATGCCAGCTTCTTTGTTTTCCCTGTATTGCTCATATCTAGGTAATGTCTAGGTAAAACTGGACTGTCTGCTTCGTCATTTATCTTGATAATTACCTTGACAGTATCATGATGAGAATACCTCTGTAGGTGATCAGCCTATTATTTCCTCTAAGAAACTGCCCTGACTCGCTTCAAAATCTGCAACACAGCACCAGCACGGCGCTTTCTTTCCTCGCCTGAGTAACCCATTGCTGATTAGCGACTTTTATTAACGCTATCAGACTTTTTGTGTCAAGTCCTGTTGACCTTTTGTAACAATATTGTTATATTTATTTACATAAATTAATGAACAAGCAATAAAAAAACTATGTACACCACAGTTAATGAAGACGGCGTTCTCAACAACTACCCAACTGAACCCCAGGTATACTGCGCTGAGTATCCAGCAGTTTGGGAACAACGCAACTACGTCATCCAAGGTGCAATTGCAACTATATTTGTTACTGCTCTAGTTTGGGTTGCAATTGCTGTTAGTTAATATTTGTGGATTTCGGTATCGGCATCTCTCATCGACCCAAAAGGCTTCTTCCCTAAACCTCGGTACTTAACGCCGGGGTTTTTTGTTGTGGAGGGCATCGCAATCGCAAGATTTTTCCGCAAACATCGCCTTAATCAAGCTTAACAATACAAATGTATTAAAATAATCACAAAAGGCAAGCGTAGACGCGTACTGCTTCGCAGAACCCGAAGGGTAGTGGCTTGTCGTCAGACATCGCCTTAAACCAAAACCCAGCCATGATGACTGGGCTTTTGTTGGGGTAATTTTCCCCTAGTTATTTATAGAAGTTATTTATAAGTTGCTTTACTAATAAGAACTACACCGCCTAGCTTAACTATTTCGGAAAATTCGTTGCCGAACTATATCCTCTAACACTGGTAGTGGACAGATATATATTACAGTTGTAGTATATAAATATTCCTCAAAGTTACAGATACTACAAAAAATTGATGAGCCGCAGATTCTCTTCTTCCTCAAATAATGCAGTGCATTGCAAACCTGTCAGGGGTTCAGGCAGAGCAATTGTGCTGTTTGCCTTTGAGAGAGCATATCGGTTGATTAGTGGTAAATCTGCAAGCGTTGGCCAAGAGGCAGCGTTAGCCTGTTGGCTGAATCCGGATCAACTTATTCAAAGCGGGAGGTGCAAGTGTTTTCTAGCACCGATATAGGTCAAAAAGTATCAACTATCTGACCCCCGCACTGATGGACAGAGGCGGGGGTTATTTTTTTAGGAGTGAATCAACTTATGGAAGCTCAACCACCTTTTAGGCAATCGCACATACTACAAAATTCAGTTGTAGTGTTCTCTAAAAACTACTTACCACTAGCACGTATCAACATCAAACGAGCAATCGTGCTATTAGTTACAGGTCAGGCAGAATCATTGAATTTTGGTACTACAAAGCAGTGGGAAGTCCGTTCACCTAGTGTTGTACTACAAGTACCAGAACACATCCGCTTGAGAGTTGGCAATCCCGAACGCCATTGGAAAGTACCGCCTGTAAACCGTCGTGAAGTTTTGAAACGAGACAACCACACCTGCCAATACTGCGGTAGCACCAAGCATCTAACGCTTGATCATGTAATACCCCGCTCAAAAGGTGGACAGCATACCTGGGACAACGTTGTAACAGCGTGCGCTAAATGCAACTCAACCAAGAGCGATCGTCTGCCACATGAAGCAGGAATGGTACTGAAAACCAAGCCCAAAGCCCCAATTCACCCAGCAGTTGCATTTGCTGAACAATTTTGGAACGCACAACGCCTGAGTGAATCTGAGTAATTTACTTCAAACTCAATCAGAGAGGGCAATACCTCGATTACATCACAATGTCCTCTCACTTCTCAAAAAAATTTTGTAGTATGCCCTTGACACCTTGTAATACATTATGTAGTATATATGTAGTGAAGCACTACAGCCTCTCAATAAGGCATAGAGCAAACATCTCAGAACCATGAAAACTGAATAATTGCCACCCAACGTGGGGGTGTAGCTTAGTCCGGTTTAAAGCAGTCGCCTGTCGAGCGAAAGAACGTGGGTTCAAATCCCATCATCCCCGTGTAGCCGTGTAGACGAATAGAAAAGTCGCTCTGGTTCTCAGTCAGAGAGAAGCGAGTGCAACTCTCGTCACGGCTTCCAAATATGTCCAGGTCGCCTAATGGTAGGGTGTTGGTCTGCAAAACCTCCCCCAGCGAGTTCAATTCTCGCCCTGGACTCCAAGCGTTGCAGTGTCACCTAACGGCAAGGTACTCGGCTCATAACCGAGAATATGCGGGTTCAACTCCTGCCACTGCTACCAAATGCACAGATGGTGTAACGGCAGCATCAGGGTCTCCAAAACCTTTGGTCAGGGTTCAAATCCTTGTCTGTGCGTTCTACCGCGTGTCCTAACACGAGAAGCTTACATATTGGTTAATCGGTCTAAAAAAACCGAAGTAGGTTCGACTCCTACAGCCTCCGCCAAACCTGGAGGCTGTTAAAAACAGCTTCTCAAACTTGTATGTGGTAGAAATCTTTCTCTTGGTGCAGAAGCGAAGTGGCTGAGCGGCACGTCTTTCAAGCGTGTAATTAGCGGGTTCGAGTCCCGTCTGCACTGCCTCATGGGGTGACGAATGGTGATCGACAGCAACGAAACCAACAAACGGACGCTTGCTGGATAGGGGTTCGATTCCCCTTCACTCCATCCCTTGTGGATGTATTTCTACAAAGTGAACGTTGATTTAGGTCGGTATCCAAGTCCGGTTGAAGGAAGCCGTCTGTAAAACGGATGCCTATGTGCTTCGTAGGTTCAAATCCTACCCGGCCCATTATGGAGAGATTGCTATTGGCAGGGCAAGCTGTTTGCTAAACAGTTGTGAGATTCAGCGTCTCACTGTGGGTTCAACTCCCTCTCTCTCCGCCTTATGAGAACGTGGTGTAACTGGATTGCATCTCAGATTACGAAAGAGAAGGTTGGGGGTTCAAGTCCCTCCGTTCTCGCCTTATCCCCTGGTAGCTCAGTTGGTAGTAGCGCCTGTCTGTTCGCGTAGCGTCTCCGATAGGAGAAGAACAGGAGGTCATCTGTTCAATCCGGATCTGGGGGACTGGCACATTGCCCCATAGCTCAATGGCAGAGCAAGCGGTTGTTAACCGCGAGGTTGTAAGTTCGACTCTTACTGGGGCAGCCATTAATTGCAGGATGGACGATTGGCAAGTCGCCTTGACTCTGAATCAAGGAGAGGTTGGTTCAACCCCAACTCCTGCATCCAAATATCAATGGGAAGTAGGCAAACAGGTAAAGCCGTCGCACTTTGAACGCGAAGTTTGAAGGTTCGATTCCTTCCTTCCCAGCCTATATATACTCCTGTAGCCCAATTGGAAGAGGCGGCTGTCTCAAAAACAGTCTGTGTGTGGGTTCAAATCCCATCAGGAGTACCAATATGCTGCTGTAGCCCAACTGGAAGCAGGCGCTGGTCTTAGAAACCAGAGGTTGTGGGTTCGACTCCCACCAGCAGTATTATCCGGGTGTGGTGTAGCTTGGCAGCACTCCTGTTTTGGGAACAGGCGGTCGTGGTGTAAAGGCAGCATCAGAGTCTTCCAAACTCACGGTACGAGTTCGATTCTCGTCGATCGCTCTGAACCTTATAGGTTTTTCAATGCGGATGTGGTGTAAAGGCAACACCGAAGTATGCCAAGCTTCAGATGCTCTTTTCAACTCTCGTCGTCCGCTCTTTTAGCCCTGTAACTCAGTTGGGAGAGTGCCTCTCTTACAAAGAGGAAGTCGCTCTTTCAATTCCTGCCAGGGCTACCAATTTATGGGAGTGTCGCCTAATGGATGGGCATCGATCTTCTAAATCGACCGATGTAGGTTCGAGTCCTACCACTCCTGCTGTATGGGGTCATAGCTCTAACTGGCTAGAGCGCCTGTCTTGCACACAGGAGGTTAGGGGTTCAAATCCCCTTGATTCCACTGATGGTGTCTGAAGCCAAAGCGGTCGCGGCGCTGGTTTGTGGAACCAGTCATTAGGGAGTTCAAGCCTCCTCAGATACCCCTTTAAGGAAGATGCCGCTAAATGGTCGGCAACTGGTTTTGAAAACCAGGGTACAGGTAACTGTAGGGGTACCCTACCCTTCGGGAACGCTCCGCGAACGGGAAGCAAGCTACGATTCCTCCATCTTCCGCCTTCCACCTGAAGCCGAAAAGTGAGGCACTGTGCTGATAACACAGTGGAAGGAGGGGCAGTACCTCTAAGAGTGGACTTAGAGCAGTAGACACGCAACGTTAATTACCCTGTCCAATCCACTCACGCCCTGCTTTCTCCGCAGCTTCGGGCGTATAGTAAAGTTTGCGCGTAACCATTCACTGCACCACCAGAACTAATCAACCGAAATTGCCAGCAATCGGCCTCTGTATAGAATACCAACAGAGTAACGTTATGAATGCCAACAACTAGATGAATCTTGGTGGTAGTCATTAGTGGTAGCTCAAACTCTACCCTTGTTTTATCAAACTCTCCTCAAAGGAGAAGTAATCGGTGAACAGGCGATCGCATGGGGTAAGCTATATATAAGTTATGCTGCAAATTAAGTCAATGAGAAGGCAGATAATTGATTAAAATCTGATGCTGCTAGAAAAAAATGCTGAGGGCGATCGCATTTAAATTAGTCATGTTCTTAGAGAATATATGAAAGAAACGCAGATTGTACCAATTATCGAAACTCGTGTAGTCAACGAAGAAGCTGAGTACCGTGCTACCTATCACTCTTTTAAAAGCGAGTGGTATAAATCAGAAGAAGATGCTTGGCTGGAGTTTGAGAATTGGGTTACTGCTACTTTTCATAGTTTTGGGCTTTGAAGTCTAAAGGCTACAAGTCATTAATTAAATAGCTCTAAAAACTCTTTAACAACTGCTGAGGCGTTTTCATAGCATTGTTCTGCTGAAAATCTAACAGTAGAAATACCTTGTCTTAAAAATACCCTATCTCTTTTACAGTCCCATTGTCTATGAAATGTATTATTGTGATGTACTCCGTCAACTTCAAGAATCATGCACTTTTGATTGTGAAATACTAAAAAATCTACCTCGGCTTTTTCTCTCTGTTTATTATCATGATTACTAATAGGTAAGCCGTTTAAACCCATAAAACCATTTACATTAGCAAAAAACATAATATTTAAACTAGATAGAGCTTTGGCTATCCTTATTTCTGCTTCAGACCGAAATATTAATCCATTCCATAAAAGTTTTTCTTTGACTACGTTATTTTCAATTTTAGTTTTAACTAAATGCTCTTGGATTTTAATATTGCTGATTATTCTTTTCTTTTCAACATCATCATAATAAATAAACCACCAATATTTTGTACTTTTTCCGTCTCGCTGATCTGCAAAAGCTAGATGTAAATGTTGGGTAATTTCAAAGTAAAATCCTGTTTGTTGTCTTGCCTCTAACCACTTTTGAACTAGCTTTCTATCTGGAAAATTATAAATATGTAAAAGAAAAGTAATTAAAGAATCAGTCCTAACTTCTACATAATAAGGCAACTGCGGAGCTACTGAAACTATAGAATTCTCAGAATTGTTGTGTTCTTTACCCTGTGGATTAAAAACAGTTTTAACGGGAGCTTGCACCATACAATCAAATAATAATTTATTTGGTTGTAGCTATATTTATCTGATTAATGCAAGAGAGAAAATACATAAAAACAATCTAGAATACTACTTCGATAACTCAGCAGGCAGTCCAGAGCTTAAGTAGCATACTAAGTTTTAACTTGATGTCAAAATCTAATCATACAAGAAATCAATTTTTTATGGTTGTGGGAATTCAGTTCTAGTCGATATGAAGCAGCATTTATAGCTAAACTTAATGATTATGAAGCTGAAGCCCTTGGAACTTAGACCTGGATTAAATTTGCTATTAAATTTATTGGCTCTTCCAAAGCTTAATCACCAATCAAATCTGCCAATAAATTTGTCATTTCTTCCTGACCTTGTTTGCGATTGTCGTCGTACACGATTAATACATCCAGCTTGACATGACGACTGGCTTTTTGCGTCTTCCTCACATCCCCTTGAGTTACTTCCAAAAGTGTTGTAACGCTGCTATGGCGGATGCGGTGTGGTGACATGAGTTTTTTCACGTCAGCTTCATCAAAATAATTGACAACAATTTTGCGGATGCCGTCTCCAGTAAGGCGATGCCCCCGGCTACGATTGTCAAGGGAGATAAATAGAGGTGAAGAAACGGTGATATTACTCCGAACTTGCAACCAATCACAGATAGCATTGATTGTTGCTGCGGACAGTTTCACCCATTCATCGTTCGTGCCTTGTCCTTTCCCCAAAATCCGCAATCTGCCAGAGTGTGGCTCGAAGTCTTTAATATTTAATTGACTAACTTCATTACGCCGTAGTAAATTTTCCCACAACAGTCGCAACAGCGCGTAATCTCTTGTTCCTGGAACTGTTGAGCGGTCAATCATCTGGATAACAGCACTCATTGTTTGGGCATCTACCCCGGTGGTATCGCGGTAGGCTTTCACCTTCTCCAACTCCACATCTTCGAGCGAATAGCTGCACACACCTAACTTGCGGGCAAACTTCACCAAAGATTTAATGCTGCTCAAGCGACGGTTAACCGTTGCTTCCTTCAAACCAGCAGCAAAGAGCTTTGCTCTATATTTCAATACCACCGCCACCGCCCGCTTCTCGTTCAGGTGCAAAAACTCCAAAACGCTATCGACATTTGGCTCAACACCTGTCATCGCCACGAAAAATTTCCGCAAATCTTTTTGGTATTCGCGCCGCGTGCTGGCGGCGCGGATATTGGCAAGCATCAAGGCAATGACATCCTGCTCGTCAGGAGTTGACGCAAAATAACGCTCAATTGGAGCTTCAAACGATTTTTTTAATACCTCCACCGCGTCATTAAATCCAGCATCATCGCTTGCTGTATTGAATGCACGCTTATGGGGATAGGAAGTATCATCCATAGCATTGTTAGCGAAAAAGGTAATTTTCGATATCAAAACTATTCTCCCCCTTTTTGTCCTCCTAGTCCCACTTTGGGACGATAATTTTTCTGTTATGCCTTTACCTTAATTATGTAGCTAAATATACTACAAAAATTTTTGCTTCTCTCGATGAAGTGACCAGGAGTTGGGCAACCGGAGGGGGCCAGTTATTACATAAATTATGGTCAGCGTGGCTGTTGCCGTTGTGCCTTTTTCTCAACAACGAGCTATCAACTGCTCCCACATCTTTTAGTTAGAGTAATGCGATCTCATGAATGTGAGTACGCGGGGGGTACAAATACGCGATTACACAATTAAGTCAATATAGCTAAGTACCGCGATTGCTTCTAACGGCCGCAATGCCTGCGATCGCACCTGTCCCCGATTCCATCTGGTTTCATAAGTGGCTTTGGTTACAGCTATCAAACTTTTTTTCAAGTCCTAAACTAATTTAGGAATTTTAGAACAGCTAAAACGGGCATCTGGGGGCTTGCTGTTTATGATCGAGTCAGAATACCCATTCTCAGTATTTTTGTGGGAAATTATCAACTTGGGAGTAATGTTTTGGATGACGAGGGGTATAAAAGTATAGGCTTCCGCATCATTTAGAAAAATGTCTGAAAAGTTCTGTTCCCGGACATTTTATTTACCATTCTACATCTTTGTTTGACGCGGATTCGCCCTATCCCAAGGGATACGTCAAGACAGAAGATTGTTAATTTATGTTGCGATGCTTTTCGCTACCGGCAATGCTATCCCGGATTTCTGAAAGAAAAGGTGTAATCAAAGTTACGAGCGTGATTGGCAAGACACTTGCTCCGATTAAGGCATCAATATATATCAAGACGTTTTTGTATCTCCCACTAACAGCACTTTGGCTTGCTCAAGATTAGCTCGTGCTAAAGTGGTAAACTTTGTCTATACCGAGGTATATACTGCGTGTAGAAATGCCAAGAACTGAACGCGAATCAATTAACTTCAAACTTCCCAAAAATTTAACTGAGGCACTTCGCCTAGCAGCAAGAGAACGGAAAACCACCGCCACAGACTTGGTTATCCAAGGGCTACACCATATTTTAGGAGACGTACCGGGTACAGAAGAAAGTGTAGAAATTCGCTTGTATAAACTTGAAGAAGAGTTTTTTAGTTTTCAAGAAAGTATAGAGGAAAGTACCAACAATCAGCAAGAAAAAAGATTAACTAATCTCGAAGGTAAACTCGAAGAACTAGCTCACAAACTTTCACGATTTGAAGGGGCATTGATACAAATACAAAATAGTATCAATACATCAAGATCACGTAACAAATCAAGCGGCTACTCTTATCAGACGAGTGCGCCAGTCAAGCTTGAACCCCGCAATGCAGAACAATTAGCCTCGCGTTTTGGTACTACTGCATCTATCATCGAAGAAAAACGTGCAACATCAAGCCAGAAAGATTTTGAACGATGGACACAAGACCGCGACTTTATTCATCGTTCTTGGCGGTTTAATGAGAAAGACGGGCTGTATTACCCAGTTGACTAAGTATTAAATGAGTGAAGTACAAACCCTGCCATTCGAGCGAGCGCCCAAATCATATCTTATGTCCTGCTGTGAGACAATGACTGTGTATGATGCAGACCACTAGATTGCTTTACTTGTTACTGTTATCTACTTTGCCTTCAATTACTTCCTGAATATTTGGAGAAACTAAGGACAGAAAATCATAGCCAGTAAGTTGTTCTATTTGATCAACACTGACTTTATAAGCCCTCCAGTCATTATTTAATTCTGGCTCATTGGGAATATTGACTGCAATGACACGAGTATTAGCAGTAATACCATTAATTCCAGAACCAGGATTATCTAGTACGACAACAATCTTCCAAGTTGATTGAGGAATAACCACCTTACCTTTAAGTGGTTGATCTCGACTACCACTAGGCCCTGCAATGATGTAAAGCTCCTTACCTTGACTGACGAGTTCTCGACAATAGTCTTCTAAATTGCCCCATGTATTTCTATTATTATCAGGGGTCTGAGGCATCATATTTGTCATCAGGAACGTAGCAGCATTATCCTCTGTTGTTTTAGTGCGGTCTGCTGAAGGTGCGATGTGACCGCGGTCATAACCAGAGCCAGAATACATAGAAGGAGTTACCCGTAACCAACCATTCGGCAATGTGTGATCCGGACGGAAGTTATCTTGGCGCTCGGCGTTTCCTAGCCATGAAGAGTTAAGCTGCCAAGCGACCCAGTTAGCTGTTCCCTTACTGTTATTGTAAGAGAGGGCATACTGATACTTGGACATTAAGTAGTTGTCAGGTGTAAGACTCGTTGGCGTTGCACTGCTAGGATTTCCCAAAAGCAAATGCACACTTATTGATGGGGAAAGTTCGGTTGATGGTGGTAGTTGAGATTGAACTGGTGAACACCCAATTAACAGTCCCAGTAAAGCAGCTACGCTCCAAAAACGAGGATTTACCATAGATTTCCGGGATTTTAATGTCTGATTTATTTCACTTCAGCATTTATGATTGTATTTTCAGGTTTTAACTCAGTTAAGTTTCAAGTTGTAAAGTAAGCGAACGCTCGAATGGCAGGGTATACCCATAACACTTAAAGATGCGATTTTAAGAGCATTTTGACTTTCGTTGAATCAAAGTCATAAAAATTCACATCATCTGTGGATTGACTATTTACTGCAACCTGTATGCCGACAATGGGTTGTTCAAGTTTTATCTTAGGCGTGAATCCACAACCGACTGCAAGCTCCAGTTATGACCTCAGATGTACACTATTTCTATACGTTTGTGTAGAAATAGTATAGAAACTATATTATCTGGCAAATTCAGAGTATAGAAAAAAGTATAGAAGCCGTGTAGAAAGTCAACAGTTCGCTCATCTGGAGTAGAAGTTAAGGTGTACGTTTAGAATAAAGTCTTGAAATGTATATAAGTTATGGGTATCTTATTTTGGGTTGCGGCGGGGTTTGGTGTTGTTGTCACTGTAAGCATAAGATGAGCAATTTGCTTGCTTTATGCTTTCAAACCAGGTTGCTCAAGTTATGCACCTCAAAGGGAAGAAAGTGAACCCATTCGTGAGAGTAGCTCTGTTACTTTATCTGAGCCTTTTGGATAGAGCGATCGCTTTACTATCTGCCTATCTCAAAGTTCTATTCTTTTATATTTAATTGTCATTACAGTAAAGTTATTGAAAATAATCTTTAGTATTAAACTATTGCTATGTCTAGCTTTCACGGCTTGAAAGGAGAAATCAGGTTGTTTGATATCCGGAGAGAGTATGTTTGCTCAGTTTCTGGTTACAGAACAGCACCTTTGCTCAAGTTATGATTTCAAACCCTATTTTCGACGAATAGTTTCTGACGTAGTTAAAAGGCTTTGGGCGACTTAGTGTAACTTAAAGGACTTTATCCTTTAAGTTACAAAAAGCGGACAAGTTATGCCTTGTGCCTTGGACAGATTTTGTCTAAAGTCACATAATCAGCCTCAAAAACAGCATTTGCTCAAACGTCTACGTTCTCGATTGGAACAACTCTCTCCAACACCCAATTAAAACAAAAACTACTTTCACCGTTCTGTGGTGACACCTTTTGTTCTTCTGTTTGAAATTGTGGCTAACAGAGGATTCAACATTGCACCATTGTTCTAACCACTGTCAACCGTTTTATTTTCAAGGCAGTTCTAGTGAATGAATACTCACACCCCTGTAAAAAACCTACACCTGTTAGATGGTTGGGGTGGGGTATCTGTCGCAAACATGATTTGAATTGGTATTAGTATCCTGCTTTCCAAAAAAAACGCCTTTTTAGGCAATGTGATCGCCTATAGCCTATTTCCTGATATTCTGAATGTGGTGCTTTGTGTTCTGGCTTTTTTCGCCAATTTATCGGCAATTTAAGCCAATCAAGAAATTATTCTCTGAAAGTCATACCTAGTAAAAAACTGGGTATCTTAGAATTTTATATACTAATCAACATTTTAACATCTATATAGTTATATAGAAATCCTATTTGATTTCTGAAAAAACTTAGTACACCTCTGTTACTTCTTTTCCTGTTTCCTCTTTCTTACCTACACAAGTAATTTCAATAATCAAGTCGGATTCCTATATATGGATGTTACATGACTACGGCGATCGCAAAATCATTAGAATAAATGCACACACTTAGAATAAATGATAAACTTTGAAGAAGGAATAAGAGTTTTAGATACTGCTGTATATCAGAAAACCACTAGAAATTTAACTGATGCAGAAAGAATCATTTTAGAAGGTTCATGGCAAGGTTTAACTTATGAAGAAATTGCCAACACCACTAATAATCGTTATACAGCAGATTATTTACAGAAAAATATAGGCCCCAATCTGTGGAGATTACTTACAGAAGTATTAGAAGAAAAAGTAAGTAAAACAAATTTTCTTGCAGCAGTTAAACGTTTATACGACAGGAAATCGTCAGTAAATCCAGATAATTCTCCTATCGAAAATGAATTTGCGCTAGAATGCCCAGATGATCCAGTGCCACTTAATTCTCCATTTTACATTGAGCGATCGCCAATACAAGAAAGACTTTGTTATACAACAATCCTTCAACCTGGTTCTTTAATTCGGATTAAAGCCCCTCATAAAATGGGTAAAACATCCTTACTTAATAGAATTATAGCTCACTCAAAACGGCAGGAATATAGTATAGTACGTTTAAGCTTTAGGCAACTAGAAGCAGCTGATTTTAGTAATTTAGATAAATTTTTACGCTGGTTTTGTGATTGTGTTAGTCAAAAATTAAGATTACCTAGTTTGTTAAATGAAACCTGGACTGAATATAGAAATAGCATTGTTAATTGCACTGCATACTTTGAAGATAATATTTTAGACCAAATCAACAATAATTTAGTATTGGCATTAGATGATGTCGATGTAGTTTTTAAATATCCTGAAATTTCTCAAGGTTTTTTTGCTATGTTACGTACTTGGCATGAAGAAGCAAAAACTTTAGAGATTTTGGAAAAGTTACGATTAATTGTCGTACATTCTACTGAAGATTATGGCTCATTAGATATAAATCGATCACCCTTTGATAATGTAGGTTTAGTGATGCCATTGCCAGAATTTACCTTAGAACAAGTTAAAAACTTAATCAAGCGTCACAGACTTAACTACAATGATATCCAAGTGGAGCAATTAATGTCTTTAATTGGCGGACATCCATATCTAATTAGATTGGCACTTTATCACCTCGTACTTGGAGAAAACACTCTTGATAATTTTTTACAAAATGCTCCTACAAACGCCGGAATTTATGATAGCTATTTCCGCAGAATTTTGAATTGTTTGCAGCAAAACTCTCATCTAGCGGAGGCATTTAAGCAAGTAGTTACAGCAACAGAACCAATTTTTATAGCAACGAATACAGCATATCAGTTATACAGTATGGGATTGGTTAATAAAGTAGGCAATAAATTAGAACCACGCTGTCAGTTATATCGACAATATTTTCAGGAACACTTATAGAATAACGGTGAGGGACAACAAACTTATCGGTGTCAAGTAATATAATACCAAAAAATACATGATTTCAAATCGATAGGTTATTAGTGTGCGTCAGTATGAAGAATTTCTTGGGATAATTAAGTTTCCTCGCACTGACGCATCCCACATCTACTTACTCATCAATGACATTGGGGTAGTTCGATACTGTCATCTTTACCTTAGCCCAATCATCATCATTTTCATCATTGTTTCTCACGTAAACCTCCCACGGCAATGTGGAGGATTTAGGGCAAATGAAATCAACTACTGTAATTCCGTCTAAGTCATTAGTATCTTCGCTTGTGCCTTCAAATAACTTTAAATCGCCATATATACGTACATCCCCATTAGTCAGACGTTGAACAAGTGTATTAAACTCAGCACGGCACTCTCCTCCCCATCGATTTTGGAAACTAAGCAAACCCTGTGGCATATCATCAGTAAGAATCACTGTTCTTGTTGTGTTAAATGGTGGTGGATATTCGTTACTTCCAAAGTTTTCGTAGTCTTGTCCCTCGAAACTTGCAGTCACCGTAACTCTTCGCTCGTATGGCATATTAGCACTCCTTTGACTCGTTAAGTTATTCAAACTGAATTATTGAATTGATTGTGTAGGTTGAGTTAGACGCACGAGAAATTTTTGATCCCAAATAGACAATTCTATTTCGCGTTGTTACCCAACATGAATATTCTGGTAAAAGAAAAATGATTGGATAAGTTTAAGGATGGTAGATTAACTACAAGACAATGTTTGGTTCCACTGCATTCTACCCAACCTATAAAGGCTAGCTTGCTTTAGTTTAGACAACCCATCCTCTAACGACTCCATACACTACCACCAAAATTCTCTCCACCTGAGATTTTTTCTATACGATTACCTGAGAGCCTGAGCGTCATCTCACCAGATCCTCTAATCGCACCTTTAGGAACATCAGCCCAACTGCCAGTTACTTCATCTCCTCTGATTGTCCCTTGGAATACATTTGACCAAGTTTCTCCACCATCACCACTTTGACCATACCACCACATCTGGTTTCCCACTTGGCGAATAAAGTAAACTCCACCATCATTACAGTTCCAAACACCAGTTAAACTTCTAGCTTGTGCAATAGTGAAGGAAGTCTGAGAAAGCTTGGTAGAAATAAAGGCATTGCTTTCTTTTGTGAGGGATTGAGACTTTCGATTGAAAGAATCAGCATAAGTTGGTTGAGATATCGTTATAACTGAAAGCGGAATTATTGACAAATATGCAATTGTTGATAATCCAAAACTGAGTTTTTTAACTTGCATAAAATCTCCTCTGGATTTGTGAGTTTGATAGCAAACTGAACCTTTAGCTAAGATTATGTGGCTTTATTCAATTGCTGTCTATACATAAAAAATCAGTTTTTTAACTGAGAATTTTTCAAACAAAAAACCAGTTTTATATCAAAAAGTCATAAAATGTCAGAAAAAGTCAGTAAAATATCAGACATTTTTAAATGCGCCCACTAACACCTAGTTAAATCAATAGCTGAATACAGTCAAATATAAATATTATATCAGAAGAGAAATAAGACAAAAATCTTGATAGTGAAGGCTTTTAGCTTACTTGACATGACCGATTCAATATCCTATAGAAGCTCCTGATATTTTATGTATAGACAGCCGTATTATTACGGTACATAATTCCAATTAAAGATGAATTGACATCGGAAACAAAAATAATTCGTAAATTAAAAGGATATAAACAATCATGCCTCAAGAAAGGTTATTCAATTCACCATCTGCGATTGGTCTTCGGATGGGAGTTTCTGGGCAAGATGTAACTGACCTACAGGTTTTTCTACGAAGATTTGGTTATCTTCAGGAAACAAGAAATAGTAGTTTTGCAGCAGTACGTGATTTAACAGTCCCTAACGCAGCTATAGGCACTTTTGACAAGGCTACAGAAGAAGCTTTGCGTAGCTATCAACAGTTTCATGGATTGCCAGTTACAGGTGAACTTGATCAGGCAACTGTTGCTGAAATGCGAAAACCACGATGTGGCTTTCCCGACCGACCCTCTACAGCAGTTTCGGGTAGATTTGTTGCTCAAGGTAATCGGTGGGATCACACTAACATTACTTACAGAATTGTAAACTTTACTGCTGACCTCACTCAGGCAGAAATCCGTGATGCTGTGCGCCAAGCATTTGATCTCTGGGGCGCAGTAGCTCCATTAACATTTACAGAAGTTACTGGCAATGGTAATGCAGATATTTTAATTAACTTCGTAACTGGCGATCATGGAGATGGTGATCCATTTGATGGAGTTGGAAATGTGCTAGCTCATGCCTATTATCCACCACCAAATGGAGGTGATATTGCTGGTGATGCACACTTTGACGATGCTGAAACTTGGACGGTAAATGTTCCTGTACCAGCAGGTGGCTGGGATCTAGTCACTATTGCAGCCCATGAATTTGGTCATTCTCTTGGCTTAGATCATACCAATATTACCAATGCTCTAATGTTTCCAACTTTTCCACCTGGTAGCCTTCATCGTTTCCTGGCACAGGATGATATTGATGGTATTCAGTCCATTTATGGAAGAAGATCTATTGTCAGGAATGCGCCACTGGGTACTGTAGCCAGAAAGCCTGAGCAACTAGACTTATTTGTTGTTGGCAATGATGGTCGAGTCTATACCAGTTGGTGGACAGGAGGAGTTAGTGATTGGTCTGGCATCAACGACAACTGGCGAGCTATTGGTGGGTTCTTCCCAGTTGGCGCACCTATTAGTGTTGTAGCCAGAAAGCCTGAGCAACTAGACTTATTTGTTGTTGGCAATGATGGTCGAGTCTATACCAGTTGGTGGACAGGAGGAGTTAGTGATTGGTCTGGCATTAACGACAACTGGCGAGCTATTGGTGGGTTCTTCCCAGTTGGCGCACCTGTCAGTGTTGTAGCCAGAAAGCCTGAGCAACTAGACTTATTTGTTGTTGGCAATGATGGTCGAGTCTATACCAGTTGGTGGACAGGAGGAGTTAGTGATTGGTCTGGCATCAACGACAACTGGCGAGCTATTGGTGGGTTCTTCCCAGTTGGCGCACCTGTCAGTGTTGTAGCCAGAAAGCCTGAGCAACTAGACTTATTTGTTGTTGGTAATGATGGTCGAGTCTATACCAGTTGGTGGACAGGAGGAGTTAGTGATTGGTCTGGCATCAACGACAACTGGCGAGCTATTGGTGGGTTCTTCCCAGTTGGCGCACCTATCAGTGTTGTAGCCAGAAAGCCTGAGCAACTAGACTTATTTGTTGTTGGCAATGATGGTCGAGTCTATACCAGTTGGTGGACAGGAGGAGTTAGTGATTGGTCTGGCATCAACGACAACTGGCGAGCTATTGGTGGGTTCTTCCCAGTTGGCGCACCTATCAGTGTTGTAGCCAGAAAGCCTGAGCAACTAGACTTATTTGTTGTTGGTAATGATGGTCGAGTCTATACCAGTTGGTGGACAGGAGGAGTTAGTGATTGGTCTGGCATCAACGACAACTGGCGAGCTATTGGTGGGTTCTTCCCAGTTGGCGCACCTATCAGTGTTGTAGCCAGAAAGCCTGAGCAACTAGACTTATTTGTTGTTGGTAATGATGGTCGAGTCTATACCAGTTGGTGGACAGGAGGAGTTAGTGATTGGTCTGGCATCAACGACAACTGGCGAGCTATTGGTGGGTTCTTCCCTGTACCTCGCTAATCATAACTTGACTCTTCAACCTTAGAACTCAGAATTTCGTCTTCAGAACTCAAAATTTGCTGTTAAGTGTGATTATTGAATTACAATCTTTTCTTTTTTTACCAAGATACGCATTAGGAGTTGTTATGTTCACAAAAATCCACATCCTGCATATTCGCAAGATGTTTATTTTGTGCATTCTGCTGTGTATTAGTAGCTCTAATCCAGCACTAGCTGCAAGTGTTCTGCGACTTAGTATTAATCCTAGTGCAGCTAGGCATAGTATTAGCCCATATATCTATGGTATCAATGGTTATGGTCTGAGCGATCGCCAATTTAACGCACTCAATCAGGCAATCAAGCCATCAGTTAGTCGTTGGGGTGGCAATACTACAACCCGCTACAACTGGGAGAATGGTTTTTATAATACAGGCAAAGACTACTATTATGAAAATATCCCGTCTGCTAACAGCGATCACTTTGTGCAACGCAACCAGAAAGCCGGGATTCAATCATTAATCACTGTTCCCCTCATCGGCTGGGTTGCTAAAGCCAAAACTGGCCCAAACCCACTAGATCATCCTTTCAACTGTGGCTTTAAAGTCAGTATCTATGGTCAGCAACAATCAACCGACCAATACGATCCTGATTGTGGTAATGGCATTCGCTCTGACGGTTCCCCAATTACTGGCAATAACCCAACCGATACCAGCATTGCGATTCAACCTGATTTTGTGCGCCGTTGGGTAGCCCATCTAGTTGGGAAGTTTGGCAACTCTTCAGCTGGTGGTGTTCGTTTTTATGGACTCGATAATGAACCAGGTCTTTGGCGAGAAACGCACCGCGATGTCTTTCCTAACTATTTAAGCTATCAAGAACTACTCAAACGCAATATTAATTATGCTGCTGCTATTCGGCAATCCGATCCAAGCGCGAAAATTTTAGGGCCTGTACAGGATGGTTGGACACGCTACTTCTACTCATCCTATATTAATTATCCTGATACTACTGCTGAAGCTGACCGCAAAAAGCATGATAGTAAGGCATTTGTGGCTTGGTATCTGGAGCAACTCTATGCCCATGATCAGCGAACAGACCAGCGTACTATTGATTATTTTGACCTGCATTATTATCCACAGGCAAAAGGTGTTGCACTTTCACCAGTTGGCAATAGTGCAACCCAAGCACTCCGGCTGCGTAGTACCCGTTCTCTATGGGATGACAGCTATGTTGATGAAAGCTGGATCAAGGAGACTGAAAAAGGCAATACTGCTGTGCAACTAATCCCGCGTATGCGTAATTGGGTTAATCAACATTACCCTGGCTTAAAGTTAGCAATTTCTGAGTACAATTGGGGTGCGCTTGACACTATGAATGGAGCTTTAGCCCAAGCTGATGTACTAGGAATTTTTGGGCGTGAGGATGTAGGTTTAGCAACCCTTTGGGAACCTCCAACTGCCGACCAAGCAGGAGCATTTGCCTTTCGGATGTACCGCAACTACGATGGCAAAGGTAGTAAATTTGGTGATACTAGTATTTCCGCCACTAGTACAGATCAGGAGCAGCTTGCCATCTATGCTGCCCAACGCAGTCAAGATGGTGTCCTCACTCTCATGATTATGAATAAATCTAATACTGCGCTCTCAGCCCAGATCAATCTTGGTAGTTTTAAAGCAGGGAAAAATGCTCAATATTACAATTATAGTCCTGCCAATCTCCGTTCAATTGTCAAACAAGCGGATCTGTCTATCAGTAATGGTGCAATCAATAGTAAATTTGCCGCACAATCAATCAATTTATTGATTATTCCTGGTTCTAATGCTCGTTAAAAATACATCTAGTAATTAAGGTTCGCTACAAAAAAACTATGACAAATTTTAACTATTATAAATTAGGAGGAAGTCTAGGATATCAAGATCCAACTTATGTAGTACGGCAGGCTGATGCTGACCTTTATGAAGGATTGATCAACGGTAATTTATGTTATGTTTTCAATTCTCGTCAGATGGGAAAATCTAGCTTGTGTGTACACATCATGAAACAGCTGCAAGAGCAAGGAGTGAAATGTGCTGTCATTGATGTGACAGGCATTGGCAGTCATGTCACTCCTTCGCAATGGTACAACGGACTTGTTGATAGATTGTTACGACATTTTAATTTATCAAAAAAAATAAATTCTGGAGCATGGTGGCTAGAATATGAATCTCTCCCACCAAATCAACGATTAATGCGGTTAATTGATGATGTATTATTAACAGAATTTTCCGGAAAAATTATAATTTTTCTTGATGAAATTGATAGTATTCTAGGAATAGATTTTAAAGATGATTTTTTTGCTTTTATTCGCTCTTGTTATAACCAAAGAGCAGATAATCCAGAATATCATCGTCTGACTTTTTGTTTATTGGGTGTGACGACTCCCTCCGATTTAGTTTCTGATCAAAATCGCACTCCTTTTAATGTTGGAAATGCTATTGAGTTAACGGGGTTTAAATTAGCAGAATTAGGAGCTTTAATCAAAGGTTTAGAAGGAAGAGTTGCTAGACCAGAAGTAATCATTGAAGAAGTATTAAAGTGGACTGGAGGACAGCCATTTTTAACGCAAAAACTTTGCCAAATAATTTGTATTTCTGAAGATACATTTCCAGCCCATCATGAAGTAGAATGCGTTGAAAAGTTGGTACAAACGCAAATCCTCGAAAATTGGGAAGCACAAGATGAACCAGAACATTTACGCACAATTCGCAAGAATATTTTAGAAAAATGGAAAAATCAAACAGGGCGATTATTAGGATTATATCAGCAAATATTAATCCAGGGTGAAATCCCCGCAGATAATAGTCCTGAACAAACTCAACTACGTCTGACTGGGTTAATTGTTAGGCAACAGGGAAAACTGCGAGTTTATAATCGCATCTATGCAGAGATATTTAATCAAGCATGGGTTGAAAAAGAATTGGCAAATATTCGCCCATACGCTGAAAGTTTAAATGCGTGGGTAGCGTCCAATTTTCAAAATGAGTTGTATTTATTACGGGGAAAAAATTTACAAAATGCTCGGATTTGGGCAGCAGATAAAGGTTTAAGTGATTTAGATAGAAGATTTTTAGATGCTGGTCAAGAATTAGAAAAGCGAGAAATTCAGAAAAGGTTACAAATAGAAGCTGAAGAATCTAGAATTTTGGCACAAGCGAACGAAGTTTTAGTTGTAGCCAATCAAAAATCAAAACGATGGATTCAAGTGGGTGGAAGAGTATTAGCGATCGCACTAATTACAGCCATAGTTACAGGAATTTGGGCAAATATAACGAGCAAAGAAATACAATTGGAGAGAATAAAATCTTTGGCCATTTATTCCAATGCTTCATTAAATTTAAATAAAGAACTTGATGCTTTAATCGCCGCTCTCAAAGCAGCTATTCCATTGCAATCATCAAATTCATCTGATGCGAACACAAAAGAATCCATCAGATTAGCATTACAACGTGCAGTTTATGATATTCAAGAAAAAAATCGTTTAGACGGGCATAATAACGCAGTTACAAGTGTCAACTTTAGTCCAGATGGTCGATACATTGTTACTGCTAGTGAAGATAGCACAGTGAGACTTTGGAGTATTGATGGCAGAGAAATCAGAAAATTTCTTGTGCCAAATCAGCTTTTTAAAAAGGCGATTTTTAGTCCAGATAGTAAGATGATTGCCGCCATTAGTGCAAATAATACCATTAAAATTTGGGATGTAGATGGACGAGAAATTTTTACTATAAAAGGTCAAGACAAAGAACAGTACATAAGCAGTATTTGTTTTACCTCTGATGGTAAGTTCATTGCTGCTCCTAGCCAAGATAATACAGTCAAACTTTGGAACATTCAAGGACAAGAAATTAATACTTTTACAGGCTATCAAGATTATGTTTGGAGTATCAGTTGTAGCCCAGATAATAAAACTATTGCCACATCTGATCGAAGCGGGTTCATCAAAATTTGGAGTATTAATGGACGAGAAATTAAAACTTTTAGAGCAGGTGAAAATTCTATTTTTGATGTTCGTTTTAGCCCAGATGGTAAAATCATGGCAACTGCGGGAGGAGATACCACTGTTAGACTGTGGAACTTAGATGGAAAAGAAATTAAAACCCTGGGCAAACATGAAAATTTTGCTATAAGCGTGAGTTTTAGTCCTGATGGTAAAACTATCGCTTCTGCTAGTGCCGATAAAACAGTTAAATTGTGGAGCATTAATGGGCAAGAACTCAAAACCCTCAGAGGTCATAACTATTATGTCTCTAGTGCTAGTTTTAGTCCTGATGGTAAAACGGTTGCTTCTGCTAGTGCTGACAATACAGTTAAACTATGGAATATTAGCCATATAGAACCCAAAACTTTTATTGGTCATAATGATTCTCTTTGGGGTGTGAGTTTTAGTCCTGATGGTAAAACTATAGCCTCTGCCGGATATGATAAGACTATTAAATTATGGAATATTGATGGTCAAGAACTGAAATCAATAACAACAGATAACAGTAGTGAATGGAATGCGATTTGGAGTCTGAATTTCAGTCCTGATGGCAAAATAATTGCTACTGCTAATAATGACAAAACAATCAAACTTTGGAATTTAGATGGTCAAAATATTAAAACATTTACAGGGCATACTCAAGAAGTTAAAGATGTAAACTTTAGTCCTGATGGTCAAACCCTGGTGAGTGCTAGTTATGATGGTACAGTTAAATTGTGGGATATTAATGGTCAAGAACTCAAAACTTTAAATGCAAATGCAGGTAAACTTTTGAGTGTAAATTTTAGCCCCAATGGTCAGACAATTGTTTCTGGTCATAATGATGGCACAGTCAGGCTGTGGAATTTGCAAGGACGAAACTTCAAAACTTTTAAAGCACATGATAGTTATATTACAGATGTTCATTTTAGCCCTGATGGTCAAATCATTGCATCTGCAAGTCAAGATAAAACTATCAAACTCTGGAGTTTAGACGGAAAAGAAATTAGAACTCTAAAAGCTCATAATGCTGGAGTTACTAGATTTAGCTTTAGTCCAGATAGTAAAATCATCGCTTCTGCTAGTGCGGATGGTACAGTTAGGCTTTGGCGAGTAAAAGATGGGCTAGAACTCAAAACCATTGAAGGACGTGGTTATCCCATTTGGAGTATCGGTTTCAGTCCAGATGGCAAAAAAATTGTTTCTGGTAGTGATGATGGACTTGTGGAAGTTTGGAATGTGGAGACTTTAGATTTTGACCAGCTAATTGATAGGGGCTGCAACTGGTTAGATGATTATTTGAGGAACAATCCTACCCTAAGTGAAAACGATAGAGATACTTGTAAACAAAAATATAGAACTTAGTTATAAATAAATCATTACTAAAGAGATTACTACTAATTCAAAGAATATTTGCATCTTTTAGGAAAGAAACTGTCCGATTAAGGCGGCTAATGGCGGACACTTTCTCTTCAATCTACTTTGCTCACGGTGGTTGCTTACCAGCTGATTAGTACTGATTGGTCAACTGGAGAATTTACAGAAGTAGTTTGTCCTCACAATTAATTGCCTTACGTAAATTTCAACATTATTACTGATGTGGCATTTTACTTTGCCCATAGAAGCTAGAGGAGTGAAGATTGATTACTCATCAGTAGGTATGGAAAGTCAACTCAGTAAGGGTGTAAGAGACAGCGAACTTGTGGAAAAAGATAGTAAAACACAAATAATTAAATATCAGTATGCTATCGATTCAAATGATAAGACTATAAATGTTGAGAATTTATCTGCAAATTCAGAAGTTAGAAAAGAAGTTTTTAGATGTTTATCATGTAACAATATTCTTATACCTGTTTTAGGGCAGAAAAAAAGAAAACACTTTCGCCACAAATTAGACGTTCAGCTTAATTGTTCTCCTGAAACTTATCTGCATAAATTAGCTAAACTTAAATTTTATGAAGTATATAGTAATTGTATTAAGTACAACCAACCTTTCTGGGTAGAATTTGAAGTATCTCAGATGTGTGATTATTATCAAGTAGATTTTTTAAAAACCTGTAATTTTAATAAAGGTAAACAGAAGTTTAATTTAGTTGAATACTTTAAGAATATTGAATTAGAGCAAAGAGAAGGGTCTTTTATCCCTGATTTACTATTGACAAGTGCTAAAGCAGATAAAATTTTTATTGAAGTGGCTGTAACACATGAAGTTAGTTTTGAAAAAATTAAGTCCCAACATCGTATTATTGAAATAAGTATTGCTCAGGAAAGTGATATAGAAGTTATCAATAATCAATATTTATTAGAAAGTGAAAAAATTAAATTTATCAATTTCAAAAGAAAACAAATTAAAAATCATTGCCGTGGTACTTGTATAGAGGGAATTCAGCCGTATGCTAAATGTCCTGCCCTATATAATTTTTTTACTATTTATCCCAATGGTAAAAGTGCAATTATTCAAGAAACTTTAGAATGGTTGCAAGAAAAAATTGAAACTAAATCTTTCATATATCATGAATTAGTTGAAGTTTATAATATTGATAACAGAAGGAATAAAGTTTTTTTAAGAAAGATAGTAGAAGCTTATTTTAATAAACTTTCGGTTAGAAATTGCTATCTTTGCCGTTATCATGGCTCAAATTTTCGTAATTATGATGATAATCCAATTTTTTGCAAATTTTTAAAAAAGACTTGTAATTCAAATGAGGCTGCTAACTGCCAATTTTATAGAGCAGATCCAAAATCTTTTCCGACGTTTGATTCTTGATAATTTAATTTCCTAAAAATAACATTATCAAACTAATAAAATGTTTATGTTTGATTGTCAAACTTTAACTGCTTTTAGCAGTTCTTCAAACAAGGGGTCGCCAAAACTTATCAATCGTATAGAAGGCATTTCATCAAAAACATTAGGGTAAAAAGTGACCGTGTAATTCTGCCTTTTATAACTCAGTTGCCAAGTTCCCTCAGTCCTTCTCTCAAACTGCACACCATTGGCTTTTAGAATTGCTGAAGATGTAAACAACTGTTCAATTGTTTCTGGCGTAAAGGGAGCAGCAGAGATGGGTTTTTGAATTTCCGCTAGATCAGCGTCCAAATCCATTACTACCATTTCCTCAATAGCTAGACGCGACGGTGGGGTATTTAACACAGAATCGAATTCAGACATTAAAACATCTTCTTCCTCTGGATCTGCGCTCATCGCTGCTTGTTCAATAAACGTAGGAACTTGGGCTAAAATCGGCTGGAGATTACCAACAACAGTGGCAAAGGCATTGATGCGATCGCGCAATTTTTTATAAACTTTCGCTTCTACCGTGCCATCATAGTAAAAATTGTGGATTCGCACAGTAGAATACCTTTGTCCAATCCGGTCAATTCTGCCAATGCGCTGTTCGACTCGCATAGGATTCCACGGCATATCATAATTAATCAACACCCCGCAATTTTGTAAATTCAAACCCTCGGAAGCAGATTCAGTACACAGGAGAATTTTGATTTCATCTTGGCGGAATCGGCGTTTAATTTCTTCTTTAGGAACTAGATACCACTCCCCATTCTGGTACAGTTCCCCACCGCGACCAGAGTAGCAAGCTACTTGACTACCATATAACTCTTGCAAAGTATCCCGTAGATAGTCCATTGTATCGGTGTACTGGGTGAAAACAATAGCACTTTCCCGTTCGGTTAATTCTTGACGCAAAATCTGAATAAAGCGAGAAAGCTTAGTATCTTCCCCAGTGTTTTCAAACTGGCGGAGTAAATCTTCAAGATATTGAATTTCCTGGGGGTCTACTGGTTCAAAAAAAGATTCCAGCCCCGCAATTATGGCATCATCTTCATTATCCACATCCACCAAATCATCATCACTTAAAACACTTCCTTGTTGAGTTAATAAGTAGTCCAAACGGCGTTGCAGAGATGACTTAATGGCATAAAATGAACTGGTTAGACGCTTGCGGTAAAGCGTCATCAAAAAACCTAAACAAGAACGTTTATCTTTTTGGGCCAGTCGATAAAAATGACGTACATAATCGCTGACAGCTATATAAAGTGGTATTTCCCGTTGTGATTCCAGGGTGATGGCGTTATCCTGCACCACTCTAGTAGGAATATCCCTTTCTAAAAGTCCCCGGCGGTAGTATTGTCGTAAAGTGTCGCGGGTGTGGCGGAACATCAAATCTTTCAATGGCGTGTTCACCGTCAAGTATTGGCGTGAGGTTTCAATAAAGTCTTCATCTGCCAACAGTTGTTTGTGATTGGAGATTTTCTGCCCCCTCTGCCAAGTATCTTGCATTTTGTAAGCGAGGATGCGATCGCTCTTAGTCAAAAACTGCTCTAACCTAGAGCAAGGCTGTCCACCACGCCGAAAATAGTCACTGGACATTACTTGCCAAAAAGTCATGACTTCCTGCTTGACAGCACCTTGTAGCGAAGCGAAATAATTGCAGAAGTTATCGCCGTAACTCCAATGTCCTTGCAATCCCAGCAGGTTTAACAAATCAAAAACTTCTATGGCATCAATTTGCATAGGAGTTGCTGAGAGGAGAACAAGAGATTTGGTCTTCTCCTTCATCTGTGCCATTAACTCTAACAGACGGTTGGGCGTTTCCTTGCGGTCTTGGGGACTTTTACGCCTTGCGTGGTGTGCTTCATCTAACACAACTAAATCCCAAGGTTCTGCTTCTAGTAGCTGGCGCATTCTCTCAGTTCTCCGCACCAAATGAGAAGAAGCAAGGATTAAAACTTGAGTATTCCAAGGATTAGCTGCTGCCGGAATAGTGCGCTTGTAAGGGTCTTTAAATTCTGTAGATGTATAACTCCAAAAATGCAAATTGAATTTTTCTCGCAGTTCTTCTTGCCACTGGGGTTGAACACTAGCAGGTGCTAAAACTAGTACCCGCTTCACTTTTTGGGATACCAACAGATAGCGCAGAATTAAACCAGTCTCTATGGTCTTACCTAAACCAACTTCGTCAGCAATGAGAAAACTTTGGGGAAAATTTTGAGCAACGCGACGCAGAATTTTAATTTGGTGTGGCCAAGGTTGAATAGGAATTGATTTTAAACAAAAATCCAAGCAACCGGGATGTTCATGAATATTAGCAAGTTGAGTAAATGCTAATCGTTCTTTTTCTTTATCTTCTGTAGAGATAGTTGATGGTTCTGGTTTGAGTTCTGGTTCTTTTTCTGGTTGTACTTCGTATTCAGTTAATTCTGTTTTTGTCAGAGGTCTAGAGTCAAATTCCGCCTGAACATTCCAACTAGGTTTAGTAGCAGGAGCGTAACGTAACAGCTTTTTTTGTACCGCTTCTGGAACATCAAAAACTCGTACATTAGGCGATACGTCATACCAAAGTTGCTCAAATCTAGCTACTTCTTCTTCAACTCTATCTAGTTCCCTTCCTCCTTCCCAAGAACAGTAAACATGGAAAGATTCTACATTTCCTTCCCAGCCACTAATAGATTCGTTATTGGAACCATTAAATGCTAATTTATCGCCTTTACTATCAGTAAAGATGCCCACTTTCTCGTGAAATATATGCTGTGGATCTAATTGTTGTGTACTGTCTTCTGGTAGCCCATTTTCTTTTAGAGGAATAGCAATTTTAATATCAAGATATTGATTTTGGATTAACCAGCTAAGAATTTCAAAATGTTTAAGTTGGGTAAGGTTTTCTGGTGGTTTTAAATCTGCGTCTAGTCGAGATAGCAATGCGTCTCTCAGTTCGTATCCCTGTTGAATTGCTTGTAAATCCTGGGGGCTAAATTGACAGCCCATGATTAGGCGCATTCTCCCATTATTATGTAGCATTGCACCTAATCCACGAGCAACTTTACTCAAGATAGCACTGCTGAAGAAACCTGCTTTGCGATCGTATTGGATGGCTGATTCTAAAGCAGGAATGTAAAAGTCAGCAATTGTATTGTGAGTATTACTGGAGTAGCTGATTTTCCAACTATAGTCGCGTAATAACTTAATCATATTTTAGTTTGCTACATCCAGTTATAAATACTAACCATCAAATTGTAAATTTAAACTCATTTGTCCCCCTTCATTTAAGGGTAACTCAGTCTGTACATAAGAGACTTTTGCTTTAATTTCATCCATTGCTAACCATAAATCTGACAAAGCTTTCTCTTCAGAGATGCGTTTCTTTTCATCTTTGATTCGGGGAATAACTTTCAAAGCCACTTCAAATGTCCGCATGAATAAATCATTGCTGACTAAGCCTGTGTTTTTCAAAAATCTGCGTACTGGTTCTGTATTACCTTCTTCTTGGTAAAGGGTAATAATTGCGTGCAGTCCATCTACTAAATATCTGGCGGAAAATTCAGTATCGATGACGGAGAAGGCGCGTTTTTTCAGGCGTTGTTCTGGGGTGAGTAATTTACAGGAACCGCTTCCAGAATCAAGTAATTTATGTTTTTTTACTAAATCGGAGACATCAAAACCGCCGACTGCTAAAGCGAGTTGTCTAGCTTCATCGAAGGGGAATTCTCGCGCTTCAAAGGTATCCCATGCTAGCAGATACCATTGGGTTAAGGGATCGATACCGTTGAAGTCTTTACCTTCTAATAAATTTTGTAGTCGATACTCAACAATTGCTTGGCGTACTTCTTCAAATGCAGCTTTGGGTTCAACTGGGTTTCCTGCACTGTCGAGGATGGAACTGTAGCGGGTAAATACGCTTAAAGCACAACCGAAAGCAGTTAAGCACAAGTCAATACCGGGAGGTTTAATACGGCGGTGAGGATCTGCGACTCTATCAGCTGCGGGGCGGGTATCTGCGGTGAGGGATTGTTCAATTTCTGGTGCTTTTTCAAAGACAATATTTCGCACGTCAATACGCACGTCATCCCACCAAGCTTGTCCGGCGTTAGGGTCGCGTTTACGGCATACTAAAAGCACGGTGCTGGAAACTGCGTTTTTCTGTGCTTGGTGTAAGTTTTGCGGATTTTCGGTGCTGACTGCCCAAGATGCGGTAATCTCAAAACCAGCATCTATGAGAGATTTTGCTAAGACATCCCACGCGCCGGAGTCTTTGTGATTGAATTGTACTGTCATTACGCCGTCGTCGCGGAGGACGCGGTGATATTCGGCGAACGCCATCGCCATTTTTGCTTCATAGTCTTGATTAGCTAGTTTTTCGGGGTTATCTCCCATGTTGCGGAAGCGGGAAGGGTTGGCGACAGCTTCTCGTTCTTTGTCGGTAAGTTCTAGGTAGAATAATTCGGGGAAGATATCGCCAAGGATGCGTTTTTGCCAGACGTAGAAAAAGTCTGAAAGTTCAGCGTATTGAATTGTAGCGTAATAAGGTGGATCTGTTATAACTGCATCAACAGAGTTATCAGAAATGTGAATCAAATTGTCAGCTGAAGCTGATTCGATTTGGATTCTTTTGAGATTAAGGTTTTCAGAATTTTGAATTATTGTTGATGATGAATGAGTTGCTAATAAAAAGCACAAGTTTGCATAATCTGAAATAGTGCTATAGCATCTATTCCAAAGTCTTGGAATACCTTCTTCTCCATAATTCCACATCATATTCAATGCGTGCTGTGAAGAAGATTCATAATTAGTTTTTAACCTAGAACTCCAATGCGTTAACCTGCTATTCATATCAACACAACGGTCAAAAACTAAAGTTAAGTAATTTATGATTGCTGTAGCTGTATCTAGTTCATAATTTTCTAAAATTATTAATTTTGCTTCGTTAATTACTTCCATATAAGTGATTAGAGTAACAAGTTGACGTGAATTAAAGTATTGAGATGATTCTTTAATTCCATATTTATATACTCTATTAGCTTCACAAGGAAATATTCCTGTATTATCACCTGCTTCATGAGGTATTAAATTCAATGATTCAAGTTTTTCATAATTATTTTTTAAATAAATATCTATTTTTTTTAAACCATCAAAATCAACTTGTTCAGGTATTCTAAATGAAAGATTACTTTTATGTTTTTTGTACGCTATGGCGTAAAGCTGGTGTCCTAATCCATTTAATTGAGCTTGTGACTTAATTACATCATCATCAATGATGTTTTCACAATTTGGGCATTTACCTACTCCTTTACTGATAGTAACTGTGTTATTTGGATCGTACTCTCCATTATCAGTTTGAATGGTTGTACCTTTCCCTTTTTTCCCTATAACTAAATCAAAATCGACTCTTTTTTCTCTATGATTAGGAATAGGCTTTACAGCACATAATTTTCCTTGTTTTTCTGAGGATGGTGATTTATCTAACCACCAATTTGGACTTAACGGAATAACAGATTCACAATTTGGACAAACAACTGTATGCGCCCATAAATAATTCTGCACAGTTTCCCCAGGTAAAGAAGGGAAAAATTCAGCTAATCTTTTCTCCGCTTCATCCCCTACCCACTTCACCCATTTATTAATATCTTGCTGCAAATCTGGGCCAAACTTTAGCGGATATTCCATCGCCGCCTTCATCGTCACCACCGCCACAGGGTTTAAATCAGAAGCCAGCACATTTAACCCATATCTCGCCGCCTCAAATGGGATACTTCCACCACCTGCAAACGCATCTAAAACCGTAGGTGTTCTAGTTCCCCAAACTTTTTCACAATAATCCTGCACCTTCTTAATTTGCACAGAATTAGGCGGTGTTTTATATAGCTTTACCTCCTTCCCCGGTACTAACCCCAGCAAATACTCAAACTCTTCCATCGTGATATCTGCTGGTAATAAAGAAGCCAACACACTAGCGCGACTAAATGATAATGGCTTACGCGAATACCAGCGATGTAATCCTTTAAATGGATTCCCCCCATGTTCAAAATTAACTTGCTCATTTAATACCTGCACAGGCATTCTTTCTTCTATGAACAGGTGGGGACGTTTGGGGGTAGGGTTAGTCATGTAGATGCAGATATCTTGGAATTGATTGTTATTGTGTAAGGTAAGTACCTTATTTGTCAATTTTTTGACTTAATTCAGTAGATGTGAGTAGCCAGTGCGTATACTAATGTGCTTTGACCCATTTTGTATCCTAATTTTTGCAAGATATAGTTCAAAGTTGCCATGATATGCTTCAACCCTATATTATTAATAATTAAAGTAACATTAGTGAAATGAATTATACGATTGAATTGCTATGTTATTAGAATCTTCAATATCTATTTCCAAATATTTTTCTTTAATAAACTTAATTAATTTTTTAAAAGCATTTTCTGTAACATCAATTGCATTATGAAAATTAGAATGATCTATATCCCATTGTTCATATATATTTATGGAGCATGAATAATGAGGGGGAGTAAATTTATATCCATTTCCTCCAATTATAGGAACGCAGTGTTCTTCGCCGTAGCTTAATATTGTATCCCAAGAAGTATAAAAATCGATAATTAATTCTTGCAGTTCTTGGTCATATAAATGAAAATAACTTGAGTTTACAATTGCCTTGAAATTTTCCCAAAAGTAAAATATATTTCCATTAACTATATCAATTTTTGCATTGTCTAAAAAACTATCTATTATGTACGTATTAATTTGATTGAAAAGTCTTTTAACTACATTAATATCACGCTCTCTACAAAGCTTTTCCCTTTCTTCTAAGTTAGGATTATTAACTCTTAATTCCTCTTTAGAAGACAAGCTGGCTTTTATCGCAACATAAAATATGTCTTGTAAATTTATTAAAATTTGTTTTGTATTAACATTACCATCAAAATTATATTGACTTATTCTATGCCCACGAATATCAAAAGGAAGGTCTTCTATTTTACCATAATGATTATTGTGAACTAAAATAATTTTACTCCATCCTAGCCGATGAATAGCATAACCAAGTTCAATTAGAACATTTGGATTAGGCGTTTTTCTAAATGAGTTTTGGTTTGCATTTATAAATGTAATATCACAAACAAACACTGTACATTCGTCAATTTTGTTGAAAATCGCTTGTTCTATGTTAGGAGAACCAGGAAGTCCATCTGTAGCTGTATCGATTCTAAGAATTAGATTTTCTTCTGCTTGATTTAATTTTCTCAATGCAGCTTTTAAAGCGTCACGAATAAAATAATGATTAATTTCTTGCGGTAAATCACTTTGCCATGAATAAAATATTTTAGTATCTTGGTTATCCATTCTCGTTTTACTATAAATTTAGTTTAACTATCTCCCAAAAGCACCCGAATTGCTTTCAAAGCCTGACTACGTTTACCATTACTAATCTTGGCAAACCAATAGTGCGATTCTTCATAACTCATGGCTCTAATCCCTTGAGCAATATTAGCAATGCGTTCTATTTTAGAAAGCGGTTGTAAAGTTTGAAACAGTAACGCTAAATTTATCCCTGATTCCTCATTCAAAATATAGGGAGTTTGGCGATTATAACTTAACGTTTTGGGGTCGTAATTATTCGCTTTCAAACAATCATAAATTGCCTGTTTTACCTGAATTAAAGCATTGCCTTTCAGTCGCCCAATCCGTTTTGCAGAAGGACGCTTTTTTTCGCCGGCTTTCTTATAAGCACATTGATACAACTCCAGGGCAAAGTTATTGTTATCCGTGGGAACTACTCGCAATTGAAACTCTTGCATCTCAGTACGTTACTTTCGCCGTCAAATTCAGCCTATCAACCGGGTTACGATTTAGGGCTTGTTTGATATTACTGATTTCTGCGCCGTTTGTTTGTACTGGAGATGAAAATTTAAATATTAGTTTCAGTGACACATCAGCTTTCACGTCTGGGCTACTTAGTAAGGTGTTAACAGGCCCCTGAAAACTCTGAAATCCTTTGTATGTTCCTTGATATACTAAGCGTGTAAATTGTTCGCCAATAGTAATAGTTGCCGTTTGGTCAATTTGTAAAGGCAGTTTCATCAACATCGGGAAAGCCGTCATCAACTTGCGGTAGTCCACCACTTGTGCAACGGCAAGTTCCAGCAACTCGATACCTTGAACTCCATTATCCTGAATAAAATCGCCCAATTCATTAAATACCCTATCAAGTGTCCCTTCCAAATCAAATTCTTCCGGTTTGGCTTTAAACAGAGGTGAATCATCCCAGGAACCGCCAGTTTGTTCGCTTCCGTTAGGTGTGCGAGGTGTTCCAGTGCCATAAGCCAATATCTTGGCTTGGGTTTCCCTCTCCTCTACTTCGTTATTACCGTAATCAGCTACGATTTTGAAAGTAGTGGTTTTAGCGATCGCCGTTTCGTACTCATCACTAGGACGAAACTGTTCCTCTAGCGAGTTTCCATCCTGATAAAGCTGAATTGTCAAGGCTCCTGATGCTTTCCATCGCACCCGCACGGGTTTAAGTGTATCTGTACTGGGCATGACTTGGGCATTCAGTTCAATTTCTCGCGGTTTCGGTGGTTCTAGAATTCCCCGGCGGTAAAGTGCCATCCGTTCAGAAAATTCAATAGAGTCGGGTAGGGTTATTTTGCCGTCATCAGTTTTAATAAATAACTTTTCTCCTACCTTCATATCCCAACTGCCATTCTGTAAACCCTGACGGATCGTGTCTCGCAACCTTAAAATTTCAGCCTCAAGTAGTATATTTAAACCCAGGATCTTTGGCGAAAGCTTCTTTCAGTGCTTTGGTTGTCCAATAAGTTAACCCAGATGGCCATACCTTCTGCAAAATGTAAGCAGGGGCGTAAGCTGGTGCTTCATCAGCACGAATTTTTTGACAATCTTTCAGTGCTTTTAAAATTACATCTTGTTGATTATTTTTACCTTTAACATCACTAGCATCCTGTGCAGCTAAAGGATAGTGCATCAACCCCTTGGGAGCTTTTACTGGGTCAGTAGCAGGGTAAAATAAATGACGATAGGCATTAGTTAAAGATACTCTTACGCCTAAATCCAAAGACCCTTTTTTATCTTTGAGTTGTTTTTGCTGATTTTCTGATAAATCTTGCAAGCGATTGGCAGAATTGAGAATATTTTGAATTGCTCGAAACTCTCTAGCATTGTCAATCGCTCGGTCTAATTCTTGTCTATTGCCAACTAAAAATAACAACCGATTCCTAAATGTGCGAAACTTACCGGATTCGCCTGTTTCATTAAAAATTTTCTCTACAATTGGCGGTGGCCCTTCAGTGGTTGCAGAGATAGTAGCTTCGTTAAAGTCAATTAAACAGAGGGCAATACTATCTGAGACATCATCTACATCTGCGGGTGATTCTGGTGCAGAAACTAACTTAAAGAATTTATCAGCAAAAATGGTATCGCGGCGATTTCGCAAGTCTTCCTTCGCCTCGCTAATTCCAACTTGACCTTTTTCTTCCGCAATGATTTTGTTAATTGATGGTTCTTCTTTAAAACGGGCAAGAGTTGTTATTGGGTCATTTTCCAAGTACCACGCAACTTCACTGAGCCTTTCCAAAGCTGTATCAACAAAACCAATTTCTAGCCCAGGTGTTAGCAGTGATAGATTTAACTCAGCGCGACGAATACCTGCTGCTGTACCTTGGTTGATGGAATGTAAAAAAATGGTACGTGCTACCCAAGTTGAAAAGGGAGGTTTACCAGCAGCTTTCCATTCAGCATCTTGTGATTGGGCGTGTCCTTCTCTCCCAGTTGAGTTATAAATATCTGCTTGAATCGCAATACGCATCAAAGAACGTTCTAAACGAGCAGTTAAATCGCTGGTGATTTCTTCCTCAATACCTACGGGGATGTGGTGAGAATGAATTAGTGGAATCCATACAGTAGTATCTGACCACAAATAACGTATGACTCTGGCAAATAAACGCAAAGCACCTCTAGTGCGTTGAAAGTTGGGAATGGAAGCGATTTTTTTAGTTAGCAGGTTAAATAATTCGGGGTGGAAGGGATAACTCTGCTCGATACTTTCAGCGTAGCGTGAATCTTTACAACCATCTGGTAAGTTAATGCGACTAGCTTTATAACTTTGTAAATATTCTCTGGCAGCATTAGCAGCAGCATCGGCTTGAATACTGCTAAATACCCGTTGTTTGACGATATTGTAAATTTCAATATCGGTACTAGGTTTGAGGATGCGTTCTTGACGGGCAGTAGCAGAAATTGCTTCACGGATTTCCGTAGTTTCTTCACCAAAACTGTCGCTAGAGGAAGCTAGGGTATAGACAAACACTAAATTATTGCAAGCTGCGGCTAAGTCCATCAAGGAGAATAAAAACGCCACAACTTGTTCTGCTAAGTCACTATTACCAACTATGGTGGCTTTGGCTGCTCTCAAATATCTAGCAATTTCATCTAAGATAACTACAGTGGGTTGTCCTTGCATGATCCGTTCTAAAACCACTGTTCCAGGACTAACTCGCTGTTCATCGGAACCTTTAAGTAAGCTATAACCTGCTACTCCCCCAATTTGGTAAGCAATTTCTCCCCAAAGGGTGTAAGTGGTAACGCCAGTATCCTCATGATAAACGCCGTTAACTGGGTCAAGGTCTTGACAGGCGATCGCAGCTGCTTGAATCGGTCGGTCTGGAATTAATTTCAGGTCAGCAAAACGGTCTAGTCCAGAAATGTCCCGCCCATTTTTGGCAATGTGCCACAAAGCAATTTCGTCGTGGGTTTTACCACCACCAAAGCTGGTTTCTAGTCGAATAATCGGAGAACCGACAGCAGCACCGACTAACCGCCCAAACACTTCAGAGATTAATGTTTTTAAACCGTCAGTAGCAAAAGTATTGGCGAAAAATGCTGTCGGGTCTTGGTATACCTGGGGTGCTTTCCCTTCAACAACAAGGCGTAACTTGGCGGCGAATAATTCAGGAGAGAGTTCCCCTGCTAGTATTTCTTCTCTAGGAATGCAAGTTTTGAATACTGATGGAAGCATAATAGTATCTATTGACGGTTCACAATTGATAGTTAACAGTTGACAGTCAATCCCAACCGCCAATATCTGTTGTTGTAAAATATACAAATAATAAATTGACTTATTATATACAAAATCATGTTGCTACAATACTGATATAAGTCACAGACTATAACATTTTTCGATATACATCGTACAAATGAGCTAACACTAGAGTTAAATTAGTGATTCCAAAGATGTTGACCAGTTACAGGTTTTTTGTGAGCAGCCTATGTAAATACCCTTATAGCTTTTATATGCAATTGCTTGTTGCTGACAATTTGAACAGTTAATGTTCATAAATCTCATTAAAAGGGTCGTATCTTTCTCATTCATTTTCCGACGAGAATGGTTAGGATTTTTGGAACAGGTAATGTAAGCTCCATATTCAGTGGGGCTATACCAGCGAGGTTGTCTGCAATCTGGACATTGACCAAATGGATTTTCGCCTTGACTGATTTTAGTAGTTATAGAACCTGGATCTTGTTCAGGTACTAAGCGTAAAAAACTATATAGCAATTTTGTAGTTTGTGGTAAATCAATCCGAATAACTGGTGCTAGTGATGAATTCGGATTCAAGTATACCCACAAACACTTATGGTCAATACCAACTAACCCAATATTTGTATTAGTTCTATTATCCCAAACACGAGTATTTTGTAGCCCAGTAGCGATAGAATTACGGCTTTGACCTGTAATAAAAAATCTGACCCCACGAGAATTACACTGCTTTAATGTAGGAATGAGAAATGGGTTATTGCTAGTTGAGTTTGGCCAAGCTATGGCTATTTCTTCCTTAGTTGCAAGTAAGTCTGACTGTATTTGTTTTAAAGTATCCTGGCTTTTAGAAAAGTAAGTTACTCCCGGTAAATTGCTGAGTGGTTGTAAAGCCCATGTGAGTGATTGGGTATTAGCTTGAGCATAGATACGGTCAACAAATTTGCGAAAAATATTAAAAGAGTCAAGTTTTTGCTGAATATATTGATAATTAAATAAACCAATAAATTTACCTTGCGCTCTACTAACAGCGACATTGGCAAGCCGCATAGCTGTACTTTGCGTTCCACCTGTAACCAATTTTCCTGCCTTAGCTTGCGGTGAACCTTCAACAGCGTCAAAAATAATTAAATTCTGTTCTGCCCCTTGAAAGCGATGTACTGTAGCAACTTTTACAGACTTGTCAGTAAGGTGCAAATCTTGCAACAAACGTTGGATTAAACGTGCTTGGGCATTGTAGGGAGCAATGATACCCACACTAGAATTATTAGTTTGGGTACTTTGATAAGCGAGTTTGACTGCTAATAAAGCTGAGATGATGTTAAAACGGCTGTGAGACTGCTGTTCTTTAAAGCAAAAAGCCGAAAGTTTGCTCAAATCATATAGTATTAGGGCTGCCCCTGGATGTGGCTGACTCTGGACAATCGGCATTGTCCTTTGCTCTACACCAGAGCCATCTTGCAATTGACCATCGTAAAAAAGCTGATTTGGTATTTTAGAAATAGCTGGATTCATACGGTACTGTGTTTTTAATAGCACAATCCGTGAATCAATTTGACCCTGATTTACCTTTTGAGTAATACCCGCTTCGTCAAAGATATCTCGTTGTAGCCATTCCTGCACTGCTTCTGTCTTGGCTTGTGAAATTGGCCCTAACTGACGAAAATCACCAAAAATCGCAATGCGGTGATTAGCAAGGGTGCTGACATAAGCACAGTGAGGAATATAAGCCATACTCGCCTCGTCCACTACTATGGCATCAAAGCGACGTTGGTAAATTTCTTTAGCGATCGCTGCCTTTGATAAAGTGCAGCCAACTACTGTTGCTTGTTTAATCAGTTCAGCTTCTTTCAGTTTCAACTGTTCTTTTAGGGGTTGCAAAGCTTGTTTGACAGTTGTAATCTCATTTTGAATATTCTGGCGTTGCAGTTCGGTTAGCTTTTCAATACGCGATCGCTTAACTAAATCTTTGCGTTGTCTTTCTAACTGTTCAATTTGCTCTATTAATTTTGGATTCTGCTGACGTGCTACTCCTCTAACGTGTAACTTAGGAAATTCTTCTAAACTACCAGGAGTTGCAACTCCATAGCGCAATACTAAACCATTCTCATAAATAGGCGCACCTTGCAAATACTGGGCTAGACTTTTCATAGCTGTATCAACAGCAGTGTTGCTATGCGCTACCACCAAAACTGACTCACCAGCTTGAACCAGTGCAGCTACGGTAATGCCCAAAGTTTTAGTTTTTCCTGTTCCTGGTGGCCCCCAAATAAAACTGGCTTGACGATTAAGTACCTTATCAACAGCAGATTTTTGATATTCATTACAATCTATTGGTTTTTGTAATCGCTGCTCAATTTGATTTAACAGTTTTTGGGTATTATTTGTTGAAGAGTTCGTTTCACGTTTATCACCTAATAATATTTCCGCTAGGTTTCTATTAGCTCCTTTTAAATTAGAGCTTTCTAGCAAACGCTTTTTAAGTTCTTCCAATAAAAACCAAGGAGAGGTGTAGAGTATAGCTGTAGGAATTGAATCTCCTAAGTTTTTCTGTAATGCCAAAATAATATCAAAGCCTTCAACAGAGACTAAAATACCACTATATTGTTTCTTGTTATGCTCTAAATCTACTGGAGTATCGTCAGGGAAGCGCAAATCGGTATCTGTTGTAAATGAATATATATATTGACCGCCGCGTTTACCTAAAAATGAACCATCACTCAAGAATGTTTTTTGTCCGCCACTTTTTCGTAATGCGTTAATTTCATCTTCAAGTGCTTTATTAAACTGTTGTTGGTATTCTCGATAACTCATAGACGCAACCTTGAAAATCCTATTGCTAGGATGGTCAAAATTTTGTCTAATCAATACGGTGTAAACCGTATTCGGTTATGTACGGTAGAAATGAATTTATTCTTTCTATACATGAAAGTAAAGTCTTTGTGAAGAAATTAGCATTCAAAAGTGTTGAGTATAAAAGAAAACGTAAATTAGGAAAACTATTGATGTGTGTGGTTAAAACTAGCTACTTGTTTACCTAACCTGGAAACGCCGATCGCTCTTTTTTAAAGCGTAAGTGCTACAGTCTGGGTTTAATTTAAACGAAATAAACTATATAAATTATAAAAACTATATAAATAAAATAAACTATATAAATAGTTTTAACTATTTTACTGTTTGATATCCAGTATTCCTAAAACCTCGTCGTTCAGTACCTCTATTTCTGAAAAGGCAGCTGAGGACTTGTTACCAAATTATGTACTGTCTAACCAAACACAGCAGATTGACAGTAAACTCCCTGATGGGAATTATCCCAACATTAGAGCAAAATAGAAAGCAACCCCAAGATACTAAGTGCGATCGCACAGTACCGGGTAGCGTACAAGATGCGATCGCCGAACAAAAATACACTTAATGGATGATTGGCGATCGCCCCGAAGATGAAGCCGCAGCCCAAACGGCCGGAATAAATTTTATGTGGGCTGATATTTGGAGAATGCGCTTTACACCTGGAATGTATGAAGTAAGGCAAGCAACGCAGCAGCAGATAGAGTTTTTGGAAGGTGTTTCTATCTCAAAAAATTTGACCAATAAACTAGAAATTAATAGCTTGTTATGGTCAAACGATTTGAATTAATTAAAGTGATTAAAAAAGGTGGTTAAACCACCTTTTAATGATTTAAATATTCTTAGAGGATAATTAAGTTAATTTTTAATGTAAACACTTAAACCAGAGTTTGGCCCTGAAGGTAAACCTAAATAAGTATCAATCCCTATGTTCTTACGAAGGTCTAAAAGTAAGGCTTCTGCATTTACTTTTGTTCCAATTTTTGCTTGTGATTCGGGACGAGGACTCGCTACTGCTTTAGCACGGTAAACTGTTAGCTGTCCAGCTTCATTTTCTATAACTTGACGGCATAAAGCACGCATATAAAAACGGTTAAACTCACCTTCTGCTAGAGTTTCAGCAGCAGTTGCAGGAACATTAACAGTAGTGTATCCGCCTTTTGGTTTTTTTCGCTGTTCTGTTGGGTTAATCCTACTATTTGATTGCAATTGCTGAGTAAGCCATTCAGTATCAAAAGCGTTTGCAGCTTCTTTTAAGAAATTTGCATATTCTTTTCTACCATTTTCGCTCAAACGTGTACTTAGATAAAGTTTATCCTGACTAATATCTAGCTCTATTTCAGATAACATCAGTTGTCTAGTTAAATCGTTAAGACTAATAAATTCCATAATTATATTTGCAGTATACAAAATATCAACTGCTAAATTTAACTATGCAAAATTAAAAACAGCCTCAGCAAATATTCTGATATCATTAAATAATTAACTATTTTTTAATATTTTATTGGCTCTATTATCCCACATACCTTGATTGCTCTGTCGCACCCTAAAAGTGACTGTCTCAGCCACGACCGCTTAATACGCCTGAGCAACACTAGCTCTAAAGAACTTTGTTATATCTTGACTTGTGATAAGCCTTGATAAGAAATTAGTTATTAAGTTTCTTAATGCTGTAGAACTCCATCACCCCAGTAAAAGAGCATTTACTCTTATGTGTGATCGCTCTTTTTTCAGTCACAAGTGCTACAGTTTGGGTTTAAGTTAAACGAAATAAACTATATAAATCATAAAAACTATATAAACAAAATAAACTATATAAACAGTTTTAACTATTTTAATGCTTGGTATACAGTATTCTTAAAACCTTGTTGGTCAGTTCCTCTATTTCTGAGTTCACTGTCACATGATGCGCCATGCTTGCGGTTATTATCTGGTGAATTAGGATTACACCACTAGAAAAATTCAGGACTTTTTAGAACTTCGGGATATCAAACACACTGAAAAATATACCAAATTGAATGCTCGACGTTTTCTAAATTTTGATTGGGGAGATGTGTGACATCGGAGTAATCATGTGTTACGCTCTTTCAAATAGTGTTTAGTATTCAGCTTTTTAAATCAGCTTTCAAAAAACACTTAAAAATATTGATAATTTAGATACTTAGTATATATAATAGTACCTATGTACTTAAAATCCTAAATACTCTGCAATGGCAGCTAATCTGATTATCTACTGCCTAGACAAGCTCACAGACTATTCGGAGTTTGAACGTCTTTGCCATGACTTGATGTTTCTAGAAGGATATTTCTCTATTGAACCTCTTGGGGGTTTTAAGGACAAAGGGCGTGATGCTATTTACGTCAGTCCAGCGAAAAAAACAACGATATTTGCCTATAGTGTACGTGAAGACTGGAGAGCTAAACTTGGAGAAGACGCATTCAAGATAAAAAAACACGGCCACACTTGCGATAACTTAGTTTTTATCACAACTGCTCAACCTACAGCTGGTGAACGAGATGAAGCGATTGCTTATATTCGCAATCAATATGGCTGGGATCTAGAAATTTACGGAAGTGAGCGTCTAAGAATACTGCTAGAGACAAAGTATCCACATATCAAAAAGAATTATCCATCTATCTTCCCACCAGAATTTATTATCGCTCTAGAACAAATTAATAAATTTGAGGAACGTAAGCACCTATTTATCAGTTATGCCTCCGAAGATTTAGTACTTGCAGATTGGTTAGCCAAAAGGCTTACAGCAGAAGGATATCTTGTTTGGTGTGAACATCTGAAGCTGCTAGGTGGAGAGAAATTTCCTGATGACATTGAGAAAGCAATTAAAAATCAAGCTTTTTGTATAGTTGCTCTATATTCTCAACCATCACTCACTAAACCTGATTTAATCTTGCAAAGAAGTATTGCTATAAATTTAATTGAAGAAAGGCAAGAAGATTTTCTGATTCCAATTGATGTTGATGGTATCAATAAAACAAACCTCGACCGTAAGACACAGTTATTAAAGTTTATTGAATTTAACAAAAACTGGGCTGAAGGGTTGAAAAAATTATTAAATAAACTGGAATATATCAAATGTCCAAAATCATTACCTGAAAGTGCAAAAGTATCACTATCAGCATTTTTATATGAGGATGCTATTGTAGACGAGACTGAGAATGTATTTTCAAATTACTTAAAATTTCAAAAAATCCCTAGTATAATTTATCTATTTGAGGCTGAAAATCCAAGTTTAAATTTAGAGATTGAAAATTTAAATCTTGAATGGTCTTATCGTCAAATAGATAGTAAAAAATTTTTATCGTTTCACCAACCACCAGCTTGGATATCAGAAAAGTTACAACTTAATTTATCCAGAAATAATTGCTGGCAGGAATTAGTAAATATAGAAGGTATTTCTACTAAAAATTTAGTATCAGAATTGTTAAGAAAAGCTCTCATGGTCAAGTGTCATCAGAAAGGATTGAAGTACTGTTTTGAAACAAAATTGCAGTATTTCCCACAAGGATTTGCCAAAGGAAATCGTCTGAATTATATCAAGTACGATGGTTCAAAATCATTTGTTCAAGCCGTTGGTACTCGAACTTATTGGCGGCCTGCTAAAGCAGAGGAGTATCAGTATCATCTTGCTCCTACATTTTATATATCTCAAAATTTGTTTAATACGTTTACACTACAAATTCGCATAAGAATTCGTTTGTGCGATTCCAGTGGTATAGCATTAGATAAAAGAAAAGCAGTTTCACGTAGAAAACATTTATGTAAAAATTGGTGGAATAATGATTGGCTCAATCGGATTTTTGCTGTTTGTCAATTTCTGGCTGATGACAATCAAATAATTATTGGAGATAAAGTGAATGAACAAATTTTTATTCATGCAATACCAACCCATTTTACAGCACCAATTGCTATTGATGAAGCTTCTATCAAAAAATTTAAACAGGATAGATTAGACTTGCTAAATATGCGTTCTGGTAGTGAACAAGAAGATATATTGTAATAAAGAAAGTGAAAATGAATGAGTCGCTTATTATATTTGATGAACCAGAATTAGAATTTCGCTACGGTCAGCGACTGAAAGACCCACGCGATGGATTAGCCCTATTTGGCCCTTTTGATGCTGATTCTCCATCACATCCCAAATCATTACCTTATATTGTACTTGGTACTGTTAGCGGAATATCTCAATTTAAGGCTTGGTCAGAGGCAATGAACTGTCCAGCTATATACGCACCTAAAGAGAATTTTCGCCTTTGGCCTCCTTACCCCGGCTTTGAAGCAGCATTTTGCAGTCGATGGTCTAGTGATCCTATTTGGTCTTACCCTATAGATGAACATCAACTTTTAGAAGCTTCTCACACCCGCGAGAAACATGAACGTTCTTATAAAGTTGTAGATATATTTCTCAAAGGGCTGAAAATTGCAGCAGATAAACTAGACCAAAAGCCTGCTGTAGCAGTTTGTGTTGTACCAGATGAAATCTATCAAAACTGTCGCCCTGAATCGATTGTTTCTGAAACCGTTGGAGAACTTATATCTAAAAAAACTGTACGTTCTCGGCAAGCAGGGCAGCTTGAGTTACCACTGTATGGTGAAGTCAATTTAGAGCCTTACAGTCTTTCTCCTGACTTTCGCCGACAACTTAAAGCACGTTCAATGAAATATGATATTCCGCTACAAATTATACGAGAGTCTTCTTTACGATTAACTGATAAGAATCAGTTAGGTCAGCGAACACTTACCCCGCTTTCTGATAGAATGTGGAACATTGGAACTACTCTCTATTACAAATGTGGTGGTAAACCTTGGCGATTAGTTACTGCGCGGGAAGGTGTTTGCTACATTGGTATAGCATTTCGTCGAGCAGAAGATACAGAAAAGGGGAAAACAGCTTGTTGTGCTGCTCAAATGTTTTTAAATACGGGAGACGGAATAGTATTTCTCGGTGACTTTGGCCCCTGGTATTCACCAAAGACAAAACAATTTCAATTAAGCAAAGCCTCAGCATACGACCTTCTAAGAGGAGTATTAAAAACTTATAGTGAGCTAGGAGGTAAAGAACTTACTGAGATTTTTTTACATTCACGTTCCACTATTAGTAATGAAGAATTTGAAGGTTATCAGAAAGCTTGTCCTTATGGTGTCAAACTTGTTGGTATTAGAGTACGTCCTGATATAGGGAATGGTTTCCGTCTTTTTCGGACTGGTGAAATGCCTGTGTTACGCGGAACATTTTTAAGGAATAACGAGCGTTCTGGCTTATTATGGGGAAGTGGATTTAAGCCAAGGCTTGCTACCTATGATGGATGGGAAACTCCAACTCCTCTGCAAATTGACATTCAACATGGAGATGCTGTTATAGAGCGAGTAGCACAAGACATATTTGGGCTTACTAAGCTAAATTACAATGCGTGTCGTTTAGGAGAATCTCAGCCAGTTACCGTTGGGTTTTCTGATGCAGTTGGAGAAATTTTGATTTCAAATCCTACAGTTTCGGATCGTAAACCAAACTTTAAATTTTACATTTGATAAAACTCAATATCAGGTTGGTATTACTTGTAGTCCTTAGTTAATATCCGCTATTTTTATACCTTTATGTATACTGCCAATTACATCAGGTATAACTTTGGTATTGATTTCACAAAATGCGCTATTTTCGACTATCATCTCATCTGCGATCGCTCTAAGGCTTAAGTGCTACAGTCTGGGTTTAATCTAAACAAAATAAACTATATAAACAAAATAAACTATATAAACAGTTTTAACTATTTTAAGGCTTAGTATCCAGTATTCTTAAAACCTCGTCGGTCAGTTGCTCTATTTCTTTGATGGCAGATGAGGACTTATTGCCGAAATTATGCACTGTCTGACCAAACACAGCAGATTGACGATAGACTTGCCGATGCTGTATCTGCGTCTTGGTTAAGGGAATCCCAAACTCAGGTAAAACTGCCAAAGTTTCTTGTGCCAAGGTTGTTTTTGGTTGGCACTGGTTCAAGACAAGCCGGGACTGTAAGGCATCATTAAAATCACCTACATTCTGGATAACCTGTCGAATACCAACTGCTGCCCACATATCCAATGGCGAAGGGATGATTGGCACTAGAGCTAGGTCTGCAATCAGCAACGCGCTTTGCGGGACAGGGGAATCAGCAGCAGGGGGGCAATCGATGATGATGTAGTCGTAATCATCAATAAATTTTTTGACTTCGCGGTGGACTTTGTTGCTGGCAGCACTCAGGCCGATTACGCCAGCCGGAAAGGGGATTTCGTCTTCTGCTGAGGCGGCCCAACGTGTAGCTGTCCCTTGTGGATCGGCATCAACGACAAGAACTTTGTTGCTGCGTCGAGCGATCGCACCCGCAACCTGCATAGTAACAGTTGTCTTTCCTGAGCCGCCCTTTTGATTGACAACGGCAATGATTTTAGCTGTCATAGAATTAACCGTATTAATGATTTAAACTATATGAATAGTTTTTACTGTTTATAGTTTTTATAGGGTTTAATGTTGATATTGTGACATAAAAGAGAGAATTGGTAAAAAGTATATACAGTTTTAATAATTTATATTGTTAAAATAGTTTACTTAGTTTTTGGCTAACCTAAATTTTTTGATTGCAGAGGAGTTATGACAAAGAAGAGTATGAAATCAGCTTTGACAAATTCATTAAAAGCTGAAGATGAAGCCGTGAGAAGCCGTTTTGAAAAAGCAGAGAGATTGCTAGAAGATAAAACAGAGCCGAATTCTAGCCAACTGACGACATCTCAGCCACAGGACATAGTAGAACCAGCCCAACTACAAAAAGTAATTCGTGATAGTTTCACGCTACCGTCTGGAGATTATGAATTAATCACAACAATTAGGCAGCGATGTTTAAACTCGGCAGTCAATGTCACAAAAAGTGAAGTCGTTCGCGCGGGACTCCATATCTTACAATCTTTATCTGACGAAGAATTAGTACAAGCGATCAATAGTCTAGAAAAGGTAAAAACAGGTAGACCCTCTGCAAAGCAACAAAAACTATAAACTGTTTATATAGTATAAACTGTACAAATAGTTTTACGTAAAATTAGGTGAAGTAATCAGAAGTAATCAATAGTCTAGAAGAGGTAAAAACAAGTAGACTATCTGGAAAGGTGGTAAAAAGTATAAACAGTATAAACAGTTAAAATTGTATAAACAGTACAAACAGTTTTAGGAGTGAGAGAACGAATAGCCACGCGATTACTGATACCACTTTAAATATTAGATCCAAGAGTAAATTTACAGTTGAATCCAGTAGTGGTACAAAAAGAATTATTCGTTGCAAAGCCATTAGCAAGGATTAGATAATGGCGGATGACTAAATCGAAGTTGCTGGAATTATCTTACGTCTTGTTTGTTTCTTTCGCCTTTTTAGAAACTTACTCAGAGGTGTTCGATGGATTTAGTGTTAGAAGTTCCACCAGGGCAACAAGATAGGGTTTGGGATCAAGTTCAGTGTTTAGGCACAGCCGCTACTCGTTTTAGTGCTTATACCAATCAGCTATCTTTATTGGCAGTTCTACCAGAGCTAGAAGAGAGATGGGGAATGAAAGCCTCATGGATCAATAGCTGCTGGGAATTCGTGAATGGTACGGCTATAGATTTTGAATCTACAAGAGTAGTATTGATTCCTAGCGAAGCAATTGAGCAAACCGAACTTCGCATCCCCCAGGAATGGATAGATATTCCTTCTTGGGCAGGCGATTATTATTTAGCAGTACAAGTGAATGCTGAGGATGGAATAGTCAGAGTGTGGGGATATGCAACCCATAGAGAAATCAAACAACTAGGCAATTATGACCAGAGCGATCGCACTTATTCTTTAGATGGACACTTAACACAAGATATGAGTGTGTTGTGGGTAATACGTCAGTTTTGTCCAGATGCAGCAACGAAAACCACAGTTGAACCTCTACCAACTTTATCAGTAGCACAAGCAAATGAACTGCTCGAACAGTTAAGTCATTCGTGTTTGTTTTTCGCTAAACGTGCAGTTGAGTTTAATTTGTGGGGGGCGTTACTGGAAAAGGAGGAGTGGAGAAAACGCTTGCTCTATTCGCGCAGTTGTCAGATTGACTGATGAGAGAAAAATTTTAAATATAACCCCTAATTTGATTAAGCGAAAAAGATGTGATCACAAAAAGTACACTGCAACTGCGGTCGGGCTTCATCTTTTTCATTTTGCTGAATCAAAAAAACTTTAAATTGATCGCAAGTACATTTGGGGCAAGCGATCGCAGTAAGATTAGCCTGAGTCTGAGGTGATCCTTGACTCAGGCTAGAGATTTTGGGTCGGGGTGTCCCTCTGCTTTCCAAGCATCAATAACTAATTGGCGATGAAATTCTGTACCCTTGCCTTTGATCCAATCACGAATTGGTTTCGGAAGTTTGATACAGGCAGGTTTAGGATGCAAACTATCGGGTTGGGGTGTAAATCTTCCGTCCTCGCCTCGCATAATCTCAAATAATGTCACAGAAATACTAAGTAATACGCAAAAGTATGACAGTAAAAATCACAGCTAACAAGTCTAATCTTTCAATAATTTACGAGTAAACACTGAGTAGGTGTAAAAATCATTAAGTCCACCGTATACTGTGGTAGACTATCGATAACAACCGTATACTAAGGTAAAAAAGCGAAAAGTTTGATGTTGCTTTAAATATTTTTTAAAAAAATGGAGTAATAAAAAAGACATTTTGAGAGAAAGGAATTATCTAACAATCAATATATATGCAGTAGGAACAAGTTTTTAAACTTTATAAATAACAACTATTGATTTCTATCTATGCAATTATTTTATTAGCTAACAAATTCATAATTAATATTTAACTCTCAACTATCAAAAGTTAGATATCTGAATAAGACCTGATAATTTAATAAATAGCAATTTGCAATGTTTCTGCTGTATACTTCAATTTATAATATTCATATTAAAGTTGTTTTGTTGCTTGCACATTAGCTAATAGTGCAAAAGCCTGTCAAAATTTTCACTTAGCAAAGAAAGCACTTTCCAGTAAATACCACTCTGGTTGGAGAATCTATGCTGAATAAAAACAGAGCTTCAAAAAGTATAGTTCAGTGGTTGTTTAAAGTACGTTGGCAATTAGTATCAGTTGCAACAACAATTCTAATAGCATTGGAATCAAAACCCGCAAAAGCCCAATTGTTTACTAATGCCCGAACAGCGATGGAGTGTATGATTCGTGGTGCTTCAGTTGGTGGTGGAATTAATAGCGTAGTGCTGAATAACTTGCCAATGATTTTATTTACAGGATTAACAATAGTTTTGTTTGGTTACTTCTGCTTCTCGGTTTTCCAAGGAGTAGCAGCTTATGGACGAGGAGAAGAAGTAAGCAATGTAATACAGCAGCCGATATTTACTTTCATAGCTGTGGTACTCATCGTATTATTCCAATCTTTATTGTTTGGTAACGGCATTTGTAACTAATTGGAAATGGTTAAGCCTGATATAAGTTTTGCATAATTCCCTTATTGATCAGGGGATATGGATATATGTGCATTTTGAATAACTGCTGAAAGCTCTATGAGAGAAGAAATTAGGACAGTCAATCAGAGCTTAGGTGAAAGCCCAAAGTTTGGCCCATTTACAGGCCGACAGTTTGTAATTTTTGCTGGTACATTCTGTGTGGTCTTCGGACTACTATATTTAATTATTGGGATAAATATTTTTTGGGGACTTGGCTGCTCTATATGGGTGAGCTTATCAGTTGCATTACTATCAGGTGATAGACCACACATTTACTGGTCAAAGATGTATCCAGTTGTCCCAAGATGGACAAGAGGATATGCAACCTATACATCGCCGCAATTAAAAAAGAAAGTAGGCACGAAAAGAGTAAAACTAACACGTTCATCTAAACCAAAAGTTCTCAATCCTTTTGAAGATTGGCTAGATTTAACAACAATAGTCAGACTAAAAAAAGATTCGTATCTGATTGGGGCTTATTTATTAAGTAAAAAAAATCTGGCTGAAAGTAGCAATACTTTACAGTTAATATTTGGTTTTTCATGCACTGGGATTCATCCCATATTCAACTCAGAACAAGAAATAGAGGCATTAGCTAAAGCCTTTGAAAGTAGTTGTAAAGAAATTCCTCAAGGTGAAAAACTTACTTTTAGGTGGAGTTCTTTTTGTGAGGATAGCGATGCTGAACAGTATTTAATGCAGCGAATTGAGAATCCATCTTCTCTAGAGTGCGAATTTTTAGATTGGGGAAGATTGGCAAGAACTCAACAGCTTACAAAGTCTAAAGCTAGAAAGAATATTAAATTCAATGTTTATTGGTCGTTTACTGTAACTTCAGAAGCATTAGAAACCGCCGACCCAGTAGATAAATTTTTAGTCAAACTTGCAAATTTTTTACAAAGAAGATTTACAGATTCAGGAGTAAATCAATTAACGAAAAAACGGCTAACCCAAATTTTAACTAAGGGCTTAGAAGCTTCACTAAGATATCAGCAGATTTTAATTCAAATGGGCTTGAAACCACAGCCTAAAACAGACAAAGATTTATGGAAAGAACTATGCCAGAATATCGGAGCTAAAGAGGTAATCATCCCGCATACATTGGTATTTGATGAGCAAGGGTTAAGAGAAGAAATTGATGAAAATGCTGGATTTGACAAGCCCATTGAAATTATCAATCAGCCGCACTTAACCTCAACAGTTTTAAATAAAGGTGTACCGTTTGCTGATAAACGATGGGTATGTTTACCAAAAGGAGAAAGTAATAAGTATGTAGGCGTAATGGTACTGACTCGAAAACCGGAAATTTTTGCTTCTACGAGACATCAAATTCGTTTTTTGTGGGATATATTCTCGCGGAACAATATTTTTGATGTGGAAGTAATCACGGAATTTTCTCCGGCTGATAAAGGCATAACACGCGCTACTCAGCAGATGATAACAAAACGCTCTAGAGCGTTGGATATAAATGTACAGCAGAGAAAATCAATTGATGTTTCTGCTCAAATAAATGTGGAACGCTCGGTAGAAGCCCAAAGACAGTTATATACGGGAGATGTACCATTAAATTTAAGCTTAATAGTTCTGGTTTATCGAGATACACCAGAAGAAATTGATGATGCTTGCCGATTGATTTCAGGGTATGTCACACAACCGACAGAGCTAACCCGTGAAGTTGAATATGCTTGGCTAATATGGTTGCAAACCTTATTAGTGAGATTAGAGCCGATATTGTTGCGACCATATAATAGAAGATTAGCTTTTTTCGCCAGTGAAATTTTAGGACTAACTAATATAGTTCAAAATAGCCAAGCAGATGAGAAAGGATTTGAGTTAATTGCTGATGAAAGTGATTCGCCAGTCAAAATCGACCTATCAACAACCAAAAATATATTAATACTAGGTACAACAGGTTCAGGCAAGTCAGTTTTAGTATCGTCAATCATTGCCGAATGTCAAGCTCAAGATATGAGTGTGCTAATGATTGATCTGCCGAACGATGACGGAACAGGGACATTTGGGGACTATACACCGTATCACAATGGCTTTTATTTTGATATCTCCAAAGAATCTAATAATCTAGTGCAACCATTGGACTTATCAAAAGTCCCGGTTAAAGAATGGAAAGATAGACTTCAAGCTCACAGAAATGATGTGAACTTAATTGTGCTTCAATTAGTTCTGGGAACTCAAGATTTTGATGGATTTTTATCACAGACAATCGAGTCACTTATCCCATTGGGAACAAAAGCCTTTTACGATGATCTCGATATTCAAAGACGCTTTGCTGAAGCAAAGAAAGCAGGATTGGGTTCTGCGGCCTGGGATAACACCCCAACACTTGCAGACATGGAATACTTTTTTACGAAAGAGCATATTAAATTGGGCTATGAAGATGAAAATGTTGACCGAGCATTGAATTACATCCGTTTACGGTTTCAATATTGGAAAAATAGCAGTATTGGGAAAGCAATCTGTCGCCCCTCTACATTTGATACAGAGGCCAAGCTGATTACCTTTGCATTGACTAACTTGCAGTTAAGCAAAGATGCGGAAGTGTTAGGGATGAGCGCGTATATCGCTGCTTCTCGCCAATCTCTATCAGCACCCAATAGTGTTTTCTTTATGGATGAAGCCAGCGTACTACTACGCTTTTCGGCATTATCACGGCTGGTAGGGCGTAAGTGCGCTACTGCTCGTAAAGGAGGCTGTCGTGTGATGTTAGCAGCTCAAGATATTCTGTCGATTGCTAATTCAGAAGCAGGAGAGCAAATATTACAGAATATGCCTTGCCGTTTAATTGGACGTATAGTTCCAGGGGCGGCTAGAAGTTTCACAGAATATTTAGGAATACCAAAAGAGATTATTAGTAAAAATGAAAGTTTTTCTTCCAACTTCAAACAACTATATACGTTGTGGTTATTGGATTATAAAGAAAAATATGTGCGCTGTCGTTACTATCCTTCTTATCCAATGTTGGCATTAGTAGCCAATAGTCGAGAAGAACAAGCAGCCCGTGACAAATTTAAAGCAATGTACCCGGATAAATTTAAATGGGTAGCCGAGTTTGCTAATTACTATGTGGAATGTATTAAGCAAGGTAAACCATTATGAAAAAAATAGAAATAGTAACTGGATTTGCTAACTATAAAGTCTTGTTAGCTATTGTGGGAGTTGTAGCATCAGGTTTGTCTTTTACAGTTTGGAAATGGAATAAAGAACAACATCAAAAATATATTGTCGAAAAGGAGCAAGCTTGTCAGCAAAGCTTGAAAATAGCTGAGAAATATGTACAGAATAATCAATTTTTGAGAGCAGCCTATTATGCAAGTACAACCCAAGATAAATTAAGAATTAAATTAAATCAACCTGGAATAACTACTGAGTTTAAGCCTGATAAAGAATATGTATTGATATATGATAAGGCAGTAGCTTTAATACCTAATAATCCAAGATATGAAGGCAAGCTTTTTGAAAGATTATCAAAGCAACCTGAAAAATATCCGCCAGAACCATTAATGGTAACTGGTAACAAAGTTTTAGGAAATAAAGTAGAAGTCATATCTACTTGCTCACCCCAACCTTTTACAGTATCTTTGGAGAATTTATATGAAATTGCTCAACCAATCGATATTAATCCATATCTGCCGCCGTTCAGTATTTTTTAGTAGTTTTGTGTTTGTATTCATTGTTGCTTCGATTTTACCAGTTGCAGCGAAATCTTCATTCTTGCAACAATTACAGCAAGTAATGATAAGTTTGCAATCGTACATTGATTTATATAAACAAGAATTTGCTAACGAAGCAAAAGACTCTAATGATAAAGATAAAGAAGGAAATGAAGATGACGATTTAGATATAGCCATCACTTCTACGAATGGAGTAATGGGCATACCAGATCCATTAGCAGCAGGTAAAAACATTAAGGCCGTAATTCAAAAAAAAGATACTGATTTAGTTCAAACTGATTCTCAGAGCGAAGGTGAAAATGCTCAGAGAAGATGGCATCAAGTCTATACTTATGGGCTATCTGGATCTGTTTTAGGTAAAGATGGACAACTAACTCAAGCACAAGAAGCTGAAATGAGTAATTACGCTGTAGAAACTTCATCGGCATTATCAGATGAATCACAAAATGATGTGATTACTCAAGATATTTTGAAAAAAATGGCTATGCAAAATTTACAAACAGCCATTATGACGAAATCGATTCATAGTGAAGAACAAAAACAGACGAGAGCTTTATCAGCAGCAAATATTAATTTGAGTGATATCTCCAGTAGGCTAGATGAGAATTCTAGAAAAGAACAAATTGAAGCTAATTCCAGTGCCAAACAAATCTTAAATACAGCCGCATTTGCTGATGCTTTTTGGGAATTGAACAATGCTAATCACTAAATTAACTTTGTACTGGCTGCAAGTAACTGGAGATACGAATGCAGAAGATATTGTAGATGGAGCTATTAATGGCTCTCGTATTGTTGTCTCTGCCTTTAACCAAGACTGGTTAGATTTAGCTAATGGTCAAAGTGCAGTTTATGAAGCAGTGGTAAAAGTTTCTGCTTTATTTGGTGTAATTTTGGTTTCTTTCTGGTCTGTTAGTTGGTATTCTCGGTTAACTCAGGAAGGATTAAATAATGAAATTCTTACTGAGATGATTTACCCATTGATAGTTTGTTTAATGTTGACACTTAATAATGGGCAGTTATTAGCTAATACATCTTTAATGTTTCGCAATATAGCAGTTAGCTTAAACGATAGGGTACTAAGTATAACCAGAAATGGGGTAACTTTAAGAGATGCTATCCGTACAACAAATATGGATCAGGCATTTGCACTTTCAGTTCAAGCACAATTGCAAGAATGTGAAAAACAACCGGAGACTGGAGTAAACGCCAAAGGAGAACCAATTAATCCTAGAGAGATATGTAAAAAAGAAAAAATAAATCAAGCTAAGGAAAATGCTCAAAAGTATAAAGAAAAATATGGTTTATCATCATATTCAAATAGTTGGAATCCAAAGGATATTGCCGGACAGTTTGTTAACTCAGCCGTTCAAACTTTGGTATGGATAATATTTAGTGGTTTGCAAGCAGGGTTTCAATATGTTGTGCAAGTATCATTTTTGATGAATGCCTACATAGCGCCTATATTTCTGGTGCTTTCACTTTTACCTTTGGGAGCTAAACCTATTTATGCGTGGATGTCAGGATGGTTGGCATTAACTTTAGTATTGATATCGTACTCTATAGTTTGTGGAATTGCTGCTAGTTCCATTGTCAATGCTAGTAATAGTAATCCTCTATTTTTGCAGTTAGTACAAGCAATTCTCTCGCCAATTTTGGCTGTAGCGATGGGTGCGGGAGCAGGTATGGCGACCTTTTCCGGTTTTTCTAGCAGTGGCAGGTTAATCTCAGGGAGAGTATTCAGATGAGATTACTTGATAAAAAAGAAATAAACTTTACGCCTTTACTATCTCTAGGGCAAACAGTAATTTTAATATTTGTGTTTTTTATCTGCCTAACTATTTCAAATAGGCTAGGAAAAATTGCTAATAATAAACCAACTTTAGTAGAACTACAAGATGGAACACCGATTAGAGCTATTCCAATTGGAGCAAAAGAGCGTACCGACCAAGCAATTATGAATTTTGTTGGTCGCACTATGATGAATTTGATGAGTTGGAATGCTGTACCAAAATCAGATGAAAACTTAGATCCAAGAAATTTAAAACTAGACTCTGGAGTGCAAATAGGAGATAAAAAACTAACTACAAATACATGGGGTGCAGGATTCGCATTATCAGAAGATTTTCGCGCTAGTTTTTTACGAGAAATAGCAGGACTAACACCATCTGATGTATTTACTGGAGAAACACAATCGGCTTTGTTAGTTCGTTATATATCTCCACCAGAAAAAATATCAGAAGGTCAATGGCGAACAGATATGGTAGCTAATTTAGTAATTTTCAAAGGTAAAGACCAAGCAGGCAAGGCAATTTCATTTAATAAAACTGTGTTTGTGAGAGCTATTGATACTCTACCATTACCAAATAATCCTTCAGCCCAGATGTTAGCAGCTTATAACGCACGAAAAGCAGGGATGGAGATTTACCGAATTCAAGACTTAGATTTAGGAAGGTAGCTTTATGCCAAACCAAATTGTAGAGCAAGAGCAATCTAACCCAGCAATGACAGCTACTAACAGCAATGGCAATCGTAGCGAAGAATTTGCACGGATGAATGGGGTAGAAATTAAAGAAGCTACAACAACTGATTTAACATCAGCTGAGTCAACGAATAATGTACCACCAAACGAGTTAGAAGAAATTGTCACTACTCGTCCTGTAGCGTCACATCCAATTTTAAAAGGATTAACCATATCTGGAGGAGTGTTACTAATAGTCATTGTTTTTGGGGCAATGATTAGCTCACTGACAGATGCTTTAAATTCCCCTAGCAATCAACCCGATACTAGGACTGCGAAAACTCGAGACCAATAAAGCAAGCAACGAAGAAGACGAAAAAGGAGAGTTAAAAACAGCGATCGCAATTACATCCCAGAAAAGCGAATTGCAGGCGATCGTGAAAAAAGATGATGCGGTAGCAGCAACCCCATTACCAATAGCAAAGCCAACAACTACGGCAGCTGTAACAGTAAGAGCGCAGCCAGTAACCCCAAGACAGCCCCAAGTTTACCAAGCACCTAGTAGAAGTTATCAGACTGCGGATAATGTGTCACCTAGAAGGGTATTTTCTCCTGCCCCTTCTACTCGCCAACCTCAAGTGGCAGTGAACAATTCTCGACCATTACCAGTAAAGTCTACTCCTACTGCGAAAGACCCGATGCAGGAATGGATAGCAGCTTCAAATGTGGGGATTTATTCTTCTAATAATGATGAAAGCAACTATGAGCAACCAGATTTAAAAAATCTTCAGGTAGAAGGAGGTATAGGAGTAAAAGCAGTCAATGGCTCTTACCCAAATCAGAATCAAAATGTGTCTTTTTCAATACCAGCTAATCATGGAGGCAAGCAAGTATTAGTAGGGACTCGTGCCACCGGAGTGATGGAAACGCCGATCGCATGGGTAAGTAGTAATAGTAATCAGGAACAACAAAATAGCTTGATTCGATTAACTCAACCATTAAAAGGATTTGATGGTTCTGAAGTTTTACCCAAGGGTAGTTATGTTGTAGCAACTATCAGCACGACTAATTCGGAAGTTGTACAAATGAAAGCGACATCGGCACTAATCAATAGTAATGGAGGAACCCTAGAAAAACAATTGCCGACAAATTCTATTTTGATATTAGGTAAAGATGGCGATTTATTAAAAGCTAAATCTCGTAAAGGTGGAAATAATTTAGGTGCATCACTGATGGCATCTTTATTATCTGGATTATCGAAAGCAGCAGAGATACAAAATCGAGCTAATACACAAACAACAATTAGCTCATTAGGTACAACAACGACAATTGATAACCCAGATAAAAATTTAGTAGCTGGCTTTGCTCAAGGGAGTATTAATGAAGTTTTAGAGAGAATGAAAACTGCCAATGAGCAGCAATTACGAGGGCTAGAACAGCAACAACAAGTTTTTGTAATTGAAGCTGGTAAGCAAGTCCAAATTTTTGTTAATAAATCTATTTCAATATGAAAACTCTAGCTGTGCTACTGGCGACTACTTTAGTTTGTGATGCTGGTATATCTTTAGCTTTACCAGCAGCGAGAAACGTCTATTCACAAGATGCTCAATCAAGCAGTAGTAGAGGAATTAATTTAAAAGTTTGGAAAGGATACGGACTAACGATTAACTTCATACCTACAGGAGAAAAAATCAAGCAAGTCTGGCTAGGAGATCCATCAAGATTTGCGTTAACTTCCAATGGTAATTTATGTCAACGCAGTACATCAAATAATGATGAAAGCTGCGGAACAGGAGGAGCTACAGTCTTATTTATAAGACAAATAAAGCCAATTAATTTTCCTTCATTAACAACCTCTCCAGATGGGAGTACAATAATTACAATTATTACGGACGGCGCAGAAGGAGATAAACATTATCAATTTCAGCTAACTCCAGCTAGTGGTAAACCATCTTATACAAGTCTAATTATTCACCCTGAATCTGAAAAACCTTCACCAATTGGGCGACAAGCAATATTAAATACAAGTATAAAAACACCTCAATTAGTAACAACAAATCCACCTGTTCAACAGCCAAAAAAACCTGTAACAGTCAAAAAACCTGTAATAATAGCCAAGCCAGTTACCCAACAAAGAACAGAAACGAGAAGTAACAGCTTGCCTCCTAGTTCTACAAATATTGCAAATAATTCAACGACTAACCCAGCCTTACCTAAATTAGTAACTGAGAGAAATTCAATTACTAGAAATGATGCTAATGCTTTAGCTTATGGACTAACACAAGCTGTTACTAATAAAGAAATTAAGCCCTATTCAAGGACTTGGCGAAAACTGCAAGATGCTATTCGATTATTACGCAGAGGCAAGAGTCAACAAGAAGCGATTTCTTTATCTGGTGTCCCAGCCGCATTATTTGAAAGCTTAATAAATAGAGGAAGATAAATGCTGAATTTTCCAAAAATATTATTAGGAATTTCAACAATATTAATGGCTACTACGCCAATACAAACCCAAGCCCAAATACCAACCGAAACTCGCACGTTACATCAATATGAAGCAAAAATACCTGATTGGTCAAAGATAACCTGGAATAATTTAGCACCAGTTGGGCAGCCTGGATATCTAAATATTGCACCAGAGTTAGTGAGCAAAATCGGTTATAATCCTTCGCGTTCTTGGTCGGCGGGACAAAAAATAGATTCGATAGTCATGTTAGGAGATGTAGAAGATGCTTTTAAGATGAGTGTTTTCAGTTTAGAAAGTATATCAGCAATAGCACCAATTGATTTTTCTCAATTGACGCTGAAAGACTTAGGATTGCTACAATGGCAAACCCCGAACACTTTAGTTAAAGCAATTCCAGCATTAGGGAACCTTGATATCAGCCAAGTACCACCGATTTATGATTTATTTAATCAAGTTGCTGCCCAAAAAAGAATTATTAATTTAACAGTTGCAGATAATACAAAGTCAAAAATCACAAATAAAAAGCCTTTAAAAATTGCTGTAAGTGGTAATTTATTACGAGTCTTACAGTCTAACCCTCAAGCAGCTAATACACCATTAGGTAAGCTGGATTTGAGCCGTTACCCAATTAATTCAGTACCAGGGCTAAGTAAAACACAATTAGCCAAATTCCCAGGTTGGCAACAGAGTTTTATTAATCAAGTACCAGGATTAAACAAAATTCCATTTGATAAAATGCCTCAACCGATTGATGCAGAGTTTAATGTAGTTGGTATTGCATCGTTAGTTTTGGGAAAAGCGGAACAAGGAGATACAAAAGTCGGCTCAGACTACTTTATATCTGGCAGTGTTAACCGTAGTAGTGTAACCATTCCTGTCGCTTGCGAAAGTCGTCAAGAATGTGCGTATATGGAGTTAGGCGATTTAGCTGGGCAACAAGGGGAACTTTACGGGAAACGTTGGGCCTTTGGTTCTCAAATGGTTAAGGGTGGATTTGGGCTACTGGGTCGGGTGAATGGTAGCAAAGAACCTACAGGTAGACTTGTTTACGGATCTGCCTTTAAGGTTGTACTGACAGGAGTGAATGAATCACAAGGAACAGCAGACTTTGGCTTGTTTTTCAGGATTTGCGCCAATATTCCGTTTGTAGGCAAGACCTGTACCCCATACTTTATTGGGCCAGTACCTTGGATACCTGTGAGAGAAAATGAGTTAGTGGTTGTGGGGACAAGGTAATGAGTGCAACAACCCAGACCCAACAGAATATTAGTAACCAGATTCTTCCGAGCAACTTTGTCTCTACTTTCTATTCGCCAATGGGTTTAGCATTGCTGATATCTATAGTTGCATTAGTAGTAGCTAAATCTTTAGACGCTAGGGGTAGATCAAGTAAACTAGCAAGGGCAAGGTGGGCAGGAGCTAGAGAAAGAACAGCAGCCCGGAAGTTAGCCATGAAGTTAATTCAAAAACGCAAACATAACCGAGTAGCTCTTTATGTTGGTACTCCAAAAGGAGCTACTTTTGAGGAGGTAGGTAACAAACGCATTATTAATCTTCCAGAAGATAGCTCAATTTTGTATCTGCCGGAAGCCCAACGAGGCATCTTTGTTTGTGGCGGCCCTGGTGGGGGGAAGACGAAATCAATGATTAATCCTTTGCTTTGGTCTGCGATTGATCAAGGAATACCAATCATTCTTTATGATTTTAAGTTTGATCGACAAAAATCAGCAACAGAAGAGGCCAAAGGACAAGCCCCTCAAATAGCAGGTTACGCTGCGATGCGTGGATATGAGGTGTCGATTCTTGCCCCTGGATTTCAAGAGTCATGTGTAGCTAATCCACTAGATTTTCTGCGGAGCGAAACTGATGCAGAGATGGCCCGCCAATTGGCGATCGTCCTGAATAAAAACTTTAAACTCTCATCAGGTGGTGACTCTTCCGAAAGTGGATTTTTTGTGAATGCAGGGGATCAGTTAGCACAAGCTATCTTCATGCTGGCAAAGGGTACAAACTTCCCGGATATTATGATGTGCCATGCGATTCTGAGTTTACCTAAGTTGATTGAACGCATTCAACAAGCTGATTTAAACCCTTGGGTCAGAGTGGCTTTTGAGCAATTTTTATCTGTAGCAGGTAGCCCAGAAACAGCAGCGAGTATTGTGGGTACAGCAAGTGGTCTTTTTACTCGCTTCATGACTCCATCAACGCTTTCTGCATTTTGTGGCCAAACAAACATACCCTTGGATTTAAAAGGACGAAAAATGGTGGTGTTTGGTATGGATAAGGAGAAAAGAGATGTAATTGCTCCTTTATTAGTGTCTATTCTGCACCTTCTATGTACCCGTAATTTAGCTGGTAAACGGACAGATCCTTTAGTTTTAGCATTGGATGAATTACCAACATTGTATCTTCCTGCTTTAGTAGATTGGCTCAATCAAAACCGTGAAGATGGCTTAATTTCTATATTAGGATTGCAAAATTTATCGCAACTTGAGAAAGCTTATTCTAAAGAAACTACTAATGCAATATTTGGGGGTTGTGCTACAAAAATAATCTTTAATCCACAAGATGATGTGGCAGCAGAACGATTTAGTAACTTTTTAGGTGATGAGCAAATTAGACATAAAGAACGCTCTCGTAGCTTTGGCGGTAAAGGTGGTGCAAGCACTTCAATTTCTGAGCAAAATACTACCCGAAAACTATTTGAAATTAGCCAATTTAATTCTTTACCTCCTGGTAGAGCAGTAATTATCAGTCCTGGTTTTCGCTCTGGTAAAGATGTAGGATTACCTTTATTAGAGCAAATTCCTGAAAATATTTTATCAGTTGACTGCGTAGCTAAAAGTATTGAGAAATGGTATGAAGTGCAGCAAAAAATTATTTTACGTTCTACTTTACGCGAACCATCTGGAGAAGAGTTAGAAAAACGGCGTTTAGAAGCAGAAAGATTACTACCAATAGTTGATAACTATGTGGCAGCTAATGACAGAATGAAGAATATTTAGGAGAAAAATACATGATTGAATTTTCTGATTATGAATTAAAAGCATTAAGTAAGTTACCTTTCGATATTGCGGTTTTAGCCAATAACGAATTTTATCGCAATAGTCTAATGAATGCGGCTGATTATTGGGATGAACCACCATTTCCTGAAAATCATATTCCCGAATTTATTGAAGTTTACTACGGAGATGCTGATAGTCCTCATATTTTTATAGTAAATGGGGAACTACAAGATTATGACGTAGCCAATTTACCTGATACGAGTAAAACAATTTCAGTTTTAGTTGATGACCAATGGACATACATAGAAATTGAAGGGAAAGTAATTCTTAATCGATTAGGAGGAGCTATTTTACCAGATATATTAGTAAGTCCATCAAGTCTTGTTGATTCACTTATAGGAGTAAGAAAATCATGGATGAAATAAAGTCTGAAGCTAAACAAGTGCAACATGATTATCTAGAAATCCTTAATGACATTTTAAACAAGTTATCAGAGAAGGGTAAATTTCAATCCTTAGATACCAGTAAAAATTTATCAATTTATGTTGGTAGTAAAGCAAAGTATAAAATTAGTTCTGATGGTGAAATTTCTGTAAATTTGATGACCCCAGAAGTGGTTGAGACAATTAAAACTGCTATCAATGACCCACAAAATCTAAAAGGTTCTGTGCGGATAATGGTAGGCAATCAGAAAGTTTATCATGCTAAAGATGGAAAAATTTTAACTGATAAACTTGGATTAAATCAAACTCAACTACAGTCTCGACAAGCTGAATCTGTAGAGGAATCATCAAGTATTGAAAGTCTTCAAAAGCAAGTAGAATCTTTACAACAAAAAGTTCAAGACCAGCAGGCTGTGATTGATAGGTTTGTTCAGCAAGAGAACTCAAGTGTTGAATCTACTCAAAAGCTATCAACAGATTTAGCTAATCTTAAGCAAGCATTTGATACACAGCAAAAAACCATTGAGCAATTACAAAAAGGATTGGAGGCAATAAATAAACAGAATCTTCCTGTCGTTAAAAATGAAAGTCTAAGTAAGTGGCTTAACTCAATTGAGAGTAAGGCTAAGAATACTGCTAAAAATCTTTATGAACAAGTAAAAACTGCGCTGACACCTAAAGTTGATAAAGTCAAAGCTCAATTAGAGACTCAAATCACTGCTTTAAAAGAGCAGATTAATCAACAAATGGAATCTGTTAAGGCAGAGATGAAATCACAAATAGCGGCTATTAAAAGTGAGTTTGAATCACAAGTAGGTGTAGTAAAAGATGGGATTGCTGAAGTTAAGCAATTAGCCAGTAACGAAGTTCAGTATGGCATAGAACGTCATCAAGCTGCTACAAGTGCTATTCAAAGTAAAATTTCTGAGGAAGTAAATACAGTTCATAAGCAAGTAACTAAAGCAGTTGGTGATATACACTCAAGAGTCAATCACACTGTCAAAGAGAACGTAACAAAAGTGACTAACAGTGTGATGGAAGTTAAGGGTAAAGCTTTTTCTAAAAGCATAGATTCTATGCTACGTCTATTTGGAAATCAAAACTCTGATGGTTCCCGAAGTTATGAAAGTAAAAATTACAATTTTTACCAAAAAGGAGATAGCATTACTGTTACCGCCAAAGATGGTCGGGCAGTCATGGTAGATAATAGTTTGACTACTCAAGCTACAGAGAAAGATGTTGAATCTTTGGAGGAAGTAGGACAGGTAGTTTCTGATTATCTAAAAAGTAATCACACTCAATCACAATCACAATCAATCAAACCTAGAAGATAACGTTTTTTAAGAATTCAGGATTCAGAAGGGTTAAAGAATTAGAAGAAATATTTGATGAATCAATTTACTAATCTACTAAATAAGCAGGCAGGTACGAATAAACCCAACTATGTAACAGAATATAAATTTTTCAAAACCCTTACGATTGCTTGACTCCACTTTTTTTCGTTTGCAGTAACGTAGTTATAAATTTTCGTGTCCACCTACTTACTTCTAAATTCTGAACCTTTGATAAGCTCAGGGTATCGCTTCTGACTCCTGGCTTCTAAATTTATATATACAAAGATGTTTGTTATGATAAAACGCTTGACAATCAAAAGAGTTTTTATCTACTTAATTTTTTACTTAATGGTTTGGATACGTCCTATTTTTATCCGAATTGGAAAGCTAATCGGGTTTTTTTTGATGCTAGTCTTTATTATGGGGCTAGTACAATTATTTATATTGCCTAATAATATTGGCTGGACAAGAACAATTGGAATTGGAGTGACGAGCTTTATTGTGTTTATGATAACAGAATATTATGATAATATATTATTGAGATTGAATCCTACTAGTAATACTCTTTTTCTAGGAAAATGAAAGAGCATTTTATCGCCTTAAGCCCATAAAATGATTTGTGTTTTGGCTGTTTTGATATCTAATTCTTGATTGAGATTGTTGGTGCTGTTTTTGTCGCAATAATTCATTTTTAATAGTAGATAATCGCTCTTGTAATGGTGCTGATTGTAAAACAAGAGTAAGAGTTTTCATATCAATAGTTTCTTGTTTCCTATCCCAAAATTGATAGTTTTGAGTCTGGATTTCCCAGTCTTTTATAGAGGTTCCTAATTGTTGTTTTTGAGTAAATAGCTCTTGGATAGTGTTAATAGTTTTCAATTGTTGGTTAACCACTAAATTATATTTATTACTTAATTGGTGGAATGGTAAACGCTCCAGAGATTTAATAATTTTTTCTTGTTGAGCGTGTTCTTCCCACAAACTATTAATTTGTTGCTGTAACTGGTTAATTTGATTCTCAATGGCTTGCCTGTCGATTGGCAGAGGCTTTTGAGCCACTGGTTGTGAGAAATATTCTTTAACAGCTTGCTCTAAATACAGTAGCTCTTGATTAGTGAGTGAATCGATAGATTTTTGAAATGCTTCAAATTCTGGCAATTGAGAATTTTCTGGAATAGCCTTGATTGTTTGGATTTGCCTTTTTTTATCTTTAACTGCCTCGATGACAGGCGGTAAAGTTTCAACTAGGGCTGATGATAATGTTTGTTGCTCCACAAAATCTGCGATCGCATTTAAAACCTTCTTTGTTGATGGTGGAGCGATCGCTGTTTTATTGAGAGGAGTTGGCACAGGCAACTGTTTGAGTTGCTCAACAACTTCCTCAAGTTTCTGAACTAATACAGGTGATTCAACGGCTGCCAAGTCAATGTGTTGTGCGATCGCCGTTATCGCCCTGTGTTGAGTTGCTTGGTCGATGTGTGCTGGCTTTGAGGGCTGCAAATCACGAATGAGAGATTGCAACCGTTCAATATCGATAGCTGATTCAATAGCGGCGTTGTCTAAAAATTCAGAGATAGCATTTATAGCGTGTCCACTTGATTTAAGGCTGACATCAGTTTTTGGGTTGTTAAGACTTGCTGTATTGAGTTGTTGAGTGTCATCTGGGTGCTGCGCTGTTCTTTGACCTCGAAACTCATCTGATGCAAGGCTTCTGTTAAGTTCTCTAAGGTGTCCTTCAAGTTGCTCGACTTCTTCGAGTTCAAGGTGTCGGCTAATTGCTCCAAGAACGCGCTCAAATTTTGGGCTTGTGCTTGTTCTACGTTGTGGATTTCCTGTCTCAATTCGTGGTTCTGAGACTCTAACTGTTCGATTTTGGCATTCATCTGCGCTTGGTTGATCAACAGTTGATCCATTTTTTGAATTAATAATGCGATTTCGGATGGTGGCTGAGTGCTGGGATTGCTGATGGTTGAGGTCATGATTTTGCTCCTTGATATGGTTTTGTGATGTAGCTAACCTTTGCTGACGTTCTTGCAGTGTGAGTTTACGAGGTGGTTGATAAGGTGGTTTTCGTTGCTGTTGATTGCGCTGCTGCCAATCTCGTAAACTTATAGCCTCATGGTTGACCTTTTCATAAGCCAGTGGCCCTTGGGCTACTATCAAATCATCAACACCTTTATCTGGCCCTGGCAGAGTTACCACACTGACAAAGGCTCCTTGTTTCTCCAACAGTTGCCCAGTGCGAGAGATGGCAATCTCTATATTTTGTTTAGTTTCTGGTCGAGTTTCATAATCAAAGCAGAAAGTGATTTCGCGTTCTGGAGTGGCGAAAACAGCTAACTCATCCATGAGTTTAGCTTTCACCTTTTCCCCGAACTCGTCTTTACTACGATAACCAGCATAAATCCCAGGCAAACCGATAGCCGGATGACTTTGACTTAATAAACTGGCAGCTTTCTTAGCCCCTTCAGTAATTGTGGTTGGGAGGTTATGTTTCCAGACACAATACCAAAAGCCACTAGTGCGATCTGCTTGGGTTGGCTCGACTCCATATTTTTTATAGATGCGGTCTGCTAAATCATCAGGCACATCTAACAGGAAGATACTTAAATCAGTTTTAGGTGGATGCTCATATTTAATGAATTTGCCTGGTTTATCAGGTTTCTCCCTGGGATTATTCGGCTTGTAGCATCCCCACAATGTTCTATCGGGTTGATCCCCTGGTTGCAAATTAGCGAAAGATTTGGGATTAACGCCAGCATCGCACCACCAACCACCGTCCTCGATATGAGAGTATTTGCTAATCATACCTGTAGAAAGTCTACCTGTATTGGTGCGTGGTAGCTGCTGACTGTACATTAAATGTTCCCATGCTTCATGTTCCCATTCAAAACCCTGATGCAGAGACTTGAAATTTAAAGCGGCGATCGCCGGATGAATAGCACTACCTTCTACCAATTCCCGCCAGTGTTGAGCGTCAAGTGTTTCTGGAGGTTCATGAGAACTGCTAGGAGTCCAAAATGCTATCTGTCGTAGTGTTTTAACCGGCGATGGTTTAGGAAGTGGTGGAGTGGAATTAGGTTTAGATTCAGTTTTAGCTGGCTGATTTACTAATATTGTGACTGGTGATGAAGCGTCTGCTATCCGCTGTGATGCTTGCTGCTTCTCCAATTGTTTTTGGCGTAGTAAAGACAGTGCGTTTTCTTTGGCTTTGCTCGATTGTGCTAAGGAGAGTAAATCTTGTTTATCTTCGGTGTAGAGCTTCAAGGAATACCTAGCACGGCTAACAGCAACATAAAAGCTTTCTTGTCCAATAGTGTGATCTGCTGCGATGAGAACTCTATCAGCCGTTTTCCCTTGACTACTATAGGTTGTACTGACGAGGGCATAATCTAAATGTTGTGCTTGTTTTAAATCAATAAATTCAATTTGACCACTATCTAAATACTCGATTTGAGCGTCAGAATCAGCAATTGCTTTAACGACAAACTCCTGACCGTTGCGCCGTCCTAATTGACGGTCGTTTTTTGTCCAGCGTAGGCGATCGCCTACAGCGATTTCAATCTCAAGAGATTGGTAAACTGCTTTATCAAATCCCGTATCTACTTGAAAATGCTTACCATCACTATCTCTAAGAGTGAGGCTGTCATTGTCTTTGCCCACAACCTTATAGAGCTTGCCTTTCTCTAGCCCCCGGCGTTTGTAATTGCGGGTGGGCATGACCATATCACCTTTGTCAAAGTTGTGGGTATAACGCTTTTGTACAAGAGTTAAATCTTTGGCTTGCAGTTGGGTGATGATAGCATTTGTTCCCAAACTGCCCTCAGCCTTGAGATGTTCTCGAATGGCTTGGGTGATAGCCAATCGCTCTTTATTTGTACCGGCTAATACTAGAGTTTTCGCCCGTTGTTCAGGTGTGGCTGTTATATATTCATTTGCGATCGCTGCAATTTTTGATTCTGGTGTTACAGTCTCAATGCAGCCGTTCTCATCCAGACGTTTAAAACCTTCCTCAATAGAGCCAGAGGCAATCAAATCTACAGCCAGTTTCAGTTTTGGCGCACGTTGCCTATTAGATTCGTTTAAGTAACTGGTCTTAATCCCCGCCTGTTGCAGCGATTTGAAGGGATTGCCAGCTTCTACAGCTGACAATTGCTTTGTATCGCCTACTAACAAAACCCTGGCTTCCTCTTTTTCTGCCCGTTCTAAAAGAGTAAGGGCATCTTTAGCACTGAGTAAACCTGCCTCATCCACCACCCAGATTTGATAAGGTTCAATTTGTTCTGGTGGTTCGGAGACTAACAATCTGGCAACAGTTTCAGCTTGAATATCTAATTCTTGCCCCAAAACCTTAGCCGCCATTGAACTGGGAGCAAAACTTTTAATAGTGTAGCCACTGATGGCAGCGATCGCTTTCAGTTCCTTGAGTGCGAAAGTCTTACCAGCCCCGGCGACTCCCTGCCATGCTGTAAATTGGTCAGTTGTAGTTGCTGCGTCTAAGACGGCGCGACGCTGATCCCGATTTAGAGCAGTTTTTTCTAAATAACTTTCGGCTATTTCTGGGTGTACCAGTGGGTTAACTTTTCCTTGCCCAGATTGCATCAACTTAATAGTTGCTATTTCTCTGTTGACTGCCGACAATGTAGTAAAATCGCGTCTTTGTTCGGACAGGCTGAGTAATTCAGTATTAACCTGAATTAGTGGTTCAATCTGAGTTATGTCTGTAGTCAGCCCTTGCTCAAGGATGAATTTCTCTAAATCCTCCTGGGTAAAGGAGACATTTCGTTCTGAGCAGTGAGCGATCGCGGCTTCTAAATGCTCTTGGTTAATAGACCTCGGCTGAAAGTCAGGCTGTGGAGCTTCCCAGTGTATAAATTCAATGCCAAAGAAAAGTGCTTCTTCTTGCCACTTGGCTTTTAGTTCATCTGGGGCAATCTTCTGCTTGGCTGCACGAGTAATTGACCAAGCCCCCTCTCGCTCTGCCCAGGTTGAGTTTTCCCCTACTACCTTTAATATCTGCTGTCTGCGTTTAGAAAATTCCTCTAAGTCTTCTTCGCGGAAACCTTTAATTTCAAACTGTCCGTGTTTCCTTGGTTCTACTTTATAACCTAGTTTCTGAACTTCAGATGCTAAGTGATGCTGATAGACCATACCGAGGAATTTCTTGTTTTTAAAAATTTCTCTGTTTGAGAGGCTTTGCCATTTACCATCATCAAGCTGAGTCATATTCATGATCAGCGTATGAGTATGTAAATGAGGATCTAGCTCTCTGCTTTCAGTGTGGTCAAATTCAGCGATTACTAAATTCCCTGTTCTGGTAGGTTCTCGTCCTGTATCTGTTGTAGTTCTAGTAAAGCTATAGCGAGACTCAATCAACTCCAATGTTTTCTGCACTGCCAAAGAGTGAGCTTTAATTAGCCTTTCATCTCCACCTACTAACGCTTGTAGGCTTACACTCTTTGGTGCAGAGAAGGTGAAATCAGTAGCTGCTAATCTTTCGGAGCTTGTCTTTTTAGCGTAGAGGGTTTGGCTGCCATCTGGCGATCGTCCATTCACGATATTGGTAAAAATTTCTTTATTGTTAATTGCTCCTGACAGTCCAAGCTTTTCAGCACCTTTGCCAAACCAGCGAGAGTTTTTGACTTCATGGCTATATTCTTCCATGAAGTAGTTTACTGCTTGCTGTGGTTTAGTATTTTTGCCCGTTAGCATTCAGCTAAATGTTACTTTTGTAGTATTTAATAATTCAAATACCAATAAAAATTTTTTTGCTTATTTTAATTCTAAAACTAACCCGTATTTCTTGCCAAATTTTTTAGGCATAATGTGCGAAAAAGGGGTTTTTAAAAGTGTCATAAATTTACCATAAAAATGCCAGAAAAAAGCCATAAAAATACCAGAGGTTTACCATAAGTTTTCCATAGCTTAATTTTTATAAAATTAGAGTTACCATAAAACTGACATGGTTTTAACATAAAAGTGCCATGATATTGCCATGTAAATACCATAGTTTTACCATAAAACTCCCCTTATATACTGATACGTTTTGCTACTAATTTTTGGTGTACTGAGTCTTCAAGTAAGTCATTAAATTTTATGAGTCCACTAAAACTTGCAGTAGATCCGGGTGGTTCATTTCTCAAATGTTTCTATACTTTGGAGAGCTTTAAACCGGAATTGCTTTTGATGGAGCCGGAAGTTGCAACAGTTCCTTTAGAAAGCTTACAAGCTTATGAACAGAGTAAAATCGGTAATTCTTCACCTGAGAATAGTGCTTGGATTGAATATCAGAACAGCTTTCAAGCTGTAGGGTTTTTGGCTCGAAAGCGATTCAATGCAGATTTACAACTGCAACGCCGCAAATTTGAATTAGCTTTGCCGAAAGTTCTGGCTATGGTTGGCGCGATCGCTACGAAACACGATTTACCCAATAACTCAGCTATCCAATTAGGTATACTGCTGCCGTGGGGAGAGTACCAAGATAGAGCTTTATTTGGAGAATTAATCACTAAAGCATTAGCTGACTATAAGTTCAAGGGACAAGCTAAGTCTTTTAAATTGGATGCTTTTGTCTGTCTTCCAGAAGGGGGAGGTATTCTCACAAGAGGCCGCGCCCCAGGCTCTAGCATCAGAGATCAGACAATTGCTGTGATTATGTTAGGGTACAGAGACACTTCTATCCTAGTGATTGAACGTGGAGAAATGAGCAAAGGTAAAACAGAGCCGTTGGGATTTTCCAAAATGATTGAGTCTGTGATGTCCCAAACATCTGGTTTAAATCCTCATCAACTAACGGCAGCAATTTGTAAAGCGGGACGGAACATTAATAATAAAGCCTTAGAAGAATTGGCAATGGTAGATGCAGCTTACAAAGAGCATGAAATAACCACAATTAGAAATGCAATCACTAATGGCAGGAAAGAGTATTGGATGATGTTATCCAATTGGTTGAAGTTGCAAGTACCTCGTGATGTTGACGAGGTAATTATGGGTGGTGGTACGGCTCATTATTTTCGTTCTCAATTGAACAACTTATTTTCTACAACAAAAGTTAATTGGTGCGATCATTTGGAGTCACAAATTACCGATAATTTTTCCCAAGTTGCGGCCAAGTCATTACAATACCGACTAACTGATGTTTATGGTTTATTTTTCTACCTGTGCGGCAGCACTTTGAAGACTAAAGTGCAAGTAGGTACTGCCAATGGCTAAACAAATAGAATATCGATTCCGTATTGCTTTGGAATCTCAAGACTTGAATACTGCCCTGGTCAATTTCCTCAAAGCGAAAGACCCACTTTTTACCGAACGTGACAAGTTATTTTCTGCCCTAAATGCTTATTGGCTACCATTTGCAATGAAAGAGGCAGGTTACTCTGATGAGGAGTTAAGACAATGTGCTAAGAATGCTATTTATCGTTTGAAATTGCATATTAGCTATTTAGCTGAAAGCTTTGGTTTGGAACTAGACGATGATGCTGTATTACAACCAGCCGCCACTACAAAAGCATTTCCACCTGTCGCTAAACCACCAAAGCTTAATGATATTAACTTGCAACCATCAACTGCTACAGAAGTCATAAGCACTGGTTCTCAGCCTTTGGATGATTTGATATATCACGAAGACGACAGCACTTTTGAAGGATTATTTAGTTAATGGAGTTAATATGCCATATACAAAAGAAGCATTGCAAAATATGTATTCTTTATCCCCAGAGGATGTCAAAGCAGCTTTGGAAATCTGTGAACTATCTACAGATAAGGAAGAATATAGCGATGAAGAGATTACAGCAGTTGACTTTCAGCAAGCAGTGGAACTAGTAAAACAACAGCATTCTCAAGCCTCTGCTACTCCAGAAAATGATGTTACAGAAGGTAAGAAGAGAAGGAAGGCTAAACCATTAGATATTACTGAATTATTGAGTAAAGCTCGTAATAAAGGATTTAAGCTGACTCTCATGGAAGCGATGCAAGTATTACAAGCCTGTGGTCTAGAGGAAAAAGATGAATACTCTTCGGCAGAGTGCGATCGCTTCCTTGAAGCTGGTGACTTAATCAAAAATCAACGTAAATCTGTTCAGGAAGTAGCACAACATTTTGGATTAACTACTAATACCAATGCTTCCACATCTAATTTAGATGCAGATACAGATACGCTTTTGGAGCAGTTAGGCGAAACTACAGCTTTATTAGGCCAGGAGGAACGAGAGTTAATTAGAGAAATGGTCAAGCAGAAAGCTAAAGGTGATATGGCTGGCCTACCTAAACTGTATTTGCAATCCCTACTAGAAGAAATGCGATCGCCCGAATTTCAAAATGAATGGCAGCAGCTAAGAAATGCTTTTAAAGACAAAATTATGGGAAAAAAGCCAACTTCCCCGATATTCCCGCAGCCGCAGCCTTTGATGACCTTGCCACCGACATCGGACAATGGGTTAGTATCCGAATAGCAGAAGAAAAGCATACTATTGAGGTGAAAGCCCATCAAGTTATTGAGGAAAAGGCCAGGCTTCGAGCCACCCAAATAGCTTTAAACAAACTCAATGAATCACAGCAATGGATTGAGGCTGAACAAAAACGCTCCGAACTTCGCAGCCAGCGATCGCAGCAATTTAGAATAAACCTGATTCACTTTGCCCGTTGGGTTGGTTCGGGTTGGTCAGGCTGGCTAATTTATCTGGGTTCTTTTGTTACTACTCTGTGCATTGGTTATGCAGTGGGGATTAATTCACCTTCTGCGATCGCTTGTCCTAATACTAAAAGCTACTGCTACCTGTTAAGACTAAATAAGGAAACAGTAGTTTTTCCAAGTCCTAAACCTCAACAACAAAAACCTCAAAAAAACTAAAGATATATTGAAACCAGAGGATTTATCCCTCTGGTTTAATTTTTCTTTATTAAAAGCGGCTGAATATATAGACTTTGTTATAACTTTCTTCTACTGAATAATAAGAATCAATGAACCAATCACGGGCTATTGCTTCTAGGTTGAGGTAAGAACTAGGAATTCCCATTTCTTCTAATTTTTTTAACACTCCTTGTTCTTCAAGTTGTGTATAAACAAAATCTTCCTCGCTTTCATATTCACCGTAATAACGTTCTTGAAAGTCTTCTATACTAGCTGAGGTACTATCGTAGTTATAATATGCGGCATAAGCTTCTCCATTTTCAGAAAGCATCTGAGCCAGTTCAGCTAATTTCTCTATGTCTTCATACTCATTGATATAAATACCGTGCCAATTTTGATAATCATGAATTGCGTATTCTTCGCAAGGTTCATCATCACGGCAAGGCGACCAAGACAACATCCACTCAATGTCTTCTCTAATAGCCTCTACATCTTGGGTACAGTCGATCCAAATTCCGTGTAGCATCCCAGAATTGTAGGCAGATAAACAAGCTACATAAATTTGTGGAGCGTCATCATCTTTACATTCGCGCTCGTGTCTTGGAAAAGGTAATTGGCATTGTGCGCCAATAATTAAAATATTAGCTAGACTGATTGCTAAATCAACAGCTAGTTTTTCTTGTTTAGGAAATTTTAAAATATTGCCTTCAACTTGGCAGTTGTAAAGTTGTTCAGCTACTAATTGTGCTTCTAATTCTGAACTAAAGACTACAAAATTTGTTGGCTGCATATATTGTAAATCTTCCTTAAGATTTGCCTTTAGAAAAAGCACTTTTAGTTTTGGTAAGTGCTTTTTCTTTTGAGTGCTAAAGCTTTTATTTTGTTTTGCGAAGTTGTGATAGAGGTGTAGGCTTAAAGTACAAATCGCGTTCAATTGGTAGTCCTAAAGGGCCACGAGCCTCGGATAATTCACTAAAACTGAAATAGCCGAGTTCTTCTGCAAATCCTTGTACTAACCCGAAAAACAAGTCTTCACGGTCAAATTCAAGTACATACCAAGTCCATTGAGAGTCAGGAGTGAAAAATTTGATATACGCAATAGGATCATCAGCTTGCTCTTGTGCGTACAGTACAGGTAGTTGAGCAATAATCTCAGGTGTTAATAATTGCATTTTGAAAATATTCTTGTTTGAAGCGAGACAAATAGGTTTCAACTGTGGTTTTTTGAAGGGAGGTTCATTGCCTCCCTTAAGTAGTTAGAAAGGAGTGTTACCAGTTTCGAGAGTTTTGTGAAGATAACCTTGCCAGTAGTCGCCGGAGTAAGATTGAGGAGGTAAGCCGATAGCGGCATCAAATTCACCATCGTAGTAGCTATCAGATGGAGCTTGAGCTTGGTTTTGTGGATCAATTTGAGTTAGCATACAGACATCCTTTTTATATGAGGCGGGTAAAATCCCGCTTTCCTTAACTAGTTCTATATTAAAAGAACTAGTTATTTAAGTCAATAACTAGTCCTATAAAACTTAATTATGTAACGTTATTCTAAATATAGAACTAGTTATTAATGAGAAAATTACGTATTGATGCCCTGTTGTCGAAATCCTCTCACTGTCCTACTATTAAAGATATAGGCTATACCATGAAAACTTGAACTAAAATCTTATCCATGAGTTAGTATAACCACTTATTTTATTAATAACCAGTTCTATTTCAGGAAGAACGGTTAAGATATAAAGCCTAAGTTACCTAAATCTATGAAGCATGGATGCAGCAGCTTTCAAGAGAAGTGATCATCTGAGTGTTATCACTAAACTAAAAGTAATGTATATAGATACAGTGTTGAAGCTTGAGTATAACTGTACAGTACTCAACCTTTAGTGCTAACTGCTAACTGTGGACTAATGACTAATGACTAATGACTATGGAAATTCATGAATTAACAGCCCAAAAAGCAAACTCACTTAACATAGAATATATTGATGATCTGATCAAGCAAGGCGTAAAGCAACTAAACGACGAGCAAAAAGCGATAAACAATGCACTTTCTGCTTTTGAAATGATGGTTTTTTGGAGTAGTCGTGATTGCCAAAGAGAAAAACAATACGCCGATGAATTCGGATTGCCTAAACCAATACTAGAAAAGTGGTTAGTAGATAAATAAGACTGAGACGAAATACAAATTATGGAATATTGCGTAGTTGAAACATATTGCCAAAGAATAGGTCGCTTTTTGTACAAAATAAAAAAGCATATTCGTGATGACGACAGTGTTATTTTTGTCTCAGATAGCTATCAAGTATGCAAAGAATTTGTATCGGAGCTTGATTCTTATAATTCATGTGGTGTTTGAGCAAAATACAAATTTTGATTTGTTATGCGGTCAGAAACTAATCTGGGTTAGCAGTTCAATATGCTATGCCGTAATCTGGAGGAAATGAGAGAAGCGATCATCAGCCCTGTCATGACTGTACAAAACAATTTAAACAGTGATATTGCCCTTTAATTTGTCACTATACAACTGGCTTTTGGAGATTAACTGAGAAAGGGCGAATATTTCAGCCCGACATTAGAGAAATAACTCACCCAAGTCAATTGATGAAATGATTAGCATGGATATTCCAGATATTCCATTTGATTTAGTAGAAATAGTGCAGGGTGTCAATAATGACTATTTCATCATTGATACCCTTGAAAAAGATGCTTTTATGTCACTGCCTGCTGATATAGAATCAATTTTTAATGCTTGCCACTGCGCTCAATATAGAGGCTCTTATTTCGATAATAAATATGCACTCGTCTTGGATATTTTGATTCAAGGGGCGACAAGCTCCCTAAAGTGCTTGCTGTATAAGCTCCATAGCCCTTAAACCTCGCTGATAATATGCTTGCTTATTGCGAATGGAAGTGACCAGTTCCTCGAACCCATGCTTGACACCCTTGCCAAGCAACTATCCAATTAAAACCATACAAACCTATCCAAAAATTGCTGTGCCTTTTTTCAGCTTTACTTTGCTCTTGAGAACGACAGACATAAGATTGTTGTCGCTGTAATTTAATTTTTTGACCTTGTAACCAAGCACTCGTCATTGCTAAAGCAATTAAGAATATTAAACGTACAAGTCTATCAGGGTTGGCTTGGGAACTTTCTAAATTATACCCGCCTGTTTTACAATCTTTGAACATCGCCTCAATCCCAAAACGTTGAGCATATATTTTGATGGCAGTGTTTAAATCAGGTAAATTAGTTAATAAATACCAAGCTTCCTTATCTTGCTTTCCCCGATACTTCCTTTTCCAATAAACAGCTAAATTGAACCAACCAAAACCTTGTTTTTGAGTAACTTTAACATCGGTATAAAAGGAGCGAATACCAGGATAAATCTCAATGCTACTTAAAGGCTGAAACTTCTGTCTTTTTTTCCGAAAAGTAGTATCTTTTTTTTGACGGAATACAAAACTCAGGTTCTGCTTGTGGAGCCATTGTGCCAGTTCTATACTGTGAAATTCTCTATCCCCAATAATTACTAGTTTGTATTTTTTTAATAAGCGAATTACTGGGCGTAATACTTTTTGCTGTTCTTCTAGGTTACTGCAACCATCTTTCCCTAACAAACACCAATATATTGGCCAAGCTCTTTTTTGATAAATCACGCTCACCATCAACACATTATTTTCTTTCCACTGTGTTCTATCCATCGCAATGGTTAATTGTGACCCTATTTTAAAATGTTGGTTAATTATGGCTTCAATGATGGGAAACCACAATAAGACTACACTCAAAGTATTCGATGTTAAAAACCTTTGTATATGCCGTCTACGACTGTTTTGTTGTATTGGTAGAGGTAAGGTTGCTGCCAGTCTTTCTATCTTCACCTGTTTCTGATTTTGTAATAACCACACCAACATCTTTAGGGTGACTAACTGTGCTTTATTTAGGTATTTTTCTAAGAAGTTTTGGTAGAATGATGCCAGCATTTTGATGACGGTCTTGATCAAATTACGAGACCGTTTTTTTTTACCATTAAACTGTACCCTACAGGTAGCTGCTTAATAACTGTACAGTTCATTCTCAATAAGTACCCAATTTTTTCAAGGGGTCTGTGTCTCCAAAACCATTATCTGGCATGGTTTAGAGGCGATTGTCGCCCCCTGAACTGAAAGAGATTGTGAAGAGAGGTAAAAACCCGGAGTATACGTGCCATCAGCACATAGGCAGAGTGGGAAGTAGCACAGGGCTACCGACTGACGAAGTGGTCATAGAAGCATATCAAGAATGGAATAATCGTAAGCGTTTAGAAGCAATTGATACAGCCATACAAGAGATAAAAATGGTGCTGAAAAAAGTTATGCTGTCAGAAACTAATGAGGCATAACTTAAAATACAGCGATCGCTGCTATGCCTATACAAGCTTGTATATAGATAATAAGTGTTAGCCTTTGTTATGGGTAAATAAAAGAGTAGAGTTAATGTTAGCGATCGCTTGTATTGTTATGGCTGTACTAATGGAAATGTGCATAGATGTTAAAAGTTAACCTTCGCATGGGTATACAAGAGGGTAAGAAAAATGGATACGATGCCTGTGGTGGTAGTAGCGATCGCCTGCCAAGCTATACCTATACAAGAGGCTTAGTCAAAGTAAGGAAGGACAGCGATCGCCTGTTAAGATGCCAATACAAGAGGGTATGAATGCAGATATCACTGTACAAAAATGTTGAGCCATACCTATATAAGAGGGATAAGGAATGGATATACAAAAGGATATAAATAGAGGCATCCCTATACAATAGGGAAAATATACAAATAATCTCTAGACAAGAGAGTAGGAATGCAGATATCTCTGTACAAGATGGTGAAGCCATGCCTATACATTAGGGTAAGTATGCAGATATGCCTAGACAAGAGGGATAGAGCATAGGTATACAACAGGGTATAAGCAGAAGTATCCCTATACAAGAGGATATGGGAGGTCACGAGAGAATAGCCAGTAGTATCCATGCACAAGAGTAATTGAATAGTCCTTACTAACATTCCTTGTTCTCTAGAGAACAAGGAATGTTAGTAAGGACTATTCAATTACTCTTGTGCATGGATACTACTGGCTATTCTCTCGTGACCTCCCATATCCTCTTGTATAGGGATACTTCTGCTTATACCCTGTTGTATACCTATGCTCTATCCCTCTTGTCTAGGCATATCTGCATACTTACCCTAATGTATAGGCATGGCTTCACCATCTTGTACAGAGATATCTGCATTCCTACTCTCTTGTCTAGAGATTATTTGTATATTTTCCCTATTGTATAGGGATGCCTCTATTTATATCCTTTTGTATATCCATTCCTTATCCCTCTTATATAGGTATGGCTCAACATTTTTGTACAGTGATATCTGCATTCATACCCTCTTGTATTGGCATCTTAACAGGCGATCGCTGTCCTTCCTTACTTTGACTAAGCCTCTTGTATAGGTATAGCTTGGCAGGCGATCGCTACTACCACCACAGGCATCGTATCCATTTTTCTTACCCTCTTGTATACCCATGCGAAGGTTAACTTTTAACATCTATGCACATTTCCATTAGTACAGCCATAACAATACAAGCGATCGCTAACATTAACTCTACTCTTTTATTTACCCATAACAAAGGCTAACACTTATTATCTATATACAAGCTTGTATAGGCATAGCAGCGATCGCTGTATTTTAAGTTATGCCTCATTAGTTTCTGACAGCATAACTTTTTTCAGCACCATTTTTATCTCTTGTATGGCTGTATCAATTGCTTCTAAACGCTTACGATTATTCCATTCTTGATATGCTTCTATGAACCACTTCGTCAGTCGGTAGCCCTGTGCTACTTCCCACTCTGCCTATGTGCTGATGGCACGTATACTCCGGGTTTTTACCTCTCTTCACAATCTCTTTCAGTTCAGGGGGCGACAATCGCCTCTAAACCATGCCAGATAATGGTTTTGGAGACACAGACCCCTTGAAAAAATTGGGTACTTATTGAGAATGAACTGTACAGTTATTAAGCAGCTACCTGTAGGGTACAGTTTAATGGTAAAAAAAAACGGTCTCGTAATTTAATCAAGACCGTCATCAAAATGCTGGCATCATTCTACCAAAACTTCTTAGAAAAATACCTAAATAAAGCACAGTTAGTCACCCTAAAGATGTTGGTGTGGTTATTACAAAATCAGAAACAGGTGAAGATAGAAAGACTGGCAGCAACCTTACCTCTACCAATACAACAAAACAGTCGTAGACGGCATATACAAAGGTTTTTAACATCGAATACTTTGAGTGTAGTCTTATTGTGGTTTCCCATCATTGAAGCCATAATTAACCAACATTTTAAAATAGGGTCACAATTAACCATTGCGATGGATAGAACACAGTGGAAAGAAAATAATGTGTTGATGGTGAGCGTGATTTATCAAAAAAGAGCTTGGCCAATATATTGGTGTTTGTTAGGGAAAGATGGTTGCAGTAACCTAGAAGAACAGCAAAAAGTATTACGCCCAGTAATTCGCTTATTAAAAAAATACAAACTAGTAATTATTGGGGATAGAGAATTTCACAGTATAGAACTGGCACAATGGCTCCACAAGCAGAACCTGAGTTTTGTATTCCGTCAAAAAAAAGATACTACTTTTCGGAAAAAAAGACAGAAGTTTCAGCCTTTAAGTAGCATTGAGATTTATCCTGGTATTCGCTCCTTTTATACCGATGTTAAAGTTACTCAAAAACAAGGTTTTGGTTGGTTCAATTTAGCTGTTTATTGGAAAAGGAAGTATCGGGGAAAGCAAGATAAGGAAGCTTGGTATTTATTAACTAATTTACCTGATTTAAACACTGCCATCAAAATATATGCTCAACGTTTTGGGATTGAGGCGATGTTCAAAGATTGTAAAACAGGCGGGTATAATTTAGAAAGTTCCCAAGCCAACCCTGATAGACTTGTACGTTTAATATTCTTAATTGCTTTAGCAATGACGAGTGCTTGGTTACAAGGTCAAAAAATTAAATTACAGCGACAACAATCTTATGTCTGTCGTTCTCAAGAGCAAAGTAAAGCTGAAAAAAGGCACAGCAATTTTTGGATAGGTTTGTATGGTTTTAATTGGATAGTTGCTTGGCAAGGGTGTCAAGCATGAAAGTCGAGGAACTGGTCACTTCCATTCGCAATAAGCAAGCATATTATCAGCGAGGTTTAAGGGCTATGGAGCTTATACAGCAAGCACTTTAGGGAGCTTGTCGCCCCTTGAATCAAAATATCCAAGACGAGTGCATATTTATTATCGAAATAAGAGCCTCTATATTGAGCGCAGTGGCAAGCATTAAAAATTGATTCTATATCAGCAGGCAGTGACATAAAAGCATCTTTTTCAAGGGTATCAATGATGAAATAGTCATTATTGACACCCTGCACTATTTCTACTAAATCAAATGGAATATCTGGAATATCCATGCTAATCATTTCATCAATTGACTTGGGTGAGTTATTTCTCTAATGTCGGGCTGAAATATTCGCCCTTTCTCAGTTAATCTCCAAAAGCCAGTTGTATAGTGACAAATTAAAGGGCAATATCACTGTTTAAATTGTTTTGTACAGTCATGACAGGGCTGATAATCGCTTCTCTCATTTCCTCCAGATTACGGCATAGCATATTGAACTGCTAACCCAGATTAGTTTCTGACCGCATAACAAATCAAAATTTGTATTTTGCTCAAACACCACATGAATTATAAGAATCAAGCTCCGATACAAATTCTTTGCATACTTGATAGCTATCTGAGACAAAAATAACACTGTCGTCATCACGAATATGCTTTTTTATTTTGTACAAAAAGCGACCTATTCTTTGGCAATATGTTTCAACTACGCAATATTCCATAATTTGTATTTCGTCTCAGTCTTATTTATCTACTAACCACTTTTCTAGTATTGGTTTAGGCAATCCGAATTCATCGGCGTATTGTTTTTCTCTTTGGCAATCACGACTACTCCAAAAAACCATCATTTCAAAAGCAGAAAGTGCATTGTTTATCGCTTTTTGCTCGTCGTTTAGTTGCTTTACGCCTTGCTTGATCAGATCATCAATATATTCTATGTTAAGTGAGTTTGCTTTTTGGGCTGTTAATTCATGAATTTCCATAGTCATTAGTCATTAGTCATTAGTCCACAGTTAGCAGTTAGCACTAAAGGTTGAGTACTGTACAGTTATACTCAAGCTTCAACACTGTATCTATATACATTACTTTTAGTTTAGTGATAACACTCAGATAATCACTTCTCTTGAAAGCTGCTGCATCCATGCTTCATAGATTTAGGTAACTTAGGCTTTATATCTTAACCGTTCTTCCTGAAATAGAACTGGTTATTAATAAAATAAGTGGTTATACTAACTCATGGATAAGATTTTAGTTCAAGTTTTCATGGTATAGCCTATATCTTTAATAGTAGGACAGTGAGAGGATTTCGACAACAGGGCATCAATACGTAATTTTCTCATTAATAACTAGTTCTATATTTAGAATAACGTTACATAATTAAGTTTTATAGGACTAGTTATTGACTTAAATAACTAGTTCTTTTAATATAGAACTAGTTAAGGAAAGCGGGATTTTACCCGCCTCATATAAAAAGGATGTCTGTATGCTAACTCAAATTAATCCACAAAACCAAGCTCAAGCTCCATCTGATAGCTACTACGATGGTGAATTTGATGCCGCTATCGGCTTACCTCCTCAATCTTACTCCGGCGACTACTGGCAAGGTTATCTTCACAAAACTCTCGAAACTGGTAACACTCCTTTCTAACTACTTAAGGGAGGCAATGAACCTCCCTTCAAAAAACCACAGTTGAAACCTATTTGTCTCGCTTCAAACAAGAATATTTTCAAAATGCAATTATTAACACCTGAGATTATTGCTCAACTACCTGTACTGTACGCACAAGAGCAAGCTGATAATCCTATTGCGTATATCAAATTTTTCACTCCTGACTCTCAATGGACTTGGTATGTACTTGAATTTGACCGTGAAGACTTGTTTTTCGGGTTAGTACAAGGATTTGCAGAAGAACTCGGCTATTTCAGTTTTAGTGAATTATCCGAGGCTCGTGGCCTTTAGGACTACCAATTGAACGCGATTTGTACTTTAAGCCTACACCTCTATCACAACTTCGCAAAACAAAATAAAAGCTTTAGCACTCAAAAGAAAAAGCACTTACCAAAACTAAAAGTGCTTTTTCTAAAGGCAAATCTTAAGGAAGATTTACAATATATGCAGCCAACAAATTTTGTAGTCTTTAGTTCAGAATTAGAAGCACAATTAGTAGCTGAACAACTTTACAACTGCCAAGTTGAAGGCAATATTTTAAAATTTCCTAAACAAGAAAAACTAGCTGTTGATTTAGCAATCAGTCTAGCTAATATTTTAATTATTGGCGCACAATGCCAATTACCTTTTCCAAGACACGAGCGCGAATGTAAAGATGATGACGCTCCACAAATTTATGTAGCTTGTTTATCTGCCTACAATTCTGGGATGCTACACGGAATTTGGAATCGACTGTACCCAAGATGTAGAGGCTATTAGAGAAGACATTGAGTGGATGTTGTCTTGGTCGCCTTGCCGTGATGATGAACCTTGCGAAGAATACGCAATTCATGATTATCAAAATTGGCACGGTATTTATATCAATGAGTATGAAGACATAGAGAAATTAGCTGAACTGGCTCAGATGCTTTCTGAAAATGGAGAAGCTTATGCCGCATATTATAACTACGATAGTACCTCAGCTAGTATAGAAGACTTTCAAGAACGTTATTACGGTGAATATGAAAGCGAGGAAGATTTTGTTTATACACAACTTGAAGAACAAGGAGTGTTAAAAAAATTAGAAGAAATGGGAATTCCTAGTTCTTACCTCAACCTAGAAGCAATAGCCCGTGATTGGTTCATTGATTCTTATTATTCAGTAGAAGAAAGTTATAACAAAGTCTATATATTCAGCCGCTTTTAATAAAGAAAAATTAAACCAGAGGGATAAATCCTCTGGTTTCAATATATCTTTAGTTTTTTTGAGGTTTTTGTTGTTGAGGTTTAGGACTTGGAAAAACTACTGTTTCCTTATTTAGTCTTAACAGGTAGCAGTAGCTTTTAGTATTAGGACAAGCGATCGCAGAAGGTGAATTAATCCCCACTGCATAACCAATGCACAGAGTAGTAACAAAAGAACCCAGATAAATTAGCCAGCCTCGAACCAACCCGAACCAACCCAACGGGCAAAGTGAATCAGGTTTATTCTAAATTGCTGCGATCGCTGGCTGCGAAGTTCGGAGCGTTTTTGTTCAGCCTCAATCCATTGCTGTGATTCATTGAGTTTGTTTAAAGCTATTTGGGTGGCTCGAAGCCTGGCCCTTTTCCTCAATAACTTGATGGGCTTTCACCTCAATAGTATGCTTTTCTTCTGCTATTCGGATACTAACCCATTGTCCGATGTCGGTGGCAAGGTCATCAAAGGCTGCGGCTGCGGGAATATCGGGGAAGTTGGCTTTTTTCCCATAATTTTGTCTTTAAAAGCATTTCTTAGCTGCTGCCATTCATTTTGAAATTCGGGCGATCGCATTTCTTCTAGTAGGGATTGCAAATACAGTTTAGGTAGGCCAGCCATATCACCTTTAGCTTTCTGCTTGACCATTTCTCTAATTAACTCTCGTTCCTCCTGGCCTAATAAAGCTGTAGTTTCGCCTAACTGCTCCAAAAGCGTATCTGTATCTGCATCTAAATTAGATGTGGAAGCATTGGTATTAGTAGTTAATCCAAAATGTTGTGCTACTTCCTGAACAGATTTACGTTGATTTTTGATTAAGTCACCAGCTTCAAGGAAGCGATGGCACTCTGCCGAAGAGTATTCATCTTTTTCCTCTAGACCACAGGCTTGTAATACTTGCATCGCTTCCATGAGAGTCAGCTTAAATCCTTTATTACGAGCTTTACTCAATAATTCAGTAATATCTAATGGTTTAGCCTTCCTTCTCTTCTTACCTTCTGTAACATCATTTTCTGGAGTAGCAGAGGCTTGAGAATGCTGTTGTTTTACTAGTTCCACTGCTTGCTGAAAGTCAACTGCTGTAATCTCTTCATCGCTATATTCTTCCTTATCTGTAGATAGTTCACAGATTTCCAAAGCTGCTTTGACATCCTCTGGGGATAAAGAATACATATTTTGCAATGCTTCTTTTGTATATGGCATATTAACTCCATTAACTAAATAATCCTTCAAAAGTGCTGTCGTCTTCGTGATATATCAAATCATCCAAAGGCTGAGAACCAGTGCTTATGACTTCTGTAGCAGTTGATGGTTGCAAGTTAATATCATTAAGCTTTGGTGGTTTAGCGACAGGTGGAAATGCTTTTGTAGTGGCGGCTGGTTGTAATACAGCATCATCGTCTAGTTCCAAACCAAAGCTTTCAGCTAAATAGCTAATATGCAATTTCAAACGATAAATAGCATTCTTAGCACATTGTCTTAACTCCTCATCAGAGTAACCTGCCTCTTTCATTGCAAATGGTAGCCAATAAGCATTTAGGGCAGAAAATAACTTGTCACGTTCGGTAAAAAGTGGGTCTTTCGCTTTGAGGAAATTGACCAGGGCAGTATTCAAGTCTTGAGATTCCAAAGCAATACGGAATCGATATTCTATTTGTTTAGCCATTGGCAGTACCTACTTGCACTTTAGTCTTCAAAGTGCTGCCGCACAGGTAGAAAAATAAACCATAAACATCAGTTAGTCGGTATTGTAATGACTTGGCAGCAACTTTGGGAAAAATTATCGGTAATTTGTGACTCCAAATAATCGCACCAATTAACTTTTGTTGTAGAAAATAAGTTGTTCAATTGAGAACGAAAATAATGAGCCGTACCACCACCCATAATTACCTCGTCAACATCACGAGGTACTTGCAACTTCAACCAATTGGATAACATCATCCAATACTCTTTCCTGCCATTAGTGATTGCATTTCTAATTGTGGTTATTTCATGCTCTTTGTAAGCTGCATCTACCATTGCCAATTCTTCTAAGGCTTTATTATTAATGTTCCGTCCCGCTTTACAAATTGCTGCCGTTAGTTGATGAGGATTTAAACCAGATGTTTGGGACATCACAGACTCAATCATTTTGGAAAATCCCAACGGCTCTGTTTTACCTTTGCTCATTTCTCCACGTTCAATCACTAGGATAGAAGTGTCTCTGTACCCTAACATAATCACAGCAATTGTCTAATCTCTGATGCTAGAGCCTGGGGCACGGGCCTCTTGTGAGAATACCTCCCCCTTCTGGAAGACAGACAAAAGCATCCAATTTAAAAGACTTAGCTTGTCCCTTGAACTTATAGTCAGCTAATGCTTTAGTGATTAATTCTCCAAATAAAGCTCTATCTTGGTACTCTCCCCACGGCAGCAGTATACCTAATTGGATAGCTGAGTTATTGGGTAAATCGTGTTTCGTAGCGATCGCGCCAACCATAGCCAGAACTTTCGGCAAAGCTAATTCAAATTTGCGGCGTTGCAGTTGTAAATCTGCATTGAATCGCTTTCGAGCCAAAAACCCTACAGCTTGAAAGCTGTTCTGATATTCAATCCAAGCACTATTCTCAGGTGAAGAATTACCGATTTTACTCTGTTCATAAGCTTGTAAGCTTTCTAAAGGAACTGTTGCAACTTCCGGCTCCATCAAAAGCAATTCCGGTTTAAAGCTCTCCAAAGTATAGAAACATTTGAGAAATGAACCACCCGAATCTACTGCAAGTTTTAGTGGACTCATAAAATTTAATGACTTACTTGAAGACTCAGTACACCAAAAATTAGTAGCAAAACGTATCAGTATATAAGGGGAGTTTTATGGTAAAACTATGGTATTTACATGGCAATATCATGGCACTTTTATGTTAAAACCATGTCAGTTTTATGGTAACTCTAATTTTATAAAAATTAAGCTATGGAAAACTTATGGTAAACCTCTGGTATTTTTATGGCTTTTTTCTGGCATTTTTATGGTAAATTTATGACACTTTTAAAAACCCCTTTTTCGCACATTATGCCTAAAAAATTTGGCAAGAAATACGGGTTAGTTTTAGAATTAAAATAAGCAAAAAAATTTTTATTGGTATTTGAATTATTAAATACTACAAAAGTAACATTTAGCTGAATGCTAACGGGCAAAAATACTAAACCACAGCAAGCAGTAAACTACTTCATGGAAGAATATAGCCATGAAGTCAAAAACTCTCGCTGGTTTGGCAAAGGTGCTGAAAAGCTTGGACTGTCAGGAGCAATTAACAATAAAGAAATTTTTACCAATATCGTGAATGGACAATGGCCAGATGGCAGCCAAACCCTCTACGCTAAAAAGACAAGCTCCGAAAGATTAGCAGCTACTGATTTCACCTTCTCTGCACCAAAGAGTGTAAGCCTACAAGCGTTAGTAGGTGGAGATGAAAGGCTAATTAAAGCTCACTCTTTGGCAGTGCAGAAAACATTGGAGTTGATTGAGTCTCGCTATAGCTTTACTAGAACTACAACAGATACAGGACGAGAACCTACCAGAACAGGGAATTTAGTAATCGCTGAATTTGACCACACTGAAAGCAGAGAGCTAAATCCTCATTTACATACTCATACGCTGATCATGAATATGACTCAGCTTGATGATGGTAAATGGCAAAGCCTCTCAAACAGAGAAATTTTTAAAAACAAGAAATTCCTCGGTATGGTCTATCAGCATCACTTAGCATCTGAAGTTCAGAAACTAGGTTATAAAGTAGAACCAAGGAAACACGGACAGTTTGAAATTAAAGGTTTCCGCGAAGAAGACTTAGAGGAATTTTCTAAACGCAGACAGCAGATATTAAAGGTAGTAGGGGAAAACTCAACCTGGGCAGAGCGAGAGGGGGCTTGATCGAATTACTCGTGCAGCCAAGCAGAAGATTGCCCCAGATGAACTAAAAGCCAAGTGGCAAGAAGAAGCACTTTTCTTTGGCATTGAATTTATACACTGGGAAGCTCCACAGCCTGACTTTCAGCCGAGGTCTATTAACCAAGAGCATTTAGAAGCCGCGATCGCTCACTGCTCAGAACGAAATGTCTCCTTTACCCAGGAGGATTTAGAGAAATTCATCCTTGAGCAAGGGCTGACTACAGACATAACTCAGATTGAACCACTAATTCAGGTTAATACTGAATTACTCAGCCTGTCCGAACAAAGACGCGATTTTACTACATTGTCGGCAGTCAACAGAGAAATAGCAACTATTAAGTTGATGCAATCTGGGCAAGGAAAAGTTAACCCACTGGTACACCCAGAAATAGCCGAAAGTTATTTAGAAAAAACTGCTCTAAATCGGGATCAGCGTCGCGCCGTCTTAGACGCAGCAACTACAACTGACCAATTTACAGCATGGCAGGGAGTCGCCGGGGCTGGTAAGACTTTCGCACTCAAGGAACTGAAAGCGATCGCTGCCATCAGTGGCTACACTATTAAAAGTTTTGCTCCCAGTTCAATGGCGGCTAAGGTTTTGGGGCAAGAATTAGATATTCAAGCTGAAACTGTTGCCAGATTGTTAGTCTCCGAACCACCAGAACAAATTGAACCTTATCAAATCTGGGTGGTGGATGAGGCAGGTTTACTCAGTGCTAAAGATGCCCTTACTCTTTTAGAACGGGCAGAAAAAGAGGAAGCCAGGGTTTTGTTAGTAGGCGATACAAAGCAATTGTCAGCTGTAGAAGCTGGCAATCCCTTCAAATCGCTGCAACAGGCGGGGATTAAGACCAGTTACTTAAACGAATCTAATAGGCAACGTGCGCCAAAACTGAAACTGGCTGTAGATTTGATTGCCTCTGGCTCTATTGAGGAAGGTTTTAAACGTCTGGATGAGAACGGCTGCATTGAGACTGTAACACCAGAATCAAAAATTGCAGCGATCGCAAATGAATATATAACAGCCACACCTGAACAACGGGCGAAAACTCTAGTATTCACCGGTACAAATAAAGAGCGATTGGCTATCACCCAAGCCATTCGAGAACATCTCAAGGCTGAGGGCAGTTTGGGAACAAATGCTATCATCACCCAACTGCAAGCCAAAGATTTAACTCTTGTACAAAAGCGTTATACCCACAACTTTGACAAAGGTGATATGGTCATGCCCACCCGCAATTACAAACGCCGGGGGCTAGAGAAAGGCAAGCTCTATAAGGTTGTGGGCAAAGACAATGACAGCCTCACTCTTAGAGATAGTGATGGTAAGCATTTTCAAGTAGATACGGGATTTGATAAAGCAGTTTACCAATCTCTTGAGATTGAAATCGCTGTAGGCGATCGCCTACGCTGGACAAAAAACGACCGTCAATTAGGACGGCGCAACGGTCAGGAGTTTGTCGTTAAAGCAATTGCTGATTCTGACGCTCAAATCGAGTATTTAGATAGTGGTCAAATTGAATTTATTGATTTAAAACAAGCACAACATTTAGATTATGCCCTCGTCAGTACAACCTATAGTAGTCAAGGGAAAACGGCTGATAGAGTTCTCATCGCAGCAGATCACACTATTGGACAAGAAAGCTTTTATGTTGCTGTTAGCCGTGCTAGGTATTCCTTGAAGCTCTACACCGAAGATAAACAAGATTTACTCTCCTTAGCACAATCGAGCAAAGCCAAAGAAAACGCACTGTCTTTACTACGCCAAAAACAATTGGAGAAGCAGCAAGCATCACAGCGGATAGCAGACGCTTCATCACCAGTCACAATATTAGTAAATCAGCCAGCTAAAACTGAATCTAAACCTAATTCCACTCCACCACTTCCTAAACCATCGCAGGTTAAAACACTACGACAGATAGCATTTTGGACTCCTAGCAGTTCTCATGAACCTCCAGAAACACTTGACGCTCAACACTGGCGGGAATTGGTAGAAGGTAGTGCTATTCATCCGGCGATCGCCACTTTAAATTTCAAGTCTCTGCATCAGGGTTTTGAATGGGAACATGAAGCATGGGAACATTTAATGTACAGTCAGCAGCTACCACGCACCAATACAGGTAGACTTTCTACAGGTATGATTAGCAAATACTCTCATATCGAGGACGGTGGTTGGTGGTGCGATGCTGGCGTTAATCCCAAATCTTTCGCTAATTTGCAACCAGGGGATCAACCCGATAGAACATTGTGGGGATGCTACAAGCCGAATAATCCCAGGGAGAAACCTGATAAACCAGGCAAATTCATTAAATATGAGCATCCACCTAAAACTGATTTAAGTATCTTCCTGTTAGATGTGCCTGATGATTTAGCAAACCGCATCTATAAAAAATATGGAGTCGAGCCAACCCAAGCAAATCGCACTAGTGGCTTTTGGTATTGTGTCTGGAAACATAACCTCCCAACCACAATTACTGAAGGGGCTAAGAAAGCTGCCAGTTTATTAAGTCAAAGTCATCCGGCTATCGGTTTGCCTGGGATTTATGCTGGTTATCGTAGTAAAGACGAGTTCGGGGAAAAGGTGAAAGCTAAACTCATGGATGAGTTAGCTGTTTTCGCCACTCCAGAACGCGAAATCACTTTCTGCTTTGATTATGAAACTCGACCAGAAACTAAACAAAATATAGAGATTGCCATCTCTCGCACTGGGCAACTGTTGGAGAAACAAGGAGCCTTTGTCAGTGTGGTAACTCTGCCAGGGCCAGATAAAGGTGTTGATGATTTGATAGTAGCCCAAGGGCCACTGGCTTATGAAAAGGTCAACCATGAGGCTATAAGTTTACGAGATTGGCAGCAGCGCAATCAACAGCAACGAAAACCACCTTATCAACCACCTCGTAAACTCACACTGCAAGAACGTCAGCAAAGGTTAGCTACATCACAAAACCATATCAAGGAGCAAAATCATGACCTCAACCATCAGCAATCCCAGCACTCAGCCACCATCCGAAATCGCATTATTAATTCAAAAAATGGATCAACTGTTGATCAACCAAGCGCAGATGAATGCCAAAATCGAACAGTTAGAGTCTCAGAACCACGAATTGAGACAGGAAATCCACAACGTAGAACAAGCACAAGCCCAAAATTTGAGCGCGTTCTTGGAGCAATTAGCCGACACCTTGAACTCGAAGAAGTCGAGCAACTTGAAGGACACCTTAGAGAACTTAACAGAAGCCTTGCATCAGATGAGTTTCGAGGTCAAAGAACAGCGCAGCACCCAGATGACACTCAACAACTCAATACAGCAAGTCTTAACAACCCAAAAACTGATGTCAGCCTTAAATCAAGTGGACACGCTATAAATGCTATCTCTGAATTTTTAGACAACGCCGCTATTGAATCAGCTATCGATATTGAACGGTTGCAATCTCTCATTCGTGATTTGCAGCCCTCAAAGCCAGCACATCGACCAAGCAACTCAACACAGGGCGATAACGGCGATCGCACAACACATTGACTTGGCAGCCGTTGAATCACCTGTATTAGTTCAGAAACTTGAGGAAGTTGTTGAGCAACTCAAACAGTTGCCTGTGCCAACTCCTCTCAATAAAACAGCGATCGCTCCACCATCAACAAAGAAGGTTTTAAATGCGATCGCAGATTTTGTGGAGCAACAAACATTATCATCAGCCCTAGTTGAAACTTTACCGCCTGTCATCGAGGCAGTTAAAGATAAAAAAAGGCAAATCCAAACAATCAAGGCTATTCCAGAAAATTCTCAATTGCCAGAATTTGAAGCATTTCAAAAATCTATCGATTCACTCACTAATCAAGAGCTACTGTATTTAGAGCAAGCTGTTAAAGAATATTTCTCACAACCAGTGGCTCAAAAGCCTCTGCCAATCGACAGGCAAGCCATTGAGAATCAAATTAACCAGTTACAGCAACAAATTAATAGTTTGTGGGAAGAACACGCTCAACAAGAAAAAATTATTAAATCTCTGGAGCGTTTACCATTCCACCAATTAAGTAATAAATATAATTTAGTGGTTAACCAACAATTGAAAACTATTAACACTATCCAAGAGCTATTTACTCAAAAACAACAATTAGGAACCTCTATAAAAGACTGGGAAATCCAGACTCAAAACTATCAATTTTGGGATAGGAAACAAGAAACTATTGATATGAAAACTCTTACTCTTGTTTTACAATCAGCACCATTACAAGAGCGATTATCTACTATTAAAAATGAATTATTGCGACAAAAACAGCACCAACAATCTCAATCAAGAATTAGATATCAAAACAGCCAAAACACAAATCATTTTATGGGCTTAAGGCGATAAAATGCTCTTTCATTTTCCTAGAAAAAGAGTATTACTAGTAGGATTCAATCTCAATAATATATTATCATAATATTCTGTTATCATAAACACAATAAAGCTCGTCACTCCAATTCCAATTGTTCTTGTCCAGCCAATATTATTAGGCAATATAAATAATTGTACTAGCCCCATAATAAAGACTAGCATCAAAAAAAACCCGATTAGCTTTCCAATTCGGATAAAAATAGGACGTATCCAAACCATTAAGTAAAAAATTAAGTAGATAAAAACTCTTTTGATTGTCAAGCGTTTTATCATAACAAACATCTTTGTATATATAAATTTAGAAGCCAGGAGTCAGAAGCGATACCCTGAGCTTATCAAAGGTTCAGAATTTAGAAGTAAGTAGGTGGACACGAAAATTTATAACTACGTTACTGCAAACGAAAAAAAGTGGAGTCAAGCAATCGTAAGGGTTTTGAAAAATTTATATTCTGTTACATAGTTGGGTTTATTCGTACCTGCCTGCTTATTTAGTAGATTAGTAAATTGATTCATCAAATATTTCTTCTAATTCTTTAACCCTTCTGAATCCTGAATTCTTAAAAAACGTTATCTTCTAGGTTTGATTGATTGTGATTGTGATTGAGTGTGATTACTTTTTAGATAATCAGAAACTACCTGTCCTACTTCCTCCAAAGATTCAACATCTTTCTCTGTAGCTTGAGTAGTCAAACTATTATCTACCATGACTGCCCGACCATCTTTGGCGGTAACAGTAATGCTATCTCCTTTTTGGTAAAAATTGTAATTTTTACTTTCATAACTTCGGGAACCATCAGAGTTTTGATTTCCAAATAGACGTAGCATAGAATCTATGCTTTTAGAAAAAGCTTTACCCTTAACTTCCATCACACTGTTAGTCACTTTTGTTACGTTCTCTTTGACAGTGTGATTGACTCTTGAGTGTATATCACCAACTGCTTTAGTTACTTGCTTATGAACTGTATTTACTTCCTCAGAAATTTTACTTTGAATAGCACTTGTAGCAGCTTGATGACGTTCTATGCCATACTGAACTTCGTTACTGGCTAATTGCTTAACTTCAGCAATCCCATCTTTTACTACACCTACTTGTGATTCAAACTCACTTTTAATAGCCGCTATTTGTGATTTCATCTCTGCCTTAACAGATTCCATTTGTTGATTAATCTGCTCTTTTAAAGCAGTGATTTGAGTCTCTAATTGAGCTTTGACTTTATCAACTTTAGGTGTCAGCGCAGTTTTTACTTGTTCATAAAGATTTTTAGCAGTATTCTTAGCCTTACTCTCAATTGAGTTAAGCCACTTACTTAGACTTTCATTTTTAACGACAGGAAGATTCTGTTTATTTATTGCCTCCAATCCTTTTTGTAATTGCTCAATGGTTTTTTGCTGTGTATCAAATGCTTGCTTAAGATTAGCTAAATCTGTTGATAGCTTTTGAGTAGATTCAACACTTGAGTTCTCTTGCTGAACAAACCTATCAATCACAGCCTGCTGAGTCTTGAACTTTTTGTTGTAAAGATTCTACTTGCTTTTGAAGACTTTCAATACTTGATGATTCCTCTACAGATTCAGCTTGTCGAGACTGTAGTTGAGTTTGATTTAATCCAAGTTTATCAGTTAAAATTTTTCCATCTTTAGCATGATAAACTTTCTGATTGCCTACCATTATCCGCACAGAACCTTTTAGATTTTGTGGGTCATTGATAGCAGTTTTAATTGTCTCAACCACTTCTGGGGTCATCAAATTTACAGAAATTTCACCATCAGAACTAATTTTATACTTTGCTTTACTACCAACATAAATTGATAAATTTTTACTGGTATCTAAGGATTGAAATTTACCCTTCTCTGATAACTTGTTTAAAATGTCATTAAGGATTTCTAGATAATCATGTTGCACTTGTTTAGCTTCAGACTTTATTTCATCCATGATTTTCTTACTCCTATAAGTGAATCAACAAGACTTGATGGACTTACTAATATATCTGGTAAAATAGCTCCTCCTAATCGATTAAGAATTACTTTCCCTTCAATTTCTATGTATGTCCATTGGTCATCAACTAAAACTGAAATTGTTTTACTCGTATCAGGTAAATTGGCTACGTCATAATCTTGTAGTTCCCCATTTACTATAAAAATATGAGGACTATCAGCATCTCCGTAGTAAACTTCAATAAATTCGGGAATATGATTTTCAGGAAATGGTGGTTCATCCCAATAATCAGCCGCATTCATTAGACTATTGCGATAAAATTCGTTATTGGCTAAAACCGCAATATCGAAAGGTAACTTACTTAATGCTTTTAATTCATAATCAGAAAATTCAATCATGTATTTTTCTCCTAAATATTCTTCATTCTGTCATTAGCTGCCACATAGTTATCAACTATTGGTAGTAATCTTTCTGCTTCTAAACGCCGTTTTTCTAACTCTTCTCCAGATGGTTCGCGTAAAGTAGAACGTAAAATAATTTTTTGCTGCACTTCATACCATTTCTCAATACTTTTAGCTACGCAGTCAACTGATAAAATATTTTCAGGAATTTGCTCTAATAAAGGTAATCCTACATCTTTACCAGAGCGAAAACCAGGACTGATAATTACTGCTCTACCAGGAGGTAAAGAATTAAATTGGCTAATTTCAAATAGTTTTCGGGTAGTATTTTGCTCAGAAATTGAAGTGCTTGCACCACCTTTACCGCCAAAGCTACGAGAGCGTTCTTTATGTCTAATTTGCTCATCACCTAAAAAGTTACTAAATCGTTCTGCTGCCACATCATCTTGTGGATTAAAGATTATTTTTGTAGCACAACCCCCAAATATTGCATTAGTAGTTTCTTTAGAATAAGCTTTCTCAAGTTGCGATAAATTTTGCAATCCTAATATAGAAATTAAGCCATCTTCACGGTTTTGATTGAGCCAATCTACTAAAGCAGGAAGATACAATGTTGGTAATTCATCCAATGCTAAAACTAAAGGATCTGTCCGTTTACCAGCTAAATTACGGGTACATAGAAGGTGCAGAATAGACACTAATAAAGGAGCAATTACATCTCTTTTCTCCTTATCCATACCAAACACCACCATTTTTCGTCCTTTTAAATCCAAGGGTATGTTTGTTTGGCCAGCAAAATGCAGAAAGCGTTGATGGAGTCATGAAGCGAGTAAAAAGACCACTTGCTGTACCCACAATACTCGCTGCTGTTTCTGGGCTACCTGCTACAGATAAAAATTGCTCAAAAGCCACTCTGAACCCAAGGGTTTAAATCAGCTTGTTGAATGCGTTCAATCAACTTAGGTAAACTCAGAATCGCATGGCACATCATAATATCCGGGAAGTTTGTACCCTTTGCCAGCATGAAGATAGCTTGTGCTAACTAATCCCCTGCATTCACAAAAAATCCACTTTCGGAAGAGTCACCACCTGATGAGAGTTTAAAGTTTTTATTCAGGACGATCGCCAATTCGCAGGCCATCTCTGCATCAGTTTCGCTCCGCAGAAAATCTAGTGGATTAGCTACACATGACTCTTGAAATCCAGGGGCAAGAATCGACACCTCATATCCACGCATCGCAGCGTAACCTGCTATTTGAGGGGCTTGTCCTTTGGCTTCTTCTGTTGCTGATTTTTGTCAATCAAACTTAAAATCATAAAGAATGATTGGTATTCCTTGATCAATCGCAGACCAAAGCAAAGGATTAATCATTGATTTCGTCTTCCCCCCACCAGCAGCCACAAACAAAGATGCCTCGTTGGGCTTCCGGCAGATACAAAATTGAGCTATCTTCTGGAAGATTAATAATGCGTTTGTTACCTACCTCCTCAAAAGTAGCTCCTTTTGGAGTACCAACATAAAGAGCTACTCGGTTATGTTTGCGTTTTTGAATTAACTTCATGGCTAACTTCCGGGCTGCTGTTCTTTCTCTAGCTCCTGCCCACCTTGCCCTTGCTAGTTTACTTAATCTACCCCTAGCGTCTAAAGATTTAGCTACTACTAATGCAACTATAGATATCAGCAATGCTAAACCCATTGGCGAATAGAAAGTAGAGACAAAGTTGCTCGGAAGAATCTGGTTACTAATATTCTGTTGGGTCTGGGTTGTTGCACTCATTACCTTGTCCCCACAACCACTAACTCATTTTCTCTCACAGGTATCCAAGGTACTGGCCACAATAAAGTATGGGGTACACGAAGTCTTGCCTACAAACGGAATATTGGCGCAAATCCTGAAAAACAAGCCAAAGTCTGCTGTTCCTTGTGATTCATTCACTCCTGTCAGTACAACCTTAAAGGCAAATCCGTAAACAAGTCTACCTGTAGGTTCTTTGCTACCATTCACCCGACCCAGTAGCCCAAATCCACCCTTAACCATTTGAGAACCAAAGGCCCAACGTTTCCCGTAAAGTTCCCCTTGTTGCCCAGCTAAATCGCCTAACTCCATATACGCACATTCTTGACGACTTTCGCAAGCGACAGGAATGGTTACACTACTACGGTTAACACTGCCAGATATAAAGTAGTCTGAGCCGACTTTTGTATCTCCTTGTTCCGCTTTTCCCAAAACTAACGATGCAATACCAACTACATTAAACTCTGCATCAATCGGTTGAGGCATTTTATCAAATGGAATTTTGTTTAATCCTGGTACTTGATTAATAAAACTCTGTTGCCAACCTGGGAATTTGGCTAATTGTGTTTTACTTAGCCCTGGTACTGAATTAATTGGGTAACGGCTCAAATCCAGCTTACCTAATGGTGTATTAGCTGCTTGAGGGTTAGACTGTAAGACTCGTAATAAATTACCACTTACAGCAATTTTTAAAGGCTTTTTATTTGTGATTTTTGACTTTGTATTATCTGCAACTGTTAAATTAATAATTCTTTTTTGGGCAGCAACTTGATTAAATAAATCATAAATCGGTGGTACTTGGCTGATATCAAGGTTCCCTAATGCTGGAATTGCTTTAACTAAAGTGTTCGGGGTTTGCCATTGTAGCAATCCTAAGTCTTTCAGCGTCAATTGAGAAAAATCAATTGGTGCTATTGCTGATATACTTTCTAAACTGAAAACACTCATCTTAAAAGCATCTTCTACATCTCCTAACATGACTATCGAATCTATTTTTTGTCCCGCCGACCAAGAACGCGAAGGATTATAACCGATTTTGCTCACTAACTCTGGTGCAATATTTAGATATCCAGGCTGCCCAACTGGTGCTAAATTATTCCAGGTTATCTTTGACCAATCAGGTATTTTTGCTTCATATTGATGTAACGTGCGAGTTTCGGTTGGTATTTGGGCTTGGGTTTGTATTGGCGTAGTAGCCATTAATATTGTTGAAATTCCTAATAATATTTTTGGAAAATTCAGCATTTATCTTCCTCTATTTATTAAGCTTTCAAATAATGCGGCTGGGACACCAGATAAAGAAATCGCTTCTTGTTGACTCTTGCCTCTGCGTAATAATCGAATAGCATCTTGCAGTTTTCGCCAAGTCCTTGAATAGGGCTTAATTTCTTTATTAGTAACAGCTTGTGTTTAGTCCATAAGCTAAAGCATTAGCATCATTTCTAGTAATTGAATTTCTCTCAGTTACTAATTTAGGTAAGGCTGGGTTAGTCGTTGAATTATTTGCAATATTTGTAGAACTAGGAGGCAAGCTGTTACTTCTCGTTTCTGTTCTTTGTTGGGTAACTGGCTTGGCTATTATTACAGGTTTTTTGACTGTTACAGGTTTTTTTGGCTGTTGAACAGGTGGATTTGTTGTTACTAATTGAGGTGTTTTTATACTTGTATTTAATATTGCTTGTCGCCCAATTGGTGAAGGTTTTTCAGATTCAGGGTGAATAATTAGACTTGTATAAGATGGTTTACCACTAGCTGGAGTTAGCTGAAATTGATAATGTTTATCTCCTTCTGCGCCGTCCGTAATAATTGTAATTATTGTACTCCCATCTGGAGAGGTTGTTAATGAAGGAAAATTAATTGGCTTTATTTGTCTTATAAATAAGACTGTAGCTCCTCCTGTTCCGCAGCTTTCATCATTATTTGATGTACTGCGTTGACATAAATTACCATTGGAAGTTAACGCAAATCTTGATGGATCTCCTAGCCAGACTTGCTTGATTTTTTCTCCTGTAGGTATGAAGTTAATCGTTAGTCCGTATCCTTTCCAAACTTTTAAATTAATTCCTCTACTACTGCTTGATTGAGCATCTTGTGAATAGACGTTTCTCGCTGCTGGTAAAGCTAAAGATATACCAGCATCACAAACTAAAGTAGTCGCCAGTAGCACAGCTAGAGTTTTCATATTGAAATAGATTTATTAACAAAAATTTGGACTTGCTTACCAGCTTCAATTACAAAAACTTGTTGTTGCTGTTCTAGCCCTCGTAATTGCTGCTCATTGGCAGTTTTCATTCTCTCTAAAACTTCATTAATACTCCCTTGAGCAAAGCCAGCTACTAAATTTTTATCTGGGTTATCAATTGTCGTTGTTGTACCTAATGAGCTAATTGTTGTTTGTGTATTAGCTCGATTTTGTATCTCTGCTGCTTTCGATAATCCAGATAATAAAGATGCCATCAGTGATGCACCTAAATTATTTCCACCTTTACGAGATTTAGCTTTTAATAAATCGCCATCTTTACCTAATATCAAAATAGAATTTGTCGGCAATTGTTTTTCTAGGGTTCCTCCATTACTATTGATTAGTGCCGATGTCGCTTTCATTTGTACAACTTCCGAATTAGTCGTGCTGATAGTTGCTACAACATAACTACCCTTGGGTAAAACTTCAGAACCATCAAATCCTTTTAATGGTTGAGTTAATCGAATCAAGCTATTTTGTTGTTCCTGATTACTATTACTACTTACCCATGCGATGGCGTTTCCATCACTCCGGTGGCACGAGTCCCTACTAATACTTGCTTGCCTCCATGATTAGCTGGTATTGAAAAAGACACATTTTGATTCTGATTTGGGTAAGAGCCATTGACTGCTTTTACTCCTATACCTCCTTCTACCTGAAGATTTTTTAAATCTGGTTGCTCATAGTTGCTTTCATCATTATTAGAAGAATAAATCCCCACATTTGAAGCTGCTATCCATTCCTGCATCGGGTCTTTCGCAGTAGGAGTAGACTTTACTGGTAATGGTCGAGAATTGTTCACTGCCACTTGAGGTTGGCGAGTAGAAGGGGCAGGAGAAAATACCCTTCTAGGTGACACATTATCCGCAGTCTGATAACTTCTACTAGGTGCTTGGTAAACTTGGGGCTGTCTTGGGGTTACTGGCTGCGCTCTTACTGTTCAGCTGCCGTAGTTGTTGGCTTTGCTATTGGTAATGGGGTTGCTGCTACCGCATCATCTTTTTTCACGATCGCCTGCAATTCGCTTTTCTGGGATGTAATTGCGATCGCTGTTTTTAACTCTCCTTTTTCGTCTTCTTCGTTGCTTGCTTTATTGATCTGAGTTTTCGCAGTCCTAGTATCGGGTTGATTGCTAGGGGAATTTAAAGCATCTGTCAGTGAGCTAATCATTGCCCAAAAACAATGACTATTAGTAACACTCCTCCAGATATGGTTAATCCTTTTAAAATTGGATGTGACGCTACAGGACGAGTAGTGACAATTTCTTCTAACTCGTTTGGTGGTACATTATTCGTTGACTCAGCTGATGTTAAATCAGTTGTTGTAGCTTCTTTAATTTCTACCCCATTCATCCGTGCAAATTCTTCGCTACGATTGCCATTGCTGTTAGTAGCTGTCATTGCTGGGTTAGATTGCTCTTGCTCTACAATTTGGTTTGGCATAAAGCTACCTTCCTAAATCTAAGTCTTGAATTCGGTAAATCTCCATCCCTGCTTTTCGTGCGTTATAAGCTGCTAACATCTGGGCTGAAGGATTATTTGGTAATGGTAGAGTATCAATAGCTCTCACAAACACAGTTTTATTAAATGAAATTGCCTTGCCTGCTTGGTCTTTACCTTTGAAAATTACTAAATTAGCTACCATATCTGTTCGCCATTGACCTTCTGATATTTTTTCTGGTGGAGATATATAACGAACTAACAAAGCCGATTGTGTTTCTCCAGTAAATACATCAGATGGTGTTAGTCCTGCTATTTCTCGTAAAAAACTAGCGCGAAAATCTTCTGATAATGCGAATCCTGCACCCCATGTATTTGTAGTTAGTTTTTTATCTCCTATTTGCACTCCAGAGTCTAGTTTTAAATTTCTTGGATCTAAGTTTTCATCTGATTTTGGTACAGCATTCCAACTCATCAAATTCATCATAGTGCGACCAACAAAATTCATAATTGCTTGGTCGGTACGCTCTTTTGCTCCAATTGGAATAGCTCTAATCGGTGTTCCATCTTGTAGTTCTACTAAAGTTGGTTTATTATTAGCAATTTTTCCTAGCCTATTTGAAATAGTTAGGCAGATAAAAAACACAAATATTAAAATTACTGTTTGCCCTAGAGATAGTAAAGGCGTAAAGTTTATTTCTTTTTTATCAAGTAATCTCATCTGAATACTCTCCCTGAGATTAACCTGCCACTGCTAGAAAAACCGGAAAAGGTCGCCATACCTGCTCCCGCACCCATCGCTACAGCCAAAATTGGCGAGAGAATTGCTTGTACTAACTGCAAAAATAGAGGATTACTATTACTAGCATTGACAATGGAACTAGCAGCAATTCCACAAACTATAGAGTACGATATCAATACTAAAGTTAATGCCAACCATCCTGACATCCACGCATAAATAGGTTTAGCTCCCAAAGGTAAAAGTGAAAGCACCAGAAATATAGGCGCTATGTAGGCATTCATCAAAAATGATACTTGCACAACATATTGAAACCCTGCTTGCAAACCACTAAATATTATCCATACCAAAGTTTGAACGGCTGAGTTAACAAACTGTCCGGCAATATCCTTTGGATTCCAACTATTTGAATATGATGATAAACCATATTTTTCTTTATACTTTTGAGCATTTTCCTTAGCTTGATTTATTTTTTCTTTTTTACATATCTCTCTAGGATTAATTGGTTCTCCTTTGGCGTTTACTCCAGTCTCCGGTTGTTTTTCACATTCTTGCAATTGTGCTTGAACTGAAAGTGCAAATGCCTAATCCATATTTGTTGTACGGATAGCATCTCTTAAAGTTACCCCATTTCTGGTTATACTTAGTACCCTATCGTTTAAGCTAACTGCTATATTGCGAAACATTAAAGATGTATTAGCTAATAACTGCCCATTATTAAGTGTCAACATTAAACAAACTATCAATGGGTAAATCATCTCAGTAAGAATTTCATTATTTAATCCTTCCTGAGTTAACCGAGAATACCAACTAACGAAACCAGAAAGAAACCAAAATTACACCAAATAAAGCAGAAACTTTTACCACTGCTTCATAAACTGCACTTTGACCATTAGCTAAATCTAACCAGTCTTGGTTAAAGGCAGAGACAACAATACGAGAGCCATTAATAGCTCCATCTACAATATCTTCTGCATTCGTATCTCCAGTTACTTGCAGCCAGTACAAAGTTAATTTAGTGATTAGCATTGTTCAATTCCCAAAAAGCATCAGCAAATGCGGCTGTATTTAAGATTTGTTTGGCACTGGAATTAGCTTCAATTTGTTCTTTTCTAGAATTCTCATCTAGCCTACTGGAGATATCACTCAAATTAATATTTGCTGCTGATAAAGCTCTCGTCTGTTTTTGTTCTTCACTATGAATCGATTTCGTCATAATGGCTGTTTGTAAATTTTGCATAGCCATTTTTTTCAAAATATCTTGAGTAATCACATCATTTTGTGATTCATCTGATAATGCCGATGAAGTTTCTACAGCGTAATTACTCATTTCAGCTTCTTGTGCTTGAGTTAGTTGTCCATCTTTACCTAAAACAAATCCAGATAGCCCATAAGTATAGACTTGATGCCATCTTCTCTGAGCATTTTCACCTTCGCTCTGAGAATCAGTTTGAACTAAATCAGTATCTTTTTTTGAATTACGGCCTTAATGTTTTTACCTGCTGCTAATGGATCTGGTATGCCCATTACTCCATTCGTAGAAGTGATGGCTATATCTAAATCGTCATCTTCATTTCCTTCTTTATCTTTATCATTAGAGTCTTTTGCTTCGTTAGCAAATTCTTGTTTATATAAATCAATGTACGATTGCAAACTTATCATTACTTGCTGTAATTGTTGCAAGAATGAAGATTTCGCTGCAACTGGTAAAATCGAAGCAACAATGAATACAAACACAAAACTACTAAAAAATACTGAACAGCAGCAGATATGGATTAATATCGATTGGTTGAGCAATTTCATATAAATTCTCCAAAGATACTGTAAAAGGTTGGGGTGAGCAAGTAGATATGACTTCTACTTTATTTCCTAAAACTTTGTTACCAGTTACCATTAATGGTTCTGGCGGATATTTTTCAGGTTGCTTTGATAATCTTTCAAAAAGCTTGCCTTCATATCTTGGATTATTAGGTATTAAAGCTACTGCCTTATCATATATCAATACATATTCTTTATCAGGCTTAAACTCAGTAGTTATTCCAGGTTGATTTAATTTAATTCTTAATTTATCTTGGGTTGTACTTGCATAATAGGCTGCTCTCAAAAATTGATTATTCTGTACATATTTCTCAGCTATTTTCAAGCTTTGCTGACAAGCTTGCTCCTTTTCGACAATATATTTTTGATGTTGTTCTTTATTCCATTTCCAAACTGTAAAAGACAAACCTGATGCTACAACTCCCACAATAGCTAACAAGACTTTATAGTTAGCAAATCCAGTTACTATTTCTATTTTTTTCATAATGGTTTACCTTGCTTAATACATTCCACATAGTAATTAGCAAACTCGGCTACCCATTTAAATTTATCCGGGTACATTGCTTTAAATTTGTCACGGGCTGCTTGTTCTTCTCGACTATTGGCTACTAATGCCAACATTGGATAAGAAGGATAGTAACGACAGCGCACATATTTTTCTTTATAATCCAATAACCACAACGTATATAGTTGTTTGAAGTTGGAAGAAAAACTTTCATTTTTACTAATAATCTCTTTTGGTATTCCTAAATATTCTGTGAAACTTCTAGCCGCCCCTGGAACTATACGTCCAATTAAACGGCAAGGCATATTCTGTAATATTTGCTCTCCTGCTTCTGAATTAGCAATCGACAGAATATCTTGAGCTGCTAACATCACACGACAGCCTCCTTTACGAGCAGTAGCGCACTTACGCCCTACCAGCCGTGATAATGCCGAAAAGCGTAGTAGTACGCTGGCTTCATCCATAAAGAAAACACTATTGGGTGCTGATAGAGATTGGCGAGAAGCAGCGATATACGCGCTCATCCCTAACACTTCCGCATCTTTGCTTAACTGCAAGTTAGTCAATGCAAAGGTAATCAGCTTGGACTCTCTGTATCAAATGTAGAGGGGCGACAGATTGCTTTCCCAATACTGCTATTTTTCCAATATTGAAACCGTAAACGGATGTAATTCAATGCTCGGTCAACATTTTCATCTTCATAGCCCAATTTAATATGCTCTTTCGTAAAAAAGTATTCCATGTCTGCAAGTGTTGGGTGTTATCCAGACCGCAGAACCCAATCCTGCTTTCTTTGCTTCAGCAAAGCGTCTTTGAATATCGAGATCATCGTAAAAGGCTTTTGTTCCCAATGGGATAAGTGACTCGATTGTCTGTGATAAAAATCCATCAAAATCTTGAGTTCCCAGAACTAATTGAAGCACAATTAAGTTCACATCATTTCTGTGAGCTTGAAGTCTATCTTTCCATTCTTTAACCGGGACTTTTGATAAGTCCAATGGTTGCACTAGATTATTAGATTCTTTGGAGATATCAAAATAAAAGCCATTGTGATACGGTGTATAGTCCCCAAATGTCCCTGTTCCGTCATCGTTCGGCAGATCAATCATTAGCACACTCATATCTTGAGCTTGACATTCGGCAATGATTGACGATACTAAAACTGACTTGCCTGAACCTGTTGTACCTAGTATTAATATATTTTTGGTTGTTGATAGGTCGATTTTGACTGGCGAATCACTTTCATCAGCAATTAACTCAAATCCTTTCTCATCTGCTTGGCTATTTTGAACTATATTAGTTAGTCCTAAAATTTCACTGGCGAAAAAAGCTAATCTTCTATTATATGGTCGCAACAATATCGGCTCTAATCTCACTAATAAGGTTTGCAACCATATTAGCCAAGCATATTCAACTTCACGGGTTAGCTCTGTCGGTTGTGTGACATACCCTGAAATCAATCGGCAAGCATCATCAATTTCTTCTGGTGTATCTCGATAAACCAGAACTATTAAGCTTAAATTTAATGGTACATCTCCCGTATATAACTGTCTTTGGGCTTCTACCGAGCGTTCCACATTTATTTGAGCAGAAACATCAATTGATTTTCTCTGCTGTACATTTATATCCAACGCTCTAGAGCGTTTTGTTATCATCTGCTGAGTAGCGCGTGTTATGCCTTTATCAGCCGGAGAAAATTCCGTGATTACTTCCACATCAAAAATATTGTTCCGCGAGAATATATCCCACAAAAAACGAATTTGATGTCTCGTAGAAGCAAAAATTTCCGGTTTTCGAGTCAGTACCATTACGCCTACATACTTATTACTTTCTCCTTTTGGTAAACATACCCATCGTTTATCAGCAAACGGTACACCTTTATTTAAAACTGTTGAGGTTAAGTGCGGCTGATTGATAATTTCAATGGGCTTGTCAAATCCAGCATTTTCATCAATTTCTTCTCTTAACCCTTGCTCATCAAATACCAATGTATGCGGGATGATTACCTCTTTAGCTCCGATATTCTGGCATAGTTCTTTCCATAAATCTTTGTCTGTTTTAGGCTGTGGTTTCAAGCCCATTTGAATTAAAATCTGCTGATATCTTAGTGAAGCTTCTAAGCCCTTAGTTAAAATTTGGGTTAGCCGTTTTTTCGTTAATTGATTTACTCCTGAATCTGTAAATCTTCTTTGTAAAAAATTTGCAAGTTTGACTAAAAATTTATCTACTGGGTCGGCGGTTTCTAATGCTTCTGAAGTTACAGTAAACGACCAATAAACATTGAATTTAATATTCTTTCTAGCTTTAGACTTTGTAAGCTGTTGAGTTCTTGCCAATCTTCCCCAATCTAAAAATTCGCACTCTAGAGAAGATGGATTCTCAATTCGCTGCATTAAATACTGTTCAGCATCGCTATCCTCACAAAAAGAACTCCACCTAAAAGTAAGTTTTTCACCTTGAGGAATTTCTTTACAACTACTTTCAAAGGCTTTAGCTAATGCCTCTATTTCTTGTTCTGAGTTGAATATGGGATGAATCCCAGTGCATGAAAAACCAAATATTAACTGTAAAGTATTGCTACTTTCAGCCAGATTTTTTTTACTTAATAAATAAGCCCCAATCAGATACGAATCTTTTTTTAGTCTGACTATTGTTGTTAAATCTAGCCAATCTTCAAAAGGATTGAGAACTTTTGGTTTAGATGAACGTGTTAGTTTTACTCTTTTCGTGCCTACTTTCTTTTTTAATTGCGGCGATGTATAGGTTGCATATCCTCTTGTCCATCTTGGGACAACTGGATACATCTTTGACCAGTAAATGTGTGGTCTATCACCTGATAGTAATGCAACTGATAAGCTCACCCATATAGAGCAGCCAAGTCCCCAAAAAATATTTATCCCAATAATTAAATATAGTAGTCCGAAGACCACACAGAATGTACCAGCAAAAATTACAAACTGTCGGCCTGTAAATGGGCCAAACTTTGGGCTTTCACCTAAGCTCTGATTGACTGTCCTAATTTCTTCTCTCATAGAGCTTTCAGCAGTTATTCAAAATGCACATATATCCATATCCCCTAATCAATAAGGGAATTATGCAAAACTTATATCAGGCTTAACCATTTCCAATTAGTTACAAATGCCGTTACCAAACAATAAAGATTGGAATAATACGATGAGTACCACAGCTATGAAAGTAAATATCGGCTGCTGTATTACATTGCTTACTTCTTCTCCTCGTCCATAAGCTGCTACTCCTTGGAAAACCGAGAAGCAGAAGTAACCAAACAAAACTATTGTTAATCCTGTAAATAAAATCATTGGCAAGTTATTCAGCACTACGCTATTAATTCCACCACCAACTGAAGCACCACGAATCATACACTCCATCGCTGTTCGGGCATTAGTAAACAATTGGGCTTTTGCGGGTTTTGATTCCAATGCTATTAGAATTGTTGTTGCAACTGATACTAATTGCCAACGTACTTTAAACAACCACTGAACTATACTTTTTGAAGCTCTGTTTTTATTCAGCATAGATTCTCCAACCAGAGTGGTATTTACTGGAAAGTGCTTTCTTTGCTAAGTGAAAATTTTGACAGGCTTTTGCACTATTAGCTAATGTGCAAGCAACAAAACAACTTTAATATGAATATTATAAATTGAAGTATACAGCAGAAACATTGCAAATTGCTATTTATTAAATTATCAGGTCTTATTCAGATATCTAACTTTTGATAGTTGAGAGTTAAATATTAATTATGAATTTGTTAGCTAATAAAATAATTGCATAGATAGAAATCAATAGTTGTTATTTATAAAGTTTAAAAACTTGTTCCTACTGCATATATATTGATTGTTAGATAATTCCTTTCTCTCAAAATGTCTTTTTTATTACTCCATTTTTTTAAAAAATATTTAAAGCAACATCAAACTTTTCGCTTTTTTACCTTAGTATACGGTTGTTATCGATAGTCTACCACAGTATACGGTGGACTTAATGATTTTTACACCTACTCAGTGTTTACTCGTAAATTATTGAAAGATTAGACTTGTTAGCTGTGATTTTTACTGTCATACTTTTGCGTATTACTTAGTATTTCTGTGACATTATTTGAGATTATGCGAGGCGAGGACGGAAGATTTACACCCCAACCCGATAGTTTGCATCCTAAACCTGCCTGTATCAAACTTCCGAAACCAATTCGTGATTGGATCAAAGGCAAGGGTACAGAATTTCATCGCCAATTAGTTATTGATGCTTGGAAAGCAGAGGGACACCCCAACCCAAAATCTCTAGCCTGAGTCAAGGATCACCTCAGACTCAGGCTAATCTTACTGCGATCGCTTGCCCCAAATGTACTTGCGATCAATTTAAAGTTTTTTTGATTCAGCAAAATGAAAAAGATGAAGCCCGACCGCAGTTGCAGTGTACTTTTTGTGATCACATCTTTTTCGCTTAATCAAATTAGGGGTTATATTTAAAATTTTTCTCTCATCAGTCAATCTGACAACTGCGCGAATAGAGCAAGCGTTTTCTCCACTCCTCCTTTTCCAGTAACGCCCCCCACAAATTAAACTCAACTGCACGTTTAGCGAAAAACAAACACGAATGACTTAACTGTTCGAGCAGTTCATTTGCTTGTGCTACTGATAAAGTTGGTAGAGGTTCAACTGTGGTTTTCGTTGCTGCATCTGGACAAAACTGACGTATTACCCACAACACACTCATATCTTGTGTTAAGTGTCCATCTAAAGAATAAGTGCGATCGCTCTGGTCATAATTGCCTAGTTGTTTGATTTCTCTATGGGTTGCATATCCCCACACTCTGACTATTCCATCCTCAGCATTCACTTGTACTGCTAAATAATAATCGCCTGCCCAAGAAGGAATATCTATCCATTCCTGGGGGATGCGAAGTTCGGTTTGCTCAATTGCTTCGCTAGGAATCAATACTACTCTTGTAGATTCAAAATCTATAGCCGTACCATTCACGAATTCCCAGCAGCTATTGATCCATGAGGCTTTCATTCCCCATCTCTCTTCTAGCTCTGGTAGAACTGCCAATAAAGATAGCTGATTGGTATAAGCACTAAAACGAGTAGCGGCTGTGCCTAAACACTGAACTTGATCCCAAACCCTATCTTGTTGCCCTGGTGGAACTTCTAACACTAAATCCATCGAACACCTCTGAGTAAGTTTCTAAAAAGGCGAAAGAAACAAACAAGACGTAAGATAATTCCAGCAACTTCGATTTAGTCATCCGCCATTATCTAATCCTTGCTAATGGCTTTGCAACGAATAATTCTTTTTGTACCACTACTGGATTCAACTGTAAATTTACTCTTGGATCTAATATTTAAAGTGGTATCAGTAATCGCGTGGCTATTCGTTCTCTCACTCCTAAAACTGTTTGTACTGTTTATACAATTTTAACTGTTTATACTGTTTATACTTTTTACCACCTTTCCAGATAGTCTACTTGTTTTTACCTCTTCTAGACTATTGATTACTTCTGATTACTTCACCTAATTTTACGTAAAACTATTTGTACAGTTTATACTATATAAACAGTTTATAGTTTTTGTTGCTTTGCAGAGGGTCTACCTGTTTTTACCTTTTCTAGACTATTGATCGCTTGTACTAATTCTTCGTCAGATAAAGATTGTAAGATATGGAGTCCCGCGCGAACGACTTCACTTTTTGTGACATTGACTGCCGAGTTTAAACATCGCTGCCTAATTGTTGTGATTAATTCATAATCTCCAGACGGTAGCGTGAAACTATCACGAATTACTTTTTGTAGTTGGGCTGGTTCTACTATGTCCTGTGGCTGAGATGTCGTCAGTTGGCTAGAATTCGGCTCTGTTTTATCTTCTAGCAATCTCTCTGCTTTTTCAAAACGGCTTCTCACGGCTTCATCTTCAGCTTTTAATGAATTTGTCAAAGCTGATTTCATACTCTTCTTTGTCATAACTCCTCTGCAATCAAAAAATTTAGGTTAGCCAAAAACTAAGTAAACTATTTTAACAATATAAATTATTAAAACTGTATATACTTTTTACCAATTCTCTCTTTTATGTCACAATATCAACATTAAACCCTATAAAAACTATAAACAGTAAAAACTATTCATATAGTTTAAATCATTAATACGGTTAATTCTATGACAGCTAAAATCATTGCCGTTGTCAATCAAAAGGGCGGCTCAGGAAAGACAACTGTTACTATGCAGGTTGCGGGTGCGATCGCTCGACGCAGCAACAAAGTTCTTGTCGTTGATGCCGATCCACAAGGGACAGCTACACGTTGGGCCGCCTCAGCAGAAGACGAAATCCCCTTTCCGGCTGGCGTAATCGGCCTGAGTGCTGCCAGCAACAAAGTCCACCGCGAAGTCAAAAAATTTATTGATGATTACGACTACATCATCATCGATTGCCCCCCTGCTGCTGATTCCCCTGTCCCCGCAAAGCGCGTTGCTGATTGCAGACCTAGCTCTAGTGCCAATCATCCCTTCGCCATTGGATATGTGGGCAGCAGTTGGTATTCGACAGGTTATCCAGAATGTAGGTGATTTTAATGATGCCTTACAGTCCCGGCTTGTCTTGAACCAGTGCCAACCAAAAACAACCTTGGCACAAGAAACTTTGGCAGTTTTACCTGAGTTTGGGATTCCCTTAACCAAGACGCAGATACAGCATCGGCAAGTCTATCGTCAATCTGCTGTGTTTGGTCAGACAGTGCATAATTTCGGCAATAAGTCCTCATCTGCCATCAAAGAAATAGAGCAACTGACCGACGAGGTTTTAAGAATACTGGATACTAAGCCTTAAAATAGTTAAAACTGTTTATATAGTTTATTTTGTTTATATAGTTTATTTTGTTTAGATTAAACCCAGACTGTAGCACTTAAGCCTTAGAGCGATCGCAGATGAGATGATAGTCGAAAATAGCGCATTTTGTGAAATCAATACCAAAGTTATACCTGATGTAATTGGCAGTATACATAAAGGTATAAAAATAGCGGATATTAACTAAGGACTACAAGTAATACCAACCTGATATTGAGTTTTATCAAATGTAAAATTTAAAGTTTGGTTTACGATCCGAAACTGTAGGATTTGAAATCAAAATTTCTCCAACTGCATCAGAAAACCCAACGGTAACTGGCTGAGATTCTCCTAAACGACACGCATTGTAATTTAGCTTAGTAAGCCCAAATATGTCTTGTGCTACTCGCTCTATAACAGCATCTCCATGTTGAATGTCAATTTGCAGAGGAGTTGGAGTTTCCCATCCATCATAGGTAGCAAGCCTTGGCTTAAATCCACTTCCCCATAATAAGCCAGAACGCTCGTTATTCCTTAAAAATGTTCCGCGTAACACAGGCATTTCACCAGTCCGAAAAAGACGGAAACCATTCCCTATATCAGGACGTACTCTAATACCAACAAGTTTGACACCATAAGGACAAGCTTTCTGATAACCTTCAAATTCTTCATTACTAATAGTGGAACGTGAATGTAAAAAAATCTCAGTAAGTTCTTTACCTCCTAGCTCACTATAAGTTTTTAATACTCCTCTTAGAAGGTCGTATGCTGAGGCTTTGCTTAATTGAAATTGTTTTGTCTTTGGTGAATACCAGGGGCCAAAGTCACCGAGAAATACTATTCCGTCTCCCGTATTTAAAAACATTTGAGCAGCACAACAAGCTGTTTTCCCCTTTTCTGTATCTTCTGCTCGACGAAATGCTATACCAATGTAGCAAACACCTTCCCGCGCAGTAACTAATCGCCAAGGTTTACCACCACATTTGTAATAGAGAGTAGTTCCAATGTTCCACATTCTATCAGAAAGCGGGGTAAGTGTTCGCTGACCTAACTGATTCTTATCAGTTAATCGTAAAGAAGACTCTCGTATAATTTGTAGCGGAATATCATATTTCATTGAACGTGCTTTAAGTTGTCGGCGAAAGTCAGGAGAAAGACTGTAAGGCTCTAAATTGACTTCACCATACAGTGGTAACTCAAGCTGCCCTGCTTGCCGAGAACGTACAGTTTTTTTAGATATAAGTTCTCCAACGGTTTCAGAAACAATCGATTCAGGGCGACAGTTTTGATAGATTTCATCTGGTACAACACAAACTGCTACAGCAGGCTTTTGGTCTAGTTTATCTGCTGCAATTTTCAGCCCTTTGAGAAATATATCTACAACTTTATAAGAACGTTCATGTTTCTCGCGGGTGTGAGAAGCTTCTAAAAGTTGATGTTCATCTATAGGGTAAGACCAAATAGGATCACTAGACCATCGACTGCAAAATGCTGCTTCAAAGCCGGGGTAAGGAGACCAAAGGCGAAAATTCTCTTTAGGTGCGTATATAGCTGGACAGTTCATTGCCTCTGACCAAGCCTTAAATTGAGATATTCCGCTAACAGTACCAAGTACAATATAAGGTAATGATTTGGGATGTGATGGAGAATCAGCATCAAAAGGGCCAAATAGGGCTAATCCATCGCGTGGGTCTTTCAGTCGCTGACCGTAGCGAAATTCTAATTCTGGTTCATCAAATATAATAAGCGACTCATTCATTTTCACTTTCTTTATTACAATATATCTTCTTGTTCACTACCAGAACGCATATTTAGCAAGTCTAATCTATCCTGTTTAAATTTTTTGATAGAAGCTTCATCAATAGCAATTGGTGCTGTAAAATGGGTTGGTATTGCATGAATAAAAATTTGTTCATTCACTTTATCTCCAATAATTATTTGATTGTCATCAGCCAGAAATTGACAAACAGCAAAAATCCGATTGAGCCAATCATTATTCCACCAATTTTTACATAAATGTTTTCTACGTGAAACTGCTTTTCTTTTATCTAATGCTATACCACTGGAATCGCACAAACGAATTCTTATGCGAATTTGTAGTGTAAACGTATTAAACAAATTTTGAGATATATAAAATGTAGGAGCAAGATGATACTGATACTCCTCTGCTTTAGCAGGCACGCCAATAAGTTCGAGTACCAACGGCTTGAACAAATGATTTTGAACCATCGTACTTGATATAATTCAGACGATTTCCTTTGGCAAATCCTTGTGGGAAATACTGCAATTTTGTTTCAAAACAGTACTTCAATCCTTTCTGATGACACTTGACCATGAGAGCTTTTCTTAACAATTCTGATACTAAATTTTTAGTAGAAATACCTTCTATATTTACTAATTCCTGCCAGCAATTATTTCTGGATAAATTAAGTTGTAACTTTTCTGATATCCAAGCTGGTGGTTGGTGAAACGATAAAAATTTTTTACTATCTATTTGACGATAAGACCATTCAAGATTTAAATTTTCAATCTCTAAATTTAAACTTGGATTTTCAGCCTCAAATAGATAAATTATACTAGGGATTTTTTGAAATTTTAAGTAATTTGAAAATACATTCTCAGTCTCGTCTACAATAGCATCCTCATATAAAAATGCTGATAGTGATACTTTTGCACTTTCAGGTAATGATTTTGGACATTTGATATATTCCAGTTTATTTAATAATTTTTTCAACCCTTCAGCCCAGTTTTTGTTAAATTCAATAAACTTTAATAACTGTGTCTTACGGTCGAGGTTTGTTTTATTGATACCATCAACATCAATTGGAATCAGAAAATCTTCTTGCCTTTCTTCAATTAAATTTATAGCAATACTTCTTTGCAAGATTAAATCAGGTTTAGTGAGTGATGGTTGAGAATATAGAGCAACTATACAAAAAGCTTGATTTTTAATTGCTTTCTCAATGTCATCAGGAAATTTCTCTCCACCTAGCAGCTTCAGATGTTCACACCAAACAAGATATCCTTCTGCTGTAAGCCTTTTGGCTAACCAATCTGCAAGTACTAAATCTTCGGAGGCATAACTGATAAATAGGTGCTTACGTTCCTCAAATTTATTAATTTGTTCTAGAGCGATAATAAATTCTGGTGGGAAGATAGATGGATAATTCTTTTTGATATGTGGATACTTTGTCTCTAGCAGTATTCTTAGACGCTCACTTCCGTAAATTTCTAGATCCCAGCCATATTGATTGCGAATATAAGCAATCGCTTCATCTCGTTCACCAGCTGTAGGTTGAGCAGTTGTGATAAAAACTAAGTTATCGCAAGTGTGGCCGTGTTTTTTTATCTTGAATGCGTCTTCTCCAAGTTTAGCTCTCCAGTCTTCACGTACACTATAGGCAAATATCGTTGTTTTTTTCGCTGGACTGACGTAAATAGCATCACGCCCTTTGTCCTTAAAACCCCCAAGAGGTTCAATAGAGAAATATCCTTCTAGAAACATCAAGTCATGGCAAAGACGTTCAAACTCCGAATAGTCTGTGAGCTTGTCTAGGCAGTAGATAATCAGATTAGCTGCCATTGCAGAGTATTTAGGATTTTAAGTACATAGGTACTATTATATATACTAAGTATCTAAATTATCAATATTTTTAAGTGTTTTTTGAAAGCTGATTTAAAAAGCTGAATACTAAACACTATTTGAAAGAGCGTAACACATGATTACTCCGATGTCACACATCTCCCCAATCAAAATTTAGAAAACGTCGAGCATTCAATTTGGTATATTTTTCAGTGTGTTTGATATCCCGAAGTTCTAAAAAGTCCTGAATTTTTCTAGTGGTGTAATCCTAATTCACCAGATAATAACCGCAAGCATGGCGCATCATGTGACAGTGAACTCAGAAATAGAGGAACTGACCAACAAGGTTTTAAGAATACTGTATACCAAGCATTAAAATAGTTAAAACTGTTTATATAGTTTATTTTGTTTATATAGTTTTTATGATTTATATAGTTTATTTCGTTTAACTTAAACCCAAACTGTAGCACTTGTGACTGAAAAAAGAGCGATCACACATAAGAGTAAATGCTCTTTTACTGGGGTGATGGAGTTCTACAGCATTAAGAAACTTAATAACTAATTTCTTATCAAGGCTTATCACAAGTCAAGATATAACAAAGTTCTTTAGAGCTAGTGTTGCTCAGGCGTATTAAGCGGTCGTGGCTGAGACAGTCACTTTTAGGGTGCGACAGAGCAATCAAGGTATGTGGGATAATAGAGCCAATAAAATATTAAAAAATAGTTAATTATTTAATGATATCAGAATATTTGCTGAGGCTGTTTTTAATTTTGCATAGTTAAATTTAGCAGTTGATATTTTGTATACTGCAAATATAATTATGGAATTTATTAGTCTTAACGATTTAACTAGACAACTGATGTTATCTGAAATAGAGCTAGATATTAGTCAGGATAAACTTTATCTAAGTACACGTTTGAGCGAAAATGGTAGAAAAGAATATGCAAATTTCTTAAAAGAAGCTGCAAACGCTTTTGATACTGAATGGCTTACTCAGCAATTGCAATCAAATAGTAGGATTAACCCAACAGAACAGCGAAAAAAACCAAAAGGCGGATACACTACTGTTAATGTTCCTGCAACTGCTGCTGAAACTCTAGCAGAAGGTGAGTTTAACCGTTTTTATATGCGTGCTTTATGCCGTCAAGTTATAGAAAATGAAGCTGGACAGCTAACAGTTTACCGTGCTAAAGCAGTAGCGAGTCCTCGTCCCGAATCACAAGCAAAAATTGGAACAAAAGTAAATGCAGAAGCCTTACTTTTAGACCTTCGTAAGAACATAGGGATTGATACTTATTTAGGTTTACCTTCAGGGCCAAACTCTGGTTTAAGTGTTTACATTAAAAATTAACTTAATTATCCTCTAAGAATATTTAAATCATTAAAAGGTGGTTTAACCACCTTTTTTAATCACTTTAATTAATTCAAATCGTTTGACCATAACAAGCTATTAATTTCTAGTTTATTGGTCAAATTTTTTGAGATAGAAACACCTTCCAAAAACTCTATCTGCTGCTGCGTTGCTTGCCTTACTTCATACATTCCAGGTGTAAAGCGCATTCTCCAAATATCAGCCCACATAAAATTTATTCCGGCCGTTTGGGCTGCGGCTTCATCTTCGGGGCGATCGCCAATCATCCATTAAGTGTATTTTTGTTCGGCGATCGCATCTTGTACGCTACCCGGTACTGTGCGATCGCACTTAGTATCTTGGGGTTGCTTTCTATTTTGCTCTAATGTTGGGATAATTCCCATCAGGGAGTTTACTGTCAATCTGCTGTGTTTGGTTAGACAGTACATAATTTGGTAACAAGTCCTCAGCTGCCTTTTCAGAAATAGAGGTACTGAACGACGAGGTTTTAGGAATACTGGATATCAAACAGTAAAATAGTTAAAACTATTTATATAGTTTATTTTATTTATATAGTTTTTATAATTTATATAGTTTATTTCGTTTAAATTAAACCCAGACTGTAGCACTTACGCTTTAAAAAAGAGCGATCGGCGTTTCCAGGTTAGGTAAACAAGTAGCTAGTTTTAACCACACACATCAATAGTTTTCCTAATTTACGTTTTCTTTTATACTCAACACTTTTGAATGCTAATTTCTTCACAAAGACTTTACTTTCATGTATAGAAAGAATAAATTCATTTCTACCGTACATAACCGAATACGGTTTACACCGTATTGATTAGACAAAATTTTGACCATCCTAGCAATAGGATTTTCAAGGTTGCGTCTATGAGTTATCGAGAATACCAACAACAGTTTAATAAAGCACTTGAAGATGAAATTAACGCATTACGAAAAAGTGGCGGACAAAAAACATTCTTGAGTGATGGTTCATTTTTAGGTAAACGCGGCGGTCAATATATATATTCATTTACAACAGATACCGATTTGCGCTTCCCTGACGATACTCCAGTAGATTTAGAGCATAACAAGAAACAATATAGTGGTATTTTAGTCTCTGTTGAAGGCTTTGATATTATTTTGGCATTACAGAAAAACTTAGGAGATTCAATTCCTACAGCTATACTCTACACCTCTCCTTGGTTTTTATTGGAAGAACTTAAAAAGCGTTTGCTAGAAAGCTCTAATTTAAAAGGAGCTAATAGAAACCTAGCGGAAATATTATTAGGTGATAAACGTGAAACGAACTCTTCAACAAATAATACCCAAAAACTGTTAAATCAAATTGAGCAGCGATTACAAAAACCAATAGATTGTAATGAATATCAAAAATCTGCTGTTGATAAGGTACTTAATCGTCAAGCCAGTTTTATTTGGGGGCCACCAGGAACAGGAAAAACTAAAACTTTGGGCATTACCGTAGCTGCACTGGTTCAAGCTGGTGAGTCAGTTTTGGTGGTAGCGCATAGCAACACTGCTGTTGATACAGCTATGAAAAGTCTAGCCCAGTATTTGCAAGGTGCGCCTATTTATGAGAATGGTTTAGTATTGCGCTATGGAGTTGCAACTCCTGGTAGTTTAGAAGAATTTCCTAAGTTACACGTTAGAGGAGTAGCACGTCAGCAGAATCCAAAATTAATAGAGCAAATTGAACAGTTAGAAAGACAACGCAAAGATTTAGTTAAGCGATCGCGTATTGAAAAGCTAACCGAACTGCAACGCCAGAATATTCAAAATGAGATTACAACTGTCAAACAAGCTTTGCAACCCCTAAAAGAACAGTTGAAACTGAAAGAAGCTGAACTGATTAAACAAGCAACAGTAGTTGGCTGCACTTTATCAAAGGCAGCGATCGCTAAAGAAATTTACCAACGTCGCTTTGATGCCATAGTAGTGGACGAGGCGAGTATGGCTTATATTCCTCACTGTGCTTATGTCAGCACCCTTGCTAATCACCGCATTGCGATTTTTGGTGATTTTCGTCAGTTAGGGCCAATTTCACAAGCCAAGACAGAAGCAGTGCAGGAATGGCTACAACGAGATATCTTTGACGAAGCGGGTATTACTCAAAAGGTAAATCAGGGTCAAATTGATTCACGGATTGTGCTATTAAAAACACAGTACCGTATGAATCCAGCTATTTCTAAAATACCAAATCAGCTTTTTTACGATGGTCGATTGCAAGATGGCTCTGGTGTAGAGCAAAGGACAATGCCGATTGTCCAGAGTCAGCCACATCCAGGGGCAGCCCTAATACTATATGATTTGAGCAAACTTTCGGCTTTTTGCTTTAAAGAACAGCAGTCTCACAGCCGTTTTAACATCATCTCAGCTTTATTAGCAGTCAAACTCGCTTATCAAAGTACCCAAACTAATAATTCTAGTGTGGGTATCATTGCTCCCTACAATGCCCAAGCACGTTTAATCCAACGTTTGTTGCAAGATTTGCACCTTACTGACAAGTCTGTAAAAGTTGCTACAGTACATCGCTTTCAAGGGGCAGAACAGAATTTAATTATTTTTGACGCTGTTGAAGGTTCACCGCAAGCTAAGGCAGGAAAATTGGTTACAGGTGGAACGCAAAGTACAGCTATGCGGCTTGCCAATGTCGCTGTTAGTAGAGCGCAAGGTAAATTTATTGGTTTATTTAATTATCAATATATTCAGCAAAAACTTGACTCTTTTAATATTTTTCGCAAATTTGTTGACCGTATCTATGCTCAAGCTAATACCCAATCACTCACATGGGCTTTACAACCACTCAGCAATTTACCGGGAGTAACTTACTTTTCTAAAAGCCAGGATACTTTAAAACAAATACAGTCAGACTTACTTGCAACTAAGGAAGAAATAGCCATAGCTTGGCCAAACTCAACTAGCAATAACCCATTTCTCATTCCTACATTAAAGCAGTGTAATTCTCGTGGGGTCAGATTTTTTATTACAGGTCAAAGCCGTAATTCTATCGCTACTGGGCTACAAAATACTCGTGTTTGGGATAATAGAACTAATACAAATATTGGGTTAGTTGGTATTGACCATAAGTGTTTGTGGGTATACTTGAATCCGAATTCATCACTAGCACCAGTTATTCGGATTGATTTACCACAAACTACAAAATTGCTATATAGTTTTTTACGCTTAGTACCTGAACAAGATCCAGGTTCTATAACTACTAAAATCAGTCAAGGCGAAAATCCATTTGGTCAATGTCCAGATTGCAGACAACCTCGCTGGTATAGCCCCACTGAATATGGAGCTTACATTACCTGTTCCAAAAATCCTAACCATTCTCGTCGGAAAATGAATGAGAAAGATACGACCCTTTTAATGAGATTTATGAACATTAACTGTTCAAATTGTCAGCAACAAGCAATTGCATATAAAAGCTATAAGGGTATTTACATAGGCTGCTCACAAAAAACCTGTAACTGGTCAACATCTTTGGAATCACTAATTTAACTCTAGTGTTAGCTCATTTGTACGATGTATATCGAAAAATGTTATAGTCTGTGACTTATATCAGTATTGTAGCAACATGATTTTGTATATAATAAGTCAATTTATTATTTGTATATTTTACAACAACAGATATTGGCGGTTGGGATTGACTGTCAACTGTTAACTATCAATTGTGAACCGTCAATAGATACTATTATGCTTCCATCAGTATTCAAAACTTGCATTCCTTGAGAGAATACTAGCAGGGGAACTCTCTCCTGAATTATTCGCCGCCAAGTTACGCCTTGTTGTTGAAGGGAAAGCACCCCAGGTATACCAAGACTCCGACAGCATTTTTCGCCAATACTTTTGCTACTGACGGTTTAAAAACATTAATCTCTGAAGTGTTTGGGCGGTTAGTCGGTGCTGCTGTCGGTTCTCCGATTATTCGACTAGAAACCAGCTTTGGTGGTGGTAAAACCCACGACGAAATTGCTTTGTGGCACATTGCCAAAAATGGGCGGGACATTTCTGGACTAGACCGTTTTGCTGACCTGAAATTAATTCCAGACCGACCGATTCAAGCAGCTGCGATCGCCTGTCAAGACCTTGACCCAGTTAACGGCGTTTATCATGAGGATACTGGCGTTACCACTTACACCCTTTGGGGAGAAATTGCTTACCAAATTGGGGGAGTAGCAGGTTATAGCTTACTTAAAGGTTCCGATGAACAGCGAGTTAGTCCTGGAACAGTGGTTTTAGAACGGATCATGCAAGGACAACCCACTGTAGTTATCTTAGATGAAATTGCTAGATATTTGAGAGCAGCCAAAGCCACCATAGTTGGTAATAGTGACTTAGCAGAACAAGTTGTGGCGTTTTTATTCTCCTTGATGGACTTAGCCGCAGCTTGCAATAATTTAGTGTTTGTCTATACCCTAGCTTCCTCTAGCGACAGTTTTGGTGAAGAAACTACGGAAATCCGTGAAGCAATTTCTGCTACTGCCCGTCAAGAACGCATCCTCAAACCTAGTACCGATATTGAAATTTACAATATCGTCAAACAACGGGTATTTAGCAGTATTCAAGCCGATGCTGCTGCTAATGCTGCCAGAGAATATTTACAAAGTTATAAAGCTAGTCGCATTAACTTACCAGATGGTTGTAAAGATTCACGCTACGCTGAAAGTATCGAGCAGAGTTATCCCTTCCACCCCGAATTATTTAACCTGCTAACTAAAAAAATCGCTTCCATTCCCAACTTTCAACGCACTAGAGGTGCTTTGCGTTTATTTGCCAGAGTCATACGTTATTTGTGGTCAGATACTACTGTATGGATTCCACTAATTCATTCTCACCACATCCCCGTAGGTATTGAGGAAGAAATCACCAGCGATTTAACTGCTCGTTTAGAACGTTCTTTGATGCGTATTGCGATTCAAGCAGATATTTATAACTCAACTGGGAGAGAAGGACACGCCCAATCACAAGATGCTGAATGGAAAGCTGCTGGTAAACCTCCCTTTTCAACTTGGGTAGCACGTACCATTTTTTTACATTCCATCAACCAAGGTACAGCAGCAGGTATTCGTCGCGCTGAGTTAAATCTATCACTGCTAACACCTGGGCTAGAAATTGGTTTTGTTGATACAGCTTTGGAAAGGCTCAGTGAAGTTGCGTGGTACTTGGAAAATGACCCAATAACAACTCTTGCCCGTTTTAAAGAAGAACCATCAATTAACAAAATCATTGCGGAAGAAAAAGGTCAAGTTGGAATTAGCGAGGCGAAGGAAGACTTGCGAAATCGCCGCGATACCATTTTTGCTGATAAATTCTTTAAGTTAGTTTCTGCACCAGAATCACCCGCAGATGTAGATGATGTCTCAGATAGTATTGCCCTCTGTTTAATTGACTTTAACGAAGCTACTATCTCTGCAACCACTGAAGGGCCACCGCCAATTGTAGAGAAAATTTTTAATGAAACAGGCGAATCCGGTAAGTTTCGCACATTTAGGAATCGGTTGTTATTTTTAGTTGGCAATAGACAAGAATTAGACCGAGCGATTGACAATGCTAGAGAGTTTCGAGCAATTCAAAATATTCTCAATTCTGCCAATCGCTTGCAAGATTTATCAGAAAATCAGCAAAAACAACTCAAAGATAAAAAAGGGTCTTTGGATTTAGGCGTAAGAGTATCTTTAACTAATGCCTATCGTCATTTATTTTACCCTGCTACTGACCCAGTAAAAGCTCCCAAGGGGTTGATGCACTATCCTTTAGCTGCACAGGATGCTAGTGATGTTAAAGGTAAAAATAATCAACAAGATGTAATTTTAAAAGCACTGAAAGATTGTCAAAAAATTCGTGCTGATGAAGCACCAGCTTACGCCCCTGCTTACATTTTGCAGAAGGTATGGCCATCTGGGTTAACTTATTGGACAACCAAAGCACTGAAAGAAGCTTTCGCCAAGACCTGGGTTTAAATATACTACTTGAGGCTGAAATTTTAAGGTTGCGAGACACGATCCGTCAGGGTTTACAGAATGGCAGTTGGGATATGAAGGTAGGAGAAAAGTTATTTATTAAAACTGATGACGGCAAAATAACCCTACCCGACTCTATTGAATTTTCTGAACGGATGGCACTTTACCGCCGGGGAATTCTAGAACCACCGAAACCGCGAGAAATTGAACTGAATGCCCAAGTCATGCCCAGTACAGATACACTTAAACCCGTGCGGGTGCGATGGAAAGCATCAGGAGCCTTGACAATTCAGCTTTATCAGGATGGAAACTCGCTAGAGGAACAGTTTCGTCCTAGTGATGAGTACGAAACGGCGATCGCTAAAACCACTACTTTCAAAATCGTAGCTGATTACGGTAATAACGAAGTAGAGGAGAGGGAAACCCAAGCCAAGATATTGGCTTATGGCACTGGAACACCTCGCACACCTAACGGAAGCGAACAAACTGGCGGTTCCTGGGATGATTCACCTCTGTTTAAAGCCAAACCGGAAGAATTTGATTTGGAAGGGACACTTGATAGGGTATTTAATGAATTGGGCGATTTTATTCAGGATAATGGAGTTCAAGGTATCGAGTTGCTGGAACTTGCCGTTGCACAAGTGGTGGACTACCGCAAGTTGATGACGGCTTTCCCGATGTTGATGAAACTGCCTTTACAAATTGACCAAACGGCAACTATTACTATTGGCGAACAATTTACACGCTTAGTATATCAAGGAACATACAAAGGATTTCAGAGTTTTCAGGGGCCTGTTAACACCTTACTAAGTAGCCCAGACGTGAAAGCTGATGTGTCACTGAAACTAATATTTAAATTTTCATCTCCAGTACAAACAAACGGCGCAGAAATCAGTAATATCAAACAAGCCCTAAATCGTAACCCGGTTGATAGGCTGAATTTGACGGCGAAAGTAACGTACTGAGATGCAAGAGTTTCAATTGCGAGTAGTTCCCACGGATAACAATAACTTTGCCCTGGAGTTGTATCAATGTGCTTATAAGAAAGCCGGCGAAAAAAAGCGTCCTTCTGCAAAACGGATTGGGCGACTGAAAGGCAATGCTTTAATTCAGGTAAAACAGGCAATTTATGATTGTTTGAAAGCGAATAATTACGACCCCAAAACGTTAAGTTATAATCGCCAAACTCCCTATATTTTGAATGAGGAATCAGGGATAAATTTAGCGTTACTGTTTCAAACTTTACAACCGCTTTCTAAAATAGAACGCATTGCTAATATTGCTCAAGGGATTAGAGCCATGAGTTATGAAGAATCGCACTATTGGTTTGCCAAGATTAGTAATGGTAAACGTAGTCAGGCTTTGAAAGCAATTCGGGTGCTTTTGGGAGATAGTTAAACTAAATTTATAGTAAAACGAGAATGGATAAC
>NZ_JBXUHI010000003.1:0-37008 GCF_059384975.1 Nostoc sp. C96 | reverse complement strand
AGAATGCAATCTCTGTAAAATCTAATTTTTTACCATTGGGAGTGTTACCGCTTAAGAAACCGCGCTTAAGGATATGGCTCATCAACAGTAATGCTGTGGGAGTTTTCCCGGCTCCCGGTTCACCCACAATTCTTATGCGTATTGGCTGACTAAGAATATAGTTAATAAACGATTGCTGGTTACGGTATAAACTACCCTTGTCAGCTTTCCTTGCTGGTCTATCCTTGCGAAACTTGACCACAAGGCAATCAGTGAAAGCCAGTTTTTTGGCTGACTCAATGCTGTAAATTCCTAAATTTCGGGTTATCTCTGGTGAGCAGTCCTTGATTAATTTGGCGATCGCATCGGCTGACATGGTGCGGCTGTAAGAGTAGCCAGCCGTGATTACTGAGTCAGTTTCCTCTATGCCCGTGACTCTCAAAGGTATCTGTTTTTGAAACCAAAGCCATTGGGCGATCGCGTTGGCTATGCGTCCGTTAGCATCAAAACCAAATTCACCATAGACAGGCTCGATTAAATCACCTGCTAACTGCTGCTGTAGCTGACCAATTCTGATGTTTAGCAGTTCAATTTGTTCTAGATAGTTTTGACGTTCGGCATTAATGGCTTGGCTAACTTCATCTAAGTTTTGGTTGTAACCACTGGCTAAACTTTTGATGATTTCTGCTTTGGAGGCATGACCATGAGCCACTTTTTCACCCCAATTTTGCAGCCGCCTAAACAACTGCATAGCTTCTGAGGTAATTGAATCATGCTCATAATAAATTTTCTCTAATTCGGTTTGTTTGGCAACTTGAAAGCGTTTATTAGCCTCTACTTCTACTTGAGATTTAAAGTTAGCTTCCCATTGCTCAACCTCAGATTCTAAATACTCAATTCGTTGTTTGTCTTTCTGTGATTGGGTGAAAATTTGAGTCAGTTTAGCTTGATATTCTTGTAGCTTTGAATTTAGTTGAACAACCATTAAATCATTTTCTATCTTGGCATGACCAAGATTGTTAATAGTAGTCCTGGCTTCTTTTAGCTCATCTTTTAAACCTTCTAATTGATACGCTAGTGTATTTACTTGAGCTTTGGAGGCTTCATACTTGTTAATTACACTGTGAAGGTTATCGCTTGCACTTCTGGCAACCTTAGCAACCTTTCTAAGCTCTTTTTGTGATTTACTATCAGCGACCAAATAAGCTACAAATCCCCCGCATATTGCACCTAAACCAAAGTAAATCTGAATCATTTTCTTACCTCTAAATCTACCAAATTCCCCAACTGTTCTTTAAAACTGGCTAACTTATCCTGAGTTTCAAGTGTTTTAAATCGTGTTTCCTGTGCTTTCAATTCAGCCTGTTTTAGCTTTTGACTCAGTTCATCTTTAGTGTGAGTTGCGGTGTTTGTATCTGTAATTGTTTTGAATTTACTAACATCAAGAGTCACTGACTTTTGAGTAGTAATTTCTTGTTGGTTTTGATAATCAAGATAATGACCGCGTACTTTTTCTAACTCTGTGGCTGCCACGATACCAGCATCAAAAGCTTTGGCGTGTTTGCCTACTACGTTGAATTTCTCTTTAGTCACATCGAAAGCCAAACCGTAGAGTTTTAAAGCTCTCACAGCGCCTTCATAAACTTTAGTACCCTTGGTAAGTTGTTGTTCTGTAGCTTGTGGAATAGTTTCAGGTGGATTAAGCGGATCTGCAATGTGGAATTTTTCAGGATGAAAAGACGGTATGCCTGCCACCATTGTTTGTGGTGTAAGGTGTAGTAATCCTGGAATGTGATTATCAATCTGTGTATTTGGAATAGTTGTATTAGTAGCGGTACTAGCGTTACTTGATGACCCTTTGCCTTTGGCTATTTTTCGCGCTACTTCATCGGCTGCTTTTTTACGTAAATTATCTTCAATGGCTCCCATTTAAAAATCTCCGAGTATTCAGTAAGCTTTGATATTTGATTTCTAGTTGTGTAAATGCCTTGCTGATTTCTGAAAATTCACGCGCTAATTCTGCATCTAAATCATGCGCTTTAATAATTTGATTTAATTCCTGTTCATCAGTTTTGGCTTGTTCAATCTGTTGATTCAATTCGTCTTCCATGTTGGTAGCATTGAAAAATACCTAATACCTGATGCTGTTAAAGCCCTCAAACTCTGAGGGCTTTAATATTTGCGTTATCTGCTATCACCTCTATGGGGTGGCTGTTGTGGTTGTTGTGGTGTCGCTGGTTGTGGTGTAGTTACACCAATAGAAGCTTGAACAGTAGTTAAACTAATTGCCCCTATTAAAAACGCGGCTATAATTTTCATTTGAATCAATCCTTGTATGGGTTGTAGTTCGTAGGCGATCGCGCTAACTTTGGCGAGATGGGGCGATCGCTTATTCGTTAAATCCTTCGAGTCTGGATACATCTAAGTCAGTGGTTGAGTATTGGAGAGTGTTGAAAAACTGGGCCACATCTCCAGCAGTCACGTCACAGTCAAAGCGCAAAATTTTAAACTGTGGATGCTTTCTGATTTGAGTTAGTAACTGTTGGGATTGTTCAACTAGCTCTGATAGTGATTGCATGGTTATTGCTCCTGAAATACCTTGAAAAGCCTTTCTAGTAGTTGGTTGAGTAAGTCAAAGGGCATTAGTAAGAAATTAGTTAGGCGGCTAGGTTCTTTCCCAATTCGTCGATAATTGCGTCAATTTCTTGCTGTAAGTTGATTTCATCGGGAGTAATACTTACTGGCTGTTTACCCAAGCTGGCTAAATCGCGGATAGCTCCTAAATACTCTTGCTTTTGGTATTGCCAACGCTGGTTAATGCCCTCTACTAGTTCGGCATCCCTTACAGCCAAGTTATTGAGTATTAGCGTGTTTCTTACCTGCACTATGGCATCGACGGCGGCGATTTCTTCAGTGGCCTGTTTTGCTAACTGCTCAACCAGAGATAAGCCAGTATTGGGCGTTGGAGATTGGGCAGAATTGGTTAACTGTTGCTGTGAGTGCTGGGGTACTATAGGGGCATTTTGTGGCTGTTCTGTTGCTGCTTCTAATGTTTGCTGTGTAAGCATTTCGCTGTTTTCGCTCTGTGCTGGCAATTGTGGCTGTTTTGTTGCTTCGATTTTCTTGGCAACAGCCTCAAAATCTAGCAATGGCAAGGCTTTCACGGTATCGAAGTCATCAGGGCGAATGTCCATCAATGCCAGTCTTAGGGCTTGTTCATTGGTTTTAAGCTGCTCAACTGCGGCGGCTATTGTGATTGTGTTGCTATTCGTGACTGGCTTGGCTTTGGTTGCTCTAGGCATGATTTACGCTCTCTTCTTTATCTGTAATTGCTGGAATGCTTGTTGATAGCGATAACGGCTGAAATCCTGCGGGTTTTTCAAGACGTATCCTTTAACCCGTTCACTGCGTCGTAATTGAGCCATAATTCGCCCTACACGGCTCAAAACCCATGCTTGATAGGGTGATAGGGGCGATTCCCTGTCTATGCTTCCATCGTGGGCTTTGGGGTAGGCATTGCGGAAAGATTCAATCCGCCAGAATGCTATGTTTTCCCAAGCCACAAGGGTAGAACGGGCTACGCCTAATAAGTCAGCTAAATGTGTCTTGGTGGCTGGAAATTCAAGGAATAAATCTAAATCGGTGGAATGTTTACAGCGTCTAGGTTTCATTGGTCATACAGCGATAAATATGAATTAGTAGTTAATTAGCCAAACATCGATAAATTAAGCAACACAATCTAGTGTCAAATCGCTAAACCCCTTGTAGGACTTTTCTTTGGGGTACTCGTAAGACACTAATTAGTAGCTGGTTGTTGATCGATTGCTGCTTATGCTGTTACTATAGCATAGTCCACATAAATAGCATATTAATAACATTAGGCATAATGACTACTTTTAAGCTCAGTGGCATAATTAGGCTATTGAGCAGGTTTTTTAATGTGTCAGAAGAAAAGCAAGTTGCTTACAGAATGTTTATGCCTGAATCTGTGAGAGCGAAATTTAAATCTCTCTGCGCTCTCAAACAGGTCAGTATGAATGAGGTTTTGCTTGAATTAGTTCAAGACTGGATAAAAGAAGCTGAGAGCGAATCAGGTAAGGATAAGGGGGCAGCATGACAGATGCACAGCTTGAAGATATCAACTCACGTCTAGATGCCCTAACTCAAAGGGTCAGCAGCTTGGAAATACTTACAGGCACAATTGGCACTAGCCAAGCAGCAATCGCCCAAATTTACACCCGGCTGGATAGATTCTCAGAAGTTACCAATAGCAACTTCGACCAAGTAACGGAGAGATTTGACCGTGTGGAAGGAAAGTTAGATGAAATACTTCGCATTCTCCGCGATCGCAATGGTGGAAGTGGGTTGTGAGGTGCGACTGAGATCAGAGGGTGAACAGCATTGGCTCTCACAATCACTTCACCCTAAACTCTTGAAAATCTTATACACCGGGCTTTTCTTATTTTTTTCTTACCACCACTGAGGCGATTGCCAAGATGATTGAAACACCACAGCAAATTCTACGCCGTACCGCTACACGCTGGCAACAAATCCAGCGTTTGGGAAATTTAGATTTAGCTACTCAAAAAAGACTGATGGCCATGTCAAAAGAAGATTTTGAGATTGAATTTCAAAAGTTAGCCCAGAGCGATTAGAACTATAGGATGTATGTATTTAAAAAGTAAAATTTATGACCAAAAGACGACATAATTACCCTGGCTTTGTAGACCGAGCATTAGACAAACTGAGCCTTGAAGCCAAAGAATCGTGGGCTGAATACGCGACGGGTGGCAAGACACTGATTGAGTTACAAGCTTGGTGGCGCGATCGCGGTTTGAATGTTCCCAGCGTTGATGCTCTTAGCCTGTGGCGCAAAAAACACATGAAAGTAGGCGATCGCGCCCAGACTGTCTTAGCTGTCATGGAGCGCACCCAAGGCATTACCCCCAAGGGTGCGCTCGAATACTCAACCGCTATAGCAATAATTCTGGCTGAGGAAGTACGAGAACGGCTTGATGCTGAATACAGCCGTAACGACGCTATGGTACTGCTGAACTGCTTAAAAGAGTGCCGTTCGGCTGCAATTGCTTTGTCTGAATTGGAATCCAAAGCAGATAGGATTGATAGCGTTTTGTCTGGAAGCTATGAACTAGCCAGTCGCGTCAAGCGGATGAGCGAGGGTGATCCGCGCTCTGAATGGATGGAAGCTATATTGCAGTCGGGTTTAACCTCCATAGAAGAGGAAATTAAGAGCAGTCAATTAGCAGCAAAGGCTTAGTTATGAGTGCGATCGCTGAACAAGTAAGAGCCATCCTCTCTCAACCCATTAAAAATCCAACTATAGAAACTCTTGCAAGTTGGGTTATAGCAGAATTACCGGATGGTGAAACTAGCGGATTAACTATTGACCAACAAAGGTATTTAGCCAGGATGCGGCAGTTCAACCAATATGCAGCAGCTTGCTGGATTTCTTTGTCCAATGGAAGCAACCCTATCAAGGAATGGGAGAAAGGTGACAAGATTGATAAACTACTTCATGACTCTATCTGGGCAACAGTGTATGAGCATCAAGCTTTGCTTAATCTATTAACTCATACCTATGAAGTTGTATCAGAGGGACTGAAATTACTGCGATCGCATCCTGGTTATCAGTCAGCTTTTGAACTATTCATAGCAATCGTTACACAAGACGAAAACCAACATTTTGAAAGCCATTTGCAACAATACTGGCGGTTCTCACTAGGGGAAGCACAAAAAAATCACGACTTACTACGCCGAACACCTGAAACCTTAACCAAAGCAGAGATAACAAAGTTAAAAAGACTAGCTAAGAGCTATCCTGCCAATGATTTAAAAAGCTTTGCATTAGAAGTATGCCGAATTAAAGCAAAACATAACGAATTAACCAGAAATCTCTTCAAAGCTTACCAAGATAAAGTAATCTTCAACCACGATGTACAACGTAGAGCTTGTGTAATGGCAAGTAAAGGGAGGCTATCAGGTGTTTACAGTTATGAGGTAAGAAAAGGAGTAGAGTATCGCATCAAAAGAGGCGGTGGAACCTCTTAACTTTTCTTTACATCTTTCCCCCACTTCTTTGAAGAGCGTTTTTCTTCCCTATATCTATGTAAGGATTTAATCATACAAAAAAAGTCTCGCCCCTAAACGAAGCAAGACAACAAATTCATTTCGTACTTCCATCTTATTGCTTTTTCAAAGCACTGTTAACTTCTGTTTAGGGGTGGGCGTTAAATCAGGAGCGTACCCACCAAAATGACAAAACCCCTAAGTCGTGAAGGACTGGGGTTTGTTGCAAAAGATTCTACAAAGATTCTACAGCAAACCTCAACTAAAAAACAACTAACACGCTTCATTAGTCAACAAAGGCTTACAGACTGCCTAGATATTCTTGAAAAATCAGGCTACACAGGTGATTTAGCCGTTTTTATTTTGGCTAACCTTCAATCTCTGGAGGTTGCAAGATGAGCTTTAAAACCTTCGGTAGAAACAATCCTTGCCCAGTCTGCGCGAAAGCTGACATAGATTGTCGATACAGTACAGATGATTCTGATTTCATCTTGTGCCATACCTTTGCTGATGCCAGGAAAGGCGAAAAAATTAACGGATTTGTTTGTGTCAAAGAAAGTAATGGTCACACCGCGTCATTCAAGCCCGATAACAGCCAAGAGTGGACAGAGGAAAAACGGCTCCAATGGGCTGATGAACAAAGGCGGCGGCGTGAGCAATCCCAACGGGAAGAACAGCAAAAATTAGCTAAATTACTTCCAATCGCTGACCGAGATGAACAATACCGCCGTATCGTTGCAGCCTTGCCAATTAATGAAAAGCATCGCTCTGAGCTATCCTCAAAACGCGGTTTAACTGACGATGAAATTGAATTTGCGATCGCTCAAGGTTGGATTTGTAGTTGGAAGCCAGGGTTAAAAGTTGAGGCTGACTCACAGTTAGCCGGAATTGCGGCGGGTCAACTTACTGGTGTTGTCGGATTGGGAATTGCGGCTGTAAATCCTAGTGGTGAAGTTACAGGATTTCAGTTAGCTAGTGACAACCGCGCCAAATTTGGTAAATACATCTGGTTGTCGTCTGCCAGCAAAGGGGGCAACAGTCCACACCTACCAAACGGTGAATTACCTTTATTTATTTGGAGGCATCCAGAAGCTGAAAACATCACCCAAACTTGGTTAGTAGAGGGTGGTTTAAAATCGCTAATCACTGCCCTTAAATTGTGGTTTCGCTGTGGTCGCAAAGACATTCAAGTTATTGGGGCAGCAGGGGCAAACTGGGTAGGCTCATTAGAAGCAGTTACGGAAGGGTTAGCAGCCAGTAAGGTTACGCTTTGCCCAGATGCGGGAAGTCTTAGCAATGCCTCAATTCTTCATCTGTACAAATCCACTATTGAGGCACTAACCAGCAAAGCTTACTCGGTTAGTGTTGCTTGGTGGGGTCAATTTGAGAAAGATAATAGCTGTGACATTGACGAATTAGAAAACATATTAGATTTTGATTTAATAACGCCAGGGGAATTTTTCTCACTGGCTGATGAGTCACAATTGCAAGATGAATCTCAAGATTGGGCTTGGCGAAAGTGGTTAAAAAGTCGGCATTACACACCTGATATTGTGCTGAATCAGCCTAAGTTTAGATTCCCGGCTATTCCTGAGAGTGGTGTAGTGATTGGGGTTAATTCTGGGCTAGGTAGCGGCAAAACAGAAGCGTTGATTAAGTTAATTAGGTTATCTTCCAATCGTGCTTTTTTGATTGGCTATCGTAATAATTTACTTTTACAAACTGGTAATAGAGGCGGCGAAATAGGGCTGAAAATTTACCATTTACAACAGGATGATGGTATTGCTTTGGTGGCTGATACTAGTACTCATTTAGCACTATGCCTAGATTCAATTCATCACGTTGACGGTTATTTTAAAGGTGTCGATATTTATCTAGATGAAACTGTTTCTATCTTGCTTCATGCTACCAATGGTGGCACACTAAAAGAAGGGCAAGGTAGAGCTATAGCAATACTTTCTAAGGCTTTACAAGAGTGTAATAGAGTTATTTTACTTGATGGTAACTTGGCTGATATTTATGTTGATTTCATAGCCAAAATAGCAGTTAAGAAAGCTATTAAGATTAAAAATCAAGCTCAAATTACACCACATGATTTTAAATTTATTGTCGGCGTTGATGAAGATGGGGAAATCAAAAAGCGCGATAAGTCACCACTAATTAAAGCTTTATTGGATGAAAATGTAATACCCTGGATTTCTAGCGACTCTAAAGACTTCACAGATAGACTTGATGAAATTCTCAAGCAAGTTGGTAAACGTGGGTACGTTTTGAACAAAGATACATCTGGCGAAGCTTGGGCTAAAGAGTTTTTGATTGAGCCAAACTTATTTATTAAAAAGTACAAGCCAGATTACTTTATAATCTCCCCTACTGCTGAGTCTGGGGTAAGTGTCACAGTCAAAAATTATTTTACCGATAAGTTTACTTTTTTCACTGGTGTTCAAGGCACTAACAGCCAGCATCAGATGTTGTTTAGGCTTAGAGATGACAGCATACCTCATTATGTTTTCTGCCCGGAAAAATCAACTATAAGAGATAGAAATAACCCAAAAAATTATTCAGTAAAGGCATTCTCAAAATTATTAGATGAAAAAATTTTGCTATCTGCCATGCTTGCGGCTGATGGAAATACTAGTAGAATGCTAGAAATAATTGGCAATGCAATCAGCCGTAGTAATGATGACTGGTGGATATTATCTAGCCAACTAGGTGCGCTCGATAATATCGAAATGAATAACCTCAGAAAATGTCTCATTCATGCTCTACAAGAAGCTGGGCATCATGTTGAGGTTTGCGAGTGGGATACAAATGAAGAAGCTAAGGCTAGAGAAGAAACAGCCAAGGAAGCTGTAAGAATGCGCTATGCCTTAGAGCTTTACCAAGCTATTGAATTTGATTCTGTTGATGAAGCCAGTAAAGTTGCTAAATCAAATCCCCGCAAAGAAACCCAACGCCGAATTGAAAAAACTTGGTTACTAGATTCACTACCAGGAATCAAAGAATCCGAGTTATGGAATCCTGAATTTATCGCTGATTTTTACCTTAAAGACCGAGAATTTATCTCAAAGCAACGACGTTTCTATTTTCTGAATAATTTTGAGATATCAAAAAAACGAAGTGAGGTTAACTGGTATTACATGGCCACTAACCAACATTTCTTTTTAGCTCAAGCCAAGGGTGATAGTCATCTAAAAATTTGGGCATTGCAAGAGCTAAATATTCTTCAGTTTTTAGATGGAGAGTTTCACAAAAATTCTGCGGCAGTGGTCAAACTGGTTAACACGGTCAGAGAGCGAAATGATATCGCTTTGGCTCTCAACACTGTACCTGATCCTGAAACTGAATCTAAAAAAGAAAATATTCGATTTTTGCGATCGCTGCTTGATAGCATCGGGCTTAAGTTAGCCAAACCCGTTAGAAAACTCGTCGATGGAATACGGGAGCGTGTCTACTCTGTAGACAAACAAGCCATGCAAGCAACTGCCAGATCAGCAGTGTTGGAGACGATCGGGCGCAAGTTTGACAACTACTTACAGTCGGAATCGGTGGCTAAGGTTAACTGGGAAGAAACACCAGTAATTGAAACTGTCGAAGCTGTTACGCCTGAAGTAATGACCGCAGTATTAAGTGAACCGCAACAAGAGCCAACAGTAATTATTCAAGAATCAATCGTTAGCAATCATCAACTCTATGCTATGCCAAAACAAAAATTAGCAGTAGTTGAGGTGGCGAGAAATGAACAAGCAAATGAACCAATTACAGCAGCAGAAACCACTACTCAAAAGTCAACATTCAACAGCCAGACAGAAATAGATAATCCTATAGGTCATCATTATTGGGTGTGGTACTTTGGCGAGTGGCGAGAAGCGATAATTGAAGCATGGGAAGATAGACCTCACGAGAAATTTTTCAAAGCTGTCGCCAGTCTTGTTGAAGGCAATATCAAAAATTTAAACATCTGGCATAAAGAATGCGTAGCGCCAATAGCTTTGTAGGAGCATGTCAATGATCAACGATTGGTTGCTTATTTCTACTTCGACATCTGGTAACTTTTATGTCAATTTACCGCCTATTCAAGAAAGCGGATTAGAAGCTGTTGTGTGGACGAAATCTGAATATTTTTTACCTCGTGAAGATGGCATTGATGCAGTCTTGGCAATAACTTCTCTTAAAAAAGATTCTAATCAATCGGCAGCATTAAGAGCTATTAGTTTGTCAAGAGGAGTAACGCGATTTGACGATGTTGTTCTCGTTCCCATTTACGAAGACATTCCAGAAGGCAGTAATATGGGGCATTTATTAAATTTTTTGAGAGAAAGAGATGAACAAAATGCCAGTATCTAAACCGCAAAAGCAGAAAGCCGCGCCTAAACCAGCACAACCAAAGCCAGGATTTGCGACAGCGTGGAACGATTCACAATTTGCCAAAAATCAGGTTAGCCCCAGTAACCCAAGCAAGCCAACAAGCGGCAACACTCAGCAATCCGATAATAACGATAACGTATTGTCACGGGTCAAACCTCTGGCTGATTTTGTGTTTGAACAAAAGCAACGGGCGGACTCGCTTCGCTCCCGTGAGCGAAGCCAAGAGCAATCAAGCCAGCAGCGCATAGCCGATCGGATCGCAACCCAACAATTCAACCGCACCCAAGATTTACAGAGGGACGCGGCAAATTCTCAAGAACGCATAATCGGATTGGGTGAAATCGCACAGCAAAACACCTTCAATCGCCAAATGAAGGCGGCTGAAACAAGAACCTTCACCATCAGTAGCCACAACCCGCAGGACTTGGCGCAACAAAGGCAAATCCGCCTACAGCGCGAAGCAATGGATAAGCAAGAACAACAGGCGGTACAGGATCGAGCTTGGCGCAGTAGTGAAGCGGCCAAAGACCGCGCCGCGAGAATTGCTGATGCAGCAGCGCAAAGGCAAGCATCATCGGAGTCGTCCAGAAGGGCTATGTTAATGCAGATTGCGGGAAGGCCGTTATAGAGATCGCGCCTATCGTACCATCACCCCATAGCCAATAGCAGGAGAGAGCCGCCGCCGCAAGGTAAGGCGGTTTGTTTATGGATGCCCTTAGAAATCTGTAGGAAAGCAATTGAAAGCGACTGTAAGGCATTGTGAGAGTGGTGGCAGATTGATAATTAAATGAATAGCCAAAGGGATATGACCGAGAGTCAGGTTACGTCCACTGATACCCTATCTTATATAGAATAGGGGGGCAGTGGACGCGGCTAGAAAATAGACAGGGTAAGGAATACAGCCAAAAGTGAGTGCTTGCGTCCACTGGGTTAAATTGGGCTGATTTTGGGGCAGTGGACACGTCCGGCGGGGTGATAGCCTGGAGGTGTGATCATGATTTGGTGAAGTGCGATCGCCCAAACTGGACTTCATAAACTAGACAGTTATCGGAAGTTTGGAGTGTGGTGTAACTTCTTTTTTTTCTGCGGTCACAGATGCGCGAGCGTATGTAATCGATGCCCGTGAAATTTTCCCAAGGGTAAAACGAGTTTCAAAACTTCAAAGTTGCGATCGCGTTTTGGTAATGTGCGATCGCTTGACGTTCTATCACTGTACAAGAGGGTAGAGTCAATGTGAGCGATAGCGTATCGGTCTATCACCATACTAAAAGTTATGTACACAGATAAAACCAGGGGTATGGGTATACAAGAGGGCATGAACGCAGATATCCCTATACAAGAGGTTTGAGGTATGGGTATACAAGAGGGCATGAACGCAGATATCCCTATACAAGAGGTTTGAGGTATGGGTATACAAGAGGGCATGAACGCAGATATCCCTATACAAGAGGGTATGCAAGTACAAGAGGGTTTGAATAGTCCTTACTAACATTCCTTGTTCTCTAGAGAACAAGGAATGTTAGTAAGGACTATTCAAACCCTCTTGTACTTGCATACCCTCTTGTATAGGGATATCTGCGTTCATGCCCTCTTGTATACCCATACCTCAAACCTCTTGTATAGGGATATCTGCGTTCATGCCCTCTTGTATACCCATACCTCAAACCTCTTGTATAGGGATATCTGCGTTCATGCCCTCTTGTATACCCATACCCCTGGTTTTATCTGTGTACATAACTTTTAGTATGGTGATAGACCGATACGCTATCGCTCACATTGACTCTACCCTCTTGTACAGTGATAGAACGTCAAGCGATCGCACATTACCAAAACGCGATCGCAACTTTGAAGTTTTGAAACTCGTTTTACCCTTGGGAAAATTTCACGGGCATCGATTACATACGCTCGCGCATCTGTGACCGCAGAAAAAAAAGAAGTTACACCACACTCCAAACTTCCGATAACTGTCTAGTTTATGAAGTCCAGTTTGGGCGATCGCACTTCACCAAATCATGATCACACCTCCAGGCTATCACCCCGCCGGACGTGTCCACTGCCCCAAAATCAGCCCAATTTAACCCAGTGGACGCAAGCACTCACTTTTGGCTGTATTCCTTACCCTGTCTATTTTCTAGCCGCGTCCACTGCCCCCCTATTCTATATAAGATAGGGTATCAGTGGACGTAACCTGACTCTCGGTCATATCCCTTTGGCTATTCATTTAATTATCAATCTGCCACCACTCTCACAATGCCTTACAGTCGCTTTCAATTGCTTTCCTACAGATTTCTAAGGGCATCCATAAACAAACCGCCTTACCTTGCGGCGGCGGCTCTCTCCTGCTATTGGCTATGGGGTGATGGTACGATAGGCGCGATCTCTATAACGGCCTTCCCGCAATCTGCATTAACATAGCCCTTCTGGACGACTCCGATGATGCTTGCCTTTGCGCTGCTGCATCAGCAATTCTCGCGGCGCGGTCTTTGGCCGCTTCACTACTGCGCCAAGCTCGATCCTGTACCGCCTGTTGTTCTTGCTTATCCATTGCTTCGCGCTGTAGGCGGATTTGCCTTTGTTGCGCCAAGTCCTGCGGGTTGTGGCTACTGATGGTGAAGGTTCTTGTTTCAGCCGCCTTCATTTGGCGATTGAAGGTGTTTTGCTGTGCGATTTCACCCAATCCGATTATGCGTTCTTGAGAATTTGCCGCGTCCCTCTGTAAATCTTGGGTGCGGTTGAATTGTTGGGTTGCGATCCGATCGGCTATGCGCTGCTGGCTTGATTGCTCTTGGCTTCGCTCACGGGAGCGAAGCGAGTCCGCCCGTTGCTTTTGTTCAAACACAAAATCAGCCAGAGGTTTGACCCGTGACAATACGTTATCGTTATTATCGGATTGCTGAGTGTTGCCGCTTGTTGGCTTGCTTGGGTTACTGGGGCTAACCTGATTTTTGGCAAATTGTGAATCGTTCCACGCTGTCGCAAATCCTGGCTTTGGTTGTGCTGGTTTAGGCGCGGCTTTCTGCTTTTGCGGTTTAGATACTGGCATTTTGTTCATCTCTTTCTCTCAAAAAATTTAATAAATGCCCCATATTACTGCCTTCTGGAATGTCTTCGTAAATGGGAACGAGAACAACATCGTCAAATCGCGTTACTCCTCTTGACAAACTAATAGCTCTTAATGCTGCCGATTGATTAGAATCTTTTTTAAGAGAAGTTATTGCCAAGACTGCATCAATGCCATCTTCACGAGGTAAAAAATATTCAGATTTCGTCCACACAACAGCTTCTAATCCGCTTTCTTGAATAGGCGGTAAATTGACATAAAAGTTACCAGATGTCGAAGTAGAAATAAGCAACCAATCGTTGATCATTGACATGCTCCTACAAAGCTATTGGCGCTACGCATTCTTTATGCCAGATGTTTAAATTTTTGATATTGCCTTCAACAAGACTGGCGACAGCTTTGAAAAATTTCTCGTGAGGTCTATCTTCCCATGCTTCAATTATCGCTTCTCGCCACTCGCCAAAGTACCACACCCAATAATGATGACCTATAGGATTATCTATTTCTGTCTGGCTGTTGAATGTTGACTTTTGAGTAGTGGTTTCTGCTGCTGTAATTGGTTCATTTGCTTGTTCATTTCTCGCCACCTCAACTACTGCTAATTTTTGTTTTGGCATAGCATAGAGTTGATGATTGCTAACGATTGATTCTTGAATAATTACTGTTGGCTCTTGTTGCGGTTCACTTAATACTGCGGTCATTACTTCAGGCGTAACAGCTTCGACAGTTTCAATTACTGGTGTTTCTTCCCAGTTAACCTTAGCCACCGATTCCGACTGTAAGTAGTTGTCAAACTTGCGCCCGATCGTCTCCAACACTGCTGATCTGGCAGTTGCTTGCATGGCTTGTTTGTCTACAGAGTAGACACGCTCCCGTATTCCATCGACGAGTTTTCTAACGGGTTTGGCTAACTTAAGCCCGATGCTATCAAGCAGCGATCGCAAAAATCGAATATTTTCTTTTTTAGATTCAGTTTCAGGATCAGGTACAGTGTTGAGAGCCAAAGCGATATCATTTCGCTCTCTGACCGTGTTAACCAGTTTGACCACTGCCGCAGAATTTTTGTGAAACTCTCCATCTAAAAACTGAAGAATATTTAGCTCTTGCAATGCCCAAATTTTTAGATGACTATCACCCTTGGCTTGAGCTAAAAAGAAATGTTGGTTAGTGGCCATGTAATACCAGTTAACCTCACTTCGTTTTTTTGATATCTCAAAATTATTCAGAAAATAGAAACGTCGTTGCTTTGAGATAAATTCTCGGTCTTTAAGGTAAAAATCAGCGATAAATTCAGGATTCCATAACTCGGATTCTTTGATTCCTGGTAGTGAATCTAGTAACCAAGTTTTTTCAATTCGGCGTTGGGTTTCTTTGCGGGGATTTGATTTAGCAACTTTACTGGCTTCATCAACAGAATCAAATTCAATAGCTTGGTAAAGCTCTAAGGCATAGCGCATTCTTACAGCTTCCTTGGCTGTTTCTTCTCTAGCCTTAGCTTCTTCATTTGTATCCCACTCGCAAACCTCAACATGATGCCCAGCTTCTTGTAGAGCATGAATGAGACATTTTCTGAGGTTATTCATTTCGATATTATCGAGCGCACCTAGTTGGCTAGATAATATCCACCAGTCATCATTACTACGGCTGATTGCATTGCCAATTATTTCTAGCATTCTACTAGTATTTCCATCAGCCGCAAGCATGGCAGATAGCAAAATTTTTTCATCTAATAATTTTGAGAATGCCTTTACTGAATAATTTTTTGGGTTATTTCTATCTCTTATAGTTGATTTTTCCGGGCAGAAAACATAATGAGGTATGCTGTCATCTCTAAGCCTAAACAACATCTGATGCTGGCTGTTAGTGCCTTGAACACCAGTGAAAAAAGTAAACTTATCGGTAAAATAATTTTTGACTGTGACACTTACCCCAGACTCAGCAGTAGGGGAGATTATAAAGTAATCTGGCTTGTACTTTTTAATAAATAAGTTTGGCTCAATCAAAAACTCTTTAGCCCAAGCTTCGCCAGATGTATCTTTGTTCAAAACGTACCCACGTTTACCAACTTGCTTGAGAATTTCATCAAGTCTATCTGTGAAGTCTTTAGAGTCGCTAGAAATCCAGGGTATTACATTTTCATCCAATAAAGCTTTAATTAGTGGTGACTTATCGCGCTTTTTGATTTCCCCATCTTCATCAACGCCGACAATAAATTTAAAATCATGTGGTGTAATTTGAGCTTGATTTTTAATCTTAATAGCTTTCTTAACTGCTATTTTGGCTATGAAATCAACATAAATATCAGCCAAGTTACCATCAAGTAAAATAACTCTATTACACTCTTGTAAAGCCTTAGAAAGTATTGCTATAGCTCTACCTTGCCCTTCTTTTAGTGTGCCACCATTGGTAGCATGAAGCAAGATAGAAACAGTTTCATCTAGATAAATATCGACACCTTTAAAATAACCGTCAACGTGATGAATTGAATCTAGGCATAGTGCTAAATGAGTACTAGTATCAGCCACCAAAGCAATACCATCATCCTGTTGTAAATGGTAAATTTTCAGCCCTATTTCGCCGCCTCTATTACCAGTTTGTAAAAGTAAATTATTACGATAGCCAATCAAAAAAGCACGATTGGAAGATAACCTAATTAACTTAATCAACGCTTCTGTTTTGCCGCTACCTAGCCCAGAATTAACCCCAATCACTACACCACTCTCAGGAATAGCCGGGAATCTAAACTTAGGCTGATTCAGCACAATATCAGGTGTGTAATGCCGACTTTTTAACCACTTTCGCCAAGCCCAATCTTGAGATTCATCTTGCAATTGTGACTCATCAGCCAGTGAGAAAAATTCCCCTGGCGTTATTAAATCAAAATCTAATATGTTTTCTAATTCGTCAATGTCACAGCTATTATCTTTCTCAAATTGACCCCACCAAGCAACACTAACCGAGTAAGCTTTGCTGGTTAGTGCCTCAATAGTGGATTTGTACAGATGAAGAATTGAGGCATTGCTAAGACTTCCCGCATCTGGGCAAAGCGTAACCTTACTGGCTGCTAACCCTTCCGTAACTGCTTCTAATGAGCCTACCCAGTTTGCCCCTGCTGCCCCAATAACTTGAATGTCTTTGCGACCACAGCGAAACCACAATTTAAGGGCAGTGATTAGCGATTTTAAACCACCCTCTACTAACCAAGTTTGGGTGATGTTTTCAGCTTCTGGATGCCTCCAAATAAATAAAGGTAATTCACCGTTTGGTAGGTGTGGACTGTTGCCCCCTTTGCTGGCAGACGACAACCAGATGTATTTACCAAATTTGGCGCGGTTGTCACTAGCTAACTGAAATCCTGTAACTTCACCACTAGGATTTACAGCCGCAATTCCCAATCCGACAACACCAGTAAGTTGAACCGCCGCAATTCCGGCTAACTGTGAGTCAGCCTCAACTTTTAACCCTGGCTTCCAACTACAAATCCAACCTTGAGCGATCGCAAATTCAATTTCATCGTCAGTTAAACCGCGTTTTGAGGATAGCTCAGAGCGATGCTTTTCATTAATTGGCAAGGCTGCAACGATACGGCGGTATTGTTCATCTCGGTCAGCGATTGGAAGTAATTTAGCTAATTTTTGCTGTTCTTCCCGTTGGGATTGCTCACGCCGCCGCCTTTGTTCATCAGCCCATTGGAGCCGTTTTTCCTCTGTCCACTCTTGGCTGTTATCGGGCTTGAATGACGCGGTGTGACCATTACTTTCTTTGACACAAACAAATCCGTTAATTTTTTCGCCTTTCCTGGCATCAGCAAAGGTATGGCACAAGATGAAATCAGAATCATCTGTACTGTATCGACAATCTATGTCAGCTTTCGCGCAGACTGGGCAAGGATTGTTTCTACCGAAGGTTTTAAAGCTCATCTTGCAACCTCCAGAGATTGAAGGTTAGCCAAAATAAAAACGGCTAAATCACCTGTGTAGCCTGATTTTTCAAGAATATCTAGGCAGTCTGTAAGCCTTTGTTGACTAATGAAGCGTGTTAGTTGTTTTTTAGTTGAGGTTTGCTGTAGAATCTTTGTAGAATCTTTTGCAACAAACCCCAGTCCTTCACGACTTAGGGGTTTTGTCATTTTGGTGGGTACGCTCCTGATTTAACGCCCACCCCTAAACAGAAGTTAACAGTGCTTTGAAAAAGCAATAAGATGGAAGTACGAAATGAATTTGTTGTCTTGCTTCGTTTAGGGGCGAGACTTTTTTTGTATGATTAAATCCTTACATAGATATAGGGAAGAAAAACGCTCTTCAAAGAAGTGGGGGAAAGATGTAAAGAAAAGTTAAGAGGTTCCACCGCCTCTTTTGATGCGATACTCTACTCCTTTTCTTACCTCATAACTGTAAACACCTGATAGCCTCCCTTTACTTGCCATTACACAAGCTCTACGTTGTACATCGTGGTTGAAGATTACTTTATCTTGGTAAGCTTTGAAGAGATTTCTGGTTAATTCGTTATGTTTTGCTTTAATTCGGCATACTTCTAATGCAAAGCTTTTTAAATCATTGGCAGGATAGCTCTTAGCTAGTCTTTTTAACTTTGTTATCTCTGCTTTGGTTAAGGTTTCAGGTGTTCGGCGTAGTAAGTCGTGATTTTTTTGTGCTTCCCCTAGTGAGAACCGCCAGTATTGTTGCAAATGGCTTTCAAAATGTTGGTTTTCGTCTTGTGTAACGATTGCTATGAATAGTTCAAAAGCTGACTGATAACCAGGATGCGATCGCAGTAATTTCAGTCCCTCTGATACAACTTCATAGGTATGAGTTAATAGATTAAGCAAAGCTTGATGCTCATACACTGTTGCCCAGATAGAGTCATGAAGTAGTTTATCAATCTTGTCACCTTTCTCCCATTCCTTGATAGGGTTGCTTCCATTGGACAAAGAAATCCAGCAAGCTGCTGCATATTGGTTGAACTGCCGCATCCTGGCTAAATACCTTTGTTGGTCAATAGTTAATCCGCTAGTTTCACCATCCGGTAATTCTGCTATAACCCAACTTGCAAGAGTTTCTATAGTTGGATTTTTAATGGGTTGAGAGAGGATGGCTCTTACTTGTTCAGCGATCGCACTCATAACTAAGCCTTTGCTGCTAATTGACTGCTCTTAATTTCCTCTTCTATGGAGGTTAAACCCGACTGCAATATAGCTTCCATCCATTCAGAGCGCGGATCACCCTCGCTCATCCGCTTGACGCGACTGGCTAGTTCATAGCTTCCAGACAAAACGCTATCAATCCTATCTGCTTTGGATTCCAATTCAGACAAAGCAATTGCAGCCGAACGGCACTCTTTTAAGCAGTTCAGCAGTACCATAGCGTCGTTACGGCTGTATTCAGCATCAAGCCGTTCTCGTACTTCCTCAGCCAGAATTATTGCTATAGCGGTTGAGTATTCGAGCGCACCCTTGGGGGTAATGCCTTGGGTGCGCTCCATGACAGCTAAGACAGTCTGGGCGCGATCGCCTACTTTCATGTGTTTTTTGCGCCACAGGCTAAGAGCATCAACGCTGGGAACATTCAAACCGCGATCGCGCCACCAAGCTTGTAACTCAATCAGTGTCTTGCCACCCGTCGCGTATTCAGCCCACGATTCTTTGGCTTCAAGGCTCAGTTTGTCTAATGCTCGGTCTACAAAGCCAGGGTAATTATGTCGTCTTTTGGTCATAAATTTTACTTTTTAAATACATACATCCTATAGTTCTAATCGCTCTGGGCTAACTTTTGAAATTCAATCTCAAAATCTTCTTTTGACATGGCCATCAGTCTTTTTTGAGTAGCTAAATCTAAATTTCCCAAACGCTGGATTTGTTGCCAGCGTGTAGCGGTACGGCGTAGAATTTGCTGTGGTGTTTCAATCATCTTGGCAATCGCCTCAGTGGTGGTAAGAAAAAAATAAGAAAAGCCCGGTGTATAAGATTTTCAAGAGTTTAGGGTGAAGTGATTGTGAGAGCCAATGCTGTTCACCCTCTGATCTCAGTCGCACCTCACAACCCACTTCCACCATTGCGATCGCGGAGAATGCGAAGTATTTCATCTAACTTTCCTTCCACACGGTCAAATCTCTCCGTTACTTGGTCGAAGTTGCTATTGGTAACTTCTGAGAATCTATCCAGCCGGGTGTAAATTTGGGCGATTGCTGCTTGGCTAGTGCCAATTGTGCCTGTAAGTATTTCCAAGCTGCTGACCCTTTGAGTTAGGGCATCTAGACGTGAGTTGATATCTTCAAGCTGTGCATCTGTCATGCTGCCCCCTTATCCTTACCTGATTCGCTCTCAGCTTCTTTTATCCAGTCTTGAACTAATTCAAGCAAAACCTCATTCATACTGACCTGTTTGAGAGCGCAGAGAGATTTAAATTTCGCTCTCACAGATTCAGGCATAAACATTCTGTAAGCAACTTGCTTTTCTTCTGACACATTAAAAAACCTGCTCAATAGCCTAATTATGCCACTGAGCTTAAAAGTAGTCATTATGCCTAATGTTATTAATATGCTATTTATGTGGACTATGCTATAGTAACAGCATAAGCAGCAATCGATCAACAACCAGCTACTAATTAGTGTCTTACGAGTACCCCAAAGAAAAGTCCTACAAGGGGTTTAGCGATTTGACACTAGATTGTGTTGCTTAATTTATCGATGTTTGGCTAATTAACTACTAATTCATATTTATCGCTGTATGACCAATGAAACCTAGACGCTGTAAACATTCCACCGATTTAGATTTATTCCTTGAATTTCCAGCCACCAAGACACATTTAGCTGACTTATTAGGCGTAGCCCGTTCTACCCTTGTGGCTTGGGAAAACATAGCATTCTGGCGGATTGAATCTTTCCGCAATGCCTACCCCAAAGCCCACGATGGAAGCATAGACAGGGAATCGCCCCTATCACCCTATCAAGCATGGGTTTTGAGCCGTGTAGGGCGAATTATGGCTCAATTACGACGCAGTGAACGGGTTAAAGGATACGTCTTGAAAAACCCGCAGGATTTCAGCCGTTATCGCTATCAACAAGCATTCCAGCAATTACAGATAAAGAAGAGAGCGTAAATCATGCCTAGAGCAACCAAAGCCAAGCCAGTCACGAATAGCAACACAATCACAATAGCCGCCGCAGTTGAGCAGCTTAAAACCAATGAACAAGCCCTAAGACTGGCATTGATGGACATTCGCCCTGATGACTTCGATACCGTGAAAGCCTTGCCATTGCTAGATTTTGAGGCTGTTGCCAAGAAAATCGAAGCAACAAAACAGCCACAATTGCCAGCACAGAGCGAAAACAGCGAAATGCTTACACAGCAAACATTAGAAGCAGCAACAGAACAGCCACAAAATGCCCCTATAGTACCCCAGCACTCACAGCAACAGTTAACCAATTCTGCCCAATCTCCAACGCCCAATACTGGCTTATCTCTGGTTGAGCAGTTAGCAAAACAGGCCACTGAAGAAATCGCCGCCGTCGATGCCATAGTGCAGGTAAGAAACACGCTAATACTCAATAACTTGGCTGTAAGGGATGCCGAACTAGTAGAGGGCATTAACCAGCGTTGGCAATACCAAAAGCAAGAGTATTTAGGAGCTATCCGCGATTTAGCCAGCTTGGGTAAACAGCCAGTAAGTATTACTCCCGATGAAATCAACTTACAGCAAGAAATTGACGCAATTATCGACGAATTGGGAAAGAACCTAGCCGCCTAACTAATTTCTTACTAATGCCCTTTGACTTACTCAACCAACTACTAGAAAGGCTTTTCAAGGTATTTCAGGAGCAATAACCATGCAATCACTATCAGAGCTAGTTGAACAATCCCAACAGTTACTAACTCAAATCAGAAAGCATCCACAGTTTAAAATTTTGCGCTTTGACTGTGACGTGACTGCTGGAGATGTGGCCCAGTTTTTCAACACTCTCCAATACTCAACCACTGACTTAGATGTATCCAGACTCGAAGGATTTAACGAATAAGCGATCGCCCCATCTCGCCAAAGTTAGCGCGATCGCCTACGAACTACAACCCATACAAGGATTGATTCAAATGAAAATTATAGCCGCGTTTTTAATAGGGGCAATTAGTTTAACTACTGTTCAAGCTTCTATTGGTGTAACTACACCACAACCAGCGACACCACAACAACCACAACAGCCACCCCATAGAGGTGATAGCAGATAACGCAAATATTAAAGCCCTCAGAGTTTGAGGGCTTTAACAGCATCAGGTATTAGGTATTTTTCAATGCTACCAACATGGAAGACGAATTGAATCAACAGATTGAACAAGCCAAAACTGATGAACAGGAATTAAATCAAATTATTAAAGCGCATGATTTAGATGCAGAATTAGCGCGTGAATTTTCAGAAATCAGCAAGGCATTTACACAACTAGAAATCAAATATCAAAGCTTACTGAATACTCGGAGATTTTTAAATGGGAGCCATTGAAGATAATTTACGTAAAAAAGCAGCCGATGAAGTAGCGCGAAAAATAGCCAAAGGCAAAGGGTCATCAAGTAACGCTAGTACCGCTACTAATACAACTATTCCAAATACACAGATTGATAATCACATTCCAGGATTACTACACCTTACACCACAAACAATGGTGGCAGGCATACCGTCTTTTCATCCTGAAAAATTCCACATTGCAGATCCGCTTAATCCACCTGAAACTATTCCACAAGCTACAGAACAACAACTTACCAAGGGTACTAAAGTTTATGAAGGCGCTGTGAGAGCTTTAAAACTCTACGGTTTGGCTTTCGATGTGACTAAAGAGAAATTCAACGTAGTAGGCAAACACGCCAAAGCTTTTGATGCTGGTATCGTGGCAGCCACAGAGTTAGAAAAAGTACGCGGTCATTATCTTGATTATCAAAACCAACAAGAAATTACTACTCAAAAGTCAGTGACTCTTGATGTTAGTAAATTCAAAACAATTACAGATACAAACACCGCAACTCACACTAAAGATGAACTGAGTCAAAAGCTAAAACAGGCTGAATTGAAAGCACAGGAAACACGATTTAAAACACTTGAAACTCAGGATAAGTTAGCCAGTTTTAAAGAACAGTTGGGGAATTTGGTAGATTTAGAGGTAAGAAAATGATTCAGATTTACTTTGGTTTAGGTGCAATATGCGGGGGATTTGTAGCTTATTTGGTCGCTGATAGTAAATCACAAAAAGAGCTTAGAAAGGTTGCTAAGGTTGCCAGAAGTGCAAGCGATAACCTTCACAGTGTAATTAACAAGTATGAAGCCTCCAAAGCTCAAGTAAATACACTAGCGTATCAATTAGAAGGTTTAAAAGATGAGCTAAAAGAAGCCAGGACTACTATTAACAATCTTGGTCATGCCAAGATAGAAAATGATTTAATGGTTGTTCAACTAAATTCAAAGCTACAAGAATATCAAGCTAAACTGACTCAAATTTTCACCCAATCACAGAAAGACAAACAACGAATTGAGTATTTAGAATCTGAGGTTGAGCAATGGGAAGCTAACTTTAAATCTCAAGTAGAAGTAGAGGCTAATAAACGCTTTCAAGTTGCCAAACAAACCGAATTAGAGAAAATTTATTATGAGCATGATTCAATTACCTCAGAAGCTATGCAGTTGTTTAGGCGGCTGCAAAATTGGGGTGAAAAAGTGGCTCATGGTCATGCCTCCAAAGCAGAAATCATCAAAAGTTTAGCCAGTGGTTACAACCAAAACTTAGATGAAGTTAGCCAAGCCATTAATGCCGAACGTCAAAACTATCTAGAACAAATTGAACTGCTAAACATCAGAATTGGTCAGCTACAGCAGCAGTTAGCAGGTGATTTAATCGAGCCTGTCTATGGTGAATTTGGTTTTGATGCTAACGGACGCATAGCCAACGCGATCGCCCAATGGCTTTGGTTTCAAAAACAGATACCTTTGAGAGTCACGGGCATAGAGGAAACTGACTCAGTAATCACGGCTGGCTACTCTTACAGCCGCACCATGTCAGCCGATGCGATCGCCAAATTAATCAAGGACTGCTCACCAGAGATAACCCGAAATTTAGGAATTTACAGCATTGAGTCAGCCAAAAAACTGGCTTTCACTGATTGCCTTGTGGTCAAGTTTCGCAAGGATAGACCAGCAAGGAAAGCTGACAAGGGTAGTTTATACCGTAACCAGCAATCGTTTATTAACTATATTCTTAGTCAGCCAATACGCATAAGAATTGTGGGTGAACCGGGAGCCGGGAAAACTCCCACAGCATTACTGTTGATGAGCCATATCCTTAAGCGCGGTTTCTTAAGCGGTAACACTCCCAATGGTAAAAAATTAGATTTTACAGAGATTGCATTCTGTAACCCTCTGGCTGAGGTTAGTGTCAAAAATTCAAAAGATTTAGACTTTTGTTTGCGCTGGTCAGATGCCAAAGCAGGGTTTAAAGGCTTGGCTGATGAATACAACTTCCGCAAGGTTCCCGGCAATTCACAATACAAAGACACTGTGGGTTTTATCTGGGCTTGTGATGAATTTGATATTGGAGTAGAGCAAGCGGGAAGCGATAGCGCCAAACAGTTTAAGCAAGTCCTCAAAGATGGCGGCCATATCAATTTAGGTGTCATCATCTTGGGACAGTCGGGAATGGTTAGCACTACTAAAGGTTTGTCCATAGATGACCAAAAAATGCTAACCAATGTCTACATTGACCCAGTGAGCATCAGAACATTTCTCACTCAATACGGCGATCGCTTCTACAGTAAAGCAGCAGTAGAAAAAGCACTGTCCACACTAGAGCAGATTGAATTGGAAATGGAAGAACAGAATGAAATCATCTGCGACACTGCCAGAGAATTCAGAATCGCAATGGTGACGGCTGACCGTTCACCTGTGTTCTATCAGTTGCCTTACTTCGATAGTGTTGATATTAATTTGGCTGCCTACCAAGAATCATTAACTCAAATTCAAAAGGTACGTCAAGACAAGCCGAGTATTACTGCTTTTAGTTGTCCCCAATGTGGAAGTGAGAACATAAAAAAGAATGGACGCTCTCAGGGTAAGCAAAGATGGCAATGTCGAGACTGTAGTAAAAACTTCTTAGAAAATTAAGCGTAATGTGCGGCAGAAAAAATGAAATTATTTTTGTCCCAATATCTGCCACATATCAGCACTTGCCGTCAGATATCGTCAAGAAATTGGACAAATTTCGCAAAGATTTGGCTTAATGAGAATTACCAATAATAGCCAGTTTGAATAATTTTAAATTTTGGGCAATACTGGGATATTTTTGGCAGATTGGGGTAATTTTTCCAAACAAAGGCAGATATTGGCAGATATTGGTAAGAAAATTTAAATGTTAAAAGCGTTTATAAAAGTAGAACCTATTAATTATCTATATGTCATAAAAAATCAAAATATTTCTACGCTGGGACTATTGTAAATTCATCAGCTTTTAATTACTAAGACTAATTCTCAATTAGTAATAAAAATAAAAAAGTTTTTGTAATAAATTAACTACAACCCGTAGTAAATAAATAAGAGGATGAATTATGAAACATAAAAATTACTCTTGTCCAGGTTTACTCAGTATGGTGAATAAAGTGAATCGCATTAAACACCACTGCCAATTTTTAGATATTGCACTTGAGTTAATAGAAAATCCAGACGATGACACTCTAGGAAGAGTTGAGTTACTAATAAAAACATTTTTACAGCATTCTGAATGCTATTTTGAATATATTGAAAAATCAGAAGAGATTAGATCATTATGCAATAATCAATCTACTTCTGAATAATTAAAAAATATCTTAGAACGGTGCTTTACCTGTCTTGAGTGTATAACCTAAATACCCTTGCCAGTATTCCCCCTCGGTTGTTTTTGGTCGTAATCCGATAGCCGCGTCAAATTCTCCGTCGATGTAGTCGTAAACAGTTTTTGCTTGTGTTGTGGTTGAGGCTTGAGAAGTTGTTAGAGTAGACATGAAAATTAATTCCTTTTATGTTGCGGGGACGTTGGCGCGTCCCTCTTTCTTATCCCTATACTAACTGTCTTGTATATATAATTGCAAGAGGTATTGTATAGGGATAAGTTATAGAGCTACCTTGTTTCAAGAGGATTTATCTATATATAAATCCTTGTGTATAGTCCTTATTTACTTTAGAATTGAGTAAATTAAGTAATCAAGGAATTAGCTATGAGTAGGGAATTAAAAGCAGGGGATGAGCTAGAGAATGGTTATATTGATGAGCGTGTTAAATTTCTGTTGCCACAGTTTGAGGCTTTAGCACCATACAAACTTAATCAACGTAAAAACGGTATTGGTAGTTCATTAGGATGGAAGAAACTAGCCATTAATGAAGCAAGATTATTAAAAATTACCTATCCAGATGACAAGCCAGAAGAATTAAAGATTTATGGCACTTGTTTAAGGCAAATATCAGCACTTAAAAAATCACTCAAAACCGCCGCTAAAACTGAACTTAAAGACGCTGCTTTGTATAATCCAGTTTGTACAATCATTACCCACTTTGGAGAAGCAATATCGGAGCAATTTGCTACTTATAAGGCTACACAATCAGAACTATACAGAGAGAAAGTAACCGAGCGTAGGCAACCAGAAAACCGCATAGAGATTGATTTAACTAACTCTCTCAAATTTGCTCACAATGTCTTGACTGACATCAAAAATGGTAATGATGCTAACTGGATGGATGTTAGTTGTGCCATTGCTTTGGCTACTGGTAGGCGTATGGGAGAAGTACACCTATCAGCCAGTTTTGAAAAAGTTGATAATTACACGGTTAAATTCAAGGGTCAATTAAAAGGTAAATCTAGACGTATAAAGTTAGGTGAAAAAGCTTTACCAATTAGAAATGTAGTATTTGAAATTCCTACTTTAATCAATGCTGATTTAATCTGCTATGGCTTGCAATGGTTAGGAGATAAAGGTAAAAGATTTGCACAGGATGAAGACCCAGAACGAGTTAATCGCCGCTTCTCAAAAACACTCAATCAACATTGTAAAGAGTTCGATATCTTTCCCGAAGATGAGCGCACTTATCACAAGTTTAGAGCCGCTTACTTTCGAGCTTGCATAGTCAATGCTGGGATAGATAATTTTGATTTTATTGATTATGCCGAACGAATTTTAATTGACCGAGATGAAACCACAATCAACAGTTATAAACGTTATGAGATCAAAGCAGGGTCAATTACTCGCATTTAAATAAATCCCTATACAAAACCTCTTGACTTATTTAAACAAGAGGAATAGTATAGGGATGAATCAAATTAATAGCTAACAACATTTTATGCAAGAATATGTAGCTCTCGGTAAGGAATTAGTCTCTAAGTTGCGAGATGTTGAGGATGAGCCAAGCATTGAAAAACTGTGTGCTGAAGTAACAAACGCTGTTTGGGCATCATCTGATAATGTAGGCACTGTCAAAAACCGAATGGTAGTTATTCGCAAGGCGGTAAAAGAAGCATTTCCAGACACAGATAAACAAGAGCATCCCTGGCAACACTTCACAAATTCAGGCAAGGGTAATTTACCTAGATATGAACATTTAGCCTTTAAATATCTACCAACTGCTGACAAGAAACAAGCAGACCAACCGATTGAGAAACAAACCCAGAAACAACCAGCTAAACAGCCTAAATCAGAAACCAGTAAGCCACAAGCCACATTAGAAGCTATGAAGATTGACCAATTAAACTTGGATGCTGAAACTCAAGAGATGGTAGAGAATGCGATCGCCTACTCTGGTATTTCCTTGGCTAATTTCATTCGTAGAGCCTGCCAAGTTTACGCTAAAACTATCACTGGCAAGGTCAAGCTGGCTGATGAAGATTTGAGTGCAGTTTCTACAGCCGATTTACTCAGTGAGAAATATAAAACCCATCCTGGTAGGGCTGATGAGCTTACACGCCGCGCTATCTACGCCTTAGAGGTTCACAATAACAACTGCACTGAGAAAAGCCAAAAATGGCATATTAACCAAACCGCAATACAAACACTCACAGGTAGTAAGCCAGCGACCATCAAGAAAATTTTAGAGAATTACCAAATTCGACTTGATGACCACAACGCCAAGCATGAATTAAACCCATACGATAATCGCAAGCCAGGGGTAAAAATTGATGAGGCTATCAATCTGGTTGAGCTTGTGCCAGACGGTTTAAATGTGGTGTAGCGATCGCCATCTAAATCTTTATCAATATTAAACACAAAGTAAGTATAAGTAGCAGTGTCGGTACAAAACAATACAGCTAAAAAGGATTTATTACTTATTGTATATAAATATGACCAAAGGTTTATTAGTTGTCGGGGGCGCAATTGCTTTAGCTTTTATTCCTATGCCAAGTAAAGCCGAATGGGTAGCCGTTGCTGAGAGCGACAATGTAGTTGTCTATGTTAATGATCGAATCCAGGTTAAAGCTGCAACAAATGAACCTGCTTTTTTCTGGGCAAAGATGGATTACAAAAAGAGACAGCCTGATGGCATACGATCAGCAGTTACTTACAATGCGGTTCGCTGTAATCCCATATCCTCTCAAGTTACAAAATTAATTACATACAATACTCAAGGTGCAGTAGTTGAATCAAAAGACTATGGTGATACTCTGGAATGGAGTAGCCCTATACCTGGCAGTCTTTTAGAGGTTGCAATTGAGGCTGTTTGTAATTAAGTTCAGGGGGCGACAATCGCCTCTAAACCATGCCAGATAATGGTTTTGGAGACACAGACCCCTTGAAAAAATTGGGTACTTATTGAGAATGAACTGTACAGTTATTAAGCAGCTACCTGTAGGGTACAGTTTAATGGTAAAAAAAAACGGTCTCGTAATTTGATCAAGACCGTCATCAAAATGCTGGCATCATTCTACCAAAACTTCTTAGAAAAATACCTAAATAAAGCACAGTTATTCACCCTAAAGATGTTGGTGTGGTTATTACAAAATCAGAAACAGGTGAAGATAGAAAGACTGGCAGCAACCTTACCTCTACCAATACAACAAAACAGTCGTAGACGGCATATACAAAGGTTTTTAACATCGAATACTTTGAGTGTAGTCTTATTGTGGTTTCCCATCATTGAAGCCATAATTAACCAACATTTTAAAATAGGGTCACAATTAACCATTGCGATGGATAGAACACAGTGGAAAGAAAATAATGTGTTGATGGTGAGCGTGATTTATCAAAAAAGAGCTTGGCCAATATATTGGTGTTTGTTAGGGAAAGATGGTTGCAGTAACCTAGAAGAACAGCAAAAAGTATTACGCCCAGTAATTCGCTTATTAAAAAAATACAAACTAGTAATTATTGGGGATAGAGAATTTCACAGTGTAGAACTGGCACAATGGCTCCACAAGCAGAACCTGAGTTTTGTATTCCGTCAAAAAAAAGATACTACTTTTCGGAAAAAAAGACAGAAGTTTCAGCCTTTAAGTAGCATTGAGATTTATCCTGGTATTCGCTCCTTTTATACCGATGTTAAAGTTACTCAAAAACAAGGTTTTGGTTGGTTCAATTTAGCTGTTTATTGGAAAAGGAAGTATCGGGGAAAGCAAGATAAGGAAGCTTGGTATTTATTAACTAATTTACCTGATTTAAACACTGCCATCAAAATATATGCTCAACGTTTTGGGATTGAGGCGATGTTCAAAGATTGTAAAACAGGCGGGTATAATTTAGAAAGTTCCCAAGCCAACCCTGATAGACTTGTACGTTTAATATTCTTAATTGCTTTAGCAATGACGAGTGCTTGGTTACAAGGTCAAAAAATTAAATTACAGCGACAACAATCTTATGTCTGTCGTTCTCAAGAGCAAAGTAAAGCTGAAAAAAGGCACAGCAATTTTTGGATAGGTTTGTATGGTTTTAATTGGATAGTTGCTTGGCAAGGGTGTCAAGCATGGGTCGAGGAACTGGTCACTTCCATTCGCAATAAGCAAGCATATTATCAGCGAGGTTTAAGGGCTATGGAGCTTATACAGCAAGCACTTTAGGGAGCTTGTCGCCCCTTGAAGTAATTAAGTTATAGAGATCGCGCCTATCGTACCATCACCCCATAGCCAATAGCAGGAGAGAGCCGCCGCCGCAAGGTAAGGCGGTTTGTTTATGGATGCCCTTAGAAATCTGTAGGAAAGCAATTGAAAGCGACTGTAAGGCATTGTGAGAGTGGTGGCAGATTGATAATTAAATGAATAGCCAAAGGGATATGACCGAGAGTCAGGTTACGTCCACTGATACCCTATCTTATATAGAATAGGGGGGCAGTGGACGCGGCTAGAAAATAGACAGGGTAAGGAATACAGCCAAAAGTGAGTGCTTGCGTCCACTGGGTTAAATTGGGCTGATTTTGGGGCAGTGGACACGTCCGGCGGGGTGATAGCCTGGAGGTGTGATCATGATTTGGTGAAGTGCGATCGCCCAAACTGGACTTCATAAACTAGACAGTTATCGGAAGTTTGGAGTGTGGTGTAACTTCTTTTTTTTCTGCGGTCACAGATGCGCGAGCGTATGTAATCGATGCCCGTGAAATTTTCCCAAGGGTAAAACGAGTTTCAAAACTTCAAAGTTGCGATCGCGTTTTGGTAATGTGCGATCGCTTGACGTTCTATCACTGTACAAGAGGGTAGAGTCAATGTGAGCGATAGCGTATCGGTCTATCACCATACTAAAAGTTATGTACACAGATAAAACCAGGGGTATGGGTATACAAGAGGGCATGAACGCAGATATCCCTATACAAGAGGTTTGAGGTATGGGTATACAAGAGGGCATGAACGCAGATATCCCTATACAAGAGGTTTGAGGTATGGGTATACAAGAGGGCATGAACGCAGATATCCCTATACAAGAGGGTATGCAAGTACAAGAGGGTTTGAATAGTCCTTACTAACATTCCTTGTTCTCTAGAGAACAAGGAATGTTAGTAAGGACTATTCAAACCCTCTTGTACTTGCATACCCTCTTGTATAGGGATATCTGCGTTCATGCCCTCTTGTATACCCATACCTCAAACCTCTTGTATAGGGATATCTGCGTTCATGCCCTCTTGTATACCCATACCTCAAACCTCTTGTATAGGGATATCTGCGTTCATGCCCTCTTGTATACCCATACCCCTGGTTTTATCTGTGTACATAACTTTTAGTATGGTGATAGACCGATACGCTATCGCTCACATTGACTCTACCCTCTTGTACAGTGATAGAACGTCAAGCGATCGCACATTACCAAAACGCGATCGCAACTTTGAAGTTTTGAAACTCGTTTTACCCTTGGGAAAATTTCACGGGCATCGATTACATACGCTCGCGCATCTGTGACCGCAGAAAAAAAAGAAGTTACACCACACTCCAAACTTCCGATAACTGTCTAGTTTATGAAGTCCAGTTTGGGCGATCGCACTTCACCAAATCATGATCACACCTCCAGGCTATCACCCCGCCGGACGTGTCCACTGCCCCAAAATCAGCCCAATTTAACCCAGTGGACGCAAGCACTCACTTTTGGCTGTATTCCTTACCCTGTCTATTTTCTAGCCGCGTCCACTGCCCCCCTATTCTATATAAGATAGGGTATCAGTGGACGTAACCTGACTCTCGGTCATATCCCTTTGGCTATTCATTTAATTATCAATCTGCCACCACTCTCACAATGCCTTACAGTCGCTTTCAATTGCTTTCCTACAGATTTCTAAGGGCATCCATAAACAAACCGCCTTACCTTGCGGCGGCGGCTCTCTCCTGCTATTGGCTATGGGGTGATGGTACGATAGGCGCGATCTCTATAACTTAATTACTTCAAGGGGCGACAAGCTCCCTAAAGTGCTTGCTGTATAAGCTCCATAGCCCTTAAACCTCGCTGATAATATGCTTGCTTATTGCGAATGGAAGTGACCAGTTCCTCGACCCATGCTTGACACCCTTGCCAAGCAACTATCCAATTAAAACCATACAAACCTATCCAAAAATTGCTGTGCCTTTTTTCAGCTTTACTTTGCTCTTGAGAACGACAGACATAAGATTGTTGTCGCTGTAATTTAATTTTTTGACCTTGTAACCAAGCACTCGTCATTGCTAAAGCAATTAAGAATATTAAACGTACAAGTCTATCAGGGTTGGCTTGGGAACTTTCTAAATTATACCCGCCTGTTTTACAATCTTTGAACATCGCCTCAATCCCAAAACGTTGAGCATATATTTTGATGGCAGTGTTTAAATCAGGTAAATTAGTTAATAAATACCAAGCTTCCTTATCTTGCTTTCCCCGATACTTCCTTTTCCAATAAACAGCTAAATTGAACCAACCAAAACCTTGTTTTTGAGTAACTTTAACATCGGTATAAAAGGAGCGAATACCAGGATAAATCTCAATGCTACTTAAAGGCTGAAACTTCTGTCTTTTTTTCCGAAAAGTAGTATCTTTTTTTTGACGGAATACAAAACTCAGGTTCTGCTTGTGGAGCCATTGTGCCAGTTCTACACTGTGAAATTCTCTATCCCCAATAATTACTAGTTTGTATTTTTTTAATAAGCGAATTACTGGGCGTAATACTTTTTGCTGTTCTTCTAGGTTACTGCAACCATCTTTCCCTAACAAACACCAATATATTGGCCAAGCTCTTTTTTGATAAATCACGCTCACCATCAACACATTATTTTCTTTCCACTGTGTTCTATCCATCGCAATGGTTAATTGTGACCCTATTTTAAAATGTTGGTTAATTATGGCTTCAATGATGGGAAACCACAATAAGACTACACTCAAAGTATTCGATGTTAAAAACCTTTGTATATGCCGTCTACGACTGTTTTGTTGTATTGGTAGAGGTAAGGTTGCTGCCAGTCTTTCTATCTTCACCTGTTTCTGATTTTGTAATAACCACACCAACATCTTTAGGGTGAATAACTGTGCTTTATTTAGGTATTTTTCTAAGAAGTTTTGGTAGAATGATGCCAGCATTTTGATGACGGTCTTGATCAAATTACGAGACCGTTTTTTTTTACCATTAAACTGTACCCTACAGGTAGCTGCTTAATAACTGTACAGTTCATTCTCAATAAGTACCCAATTTTTTCAAGGGGTCTGTGTCTCCAAAACCATTATCTGGCATGGTTTAGAGGCGATTGTCGCCCCCTGAACTTAATTACAAACAGCCTCAATTGCAACCTCTAAAAGACTGCCAGGTATAGGGCTACTCCATTCCAGAGTATCACCATAGTCTTTTGATTCAACTACTGCACCTTGAGTATTGTATGTAATTAATTTTGTAACTTGAGAGGATATGGGATTACAGCGAACCGCATTGTAAGTAACTGCTGATCGTATGCCATCAGGCTGTCTCTTTTTGTAATCCATCTTTGCCCAGAAAAAAGCAGGTTCATTTGTTGCAGCTTTAACCTGGATTCGATCATTAACATAGACAACTACATTGTCGCTCTCAGCAACGGCTACCCATTCGGCTTTACTTGGCATAGGAATAAAAGCTAAAGCAATTGCGCCCCCGACAACTAATAAACCTTTGGTCATATTTATATACAATAAGTAATAAATCCTTTTTAGCTGTATTGTTTTGTACCGACACTGCTACTTATACTTACTTTGTGTTTAATATTGATAAAGATTTAGATGGCGATCGCTACACCACATTTAAACCGTCTGGCACAAGCTCAACCAGATTGATAGCCTCATCAATTTTTACCCCTGGCTTGCGATTATCGTATGGGTTTAATTCATGCTTGGCGTTGTGGTCATCAAGTCGAATTTGGTAATTCTCTAAAATTTTCTTGATGGTCGCTGGCTTACTACCTGTGAGTGTTTGTATTGCGGTTTGGTTAATATGCCATTTTTGGCTTTTCTCAGTGCAGTTGTTATTGTGAACCTCTAAGGCGTAGATAGCGCGGCGTGTAAGCTCATCAGCCCTACCAGGATGGGTTTTATATTTCTCACTGAGTAAATCGGCTGTAGAAACTGCACTCAAATCTTCATCAGCCAGCTTGACCTTGCCAGTGATAGTTTTAGCGTAAACTTGGCAGGCTCTACGAATGAAATTAGCCAAGGAAATACCAGAGTAGGCGATCGCATTCTCTACCATCTCTTGAGTTTCAGCATCCAAGTTTAATTGGTCAATCTTCATAGCTTCTAATGTGGCTTGTGGCTTACTGGTTTCTGATTTAGGCTGTTTAGCTGGTTGTTTCTGGGTTTGTTTCTCAATCGGTTGGTCTGCTTGTTTCTTGTCAGCAGTTGGTAGATATTTAAAGGCTAAATGTTCATATCTAGGTAAATTACCCTTGCCTGAATTTGTGAAGTGTTGCCAGGGATGCTCTTGTTTATCTGTGTCTGGAAATGCTTCTTTTACCGCCTTGCGAATAACTACCATTCGGTTTTTGACAGTGCCTACATTATCAGATGATGCCCAAACAGCGTTTGTTACTTCAGCACACAGTTTTTCAATGCTTGGCTCATCCTCAACATCTCGCAACTTAGAGACTAATTCCTTACCGAGAGCTACATATTCTTGCATAAAATGTTGTTAGCTATTAATTTGATTCATCCCTATACTATTCCTCTTGTTTAAATAAGTCAAGAGGTTTTGTATAGGGATTTATTTAAATGCGAGTAATTGACCCTGCTTTGATCTCATAACGTTTATAACTGTTGATTGTGGTTTCATCTCGGTCAATTAAAATTCGTTCGGCATAATCAATAAAATCAAAATTATCTATCCCAGCATTGACTATGCAAGCTCGAAAGTAAGCGGCTCTAAACTTGTGATAAGTGCGCTCATCTTCGGGAAAGATATCGAACTCTTTACAATGTTGATTGAGTGTTTTTGAGAAGCGGCGATTAACTCGTTCTGGGTCTTCATCCTGTGCAAATCTTTTACCTTTATCTCCTAACCATTGCAAGCCATAGCAGATTAAATCAGCATTGATTAAAGTAGGAATTTCAAATACTACATTTCTAATTGGTAAAGCTTTTTCACCTAACTTTATACGTCTAGATTTACCTTTTAATTGACCCTTGAATTTAACCGTGTAATTATCAACTTTTTCAAAACTGGCTGATAGGTGTACTTCTCCCATACGCCTACCAGTAGCCAAAGCAATGGCACAACTAACATCCATCCAGTTAGCATCATTACCATTTTTGATGTCAGTCAAGACATTGTGAGCAAATTTGAGAGAGTTAGTTAAATCAATCTCTATGCGGTTTTCTGGTTGCCTACGCTCGGTTACTTTCTCTCTGTATAGTTCTGATTGTGTAGCCTTATAAGTAGCAAATTGCTCCGATATTGCTTCTCCAAAGTGGGTAATGATTGTACAAACTGGATTATACAAAGCAGCGTCTTTAAGTTCAGTTTTAGCGGCGGTTTTGAGTGATTTTTTAAGTGCTGATATTTGCCTTAAACAAGTGCCATAAATCTTTAATTCTTCTGGCTTGTCATCTGGATAGGTAATTTTTAATAATCTTGCTTCATTAATGGCTAGTTTCTTCCATCCTAATGAACTACCAATACCGTTTTTACGTTGATTAAGTTTGTATGGTGCTAAAGCCTCAAACTGTGGCAACAGAAATTTAACACGCTCATCAATATAACCATTCTCTAGCTCATCCCCTGCTTTTAATTCCCTACTCATAGCTAATTCCTTGATTACTTAATTTACTCAATTCTAAAGTAAATAAGGACTATACACAAGGATTTATATATAGATAAATCCTCTTGAAACAAGGTAGCTCTATAACTTATCCCTATACAATACCTCTTGCAATTATATATACAAGACAGTTAGTATAGGGATAAGAAAGAGGGACGCGCCAACGTCCCCGCAACATAAAAGGAATTAATTTTCATGTCTACTCTAACAACTTCTCAAGCCTCAACCACAACACAAGCAAAAACTGTTTACGACTACATCGACGGAGAATTTGACGCGGCTATCGGATTACGACCAAAAACAACCGAGGGGGAATACTGGCAAGGGTATTTAGGTTATACACTCAAGACAGGTAAAGCACCGTTCTAAGATATTTTTTAATTATTCAGAAGTAGATTGATTATTGCATAATGATCTAATCTCTTCTGATTTTTCAATATATTCAAAATAGCATTCAGAATGCTGTAAAAATGTTTTTATTAGTAACTCAACTCTTCCTAGAGTGTCATCGTCTGGATTTTCTATTAACTCAAGTGCAATATCTAAAAATTGGCAGTGGTGTTTAATGCGATTCACTTTATTCACCATACTGAGTAAACCTGGACAAGAGTAATTTTTATGTTTCATAATTCATCCTCTTATTTATTTACTACGGGTTGTAGTTAATTTATTACAAAAACTTTTTTATTTTTATTACTAATTGAGAATTAGTCTTAGTAATTAAAAGCTGATGAATTTACAATAGTCCCAGCGTAGAAATATTTTGATTTTTTATGACATATAGATAATTAATAGGTTCTACTTTTATAAACGCTTTTAACATTTAAATTTTCTTACCAATATCTGCCAATATCTGCCTTTGTTTGGAAAAATTACCCCAATCTGCCAAAAATATCCCAGTATTGCCCAAAATTTAAAATTATTCAAACTGGCTATTATTGGTAATTCTCATTAAGCCAAATCTTTGCGAAATTTGTCCAATTTCTTGACGATATCTGACGGCAAGTGCTGATATGTGGCAGATATTGGGACAAAAATAATTTCATTTTTTCTGCCGCACATTACGCTTAATTTTCTAAGAAGTTTTTACTACAGTCTCGACATTGCCATCTTTGCTTACCCTGAGAGCGTCCATTCTTTTTTATGTTCTCACTTCCACATTGGGGACAACTAAAAGCAGTAATACTCGGCTTGTCTTGACGTACCTTTTGAATTTGAGTTAATGATTCTTGGTAGGCAGCCAAATTAATATCAACACTATCGAAGTAAGGCAACTGATAGAACACAGGTGAACGGTCAGCCGTCACCATTGCGATTCTGAATTCTCTGGCAGTGTCGCAGATGATTTCATTCTGTTCTTCCATTTCCAATTCAATCTGCTCTAGTGTGGACAGTGCTTTTTCTACTGCTGCTTTACTGTAGAAGCGATCGCCGTATTGAGTGAGAAATGTTCTGATGCTCACTGGGTCAATGTAGACATTGGTTAGCATTTTTTGGTCATCTATGGACAAACCTTTAGTAGTGCTAACCATTCCCGACTGTCCCAAGATGATGACACCTAAATTGATATGGCCGCCATCTTTGAGGACTTGCTTAAACTGTTTGGCGCTATCGCTTCCCGCTTGCTCTACTCCAATATCAAATTCATCACAAGCCCAGATAAAACCCACAGTGTCTTTGTATTGTGAATTGCCGGGAACCTTGCGGAAGTTGTATTCATCAGCCAAGCCTTTAAACCCTGCTTTGGCATCTGACCAGCGCAAACAAAAGTCTAAATCTTTTGAATTTTTGACACTAACCTCAGCCAGAGGGTTAC
>NZ_CM182020.1:5587500-6598771 GCF_059384975.1 Nostoc sp. C96 | reverse complement strand
CACATATCACCTTTGCTGCTAATCGCCAAAATAGAAGATATGAGCAAGCACCAATTTAGCATTCAGATGATCTAGACCTAAGCTAAACTTTGAGTTCTAATCATTTTGGGACTACCCAGTAGGTCATATCCTACCACCCACTGACCAACACGGAGAAGCAAAGACACATGAAGACAACAGTGCAGAATATTGATGGCTGGAGTTGGCTCTTGAACAAGAGAGCTAACATTGTGAAGTTAACGCTGCTAAGTGGGGTAGCAGTCGTGTCTTTAGGCGGTTGTGGTTTTTTACCTGCTAAAACCTTTGAAAATTCAACAGATAAGCCTTTTGTTTCCGAACCCAAAACATCTAACCCCGAATCAGCGATCGCACTTCCACCTATTATCTCCGCATCTGGTGATCCCAACTTTGTTGTAGGCGTGGTGAAAAATGTTGGCGGTGCAGTGGTGCGAATCGACTCATCTAGAACAATTACATCTCGTGTCCCCGAACAATTTAATGATCCCTTTTTTCGACGGTATTTTCGGGATACCCAACCTAGACAAAGAGTTGAACGGGGTAGTGGTTCAGGATTTATCATTAGTTCCTCTGGACAAATTTTGACCAATTCTCATGTCGTTGATGGTGCGGATACTGTAACAGTGACTCTTAAGGATGGGAGAACCTTTGATGGCAAAGTTTTGGGGGAAGATCCTGTAACAGATGTAGCTGTGATTAAAATAGATGCCAATAACTTGCCAACTATATCTTTAGGCAATTCCGAAGTTTTACAACCAGGGGAAGCGGTAATTGCTATTGGTAATCCCTTGGGTTTGAACAATACTGTGACATCGGGGATTATTAGTGCTACTGGTCGATCTAGTAGTGATATTGGTGCTAGTGACAAGCGAGTTGATTATCTGCAAACAGATGCAGCCATTAACCCTGGTAATTCTGGTGGGCCATTGCTCAATGCACGAGGTCAAGTCATTGGGATGAACACAGCTATTCTGCGGAATGCTCAAGGTTTGGGATTTGCCATTCCCATCAACACTGTACAGAAAATTGCTCAAGAATTAATTACTAAAGGTCGAGTTGATCATCCTTATTTGGGTGTACAGATGGTGACGCTGACACCAGAGATTAAAGAAAGGATAAATCAGAGATTTGGCGATCGCATTAATCTGACGACAGATAAAGGTGTGCTATTGGTAAGTATTGTCCCACGCTCTCCAGCTGCGGCGGCAGGATTGAGGCCAGGGGATGTAATTCAAAAAATTAATAACCAGTCTGTTACTAAGGTAGAAGAAGTACAAAGGCTCCTGGAAAGTAGCCAAATTGGCAATCCTTTACCAGTACAAGTAGAGCGCAACGGACAAACTACGCAAATTACCGTTCGTCCCGCACCTCTACCAGTGCAAGGAGAAAGCTAATTAAAGGATGAAGTGTGAAGTGGGTATACGCTTTTAGCACCTAGCCGCTGGCTTGTATAAAGGGTTAAACCAATATCTGAGTATTTGAGGTTAAAAAATTGTATGTAAATCATTAAAAAATATTATGTTTGCAAAAGTTGACAATGCACAATTGTCAACTTTTATTTAAAATCGTTTTATTTTTATTTATTATCTATTACTCACCAAAGGAGTTTTTGTATGGCTGACTTACTACCAATTGTGCAGTTAGGCGACCCGGTAATTCGCCAAAAAGCAACTTGGATTGACAACATTCATGATGAGAAAATTCAAAAATTAATTGATGATTTAATTGCCACAGTTTCCGCAGCTAATGGAGTGGGGATTGCTGCACCGCAAGTTGCCGAACAACAGCGTTTATTTATTGTCGCTTCCCGCCCAAATCCTAGATATCCCAACGCTCCTACAATGGAACCTACCGCCATAATCAACCCCAGGATAGTGTCACATTCTCCAGAAATTGTTAAGGGATGGGAAGGTTGTTTATGTATCCCTGGTATTAGAGGATTTGTTCCTAGATATCAGACTATTGAAGTTGAATATTATGACCGATACGGGCAATTACAAAAGCAAGAATTCTCTGACTTTGTAGCGCGGATTTTTCAGCATGAGTACGATCATCTCGATGGGATTGTATTTATAGATCGCGTCGAAAGTACTCACGATATAATCACTGAGCAAGAATACCAAAAACAGGTAATTAACATTACTTAATCTAAAATAAATCTTGAGGACGATTTCACATACGGAAATAATAGGTTATATTTAACCTATTGTTAACCTTTGAGCCTTGGTGCAACTATCGAGTAAATGACAAATACTCTCAGTAGTCGCGGATTAAGTCCGAAAGAGGCTTTGTCTCCTGACTTAATTTCTGTTCAGCGTCACAGTAATTCAGTAAAAGTGCATAGACATCCCAGTTTAGCAACTGCTAACTTAGAAACGCATTTGCCAGCTGGTGGTCTAGAAATTGTCCATGCAACCCACGATCGCATCCGTATCCGCGCTACTGACGGCAGTTTAAACTCAAAACTAGAATTACTATCCCAATATTTAAAGCAGTACAAAGGAGTCAAGGAAGTTACCGTCAACGAGCAATCAGGCAGTTTGGTTGTTAACTTTGACGAAAATTATTTGACATTACATCAGATATTGGGAATACTGAAAAAACTAAATATTCACCCTTACCCAATTTCGCCGCAATCAATGACCAGTAAAGATCCTTTTGCGGTGTGGAAATCTCCTGACTTTTGGATGGAGCAAACTATTTCCTTTATTCCTTTGATGACTGGTTTAGCAGTCACAGGAGGTTTAGGAATTAGTGGATTAGCATCGATCCCAGTCTATATGATTACCGCAGATGCAACTCGGCGGGTAATTGACTATTTAGAACCGCAAATTGCCAAATCAGACAGCAATAGCCAATCTGCAAAACCAAATAACAAAACTAATCCACCAAAATTGACACAAGCATTAACTAAACCTGTTGTTGCACCAGTGAGGCAAGACGTAAAACCGTCAGCAAACATTGCCTATACTGTAGTTCATCATATTCCGGGTAGGATTAGGTTCCATGTACCCCACATTGCCCAAGATAAAGCATACACAAGACGGCTGGAAAGGTTATTGAAAACAGACGCTCATGTAACTAGCGTGCGGATGAATTATGATGCAGCATCAATAGCGATCGCATTTCATCCAGGTGATGTAACTGTCAACCATTGGGTAAAACTGATGGAATTGGCATTGGAGATAAATCCGCCTACACCTAGCGTCCAAATCGTAGAGCAACAACAGCCTATAGAACAAATTACCCAGCCTGTTGTATCGGCTGATACAACAAAAACATCAGCAGAAAGTAACAATCTAAACATATCCAGCTTATGGGCTGATATGAAGCCCGCAGCTATGTCTTTTTCTTTAGCCTACATGGCGAACTTTCCGTTGTAGATCGTTCCGTTAAGGAACACAGGAGGATGAAAATGGAGGGTTCTGTATCCTCATCGGCATCGCAGCCTCCTGGGGAAAGCCCCTGGAAAATCGCAGCCAGTCATAAGAAGCAGAGGAGACAAGGAGCAGGGAGCAGAGGGGAGAGGGCTTTCCCCATATCCCCTTTCCCCTGTACTGTTTCCTCTTCCAACTCAAAACTCAGCAACAGCAAATATGTGCAATGCTTAGAGAACTTGCTCAAAGCAGATCCAGTGGTGAACAAAGAGCAAATCAAGCTCACCGATAAAGCTGGGACACTGCGAGACTCTCAAGAGCGAATGCACCGTGTTGATGCAGCAGCAATCACAAATTTAATTAGTTTGACTCGATCTGCCAACGAAGCAACGGCAGGTATCGCCGCCAGCCCAATTAGCAGAATTTAACAAAATATCAGCAAATCTTGTTTGCAGTTGCTCACCAGTCTTGCATGATTGGGGGGATAATTTGCTCTCGAAAATTGAGAGGTTGCTGCGAGATCAATTTAAGTTTTTAGTACTTTCAGCGAGATCAGGAATGACACCATTGACAGCACAACTAGTATCGCCAGCAGTTAAAAAATCTTCGGAGACTGAGGCAAAAGAAGAAGTACCTCTAGGTGCGAAGGTTTACGAAACCGTAAGTACAGTGGTTTTAGCTCCACAAAGTTATCAGAGTAAGAATAGCAAAGCGTCTCTCGCTAAAAACTATAAACGCTCTCATCAGCCAATTTCTCAAGTTGTTTACAGCGTTGTTCATACAGTTCCCGGCAGAATGCGGTTGCGTATCCCCAAGTTGCGTGATAACAACGCATACATGCAGCGCCTACAAACTTTGTTGGAAGTTGATCCCCTCGTTACCAGCGTCAAAATTAAACCTGCGGCGGCCTCATTAGTTGTTACTTATAAATCGAGTCAAGTCAGTGATGCCAAAATGCGATCGCGTCTTAGTTGTCTGATTATGACGGCTAATGATGCCAATGTTGTGCTGTTGGATCAGAAAAAGCCTATTGATATTAAACCAAAAGAAGATGCAGCAGAAAGCGCTTGGCCAGGATTGCAACTTTCGGCTGTAGCCACTGGGTTAGCGGTGTTAGGTGGGCCGTTAGGATTTGCTGTCCCACCAATTATGGTAGCGGGAACCATTGCTCTAGCCACATTGCCAGTCTTCCAAAGAGCGATCGCGGGGATCGTCATACAGCGTAAACTGACTATTGATGTGTTGGATTTGTTGGCAATTGTGATTACCACAGTCCAAGGTCAGTTTCTCACACCAGCATTGATGCTGAGTTTAATCGAAATTGGGGAAAATATTCGCGATCGCACCGCCCGTTCTTCCAAAATGCAGACATTAGATCTGCTCAATTCTCTAGGACAATTCGTCTGGGTAGAACGTGATGGTGAGAAGGTACAAATCTCGATTAAAGAAGTCAGCAGTGGGGATACAGTCATTGTGTATCCCGGCGAACAAGTCCCAGTCGATGGCAGTATTCTCCGGGGTAAAGCCTTACTAGATGAACAGAAACTCACTGGTGAATCAGTCCCCGTTTTGAAGTCCAAAGGACAACCTGTGTTTGCTTCCACCCTAGTACGGGAAGGCAGCATCTATATTTTGGCGGAACGCATAGGTAACGACACCCGCGCCGGACAGAGTATCAAGCTGATGGAAGAAGCTCCAGTCCATGATACGCGAATGGAAAACTGCGCCATCAAAATCGCCGAAAAAGCAGTTATACCCACCTTATTGTTAGGTGCAGGCGTGTTTGCTGTCACTCGCAACGCCGCTAGAGCCGCCAGCGTCCTCACCCTCGACTTTGCCACGGGGATCAGGGTATCAGTCCCGACAACAGTATTGGCTGCTTTGACTTATGCCGCCCGCCACGGTATTCTCATCCGCAGTGGTCGCGCCTTAGAACAATTGGCCGAAGTTGACACCATCGTATTTGACAAGACAGGTACTTTAACTAAGGGTGAAGTTGCAGTCATTGGTGTTGATAGTTTCCATCCAGAAGTCTCCAGCGATAGAGTTTTAGCTATAGCCGCCGCGGCGGAGCAACGCCTCACCCACCCAGTCGCCGAGGCTGTCATCCGTTATGCAGAAGCACAACAAACCGTGATTCCTAGTCGCAGCAAGTGGAACTATAAACTTGGTTTGGGTGTGGAAGCAGAGATTTATGGCGAACCTGTTTATGTCGGTAGCGAGCGCTTCTTGCGTCAGCAAAGCGTAAACATGGAAGTTCTCAACGATAGCAATCGGGTAAATTCTGTTATTTATGTCGCCAGTAATGGGCAACTTCTCGGTAGAATAAGATATAGTGATGTTCTACGTCCAGAAACGCGGGAAGTAATTAACCACCTATTGACGGTCGAAGGTGTAGAAGTTCATATCCTCACCGGCGACAACCAACGCACAGCCAAAGCTGTAGCGGCAGAACTAGGAATTGCCCCAGCCAATACCCACGCAGAAGCATTCCCTGAACAGAAAGCCGCAGTTGTCCGCGAACTGCACGAACAAGGCAAGACAGTCGCCTTTGTGGGAGATGGAATCAACGATTCCCCAGCCTTAGCCTACGCTGATGTTTCGGTATCCTTCGCTCACGGTTCAGAAATTGCCCGTGAGACCGCAGATGTCGTGCTGATGGAAAACGACTTACATGGAATTTTAGAGGCGATCGCCCTGGCACGCAACGCCAAAAAGTTAATTCGTCAAAATACAAGTATTGTTGCTATTCCTAATATTGCAGCAATGGCGATCGCTGTGCTATTTGGACTAAACCCCCTAGGCGCAACGGTAGTTAACAATGGTTCAACCATCGTTGCAGGTGTTAACGGTTTACGTCCAATTCTTAAAAATTCCCCAAATAAAGCTCTCCCATCAGCAAGATGAGGTAAGACCTTGGGTAGATTAAGCTAGATAGCTTTCTGACAATTTTTCAATTCAACTGGAGATACTTGATTATGCCGAAAATTACTGATTTTGTTGAAGATGCTGGCGCTCCTGGAATCATAGCTGGTATCGGTGCAGTCCTCCTTGCACCCGTCCTGATCCCTGTTGTGGCGGGAATTGGTAAACCCATTGCTAAGTCCATCATCAAAGGGGGAATTGTCGCTTATGAAAAAAGCAAAGGAGCTTTTGCAGAACTAGGCGAAACCTGGGAAGACATCGTAGCCGAAGCCAAAGCCGAACTCGCAGAAGACAGAGAAACCCCATTATTTGAAGCTGCTACCCCGGTAGAAAGTTCATCTGATAATGGTGTGTAAGTTTGTAGGCTGTTGTTGGGAAAGGATGAAATATCAAGTTTCATACTGAATACTTCAAACTTTCCTATTACCCATATATGAGACTTGTAGTTAAGCCAGCAAATGAAGAGATGGGTATTTTACCCGTCTCTGTCAGTTGTGGTGATTCAAATTAAGCAAAAAATACCAGCAAAAATTTATCGCTGAAAAACAAAATTAGCAGACTGGTAGGTCAAAAAAACTCAAAAGCATTCAAAGATTATTCAGGAGGGTGGATGTGTTTACAAATAATCATGGTAATGTCACTATGATGCCTAAAGTTGTGGAGGCAGACACCTTGAACACGCCATCCCAGCCTATTTCTACAAAAATCATTAGCGATACTCCAGGCAGACTACGCTTAAGAATTGCACCATCCCATCGTCAAACTAGGGAAATCCAACGCATTGTCAAAATGTTGGATGCTCAACCTAATATTAGTCAGGTAAATACTAATATCCAAAATGGCAGTATTGTGATTCATCACGATCGCAATGATGAAAGCTGGCAAAATGTAATAGCTACACTCAAAGATATCGGCATAATTTTCGCCGACGTTACTAACGAAAGCCACTCCGATGCAGCCGCTACCGTTGCTAATGCTGTTTATGACTTAAACGACAGAGTGGAAAGAGCCACAAATAATTTAGTTGATTTACGTTTGATATTTCCCTTAGCACTGGGATGTTTGTCTGTACGACAGTTGCTAGTAAAAGGCTTGCAACTGGAAATCATTCCTTGGTATGTTTTGGCATGGTACGCCTTTGACAGTTTTATCAAACTGCATGGAACCAGCAAACCACAGCTTACTAAGTAGTAAAAAGTAACAAGATAATCCTCATAAATAAATTTAGCGAAAAGTTTGCGCCTCCGGGTATCTCGGTGCAAAACTTTTCAAGACAGGGGCTTGCGACCATTATTCTTTTTCTTTCTTTTGCCTTTTAACTTTTAACTTTTGCCTTGTTCCGTCAGACAGAATTAATTACCTAATGACTATAAATATTTTTTTCTAATTACTTAGAACATTTGGGAAATAGTCAGCATAACCTTTACACCGCAAATTGGTTATCTATTCCTACGTGCTGCTTGCAGAGCATCAATAGCTAGAGCGACACTTCCTTTTTCATTATTATAAAAATGGTTTTGTGGATTTTGAAAAATTCTTTGAATCGTTTGTAATTCATCTATGGCATTAATATCAGATGCAGTGACAAAATTTGCTCTAGCTTTTTCTTGCAGATTAGTAACTATTCTCACAATCGCTCTAGCTGCTTTGCTACGCACCGTCCAATCTGGATCTTGCAAACCTTGAATTAAATAAGGCATAGTTGCACTAGTATCGGTGCCAATGCTACCAATAGTTTCTAAAGCGAGTCCTCGCACTGATGGTTCGGTGTTTTGCAGAGCTTTACCAATATTTGGCAAAATAGGAGTAGCTTCATTACTAATTGTTTTCAGGTTTTCCGCATTAGCCAGGCGAGTTTGTGGATCGTCAGTATTACTCAGATTGGAAATTAAGCGAGATACAATAAATGACGATTTAGTATTTAACTTGACTAAAGCTGTAGCCGCACTAAAACGTACCGAAAAGTCAGAATCTTGCAGTGCATTAACCAAATAACTAGAAAACTTAGCAGCTTCAATCACAGTATTTGCGCCATTGGCATCGCCAGTATCTTCAGCAATAATATTGCCAATAGCTCTAGCTGCACTACTGCGAACAAACCAATTCTCGTCTTGAAGATTTTTAACTAATGCAGGTAAAGCATTTTTAACTATTACACCACCTTTTTGCGATAAAACTAAGGCTGCACCACTACGCACGCGCCAATCTGGGTTAACTAATGCTTGTTGGAGTTTATCTAATGCTTCGTTACTAAACTCTCTATCATTGAGGTTGCCTAAAGTTGTCGCAGTATTCAGTTGTTCTAATAAATCTTCATTGCTGAAACTTTGGATTAACTGATCAACTCTCTGTCCATTGGGAGTTTGTGCCAAAGTTTTATAACTGGTACCGCTAACTACAAAAGGTGATACAAAAGTCAACACAGTTACCGCCATACGGTGTGCTAATAACCAATTAGGAACTCTAGCCCAGAAGTTGAAGTAAATGTGTTTTGCCATAAATAATATGTACTTCTGTATACAATAATGCTATTTTGTATCCTCAGTGCTTTATATTACCATTCAAAATCTTTATGTACAAATACATTTAGGACTTACGCACCAAGTTTGTTTGTGGTGAATGGGTGTATGGGTGGGTGTGCAAAAACTATAAACCCTTCTCCAGTCCTAAACATTGATGGGATTTCACCTATAACCTGTAACCTATCACCTGCTCTCACTTTTGTGCGGAAGTCCTAAAATAGTTATCACAACTGCTTTGAGTTATACCTACCAGTGAAAGCTCCTACTAGCAATTTTGCACAAACTCAGTCACGTAAAGCAGATCATATCCGTATCTGTTTAGAAGAAGACGTTCAGTGTCGTGAAATAACCAGTGGATTAGAAAATTATCGTTTTGTCCATTGTTGTTTACCAGAAATAGACCGCAACGATATTGATATAAGCACAAATTTTTTAGGTAAATACCTAGCAGCACCATTATTAATTTCTTCCATGACTGGAGGAACTGAAGAAGCCGGAACTATTAATCGCCGTTTAGCGGAAGTTGCTCAACAATATAAACTAGCGATGGGTGTCGGTTCTCAACGGGTGGCGGTAGAAAAACCCCAGGTAGTTGACACTTTTGCTATCCGCAAGTATGCACCGGATATATTATTGTTTGCCAATGTGGGTGCTGTGCAACTTAACTATAAATATGGTCTAGATGAATGTCTGCGGATCATCGATATGCTAGAAGCTGATGCGTTGATTCTGCACATCAACCCTCTGCAAGAGTGCATTCAACCTAGAGGCGATGTGAATTTCCGTGGATTGCTTGATAATATTACTGATTTATGTAGTGAGTTGAGTGTACCTGTGATTGCCAAGGAAGTAGGCAATGGTATTTCTGGTGCAATGGCTGAAAAACTGCTGGCGGCTGGGGTGTCAGCCATTGATGTTGCAGGTGCGGGGGGAACTTCTTGGGCGAAAGTAGAAGGTGAACGGGCAGAAAATGCTTTGCAACGTAGGTTAGGCGCAACATTTGCAGATTGGGGTATCCCAACGGCAGAGTGTATTACAAGTGTGCGATCGCTCGCACCGAATATTCCCTTAATTGCCTCTGGTGGCTTGCGTCACGGCTTAGATGTTGCCAAAGCGATCGCTTTAGGTGCAGATATCGTCGGTTTAGCCATGCCTTTTCTGCAAGCAGCCGTAGTTTCAGAAGCCGCCATTGCTGAGTTAGTTGAAGTTTTAATTGCAGAAATCGTCACAGTGTTATTTTGTACTGGTAACGCAAACTTACAGCAGTTACAAAACTCTGGAAGTTTACACCGCATACAATAAAACAGTAGTAATTTGTCTTTGTAGCAAATTACTCATAACCACTCATTATTGACTAATAACTATTGACTAATGAATAATTTTCTTAAACAAACTGTTGCCAGTTTAATCGGCAGCTTACTAGGTCTATTTATTTTCTGTGGAATTAGTACTACCGGGCTATTACTACTGTTGTTTGCGATCGCCGCTTCTCAAGATGTTAGTCCAATAGTCAAAGATAAGTCTGTAGTAGTATTTGACTTATCCTTAAATATCACCGATCGAGAACCTAGTGCAGGGGAAGAGTTACAAAAAACATTATCAGGTAATCCAGAAGACCGAATCACACTCCGCAAAGTTCTAGATGCTATAGACAAAGCAAAACAAGATCCGAAAATTGTCGGCATATATTTAGATGGAACACATGGAGCAGGTAGTAACCTAGGTTTCGCTTCCCTCAAAGAAATTCGCAAAGCCTTAGAAGAATTTCGCGCCGCAGGGAAAAAAGTAGTCGCCTATGGACAAGATTGGGGCAAAAAAGAATATTACCTCAGTTCCGTTGCTGATACCGTAGTCCTGAATCCCTTGGGAGCAATCGAAGTCAATGGTTTGAGCAGCCAACAGATGTTCTTAGCAGGAGCGTTACAGAAATTTGGTATTGGAGTTCAGGTTGTCAGGGTTGGTAAATTTAAAGGTGCTGTCGAACCCTTAATTCTCAACAAACTCAGTCCCGAAAATCGTGAACAAACACAGAAACTACTAGACGATGTGTGGAGTGAGTGGCGGACTACAGTTGGTACAAGCCGGAAAATCGACCCGCAAAAATTGCAGGCGATCGCCGATAATCAAGCCATACTCGAAGCACCTGTAGCCAAAACTAATGGTTTGGTTGATAAAGTGGCATACCATGATCAAGTAGTTGCCGATTTAAAACAACTCACAGGTAGTGATCAAAACGATAAAACTTTCCGTCAAGTAGACCTTTCAGAATACGCCCAATTTATTCATAAATCCCAAAGTGTCGAAAGAGAATCTAACAATAAAATTGCCGTAGTTTATGCCGAAGGCGAAATTGTTGATGGTAAAGGTGATGATGAACAAGTAGGAGGCGATCGCTTTGCTAAAATCTTCAACAAAATCCGCCAAGATAAAAATATCAAAGCCGTTGTCTTAAGAATTAACAGTCCCGGCGGTAGTGCGACAGCAGCCGAAGTCATACAGCGAGAAATCCGGTTAACCCATGAAATTAAACCTGTAGTAGTATCAATGGGTGATGTTGCTGCCTCTGGAGGTTACTGGATAGCCAGTGATTCTAGCCGCATTTTTGCCGAACCAAATACAATCACTGGTTCAATAGGTGTATTTGGTATCCTGTTCAACGGGGCAAAACTAGCGAATGATAACGGCATCACTTGGGATGTCGTCAAAACAGCACGCTATGCTGATAATCAAACTGTCTCTCGTCCAAAATCCCCCCAAGAAATAGCACTTTATCAGCGCAGTGTGAACCGTATTTACAGTCTATTTCTCAATAAAGTTTCCCAAGGGCGCAAACTACCAGCACAAAAAGTCGCAGAAATTGCCCAAGGACGGGTTTGGTCTGGTGTAGCAGCTAAACAAATTGGTTTAGTAGACGAAATCGGTGGACTGAATGCAGCTTTGCAATACGCCGCCAAAAAAGCAAATTTAGGTAACAATTGGCAGTTAAAAGAATACCCCAAAGAAAGCAGTTTAAACGAAATTTTGTTTGGCAAAGCCGTTGAAGAGGCTAGTGTAAAGTTCAAAATTCAGGGACAACAAATCAAAGCATCTGCGCCTCTGACTGCGGAATTCCAAAAACTGCAACAAGAATTAGAGTCATTCCAAAGTATGAATGACCCTAATGGAATTTATGCGCGTTTGCCGTTTAATTTAAAAATCGAGTAAGTAATTACTATACGGATAAACGAAGTATCTTTGATGTTAAACTGCCCTTGGTTGAAGATTCCAATATCAATTAACATAGAAAGTTTTTGATGTTTAGCCACAAGCTTTTCGGGTGAAATATCTGCGTCACTCTCAACGAAGCTATACAAACAGCTTCAGCATTCGCCAGGAAATGACTCATCCTTTCGCAGCGCGGCTTTACAGCTACGCATCTACCCCCAACTATACTCTATGAAAAATCTAGCTCTACTATCTACTACAGCTTTGACAGTTGCATCGGGATTGATTTTTGGAACGATGCAAGCAGTCTCTGCTGCTAGTTTGAATTGGCAATGGAGTTATTTTGGTTCTGGTATTACAGCAAGCGGTAATCTCATTACTAATGACACTCCTGACAATTCTGGTTTTTACCAGATTTTGGGAATTAGTGGCACACGTAATAATGAAACAATTACTGGTTTGCAACTTACGGGGACTCCAATTCCTGGTAACGAACCTTTTAACGTGGACAATTTAATTAGTCTTAATAGCCAGCAGTTAACAGGTGACGGTTTTGGTTATTCCACATCTTCAGGAAACTATGCTAGTCCGTTTTTCGCTAGTTTTCTGGCGACACCAGGTTATTTAGAGGTTTTTTCAGCACCGCCATTTGTGTTAGGGTCTGGAAATTTGGGGACAGAAGATAGTGAATTACCAGTAGCTTTTTCAGCCAGGATTATCTCTATTCCCGAACCTACATCCATCTTGAGCTTACTGGCTGTCGGCACTCTTGGCACGGTGTCTGCACTTAAACGCCAGCAATCACTACAATTGACTAAACAGAAACACACACAAGCTTCGTAATATCGAAATAGGGACGTGGCATAGCAACGTCTCTCAAAAGATTTATGGTGATGGAAGCTAGTTATTGCTCCTATGAGGTTTTTAGCACAATGCCGTGGTTTGTCAAGATCGAGTCAGGTGTAGTCGATAAAACCATTTTTGACCAGTATGTACCTGCCCACAAAGCCTTCGTACAAGATTTAATTGCCAAAGGGCATCAAGCCAAAACAGGCTATTGGGCAAAAATGGGAGGCGGAATGTTGCTGTTTGAAGCGGCTTCTATGGAAGAAGCACAAGCCATAATTGCACTTGACCCCTTGGTAAAAAACGGTTGTGTCAACTACCAACTTTACGAATGGAAAATTGTAGTTGAGTAGATCACACTTACGAGTTTTCGTGTTATTATTTTATTAGACCTGGATCTATGCGACTGCAACGCCTAAACCTTGTCAGAACCGGAAGGTAGCAGCAACACGGGATGCTTGTAGTAGGCGTAGTCTCCGGGTTCCCCTATTTTTAGGAGCGATCAGCAGCAATGCCTGGTTTTGGAGATATTGTACAAAAAGCTTTTTACCTTGGTGTTGGGTTAGCTTCTTACGCAGGTGAGAAAGCGGGAGGTAAATTAGCCGAATTGCGATCGCAAGTCCAAAAACTGGCAGATGAAATGGTAGCGCGGGGCGAAATGAATACAGAAGAAGCCCGCCGCTTCGTGGAAGACATGATGACGCAAGCGCAACAGCCACCAACTCCTGCTGATAATGCTGAAAAAACAACACCTTCTGAACCTCGTCGCATCGAAATCCTAGAGGAAGATGAAGCGCCAACCGTAAAAGAGACCTCAACTGAAAATGTGGATGACTTGCGTGACCAAGTGCTAAAACTGCAAGAAGAGTTAAAAAAACTGCAACGCGATTGATAAATAGTAGTTTTGACCTTCAGTATCAGCAGTAAATAGTACAATAACTCGCTGCCCCACCCAGGAAGTTGACAACATACATTGCCTAGAATGTATTTATATACTTCAAGTTGGGTGGTTATTAGCATCCTAATTTTATAGCCAGCAGAGCGTCAAATTTATGGAACAATGGCAAAAAGATTTAATGGGAATCGTTGAAACAGTGGCAGAGGAAGTAGAACGCTTCTTTCAAGGAATGAATGATATGGTTGATAGCTTTTTTGACCTCACAGAAGAATTAACTGAGGAAGTACAAAATAATATTGCCGCTGAAGTAGAACAATACTTACAGGAAATATCTGCACCCTTCTTAGAAATGTATTGGGAACTGGAAGATATAGTTACAGATGCAGATCCAGGTTTTCCCTACTCAGTGGAAGCTACACCAGAACAAAATTCTGCCTGTGTAGGTTGTACAAACTACCACGGTCAAGTATACGGTGGTAACTTGCTAGTTTGTGCCATGCACCCCCACGGATGGGATGATCAGAACTGTCCCGATTGGGAACAAGAGTAGTACAACAAGGCAAAAGTAAAAAGGCAAAAGGTCAAAGAATTTTTATCTTAATCAGCTTTTCGCCTATTATGGCTGAGGTAACAAATGAAAGAAGACTAAGGACAAATGACTAATGACCAATGACACATCAGAAGTTAAGTATGGCGAACGCAACATTGCGGAAGGTAATTTAATTACCTTTCCCAATCCGCGAGTAGGTAGGCGATATGATATCAACATTACTTTGCCGGAATTTACCTGTAAATGTCCATTTTCCGGCTATCCTGACTTTGCCACCATTTATATTACATACATACCAGATGAACGGGTAGTAGAATTAAAAGCCCTCAAGCTTTACATTAACAGTTACCGCGATCGCTATATCTCCCACGAAGAATCTGCCAATCAAATTTTAGATGACATAGTAGCAGCTTGTGATCCGCTAGAAATTACTGTAAAAGCAGATTTTGCTCCGCGTGGTAACGTACATACAGTTATTGAAGTACGCCATCAAAAAGCATCAGCGAATTAACCGCTAATGCTTAAATAACAAAATTAGCACTTACCCAGTGAGACTAAAAATCAAGGGTTGGGGGGTAGGGTAAAGAGGTATAAGTGTTCAAAACCCCTACACCCTTAAACCCATTCTCTACAGACAACCTTTATGCGTAATTCCTGAACTATTAACGACGACGGCGACGCAACTTCAGCATTCCTACAGCACCTAAACCTAAAATTGGCAGTGTAGCGGAAGGTTCTGGTACAGCAGAGGCTTTGAGATTATCTTTGCCAAAGTCAACAACAAAAATTGTGTCGTTGTAATCTTTATCGCCACCATTGCGTAAATCTTCAAAACCCATCATCAAATAATTGCCAATCTTCCAACCCATTAAGTGTTGTAACCCATCAGGGTTAAGAGTTGGATCTGCACCATAAATATCGCCATTTTGTGGTTTCGCGCTATAACCATCAGCTTTGAGTAAGAAATTCAGCTGTGTACCAGATTTAAAACTACCCAAATCTACAAAATCACCGATATCTAAAACACCATCTTTCTCGCCTTTTTCACACTTATTCTTGGTGCTGTTGCAAGAGACATTTTCAAATATCATACCTTTATCGTATTTTTCACCCCGAATGGATTCATAGGCTAACTGGTTTTTATAAGCAGCGCCTTCATTCAGGAACCAAACACGTACATTGTGCTTTTGTGCCAAGAATAATTGAGAAAAGTCTACTTTCTGTGCTTTGACTTGATCTGCGGGAATCGCTACACCTTCTTTTTGTACTAAAGCTTGAAACTGGGGCAGTATAGATAAGAAATTTTTGTCTTCTGATCTATCTTTGACAGTGGGTCGTTTCATCGTACTCCAGTCACTAGCATTTTTGGAGGCTTCTTGTGCCTCTACGGAATATTTAGCTGCATTGTCTGCTTCTAATTTGGCTTGATTTCTAGCATCTTCAGCATCTTTAACTGACTTGTCCGCATTTGCAGTGACAGTTTGCGCTTGTTGACTAGCTTGATTTCTTGCTTGTTCAGCCGTAGTGCGCTTACTTGTCGCATCATTTAACTTACCAGTTGCAGTGTTACATTTATTTGTTGCATCATTCAGCTTGGTAGTTGCAGTACTAAACTGAGTTTTTGCATCATTCAACTTGGTATTTGCAGTATTAAAGACTGTAGTAGCGTTAGTAACGGTTTGTTGTGCTGCACTTTTTTGCGCTTGAGTTTTAGCCGCTGCGAGGGTAGCTTTCGCATCAGTTAAAGCCTTATTAGCGGCATCATAGACTGTTTTGGAATCAGTCAAGGTTTTATTAGCGGCATCATAGACTGTTTTGGCATCAGTTAAAGTCTTATTGGCCGCATCATACGCTGCTTTGGCTGCAATAAAATCTGTATCTGTTTTTTGAAATGTCTGTTCAGCAGAATTTAAAACCTTGATGGCATCTTGTTTGGCTTTGGTTGCAGTTTGGGTAGTTTTTGTCAGTATATCTTCTGTTTTTTTCAGTGTATCTAAGCTTTCTTTCGCCTTTTTGGCAGCTATTGAAGCTTCCTTGATGGTTTGTTGAATGGTAGTTACTTTTGTAGATGTAGTGTTGGTAGTTGTTGCACCTGCTGAACCCATACCAGAAAGTGAATAAGTCAAAGTAGCAGCAATCAGTACAAAGCGGATTCTGTTCATGTCTGTCATAGATATTGATACGCAATTAACTAAGTTTTGATTTTTTTTAATTAACTAGTGAAGTTTCAATCATTTACTTGGTTGCCGTTGGAAAATACTGGTTGTATTAGAGCTACTTTTTTTCGGGTAAGTCATTTGTATCCCATTAAGATTTTTAATGTCTATAGTTAAAAGTTGTTTTTGCCAAGTCTTTATAACGAAATACCAACCGAGCGAACAGATATGAGAATTTGGGACTGATTGTTATCTGGCAACAAATTTTAGTTATCGAAAACTGGTAAAAATACAGATAATATGAGAGGACAGTCTTGAGGAAAGTATCTGCATCTCAGTAGTGATGAAATAATATATTAATTAATCGATATCATAATAAATAAAACTCTATAAATCTAATGACTGCAATACTGGATTTATAAAGTAGACTTAAAATTTATGTGTAACTTAGTTTCTCTAACAATGATTTTTGCAAAGATTCTAGAGTAAAAATCTATAATCATTTAGATGATAAAACTAATTACAATATATTTTGATTATATGAAAGTCTGAAAAAAACAGCATTATCTAGATTTCTCAGTAAATAATATATTTATCTGCACACTAAAAAATATAAAAGCTGAATAATTACAGTGAAGATACAGAGAAAATCACTATGTTTATTCAGCCTTCATAATTTATGTACGTGTTGATTTTAGTGGAGAGATAATGAAGAGGGTAAAGAGTTGAAATCTATCCCACGGCTGCTGTTGACTGTGAATTCAGTCCATTCAAAATTTCTAAGACCTCTTTTTCAAACGCAACTTGAGCGCGATTGGTTTTACCACCTACATACAAGCGATCGCCTTTTTGTAATGCCCAAATTTGCGAATGGGAGAAGTAACTCATGACTACACCCGCCATCAAAATGGCAAAACCACCATAAACTATTGGTATCCCAGGATCAGATTTGATTTGTAAGCCAGTACTACCAATAATTTCTATGATTTTGAGTTTCGTACCGTTGATTTCGGTCGCCATACCAGCACGCACGGTATTAATTAACTGACCTTTGGAGTCATAAATTAATATCATGCCTTGCAAATCTTTCACAATCAAAGACACGCCCTCACTCAAATCTGGTTTAGTAGGAAGCCAAGTTCCCCAGAGTCTTCCTTGTTGAGGGCTGGTATTCAAGGCCGCCATTGGTAGTTGGAACACAGGACTGTTATTAAATTGAAACCGGACACCGGAGATGCCCCAATCTGCTTGATAGAAAGTTACGCCTCGATAACGCAGAGGTTGGTTCACAAAAATCGTCTTACGGTCAATCTCTTTACCGTCATTATCTAAAACTGACATATCCGAATAAAATTGATCAATACTCCCAGAGGGTGTGTAATCAATCCAAAAACGATTCACATGCAATGACCAATCTTTTAAGTGTTTGGTGTTTGCCCAAGGGCCAGCATTAATAATGTTTTCTACCTGAAATCTATCGCCACTAGAAATTTTTTCTTGGGCGGTAAATCCAGTCATAGACCCCCAAATTCCCCCCACCAGAATCGTGACTATGCCAATATGCACGATAATCGGGCCAATACGTCCGACTATACCTTTACGGGCGTAGAGGATATTATCTTTGTCTTGAAAAATTTTATAACGACGATTTTGTAATAATGGAGTGAGAGAATTTAAAGCAGCTGTATCTAATTCTGCGCTTAAAGCTAATTTTTGAAATTGTCGGGGTTCTTCATAATATTTCCAGCGTTGAGCAGCTTTTAAGGCTGGTAATTGACGTGTGAATGTACAAGCGCTCAAACTACTACCAAACAAGATAAGTAATGCGGTAAACCACCAAGTATGATAAACACGGTTTAAGCCAATTATTAAGATGACCTTCCAAGTCAGAAAACCGAACAAAGCAGGATGTTCTGGGTAGTTAGTGCGATAGAAACTGACTGACTGGTCTTGTTCAATCACAGTACCGCTAATACTAAACAGGGCGATGATTAAGAATAAGGCGATCGCCAATCGTAAGTCTGTCAGTACAGGCAAAACCTCCTTTCGCATAAAGCGCCAAGGTGCTGACAACCAACTTGATTCTGTAGACGCTGAATTATCTAAAGTCATGGGTTACAAACTGCCAAAGGGAATGCGAGAAATCAAAGAAAAGACACCAAATCCTACCAATAGCGCCCCGCTGACTGGGTTAATCCAACCAGACCAACGACGCAACTCCAGCAGTTTTTTGATCGCAGCGGTAAAAGTACCTGCCAAAATTAATGGTGCAACATACCCTGCTGTATAAGAAAGTAACAAAACTGCGCCTAAAATTACGTCTTGTGTGCTGGCTACCCAAGTTAGTAAACTGGCTAAAACAGGCGTGCTGCAAGGAGAAGCCACTAAGCCAAAAGTTAAGCCGATAAAATAAGAACGCACTCCCGGAGGTAAATCTGGGGAAATCCAGTTCGTCTCGCCCAAAGAAGGAAATTGTATGGGTAATGCTTCGAGTAAGTTCAACCCCATAATAATGGCGATGACACTCACAATAATTGGTAAACCAAAACCGATTTGTCCGTAGACTTTGCCGACTAAACCAGCTATGATACCCATGCCAGCCAGGGTAGTTGCTAACCCTAACGCAAACCAAGTTGACTGGGCTGCTGCTTGTAAGCGGCTTTTTGCTTCATAGCCCCCGATATAGCCGATGGTAATGGGTAGCATCGACAACATACAGGGAGTTAGGCTAGTAAGTAAGCCAGCCATAAAAATTATGCCAACGCTCAATAAACTCAGGTGTGTGAGTTGGTTAGCAACTAGGTTGTTGGCAAATTGTTCGAGTTCATAAATTCGAGTTTGTAAAGTCTCCAACATAAGGTATTTTTAATCTGGAAATGCTTGATATGCTTGAATTTTAGCTTACTTCCCTTTTAAAGAAATTTTTTATGTATAAATTGCCTGTACTACAATTACAGACAGTATGTTGACGATTACGCAAAAGAGTTGCAGGAATATTGCCGTGTACTAGATGCTGCAAAAATCCTTCATAGGAAGCGCCTAAAACAATTACATCACTCTGCTTGTGCTTGGCATACTCTAAAACTGCATCTGCAACCGAAATACTCATTACTGCGCTATGAACATGGTGTTGCCGAAGATTAGCGGTAACGCACCGCTAGATATCTGGCGGTGCGTTATGCTGTCGCGCAGGCTTTGCGATCGCAAATCTCAAATCCCAAATTATTTAAACAGACTAAAGAACTGTGCCGCGTGTGGTTTCTGTATCGATTGGTTTGATGAGATATAGCTGTAACATATTCCAAGCAATGGCGAGAATTGGCGGGATTTTTTGGAAGAATTTAACCAAACTTGGCTGATTACTTTTGTTAATTGCAACGATTTTCAAGTTGTTCTCAGAACACTGTTCTAAGCGCCAGAAAAATTCCGGGTGATTTGTATTGAGGATGAGGGGAAATGCTCGTGCAGAAGTATTGTTTGTTTCTTGAATAACTCGGTTGTTGTATTTACGGGGATGAATACCAATTGCTTCGTAGAATGAGGCGCGTTCAAATACTGTCATTGTATGGGTAGCAAACACAGTCAGGAGAAAGAACCGCACCCACAATTTGGCTTGCCAACTTTTCCAGAGTTTGGTTTGCGATCGCAGCAATGCTTTAAAGAAATCCCCATGTCGATTTTCGTCTTGACACCAACTCTCAAATTTGCGGAACAGTGGATAAAACTGGTATTCTGGATGCTCCTGCATGTGCTGATTAACTAAGATATAACGCCAGTAACCAATCTTCTCCGATAAGTAAACTGTGTAAATAATCCACTCTGGCGGGAAGAAAGTATATGTGCGGGACTTAGTTAAAAAGTTTAAGTCTAGAGATAATTTTAAGTCTGCCATTGATTTGTTGAGAAATCCTGCATGGCGAGCTTCATCTCTAGCCATATATTCAAAGGCTTCTGATAACAGCGGGTTATTTTTTTTCAGGCGGCGAGATAATTCTTTAAATAACAGAAAGCCAGAAAACTCTGAGGTACAAGAGCGTTCTAAAAAGTCAATAAAGGCGCGGCGTTTTTCCCCTGTAATGTGATCCCATGATTGTTTAAATTCATCATCACGCACAAAGTGATGGCGGTTATAGTCAGCACGCAGTTCATCAACGATCGCCTGGATTTCTGCTTCATTAGCCGATATGTCCAATTTCGCCACTGCATCAAAGTCAGTGGTGTAAAACCTAGGTGTTAATAATGTTTCTGCAACAGGTGCTTTAACACCCGGCTTCAGCAATTGAGGCTCTGGAGTTGCCACTGAATCGACCATGAGACTCCTTTAATTGTTTCATCTTTTAATAGTTATATAAGCATAAAATGTTGTTATTCCACATCAGTTAAATTATTGAAAAGCAGATTTCACGAGATAACCTTAATGCTTCGGTTTCTCAGGGTTTTAGCACCTATTTTTTAGCTAATTTTGCCGCTTTTTAGAGATGTAGCAATGCAGCATCTCCATTTTGTCCAAACATATAGGAATATAAAGAAATATTAATAGCTGTATAGTTATACAAGTATTGATAGTTAAATGATTTTGGGAGAACAAAAATCCCCAAGAACAGTATCGGCAGTGGTATTTGCTGGTTGAAGTGATGCCGATGCTTTTCCCCTCTACATCTAGAATAACAATTCTCTATCTCTGACGTAAATTCTTGTAAAAGGGCTGTTAGCGGTAGCGAGGCGTTCAGCCTGTGCTGAGTAAGAATACTAGCGCCTAGCCTCTTAATTAATGTAAGTCGGTGATGAAGGAACCAAAAATGAGTAGCAATCTAGCCATAAAACTGCGTTCTGGTACGCAAAAAGCTCACACAGCAGCAGAAAATGTCGGCTTCATGAAATGTTTTCTCAAAGGTGTTGTAGATAAAGACTGCTTTGCGAAGTTTCTTGGCAACTTGTATTTTGTGTACACCGAACTAGAAACAGCCTTAGCCAGTCACCAAAACAATCCTGTAATTGGTGGGATGTACTTTCCCGAACTGAATCGCCGGGCAGCTTTAGAAACAGACATGGTATTTTACTATGGCAACGACTGGCGGAATTTAATCACACCTTCCAACAATGCCAAAAAGTACATCGCCCGCATTCAACAATTATCTGCATCTGCACCTGCTTTATTAATCGGTCATGCCTACACCCGCTACATGGGCGACCTTTCTGGTGGTCAGATGTTACAAAAAATTGCCCAATCAACCCTCAAGCTGTCTGGCTACGAAGGTACATCTTTTTATAACTTTGACCAAATTCCCGACAAAAAAGCCTTTAAAGACAAATACCGGGATGCTTTAAACGCTGTACCTGTTGATGATGCCACAGCCGAAAGCATTGTAGCTGAAGCCAATTATGCCTTTAGTTTGAACATGCAAATGGCTGAAGAACTAGAAGGAAGTTTAATTAGAGCGATCGGTCAAGTACTATTTAATAACCTGACTGGTTCTCATAACCCAGGTAGCACTGAAGCTGCCGCCACTAATTAATTTTCGAGAAATTAGCTGTTTGGTTGGAGTCAACACATCATGCACCGCAACTGATATCTAAACTAGACAGCAGCTAGACGGAAAAGCTAGAAGAGTAGAGGCGCAGGGTGAGAATATCTGACTCAGTATGAATATTTCTGCTGCTTTGCACTAGCAAATAGAAAATCTATGGGCAATTTGTTGGCTGTGAACAAAATCAACAAGTTGCCACTTCTCATAACGATACAGGATGGCTATTTGATTTTTGCAAAGCTGAGGTAGACCCTTCTTTCTTCTTGCTGTTTCCCATTCCCCATCTCTACAAGTAATTCAGCAATTAAATCAGATTGCTATACAACCAACTACTCAGACTGGTTTTCAGCCTCGTTGTGATTTGAGAGTTTGAAAATACAGGCTACCCAATACATTGGAGGTTTTGATGGTATTCATATCACCTGGTGTCAAATTTGATTTGGATTTGGTCAAAAAGTACGACACAGCAGCACCAAGATACACCAGTTATCCACCTGCGACAGAGTTAAATGAAGCATTTACGACAGCTGATTTTCATGCAGCGATCGCCGCTTCCAATCAAAGAAAATCTCCGCTATCATTTTATTTCCACATCCCTTTTTGCCAAAGTGCTTGTTATTTCTGTGGCTGTAATACAGTAATTTCCAACAACAAGAATATTGCCAAACCTTATCTAGAACATTTAGCTCAAGAAATCAGGAATATGTCTACCTTGATTTCTCCAGATAGAAAGGTATTGCAAATGCACTGGGGTGGTGGTACACCCAATTACTTAGAGCTTGACCAAGTAGAATTTCTCTGGAAAAAGATTACACAACATTTTGAGTTTGACCCCCAAGCAGAAATTTCCATTGAAATTAGTCCCCGCTATGTGGATAAAGAATATATTTTCTTTTTGCGGGAACTAGGATTTAATCGTGTTAGTTTTGGCATCCAAGACTTTAATAACGAAGTACAAGTAGCAGTCAATCGCATCCAGCCAGAAGAATTATTATTCAATGTCATGGACTGGATTAAAGCAGCCAAGTTTGACAGCGTAAATGTCGATTTAATTTATGGTTTACCTTATCAAACTCTCCAGACATTCCGAGAGACAATCAAAAAGACAGTTGCTCTAGATCCTGATCGAATTGTGGTGTTTAACTTTGCTTATGTGCCTTGGTTAAAACCAGCGCAAAAAAATATTCCGCAAGAGGCTTTACCTAAACCCCAAGAAAAATTAGAAATTTTGGAAATGACTATTGAGGAATTAACCAATAGTGAGTATTTATTTATTGGTATGGATCATTTTGCCAAACCTAATGATGAATTAGCGATCGCCCAACGAAATCGCACCCTCCAGCGCAACTTTCAAGGCTACACTACCCACGCTGGCACAGATTTATTTGGGTTTGGTGCAACATCAATTAGTATGTTAAACGATGCCTATGTCCAAAACCACAAACAATTGAAAGATTATTATCAGGCAGTTGCTAACAATCTTTTACCTGTTAGTAAAGGTATCAAACTAACTCAAGATGATATTATCCGCCGAGATGTGATCATGTGCATTATGTCGCATTTTCAGTTGTATAAACAAGATATTGCCGAGAAATATCACATCAATTTTGATCAATATTTCTCTCAAGAACTAGAAGCATTGCAACCATTAGCAGCAGATGGACTTATTAAATTATCTGCCCATTACATTCAAATTACAGATATAGGCAGATTATTAGTGAGAAACATTGCTGTTGTTTTTGATGCTCATAATCAAAAGCAAGACAAACAATTCTCCCGGACAATTTAACAAATAATTGTAATGATTTCAGCCAAAGTTTAGGTGTCAGGGTGTCAGGGTTTGGCTGAATATTATCCCAGACCCATCTATATAGTTTCAGCCTAATATGTTAGGAAATTGTTGATTGCTCAAAGCCATAATAACGGCTAGATTTATACTCAGCATTCAGCACTTTGCTAAAATTTTAGTTTTGGTATCCTGTGTAAGTCCTAAGAATAAAACAGTACTATCTTATATTCTCTGCATATAGCTGAGATTTAAAAACTAAAATTTATCTAAAATATATGAATCCTCAATGAGATTTAATCAAAATACTGATGTTGCATATATCAGGATATTTTTATCTATAAATCGGTAGATCACCTCCTATCTATCTTTTGACTTTACAAGTTACCTCATCTGGGAGAAACGCCAAGAAATCAATGTTGTTAATCTGGTTACAGATGAGATTTTGAGGTCGTTATGAATATTATTGCTTGGATAATATTAGGTCTTTTAGCTGGTGCGATCGCCAAAGCCATTTACCCCGGTTATCAAGGCGGCGGAATTCTTTCGACAATGATTTTAGGGATTATCGGTGCTTTTATTGGTGGTAGTTTATATACATTACTCCAAACGGGTACTTTGCAGTTAACCGCCACAACCTTTAGTTTACCCGGTTTATTTATTGCAGTCATTGGTGCAATCATTGCTATTTACTTGTGGGGACTGCTGCGAAGAAGCAGTAATGCTTAAACGATTATGAATCAACCATAATTAAATTCAGAGTGTGTTTGGTGAGTTTTCCCAATCACACTCTTTACAACCTTGAAGCATGGTTTCTGATTAATTGAAACCATAATACACCTACTGTAGAAAGCTGGTTTTTGCCTAAACACCACACTAATCATATTATTGGCAGTATCAAAAATTATCTAGAAGAGCAGTTGAGCAATTATAAACTGCCAAGGCAATAAATTTATTGTCCACTATTTTTTGTTGAAAATAATCACAGAGGCATTGCATGTTTTTTCATAAAAAAGAGCCAATCCATTCTGTCAATATTAGTGAACCCAACCCTCGGTTTGCTCAGTTACTTCTTGAGCAATTTGGTGGTGCAACTGGAGAACTAACTGCTGCTCTCCAATATTGGGTGCAATCTTTTCATGTGGAAAATGCTGGAATTCGAGATATGTTGCAAGATATTGCCATTGAAGAATTTGGGCATTTAGAGATGGTTGGTAAACTTATTGAGTCTCATACTAAAAATACAGATCAAACAGAGGTTTATAAAAGTACTCTGTTTGCTGTTCGTGGTATTGGCCCTCACTTTTTAGATAGTCAAGGAAATTCTTGGACAGCCAGCTATATCAATGAAGGTGGCGATGTAGTTCGTGATTTGAGAGCGAACATTGCAGCGGAAGCTGGCGCTCGCCAAACTTACGAAGAGCTAATTAAATTAGCAACAGATCAAGGTACAAAAAATACTTTGGTACATCTATTAACGCGAGAAATTTCACATACCCAGATGTTTATGAAAGCTCTCGATTCACTGGGTAAATTGACAGATCCATTTTTTGGGAACATTCAACCTGACGAAACGGTGAATATTTACTACAATCTGTCAAGTAATGGCAATGGTCACGATGAGCGCGGCCCTTGGAATTCTGAACCTGCTTTCAAATACATTGCTAACCCTTTAGAAAGCAAAACTAACTAACTTTTCTCTCCTCTTAATTCCTAATCAAACCTCAATGATCATAACTTGAGTCAGTTGGAGTTGCTTCCCTGGCTCAATTTATTGTCAACAGAAATAAGTTCTTCTTTCTACTTTTGTTAGTCAGCACTATTCAAGGAAGATTAATTTGTGATTGTTAAGTCTACACAAAATGGTTGGGAAGTGATTTATCATCGCGCCCATGCTTTACTTGCAGCACAACTAGCAGGACAATGGCGACGGAAGAATGCACCACCACGGTTATATGAAACACTCGCCGCAATTTCTCATCATGATGACTTAGAAAAAGAATGGGAGGAAGATAATCTTACCGCAGCAGGCGCACCAATGGATTTTATGTTGAATCCAGAAATTAACGTTGATAAGTTGGCGAATCTGATTAAAAATGCTCACTATCGCGGACGCTGGGTAACTTTACTAATTTCTAAGCATCTGTGTCGAATAAATGAGTCTAAACGAGGTAAATCTCCAGAATTAGACAAATTTTTAGACGAACAAGTCAAAAACCAGAAACATTGGCGTAAAGATTTGGGGATTGAAGAAGATGAAGTGGATGCAGCTTACGCATTTATGCAATGGTGCGATCGCTTATCATTAATTCTCTGTCAGCAAGAACTCCCGGCTGATGAACGATTTTTAGAAATTAGCCAGGGGCCTGATGGTCAACGTTATGACATTATGCAACGCAGTGATTCTTTAGTGACTGTCCAACCTTGGCCATTTGAAGATGAAAAATTTACAGTCAATATCGAAGCTTGTGACTTGGGACAAGTCAAATTTGAAAGTCCATCTCAATTAATTCAAGCACTGCAAAAAGCTCCTATTAAGGTGCTGGAGTGGACTTTTGTGACCGATTAAAACATCCATAAAAATGAAAAAGCGCCTGGGAGTGTTGCCGTGTTTCCACCCCATGCGCTCTTTCTTTTCAACTTGCTCCTCACACACAACTATAAAATAGCATTTGTTTTTTGAATTAGTAAATCTGTTGTGTGACAGTTTTACTTATTGCACAAAGTATGGTATGATTTTATCCCAAATTAAAAAGCACCTAAGAGTGTTGCCGTGTTTCCACTCTCGGTGCTTTTTAGTTTCAACTTGCTCCTCACACACAACTAGAAGTTATCACTTGTTTTTTCAAATGGCAAGTATATTATGTAACACTTTATGAAGTCTTGATATAAGACCTACTTTATTGGGCTGAAAAGCATACAAATTAGATATTTAGATAAGATATAACTCAGGGTGGTTGCCCACCATAACCAAAATTCTATGTCTTTAAGACATATTACTGCCAAGGATTAATGCAGTATGTCAAAAATCCAGCGCTCCTATTTGCAGCGTTACTGTGTTTCTGTTTTGTCCGTGTTAATTGCGCTGCTACTAGGCTTAACGCTGGATAGCCTGTTTAAACTAGAAGTCTCGCCACTTTTTTTTGGGGCTGTAGTTTTGAGTAGCTGGTATGGGGGATTAAAGCCTGGTTTATTGGCAACAGTCTTGGCGGTTTTAGTCAATAATTACTTCTTCATTCCGCCCATCTACTCTCTTATACCCAACACCTGGACTAATGTACTCCAACTAATTGTTTTTAGCTTGATATCGCTATTAATTAGTTCTTTAAATTCAGAATTGCATATTGCTAAACAAAAGTCACAGGACAAGCTGGCAAAGCTCACAGTCAGCTATCGCAGTCTATTGGAGACAGCCTACGAAGGTATCTGGATATTTGACCAAGATGGACAAACAGAATATGTGAATTCTCAGTTAGCCCAAATGCTTGGTTATAGTGTAGAGCAGATGTGCGATCGCTCGATTTTTGACTTTCTCGAAAATGATGCTCAAAACGAAATTCAGCAATGGGTAGAGCAAAATCAGCAACATCATCAGGAGGCTAAACGGCAGTTTGAAGTGCGTTTACGCCGCCAAGACACATCTGAACTATGGGTAATTGTTTCGATTAGCTCCATCTTGAATGAGCAAGGTAAATTTTCTGGGATGGTGGCTATGCTGACTGATATTAGTGAGCGTAAGCATTCCGAGACAATTCTGGCTCAAGAACAAGCAAAGCGCGATCGCGAAAGTCAACTGCTGCGTGCCATGCTAGATATTCTGCCTGTAGGAGTAGTCATCTCTGATGCTAAGGGCAAGTTTATCGAAATTAATCCCACAATTAAAGCAATTTGGGGCGAAAACGCACCATTTTTGGACGATCCCAGCCAATACCATGAATATAAAGGATGGTGGGCAGATACAGGTAAACCGATTGCAGCAGAAGAATGGACACTCGCCAGGGTTTTAGCTACAGGTGAGACAGTAATTGGTGAAGAAATTGATATTGAAAGCTTTGATGGTCAGCGCAAAACCATTCTCAATTCTGTTGTACCGATTCGAGATGAAAACGGAGCCATTATTAATGCAGTAGCTGTCAATGTAGATATTACAGAACGCAAGCAGGCTGAAGCAAAATTGCGTCAAAGTGAAGCATTAGCCAAAGCACGGGCTGAAGAACTAGAAACCATCATGGAAACTGTACCCGCAGCAGTTTGGATTGCTCACGATCCCCAATGTCATCAAATGACAGTCAACCGTAGTGCTTATAAATTGATGCGCCTACAACCAGGCTCAATCATGACAGCAACTCCTGCTAGTGGAGAATATACTCTCCCATTTAAAATTCAAAAAAATGGTCAAGATGTTCCCCTAAACCAATTACCAATGCAGCAAGCCGGTTTGACTGGTCAGGAGATGGAGGGAGAATTTGAATTTGTTTTTAGTGAAGGTGATGTGCAATATATTTACGGCAAAGCCGCACCTTTGCGCGATCATTCGGGTACTATTAGGGGCGTAATTGGAGCTTTTATAGATATAACTGAGCGCAAGCAAGCCGAAGAAGTATTACGACAAAAGCAAGAATGGTTAGATTTAGCCCAAGCAGTTGGTAAAATTGGCAGCTTTGAGTGGAACATTCCCACTAACGATAATATTTGGTCAAAGGAATTAGAAGCAATCTATGGTTTACAGCCCGGTGAGTTTGGTGGAACTTACGAAGATTGGAAAAAATGGGTTCATCCCGACGATTTAGCTAAAGCACATACAGATATTGTCACTTCCTTAAAATCAGGCGAGTTTTTCACTGACTTTCGCGTAATTTGGCGAGATGGTAGCATTCATTGGCTTCATGCTAGAGCCAAAGTTTACTATGATCGCGAAGGTAAACCTTTACGTATGGTAGGCGTGAATGTTGATATTAGCGATCGCAAACAAGCCGAAGAAGCACTACGACAAAGTGAGTCTCGACTGCGACAGCTATTAGAATCAAGCATTATCGGCATTATTGAAGCCGAGCCAGACAAAATTACCTTTGCCAATGATGCCTTTTTACAGATGCTCGGTTACACCCAAGCAGATTTATTAGCAGGTAACTTGCGCTGGCAGGAAATGACTCCACCAGAATACACTGAACTGGATCAAGCCAAAGTAGAAGAAGTATTTGTGTCTGGTGTCTGTACTCCATTTGAGAAAGAATATATCCACAAAGATGGCTCCCGTGTACCAATTTTATTAGGTGCGACTTTATTAACACGCAATCCCTTTAGATGGGTTTGCTTTGTGCTGGATTTAAGCAAACGTAAGCAAGCAGAAACAGCGTTGCAAGAAAGTCAGAATCGTCTGAATTTGGCTTTAGAAGCCGCTGATATGGGTACTTGGGACTGGAACATTGTTAAGGGAGAAATTCACTGGTCTACTAATTTAGAACGCATCTTTGGGATAATGCCTGGGACTTTTGATGGCAGATATGAAACATTTGCTGCCATGATTCATCCCGATGATGTGACTTTGGTGGAACAAGCAATTCATCGTGCTATTTACGAAAGAGAAGAATACAATCTTGAATGTCGATTTATTAAACCTGATGGTCAAATTCGGTGGGCAATTGTCAGAGGTTGTGTATTTTATGACCAAACAGGCAAGCCAATCCGCATGGTGGGTGTTGATTTAGATATTACCAATCGTAAACAAGCCGAAGCCGCATTACGGCAAAGCGAATTGATGTTCCGCACATTAGCAGACACAATGGCGCAAATGTTTTGGATTACCCAACCAGATGGCTACCATGAATATTTTAATCAACGCTGGTATGACTACACAGGTAAAACCTTAGAACAAGCCCAAGGAGAAGGCTGGTTAGATATTTTACATCCCGATGATGTGGAGAGTACGATAAACATCTGGCAAGATTGCTTGCAAACGGGGAAAAAGTATGAAATTGAATTTCGTCTGCGTCGTGCTGTTGATAGCGAATATCGTTGGCATTTAGGATTAGCATTTCCATTACGAAATCAAAACGGCCAAATCATCAAATGGTTTGGTTCATGTACGGATATTCATGAACAGAAGTTGGTGGTTGAAGAACGGGCGCAAGCATTGGAACGGGAACGCACAGCCCGAATAGAACTTGAAAGAGCCAACCGTATGAAAGATGACTTTTTAGCAATTGTCTCTCATGAATTGCGATCGCCTCTGAATCCCATTCTCGGTTGGGCAAAACTACTCAAGAGTCGCAGATTAGATGCAGCCAAGACAACCCAAGCTCTAGAAACTATTGAGCGCAATGCCAAATTACAAGCGCGGTTAATCGAAGATTTACTCGATGTGTCGCGGATTCTGCGGGGTAAGCTCAGTTTGAATCTCTGTACAGTTGACTTAGTAACTACCATTGAGTCTGCATTAGAAACTGTACGTCTAGCGGCTGAAACCAAATCAATTCACCTGCACACTGAGTTTGCTATTAGTGAAGTGAAAGTTGAAGGCGACCCCAACCGCTTACAGCAAATTATTTGGAACTTACTCACAAATGCCGTCAAGTTTACACCAGAAGGCGGATGGGTACAACTACGACTAGAAAAAGTTGGCAATTTTGCCCAAATTCAAGTTACTGATACAGGTAAAGGTATTAGTGCAGAGTTTCTTCCATTCGTTTTTGACCGCTTCCGCCAAGCCGATGAGGTTACAACTAGAAAGTTTGGTGGACTAGGACTAGGATTAGCAATTGTGCGTCATCTTGTAGAACTCCACAGTGGTTCTGTGCAAGTCACCAGTCCCGGAGAGAATTTAGGTGCAACCTTTACCGTAAAGTTACCTTTAATGGTGACTGCGACTGAAACATTAACAGATTATCCTGTAATCGAAAATACACCCAATCTTCAAGGTGTCCAAATAGTCATTGTTGATGATGATGTTGATACTTTAAATTTACTAACTTTTATTTTGGAACAGTATGGTGCTAGAGTCCAAGCGGTAAACTCAGCTCAAGAAGCACTGCAAGCGATCGCTAAAACCCAACCACATTTACTACTAAGTGATATTGGTATGCCCACAATGGATGGCTATATGCTGATTCAGCAGGTGAGAAGTACAACTTCAGCTAGTACTTTACCTGCGATCGCTTTAACTGCTTTTGCTGGCGAAGCTAACTCTCAAAAGATTATTTCCGCAGGCTTTCAGCAACACCTCACCAAGCCTATCGAACCCGCAGAATTAGCAGCAGTAATTGCTAATATAATTCGCATAAGCAAGAATGATAAATAATAAAAAGCGCCTGGGAGTGTTGCCGTGTTTCCACCCCAGACGCTTTTTAATTTCAACTTGCTCCTCACACAACTAGAGAATAACACTATAGTTAGAGAAGGGCAAGTGTTATTAGTGACAGTTTTACAACTGCACTATCTAGATTCAATTAGCACCCAAAATTTTGGGTTGTGGCTGGGTGTGGCGGTAAGCTGTTAAGCATTTAATTTGCACATTGAGGCCGCAGGGGAGCAGGGAGCAGGGGAGAGGGTTTGCAGCTTTTATTACCATGAACATGGTGCAACTTAAATGACGATTAGCTTATATTCCAAAACTCTTACATCCAATCCCCACCCTTGTACGTCAATCCCAATTAGTGTAAAAAGTGACGTACTCCTGTCAACACCATCACCAAACCTAATTCATTAGCAGCTTTGATGGAATCTTGGTCACGCAAACTACCACCTGGTTGGACAATGGCGGTAATTCCAGCGGCGGCGGCGGCTCTGATAGTATCATCAAAGGGGAAAAATCCGTCACTGGCGAGAGTTGCGCCTTTAGCTTTATCTCCAGCTTGTTCTAGAGCGATTTTCGCAGAACCAACGCGGTTCATTTGTCCAGCACCGACACCAAGAGTAGTGCGATCGCTTGTGACTACGATGGCATTAGATTTAACATGTTTGCATACTTTCCACGCAAACAGCAATTCTGCTAACTCATCAGCTGTAGGCTGACGTTCTGTCACCACTTGCCATTTACTCGTATCAGCCACAATATCATCCGCAGCTTGCACTAAGAAACCACCTGCAATTTGTTTGACTAAAGTTTTCGGGCCACTACTCAAATCTGCTAATGTCAAAACCCGCACGTTAGTTTTCTTTGAGAGAATTTTTTGCGCTTCTGCATCACAGTCAGGCGCAACTACACATTCTAAAAAGGTTTTAGTCAACTCGCTGGCTGTAGCTGCATCAATCGGACGGTTGAGGGCGACAATTCCGCCAAACGCCGAAGTAGAATCAGCATTAAAAGCCTTTTGATAAGCTTCCACAATGGTATCTCCTAAAGCTGTACCACAGGGATTGGTATGTTTAATAATTGTCGCGGCTGGCGTGTCAGTGAACTCTGCAATAATTCGCCGCGCTGCTTCTAAGTCAACTAAGTTATTGTAACTGAGTTCCTTACCTTGCAATTTCTTGGCGGCTGCCCAGCCTGTCGGTGTAGCGCCAGTTTGATACCAAGCTGCACTTTGATGGGGGTTCTCACCGTAACGCAGAGATTGTAACTCAGTACCGCTGACTGTATGTTGTTGTGTACCTGCAAGATAAGATGCGATCGCCTGATCATAACTTGCTGTATGTAAAAATCCTTTCAAAGCTGCTTGTTGGCGAAATTCTAAGGAAGCTACTCCGTTATTTTGCCGTAGCTCTTGCAGATATTCATCATACTGTGCTGGGTCACATAAAACCGTCAAATGAGCAAAATTCTTTGATGATGCCCTTAACATCGCCGGGCCACCAATATCAATTTGTTCCACAGCTTCCGCTAAAGTCACCCCTGGTTTAGCAATTGTCTCCTCAAAGGGATAAAGATTCACCACTACCAAATCAATCGGGCGAATTTGGTTATTTTCTAAATCTGTAATATCTTGAGGTACATCCCGGCGTGCCAAAATTCCACCATGAATGCGCGGATGTAGCGTTTTCACCCGTCCACCTAAAATCTCCGGTGAACCTGTGTAATCAGAAACCTTAGTCACGGGTATTCCTGCATCCTTGAGGGCTTTGGCTGTTCCCCCACTGCTGATGATATCAAAGCCAAATTCTTCTACCAAGCTACGGGCTAGGTCAATTAAACCAGTTTTATTAGATACACTCAGCAGTGCTAGACGCGCCATGTCTCAATTCCTCAGATGCGGATGCCAAAGACTCCAATTTTTGCATAACCCTTGGTTCACTTCAAGACTTGATGGCTGATTAAGAGAAAAATTTCATTAGCTGTTGTAGTGTTTATTTAATAATTAGTTTGACTAGCTGATCAACCAGGCGATCGCGTTCCATTGGGACAATATCGCCACTGTGCAGAACATCTCGCAGGATGACGAAATGAATGAGGGTTCCCATAAAGGCTCGTGCTGCAACTTCCGGATCTGGTAGTTCTAGTTCAGGGTGAGAAGCTAGATATTGTGTCATTGCTTCCAGTATCGGTTTTTCAATATTCTGCACAAATGCGCGTGCTAATTCTGGAAAACGCCCTGACTCACCAATAATAATCCGCAAAAATGTCAGAACTTGTGGATCATCGGCAACATTATTCAGCATCTTATTTGCCAATGATTTTAAGAAAGCAGTGACATCTCCTTGTGCAGATTGAAGTTGAGTTGAATTAAAAAGCTCTTTTTTGCAAGCTAATTGCTGCATGAGTCCTGTAAATAAGCTTTCTTTATCAGGAAAGCGCCGATAAATTGTCGCTTTAGAAACACCAGCCGCTACAGCAATTTTATCGATTCTGGCAGCCGCATAGCCGTGTTCTAAAAACTCTTGCATTGCTCCATCTAAAATAGCTTCCGTCTTTTCTGGTGATAAATCGCGCTCAACATTTTTGGATTTCATGACTTATGAGGGACAAACAGATTAACGAATCCCTAACAACACTCACGCAGCGAGAAAACTCTAGGGTTATACAGGGTTTCTATATGAGCAAAAATCTTACACCTTTATACCCCAATACGGTTCAGTTAAGATCCCCCCGCCTACGGCGACCCCCTTAAAAAGGGGGTAATAGAGAGTTTTTAGCCCCCTTTTTAAGGGGGTTGGGGGGATCTTCAGAAGATTAAAACGTTAACTGAACCATATTGACTTATGCCCCTACACCCAGCCTCAACAGACTGTTTTTCTGCGTCAGGTTTCCTAGTAATTCACCTAATTTCTAGTATACCCTTGACACGACGAAACAGTTTCGTTTAATTTCAAATAGACGAAACAAAACAGTTTAGTTTTACGAATTAATATCAAGAAATTAGGGGCTTGCGAAATGCTGCAAAACTTACCAGCCAAAGCTTCTTCAGCTACAGTTCGTCAATGGATAGGGTTAGGTGCGACGGCGCTGATTGTTGCGGGTGGGGTTTCTGCTTATCTACTATCCCAATCGCCATCAAAGCAACAAGTAGAGAATCAAAACGCCGCCATCAGTTCACCGCAAATCACAACAGTGACAGCCTTGGGACGGTTAGAACCCCAGGGAGAAATCATTAAACTGTCAGCACCGACCGCAAATAGCGGTAATCGAGTAGACCAATTGCTAGTGAAACAAGGCGATCGCGTCACCAAAGGACAAGTGATTGCGATTTTAGACAGCCGCGATCGCTTATTCGCTGCTTATCAGCAAGCGCAGGAAGATGTGAAAGTTGCCCAAGCCAAAATGGCAATTACCAAAGCCGGGGCAAAAACGGGCGAAATCAATGCTCAACGTGCGGAAATAGCGCGTCTGGAAGCACAGCGCTTAGGTGATATTGATGCTCAAGCTGCAACCGTCGCGCGGTTAACATCAGAACAAACAAATGCTTTGAGACAGTACAACCGTTATCAATCTTTGTATGAACAGGGTGCAATTTCAGCGTCAGATCGAGACAGCAGACAGTTAGCGTTAGATACCGCACAAAAAAGTTTGCAAGAAGCACAAGCAGTATTAGAACGAATTCAATCAACTAGTCCAGCGCAACTCAATCAAGCCAAAGCTAATTTAGAGCGAATAGCAGAAGTCCGTCCGGTGGATGTGAAACAAAACCAAGCCGAAATTGATCGGGCTGTTGCGGCGATGAAGCAAGCCAAAGCCGAACTTGATCAAGCTTATGTGCGATCGCCCATGAATGGGGAAATTTTAGAAATTCATACCCACGCAGGCGAAGTAGTTGGCAATGATGGCATTGTGGAAATTGGTCAAACTCAGCAGATGTATGCAGTTGCCGAAGTTTATCAAAGCGACATTAGTAAAGTCAAAGTCGGGCAAAAAGTGCGCGTTAGTAGCGATTCTATTCCCGGTGAACTACTCGGAAAAGTAGAACGTATTGATTCTCAAGTCAAACGGCAAAATGTTGTCAACACCGACCCCAGCACCAATATTGATGGCAGAGTAGTGGAAGTGCATATCGCTTTAGATACCGCCTCCAGTAAAAAAGCCGCTAAATTTACCAACTTGCAAATTACAGCCGAAATCGAACAATGATTGCATTTATCGAGCAATTTCAACGACGGACACCCCTGGGATGGCTGCAACTAAGCAAAGAAAAAGGACGGCTTCTCGTTGCATTATCAGGGATTGCTTTTGCTGATGTGCTGATGTTTATGCAGATGGGTTTTCAAAGTGCTTTGTATGATAGCAACACAAAACTCAGCCGCAGCTTGAATGCAGATATTGTGTTAGTCAGTCCCCAAGCCCGAAATACGCAAAATTTAGGGACATTTGCCCGCCGACGTTTGTATCAAGCCAAAGATATTCCCGGAGTCCAAATCACCCAAGCGTTTTATTCCAACACAATTACTTGGAAACATCCAGAAACGCGCAAAGATACATCCATGCAAGTGATCGGTTTTTCTCCAGAACAACCTGCATTAAACTTGCCAGAAGTGAATGAGCAATTAAATAAAGTTAAGCTCCCAGATAGAGTTTTATTCGATCGCAATTCTAGAGGAAATTATCAACAGGCGATCGCGCAAGTTGAGCAAGGAAAAACTGTCACCACGGAAATTGAGCGCCGGACAGTTACCATTAGTGGATTATTTACATTAGGCGCATCTTTTGGTGCTGATGGAATTTTAATTGGCAGTGACCAAACCTTCTTGCATTTTTTCCCTCGCAGAGAAGCCGCCAGCGTCAACTTAGGATTAATTAAGCTCAAACCTGGATATGATTCCCAGCAGGTAGCCAAGGAATTAGCGGCTTATCTTCCCAATGATGTTAAAGTTTTTACACATCAAGAATATATCACCTTTGAAGAAAGTTATTGGCAAAAAGAAAGTCCTATTGGATTTATTTTTGGCTTGGGAACAGGGATGGCATTTGTCGTAGGTGTGGTGATTGTTTATCAGGTACTTTCAACAGATGTTAACAGTCACCTGAAAGAATATGCCACCTTCAAAGCAATGGGATATCGTAATCAATATTTACTCACAGTAGTTTTTGAAGAAGCAATTATTTTGGCATTTTTAGGCTTTATCCCCGGTTTTATTTTACCCATTGGACTTTATCAATTAGCTGCCAATGCCACTGCCCTACCCATTGCCATGAACCTTTCTAGAGCAACGATGGTGTTGATTTTAACGATTATTATGTGTGGCATTTCTGGAGCGATCGCAACTCGTAAACTGCAATCTGCTGACCCGGCTGATATGTTTTAACAAAAGTACTGAGTGTCATTTTTGTCAATCTTTGTGTACCCAATTCTTGACGGCTATTTAATATTATGGTTAACGAACCTGTAATTTCTATTCAAAATCTCAACCATTACTTTGGTAAAGGCCAATTACAAAAACAAGTTTTATTTGATATTAATCTAGAGATTAATACTGGTGAAATTGTAATTATGACAGGGCCTTCTGGTTCTGGCAAAACTACCTTACTCACCTTAATTGGGGGACTGCGTTCGGCTCAAGTTGGTGGGAGTTTGAAAGTTTTAAAACAAGAACTTTGCGGCGCTAATGCAACAGAATTGAATTTAGCCCGCAGACACAACGGCTATATATTTCAAGCACACAACTTACACAATAGCTTAACTGCTGTCCAAAACGTCAGAATGGCTTTAGAATTACATCATCATTTGTCAGTAAAACAGATGCTAGAACGTTCGGCACAAATGCTGGACTTAGTTGGCTTAGGTCATCGTCTGAACTATTATCCTGATGATTTGTCTGGAGGACAAAAACAAAGAGTAGCGATCGCGCGGGCTTTAGTCAACAATCCGCAAATTGTTCTGGCTGACGAACCCACGGCGGCTTTAGATAGTAAATCTGGGCGAGATGTTGTCAATTTGATGCAGACATTAGCCAAAGAACAAGGCTGCACTATCTTACTGGTAACTCACGATAATCGAATTCTGGATATTGCCGATCGCATTGTCTATATGGAAGATGGCAAATTAACTAATAATTCTGTTGTTAGTTTGGCTTCGTGAATTAATTGTTTTATGCAGAGTCGCTCCAGGTGCAGAGAGGATCAGAAGTTTAAGATTTCCATCAATCAAATGACAAAGCTTTTATTTCTACCGACATACTTAAATCCCTCTGTATATTGAAGATTTTTATATTAATAGTGAATTACTCTTCTTGAAGAGATACAAACCTCAAGGATTTTTCCTATGTCTCAAGATGTATTTGAGTTATCAGCACCGCCAGTTAATTCTATTGTTGGTCATCTCCAGCAACTGGGGCAAGATCCGTTAGGATTTCTCAGCCGTTGTCGTGATTATGGTGATATTGTTCCCTTGCAGTTGGGGTTAACATCTGCTTGTTTAGTCACTAACCCCGACTACATAGAAGAAGTTCTCAAAAATCGCACTGATTTTATTAAAAGCCGAGGCTTACGTAGTTTAAAAACTCTCCTAGGAGAAGGTTTATTAACAGCAGAAGGCGAATCTTGGTTTTGGCAGCGTCGTCTTGCTCAACCAGTATTTCACCAAAAGCGAATTAATGTCTATAGCCAAATTATGGTGGATTACACCAACCAGATGCTGCAACGTTGGGGCGATGGTGAAACCCATGATATCCATGCAGATATGATGCGGTTGACTTTAGAAATTGTGATGAAGTGCATATTTAGCGCTGAGGTCGATGGAGGCGAAGCCAAGGTGGTGGCTCATGCACTGGATGTAGCAATGAACTGGTTTGAAAGTAAGCGCAAGCAAAATTTTCTCGTGTGGGAGTGGTTCCCTAGACCAGAAAACATCAGTTATCGTCAGGCTATTGCTCAAATGGATGAAGCTATCTACAAACTGATTCAACAACGGCGCAATAGCAAAGAAAAAACGAATGATTTGTTGACGATGTTAATGGAAGCGAAAGACGAACAAACAGGTCAGCAGATGGATGATAAATTGCTGCGGGATGAAGTCGCTACCTTAATGTTGGCGGGTCATGAAACTACTGCCAATACTTTATCTTGGACGTGGATGCTTTTATCACAAAATCCCGAAGTCCGAGAAAAATTACAATCAGAACTTTGTCAAGTCCTACAAGGAAAGTTACCAACTCTCGAAGACCTAGGAAAGTTAGTTTATACACAGCAAGTAATCAAAGAATCAATGCGCTTATATCCTCCTGTATCTCTGATGGGACGAGAAGCCGCAGTAGATACGCAAATTGGCGATTACGAAATTCCCCAAGGTACATCAATCATGATTAGCCAATGGGTAATGCACCGTCATCCCAAATATTTTGAGAACCCCGAAGTTTTTCAACCAGAACGCTGGACAGAAGAGTTAGAAAAACAACTACCAAAAGGAGTATATATTCCTTTTGGTGATGGGCCAAGAATTTGCATTGGTAAAGGTTTCGCTCAGATGGAAGCGGCTTTATTACTAGCGACGATTGCTCAAAGCTTCCAAATAGATTTAGTGCCAGAACATCCAATTGTACCGCAGCCTTCAATTACGTTACGTCCAGAAAATGGGCTGAAGGTGGAAATTAAGCGAATCCAGTTGAACGCTGCTGAAGATGGGAAAAAACCAGTATCTGGTGCAAACATTGTCTAGTACAGGCAAAAACATTTTTGCCTATTTCCTCTGGACATAAGTAATTTAGCATGGCTCAACTACAAAGAATTGCGATCGCACTTTCTCAATTTCAACAAGACCAAATTTTACTTACATCCCAACAACTACATTATCTCGGACGTGTCTTGCGTTTGCGTGAGGGCGATCGCTTTATTGCAATGGATGGTATGGGTAAATGGTGGTTGGCGCAGCTAACAGGGGAACAAGCTCAGGTTTTAGAATCACTTTCCGTAGAAACAGAACTACCTGTATCAATTACGTTGATAATAGCCTTGCCCAAAGGCAATGGCTTTGATGAAGTTGTCCGCTGCTGTACGGAAATTGGTGTAACTTGTATTGCTCCGGTGATGAGCGATCGCACTCTCCTTCATCCTAGTCCCCAAAAACTCGAACGTTGGCGACGCATCGCCGCGGAAGCCGCTGAACAATCAGAGCGAGCTTTTGTACCGACAATTTTAGAACCAGTGACTTTTATGTCAAGGGTCAATAGTCAAGGGTCAATGGTCAATAGTCAGCAGTATATCTGTGAGGCACGTGGTAATTATCCTCACTTACTTAATTGCTTACCCAAGAACGGAAAAAGGAAAAATGAGCAAGAACTAATTATTGCTACAGGCCCCGAAGGTGGGTGGACAGAAGCAGAAATTGAAAATGCGATCGCATCTGGCTTTCAAGCCGTATCCCTCGGTCGTCGTGTCCTCCGCGCTGTTACTGCACCTATTGTGGCTTTATCCATAGTTACCGCAGCGTATAAAGTATAAATGATATATCTCGCGTCAATCCAAGCAAACGCGGGGATGCAGGGAAATAAATTATGATTGAGCGTGTTGCGATCGCTTTTGACCGTAAAGATTATCACACAGCTGCAAAATTACTCCAACAACTGTTAAAAGAATCACCTGATAATCCTTGGGTGCAATTTTATCTTGGCAGACTTTACGAAGTATCTCATAAACGACAGGATGCTGAGAAAATTTATCGCCAGTTGTTGCGGAGTACCACCAATACCAAAATCGTTACCCAAGCACGTCAAGGCTTGCAACGCCTCCAAGAAGTTGAACAAGAAGAAAGACAACGCGCTATTGCTAAAGCTACAGCCGAGCCTAACAGTAGTGAACCAGGAGTACTCGTACTAGAACCCTTGAATCAGGAGCAAAAGTCTACAGTTGCGGCTAAATTTGCTCAAATTATGCAGCTAGATCCTTATACCGCCAGGCTAATTCTCCCCAGCCGGAGTTGGAAACTCTATCGCTCTGGACAAGTGGGAGCGTTGAAATTCTATGGTGAACAGCTAAAAGCAGCGGGAATTCCTTGTTTTTGGACAACAATCGCCGCAGTTCAACAAATACAAGTTTATCAAGTCGAATATTTTGCGGAATCTGCTCAACAAGCTACTGTTACTTGTCGCAACCAAACTAATCAACTTGGTTCTTTAACTTTTAATTGGTCAGAAGTACAAGCTAGAGTAGTTGGACTATTACCGATTTTTGAGGAAGTTGTCGATATTGATGCGCGTCACAAGCTAGAACGGAAAACTCAAACTCAAGACTATGCTCAGTTTTGTGACTTACACATACCTGGGCGACGCTGCATTCTGCGACTGTCTGATCATAGTTATGATTTCCAACAAGGTGTAGAAATTGCTGCCCAACCTAGTCAAAATACTATCAGAATTAACTGGAATCAAGTACTCAACTGGTTAGAGCAGCATTTACCACAAGTGAAGCTTTGGTCAGATTTCACACCTTTTGCGGAGACGATTTTAGATCAAACAGAAATATTAAACAATATCACACCCCACATACATCTGTTTCGCCGAGAACCGACAAATTGGGATGCTGCTTTTCAGTTGTACAGCGGATTAGTATTTCATAAATGCTCGGCGATCGCTCACAATGAAAATTGAATCACTAAGCTTGGTTAGGAGTTTTAACTTGACTGGCCATGTCTAAGAAAGAACTCATATTAGCGCCTGGACGGCGGCGACCATTGGTAGCAGTAGGCGTTAAATATTTGGGTGCAAATGTTGTTTCGGTTGGTTCTTTCTTCACAGCTACCGCCGCGGGAGCCTTTGCTGGTTCAGCTGGTGCAGCTTTGCCATTTTTAGATGCTTCTACTTTGGCTGCTTTTGGAGCAGCGGCGGGTTTTTTCGCTGGTTCAGGCGCTTTTGCTGTAGCTTTTGTACCATTAGAGGTTGCTGCTGGTGCAGCTTTAGGTGCTGGTGTGGCTTTAGGTGCTGGTGCTGGAGTTACTTCTGCACCACTCTCATCTAATTGTAAGTAGTAGCCCCCATTTTTTTTCTTTTTGCCACCTAATAGGCCTGTGAAGAAGCCTAAAATCCCAGCAATTAAATTTTTGATAAAACCGAACATTAGAATTTCTCCTGCCTTCTATAATTCTGTAAATCTGACCGTAATGTTAAAAATTGCAGCTTAATGCTACATTTTTTTGCGCTGTACTATTACTTTCACTAGCTTTATAGTTTAGTGTTTGAGCAACACTGGAGTAAGACTACAGAGCAAATGTCTTTGATTTTTCAGGCACTTGCCGCCCGTATATATCAAGACTCATTATTAAATTTTACTGTAACTATAAGCAAGATTATGAAAGTTGGCTTAATAAAAATTAACATTTCAGCTTGAGTAAATATATAAATAACTGTGAAGCAAATATCAGATCAAACCAGTGATGTGAGTGTCATAGCTCATTCACAGATAGCAAGATAACTCAGCTAGATTTTTGACAGACTCATGCAAGTGAATCAGCCAATGAACAAAATTAATCAAACGCACAACCCAGTCTTATTAATACACGGTATTGGGGATACAGAAGCAGTATTCCGCAAAATGCAAAATTATTTACAAGATAAGGGTTGGTCTGTGTATGCTCTAAATTTAGTACCTAATAACGGTGATGTGGGTCTGGATGTGTTGGCGCAGCAAGTAGCTGATTATATTAATGTGACCTTTGAACCAGAACAAAAACTAGATATAGTTGGTTTCAGTATGGGCGGAATTGTCAGTCGTTATTATGTCCAACGACTGCAAGGAATTGAGCGCGTACAGCGGTTTATCACCATTTCATCCCCTCATTATGGAACTGTAGTGGCTTATGGTTCTTGGCGGCCAGGTTGTGAACAAATGCGTCCTCACAGTAACTTCCTCAAGGATTTAAACTCTGACGCTGTAATGCTCAAGCAATTGAACTTTACCTCAATTTGGACACCTTATGATTTGATGATTGTGCCAGCAAAAAGTTCGCAAATGCCCATAGGTACAGAAGTAATTATCCCCGCAGCATCGCACCCTTGGATGTTAACCGACTCTAGGAGTTTAGCCGCAGTCGCCACAGCCTTAGCCGAACCAATGCGGAATATTAACCGGAATGACGCACAAAGATTGTCGATGGAGACTGGGCTTAGGGGTGAAAGAGTGTAAGGGGTTTTTGGATACTTAAACTCCTACATCCTTACCCAAAACTTGATTTTGCGTTTTTATATGTAAGTGCTAATTTTAAGAGCGATCGCCAATTTGGGTATACTCATAACTACCAAATATCGCCTCTGGATAGCGGTAATATTTAAACTCCAGCAAATTATAAAAAGGATCTTCTAAAAAGAAAGTCCGATGCTCTAAAGGAGAGCCAACAAAGCGATCCTTCGCTTCTTCCCGAAACAAAAGTTGGTGTACTTGTGCTTTATTTAACAAGTTTTCCCAGTCATTTTCCTGAGTAAAAATTAACCCAAAGTGTCTGGGATATATAGTACGTTGTCTAGTTAAAATTTCTTTGGTAGTGTGTGCTACTAGTTGGTGACCGTAAAGATTGAGAATCAGCGCGTGAGGGTTTTCCCGCCCAGGAATACAGCCCAAACCATCGACATAATAAGCTTTTGTCTGTTGGATATCACTAACCGGAAAAGCCAGATGGAATATAGGTTGACTCATAACTAATGTTTACTAGATTTGTACTATATGTATAGCCAAGGTAATTAAGAAATTAACTCTGTAAGCTGTAACCTGCTATATCTACAATTTATGCGCTAAAAACTTATTTGTGGTTAAGTGCAACACAGTTTTATATTGCTGTCACTTATATGCTGATAGCGATATTTACAGCAGCTTTTAAGGTTATGCGCTACAAAACTAAAAATTAACAACAGAAATTATGCTTCTGATACCATTTCACGAAAAAAAATGATACAAATTTATGGGTTTTTCATTCTTTCCCCCTGCCCCCTGCCCCCTGCGGTCTATTTGTATCAAACTTAAAGTGAAACGGTATGACTCCTGACTTGTTCTAGCTAAAAAATTTGTTCTTTGTCTTGCCTGTTTTTTCTCTCACCACTAGTAAAAGTAAGAGAATCTATGCACTTTTAAAATTAAAGAATGAGAGGTAACATCTAAGGTCGAAAATTGGTTATTCTGTTGATATGCTGCCAATGACAACATTACTTGTGATTCACTGCTAATGTTACCTTTAATTGACTCTGCGAATCCCTGGTTAGTGGGAGTAGGATTAAACGCCATTTTATTGGGTTTAGTTTGGATTGCTCCGAAAAAGCTGCTCACCCCAGCGGGGTTATTTCACGCCTGGATACTGGGTGTACTAGTTTGGGGAACTGTAGGTTGGCAAGGATATCTAGTAGTGGCGTTTTATTTCCTGGTGGGTTCAGGAGTGACGCGCATTGGTATGGCAGAGAAAGAAGCGCAAGGTATAGCCGAAAAACGTTCTGGTGCAAGAGGCCCGGAAAATGTTTGGGGTTCAGCATTAACCGCAGCATTATGTGCTTTGGGTGTAGGAATCATCAATTCGGGATTTATAGTAGCTAATTCCCAGTCTCTAGTTCCCCATCCTGTGTCCCTGCTATTGTTGGGCTATGTAGCGAGTTTTAGCACCAAGCTATCTGACACATCAGCCAGCGAAGTCGGGAAAGCCTATGGTAAAAGTACATTTTTAATTACCACACTGCAACCAGTACCGCGAGGTACAGAAGGCGCAGTTAGTTTAGAAGGAACATTAGCTGGTGTGGTGGCATCGATCGCGATCGCCTGCGTTGGTTGGGCAGTAGGATTGATCGACTCACTGGGGATTTTGTGGTGTATCTTAGCGGCTTTCATTGCAACCAATTTAGAAAGTGTCATTGGAGCCACACTGCAAACTAAATATACTTGGCTGACGAATGAACTAGTCAATATTTTAAATACGTTAATTGGTGCGATCACCGCCATCCTCTTTGCTTGGTTGTGGACAATTGCGATCGGCTAGTTAACTAGTGGAATTTAAACATATTTTTAGGTAACACATTAACAGTGTAGTTGCCATAATTTCCTATGCTGACTCCTGACACAGTTCAGGTAGCCGTCAATTATGAAATTTTAGCTGTTTTTCTTGAGTTAATTCATGGAATCTTTATCATTTCTGTCAATAAATGATCATCCACTCTCAATCACACAGGCAGTAAAATATCTGCAAGCTTCTGGCAAATTATCACAGTTTATTGGCGATATTCTCCGTCAGTATGTGATTGAGCAAGAAATCCAAACTAGAGATGATTTAGATATCAACCCAGCTTTAACAGAACAAGCAGTTATTGACTTTCGGTTAAAAAATCAACTAACTCAACCACAAACTTTTCAAGAATGGTTACAAACAAATGGTACAGATTATGAAACATTTCATTCATCAATTACCTTGGGTTTTAAATTAGAAAAACTCAAAACAGTAGTCACTCAAACTAGCATTCCTGAGTACTTTATTGAAAGAAAAATTTTTTTAGATCGGGTTGTTATCTCTCGCATTATTGTTGAAAGCCAAGAACTTTGTGAAGAACTCAGAACACAAATCGAAGAAGGAGGCAGTTTTGAACAACTAGCCAGAGAATATTCCCTCACAGAAGATCGCATCATGAACGGCATGATGGGAGCAATCAGCCGTGGCACAATGCCAGACACATTACGGGCGGCAATTGATGTTGCCAGTTCTGGGCAATTAGTAGGGCCAGTAGAACTAGAAGGACGTTTTGGTTTGTTTCGCGTAGAACAATTTCTGCCAGCGTCTTTAGAAGATACTCAACTACAACAAGCATTACAAAATGAGTTATTTGAAAAATGGCTAGCAGAGAAAATTCAAAAGCTAACAGTGAAATTACAAATGGGTTAACACCCCTGGATAATGAATCTTTAGAAATCAACGCTATAGCAGAAATACCGTGGAATCAAGGGCCATTATGCTGGCTAAGTAGCGAACAACAAGCAAGATTGCGTCATCAGGTAATTATCCATCGCTACCAATTAGGAGAAAAAATCTGGTCAACGCAAAAACGCGGCTACCAATATTACATAGTCTCAGGGAAAGTCAGACTGAGACAAGAACAAGATAGTCTTGCCCTAGCAGCCTTGCAAACTGGCGACTGGTTCGGTGACCTTTACACAATCGCAGTAGACTGCAAAGCCGTAGCCGCCAGTAAAGAAGTCATTGTCGCCTGTTGGGACAGCGCCCTGTGGAAAGAATTTAGCACTCCCGAAATTGCACAATTCTTCTCTGGTTCCACCGCAGAACCAGCACAAATTAATACTCAAAACCAACCCAGCCTCGAACCACAACAGCCTCTACCAGCCGCCACCGTTAGCCCTCCAGAAACTCAGCAGCCAACTCTACAAGAATTACTCAACCGTACTCCAGACACATCAAATTATCCTTTCATTGCCCACAGCAACACCGCCGCCGCCTGTCTGACAATGGTGGCGCAACAACTAGACAACCCCGTGCAACTCGAATGGGTACAACGACAACTGCGGGGACAAAACTCCAAACAAATTGTTGAAGCTGCGGAAAAACTTGGACTAGTATTGCGGCGACTCCAAATTAGTTGGGACGAATTACCCAAACTTTCATTTCCGGCACTGATGTTATGGCAAAGCGAAACTCAACCCCAACCCAGTTGGGTAGTTGTTTATGCCGTTAAAGGTTCACGCTTAATTATTGCCAACCCCCTAAATTTAGGGCAAATATGTGAGACTCTACCACAATCAATTGTCGAAGATGCCTGGGATGGGCAACTTTGGCAAGTAGAACTGATTAACAAACAAGAAAAATTTAACCTCAGTTGGTTTATTCCGGCTGTTTGGAAATATAAGGGATTATTAGGGGAAGTTCTGCTGGCATCCTTTACACTACAGCTATTCGGCTTAGGTACGCCCCTGATTACCCAGGTCGTGATCGATAAGGTGATGGTGCAGGAAAGTTTGCCTACCCTGGATGTGATGGCGATCGCTTTATTGTTAATTGCTTGCTTTGAGGCGATACTTGGCACTTTGCGCCTATTTATCTTTACCCATACTGCTCGACGCTTAGATTTAAGTTTATCGGCACAGCTATTCCGCCATCTCATGCGCTTGCCTTTAGCTTATTTTGAATCTCGGCGGGTGGGTGATACTGTCGCCCGTGTTCAAGAACTGGAACAAATCAGGCAATTTCTCACAGGTACAGCTTTAACTGTCATCCTTGACAGCATCTTTGCCGTTGTCTATCTGGCATTGATGTTTTACTACAACATCCCTTTAACTTTTGTGGCCTTGGCGGTGTTGCCTTTGTTTGCCATTTTAACGATTTTTGCCACACCAATTTTACGCAACTGGCTGAACGAAACCTTTAACCGCAGTGCCGACAGTCAATCATTTTTGGTCGAAACAATTACAGGCATTCATTCTGTAAAAGCCCATGCAGCTGAACCCGTAGCGCGGGAACGTTGGGAAGGTTTATTTGCCCGATTTATCCGCACTGGTTTCAAAGCCTCAACTACATCTAATATCAGCAGTAATATCGGTGACTTTCTCACCAATTTTTCTACCTTACTAATTCTCTGGGTGGGTGCAAAGTTAGTAATTGGTCAACAACTTACCATTGGTCAATTAGTTGCTTTTCAGATGTTATCGGGACGAGTGACAGAACCACTATTACGTTTGGTACAACTCTGGCAAAATCTGCAACAAGTATTACTATCAGTCGATAGAATTGGTGATATTCTCAACACTGCCCCAGAAGCGGAACTAGGTACAGGATTAGTCTTACCAAGATTAAAAGGGCAAGTGAATTTTGAACAGGTATTTTTCCGTTACCAAGCCCATACTGAACCTGTGTTACGAGGGATTACTTTTGATGTGCAACCAGGACAGTTTGTTGGGATAGTCGGACGTAGTGGCTCAGGTAAAAGTACACTGTCGAAGTTGTTGCAACGGTTGTATCAAATTGAATCGGGACGCATCTTAATTGATGGTTTTGATATTAAGAGTGCAGATTTAGCATCACTGCGGCAACAAATTGGGGTGGTCTTACAAGAGGACTTTTTGTTTAATGGTTCAATTTTAGAAAATATTACTTTGGGCAATCCCAATATTACGGCTGAACAGGTAGTAGAAGCCGCAAGATTGGCTGTAGCTCATGATTTTATCAGTCAATTGCCCTTCGGTTACGAGACAAATGTCGGTGAGCGAGGTACGGCTTTGTCTGGAGGACAGCGACAACGAATTGCTTTGGCACGGTTGTTTTTATCTGATGCTCCGATTTTAATTTTGGATGAGGCGACGAGTGCTTTGGATAGCGAAACTGAACAGCAGGTACTACAAAATCTGCAACGAGTTTCGGCAAATCGCACAGTATTTCTGATTGCTCACCGCTTTGCACCACTCAAGCGCGCTGATTTAATTGTAGTGATGGAGAAAGGTGTAATTGCTGAACGCGGTACTCACACTCAACTTTTACAGCAGAAAGGTTTGTATTGGTCTCTTTATCAGCGTCAACAGGCTAATGTTTAGTTTTGGAAATGAAGGCTAGAAGGATAGTGCTATAATCACCAACCTTGTTCTGCTTGTTGAAAAACATAAGCAGCGACATCCAAAATTTCTTCAGAAGTTAATTTATTTTTGAAGGGAGGCATGGCATTTTTACCATTCTGCACTTGATGAATAATTGCCTGAATGGAGTCAGTGTTATAATCTGCCAAGTATTTTGATAATGCTTCTTTGGCTAAAGTTTTTTCGGCAACCAGAATGTTACCTCCGCCTATGTGACAGGAAGAACAATTGGCGCTGAAGATTTTGGCACCGTTGGATGTTTCGGCAGCTAGTGCTGGATAAGTAAATGTTAATTTGAAGAGGGCGATCGCTAGAAATAAGATTAACAAAAATATTCTCAAGTGATTCTCCAGGCTCCAGCGACTAAATAAATATAGTTTTAATCTATACTTCGACTGCTACATTTTATCAGTTTTACATTTCCATAAAATTAGCGGTGACGAGTTAATCTCTGACATCGCTATGCGCTGTTGAGCATTCTTAGCGGAAATAAGACTCGTCACCGCCATTGTGAGATTTTTTGTATTTGCCAGACTCTGGCATTTGTCAGTTTGTGAATTGTACTGAAGAGCCTAGAAAATATCTAGGTCAACAGTGCTACTTTTACTCAACGGTGATTTTACCAACCATACCTGCACCACGGTGGGGTTCACAGTAGAAGGTGTATTCACCCGCAGGTGCATCGGCTGGGAAAGTGGTTGTGTCTTTTTGACCAGGACTCATTAACAACTGTTTATGAGACAGAGATTTAGCTAAATCTGCACTCTTAGCAGGGTTGAGAGCCGCATCAAAGACAATGTTATGGGGAGGAACTTTGTTGTTTATCCATTCAATTGTATCGCCGGGTTTGATGGACAGCTTTTTGGGTTCAAATACTAGCAACCCTTTATCGCTACCCAGCTTGATTTGGTGGGTTTCAGCAGCAGCTGAAGGTGTAAAAACAGCAAAGCTGCTCACCACTAAAAGAATTGTCAAAACAGCCAGGCTCAAGCGTCGCAGGCTTGCCGCAATCATTTTCATGACTTTCTCCTAACAGAAGGTTTTATTTTCCCTATTTCATTTTAAATAAAATCAACGCCAAAGTTTGACAATATGTCGTAGATCCAATTTTTTTTATTAATTGGGTCATAAATTAATATTCAGTAACTTAGCAATAAGCAATTATTCATCAACTATATTGCACCCAAAAATTTATGGCTCAACTCACAAGAAGGAGAACATTATATCTTGCTTGCTCAAAAATATAGGGATTAGGGACTGGGAATTTTAGATTTGAGATTTTAGATTGCAGACCAATCCAAAATTTTTTCTCAAACCTCAATTCCTAGCATCTAATCCCTCACAGTTCAGCAATTAGGACTGAAGTTTAGTAATAAATTTTGCCACCGCCCCACTTGGTACCGACAACTTTAGGTTGTAGGAGGATGTGACCAGCGATCGCTACTAAATCATCTTCGGTCAGATTACGCATTTCTGTGAAAATATCTGCACTCTTGAGGCTGGGGTGTAATTCAGAGATTTCCTCTTCCCCATCATAAGTAGTGGGATTTTTCATGTAATCTACCAAACCTTCAATGTTGTTCCGGTTGGGTGTAGCCAGTGATAGCGCTTCTGGTTCAAGTCCTACGTTTTGGTTGGTTTTGGTAACACCACCAACATGACATTGAGCGCAAGCGTACTGAAATAAGCGTTTGCCTTCTTTAACTTGTTTGAGGCTAAGAACGACTGTATCACCCTGTTTATTTAATGGCACTGTTCTGATAGCTTCGTCTAGTTCCACAGCTGTAGCATTACCGACCATCAACTGAAATGTCAGTAAAACAGTAACCACAACAACGCCAATTAATCTTCTAAACATTGTTTCCCCTTAAAAATTTTGACGCTCAACACAGCTAAATAATGCGATGCTCAATCTCCATATCGCTAACAGCGGTTCTATGTTATTAAAAATTCGCTCCAGTCCGAAATCGCCCACCAAGTGACTCTGGTATCACTCACCGAGTCGCTAGTACCTTGGTGGTAAATTTCTGACGATGTTTGCGCCATAATTGCTTTTGCATTTTCCAACGCCCAATGAGCCTTTTGGCATTTATAGGCAATTCCCAATTGCTTATACAGAGAAAACACCTTTGCTACAGTCTTACTGTAGTTTATTGCTATCTCTGCGATCGGTAGATCTGCAAAACCCATAATGTTTGTTAACAGACAAATAGAGATTAAGTCGCTGTAATACCAATATCACGTTAGGAGTGCAATTTGTTGCCCAAAATTTGGATGAGGGATCAGGGGATTAGGGGAAGTAACAAATGACAAATGACCATTGACAAATGACCATTGACTAATAACTACCCTTTCCCGCCTGTAAAGGTGGCGCTTTGGATAAAATAGCGGTTGAAGAAAGCATATATACCTAAAGCAGGCAGGGTAAAAACCATAGAAGCCGCCATGATGTAGTTCCAATAGCTAATGTATACACCTTTGAAAGTGTTCAAACCCAAGGGTAAGGTGAACATTTCGGGGTCAAATAAGATGACTACAGGTAGCAAAAAATTATTCCAACTACCCATAAAGACGAAAACGGCTTGGGCTGCTAGGGCTGGTTTTGCTAAAGGTAAGACAATATATCTAAAAATCCCAAAGGTAGTTAAGCCATCTAGTTGTCCTGCTTCTTCTAGTTCTCTAGGGAAGTTGATGAAAAACTGCCGCATCATAAAGATAAAAGTAGCGTTAACCATCCCCGGCACAATCATGCCTTGATAAGAATTTAGCCAACCGATCGCCTTTAAAATCAAAAATGTCGGAATCAAGGTAATTTGTGCTGGTACTGCCAAAACTGCCAAAATCAAAAAGAACCAGAAGTTTTTCCCTACAAACCGCAGTCTAGCCAAGGCATAACCCGCCATTGAATTAAATATTAAGTTTAATAGTGTCACACTGATGGCGATCGCTACACTGTTAAATAACCAGCGCCAAAATAGCGGTTCTTGTAAAAAGATTTGTTTGTAATTATCTAGGGTAAAATTTCGCGGGATGAAATTACTGCCGCTGTTGATAATCTCTGATAATGGTTTAAATGATGCCGACAATGCCCAGAGAAATGGTATTAAGGTAATCACGGCGTAAAACGTCAGCACCAGATATAACAATACTTTGAGCCAAGGAATGCGAGAAATTGTAGTCACATTTTTTCGCCTCCAAATAACCGCCGCTGAATTAAAGTCATAGTAATGATGACTACGGCTAAGAAAAATGCGATCGCCGCTGCATAACCCATCTGTAAATTGCGAAATACCGCTTGGTAAATCAGCAACACCAAAGTCAGCGTCGCATTATTCGGCCCGCCAGTCCCGCCAGAGAAAATATAAGATTGGTCAAATAATTGAAAAGTCCCAATTATCCCGATAGCGACGACAAAAAAAGTGACGGGCTTGAGTAAAGGAATCGTCACGTAAATCAACTGCTGCCAAGTATTTGCCCCATCTAGTTCCGCCGCCTCGTACAATTTTTGGGGGATATCTTGCAACGCCGCTAGATAAATCACCATATAAAACGGCGCAGTTGACCAAATATTCATGATCATGATGCCTTTGAGTGCCACAGATGGATCACCCAACCAGTTATAAGTAGGTAAACCCACCAAAGCTAAACCACCGTTCAGTAGCCCATCCGTGTTATAAATCCACATAAAAATCAGCGTCAGCACCGCCGAAGAAGTTACTGTGGGTAAAAAATAAAGGATGCGCCACCAATTTTTCCCCCGAATCCCAGAATTGAGCGTTACCGCCAAAACTAAAGCCAAAATAGTTTGGCAAGGTACGACAATGGCAACGTATTCCGCCGTATTTTTTAAAGCAATCCAGACGCGTTCATCTTCAACTAAGCGGCTGAAATTGCGAAAGCCGATAAACTCATACTTAATCCCGCCGAGAAGCTGTACTTTGTGTAACGACAGAAAAACGGCGTAGAGAATAGGTAATACAACAAAAGTTCCCAAAATCAGAATCGTGGGTGCGAGAAACAGATATCCAGCCAAATTTTCTGTCAGATTTTGCCGCCTGCTAATTTGGAACATAACTTAACCTCCGCCTAATTCTGCACAACTTAGTTGAAGCGATAGGTAGTGCATGATTATTTATGTTACATCGGAAATTGTGGCGATCGCTTATGTAAGTTAACTGCATATCTCAGTTTGGGAATAATAGATTTGGTTATTGTCAGGAGACAAAATGTCATATACAGCCTACTTAAGCTCTATCAAAAATGAACTGCAAAGAACAGGTAAAGCCAAAAAAATCTTGCGAGTTAAAACCATCATGGAACAGTTTAGTTATCAACGCAGAAGCCAAGCATTCATAGATGATTTTAATACCATTCTTGATAACTTAGGGCTATGTGCTAATCCAGCTTTTGATTTATATGTTCCCTTAGACACCAAAATAGCTATTTCTCTCAAAGGTGTAGAAATTTCTGAAGAATTTTTATCATCTGAAGTAATTTCTCAAAAGCTTAAAGAAACAATTCAAGTCAAACATGATTTCTTTTACTATTTATTTGACTTTGGGTCTGATCAAGAGTACGAACGCTTCCAATCTTGTTTAGATTCAAATCAACCTATGGGGATTTTTCTCATTCCCCAAGATGTAGATTTCTTTTCAGATATTGTCGTCAAAATCTTTAATTACGAGTTGATTAGGAAATTTCAATATCAAGGGTTAACTGAAGTGGCAAGTTCTTCTGTCCGCCAATTTGCCACTAATATCATTGACTCTGATGATGATTGCGAAAATGATAAAGAAAGTTCTATTAAAGGTGCTAATATATTTCATTTCTATCGTTCCACTATGACAAGTGTCATACTTGGAGGTACGGGCTTAGAATTACTAGATTCAGAAAAATTTGATGAGCAATTTGAACATATATCTTTGTCTTTAAACAAATATAACTCTACACAATCTTTCCTTTTGTTTCATTGTCCATCATTATTAGAAATTCAAGCCCAACAAAAAGAAGATAGTTTAGGACATTTAGTCGATACAGTTGCCAGTAAAATCCCTTTTACTTTTACACTGAGATGTAAATATTCTCAGGAAGCTGCTATTGAACAAAAAGAAGAAATCTTAGCTCATTTCCGGCTATTATTAGAACTTCCTTATTACCAAACAGATGAAGATGATGTCTCTCTACTCAATTATTTTTTAGAACTTCAAAAAGCTCAAATCCAAGCTGAATCACAACTACTACTGAAAATCAAACCTGAACATCTATATCATCTGAAGTGGCAGCAAGAAAGCACTGAATACATATATCTGAAATATTTTGCGATCAAAACTTTAGAAAGTTTAGGATATGAATTATCTCATATCGGTTGTGAGGTAGAGTTAACTTCTCAAGAAGAAGATAATACAGATGAGGATGAATATGAAGAATATCAAACTGAAAAAGTAGAAGTATATGTCAAAAATAAAATTGTTGTGGAAATAGAAACTCTCAAATATCAAGAGTTTGCGGATAATAATCTATTTTTTGATATGATTAAGAGAATTTTGCGAAAATCTCAGGTATGGCCAAATAATTTAGAAAGTGTTTGGTTAGTAGTACCAGGATTTGAAATTGCTCGCAATTACTATCAACTGAAAAAGACTAAAGAAATTTTAGAATATAAACTAGCAGAATATTATGGTGCTAACTTTAAAATTATAGTTATGACACCAGATTATGAAAAACATCAACTAGTACCTGTGTCATTTGAAAAAATTCAATATCCGACTTTTGAATTTAGGGTTAAAAGAAATGTCACCAGACAACTCACACCAGTTGTCAAACAAGTAAAACTGGACTTTAGCCAAGTCAAAGGTTTAAATGAGGAAAAAGAAAAATTAAATAAACTGCTCAAATTACAATCTAAAGGACATAAAGGTGCAATTAGTGGCATTCTGTTTTATGGATTACCTGGATGTGGTAAAACATTACTAGCTAATGCTTTTGCCAATGAATCAGGGCGATATTTCTTTAAGTTTTCTCCGGCTGATATTATCAGTGTATGGATAGGTCAAAGCCAAAAAAATATTCGAGATATTTTTGTCCAAGCTAAGAAAAAAGCCCCTTCTGTATTATTTATCGATGAGTTAGATAGCATTGGGTTTAACCGTAATGATGAAAACTCTCATACTGACCAAAGAGCCACAATTAATCAATTATTGATTGAACTGAATAACATCAAAAATAGTGATGTAATAGTTATTGCTGCTACTAATTATTTAAGTGGTATTGATAGTGCCTTAAAACGTTCTGGCAGATTAGATTGGAAAGTTCCTATTTTTCCGCCAAACCAAGCAGAAAGAGTCGATATATTTAAGCATTATTTATCACAATTGAATGTGGAACAATCAGTTAATTTTGAGATGTTAGCAGAGAAAAGTAGCAGATTTACTTCATCTGATATTGAGTTAGTGTGTCGAGAAGTCAACAATGCTATTTTGCTGGAAGAAATAAATTCATATCTCACAACTTCAGATGTGATTACTTATATTCATAATCTCCAAGATGGCGGCTTAAGTTTGACCCAAGAACAGGTGAAAGAATTTTTGGAAGAATGTAAGCAACTGAGTGTCAAAAATCCTAAGTTGGAAACATTAAAATTAGAGTGGGAACTTGATTAGAAATAAACTTATTGATAAATTATGTTATTTAGATCCCCGACTTCTTTAAGAAGTCGGGGATCTTATAGACTATTCCATCAGTTTAATTTGCTGATTCGCTGCATTTTGCGCCCGTAACATTGCTTGCTGTAATGTTTGTTGTCCTAATAAAGCACTGACAAACTGATTATCAAAATTATTCATAATTGCTGCGGGATATTGACCAACTTGCCACGGTGTTGCATAATTCACCCCTGCAACCAATGGTTTTCTGAGAGGATCTTTGTCATAGCCTAATTGCTGTGCTACAGATTTTCTGGTTGGTAGTGCAAATCCTGTGGCTGTCCATTTTTGCATTCCCGCTTTACCAGTCAGGTAAGAAATCAACTCCCAAGCGGCGGCTTTATGCTGAGATTGCTTATTCATTACATAGGCAACAGTGAACACCATTGTGCCTTTTTGATGATTAATTGTGGGTAATTCTGCGGTAGCAAATTCGAGTTGAGGAAAGGTTTCTTGTAGGTAAGGAATCGCCCAGCTTCCTTCAATCACCATCGCTACTTTACCCTGTCCAAACATTTCGCTACCTGAGTTTGTGCCGACATCAGATTTTTGAGCAGAGGATTTATCTTGTTGATACTGGTCGATAACTAATTGCAATCCTTGTAAACTAGTTTTACTAGCAAAGGTAGCATAACCTTTCTCATCAATAATTTGTCCATCGAATGCTTGAATTTTATATACCTGACGTGCTAATTCAGGCAATTCACCAAAACCATATTTGTTGAGCTTGCTTGTTAATTTTTGGGAATAAGAACGCAGTTCTGACCAATTACTTGGCGGAGTATTTAAGCCTGCCGCAGCGAAAGATTTTGTGTTATAAAACAGAGCTAATGTAGAATAGTCTTTCGGTAGCCCATAAATATGGTTTTGGTATTTAAAACTATCTAAAAGGGTAACTTCAAAGTCTTCTATCTCAAATTCTGGCTGAATGTAATTATCTAAGGGTTCCAAAACATTTTGACTCATCAAAAAAGGCGCTTCCAACGCATCAAGATAGAATACATCAGGTGCTGCATCTCCCACCAAACGAGTTTTAATTACGTCCATATATTGGTCGGAAATAACTTCGTATTTAACTTTGATGTTGGGATGCTGGGCTTCAAAGTCTTGCAGAACTTGTCTTAATAGCTTTTGCTCAACCTGGGAACCAGCCCAGCCACTAAGTTTGACGGTGACGGCGTTGGCTGTTGGTTGTTGTAGGCTGTGACAGCCAATAATAGCGATCGCGATCGCTATGACTACACCCAAAAATCTCCACAAGCTAATTCTTTTCACGGATGGATGACAGTAGCTTTCACTTCACTTATATCGTCTGTAGCTGAGGACAGATGTTTAACAAATCTGAATTTTTGTTGAGATTAAGCAAGATAAAATAACGAAAAATTATAACCAAAGCTGATGAGGAAATTTCGATTCCTCAATATTTCACTCAAACTGCGCCCAGGTGCGTTACTTCAAACATAACTATGGATTCTGTTCAGGTCGAAACAGCGGCTTCTCTGACTCTGGAAATATCCCAGATTGTTACACCAACAACTACACTTGTTCCTAGCAAAAAACCTGTCTTCCGTATTTCTAAGGATACCATTCGTACTAGTTTACGAGCCTCTACGGTGGATGCTGTTTTAGCAACGGTATTTGGTATCACTACTGGCGGTATTTTACTCAGTAATTTCCTCGTGGAATTAGATGCTAGTCCAGTGGTATTTGGAATGTTATCTTCTATACCCATGCTGGTGAATCTCATTCAGCCTTTGGGTGCTTATTTATCAGAACGCACTACTAGCCGTTTTCGGTACGCGCTGAGGATATATGGAACTGCTCGATTATTGTGGCTAATTTTAGCGATCGCTATTGCTATCTTTAGTTGGGGTGGTATCAGTTCACAACAGTTAGTTTTGATGACGCTGTTGATTGTTTTAGCCACTCATCTTTTAGGAGGTTTGGGTTGTGCATCGTGGATGAGTTGGTTAGCGATGATCGTTCCCCGACGTTTGCGCGGTCGGTATTTCGGGATTCGCAACAGTGCGATTAGCTTAACTAATTTGATTTGTCTGCCTTTAGCTGGTTTAGTAGTATCTCATTGGTATGGCGGGAATATCCAAGGTTATGGGGTCGTGCTGCTAATTGGGGTGATGTTTGGCATTATTAGCATTGGTTGCCAATATTTCAAGGTAGATATTAATCCCCAATTGCAAAATTCTGTGGGTTCTACTTCTATCAACAACACAGATGAATTAGTTGCTTTACCTAATACGAGTATTTGGAAAAATTATAACTTTTTAATATTACTCACTTATATCAGTTTATGGATGTTTGCTGTTCATTTAAGCGCACCTTTTTTTAACCTGTATATGTTAGATACTCTGGGTATAGATGTGAGTTGGGTGACGCTTTACGGCAGTTTGCAAGCTGGAGCTAACTTGTTGATGATGATTTGGTGGGGCAAATTAGCAGATAGAGTTGGGAATCTGCCTATTTTAATTTTTGTGGGAATTATGGTAGGACTGACACCAATTTTGTGGTTGGGAATTAGTGCCAGTCAAATGGATATTTGCCTATGGTTGCCACTTTTACATATTTTGGCTGGTGTGACTTGGGCAGCTATTGACTTGTGTAATAACAATTTGCAATTAGCGATCGCACCAATTAAAAATCAGTCAATTTATTTTGCGATCGCGGCGGCTGTGGCTGGTGCTAGTGGCGCTTTAGGCACCACCATCGGCAGTTTCATCGCCCAATTTGCTATTTGGGATGGCTTACTGGGATTATTCGCTATTTCTGGCTTGTTGCGCCTAGCCGCACTTGTACCACTGTTTTTTGTGCAAGAACCAGGAAGGTGAGGAAGAAGAAACGGGGCGGGGAGAAAATACCTCACCTTTTCTCCCTGCTCCCTGCTCCCTTGCTTCTTTTACTCAACTGCTGTAGAACTCAATGTCATTGACTCCCACAACATCATTGAAGGGGCGGTTGCAACTGGTTGGTGTAAAGCAATTAGCTGGGACAAAGTATTCTTTAACTGAGTCCGGGGAACGATATCGTCTACAAAGCCATGCTTGAGTAAATCTTCAGCAGTCTGAAAATCATCTGGCAGTTTTTCCCGGAGGGTTTGCTCAATCACGCGCCGACCAGCGAAACCAATAGTTGATTTAGGTTCTGCCAAAATGATATCGCCTAACATGGCAAAACTCGCAGTTACACCACCAGTGGTGGGGTTAGTCAACACAGGAATATATAATAATCGGGCATCACGATGGCGGTCTAAAGCTGCGGAGATTTTCGCCATCTGCATCAGGGAAAGCATACCTTCCTGCATTCTTGCACCACCAGAGGTGCAGACAATAACTACAGGGTAACGTCGCCCAGTGGCTTGTTCAATTAAGCGGGTGATTTTTTCGCCAACAACGGAACCCATACTACCACCCATAAAGCGGAAGTCCATCACGCCCAAGGCTACGGGCATTCCGTTGATTTGTCCTAAACCGGTTTTCACCGCGTCTATGAGGCCGATTTTGCTTTCCGTTTCCCGGAGGCGATCACTATAAAGTTTGCGATCGCGAAATTGTAAGGGATCAGTCGGACGCAAATGCTCATCTATCGGTTGCCAAGTATTGTTATCTATCAATTGGCGGATGCGTTCATCACTGTCTACCCGATTATGATGTCCACATTCAACGCAGACCATTTGATTAGCTCTCAAATCTTTTGTATAGGTTAAAACACCACACTTAGAACACTTGTGCCATAACCCATCAGCAATTTCCCGTTCTTGCCGTTCCAGGTTGGTAGAGCCTGATTTTCTTCGATTTGCAAACCAATCAAACAGAGACTTTAAACCGCGTGATTCTTCGTTGTTTGCCATTTTTATCTTATTCAAGTGGGTATGGGTCGAAAACAGTCTTTTGTCATTAGGAACCAGTGCTTTGGGGAAACAATGCTTTACGGAGGTTTCCTCCGTTGTCGCAACTGTCGTCGGTTCTGCCGACTTGGCGCAACTGGTGTTCATTTGTGATTAATCAAAACAAATGCCTGATGACTACATAGCCAAAATTACGCTTATAAGCAATTCAGACCTTATTTTGTATCTTTGGTTGCCAGCTTAACGAAAATGCTTATACCAATACAAGTCTCTCGCGGATATCATTTTGTAAATGTATTAGCCAAGTCATCTCCATTGGCATACCAACTCCCCAAAAAGATGCTGTTACCCAACCCTAGCGGCAAGCGGCTGTCCCCACATTTTGTAAATTATCGTGCTAGTTTCTGAGCAGTTAGCATCTGTGGCTTTAGTTTTGCCAACGGGTCTCTTTCGTTAAGAGGGTAATACAAGTCACAGGCTGATATTATCAAAAGGTGAAGCGGCGATGGCGTAATGACTGTTACAGTCGTTAGGAATTGTAAGTGCTTTCTTAAGCTATAAACAGAAAGCCGATAAACAATATTATTATAGTAGATCACGCGATCGCCTGGCCTAATTTGTCGGGTGTGTAAAGTTTACCTACTTTAAATTTAGTTAATTGGACGGCAAGACAAATTGCAAATAAGCCGATAAGATTGCCTGTCCAGTAAATACAGTGATGATTGCGCCTAGTGCTAAAAAAGGGCCAAAGGGAATTTTTACTCCGGTTTTTTGAGGCGATCGCAACAGTACTAATCCACCTATTAATACTCCTACGGCACAGGCAATCAAACTAGCCAAAAGCAAATAACGCCAACCCAGCCAAGCGCCCATCATGGCGGCTAATTTGGCATCTCCCGCCCCCATTGCCGTTTTACCTAAAACAATTGAACCACCAAGGGCGATTCCTTCAAATAGCCATAAACCAATAACCGCACCGACTATTCCCATCATCAGGTGTCTGATTATTCCTACCCCGCTGGCTTCTGGGACAAAACCGCTAATTATTTGAAATCCCAAACCTACGACTAACCCCGATTGAGTGAGGGCGTTGGGGAGAGTCATGGTATCTAAGTCAATTAAGGCTAAGGCTAATAACCAACTACAAAAAGTCCAATATCCTAATGTAGCGATCGAAACTTGAAATACTAAAAAAACAATCACAAAAATTACACCCGTTATTGCTTCTACCACCGGGTAACGAACAGCAATTTTGCTTTTACAATAACGGCATTTTCCTCGTAACCACAACCATCCCAGCACGGGTACATTGTCATAAGCTTTTAGCTGGTTTAAGCAATGGGGGCAACGGGAAGGTGGCCAAAGAATCGATAACCCCGCAGGGATTCGATAAACGACAACGTTGATGAAGCTACCTATAGATGCACCCAAGGCGAAAACAACAATAATCGCCGGAACAGCCATTAAAAAGTCCATATAGTCATTTGTCAAATGTTCTGTGTCATTTGTGCTTTGTCATTTGTTATTTGTCAAATGACCACTGACCATTGACTATTAACTAATACATGTGGGACTCAATTTGATTTAAAGGCACAAAACATTCTTGTGGTAATAGAACTGGTTGGTGAGTAAAAATCACCTTACCTCGATGAGTAACACGATTAATTGCTACCCCGGAAGGCTGCCCAGCGATTTCAGGATGTACTTCACAATATGTGTAGTAAATCTGACCAGCCGCCCTGATGATTGCGGGATCAACCAGAGGTGGCTGGATTCTAGAGGCGGTGAAATTAGATGTATCTTGTCGTAAAGCGTACACTATGTTACTGCTATCTACTTACTAGATTTTGTCTATAGTGTACCCGAAACTTCTTGTAAAGATTGCCAATTTGGCGAGTTTCTCTTCAAAGAATTATTTCTCTAATGCTTGAATGAGCGACTTACCCATTGCTTGGCAACCCAAAAGATTCATTCCTGGTGACATGATATCGCCTGTGCGATCGCCTTGTGCTAAAACTTGCAATACAGCTTTTTCTATGCTATCTGCTGCTTGTGGCTGATTTAAGCCGTAGCGTAGCATCATTGCCGCACTCAAAACCTGTGCGAGAGGATTGGCTTTATCTTGTCCTGCAATATCGGGTGCAGAACCGTGGACTGGTTCATATACGCCAGGGCTAGAAGCACCCAAACTAGCAGAAGGTAGCATCCCAATACTGCCAGTCAGCATCGCCGCCGCATCGGAGAGAATATCGCCAAACAAGTTACCTGTGACAATCGTATCGAATTGCTTGGGTGCGCGGACTAATTGCATAGCTGCGTTATCGACATAGAGGTGAGATAGTTCCACATCGGGATATTCAGCAGATAGTTTCGTGATGCGATCGCGCCACAACTGCGATACTTCTAATACGTTGGCTTTATCCACCGAACAGAGTTTACCGCTTCTTTTTCTGGCAGTTTCAAAGGCAACTCTACCGATGCGTTCAATTTCTGATTCGCTGTAAACCATTGTATTTACACCGCGTTTCTCACCAGTCTCGGTTTCAAAAATTCCTTTGGGTTTACCAAAGTAAATTCCCCCAGTGAGTTCCCGCACCACCATGATATCTACGCCTTCGACAACTTCCCGTTTCAAAGTCGAAGCGTCTATTAACTGGGGCAGAATTTGGGCTGGGCGTAAATTGGCAAATAATCCCAAACCCGCGCGTAGTCCCAATAAACCAGCTTCCGGGCGTTGGTGAGATGGTAGAGTATCCCACTTATAACCCCCAATAGCGGCGAGTAATACAGCATCACTGTTACGGCAAGTATCTAAGGTTGCAGTAGGCAAAGGTTCACCTGTCGCATCAATGGCTGCACCACCAATCAAAGCTTCTTGAAAGGCAAACTCAAGATCAAATTTTTTCCCTACGACTTTTAGCACATCTACCGCCACTGCCATAATTTCAGGGCCAATGCCATCGCCGGGAAGTAAGGTAATGCGGTAGTTTTGAGTCATAGCTAGTTTCTATTGGGTAAACGCTTGCAGATTAAATATCATACCGAGCAAGATGTACATCTGGAAGATTTAATTTATTTAGATGTGTGTTGTCTTCGACCTTTTGATGACCAGACACAGGAAAGAATTTTTTTAGAAGCCGAGGCAGTGCGAATTTTTCTAGTTTGTGTAGTCAACAACTAAGCCAACTGTTAAATGTGCCATATTGCATCTAAAAAAGGTTAAAAACTGTTCATCTGTGTTTTTGGCTCAGTTTGTTGTATATTTTTGAGCAAATTAGCCAAAAATAAAAAAATTTATAAACCTTAGACCAATAAATGAGTATAAGTAAGGCAGATCATGCCTTACTTTCTTTAATAAACTATGACTTTTGCCATACCTTAATAAAAGTAATTACTGAATGTCCACAAGCATTCATCATGACTCCATTAACCGTACCGCCAACCGCAGAGCCAATTAAAGGCATAATTTTTGCTATGTTAACTAAAGTTTTCTCACCAGCTTTGGAAATTAACTTAATTCCCAAAGCTTTATTTATTTCAGCAAAAGTTTTACCAGGAATAGACATCAATGCTTTCTGAATAGCTTGGGATGCTGCCTTTGTGCCTAATTGATTAGCTAATTCACCTATACTGACTCCAGCCGCAGCAGCCAAGACCAAAGGCTGTGCTGACTCGTTTTTTGTATCGATGCCATATATAGTAAAAAGAGCAGATGCAAGTTTAACTTGAGAATAAAGTGAACTGGTAACATCTAACGGGATTCCAGCTATTCCTATAAACCCACTACCAATTCCCTCACCTACTGACCAGAGCGTGGATTGATATATCACGTTATTTGCCATTTTATCTTTATCACTGCACCAGCTTGAATCATTTAAATACTGTTGACCCCACTCTCTTCCTCCTTCAATTGCATGAGTGATTGTTTGCCCAATAACGGGCAGGTTCATAATCGAGTTAATATCCATTGTCTTTTAACCTCAGTCACGGAGAAGACACTACAAAAAGATTTCTATTTTTAGTATTCCCCGTACTAATAGCTAAATAAATGTATTATTTAGGGAGATGTTAAAGCTCGTGCTAAAGAACTTGCTAATCTTGGATTTAAGGCTTTTGATGCCTCTCATATAGCTTGTGCAGAACTAGGAAATGCTGACATTCTATTAACAACCGATGACAGGATGTTACGTTTAGCAGCAAGATATAGCACCATGCTACAAGTGAGAACAGAAAACCCTTTGCAGTGGGTATTGGAGGTAATAAATGCTAGACGTGACTAAGCTAACTCAAGCTGAGATTAGAAGACTAGGAATAGAAGCTTTAACAAAAGCTCTTGGCCCTGCCGGAATGGCAAGATTTATGCAGCAGTTTGAAAGAGGTAGTGGAGATTACACACGAAATAGAGATCAAAATTTTAGAAAATCCAACAATCGATGACATCTTTGGCAGAATTGGAGAGCATCGAAAAACCCAGGAGGAGGGCGAATAATAAACTAATTTTGACTGACTTTAATAAAGTGAGAGTTTTTAGTATTTACCCAAAGATTAAAAAAAAACTGTTCATCAAGATTTTTTACTCAGTTTCTTGTAATGTTTTTGATAAAAGTAGCAAGAAATAAAAAAGGCTATGAATTTTAATCAAATTGGCCAAGTTGCCGTTGCACTTTTAACAGGTTTTGGCTTGAAAATCCTAGGTGCGATCGCTCTGTGGATTGTCGCACAGAAATTGATTGATTTTGCACTTAAGTTAGTTAGACGTGGTTTCCGCAGTCAACACGTTGATCCAACTCTAGTTAACTACCTGCTGAACATCATTGCCGTAACTTTAAGAATTGTTTTAGTTGTGGCAATTCTCGGCTTTTTCGGTATAGAGACCACTTCTTTTGCCGCATTGTTAGCCGCCGCAGGTATAGCCATTGGTGCAGCTTGGGGTGGATTGTTGGCGAATTTTGCTGCTGGGGCTTTTTTAATTGTCTTTAATCCATTTAAAGTTGGTGACTTTATTACAGCCGCAGGTGTCACAGGTACAGTTACAGAAATTGGACTGTTTACCACTAATATCACCACACCGGATAATGTTTTAACAATTGTCGCCAATAATAAGATTTTTTCTGATAATATCCAAAATTTTTCCGCTAATCCCTACCGTCGGGTCGATTTGCTGGCTCAACTGCATCACGATGTGAATCATAATGATGCGATCGCTCGTTTAAAAGCCAAAATCAGCGAAATTCCTAACGTGATTAACAACCCTGCACCAGATGTGGAAATTATCACCTTTAATTTAGCCGGGCCAGTCTTAGCAGTACGCCCCTACTGCAATAATGAACACTACTGGCAAGTTTATTTTGACACTAATAAAGCCATCCGAGAAGCCTTTGGTGAAGCTGGTTATCCCATACCCGAACAACGTTATGCCTTTAGCAGTCAATCTGCAAATGGTACACCAAATGATGGAGACTCTGGAATTTCATCTGCATCTATGATGAGTTAAGTGTGCCTTATCCACATCAAATTTAATTTGTCAAACTCTTTCAAAAAATAGAATATTTGTGAACAAGTAGGTAAGTTATATGCTTTACCTACTTTTTTAAAAGCCTAAAATGTTATTAGCTGTATATTTAAACACTGAAAATTAATTTGATATTAACTCAGTTTCAATTTTGGAAACGAGCCTGACAACAGCGCTAGACAGAGGCTAGGTTAGTGTGTAATTAACCGCCTTACGCTAGCAGCTATGGTAAAAGAATTAGCAATTCGCACCTGTGGACTTACTAAGCAATTTGAACGGTATATAGCCGTCAATGATGTTGATTTAGAAATCCAAGCGGGTGAAGTATACGGACTGATAGGGCCGAATGGCGCGGGTAAAACAACTCTCATCCGGATGTTAGCAACGGCTGAAGAGCCAACAACGGGTGAGATTTATATTAATGGCGATCGCATGGTACGTGACAAGAGTAACCCCACTATCAAGCGTCGTCTTGGCTACTTACCCGATGACTATCCGCTGTATGAAGATTTAACAGTCTGGGATTACCTCGATTACTTTGCGCGATTGTATCGTTTACGCGAACCACGGCGCACTCAACGTCTCCATGAAGTTTTAGAACTTATCCAATTAGGTAATAAACGCAACAGTTTAATTTCTACACTGTCGCGGGGAATGAAGCAGCGGCTAAGTTTAGCACGCACTATTATTCATGAACCAATTTTATTACTCCTAGATGAACCCGTATCTGGGCTTGATCCCATCGCCAGGATGCAGTTCCGCGAAATTATCAAAGCCTTGCAAGAAGCAGGGATGACAATATTAATTTCTTCCCATGTTCTCAGCGACTTAGCGGAACTGTGTACTTCGGTAGGAATTATGGAACTAGGTTTTTTAGTAGAAAGCTCTTCACTCAAACAACTTTATCAGCGCCTTTCACGCCAACAGATTATGTTGTCAACTTTGGGAAAAATAGACGCTGTAATTAGTGAATTGAAAAATCATCCTTTGGTAGAAGAGTGGGAATGTTTACCGGGAAATCACAACATTAGAGTAAATTTTTCTGGTGATCAAACAGCTTGTGCAGAATTACTGCGATCGCTGATTCAAGCTGGTATTCCCATTACTGATTTTCATTGCACTCAAGAAGACTTAGAAACCATTTTTCTCAAGCTTGGTCATAAACAAGCATCCTGACATATTATTCCTCAAAATTATCATCACTTCTACTATGTATCTGAATCTACTAGATAAAATCGGCAACTGGAATCCTCAGCTTCTCAGGGAAATTAAAGGCCGTCTCAAACCTTTTAACTTGATATTTGCCTTCGCTATCTCCCTAATTGGTCAAATAGGACTACTTATTTATCATTTTGGTCAATATCCTAATAATAAGTATCCTATGAATGGATCGTATTGTAATCTGAGTAAGGTTTATCAAAAGCAATCTGAATCATTTTATAAACTCATAGATCAAGCTCAAAAACAAATCAACTTTTATAATAGTAAGAAAAACTACGACTTTACAAAAGTTCAGGAGTTCAAAGAGCAATTAAAATCTTTAGAAGTACAAAAAAAACAAGTAGAATATAATTTATATCAGCAACCATGCCCTATTTCAGAAATTAACTTTCAAGGGTGGTGGCGTGACCACTGGGAATTCATATTTCTTACACTCTGTGTCGTCTTTATTTATACACTTTTAGTTGCAGGCACATATTTAATAGTCAATAATTTAGCACAAGAAGAACGCCGTGGTACGCTGAATTTCCTCCGCCTCAGTCCCCAGTCAGAAACTAGTATTTTAACTGGCAAAATGCTAGGAGTACCAATTGTCATTTACTTGATGATTTTAGTTGCAATTCCCTTACACATCTGGTCAGGAATTTCTGCCAAAATTGCCACAAGTTATATTTTCAGCTTTTATATAGTGTTAGCTGCTAGTTGCTTCTTCTTCTACAGTGCCACATTATTATTTGGCTTGATGAGTAATCGATTTAGTAGTTTTCAACCTTGGTTAGCTAGTGGTGCAGTAATCATGTTTTTGCTAACTACAATGCAATTTGCATTTAATACCGAAAACCTGCACAATACAGCAGCATGGCTGAAGTTATTAAGTCCTTTTGATATGACAAAATATCTGTTTCCAAATCTATTTAATAGAGGTAATTCATCGCTTTTATCAAAAACTCAATTTTTCTATATACCGCTAGGAAAGAATGTTGTTACATTTATAGGATTACATCTATTTAACTATGGTGTAAGCTGCTATTGGATTTGGCAAGCACTCGGACGGCGGTTTCGCAATCCTAATGCTACCTTGCTAAGTAAAGGACAAAGTTACTTACTAGTAGCTTGCGCTCAAGTAATTTTTTGGGGTTTTACTCTGCAATATACCAAGAATTACTGTCCCTCTTACCGAGAATATAAACCAGTGAACTGTTACTACGATTTGAATTATCAAATCGGTCAAAATTTCTTCTGGATTGTATTATTTAACTTAGTTTTACTAACTTGTTTGTTAGTAATCTTGTCTCCTCATAGACACCAAATACAAGATTGGGCAAGATATCGTCATCAACAAACAATGAGCCACAATACTATATGGCAAGATTTAGTTTGGCATGATAAAAGTCCTGCAATAGTTTCAATTGGGTTGAGTTTGATGATAATTACTATCCCATTACTAGTGTGGATTGTACTTGCACCAGCTTTGAATACTCACCATAACAATGCCATTGACTGGGTGAACAAAATTGGCAGAATGAAAGCTATCTTAGGAATAGCTATGTTTATTACTCTAGCTATGGTTTATGCAACCATAGCGCAGAGAATGTTATTAATCAAAACTCCACGGCGAACTTTATTTGCGATCGCAACTACAGGTACAGTGATGTTTGTGCCACCAATAATTTTTGGGCTGTTGAACATTACACCTGAAGCAAATTCTGTCTTTTGGTTATTTTCTAATTTTCCTTGGGTAGGACTAGAACACTCAGCAACAGTCACTGTTTTTATGTCACTTCTAGCTGAATTTACTGTTTTAACGTTGTTAAATTTCCATTTGACAAATCAGGTGAAATTAGCTGGAGAATCTGCAACAAAAGCATTGTTAGCAGGACGCTAATTTATCAAAAAGAAGAACTAGATATTTCACTAGTTCTTTTTTAGCTATTTATTCAGTAGAGCTTAGGAGAATATATTAATGATAGAAGTTTTAATAAATCGCTTAGGAAATTGGAATCCGCAGTTGTTTCGGGAAATTAAAGGGCGACTGAAACCACGTAATATTGTATTAGCATCTGTCATATCTTTTTTGGGTCAGTGTATATTATTCATGTCATTTCAAGCCCAGTTACCTACGCGCCTGAGTGTATTACAAGGTAGTCCCAATAAATATTGTACAGGTATCACAAAATACGACTATGCAGAATGCCTAACTGATGGTTTAGGTCAAGTTATAATTAATTGGCAATTATGGTCGTTTGATATTTTCACTTGGCTGAGTATTATTGTTAGTTTTGGATTATTAGCAGCAGGAAGCTATCTCCTGATTAATGATTTAGCTACAGAAGAAAGACGTGATACGCTCAATTTTATTCGCCTTAGTCCCCAATCACCAAAAAGTATTTTATGGGGGAAAATCTTAGGTGTTCCAGCCTTACTTTATGTTTTTGTAGTGTTAGCCTTACCTTTACATTTATGGTCAGGGTTGAATGCGAAAATTCCTTTAATAGAAATTATCAGTTTTTATGCAGTAGTCATAGCTGCTAGTTTTATCTACTACAGCGCTGCATTATTATTTGGCTTAGTTGGTTCTTGGTTAGGCAGTTTTCAAGCTTGGTTAGGTAGTGGGGCATTATTAGGTTATCTCATATTTAGCAAGCAAACCATAGCATCTAATTTTTCTGCTAATAATCCAGTGAGCTTTTTTGGGCTAATTAACCCATGTTTCTTAATTCCATATCCTGAGATTAATTCTGAATTAATCAAAAATATTCCCCAATTTGCCGACTTTCATTGGTTTGTTCTGCCTATAGGAGAAAGTTTTATTATTACAGCTTGCTTTGCTATAGCAGTTTATTTTGTAGGTGCGTACTTCATTTGGCAATCTTTACAGCGTTGCTTTCGTGATCCTAATGCAACTATGTTGACCAAAAAGCAGAGTTATTTGCTCACAGTTTGCTTTACAGTCATCATTTTAGGATGTGCTGATTGGCAAGATTTAATATTTAATAGCTCATCTAGAAGTTATGCACTTCAAGAAAATGTTGGACTTTTAATGGTCTTAAATTTAGGGCTGTTTTTATATTTAATTGCAGCCATCAGTCCTGGTCGTCTCACACTGCAAGATTGGGCAAGATATAAACATGTTTCTCATGCCAAAGGTTTAGAAAAAAATAGTTTAATTAATGATTTAATCTGGGGTGAAAAAAGTCCGGGAATTTTAGCGATCGCTATTAATGCAATAATTTCTATTACTGGCTTAAGTTGCTTTGTTTTAATCTCGCAAGCAAATATCGAAAATAAAACTAATGCTTGCCTAGCGCTACTTTTTGCTGGCAGTTTAGCTATCATTTATGCAGCTTTAACCCAATTGATTCTATTCATGAAAAATGAACAGCGTCAATTGTGGGCAACAGGGGTGTTAATGTCTGTAATTATACTCCCACCCATTTTCTTAGGAATATTTTTCTCTAAACCTGATAACTATGCTGTAGTTTGGTTATTTTCCATTGCTGCGCCAGTTATTGCTTTATCTCCGCCAACAAGTGACGGATTAACATTTTCTTATTTTCTGGCAATTTTAGGACATTTTGCGCTCACAGGACTTTTAGTATCTCAACTAACGCGTAAGTTGAAGAAAGCAGGAGAGTCTGCAACTAAGGCATTATTGCTAGGAACTGAGTCTGCTATTTAATTAGCTGTTATGAGTTGTCAAAATTACTAGTTTTAGCTCCCCGACTTCTTGGAGAAGTCGGGTATCTGTTTGTTTACGAATGATTTAGAAATACTATGTCGATTCTGGTAACTGTATTCTTTTTTGTCGAGTACCATATAGTTCTATGAATCGTTTAAAAAGTAACATGGTTTCTTGTTTAGAAGCTAAATTCATATTAAATAAACGTTCAACATTTTTTTCTGCTAAAGCTTGTAAATATGGCAAATCTTCAAACAATGTCAAACAAGCAGCACAATGCAAAACAAATTGCAATATTGGCTTAGGCCAATCTAAATCACTATATATATCTATAAATAATTGATGTTCCCGTTCGCTTAAAGGAAAAGCATGAAATATCACAACTATTCGTTTGTCATTATATGCCGGAATACTCAGTTCAATAGTATAGGGAGTATGTAAAATTAAATCGACCTCTACAATTGGTTGCCGCCAAAATCTTAACAGATTAATATTTGGTTGCAACATAGTAGTAAATTTGATCACTCCACCAATATTAGTTGGATGGAATTGACTGATACTCAAAATTTTTAAACTGTTGAGGCTAAATTTATGCACTGTTTCTAAGTGTTTTAAGTTTAGCAAGTGATAAATTTGGCAATAATAAGGAAAAGGCAAAATATAATCTTGGCTAATCATGTGCCGCTTTTTCAGTCTGAACTTGTGAGCTTGAGAGCGACTGAGATATTCTTCATATTCATTAGGTTCTACATCATTGCTGTTTAAACTTTCCTCTGGTTTTAAATAAAGCCAACTGACAAAAAATAAGCAAGTCATCAGTAGCTGTAATATGTCTACTGGTGATAACTCTCCATCATACAAAATAGCAAAGCTTCTATCAGTTATGGCAAATAACCATGAGGGAATTCCAATTAGCCAAACACAATTTTTAATTTGATCTAATACCAGAGCAACTTCTACTTTTATTGATTGTTGACTATGGTGATCTGCGTCAGAATCATTATTCTTATTTAGCTGTGTCAAGCAGTTAACAGGCATAACATTTAAAATACAGATTTAAGTAGATGGATTAATATTAGTAACTACTTTGATGCTAAATATTGAAAATCCGAATGAACTCTATCATTAGCTGTAGATATCAGTTAAATCTCTCTGGATTTAGCCAAAAATAATATTTATACTTAGTGAAAATTCTGTTTTCTTCTAACTAAAGTCTTATAGTGGTGTCAACGTTTTACCATTTTTTTTCCTAAGTTAATATTTCGGACAAGTCTAATGCACAAAAGTTAATAGAGCTAAAACTATTGCGGATGTAAGTTAGGAGAAAAACTTTGTTACACTAGCGATACAACTATTGAATACACTAGAAATTTAAATTTTCTAGTATTGTATTCCCTAATACAATGAACTCTCATCAATCTTCTGAGTCATCACCATCTGAACCCATTGCTTTTGAACCATTGACACAGAAGCAGCAAAATAAAAGCAATAAATTATTTCCTATAGTCGGAATTGCCGCATCTGCGGGAGGATTAGAAGCATTTACGCAGCTACTGAATAGTTTGCCTATCGACACTGGAATGGCATTTATACTGATTCAGCACTTAGACCCAAATCAGAAGAGCCTGCTAAGTGAGATTCTGGCGAAGGAGATCCCAGATGCCCGTCCGTGAAGTGCAGAATGGGATGTTTGTCGAACCGAACCAGGTATATGTCATTCCACCAAACACGAAGATGACGCTGGCTCAAGGGGTGCTGCAACTCATGGCCCGTGAGAAAATTCATGGGAAGTATATGCCTGCTGATGCTTTTTTTGCTTCCTTGGCGGCAGAAAGAGGAATCAAAGCCATCAGTGTTGTCTTATCTGGAAGTGATGGAGACGGCGCAAAAGGATCAGAAGCAATTAAGGCGGCTGGCGGCATCACCTTTGCTCAGTGTGAAGAATCGGCACAATTTAGTGATATGCCGAATACTGCTATTGCTACTGGTGATGTGGACTTTATTCTACCACCGCAAAAAATTGCTGAAGAACTAGCAAAGATTGCTCGCCATCCCAACGTTACCAGTTCGATTTCTTCACAGACAGTTGAGCCACTCTCTAAAAGTGAGACTGCTTTGCCTGCAATCTTTGCAATGCTGTTCACCGCCACTGGTGTTGACTTTACGCATTATAAGCAAACGACATTAAAGCGACGAATTGCTCGGCGGATGGTGCTGTATAACCTGGAAAGTCTAGAAGATTACGTGCAGTATCTGCAAGATAATCCAGATGAAGTGCAAGCACTGTACTACGAAATCTTAATCAGTGTCACCAGTTTTTTCCGTGATCCGGAAGCTTATCAAGCTCTCAAAGAGCAAGTCTTTCCGGCAATATCTAAGGGGAAGTCAGTTAATGAGCCGATTCGGATCTGGGTACCAGGCTGTGCAACCGGGGAGGAGGTTTATTCAATTGCTATTTCTTTAATGGAATTTTTGGAGAATGTGCTTCCCAAACCGGCTATTCAAATTTTTGCTACAGACATTAATGAGACAGCAATTGAAAAAGCCCGCTTAGGTATCTACAAACCAAGCCAAATAGTTGATGTCTCACCAGAACGCATAAGACGCTTCTTTAATCCAGTAGAGAGCGGCTATCAAATCAGCAAACCGATTCGGGAACTTTGTGTTTTTGCTAAACAAAACCTCATCAGCGAACCGCCATTTTCCAATCTGGATCTTATTAGTTGTCGTAATGTGCTGATTTACTTTGAATCTGTTTTGCAAAAGCAGGTGATGCCAATTTTTCATTACAGCCTCAAGCCGACTGGATTTTTGATGTTAGGTATCGCCGAAAGTGCAGGAGAATTTTCCAACTTATTTACTTTAGTAGACAGAAAAAACAATATTTATACCAAAAAATTAATACCTACTCCACTTAACTTTAACTTTGCCACCAGCAACTATCCTGTAGCGAAAATAGCTGCTGATAAATCCATGAGTCATAAGACTTGGGATATTACTGACTTAAATAAACAGGCTGACCAGATTCTTTTGAATCGTTATGTCCCAGTTGGCGTGATGATTAACGACAATATGGACATTCTGCAATTTCGAGGGGAAACCAGTCCCTATCTGAGACCAGCCCCTGGAGATCCCAGTTTTAATTTGTTCAAAATGGCACGAAAAAGATTGCTTGAAGAGTTGCGTACTGCGATTCATCAGGCAAAAAGGGAGAATGTTCCTGTGAGGAAGGAACAGATACAGATGGTAGGGAGCGAGCCGTCTAAGGAAGTCAGCATTGAGGTGATTCCGTTTCAGCCTGATTTAGTAGAAACTCGCTGCTTTCTTGTTTTATTTGAAGATGTACCTGCTCCAACAAATCCACAAGTGACCATCACACTTGAAAATGTAGAACAAGTAGGTAGCGAGGAAATACTCCGACTCCAACAAGAACTAGCAGTTACCAAGCAAGAGCTTGCTGCTACTCAAGAATATTTGCAATTGATTAGCCAAGAGCATGAGTCCACCACTCAACACCTGAAAGTGGCAAATGAAGAAATCCTCTCCAGTAATGAGGAACTACAAAGCACTAATGAAGAGTTACAAACAGCCAAAGAAGAGGTACAAGCAACAAACGAAGAATTACATACAACTAATCAAGAACTGCAAAGTCGCAATCTCGAATTACACAACGTTAATAATGACCTGTTGAATTTACTCAGTAGTGTCAATATTCCCATTCTCATACTGACTAACGATTTACGGATTCGGCGTTTCACACCAACAGCACAGCGTTTACTTAATTTGATTCCCACAGATGTGGGACGACCACTGAGTGATATCCGCTCCACTATTGACGTTCCTAATTTAGAGTCATTGTTAATTGAGGTGATTGACACTTTAACTGTCAAAGAAATGGAGGTGCAAGACCAAGAAGGGCGTTGGTATAATCTGCGAATTCGACCTTACAGAACTACAGAAAATCACATTGATGGCGTGGTAATGGTGTTGATGGATATAGATGCCCTCAAACGCAGTACAAAGCAGTTGCAAGCAGCCCTTGATTATGCTGAAGCTGTGGTGGAAACTGTGCCAGAGCCTTTAGTCGTTCTCAATGCTGACTTACGAGTTATCAAAAGCAATCGGGCTTTTTATCGAATGTTTCAGGTAACGCCCGCCCAGACAGAACAGCAACTGATTTTTGAGTTAGGAAACGGTCATTGGAATCTTCCCCAACTGCGATCGCTCCTAGAAGATATTCTCACCCAGAATATTCAGATTGAAGGTTTTGAAGTACAACAGGTCTTTGAGAAAGTTGGACAAAAAACTATCTTGCTTAATGGTTATAAAATCTTACAAGCAGGGAATGGGCAGATGATTCTGCTGGCACTTCATGACATTACACAGCAGAAGTTGTTTGAGGAAGAACGCACCCAGCTATTGGCTAAAGAGCAGTCAGCGCGCCTGGAAGCGGAGAAATCTAACCGAATTAAGGATGAGTTTTTATCTACTTTATCCCACGAACTTCGCAACCCCCTCCACAGTATTTTGGGATGGTCTGATTTACTCCAGGAACAAAACCTTGATACCGCTCAAATGAATCGTGCAATTGACATGATTGGGCGTAGTGCTAAAGCGCAAATCCAATTGATTGAAGATCTTCTAGATATCTCGCGCATTACTACTGGTCAACTCCGTCTGAATATTTGTCCAATTGATCTTTGCTCTGTGATTGAGGCAACTCTTGAGATAGTCAGATTATCGGCAGAAGTGAAAAATATTCAAATTGAATGCCACCTGCAACCCGTGATGGGAAAGGTACTGGGGGATGGGTTGCGATTGCAGCAGGTAGTCTGGAACTTGCTTTCTAATGCCATCAAATTTACTCCTTCTGGGGGAAGTATAGTTGTCACAATGGAGCAAGTTAATTCCCAAGCCCAGATTCGAGTTAGTGACACAGGTATTGGTATACCTAATGATTTTCTCCCTTATGTCTTTGATCGGTTTCGCCAGGCTGACAGTAGCAAAACTCGTGCTAATCAAGGACTGGGCATAGGGCTGTCCCTTGTCCGTTATCTAGTCGAACTTCATGGCGGCACGGTTCAGGCAGAAAGTCCAGGTGTAAGCTTAGGGACAACTATGACCGTTGAGCTACCACTGAACACCAATCTTGAGGGGGATTTTAGCTCTTGTGATCCAGCGGTGAGATATATTGCCGGTGACACGGAAATATCCGTTGATAACATTCCTTCCCTGGAAGGTTTGCACATACTTGTTGTAGATGACGATGCCGATATACTTGAGTTAACAAAGATGATCTTACAAAGTCACGGGGCTGAAGTAACTGCTGTCGCATCTGCTGATGAAGCATTCTCAATACTCACAAGCCAACCAGGGTTGTATGATGTGCTATTGTCTGACGTTGGGATGTCGAACGAAGATGGCTATGCCTTGATGCGGCGAGTCCGCTCTCTTAGTGCTGAGGCTGGGGGACAAATTCCCGCAGCAGCAATGACAGGGTATACCAGTAGTAGTGATATCCAAGAATCTAGGAATGCAGGTTATCAAATGCACATTCCTAAACCCGTCGAGCTAACCCAATTGGTATTTATGGTTGCCAACTTAGCTAGACGAACTAAAAATACTTAAAGATACTAACTATTATTAATATTGAAAATTAGATAAATCCTGAGATAGCCACGGCTGTGCAATACGCCTGCGAGACAATGCCTCTCAATCACCTTGCTATGCAAGGATTGTGCCAACCCTTGTTAAGAAATTAATTACTAGAATTTGTTTTGTTCTCTGTGAATATCTCTCGATATAATCAAAAACCATAACTATTTCAGAAAAATGGTAAACACCCAATTCAACGTTTTACCATCTTTCTTTTCCTAAGTTAATATTTCGGACAAGTCTATTGATTAGAAATACATTGTGCAAAGCTCTAGTTTGAGTTCTGTATGCTCAACTGGTACGTCAACCCTTGGATTGAACGTATACCGCTGCCCGATATGTAACTAGTCATGAGAAAGTTATCTCACTAAGTGAGCGATCGGTGTATCGCCGATTGGTAACAGGTAAAAATCCAGGATTTTCTCACATAACACCTCGCCTTAGATAAAGGCACCTTGTTAGGGACAAGGCTATTTCGCACTCACAGAATCAGAAAAACCAAGAAAGAAAACATCTATTTTGGTTAGTAAACTCTGCGGTGTTAGTGTTCTACTAGCATTGATTACTCGTAATCTTTGTTAGTAACAGCAAAGAAGCCAGTGCAATTGTTTCCTTCTTAATTTTGAGTATGTTCCTTTGTTTGTCATATCCAGTTTTCTGGAACTGACAAACTGAACGGCATATTTGATAGTTGCTGTCTTTTTTGAGATTATCTTTGGGTAGTTTCGATAAAGTAGCAACAATCTTAATCCAGTTTTGGAGATACATTTGCCCGCAACTGAACTGTAACCACTTACATTTGCAGAGTTTAAAATTAGATATGTGGTATTTTTCTATTTTCTAATAGCTGAAAATATAACATGATTATCAAATTATTCATAACAAATTACAGCAATTCTATTTGATGCTGAAATGATTTGTGTAACTAGGAAACTGAAAACAGCAAAAATTTTGTAAAATTAGCTATTTTTTCAAGAAACTCTAAATTTTTTAGAACAATTATTTAAATATTAAAGATATTTTAAAGTTATTATATTCGTTACGTAATTACACCCAATTAGTGGGATTTGTGGTAATTTTTAAGAACTATTAAATACATAATAGAATTTGAGCCTAGTCAAAAATTGAGAACTCATATCTACGGAGCTTCAATGAATCAACGTATTACCAGTGCAGTCAATTCAATAGTGACAAAATTCTCACGGCGAAATGCTCTTTTGTGGCTAGGAGGTAGCGGATTAGGTACCGCTTTAGTTGCAGGAACACAAAAGGAAGTAATTGCTCAGGGTAATGCAAATACAGATGTAACTTTGCTGAATCCGCCAACTTTATATAATGCCCCTCAAAATGGCTATAGTCATATAGCGATTACACCTCCAAGAACAAGAACTGTATATATTTCTGGTCAATTTGGGTCAGATTTACAAGGTAATCTTGTTTCCAATGACTATGAAGCGCAGTTAGTACGGGCTTTTCAGAATCTGCGGTTTGCCTTAAATGCAGCCGGTGCAAGACCTAAAGATGTAGTTAAAACAACTGTTCTGATAGTAAATCACACCCAAGAGAAATTGATTCCGTTAGGGCGCGAAATTGGTAATTTGTGGGGTAACACACCACCCACAAACACACTTATTCCTGTTCCGAGATTGGCTTTGGATGGTATGTTGTTTGAAATTGATGCCTATGCGGTGATTCCAGAATCATCCAATAATGGCTGGTATTAATCTCCAGATAGTTTTTATTAGCTACACCTGATCTAAGGTATGAGGGCGTAGATTCATGGTGTGTTAGAGCTTAAAGCCTAACACACCTTAATTTTTGTGTTTCATTTCTTGGCTGGACTTCTGGTAATGCTGTAGAGCGATCGCTAACTCTCTTTATAGTACAGATGAGTAGTAAATAAATTTCAACATTTGCAGAGTTTAAAATTACGTTTCAGAAATATCTTGTAGTAGTCAGAACTGGATTCAATCAAGCTGCTTTAGTCCGCTGGGGTCAAAATTGGGTTAGCGTTCCCCCAAATCAACTCCGGGCTTTTTGGCGTGGTTTTATTGAAGTAGAAACTCATCTGTTTAACTTGAATGAAAGCTTGGTATTACCTGCTGAGTTTGTGCAACAATTACGGGGAATCGCCTTGAGTGGAATCAAGAAATTCCAAATTTCCGAGTATGAGATTGGTTTGCTGTATGTGCAGAATAACTTTTTACAGCCGCTAGAATCTGGTGAGTATGCTTTTTGGGCTATTGATAGAGATGTGACAGTGCGGACTCTCATCTGAATTGTGCCGAATCCTGATTTTCCCTTAGAAGAGGTGTTAATTGAGCGACATCCTGAGTTTGTTGCGGCTTATTGTGAGATAGTGCAATTACAAAATCAGCAAGTAGCGAGCGATCGCTATCAAGGTAAAGTAATTGCTATCCTCAAACCATGTAGTCGCAAACTATTTTGGCAAGGTGTAGAAGTAGAAGTCATTGACATCAACACCGAGGCTACATTACCACCACGTTTAATTGCTGAGTTAGTTTCAGGTTTACCAGAAACTCTTGCTTTGAGCCGTAATTGTTTGCATATCTGCGAAGTTCCAGCACAGTACCTTGGCCTACTCTACATCAATCAAGAGTTTCAAACACAACTGCAACCAGGAATGCACGTCTGGTGGGTGTTCGGGCGTTCTGTGCAAACACAAGTCTTTGACCTACGTCAGCAAACGTTAGAAGTATCTGGCCAAGATATCCTGTCTAATGCCAGAGTTATGGAAGATAATCCTGTCGCATTGCGCTTAAAAGAACTGGAAATACTAGAACGAATTGCTGAGAAGATTGAAAAAATTCAAGTTAATGGTAGTTTAGATAGTATTTTGACAGAGTTAATTCGGATTAATCGGTAATAAAATTACCATGCACGAATTACCGTCCCCAAAGCCGGCTGTCCCAAAACAGCCTTGACTAAATTTCCCGAAATATTACCGTCAATTATCCAACAATCAATTCCTAAACTAGAAATAGCTAAAAACTCTTCTACTTTCTGGGTCATACCACCAGTAACATCTACCGATGCGCTCTTACCAATAAAAGCTTTTATTTGGGAATAATTGGCTGGCGTAATATGAGGTATTACTTGCCTATCTTGGTCGTACACACCAGGATAATTACCTGCATTGATGAGTCGTACTTGGTAGTTACCTTGACTATGAAAGTATTTGGCTAATTCTGCTAACAAGGTATCAGTAGAAAGAATAGTCCCACCAATGGCTTTGTCTAAAACCACATCACCAAAAACTAAAGGCATTAAGCCAGATTGTAAACAATTTTCAATCACAGAAAAGTCAGCTTTAAGTAGTTTTTTATTGTGAGTGATGGCCATAGTTAGAGGTGGTAAGCTAACTACTGGTAAAGCTGCTTGTAAAAAATACTTAGCTAGTAATACATTTAAATCTAAAACATCTTGGTGGACTAGACAAAATCCTAGTTTTTCAGCATCACAGACAACACCATTGATAGTATTGTATTTATGCGCTGACTGATGACCAAAGGAACCAGCCCCATTGCCAATAATCATTTTTAAACTAGGATTTTGCTGGCGTACTAGACTAATTTCCTCAACCAGTTTTTGCATAGTTTCTAGTCGAGCAGTGTATGGTTGGTTCTTATCAGTAATTAAGGAACCTCCCAGCTTGATTAATACTAGCTCTAGCATTGAAATATCAAGATATTGTGATAACTAGCAAAAAGCTTACCACAAGGCATTTAAAATGAATCAGCGATTATTTGCCTGCTCTTATTCAAGAACATACCCGATTTCTGAGAGAATTCGGGTATGTGAACCTATCGATTTTTAGCAAATTACTTATCAATCATAGAAAGTATCTACTCTGATATCTCTGAGGATTTCTGAAACCTGCCATCCTGAATTAGCAATCGATAAAACTACTGGATTATCTCGCAATGGAATATAGTCATCCTCTCTATTTTCTAATATATTGATTGCTTGTTTTTCCTCAACTGTAGCTTCTTGGCTCTCAAAATCATCTATTGAAAGATTTTCTTCTTCTATCTGTTTTATTTTTTTCAGGATTAATTTTTCGGATTTTTTGATGAGTCGTATATCCATGATGATTTGTTAAGCCTTAAAGTGTGACAAAGTAATAAGCAACAAAAGGTAGATTCTTAGAGAGTTCAAGAACTTCTTCAAGAACCTTGGGCGAAATCCGTAAAAAAGTTTTATGAACTTGGGTGTTGAAAAAATTACCTAAGAAAATCTAGGATACATCAAAATCGATTTAAAATTTCCAGATTAAATTAGAAAGTTTATGGAATTGCAGATGCAGAATTAAGATCAGCCCAACTACCCGCAATCAAGCACAATACGGTTTATGCAATCAACTCGATAGCTTTTTTCTATATTTGTAGGAAAGTATATACTTACCAATCTGTGCTTATCTAGGAGAATGCGAAAGGACACACACAAGGCCAAGTTTGCAGATTTTATCAATAATTGAGTGCGATCGCCCGAATCTTCCACATAGAAAAAACAGCAAGATTGTCCCCCCTTCCCTTGTAGGGAAGGGGGCTAGGGGGGTTAGATTTCTTCAAAACAAGCTTGACAAATCAGCATTAAAACCCGATCAAGTTCCTGTGTCACTTCCTCATTTTTAATCCTTAATAAACGCAGCCCTCTTGCTAACAAAACTTTGTCGCGTTCTGCATCATATTCAGCTTGTTGTTCATGAATTTTTCCATCTACTTCTATCACTAATCTAGCTGCGTGACAGTAAAAATCTGCAATAAAACCATCAATAATTTGTTGACGGCGAAAATGTAACCCATTGAGGCGATTACCACGAAGTTGTTGCCAAAGAATTTTTTCTTCTGGTGTCATTTGGCGACGAAATTCTTTAGCAAGCTGAATCTTAGCTGGGGTTATTTTTTGCCCGATGACTATGTTATGAGTTCTATCTTTTTTATGTGGTGATTTGTGTGGCGGTGTTGGATTATTCATGTATGAAAGGTAGAGGCTGGTGTTGATTCATACATTATGGCTGACCTCTCCCCCAACCCCTCTCCGACGCGGAGAGGGGAGCTAGATTTGTCATGGTTATCTCGTCGTAGAAGAAGAACCATTTTTGTTTACCTATAAATTACTTTTAAAGGTTGTTTTTTAAATATTCTTCGTTAGATAAATACAATTCTATATTCTCTAATATTTCTCTTAAATAACATATAACTCTTCTTTGAATTTTCAATAACTCATCAGCAGTAGCATTTCTACCAACTTCCTCAAATGACTTAAAGCCATGAGCTAAATCATTTCTATTAGTTTTAATTGTTAGTAAATCACTTCCATCTCTAGTTTTAATATGATTAGTCTGGCATGAAAAGCCATAAGTTTTTGCTGTATTTCTTATTTCTCGTGCATCCACATTACCTGAAAATAGCCTTTTCTTATTCTCTTTCGTGACAAGAGCATCAAAGGTAACTGATATGATATCAACTGAAATATTTTGGAGACCTAGTAAAAGAGCCTCTGTAGATTGGATATCTTTATCTCTAACATGATTAATAATAATTTTTCTTATTTCTTCTCTCACTTCATCAAAAGAAACTCTTTTAGTTTTTAATTCATCAAAAATTGTTTCAATTGCATTACGCATTGTAGCTTCAACTAGGTTGTAGAGTAACAAATATCCTGTTGCTTTAAGAGTTTTTTCTAAATCATTATTTATTGGTTTAGTTCTAATGTTGTTAGCATTGCCCATACTTAATTGAATTGAACCTTGTTCTAGGTTTTTCAAGAGAAGAAAGTATCTACTAACTTCTTGAGCGCGTTCATCAAAATTTTGAAATAATGTACTTCTCATGAATTACCTAAAAGCTGGTCACGAACATACTCAATACGACGAATAACTTTATTTTGAGAACTACTAGCATCAGATTTTGTTAATTTTTTAAATTCTTCAGAACATAAAAAATTAATAGATTTTGGTATTAATGTCTGATTTTGTCTTAATGCTAGAGCAGATCCTACTGTAATAGATTCAAACTTAATTCTAGTTGTAGGTTCGTATCCATCCTTACTTTTTATATAGATATGTAAAGCATTTGGAAAATATTTATTAACAAATTCTAACATTAGGTAAAACTCATCTTTTGCCGCATTAATGTCTAATATTTCAGATTTATTTTCTTGTTTTAAATAATCATCTAAAAATTTATGTATGTTACTTTTACCAGGGTAGTTTTCATAATTATTTAAAAATGCAAAAAACCGTAAAACGAACTCTTGTGGATCTCTCTTATTTATTTGAGTTTGAGTAAAAGAACATAAATCACGGAATTGTTGCTCTTTTGACAATTCCTCAATTAGATCAAGAAATTTTCCAGGTTGAGATCCCCTTCGTTTCTCCATTTCATTCAATTCAACACTACCACTATTAATTCTCTCAAAAAGATCCCTTCTAATCTCTTCATCTGCTGCTTCTGTTAATTGAATCATTCTTATCGTAGTCCGGTTAAAACGTCTTTGGCGTGGTGGCATTAAATCTTGAAAGGTAAATCCATTAAGAGTTGTTAATTTTTCAAGATTTTTTAATTTAAGTTCGTTCTTAATAAACCTAGTTAAAGTACGAATACGTTGTGTACCATCTATAACTTCTAAGCGTGCTAAATCTTCTGATTCTGATGTATCAGCTACAAAAATGTAAGGTATTGGTAAATCTAGCATTACAGATTCAATAAATTTTGATTGCCTATCTTCATCCCATACCATTTCTCGTTGATAATCTGGAATAAACAATTCATTTTCATCTTCTTCTATTCCTTCTAAATATTTTTGAACAATTACTTCTATAGGGTATTCTAAAGTATTGTAGTCAACCCGCTTTCTCTTATCACGAATTTCTGCTTCAGCGTTTTCTTTACGTTTATCTGTAATTTCTAATTGAGAAGCCATATTTGACAATTTATTTGTGTTAATGTTTACAGTTAGAGATTTTTGTATTACACGGAGTAATATAAATACTTTTCACGCTTGGATTAAGTTAAAGCGGTTGAAGGTATAAATTATATAAGCTAAAGTTCATAACTCATTTGAAATGTCATAAATAAAATGTAACTTATACAGTGAAGGTGAGCCATTAAGACTCACCCTCATCAAACTATACCAACAAAGCCTGCTCCTCTTTAGAAATTATGCGCCCTTCATCCTCAAAACCAGCAATTTGATCAAAGTTCAAATACCGATACAAATTATCAGCAAAAGGATGAATCTTATTCGCCACAATATCAAGATATTCTTGGACTGTGGGAATACGCCCTAATAACGCACAAACTGCTGCTAATTCTGCTGAACCTAGATAGACTCTTGCATCTTTACCCATGCGGTTATTGAAGTTGCGGGTAGAGGTAGAAAATACAGTTGTGCCATCAGCAACTCGCGCCTGATTTCCCATACATAAACTGCATCCTGGCATTTCTGTTCTTGCACCAGCCGCACCAAAAATTCCGTATACACCTTCTTCTTTTAATTGGTGTTCATCCATGCGGGTTGGTGGTGCTATCCACAGGCGAGTTTTGACTGAACCTGCACCTTCTAAAACTTTCGCAGTTGCTCGATAATGACCAATATTTGTCATACAAGAACCAACGAATACTTCTTGTACTGGATCGTTAGCAACTTCCGATAATAATTTAACATTATCGGGGTCGTTGGGAGCAGCAACAATTGGTTCTTTGATTTCGTTCAAATCAATTTCAATTATTTCTGCATACTCGGCATCTGCGTCGGCTTCTAGTAATAAGGGGTTGGCTAACCATTCTTCCATTTTAGCGACGCGGCGCATGATGGTACGCTCATCGTGATAGCCTCTGGCTACCATGTTCTTTAACAGGGCAATATTAGAACGCAGATATTCGGAAACTGTCTCGACACTTAGCTTAATTGTGCAACCTGCACAAGAACGTTCGGCGGAAGCATCGGTGAGTTCAAAGGCTTGTTCTACTTTTAAGTCTGGCAAGCCTTCCATTTCTAAAATTTTGCCAGAGAAGATGTTTTTCTTGTTCTGCTTCTCTGCTGTCAGCAAGCCTTTTTGCATGGCGACGTACGGAATGGCGTTGACGATATCTCGTAAGGTGATACCGGGTTGCAATTCACCTTTGAAGCGTACCAATACTGACTCTGGCATATCTAAAGGCATAACACCCAACGCACCCGCAAAGGCTACTAACCCAGAACCAGCAGGGAAGGAAATACCCAAGGGGAAGCGGGTGTGAGAGTCGCCGCCTGTACCTACGGTGTCGGGTAACAGCATCCGGTTTAGCCAAGAGTGGATGATACCATCGCCAGGACGTAGTGCAACGCCGCCACGTTGGGCGAAAAAGTCAGGTAAGTCGTGGTGAGTTTTGATGTCAACGGGTTTGGGATAGGCGGCGGTGTGACAGAAACTCTGCATTACTAAGTCTGCACTGAAACCGAGACAAGCAAGTTCTTTTAACTCGTCGCGGGTCATGGGGCCTGTGGTATCTTGAGAACCAACGGTTGTCATGATGGGTTCGCAAGATGTACCAGGACGAACACCGGGTAAACCGCAGGCTTTCCCTACCATTTTTTGGGCGAGGGTGTAGCCTTTACCTGTATCGGTTGGTTGTTGGGGACGGATAAATAAGGTGCTTGGTTCTAAACCTAGTGCTTGGCGGGTTTTGTCGGTGAGGGTACGCCCAATTAATAGGGGGATGCGTCCACCGGCGCGAACTTCATCGAGGATGGTGTCGGGTTTGAGGGTAAAGGTGGAAATTACTTCACCTGCTTCGTTGGTAATTGTACCTTTGTAAGGATAAATGGTAATTACCATACCAGTTTCTAGCTTGGTGACATCGCATTGTATGGGCAAAGCACCAGCATCTTCGGCTGTATTAAAGAAGATAGGCGCGATCGCACCACCTAAAATGTATCCCCCAGCACGTTTGTTCGGCACAAAGGGTATATCTTGTCCTGTATGCCACAACACGGAGTTAATGGCAGACTTCCGGGAAGAACCTGTACCAACGACATCGCCAACATAAGCCACGGGATGTCCGATTTTTTTCAACTCCGCAATAGTTTCTAAGCTACCCGGTTGGCGCGTTTCTAGCATCGCTAAAGCGTGTAAGGGAATATCCGGACGGGTGGTGGCGTGGGTGGCGGGAGATAAGTCGTCGGTGTTAGTTTCACCAGGGACTTTAAATACTGTGACAGTGATAAATTCTGGCAGTTTTGGACGCGCAGTAAACCATTCAGCCTCAACCCAAGAGTTAATTACTTGCTTGGCATAAGGGTTAGTTTTAGCTAACTCCAAAACATCATGAAAGGCATCATACACCAGCAAGGTTTTGCTGAGGGCAGCGGCGGCATAACCCGCGATTGGTTCTTTACCTTCTCCTCCCATCACCAAAGGTGTTTCGGAAGAGTCGGAGACAGATGTGGTAGCAAATTGCAGCAACTCAATTAAAGATTGTACGTTGTAGCCGCCAATCATTGTTCCCAACAATTCCACAGCTTCAATAGGGGAAATTATCGGACTTTTAACTTCCTTTTTAGCAATAGCAGTGAGAAACCCAGCTTTCACATAAGCCGCGGGGTCAACTCCAGGGGGTACGCGATCGCGCAATAAATGTAATAATGTTTGTTCTTCACCCTTGGGCGGATTCTTCAGTAATTCACATAGTTCTGAGGTTTGCTTCGCATCCAACGGTAAGGGGGGAATTCCTAATGCTGCTCTTTCTGCAACGTGTTGACGATATGACTCTAGCATTTTTGTATTCTCCGTTGGGATGTTCTCCCCTTAATTATGAAATATTTTTAGATAAGACTTGGCTATAAAAGTTTACTTTATTTTATGGCTGAAAGCCTTACTGGTAATTGCTTATCAGTATTTTTGTTTTATACTTAAAGTATAGTTTTTACTACCAATTCCAACTGAAGATATTTTAATTGCTGCGATCGCTATTATTTTGAGATTAATTATTTTCCCACAGCCTCTTATGTAAATTCAATCGCCAATAAAAATGCTTTTTCAGTAAAAAAAATGCTAAATTAAGTAGCTAAACCCAATTTAATCAGCCTCTGGCTCCGCAGTTTTCCCAGCAGATTCCTACAGTTATATTTAACTATAAATATTGGCAATAGTTTTTATAATTTATATAAATCCTCATTACTGCTTATAATTCTTCCGGATATAGTCAGTTTTATATGTAAACACAAATAGTAGTAGATGCACCCTTATTAAGTGATAGCCTTCAGCGAATGACTGAGGGCTTTTTTCTCGATAATTCAGCAACTCATTATTTAAAAATAGCTGGTAGTAACCCAGGCGCTAACCATACGGCATAGCCTATAAAGGCAAAGAATGAAGTAATGACAGCAGTGATAATATAACCAATACAAATCAGCAATCCATCTGCTTCAATTGTGGCAACTGCTAATAATAAAATCCCCACAGTGGGAATCGGATTGGTGAAAGGAATTGGTAACATTAATAATATTGTTAACCAGGAGATACATAGCCCATTGAGCCGCCAAGTTATAGGGTTTTTTGCTATTTTTTTTAAGCGAGGGCGAGTAATTTTTTCGACTATTTTGGTGAGATGTTGCAGATTTTTTAAGAGAAGTTGGGCAAACGGGCGCGGAAATTTATACCTAGCGATTTGTTTAGGTAGCCAAGGCGATCGCCTGCCAAAAATCATCTGTACAGAAACCAGTAAACAGGCAGCACCAAAAGGCCCAGCCAATCCAGGAGGCATAGGAAACAAAAAAGGCAAAACTAATAAAGCTATTACTAGGCTGAAACCTCGTTCCGCAGTCTCTGTCAAAATATCACCTAAAGTTAAGTGATGATTAGATAAGCGTTGCAGCAAGGATTTAATTTCTTGAGAAAATCTCAGATCCATTTGGCGTGAGTTAGAGTGAATTGCCACAAGACCCAGCTTTATTCAGTATATCAAGGTGAATATGGAGACTAATGCACCCAAATGAAAATTAGGGCATTAGAGAACTCAGAAATGCTATTCCCAATTTTCTAAATTGGCGGGACTAAAACAGTTATGGCCTTGGGTATAACTTGAAATGTTGCCGGAGTGTAAGTCGTGATTTCCCCATCAGTATTAATTGGGCGTGGTTTACGGGTGGAAATTTCAAATTTTTGTCCTTGAAGCGCTCGGACACTACGCCAACGAATATGTCTGCCTTGACGCATGGCGGGTAGTAAAGGTATGATTTGCCACCAGTGTTCTATCTCCAAACTGTAGAGATCCAATCTTTGATCATCAATAGTGGCATCGTGAACCACTGCCATCCCACCACCATAATAACGACCATTACCTACAGCAATTTGCACAGTTTTGACACGAAATGATTGATCCTTCATTTTAATTTCGGCGCTAAAAGGGCGAGACTCCCAAATTACTTGTAATGCAGTCGCAATATAAGCAAATATTCCCCAACGACGTTTCATTTCTTTAGTAAGTTTTTGAGTAATTTTGACACTCAATCCCATACTAGCAACATTAAAAAAGTGCTTACCGTTTACCCAGCCTAAATCAACGCGACGTAATTCCCCGTAGGCAATAATTTGGCAAGCTTCTGCTAAGGAATTAGGAATTGCTAAAGTTCTGGCTAAATCATTTGCCGTTCCTAAAGGTAAAATTCCTAAAGGTAATTGAGTTTCAACTAAGCCATCTACTGCTGCGTTCAAAGTCCCATCACCACCACCAACAATTACTAAATCAACTTTATATTGGTAACTGCGAATAATGTCTGAAAGATGTTTGGGATTTTCTGTAGATTCTTCTGTTAATTTAAATCCAAGTTTCTCCAGATAATAAGTTGCTTCTATTAATCGCTTCTCCCCTTGGCGGGCATGACGATTAACTAACAGCAATGCGCGGGAATTTACTGGTAGTGACCTTTGCTGTGTTTGTGTCCAATTATCTTCTTCCATATAATTTGGTTAATTTGGCTAAGAAAAATTGTGTTAGCTTTGATAAGTTTTACTTGATGAGTTTATTGTTATATTTGTAACTTTTGAATTGATTTTGTCTAACTCGACCTTTATTGTATATTAAATATATTGATGACAATGTAATAAAATGAATATTAATGGCAATATTTTGGGCTGATAGGAATCATAGTTGATGTTTTCAACAGTCAGTATATTGCTACCTGAATTCTTTACTTTTGCCTGTTTCCTTCCTACACAAATAATTTAAGTAATCCAAACAGATTTTTCAGCAATAATTATGTTCTGGATTTTAGTGTAGATGTTTATGGAAACATTTCATTAACTCACAATAAATTTTAGTTATATTTACGCAGTTTTAATACTTTCGTATTTATATTTTCTAACATACTAATGCTACTAGTACTAAGGTTGTCACAAAAATTACGATGATCTCCGTATAAACTTTTGATGTATTGCTTTTGCAAATATATGAAATTGACAAAGAAAGTAATATTTATTTTAAAGTCAAATTGAATAAATACCAAATAGTATTGAAAATTAAGAATAATACTTACTAATTGTTAAAAAATAATAATTTTATTAAGAGGAATATTTAATCTAAATATTAATTAATTTTAAAACTAAATCTATTGGGTTATATTAAATAGTCGGATGTACCGATATTGGATTTTTTATTGATTAGTAAAATTAGTTTGATATTACTGGCAAAAAATAATTATTACCTGAGATTTATCCCACAAAGGGTATATTCCTATCGAGAAACATCTATCTTTAGCATGAATTAGCGAGGGTTTTTAAGAAATAATTAATACTCATTCCAGTAATATGTTAAAAAAACCTAAAAGTTAGAGAAAAATCCTCTAAGAGGGGATTGTATTAGCTAGAAGCAAAAATATTTACTAGTGAATAAATAACACCCAAAAAATTACTACTATCGAAGTAATGAAAACATCTGCATTGTTATTAATACTTGGTTTATTCCTCACAGCTTGTAATGCGCCTCAAAATGCAGCAGTAGCTCCTAGCCCCACGGAAAATGATGCGACTGCACAACCTGTACAGAACCAAACCAAAAGCAAACTAATAGTTGTGACAACAGTTGCACCCATAACCAATATTGTGAGTAACATTGCAGGCGATCGCACTGAAGTTAAAGGCGTTATTCCCGAAGGTACAGATTCTCATACCTTTGAACCGCGTCCTAGTGATGCCGATTTACTCTCTAAGGCTAACTTAATTATCGTTAATGGACTCCGGTTAGAAGCCCCAACCGAAAAACTGGCAAAAACTTCTAAACCTAAAGAGGCAAATATCTATGAGTTAGGTAACAATACTATTAACGAAGCTCAGTGGATTTTTGACTTTAGCTTTCCCAAAGAAAAAGGAGACCCTAATCCCCATTTATGGGTAAACCCCAAGTACGCAGAAGCTTACGCCAAATTAGCCGCTAAACAGTTAACACAGTTAGATCCCGACGGGAAAGCATACTACGAAAAAAACTTAAATAACTACTTGCAACGCCTGGACGCATTAGACAAAGTTAGCCGTGAAGTCGTAGCGAGTATTCCGGCTAAAAATCGCAAACTTTTAACATACCATGACTCTTGGGCTTACTGGGCAAGAGAATATGGCTTTGAGGTCATTGGCGCAATCCAACCCTCAGATTTTAAAGAACCGTCAGCGCAAGATGTAGCCAAACTCATCGACCAGATTCGCAAAACTGGTGTACCCGCGATTTTTGGTTCGGAAGTCTACCCTAGCAAAGTCGAAGAACAAATTGCCAGAGAAGCGAAAGTCAAAATAGCAAACACTGCTGATGATGAATTACCGGGAACAGGATCAGCCAATGCCATAGAAAATACCGATCCTCAACATACTTATATTGGCATGATGGCAAACAATTTGCGGATCATTGCCGAAAATCTGGGGGGAAATTCTCAGTTGGTTGACAAGCTAAACACTACCAATGTCGTTGGCCCAACTGCAACAGCCACTACAACGACTCAATAACAATTACCAAACTAGTGCATGGAAACAATATTAGAAATTAGAAACCTTACCTGTGGTTTCCAAACCCAACCAGTATTGACGAACGTCAATTTGTCTTTATATCCTGGACAACTGTCTGGTTTAGTGGGGCCTTCCGGTAGTGGGAAAACAACCCTAATCAAAGCAATATTAGGGTTGGTTCCGCCTTGGACTGGGGAAATTTGGTTCCGAGGAAAACGCTTAAAACCGGGAACTGCACCACCAAAAGTTGGCTATGTACCGCAGGTAGAAACGGTAGATTGGAATTTTCCTGTGACTGCACTAGAAGTAGTAATGATGGGGCGTTACCGCAAACAGCAATTTTTACCTTGGTCATCGCGACGCGATCGCATCATGGCCAAGGCACTTTTAGAACGGGTGGGAATAGCCCATGTCGCCCATCGACCCATCGGTGAATTATCTGGCGGACAACAGCAACGAGTGTTTATCGCTAGGGCGCTAGTAGGCGAACCAGAAATTGTCCTTTTAGATGAACCAACAAGTAGTTCAGATTTGCGCGTGCAGCATGAACTGTTACATCTGTTAGCAGAACTTAATCAACAAGGTTTGACAATTTTGCTTTCTACCCATGACCTCAACTCTGTGGCGACTCATTTACCTTGGGTAGTCTGTTTTAACCACAGCATTATTGCCCAAGGAGAACCTAGTGATGTGTTTACACCTGCCATTTTAAAGCAGACCTTTGGTGCAGAAATGGTGGTCTTTCATCAAAGCGATCGCATTCTCATTGCTAATGCAGGCACTTCTTTACGCCATCAAATGCAAGATAATTTGCCGGATATTTTGCGAACAGTGCAATCAAACCACAACGGACACAAGTCTTAATCCTCAATTTAAAATTAAACACATGGAGTTTCTGCTTAAACCTTTTGCTTATGAATTTTTTAGCCGCGCCGTTATTGTTGGGATGATGGCGGGGCTATTGTGTGGTGTGATGGGTGTATATATCATTACTCGCCGGATGAGTTACATTGCTCATGGTCTTTCTCATGCTATTTTGGGCGGAGCCGTGTTGAGCTATGTTTTAGGGCTAAATTTTTATATTGGTTCGGGAATTTGGGGTTTTGCCGCAGCGTTGCTCATACAATATCTTACAGGGCGTAAGGTATATTCTGATGCAGCCATTGGGATTGTGACAACTGCGAGTTTTGCTCTAGGTGTAGCTGTGATTAGCACCTATCGCAAATTTAGCCAAAACTTTGAAGCAGCTTTATTTGGTAATGTATTGGGCGTTTCCCCTACGGATTTGTGGTGTGTAATTGGGGTAACGTTTGTGATTTTGAGCTTAGTATTTTTGTTTTATCGCCCTTTACTGTTTTGGTGTTTTGACAGAGAAGTAGCACAGGTGCATGGTGTACCTGTAGTAGCTATGGATACATTATTTGCTCTCATGTTGGCAACCTTGCTAGTAGCGACACTTAACGTTTTAGGAGTGACGTTAATTATCTCTGCGGTCGTAATTCCTGCGTCTATTGCCCGACTTTTGAGCGATCGCTTTGGTTATATTATGATTATTTCCGGCATTTTAGGGGCAGCGATCGCCTTTGCTGGAATTTATCTCAGTTACTACTTAGATATTGCTTCTGGTGCAAGTGTGGTTCTGCTGTCAACCTTCATTTTTGGCTGCGTACTAGTTTGCAAAAGTATTCAAAGTCGGCGTAAACGCTATATACCACCTCTTTCCACCCAACATTATCAAGGCTAATAGTCTTGTAATATCGCCTCCGGTGCAAGATGGATGATTAATACCAAATAGAAGTCTGAGCATGAGTTTTGGGAAAAATTGATTATTACCTCATAAACTTCCCATACATTCATGTCGCGATCGCAACTTAGAAAGCTGTTGATTGGTGAACTCAGTTGGAAACGGCTAGTTCGCTCATTGTTGTTTATTTACGGCTTTTTCGCATTTTATGTCTTTTTTAGAGCAGATAGCATGATTTTTCTGCCTCAACCTGCTACTTATCAAGACAATGCCAGTATTTTGAAAGTACCCGTTACTGACAAACAGAAGATTTCGGCGGTGTATTTACCTAATCCCAGAGCAGAGTATACAATGCTCTACATCCACGGCAATGCCGAAGATATTGGTGATGTTCAGCCGTTTTTAGAACGTCTACATCAATGGGGATTTAGCGTTTTTGCTTATGACTATCGCGGTTATGGCACTAGCGATGGCAAACCTGGCGAATCGAATGCTTACCAAGATGCTGAAGCTGCATACACCTATCTAATTCAGCAGCTAAAAGTCCCACCGAAGAAAATTATCGTCTATGGACGTTCTGTTGGTGGAGGATCAGCAGTTGATTTAGGAACTCGTCATTCTGTTGCTGGCTTGATATTGGAGAGTACATTTACATCTGCTTTTCGAGTTGTTGTACCTTTTCCCTTACTTCCCTTCGATAAATTTTCTAACCTGAAAAAACTTCCGCAAGTCAATTGTCCAATCTTAGTTATGCACGGTCAAGCTGACCAAACTATTCCTATTCAACACGGATATACACTATACTCAGCCGCACCTGATCCTAAAATGTCATTGTGGGTAGATGGTGCAGGCCATGATGATTTTACTTGGATTGCAGACAAGCAACATCAAAAAACTTTAGCAGCCTTTGAGCAACTGATTGAGAAACAAAATATGAATTAGGCGATCGCATTTAACCATTCTCATCAACTACTATTGTGTAACTACTCAAATTGGCTATAGGTGCTAAATTGAGTGTAATTGCAAATTTAATAAAGTCACCTTGATTAGACAAGAGAGTAATAGCTAATGGGCAAAGCAGAACTCTATGATCAAGACTTCCTAGAATGGACGCAACAACAAGCTGAATATTTACAAAATGGACGTTGGGCAGAATTAGACGTTAAACATTTGGTAGAGGAATTAGAAGCATTGGGGCGCAGTGAACAAAGGGAACTTGGTAGCTACTTACAAGTGCTAATGATGCACTTACTTAAATGCCAGCACCAATCTGAAAAAAGCACAGAAAGTTGGAATAATACACTTTCTAACTGTCGAGATAAAATGCAAGATTGTTTAGAAGATACACCAAGTTTGCAACGTTTGATTCAAGATGTAGAGTGGGTAGATAAATACTATCAACGTGCGCGTAGAGATGCAGCCAAGGAAACGCAAATACAACCAGAAATATTTCCTACTGAATGCCCTTATACAATAGATCAAATTCTCGACCCGAATTTTCTCAGTTGTTAAGTTGAAATAAACTATAATAAAACACTTCAAATGTCTATCGATATTACCTTTCACAAAACAGGCCAAGAGATTAAACAAGCCATAGCACAACGTCAACAGTAACTTCAATCACGGCTTGATAAACGAAATCAGGTGCTAAACATATTCCTGCAAGACATAAAAAAAGTCCGTTCTTACATGATTCGTAGTTCTCGATACGATTATGGTCATGGCGTTAGAAGCGGCTATACTCTCTTCTCGCAAGATGATATTTCTAGCGAGGAAAAACAAGAAATTCAGCAACTTTGTAACCGGATTTTTGAAATTGAACAAGAATTACATCGGCTGGCTTTGATAGCTGCTCACCTGAAGGATGAACAGGTTCTCGAACTCACGCTTGAGGATTTGATTGGTTACGGCTTTAATGCAGGTGGAGTTGAAGGTGAAGATTTATAGGGCTATTCAATAATTCTAAAACTAAGGGCTATATCTGACAAACTACATTTTCATTTTTACAGTAATAGTCTTGCATATTTCTACAAATTTAGTATTAGTTGTCTTAATTTGTAATTAGGAGTAACAGTAAATATTTTCTATTGATAAACTAATTTACCTTCATGTTATAATAAATTAAAATCATTTATTCTGCTATTGAGAATGGTTAGCTTACCACATCCAATTCAATATCAGGGTAGTAAGAGAAAACTTGCATCAGTTATTCTCAATTTTCTGCCTAGTAAAGTGGAGAGATTTTTAGAACCTTTTGCAGGAACAGCAGCAATTAGTATAGCAGTTGCTTCTAAACATATTTCTCAAAATTTTTGGCTTAATGATATTAATAAACCGCTTATTGAATTATTAGAGCTAATTGTAGAAAGACCAGAGGAAATAATAAGTGCTTATTCCAATATATGGAATGAGCAACATCATGATTCTATCAAGCATTACTTTGAAGTTAGAGAAAATTTTAATCAGACTAATGATCCAAAACTTTTTTTGTATTTGTTAGCTAGATGTGTAAAAGGATCTGTTCGGTATAACTCAGAAGGTGTATTTAATCAAAGCCCTGATAAGAGGAGAAAGGGAACTCAGCCTGATAAGATGAGGAAAAATATAAAAGGAGTTTCTGCTTTATTAAAAGGTAGATGTAAATTTACATTTCTGGATTATAGGGAAGTTTTAGCCAAAGCGCAAAGTAGTGATTTTGTTTATATCGACCCTCCCTATCAGGGTGTGTGCGGAGATAAGGATTCAAGATATTTCTCAGGAATTAATTTTGATGATTTTGTTTTATCCATAGAACAATTAAATCAACGTGGAGTAGCGTTTGCGATTAGCTATGATGGAAAGCTTGGTAACAAAACTTTTGGTATGCCATTACCTCAAGAGTTAGGACTCAGGAAGATTGAAATTGAAGTTGGTAGATCATCGCAAGCAACACTACTGGGACGCAAAGAAATAACAATAGAGTCTTTATACTTGTCGCCAAATTTGCTACTTAGAAAACCTTCAAGGCTAGAAAGCTATATTAGCAAAACACCAAGACAGCTTAATCTTTTGGAAAAATATGGATAGTTCTCAGCAGTTACCTGATGATTTTATACAACTTTGTCAGTCAGTAACTGCCAAAAGGCCAAAAGCTGTTATTGATCATATTTTGCAATATGGTTTTATTACAACGGAAGAACTGAAGGACAGATATGGTTATAATCATCCTCCAAGAGCAGCTAGAGATGTTCGAGAACATGGAATTCCTCTAGAAACTTTCCGTGTAACAGGAAGTGATGGAAGAAAGATAGCAGCCTACAGATTTGGAGATGTCAGTAAGGCAAGGTTTTCTAGGTTATCTGGTAGAACAGGCTTATCAAAACAGATTAAAGACGAATTAATCAGGAGATATGGCTGTAAATGCTTTGTCTATTTAGAAAAAGTTGAAGAGCGTGAGTTGCAGATTGATCATCGTGTTCCGTTTGAAGTTGATGGAGAGCCAGAACTAGCACCAGAAAGTTTTATGTTGCTTTGTGGTTCTGCTAATCGAGCTAAGTCTTGGTCATGTGAACATTGTGAAAATTGGACTAGCATTAAGGATAAATCTATTTGTTTGTCATGTTATTGGGCATACCCAGAAAATTACACGCATATCGCAATGCAAGAGATTAGGAGAACAGATTTAATGTGGCAAGGAGAGGATATTGACATTTATGAAAGATTGAAGCAACAAGCTATAAGTCTGGAAAAAGAAATCCCTGAGTTGATCAAGGAAATTATTGAACGCGAAATGAGACAAAACGGCGATATTTCTGCTGGTGAATCCGCCAGCTAATACTGTTTAACTCAACTGTGCGACGAGTTGATTCTCTAACAAAGTATCATTCGTCAACAAATCTTCAACGGAGATTCGTAAAAAGCGTTGCTCATCAACTTGAAACAGGATTTTCACGCGATCGCTCCCTGGATACCCTGGTGGGGTAAGTTGAGCAATGGTTCTCGCGCCTGCACTATCATTCAGAGGTTTAACGGTGGTTTCACCGCTATCTAGACGGCGAGTAATTAAGCGATCGCCATCAAAATAAACTTCGGTGTTACCTGTGTCTGCGCCTAATTCCCCAATAATTAATTCGATGCTAGGCTGATTCTCCACAGATGCGCCTAAAAATAATTCCACCGCTTGATTCATTGGGTAAGCTTGCCCTGATTTAATAATCGGATGCCAACTGTGGCGTTGGTTGCGTCGATCCCAGTAACGAATCCCGTAACTGTGGTAGAGAAAGTCTTTGATTTCTACACCTTGGGATAACTGTAATGCACCTTGGGCGATCGCTTCAAAAGGCTTTTCGCAACGGATTTTTTCTGGTGCAAAATACTGTTTTACCCATGTCTGCACTGCTGGTAGTTGGACAGTTCCCCCAACTAACAACACTGCATTAATATCTGCGAGTTCAATTCCCTGGCGGCGTGCTTGTTGCAACAGATTAGTCATCGACTCGTCTAGGCGCTCAAAAAATCCGTGTTCTTTGAGGATATTTTCTAACTGATCACGGTCTAAATTTAATTCGTAACTGGTAAATGTTTCATCGTCAAAATAAACTTCACTCGCTTGGTTTTGAGTTGATAGCTGAATTTTGACTTTTTCGGCTAATCTTGTTGTCAACGGACTCACCGCCAATTCTTGATTTTTGGCAAAGTAATCAACTACCCAATTATCAATATCTGTTCCGCCTAAATTTTGCCCAGCTTTTGCCAATACACGCGCGGTTTTGACTTTTTGCTTTGAGTCTTCAGCTAAAGATTTATTACCCCATTTGAGCAAAAATCCGATGGGTTTAGTGTTTCCTTGTGCGCCTCTATCCAAGCTGACTAGAGATAAATCTAATGTGCCGCCACCAAAATCAATTACCAAGAGATTTTCTTGATCAGCCAAACCGTAACCCAAGGCGGCGGCTGTGGGTTCATCTAACATCCGCACTTGTTCGACGGGGAGGCTTTGGCAAACTGTACCTAACCAGTGGCGATAAGCTTCAAAACTATCTACGGGGACGGTTAATATGAGAGAGTCTAAGCCGCCTTCTAAGGGTGCTAGTTGTGCAATCACTTGATTGAGAAACCATTGTCCAACTTGTTCAAAGGTGAGGGTTTCTCCATCTAATTCTGGTAAGAAGCCTTGAATTTCTGCACCGATACCGCGTTTGAAGCTGCGAAAAAATCGAGATTCGCCTTTGAGATCTAAACCGCGATCGCGTACTTGTTGCCCTACTAAAACTTTACCCTGTGCGGCTTCTTCTACATACACCAAGCTGGGAATCAGTGGGGGATTGAGACTTTGCTGAATTGATAAACCAGGTAAACTCAGAGTTTCCGCCTGCTGGGTGACGGGATTCCAACGGGCAATGACTGTGTTGCTAGTACCAAAATCGATTGCGATCGCCATAGTCTTTTTATTATTTCATGCCAAAGCGCAAAATTTTCTCAACAAAAATATTATTTTCCCATAAGCCAGCAACTACGCAAATGGGCGATCGCTTCTTCTTTACGTTTGGCTTCCACTTCTATCCACGGTGCTTGATGATAAATATCAGGCATATCGGTAATTAAATCACTGTGTTTTCTATCTTTAAAGGCATTTTCACCGTTGGAAATATGAACTAATTGCCAATCTGGATTTTTCCAAGTTGATCGCGCCGCTTCAAACATAGTAGCCACACTCGGATCATCATAGCTATCTAAATTTTCGTGACAAATATGGTGATGAGCATCAAATACCAGCGGAATTTCGGCTTGTTGGCAGACTGCTAAAATTTCACTAGCACTATAGGCGTATTCGTCGTTTTCTAAAGTTAAGCGACTTTTAATCGCTTCTGGTAATTGGGAAATCACTTTTACCAACTTTTCGGCGCGTTGCGATTTCCCACCATGAATATTCATCAACGACCAAGGCGAACGAGGTAAACCAAGTAAATCTAAGTCTCGCGCGTGTCTGGCTAAGATATTAATACTGGTTTGCACAACTTCTGGTGAATCAGAACTCAACACGACAAATTGATCAGGATGTAGCACCATTCTGATACCAAGTGCAACTGCTCGTTGACCAATTTTGCCCAACTCATCAGCCATTTCTTCTAAGAGATTTTCGCCAATTTGGTCTTCTAAATCATTCATGGGAAATAAATTAGAAGTCATCCGATAGAGGCGAATTTGATTTTGCTCACAAAAAGAAAGAGCATCATGCAACCGCTGCAAGTTATGCTGATAAAGTTGTCGTAATGTGCTTTCCCGTTCCGCCAGGGAGAGTTTTAAGTAACGCGTGCGTGTGATTGTTTTAAAGCGGACTTGTTGAGAAACTGTAATACAAACTAAGCCTAAATTTGGCAGAATAGTTTGCGGCTGTTGCTGTTGATTCGCTAAATTTTGGCACTGGATAGTTGTCATTTTTGCAAATGCTGGAGTCTTAGCTACTTTATTGATTGAACTAATTTCTGCCTTCTCTGCTAAGTCTCTTGAGGATGAATTCTCCAGATAGTTGACTTAGACAACACAAAATTCATCCCAACATCTTTCTTTTTAAATAGGCGTTAGGATGAATAGCAATGGTTATAACGAAACTAAACTTTAGTGCGATCGGTCAAAATTTCATACCCAGTTTCTGTCACCAAAACTGTATGCTCAAACTGAGCCGATAGGGAATTATCTACTGTTACAGCTGTCCAACGGTCAGCTAATGTACGGGTGTGTTTAGAACCTGCGTTTAAAATTGGTTCAATTGCTAAAGTCATTCCCGCACGCAATTTCACATTCGGCATATCTCGTGTGCGAAAGTTAAATACTGAAGGTTCTTCGTGCAAGTTCCGACCAACACCATGTCCGGTGAATTCTTCTACCACGCTATAACCATTGGCTTTTACATGGTCTTCAATCGCTCCGGCCAAGTCAAGGAGATATGCACCAGCTTTAACTTGTTCTATACCTTTATATAAAGCTTCTTCAGCTACACGAATTAAGTTAGCGGCTTCTGGGGTAACTTCACCAACAGCAATCGTAATACAAGAATCGCCGTGGAAACCTTGATAATAAGCGCCTGTATCTACTTTTAATACATCCCCAGCACGGATGACTTTCTTGGGACTGGGGATACCATGTACTACTTCGTTGTTGATACTGGAACAAATAGAGCCAGTAAACCCGTGATATCCTTTAAAACTTGGGGTTGCGTCCATTTCCCGAATGCGTTTTTCCGCGTAAGCATCCAAGTCGGCTGTTGTCATTCCTGGTTTGACTAGTGCAGAAATTTCTTTCAATACCGTTGCAACTATTTTCGCCGATTGCCGCATAATATCAATTTCACGCGGCGATTTGATTTCAATTCCTCGGCGTTGTTTTTTTGCTGGTGTGACTTTAACTGGTTGAGAAAGCAAGTTGCTAAAAATGTTCATGTGCTGATAATAATTACTGATACTTTGTCGCTACGGAGCCTATGCTTTTTCTAGGATAATTGAGAAACTATATCTATATTTAATTTATAACAGGTCATAGGGTTGAAAGACAGTTGTTGTCTATGTTTGATGATTAGTTTATCTCCTCATCTCACAAATGACCCATAACTGATTTTTTCAAGGTAATTACGAATTACCGACAATAATTTCTCCTGTCATCCCAGCTTCAGTATGCCCTGGTATGGTACAGCGTAAACTATATTTTCCGGTTTTTAAAGGGACAAAAACCCATTCAGCTTCAGCACCTGGTTTTAATTCTAGTTCGTGAATGGCTCCTTTAATTTCTACTTTGCCGGCTTCTACTTTTTGTGTCCAAATGCCATCAGCAAAATCTTTAGCAGTAAAGTAGTGTTTTAATTGACTGGGATTTTTGAGTTGTAGTAGATAGCGTTTACCTGCGATGAACTCTAGGTGATTTGGTTCAAACTTGAGTTCGTTGGCAGAATTACTTAAGTTAACTGTAATTTCTGTGGCTGGCTGTTTTAGCAAATCACTAGGTAAATTGGCTGCAATTGCTGAAGGAATGAAATCGGTAAAACTCAGGATTAGTATCAAAGACAATTGAAGTATAAATGCTTTCACTAAAAATTTTTTCATTACTTTTTTGTCCTCGCTAAAAACAAATGACATTGACCATTAATGATTAATGATGATTTTTATCTGCAACAACAGCAGGCCCAGCTGTAACTACCACAATTTTATCTGGGTGGAGTAACTCACGGGCGGCTTGATTAACTTGGGCGAGGGTAACTTGTTTAATTTTATCAGCGAAGGAATTTAGTTCTGTTATGTCCATTCCCCGTACCTGATTCATGAGAATTGTATGTGCTAATTCTTCAGGGTCAGCGAGGGAAATTTTATAGTTGCTAATTAAGGTATTTTTAGCTGTTTCTACATCATTGGCTGTGACACCTTGCTGATGAATTTCTTGTAAGAGTTTGCGGGTACTAGCGATCGCTTTGCTACTATCTTCAGAACTAGTTTGCATTTCAATCCAAAATGTCCCAGAATTTTTTTGCGCTTGCAAGTAGCTATATATACCATAAGTTAAACCTTGGCGATCGCGCACTTCTGCTCCTAAATAACTAGATAATGTATCGCCTCCCAGAATTTGATTTAATACTACAGCTGCATAATATCGTGGGTCTTGACGGCTAATCCCTGTGCTACCCATAAAAGTAATGGCTTGAGTTTTACCTGCAATCACAGGGTTTACACTTAACCCACTATCTGGTAAATTCACCTTTGGATATTGTCGCTGTGGTGGTTGACCACTAACTGGCCAGTCTCCTAGTTCTTGTTGGATGAGCGATCGCACTTGAGTAGGTTCAAAATCTCCCACTATAACTAGCACTGTTGTATCTGGACGATAATATTTTGTCTTAAAAGCAATGACATCCTCACGCTTAATTCTTTGTAGACTCTTTTGAGTAGGGAAAGTATGCAGGGGATGTTGTTTCGGGTAAATTGATTGGACAAAAATTCTTTTAGCTACTTCAGCGGGATCATCGAGTTCTTGTTTGAGGTCTGTTAAAGCTTGCTGACGATTTAATTCCAATTCTTTTTTAGGAAATGTACTGTTTTTCACAGCATCTGCGAAGGTTTGAATCAAAATAGGTAAGTCTGCTGCTAAACTATCACCTTCAATCCTGACACCTTCACGATAAGCGGTAAAATCGAGCGATGCACCTCTTTCTTCTAAGGCTTTAGCCAAAGTTAAGGCATTTTTGGCTTTAGTCCCACTCATTAAGTTATCAGCGACGAAAGATGCTATTCCCGCTTGATTTTCTAAATCAAATTCTGTTCCCGCTTTGATGTGGCCGTTTAAAGTTATGGTAGGAGTACTTTTATCTGGTAATAGTAATACTTGCAGACCGTTAGCTAAGGTGAATTTCTCTGGTAGAGCAGGGTTAGAAGTGTTGTGACTGCCATTGTGAGAAACTTGCTTAATAGCGTCCGTTGTTTCTTCTAATGATGGTAAATATTTATCTACCTCTGATGCGGGTACAGGTGTAGTAGCAGCTAAATTTTCTGTAGTTTGATTGAAGTTGACTTTTTTACCAGTTTCCGTGATTTTTTCCTCAGTTGGCTGGAATAAGCCGACTACACGCATTTCTGGTTTCAGGTATTTGTTAACTACATTAATAATGTCCGCACCTGTAACTTGACTAACAGCTGTTAAATAACGTTCAGTATAACGATAGTCACCAGCGGTTGTTTCATCGTTAGCTAATTGCATTGCTTGGCTGGTAATATCACGATTACTCAAAATCACTCCAGCTTCTACCTGCATTTTAGCCCTAGTAATTTCCTCCGCCTTCACCCCTTTTTGCGCTAAATTAGCGATCGCACGATTTAATACTGTTTCAATCTTTTTCAGATCTTGATGATCATCTGCTGTCACTAACAACTCATACCAGCCAGCATCTCGCAAACTAGCGACAGATGCTGTTACTTCACTCGCTAAACCAGATTCCACCAACGCCTGATAAAGCCGTGAATTCCTTCCCTCTGTCAAAATGTAATCCATCACTTCTAAAGCAGGAATATCTGGGTGATTTAAATTAGGTAATGGATAAACTACTTGTAGCATCGCTGCTGCTCCCTGTTCTCTGAGTAAGATGGGAGTGCTGAGTTTTGACCATTGACCATTGACCGTTGACTCTTGACTCTTGACTCTTGACTCTTGACTCTTCGGTAATTTACCAAATATCTCTTTGACTGTTTCTAGAGTTTTCGTTGTTTGGAAATCTCCGACAATCACTAAAACAGCATTATCAGGAGTATAAAATTTCCGATAATATTCTTGTACTTGTTCAACTTGGAACTTTTCTACATCTGCTTTGTTACCACCAACAGGTAAACCGTAAGCATGGTTAGGAAATACTGCGTGCATTACAGCACGATTGAGGCGATATTCTGGACTATTTTCATAGCCTTGTAATTCTGAAATTACTACCCGTTTTTCACTTGCTAGTTGCTCAGGCTCAATGAGAGAATTTTGCATTCTATCTGCTTCTAGAACTAACAATGCTTTAAGTTTATCTCGTTCTATAGTGCTATAGTAAGCCGTTTGGTCGTAACTAGTAAAAGCATTTGAGTCGCTACCTAAAGCATTAAATAACCTACCAAATTGAACTGGACGGTCTTTTGTACCTTTGAACATCATGTGTTCTAGTTGATGTGCAATACCATTTACTCCTGGTGCTTCATGGCGTGAACCGACTTTGTACCACATTTGCACACTCACAACTGGTGCAGTATGTACTTCTTTTGTTAAAACAATCAGACCATTTTCTAATATGGTTTTACGCACGTTTGCTGTTATGGTTGAAGAATTTATATGAGTTGCAATCAAGTTGGTTTTAATATTTTGAGATTTTAATGTAGCTGTATACTTGCTGTTAGCTGGTTGATCAGCTATCAAAAATACTGTAATTATCCAGAGACTTAACAGTAATAATGACCAACGATATTTATACCCTATAAAAAACCGAAGCATTTTTTTGGTAGATGTATTTATTAAATCTAATTACACACTTATAAGCGTAATTAGTAATAGTCTATTCTTTTTTAGGGATCGCTGAAATCAGCGACACTACCAAAGAAAAATTAGTCTAACAACAAAAAGTATATAAAGAGGCAAGTTTATTTAACCGAGTTTATTTAAAGTCCGAATAAATTCTAAAGGTAAACCATCACTGTCTGCAATAAAAGCTACTTCCCAGATGCGATCGCCTATTTGCTGTTGTGTTGGTTCTAAAAGAACTTTGAGGGGTAATAATTGTTCTGGCTGGCTTTGTGCTGCCAATGCAAAGCGTGTTTTTAAGTCTATCAGCCAGCTAGGTAAATCTGGGGTGACTTCTGTTAAATCAAAGGATAAATGATAGTACCCCACATAATGCTCATCATCAAAAGCATCTGGTGCTGGTTTTGGTTGGGGAATTTGAATGAGTTCAATTCGTCCGCCTAATCCTTCCATCCAACAAGCCAGGGTATAGCCTGTAGTGAAGCGTTCACATACTGTAAACCCCAACAATTCATAAAAAGCGATCGCTTGATGAATATTCGCAGTGCGGATAGAGGCGTGGTGCATAATTTGTCAATAGTCAATTGTCAATGGTCATTTGTCCTTTGTCATTTGCATTTACTCATGACTATTGACCAATGACCACTGACTCTTATTCAAACAACCTGAAATAAGGGTAGCGTACAGGAACCCCCGGCTCTTTTTCCAGATCGAAATTAATCACTTCCCAGCAAGGTTCTGCTGTGGAATCGGGACTAAATTCTACTGGTAAGCCATAAAGTCGCGCTGATGTAGTCTCTGGCTGTCCAGAACGCCAAGGAGTGCTGCGTTCTAAATAACCACTCATCAACTCCTGATAACGTCTGGCAATAATTACCCGTGTCGCTCGGTAGCCTTGGGTATACAGTTTGTCCAAAGCTTCGTGAATTTCAAACCGTATCCCATCAGGATGAGTGTGTTGTCTATACCATTCCCCATTCCATCTGCGCCAATGACGACCTGACTGTAGATGAATTAACTCCTCAGTCGTAGGGTTGGCTTCAAACGCGCCATGACGAGGACAAAGATAGGTATCTGTAAGTGTCAAAGCCGGAATAGTTTGCCGACAATGGGGACACTGAATTTCGTGACCAAATATTGGGTACTGCAAACCTGGATTAATCATGAAGTGCGTACAAACATAATTTCTTCTTCACTAGCACCATTAGGTTCGATTTTACACTTCGGCTCCTCCACTTTGGGCGAATTGTTTGTAACTGCACGGAAACGTATTTGCAGTTTAGAACAATTGTAGACTGTGTTTTCCTCAGTGTAGAGGCCTAACAACATGATATTCTGGTTATGCAACCAGTCCCTCAACGGTTGGAGTTTCTCCAGTGTTCCTGGGTACCATATTCTTATTCTATCGTGTCTACTGCTTCTTACTGGCCATCTCCTGATTTTTCTCCAGCAGCCTTTGTCGCAGATAATGCTGTTGTCATCGGTTCTGTGAAAATCCAAGCAGGAGCCAGTATTTGGTATGGAGCAGTCATTAGGGCAGATGTAGAGCGTATTGAAATTGGTGAATGCACAAATATCCAAGATGGAGCCATTCTCCACGGCGACCCTGGTTTGCCCACCATTTTAGAAGATCATGTGACTGTAGGACATCGTGCTGTGATACATTCTGCCTATATTGAACGTGGCAGTTTGATTGGCATTGGGGCAGTAGTTTTAGATGGTGTCAGGGTGGGCAGCGGCAGTATTATCGGTGCAGGCGCAGTTGTGACAAAAGATGTACCTCCTTTATCTTTAGTCGTGGGCATTCCTGGTAAAGTTTTACGTCAACTAAGCGAAACCGAAGCCGCAGAACTAATCGAACACGCTGAACGTTACAAAAAGTTAGCCTTAGTTCATGCTGGTAAGGGCAATGATCTTGGTTTTCACCAACAGTAAAAGACTAAGAAACATGAAGAATAACAAATGACAAATGACTATTGACAAACAACTATTGACCATTCTGTAATCTTTCTTTACATATAAAGTTGGAAAAAATGCCCACTTCGGCTAAAAATAAAAATTAGAAGAGTTGATAAAACTTTAATTTCTACTTAACAGAGGGGTTCTAAATTATGGATATCGATTTTCGTGTAGCGATCGTTTTAGCGCCTATCGCTGTTGCAGCTGGCTGGGCTGTGTTTAACATTGGTGCAGCAGCTTTGAGACAAGTTCAAAACTTTTTAAACAGAGAAGCCTAAACATAAATTTACATTAGCACCTTCAAACCGACTGTTTCTGGTAAAGGGCAGTCGGTTTTGTTGATAGAAGGCAGAAGGCAGAAGGTTAAAAAATAAAATTTCACACTTCATACTTCATTTGTGAATATCGATTCTTTACTTCAACCCTTGCAACATTTTGGTGTCAATCTGGGACTCTCACGTATTCTCAAACTATTGGCAAACCTTGGCAATCCTCACGATCGCATCTCGGTGATTCATGTTGCTGGTACAAATGGTAAAGGTTCTGTTTGTGCTTATCTGTCTTCAGTGCTGACAGAAGCTGGTTATCGCACAGGGCGTTACATTTCTCCCCATCTCATTGATTGGACAGAACGGATTTGTATCAATGAACAGCCAATTTCTTCAGAGGAATTGAGTCAACTTTTGCAAAAAGTCCAGGCTGCTGTTTCCCCTGATGACGAATATCCCACTCAATTTGAGATTATTACCGCAGCTGCTTGGTTGTATTTTGCCCAGCAACAAGTTGATATTGCAGTAATAGAAGTTGGGTTAGGTGGCCGTTTAGATGCGACTAATGTCTGTTCTGAACCCTTGGTGACAGTGATTACTTCCATTAGCCGCGAACATTGGCAACAATTAGGGCCAACGGTAGCCGATATTGCTAGAGAAAAAGCCGGAATTATCAAGCCTGGGTGTCCGGTTGTCATGGGTTCATTGCCAGCCGATGCCGCAAAAGTTGTGCGATCGCGTGCCGAAGAATTACAATGCCCAATATTTGCACCCCAGCCTGCACTGCCAATCTCTCCAGGCTGGGCAGAATATCAGACAATTCAAAATCCTCGAAATTCAATTCAATATCCTCTACCGTTACAAGGACAAATTCAATTAGCTAATTCCGCTTTAGCCTTAGCAACCTTAGAAATTCTCCAACAACAAGGTTGGCAAATTGCTACATCAGCCATTATCAACGGTATGGCAAAAACCAAATGGCCAGGAAGAATGCAATGGCTAACTTGGCACAACCATAAATTATTAATTGATGGCGCACATAACCCCGCAGCGGCTCAAGTATTACGTAATTATGTTGATAGTTTAAATCATCAAAATGTAACTTGGATCATGGGAATGCTCTCTACAAAAGAGCATAGTGATATTTTTCAAGCTTTGCTAAAAAGCGGCGATAAATTATATTTAGTTCCAGTTCCAGATCCTAATTCAGCCAATCCTCAAGAATTAGCAAATCTAGCTACTAATATTTGTCCTGAACTATCTTTTTGTCAAACAAATCATGATTTAACATCCGCCTTACAATCTGCATTTACTGACACAAATAATTTAGTAGTTTTATGTGGTTCTCTGTATTTAATTGGTCATTTTTTAGGTACATTAAATCCTGCGTAAACAAAAAGATACCCGACTTCTTTAAGAAGTCGGGTATCTGAATCTTGCTAATTTACCGATTATTCCACTGTTGTGCTGCATCTTCAACAGCTTTATCAACAGTTTTCTGATCTAACATAGCCGCTTGCAAATTATCATAAATCGCTTTTTGCAATTTTTTGAAATCTTTTAGTTTTGGTGTTAAAACCTCAGCTTGTTGTAATTGTGTGGCACTAATAACTCTGGCTTTTTCAACTGTAGAAGCATTGGCTGGCATATCTTTAAAGTAACTATCAGATAGTGCTTTAGTAGTTGAAGGTAAAACATTCGCAGCTTTAGCAAAAGCTAATTGATTTGCGTCATTCGTGACAAATAAAGCAAACTTAGTAGCCGCATCAGGATGTTTAGTAGCGCGAGGAATAATTACATTCATCACCGCTACATTTTTTTTACCTGTATCGCCAGTAATTTGTGGTGCTATAGCGGAAGCTTGAGCAATTTTTGGGGCATTATTAGCTATTGTTTTCAGAAATTCCGGCCCCGAAGCTAAAAATACAGTCTCACCAGATTGATATAAATCAATAGCATGACGATGACCTTGGGTTAGTACCTCTTTTGGTAGTAGTCCTTTTTTGTACAAATCAACCCAATATTGAAATGCAGCTTTACCTTGTGGTGAATTAAAAGCTGCTTTACCTTCAGCATCAACTAAAGTCACACCCATTTGTACCAAAGACTCCATCACTTCCCCGGAATCTTGCGGTACAAAAGTGATAAAAAAGGCATATTTACCAGTTTTATTTTTAATTTGTTGTGCTACCTCTGCTAATTCTGCGTATGTAGCCGGTGGTTTACTGATACCTGCCTGTTTTAATAATTCAGTGTTATAAATAGTTAGCCGTGTTGTGAGATACCAGGGAATTCCAAAACTTTTGCCATTAAGTGTACTGGCTTTCCAAATGTTGGGTAAATATGCAGAACGCACATCTTGGGGAATCGTGGTATCTAGGTCTAACCAAGCATTTCGTCCTGCTAGTTGGGATGCAAAATCTGGATTGAGGTTAACAACATCAGGTGGCGTTTTTGCGGAGACAGCTGTTAAAATCTTGTTCTCCATAGCAGACCAAGGCACATCAACCCAGTTAATTTTTACACCGGGATTTTGTGACTCAAAATTAGAAATCAAAGTTTTAAAGTAGTCAGTAAATTGAGGTTGGAGTTGCATAGTCCAAAACTCAATATTGGCTACTTCCGTTGTCGCTTGTTTTGAACTTGTGCCGACGTTACCTGTGCTGCAACTAACAATCCAACTGGTCAATAAACCAATTATTGCCCAAGCTGTTAGTTGTTTGAATTTTTGCAATCGAATCATTTTACCAGTATTTTCACCCTTGATAGAAATGAAAAGCTTATGGAGAATTAACGAGATTATAGGCTAAATCAATTACCCGTAAAGACGCAATATACTGCGTTGACAATTTAAATTTTCAATTTTAGTAGTCCGGCGGAACTGTGGTGAAAAGCTTCAATAGTCTGTTTGGCAAATCTAATAAAGGGGTTGGCATCGAACTTGCTTCAGAACGGGTAAATATCGTTCAGTTACGCAAGATGCGCCAAGGTTTAAAACTAGAATCTTTGACATCTTTACCAGTTCCCGAAGGTGTGGTGACAGATGGTCAAATTACTGACCCCCCAACAATGGCGCAAATTATTCAGCAAGGTTTGGCTGAAAGTAAAATCAAGGCTTCTCGTGTTGCTACCGGTGTACCTGGACGAGATTCTATCGTACGTCTTATCCCAGTGCCAGCTGAGTTAGATGACAAAGAATTACGTGACATGGTGTTAAATCATGAGGCTGGTTTGTATTTACCATATCCCCGTGAGGAGGCTGATGTAGATTATCAAAAACTTGGGTATTTTGTAGATGAGGATGGCATTGAAAAAGTACAGGTATTATTAGTTGCTACTCGCAAGGAAGTGACAGATACATATCTAAGTACGTTTGAGCAGGCAGGATTGCAAATCGATGTTTTAGAGATTAACAGTTTTGCGCTGATTCGGACAATCCGTGACCAACTGCGGCAATTTGGCCCACAGGAAGCGGCGGTACTGGTTGACATTGAGTTTGACAGTACAGAAATTGCCATCATTGTGAATGGAGTTCCACAATTTTCACGGACTGTGCCAATTGGCACTTATCAAATGCAAGAAGCCTTAGCAAGGGCTATGAGTTTACCCACATCACGAGATATGGAACTTTTACAGGAAATGACTATTCCTGCGACTCCTATGGATGGTGGGCAAACTGGGGTTACAGGAATTAACCCTGGTATGGCAGCGATGATGAGAGTTTTGGGAGAACTCACAGATGAACTGCGCCGTTCTATCGATTTTTACTTGAATCAGAGTGAAAATTTAGAAATAGCGCAGATTATTTTAGCTGGGCCAGGTGGCGGACTGCAACAGCTAGACGAGTTCTTTACACAACGCTTGAGTTTGCCAACGACTCAAATAGATCCGGTTGGGGCGTTATCTTTGCTAGTTGACGAACAAAAATATCCAGCTTTACAACGCTCTGGTTTAGCGATTGTACTTGGGCTGGGAATGCGGGAGGTATGACGGAATGTACAGTTTAGATGTTAACTTTCTCAAAGACCGCCCGATTTATCAAAATAAAAGTGACAAAAAAGGGGGTCGAAAACTTCCGGCGGGAGATCCTAAACCAATTTTTTTGGGAGTTGGATTAGGCTTATGTTTACCTATTTTTGCAGGGGCTGGTTGGTGGATACTGCAAAGTAAAAATGGTGAACTAGAGCAGAACATAGCACAGCTACAGCAAGAAGTCACTAAATTAGACACAGAAATAGGAAATGTTAACAAAATCAAGGAAGAAACGAATGCAGTTAAAGGGGAAACCCAAAGTTTAGTAACTGTATTTGACCAAATTCGGCCTTGGTCAGCAATGTTACAAGATTTGCGCGATCGCATTCCCGGTGCAGTACAAATTGAGAACGTCAAACAAATTCCACCCACGCCAGCCGCAGAAGATCCAACCTCCAAGTAATCCAGCTGGTGGGATCGAAATCACCGGAGTAGCGCGGTCTTTTAACGATGTCAATGACTTCTTATTGAGTCTGCAACAGTCTCAATTTTTGAAAGCTTCAGACAGCAGAATTACCACTGCAAGCTTAATAGATGCACCGCTACCACCAACTACGAATACATCTAAAGTTCCCATCAAACCGCCGCAAATAGTTAAATACACCATCCAATCGAGTTTAAGTGATGTTCCAGCTTCCGAATTAGTCAGGGAGTTAGAACAAAAAGGCACGATAGGACTAGTAGCTCGAATTCGCACTATGCAACAAACAGGAGTCATCCCGAAATGACGCTGAGTGAAGATTTGAATTTCGCCGATCAGGGCGAGGAATTTGATTCAGGTGCATCGCCCTACCCCGTAGTGTTTGGTATTAGCTTCACTCCCCAAATTATTGGCATAATCGCGGGAGTAGTGGGGCTGTTTGGGGCTTTATTTATACTGCTCAACATGGTGATGCCAGCATGGGACAACTATCAACAGCAGCAAGCAAAAAGTGGGGAACTACAAGGCCAAATTGACCAGAAAAAAGCCATCCTCAAACAAATCGACCAAGTAAAAAAAGACTTGGCTGATGCAAAACAACAAAAAATTCAGGTTTTAGGCTTGTTTTCTAACGAAAAAACTTTAGATACTTTGCTACTAGATTTAAATCGATTAGTTGAGTCTGGTAATGCTCAAGTTCCACCTAATGCTGTTAAAGCCAAACTCCAAAAGTTTACACCAACGACCAATAAAGCAGAACCGATTACAGATGGCTCTTTGGGTGTAGCAGTCGATAACAAACTGAAACGTATAAGCATAAATGTCGAGTTTGTTGGTACTTATGAGCAAACTCAATCTATTCTGCGAAATATAGAGCGTTTACAGCCTTTGTTAATAGTTAGAGATTATCAGTCAGTATTAGCTCCAGTACAAGCTAATACCCAATCAGGCAAAGTCATACGTCAAGTAGGGCCTCCGCCAATTACTACATCTTTCCAATTACAGGCTTTAATACCACTTACGCCAGAAGAATTGGCTGCGGCCGTGCCTAAAGCGCCGCCTAAATGATAGTGCTGTTAGCGGTAGCGGTGCGTTTAGCTCGTACTGAGTTATGAGTGTTGAGTACTTTGTCTCAACAAGTGTTGCTTAAAAATGTTTATAAAGTGAGGAATGAACTGTGAAACAGCTTCACGGTAATAGATTAATGTTGGGTGCTGCTGCTTTGACATTTTTGGCAGCACAACCAGGGTGGGCGCAGGTAACGCAAGTTAATGATGTCAAGTTAAATGCTGTTGATGGCGGCATTAACGTTGTTTTAAAAACATCTTTAGGTTCTCGCCCACAAGTTTTTACGACTAAAAGAGGTAAAACTTTAGTTTCAGATATTATTAATGCTCAACTACGTTTACCACAAAGGGGTAACTTCCGTCAAGATAAACCTGCATCGGGAATTGCTTCTGTTGAAGTTGTGCAACTAGATGCTAATAGCATTCGGGTGATAGTCACTGGTGACAACGATGCACCAGGTGGCCAACCAGTAGTGCGAAAAGATGACAGAATCACCCTCGGCTTTACCCCATCAACAGGAACCACCGCATCAGCGCCATCTGCAAATGTGCCTGTGCCAGTGCAACCAAATCAAAAGCCAGATGTTCTTGTTCCTAACCCAGAAATTAGTATTGATGGCAGAACTGCTCAAGCCGCTGGCCCTGGTCAACCAGCCAGCCAAGCTCCGCCTTTTTTGCCTAGAGCCGTCGCGCCACCGGTGGGAGATATTGCAGTTTCGGCTACAGATGCTTCTCCGAGTGTGATTGATTTAGGAACCCAAGAACGTGTTCCTAGGTTGGTGCTGCGAGATGCACCAGTGCGGGAAGTTTTATCACTTTTGGCTCGTGCAGCTAATCTGAATTTGGCTTATATCAGTGGTGATCCTGCTGGAGGCCAGCAAGGTGCTGCTCCTACTGCCGCAGGCTCTCAAACAATCTCTTTAGATATAGAGAACGAGCCTGTACAAGATGTGTTTAACTATGTCTTGCGTTTAAGTGGTTTAGAAGCTAACCGCAATGGTCGTACAGTTTTTGTTGGGACTAAACTACCTAATTCAACTCGTGATGTTGTTGTGCGTAGCTTGCGGCTAAATCAGGTAAACGTGGGAGTTGCGTTGAACTTTTTAGTTGGGATGGGGGCTGAAAGTGCAGTCACCAGAGAACGTCAAGTAACCAATGTTACTGCTGTGCCTGTGGGCGCTGGCGCTAACCCAGTTACTCAAAGTCAGACAACAACAGAAACAAGAATTGAACGTCTCACTCTTGATGATTCTAAATACACAACACCTTTATTACGAGGTTTACAGGCATTAGGAGACGAACGAACAAATTCTATAACCTTAATTGGCCCTGCCAAACAGATTGATATAGCAATTTCTCAATTAACACAGCTTGATATTCGTCGTCGTCAAGTGGCAGTTAACGTCAAAATTGTCGATGTTAACCTTTTAAATACTCATAACACTAACACCAGTTTTTCTTTTGGTATTGGCAATAACTTTTTTGTGAATGATGGCGGTGCTGCATCTTTGAATTTTGGGGGTTCTCGACCAGCTACTAGTGCTGAAGCAAGCAGCAGTGTAACTAGTACACCAGTCATTACAAACCCAGTTCAAGGATCGCCCTTCTTAGATCCAAATAATACTGTATCTATTCCAGGAACTAGCCCAGGTACTGTAGTAGTAGACGCAAATGGTAACGTCACCAGAGTAGCTAATTCAGGATCTGCTACCTTCTATCAACCTATTGCACCTACAGGAAACCCTTTACAACCAGGTTTTTCCAATATCACTCCAGCGACAGATACTGTCATTACAAGAAACGCTGATGGTACATCGACGGTTTCACAAGGCGCTCTTGGTACAGCTACTACCTCTTTGCCAACTTTATTTCAATTCCCCAAACGTTTCTTAGCTAGTTTGCAAGCTCAGGTGACAAGTGGTAATGCCAAGATTTTGACAGACCCAACATTAATTGTCCAAGAAGGACAAACTGCTAACGTCAATCTAACTCAAGAAGTCGTAGGAAATATTAAAAATGAAGTAACTCGTGGTGCTGATACTGCCATACAAACAGTTACTGCTGAGAAAACCAGTGTGGGTCTAACTCTAGCTGTGAAAGTTGACAGAATTGATGACAATGGTTTTGTTTCATTATCTGTAGCACCTATTGTCAAAGCTCCACAATCTTCAGCGGAAATTAATCTTGGAGGAAGTAGTAGGCAAACTATATTTTTAGTCTCGGAGCGATCGCTCAATTCTGGGTTGATTCGTTTACGTGATGGTCAGACATTAATTCTTTCAGGGATTATTCAAGACCAAGACAGAGTAACTGTTTCTAAAATTCCTATTTTGGGAGATTTACCACTGATTGGTTCACTGTTTAGAAGAACAAACAAAAATAATCAGCGTAATGAGGTAATTGTGTTACTCACACCTCAAGTTATGGATGATTCGGAGAACTCTTCTTACGGCTATAACTATACTCCTAGCCCAGAGGTGCGGCAAATTCTTGAGCGCCGTGGTTTGAGTGCGCCTAAAAGGTAAGCTGTTAGAAAAACGATAATATCAACGAAAAGCAAAGATATCCGACTTCTTGAAGAAGTCGGATATCTATTTGTTTATGAAGTCAGTCAAAATTGAGTCGATGCAGGAACAGTTTTACGCTGCAACAGACATTCTATCTTGTTCACGAGCATCAACTACCAAAACTAAGCATAAAGCTGCGATCGCTTTTTGCCATTCTTTTCTCACTCGTGCATCTTCTACACCATCAAATAAACTTATCAAGCGGGGAACTGAAGTTTCTAAGGCCGGATGAGGTACTGGACGGTGTAATTCAACTAAGTGAGTTAAACTTTCTTGATTGTTGATAAAACCAATTACCCATGCTGTTGCGTGATCTGGACTTGCGGGAACACGTTTAACGCCTAACTCATTTTTTAGCCAGTTGTAAAAAGGTGGTAATTCTTGGGCTAGAACTGCTCCGGCTGTTGGTAATGTTTGCTTGAGCAAGCTAATATCTAAATCTGCTAATTCTTGTTGTAATTCAGGTAAAACAAGCACTTCATTCAGCGATTTTGACAATATCGATTCTAGTTGTGCTTGGGAAAAATTTAAATGTTGTGCGAACGTTATATGTAGCGAGTTCATGTTTGAAACACCTAGAAATCAATAGTTCAGTTTTGCTGGATTTGGGCAGCAAAGTTATGATTCAAATATAGATAACTTAGAGGTTTTATTTTAGTATCTCAAGGAATATAGGATTGTATTTAAAGGTTATAAAACCGCTATAAAAATGTATTGACTCATTCGTAGACAAAAATATACCCAGCTTCTTCAAAAAGTCGGGTATATAAATCTTTTAAATTGTAATAAATCAAATCGAATCGCTATCTCAATATTTTTTCAGAAAAACCATAGATATTTTGGATGTTGCTAATAAAATACCAGCTAGATGATGCTGTTACTCATGTGAGTGTAGAGCTTTGTTATCTGGTAAATTTCGAGGATTTTCGAGAGGTGGCTGCTTGATGATAGGCGTTTCTACTGGAGTAATTTTGAGAATGCTTTCTGGGGAATAACTACTACTTTGTTGCAAAAATCCGATTTCTCTTTCAAATTTTTCCCTTCCTTCTCTAAAAAAGCTGGATTCTCTAGGATGGTATATTCCATTAGCTACAGTTTCAGGGATCTGTTGAGCATTGACTGGAGTAATTAATGACAATGCTCCTGTCGTGACCAAGGTAGCTATAACGAGGCGGGGGGATATAGAATATTTCATCTTTTTTATGTTGTGCCAAACAGAGCTATATCAATCTGATTTGGTTCCTGAAATTATTTTCTCAGAAGGCAAGAGAGAACAGGAAAAACTTTGGCCGCTGTACGGAATTTTTACAAAAATTCCGTAGGAATCCTATAGACAGGATAGCATATATTGAGCATCGGACTTTTTGTTGTGCAACCAGTTGACTTTACTACCCTTAAATCTGCTTGTAGCGAACTACGCGCTTACTGGCTGCCATCGCGTTTAGAACAAGTTTATCAGCGCGATCGCTACACTATTGCTATTGCATTACGCACCCTGAAACAACGGGGCTGGCTGGAAATTTCTTGGCATCCCCAAGCTGCAAGAATTTGTATTGGTGATCCGCCACCGCGATCGCCTGATACTTTTACTTTTAGCCAACAACTAGTACACCAATTGGGTGGTTTGGCTTTAATCGGTATTGAAGCGATCGCCCCTTGGGAGAGGGCAATTGATTTACAATTTGCTCGTCGTCCGGGAGAATCTGCGCTGTATCACTTGTATGTGGAAATTATGGGCAAATACAGTAATGCCATTCTGACTGATGCCAATAATTTCATCATTACAGCTGCCCATCAAGTTAGTGAGCAGCAATCGAGTGTGCGACCAATTCAAACTGGACAGCTTTACGAATTTCCACCTAAACTGACTGGGCCTGTTCCCAGTTTGAGCGAATCTCCAGGACGTTGGCAAGAACGGGTGAGCTTGGTTCCTGGTGCAATTAAGCGCCAGCTAATCAAAAGTTATAGCGGGTTAAGTGCAGCACTGGTAGATTCTCTACTGTTGGCGGCGAGTATTGCACCAGAAACCACAACTGATCAACTTAACTCTGAAGATTGGCAAAAACTATTTCAATATTGGCAAGAATGGTTACAAGCTTTAGATTTAGATAAATTCCAACCAGCTTGGACAGCAACGGGTTACACGGTAATGGGTTGGGGTGCAGTTGCACCAGTTAAAGATACTCAATCATTGTTGAATAAGTATTATACTGACCAACTAAATCAACAGATATTTAGCCAATTACGCCATCAACTGACCCAGAAGTTACAAAATATTCTGACAAAGCTAAAAATTAAAGCGCAAGCTTTTACAATCCGGTTGCAGCAATCAGATCAAGCTGATGATTATCGCCAAAAAGCAGATTTGTTGATGGCTAACTTGCAAAATTGGGAACCGGGAATGAAAGAAATCACCCTACCTGATTTTGAGACAGGTGAACCTGTGGCGATCGCCCTCCAGCCTGATAAAAACGGTGTGCAGAATGCTCAATATTTTTACAAGCAGCACCAAAAACTCAAACGCGCTCGTTCCGCAGTGGAACCGCTATTGTTAGAAGTGCAGTCAGAGATTGATTATTTAGAGCAAGTAGAAGCTGCGATCGCGCAAATCGAAAACTACGAAACAGCCGAAGATTTGCAAGCTTTAGAAGAAATCCGCGATGAGCTAGTTGGACAAAAATATTTAGAAGACCCAGAATATCGGAATCGCAACGCTAACGAAACTGATATCACCAACTTCCGTCGTTATCGCACCCCTAACGGACGAGAAATCCTAATCGGTCGAAATAATCGCCAAAATGACCAACTAACTTTTCGTGTAGCGGGAGATTATGACTTGTGGTTCCACGCACAAGAAATTCCCGGAAGCCATCTCCTCATGCGTTTAGAACCCGGTACTGTTCCCGACTCAACTGATTTACAATATGCTGCAAACCTCGCCGCCTACTACAGCCGCGCTCGTCAAAGCGACCAAGTACCAGTAGTTTATACTCAGCCAAAACACGTTTATAAACCCAAAGGAGCCAAACCGGGAATTGCTATTTACAAACAAGAGCGTATTCTTTGGGGGAAGCCACAGTTAGTCAAAAGTCAAGGGTCAATGGTCAATGGTCAATCACCATAACCCTTCTATCTTCTGGTTTGTTGAAATATTCTCAAAGATGGAAGCCAAGCCCAAGTGGTTTTATCTTTTTTTAGTAAATTTTTAAGAAAAAACTGTGTTGGCTGTTACAATATTGTTAAGAAAAGTTGCCCGTTGCATTTTTGGGAACGCGCAATCGGGTTTTAACTCTATTGAGAAGACAACGCGAAAAAACATCTTATAGACCAGCTGTGGGAGGCTGGTCTTTTTATTTTTAAATGCTTACTAATAAATCTGTCTTTTGGCACTAGTGAAATAACTGAGAAACAGACCATGATGCTATCTGGAAAATCACTAAAAAGTGTGTAATTGATGACATTTGCAATTAGCAAACATTCATCCAAAACATTATTGAACGGGAGGATACTGCGTGAAAATTGGCGCTCACTACTTAGGTAACGGAGAGTGTGAGTTTACTGTTTGGTCTCCCACTTTAAACAGCATTGCAGTAGAAATTTTAACGCCAGAGCCGCAGTTAATTCCGCTGAAACCGCAGACAGAGGGATACTGGCAGTTAAAAGTAAATGATGTGTATCCAGGTACACTTTATCGATATAGATTAAATGACCAAGAAGCTTTTGCTGACCCAGCTTCGCAGTTTCAGCCCCAGGGTGTTCACGGGGCTTCTCAAGTTATAGATCATGAGTTTGAGTGGACAGATACAACTTGGGCTGGTGTTCCTTTGGAATCGATGATTTTCTATGAACTTCATGTAGGGACATTCACGCCGGAAGGAACTTTCGCAGCAATTATTCCCCGTTTACCAGAACTGCGGGAATTAGGAATTAACGCGATTGAAATTATGCCCATTGCCCAATTTCCAGGCGATACTCATATTCAGCCTGATTTGGCATACCGTAACTGGGGGTATGATGGCGTTTATCTTTATGCAGTACAAAATTCCTACGGTAGTCCAGCAGATTTAAAGCACTTTGTGAATGCTTGTCACGAAAATGGCATTGCTGTGGTGTTAGATGTGGTTTATAACCACTTTGGCCCAGAAGGTAATTATATGGGTCAGTTTGCGCCCTATTTTACGAGAACATATAAGACACCTTGGGGCAACGCAATGAATTTTGATGATGCTCATAGCCAAGGTGTACGCAATTATTTTATTGAAAATGCTTTGTATTGGTTGCGAGACTTTCACATAGATGCTTTGCGCCTAGATGCAATTCAAGCAATTTATGATTTGGGTGCAAAGCATTTTTTGTGGGAACTGGCGGAAGTTGTACATAACTTTTCTGGTGGGGAGACATGGAAACGTTATTTAATTGCGGAAAGTGATCTGAATAATCCACAAATCATCCGTCCGCCAGAATTGGGAGGATATGGAATTGATGCACAGTGGAGTGATGATTTTCACCACGCATTGCACACATTGTTAACAGGCGATCGCCAAGGTTATTATCAAGACTTCGGTAAATGTGCCGATTTAGCTAAAGCTTACCAAGATACTTTTGTCTATGATTGGCGGTATGCGCCACACCGTAAGCGTTTTCATGGGATATCATGCAGCGATCGCCCATTATCTCAGTTTTCAGTCTGTACTCAAAATCATGACCAAATAGGAAATCAAATGAAGGGGGAACGCTTATCTGAGCGAATTTCCTTTGCTGGTTTGAAATTAGCTGCTGGTGCGGTGTTGTTATCACCTTACTTACCGTTACTTTTCATGGGTGAAGAATATGGCGAAACTGCACCTTTTATCTATTTTGTCAGCCACTCTGACCCCGATTTAATTCAAGCTGTGCGTGCTGGACGCAAACAAGAGTTTGAAGCGTTCCACTATGAGGAAGACCCACCAGACCCAGAATCGGCGGAGACTTTTTTACAATGTAAATTGAATTGGGAATTGCGCCATGAAGGCCAGCACAAGGTTTTATGGGATTGGTATCGCCAATTAATTCATTTACGCAAAACTCATCCGGCGTTGTTGAACTATGACCGCAACAGTATTGCAGCAACTAGTGATGAAGACAAAAAATTAGTTGTATTGAGGCGTTGGTGTGAGTCGAAGGAAGTGATATTGGCGATGAATTTTAATTCGTCGTCGGTGGGGGTGAGTTTACCTATTCAGCAACGTGCGCGGAAGTTGTTGGACTCTGGTTGTGAGGCTGCGGAGTATTTGTCTGCGGGGGAAGAGGTTGTGTTAGAGGGTATGAGTTTGGTTTTGTATGAGGTTTAAGAGGTTTTTTTAACGCTGAGGTAGGCGCGGAGGGGCGCGGAGTTTTTTTTGAGTTTATTTATATTTAAGTGAAATTGTATGCGGATACCCAAGGCAACTTATAGGATTCAGTTTACACCCCAGTTTGGGTTTGATGATGCTAGAGCGATCGCAGCCTATTTATCAGATTTAGGTATTTCTGATTTATATGCTTCACCAATTTTTAAGGCGAGGACTGGTAGTACACATGGTTATGATGTGGTAGACGCTACGCAGTTAAATCCGCAATTGGGAACTACGGAAGATTTTGAGGTGTTGGTTGCTCAATTACAGTCTCTTGGTATGGGTTGGCTACAGGATATTGTGCCGAATCATAATGCTTATAGTAGCGAAAATCCCTATTTAATGGATGTGTTGGAGCATGGTGCAGATTCTAGTTATACAGACTATTTTGATGTTTGCTGGAATTCTCCTTTTGCTAATAGTCAAGAGCGCATTCTTGCTCCTTTGTTGGGAGATTTTTATGGTGAAGCTCTGGAAAAGGGAGATATTCAACTGCAATATGAGCAACATGGTTTAACTGTGAACTATTACAGTTTAAAATTACCTTTGCGTTTGGAGTCTTACAGCAAATTTCTGACTTACAATTTAGGGAAACTTACGCGTACACTAGGCAGAAATCATCCTGATTTTATTAAACTTTTAGGCATTCTCTATATTCTCAAAAGTGTTCCCTCGGAAGTTGCGGGGAAGCAACGTCAAGACCAGATTGCTTTTATTAAAGGTTTGATTTGGGAACTCTACAGCAGTAATGATGATATCCAAGAATTCATTACAGAAAATCTGAAAATATTTAATGGAGAGCCAGGTAATTCTGAAAGTTTTAACTTACTAGATGACTTACTCAACGACCAGTTTTATCGTCTCGCTTTCTGGAAGGTTGGCGCGGAGGAAATGAACTATCGTCGTTTCTTTACTGTTAACGAACTTATCTCCGTTAAAGTTGAAGAAATGCGCGTGTTTAACAATACTCATAGTTTAATTCATAAACTTGTCGAAGAGGGCGTATTTACTGGATTAAGAATTGATCATATTGATGGACTATATAACCCGACGCAGTATTTAGAAAGACTGCGGGAAAAAATGGGTGATGTTTATATCACTGTCGAGAAGATTTTAGAACTCACAGAAGATTTACCGAATTATTGGCAGATTCAAGGTACATCAGGATATGACTTTTTGAATTATGTCAATGGTGTATTTTGTCAAGTTCAAAATGAAATCTCATTTGATAAGATATATAGTTCATTTATCGGTTCACGCTTTAATTATTCATCACTTGTGCAAGAGAAAAAACATCTAATTCTCGAAAAGAATTTAGCAGGTGATGTGGATAATTTAGCCAGCTTACTGAAGAATATTGCCAGTAAATATCGCTATGGTAATGATTTTACATTGAATGGATTGAAACGAGCGATCGCCGAAGTCCTGATGTTATTCCCCATCTACCGTACTTATATCACTCCCGATGCAATTCCAGATAGCGATAAAGCCTGCATTCAAACAGTAATTAACACAGCAAGAAAACAAGTACCTCTGTTACAGCATGAAATGAACTTTTTAGAAAAAGTTATGCTGTTGCAGTTTGATGAGTCTCTCACCCAAACAGAAAAAGAACAGTGGATTTATTTTGTCTTGCGGATGCAGCAATATACTGGCCCACTCATGGCTAAAGGTGTTGAAGATACTACTTTATATGTTTATAACCGACTAATTTCGCTCAACGAAGTCGGCGGAAATCCTAGTCATTTTGGAATTACTATCGAGCAATTTCATAACTTTAACCAACAGCATCAAGCGAATTGGCCTCACACCATGAACGCCACCGCTACCCATGACACCAAACGCGGTGAAGATGTCAGAGCTAGGTTAAATGTGTTGTCAGAAATTCCCCAAGAATGGGAACAACAAGTAAATAGATGGAGTGAACTCAATCAACAACATCGTAGCCTTGTTGATCGCAACGATGAATATTTTCTCTATCAAACCCTAGTCGGCACATTTCCCTTTGCGGAACACGAACAAGCCTCTTTTGTCGAACGGGTGCAAGAATATATGATTAAAGCCATCCGGGAAGCAAAAGTTCACACTGCATGGTTGCGTCCTGATGATGAATACGAAGTAGCTTGTACAACTTTTATTCAGAAAATCCTTGACCCCAACTTATCACCGCAATTTCTCGAAAACTTCCGCCCTTTTCAACAGAAAATTGCCGAATATGGCATATTTAACGCCCTTTCTCAAACTCTCCTCAAAATTACTGCGCCTGGTGTCCCCGACTTCTACCAAGGAACAGAACTCTGGGATTTAAGTTTAGTTGATCCAGATAACCGCCGTCCCGTAGATTTTGAATTACGACGTGGTTACTTAAGTACCATCCAGAAGCACATCAAAACCGATATTCTGGGCTTAATTGCAGAACTCCTAACCAATAAAACCGACGGGAGAATCAAACTTTTCTTAACTCTACAAGCACTCACAGCCAGAATAAAATATCTCTCATTATTCCAAAACGGCGAATATCGACCAATAGAAGTTCACGGAACCCACGCCAACCATATCATCGCCTTTGCCAGACAACATAACAATCATACTGCGATCGCCATTGTCCCCCGTTTCCTCACAACTCTCATCCAACCCGGACAACTTCCACTAGGTGAGTCAATCTGGCAAGATACACACCTAAAACTCCCCACCAAAACTTGGCAAAACCTCCTCACCCACCAAACCCTACAAACCGAAAACACCCTACCCATCGCCACCGCCCTCTCCCACCTCCCCGTAGCCCTATTAATTGCTGAATAACTTATACAACCAACGTAATCAAAAAATCTCTCTTTCACCCTCTCCGCGCACCTCCGCGCCAACCTTTGCGTACCTTTGCGTTAAAAAACATGACCCAAAAACTTACCAGCCCACCAATAACCGCCGTCCGTACCTACATCAAACAAACCTGGAAAACCCTCACCCGTTCCCACCACCATTTATTAGAATCAGCCCAAGACACCAAACTAGAACATAAACCCAACACCCCGTGGTTAGTTTACATCTCCCCCCAAGAAGACTGTAATACAGTCAAGTCTGTATTAGAGCGATCGCTATCTGCTAAAGAAATGCAGCAAATAGAAATTCGCACCTTACCCAGCGAAGTCGAAGCCATCGAAGAACACGGGTTGTTATATCTCCCTGGCGCTTATGTTGTTCCTGGCGGGCGTTTTAATGAAATGTATGGCTGGGATAGCTATTTTATTCTGCTCGGTTTACTGCGGGATGAAGAATGGAAACTAGCCCAAAGTCAAGTTGATCAATTACTTTATCAAGTCCAGCATTACGGCACTATCCTCAATGCTAACCGTACCTATATGCTGACGCGATCGCAACCCCCCGTCCTGAGTATGATGGTGCTGGCATTGTTCCAACACACCCAAGACCAAGCATGGTTAAAATCAACCCTGCCATTATTAGAACAATTTTATTACTACTGGGTAGTCCCGCCCCATCTCAATTCGGCAACAGGCTTATCGAGATACTATGCTTTAGGCGAAGGGCCAGCACCGGAAGTTTTGTTTTCGGAACTGGATGAAGCCGGATGTAACCACTATGAACGCGTCAAGGAATATTATCAACAATTTGAAATTGATGACTATGATGTGAGTCTGTTTTATAACCGCGAAACAGACGAACTCACAGACTTATTTTACAAAGGCGATCGCTCTATGCGCGAGTCTGGGTTTGATATCACCAACCGCTTTGGCCCCTTTAGTGTTGATATCATCCACTATGCGCCAGTGTGCTTAAACAGTCTGCTTTATCAAATGGAACAAGATTTAGCAGAAATTCACGAAATTTTAGGGAATCCTGAACTTGGACAACAATGGAGCGATCGCGCCAGTCTCCGGCGTGAGCGTATCAATCAATATTTATGGGATGAAGACAAAGGACTTTATTTAGACTATCACTTCCACAGTGACCAACGTCGTCATTATGAGTTTGCTACTACCTTCTATCCTCTATGGACAGGACTGGCTTCTCCTGCACAGGCTCAACGAATTGTCCAAAATCTGAGTTTATTTACTGCACCAGGGGGAATTTTCACCAGTACCCGTGTTACCGGAAATCAATGGGATGCGCCTTTTGGCTGGGGGCCACTAACATTGATTGCTGTCCAAGGACTTTGCCGTTATGGATATGATGCAGAGGGTCATGATATTGCTGATAAGTTTTTAACTATGGCGATTAAAGAATTTACCCGATGTGGTTTTTTCGTGGAAAAATATGACGTTGAGCGATGTTCTGCTCAAGTTTCTGACGAGATTTGCTTTGGTTACAGTTCTAATGAAATAGGTTTTGGTTGGACTAATGGAGTTATTTTAGAACTTTTGGCGCTGCAATCATTGGACTTAAGGGATTAATCAACCGCAGAGGCGCAGAGTTCACACAGAAAAGCAGTTTGAGAGGTTTTTTGTGTAAGTGATAAACCCCACAAAAAAGTAATTGAGGATAAGTCACTAGCCTATCCTCAATCAAATCATCAAAATTCAGCTTTAGCGTTTTACCACTACTAAAGTCCCTGGCTTCGTCCAGTTGTACAATTTCCGCGCCTGCTTCACTGGCAAATTCACACAACCGTGGCTGACTGGAGTGCCAAAACGGTTATGCCAATAAGCACCATGAATCGCATAGCCTTCATAGAAATACATTGCATAAGGAACATCAGGAATGTCGTAGCCGCTACCCCGCATTCTATTGGTGCGATACTTCGACTGAATATGAAACCTACCAACGGGTGTAGGAGTAGCGCGTTTACCTGTAGATACAGGAAAGTTGTAAACCAGCTTTTCGCCATCCCATGCACGTAAGCGTTGCTGGGATAAATCAATTTCAATCCGGCGAGGTTGGGATACTTGTCTACTGTCAGATATTTGGATGCTGTTGTTATTGAGCGACGCGGCTGTAGCTATCACAGAATTGGGGTCAGCTGTTGGTAGCGCCGAGGAGAAAAAAGTTGCTAACAGCAGCACTACACCTGTACAAAAATTTCCTGAGCGACGAATTCCAACATTACTAGCGTGGGTTCGCATTCTGCATCACCTTCTAACAACGCGAAAAATATGTTGTAGTTTTCATAAACGTTACAAATTGCCAAAACAATTCCTTGTTTATGGAATATCTACGCGGATGTTCCGCCAATACACTAATACCAGTATCAGGTGAGACTAATACAGCAGCTACGTACCAAGGTTGGATCTTTTAACTAGGTCGAAAGAAGTAAGAATGTCAGGTTTTTCCTCACTTATACCCCTACATTTCTATACCTTCGTGCCTAGAGTTGATTTTTCCTCCCACTGCTCAAAACTCTCGAACCTTGGTTTGAGTGTTGACGGCGATTTATTTCACATTTGGAGTTGAAAAAGTGCAAACTACTGAATTTGATATTTGCACTTGGAGTTTTACACAGGACTTACGCAAAAATATATGGGCTGACTAGAGTACTCTAGTCTTCTATTTCTTACTTCAAGTGAAGTTGTTGCGATTCCGGAGCCGGAATCAGTAATGTCTTGATTTGCTGTGATTTGCCTGCTTATACCATTTCACGAAAAAAATGATATAGATTTATAGGTTTTTCATTCTTTCCCCCTGCTCCCTGCTCCCTGCCCCCTGCGGTCTATTTGTATCAAACTTAAAGTGAAACGGTATTACTTGTGGATGACCACAGGGGTTCCTAAAGATGCCCAATTGAATAGCCATTTAGCATGGTTAGGTGCGACGTTGATGCAACCGTGACTTACTGGAGTGCCGAATTTTTTATGCCAGTAGGCTCCGTGAATTCCGTAGTTACCTTGGTAAAACATTGCATAGGGAACGTTGGGAACGTCATAGTCTCTGCCGCGCATTCGGGTTGATTTATGCTTAGATTGAATCTTAAAGCTACCTATCCTCGTGGGAGTAGATTGTTTACCAGTGGAAATAGTAACTGCATAAACAGGTTTTTTTCCTTCCCATGCGGTTAATCTTTGGGTTGACAGGTTAATTTGAATCCAACGTTGGTCTGATTTTTGCAGAGTTTGGATTGTTTGTTTAACTGTCTCGTTTTTGCCACTAGCTGTGACTGTATTTGTGCTAATCCCAATCACGCTCAAACATATTGCCGCACCTATAACCATTTTTTTGAAGTGGCAGATGGGGTGAGAATTAATCAGACTTTTCATGATGTATGCAGTTGCAAGAGGGAGTCTTAAGAATTTTTTCCTTTTTACTTTGTAGCCTAAAAATTCAGTAAGTGTGTATTTTGCTACGCTAAATCCTGTATTAGGTTACTAGCATGTTGAGCGATCGCTTGCCAATTTTCTGCAATCACCAACTTTTTCGGAAATAATTCACTACTCAAGCCCACCGCCACAGCCCCCGCTTGGATAAATTCTGGAGCATTTTCTAGAGTCACGCCACCTGTAGGAATTAAAGGAATATGACCCAATGGAGCTTGTAAACTTTTGATATAACTGGCTCCTCCCAAAGCTTGCACAGGAAACACCTTCACACAACTAGCGCCTTGTTGCCAAGCAGTCACAATTTCTGTAGGAGTCAACGCTCCTGGAATGATCGGCACTTCTTTTGTCACGGCGGCTGCAATCATTTCTAAATCAATATGAGGGGAAAATAAAAATTGCGCTCCAGAAGCGATCGCATCTTGTAACTGCTGCACGTTGAACAATGTACCGGTACCAACTAGACAATCAGGTAATTTCATGCGTAATTTAGCGATCAATTCTGCGGCGCGATCGCTATTCCAGGTAATCTCTATTAGCTGCATTCCCCCAGATGCTACCGCCATTGCCATCTGCTCTCCTAATTCTATTTTTGATGCACGGATAACGGCGATCGCTCTGTTTTTTCGCAACTTTGATAACCAATCTTGATTAGACATTCTCGCTGGGACTTGAAATAAGGCATTAAATTCTTCACTACCAGCGTGACACATCATCCAGGGGAAACGGGGCAAGGTAAATACTCTGCGGAAAACTTGCCTGTTGCCTCAAGCTATGCGATATTTAATATACATCACTAACTCTATCGAAATACCGTATTTAATATCTAGCCGTAAAAGGTAGTAAAAATGGCAATTGCACAGCAAAACACAGCATCCTTGACTATCAGCTTAAATAATTCTCAAAATATTCATCAAATCTGGCAGCCAGCGCTGTTGGGAACAGTATTTATCCGGCGCTTGTGGTGGCACACTAAAAGCTACGGAATAGTTTTCAGCATTATGTTTTTAACCTTAATGAGCCTAATTTTCCTCAGTATTCATTGGTCTTATCGTCACCTGCTGATATTTACCACACCGCCAGATGAATTGGATATGGAGAGTAGTAAGTGAGTGAAAGAACAAAGCTGCGGGTTGTATCTTACTTAGCGCCTAATTGGTTCTGGTTTTACGAAGCTATTGTGGCTTATCTAGGTCGGATTTTGGCAGTAGAAACCCAACTACAAGCAAGTCAATATGACCCACTAGCAGACCCAATACTATTAACAGACCAGCTAGACCTAGCATTTATTTGTGGTTTACCTCTGGTCAGATACGGTCAAGTGGTGGCAAATAGGTTGCAACCTGTAGTTGCGCCAGTTATGGAAGCACCACGCTATCAAAATCGTCCGGTTTACTTTACGGATGTGATTGTCAATGCAAACAGCCATTTATCCAGCTTTGCAGATTTAGCTGGTAAAGTTCTGTGTTACAACGACCCTGGCTCTAATAGTGGCTATAATCTACTACGACATCGGTTATTACAAGACAAACACCCAAAAAACTTTTTTGGACAGACAATACAATCGGGGTTTCATCAGTGTTCAATCCGTTGGGTAATTGATGGACTGGCGGATTGTGCAGGTATTGATAGTGTAGTCTTGGAGCAAGAACTACGAGATTGTCTCGATTTATCTCAGCATATACGAGTAGTAGAATCTATCGGCCCATGTCCGATGCCGCCTTTAGTCGCTGCCCAACATTTAGATCAATCCTTGGTTCAGCAGGTGCAAGCGGCGTTACTTCAACCAGATGCAGAACTCCAAACCGCAATGAAAAAAGTTGGCGTGAAGCGTTTCGCATCTGTGGATTGGTCAGATTATCAAGCGATCGCGAAAATTTACAATACTGCAATTCAGGCAGGTTATGAGGTAATTGGTTAGCGATCGCTAGTAATATACTAAATATTTAAATCACGCAGAGCTAAACGAATTTGTTCTAAACGTCTGCGGTTCACACCAAGATCAGACTGTCCAACGCGAGATGCAGAACGGATATGAATCACTGACTCATCAGTAGGAAAATAAAACTCTACATCATCAATAAATCTAAATATCCGGCTTTTAGAAAGAGCATGGATGTAATTATCTGTCTGTTCTATCACCTCTGTGCGCGGAACAACAGTGAGAACTTTGAGTAAGGTGGCTCGTGCTGTCTCGCGGTCTACATGATAAGCGATCGCATCAATGCTATGTTCGGCATCAGCGTCTTGACTAACAACGCAATTTGGGGAACTCGGACAAGAAGTTAGATGACCATGATCAACTCCCAAGTTAGAAGAGTCTGCCCAAGTAGCCGCAGGTAGGATAAAACTACTAACTATGGTGATAAATAGGACAACAGCCATCTTTAACAGATGTCTTTGGGCGATTGCTGTAAGCGAATGAATCATGATCAATCTAGGCCTCAAGCTGGAAATAGTACTCAATTATTGTCGGTCATTGAGGATACCTGCTACGAGTTGTTGTGAAGTAGTTACCTTTTCTTTTGCAGTAGCAATGGCATAAACCTGAGTTTGTTTTTCACTATGCCAAATTGCATCTCGATATATCTGCTCAAATAAGACTCGTTGAGCATGACTACCACCTATCCGATGCAGTAATGGTAAGACGATTTTTAATTCAGATTTAGCGATGGAATACTCACCTTTTGCATGGGCAATCATCCCTCTGGCTGCCGGAATTGCGACTTTTAACCAGTTCTGACGCAAGTATGGATTAATGCTCTGAGAATGTTTTTGCATACTCAGATACATCTCATTTACCCAGTCAAATCGTCTAGCTCTGGCTAAGGCATAGATATAGTGCAAATCTTGAAAGGGTAAAGCATGTTCATCAATCCGCGGCAACAAATAAGTGCTTAAATCTTGCCAACGATTACCGACATTAACTCCGCGCAACTCTAGCCTTAACAACAATGCGATCGCTCCTACCTGATCTTTGGGAGATTCTTTGGTTGCCCGACCCCACACATGAGTATCGTATATAGCTAATACCTTCTGCATATCACCTCGCTCTAGGTAATAAAGCGCTATATGCCACCAATTGTGTGTGTACAACATAGAGTTGCAGTTTTCCCAGGTATCAGCCAGGCTTTCCATCCAAGCGATACCCTCATCTACTCTGCCTTGAGTTTCCATAACGTGGGCAACTGCATGATGCGCCCAAGGATCATAGCGATTGATGGTGGTTGCTTTTCGACCCATTGCTTCGGCTTGTTCTAGTTGATGGCATTGTTCTAAACCAAAGGCCACCATACCGTATAAATAATGATTTTCTGGATTAGCAATTAGAACGTTTTGGGCAATTTTGAGTAATCTTTCTTTATCGCCTAAATAGAAGTAGTGATATTGTCCCTGCTGTACCGAAATTAAATCACGCGGATAATTTGCGGCTAATTCTTCGTGTAAGGCGATCGCTTGATCAATTGCTCCCATCGCCCAAGCGGCGATCGCTTGAATATACAATCGTTCTCGTTTTGTGATTCCGACTAAATGGCATTGAGCCGCTTGCAAATAAGGTCTAGCTTGCTTCCACGCCTGAGCATTTTCTTGCGTCAGATAATAGGCCGCTGTATAGGCATAAACCATTGCACAACCTGGATCTGCTTTCACACCTTCAAGAATCACAGCTTCAATATCTTTGCCATAACTGAGGGATTGTTCCATAAACTGGTTGATGGCTGCGATCGCTGCTGGTGAATCGGTTGTTACTTCAAGTCCTTGCGCGTCTTTTAGCATTGTTTATTCCTGGCTGTACGGTTAGCAACGGGTCAAACGCTTGTCCACCCGCCAAACTTTCAAAGTCTAAACACCACTAACTCGATAGATTTACCGTATTTATTGTTTTGAGTATGTCACAACAAAGGTAAAAATCGCAAGGCCATATTGAAAGTTTTCTCAGCTACGTCTTTCTCCAGAAAGATTAATCTATCTAGCACCATGCACCATTAGTCAGATGGAAGAGGAGTAAGAAATTTTTATGCTGAAGCAAGCAACGCCATTTACTAGACCTGCCTTGTCTTTGCGCCTTTGCGCCTACCCTGCGGGAAGCCGCTACCGCGTCTATGCGTGAGACAAAAAATATTTATGCAAGTGGTCTAATACCATTTCACGAAAAAAATGAGACAAATTGATGGGTTTTTCATTCTTTCCCCCTGCTCCCCGCCCCCTGCCCCCTGCGGTCTATTTGTATCAAACTTAAAGTGAAACGGTATAAGCGATGAGTCTTAGCTAACACTTGTGAAGAAATGGGTGAACCACCAAAGACTTTTACTTCTACTCTCTAATTTCATCATGGATTCAATCTATGACAGAGAATTTTGATCAGATGAGGATAGGAACCCGGTTAGCAAGAAATTGGTGGACACTCGCATTGCGCGGAACACTCGCTATCATATTTGGCGTAACCGCACTATTTTGGCCGGGAATTACTTTAACAGCTTTGGTATTTCTGTTTGCTGCCTTTGCGCTAGGTGGTGGAATATTATTAGCGATCGCCGGATTTAAAGATCATCTTGGCAATATCCACGGATGGTTGTTGGTAATAGAAGGCGCAATTGGTGTTGCAGTTGGAGTTATGGCATTTATTTGGCCAGGAATCACTGCATTAATTTTGCTTTATTTAATAGCTACTTGGGCAATTATTACTGGCATATTCGAGATTATTGCAGCCAATCAGCTGCGCCAAGACATTGAAAATGAATGGTTGCTCATAGCAGCTGGTATTGCATCCCTAATTTTTGGCGTTCTGCTGATTATTTGGCCTATAGCTGGAGCATTAGCAATTTTATGGATAATTGCTGCTTATGCGATTGTCTTTGGAGTTCTGATGTTGTTGTTGGCTTTAAGGCTACGCAAGTGGGGAGAACAACGCAGACTATTGTAAGCTTGCATAAATATGTAGAGATGCTGCATGACAACATCTCTACATATCGGCAAATCTTCAACCTTTAATTAGGTACAGCCACTGTAGCTGCATCCGCTACTTGCTTATCCTGATGTTCAGAGACAATTTGTCGAAATTGTTCTCCGTCAATTGTTTCTTGCTCAATCAAAGTTTCTACTAAATGGTCAACTAATGTGCGGTTTTCTTGAATCAGGTGTTTTGCGGTGTCGTAGCATTGGCTGACAATTTCCCGCACTTTCCGATCAATTTGAGAGGCAATTTCTTCGGAATATTCGGATTTGTTCATCCAGTCACGCCCCAGAAATACTTCACTGTTGGGAGATTCTAAAGAAAACTGGCCAATTTCCGACATCCCATACTGTGTTACCATCTGTCGCGCTATGGATGTGGCATATTCTAATTTACGGTTTTCGCGCATCCCACCAGTGACTTCCGGTAAACCAAAAATGACTTCTTCGGCGGCTCTACCACCTAAGACAGCGGTAATTCTGGCTTTTAGTTGCGATCGCGACATCAGAAAATGCTCTTCATCAGGGGTGAACCAGGTTAAACCCCGTGACTGTCCCCGCGGAATCAATGATACTTTTTGTACTGGGTCATGGTCTTTGAGCAAGGTTCCAACTATGGCATAGCCAACTTCGTGATAGCCAATTAAGCGTTTAATTTTGCTATCGACTAGGGGTGTACCTTCCATCCCCGCGACTACACGGTCAACTGCATCGTTGATTTCTAAGATGGTGATTGCATCTTTGCGTCTTCTGGCGGTGAGAATTGCTGCTTCGTTGAGTAAGTTGGCTAAATCTGCACCAGTAAACCCAGGTGTACGACGAGCGATCGCATCTAATGACACACTCTCGTCAATTTTCTTATTGCGGGCGTGAACTTGCAATATTTCTAATCGCCCCTTTAAATCTGGTGCATCAACAATTACTTGTCTGTCAAAACGTCCTGGACGCAGTAAGGCTGCATCTAAAACATCGGGACGGTTAGTAGCGGCAATAATAATGATGCCAGTATTACCTTCAAAACCATCCATTTCGGTCAGCAACTGGTTGAGAGTTTGTTCTCGTTCATCGTTACCGCCACCAATCCCCGCACCCCGTTGTCTACCCACAGCGTCGATTTCATCAATAAATATGAGACAAGGTGCATTTTCTTTGGCTTTCTTAAACAAATCACGGACGCGGGAAGCACCCACACCAACAAACATTTCCACAAATTCTGAGCCGGAAATGCTGAAAAACGGTACACTAGCTTCCCCGGCGATCGCTTTGGCAAGTAAGGTTTTACCTGTACCTGGTGGCCCTACTAATAAAACGCCCTTGGGAATACGTGCGCCGACAGCGGTAAATCTTTCTGGCTGCTTCAAAAAAGTAACAACTTCTTGTAGTTCTTCTTTCGCTTCTTCCACACCTGCCACATCGTCAAATTTTACGCCTGTTTTGGCTTCCATTTGAAAACGCGCTCTGGATTTACCAAAGTTCATGGCTTGGCTGGAGGAATTTGTCGAACGACGCAGGAATAGTAACATTAAAGCTACTAAAGGCAAAATCCACATGAGGTTAATTAACAAACCGACTGCGGCTCGACTGTTAGCCGAGGATACCTCACCAAACTCGACGTTTTTCGCTTTGAGTTTATTAATTAACTCTGTATTTTGATTTAAAAGTCTGACTTGTAGGGGTGGTGTATCTGGCTTCTGCCCTTGTAAATATACTTTGGCTGTTTGTTCGGTTTCGTCTAACTCGACTTTTTTGACTTCGCCTTTTTCGGTTCTTCTAATCAACTCACCATAACTTATTTCGCGCTCTGCTCTTTGTGCCAAGGCAGGTGTCCCGCCAACAATATTTGGCAACATCATTAAACTGGCGATTAGCGCCCCAGACCAAGCAACAGATTTTGGCGATCGCTTTTGGTTCATTTTGCCTAACTCTGGCTTGGCCGTAGTTGATTTGATTATGGGCGATCGCTGTTGCATCAATGCCTTTCTCCTGAAAATTTTCATATTATTTACCCTTTGTCTGCTGGCATGAGCTTCGCGCTGGTTTTATGCCTATTTTTCTAGCAAAAATTGTAATAACTGGAAATCACTGTTTTTATCTAGTCTAACTTCATCACCAAACTATTCCCTACTCTCTTTACCCATGCTACTCAAGGAATCCTATCTTAGTCGGATAAATTATACTCCTGGGTAGGATGTTGATAAACAAAGCTTGGCCGACTATAAACATTAGTACAATTTTTATGGCTTTTTTCTCTCTAATAACTCGGTATTAGACAAATTTGACTGCGAAACCATAACTCGCTATGATAAACATAGTCGTAATGACTACGACTTGTAATCATATTTTTGTACTGATGATTCATTAGTATTATTCTTTCTTAATTTCAGACTTCAGACTTCATATTTGTAATGGATGGGGAAATTATGGTCAGGATTGTGGGCATTGCTGGTAGTTTAAGACCTAACTCTTATACACAGTTAGCGTTACAAGTCGCAGCACAAAGGTTACAAGCCATAGGTGCAGATGTAGAAATTTTAGATTTACGGCAATTACAGCTACCATTTTGCAACGGTGAAAAAGAATATCCAGAATACCCAGATGTGCAGCGCTTACGTGAGACTGTCAGTGGTGCTGACGGATTAATTTTGGCGACACCAGAATATCATGGTGGCGTGAGTGGCGTGCTGAAAAATGCCCTTGATTTAATGAGTTTTACAGAACTGTCAGGGAAAGTTACAGGACTAATTAGCGTTTTGGGGGGTCAATCTAATAGCAACGCCCTCAATGATTTACGGTTAATTGTCCGCTGGGTGCATGGTTGGGTAATTCCTGAACAAATTGCCATTGGACAAGCCTGGAGTGCTTTTAACCCGGAAGGTAAGTTGTTAGATGAAAAACTCTCTCAAAGATTTGACGAATTTGCTCAAAGTTTAGTTGATAGTACTCGCAAGCTCAAAGGCATCAATTAAAGTTGTAGGGTGAGCAAAATCTTGCTCACCCTACAGGCTCAAGTCTTGAACATGCTGGTAACTCATTTTTTCAGTTTTATTAATTAAATTTATTTTCTGCTGGGAATCAGCTAATTCTTAATGTATTTTTTGCTACATCTTTAAATTTAAATTACCTGAGTAAGCAGATAGTTTATTTTACTTAAAACTAGGCGATCGCAGTCCCTGTCACCGATATCGCTGGTTTACCATATCTACAGGCGATCGCCCTCTACATCTTAAATTTTGTTGTCTTCAGCCAAGCTGTATTAAAATTAAGTTAAATTTAATTAAGAATCTTTTCATCGGCACATAATTAATGGTGACGCGTGATTAGACATCAAATTAAACAAAATGGATTAATAAACATCCGTTGCAAACTAAATCTAGTCACAAAGTGAGGCCATATCGTGCGGAAGATGATTCCCTTGATAAATGCCAAGCTGTGGAGTCACTAGAAATGATTAATTGTATTGGCAGAGGCAAATTAAGATGAAATTCTCTTGGAGAGTCCTGGTACTCTGGACATTGCCTGCTTTGGTAATTGGCTTTTTCTTCTGGCAAGGAGCATTTGCGAACGCTCCTGCGGATATGGGTAAGAATGCCGCCAATACCCGCATGACGTATGGCCGTTTTCTAGAATACTTGGATGCCGATCGCGTCACTAGCGTAGATCTGTATGAAGGCGGTAGAACAGCAATTGTCGAAGCTATCGATCCAGATATCGAAAATCGCATTCAGCGGTGGCGGGTAGATCTGCCAATTAGCGCTCCTGAGTTAATTAGCAAGCTTAAAGAAAAACAAATTAGTTTTGATGCTCACCCCATGCGTAATGATGGCGCAATCTGGGGATTATTAGGCAATCTTGTTTTCCCAATTTTATTGATAACTGGGTTGTTCTTTTTGTTCCGGCGCTCCAGCAACCTGCCTGGTGGCCCTGGACAAGCCATGAGCTTTGGTAAATCCAGAGCGCGTTTTCAAATGGAAGCCAAAACAGGTGTGAAATTTGATGACGTGGCTGGTATTGAAGAAGCCAAAGAAGAACTACAAGAAGTTGTGACCTTCCTCAAACAACCAGAAAGATTTACCGCTGTCGGCGCACGTATTCCCAAGGGCGTTTTATTAGTAGGGCCTCCAGGTACAGGTAAAACCTTACTTGCCAAAGCGATCGCTGGGGAAGCTGGTGTACCTTTCTTTAGCATTTCCGGTTCCGAATTTGTGGAAATGTTTGTTGGTGTGGGTGCTTCCCGCGTCCGTGACTTGTTTAAAAAAGCCAAAGATAACGCTCCTTGTATCATCTTCATCGATGAAATCGACGCTGTGGGTAGACAGCGGGGTGCGGGGATTGGTGGCGGTAACGATGAACGGGAACAAACCCTCAACCAGTTGCTGACCGAAATGGATGGTTTTGAAGGCAATACTGGCATCATTATTATTGCCGCTACTAACCGTCCCGACGTATTAGATTCAGCCTTGTTACGTCCAGGACGTTTTGACAGACAAGTAACTGTCGATGCACCAGACATCAAAGGCCGTTTGGAAATTCTGCAAGTTCATGCACGCAACAAAAAATTAGACACCAGTGTGTCATTAGATGCGATCGCTCGTCGTACACCTGGGTTTACTGGTGCTGACTTAGCCAACTTACTCAACGAAGCCGCCATTCTCACCGCCAGAAGACGTAAGGAAGCCATCACTCTGCGGGAAATTGATGATGCAGTTGACCGCGTAGTCGCGGGGATGGAAGGTACACCCTTAGTAGATAGCAAGAGCAAACGCTTAATTGCTTACCACGAAATCGGTCACGCTTTGGTGGGTACTTTGCTCAAAGACCATGACCCAGTACAAAAAGTTACTTTGATTCCGCGGGGACAAGCACAGGGTTTAACTTGGTTCACTCCCAACGAAGAACAAGGATTAATTTCTCGCTCTCAACTAAAAGCCAGAATTACTGGTGCTTTAGGTGGTCGTGCGGCGGAAGAAGTAGTTTTTGGTGCGGCGGAAGTGACAACTGGTGCTGGTGGAGACTTGCAGCAATTGTCAGGAATGGCGCGACAAATGGTTACTCGGTTTGGGATGTCTGATTTAGGGCCACTTTCCTTGGAAAGCCAACAAGGCGAAGTATTCCTCGGTCGTGATTGGACAACCCGCTCTGAATATTCAGAGGCGATCGCATCTCGGATTGATGCTCAAGTGCGGGCGATTGTTGAAGAATGCTATGAAAATGCCAAGAAAATCATGCGTGAAAATCGCACTGTGACAGACCGCATCGTTGATTTGCTGATTGAAAAAGAAACAATTGATGGCGAAGAATTTCGTCAGATTGTGGCTGAATATACTGATGTACCTGAAAAACAACAGTATGTACCGCAGCTGTAATTCCTAATCAATAATTTACCAAAATGGGTAAGGTGTAGAACCTTGCCCATTTTTATTTGCATTTAGTGATTAAACAACCCAAGATTGCAAGCCCAAATTATCAGGCGATCGCTTTTATTTTTGATAACTATACTAAGAAATGTACATACATATTCAAATGTATTAATTTACAAACAGTTTGCTAACATAATTTTTGACTATGCGCTCCTTACTCTTGCAAAACTTGAAGCTAACAATTCCCACAGCCTTAGTATTTACAATTCTTGGTTATGCTGTTAGTTTACCAATGAGTTTTCTCTTTAACTCGGAAGCAGCAAGATGGCAATTCCATCTACCTCATTCAATTAGTATTCAGACAGAAAAGCTGGATGAGCTTGGTAGATTTCAAACTAGGGTAGCTCTTGGAGGTACAACGATGGGAATTATTATAGCTCAAGCTACTTTCATCGCTTATGTCTTTGCTCTTAAAAATCGCCAGATTAACAATGAATAATGCTCAAATACCCAAATTAGATACATCTGGCGATGCAATATGCTGACAAAATCCAAAATCTTTAATCAAGCGGGTTTTGGTAAATCTTGTGATGATAAAGAATGACTTGGTAGTTTTGCTATGATTTCTAAGTTTGCAACTTGTTGTTGTAACCAGTTATTAAAAAAATCTCCCATAATTTGCAGACGTAATTGCTCGTTTAATTCTGGTTTAATGATTTCCTCAACGGCAATTATATGTACTCCTTTAGGTGTGACAATTGGTTTAAGAATTTGTGGTGGAGTAGCAGCAAAAACGGCTGCGGCAATTTCTGGTCTAAATTCTGCACGGTTGCGGATTCCTTGATAGCCACCAGCGCGACGAATTTCGGGATTTTCGATGTATTGACGGGCAATTTCTTGAAAACTAATTTCGCCTTCTTGCAAAGCATAAAATAGCTCTAAAGCCAAGTCTTCATCATCTAAGATAACTTCATAAGTTGCGGCTCCATAATATTCAAATTGCCGAGCATAGAAATAGGGTTCAACTTTCTCCGCAAATAAATGCTCGGCCAATTTAGTAGATAAGATGTTAGCTTTAGCTATTTCTTCAAAATCATCTAGTGAGAGATGATGTTTTTCTAACCAAGCCCAAGTATCTTCTGCTCTCAGGAGTTTGTTAGCAAAACGTATACTATCTGCGGCTTGTTGTAGTTCTTCTACTTCGATTGTAATACCGATTTTTTCAACTGTCTCTGCCATAATTTTTTGTGTAGCGATCGCATCCAATATACTAGGTATCTGGCAAGAAAGTTTGATGTAGTCAATAATGTCTTCAACAGCAATATTTAACGGCTTGGACATAATTATTTTCCTCCACTAATTCTGATTAGTGTTTTGTAGTCAGTATCGAAGTGAGCCGCATGTTTATATATGTTGGCTTGAGAGAGTTTTTCTTATCTCTATCTAGTGGAAGTTTCGTTGAATAATTAATATGTTTTGTTAGACATAAAAGTTCAGCAGGTACCTAAGTATCATGAATAAAATTAAAAGTAAAATTAGGGCAGACTATAAAAGCCTACCCTATGCAAAATCAAGATACATGATTATATTTCAAAACAAAGTAGAAATAATAATTACAGTTCTAGCCCGCCCTTTTGCAATTTCTTAAATGGATCTAAGATAAAGTCAATGACACGACGCTGACGAATAATTACTTCAGCATTTGCTGTTTGACCAGGTGTTAAAACAATACGTTTATCACCTGCTTGGATGTAGTTTTTATCTAAAACAATATCCAATTCATAAGTTTCGATAGTGGCTTTGCCTTCGCTATCAGTTTGGACTTTCGAGCTAGGTGAAATCCAATGGACGCGCCCTTGCACAACTCCATAATCTTGGAAGGGATACGCATCAAATTTAACTTTGACGGGCATACCAACTTTCAAGAAGCCACTTTGTTGACTAGGTATTTGGGCTTTGATAATCAACTCACTATTTTTAGGTGCAATTTGAGCCACGATTTGTCCGGCTTCGACTACAGGTCCTGGTTTGGTCACAGGTAATTCAAAGATTGTGCCATCAATTGGCGATCGCACTACGCGTTGCTGTAGTTGCAGTTTGAATGAGGTAATCTGACTCTTGGTTTGGGCTATTTCCGATTGCAGGGTAGTAATTTGGTTCTGCATATCTTTGAGTTGTTCCTGACTTTTCAGCAGCGCCAGTCTCCCGGCTTGCACTACACCTTGATAGCTACTTTGCTGTTCTTCTAGGCGTAGTTTGGCTTGCTGAATATCTGCCCAGGCCTGACTCATGATGGATTGATAACGGCTCACTTCCTCCTTTAAACTTAATTTTGATTGTGTGAGTTCGGCGCTTGCTTGTTCTTGCAAGCGTTGACTTTCTTCCGCCGTCTTTTCTAATTCCACTACTTTAACTTGAGCGATCGCACCTTCGTTTAAAAGTTGACGATAGCGGTCAACTTCTGCGACATCTCGATTAAAACGACTTCGCGCTAATTTTTGGTCAATGTGTGTGGAATTAATTTTCTGTCTAGCCTGCTCAACAGTGGCAAGTTTTTCTAATCTTTGCAGGTTATAGCTGCTGATTTTGGCATCGAGATTTTGCTGTGCTTGGTTAACTTGGGCAACTTTTTCTAAGGCTTGAGCTTGGTTTTGTTGTTCTTGAATATTAATCGCTAACATCAGTTGATTTTTGAGTAATTCCAACTGAGATAGCCGATTGATTGAGCCTTCGAGCTTAGTCTGAGTTTGTTGCAAATCTGTTTGCAATACATCAGAGTCTAGCTGCATTAAAACCTGTCCGGCTTTCACAGTTGCGCCTTCTTGGACATTGACGGCTTTGACTGCACCTGTAACCGGAACGCCTAATTTTTGCGTTGCACCTTTGGGTTCTAAACGCCCTCTGGCGGAGCCTGTTTCGTCTACTTTTGTCAGCATTGTCCAAGGGATAACAATGGCTGCAAAGGCGATGAGCAAGTACAGCATTGAGCGTGTCCAGAGCTTGGGTAAAGCGTCTAGAAGTTCTTCTGTACCGTAATACCAATCATTGATTTGGGCTAACTGTATTGACTCATCGACAACTACATCAGAGTCATCAAACTGGCGAAGTTCATCCTGCTGTTGAGTTAGTACAGATGAGGAATTGGGATAAGAGTTTGGCATAGGTAATTCAACAGTTTACTGTTGAGTGGTAACTGTTTTTATGCAAATTTCCCAGATGCTCAATTTGTTTGCGCCAGTTGTTGCTGGTTGAGGTAAAAATAATGACCTTTTCTGGTAATTAATTCGTCGTGAGTACCGCTTTCGACTAATAAGCCACGATCTAATACCAGAATTAAGTCTGCGTGACGCACGGTGGACAGGCGATGAGCAATGATTAAACTGGTGCGTCCTTTAAGGATGGTTGTCAGGTTATTTTGAATGATGCGTTCAGATTCAGCGTCAAGGTGACTGGTGGCTTCATCTAATAATAATAAACGCGGATTGCCCAATAATGCACGAGCGATCGCCAGACGTTGGCGCTGTCCGCCAGATAACATTCCTCCACCTTCACCAATTTGAGTTTCGTAACCCATTGGTAATTGTTTGATGAAGTCATCGGCTCCTGCTAAACGCGCCGCGTCGATAATTTCTTCTAAGGTGGCTTCTGGGTGAGCAATGCTGATATTTTCGCGGATTGTTCCGCCGAATAAAAAGGTGTCTTGATCAACCACCCCTATTTGAGAACGTAGCGATCGCAAAGATATACTAGTCACATCGTGAGCGTCAATTAAAACTTTGCCATCTGTCGGCAGATATAGCCCCAAAATCAATTTAGATAAGGTAGTTTTGCCCGAACCACTCCGCCCTACTACAGCCACAGTTTGCTGAGGTTTAATTTCAAAACTCAGATTTTCTAAGACATTAATATCACTGTCTGGGCGATAGCGAAAAGTGACATTTTCAAACTTAATATGTCCCTGCAACAGAGGTAAAATCTGCCGGGGTTGATGTTGTAAATCTTCTTCTGGTTCAGCTTCTAAAACATCATTAATTCGCTCAGTGGCAATCATCACTTCCTGGACTTGATTCCACAGCACAACCAGCCGCTGGAATGGGCGAATAATATTACCCAAAAGCATATTAAAAGCCACAAGTTGTCCGATGGTTAGTTGGTTTTGAATGACCAACCATGCCCCAAACCACAGTAATCCTGTACTTACAACTGATTCAATTGTCGCGCTAAAAATTTGTAGTTGATTGCCGACAATTTGTCCACTAAATGTCTTTTTAATCAAATTATTTAGCAGTTCTTCCCAATGCCAACGCACTGTTTGTTCAATCGCCATTGAGCGAATCGAACGAATCCCCGTCAGGGATTGGATTAGATAACTATTTTCGTTGGCTGTGGCATTAAATACCTCACGACTAATTCGGCGTAAAAATGGCGTAGCCACAAGTGCCAGCAGCATAAACGGCGGCACAATACATAAGCTAAGTAAAGCCATTGATGGGCTATACCAAAACATCAACCCGACATAAATAAATACTGTGAGCAAATCTAAGATGATTGATAATGCTTCCCCAGTCAGAAAACGCTGAATTTTTTGATTTTCTTGCACCCGCGAAACAATATCACCCACATAACGAGATTCAAAAAAAGCCAGAGGTAAACGGAAAGTATGCTTGATAAAACCTACCAATAGAGATAAGCTGATGCGATTAGCTGTGTGATCTAAAAGATATTGCCGCAGTCCGTTTATAGCGACGCGGAATAATCCAAAAATTAGCAAGCCTAAACCTATAGCGTTTAAAGTGAGGGTGCTACCTTGGACAATTACTCTGTCTAAAAGTAGCTGAGTAAATAGAGGTGTAACTAATCCAAATAGTTGAATAAACACCGAAGCCGTGAACACCTCTAATAACACTTGCCAATGTGGTTTAACTAAATCAAAAAACTGCCAGAATTGAATATTTTCTGCTTCAGTTTCTTTGAGTAAGGTTGTGGGTTGGAGTAACAAGGCGTAACCAGTCCAACCGGCTTTAAATTCACCTATGGTAAGAGTGCGTTGTCCAACAGCCGGATCACCAATAATTACCCTTTTTTTGCTAATTTCATAGACAACTACGTAATGTTTACCTTCCCAGTGGGCGATCGCAGGTAAGGTTTGTTGTGCTAATTTATCCAAGCTGGCTTTTACTGGACGCGTCGCAAAACCAACACTCTCAGCTGCGGTTGTCAAACCTCGCAAAGAAGCCCCACCACGGCTGACATTAGCTAACTCTCGCAGTCGATTGATACTCAAGCGCTTACCCCAATAGCGGCCGATCATCACCAAACAAGCTGCACCACAATCTGCGGCACTTTGTTGTTCAAAAAAGGGATATCGCTGCGTCAAACGTCCCCACAGATGACTCGCCCTTACCGTCGGGTTAGGAAAGTAAGCTTGACGCGGTTTCTTACGCTTCGGCGGCGCTAGAGACTGAGAAATTCCCCCTGCCCCTTGCCTCCTACCTTCTTCTTCCCTCCTGCCCCCTGCCCCCTGCCCCCTGCCTTCTTCTGCTCTCGCGCCCTCTGCCTCCTGCCTCCTGCCTTCTTCCCCACTCCCAACACCAGCTAAATCAGCCAATTGTGGCCAATGCGCTACAGCAGTTTGCCAATCAGCATTATGCAGACTGTAGACAATTGTTGGTTGTGTTGCTTGCCAACTGCCTTTTTGGGGATATATATAAATGTTGCCTGATGTCAAGATGCGCCCGTCGGCGTGGAGTAGTTTGCCACGACGCAATAACCAGAGTCTCGTATCGTGAAATAATTTAGCTGGGGGTGCGCCACTTTCTAAATTGTGTCGGCGGAAGAGAGATAAAGCCTGAAGCATCTGTTCTACAGAACCATTCAGGGTGATGGGCGCACTTTGACAACATAATAAAAGCAAATTCCAAAGTTCTGCCCGTTTTTGCAGGCGATCGCTCATACCAGGATATTGCTGTAAAATCTCCTGCAACAGTGCTTGCGGCAAATAGCACAGTTTGAGATTAACAGAAGCCCTCGCCACGTAAGAATGAAACTCTTCTTCGGGGAACAAAGTTGATTCACCAAATGATGCCCCAGTTGTCAGGGTGGTGATTAAGTTATTCACACTATCCAGCAGTCTCACTTTCCCAGTGAGAATCATATAAATTCCCGGAATTGCAGTTGTCGCTTGCCAAAATTGTTTAGCGACAGGCGGTTCGACAATTTCTATTCCTGCCAAGCATTTTTCAATATCCTGGCTTGATAATGTTTCGCCCAAAGTATGAGTAATTTGTTGTGCTAACTGTTCTTGAGAAAATCCTGATCGCATATTTTCACCTTCATCAATTGGGAGTTCGATAATCAAAAAAATTAGGGGCTAGGAGCGATTATTAAAACTCCTGCCTCCTGCCCCTTGCCTTCTGCCTCCTATTGATTTGTCTGCATTAAATTAAACGACCAAGGAAAAGTCGGTTCACTATGAGTTTGTAAGTCACCAATCGTAATGTTGTTATCATTTGTCTCAGATGTTTCTGGTTGATTGGAACTTTTACGTTTAGTCGAAAGTCCCATTTGTTTGAGTAAGCGGTTAACGTGGCGATCGCTAATCGAAATACCCAATTCATTTGCTAGATGTTTGCTTAACCATTGGGCTGTCCAGTGAGTAAACGCATAGCCATAATCACGCGGACTATGACTTACCAACTCTTTCAATCTGTCGATATATTGAGCATTAACAATTTTCGGTCTGCCTATTGGGCGCTCATTCCATTTATGTGCAAAACCCGCTTCTGCTATGCCAATCCAGTAGCGTGCCATTTCTTGAGAACAACCAACAATCTCACAAATTTGAGTTTGAGATTTGCCCATATCTGCCAGCAACATAATTTCAATTCGCCGAAGATATTCTGGTTGTAAGTTGCTTTGCAAGTTTTTCAACAAAGCTTTTCTTTGAAAAGGTGTAAGAAATTTGCTATCTTGCGGATCGTAATTTTCCAAACCTTGATATTGGCTAGAATAGTTTGACATAATTACTACCAGTTATTGTTGACAGTCAAGTGTTAATTTTGAAGTCAGAATTATTCAATAATGGAGAGATTATTTCACTCGTTAATCCTTGTTGATTTTGACTTCTGATTTCTGGGTTCTTCTAAATTTGTCCGACGCTGAATGTTTACCCCCTAATCTTGATAAATAATTGGGGGAAATTTTCATATTTCATCTGTTTTGGCAGTCTAGAATTCGGTGTTAATAGTTAGTTCTAGAATCATAAAATTACAAGTATTTCTAGCGCTAACTATTCTACACAAAGAGAAAAATTGTGTTAAAAACTGCGCTCCAAAGCGTGAGCGCAGATAATTGAGCAGTAGTAGTATGTAAATCTGACAAAATATTCAGCCAGCATAGCTGTTGTTTACCTCAATTAACAGCAGTTTCTGGTAAAACACCTAAAAGCAATAAACTATGAACTAGTAACACTGAATAATTGGACAGACTTTCCTATAGTGTGGTGTAACGCTGGTATTAGTTTCACAAAATTGCTTGATGAGTATAGGAAAGTTATCTAGAAGCGACTTTTTACTGAAAAGCGGTAGTTCCTCACTTTGTTAAGTTAGCCTAACTGTTATTCTTTTAAGAATTTTTCTAAATATAGTCAATAGGTTTTATGAAAAAAAGATGAACTTTACATAAACTATATATTATCTTTACTTTATTTTTATAATTAAGTTTTTTGAAATAAAATCATGAATTTTGGCGGACAAAATCTAAATTCAAGAATTACTGTCTTTGAATATATTTACCTAATAATTATCTATCTATAGGATGAAAATTTCTAATTATAAATATGCGTTTCAGACTTTATTGTATGTATCGTCTTAACAGAAAAATACACATAAATCAGTGTTAAAATAAATAGAGATAAATTTTATCTAATCACTCAGTAAAAATATTTTTTTATGGTGCGTTAGATACTGATTTCGAGATATAGGAATCCGATTTGATTTCTGAAAAAATTTCAGTATATGTAGGGTGTGTTAGGCGTAAGCCGTAACGCACCTAAAACTTTACAGTAGATGCGTTACGCTGTCGCTAACACATCCTACGTAGATTTCAGAAATCAATTATTATTCCTATAGTTGTTCACTAAAAATATAATCTTAGTACCTAACGCATATTTTGATATAATGGTGCGTTAGGTTAAAGCCTTAACACACCACTACTGAATATTTATTGAATTCAGAATTAGCTTGTAAGTATTCTATGATTCACTCAGTAACTCTGAATTTAACAGACATTGTATTTCCGTAATTAACCAATGCTGAAACATGTTATTGATAATTTCTTGATATCTTTGGGGTGTTAATTCAGCGGGGATAAATTCTTCCACCAAAAAGAGATGATAACCTTGCTCTGTTTTGTAAGGAACTGTCACCTGTTGCGGTGATGCTCTAAATACAACGGTGGCTATATCTGCTTGAACTGCACAACGATAAACTATACCTTCATATCCACATTTACGCCGACGATGAATATCAATATCATAAATTCGTGCTGCTTGATAAAAGCTGATTTCACCATCTTCAATTTGATAGTAAAGTTCTTGTGCTAAATTTTCTGAGTTAATGATAATTTGATACAAAATAACTTGATCAAATTCTGAGCAATTCTGAGTAAAAAAATTCTCTACTTCATCGGCAAATAATACTTGTGCTAGTTTGTGAGATAATAAGCGATCGCAGATTCCCATTTCCCAATCAGAGGGTGTAATTAATTGATCTGCTAACCATTCCAGTGTATCGGCGGCTCTTTCTAAATGTCTTTCCCGGCGCTGATTTTCTGCTTCCGCTTCAATTTCTTCCTGAGTGATAGTAATACCTCTAGCCTCGGCGGTTTGCCAAATGACTTTGTTCGCTAAAATCTTTTGATATACTTCCTTCAACTTCATTTCTTTTTTGAGGAATTTAACAACTTCCTCTGACTCAATAAATACTTTGGCAAACTCACTCATTGGTATTGATACTTTTAGTTTTTACAGCTAAACCAGCTTAAGTTGAGAGGAAAGGGTTATTTTTCACAAAAAACATAGAACTTATTCTGTTCCCCATTCCCCATTTATTTATACATAAAAAACTGGAAGCTATTTAAGTTTTTAGCTTCCAGCAGTTGCTGTATCCATTCGATGTTATTACAGCAGAGATGATCCTGTTTGGTAGAACTAGGATTAAGAGCATTAAGACAAAAGCGTAGTAGCTATATGCTCCATCAGGCACAAAAACCGTTAACTGTTAGTTTGTCTATTTTCCTTACTACAAAAGTATGGAAGGCTCTACTAAGTTTCTCCCACCATTGAGAAACTGACTAGAGGGCATGTAAAGTTGAAATAGGGGGAATCCACCTCTCTAACTTTTTTTGCTCAGGCTTCCTCGAAAATAGAACTACCAATAGCAACAGTTAGATTGTCTGTCTTGGTTTAAGAGTTATGTACTCTTTGGGATACTGACTGCTTCAGCAAAAACAATCAGTTAAATGTATTTCATAGTCAGATATTCAATGATTTTATCATTGTTGATGAGTGTATTGGTTAATCACCTCTATGTATAATTTAAAGGATATTGAGAGTTCAAATTTGCCATTTTGGCACATTTTGAAATTAAATTTTCTCTCTACCTTGGCTCTTTATACCAGTTCTCAACTTTAAGCTCTACACCTGACAAAGCCAGGGATACAAGCACAAAAACCACCTTGAGAGATTTCCTAAAAGGTAGATAATTCAAGAGGCATTAAGATAGTTAATGTGATATTTTTACATTAATTGAAATAATTAATAACATCAAGTTATTTGCTGCGCGTAAAAATTTTACTTGCGTTTTGTCTAGTGTAACGAGTGACCGATAACCTATCATATCTGAGAGTTGCGATCGCATGATAGGCTACAGAACTCATATTAGATTTTTGAAAACACATAGATATCTGGATATCTGTAAAGTGGGCATTCACTAAAATATTCTAGGTATATTGAGACTTTTACTGAAAATGCCCACCCTACTTGTTACATCCTGTAGAAATATCTAGTAATGCAACAGACAATTTAATTAGCTTCACAAATATTTAAGGAAAAATCTTGAGTGTTGTCGCTGTTTGGTTGATATTTCAGGGTTTGATATTCGGAAATTTCTTGTGTTAAGCATTGCTCCATATTCCCACCACGAATTTCTGCTTTTTGCTTACCCACTACCTCAAGATAATTTAAGTCTTTAATCTTACCTAAGCAGCTAGTCGCTACAGACTTATCTGTAGATGATGGCTTAATTGTTATCGTCTCACGCTCTTGTTGCTGCACTCTACTTGTTGAAGAATTTTCTTTGAGCAATCTGTTATAAGTGCGATAAGGAATGTAATGCAATGGATTATAACCAGCTACACGTAGCATTAACACACATGCCCAAGAATACTTACCTGCCAGAATCGCCTCAACTATTTGGTCAAATTGTTGAGGATTGATACCTTTATTAAAGTTACTGATGCTAGTCATGTTGTGATTCATAGTGTTAATTTTACTGGAAAATTAGGTGTTACAAGTCGTCAATGCTTAATCAATAGCTGTTGTAGTTAAAACTTTCACAACTACCCTAATTTATTTTTATTTTTAGCGATAAACCTGTGGGGAATGACTAAATGTTGCTGTAAGAGCCGTATCATTCCTGGTATGGAGGTTAGAACTGCATGTGTTCTGATGATGATGTCCATGAGCTTGACCTTTGAGTAGAAAGTTGACGGTATTTAATCCAGTAACTAGTTACTTTTCAACCTTTCCTAATGTCATTTCAATGACTATAAAAGTCTGGCTTGGCTCGTGGTAGATGCAGTTTTACCCTCTGTTCATGTTCTAAATACTTAGTTTAATCAACTGCCCTGATAATTCTATCGTATAATCTTTTGCCTTAGTTTTTATGGCAAAAGTTAGGAAAAAAGCTATCATTTTCACTGAGAACATTAAAGTCATTGAGCAAAAGAAATAATAGCTACTTTAGTATTTATACTACGTTTTTTTCTAAATGTCATCTTCTCAATTAAAACTTTAACAGTTAAATTTACTGAGTTTTCTTGATGTCTCCATTTTGATTCTACTACTTTTGGTATTGTCACTGATTTGCTGTTTACTGAGGGGTTTGACCCCTCATTTATTGTTCATTTGAAACTTTTATTTGGTTCAAATTCATATAGAAATTTACCATTAACTTGTCTAATAAACAATCACTAAATATAGTAATTCCAATAGCATTAATAAAAACAAAGTAATTTTATGTAGTTTACGCTGTTAAAAATATTTTAAAAAAAATATAAATTTCATCCGGATCAAGGCAAACCTAATATCATGTCGATTTTTAATATTAGATGTACGGAGGCATAACTGATAATCCATACAGGCTAGAAATGAATCCAGTTCGGATCATCTGATTTTTCTTGTCCTGTTCCCTGTTTTTTGCCTCTATAGAGCATGAGATATCAGTTAATACATAGAAACCCGACTTCTCAAAGAAGTCGGGTTTCTGAGTCTACTAACTTGGGTATAGGTAAAAAAGTAAGATGAGCAAAATTACAGTTGTAATTGCAGTCTAGCCAGAGAGTAGTAAAGACTCTTTGTTTCCATAAGTTTTTCATGAGTGCCTTGTTCAACCAAAATACCTTGGTCAAGCACCAGTATGTGGTCGGTATGGCGCACACTAGAAAGACGATGGGAGATGATAAAAGTGGTGTGATACTGGCTCAAACGAGCTAACTTTTGGTACAGACAACGCTCCGATTCAGGGTCTAGAGCGCTTGTGGCTTCGTCTAAAATTAAAATTTTCGGGTGGGTAATCAATGCACGAGCGATCGCAATTTTTTGTCTCTGACCACCAGAAAGCCGCAAACCCCTCTCCCCGACTGGGGTATTATATCCTAAAGGTAGTTCACGGATAAAGCTGTGGGCTTCGGCTAATTTAGCGGCGGCGATCGCCTGTTCATGGTTAAAATCTTGATTGTAAAGGGTGATATTTTCTAAAATCGTTCCCGAAAACAAAAAGTTATCCTGGGCGATAAACCCGATTTGATTGCGTAACGATGATGGAGATACCGCTGCAATATCTACTCCATCAATTAAAATTCTCCCACTTTCAGGACGATATAAACCAGCCAGTAAATTTACTAAAGTGCTTTTACCACAACCACTCTGACCAATAATCCCGATAGTTTGTTGTGGTCTCACCCGAAAAGAGACATTTTGCAAAACATGACGCTGGTCATAAGGATGATAGCGGAAAAACACATTCTCAAACCGCACTTCACCGCGAATTGTGGGCATTACCTGTAACGGTTGTTGAGAATTTTCTTCTGGCTGAGAGTCTAATACATGATTAACTTGCTCCGCCGCCATGAGTACTGCGGGTAATTCATCCCATAAACCCACCAACGCCAACACAGGATTTGTCACATTACTAATTAGCATATTGAACGCGACAAATTTACCCAGTGACATATCTCCAGTAATCACCAGTTGCAAACCACACCACAACACAACTGTTGTTGCAACGTGACTAATTAAATTCCGCAGCATTTGTAAGACATTGGTTAACTTCTGTCCCCGTAACTGCACTTTGAGCATTTTCAGCAAACCCTCTTGCCAATATGTCTGCACTGCACGTTCAGCGGCGGCGGTTTTGACTGTGACAATTCCAGTGATAATTTCCACTGTGGCAGAATTTTGGCTGGCTGATGTTTGCGATATTTCCCGCAATATTTGTTTAAGGAAAGAATTTGCCACTAAAGTCAAAAGTACAACAGGGACAATTCCACACATCACCAACAAAGTCAGTCGCAGGTTGAAATAAACCATCACCCCTAGATAGACAATAATCATCAAAGCATCTACTATGCTGGTGATGGCGCGACGGGTGATGAATTGTTGAATTTTGCGATTTTCTTGCACACGACTGAGAATATCTTCAACGCGGCGGGAAGTAAAAAACTGCAATGGTAGCTGCAAGGTATGTTTAACGAACCCACCAATTAAATTAATATCGATGCGATTGGCAAAATAGTCGAGGAGATATTGTCGCTGTGCTGTTAAAACAATGCGCCACACACCTAAGCACAAAAAACCGAGTGCAAAAGCATTCAATGTGGAAAAATTTTTCAGCAATAGTATTTGGTCGAGGATGGCTTGGGTAAGTAAGGGAGTCCCTAACCCAAATATTTGGATAACTATGGAGACGAGAATAATGTGCTGAATTAGTTGGTGGTAAGGCTGTAATGTCTGCCAATAGCGACTTAAAGAAAGCTTTTCGCTGTTGAGAGCGTGAAAATTTGCCGTGGGGTTTAATAACAGAGCGTATCCTGTCCAACTAGCTGCAAAATCGCAACGCGACAGCCATTTTTGTCCCATTGCCGGATCAGCAATTAAAATGCGATCGCCTTTGACTTGCCAAACAACTATATAATGATTGCCTTGCCAATGGGCAATCCAAGGAATTCCCTGTGATTCCAACTTAGTCAAACTCGCCCGCACTTGTAGCGCTTCGTATTCTAAGGCTTGGGCTGCACTGGCTAAACCCGCCAAAGATGCACCTGTTCGGTCTACTGCTGCTAAGTTACGCAAAGTATTGATACTGAAGCGTTTACCCCAATACTCGCTAATCATGGCTAAACAAGCCGCACCACAATCTGATGAACTTTGTTGAGGAATGAAGGGATATTTTCGGCGTGACTTAGCTTTGGGCTGAGGTGGAAAATCAATCTCTGATACTGAGGAAATTTCTAGTTGGGAGTATTCTGGTTTGGGAAGGGGGAGTTGGGTAATTTCTGAATGAACAACAGTTGGTTTCTGCTGTGTATCCTGACTGGTAAATAGTTGCGGTGCAAATGCTTGGGCTGATTCCCACTGCTCAATGGGTAGGTGGTAAATGAATAAATCTGTTTCTGCAATTGCATCTGGGGATGTGACATCAGGATAACCCCAGCTATCGCCTAATAATAATGAGGTTGTTGTGCCACCTGCTAACCAAAAACGCCCCGCCGTTGCTGGTGCGACGGTTGTTAAAGATGAACCAGCAGAAATTTTTGTAGTAATTATATAAGATAAGAATTGCTTTAAAGTTGCACTATTGAGCGATCGCAATTCGCTATAACTTTTAAAAAAAATTAGTGCTTGGCGCTCAAATGCTAATTTTTGCCAGTGCTGCGCTAAATTTGGTAAGCGTTGCAACCAAACTTGTAAATCCGCAATTGTGATTTGCGCCACAAAACCCGGACTGGCACCAATCGCCCGGTATGATAAAGGGCGATCGCAAAATAAATCATCTGCGCCAAATGTCTGCTCTGCTAATAACAACTGCGTAGAAACTTCTCGTCCAAGAGTTGCATCAGAACTTAGCAAACGCACTCGTCCTTGGCAAACTAAGTAAAAAAAATTGCTTTTATCTTCAGAAATACTACTATCAGTATAGTTTGTTAAATTATCACCGATTTGAAACTTATTAATTGTCCAAGACTGGCTAAATTCTGATGCTAAATTTGTATCCCCTGCAACTATGCTCAACAGTTTAAGAATGGTTGCTTCTGGAGTAATTGATTGCTGTTGGGCGCTAGAGTTTAATTCTTCTTGAACTCTGAACGAAGAAGAGGGGTTCATGGTTTAATTTCTGTTCTCAGTGTAAGTTTTTGATGCTATGCAATCTTTGTTTTATTTAATTAGATATAAGCAGTTAGTTTATCTGGAACACATAAGATTCATAGTTGACTTTTGAAAAAATTCAGTAATACTTACAGAGCTTTTTTTTATTCCCTATCCCTTCTCCTTGCGTGTTACCTCCCTACAAAGATAATTTCAGACATCACATCAGATTACTAAAGTAGTATTTTTATTTGTCTGAGCAACTGGTGAGCGAGTATTTAATTTTTCTTTTTCGTTACTTACATTTTCTGTTAATTTATCCATTACCCGGAAAATAAAACCATATCTTACACATATCAGTCTCAGACTGGATGTTAAGCAAATACGATTGTATTTATGTAGCTAAAATTACAATACCCTTAGCGATCGCCCGACCATTAATTACATTGCCAATTAAATCTTTGTAACTTCCAATACTCGTATTTACCACTTTGCCATCAGACTTGATTTTGCTGGAATTTCTGTGATAGCCTGCTTTTACTCTAAAATACTGTTAATCGATAGATTTACCGTAGTTTAGTTATGGTGCAAAGCCATAGTTTGCAGAAACGGAAATAACCCCTTATGCCAAAAGACTGGTTTGAATGGCACGACCTCTACAAAACTGACCAGAGGTTGCAGCAACGCTTAGAAATAGTGCGAGAATATATTGCCCACAGCTTAAATTTTTCCTCACCAGGAGTAATTCGGGTAGTGAGTGTTTGCGCTGGTGATGGACGAGATTTACTAGGTACTTTAGCAAATCACCCACGCGCTCAAGATGTTTATGCACGACTGGTTGAGCTAAATCCACAACTCGTAGAACGTGGACAAGCAACTATAGAATCGTTAGGTTTGACAAAACAAATTGAGTTTATCAATGGCGATGCAACTATCGCCTCTAACTATTTAGGAGCAGTACCAGCAGATATTGTGATTGTCTGTGGTGTTTTCGGTAATCTTGCTGATGAAAATGAACTAAATCGCTTATTAAGGAACCTGGGTTTTCTTAGTAAACCAGGTGCATTTGTAATTTGGACTCGTGGACATTCTCATAATATTCCTCACTCTGAAACAGTCCGTCAATCTCTGCAAAAAGCTGGATTTGCAGAAGTTAACTTTCAGCTGACAGCAACGGGAGATATGGGTGTGGGTATTCATCGCTACCTGGGTGAAAGCGTGGCTGAACCCAAAGAGGAACAGTTTTTTGTGTTTTCTGGGATTGCGAATAGAGCCAGGTAAACAATTACCGCTTAGTTATCAATTGTCTGGAAATAAGTTTCAATCTAGCCGTACAAAAAAATTATGGTCGCAACAGTTAAACCTCAGTATATAAACATTTTTCATCGCGTTACCCGGTTCTTCGTTCCAGGGTTGATCAGCGCCGCCACTTCATTCACATTGGTTAGTTGCACACAACCAACCCCAATAGCAGAAACCTCATCGACAGCTAATAACGTATCTGATACCAAGTCAGTGGGTATCAAAACCAAAGTACTGCGTATGGGGTATCAACAAGCTGGTGATTTGGTTAGGGTAACAAAAGTTTTAGAAAAGCGGCTGGAACCTTTAGGTATAAAGGTGGAATGGGCGCAATTTGCCCAAGGGCCACAACTAATGGAAGCGATGAACGTGGGCAAAATAGATTTGGGTTCTGTAGGTGAAACTCCACCCATCTTTGCTCAAGCGGCTGGGGCGCAGATTGTGTATGTCGTTGGTTCACGACGTACCGAAAATAGTGGTAAAGGTAGTGCGATCGCAGTACCACCAGATTCTCCCATTAAAACTTTAAAAGATATTAAAGGACAAAAAGTCGTCTTCCAAAAAGCATCCGCATCTCACTACTTTATTCTCAGAGCTTTAGAAGATGTAGGTTTGAAATATAGCGATATTAAAGTTTTGAGTATCCCCAACGTAGAAGCGAGTAGTGCCTTTTTAGAAGGGAAAATTTCGGTTTGGGTAACAGGTGATCCGCATCTAGCTAGAGCCGAAAAATTAAATAAAGTTAGGATTCTCAGAGACTCTCAAGGACTGGACTCTCCTGGGGGATACTATATCGGAGGAAAACAGTTTGCCATTGATAATCCAGAATTGCTGCGAATAGTCATTGAGGAGATTGATCAAATTCAGCGTTGGGCTGAGGCGCATCCCAAAGAAACTGCACAACTAATCGCACCTTATCAGAAATTACCACCCGATGTGATGGACTTGGTAATTAGCCGTCGCAGCTATGGGTTAAGAGCTATATCTACAGATTTAGTTCAAGAACAACAGCGAGTTGCAGATTACTTCTATAAAAATGGGTTGCTTCCCAAACCTGTGAATGTTCGAGAAGCAATGTTAACACCTGAGCAATATGCCGCGATTACTCCACCCACAATCAGTCAAAAATAACATCAAGCTGAATTTAGCTAGACTAGATGGTCATTATAGGTAATTAAGGTGCATATCCCCAAATTATTGAATAATTTGGGGATATTGTCGTTTACAGATGTTTGAGCATATCTATATCTTCTGGCTGTCGCCTAAGATACCTGAACTGATGAGATGCGATCGCATTATTAATCATAAGTCTGGCTAAAATCTAGTGTATTTACTTAATACATTTATTATGATGTTAATATGTTGTAGGTTAACTTAGAGGATTTACTCAGAAAAATCAATAGTTTACATACACAAGTTTATAAAAACCACAAAAGATAACACAAGCGTTGGAATTGCAGTAGAATGTCAGTTAACCAACCTAAAATAACAAGTTTGGGGCTGAATACAGCCTGAAATAGCTTAAAAATCAGCATTTACTGTGTTTTAGGCATTTTAATTTGACTAAAGTACTAGTTTGTTCTGAACTTAAGCTTTCTAGCTTATTCTGCAACAAATTTAATTTGCAGCTATAGCAATCCGTTAATGAATGGTAAATAAGCTCATTAATTTTTAATAATTTTTACTAGCGAATTAAGTAAAAAAACGGAGCAAAAAAATTCATTTTTTATACAATGCTTTTGTTGGTGGTTTCGACTTCCGTGAAAACTCAAAATTCGGAATGTTTTACGCTGTTTAAATTCTTCGAGTAGTTGGATCATCAGACTCTACAAATAACCTCTGGCAAAATTCATAATTTGTGTGCTTCTGCACAGTAGTTGCAGCAAATCAACGCACTGTCTGAGGCTAAAAATTGTTGATGCAAGAAGTTTGAAGTAGATTTTGTGTCCACAAACAATTGTTGGAACACAGCCTATGCAAGTGAAACAAACTAAAAGCAAAAGAAAACGAGGCGTTGTACTAACTCCGTCAGGGCTACAACGCTTACATGAAGCGATTTTATCTTGGGAGATTGCTAGAAATAAAGGCGATCGCTTAACTCTACAAAAACTCAGCACCCAGATTAGTATTTCGACTAAAACTCTGAGTCGATTATGGTCTTTAAGTAAAGGCGTAGATCAAAAAACTCTCAAATTGTGCTTTAGTGCCTTTAACCTCAAATTACAAGAAGAAGATTACACAGTATCGAGTGGTGAGGATGAAGGCGAAATCAGAGAATTCTTTCCCAGAAGTTCATATAAACAGGAAAATCATCTTACTCGGTTATCTAATTACGAAATCGAAAATCGTTGGCCATATCCAGATGGGCCTGTAGGTCTAGATTCTCCTTTATATATCGACCGTCCCCCAATCGAAGAAATAGTTTATCGAGAAATTACTCGCCCAGGCTGTGTAATTCGGATTCGCTCTCCCAGACAGATGGGAAAAACTTCTTTAGTGCTACGTATTTTAGCCTTTGCTCATCAGCAAGGATATCGCCCTGTTAACGTCAATTGCTACCAAATTGATGACACTTGTTTGACTGATTTAAATAAGCTTTTGCGTTGTCTTTGTTGGCAAATTGCCCAACAGTTAGAAATTGAGCCTAACCTTGATGATATATGGGATGAAGAAGTTGGCTATAAGTTAGCCTGTAGCTTCTACTTGCAAAAGTATATTTTTAAACGGAGCAGTAGTCCCATAGTGCTGGTTTTTAACGATGTTGATCGCTTTTTTGAATATCCGCACATTGCTCAGGAATTTTTTGCTTTGTTACGTTCTTGGTGTGAAGAAGCACGACAAAATTACAGTTGGCAAAAACTGCGATTAGTAGTGGTCTACTCCACAGAACAATATATCTCTCTAGATATTAATCGTTCACCATTTAATATCGGCTTACCTATTCATTTAACTGAATTTACTCAAAGCCAAGTCGAAGATTTAGCCAGAAGATATGAGCTAAACTGGAGTTCTGGTCAAGAATCTGCTCAAATCATGTCTTTAGTTGGTGGTCATCCGGCGTTAATTCAACTAACTTTATTTCATCTTGTTTCTCGCAAGATTACTTTACAAGATTTGATCGAAGAAGCGATCGCTAATGGCGGTATATACCGTCATCACTTATGGCGACACAGCTTAAAACTGCAAAGCTATCCTCATTTGAGCAAAATATATGCTGAACTTATCAAAACAAAACAAGGTCTGGTAATTGATCCTGTGGATGCTTATCAGCTAGAAAGTTTAGGCTTGATTTGCTTGGATGGCGATCGCATTTTACCCCGTTGCAAACTCTATCAAGCTTATTTTAAAAAACTACTACCTACTATTTGCTTACAATCTGTTTAGACCAGCCCCATAAAAAAACCTCCAATAATGCCTCTCCAAGAGGGGTATTGTTGAATACCATTGTTTATAAACTTGTCATAACTTGACCTAATTCATGAGATAAATCAATGGCTGATTCCTGCGATTTTTTAAATAGAACGCCAGCCAAAAAATAATAATCTCCAGAGTAAAATGCTTTATGATTTTCTTTTAAGGATTCTATATGTTTTTTTACTTTTGGTTCAGAACTATAATAGCCAAACTGCAAAGGTAAAACGACAAATTTATTCACACTATAGCCATTTTCTGCTGCTGTTTCTAAAGTACTAATTGGGTTAGAATAACTAGAAACTAAAACCAAGACATTTTCATAATCTAAAGATAAAAGCTCATTGGTAATTGATGCGCCATCTACACCGCCAAATAATAATGGCAGATAAATATCATCATCTGGGGCTGGTAAATATGGCGGATTAGCAACAAGATAATTAGCTTGAGGTTTATCAGAGTCAAACAAAGAGGAATTATGAATAATATATTTACCGGTAAGATTGTATTCATCTATAGTTAAATTTGCAGCTTTCCAGGCAGAAGTATTAAGTTCATAGCCTTGAATTAATCCCTCAAACTTATTTCTCAGTAGAGAGTTGATAACAGGACTGCCATCACCAGAACCAAATTCAACAATAGATGCCGGATTTTGACAATCTCTCATGACAAAATTTTCTAAACAATTAGAATAAAAATTAGATTCTTCCGGGCAGAAAAATATGTCTTTCATTTGATTGAAATACTTCCTTAAAGTAAGAGTTTTGCTGACATCAAGCCGAATCAAATTAGCTGTTTTGAGCAATTTGTTACTCAAACAGAACTAGGTTACAAAGCAATTAAAAATGCAATGAAAGGTAGCAATTTTTAGGTATTTATCTGATGGGTAAACTTGCTTGTTCGGCTGCACGAATAGAAAGGACAACAGCTTGAGCAGCGCGATCGCCCATTAATTTTTCTTGGTCGTATCCCAAAATTAATTCCCACCCATCATGGGGATATTGTTCGGCTAAAGGTAAAGCCACACTGTCTAACATCCATTGACCGTGGCGTTCATCTTCTTTGATATGCAGTTCCCAATAACCCATTGCTGCATCTGAAAGTTGCAATCGTTGGGCGGCTGTCAGATAATTTCTGTAACTCGCCGGGCCAGCAACTTCAAAATAAGTTAGCGCACCACTGTAACGCAGAAAATAACGTTTGCGTTCTGTTGTTAAAAAGTTTTGATTAGCACAAGCCAACACTTCCCAAGGGACTAAATCAAAGTAACCCTCTGGTTCAGTGTTCATATCAAACTCAGCTAACATTTGGGCAAAAAATGTAGAGTGCTTGCGAGATAAGCGCCCATTACCGTATTCTTCTAAAAGTACTCGCACCAAAGTACATTGCACCTCATTCGCCGCACCACCTAAAATCCGCGATAGACGACTACCTTCAACTAAACCATCAAATGAAGCGATCGCCAGTAAATGACAATAGCCAATCTCACTCATTTGTTCTCGAATATAGCGACTCTCTGGTGATAATGGCGGATCTAAATCGGCGGTGGCGCGTTCAATTAGTGCTTGTTTGACATTTAATTTTTGTAAGGACAGCACATCAATTTGCGCTAGTTCCCAAGCTTGCCAAGCTGCTTCAATTTGATGAAGACAACAACTCAAATAAAGCGATCGCTCATTTGTATAATGGCGCAAATCGTCATACCAAAATAACTTCAAGCGATTAATCCAATATAAGATTCTCTGAAGAAATAGGTGAGCGCGATTATCTCCATTACCATTTTGATAAGCAGCTTCTATTGCTATAGAGAGTGTTTGTTCAAACTCTCTGACTTTTGCTGTTACCTGATGCAGTTGATTATCTAAATCATCAATAGCTAGTAATTCTAAAAATAATTGTTCAGCCCGATGATACTGAGGCTCTATCTTTGCTTCTGGTTGTGAACTCTTAGCCACAGCCTCAAAGTTAGGGAATGTCAATAAATAGCTTTGCATGAAATCTTAGATACCTTTGCCAAAGAGTGAAAGTATTTTCATCTCTAATATCTAAAGTTCCACAGTTAAGCTTTCTTAACCTCTTTCGTGAGTTATAAACAAATATTAACTCTAGAGATACAGAACTTATGCCCCCTTATACCATTTCACTTTAAGTTTGATACAAATAGGTCGCAGGGGAGCAGGGAGCAGGGAGCAGGGGGAAAGAATGAAAAAACAATGAATTTGCATCAAGATTTTCGTGAAATGGTATGACTGCACCTATAAATCCTGTAGAGACGTGTACAATACAACGTCTCTAAATAATAAATTGCATCTTCATCAAGAAATGGGATTATAAACTTCAGACTTGATTATCGTGCTGTTTCTGTTGCAGAATTGACTTGTTGTGGTGGTAGATGTTCTAGAGGAATTAATGTTTCCATCACCGATTTGACAATTGGTGCAGCCACAGTAGAACCATAGGCATTTTCACCCTTCGGCTCATCGACAATGGCCAAAATTACATAGCGGGGAGCTTCCACTGGCAAAACTGCGACAAAGCTGGTAATTCTTGCACCAGGGATATAGCCACCATTGGGACTAGCTTTTTGGGCTGTACCTGTTTTCCCACCAATGCGATATCCGGCAATTTTAGAAGGTTTCCCAGTACCTTCCGAAACCACAGTTTCCATCATTTCCACAACTTGTTGGGCAGTTTTAGCGGAAAAAATTTGCCTTGGCGTAGGGAGTGTGGGTGAATAGTGCATTTTGCCATTGCTATCAACTAATCCTCGAACTACATGGGGTGTCACAAGTTTGCCACCATTAGCTAAAGCGCCGTGCAGTTGTACTAGTTGTAAAGGAGTCAGGGAAAAACCTTGTCCAAAAGATGCCGTGGCTGGTTCAATAGGTGAAGAAATAAATCTTGGTTGACTTTTTAATGAACCGCTAACTCCAAAAGGCAAATCAGTTTCTAAAGGTTGTCCTAAACCCAGACGTTCTAACCAGGTGTAGTAAACCGAGGGGCGCATTTTTTGAATAATTTGCACCATGCCGATGTTGCTGGAATTTTGGAGTATTTGGGCAATATTAATCCGCCCATAACCATTATGTTGAGCATTTTTAATTACCCGGTCAGCGACTTTAATATAACCAGGATCATTAAAAGTATCATTTGGTTGAATCACACCATTTTCTAATGCGATCGCCACATTTAATGGTTTAAAAGTTGAACCAGGTTCATAAAGATCAGCTACAGTCCAGTTTTTGAATAAATCAATTTTCGCTTTGCCATAGTCATTTGGGTTATATGTAGGTTGAGATACTAATGCTAGTAAAGAACCATCTAACGCATCCATCACAATTACGGCTCCACGTTTTGCATGGAACTTTTCTACCTGTGCTTTCAGCGCCGAGCGAGCAGCCCGTTGTAAGCGTGTATCAATAGTTAGTTGCAATTTCAGGTCATCAGCATGGAGAAAACCTTCTGGTGCATGATCTGGCTTTAACTCGCCGTTACCAGACTGCATTAACCGTACCTTCTGCACAGAACGTTCTAGCAGTTTTTCTTGGCTATATTCCACACCAGCTTGACCGCGACGTTCCAGGTCAACATAACCCACCACATCAGATGCAACATCTGCTTGCGGATATAAACGGGAGTATTTGGGAATAAATTCTAAGCCATTTAAGCGTAGTGCAATTACGCGATCGGCAACTTCTTCGGGTAATGCTGGCATGAGAATGATCCCACTTTTGCGACTTTGAAAAGTTTTGACTAAATCAGCCGCATCTTTATCAATGATAGGTGCTATCTTTTGGGCGATTTCTTCATTAGATTTATCAAATAGCTTCGGATGAGCATAAACAGTATATACAGGACGATCAACCGCCAAAACATTGGTATTGCGATCGACAACTAAACGACGCGGCATAAAAGGTCGCAAACTCACCATTTGTTGATTGCGCGCCTTCTGCGTCAGTTTTTTTCCTTGCAGAATTTGTAAATTATATAAGTTAAAAGCCAAACCTAATCCTGCGGCTAATAAAATAGCCCATACTACCAAAAGCCTGACTTTGCTACTTTGTACAGGTTCTTGAGTGTTGGGAGTGAAATTTCCCATTAACCTTTGTCGGGAAATCTTTTGCCGCTTTGAAACTGCTTGATTCCGAGAATTTCTAAATTTTAATCTACTGGATGACTTCTGCATCGGCTTCGTCCTTGATTATTTGTCATTTGTCTGTCAAAAATGACTAATGACTATTGCCTTTAACTAAGTTATTAATTCGTAATTTTTGGGTTTTATGCCCCTACCCTACAGCAACATCTATACGTAGACTTGTTTCAGCCTGTGTCTAAATCTCCTTTCCAATAGTTTTTAATTACGAATTACGAATTTTTTAATATCCCAACGGTGAGGAAGTTGGCTGTTGTATAGGAGAATTAGAAGCTTTATTAGAGGGCAAAGAACTGGCACTATCAGATGCTGAAGGTAAGAAAATAGTTTTATCTGGCGTTGGTGAAACTAATCCTGCACTGGGATTTTCGGCATCTTCAGCCATTTTGTTTTTTAACATGGCGTTAGTTGTAGTTAATTGTCGCTCATTGCGTTGCAGATTTTGTAAGCGGCGAAACTCTTGATTCCAAAGCTCTTGAGAATAGACTGTCCAACCATAAACAACCAGAGCCACTGCAACTAATAAAAACGTCACCACAGACGAGTAACGATGAACAGTGTACAACCGCAGCAACCAACTGGGTAAAACTTCAGCAGTGGGAACATGAGAAACTTTTGATGGTGTGAATTCTTGTAAACCTTTGGTAGCAGGAGCCGATAAACTTTTCGCAGCACGTCGACGGCGTTTAGGCGATGCGACTGGAGATTGATCTGGAAGTGGGGATGCACTGCTCATGGCTGACCCATTACCAGGGGAGCGCCGTCTTGGTGCAGTTGGTTTGGAATTTTGCCAGAACCAGGGATTAGGTGCAGACACAGCTGATTTACGAACAGCAGCCATAAATTTTCTTAGATAGGAAATAATGTATTCTAGTCTGTTTATTTAGTTTTGCTCAGGTTAAAATAGCCTTTTTTGGGATCTGAATGAGTATAGCGCTAACTATAGACCATGTTTAGATGTTTTTGAGATATAGCTATCCGTTGAGAAGTTGCACAAAAATTTGTTCTATGGTATCCGTTCTGTCCCTTCACAAGTAGTTCAGCAATCAAATATAATTCTCTATCTAAACCAATGTTTGCCTGACTTGAGCTATTCCCATATTTACAATCAAGGATTAGCCATTGGATAACTTGATATTTTAAGTAGTGCATCTCAGTATGGCAATACAAGACAAAAAGAAATTACTGTTTGCGATCGCCTGAACATCTTTGGGATAATCACTTAATCTCCCAATTAGATATCCTCATCCGTCTTTAGCATAGTAACTCAAGCACCAATAATCAGCCCTAAGTAGTGTTTTTAAATATCTCATAGACAGGGATTTTAACAATTACCAATAAATAGGTTATCGTAGTCAAAAGGCACAAACATTTGATTGCCACAATTTGGTGAAAGAGGAGTTATGAAAACAAAAATCTTTGGTTTAGCTGTAATGTTAAGTTTGGCGGCAGTTTTAGGAGCATGTGAAGGTGGTAACAACACAACACCGAGTGCTACAACTACACCAGCCACTACAGGTGAACCCTCCGATACTGGGTCTACACCTACTAATTCCCCCGCTGCGACAACTACTCCTACTGCTACTGCTTCCCCCACAGCAAGTCCTACTACAAGACCTTAGTTCTTTGTCTAAGATTTTAGTTTCTCAGACAAGTGCTTGAGTTTTAGTATTTCTCAGAGAGTGGATACCCAACTCAAATAAATTTCATACATCTGTTCAGCTAAGACAGTAATTATTGGACATTGGTAATGTTGGTTAACACCACAAACCAGTGTCCATTTAAATTTTGAACGTGAGCTTGCTCCCCTAAATTGATCTAGGTCAGCTTATAGTTCATCTCTGCACTGTATGTAAACCGGGAAAGCTAAATTTGCTATTTTGCTAACAAAGATTGAATCAATCATCCCGACTAGTATTCAAAAACATGGGTGATATCAAGTCTGTTTAATCACTGACAATATGTGATTGCAAGTGCAACGAAGTGGAACAACGCGATCGCCATGACTATGCGACTACTAAAGTGTACGAGGTTCGCCGTAAGGCATTCTCGTACCCTTCGGGAAGCAAGCTACACGCAGCGTCTCCCTTAGGAGAAGATTAGGCTTACGCCTACTTAATGACAAGTATTTAGCCGGACGTGGTATCGGTGTAAAGCCAAAAAGACAAGAAATTAAAATTAAATGGCAAGATTTAATTAGTATTTCTTTTCTTTTACAGCTTGATTTTGACTTTAGGGTGATGAGATGAGAAAAGTAAAATCTACCAAGCGATTAATATTGGGAATTTTGAGTATTACCTCTAGTGTGGGTGTGTGGTTAATCAGCCATTGGGGATCAGCCGTTATGGCCTTACCACCACCGGAAGACATTCCAGAAGAGATATTACGCACAGAAATTATTATAGAGGCTCGATCGCCCATTGATGGCAAACCCGTAAGTGCTGCCGAATACGTAGAACTACAAGCACAACTTCAAAAAGTTCCGCCACCAAAATTAAGCACCAATCTGCGGCAAACAGTCTTTCTGCTGCGGATACGTAATGCTTTGCTTCAGTTATTCCCATTTTTAGATTTGTAGTTATTGACTATCCAACTGGGATACAAACTTGATACTATAATACTGTTGATTATACTGACACCATGAACTTGTACTAGCGATCGCCCAATTAGGGAAGATGGCAATGGTACTGCATAAAACTTTGACGAGTAGCTGAACACTTATATAGATAACAAACTAATTTGACTGCCAAACCTGACAACATTGCGGATTCGGATATTAGATGAGGTGCATAGATGGATATTGTATTTCTGACTAAATTACTAGCTCCCTGCTTACCCTATTTGCTGAAATTAGGTGGGATAGCAGCCGAAAAAACCGTAGAAAAAGCAGCAGAGAATATTGCTCCCGATATCTGGGAAAAGGCCAAGAAAGTTTGGTCGAAACTAGGCACTAAAGTTGAATCCAAAGAGGAATTAAAGGTAGCAGCCGAGCAAGTAGCCGCCAAACCTGAAAGTTCAGCCCGTCAAGCCGTCTTTCAAGAAGAACTAGAAATCTTGTTGAAAGAAAATCCCAATTTGGCTGAGGAAATCGGCAAAATCTTGCAAGAAGAACAGCCAACAGCATCAGGAGTTCAAATCAATCAAACTGTCACCCATAATGAAGGACAGGCCATTGGACAAATGACCAATAGCAAGGCAGTTGGCAGAATTGACGGCAATATTCAGGGTGGAGTGAATTTTTAATCAAAAATAAATTGAGTGCGATCGCACTATGGAAAATCATTCAGATAGTGATGTACTTTCCCCTTCTAACTCCACTAATCAAATTCAGCAGGATTTTGGCAGTAATTCTGGACAAGTATTAGGCCAGATGATTGGTGGAATGGCCATCGGTCAACTCACAGTCTATCTTTCGCAAGTCCGAACTGAGTTAGAAACTTCCCAACCGCCTGCAAATAAGCTTGGTGCAAATCCCTATCAAGGTTTATTAGCATTTCGAGAAACGGATGGCGATCGCTTTTTCGGAAGAGACAAGCAAATTGAGCAACTATGGCAGAGATTTCGTGAGTTGCATGACAATGAATCTGCGGTGCGGGTGCTACCTATATATGGCCCATCAGGTTCAGGAAAATCTTCACTAGCCTTGGCTGGGCTAATCCCTCAATTGGGAGCTAAACCATTACCAGGAAGGAATCAGGCGCGGTTGGTGGTACTCGTACCAGGAAGCCACCCCCTTGAGTCTCTCGCCGCTATGTTGGCGAGGGTTACAACTAATGATCCCACCCCAGTGAGTAAGACGCGGGAATTTGCCCAAGAACTTACTCAGCAAAACAATCATCAAGAATATGATGGCTTGCGCCGCATTGCTGATGTCTTTCCTGATATTGCTGTCTCTCCCTTAATTGTTTTAGTCGATCAGTTTGAGGAAGTTTACACACTTTGTAAAGATAAAGCAGAACGGGATGCTCTTGTCGGAAACTTGCTGTGTGCAGCAGCAGAACCTTCAAAACGAGTATCTGTGATTTTGACATTACGGAGTGACTTTTTAGGCGAAACCCAACAACACCCACGCCTCAACAAACTCTTCTCAGAGCAAGGGTTTCTCGTGCCAATTATGCAGCCAGAAGATTTAGAAGCTGCTATTGTCAGACCAGCAGCACAAGCTGGATATCAGTTAAACAGTGCAGTTGTTCAACTCCTAGTAGAACAAACCGAAGGGCGAGAGGCTTTACCTTTATTACAATTTACCCTGACGCGGATTTGGGAAGGCTTGCAAAACGATGTTGACCCAGCCGAAACCCTAGAAAATATTGGTGGTGTAGGTGGCGCACTGGCCGAAGAAGCACAACGCCTGTATAAATCTTTGAATGCGGAAGAGCAAGCGATCGCTCGACGGATTTTTCTTGCATTGGTACAAATAGGGGAAGGCACAAAAAACACACGTCGCCGTGCTGCTTTATCAGAACTGATCGCAGATGAAAAAGAAGCCACAACTGTTCGGGCTATTATTAATCGTTTTGCTGCGCCTGGAGTGCGTTTCTTAGCCACCTTCTCAGATGAACAGTCTGGTGAAATGATTGAAGTCGCCCACGAAGCGATGATTCGCAATTGGGGACAACTGCAAGAATGGTTAACTGAATGCCAAGAAAATCTTCGCAAGAAACGCAAAATCGAGCAAGCTGCGGAAGACTGGATAGATAAGGATAAATCTCAAGAATATGTTCTTCAAGGTCGTCCACTGCGTGATGCGAGAGAGTTTATGCAAGCCCAAAAAGATTATCGGGAAACTGCACTCTCAAGTTTGGCAAAGGATTTCGTGATGGCAAGTTGGAGGAAACAAAGAAGCGATCGTTGGAAAAATACTGGATTTTTTATCGCTTTTCCATTAATAGGAACACTGATAATTCTGTATATTAGCATGATTAGTAGAGCGCAAGAAATACTCCATAGTACAACGTGTGAACCTAATTCTGAAATTCAATTAATGTTTTGGTATATATCGTGGACACATAACAATCAATTGCAAAAAGGAAATTTTTGTAATGAGACCATTAACGAAATCAAGCTTAAGAATGCTGATCTTGAGGATGCAGATTTTAGAGGAGCAAAACTGTACAAATCTCAGTTTCAAGGAGCAAATCTTTCAGGTGCTAAATTTATGAATGCTAGGCTGATAGATGCTCAGTTACAAAAAGGCAAAAAACCCACTAATCTGAAAGATGCCAATATGGAAAAAGCAACCTTAGATGGTGCTAATTTTCAAGAAGCTTACCTAGAAAATGTAAATTTTAAAGAAGCAACACTGAAGAATACAAATCTTTCTGAGACATATTTAAACAAGGCTAATTTTGATCATGCTATTCTTGACAATACAGATATGACTAAAGCCGAGCTTGAAGACTCTATCAATATCACAAAAGAGCAAATCAAAAATGCAAAACTTTGTCAAACTAAGTTACCAAAGCATCTTCAGAGTCTACGCAATCGAGATTGTCCATAATAAAAGAATACTTTATCTTGATTTATTAATTATGATTTTATGAATTTTACAATCAGCATTAACATTAAAAAATGTATTTTAATTTTATTCAATATAAATCTAAACATTATTTGAAATAAAACGAATTTATTTTGTAATTTTCTAGCACTTACATTGTAAGCAATCTTCTTTATTAGAGAATTTCTTACCTCTACAGCAGTCTAGACGATAATATTGTTTGTTTATTGTATCATAATAGAATGTTATGGCTTGACCATTATAATTATCTTCATATCGGTCATCATAAATATTAGAAATAACCTCTTGTTCCAAATTATTTCTATTAGCACTATCAAAATTATTAATATCAGAAACACATTCTGACAAAGCTTTGATAGCTGCATCTCTAACAGCATCATCATTACTCTGCAAAGCTTCAGTTAAAACTTGGAGTGCTGTTTCCTGATATTTACCAAATTTAATTAAACCTTGGGCTACAGAAATATGTTTAGCATCTATTTTAGAAACATCCAATGTTTTCTGCACTTCTATTACTTGACCTCTGATGTTTTTTGCTTCTGTCTTCCAGCAATCTTCTAAAGATTTTCGCAGAGAAGAAGTTAATTTCGCTTTTACTGAACGAGGCACAAAATTTATTTCGCTAATTCTAATTTCAACATCTTCAATCTCACGATTTTTAATTGCCCTTTCTAGAACCTGCTCAATTTCCCACAATATTTCATCGAGTTTTGCTTTGAGTTTAGGAAAATCTGAAGACATTGTTCTGCTCCTTGTGATTGTGGGAATATTTTGCCAGTTTTCTATTTCTGAATTCTGAGAATTGATCAACGGTAATTCAGCGTCATACAAGCTCATTTTTAAAACTGTATTTTTCACTGCTTCTATCGCAGCATCAGCATCAGCTAATCCATAACCTGTGGCTAAGTCTGGGCCTGCACGCGCCCGATACCCTCCTGTTCTTGGATGACCATAACCTTCCACAACATCGCGGGCTGTTTGCTGTAAAATTTCTTTGACTTTTGCTGGAGATAATCCTGAATCAAGCTGTTTCATCAAGGCGCAAACACCAGCTAACTGCGGTGCTGCGGCTGAAGTCCCGCTAAATGCAGCCCAGCCATCACTAGATTTAGTACCATCATCAAATAAAGAACGTACCTGATCTTTCTCGCTTCCAGGAGGAACAGGCAACATAATATAGGCTCCATAGGGACGCTGCCCAACCAACCCACATACATCGGGAACCCTGCGCCCTGGATAAATCGGACTGATAAAACTGCTGGCGTAATTGCTTGCTTCTAACTTGCCTTGCAACAGTCCATCTAGATGCAGATAAACACCTCCTGCTGCAATCACATCTGGGTGCTGAGATGGAAAGCTCCATTGACCATTCCCCGCCGCGAAAATGACGATAATTCCGCGACGCACGGCATCAGCAATGGCTACAGCTAAGGCTTGATTAAACGGAGAAAATTTGCGATCGCTCAGATCACAGCCCCAACTGCAAGTAATAATATCTGGTCGTAGGGCAACAGCTTTCTTAAAAGCAGCAACAGCGTTGACGTTCTTTACTTTGCCTGGGGCTGTGAAAACATCAGCTTTAACCATCGTTAACTCAACATCAGGAGCCACCGCCAGCAGATTGGCAGATTCTCCAGTGCCATGACCATTCTCATCTGCCAAAGGAGCCGATGCACCAGGCGCAAGAACAACATTGACTTGGTAGTTATACCTGTTAAAAAATGGATGACGATACCACCCGGTATCAAGCATGACCACCTTGACACCTCTACCTGTGATGCCTTGTTGATGAGCTACACTGGCATTTAATCCTTGAGCTATGTCTTCTGGTACACGCAAATATTTTGTAGTTGTTTCTGGTGGAGACTCCGCAGGAGTCGGGGGTCGAAAGTAAAAAACTGGTTCATTGATGGCAATTCCGTCTAATAGATGATCCCAACTGGTTTGTGATGTATCAATTTCACCAAAGGGCTTATCATCGATCGCATTGATAAATGTAGCTGTTGTTTCTCCAACTATCTCCTTGATCACCGGAACTTCCACTGTCTCTAGAGTTGTCTGAAGCGATCGCTCATAAACCTCAGCATCGGCAGCTATACTGATTGATGTTTTTCCCACATCTAAAATCTCAAAGCCTGCTGCCTGTAAGCGTTGCACTGCTGCATTGAGTCGGTTTGGTTCCGCATAAAATTGAGCCACATTCTCACTAGTGACGCGGCTTGAAGAATTTAACAACGATTCCCCACTGACTGAACGAACAATCGCTTCAGCGTAGATTTTTGACGGTAGTTGTACCTGCTGTTCCTTGCTCATTACATACACCTACTCGTAAGTAGCGGTGTAATCAATATCTTACAGATATTTTCCAAAAGTTTGAGAGACAATACAGCGTTATAACTATTAATTTACGTAAATAATCATCATTTCTGGTACTTTTCCTAGCTTGTAACTGAAAACCCTAGTTTTAAGTACCCAATGTCAAAATCTCTACCTTTTATCTTTCCCTAGCTCAACAGATATTTTCTGAGACTGAACGTGATCACCCCTTATCCCCCTTGTGCCTATCTGATGTACTATAACGGTGGCGATAAATTGCAAATAAATGTAAAGAATATATATAGATATTAAAAAAGTCGCTTTAGTTAATCACTTTATTCAACACAGGTAGCTTCATGTCCATAGCCACGATCGCTCAGGAACAGGTTAACCGCATTGTTTGGAATCAACATCACGATCCGTTTGAAATACTCGGTTCTCATGCCATAGAACAAAATGGTAAAAAAGTATGGGCTGTACGCGCCTACTTACCAAACGCAAGTGCAGCCTGGGTAATCGTTCCCGAAGAACGCCAAGAATACCCAATGCAACCCGTACATCATCCCCATTTTTTTGAATGTACGATTGAAACCCCAGAACTCGCCAACTACCAGTTACGAATTCAAGAAGGAGAACATGAGCGAGTTACTTATGATCCCTACGCTTTCCATTCTCCGCGCCTCACCGAATTTGACCTGCATTTATTTGCGGAAGGCAACCATCATAGAATTTATGAAAAACTAGGAGCGCATTCCACCGAAATTGACGGTGTGAAAGGTGTTTATTTTGCGGTTTGGGCCCCTAACGCCCGGAACGTTTCTGTACTGGGAGATTTCAACCTGTGGGATGGACGCAAACATCAAATGCGTAAAGGCTCCACCGGGGTTTGGGAATTATTCATTCCCGAAATCGGGGTAGGGGCACATTACAAATATGAAATTAAAAATTTTGAAGGACACATTTACGAAAAATCTGATCCTTTTGCTTTTCAGCAAGAACCCCGCCCAAAAACAGCATCCATCGTTACTGATTTAAGTTCATATCAATGGAATGACGAAGACTGGATAGAAAAGCGTCGTCACGCCGATCCCTTAACCCAACCTGTCTCTGTTTACGAACTCCACTTAGGTTCTTGGTTACACGCTTCTAGTGCTGAACCACCTACACTGCCAAACGGGGAAACTGAGCCTGTCGTTATTGTTTCGGAACTCAAGCCAGGTGCGCGATTTTTAACTTATCGAGAATTAGCAGACCGACTTATCCCCTACGTTAAGGATTTGGGATATACCCATGTCGAACTATTACCCATTGCCGAACATCCTTTTGATGGATCTTGGGGTTATCAAGTTACTGGTTATTATGCACCTACTTCCCGGTTTGGTAGTGCGGAAGATTTTATGTATTTTGTTGACCAGTGTCATCAACATGGGATAGGAGTAATTGTTGATTGGGTTCCTGGACACTTCCCCAAAGATGGACATGGTTTAGCTTTCTTTGATGGTACTCACTTATATGAACACGCAGACCCCCGCAAAGGTGAACATAAAGAGTGGGGAACTCTGGTTTTCAATTACAATCGCAACGAAGTCAGGAATTTCTTAGCCGCAAATGCCCTGTTTTGGTTCGATAGATATCACATAGATGGTATTCGTGTGGATGCTGTGGCTTCCATGCTATATCTTGACTATTGCCGTAAAGAAGGTGAATGGGTAACTAACCAATACGGTGGTCGAGAAAACTTAGAAGCGGCGGATTTTTTACGTCAAGTAAATCACCTAATTTTTAGTTACTTCCCAGGCGTGCTTTCCATTGCGGAAGAATCAACGTCTTGGCCGATGGTTTCTTGGCCAACCTACACAGGCGGTCTAGGTTTTAACTTGAAATGGAATATGGGTTGGATGCACGATATGCTGGATTACTTCAGCATGGATCCTTGGTTCCGCCAATTCCACCAAAATAACATCACCTTTAGTATGTGGTATAACCACAGCGAGAACTTCATGTTGGCCTTGTCCCACGATGAAGTGGTGCATGGTAAGAGCAATATGATTGGTAAAATGCCTGGTGATAGATGGCAGAAAATGGCCAATGTGCGTTGTTTATTTACCTATATGTTTGCTCACCCAGGTAAGAAAACCATGTTTATGAGCATGGAATTTGGACAATGGAGTGAGTGGAATGTCTGGGCTGATTTGGAATGGCAATTGCTACAATTTGAGCCACATCAACAATTAAAGCAATTCTTTAAAGAACTCAACCAACTCTACCGTTCTGAACCATCTTTATACACCCAAGATTTTGCCAGAGAAGGGTTTGACTGGATTGATTGTAGCGACAACCGTCACAGCGTGGTTTCCTTCATCCGCCGCGACAAAGATTCTGACAATTTTATCGTGGTGATTTGTAACTTTACACCCCAACCTCATTCGCATTACCGCATCGGTGTCCCAGAAAAAGGATTTTATACCGAGTTGTTTAATAGTGATGCTCGTCAGTATGGTGGTAGTAATATGGGCAACTTAGGTGGTAAGTGGACAGATGATTGGTCAATGCACAATCGTCCTTATTCTCTAGATTTGTGTCTACCACCTTTGGGTGTGCTGATGTTCAAATTGGATAAAGAGAAAACGGCTGAGGCTTTAGGTTATTAATTGTGGGGGTGGGGAGAGTCCCACCCTTTTTGATTTGGGAAAGTGCGATCGCGATCGAAAAATTTTGACCATCAATTAATATAAAAATACCCGCAACAATTACTCATCGGTGAAAAGCTATGTCAGATATCACCCTAGCTACACCAGATATTCAACTTCCACCCACTCAAGCAGAACTTTCCTATGATGACGGTGTACCAATGGAAAGCGCCCGACATAAAGCTCAGATGGATTTGCTCATAGATGCGTTAATTCCTTGGTTGGAACAAAGAGAGGATGGGTTTGTTGGCGGAAATATGTTTGTTTATTACAGTCTGGCACAGGTGCGAAACAAAGATTTTAAAGGGCCAGACTTTTTTGCTGTGTTAGGAGTTCCGCAAGGTGAACGTCGCAGTTGGGTAGTTTGGGAAGAAGGTAAAGCACCGGATGTAGTTATTGAGTTACTGTCTGACAGCACAGCGCCAGCAGACAAAAATGAGAAAAAACTGATTTATCAAAATCAAATGCGTGTCCCAGAATATTTCTGGTATGACCCTTTTAATCCTGATGATTTGGCTGGTTTCTCTAACGAAAAAGGTGTTTATCAACCCATTACAATCAATCCTCAAAACCAATTGGTGAGTCAATCTTTAGGTTTAGCATTGCAATTGTGGCAAGGAAATTATAAAGGTATTGATGCTACTTGGTTGCGCTGGGCAAGTTTGGGCGGAGAATTATTACCAACTCCTGAAGAAAAAGAACGCCAACGCGCAGAGAAAGCAGAATCCCAGTTACTCCAAACTGCGCGTAACTTACTGGAAACTGGGATGACAGTAGAACAAGTAGCTAGGTTAACAGGTTTGAGTGTATCTGAACTAGAAACATAGAACTTTGCTGTGCCTGTGGCGGGCTATACCTACGCACTTATGCTTTAAAAGTCAACACTGGACTCAATCTTGCTACGACATCTACCATTCCCTCCTCTACCTGCACATCAATCACTGACTGAATTGGCTTATAGGCTGCGGGTGCTTCTTCTATTCGGCGTTCTTCACGCAAGGTAATGCAGTCTACACCAGTTAATCCCAGTTCTGACTCGGTTTGAGATGCACCTTGGCGACTCAGGTCAAATCGGCTGCGTAGTCTCCCAACACCATGCGAGGCTGAATTACAAAAAGCTGGATTGCCTTTTCCTACCATCAGATAAGAGTAAGCGCCCATTGAACCAGGAATAATTACGGGTTGTCCTGGATAAGCGGGACAAGCACCTTTGCGCGTTACCCATCCTTGACCTTCGGGTAAGGTAATGTTGTGGGGTAAGTCGTAAATTAACGGTGCTTCCACATCACCATAGACTTCTCGCAACCGCAGACGTAGCAGTTCTGCTAATAACAGGCGATTGATAAAGCCGTAATTAGCAGCAGTCCCCTCGGCTTTGAGATAACTAGCAACTAGTTCCGGGTGGGAATGCACAGACAAAGGAAAAATCTGAGATTCTGGATACTTCAGACTTTTCGGCCAAGTTGCTTTAGTCCGGTCTCGCCACATTCCGCCAATGTACTTACCCACATTGCGCGAACCAGAGTGAATCATAAAGGCTAATTGTCCCTCTCTGATTCCCCAAGCATAAGCCAGAGCGCGATTTTCGATTCGCTCAACTTGCTGCACTTCGACAAAATGGTTGCCAGAACCAATGGTTGCGAGTCCTCCATCCCTTACTAGTCCAGTATCGGGAACTAATTCTTCTGGTGCTAAATTCCACTCACCATCCATTGCACCATCTAAAAAAATGCGATCGCTTTCCTGGGAAATTTGCTCCAAGTCTGACTTGACGAAACTACCTGTCGCCTGATTCAACATGGCATCCAACCAACCAAGAACACCATCCTGAAACAAGGCTTTCATCGTGTGTGCCGTCATAGTGACATCCCTTGTACCAAAGAAATAATCCCCCTTCATCCGTTCTACGAATGAGTCCCGCTGGGAGAGAAATTCATCAATGGTTAAATCGGCAACGTGCAGCCGCATTCCACAGTTAATGTCAGAACCGACAGCAGCGGGGATAACTTGACCAACAGTTTCGACTACAGAACCAATGGCTACACCTGCATCACCAGGGTGAAAATCAGGTGTAGCACAGGCACGACAGACACATCCGCCATTAGGGTGGCGCACATTTGCTAAATTAGCTAGTTGCTTAAGTGCCTTAGCTTCGACGGGAAAGCCTTCTGGTAGCAACACTTCTGCCGCTGGTGCATCGGGAGAATTAGTTAAACGGACAGAATAAACACCATTGAGATAATTGACATCTAACCCTTGTCGTGCTAAGGCACGCAGGAGACGTTGAAGATTTTTGGGCTGCATGAAACTCCATAAGAGTCTAAAAAAAGACCCTCGTTTTAAATTGATTGCAGAGACATGGGTTCAGCAGCCGCGTCTCAAGTATTTTTATGGGTTATTTTCCCAGAACTGTGGGGAAAACAACGGGTTAATTTTGAGTATTGTGCCTCTTTTTTTAATAACATAGGCTTTTAGGGTCTGGCAAGTAGATGATGTAAAGTCTGAGTAAGTGCTTTAGATTGGGTGATCTCATTACACCAAGGTTTTTTGCTTACGTAAACTTTGAATGGTAGCGATCGCACATTTGGCTACTATATCAATTTCCTCGGCAGTGTTAAATCTGCCAATGCCAAACCGCACAGAAGCATAAGCTAGTTGCTCAGAATTCCCCAAGGCTGTAAGAACATAAGAAGGTGCGGTAACTGCGGATGAACAAGCCGAACCGGAAGACACCGCCATTACAGGTTGCAGTCCCAGAGAAAGTGCAGCACCATCAACTCCCGCCACGCTGATATTCAAGTTTCCCGCTAACCGCTGGGTGGGATGTCCGTTGAGGTGAATTCCTTCTAACTGCGACAGTTGTAACCACAAACTTTCTCTTAATTGCGTCAGGCGTGCAGTTTCTGTTGCTTGTTCTGCTAAAGCAATTTCTACAGCTTTGCCAAAACCAACAATTTGCGGTGTGTACAAAGTTCCCGAACGCATTCCCCGTTCATGTCCACCGCCATGTTGTTGGGGTGCAAGTTGCACTCTGGGGTTGCGCCTGCGGACATACAATGCACCGATACCCTTTGGCCCGTATACTTTATGAGCAGTCAGCGACATTAAATCAATGTTCATTGCCTGCACATCTAAGGGAATTTTACCAATAGCTTGGGCAGCATCTGTATGGAAAATAATATTGCGATCGCGGCAAATTTTGCCAATGTCTGCTAAAGGCTGCAATACGCCAATTTCGTTATTCGCCGTCATCACAGATACCAAAATTGTTTCTGGACGACAGGCTGTTTCTAATTCATTTAAATCAATCAGTCCATCTTTTTGAACAGGCAAAATTGTAATTTCAAAACCCAGACTTTTGAGATACTCGCAAGGGTCTAAAACTGCTTTATGTTCTGTAGCGACAGTAATAATATGCTGACCTTTTTGAAAGTAAGCTTCTGCTATACCTTTAACGGCTAAATTATTCGCTTCTGTTGCACCGCTGGTAAAGACAATTTCTTCGGGTGTGGCGTTAATTGCTGCTGCTAATATTTCTCGCGTTTTTTTTACAGCCGCTTCGGCTTCCCAACCATAAACATGATTAATACTCGCAGGGTTGCCAAATTTTTCGGTGAAATACGGCAACATTGCTGCTAATACTCTTTCATCTACTGGTGTCGTAGCATGGCAATCAAGATAAATCGGACGATTAGACATAATCAACTTAAAACTTGACTTAATTTTCTTAAAATTTGCAAAACTTTATATAATTCATTTTCTCGTCTGGATAAAGTAAATTTATCAGACAAAGCATATTGGGGGTTATCTTGCTTGATTAGCTTGATAAATTGAAAATCTTCTCCATTAGTCACAAATCCATACACAGGCTTATCTATATTGGGACTAGCCAGCATATAAACTAACGCCTGGGGAATTGCTTCTAAAAGAGATAAACTGGTTCTTTTAGATTCAATTACCAACAGCCAAAATTCTTCTTGAATAACTAAGACATCGATTCTGCCTCTGATAATTTCTTCTGCATCTTCAACTGTAATTTCTATCGATTCTTCAGTGGCGATCGCAAATGGTTCACGATAAAATCCCGCCAAATCTAATAGTGGGGATAGTATCACCATTTTGACAGCATTTTCTAAGATTGGCGGGCGCTTAACTAAACTTAAAAAATTAGCTTTGACCCTATCTAAATATTGTGTATCTAAATTTGTAACTTCCGGTAAATCCTCTAACCATTCTGTGAATAATCTTTCATCTTCTGAAAGTTGTAGACTAAATCTTTCCTCTAAATAGGCAAGTCCGATATTTTGAGCTTGGACAACTTGAACCATATTAAATATTATGAATTTCGATTAATTATGCTCTCAACCAACTCTTAATCCAGAGTATCTGGATCTATCCCCAAGGCTCTTAATTTTTCTGCTAGTTGTTGAGCTTGTTGTTCTGCTAATTCCGCGCGTTTTTGTGCTTGTTTAATTTGTTCTTCTGGTGTCGGATATCTGTTCCCGGCTTCGTTATACCAATAAAGCCATTCTCTAGTTAAGCCACAGTAATTTCCTCGTTCACAACCAATTCCCAAGCCAATTTCTGCTAACCAAACAAGATTTCCTGGTTGTAATTGATACTTACCATTAACTAATTTATGTACTTCTAAACGAGGTTTGCGGCGACGACGAGGAGAATAAATCACATAATAAAGTACACCTAAATCCTGGTATTTATTTAATTTATCGGTGTATTCTTTACGATAATTTTGCGAAACTACTTCTAAAGCCAAAATTGGCAGAACATTTTCATCCCAAAGCACATAACTAGGACGCAGTTCTTCATCATAGAACCGTTCTACACCCAAACTCAAAAATCCATCTGGGACAATTGGTGGTTCATCAGGGTCATAATAAATACCCATATCTATGCCAAATAACCAGTCCATCCTTTCAGACCAAAGTATTAACAGAATAGCCTTGAGTAACCCTGGTATTAATTCTTGCAGTTCATTATCCACAGGAGTTTCATCAGAATCTGGTAGTTCTTCAGCAGAGGGCAAGTACTTCGGCAAGTTGTACTCTAACATAGCTGGTTTCCCCAAAACTTACGGACACTGGGCTTTACTCGATGAATCCACGCCAATATCCTCACCAGAATTATAGCGATTTCGGATTAACAGGTTATAGGTTACAGGTTATAGCTTACAGGTTATAGCTTACAGGAGAAACGTTTTATACTTCCTACTCCCTTGTATCCATAAGTCTTAACGATTAATAAATATATTAGTTTTTTGGCTCTCTTATTGGTTTATATTTACCAGAGGGTGTAATAACAGCCATTGATTTTCAGAGACTAGGAGGCAGCGTCAGACGATTTTAGATTTGAAATTTTGGATTTTGGATTGCTCCATAGACGTTGTTTTCAGAAGATGTCTAAGAAGTATCAAAATATTTATTCTGATCCCCCCGCCTGCGCCAGTCGCTTTCTTGTTTTACCTGACACTCTAATATCAACAGCACAAACTAGGCAATCTAAGTTGATAGTAACCGAATATTTTTGCTGAATTGCAGCGGATAAAGACTAAACTAAAAAGTCTTGTGCAGCAAAACCTATAGATTTAAATGAAGTAATCATGTCCAAGGTTCTCGTCTCCGATCCTATTGACCAAGCTGGGATTGACATCTTATCCCAAGTTGCTACTGTTGATGTCAAAACTGGTCTAAAACCCGCAGAATTAATTGAAATTATTGGTGATTACGATGCGCTAATGATTCGTTCTGGTACAAGGGTAACAGAAGAAATTATTGAAGCTGGCACACAGTTAAAAATTATTGGTCGTGCTGGTGTTGGCGTGGATAATGTTGATGTGCCTGCTGCTACACGCAAAGGAATTGTTGTAGTTAATTCTCCTGAAGGGAATACGATCGCAGCAGCAGAACACGCACTGGCAATGATGTTGTCTTTATCTCGTCACATTCCTGATGCTAACGCTTCTGTTAAACGTGGTGAATGGGATCGTAAAACTTTTGTAGGTGCAGAAGTTTACAAAAAGACTATCGGTATTGTCGGGTTAGGTAAAATTGGCTCCCATGTGGCGGCTGTGGCTAAAGCAATGGGGATGAAATTACTCGCTTATGATCCCTTCATCTCTAACGAGAGAGCCGAGCAAATTGGCTGTCAGTTGGTAGACTTAGATTTACTGATGCAGCAAGCTGACTACATCACACTGCACATTCCCAAAACCCCAGAAACTACCCATTTAATCAATGCCAAAACTCTGGCAAAAATGAAGCCCACCGCGCGGATTATTAACTGCGCTCGCGGTGGAATTATTGATGAAGCAGCTTTAGCCGCAGCGATCAAAGAAGGTAAAATTGCTGGTGCAGCCTTGGATGTGTTCGAGTCAGAACCTCTGGGTGAATCGGATTTGCGATCGCTCGGTAAAGAAGCTATCCTCACCCCCCACCTAGGAGCCTCTACCACAGAAGCTCAAGTCAACGTAGCAATTGATGTGGCTGAACAAATTCGTGATGTACTTTTGGGACTCCCTGCACGTTCCGCAGTCAACATTCCCGGACTTGGCCCCGATGTCTTAGAAGAACTCAAACCCTACATGCAGCTGGCAGAAACCTTGGGTAACTTAGTCGGTCAGTTAGCTGGTGGTCGAGTCGAAACACTAACCGTCAGACTGCAAGGAGAACTCGCAACTAATAAGAGTCAGCCCTTAGTAGTAGCATCCTTAAAAGGTCTACTTCACCAAGCTCTGCGAGAACGGGTCAACTACGTCAACGCCAACATCGAAGCCAAAGAACGGGGAATTCGCGTCATTGAAACCAGAGATGCTTCTGTGCGCGATTACGCTGGTTCTCTGCGTCTGGAAGCCACAGGTACTTTAGGTACTCACTCAGTTACAGGTGCTTTGTTAGGTGAAAAAGAAATTCACTTAACAGACGTTGATGGCTTCCCAATTAACGTTCCACCCAGTAAGCACATGGTGTTTACCTTACACCGTGATATGCCAGGGATTATTGGTAAACTCGGCTCTCTCCTCGGTAGTTTTAACGTCAACATTGCTAGTATGCAGGTAGGACGGAAAATCGTCCGAGGTGATGCGGTAATGGCTTTGAGTATTGATGACCCCTTACCCGATGGCATTTTGGCTGAAATCACCAAAGTACAGGGAATTCGAGACGCGTATACAGTAACTTTATAAGGCAAAAGTAAAAGGGCAAAAGTAAAAAGAACTCTCTTTCTTTTGCCTTTTGCCTTTAAATTTTTAACTTTTTTATGGCAAACACTTGGTGGGAACTGCAAATTTTATGTGAACCAGAGCTAGAAGATTCTATCTTTTGGCGACTGGAAGATTTTGGTAGTCGGGGGACAGCAAGTGAACGCAAAGGAAATTCTTCGTTAGTCAAAGCTTACTTACCGCAATTTCAAGCGCAGTTATTAGATTTAGCCGCATTAGCGTTGCGGTTGCGCCAAGATGCTTTGTGTGTAGGAATGTCTGCGCCTAGCTTGCATTGGCAATTAATAGATGAAGAAGATTGGGCGAGTAGCTGGAAGCAATATTGGCAACCCCAGGAAATTGGCGATCGCTTTTTGATCAACCCTGCATGGCTACCAATGCCAGAAACAGACAGATTAGTTATTCTCCTTGATCCCGGTGTGGCTTTTGGTACGGGGAATCATGCCACAACTCAACTTTGTTTAGAAGCCCTAGAAATGCGCTTGAGTGAGGTTCCCCAATCGTTTGTGGGGAATCAAGAAAGAGAACCAGTGATAATTGCAGATATAGGTTGCGGTTCTGGTATTTTATCCATCGGTGCAATTTTGCTAGGTGCCGAAAAAGTCTATGCTGTTGATAATGATCCCCTAGCGGTGCAATCAACTTTTAGCAACTGCGCTCTCAATAACGTGAGCCTGGAACGCCTGATTCCCGCCGAAGGTAGTGTAGACGTTTTGAGCAAAATCATCGAGAAACCAGTAGATGGCATCGTCTGTAATATCTTAGCTGACGTAATTATTCAGTTGGTTCCCGAAATAACTGCGATCGCCAAACCTAGCACTTGGGCTATCTTTAGCGGCATTTTATTAGAGCAATCAAAATCTGTTGCAGATGTATTAGAAAAACATGGTTGGGTTGTTGCAGCTTTGTGGAAAAAGAAAGAATGGTGCTGTTTAAATGTGCGGCGTTCTTGATTTAAGAAAAATGCAATAGCTATATTCGCCGTATTTAAAATGTAAAAACTATCCAGCTTCATCACTCTGCTTATTAAGTAAGCGGGGTGATTTTTTGTGTGTAATTACACTTGTGAAAATAATGGCAACACATCAATCACTATCAGGGGTTAAGTTGAAACTGAATTAACAAATTTACAAGGTATTGTACTTCTAACTTTTAACATATATAGGACTTACGCAACGTCAATAATGTCATTGCGACCGGAACGAAGTGTAGGGAAGCAATCTCAGCGTCAGGGGAGATTACTTCGCTATCGTACCCTACGAGAAGGCTAACGCCTACGTAATGACGGAGTTACGTTATTTTTGCATAAGTCCTAATATAATTTTAGGATATTAACAAAGATTATTAGCTAGTTAGGTCTTTTAACTTTTTGATAACCTATCTAATGGAATTGTATTAGATTAATTTAAACTCAATCGGCAATTATAAAATTACATAATTTAATAGGACTTACGCATTGACAAAAAGCATCAATTACGGGCTTTAATAAATGCCTGCACTAGTGATGTTGTTCAAAATATACTCGCGCAAGACTTCTGTAAATAAATTCCTTTGGACTTCATACCAATTGGTAATTGTTTTTTCAGAGCGCATTAGCTCCAATCTGACAAATGCTTGAAGTGAGCAAAATATGTGAGTCTTGATTGCTTGGCTATCTCTAACCATAAATCGACAGATTCCACAGACCTGTTTGATTGCCCGATGAAATGTTTCAATTTTCCAATGGGTATCATGAATTGTGATAAATTCACTCCTCGATATTTGTTGGAGCCTATGCTCATCAGGTAAATATAAAATATAGTGTCTAGAGTCTTCTTTTTTAAAGACTTTCCTAAACAACTTAATAAATCCAAATTCTTTTAGATGAGTGATTAAACCTTCATCTGGAATCTCTAGAGTGCTTATCTGGCTGTATTTACCTACTTGATTCGAGACAGTTCTATTTTTCTCAACCCCGAATAGAAAACCCAATTTCTGGTTTCTTAGAAATTTCAAGTTCTCCACTCCTGAGTACCAACTATCCCCAGTTACGACTCTTGGTTTTAAACCCCATGCTATTACCTCAATTACCATTTCGCGGAAATAGTCGTTCTTGGTTTTACCTTCCCTTTTGTCATATATTCTGTAATTAATTGGAACTGAATTCTCATAAATATCACTGTAATATAGTGTGATTAAATTCAATCCCTTGATGCTTTTATGATATTTACCTGACCAAAAATAACCTATTAATTCTGCATGTTTTGGGTCACTGTAAAGCTTCTCTATGACCGTATCGTCAACACTTAAAATCCCTCCTACCAAATTAATTATGCTCTTTACCCTATTGTACAAATCATAGGGAGTGTATCTCTCTCTGAGTAAAAAGCGATTTACACTATCATCTGAAACATCTTCCAATATCTCTGCTAATCGGCTGCATCCCCCATGCTTTGGCTCTGATAGCAGAAATAGAGTGTAATGTTCCAGATTACATTGTGCTGTTGAGGGTTTGCTGATTTCTCTAATTTTCCGATACCTGTGAGTAGACGACACCAATCTCAAGCCAGCATTATATTACTACTGTGTCAATGCGTAAGTCCTATTTAATTTGATTTATATCTAATTTTTAAACATAAAATTATCAGGTTAAAAATAAATGATATGGCATTGGCAAGAATAATTGGCAAAGCTTGTAAAGCAATGCCATAAACTAACCACAATAATAATCCACTCATAAATGTAATCAGCATCACAAAAGAAACATCTTTTGCAGATTTGCTTTTCCAGGTTTTAAACATTTGGGGCAAAAATGCTATGGTAGTTAATGCCCCAGCAACTAATCCTAAAATTGTCAAAAAGTCCATTAGATGTGACTAATAGCCGTGAATTATAGTGTCATATTACACTGAGAGTTTACAGTGCGACTGACACATATTAACATAGATTAATATTGCAAAATCCCTATTTACTCATGATTTTTGGGTGTTTTCAAATAACTTTTAGCCCAAGCATACCTTTTTGGGTCTTTCTTGAGTAAATATGTTGCTGCTTCATGACGTTTTACCTCATCTTTTATGCTGCGGAATATTCGTTTTATCTCATCATCTATATCTCCAGGTTTAGCCCCACGTTTTATTGCTTCATCAAAGTAATAATCACCTTTAGTATATTCACCACGATCATAATAAATTGCGCCCAGCAAGGTATAAGGTTGATAACTCTCAGGATGAAATTCTATAGCTTTTTTGGCACATTTTTCAGCCTTATCTAAGTTGTTCATATCTCTGAATGCTCCGCCTCTAGTAACTAAAATTGCTGACTTTAGCTTATTTTCTTTGACTTTATTCAAGTCTAAGTCAGTTACTCTTAATGCCTGTTCTGGTTCATTGGCTTTACGCCAATAACTACTAGCAGTTGGTATATTCCACTTATTACCAGTCCGCATAATTTCTTGCTCGTAAAACTCCGCTTCTAATCTAGAGTGTGCAGTTGCAATCTTGCCCTCACGAGACAACATATTTTGTTCTATTAACTGAGTGACTAATACAATATCGAGACGTTCTTTTTTCTCTAGTTTTAGCATGATTTCGTAAAAGGGCTGCATTGGTAGATTAGGTTCTATCAATCCATATTTTCTTTTGAGAATAGCGTAGTGCTTCTGTTGAGCTAAAAAAATGATATCTTCACGTCCGTTATTTTTCAGCCATTCAATTTCTAAATCATTAGGTAACTCTTCTAAATATATTTTAGATTTTAGAAGAGAGATATATTGTTCATTGGCAATTTGTATAGTCTCAGTCAGCTTGCGTTTTTTGAGAAAGTTAATATCTTGTTCAGCTAACTTATTGTCTCCCTCCAGACTTTTAAGAATTTTATACAAATGACTTTTGGGTGATGAGTCTTCATATTGATGTGCTTTATACTTAATTTTTAAATTTGTAAATTCTCGTGTTTTTTCCAACTCTTGAGCAATGGTAATTGTTTCAGTTAGCCCTTTTTTTTCTAACCACTTTAATTCTGAATCATTTAATATTTCATCACTGTCTAGCTTTTGTAGAATAGAGTACAGTGGACTAGATAGTGATACATCTATATATTTATCTGCGCGATAATTTATCTTTAACTGGACAAATTTTGTTTGCTTTTCTGCCTCTTGTTGCTCAAAAATTTTGACAGTTTCAAATAGTTCTCTTTTTTGCAACCATTCCAACTCAAGATGGCTGATTGTTTGCTTATTCTCCAGTTTATTGAGAATTTTATACAGTGGACTATAAGGTGATAAACCTTGATATTTAGTAGCTTGGTATTTTTCCTTCAATGTCAAAAAATGGTTTTCTAATTTCATCTTATTAACAAGAGAAATTATTGCACCAAGCTGATTATTTTTTAGCCATTCAAGCTCGGAATCAGTAAGTGCTTTTTCTGAGTTAAGCTTCCAAAGAATTGGGTAAAGAGTAGTACAAATATTTTGAAAAGCTCTCGAATTTTTAGGTACTTGATACTGAGATTTAAGATAGGAAAATTCATTTTCTAATTTTTTAAGTTCGTCTAAATTAGATTGTTGCTGTTGGTAAATGGTTTCAACAGTTTGAAAAAGTGCTTGCTTTTTTAACCAATCAAATTCTAGTTCAGTTAACTCAATACCTAAATTAGCTTTTCGTAGTATGAGATATAACAAACTAGATGGTGAAGTATCTTGATAATTAGTTACTTGATATTTAGACTTGAGTGCAGTGAAGTGTTTAAGCCGAATTTCCGATTCTGTATCCATGTTGATAGTAGATGCGATCGCACTTAGATAGATGTGTTATTCGCTACTATAACAACGCCGTAAAAAAAGGGCGAGTAAAATACTGCCCTAGGAAGAATAAATATTTTGGCAAATCAAAAGCGTATTAATTACAACACCTTACACTGTCCGTGATGTCGTAATAAATGGTCGCACAAAACCAGCGCCACCATAGCTTCTACCATTGGGACTGCACGAGGTAACACACAGGGATCATGTCTACCTTTTGCAGCTAATAGTGTTTCTTCACCCTCACGCGTGACGGTTTTTTGTTCTTTTCTAATAGTGGCTGTTGGTTTAAAAGCCACTCGTAAAATGATATTTTCGCCATTGGAAATACCGCCTTGAATACCACCAGAACGGTTAGTTACAGTGCGAACTTCCCCATTTTCATCAATATAAAATTCGTCGTTATGTTCAATTCCTGTTAACAGTGTCCCAGCGAAACCGGAACCAATTTCAAAACCTTTACTAGCAGGAAGTGACATCACAGCTTTGGCAATATCAGCTTCTAATTTATCAAATACTGGTTCACCCAAACCTTTCGGCACATTTCGCGCCACACATTCCACCACACCACCGATAGAATCACCTTGTCTACCAGTTTGCTCGATTAATTCAATCATCCGATTGGCGCATTCATCATCAGGACAGCGGACAATGTTGCTTTCTACTTGTTCTAAAGTGACGGTATTAGGGTCAACTATGCCTTCTAAATCTTTGATGCGTTTGACATAACTAATCACTTCTACATTAGCAACTTGTCGGAGAATTTTTTTAGCGATCGCACCTGCGGCTACTCTACCAATTGTCTCTCGTGCCGAAGACCGACCGCCCCCTTGCCAATTCCGAATTCCGTATTTAGCGTCATAGGTTGCATCCGCATGGGAAGGGCGATATTTCACCGCCATTTCGTCATAATCTTGCGGACGGGTATCTTTATTTCGCACCAAAATCGAAATCGGTGTCCCCAGAGTTTTTCCCTCAAACACCCCAGACAAAATCTCACAGGTGTCTGCTTCCTTGCGCGGCGTGGTAATTTTACTTTGCCCTGGTCGCCTTCTATCTAACTCAAACTGAATTTCTTCTGCGGTGATTTCCAGTTGCGGCGGACAACCATCAATGACAACTCCCACCCCGCCGCCGTGGGATTCACCAAAAGTAGTGATGCGAAATAGATGCCCAAAAGTATTGCCCATGATTGTGAGGAAAAAGGAAAAGGCTTATGTATTCTACCTAGAGTTCTCACAAATGTTAAGTTTGGCGAACTCGGAACTGGTGATTGTTTTACCAAACTGGAAAGATAATGGTGCCAATCATCAGAGGTGATCCCGTTTCACTTTAAGTTTGATACAAATAGACCGCAGGGGGGCAGAGGAGCAGAGGGGCGGAGGAGAAATTATTCGTATCATTTATTTAGTGAAATGGTATGAGGTGTGATCCTAATGTCCGACTGGGGCTTTCGCGCTTGCACCGCCTTTACCTAAAAATAACAGCAACGGTAATGAGCAAAGAAACGCTACTCCTACAACTCGAAAGATATCTGCAAATGATAAAACAGCCGCTTGAGTATTGATAGTTTGCTGAAGTAAAGCTAACGCTTGTTGTTGGGCGGTTGTTGCATCCATTCCTTGGCTTTGCATTGCGCCAGTCAGCAAATCGAGGCGCTGATTGGTTTCAAAATCATAAGGTGTGAGGTTAGTTGATAAAATCGCGCGATGAAAGGCTTCGCGTTTATCTAACAAAGTGGTGAGGATGGCAATACCCACACTACCCCCTAGTTGTCGGGTGAGGTTGTAAAAGCCGGAACCAGCAGAAACATCTTGCTTGGGTAAAGGCCCTAAAGTTGCCAAACTCAAGGGTAAAAACATCAATACTGTAAAGGCTCCCCGCCAGACCAAAGGCCAAAATAAATCATCTGTACCAGTTTGCACAGTCAGTTTTGACAAATCAAACATCACAAAGGCGGTTCCTACACCACCGATCGCAATTAATAATCTGGCATCAATTTTGGTAGATAATTTACCCAGCATAATCATCACAACCGCTGAGGCTAAAGCACCAGGCGCTAGTAATAATCCTGTCTGTGTGGCTGTAAAGTGCAGGATACTTTGGGCAAAAATCGGCACGGCAAACAGCGCACCATACAATCCCATCCCCACAATTGCAGATAAAAAACTTCCCGCAGCTAAAGAACGGTGACGCAAAACTCTCAATGCAACGGCGGGATGGGCAGTTTTTAGTTCCCACCAAATGAATAGTCCCAACCCTAAAACACTAGCGACAGCCAAACTGGTAATAAACCCAGAAGAAAACCAGTCTTCTTTCTCGCCTTCTTCTAAGACAGTTTGCATACAGCCGATCGCAATTACTAAAAGCCCAATCCCTAACCAGTCAACACCTTGGTTCTTGGTCTTGTTACTGTTATCCTTCGGCAGAAACGTCCAAGACATGAATACTGCTAAAATCCCAAAGGGGATGTTAATAAAGAAAATCCAGCGCCAGCCTAAAGCGTCGGTCAGATAACCTCCCAATGTAGGGCCAATTGCTGGGCCAGAAATCACTCCCACACCAAATACTGCTTGCGCTAAACCTTGCTCGGCTGGGGGAAAGGTTTCAAATAAAATGGCTTGGGCTTTGGCTAACAATCCCCCACCAAATAATCCCTGGGCGATGCGCGAAATTATCAGCATTGGTAGGTTAATTGACAACCCACAGACAACTGAGGCAATAGTAAAGCCAATCAGCGAAAATATGAAGTATGTTTTTTTACCGAAATAATCTCCTAACCAAGCAGATAAAGGAATTAACACGACGTTAGCGATCGCATATCCTGTCACTACCCAACCTATTTCACTCACAGTTGCTCCTAAACTAGCTTGCATCGGTGTCAGAGCAACGTTCACAATACTTGTATCAATTACTTCAAGAATCGCACCCAGAGCAGCAGAGAAAGCGATCGCCCACTTTAACGGCCCCTGTACATAACCAGCTTGGTTAACACTAGAACTTTGAGTAACAGCCATTTTTCTACATAGTCATCATCTTAAAACTGGCAAATTTCTAGAAAATGCCCTAAAAGCTTAGGGCATGATTGTGCTTATCAATATATTACGCTACGGTAGCGTATCATATTAAGAAAGGTCAAGGGTGGATCTACACAAACTAGAAAAAGACTATCTAAAGATAGAGAAAATAGCTGGTATAACTTTCCTAACGACAGGCTAAATACTAGGGGGTATAGCTGATGTGATTGGAAAGTTTGATGTCACCCTATAGACAAACATGCTTCATACCCCTATTTTTAATACCATTTCACAAAAAATGATACTGATACAAATTTATGGGTTTTTCATTCTTTCCCCCTGCTCCCTGCCCCCTGCTCCCTGCGGTCTATTTGTATCAAACTTAAAGTGAAACGGTATAACTCTCTATGAACAACCCTTTAGGTAGACCACGTAGTAGCCAAGTAGACCAAGCAATTCTGCGAGCGACCCTAGATTTACTCGCAGAAATTGGATATCAAAGTATGAGTATAGAAGCGATTGCCTCCCGTGCGGGTGTTGGCAAAACGACAATTTATCGGCGTTATTCTTCTAAAGAAGAATTAGTGGCAGATGCGATCGAAAATCTCAGAGAAGATGTATTAATACCGGATACTGGCAGTTTTTGGGGAGATATGGATATTGTGATCGATAATGCAGCAACAAGAATTCAGAGTCCCCTAGGCCGCCAGACACTCGCCTTAATTATCAGTACAGCATCTAGCAATCCGCAGTTTGCCCAAGTCTATTGGAAAAAATACACCAAACCGCGACGAGATGCCTTTGCACAAGTCATGGAACGTGCTAAGTCCAGAGGAGAAATACAAGCTGATGCTAACATCGACTTAATTATTGACCTTGTGAGTGGATCAATCTATTACGCACTCGTCTTTAAACCGACACCAGAACCATTAGCTACCTATATGCGCCAGACTCTAGAACTGATAATTGAAGGTGTTGGCACTAATTAACTATGCTGAAATCGTTAAGTAGGTCGTCGTGAATATTTATCGTCAGAATAAGGCAGGGGGCAGGAGGCAGAAGGCAGGAGTGAAGAGGCTTTTAGCTTAGTTAATCTTTCTTAACATAGTTAAGTTTTTTCCTAACAACTTACTTGGTTGTAAACTGAACTATCTTAAATTTATAAAAAAATTAAGCCGCAATAGTAGTGTGAACTCACCCAATTAAAACAATATTTGGTAAACCAGAAGTGTCTACCATTCCATATCATCCAAAATTAAGGAGCATCTAGTGCTATAAGTCAAGCTGTAGATGTATAACTAGTAGCACTAAATATTGGTAGGCTGATCAATCTACATTTCTTTGCAATTATGCAACGTTTGTCGCAATTTGCTAGGGTCGCTCCCAAACATCGACGGCTTTTGATTTTATCACTAGGGCTATTAGCTTTGGTTGCTGCTCATGGAATGGCGCTGATCTACCGGATTCAGCCAGGAGTGTCTTTATGGTTTCCGCCATCTGGGGTAGCGATCGCCCTCAGTTTCTGGTTTGGCATAGATGGTATCATCCTCACAGGTCTTGCATCTTTCCTCATGTCTCCTTTTTGGGGATTGCATGGTTGGGAGCAATTTATTGGTTTCACCGATGTTGTCGAACCTTTAGTTGCTTGGTTACTTTACTGTCGTCTTTGGAAAGGTTCTCTCATATTTAATAGCCTCAAAGATGCGGCTATTTTTACCTTGAGTGTACCTTTAATAGCCAGCACTAGTTTAGCTGTAGTCGGTAGTTTAACTTGGGTAGCCATAGGCAAAATGCCCGTTACTAACCTAACTACCAGTATTACTCATTGGTGGTTAGGAAATGCGATCGGGATTATGGGGATTACACCGACAATTTTGCTAGTATTAACTCCTTATCTGCAATCGTGGGGTTGGTTATCTCGTTCTCAAGTATCAGATTATGCCTCACCGAGTTTCAGATTTCCAGCTTGTCGTCCTCTCTTACTGGAAGTCAGCACTATCTTATTTCTGTGCATTAGCATCGCATCTGTAACTGTTTCGGAAGTTTCAGCCAATAGCAACACAGATTTTCGGTTTCAACAGTTATCTTTTTTGAGCTTTATTCCCGTAATGTGGGCTGCTACTCGCTTTGGAGTATCTACGGGGATGCTCATGTCTACATTTTCAATACTAATAACGCTGTTCTCTTATTTATTAATATATCCTAATGCTATATTATTACCGCGTTTTCCAGTACAGCCAGAAGTTTTACATGTTCACAAATTAAGTCTCCTAGTACAATCTATGGTGACTTTATTAGTCGGAGTTGCCATTACAGAAAGAGCAAAAGTTCAAGTAGAACTAGCGATAGAAAAATTCAGAATAGGAGAATATCAAGCTCGCGCTGAATTATCAGAAAAACTCATTCAACTCAATGATTCCCTAGTGGAAACGAATGTTCGTTTAGAAGACTCCAATCGAGAAAAAGATAAATTATTAAAAGCCGAAAAAGATTTACGTACTCGCCTCAGCAATATTTTAGAAAGTATGACAGATGCTTTTATAGCAGTTAATCAAGATTGGCAAATAACATACATTAATCAACAAGCTGCAAATATTCAAGGCGTAAAACCAGAAACTATAGTTGCTCAAAATTATTGGGAGCAATGGCCAGGAATGCAAGGTCAAGAATTTGAGCGTGAATACTGTCGGGCGATCGCAGAATCAATACCTGTGCATTTTGAAGCATTATATATGCCGAAAAATATGTGGTTAGAAATTCATGCTTACCCTTTTGAAGATGGACTGGGTATATTCTTTCGGGATATTACTCAGCGCAAACAAGCAGAGGTAGAAAGAGAAAATCTGTTATCAAGAGAGCAATCTGCCCGCACTGAAGCTGAAAAAGCCAATAGAATAAAAGACGAATTTATTGCCGTTCTTTCTCATGAATTGCGGACTCCACTTAATCCTATTTTAGGTTGGGTAACACTACTCAGAAGACGCAATTATGAAGATGATAAACTAACGCATGGGCTAGAAACCATTGAGCGTAATGCTAAATTACAAATTCAACTGATTGAAGACTTATTAGATGTTTCTCGAATTCAACAAAGAAAAATAATTTTAAATCTTCAGCCTGTTAATTTAACTGAGATTTTACATGCGTCTCTAGATACTGTTGCTTTAGCTGTTGAAGCTAAGAATCTGCAAGTAAACAAAATATTGCATCTTGATACAGCATGGGTTAAAGGTGATGCTGAACGCCTACAGCAGATAGTTTGTAATTTACTTTCCAACGCCATCAAATTTACCCCCACTGCTGGTAAAGTAGAAATTATTTTAAAACGAGTTGATACCTTTGCTGAAATTCAAATTCAAGACAATGGTAAGGGTATTAGTCTAGAGTTTTTACCATTCGTATTTGATTATTTTCGGCAAGCTGATGGTACAATTACCCGTCAATTTGGTGGCTTAGGATTAGGTCTAGCAATTGTGCGCCATCTCACAGAACTGCATGGTGGAACTGTACAAGCCGAAAGTCTGGGAGAAGGAATGGGTGCAAAATTCACAGTTAAATTACCCTTGATGCTGGATTTTATTCCGCAAAACAAAAATACTGTAACCGTTGATGAGGCTTTAAATTTAGCAGGTTTACATATTTTGGTAGTAGATGATGATTTAGATACGGGAAAGTTTTTAACTGTGGTATTAGAACAATTGGGTGCTAGAGTAACAGCGATCGCATCTGGTAGCCAAGCATTAGAGTTTCTCGCAACCAGTAAAGCAGATATACTTTTAAGTGATATCGGTATGCCAGGAATTGACGGTTATATGCTACTGCGTCTGATTCGCGCCCTCCCACCCGAACAAGGCGGACAAATACCCGCGATCGCCCTGACAGCCTACGCAGGTGAGATAAATCAACAACAGGCTTTAGCCGCTGGGTTTCAAATCCACTTAATTAAACCTGTTGAACAACCACAATTGCTAAATGCGATCGGGCAAATTTTGGCTAACTTACATTGATTCTTAATTAACGTGATGTCCAAATGGAGAATAGGGAACTCGAATCCCTGACCTCTGCGGTGCGATCGCAGCGCTCTACCAACTGAGCTAATTCCCCTTAAAATGGTTGTTGCTGAGTTAATCAAATTACTAGCGATTTAATCAACGCTCCACTACCAAAGGATATTTTAACACTCACTTACGCTTGGCTGCGGTTCTTTGCCAGAAAACACATTTTGGACTCGTTCGAGTTCTAAGTCAGTCAGATAGTCTACAGTCCAGTTACAACAGCGCTGAAGCATGTGGAAGGGGTAGGTATTCGCTACACCTATAACCTTCATCTGTGATTGTTTGGCTGCTTGGATACCTGCGAAGGTATCTTCAATTGCTAAACATTCTTGCGGTTGCAGATTTAATTCGGGATATTTTTGGTTAAAGCGTTCGACTGCTAAGAGATAACCCTCTGGGTTGGGTTTACTAGTGGTGATATTGTCACCTGCGACAATAACTTTAAAGTATTCTGTCAGTTTGGTGCGATGGAGTACAAATTCTATTTCTTTGCTGAGTGCGCCACTGACTAAGCCTAAATTGATATTTTGCGATCGCACTTGATATATTAAATCTTCTACACCTGGATATATGGGCAGTTTCTCTAATTTTTCCAGTTCCAGTAAGTATGCTTCAGCTTTGCGGCTCAGTAGTTGATTGAGAGACTCTTCTGTTAATACTCTACCGCGATTTGCCAGCAGTTCTTGAAAACAAGCGCGATCGCTCCTTCCCAAACAAGTCTGACGTTCTTGCAGTTTTTGGGGTTGGAGATTTTCTTGAATGAGAATCTCATCTATTAGTTGTAGGTGGATATGCTCATCGTTAATGATGACACCATTAAAATCAAACAGAATTGCTTTTAAACTCATGCTGTTATGCCAAAAGCTGGAGATCCTAAACCCTCCAAATCATTATTATCTATTGTGCTGTCTATTGATCCCTCACTATACTGGCGGACTGTGGCTTGCATAGCTGAACCTGTAATCAAAGTTGGTTTTATCCCACTACTTACTTGATGTATCCCCCAAACATCTTCGGTGCGTACTTCTTTAAACCCCGCAGCACCCATACGCGCGTCTACACTATCAGCAGCGTACTCACGAATATAAGGTTCCTCAAAGATATCATTGAGCCAATCTAACTGGCGCAGGGTTTTTTGATTGCCATCTAAAATTAAAACCTGTCCACCAGCTACTAATAAGCGAAAGCTTTCTTGCAAAATTGCTTGAGTAACTGCACTGGGTGTTTCGTGAAATAGCAGAGACGCTGTGACTAAATCAAAGGAAGCATCAGGGAAGCTTGTTTGCGCGGCGTTTCCATGTCGCCAGATAATATTTAAATTTGCAATTCTCGCTTTATCTTCTGCTCTTACTAGCATATAGGACGACAAGTCTAAGCCAATAACTTCGGCTTGGGGGAAAGTTTGCTTTAACATCAAAGTTGTGGAACCCGTACCACAACCTAAATCAAGTATGCGTCTTGGTTGGACTTTTACCGCATTAATCAATGCTTGACGTACCCAAGTTTCATTGGGTGGTAGGGCGTATTCCGTAATTGGGTCATAACTCACCGCCGCACTAGAATTGAGATATCCTCCCGTGATTCCGTGAAAATTGTGCTTGTAGTACGCAGGAATTGTCACATCCGCAGAACGGAAGCGCTCGCTTTCTTCTTCCCAATCAATACTCAGCGCGTATCGTTTTAACTTCTCCTCATCAATCAAAAAACGTACTACTGGAGATAAAAAACTTTTCCAGATAGTATTTTGAGCCATTTTCATAAAATTGATTTTAGCCTGATGAACGATCTATTTTATTGACAAATTTTAATATATCTTGCCAAAATCTGCTTTTGCTCATCACCGCGAGGATTGACACTCATCTAATTTATGTACTACATTTATAATACAGGTAAAATCATGCAGGCAAATAAGCAAAATCCTATGCAAAACTTGACTTATGTATTGACTTATCAAAATAGAGATTAATTACTAGTAAATACTGTCAGACAAATTATACCTACAAAACATATTTATAAATCAAAAAATTATGCCCTACGAACAATTAACAATTAACACACCAGCACCCGTTTTATCTTGGGCAAATCATCCTTTAGCCAGCGATGAAACCAAGATGGCTAAAAATGTAGCATCCCTACCATTTGTATTTAAACATGTAGCATTAATGCCAGATGTACATTTAGGCAAAGGTGCTTTAGTTGGCTCTGTCATAGCTACCAAAGATGCTATCATTCCTGCGGCTGTGGGTGTTGATATCGGTTGCGGAATGTGTGCAATTAAAATGCCATTTTCAGGCGAAAAATTAGAAGGCAAACTCAAAAAAATTCGCCTAGATATTGAAGCCGCAATTCCCACAGGTTTTAACGAAAACAAAGATATTGAAAAATCAGTTACTAACTGGCAACGTTGGCGCGATTTTCCAGATTTGCATCCAGGTGTGCAAGACTTGGAAACTAAAGCAATGAAACAAATGGGTTCTCTCGGTGGAGGAAATCACTTTATTGAAGTGTGCCTTGATACAGAGAATCAAGTTTGGCTGATGTTACATTCTGGTTCACGCAATATCGGCAATAAATTAGCCCAATGTCATATTAATACTGCCAAAGAATTAACCAAAATGGCAGGTAATAAATTACCTGATCCTGATTTAGCTTACTTTGTGGCTAAAACTCCAGAATTTCAAGCTTATTGGCATGATTTGCAGTGGTCGCAAGACTATGCTCGTTTCAACCGCGATGTGATGATGCTACGTTTTAAACACATCATCGAAAAACATCTAGCAGGTGGTAAATTAACTAAACCTTTATTGCAGGTAAATTGCCATCATAATTACGCCGAAAAAGAAGTACATTTTGGTGAAGATGTTTACGTAACTCGTAAAGGAGCAGTCCGCGCCCAAACAGAAGATTATGGGATTATTCCTGGCTCAATGGGAGCGAAATCTTTCATTGTCAAAGGTAAAGGTAATGCCCATAGTTTCTGTTCTTGCAGTCATGGTGCAGGCAGATTATTATCCAGAAGTAAGGCTAAAAATGTTTACACCCTTGACGACTTAATTGAGCAAACTAAAGGTGTAGAATGTCGGAAAGATAATGATGTTTTAGATGAAATTCCTGGTGCTTATAAACCAATTGAGCAAGTAATGGAAAATCAATCTGATTTGGTGGAAGTTGTCGCAACACTCAAGCAAGTTGTTTGCGTCAAGGGTTAAATGAAGCGCCTTACGGCGTTGCTGATTAACGGGATGAAATTTGTTTCGCGCAAAGGCGCAAAAAATCGATAGTTCACTTTACTAAAAAGCTTAATTCATCCCGCATTTATGCAATGCCGTACAATTTCTCTATTGCAGATTATGGAAACGTAACTATGAATCACTTGTAGCATAGTTGCGTTCGTCTACAAATTGATACACGAATATTCAGCCTTCACAATCCTGGTTATTTTTCTGACAATATTCCATAAATTTCTCGTTTTACCTGTTCTAGTAACTCACGCACCCGATTTATCCGTTCGACATCGCCACTACGAGCGACCTGCATAACAACAGAAGCTAACTCTGTTGCTACTTTCCGCAACTCGATAAATTCCTGCGGCTTGCTTTTGACAAAGCTTTTGAAGGTATCCCAAGGCGAATCTTCATCTTGTTGTTGGACACGTTCTTGGAGTAATTTTCTGCCTTCCTCGGTGATGCTATAAACTCGTTTGCCACTTTGCTGCTCACTGGTTAAATAACCTCCGTCTTCTAGCATCTGGAGTGTGGGATAGACCGAGCCTGGACTCAGACGATGAAATCCACCATATCGAGATTCCATTGCTTTGATGAGGTCGTAGCCATGACTGGGGCGCTCTGATAGCATTTCCAATAGCAAAAACTTGATGTCGCCCCGACGAGTTCGATATTCATCTCCCCAACCGCGACCAAACATTTGTTCGCCGGAGTGCTTGCCATGATTGTGTCTGCTGTGATGAAAGCGATAATTTGCCAAAAATGGTTCTTCTGGGCTAACTCCTGCTGATGCCAAGGCCATAAAGCGAGAACGAAAATGTCTAAACATAAATTACTTCTGAATTAACTTTCTCTAGTATACGATATATCGCGATATATTCCGATATATCGGAATATAATTTTAGAACTCATACAATAGGGACACAGACCGGGCTTATACCAATTCACCCAAATATTGATACACATCCAAGAACTTGTAGGGGTTTATGCCCAAATCCTATTCAGACTTTAGAGATACACGTCCTGGCTAGAGATTTCATACCCTAAAAAGGTAAAATCCAGGCTGACATCATGGCAAACTTTACTGTTGGAGACTATTTAGTACATCGTCTAGCACAGATTGGCATCAAGCATATATTTGGGGTTGCGGGAGACTACAATATGGAGTTTCTCGACTCTATTGTTAAGTGCGATCGCATTGAGTTAATTTCTACTTGCAACGAACTCAACGCATCCTATGCGGCTGATGGCTATGGTCGAATTAACGGTGTTGCAGCATTAGTAACTACCTTTGGTGTAGGTGAACTCAGCGCTATTAATGGTGTAGCTGGTGCTTACGCTGAAAACGTCCCAGTTGTAGCAATTACTGGTTCTCCTGCTACGAAAATTCAAGCATCTGGCTCACTGGTTCATCATACCCTTGGTACTGGTGATTTCTCTTTGTTTGCCCGGATGTATGAACAGGTAACGGCCGCGCAAGCATATTTAACTACAGAAAATGCCACAACTGAAATTGACAGAGTTTTGGGTATCTGTCTTTTGAAGAAGTTACCTGTTTACATTTCCATCCCGATGGATGTGGCTAAACATGAAGTGAACACACCATCTGATGCCTTTATACCTCCTGTATTTGAGAGCGATCGCACTACTTTAACGGAAACCATCGATATCTGCGTCAATCTCTTGGAAAAGGCTGATCAACCTGTAATTCTGGCTGATATTGGTGTAGTTCGTTATCACTTGCAAGCAGAATTGCGTGAACTCCTCAAAGTTACTGGCTACCCTTATGCCACGATGAATATGGGAAAAGGACTGCTGGAAGAAACCCACGCTCAATTTATTGGTATATATAATGGTGCTGCCAGTGAAGAATCTGTTATACAAAGGATTGAACAAGCAGATTGTGTTTTGAGTATTGGTGCTTTGATGACTGATTTCAACACAGGTAAGTTTTCTGCCAAACTTGATCCTAGTCGCACTATTGAAGTGCATGGACAGCATGTCAAAGTTAAACATGCTTTATACAAAAATGTAGCTATGGCAGATGTACTTTCTGCTTTATGTCAACGCTTACACCACCGGGATGCTCAAATGCTAAACTTCAAATCAGCAACTGAGAATTTAGATGCTGGTTTTATAAATACTTTTACAGCTAAAGAGTCTGCACCAATTACACAACGGCGTTTTTGGCAGAGATTTGCTCATTTTCTGCAAGAAGATGACATAATTGTGGCCGAGACTGGAACTTGTTTGTTTGGTGCCGCCATTGTTCCTTTACCAAAGGGAGCAACCTTTGTTGGACAAGTACTTTGGGGTTCCATTGGCTACTCTGTTGGCGCATTACTTGGTTGTGCGATCGCATCTCCACAGCGTCGTTCTATCCTACTGGTTGGCGATGGGTCTTATGAACTACCCACAATTGGCTTCGCCTGAACTGTGGGTTTCTACATCCCCCAGTTCGTTTTTAGCGAGTTTTTCTGTAGATTTTTGTCGCTTCTTCGCCCCTAGTTGCCTCATCGATCCAGATTGCTTACGCTTACCAGTAGATGTGGGAGAGCTAGGCGACTCTGCGACTACGAGGCTAGTTCCTAACCCCGGTAGAGTACCTTTAGACCAATAAAGCATTACTTCGGCAGCAGCAATATCCCTATCCTGCACGTATCCGCAAACAACACAATTATGAACTCGAATATCAAGAGTTTTTTTATGTTGATGACCACACTTCGGACAGGTTTGACTAGGCTTTACTTTCTTCGTTGGAACTTCTACAAATACACCACCAATTTGCTCAACTTTGTACTTGATGATATTGCGAAGCATTCCAAAAGCAACATCTAGTATTGACTTATTCAGTCCTGCTTTTTGCTTTTTACGCTTGCCTTTCTTTGCTTTACTAGTCATGTTTTTTACTTCTAGTTTTTCAGTCGCAACGAAGCTATTACCGCTTACAATTTCTGCTGCTACTTGATGTACCCAGTTTTGTCTTTGATTACCAACTTTACGAACTAGCTTAGTAACCTTTGATTGGGCTGTTTTATATCGTCTAGAAGCTTTAATTTTTTTGTTTCTATTTGGTGCGCGTTTACGCCTCTTCTCCTTAGAAGCTTTTTTGATTTTCTGTTCAGCATTTCTCAAAAACTTAGGAGCATCGATTTGTTGATGATTCTCTCCATCCGTAATTGATAATGCTGCTTTACAACCTAAGTCAATACCAATTGCACCAACTGGTAGAACTTTAGGCTTTAATGCTTGGTCTAGCACATCAACAGTAATAGATGCGTACCATTTACTATTGCGATAAACGATAGTGCAAGTAGTTGATTTACCCCAACCCAAAGCCTGCCCTCGCATCTGAATACGTCCAATTTTAGACAGATTGAGATATCCGTTTTCGCCTTCAGATTCTACTTTAAAACCTGCACAGTCTGGATAAGTCCATCCTGAATAATGTCTAATTGACTTAAATCTCGGACGCTTACCTAGCCCTTTAAACCAACGCTCAAATGCAAAATCAACACGTTTTAATGTTGCTTGCAGTGCATGGCTGGGAAGTTCTTTGTACTCTACCCAAACATCTTTAAATGCTGGCAAACAATTCTGTTGCTCAAAATAATCAACTTTGTGATTATAGATTTTGTACTGGTTAAATCTGTTATTTACTGCGGCATTGTACAAGTCCTTGTGGAGCTTTCGGTGATACCGCAAAATTAATTCAGTTTTCTCGTTTGGGTATAACCGAAAAGTCATTCGTCTTGTTGCCACAGGCTGTTTTTGTTTTCTCCAAAAATCTGGTATATTAATCAGAATACAACGGACACGGTTACTTGTCAAATGCTTTCTCGTAAAGGGTCACACGCTGTTTTTTCTATTCACTTACATTTCGTTTTTATTACTAAGTATCGTAAAAAAGTAATTACCGCACCAATCCTTGAGAGGATGCACGAGATTTTTGCAAATATTTGCATTAAAACTAATTGCATTTTGGTTGAATTCTCAGGTGAAGAAGACCATGTACATTTACTGGTGGACTATCACCCAGACAACAATATTTCTGACTTTACCTCTAGTTTAAAATCTGCTAGTAGTAGGGTCATTCGTAAAGAATTTAAGGAGCATATTGAAAAGTTTTACTGGAAACCTTTGTTTTGGTCTAGCTCGTATTATGTAGCGTCAAGTGGCGGCGCACCGATTGATCAACTTAGGCAATATATTAAAGAGCAAGATGCACCGACCGAATAAATATGGATTGGTTATTTCCACTTCGTTTCAATAACCCGCTCCGATCCCTACCCTACTAAGAGTTGAGGGTAGGGACTGCCGCGATACGTTCAAATGACTGCACAAGAACTTTCGACCATATTACGCTATGGTCTTAAACCCATTATTTTCCTTATGAACAATGATGGATACACCATAGAACGTGATATTCACGGTGAACGAATGCCTTATAACGACATTCAACCTTGGAAATATTATCAGCTTCCTGAAATTTTCGCTGGCAATAGCTGGGGAATTAAAGTTAGTACTGAATCTCAGTTAGAGACAGCATTACAAACAGCCGAACAAAACCACGAGCAACTTGCTTTTATTGAAGTTGTTATGGATAGAATGGACAACCCAAAAAATCTCTTGAAGATGTTGCAGCAATAAAGCAACATAGTAATAACAAAATAAATCATCTATCTAAAGCAAGATATTTTACGATATATAAACATTGATGCGATCGCTCAAATGACATGCTTAAATAGAAGTAATGAATCATACAGCAACATAAAATATTACTGAGACCGAGCGCTCATCCTTTTTGAGAGACAGCCTGACTGTTCAATAAATACCAACGCCAAGGCAAATCTACTCCTTTGGTTAAACCAATCCGAGTAGTTTGAATTAACGTGAGATTTCCTTGTTCTAGCTGTTGTTGAAACTCAGGATGGCGGTGTTCTAACCAGAGTGGTTGACCAAACTCTAAAAGTGTGGCATTCAATGTCAGATCAATTTTCAAAGCGCGGCAAAGTTTGCCTGGGCCAGCAGCAATGCGGTGTGGTTTGAGTTTGTGTTTATGGTCAACCCACATAGGCACTTGCTCTAACTCCAAGGCGCGGAGAAGCACTGCACTAGCCACTCCATCTTGGTCAGTGACAACATTCAAACAGTGGTAAACACCATAAATTAAATACACATAGGCCTTACCCGCAGCACCAAACATCACCTGATTGCGAGTAGTCCGGCCACGATAAGCGTGCATTGCCGGATCATCAGCTGCATAAGCCTCTGTCTCGACAATTAGTCCTCGCAAGATATTACCATCTGGCATTTGTCGTACTAGAGTACAGCCAATAAGCTCAGGTGCCAGTAAAGTTGAGGGACGACTCAACCAAGCGGCATCAATGCAAGCAGTCATACTCTTTTACCCCAAAAGTGCTGATCATCAACGAGTAAATTTTACTCAGCACTCATATCGTTTCACGAAAAAATGATACAGATTTATGGGTTTTTCATTCTTTCCCCCTGCGGTCTATTTGTATCAAACTTAAAGTGAAATGGTATCAGCACTTCAAGTATGAATACTTTGCTGAATAGGTACTTCAATGCGAAATTCTGTACCTTCACCTGGTTGGGAATCGCATTGAAAAAGACCACCATGCTTTTCTACGATAATTTGATAACTAATGGATAGCCCCAAACCTGTACCTTTACCCACGGGTTTAGTTGTGAAAAATGGATCAAAGACGCGGTTTTTCACAGCTTCCGGGATGCCTACACCATTATCTTTGATGTAAATTACCACACTAGATATATTGTTGCTCATCTCACCTACAGTAGTGCGAATGGTAACTTGATGTTGATGAGTTGCTGAGGTTGAGTCTTGGTGATATTCAAAAGCGTCGATCGCATTACTCAACACATTCATAAATACTTGGTTGAGTTGTCCTGCATAACACTCTACCAATGGCAAATCACCATATTCCTTGATGACTTGAATATCAATACTATCTGGTTTTGATTTCAGGCGGTGCTGTAAAATCAGCAGTGTACTATCCAGTCCTTCATGAATATTCACTACCTTCATTTCCGCTTCATCAAGGCGGGAGAAATTACGTAAGGACATCACAATTTGCCGGATGCGTTCCACACCAACACTCATTGAAGAAAGAGTTTTCGGCAAATCTTTCGAGAGAAATTCTAAATCAATATCTTCCAGGCGATCGCAAATTTCTAAACTGGGGTTGGGATATTGTTTCTGATACAGATGTAGCATTCCCAGCAAATCATCAGCATACTCCCGGACATGGGATAAATTGCCATAGATAAAATTCACTGGATTATTGATTTCATGGGCAACACCCGCTACTAACTGACCCAGTGAAGACATTTTTTCGGTTTGGATAAGTTGAGTTTGGGTTGTTTGTAATTCATGCAGAGCCTCAGCTAATTGTTGGGTTTGCTGTTTGGTCTGGGAGAGTAAATCAGCTTGCTCTAGCGCCACAGAAAGTTGAGTCGCGACTTGAGTGGCAAATTGAATTTCCGAAGCTTGCCATTCACGCGGTTGGTCGCACTGATGAATACACAACAAACCCCAGAGTTCATTACCTTTAGCTAGAGGAACTACTAAATTGGCTTCTACCTGAAGTTTCTCCAGCATATTCAAGTAACAAGGGTTGAGTCCAGAGTTGTGAACGTCCGTAATTACATGTACTCTTCCCTGACGATGCAAGGCAATATATTTTTGCTTAAAGCAAGTGTCTTGAATTTTTAAAGCGATTGTCGAGACAAACCCAGGTAAAATATCCTCGGCAACTACTTCACCCTCATCTAGTTCGGCATTCGGATCAAAGCGATAAACAACAACTCGGTCAGCATTTAAAGTGCGGCGAACTTCATGAGCCGTTGCACTAAAGATTGTCTCTAAGTCAAGAGATTCCCGCAGTTTGGCAACTACTTCAAATAGTATCTGTCGTTGTTCTGCGGCTTTCCGCAAATCAGCAGCTTGTTGCTGAGTTTGCATAAGTAACTGGGCTTGTTGCAGGGCTATACCTAATTGAGCTGCAATTTGGCTAAGAAAGCTAACTTCCGAAGGTTTCCATTCGCGGGGGCCAGAATGTTGGTAGGTGCAAAGTAAGCCCCACAGTTTCTGCCCGACAAAAATAGGAGCTAGGACAAAAGCATGAATGTGATAATACTCTAAATTATCTACATGGCACTGGGTAAAGCCCATTTTATAGATATCATCGACGGCAAATGTTTCGTTATGGCGGTAACGCCCTCCCTCGGTATTTTGTAGGTAAGTGTCGTTCCAAATGGTATTTACCCTAATTTTGGCTTCATTTGTCCAATGTGGACTAGCAGCTTCAAAATCTCCGACAAATTCGCCACCCCAGTCTTCTGTAAAGCGATAAACTGAAACGCGATCAGCTTTAACTAACTGACAGACTTCTTGGGTAGTGATTTGAAAAATCGTGTCGATATTTAAAGACTCACGAATTTTGGTAATCACACCAAACACAGCTTGTTGCTGTTCTGATGTGCGTTGCAATTCTAGTATGCGCCTTTTGACTTGATGTTCTAAATTATGATTAAAGCCTTGTACTTGTTGATAAAGTTCATATTGTTGAATTGCTGAAGCAAAATGTTTAGCGATTTCTCTTGCTAATTCAATTTCTGTTGCTGTCCATTGTTGCGCTTGGGCTGTTTTTGATTCTTTCCAGATATCAAAAGACAGACGGGGAAAAAGTTGGCGGCGATCGCGGTCAATTTGACCCGCCCACAAGGTTTCTGTGTCTATTTCATCTCGAAAAATGCTCAAGTAGCCGACTAACTGCTGACGATAATACAGGGGAATCATTAGCAGGCTGCGAATTTTGGTTGGCTGAAAAGCCAGTTGTAAAGTTCGCAAATTTGGGGTTTGATAAATATCGTTAATCGCCCAAATGTCGTATTCCTTGGACTCATAATGTTGTTGCCAGACACTATACTGCTCCATTAAAGGATAAATAGTATTTTCAGGTATTTCTGGCTGTTGTCCACAGGTGTAAACTTTAATGCAATCACTACCTGGTATTAAACATTCATTGATACTCTTAACGTGACCATTTTGGAGGGTAAAAGCTTCATTTCTGATACACAGTCTGCCACCAGAACCTTTAAAAGCAGCCACAGTTGCTTCTAATGCTGGTTGTAAAACAATCGTAGGGAGTGAATGCAGGAGAGTCGCAATGCGATTAATCACACTTTCCCGTTCTGCTTTAGCGCGGGCTTGGGTGAGCAGATTACTTTGAGCGATCGCCACGGATAATTGATCTACGACCATTTGCATCGCTGCTAATTCATATTCTGAAATAGAATGCGCTTGGGAATTATGAGATACTAACAGCCCCCAAAGTTGCTCTTGGTGAAAAATTGGCGCTACAACACAAGATTTGACTCCCATAGCCGTTAAATATTCAGCATGGCAAGGATCTACGGGGCGATAATGGATATCTTCTGGTTTCAGTTCGCCTGTTTCTAAAGGAATCACCGGACTGTGGCCAATCTGTTGCATTTCCACATTCACAATAGAACGTACCCTAGACTTAATAAATAGTTCACGGGCGTGGGGCGGAATATCATCGGCGGGAAAATTTAACCCTAACAGTGAAGGTAAACGCTGTTCATAAATTGACTCACCAACAACTTGACCAGTACCATCAGCATGAAACTGATAAATCATTACTCTGTCAGTTCCCAGCAAGTAGCGTACTTCTGCTGTTGTCGTTGCAATAATTTCTTCTAACTCTAATGTTTGACGAATACGGTTTGTAATCCGGCGTAGAAGACTTTCTTGATCGGGTCTTGTCCGCAAATTTAGATCCGCTATTTGAGACATTGTTTTTAAATTTTAAAAAATCAGAAATTAAATAACGAGTCATCGATAAATCTAAAATCATTGTGAGTTTCCTAGAATCTATTTGTCCACAGTAAAACCACGGTCAAAATACAGTAAATACTCTGAGGTTTTTGTTACAGGTTTTTACATTATTTTTTTTATAAAAAATTTCTCTTCTATTTATAGATTTTTGATAAATTTTTGTTTGTTAAAAAGTTCAAATAAACAGATATTTATCTTTTTATAAAAAAATAGAGACAAGAAAAACATTCTGTCTCCACTGTTAATTTTTCAGTTGTATTTGAGTCTTTTTACCAGAAAATTAAACTCTAGTATTATTGACAAAGCGGATTCTTAAATAATCTTCTTCCATCTTGGCACTAGCAGGTTGTAGCGCTGCCAAAGCTTGCGGCAGTACGAGGTTGCGGCGATGATTGCCAATTGTAATGTTTAACTCATCACCTGTTTTACTGAGTTGAATTTGGTGTTTTGGGATACCTGGCAAATACAGTTCTAAACTGTATTCGTTTTGTTCTTGCACCACTCTAACTGTTGTTTCTTTGTAATAAACTTGACTGGGGTCTTCATCTTTGTAGAGAATATCCTTTAATCTTTCTAGGGCTGCCAAGCCACACATTTCTTCTGAGAAAAGCGGCACTTCTTTGACAGGTAGAGGATGGAAATTTTCGTGAATTTCTTGACGATATTCTTCTTGATTTTGTTTCCAACGCTGAAAGAATGGATCTTCTACTTCTGGAGGAATAATCCGATTAGCAATGACTAAATCTGTAGCTACATTATACAGACTTAAATAAGCATGAGCGCGTAGTGATTCTTTAATCACCATTTTTTCGGGATTAGTGACAAGACGCACAGACGTTTGAGTATTATCTGTTAATACTTTTTCCAGTGCTTCAATTTGTTCATAAAACTCGTAAGGTGCATCCATTACCTCTTTGTCGGGTAAGGAAAAACCCGCAATAGGTTTAAAAATTGGTTCAACTAAAGGACGCAGTGCTACCGAGATATTTTGAAACGGTTTGTAAAAGCGGCGCATATACCAGCCACCGACTTCTGGCAAACTCAACAAACGCAAAGCTGTACCAGTGGGGGCTGAGTCAATGATTAAAACATCAAAATCCCCTTCATCATAGTGGCGTTTCATTCTTACCAAGCTGAAAATTTCATCCATCCCTGGTAAAATCGCCAATTCTTCCGCCTGGACTCCTTCTAAACCTCGCGCCTGTAAAACTTGCGTAATGTAGCGCTTCACCGCGCCCCAATTACCTTCGAGTTCTTGCAGTGCATCCAATTCTGCACCCCACAAATTTGGGCGAATTTGTTTGGGTGCATGACCCAGGTCTAAATCAAAACTATCAGCTAGGGAGTGTGCAGGATCTGTACTCAAAACGAGTGTACGGTAGCCAAGTTCTGCACAACGAAGTCCCGTAGCGGCAGCAACAGAGGTTTTTCCCACACCGCCTTTGCCTGTCATCAAAATTACGCGCATTATCTCGAATTTATAAGGTTTTTAGCTTGTGAGTCCTCTAAAATGCTTAATTAATGCTCAAAGAGGCAATCATTAGTTTTCAGCGAGATATTAAGTATGAATTTGATACTCAATATCTCTGCTAAAAAAATACTCTTCTTTTATTATTACGTAATTTTCCGGCTCACAAGTTGCCTCAATCCCAAATTCGGGAATAGCCCATCAAGTTTCTCATCCAAAATCTCAAATCTAAAATGGGAATGAGTCTTTACCTGATTAATCCTATCTCGTATAAACCTTGGCGCAGTCTTTTTGCTTCTTCAAGATTATGCTGCTGTTCGTGTAGCAGAATCGCATTTTTAAAAGCTGTCTTACTAGCTTGGAGATTGCCAACTTTTAGCTGCACTACACCTAAATTTTGATATGCTTCTGCATAATAAGGATTCAATCTGATGGCTTTTTGATAACACGCGATCGCATCAGTAAACAAATTCAAAGCCTTTAATGTCATTCCTAAGTTATAATGTCCAGTCACAAAGTCTGGGTCAATCTTTAAAGCTGTTTCGTAAGCTTTTTTAGCACTGTTTAAATCGCCTGCATCTTTAAGTAAGTTGCCTAAATTGTTATATGCTCCCAATTTTAGCATCGGATAAATTGGTAATTTAATGGCAGCTTGATAATGTTCTAGGGATAGTTGTGGCTTTTTTAAATGATTATAAGCAATGCCTAAATGATAGTGGAGTTCATATAAGATTTCGTAGTTTTCTTCTGATTGATTTGCTGCCATACAAGCTAAGTTTTTTTGCGGTACTGACTGACCAGTTGCTTGGTTAAGTCCACGTTGCAATAACTCTACACCTTGTGAGATTTTGCCAGTTTCAACGTAGAGCGCCCCTAATTTACTGCAAACATAAGGATCATTGGGATGGGTGGAAAGAAACTCTAACATTGCGGCTTGAGCTTTGACCGATTTATTATTTTGCGCGATCGCACTCTTCTGATATCCTGTATGCAGAATTGCTACACCCTGCAAATAACCGACTTGCCAATGAGGTTCTTTTTGTAAAATTGCCGCTACACTGTCATCGACTAAAGCATGATAAGGCCGTTCAAAGCGAATTTCGGGATGATTGCGAAACAAGCGCGAAACTAAAGAATAGGGAGATTGAATTGCACCTACTTCTTGGCGGATCAGATTAATTAAGATATATTCATCACTTTGGATTACCTCTTGCAACTGTGGCACAATGCTGGGAGTCAATACTTCATCCGCATCTAAAACCAGCACCCAATCACCAGTGACATATTTTAAAGCTGCATTGCGGGCAGTACTAAAATTATTTGACCATTGAAAATGATGTACTTTTGCCCCAAATTGTTGGGCAATTTCGGCAGTGCGATCGCTAGAGCCTGTATCTAAAACTACCATTTCATCAACAAAATCTTTAACACTATTCAGGCACTTTGGTAGCGCGGTTTCTTCATTTTTCACAATCATGCACAGACTAATACTCATAAGCAAACTTCAATTTATTTACTTGTATTTATTAAACATAGGAGATGCAGTTTCAAGAACCCAGCACTGAGAATTCAGAAATCACAATTCATCTAGCAATCCTCAATGAGTTGCTTACACATCTACTCCCTGTCTCTACGAGTAGTTTACACATCAAACCGGATTGCTATATGTCAACTCTACTGGCTGTCAGTCACCACTGAGAACTTTATGACAGATAGAAACTTATTCTGAATTCTGCTGTATGTGCAAAAATCAAGATTAACAAATCAGTGAGTAGTTATTCTCAAAGAGAGGGGAAACTTCATGCTGGGTCAAACGGTCGGGGGACGCTACCAAATTCTGACTCAATTGGGACGAGGCGGATTTGGCACGACTTTTGTAGCTCAAGATATGCAACGACCGGGAAATCCCCAGTGTGTTGTCAAGCAATTTAAGCCACTGGCTAATGATCCCTACACTTTAAATGCAGCTAAACGTTTTTTTGATTTAGAAGCCGCTATTTTGGAAATGTTAGGAAAACATGACCAAATTCCGCAATTATTGGCTCACTTTGCCGAAAATGAAGAATTCTTTTTAGTGCAGGAATTTATTCCCGGTCATGATCTCAAACAAGAACTCCCGCCTTACAGTGATAAATTAACTGAATCTGCTGTTATTCAACTGTTAAAAGATATACTGGCTGTTTTAGCATTTGTGCATCAAAATCATGTCATTCATCGTGACATTAAACCAGAGAATATTCGCCGCCGAGAATCAGATGGCAAAATAGTTTTAATTGACTTTGGTGCAGTTAAACAAGTTAGTACCCAAATGACTAGCACCTCTGGGCAAACAAGTTTTACTGTGGCTATTGGTACACCTGGTTATATGCCGAGTGAACAAGCTAATAGTAATCCTCATTTAAGTAGCGATATCTATGCGGTGGGTATCATTGCTATTCTGGCTTTAACAGGGATAAATCCAGCGGGTGGTAGTCATTCATTACCCAGAAACCCAGCTACAGGGGAAATTGATTGGCGTAACAAAGTCAAAGTTAGCCCACAGTTTGCCAGTATTTTAGATAAAATGGTGCGCTATGATTTTCGTCAGCGTTACCCTACAGCCGAGTCAGTATTGCAAGCATTAGAAATGCTGGACAAAGCACCATTAACTAAACTACAACAATCTTTGCCAAAAAGATTTGTGACGGGGTTAGGAATTACAGTAGCAGTGGCAGTAGGAGTGATAATTTTATCTCAACTAAAAATTAACACAACTAACTTTCTCAACTATGCTGCTCAGGGAGTAAAAATTAACTATCCTGAAAATTGGTCAGTCCAAGAAACACCCAATGCAGTGACTCAAGATATAGTCACATTTTTATCACCTAAACAAAGTGATGCAGACCAGTTTCCCGAAATTTTGACTATTAGAGTCGAACCACTTTCTAGTACTTTAGATGAGTCAAAAGATTTATTTATTCGAGAAGTTAAAAATACTATAGATGATGCCCAAATAGAAAGTTCCAATGAAACAACACTGGCAAATAAACGGGCAAACCAACTAGTATTTACAGGTAAGAGTGATACTGGTCGGCTAAAAAGTCTACAAGTTTGGACTTTACAAAATGATAATGCGTATATTATTACTTATACTGCAAACCTGGAAGATTATCAAAAATTTTTGCCGATAGTGGAAAAAATGATTCAATCTTTTGTGATTGAATAAAGCCTGAAATTATTAATTTATCAAAAAATATATCCCCGAATTCTTCAAGAATTCGAGGATATAAAGTTGACTAATTTTCACAAATCAATATTATTTGGAGATTGTTTTAAAACTGAGTAACCGTCAAACTGACACCACCAGAGTCTAGACGAGGAACTTTTAAGTAATCTACTGGTTCGCCGTTACGTTGAGTAGGTTGGCTATTATTTGGCTTTTCGCATTCCTTAATTGCCGCTTCAGGATCGTTAAGAATTTCTAAAGGTTTGATACTTTTACATCCTTTTTCTTCCCTGACTCGGCCGATAGACTCAGCGATTTGTCTTAAGGCATGAGCGCGATCGCTGGCGTTAACTGCGCTACTGTTAATTGTAATTGGTTCAGTGATCAGGGTAGCAGCTTCGTTGCGTTCGATAGTCAGTGGCGCGATTTCGGCTGATTGAGCTTGGACAGGACGAGCAAGGGCGATCGCACTGACAACCACAGCTAAAGTTATAAATGGGCGTTTCATCCTTTAACCCCTGAATTTAAGTTATGTGTGATACCTACAAGTGCAATTCCATGTTATCCGCAAGCAATTAAAATGTAATCTCCTGTCAATTTTACTGTGTTCCATTAGCAAAACTGGCACAGTTATCCATCAATATCAGTAATCTTACGATTCCGCGCTAATTAACCCTGAAAATATTTTTTCTTCACTTTAGTATATATACTTTTAATTATTAATTTTTTTAATCTTATTTGCGTCAAATTTTTGATATTAGATTGATAATGCTGTTTGTGGTCAAAAAACTCATTTAATTCATCTAAAATTATTTCTAGTCTTTGAACAATATTTTCATAGCGGTACTCATTCAGCACCTGTTCTGACAAACTTAAACCCGATGAAGCTTGAATTACTTTAAGAATTCTGGCAACATCATATTCTTGGGAATATCCAGCAATTTTATAACAATTAAATCCAGGATCTAAATAATCTGAAAGTCCACCATTGATGCTAGAGAATACCTGACATCCACAAGCTAAAGCTTCCATTGGTTGCAATCCAAAACCTTCGCTGACAGCTTGTTGCGCCCAGTATTCTGCCGAATCGTAAAGGTAAACCTTAGCCCGATTAAATAATCCTGGTAAATCTTCTACATAATAATCAACTACCTGCACATTACATTTTTGTTTTAATGCAGGAATTAGCTCGGTTAATAAATATTCAGAAGACTTTCGCGCCTGCACTAACACATCAATATCTCGATTTATATGTAAATTTTTAAATTCAGGGCTAATTTCATTTGGTAAATAATACAGTAGAGTATTGGGAGACTTTTGACCCCAATAACCCAATGTGTTGCGACTCACAGTAATAATGGGAATACTTGCAGGTAAATTAAACTTGTAACCAGAACTATGGGCATGATAAACCACATTTTGTTGCTTCAGTTTGTGAGCTAATTTAGCAACATCAAATCCCCAACTAATGACAAAAATTACATCATTTAAATTTTGTGCTTTGAGCAAGTCATTTAAAAATATCTTATCTGTTTCTCTTTGGCGGTAAGTGACAACTTCCGCACAACAAATTTGTTGAGCAAGTTTCAATGTTTTTAGTTCTGCCCAGAGACCACCACAGGCAAACTTGCCACTGGTTCCAGGAAGTAGGAAATAAAGTTTTCGCATAACAAATTACAAATTACGAATCAGGTTCTCGCCATTTTACCTTGATAAAATGCCCTTGCCTGCCCCAAACATCACGATTCACAGTAATATTTTCTACGGTCAGGTTAAAAGGAATAGCCGTTGTCAAATAACGTTGAGCGATGGAACCTATATCTGGGGCAATTTCTGCTGCTGTTGTCGCTGCTAGTCCTAAACCAATTAATTGTTCAACTGGCCGGAAAGGTAATAACAAATTGACACCTACAGCTAGTCCAGCTGTTAACAACATTGTTACTGATAAATTCGTACCACAACGGGGATGTACTGCTAAATCCCATTCACCATGTGTTAGGCGATACAGGGCTTGACTTACGGCACGCCGCAAGTTGCTAATATTCACTTCACCATAAAGGTAAAATCCTTGATCAGTAGATAAACCGCTCAATAATTCGTTATCAAGTTGAATTGTATTTGGTCTTCCTGGGGGAGTATGGGCGTTTTTTGTTTCACTTAGAACCCAGACAGTAGCATGTTCTAGGGCGTGAACTTGCCGCAGCATAAGTATTTCTTTCAAACCAGGAACGAATGATAGCTGTCTGAGTAAATCAGCATCTAAGGTAGATTGAGGCGTAGTGAAGTCAAAGTTAAAAAAGTTAAAGGAAGACAAGTTACCTTGAACAGAAGCAGAAGTTTCCATAGCAACACTGCTCCCCAAACTGATGGAGCAATATAGATTTCTTACAAATGTAGCGCTTGTGGCAAGGGTTTATTGCTAATTTTTATTGATGACTGGATAAATATCTTTTTAAATATGGTGAAATGTACCGTTGATGCAGTTTGGTAAAACTGCATCAACAGTAACAGTCTTGCACGATAACTAATAACTAAGTAATCTGTTCTGCCTGATGTTGATGCGAGCGAGAACTAAAGGTTCACGCTGAAATAGATGCGTGAGGAGGAAAACAAGCAGTGAACCGTCTAACTGTCGTAGCTGCACGCCAGACGAAATTTATCGCTATATTAAGACGCGATTTATGGCATCTGCCAAACGCCATTGACCGCATCTGTAGTAGCACATAATTCACTCGTTCTGGTTAGGTAGGGAACAGCAATTAACATCATTCAAGCAAACCTTTCCCCACTGTAAAGCCCAACGGACGAGAGCCACGCGGTTTTCGGTTTGGGTTTTGGTAAGAATATTGCTGATGTGGTTATCAACTGTTCGTTTGCTAATTTCTAGTTTTGCTGCAATTTCTTGGTTAGTTAAGCCAGCGGCCACTAAGTCGATAATTTGCAGTTCTCTGTCTGACAGAGTAACAGGGGTCTGAGACTCGCCACCAGCCATGACTGATTCTATCCTCTCTTTGGTATATGTACTTAATCACTCTATTTAATTCTAGAAGATTCTTTTGTTGGTAGGGATTTGAAGTGTTAGCTGCAATACGATTGACAATAATTTTTTTCAAGTTTAACTGGATGAAAAATTTACTAATACTTGACTATAAGTTATTTACTATACTTTATTTAATATTTAATCAAGTATTAATCCTTAAAAAGCAAAAGCAGGAATTAGAGCCTACATATTCCGTAAGAGTGATAAAAATTGCTATTTAATTCTATGAAGGACTGGCGACAGATAATGAAGATTATTGTAGATTTTATACTGACCTCACAAGACCTGAAAAGTCAGGGGTCAACAGGGAAAACTCAGAATTTAGAATTCAGAGTTCAGGTAGAAAAATTTTGAACAGTATTTATTTTTGAATTCTGATATCAGGATTCTTCCTTCCTTCCTAAACCCAAATCGCAAATCTAAAATTGAGATGAGCAATCCCCGTGTTTTGTGTCTTGGTGAAATTCTGTTTGATTGTTTAGCCGATCAGTTGGGGCTAAAGCTAGAGGAAGTACAGTCTTGGACTCCTTATCCCGGAGGAGCGCCAGCTAATGTAGCCTGTGCTTTGGTGAAACTGGGAACTACCGCCGGATTTGTCGGAGCCGTGGGTGAAGATGAACCGGGGAATGCGCTGGTTGAGTTACTACAAGAAGTTGGTGTAGATATAACGGGTGTACAACGCCATCCGACTGCGCCAACGCGACAGGTGTATGTGGTGCGTGATTTAGCAGGCGATCGCACTTTCGCTGGCTTTGGTCAATATGATACATCTGAATTTGCCGACACCCGTCTACAAGCCAAGCAATTACCCACTTTGCTGTTTCAAGAGGCAGATTTTCTCGTTTTGGGTACTTTAGAATTAGCCTATCCTGACAGCGAACAGGCAGTTTATCGCGCTTTAGATTTAGCAGAACAATTCGACCTGAAAATAGTGCTAGATGTAAACTGGCGACCAGTATTTTGGCAAGACGAAAATATCGCGCGGCAAAAAATTAAAAACATATTTAAGCGCGTTGACTTTCTCAAACTCTCTAAAGAAGAAGCCGAATGGCTATTTGATACCGCAGATGCAGGAGCTATTACTTACCGTTTAAATTCTGTGGAAGGGGTGCTGGTGACAGATGGTGATAAAGGTTGTGCTTATTGTTTAGGTGGAAGCGAAGGTGTGTTACCTTCTTTTCCTGTAAAAGTAGCTGACACAACTGGCGCAGGAGATAGCTTTTTGGCAGGATTTATCCACCAACTAAGTCAGCATGGTATTCAGAAATTAGCAGATGCCGATACAGCCAAGCGGATTGTTACTTATGCTAGTGCTGTGGGAGCATTGACTACGGTTAAACCAGGTGCGATCGCTTCTCAACCCACCGCCGCAGAAGTCGAATCTTTTCTCGTGGCTCATCAACTTTAACGTGAGTTCGATGAAACCTAACCCCAACCCCTTCCCTTCTAGGGAAGGGGCTAAAAATCTACAACTTAGGACGAAATAATCAGACTTTTAAGCCTCTCTCCGCGTCGGGGAGCCAGCGCCGTGGGCGGGTTTCCCGACTTGTTCGCGCAGCGTCTCTGAGGAGGAGAGGCGACTGGCGTGAGAGGTTTGGAGAGGGGTTTTGCCATCGAATTCACGTAAATTTAAGCAGGTGTAAGGGCGAACGGCCGTTTGCCCCTTTAAAAAGAAGTGCGTTGCTGATGTTGGTCAATCACCAAGTAGTTTAAATGATTAATTTAGCCAAACCTAAATAACGGATACCTTCGGGGGAGATATCAAACCGACAAGGTAACACTTCTAGACCGAGGGCGATCGCTTGCCGTAATAACTGCCCATATACTGGATCTGTAGTATCACCAGGGGCAAATTCTGTACAATCACTTCGGTTGATAAAGTACAACATGACAGAACGTGTTAAGGGTAACAGCGCCATGAGTTCTCGTAAATGTTTTTGTCCTCTGGTGGTTTCTGTATCAGGAAATAATGCTAAAGTTCCTTGCGCCCAAGTTGTATTTTTTACTTCTAAATATATCGGGCGTTCTGTATCACTACTTGTTAACAAAAAATCTACACGACTTTTTTTATCTAAGCCATAAACCACTTCACCTTGAATTTGGCTGTAATTACCCAATTCTGGAAATAAATATTTTGCTAAAGCTAGTTTAACGATGCGATTAGGTAAGGCTGTATTGACACCTACCCAAGTTGGTTGGTTATCTTGTACTTGAATTAGTTCGAGGGTGTAAGCCAGTTTACGGTTAGGATTATCACTTTTAGATAACTGTACTAAACTACCAAGGGTTGAGACTCCCGTCATTGGCCCTGTATTGGGACAGTGTGCGGTTACTATTTGGCCATCAGCAAGTTGCACATCGGCAAAAAAGCGCTTGTAGCGTTTGAGTAAAACACCAGGGTAGAGGGTAGGGTAACGATAAAGCCAATCAAGCATTTTTTTGCAAAATCAACCACAAATGCACAGAGCATCATATCGCGGTTAGTCTTTGGTTTGAAAATAAAAATCTAGATATTAAACTGAATAAATTTCCAAAAGTAAACAGATGGATAAAATTTACCCATCTGTAGCAAATAAGCGGAGGTATAAACTTGTGCCTTTTATCCTATCCGGTGAACCTTTCACCGAACACGATATTAATTGGCGTGTGCGAGTTGTGGAGATTCAATCGCAGAAAATTTCACAGCTTTGATGAATTCTTGTAAAACATCTTTGAGTCTTTGTTCGAGTTCTTCGTCTAGCAGGACGCTATCATCAGGTTGTTTTTGAATTTGTTTGTCTACTGCATACACTGTGGCGAGAATATTGCGTGCGCCTAACTCGCCCAGGATGGGTTTGAGGGCATATTCAATAGCTAACAAATGGGCAATTGTGCCGCCAGTCGCCAGAGGTAAGACGACTTTTCCTGTCAATGATTTTTGTGGCAATAAATCTAAAAAGGCTTTGAGTACACCTGTATAAGCAGCTTTGTAGATTGGGGTGGCAATAATTACCCCGTCAGCTTGGGCTAATAAAGCTTTAGGCTGTTCTAAGGCAGGGCTGTCATATTTGCCAAACAATAAATCTTCCGCAGGTAAATCCCGCACGGAAATAATGTCTATATGTAAGCCTTCTTTTGCTAATAGTTTGGTGGCATATTCCAAAATTCCGTAGGTTCTGGAAGGATGGGAAGGACTACCAGCGATCGCTAAAATCCGAGTCATATAATTAAGTTCCTGATTTCTCAAACTAAGATATGGATGTGGCTTTTTCCCGCGCGTTGTTTTTGGGAAAATCTTGGTTAGCAACAATTTCCCCAAAGGGACTGATGATATGTTGTGTTTCGACTTTGGGTAAATTTTCTAACGGTAAACGCGGAAATAGTAATTCTGCAACGCGATAGGCTTCTTCTAAGTGGGGATAACCTGACAGAATAAAGGTTTCAATCCCCAAGTCTGCATATTCCTGCATTCTGGTGGCGATTGTATCGGGATTGCCTACTAAGGCTGTACCTGCACCACCCCGCACTAAACCCACACCAGCCCAGAGATTCGGACTAATTTCTAGGGCTTCTCGACTGCCTTTGTGTAACTGACTCATACGACGTTGCCCTTCAGAGTCCATCCGGGAATATGCTTTTTGGGCTTTGGCGATCGCTTCATCATCTACATAGCGAATCAATTCATTTGCTGCATCCCAAGCCTGACTCTCGGTTTCCCGCACAATCACATGCAGACGAATACCAAACCGCAAAGTTCTACCTTCTGCCTCTGCAAGTCTTTGAACTGCGGCAATTTTTTCCGCAACTTGTGCCGGTGGTTCACCCCAAGTTAAGTAAACATCGACGTGCTTGGCTGCAATTTTTTGGGCAACAGCAGAAGAACCACCAAACCACAACGGCGGATAAGGTTGCTGCACAGGCGGAAACAAGATTTTGCCATCTTGAATATCTAAATACTCACCTTTAAAGTTAGCTGTTTCGCTGCTGACTAGCGATCGCCATACCGTTAAAAATTCATCTGTTAACTCATAACGCTGATCATGATTCAAATGCAAGCCATCTCCAGCCGACTCCACCGGATCACCACCAGTCACAACATTAATTAGCAATCTTCCCCCAGAAAGACGGTCAAACGTCGCCGCCATCCTTGCTGCTACAGTCGGCGACATCAACCCCGGACGTATCGCTACTAAAAAACGCATCCGTTGGGTGAGGGATACTAAAGTTGATGCGACAACCCAGGCATCTTCACAGGATCTACCTGTGGGTAATAATGCCCCTGTGTAACCAAGGTCATCCACGGCTTGGGCAATTTGTCGAAAGTACGGAAAGCTAACAGACCTCCCGCCTGTTGCTGTTCCTAAGTAACGCCCATCGCCGTGGGTGGGGATGAACCATAGTAGCTGCATGAGTCTTATCCTTACTAAAAACGGTAACTTTATCGATTTACCGTATTTTGTCTTGCATCAAGAGTATCACACATTGAACTCATGTAAGCAAGGGATTTTTTGCAACTGAGGTTGCTAGGTGCTAGTAACAACACAAACAAAGTATAAAAATATTTTCCTTGTTCCTATTTTCAGGTTAGCTAATCAAGAAAAAACTCAAAACGAAACCTAAAAATTTTGGATTTACTATTCTTTGCCTACTTTTTTTCTAGTGTGTATTAATTTACTTATTGTTATCTTTTTGTTAAACTAACCTTAAATTACATAAAGCCAATAGCTTTACCGTACTTTATTTTATACACATCATTAAGTAGTCAATTTAGCTATTGGCAGTAAGTACTAAATTTAGTTTTATATGTAAGGAGATAAAACAATGGGGCCGATGTTTATTACTTCAGATGATTGGCCACATATAGGATTCCGGCTAATTATGGCGCTGCTAGTAGGTTGTATGATTGGGTTTAACCGTCAGCAAGGTGGTAGACCAGCCGGAATGAGAACATTTATGTTAGTAAGTATGGGTGCTGCCTTGTTCGTAATGATTCCCTTACAGGCTGAAGGTGATAGTCCATACGCTGCAACTAATGCCCTAAGTCGGACAATTCAAGGTGTTGCTACTGGAGTAGGATTTCTCGGAGCCGGATTAATTTTACAAGAATCTCCCAGAAAAAGTGCTACTCCTAAAGTGCGGAATTTAACTACTGCTGCTTGCGTATGGACAGCCGCAGGACTAGGTGCTGCAATTGGCTGTGGTTTATGGCAAATGGGATTATTAGGAGGACTGCTGACATTGATTACCCTGAGTGGAGTAAAACGCATCAATAAATCAATTGGATTTAAATTTAGTCAGAGTGAAGTAACAGAAACTCAACAGAAAGTGAATATCTTTGAGTCCGATGATAATGATTAATTTGAGGATTTTAGACTAGAGCGATCGCTACTGCAACAAACATCTTTAAAACTTAGCATTAGATTTTTTGACTTTGGCAATCCAACCTTGATATACATTCAAAATTTCTGAATAAGGAACAGTCGTTTCTGAGATTAAATAAAACAGTGGTTGAGAAAAAACTTGAGGAAATATATTGTGGATAATTTTTGTCGTCCACTCTCTTAACATAAACTCAATAAATAATCCTTGAGATAAAGGAAACGCATTATCTCCAAGTTCTACTAAAGCATAACCATCTGGCTGACGGCGCACAGTAAATTGTGCAATAGCTTCTTCGATATTGTCTGAATATTTATCTAAAAGCTGGTCAAACATCAAGACATCTTCAAGTGCTGCATTGCAACCTTGACCAATAGATGGGGAAACAGCATGAGCAGCATCTCCTATTAGCAGTACACTATCGCCATGATGGTAACTATTACACCGAACTGTGACAACTGTTGATGCTGGTCTATGCAGAAAATCTTCTGCTTCTGAGTCTGGCATTAACTGACCAATTTCTGGAAAATTTTCTCGAAAGAATTGGAGTACTTCTTCTCTTGTGGCAAGATTATTCACTTGATTTTGTTGATGCGGAAAGTGAATAATCCCACTCATTATTCCGCCTAATTGATGCAGCAATAGAACCACTGTGCCATCATTGAGCATCCAAGAATGAATTTTATCTTCTGCTAAATTAATACTTGAACTTGTATGTTCAATAGGTAATATAAATGATTTATAATCCGTTATTATTGGTTTTTGTTCACATTTAAAACATTCTGTCGAATTCAAACTTTCTCTAACCGCAGACGAGGCTCCATCTGCACCAACTAAAAAATCATAATTTACAGTAAATATTTTTTCTGATTCTTCGGCAATAGTTGTGAACTTTATTGTCTTAGTAGTTAAATCAACTTGCTGACATTGACAGTCGAAATGAATGTTTAATTGATGATGATTGTACTTACTAGTTAAGTCTTCTAAAAGCGCGATCGCTAAATTTGTTCTATCAAGAGTAAATAAAGGATGTTGTCGAGGAGTATATCTCGTCTTGCCATTTTTTTGATGAAAAATAGTGCCGTTCATTGGTAAACTTATCGCTTTGATTGCGGCTTCTAATCCCTCAATTTGTCTCAAAGCGCTCATTCCTCTTTCGTTAAGAGAAATGGGATAAGTTCTGGATTTAGAAAATGAAACAATCTGAGGATCACTGCGACGTTCATAAATATCGATTTGATAATTATCTCCACGACGCAACAAGTAATGAGCCAATAACAGACCACTTGGCCCAGCACCAACAATAACTACTTTTTTCACCATAAGTTTATAATTTATATACAGATGATTAAAGTTTGCGAGTTTATATCACAATAATTTGTATTTATATAATTGATTATTAAATTAATTGAAAATATTTTTCCTGAATCTTCAGAGAGAGGTTATGTAACATCTACTAAAATGTGCGATCGCTCAAGATTACCAAAAAATAGAGAACACAAAAATTTAAACTATATTTATGAATATAAAACCTCTATCTGAAGTTAGAATTTGCTTCTTAGGCGAATCTTTTGTTAACGGGACAGGCGACCCAGAATGTCTTGGTTGGACAGGGAGAATCTGTGTAAATGCTCATAAAAAAGGTCATGAAATCACATACTATAATTTAGGTGTAAGGCGAGAAACCAGTACTGAACTGAAAAATCGTTGGCACAGAGAAGTTACTTATCGTTTACCAAAAGAATATGATGGTAGAGTTGTATTTTCTTTTGGCGTAAATGATACAACTCTAGAGAATGGTAAAACTCGCGTTGCTATTGCAGACTCGCTGAAAAATACTCATGATATTTTGAGCGTAGCTAAACAGTTATATCCTGTTTTAATGATTAGTCCGCCACCATCTACAGAGACAGAACAGAATCAGAGAATTGGCAATTTAGCGCAGGAATTTGCTTTAGTTTGTCAACGATTAGATGTGCCTTATCTCAACGTTTTTCCGATATTAATTAAATCAAACATTTGGATAGAAGAAGCAAAAAATTATGATGGCGCTCATCCGCAAGCCACAGGTTATGCTGAACTTGCTGAAATTGTTGATAATTGGGATGCTTGGTTAAATTGGTTTAAATAAGAATTGCTTATGCTAGATGCAAGAAAATTCCTAGGAAGTCTCTGGCTATGACAGCATCTGATTAAAAATATCACTGTGAGAAAGTAGTAAAATTTTTGATGCTCACCCTATAAAGCGTTTGTGATAGTGATGCTGAATTTATATCTAAAGATTAGTCAACATTAGTCACCAAAAAAACTTAGCATTGTTTAATTAGTCCTCACTCGCAATAATTATGAGTTATTATATTGCTCCTCGATTTCTGGATAAAATTGCTGTTCACATCACTAAGAACTTCTTGAATCTTCCTGGTGTGAGAGTTCCTTTGATTTTAGGCATTCATGGACGTAAAGGTGAAGGAAAAACCTTTCAGTGTGAGTTAGCTTTTGAAAAAATGGGTGTGGAAGTCACACTCATTTCTGGTGGTGAATTGGAAAGTCCAGATGCAGGAGATCCGGCGCGGTTGATTCGGTTGCGCTATCGGGAAACAGCAGAACAAGTCAAAGTGCGCGGTAGAATGTGCGTGCTGATGATTAACGACTTAGATGCAGGTGCAGGACGCTTTGATGAAGGCACTCAATATACTGTCAACACACAGTTGGTAAATGCCACACTGATGAATATTGCCGATAATCCCACAGATGTGCAATTACCGGGAAGTTATGATTCAAACCCGATACGGCGTGTACCAATTATTGTTACAGGTAATGATTTTTCCACTTTGTATGCACCGTTAATTAGGGACGGACGGATGGAAAAATTTTATTGGGAACCTAACCGTGATGAAAAAGTGGGAATTGTTGGTGGGATTTTTGCAGACGATGGACTTTCAGCACGAGAAGTTGAACAGTTTGTTGATACTTTTCCAAATCAATCAATAGACTTTTTTAGTGCTGTGCGTTCCCGAATTTATGATGAGCAAATCCGGAAATTTATCCATGAAATAGGGTTTGAACATATATCTTTGCGTATAGTAAATAGCGTGGAAGGGCCACCAACATTTAAAAAGCCAAATTTCAATTTGTCTCATTTAATTGAGTCTGGTCATTTTATGGTGGGTGAACAAAAACGAGTAGAAAATTCGCAGTTGGTGGATGAATATAATCGCTTGAATCGAGGTAAAGGTTATCAAGCAGCACCACCAAAGGTAGAAACCCCAGTTAGTCAGCCATCTACTAATGGATCTCGTCAATCGGAACCATTAAATACTCATGTATCTCTAGAAACACAAGAACAAATTCGGCAAATTTTATCTCAAGGTCACAAAGTTACTTTTGAACATGTAGATGAACGCCGTTTCCGCACAGGTGCTTGGCAGAGTTGCGGTACAATTCACATTGATGCTGAGTCTGATGCGATCTCAACTTTAGAGTCACATCTGACTGAATATAGCGGTGAGTATGTGCGTTTAGTAGGAATTGACCCAAAAGCGAAGCGAAGAGTTGTGGAAACAATTATTCAACGTCCGAATGGGAATAATTAGTAATTGATAGATTAATTTTAAAAGGCGATCGCACCACTCATAACCCAGGCGATCGCCTTTTATTGTTGATGATCGAAACATAGTGGTTTAAAAGCGATCGCTGTTTTCGTCCTTGAGGCATATTTCCTAGATGCTCTAATTTCTGCACAATAAATCAGTGAATCACCAGCAGCATAATGCCATTCCCAAATAAACGTTCTTTTAGTTGGTTGTTGCAGCAGTTTCAACTCAAGCCAGGTAAACCCGCTATTTTCTCAGGTTTTCGTAGCTTGTTAATTTTGGGTGTTCCCATTGGTTTTGGCATAATTACTGGTAATGCGGCTGCAAGTGCGATCGCGACTCTGGCTGCTTGGTTTGTGGGGATGGTAAACGTTGATGGTACTTATCGCCAGCAGTTAAAGGCGATGATTGCAACTACCATTGCAGTCACGACAGTATTTTTAATCGCCAGCCTGGTTAGCGGTCATCTTTGGTTAGCAATCCCGACGACGTTTGTCGTGATATTTATCGCAGGTTTAGCAGGTCTGTATGGCAATGTAGCCTCATCTATCAGCTTGGTTACTTCCATTATGTTTGTGATTGCCTTGGCTAGATTTGCGACATTTACCAATTTTCCGACCCTGATTCTACACTGTCTACTATGTCTAGCTGGGGGAACATGGACAACTTTACTATCATTAGGCATTTGGGTGGTGCAACCTGATGACCCTGTAATGCAAACTGTTGCTAACTGTTATCTCTCGTTGAGTAAATTTGTGGATTTAGCCAACGAGAGAGTATTAAATTCCCAGAATATTCAAGAGTGGACAGAACAATTTTTGCAAGCTCAAGATACGGTAATTCAAAATTTAACATCTGCCCGTAGTGTTTGGACAGCTAGATGGACTGTGCAGAAAGGTGCCAACCAGCAGGGAAATAATTTATTAGTTTTAATTGAGGATGCTAATCAAATTATTAATTCTGTTGTGGCACTGAATGAATTATTAGCGATCGCATCAGAACATCAATTATTTTCTCAGTTACAAAGAGAGATTCAACAAGTTATAGAACAATTGGCAATTGCTCTACAAATGTTATCAAAAGCCATTGCCACACAGAAAACCTCAGTGCATTTAGGAGATTTAGATCGCACAGTTGAGGCATTACAACATCAATGGCAAGTTCTGCGTTCTCAGGTTATCAAAACAACAAACTTTCAAACAGATAATTATAACAATTTAGTTCAACTGCGGAAGATTACCAGCAGTTTGCTCAATCTGGCACAACAAATTCATACTGATGCAGAGATTATTACAGATTTCAGGCAAGGAAAACAGCGTCGGATTTCTCAAGCAGAAATTTCCCCTCTACCTCAGTCACAGCCTGCGGCAATTCTTGATACATTGCGAAATAACTTTACTTTTGATTCCGTCAGCTTTCGCCATGCGCTGCGCCTAGCAATAATTACAACATTTGCAGAATTTATCGCCGCAATATTGCAACTACCTAGAGGTTACTGGATTACTTTAACAGCCTTAGTCGCCCTCAAACCCAACTTTGGTGGCACATCCGAGACCACAGTCCAAAGAGTCATCGGGACGATTTTGGGGGGAATTATGGGGATTGTGCTGATTTTATTAGTTAAGAATCAAAGTGCGATCGCATTTTGTTTACTGCTGTTGGTGTTTATTGCTATGTCAGTGCGACCTTTAAGCTACAGCATATTTACGATATTGCTCACTCCCGCCATTATCTTACTCCTCAACTTGATTAGTGCAGGTGGCTGGCAAGTGGGAGTTTTACGGATTATTGATAGCCTATTTGGGGGTGTTTTAGCCTTGGTTGGTAGCTATGTGCTGTTCCCGCGTTGGGAACGACAGCAACTTCCCATACAACTAGAAAAAACTATTCGCGCCAATCTTGCCTACTTTCAGCAAGTTATTGCTAACTATCTTCATCCAGAACAAAATGTGTTTGCTGCTATCAATACTCTACGCCATCAAGCAGCCCTAGAGAATGCCAATGCGACAGCTGCGGCTCAACGATTATTCAGCGAACCTCGTCATGTTCAAGGCGAAATCGAACCTGTAATGACCTTGATATTTTATATTCGTTGCTTGTTCAGTTCGGTGACAACTCTTGCAGAACATCTGCGAGAATTTAGCGGCGACTACCAATTTACTGAACTCCAACAACTGACAGATAACATTGTGCAAGTTTTAGAAAACTTAGCAGATAGTCTACAACGAGGAATGCCACCCCAACCATTACCAGATATGGATAACTATCTTGAATTAATTCACAATCAAATTGCACAGTTACATACTGCTCGTTTATCAGAAATTGCCACACAATCTCAGATTTTAACTCCTACATTACAAGCAGTACGTGAACAAACCCCTCTATCGACAGAACTAGAGCGCATTATTAATGAAATAACAGTGATTCACTGTGTAATTGCTCGTCTGCAAGGTTAAATAATCATGGATCAATTTTATGTACATAGGGGAGAAAGATTAAATTCTCTGCCCTAGTTATACCATTTCACTAAATAAATGATACGAATAATTTCTCCTCCGCCCCCCTGCGGTCTATTTGTATCAAACTTAAAGTGAAACGGTATTACTCGGCGCAGTCGAAGTATGCACCTCGGCTCACCCGCGCTCTGAAAGATACCGAACAAACAATATAATTACTGGAGAGCCGTTAAAGTTCTATGGCCAATTATGCCATCGGCTCTTAAGCCTTTAGATTTTTGAAACTTAATTACTGCTGCGCGTGTATTCTTATCAAAAATACCATTGACACTTGCGGTATAAAATCCTTGTTTCTTTAACAAAATCTGAGCATTTTTGACAGAATCTCCCTTGCTACCTACTGTCAGCACATTACTACGCTTGGCGACATTAGTAGATTTTTGTCTAATATTAGACTTTTGGGCAGTAGTAGTTTTTTTCGTAGTATTACTTTGTTGGAGATTTTGTGGTTTAACTTGTGTTGTAGTAGTTGGATTAGGAGTTTTTTTAGTGACAGAATATGCAGGTAAAGCAGTAGCTAGAGCTAGAGCCGGGACTAAAGCAATTACTTTCCAATTCATGGTGTTTTTCCTTCTTAATTATGAAGAATTTAACAATTTTGATTTGACGAGTCGATTTCATCAGAGCTTATGCCTGATTGAACTCTTATGCGTAAACTGGAATATCAATCCAGAGCTATAGCATCACACGTCTTATTGACAGATCTATGGCAAAAATATGACAAAAATATGAACTATTTATTAAGGATTGTATTGCACAAAGCTTTACTATAGATTGCTGAGAATATATAACGCTTCTCAGTTGGGTGAAATACAGAAATATTTTTAGTAGAAAACAAGCCTCATTCATGAATTAAATAAAATTCAGCATGAATGAGGCTTGTTACAAAGCTAATTATGTTAGCTTAACTCACATTTTAATGGTAGGAAAGTTCAAACAGAGAACCGCCATGAGAGGTAGGCACAGAGTAGGCAATTTGATCTAGCTGAACTTTAGTTGCCTCTGCATCTAAGTTTTTGTAAAATGTTCCTCGATGCTCAGGAGTCAAGAGTAATTTAGCTGAGTTATAACCTGTCGAAAGAGAGGATATAAAAATTTCTACATAACCTCTAACCTCAAACTCTTCATTTTTTAATAATTCTGGTTTAAGAATGTTGGGCTGTAGAAGAAATAAACCTGTGTCACTAGCTGGAATAGTTCTAGTAAATCTGATTTTGTTAGGAGCAAAATCCGGTTCAATAGTAGCCAACATATTACTCTCATCTACATCAATAAAGCCGACAAGTTCCTGAATATTTACAGGAGGATTAGAGACTATCGTGAATATCAGAGAAACAGTTACATCAAAAGCATTAACATTACTAATAGTTAGAAAATAGCCTTGGATAACTGTACGACTAAGCTTGTCAATCTTAGCTTTTAAATCTAATGGCACTTTTACAGGAATATCTTCCTGTTTAGGAAATTGTCGTTTGACGAGAAGCTCAAAAGTAGAAACAAGCATAATTTTCACCTTAAATCTTTGATGTGCAATTATTGTTGAACTTTAGAAAACTTTTTCTAAGTCTAAAAATTACTTCAAAACTGTTTATTACTATTTCGGAAAATTACCCTTATTTTTCGTCAAAAATCTGTATTTTCATAAATTATCTATTTGGGTAGCTACCGAGGTAGGTAAGCTAATCGTCATTTAAGTTGCACCATGTTCATGGTAATACAAGCTGCAAACCCTCTCCCCTGCTCCCTGCTCCCTGCTCCCCTGCGGCCTCAATGTGCAAATTAAATGCTTAACAGCTTATGACCACGGTCATGCCAAACACTCTTGGGGTATATTCTTCAGAGCAGTTTTCTTGGATGTTGATGAAAGTCCTTTTGCAATATCGGTGATTTTTTTGCCAATCCCGCCGGAATTCAAAATATCTTGAGCCGCTATATCTAAAATTCTCTCGTAATTAGTAATATGGTTTGATGCTTCATTACCGAGATTTCATCAAACATGAGCATCAGCGATCGCAGTTGATTACCTTTCAGCTTCTGGCGGGAAACAGCAATTCTGTTCTAGGAATATTTCTGTGTTAATACGTATTGATGAAAGTTAGCAGTAATATAATTTACTCATAAACACCCTATTCATCGTTTGTCGTGATAGATTTAGCTACAGCAACCGCCAGCCTAATTTTTTCTGGATGCGGCTGTTGTTTTTGAGAATTTGCTAAAAAAATGTGATGATCAAATTAATCAAACTCAGTACTTAGTTGTGATTTTTATCGGTTAATATGGCGATCGCATATTCAAAAATCCCAAAATTGCCCGATATTCTGCATGGGTGTGTCTTAACTCTTAATTATGCTCAGTAGTGTTGACCGATTGTTATTTGTGCGCCGAGTCCCGATTTTTAAGGAATTGCGGGATGATTTTATTGTGCGACTGACTTCAGTGATGCACGAGTTGTCATTTCCAGCAAATTACACAATTTTTAGACAGGGTGAAGAAGGGCGATCGCTTTACATTGTGGTATCAGGTAGAGTTAAAGTCCACATTGGCAATAAATTCTTGGCAGAAGTAGAACAGGGCAAATACTTTGGCGAAATGGCAGTATTTGATACACAGCCCCGTTCTGCTACCGCCACTACCATCGAACCTTGTGAATGTTTAGAACTCACACAAGAACAACTTTATGACGCAATTGAAGAAACTCCCGAAATTGCTGTAAATATCATTCGTGAGTTATCACGCCTCATTCGTAGATTGAATGAGAGTGTTGAAGTGACTAATTAATCACAAACTTCATTCCATAACTAAAGCGTCTCGCCAAGTGCTGTTATGCCATTAAACGTCTTGCGCCACAAGATTAACCTGTAGAACCTCAACCAAAATTTGGGGGATGGCTGAGTCATCTGTGGTGCTGGTTAAAACAACTTTGGCAGCGTATACTGGCGCGATTCACTTAACAATAGCTGTAGTCAGTTAGATTCGGTCAATGTTGATTTATACTCAGCACTCAGACTAATTGCTTCCTATGATCATCAAAGCTGTTGCTGTCATTCAACCGAAAGGACTTTCAACTCATTCCTGACCAACTCAGGAATTAGGGAAGGACGGTCAGCCACAGGAACTTCTGCTTCTTTGAATGCTGTTAATTTACTTTGGGCTGTACCAAAAGTAGGATCACGGCCAATAACTGCGGCTAAAGTGCCAGTTTGTTGCCAATTTTTGACTGGTGGTACTTGTCTACCTGCAATATAGGCAATTACTGGTTTATCGATCGCTTCCGTAATATATCGCGCTGCGGCTTCTTCGCTACCACCACCAGGTTGACCAACTAACACAATCGCTTGTGTATTTTCATCTTCATCCAGAATTTGTAGCCATTGCAAAAACGATGAACCGACGATTGCATCACTCCCAATGCTGACACTAATTGATTGTCCTAAACCAGCTTTGGTTAATTCCCTAGCGACTTCGTAGGTTAAAGTGCTGCTGCGGCTGACAATTCCCACAGGGCCGGGAGTATAAAATTCGCTGGGCTGAGTCCCTAAAAGAATTTTTCCGGGAACGATGATCCCCGGACTGTTTGGCCCCACTATCAAGGTTTCACAAGCTTCGGCTTTGCGAAGTAATTGCACCATATCTAATGGTGGCATCCCCGCTGTAATGATGATAATTTGGCGGATGTTAGAGGCGATCGCTTCTAAAGCCGCATCTAATAATTGGTATGGATGAACACAGATAATTGTTGTGTCAATTGTGCCGAACTGTGAAACAACTTCCTCAACTAAATCAAAGACTGGCAAATCATATTGTGTTTGTCCACCAAAACCAGGATTAACACCCGCAACCAAATTTGTCCCATAAGCTTTCATTTGCAAAATATTAGTTGCTGAGATAAATTCACTGAAGCCTTGGATGATAACTTTACTCTCTGGCGTTAAGTTCATAAAAAGTCTGAAGTTGGAAATGGGAAATTTGATCAGTTCTAGCGTTTAGCCTTGACAGATTGATAAGTGGCTGGTTTAGCCAGACGAACAGCTTGCGCCACTGCTTCATCTAAATCTTCTACCAAGACAATTTCACCTTGATTTTCTAAAGTGGCTAGTAAATCTTTAGCCACATTCAATTCCGAACCAGCCAAGCGCACAACTAAGCCAGGAAAAGATAAATCCCGACGACTGCGGCTGCTATGAGTACGTTCAGGGTCACTATGCTCTTGAATAAATTTGGCAATTACTTGGGCGGTAGCTTCAGCTTGGGGAATACTACCGAGGAGATTAATGAGAATAACTTGAATATTTTTGTCAGCAGCGAGGAGATTCAGACCTTTAGCTAGGCGATCGCCAAAACTTGTGGGTAAAGTATCAGTTAACAAACCATGTCGGAGATTCAGCGGATGACTGGGCTTACCCCCAAGACTAACGACTAAATCAAAGGTAGCCATAATCGAACCTGCACCATTCCCCAAAATCCCGATTTTGCCTTGGGTTTCTGCACTGTTCAAGTCTTTTAATCGGCTGTGATTTTTGTTGTTGCTGCTGTGACGGTTGTTAATTTTTGTGGCTAATTCAGCCAGTTCTGGATGACGACCAATAGCCCGTTCGTTAATGCTGACTTTGCCATTTAAGGCCATCACCTCATCTGCTGCATTCACTGCTAAGGGATTAATTTCTACTAAGTCTAAATCTTTTTGGATAAATAACTCATACATCTTTTCTACAACGTTGCTGACTGACTGCATCAGCGCACCTTGCAGACCCATTTTCAAAGCTAGTCGTCGCGCATAAAAAGGCGAAAATTCTTGTTCTACTACCACGTACTGTAATTTTTCTCCGGCTGATTCCCAGTCAATATCTGCTTCTTTACAACCTAAAAGTACTGGTCGGCAAACAGCGGTATCTAAAACTACTGCTAAATAAAATTCTTGTTTGCTATCATATCTAGTTTCTGCCAATAAAACTTCTGGTAATTGACCCCAAATTGGCAAATTAAAAATAGTTTGGGCTGCGGCGATCGCATCAATAGTTGTTTCAACAATTCTGACTCCACCAGCGTGAATCCTTTCGCCTGCGTATACTTGGGATTTGAGGACAATGGGATAATTAATTTTTAGGCGTTTGAGATCTGTCGGATGATCTATCCTTTGAGATGGCAAAACAGGAATGCCTATGTTCCCAAACCATTCTTTAACTTGATATTCTAATAAATCCATCGTTATGCACCTTGTTTTACCACTACTAAAAGTATTTTTGTGGTGCTGTTGTTGATTTTTTACAGCAGCATAATTGCAGAATTAAGTCTAGTTCATCTGTATACATTAATTTTTGATGGATCAATTCTATCGAATTCAGCAAATGTAGCAAATGAATTTCCAGCTTCAACCCATAGAACTAAAGTTATATATTATCCAATATTCTCAGTGAAATTGACAGCATATAACAAAATTAGCTGTTGTGTCAAAAACCTTAGCTTAGTATTTTTTCTCTAAGTTGAAAGATTTTTGTAACTAATACAACATTCAGACTTGACTTATCAACCGACTCAACTAATAGTGCGATCGCTATTGTCGATTTCTTATACTTGAGGCTGTTAACAAATAAGTTAAGAGTGTGTTAAACATTAAGCACACAGTGTTTCCTCGTGACCAAAAACTATGTTTAAAGGTAAAAATTTTATTATTCCCAATTTTTGATTTGTAATTACTTCTGAACTCAAAATAATTTATGAGTCTGGATGCAGAATTAGGCATAAATTCTGTACTGCTAATGTATCAATACATGATAAAAGACCGCATTAAGTTGCCAATTTAGCAGTCTAAAATTAGCAGCATGTATAAATTCTCGACTCATTAATTCTCATGATTAAATTAATTCGGAATTAGTAAATTCGCGCAGGTAAAAAAGTCTCATCATAAAAATACGAATAATCACTGATATTAGATTTCGCCAGAACAGCCAAAATCTATGTTAGAAAGTTGGTTTATTTTATTTCTGGTTATGGTTGGTTAAATTGTGCATCTGGATTCAACAAACTCAAGTCATTCATTTATTTCGCTCAAAGATAAAAAAACAATTATAGATAATCAGCGGGAACGCTCTATGAAAGTAGCAGTCCAGCAAGAAGATTTACAGCTGTTAGCTAGAACTTTGCAAGAACAACTTCTGGCACAAGTTCCATCGGGTAAAGTCTTCCAAATTAGGTGTGCGGTTAACAAAGACGAGTTAATGATTCTGATTCAACATCCACCCGGCGTGAAGGTTGACATCGAACAAGTATTTGCAGTGCTTGAGGATGCACTCCAGTCCCTACCCACCTACAGGGAACAACGGATACAATGCTTTATCAGAGTGACCAGTGAAAAACTTCCGTATGCCAAGCGGGGAATTACTGTTAAGCAAAGAGAAGAAGACTTAGGTATTTGGGAAACTGGTAATACACAAGACTTTTCTGATTCTGGCTCATTTCCAGCTAGTGGCTCATTTTCTGGAACTAACAATATCAATATCAACTCTGCATTTATTGCAGAAACTTTAGAAGAGCCAGAAGCGGAAACACTTTATGATCCCCTAGAGGATGCACCAGATTTAAGCACAATGCGCCGCCGCAAACCTTTATTAGTATTCTCACCTGTGTTGCTGGGTGTAGGTTTACTGGTGATTGTTGTTTCCGGAGTTGGTGGTTATTTATTAACTCAGCCTTGTGTCATATCTGAGTGCAAAGAGTTAGAAACTGCGATGCAACTCAAAACAGAATCTCGCCAGCTGATGTATCGTGCGAAGTCAGAAAATGAATTAGTTAGAGTTAAACAACAACTAGAGGCGACTAGCGCGGCGTTGAATGTGATTCCTCAGTGGTCTCCCCGTCATCAACAAGCCGAGGAACTCAAAACCACCCTGTCCGAACAGTCAGACAAAATTAATCAAGTGGTGACAGCTTTGCAAACAGGTGCTACGGCTGAACAAAAAACCCAAACAGCCACCAATAGTTTAGAGGAATTAGAAGCTAGACAACACCTCTGGCGGCAAGCGATCGTTCCATTAGAGACAGTCAATCCCAATAGCGAACTTTATAATTTCATTCAGCCTAAATTACTGAAGTATCGGATTAATTTGCAAACTGTTAATAAGCGGTTAGTTGCTCAAGAACAATGGCTGAAAAAACTAACAGCCGCCAAAGAGGTAGCTAGTGTAGCTATAAAGTGGCAAACTTCGGCTAAATCTTTAAGAGAATGGCAAAAGGTACAGTCTACTTGGCAAGTTGCGGTGAACGCTTTAAGTGTCATTCCCCAGACTAGTCCAGCTTATCCTCAAGCACAAAAGCTGTTAATAGAATATAAACCACAATTTGCGAGGGCGCGCGATCGCGCTACTCTAGAACAATTAGCTGCTAAAAGCTACTTACAAGCACTTAGCATTGCTAAACAAGCCAAAGACTACGAAAAACTCAACCAATGGCAAGCCGCCGCCGCATACTGGCAACAAGCTTTACAAACCGCTAAAAATGTTTCCCAAGATAGCTTGTACTACACCCAAGCACAAAGTCTAATTGCACCTTATTCTGAAGAACTCAAGCAAGCACAAGCCAAAGTCGAACTGATGAATACTTGGCAACAAACCCGTGTAGATTTAAATAAAACTTGTACTGCTGAAATTCGCATTTGCACTTTTACTTTAAATTACACCGGAATTATTGTCAGAACCACACCTGAATATGAACAAGCTATTCAAGGCGAGTTGTCACCAGCTAATCCTGAAAATCCAGACTCCACAACTAATACAAATAGTCACTGGCAAATTTTACAAGAAGCTCTCTCAGTTATTAGTGAGAATGCTAATTTACCCATTGTCATCTACAATTCCCAAGGCCAAGAAATTTATGTCCGCACATCGGGTGGTTGATTGATTTACTTTTGCCAACTAGGAAAATCAGCAAATAAACACGATTTTGTAAAGTCTGTAAATTTTTTACATACAGACTTTATAGTAGCCATTGCTGCATAACTTCCTTGCGAAGTCGTGGTTTAATAAAAATGACAAAAACAAAGAACAGCAGGCTTCGCTTTAAATAGGTGGTTCCCTTCTACATTCCTAAATATTTCTGCGAAAACTGAACACCTGTAACTTTTCTTACCACAGCAATTATAAGACAGCATAAAGCTATTACTCCGCAAGAATTTATCAATAATTGTGCTATCCAAAAATTTTGAAAGCCAAACTTGCTAGTTATTCTATTCATCAAATCGAGTACTGGTATATGAAATAAATAGATACCAAAAGAAAATTCACCAAGAATAATTAAAAATCTTGACCAATTCTCAATTGACTTTCGCACTCCCAGGAATATTAATATTAATAAAACTGACGACAAAAAGGATGATATCTTAATTTGTGAATCTGCAAAACTAGTTAGTTTGTAAACCTTCCAAAGAAAAAACGCTTCAAGTATAGCTAAAAATATAGAAGCTATATACAGTAAAATAATTTTTCTAATATTTCTATTTTTAATAGTTAGTTTACTTTGAGTTGCTAGAATGCCTAAATAGTAAAAACTAACCCATACAGTAAAAGGAAGCGCATACCAAGGAAACTGAACATCATAATTAAGATACAAGCGAGAAAAGTACAACCCAAGCAACGACAAAGGAGACAGTGATAACCATAAAAAGTTTTTCACTATGCTTTTTGTAGACGTAGCCATTAAAGGCATCAGCAAAATTAACTGAACAAGAACAATTATGAAGTAATAAGGGCCTAAAATCTGCCCTGTTATCACATCTGTAAAAATTTTGCTCCAATTCCATTGATAATTATGCTTATAAAACAAAATTATTAAAATACACCATAATAAATAAGGAAACAGTATCCTGCTAAGTCTTTTTCTATAAAAATCTAAATAATCTGATAGTTTCGTAAACTCATAACTAGGTGTAAAATAACCAGAAATGAAAATAAACACGGGGACGGCAAAATTAACCAACTGCCTAAAAATCATAGATAAACCATAATTTAACTCAGTCTCATTATTAATACCAGATGCATGAATTGCAACAACTGCTATAATTGCTAACCCGCGCAAAGCTTGAAATGATAAATCTTTATTCTTCATTTTTGTAAAAACTTTATATGCTGATTTTGAATGTATCAAAAAGTGGTGCAGCAGAGTCATTTATATTAAACTGAATAAGTGAGTGAGCTATTTTTATAGCGAAGGTGACGCTAGGAACCACAGCCTTTACCTCGCAATATAGATGCACAGCATTGGCTTTCAAAACCATTGATTTATCTGGTCGATGACAAGTATTAGTAAGAAATTCAGGGCTGAATTTGCTTACTTTGAGTGGATTGTAATTATTGCTTGACTTGGGGCGATCGCAATCACACTCCATAATATATGCTGGACTAGCTTTTTTCTGGACTCACGCGGCTGTAATATTAGCAACAGAAGATTCTGGGAGTAAATTCCATGAAAGGCAGCCTAACAGTATGTATATTGAAGTACTTAGACTCACCGCCAGGGTTTCGCTCCTTGAGGGCTAATCAGTTGTATTGCTTGCTGCTGTTATCTTCCACATCTTTACTGATTGCTTCCTCGTCTGTAGTTTCATTTGCAGCACCGCCGAAAATTGCTCAAGCCGTGCCAAATGCTGCAATTAGTCGTCCAACGCTGAAAGTTGGTTCTCAAGGGGAGCGTGTCTCGGAGTTGCAAGCAGCACTCAAGCTTTTGGGCTTTTACTCAGGGACAGTGGATGGAGTTTATAACGAAAATACAGCAAATGCTGTGTCTCGCTTTAAGCAAGCAGTTGGCTTAAATCCTGATGGGGTAGCTGATGCTGCTACTTGGCAAAAACTGTTTCCCAAAGAACCAGCACTTACATCTAACACGGCTGCGTCTTTGTCTAGCACCACTGTTGCTAAACCAGAACCCAGACCTGCTAATCCCAAAACTCGCGCCACCCAAGTTCCCACCCTCGCACCAGAACCAAGACCAGTTAACAGGAAAACTCCTACAACTCAACGCAAAACCCCCACACGGTCATCATCAACTATTACCTTTCGCAAAGTTGCTGGTATTCAGTACACAGCCGAAGGATATCCCATTTTGCGTTTAGGGATGAGTGGTGAAGATGTACTGACGTTGCAAAAACAATTACAAAGGTTTGGTTTTTTGAGTGGGGGAATAGATGGTGATTTTGGCCGCACGACCGAAACAGCAGTTAAGGCATTGCAAAGGCGCTATGGTTTAGAAGAGGATGGTGTAGCTGGTGGCGCTACTTGGGACATTCTCTTGCGGCGATCGCCTGGGCAGCGATAGGCTAATACGTAGTTATACCAGTTCTCAGTAGAGATGGATGTATGGCATCTCTACTAAATTCATTTAATGGAAGTCATACCTGCTGTATATGAAACACTTTTTGTTAACTTGGTTAGCTACTGCGGTGGCTTTACTGATTACCTCTAGAATTGTGGATGGTTTTATTGTCAATAATTTTGTTGCAGCTTTGGTTGCGGTATTTATTATTGGATTAGTTAATGCTTTTGTCAGGCCAATTTTGCAGCTTTTGGCATTTCCCATTACTTTGTTGACGTTTGGTTTATTTACATTTGTCATTAATGCTTTATCTCTGTGGTTAGCCAGTGCTGTTACTCCTGGTACTGGTTTTGAGATTAAAGGCTTTTTACCCGCAATGCTTGGGTCTATTGTGTTATCAATTGTTTCGAGTGTGATTAATTATTTCCTCAGAGTCGTTGAATAGTCAAAAAGATGATTAATCACGGCTGCATTTCTTCAGCCACCGCTACAGTGACTACTCCAGGTAGTGCTGATAAGCGGAAAATATTTTTAGGAACCAATAACTTAGCACCCAGTTGGGCATTTGTAGCAGCAGCTAAAATCGCCGCCGCTTCTGCAACACTAGGTGTTCCCGTGGCTTTGGTGATGATTGCAGATGGGTTGGGAACTGCAACAGTAGCCAAATTTTCTGCGGAAAATGTTTGTAACAGCCAATTGCGGAGTTGACAGAGTTCGACGAAAGCAATGTCTGAGGCTTTGGTATCAATGGTAGCAATTCCGGCGATCGCACTTTCGTCGAGGAGATTTTTTTGAAATACTTCTTCAATAGCTATTGCAATCAACTGTGACGAACTACCTCGTTGAAACCCAATCCCCACCCATAAATTTCGTCGGTAGTGAGAATCTTTTTCGTTGGATGTTTTAGTTAAGTTAGTCAGCAATCGCCGATGATATTAGCTTTGTTAGGCAATACCTGAAAACTGATCGATAGAATACTGTTCCCAAAAAGTAAACACTATATATTGAACATGTCTAGCACAGTAGGAAGCACCAAGGGAGAGAATAGGCAAAAATAGTAGGTTATTTCCTCATATTTTGCTTCAATTTCAGCGTTGAAGCATGAATTTTCGCTTGTGCTTTACCTTGGTGTTTCAATTTCTTCTTTCTCTGTCGCAGTTGGCGCAAAATAGCTGCGATGGAGTTTTGCTTTTTCGGTAATTAATTACTGATTGAGATATAGTTTTTCTACTATTTAAGTAAATACCGTGGATTTGGGATTTTGTCAACACTGCACTGCTGCAAGTTACATTTAAATATGCGCTGGGTTTGTTAATTGCTATGCTTGGAGGGTAAAGTAAGAAGTTTAACGCAGAGTTACGCGGAGTTTGGCGCAAAGTTACGCGGAGTTTTTAGAAGGAAGAATCAGAGTAAATTTTGAGAGTTTTTGGAGTTGGCTATGCTTAAGAAACTCATCTTAGAAAATTGGAAAAGTTTCCGTTATGCGGAGCTTCCTCTTGACCCGTTGACGGTGCTTATTGGGACGAATGCAAGTGGTAAGTCTAATGTAGTTGAAGCTTTGGAATTTTTACAAAGAATAGCTAGAGGTGAAAACATTGAAACAGCTTTAGCAGGAGATAAAGCACTTTCGTCTATTCGTGGTGGTGTGGAATGGGCTGCACGAAAACCGGAAACAGAATTTACATTAAAAGCATTAATTCAGGGCGAGGATGAAAGAATAGATTATTTATATTCTATTCAGATAAGAACACTTCCTGAAGTGAGGGTTATAAAAGAGTACATTAAATTTCAAATTTTTATTAAAAAAGAGGGAATAAACAATAAAGAATATACTATAACCATAAAGCTAAAAGATAATAGTTTTGCTACAAAAAGTGGTTTGCAAAATAGAGGAATTGACCTAAATCTTCGTGAAAAGATAGTATCTAACCTTCCTAACAATAAAAAAGAGGTAATCTTAATAGAAGATAATGATTTCATAAAAAAATTGTATGATACATTTTTTGTTTTAAGTAATGAAGGAAAAAAAAATGTTGTTTCAACGCTGGAAAATATTTTAGTTTTAAATCCAATTCCTTATAAAATGCGGGACTATTCACGTTTGTCAGACAATCTAGAAAGTGATGCTTCAAATATTGCTGGCGTATTAGCAGCATTGGATAGGGAAAAAAAAGTCGAAGTCGAATCAAATTTATCAGATTACATCAAAAATTTACCGGAAGGAGATATCAAAAAAGTATTTGCCGAAGCAGTCGGTAGACTAAAAACTGATGCCATGCTTTACTGTGAAGAAGAATGGCGACCTGGAGAGACAACATTAATAGACGCTAAAACTATGTCAGATGGAACTTTACGTTTTCTGGCGATTCTTACGGCTTTACTCACTCGTCCTGAAGGGAGTCAAATTGTCATTGAAGAAATAGATAATGGTCTGCATCCCTCTCGTGCAGAATTATTAGTCAAAACAATGCGTGAGATTGGCAGCAAGAGAAATATTGATATTTTACTTACTACCCATAACCCAGCTTTACTTGATGCTTTAGGCCCTGAAATCGTTCCCTTTGTGGTTGTCGCACACCGTGATGCTGAAACTGGTGAAAGCAAGCTGACTTTATTAGAAGATATTGATAATTTCTCGAAGCTATTTGCATCATATTCTTTGGGAAATATGACAACTAAGGGTGTCATTGAAAGAAGCCTTTCTCATGGTGAATAGTAGCTAGTATGAGAAAGGTGTTACTGATAGATACATCGCTGTTATGCGTTTGGTTACAAGTTCCAGGTAAAGAAATTGCTGGTAATAATGAATGGAATTTTGAGTGTGTAAATCAGAAAATTCAGCTAGAAATCTCAAAATCTACAACTTTGGTATTACCTTTAGCTACTGTTATTGAAGCAGGGAATCACATCGCCCAAGCTAAAACAACAAATTCTGAAAGTAAGCGTATAGCTGCTCAAGAATTTGCAAAAATTATGACTTATGCCGCTGATGAAACAAGCCCTTGGGCGGCTTTTAGTGAGCAAATTGTACTTTGGGAAGCAGAGGAACTCAAAAAACTAGCGGGTCAATTTCCTAATCAAGTTGTAGAAAAGACTTCTATGGGTGATGCTAGTATCGTTATCTTGGGCTGGCATTATCATCGTAAGGGATATGATGTGGAGTTTCTGACTGATGATGACAAGCTAAAATCCCAAGAACCACCTCCACCATCACCACCTACGCGCCGTAGCAGTCGTCGGTAAAACCTAAAAAATTCTTGAGCGATCGCTACTCAACTCCACATCACGTTATCATCAGATATTGTGGCTTTTGCGTGCATGACTTCCTGCATCTATCTATGACCGCTTCTGACTCTGATAACCAGCCGACGGAATCTCTTCAACCCCCTGCGCCTCACGCGGACACACGACTAGTAGACCGCAGTAAGCTGAGTAAAATGTATCAGCATTATGTGGAAGTTAAAGATCAGTATCCTCATGCGCTGTTGCTTTATCGGGTGGGTGATTTCTTTGAAACTTTTTTCCAAGATGCGGTGACTGTTTCGCGGGAATTAGAATTAGTTCTCACCAGCAAGCATGGCGGTGAAGCTGGGCGAGTGGCGATGACTGGTGTACCGCATCACGCTTGGGAACGCTACACTACCCTATTGGTGGAAAAAGGTTATGCAGTTGTTATTTGCGACCAAGTAGAAGATGCTTCGGAAGCAGTGGGTTTGGTGCGCCGGGAAGTGACGCGCATCCTTACCCCTGGGACGTTGTTAGAAGAGGGAATGTTAAAGTCTAGCCGCAATAATTATTTAGCAGCGGTAGTTATTGCTGGGACTCATTGGGGTTTAGCTTATGCAGATATCTCAACAGGGGAATTTCTCACAACTCAAGGTGGCGATTTAGAACATCTCACCCAAGAATTAATGCGTTTGCAACCTTCCGAGGTGTTGGTTCCCACTAATGCGCCTGATTTGGGTGTATTGCTGCGTCCAGGGGAAACTTCGCCCCATCTTCCCCAATGTTTACCACCATCATTTTGTTATAGTTTGCGATCGCAAGTACCTTTTTCTCAAGGAGAAGCTAGAAGTAAATTATTGCAGAAATTTAAGGTGCGATCGCTTGAAGGTTTAGGCTGTGACCATCTTCCCTTAGCTGTGCGGGCGGCTGGCGGTCTTTTAGAATATGTGGAAGATACCCAAAAAGAAAATACTGTTTCCTTACAAAGACTCCGCACCTATACACTCACAGATTATTTAATTATTGACCACCAAACCCGTCGTAACTTAGAAATTACCCAAACCGTCCGCGATGGAACTTTTCACGGTTCGCTGTTGTGGGCGTTAGATAGAACTAGCACCGCAATGGGGAGTCGGGCTTTGCGTCGCTGGTTATTACAACCTTTACTCGATGTTAAAGGCATCCGATCGCGGCAAGATACAATTCAAGAATTAAAAGAAAATACACCTCTGCGTCAAGATTTGCGGCAGTTATTAAGGCAAATCTACGATTTAGAACGCCTCACAGGACGGGCGAGTTCTGGTACTGCTAATGCACGAGATTTAATCGCTTTAGCTGATTCTCTGTCTCGTTTACCAGAATTAGCCCGTGTAGTCGCTGATGCGGGTTCTCCCTTTTTGAAGGCTTTGCAAAAAGTCCCACCTGTATTAGAAGAATTAGCCCAGAAAATTCAAGCCCACCTTGTCGAAGCGCCACCCATACATTTAAAAGAAGGGGGGCTAATTCGTCCGGGAATTAATGTACTGTTGGATGAAAGAAAGGCAACTGTAGAAGCAGACCACCAATGGATTGCTAATTTAGAAGTAGATGAAAGGGCGAGAACGGGAATCCCGACTTTGAAGGTGGGATTTAACGAAACCTTTGGTTACTACATTAGTATTTCCCGCACCAAAGCTGACCAAGTACCCGCTAACTATATCCGCAAGCAAACCCTGAAGAATGAGGAACGATATATCACCCCAGAACTGAAGGAACGAGAAGCGAGAATTCTCAGTGCGCGGGATGATTTATATAAGTTGGAGTATGAAATTTTCGTGGCGTTGCGCGAAGAAGTCGGCGAACAAGCCGAGGCTATACGTCAACTTTCTCGCGCTGTGGCTGCGGCGGATGTGTTGTGTGGTTTAGCTGAGTTGGCGGTACAACAAGGTTATTTTCGTCCCGAAATGATATCGGGGCGAGAACTAGAAATTGTAGATGGTCGTCACCCGGTGGTAGAACAGTCCTTACCTGCGGGTTTCTTCGTCCCTAATTCCACTCAGTTAGGACAAGATTCATCAACAAAGGACAACCCCGATTTAATCATTCTTACGGGGCCAAACGCCAGTGGTAAAAGTTGTTACTTGCGTCAGGTAGGGTTAATTCAGTTAATGGCGCAAATTGGGAGTTTTGTCCCCGTGAAGTCGGCAAAGTTGGGAATATGCGATCGCATTTTTACCCGTGTCGGGGCTGTGGATGATTTGGCAACTGGTCAATCTACCTTTATGGTGGAGATGAATGAAACTGCCAATATTCTCAACCATGCTACATCTCGGTCGTTAGTCTTATTAGATGAAATTGGGCGCGGGACAGCAACTTTTGATGGTCTTTCCATTGCTTGGGCGGTAGCAGAATATTTAGCAATGGAGATTCGTTCACGGACAATTTTTGCCACTCACTACCACGAACTAAATGAGTTGGCGGGAATGTTACCCAATGTGGCTAATTATCAAGTAACGGTGAAAGAATTACCAGACCAAATTATCTTTTTACACCAAGTTCAACCCGGTGGTGCTGATAAATCCTACGGTATTGAAGCAGGAAGATTAGCAGGTTTACCCGCCGTGGTGATTCAACGGGCAAAACAAGTCATGGGGCAAATTGAGAAACATAGTAAGATTGCGATCGGTTTGAAAAATTTGACGTAAGTTGTTCTAAATTGCCGAATGATATAGCGGTAGTCAGATATGTTAGGACAACTGGAAAGCTTGAATACCAGGAATAGTAAGACTTTTCTTCCTGCCTCTCCGCAGTCGCTACAACGGGGGGAACCCCCGCAACGGGCTGCTCTCTGCCTTCTGCCTCCTGCCTCCTGCTATAAATTAAAGAAGGGGCTTTTCTGCTAATTCCAATTTTTCCTTATACCCCTTGACACTCCAGTTCACTGGAGAAGTCAAGATAAAGTCAGTCTGGAACAAGACTTGATAATTGGAGTTTTCAAATGGAAAATGCCACCTTGAAATTGCGCGGTATGAGTTGCGCTTCCTGTGCCAGAAGTGTAGAAGATGCAATTCGTTCTGTCCCTGGTGTGAAAGAATGTAGTGTGAACTTTGGGGCAGAACAAGCAACAGTTGATTATGACCCCAGAACCACAAATTTACAAGCCATCCAAAATGCTGTAGATGCCGCAGGTTATTCAGCCTACCCACTGCAATCACACAATCTGATGGCTGGCGAAGATGATGCAGAAAAAAGACATCGCCAGAAAGAATCCCGTGATTTGCTACGAAAGTTAACTGTAGGGGGAATTATTGGCATTTTACTAGTAATTGGTTCACTGCCAATGATGACAGGATTACACTTACCCTTGATTCCTACATGGCTGCATAACCCTTGGTTGCAATTAGTTCTGACTACTCCTGTACAGTTTTGGTGCGGTAAAACTTTTTATGTCAATGCCTGGAAAGCTTTCAAGCGTCATGCTGCCACAATGGATACCTTAATAGCTTTAGGTACAAGTGCCGCATATTTTTATTCTCTATTTGCGACTTTGGTTCCTGGCTTTTTCATTGATCAAGGATTGATGCCTGATGTGTATTATGAAACTGCGGCGATTGTCATCACCTTAATTTTGTTAGGGCGATTATTTGAAAGCCGTGCCAAAGGACAAACCTCAGAAGCTATCCGTAAGCTAATTGGTTTGCAGGCGAAAACTGCACGGTTGATTCGTAATGGACGAGAAGTAGATGTACCGATTGCAGAAGTACAAATTGGCGATGTTGTGCTGGTTCGTCCTGGAGAAAAGATTCCTGTTGATGGCGAAGTGGCGGAGGGAATATCCACTGTTGATGAAGCGATGGTGACTGGTGAAAGTGTACCAGTGAAAAAGCAACCAGGAGATGAAGTTATTGGCGCAACTATCAACAAAACTGGAAGTTTCCAATTTCGGGCGACAAGAGTTGGTGCGGATACTGTATTGGCACAGATTGTTCAATTAGTACAGCAGGCTCAAGGCTCAAAAGCTCCCATTCAAAGACTAGCAGACCAAATTACTAGTTGGTTTGTACCTGGGGTAATTGCGATCGCTATTCTTACCTTTGTCGTATGGTACAACATCACGGGCAACCTCACCTTAGCCTTGATTACCACAGTCGGGGTGTTAATTATCGCTTGTCCTTGTGCTTTGGGTTTAGCTACACCAACTTCTGTGATGGTAGGTACAGGTAAAGGTGCAGAAAACGGCATCTTAATTAAAGGCGCAGAAAGTCTAGAATTAGCACACCAAATTCAAATCATTGTCTTAGACAAAACAGGCACAATTACCCAAGGTAAACCCACTGTTACAGATTTTGTCACAGTTAACGGTACAGCTAACAGTAACGAAATTCAGCTAATACAACTAGCCGCATCCTTAGAACGCAATTCTGAACATCCGTTAGCAGAAGCCGTTGTGCGCTATGCCCAATCTCAAGAAGTAACCTTAGTTGATGTCAGAGATTTTGCAGCAGTAGCAGGTAGCGGTGTACAAGGTATTGTTTCTCATCGTCTGGTGCAAATTGGTACACAACGCTGGATGGAAGAATTAGATATTAATACCCAAGTCTTGCAACAAGACAAAGAACGCTTCGAATACCTGGGTAAAACCGCAGTTTGGTTAGCAGTTGATGGCGAAGTTCAAGGGTTAATAGGCATTGCTGATGCAATTAAACCCACTTCATCCCAGGCTGTGAAAGCATTACAAAAACTCGGTTTAGAAGTTGTTATGCTTACAGGCGACAACCAACGCACTGCCGAAAGTATTGCCCGTGAAGTTGGTATCAAGCAGGTTTTGGCAGAAGTCCGTCCTGATCAAAAAGCTGAGGTGATTAAGTCACTGCAAGCAGGGGAGCAGAGGAGCAGGGGAGCAGGGGAGCAGAGGAGCAGAAGAAAAATTCAGCACTCAATTGTCGCGATGGTTGGTGATGGGATTAATGATGCACCAGCTTTAGCGCAAGCTGATGTGGGAATTGCCATTGGTACAGGTACAGATGTAGCGATCGCAGCTAGTGACATCACCTTAATCTCTGGTGACTTGCAAGGTATAGTCACAGCCATTCAACTTAGCCGCGCCACAATGCGTAACATTCGCCAAAACCTATTCTTCGCCTTTATTTACAACGTTGCTGGTATTCCCATCGCCGCCGGAATTCTGTTCCCTGTATTTGGTTGGTTGCTGAACCCGATTATTGCAGGTGCAGCAATGGCTTTTAGTTCAGTTTCTGTAGTCACTAATGCGCTGCGTTTGCGTAACTTTCAGGCTAAAACACTCTAATTAAGGAAATAACAATGTGCCGTAAAGCAGGATTTGGATTGCTGCTGGGAGTTGTATTCGCAATTGCAGATGTTCAAGCGATCGCGCGATCGCCTAGCATCATCAAGACAGAGGCGATCGTACAAACCTCTCATGATCCACACTCATCTACAACATTCCACACAAATCAATTCCAACGAATCAATCAGCCCTTAGAAAACAAAGTAGCCGTCACTCTGGGCGGATTAAGTTTAATCGGTTTACAACTTTGGTGGTTTTTGCTAAGTAAACCCAAGTCTTAGAAAGCAGTCCTAACTCAGTAGACGTTAAATTATTTACTCACCTAAAAGTTCACTACATTGATCTACTAGCCATAAATCTATACAAGTGTAGCCGCTGAGACACATAAAAACTTAAATTTTTCAACTACTATTTGGATGAAAATAAGTATTACTTAAGTTATATTATTATACAAGTAGTATTTGTTACATCGCTTATTTGCTATATACTTGCTTAATTGTACATTTTTTTAGTAATAAAACTCTATGGTTATTGAGTTTTTTTATATTCACTTTACAAATATTTAGTAAATACCATTAATTGCAATAATTGGCATGTCATAGATTCATGACATTTAAGTATATTAACTTAAAATAACCATATTTTTTAACATAAGTATTTACTTGTTAAAAGATAAAATTTTGATAAAAACCTCTACATAACTACTAAATTAGTCAAAGAAATTTAGTAATTACTTATAAAAATATAGTAATTTATATTACACTGTATAAATAAACTTTAGTATAACCTTGTAATTACACAAAATTACAGTTATCTTTTTGACAAAATTATTAAATAATAATAAAAGAAGTTGGGTAATAAATCTGAGATTTTACTTAAACAGAGTCTCAAGTGAAGTTAACCATAGTGTTATAAATCACAAGAAAAAATTTTACACAGTATAAAACACAGTGTAAAGGTCAAGAGTGCTGTTCATTCAGATTTCGACAATACTATAGCAAACATAATTAATTTGTGAGAATTTTTGTGTTGACTCTTCCTGATATTTAGTTATTTCTCACAAATGACTTGTAGCTGCTATGGGAAATATATCATCAGCAAAAATTCAGACTCTGCATAAGATTTTTTAGAAATTTATACAGGCATCAAAAGTATGTCTTCAAAATTGGTTGCCGTTTTGCAGCTATGCTGTTGTGTCTAAAATGCAGAAAAGACATTAGTAAGAATTCAAATAGTGAATTTTTGCCTGCATAAATTAATAGCTGTAAATATTGCTATCTAAGTGTCTAATTTGAAATTAGCCACTAACGACTATGCCATTTATTTAAAAACTTGGAACAATTCAGAGGAATTATGGAAAAGTTAATTTTTCCCGATTTATACTGCCCATTTCCATCTCAAGTTAATCAGTATGTAGATGTTTTAGAAGATTATGCTTTTGAATGGGTGCTGCGTTTTAATCTTTTGTCTAATGAATCCACTTATCAGCATTTTTTGAAGACTAATTTCTTTTGGCTTACAGCAAATACCTACCCTCATTACCAACTAGAAGAACTAAAGATTGGAAATGATTGGTTGAGTTGGTTATTTATTTGGGATGACCATTGCGATTTATCAGATTTAAGAAAACAACCTCAAGTACTAAAAGTTGTTCACAAAAGATTTCTAGAAATATTCACAGGAGCAGAAGAACCAACTAGCAAAGATATCCCACTTACTCATGCTTTAAGTGACTTACGACAGCGCATGATTAAAATGTGGGGTGCAAGGTACTTTCATCTTTTAATACCTTGTCTTGAAGACTATTTCAACGGATGTGTCTTACAAGCAGATAATCACTCGCAAAAGACAATACCCGATTTGGAGACTTATATCAAGACACGTAGGCTAAGTTTAGCAGGAGATCTTGTACTTGCCTGGATTGAATATTTCAATTGCTTGAGAATTCCCAATATTTTACGAAAGCACCAAATTATAGAAAAAGTCAATGGAATGACAATTAACATTCTTGCTTGGTGTAATGATATATTTTCCTTTCCCAAAGAATTAGCTAGTAATGATGTTCATAATCTGGTATTAATATTACATTATCAACAGCAACTTTCTTTAGAACAGTCTGTTGATTATGCTGTGAACATGCACAATCGAGAATTACAAGCATTACTAGAATTAGAAAAATCACTTCCTTCTTTCGGAGAAGAATTAGATACTGAAATTGCAAAATACTTATCAGGAATACATGATTGGATTCGTGGTAACTTCGACTGGTGTACTAAAACTGCTCGCTATAATTCTGTAGAAAATCTAGATTTAGTTAAATGTTAAGGTAATTAACAAACTTCAAATCAGACAATACTACCTGATGCTTCTGAATAAGAGTTATACTATTTCATCTGATTTTTTCTATGGATTAATATCTCAATCATTTTGAATCAGAGAGATTGTGATATATCGGAACAGAAATCTTGCTTTTTCTATGTGAATTGATATTACTCCATAGCAGAGACTAGAACATCAACACAATTTCAATCGGAGAAATTATATGCAACGACCTAATCCTCTGAAAACCCCCTCGTTTATTCAGAAGCTCGAATGGGTTGTTGATCCTATGGGATACATGGAAAGAGCAGCCCAGCAGCATCCTGATATTTTCACCGCTGAGATAGTTGGTTTTGGTGATACCTTGGTATTTGTGAATCATCCTCAAGCCATCCAGGAAATTTTAACCAATGAGAGAAAGAAATTTGTTGCGGTTGGTGAGCTAAACAAAGTTTTGCAACCATTATTAGGAGATCATTCAATCATCATGTTAGGGGGTAATCCCCACAAAAAGCGACGACAACTCCTAATGCCAAACTTTCACGGCGATCGGATGCGAGCCTACGGTCAGCTATTTTCTCATCTTACGGAAACAGTCTTTAGTAAGTTACCAATAGACCAGCCTTTCCTAGCTCGTACTGCTATGCAGGAAATTTCTCTGCAAGTCATCTTACAGGTTGTCTTTGGCATATATGAAGGAGAACGTTGCGAACAACTCAAGCATTTATTAATATCGATGTTGGATTTTTTTCGCTCCCCGCTGACTTCTGGATTCCTTTTGTTCTCATTTCTGCAACAAGATTTAGGAGCTTGGAGTCCTTGGGGAAAGTTTTTGCGTCAACGGCAGCAGGTAGATGAATTGCTCTACGCTGAAATTGCTGAACGCCGAACTCAACAATATCCAGACCGCATCGATATCCTTTCTTTGCTGATATCAGCTCAGGATGAAGCTGGACAATCTATGACTAATCAAGAATTGTGCGATGAGTTAAAAGCTTTGATGTTTGGTGGATATGAAACTACAGCAACAGCAATGGCTTGGGCATTGTATTGGATTCACCATAAGCCTCAAGTTCGGGAAAAACTGCTTCAAGAATTGGATACTCTTGGTGATTCACCTGACCCTATGAGTATTTTCCGACTACCTTATCTCACTGCTGTTTGTAATGAAACCTTGCGAATTCACCCTATTTTGATGTTAACGTTGCCTGCTGTAGTGCAAGAATCAGTTGAATTACTAGGACATTCGTTAGAGCCAGGCACGATAGTGAATGGCAGCATATATTTGATTCATCAACGTGAGGATTTATATCCCCAACCCCATGAGTTTCGCCCAGAACGCTTTTTAGAGCGCCAATTTTCTCCCTATGAATTTCTTCCCTTTGGTGGTTTTCGTCGCTGTATTGGTGAGGCTTTAGCCATGTTTGAAATTAAGCTAGTTTTGGCAAAAATTCTGTCTAGCTATGAACTTGTATTAGCGGATAGTCAACCAGAACGACCTCAACGTCGAGGAGTTACCCTTGCACCAGGCAATGGAGTCAAGATGGTAATTAAAGGGCGGCGTATGCGCCAAAGGTCTCAAGTACCTACAGCAACTGCACCAGCCCATTAATGCCAGCATCTCACGGCTTGATTGGTATTTCAATCACAAACTCAGTTCCTTTTCCGGGAGTAGAATCACAGGTTAACTGACCCTTATGTTTATCTACAATTACCTGATAACTAATAGATAATCCCAACCCTGTACCACTACCCACTGGTTTAGTCGTAAAAAATGGATCAAAGATTTTCTTCTTGACTGCTTCTGTCATCCCAGAACCATTATCAGCAATGCTAATCCGCAAGGTATTTGAGTTTATCAAGGTAGTACAAATGCGAATCTGAGGTTTAGTTAACAGTTCATTTTGACTATTAACCATTGACTCATCTAACGCATCGATCGCATTACTCAAAATATTCATAAATACCTGATTTAGTTGACCAGCATAACAACTAATATTGGGTATTTTTGCATATTCTTTGATAACTTCAATTTCCGGGGAATCACTCTTCTCTTTGAGTCGGTGCTGCAAAATCATTAAGGTGTTGTCAATACCTTCATGAATATCAACAGCTTTCATTTCCGATTCATCCAAGCGGGAGAAGTTACGTAAACCTAAAACTATATTACGAATTCGGGAACTGCCAACCTTCATAGAATCAAGAATTTTCGGCAAATCTTTAGCCAAGAAATCTACATCTATTTCTGCTGATTTTGCTTTGACTAAATCTGAAGAATGAGAGCATTCTTGCCGATAAATAGCTAATAAATCTAGTAAATCTTGGACATATTCACTAGTATGATTAATATTGCCATGAATAAAGTTAATGGGATTATTAATTTCATGAGCAATACCCGCCACCATTTGACCCAATGAAGACATTTTTTCACTTTGTATTAATTGGGTTTGTGTGCGTTGCAATTCTTGGAGTGCTTCTTGCAGATGTTGATTTTTGTGATGTAGTTCTTGTGTTCTTGTTTCTACTTTTTCTTCTAAGCTATGGTTGTATTCTTCCAGATTTTGATTTGCTTGTGCTAAATTTTTATAGAGAATCGCGTTCTCTAAGGAAATTGCAGCTTGGGTAGTCAGCAGTTTCAAAACTTCAACGCGATCGCGTGTAAATGCTCCTGTAGTAAGATTATTTTCGAGGTAAAGAATCCCCAATAATTTACCTTGATTAATAATTGGGATGCACAAAAGGCTCTTTGGCGGCTCACGCATAATATAGCGATCGCCAGTTAAAAAATCAACAGTCTTAGCATCATCAACCACAAACACTTCTTTAGTGCGGTTAACATATTTCATCAAAGTAATCGGAACATCGTTGCTAGACTCAACATCAATTGATGGGAACTGTGTAGAGATAGATGAAAAATTGGCATTAGAACTAATAGCTGTTACCTTTAATTCCAAATTATTATCTTCAATCAAAATTAAAGCAGATTTAGACGCTCCGGCATTTTCCATCACAAGTTGCATTAATGTAGAAAGTAGTTGCTCCATCTCAATTTCTCCAGAGAGCGCTTGAGAAGCTTTAATCACAGAGGCTAAATCTAGTGATTCAGAAATACTTGTTTTAGAACCGACTAATGTTTGGTAACTACTTTGATGTGATATAGATTGATAAGTAGAGATAGTGATTTTGTCAGATAATTGTAGGCTCAGTTTCTCTTGCTGAAGTATTGGCATGAGTAATTGTGGATAGCGTTTTGCCAAATCATCTACTTTGGCTTTTGCGCCCCAACGCACATAACAATAATAAGCATCAGTGAGATAGGTTTGAGCAATTTTCTCTTTACCCCATTCCAGATAGAATCTAGCTGCTAATTCATTAGCGAGAGCTTCTTCGTTAATGTACTCGTTTTCTTTAGCCAGAGCAATGGCGCGATCGTAAGATTCTATTGCTTCGAGATATTGACCTGTAACCCGATATCGTTCAGCCTCTACTAAATAAAATTTATGCAGATAATTCATCGGAGCATGATGCGCCCATTTATCCATCTTTTCCTGATTAACTTGGACTCTATCAAGAATGACGTTTTTCTCAGAATCATCCGCATCAGTATATATAGTAAGCTGTGCTAGAGAATCATAAAAATGGAAAAAAGGAATAGCCTGTTGTCCTATGCCCCCATCTAAATACTTTTCTGCTAAAGTACAGTTTTCAACTGCTTGAGAGTAATCTTGAAATAAGTACGACAGATATAGTTTACCCAAATATAAAGATAAAAGTCCGATTCTATCGTTAGCTGCTAGGTGAATCGGAAACATTTTTTCTTCATTGTAAGCTTCGCCGATTAAATAACAGGGATTTTTCTCAACTCCCAACAAGTTCAATACAGTTTGTTGATAGATACTATTCCAGTTAAATGTTCTTTGTTGGTTAATTTGGATGATAGCGTTACCATAATTTGCTATTTCTCTCTCTAGACCTATCAGTTCTCTACCGATAAAATATGAAGAGTAAGAATAGTTGTAAAGAGAATAGGCAGCATATTCTAAATCTCCAGTTTCAAGTCCAGTAGAGTATCCTTCTAATAGAGAATTTAATCCTTTCTTTGGATGTTCTTTCCAATGTCTGATAACTCCATGAAAGGTACTCATTGTTTTAGCTTTGATTTCTTTAGAATTAAACCTCTCTAATAGATTTGCAGCTAGTTTGCCAAATTCAAAGCCAGATTCAATATCTCCTAATAATCCGCAGAGTATTACAGCATAAGTAACGTATGCGTAGGCAGATGAAGGCGCATTGGCATATTTCAATGACAAGTTAATTTGCTTGAGGACAATTAACAGAAATAGCACAGGAGCAACGGCATAGGCTACAGGAATGGTGCTTGATAATATACCCATAGCTGCAAGAGGATAGGCTTCTGTCATTTCTGGTAGATCAATTAAATCCTTGATTTTTCTATCAGCCAGATTTGATGTAATTTCTGCTATAGCCGATTGCATATCAGATTGGCTAGGATTTTCAGGAAATTCGACACCCAACTGCTTCAAAACATTGAGCGCAGTATTGACAGCTTCTAATGCTTTATTTTGTGCGCCGTAAGCTTGAATTTTTACTTCATAAACTTTCACTTTTTCTAGTAATGTTTTAGCCTGTGCTAACACAACATCAACTAATTTCTGCATCTGCTCAAATTCACCAGCTAAGTATGTGGCTTCTGCTGCTGCTTCATACAAAGCTAAAGAAAGTTCATATTGTGTTTCCCAACTATCAGATGAGAGGAGTTCAATCCCCGTTGTTAAATACTTAATTCCGGCTGCATACGCTGTTGCGCCTAAAGCTTTACGTCCAGCCATTAAATTCATTTGGGCTATTTCATCACGCCTTGTATAATCAGTGATCAATTCTAATGCGATATTGAACTGATTTACTATCTGAAAAATCTTCTCTTCGCGTTCTCCAACGGGGATACTATTGAATAGTAATAAGCCAATTTTTAAATGTGTTTGCTGCCTTTGGTTTTCAGAAATTAAAGAATAAGCAGCTTGTTGTACTCTGTCATGAATAAATTTGTATTTAGGAATAGGAAAACTATTATTAAAAAAATCTGGAGAGTTTGAATTCGGAACAAGTTCTGCTGAACTAGGCTCATTTTGGAATAACTTATAAATATCAGTTTGAGGTAAAATTATTCCTTCATGTAAGGCTATCCATAAGTCCGATGCTGTATCTACTACAGATTTTTCGTTGACGATCGCCAGAGTTTTTAAGTCAAATTCATGTCCAATACAGGCAGCCATTTTTAAGACATTTTGCGTCATTATTGGCAACTTCTCTATTTGCCGTGCCATAAAATCAACAACATCATCTGTCAGTACTAATGCCTGTATTGCAGCAAAATCATACTGCCAATAACCTACATCAAAGTTAAATTTAATGATGCCATCTTGATGTAAAGACTTCAAGAATTGAGTTGCAAAGAAGGGATTACCTTTGGTTTTAGCAAACACCATTTGTCCCAAAGGAGTTGCTATCTCTTGATGGCAACCAAGAGTATCAGTAATCAAGGAATTTAAATTACCTTGATTTAAAGGTGCTAGGTTAATCTGATTAATCCTTGTCCCAGTTTTTTCAATTTGCTGTAATGTTAGGCAAAGTGGGTGGGCTGGGTAAACTTCGTTATCACGATATGCACCAATTAGTAAAAAATTTCCTTCAGTTTGAGTAACTTTTGGCTCTTCATCAACTTCCCAAACTACCCCATCAAATATAGGGTTCCACAAGTTATTTGTAGGTTCAGGAGTAACTAAAACAGAAGTTTGATTATTGGCATTATTTTGGTTCATCAATAGTTGCATAAACTGCAAAGAGGCTGAGTCTGCCCATTGCAAGTCATCTAGAAAAATCACTAAAGGATAATCTTTAGTACTAAATACCTGAATAAACCTTTGGAATAATAGATTAAATCGATTTTGAGCAGCAGTTCCAGAAAGTTCTGAAATAGCTGGTTGTTTACCAATAATCTGTTCTAGACCAGGAATTACATCGATAATTACCTGTGCTTGTTCACCCAATGCTAAGAGAATTTTGTCTTTCCATTGTTGAATTTGAGCATCAGTTTCTACCAGAATTTGCCCTATCAAGTCTTGAAAAGCTTGTACTAATGCTGATAAAGGAATGTCTCGTTGGAATTGGTCAAATTTACCTTTGATGAAATAACTGCGCTGTCTGGAAATCGGTTTATGTACTTCGTTGACTACGGCGGTTTTACCAATCCCAGAAAACCCAGCAACTAGGATCATTTCTGTCGTACCTCTGGCTACGCGCTCAAAGGCTGTAAGTAAGGTAGCAACTTCTTTTTCACGACCATAGAGTTTTTCTGGGATGAGAAAACGGTCGGAAACATCTTTAGTGGCTAACTCAAAGCTGTTAATATTACCGATTTCTAGCCATTGCTGATAGCAAGCTTCTAAGTCGTACTTAAGTCCGTAAGCACTTTGATAGCGGTATTCGGCATTTTTAGCCATTAACTTGCTAACAATTGCAGACAAAATTGGCGGGTGATGAGGATTAATTTGCTGTACGGTTGGTGGTTGTTTAGCAATGTGAGAGTGAACCAACTCCATCGGTTCAGTGTTGGCGAAGGGTAACTGTCCGGTTAGGAGTTCAAAAAATGTGACTCCTAAAGAATAAAAATCGCTGCGGTAATCAATACCACGGTTCATTCTACCTGTTTGTTCAGGAGAGATATAAGCGAGTGTTCCTTCTAAGACATTGGGATTTGTCAGGTATTGAATTTCTCTTGGTAGGAGAGTAGCAATACTGAAGTCGATAATTTTGATTTCTAAAGTAATAGGGTTAATCAGGACATTCGCAGGTTTGATATCTTTATGAATAATGCGACTGCGATGTAGACCTTCTAAAATAGATGCGATCGCTATAGCAATAGGAAAAAATTCTTGTAGAGTAATCCCAAACTCTTGTGTAGCTTTATTCTGCCGCCCCCAATCTTTGAGCGATATCCCGCCAAAATCCTCCATGATTAAAGCATAGCGATTGCGATAATTTTCTAAACACAGAGGTTGAACTATACCTGATAAATTGAGGTTTTTGGTGATTGTATACTGATTACGGAATTGAGCAATTTCACTGAAAGTAGGATACTCATTTCGTATCAGTTTAATTACCACTGGTTGTTGGTCTTGTTCTTTAATACCTCGATAAACTAAGGTTTTGCTACCACAATAAATTTGTTCTACAATTCGATAACCAGGTAAGGAGAACACTTTATCAGATAATACTAACATTGCAGTGATATTCAAAATACTTTAACTGCGCTTAGTATTCCCTTTAATTTACCTTCTTTAACATCAAAATATTGTTTTTCATCAATTTACTGATTTTCTAGTATTTCCACGGTTATAGGGTGTTATAGAACTGTGAGTCAGAAGATATTGCTCAATTCTTAAGTTTATTAATTTCATTCTAAATCTCCCTTAAATAAGGAGACTTTGAATAGGCTATTCCCTCTTTTTGAGGACAGGCTGGAGCTAAAAGTATTCATCTATGAATAATAGCTTTTAAAACATCATCTAAGTTTTGTAGAGCGTTAATTGAACGCTCTAAAGTAGTTTATAACTTCACCAAAGTGAGAATGATGCCAATCAGCGAACCTAAAAGTAGCACTGTCCCACTAATAGTAGTAATGGCAAAGCCAATCATTCGCTTTTCTGCGGCCTGATAATATCCCCAAGCATAGACAATTCTACCTACTAGCCAGATAGCACCGATAATTGCCGCCCAAGATGGGTTGATATAAAAAGAGAACAACCATAAACCTGGTAAGAATAAAATAGTCTGTTCTAGAGTATTTTGTTGGACGCGCAGTACACGTTCAAAGTTTAGGTCTCCCGTCATTTGGGGAGGCATTACTTTGTATTTTGCTCTAGCTCGACCAACATTAATTGTGATCACTGAATACAGCAGTAGTGTTAAGGCAGTGATGAGACTAGTCCAAGGTGACATATCCAAATCCTCGTTTATCAACAAAGTATAATTCTTTCGTCTCATCTATGGACGTTCACAGAGTTTTTCTTTGGATCAGCGCCTAGAAAATCAATATATTTACATAAAAAATGAGCGATCGCTTCAGTAATTAGAATAATATTAAGATTTCAGCAATTTTCTCTAAATATGTTGTAATTTTTAAGGCTTAAATTTATTGTCACCATCTCAATTGTATGATTAATCAAGTTACGGAAAATTTGAAGCAAACCTCTAATGGTTTGCTCATGATGAGTGAATCAGAATATCCCTTTGAAGTTGTTTTCTGGACAGGTCAAGCTCAAGAGCCTTTGACTAATGAAAAACTTCTCCAGTTAACAAGTCATCCGCGAGAAACCCCAATGGAAATAGTAGACTTAGATTATTTTTTTCGTAATTGTGCTGAAGACAAAGAATGGCATGATGAAATTCAAAAACAAGATGTACAAAAATTTCAAGCTATGCTTAAAACACTCAAGGACAATCTCACAGATATCCAAGTTTATCGTTTAGGGATGATAAATATTGATGTCTATATTATTGGTAAAACGGCATCTGGTGATTTAGCAGGAATTTCTACAAAAGTTGTAGAAACCTAATTTTATTTGCCTGTCTGCACAGACAGACTTGAAGCTTGATACCAAGTTGCCAAAGTTAGTTTTGTTGAAAATCAAAAACCAATAATTCAAACTAAGACAACTTGGTATAAACTTAATTAACTATCTTGATTAGGACTTACACACTCGCCACGCAAATAAAGGCTTTGAGATTGCTTCCCTACGGTCGCAATGACGAAAATACGTTAGTTTTGCATAAGTCCTGTTTATAAATTGTCAACTCTAGCCTCAATTACATTTTGAACAGAGCTAGGAACGTTAGAAAGAAAGTTGTAGGTAGTTCCTGTGGCACTAGTAAGTCTTGATTCTAAAGTATCAACACTAATTCTATAACTTCTCCAATCTGCATTTCTCACACCCTGTGTATTGGGTATATCTACCGCAATAACTCTTGTATTGGTAGTTACGCTACTAGCTCCAGAATTTGGTTTATCTAAAACCACAATCACTTTGTAAGTTCTGGCTGGGACAGTAATTGTACCACCAGTAGGTGTTGTAATTGTGTTTCTCGCACCATTTGACCCTGTACCACCAGTACCATAAGAACCAGCAATAATATAAAGTTCTTTGCTTGAGGTGACTAAACTTCTAGTATAGTTTTCCAAATTTGCCCATACACCTTGATTATTATCAGGAGCTTGGGGAATGATATTTGTCATCAAGAAGGTAGCAGAATTGTTAGCAATTGTGTTGGTTCTATCGGCGGAAGGAGTCATGTGTCCTCTGTCAAAGCCGCTACCTGTGTAATCTGTACCTTGGACTCGATAGCAGCCAGAAGGTAAGGTAGTATCTGCACGAAAATCGTCTTGGCGAGGCGCACTTCCTAACCATGATGAGTTTAATTGCCAACTCACCCAATTTGGTGTTCCTCGGAAACAGTTATGTGAAGTAGCATACTGAAATTTGCTTAATAATAAATTATTGAGACTACTGCCTGCATTAGTGGGATTTCCCATCGCTAAATGATTTACATTGCTTTGAGCAGTTAGGGGCTTTTGGACAGAATTAAATATGGCAAAAGCTGCTGCTGGTAAAGCAATAGGTAGAATAAACTTGAAAAATTTAGACTTGTGCATTTGTTGTTATTTGTATAAACAGAGCAAAGTTTTCTCTGTATTGATTACAGAAAATAAGCAAAACTTAGCGATTGAAATATAAATCCGGTTTAATAAGAGCAGGTAAAAACCATGTAAACCGGACATTAATTTTTGGTAATGATTAGTGCTAAATATTAGTACAATTTCTTAAGAGTGATTTACGCATAAGTACTGTATGAAAAAATAATTAACTGTAAATAAACACAGTTAAAATAGATAAATATATACTTTCTTTGTAGGAAAATTTTTCTAGGTGATAATTCTTAGGTTGGGTGAAATGAAGAGAAACCCAAGTTTAAGTTCTACCTACAAGGCTGGCGACTACGGTAGCTAACTCAGCAGGTTCTATTGGTTTAGGTAAATGTAGTTGAAAACCTTCTTGAATCGCACGCATTCGGTCTTCGGCTCTAGCGTAGGCAGTTAAAGCGGCGGCGGGAATTTTACCGCCTTGTTCTGGGGGTTGCGATCGCAATTGGCGAATCAATGAATAACCATCCTCCCCAGGCATACCGATGTCACTAACTAACACATCGGGTTTCCACTGAGAAATTACTTGTAATGCTTCTTTAACTGAACTCACTGCTTGGACTTGAGCTTGGCATTTTTGCAGTACTGTGTGTATGTATTCCCTGGTGTCGGCTTCGTCATCCACTACCAAGACACGTACACCAGCCAATGAGGGAGATGCAGATAGAATATTGTCTTCTTGTGGTATGCTAACTGGCGCAGAAATAGTTTCTTTGTTGGGCAGAAGTAAAGGTAGTTTGACGGTAAAAGTCGTACCTTGTCCTTCTCCTGGGCTATCTACATTGACAGTTCCACCGTGTAATTCTACTAAGTGACGGACGATTGCTAAACCTAATCCTAAGCCACCGTGCGCCCTGGTGCTAGAACTATCGGCTTGACGAAAGCGATCAAAAACGTAAGGCAAAAACTCGTGCTGAATGCCCACACCTGTATCAATAATTTGAATTTGTGCGTAGCTGAGAGATTCGGTCACATGACCAACGCTCCTAGAAATTTGAATTTCCACTCTCCCGCCTTGGGGTGTAAACTTAATGGCATTAGAGAGTAGATTCCACATAATCTGCTGTAAGCGATCGCTATCACCAGAAATTAAAAATTGGCTGGCGTTGTGCTGTAAATCGCCCTGATTAACCCTAGAAAATTGCAACTCAATTTCTTTGGCTTGGGCGGCTAAAGTCACAGTTTCAATGGTTGATTCAATAATAGTGATCAGATTGCACGGAGAAACTTTGAGATTTAACTTACCCCTAATCATCCGAGAGATATCGAGTAAGTCTTCAATCATCTGAGTTTGTATTCTCGCATTGCGCTCAATGGTTTCTAAGGCTTTGGCAATTTGAGTCTCACTCAGGTTGCGACTACGTAGCAGCTGCGCCCAGCCGAGAATTGCATTGAGGGGCGATCGCAATTCGTGAGAAAGTATGGCTAAAAACTCGTCTTTCATCCGGTTGGCTTCTTGCAACTGTTCGGTTTGTTGCTGCAAGGAACTAATTAAACTTGCCCTTTCCATTGCGATCGCAATTTGGTCGCAAATCGCCTGCATCATCCCTCTTTGATTTTCGGTGAAGAAATCCCGTCGGCAACTACCAAAAGAAAGGGTACCGAACAACTTACCTTGAGCAATTAATGGATAACAGTAGTAAGCCTTCACACCTAGTGAGCGAATTAATTCTGTTTTGGGGTCGCTTGATTGTTGGACATCTTCTACATATATAAATTGGCGACATTGGGCTGCTGTACCGCAGACTGCTTTACCAAATTCTAATAACTCAATTTCTTTTGCTAGTTCTGCTGTCACGCCGCCATAAGAAGCGAGACGCATTACTTGAGAGTTATCTTCAATCAAATAATTGAAGTAAACATCTAAATTAATTTGTTCTTGAAGATGACGGAAAACTCTGTCTATCAGCGCCACAGGTTGCTGGCTAGATAAAAGAGCGCTGGCTGTACTAAATAATAATTGCAGTCTTTTATTACCTAGTGACAATGCTTTTTCTGCTTGCTTGAGCTTAGTGATATCTTGAAATACCAACACACAGGTAGCTGGATAGCCGTGCATTGCCGGCAGTGTATCTGCAAATATTAATAAGGAATATACACCTTGGTTAGTGTGCCAGTCCATTTCTACATTATGCAACCGCTCACCACGGGCAACTCGTACCCCTGGCATTTGCTCATTGGGAATGCGGTTGCCTGTGGCATCTGTGCAATAGTAGGCTGTGTGATAATCTTCGGCGGGGATATCTTGCGGAAATTCGCCTCCTGCTAATTCGTTTGCTGTGCGATTCGCAAATTTTACCCGTGCAGTTTCTGGTTCAATAAATAGCAATGGTCTGGGCATCAGATTCAACACATCTTCCAGCCATTTTTGTTGGTTCTGCTGTAATTCCTCGGCTTGCTTGCGGCTCGTAATATCTAAGAATGCACCAATACAACCCCTGCTGTTACCTTCTTCATCAAATAAAGGGGCAACATATTCTAACAATTTGGTGACTTGGCCATTGTCATGCACTACATCGACTTCAAAATCGAGAACTTCTACACCATGCGCGGCGGAATACTGCATAGGTAGTTCTTCTGGCAAGAGTTCTCTACCCTCACGGTAGACCTTAAAAGTTGTGGGTCGTTCTCCAACAGGGGCGGTGAGAGAAGCATTAATCTCTTTTGAGATGCCTAATTGCTTGGCAAAACAAGGGTTAACGCGAATTGTGCTACATTCAACATCTTCCGCAATGCCAATTCCTATGGGAATCACATCCAACAAGGTTTGTAACTCCACAACCCGCCGCTGTAAATCTCGATTTAGTTCCAGGATTTTTTCTTGTGCTTGTTGGCGTTCGCTTAAGTCCAGAATAAAGGCTACAGATTCTTGCTGTTGTTCTCCCACTAATACGTAACCAACTAACACTGGTATGCGGCTACCATCTTGGCGAAGATATTCTTTTTTATATGGTGTACAAGCGCCATTAGTATTTGCTTTGGCTTCGGCGATCGCTTGTTCATCTAAATGCTGATACTCTAGCGGTGTGATGGTATCCCGCTTCAATTGACCTGCGAGTAAATCTTCGCGGGTATAATCAACCATTCTGAGAAATTCGTCATTTGCTTGGTGAATATTGCCGTACACATCACCAAACAAGATACCAATGACGTTCGCATCTACGAAACTTTTGAGTTTTTCTTCATAGGTTCTCAGGGCTGTTTGCGTGCGTTCGTTGTTGAACCACAGGCGTTCTACCACTGCGGCACATTGCCAAATCAACAGAGCAAAAATAATAATTAAAATTAGTGCAAACACTGCTATAGCAAAATCCGGATCATAATGTCCGGCTCGCTGGCCTTGAACAATCAACCAGCCTAATAATAGCGGAACAGCGATCGCCGCTATTAATAAACGACGCGCCAGTAACCCGCCATAATTTTCACTGGTAATTACGCGCATAAATCCTTGGTCTACATTTGACCAGAGAATTCCCATACACAGCACACTAAACAGTAATACTGTGTGTAATGCCATCGGTGTTCCATTAGCAAAGAGACTATAGAGAATTTTGATTTTGTAGGTGTAGCCGATGAGCGCTTCTAAGGAAATCACCCCAGCCATCAGCGTCAAAATTTGACTATACCAATGGCGGCGTTCGCTTTTTCGATAAATTAAAATTTCTAAAGCACAGCCCAGGAAAAAAAAGTTAGCTGCTGTATTTAATCCCATCCTGCCTGGATAAGATGTCAATAAAGGAGTTTGTGTGTCCCGAAACAGTAGCTCGTCAACTCCAAAATTTCTGCCAAATAAATATTGAATAATTGTCAGTAAGGCAATTATGATTGGTATTAAACTCAATGCTCTAGCCAGCCATAAATAAATAACTTGCCGTCTGCGCTTGAGTTTCTGTCTAAAATCTACATCAGTCTGCTTGTTTTTGTTGATTTGTGACAACCACAGCGACATACCTAATAAGATAAAACACAGCGCTGTGTTGGCCTTCATGGTGAACAAACTAGGGTTGTTCCCCATTTTGAGAAATTCAATGTCGAACATCCACCCAAATAAGACAAAACTACCTGTGAGGATGGCGATCGCTGCTGCAACCTTGACCACTATTGAATTCCGTACATCTTGCAGTTGCAAGCGTTTGCTGTTTAGCATTGATATTTTTGTCACTGCATCTCTAACTAGACTAGCGTGCTGAAATTTGAGTTTTTTATAGTTTTACATCTTTTATTGTTCCTTTGGGATATTAGTATTAATTGGCTATCTTTTCATCTATCTATAATATGACTCTGATTTAATTTTGGCGCTGCTATCTATCTCCATCTTGATTACTTCTTTCTTCTTCCCTCGCTACACAAATGATTTTCCTAGCCAAATCTTATTGCTAATTAAAATAACAAGCTTTGTTCTTGACCATCATCGATAAATTGCTGCTGGCCTACGCCTACAACTTCTACAATTATTTGCCGCTGTGGTGGTGTCCATTTTCCCTCGCGCATACTTATGTTGACTATTATTTGATTGGTCTGTGTCAGTACGTTAATTCTTCTGAGGGAAAAATTTTGATTGATGTAAGCAAATGTTTGCCCATCATCTTCATAAAAACTATATTCACTATTACCAGGCCAAACCCGCAAGCGAATTTCATCAGGTGGTAATTCATTCACATATTGCATCACTGGCTGCATGGGAATTACTGCACCACCACGCACATAAAGGGGCATTTTTTCGAGGGGTGCATCCGCCAAAATATGAGTTGCGCCTTGATAACATTCGCCACTCCACCAGTCATACCAAGTACCTGCGGGTAAGTAGACTGCTCGATGTTCCACACCAGGACGGTAAATTGGCGCAGCCATGAGTGATGAGCCTAAAAGTACTTGATCGTAAAGGGTGTAAGTTTGAGGATCGTTAGGAAAATGGTAGAGTAACGGTCTTAAAATTGGTGCGCCTGTGGTGGCTGCTTCCCAAAATAAACTGTAAATATAAGGCAAAAGTTGGTAACGCAGATTAATATATTCTCTACAGATATTTTCAGTGCGATCGCCAAATACCCAAGGTTCATGACGCGCTGTAGACATGGCAGAATGAGCGCGCATCAAGGGGTAAAGCATTCCCACCTGCATCCAACGAGCAAACAGTTCAGCCGTTGCATTTCCCGCAAATCCGCCAATATCACAACCCACAAACCCCACGCCCGAAAGTCCCATATTGCAAAGCATGGGTAGGGACATTTCCAAATGTTCCCACAAAGAATGGTTGTCTCCCATCCACACAGAAGACCAACGCTGCACCCCAGCATACCCCGAACGAGTTAATACAAACGATCGCTCTTGTTGACGATGTTGCTGCAACCCTTCCCAACAAGCCTGCGCCATCATCAACCCATACAAATTATGTACCTCTGTATGAGTAGCAAAATTCTCTACTTCCCCCTGTGGTGCATCTAAGGGAAACCAAATCTTCTCCCCACCATCCCCAAAGGGACGAGTATCAATCGCAGGTTCATTCATATCATTCCAAATACCTGCAACACCAATATCTGTCAGGCTTTTGTGCAGATTCCCCCACCAATGACGTACATCCGTCCGCATAAAGTCAGGAAACACAGCTTTTTCTGGCCAAACATAACCGTGAAACAGCGCCCCATCAGCCTTCCGCACAAAATAATCGTTAGCTAATCCTTGGTCAAAAACGTGATAATTAGCTTCTGGCTCATACTTCACACCAGGGTCAATAATCGTAACTGTTTTAAAGCCATTTTTTGCTAAGTCTCCAATTAATTGTGCTGGGTGAGGAAAACGGGTAGGACTCCAAGTAAAGATGCGATAACCGCGCATATAGTCAATATCCAAGTGAATCACATCACAAGGAATGCGCCGCTGACGAAATCCCTGTGCTAATTCTCGCACCACAGTTTCTGATTCATAACTCCAACGACATTGGTGATAGCCTAAAGCCCACTTGGGCGGTAAAGGCATTCTCCCGGTTAACTGAGTATAGGTGCAAAGAATTTCCCCAGGTTCAGGGCCGTAAATAATGTAATAGTCCAACTCCCCGCCGCGAGTTTCCATTTTCCACACACCTGGTTGGGCTGCACCGATATCAAATTGACTCCAGAAGGTGGTATTCAAAAAAATGCCGTAGCCAACATGGGGACGCAACGCCATAAAAAATGGAATCGCTTGGTACATTTCATCGGTGAGTGCATCGTAATCTAAAGCATCAACTGTCCAGTTTGTTTTAACTTGACTGAGTTTATCCAAAAAGCCTGTGCGTTCACCAAAACCATAAAAATGTTCATCGGGGGCAATTTTTTTCCAGTTAGCAACTGCACCTAAACGCCAACCAATCCCCATATCTGCATCTTCAGCAAAAGGACGACCCGCTAAATCAAAGCAGCTAAGATGAAAATTTTGCTTTTGGATACAGATGCGAATTTTTTCTGTTGTAATTTCTAAAGTTGTATCAGTTTCTTGTACTTCATAAAATACTTGTTCCCATTCACTATCATCCATAGTTATCGCCCAAGGACGACGAGGCAAAAATTCGCCTGTGGGTGCAAAACGCACCCGAATTAAATTCGCGGCAATTATGCTGACACTGAGGCGCGAATCACCAGATGCAAAATAAATACTGCGCTCATTTTTGTTTACCAATTCCCCTGCGCCAAGTGTTTTCCACGGTTGGTTTGTAGTGGGGAGTTTTCCAAAATATTGCGGCATAATGTATAAGTTCTTTTAGCAACGGGACTGATGCAGTTGTTTAATATTAATCTGATTCTGAAAATTAAAAATGGAAACTTTAATTAACGATTTTTAGCTCTAGTAAACTCATCATTAATCATATTGATTGTTTTAGCGATCGCATCCACATTAAAGTAGATTTATCATCTCTGCCATATTATAGATACACACTGAGAAACTTCAAGTTTAAGCTACTCTTAGATAGAGTTCAGTAGAATGTAAATTTACATTCTGATAAAAGCAAAGGTTTGAAGACAAGCTAAGGAAGAGAAAGAAGAGGAAATTTGTCATGACAGCTTTCTTTTTCTTTCTCCCTTTTGTATTTATATGAAGCTCATAAAATTTTTCTGTGCCTTCTTTGCTGCTCACTGTTTCTTACATACACAAAATTGTCTCCTAAAAAATAAAAACTTTCAGAAATTATCAGTTTTGGCTTTCTCCTCAATCGCCCCAAACCAAAGTTGAGGTTTTTGTAATTCATGAGTAAAGAAATCAGCAAATTTTTGCATAATTGACTTTTTGGGAAAATCATAATTTTGTGACAAATAATTGTATTGAAACAAAAGTTAATAATACAAAAATTTTTGTAAACAAAAGTGATGCAAATTGATGTGCAAAAGTTGTTGAACCAGGGATAATACTAAAAAAGTCAGAGAAAGAAAAATCATTAATATTGGCAGAGTATTGATGAGATAACCTGCTTCGTCTTCAGGGGAGAATTCACATAAGAAGACTCCGGCGCAATCAACCTGAAGGTAACTATATGAAAGCAGATGATGAGTGAAATCGAAAAAGTTAAGAGAGAGCTTAAGACTTGTATGGCTAACAGCAGTGCAATGACCGCAGCGTTACGTTTAAGCGAAAAGATGCCTTTTCCCCTCAAGCGTTTAGCAGATTTAGCTTATAACTATTGGTGGAGTTGGAGTAGCGATCGCATATCTTTATTTCAAACCATTGATCCCCAAGAATGGGAACGTTGTGGGCATAACCCAGTAGCGATTTTAGAATCAGCCAGTTACGAACGCTTGACCCAATTAGCCGAAGACCCCCTTTACCTAAAGCAGATTTCTGCTTTAGTCCAAGAATTTGACCAATATATGGCGCAGAAAGACACTTGGGTGAGTCGAGTCGCACCGCAAGTTTCTGCCGAACATCCCATTGCTTATTTTTGTGCTGAATTTGGCATCCATGAATCTCTACCCGTTTACTCTGGTGGTTTGGGTATTTTAGCCGGGGATCACCTGAAATCATCCTCAGATTTGGGTGTACCCTTGATTGGCGTTGGCTTGTTATATCGCCAAGGTTACTTTCGCCAACGTTTGAACCGCAACGGTTGGCAAGAAGATTATTATCTGGATAATCCCTTTCATAAAATGCCCCTAGAGTTAATTAAAAACGAACAAGGGGAAGCACTTACCATCCAGATAGAAATTCGCCAACGCCAGGTAAAAGTTCAAATTTGGCAAGTACAAGTTGGGCGGGTAACTTTATATTTACTAGATAGCGATCGCCAAGACAACGATCCCATCGACCGCTGGCTAACAGGTCACTTGTATGGCGGTAATTTAGAAACTCGCATCGCCCAAGAAGTCGTCTTAGGAATTGGTGGCGTTAGGGCGTTAACAGCCTTGGGAATTAAACCCTCTGTGCATCACCTCAACGAAGGACACGCCGCCTTTTGTACCCTAGAAATTGCCCGCCAAGAAATTGAAAGTACAGGCAAATCCTTCTACGATATTGAGGCCAGCGTTAAGAAAAGCTGTGTCTTTACCACCCACACACCTGTTCCCGCAGGTCACGATGTCTTCTCACCTGATTTAATCGACTCATACTTTGCCCAATACTGGCCGCAACTGCGACTATCCCGCGAACAATTTTTAGCCTTGGGTGCTAGACGACTAGGCGACCCTTGGGAACCCTTTGGTATGACCGTTTTAGCATTGCGGATGTGTCGTGCTTGCAACGGCGTAAGCGAACTACACGGCAAAGTCTCCCGCAAAATGTGGACAGTCCTCTATCCACAACATACAGAAGACACAGTACCAATTGGTTACATTACCAATGGCGTTCATGCACCCACTTGGACTGCACCTTTACTAGCAGACTTATATGACCAGTATTTAGGAAAAGACTGGAAAACTCATGCCATTGATCCCCAGATGTGGGCGAAAGTTGACGACATTCCTGACGCAGAACTCTGGACAAGACATCAAATACTCAAAGAAAGACTCATTGCCTACACTCGTTATAAAGTCAAAAAATCACGAGAACAGCGCGGTGAAGCTCATCAAAGTATTCAAGCGGTTGATAATTTGCTTGACCCGAATATCCTCACCATTGGCTTTGCGCGGCGCTTTAGCCCTTATAAACGTGGTGATTTAATTTTACGGGATGCCGAACGGGCTGTGAAAATTTTTGGCAATGCCCAACGTCCAGTTCAGATTATCTTTGCCGGGAAGGCTCACCCAGCCGATGAAGAAGGTAAACGCATTATCCAACGCTTAATGGAGTGGTGCCATAATTCAGGTATTATCCATCGTGTGGCCTTTATTGAAGATTACGACATTTACACCGGACAAAAACTCGTTCAAGGCGTTGATGTTTGGTTAAATAACCCCCGTCGTCCCCTCGAAGCATCCGGGACAAGCGGTCAAAAAGTCTGCTTTAACGGTGGACTCAATTGCAGCGTTTTAGATGGTTGGTGGTGTGAAGGTTATCTAACTGGTGCAGACGGTAAAGGCATTAACGGTTGGGCAATTGGTGAAGATGCTCACACCAGCGACCAAGAATTGCAAGACCGCATAGATTCTCAATCACTGTATCAGCTTTTAGAGTCAGAAATCGTTCCCCTATATTACGACCAAGATGCTCAGGGTATTCCCCATCGCTGGATACAGATGATGAAAACATCAATTAAGACCAATGCACCTCTGTTCAATACAGATAGAATGATTGCTGATTACGTATCACAGGTGTATGTCCCAGAAATTGCTGCCCGTGTTGAACCTATTTTGGCTAAGGTATTGCTATAGAGTCTTAAAAGAATCGTAATTTTCCTGGTTCAATAGAGGGGTGGGTTAACCACCCCTTTTTTTGTCACTTCATAATACTTCATTATTATGTGTAATCTGAGCTATTAACTAATATGCGTATATGGCAAGCTGATTTTTATCGGAGTTCGCAACAAGATACATCTGGACAAGTATTGTGGGAGTTGTTGATTTGTGATGCAAATCGTAGTTTTGAGTATATAGCTACCTGTTTGCAGTCAGAGGCAAATTCAAATTGGGTAACTGCTCAAATCCAACAAGCCGCAACTGAAGAATTACCAGATTTAATACAAGTGTTTCGGCCACAGTCGTTAAGTTTAATTGAAACAGCCGGACGCAATTTAGGTATTGCAGTAGAAGCAACCCGCAGGACTGTTGCATTAAAACAGTGGTTAGAAGAAAGACAAGCAGGTTTTAGTTTAGAAAAACCTGCACCCTTACCATTACCGGAAAATCTTTGGGGTGAACAGTGGCGGTTTGCAACTTTAGCAGCTGGGGATTTAGAAACGGAATTTAGCGATCGCCCTATTCCTATCTTATCTATGCCAGAATTTCTTACACCTATAAATCTGGGTTTAGCTTCAACAACACCCGTTCCTGGTGTAGTAATTTATGGCGGTAGGCAATCTATGCGTTTGGCACGTTGGTTAGCCACAGCCAAACCTGTAGCTTTAAATTACATAGCTGGTGCGCCCGATGGTTTAATTTTAGAAGCCGGTTTGGTTGATAGATGGGTATTAGCCACCTTTGAAGATGCTGAAGTCACCGCCGCCGCCAAAGTTTATGAACAGCGTAAACAACAAAGTCGAGGATTACACTTTTTGTTAATTCAACCCGATGATTCTGGGATGACTTACAGCGGTTTTTGGTTATTACAAAGCGAATTGATTGAATAAATAATTTTTGCCATAACCAAGGTAATTAAAACAACTGCACAAAACTTTTAACTCTGTCATATCCGACAAATTAGTTATGATTCAGGATATCTGTGCAGAAAGACAAAACTTTTCCTCCCCCTGCACCCTGCGGTCTTGATGATAAGTCTTTTAACGGACACGATATCACCTGTCACCTGTCACCCGCGCCTGTCTTACCATCGCAATCAAGGTTTGATGGGCATCTTCTGCATCAGCTAAAACATGGTCAAATTGGATACGCACTGGTGTCGTTTCTCCATTTACTTGTGCGCTTAAATCCATACCTTGGGCATCAATTGATAGCATTTGGGCGGCTGTCGCCTCTGTGACACTAGCAAAAGCTTTTGCATATAGTAGTACCGCTTCAGCATGATCTTCGTTCATGTGAGTGCAGATGCGTGAGCTAATTTCGGGAGAAAATTGTTCAGACATTGGGCAAACTAAATAAACACAACAGCCTAAATTTTAAGCTAATGTAAAGCAACTTTTTAGTGTTATGGCGGTAGTCATATCATGTCCGGTAAAAGACTTATCATCAAAACCGCAGGGGGCAGGGAGCAGGGAGCAGGGGGAGAAAGAATTTTGTCTTTCTGCACAGATGTGTTGAATAATAACTGATTTGCCGGACATGATATCAGATATGTTAGGAGAATTGGAAAGCTGGAATGCCAGGAATAATAAGACTTTTCTTGCTGCGTCCTGCTTCCTGCCCTTCGGGTTCGGCAGTCCCCCATCGACGGGAACCGCCAAGACGGGGGCTACCTCACCTCCTGCTATAACGTGTGTTTGCAGATGTAGCGTGTTTGATACAGATAAGACTTCAAATAAAATTTAAATTTACTCAAGTAATATTTATCTTTATTTACGGAATAACCAGCGCTTATACTGTAGCAAAAATATTAAACTGATTTTATTCCAGTTAAAAGCAGATGAGCGAAACTAGGCAACGGCGAATAGTTATTGGGGATGTGCATGGCCATTATGAAGGCTTGATGACTCTGTTAGAGGCGATCGCACCAACATCAAATGATCAAGTTTATTTTCTCGGCGACTTAATTGATCGCGGCCCCCACAGCTACCATGTAGTTAACTTTGTCAAACAGAATAATTATCCCTGTCTGCTAGGCAACCACGAGCAGATGTTATTGAATATTCTCACCCAAAAAAATGTTCCTCCACCAGCTATGCAAGCCTGGCTATACAGCGGCGGACAAGCAACCCTCAGCAGTTACCAAACATCTACTGTTCCCCAAGACCATTTAGATTGGTTTCAAGCGCTGCCCACTTATCTCGATTTGGGTGACATTTGGTTAACTCACGCCGGATTAAACCCTAATATGCCTTTAGCCGAACAAACGGCCGATCAGTTTTGCTGGATTAGAGACGAATTTCACGGGATAGAAAAGCCGTATTTTCCTGATAAGCTCATTATTGTTGGGCATACTATCACTTTTACTTTACCAAACGTTACTCCCGGTAAACTAGCCGAAGGTAGAGGCTGGCTAGATATAGATACCGGAGCCTATCATCCCCGCAGTGGTTGGTTAACTGGATTAGATATTACCAATCAGCTAATTTATCAAGTGAATGTTTTTCAAGATTGTGTGCGTACCTTAGCTTTAGAAGATGGGGTAGTTACGGTTGAGCCTTCCCAAATCAAAGCTCGCCGCCATCCGCAGCGAGCATAGTGTTTGGTTGTTGATTGCACAATAAAATAAAACTAAACTAACGGTCGGATATTAGCTCGATAAGCAGCATTATCTAAGCCATCACGCCTACTACTAGGTTGAGCGTTAATTGCACGTTTGAGATTAGTAATGCGATCGCTTGTAGCCGGGTGTGTACTCAAGAACGTTGGGCCAGAACCACTTTTCAACAGCTTTTGCATAAAGGAAACCATACCTGATTGGGCATAGCCTGCTCTTGTTAAAGTTCTTAAACCTCTTTTATCAGCATCAAACTCATCTTGACGACTACGAGGACGGTTGAGGGCTAAGTCCACACCAATAGCTACCGCTTGATTCCGGTCTAAACCTGCGGCTGTAGCCACCCCACTAGCAAGCGCTCTTTGTCGCATTTGTTTAACTAAGTGCTTACCACCAATGTGACCAATTTCATGAGCCATCACACTGGCTAGTTCTGCTTCATTGTCGGCAGTTTTGAGTAACCCAGTGTTGATATAAACAAAACCCCCAGTAGTGGCAAAAGCATTCACAGAATTATCTTCTACTACCTGAAAAGTATAGGGAAGATTGGGGCGATCGCTATTGGCTGCTAATTTTTGACCAATTTCCTGCACATAACGATTCACTGCTTCATTTCGGTACAGACGAATTTCCCCATTTTTGAGTTCATCATTCATCTGTTTACCCAGTTCCACTTCTTGGCGATCGGATATATTAGATAGCTGAAGTATTTGCGCTCCTTGGAACAACAGCGGTAATAAATCTATAGCTCGTCCAGGTGAGGGAGTACTCAGACACAAACTCAGGGCGACCACCACCGAAATTATTGGGTATAACCAACTACGTCGCCACTGACGATAATTTGCTGCAAAACCTTTCCAAGTCATCATAAGCATTTCTGATAATAGTTTCGGGACAAGCGAAAATAATTAAGACAAAATATGAGACGAAATTACAGCTTTTGAAGTTGCATTTTCACTCTAGGCAACCTACGTAAGACTTGAAAACCCCACTTTGATAGAGTGGGGTTGAGCATCAGCTATTTATGATCATGAACTGGCGATCGCTCTCAACAACTCTCTAAACAAAATATTGGCAACCTTAGAACTGAGTTTGGATTGCAAGTGCTTACCGTTAAGCAGTTGCCTACCAGAAGCATCAACGTTGTTTTTGAGCGTGTTTTTGTAAAGGGTAATTTCATCACCAATTGGTGTATTGGGCAAGCGACCATCAACTTCAATTTTGGTGATGACGTGTTGCCAGAAGTTTTTTCTACATAAAGCACTACCAGAACCTTTTTCAACTAACTTGTCCCCGGATTGCTCCAGAACAGTACCCATACCTAGCCGCAGTTTAAAAGCATCCCTTGAGCGATTACGTTTAACTCGCTTCACATCGCCAGGGAGAAACTTAACTACAGATTTACCATTTTCACGGCTAACTTCTTTACGCTTCACTTCCCGCACTTCCCTTTCAATTAACGGTTTACCGTCAGTTAGAAATGCTTCAAACGGGTAAATGCGACTCAGCAACCTTGCCCGAATCCTCAAACCAAAGCCAAACTGATCAAAAATTTGATTGTAGGCTTTGAACTGTTCATTATTGATTAACAGTTTTAGCTCTGACTCCAGGCGTTGTTCTTCTAGATCAATGTCACAAAGCCAATCAGCGTGCAGTCGGGTAATAGGGTCAATTGTAAAACCAAATTCTACTGCTACTGACTCCTGGTACTGTTTGGTGAGCGACTTGTAACTTTGCGGGTATACTTCCGGTTCACGTTCTGCTAACCAACCCCAAAGCGGCGGCACATTTCCAGGTTTTGTACTTCTAGAATCGCTATGAGCTTTTTCTGGGAATTGCCAAGCCAAAACCTGACGGTTGTAGTTGATGATTGGAGATTGAACACGGTTAAGGTGTTCGAGTTGCTGTACAAGTTCCCGCAGTTGGTCTATTACCTGTGGGCGGTGCATTAAAAATTGGCGTGGGTTTAATTCACCAGTTTCTAAATAATTTTCCTGGTCTAAACCATAAGCAGCCATCGCCAGCGCGTCAGCTGCATCTGATTTATTCGGCAGGTTTTTACCACCACGATAGCGGCGTAATTCGATGTGACCAACCCAGAGAATTTTAACTCCTAAAGTTTCAAGAATCCTTGACCATAACCTAGAGTAATGATTTCCTGTCGGTTCTAAAATGGCAACATCGGGCTGATGAGTCTTGATGTAATTAACAAAATCATACGCTGATTTTTGATTGCTTTTAGGTTTAGGACTAGAGTAAAAACTAGGAAATAAATTGTTAGATTTATTTCTATTTTTCTGCCAATAGTTCTTTAAACCTCCTATGGGGTATTGTGATAAAATATGACAAGTGATGCTTGATTTACTAACATCAACCCCCAAGGTTGTAATCGATTTAATTGTCATGGTTCCGCGAATAAATTGGAGTTTATTTGGCTTCCGTATTGGCACTACGGATAAGTTAAAAGACCCAGATTTGACGCTCGAATCCTCCTAACACCCCACAGATTAGGGGCGCGATTCACTCTTAACGCTGGGTTTATAACCCAGTAGTTATTAGGAAAGGTGCGCTTGAAAATGCCAACACACCCAAAGGTGTGCGATTCATCTTTAACTCCCCACTTCCTAACAACTTGGGGCGGAATTGATTTGGACTCAACCCGCGACGCTGGCAGTGATGCCAGCGTTTCGGCTACTGAGTCAAGTAGCCATCATCAGGCGGTTATTGCTGTCGTAAAAAGTTCAAGCCACCAGTAGTAATTTCTAATCTTTTAATATCGTCTAGCTCATAATCAGTCATGCTAACTATGAGATAAGCTTGTTGCTGAAAAATTATATTGATGTGGCGGATAAACATATCTGGATAACCAAAAGCCCCAGGAATAATTTGTTCACGAACTACTAAAGTTTGTTCTCCAGGTTGAAAACTAGGACTAGAAAAACCGTGTTTATCTTCATGGTTTAAATCGTGATAAACGATAAATTTGATATCACTCATAAACTTCATCGTCCTCGTAATCTTCTTCACCCCAGTCAATAATTGAATAGGTGTTATTAGGGTTAGTGTTGTTGAGAATATCGACCATTGCCCGTCCGGTTAGTACATCAAGAATTGAGTAATTAGAAAGTTGTTGCTCAACTTGGAGGCTCTGAAAAGCTTGTTCTAGTTCAGGTGTTCTTAACCTGGGGTCAATGTCCTCAATGCTGTTGATTGCTGGCGGTTCCTCATCGCCGTAAATCCATCGCTCATACTGGTCATCGGCAAAATCGGCCCAAGCTTTTCGACCTTCGGGCGTTCCGGGTGGTGGTGCGGTTTCGAGAAAATCAGCGAGTTCTTTAGCACGGGCGAAACCTTCCTCCCAGCACTGCATGGATTCAACCCAAACCTCACTCATAGCAAAGCCGTTACGTTCAGCAGCTTCAGCGGCAACTTCATTCACATCAGCATTCCTGGCGCTGGCGATGAGTCGGGCAATGGATTGAATTTGAATACTACTAAGTCTTTCTAAATCCACAATCCACAGGGCAATTTGTTCTTTGTTTGGCCCGGTTGGTCGTTCCATTGGGAACGGGTCACGCATGGGAATCATGCCATCGGGGAACAGTTCTAAGATTGGTTCGTAAGGATTTCCGGGTTTGAGTTTTACCCAGGTGTCATGTTTGGTCATCATGTTGTCCTCTTGCAGCAGCTTCTTGCCAAGCTTGGGCGATTGCGTCTACGTCTTCGGGAAATTGGAAATTTTGAATGTTGCCATTTGACCAAGTGATTCTGGCGATGCCTTCATCAATTTCTAGTTGACGAACTAGGGCTAAATTTAGCCAGCCACCAGACGGTAAGTGACAGCTGTATATTGTTGGCACAGAAATGATCATGGTAAATTTGGTGTGGTACAAATCGCGATCGCAGCGGCTTCATTCTCCTCACTGCGATCGCATCAAAAATGGGCGTTAGAAACCACCAAGGGAAGCATCACTATCCGGCTCTATCCCGGTCAAATTATCTTGTTGATTTTTAAGTTCTCCCAGCTTCTCTTCAAGGTAGGAAATTTCTTGCCTGAGATTACTGGCCTTCGTCTCTAATGTCCTGATTCGGGCAACAAGTCCAATTTCTTGTTCTTCACGGATTTTGCGCTCGACCGTTTCCATAACACGCGAGATGGACTCTTCTACGTCATCCCCCTCTATCACTTCCGCAAACAGTTGCAATTTCTTGTTTTCGTAATTTCCCAGGTTGAGAACTCGCTCGTATGTAATGCTTTTGATTTCCATAGCAATGTGATATTTTTTACTTGTCAAGAAGTGGCAATTTCAATCAAAGGCGATTCGCATTTCCTGAGTGCAATCGCCTTTTGCAATGGCGGCTATCCTTTAACCTCAACAAGTTGATCAAAAACCACCTCAAAATTCCCGCTAGGGGATAGCTGGCGCAGAATAGTCATATAAGCATCGGCATCAGAACGGGTACGAAATCTGGCAACGCAGATATTACCCGATAAGCGACAGTTGAAAATTGCCCACGGTCTAATCTCAGTACGGTAGCTCATATATTTTTCCTAAAAAAGCCAGCACAAACTAAACACAAACGCTTGTGCTGGTGTGAACGGAACGATTTACAAAAGCTGATTATCAAGGAATCGCCAGTGAGGTATAACACTGGCGAACAGTGGAAAACCTATAATTTTCGGTTACTTGTATGTGAGTTTTGCGTCTAAAAATACCTCCAACTAAAGGACATGACTGTATAGGTGCAACTGTGAAGTGTGAAGCACCAAAGAATTTCTGTGTGAATTGTGAGTTTTAGGTTGTTTCCGCTGCGGTGGCAATTCGCCTAGTGCTGCGGTGGTGGCTCCTGATTTTGCCCTCACGGGCATTAAGCAAGGGTGAGGGGGGAGCGATTTGTTTTGTTCATATCTAACTTTTTCAATTTATAATGTATGAATATAACTGTCAAGCCTGTTAGTAGTTTTGTTCACACAAAACCATTTTGTTCATACAATAGAGAGAAATATGTTATGGAAACCAAGCATGGTAAGACCAAACGAACTGAAAAATCCTTACAGAGTGACTTTTTGGGCGGACAAGGAGGAGTGGGACAAACTGGAGCCAATAGCGAAGCAAATGGATACAACTCGTTCCCAGATTATGAGGGATGCGTTGCGTGCCAAAATTGGATTAGCCAGTTCTTCGCAGAAGGACACCCAAACTTTGCTAAAGTCTTAGAGCGTCTTCTGGAGATTGAGCAGCAACACCTGGAATATGTGGACGCACATCAAGGGAGACTGAAGGCGCGGTTAGAAGAATCAATTGAAACTAAGAAAAAATTTGTTGATAACGTAGCTGCTCTTAGGACTGAGATACAAGCAATTATGAGCCAAGAGCAAGAAGATTAAACCGTCTTTGCCTATGAGGTGAGGACGGTTTTTTAATGCGATCGCGTTGGTGCTGTTTTCTGTGTGCGATCGCAGTTGACTAATGACTAACGACTAATGACCAATGACCAAATGTAAACACTTACGCAGACGCGGCAACGCCAAACTCTGTGATAATCCACCCGTTTTCGAGCTAAGGTGTTCAACCTGCCCTTACAATCCTCACCGGGAATTTGGGACAAACGTAGACTACGACGAAGAAGATGGACTGTGCCACCTTGACCACACCTCACCGAAAGACTACGAACCAGAACCAATTTGGTGGACTTGGTAAAACACCCATCAATTTTTAAAAACTAAAAACCACCCCGCGCGGAGTGGCTTGTTTCTACCTAAAAGAATTATGCCAGGAAATACCAAATTACAAAACTCCCAGTGGACGGAGCAACACGACGCATTCTGCCTAGAAAATAAAATTGTCCCCGCGGCCAAACTTCTGTGGCAGTGGCTAGTACGCCAGGGAATCGCTGAAGAAACAGAACCAGACTTAGCCGAATTCAACGAATGGGTAACTAAACACCGGGGCAAAGGTTACACCAGACCAACCCTCAAAAATGCCCTAGCCCAACTTATTGAACTGCGAGTAGTGCAGCTAGTCAAACAATTTACGTGGCGAATTGTCCGAATAGTTACAAGACCTCTGGAATGGCTCAAGCCGAAAAAAAATTATCAAAACCGTCAAGAAAATTTCACTTCACAACCCTCAAACCCGCAATCAGTCGAAGACGAGGTTAACAGCAGCAGCAATTCTTCTACTAGTGCAGCCGCGAAAGGGGAGATACTCGCAGTTTGTTCTGAGGCAGGTATTTTTTATCACCCAGAGAAACCCGCCAAAATCTTTAATTACTCCCTTGATGATGTACTGGCCGCCATTGGCGTTTACAAAATCCGCAGCGCCGCGGAGCAAATATTTAATCCTCCAGGCTGGTTAATCAACTGCTTGGAGTGGCGTTACTGGGAAGCTTGGGGTGAGTTATGAATCAGCTAACTCTGTTCAACCTGGAAGCGTTTACCAACTACGACGAAACTCAAGAACCACCAGACCCAGACGATTACCAAACACTCGAACAATATGAATATGCCTGGAAGCAATGGCAGAACAAATATCCTGAATTGCTCAAGTATGTAAATGCAATGTCTCCGTGTGAAAGTGTTGGGGAGCAAGTAACCAGCATCACTGAAGAAAGTGCGAATACTAATAACTTAGTCAAATTTCATACAAAAAAATCTGCTCCCCAACACGATAACCACTGGGTAGAAAAATACTGGGTTGAGCGTTCTGGTAATAAATATTGGTATTACCGCTATATGTGGATGGAGGGGAGAAAATTACACCGCCGCTACATTGGTTCGGTCAGTTCACCAGCTGCACGCGATCGCAAATTGGCCATCGAGGAGGCCATAGCTGATGGTCAAACCCCTGCGGAGATTGAAAAACTCATTCGCTCCTGGCGCTAAGTCTCCTATATTCCTAGTGTCAAGCATTCTCAATAAGGTAGTTTGGGCGATCGCCATTTTTCAAGAAGCTGCTGTCCATGCTGAAAGTATTGATTTTTCGTTGCTTCATCCATGAAAAGTGTTTAAAAGCAAAAATTTTATTGCTAGTAGATAGCATTAAGTCTCAATGAAAAATGCGTTCGCCCTTGGCGTTGGCGAAGCCATCGCATGAACACGGTAAAGAGCGATCGCAAAAAATGAATATTTCAGCTTGATTGTAGAGGATAAAAAATGCGATCGCCTTGAAGTGGTGCGATCGCACAGTTAGATGTTACTCAGTAGAGTTATTTAGCTGCTATTGTGTCACGGAAGCATTGACTGTGGGTAAAGTTCATCAACTTCATCCCAGGCCATGTTGGCCATCTCCTCTAGTGCTTTGGCTAAATCATGAGGATGCCAGTCTGCGAGAACAGCCCGAACATACAATTCTTCGATTTTTTTGAATAGTTCACGGTTCATAGTGTGGCGATCGCTCCTTTGATTTGGTCAGCGTCAATATCGATGTAACGTTCCAAAGCCTTAAAATCACGGTGTCCCGTAATTTTCTTAATCGTGTAAGGACTTGTACCGTTACGATGCAGCTTGGTGATAAACGTCCGGCGGGTTGAGTGAGTGCTGATACCCTTAGCCGCAAAACCAGCTTTTTCACAGGCACGCTGCAAAATGTCATAGGCATTACGCCAAGTCACACACTTTTGGCCGTCCCGGCTGGGGAACAGCCACAAGCTATCACCCGGCTTGTAACTAGCAAGTGATTCAGCTAAAACCGGATGTACAGGAACTTGGCGAGTTTCTCTACTGCCATCAGGCCGACGCTTGCGAGTTGACGAACGAAAAGTAATAGCTTCTCGTGGTGAACCATCAGCGTTATAAACATCACTCACCCGAAGTTGAACAATTGCCCCCCAACGTTCCCCGGTGTACCATGCCAAATCTAAAAGCAGTTTATATTTCTGAGTTTTTAACTGTCGTCGTAACTTAGAATATTCAGCGTCAGTCAGAATAGATGCTTGCCCACACCTATTATTTTTCATTGTAAAATCTCCTCTTTTCATATTCCGGTTTAGCCAAGGTGATAAGTTAAATCGGAATATTTTGTTTTTTAGCTAATAGCTAAAAGTAAGCCAATACTATCCATAGCAATAGTTTCACGTCCTCAGCGCAACTACCGCTTTTACATAAAACTGGAAGATACGCCCAATTGATAATTGTCATATTGTCAGCCCAGTAAAACCAAAATTACTTTTCTGGGAACAATCAAATATGACCTTAAAAAAACATCATGGCGATATCTACTATCAATGAAGCCAAACCAATTGTTCTGAAGTTAGATGTTAATAGTAATTCCAATGTTTACCCTATTTTTACTGACAATGATTTCAGCGTTGATACCGGAACAGTTATCAGTGAAAATATCTTTGTAAAAAACCTCAAGGCTTATGTCAAAATTAGCAGCCTACCAGAAGCTAATTTACCAGACATCACGCTAGAGGATAGCAATACGCAAGCTTTGTACAAATCACTAAATACAGAGTGGAGTTCAGCCAGAAAGCAATTAGATTTATTAGTATCGGAAGATTCTATTAATTGGTATCCAGTAGGGTCAATCAGCTTATTAAATCCTGCGGGGTATCCTTACAGGGTGTACAACATTATGGACTTGTATACTCAAAATTTAGCCATTGAATTAGGTAAGAACGGCAGATTAGGAGTACAGCTAAAAGATGCAGGATGGGGGCTGCTTCAATCTGGCGACACTGTAACGATTCATGGGAGCTATATTAAAGAAATTTGTATTGACGACAATCCCACACCAATCAATAATTCTGTTCCTTTTAATAAAACTGTAAACAATGAAGTTTGCATCGTGCTTGATGCAAACCCAAACAGAAAAAATGTAATCATTTCTAATGAATCAGACATCAACATTTATTTGGACTTAGGAACATTACCATTTATAGGCAGAGGAATTGTATTAAAACCTTACGGAATTTTTCAATATTCAACCCAAGAAATTAATTACAAAGGTGTAATTACTGCAATTTCAAGTTCAAATTCAGTTGTTTCTGGAATTGAATTATTTTAAATATGAATGATGAAGCTGATTTTAAAATGCCTTATCGCATTGTAGGTAAAACTGATTTAGAAGTAATGCGCGATAAATATCAACGCTTACACAATGACTCTTATGGTTTGATTGTGAGATTTACCAATGGTTCGCCAACAGAAACAACCGCGACAGCGTAGACCCCCAGAGAATGACGGCTGGCAACCGCCACAGGAAGCAGATTCGCCATTACCAGGAGTATTCCCGGTAGGCGGCGGTTTTTACGCTACTCCTGGCGGCGCGGTTAGTCCATTTGATTGCGGTCGCTGGCCGGATAGTCCGTTTTGTGGTGGTAATCCTTTCACAAGAGATTTTGTAGATTTTGGATTATCAAAAGTGCAGGATGAGTGCAATATTGGTATTCAATTTGCACCATCACTAGGTTTTATAAAACTACCAATTTATCAATTTATTTACAGATTTCCTGGTGAATGTCGTTTACCGCCACAGCTACCACCACATAATCCAAATTTAGATAATTACGAGGATCAGTCTATCGTTGAGCCTGGGCTTTATATTACTTATAAATCTTTGCAATATGGTTATAACGATGGCGTTATTAGCAATTTTTCTTTGCCAATTGGATTGGTGGAAGAAGTCTATCAAGTTGATGTTATCAATATTCAATATCCCATTCAAACTGATATTTATTTAGATACAAATGTTATTGCTAATTGTTCCATAACATTTAATTTTCAATATAGCTTTAAAATGAATGTTGCATACGCTCAAGGTGTATGGAGCATCCCTATAATTGAAAACCACATCAACAATCTAGATGGAACACTGCCAAGCGATTATGAAGATAAAACGGCAGAATTTAGCGCTAATGCTTCAGGAAGCTTTAAAGTTTATTACGCGGTTGGTGCTTCCGTTTATCCGCGTATAGAAGTAGAAAGTAGTAGCAATTATTTTGCTGCTATGGCATCTCAATATATTAATCAATACGCCAGAATCATTAATACTGAAGATGATTTAATTTTAGAAAGTAAAAGGAATACGATTAAAACAGAGTATTCTTTTTTTAGTTATGATAGCTCCATATTTCCTGTAGAAGTGCCATCTTATTTTGAAGGTAGGCAAATTTCAATTGATGGCTACTCTGAAGATTTTTCTGGCATTTCTTACTATGGAAGTGGGTATTCTATAGAAGTAGATGAATATCAAACTAGTGCCAAAAAACTAGAAAATTACGACCCACCACCGCCGCCGCCGAAAGATTGTGAATGTATGTGTCAATGCAACAATGATTCTAATAATGACCAACTGCTAAGATTGATATTAAAAAGAATTGGCCCGTTACCCGCTTCTGTGCCAAATAGTTTAGTTAAGAAAAATAGTGGGACACGACAAATAGACAGTCTAGCTCAATATATTGCTTACTCTGTTATTCAAACCAATGCTCAATTTGGGCAATTTCCACAAGAGATAAAAATTAAAGATGCAGACCTTACTCAACAGGGTGATCAACAGCAAACGGTCACGATACCAAATCTAGCTGAAGCAGTTGCTGAAATAGTAGGGTTGTTATTAGTATTGCGAAGCGAATCAGCCGCTAATTTAGTGGCAACTGTAAATGCCATGATTGAAGCGGGAAGTGCTAAACAATCAGCTATTTTGGCTAGGGATTATGGGGCTGCTAATGCAGAATTTCTCGGATACAAAGGTAAACAGATTGAGCGTCAAATACCGTTTACTTTTGTTCCTGGGGAGTCTCAACTAGATAAAATGCTCAAGCCTGGGGAAGTTAAAGTTAAAGGCTGGGATAATGACGACAAGAACGACCTAAATGATTTAATTGCACCAATATTAGAAATGGCTGCTATGTACAGGGCTGCTAATTTTCGGAATATTGGCACAAGTAGCCCATTAACCAAAATCAAAGACATTCTTGAAGGTGCGGTAAAACTTTCAAGTGCGGTTGATACTTTGGCTAAAACTCCGCCACCGCCAAACCCAAACAACCCAGACGCGCCACCGCCACCACCTAAAAAGAGTGACTGGGACGAATTCGTAGAAAGTGCCGAATCAGGGTTTATCGCTAAACCGGGGATAACTGATAATTTGCATCCTTATAGTCGCCCTCTAAATCAAAGACCAAAAATTCGAGAAATTGGTGCAGATACAAGTGAAAGTACTTAATTTACACATCAGCTTTTGTAATTGCATTCTCACCCCAATCTTCACGTAGTAGCCAAAGTCTTTCGTTAAATATTTGTTGGCGCACTTGTACCTCGGTATATCCCAATTCTTGCATCAAGCGTTTGATAAGTCTGTATTGGGGTACGTAGCGATACGGTTGTTTGACACCATAATTCTTTTTTCGCCAACGTCTACGCATAGTGCGCTTGCTCGTCGTACAGAGCAATGGATAAATAATTAATTCCATCGTTGATAATCGCTTTTTGAAGCGTTTTTTTCTTGCTAATTAAAGTGTCGTCTTTTTTTAGACCCCTAGGGGTCTAAATGCCGTTTTTGAAAATTAATTGTTAAATCATAACTGCTAATTAAACTTTCATAGGTTAGTTAAAAGTGCCTATTGTGACTTAGATTTTTCTAGTCTCTGTCTATGTGTTCTTGCTGTTGCTACTAGCAAACAGAGGCGAATAACGTTGATTAAACAAACAGAGATTCAGTTATTTATGTCTTCTTATACTCGTGGTAAAAAACGGTCAAACCTCGTTTTTGTAACCATTAACGACTTGATGTACTTTGGTTTTAAACCAAAAGATTTAGCTTCCCTTCCAGGTGTCACAGCAGCAGATGTAACAGCTTTAGGTCACGTACAGCCAAACGCCGTTGCAGCTGGGAGACTGAAAATAATTGGTGCTAAAGCACCTAATCCCCCTAGAGTTTTGAAAAAAACTGGGGCTGCGGCTGGACAACAGCAATCTGTTAGCACGTTCTGTGGATATAACAATATTGGATTGGCTCAAGCAGCAGGCTGGACTCTATCAAAAAGTCGCACAGGCGTAAGTTTACGCGCTCCAAATTCACCCAGGCAAAGCTTAACGGCAATTGCTGAATTAAGCGATGGTAGTTTGTATTGCTTCCCCATGAATAAAACCGATTTCGAGTCTTACGGTGCTGCGTTGGGTTTGAAGAACTCGACAACTATCACTACTGATGCTGAACGTAACAAGCTTGTAAGTGGTGCTTCAATTCCTTACCCTGGACGTGCTGCAATACTGTTACCTAATGGGTCTACATTCTCCAGTTTCTTTTCTACTGACAGTCAAGGTGACGCATCTGAAGCAGGCTATGACATTCTGTCTGAGGAGAAGATTTTAGCTAGTGCGCCAGCTAACAACGGCTAATGATGCTGCCAATTGAAACTAAATCTGGGTTAATTCTGCCTGGACATCCTTGGTTTTACAACTATCTGCATGGAACCCTCCCGATCGGCTGGCAAGATTTCGCGGATCGTAATCCTGATTTTGCGTTTGTAGCCCGTGCTGGGAGTGGCATTTTAGAAGTTGTGACCGAGGATGAACTAGAAGAATACTGTGAGGGTGGGGAGTACGACCAGTTAATAGAGGAACGCAGCAACGATGACGACTATTTCGGATGATATTGGCGTTTGGAATAACCTTGGCACAGTGGAAGCTATCAAAAAGCAGTGGATTAAATTCCCTGTAACTGCCACTGGCGCAAACGCCACCATCCGAGCATCGTTTATTTGTAACGATTGGACTAAACTTTCTAGCTACGTTCTCATTCGTCCCCGTTACAAGACTGCAAACAGTGACCAAACTGGGAATGCTATAAGGGTCTACCCTTCTCCTACTTCCGTGATTTTTGAAGCACCCATTCCCCAAGACTTCCAAGAGCGTTCAGTTTACTTTCGAGATTTTGAAGTTTACAAAACCAGTCGCCGTCGTGCCCGTTATATCGGCGTGACTCCAGATGCCAATTTGCAAGTCAAATTGGAGGAATTATGGGGTTAGCAGACATTGTTGAATCGGCTTTAGAATCTCGACAAACTCGCTCTTCTATTGGGGAAAGAGTTTTCAAGAACTCATTTGAGGATAAACAGCAAGACGATAACGGCAACATTTTAGGTTGGCTTTGGAATGCTGGCAGTAGATTAGTTGGTTTTTTAATTGCAAATGTTGGCGGTCTAATTAGTTTTACCCTTACGGGCTTGTGGAGCCTGTTTACTAGTACACTCCAGTTCATTTGGACTTTCGACTGGAATATGTCTGACAAGACAATTGACCAGCAAATTCAGCAATCCTGGGATGCTTTGGGCGGAATGCTGGGTGGAACTTTGGGAAATTTAATTGGTTATTTGGGGTGCGGAGTTCTACCAGGAGCTACCATCATGGCATTCAACGAGCCTTTAGGGGCTTACGTTTTAGAAAATGTAGTAGAAGAATTGGCTGAAGAATTTCTGTCTAATTTGGCTAACTTAGTGCGGTACACCTTCATTAGTGGAGTTCAATCACTACTACTTTGGGGTTTTAAAAATCTTCGCAAGTTTGTTAAATCAAACGTTGGTTTAGTTAACCGACTGTTTGGTGACAAAGCGGCTAAAGCAGTTAAGGCTTGGGGTGCAGAGAACAGTAAACCCTGGTCGTTTGCAATCGCAATGGATAATGCTGTTGAATCTATCCCCAATACTTTCTTACGAAATTTTGTAGAGGAATTTTTGGAGGAAGCCTGGGACGGTTGCGTAGAGGCTGGTTATGTTGTCGCCAACTCTGTTGAGTCTTACCTAGCAGCTGAAAAACTCAAGCAACAGCAGCTACCCCCAATGGGTAAAACAAAATACGTTGAGATTCAGCCAGACCGCAGCATTGACGACCAAAGGATTATTCTGGCAGGCCCACAAGAAGCACTCAAGCCGGTGATTGTGCAAACGCTGACCAATTACCAGTTGATGGAGTACAAGGATATTGGAACTTTCGTGGGTTCTCCTGTAGATGAATATCTGCGGGCTAAACCCCGAAGCCTAACGCTGATTGTGCAATTTTTCAGTGTTAAAACTCCACCCTGGACAAAACGAAATGGGCAAGACCGACTCGTTAGCGGAACCTATGTAGTACCTGAAATCGACCCTGCCAAGCTTGATTGGGAACGCATAAAATTAGCCTGTGGCGGTGCTAATGGCTACATGTATGGGCGATATCGAGCGTTTACCGTACTGGACAACGGGCGAGGTATGGCCTGTTTCGGGCAAACCGGAGATGAAGCGGAAGATAGACTACGCGCACTCGCCGCACTGGGCAAAGGAAATATCACCAAAAAACCCACAATTTCTGAAGACAGAACCGAGGATGTTAGCGGGACTTACATCAAGCAGCCAGGGAGAATTTACCCCGCTTATTTCACGATCATGAATCAATACCGTGTTCCTGGTGCATCTGGTTCCGGTATACCTATCAACGGTAAAAGGTACATCCGTAAGGATGAACGGATAGATTTGTGGACTGAAACCAAACCAATTAATTTTGAGGAAATTATTTTAGAACTCCTCAAAAAACCCGGTGCAGACAACTCACCCAATTAATAGAGAAAAATGGAAATTATTTTACCTCAATTCAATATTGAAGAAGCCATCAATTCAGCGTGGCAAGCGAATCAAGCCAAAGCTGAAATTATTAATAGTGACAGACAGAAAGCTGAGGAAACGGCTATTAATGCTTTGACCGGGCAATTTCAAAAAGAACTTGATACTTATTTGGATAGTGGTGTTCAGTCGTCATTGAAAGTCAAAATTGTTCCACCAACAGAAATATCAATTTTTGGAGTTTATGCTACTTTCGATTATTTATCTAGAACAATCAAGCTTAAACGTGATAGCCAAAATTGGGACATTAGTATTGATGAAAAAAGCATGGTTATACCTCCAGACTTATTGAGACAAACTTTGCTTTTAGAACTAGGAAAGCTCAAGAACGAAGTTTGAGTTAACAAAAAATATAGAAGATAGGAGTGTATTTCATAAATGCCTTTATCTAATCCCTCAGTTGTAACGGTAAGCACACCAACTAGTAGTACCTCTACACCAAGTAGCGTTAACTCATCTGCTACTAGTATTACAATCTTGGCTTCTAACAGTAGTAGAAAAGGTGGCACAATTTGGAATAAAAGCACTGCTAATCTTTATATAGAATTTGGTGCGACTGCTTCAACAAGTGCATTTGTAGCGATATTGGCCGCTGGCGGCTATTACGAAATTCCATTTAACTACACTGGCGCAATTTCTGGTATTTGGGATGCTGTCAACGGTAACGCCTTAGTACGAGAACTAACATAATATGCCTTTAACTAACCCCAGCACTACAGCACTACAAAAAGATAATAACCTGAGTGACTTGGCTGATGCTGCTATTGCTTGGGCTAATCTAGGCGCGAGTCAATCATTAGGAGCTAATGCTGGGTGGATAAAATTACCCAATGGGCTAATCTTGCAGTGGCAAACATATACAGCCCCAAGTCAGGCATTCAATAGCGGGACTTCCTACACATTTAATGTTACTTTTCCAATAGCGTTTAATACTGTGTATCACGTTGTTGGATGCTTGCAAGCTGGGTCAAACAATAGCGCTAATGGTGTTCAATTTGAGGGGTTAACTAACACCAAAGTAACAGCGAGAATCTTAATGAATACTACCAATACAACAATTGCTAGTTTTAGAGTTTTTGCTATAGGAATTTGATATGTCTTATTTTGTGAATTTTGATTCCAATAATAAAATTGATGGCTTTTTTAATGATGCCATCAATAGCTTGATTCCTAATACTGCTATTCAAATTAGTGATGAGAAATGGCAGGAGTTAAGCTCAAATCCTGAAAAATATAGATTACAGGATGGGCAGATTATTTTAGTATCTGAAATTCTGCAAGCTGAACCCATTCCCCTAATTAATTGGGCGGAATTTAATAGAAGTATGCAGAGTAATGCTGCTTATAATCAGTTCATTTCTGATGCAGTTGATAAAGACGCTGTACGTAGACTTGAAACTTTAGCGATTACTTTAGGTGTTACTAATCGCCAAGATTTCAATCTTGATGATTTGAAATTGCTGTGGAATGTTGTTTTACAGTCGATTCCTACAGAAAGTTTACCTTTGGCATCTGCTGTTAGCGAATGGAATCAAATGGCTAATCAATCCTTTATGCCTTTTGAATTTATGCCTGATGGCTCCATGACAAGCCGAGTACCACCAGAATAAGTATGAAAATTGATATTAATAATGCTTTGACTGTTTTTTCTCTCTTGTTTATGTTGTTTGGCGCTGTTTATCGGCTTGCTCAGGTTGAGTCTAATATCAACGCCAGGATTACAAGAGTTGAGACAAATGTTTTATCTGCGGTTGACCAGCTTAAGGACAGCGTTAATGGACGGCTGTACACGATTGAGAAAAATCTTGATGTTCACCTAACTGAGTACACTGCCAAAAAGGAACACTACGACTACCGAATACATACTTTCGATACGCAATTAGAACATAAATTTAATCGCCTTAGGGGGCTGATCAAGCAGCTTTCCGGGTTTCTCAGCAGAGAATCTGGCTTTGTTCTTAGGGATGATGAGTACTAATCACTCTCTGGGGATTCACTCTCTGGGGATTCATCTTATGACTACGGATGCGATCGCCCATATTATCCCTAGAGGTATTGTGATGTGACTTATTCTTAAAACCCCTCTCCAAACCTCTCACGCCAGTTGCTACAACAGGGGGAACCCTCCGAAGTTTGCTCAACGGGGGAAACCCCCGCACGCAACTTCTCCCCGCACCGGGAGAGAGGCTTTGAGTATTACTCTCCTTTCCTGGTAGGTATGGGATTGGGGATTAGGTTTGAAAGAAAGTCGCACGCCGCAGGTGAAGTATTTACAGCAGAATTGAGGAGTCAGAATTCAGAATTCACACATAATAATAAACACTCTACTAGGACTTACGCACTGTACAAAATAACTATCTTGTGCATTAACGTAAATACGTTGTTTCAGGCTCTTATCAATCACCTTTAATTGAGTGCGATCGCTAAAATCTCATTGAAAAATCTAGCTATTAGCCTTGAAAACTCCACCCGTTATTTTGGCTTTTCTGTCAATGCGTAAGTCCTATCTACTTAGCTTGAAAACCTAAATTGTGTATTTAAAGACGACACATAGCAGCAAGTTTTCATCAGGTATATGGGATTGCCGACTGTACGCCGATTTTTTCAACTCGTGATACACTGTCGCAAGACTATACGCCCAGCCATTTTTCAGTCTGGCTTCAGTGGGAAAATCTGCCGTGTCCCTGATCAACTTTGTTGCTAAAATCAAATACTTTGTTTGTATATAGGAAAAGTTTTTATGGCTATTTTTGATTCCAAAGGTCGCTTGTTCGGGAAAATCAATATTCTTGATTTAGGCGCTGCACTCGTCATTCTGCTAGTCATAGTGGGAATTTTCATTTTTCCTGGAACCTCTGGTTCTGTCGCCCAAGTTGGGTCAAAAACTGTCCCCATTGAGGTAGATTTAGCTGTGCGGGGTTTGAATGTGCGTGACCCTGAACGCTTATTTGACAATGGATTTAAAAAAGGCGGTAAAACTAACGTCATTATCCGCAATCAGCCTTACGGTCAAATTGGGATTAAATCTGTGCAACTGCTACCAAGAACAGTGACTGCAACTCAACCAGATGGTTCTGTGAAAGAATTACCAGATCCTAGAAGTAACAATTTCAGTACAGATATGCTGTTAACTTTGGAAGGTAAAGCTCAAGTCACGGAAAGTGGCCCAGTTTTAGGTAACAGTAAAGTCAAAATTGGTATGCCTTTTGAGTTAGAAGGCTATAACTACAACTTCAACGCCACTGTGATTGATGTGCGCGTGCAAGAAAAATAGACAACTGAAGTATGAAGTGTGTAGACGCGTAGCGGCTTGCCGCAGGCTAGTATGAAGTGTGAATTATCCATTAATGGACAGAGCCTTTAAGTCTACATACTTTACACTTCATATTGTTCAGTCAATTGACCCTTGACCATTGACTAAAGGCAAAAACTGGCGAATTAATCCAATAGTGACTGCTGGTAGTTCCAACTGGGGTGTTAATCCTACATCGTCTAATTCTTGAAATACGCGAATTGCTTGGGGGTTTATCTGTGCCAAACGACGACCGATGTCGGGGCCAGTAAATTGGGATTTCTGCCCCCAAATAATCGCAGTGGGAGTGGTCAGCTGTTGAATATGCAGCGACAAATCAAAGCATAAGTCACCCCGCACAAAAGATAGTGCTGCATATTCAGCATTAGGCTGCTGGGCAGACTGGAGATAAGCTTCAGCAATTTCTTGATAGACTCGACTAGCTTGAGCAAATTGTCTTTGCTCTAAAAAACTGCGAATCCCTGCTTCTGTAGCAATACCAGTACTGTAGAGTACACGGTCAATAATTGGCACACTGACCAACTGAGCAAAAAAACTGCGGGAGTAGTCTGTGCCAAAATCAGATAGTCCAGCGGGTGTGGTGAGAATTAAAGACTTGAATAATTCAGGATGAGAGATCGCTACGCGAATTGTCAACGCCGCGGTTAAGGAAGAAGCGATTACTGTCACTGGTGCTGTACAAGTTTGCTGCAAAAATTCCCGAATCGTCGTTAAATAATCTTCAATTTGGTAATTCCGCACTGGATGTTCTGATTTACCCCACCCGATTAAATCTGGGGCGAGAATGCGATATTCACTAGCAAAAGCTGGATAAACCTTCGACCACTCATAAGCAGAAGACCCACCGCCAAAACCATGTAGAAATACTAAAGTTTCTGCTTCTGATTTGGCGATCGCTTTATTTTGCCAAAGTGAGCCAGTGGCAGTGTAATATACCATTCTTCCTAGCGATGTGATGATTGAGCTTTGCTCAAATCCCTGTGGCTGAAACATATATATTTGTCGTTAATTTATGAATAAATCACGTTATTGAGTGGAACTAACACTCGCTTTACCCCTAACAACCCGTACTTTAATGAGATTTCTTAGAAATTCTCTATTGCTATTATTAGCAAACCCTCATTTTTCCACCTCTAGCCTCTGCCAGATTAAGCAGATGTAAAATCACTGGCTTACGTGTAAAGATTCAGTGATTTTTTTGTCTCTCATTTGCCGTGTATTTGCCTGGAAACACTTTAGCAAAAGGCTTTAACTAAGTAGCTTGTATTACTTTAGTCATATAAGGGTCATTAGTTTTTTATGGTAATCTATCAGAAAACTCACGTAAAGTTTTGAGCTTCCAGAATAGTTGAAATACCTAAGATTAACAACGATTCTGCGTTCAGCAAAAACAGCTTTAGATATAATTACTTATCTAAATCGTTCTCTAGGTAATGGTAAGGCGGGGTGTTGTGGTAAAGCAGGCTACTCTTCAATCGGATAAAGCACCAGCGTTGGCAGATTTTAAAGATGTACTGGAAAACTGCGATGTGCATATAGCTTCAGCTTGGCGGGGACAGTTAGCAGAAACTCTAGAAACAGCCAAAGTCGGTATCCCTATTTGTGTGTGTTTAAACTTAGAAGATTTAAAATGTTTTGAATCTGTAGAGACTCAGTATGAGCGTTGGGGTGTAACTTTCCGCAATTCGATTGCCATACAACCTTCAAACCCGGCATTTCCCACCCATTCTGGTCAGATAGTATTGATGGGTTCACCAAAAGGCGGATTTCTCGAAGCGAGTTTTGTCAATCCAGTCAACTACGTTAGTGCCTATGTTACTAGTTCGCAACGGCTAGTAATGTCTGCCTATGATGGCGATCGGCAACTTCTCAACCAAACGGTGCTTCCGGGTGCAAATCTCGCCAATTCTGACTCAGCCGTACCCCCGAACACTTTATTGTCTGTCACAGCCAAAAACATTCATTTTGTGACTTTCTGTGCGTTTGACGGTCAATTCACCATCGACGATTTTCGTTTTTGTCTTTAGTCGATTTCCTGTTTCCTACTTGATGTATGAGGTACAGGTAAGCCACTTAACTCAAAACTTGTCATATAGACTTATCAATAATCAGTAATTTTGACTTCATCATGTGCCTAATCCCTGGTAAAAGATATATTAGAAAATCTCGTAAACAAATTAGGTAAATACTGTGGCAAAGGCTTCGTTTTCTTTGCAGCAACTAATTAACCAGATACCCAACTGGTCACTTCCAGCATTTTTGCCAGGAAGTTCCAAGCAGCAAAATTTCAAGCCTTTTTCCAGTTCAGGAGGCATTCTTGGCTTACTGACAATCGTCATTGCCATGCTGTTATGGAACTGGAAACTGCTATTAGCTCTTGTTGTTGGTGTTGGGGTGATGCTAATTACCTACTCAACCCAACAATGGAACTGGCAACTACGTTGGGTAGAAATTCAGAAATTTCTCCAAGGGCCAAATCGTCGGTTAGTCTTAGCTGTCGGTAGTGGTGGCCTGGCGACTATTAGCACTTATATGGCAGCTGCTATTTGGGTTGACTATCACAGCCCGTGGATGGCGACTGGTGCGATTTTGCAAGGCTTGGGAACTTTATTCACGTTAGTTTTACTGCTTTGGCAAATTCTCAGCCGTTATTCCAATCAAGAACCAGACATCTTTGAGCAGTTGTTACTCAACTTAACCGAACAAGACCCATTAAAACGATTAATAGCTGTACGCCGTATTACTAAATTTGTCTCTCGTCAACCAGTTAATGCGGCGCTACAGCAAGAAGTTGTCCAATGTTTGCAACTTCTTTTAACTAAAGAGGAAGAAACGATCATTCGAGAGGTGGCTTTTGAGAGTTTACAAATCTTAGATAAGCTAAAGAATCTACCATCCAGTACAGCTACGCCTTTACAACCAGTCAAGTTAAAAGTCCAAACCCAAAAGTCTCAAGTTTTGAACTATTAGCCAAATTCTGCTGTAATTTTCAGACTTCAGACTTTACACTTCAGACTTCATTTCCGATACAGTCTGCCATTACGAACTTGCACCACAGGATGATTGCACCGACGCACCAGTTGTTCATCGTGGGTGGTCACAATAACTGTAGCCCCAAAAGAATTTAACTTTTGCAGAATTTGGATCACTTGCCAAGAATTGTCTGGGTCGAGGTTTCCTGTGGGTTCATCAGCTAAAAGTAATGGTGGTGTCCCTACTATCGCCCTTGCAACACTCACCCGTTGTTGCTCTCCCCCCGAAAGCTGATCGGGAAAACAGTCAGCTTTAGACAGTAAACCCACCAGCTTTAAAGTCGGTTCTAAACGTCGCTGAATTTCTTTGCGAGTGTAACCTTGTGCTTGCAGTACAAATGTCACATTTTCTGCTACAGTTCTTTGGGGAATGAGTTTGTAATCTTGAAAGACAATGCCAATCCGTCGCCGTAACAGTGATAAGCGATCTCCCCGCAAATCTGTTACATTGCAGTCATTAACAATCACTTCTCCCTGAGTCGGTAACTCTTCACCATATAAAAGTTTCAAAAGTGTTGATTTACCAGAACCGCTTGGCCCTGTAACAAACAAGAATTCTTTCGGTTTAACCTCTAAACTCACATCTAACAATCCATCACAGCCATTGTTATATGTTTTTGTCACAGAGCGTAACTGCACAATGGGAGTATTACTACCGCTTTCCTGTGGAAGCTTACTATCCTTTGCGGGAATATTTTGATCAGTTTTAACTGGAGTTTTTACAACTGTTCTCATTGGAAAATGTATACACCTGATTAGAACTAAACACTCAAAAAATTTCAATTTAAGATTGTCTTAAAAATAATGATTCCCAGGACAGGCCTAGGAATCTCAAGTTCAAGCGCAAAAATTAAATTTTTTGGAAGTTTTCAGTACTAACCGCAAGCCTAATTTGGGATTTGGTAGAAATCAAGCAAAAAGTGAAAAGGTAAAAAACTAAATTTCTTTTGACTTTTACCTTTTGATTTTTGCCTTTTGCCTTCCTACTCCCTATTTTCTAGACTGCACTTTTGGCGGTCAAGCGGTAAACAAACGCTTTGAGTGCAAACTCTGGTAAAGCTAACATCCGTCGCCAACGCCAAGGTTCTTGATATAACCGATACAGCCATTCCAGATTATTATTACCTAACCAAGCGGGAGCGCGGGTTTTGCTTCCTGACCAAATATCCAAGCTACCACCAACACCAATCCAAATTGCTTGAGGGCATAAATGGCGATTTTTGGCAATCCATAATTCTTGACGTGGTACTCCCAAACCAACCAAAATTACTTGAGGCTGTAGTTGGGTGAGAGTTTGGTGTAGTTGAGCTTCTTCTTCTGGAGAATGATATCCAGAATGAGTACCAACTATATTTAAATCTGGGGCTTGTTGCTGCCAAAAATCTGCGGCTTTGGCTGCGACTCCTGGTGCGCCGCCGTAAAAAAATACTTTTGCACCTTTTTGCTTTTGTCCAATTTCTCGCAGTAATGTCTCTGCTAGTTCAATTCCTGGACAACGCTGAACTTTTTGCCAGAAAAGCCACTGCAAATACAAAACAACACCAGCACCATCGGGAATCACTAACTCAGCATCGTGAATTACCTGGGCTAGTGCGCTGTTTCGCTCTGCTTGCATTGTCATTTCTGCATTCAGCGTCACTACATGAGTACCTCTGCTGTGTTGCAGGCATTCTAGCAACCAGCCTGGATAGTTACTCATGACATGAACTGGTATTCCTAATACCGAAAAAACTTTAGGCGGTTTAGACATAGCCTATTGATTAGCCTCACATCACACCAGATTGTCTCGAACGATAGTTTATCAAATATTTTAATCAGTCGCCTAGGCAATTTTGGGCAAATATTAGTGAGAAAGTTACATCAATAAAAGTCCTTCAGTCCTTTCTCCCAGAGGAGAGTACACCAGAAAGTTGTGATGTATACCAGGATTTTTGGCGATAAAAATTTCTAATGTTTAGACCTTCTGGTATTCTATTGATTTGCAATGTTTCATAGCGAACCTTCATTGGCATGTAATTTTTACTAGCGATCGCATTTTAGCTATCACAATGAGTAGTTGAAAAATGTGAATCTGTCGTAAATCAACCAGTATACTCATAAAAAAGGAGGTTGGCTTTTACATAACCTAAGTAAGTTTGCTTACCAGTCAAAATATCCAACAAAATCTAACTAATTGGCAACAGTACTTGTATCTCAGGTATAACCTGACATTTCATATTCAAGAGAAAGGTTCAAGTGGGAATTAATTACCCAATAAGTCAGCAAAACTACTAAATACTAGGCTTATCTAGGCAAAACTTCTATATTTACTTTTTACGAATGTTGTTCAACGACAATCTACTAAGATTTTTGCATTAACTCGGTTTGACAGTTCAGTTAGTTTAACGGGCGGAAGTTGATAATGAGTAAAATTCGGATTGTTTTGATCGAAGATCATGATCCTCACCCGTGTTGGTATTCGCACAGCACTACAGCAAAAAGACGAGATTGAAGTGCTTGGCGAAGCTGGCAATGCTGCGGAAGGCTTAAAATTGTTAAAAATCTTACAACCAGATATTGCGATCGTCGATATTGGTTTACCCGATAAAGATGGTATCGCCCTTACCAGAGAAATTAAAGCTATTGCCACAGGAGAAGATGCCACAAAGGTGTTAATTTTAACACTTCGAGATAACAAAGAAGCCGTACTTGCAGCTTTTGCAGCTGGAGCAGACTCTTATTGTATGAAAGATATCAAATTTGATAATTTGCTAGAAGCAGTACGAGTTACGTACAATGGCAACGCTTGGATTGATCCAGCGATCGCCAGAATTGTGTTACAACAGGCACAACAAAATTCTCCTAAACAGGAAACAGTTCCAACAGACAACAAAAATATCCCCCAAAATCAAGGTCTTGGGGAAAGTGAGGAAATAATTGACCCTTATACCCTGACAGAACGCGAGTTAGAAGTGTTACAGTTAATTGTCGAAGGTTGTAGCAATGCAGTTATAGCTGAACGACTTTATATTACAGTTGGGACTGTAAAAACACATGTCCGTAATATTTTAAATAAGCTATGCGCTGATGACCGTACTCAAGCAGCAGTCAGAGCTTTACGTTCTGGGTTGGTTGGATAAGGTGATTTCAGGATGTAGAAACCCTGAAATATATTGAGGAAGAAGCTAACTTTGAGTGAATTTATCAGTTCAAAGCAGGTGATTTCTCTTGATTAGGGCTAGTTTTTTAATTTTTTTGTAGGTTGTCATCGGGTGGGATAAAAATTGTACTATCTCGCCACACAAGTATCGGAAATTAAAGTCAAATATGACTGAGACAGAGGTAGAAAAACTCAAGCTCATGATTGTTGATGATGAGCTAGATAATTTGGATTTACTCTACCGCACTTTTAGGCGAGATTTTCAAGTATTTAAAGCCAATCATGCCCTAAGTGCGCTGGACATATTGGAGAAAGAAGGTGAGATGGCCGTGATCATCTCAGATCAAAGAATGCCAGAAATGAATGGCACTGAATTTCTCAGTCGCACGGTAGAACGGTTTCCCGATACGATTAGGATTCTTCTGACTGGTTTTACTGATGTTGAAGATTTGGTCGATGCAATTAACTCCGGTCAAGTTTTCAAATACATCACAAAACCTTGGAATCCTGAACGGCTAAAGTTACTAGTTGAACAAGCTACTGAGACATATCGCTTAGTCAAGCAACGCACCCAAGAGTTGCGTCGTTCTCTGCGACGAGAATCTTTATTTAATGAGGTGACGACAGCAATTCGCGAGTCTCTCGACTATGGCAATATGTTGCAAAAAATTGTCGCCACTATTGGACAAACATTTGATGCTACTTGTTGCTTGCTGATACCTGTAGAAGGCGATCGCTTGACTGGAGATAAATTCTCTTATCAAGATGCCAACTCTTCTATATTAAATTTTGCTTTTGACCACAGTCTGTTTGAAAAAGTTGTCGAAACTCGTCACTATCAACTGAATCAAGAAACCTTTGACGGCCACCCTTGTAACTATCTGGTAGTACCTCTTACCTATCAGCAGCAATTATTAGCTGTACTGGCTCTTTATCAGGTGGGAAAAGATGCACTTTGGCCAGATGAAGACATTAAATTAATTACAGGTGTAGCTGACCAAGCAGCCTTAGCCCTTTTCCAAGCAAAACTCTACCAACGCCTGCAAGAAAAACAAGAGCAAATTAGAGCAGAGTTGGAAGTAGCACGCCAAATTCAAAATAATCTCCTGCGCCAAAGTTTACCTGATATTAAAGAGGCAAAGCTACAAGCCTGCTGCTATCCGGCGCGAGAAGTGGGAGGCGATTTTTTTGAAGTATTCGTCCACCCCAAAGGAGATTTATGGTTAGCAGTAGGTGATGTTTCTGGAAAAGGTGTACCTGCGGCTTTATTCATGGCTAGTGCCATTTCTGTATTGCGCCGCGAATTATCTCAAGAAACACCAGCCGAACCCCATGTGATTGTCCAGAATCTTAATCATGCTCTGTGTAATGACTTAATTAGTAATAATTGCTTTATTACTCTTGTGTTAGCTTGTTATACCCCTACCACAGGAGAACTAGTCTACGCCAATGCCGGGCATATTTATCCTCTGCTATGGTCACGCCAAGCTACCTCAACACAAGAACCCAACTATCTGAAAGTCCGCGGCATTCCTCTGGGTATTTTACCTACTTGGCAGGCACAGTCAGGACGATTACATCTCTCTTCTGGAGATACTTTATTGTTAGCTAGTGATGGGATTACTGAAGCAACAGTATCAAATGAGTTACTAAAATGCGAAAAAATAGATGGTAATTTTTCGGCAGGTACTCACTCTATGCTGAATCAAGAAGGCCTTTGGCAACTTCTGCAAACAGAGCCACAACCACTTTCTCTCAACCATTTACTAGCTCGCATCCAAGCAAATAATCAAGTTCAAGAAGACGATCAAACTATACTTTCACTAGAGGTTTTATAAGTAATGAAAAGTGAGCTTCATATACCAAGTGATTTGAATTATTTAAATATCGTCGAAGCCTGGTTGCTGGGATGCTTGAAAGTCAAGCTAGGAGAATCTGTTGATTGGTCTCGGCAATCCAGTCGTTTACGACTGGCTTTGGTAGAAGCCTACTCTAATGTGGTACGTCATGCCCACAAAGAGCAGCCAAATTTACCAGTATTACTGCGTTTGGAACTCAAAGACCGAGACATTTCCCTAGAAATCTGGGACTATGGTGAAGGCTATGATATGTCTACTTACTTAGCACCCAATCCTGTAGACAAACAAGAAGGGGGTTATGGATGGCTAATTATGAATCGTCTAATGGATAAGGTAGAGTACCAATTACAAGTTAACGGCGCTAATTGTTTAAAATTAGAAGCTACTATTCCAGAATTGGTGAAATAGCCCGAAGTAATTATAGGAATTCAGTTTGATGACTGGAACTCCGTGTGGAAGGAGTAGGTAAAAAGCAACGGGGAACAGCAAAAAAGGCAAATGTCTGTTCATCAAAAAAAATGACGAATCATTGGGACTTTGGATTGCAGACGGCTAATTAAGGCAATTGGTGATATGACAAAAAGTTAAGTAAAATACTGACTTTTACTAAAATTATTTGATTTATAGGGGCTAGTTATCAAATCCTGTAAAGGAATAGTTACCAATAGTTATTTTGGTAAAAATTAGCCTTGATTGCTCTTAAATTACAACCAAAGTCGTGATTCCGCCTATGGAAGCTTTATTTTGTTTGTCTTCCCGTTACCGTCTTGATGATGAGTTGCCTTAGCTAGAAGAAATTGATCATAAGGTAGAAACCGAAATCAATAAATGCGCCTGTTTAGCATTTGTTTGATCAAAAAAATTGAGATAGCTTACTTATGACAGTACACCCTGATTGGGTATGATGCAAGATATGGAAGAACTAAAATTTATGTTTTGCCTACTGATTTTATAATGAAAACTCTAGCTATTCCACATCATAAAAGAGACTGTATCTGGCTGAAAATTCTGGTTATTTCTATCGTACTTTTAGGAATTTACTTTCGGTTTGCTAATATTGGTCACAAAGTTTATTGGACAGACGAAGTTTATACGTCATTATGGCTTTCTGGTCATTCTAGTTTAGATATTATCGAAAAATTTTATCATGGTGAAATCGTTAATCTTGGCATATTAAAAGAATATCAACAGATAAATATTGCCCAGGGTATTAGTAGTGCAATTACTCGTCTGGCTTTAGAAGACTCTCAGCATCCACCACTATATTACTGTCTTGCTTGGTTTTGGTCAGCTTGGTTTGGTAATTCTGTAGCTACAATTAGAAGCCTATCTGCCATTATTAGTGTGTTTTCTTTAGCTGGTATATATTATTTATGTCTAGAATTATTTGAATTACCTTTAACCAAGTGGGTTGCTATTTTACTGATAGCTATCTCGCCATTTCATATATTATATGCCCAGGAAGCTAGAGAATATAGTCTGTGGACATTGACGATTATAATTGCTAATTATTCATTTTTATTAGCTTTAAGAAAAAAATCATTTTTCAGTTGGTTAATTTATGCAATCACACTCACTATAAGTTTTTACACATTTTTGTTCTCAATCTTTGTCGCCCTTGGTCATGGAATTTATATATTAGGAATCAAGAGTTACAAAACAACTAAGATATTAATTGCGTATTTATTATCTCTAGTAGCAGCAATTATAACTTTTGCTCCTTGGCTAATAGTTATTTACCAAGGTAAAACATCTGGCAGAATTCAGCGATTAGATTGGTTGATAGAAAAGACTAGTTTACCAGCTTTAATTGGGAAGTGGCTGCTGAATATTACCCGAATTTTTTTAGATTGGATAATTATTAACGAAAATACATCAATTAAAGTAATCGTTTGGTTGATACCATTTACTTTGGGATTTCTCATTTTGATTGGCTATGGATTGTACTATCTTTGTCGTTCAACTCCTAAAACTACATGGCTATTTATACTAACATTGATTTTTACAACAGCGATAGCATTAATAATTCCTGATATTATCTTTGGCAGTAGAAGTTCGGGAGTTATTCGATATCTGATACCTTCATTTTTAGGAATTCAACTGGTAATAGCTTATTTATTAGCTAGTAAATTAGTCTTGATTCAGAGTCTAAAATGGCAAACAATCTGGAGATTAATTACTATTTTTATAATTTCTTGTGGTGTTGTATCTTGTGTAATTATCTCTCCGGCTGGAATTTGGTGGAATAAAGGTGCGGCAAATAATTTAAGGTTGGATCAAGTTGGTGTTGTCATCAATCAAACTTCTGATTCTGTAGTAATAAGTGATGCTAAATTTCCTTATATTTTAGGATTAACTCATATACTTAAGTCCGATGTGAATTTTCAGTTAGCTACTCAGCCTCAAGATTTGGTTATTCCGAAAACGAAAGAGAATTTATTTTTATTTTATCCATCAAGAAAGTTATACAAATATCTGAAAATTAACTATAATTTATCGCCTGTTTACATAGGGAAAAATCCAGTTCTGGGTTTATGGAAATTAGACGCTGTTAATCAGCACAATTGACAATCAGGTGGGTTAAAGCATCGATGAGGCGATCGCTCTCCATTGGCATAATATTCTTACCGTGCATAATCTCTTGTGTCATCACAAAATGTACTAATGAACCAATGAGTATCCTGGCTGTGGCTTCCGGATCAGGGATGTTCAATTCGGAACAAGAGGCTAAATATTTACTGATAGTCTCAATTGCAGGTTTGGCAATACTAGCAATAAATACCTGCGCCAGTTCGGGAAAACGGGCTGACTCTCCCATCAACAGCCTTTCAAATGCTTGATATTCTTGGTCATTCACCATCTGGTCTAATGCTGTTTTGGCTAACCGCCGCAATACAATGTAAGGTTCTCCGTGGAGGGGTTGCGTCCCTAAAATCGAATGAAACCGCTTTCTGGCCAGCTTTTCGATTAATGCCCGGAATAACCCTTCTTTATCTTGAAAATGGCTATATACTGTGGCTTTAGAAACGCTGGCGGCTTCTGCGACTTTATCCATACTCGTAGCCGCGTAGCCGTGGGCAAGAAACTCTTGCATTGCCCCTTGGAGAATCTTTTCTATTTTTTCGGTTGAATTTGAACGGTCAATTTCCCCGACTTTTGGGCGTGCCATTGTTTAATATTCCTTATTTTGTCATCTGTCTTAATTCACATCTTGCACCTAACGACTAAAGTCGCGCGCCAGTTGCTTCTCCTCATCGGAGACGCTACGCGAACAAGTCGGCAAAACCGCCCAACGCACTGGCGTGCGAATTCCATTCGTCGGAGCTAGGCGCAAGATATGTCTTAAGAATTTCTGTAGCTGTAACACTTGAGTCGGAAGCCTTTCTGGCAATGCTCTTAAATAGTAAATACTTTTCGGCGATCGCTTGACTAAACTACTCGGTTTAGTATAATCCTAATTATATAACTATACGGTTTAGTTTTGTATTTCCCGCTTCATTGCTCTCTCATAACCGTTGAGCATCTACATCAGAACTAGTACAACAAGGCAAAAGTAAAAGGTCAAAAGGAAAAAGAAAGAATAGTGCTATCACATGCCTTTTAGCAATTCCAGATGGTCTGTTTATTTATGCTGACCTGTACTAGGTTAAGACATTCACCAGAACTCGATTTCTCCCGAATTTGAATCAACCAATTTGGAATGGTTTCAAAGGTATGCTATCGTGCAGAACTCAAAGCTAGGCAGGCCGATATCTCGTCAGTCAATTTTCCGTCCCCCCTTTTTTATAGCCACTATTGTATCTTTAACCGTAATTGGTAGCAGTATTTTTACTGTATTAAAATTTCGGGAAACGGCTAATCAAAGAGCGCAAATTCCAGTCGTATTGTTACCTGAAATCAAAACAGTCACAGCTTTGGGGCGCATCGAACCGAAGGGAAAACTGATAAAACTTTCCGCTGCGACATCAACAGAAGTTAGTCGAGTCGAACAATTGTTAATTAATGAAGGGGATAAGGTAAAAGCAGGACAAGTAATTGCCATTTTAGATAATCGCGATCGCTTAGAGGCAGCATTTAAAGAAGCACAAGAACAAGTAAAAGTTGCCCAAGCGAATTTAAATCGTATCCAAGCAGGGGCAAAACGTGGCGAAGCTGTTGCCCAAACGGCGAAAATTGCCAGTCTAGCAGCAGAACGCCAAGGCAATATTGCTTCCCAAGCATTAACTGTTTCCCGTTTACAAGCTGAAGTCGAAAACGCTGTAATTGAAAACAATCGTTATCAAATTCTGTTTAAAGAAGGTGCAATTTCGGTTTCCCAACGAGATAGCAAACGCTTAAATTTAGAAACTACTCAAAAAACTCTCCAAGAAGCCCAAACCCAGTTAAAACGCATTCAAGCATCTAGTCAACAACAACTTAAAGAAGCCACAGCCACACTAGACCAAATTACCGATGTGCCAAAAGTTGATGTCGAAGCAGCCCAAGCCGAAATTAATCGGGCGATCGCCACAATGAATCGGGCTAAGGTAAATTTACAACAAGCTTACGTGCGATCGCGCCAAGATGGTCAAGTCATTGAAATTCACGCCCAGCCAGGAGAATTAATTGGCAATGATGGCATTGCGGATATTGGACAAACCAGCCAGATGTATGTTGTCGCGGAAGTTTACGAAAGCGATATTGGTAAAGTCAGCCCAGGACAAAAAGTGCAAATAGTCGGTGATTTTTTGCCAATTGAATTGCAAGGGACAGTAGAACGTAAAGGCTTGCAAGTGCGGCGACAAAATTTAGTTAATACCGACCCTCTGAGTAATATTGATAACCGAGTAGTAGAAGTCCATATCCGACTAGATCAAGCATCCTGCCAAAAAGCAGCCACTCTCAGCAATTTGCAAGTCAAAGTAGTGATTCAACTTTGATTACTGTTTTTCATTGGTCAAAAAAATACTATTTCTTTATGATGATGTGGCTTTTCAAACAAATGCAGCGACGCACACCTTTAGGATGGCTGCAATTGAGTCATGAAAAAAGTCGGCTGTTGGTAGCATTATCAGGCATTGCTTTTGCTGATGTGCTGATGTTTATGCAGCTTGGCTTTGAGACTGCACTATATGACAGTAATACAAGACTGCATCGCAGTTTACAAGCAGATATTGTGTTACTCAGCCCTCAAGCCCGTAACTTACAAAGTATGTCTTCGTTTTCGCGGCGACGCTTGTATCAAGCGATGGATGTACCTGGCGTAAAGTCAGCCGAACCAGTTTATTTTAGTAACAGTATTTGGAAGAATCCCCAAACTCGACGCGAAACAGGGGTGTTAGTAATTGGGTTCAATCCCAATAAGCCAGCCTTTGATTTACCCGATGTCAACCAACAATTACAAACCATTGCTTTACCTGATAACGTACTATTTGACCGTGGTGCGAGAGGTGATTACCAAAAAGCGATCGCCCAAATTGATCAAGGTAAAATCCTCACTACAGAAATGGAACGACGCACTATTAGAATTAGTGGATTATTCCAAGTTGGTGCATCATTTGGGGCAGATGGTAGCTTGATGACTAGCGATCAGAACTTTTTGCGGATATTTCCCCGACGACAGTCTAGTAGTATCAGTTTAGGTTTAATTAAAGTCAAACCTGGCTATGATGCAAAACAGGTGGCAATGGCTTTGAAATCACACCTGAGAGATGATGTCAAGGTGTTAACTCATGCTGAATTTATTGAATTTGAAAATAACTTTTGGCGAACAAATTCACCCATTGGATTTATTTTTAGTCTGGGTGTATCAATGGGGTTTGTTGTGGGAGTAATTATTGTTTACCAAGTTCTTTCGACTGATGTTAATGCCCATATTCGGGAATATGCCACCTTTAAAGCTATTGGTTATCGCAATTACTATTTACTCAGTGTAGTTTTTGAAGAGGCATTAATTTTAGCATTACTAGGTTTTATCCCCGGTGTAGGGGTATCCTTGGGACTTTATCAACTAACTCGCGCGGCGACAAATCTACCAATGTATATGACTTTAATGCGGGGATTACAAGTCATAATTCTCACTTTTATGATGTGTGCAATTTCTGGGGCGATCGCTACTCGTAAACTCCAGTCTGCTGACCCTGCGGATATGTTTTAAAATATTTCTGTCAAATCTAAAACAAAGCCTGGTAAAACATCCTCTCCTGATAAAGTTTGCGGACTTGACAAAATTTCAACTTCTTGATTGGGGCGATAAATTTCTACTTGCTGCTGTTGACGATTAATTAACCATCCTAGTCTTGCACTATTATCCATATATTCCCTCATTTTGGCGCGTGTCTTTTCTAGGGAATCACTCTTAGACATTAATTCAACTACAAAATCAGGACACAACGGCGCAAATCTTTCTTTTTCGGCTTGAGTCAAAGCGTTCCACCGTTCTATTTTCACCCAAGACGCATCAGGAGAACGTTCTGCACCGTTAGGAAGTTTGAAACCAGCAGAAGAGTCAAAAGATTTTCCTAGCTGATTCTGACGACTCCAAGCTCTTAACTGATAAGTTAGATCGGCATTGTAGTAACCAGTTTCACTTCCTGTCGGTGGCATAATAATTAATTCCCCTGTAGCTGTACGCTCGAATCTCAAGTCACGATTATTTTGACAAAGCTGAAAAAATTGTTCGTCAGTTAAGTCAATATTTAATTCGAGTGGAGCAGATAAACTGACGGTATTAGCGTTCATATTCTTTGTACAAAGAGCAGCAATATATTTTTCAATTTTAGTATCGTTTTTGTATAGCAATCCTCAATCATTCGTGATAACTAAGTCACCGATTTTTTGAAGAAGTCGATGATTTGAACCCCACACATTACTTATGACAAACAAACCTATTATTTCTATCCATAATCTCAACCATTATTTTGGTTATGGACAGTTACGTAAGCAAGTCTTGTTTAAAATCAACTTAGAAATTAACGCTGGCGAAATTATTATTTTGACAGGCCCTTCTGGTTCTGGTAAAACTACTTTATTAACTTTAGTCGGTGGGTTGCGCTCTCCACAATTTGGCAGCTTGCAGGTTTTAGGAAAAGAACTTTGCGGCGGTACAGCCGAACAATTAGTGCAGACACGCCGCCATAACGGTTATATTTTTCAAGCACACAACCTGCATGGTAGTTTGACGGCAGTGCAGAATGTCAAAATCGGTTTAGAATTACACCCACATATTAGTCACCAAGAAATCCAAACGCGCTCAATCTTGATGCTAGAACAGGTTGGTTTGGGAAATCACCTGCATTACTATCCTGATAAACTCTCAGGCGGACAAAAACAACGAGTAGCGATCGCCCGCGCTTTGGTGAGTTATCCCAAAATTGTCTTAGCCGATGAACCAACAGCCGCCCTTGATAGCCAATCCGGTCGAGATGTAGTTAACCTGATGCAAAAACTCGCTAAAGAACAAGGCTGTACCATCTTGATGGTGACTCACGACCATCGGATTTTAGACATTGCCGATCGCATTGTACAGATGGAAGATGGCAAGTTAGTGCAAACAGCCACAAGATAAAATTATTCACACCATCGTCGTGTGTTCGCAATATGGTCGTCACAACTGTATGTGATATTAAATGCTGTATTTGGTTACAAAATGCTTTTTTTTGGGTATAAGGTAGGGCTTCCTACCTTTTTTTATTTGTGCGATCGCTCTTTTCATGCAATTAAAGTTCCTACTTTCTCCACTAACATTAGAATGGAAATTAATGTAAAGTTATCCCATAGCCAAAGTGTCAGACTCTCTGCCATTGCGCGATCGCTACCTCGCTTTAATTGACGAAATTGTGCAACTCACCCTCCAGGGCAAAATTAGCTCGGTGGAGATGGTGTACCAAATGTTGCAAAAAAATATAACATCTGGTACAGGGGAAATATTTGAGTTAGCGTTGAGCGATCGCTTGAGTAACATCCAAAGTCAGGTAGACAGCGAAAAGGATGAACTCAGAAAAGCTAAGGCTAACCGCAGTCTTAGAGCCATTAAAACAATTCAAAACCAATGGCAACGTTATTGGGAACAGAATAAAGCCATAGAAGCGATCGCCTTGGCAGTTCGAGAAATTACCACCGCTTCCGCAGATGAACGCCTCGCTACCTTCTTGCGTTTCACTGACCCCAATCAAAAACAACCATTCAATTCATCACAATTACACCAGTTAGCCAAAGGCTTACAACAATTTGCTCAATTAGATACTGATATTGAACAAATCTCACAAGGCATCATACGTGGTTTGGCGGGTTGGCAAAAACTCCAAGACCACTTGATTAGTTGGATGTATGAGCAAAATCGAGAATTAGGATTTGGCGGCGTACCGGGAGAAAATGGCCCTTGGGCAATTTGGGCAAAAAAAGTTAACAGTGAGTTCCCCCAAGCACTGTTTCGCAGTTTAGCTTTGGAACAATCGGCAATTGAATTTGCCCAACAACAACGCCGTCTTACCTTGAGTGACTGGGTAGAAATGGCGTTGATATTACAGTATTTGCAACGTGGGTTAGTGAGTTGGTTTGACCAACAACCATATAATGTGCAAGCAGGCTCAAAATTATCGATTTCGACGTTTTTGACCTTTGCCGTAATTTGGAGTCAGTTAGCGAGTGGTTTTGGTAACACTGCGGCTATCTATGGTGAGGGTGGTTCCCTAGTCATGCTGCAAATTCTGCGGAACTTTGCCCAGCGGGTATATTTTCCCCTGTATGGTGGAATATTCGCTTCTTTTTCGGGTAGTTATTTACGCAACGCCTTAGATTATTTAGATGAACCGTTACGCCAAGTTGAGGGAACCCAAGAAAAAGCCCGAATTTTGACTTTATTGGGTTATTCACAGCGAGCTTTAGGACAATATCAACGCTCAATTAATTTTCATCAGCAAGCATTAGAAATAGCCCGATATGCAGGCGATCGCCCCTGTGAAATTGCCAATCTCAACCACCTTAGCCGCACCTATGTGCAGGAAAAAGATTATGGCGAGGCGATTAATTATAGCCAACGAGCGTTAATCTTGAGTCGGCAAGCAGGCGATCGCACAGGTGAAGCCAACGCTTTGGTCAATCTTGGTTATAGTGAAGTTATGCAGGCGCAACAATTAGAACAAATTGAACCAGAAAGCTATGAGATGCCAATTAATTATTTAGAACAAGGTTTAAAGTTATTAGATAAATTAGGAGATATCCAAAGTAAAGCCTTGTGTTTGAGTAGTTTAGGCATTGCCTATCTTGTGATTGATGAAGCGCCAACTGCGATTAAATATTTAGAAGATGGTTTTAAAACAGCACAAACTTGTGGAGACTTATATCTTCAAGGACGAAATTTAGCATATTTAGCTGAAGCTTATTATCAACTACAAAATGCCGAAAAAGCCATTTATACTGGTGGTTTGGGAATGTATCTTTTAGAGCAGATTGCTTCTAATGAATGGAAACAGCCAGCAGGGTTATTAACAATTTTGCAAGGTCAAATAGGCAAAGAAGCATTTCAAAGTATGTTACAACAACACCGTTCTAAAATCATGGCAATTATTGGTGTTGATGGCTATGATCACATCCCAGCATTATTAACCACATATCAGCAAGATATGTAATTAGCAGGGAAGATCATAACTCCCTTTGCTGAAGTTGATGGATTTGATGGATTGCATTTATCAGTATAAAAGTTGCCTTTTCAATTTCTTCTTTAGTGGTAAATTTTCCAACGCCAATTCTTAACGCTCCCTCAATGATATTTTCTGAAAGGTGCATTGCTTGTAAAACATGAGAAGGTGCGACAACACCTGATGAACAAGCCGCACCTGTGGAAATTGCTAATTGCTGGCGAAGTCGTGCAATGATGGCAGTATTAGAAATATCAGGGATGGAAATATGTAAATTACCTGATAAACGGTTGTTTAAGTCTCCATTCACCACTAAATCGGGAATTGCGGCTTGGAGTTGGTTTTGTAGCTGATCTCGTAAAAGTGCGATCGCCTTTTCATCTGTTTCCATCTCCAACCCTCTCAATCTGCAAGCCTCCCCCAAACCGACGATTCCGGGGACGTTGAGTGTACCTGATCTGAGTCCCTGTTGATGTCCCCCACCGTAAATCATTGGTGGGAGAGGATGATTTTTTCTGACTACTAATACACCCACGCCTTTAGGTGCGTAGAGTTTATGTGCTGAAATCGCCAGATAGGTAATCCCCCAGTCTTGGAAATTGAGGGGAATTTTGCCCACGGCTTGGGATGCGTCGCATAAAAAAGGGATATTGTAGGAGGATGCGATCGCACTAATTTTCTTGATGGGGTAAATTGTCCCGACTTCATTGTTAGCCGCCATCATACAGAGTAAAGCCGCACCATCAGCACAGACTTTTTCCAGATGTTCTAAATCAATCTGTGCTTGTTGATTGACTTTTAACCAAATAATTTCCGCCAGTCCTTTTTTAACTAAGGCTTTGCAGGTATCTATAACAGCTTTGTGTTCCACTGGGGAAACAATGATTTTGGCGGGGGTATTTTGTTGTGCAATTTGTCCTTGAATTACTAAATTAATGCTTTCTGTTGCGCCGGATGTAAAGATAATTTCTTTGGGTGAGGCGTTAATTAAGTCTGCTATTTGTTGACGTGCTTGTTTAACTGCTTTTGCGGCTGCATTACCATAATCATGATCTACACTATTAGCGTTACCAAAGGCGGTAGTCATATAGTACATGACCTTCTCGGCTACTCTGGGGTCAACGGGAGTAGTTGAGTGGTAGTCTAGGTAGATTATGTTGGTCATTTTTTAAGGCAGAGGAACGCAGAGAATTATCATAACAACTCTCTTAACTCTCTGCGCCTCTGCGTCTGGAGCATGAGATTTAATCACCCTAATAAAGCATGGTTTCGATATTATAGGGTTATCGGATTCTAGTTAGCGAGTCAGGTTATGGAAAGCATAAAGATTAGAACACATATCGGTAATGATGGAATTTTGCAAATCCAGCTTCCACCTGAGATTGCTAACCAAGAATTAGATGTAATAATTGTCTTCCAACCTGTGAGTCCAGAACCCTCACAAACTACAACCAAAACACCCGAAGAATTAGGGTATTCTCATAGGTTTTTAGAAAATGTCATAGGTAGTTGGGAAGGTGAACCCCTTGAAATACCAGAACAGCTTCCCTTTGAGAATCGGGAGGAGATTCAATGGCCTACCTCCTAGATACAAATGCGTGTATCCAAATTCTTAATTTAATCTCTTTTACTGAGGAGTTAAATATTCTAAAATTAATAATCTTAAATAATCTAACATTCTTAGGTATGATTTAATATTTCCGTATTCATGAGAGTTACGCAAATACAATTGGGAAATACTCGGAACATCAAACACTCGTTTTTGTTTTAATTGTTCAATTGCTTGTTGCGGATTTTCTATATACCCTCTGGCTTTAATCTGACTGCCATAACCGCGAATATCTGTAGTTAATAGTTCAATTTCTTCTAATAATGTAAATTCTGTTTCTGATACAGGGAATTGATGAGCGATCGCCTGTCTTTCTAATTTAGTATTTTGGTAGTCAATTGTTAACTGAGCTAACAGTTGAATGATATAATTTTTAGTTAGTTCAGGATTTTGATTAGTCAGAGTAGTATTAGTCATCGTTCACTCCATAGGTAACTATTTTCTCAGTTCCAAATTTATCTGGACGCACAATTAGATATTCATTTCCTTTACGATAAACGGCTGAATTATCTTGACGATAACCTGTTTTAGGTACTCTTATTGCTCCTTTTTTGTTAAAATTATGTGCTTTACGAAGTAATTTTAACGGGTCAATTTCTTTTCTGGCAGCATGATCTAAAATGTTATGGGAAACGCTGATATAACTTGCTTTATCCCACTCTGTTAAGTATTTTTCAATTTCTGCGATTTCTGAGGATGTGTATTCTTGACAGAGTTCTGTAAAAAACGGGTCATCTTGTGGTTCATTAGACATTATTTTATCACTTCGCTACTCATTCTCTAAAAACCTCCTAGCAACCCTCCCCCAATCAATGCGGGTATCTTGAGCATTATCTTTAAATTTACCCTCTGGCTGTTCATCTTCATATCTTGCCCATGCCATCAAGAGTAACTTTAACCCATCCAAAGAATTAACTAACCTAGAACGTAAAGTATCTATATCGGCTTTATCGACATCCTCTTCTAAGATTTCAACTAAGTTTTGATAAGCTGGATGATTAGTATTTAATGTCACAATAATTGCTCCACCTCTGGGTTTAACGGAGAAGAAAGCAGGAGTATCAAGCGGTGCTTCAACAAAGGTATATTTCAAGCCATCATTTACTGTTGTGGCGGCTAATAATTCGGCTTTAGTTTCCGTCACTCCTTCTTCTTTGAGAGTTTCTTTAATTACTTGTTTGCGTTCTTCTTTGGGTAATTTTTCATCTGCATCACTTTGACCTTTATAACCTTGTGATTTACGTTCTTGAGTTACAGTAGTTGCTACTTTCTCAGGTTTATAAGGGTCATGGCGTTTTTCAGTGGCGGTACGAGTACCTTTTGTTTGATTTTTAATTAAGCGACGAATTAAACTGAGTTGACTGCTGATTTTATGGGCTAATTCTAATAAAGGCAGTTTTGGATCTTCATCTTGGAGTAATTCTTCTTTTAATTGAGTAACTGTTTTTCCTTCTTCTAATAAAGACTCAATATCTAGTTGTAAAATCTCACCAAAATTTCGGGCTGATTGTTTGTTATTGGTAACGCCAAAAATATCATCAAGTAAAGGATTAAATTCAATTTCAATTCCCCACCATCTTTCTGTCGGGTCGTAATTATTCACTAAATTTTGGTCTAGTTCTAATTCTCTTCCTGCGCGCACAACGGAAACACCAACATTTTTAGCTGCGTGTTGTCCGTGTGGTAAACTACCAGGGTTTTTTCCGGGTTCGGCTTGGCGGGCTTCTTCTTTGGCGTAAGAGAAACGTATTTTTACATCATGTTCTTGGTCTTTAAAATTAATTTTATAAGTAGCTTCATAAGATGTATCGCCTTCCCAAGGACGGAACATAGCTTGATTATCAAATGGGGCGGGACAGGAAGTTTTTTCTATTAAATAACCAGGGTCATTGGGTAGGGCATATTTTTCTAAAATCAGGCTATATAAAGCATCTAAATCAAAGGCTACCATGCGGATTTTGACTGTACCGTCATTCAGAAATTTGCGGTACATTCTACCAATGAAAAATTCAGAATTATCAATAATTGCTTTGCCTGTGCGCCAAATACAACGGTCGATGTTTGACCATACTACTAATGTGCCACTTTCGCCAAATTGTTGACCAATTCTTGTCCAAGTTGTGGGAATTGCTTTAGGTGTAGGTTCTGGTACTTCCGTTAGTCGTTGATTTTTAATTTCATCTAAATCAAGGTAACTATGCAGTGCATTATCTATGCCATTTTGCCATGACCAGACATCGACTCTCTGACACTGGGAAATAGAAGAGGAAGGTAAACCCATGCCAAAACGACCGATTCCGGTGTGTTTGTCTTCATCTAAATATGTACCGTTACCAAATTGCAGGGCGAGACGTAAGACATTCGCATCCATCCCACAACCATTATCTAACACGGCGATTTGTTCAATGCGCGATCGCCTCCTCACTTCCCCCTGTTCTTTCCGTTCCCCACAAAGTAACTCTACTTGCGATGCACCAGCTTGAATGGCATTATCCATTAATTCGGCTAAGGCGTAGGCGGCGTTTTTATAACCGTTGTCGCGCATGGCTTGGACTGCGAGGTGTGTCGGAACGATATCATGGGCGTTATTCATGGGTTTTCCTCCAAACGTCTTCCCAATTGTGAAAAGCTGATGAGACTGAACCAAAACCAGGGAGTTGGCTATCGACAACGGTGACTATTTCGGCGGTAGCATTACCCCCAGCTTTGATTCCTCTGATGGCGCGTCCTACCATTTGGCTGTAGAGGACAAGGGATTTGGTAGGACGGGCGATAACAGCAGCACTGGTTTTGGGTGCGTCGAAACCAGTGGTTAATACGCCGTAGTTACATAAAATCTTGGTTTGGGTTTGTTGGATCTTTAAAGCTGTGAATCAGCCGTTCTCGTTCCGATTTGGGGGTTTCCCCTGTGACAGCATCAGCATGGAAGCCGCGTAAACGCAAGATGGAAGCGATGAGTTTGGCGTGTTCGACGGAGGTATTAAACACGATGATGCGTTGATGATGTGGGGCGAGGGCTTCTAGTTCTAGGATGATGCGGAGGTTGCGTTGTTCGTCTGCGGCTAACCGATTGAGGATATAGGGGGGAATGTCTAATACCAATTCAAAATTCAAAATTCAAAATTCAAAATTAAGACTTTCAGGTATAAACCCAATTAGGGCTAAAACCTTGCAGAGTTGCTAAAGAAATTAAAGGTTGGATAGTTTTTGTATAAACATTCATGAGAATTTCTAAATTTAATAAATCATCTGGTTTATCAACTTTCAACTCCGCCACAAAAGATTCAATATCATTGAACCATTTTGTTTGAGAAACATTTTGCTTATAAATAGTTAAGCCTAAATGCTGTAATGATACAAAATCACGGAAATATGCTTCTGAGGGTAAATTATTAGATTTAGAAGAATTAACAGATTTTGTAGTCGGAATTAAATTCCATAATTGATCATGAGCTACAAAAGACCAAGGTAAATAATGATCTAAAGAAATTTCATCCTTATTTAATTTAATTTTAGAATAAATACATTCAATTTCTCGATGTTCTAAAATGGTTTTCCAATATTTAGTTTGATTACCTAGAGAATCTCTCTCTTGTGGCATAAATAATTTATTAACTACATTAGGGGTGCTGGGGTTTCTCTGCTGCATATAATTCAACCATTCCCAAGAAGCCCAACCCCTAACTATTGTGTAATTTTTCTCTAAATATTGAATCCACTCAGGATGTAAAATAATGGCATTGCAATTTCTTTGGTCTTCAGCGTTAAAGCGATATAAAGGATTTTTAGTATTAAATTGATTATTGGCTAAATTAATAATATTAGGATTAACATCATAATCTTTTAACCCTCTCGTTTCTTGAGAAAAGAAAGGACGAATTAAGCGATAAGAAACATAACGATTAACAGAAATAACGATATCATCAAGATTTTGATTATTAATAGTATTACGTAAAAGCTTTTTGTCGGTATCTCTAAACTTTAAAATCGGTTCTGTAATTTCAATTTTAAGAGCATCTAATTTATTAGCAATTTGGTCTTGTGTTCCAAAAGAGAGTTTAAAATAATTGTGAGCATACCAAGCATTGGCTAACATCTCAACAATAATTTCCCGGAAATAGATTGTTGATAAATTATCAAAATTTTTTCTTTTTAAAATATCTAGTAATGATAAAAAATAAAGGTATTTATAAGAGTTAGTGGTTGAATCAAATAATCCTGCTAATACTGAAATATTTAAACTATCACAAATTGGTAAATCATACATATTTAATTTAAATTGAATGTTAGAACTAGATTTTTCTCTTTAGCCATTAACTTGTCATGCTGAGCAATAATTTCATCCTTGCGTGCTAGAAGCTGCAATAAACTTTCCCCATCAGTCCAAGTATAGGTACGACCATCAGCATGATTAGATTCATACTCAACAGCCTTTTGAAATAAATCAGGATGTTCCTGCGCCAACATTACCCATTCATTCTTGCGTTGGAAGAAACAGAAAAAACACCCAGAACGACTGCGCCAGCGATAATAGTCAGGGAGTCCAATACCACTTTCTTCTAAAAGCCGAATAATATCAGCCTTAACTAAACCCCTTTCCTTAAACGGAAACACAGGTGTAATATTCGGTTTAGTGGAGATATAACCCTCACGGTTTTCATCAGCACGGATACCAATGTAACTAATAGCCTCATCATCCCCCACAAAATCCTCCAACGGCTTAATTTTCATCTTCACCGTACACCACCGCATTTGGGGAGAAGGTAATAAACCATCATGAATCGCTAACCAATGGTCAAAACCGCGTTTATCACTGAGATAATGAATTTTAATCCCCAGACGTGCCTTAATGCGGTCAAGATAATCGTAAGTTTCCGGTAATTCCTTATGGGTATCACAAAAAAAGTATTCCATCTCTGGAATTTCCCTATGCAGTAACACTGCTAAAGCCGTGCTATCCTTTCCCCCAGAAAGCCCCAATATGTGTCTAGTTCTTTTCTCCACCATGCTGGTTTTTTAGTGCGCTTAGGCAACTATATTAATCGTGCTAATATTTTAGCAAATGTGTAAAGATAATGTGTAGCATTTTTAGACGATTTATTAAGATATTTAGTAATATCACTGAGATTACTAGCATTTTAGTAAATATTCAATTATGCTTTTATACTGCAATTCAGTGTGAAAAAACCTAGCTATACCAAGAATTTATTCATACTGATGCACTCCACATACTAACTTATAGAGATTTTAGGCGATGGCGTAACCGCCCAGCGTAGCTGATCGCCTACAGTGGATAGTTAAGCGATCGCATTGTCCAAATTCGGCAAAATAACACGATTACACATCAAAAATATAGAGAGATAAGCTAAAAAAGATTAATTTACGAGTTTTAATATTGATTTACGGCTCGTGTAGTTGATAAATAAATCGTAAATTAAATTCACGAGTCGTAAATTAAATTCGCGAGTCATAAATTAGATTTACGAGTCGTAAATTAGATTTTCGAGTCGTAAATTAGATTCACAAGTCGTAAATTAGATTTTCGAGTTACAAAACTTGATTCACGAGTTGTGAACTTGATTTCCAAGTCATGAACCTTGAAAAGTTTTTCATGGTATAGCAAATACTTTGAGATCCCCGCCTCACTGCGACGAGAAGCTAAAACCAACAAGATATTGTGTTTGGTTTACAACCACCATACAAACGTCCATACACGGGATATGGAGTGGCTTGAAGCATTTCAGGAAGTTATGCAAGGGTAATTTGTTTTATTTATCCTGTTGTGACCAATCCTCAATTTTTAAATCAGGGACTTGAGAAAAATCTCGATAGTTGCGCGTCACTACGACTGCATTATTGCTCAAGACAATTGCTGCAATTCTCATATCCTTTTGCAATCGCTGTTTCTATAAAGTTGGATTTTCTGTTAGCAATTGCTGAAACATTTCACCTGCTTTTTGATCAAAATCTAACACTCTCACCCGTCCGAATAAAGTAACTGTCCGGCTCAACTTACCATATAACCGCACAATATCTTCAACATCTCGCGCCGCATTGATTCGTACTACCCAACCATTAAATAATTCCTGAACTGTCACAATAGAAATCGCTACCTGTGAACCTAATTCAGCCACTCGACGGCTTACCTGTGGATGTCGTTCTAGTAGTAACGAAACATGATCTGTGTCCAATACCCAAAGGCTCATACATTATTACTTATATCTAACTCACGTTCATCACGAAGTTCCTGCGCTAGTTGTGCAAACTCTTCATCTCCCTCAAAAATCCCAATAAAATCTGTCCAGGGATTATTGGTTACTTCTAGCGTCAGCACTTCCATATTTGCCAGTTTAGCCTGAACTTGCTCCTGTACAGATGCGATCGCCATATCACGAGTTTCAGCTTCCACCATACAATCAGGTAACTCTGGAACTGAGGCGATAAAATTTCCTGACTCAGCTTGTTCAACTAGAACATGAAGAGACAGCTTATGTAAACTTGTTAAGGCTAGAAGATTCATAACTACTGTTACTAGGTTCTCTTTCTCATCATAATGCTTCCATTAACCGGCATTTTTCCCCGCTATTTCATCATTTCCCTTATCGCCAATTTGCGCCACCGTCTCAGGTAAATCAGGATTTAAAATGCGTTCACTCAACATTGCTAAAATCGCCTGTCTTAACTGTTGATCATCAGGTAATTTTGCTAAAATTTCGTCAACAATCTTTTCAACTTGCGACTCTCTCTTATGATCTACCCATACCATTCGATTGATATCATTCCCATCAGGACGAGTGATGGTAATGCGTCGCGCTTCAAAACCTTCCCCTTTGGCGGCGACTTCTTTTTGCAAAGCTTCCAAATTCGTGAACCGTCGCACCAAATCTGCTAATTTCATCTCAAAGGCAACTGCATCATCATCACTCCAAGATTCCGCCGGTTTATCTGCTACAATCATCACCAAAGCTTCTAACCATTGAGCATCAGTTTTAGTTTCATCCGATGCAGCCCTAATAAAGCGTTTGAGTAAAGGTTCAATACATTTTTCTGCTAAATAATTTGCCCTCACTCGCAAGTCTTCCCGCAATTTTGTTTCTGGACTTCTCACCCCAAAGGCTTGATAAATCAGTTTTTGACAATCACTCAATAATTGATCGTAAGCTGTATGAATATCTCTCAAAGCATGAACTAATTTAGTCCGTAAAGTTCTCGCCGTTATCCCATCATCCCCAGCTTCCGTTCAAATTGCAGGTAAATTACAAGCTGCGGGTAAAGCTTTAAATAATAATTCGTCGGGTTCGACAGTGGTTTGTAATGCTTTTAAAATGGCTCTTGGTTCTGTTGCAAGATTTTTGGTTTGCTTAGTATATTTAGGCAGTTTCTTGACAAATTGATAAAGTGGAGTCACCACTGTTAATAGGGTGGCGTTACGCACTTTTCCCAAATTTTTTAACTGCGGATTGCGTAAAATTGCTTCTAATTCTTTGAAAACTTCCGCCCTTAATCCCACGACTGCAAAATACTTAACTGCAAACCGTTCGGGATATTTCACTAATAATTCAAAATGTTCTGTTCCCAATACCGGAATAAATGTCCCGTCTTGATACAGCCCCAAATCATCAGCGTGATACAGCAATACAGCCGCTAAAATTACGGGAACTGCACCCTGTTTTACCCCATAAGGCGGTGCTGATAAATGTTGATAGAGTAAATCAAAACTTTGGCTTTTTTCTGTCGCTGCTAGACAAAAATCTTCAACGGCTTCCCACAGAGAATTTAAACCAGAATTTTCCGATGGTGGGTAAAAGTCCCAGTCTTCATCTTCTTGACGATGTATCCCTGTTTCCTCTAACAGAGAATAATACATACTCACTTCCGGGCCATATCCTTCTAAGCCCAATCTTTCTTCATGCTGATGTTCTAACATCGCTTGAATCAATTCCCGTCTAGCCTTCGCCCCTTGGGAGGTTAAATCGCGGCGGTTGATTAATTCATTCCATAAAATGGGACTGTGATGATAAGTGCGATCGCAAATCTCCGATAGCTTACTATTAAAGTCAGTAATGTTGTTAAGTGTTTCGATTTGTCCCTGAATCCAACATTGCTTATTTACCCCAATGCTAAAGGAGTGATTGAGGGTTTCGTTTAAAAATTCTTCAGCTTCTTGTAAGCGATAATTTACCTCTTTTCTTGCTACCCCATCAGTTTGTAACTCTTTTGCAGTTTTTTTGATATTACTTAAAGCTACAAATTCCAGAGTCCGAATTCGCAATATATCTAAGTTAGCTGCACTCAAAATAACTAATGGTTTTCCATCGCTAGTTGTTTCAGGAACAGCACTCGGAACTTCATCATCTACCCAATATCCAACTAAACCATCTGCATCGACACTACTACAATGTAATTGATTTAAATCTTGAGAATTATCTAAATAATGGCGTTCAAAATAACGCAAAGTCCCCGTTTTATAACTGTGACGTTGAGCGACTAAAGGTTTAAGAGGACAATGTATAGATAATAGTTTAACTAAAGGCGATCGCTCTTGTTCTATATATAAACTTAACTCGCTATCAACATTAAAATCAGAACCTTGCCAAATCCGCAATTCATCTAGTTGACGACGATGCGTAATCAGGTTTTGTTTTAACAGTTTATCAATAATTTCTTGCCAATAATTCATTTCTTCTGGCGACGGGCGATCGCACATTGCCAAAGATACTAAAGTTCTAGTCGCCCGCATGGAACTTGTCACCGTAATCAGGTTCAAAATCCCAATAGTTTTGAGTACCCTGAGACTATCTTCTTCTAATCGTTTAGCATCATTAATTAAATCTTGAACCTCTACCCATCTTTGTAAATTAGGACGAGAAGCGAAACCCATTCCCGCAGATTCAATAAAATAGTCGTAAACTTGGTATAGTTTAAGACAAGGTAATTTATGACTTTTAACCGTTGACTCTTCTAAGAAATTACGAAACGATAAAGGTTCATGACTTGTTAAAAATGTATAGCCATAGCCAGAAAGATTAGGACGTAAACTATAAGAGTTAGCATTGCATCTACCTCATCCCAATGGCAAAAGCTTATAGTGATGATTTCCGGCGAAAAGTTATGCAAGCGATTGAATTAGATGGTCTCAAAAAGTGCGAGGCAAGCCTTCTGTTCAATATCAGTCGCAACACAATTAACTTGTGGTTTCAACGCAAAGCCGAAACAGGTGATGTCAAGCCTAAACAGAGGAAAGTATCGCCGCACAATGGCAAAATCGGTGATTGGGAGAAGTTTCGCACCTTTGTTAAAGAGCATGGGGATAAAACTCAGACTGAGATGGCACAGGTATGGGAGGGAGAGATTAGCCAGCGCACGATTTCCAGAGCGTTAGGAAAGATAGGAAATTCGCGTAAAAAAAAACTTACGGATATAGTCAACGAGACGAAGCCAAACGGGCAGCGTTCTTAGCACAACTGGAAAATCCGAAAGCATCGCATCTAGTATATGTTGATGAGTCTGGCATGGATGAACGCGACAACTACGGCTACGGATACTCCCCAATAGGGGAGCGATTCTATGACCTCAAATCAGGTAGACGGCAGGGTCGCATTAATATGATTGCTGGGTATCGACAAGGAAAAGTGATTGCGCCATTTACTGTCGAGGGGGCTTGTAACCGTACCGTGTTTGAGACTTGGTTAGAAAATTGCTTGATTCCGGTGTTATGTTCAGGCCAGTGGGTGATTGTAGATAATGCCACGTTTCATCGGGGCGGTAGGATTGCTCAATTAATTGAAGCCGCAGGCTGTCAGTTAATCTATCTGCCACCCTATTCGCCAGACCTCAATCGTATTGAAAAGTGTTGGGCAACTTTGAAGAGTAAGGTTCGCAAGCTATTACCTCATTCTAATAATTTACGTGATGCAATGGAAACTGTTCTCAAACAAGCAGCGTCCTAACGAAGTTGGCTACAGCTATAAATAAAGAACGGTCATTTTGAGCATATTTTTGACAGAGGTTTGGTAACACCAAAGCCGATAGAGGGTGTAGCGGATAAACTTTGGTAATAACTTCCTGAGTTACTTCTTCATCTACAATTATTGGTGCTAAATACTTATTCCATTCCTCAGCGTAAGCATTAGTAGCACTTTTTATATTATCTGCTGCTGACGAGTCAATTGCTTCACCAATCAAACTCATCATTTGTCCAGCCGACTCAGTAAAAGCAATATCCTCAAATCGCCCGTGAATCTTCTCCCATTCGTTGCGCTGAATAGTTGCTAATCGTTGACCATATTCTGCAAAAGCTTGATGTAAAATACCTAAAATATAAATCCGATGTTTACTATCTTTGGGTAATTCAGCTAATTGCTGTAATAGATATAAATCTTCATTTCCTTGAGCATGACTAGCATACTCTAAATTCTTTCCTAGTTCATCAATCACCAGGAAAATTCCTGTTTGAGATTCCTTGGCTAATTCCAATACTAAATGAGGAATTTCCCTACTATCAACTTTTCCCCCATCATTAATTTCTGCGTCTAAATCCACCAACTGACGCACAACATTAATTTTGTTTCTTTGGCTTGCAGTCCAAAAATCCTCAACACCTTTTAACAAAGCTTTAATAATAGTATGGCTAATTGGCTCTCTTTGTCCTGTAGCCACAGCCCTAATTAATCCTTTCGGGTTAATTTTGTCTTTAATTAATTGATAAATATCACTATCTCTACCTAATTTATTTTCAGCTATTGACATAGCTTTCATGTGCATTTTGTTTTGATAATCAGCACATAAGGAAATTAAATAATGAGCAAAAGCCGATTTACCAGTACCATAAACACTAGTTAATGTCCAAGCTCTTTCTCCTTCATCAGAATTAAAATTATTGAGAACACGTTTTAAGGAATGAATTGCTCTTTTTGTAAGAACATAACCATCTAAAGCTTCCACACTATCCAAATCTCGTTCTAAGTTAATAGAACGGGAATAGCGACGCTGTAGATTGAAATAGTGTGATAGCTTCTTGTTAGTCATAACTTTACTCAGGTTTATAAAGATTTATAATATTTATCTAAAATTACTTCAGCTAATATCTCTGGATCATCCGGCAAAGATAACTGAATCAATCCGGCAGTGTCGGAAAGAACTATCGTATCAAATTCTTTAGCAACCGTCTCAATAGCTGCACATAAAATATTCTCTGTCAGTTTAAATACCATCCCCGGACTACCTTCATCATAAAGCAACTTGCGAATAGTAATTGTATTGCTATCTGTGTTAGCCCAACTAGCATATTCTAAACAAGTTGCAACTATCACCGATGCTGGTAAATTCGCTTTTGCACCAATTTTAAACTGATAATTTTTACCTAAATGACGGATTAAACCAAGTTCAGTAAAAGGACAATCAATAGAATCTTCAATTGGCGCATTATCTTTAAGAAAATCCTGCGCTGCATACATTCTTAAAATACAGTTTACATCTTTAATAAAAGAAGAATCAGCAATTTTTTTGTCAAAACTTCTTATATAACCTTGTAATCCTGCTAGAATATCTTCTTTTGTCAAATCTGGATCTCGAAAAACGTTAAAGATATAATACCAAGCTGCCGCTTCACAAGTCGGCTTTAGCAAATTCCAATGTAATAACCATAATGATGCAGGATTTTCTAAATAAGAGTCCCATCCATTATTTCCTAAAAGTTTTTCTCCAAATGTTGTAGGTAAATTATTTTTATCAAGAATTTTAAACGCACTGCACCAATAACGAATAGCACGTACCATATTTTTACCAACACCCAATCGTACAGGAGCATCATCCTGTAAGAAAACACCTGGATTTTTCTTAGCTGCATCAAATCCTTTTTTTAACCAGCCAAAACGCGGGTGAAAAGTTTCATGGTTAGCAAATACTGGATTTACAGGAGTTTCCTGATATTTTATGTTTGGATCGATTTGAATCATGATATATACGGTGAAATATACAGCGTTTTCAGTTGAATAAAGTACATCGTGATAGAAGGGAAGAAGCGCTTAGACTAGTGACTAGTTTTGTGTACCTCATATAGATAAAAATTGCTGTAATCATAACTCAAGATAAATGATTTTAATTAAAAAAAATATATAAATTTAAATCATATTAATAACATTATTTAAGAGGTACTTGCTTAAATGCAGTCAAGATCTGTATTTAAAGTCTGTATATTATAAGATGATTAGGCAAAAAGTGAAATACAATTAATGTTTTTTAGAGCGTTAAAGCTTTTTGATGTTATTACATTAATTGGTTTCAATATAACGATAAAACTTATTCGCAATGAATCCCATGCTCCTAGGAGTATGGGATTCATTGCTGTTTTAGCTAAAGCAATATCTAGTTTTTCTCAGGTTTAGGGGCGATACTGATTCATTCTTACCCAATCTTGAGTTGAGCCGACATTCGGATTTTCACTATTGTCATTCGTACCATATATTTGTCCTTGACGATTAATCCAATAGTAGTTGTAGTTTGTTGGTAACTCGACTATGGGATAACCGTAAGGATTTGTCCAAGTTGTGACATTGCCTAGGTTTTCACGAAACTGGAAATTTTGCCGATCTATGGATTCGTTGCGTTGACGGGTTACTTCATCCCAAGTATTTTGAGACCATTCGCGGTATTCTCTGTACCTCTGTCCCTCATCTTGTGAGATTTGGAGATTCTGCGCCATAACTCCTTGCATTCCAAAAGCGGCTCCATTGGTGGCGGAAACCTGAGATGCTACTTGGGGCAACCATGAAGCATAATTAGGCCACTGTAACTGATGGGATGCGGCACAAGTCATCACCATTGTACAGATGTTGTAGCTATATGCGACACTGCATTTGGCTATTCCTTGGCAGGAGATACCATTTTGTATATATGTGTAATCAAACTCATAAGCAACTGAACATCCAGCTATTGGTTGAGCTTGGCGAGGCTGACTCATCCGCAGATCATAAGGCTGCATTGCCATGAGTTTCTCGTACACAAATTGCCAAGGATTGTAATTTACAGGCAGTCCAGAATTTCCTACCATAATTGTTAAAGCAGCATTGTCTGAGGAAACTAGGACAACAGCAAACTGACCATCCTCTACTACTCGCCAACCATTTGGGACTAAGTAGTTAAAGTAATTTCCATATCGAATTTCCACTGAACCAGGGGTAGGAAAAGAAGACTGATTGTAGTTATACATTTGGCTTTGTGGCAAACGTTGGCACTCATGCTGGATACATTTTGATTATGGAGTTTTACGCATCGCATTAGATGACAAAAGTGTTATAACTTACGCAAGAAAGTCAAAACTTCAGATTTCCGGTAGGTCTGAACGTGATATAGTGATACGGATTAAGCCTGATGGTGACTATTACTTAGCCAGTGAGGAAGATAAGCGATATCATATTTTGGAAATCAGGCAAAACACTAAGCAGTGCTTAGTTTATTTTTCCAAGTAAGTAATAAAATTCTTTTTAAGAACAATTATAATATTAATTTACACAAAAATTTTTTAAGTATGAAGCGATCGCCTAGTCCAAACATCAAACTATGAATTATCACATTTGCGGCTTGGAAGCGACTCCAGAATGGCTCAAAATAAAATCAATTGATTACATTACCGAATGCTTAGAGGCTTGTGAAACTCTAGAAATGGTAGCTGACTTACGGGAAATATTTCCTAGGTCTGCTTTGCGTTCGGCAAGCATTAAGGTAGAAGAGATGCAACGTCAAAGGCTGGTTAACTGGTTGCAGGTGTTGAACCAACAAGAAAAAGCTGCATAGAATTTTCCAAAGAGGAAAAGCAAGCATTTCTCTCCATTGTCAATTGAAATTACATTTAGCAAATATCAGCACTCTTCTGCCAAGGAAAGGGGACAATAAAAACAAGTATCCCTCAGTCCGCAACGCATGAGCTACTGCCTTAATCCTCGATGTCCCAAACCTGAAAATCCGGCTGATGTTAAGTTCTGTACGACTTGTGGTTCTAAGTTGCTACTTAAAGAACGCTACCGCGCCATTAGGCCGATAGGACAAGGTGGTTTTGGCAGAACTTTTTTGGCTGTAGATGAAGATAAACCATCAAAGCCACGTTGTGTAATTAAGCAATTTTATCCTCAAGCTCAAGGCACAAACACAGTTAAAAAAGCTGTGGAATTATTTATCCAAGAAGCGGTGCAGTTGGATGAATTGGGTAAACATCCACAAATTCCTGAACTTTTGGCATACTTTACTCAAGATGATCGACAGTATTTAGTCCAAGAATTTATCAATGGATTGAATTTAGCACAGGAATTAGCAAAAAATGGAACTTTTAGTGAAACGCGGATTTACCAATTATTGAATGATTTATTATTAGTATTGCAGTTTTGTCATACAAAACAAGTAATCCACCGCGATATTAAACCAGAAAATATTATTTTACGTGAGAGCGATCGCAAACTAGTTTTAGTTGATTTTGGTGCTGCTAAATCTGCAACTGGCGCAGCATTAAATCAAACTGGTACTAGTATTGGTAGTCCTGAATATGTTGCACCAGAACAAATTAGAGGTAGAGCAGTTTTTGCCAGTGATATTTATAGTTTAGGAGCTACCTGCATTAACTTATTAACTGGGCGATCGCCTTTCGATTCTTATGACACTAATAACGATACTTGGGTTTGGCAAAAATACTTAACAACTCCCGTGAGTAATCACTTGAGCCGAATTTTCAATAAAATGCTCGAAAGTATCCCAGCTAGACGTTACCAAACAGTAGATGAAGTTCTGCAAGACTTAAATACACAGTCGCCAGTAGCCAATCAGTCACAGATACCTGTCAAACCTCATGTTCAGTCATCACCTACCTTACCGCCGACGGTTGTGAGCAACACACCTAGCCAAATTGATTTAGAACTAGAAGAATTAAAAACTCAATTTATGGGCGGGAAACCTCAAGCAAATCAAGTCCAGCCAACAAATCCAACATCTCAACCTGCAAGTAAAAGCGAAATAGATCAAGAGTTAGAAGAATTAAAAGCGAAATATTTAGGTAACAATAACTCACAAAATCCATGAATGATGAGGGTGATGCGTAAAATACACCCCTATCCCCTTGATTTTTCGGTTTTATGCTAGTCTGGAACTATTTTTGATGATGTGGATTGAGAAGATAAAAAACTTTTAGTAACACTAGTTTCTGCCCTGGTATAAACATAGGTTGGCAAATCGGGTAATTTTCGAGTTTGGCAGATTTTCTCTGCACGTTCCCAAAAATCTGTATCCTCTCCATAAATCATATTATTAAAACCTTTCAATTCAAAAAATACTTGTCTCTTGCCAAAAAAAGTGGGACCAAGTACGCATTCTCGGAGATTTATTGTTTTACCTGGTTGAAAATAATCTGCTACCCAAATCTCTTCATCTGTAACAAACCCCCCTTCAATTAAATCAATTTCTGGATGTTGCTGCATATATTTAATGCGTGTATCTAGGTGTTCTGGTAAATAGGCATCATCGCTATCTAAAAATGTGATGTATTTACCGAAAGATGCTTGAATACCAGCATTCTTAGCATGACATTGTTTTTTATTTTGATGTTTTAAATAACGGATATTTGGTAAAATATTAATATATTGATCGACAATTTCAAAAGTATTATCGGTACTGCCATCATCCACTATAATCAGTTCCCAATCTTGAAAAGTTTGGGCAATCACGCTATTAATACAATGATTTAAATGTTTTGCCCGATTGTAAGTACAAATAATAATTGATATTTCAGGCAGTACGTCAAAAATTACACTACTCATATTCAATAGCTCAAAAATACTTCATTGCTCATCAATAGTGAGCAGGTATAACGCAATTATTGTACAGGATAGTAGATAGTATGCAAGGGAACATCCCGGCTTTTGCAAAGATAGTAAAAATCAGGCAGGATAATTAATGGTTATTCAATATTTTAGGTTTTATCAATAGGACATCAACAGTGCCATTAAATCAGCCACCCCCCAACAATCAAACCCAACGCTGGACATTTACTCAACTGTTCGGACTAGCAAGTCGCAATCCGTTGATGATTTCTCGATGGGTGCTGCGTTGGGTTATGGTGGGGACAGTGAGTGGTTTATTTGCCGGGTTGTACTGGAATGTTTTAGAACTGTTAACTCACCAGTTGCAAAGGTTTCAAGGTTTAAGTTTGTTAATTGTCATGCCACTAGCTGGTTTAATTGTTGGGCTAGTGATTCATTTTCTCGGAAATCCTGGGGAAATCGCCGTGATTGTGGATAATATTCATTTTCGTGGTGGACGCTTGGATGGGCGAAAAAATCCCTCGATGATTTTGGCTTCCCTAATTAGTATTGCTGCTGGTGGTAGTGCTGGCCCAGAAGCACCATTAGTACAGGTTACAGGTTCCTTTGGGACTTGGGTAGGCGATCGCCTGAAACTCCAAGGAGAAGATTTGCGTTCTATGAGTTTGGCGGCGATGGCGGCTGGTTTTACGGCTTTGTTTGGCGCACCTTTGGGTGGGGCGATGTTTGCCCTAGAAATCTTACACCATCAGCATATTGTGGAGTATTACGAAGCTTTAATGCCAGCTATTGTTTCTAGTTGTGCTAGTTATTTGGTATTTACGGCGATTACTCATTTAGGAATTGCGCCAACTTGGCATTTTCCCCAATATCGCTTGGAAAATATCGATGATTTTGCCTTCGCAATTCTTTTTGGGATCATTGGGGCGATCGCTGGATGGATTTTTATGTGGATTTTTCGCACTTGCGATAGCGCTTTTCACCGGATTCCTGGGCCAATTTATGTCCGCACTACTCTAGCAGGATTAGGAATTGGTAGTTTAGCGGTTTTCTTACCCCTCACCCGCTATTTTGGCCATGAAGAGTTAGAAATTCTTCTAGAAACCAGCTTTTCTGGTGTTGTCTTGTTAACGCTGGCTTTGGGTAAAATGGCAGCCATTAGTATGACAGTTACAGGCGGGTGGCGCGGTGGATTTATTATCCCTTTATTTTTCACTGGTGCTTGTATTGGCAAAGCAGTAGTAGTTTTGATTCCGGGGATCAATCCGGCTTTAGCGATGATTTGTACAATGGCGGCGATTAACGCGGCTGTGACACGTACACCGATTAGTACGACTTTACTGCTATCGAAACTAACTAGCTTTAGTCCGTTTACACCAATTTTATTTGCCAGTTTGGTAGGATTTTTTCTGGCTCCGAAAGTGCCTTTGATTGCTGCTCAACTCAAGTCTCAACAAGAAGCGATTGATTAACTTAAAAAACAGTCAACCCTTTACATCTTCAGATGATTCTGGGATTCTTGTTTAGCGGCCAAATATTTAGCGATCGCTGCGGCATTCAACGGAATCACTTTTGTACTTGGGCGTATTGTCTGTAACAATGCGTTTAGGCTGCCACAAGAATGACTAGCCTTGCGATACACGCAAGCATAACTTACACCAGGCAGACGGAAATAGCTACCTATGGCTAATTGCTGAAATGTCATTAGAGCCTCAGATGAATAACGACAGGGAAAATCACAATTGATTGACGAACTTAACCATGATAAGCCGGATAAACTAAGAACCCAAGATTTTATCCAACTACCTTTAGATTGCTACTTTTTTTGCTTACCGTTTCTATCTCAATCCATAACTAAATGCTATGTCCTACTTATTACTGATGCAGGCTCAGTCATAACTTGTAATTAGGCAAATTAGCTTTAGTTTGGGGGAAATTTACTAAATTAATCTTTTTAGCTCAAACTATCTTCGTTTAATCTTATTTATCGCGTCTAAAAGAGGCGTTTGTCTAGTTACTTTAGGTAAGCTTTTCGGGCAGAAAAAAACAATACGTGCTAGAATTGTATCAAAATATGTCAATTATTCAAGAGTAATTTGGAATAATTTTACGCTTTGCCAACTTTAAAGGCTAAATCCTACGATTTTTGGAGTTATTTAGGTTATGACAACCTCACAGGAGAGGATTATCCCCACAGATCTGCGGAACGAAATGTCCCGGTCTTATCTGGAATACGCCATGAGCGTGATAGTGGGTCGGGCGCTACCAGATGCCAGGGATGGTCTGAAACCTGTGCATCGCCGTATCCTCTACGCCATGCACGAACTAGGTTTACTGCACGATCGCCCCTTTAGAAAGTGCGCTCGTGTGGTTGGGGAAGTTTTGGGTAAATATCACCCCCACGGCGACACAGCAGTATACGATGCCTTGGTGCGGATGGCGCAGGATTTTTCCATGCGATCGCCTTTAATTAACGGGCATGGTAACTTTGGTTCCGTAGATAACGATCCCCCAGCGGCAATGCGATACACAGAATGTCGCCTGCAAGCTTTAACCAGCGCCGCCCTACTCCAAGACATCGAATCAGAAACTGTAGACTTTGCGGATAACTTCGACGGTTCCCAACAAGAACCCACAGTTCTACCCTCGCGGATTCCCCAACTGCTACTCAATGGTTCATCGGGAATTGCTGTGGGGATGGCGACAAACATTCCGCCCCACAACTTAGGCGAACTGATTGATGGATTGGTCGCATTAATTCACAATCCCGAAATCACCGACCTCCAGTTGATGCAGTACGTCCACGGGCCAGACTTTCCCACTGGGGCGCAAATTCTTGGCACATCAGCAATCAAAGAAGCTTACACCACAGGGCGCGGTTCCATTACCATGCGTGGTGTCGCCAACATAGAAACCATCGAACAGCGCGGTCGTCCCGAACGAGAAGCAATTATCATCACCGAATTGCCTTATCAAACCAATAAAGCCGCATTAATTGAGAAAATCGCTGAATTGGTGAACGATAAGCGGATTGAAGGCATTGCAGATATCCGCGATGAAAGCGATCGCGACGGGATGCGAATTGTCATCGAACTCAAGCGCGATGCTTATCCCCGCGTGGTTTTGAACAACCTTTACAAGCAAACCCCACTGCAAGCCAACTTTGGGGCAAATATGCTGGCGTTGGTGAACGGGGAACCGCAAATCCTCACCCTGAAGCAGTTTTTAGAAGTATTCCTCGATTTCCGCATCGTATCCATTACCAGACGCACCCAGTACGAACTGCGAAAAGCCGAAGAACGCGACCATCTGTTGCAAGGGTTATTGATTGCTCTAGCCCATTTAGATACCATTATTAATTTAATTCGCCATGCCCCTGATGCACCCACAGCCAAAGGCGAATTGATTACAAACTACGGACTTTCCGAAGTGCAAGCCGACGCAATTTTGCAAATGCAACTGCGCCGCTTAACTGCCCTCGAAGCAGATAAAATTCGCCTAGAACACGAAGAATTACAAGAGCGCATCGGCGACTTGCGAGATATTCTGGCACGGCGAGAAAGAATTTTAGAAATCATTGAAACCGAAGTTTCCCAAATTAAAACCAGCTTCGCCACGCCCAGACGTACAATCATTACCCACGCCGAAGGGGAAATTGATGAACGTGACCTAATTGCCAACGAAAAAGCAATTATTCTGTTAACACAACAAGGTTACATCAAACGGATGCCCGTCAACACCTTCGAGGCGCAAAGCCGCGCCACCAGAGGTAAAGCCGCCGCCAAGGTGAAAGACGATGACACCGTAGAACATTTCTTAACTTGCTGCGATCACGATAGTGTTTTATTCTTTAGCGATCGCGGCGTAGTTTACTGCCTCAAAGCCTATCAAATTCCCGTGGGTTCCCGCACCAGTCGAGGTACACCCATTGTCCAGATGCTACCCATTCCCAAGGAAGAAAAAATCACCTCCATTGTCCCCGTTGACGAATTCAGCGACGACGAATATTTAGTCATGCTGACCAAAGGTGGCAATATTAAGAAAACTGCCTTAGCAGCCTTTAGTAATATTCGGGCTAACGGTTTAATCGCTATTTCCTTAGAAGAAGGGGATCAACTGCGGTGGGTACGCCGCGCCAGAGTCGAAGACAGCATCATCATTGGTTCCCGTCTGGGGATCGCCATTCACTTTAGATGTACCCACGAACAACTGCGTCCTCTTGGTAGGGCGACGCGGGGTGTGAAATCGATGAAACTCAAAAAGGGTGATGAACTCGTAGGGATGGATATTATTCCCGCCGCTATTTTAGACACACTCGACACGGGAACGGAAGAGTCAGAAATCGAAGAAATCGAAACCGAAGATATCGAAAATGTGGAAGAAACCACAGAAGTAGAAGTCACAGGTCATGTTGGCCCTTGGGTGCTAGTCATTACAATGGGTGGCTACGGCAAACGCGTACCCGTTGCCCAATTCCGCCTGCAAAACCGTGCAGGTCAAGGTTTAATGGCTACCAAATTCAAAAACCGCAAAACCAAAGACAAATTAGCAACCTTGCAAATTGTCAACAGCGACGACGAAATCATGATGGTGACAAATCGCGGTATTATTATCCGTCAGGCTACCAATGCAATTTCCATCCAATCGCGATCAGCTACTGGCGTAAGAGTCCAACGCTTAGACGAAGATGACGCAATTACCGGAGTTGCGATCGTTCCGCCTGATACTGGTGATGAAGAAGAAACAGAATGAAAGCAAAAGTAAAAAGGAAAAAGGAAAAGGCGAGAATTCATTTTTTACTTTTGCCTTTTACCTTTTGCTTTCTCTAATTAGCGGTGTTTTAATGGGGCTAACCGTCGCCCCTGTGGGTGCATGGTTTTTGGCTTGGATAGCCTTAGCCCCGCTTTGGGTATTAGTTGTTCAAAAAAGTAAACATCATTTAGAAGGTAAACAACAAAAACTCTGGCTTTTACCTTTACTTTGGGGTGTTGGTTATCACAGCGTCGCCCTCTTTTGGATTACCGGGATTCACCCAATGGATTGGTTGGGTGTGCCTTGGTGGCCGAGTTTGGCTATTACTATATTTTGCTGGGGCTTTATTAGTTTATGGGGCGGGTTATTTGTCATCCTTTGGGGTGCTGTGATGATGCGCCTGAATCAATCAAAACCTTGGTTACGAGTTCTGATTGGTACAGCCGTCTGGTGTAGTTTAGAAAGTTTGTGGAGTTCCGGTTCTTTGTGGTGGAGTTCTCTCGCTTATACTCAATCACCACATAACTTAGTCATTTTACATCTTGGGCAACTGTCTGGCCCGAATACAGTAACAGCTGCGATCGCCGCCTTCAATGGTCTAATAGCCGAAGCTTACCTATCTTCTACACCTCGGCGGTTCGTTAATAAATATTTAGCACTAGGCACAGGCTTATTTATCACCTTACATCTCATCGGCTGGTTTTTATATAGCCAACCCATCGCCCAACCACCAGCAGCAGCCTTAAAAATTGGCGTTATTCAAGGTAACATCCCCAACAAAATCAAAGTCAAACCTGAAGGATATCTTCGCGCCATTACAGGCTACACCAGCGGCTATTTAACTCTAGCCGAACAAGGTGTAAATGCAGTTCTTACACCCGAAGGCGCTTTACCGATTTTTCAGCGTAACTTTGTAGACACCCCCCTATTTGCAGCAGTGCAGAAAAAAGGTGTAGTAGTTTGGGTTGGTGCATTTGGGGAAAAAGGACGCAGTTATACAAACAGTTTATTTACCGTTAATAGCCAGGGTGAAACTACCAGCCGATATGATAAATCTAAACTCGTACCCTTGGGTGAATATATACCCTTTGAAGAGATTTTAGGTAAATTAATCAGCCGTTTGTCACCGTTGGATGAACATCAAGTTCACGGTGCAGCCAACCAAATATTTGATACACCTTTTGGACGGGCGATTGTCGGTATTTGTTACGAATCTGCATTTCCTGTAATATTTCGCCGTCAAGCTGCGGCGGGGGGGCAGTTTATCCTCAGTTCTTCTAACGATGCTCATTACAGTGCAGCTATGCCATTCCAGCATCATGCTCAAGATATCATGCGGGCAATTGAAACTGATAGATGGTCAGCACGAGCTACTAATACTGGGTATTCAGCTTTTGTAGACCCTCACGGCAGAACTTTGTGGATATCTGGCTATAACATCTACCAAACTCACGCAGAGACTATTTATCGTCGTCAAACGCAGACTTTATATGTGCGTTGGGGTGATTGGTTAACGCCGTTGTTGTTGGGTTTGGGTGTTGTGGGTTGGTTTGTAGGGAAAGTATTTTAAACGCAAAGGTATGCAAAGTCCGCGCAGAGTTACGCAGAGGAAGAGGAGTTGAGTTGAGAAAATCAGGAGGAAGTGGAACCAACGGTACAACAATTATAAATGTTAACACCAGAAGAACAAGTGCAAAAAGTTGAACAACGCGCTCAAATCTTAGCAGAAAGATTAAGAAACCTGGGTGTAGACCCAGATTCTTTGATTTAAACAGGCTTATCTGTTGACTCTAGTTGGGATTTATTCGCTTGTAATTGCACCCAAACAAAGAAGGGAATTGCGAGTAATTGAGTAGCAGTCGAAAAGATAACTAATAGGGTAATGGAGCGATCGTACAAAACACCCATTAAAGTGCTGCCTAAAAACCAAGCAAAACCATAGCCTGTGCTGAAGATACCATAAGCTGTGGCGCGTTTGTTTTTGGGTACGAGTCCAGCGATCGCAGCTTTCAAAATCGACTCTTGTGCGCCCATCCCAATACCCCAAAATGCTATGCCTAACAGCGCCATTTGTGTATCGCCAAAAAATATCAACGGCGCGAAAAAGGAGGAAACAAAAGCAGCAACCATCAAAATCGAAATACCAACTCTGTCAAACAGATAGCCAAATATCAGTGCAGCTACGGCATCGACTCCCATTGCGAAGGCATAAAATAAAGGAATTGTTTGACCGGAAGCAACATTTCCCTTTTGAAAATGAAAGGCGATTAAGGGAAAATCTGCATAACCAGTCGCAATAATCGCCACCGCACCCAAATAAATCCAAAATACTCGCGGTATTCCGTCTTCTTCACTCATTTCATGTTCAATTTCCAAGTCGCTGGGGTTGGGATATAAAAATTGCAAAACCAATAACACAATCAATCCCAACACCGCAGGTACAATCAAAATCGTGAAGCCGTTGCGATACTCTCCTTGGAAATAAACCATTGCTGCTACGGCTAAAGGCCCCATCACAGCGCCGGTTTGATCCATTGCTTCATGCAAACCAAAGCCGAAACCTCTGCCAATTTGACTCACACCATGAGACAGGAGTGCATCTCTTGGGGGAGTACGCACGGCTTTACCTGTGCGTTCTGCCATCATCAAACCAGCTGCTACTTCCCATCTGCCGGCAAAAGCCAATAGTGGGACAACGGCAGTGTTCAAAATAAATCCTAAAGTTGTAATACCCCAATATTTGCGTGTCTGATCGCTGAGATAACCAATGGCTAGGCGCAAACCATAACCAATTAACTCACCAAAACCCGCTACTAGACCTACCACAGTGCCGCTTGCGCCCAAAACCTGCAAATAAGCCCCCGTAATACTACGCGCCCCTTCATAAGTGGCATCGGCACAGAGACTAACAAAACCAAGTAAAATCACAAACTTCAAGGCGGCTGATTTCTGTGCCATATTCTTGTATCTATGCAAATTGCTACTTTAGAGAATTCTGTCTTCATTGCTAGATTTGAAATTGAAAAAAACAACCCTGTTTTGGCAAAATTGCTGGTTGTAGCAGCTAAGACAGAATTTCGGTTATATCATAAAGTTCTGGAATATTTGGCAAAGTCCGCTGTAAACATTTGAATTTAGCCTTAAAGTCGCAAAATTACTAAATTATTTATTTGCTACTGGCAATTTTTTACATAGATAAATTACTCAACAGGATGATTTTGTCATTGATTGTGTAGTATTTTTGGTGCTAGTCTGTCTTAGGATCAATCCAATGAAGCAGTTCCTCAGAACAGTATTTGGCATTAAAACATACATCATTTGGCTGCTGACACCAATACTGGCAATTATTCTTGGTGCATCGCTGTTGGCTACCCCGGCGTTAGCTACTGGCGTGTATCAAATTCCCAATTTAAACCCCGGCGGTGACTGGGTTGTAGATCAAGGTGAAGTGATTAGTCGGATCAACGAAGGTAAGATTAGTAGTGCCTTTGAAGATTTGGCAAAGAAAACTGGCAATGAAGTCCGGTTTGTCACCATTCGCCGTTTAGACTATGGTGAAACACCAGAAAGCTTTACTCAAGGGCTTTTTGAAAAATGGTTTCCCACAAAAGAAGCACAAGCTAACCAAACTTTGTTGGTGCTAGATACTGTTACTAATAACACGGCTATTATTAGCGGAGATAAAGTCAAACCTTTGCTAACTGATTCTATTGCCGGTAGTGTAGCTACAGAAACCTTAGCTGTACCATTACGGGATGGTAACAAATATAATCAGGCATTTTTGGATGCAAGCGATCGCCTCGTTACAGTTCTCTCTGGTGAACCAGACCCAGGCCCACCAAAAATTACTGATAACGTTCAGGTAGAAGGTACTTTCACCAAAGCAGAAGATACCGACAAAGGTAATGCTACAGCTTGGGTGATAGGACTAGTAATTGCTGCAACCATTATCCCGATGGCGACTTACTACATCTATCTAGTCTATCAACCACCATCTAACGGCTAATTCTGAAGTATGAAGTATGAAGTCTGAAATTTTTTACTTCACACTTCATACTTTTCTTAGTCTTGAACATACTCTTGTCCTGTCACTAAAGCCATCTCAGCGCGGACAAATTCTCGTCCTAAATAGGCCGCATGGTCTAACTGAGAAACTGGACAGGGCTGAGTTTGTTCAAAAATTTTGACGCTAAGTTCTTTGGCTGTTCTACCACTAAAAACTGTGGTGTGAGTTCTTTCCACCTTACCTCGTGCAGGAATTACTTTGCCTGTTTCGGGATCTACAGCTAAACCATGCTCATCAATTACATTGGTAAAATGCTTTGCATAGATTAATCCCTCGCCTCTATCTAAATAGATGATGAAATATCCAGCGGGGTCAAGGTCAATATGACGCTGAGAAAGTCTCTCATCTATTGCTGCTAAATCTTGAACTATTAAATCCATAACCACTATCAAAAACAAAATTCTTTCTTCAGGGTTTTTACACCATATACTTAAGTGTAATTCTTATTTTCCTCAGTACGACCATTAAATCGGTAAGCGATTAATATCTTTGTTGCAGCCAATTACTACCATTGCTGAACCACGTTCTAAGCGCCTATTAGGTTCGGGATTAATGGCAAATTTTCCCTCTTGACTCACAGCCAGCAAATTTAAACCATAACGGTTACGCAGTTGAATTTCTGTGATGGTTTTGCCATGAAATTCATCTGGGACAATCATCTCGACAATACTATGATCTGGGTCAAGGTCAAATCTGTCTAATATAGATGGTTTTGTTAGAGTCCGCGCTAAAGCACAGCCGGCTTCATATTCAGGGAAAACAACATGGTCTGCACCGACTCTCTTTAATAACTTGCGGTGAACTTCACTAGAGGCTTTAGCCACAACATGAGGTACACCACCTTCTTTGACGTTGAGAGTGGTAATAATACTTTCTTGAACATAATTACCGATCGCTATAATGACCGTATCAAATTCAAAGATTCCTGCTTCTTTCAGCGCAGCGGGTTCAGTTGAATCTAGTTGCAAAGCATGACCAACTATTTGTTCTGTCAAAGCTTCTGAAACTCTTTTTTCATCAATGTCTGTGGCTAGTACGTCATAACCGAATTTATGCAGTGTTGAACTGACAGAACGACCAAATCGACCTAACCCAATAACAGCAAATTGGTTGTTATCTTTACGTAAACTGCGAAAAAACCCTAATGATGCAAGATTCACAGTTGCTATCCTTGTTAAAGCTCCCTGGATTTAGGACAAAAAATACTTAAATCTAACTTAAAGTAACAATTTTTATTTTTTGCCTAGTGTTTCATATTTTATCAGTTTAAGTTAATGACATTGATACTAAGTGCGGTTATCTCACCAGTAAGTTTTCGTCAAGCACAAAAACATCTCCGACTTCTTTAATAAGTCGGGGATGTTAGCTTCTATATTTTTACTCAATTATCCTACTAATAAATTTTCTTCAGGATAGTGAATTCTACTAGGACGAGGGTCGCCTAAAATAGCTGACATTAGTAATAAAACTCCAACTCTGCCAATATACATTGTCATAATTAAAACGAGCTTGGCTGCGCTGGAAACACTAGCTGTAATACCTGTAGAAAGACCAACAGTGGCAAATGCAGATACTACTTCAAATAAAATTTGAATAAAATCTAATGTTGGATCTGTTAAGGAGATGATAATAGTTGCCAAAACTACGGTAGCGACAGAACCAACTAAAACACCAACTGCTTTCAAAATTAAATTTATAGCTATCTTGCGGTCATATAATAAAACTTCTTCTTTACCTTGAAGAATTGCTTTTGTGCAACTGGTAAGAACTCGCAACGTTGTAGTTTTCATACCGCCGCCTGTACCACCAGGACTAGCACCAATAAACATCAGCGCTATGGTAATAAATAGACCAGCAGTGGTCATCTTACTAATATCAATAGTGTTAAATCCGGCAGTTCTAGGGGTAACGGATTGGAACCATGCTACTAATAATTGTCCACCGAAATCTAGTTTACCAAAGGTTTCAGTATTTCTAAATTCTATACATAAAAAAGCAATTGTTCCGACAACCAAAAGGATTATAGTTGTACTGGTGGCAACTTTAAAATCTAAAGAAAATATCAAACAGGCGTTTTTCTTGAGTAGGCGATCACGCAACCAAATGTACATTTCTAAAATTACTTGATAACCAATGCCGCCAAATATAATTAATGTAGTCACGGTGAAAACAACGAACCCAGATGTTTGATAACCAATCAAGTTATCTTTAAACAAACTAAAACCTGCGTTATTCCAAGAATTAACACTATGAAAAATCGCTAACCATAGCCCTTGTGACCAACCATACTTCGGCACAAAAGCAGGCAGAAGTAGAAATATGCCTGTAATTTCAAAAATTAAAGTAGTGGCAATAATTGAGCGAATAACTTGGGCGCTACCTTGCATTCCTGGCCTATCTAAAGCTTGCTGAATTGCAATTTTTTGTCGCATATCAAATCTGCGCCCAATGAGCAAAATCAAAAAGGTAGTAGTTGTCATATATCCCAACCCACCAATTTGAACTAGCAGTGCAATAAACAGTTGACCCCAAAAAGAAAAATAAGTCCCAGGGTCAACTACTGACAAGCCAGTCACACAAACGGCAGATGTTGAGGTGAATAACGCCACAACTAAATTATTCCAACTTCCATCGCTAGTTGAAATCGGCAGCATCAACAAAATAGTCCCGACAGTGATGACAGCCAGAAAACCCAAACAAATTGTCCGCGAAACAGTCATATTAAGGTAGAGCCTCTAAATTATTCCAGGGAGGGTCTGAGGAAAGTTTGGAAACCTAACTCCCCAGCCCCCTTCCATCGTAGGGAAGGGGGAGAAATCAAAGCCTCTCCCCTAAAAGGGGAGAGGTTTGGAGAGGGGTTTTTAGTAGAATTTGCATTTTGGCAAACATCATCTAAGCTTTGACTCTTTCCTGGAAAAGAAAACATCCTGATTTAATTAAAAACACACATGGTAGCCTACCAGTATGTTTATTTAAACTCTGTCTTGTCTTAACATTATTTGTTTTATGAGTACAACACTATATCAGCAAATTCAGCAGTTTTACGATGCTTCTTCGGGTTTATGGGAAGAAATTTGGGGCGAACACATGCACCACGGCTACTATGGTGCAGATGGAACGCAAAAAAAAGACCGCCGTCAAGCGCAAATTGATTTAATTGAAGAAATACTTCGTTGGGCAGATGTAAAAACAGCAACTAACATTTTAGATGTGGGCTGTGGTATTGGCGGTAGTTCTTTATACTTGGCAGAAAAGTTTCATGCTAGAGCTACAGGTATTACTTTAAGTCCTGTGCAGGCAGCGAGAGCCACAGAACGCGCCCAAGAAATGCTGTTAAATCTGAGAAGTAAGTTTTTAGTGGCTGATGCTCAAGCAATGCCTTTTGCAGATGATAGTTTTGACTTGGTTTGGTCGCTGGAAAGTGGCGAACACATGCCCGATAAAACTAAATTTTTGCAGGAGTGTTATCGCGTATTAAAACCAGGTGGGACTTTAATTATGGCGACTTGGTGCCATCGCTCTACGGATGAAACGCCACTAACAGCAGATGAACAAAAGCATTTGCAAGATATTTACCGCGTGTATTGTTTGCCTTATGTGATTTCGTTACCGGAGTATGAAGCGATCGCCCATGAATTACCATTAAAAAATATCCGCACTGCTGATTGGTCAGTTGCGGTTGCACCATTTTGGAATATAGTTATTGATTCCGCATTGACCCCCAGTGCCATTTTTGGGTTGTTGCGTTCTGGCTGGAGTACCATTCAAGGAGCCTTAGCACTGGGATTAATGGGTCGTGGTTATGAACGTGGGTTAATTAAGTTTGGGTTGGTATGCGGGAATAAGTAGAGATTCCGGCTTCTTGAATTGCCGAAAAAGCTGTTTCCCCAATGATGCGGTGCGCCATAGTTGTGGGATGAATACCATCCCAAAATAAAAACTGGTCGGGATTACCACATACTTGAGAACCAGATAAACATGAACTGCTAACATTAGTCAAACCAAATGCAGCCGGATTAGCGATCGCATTGCGATACAAGGTGTTAGCATCCAAACTGACAATCTCTAAGCCAGGATGCTGCTGGCTTAGTATTTTTAGCGATCGCCTTAAGCCTTGATTATGTGCTTGGGTTAATGAACTCAGATTGAAGGAATTTGTGTTGCTGCTTGTTGCTGGTAACTTGCCTAAATCTGGTAAATTAGCCACCAGAAATTTTTTTGCCCCGACATCAGTTAAAGAGGCGATCGCTTGTGTGACATTTTCAATTGGGACATTTACATTATTTACTCCTTGTAAATAATCATTCGCCCCCGCCCAAACTACATATAAGGCATTTGAATTAGTCTTTTGATGTGTCTGGGTAAATGACTTGACTTGAGTTAATAAGTTCGGGACATAATTGTTGCCCACATTACCAGTAGTTGCACCTCCGTAAGCAAAATTGTTAGTTTGCTGACTGGATAGATGCAGGCGATCGGCAAGATATTCAATCCACACCCGACCATTAGAGTAACGCCCCTGAAAGTATGTTGGACTAGGGGGGTACATTCCCCCTGTTGCTTGAAATACCTTACCTGCATCCGATAGACTGTCGCCAAACACATAGAGTCCGGCGATCGGATGAGTACTAGCAAAAGAATTTGTGAGTAGAACCATGATAAAAGCTAAAAATGATAGTCCTATTACTAAAAATGAATTATTTTTTGGCATGAATGTGCGGTTTTATTGCCAGTTTTTCAACTAATATTTGGTTAGCTAATTGTTTCTCTAGGCTAACAAGCTACCTGAAGGTATTGTGAGTGTAACCGAATACTTTTAGGTGTGGATTTTGCTAAATTAGGACTAAAACTGCATCTCATAGATTTATGCTTGAGGCTGTAAATAGTCCAGAAAAGTCTGCTTTTTGACCATTGACATTGGACTTTTTATTCTGCCAGTTATGTAATACCTATGACAGATGATCTTTCCCAATCATGTCGTTTTTGATTAAACTTTTTTTTAAAGCAATCATCACCGCTTGGGTGCGATCGCTCGCCTCTAACTTTTGTAAAATGGCATGAATATGCACTCGCACTGTCCCTGGTGCAATATATAGTGCAACTGCAATTTCTTGATTGGTTTTACCTGCTGCTAACAGTGATAAAATTTCTTGTTCGCGCTGAGTTAATGGATTAGCAATCTTTGAGATATTTTCTAATTGAGGCAGTTCAGAAACAAAAGAAGAACGAATTTCTCTTGTTGCAGTTTCATCCCACCAAGAAGCGCCAGCCGCCACAGAACGCAATGCTAAAACTAATTTTTCCGCAGCAATGCCTTTCAGGCAATAACCTTGAGCGCCTGCTTCAATTAACTTGAAAATTAAAGGCTTTTGCGAGTGGGAAGTAAGAATTAAAATTGGCAGTGCCGGATTTTGCTGCTTAATTTGTCTACAAGTTTCAATTCCACCAATTCCTGGTAAACCCACATCTAACAACACAATATCTAGAGGATGTTCTTTGACTAACTCAATAGCTGTTTCACCATCTTCCGTCTCAGCAATAATTTCTAACCCAGGTTCTTGTTGCAACCGTACTTGCAAACCTAAGCGAAAAAGTTCATCATCTTCAACTAGTAGAATTTTGATTGGGGTAGAAGACATTTCACGCAGTTGGCGGAGATGGAAATGGATAAACAGGTAGTCTAAAAGCAAACACAGCACCAGTCGGCACTTTGTTCTCTGCCCAGATTATACCCCCGTGGGCTTCAATAATTTGCCGAGATAAATAAAGCCCTAAACCTGAACCTTTAGCTTGACGGGCGCTATGACCTTGATAAAATCTTTCAAATAAGTGAGAAAATTGTTCTGGTTGAATACCTGCACCTGTATCTAAAATTTTCACAACTTGATAAGAAGTTTGCGGTTCTAAAAAAACTTCCACCTTCCCACCACGGCGGGAATGATTAATAGCATTCACTAACAGATTATTAAACACCCGATGCAGTTGCAACGCATCACCATACACCCACAATGATTGTCGCCAATTAGAATCGCCATAACCGACCGACAGATGAACACGACGATTTGCAGCTAATTCCATCAAATCACCAGTCGCCTCTTCCGCCAAAATAGTTAAATCGACTGGTGCTAAGTCCAGCTTTAAACCTTCGGTATCGTTGCGATAAACATCTAAAAGTGTTTCTACCAGTTGTAAAGAAGTTTCATGACTCCGCGCCATTGTCGATAAGACTTGTTGTTGCATTGGTACAACTGGGCCAAATTTTTCTTGTTGAAAAGCTTTGATAGTTTCAATCGCCCCTAACAACGGTGTTTTTAAATCATGGGTAAGAGTAGAAGCAAAATCTTCTCGTACCTTGACCAATTCCGCTTGCGATTCTAACTTAGCGCGAGTTACTGCGATCGCCTCTTGAGAACGACGCAGGCGATCGCTTAAAATACCAGTCACAATTAACGCCATCACCGCAATTAAGCGACTGGCTACCGTTGAGACTTTCACTAATTCATTTCCAGGTACAACCAAATTCAACAGTGTCAAACACACCGCCACCACAGTTGCTAAAAAAGTTGCCCTTCCACCAAACCAATAGTTTGTTAATAAGATTGCACCTATATAAAGATATCCAAACACATATTCAGTTGGTGTTTTAAACTCCATCACTATCACACCAATAAACAGACCGAATATGATGATAAATCTGCCAAATCGTGAGTTATTAGCTAGTATTTTTTCGGTAAATAACCTCATTTAATTTAAGTAAGATTCTCTAAAATTATATTTAATATACTAAAACTATAGAGGTTTATATCCCCGACTTCTTTAAGAAGTTGGGGATCTGATTTGTTGTTTCAACTCGGCGTTTAGTTAGCTACTAAACGCTAGATATAGAAAAAATAAACGCTGTATATTTCAAAAATATGTATAAATTTATATCTTCTATCTCTTGTTTTTGCCTGATAAAAAATCGATGATCTAAATTAATCCCAGTAATTACAAACTGTCTAAATAATTAATATTTATGCTCCAAGGATGGATTCAAATTGGACTAACGCTACTGATTGTAGTAGCCATAACTCCATTTTTTGGGCGATATCTGGCGCGTGTTTACCAAGAACGCAGCACATTTCTCGACCCTATTTTAAACCCAATTGAACGTATACTTTACACTTTAGTTGGAGTACAAACTAAAGCAGAGATGACAGGTTGGCAATACACCAGAGCCATTCTCTACAGCAATATCGTCATGGGTTTGCTGATATTTTTGATTATTATGAATCAAGGATGGCTACCCTTTAACCCAACTAAAATCCCTGCACCAACTTGGGATACAGCCCTACACACAACAATTTCCTTTATTACTAACACCAACCAACAACATTATTCTGGTGAAACATATCTGAGTTACGCCAGTCAAATGTGGGGACTTGGTTATCACATGTTCACCTCAGCTGCCACTGGTTTAGCAGTGGGCATTGCTTTTATTCGTGGGTTAACTGGGAGACCATTAGGTAACTTTTATGTAGATTTGATTCGCTCAATTACACGAGTTTTATTACCTATTTGTATTGTTGGTGGAATTGCATTGATGGCGGCTGGTGTTCCCGAAACCTTAGCAGGGCCAGTTGTATTCCCCACCTTAGAAGATTCTAATATCAGTCAAGCGATCGCCCTTGGCCCTGTTGCCCATTTTGAAATCATCAAACAACTCGGAGAAAACGGCGGCGGCTTTTTTGCCATCAACTCAGCCCATCCCTTAGAAAATCCCAACGGATTTTCTAACTTAATTCAAATTGTAGCGATGTTGTCAATTCCCACATCGTTGATTTATACCTACGGCTTATTTGCCAATAACACCAAACAAGCTTGGTTAGTCTACGGGATGGTGGGCGTAATTTACATCGTATTTATTATCCTCACCGCTATTGATGAATATAACGGCAACCCAGCAGTCAACGCACTGTTAGGTAGTAACCAACCCAACTTAGAAGGTAAAGAAGTCCGGTTTGGTTGGGTGCAATCAGCCTTATTTGCCGTCAGTACCACCGGAACCATGTGCGGCGCAGTCAACAGTTTACACGACTCCTTCATGCCCAACGGTGGTTTTGTCACCCTCTCCAATATGTTTTTACAAATCATCTGGGGTGGACAAGGTACAGGTACAGCTTATTTATTTGCCTACCTCATCTTGGCAGTATTCGTCACAGGCTTAATGGTAGGACGCACACCAGAATTTCTCGGACGCAAAATCGAAAAGCGCGAGGTAGTACTAGCGAGTTTCTTGATTCTCCTAGTTCACCCCATCTCCATTATGATTCCGGCTGGTATTACTTTAGCCTTCCCCGAACAACTAGCAGGAATCAGTAATCCTGGCTTTCATGGCTTTGCCCAAGTCCTTTACGAATATGCTTCGGCTGCGGCTAACAACGGTTCAGGCTTTGAAGGCTTAGGCGACTCCCAACCATCACCCATCGCCATTGCAGCAGGGGCAAAAACCAGCGTCACCGCCCTCTGGTGGAACCTCAGTACTTGCTTCAGCCTCCTCGCCGGACGCTATATCCCCATCATCGGCTTACTCTTACTCGCCGATAGTATGTCTCGCAAACCCCAAGTCCCCTTCACAGTTGGCACATTACGCACCGACACCGGACTGTTTACAGGCGTAACCGCAGGCGTAATTTTAATTCTCGGCGCACTGACATTCTTTCCCGTCCTCGCCTTCGACCCCATCGGGGAAGCCTTCTGGATAGCCAAAGGCATCGGCTAACTCAATACTCCTTTGCGCCTCCGCGTCTCTGCGTGAAAAAATTCCTCTTTCTATGAAAACCAACACAACACCTCGTCTTCCTCAAGGAATCCGTGACTCGCGCAAACATACCCCCAAAGCAGATATGCGGGGACTCTACCAAAGAGCGATTAAAGAGTCATTTGTCAAACTCCACCCAAAAATAGCTGTCCGTAACCCAGTCATGTTTATCGTCTGGGTAGGAACAATTGTTACCTTTCTCGTCACCCTCGACCCCAATTTATTCGGCACAATTCAAGCAAATGTTAACCAACAACGCTTATTAAACGGGTTAATTACACTGATCTTGTTTTTCACCGTTGTGTTTGCCAACTTTGCCGAAGCCGTGGCTGAAGGACGCGGTAAAGCCCAGGCTGATTCCTTACGTTCCACCCGTTCTGATACCGTTGCCAATAAAATCCTCCCTGATGGTTCAATTCAAACAGTCAATTCTACAGAACTGCGACGCGGCGATTTAGTCAAAGTAGTAGCTAACAACATGATTCCCGCCGATGGGGAAGTGATTCAAGGGATTGGTTCTGTAGATGAGTCAGCAATTACGGGAGAATCAGCCCCGGTACTCAAACAACCAGGTACAGATATTGCCAGTTCCGTTACAGGCGGTACGCGCTTACTTTCTGATGAATTAACAATTCGGATTACTGCTGATCCTGGTAAGGGCTTTATCGATCGCATGATTGCCTTGGTAGAAGGCGCGGAACGCACCAAAACACCCAACGAAATTGCCTTAACAGTATTGTTAGCAGTGTTAACCCAAGTCTTTTTAATTGTCGTGGCAACCATGCCGCCCTTTGTTAACTTTATTGCTAACTTTATCAGTACGATATTTGGCACAGAAGCCGGCAATAGCTTACGGGCGGGTGCGAGTGTGGCGATTTTGATTTCCTTGCTGGTTGCTTTGATACCAACAACCATCGGTGGTTTGCTGAGTGCGATCGGGATTGCCGGGATGGATAGAGTAGCGCAATTTAATGTGATTGCCACCTCTGGACGCGCCGTTGAAGCCTGTGGTGATATCAATACCCTAGTGCTAGATAAAACAGGCACAATCACCTTGGGCAACCGGATGGCGGATGAGTTTATCCCTGTTAATAGTTACACCATCGAAGATGTCGCCAGAGTTGCCCGTGCTGCCAGTGTATTTGATGAAACACCAGAAGGTAGATCAATTATCAAACTGGCAGATACTTATCACGTTGGTGTAGATTTCGATATCAACCAAGCAGAAGGTGTAGAATTTTCTGCCAAAACCCGGATGAGTGGGACAAATCTCCCCAACAGTAAACAAGTCCGTAAAGGGGCGGTAGATGCAATTAAAAGCTTTGTTCGCTCTCGTGGAGGCCATGTTGCTAGTGATGTTGATGCAGCATACCAGCGAGTTTCGCGGTTAGGCGGTACACCCTTAGCCGTGTGTCAAGATGACCAAATTTTCGGAGTTATCTATCTCAAAGATATTGTTAAACCCGGTTTGCGTGAAAGATTCGACCAACTCCGGCGGATGGGTGTCAAGACAATTATGCTCACAGGTGATAACCGCATTACGGCTGGTGTGATTGCTCAAGAAGCAGGTGTTGATGATTTTATCGCTGAAGCCACACCAGAAGACAAAATTGGTGTAATTCGCGCCGAACAATCTCAAGGTAAATTGGTAGCGATGACCGGAGATGGTACTAATGATGCACCCGCATTAGCCCAAGCTAACGTGGGTTTAGCAATGAACTCTGGGACACAAGCTGCTAAAGAAGCCGCTAATATGGTGGATTTAGATTCTGACCCCACCAAGTTAATTGATTTGGTCACTATTGGTAAACAGTTACTTATTACCCGTGGGGCGTTAACTACTTTTTCTATTGCTAACGATATTGCTAAGTATTTCGCCATTATTCCCACTATCTTTGCGGCGGCGGGAATTGGCGCACTCAACATTATGGGACTGAAAAGCGCCCAATCAGCAATTATCTCAGCCCTAATTTACAACGCCTTAATTATTCCGGTACTGATTCCGTTAGCACTGACGGGAGTCAAATTCCGTCCCTTGACAGCAGATCAATTATTAAGACGCAACATTTTCATTTATGGTTTGGGCGGAATTCTTGCACCATTTATTGCCATCAAATTAATTGATGTCATCTTACCTTTGTCTTAGTTTTTCACCACTCACAACTTTTATGAAATCTTTTCGTTTGCCTCAAATATTGGCAGAAATAATTGATTTTACTGCTGATTACCGCATTCCAAAACTACCTTTGTATATCTTTCTGGGAATGTGTTTCAACCTTTTGGTTGCACCTGTTGTTTATGCTGCTACTGGAGAAAGTTTTTCCCATGTTCAAGCTTGGTCATTAGGTCTATTAGGGTTAGTAACTTTAAGCCTTTCTACTTATTTATTTTTTGTTATGTTTGTTCCGGAGAAATTCTAATGAGTTTTGCACGCGAAGTTAACCGAGCCATTCGTTCTACTTTAGTTCTTTGGGTAATTGGCGCTATTATTTATCCCTTTGTAATGATCGGTATTGGACAGATTATTTTGCCATTTCAAGTAAACGGTAGTCTGATTAAAAATAGCCAAGGTCAAGTGATTGGCTCTAGTTTAATTGGTCAACCTTTCACTTCCGAAAGATACTTTAATAGTCGTCCTAGTACCACCAGTTACAGTACTGCTGACCCGAAAAAAGATGAGGCGGGAGTTTTAAAAACTGGGGTTTCCGGTGCGAGTAATTTAGCCCCAAGTAATTCAGCATTAATAGAACGTATTAAAGGCGATGTAAATCGACTTACAACAGGAGATATCCAACCTACCGCTGATTTAGTTTACACCTCTGCTTCTAGCCTTGATCCTCACATTACCCCCAAAACTGCCAGAGGGCAAGTTAATCATGTCGCCAAGGCGCGAGGACTCCAACCGCAGCAACTGGAAAGTTTGATTGCACAAAATACTGATGGTCGCTTTCTGGGTATTTTTGGTGAACCGGGAGTTAATGTGTTGAAATTAAATTTAGCGTTGGATGCGTTGAAGTCAGCAAGTTAGCCAGAATTTTATATCAAAATATTTTTTTGATTGGGCGATCGCATCACACATAGCGATCGCCTTTATCTTTTATACTTAACCCAACAACTTTAATTAATTACGCGCATCATCAATTAAGCAAGACTTGAACTTCTCAAGTTTGGCTTTTGGGCTATTGGTTAACAAGTCACTAATTAAAGTGTTAGGGGTAATATCGCCTCTGAGGTTAACCCAAAGTTCACCTAATACTGCATTGGTGCATTTGACTTCTATCTTGTCCCCAGCATTCACACCCAAAGACGACAAGGCCTGATCAATATCTTTGAGAGTAACTTGGCGACCAATACTACTAGCTACTAATGCTTGAATGGGAGATTTGTTCAAGGCATCGATTAGGGCAATGGATTCAGTAAAATATTCCTCTGGTGTACCTTGATAGCAAGTACCATGCTTAATCCATTCATGCCTTTGCAAATTGGAAGCAGTTCCCGGCATCACAACTTGTAGTTTTGCCCAAGTTTCAGGTGAAAGTTCTGTCTCTACCGCTGGCAACTTTGACCAAGCACTGGCTTTATCAAAGGTGATGTCACTCTGACTGACTCCACAATAAATATTAGATTCCGGCTGAGGCCACAAACCATGTAAAGCGAAATTAGTAGCTTCGGGACGGTTGGGATTTTTCGCTAAATTTTTGCACTCAGTTTTTTCAGGTTTAGACTCACAGAAGGCTGGTTGCCAACTTACCGCTAGTAAATAGTCATTACCTACAGCTACAGGAATTACAGGCGGTATCTTTCCTGTGGTATCAGTAGGCAAACCATCGGCACTAACGCAACTAGTAGGAACCCAACGCCGAGAAGGGCTGGCACTGGCAATTTCTAGCAGGTAGTGAGAAGGGTTATCTTTATTTTGACCAACGATTTGATAAGTCTGTCCCGGCTGTAACCTGACATTGCCGGGGTTTGTGCCTTTTTTAATGGAGATTACGGCTTCACAAGCACCAACAGCGGTGGTGAATTGGCTGTCTGTGGGAACCAAAGCAAAAGCATGATGAGGCCATAGGATCAAGGAAAACGCTAATAAGATAACTAATGCCAACTTTTGTTTGAGCGATCGCAGCATAAAATACTCCTTATATCTATACCTAATATCCATACACAAGTCATACTTTTCCTGATTTTTGTCAGGACTTGGTTTATGGGAATCAATATTTGGGGAAAATTTCTAATGTAAAAACTTGTTGTTCTTTATTCCGTGAGTGGATTTGTAGTTCAAAATTTTGAATAAAACTACCAAACTCAAAGCACTCACACCAGCGACTTTTATAACAAAATCGGATTTGATGGCTAAATCAATGTTCTCAACAAAACGGCTCAGTAGACGGTTTATGCGCTGGTTACTGGCAGAAAACCGCCGCGAAAAGGAAGGGCCTTACCAGAAGGAAGAAGCACACCGCCAGCATCCTTGGTGGCAAGTTATGTGCTTAACTGGTGTAGATTATTTTTCTACTCTAGGCTATCAACCGGGAATTGCAGCATTGGCAGCAGGTGCGCTTTCGCCTATTGCTACACTGATTTTGGTTTTATTAACGCTCTTTGGTGCATTGCCCATTTACCGCCGTATTGCTGCTAAAAGTCCACATGGTGAAGGTTCTATTGCTATGTTGGAGCATTTGCTGTCTTGGTGGCAAGGCAAATTACTGGTATTGTGTCTACTTGGGTTTGTGGCAACTGACTTTATTATTACTATTACTCTGTCTGCGGCTGATGCCACAGCCCATATCATTGAAAATCCGCTGACACCAAGTCTGCTGCACAGTCAAAGCATTGCTATTACTTTAATGTTAATTGCTTTACTCGGTGTAGTTTTCTTGAGAGGCTTTAAAGAAGCAATTGGGATTGCGGTATTTTTAGTGGCAGTTTATCTGCTGTTGAATTTGGTTGTCATTAGCATTGGGTTATATCATATTGCAATTAATCCAGGTGCGATCGCAAATTGGCAAACAGCACTTTTCGCCCGTCATCCCAATTTCTTTGTTCTCATCGGTTTGGCTATCCTATTATTTCCCAAATTGGCATTAGGCTTATCAGGATTTGAGACTGGTGTAACTGTTATGCCTCTAGTTCAAGGTAGCAGTAGCGATACCCCAGAAATGCCCAGAGGAAGAGTGCGGAATACCCGCAAGCTACTAACTGCTGCGGCTGTAATTATGAGCTTCTTTTTACTAACCAGCAGTTTTGTCACTACTCTGTTAATTCCTGCCACAGAATTTGCCACAGGTGGTAAAGCCAATGGCCGCGCCCTTGCTTATCTGGCACATCTGTATTTAGGTAATGGCTTCGGCACCATTTATGATTTAAGCACCATTTCTATTTTGTGGTTTGCTGGTGCATCAGCAATGGCAGGGCTACTAAATATTGTGCCTCGTTACTTACCACGTTATGGCATGGCACCGAGTTGGGCGTTATTAACCAGACCCTTAGTCTTGGTTTATATCACTATTGCCTTTGTGGTGACAGTGATTTTCCAGGCAAATGTAGAAGCACAGGGTGGCGCTTATGCAACAGGTGTATTGGTATTAATAAGTTCTGCCGCCTTTGCTGTTACTTTATCAGCCCATCGTCAAAATTCTTCAAAGGGAAGATTCATTTTTGCACTGATAACACTGGTCTTTATCTATACGACAATTGTCAATATTATTGAGAGACCAGAAGGGATTAAAATCGCCGCGTTCTTTATTGGTGCAATTATTTGTACTTCCCTAGTTTCCCGCGTCTGGCGCTCCACAGAACTGCGAGTAGAGCAAATAGAAGTTGATGAAAATGCCCGCCAATTCATTGCTGAAGAAAGCCAAGGTGCAATCCGCATCATTGCTAATCGGTTAAATGAAGGTAATGAACAAGAATATTTGTTAAAGGAAAAAGAGGTACGGGAAGATAACCATATTCCGCCGACAGATCCAGTGATCTTTCTAGAAATTTTGATATCTGATGCGTCAGATTTTACTGATGTGATTCGAGTCAAAGGTGTACAAGTTGGTGATTATCGAATTTTGCGGGCTGAAAGTGCCGCAGTACCTAATGCGATCGCCGCTTTGCTACTGTATATTCGTGACCAAACTGGTAAAATTCCTCATGCCTACTTTGGCTGGGTGGAAGGAAATCCCATCCAATATTTACTGCGGTTTATCTTATTTGGTGAAGGTGATATTGCTGTAGTTACCCGTGAAGTACTGCGTCGCGCCGAAAAAAATCCTCAGAGGCGACCAGGAATCCATGTCGGTGGTTGAGAAATCATAGAGGCGTTGCCTTGCAGCGTCTCTATCAAGGTTAAACAAGTGCTAAATTTTTACGTAATTAGTTAGTACGCAGATGTAAAACTAGTTTAGTGGTTTGTGCATCCCTAACCTTGAATCAAGACAATGGATACAAAGAGCAAAGTCAACATTTGGTGGAGATACGTTGTTTTATTTACGGTAGTTTTAGCATTTAGGCCAACTACCTATTTCATCCACCAGGCTTTGCGGGGACACCCAGTGGATATTAATTATTTTTGGACAGAACTTTCTCCCTTTGGACTGCTAAAACAAGGTCTTTATAACGGGAATGGTGGCGCTGATTGGAAAATTGGCCAGCCAAAAGTTACCATTTGGAATGCCCAACAGTTGCGTGATGAGCCAGAGTTAAGACAGTTTGCCTTAGAGTTGGTAAATCGCGATCGCACTCTTAATAATTTAAAACCACTAAAAGCCGACTCATTACTTTCATTAGCCGCACAACTCCACGCCCAAGATATGCTGGAGCAGCAATATTTTAATCATATTTCCCTAGATGGAAAAAATCCCCGCGATCGCTATATTGCCGTTGGCGGTAATCGGCGTGTCGGAGTTGGCGAAAATATTATTCAAGATAGTGTCCAAGGTTTAGGATTAACTTACGGCACAGTCGAAAATTTTCAACGCAGTTGGATGTACAGCAACAACCACCGCACCAACCTCCTCACCCGTGAATACAAAAAATTTGGTTATGGTATAGCAGTCGGTAAAACTGGCCAAATTTATGCAGTGCAAATGTTTAGTGATTAAGTTTCGCTAGTAAACAAAAATACTCTGCGTAACTTTGTCTGGAAAAGTTTGCTCAACGGGAGGAACCCCCCGAACTTTGCTCAACGCGGGGAACCCGCGCACGCAAGTTCTCTCCGCACGCAACTTTTCGCTGCGTTGACCTCAGCTATCCTCTGCGTTAAAACAATGGCGTAATTGATTACCCTAAAAACTGCTTCACACTGCCAGATGCAAAGGAATTCACCAAAAGACAAAACTCGGTAGAGTTTCTGGGATATCCTAAGATAAGTGAGAGATTTGCCAAAGAATAAGTAAGAATGAAACTGGCAGCAAGAGTAAGTCAGGTAAAACCTTCTTTAACCTTAGCGATCGCAGCTAAAGCTAAGGCCATGAAGGCAGAAGGTATAGATGTTTGTAGTTTTAGCGCTGGCGAACCAGATTTTGACACCCCAGCGCACATTAAAGCCGCAGCAGCAAAAGCTTTGGAAGAAGGCAAAACCAAGTATGGCCCCGCAGCTGGAGAACCAAAGTTAAGGGAAGCGATCGCCCAGAAGCTGAAAACTGATAACGGTTTAGATTACAAAGCAGAAAATGTCATCGTCACCAATGGCGGTAAACATTCTTTGTACAACTTGATCTTGGCACTCATCGATCCAGGTGATGAGGTAATTATTCCGGCTCCCTATTGGCTGAGTTATCCCGAAATGGTAACTTTGGCAGGTGGTGTATCAGTAATTGTCAACACTGATGTTTCCACAGGCTATAAAATTACACCGGAACAACTGCGCCAAGCCATTACCCCCAAAACTAAGTTATTTGTCCTCAATTCTCCATCTAACCCCACAGGGATGGTATACACGCCAGAGGAAATTAAAGCTTTGGCGCAAGTAGTAGTTGATGCAGATATCTATGTAGTTTCCGATGAGATTTACGAAAAAATTCTCTACGACGGTGCAGAACACATTAGTATTGGTTCTCTCGGTCAAGAAATTTTTGAACGTACCTTTATTAGTAACGGCTTTGCTAAAGCTTACTCTATGACAGGTTGGCGCTTGGGTTACTTAGCTGGGCCAATAGAAATTATTAAAGCCGCCAATTCCATACAAGGGCATAGTACATCTAATGTTTGTACCTTTGCTCAATATGGGGCGATCGCAGCCTTACAAGAATCTCAAGACTGTGTAGCCGAAATGCTGGCAGCTTTCACCAAACGGCGACAAGTTATGCTAGAGAGAATCAACGCCATTCCTGGACTGAATTGTCCCAAACCAGATGGTGCTTTTTATCTGTTTCCCGACATCAGCAAAACCGGACTGAAATCCTTAGACTTTTGCAACGCTTTGATTGAAGAACATCAAGTTGCAGTCATTCCTGGAATTGCCTTTGGTGCAGATAATAACATTCGTCTTTCCTACGCCACTGATTTAACCACAATCGAAAAGGGATTGGATAGGTTAGAAAAATTTGTGCGGACTCACATTTAGAGTTGTCATTTGTTATTCGACATCTTTGAAAATTAAATGTGCGTTTCTTAGAACCCTTGTAGAGATGTTTCATAGAACGTCTCTACAATCTTTTCCAGATATGTCTATTAAATTACATCGGCGGTTAAACATTCTTATCTGAACCTTATTGTTTTATCAGCCACTAGTAAGTCTGCGTTTTCGAGCGCTGTGTTATCTTACTGATGAATGTGGTGAAGATGTAACTGTTTATTGTTAAACTTTGAAAGTCACAAACAGCAGCTATCGGTAATTACAGACGCACACTTGTTATCTGATTCAATCTATACTAAGCTATTTTAGAACTAATTAGATATGTGTCGAACTGGTTCTCAGTCTGTATCAATTACTGCCTTACCTTGCTGAAATCATTAAAATCATCAATATGACACACATCTTACTTGTAGAAGATGAGGTCAAACTGGCGCGATTTATCGAATTGGAACTGAATTACGAAGGTTATCAAGTCAGTGTCGCCTACGATGGATTAACTGCGCTTACTGCGGCGCGGGAATTACATCCAGATTTAGTTATTTTAGATTGGATGTTACCTGGGTTATCAGGATTAGAAATTTGCCGTCGCCTACGGAGTACTGGTGATAAAGTCCCAGTAATATTATTAACTGCTAAAGATGAAGTCAGCGATCGCGTTGCCGGTTTAGATGCTGGTGCTGATGATTATGTAGTAAAACCGTTTAGCGTTGAAGAACTCTTAGCCAGAGTCCGCGCTCATCTGCGTCGCAATCAAGAAGCAGACGCAGCCGATATCTTAGAATTTGAAGATCTCAGCTTAAATCGCCGGACTAGAGAAGTTTATCGCGGTGACAGATTAATTGAATTAACCGCCAAAGAATTTGACTTGCTCGATTATTTACTTTCTCATCCCCGACAGGTAATTACCCGCGATCGCATTTTAGAAGAAGTCTGGGGTTACGACTTCATGGGCGATTCCAACATTATCGAAGTTTATGTCCGTTACTTGCGCCTCAAACTCGAAATCAATCAAGAAAAGCGCCTGATTCAAACCGTCCGCGGTGTTGGCTACGTCTTACGCGAGTAAATGAAGTATGAAGTGTGAAGCATGAAATATGAAGGGTTGTAAAGTAAACCCTAACCTGTGACCTCATTGCAAACAACCGTTAAACTTCATTGCAAAATAAAAAGGTAATCCGAGCAACATGATAAGTTTTGATGATGTGAAGCAACAGCGCTATAAGGAGAACACAGTGGCAATGGAATCCAACTTACTCACGGGCAAAGCTGTACAAAACGAAGATTTTAGCGAATATGTCGCCCACTTACAGCTGCACATGACTCTACAAGCTCGCAATCTGGTTCCAACCCTCCAACATACCGTAGAAGATAGTAGACAACAACTCCTCCATCAAACCCAAGCCAACTTTGAAAAGTTAATTTCTCGGCAAGGTTTGTAAATATAGGAAATTTAACTAAAAGTCAAATAAAATAAAAGCAGGTATTGTTGGGTTAACGCCTATAGCGCACTCATCAAATCTGCTTTTTTTGCTTTTTTAAATATTTAATCACCAAAATCAACCTTTTGAAGCAATAGCCCACAACGGAAAGCCGTTAAAATTATTATTGCATCAGTTCCACCCAAGAGCAGTTAGTTAAGGCTACATGGCCGCTTGAACCAAAATGACTTCATTACTTCCTCGAAATCTCAGCGTTGTCATCCGGCCAGTCCACTTTCGGGATCTGGATGGAATTGAGCGATTAACTCAAGAGTCATTCACCGCAATGACTCCTAACGAGTCTAGTTGTGCCAACCATCAGATGCAATCGCTGCGTCGCTGGTATGGATTACTCAAATTTTTGAGTTGGTTTCCTAATCCCCTACAGTATCGTTTCTGTGCATTCGTAGCTGAACAGGGACGGATGCTTTTAGGCATGATTCAGGTGTCACCATTTAACCGCACCCGTAGTACTTGGCGCATTGATCGGGTGCTGCTAGATCGCACCGCGGATAAGCAAGGAATTGGCTCACAATTGTTGCGTCACTGTTTTGAGTCGATTTTAGAAGCTCGGACTTGGTTATTAGAAGTAAATATTAATGATGTCGATGCCCTTGCACTGTATCGGCAAAATGGATTTCAACGTCTAGCAGAAATTACATACTGGAAAATTGAAGCTGATTTACTAGCGGAATTAGCACAAGCAGAACCAGATTTACCTAACTTGCTCCCAGTCAGTAACGCAGATGCTCAGTTGCTCTATCAACTAGATACAGCATCTATGCCGCCTTTAGTGCGTCAGGTATTTGACCGCAACACCCGCGATTTTAAAACTAGCTTGTTCGGAGCCTTAACTGATGCAGTCAAGCAGTGGATAACCAAAACTGAAGTTGTCAGTGGTTATGTGTTTGAACCTCAACGCAAAGCCGCAATTGGCTATTTTCAAGTGCAGCTTGACCGCAAAGGTGAAACTCCTCATGTAGCTACGCTGACAGTTCATCCTGCATACACTTGGTTGTATCCAGAATTGCTGTCGCAATTGGCGCGGATAGCACAAGACTTTCCCCAACAGGGTTTGCGGCTGGCTTCTTTAGACTACCAGCCAGAACGAGAAGAATATTTAGAACGGATTGGTGCGAAACGCACTGAACACACTTTGATCATGTCTCGCTCAGTGTGGCACAAACTCCGAGAATCAAAATTTGTCTCCCTAGAAGGCATTCAATGGACTGATGTACTGCAAGGTTTGCAACCAGCACGTAAGCCAATTCCAGGTGGTATGTCTTGGGTAAAAACAGTACAGCCACAATCCTCAGATATACCAGTGCCAAATAAATCAGAGTCTATTACCTTTAAGTGCAACAACTGTAACATTGAAGCCTCTTGCCAAAATGAATCTGTAGATGGTCAGCAGGAAAAGTAGTGAAATCAACAGGATAGTAAAGAAAGAATATATGACGCAGCACTCACTACTTAGCGTTCGACTGAGCGCTCACGCCGAAGTCACTCAAAACTTATGACAATGACCACAAAGCAGTATATTTCAGCACTAGGATTAGATGTCGGACTCAAGCGCATCGGCGTAGCTGGATGCGATCGCACTGGTTTAATTGCGACCGGAATTACAACAGTTGAACGCTCATCTTTTGAGCGCGATGTTGAGCAATTCCAAAATATAGTTAATGAACGTGAGGTAGAAATCTTAGTAGTTGGTTTACCTTATTCAATGGATGGCTCTTTGGGATTTCAGGCGCGTCAAGTGCAGAAATTTGCCACTAGACTGAGTAAGGCTCTCAAACTACCTATAGAATATGTTGATGAGCGCTTAACCTCCTATCAAGCAGAGCAAATACTCATTGCAGAAAAAGTCTCACCATCTCGGAATAAAGGTTTAATTGACCGCAAAGCAGCAGCACTAATTTTACAACAATGGCTAGATACTCGACGAGCTACCGCAGTTAAGATGCTGTCGAGTATGGATAGCTTTTGACATGATATTCTGAAAGCAATTACCTAGTAGTTGTGTCTGAATGTGAAACTATTGGCTTGACATTATTTGTCATTCAACAGGAAAGCAATTTTCACAGTTGCGGGTAAAGATTAAAGTTTAACTAATCGGCTATGTTTTCCTCTCCATTTTCTGAAGATAACGATCGCGATCGTACAGTTTCCATCACCTTGACGGATGACACAGGGCGAACCCTCGAATGTTATATCGAACATTCGCTCTCTGTAGATGGGCAAGAATACGTCTTACTTCTTCCTGTGGACTCACCCATAGAAGTTTTCGCTTGGGAAGGTGAAGACGAGGAAGAAGAAGCCGTTTTAGTAGAAGATGATGCCATCCTTGACGAAATTTTTAGCACCGCCCAAGCAGTCTTATCTGAGCAAAACTTGATTCTTAAAAATACAGCTTACGCTTTAACTGTTGCTGGTGAATTACCTGCTGTAGATGAGTCTGAACTTTTTACATTAGAAATAGAAGATGACGAAACAGATTTAGAGCCAGAGCAATTACAGTTACTCGCCAGCTTCTATCACGAAGAACAGGAGTATGCTATCTATACCCCCCTCGACCCCTTGCTCTTTTTTGCCAGGATTACCAAAGAAGGTAATCCAGAATTGCTCTCTCCAGAAGAATTTCGCCAAGTACAACCACTACTAGAAGAACAACTTTTTAACGAAGTGGAATAAAATTATAAAAATTCAAAATTAAAAACATTACATTCTTAGATTTTTAATTGCGAATTTTTATCAGCATAATTCCGCAGGAATTTCAGCACTTTCCATAAAAAACGCGTAAAACAATTTTTCTCTGGGCGCTAACCAGGGGAGCAAAGCTCTGCTCCCCTGATTAAAATTGAATAATACCAATTATCTAAAATTCCCATAAGCGCTCATTGCCAGATTTATGGGGATTTCTCTATTACTTCTGAAATATTAAACAAATGCTCTTGCTTCAGAGCATTTCTCATGATGATCCTTAAATATTGTCTATGACTTGGAACAATCTCTTACAGCCTGACTTGATTTTACACGGTTCAGTATTGCGATTGACTAAAAAAATTATTCAACAATATGGGCTGAAGGGACTAGTTTTAGATGTGGATGAAACTTTAGTTCCCTTTACAGTCGGGACTCCTTCACCAGAATTGAGACAATGGGTAGAAGATATCCGCATCGACGTTGATTTGTGGTTAGTGAGCAATAACTTAAGTGAACCTCGCATTGGTAGTATTGCGCGTTCTTTGAACTTACCTTACTACTTAGGTGCAGCCAAGCCCTCTCGCCGGAAAATTAGAGCGGCTCTGCAATCAATGGATTTACCTGCACATCAAGTGGGTATGGTGGGCGATCGCTTATTTACTGATGTTTTAGCTGGGAATCGTCTGGGAATGTTTACAATTCTCGTAGAACCGATTATTCACCCCGATGCTGCACTGCGTTCCCATCCTGTGAGAAATTTTGAAGTTTGGTTTTCCGAAATTTTGGGAGCCTCTATCACTCCCAAGCAAAACACAATTCACAAAAAGTAACAAATCGTCAGGAAAAGAAAGCTAAAGAAATAATTAAGGATGATTTAGAAACACACAAAATGGGAGATTATAAGTATTAATAACATGGGGTCAGCAAAAAAAGACCCTAGTAAATAGCAAATAACTATAAACTGGTAAAGCGTCACCTTCACTATAGAAGGATTGGCGCTTTACTTTTTAGTCCAGAGTCAAGAGTCTAAAGTCAAAAGTAACCATTGACCATTGACCATTGACCATTGACCATTGACCATTGACCATTGACCATGACCAAAACGATTGTCGTCAAAATCGGCACTTCTAGCCTGACCCAACCAGAAACAGGGCAATTAGCACTTTCTACGATCGCAACTTTAACAGAAACACTGTGCAATTTAAGGCAGCAGGGCAATCGAGTGATTTTGGTGTCCTCTGGTGCGGTGGGTGTTGGTTGTGCGAGATTGGGTTTAACCGAACGCCCCAAAGCGATCGCGCTAAAACAAGCAGTAGCCGCAGTTGGTCAAGGGCGGTTAATGCGGATATATGATGATTTGTTTACTACCTTGCAACAGCCGATTGCCCAAGTTTTGCTAACTCGCAGCGATTTAGTACAGCGTAGCCGATACCTTAACGTTTACAACACCTTTAAAGAATTGCTGGGACTGGGTGTAATTCCCGTAGTTAATGAAAATGACACCGTAGCTGTAGAGGAACTGAAATTTGGTGATAACGATACCCTATCAGCATTAGTAGCGAGTTTAGTAGAAGCCGATTGGCTATTTTTACTTACCGACGTAGACAGATTATACTCAGCCGATCCCCGTTCTGTACCCGATGCCAAACCCATTTCCTTGGTCAGTAATATTAAGGAATTGGCGCAATTGCAAATCCAAACAGGCGGACAAGGCTCACAATGGGGTACTGGTGGGATGGTAACAAAAATCTCCGCCGCCAGAATTGCGATCGCGGCTGGTGTACGAACTGTAATTACTCAAGGGCGATTTCCGCGAAATCTCGAAAAAATTTTACAAGGGGAACTTTTAGGGACTCACTTTCAACCCCAACCTGAACCCACATCAGCTAGGAAACGCTGGATAGCTTATGGTTTAGTTCCATCTGGAAAATTGTATTTAGATCCCGGTGCGATCGCCGCCATATCGCAAGCCGGAAAATCATTATTAGCCGCAGGTATCAAAGCAGTAGAAGGAGAATTTGACACTCAAGCAGCTGTGCAATTGTGCGACACTAACGGTAACGAAATTGCCAGAGGGCTAGTAAACTACAGCAGCGATGAACTGCAAAAAATCTCTGGCCGTCACTCTAGAGAAATTCCCGAAATTCTAGGATATGTTGGCACAGATACCGTAGTGCATCGAGATAACTTAGTTTTGACTTAATGGTTTTATGCGCTTAGTGGTAAAAAATTGAACAAATGAACGACTAAAAATGTGCCACTATTAAGGTGTGTCAAGCCTAAACGTCTTCTTAGTGTAGAGTTTGATGCAGTATTGTAAGTTGTTACGCTTGCAATTTACTTTTGAAAGAATTCAACTTTTGACATATTGGGACTAGTTCCTATCTCCTCTCAAGCTGCTATTAGTTGCCTAATCTTTGCCAAAAAAGCGGCTTGAAGGATTGTTATGTCTATATCTAACCAGCCTCATCTACCAATAGAAAATCAGCTACTCGCTGCATTATCGGCTGCTGAATATCAACGCTTAGTTCCGCATCTAGAGAGAGTCGAACTTTCAATTAATCAAATTCTTTACCAAGCTGGCGAACCAATCACCCACGTCTATTTTCCCAATCAGGCAATAGTTTCTTTAGTCTGTATTCAAGAAAACGGCTCGACCGTTGAAGCTGGTGTGGTGAGCAATGATGGTATGGTGGGTCTTCCTGTTATTTGGGGCGGCATTTCTACAACTACAACCGCGTTAGTGCAGGTTGCCGATGGTGCTATGAAGATGAAGTCCGAGCATCTAATTGCCGAGTTTAAGCGGGGCGCAGAGCTTCAAAATTTGCTGTTGCGTTATACTCAAGCGCTGTTTACCCAAGTGACACAAACAGCAGCCTGCAACCGTCTGCATACCATTGAGGAGCGACTGGCCCGTTGGTTGTTGATAGTGGCTGACCGTGTGCAATCAGATCAATTCCCTCTGACTCAAGAATTTATCGCTCAGATGCTGGGTGTGCGCCGTGCTGGTGTAACGGTGGCGGCTGGCACACTTAGCCGCGCTGGAATGATTAGCTATAAGCGTGGCAGTATCAACATCTTGAATCGTGAAGACTTAGAACAGACAGCTTGTGAATGTTATTCCATCATACAAAACGAGTACACTCGGTTGCTAAACACGCACAGCTAACTTTATTGAATGCCGTTTATACAAAATTCCAGACAACGTTGTTGCTCTGTTGAAGCAAGTACATTGGCAATCTCTCTGCCTGATGTACAAAATCGTACTGACATACAACCTGAAAAATTTGTACATTTAATAAACAAGCATTTTAAGCCATTCTTATTTCAGGTTTAAAAAGTATGGGAAGGAATGATTCATGTCTTGCCAATCTATCAGTCTTGATGGTCTACGCTTGCTAATTATTGATAACCATACTGACAGTAGAGAATTGCTCAAGATTTTCTTTGAAGCGGAGGGTTCTGAGGTTAAAACTGTTGCATCATTTGGTAATGCACTAGATGTAATGCGGTATTTTCAACCGGATATACTGATCAGCGAAATCTATTTACCAAATGAAGCCGCATACTCACTACTCACAAAAGTCAGAAACTTAGAAGCAAAGGGTGGGAAATACATTCCAGCAATTGCCTTGACTAGTTTTGTTACAGAAGAAGACCGTGTATATGCACTGAAAGCAGGTTTTCAGATGTGTTTATGCAAGCCAATTGACTTGGATGAGTTGGTGTATGTAGTTGCTAATCTGTCTAGACACAAGCAGTTAAATGCGTCACTATTAGATAGTAATTGATCTATCTAACTTATAGATAGATCAGCAGACAATATATTTCTAATCTTTGTCCTAGGCGCGTGCCAAAAGGGGAGCCGCAGCCAGTAATGTTTTTGTATATGGATGTTGTGGATTAGCAAAAATTTGTTTTGTTGCCCCCAGTTCGACAATTTTACCCCCATTCATCACAGCAATGCGATCGCATAAAAATCGTGCTAACCACAAGTCATGAGTAATAAACAGATAAGTTAACTCAAATTCATCTTTTAATTGCAACATCAAATCCAAAACTTGCGACTGCACACTGGCATCTAACATACTCACAGGTTCATCGCAAATCAACAGTTTAGGGCGAGTAATTAAAGCCCGCGCGATCGCCACTCTTTGCTGCTGTCCACCAGATAAATCTGATGGGTAACGTTGATAATAAACTTCTGGCGGTGTTAACCCAACTTTTTGTAACATCCACAATACTTCTTCTTTGGCCTTAGCCGCATCAGCTAGATTGTGAATTAACAAAGGATCTCCTATACTTTGCCCTACAGTCATCGCTGGATTTAAACAAGCATGGGGGTCTTGAAACACCATTTGCATCTGTCGGCGGGAGGAGCGAATTTCTTGCCGTGATAGCTTGGTTAAATCCTTACCCAAAAATTCCACCTTGCCAGCAGTCGGACGAATTAACTGTAAGATAGTCCGCGACAGTGTACTTTTACCGCAGCCCGACTCACCAACTAAGCCTAAAATTTCTCCTTGATAAAGTTCAAGGTTAATCCCATCTACTGCTTTGATTGTTTGATTCTCAGCTTTAAACAGCCTTTCAATCAAATTAGGCTCTATTGTGTAGTGTTGCTTTAGTTCTGTAATCCTCAAGATAGGCGATTCGGAAATACTTTCATCATTACCTAATCCCCAGTCCTCAGTTACCTCATCCACTGTTTGAATATGTAAAGCAGCTTGCAGAAGCGATCGCGTATATTCATGCTGAGGATTGCCAAATACCGATGTAGTTGCCCCCATTTCTACCATTTTGCCGCGGTACATTACACCGATGCGATCGCAATATTCTGCCACCATTGCCAAATCGTGAGAAATTAGCAGCAGCGCCATATTTTCTTCAGCACACAAACGCGTTAATTCTTGTAAAATCTGCGCTGAGACAGTGACATCTAAACTAGTGGTAGGTTCATCAGCCACAATTAACTTAGGATTTAGGAGGAGAGCAAGAGCGATCGCTACCCGTTGTCGCATCCCACCGCTAAACTCATGAGGGTACTGATTCCACCTACTCGCCGGAATTTTTACCTTTTCTAAAGTCGCCAGCGCTTTTTCCTTTGCTTCCTTGGCTGATAATTCTGGTGAATGTGCTTGCAAAGTTTCCAGACAATGCTTACCAATCGTCATTAACGGGTCAAGGCGTGTCATCGGGTCTTGGAAAATTAATGCTACTACTTCCCCCCGAAATTTCCGCAACTGAGTTGGTGTTAAATCAAATACTGGCTGTCCTTGAAAAGTTACTCGTCCCTCAATCCGGCTGAAAGAAGGTAACAACCGCATTACCGCCCTTCCCAAAGTAGATTTACCACAACCAGACTCCCCCACCAAACCCATTCTTTCCCCAGGTTGTAGTGTCAAAGATACATCATCCACCGCCCAACTAAGTTCTTCCCCACCGCGCTGAGGATAAGCAACTCGTAAATTTTCTATACAAAATAAAGCGTCACTCATATTTATTTATCAGCCTAGAGCTACCAGCTGGAATAATTTCAAATTTTAGCTAGTGTATCAAATTCCCTAAAGCTCCTGCTCCCAGTGACTGAGAAAAAACGCTGCATTTTAAAATGCTCAGAATGCTCAAACCCAAACTAAAAAGGCGCTCTCCTCATGGAGAGCGCCTTTCATTCACACATTAGCTATTGCTTCTAGGTCAGAAAATTAACCATTGATAGCAGGAGCTTGAAGTGCAACAGGAGCAACATCACCAGCAGCCAAATCTAAGGGGAAGTTGTGAGCATTGCGCTCGTGCATTACTTCCATACCCAAGTTAGCGCGGTTGATGATATCAGCCCAGGTGTTAATTACACGACCTTGAGAGTCAATCACAGACTGGTTGAAGTTGAAACCGTTCAAGTTGAACGCCATTGTGCTTACGCCCAATGCTGTGAACCAGATTCCAATTACAGGCCATGCAGCTAAGAAGAAGTGCAAGGAACGGCTGTTGTTGAAGGACGCGTATTGGAAAATCAAGCGACCGAAGTAACCGTGTGCCGCTACGATGTTGTAGGTTTCTTCTTCTTGTCCGAATTTGTATCCGTAGTTTTGGGATTCGTTTTCGGTTGTCTCACGAACTAAGGAGGATGTTACCAAGCTTCCGTGCATTGCGGAGAATAAGCTACCACCGAATACACCTGCTACACCCAACATGTGGAAGGGGTGCATCAAGATGTTGTGTTCTGCTTGGAACACGATCATGAAGTTGAAGGTACCACTGATACCCAAGGGCATACCATCGGAGAATGAACCTTGTCCGATTGGGTAGATCAAGAATACTGCTGTTGCTGCTGCTACGGGAGCAGAGAATGCTAGGCAGATCCAAGGACGCATTCCTAAACGGTAGGATAGTTCCCATTCACGTCCTAAGTAGCAGAATACGCCAATCAGGAAGTGGAATATTACCAATTGGTATGGGCCACCGTTGTACAACCACTCGTCTAAGGATGCTGCTTCCCAAATTGGGTAGAAGTGTAATCCAATTGCGTTAGAAGAAGGTACTACTGCTCCGGAGATGATGTTGTTTCCGTAGAGTAAGGAACCTGCTACTGGTTCACGGATACCGTCGATGTCTACTGGGGGGGCGGCGATGAAGGCGATTACGAAGCAGGTGGTTGCAGCCAGCAAGGTTGGGATCATTAATACGCCGAACCAGCCGATGTATAGGCGGTTGTTTGTGCTGGTGATCCAGTTGCAGAACTGCTCCCATACGTTGGCGCTACGGCGCTGTTGTAAGGTTGCTGTCATGTCTTTATGATTGCTTTGGTTATGTATGTTTCAGGTGTTTTCACCTGTTGTTACATATCTTAAAGGTAATTATTGCTTTTTGTAAAGGGCTTTCAGAAATATTTACTTAATAAAGCTATAAGTTAAATTTATAACTATTGGTAGAGACTGTTTTGGGTCTAAAAATTGTAGGGTGAGCGACATATTTTACCAACACTCACCCCACAAGGATGATTCAGGAGTTGAGTAATATTGTGATAAATCAGCGATCGCCTGACTAAAATAAATTTCTCGTGCATTACAGTGTGGAAGATTTTGAGCAGATATCGAAAACTTGTACTGTTAGCGATCGCATAACCTTTAACACTGCTGCCTAATCAACATCACCAGCAGCATAGCTAAATTATATGGAGAGTATCTGCATATCATACTGACGATTCAGGTAGAGTCTAGTCGGTTGCTTCGGCTTCAAACGTAACTTGGCGGTACAAATCAGCGATCGCTATTTCTACATTTATCGATTCTAGTAGCAATCTGTCGTCCAAATTATAATCCGACAATACCCATTTTCCCTGTTCGTTGCGGCGAAAGACTTCTACACCAGGTTGTGCTACTTGTACTAAGACATATTCTTGCAAGGTTGGACATTGACGATATGCAGCAAACTTTTTTCCCCGATCAGCTGCTTCCGTTGATGGTGATAGCACTTCAATAATTAAGCAAGGAAAGTGTATGGATTGTGGATCATCATCGCGTTCATTGCAAGTCACCACCACATCAGGATAAAAATACTTCTGTCCCGGTTCTAGCTGCACCTTTACATCTACAATGTAGACTTCACAAGAGCGATCGGCTAAGGCATTATCTAAAAGCTTGGAGAAATTAAGAGAAACCCGATTATGGTTGCGCGTACCGCCACTCATGGCTACAACTTCACCATCCCAATACTCGTAGCGTTGCTCTTGGGTGGGTTCCCAAATTAGATATTCCTCTGCACTTATTAAAATGCGATCGGGTAAAGCAACCATCATTTAATCCTTTTTCAGAGAATCAATATCAATATTTTCATAGATATCGATAATTGAAATATGAGCATCAAAAGTATTCAAAGACAGGGTGACATGAGGATCAGAATATTCTGAGAGTAGCCATTGATTAGCAGCAGTTTTCACATAATGTTCTACATGAATACTGTATTGATCGATGAGTAGATATTCGCAGAAACTTTCAATGGTGCGGTATGCCGAAAACTTTTCGCCGTGATCGTAATCTTGTGTTGATTTAGAGAGAACTTCAGCAATCAAACAAGGATTAATCACTGTATCGCTGCGTCCTGTTTGTAGTTGTAAAGGTTTTTCTACAACCATGACATCAGGATAAGTATAGATATTACGATTGGGAACCCAAAGGCGTTGATCAGTAGCAAAAATACGGTAGGGTTTGCCGTGTAAACTAGATTTTAACAAGGCTGCAAGGTTAATTGCTAATTCATTATGGTCAGGAGTACCGCCAGTCATGGGAACAATTGCTCCATTACGATATTCGCTACGCGTTTGGGATGCAATCTCCAGTTCAAGATACTCCTGGGATGTGTAGATTTTTGGTTCAAGTGCCTGTGTCATAGTTTAATTTTAACTTTGATGACCAGTTACGATCGCCCTGAGCATAAATTACTCCTTTACTCAACTAACTGTCAGGCTAAAGGCTGATTTTTTCAAGATGCGATCGCTTTCCACATCTATTATTAAACTATAGCCGCACTTTTACTACTGAATTGGGGCTGTTCATAAGCAGTTACAATTGCCTTTAACTTATCAGCATACTGATAAATTTCATTAACATTATCGATAGAAACTTTATCTTGAATTCTAGTGCCATTTGTATCCATTGAAAAAATTTCTAATTTCTTCCGAGTTGAGTCGTTAAAATATAAACGCACAATCGGTTTCCAAGTATTACCATCTAATAGAATATTGCAGTAGTTAACTGTATCTTTGTATGTTATTCTATTCGGCTCTATTGCCTGACGTAAAATAGATTTAACAATATAATATCCTTCACGCTCATCTTCTGTAAATTCAAGTTGTTTAATTGTTTGTTCCGTCTCTACTTCTGTTTCTGTTTTGATAGTTTCTTGCTTTGTTTTTGAACGTCCTGTTGCTTCGTCTAAAAGACTTTCAATTTCCTCTCGAATAAATTCCTTAATAGCCCTTTGTGTATATCCAGTAAACTCGTCTTTCAATTGACCTACAAAATTATTTTCAGGACATAACTCTTTAAAAAAATATTTAACAAATTCGCTCTTAGGTTCTTCAACTTGTTTTTTGAGCAGAGCCTTAATACCACCAACATACTTTAACTCTGATGCGGCTATAATAGCTTCATTGACGTTAAATGCTGATTTAGTCAACTTGGAAAGCTCACGGATTGCTAATTCATTTAAACTAAGCAAATTTAATTCCAAAAATGGAGTTTTGTCCATTTTATTAGTCCTTTCCAAATCAGCATAGAATTTGTATATTACCCCATCTGTTAATACACCAATTCGAGCATCAGTTGCCATAAAATAAGCAAATAACTGACTCCATTCACGATCATTCTTAAAATCAGTACCGTAGCGTTTACACTCAATCAGGAGTGCTGGTTGACCGTTCTGGAATATGGCATAATCTAGTTTGTAATTTGTGGAAGCTCCCACATTTGCATCATATTCAGGCATTACTTCATCTGGGTTAAAGGCATCATATCCTAGGATTTGCTGAATAAAAGGCATGATGAGGAAGTGCTTTGTAGCTTCCTCAGTTTTGATGCTGCCTAATTTTGCGGGAATTGTAGATGCAAAGGCTTTGACTTGATCAACAAAATCCATGATGCAATACTCCAAGATGATGCCAATGTGGACTGTAATGTTATAGTTCACACAAAATCTTAAGAAATAACAGAATTTTGAATGAAACCTATAATTTAAGCTGATGCTCTTAATCTTGTGAGTCTTGAGCTTTTTAGTGAGGCTATGTCGCGTGAAAATTTGCTCAAGCCTAGATCACTCAGCAATAATTTCTGGTGAAAAAACTGATCTGGTTGGGGAAGAAACCAGGATAATAAAGCATAATTAACCTTTATAGCTTCGAGCGATCGCCATCAGTCAAGATGGTTGAGACTCAAAGCTTCTGATTCAACTTAAGTAATTGACTATGAGTACAGCAAATATTACGCCAGCGCTACGTGTGGGAGTATTGGGTTTCGGTGGACTCGGACAAGCAGCCGCCAAGGTACTTGCTGGTAAACGAGAAATGACACTAGTTGCAGTGGCAGATCAAAAAGGCTACGCCTACGCCGCTGAAGGTTTAAATTTTCAAGAAAACATTGCCACTTATCAGTCTCAAGGTTCGGTAGGTTATTTAGAACCAGTTGGGACATTAACCAACAATAGTATTCAAGATTTAATTGATAGCGCCCAACCTGTAGATGGGTACTTTTTAGCTTTACCCAACTTACCCAATGACTTTATTCCATCTGTAGCCAGACAATTTATTCAATCTGGTTGGCGTGGTGTGTTAGTCGATGCAATCAAGCGCACCAGTGCGGTAGAACAGCTAATTGCCATGAAAGCAGAACTGCAAGCCGCAGGTATTACTTACATGACAGGCTGTGGTGCAACACCAGGACTGTTGACAGCTGCTGCTGCGTTAGCCGCCCAAAGCTATGCCGAAATCCACAAAGTAGAAATTACCTTTGGTGTAGGTATTGCCAACTGGGAAGCTTACCGTGCCACAGTTCGGGAAGATATTGGTCATATCCCTGGTTATACCGTAGAAGTTGCGCGGGCAATGACTGATGCAGAGGTAGAAGCATTATTAGACAAAACAAACGGCGTGCTGACCTTAGAGAACATGGAACACGCCGATGATGTGATGTTAGAGTTAGCAGGAATCGTATCACGCGATCGCGTTACAGTAGGCGGTGTAGTTGATACCCGCAATCCTAAAAAGCCCCTCAGCACCAATGTTAAAGTTACAGGGCGCACATTTGAAGGCAAAATTTCCACCCATACCTTTACATTAGGCGATGAAACCAGCATGGCAGCAAATGTCTGCGGCCCTGCTTTTGGTTATCTCAAAGCTGGCATACAACTACATCAACGAGGCATTTACGGCATCTTTACCGCTGCTGAAATCATGCCTCAATTTGTAAAATAACAGGCTAGAGGTTACAGATTAGGGCTTAGAGATTATTGTGAATAAAAATGATTCATCACATTTTGGATCTGTTTTTACCCATCTAAACCCTTTCTCTAGCCTCTAGTCCCTAGCCTCTAGTCCCTCTTCCTCTCTTCGCTCTTCTTCCAATAGCAAATATGATGTTTGCATAACAAAAGGTAGTTCTGCACCTAAAAGACCTCTTTGAATACGTTCTGATGTTTCACTAAACACCAAAAACAACGGATATATAGTATTTGCACCTTCACTTAATACATGACTATGACGAGGAGGCATTAACCATTCATAGTCTTGATCTAAAAAAACTTGAGTTTGTCGCCAACGTCCCAATAAATCAGAAAAGTCTTCATGGGGACGGTGAATAAATATTAAAATCTCGGCACCAGTTTTAACTTTCCATTCTGGATCACACATTAAAATTGCCACATCGCAGGGTAGACAAGTTACTTGTGGAGTTGCTGACATATTATTACGCAAGCGAACAATTGGCAGAGGAATAGTAATTACGCTTTCATCTGGGCGGCGTAAACTCGGAATCATTTCTAGATATGGTCGGTGTTGTTTGAGTAGTGCGATCGCCGCTTGATGATTGCTATACTCTGCCAAGCTGGCTTCGTAATGAGATTTCTGCACAGGCATAATTTTATCAAATATGAAGTATATAGACACCCTTTGGGTGCCTTGCCTCAGGCTAGTGTGAAGGATGAAGGAGCAAACCTCATCCTTTTGCCTTTTATCCCAGCTTTTCAAACACTTTGAATAGTGGCAGATACATCGACATCAAAATAGTACCAACCATACTTCCCAAAACCAAAATCATAATTGGTTCTAGAACACTAGTTAGGGCTTTTACCGCTTGTTCAACTTCATCTTCATAGAAATCAGCAACCTTCATTAACATCCCATCTAATTCTCCAGTTTCTTCCCCAATACTAATCATTTGTATTGACATTGCTGGAAAGACATTCGCTTTTTGTAAAGCAACGCTAATCATCCCGCCTTGTTGAATTTCTACACGAGCAGCATCAATAGCATTAGCAATTACTTGATTTCCTGACGTATCTCGCACAATTTCTAAAGAAGTCAAAATTGGCACACCTGAACGAGTCAAAGAACCAAAAGTTCGGCTAAATCTAGCTACCGCAGATTTTTGAATCAAATCGCCAAATAAAGGCATTTTGAGAGATAAGCGATCAATTGTTTCTCTGCCGACGCGTGTTTTGTAGTATTGTGCATAAGCAAATTTTCCGGCAACAAATGTGCCAACGATGAAAAAAGATTTCCAACTTCTTAAGATTTCACTACATGTCATCAAAAATTGCGTTAGAGGAGGTAATTCTGTACCTATTTCTATGAAGATTTTGGCAAAAATAGGCAAAAGAAAAACTGTCATCCCGACAAAGATACTCACCGCAATAAAACCTACCACTGTTGGATAAGCTAGTGCTGATTTAATTTGGTTTTGTAATCTAGCTACATCCTCTAGTAATTTAGCTAAACGATTGAGTACTTCATCTAAAACCCCCCCAACTTCTCCAGCTTGAATCATACTGACATACAAACCATCAAAACAGTCAGGATGCTTCCGCATTGAATCAGAAAGGTTGACACCGCTTTGCACATCATTACTAATATCAATGAGTGCTTGTTTCATTTTAGGATTGGTACACTGATCGGCTAGTACTCCCAAACCTCTGACAATGGCTACTCCAGCATTTACCAAGGTAGCAAGTTGTCGAGAAAACACAGCTTTTTCCTTAATCGGCACCTTAACAAAGGAATTCTGGAATTTTTTAAAGTCAAAACTGAGTGGCAAGCCTTGAGATTGTTTGAGTTCTTGAACTACAAAACCTTTATCTCTAAGATTAGTTCGAGCTTGTGCTAAAGATTCAGCAACAATTTTTTCAGTTCGAGATTTTCCTTGAGAATCACGAATGCGGGCAACAAAGGTTGGCATAGATATATAAATTCAAAATTTTAAATTTGGTTAATAAATCAGTAATTAATAGTGAAGTCAAATATTAACTATTAATTACTGACTTTCTGATGCTCGACGAAATTCTAGTGGGCTTTAGCAGCACCGGGTTTTGCTCCGGCTGGGGGTGCTGTAGCACCAATAAGACGTTGAATTTCATCTGGCTTAGAAGTTTTAGACATTGCTGCTTCAAAAGAAATAGTGCCAGCTTTGTAATAATCTGCTAAAACTTTCTCCAGGGTTTGCATTCCTAATTTGCCCCCAGTCTGAATAGCTGAGTAAATTTGTGAAGTTTTGCCTTCTCTAATCAAGTTAGAAATAGCAGGAGTAACAATCAGAATTTCTTGAGCCATGACTCGACCATATTCCCCAGGTTTGGGGTTTTTCTTGGATACTAAAGTTTGGCTAAATACGGCTACGAGAGAGTTAGATAACTGTACCCGTACTTGAGTTTGTCTTTCATGGGGAAAAACGTCGATAATCCGGTCAACTGTTTGGGCGGCTGAACTGGTGTGTAGTGTTCCAAAGACCAAGTGTCCAGTTTCTGCGGCTGAAATCGCCAAAGAAATTGTTTCTAAATCCCGCATTTCTCCCACCAGGACAATATCTGGGTCTTCCCGCAAAGCTGCTTTCAAGGCGTTAGCAAAGCTTTTTGTATCTTCACCCAGTTGTCGTTGATGGACTAAGCTTTTAATTGGTTCGTAAACAAATTCAATTGGGTCTTCTACAGTCAAAATATGCTCTGCTTTAGTGCGGTTAATTAAGTCGATAATTGCGGCTAGTGTAGTTGTTTTGCCAGAACCTGTAGGGCCTGTCACCAAAATTAGCCCTCTGGGCTTATCTGCCATTTCCCTCACTACATCTGGCAGACCCAATTTTTCAAAATTAGGAATCTTAGAACTTAACGCCCGTAAACAAGCAGCGTAAGAGCCTCGTTCTTTGTAAACATTCACCCGAAAACGAGCCAAACCCTTCACACCATAAGAGCAATCTAACTCCCAGGTTTGTTCTAAAGTTTTACGCTGGGTATTGTTGAGCATACTAAAGATCAATCTTTGGCATTGATCGTTAGTCAAGATTTCTTCTCCGATAGGTGTCAGTTTGCCACTGATGCGAAAGTAAGGAGGCAAACCTGCGGATAAGTGCATATCCGAACCACCCATTTCAATCATTTGTTCCATCAAGTCTTCAATCATCATTTCCATAGTTCTGTGTTCCTTTTGTTATTTGGTTTGACTAATTGACCATTGACTATTAACTAATCTTGAAATCTGGGTGTCATACAGTAGGGGCAATCCAGCCATTCTGGTTGAAGTTCGGCAATGCAAGTCCGACAGGTCAATCCACTCTTACGTTTGGCTCTTAACTCGGCCTCTAAGCCTGTATCGGTAAATGTCACCCGATCAACTTCTTCTAAGGTGGTAGCTCCTTGACGCACTAAATCTAAGCTGTAGGCCAACAAGGTTTTCATACCCTCTTCTACCGCAACTTCTTTAATGCGTTCTGTGGGTGCTTCTTGGTTAATCAGGGTTTGCAGATTTTCAGTGACGCGCATAACCTCATAAACACCACAGCGTCCTTTGTACCCAACACCATTACAAGTTGGGCAAACATGATTTTTGGCTTTGGCTTCTGTTAAAGCTTCTGTAGTTAAAGTATTAGCTTTGTAGAATGTGAGTTCGACCTCACCAGCAGCAGATAGACCATAGCGAGCTAGTTCTTCTGTAGTGGGAGTGTAAGGAATGCGGCATTCAGAACAGACACGTCGCACTAAACGTTGTGCCAACACACCAATTAAAGAACTAGAAACCATGAATGGCTCAATGCCCATTTCGCCTAAACGAGCGATCGCACCAGGCGCATCGTTAGTGTGTAAGGTAGTTAATACTAAGTGACCTGTTAAGGCAGCCTCAATCGCTGTTTTGGCGGTTTCTTTATCCCGTGTTTCCCCCACTAGCAACACATCTGGATCTTGCCGCAAGAAGGCTCGCAGTGCTGTGGCAAAATCCAGTCCTTTTTCTCGAATTACCTGTACTTGGGTAATCCCTGGCAAACTATATTCAATCGGGTCTTCAACAGTACTGATATTAATTCCTGGTGAATTCTTTTCTGATAATGCCGAATAGAGCGAAGTTGTTTTACCAGAACCTGTTGGCCCAGTCACCAAAATTAGACCAAAGGGACGACTAACCATCTCTTGGACAATACCCAAAGTTTCCGAATCGGTGATTAACTTATTCAATCCCAATTGAGTAGACGAGTTATCCAAAATCCGCAGTACTACTTTTTCGCCGTAGCGACTGGGCAAGGTATTCACACGAAAGTCAACTTTTCTACCTTCAAACATCCGACGAATACGCCCGTCTTGGGGCATACGCCGTTCGGCAATATCTAAACTGGCGATAATTTTAAATCGGGCTGTGACAGCTGGGATAATTTTTTTCGGTAAGGGATCAAAAGCTTCACTCAATACACCATCCTTACGAAAACGAATGCGTAAGTTTTCTTCTTGAGGTTCAACGTGAATATCCGAAACCTTCTCGTGTAAAGCCTTAGCCAAGATTCTGTTCACTAGGTTAATGACTGGAGCATCTTCTGCTCCTTTCATCGCTGATCCCAAATCAGCTTCCATTTCATCCGGTGCATCTTGGATATCCAGATTGCCAAGATTTTCTAAATCCTGATTAATATCTGTGAACTTTTCTTGTTCCAGATGCTTTTGCTTCACAGCCATCTCATCTAAAAATTGGTTGATGAGTTGCTGATAGTCTTCCTGAGTGATCACCATCCTCTGTAATGCCAGGCCTTGAGGGCGCAAAATGCGATTTAGGTCATCGGAAGCTTCTAAGTTATCCGGATCGACCATCGCCACTAAAACGCTTGGTGGATTTTGGTCTTCACTTTTCGATAGTGGTACTAAACGATGGCGACGACAAATATCCACCGGAATCAGGGTTTCAATCAGGCTGCCGACATTTGTATTGCCAATGTTGTTGACTTCCGGATCTAGGGATTCAACGCCGTATAGTATTTTAAGTTCAAATAACTGTTGTTTTTTATACTGCCTGAGAAATTCAGGCGATAGTTGTCGCCCAGTGATCGACTCCAGCACTTCCGTCAGGGGCCTGCCAGATTTGCGACTTTCAATCAGTGCCTGTCTCATCTGTTCGCTATTAACATAGCCAGATTGCACTAGCTTACTGCCGAATGGCGAAAACTCTGTTCGGGTCGTGAGAGCGGTACTGCGCCGTTGCGGGGACGATTGAGTCATAGGTGAGCAATTAGTAGGGGAAAACCTCTGCTTAAAGTATTCCCAAGCAACGGCACAGAAATTTCATTTAAACTTAATAAAATTTCTAGGGAAGTCTGAAGTCTGAAGCTTGAAGTCTGAAATTTATACTTTATATTTCATCCTTTGTCGTTCGGGTTCCCGTCCTGAGAGAGTATGCGCTAATATATTCACCATTTGTCACAATAGGATGACGGTGATATCACTTCCAGAAGAATGTTGGCAAGAAAATCTACCTTTGCGGTGATTTATTGTCCTCAACAGTATCTGGAAGAGACAATGATGGACGAAAATAAACAGGTAAACAATACAAGCCAGCAATTGGGTGAACCAATAGAGGTAAAGCAAGAAATGATGAGCGACTCCCCAGCCCAAATAGACTCCAACGAATTTGGCAGCGAGGTTACTGAGCAAGTGGCAGCCACAAGCAATGTATCAGGAGATACGGCTGCGCTCAATCAAGAAGATGGCTTCGCTGCAACCGAGAAAACACCAACAGAAACGGCCGCTTTGACAGAGTTGACTCAACAAATTGAGTCTCTCAAGGTGCAGGTAGAAGAACGTAGTACTCAGTACATGCGGATTGCGGCAGATTTTGAGAATTACCGCAAACGTACTAGCAAAGAAAAAGAAGAGCTAGATGCACAGGTGAAGCGGAACACAATTCTGGAATTACTGCCAGTAGTTGATAATTTTGAACGGGCGCGAGCGCACCTGAAACCACAGACCGATGGCGAGATGACAATTCACAAAAGTTATCAAGGAGTTTATAAACAATTAGTCGATTCCTTAAAACGCTTAGGAGTATCACCGATGCGGCCTGAAGGTGAACAGTTTGATCCTAACCTCCATGAAGCAGTAATGCGCGAACCTACGGATGAACATCCGGAAGGAACAGTGTTAGAAGAGTTAGTACGCGGATATTATATAGGCGATCGCGTGCTACGTCATGCAATGGTCAAGGTGGCTGCTCCAAAAGAGGATACACCTACTGCACAAGAAGATCAGTCGAGTCCAGCTAACAGTTAAACTGCATTTGTCTGCCTCGCTGACTGTCCCTGCGTCCGAAGTAAAAAAGCCAAAGTAAAAATAATTATGAATAAAGTTTTTGTTTTTACCTTGTAACTTTTTACTTTTACGAAGTGAGTGCTTAGGTCATAGCACAGGCGAGCAGTGTATATCTCAACAAGGAAAGGGCTGTTGACGGTTTGCCGCAGTTTAGCAGCCCGCCCTCTAGCAGTAATTTGCATAAAGGGACTGGTTTTGTGGCAAACAGCCGATACTTAGTTAGTGCGTTTCACAGACTTAGCCTTTAGCTTTAGCCCGTACAAAAATATCCCGCGCAACAACACACGGTAAAAGCATTCAGTACAAATACTGTAAGTATGGGAAAAGTTATAGGGATCGACTTAGGCACGACTAATAGTTGCGTCGCAGTTTTAGAAGGTGGTCAACCAATAGTGATCGCTAATTCTGAAGGCGGACGAACCACTCCTAGTATTGTGGGATTCGGCAAGGGTGGCGATCGCTTGGTCGGTCAGCTGGCAAAACGTCAAGCAGTAACTAATGCCGAAAATACAGTTTACAGTATCAAACGATTCATCGGTCGTCGTTGGGAAGATACGGAAGAAGAACGCGATCGCGTTCCCTACAATTGTGTTAAAGGTCGAGATGAAACTGTTGATGTGCAGATTCGCGGCAAGAACTACACACCACAAGAAATCTCGGCGATGATTCTGCAAAAATTGAAGCAGGATGCAGAAAATTTTCTCGGTGAAACTGTCACACAAGCAGTAATTACCGTACCAGCATATTTTACCGATGCTCAAAGGCAAGCAACTAAAGATGCTGGCACAATCGCCGGCTTAGAAGTATTACGAATTATCAATGAACCGACTGCGGCGGCTTTAGCCTTTGGCTTAGATAAGCAAGACCAAGAACAACTAATTCTCGTGTTTGACTTGGGTGGTGGTACTTTTGATGTCTCTATTCTGCAACTAGGAGATGGAGTTTTTGAAGTCAAAGCTACTAGTGGGAACAATCAACTAGGTGGCGATGACTTTGATAACTGTATTGTCCGCTGGATGATTGAACGCTTCCAGGAACAAGAAAAAATTAACCTCGCCCAAGACAAGATGGCTTTACAGCGTCTACGAGAAGCAGCAGAAAAAGCCAAAATTGAACTATCCAGTATGGCAAGTACCTCGATTAACTTGCCTTTTATTACGGCTGATGAATCTGGGCCAAAGCATCTAGAGATGGAACTTAGCCGTTCTAAATTTGAGGAACTAGCTGCAAATTTGATTGAAGCTACCATTGAACCAATGATTCAATCCCTTAAAGATGCTGACCTCAAACCCCAAAATATAGATCGGATTATTTTAGTTGGTGGTTCTACGCGCATTCCTGCTGTTCAAAATGCTTTAATTAAGTTTTTTAACGGCAAAACTCCTGATCGTTCGATCAACCCTGATGAAGCTGTAGCCTTGGGCGCTGCAATTCAAGCGGGAGTTCTTGGTGGCGAAGTTGATAATCTTCTGTTATTAGATGTCACTCCCTTATCTTTAGGTATTGAAACCCTAGGTGAAGTATTTACTAAAATTATTGAACGCAACACCACAATTCCTACTAGTAAATCTCAAGTTTTTTCCACTGCTATTGATGGGCAAACTTCGGTAGAAATTCATGTTCTCCAAGGAGAACGGGCAATGGCGCGGGATAATAAAAGTCTGGGTAAGTTTTTGTTGGCGGGGATTCCCCCGGCTCCCCGTGGTGTTCCGCAAATCGAAGTGTCTTTTGAAATAGATGTTAATGGTATTCTCAAGGTTGCTGCTCAAGATAAAGGCACAGGTAGAGAGCAAAGCATTCGGATTACTAATACTGGTGGTTTGAGTTCCAACGAAGTCGAACGGATGCGCCAAGAAGCAGAAGTATTTGCGGAAGAAGACAAAAAACGCAAGGAATTTGTGGAACTCAAAAACCAAGCAGATAATCTCTTAAACAGTTACGAATCCACTTTGAAGGATAATGGCAACTTTATTGGCGACCAGATGAAAACTTTAGCTAATGAAAAACTTGTCCAACTTCAAGCGGTGATGACTAATCCTGGTATTTCCCTGCAAGAATTTCAAAATTGTTTAGATGACTTCCAGCAAACCTTATTTGCGATCGGTGCTGATGTTTACAACCGCGCTAACGGTCAAAATTCTGATGAAGGTGAAGAAGGTTCAGAGTCAGTATTAACATCTCAATTAGAAAACCCTGCGAGTGGAACTGTAATACCACAGTTTAATTTTGATTTTGATGAGGAAATGACTGCACAAGCTGATTATGAGGCGATAGACTAAATAAGAAAGTATAAAGTCTAAAGTATGAAGTATGAAATTAAAACCTTCAATACTTTGTCCTTTATCGGCAAATTGAGCGTCATTACAGATGCGGTGTATTACTAATGGGGGGTTTTCCACACCTAATGGTGCGGATAGCCCCTCTAGTTCGTGGGCAGGGTTTTTCCCTGACACGTAGCACAATTGTAAAAGAGACAGCGAGAGATTCTCTCATCTGCTAACTTTGCTGTTAACTTTCGTTAGTCTTTGTAGTCTCCCAGGCAACAGCAAATTTTGCTGAATGTTTACTGGTGATTTTTATAAAAGGTAAAAGGTACAATCAATTATTAATAAAAATTAATCTATGCCTTCTGCCTTACAAAAGTGCTGAGTGCTAAGTTCTGAGTGCTGAGTAAAAAAGTCTATCTCTAGCCTCTAGTCCCTAGTCCCTAGCCTCTAGTCCCTACCTTCTATCTTTTACCTTTGCTATATGGCCCGCGACTATTACGAAATTCTGGGTGTCTCTCGTGACGCCGAAAAAGAAGAAATCAAACAAGCTTACCGCCGTTTAGCCCGCAAGTATCACCCAGATGTGAACAAAGAAGCGGGTGCGGAAGAACGGTTTAAAGAAATTAACCGCGCTTATGAGATACTCTCAGAACCAGAAACCCGTGCGCGTTATGATCGCTTTGGCCCAGAAGGTGTTTCCGGTGCTGGTGTGGGCTTCCAAGATATGGGCGATATGGGTGGTTTTGCCGATATCTTTGAAAGCATTTTCAGCGGCTTTGCTGGCGGTGGTATGGGTGGACAGACAGCGCAAAGACGGCGCAGCGGCCCAGTGCGGGGTGATGATTTACGGCTAGATCTGAAGTTGGACTTTCGAGAAGCGGTATTTGGTGGTGAAAAAGAAATTCGCATTTCTCACTTAGAAACTTGTGAGGCTTGTAGTGGTTCTGGTGCAAAACCAGGAACTCGCCCCCGTACTTGTTCAACTTGTAGCGGTTCCGGTCAGGTGCGACGGGTAACTAGAACACCTTTTGGTAGTTTTACACAAGTGTCAACTTGTCCAACTTGTAACGGTACAGGTTCGGTAATTGAAGATAAGTGTGATTCTTGTGATGGCAAGGGTACAAATCAAATCACCAAGAAACTCAAAATTACCATTCCGGCTGGGGTCGATAACGGTACACGTTTACGCATAGGACAAGAAGGGGATGCAGGTCAACGTGGTGGCCCCCCTGGAGATTTATACGTTTACCTGTTTGTTAATGAAGATGAAGAATTCCAAAGGGATGGAATTAATGTTCTTTCGGAAATCAAAGTTAGCTATTTACAAGCGATTTTAGGCTGTCGTTTAGAAGTCAATACAGTCGATGGGCCAGTAGAATTAATCATTCCCGCAGGAACTCAGCCGAATACAGTGATGAAGCTAGAAAATCGTGGCGTACCCCGCTTAGGTAATCCGGTAAGTCGCGGAGATCATCTCCTAACAGTGTTAATTGATATCCCCACAAAGATCATCCCAGAGGAGAGAGAATTGCTAGAGAAGCTGGCTAAAATTAAGGGCGATCGCACTGGTAAAGGTGGTTTAGAAGGATTCTTGGGAAATTTGTTTAAGTAATGAGTCTATCTTCTATATCTACTCCTGATGCTCAACTCGACTTGCGCGGTACTCCTTGTCCAATAAACTTCGTGCGAACAAAACTCCGCTTAGAAAAAATGTCGCCCGGAGATTTGCTGGAAGTATGGCTTGACCCAGGAGAACCAATTGAGCAAGTACCTGATAGCTTGACTATGGCAGGCTATCAGGTAGAGCAAATTATAGACTGTTCTGATTATTTTTCTTTGTTAGTCCGCCGTCCAAGCATTAGCCCATGATCGGGGAGACTGTGACAACTACTGGACAGTTATTTGGTACCGTCTTGGCTGTACAGGCAAATTTTTATCGTGTACAGCTAGATCAAGAGGATAAAGAGAAAAAGTCTGCTCATTTCCCTATTCTTTTGTGTACACGCAGAACGCGATTGAAAAAAATCGGACAGCAGGTAATGGTGGGCGATCGCGTTGTGGTGGAAGAACCAGATTGGGCTGGTGGACGCGGTGCGATCGCGGAAGTTTTACCCCGTACTGGACAATTAGATCGACCAGCGATCGCTAATGTTAACCAGATTATGCTGGTATTTGCGGTGGCTGATCCTCCGTTAGAACCTTACCAATTGAGTCGATTTTTAGTTAAGGCTGAGTCTACTGGCTGGGATGTAGTACTTTGTTTGAATAAAAGCGATTTAATCTCAGCCCAGGAACAGCAAGAAATTAGCGATCGCCTCGTAGCTTGGGGTTATCAACCGTTATTTATCAGTGTGCAGAACAATTTTAATATTGATGAAGTAGTAACTCATCTCAGCCATAAAACTACTGTGATTGCTGGGCCTTCTGGTGTGGGTAAATCTAGTTTAATCAACGCCCTCATTCCCGATATTAACCTGCGAGTCGGAGAAATTTCAGGTAAACTTGCCCGTGGTCGCCATACTACTCGCCATGTAGAATTATTTGAATTACCTGATGGTGGTTTGTTAGCAGATACTCCTGGTTTTAATCAACCAGATTTAGATTATCAACCAGAAGAATTAGTCCACTATTTTCCCGAAGCGAGAAAGCTACTAAAAGTTGCTCATTGTCGATTTAGTGATTGTTTACATCGAGACGAACCTGATTGTGCTGTGCAAGGAAATTGGGAACGCTATGAACATTATGTAGAGTTTTTGGATGATGCGATCGCTAGACAAACTCAATTAAACCAACAAGCCGATCCTGAATCCACCTTGAAGTTAAAAACCAAAGGTAAAGGACAAAGTAAATACGAACCCAAACTTGAAAGTAAAAAATATCGTCGAGTTTCGCGCAAAACTCAACTGCAAGCTTTACAAGACTTATATCAAGATAGCGAAGAATAATTCTTTGCGCCTAACCGCTGTGCGTGAGTCAAACAATATTTAGATCCAGAGAAATGTTCGCTCTTGTGAACTACGATTAAATATAATTAACCACCGATGAACGCAGATAAATCTGTATGTTATCCAAGTGAAAAGCAGTATAATATCGAATTCAAAATCTAAAATCACACACCCAAAATTGACTCATACTATTTCACGAAAATCTTGATGCAAATTCATTGGTTTTTAATTCTTTCCCCCTGCTCCCTATTTGTATCAAACTTAAAGTGAAATGGTATCACGCACCCATTCCAGAGTAACGTTTTAATCCCGCGCGCCATAACAAACGGTTCGTTCCTAAAAACACCATTATCCAACCAATCATACATAAAAAACCCCGCACTATATCCACAGGTAGTCCCACCAAAATACTTGCAGGGAAATTAATTAAATAAGGAAAAGGTGTAAATAAAACAATATTCCGAATATATTCGGGAAACACATTTAAAGGTGCAACCATTCCCGATAAAAATAAAAAGAACAAGAACCAGAAATTTTCTAACGCACTAGCCCGTTCTGTCCAAAAGGCTAACACGGCAAAGGTATACTGAATTACAAATCGCAAAATAAATGCTAACACTACTGCTAACGTAAATAGAAACACTTGACCTAAATTCGGCAACCACAAAGCCTGGGGATAAAGTGTGAAAAATAAAGCTGTTAACAATATAGTAAAGGGTATGCGAGTAACTCTTTCAGCCAGATGAGATGCAACATGATGCCATACAGGATCTATTGGTTGCAATAATTTAGGTGAAAGTTTACCTTCTACAACTTCTTTTTCAAATTCCCAAATTACCCAAGCGACCGTTATTTGCCTAACTACAAAAACTGTGAGGAAGTAACGGGAAAAATCCACAGAAGACAAACCAAATTTGCCTCCTTGCGCTGCTTGCATCCAAACACCCATCAGGATTATAGGTAAAGACCCAGACAAAACCCATAAAATTAGTTCTGCACGAAACTCCATCATGTGAGCGTTGTATACAGTAAGAAAAGTTAAAGTTTTTCTAATAAATTTTTTCATTTGTCATTTGTGTCTTTGTCGTTAACCAAGTTGTCCTATTTCTTTTTCTCAGCAAGGGCTTTCGCCCTGCTACGCTAACAGCACTGACTAAACAACTCCCGCCTGAAAAACTTTACCGATTACTTCTTCTATAGGTGGTTCTGTTACTTTTAAATCGATGACTTCTAACTCTGACAAAATTTGAGATACAGTACGGGTGAGAGCTTCTTGCTCCACCATAAAACATACGGCTCGCCCATCTAAAAATTGCACATCCCCATAAAACTTGAGTTTTTCTCTAGATAAAGGTTGGGCTAACTCTACATGAACTTCTCGGTATGGTGCAAAGCGTTCTAATAATCCATCTAAACTACCGTCATACATCAACTTTCCTTGGTGAATTAACAAAACTCGTTGGCATAAAGCAGTAATATCAGCCATGTAGTGGCTAGTTAATAATACTGTGGCCTGATAACGCTGATTGTAGTCGCGCAGGAAATCACGCACTGCTACTTGAGCATTTACATCTAAGCCTAGAGTTGGTTCATCGAGAAATAATACTTGGGGACGGTGTAAAAGTGCAGCTAACAGTTCTGCTTTCATCCGTTCACCTAAAGATAACTTGCGTACTGGTTGAGTCAGCTTTCCTTGGAGGCTCAACATCTCTGTTAATTCTCTTAATCGGTAGGAAAATTCCTGATCTGAGATGTTGTATACAGCAGCGTTAATTTTTAAAGAATCTATGGTTGGTAAGTCCCAGATTAACTGCTGCTTTTGTCCCATCACCAAGGTAATTTTTTGCAAAAATGCTTCTTGGCGCAGAAATGGAACGTGTCCAGCTACTCTGACTGTTCCACTAGTAGGATGAATTAGACCAGTGAGCATTTTGAGGGTGGTAGTTTTTCCAGCACCATTTGGCCCTAAAAACCCCACTACTTCGCCAGGAGCAATTTCAAAGGAAACATTTTCTACAGCTTGAATTGAACGGTAGGTGCGGCGGAAAAAGTGGTTAATTGTCCCAGCGATACCTGGTTCTTTAATCGCCACCGGATAAGATTTACTTAAGTTTTCAACAAAAATATGCGGCATAAAATTTATCTTAAAACCTTTCAGGGTATTGTTAGGCGTAAGCCGTAACGCACCAAAAGCTTTGCGGTAAATGTGTTAGGCTGTCGCTAACATATCCTACGTGTATTTCCAACATCAAATATGATTTCTACAGAAGTTAAAGTATGACTGAGCCTGATATTCACGCTCGCAAAATGTCTTGAATCGATAGGGTTTTGGCTATATATCTAAATAAATTATCAGCCTAGCCTGCGGCAAGCCGCTTACGCGTCTACGTCTGTGTCCATCGGCTGTTTTAAATTATTAAATTATGGATTTTTAGTGACCAATATTATCCCAGAGAGTAGTAAAGTCAAGGTAAAATAACCCGGTCTAACGTAAACGACCCGATCGCAAAATACTGATAATCAACCACAATCCTAATAAACTAGCAGCGGCAAATAACACACTACTTAAAACCGATAGTTGCGGTGTCTGAGCTTTTGTGGAAATAATTGCTGCCCCCATAATCAGTGAACCTACCAGAATACTGAAAGAGAGGCGATTGGCTGCATCGTCCATTGTGCGCCGCACACCATCCAAGCCATGTAGTGAGAGATTCCAACGTAATGTTTCTGATGTTACACGGTCGAGTAAAAGTTCAACTTGTCGGGGTGATTGTAATGATAAACTTTTGAGGTCGAGGGCGGTGCGAAGGAGCGATCGCACGGGATTTTCCCCGACTAATTGCCGACGAAACAAATCCGTCATTAACGGCTTGACTTCATCAAACAGATTGATCTCCGGATTAAAAGCGCGGGCTACACCTTCTAAGTTAGCTAGGGTTTTGGCATATAAGCCCATATTGCTCGGCAATCTAATTTTATTGTTGCGGGCGACTTGTAAAATTTCATAAATCACTTGACTAAAATTCATTTCTGTCAAGCTGACATTGTGATATTTCCGCAACATGCGATCGTAATCATTTTCCAGCCGCGCCACAATTACTGGTTGTGCTGAATCGGCTAATTGTAAAGTCAACTGAGCGCATCTTCCCGCATCTAAATCGACGATCGCCAATAACATTTCTGTTAAAATCTGCTGTGTGCGGGGATCAAGTCTGCCCACCATCCCACAATCTAAAATTGCTACCCGACCATCATGCAGATAAAATAAATTTCCGGGATGGGGATCAGCATGAAAAAAACCATCCAGATATAACTGCTGGAAAAATGCTCGAAATAGTAAGGTAGTAATATCTTTACGTTGGGTAGCAATATCTTTACTATTATTGTCACTGGTCAACTTTGCTGACAGTAAAGGCACACCATCTAACCACTCCATCACTAACAATTTCTCTGATGTGAGATGCCAGTGAATTTCCGCTACTACAATTTGTTTCGGGTCAAACCAGCGACCTTTCGCTAAATTCTTTCGTAATTGGTCTGTAAAGCCTGCTTCTCGCGTAAAATCTAACTCAGCCTCTAAAGCTTTAGTAAATTCTTCGGCAATAGATTTAATTTCGTAAGTTTGCCCAAAGTCAGTTCGGGCGACTAAATCAGCGATCCCCTGAATTAAAGCAATATCTTGAGCAATGGTGACATCAATTCCAGGACGCTGCACTTTTAAAGCGACTTCCCGACCATCGGCTAGTGTGGCGCGATGAGTTTGGGCAATTGATCCCGCCGCGACTGGTACAGGATTTACCTTTTGAAAAACTTCTTCTAGGGGACTTTTTAGCTGTTTGCGGATGAGTACTTCTATTTCTGACCAAGCAACTGGTGGTACTTCGTCTTGCAGTGTTGACAGTTCCTCAATATAGGCGGCGCTGAGTAAATCTGGACGAGTAGATAACAACTGACCAAGCTTAATATAAACAGGCCCCAAATTTACCAAAATATTTTTTAGCACCGCTGGGGTAGGTAGCTGGGGTTCATCAGTTTTGCCCCCAGTCAGTAGCCTTCGCATATAATCCCAGCCATTACGAAACACTACTTCAATAATTTCTCGTTGACGAGGAACAGTTTGAGTTAGGAACATTGTGGTAAACAACTGCAAAAACGCAGAGAAGTTAAAGGGGTAGACAACAGGGAATTACAATACAGCCAGAGCTATTTTTAGTTAGGGTTTTACTGGCAAAAGCACAGTCTTGAAATCTTTTTTGGGATGATTTTACAACTTCTATCAAGCTTTGCTCACTTAATATTCTTTTAATGTAAGTAGAACAAGATTCTCCACCATGTAATTGCCGATGAGGACAAGCAAAGCCTTTCACCGGAGAAATGTATTTTTGATAAGCAGTAATAGAGTTAATCGCCATTGTCTTGGCCAGAGGCTCAAAGCTAAGAGTATTCATAACTGTCAGTAAAAACAACAGACAGTCAAGTTATAATAAAAAAACTAGCTTTTAAGCCTCTGTCAAGGGTTTTAACTTTGAAAATTACAGTAGGTTTGTAAAGCGAGGGTCATCTTGCAGGATTTTGAGAACCTGCTTAATTTCTTGGGTGCGTTCTTTATTAACGATGAGGGTAACATTGCGATCGCGCACAATCACCACATCCTCTAAACCAATAGTAACAATTACATCCTCTGGATTAGTAGCATAAACAATCGCTCCTTGCGTATCTAAACCTATATGGGTAGCTAATTCTACATTGGGAGTCTCTTCTTTTTTTAACAAACGTTCAATCGCATTCCAATCTCCTAAATCATCCCAACCAAAATCAACCGGGAGGACGTATGCTAAATTGGTTTTTTCCATGAGTGCATAGTCTATACTCTTTTTAGGTAAATCAGGGTAAATTTCAGGGCCGTATTGTTCTAGGGGTTTGATGATTTCTGGAGCATGGGTGTATAGTTCTTCCAGAACAACTCCAGCCCGAAATACGAACATTCCACTATTCCAGCTAAAACGTCCCGTAGATAAAAAAGTTTCTGCTAACTCACGGTTGGGCTTTTCAGTAAAGCGGTTGACATGATAAGCTGGCAACTCATTAAAGCTACCAATCTTTTCACCTTGTTCAATGTAGCCGTAACCAGTTGATGGAAAAGCAGGCTTGATTCCTAAAGTAACAATCGCTTTGGTGCTTGTTGCTAGTTGAGTAGCAGCCTTTAGTGTGTCTGTAAACGCCTTTTGGTCAGCTATCCAATGGTCAGCCGGAAAAAAGCCGATGATTGCGTCTTCACCATAACGCTTTTTAATTTCCAAACTTGTCCAAGCAACCGCAGCGGCAGTATCCCTTCCCTCTACCTCAATGAGTAAGTTTGGCGATGGCAGTTCGGGTAACTGTTGACGGACACCTTCAGCTATCTGGCTGGAAGTAATCACCCATAAGGAATCCCAACCGTCTGCCAATGGGAGCAACCGATCAGCTGTTGCTTGCAGTAAACTTCTAGAACTGCCATCTAGACTTAAAAATTGTTTAGGACGGTCTTTACGACTCAGAGGCCAAAAACGCTCACCTTTGCCACCAGCGAGGATGACGGGGAACAAGGAACTATTCATGTTGTCATACACACCTACGCAAGAACATTACAAGTGTACAGTGAGCTTTTACTCTGGCAATATTTGTAGCTTGCATTAACATAACTTTTATGGAAGTGGTTGAGTGGGGAGAAAATTGTGATTAGAGAAGTTCAATTATCTGAGAATCAAGTTAAGTCTCAGCAAATACCGAATTTAGACTTAGAGAGTAAACCTGGTCAAATCCAACGGGTAGAAACTCAGGGATCGCTGCAAACAGTAGCAGATTCAGACTCAGACACTACATCTCAAGCAGCTTCAGCCAGTACCACTCGCAGTGTTGTCGAGTCAGTCAGTGCAATTCCCAACGAACTGTACGATAGATTGGGTTTAAGTATGCCCCGCTGGCTACTGTGGATACTGACAGTGGTGATGGGTGTGATTCTCTCAGGGCTGTTAGTCTCAACTTTGGCGCTCTGGACTCCTTTATGGAGTAATTTGGATAAAAGCGATGAAGAACTGGGTTTTGCTGGTAAAGAAGAGCAAAAAGTGCCTTTACCTGGGGAATTATGGAGCAAAATTTCCCAATATCAGCTATCACGCCCTATGAATATTTTGATTATGGGGATTGAGCCAGTCAACGGGGCTGTAGATGGCTCACCTGAAAGTTTTGCAGGGAAAAGCGACACCATGCTTTTAGTCCGGCTCAACCCCAGTGATAAATCCATTCGGGTGCTTTCCGTTCCCAGAGATACGATGATAGCGATCCCAGAAAAAGGTTTAACTAAGCTATCAGATGCTAATCCCCAAGGCGGGCCGGTCTTAGCTGCGCGAGTAGTCAGCCGGACTTTAAACAATGCGCCGATTGACCGTTACATTCGGATTTCTACCAGTGGCTTAAGGCAATTAGTTGATCAATTGGGTGGGATCGAAGTATTTGTACCTAAAGCAATGGAATATCATGATAGTACCAGTCAATTGAACATTAATCTAGTGAGTGGCTGGCAAACTCTCAGCGGCGAACAGGCAGAACAGTTTGCTCGTTTCCGGGAAGATGGGCTAGGGGATTTACCGAGAGTACAGCGACAACAAGCACTCATGGCAGCATTAATTCAACGCCTCAATAGTCCTACTGTCGTACCGAAATTGCCCCAATTAACCCGCATTATGCGGAAGTATTTTGATACCAACTTAAAAATAGAAGAAATGATGGCTTTGGTGAATTTCTCGGTAAATGTAGATCGGGATAATTTCCAAATGACCACTGTACCTGGTACTTTCAGCCGTTTCAGTAAAGACCCTAATAGCTATTGGCTGAATATGACTGGACAACAGAATCTACTGAATAATTATGTTGGGGTAGATGTACCTGGCCTCAAACCAGATACACGTCCGGTTTCTAACCTCAAAATTGCTATTCAAAATGCCTCTAATCAACCACAAGTAACCGAAAAAGTTATTGCTTATCTGAAAGAGAAAGGGTTTAAAAATATTTACACAGTATCAGATTGGCCAGATAGCCAACGCCAAACTCAGATTATTGTCCAAAGAGGTAGCCGACAGCCAGGAATTGACTTACAAAAAGTCTTAGGTTTAGGTCAAATTGAAGTCTCAACATCTGGAGATTTGGAATCTGATATCACAATTCGGATTGGTAAAGATTGGAAATAATTAGTAGTCATTAGTCAATTGTTTTTAGTTATTAATTACTTGTTAGCCTGCTTCTGAGACTCATTCTTGACTATGAACTATTGACTCTTGACTATAAAGCTATGAAAAAGATTTAGCTGAGATTATTAAGTTTGACACAATCAAAGTTAACCTCTTCCTCATAACTCACTAGTGAAGTTAGTAAAGTTATGCAAAAGATTTGGCAGAAATTATTAAGTTTGAAATAATCAAACTTGATCTATTACTCTAGGACTTACGCATTGACAGAAAAGCCAAAATAACGGGTGGAGTTTTCAAGGCTAATAGCTAGATTTTTCAATGAGATTTTAGCGATCGCACTCAATTAAAGGTGATTGATAAGAGCCTGAAACAACGTATTTACGTTAATGCACAAGATAGTTATTTTGTACAGTGCGTAAGTCCTATACTCATAACTCACTAATGAGGTACGTAAAGTTATGCAAAAGATTTGGCAGAAATTATTAAGTTTAATTATAATTCTGCTTTTAGCTGGTTTGTGGGTAATACTTAGCCCACGACCAGCTTTTGCACAAATTAATACAATTAACTACAGCAATGCCAATTTAGAAAACCGCGACTTTGCCAATGCCGATTTAGTAGGTGTAACTTTTGTGGCAGCGGAAATGCGGGGTACAAACTTCCAAGGAGCAAATTTAACAAACGCCATTTTTACTAAGGGTGTTTTATTAAAGGCTAATTTAGAAGGCGCTAACTTAACAGGTGCTTTAGTAGACCGTGTGACTTTAGATGGTGCTAATTTAAAAAATGCTAATTTTACCGAAGCTACTTTAACCCGTAGCCGTTTTTACGATGCTGATATTACAGGTGCGGATTTTACAGATGCTTTAATTGACCGCTATCAAGTGTCACTGCTGTGTGAAAGGGCTGATGGAGTAAATGCGGTTACAGGTGTAGCGACTAGAGAGAGTTTGGGTTGTAAATAAAAGAATGAAGAGTAAAGTTTGAAGTATGAAATATATTAATTAAATATTTATTTTTGGGATTTCAGCTTTTAGCCTAGAAATTTCATCCGTCTTCAGACTTGTCAGGTATTATTCGTGACTAATCAAGAACAAAAATCTTCTCGTTCTTTTGCTGGGATTGCTGGCATTGTTGCCGCAGCCACATTAATTAGTAAAGTATTTGGTTTGATACGGCAGCAAGCGATCGCTGCCGCTTTTGGCGTTGGTGCAGCTGCTACCGCTTATAGCTATGCCTATATTATTCCTGGATTTTTATTGATATTACTGGGTGGTGTGAATGGGCCGTTACATAGTGCTGTTGTGAGTGTGTTAGCCAAACGCAAGCAACAAGAAGCAGCTCCTTTGGTGGAAACAGTCACAACATTAGTGGGTGGCATACTTTTATTGGTAACTGTTGCCCAGGTTTTCTTAGCAGATACGATTGTTGATATTGTCGGTCATGGTTTGTCAGAGACGACACGCGCGATCGCCATTCAACAACTGCAAATCATGGCCCCGATGGCGTTATTTTCCGGTTTGATTGGCATTGGCTTTGGTACTCTCAATGCTGCCAATCAATATTGGTTACTCTCTATTAGCCCTTTATTATCCAGCATTACTGTAGTTGTAGGTATTGGTATTTTAACTTTGCAACTAGGTAAGAACATTATTCTGCCAGAGTACGCTTTTATAGGTGGAATGGTTTTAGCTTGGGGAACTCTAGCTGGCGCAATTCTTCAGTGGGTAGTCCAGTTAATTGTGCAGTGGCGGTTAGGACTGGGGACACTGCGGCTACGCTTTGATTTTAAAGCTCCTGCCGTTCAAGAAGTGATTAAAATCATGACTCCGGCAACAATTTCTTCGGGGATGATGCCAATTAATGTTGCTACTGACCTTTATTTTGCCAGTCCGATCCCTGGTGCTGCGGCTGGTTTTAACTATGCTAATTTGCTAGTTCAAACACCTTTAGGGATTATTTCTAATATTATTTTGTTACCTTTATTACCAATTTTCGCCAAACTAGCGGAACCAGACAATTGGCCTGATTTAAAATTACGCATTCGTCAAGGTTTATTACTCACAGCCTGTACGATGCTACCACTGGGGGCTTTAATGGTGGTGTTATCTGTACCAATTGTGCAGATAGTATATGAGCGCGGCGCTTTTAAGCAAGATGCTACACAGTTAGTTTCTTCGTTATTGGTGGCTTATGGTATTGGGATGTTTGTTTACTTAGGGCGTGATGTGTTAGTGCGGGTATTTTACGCCTTGGGAGATGGACAGACACCATTTCGCATCAGCGTTTTTAACATTGTGCTGAATATTGTACTTGATTATTTTTTTGTAAAACCCTTTGGCGCACCAGGTTTGGTATTAGCAACTGTTGGTGTTAATTGCAGTTCGATGTTAATGCTGTTATGGTTACTAGACCGCAAGCTTAACGGTTTACCTTGGCGGGAATGGAGTCTGCCAATTTTGGGTTTAGCTGGTGGTAGTGTTGTGGCTGGGATAGCCAGCTATGGGACTTTATTTGGTTGTCAGCAATTATTAGGTACAAAAGGTCTAGTCATTCAGTTAATAGAGTTGTCAATTGCTGGTTTAGTAGGTTTAGTGGTGTTTGGTGCGATCGCTTCACTCCTGAAAATTCCAGAAGTAAATACTTTTGTGATCCGTATGCGTCAGCGTTTCTTAAAAAAATAACTTTGAGAATCTAAGTTGTTTCTCTAGTTCACCCAATTGGGTGAAGGACTTTTCACCCACTCGGCTACCTGAGTGCAGGAGGGTGAAACTGGTTAAAAAAGCGACTCTAGTAGTAGAGAGCATTGATTGCACTCAACTCTAGTGGAGAGAAACTTATGAAACTCAGAACTTTAACTACTTCTGCTCTTGTAGTTGCTTCTATTGTCTTCTCAGCTGGAATTGCTGCTGCTCAAACCACTGGTACTAACGGTAGCTATATCGGCGCAGGGATTGCAGCAGGTGCTACTAGTGGCGGACAAAGAAACGATGATGCTCAATTTGGTGGTAACGTACAAGGACGTTACGCCGTACCTAATGCGCCTGTATCACTGCGGGGAGCCGTTTTGTTTGGTGGTGATACAACGTCTCTAATGCCTATAGTGACTTACGATGCGCCCATTGCCAAAAACACTAACGTTTACTTGGGTGGTGGTTATTCGTTTTTGACTAATGAAGGTCACAACACCCCTTTAGGTAATCGCAATGCACCTGTAGTTACTTTGGGCGTAGAATCTGAAGTTAGCAAAAACATCATCGCCTATGGTGATGCTAAATGGGGCATTGATGCTTACAAAAACAGTGATGCTGATGCCGTTAGCTTCCAAGCAGGATTAGGCTATCGTTTTTAGATGTGGCTTTCTTTGGTTACTTTCCGTAGAACATAATCTCTAGATTCTGTTATCAAGCAGTTTCTCAACCAATCTAATTAAATGCCAAAACCAGGAATAGCGCGATCGCGTTATTTCTGGTTTTGTTTAAGTTTATGGTGTATTTTGCTTACCATTAATTAAAGGGATAGATGACATTCGCTTGTGGCGAAGCACCCATCCCTAGATAGCTGCCCAGATGACTAACCTGGAACCCTATAATTTGGTATCTTATCAACCTAGTATCAACTGCGAGATATTGATTGTCACTGGGATAGATACTGATATAGCAGATTTTTATGAAAACATTGTAAGCAATCCTGAATCTATCTTGAAAAGTTTGCTTAAGTCGGGTAAGCAATACCCACAATGCTGTTTCTGCAACATACTGGCTCAACTTTCCACAGAATCCCAAATTGTCTTAGGTCTTGCTTATTAGGTTGATATTATGATAATTTGCTCTATTACTACGGTGATTCTATCAAATTACCGTAGTTAGCAATTCAAGCCATCTTCAAAATCGACAATATCAGCGCTTAATTAGCGATTGTATGAGTTGTTGAAAATTTAGTGTTTCCCCATTTGATTGGAGCGTAAATTTTTATGAGCTTAGAGCTACACCTATCAGGGAAAACAGCGATAGTCACAGGTGGTAGTGCGGGGATTGGATTAGCCATTGCCAAAGCTCTCTATAGTGAAGGTGTGAATGTAGCGATCGCAGCACGTAACCCAGAAAGACTAGAGAATGCCGTCAGCACCATTCAATCTCTACCCACCCCTGGAGCGAAAGTAATTGCCATCAGGGCTGACCTCACTCAAGCAGAAAGTATAGATACAGTAGTCTCTACAACTTTGGCTCAGTTTGGTCAAATTGATATTTTGATTAATAACGCTGGTTCAGCCCGTGCTGGCTCATTCCTCGATTTGAGCGATGATGTATTCCTCGATGCTTGGAATTTAAAGTTATTAGGCTACATTCGCTTAGTTAAAGCCGTTGTCCCTCATCAAAAAAGTCGCCGTGATGGTCGCATTGTCAACATCATTGGCGGTGCAGGTAGAACACCCCGTCCAGGTTTCCTTCCCGGTGGAACAACTAACGCCGCTTTGCTCAACTTCACTCGTGGAATCTCGAAAGAATTAGCCCAACACAACATTCGGATTAATGCGATTTCTCCGGGTGCGACAGCAACCGAACGCGCAGAACGATTAGCAGAGCAAAATGCTCAAGCACAGGGAATTAGTGTAGAAAAAGCCAAAGCTGAAAGTTTGCAAACAATTCCTCTCGGCAGAATTGTACCGCCAGATGAAATTGCCGCGTTGACATTATTTTTAGTATCTGACCTAGCTGCTTCGATAACAGGCGCAGAAATTTTGGTTGATGGCGGCTCTACCCCTGGCGTTTAGCACGAATTTTCTATGAGATTCCGCCAACATTGGAATTTCCAGACAGACTAATGTCTGAGCAAAAGTTTTAACTTATTTACGAATTTCTTTGGAGTATAAAATCACATGAGTTCTCAATATTTTGATATCAAACCAGTTGCTGGACGCATCGGTGCAGAAATTCTCGGTGTTGACTTGAGTGCAAATCTCAGCGACGAGTTAATTAGCGATATTCGCCACACCCTCGTTCAACACAAAGTGATTTTCTTTCGTGGTCAAACACTTGATGCAAATGCACAGGTAGCTTTCGCTCGGCGGTTCGGTGACATTACCACAGCCCATCCCACAGTACCCTCTCTAGAAGGACACCCAGAAGTTCTTGACCTGGATTACAGCCGCACTTCCAACCGCGCCAATACCTGGCATACTGATGTTACTTTTGTTGATCGTCCGCCACTCGGTTCTATTCTGCGGGCGCTGGTGATTCCCTCAACTGGTGGTGATACAATTTGGGCAAACTCTGTGACTGCATATCAAGACTTACCAACTCCACTACGTGACCTCGCAGACCAACTTTGGGCTGTACATAGCAACGCCTATGACTATGCAGCGGCTGTAGTTGATTTACCAGCAGATGTTCTAGCGCATCGGGCTGTTTTTACTTCAACCGTATACGAAACTCTGCATCCAGTTGTACGTGTGCATCCCGAATCTGGGGAACGTGGATTATTTATTGGTGGTTTCGTGCGCCGTCTGCGTGGTTTATCACAGAATGAGTCTGACGAAATTATCAAATTATTGCAAGCATACGTCACTCGTCCCGAAAATACAGTACGTTGGCGTTGGCAAGTTGGTGATGTTGCCTTCTGGGACAACCGCGCTACACAACATTTTGCAGTGGCTGACTATGACAACCAACCCCGTCACGTTCAGCGAGTCACTATTGTTGGTGATACTCCAGTGGGTATTGACGGTAAGCAAAGTGAAGCCATTAAGGGAGATGCTTCGGTATACAATCGACGTGAACCAGTGGCAGTTTAAATTGTGCAGAATCTAGTTACTGCTAGATAATTTCATGTAGCTGGGCTATTAGTTGTTATAACTGTAGCCCAGCTTCAGCTTATGTAAACACATATCTTGCACCTAGCCCCGACGACTAAAGTCGCGGCTACAAAAACCAAGTCCGCCTACGCGGACTAACGTAAAATCAATGTTTCTGAACCCGTGTAGGCGGGTTTTGTCTATGTAGCCGCGACTTTAGTCGTTAGGTGCAAGATGTGAATAAAGGAAGTTGCATTAACTCATGAAACTCTTTTATACAGAAATATCTCAGTATGCCCGCATTGTGCGGGTGGCAATAATTGAACTAAATTTAACTGAACAAGTACAACTGCAACTAGTTACAGTACAGTACGCGATCGCCACAGTGAATGACTCAATTACAATCCGGCGAATAAAGTGCCAACATTGGTTACTAATGACGCATTTATTTTGAGTGAAACTCGCATCATTACTGCTTATCTTAATCACTTAAACCCTGACATCAAAATTGTTGCTGACTATTCTGATGGATTTTCACAGCACCTTGAAGGTATAACAACTGCATTTATCGATGGTATAAGTAACTGGATCAGAGAACGGAAATTTCGGACAGAAACTGAGCAATCACCCAAAATTATCGAATTAGAGCGATCGCGTACTTTCCGCATCTTAGAATACTTTGAGAAAGTTTCCGATCAACTCGACCAAACACCCAAGCTGGCTCACATTACCCTCGCATCTGCACTGGGGTTAGAAATTCGCCTATCGGAATGGCAATGGCGACAAAGTTATCCCAAACTTGCTCAGTGGTATGATGAATTCTCTCAACGTCCATCTATGCAAATGACGAAACCAAAATCTTAAAGATAATTTTCCAGAGATTAAATATGACGATTCCGGCTAAAACCAGGCAAATTAGCAGCAATGTAAGCCCAAGGTACGGCTGAATCAGTCCAGATTTGATGTACTGGTTTGACGAACATCGGATTGTCAAGACTTCCTGCTTTTATCCAGATAAACTGCGGCTTTGCTGGCGCTTTGGTAAACAGTGGCGAACCTCACTCTGGGCAAAATTCCCGAATGACCTTACCACCGCTATCTCCCATTTTTGTATAACTTTTCACTTTACCTGATATGATACGGAGCGAGGTAGATTGCCCACGTACCCCAACATTAAAAGCGCTACCTGTCGTCTTCCTACAATCTTGGCAATGGCAGTAATTTGCTGATTCTAGCTCTCCGTTGTACTCATATCGCACATAGCCGCAGAGACACCCTCCAATCACCCGTTCAGCCATGCTTTTTCTTTATTAACTGGGAAATAAATTATTTAATTACTCTAGGACTTACGCACTGTACAAAATAACTATCTTGTGCATTAACGTAAATACGTTGTTTCAGGCTCTTATCAATCACCTTTAATTGAGTGCGATCGCTAAAATCTCATTGAAAAATCTAGCTATTAGCCTTGAAAACTCCACCCGTTATTTTGGCTTTTCTGTCAATGCGTAAGTCCTATACTCTAATTATCAGTTTAGCATATAGTTTATACTCTAAGGACTTGAAATTTACCTATAGCCATGTAATACTGCTAAAGTCTCGGTCAATTGGTTAATGAATAGCTTTTAAAATAACAATTATTGTCATTATTAAAGGCGAATTATATTTGCATACATAAAACTATAAGCCAGAAAAAATAGTGGCTTTAACAATACAATCTGGTTGTCCATTCGGAACCTTTTTAGCGTGTTAGGCATCCTGACGGTTCTTTTATCCTCCTTTGTTTTGGCGTTTCATAACGTAACTGTGCGAGTTTTGTTTTCCGAACATCTCGTACTGGGTTTATTTTTACTCGGTGGATACGTTAAACCGGATTTACAGAATTCATTCTTGCTGATGTTCATGCGGATGCTGCTGGTGGTTCCACTCATGGCTTCTTTAGCATTCAAGTTATATCCATCGGCGCTGAAAGAATTGCAAGATGTGTTCAAGCATCATCGCACAGATGTAATCACACAAGCCTTGGGCTGTGGGGTGTTGATGTTTGTGTATATTGCCTTACTCTACATTGCCATCGGCTTGATTCCTACAGGAATTGCTATCACCCTATTCTTTTCTTATCCAGTGTTTACGGCGTTGCTGGCTTGGAAATTTTTTGGCGATCGCCCCACCTTTTTTCGTTGGCTAGTGATGGGTATTATTTTAGTAGGTAGTGTTCTAACTATTCCGCCATCTTCTACTAGCTATAGCAGTTCTGCTATTACTTTAGGGATTATTGCTAGTGTTGGTGCCGGAATTGTTTACGCTTTTTATTGTGTAATTGCCCAAAAATGTTTAGAAAAATTCCATCCAGTTCCCTTCACTTGGATTAGTTTTGCCACTACTTTGGTGCTTTCTGGTGTTAGCTTACTGTTCTGGCCAATTCCCAGTACTCAACTTGATTGGACACCAATGTGGATTGGTAGCATTTTTTCAGGTTTAGTCAGCTTTGCTGGACACACTTTAAATAATTTGGGAATTCGGATGATTAGTGCGACAAAGGCTTCTATTATCGGTGCAAGTAGTCCAGCATTGACGGCGTTAGTCGCCTGGGGAACAATTAGCGAAACTTTAAGCGTGATTCAAAGTGTGGGAATTGGTGTGGTGACATTAGGAATTGCATTGCTAAGTGTAGAGAGACGTAGTTAGTCAGAAAATCTGAATTTCTTAAGTAAGTATGATAACTGGTATAAGCTATGCCTGCTAACGCTATCCTGTTTGATTTAGATGGGACACTGACAGACCCTAAGCCGGGAATTACTCGCTGTATTCAGTATGCTCTGTCTGAACTCGGCCACACACCACCAGAGGCTGATGAATTGAATTGGTGTATTGGCCCGCCAATTAAAGACAGTTTTTCTCAGCTACTGAAGACTTCAGATGAGACGATGCTGGCAAAAGCAATTTCACTATACCGTAGTCGTTTTTCTACGATTGGCTTATTTGAAAATACTCTTTATCCGCAAGTTTTAGACACTCTTCAAGCTATTCGTTGTGCTGGTTATCAAACCTTTGTGGCAACTTCCAAGCCTTATATTTACACGACACGGATTATTGAACATTTTGGCTTATCACCGCTGTTTGATGGTGTTTATGGTAGTGAACTTGATGGAGTGCGGAGTGTCAAAGCTGATTTAATTCACTATATTTTACTGACAGAAAAGCTTTTACCTGAGACTGTGGTGATGGTAGGCGATCGCAAACACGACATAATCGGAGCCAAACACCATCATATTACTACAATTGGTGTGACCTATGGTTATGGAACTGAGCAAGAGTTACAAACCCACGGTGCAGATTTTATAGCTCATTCTCCAGATGAGATTGCCAAATTTCTGATACATTCATCCTAAATAAGTTGGGGAATTTCTCGTTTAAATAATTTGGGTTTTTATGGATTCAGAAGTAATTGAACAATTTTATATATAAAAATTCATTTTTTCTTAACTTTTTGAAGTTAACCAATTGGCAATATGCAAAATTTAATATTTATAAAGCTTTTAAACGCACACTAACTCATGTATACTTTAAACTATCAAAAAAGAAGTTTACATAGAGTTTTAATTCATAATAAGTATGTTAAAAGTTTTTTTTTGCATATTAAATTTAATAAAATCCCAAGCAAATTACCAATAATTTTTCAACAACATCAGCAAAAATATTTATCTCAAGTCAAAACATTAACAGCTATCAACATCATTTTAGGTTTATATTTAATACCTGCAAAAGTCCAAGCCCAAAACATCACCCCCGCCAATGATGGTACACGCACAACTGTTAACACTCAAGGTAACAATATTAATATTAGTGGTGGTAGTTTAAGTAGCGATAAGGCCAACCTTTTTCATAGTTTTAGCAAATTTGGACTAGATGCTAACCAAACAGCTAACTTTTTATCGCAACCATCCATTCAAAATATCTTAGGTAGAGTCACAGGTGGCGAAGCATCAATAATTAACGGCATCATTCGCGTTAGTGGCGGGAATTCTAACTTATACTTAATCAACCCCGCAGGCATTATCTTTGGTGCTAATTCTAGTTTAAATGTACCTGCATCATTCACCGCTACCACAGCCACACGCCTCGGTTTTGGTAGTAATAACTGGTTAAATGCGGTTGGGACAAACGACTACAGCCAACTTATCGGTACACCCAATAGTTTCGCTTTTGATAGCAGTGTCGCTAGTGCTATTTTCAATCAAGGTAATTTGGCAGTGCCATCAGGGAATAATTTAAGTTTATTTGGCGGCACAGTCATCAGTACAGGAACTTTGTCAGCGCCTGGTGGTAACGTCACAATTGCGGCTGTACCTGGCAGTAGTTTACTCAAATTGAGTATGGCGGGGAATCCTTTAAGTTTAGAAATTCAACCGCTGAATGCAACTAATAATAATTTGCCAGGGAATTCTTTACCAGCATTGTTGACTGGCGGTGGTGTTGGGAATGCTTCTGGTTTGCAGATTGAAAATGGTAAGGTAAAGTTAACTGGTTCTGGTTTGACTGTTAGCAATGGTGATGTTGTTATTACAAATAGCATTGTCGATCAAAAGACTGTAACTATTCAGGCAGCAGGTAATATCACAACTCAAAATATCATCACTGCTGATAGATTTACTGGTTTGGCAGGCGCAGTTAATTTAACAGCAGGCGGTAATATTACAACTAATAATATTGATACTTCAGCTTTCAGTCGTTTTGAAACTGCTACGGCAGGCGCAGTTAATTTAACAGCAGGCAGTAATATTACAACTAATAATATTGATACTTCAGCAGCTTTGATTTTAGGGACTGCTAATGCAGGTGCAGTCAATTTAATAGCTGATGGCAATATTGCTGTTGGCAGTATTAATACAAGTGCTAGGAGTATTGATGTTGAGCAAATTGAGTTTATCAATGCAAATTCTCCAAATCAAGCTGGTATTTTATTGAACAATACACCCCCATTCGCTCAAGGTGGTAATGTTAATCTTTTAGCCAATGGAACAGTTAGGGTATTAGGAGAAATTCTTGATAATGGTCAGCCTACAGGAAATTCAATTTTGACCAGCGCATTTACTCAACCTGGGGCTGTTACGATTCAGCATGATGGAGGTGTAAATAACGTTCCATTTGTTGTGGGTGATGCTAACTTGAATGGTACAGCAGCAGCTATTAATGTTAGCAAAATAAGTATTGTTGGTAATGAGACTGCTAGTGAAAAAATTATCCTAGACAGTGACAATTCTCAAATTTCTCCCACATCCCCAATTCACATTTTTCCTGTCATTCCACTAGGCGGACGAGCAGAAGGTACTCCTAGCTTAATTTCTATTAATTCTGTTAACACACCACCTACTTTAACAGACAATTATAGTGTAATTAATACACGCCAAAATCGACCTGTTACATTTACTTTTGGTTCATTAAATCTCAATACTAATGATATTAATAATGATGTCAGTCAAATAATTTTTAATGGGATATTGTCTGGTTCTGTAACTTTCCAAGATGGGACACCAGTTACGCCTGGAAATATTCTAAATCCAAATACCGTTTTAGTTTATACTCCCCAACGAGGTTCTGTAGGCCGAGTACCTGCTTTTACGATTAAAGCAAGTGATGGTGTTTCGGAATCTGCACCGCAATCAATCAATATTAATATAACGCGACAACCAATAATTATTCCTCCACCTAATCCTGAAACAGATAATCCCCAACCTAATCCCGAAACAAATAATCCTCCTCCTTTAGAGCCAAATAATCCTTTCAATCCCGCAACGAATAATCTGCTGAATGTAGACCTAACTAATGTGGTTGATTCTGAGACAGAAGAAAAGAAAACTGCTAGTATACCAATTTTAGAGAAAAATCAATCTTCTTTAGATGCAGGAATAGATAAGGATATATTTAAAATAGATGCAAGATTTACTAACCAGTTTGCGAGATATTTAGGTACAGGTACACCGCCAATTAAAGGTATTAAAGAAGCTAGTGAGATTTTAGTAAATATTGAAAATTCTACAGGAGTGAAACCTGCTTTAATTTATGTTTCTTTTATACCGAAAACACTCAAACGAGATGTTTTGCCAGAACAAAAACTCACACCTCAAGACGATGATGTTTTAGAGTTATTAGTAGTTACAGGTAAGGGTGAGCCGATTCGGAAAGTAGTTAATGTGACGCGATCGCAAGTCTTAGCTATGAGTAAACAGTTTACCAACAATGTCACTCAAGCAACTTTGTTAAACAGCTATATTACTCCTGCTACAAAATTATACAACTGGTTAATTGCACCCCTGAAATATAACCTGCAAGCAAGGCAAATTAATAATCTAGTTTTTATTGTAGATGCAGGTTTGCGAACCATGCCCATAGCCGCACTTTATGATGGTAAACAGTATCTAATTGAAAACTATAGTGTTGGTTTAATGCCAAGTCTGAGCCTGACAGATACTCAATATATTGATATTAAAAAATCTGAAGTTTTAGGGATGGGTGCATCGCAATTTATGAATCAAGACCCATTACCATCTGTACCTTCAGAATTGACTACTATCACTCAAAAGCTTTGGCCTGGTAGAGTTTTCTTAAATGAAGCCTTCACTTTAACAAATCTCAAAGCCCAACGACAGCAAAAAGCCTTCGGGATTGTTCATCTTGCTACTCATGGAGAATTTAACTCAGGTGCGCCGAATAACTCTTATATTCAATTGTGGGACACTCAACTGAGAATGGATCAAATCCGTCAACTCGGCTGGAATAACCCACCTGTAGAATTAGTGGTGCTGAGTGCTTGTCGTACAGCCTTGGGTAACGAAGATGCAGAATTAGGTTTTGCTGGCTTTGCGGTGCAAGCTGGGACAAAGTCTGCATTGGCGAGTTTATGGTATGTTTCCGATGAAGGTACTCTCGGATTGATGACTCAATTTTATGAAAAGTTGAAACAAGCGCCTATCAAAGCCGAAGCTTTGCGACGAGCGCAAGTCGCCATGCTCAAAGGCCAAGTGCGGATAGAAATGGGTAGGCTGAGAACTGCGCGTGGTGATGTAGCATTACCACCAGTCCTACTAGAACTTGGTGATAGAAAGTTAACTCATCCCTATTTTTGGGCAGCTTTTACCATGATTGGTAATCCTTGGTAATAGAGTTGAAAAATGTCTATTGGATAATCATTTTGGCTACCTTAGTCATAACTTGACTTAAGGGATGTTCTGGATGACGTAAACAAAATAAATCGCTACTAGCTAGTTGAATCAATTCTTCGGAAAGTGGTAAAACACCAGCGACAGGTGCGTTATATGTTTTTTCTACCTGTTGCTTGAGTGCATCAAAATCTAGGGCTGGGAGTGCTTTATTAATTAACAACAACATTTTTGGGACTTCTAGTTTGCGGGCTACTTCTACTGTGACGGCTGTGCCTTGAAAATCTTGGCGATCGGGGCGGAGAATCAGCACTAAAATATCAGAAATAGCAATTGAAAGTAAGGTTTCTTCGTTAAGTCCTGGATGGGTATCAATGAATAAATAATCTAATTTCAAAGCAACTAGTAGTTTTTGAAAGCCTTCATTGAGTAAATTAAAATCAAATCCTTCTCGCAGAACTTTGGTAATATCTCTAGCTTTAATACTCGAAGGGATGAGATAAATACGTCCCTTAGCTCCTACTGTTTGACTTAAAGTTGAGCTAACATCGTAGGCAGATTCTTCAATATTACAGCGTCCCCAAAGATAATCATTGAGGGAATATTTGATTTTCTGATCATCAAAACCAAACAAAACATGAATACCTGGAGATTGGATATCTGTATCAACAATCCCAACCCGATAACCATAACGTGCAACTATTCCTGCTAGGTTAGCGGTGGAATTTGATTTACCTGTACCGCCGCGAAATGAGTGGATAGATACAATTTTTGACATGATAAAAGTGATTTTCTTTTAGCGAATCGCCCAAACCCAGAGAGCGCAGAGTAATACTGTTTCACTTTAAGTTTGATACAAATAGACCGCAGGGAGCAGGGGGCAAGGGGAAAGAATGGAAAACCGATAAATTTGTATCATTTTTTTCGTGAAATGCTATGACATAGCAAAATACTGAGGATAAATCTATATAGTTTAGAGTTTATCCCATATATTCTGACTCAGCTTACTTTTCTTTTGGGTAGCAAAGCGGGGTTGATAACAAACTAATTGACTATCTTCTGATTCTTGAATGAATCCTTGGTTAATTAATATTTGTAGCTGTTGTTGTGCTAGTTCTTCTGTAATATTCAGATGACTTGCTACTTCTGATAGACTAACTTTTTGCTGGCGAGTTATCCAATTAACAAGTTGTCGTTGTTCGTCAGGTAAATCTATGATATCTAACTTACTATTTTGGAGTAATGATTCGGCAGGTTCTTGGTAATTCATGATGATTATTTATTTTCCTTCAATTTTTTACTACGACGTTGTAAATCTGCTAAGTATTCTAATTCGTCTGGTTCTTCAATTGTTGTTGGGGTTGTGGTTATTTCTAAGTTATTGTTTGAGGTTTGAGGAAGTAAAGTTTCCTGGGAGTTAAGTTTGTTGCGCCTATCGCGTACTTGTTGTAAGTAATCTATGTCTGTAGTTTCGATATTTGAGGGTTTATTAATGATTGTGTCAGGTAAAAGATTATGATTATCGAAATCATTCACAACAGGTGTAGTTGTAAGAGATAATTTGTCTTCATTCTCCCGAACCCGCAAATCTTTAGCCTTGTGCTGTAATTCTAAAAAGTAATCACTTTCGGTAATTGCCGCGACTTCTTGATTTTTTTTGTCTTCGTCAATATCAATATTAATTTTGAGGAAGCCTTTAACTGTTTTCACAATTGTAGCGGCATATCTATCTATTAAAACAACAGCAACAGCGCTACCTAAAAGGCTTAAAACTGGTGGTACTAAAGGTATCCAACCAGCATGGATAAATATGATATAGTTGGTTCCTAATAATATAGCGATCGCTACCCCTCCACCCAAGATCAACAGCCAAGGTTTACGAATGCGCCAAGCTAAAAATCCGCCGACTAGTGACCAAGCAAATACCCATAAGCCTTCTTGTAATTCATTCCAATACCAAAATAAAGGTCGTTTATTCAAAACTGCACTTAATATCTGACTAGCATTTTGGGCGTGAACTACTACTCCTGGCATTTTTTGACTATCCGCTGACCCTGCACTATAGGGTGTATAAAAAGTATCTTTGACAATTTGGGCAGTGTAGCCAATCATGACAATTTTGTCTTTAATCAACGCTGGGTCAACTTTATTTGCTAGAACATCACTGAGGGACACTTGTTTGACAGCATTTTTGCCAGAACGATAGTTAAGTAGTATTTGGTAGTCTGATGTATCGATGTTGTGGTATCCACCCGATTTTGGCGTTAAGCGTTTGAGAACGGTAGAACCAAACTTTAATTCCCCAGATTTTGTCAGTTCTGGTTCAATTCCTTGGGCGGCTAAATAACGCACCACCATTTGAAAGCTCAGAGATGGTAATTGGTTTTCGGGGTCGGCGATATTGCAGATATGTTCGCTAGGTTTTGGCAGTTTGGAGGCTTTAGGAATGGAAATAATCATCCCTTGACGGACTGTACCACCAGCATCTACGGGAAAATCTGCGACTCCAACTCTATCTTCGGGAATCCCTGGTGCGGCGGCGATACCGGGAGAATCGGCTTTACTCACGACGCAGACTGCGGCAATATTCTCGTTTGCTGATAATGTTTGCATTAAGTCTGTCCGACCTGCGGCTGTACCTTGTTTCACGTCCCGCAAAATATCAATCCCAATTACACGCGGTTCGTGTTCTTCGAGTTTTGTTAGTAACTGCGCCATTGTGCCGTCTTCAATGGGATATTCTTTGCGGGTTTGGATATCTGTATCATCCACACCAACGATTAAAAAACGATTGTCTACTCCTTCATCTGGACGCGATCGCATTAACCAATCAAATGCAGCTAACTCCATTCCCTGCAAACTACCCAGTTCTCGCAATCCTAAAATTAATCCGGCGATCGCTACACTGGTGACAACTACTGTCCCGCCAATGGTTAAAACCGTTTGACGGAAATTGCGATGTTGGGAATCTTGACCGAGCATTGGTGTTACCTCTTGATTGATTAGCTAAAGTGTAAATGTTAAAGAATAGCCCATTGCCTCAAAAAATTTTGGCTGTAATGAATTTCTTTTTTGTCAAAAAAATTTAGTTAATGTGCGTCCAAATTACCTGTTTTTCTTTAGTCTGTCATTGGCTATTTAATATTTCTAAATAAAATTGATTGATAAAAATCGATAGACTCACAGATGCCCGACTTCTTAAAGAAGTCAGGAATATGATTATTTAGAAGTGCTATAGTGATTTCACTGAGGCTATATTAATCCTAAATTCACTAAATTTAAGCAGAGAGATTCACAAAATGAAACTTTAAATACTATGAAATAGTCATTAATATAAACATACATATTGTTAAAAATATGCTCAAAAAAAACTTACTATTAATTACACTAGGTTTAACTCTCATTCCAGATTTACTTCTCAGTGGAATCCCCAGCATCGCAGCACCCACGAATAATGTTGCTCAATTCAGTCTTCCGCGTTCCACACCCAGATTATTTCCCCGTCGCCGTTCCCTATTAAAATTTAAAGTGCCAGGAATTCGTGGTTCTCGTAATCTGGAAGCAGGTGCAGCGCGGGGAAAATGCAGTCCACAAGATATTAGTGGAGTATTACCCCCCAAACCACCCAAGAGTGCAGCTAATCAAATTCCTGTAGAATTAACAGTTAGCGATCGCCCGACATTTTTTGTGAATGTTCCCCAAACCTCAGCCCAGCAAGCCGAATTTTTACTTAGGGATGAAGCCGGAGAAGAATTACTCGACAAAACTTTACCCGTAACAGCCAGCACTGGCATCATGAGCTATGGCTTACCAGGGGATTTTACGGGGTTAGAAGTGGGGAAGAAGTATCAATGGCGCTTTTCTCTATTGTGTGATTCCACCAATGGCGATCGCAGTGGCGATCCCATTGCTAGTGGCTGGATCGAACGAGTAGAACTAACACCAAATGTAGCGAATAAATTACAAACAGCAACACCTAAACAACGTGTACTCATCTATGCAGAAAATGGTTATTGGCATGATACTCTAAAAACTTTGGCTGATTTACGTGCAGCCCATCCCAATGATTTAACTGTAGTCCGAGATTGGGATGATATTTTGCGATCGGTAGGATTAGACACAATGTCTAAGCAGCCTTTAATTCCTCTCAATCCCACTACAGCTTCTAATCAATAATCAATATTTTCGGTTTTCTCACTGCGGTGAAAATCCCCGGCTTCTTGAATAAGTCGGGGATTTTTTTATGAGCAATATGAGAAATTATGCCTATAAAGACAGAGATAATTTTTCGTTAACCATAAGATAACCCAATAATAATTATTGTTAATTAAGTTAATCAAAATCTAGGGTATAGTGTGGAACTTTAAAAATAAAAATTAGGATTAACCTGCACTTTAACCTGGGGTTACTAAAGTTTGAAATTGGCAAAACTCACATAGTTTGAGTTATTTATTCAGCTTGAAAAAGAGTTGGTTACTAGTAAATTTCTCCTAATACAACAGAGGATAATTTGATGTCTACATTCAGTCGAAGACAACTTCTCATATTTTTTGGTGGTAGTGCAGGGGCTGCTGTATTGGGAGACAAACTTTTAACAGGTTTGTCTAGTGTCGCAGAGGCAACAACAACTCCACTAAATTTTACGCCAGTACGTTTACCTCATCCTTTACCGATTTATCAAACTCAAAGGAGTTTTTTACCAACAGGAATTGGACAAGGGCAGAATATTGCTCCATCTACAACTCCTAATTTGCCTAGCTATAACGTTATTGATGATGTTGTAGTACCACCAGAATATGAACGTTACGTGATTGTCAGTTGGGGCGATCGCGTGTTTCCCAACCCTGATGAATACTTTGGTTACAACTGCGATTACACTGGTTTCATTCCTCTCGGTAGAACCAATGATGAAGGCTTTTTGTGGGTTAATCATGAATATGTTGGTTTTCCCCTTTCTGATTTAGCACCAGAAGCACCTGTTGATGTTCAAGGGCTACCAACAACATTTCCACCAGTCATTGGTCGGTCTTTACCAGCAGCCAGAGGTGTGGAACTAGATGGAGAATTTCTATACAACGTAGGCGGCTCTATTATCCGCATTTCTCGCCGCAACTCTGCTAGACGTTATACCGTAGTTAGAGATCCGAGAAATCGCCGGATTCATGGTCTGTCTGGTTTGGGAATTAATCGCCAAAGAACCGATAGATATCAAAGCGTTACTAGTTGGGGAACTCTCAGCTATCAGCAAGGCGACCAAAATTATTTATATGGGACTGGCCCTGCTGCTACTCAAGTATTTGAAAGTGTAAATGCTGATGGACTGGGTAACAAAATTATTGGTACTGGGTTTAACTGTTCTGGTGGTACAAGTCCTTGGGGAACAATATTAACTGCGGAAGAAAACTTTCAAGGTGGTTCTGCCTTTTTTGTGGGAGTGACAGAAGCAGTCCTACCCAATGGTAGCCAAACAGGTTACACCCCTGAGACAATTGGCGAAAGGTTTGGTTTAGTTGGCGAAAAATATGGCTGGATGGTAGAAATTGATCCAGTGAATCCTGGTTTCCGTCCTCGGAAACATACTGCTTTGGGTCGTTTCCGCCATGAAAACATTACCATGCGTGCTGAAGCTGGTAGAAAATTAGTTGCTTACATGGGTGACGATAGACGCGGTGGACACACATGGAAGTTTGTCAGTGATGGGGTTGTTACTTCGCCAAACAGTAAAGCTAATAGTAATTTGTGGGAACAAGGTACTTTATATGTAGCTCGTTACAATCCAGATGGTACGGGTCAATGGATACCATTACGTTTAAACACCCCCACAAATCCCATCTCCCCTTCAATCATTTCGTCTGTTGAATTTGCAGCGCGTGGTTTAGCACAAAACAATGGTCGTTTACCACTACCCAGACGTAACGGGATAGCAGGACAAACTATCGATGGTGGCGGATTTAATTGCGATCGCACTAACGAAGCTACAGCTTTACCCCAATATCAAGGTAGAACACTAGCAGATTTCTATCCCACTCAAGGTGCAGTTCTCTGTGATGCTTTCTTAGCAGCAAACTTAGCTGGGGGAACTCCTACAGCCCGTCCAGAAGATTTGGAAATACATCCCATCAATAGAAGAGAAGTGTTCATCTCCTATACTGATGGTGCGCCTGGTAGTGATGGTTATCCTGACTCCCGCATTTTTCAAGTTGCTAAGTTAAGCGCTGATGTAAATGCTACTCAACAGTCAGGTGGACTTTACAAAATCATTGAAGACAGTGCTGATAGCACCGGACTCACCTTTAGATGGCAAAGATTTGCTCAAGGTGGCGAAGCTGGATCAGTAAATGGTGCTGGTTTTGCCAGTATAGACAACCTTGTATTTGACAATCAAGCCAATGTTTGGGGTGTAACGGATATGTCTACAGGTACCCATAACGGTTTCAACGTGGGTGCAGCTGGTAGTCCTATAACTATCAATCACACAAGTACTGGTAATATAGCCAATTTCACAGGTGTGTTTGGTAATAACTGGCTGTTCTTTATCCCCACCAGTGGGCCTGATGCTGGAAGAGTCTTTCCATTTGCTCAAGGGCCTGTGCGTTGTGAAATGACAGGGCCAACTTTTGTCGGCGAGACACTGATTATTTCCGTACAGCATCCCGGTGAAGATTCCCCAATTAATGATGGTACGATTCTCAGCCGCAGTATAGAAATGCTGGCTTTGGATGGTACACTATTTAACCAGACTCGTACGGTTCCTCGTGGTAGTAGCTGGCCTAGCAATATTTCCACTACTGATGGTGGTCAAAATCAACCCCAAGGTTTTCCTCGTCCATCTGTAATTGGCATCCAGCGCCGGAATCCGATTAGTGGCAGATTTGTTTAAAGATAATTCAGGCTTCGCTGTGAGTGTCAGTTGAAGGGAGTCGGGAGTGAGAATTGAGTAATAGGGTGGGTATGATCATATCCACCCTATTATTTTTATTGCATTACAGCTGCTTTTTTCTTACGATTTACCCAAAATCCAGTAACCGTGGCGATCGCTGTGCCAAAAAGTGCCAAGGGTTCTGGAACTCTAGTGTAAGTAACTGCACCTTGTTCCGTGGTCGATAACAAGTCAGCGCTCACAATACTATAAAATCTATTTCCAGTAGTTGATGGAGTATTGACATCACCAATGAAAAACTGATCTTCGACTAAGTAGCTGAGTCCTACAAAATTACCATTGTTAAAGCTAACTACAGGTGCAATTCCCGCGGGAAAATCAAAATCTTCAGCTTCTGTGTAGCGAGTACCTAAATAATCAAACACCACGGATTGTAATCCATTACTCACGTTTAGGTTTTCTGTCCCGACACCAGTTAAGTTAGTGTCATCATATCTAAAAGAACCAAAGTATTGACCAATGTTAGGGCCAGATGTCACATTCGCAGTGAAATTATAATTAAATACAGCAGCCTGTGTGGGCTTAACTTCAACCGTAGCTAAAGATAAGGCGATCGCAACAGTAGCAATGCCAAAGTTGTTAGTTAATTTCATCAGACTAAGCTCCAAAGCTCAAAGTAAATATTGTGGCAATATCACTTAAATAAACCTTGAACTTATCTTCAGAGGTTAAGAAAACTAAAACAACAGGTTAAGCAGGTTCTGAACAATATAAAAATCGAGATTTAATGCTCAACCTTTAAAGATTTTTTCTACTAATGGTAATTGATAATTATCTTCAGTGGAAGTTGCTTCGTGGGAGTTTAGCTCTGTGATTTTCTCTTCTTCAGAGGTAACTTTCCCATTTTCCCCATTCTCACTATCGATGATTGGCAAAGTAATCTTGACAGTTGTGCCTTGATTAAGACCAGCACTTTCTAGGGAAATGCTACCACCCATCAGTTCAATTAAGTTGCGAGAAATTGCCAATCCCAATCCTGTACCATCGAACTTACGTGTAGAACCACCATCTATTCGCACAAAGGGACGAAATAATTTGTGTTGTTGAGCAGGTTCAATACCTAAACCTGTGTCGGTTACAGAAACAATGACTTGAGAATTGTGATTGTAATTGTTAATTGTAGCGGCGATCGCAATACTGCCTTCATCGGTAAACTTAGTGGCATTACCAATAATATTAATTAATACTTGCCGTAGTTTAGCTGCATCTGCCTTGACTGGAATCGGCTCATCACCCAAGGTGATTTTTAACTGTAAGCCTTTTTGTTGCACAGTTACCGATTGGATATTAATTACCTCTAACAAAGTTTGTCGCAGATCCATTGGTATGGAAACAACTGAGAGTTTACCCGCTTCAATTTTAGAAATATCCAGTAAATCGTTAATAATGCCTAGTAAATGGATGGCGGTTTCGTCAGCGCGTTTGAGAAACTCTAGTTCCTCTTCGCGGTTATCGCACATATCTTCTCTCACTAGGCGCACACAATTAATAATGATATTTAGGGGGTTACGCAATTCATGAGAAGTTGTAGCCAAAAACTGACTTTTAATTTGGTTAGCAGTTTTGGCTTCTTTCCAAGCAATTTCTAATTCTTCCGCCCAGGCTTTGAGCCTTTCAAACATCTGATCAATTGCTTGTGCTAGTTGGTTAAATTCCCGAATTTTAAAGTTTTGCGGGACTGTTTGGGCTGCATGATGACTGTGAATATTCAGCACATAATCTCGCAATTCTTCCACAGGTGCTGCCAAGTAAGGAGCCAAATATAGCGATGCCAACAAAGTTGCACCAATTAAACCAACTGTCAATACAATTAAGATTAATTTAATTTCCTCTAAACCAAATAGTGCATTATCCACACTAGTCACAGCTAAAATAATCCATTGTTGTGGCTGTTGGGCAATGGGATTGCTAATCACGCTGTAACCAGCGACTAATTCTTTGCCTTCTTGAAACGATAAGTTGACAGAATTACTCTGCCCTGTGATGGCATTTTTAATAATGCTTTGCAATCGCTTGGCATCAGGGTATTCCTGAATATTGCTGTTGATTCTCTCTGGTATTGGGTGTGCGAGGATTGTGCCATCGTCAGCAATTACCAATGTGGAACCAGCCAGTGAGCCTGGATGATTTTTGGTGTGCTTGAATAGTGACGACTGCATACTGAAAACATACTTCAATTGCCCACTTTGACTGTATACAGGGGCAGATAGTACTATTTGGAGTTGATTTTCTGTATCTCTTTGGCCTGTTGTACCTGCTTTGGGCGGTAATATTGCCTTGATTTCCAGATTATCAGCCAAAAAAGGCAATTTGGGTTCTCTAATTACTTTGTCACCACAACTACTAGCAATGATGTCGCCGTTTTGCAGATTGCTTAATTGTACACACTCAATGTAGGTTGGTAGTTCTTTGACTACCTGATTGATAAAGTCTTGGACTTCAGCCTCTGAACCCGATCGCAGTATAGATGTTTGACTAGTAACTAATACACTGGTTTTGAGAGCAGCGATCGCATTAACTATCTTTTCACCTTTGAGAACTGCACTTTCTGTGAGATTTTGACGGGCAGTGTTCAGTAGGCTAGAACGGGCTTTATTTAAAGCGACAATTTCCCCCAGCAGTAACACTGGGACAAACAGTAGCAAAATTCTTGTTACTAAAATACGTCTAAATGACGATTGGCGGGACTTAGCCATCGGGTGTCTCACTTCATATCTGCAAACCACAACAGCAAACAATATGCAATTAGATTAGCTAAATGAGACATTTTGTGACGTTGGGAGAGTTTTATTAACAACCCCTAACAGTATCAAACAATGAAGGCATAAAAAGAAATATGTTATACCAAAACTCTTATGGGCGAGATGTAACTGCGACTTATGTTGCATAAAAATAAAGTGATGAAATTGGTAAACAGTAGCTTGCTGGGCGGAGATTTTTTACAATCAACACACTAGCAAGAAAAACACTTTAGACTATCAAACCAACCCAATGGCGCAACATCGTCCTCATACCACAGTGGTTTTGGCAATGAGTGCAGATGGCAAAATAGCAGATTTTAGGCGATCGCCTGCTCGATTTGGCTCCGGGGCTGATCAAGCGCACCTAGAAAAACAAATCGCTGCCTCTGATGCCGTTCTATTTGGTGCTGGCACTCTCCGTGCTTACGGTACGACACTTACCGTATCACATCCAACACTGCTGCAACATCGAATCAAAGAGGGTAAGATCCCCAACCGGTTTATATAGTCATTACACAATCTGCGGATTTTAATCCGGAAATCAAGTTTTTTAAACAACCTATCCCACGTTGGTTATTGACAACAACAGCAGGAGCAACTGTTTGGCAAGGACGCTCAGAATTTGAACAGATTTTAGTTTTTGAAACCTCAACAGGAACAATTGACACTACAGCTGCTTTGCAATATCTGGCATCTATACATATAACACGCCTAGTAGTCTTAGGTGGCGGTCAATTAGTAGCTTCTATGATTCACTCAGATTTAATAGACGAATTCTGGTTGACTATTTGCCCCTTGATTTTGGGTGGTACTACAGCACCCACGCCAGTTGAAGGACAAGGATTTTTCGCTAATTTGGCTCCTCGGCTCAAACTTTTGGCAGTTGAACAAGTTGAGCAAGAAGTCTTTTTACACTATCAGGTGCAACGAACATTAGACTAAATAAAGTAAAAAGTAAAAAGGTAAAAGTCAAAAAGCTTTTGCCTTTTTACTTCCAAGTCCCTAATCTTCTAAAAAGATGGTGGAACAACTTAAGCCGCGCTATTCTGTTGCTTGGATTAACAAAATCGCTGAAGTACCCCAAAACGCCTGGGATGCTTTAGCATTGCCCTTGAAGACTCCATTTTTAGAGTGGCAATGGTTAAAAAATCTGGAAACTTCTCACAGTGCGACAGATAAAACTGGCTGGTTGCCCAATCACTTAACCCTGTGGCGAGACAGAACCTTAATTGCTGCTGCACCTTTTTATTTAAAAGGACATAGTTACGGTGAATTTGTCTTTGATCATCAATGGGCAGAATTAAGCGATCGCATCGGTGTCCAATATTATCCCAAACTCTTGGGGATGGCTCCCTTTACACCGGCGGAAGGTTATCGTTTCTTAATTGCACCAGGAGAAGATGAAGATGAAATCACCGCCATGATGGTGCATGAAATTGACGCTTTCTGCACTAAACATCGAATTTCTGGCTGTCACTTTCTCTACGTTGATCCTGAATGGCGGCCTGTTTTAGAACGCAATGGGTTTAGTTCTTGGTTACACCACAGCTACATCTGGGAAAATCTCGGATTTAATACTTTTGATGACTATTTAGCAGTGTTCAACGCCAATCAGCGCCGGAATATTAAGCGGGAACGCAAAGCTGTAGAGAAGGTTGGTTTACGACTTCAACCACTGACAGGTGATGAAATTCCTAAATCTTTGTTTCCATTGATGTACCAATTTTACGCCGATACTTGTGATAAGTTTGGCTGGTGGGGGAGTAAATATTTAACCAAACAATTTTTTGAACAGCTACACGCCGATTATCGCCACCGAGTAGTATTTTTTGCCGCTTACAGCGAACAAGACGATCGCCATCCGGTGGGTATGTCTTTTTGCCTTTATAAAGACGATAGATTATATGGACGCTATTGGGGGAGTTTTCAAGAAATCGATTGCCTGCATTTTGATGCTTGCTATTACACACCAATAGAGTGGGCGATCGCTCATAATATCCAAATATTCGATCCTGGTGCGGGTGGAAGGCACAAAAAACGGCGTGGGTTCCCGGCTGCACCTAATTACAGCCTTCATCGCTTTTACAATCATCGTTTAGCGCAAATTTTACTTCCTTATATTAGAGAAGTGAATCAACTAGAACAGCAGGAAATTGAGCAAATTAATGCGGAAATGCCATTTAGTCAGAAAAAAATGTGAAGTATGAAGTGTGAAGTATGAAATATCAATTTCAACCTTCACACTTCACCATTGTTAATTAGTGGATTGCTCTAAAGATACAGGTACATCACTGGAATTACTTGGTGTTGTGCCTGGAGTTGCTGGAGTGGGTTGTTCTGTTGGTGTCGCTACATTCTCAGCAGGTGCAGGTTTTTTGCCAGCTTGACGCTGTTGTTGTTCTTGTAATTTCTGTTGAGCAATTTGCTGTGTAATTTGCTGCATTAATTGTTCAACTTTGGCAGTTTGTTCGGTGTTTCCTTGTGTACGGTAGTTATTCAGCGCATTTTTCAAGGCTGCATTCGCTTTCTTGAGTTCACCTTGATTGTATAAAGTGATGCCCAAATTATGGTATGCGGTGGCATCTTTAGAGTTTTGGCGAATTGCTTGCTTATAAACAGTAATTGCTTCGGTAGCCTGACCTTGAACTACCAGCAAACCAGCCATGTTATTGTAAGCGGCAGTATTTTTGGGATCTAGCTGGATAACTTGACGATAAGCTGCGATCGCTTCTTCTAATTTTCCTTGTTCTTGGAGGGCGATCGCTAAATTAAAAAATGCACTATCATTACTGCTATCAAGATTAGCCGCTTGCTGATATGCTGCGATCGCTTCTTGCGGTTGTCCTAGTTCTTGCAGTACTACACCTAAGTTATATTGCGCGGTTGCCATTTTCGGTTCAATGACTAAAGCTTGGCGGTAAGCTGTAACAGCCGCTTCTTTCTGACCTTGTCGTTGTAACGCTAACCCTAAGTTGTAATAAACTTCACTCTGATTCGGGTTGATTCTAATTGCTTCGCTATATTCTTGAACAGCTATATCTAAGCGATTTTGTCTTAATAGAATATTCCCTAAGTAATTCCGCGCCATGCCAATATTTGGGTCATGTTCTAATGCTTGACGAAATGCAGATTCTGCACCGTCTAAGTCTTTACGGTTATAGAGTGTCACTCCTTTTTGGTAATAAATAGCTGCATCTAAATCCTGAGAGATGACATTCTCTGCCAATACTCTGCTTGCTGGTAAATTTATTACGGATGGAGCAGCCAACACCAAAAACGCCGAGGCCGCTGAGATAATTGTTAAATGCGATTTCCGCCAATTGATCACTCGGTGAAACCCCAAGCTAGAAAAGCAGCAATACCACTGACGAAGTTGATGTTGTTTATACATAAATGGCCGCCTGTTTTTGTAGTGAGATCCTATAAGTCAGAGTACCCACTACAGCAGAGAAAATTAAAGGGGTAAGAGGTTAGCGGCTAAATGATAAAAGCTGAAAATTTCAAACTTTAAACTTTTCTCTCCCTTCTGGCAAAATCAGCATGGCATCACCAAAGGAGTAAAAACGATATCGAGAGGCGATCGCTTCTTGGTATATTTTCAATAATCTTGGTCTACCAATTAAAGCACTTACCAGCATTAGCAAACTTGAACGCGGCAGGTGAAAATTAGTAATTAACCCATCTACTACCCGCCATTGATAGCCAGGATAAATAAATAAGTTAGTTTTGCCGCAAAATGGTTGTAATTCTCCCGATTGCGCTGCACCTTCTAAAGAACGTACCACTGTTGTGCCGACAGCAATAATTCGACCGCCAGCGGCTTTAGTCGCACGGATTTGTTCTACTGTAGCCGTAGGAACTTCAATCCATTCTTCGTGCATTTCGTGGGTGGTGACATCTTCCACTTCCACAGGGCGAAATGTACCTACACCAACATGGAGTGTGACAAATGCTTGATGGATATTGCGATCGCGCAATTTTTCTAGTAATTCTGGAGTAAAGTGTAACCCAGCCGTTGGCGCTGCGATCGCACCTGGTTGTTCAGCATAGACTGTTTGATATTGTTCATCAGCCGCTGCTGTAGTGGTGATGTAGGGCGGTAAAGGAATCTCACCAAATTTATCTAACAGTTCTACCAAAGATTTTCCTGGTGGTACATCAAATTGCAATAACCGCCCGCCAGTCGCCGCATCAGTTTCTAAAACTGTAGCTGTAAGTTGGGGAGTAGAGGAATCATTTTCTAGTCCTTTACCAGAAAAGATAATTTGGGAACCTGATTTAAAACGCTTTCCTGGCTTAACCAAGGCTAACCAACAGTTATGCTGTCGTTCTTCTAACAGCAATACCTCAACTTCGGCTCCAGTAGATTTATTTCCATAAAGTCTGGCGGGGATAACTTTGGTATTATTCATCACCAACAAATCACCAGGACGCAGCAGTTCAGGTAAATCTCGGAAAATGTGGTGTAGTGGTGCCGAATCCCTACCTGTGGTGGCAGAATTGACGACTAATAACCGAGAACTATCTCTGGGAACTGCCGGATTTTGGGCAATCAGTTCTGGAGGGAGTACGTAATCATACCCAATTAATGAACAATCTAAGTTTACTTCTTCTACTCCTGTGGCAGTCACTTTATTAAAATTTCCTTGAGTTATTGCTGGCTCCATTGAAGGTTATGTTAAATTTTACGGGTTTATTTGATATTTTCTAGGGAAAACACAACTTCATTCATAGGGTTTTCCTAGGGGCATCATTAAGTAATACCTAATGATGAGTCATAAATATGGGTAAAACTCCCCATCGAAAGACGGGGGCTTCTACCCTACCGGGAAAGTGATCTATTGAGGATGATAGAAGTGTAGGATTGGCTTTGATCCCAAGCACCAACATGGAATATTTGTATTATCTGGCAAATGCCAGTCTAACATTGCGGGTCGTTCAACATCTGCACGCAACGCCCCAGTTACCAGTCTCGTTCGTTACCGTGATTCATCAAATTGATGGCTGGGTGGTTAGGATCAAACTTAAAGGTCAAGTCTCAGCGCAACAGGATGGAGACTTTCGGGCTTTCCTAAATGAATTAGGAATTTGCTACGAGCCACCGATGCGTGTGCAAATGGCACTTTGGAGTTTGGAAGCTGGTCAGTGTCCTGTAGACGTAATGCGTCGCTATCAAGTAGCGATAGTTTCTCATGGTAGCCCAGAAAGAGAAGAAATTGAAGCATTTCGCCAACAGTTTGTTCGTGGATTAGGTTACTGTCCTGAAACTTTAGCGTGAAACTATTGATGGTGAGGGCGACTGCAAAGAATTTGTAATTGCTGACAAAAATATTTAAGTTGTTGTCAATTATTATTCGCCCTCACTTTAATCTATTCAAGCATCAAAAGCTGCCGGGATATATTCTTGCAGATGAAATTTGTATCCCGCAACTGATGAACTAAATAAAGCATCTTGAACTGATTTGATCTGAGTTTGTAATTGAGATATTGGCTGATAACTCACAATAGCTACATCAAACCGACAAGGATAATCAGCTTTGTCGGGATATTGAGCTAAAAATATTTCGGCTGTACGCCATAGTTTTGCCTGTTTTTGCAGCGTGATAGCGTTTCTTCCGCCTGCATCCCAATTACCTGGACTGCGTGTTTTTACCTCGACAAAAGCGAGTGTAGAGTGCTGAGTAAGATATTCTTTCCCTTGTTCCCCTTGATATTGAGCAATAATATCAATCTCTCCCCAACGGCAAGAAAAGCGCCGATGTAGAATCAACCAACCGTTAGACTGTAACCATTGTGTAACTAAATCTTCACCTAGTTGACCAATATCGAGATAATGGGATGGAGGATGATTCGCCATTGGTTAAAAGTACGATGAATTCTAGGTTAAGCGATCGCATTTGGGCAAGCATACTCAGTGTATTGCTGTGGGCAGTCTTTAGCATCACAGCTAATTTTACTTATACGCCAACAGCTTTAGCACTCGAATACAACAAAGAAATATTAGTCGATGCTGATTTTTCTGGACGTGATTTAACAGATTCTAGCTTTACCAAAGCTAATCTCCGTCAAAGTAACTTTAGCAATAGTAACTTGCGTGGCGTGAGTTTCTTTGCTGCTAATTTGGAGTCGGCAAATCTACAGGGAACTGATTTGTCAAATGCTACTTTAGACTCAGCCCGTCTGATTAAAGCAGATTTGACTAATGCAGTTTTAGAAGGTGCGTTTGCAGCTAATACCAAATTTGATGGTGCAATTATTGACGGAGCAGATTTTACTGATGTTCTGCTACGCCCAGATGAACAAAAAAAGTTATGTAAGTTGGCGAAAGGTACTAATCCCACTACAGGAAGAGACACCCGTGATACTTTGTTTTGTCCTTAGTGCAAGGGAGAAATAACAATCATCATTTCCGCAGATGTCCAGATGTAATATTAATACGTCTGGACAAACCAAATTGGTAGATAATTGTTGGAAAAAACATCTAAGAGCAGTAATGATTTAAAGTTTTATCTTTTTAGTCTAATTTTGCTAAAAGAACTGAGAAAATAGGCACCAGAAGTGGTTCATAAATCATAAATTTATGTCTCAAAAAAATGAAACTGCCCTTCTTGTTTTGGCTTTGTTAATTACATCTGGGCTACTGGGAGTTGGTGCTTGGTGGTTTAATGGTCACTCGGCGTTACTCTTCAAGCAAACAAAAAATAACCAAAATACTTCTAATAATATTCAGACTTTTGCTGAAGTCAAAAACGTTCCTAGTGGCTTAATTAGTTATGGAGGAAGTACAGTCTGGGCTTCTATACGCAGAGACATAGACCCAATGATTCAATCTGTCTGGCCACAATTTCAGTTGCGCTATACTGACGCAGAAAGGCAAGCCCCAAGCTCGACAACAGGCATATCAATGTTGCTGAAAAGTCAATTGGATTTTGCTAATACTTCTCGACCCATTACTAATGATGAGTATGAAGAAGCTCAAAAAAAAGGGATTAAGTTAAAAGAAATTCCTGTAGCAATTGATGGATTAGCAATTATTGTTCATCCCAGTTTAAATATAGCTGGACTAACTGTTGATCAATATGACAAAATTTTTGCTGGGAAAATTACTAATTGGCAAGAAGTTGGTGGGAAAAATTTAAAAATTCAGCCCTATGGAAAAAAGGGTCGAGATGATGGTGAATATTCTAAGTTAACGGATACGACAACTGAGGCGGTAAGATTAGTGGCGGCTAACCCAGGCGGAGTTTACTGGTCATCAGCATCATTGTTGGTTCCACACTGCGGAGTCAAAACATTACCTATAGGTCGCACTCCCAATAAACTTGTTACGCCATACAAACTGCCTTTGGTACCAGCTTCAGAATGTCCGAAAAAACGTAATCAAGTCAATACAGATGCTTTCCGTAGTGGTGAATATCCTTTAATTCGGAGATTAGTTGTAGTTGTGAAAGAAAACGGGCAATTTGAACAACAAGCAGGTGAAGCTTATGCCAATTTACTGTTAACAAATCAAGGACAAGAGTTGATTCATAAAGCTGGATTTGTCAGAATACGCTAGATATTGAAGAGGTGGCTATGGTACGTAAACGCTTAGTAATTGAGATGGGGATGGGTGTAGATCAGCATGGACAAGAACCAACTGTAGCAGCTGCGAGAGCAGTCCGAAATGCGATCGCACATAATGCTTTACCGGGAGTTTGGGAAGTGGCTGGTTTGAATGACCCCAATGAGATGATTGTAGAAGTTCAAGTAGCAGTACCTTATCCCGAACAAGTGAGAACAGATGAGGTTCTTGCGGTACTACCTTTTGGACGCAAAACTATCACTGTTGAGTTTGGGGGAATGGTGGTTGAAGGAAGGGCGATTTCCTCGCTCAATGATAAAAACGATGAAATGTTAATTGCGATCGCTGCGGTGACAGTTCTGATCGAAACTGACTAAATTTGTTGTTCCGATTTCTGTATATCCTCAACCGCAGAAATTGAGGCGAGGGGTTGAGTGGACGCATCTAGCTGTGGTGTTTCTAGTGATGCAGCAATTGACGTGTCACTGAAGTAAGAACCTACAATTTTGTCATAATTAGAAGCAACTGCTAAAAACGCTCCCCCTAAAATATAAATTGGCAATGGTAGAGAAAATTCTTGTAACCAGTCAAAAAGTTCTGCCAAGGCGAATAGTAGCACAAAGCAAGCCAGCCAAATTTTCATTTTTCCATCCCCATAACCAAATAACTCTACTAGTTTACTAATAGGGTAGACAGATTGCATGATAGCTGATGTGGACTGAAACACATACCCCAGAATTCAGGCTTCGCCGTGAGCCTCAGCCGAACAAAGTCAGAATTCAGGAGAAAAATAGCCTCTCTACCTTTCCCTGATTGAAAATATGCCGTATTTATTGGGATTGCTGTTGGCGATCGCAGATATCCTGTAATATTTTTTAAGCTAGTACAACATAGCCTAAATCAAGCACCTATTATAAATTGCTGAAAAGCTGACTATACGGATTTCTTTATTTCAGCCTTTTAGTACTAGTGAATTTGACACACGACAATGAAAAACAATAAATCTTTTAATAATGCTGGTAAATTGACAGCACTTTTATGTTTAATTACTATTTTTCTCACCCCTTGCGTGATAGTTAACGCAGGGGAACGTGGCGTATTAATGAAGTTTGGCGAAGTGCAAGAGCAAATATTAGGCGAAGGACTTCATTTAATTATCCCGATAGTCAATACAGTAGAAAAGTTAAGTATCCGTGTGCAGAAACAGGAAATATCTACTGAAGCTGCGGCTAAAGATTTACAAGATGTTTTCACTGATGTGGCACTAAATTGGCATCTCATTCCAGAAGAAGTTAATATTATTTTTCAACAGATTGGTAATAAAGAAAATGTAATCACTCGAATCATTAACCCATCAGTTGAAGAAGTCATCAAATCTATTGTTTCTCAATATACGGCGGAAGAAATTATTACTAAAAGAGGAGCAGTCAAAATAGGGCTAGACACAGCGTTAACTACGCGTTTACGTAGTTATCATATTGCTGTGGATGATATTTCTTTAGTTCATGTTCATTTTTCTGAGCGCTTTGGTGAGGCGGTAGAAGCAAAGCAAATTGCGGAACAAGAAGCAAAAAGAGCCGAATTTCTGGCTTTGAAAGCAGTAAAAGAAGCTGAGGCGAAAGTTAATTTAGCCAAAGGCGAGGCTGAAACTTATAGATTACTACGTGATGGTTTAACAACAGAGTTACTCCAAAAACAAGCCATTGAAAGATGGAATGGTAAGTTACCCTTAGTCATTGGTAAAGAAAATCCTAAAATCTGGGATTTTAGTGAATTAATTAAAGCTTATAAATAAGAACTCAGGAGTTATCATTTAGAATCTGACTCCTGAGTTCTGCACTATAACCAACTATTAACTCTTGGCGAATAATACAGGAGCTTCCAGAATCTTCAACTGAATCAATAAAATAATGACGATAGTATAAATTGTTGAAGAAACTAAACCCGATAACAGTTCTTTTTTGAGATTACGTTCTTGAGAATCTTTTTGAAAGATATCCTTAGAACCATATTGCATCAACAAAATTCCCACAACATTAGAGAGCCAGTAACCTAAAATTGAACAAGGTATGAGCAATTTTGGGGAAAGTAAACTACATAAGTACCCAAAAAAGTAAGCAATGGGTAAATTGAACAAAAGGTCATTCCACCAACATAAAGGGGATAATAAATATCCCAAAACCAGCAAGAATCCACCTCGGAGCTTTTTGAAAATATTGTTTGGGGATTCGTGAGGAACAGTCTGTGGCGATCGCTCTGGGGCTGTATTTACTGCTAAACTCAACTCTTGACTAGCTTTTTGGGCGCTTTCCATAAATACACACTATTCCTGTCGGCTTAGTGTATTTTAAACGCAAACTAGACATAAAGTCTACCAAAATCTTAATATTTTTATAATTTTGCTGGGTAAGTTCGGTAATCAGCAGTTAATACACACTTACTATATGAGCAAGTGCGGAGAAAGGTGGAGGTATGGCGATCGCTTCCCCATCCACATCTTTAGGTAGAGGTATCCAGCCAATTAAATTCTAACTTTTGTCAGTATTTATAACAGCAACCTAAATTAATAATGACTATAATAAAGATATTTGGATAAGTAGTAATTGACTAAATTAAAATGGCAAATTTTACTTTATCAAATATTTTTTTAACCCTAGGTATTGTTTTTCTAGTGATTTCTGTCTTAGGGCAATCTAAATTAGGATTTATTGAAATTAACCCAGGCTGTTTTGGTAGAATATTAGCCTTAGTTATTGGGGTTGCTAGTTTAGCTTTTGTCTTTTTAGGCGGCAATTTTTCTGTAGAAACTATTGACTTAATTAGAAACTATTTGGCAAAGGCTATTCAGCAAAATATCCCCCAAATTAACGAACTGCTCAATTCTTAATCATAAAGAAATCAAGCAGATTTCGAGAGTAAGAGTATGATAGTTTTCTTCTGCTATAAGTTCTTTAGAAATTGTGGTGCAAGCATATAGTCTGCACCACAATCTTTCCATTTATTGGAATTTAGATTTATTACAAAATTAGTTGATTGGACTAAAAATAAGCTCCTACCAAACTATAAGTTAAACTAGCTAATACCAACAGAGTGACAACTATATAAGTTAATTCTCGCTTTATAGTAAAAGCCAACAAAGAAATAATTACACGTAAAATTGGAGTAGCGATTAATAGTAATAATCCTAATTGAATAATTCCGCGACGGCTACCAGATAAAACTGCATTGATTACACCATTTGGTGAGCGAAACTCTGATGGTTCACCGTGAAAAATTTGATATGTCGCAGGTTCTGAACCGTGGTTAATTAAATATAAAATGCCGCCTAACAAAACAACAGAACTAGCTATTAAGACACCATACTTTAAAAGATTGCTGAGTATATATTCTAATTGCTGTTCACTGGGGGTTTTGCTGGCTATATGACTGGCATTAATCTCACTACTATTGTGTTGTTCTTCTAATTGTTGAATATCAGAGTCTGGTTCTGCTGGTGGTAAGGTAATTGCTGCCACTTCAGTTTCTGGTGATGCTGATGAGTGCCAACGAAAACTAGAATTAACCTCATACTTATACATTTTACAGCCCCCCTATTAGACTGTTGTAGACCATTTTAAAAGCCATTACCACCAGCACAAGACTGAAAATAATTCGCAAAATTTGTGTTTTAGCACCTATGAGTACTTTTGCTCCTAAAAAAGCGCCAGGTAATACTCCTAACATTACCGGCATTGATAATCCCGGATCGATGTAACCCCTGGCTAAATAAACGCCGGCTGATGCGGCAGCGGTGACACCAATCATAAAATTGCTAGTAGTGGTTGAAACTTTAAACGGTATACGCATGGCTTGATCCATTGCTAGTACCTTGAATGCGCCTGAACCAATACCCAGTAATCCCGACAATATTCCAGCAACAAACATCACACTAAAACCTGCTGGTACTGAATGTACTTGGTAAGACATCAAGCCATCTGGAGTGGGATAAGTACCATTGAGGTGGAAATAATTTGCTAAGGGATCTGCGGGTTGATTTTGATCAATTTCAATTCTTGGGCGTTGTGAAAGATATGCAGAATATATTAAGACGATCGCCAAAACAATTGTTAGCATTTTTACTGAGACAAACACCGCAATCATCGCACCAATAATTGCCCCAATTGTGGTTGCAACTTCTAAAAACATTCCTAAGCGCAAGTTGGTGTAGCCTTTTTTGATATATGTTGAGGCTGCACCTAAAGAAGTAGCAATCACAGACACCAATGAAGCACCAACAGCGTAGCGAATATCTACGCCAAAGACTGAAGTTAATAGGGGAACAATGACAACTCCGCCACCTAAACCCGTCAACGCGCCAACAAAGCCAGCACTAAATGAGCCAAGCCAAACTAGTAGAGAAAATTCTAATATGTTCAAATCTCATACCTCTGTTGATATGTGGAAATCTTGAGATATTTTGCGAATGAATCTCCTGCCGATTGGGTTTTATTTAAGATAAATTTAATAACGTTAAGCTACCACTATCGATAACGATAAAAGCGCCTAATCCCATGAGAACAAAAGGCATAAAATTATTCCCATAACGAGTTAATAAGTTAGCGATCGCAGTTTGGTTAGTTAATTTATTAGCTAAGTAACACAAACATCCCACCAAGGTAAAAAACACAGCCAAAATTACTAACAAACTTTCCCAACTGGCGCTGGCGAACAAAGGCACATAAATACTAATGTTGTCAGTACCATTAGCAAACGTCACCGCAGCGACACTGTAAGTTTGTAAATTGAATAATTTGGCTAAAAGAGTGTCTGGTGATGTTTCTGTTTGGAGTTCAACGGCTGCTGATTCATCTTCTGTTTGATTCAACAAACACTTGATGCCAATAGCAATGGGAACTAAGCCAAATAATCCAATCCAAGGACGTGGTAGGATTAAGCCACCAAAAAAACCTGGCAGACTGGCCATTACCAGTGCGGTAAAACCAAGATACTGTCCGGCAATGATTTGCCAACGGCGAAACCTGGCGTTAATCTGGGAAAAAAATAGCGTTAATATCACTAAATCGTCGATATTTGTGGCGCTAAAGGCAAATGCCCCGGTACTAATTGTGGTAACTAACCCGTTCATATCAATTTAAATCAATTCAGAATTTTTGTAATTAAAAGATGCAAAAACTTAAGGAATTTTGCTGCGATCGCTAAATCGGGCATGAATTTCTTCAATTCCTCGGTGCATTCCTGCAACTAAATGGGGAGAACGTCTTCTTTTGACAATGAACCAGCCACTCGTAGCGACTATGTACATCAAAAATAAGTAGGGAAAAGCATCATAAGGTGCTTCAGGAACTGGGAAGAGGCTGCTACCAGGGATTCCAACACTACCCAAAACCGGAATCATCATGAAGCCAACGCCAAGAATAGAAAACACGATATCTCGGCGGCGCAGTTGGTTGATTTTATATAGATAAACAGGTGCGGCAATAGAAATCAAGATATAGACACTCAAGAACCCATAGCTACAAATAGCCCCCAAGTATCCCATACACTCGAATAATTTGATATTAAATAATGACATCCCCGCAGGTACGAGGAATGTCATCAAAGAACACATTGTGACTGCAACATGAGGTGTTTTATTAGCTGAGTGCGCCGTACCTAAAGATGAATGAAATAAACCATGACGCGCCATCAAAAAGAAGACTCTAGAGGCCGGGTTAATACTGCCTAAAATGCAAGCAAAGAAACTAAATAAAGCACCCAAACCTACTAATTCACCCAAGAAACCTACTCCCGCCTGTCGGGATAAAAAACCCAAAGGTTCTTCTGTGTTGGTAATAGATACGCCAGCACCGTTGAATCCCAACACTTCTATATAAGTTGTACAAATATAAAACAACCCAGCCAAAATCACACTACCCATTACCGATTTTGGGATGCTTCGCAGAGGATTTTTGGCTTCATCACCCAAAGATGTGGCACTTTCAAAGCCAGAGAACGCAAACATCACCAAAACCAGTCCTGTAGCTACGCTACCTGGAGTCGCACCAGTCAAAGTTAACTGGGACATATCCAACGCAAAACCTTTGTGCGCCCAGATAATTATGCACAACACAGCAATTAAAACAATTGATATACCTTCCATCCACAGCATAGCGACAGCAGAAAGTTGGATATCTTTATAAGCGGCATACCAAGAAATTCCTGCACCGATCGCCAGTAATGTAATACTTGAAGGATGAATGCCCAAATGCCCAATTAAAACACCACTAAAATTGGCAAAACCGCAAAGAACAGACATCCCAGTGAATAAATAAGCGAGTACTAAACTCCAGCCACAAACTACTCCGGCTGTCGCGCCTAAACCTTTGGTGATGTATGAATAAAGTGAACCTGGAGATGCTGTTCGACTAGCAAATTGATTGATATTAATACTGACAAATAATAGTCCAATTAAGCCAATCAAAAAACTGAGCCAGGTGCCGCTTCCGGAAAGTGCAACGATTAAGCCAATATTAGATGCGGGTATTGTTGTTGGTGCAATTACCGCAAAAGATTGCGCTAGAACTTCCGTAAAAGAAAGACATTCTGGCTTTAAACCATGAAGACTCTGATGAGAAGAAATTTCCTTGTTCATCTTGCAAGTTTTAGTTTGGCGAATGGCGCATAAACGATAGTTTTTATAACAAATTAGGAGAGAGTTTTTAGTTGAATTATACTAAGAAACAAGCCCTAAGTTTTACTTACAGATATCGATATATCTATCAATGGGCAGCGCCTATCGTTAGTTTTATTTCTCAAGATAGATTTAATACTACCCTATGTATTTTCTACAATCAAGTAGACAAAAAAATTAAATTTAATCATTTATTAATTTGAGCAAATCCCTGAATCTACATGGGTATATGAGAGATTTTGTATTTTAATTGCCGCAGAAATTCTCTTGCTGATTGTGCAGAAAAATACCCACAAACATCATCGGAATAAGTGCCATTTAGGGGCTGAAGTTATGAGGTTATGACATATCTAAAGAAAATATAAAGATAAATTAGGAAACAGTACCAAAACATGAGATTCTCAAAAATAGAATGATAAATTTGTCTAGTTGATATGCAGTAATTAGCCAGAAAAACAAGCTAATAAATTCAAAATTCAGTATTTCTCATCAAAAATTTAACTTTGATAGTTGATGAAAATATTGACAAGATGGTTGAGATAGTCATAAGCTGCAATTTTGTAAAAATGGGTACATAGATATGAAAAGATTTAAATACTTTTTGCTGACAGTTATATTATTTGTAAGTTTAGTATTCGCTCCACCTGCTTTAGCTGATCGCCCAAAAGTTAGCAAAAATCCTGATTATATAAATCTGACTAAAGAGCTAGATCAATTTCGTTCTGCCAAAGCCACACAAGAGCAATTAGAAGGTTACACACCAGAACAAATTGACCAAAAAATCAATGAATTAGAATTACAAAAATACGCTTTTGAGTCAGGAATTGACTGGGGACAATGCACCAATCAAACAGGAAAAACTATAGCTATCTACGGGCCAGAACCAAATTTAGATGATGATGAATATTCAAAAGGAGCAGCACTTTATTTTTTAGCTGATGGCGCAACAACTCAAGATAGATGGAATTGCAAAGGTATCTATCTACCCGCAGATGTAAATGCTGTAGCGTTAAATCCTGACCGTCCTGGACAAGAATTTGTGGGTGATGTTGTGCTGAAGGTTCCGAATGGAACAAACTTAGTTCTCAAGACAAATGCTGATACTGGGGCAATTGAATTTAATCAAGTTGGCGCTACAATTCTCCCAGCCAGTGATGTCAACTGGTTTATTCCCAAAGTGTCGCAGACAATTGTCGAAGCCCATATTGCAACTGCACCGACAAAAAAGGCGTAAATGGGGGAGTTGAGAGTAGTGAGTGGGATGTAAGGGTTTTGCAGACTTACACCTTATACCCTTACATCCCAGTCTGAAACCTTGATTTTTCGTCTCATTGTGTAAGTCTTGTATGTGACATTTACCCAAAATCTTTGATGGTGACTGGCACATTCTAGGATAGTAGTTTTTAGTAAGAGCGATCGCTTACCACAAAGATTCACTCATTAGCGGCTAACTTTTCTTGTTCTTCTGGGAGTAAAGTAGTTTCCGCCGCAGGCTGCACACCAGGGATGGGTACAGTTTTCACCAGATGGGGTTTAATAATCATACTCACGCCAGTTCCCCAAGCGATCGCCACCATCCAACCTGCGAGAATATCGCTAGGAAAATGAACACCCAAATAAAGGCGTGTCCAGGCAATAGTTAATACGTACAAACTCCCAACAATCCATACCATCCAGCGCCAAGAACTCTGCCAAGCTAAAATCAACAAGATGATAGCCAAGGTTGTACTTGTCATGGCATGACCGCTAGGAAACGAAAAATCTAACTCTGGCGCGAGAGACTTCCACAAATCTGGGCGTAGACGATGCCATAATTCCTTGGCTGTGCGGTTGATAAAGGCACTTCCCAAGGCGGTGATGAGCAGGTAAACTAGCGATCGCCAACGTTTTTGCCATACTAAGATGAGGGCAACTGTAGTTAAAATCGGTAACACAGTCCAAAACGAGCCTAACTTAGTCAGCACCACCGCCAGAGTATCTAACGGTGCATTAGCTGTAGAGTGAACCGCCAATAAAACTGGTACATCCCAAGGAAAGCCAGTTTGATATTGCCAAACTTGGGCAGCCAAAATTTGAAATATCTGCAATGGTAAATATACCCCAAGAAATAGGAGTAAAAGCGATCGCCCACGGGCAACTAGCAGATTTTTGATAAAAGAAACAGGTGTCCTTTTCTCTGCATCCATATCAACTTTTGTGTTTTGTTTGTAGGATAACCAAAGTTTTCAAGAGTATTGAGTAAAAAGCAAAATTAATTACACTCAGCGAGAAGTTGCGTGCGGAGAGAACTTGCGTGCGCGGGTTCCCCGCGTTGAGCAAAGTTCGGAGGGTTCCCCGCGTTGAGCAAACTTCGGTGACTCAGCACTCAGCACTCAGCACTATTCAGGTGATTGCAAACGTACAGCCACACTACCAGCATGGGCTGGTAAACCTTCCGCCTCAGCTAAAGTCACCGCAGCTTTACCAATTTCTTGCAACGCGGCTTGATTGCATTCTAAATAAGTAATGCGTTTGAGGAAATCGTACACACTCAAACCAGAAGCAAACCGCGCCGAACGGGAAGTTGGTAAGACATGGTTAGGGCCGCCCAAATAATCGCCAATAGCTTCTGGGGTGTAGCGTCCTAAAAATAAACTGCCGGCGCATTTAATTTGACTAGCTAGTAACTGCGGGTTATCTACACACAACTCGACATGCTCAGGAGCCAATTGATTCAGCAATGGTATACTTTCTGCCAAATCACTCAGTACAATAACTGCACCGTGATTTTGCCAACTAGCGCTCGCCACTTCTTGAGTAGACAGCTTGGTAAGAACATTTTCAACGGCGGTAATAACTTGCTGGGCGAAAACTTCCGAATCAGTAATTAAAATCGATTGAGCGCTGGGGTCATGTTCTGCTTGCGATAATAAATCCCAAGCTATCCACTCTGGGTTATTTTTATCGTCGGCTACCACCAAAATTTCCGAAGGCCCAGCGATGCTGTCAATACCCACAGTTCCGAATACCTGCCGTTTGGCTTCTGCAACATAAGCATTACCAGGGCCAACAACTTTATCTACAGGAGTCAGAGTTTTTGTCCCGTAGGCGAGGGCGGCTACTGCTTGCGCCCCACCAATACTATATATTTCTGTTACGCCAGCCACTTGTGCCGCCGCTAACACAGCCGGGTTAATTTCACCCCGCGGCATAGGTACTGTCATCACAATGCGTTCCACCCCGGCAATTTTAGCTGGTAAAGCATTCATCAACACCGAACTAGGATAGCTGGCGCGTCCACCAGGGACGTAAATACCAACTTGTGAGAGAGAAACCCAATTTAAACCGAGTTTTACCCCTGTTGCGTCGGTGTAGCCAATATCTTGGGGCAGTTGTTTTTGGTGAAAGCTACCAATGCGTTCTGCGGCTAATTCCAGGGCGACTCTCACATCACCGGGACATTTAGCTGCTTGGGTGGCGATAAAATCTGCACTCAGATGCAAAGATTCTGGGCTGAAATGGTCGAAACGGCTAGTATATTCCTTAACTGCGGCATCACCCCGCACTTTTACATCAGCCAGAATGCCGCGTACTGTACCACTAACATCAACCGTGGCTTCCCGGCGATTATTAACGAGTGCTTGGAACGCGGTGGAAAAATCTGTGTCAGTTGTTTTAAGTAGCTGCATGGACAATATCTTTGAAATCAGTGCAGGTTGGCAGTCAGGATATTAATTAGTGTAGAGTATGAGGCGATCGCCCGGTGGGGTTGCTTGTAAATACTACAATAATTGCAATAGCTAAAGTAGTGTAATTGTGATGCAATCTATTTTTTGGAGTGTAGAAGAAGTAGCCCTACGAGCTAAACAATTTTACGAAAACGGTATTCGTCAAAATGTTGAGCATGGCGATAATATCGGTAAAATGATTGTGATTGATGCCGAAACTGGTGAATATGGCATCGATCCAACGGGTGTAGAGTCAGCGTTAAAATTAAAACAGAAAAATCCGAATGCTAGATTGTTTACTATTCGGATTGGTTATGATGTTGCAGTAAGCTTTGGCGGTGCAATGGAGCGTACTTTAGTTGTGATTTAGATCGAGTATGAAGGTGGGCATTGTGGCAAAACTCACATCTGCGTTCTCACAGTTAAAACCTGTGGCGGGGTAGCATCAGGGGGATATAAAAAGTCTACTTGAATTTGCCGTTTAGTTCCCGCTGGCATCTGCAAAGTTATCAAAGCTTTTCCTAGTTGTCCCCGTCGCTGTACCAAATGAACATAGCGTGTTTGTTCTACTTTATTATCATCGGTGTAACGTAATCTCACCGTACCCCGAAAGAATATCTGTTCAACTTGGGGATTTAAAAACAGCAGTCTATCCCTACCACCCTCATCTTTTAATGGTGTTTCTATGGATACAGTTACAGTCTGAGTTTGGTTACTGAGATTGTGTAGTGGCAAAGTGAGATTGTATTCTACACCATAGTTACTGTGAGCAAAGTAGGCTGTATCGTTGTAGCGTTTCAGCATAGGCGCACTTTGAATTTGTCCGGTGCTGAGTGTAATTAAATGTACTGTTCCTATGGGATAAGAGAATGCTTTGCCTTGTTCGGGTATCGTCAAAAGAGACACATTGGAATTATCTGTAACTTTTGCTTGCCATTGTGTACCTTGAGACACACCCGCAACTCGACTAAAAACGGTTGGTTCTCTAGGAGGGTCGAGAGGTGTGGGGATGGGGTCACGCTTCCCTGCTAGACTACCTGTATCTAAAAGTGTTTGCCACTCGCTGACAGAAGGCGGAGCTTGACTATTCTTTGCTAAGTTTGCCAGATAAACTGGGCGATCGCTCACTAATCGCATCATTGTTGTTCGACCATTAGAACTAGGCGCTTGTACAGGAATGGGTAAGTTTGCGAGTATTTGCGTTTTCCCTGGTTCTATGACTAACTTGTCGGGAAAATTTGCTTGTCTGACACCCCGCAACACATCATTCATGGTTCTACTACCAGGGCCAGAGTAAACCGTACTTTGAGCATTATCCGCCACATCCGGCAAATCAATAAACGGTGCTTCTCTGGTTTGGTAACTAGCTGCTTGTAGTACCTGCAACGTGGCTGGTTCGTTTCCTGGGTTGTGAACAATTATCCCTTGATACACCGTGCGGTTTTGGGCTGGTGTTTCTGCCCTGACGATATGATGGGCAAATACATCAAACCTGCCTTGGAATAAGTAGTTTAAATGCGCTTCCTTGACTTGTTTACCATCGGGGGGGAAAGTTGAAAGTAAGATACCTTCGGTTGTGACTAATTCGGGACTGTTGCTGTTAAAGGTGGGAATAATATCGAGTTGTCCTGGTAAAGAACGCACTTCTTGGGGAGATACTTGGACACCTGCAATATATTCTGGGGGAACAGTGTAGATATTTAACGCCCGACACATCAAGGCTGCAACTTCGCCTCTGGTAACACTTTGCAGGGGTTTTAGCTGTTTAACATTGGGATAATTAACAACAATACTGTTAATTGTGGCAGATGCGATCGCATTCTGAGCGTAATTAGGAATTTGTTGAGCATCTGTAAAATACCGTTGTAATATCTGTGCTGGGTTAGGTTGAGAACTATAATTTTTTGCCCCCGCCACAACACCGATAATTTGCGCCCTCGGAATTGCTTGATTAGGTTGAAATACTCCACCCGGATAACCAGAAAAAAATCCTTTTTGATAAGCTGTAGAAATTGCTTTTGCTGCCCAATAATTAGCAGGTACATCTTTAAAATTAGTTGCACTGCGTTTAACTGAAGCATCAGGAAATGCGTTAAGCATAAGTACAGCCGCTTCTGCCCTGCTTACGGTAGAATTAGGGCGAAAACTACCATCAGGATAACCTGTGATTAGTTTCCGTTCTCCTAATTGTTGAACACAAGCTTCTCCCCAATAATTTTGGGTATCTATAAAAGCTAGTACACGAGAGTCTGAAAGACTTAAAACTAAGCCTGCTGCTATAGAAATCTTGCCCCAATTCATTTTTATAAAAATAGATAAACACCAATAAATTATCTATGTTTATCTGGGTGTATCTGTGGTTCGTTACGAAAAATTATTCTTCAATTTTGCCATCTGGAATTGACCTTAATCAAAACGATATAGGCTAAAGTGATAGATAAAAGCTAGTATTAGCTTTTATTACGTGGGAAGAACCAAGCGTCTGCCAAAAAGAATTGCTCCTACATTTGCGAACAGACAGATGCTTCCTAGTCCCAATAAAATGTATGTGGGAGCCATGACAACTCCAATCATAAACCAAGCAAATACATGGAGTATCATTAATAAAGCAAAGATACTTCCAATTGCAGCAATTTGCCCAATCTCAATAGCTGGACGAGATAAGAATCTTAAACCTATTGTCAACGCAGTGGCAATTATGTTGGCTGGAATGAGAAAGGCACAAATACTAATGCAGTAATTACTGGAAAATACCGTTAAAGTGTTGAAGTCTAACATGATTTTTATTAGGTTAAATTGCCAAATTTTAGATAAATATTTGTTCCCATATCCTCAAGGATAAAGGACTTTAAAATATTTGTTGCTTGATAGCTGAAACTATAAAAGCTTGAACCACCAACTTCTTGGTGGTTCACCGAAGATATTATTAACTATTAGTCAAGGACTTAACCAGGAAAGAAAGCCTGGATAATCAATGTTCTAGCAAACCCAGAGAGACCAAGAGCCAGCACAATAATAGTAAATAACAGGCTGATTCGAGGTTTAGAATCTAGTTTGTTATCTTCTCTACCACCTGTGAAGAATAAAGACCATGCTTGTGAAGGATTGATAGTCTTAAAGCTATTAAAGTCAGGTGTGAAAACAACAGAACCAAATAGCTCAGGGGATTGTAAGTTTAAATTATTTATCATGTAAACAAGTATAACAAAAATCTTGCGGAAATGCTAAGTCCATGATCAGGACGTATTCAGGTAGCGATCGCCTAATTTCCTGGTAATTCTTGACTAAATTTCAGCAGTTTTGTTGCTTCTGTTAGTAAATGCTGTATCTGTGAAGGTTTTTGGATATAAGTGTGAAACCCAGAAGCCAGCGCCTTTTTCTGTGCATTAGCTTCAGTATTGCCAGTATAAGCGATCGCTGGAATTTCACTTTTTTTGGGAGATGTAATTTTTCTGATTTGCTCTATTAACCAATAGCCATTTTCTCCTGGCATATTAATGTCACTAATTAAGAGGTCTAGTTTAAAATTTTTCACTAACTCTAATGCTTCTAAGGCATTAGAGGCCGTCATTACCTTCATTCCATAGATTTCAAATATATCGGTAATAGAAAGCCGCATATTTTCATCATCTTCCACTATCAGGATTGTTAATTCTTGCAGAATATCTAAGTCTTTTGTATCGTCGGTCAAATTTACATTTTCAAAGTTATGCGACCCATAGATTTTATTCATAATGTTCCTTGATTCCTGTTAATAAGCTATCTGCTACAGCCAGACCCTTAATAAAGGAGTGCTTGAGTTTATCAGCCAATAAATTATTTCTGCTAAGTGGTACTAGATGATCTATCATCACCAGTAATTTATCCAAGTCGATTGGTTTGAGTAAATATCCTTCAAACTCTATCTCTGGAATTTGCTCAATACTCCCATTGACACAGGTGGAAGTCACAATAATTGGAATATGATTCTTACTTAGGGATTCTATTTCCGTCAATCTATTCAGTAAAACATAGACATTTTCCCCTAAGAATCTTATTTCACAAATGATGATATGGGGAAAGAACCAAGTCAGGCTGTTTACCGCCTCTTTGATAGAGCCAGCTGTGACCACATTTGCACCAAAATATGAGAGAAAAATAGTAAGTAGGATTCTACTATCGATATCGTTATCTACAACGAGTATTTGCACACCTTTGAGTGTTCCAACCTGGGGAAGAGAATTAATAGTTGGATTCATAATAGAACCTACAATGAGGATTTCAAGTGCAAAATGGGACGGAAAAAACCGTAACTACAAAAGGGCTAAATCAGCAGATAGTCAAATCAAAATTAGTGTGAGTTTGACAAATCTTTCCCTAGCGTCTCTCCGATGCTGAGAGAGGCAGAAATATTCAGGGGTTACAACAAAAAATTAGGTTTCCAAACCTCTCCCTGTGGGGGAGAGGTTTGGAAAGAGTTTTTTCTATCCGTCGAACTCGCGTAAAAGTAGGAGAGAATTACTTTCTGCACCTATACTATGATTTGGTGTTGTTTGATTTTGTGAATTAGTTGATTAACTTCGACACAAAACTTATTTAGCCTCATTTTTGAGAAATTTAACGAAAAAAAACTATTGCCATTCCCTGTCTTCCAGTTCTTTTTGCGGCAACAATAAGGTAGCTTCAATTTCTTGCCTAATAGCAGCAGTTACTTCACAATTGCTATGCAGACAATCGAGTAGTAGTTGATTAGCATCGTAGTAGCGTTGTAATACTTGTACTTGCTCAGGGCTAAACTGCCACTGGTGATTAATATTGCGATAGTTCGTCACTATCTTTCTCAACTGTTCCGCCCAGGCCGCATAGCTAGTCTGCATCCACAGCCGAAACCGTGCTTGATTTTGATGAGAATTGGGCAATTGATCTGAAAGTTTTTGCAGGGATTTAGAGAGTCCAACATCAAGAACAATACCCAGAATGTTCGAGAGAGCATCTCCACAGGCGTGGAAGTGGGCAAAGTCCTGACTCTCCTCCATTGCACACTCTAGCAGCAGGTTATCTAAGGCTGCATCGAGAAACATCCCTTGGTCAAGGCTGCTGGCTAAGGCAAAGTGAGGTGCTACGCGGGGAGTCCGACTCAAGGCGAGGTAAAATGCTCGGACTGTCGCATCTTTTGGTTGGCTGGGAATAGTGCGAGATTTTTGGCTTGCCCAAGTTAAAAACTCTTGTATATAAGGGTCTTGGGCTACTAGGGCATCAATTTGCTGCTTCATTAACTGTACCAAAGAGTCCGCACTCCGCAGCATGGTAGCTGTCAACAAGAAGATTTCGCGCCAGTGTGGGTCAGTGATGTGACTAACTAATCCTCCCATTGCTTGCTCAAATGCCTGTAAATTATGGCTGGCAACAATTTTTCGCGCTGTAAAATATTCTTGAAACGCCAGATAGGAGAAGGAGAAAATTCCCCGCGCTCTTTCTGCTAGTAACCCATGTTGCGCCTCTATCGCCTTCAGCGCGGCTTCGCTTTCTATTTGCAGTTCATCTGCATCCATTGACACGTTAGTGAGATTTTGAATATAGTCACCAATGTATTGCTCAACGATGCGTTGCTCAAAAAAGTACTGACCCTGCTCAAATGTGGCTGCGGCAATTTGACTCAATAACTTGAACTTTTGCGGTAATAAGAATCCCCGGTAAACTTCATCCCGTTCCACACCTTTGGCTTCATCCCATTTACCCAATAGCAAATCTAAACCTTGCTTATAAAAATCAGTGCGCTTAGTGGGAAATTTTTCTTGACCGTGAAATACCCAGCAGGCAAGATGCAGAAATAAAGGTGTAACGACGAGTTGGCGGAATTGCCAGTTTTCATCTAAGTCTAGTTTCTGAATAAACTCAACGGACTGGGCTTGACCATCTTCAGTGTTGGTCTTGGTAAAAGCTACAAACCATTTTTGCGCGAAGGCTTGGATTTGTTCTGAGGTAAACGGGGCAATTTCAACATCGGTAAAGCCTCGGAGTCTCAGTCTTTGAGATGCTGTACGACAGGTAGCGACTAACTGATTTTTATGATATTTATCTGAAAAAGAGCGAATTTCGCTTAAGACAGCATTGCTCTGTTGGTTGAGAACTTCATCCATACCATCCAGCAACAATAATACTCTGCCTGCATTGAGTAAGGTTTCGATGACTGAGGTATCGGAAATACCAGATGTGAGGAACTCTTGGCGGATGTAATTTAATAGGCTGAACTCGTTCGTAACTTTAGACTCTTGGGCGAAATTTCTCAGTGTGATAAAGATTGGTACTTGATTAACCGCAAATGCGCCCTGGTTGCACTGAATGGCCAGATGTTGCAAAAAAGTAGTTTTACCTACCCCTGGTTTGCCGAGTACTCTTAGCTTAGAGTATGTTTCAACTGCCCGTTTACCCGGTATTTGTTTCTGAGATACTTCACCTAAGCCAACCCGGTCAAATTCTTTGGGATCAAGGTTTTGTAGTTCTGTAATTTCTAAATACTGAAAACTAGGAATGTCCTCCAGAATATTCACATCTATATATATGTCATCGATCGCCACAGGATGGCTAATATCCAATAACTGCAAAATACCACACTGGTCTTGAATTTTCTCGAAGCGCTGCGATCGCACTTGTTGCACTAGTGTATCAATATCCCAGACAGGGGGCTGGCGTAATTCTTCTCGGTCAAGAAATTCTGCTGGGGGATTAGTCGCAATCTCCCGCCAATTTAATTCCAGCACCGCGCAAATTTCTATAAAGGTATGACGCTCAACCGGACGACCGCTAAAAAATCGCCAAATCGGTTGTCTAGTCTTTATGTTAATTTCTCCAGCTAGGTTGTCTTGTGTCCACCCCTTGCGTACAAATGCTCTTTTAGCCTCTTGAATCCCCTTAAGTGATGCTTGGAGCGATCGCTTGACCATAGGACAAAAAACCTGCTCCCCAGATCCTGAATTTTAACTTTTATTAATATCTGCAATCTTATAGTTTTCTCTGTGATACTAACATTTTACTACTTGAAAGTTATACAAAATTCTAAAGAACCTCTCAAATTTTTGAATTTTTGTGACAAACTCAAACGTTATACATTATATTATACATTTCAAACTGTTGGTAAGACTTAAATTCAAACACTAAACTGTCATAATTAAGTATAAATTGAAGGATTAATTAGTTATTATGTTTTTGCATTAGGAAACTTTTATTTGTGATTTTTGAATTTAATCAATACATAGATATATGATATTTTTGCCAATAAATAAAATAGATAAGCTTCTAGAAATAGCTGAATTAGTTTATGGATCAAGAGGTTCTGGAAGAATAAAACCAGTTGAAACATTTTTAGATAAATTGTCTAATTATTTAGATGATTTCCACACCACTGGAAAATGTTCATTAATCATATTACACAAATATATTGAGGAATTTTCTGAGGAAGAAAAAGCAGAATTAATAGCCTTGATGTGGCTTGGTAGAAGTGTATCCAATGAACCACTACAAGACTTTACCAATTTAGTTAAACAAGTAAGAGAGCTTATCCCGCAGAATTATGCAACAACTTATATTATCCACAACAACTTTTTAGTCAAATACCTGCGTAATGGACTGCAAAAAATTAATATTTGCGCTGCTGCTGCATCCTATAAAATCGTCAGACTGAATATTGATTGACTAGCACAAGGATATCTTGATTAAATCCAATACTCAGGATTGACTTGATAGTATCTGTTTAATAATTCATAAAGCGCTGAATGCTTCTCTAACAATTGCTGTGGCTTTTCAAAAAAAGTCTCCGTCGCCACGGCAAAAAATTCGGCAGGATTAGTCGCACCATAACTATCAATGACAGTTTTGCTATCTTGTTGAAGATCATTACAGAGTTGTTGATATTCTGCTGTCATTACCTGCGCCCAAACAAGATAATCTGATTTATTGGGCAAAATCGGCACACCTTCAGCTTTACCATCTTCTTGGTCTAATTGATGAGCAAATTCATGCAGCACAACATTATGTCCATCATTCCAATTTTGAGTGTCTCGTTGCACCTGTTCCCAAGATAAAATTACTTGGTCTTTCACCCAAGATTCCCCTAGTCTGGCATCGCGTCTTTCTTCTACAACATAATCACTCACTGCCACAGTTTGATTGACAAAATAAGTGCTGGGATAAATCAAAATTGAACGCAATTTAGGAAAGTATGCGCCGCGTTCATTTAGTAGCAGTAAACAAGCAACAGCCGCAATCATAATTTTCATTTCTGCTGTGACTTGCAAGCCTTGACAGCCAATAAATTGTTTTTCTGCTAAAAAGACTTGAATATGTCCTTGCAGTCGTCGGCGTTCTTCGGGAGTTAGGCGTAAGTAAATCGGGAGATTATTCTCAATAACAGCACTCCAAAGGGGCGGAAAAGGACGCTTTTTAATGCGATTTCGCCGCTGTTTAGTCAAAATGGGACTGATAAAAATCGCGGTGACAATCAATCCCAGGATGAGAAAAATAATAATTGCTGCACCCATTGATTTTGTATGATGCTGTGCCACTGCTAGTTAGTATAGCGATCGCACCGCATCACCAGCCATTACACTAGACACATACCCAGATAACTTCATCCCCCCTATGTCTCTTGCTCAAGATTTCAACACTCGTCAAGACACACCAGAAGATGTTATCTTTCCCCCTGGTGACTTATATAGTGATGAGCCTCCGTTGGAAACTGAACTGCATCTACGACAGATCATCTTACTTTTGAAATGTCTGGAATGGTTGTGGCGGGACAAACAAGACTTTTACGCAGCCGCTAACCTAACAATTTACTACAGTCCTAACCAGCGCAAATCGGAAGACTTTCGCGGCCCAGATTTTTTTGTAGTGCTAGGAACTGAACGCCGAACAAGAAAAAGTTGGGTAGTTTGGCAAGAAGAGGGCAAGTATCCTAACATAATTGTCGAAGTTCTGTCGCCAAAAACTGCGGATACCGATAAAGGTTTAAAAAAACAGATTTATCAAGATACTTTTCGTACTCCTGATTATTTTTGGTTTGACCCAGAGAGTTTAGAATTTGCCGGGTATCATTTGTTAGATGGAGTGTATCAACCCTTAGAACCAAATCCTCAAGGGCATTTGTGGAGTCAACAGTTAAATTTATATTTAGGAATTCATCAAGGATTATTGCGATTTTTTACACCTTCAGGCAAATTAATTCCGACACCAGAAGAAGTTGCAGAACGTTTAGCTGCGAAATTACGAGAATTAAATATAGACCCAGACACAATTTAGTTGTTGTATCTCTACAACAACTATTTTCCAGCGAAAAGATCCGCGACTTCTCAAAGAAGTCAGGAATCTGAGTACACAAGTGCCGTAAAATTAACATCTATCTGGCATCTGCTACCCTTTGACACCATGCTCTGCGACTATCTAGTACAAATCCTGACCGCCCGTGTGTACGATGTTGCCCAAGAAAGCCCTCTGGAGTATGCCCCAAATCTTTCCAAGAGACTGAATAACAAGCTGCTATTAAAGCGAGAGGATATGCAGTCGGTGTTTTCTTTCAAGCTGCGGGGTGCATACAACAAAATGGCCAACTTACCGCCAGATTTGTTAGCACAGGGTGTCATTGCGGCTTCGGCGGGAAATCATGCTCAAGGTGTGGCTTTAGCTGCCAGCCGCTTAGGAACAACTGCTATTATCGTTATGCCTGTCACAACACCCCAAGTAAAAGTAGATGCAGTTAAAGCTAGGGGTGGACAAGTTGTTTTGCATGGTAATACCTACGATGACGCATACACTTATGCGCGACAATTAGAAGCAGAAAAAGGCTTAACCTTTATTCATCCTTTTGATGACCCTGATGTAATTGCTGGTCAGGGAACCATCGGTATGGAAATTTTGCGACAATATCAACAACCCATTCACGCAATTTTTGTGGCTATTGGTGGCGGTGGTTTGATTTCGGGAATTGGGGCTTATGTCAAACGGTTACGTCCAGAAATTAAAATTATTGGTGTGGAACCTGTTGATGCGGATGCCATGAACCAATCATTAAAAGCCGGGAAACGGGTGCGGTTATCGCAAGTTGGGTTGTTTGCGGATGGGGTAGCAGTGCGCGAAGTGGGGGAAGAAACCTTCCGCCTGTGCCAAGAATATGTAGATGAAATTATTTTGGTGGATACAGATGATACCTGTGCAGCAATTAAAGATGTCTTTGAAGATACCCGTTCTATTTTAGAACCTGCGGGGGCATTGGCGATCGCAGCTGCCAAAGCCTACGTCGAACGCGAACAAATTCAAGGACAAACCTTAGTTGCTGTGGCTTGCGGTGCAAATATGAATTTTGACCGCCTGCGGTTTGTCGCCGAACGCGCCGAGTTGGGTGAACGCCGGGAAGCCATATTTGCAGTCGCCATTCCCGAAGAACAAGGTAGTCTGCGGAAGTTTTGCGAATGTATCGGTCAACGCAACTTAACTGAGTTTAACTATCGCATTGCCGATGAAAAGGAAGCACATATTTTTGTTGGTGTGCAAATTCAAAACCGTGCTGACAAAGCCAAGATGCTAGAAACTTTTGAAACTTGCGGTTTTAAAACCATCGACTTAACCGATGATGAACTTACCAAATTACATTTACGCCACATGGTTGGTGGACACTCACACCTCGCCCACAATGAATTACTTTATCGGTTTGAGTTTCCTGAACGTCCTGGCGCGTTGATGAAGTTTGTCGGTTCCATGAGTCCCAACTGGAATATCAGTATGTTCCACTATCGCAACAACGGCGCAGACTATGGGCGCATTGTTGTGGGGATGCAGGTACCACCCCATGAAATGCAAGAATGGCAAGCCTTTCTCGATACCCTTGGTTATCAATATTGGGATGAAAGCCAGAATTTGGCATACAAACTATTTTTGGGATAGTACGACAAGGCAAAAGTAAAAAGGCAAAAGTAAGAAGGCAAAAGTAAGAAGTAGATTTCCCCGTAGCCTGTTTATCCCGATAAACGAAAGTTTCGCTAAGATCAGGGTGTTTACTTATTTGTGGTCAAGTTGTGGCTACTGTATCTTGTCCCCGTTGCCATCAAATTGTTGAGAGTCAGGCTATTACCTGTCCCTATTGTCGAACCACACTCAAAGCCTTCGGCCATCCCGGTATTCCCTTGCACCGTGCTAGTGGGGATGAGTATTTGTGTGATAGTTGCACCTATCACGCAGACGACACTTGCAACTTTCCCCAACGTCCCAACGCCAAAGAATGTACCCTTTATCAAAACATTGGCGAATACAAGTTACAGCAAGAACAGCAGCATCATAACAGCAGTTTTGGTACAACTTTTCAAGGTTGGTTAAAACGTAATCAAACTTGGCTATTATTATTTGGTTTATTACTCATTTGTTTAGTCATCGCTGTGGCGACATCTTAATAAAAGATGCTTATTAGCCCCCCTGTTTTTTAAGGGGGGTTGGGGGAATCTTCAAAAACTTAAAACGTTAACTGAACTGTATTAAGCGTTAGACAGATTGCAACTGACATAACAACAAACCAAACCATTGATTTGAGTCTGTCCAGGTTTTAATGGGAACTAAACCTTGTGTTTTGAGTTGTTGTTGAATACTTTCTAGGTTAAATTTGCGCGATATTTCCGTCAAAATAGTTTCGTCTGGGGCAAAATTAACGGTGAGGTTGAGAGATTTTAAGTGTACAGTTTGCGATCGCAAGCTTCGTAAGTGCATCTCAATTTGATGGGCAGTTTCATTATAAAACGCCCAGTGTTCAAACTGGGTTGTATCAAAATCGCCTTCAAATCTGCGATTTAAATGCTCCAGCATATTGATGTTAAACGCTGCTGTCACACCTTGGCGATCGTTGTAAGCTGGTTCCAAAATTTCTTTTGGTTTTTGTAAATCTACTCCTAGTAAGAAATATTCGCCTACTTGCAGAGCATTGGTAATTTGTAAAAAGAAAGCATCACACTCTTCGGGTTTGAGATTTCCCAAAGAACTACCAATAAACCCAATAATTCTACTCGGTGAATGTTTTGGCGGGAGTTGTGCTAAAGCCATTTCATAAGTTCCAGCCAGTGCGTAAACTAGCAATCCCGGATAATCTCTGAGTAACTTTCTCGCGCTATTTTCCAACATTCCAGCACTAACATCTATTGGCAAATAGCGCTGAAGATAACCTAACTTTTGGTAAGCATCCAGCAAAATTCGGGTTTTTGTAGAACTACCACTACCAAGTTCAACTAATTCGCAAGCACCTGTAAGCTTGGCAATTTCACCAGCACACTGTTCTAAAATTGCTGTTTCTGTGCGAGTGACGTAATATTCAGGCAACTCACAGATTTCTTCAAATAGATCAGATCCTTGGTCGTCATAAAAGTAATATGGGGGTAAGGATTTGGGGATTTGAGTTAATCCCTTCACTACATCACTCCCAGCAGTTGATGTAACTACTCGTGTTGCTTCTATCAAACGCTGTATTTGCAACCGTTCTTCAATGCTTTTGAGGGAAGTAACTTTGCTGGTGACAGCTTTAGATATTGTCATTTAACCTCCGCAGAGTTGCAGTAGTAGATTATTGGTCAGCACAAACTTTCTTCTAGCTAGTGAAACACACAGCCATAGCTGATAACATCACGCTTGAGCTAGATTACTCAAGGTTTAACACTAAATTTGCGTATTTACCACTAAAAACACCATAAGTTTTCGTTAATTAAAACTTGTAGCACAGCGGAACCCAGCAAAGATTTGACGTACGTTAGGATGATACCAATTACGAAAACTAGCACGTAATACCCACGGACGAGTTGCCCAACTACCACCTTTTAATACCCGGTGTTGGTTGTCAAAATAAACTTGAGAATAACCCACATAAGGGTAACTTTGGAAACCTTGGTATGGTGCAAACCAAGAATCTGTCCATTCCCAAACATTACCCAGAGTATCAAATAAGCCATATACGCTTTTGCTTTCAGGGTAAGCATTAACTGGGGTGGTCTGAGATATCAGGCGATCGCAATTACAATATTTAGGTGTGGGCATTTCTTCACCCCAAGGATAGGTGCGGCGACGTTTAGCTTGCGCGTCCCAACTAGCGGCTTTTTCCCATTCGGCTTCTGTAGGTAAACGCTTGCCAACAAACCGCGAGTATGCTTCAGCTTCGTACCAACTCACACCACAGACTGGATGATTATCATAACTGCGATCGCTATGCCAATAAAGTGGTTGTGTTACCTGTGCTGTTTGTAGCCATTGCCACCCCGCTTTCGACCACCATCCAGAATTTTCATAGCCTCCCGCCCTCATAAATTCCCGATACTGCCCGCAAGTCACTGGGTAACGGTCAATCCAATAAGTATCCAGATATACTCGATGACAAAGACTCTCATTATCCAACGCATCCAGAGAATTATTTCCCTGCTCAAACTCCCCAGCGGGAATCATCACCATTTGAGTACTGAGTGCTGAATAGTAAGAGGAAACGGGGCAGGGGGCAGGGGGCAAGGGAGAGAAGAATTTCCCCTCTGCACCCTTTGTTATTTTTGACAATTCCCACACATAGCTGAGAATTTCACAGTGTTGACTTTCGTGCTGAATTAAAAACCGCCAGAGACGTTCTTGCGGTTCAATATCAGCGACTTCTAAATATTGCAGCACTTTGTCTCGCACTGTCTGCAAGTAATCACCAATTTCCTCTAAATTGGGTAATTGGACACGTTCACATTTGGGTAAACCATCGGCTGCAAACAACTTACGGTATTGGGGAAATAAACACCTTAAACCTGCACTGTGTTCTAGCAACCATAACGACTCAGTGTAAGCAATATGTCCTAAGTGCCAGCCAACAGGACTAAAATCAGGATGATATTGATTACGAAATGTATTATCGTCTAAATCATCAATTAGCTTTAAAGTTTTTCTGCGGCAATCATTTAAAGCATAATAAATAAATTCTTTGGTGCTAGTAGATTTGCTCAATTTTGATATCACAGTCTTCTCCCACAGTGATGATGCTATTCTCTGGGCAAGGGTTCCAATTACCAGGAAATAAAGGTTCCGAAGCAATAATTACAGAGTTCGGAAAATTTAGATCATCTCGTATCCAGTACAAAGATGGATTTGGTGAACTAACAGAAAAACGCGAAGCTATCAAGCGTTTTCCATCACTTAAAACTATGTTTGCTAAAACCTTGATTTGATGACGTTTTGCTAACTCAGCAATGCCTAACAAAGTAGCGCGTAGTGCATATTCGGGGGGACGATGTTTGTTAATTTGACGCTGAGAAAGTAACAACGCAAATAAATGTTCAGAATCGGTACTTCCATAAATTTTGTCGTAAAAATCGGGTGTTAACGTGCTACGAATTCTGCGGTGTAATGTTTGCCGAAAATTTTCAATGAATCCGTTATGCAAGAATAGCCAATTTTCATGATTAAATGGCTGACAATTGGTAAAATCTACGGCTTGTCCTATTGTAGCGCTACGTACATAACCCAAAATACACTTTGATTCAACGTAACGACTGAGATGGGGTAAGTTAATATCATTCCAAATCGGCGATGTATTTTTATAGATGTAGGGAGCAGTATCTTTATGAGTATGATACCAACCCATGCCAAAACCATCTGCATTTACTACCCCAGAAGTCATTTCGCGGGGTTGGTAACTTTGAACAATCAAAGAATGTTCTGGTTTATACAGAAGATGTTCCAAAGATACAGGCGAACCAAGATAGGCAAGTAAACGGCACATGATAAAAGTATTTACTCCCAATTGCATTACAGAATAAGCTTGTTGGCTGAGAATTTCCTGAATTGTAAATGAGTTTGCCCTATACTCGCCTGCTCCACCCTGCAAGCCTCCTGATGCACTACAATTTTCTCAAGCTATATTATTCTCTGGTAATTAGTAACCTTAAAGACAAAATTATTTACCAAGAATTATGCGTGAAATAAAAGATCCCCGACTTCTTCAAGAAGTCGGGGATCTGAGCATCTCGATATTTAGCTATATTTACGAAACGCTAGGCATCAGAGAACGCAGAGTATTAATGAAATTTTGAGCATAATTCTGAGTAGAAAAATCTAGGGCGCGTTGGCGTGCAGCGAGGGCGACATTTTGGGCAAAATCTTGTTCATTTAGGTAGCGGAGAATTGCGATCGCCAATGCCTCTGGATCACCGTAAGGTGTTAATAAGCCGTTAATGCCATCGGTAATAATTTCGGTGGGGCCGCCAGCATCACCAGCAATTACAGGTTTACCCAACGCCATCGCTTCAATAATCACAATCCCAAATGGTTCTTTATCAGAAGCATGAACAAAAACATCCATTGCTTGCACCCATTCGGGAATGTTGCGTTGCAGTCCTGGCATAATGATTTTTTCTTGCAACCCTAAATTTGCTATCTCTGACTTGAGAAACTCTTCGTAGTCAGGTTCTAAATCGTGCTTACCACCAATCAATACACAATGAGCATCAGGATATTTCTGCAAAACTTTTGGCATTGCTTGTACAAGTACGTGCATTCCTTTCCAGCGTTGCAATCTTCCCACAATCCCAATTAGCGCCCCTTGTGATGGTAAACCTAACTTTTGGCGCGCTTGAGCAGGAGTCGGCAAAATAGAAGTATCAAAACGATCTAAAGCTACCCCCGGATATACCAAATGTACTGGTAGTCGAGGTGTAATTGTTGATTGTGCTGCTTGAATAGCTTTGGTAATAGTGATTACACCACGCGCTGGCATAAGATTAACTAAGCGTTTTAAAAAGTTCTTCCCATCGGGTGTTTCTTGTTGATACCACAGTGTCGGTTTACCTGCTATTAGTCCTGCCAATCCCCCAGTTAAGTGGGATAGCCACATCCAACTGATAATCACATCTACCCGTTCGCGTTTAGCTATGACTGCTATTTTGATAGCTGTGGCAACTAGACGGTGTAATTGGCGAACACGACCACCAGGCACAACTCGCGCATCAATGCCAAGCGATCGCACTTGTTTGACTAAAGAACCATCCTCGCCAAAGATTACCAACCACTCAATCCCACGATTTCGTCCTTGTTGCAACAGATCCCAGAAAGTCATTTCACTGCCGCCACGTTGTTCAGCCAATGGCATGAGAATCATCACTTTCATGTAGTTGACCTCTGTGGAAGTTGAGTTATGTTTTGAGATTTGTGGTATTTGTGTCCTGCCATAGCCATAGCTAAAAATCCCCAAAGAATCATACCGGCAATACTCAGCATCCCACTACCAATAACCAACTGGGCAGCAGCACTTAAACCAATGGCACGGGCTGTACTAATAAAACTATCAAAGCGTGCTTCTGTGTAATTAGCAACGCTGAAAAATATTAAGGTTAATCCACCTAAATAAAATATGGCTCCAAACCAGCCAAGGGTAAAAAACATATCTAAAATACCGCTGTCAATCACAAAAACTTCGATTTGACCAGTTTTTTCATTGACTTTCCAAGTATTTCCTAGGCCATTACCTAATAAATTAGAGAGAGCTAAACTGAGGTTTCTGTCGTAACTTCCCGATCTATCTTTAAAGCTACTATCTTCTTGAAGATTTGTAAAAGTTTCCAAACGAGCTGCCACAACATCAGAAATTGGCTCGATAGTGGTCAACGGTACAACACAAGCAGCTATGACTAAAATTAGGATGATTAGCCGCATTTGAATACGGGCTTTGACGGAACCCATAATCATAATTACTCCGAATAACCAGCCTCCCCAGTTAGTACGTGCTTGTGTCAGCAAAAACGACAAGTAACCAACAGCTGAAGCCGGAAAAATTAAGGGGCCTGAACTGGTAAATAATAACAACAGGCCTGCCTGCATCACTGCACCAAACGGGCCAACCGAATGCAATGTACTCCAAACACGCATTCCAAATGGTACAGGGTTGCCAGAACTCGTAAACAATTTTGATTCTATTAGCCAATATCTATCCCATTCAGGGGCAACGACAAATTGATATATGCCGTAAGCACCAGTTAGTAACACACACCAAAGAAATATACGCTGTAAATTCTGGCGATAGCTAGGATAATCTCGCCAGTTCATGAATAAGTGAAAAGCAAAAATGATCGGACTGAGCCAGTCTAGCAAGCCACGAGCTACGGGAATTGGGGTATTGTAAATTAAACCTACAAGAAAACCATAGGTTACACCGATAAAAGCCAAAATAAAAGGTAAACCTCCCTGACGATAAGTTTGAGGGAAGTGGCGTAAGAAGGTTGCAATTGTGACAAACACCACTAAATAAGGTGCGATCAAAATCTGGCGGGTGGGATCCCAGCCAACTCGGTAGTCAATTAAACGGGCAACTAAGGGTGTCAGGAACCACATCCACCAAGTAAAGCCAATGTATAAAATTGGATGACGTAGGTATAAAAATATCGCTACTAATAAGGCTGTCGCGGGATAAATTAGGCGTAACATTCCAGCCGCACCAGCAAAGTAGCAAGTTAAACTCAGCAATACAAAGCCGATAATTGCTATCCAACCTTGTAGCGATCGCTGTCGGGGTGAAAATGGAGTTTGTAAAAAGCTATTGAATAGTAAAGATTGAGAAATCATACTAATTTGTCATTTGTCATTGGTGAGCCAGTGCGTTGGGGAGACACTGCGGTGGGCGGCTTTGCCGACTTGTAGCAAGTGTCGTCGGGTTACCCGACTTGTTCGCGCAGCGTCTCCGATTAGGAGAAGCAACTGGCGTTAGCGCAGCGTTAGCGACGCAGGAGCGTCACCCGAAGGGTCAATAGTCATGAGTTCTTTTACTCCCCCTGCACCCCTGCACCCCTGCCCCCTGATCTCGGTTTGCCATGTCTGCCAACCTTGCCAGCGTCCGCGCCAGGAGGCGAATAATTTGCGGGTGGCAAGTCGGCCTTGATTGGGGGAAAATCTTAGCCATTGGATAAAGCCGAAACAATCTCTTGTGCCGACTAAGATTGCCCATACCAAGAAGATGAGGCGGCGCAATGGTGATAAATGTTCTAGTAAAACTAGGGTTTCGTTATGAACTAAGTTAATTTGAGCGATCGCATTAAAGTTGTTGCGTTGGTCTTCGTCAAATCGCTGGGCAGGATAATGATCAACTGCTATTTGGGGGTCATAAATCATCTGCCAACCAGCGCGTTTTAAGGTGAGGGTCAAGGCCATTTCAAAATGTACCTGTGCGCCTGTACCTCGCATTCTTTCGTCAAAACGTAATTTGGCGATCGCCTGGGTACGGAAACTCATGTTCACACCTTTGAGAACATCAACAAAGCGTGGTTCACCGACACCAAGGTGATGGTTGCCAATAATCCGCCCAAACCACTGCAATTCACCCACCACAGCACGAGAGTCGTTTTCAATTTTGTCACCGTGATGTATCCAATCACGCCCACCGACACCGCCAATTCTACTATCTGCGAGAAAGTGCGCGTTAATTCGCTCTAACCAATCAGGATGAGGTGCAGCATCATCATCTGTAATAGATAAAACATCTCCCTCAACTGCGGCGAGTCCAGCATTGAGGGCGGCTACTACTCCAGGGATAGCGACTGTGACTGTTTGTAACGGCAGATGATTGGCTGGAAAAGCTTGGAGAAATTGCCAAGTTTGGGTATCTGTATCGCGGACAACGACGATTACTTGATCGACTGGTTTAGTTTGCGCTTGCAGTGCCGAAAGGCAACGAGATAGATCTAGAGGACGGCGATAAGTGGGGATGAGAACTGTGTTCTTCATGCTTTTGTAACTCCTCAAATAGATCCATATAGGTTTGAGCCATAGTTGACCAACTGTATTGTTCGGCGACGGCGCGGGCGGCTTGATCCATTTGTTGCATCAAGGTGCGATCGCCTACTAAAGATGACAACGCAGCGGCTAAGGCCTCAACATCGTCTGAATCTGGTAAAACAATCCCACATTCCGGCGTAACTAACTCTGCACCCCCGGTGGCTGTGGCTGTAATCACAGGTAATCCAGAGGCGAGGGCTTCTAACAAGACCAAGGTGCAAGCTTCATAACGGGAGGGGAACACAAACAAATCAACTGACCGCATAATTTCCGGGATATCACGGCGATAGCCGAGAAAATGTACCCGTTCGCTAATTCCTAAATCAGCCGCTAACTGGGGAAAGGGGCTACCATCGGTACTCCCGACAACAGCTAGGTGCAAATTAGGAACTTGCACCAAGGCCTGTAAAACGCTATCTAAATTCTTCCGTGGTGTACGGATATCTCCGGCAAATAATCCTAAATTTACGTCCTCTGGTAAACCTAATTTTTGGCGAGAGGTGACACCAGGCTGAAATTCTTGCAAATCTACACCGTTAACAATTACCCGAATGAGATCGCGCGGTACGCCAATATTCGTTAATTCTTGGGCAACTTTCTCAGAGACGGCAACAACAACCTGAGCGCGTTGAAAAGCTTGTTTTTCCCAACGGGCATTTAAAGCGGTGTACAACCACTGGTAAAAACCATAAACATCGCGGCGAATGCGGGAAATATGCACAGGCGATCGCAACCAAGAACTGTGGACAAAATGTACAGCATTCACATTGGCAGCAATTTTTGTAATTGCACCGTTGATTTTTAATAAATCGATTTCAGCGCGATTTTTTTGCAACCAAGCAGACGTTTTCTGAGCAAAGATAAAATTACGAATAAACTCACTAGGATAACCATCAACAGAAATTGGCACCCAGGTAACTTGACTATTTTGCTCAATTTCTGGCGCAACTTCACTTGCTAATAATATTAAGTGATGACCACGGCGAATTGCTTCTTGAGTAACTTCATAGTTGACTCTACCTTGACCATCACCTTTTTTTATTTTGTGGGTAACAATGCAAAGTTTCATTTATTTTAATACTCCCAGCAATTGATTAGCTAATGGTGGTGGAGTAAAACCGAGTACCAATGCTACTAGAGTTCTCAAATTCAATTTTTGTTTTCTGATTGCTTGCCATAAATAAGGACGGGCTGCTTTTATTTGCTTATTCCGCAGTAAACCAATCCCTAAAGTTGTATGGGCATCTAACCATTTACTATGAAAATAATCATGAAATTCTTGCAGTCGGCTATCTTCCATAAAGATTTTGTAGCAAAATATTTCGCTTTGGGCTTTGCGAATTTTCGCTGCGGCATTTTTACTCCCACTGAGCATAGTGTCAGTTTGATCATGGGCGCGATAGCGCGTTAATCTTTCGGGATAATAGTAAGCACTATAACCAGAAATAGAGCAGAGGTAAGTTAAATATAAATCCCACATTCCCCCTACTGCTTGGGGAATGCTATCCCAGTTAATTATATGATTACGAATTAAACAAGATGCAGCAGTGGGAATACTTTTATCAATTAAACCGATTTTGGTAAAGTCTTTATGGATACCTGATGCTAGGATATCTCGCTTAAAACCACGGGTATTTTCTTCAGTGCCTACATAATTAATGTTGCCATTGCCATCAATGATATATTGATCAGAAAAAGCCAAAACTAACTTTTGATTAGCTGCTAAAATTGGTACGAGTTTGGCTAAGAAATCTTCATTCCACATATCATCATCGTGGAGACTAGCAACATATTTGCCCCGTGCCATTTTAAAAGCATTCATTTGATTAGACAACATCCCAATATTTTCTGGATGTCGCCAAAATCTAATGCGTGCATCGTTAAAAGATTCGATAATTGGTTGAGGATTTACATCACTACAATTATCGGAAACAATAATTTCAATATTTTGATAAGTTTGGTGAACGGCGCTGGCGATCGCCTGTTTGAGATACTCTGGGCGATTGTAAGTGGGAATAATTACACTAACCAGAGGTTCTTGTAAATTATTATTTATTGACATAAATTTAAGTTGTTAGTTCTAGCATAAAATTCAGCGATAGTTTGGGCATAAATTTCTGTCAACCGCTGAACATGAACATCAATCGTAAATTCTGCTTGATACCAAGCTTGACCTTTTTCACCCATTAATCTAGCTTTGGCATAATTTGTGGCTAATTCATTAATTGCAGCAGCTAACTGTGCAACATGATTAGGCGAAACTAAAATCCCGGTTTTGTTATCTTGTAGGTGTTCGGGAATTCCGCCGACAGCACTAGCAATAACAGGTCGATAACGTGCGTAAGCTTCTAAGGTGACAAAACCCGCAGGTTCAGGCCAAAGACTGGGAAAAATCACCGCCAAGCATTGTTGATAAAGGGTTTCTAATTGTTCGGTGTTACACCAACCATGCCAAATAATGCGATCGCTTAAACCCAAATCATCAGCTAATTTTTCCATATTGGCCTTATCCCAACCATCACCAGCAATATCTAAATGGATATGTTGCTCAGTTTTGGCTAAGGCTTTGAGTAGCCATTCTAAACCTTTGTCAGGAACAATCCGACCAGCAAACAAAATTCGCTGATTTTGATAAATTGTCCGAGTCAAAGGTTCTGTCGCAACTTTGGGTAATTGCACACCACAACGCAGCGTTATAACTCGTTCTGGTGATATCCCCGCCTGGATAATTTGCTGACGCACATATTCACTGTTAGCAATTACGGGAATTTTGAGTTTTTTCAGGTTATTCAGCGGATTGTAAGCATTCCACCAATTACCCAGAATTTTTTTGGGTCGCCGACTACCACAACCATCAACCAGATGACCCCACACACAACCAAGAGGATTCATCACGCGATCGCAAATTTTGTCTCGGTCTGCTAAATATTTTGTCCCACTCGGACAATAACTACAGTGATTATGCAAGGTAAAAATGGCCGGACATTCTTCGCGTAAATCTGCTAAAAATTCTGGGTCGTGAATATGCAGTAATTTGAACTGCTTTTGATCCACTGTCTGAATAGAATCCAGAGGGCGATCGCTAACTTCAATAATTCGAGCATTTACTAAAGAAGCTACATAAGTTTCAATTCCTCCTCCACCATTTATATTAGTGTTAGTACAGTGATGAATCATTTCTGTATTGGTTACGTTTTTGCTCATTTTATAAACCGACATTAAACCAAAATTTGTGTCTGACATCGTTCACATAATGTCTTAAGGCAATATGTTTAGCAGCATAACGGTCAGGATAAACAAATTGATCATCTACGTTGATAATATATTTATCTCCCGCCAATGGTTTAGCATCGTCATTGTGCATAGCTAAATGCACTACAGTTTGGTCTGTATAAAAGATAGGTGAATCGACAAATTTTTCTACTCTTTCTAGCGGCTTGTACCAATCTAGTTGTTTTTTGAGAATAAAAAAGCCTGCATTTACCGGATTGAGTTTGTCAGTAGCTTCTAAAAGAATGCGCTCATCTAAAGAAGGTTTACAATCAGGTAAATACCAAGTAGAACTATCCTCAGATGCACATAATTTAATTAAATCCGTCGCCCCAGGAAAAAACAAAATATCAGCATCGGTGTAAATTGTTGGCTCTGTAATATCGAGTGACATCAATGCAGCTAATCTTCTCCACATAGCCATTGTGGGGCGATGGGGATGATTCAAGGCATAGTCAAAAATATAATGAGGGATTTGTGGATTAGCTAGATCTTTCCAATCAACAACATCTACAAAAGGGTGAATCTGGCATAATATATTCCGAGAATTTATTGTATAGCTACCATCAGAGATGATGGTAAATTTATTGGGAATGCCAACATGACGAATAAATGAGCGAATGCTGGCAACTTGTACAGGTAAATCTCGTTCACAAGAAAAAGAATAAACGTTAATATCAGCCTTGCGAGATTGTTTAATAGGGAACTTGCTAATTTTAGCAACTAATTTTGTATATAAATTGCTGATAAATTGCCCTTGAGTTCTGGCGGCATGGTAGCCAATATTTACCATTTAATTTACCTCAAAAATATAGAAAAATTATTAACTGGAAATGAGTAATATTAGAAAAGCATGAAGTATAATATTTCATACTTTACACTTCATACTTCACACTTTATTACCCCGCTTGACCCATTTCGTATTGAGTCTTGTGATATTCCCAAAGCTTACCTTTTAGCTCTAGGAGTTCTTGATATTTACCTTGTTCAACGATGCGTCCTTGTTCTAAAACAACGACTTTATCAGCATTGGCAATAGTAGAAAGACGGTGAGCGATCGCAATTACTGTTCGACCTACCGATAGTTTTTCTAGAGATTCTTGAATCAAACGTTCGGTGACAGAATCTAAGGCGCTGGTGGCTTCATCTAAAATTAAAATTTCTGGGTCACGTAACAAAGCCCGTGCGATCGCAATTCGTTGGCGTTGCCCTCCAGATAATCTTACGCCTCTATCTCCTAATTTGGTATCAAAGCCTTCTGGCATTTCTTCAATAAATTCTAGAGCATTTGCTAACCGCGCCGCTTCTCGAACGTCTGCTGCTGTGGCTCCTGTTGTCCCGTAAGCAATATTTTGCCAAACAGAAGTATTGAAAATAAATGTGTCTTGACTGACTACTGCAATTTTATGTCGTAATGAAGTGATATCAAATTTTGGGATATCAACCCCATCAATCATCACATGACCTTCTGTCGGATCATAAAATCTCGGAATTAAATCAATTAAGGTACTTTTACCTGCGCCAGTAGCTCCTACTAGTGCTGTTGTTTTGGCTTTTTCAATACTCAGAGTGACGTTATTGAGGACTAAATGATTAGGGTCATAACCAAAATCTACAGAAACAATATCAATAGAATGTTTTAACCCAGAAAATTGGATTTTGCCATTATGTAAGTAGGTTTTATCATCAGTCCTAACTAAATCTTTAATGTTGTCTGCTGCACCGACAAGTGTACTAAGATGCGCTCGCGTACCATTAATATCTTGAATAATCGGTACAACTCGAAACAGCACAAAGAAAAATGTGAGTAATGATGCAACTTGGAGTGTGCCATTCACCACAAAAACTGTAAAGGCAAAAATAATCATCCCGATGAGAATTGTACTAGCTATACTTTCAGCTAGAGGTCTCACTAGCGCCCAAATTAAGATAACTTTTTTGGAAGTATGAACTACATTATCACTAGCTTGGTAAAAACGTTGTCGCTCAAAGTTGTGTGTGCCAAATGCTTGTACTGTACGAATTCCGTTAATAAATTCTATGGCGGTGGAAGTAAAGTGACCATTAGCAATAGATGTACTAAAACTGGTTTCTCTAGCGCGAGCATTGAGCGTAGATAACCCTACACCTGCTAATGTAAATAGTAATAAAGAAGCAATCGAAAGCTGCCACGATAACAAAAACATAGAGATAAAGTAGACAGTGGCAGTTATAGTTCTGGTCATTAAAAATGCAGCGCCACTAAACCACTGTTTAATGCGCTCAATTTCTGTGGTAATTGTATTGATCAGTTCTCCAGAACGAGTTTGAGCAAAGTAACTTAGAGGCAAGCTTTGTAACTGTTCAAAAATTTGTTTGCGTAGGCGATCGGCTAAATGTAGTTGAGTGGTTTCTGTATATACCTGTGCTAAATAATTAAACCCAGCCCGTATCCAAGTACTTAACAAAATTAACAGAGATATCCGATATAGCCTATTAATTGCCGAAGTATTGGCGGCTAAAATCCAAATATCAAACCACTCAACACCAGTTTGAATAGGTTTAGCATTGGGATTAGTTAAATTTTGCAAAAACGAAAGCAAAAAACCAATACTAAAACCTTCAAATGTAGCTGCTAAGAAGGAAAATACTAAAGCAAATATAGCAACTTTGCGGAAATGTTTAAATTCTCGCAATATTAGATAGTTTTCTTGCCAGAATTTACTAGCCTTAAATAAATTGTTTAATTGTTGTTTTAGTTTAACAAGCATGAGTTTTTGAACAAATATTTCCTAATTCCTACAGGTTGCTATAGATGCTCTGTGATTTTTTAGCTCTAGCTTAAGTGCGGCAAATGAAGTCATCAATTACCGCACTGCTGGGAAAGATTTTGAGCTAAATAGAGAAGATATCGGTCAATAATTAGTAATTATGAATTATTAATTATTAAGTTGGATTCTGCCTGGACTGACCACGAATTTGTAATGACAGGTAATTGATTAAGTTGCATTTGTGCTTCTGTACTCAATCGGACTGCTGTTTCTAAAGTCCAACACCGAGACCGCATAAAACTCATATCACCCCGCAGTATATTGAATAATTGTGGTAGATTTTCGAGACCATATTGACGCATCCAACGACCTAATGGTGTGACGCTGCGCTTGCTTTTAGTGGAGAATTTAATCGCTTGAAAGAGCTTACCGCGTTCGCCTACATACCACTCACCAGAAAATAAAGATTCAGGTGAGTTAATTTGCATCAAGACAAGCAATACCACTATGACTGGAGTTAGTAATAGCAGCATAACTAAAGCTGCAATCCAATCAATGATTCGCAGGAACCATCCCCAAGGTTGGCTATTTTGTTTAAACAGTAAATTTTCTGAAGATCCGTAAAGAAACATGGGTTTATGAGCTTCTTTACAAGCATCCGCCCAAAACTTTACCCAATGCTCACCAATTTTAGGGTCTACACTGACCAAATTAACCGGGGAATGTTTTAAGCAATCTATTAATAATTGCTGGTTTGTTAAAGCTGGTAAATATGGCTGTTGCAGTTTATCGGGCGACTTGACTAACAACTGACCGCGCCGCCATTGTAGTGTGCAGTATGAGGTGCTTTGCGGAGTTTCACTATAAGTAGTCTGTAGAGTACGAACTAATGAGCTAGTCATGTGTCTTTGGATTAGTACGATAGTAAATTGCTGATCTCGAAGATGATTCATGCCAAAGACTTTGATCTGAATCTTGTATTGCTATAAAACTTCGTAGATGACTGATAAGAAAAATATGCTTCAAGTATTCATCTTGCAGAATTTTAGGGTTCTGAAGATGGCGAAACTACAAAGATAATAACTAGGTAGATAGCAATCAATATTGGGGGAAATTTTGCAGGTAAACTCGCTATTTTCTAGGTAGCAAATATATTGGATAGATGTAGAGATAAATCATCCAATTAATCTTTTGCTCCATGCTGGATAAGTTTGAGGGATTTGGTCTACCTTGGTTGTTAATTTATTGAGTCGAAGAAAACTAGTCCACTTTTGTCTTTTAGCTGCTTGGAAGGAGCTTTAATCTCTAGGATATAAGAGTCTGTAGAAATGACTATATACTGAACTTGATTCTTTATTTAGTCTTTAAAATCATGCGACTTAATTATCATAATTATAAAGTTGATATAAATATACTTAATTTTTACTCAGTAATTAAGATTTAAATTTAACAGTTAAAATGTTTAATCAAGACATTTCTCCAGGCATAAATATGCAAAAAAAATATGTGCGATCGCCTCCATCAAAAGAGCGATCGCACATATCTAGAATGTATCGTTTTGACTATTTTTCTACTGCTTGTTTCAAAGCCAAACGATATTCTTTGGGATACTGGACAAAACTACTGTCAGAGCTAGAAACGCCATTAGCGACAACCCCAATCAGATTTAACTTACTCAACATTCCTGTAGCTTGAGCAAGTTGGTTGCGAGTCACAACACCCATACTGGCTACCAACACCACACTCCGACAAGAGGATGCTGTCAACATTGCATCTACCAATCCTAAGACTGGTGGAGCATCTATCAGTACCAAATCATAATTCTCTTCAAAGGTTCTCATCAGTTGGATCATTCGGGGAGAACTCAACAAATGAGCCGGATCGGTAGGTTTTGGCCCCGCCGTCAAAATATCGATGTAGGCTGAACCTAAAGATTGAATGCCAATCTGATTTGGTAATGTTACTTCACTACTGAGCAAAGTTGATAGTCCTTGTTCATTGGGCAGATTTAGCTGTTCGTGCAAACTGGGATCGCGTAAGTTAGCATCAATCAGTAGTACTCGTTTGTGTAACCGCGCTGCACTCATCGCCAAACCTAACGCCATACCTGATTTAGCTTCATCAGGTAACGCCGAAGTAATCATCAAAGACTTTAAGCTAGATACAGTATTGAGAAGTTCAATATTTTTGTAAATTAAATCTAGTGATTCCCAACGTGGTGGCGACTGTAGCACCTGAATTGTCCAAGGTGCAGATGTTTCTGGCTTACCAAAAGGCAACTTGATAATTGAATCTCTGGCTTTGGCTGGGGGTAGTTTGGGCGTTGTTCCCAACAAAGGTAAAGCTACTTGCTTCTCTAACTCAGCAGTTGTATGAACAGCATCATCAGATGCTTCGCGTAAGAAAGCAGCAATACCGCCCAACATTAACCCCACAACAGCACCTAATAAGAGATTTTGTTGCAGGTTGGGGCCTAACTGCACACCATTGTGGGGTTCTTCCACAACTTCCCAATTAAATCCACCTTTAGCTAGTTCTTGACGCAATTGTTGTTCGGCTCTTAACAGTTGCTCTAATCTTTCTCGGCTAAATTGTAGCTGTGGTTGGATGCGATTGTAATAAGCCAATAAAGGTGGGAAGCGTTTAATTTCAAACCGCAGTTGAGTTTCTTTTTGCGCCAAAGTTTGATCGCGGGCGCTTAATGCAACTATAGTTGTTTGAGTTTCTACTAATGAACTAGCAAGGTTCAAATCAATTTGGCCAAACTGTCCTTGCTCTAACAGTGAATCTCTAGAACCAACTACACTAGATGACTTTGTACCTAAAGTCCTGCCTACTTCTTGTTCTAATAAAGCTTTTTGACTAGTCAATTGTTCCTGCAATTTCTGCACATTGGGAGTTTCATCCGTGAAGCGCAAGCGTTCTTGAGCTAGTGCAAGTTCCGTTTTTTGGATTTCGTTGAGCAAGCCTTGATAGCGAGTAGACTGACTCAACCGAGAAGCCACTAGAGCATTTTGGGGAGAACGGTTAAGTTGTTCTTCTAAAGATTTTTGTCGGGCGATCGCCTCTTGATATTGAGCGCGAGTTGTACGGCGTTCTTGCTCAACATTATTCAAAGCATCTTCTAAAGCTTTGGCTTGAGCTACAGGATCGATTAAATTCTGGTTGCGGCGGAATCTTTGTAGGTTGGACTCAGCCGCATTTACCTCTTCACTAGCCTTACTCAACTGCTCCCGAATAATTTGCAGACCTTTTTGCAGACGCGCGTCTTGCTGTTGTTTGTTGTATTCTACATAAACTTCCCGAACAGCTGTCAACACTTTTTGTGTCTTTACGGGATCTTGAGCAGTGTATTCTACTTGGAAAATTTTTGTGGCGATATTATCTTCTTTGGATTTTAATTGGTTTAACGCTAAAGCGCCTTTAACCTCACCTACAGTAATATCTGGGTATTCTCGACGCAGCTTATCAACTGCTTTTTGAATTAGTCCTGAACTCTGCATAAGATTTAGCTGGGTAGCTGTATCTATCTCTACATTAGATTCAGTAAATTGATTTTCTACTCCGCCTGTTTCTTTTTTACCTTGATAGTTAGGCTCTACCAGCAATTGCATTGAGCTTTTATAAGTAGGCTTTGTCTTAGCAGTCATAATTGCTGCCATAGCAATTGAAGCCACAAATACTGCCACAAACCAAGGAAACCTGCGAATAAAAACTGCTAATAGTTGTCCATAACCCGGTTCCGTGTCAGCAATTGTATTTACACTGGGATTAAGACTAGTTTGAACCACTTTTATTATCCTTCTCTGTGAGACGCTACACGAACAACTAACAAGCCAGATAAATAATTAATGAGTTATACAAGTTTGATCAATAAGTTGCTCAACCTTCTGGAAAAATACTGGTTCTGAAAAATTGTTCACTGCATGATTACGAATATTTTCATAATTCCAAGTGATGCGTCCGGACTCTAGTAATGCAGCTTGTAGAGAGTCTGGTGTTTGTCTTTTAAAAAATACTCCTGTAGTACCGTTAATTTGGGTATCTAAAACGCCACCAGCACCATAGGCAATTACTGGCGTACCACTAGCGTTGGCTTCTACAGGGACTAATCCATAGTCTTCTAAGGCTGCAACAATCACCGATTTAGCTTTAGAAAATAAGTCTTTACGTTGGCGATCGCTCACATGACCTAAAAATTCAATATTATCTAATGCCTTGGCTTTTAAACGTGCTTGTTCCGGGCCATCACCTGAGATTAATAACCGCCATCCCAACCAATTAAAAGCTTCGACGATTATATCTAGTCGCTTATAACTGATCATCCGTGCAGATGCCAAAAAATAATCATCTTTGGTATCTGAATAAACAAAGTTACTGGTATCAATTGGATAGTTAACTACAATTGCTGGTTTGCCATAAATCTGTTGAATTCTTTTAGCGACAACGCTGGAATTAGCAATGTAAAGGTCAGGTTCCTGAGCATATTTCAGGTCTACATTCCGCATCAACTGAAAAATTTGTTCAATTAATGGCGCAAAATATCTATAATCTCCATATTCTCGCAAATATGTTTCTGTATCCCACAAAAAACGGGTGACATTATGACAAAAACAAACATGGCGAGCATCAGACCGTTTGCGTACAGCTTTCGCAAAGCTAGTGCTACTGCTGATAATTAAATCGTAGTCTTGCAAATCCAAAGCTCGAAAAGCAGGAAAGTAAAAAGGTGCCATCATTCTAAAATATTTAGCTGCACCCGGAATTTTTTGTAAAAAAGTTGTGTTGACTATCCTCTCACCTAAATCAATGGTTTTTTGTGGATCGTATAAAGAAGTAAAAACATCTGCTTCGGGGTAGCGCTTACATAATAATTCAAATACGCGCTCTGCCCCTCCACGCTGAGTTAAATAATCATGGACGAGAGCAATTTTCATAGATTTTATTCAATCTGCTACTAAATTTTGTCAGATAAATATTTTAGTCAATTACCGCTAAAACTTTCGTGTTTAGCACTATAAAGTTTTAGAATTAAGTTGTTAGTTAATTAGAATACTTTTTGGCAATATTTATATTATTTTTTATCTTGATTAAGTTATTTATAATAGTGAAATCTGTCAAGAAATCATTGTTCGATAAAAATATTTCTTTAGACATAGAATAAATTTTAATTTGTAAAAATTGAGAGGCTCAAATCCCCGACTTCTCTAAGAAGTCGGGGATCTAATTGTTCACAAATGATTCAATTTAATATATAAAGGCTCAGACCCCCAAATCATTTAATAATTTGGGGATCTCTTTATCTAACAATGATTGATGCTAGTGATAGCAAAACCAACTCTTACCCAACAGATGCCAGAATTTTTTCGGAAGCAAAATAAGCATTTTGTTCAGCGCGGAGTTGGTCACAAAGTCTACCTTCCGGTAACTCTACATCGTCGTAAGTCAGCACTTGGTCACGAGGAATATCTCGTTTTAAACGACAACCTTCAGCTAAACCCATTGGTAATAGTTTTTGAGCTTGAACAACGGGAGAATTTTCACATTGACCGTAGGTCATATAGTAACCAATACCATCAAGTGTTTCTCCGGCTTGCAAATCGATTTTGGCAGTTGTGACTACATCTACGAATGGTTTACCAATAGGAGCCATCACAGCATCACGGAAGAGGACAGCACGAGCCACAGATAGGGGAACTTCAAAATGGCAGAGGTGATAAGGAGTATAGAAGCTATAGAGAGGCCCTTCACCTAATTTATAGAGGTTGAGGTAGTGGCGTTGTTTGGGGTCATCATGAGTGGCGAAGACAAATACACCAGGGCCGGGTTTAGCACCAACTACATAATCAACAATTCCGCCTAATTCTTTGAGTTGGTCAATATCATACATATTGGTCATTTCATCAACATGACCTGCGAAGTCATAACCGAGCATTCCGCGCTTGGCGACTTGCATTCCGGTGGCGTTAGCGACGATCGCCTGCTCGAAGGAAATTTTGCTACCATCAGCAAAGCTTGTTACCATGTGGGCTTTTTGTCCCCAACGTTTAGCAAAGCCTTCTTGGGTTGTGGGATTGCGATAGGGGTCTTGTAGCCCTTTGATGTTACCGCACAGTAATGGTGTCAGACCGATGCTTTTGACAAAGCGGTAAAGATTCATCTCTACCCCTGGCTGGTCGCCATCGCAAGCGCTGAGGATCACACCAGCTTTGTCAGCGTAGACTTTGAGGATAGAACCGACAGTACCATCGAGTTCAGCATTCATCATAATGACATGTTTGCGATGAGCGATCGCTTCCATGACAACATGAGCGCCAAATTCCACTGCGCCAGTCACTTCAATAATTGCTTCAATGCTTTCTGATTGGCAGATTAACTTGGCATCTTCAGTGATAGCATATTTACCGCTGGCGATCGCATCTTCTAAATCGCTAACAGTGTTAACAACTTGAATATCTTCAATCCCAGCTTCTGTATAAGCTCGTTTAGCTCCATCAATACTCCGGTTGAAGATAGCTACCAACTCCATTCCTGGTACTGAATTAATGATTTGGTTAGCAATACCTCGCCCCATAAAGCCAGCACCAATCATGCCTACTTTGATGGGATTCCCAGCAGATGCACGAGCTTTTAAAGCATTATCAATAATAATCATAAAATTCCTCTGATTGCTATTTTTAGATATTAAACAGACACATTATCAGTGGTTAATAAACCACCAACTATACACTTACCGTTACTGTTTCTGTATCTCCTACAGGTATCATGCTCAACAAAGGCCAATTTAAATCTTTTTCAGAAATTTCTGTGACTTCTAAAGGCCATTCAATGTTAAAAAATGGATCATCATAGCGCAGACCACGTTCATATCCTGGTGTATAAAACTCACCAACTTGATAGATTACTTCCGCATCATCGGTGAGAGCTTGATAGCCGTGGGCAAACATTTCTGGCACATACAAAGCTCGGCGATTATCTGCGGTTAGTTCAACACCAATATGAGATAAAAATGTCGGAGAATCAGGACGCATATCAATAATTACGTCATAAATTGCCCCTTTAGTACAGCGAACTAACTTTGTTTCAGCTGCGGGTTTGATTTGATAGTGCATTCCCCGCAGAGTGCCTTTTTTGTAGTTATAAGATAAGTTACATTGAGCTACTGTTGGCTTTAAACCGTGGGCTTCAAACTCTTGAGCGCAGAAATAGCGGGCAAAAAAACCACGGTGATCGCTTCTTTCTTCTAGGTTAATAATGTAAGCATCTTGGAGATTTGTAGCGGTGAAAATCATGAATTACCTCAATATTAATGTTTAATTGTGTCAGAACTCAGGAGCTATAAATCAGTACTCAAAATACTTAAAAAATCAGGAAAAATTCATAAATTTAAGTATCAATTATCCTGGATGAATTGTAAAATCTGACCCTTCGACAATCTCAGGTATCACTTCTAACTTCCGAGTTCTGAATTCTTACTTACTTTGTTGAACCAAAGTTTTTTCAACTTCAGATACAGTCACTTCAGCTTTGGGATGAGTATCATCCCAAAATTGTGTACACAGTTCTGGTCTTTCGGGAGGATTAGCTGTATAGCAAAGGAACAGGGTTGAGCGTGTTTCGCTGCGTACAGTTCCATGATGTAAGGTATTTTTAGTATCTACAAAAATGACTGTACCTGCTGGCCCTGGACAAGATTTCCAAGCTGATTGAGGTATGATTTTTTTGACAATTTCATTATCAATCCCCATATAGCTTGACTTGAAAAGATGGTAATAAAGTCGCCAATATTTCAGACTAAATAAAGGTGTTAAAGAACGGGGAATGTATTGAAAAGGCCCGGTTTTTTCTTCTACATTATGCAGACAAACGAAGATTTTGATCAAGCGGCGGTCTTCAGCATCACTATGCCATAACAAGGTGCCGAATTGATGATCACTAAGGAAATCTTGGCGTAAATGTACACCATGAAAAGTAATGGGAACCCCAATATAATTTTCAATAATACTTAGCAGTCTTTTCTGGGTTGCCCAATTATAAAATTCTGGCAAACCCGTAACTGTGGTAATGTGCGGCCACTTTTCTGCTAAATGTTCATTGTTGGGATTTCGTATGCGAGATAATTGATAATTAGCAGCTTTGAGTAGTTCAGCACTAAAATCTAAACCTAAATCTGCCAAGGTTGTCGCATAAACACCATCTCGTTTGAGAGTCTCGACGATTATGCGATCGCGGGATTCTAATGCTGGTAAATTTTTAGTATGTTGCCAACGTTTGAGGTGAAAAACTAAGTCGGAGAATAGGGAAAATATTTTGTATTTAATTGTTTTTAGCATGGGTTTATGATGTCGAACATTGTAAGTCGAAAGTTAGGAATTTATTTCCTCAATTACTAAAGTGATATTACGTAACATTAAGCAATTTCTTGCAGCATCTCTGGCTTGGGAAAAGTGTCATCCCAATATTGAGTGCAAAGTTCTGGTCGTTTGGGTGAGTTCGTTGTATAAACAAAAAATAGTGCTGACCTTGCTTCGACGCGGATAGTACCGTGATGTAAAGCAGTTCTGGGATCTGCAATCAAAACTGTACCGGCTTTCCCTGTACAAGATTTCCAAGCTGATTGGGGAATAATTTTTTCTACTTGTTCATCATTAATTCCTAAGTAACCAGACTGACGTAACTTGTGGTCAATTCTATAGGAATTTAAATGAGGAAAAGATGTGAAATTTAAGGGAATATACTCAAATGGCCCGTGCTTTTTCTCAACATCATGGAGATAAATAATTACCTTAACCATTTTGCGGTCTTCGGAATCTTTATGCCATAATAATGTGCCGAATTGGTGTGAATTGGGAAAGTCTTTGCGTAAATGTACACCGTGAAAAGTAACAGATAAACCTAAATAATTTTCAATTATCTTTAATAGTCTGTTATTACTTCCCCATTGATAAAATTCTGGTAAATTTGTGACTGTATAAATTTGTGGTAGTCTCTCATTCAAATGAGAGTTATGGACATCTGACATTCTGCTTAATTGTTGATCAGCAGCTTGTAACATTTCTTGAGTGGATGGTAAGCCTAAATCGGCGAGTGTGGTTACATAAGCTCCTTCTCGTTTTAATGTTTCGACAATTTTGCGATCGCCTGTTTCTAGCGGAGGCAAATTAGGGGCATACTGCCAGAGTTTTATTCTATAAGCCAACTCTGAGTTTAGTGTTGCCATTTTGCCTTTAAGTATGTTTAGCATGGCAGGAATACCTTAATTAAGAGGCTGTGATTATCTAAAGAGAATTCAGGAGTTTGAATTTTACTAAATTTTATATTCTGACTTCTGAATTCTTATTCAAGAGCAAAAAATTATGAGTTAGTTGAGTAAATTCTTACCTAACTTCTTCAAGTACTTCTGGTTTGAGAGTATCAACAATTGTGCGATCGCCTGGTTCTAGTGCTGGTAACTTAGGAGCATACTGCCAGAGTTTGATTCTATAAGCTAACTCTGAGTTTAATGCTTCCATCTTATCTTTAAGTTTATTCAGCATAGTAAGATTATTTTGTTTTAATAATTGATTTTAGGTGCGATCGCCTGTTATTTGTGGTTCGTATTTCTTGCGGTGTTGGTTCGTTAGCTTCGGCAAGTTTTAAGTCTTTTAAGGCCATTACATCAAAAGCAGAAAGACTCACTAACGCCACAAATGGAATCGCTACCTTAATAGCAGATACAGGCCATCTTCTTAAAGCACCTAAGAAAACTTTTAAATTAACTTCCTTGCCATTTTGTAATAGCATCCGTCGACAAAATTGCTTAGAATATCCAGATTCTTCTAATTTCAAAATTACTTCAGGAATGTGTTTATACTGCATTAACAGAGCAGATTTTGGCTCTTTCTGCCAATAACTCACACCCACAATACATTCTAAATAAGTCTCTTTGGTGACAATTATTTTGCCGTGTGCAGCACAATAACCCGCTAAATATGCTAACGATATCCAGTTACTCGCCGCATCTGGCCAATTTTGCAAGGCGCGTTTGATTAAATCGCTGCGGTAAACACTAGCGGTAAGAAAAATAACTGCGCCAACACTTTTAGCAAAGCAATGTTCAAATATGGCTTGACTATTTCCACAGCCATCTTCTGCATCAGCATCAAACCAGCGGTTCCCAACAATTGTTGGCGGATGTACTGGTTCACCAGTAATTTTATTACGTCCAGAAAAGTTGAGAAATAATAAGCCTAAATCTTCATTATGTTGGAGCTTATTGATAATGTAAGGAATAGTTCTATCTTGAATTGGATCATCATCGCCAATTGTCCAAACATATTTAGTTGTAGCAGAACTTAGGCAATACATAATATTTCTCATTACGCCTAAGTTTTCAGAATTTCTATTAGACCTAAAAGTGATATTACTCAGTTTTGCCTGCCATTTCTGAATCACAGCTTGAGTATGATCTGTAGAACAGTTATCTGAAACTAAAATTTCACAATCAGACTCAAAGCCTTGAATGGCATTTGCTAACCAGGTCAACTGTTTGTTAAGTAATTCAGCCCGATTATAAGTAGGTATGGCAATTGTTAGTAATTTATTCATAGATTTAGGAATAATTTTACGTTTTGCTTTATAAACTCGATTTGATTGCTTTGGGTAATAAAAGCGATTTACGTGTGGATGTGAGTACTAAAGCTAGGTAAGAAATAATAATATTCATTGCTAACCTTGGCCACCTTCTTAAAGCTCCTAAGAAAATTATCCAGTCACTTTTGGTGATGATATTCTGCAAAATCATTTTTAAACAAAATGGTTGAGAATATCCAATTTCTAGAAGCTTGGCATAAACTTCTGGGATATAAATATATCTCATCATGATTGACCATTTGGGATCTTGCTCTAAATAACTAGCGTGCATTGTACATTCTAAATAATTATTTTTAGTGACAATTACGCTGCCATGAATAGCACAAAATCCTGTCCAATATGCTTGAGATGCTAAATTTTTACAAGCAGATGGCCACTGTTGTAAAGCTCGTTTGACTAATGCAGTTTTATAAACTGTTGCTGTCATAAAAATTACGCCACCGAAGCTTTCTTTTAAGTAACGTTGTAATGCGGCTTTACCATCAGCTAGTGGCTCATCACTATCACTATTAAACCAACGTTCTACAGTGATTTGGTTGGTTAATTTATCTCGTCCATAGCAGTTAAGAAAGATTAGCGCGGTTTCAGGATGTTGGTGAATTGTTTTGAGCAAAAAAGCTAGAGCATTATCCTGTATTGGATCATCATCGCCAACTGTCCAAACATATTTACTCTTAGCAGCTTGAATACAGGCAGCAATATTAGGCATTAAACCTATATTCTCTTGATTTCTCTGAGATTTAAATGTTGTTTTACTAAAGATAGGCTGCCATTTTTTAATGATTTCTTGAGTGTTATCTGTGGAACAATTATCAGAAATTATAATTTCACATTCAGCTTCAAATCCTTGAATAGCTTTTGCTAACCAAGAAAGTTGTTGTTCTAAAAGTGCAGCACGATTATAAGTAGGAATAGCAATTGTAAGTAATTTATTCATTTTTTGAAAAAATGGATTACTGATGATGTTTACTGGTACTATTCAGATACCCGACTTCTTTAAGAAGTCGGGTATCTAACTTGTCTAATATCGGGACTTACTTTTTCTTCCAGAAGAAATCTTTGTCGATTTGTTCAGTACGGATGAGATACTCTAGCTGCTTTAAGCGAGTAAAACCTCTAAATAAGAAAGTGTCTTCAGTCATATCAATTTGACTGAATAAATTAAACAATTGTTGTGCGCCTAGTTGAGCATTCCAATCACATTTGAAACCAGGTAAAATGCTGTTTATTTTCTCGAATGATACGCGATAACTGCGGTTATCTGCGCCATTTTGCCCAAAGCTTAATTTACAGCCGGGGAAAGTATCAGCGATAATTTCGGCAATTTCTTTAACTCGATAGTTATTACTGGTATCGCCAACATTAAAGACTTGATTGTGTACGATGTCACGCGGTGCTTCTAAAGCGCAAACAATGGCTTTACAAATATCTAGTGCATGAACTAATGGCCGCCAAGGTGTACCATCACTGATCATTTTGATTTCTTTGCTTGTCCAAGCTAACCCAGCGAGGTTGTTCAATACGATATCAAATCGCATTCTGGGGGAAGCACCAAAGGCTGTAGCATTCCGCATGAATGTAGGTGAAAAATCATCATCCGCAAGGGGTGTAACATCTCGTTCTACGAGAGTTTTACATTCGGCGTAAGCGGTTTGAGGATTTACAGGAGATTGTTCTGTCACATCGCCTTCGGTGGCGACACCATAAACACTACACGAAGACATATAGACGAAGCGTCGCACGCCCATTGTTTTGGCTAAGTTAGCGAGGCGTACAGAGCCTAAATGATTGATTTCGTAGGTGATATTTGGTGCTAATTGTCCTGTGGGGTCGTTGGAAAGTTCCGCCATGTGAACGATCGCTTCTACACCTTCTAAATCTTCGGGGGTGATGTGGCGGATATCTTTGTTGAGGGTTTTGGCTGTAATTTCTGTACCGTTGTATAGCCAACCAACTTTATAAAAGCCTGTATCAACGCCAATAACTTCATGTCCACGTTCAATTAACAGAGGAGGCAATAAAGAACCTAGGTAGCCTTCTGTTCCGGTGACTAATATTTTCATTGTGGGGAATTCCTATAAAATTGCTTCCAAAAAATTCAGAATTCTGAATTTGGGGTTGATTATTTTTGTGGGGTGTGTTTTTCGGGTAGACAAAATGCCCACCCGACAAGAGATTTAAGAGATGATATTGTCTTTACACCTCTCCCTACTCCCAATACTTAGCTAATAACTACAGTTTCAAGATGGGACTGCTGGGGAACTTGAGAGGCGATCGCTTTGCCAATTTCTAAAGAAGATGTGGCTGCTGGTGAGGGTGCATTGCAGACATGGATGGAGTTTTGACCAGAAATGATCAAAAAGTCATCTACTAGTTTGCCGTCATCCATTAAAGCTTGGGCGCGAACTCCCGCATGGGTGGGAACTAAATCTTCGGCTTGGACTTCGGGAATTAATTTTTGCAAACTTTTGACAAATGCTGCTTTGCTAAAGGAACGAATGATTTCTTGAATACCTTCATCAGCATGTTTAGCTGCGAGTTTCCAGAAACCGGGATAAGTCATCACCTCGGCAAAATCTCTCAAGTCGAAGTCGGTTTTTTTGTAACCTTCTCGCTTGAGGCTGAGAACAGCGTTCGGTCCAGCATGGACTGTACCATCAATCATTTTGGTAAAGTGAACGCCGAGGAAAGGGAAATCGGGGTTAGGCACTGGATAAATCAGGGTTTTCACCAAATAGCGTTTTTCGGGGGTGAGTTCGTAATATTCGCCCCGGAAAGGTACGATTTTGGCTTTGGGTTCTACTCCACCTAACTTAGCAATGCGATCGCTATGCAATCCGGCACAATTGATGATAAATTTCGTTTCAAAGTTGCCTTGATTGGTTTCTAGTACTTGATTTTTCCCACTGGCAGCGATTTTCAATACTTTGGTATTGAGCCGTAAATCTCCACCTTGCTGTTGAATTAATTGGGCGTATTTTAAACAAACTTGCTTGTAATTAACAATACCAGTTGAAAATACTCGAATGCCAGCTACACAACTAACATGAGGTTCAATTTCTTTTACTTCTTCTGGGCTAATTTTCTGGACTGTTAGATTATTTTCTAAGCCGCGTTTGTAGAGATTTTCTAAGCGTGGTATTTCTTGTTCATCGGTAGCAACAATGACTTTGCCGCAGATTTCATGGTCAATTCCATGCTCTTGGCAGAATTCCACCATTGAGCGACTACCATCACGGCAAAATTTAGCTTTAAAACTCCCTGGTTTGTAATAAATGCCAGAGTGAATTACACCACTATTATTGCCGGTTTGGTGAAATGCCCAGTTGCTTTCTTTTTCTAATACTAGAATGCGTGCTTGTGGATAGCGTTTACCCAAGGACATCGCTGTTGATAAGCCTACTATTCCACCGCCGACAATAGCAAAATCGTACATTGGTATTACTGCACTTAAATCAATTGTGAATATGTCAATGGTCAATGGTCAATGGTCATTTGTCAAAAGGTGAAATTTCAGAATTTAGACTTCATACTTCACACTTCAGACTGCATACTTTCCTTACCATACTTGCCAAGGAGCTTTACCACTTTGCCATAGTTCTTCGAGATAATTTTTATCGCGTAAGGTATCCATTGGTTGCCAAAAACCATTGTGTCTAAAAGCGGAAAGCTGTTCCATGTCAGCCAGCTTTTCTAATGGTTCTTTCTCCCAAACTGTGGTGTCATCCGCTATTAAATCAATAACTTCTGGTTCTAGAATAAAATAACCACCATTGACCCAAGCACCATCACCGTCACGTTTTTCCCGGAAGCTAGTAATTTTAGTTTGCTCTTGCTCTAAGGAAATAGCACCAAAACGTCCTGCTGGTTGTACGGCTGTGAGTGTGGCTAATGTCTTTTGCTGTTGGTGAAATTTAATTAGTTCGGTGATATTTACATTACTAACGCCATCACCATAAGTAAAGCAGAAAGTATCGTTTCCTACATGTTCAACAACTCGTTTTAAGCGTCCCCCAGTCATGGTTTTATCACCTGTATTCACTAAGGTGACACGCCAAGGTTCTGCATAGCCAGAATGCACATTCATTTGGTTAAAACGCATGTCAAAAGTTACATCTGACATGTATAAAAAGTAGTTGGCAAAATACTCTTTAATGACGTAACCTTTGTAACCACAACAAATAATGAAATCATTAATACCGTGGGCAGAATAAGTTTTCATGATGTGCCAAAGAATTGGCTTACCACCAATTTCAACCATCGGCTTGGGCTTGATACTGGTTTCTTCACTGAGGCGTGTACCAAGTCCACCAGCCAAAATCACCGCTTTCATGTAATTACCTCGGAGATTTGTAGGGAATTATTATTTAGAATTGCTTGAGATGAAGAGGATGCACTTGGTTTGAGAAAAATCGTTTCGCTCTGTTTTTCTCCGTCAATAATCTAACTATAATTTTTGCTACTTGTATGAAGTAAAAGTAAATTAAAATCTTTTATGTGTGAAAGGTTTATGAATAATTTTTACACGTAAAATATTATCACTTAAATAAATATAAATGTTACCAAATAAATTATCAGGATGATATTTTATAACCCTGATATTACTGATGTTTAATTATAGTAATACAATGACTTGTTACTAATTTAGTAGTAACAAAATTTACTTATACAAAGATTATTTCGTGAATATCCAGAGACTCAGATACCCGACTTCTTCAAGAAGTCGGGTATCTAATTGTTAAATAATCAAGAGATACTGATTGACTATTGACAACTCTCTAATTTGTTCCGACATTATCCCAAGTAGTAGAACTTTGCAGTAAAGCATTACATTGACTTTCGATGATGACGCACATACTGCTAAGTGCTTGCTGGTAGTTTTCTGTATCTTCTTGTTCTAAGGCGAGTTTGGCGGCTAATTGTAAATCTTCGACGGCTGCGTGGTTATTTTTTGCTGCTTCTTTACCGCCGTATTGGGCGATTTCATAGCGTACCATACCGCGTTTGAGATAGACTTTTGCCAATTTTTCGTTCAGTTGTAATGCTTGGTCAAAGTCGGCGATCGCTTTTTGGTATTGTTGAGCGTAGTCAGTACTATATTGAGCCATTTGATAATATACCGAACCTCGCTGAAAATAGGCTTCGGCTTTGGAGGCGTTGAGTTTAATCGCTTCTGAGAAATCTCCTATAGCTTCTTGGAACTCTTTGAGGGATTCACCACTATACTTAGCTATCTGCGCCCGGACAATACCTCTTCTGATATAAGCTTCGGCTTCTTTAATATTGAGGCGGATGGCATTATTAAAATCTGCGATCGCTAAATGATATTCTCGATCTGGATCATTACTATACTCAGCCAGCATATAGCGAGCGTTACCGCGATTAACTAAGGCTTTGACTTCCTGCGGATTAATTTGCAAAGCCTTGGAATAGTCTGCTAATGCCCCTTCGTAATCTTTGAGATTGTAACGAGCATTACCTCGGTTGATAAAAGATTTGGCGTATTTTGGTTCTTCTTGGATGGCTTTCGTAAAGCTGTCGACTGCTTGCTTGTAGTCGCGCACTTGGTAGGCAGCGTGGCCTTGTTTATAATAATCGGCAAACTGAAGAGCTTGATGACTAGGTTTAGAATTTGCCATCAAAGTCTGTTGAGTGTAGGCATTCTGCGACACAAATGGACGGGTGAATTTCACCATCACATCTAAATAACCCAACATCCCCAAACCCAGACAACCCAAAACTATGGGGTAAAGTTTTGATAGCTTGCGCCGCTGATAAGGAAAATAGCTTGGTTGATTGTTTGGTTGCCAAGAATTTGCACGGGCAAATGACATGGCAGGCTGTGGTATGCGTGCAGGCTGATTATAACGCCTTGTGGGAATGGTACGTGGTCTAAGATGTTCTTTATTTTCAATCGCCCGCTGTGATGGAAAAGGATCACGTCCGCCTAAGCGCAAAGAACGCTCACACCAAGGGCAGCTGTGCAGGTGATTGCTGTAGCGATGCTGGGGATTGGTGGTGCAAGTAATCAGGGCATCTTCGGCTTCTGTGAGGGCAGATAGCCAAGTTTGGGCATTTGGACGTAACTGGGGATTTTTGTGTCCGGCTTCAAAACACTGGACAAATAATTCCTGCAAGCTAGGATGTAGCATTTCCCAAGGGGGTGCAATGGGAGTTGGCAGGTAAGGAACTTGACGGTGTTGGCTGTAGGTGAAATGTCCGGCGGCGATGCGGACTTCGTAAGCTGGGGGTTCGGCAGTACCTTGAAAAATCCCCGAAAAAGGATGTGTACCTTCCATTAATAATTGGAAGATGATCACTGCCAAGCCAAACACATCGTGAGTAATTGCGCGATCGTGTTGGGCAAAGACTTTATTTTGCAATTCTGGTGGAGTAAACTCAGCTTTACCCACTCCACATCGGTAAACAAGATTGTTTTTTAAATCTGGCACTTGGAAAGAGTCAGTATCTACCAAACTCACCAGTGCAGTGTCGCTGACTAAGATGTTGGACTCGTTGACATCACCCACGCAATAACCACTACTGTGGAGAGCCGCAAAAGCTGCCGCTAAATTCCGCGCTGTGCGAACTAAATATTGATAGTTAAATAACGGGCAGTGTTGGCGACGGGTTCTAGGGTTGTAAAAATCGATGATTGGTCGCATTCCCCGAATTCGAGGCATGATGAAACCAATAATGCTTTTGCTCCCATCTACCGTTTTGATTAGCTCTTGTGGCCAAGCAATGGAAATATGCCCCAAGTTAGCTGTGGGGTTTTCTGGTGGGTTAGCCAGCATCGCTTGCAGTTTTTTAGCGTGATTGGCAGTGGGTTTGTGATAAACCTTAGCCACTAATTCACCATCGGATGGCACTGCATAAATACAGGCTTCACCACCTCGTCCTAAGCTAACGCTGAGGTTGATAATTTCTGGCTGGGGAAGACAACGTAGTACCTTCATGTTTAAGTCACAGTTAACGGGGGTTATATAAAAAGACCGAACTTGCAGAATCCTTGTTTATGTGCGGTTGAAGGCAGCAATAATTAGTGTTAAATCATCATCGGTACGTTGTGTAATCCGATCCGAACCTAAAAACCTCACCAGTTGCTCTTTAGCTAATGTTTTATCCTCAGCGTTTTCGATAAAGTCAAACAAAGGAAAAAAGAAGGGTTTGTGAGGTTCGCCAACAACCATGTTTAAAGCCAGCATTTGTAGTCCATCGGTGAGGATACCAACATTGACTATTTCTTCACGCCATAATCTCATTTGTGCTGTATCTATAGCATCCAAGGAAGTCAAGAAAGTCGTTTCGTTGATATATTCTCCGTTATTGGGTATAGTTAGCGCAATTAAATTTCCTTGACGATTCTTGGCGACTGCCATACCGTCGCCGATTTGGGCTGCTGCTACCATTTCTGGTGTGGCGATGGTGATTATTAAGGTAGTTGCCAAATCTTGAGGCTGTTGATTACAGGCTGCGGCTTCTGTTTCTACTGCTTTTTTGGCAGCCAGCAAGGCATCACTTAACAAAGATTGCACAACCAAATCATCAGCTAAAAAAGCGCGCGAGACTTCTTTAATAGATAAATGTTCTACAGCTGCTTCGGTGGCTACCATTGCGCCAATTTTCCCCTGACTGGCAGAACCTGCGCCATCGGCTGCTGCGGCAACTAATATATTGTCTGGCAATAACTGCCAGTTGTGAGCATCCTGACACAGCTGCTTGTTTCTGATGTGGCTGGTACCACATACAGATGCGGCGACTACCCGCCAATGATCAATCTGTTTTGATGTGTTCATAGATTCTTTGTCTGGGCTGGCTGTGTAAGTATTAAATCGCGATCGCCTCCGGCGGGGCTTCGCCCATCGCGCGATTAAATGGAACCCCAGCCAATTGGCGGTAGTGCTACTTGTTCATCTACTTGGGAGTGGGAAACAGCAGCCATACTCGCTGACAGCCACATAAACATTTCCACAAAGTTAAGTCCTCGCAGTTTGAGTGGTGTCCGCACAGCTAACTGATTTAGGGTTGTCATGTTGGCATTTTCCACACCAACTGAGAAAAAGGCTACGCGCTTATTGGCTTCGTCGCCTTGAACTCGCTGTGCGGCTTGGGCTACTAGATGCTCTTGTTCACCTTGAGGTTCGCCATCGGTAATCATGAATACCCACGGACGATAATAGGCAATGCCATTAGCACGATACAAGGATTTGCGCTCTTGTACCATGTCTAAAGCTTTATGAATTCCTGCGCCCATACTGGTGAGTCCTTGGGCTGTCAAAATTGGGGGGTTAAATAGATCCGCTGTCACAAAGTCTTGAATGACATTTACTTGGCTATCAAAAGTAACAATTGCTACTTCTACGCGTCGCGCTGCTAAGGAATTTTTGACTAATTCATCTTTCAAACTCAGCAAACCTTGATTTAATGCTTCGATGGCTTCACCTTGCATTGAGCCAGATGTATCTAGTAATAATACGCAAGGACAACGGGGTTCGGGGTTTTCCGCAAATTCTACTACTTCATCCAGGGTTAATGTATCTTGCATAACTTTTTGTGTTATGTTATAGTCCAAAGCTTTATTTTCCTTTGTTCAAAGTATATAGTTAAGTTTCCGGAGCCTAAAAGGGAATAACTAAATTTTTGGCGATCGCCTGCTGAGTCTTCATATAACTATTAAACAAATACTTTTCCCTAAATTCTCTACACATTTAATAAAGTTTTCATCAAGTTCCGTCTGAGAGACCAAAAATTTACGAGGAGTTCATATTTCCTGCATTCACGGAACGACAAAGTCTTATATAGGGCAAGTGACAGAGTATAATAAACATCAAAATTTGTCTAGATAAAAGTTTAAAGATTTCGTGTGGAATATATCATTTTTGTGCCAAACAAAAGTGTTAATTCATCCAAGTTCATCATTCAGAAAACATTTAAACTCCCTTTTCGCCATCATACTGAGTTGCACAAGTAAAATTTTTATTGTTTTTTCATTTTCTTCAGTATTTCTGAGAAATGAATTATCTATCTTTTGAGGGATGTATTTCTCTAATCTTGAATCTAGGTTGGTTGAGGAACTTTATATCAAAATAAAACTTGATATTTTTGCTTTGGCAGTTTCTTAAGTTATTTCTGTAGTTGATACTCCTGAAAGAATTTTGTGTGTAGATATTGGCGCAGCTACAGCTTGGATTGTTGACTGAGTAAAAATACTAACTTCAGCGCTTATACTCAGACATAGTAATGAAACTTATGTTATGGGTATTGCCTTTCTATCTGAATAGCGCATCAAGTTCAGTGAGTAATAGCGCTGATTTCCATAACCTTGAATATAGATTTATATTCTTCTTCGAGAAAATAAGTTTCTTGGAGACATATTAAAACTAATAAAGTAAAACATAAATAAGCATCCAAATTTACATAAATTCTGTATAATTCTCTAAAACAATTTTTTAAAATGCCTAATTTCGGTACATTTACAGTGTTACGTCCTTATAGTTTATTAAAACAACTATCTAATGGTATTGACACTACTTGTTTACAAGCCTTTAGTAACTTAGTTACTTGGTTGATTTATGTAGAACAGGGAGCCATAACTTATGCGACAAACTCTGTTGAACCTTTTGATAGGCTAGAACGTCATCTGCGCCGCCTCAATTTGCTCAATAGCGCAACTCGCGTACAATTACGTATGACTTTTGAGCAAGAGTTGTTAAATTATGACATTGCTGATAGCAGTGATTTATCAACTCAACCTGCTGATTACCAAGCAATTCATTGGCTAGTCAACGAAGGTTATCTGGATAATGCACAAGCTACAATCTTGATTCAAGAACTGGTTAAAGAAGTTATTGAATCATTTTTGTTAGTGAAAACAGGTACTTATGCTTTAAGTGATGCAACCCAAACACTGACAAAAATTTGTCGGCTGGATGTGGAAAAAACTCTGGAAATTTGCCAAATTCGCATACAAAATTGGCAGTCTTTCACTCCCCAAATTTCTTCACCTTACCAGCGTCCTTACCTGTTAATTAACAGTAAATTACCCAGCAAGAATTTCCCAAAACTACCGCCAGAATTAACTAATTGGATGAAAGGTTTTAGCCTGCGTCATCTGGCTGTAATTATGAATCAAGATGAAATGCAACTGATTCAACATTTATACCCTCACATTGTGCAAGGTGGGGTAATTATGCACGAACCAGATCCACCATTTGATCAGTTACCTAAGTATAAGCCAGAAGCCACAACATCTTCTCGATATACAACAGCGTTACTCAACAAACAATTCATTGATACGGTAGTAGAACCCAGTAACCGTAGTGCTGAATCGGAGACGGCTCTGGCTGTAGAAGATTTTCCACTTGTAGTGCGATCGCCACAAACATCTGCACTGTCAAGTCAAAATCTTCAGGAATTAACAATACTAAATACCATAAATTCTGCACCTGAAAGAGTAACGACTAATACCGTAACTATCAAAAAGACTTATAAAATCATTTCTGTTGATGATAGCCCAACAATTCTCAAAGAAATTAGTCGGTTTTTGGAAAGCGAGAATTTTTCTGTAGTGACAATTGATGATCCACTTAAAGCGGTTATGTCGATTATTCGCCATAAACCAGACTTAATTTTGTTAGACCTCAACATGGCTGGGATTGATGGCTACGAATTATGCAAAATCATTCGGAACAATTCTTTCTTTAAACACACTCCGATTATTTTTGTCACAGGTAATAAAGGACTTGTTGATAAAGTCAAAGCCCGATTAGTCGGAGCCTCTGGTTATTTAACTAAACCATTTACCCGTGCTGAATTACTAAAACTTGTGTTTATGCACTTGGCTTGAAAGGAGGCAGGGGGCAGGGGGCAGGGGGCAGGGAGTAGGGGCAGGGAGCAGGGGGCAGGGGGCAGGAAAAGATGTTTACTCAACTTAGCACTCAGCACTCAGGATGAAATTAAAGGCCGATGTATGCGGATAATACAGATGGTGCGTGATTGACAATCAAAATGCAAATCAGTCGAGAACTATCCCTACCAACTATGGGTTGCGGAACTTGGGCGTGGGGAAACCAACTCTTGTGGGGATACAGCGAAAGTATGGACGACCAGTTGCAAGCCGTGTTTAACTTGTGCGTGAGTAATGGCGTGACCTTATTTGACACAGGTGATTCTTACGGTACTGGCCGATTGAATGGGCGTAGTGAATTACTTTTAGGAAAATTTTCCCAAGCATATCAGGGTTTAAATCAGGAAAACATTTGCATTGCGACAAAACTGGCTGCTTACCCTTGGCGATGGACACGCCAGTCCATGATTAAAGCTTGTCAGTCTTCTGCCAAGCGCTTGGGTAAAAATGTCGATTTAGTGCAGATGCACTGGTCTACAGCTAATTATGCACCTTGGCAAGAAAAAGGTTTATTGAATGGTTTAGCTGACCTTTACGAACAAGGTTTAGTTAAAGGTGTTGGTTTATCGAATTATGGGCCGCAACGGTTGAAAATAGTGCATCAACGATTTGCGGAACGAGGTGTACCGATTTCTACCTTACAAGTCCAGTATTCTTTGCTGTCTACTTATCCGGTGACGCAACTAGGATTAAAAGATGTTTGTGATGAATTGGGTATTAAATTAATTGCTTACAGCCCTTTGGCTTTGGGGATATTAACAGGTAAATACTCAGAAACAGGGAGATTTCCTAGAGGTATTCGTGGGTTGTTATTTAGACAGTTATTACCAGGAGTGCGATCGCTGTTAACATCTTTAAAAGAAATAGCTCAATCTCGCAATAAAACTATGTCACAGGTAGCCATTAACTGGTGTATCTGTAAAGGGACTATTCCCATCCCCGGAGCAAAATCCCTCGCCCAAGCACAAGAAAATATTGGCGCTTTAGGTTGGAAACTCAACGCAGCAGAAATAGCAGAGTTGGATAAAGCCGCCGAGAGTACAGATAAAGTCATGGTACAAAATATTTTTCAGACTAAATAAAGCTAAAAATAGTCTTTAGCACTCTCTTCCAGTCCCTACTTTCTATTCCCAACAAGTGACTTAATATACCTCTTCATCAATACTCTTCTCTTTCAACAGTTAGATGTAGCCGACTTTCGCCAGTGCAAAGCTATGAGGATGTCATAGTTTGATTTTAAGGATTCACTTGTGGAGATTAGCAGACGAGATTTACTGAAGATAGCTTCTGCTTCAGGTTTAGGAACAGTCGGACTAGCAGCTTCAACCGGACTTTCTAAACAAGCTTTAGCCCAAAATCAGCCGAATCAGACCAAAACAGGCGAAATGATCTATCGACAATTAGGACGCACTGGGGAAAGAGTATCGGTAATTGGTTTGGGTGGACACCACATTGGTAGACCAAAAGATGAGGAAGAAGGAATTCGGCTGATCCGTACAGCTGTTGATCGCGGTATCAACTTTATGGATAATAGCTGGGACTATCACAACGGTGGGAGTGAAATCCGTATGGGTAAAGCACTCCGGGATGGTTATCGGCAAAAAGTTTTTCTCATGACCAAAATTGATGGTCGTACAAAAGAAGCTGCGGCCAAGCAAATTAATGATTCTTTAAAAAGATTACAGAGCGATCGCATAGACTTATTGCAACATCATGAAATCATCCGTATGGAAGACCCAGACCGGATTTTTGCCCCTGGCGGCGCAATGGAGGCGGTTCTAGAAGCCCAAAAAGCTGGCAAAATTCGCTACATCGGCTTTACTGGCCACAAAGACCCCTTAGTTCACCTGAGAATGCTTGATGTTGCTGCTCAAAACAACTTTCGTTTTGATACAGTACAAATGCCATTAAATGTCATGGACGCTCATTTTCGCAGTTTTGAACGCCAAGTTTTGCCCAGACTAGTTAAAGATGGAATTGGTGTATTGGGGATGAAATCAATGGGTGATCAAAACATTCTCAAAAGTAACACCGTTAAACCTATTGAATGCCTACACTATGCGATGAATCTACCAACATCAACAGTGATTACAGGCATTGAAAGTATGAAAATTCTAGACCAAGCTTTTGAAGCAGCTAGAACATTCCAACCCATGAATCAAGCACAAGTCCAAGAACTGCTAAATCGGACTCGTCAAGCTGCTGCGAAAGGTCAATATGAACTATTTAAAACTACTAGTCAATTTGACAGTACAGCACTTAATCCTGAGTGGTTGGGTTGATTCATCAAAAAATTCAGAAGGCAGAATTCAGATTTTGAAATCTCTAACCTTCTGCCTCTGATAATTAATTACTCTTTAATTGTGGTACTAATCGGCTTTCTACTAGGAGCCAATACCATTAAAACATCGAATTGTTCTTTATCTGATGTGGTAGCACTTGTAGCACTAATACTGTAGACTGAGCCAATAATTGGTTTCCAAGGTCTGAAACTTTGATCATCAAAGAAACTGGGTAAAAATCCATAAATCCATGACAAAGTAGACCCCCCATTTAAATAAAAATATCCATAGTTAGGACGGGGTAAAGAATTAGTCGCAGTTTTAAAATTATAAGTTGAAGGTAACGGAATATAAGGCTGTGGTACTAAATCTTGTATTGCGCCAAATCCTGTTGTAATTACAACAGTTTTTTCGTCTACCCAATTATAAGCCAACAAACTTTGTGAAGCTTCTCCGCCTACATCCCAACTCGTGATGTTTTGACCTTTAATATTGTGAGTCTTCACTACAACTTCTCCTGTTGAGAAAGATGTAATAAATTCATTTAACTTCTTCAGAGTAGTTTCAGCAGCGGCTCGATTGTTAGTTTCTAAAGCCATACCTATCCCTAAATTCAAGTTAGGAACTGAGCCTAATAATCCTCCCTTAGAAGGAAACATAAAGAAGGCATAATCACCATTCATCCAATTGAGAATGTCTTTTTCTAAATCGAGTTTAGTACTATTAAAAACAAAACTCCGCAGTTGGGTGAGATATTCTTTGAGTTGTGGCTTTGTACTCAAAGCTTCGGTTAAAACTAGCCATTTCTGATTTAGATTGCGACCAGTGGCAGCAGAGTAGGTGGCTGCTGGCAATCTTGATACTATCGCTTCTGGTTGTTCCGTTTGAAACTCATCTTTTTCTGATTTAGGAGTTTGGCGATAGGCTGTAGCTTGAAAACGCAATCCTTCTGGTTCTACTGTTAAAAAACCATTGACACTACCCAAGTTTTTCAATTCATCAAGGTTAATCGCATCAGCACTAAGAACAGGAAAAGGCAGGCTTGGATCTTTGCTAATATCGTTAATTAAAGGCACAAAAGTTGCCAAATTTTCATACATTGAAAACAAAGATTTAGCATACTGAGGATTTTTGATTGTGTCTTGGAATTGGGCATTTTGAGCGAGATTATTCTCTCCTTGAGCAGCATCAATAATTTGCTCAATGGGTTTAGCCGTAATCCCGGTGACAATGTAACCTGGTAAAGTAGCGATCGCAATTCCTCTTGGTCTTGTTTTTAACCAATCTGGATTACCTAAAATCGGCGGTATAGCCGCTAAGTTTGATTTTTTCTGAGAACGAGCCTGCTTGAGTTGTGATTTGTGTTGAATCTTAGGTGTATTTGCAGGTTCTGGGGGTGATTCTGGTAATTTGGGTGCTGAATTTGATTCAGGTAATTCTGGTGTTTCCGGCGTGGGTGTTGATTTTGGTTGTTCTGGAGGTTGTACTTCTACAATCGTAATGCCTTTATACTCCGTGACCTTTACCCGTTTTGGATCACCATTTTTAAGTAAGTCTAAAAAAGGCTGGATGCGTGACTCATCCTTGATAGGAGCCAGCATCACAAAATTATTATCTATGGTTGCGGCTGTACCTTCAACCTTGGGCAAAAAAGCAAATGCGACTTGATCACCTAGCAAAGACTCAATCTCGCGGACATAGCTAAGTTTAAAAGAAGGCGGTAAATATTTAGAGGCTGCGGTAAAGGCTCTTTCAAATAAATAAAAACGATTTAAGGCTGTCCAAGCATCTACTTTGGTATTGACTAAGCCTACCAATGGTGTATCTGCTGGTAAAATGTTAGCGATCGCTGGGGTAGTAGATGCAGTAGATGCCGCAGGCTCGCTAGTCTCAGCCGCAGGAGAAACAACTGCTAAAGCCGATAATAGCGATACTGTAATAATCGGTGATACCATTTTGAATTTTAGATTTTAGATTTTAGAATTGAAACCTAGCAACTAAATGTATAAAGCATAAAATGCTATTTTGCAGGTTTCTTTTTTATATTTTTATTAATAGTAAATAAATGAATTTTCAAAAAAATTAAAATTAAGTCTTAAAAAATAATCAGTTTTAACAATTAGTAGCCAATAGTCAATAGTCCAAAATTCAGCTTTTCTTGGACTATTGACAGTCTCAACTCAAAATCTCTGACACAGGCTTAAATTCTTAAGTATTGATTGTCCCAGTCAAAGGGGAACTAGGACTAGCATAAGATTTGATGGGCATTCTGCCAGCTAAGTATGCCAAACGACCAGCGACAGTTGCCAAATTCATCGCATACGCCATTGCTGGGGCATTTTGAGCTAGGGCGATCGCACTATTAATCAATAAGGCATCTGCACCTAGTTCCATTGCTTGAGACGCTTCTGAGGGTGAACCAATACCTGCATCCACCACAACCGGTATATGAGCGTTTTCAATAATGATTTGGATATTGGCTGTGGTTTTTAGCCCTTGTCCTGAACCAATAGGTGATGCTAAAGGCATAACTGTTGCACAGCCAGCTTCTTCTAAACGTTTGGCTAACATCGGGTCAGCATTAATATACGGTAATACGGCAAACCCCTCTTTTACCAGTTGTTCAGCAGCTTGCAGCGTTCCAATTGGATCTGGTAGTAAATATTTTGCATCGGGTATGACTTCTAATTTCACAAAATTATTATCTTCCTGCCCCAACAATTTCGCCATCTCTCTACCCAAACGGGCAACGCGAATTGATTCTTCGGCGGTTTGACAACCAGCAGTATTCGGCAACATCCAAATTTTTGACCAATCGAGTGCTTCTGCTAAACCTTCATGTCCGGGGGTTTTAGTTTGGACTCGCCGGACTGCGACGGTGACAATTTGACAACCACTAGTAATAATGCTTTGCTGCATTTCTGCAATACTACGATACTTGCCTGTTCCCGTCATCAAGCGGGATTGGAAGGTTTTACCTGCTATTACAAGTGGGGAGTCTGGGAGTGGGGAATTAGGTAGTGGTGATAAAACTGAGCGATCGCCGTTGGTAAAATTAGCAGAGTGAGTGAGCATAGGGGCGGTAGATGGCTGGGTATGAAAACGAGAATAATGGAAATGGGCAAGTATTGGATCAGATTTGTGTTCGCAGATTAAATCAGCAATTAACGCTGCTGTCACAGGCGCTAGTAAAATGCCATTACGATAATGACCTGTAGCCAAAGTTAAGTTTTCACAATGGCTAGTGCCGAGAATTGGTAATTCATCTGGGGTTGCAGGCCGAAAACCCCACCAAAATTCTTGAATGGAATAATCTTTTAATTGTGGATATAGGCGAATAGCTTGCTGAAGCAAAGATTGAATACCCGCTGGGGTGTTGTTGGGAGTAAAACCCACATCTTCGCTAGTCGCACCCAAAATAATCGAACGATTCCGCCTGGGTATGATGTAAATATTTTCCCCAAATAAAACTCGCCTCAGGGGCAATTCCGGCACAAAATCAGGTAATCGGACACTCAGCATTTGCCCTTTGCGGGGAGTCACAGGCAAAGGTAACAATTCACTGAACCAAGCACCAGCTGCCAAAACATAGTGACTGGCGCAAATTAAGCCTTGATTGGTTTGTACGCCTATAACTTGCCCTTGCTGTTGGATTAATCCTTCAACGGTGACGTTTTCTTTAATTTCAATGCCGAGAGATTTAACAGCTGTCCACAGTGCTTGGGCTAATGCCCGATTATCAACTTGGGCATCTTCCGGATACCACCAGCCACCGACGACATCATTTCCCAATCCTGGCTGATATTGATGAATGGCAGTTTGATCTAACCAATAAGCAGGCGATTCACAAGCCGTAGGAGACTCTGGTTTTTGATAAACAGGCGCAAGGATACCACAAGCCCAGTAACCAGTATTTATGCCAGTTAAATCTTCTAGTTTGCGTGTCCATTCTGGATATAAGGCACGCGATCGCCTGCATAATTTACCCATGATCTCATCTTGGATAATTTCGGCATCTGGTGCCAACATCCCCGCAGCAGCATGAGTAGCAGCAGCTTGGAAATCACGACAAAGCACGGTGACATTTGTCCCGCGCAATTTGAGTTCGACGGCGATCGCCAAGCCAATAACACCGCCACCAATAATTAAAACATCGCTAGTCATTAGTCATTAGTCATTGGTTATTAGCCATTGATCATTAGTACACAACTAAATAACTTATAACTAATAACCTGTAACCAATGACTAGTTTTGACTAAGTAAAGAGTGCTGAGTTGAGAGTGCTGAGTAAAAAATTACTCCCCCTGCTCCCTGCTCCCTGCCCCCTGCCTCTTTCCCTACCACAAAGCCCGAATCGGTTCTCTTGTAGATTCGTTATCACTGGTGGTTGTATCAGTTGATTGTACTTCTCTGGTAGTTGTTGTATCTATATTGTCAGGAGATGAAAATGATTCGCTGGGAGTTGTATTTTGAGCAACGCTGGTTCGACGTTCAGTTGTGTTTGCATTCAGGTTTTCTTGCCTAACACTTCTGCTGCCTCTAGCTTCTGTGGGAGCATTATCTTCTTGAGGAGTGCTGGCTCTGTCTTCACTTAAGCCACGACTACCTCTACTGGGGGCAGTGCTATTAACATTAATATTAGCTGGGAGAACGCGTGATGTTTTGCCACCGGGAGCATTATTGCTGGCAGTTTGTTGCCCTCCACCCATTGGAAAGTTGATGCCTAGCAATGTACCCAATAAAATTGCCAAGCCTCCACCCATCAGAATAAGCGGTGTCCATCTACCCATATTGTTTTTCTCCTTTGTAACCTAACCTTTTGATTTCCTTTCCTATTCGATAGCCCTGATCCAATAATCCGTAAAATCCTCTGCTTGAGGGGCTAAACGCAGGTCTATTGTAGGAGAATGGGAAGGAAGCGATCGCTGCCTTTGTGACGCTAATTCACGGCCAATACATCACTTTATCGATCACACTCATACCATCACTACTAACTGACTGTTCTTTGCTTTAGCACCGCCGTTTTAGAGGTCAATACCATTTTGCAACAAAATTTTTCGTAATTTAAACCCCAAATTTTCCCGATACGCCTTAATCTAACTAAACACGGCATTGAACGCAGCGGCAGACAAACGTATTTTTCGTACTTTGAGTTAGTACTTTGGGCATATTTAAGTTACCAAATCGGCGTTTTGTTGTATATTGGCACATTTCCTCTACAGTTGTCTCGCATGATCTTGTCTTATGACCACAAATTCTTCTCCTCAAATTTGGCTTTATGACACCACGCTACGGGATGGCACTCAATGCGAAGGGCTATCGGTGTCTATTGAAGACAAGCTACGCATTGCCAAGAGACTCGACCAATTAGGAATTCCCTTCATTGAAGGCGGTTGGCCTGGTGCCAATCCGAAGGATGTTCAATTTTTCTGGCAACTTCAAGAAGATCCGCTTAAACAATCAGAAATTGTGGCATTTTGTTCTACGCGTCGTCCTCATACTGTGGCTGCTGCTGAACCAATGTTGCAAGCAATTTTAACTGCGGGTTCTCGCTGGGTGACAATTTTTGGCAAATCTTGGGATTTACACGTTACCGAAAGTCTCAAGACAACTTTAGAAGAAAATTTGGCTATGATCCGCGATACTATTGAGTATTTTCGCTCACATGGGAGACGCGTGATTTACGATGCCGAACATTGGTTTGATGGCTACAAACACAACAGAGATTATGCTTTACAGACATTAGAGGCCGCGATCGCATCTGGGGCTGAATGGCTCGTTTTATGTGATACAAATGGCGGAACATTGCCTCACGAAGTTAGCGAAAGTGTGCAAACAGTCATTTGTCAAAAACTAATGACAAAGGACGGAGGACAAAGGACAATTCCGCAAATTGGCATTCATACTCATAATGATTGTGATATGGCAGTGGCAAATGCCCTAGCCGCTGTCATGGCTGGGGCAACAATGGTACAAGGAACAATAAATGGATATGGTGAACGCTGCGGCAATGCCAACCTTTGTTCTTTAATCCCCAACTTACAACTAAAGATGGGTTATAGCTGTATCGGAGAACACCAGCTTACTCAACTAACAGAAGCGAGTCGCTTTGTTAGTGAAGTAGTAAATCTTGCCCCAGATGAACACGCACCTTTTGTCGGACGTTCGGCTTTTGCTCACAAAGGCGGGGTACATGTCTCCGCAGTTGAACGTAATCCCCTGACTTATGAACATATTCAGCCAAAACAAGTCGGGAATCGACGGCGGATAGTCATTTCCGAACAATCGGGACTAAGTAATGTATTAGCCAAAGCCCGCACTTTTGGGATTGAATTAGATAAGCAAACACCAGAAGCACGGCAAATTCTCCAACGCCTCAAACAATTAGAAAGTCAAGGCTATCAATTTGAAGCCGCAGAAGCTAGTTTTGCGCTGTTGATGTATGAAGCTTTAGGCGCTCGACAAGAATTTTTTGAAGTCAAAGGTTTTCAAGTACACTGTGACCTAGTAGAAGGTAAAGAAGCGAGTAGTGCTTTAGCCACAGTGAAAGTTGCAGTCAACGGTCAGAATATTTTAGAAGCGGCAGAAGGTAACGGCCCCGTTGCAGCTTTAGATACAGCCTTACGCAAAGCTTTAGTCAACTTTTATCCCCAACTTGCCAGCTTTGAGTTGACCGACTACAAAGTGCGGATTCTTGATGGACACGCTGGAACAGCAGCCAAAACCAGAGCATTGGTAGAGTCAGGAAATGGCTATCAACGCTGGACAACTATCGGCGTTTCGACCAATATTTTGGCAGCTTCCTATCAAGCTGTAGTTGAGGGATTGGAATATGGTTTGTTATTGCACTCCCAAGCCGAAGCAGCATTGAAGGTTTAATGCTATTGGTGAGAGTAGTCAGATACCTGACTTCTTCAAGAAGTCAGGTATCTCGTACCTCAATACTCAATATTCAGCACTCAGATGACTCAACCCTTACGTAAATTAGTTACATTTGATGAATTTATCGCTTGGTATCCAGAAAACCCGCAGCGACGCTATGAATTGCATGACGGAGTAATTGTTGAAATGCCTCCACCAACTGGCGACCATGAAGAGCTTATTGGTTTTTTGATGCTAGAAATATCTTCTGAAATTAGGCGATTAAAACTTGCCTATTTCCTTCCGAAAACAGCGTTTATCAAACCATTAGAAGGCGAATCAGCTTACTCACCAGATTTGCTGATATTGAATCAGCCTAATTTATTGAATGAGCCTCTGTGGAAAAAAGCATCAACTGTTAGCCAAGCAGAATCAATTCCCTTAGTAATTGAGGTAGTAAGTACGAACTGGCGAGATGATTATTTAAAAAAAGCCGCTGACTATGAAGCCGTAGGTATCCCCGAATACTGGATTGTCGATTATGCGGCTTTAGGTGGTAGGCGCTTTATTGGGAATCCCAAACAACCTACTATCTCGGTTTACTCGTTAGTTGATGGGGAATACCAAGTTCAGCAATTCCGAAATCATGAGCGTATCATCTCACAAACTTTCTCAGACCTCAATTTGACTGTCGAACAAATTTTTCAAAGCGTTGGCTAATCTTGGCTTTTTAAGTTCTAAACGACAACATTCTTGTTTCAAGCGAGAACTTTTGAGTTCGGAAGGTAAAGTTTCTAGCTTTTTACTCGAATGTTTGAGTTCAAAGGTTGACAGTTCGAGTTTGGAAGGCGAAGTTTCCTGCTTTTTACTCGAATGTTCGAGTTCCGAGATTGACAGTTCGAGTTCCAAAGGTGAAGTTTCGAGATTTTTGCTCAAATGTTGAAGTTTAGAAGCTGAAAGGTGAGGCTTTGAGGTGGAAGTGTCAGGAAATTTTCTGCGTTGGGTGTTGCGGGATATTGATCTATCTCACGCTAAGGCGCTAAGGCGCAAAGAATAAGATGGGAGTTGTTGAATTTTTTGACAACTGCTTTGCGAAAATTGCTGAGTCCGGCATGATCTATTTCATAGCCAAACCAAAAAGCTTGTAATTTGAGTGTGAAAAATTTATTGGGCGCAATTCATGCTGCGGGTATTTTTTTAGTACCTTGGACAGTAGCAGGTGCGATGACAACAGAGTTAATGTTGAGTATGCCGGTTAAAACTATAGCGCAACAGCAACCCTCCGCATATTCAACAGAGCAACAAGCAGCGTTAAGAGAAGCTTTAAAACTTGATGAACAGGCACTCAAATTATATCAAGAAGGAAAATATTCTACTGGCATTCCTTTAGCAAAACGCTCACTGGCTATCTATGAGATGGTGCTGGGAAAAGAAAATCTCGATGTAGCCACTAGCTTAAATAATTTAGCAGCACTGTATCGCGCGCAGGGAAATTATCAACAGGCAGAACCGCTGTATGTTCGTTCTCTAGCAATTTTAGAGAAAGTGCTGGGAAAAGAAAATCCCCATGTTGCTACTAGCTTAAATAATTTAGCTTTACTGTATCAGTTCCAAGGAAATTATCAACAGGCGGAACCGCTGTATGTTCGTTCTCTAGCAATTCTTGAGAAAACGCTGGGTAAAGAACATTCTCATGTCGCTTCTAGTTTGAATAATTTAGCAGAACTTTATCGCCTACAGGGAAATTATCAACAGGCGGAACCACTGTATCTCCGTTCCCTGGCTATTTATGAGAAGGTACTGGGTAAAGAACATCCCCATATCGCCATCAGTTTGAATAATTTGGCTAACATGTATGAGTCACAGGGGAAATATCAACAAGCAGAACCTTTGTATCTCCGTGCTTTGGCTATTTATGAAAAGATACTGGGTAAAGAACATCCTTATGTCGCTACTAGCTTAAATAATTTAGCTTTACTTTATCGTGTACAAGGAAATTATCAACAGGCAGAACCTTTGTATCTCCGCGCTCTGGCTATTACAGAGAAGGTACTGTCGAATGTTCATCCTAATACTGCCACTAGGTTGAGTAATTTGGCAGGACTGTACCAAGCAAAGGGTGATATTACTCGTGCTATCGATTTCTTACACCGTGGCTTAGAAATTGAAAGACAAAATCTCAATCTAATTTTTGCCGTCGGCTCTGGACAAAGAAAACAGAGCTACATTGAGACTTTTTTAGGGACAACCTATGCTACTGTCTCTCTGTCCCTGCAAGAAGCTCGCAATCAAAAAACAGCAGCATCTCTAGCTTTAACGACGGTACTCCGCCGCAAAGGGCTGGTGTTAGATGCTGTTGCTGATAGCATCCAAATACTACGCGCCCAACTTGAAAAAAATCCCGAAAATCAAAAATTATTTGCTCAATGGCTGCAAATACAACAGCAACTCTCAGCATTAGTATTCTCTGATTCAGGACAACAAACTGCTAACCTGAAAACTCAACTTGAGCAACTGGAAGCACAAAAAGAAAAGTTAGAAGCAGCTATTAGTGCTAAAAGTGACGCGTTCCGCCAGCAAACTCAACCAATAGAGTTAGCAGCCATTCAGGCAAAAATACCCCAAGATGCAGCTTTGGTGGAAATTGTCCAGTATCAACCATACAATGTCAAAGCCAAGACAGATGCTCAAAAGTGGGGTAAACCGCGTTATGCTGTGGCGGTGTTACGTTCCTCTGGTGAACCCAAGTGGCTTGATTTAGGTGAAGCTTCAGAAATTGATTCTTTAGCCATTGATTTTCGTGCAGCCTTAGCCACCGGAAGAACATTCAACAAACTTGCCCGTACTTTAGATGAGAAATTAATCGCACCCATCCGTCCTTTATTGGGTAATACACGGCATCTTTTAATTTCTCCTGATGGGCAATTAACATTAATTCCCTTTGAAGCGCTCAAGGATGAGCAAGATAAATTCCTAATTCAGAGTTATGCTTTTTCTTACCTCACCAGTGGACGGGATTTATTACGTTTTGGGTCAAATAATAACAATGCTTCTGTGCCTGTGGTGTTGGCAGATATTGACTACAACAATCAAAGACAAACAATAGCATCTGCTACAAGTACTGGTGTGCGTGGTTCTCAAAATCGCCGTTCTGGTGATTTGACAAACCTAGAATTTGGCTCATTACCTGCTACTAAAGATGAAGCCGCAGCTATTAAAAAAGTTTTACCTAATGCCAAATTACTTTTAGGTAAAGATGCGACAGAAAAGGCAGTTAAACAACTACAAAGTCCGAGTATTTTACATTTAGCTACTCACGGTTTCTTCATTGCTGATGTTGAACAAAATCTCAACGCATCACCAGATTTAGAATCAACACCACGCCAACCGAAGATTTTACAAGTTGAAAATCCTTTGTTGCGTTCTGGGTTGGCTTTGGCTGGGTTTAATAAACGCAAACAAGTCACAAATAATAATGATGATGGTGTTTTGACAGCATTGGAAGTCGCTGGTTTAGATTTACGTTCTAATCAATTAGTTGTATTGTCAGCTTGTGACACTGGTAAGGGAGATGTGAAAGTTGGTGATGGTGTTTATGGTTTGCGTCGTGCTTTGGTAATTGCTGGTTCGCAAAGTCAGGTTTTAAGTTTGTGGCAGGTAGATGATGCGGCGACTAAGGATTTGATGGTGAAGTATTACCAGAATTTGCAGGCTCTTAAGGGAAGACATGAGGCTTTGCGTGCTGCACAGTTAGATTTGCTCAACAGTAACAAGTATGAGCATCCGCAATATTGGGCGGCGTTTGTTCCTTCTGGTAATTGGACACCTTTAGGTAGCAAGTAGGCAAAAAATAGTGGACTTTAAATCAAAACAGTTCAGTTAACAGCAAAGTATCCTTATAAGGAGTGAGTAAAAGATTCTATTCCTTCTGCCTCCTGCCTCCTGCCTCCTGCCTCCTCAAGTAAAACTTTCCCAGGCTTGAGCCAGCAATTGACTCAGCCAACGTCGCTGCTGCCGATCTAACAATTGATCATCTTCGAGGATTTGGGCTGTTAGGTCTTCCAAAGATTTACCTTGAGAACGGACAATTTTAATTACTCCGGCGATCGCTGAAGCTACAAGTTCTTCATCAATGGGCTTTTGTTGTAACGCAAGAATGTCTTGAGGGCTATCTGGAATGGGATAATTCATGGCGTGGGTTTACAAAGTTACAAAATGAGAAAAAAAATTTGACAAATTATTAAAAGTTCTTTACAGAATCTTTATTTGAGTAATAGGGCGGAGTGTACAAGAATTTTTGCCATTAATAAATCTGTCGAAATGAGTATTTTAAGCGGAGATGTCAAGGAAACATGAAAGAAGTCCTCTATTTAGAAGTACCAATTCCAGATACAGCAGCGGTGCGTCAATGGCTACAAGTGGATTTTCAACCAGGAATTGGCATAAAATCACTGACTCCAGACGGCTTCTGCCTGAAATTACCTACAGACTATACAGCATCTGAGCAGACTATTTCCGAAAAATTACCGACAGAAATTTCAATTTTTGTGTGGTCTGTCCAGAGAACTACTTATTTAAAGGTCTTCCGTTGGGCAGATCAGCCTTTCCCTCAAGAGAAGGAGATTTTGCTACGTCTCAAGACAGAAATCAGACAACGCTTTCCCCATCAGTACCCCCAGCCACCAGCAATTGATTTATCCCAACAATCAATTTTTGAGGCGTTAGCAACCGATTACCCACTCACAGTTAAATATTTCCAGAAAATGCCTAATGGTGAATACGACCTCACACGCGCCTATTGGTGGGAACAACGCTGGCGCGAAGGTGTGCGTCATCCCCAAGAACCGCGTCAGGTAGTTTTTTCCAATCCCAAATCTCAAATCCCAAATCCCAAATTAGATTACGATTTGATTTACATCGGTGGCGCATTAGGGGCAGTCCACGCGGCAGTGATGGCTAAACTGGGATATAAAGTATTGTTGGTGGAACGTTTACCTTTTGGTAAGATGAACCGCGAATGGAATATTTCGCGTGATGAATTACAAAGCTTACTCAATCTGGGTTTGGTAACATCCAGCGAGTTAGAAAGCATTATTGTTAGGGAATATAAAGACGGATTTAACAAATTTTTTGATGGGAATAATCCGCCGAAATTGCGATCGCCTATTCTTCACACTCCCACAGTCTTAAATATTGCCCTTGACTCAGAAAAATGGCTGGGTATGTGCGGACAAAAGCTGCGGGCGGCGGGTGGTGATATCTGGGACGAAACCGAATTTATGCGTGCGGATATTGATAATTCACAAGTTGTGATTACAGTTAAGCATTTACCCACCCAGAAAGAAAAGCAAGTAACTGGGCGGTTATTAGTCGATGCAATGGGAACCGCTTCTCCTATTGCATGGCAATTAAATGGTGGTCGGGCTTTTGATAGTGTTTGTCCCACAGTGGGTGCAGTTGTTGATGGTGGATTTGAGCCACAAGTTTGGGATTCTCAGTATGGTGATGTGCTTTACAGTCACGGTGATATTTCGCGGGGGAGACAATTGATTTGGGAATTGTTTCCCGGCGCGGGTGAGGAACTCACAATTTATTTATTTCACTACCACGAAGTCCACCCAGATAATCCCGGTTCTCTGTTGGAGATGTACGAAGATTTTTTCACCATTTTGCCAGAGTATCGCCGCTGCGATATGGATAAACTGGTGTGGAAAAAGCCGACATTTGGATATATACCGGGGCATTTTAGTGTGAGTAGTAGCGATCGCCAAGTTGCTGTTGATAGATTAATTGCGATCGGTGATGCTGCATCTCTCCAATCTCCTCTTGTGTTTACAGGTTTTGGTTCCTTGGTGCGTAACTTAGAACGCTTAACAAATTTGTTAGATACCGCACTCCAGCATGACTTATTAAGTTTCCGTCACTTAAACCAAATTAGGGCTTATCAAAGCAATGTTTCAGTAACTTGGCTGTTTTCTAAAGGGATGATGGTTCCAACAGGGAAATTCCTTCCTCCCCAGCGCATTAACTCAATGCTGAATACTTTCTTTGGGCTATTAGCTAGTGAACCGCCAGAGGTTGCAGATAATTTCATCAAAGATAGATGCGATTGGTTCACCTTCAACCGCCTAGCACTGAAAGCCGCCCGCAAAAACCCCGCCTTATTATTGTGGATTTGGGAACTGGCTGGCCCTAGAGATTTATTCAGATGGCTGGGTAGTTATTTTAACTTTAGTAGCAACGCCCTAGTAAAAATATTGCTGAGTTCTTGGTTCCCCAGCTTTCTCACCCGAATTCAACCTTGGTTAGAACCCCGCAATCCAGGATTGTGGTTACAATTATTGGCCCTTCGCTACGTAATTACTACAGGTAAACCGCGAGCGCTCAATCAAACATCCACAGTCAACACAGAAGCAGTAATACCAATTCGTAATTCGTAAGTTAAAAAGAGTAATTCCGGCTTGGAGTTGAGAATGTCTCAAATTTCCTACAACGCTTTAGCTCTCATAGCACCTGATTGTGATATGACACTTCCAAATGCTGAGGTAAAATTTGTCAAGTTTTTTAATCGTGATCCTACTAAGCCATCAATGAGTGTTTCACGGGGTGACAACCGTCTGAAATTAACTTTTGATGACTGGTCGCTGTACATTTATTTAGATACGGAACCATCTGTTTTACAAGAATCACAGGAAATGGCAAATCACTTTGGTCAAAATCACCCAGACAAAGCAATTATCGCTACCTGTAATTCCCGACTAGAAATTAGTTCTGATGCAGATGAGAATATGGATCATTTCAATGATTATGTCTTGTCAATTGAACAGTTAAGTAAGATTCCTGGGATATTTTTACTTGACATGGCAAGTCTAGAATTTGTTTAGCCTCAAAAAAAATATGTTGAGTTGTGCGATCGCATAACTCAACATAATATCTTAACTGTCATGACGTTAAGGCGTCGATAAACAATCAAACTGAGACACCACAAGACCTTTCACCTTCTAAGTTTGGCTATTGGGGCGAAAATTTGGTAATTCTACTGATGCCAAAGATTTACGTCCCTTGGGTGGACGCTGGGGATAAACAACTGGTGACGGTGATTGAGGATCATTGCTATAGTCACCAGTTGTTTCTTGAGACAAATCTGTTTCTGGCAATTCCTCAGTATTTTCTGGTGTAGTTTCTAACCAGAAATTTTCTGGCTCTTCCGTTGTCTTTTTGGTCAACGGCACAGTAAAAGAAATGGGTAAATTATTTTCTGGTAAAATTGTTGACTCTTCAATTACTGAACTAGGTACAGTAATTGGCGCATTATTTTCTGTTGATAATGCTTCTAATTGCTGCTCTAGGGTAGTTTCTGATTGTGCTTCATTTGTTTCCCAAGTCTCCCATAAAGGTTTTTCGCCTTGATTACTGGTGACATTGGTTTCACTAGTCACAGGTGAAGTTCCCGCTTGGGAAGCAAAAAACATTTGGATGAGACTATCTATTTGCTCATCTAATTTGGCTGAAGACTCTACTGATGAAACCGTTTCTGATGTGATTGGCTCATCTTCTATTTCTGCGAAAGTATCCGGTTCTGTTGGTGCGGGTGTTTCTTCTTGAGTCGGCCAATTCCAAGGAGATGAAGGTTGGGGAGCCAGGTTATTATGGCTGGATGCAGGCGGTACTGAAGATTCACCCCAAGAATGAGCTACATTTTCGGCAGGAGATTCTGGTTCGGCTGACCAAGGTCTAATTGGCTGTACGTTAGGAAATAGCGATCGCGCTTTTCTAGAAAATCTACTTTGCTTACTAGTACTATTAGCAGTATTATTTCCTGTCTCCTCTGAGGAGTCGTCGTTGACAGCTGGTGGTTCTAGACATTTTTCTAAAGCTGCCTTAAATTGTAGCGTTTGGCGCTGTTGGCGCATCAGCCGAGTACGCAACTCTCGACAAGTAGTTTCTGACTGCAACACTTGTTGAGACTGTTCATGATAATTAGTTTGCAATAACGCACATTCTCGTTCTAACTGAGCAAGACGTTGCTGGCTAATTTGTAGCTGTGCTTTATAAGTTTCGATCAGAGTTTCTTGACGTTGAACAGTTTGTGTGGTGGTGTCTAACTGTTGAAAGAGGGACTGAATTTGTTCTTGAGCCGCAATCAGTTCTTGAGCTTGTTGGTTGAGCATTGATTCAGTGACACTGGAGCGCCTTTTCTGCCACTGCAAAGCTTTTTCCGACTCTGCTAAGTCATCTTTGAGATGTTCGACCTGTTCGTACAGTTCATTGTTAGCTGCACGTAGTTCTTCATTTAACACCAGCAGTTTCTGAAATTCATCATCAATTACTGCTTGTTTTCCACTATCTGGTTCTGCCACCCATTCTTTTTGGGTAACATTTTCCGTAGATTGAGGATTTGGCAACTCTTGTTGTTTTTCTTCTGCTGGTTTGAGGAGTGGCAATTGCCTGATAGCCAGATTTTCAGAAGGCACAACCGCATAAAAAGGACAGCTTGTCGGCTCTGGTTGTGGCGAATTAGCAGAATTGAGAGATTCCATCACAGCCCTGTTGTTTGAGGTGTCAGCTTCATTCATCACTCTTGACCCACCCACCTAAAGATACTCAGCAGTGCAACATTAAGCATTGCTCATCAACTTTGTTCACTCGGCGTTAGATTTAGTAACTAAGTTGAATTTTTCCCAAGCATGAGTCACTAGTCATGAGCTAGTGTTCCCATTTTGCATCTAGAACTGATGACGTTATAACATTATGACCTGATAAACCGTCAACCTGAGACTGGATGAGGGTTTATACCCGAAATGTTGGATGTACGGACTTCAGCATAGATGTGTAACAAAGGTGATATCTGAGTTGGGTTCGGTCAACAATTATTTGGTAGTAACAGCTGCCTGGCAAAAATTCAGGCGCTAGATAAATATCTGCGCTGTATATAATTTACCAAACACCTTGCTTTTAAGGGAACAGGGGTGTGAGACATCACGGCAACCACCGGGGATGAAAGCCAATTAACGGGAGCTTTTCTGGCTTGATGGTGGTCACGGCTGCATCAGCAATGGGTAATAATGGCATTAACCACAAACTGCTAGTTGCGATCGCTTCACCGTCATCTGTTTTTAAATTACTTGCCGGTGTTTGCACGTTTTCTGGTTGAGCAACTACTTGGTCAAATAATAAACCCAAACCATCAGGCGACAAGCTCATTTCTACGTTCCGCTGATCAACTGGTAAAACTAGCAGCGGTTTTTGTTGTCCAGTTGTCAGATTGATGGCGACTAAATAAGGTTGCTCTACATATTCTGCTTGGGTGATTAACTGTGTTAGCAAGCAATAGAGGGTGGGTGAAGCCGGATCAAATTGGCAATTGATAATTGAGCCTGTAGTTTTTAACAAAGGTTTTTGGATACCTTGGTTAGTGACTAAAAATAAATCTCGTGTGTAATCGGTATTGAATTTGACCATTGCCGCTTGAGAGCCATCTTTAGAGAAAGCTTGTACTAGACCAAATTGCGGCAAAAAGTCTAGGGGTTTACTCGCATCGGCTTGTAGTGGCAATATCGCCGCGCCTTGACCTTGGGCAACAGCAACGGCTTTACTATCAGGAGTAATCATAAAATCTCCCCCTGGTTGGCTTTGTAAGCGTTGGGGAGTAGGTTTTTTGCCTGATTTATCCCAGGTGGTGGGCATATACCACAACCCAAAGTCACCGGGATTATTTTTATTACCACGTTGGACGACGATAGTTTGTCCGTCTGGTGATAAGTCAAATTTTAGGTTTTGATAATCTTTATTATCTAAAATTAAGTCAACTTTAGCGGCTGCTTCTGGTTTTTGGTCAGACTTGTCGGCAATTCCTGTAGTGACTGTGTACAACTGGGCGGAGAGTAAATCTTCGTTGCTGGTAGTACGAGCCGAAAATAAGATTTTTTCCCCATCTGGAAATGCTTTAAAGTCCATCACTGTGATGTCTTTGGGGGTAAGTACCTTTTTTTGCTCTTGGGTTAAGTTGTAAAGAATTAACTGCCCTTGTTCTTCGGGGTTAGCTCCTATATAAATAATGACGCGATCGCGGGTACGAAAATTACCAACAAAAGGCTGTATAACTTTAGATTTACTTTCTTTCTGGGCAAATTTATCTTTTGCTTGTTGTAGCTGTACTTTATAGTTTGTGCCGTAAGGGGCTGGTGTTAATAATGTATAAACCACCCGTCTACCTGCCCAACTAAATTTTCCTGCTAAGGGCGGCTCAATTTTTAAGTTATCCTCAACGCTTTTTGTATCCATTGGACGGCTAAAGGTGAGGCTAAAAGCAATATCTTCTGAACCAATTTGCTGATTTTGCCAAGTAAAGTTGCGGACACGGGGGGAAACAACATCACCTTGTAAGATGATAAAACCAATCAACAAACTCAGCAGCAGCATCAAGGCGATCGCTACACGGTCTAATGGTTGGATAAGGGTTTTACTAGTCATTGGTAATTAGTCAATGGTCAATGGTCATTAGTCAATGGTCATTAGCAAAGGACAAATGACAAATCACTAATAACTATAGGGATTTTGAGGTTGGGGAATCTTTTTGACGGAGTTAGCCACAATGGTAAGTTGGCGTTTCCCGCTGAGATTGTCTGTCGCCATTTGTCCTTCAACTTCTAACCAGGTATCGGGGGCGTACTGTTCTTGACTGGCGGGCAATTTCACGGGTAATCCTACAGGGTAAGCATCCGCAGCACAGCATGAAAGAACAAATTTGGCTAAAAACACATATTCTTTACTTAAATCTGGGGGATGGATGACAAAGCCTTGGACTTTAGCTTTCTGCCCTGTGTATGCGTCTGGTTCAGGATAAACATTGAGTGTCCGTACCCAGTCCACTAGCGATCGCTCTTCGGGGCGAATTGAAGCCCGAAAGGCTTGGGGTTTGATACGTGAGGTGCCAAGTAAATCACTAACACCACGATTAAGTGCTTTGTCGCTGGCAAAAACTTGCGGTGTAAAGATGAAACCTAAAATTGCCGCCGTTAACAATAAAGCACCACCCCAACCGGGCGGAAACAAAGTTATATGTTGGACATTTGGTACAATATCGCGGCGACGACGTTGCCAAAGTTCTTGCATTTTGAATATACCGACAATAATCAAGCCAATACCAGCCACTACCACTAAACCAAAGTAATTCGGATGAATTAACAAGTTCAGCTTGCCAGTCAGCCAGTATTTCAACATCAAAATTCCCCAAGCTGTAATTGCTAAAACATCCAGCCAAGGTAGTAATAGATTAAAGCGTTGAATTTTAGTTGCCATTCGTCATTTATCCTTTGTCCTTTGTCATTAGTTATTAGACATATCTGTCTTTTAACTCAGCACGCTGCTCAACTCCCGCTATCCCTAACAGCACTCAGTACTCAGCACTCAGCACTTTGTTAAAGAACATGCAGGTTAATAAACAGTGTGAACAAGAATGTCAATTGCCCCGCTAAGGCAAAGAGGTAAAAAATCGTCCTAGGCTTGAAAATAGATAACATTAACCCAACGCTTTTAATGTCAATCATTGGCCCAAAGACCAGAAATGCCAACAAAGAACCGCTACTAAATGCTGAGGCAAAAGATAGGGCAAAAAAGGAGTCAACTGTTGAACAAATAGAAACAACTGCTGCCAGAATTAACATCACAATGATGGAACTGACAGGGCCAGCACCAAGGCTGAGGATTAAATCACGGGGTGCAAAAACTTGAATGGCAGCTGCGATCGCACTACCAATCACCATCACTCCTCCCAGTTCCCGTAATTCTTGAATACTGTTATCCATCAACAAGCGTAGTTTCGCCGCCAGTGGTTTATTTGGGCTGGCGAGGGGGTCATCTGCTGGTGATATACTCCCATCCATGCGTGTGGGTGTACCTGCTTTCCCACCCAAAATATATGTCCCAGATTGCAACAAATTTGGTGTGGTTGGTTCTTGGGGAATTTGGTAACGTTTCCCCCGCCGTTGCGGCTCCACTTTGGCTGGGGGATTAAACTTCATATAACGGGCGATCGCAGGCTGGAGTATGGGATGCAAGTCCTTTTGAAAACTGAAGACAAAGCCAACAATTGTGGCAATCAATAGAGAAAATACTACCCGTAAAACTACTATTTCTGGCTGATCGCGAAACGCCGTCCAAGTTGCCCAAATCACAATGGGATTAATGGTTGGCGCAGCTAGTAAAAAACCAATTGCTACAGGTGTGGGTACGCCCTGAATCAGCAAACGCCGCGCTACCGGCACATTGCCACACTCACACACCGGAAATAAAAAACCAACCATACTGCCAACTAAAGCGCCCAACAGCGGATTTTTGGGCATTTTTTCGACTAATTTGCGCTCATCAACAAAAAATAGCAGCAAACTAGAGAATAAAACCCCTAGGAGCAAAAACGGCATCGCTTCGACTAGCAGACTCAGAAATATCGTGAAACCATTGCTCAGTTGATTCATGGGTGTCGCAGTCAAAAGCGGTTTAAAGTTTTGAAGTTATGTCTAGTCATTCTATCGAAATGGTGATCAAAATCATGTACGGGTAATTAAACATCATTGACACAACCAGAACATGTTTAATTCGTAGTCTTGCTTAAGCGCTAACTAGCGCCCATTAGTTCTTAGTATAGTCATTTTACATGAGTGCATTTACTGATGATTGCGATTTTGAAGATTGTCTGATTTCCGAAATAGTTCCGAATTATCGGTGGATGGGTATAGGACTAGGTGACGTTTAATTACCTAATGTTTATACTTACTGTAAATTAGCTGATTTTTGTGTTATCTTCCACGCATTTTCATCAAGGATTTACAGAGTTTAAACATTTGGGGATCACGCTTAGTTACTGATATCCGTGTTTTAACTTACTTTTGGTAAATTAAAGATCAGTCGTGGTTGATTTCTACTACAGAAAATAGCAAACGGCAATACCAATTTGGAATATTTTTAGTAAACATTATGTATGACGCTAATTCTCAAAAAGACTCCAAGTATTTTCACGGCTACTACTGCCTAAAATCTGGCAAATTATCATTTTTGTTATTATTAGTTAATATTTTGATGAATTAAGTTGTTTAAATTATTCATCTGTTAATAAAATAAAGATTCAAGTCGAACTGTACACATAAAAATAGCGTGTGAGGTTGTCAATTTGCCATTTATCAACCTTTTCTGTCTGTTTAACTTGCACCATATAGTAATATTTAGTGCTAAAGAGTTACTCAGTCAAATTTAAAATATCAGCATTTTATTTATTAATTACTCTTTAAAACTTATATATATCAGGGTTGCCAGTGTCACCAGAATTCACTTCTTTAATCTCACCACCAGTTTTATCTATTGCCAGTAATCACTACCTCAGTTTAGAGTCAAATCTCCAAGAACTACCGATGTACAACTTTGGTGTAGATATGAGTTGTACATGTATTGAAGTAGCCAATTATTTGGAACAATACCCACAATTACCAGGAGTAGTGTTGATAGAAAGAGGAAAATTCTTGGGAATGATTTCTCGCCGCAGAATACTAGAATTTTTCATTCGCCCATTCGGACAAGAGTTATTTGCTAAAGCTAATTTACGCGAGCTTTACAGCTATGCACGCACAGAAATTTTACTGTTGCCAGAGACGACAACAATCTTAACAGCAATGCAGCATACACTCAAGCGATCGCCTGAACTTTTTGCTGAACCTGTTGTTGTGCAAACAGAGACAAATACTTACAAATTATTAGATATTCATGATTTGAATCTAGCTGCTTGGCAAATTCGAGGAATTGAAACTCAGGTACGCTACGAACGTAGCCAAGCACAAATGATTCAAAATGATAAAATGGCACGCTTAGGGCGGTTAGTTGATGGCGTAGCTCATGAAATTTTAGACCCTGTAGGATTTATTTGGGGAAATTTAACGTACATCTCTAAATATAGTCAAGATTTACTGAAGTTAATAGCAGCTTACGCTGAAGATTTCCCCCAGAGTTCCGCTGCTATTAATTATCTTAAAGACGAAATTGAATTTGATTTTTTAGAAGAAGATTTAGGTAAAGCTTTGACAAGCGCCCACACTGGTGCAGAAAGATTAAAAAAACTCGTCACCAGTTTACAAAATTTCTGTCATATTGATGAAATTTATCCCAAACCAGTAGATATTAATGCTTGTATAGATGGGATTATCCTTCTCCTGAAGAGTCGTTTAAAAGGAGAGATTGAGATTGTGAAAAAATATGGTAAGATTCCCCCTGTTTCTTGTTTTATGGGGCAATTACACCAAGTATTAATGAATATTTTTAGTCAAACGGTGGATGGTTTATTAGATGAAGCAGTGAGACAGCAATTTCAACAAGAAAGTTGTAATAATAGCAACCAACCTCAAATTGTCATTACTACAGCCGTTATTTCACAAACAGCAAACCAACCAAATGCGCCAGATTCTCGTTGGGTTTGCATTAGCATTGTTGACAATAGTCCAGGGATGTCGGAAGAATCTCAAAAACAAATTTTGGATTCTTTTTCTACCGAGAAACGGGCTGATATCGAAACTAGTTTAGGTGTTAGTTACCGAATTATTACAGCGAGACATGGTGGTAAATTAGATTTCCGTTCTCAAGTAGGTGTGGGGTCAGAATTTAAAATACTTTTGCCTTTAGTATAAAGTATAGATGTTAGTAATACCGAGAAAAAAACCTAGAAGATTATTAATTACAAATTAGTATTAGATGTGCTGATAAAATGAAATTTACCAAAACCTAGAAATTGCCCACTGGATGTTTCACCCATTGGAAATGCTGTAACACCGAAGACATAAACACCATTTCTTTGAGGATTTTGCAGAGCTTTTAAACCAATGGTAACTTCACTACCAGGAGATACAGGAGGATCAAAAGTAAACGATACAGTTTGGGTTCTTTCGTCGCTGCTAATATCTTTTAATTCTAGTTTTTCTCCTTTTTGCGAACGCGTCCCTTTAAAAGCGACACTCTCGTTGAGATTAAAGCGAATATATTCTGCACTTTCAGGCTGGTTAATTGTAATTTGTTGCAATGTGCTTCCAGCATTTTCTGGTAAGTGAACTGTAAAGTAATAGGTGGCTCCCAAGGTTTTAATTCGACTATAACTAATCGTTACCTCAACTAAACTCGGCGGTTGGATAAAAGCTATTTTTCCTTGTGAATTTGCTGGAGTCAAAGGAGATGGTTGAGGTGTAGAAGGTTTCAAATTATCTCTTTTAATATCATTTGTCAGATTGAAAGCAAAAGAACCAACCAAAGACGAAGATTCCCAAGGCGTTTGTTTACCATCAGTTGTTTGGAGTACATCAGCCCGCACTTGTTTAAACATTTGCTCAACATCTAGGCTGGGAGTCTTGATATTACGCAACAAAGCTGTAGTGTAGGGGCTGTTGCGCCCATCTCCATCTAAGGCAACTTTTCCGGGTGCAGTAGCATAAGCAATGAGTGTACCTTTAACAGCTTGTACTGGTGTAGCTAAACCGCGTTGTAGAGAACGCCATTCACGAGAGAAGGGATTATTTCGACAGGCATCTAAAATAATAAAGTTAGCATCGTTAGCCGCATCTTCCATGACGTTTAGTACTTTACCCATCGCCATCGCTTCGTAACGTACATCTTGTTCTCTTTCCAGCCGCGCATTTATAGGTATTAAATAATTTTCTCCGTCTACTTGTAGTCCGTGTCCTGCATAGTAAAAGAGTCCCACTCCTCCCTGACGCAAACGGCGATTAAAGCTTTCAAGTGCTTCTTCCATTTGTCGCAAATCTGCATCTTTGAGGAGTATGACATCAAATCCCAATTGCTGTAAGGAGTTAGCAATATCTGTAGCATCGTTGACAGGATTAGCTAATGTGTCTGCTAATTTGTAATTGGAATTGCCAATAATCAGTGCAGTACGGTGTTGACGTTGATTAGGGATAGAATTTTGGGCAATAGCTTTGGCTGCGATCGCTGCATTTATCCTGATCCTGGCGTGAGCTAAACTAAACGTTAATGGAAACACTAGTGCCACAGTTCCTAACAATAGTTGCCATTTTTGCCACAACATTTTGTTACTCTCGCTGAGTTTTTATATAAAAATTTAAATTTGATTATCTAAACTAAATTTAAATTTATTTTACTCCTAACCCACCGTGAGATTACATAAATATTTTTAAATAAAGCGTAAAGAACGTATAAACAAGAAGTAGCTTCCCGGTGCCTAGGTGTTTCCCAAGAGTAGAGTAGGATGTAAGAGAAGAAAATAAATTCACAAGAAAGCTTGTAGGGTGAATATTATCATGTCCACCCTACTGTTGTAGTTTATAAATTTGCTTGCAATAAAGTCTCCCCACGTTGATAAATTTCTCTGGCATAGTCTGTCCAAGTACCTTGTCCCCAATAACGAAAACAGCTAGTTTGCAGCAAGAAATTATATAGTAATGTCTGGCGGTATTGAGATTGTTTTGTAATCGTTTCAGATTCACCATTTAGCAGTGATTTATTTACTTTTTCATGAAATAAACTGCTAAGTTGGTTCATTGGAGACAACACATTTTCATATCCTTTTACCCAACTAATATGATTTGTCCATGAAGCCCCATCTACATGGAAGTTAGGATTAATTTGTTTTAATTCTTTGATGGCATTTTCTACAGCTTCCGGGTGACAATTATCGGGTGCAACTCTCTGCCAAATTTGATTTTGTCCTACCGGTTGACAAGCCGGATAATCTTGTGGGTTGCAACCTGCTGCTTCAATTAATTCTAAATATTCTGTACCGCACACACCGACAACGCCGGATTTACCACCGCCATGATTAACCATATCCCACCAAGCTTGTTTGAAAGCACTGGGAAATTCATTCATCATTACGCCGCCATTTTCACCATCACCAATTTGACTAACAATTGGTGGAATTAAGACATTTCCTACTTGTTGTTTGGAGAGGGTTTTCGCTTCGTAGTATGGTTGCATTTGAGCAACTAATTTTGTATCAGAACCTTGAGTTTTAATTAAAGCGGTGATGCTAATTGTTTCGCCTTGGGAATTACGTGCTATTAAGCGGTTTGGTAGATGTTTGTAACTTAAAGATTCGCCATTAATTGTTTCTACAGAATGTTCTTGGACTAGTAACCAGCGATAACCGCATTCTTTGAGTGATTTAATAAATTCAAATAGAGTATCGGGGTGATTTGGTAGGTGCATTTCTGGTGGCGAAAAACCTTTGACTCGCGCCAATGCTTCCCAGCCAAAAATAGCTGCAAAATGTTGTTGCCAAGCAATAATATGTAATTTAATATCAGGTATTGGTGTGGAAGGAACAACCGCATGACTCCACATTGTTCCCAACCATTCAACGTAAGGTTGATAAGTAGGATCGCAAGTAATTCGTTTGAGGTTGTCGAGGATATCGTTGCGTCCCATCTGACGCAATCCCCACAACAAATTGCCAGAGTAATCTAACATGATGCGGGGATTGCAACCTTGACTGACGAGTTCGGGAATAAAATCACCCATCCGGCTATAGCAATAAGCAAAAGGCGCAGCGTTGTGGTTATCGCCTTCGTTAGGATGTTCAAACATATATTGCAGATTGCTGATCAGTTCGCCGTTGTATCCTGCGGGGATAGTTGGCTGGTGCATGTGTAAGGCGATCGCAAATACTGCATTAACATCCTCTAACTTGATATTAGTTGCGGGTAAAAAAACGGGTTCGTTGTGATTGACTACAGCAAGCACCTCATTTTCCCAGCCAGAAATATTTGGTAAGCCATCAATAATTTCTGGTGGGACAGTTGTAGGGAAGGAAAGCATAAAGTATGAGGAATAAAACTTTTCATCCCTCATACTGTATCTTTATTGTTGCAGTAGGCGATCGCGTCCCAGAATCTCTTAAGACTTACGTGCAGATGCTAAGGGAGTCACGTTTCTTGATAGCAAAACATCACAGAAACGATTAATTCTGCTCAATAAGCTTGGTCTTTCTTCAAACTGCTGCTTTTTTGGTGGTGCGGCGATTTTTAAAATCAACTCCAGCAACCAAGGGGCGAGGCGTTGACACCACACAGCTAAATGACTTTGCCATCCTACTAAAATTTCTGGTGCATCATTGTGCAATCCAACTATCAATGCTTGCGCTACTTGTTGCGGTGTCATCGGGATCACCCAACGGAATAGTTGCAAGTCGCGCACCATATCTGTGTCGGTGAGAGAAGGTAATAAGGCTTTGACTTGAATATTGTACTCGGCTAGTTCCTGACGCAAGGCTTGGGTAAATCCTAAGATGGCAAACTTGGTGGCTGAATATGTTGCCATCGTCGGTGCAGCGACTTTCCCCATTAAACTAGAGACATTGACAATTGTCCCTTGTCTTTGACTAGCCATCCGTCGCGCTATCAAACTAGTTAGGGTATACATTCCCAACAAATTCACCGAGAGTTCTTCTTGCACTTGAAAAAGTTTAGAACGCAAGAATGAAGTTTGATATGCAACTCCTGCACAGTTAACGAGTAGATGAATTGGGCCATGATTGCGCCATAGTTGCGCTACAGCAATATTTACTTCAGTGGCGCGGGTTAAATCTAGTGTCATGATGACAGCTTCTGTTCCCAGCGCTTCGATTTCTTGGGCGACTTGAGTTAACTTTTGGCGATCGCGCGCTATTAAAATTAGCTTTTTCATTCCTTGTTGCGCCAGCGCTAGGGCGATCGCTTTACCAATACCACGAGAAGCCCCTGTTATCAGAGCAACATTACCTTGAATCTTCATCAGTTTCATCTCCAGAATTTAAGTCTTAGTCCGCGTTTTTGGCTTGCAGATAGACGCAATTACAGCTACTCGTTTCTCGCGGGTAAGACAAATCATCGATTATTGTTGAATTTCAGAGGAAAACTCAGCTGTTAGCAACTCAGATATTTGTGTGTCAATCTGCATTGCGGAAATCCTCTCTCTACCTTCCAAATGGCAAATCAATACTTTACGCTATTGGCTGACATAGATATGGCTCATAGTTATTACCTCTTTTAGATTCAGAGCATTGATCAGCAGCGCGCTAAACACACGTTAACAACAAAATCAAGTAGTAGCAATATTTTTTAATAAGAATTTCTTAACACTTTGTAACCAAGGGAATATATATATAAAATATTTTGGGAAATAAGTTTTTATGAATACCTCTAGACAAATGTCATCATTTTTTGACAATTGATTGGAGACTATATAAATTCAAAAAAATTTATGCCATAAATTCAAAAAAATTTATGCCCAATTTTCAGCAAGATAGAGAAAGCTGAGATTAATTGCTAGACATAACAAAGACATAAAAAAGTCAGCTACTCCAGAAGCAGAAATGTGTCTGAAAGTCCCTAATTGTAGGTGTTCGATGATTAATTTTTATTTAAATCTAACTGAAGATTGCTATAAAGCTGACACCATCGCCTGATTGAATAAGTCAGGGATCAATGATTTAAGATCAGGGATCTTTTAATTAATAAATAATTTGATAAATCTGTGTATATTTACTAAATATAAGATGAGAAATGGCAACCAGCTATTAATTAAAATCGCAGAAAATACATTAACTGAGCGATCGCCTCGGCAGACAACTGCAATCTTTGCTGAAAATCAGCTAAATTCCGGTATAGTCCATTGACTTGGCGATTTTCTACAACCGCTTGAGCCAAAGATAAATCAAAAAATGGTGTTTGCGCCAACATCTCGACTGTAGCAGTGTTGGGGTTAACTAAATTGGTCGAATGAACCAGAGATTCATTGTCATAGTAAACAAAATGCAGCAGTGGTTCTAATGGCTTGAGTCGCTGCACAGGTAAACTCAAAGCGGCTGCAATATCTTCGATACAATAAAATTTAACCCCAGAACGGGAAAGTTCCACAAGCGATCGCGCCTGGTGAATCGACAAACCCGGTAAGCGTAACCAATCATCTACCGTCGCTTGATTCACATCAATCCGAATACCCAATTGCGCCGCTATTTGAATTTCTTCGCCAGATTGCAACCGATAGTAAGGATCATTGAGCAGTTTGGCGCGGAGTTTTTGTAACTTGAAGTTTAAAGGTAGCCAGTTTTGCATCATCTTTACTTGTATCAAGAAATTTGGTCGAGCAGCTGGCGGCGCTTTTGCTCAAATTCATATTCAGAAATCAAACCATCTTGGCGGAGTGTATCTAACTCACGCAAAGCTTTGGCGATGCTTTCTACCTGATTACTCGTTTGTTGAGAAAATTTGACAGGTGACTTACCCTGATTAAAATTTCGGTCAAAAGCTTCTTCATCTTGGGCTAAATACCAGACACCTTCAATAGCACTAGCCACCTTGGGAATTGGTGTCCAAGAAAGCAGAACATACAAAATTCCCCACACCGGCTGTCCCAAATAAAACTTGTGTAATCCAGAAACGGTGAGCGTACCAGAAAAAGCTAATATAGCAGCAATACTGCGGCTTTTGCGTTTTGTTAACATACTTATTATAAATTTACCACTATCACAGTTAGGTCAATCAAACAGCGATCGTAGCAAAATACCTAACTAAATTCAGCATCATATTAGTCTGGTGAGAATAGCCAAAATTAAACTTATCCTGATGCTATATTAAAATATCTTCTGAAAGGTTGATCTGTATAGATGTTGAGGGTGACATCACAGCTGTATTTCAACACTGAAGTGTAATTTTATAAAAAAGCGATCGCCTTTCTGGGATATTTAGAAAATGCGATCGCTCCATCTGTTTATTAATTTGCCAAACTATCGATACTGACATAACTAGTTAGCTTTTGAACGCAGAGGTTTGTGGAGGTAAACGCAGAGTCACGCAAAGTTTTCTCAGCGATACTTTGCGTTTACCTCTGTGTGCCTTTGCGTTTAAACTTGAGTTACCTTTTCTTTCGCCAAGAACTTCTCTAGTTCTGTCAGCGCATCAGCATCAACCTTAGTTTGCATAGGACAGAACTTCGGCCCGCACATTGAACAAAATTCAGCCGTTTTGTAGATGTCTGCGGGTAAAGTTTCGTCGTGATATTCCTTCGCTCTTTCTGGGTCGAGGGATAATTCAAACTGACGGTTCCAGTCGAAGTTGTAACGAGCGCGGGAGAGTTCGTCGTCTCTGTCTCTTGCACCTGGGCGATGTCTAGCAATATCGGCGGCGTGGGCTGCTATTTTGTAAGCAATCAACCCATTGCGAACATCTTCAGCGTTAGGTAGTCCTAAGTGTTCTTTGGGTGTAACATAGCATAACATTGCTGTCCCATACCAACCAGCCATTGCTGCACCAATAGCAGAAGTAATGTGGTCATAGCCAGGAGCAATATCTGTTACCAACGGCCCCAACACATAGAAAGGTGCTTCGGAACACTCTTCCATTTGCTTGCGGACGTTAAATTCAATTTGATCCATTGGGACGTGTCCAGGCCCTTCTACCATTACCTGTACATTGTGTTCCCAAGCTTTGCGAGTTAACTGTCCGAGGGTTTTTAATTCTGCCAATTGTGCAGCATCAGAAGCATCATGGGTACAGCCAGGACGCAGGGAATCACCTAAGCTGAAGGAAACATCATATTTCTTGAAAATTTCAATGATGTCTTGGAAGTGGGTGTAAAGCGGGTTTTGTTTATGGTGATGCAGCATCCACCGTGCCAAAATGCCACCACCACGAGACACAATCCCAGTAATGCGGCTTCTGACGAGGGGTAAATGTTCCATCAAAATGCCAGCGTGGATGGTTTGATAGTCTACCCCTTGCTGGGCGTGTTTTTCGATGATGTGGAGAAAGTCATCAGCGGTAAGGTTTTCGATTGTGCCGTGGACGCTTTCTAATGCTTGGTAAACTGGCACTGTACCAATAGGAACAGGTGAGGCGTTAATAATAGCGGTGCGAATTTCATCTAAGTTACCGCCACCTGTGGACAAGTCCATCACAGTATCAGCGCCATATTTCACCGCGAGTTTCAATTTATCTACTTCTTCTTGAAGATTGGAAGAGTTGGGTGAAGCACCAATATTGGCATTTACCTTACATTTGGAGGCGATACCAATAGCCATTGGCTCTAGGTTGGTGTGATTAATGTTAGCCGGGATAATCATCCGTCCCCGTGCTACTTCCTCACGAATCAGGTCAGCAGGAAGATTTTCCCGCTGGGCAACGTAGTGCATTTCTTCAGTGATAACACCCTGACGTGCGTAGTGCATTTGAGTTACATTGCTCTGCCCACGCCGCTTGGCAACCCATTCTTTCCGCATGATTGAAATTCCTCAATAAACAGCTTCCCTCCGCTGGTATTACCCAGACTCAGGTGTTAAGGGTGTGATCTCAGCCTGATGATTTAGGCACCCCTAGCATGGATGTAGATTGTACCATTTTGTTTAGGGTGGAGAGCAAAGAGGTTAACAATTTATGAGGTATGGGTTAAAGCGATCGCACCTCACCTTCTAAACACCAGATATTTTCGGGCGATCGCCTTTTTGAAATCTCATCCAATCTTGTTTTAAAGTCGTAGGAGCAGGATTTTTGCCATCATAAACGACAATGACATTTGTTAATGGTCTACTTGCTGGAACTAAAATTTTATTGTTAGCAGCTAACGCTTTCGACGCACCACCATCTAAGTTCATGGCTTCATAACAGCCTATTGCTTTCATGGCTTGCGCTTCTTGTTGCAAAGTTAAGCTACCATCGAAACTCACCAAAAACAACTTTTTACCATCGGCAGGGAAACCAATTGCTGTGCGTGCGCCTTGTCCTAAAACGTGAGGATCTTTAAATCCTTCTAGTCCTGGGTTGAGCCAAATCTTTCCCTGTCTTAACAATCGCGGGCCACAGGTGAGAGAAAACCAATGTTGATGCCATTCAGGTTTACCATCAACCCGTGCTGTAATCATCTCTGGTTGGTTGCCAACTCGCAAACCCAAGGTAGTACCAAAATTTTCCCATTGGCTGTACTTGAGAAATCTACCTGCTGCTACCATGTTACCCATGACTGTCTTCTGGGCATTTTTGGCGAAAAACGTGCCATTGGCAATCACAGCGGCACGATAACGAGATACCATTTTGCTAAATTCTTCATCACCGCTACTTTTCTGCTGTGTATTCGCAAAAGCTGCATTCTTGGCTAAACCAATAGTTATCAAGGTTTGCGGGTCAGTAAGATCAATAATTGTCTGGTAGAAAGAAATCCCATTCACCTTGGCTTTTTTTATTTGGACAGTTTGAGCAGTTGCGGGGAGTGCTAATGACAATCCGTTTACTAGGGAAGCACCTCCCAGGAACAAGAAAGAACGTCTGCAAATCTTAGAGTTCAGCATAATCAACTCATACTTATGTGGTTTTTATTAAAATTCCCAATTTTTTGCATAATTTCACTCACGAACCTCTGTTAACTATCAGTTGGAAAGTTAAGGAGTAGCGAAAAAATAGATAATATCTCATGACTATTAGCTTTCGGTATCTGATTTTTCACAAACCCTACGGTGTCCTCAGTCAATTTACGCAGGAGACACCGAACCATAGCACCCTTAAAGATTATATTGATGTACCTGATGTCTATCCTGTGGGGCGTTTGGATTGGGATAGTGAAGGGTTATTACTGTTGACAAACGATGGAAAATTGCAACATCGACTTTCTGATCCGCGTTTTGCTCATCCGCGAACTTACTGGGTACAAGTAGAGCGGATTCCCGATACAGATGCTATAACCAAATTGCAAACGGGTGTAGAAATCCAAGATTACCGCACTCGACCTGCAAAAGTGAGGCTGTTACCCGAAAATCCACCAGTGGGCGATCGCCATCCACCCATCAGATTTCGTAAAAATGTGCCGACAGCCTGGTTAGAAATGACTTTAACAGAAGGCAAAAATCGTCAGGTGCGGCGGATGACTGCGGCTGTAGGGTTTCCAACGTTACGGCTGATCAGGGTGAGCATAGCCCATCTCAACTTGGATGGACTACAACTAGGCCAGTGGCGCGACTTGAGTGCATCAGAACTCAAATTGCTGCATAACTTACCTCACAAATATTCTGACTCTAGAACTAAGAAGTCTAAATTTTCTTAGTACATATATTGTTCGGGTAAATCAATAAATTGATGTAAATAAAAGTAATTAATCATCTGTAGGTGTGAGCCATCAATAGAAAGCATTAAATACTAGAAACAGATTTTTATGGCTTGAATTGGCTAACTCTAACCAAAAAAATTATAATAAATTCTTTTTATTCCCTATTAATGAACTTTAGCCCTTGGGTACAAGTTTACGTCTTATGAGCTTTAATCAGCGATCGCTCTGGCATCAAACCCGCCAACAACAAGATACCTTGTCAGCACCTCCGGCTCGCTTGGAACTTGTGCCTGAACGAACCTCGGATTTAGAACTGTACACAGCAGAAATGCTACGGCGTACACAAGCAGAACTCCAGTGGTATCGCCATCTCTATGAAAATACACCGACGATTTACCTGAGTTTGAATGCAGCAGGAATAATTCTATCTGTAAACCAGTTCGGAGCTAACTGTCTGGGTTACACACCTGAACAATTAATCGAAACCCCTGTGTTGAATTTGTTTGAGCCAACAGACAAGGAAAAACTATCTGAGGTATTCATTGAGCTTTGCAGTGCTGCTCAACCCTCTGACTCTATTAATGGAGAATATCGCCTAAACTGCCCTGATAGTAAAATTACATGGGTCAAAACTACAATCCAGATATCGCCTGAACAAAACTGTCTTGAGAACAGTTCTGTGATTCTGATGGTGTGTCAAGACATCACCACTTACAAGCAGAAAGAAGTTAGCCAACAAACCAGCCGAACGACAATGCAGGCTCAGTTGGCAGAAATGGAAAGCCTCAGTCGCCTCAAGGAAGAATTTCTCAGTACAGTCTCTCACGAACTCCGTACACCATTGACAAATATGAAAATGGCGATTCAAATGCTAGGAATTGCCCTACACCAAGAACAAAATTTTTTGTGGGAAATGGCCAAGCCAGCAGCAGAACGCTCAAAAGCATCTCGCTATTTTGAAATTTTAGATAACGAGTGCGATCGCGAAATCAACCTGATTAATAACTTTCTCGATTTACAACGGTTAGATACCAGTGCGACACCTTGGGTATTAGAAACTATTCACGTCCAACAATGGCTTTGGCGGGTTGTAGAGTTATTTCAAGCACGTAATCGCGCTATATGTAAGCAAAGGGTGATTTTAAGTATCACACCTAATCTCCCGCCACTGGCTTGCGACCCTTTTAGCCTAGAGCGTATCTTCATAGAACTGCTAACTAACGCCTGTAAATTTAGCCCCTCAGAGGCAGAAATCACTATTTCAACCCAATTAAACTTACAAAATATCCAATTCCATGTGATTAATTCGGGTGTAGAAATTTCCAGTTCGGAATTAACACATATTTTTGAAAAATTCTACCGGATTCCTAGTAATGATCCGTGGAAACAAGGTGGCACAGGATTAGGGCTGGCATTAGTACAGAAATTAATTAAGCAATTAGCAGGAACAATAGAGGTAGAAAGCGGGTCAAATCGTACCTGTTTTACTATCCAATTACCATTGCATCCCCAAGTAGGTAAAAAGTAAAAAGAAAATTTATGAGCAAAGTCAATATTGCTTATGATATTTGATCAGCAAAAATTTATTTGGCGTTATCTCAAATATTTAGCTAATATGCGTCACAATTAATACTGCCACCAACATTCACTGGTGCAACCACAATCTCTTGTAGGTCTACTGTAGGCAGGGGCAACTAAATTGTGGCACTTTGGATATTAGTGGCTAGAAGCACCTTGGAACGGGAATATAAGGAACTTCCACTATGCTGATTTGCCCTCAGTGTAAATTTGAAAACCCCAAAGCTAATAAATTTTGTCAAAACTGTGGCACCTCCTTAACTCATCTGGTTTGCCATGAATGTGGTACAGAAGTACCATTAAATGCCCAAAGTTGTGATAACTGCGGTGCAGAATGTGGGCAAATTTGGTTGGCCATTATTACAAAGGAAGGAAGCGGGGACTGGGAATTAGGCAGTTGGCAAGATGATCAGGATGATTTACCAACTTTACCTCTTTCCACGGAATATACTGTACCGCTTGCTGCGAGACATGTTTTAAAAGCAGGTTCTTACATAGATAAAGAACAACGTTATCAACTGTTAGAACCTCTACCCATCTCAGAAGAGAATACAACCCAGACAGAATTTTGTGTGCGAGTTTTGGATTGCCAACCGTATCAAATATCACCTATTGAAGCAATATTAGAAAATCAAGACCAAGGATTGTTAACATCCGCAGGCAGAGAAATTAAAATTCCTCGATTAGCTAAAGCTTACGTACAATTACAATCAAAAGGGCAAGCAGAAATACCAATAATTCACGATGCTTGGCAAGAAGGTAACACCCTGATTTTGCTAATTGAAGACCGTTCTGATTGGCCAAGGTTAATTGAACTTTGGAAAGAAGAGACCACAAGTTCGTTACAAATTTTACATTGGTTTTATCAAATGACCCAGCTTTGGGCAGTATTAGAACCAATGAAATGTCGTCAAAGTCTGCTGGAATTGTCGAATCTGCGATTGGATGAAGACCAAACACTAGCGTTAGCAAGATTGTATGGGGAGGTTGAGGCACAAGTAAATGCCGAAACTGAAGATGAGACATTATCGCTGACAGAACAGCCTTTTAGTGTAAAAGTGTTGGGTGAAATTTGGCAGGAGTTATTTAGGCAGTCTCAACGTACGCAATTTGGTGCGGTATTGCAGATTTTTGAAGATTTAAAATTAGGGAAAATTCAAATGATTGCCCAGTTGCGATCGCGCCTAGAAGCGATCGCCACAGAACTAGAAGCATCGCCAATTCCCAGTTTTTCGCCAACCGCCAACCAACATCCAACTGCACCCACCATCATCCAGTTAGAAAATGAACGAGATGAAGACAGTGCTGGCAAAAGCGATGATTTACCCACCATTGTGCTGTCAATGCAATTAAGCAGTCTAGAAGATGTTGGACGCACAGACGTAGGTCGTCAGCGTCAGCATAATGAAGACTACTTTGGGATTGACACGAAAGTTGAAAAGCTAGAATTTCCTAAAAACCGAGTCTTCCAAGCCCGTGGTTTGTATATCCTCTGCGATGGAATGGGTGGCCATGCTGGTGGTGAAATAGCTAGTGAATTGGCTGTTAACACAGTGCGGCAATACTTCCAAGAACTTTGGACAACTGATCAGCGCCCAACTGAAGAAAATATGCGCGAGGCAGTTTATTTGGCGAATGAAGCAATTTATCAGTTAAATCAACAAGATGCCCGTTCGGGAGTTGGGCGTATGGGTACTACTTTAGTCATCCTCTTGATTCAGGATACCGAAGTAGTAGTTGCTCATGTGGGTGATAGCCGACTCTACCGCTTAACTCGCAAACGAGGGCTAGAACAAATCACCGTAGACCATGAAGTTGGACAGCGAGAAATTGCACGAGGAGTAGAACCCAGCATAGCTTATGCACGTCCAGATGCTTATCAATTAACGCAAGCTTTGGGGCCGCGTGACGAAAGTGCCATCTACCCTGATGTTGAATTTTTTGACATTAATGAAGATAGTTTGCTAATTCTCGCTTCTGACGGTTTATCAGATAATGATTTACTAGAAACCCATTGGAATACTCATTTACTTCCTTTGCTAAGTTCTGGCGCTAATCTAGAACGGGGTGTTAATGAATTAATTGATTTGGCAAACCAAAAAAATGGTCATGACAACATTACTGCAATACTTGTACGGGCAAAAGTCCGCCCAAACATGGAAAGTCAAAAGTAAAAAGTCAAAAGTAAAAAGACTTTTACCTTTTTACTTTTAATTTTTAACTTGTTAATTGCTACTCCCTATTTTTTATGCAGGTTTTATTGTGGTTATTGTGACACTGTTAGAACCACAAAACAAAACACCTCTGAAACAGTGGTGCTTTGATAACTCCGCCGTGATTCGCATTGGTCGAGCGGCGGATAATCATGTGGTTTTATCCGATAGTTTGGTTTCCCGACATCATCTAGAACTCAGGCAAATCAGTGCTGATAACAATGATGAATCTTGGCAGATATATAGCCAAGGTACAAATGGTACTTTCCTCAATGGCATTTTAGTAATTCAAAGTCCACTACCTAATAATGCAGTTCTGCAACTGGCACAGGGAGGGCCAATACTGCAATTTCAAATTCAAGAAATATTACCCGAAAGTAGTACAGCAGAAGAACAATTGGCTGCATCAGTGTCTTTAAGTCATGACCCTGCCAGAGCCGCTTACACTTGTACCCATGAAGGTAATTCTTCACAAAATTTGTTTTGCATCCATTGTGGTCAACCACTAGTCGTGCAACAGACGATTCGTCAGTATCAGGTGTTGCGAACATTAGGACAAGGTGGTATGGGTACCACTTATTTAGCTTGGGATACAAAAGGTTGGATGACTGGAAATCCGCAACTTTTGGTCTTAAAGCAAATGAACGCCGATATGGCGAAAATTGCTAAAGCTCAAGAATTATTTGAGCGGGAAGCTCATACGCTGAAATCACTAAATCATCCAGGTATCCCCAAGTATTACGACTTTTTTGTGGAAGGTGGGAAAAAATACTTGGCTATGGAATTAGTTCATGGGCAAGATTTGGAAAAACGTGTTCAGATGACTGGGCCTGTAACACCCGGCCAAGCGATCGCCTGGATGATTCAAACCTGCGAAATTTTAGACTATTTGCATAGCCAAGAACCACCACTAATTCATCGTGACATCAAACCCGCTAACCTGATGGTGCGAAATGCCAATAATCATATAGTGGTGCTAGATTTTGGTGCTGTTAAAGAAATTGGCACGACACCAGGCACTCGAATTGGTGCAGAAGGTTATTGCGCCCCCGAACAAGAACGGGGACAACCTCTGATTCAATCAGATTTATATGCCATTGGGCCAACACTAATTTTTCTGCTGACTGGGGAAAATCCTTTTAAATTTTTCCGCCAAAAAGGACGAAATTTCCGGTTTGATGTGGCAAACTCTCCCACGATTACACCCCAAATCAGAGAGGTGATTGAATGTGTTACAGAGCCATTGCCACGCGATCGCTATCAAACTGCCAGGGAATTAGCTACTGCATTAGCCGCTTGCAAGGTATAGGTTGGGGAGTTGCAATTGGGGAGTTGGGAGGAATAAATAATTATTTCCCCCTTGTCTCCCTTGCTTACTCCCTATTCTTCATCCCATGCTTCTACTGATAGCAGTTCACTGATTGGGTCTTGCATACTGAAGCCAAAGTCTAACAGTTCCTGTTTCCAGTGCTGCCAGTCATTGCCATAGAGAAAGGCAATTTTCCAAATGCTATCAGTTGGTTTGATGATATTGGATTCTACGAGTGATTGCACGTTACGCTGCAATTTCACCATTGGGTGAATTACTTGCTGAGTCATAACCTAGATTGAATTCAGATTTCGTTTGGGTAAATGCTTAATCAAAACTGCTTTCCGCTTGGCAATTGTTATCGATGCGTAGAGCGTTGGAATTGGTAAAGCTAGTCTTAACTTTCTAACTATACCATAACAAACACTGCTTATTTTTGGGAAAATTCGGTTTTGTACGGTAATTACCACCACAAAACTGAGAAGTTTCCTTACACGTCATCGTGTATGCGTAACGAAAAAATGAGCCATCTTGACAGTTGCACTGATAACACAAGTTAAAGTTACAGAATTTTATCTACCTCAGCCATCAGTATGTGAGTAATGGTTTGAAAAACAAGGATTTCGGCTGGTTTGAGGTTTTGAAGACACGGTGAAGGAGAGTTTACCGCGTATCTTTAGACGTAATCAAAGATATCGCAAACATCTAACAGTAGATATCTTTATTACAAAAATTTATAAATAATTAATTTTCTCATAGAGATTAAACAGCAGCCTAGCTAGGTATTTCATTGCTTGGGTATGCCACTGAACAATTATAAAAACTTTACAATTTCGATGATAGTTTCTTAAAGGTGCTGGGTACTCTCATAACTGGAGGCTTGCTGGCACCTCAGTATTTCTGACAGCAACTATTGATACATGCCTAATTCTGGGGATGATTATATTATTTCCCGACAAAAGAAAATTGAGCAGAAGAAAAGGATTTTAACGATAGTAGGCTTAGTATCTTTCGTGGGTTCTACGGTATTTGGGGTGATTACTGGAGTACAACAAACACATCAGCAACCTCCAACAAAGAATGTATCTCTTGAGTCTTCTTTACAGCAACAAGCACGGGGTTATGAACTAGTTTTGCAAAGGGAACCAAACAACCAAGTTGCTTTAGAAAAACTAGCTATAGCTCGATTGCATTTAAAGGATACCAAAGGTGCGATCACGTTGATGGAAAAGTTAGTGCAACTGCATCCTGACAGACAAGACTATAAAGTTGTTCTAGAAGATGTCAAGAAGCAGCAAAGTAAGAGCGATCGCTAAGGCTTATTTCACTACTACCAAAAAAATAAAAATATTGGTTGGATGTAACCCATAACAGTAAATTAACAAATATGAATAAACATATATTATTATCTACAGAAGATCCGGGAGTTGGTGGAGTTGCACAATACAATCACGCACTTTTATGTAAATTAGCCAAATTAGGTTATCGAGTTACTTGTCTACAACCTTTTACAGTAAATGATAGTGTAATCAGCCAGCAACAACATCTAGGGATTGAGCATATTTGCTTAACTCAAGAAGTTATTCAAAATTTATCTCAAATTTTAGCAACATCAGGTAATCAGCCTGATTTAATTATTTGTAGTAATACCAATCCTTTTGCTAATTTAAATATTAAACACATTGCTATTCAACTTGGTATACCTTACATTATTATTGAAGGTCTTGTTGAACCTCACTTAGCAGAGCAGTTCTCAATTTATTTAGAACACTTATCTCATCACTATAATAAAGCTAAGTCAGTAATTGCAGTTTCATTTGAGAATTTAAATTTATTACACCAACTGTTTAAGCTACCTAAAAAATTAGGTGAAGTTATATATTACGGACGACCTCCACAATATTTCACTGATTGTGATTTAGATTTACGTAAAAGTTTGCGGCAATCACTAAATATTCCTTCAGATGCGGTAGTTTGCTTCACTGCTGCTCGCATAGAAACACGAAAAGGTTATCAGTTCCAATTAGAGGCAATTAAACGTCTAATCAACAGCACAATATGGAATAATCTTTACTTTATTTGGATAGGTGCTGGAATTTTTGAACCACAACTGGAAATCAGCTTGAAAGAGGAAGTTGAGCAACTAGGAATAAGCAATAAAGTTATTTTTTTAGGACAGCGCTCTGACGTTTCAGATTGGCTGAACACTGCTGATATTTTTGTTTTTCCTTCTGTATTAGAAGGAATGCCTTTATGTGTTATGGAAGCGATGGCTAAAGGATTACCAGTCATTGCTTCAGCCGTGAGTGGTATTCCTGAAGAATTGGGTGAGACAGGTAAACTGCTGACTGACCCTAAAGTTGATCCACAAGCCACAGTTAGTGAATTAGTCAGCACTCTTGAAGACTGGGTAGTTAATTACCAGTTACGCTATTCAATTGGTCAAGCGTGCAAGGCAAGAGCAGAAGAGATGTTTAGAGAAGAACGGATGCTAGAACAAACGATGGCAGTAGTTGAAAGAGCATTATTACCTGATGGAGATTATGTTTCACCAGGCTTAAAAATTATCCAACCGAGCCAATTTTTCCCTAATATGATTGTGGGTGATCCAAGCACTTGTAAATGGCCTTATTTACGTAGTGAGATTCCCCATAATTGGTATGTAGATCAGAGACAACCAAGTATTGGATTTCTCAGTCGAGATGAGGCACATATTGTCTACAATACAGCACTTCAGTTTAAGGGTAAAAGAGCTTTAGAAATTGGCTGTTGGCTTGGTTGGTCTGCCTGTCATTTAGCTTTAGCAGGTGTTGAATTAGATGTAGTAGATCCTCTATTAGACAGACAAGATATTCATGACAGTGTAAGAAATTCTTTACAAGCTGCTGGTATTTTTGATTCAGTAAATCTTGTGGCTGGTTACAGCCCACAAAAAGTAGATGAGTTAGCCCAGCAATTGCAACGTAAGTGGTCTTTGATATTCATTGACGGTGATCATGAAGCACCAGGGCCACTCAATGATGCGATCGCCTGCGAACAATTAGCAGAACCTGACGCATTGATTCTATTTCATGATTTAAACTCTCCTGATGTAGCCCAAGGCTTAGACTACTTCAAGCAGAAAGGGTGGAACACAATGGTCTACCAAACTATGCAAATTATGGGGGTAGCTTGGCGTGGAAACGTTGAACCAGTGCAACATCAGCCTGATCCAAAAGTTAATTGGAATTTACCAAAGCATTTACAACATTATTCTGTATGTGGAATATCTGAGACTCAATCAGTAAACGAGTTTCAGGAGATTTTAGATGTTATCAGACCATATACTCTCCTGAGCGAAGCTCGGCTATATTCACTTTACTCTCTAGCGAAGCAAGTTTGTTTAGAAAATATACCTGGCAATTTTGTGGAGTGCGGAAGTTATAAAGGAGGAGCAGCAGCACTTTTAGCAGTTATTATCCAACGCTACAGTTTATGCTCAAGATTGCTATATGCTTGCGACACTTTTGAAGGAATGCCAGAACCGACTGAATTTGACTCCTGTAATGGAACACCTGCAAATCTCACAGGCTATGGTGTTGGTACTTTAAAAGCTCCAATAGCAGAATACTTAGAATCCATCTGTCAACGTTTAAATGTCCAGGATATTGTTGTACCCGTAAAAGGTTTATTTGCAGAAACATTACCTCAGTATAAGTCCCAGATCGGCAGTATTGCTTTTCTACATGCTGATGGAGATTGGTATGAATCAACAATGGACATTTTTAATAATCTCTATGAGAGTATTGTTCCTCATGGCAGAATTCAGATAGATGACTATGGCCATTGGGAAGGTTGTAAGAAAGCAATACATGAGTTTGAACATCAAAAAAAAGCGAGATTTAATCTACACACAATTGATTACACAGGTGTATGGTTTAAAAAGTTAGATACCTTTAAACAAAGGGTTCCGAAAATTGTTGTTGATGGCATATTTTTTCAACTCTACCAAACTGGTATTGCGCGTGTCTGGAAGTCATTATTAGAAGAATGGGCAACCAATGGATTTGCTAATCATATTGTTGTTCTTGATCGTGGCGGTACTGCACCGAAAATTTTTGGAGTTAGGTATTTAGATATTGTCAATTATGACTATAACAATACTGAAGCTGATAAACAGATGCTTCAACAAATCTGTGATGATGAAGGCGCAGATTTATTTATCTCTTCTTATTACACTACTCCATTAACCACACCTTCTGTATTCATGGCTTATGACATGATTCCAGAAGTGATGGGATGGAATATGGATAATCCCATGTGGCAGGTGAAACATCAAGGTATCCAGCACGCATCGGCTTACATAGCAATTTCAGAGCATACAGCGCATGATTTATCAAACTGTTTCCCTGAGATACCTGTAGAGTCTATTGCTGTAGCTCATTGTGGAGTGAGTAGTACTTTTTCGCCAAGTAAACTTGAGGAAGTTAATGTATTTAAATCTAAATATGGCATTACAAAACCTTACTTTATTTTAATTGGTACAGGAAATGGTTATAAGAATAGTATGTTATTCTTTCAAGCATTTTCGCAACTAGCTAGTAGTTATGGATTTGATATTATTTGTACAGGTAGTGGTGGAATATTAGCACATGAGTTTAGAGATTGTACTTCAGGTAGTAATGTTTATATGTTGCAGCTTAGTGATGAAGAGTTAGCAACAGCTTATTCTGGTGCGGTGGCTTTGGTTTATCCTTCTAAATATGAAGGTTTTGGAATGCCAATTGTTGAAGCAATGGCTTGTGGGTGTCCAGTAATTACTTGTCCGAATGCTTCAATTCCTGAAGTTGGAGGAGAGGCGGTAATATATGTGAATGATGATGATATAAACGGACTAGCGAATGCTTTATGTGATGTGCAGAAGCCTAGTATTCGTCAAGCATTAATTGAGGCTGGTTTGGTTCAAGCACAAAAATTTTCTTGGTCAAAAATGGCGAGTCTAGTCAGTTCTACTTTGATTAATGCTAGTCTGCTATCTTTAAATCTTAAGGAAATTAATCTAATTGTTTTTCCTGATTGGTCGCAATCAGAAGATGTGGTTGGTTTAGAGTTAGAATCTGTAATTAAAGCGATCGCAACTTATCCTGATAGCCAGAAAACCACTCTACTAATCAACACAAGTAACATCTCTGTTGCAGATGCAGAACTGTTACTCTCTGGAATTACAATGAATCTGCTGATGGAAGAAGATTTGGATATCAGTGAGGGACTAGAAATTTCTTTGGTTGGTAGTTTAGCAGATATTCAGTGGCAAGCTTTATTACCCCGTCTCAACAGCCGAATTATTTTGGAACATGAAGATAAAGCGGTTTTAGCAGAATTATCTATAGAATCACTACCAGCTTGCGAACTAGAAAGCTTGATTAATCAACTCTGTGTTTTACAGAGTTAAGTAAGGTGTGTTTCGGATATGCAAAAATTTGGCAGTTCCAGAAAATGATAATTAGCCGTAACGCATCGTATTTAGTGCTGCGTTACGTATTGCTTTAATACACACTAAAATTTCATGGTTATTCTCAAAATCTGTTTAGATAATATTTAAAAATCGGAGAATTTATATTGATTAGCACAGAAAAGGAATCCATCAATGATTCAGAGAACCTGAATACAAGTAATATCAATGTAATTATCTTTCCTGATTGGTCACAGCCAGAAGAGTCTCTTTGCTTAAACTTAGAAAGGGTGATTCAAACGGTGAACCATCATCCTGATAGTAATAGGATAAATTTAATTATAGATAGTAGTAATGTTACTGAAGATATCGCTAATTTAGTATTATCTGGCGTATTGATGAATCTTTTGATGTCAGATGATTCTGATATAAGTAGTACAGGATGTGAAATTTCTCTAATTGACAGTTTAGATGCTGAATGTTGGGAAATGATATCTGCTCAAATTATTTTAAATGATGGTAATAGGGAAGATTTAAGTTATTCGCCAGCCGACAATATTCCAAAATATACAATAGATGAATTCTGTAATATATCGATAGTTCAACTTATTTATGATTTGGCTAATAAGTTATTCCAAGAAGGACAATGGCAAGCTGCGATCGCACAATATCAAAAACTGCTAGAATTTCAAATCTATAGTTTAGATATATATGGTAATTTAATTCATTGCTACAGAAGTTTACAGCAAACAGAGGCATATTATGCAACGCTGAATCAGGCGATCGCATTATACCCTACTGAAGGTAGCTTACATTTTTCGCTAATTATTGACTTGCGTCGTAATGGACGCACCAAAGAAGCAATTGCTAGTGCTGAGAATGCTTGTAAATGGATACCTGATGATTATACTTTTAAACTGCTGAAATATTTAACAGTTCCCAGTATTTATGATCATGAAAATGAAATAAATTTTTATCGCCAGCGCTATATCCAGGGATTACAAGATTTAATTGCACAAACAAGCCTAAATACTCCAGAAGCAAAAAATAATGCCTTAGCTGGTATAGGTCGGCTAACAAACTTTTATCTATCTTATCAAGCACAAAATGATCGAGATTTGCAAAGTCAATATGGACAATTAGTCCATAAAATCATGGCGGCAAATTATCCCCAATGGGTTGCGCCTTTATCTATACCAAATCTCCAGCCACAGCAAAAAATTCGCATTGGCTATGTTTCCCAGTTCTTACATTCTTATAGCGGTACATTATGGTTAACTGGTTGGCTGCGCTACTGTAATCATCAACTCTTTGAAATTTACTGTTACTATACAGGTAACGAACCAGATCCAGTAACAGAACAATTTCAAGAATATAGCGATGTTTTCCACCATATTCCTCATAATTTGCCAGGTGTTTGTGAACAAATAATTGCTGATAATTTACATATTTTAGTGTTTCCTGAAATTGGCATGAACCCGCAAACTATGCAAATTGCTGGACTGCGGCTTGCACCTGTACAATGTGTAGCTTGGGGACATCCTGTCACAACTGGTTTACCAACAATTGATTATTTTTTATCTAGCGAGTTAATGGAACCAGAAAATGCACAAGCACATTATTCTGAGAAACTAATTCGCTTACCAAATATTGGTGTATCTTACCCCAAACCGTATATTCCCCCAATTATCAAAACTCGCTCAGATTTCCAACTTCCAGATGATGCGGTAATTTATTTATGTTGCCAAGCACCGTTTAAATATTTACCACAATATGATTTTACTTTGGCTGAAATTGCGCGTCGTGTTCCGCCAGCGAAATTTGTATTTTTGCGAGGAACTTTACTCCAGCCACGATTACAACGCGCCTTTGCTGCGGTTAATTTGAATAGTGAAGATTACTGTGTATTTTTGAGTATCCCAGAACGTTTAGACTATTTGATGATTAACTTGCTTGCAGATGTTTATCTGGATACTTTTACGTGGTCTGGTGGTAATACTACCTTAGAAGCGATCGCTTGTAATCTTCCCATTGTCACTTGTCCAGGAGAATTTATGCGTGGTCGTCACTCCGATAGCTTTCTTAAAATGCTGGGAGTAACCGACACCATCGCGCAAAATGCAGCAGAATATATTGATATCGCCGTTAAACTAGGTCTAGACTCAACTTGGCGAAACAACATAGCCGCACAAATAAGTCAGAATCATCATCTACTATTTGATGACCAGGCTTGTGTAAAAGGTTTAGAAAGTTTTTATCAACAAATTTTGGAACAACAACCAAAGTATTAGGACATAGGTAGATGAGAAAACTTAGACAGCAAAAAGACTTTTAACTCTATAACCTGTCACCTCAAAAACAATCTATTCCTCATTCTGACCAACACGCCGGATATTGACAATGTCGCTCATTTTTTTAATTTGGACAAACACTTGTTCTAGTTGGGAGCGATCGCGTATATCTATACCTAAATCCATTAAAGCTGGTTGTCCAATAGCTGTTTTGACTTGTGCATGGCGGACGTTAATTCCTTGGTCGCTTAACCGAGATAAAACATCTTTTAAAACGCCAACACGGTCAAGAGCTTCAATTTGGATATTAACAGGGTAAGTGTGGGGACGCGCACTAGTTTCTACAGCGGAGTTCCATTTTACTGGTATTAGGCGATCGCACTCGACATTATCCAGATTATGACACCCTTGGCGATGGATAGAAATTCCTCGTCCTCGTGTCACTACCCCAATAATTGATTCTCCAGGGATCGGCGTACAACACCCAGCCAGATGATACACTAAACCTTCCACCCCTACGATTGGCGAATCACTGGCACGGGAGCTACTGTGAGGTAATTCCCGCAAAGCTTTGGCTGTTGCTGATGATTCTTTGGGGACAAATGGCGGTATGACCATTGTGGCAGGTTGCTGTGCCTTGACAACTTCTCGCCAGCGGTTGAGTACCAAGTTCAAGGTAATTTCGCCATAACCCAAACCTGCGAGTAAATCTTCTACGCTGTGATAGTTGCACTTTTCCGCGACAGTCTGCATTGCGTCTGATTTTAGCAAACTCTCAAACCCAGTTTTACCGAGTTCTTTTTCTAACAAGTCTCGTCCACGGGTGACATTTTCTTCGCGGCGCGATCGCTTGTACCATTGTTTAATCCGATATTTTGCCGTAGAAGTTCTGGCAAAATTCAACCAGTCTAAACTGGGATGGCTACTCTTTTGGGTCAGAATTTCGACAATATCGCCATTGTGCAACCTTGTTGATAAAGGTACTATGCGCCCATTCACCCTTGCGCCAGAACAATGATTGCCCACTTCTGTATGAATGCGATAGGCAAAATCTATACTAGTAGAACCAGGATTTAAAGATACAACATCGCCCTTGGGAGTGAAGACATAAACATCGTCTTCAAACAAGTTATCTTTGACGCTATCTAAATATTCTTGAGCATCTTTCAGGTCACTTTGCCATTCTAATAGCTGGCGTAACCACGTAAACTTTTCATCAGATGCTGTGAACGGACTATTAGAACCACCCGTTTCTTTATATTTCCAATGGGCTGCAATCCCATATTCAGCGATATGGTGCATTTCCAGGGTACGAATTTGGATTTCTAAAGGACGACCAGTCAGACCAATTACCCCAGTATGCAAAGATTGATAACGGTTGGGCTTAGGTAATCCTATATAGTCCTTAAATCTCCCAGGAATCGGGCGAAAAGCATCATGAACAACAGCTAAAGCACGATAGCATTCTTCATTTGTTTGGACAATAATTCGTAGCGCGGCTAAATCATAAATTTCATGAAATTCCTTTTGCTGTCGCTGCATTTTTTGATAGATGCTATACAAATGCTTGGGACGACCGCTAATATCTAAGCAGTGTATTCCAGCGTGTGGCAAACGTTCTCGCAAAATTGCTGTAGCTTTGGCTAATTTCTCTTCTCGCGCCGTGCGTTTTTCCGAAACATGCTGCTGCATTTGGCGAAAAGCTTCCGGTTCGAGATATTTAAATGCTAAATCTTCTAATTCCCACTTAATATGCCAAATACCTAAACGGTTGGCTAAAGGTGCAAAGATATCTCGTGTTTCTTGGGCGCTGCGACGACGACTGTCTTCTGACATGTATTGCAGAGTTCGCATATTATGCAAACGATCTGCTAACTTAACGACAATAACTCTGATATCTTGCGCCATCGCCAAAAACATCCGACGGAAATTTTCGGCTTGGCTTTCGGTTTTACTTTTAAAATTAATCTTAGAAAGCTTAGTTACACCTTCGACTAGCTGCCGTACTTCTGAGCCAAATAGCTCTTCGATTTCTTCAATTGTGACATCTGTATCTTCAACTACATCATGAAGAAATCCAGCTGCTATCATAGCAGGACTACCCCCTAAATCACGTAGCAAACCTGCTACGGCGACGGGATGACAAATATATGGTTCTCCAGATTTGCGAAATTGTCCATGATGGAGTTGATAGGCAAAAGTGAATGCTCGACAAATTAACGAAGCATCATTCTGCCTTTTTTCTTCTGCTTCGCCACTTCTTGGTGATGACTCTCGCAAACATTTGTTGAGCCATTCTGGAAGTGTAACGTCAATTGAAGTACTAATAGCTATGCCGCTCATACAACAGGTGATCGGAGGATAGTAGAGATGGACGAAATTAACAGCATCAATCTGGTGATGATCCTGTTTCCCTCATAGGGTGTAGTAAATGCAGTGTGAGGATGATGACTCAATTGCCTGTGGTAGTCATCCATTTTAGCTTTCAACAAGCATCAGCTGGACAAACCATAGATGGCTAATAAAGCCTCAAAGGGGGATTTGAGGCTTGTGATAGTGATAATAGTTCAAGAAGATATACTGTAGAAGAAAAATTTCTTGTCATTAATACTATCTTAAATGGCACTAGATGTCTTTAAATTGTGAGAAATATCAAGCACTAGCAAATTTATTAGTGCAGTTACGTTCCGATATCTCGGCAGTGCAACTTGACAAAAGTCAACTGCGACAGCGTGTTGCTGATTTGCAGCAGTTATTTCAAAGAGAGATTGTACCTTTAGCAACAGCAGACTCAAAAGAGCAGTCTTTTCGGACGGAAATTAGTAAACAATTGCGTTTATTAGAAATTGATGTCACCTTTTTGCAAGGCGCTCGGCAAACTGCAACAGCACAAGCAAGACTTCAAACCATAAGCGATCGCCTCACTACCTTAATTCAATATTGCCATGCAATACTGCAACAAGAGACACCAGAAGTCCCTGAAGATTAGTCTGGCTGTCAAGTTTTGCCGTTAAATGAATCAGGATCAAAGAAATCTTGTAGCCAACGTAGAGTCTTTACGTTTATGAAGATTTAATGCTGAAATTTATCGGACTTACGCAAAACTCCTCTTCACTTCTCATTCCTCTGTGGCCTCTGCGTCTGTGTGGTTAGATTTTCTCTCACCAGTACTTAAGTCCAATAGATATAAACCGGGTTTTTTCCAGATTTGATTACTCAAATCTCGGCTGATGAGCCATGAAAAACCCGGTTTATCATTTTTTACACTATTCCAGTCAATATTTCCCGACTATCTCAGATCGGGAATGTTTCTGTCATCTAAGCTCTTGCCCAAGGCCCCCAAATAGCCAAAGTAATCCCAGGTGTTTGAATGTTCACAAACAAGGTTCTACCATCTGGTGAGAAGCAAGCACCTGCAAATTCACTATCATTCAAGGCATTACGGGCAAAATTATAGATTTCCCCGTTGGGAGTCACACCTCTTAAGAAGTTGTCGCCATCTCCATCTTCGCAGAGAATGAGATCGCCAAAAGGTGCCACAGTGATGTTATCAGGCATATCGAGTACATCTCTGGATTGAGACTCGACAAACAATTCAATAGTCTCTTGTGTGGGGATGTAACGCCAAACTTGACCTGCTTGTGCAGCACCACCACTTGTACAACAAAAATAAAATTCTCCGTTACCATACCAGATACCTTCTCCACGGGCAAAGGTAGCTGCGCCTAAATCACGACCTTGCAATCGTAATGTGTCGCCATCTAGTGGGTTGGGGTTGGGAATAGTCACCCATTCCACACCCAATTTTTGACCCCGAATAAAACCGCTGTTTGAGGTGTTTACTCTCGGTTGATTAACGATTTTCAACGCTTGCAGAGTCCCACCTGCTTTTAAATTACCGCGTACTTTGGGAATAAAACGATAGAACAGGCTATCTCCTCTATCTTCAGTTTCATAGACTATGCCAGTTCTTGGGTCTACCGCTACAGCCTCATGGTTAAATCTTCCCATCGCAACTAATGGCTCTGGAGTGACCGCAGAGGTCGCACTAGCTGGAACTTCAAAGTTATAGCCGTGATACTGTATTGCACCAGTAGTAGAAGGTCTAGTGGTATCTTCTTCACAGCTAATCCAAGAACCCCAAGGAGTTGGGCCACCTGCACAGTTACGAATGGTGCCACTCAAAGAAACAAAGTCTTTGATGAGTTGGCGATTAGCACCAACAACTAATGTTGTTGTACCACCTGCGGCCCTAGTATCGTAGGGTTTTGGGCCTTGGGTGCGGGAACTAGAAGTGAGGCTTAGTTCGTGGTTACGAACTAAAATAACTGTGTTTCTGGGGCCTGGGAAAGCAGCCATCCCATCATGAGCGCCTGGCACTAAAGTACCATCGGTCATGAGTTCGCCTGTACGAGAAAAAGTTCGATATTGAAATCCAGGTGGTAAATCTAACAAGCCATTAGGATCAGGAACCAACGCACCATAACCTGTGCCAAAAATAGGTTGACCATTGGCTTGTCTAGCATAAAGAGCTTCTAAAGGCGAGGCTAATAATGTACCAGCGGCACTTGCCCCAGCTAATGTAAAGAATTTACGTCTTGATAATTGCATTTGATTACAAATGGAAATGCTTGGAAGAAGTTATGGGAAATAGATTAAGTTTAGGTAATGCTTTATTTAAAACAGAGTTATAAAAAGTTGCCATAGTACATTTATAAATGCTGCTAATGGCGTTCTTAAAGAGCATCGATAGCATCAAAAAATTTATCCAAAATATCTATACATAAATTGGCAAATTTTTAAATAAAATAGTGCTTTAGCAGAAGATAATACAAATAAAACAACAGTTGTAAATATTTAATTGATTAAACACTAAATTAATATATATGCTTATCTCTTAAGAGGTTTAAAGAATAGTGATCGCCACAGATTCACTTATTTTGTAGCGGTACAAAATATAGTTAATTCAAGGTTAAAATTAGTTTAAACAATCTAAAAAATATCGTTTTTATGAAACATTAAAATCTTTTGCTTATTTTTAAATAATTAATCATTAAATATCTAGATGAAATTCAATCTAATGATAAAATTTTTCCAGAATCTTTTAGGTAATTACTAAGCAGCAAACAACCTCAATTATGATCACAATAACTAGATGCAAACAAGTCTAGTTAAAATTTTGTTTGGCTTTTATCTACCTAATATTGCACTCATTAACTAAGTAAAATGAACAGATTTGTTACCCAATTTAAAGCTACCTTAGCTGTGGCGGCTGTCACTTCTTTGGCTACTGTAATCAACATTCCCCAAGCGGACGCGGCTGCTTATGATTTATCTTGGCTGGGAGGACAAGGTTATTCAGCTAGAGGTAACTTCTCATTTGACGACAGTTTCTTAGGAGGTGTTGTTACCAGAAATGAGCTAAGTGATTTCACTATTGCCTTTTTCGACCCCACAGGAAGTTTGCTGCAAAGTTTTGACTACGATTTTCCCAATCCCAATAGCAGTTTTAATTTTAATTTTGATACCGTTTCTCGGACTGTTCTGCAAACAGGTAACTTTGATACATCCAACGGCTTTGACTTGGGAATTGATTTTGCCACGGAAGTTACAGGGCTATCTTTTTATACTTACCTTAATCCTGAGCAAGGATTGCCAAACGCTACGATATTTTTGAAGGATGATTTGTCAGCAGAAGTCTGTAGTACATTCCCCAACTGTCGGTTAGATGTTGGTGGTCAGTTAACAGCAACAGCAGTTCCTGAACCAAATACAATTTTAGGCTTGTTAGTAGCAGGTTCTTTGAGCCGATTTTTCAAGAAAAAGCAAGCATCCATCTAAACAGCAAGCTGAATAGTTGATGCAAGCTTGATTAAAACCGTAATTGACCAATATTTTACCTTTCATTCCCCAGGTATTTCCTAACTAAACAGCCTGAAGCTCTCTTTATTAGAGAGCTTCAGAACTTTACCATTGGAATTTTCCGGGCGATCGCACTTTAAACTAGAAGAAAGATAATGGCAAGGCGGCTAAACAAGGTCAGTGCGTTGCTGTTCTAGCCATTGTAAAATCCGATTCCAAGCCCACCAAGGGTCAGGGTCTTGGGCTTGATACTGACAATCTTTGCTACTTAAATAGCCGACATGACCTCCATAACGGGTAAGTAGCAAATCTATGGCAGAATTTTGGTTACAGGCGGCTTCTAATTCAGGGATGATATCTGGATGAAATAAAGGATCATCCACAGCGTAGACAATCAAGGTTGGTTTGGTAAGTTTTGGTAACAATTGAAGAGCGCTACTGGCTTTGTAGTATGCTTCAACACTAGGAAAACCTAGTCTTTCAATTACCAGTTCGTGGTCAAAATCCCAGATAGTATTTGTCCGTTCTATGGCTTGAGGGTCAATAGTTCCCGGATGAGTATCGTGAATTCGCCAAGCGAGTTTTTTTAACTCACGGACAATACTAGCTTCGATTAGTCTACCAAATCGGTCTTTTGTGAGATAGGTGAGCGATCGCAACGAATCCAAACTTGGACAAATAACTGCGCCACCACCAATGTCGCTGTATTTGATACCGAGATTTTCATCGTCTTGCGTTAACTCCGCAGCTGCTTTTAAACCCCAAAGCGCTAACTGTCCCCCTAAAGAAAACCCCATAAACCAAAACTTACTAGGACATCCCATCGCCGCCGCCGCCGCCGCTAAACGCACAAAATCTTCACCCTCGTATAACCCATCAGAGGTTAAAGTAGGTGACAATTGGGCTGTTTTACCGTGGGCGCGCCAATCAAACAAAACTACAGCGTAACCTTGAGCGTAAGCTTTGCGTCCTAGTAACCTCAACGACCATTCCTGCTCTAACTCGCCCGTAATTCCATAAGTTGCAATAATCGTACCGTGGGCATTTTCGGGAATTGCCACCCAGCTAAAAATAGGCACACCTTGCCCACCTAGAAATATTGTTTTATGATAGGGCGGCTCTGGATCACAAGAGGTGCTTTCCCAGTAACGTTTTCCCCAAAAAGCGGTGTAAACAGTCATAGCTACACCATTTTGCAAGAACTTAGCTGGATTGTAGGGCGGGTAACACATTATTTTCTCAATTTCGTGTATCTTAAGTTTTGATTTTTCATCATTTAGTTTTAATATTTATGTTAGATTTAAAATCTTTTTTATAATCAAGACAGAAATCTTTGTATCGACCAAAGATTCTTATTTTTCCTTAATAAGTAGCAATAATTTTTTTAAGAATGCCGAGGATTCTAGTCATAGACGATGACCCAGCAATTTCCGAGCTTGTTGCCGTCAATTTAGAAATGGCTGGCTATGATGTCAGTCAAGCTGAAGATGGTATCAAAGGTCAAGCGTTAGCTCTCCAGCTACAACCAGACCTGATCATGCTTGATTTAATGCTGCCGAGAGTAGATGGATTTACAGTTTGCCAACGCCTACGTCGGGACGAACGAACGGCGGAAATTCCCGTCTTGATGTTGACTGCTTTAAGTCAAACTCAAGATAAAGTGGAAGGCTTCAACGCTGGCGCAGACGACTATCTCACCAAGCCTTTTGAAGTAGAAGAAATGCTGGCGCGGGTGCGGGCTTTATTGCGCCGAACTGACCGCATTCCCCAAGCCGCCAAGCACAGTGAAATTCTCAACTATGGGCCATTAACCCTCGTTCCCGAAAGGTTTGAGGCAATATGGTTCGGTGAAACTGTGAAACTTACTCACTTGGAATTTGAGTTACTGCACTGTTTGCTGCAACGCCACGGACAGACAGTTTCTCCTAGCGAAATTCTGCGGGAAGTTTGGGGTTACGATCCTGATGATGACATTGAGACTATCCGAGTCCATATTCGCCATTTAAGAACTAAACTCGAACCAGATCCCCGCCACCCTCGCTACATCAAGACGGTATACGGTGCAGGATATTGTCTAGAATTACCCAGTGTCCCTCCATCAGCTGAGGGGGCTTCTGCATCAGCTGTTGAGTAACCCGCTATATTCCTTGACCTCAACCCTAAATTTACTTAATCCATCATGTTGTGTGTCATGTTGTGGGGAATGAGGTTTAGTGGTCTTACCAAGGAAAACTCTAATTTCGCCTGCTTGACTCTACAAAAAGCTACCTTCCAATAGACATCCTTTTGTGGAGGGTGATGCTTAGTAGGCGAATGCTACTCTCTTAGTAGTACGGCGCTGATACCGCTACGAGTCAAAATAGCGTTGTACTCCATAAAAAATTGGCATTCTCTGGAAATAATTTTGAGAGAATGCCAATCAATTTTAAATTTTAGATTCATTTGTAATTTGTCATGCCTTGCTGTACTAGGATGCTTATTTTAACAAGCAAAATTACAGAGGAGCAGAGAAGCAAATCAATGATAAAACTATCTGCTCCCCTTCTCCTCTGCTGTATTGATTCATTATTGCTGCTTTTAGGGAGCAAGAGCGTTACCGCGAATTAAACTACCAATGGTTTTGGCAGTAATTTTCAGTTGGGTAATGGGGTTTGCAGGGACAACTGTTTTGTACAGATAGCTATCGAATGTCAGCTTCTGCACATCCATGTCACCACACATTTCAACGAATGCTTCACGGGTAGCATCAGAACGATAGAACACAGTCTGCAAAATGTCTAGCACTTTGTAGGTGAGTCCGTACTTCTTATCCCAACGCTTGATGTATAGTTTGAGGTCATTTTCTGTAGGAATGCGGCTACCGTTGTTGGAAGTTTCCACAATGGTTTCAGCACACATCCGCCCAGATTTAGCCGCAAAGTAAATCCCTTCACCAGAAGATTTGGTAACGTAGCCAGCAGCATCTCCGACTAAGGCGATGCGACCAACGACGCGACGAGGACGGGGATGTTCGGGAATGGGGTGCGCTTCAACTTTGATGATTTTACCGCCTTCTAGTTTCTTGGCAGCACGGGCGCGAATACCAGCTTGTAACTGTTTGATACTGGCTTTATTGACGTGCATTGTGCCAGTACCGACGGCTACGTGGTCATATTTAGGGAATACCCAAGCATAAAAGTCGGTGGAAACGTCATCGCCGACATACATTTCGGCTAAGTCGTTGTAGAACGCCATTTTGTCTTCGGGTAAGCGAATTCGCTCTTGAAATGCGATCGCATAATTATAATCCCCTGCATCCATTTCTTTGGCAATGCGGGAATTTGCCCCATCCGCCCCAATAATTAAATCTACTTTCAGGGTTTTACCAACACCCTGCACGCTGCCATCAGCATGGTCAACGTAATGAATTGTATAAGGGTCGGTATTGTTTGTGGGTATATCGACTTTATGAACAGTGGCGTTAATTAAATTTGCACCTAATTTTGCCGCGCGATTCCGCAAAAAGCCATCTAAAACTTCGCGGCGACACATTCCTATATATTCTTCTTCATTTACCAGGTTAATATCTACCTCACGATTGGAAGGCGAAATCATTTTCATCTTCCGCACCCGGCGATCAATAATCTCTGGTGGTAGGTCAAATTCACCCACCATACATAAGGGGATAGCTCCCCCACAGGGCTTGGCATTGTCTAGCTTGCGCTCAAACAGGTAGGTTTCAATCCCAGATGCAGCCAGTGTTTCGGCGGCAGATGAACCAGCAGGGCCTGACCCCACAACAGCAACCCGTAGTGTCAAAGGTCTTCTCCCAATCTTGACATTTACCGAAAGCATCGTACCACGGTCTTTTGGCTGATTTGCCGCTCTACCCCTGAGTTTTGACAGAAATGCAATATTCCTTAATATTCCGATACAAAATTAAAGTCAGAAGTGATGAAGTATGAAATTAGGTGCAGGGATTGGGAATACTTACTTCATCTTTTCCCTAGCTCTTAGCTTCTACGCCCCAATTTATGCAGATTTCCTTACTAGACTCTCTCAGTAGAAAAGTTAGCGTTACTGCTATTGCTGGATACCAAAAGCATATTTCCCCTCATAAAGGCTTTGTTTGCGCCCATAGGATTTTATATGGAGGCGAATCATGTTCCCAATACATCAAGCGCGTGATTGCTCAAGAAGGTTTAAGCATAGCGTTGATCAAGTCACGCGCACGATTTCAAGCTTGCAAACAAGCTAACTTAATTTTGCGCTGGCAATTACATAATTCCGAACCTACAGAATCAGAAGATGAAGCAAATATACAGTCACCAAAAACAGAAAATAGAAGCAATAATCAGCAATCTTCAAATACAATTTGTAGTAATGGTGATGGCACTAACTGCATAGATTGTGCAGATTTAAGTTGCGATTGTGCTGATCTGGTCAATGTCTTACCCGATTGTGATTTCTCCCATTGTCACGCTCTAGATTGCAGTGTTGTAGATTGTAGCGGTGCTGATTGTAGCTTTCTTGATTGTGGTAGTTGTGGTAGCTAATAAACTAAATATTTTGGCTAGAAATTAGCCTCAAATTATTTGTCTAAAACAGCGATTAATTTTAATCGTTGAAATTTAAATTTAGCTTTCAAGTATTTGAGTAAAAAATCTGTATATGCTATAAATATAACACGGTAAACCTAGCAATATGCCGTAGTTTTAATAGCAGAGGTATAGCGGCGGTGGGTATAGTAGTTGAGAGTGTATCCAAAAACTTCGGAAGTTTCAAAGCGGTTGATCAGGTTGATCTGACTGTTAAGAGTGGTTCACTAGTAGCGTTACTAGGGCCATCAGGATCGGGTAAATCTACTTTACTCAGGCTAATTGCCGGGTTAGAAATGCCAGATAGTGGCAGAATCTTGCTTACAGGTAAGGATTCTACCTATCAAAGTGTGCAAGAGCGAAATATTGGGTTTGTATTTCAGCACTATGCTTTGTTTAAGCACATGACTGTGCGGCAAAACATCGCTTTTGGGTTAGAAATTCGCAAAGCACCAGACAAAAAAGTTAAAGGCCGGGTAGAACAGTTATTAGAATTAGTACAGTTGGCGGGACTAGGCGATCGCTATCCTTCACAATTGTCAGGTGGTCAACGGCAACGAGTAGCATTAGCTAGGGCATTGGCTGTAGAACCAGAAGTATTATTATTAGATGAACCTTTTGGCGCATTAGATGCTAAAGTCCGTAAAGATTTACGAGCATGGTTACGCCGCCTCCATGATGAAGTTCATGTTACCACTGTTTTTGTCACCCACGACCAAGAAGAAGCTATGGAAGTTTCTGATGAAGTTGTCGTGATGAATAAAGGACGTGTGGAACAAGTCGGCACACCAGCAGATATTTACGACAATCCCGCCTCAGCATTTGTCATGAGTTTTATCGGCCCGGTGAATGTCTTGCCTAGCTCTTCTAGAATTTTCCAAAGCGCCGGATTTGACGCACCACACCCAGAAGTATTTTTGCGTCCCCAAGATGTGATTATTGAAAAGCAAGCCAATGGTGCAACGGCATCGGCCAAAGTTAGCCGCCTGATCCATCTAGGTTGGGAAATCCAGGTAGAATTAACGCTAGATGATGGACAAGTAGTAACAGCCCATCTCACACGCGATCGCTTCAACGAATTGGAATTAGAACCACAACAACGGGTTTACGTAAAACCCAAAGATGCCAAGTCTTTTCCGGTATATTACTCAATCTAGTATTAACAACTTAGGCAATCAGCAAGGATGAAGTATCAAAGTACTTCATCCTTATTTTATTGTTGGTTTAGTCGTTCTCTGCTGCCTAGATGTACCGAACAGAAAAGATACATGCATTAACATTATTATGTATTTTTTTTACAAAAAAATAAGTATATACTTATTGATCTTAATATTTTCCTAATATTTAGAGAAAAAAGCCTCTAAACTTCCAGTTCCAGTGTTCAATTTTTTAAACTTGCTTACAATTAGGCATAAATGCCCTCTACCTAATGATAGAATTTTTGGTTAAATAATAGGACATAATTTTTCAATACTTAAATAAAAGTATGACTAAAAAATTACAAAAAGTTAGCATAGCTCAAACATCTAGAGTTCTTACTTACCAGGAAAAACAAAAACATCAGCTTGATATGTTACTTAGAAAACTATGTAATTATTATGACAATCAATTGGCATAAAAAACGTTAAGTTGTAACTATTAAAACTTTTTGTTGAATAAAATCACAGACATAAGTGACATCAATAACCATTTCTCCAATAAAAAAAAGCCCAAAAAAGTAAAATCTCAAAAATTCTTGTTTAGATATCAGCTTATTTTTATGTAAGTCAAGGTTTTACACATTTTTTGTCAGTAGAGCTTATTTAAAGTAAGTTGCAAGTGAAGATAATTTATACATTTATCAAAAATTAGTTAAGTTCTACAAAGACAGCACCTAGAAAAAATGTCACCCTGATACAGCTTTATGAAATCTTATCAATTGCTACAAGTAAAGCCCGTAGAAACCGCTAAAACTTCAAATAAATAAAATCTACTTTAGCTCTATGATTTAAGATCTCAACCTATATCTATTAAAAATCCCTATTATTTACACCACGGAAAAATAAAAGGTAAAAAAATGAAGATAATTCCATGTTTATCTAGGTCATTTACGTTGCAATTACTTGCGTTTGTCACAATATCTAGTGTGACAACTGTTAAAAATAGTTCGCTATCCGCTTATGCACAAGAGACTCCTACTGCTCCCCAAGCCACAACAACACAGCGGATTTGCTCTTTAGATCCGGTTGAAGATTTATTACCACCACCACAAGCCAAAACAAGTAACTCCTTATTTTCATACCTTGCCCAAGAAGGGTTTACTCAGAGCAAAGATGGTTCCTGGGTATGTTATGTCAACGATCCTAAAAAAGAAGGACGTTATTACACCTTATTTAAAGTTCAAGAGCAAAATGGCAAGCTAATTGGTAGTTCTTTTTTAGACGGTGGTACCTTGATTGAAGGTCAAGACAACCGCACCCTAGACTTTTTCATGAAGCTCATAGAGCATCATCTAGATGGCGATCAAGAAAATCGCCAAAGTATACGTAGATATTTAGAATCCTTTATCTCTTTAGTCAAAGAAGGAAAAATCGCCGCTTCCCGACGTGGGTTTCTCTTTGATCAACCCAACCGTGCTTTAGTTCTCTACCACACCCTTGGTACAAGTGAAGATACTAGTACCGGAAAACTCAAAGGTACAGCAATTACCCTCAATATTCAAATACCTGATAAAGTCAATTCCAACTCAACCAAGAATGGAAGAACAACCTCTTTGAGAGAGAATATCAAACCTAATCAAAAATAATGCTGATTGTTTAATTGCGTGTGAGTAGTATTTCGTTTATTGACCAGGAGATGTATCTTGTTAAATTTAACTGTCAAAAGCATAGGGATTTCGTTAACGTCTTTGGCAGTATTAGTATCTGTTTGCCAGCCTGCTAACGCACAGCTAAATGTAGGGCAGCGTAAAATCCAAAGAGGACTGGAACGAGAGTATCTCCAGTATCAGCTGGAAAACCGTAATTTAAGTGATGCGCTCGTCATTCCCGGATGTATTGTGGGTAGTGGTACGGGCTGTAATAAAACTGGAACAATTCTGCAACAATTATTAGCAGTGAATGGTGGCTCTAGTTACTACGATTTAGTCATTCGAGCCGCTGGGGGACAGCAAAACTACCAGAATTTCGCTGCTTTTTACGGCAACAATGAAAGACTTCCAGAAATTCCTTTTGCCTCGTTTTGGAAAAAGCAATCTCCATCAGTTGTGGATGGTTATCAATACGTTTTGGGTCAGTCTGTAAGCCGTAATCCAGTTGCTGGTTTAGGAGCAGTTACTAAAAACTTTGCTTGGTCGCCAATCTCTAGAGGCGATAACTCTCTGAGTCCCCGACAAGGGTTATTGGATTTTAAATATTCTTTTGGACGCGAACTATTAGTTGAGGTATCTAAAATTCCGAATCTGGAACAGCAGATCCGTGCTTTAGATTTGCCACCTGACATGACGCAGTTTTATTTGAATAACCTCTCTCGTGGGTTAAATGCGTTGAAGGCAGGAAATGATCAGGAATTACAAGAGAGCATCTTAAGAATAGTTTCCTTTCCATATTCATCAGCATCTACAGCAGATGGCGACTATGGACGTGTGCCACTTGACACACCCAAAGAGCTAGATAATATCGAAGGTATACCCATAGTTGGCGAAGAACTCAGCCCCAATATAGCTTTATTAGAGCCAGAGTCATTCCTTTTAGATGCTGATACTGCCATTGCTCTAGACGTTGGCACTTTAGCTGGCAGTGCTTTTAATCCTTTATATCTCAGTCCTCTTTTATTTCTGTTACTTCTACTAGGTGGAGATGGTGGTTCTTCCTCCGCAGTCACAGTTCCCCCTGTTCCAGTAGTTCCAGGTACTCCAACACCAACGCCAACTACACCTCCAACCACACCTCCAGTAAGAGTGGATGAACCATCAACGCTGGCTGCCATACTATTACTGACACCTTTACTGTGCATACTCAGTTATAAAAAGCGCTCTGCCAAGGTCAGCAGTTATTGAAAATAGTTGTTGTAGAACCTTTGACAAAATTGCTGTCTTTGAATAAAAATCCCTCGGTAGCTTGCCGAGGGATAATTTAATTTAGTACTTTTCACCTAAAAATATCCCACTTCCATAGAATACCTATTCGTTTTAATATGAGTGTGCCAAAATGCCAAATCAAAAAATTGGCATACGGAAAAAACTGAACATAGTTAAATTATTATGACCAAGCTAATTGAATACGCAGAAGCCAGCGACGAAGTACGAGCAGTCTATGATGATATTCGTGCAACACGCCAGACAGACTATATTAATAATTTTTGGAAAGCTTTAGCTAATCATCCTCCGACTTTGCAACGCACTTGGCAAACCATCAAAGAAGTGATGACTAGTCCGGGTGAACTTGATCCGCTAGTACGGGAATTGATTTATGTTGCTGTGAGCGTAACAAATAATTGTGATTATTGTATATCTTCCCACACTGCCGCCGCCCGTGCTAAAGGGATGAACGATGAGATGTTTGGAGAACTAATGGCGATTATTGGCACGGCAAATATGACTAATCGCTTGGCTAATGGTTATAAAATTCCGGTAGATGAACAATTCAAGTCATAACAAGGAGTTGGGTGGAAAACCTTGTGACTATGTATAACTCAAATGACTAGTCTGAATTATCTATGGCTACCTGCACCAAGCAATGTAACTTTATTAGCAAATGAAGTTCATATCTGGCGAATTGACTTGGATGTAGCCGACTCACAGCTAGATTTTTTCGCTGCAACTTTATCTAGTGATGAACTAGCTCGTGCTAACCGATTCCGTTTTCCAGAACATCGTCAACGTTTTATTGTCGGCCGCGGTAGCTTGAGAAGTATATTAAGCCGTTACTTAAATATTGAGCCGCAACAGGTACGATTTGATTATGAACCTCGTGGTAAACCGCTGTTGGCTGATACTTTAGCTACTAGTGGTTTATTTTTTAACTTGTCACATTCTCAGGATTTGGCTTTGTGTGCAGTAAATTACACACGCCAAATAGGGATTGATTTAGAGTATATGCGCTCTGTATCTGATTTGGAAGCTCTGGCTGAAAGGTTCTTTTTACCGAGAGAATATGATTTGGTGCGATCGCTTCCTGCTGATCAACAACAAGCAGTATTTTTCCGCTATTGGACTTGTAAGGAAGCTTATTTAAAAGCCACAGGTGATGGAATCTCTCAATTAGAACAAGTGGAAATATCTCTCACACCTACACAACAGGCTAAATTACTCACATCCGCAGACTGGAGTATTGTAGAGTTTACCCCTGCTGATAATTATCATGCAGCTGTGGCTGTGGCTGGTTCTGTTTGGGATCTCAAGTGTTGGCAATTCACTACTATTTTTTAATTAATGATTATTTATCTTCCTGCATACTTCTGACAATTTTTGGTACTAACTTTCTCGGTACGAATCTGACAATTTTGGCTAGGAATTTATTCATCAAACCAGGAATCACCAAGGTTTTGCCTTTCATCAAGGCATCATAACCAATTTGGGCTACAGTTTCAGCATCCATCATTTTTTGACGCTTCACCAGGTTGGAATCAGCCATCCCAGTTCTTTCATGAAAAGCTGATGCTGTTGTACCTGGACACAGCACTGTCACACTTACACCTGTACCTTCTAGTTCATTGGCGATCGCTTCAGAAAAAGATAATACATAAGCTTTGGTAGCAAAGTAAACTGCCATCAAAGGCCCTGGTTGAAAAGCAGCAGCCGACGCTACATTTAATATTTTGCCTTCTCCTTGTTTGATCATGTCTTTGAGGAATAATTTAGTTAAATGTGTCAGACATACTAAATTAACTTGCAGCATTTCTAGTTCAGCATTCAAGTTTGTATCACTGAATAATCCATAAGTACCAAAGCCAGCATTATTGACTAGTACATTAACTTGAATATTTGCTTGTTGTAACTCCCTAAATATTTCCTCTGGTGCTGTTGATACAGCTAAATCTTTGACAATCTCTTTGACAGCAATAGGCAATTCTTGTTGAAATTTTGCGGAAACTTCTGTCAGTTTAACTGCATTTCTATCTACTAATACCAGATTATAATTGTTCCGAGCAAAAATACAGGCTAATTCGTAACCAATTCCACTCGCAGCCCCAGTGATAAGAGCAGTTTTTTTGCTCTCTGCTTGGTGTGTTGTGTTCATATTAGAAAATTGGTGAATTCTACTGGATTAATTTTTCATGAAATTACAGCGGTTATCCATTAATCACAATTAAATAACCTTGACGAATCAGTATCTAGGCGATTTATAGGATATGAAATTCTCAGATACTTGGATAATGCTTGAGTTAGAATTTAAACCAATGCAGTCATGTCAATTGAGCATTAGGATATTTATTCCTAAATTTTTGCAAAATGAAAGTAGTACTTAACTTTTATTTTTGATAGATAAGTAAGTAGTTACTCACATACGATAAATAAAATTTTATGCTGAACAATTCCTATCTTATATTCAACTGTTTAATTGATATGTCAGATATGAACCTTTATCTATAAAATCTGACATACCTGATTACTTTCCAACGCAGATATAGATTGATACCATCAAATACGATCAATCATCACTTTCTGCTCAAAATTCCGAACTATTTCTTGCCAGCAAATTCACAATATTTCTTAGTGTAGAAACAACTCTTTAATTCCTGTACTGCCAATTTCTACGGCTAACGCTGCTAATAAAAAACCAAATAGCTGCGTTACAATTACCGTACCCTCAACCCCAATGAATTTATCAATCTGGTTCGCCAACCGCAAAATTAACCAAGTGACCAACATCGCCACCACAATACCCAGCACTACACCCAAATGGGGACTCTGAGATTTTGACATTAATAACATCACTGTCGTCAGCGTACCCGGCCCGGCTAATAATGGCAAAGCTAAGGGTGTAATTGCCACATCCCGTCCTGCTTCTTGAATGGGTGTATCTAGTTCTCCTCGCAGCATTTGTAAGGCGATTAACAACAGCAATAACCCGCCAGCCACCTGCAAAGATGCCATACTGACTTCGAGATAACTTAAAATATATTGACCAGCAAAGGCAAATAACAACAGAACGGCGATCGCTACAATACTTCCTTTATCAATCACTTTATTTCTATCTTCTGGTGTCATGCCTTTGGTTAAAGCTAAAACTATTGGTACATTGCCTACAGCATCTGCCAAGACAAACACCGCAATAAATGTTTGCACAAAAACGGAGGTATCCACAGTAGCGCGAGTTGATCAAGGTTCAATCACAACTTACCTTGAATCTGGCTCTGTTTTCTAGAATCTATAGGAATATTGCCATCAAAGGCGATCGCCCAAAATCAGCCTTTAATATTTCTTTGTCATCTTGTAACACATTTTTCTCACTAGGAATTATAATAAAGATATAAACCACTTGGGTCCGTAACGGTTTCGACAGGTTGGCGAACGCTACTCTGTGATTCAGGTCGAGAGTGAGTCTCCTCTCGCAAATCAAAGGCTCAAAAAAAAGTAAATGCGAATAACATCGTTAAATTTGCTCGTCGGGAAGCTCTAGTAGCTGCCTAAAACGCCTCTTATAGGTTCGAGCGTCTCTAGTTTGACTCCGTTAAGGATTAGAGACCAACCCCCAACGGATGCTCTAGCAAGCGTTCTCTGATTGGCTTGTTAGCTAAGATTAAATCAGAGCATCCTACGTTCGGGATAATGAACGATTCCCGCCTTGAGGGTCAGAAAGGCTAAACCTGTGAATGAGCGGGGGGTCAATACCCAATTTGGACAGCAGTTCGACTCTGCTCGGATCCACTAAAGATAACCAACTAATCCACCAAACAATTGTTTAGGTGGATTTTGTTTTATTGAGATAGAGAATAGAGAGTAAATTGTTTGTACCTGATTGAAGATTGCTATAGTAGTTCAAACTAAAATTCAAATAATTTCCCATTAATGAATGTAGTAATTTCTTATTCAAAATAATATGAGTATGAATGCCGAACAATTTGCTAGTGATAATTACTCCGGTCTTTGTCCAGAAGCACTAGAGTATATGCTGCAAGCAAACCTTGGTAGTGCGCCAGCCTACGGTAATGATGAATGGACTCAAAAAGCAACTGACTATTTTCGAGAACTATTTGAAATTAATTGTGAGGTATTTTTTACCTTTAATGGTACAGCAGCAAATTCTTTATCTTTAGCAGCATTATGTCAGTCTTATCATAGTGTGATCTGTCATGAAACAGCACATATAGAAACAGATGAATGCGGTGCGCCAGAATTTGCCTCTAATGGTTCTAAACTGCTATTAGCTCCAGGAGAAAATGGCAAATTAACAGCGCAAAGCATAGAAGCTATTGTCACCAAGCGTCAAGATATTCATTATCCTAAACCTAAAGTTATTAGTATTACGCAATCAACAGAATTAGGAACTATCTATACCATTGAAGAACTTTTAGAGATTCAAGAAATTGCTCAGAAGTATAAATTAAAAATTCACATGGATGGCGCTCGATTTGCTAATGCTGTCGCTGCAATCAATAAAACCCCGGCAGAAATAACCTGGAAAAGTGGTGTAGATGTGTTGTGTTTTTGCGGAACAAAAAATGGTATGGCTTTAGGGGAAGCAATTCTTTTTTTTAATAAAGCCTTAGCAGAAGATTTTGATTATCGCTGCAAGCAAGCAGGACAACTAGCTTCTAAAATGCGGTTTATTTCTGCGCCTTGGTTGGGTTTACTAGAAACAGGTGCGTGGCTAAAAAATGCCCGTCATGCTAATCAATGTGCAGAATATTTAGAAAACCAACTATTACAAATAGATGGTGTAGAAATCATGTTTCCGCGGGAAGCTAATGCTGTGTTTGTCAAATTACCAGAGCAAGTTATTCAAAAGTTAAAAGAGAAGAATTGGCAATTTTATACATTTATCGGTGTCGGGGGAGTACGTTTTATGTGTGCTTGGAATACAACTAAAGCCAGAATGGATGAGTTAGTGAGAGATATTCAGGCCGCGATCGCCTAAACTAGTACAACAAATCATAAACAAATAAAGAGTCTAGCATCATCTGTTAAACTTTTTCTCTTAAGCTATGTCAGTGCAACCGGGAAAAGACTAAATCCTTATACAAGTAATACTCAGTAATACAAAGTTTTTCTTCAGAAATATCAGCTTTTTAACTATGATCCATTGACTTTTGACTATGGACTATTAACTCTTGACTATCAACTAGCTCTTATATGTCAAAATCAAGATAAATTAGTACAGAAAGGTGAGCGATCGCTCTGAAAGCTAGATAAAGGATTGACCTGAGCAATGGCAGACGAAACCAATCACAATCAAGCGGGAGAGGTAGCTCCCAGCACCAGCGAACCAGTAGCTACAGATATACCTACTGCCAATACACCAGACCCCAAAGCAGCCAACCCAAAAGTTAACCCTAACGCTGCTAAACCCGCCGCCGCGAAAGCCGCAGATGGAGAAGAAAAACCAGCTGCTGCTAAAGCCGCGAAAAAAGAGAAAGCCCCAGCCGTTGAAGATAAACCATTTCCAGAGTTTATCCAGCAAGAGTACTTACCAGCTTTGCAAAAGGCGATCGCGGAGGAAGGCGTAAAAGATTTACAATTATCTTTTGCTAAACAAAAACTGCCCATCGCTGGCTTACCCTCAGACGAAGAATACTGGCAAGTTGTTGGCAGTTGGCAAAATGGCCAGCGTCAATTTAACGTGTATTTCCCCGACGAAGATATTCAAGGGCAAAAAGGATTTTCCTGCAACGAAGGCAAAAAAACCAGCACTCTTGAGTCATTCTTAATTGACGAACGCAAAACTACCCTTGACTTGTTGGTATTTGGCTTAGTGCGGCGCTTGAATAGTCAAAAATGGTTAGGTAGAAATTAGACATTCGGCAAAGAATAAATCCGTAAACTATTGTTACAAATCAATCCTTTGTGTTACCAAAGGAAACATATCTCAGGAAGTAAGAGAAAGAAACTAATTTGAGCTTTCCTCTTGCTTTCTGAGATTTTTTAATATCCTTTTGGCAATTCACACCATGAGAAGTGCAACAGATTTTAAATTATTTTTATTTAAAAAAAATACAAAATTTAACCAGCAAATAGCTGGATTTAAAAGTAGTATAAATTCAAGCCTTAGTTATATATCAAATCAGTTAGACAGAGTAATGTAAAACACACTAAATCTCATGGATAGTGTAGCTCTCAAAATAGAGTAACCAGCACATTATTTTATAACTGATAGGACAAATTCATTGCTGTGCCTCAGGAGTTATTAATATGTTTCAAGTTTGGCAAAATCGACTATTAAAATTGTTTTTTGTAGTCATTCTAACTATAACCGTACTATTTCCTGGAAATACTGCCTTAGCAGCTAAATCTACAAGTATAATTCCCGAACAAATGGTAATTGTAAATCAAAATGTTACGCAGAAACCCATTGTTATAGCACTATTAGGTCTAAGTCAAATGCGCGTAACATCCATAAAAAATTCTAGTACTCAGGCAGGTCAAGTAATTGTTGTACTCCAAGGGACTAGTGTCAAAAAAACTAGCATTTTATCGCTCGCCCCAGGAGAAGAATTACCGCTAAATCTTGACACCTGTTTTACCACAACAACAACCGTACAATTTGCTGATGCGGTTACAAAACTTCAAACTCAGCAAACACTTTCTGCTCTGAATTTTGCAACTGTGTCTTCAAACACAATGGATTTTAAAGGTTACAAGGTTAATTACCAAGTTTCGCCTCAAACTTGCCCATCCTAGGCAATACAATATAGCAGTCCGATCTAATTTTTGAAAAATATCAGTAGGAGCGAGCATCTGTTCGCTCCTAAATTGGAGAAAGATAAAGTGTGATTAACTATCACTAATTAATAACTATTTGTTTAATTTTTGCTCATTTATTTATCACAAAACTATCTTAAATACATTAACAATTAACTCAGGCACACAGCATAATGAAGAATTACATTTTTAACTCTTGCTTAGTTAGTGGCATAATATGGTGTTGTCTGACTCCGATAAACGTTATTCAAGCTCAAATTATTCCTGATACAACACTACCTAAAAATTCTGTTGTTACACCCAATAAGATGACATGGGAAATTACAGCAGGTACTGTAGCAGGTAATAACCTTTTTCATAGTTTCCAGAAATTTAGTATTCCTGAAATGCACACAGCAGATTTTATCAATCCTAGTGCAAATATTCAAAATATTTTAGTTAGGGTAACGGGTGGAAGCCGTTCTGATATTTTCGGGACTCTCAAAACTTCTGGAATTGGTAGTCCAAACTTATTTTTGCTGAATCCTCATGGAATCTTATTTGGCTCTAATGCTAGTTTAAATGTTGGTGGCTCATTTGTGGCTACAACAGCAAATGCGATCGCATTTGGCAATCAAGGTTCTTTCAGTGCATCTGTCCCCAATAATCCAGCATTACTTACAGTCAATCCTTCGGCTTTTTTATTCAACCAAATTATTGGTTCATCTATTACCAATAAATCTACATATCAAAATCCATCCACACTATCTGTAATTGGTCTATCAGTTCCTAATGGTCAAAGCTTATTGTTATTAGGTGGTAGTGTCACTATAGATGGCGGACATTTATCTGCTCCAAGTGGAAGAATTGAATTAGGAGCAGTAACCGGACAAGGAAGTGTAGAACTGAATACAAATAATCAGAATCTGCGTTTGAATTATCCCCAGAACTTAATGCGAGGCGATATTTCAATTATCAACGGATCTGCCAATGTGAATGTGAGTTCTAATAGTGGTGGTAGTTTGATAATCAATGGCAGAAATATAGAAATTACAGGTAGTCAGCTAACAGGTGGTCTGACCGATAATGGAACTCAGGCGGGAGATATTATCATTGATGCAACAGAAAGGATAAATATTACAGAGAGTAACATAACCAATAATCTTGGAGGCTTTTTTACTTCAGCCACAGGTAATACTGGCGGTATTGATATCAAAGCTAGATCACTGTTTTTGAATGATAGTTTCATTAATAGTGATGTGGGTAATATTTTCTCTTCAGCCACAGGTAATACTGATGGTATTCATATTCAAGCTGGGTCAGTATTATTGAATAATACGACATTGAGTGCTAGTACCTATGGAACAGGAAATACTAGTGGAATCTTGATAGAAGCGAGTGGTGCTGTTTCTATTGGTAATAACAGTGTCATTAGTAGTGATATTAATAGTGGTGCAATAGGCAACACAGATGGTGTTCAAATCTTGGCTGATGCGGTTTCTTTAAGTAGTACGAATGGGAATAGTAGATTGACCGCCATCTCTTCAGGACAGGGTAATACAAATGGAGTATTGATAAAAGCTAATAATTCTGTTGTGTTAACTAACAGTTCCATAAGCACGACTGCGACTCAAGAGAGTACTGGTAATGCTAGTAACCTGAATATCCGAGCTAGAGATATTTTTTTAGATGCCTCCTCCTTAGATTCATCTGCCTTCAATACAGGGGTTTCTGGCAACATAATCATTAAGGCTCAAAATATCTTCTTAAAAAACAGGAGTTTTATTGGAACTCCAGTAGATGGTATGGCTAGTCCAGGACTAATTGATATTAATACTAGAAACCTAACTTTAACTAATGGTGCAGCAATTTCATCTGCAACCACTGGGTCAAGAAATGGTGGAAACATTCAAATTAATGCTACTGATTCGGTCAAATTAGTAGGATTTTCTCCAGACCCAGAATTCAGATTTTATACTTCAGGTTTATTTACTGACACCGTGGGTAATGCGATTGGTAAAGCGGGAAATATTGACATTACAACTCGGAGTTTGCAGATAACAGATGGAGCATTAGTGAGCGCCAGTAGTGGTAGTGCAGGTACTGGCGGCAACATTAATATTATTGCCGATACCGTTGATTTAAATAATGGTGGTCAAATTCTGACTAGTGCTTCCAATATTGGAAATGCAGGTAACATTACTATCGAAGCAAAAAATAGGGTGAGTATTGCTGGTAGCGACCCGACTTTTGCAGCGCGTCTGGCAGAATTTGGTAGTGACTCAATTAATAATGACGGTGCTAATAGTGGTTTATTTGCTCGTGTGCGAGGTAGTGAACGCGCCAGTGCTGGGGATATAACAGTAAATGCTCGTTCTTTACTACTAAATGAGCAAGGCACAATTACAACGGGGACAACTGCTGGTGAAGGGGGAAATATTAATCTCAATGTGAGAGATATTGTATTACTGCGAAATGGTAGTAGTATTTCTGCCAATGCAGGTACTGCTAACGCGGGGGGTAATGGGGGAAACATTAATATCAACACTATATTTTTAATTGCGGTCTCTGGTGAAAATAGCGACATTAGCGCCAATGCTTTTAATGGTAGGGGTGGCAGAGTAGATATTACCGCGCAAAGCATTTTTGGGATTACACCACGTTTTAGAGACACAAGGTTTAGTGATATTACTGCTAGTTCTCAACTGGGAGTGAATGGAGAAGTTACTATTACTACCCCAGAAGTTGATCCTATCCAAGGCTTAAGTGAATTGCCTGCTACAGTTGTTGATAGCTCAACATTACTGGCAGCTGATTGTTCAAAAGACGACGAGAATGACAATAGCCAATTTATTGTGACGGGACGTGGTGGATTACCTGACAATCCTTATGAAGTGCTTGGTAGTGATGTTCTGTGGTCAGATACTCGCGGTAGAGAGATTATCGCTAGACGAAATCAACCCATAACTACGAAATCACCTTCTGTAAAAAAAACCGTGACAATTGTACCTGCCAATGGTTGGGTCTTCAATGGTGCTGGGGAGGTTACTCTCATTTCTGATGTATCTGGGGCGGCTGATAATCCTTTAAAGTCTAATGCTTACGCCTGTCCCAAAGCAACAGCGATGAAATAATTGCCGATAGTTCAAATTTGCGGAGAAAAAGTTTGAAGTATTGTTGCAACTCTTAACGTTTCACATACCAGTTTTCCGCTGCCCCTTGGTAGACTGAAATTTATACAAATTAATTATTGTCCTTTGCTGCGCCTTATGAGAGCATTACTTTTGGTTCTCTGGCGTAATCAAGATAATACACTCGTGGCAATCAAGACATGGTAGATTCCCTCAAAAAACCAGGCTTTGAAGAAATACGGCCAGGGATAAAAGTCCCGGCAAAAGAAACCTTATTAACACCACGGTTTTATACTACCGATTTTGATGAGATGGCACGGATGGACATCTCTGTAAATGAAGATGAGTTACAAGCCATCTTAGAAGAGTTCCGCACTGACTATAACCGCCATCACTTTGTTCGGGATGCCGAGTTTGAACAATCCTGGGATCACATCGACGGGGAAACTCGCCAGTTGTTCATTGAATTTCTAGAGCGTTCTTGTACAGCAGAATTTTCTGGCTTCTTGCTGTACAAGGAATTAGGCCGCCGCTTAAAAGATAAAAGTCCCCTCCTCGCTGAGTGTTTCAACCTTATGTCACGGGATGAAGCACGTCACGCTGGCTTTTTGAATAAAGCGATGTCAGACTTTAATTTGTCTCTAGATTTAGGGTTTTTGACAAAGAGCCGCAATTACACTTTCTTCAAACCCAAATTCATTTTCTACGCCACCTATCTTTCCGAAAAAATCGGTTATTGGCGTTATATCACCATTTATCGTCATTTAGAGGCGCATCCCGAAGACAGAATTTATCCAATTTTCCGGTTCTTTGAAAATTGGTGTCAAGATGAAAACCGTCATGGTGATTTCTTTGATGCCATCATGAGAGCGCAACCACAGATGCTGAATGACTGGAAAGCGAAACTGTGGAGTCGGTTCTTCTTGTTATCTGTGTTTGTGACGATGTATCTCAATGACATCCAACGCAAGGACTTTTACGCTTCTATTGGTTTAGATGCACGGGAATACGATATTTACGTCATCAAGAAAACCAATGAAACCGCAGGTAGAGTCTTCCCGGTGATTTTGGATGTGGAAAATCCAGAGTTTTACGATCGCCTGGATTTATGTATCAAGAATAACGAAAAATTGGGTGCGATCGCTAACTCTAATACACCCAAGTTCTTACAATTCTTCCAGAAGTTGCCATTATATATCTCCAATGGTTGGCACTTCTTGAAGTTGTATTTGATGAAGCCAATTGATGCTGCTACTGCTCATGGAATGGCTCGTTAGATTTCCAAGATAATTTGATAGGCATGGTATTAGTTAATTAATACCATGCTTTTTTTATTACCTTTTACCTTCCTATTTCCCAGCAATTTACTGAAGTTATAGCGTTAGTCTTCATAAGTTTTTGATTTTAATATCAATAATTTTGCCCTTGTAGTAGTAGCTAAATTTATAGATAGTAGAAAAAACTTGATATTGAAGACGATGAAATTACCCTTAAAAATTTCTACGGTTCTTGCAAGCATGACAATTTTAGCATTTCCTGCTAATGCTGAAGTCTCAGAATCAGTAATGAAAAATATGAGATTTTTTATTACTAGTGAAAATTTATTGATTGCTGCAAATATTCAAAGTGGCTCTGCTTGCTCTTTAAACCAAGGCGTTTCAGTTACAAAAATGTCTGGGTTTAAAACAATCAATAAAGGTAAAGGTAATGTGAGGGTTGTAGGCAGAGTCGAAAGTTTTCTTTCAATTAAAAACAATGAGATATCACCAGTATCAGGGAAATTTCAAAGTAATGCTAGAGTCCGTACTGCTGACTGGTTAATTAGAAATACAGAATATTACCCCGAATTTCTGAGCGAAATGGCAGATTGTACAATAGAAGGGGGATTAAAAAGAATGCAATTAGACGCTCCTTCACCTTGAAATAATGAAAAGCGTCAACAGCAAATCAATTTAGCTGTTTTAAGAGGGATGAAAATAATCGTAAATTTCCTGCGCTAGTCGTGGGACGATTCCGGAAACTTCGGAAGTTCAGATAGGCCTTTTTTTTCTTTTACTGTTCGCTTTTCTCGACAGGTAACTTTGTTAACTGAACCGTATTGAGTTATAAGTTATAGAGTTAGAAATATTTTGTTGTCGTCTACATTTACTGAGATTCTCAACATATTATTTATACAAATTTGAATAATGATGGCGACAAACAGATTACTGAAAATTGCACCAATAAAATCTTCCACAATATGGAATCAAAAATTGAAAATCCAAAATAGTATTATGTTATAATGCCTTATTCAGACGTTTAGAACAGTATTTAATAATTTTTATGGAGGAAGCAAAACTAAAATTTGCTGATTTATTTGCTGGAATTGGAGGTTTTAGATTAGCTTTTGAAAAAGCTGAGTATGAATGTGTATTTTCCTGCGAAATTAATGAAGCCTGCCGACAGGTTTATTTGAATAATTTTGGAGATATACCAGAATATGATATTAGAAAGATTGATCTACAAAATCTACCTTACTTTGATGTTTTAACAGCGGGGTTTCCTTGTCAACCTTTTAGTATTTGTGGAAGAAGAAAAGGTTTTCACGACACTAGAGGCACTCTATTTTTTTATATTTGCGAAATTATTGAACATATTAAGCCACCTGTTGTTGTACTTGAAAACGTTAAGCATATATTACATCATGATCAAGGAAAAACATTAGAAGTTATATTATATTCCTTAGAAGATATCGGTTATGAAGTAAATTATGAGATACTTAACTCTACGGATTTTGGATTGCCACAAAATAGAGAAAGAGTAGTATTTGTGGCTACGAAAAATAGAAAATTTGATTTTGGTCTTCTCAAAAAAACTTATCCATTTCCTACTCTAAAAGAATTTTTATGTACTGGAGGAGATTTTGAATATTTAAATCCTCAAGATTACACAATGATAGAAAACCCAAAACAACAAGCCTCTGGCTTGATTTTTGTAGGTTATCGCAATAAAAATATTTGGAAAACAGGTATTAGACCAAACACAGAACATTTATCTAGGGTTCATCATCAACCGAATAGAATATATTCTATTAAAGGTGTACATCCAACAATACCTTCTCAAGAGACTTCCGGTAGATTTTTTATTTATATCCCCGAAGAAAAAGCTGTTCGGAAATTAACTATTAGAGAGTGTTATAGAATTATGGGTTTCCCTAATAATTTTAAAATCCATAGTAATTTAGGAGAGTGTTATAAGCAAATAGGTAATTCTGTGGCTATACCAGTAATGTATGAACTTGCTAATCAAATTAAGAAACAATTCTTTGAAAATTCAAATATTGAAAATGTAATCTCTAATCATTATAAAAATTCTTATATTGAGCCACATATTCAACTAGAATTGCCCCTTTGATAATGAATCATAGAGAAAAACTTCTAGAAATTTATCAAAATCTACCTGAAATTGAAATTAATCAAATTCAATTACCTCAAGAATATCAAAGTTATCTTGCGGAAATTGCTAAAAAAAGCTTTAGCAGCAAAGGTGCTTATACTGTATTAGTTACTCTCTTAGTACATAAAATTTTAAATCCAGCACAGGATATTCGATACCACCAAGCCAAAATGACTGGTGGTTTCTCAGGAAGAAGTATAGATACAAAGTATATTACTCCTACATTAACAGAGTTAGGCTTACCCGCAATGGCTGAAAGTGGTTGGTTAACTCGTTCTTTAGAACAACCTTATCCCTATACATTAGAATATGAAGGCAAAATAACTCCTGTGTCTTTAAAAAAAGCATTTCTGAATGTTATTGATTTTGTGCAAAAATATCCTGAAAAATCAGAAGATATATTGAAATTACTACTGAAATTTATCAAATCAGCTAAGGATGATAACTTGGTTGAGATTATTAAATTAACCAATCCTGAAAAACTAAATATTAAAAGTATAGTCCAGGCTTTAGATGAACATTTTAACTATAACTATGAAACTTTTGGCGGTTCAAAATTACCTGTTATTGCTTTCTATGCCATCTATCAAATTTTAATTAGAGAAATCTCCAGATATAGATCATGTAAACTGGGAATATTAGGTAGTCATACAGCTTCTGATAGAACTTCTAAGACTGCTGGAGATATTGAAATATTTGACCAAAATAACCATCTTGTTGAAGCTATAGAAGTAAAACATGGTCAAGAAATAAGTTTACAAATTGTCTATCGTGCTAGAGAGAAGATTATTAAATATAATCCTGGTAGATATTATATTTTTGCTTCAAAAGATATTAAGCAATCAGACGCAGATAAAATTAACAACCTAATTAAAGAAATTGCATCCGAACATGGCTGTCAAGTAATTCTGAATGGAATTATCCCGACAATTCAATATTATTTAAGGTTAATCGAGTCCATCAGTGATTTTATTGAGGGATACTCTCAGTTGATAGCGTCGGATAATGAACTACAAAAAATACACAAAGAAAAATGGAATGAGATTTTAGGCAGATTAATGATTGATGAATGAAAAAAATTCAGCTATTTTAAGAAGGATGAAAGTAATCGTAAATTTCCTGCGCTAGTCTTGTCCCAATTCCCGCAACTTCGGCGAGTTGGGCGGGTGTAGCTTGGCGGATATAATCGACTGAGCGAAAATGCCCTAATAGTTGCTTTTGCCGATGATGTCCTAAGCCGGGGATTTCATCTAAACGCGATCGCTTCAGTTTATCACTACGTTGTTGCCGATGGAAACTCACAGCAAAACGATGGGCTTCATCTCGTAACCGTCTTAGTAACTGTACTCCTGGTTGTTCTGCATCGGTTGGTAAGGGTTGTGACTCTCCTGGTAAAAAAATCTCTTCACGCTGTTTTGCCAAACTCACAACTCGCAAGTCTTCTAGTAAGTTCATCTCTTGCAACACAGTGACAACAGATGATAACTGACCTTTACCGCCATCAATCATAATTAAATCAGGCCAGTCAGGATTGCCTGCGCGTTGTAGTTGGGTATCTTCGCTATATTTACGAAACCGCCGTTGAATGACTTCGGCTAAACTGGCAAAATCATCAGAATGTCCAATTGTCACCGTCGGATTTTTGATTTTGTAATGGCGATAATATTGCTTACCCGGTAAACCATCAATAAATACAACCTGAGAAGCAACAGCATTAGAACCTTGAATATGGGAAATGTCGTAACCTTCAATGCGGTGAGGTAAGTCTGGTAAGTCGAGAATATCAGCTAAATCTTGCATGGCTTGATTATTGCGATCGCCCAATTTTTGCATTCTTTGTAATTCGTATTGGGCATTACGCTCGACCATCTCAATTAATTCTGCCTTAGTTTGGCGCTGAGGAGTGAAAATTGTGACTTTTCTTCCCTTACGCTGCGTTAAAACATCCGCTAATATTTCTGCGTCGGGTAAATCATGTTGTACCAAAATCTCAGCGGGAATTTCTACCGCATCAGCAGTTTGGTAATGTTCTTCTAAAACGCGTTGTAAAATTGCACCTGGTTCAGCTTGTGCATCAGCAACAAACGCTAAACGTCCGACTAATTGTCCAGCGCGAATCTGAAATAATTGAATGCAGGCGTGTTGTGTATCTGCCGCTAAGGCTATGGCATCCCGCGAAACTGTATCATCTGGTAAAGATACTTTTTGATCTGCGGTCAGAGATTTTAACCCAGAAATTTGATCACGTATTCGCGCCGCCGATTCAAAGTTTAAAGCTTCGGCGGCTTTGTGCATTTGTTCACTCAAAATATCAATCAATTCTTGAGTTCTACCTTGGAAAACCATCGCTACTTTCTGCACAGTTTTGCGGTATTCTTCTGGTGAAATTAATTGTTGACAGACACCAGGACAACGCCCCATATCATAATTTAAACAGGGGCGGTCTTTAAATAATGGTTGTGGTCGTTGTCGCAGAGAAAAGATGCGCTTACTGATGCGGAGAATTTCTCTTAATAAACCTGTATCTGTATAAGGCCCGTAAAACTTATCTTTTTCTTTACCTAGTTGGCGTTTGCGTGTGATGAAGATGCGGGGATAGTCTTCTGACCAAGTGATGCAGAGATATGGATATTTTTTATCATCTTTGAGCAGCACATTAAAGTATGGCTGGTGCTGCTTAATTAAATTGGCTTCCAAAGCCAAAGCTTCGGCTTCGGTGTCGGTGACAATAAATTCAATTTCTGTTACTTGTCTCGCCATTGTGGCGATGCGTTCGCTTTTTGTATAACCTTCACGAAAATAAGAACGCACACGCGATCGCAATTTCCGCGACTTACCTATATATATAATGCGATCGCTGCCATCCCGCATAAAATAAACACCTGGTTCCGGCGGGATTTCAGCTAATCGGCTTTCTAAACGCTCTGGATCTTTGACTAGTGGTAGGATTTGAGCAGATGTTGTCACAATTAAATTTTTGGTAATCTGACGCTTTTACCTACTTCTATTTTAGAGAATAATTTGCTCTTGCCGAAGGTAGTGATGGTCAGCCTTCAGAGACGATACTAGATTTTAGTATAAATACATACAATTAACCAAATCACGTATCAAACAGAATCTGAATCAATCACAGCTTGATCCTAACAATCGAAATTAATCAAAACTCTTATTTAATCTTTAATCAGAAAAAATACTGATTCATAATATGAATCAAGAGCGCGAGGACGGGCATTTTTATTTTTTTTATCAAGCTCTATATCAAATTTTTCCTGTACAGTAAAACCGACACTTTGAGCTAATTTATAAAATATTTCATCACATTTTACCTTATAGAGAACTTCTCGCGTACTGTATTTATAAAATATACTTTCCTTGCCAATTACATATATAGCCACTCCCTTTGGCATCAAAACTCTATAAGTTTCTTCTAAAGCTTTTCTAAGATTCTGATAATATATAACTGTTGGAGTTGCCTTTATGTATCTAAGCTCATCTGATTTTAGCCAATTATACAGTTCTACTACTTCATTGGGAACTGCATCTAATATCAGTTCATATCTATTCTTCATAGAACCAACACTCTTAACTTCAGCAGCCTCTATTTCATCATCTGACATTAAGTTAAGAGCTTTTATTGAGATGGCTTTACTCACTAAATAATTTTCTCTACCTGATGAAGCTGGAAGATAAGGAGGAGATGTTAAAATAACGGAAACACTCGATGATTGTAAGGGAATATTGATTGCACTGTCACATATAATTTCTACATTCCCTAATGATAGATTATAAGCCTTAATTAATGTCTGAGAAACAGAAATAGTTTTGATAAGAGACTTAAGATTAGCTGTAACCATCGAGGATATATCAGATTTGCCAATTTCCAGAGCAAACCGGCCTACACCTGTTCCCATCATTCTAATATTAAATTTTCTGCTAAGTGCATCACTTAAGCAGATACTAACCACTAGCTTAGTATTTTCATCTTCTATTTCTTGGATAATTCCTATCCAGTATGCAATTTCTTGTTCATATTTATTCTTCTCTTCGAGATTGCCTTTTTTCTCAAATTTTAGAGCAATCTTTTTAGGAAATGAGTAAATATTATCTGTTATATTTTTAGCAAATAACGGATATTTAGTCTTTTCTGCTGTATCAAGAATCTTCTTAACCTGTTCTGTTTTAATATGTGGTACAAGCGTTGTTAATTTAGATTGAGATATTAAGCAAGATAGCTTATCTATATCTATACCAACTGAATCAAAATTGAGTAGAGAAGCCTCAACCAAAGCTGTTCCACTGCCAACAAAAGGATCAATTATTTTTACTTTTCCATCTTTTGTTCGAGGAGCTTGTTTAGCAATAGACACAATAAATGACCGAATCATTCGAGGAAAAAACTTAGCTTTATACTTATGTAAATTATGTACATGAGGAGTTGATGTGTTCCTCCGAATGAGAGACTTATACCAATGTGATTTAGTATTTTTTTCACAAGACGCTATTGTTTTAACTAATTCATTGATGTCATTTTCTGATACTAGTTTTGTCTGAGAGTTAGTCAAAAACTCGCTTGCTGCCATAAGAGGAAGCATAACTATCATTTCGGTGTTCGATTGCTTGCATTTAATCCACCAAGAAGCAGGAGGAAGCTGTATCAAATCTATACAATCATCAGGACACCAAATTTCCTGGATAAAACTTAATTGCTTTACTATTTCAGCAATCGGAGTATCCATTTCCTTGACAACATAACCAATAATTCCATCTTCACGAATATAGATATGAGCGCAGGATGGAGGAAGGTTAATGTGTTTGGGTAACTCTTGTGAATTATAAATTGGAATTAAAACTTTAAAGAATGATTTAAGTTCCCTTTCTGCCAAAAAAATATCAGATTCAATGAAAATATTGTTTCTAAGTTTACAAAATAGAATTGTCATATAGAAATATATTTATTTCACAATAGGATCGAACAAGCTTTCAATCCATTCATCACGTGCTACCAAATCCGTAAGAGATATAATTCCATCGAACAAATTGTAAAGCTCTTGATCTTCTGGTAGGTCACTAATTTTTTTGGCTTTTTTAGTTGTATCAAGAGTCCAAACAATATCTTTTAGAGGTTCAAGATACTCACCAAAGTGTCGATAGGCATGAATATTAGAAATCAGTCCTATTTTGTAATTCCATTTTTTAATATTTGGTTTTCCTTCTGCACCCAATTTGATTACTTGATAAATGCCTTTTTTGATATCATCTGTTCTATCCATCCCTACACTTGTTTTTGAGTCAGATATTGACTCACTACCCTGACCTTCTCGTCTAGAAGGCCATTGTGATGGTTTCGGAGAAGGAGTTCCGCAAGCATTAGTAAGCCAAAAAACATTCTTAGGATTTCTAGGGTAATACATATTAAAAGCACTAGTCCAGAAATTAACGTAACTTAAAAAGAAATCTGGTGAATTATTAAGCAATGAGATCAGACCTCGAAACCCCCAATTTTTATCTTGTATATCGTGTCTTTTCCCAATCGGATAATATTGTTCCGACCATTCACCATCACTTTCTTGTTTAGGTATAAATATTTCTAAAGGCAGATCAAAGAAACTAGTGTTATCTACAGTACCAAAACCTCTTTCAACAGCTTCTCCCTCTTCTTCAGAGGTAAGAGTTTGAGACATCACGGAAATAGGTGGTGTCAGTAATGGAGATGCTTTAACTTCAGCAAAAAGTATTGATTTTAGGCTCCTATTAACAATGATTATATCTACTGGTTCCCGTCCTCTACGAACCTCTTCATCGTAATTTAAATATCTAAAAATAGTTTGAATAAATATCACAAGTAATTTAGCAGTAGCTGTGCCAATTTTTCCTGACGGTGGTTTTTTAGAAGGGTGAAAGTGAAATTCATTTTTTAAAGCTGATCGTGGGCAACAGTTAGTGTAATGGAAGAAAAGACGAGGTTGCCCGCCTGGACTGTAAAGCCAGTTACTATGCGTAACAGCACAATAATATTCTGCTGCTATGAGTAGATCAAAAGCAGCAGCTAATAAAAGTCCTTTTTTGATAGCTAAGTTTGTAGAATGTTCAAAGCAGCGTTGAATAAGAAGGTCGCATAATGCTTGCTGAACCGGAGCATCTGGAGAAGGGCGCTCACTTGTTTGTAAACTATTTTCTATCCATTCATCTGAAAGAATTGCCAAATTATACCTCTCATTTAAGCTCTAGATATCCTCTAATAATGACAAAGTTAGTCAAATTATTTCTTATAATAACTAAAATAGTTTATCGCCAATTGTGCATTTCGGTTTAAATTTACTGAAAGTAGGTGTTATTTGATATTAGTTGAAATTTGCTCAATAACACAATATGTGTTGTCACAATTTAATCTCTTCTGTAAAAATAGTTGATAGTTTCAACTCTGACTGACACAAATTAAGATAAATTCGCGCGACTTGATCTAAGGGGTTTTGTTGTAAGCATTCTTGAAAATGTTGGGCGGCTGAAGTAAATTGTTGGGCTTGGTAAAATTTGAGGGCGGTGTTAAATAATTTTGTGGTTGCTAATTTACCTTGGCGAACTTCTGCAACATCAGCAGTAAATACTTCATGGACAGTTACAGCAGTGATTTTACCTTTAACTTTTACTTGTCCAACTACGCGAATATGAGAGCGATCGCAATTTTTTAACCGCTGAAATGTTTGGTCTGTAATTAATAACGGTGTGTTGAATGTTTTAGTTAATCCTTCTATCCGCGAAGCTAAGTTGACGGCATCACTAATGACTGTACCATCCATACGATTAAATCCGCCGACTGTCCCCAAAATCAGCGTTCCCGTATTAATTCCAATGCCAATTTTAATTGATAAATCTCCTTGTGCTTGCCGTTCTTGATTGTAAGTTACTAAAGCTTGTAACATGGCAATGCCGGCTTGTACTGCATCATCAGCATTACCAGCAAATAAAGCCATAATGGCATCACCAATATATTTATCAATGAAACCATTATGTTGAATAATGATTGGTTCCATACAACTCAAATAAGAGTTGATAAATTGAAAGTTTTGCGCCGGAGTTAAAGTTTCTGAAAGTGTAGTGAAAGAACGAATATCAGTAAATAACACCGACATTTCTCGCTGGACTTGATCACCTAACTGCACATCGACAATACTTTGTTTGTTAAGGAATTGGAGAAATTGACGGGGAACGAAGCGTTCGTAAGCTTGGTTTAAGGCTGCTAAGTCGGTGTATAAACGGGCGTTTTCGATAGAAATCGCCGCTTGTGCTGAAAGTAAGTTGAGTAACTCCAAACGATCAGGAGTGAATGCGCCTGTGGTCAAGTTATTTTCTAAATAGATAATACCTGTAAGTTTGCCTTGATTAATCAACGGCGCACACAAAAGCGATCGCGGTTGAAATTGGCGAATGTAAGGATCACGGATAAATTCACCTTTGCGAGCAGCATCATTAAGCACTACACTCGTTTTGGTGCGAATCACATAATTCACAATTGCCACAGAAAGAATCTGACTATCTTCAATATTTAGAGATTCCAGTACTTGAATATTATTTTGTTCAACGCTTCCCTGGGCTTCTATTAAAAATTTACCTTTAGTTTCCAGTAACAAAAATCCCCGTTGCGCCCCAGCATTTTCTATCAAAATTTGCATCAAGTTAGCCAGCAATTTATCAAGTTGAATTTCTCCTGACAAAGCTTGCGAAGCTTTCATAACTGTCATCAAATCCAACGAGGCGGAACCACTGCTACTGGTAACACTGCTGGCGTTAGTATTTTTGGTAGAAATATGGGGGATAGTAATTCTTTCTAACTTGCGGCTTAAAAGTTGAGGATATTGAGTTTCCAGATATTTAACTTTAGCATTTGCGCCCCATTGTAAATAAAGATATGACGCATCCTGCATGTATCCTTGGGCAATCTTTAATTTATTTTGGGCTAAATAAAACTTGGCGGCTAATTCATTTGCCAAAGCAGCTTCGTGAGGATAATTGTTTTCTTGGGCTAAATTAATGGCACGATCATAACAAGCGATCGCTTCTGCTGTTTCACCGTGGACTCGATACCATTCTGCTTCTATCAAGGCTAATTTATGAGCGTAGTTACTCGGTGCAGATTGCGCCCAAGTTTTAAGTTTTTTGATATTGGCTGTGACTTGTTTGAGTAATGTTTGCCGTTGTGTTAAATTGCTAGTCGCTGCTAAAGCTAACCGCATCAAAGAATCATAAAAACAAAACCAACCAATGATAAATAACGCCACTACAGCATCTAAATACGGAATTGCTAATTCCGCATTGTGCCAAGCAGTCTGGTAATCTTCAAACCAATAATTCAATGTCAGTAAATGAGTGTAGACAGTAAAAGTTGCTGTGCGATAATTTGTCTCGATGTGTAGCTGTAAGCTGGCTGTGACATCGTAAAATTCCCCCACCAACTCGCAGGGATTGGCATTTTTACCCTGTAAATTTGCGATCGCCTGTCGATAAATTTGAATTAAATCCAAAACAGGCTTTTTCTTAAATTTCTGAATTACTTCTAAATAATTAGCTAAACTTTTATCTACTTCTTTTAAATCTTGTCCACAAAAATAACTATGACTAGTACCAACATTTGCTGCAAAAGCTGCATATTCAGTATCACCCGTATCTCGACCTACTTGAAAAGCAATTTGCAATGCAGGTAAGGTATTAGCAATTGGTTCTCGCCAGTGACGCACAAAACTATTTACCACAAACAACACTCTGGCTTGCATATTTTTAGCGTTCAAGCGTTCTATCAGTTTTAATGCCAACTCACCAAACTCATATCCTCCTGTCAAATCTCCGACAACACCACAAAGAATCAAGCCATAAGTAGCGTAGGCAAAAGCTGATTCTGGCGCGTTACCATGTATGGCGGAAAGTTCCACCTGTTTAAACACAGTTAAGGGAAACAAATTTGGCGCTGCAAGATAAGTTGACGAAGCAATACTGGCTAAAATACGAATAGCTGCTAATTTAGTAGGATTTGTCAGTCTGGGTAAATCAGCTAAGGTTTGCACCTGTCTACTAGTCAAAGCCAGTTTCGTTTTTAACAGTCCTAACAGAATTTGCAGTTGTCCAGGGTTAGCGACTAAAGGAATTCTCAACAGTTTAAGAACTTGTAAACCTAATTTTGAGGCTGTTAACAATTCATCTCTGGCGACGAGAGATTGAATTTTGATGGCGTAGACTTGGACTTGATCAAGTGTAGTGCGGGTGTGACGTAATACAACCTCAATTAATTCATCCATGTATTCAAACGCCCCAGTCAAATAAGCAGCTTCCACTGCGGCTTCGTGCAGAGATAAAGCCAAAGAATACTGCTGTTGCCAACAGGATGTTGCTAAACAGTTAATGCCCGTTGTCAGGTAATCTAAAGCAGGTTCGTAAGCGGCGGAGGCTTTGGCTTTGTTCCCCGCCAGCAAATTTAACTGGGCTAATTGCTGTCGCTGTGATTCATCTGTGACTAAATCTAAGCCGAAGTTTAATTGGTTAACAATGTCAAAAATCTTTTCTTCTTGTTCCTCGGTGGTGATATTCTGCAATAACAGTTGTCCAATTTGCAAGTGAACTGCTTGTTTTTCCTTGGTGGGGATGAGTGAATAAGCTGCTTGTTGGACGCGATCGTGTAAGAATTTGTAGACAACATCTAAATTTGTTAAGTTAGCGGCAATTTCGCGATCGCCTACTTGTAATAATTGATAGTCGTTACCTTGAGGAAAAATCAGCCCCATTTCTACAGCTTCCCATAACTCGGTGGCTGTCTCTGGCAAAGATTTTTCTTGGACAATCGCTAAGGTTTTTAAATCAAATTGATTACCAATACAAGATGCTAACTGTAATGCTTGCTGAGAGGCGGTTGGTAGTTTTTGAATTTTACCCGCCATCAATTCCACAACGTTATCGGTAATTTGCGCCGCTTGAATTTGACTGAGTTGCCAATCCCATTCCCGGCGTTGCACATCAAATTGCAGCAATCCTTCTGTATACAGCGACTTCAGGAATTCATTCATAAAGAAGGGATTGCCGTTAGTTTTTTGCTGTAATAGTTCTGCCAGGGGAGTTAACTTTGCCCAATCGTGACTATTAAAAGTATCACTGAGGAGCGTATGAATTTGGGGTAATTGTAACGGTGTTAATGTGATTTCGTTAATTGTGACACCAGATGACTCTAAAAAGGCGATCGCACTCCGCAAAGGATGGGTAGAATCTACTTCATGATCTCGATAAGCACCAATCAACAACAAGTAGCGGCTGTCTAACTGACTAGTTAATAACTCAATTAACTGCAACGATGCACTATCCGCCCATTGCAAATCATCCAAGAAAATTACCAAAGGATGTTCTTTTTGCGTAAAGACAGTAATAAAGTTTTGAAATACTAAATTAAAGCGATTTTGGGCTTCCTGCGGTGGTAGTTCTATAACAGGCGGCTGCTTGCCAATAATTAATTCGACTTCAGAAATAACATCAATAATTACTTGACCATTGTCACCCAAAGCATTTAATAATTTTTCTCGCCAGAGATTGATTTCTGTTTCTGTTGCGGTTAAAAGTTGGCGAATTAAAGCTGTGAATGCTTGAATTAAAGAACTGTAGGGAATATTGCGTTGAAATTGGTCAAACTTACCTGAGATAAAATATCCCCGTTTTTGAGTAATCGGTTTATAAATTTCCTGCACTAAAGCTGATTTGCCAATTCCAGAATAACCTGCAATCAACATAACTTCGCTTTGTCCATGACTAGCCCGATCAAAAGCCATCAATAAATCTGTAACTTCTTGTTCTCTGCCATAAAGTGTTTGGGGAATTTGGAATCTATCAGAACTATCTTTTTTTCCTAATTGAAAAGTTTTAATTTCGCCTGTAGTTATGAATAAATCGAAACATTGCTGTAAGTCTACTTGCAAACCAAAGGCGCTTTGATATCTTTCTTCAGCAGTCTTTTCGAGCAATTTCATCACTAAATTAGAAATTACTACAGGAATTGCCGGATTTAGTTTATGGGGCGGAATCGCTTGTTTAGCAATGTGGCTGTGGACTAGTTCGACTGGATCTTCACTAATAAAAGGTAATTGTTGCGTCAGTAGTTCGTAAAATGTCACGCCCAAAGAATAAAAATCGCTACGATAATCAATCGCCCGATTCATTCTCCCTGTTTGTTCAGGGGAAATGTAGGCCAGTGTCCCTTCTAAAATATTCAGGTTCAGTAAGGTAGGATTTTCCTTTGACAACAGCGTCGCAATGCCAAAATCAATAATCTTTGTCTGTTGCGTTAAGGGATTGAGAAGAATATTGGCAGGATTAATATCTTTATGAATAATTTGTTGCTGGTGAATTGCCCCTAAAGCCGCTGCAACTTGAATTGCAATGTGCAGAAAATTCTCCAGTCCTAAAGGTTTTTGATTAAGGAAACTTCGCAGAGGTTGTCCACCAAAATCTTCTAAAACTAGAACTAAAGTGTTGGCATATTTTTCGACGCTGTAGGCTTGGATAATTCCCGGAACTTGAAAGCGGCGTGTCAGTTCGTATTCGAGTTTAAATCGTGCGATCGCTTCTGGGGTAGGATATTCCTCCCGCAATAATTTCAACACTACTGGTTGGCGATCGGACTCTCGGTATCCCTGATACACCTGAGAACGAGGACTATCATACAGTTCTCTTAAAATTTTGTACCCTTCCAGTGCGATCATAGGTTGCTCAAGCATTAGAGCTATTTTTACTAGCCTAACCAGTATAATTTGCACGCTTTTAAAAGTGACAAGAGTGCTGTAATAGTTTTTCTGATTTATCTAAAGAAAAGCTGCCTAAAATCAAGCCATTTTGCTCAAAATGCAATAAGCCCAGTGTCTAGACAACACTGAGCTAGGTACAAATATCAGCAATTTTGGGTAATTACCCAGTGTTTAAGCTGAAACTACTGATTATTTACTGTCCGCCACCGGAGGTACTACTGTCATCATCGTAAACTGGACGACAGATATATGTGGGATAACGGCGGGATTCATCCCCCTGTGATGGATATGATGGTTGTCCGTTAGATGGGAATTGTCCACCATAAGGAGATTGACTACCACCTCTTGGTTGTCCACCAATTTGTCCACCAGATAACAGCTGCTGTTCTTCTGTTGATAAGTCAACAAGTAAAGTAGATGTGATTAATTTATTTGACATAATTCTTTGCCTCACTTAGTTGATAGGTTTTGTATAACCTACGCCTTTATTATTAGCTATTATGTCTTTTAATAAATTATTCTCTGGTTATAGTTTATTTGACAAAAACTCATTCTTTTGGACTAATTTAATTAAAACCATTTTAAAATTACCTTTTGATTTTAAAATTCATAAATAGTAATATCGATATTTATAAAATATGAGTAAATACAAATATTTCTGGACACTTAAAAAAATTAGAAATATTAGCAATATAAAGGACTAAGTTCCAAATTTACGACCGTTTAAAAAGATAAAAACTTTAAATGCTCTCCTTGTTGAGAGAGAAATGTTTCTAGTGTACCTTGTAGTTGCACTTGACCTTGATCTAGCATGACAATCCAATCAGCACGATGCACTACACTAGGACGATGAGTAATCAAAATTGTAGTTTTACCTTTGCGGTATGCTAACAACCGATCTAAGACTTGTGCTTCGCTCACAGGGTCGAGTCCGGCTGTTGCTTCATCTAAAATCAATATAGGTGGATTGGTGAGAATTCCTCTAGCGATCGCTAATCGTTGTCGTTGTCCACCAGAGAGATTAGCACCAAACTCGCCTAAAACAGTTTGATAATTATTTGGTAGTTGACTAATAAAATTATCTGCATCTGCAATTTCACAAGCTTTGACAATTTCCTCAAAAGAAATATGAGGAGTACCTAAGCGAAAGTTATCTAAAATCGAGCGACTCCAAAAATGCGGTTCTTGCGGTACATAAACTACTTGTTGGCGTAAACAGTCAAGGGCGATATCCTGAATATTATAAAAACCAATGCGGATATTCCCAGAATTCAACTGATACAAACCCGCAATCAGTTTTGCTAAAGAACTTTTCCCACACCCTGATTTTCCAATCAAAGCGATCGCATTTCCCCCAGGAAGTTTCAGAGAAAATTCTTCTAACAAATCAACTCTCCCAGCATGATGAAAGGTCACTTGGGAAAACCGAATATCTGCATCAGCAGGTATTTGCACAGTTGGTTTTTGACTTCCCCCAATTACTTCTGGTGTCGCTTCAATAACTTCTAAAAGCCGAGAGACAGCCGTTTGCGATCGAAAATATTCATCCCCAAACCCAACTAAAGAGTTAATTAAATTAAAGATATTAACTTGTAAAGCATTAAACGCCAAGATTTGACCAATACTTAATTTTCCTTGAATCACTAAAATACTGCCTAATCCTAATAAAACTACTCCACCAATAGTAGAAATTAATCTCGCAACAGTACCGTTAATAATCCCAATTTGAATTGTGCTGAAAGTTAAATGTGCCAAGCGACCAAAGCGGCTTTGAAATTCATCCCAAAATTGCGGAGCAGCATTAGTCGTTTTAATTACCTGTGCGCCTTTAAATGTTTCTACCAGCACACCTTGATTTTCTGCACCTAAAACTAACAAACTGCGCGTTTTTTGTTGGAGAATGGGTAAAAAAGGTAAAGTAGATACTGTAATTAATAAAGCAACTAAGATAACTGCAATTGTTAACTCCCAGCTATAAAACAGCATAATGCTGAAAGAAATTACCGCAATAAAAAACTGGCTGGGTAACAGAATGACTATTTGCGATACTAACTGATTGATTTCATCAATATCTCGCAATCGACTAGAAATTTCCCCACTGCGGCGCGATTCATAATAACTCAAAGGTAACTGAAGAATTTTCCGCGCAAACTCCATTACCAGTCCTAATTGCAGCCGTTGACCAAAATGAGCAATCATCATGGATTGTACGACTTGCAAACTACTACTAAATAAGCTGCTGATGACAACGGCTGAAATCACAACAATTAGTAATTGAGTATCTCCCCGTACTAAAACATCATCTGTCAGTAGTTGCAGCAAAACAGGACTACCCAGCGCCAATACACCTAAAGCAATATTAATTAGCAATACCTGACCAAGTAAATTTCGATAAGGTAATACACGCTGAAAAAATTTTCCTAAACCCTGCTTTGTTTCTTCCTGAAACTGCACAAAAAAACGCGTCGGATCTGGCTCTAATAAGAGCATAACTCCATTCCAAGCAGTAGTTAATTCTTCGCGGGTAATGTAGCGTAAGCCGATCGCCGGATCACCAATCACATACTTTTTTCCTCGCTTACCGTACAGCACAACCCAGTGATAGCCGCGCCAATGAATAATCGCTGGTAGATTAATTTCTGTAATTCTATCTACGATCGCCGGTGCAGCTTTCACGGCTCTTGCATTAAATCCCAATGTCTCACAGCCGCGTTTGAGTCCTAATAAAGTTGTGCCTAAATGTCCTGTTCCTACCGCTTCTCGGCTTTTACTCATGCTTAAGAAGCGTCCGTAATGTTTGCAAATAGAAACTAGACAAGCGGCTCCACAGTCCTCTTCACTTGACTGTAAAACACACTGATATTTTTTTTTGTGTTTAAATTTGAATAGACCAAACATAATAATTCGTAATTAAGATAAAAAGCTGTTTTTTATACCTTCTGCCTTCTCTTAAATATCTGCAATTAGTCTGGCTTTTCGCAGAATGAATTGCATAATTGTTTCTTGGCGAGAAATGATATCAGCGCGTCCTTCCATTCCTGGTTTGAGATGACACTGGCGATCGCCTCTACCAACAGATGCAGTTTGCGGTACAATTGTCACTTCATAAGCTGGCGCTGGCTCTACAGTAGGCAATGCACTGTTTTTTTCCACTGCTAAAGCATCTGGTGCGATTGTGGTTACAGTACCCTTGAGTGTGCCGTAATCTGGATAAGGACAAGCCGAAACCTGCATTTGAACTTGTTGATTTGCTTTTACCTTGTCGATATCTTGCGCGGGTACTCTCGCTTTGATTTGCATTGCTGCATCAAGCGGCGCAATCTGAGCGATCGCTTCACTAGGTTGTACAATTTGTCCAGGGTTGCGTAATTTAAACTGCAATAAAATACCGTCGCTTGGGGCGCGAATTACAGTCTTAGTTAATTCATTGTCGGTTTGTTGGAGTTGTTTTTGGGTGGTATCTAGTTGTTTTTGGAATTCTGTGCGCTGCTGAAGTAAGGTTTCTCTTTCCTTTTTCAATGCTGCTAAATCTGCTTCTTTCTTGGCTTGTTCTTGCTGAATACGTGCAGATGCTACCGCTACAGGCGAATCACTGGGATTCAGTGCAGTTTTCACTTTAATTAAGTTGGTTTCAGCAATTGTCAGAGCTTGGTCTTTTTCTTCTAAGCTATTTTTGGCATTAGCTTTGGCTTGTTCTAACTTAGTTTCCGCCGCTTTGACTGCTTGTACTTTTTCTTCTAAGCTATTTTTGGCATTTTCTTGAGCTTGGGCGAGTTTCGCTTGCGCTGAAATCACCCCTTGTTCTTTTTCTTCCAGAAGATTTTTAGTGTTGGCTTTGGTTTGTACTAACTTAGCTTCTGCTTCTTTGACAGCTTGCGCTTTTTCCTCAAATAAATTGAGTGGTACGGCTCCTAGTGCTACTATCGACTGCAAGCGATCGCGTTGTAACTTAGCCATTTGCAAAGCGGCTTCTGCTTCTTGCACAGTAATCTTTAACAACTGATCACGCTGCAATCTATCTTTTTGCTTTTGAGCGATATGCAAGGCGATTTCAGCGGCTTGCACAGTTGATTGCAATAATTTTTCCCCCTGTAAGCGATCGCGTTGCACTCTCGCTAACGCCAAAGCGGCTTCTGTTTCTTGCACAGTGGTAGTTAAAAGTTTTTCTCGCCGTAATCGGTCTTTTTGTAATTTCGCTAAAGTAAAAGCTGTTTGTGCTTGCGTCATTTCCGCAAAAGCTTTAATTCGCTGATCTTGATAGTTGCGTTCAGTACCATTTAACTCTGCTTGCGCCGCGAGAATCGTCCGGTTCATTAGTTCAGTTTGAGCCGCAAGTTGAATGTTAATTTCACTCAGTTGAGCCTCAATTTGACCTAGTTGTAATTTACTCTTTTGAATGTTGGTTTGTAGTTGACTTTTTTGATTTTGCAGCCGCGAATCATCAATGTAGGCGATCGCTTGTCCTTGTTTAACAATCTGACTATCTTTCGCCTCAATTTTCTGCACAGTTCCAGTAATAGCAGACTCAACAACTTTTAGTTCTCCTAATGGTCTAATTGTTGCCGGAACTTTCACTGTGACATTGTACTTGAGTATCGAAGATAAAATCACTCCCAGCACCAAAATAGTGATCATTATGCTCCCAGTAATGTTTACCCATTTACCAATACTGGGGAGAAATTCATTCACATCAAATACAGGGAGTTGTTCTGGATTCAGGTCATTAAAACTATTGTCAGCATAGTTTTCCTGAGCGCGTAAGAAATTCACTGTATTGCACCTTATTTTTGCAATTGATCTATAAGCTGAACCTTGATGCAGTAACTCCAAAATATTTATTTTTTTGCCTTCATCCTCTGTTATTGACAGTTAATTCTGTCTTTGTGTATTTCAAGCATGAGGAAATCGCTATATATTTGGTAATAAATCAAAAGGAATAATTAGACAATTCTGCACTGAGAGCATAGCGAAAAACTCAGAAAATTTCAGCTTTTACCTAGAATGCGATCACTTAAAGTAAGTTTTGCATAAATTCCCTTGATCAAAAGCAGATAACATCATCACAAATAATCCTTTATAATCAGTTATGGGGGAAGAGAAAAGTGTGTGCCAAACAAGCACAGCAATCACTTTTCTCACATCTCTAACGTGGGCAACGCGGAGAGAAAACAGAGGAGAAGACTCAGACTCCCTCAAAGACCTCACTTACGTTGAGCGAGTAATAACTATCTCCTCTCCCCTCTTCTTAATTAAGGCAAAATCATTGCCAAAATTGATTTTCAAGCTAGAAAAAAGCTATTTCTATTTGGCACTATCAAACTGCTCATAACTACAGCGATCGCACAGATGGCTGTGCGGTATCCAGGACTTACGCACAAAGATTAGCTGTTGAGATTGGGTGTAAAGGCTGTGAACATCTATACCCCTACACGCTTCCTCAAACCTTTGATTTTTCGTTTCACTACGTAAATCCTAATATCAAAAATTGGTATTGCATCAATGCGAGATGAGTTCAGATGTTAAACTGCAAAACAAATTTCATCCCTTGATTCTACAAAACCCCAAAATTTCCGCAATTTGGCTTTTGTAATACCGTGATAATTATTCAGCATAAAAATCGCAGATGATCGCCAACTCTGCGCCAGTAACAATTAATTCTAGTCGTTGATCGGATAAATCGCTCAACAACTCTGATAAAAATATTGGATGTGACATGATTGTTAGCCTCACTTACAGTTGGTGGGTTGACCACCTAAGTAACCAACTATAAGCACTGTTTGTCAGGAAATCATAAATCTATAGATAGAAATCAAAACAATAGTTTTACTACTCACAGTAGATATAAAAAAATCTTTTATGTGTTTAGGATATCCTAGTATTTTGCGAGTAAAAATAGTAAATTTTAGTGAATAAGTACAGTTTTTTGGCTTATTCCCATTCAATTAATTCATTATTCTGGATTGTCGATCAGACATCCTATCTCAACCTAGTTAGCTGACAATAGTTGCATTAATACAAAGGCTAAACCGGCACTACCTAAAGGAACGGTTAAATTATCAACACCTAACAAGGAAACAGCTTCTAAACCAGTAGCTGCGATCGCCACAGCCAATGACACCACCCAAATTTGCCAGATATTTCCTTGTACCCCCAGCAAAATCAAACTACTCACCATATAGCTGGCTAACGTCATAGTCAAAGAGCCTTCCCAGCTTTTATTTACCCCAAAAACTTTATACTTATGTTGACCAAAGCGTTGACCTACCAATGCTGCTAAACCATCTCCCCAAGTCATTACCATAATTCCAATCGCCGCATATTGTGGTTGTTGCAAATGCCAAAACCAGGCAACTAAAATACCAAAACTCACAGCATAAAAAAATGTTCCTAAACTTTGGCGACCAACGCTGTTAATCCCCGGCAGAATCGGCAATCTATAAGATAACAAAGTCACAATACTCGCTAAAATCGAAGCTGTAATACCTACTTCAGCCGGGATATCTAGCCACCAAGCCAGCAGTATCACATTGCCAGTACCAATATGAACTATTTTCCTGACTATTTCTGAATCATCAGTAGCAAAGCGACTTACCACCCATGAAAGCAGGAGGATAAGCAACACCCAAACTGCAACTATGGTAATTTGCAGCCACAAAGGTGGAATTGATGTTAAACCAGGAATCAGAATTAACAAGAATGTTACACGCTAGACATTTTTACCCTTATTTCTAATTTATAAGATTTGGGCAACAGGAATGAAACTATTATTTATTTGGCTAATTCGGGGTTACAGAATGTTTATCTCGCCGTTGTTTCCCCCAACTTGTCGCTTTCAGCCAACTTGTTCTATTTACGCCATCCAAGCAATAGAGAGGTTTGGAGTAGTGCGCGGTGGCTGTATGGCAATTTGGCGCATCTTGCGTTGTCATCCATTTCACCCTGGCGGTTATGACCCAGTACCAGAGGTAATACCATCAGTCACGCACGCAGATTGTTGTAATCATACTCTGGTAAATTCCGAGGATGAAACTCAACAAGAAAAGCAAAATCACTAAAAATGTTTTGGAGTCATCCGCAATATCTACAGCATTCCTATTTGATTTGTGAATTTACTGGTAAAGAAAGTCAATAATATATTTTTTCACCAATGATTTAGGATTGCTAGAGATTTTCTTTTCTGTATTTATACTTGAGTATTTCTCCCAGAAATTAGCTGTGAAAAGTACTGATAAAATATAGTTTATCGATGCTTATTTAGTGTAAATACATAAGTTTTATAAGTACTTATAATTCATCGTTCTGAATATAAAAAAGTGAATAATTTTACCAATATTAACTAGACGAATACATGGCAAATCTCTTACTAATAGATTTATGATTCAATTAGTGATAGAAAGCCATGAAAAATTCATTGTTCCCTAATTTACTTACTGCGACAGCTTTATTAGCTGGCTTGTGGGTATCTGCTGCACCAGCAAACGCGGTTAACATTCAAAGCAGAAATGAAGCGCCAGCTGATTTTAAAGATAATATCCAAGACTTCAAAGATTTTGTGGGCAAAGAATCTCGCTACTTATCACCTGAGACAATTGGAGCGCAGAAAGTTGATTTATCTCAACTAACCCTGAAATATGCTCACGATACTAAAGTCTTCTTCATTGGTGAAACTGCTGGTGGTTATCGCAACCGTTTAGATTTTAAAGCAACTTATGGTGATACAGTCACCACGGGAAAAATATTTGGCGATACATCTTGTAGTACCAAAGATAGTGCTTTTCAAAATTTTAAAGATTTCTGTGCAAATCCTAACGATGCTTTAGCTAATAAAACCCAACAAGACAGCCCATTAAAAATTGGTGACTGGGTGAGCTTAGGTCAATTCCAAGCTGGTACTACACTTGATTTCTTATTGCATTCTAATGACATCAATGGAGGTATCTACGGCAAAAACCAACAAGGGCAAACTGTTAAAGGTGTATTTGGGTTAAATGAAGCTACCAATCCAGATGGTTTACAACACGTAATGAGTTATGTGTACAAGAACTTCTTAGTCTTGGGTTATGAAGACTTATGGGGAGGTGGCGACAAAGATTATAATGATGTCGTTTTTGCCATAGATATTGGTTCTAGAAATGCCCATGAATTAACAAAAGGTGTTAGTGTTCCAGAACCTTCTGCAACCTTAGCCTTGGCTGGTATAGGTGCAATTGGTTTACTCAAAACTCGTCGCCGTTCTCTAAAAAAAGCTAACAGCTAGTAGCCTTTTGGATTGTTAACAACTTGATTAATAAGCTTTTGAGGCTTCAATTCGTCACAACCATGTTTCCAATCGTTATAAGTTAATAACTTGATGCCTATATCAAGGGCGCATCTATCAATATCGATTTACAAGCTACAATTTCGTTACTCACTACTGTTTCAGAGTCAGTAAATAACATTTCTGTTCTGAGTTATCAAAAGATACTAAATTTTCTGTGTACTTTTTCAAATATTTTCGTATCTGCCAGTATACAATTCAGGCGATCGCTTCATCAAAGAGAAAGCGATCGCTTCTTTTCATATAGATTAATAGTTGGCTGTTTCAGGCACTATTGAGCCACAAGTATGTCATCCAAATTAACTGTTTTCAAGCTGACTTGTGAAAAATCTACATTACTGAGATCAGTTTTGAACAAAATGGTTTTCTTGAGACTGGTGTAGCTTAAATCTGCTTTGTTCAAGTTGGCTCCAGTGAGATTTGCACCGTTCAGATTTGCTCCTGCTAGGTTAGCACCACTCAGGTTAGCGTAGCTCAAATCTGCACCACTTAAGTCTGCACCACTGAGGTCAGCATTGCATAAATCTGCTAAACGTAGGTCTGATTTCTGTAAAGACGCTTTATGTAAGTCTACGTTACTCAGGTTGGCACGAATTAAGTTAGCAGCTTTTAAGTTTGTCCAAATTAGGTTCGCACCACTAAGATTAGTTCTCCACAGATATGATGCTGCCAAATTTGCTGCAATGAGGTTGGCTCCACTCAGGTTGGAATGAGAGAAGGTAACATTTACCAAGCTGGCGCTATCCAAATTAATCCCAGCTAAACACACCTCACTAAGATTAACTGAATGCAGGCAAATCTGAGTGAAATTTCTCTCTCCTGTCTGATAGCGTCTGAGAAGTTCATCAGCATCCATACAGCCCGCTTTCCAAATGATCATTTATCTAACTTGATGTAGTTGAAATTGGTCAATAACTGTACACCCGAACCGACTTTGCAATTAAAGTCTGAGGCAAAATACTTGAGCGCATTTAATTACCCTCTGTAAAGAAATATAACAAAAACGTTACAAAACTACAATAAGTTCTCAGTTGTTGCTTGATAGTTCCTCTTTATATGAGAGATATAACAGTCCGATTTGATTTTTGAACAAATCTATGTAGGGGCAAACAGCCGTACTCTACAGGAAGCACAAGCCTACGTCCCTACTAGTAGTCTGCCAAGAGAAATTTGCGTGCTGGACAGCAGAGGGGCAGGGGAGTAAGTACCTTCATTCCCCCCTGCTCCCCTGCTCCCCTGCTCCCTTGCTGGGTCTACACGGCAATATTGGGTTGGTGAACTACTACTTCTCAGGATTGTTTATATTTCCGTCAAATTTCTTTAACGCAAACAGCGAATGGCGACTAATAGCCCTCTAGCTTTATTTAATGTCTCTTCATATTCTTTTTCTGGTTCAGAATCAGCTACCAAACCTGCACCAGCTTGAACACTAACGATGTTGTCTCGTAATACCATTGTGCGAATTGCGATCGCACTATTTAATTGTCCTTCAAAATCGTAATAGCCATACACGCCAGAATAAACACCGCGGCGACTCGGTTCTAATTCGTTAATAATTTCCATTGCCCGAATTTTGGGTGCGCCGCTAACAGTCCCTGCGGGGAAGCAAGCTTTGAGTAAATCCCAAGCAGTTTTATTTGGGGCTAATTTACCTACCACATTACTCACGATGTGCATCACATGAGAGTAGCGCTCAACTACCATCAATTCATCAACTTGAACGCTACCGCTTTGACAAACTCGCCCCAAATCATTCCGTCCTAAGTCAACTAGCATGACGTGTTCGGCAATTTCCTTGGGGTTCTGGAGTAAATCTTCGGCAAAGGCCGCATCTGTTTTGGTGGTTTTACCTCGTGGACGTGTGCCTGCAATGGGGCGGACTGTGGCGATAATGCCCTCATCTGGGTCACGTTCGGCTTTCACCATAACTTCGGGACTGGAGCCAATAATTTGCCAATCTTGGAAGTGGAAATAAGCCATGTAAGGCGAAGGATTAATTTGCCGCAGCGAACGGTAAAGGGCAAAAGGGTCGCCTGTGTATTCTGTAGAGAGTCGCTGGGAAATAACAACTTGGAAGATATCACCTGCTTTGATGTAGTCTTTGGCCTTTTGGACGCTGGCGCAGAATTCTGGGCGGGTGAAGTTGCTGGTGTACTCTAATTCGGTGTTTTCTGCTTTTTGATTACCGGGAGGTGTCCATTCCAGGATTGTTTTTTGCGGCGACACTGGTAGAGACAACTTACTGACCAAATTAGTAACGCGATCGCAGGCTGTTTGATACGCTGCTTGTAAATCTACATTCGGGTCACGTAAATCAGAATATGCGATCGCCCAAATTTTCCGCTTTACTTGGTCAAAAATAATTAATTGGTCTACCTGCATCCATAAACCATCGGGGATATTGCGTTCATCTTGGGGATGGACGGGGACACGCGGTTCAATCCAGCGAATCAATTCATAACCCCAAAACCCAAATAATCCTCCAATTCCTGGCGGTAATTGGGGTAATTTGATGGGCTGATAAGGCTCAAGACATTGGGCTAAAGCCGTAAACGGATCACCAGCAAACACAACTTGCGAACCATCTCGGTGTGTTTGGGTTGTTGTTTCTCCTCTGGCTTCTAACACCCACAACGGATCGCAACCGACAAAACTATAGCGTCCGATTTTTTCACCGCCTTCCACCGATTCCAACAAAAAGCTGTAGGGCTGTCCAGCACAAACTTTGTACCATGCAGAGACTGGTGTATCTAAATCTGCTACCCATTCTTGATACACCGGGACAAAGTTACCTTGCGAAGCTAATTGAGAAAAATCAGAGAAATCGGGAAAAATCATAAACTGTTATGGCATGGACGATTGGGGACTGGGCAGGATAAAGATTTCCGCATCAAGGCTAAGGCATGAAATTAATTTCATACTTTACACTTCATACTTTATACTTTTTCTTACCCAGTCCCTGAATTTACCTATGTTCTAGGCATCGTAGGTTTGTTTACCGCTGAACTTGAGTGCTGAGGGGCTGGGGTTTTGGCCAATGCGACGGGGTACGTGACGTACTTTCTCACGGCCTGGGTTAACTTTTTCAGGGAAGACACCATCTGCTGGGTGAATGAAGGTGGTTTCTCCATTAGGCAAAATCCGGTAGATTTTGTAGTCTGTGATTTTGAACTTGCGGAGTTGACCGCCCAAAGCAATGCCGTATTCTTTACGAGCCAAGTAAAGCAAGTTTTCGCCTTGGTTCATAGTAGCAGCGCCACCTGTAGGTAATTCAAATACCTGTGCCTTGGGGCTAGTCCAAGTGATAGCGTACTTTTCTTCCTCTTTTGCTTTGGTGAGCAAACCGCCAGTACTACCAGCGAACAGTGGGGTTTTTCCAGAAAGTGTTTCTGCCATAGAGCATTCTCTCAAGGTTTTTAGGGCATCGTAACACCGCCATTACGATCATATTGCGATCGCGTCATAGTCTGTAACAGTTGTTTGTCATTCGTCATTGGTTATTTGTTATTTTTCATAACTATTGAGAAATGACTATTGACAAATGACTATTTACTCTTCATCTTTGTCCGCTTCTCTTCCTGGCTACCCAAAACAATGGGAATAGTGAAATGAAACTGGCTACCTTGGTCTTTGCCTTTAGACTCTGCCCAAATTTCACCACCCCAACCATTGACAATTTGCCGACAAATTGCTAAACCCAAACCTGTACCGCCAGCGGTACGCCGTAGCGCCCCTTCTTCTTGATAAAAGCGGTCAAATACTACTTCCAAGCGATTTGGCTCAATACCGCGCCCTGTATCCGCCACAGTGACTTCCAGCATCTGAGTGGCATTTTGGATGGCATAAAGGGAAATTTCCCCCTCAGATGGCGTAAATTTGCAGGCGTTGTCGATGAGTTTTGCCAATACTTCCACTAACCAATCACCATCAGCTTTGACTAAGGGCAGGTTATCGGGAATTTCTGCCTTGATTTTGGGAGGATTTTCCATTGTGGGGCGGGTACGAATGCGGCTGAGTGCTAAATCCACACACTCTTGTAAAGTGAGTGATTCGGGGTGCCATTCCACACGGCCGCTTTCTAAGTTAGATAGAGTGAGAAAATCCTGGACTAGTTTCCGCATCCGTTCGGAATCGGTCAGGGCTGTATTTAACATTACCTGCTGTAATTCCAAGGGCATATCCGGTTCGCTGGCGAGGCTTTCTAAGCACACTTGAATGGTAGATAACGGGGTACGCAGTTCATGTCCGGTAATGGCGATTAAGTTGCTGCGGGTACGATCAAGGGCTTCTAGTTGTTGGTTGAGTTCTTCGAGGTTGGCGTAAGCTTCGGCTTGAATTAAAGCGGCTCCGATTTGGGTGGCGATCGCTTTGACCAAATCAAATTCCCCTGGTTGCCACTGGTGGGGTGGTACGCTGCAATAGTGTAATTCAACAATCCCTAGCAGTCGTCCCTGAGATAACACTGGTTCCATCAACCAAGAACGAATACTAAATTTTTTGGCAATTAAGGAAAGGGCTGTGGAAGTACTGATCCGCAAGTCGTTCAGGGTGTCAGCCACACAAACGCCCTCACCTTGCTGCACAACTTCCTGAAATAACAGATTATTATCTAAATCCCAGGTTTGCCCATAAACAGATAAAACGTCAGCCGTCAAAAATTCATGTTCAATCGTGGCTTGGGCTTCTGTAGCTTGAGCGCGGTAAATTAAACAACGACTTGCCCCTAAGTGTTGCCCTAATTCTTGGGCAGCGATTTGCAATACTTCATGGGGATCAAGCGATCGCCTAATTGCCGTACTAATAGAATTAATTAAACGTTCTTTGCGGGCTTGGGCAATAATTGAGCGATAAGCTTTGTGCAATTTATACTGACTAGCTTGCAAATAAGTTACCAATCGCTGCACAAATGGGTCTGTATCGATATCACAAGCAAATTCGGGTTGTCCGATTTGCGAATAAGTTCTTGGCTCCCCAATCCCAAATCGTTGGCGTGCCTCCTTGATTTTTTTTGCTAAGTCTGGTCGATAAACTATAATCCTGTCTAATAACAATTGTGCAGCTTTAATGCTGACTCCTCTCTCCGATGTCCAAACTCCCTCAAACCTGCGTGCTGTATCTATATCGAGGCCTGAACTAAACTCTGGTACTTGTTGATTTTTGGCAATGGAACCCAGGCTTTCTCGACATACCAAGCAAGTAGCATAATTATCAGCAATCACTACTAAGTGCCACTCTTGAGTTAAAGCATCATCTGGTTCAAAGGCAACTTTTTCATAGTATTCTGAGCTATTGGCAAAGTCCGTTTCTGGTGCAGATAAAACGTATATTTGATTACTGCGTTGTGCCAGTCTTTGATACCGATGAGCTTCTTGGCGATAAAAGCGCTCTCGTTGAAAGCTGGCAATTACCAAAGGCCTGTCTAAAGTTGCCGCCAAAACTTGATCTTCCATCGCGTGGGAGAGGGCGGTTAGTGAAGCTTTGAAATATAGCTGGGGCCGCAGGTAAGGAATGAACTGTAGCAGATCACTCAGCACGGAAGTCGAAATGCTCATGAATATTGTTTAAGGAGCCACTTTCACAGAAAAAATCCACGTCACAGCTGCATTGTACAAATTACAATGAACTCTCAAACTAGACCAGACCTTGCATTATGTAAAGAATCCTAAACAGCGCTGTTAAAAGCTAGTCGCAGCAATTTGTTTTCACTCCACGTTGCTAAAAGTCAAAACACTTTTTTTGTGTATTTTTCAGCTTTTACTCTTCAGATGGCAAGTTACTCTGCCTAACTGTCGGAGGAGTGTCTGTAGTTTTCTTGACAAATATCCCGGTCTAGAATGAAGGCAAGACCAATAACGGTTATCAATTCCGTGGGCATCTTAGCGTAGTTAGGCACGGACGTGGCATAGCCATACACTAAAGATGCTTTGGTCTTCACTGAAATGTTGTTTCTTGATCTACATTTTGCCCATTGGGATGATTTAAATCCTCAGCTACTACGCTCAATATACATTCTCGGTCAGATCTGCTCTTTCGTTAACTGAAAGTTTATCAAAACAGAAATCAGGAGTGGTATGGGCGAACGGACGTACCCTGCGGCAAGGGAAAGTCTAGGCTCTTACAGAATCCAAAATTGACTTTTGTGTTCATACGCCCAATAAATCTACTATTTAGTTTTGTTTCAACAGTAGCGTGTCTTTTTCCCAAGAGATTGATTCTGTACGGCAGTTGGCTCAAGTTTGCCCACGGGACTGCCTCTGCCTGAGTTCTGAGTTCTGTATTCTGATTCAATTCTGTAGCTTGGTCTTCAAAATAGAAGAAACAGCGAGTAAAGCGAGAGTATATACCAGGGTTGATTTAATATCAGTAAAAATCCTTTATTATCAGCCTTGACTTTCACCCAAGACAATATAAATTTATAAAGATTTGTTATGTAAATTTTGTCTCATAAGTTTTCCATAACGTCTTTTTTCCATTTCTGAGCAGTATTTTTTTGCTTGGATTTTACTGCTGTTGAATTCATCAAAGTTACTCTAATTACGACAACATAGCCCTGTATACGGAATTTTGGCTGATGACACCGGATTTGCTAATCACCCAAGAAAAAATTTCATTAGACGGAAAGACTTTTATTCCAGCAGAACAGTTACCTATGCCAGAGTGGCCTTGTGTTGTGAGTGAAAGACCACAACCAACGCTGACGGTAAAAGATGATGATTTATTCCTAGTTACAGATACGATAGGGAACATTTCTGGCTGTTCTCTGAATGAAGGCAACCCTAGTATGGGATTGTTTTGTTGTGATACGCGATTTCTCAACCGTCTGGAATTGCAAATTGAAGGGCGATCGCCTATACTCCTGGGCAGCACTGCGGAAAAAGGATTTTCTCTTTCTGTTTTGTGTACTAACCCCAGAATTGACAATCGCCTCAAAGCTGATAACATCGGGATTCGCCGCGAAATTGTCCTCAATGGCGCACTATTTGAAGAAATCGAAGTATCAAACTACAGCACCACTACTGTCAGTTTTGAACTCAGCATTAGCTTTGACGCAGATTTTGTCGATTTGTTTGAAGTGCGAGGTTATGGCCGAGATAATCGAGGTAAACTTCTCCGTTTAGTAGAACCCAAACCCGAAGATAGAACCACCTTGAATGGTGATAGTGGTGGTTCTGTATCACTTCATGCTGAGACCCACAAAGCCGAATTCTTAACATTAGCCTATCAAGGTCTGGATGGCTTAGTGATGGAGTCTCGTATCCAATTTCAGCATCGTCTACCAGATTACTTTAAAGGTTACACGGCCGTATGGCAGTTAGAGTTAGCAACTCATGAAACTCTCAAAATTGGCTACCGCATCAATTTGTTAACTAACAATACCTCTAGTTCTACTGTCAGTGCGGCTTTTACCCTAGGACAGGCCAAAGCCGCAGAATTGATGGAAGAACAAAATTGGGTGCAACAAATTACCCGCATTAGTTCAGATAAAAGTATCCTCAATCACATCATTGACCGCGCGGAACAAGATATGTACTTATTACGCCAGTCCTTTGGCAAGTACAAGACTGTTTCTGCTGGTGTACCTTGGTTTTCAACGTTGTTTGGTCGAGATTCCATCATTACGGCTTCCCAAACATTAATATTAAACTCTCAAATTGCTAAAGAAACCTTGCTGCTACTGGCAGCATACCAAGGTAAAACTGAAGATGAATGGCGCGAAGAAGAACCAGGGAAAATTCTCCACGAATTACGTTTGGGAGAAATGGCTCGTTGCCAAGAAATTCCCCATACACCTTACTACGGTACAGTTGATGCGACACCTTTATGGTTGATGTTGTATGGAGAATACTACATTTGGACTCATGACCACGAAACCTTAGAACAGCTTTGGCCGAATGCTATAGCTGCGATGGATTGGATTGATAGTCATCTGCAAGCAACTGGCTATCTGAGCTACTATCGTAAATCTAAACGTGGTTTAACGAATCAAGGTTGGAAAGATTCAGGTGATTGTATTGTTGATCGTAAGGGAGATTTGGCTAATGGGTCAATTGCCCTGTGTGAAGTCCAAGCTTACGTTTATTCTGCTAAGATTCGTCTAGCTGAAATTGCCAGAATGAAGAAGCGGCTTGATTTAGCAGACCGTTGGCAAGAAGAAGCCAGAAATCTCAAGATGCGTTTTAATCGTGACTTTTGGATAGAAGACCAAGATTTCTGCGCTTTGGCTTTGGATGGTGAAGGTAAACAGGTCGATAGTGTTACATCTAACCCCGGTCATTGTTTACAATTAGGCATCTTTACCCCCGAAAAAGCTTACAGTGTGGCAGAAAGGTTACGCGCACCAGATATGTTTAATGGTTGGGGGATTCGGACTTTAAGCAGTTTATCGCCTGCATATAATCCGATGGGTTATCACATTGGTTCGGTGTGGCCTCATGATAACTCTTTGATTGCGATGGGTTTGCGATCGCTCGGTTTAATCGATCAAGCCTTGGAACTTTTTCAAGGCATCTTCGATATGACGAGTCAGCAGCCATACCAACGTCCACCAGAACTTTTTTGCGGTTACGAACGCAATGGTGACAATGCCCCTGTACAATATCCTGTTGCTTGTTCACCGCAAGCTTGGGCTACTGGTAGTGTATTTCAATTGCTGCAAATGATCGTCAATTTAGTACCAGACGCACAAAATAACTGCTTACGAATTATCGACCCCGCTTTACCAGAGTCGATTAATCAGCTGTCATTTCACAATTTGCGAGTTGGCACGACAATTCTAGATTTAGAATTTGAGCGTTCTGGTAATACTACGGCTTGCCGCGTAGCTAAAAAACGTGGCAATCTCCGGGTAGTTATCGAAGCGTAATCTTTAATAATCAAGTATCAATGATGAAGTATAAAATCTTTCTTCTTAGAGACTTTATACTTTATCTACTATTTTTCGTGATTTTCACTCTTGTGTCCGGGAGAAGCTTCGTAAATAGCATCTAGCTGTTGTCTAGCATCTTCAACGTTAATTGAGCGCATAACTAACAGTGGTTCTTTAATAATATTGCCAGCGCTATCTAACAATTCTGGATGGGGGACTGATTTTTTGGCAGAAAGATAACCTTGATTACCTATTGCAGAAGATCTGACTGGATAATTTCGTTCTCGGTCAAAACTAAACATGACTAGATTGCGAATTAAATTAGCAACCGCGATACAAGCAAGAATCGTAAAAGCAAGAATGTAGAGTAGGTGCAACATAATATGGTTTTCCTCCAGGAGCAGCAAGTTTAAAAACCCTATACTGAAAAGCTTCGCTGATGCTAGGAATCTCAGCGGGTGTAAATGTTTAACGCACTTTTGGTGAGTTTATTATTGATTAATATTGGAAAAATTTATCAAAGGCTATTCAATTTACGGTAGCATAGGATACATTATTTGTTAATAAAAAATTTATTAAGGATTATATAGTATCTATGCGAATCTCGTCATATATCGCTAGAGGCAATTAGTCACTACACTTTAATTTTCTTTTTCTTGGTGGAAACGCATCGCTACCTTCCAGCATTCCGTAACCAATTGATGCCAAGGCATTAAAGTTGTCATATCAATTCCGACTTGTTGATTAGTGGCAGTAAATAGCATTTTTGCTGTATTTAATTCTGCTTGTGCTTGCTTGACTCGTAACAGCAGGTCAGATTGTTCTTGGTGACTCATAAATGAGAGTTGCTCAGTTTCTAAAAGGTTGCGCGATCGCGTAAACCAATATTGAAAGTCTTGTAACAAAGGCTCTAATACAGTTTTTAGCAACTCAGTCCCTGGTAAATTTGAGTCTTGCATAGATCTGAAGGATACTTCTATTTTTCTAATTAATATTAACGTTTTTTACAAAACTTAATATTATTGTATGCTATGTCTTTAGAAAAAAAGTTAAATAAATCTGTCGTTGTAGTTACAAAATTTAAATTTTAACAATCAAGACATAATACCTTTACCCTGGGAAGTTAAGGCTAAAGACTGTAGACAAGAGAAAATGCTATCTGCAAGCTAAGATCAAGTTTCATACTTCAGACTTCAGAGAATGCTAGAGTGCATCCAGTGCAGCTAAAAGTCTGTCAAGCTGAAAGATGACCAGATGTTATATTTGGGTAAGTTTTTCGGCACTTTAACGAATAAATTACTTTTTGCAATCACTTCGCCAATGGTTCAGCAGCCAATGTCGCCTAATCAAGATATACATCAAGCAGAACAACCAGAAAAAATTAAGCTACCCCGTACCAGCGAATCAGAGAATTTAAAAAAGATTCGCCATACAACTTCTCATGTGATGGCAATGGCAGTGCAGAAGCTGTTTCCCAAGGCGCAAGTTACAATTGGCCCCTGGATAGAAAATGGATTTTATTACGACTTCGACAGTCCAGAGCCATTTACTGACAAAGACCTCAAAGCCATTCAAAAAGAGATGGCGAAGATTATCAATCGCAAATTGCCAGTAACTAGAGAAGAAGTCAGTCGGGAAGAAGCCGAACGCCGCATTAAAGAAATCAACGAACCTTATAAGTTAGAAATTCTGGCAGATTTAAAAGAACCCATCACTATTTATCACTTGGGTGATCAATGGTGGGATTTGTGCGCTGGGCCTCATGTCGAAAATACCAAAGATTTGAACCCCAAAGCCATTGATTTAGAAAGTGTTGCGGGTGCATATTGGCGCGGAGATGAAACCAAAGCGCAACTACAGCGTATTTACGGTACTGCGTGGGAAAGTCCAGAACAACTAGCTGAGTACAAACGCCGCAAAGAAGAAGCACTGCGTCGTGACCACCGCAAACTCGGCAAAGAACTGGGATTATTTATCTTTTCTGACTTAGTTGGGCCGGGTTTACCTTTGTGGACTCCCAAAGGTACTTTATTGCGTAATATTTTAGAAGACTTCCTCAAGCAGGAACAACTAAAACGTGGCTATTTGCCTGTAGTCACTCCCCATATTGCCAGAGTGGATTTATTTAAAACCTCCGGCCACTGGCAAAAATATAAGGAAGATATGTTCCCCTTGATGGCCGAGGATGAAGCCGCCGCCGCACTTGAGCAAGGCTTTGTCATGAAGCCGATGAACTGTCCCTTCCACATCCAAATATATAAGAGTGAATTGCGTTCCTATCGGGAACTACCTATGCGCTTGGCAGAATTTGGCACTGTTTACCGCTATGAACAATCAGGAGAATTAGGTGGTTTAACTAGAGTGCGCGGCTTTACTGTGGATGACTCCCACTTGTTTGTCACTCCAGAACAGCTAGACAGCGAATTCCTCAATGTAGTGGATTTGATTTTGTCGGTGTTCAAGAGTCTGCAATTGAAGAACTTCAAAGCTAGACTCAGTTTCCGCGACCCTGCAAGTGATAAATATATCGGTTCTGATGAAGCTTGGGAAAAAGCTCAAGGTGCGATTCGCCGCGCTGTGGAACAGCTAGGAATGGATCATTTTGAAGGTATTGGCGAAGCGGCATTTTACGGGCCAAAACTCGACTTTATCTTCCAAGATGCGTTGGAAAGAGAATGGCAATTAGGAACTGTGCAAGTTGACTACAACTTACCAGAACGCTTTGATTTAGAATACGTCGCTGAAGATGGTTCCCGCAAGCGTCCGGTAATGATTCACCGTGCGCCTTTTGGTTCTCTAGAACGGCTGATTGGCATATTAATTGAAGAGTATGCAGGTGATTTCCCCTTGTGGTTAGCACCTGTGCAGATTCGCTTGCTATCTGTGAGTGATGCACAGCTAGATTTTGCGAAAGCTGTAGTAGCGAAAATGCTGACTTTGGGTATCCGTGCCGAAGTTGACACCAGTGGCGATCGCTTGGGTAAATTAATCCGCAACGCCGAGAAAGATAAAATACCAGTAATGGCAGTGGTAGGTGCAAAAGAAGTTGAAACCAACTCTTTAAGCATCCGTACCCGCGCTTCGGGAGAATTAGGTGCAATTTCTGTAGATGAAGTGATACAGAAATTGCAAGATGCGATCGCTAATTTCGATAACTTCTAACAATTACAAGCCTGGGTGTTACCCAGACTTGTAAACGAAACTGTATTAATTAAAAGGTGATTCGCTCAATTGATAAATATAGCGATCACGCCTAATAAGCTATATATAAGTTATGCTGCAAATTAAGAATAAAATTATCATCCCCGATAGCGAACTCGAAATTAGCGCGATTCGTTCTCAAGGAGCAGGGGGTCAAAATGTCAATAAGGTTGCTACAGCTATCCACTTACGCTTTGACATTGAAGGTTCATCACTACCCGCTTTCTATAAACAGCAACTTCTCAAACTAAACGATCAACGCATAACTCAAGATGGAGTTGTTGTCATCAAGGCTCAAGAACACCGTAGCCAAGAGCAAAACCGGGAAGAAGCTTTGCAACGACTCAAGCAACTCATACTCAGCGCAGTCGTATTGCCCGAAATACGCAAACCAACCAAACCTACTCGCAATTCTCAAAAAAAACGTCTTGACAGTAAAACTAAGCACGGACAAATTAAGTCCTTGAGAAGGCAGATTATTGATTAAAATTTGATGCAACTAAGAGGCTTCTCTATGGCAACTTGAGATGAATTTCTCTTGCGATTTTGGTATAACTAAAGTATAACTATAGGCGATTACAGTCAAAAAACCTATGAAAACTGCTATTTCGCTACCAGATTCAGTTTTTGAAGAAGCAGAAGCACTTGCTGCACAGTTAGGAATATCACGCAGTGAACTTTATACAAAAGCGTTGCAAGCGTATCTGCAAAAGCACAACCGGAATCAAATTCTGAACAAGCTGAACCAAGTTTATTCTCAAGAATCTGCTGAACTAGATTCAGTGTTGGCACAGATGCAATTTATGTCGCTGCCTCAAGAGGATTGGTAATGTATCGGGGTGAAATTTGGTGGGCGAACCTACCTGATCCTGTTGCTTCTGAGCCTGGTTATCGTCGTCCTGTGTTGATAATTCAAGATGATACATTTAATCAAAGCCGGATCAGTACAGTCATAGTTGCTGTTATCACCTCAAATATTCAATTGGCAGCAGCCCCAGGAAATGTATTGTTATCGCGTGAAGCATCAGGCTTACCCAGAGATTCTGTTGTTAATGTATGTCAACTCTTGACTATCGACAAAAGCTTTTTGGTTGAACGAGTTGGAGCATTACCAGACTACTTGCAAGAGGAAGTAGACGAAGGACTAAGAACAATTTTATACCTATAGCCAAGCTTAAAATGCTCGGTTGAGTGCCATAAGTATTGAACAAATCAACCAGTTACATGGGATGCTGGTTGATTGGTTAGGTGAGTTATTTGCAGATGTCTGTTATTTCTTCTGTTACAGTTAATGTCCCTGCTACAACAGCTAATTTGGGGCCGGGTTTTGATTGCATCGGCGCAGCTTTGACGCTTTGTAACCAGTTTAGGTTTACACGCTTAGACGAAGGTGGTTTAACTATTCATGTCACGGGTGCAGAAGCTGAACGAGTGCAAACTGATGAGAGTAATTTACTTTATCAGGCGTTTTTGAAGTTATATCAATATATAGATAAAACACCGCCACCTGTGAAAATTGAGATTGGTTTGGGTGTTCCACTGGCGCGGGGTTTAGGTAGTTCAGCGACGGCAATCGTTGGTGGTTTGGTGGCGGCGAATCAACTTGCGGGTGAACCTCTATCTCAAGTGCAGGTGATGGAAATTGCGATCGCAATGGAAGGACACCCTGATAATGTAGTTCCAGCATTAATCGGTGGATGTCGTCTAGCGGCTACTAGTGAAGCTGGTTGGGAAATTTGTGATGTTCTTTGGCATGAAAGTATTGTGCCTGTTGTGGCGATTCCCAATTTTGAGTTGTCTACCTCAGAAGCACGGCGTGTTTTACCCACTGAGTTTAGTCGGGCAGATGCAATTTTCAATACTGCTCATTTAGGATTATTGTTACGTGGTTTAGAAACTGGTAAGGGAGAATGGTTAAAGGCAGCTTTGCAAGATAAGTTGCATCAGCCTTACCGTAAAGCTTTAATTCCTGGTTACGATGCGGTGAATACGGCGGCGGTGGCTGCTGGTGCATTCGGTATGGTGATTAGTGGTGCAGGGCCGACGCTGTTGGCTTTAGCGGATGTGGCACATTCTCAAGCTGTAGAGTTGGCAATGGCTTCAGCTTGGAAAACCGCAGGTATTGATGCTGTTGTGCGATCGCTTGCTTTAGACACCCAAGGCGCAACCATTTTATAAAACTCTTTTACTCAGCACTTTAACTATGGATCAGATTCAGTCCGAGATAGCAGTACTCAAGTCTCACATTCAAGTTCTTCAGCAAGAACGCGCTGCTCTGACTATTAATAATGAGATATCTGGCGATAATACACCTTCAGCAATTATTGAAGCTTACCGCCGCAAAGCTAGAGAAAATGCTCAACTGTCAGTGGAACTCAAAGGTATAGATGATGCGATCGCTGCTTTGACAAGCCAGATACAACACAAACAAACCCAATTAACTCGTTGGCAAGTTGAATCAAACGAACTGACGATACAGCAGCAACTGGAAGAAGCGAAAAAAGTAGCACAGGTTCATGCCGAACGCGTTAACGAACTAGCAGCAGAATTAGCCAGCGAAATCCGCCAGTTAAAAGCGACTGCTGATTATCTCAGTCCTTTATATTGGCAGGTTTATTACAAACCTTTCATTACCGGATTCAAGACAATCTCTGTTCCCTATGTTCGTTCTGATGGGGAAGTTTGGACAATTGTCAACCGTATTGTTTAGGATTAAACCCAAAATCTTTAGGGTAACATCCCTGCTTCAACTTACTTTTAGTTAAGGAATGTAACGGCGGCTGATGCCGCCGTTTTTGTTGACGTTACAAAAATTTATACCTAGAATGGACTAGCCATGAAATTGGATAAGTATTTATTCCTGTTTATGGTCAAAATCGCAGAATTGATGAGTATATATTCTCATCGATAACCAAAATTTAATTTTCTGGAGATAAATAACGTTTACAAAAGTAACGATTCCTTAATATAATGTAATTAAAAGCGAAAACAAAAAACGATTGTCAGAAGTGATGAATGCTATGGAATTTCCTTGGCTAACTGCCATAATTGCTTTGCCCTTGGTGGCTGCCCTAGCCATCCCCATAATTCCAGATAAAGAAGGAAAAACAGTCCGCTGGTATGGTTTAGGAGTTGCGATCGCGGATTTTGCCTTAATGATTTATGCTTTCTGGCATAACTACGATTTTCAAAGCTCAACTTACCAATTCGTCGAAAAATACTCTTGGGTTCCACAAATCGGTTTAAATTGGTCTGTAGCAGTTGATGGCTTATCGATGCCCCTCATCTTGTTAACAGGCTTAATCAACACATTAGCAATCTTCGCGGCTTGGAAAGTAACCAACAAGCCGCGATTGTTTTATGGGTTGATGTTGGTGATGTACAGCGCCCAGTTGGGTGTATTTCTAGCCCAAGACTTGCTATTGTTCTTCCTCATGTGGGAAATCGAGCTAGTTCCCGTCTACTTGCTGATTTCTATCTGGGGTGGTGCAAAACGTCGTTACGCTGCTACCAAATTTATTTTATATACTGCTGCTGCTTCAATATTTATTCTTGTAGCTGGTTTTGCGATGGCATTCTATGGAGATACCGTCACCTTCGACATGGCATCTCTAGGAATGAAACAATATCCTAAAGCCTTGGAATTATTAGTTTATGCAGGTTTATTGATTGCCTTCGGTGTGAAGTTACCAATCTTCCCCTTGCACACTTGGCTACCTGATGCTCATGGTGAAGCATCTGCACCTGGTTCCATGATTTTGGCTGGTGTGTTGTTGAAGATGGGTGGTTATGCCCTAATTCGCTTCAACATTGAAATGTTGCCTAATGCTCATGTTTACTTCGCTCCAGTTTTAGCAATCTTGGGTGTAGTCAACATTGTTTATGGTGCTTGTTGCGCCTTTGCTCAAACCAACCTCAAACGCCGCTTGGCTTACTCTTCAATTGCCCACATGGGGTTTGTGCTGATTGGTTTAGCTTCTTATACAGAAATTGGTATCAGCGGAGCCATGTTACAGATGGTTTCCCACGGTTTGATTGCTGCTAGTTTATTCTTCCTGTCTGGTGTAACTTACGAACGCACCCACACCTTGATGATGGATAAAATGGGTGGCATTGGTAAGGTAATGCCTAGAACCTTCGCACTGTATACTGCTGGTGCAATGGCTTCTCTCGCCTTACCAGGAATGAGTGGCTTCGTTGGCGAATTGATGGTGTTCCTGGGTATTGCTACCAGTGATGTTTACAGTTCCAGCTTCAAGATTGTAGTTGTGCTACTGTCAGCAGTCGGTGTGATTTTGACACCAATTTACTTACTGTCTATGCTCCGCCAAGTATTCTACGGCAAACAAAGTGAAGAGTTACATTTAGATGCTGTAGTTGCTGATGTTAAACCTCGTGAATTGTTCATCACTGCTTGTCTGCTACTTCCCATCATCGGTATCGGGTTCTATCCCAAACTAGTAACGCAGACTTATGATGTAAAAACAGTAGAAGTAGCTACTCACGCGCGTCAAGTCTTACCAGTTGTGGCTCGTCAACAGCCCACAAGTCTGTACTCCCAAATTTTTACAGCGCCAACCTTGGCTAATGCTCCAGTTGAAAGTTTAGTTAATATTTCAAAGTAAGATTACATCCTAATCAGGGTGCTAAAAATAAATTTTAATTAGAGGGGAATATGGGGGTGATTATCAAATCACCCCTTAAATTTTGGCTAAAAATACTCTACAATTCCCCGCGTCAAAAAATTTAAAACTTTAAATTCCCAGCAGCAACAGCTAAGGCACCCCAAGCAGCAATCAAGGCGACACCTCCTAATGGAGTAATTGCGCCTAAATATTTAATACTAGTTAAGCTCAAGGCGTATAAACTGCCTGAGAAAATAGCAATGCCAATAATAAATAGCCATCCACTAGCAATTAAAGTAGTTGGAGGTGATTCGAGGCGACTGATGAGGAGAGCAACTACTAAAAGTGCTAGAGCATGATACATTTGGTAGCGAGCGCCAGTTTCAAAAATTAACAGCGATCGCTCACTAATATGCTCTCGTAAAGCATGGGAAGCAAAAGCCCCAGCCGCAACTGACAAACCACCTAAAACGGCAGCTACACTCAAAAAAATCTGCGTCATGAGACTTACTTATCAACAGATTTAGACATCAAAATGATATGATACAGCCCCTTCTTCATTGACTTTAAAATTTGCATTGAATTCTTTAGCTTTTTCGTCTAAAAATTCCCGCGCAATAGATGCTGGTAGTTGTGACTGCATTGCAAAGCCTAAGACGGTAACTCTGCCATGATTTTCTTGTAACATTTGATAGAAAATTGATTGTAAGCGATCGCTTACTTGTTGCTGAAGTACTTTTTGTTCACTCTTACTACGACGGTATAAAGATAAACTCAACCAACCACCCAAAACCATTGTCGGTACACCAAAAATAAAACTTTGGCTGGCGGTAGTATCCAGCATATAAAGAGCTTCTTTATTCACAAAATCCTTACCGGAATCTGTATCATCCCCTGATGGAATTGGCTTGAGCATAGTATTTCTTTCACTTACCGCAGAGACAGATAGTGTCAAAAACATGAATCCGAGTGTCAGTAGCCAACCCGCAGCCAATTTTTCAGCAGTCTTCATAACTCGATTTTAAATTGAGGCTTTGCTTGTGATTTTAACCGCACTTTCATCAACGTTCCAGTTTATCAGGGCTTACACACAAAAATTGTCTGTTGAGATGGGGTGTAGGGGTATAAGGAATACCTACACCCTTCCCTAAACCCTTGATTTTTCTTTTTTTGCGTAAGTTTTACACAGATTGAACTTGCAGGCGATCGCGTAAAATTTCTTGAATTAAACTATGTACAGTTTCTTTGCTTAAACTACCATCTACTCGCACAATGCGGGATGGGTGCGCCGCAGCTAACTGGCTATATCCTTGTTGAACACGGTGATGAAAGGCGATGGTTTCTTGTTCAATGCGGTCTAAACCTGCTGCGTCTTTGCGTTTGCGGCTGAGTCCCACTTCAACATCCACATCTAACCAAATAGTCAAATCACTTGTTAAGCCAGATGTTGCAATGTAGTTGAGTTGTTCAATTAAACTCATATTCAAACCCCGACCGTAACCTTGATAGGCAACAGTAGAATCAGTGTAGCGATCGCATAATATATATTTTCCTACTGCTAAGTTGGGCTTAAGTTCTTGTTCAACGTGTTGGGCGCGGTCAGCCGCATATAATAAAAGTTCAGTCACATCTGCAACTGGTTTATCTTCAGACTTCTCCAGCAATAAACGCCGCAAATGCGAACCTAACTCTGTTCCCCCTGGTTCACGAGTAACAACTACCGAAATTCCCAAACTTTCTAACCACTGACCACAAAGCTGCATTTGTGTTGTTTTGCCGCAGCCTTCCACCCCTTCAAATACAATTAATTTGCCACTCATGCTGGTTTACTTATGTCCTTTGTCCTGCGTCACTGGTAAGATTTAATTACGAATTTGTATTAGTTATTTTGGCAATTTTTAGATAACGCCCATAAAAAGAGCAAGATCATTCAACCCCTGAAACAGAATGAATGAACCTTGAATTGCGATCGCAGCATTTTCCCCTCTATATTTAACTAGTTCTTCATCCATACCATCTTCGATTAAAACGGTGGCGATCGCATCAATCCAGGTATGAAACAACGCTTCAGAGTTATTGTGCAACTCATCACCCACTGAACCTAGTAAAAAATTGCCGAGCAAAAGGTTTCCTGTCCACTCTCATAAAATTCACTTAGGAGTGCATTATGCCACGCAAGTTTGGAGAAATTGCTTTTACACCTGAAGTTCAAGCCGCGCAGTTACAACGGGGTTCACGGCAAACCTATGAACGCTATATTGCTAATGGCCCTGCTAACGATTCAATTACTCCACAAATTGCGGAATTTATTGCTCATCTTGATGGATTTTATTTGGGAACAGTTAGTTCTAATGGCTATCCTTACATTCAGTTTCGCGGTGGAGCGCCAGGCTTTCTCAGAGTACTGAATGAAAAAACTTTGGGTTTTGCTGACTTTTCTGGAAATGTGCAGTACATCACAGTGGGTAATTTATCAGGAGAAGCAAAAGCATTTCTGTTCTTAATGGATTACCGTCATCGCAAACGTCTTAAAGTTTGGGGAACAGCTGAATATATTGAAGGTGATGCAGCTTTAATTGAGCAACTGCGTATCCCTAACTACCCAGCAGAAATTGAAAGAGTAATTTTGTTTCATGTTGAAGCTGTGAGTGAGAATTGTCCCCAGCACATTCCCATTCGCTATTCAGTGAATGAGGTAGAAGCAATGATGACTCCTTTAAAAGCGCGAATTACGGAGTTAGAGAAATTGTTAAGCGATCGCAATTCTCCATCAGTCTGATAGCAAAAACCAAGCTAAACGCAATTTTAATTTTTTTTGCCAATATGAAAAGCTGAGATATATGAAAGTTGTAGACTTCCACCAAAGTCATTATTTATTATTTGACTTAATTCAGCAAATAAGATTTTTTTGGTGTCTGCATCTAATTGTATATATGGTGAATAGGTATTGAGTAGGGTTAAATATTCATCGGTACTATACACTACATCAGAAGTAACTTGCCCAAATTGTATATCTTTAAATTTCCCTGAATCAATCACTATACTCCCGAATCCCTTGAATATTTCTTGTTGAGTTTCCCAACTTTCATAACGGTCAAGAGATGGAGCGTGTTTTTGATAAACTTCAGATAATCTTTGGTAAACTGCATAACTAGGTTGTAATTCTTTATTCCAAAATAAAAGTAAATGACCATTATCTTTTAAAATATTTGCAGCCTTGGGATATCCTACTTCTGCTGGTATCCAGTGAAAGGAACTTGCAGCTAAAACAGCATCAAACTGCTCAGGTTGTAAATTCCATTCTTCAAAAGATGAGTTTTGAATTTCCACATTTGGATAAAGTTGACAATTTTGTTTAGCTAACTCAAAAAAATCTGGATTTGGTTCTAAACAGAGCATTGAATAACCTAATTGAGCAAATGAAGTTGTTGCTGTTCCAGGGCCACATCCTACTTCTAAAATTTTGGCATCTGGAGATAATTGAGCAGCCTTAATAACTTGTTCAATAAAATTTTGTGGATAGCGCGGTCTGGCTTTGTTATAAGCTGCTGCTGCTGGAGAATACCAGTTTTTTCGTACTTCCAGGTCTTTATTTGAAAAACTGGCTATTGTTTGTTTGAAGTTTTCCATAGTTCCCACTAATAGTAATAATACAATCAGCAATTTAAATTATTCAGTATATAATAATAAATTCAACTAATTACTGAAATTTTCCTAAAAACTTCAGTATAGCTTGAGTAACTACTTCTGTTGATTCAATTAAAAAACCATGACCGCCATCTTCAATTACTTGCAGTTCAGCTAAAGGAATATTTTGAGCAAGTTTTTGAGAAAATGTTACGGGAGTGAGTATATCTTGTTTACCGACCATAACTAAAGTTGGACAATGAATATTTTGCATTCTATCGGTTGTGTCATGGTTAATAATTGCTCGGCTTTGATGGTAGATTCCATTTGCTGTAGGCGTAAAAGGATAGTTAATTACCCATTCAATTAGTTGGTCTACTATTTCTGGTATAGCATAAAAATTATCAGTAAATATCCAAGGTAATATGAGTTTCTCATATAGTTTTAAGTCTATTTTTGTAGCAACATCACCCCAGCTTTCAACTAGTTGATTAAATCGCTCATTACCTTTAGCTAAAGAAGCAAGTAAAACTAAACTCTTAGCTTTTTCAGGATACAGCAATGCTAATTCTTGGGCAATTTGACCACCCATTGAATGACCTATGATGTGTGCTTGCTTTATACCCAGAACATCCAGTAGTGCTGAGGTATCTGTCGCCATTTGCTGAGTGCTATAAGGGCTGTTGGGAATAGAACTTTGCCCAATACCTCGATTATCAAAACGAATAACTTGATAGTGCGAAACTAAATGTGGTAATAATAGCGACCAATAAGAGCGATCGCACATAAAACCAGCAATCAATAACAAAGGTTCGCCACTACCTTTAACTTCGTAAAATATGTCAATTTCGTTAACGTGAACTTTGGGCATTACTAATTCATCATAATCTGGTTTACAGCAGCTTCAAAAACTTGAAATCTGCTTTAAGTTATTTTCCCAGATAATTGCATCTGATGAAATTGCAAATTTTCTAATCTTCACGAATTTACACGCATTAACCCAAAAAATGTATAAGATTTAGCATCAAATTAAAACACGTACTTTTCCTCAACTTTGTTTAGTTTTGAAAATCCTCAATCTTAAATTTATGAACCTTCCGCAGAAATAATGAAAACTGGGAATTACGAGATTTTACGGAAGACTTACGTAGAAAAAACAGGCTAGTTTAAGTGAAAAGAAGTAAGTAATATCAACAACTTAAAATTCAGCGTTCAGCCCAGGTAAATCAGATTGTGCAGAATACAAAAACTACAGATCAATAAATAGATCGGCTAAGTTTTTGCTTACTAATTTTCCCAGTTTATTAATCAAAAAGGAGGTAATAGTGATCAAAGCTGTTGAATATTCCACCCTCAAACCTTACCTGGCATCTCATATTAATGCTGACTTAGATGCACAAAGCATTTTAACTTATCCCATCTCCCAAAAAACCTTAGCAATTGAAGCCAATAGCTATTATTTTGGGCATCCAGAATGGGCAAAAAACTACTTTGAAGCTTGTCATCGTAACGATATATTTAAGTCTCGCTGGCAAGCAGCTACAGGTAGTTGGGATAACAAAATTGTGGTAGACATCGGTTGTGGCCCTGGTAATCTCTTTGCCACACTAGGAGGAAAGCCGAAATTACTAATTGGTGTAGATGTGAGTTATGGCGGGCTGGAAATGGCGCAAAGTCTTGGCTATACACCTGTATTAGCAGATGCTCACAATCTTCCTTTTATTTCTGGTTTTGCTGATATTGTGGCGGTCAATGCGACATTACATCATTGTGATCAAATGGATGTAGTTTTAGCAGAAGCAGCACGTTTAGTTCGTCCTGGTGGGATATTAATCACAGATCACGACCCTCATCGCAGTGCTTGGAATTTCCAAGGGTTAGGGATGTGGTTATGGCAGTTGCGTCTGGGACTTTATCGGCTAATTAAACGAGGTGGACACGCTTCAGCCGCAGAACAAAGTTGGGGATTAGCAACTGAGGTTCATCATCGACCGGGAGATGGAGTCACATCAGAACTTTTTCACACTATTCTGGAGCCACTCGGTTTTAGTGTGAAAACTTATCCTCACAACCATCAGCTGGGTACAGAAACTTTTCAAGGTAATTATGGCCAGTCTGAATTGAAGTATCGCTTTGCTCAATTATTGTCAGGGATTAATCCTAATTCATCACAAGCAGCCCTATCGTTGATGTGTGTTGCGACGCGACATACTGAGTCGAAATACTAATCCCTAGTCTCTAACCTCTAGCCGCTTCTTCTTGTTTGCCTTTTTTAAATAACCAAGTTGCGAGTATGGCAAGGGTAATTCCGGCAATTATAAAACAAGGTACATAGCCAAAATTATCTACCACTCTCCCAAATACGGCTGCACCAATTCCCTGACCAATAAATAAGTTAAAAGCAAATAACGATACTGCTGTACCCCGCGCTTCTGGTGTAAGTTCGGTGGCTTGGGTTTGCAGGGTGCTGTGCATCATATAAAAAGCCAATCCCATCAGGGTGCTAAAGGGAATAAATAATAACCAATTGTGCAGTAATGCGATCGCTAAAAAGCAAACGCACATTAACCAGCCACCAACTCCCATCAGTCCAATTTCACCTAGCCGCTGCACTAACCACTTAACGCTGCGGCTATAAATTAATCCACCCAAACCAAAACTACTTAACATAAACCCAATGGTTACATAAGGTAAGCCGTATCTATCGCGGAGAAATGCACCAATGTAGGCAAATGCGCCCATCAAGCAAAAGCCTTCAATAAATACCGCGATAATCACCGTTCGGGCAGTTGGTTGAGTTAGTAATTGGTAATATGGCTTAAATGTTGCCAGACTGAATCGCTCTGTAGAACGATTTCCATCTTTAAAATGACGCGTTCCCCGCCATAGTAACCCAGCGATCGCTAAAGAAACAATCCCGAATAATAAAAAGATATCGCGCCAGCTAATATACTCGCCAAATATCCCGCCCAAACTACCACCAAGAATTTGACCTAGTACCAGCGCACTCAAATATTTACCAATGGCGGCTTGACGTTCTGTATATGGGAAATTGTCACCGATATAAGCTAATGTTACAGGAATAATCCCGGCGGCAAACATCCCTGTAAGAAACCGCAGTAAGGTAAGTAAGGCAATATTCGAGACAAACGCACAAAGGGCTGTACCTACGGCAAAGGCTGTTAAGGCGGCGGTAATCACTTTTAATTTACCGATGCGATCGCCCAACGGGCCGTAAACTAACTGAAATAATCCATAGGGAATTGTATACGCTGAGACAATTACCGCCGCACTACCAACACCAACATTAAATTCGTTAGCAATAATATGCAGTAATGGATCAATCACCCGCACATCGGCAATCACCATAAAAGCAGCCGCACCCAACAGTCCTAAAGAGACAGGTGTCTTACCTGTTTGCCCTATTGCTAACCTACCCACTTAGTTCTCCTGTGTAAAAAGTGCTGGGTAAAGTGAGTTAGATAAACCTCTCCACACCTCTAGCCGATTCGGGTAGAGGTGTGGAGAGGGGTTTTTCAATCCTTCGCACTTACATTAATGTTGTATTCAAAACTACTCAGCGATTTCATAAAGATTTAATGTGTAACTGTATTTGCTGATTGGTTAAACAACAAATTTCGAGATTTTTCCACATCTAAAGCTTGATTTTTGAATGCTTCGGCTTTCTCGTAAGCCCGAATTGTTGCAGGACGAGCTTTAATTGCTTCAAACCAGCGCTGAATATTGGGAAAATCTTCTAATTTTTGACCTTGGCGTTCATGAGGCACAATCCAAGGATAAGCAGCGATATCTGCAATGGAATAATCACCAGCAATGAATTCTCTATCTGTCAGTTGCTTGTTTAATACTGCATATAAGCGCCCCGTTTCGTTGACATAGCGGTTAATTGCATATTCAATTTTTTCAGGAGCATAGTTGCTAAAGTGGTGATTCTGTCCCGCCATTGGCCCCAAACCCCCCATTTGCCAAAACAACCATTGCAGTACTTCTACCCGTTTTCTGAGTTCAGCAGGAATTAATTTCCCGGTTTTTTCGGCTAAATACAACAAAATTGCTCCAGATTCAAAAACTGAGACTGGCGCACCCCCACCTACTGGTTCATGGTCAACGATCGCCGGGATACGATTGTTAGGAGAAATCTTGAGAAAGTCTGGTTGAAATTGCTCTCCTGCGCCAATATTAATAGGCACAATTTTGTAAGGTAATTCAGCCTCTTCCAGAAACATCGTGATTTTATGACCGTTGGGCGTTGTCCAATAGTAAAGTTCAATCATGATTTGATTCTCCTGGGTTATTGGTCATTGGTGCAACGTGCAACTTTTTCTCAAACCTAACCCCCAACCCCTTCCCTGGTAGGGAAGGGGAGTAAGATTCAAAGCCTCTCTCCGTTTTGGAGAGGGGTTTTAAGAATAAGTTGCACATCGTATGAAGTCAGAATTATGAAATTTCAAACCTCATATTTTTTCTAACCTTGATATGGATTACCAACTTTATCTACAAATACGTTGTAAGAAAATGGTAAGCGGCCGGGATTTAAGCGAGGTTCTGCGGCATAACCTACAGGAACGATAACAGCGATCGCTAAATTTGGATCATCTGTTGCACCAATTACTTCTTTAACTTTGTCTTCAATCCAGCCATTCATAAAGCAGGTGGATAAGCCCAAGCTTTCGGCTGCTAATACTAAATGGGTAGAAGCAATAATGGCATCTTTGATGGCATATTCCCGGCGTTTGTCTCCTAAACCAGCTTGGAATTGTGGAATAGAATTTCTAAAGTAGTTGACTGTGCCTTCATTCCAAGCTCCAGTTTGCAATCCCTGGTCTAAAATAGGAGTCAAATCTTGTTCCCCAGCACTGGAATCAGCTGCGAACACAAAAGTTACAGGTGCTTCGATAACTTGTTTCTGATTCCAAGATGCTGCGGCTAAGGCTGCTTTTTGCGCTTCATCTTGTACCAGAATAATCCGCCAGTCTTGGATGTTAAAGCTGCTGGGTGCTGCTACAGTTAACTCTACTAGTTGTTTGAGTAATTCTGGCTCGATGGGATCTGTTTTAAAAGTTTTGATAGAACGACGCTGAAGAATAGCGGTAGGTACATCAAGAGCTTTTGTTTGAGTGATTGGATTCATGCGATTTCCCCTGAAAGGTAGGTTACAGGCATTATATATTTGGCTACCTGCTGACTAGCAGATTTAACTATTGATAAATATTTGGCTATTCGATGTGAACACTTATCGTTGGGAGAAGGCAGGAGTAAGACATCGGTAAATGATAAAAATGAGACATCAAAAGACTTTTAACTCTGTTACCTGCTATATTACTCAGCACTAAATTGACCGAATTACGCCACCATCAACCCGCACAGCCGCACCATTAGTTGCCGAAGCAAGGGGACTGGAAAGGTAAGCTACGAGTGTGGCAACTTCTTCGTTAGTTGCAAAGCGTTGGATAAGAGAACTTGGACGAACTTTTTGAAAAAATTCCGCCTCAACTTCGCTGGCGCTGATTCCCTTTTCGTTTCCCATTTGGGTGATAAATTCTTCAACGCCTTCTGAACGGGTTGGCCCTGGAAGCACGGAATTTACTGTGACTGCTGTACCGACAGTCATTTCTGCTAAACCTCGTGCTAGGGAAATTTGAGCCGTTTTAGTCACACCGTAATGAATCATTTCTACGGGGATTTGAAAACCAGATTCGCTAGAGATAAAAATTATTCGTCCCCAGTTTTGCTCTAGCATTTTTTGCAGATATTTGCGACTCAAACGAACTCCGCTGAGTAGGTTCACTTCCAATATATGCAGCCAATCTTCGTCAGTAATCTCGAAAAATCCTTTCGGCTCGTAGATTCCCAGATTGTTGATGAGAATATCAATTTGAGGAACCTGAGCAACAATTTGCTCAATGCCTGCTTTGGTCGCTAAATCGGCAACAATACCTGTAACTTTCGCGTCAGGATTGGTACGTTTGATTTTATCAACTGCTTGGGTAACTCGTTGTTCTGTGCGACCATTGACAATTACTGATGCACCTTCTTGTGCTAAAGTTTGGGCGATCGCCAAACCAATACCTGTGGTCGAACCACTCACTAAAGCCGATTTATTTTCTAATTTCAAGTCCATATCGTTTCACAAATGATTTAGGACTGCTATATAGCCAGGAGCATTCAAATGAGGACAGAAACAGTAATGTGTTTACCTTCTGCCTCCTGCCTGAGTTTAGTATAATTTTCAACTAGCTTGTTTAAGCTTCAGGGTGAGCAAATGCCCACCCATAGCTATTACTGCTGTGAAATATGCTGTGCTAAAGTCTTAGTTAATGTAGATTTTGGCACTGCGCCGACAACCGTATCCACTTGCCGCCCACCCTTAAATATCATAAGTGTAGGTATAGTGCGAATTCCGTAATGGCTGGCGACAGTGGGATTTTGATCTGTGTTCACCTTCACTACTTTTACCTGTCCTTCGTATTCGGTGGCAACTTCATCAACAACTGGCCCGACCATTCGACAAGGGCCGCACCAAGGGGCCCAAAAATCTACTAAAACTGGTACCTCACTGTCTAAAACTTCTGGCTTGAAAGTGGCTTCTGTGACATTTGTAACAGATGACATAGTTGCCTTCCTGTTTTAATTCGTTTATTCGATTTTATCGAATAATTAAAATATACGCTAGTTCAAGAGATAATACAAGTATGAGATTTTTATATCACCCAGACAAAAAAGATATATCACTATCAGCGGTATTGTATGCGTTAGGCGACCCAGTGCGGCTAGAGATTGTGCGGTTGTTAGCAACCAAAGGGGAGCAATGCTGTGCCGATTTTGATTTTGCAATCGCCAAGTCTACCATGTCCAACCACTTTAAGATTTTGAGAGAATCGGGTGTAGTCTTGACTCATAAAGAAGGAACCCAGCACATTAATCAATTGCGGCGCGAAGATTTGCAAATGCTATTTCCTGGTTTATTAGAAGCAGTATTGCGATCGGCACAACCGTTGTTTTTGTGTCAAAAGTCAATGGTTAATAGTCAATAGTCAATGGTCAATGGTCAATAGTCATTTGTGTTTCTCCCCTGCACCCTGCCCTGTTTCCCCTTCCTCCTCAGCCTATGTCATCATAGTTAAGGTGAACACACTCTGGAGATAAGACCACGGTTTACGCACGCCCTTTAGCACGGTTAATCGAACAGTTGCAACGTCTGCCAGGAGTAGGCCCCAAATCAGCCCAGCGACTGGCTTTGCACATTTTGAAGCGACCAGAAGCAGAAGTAGAGGCTCTGGCGCAAGCGTTGGTTGACGCAAAAAAACAAATAGGCTTGTGTTCAGTCTGTTTTCACTTATCTGCGGAGCCAGTTTGTGAAATCTGCCGAAATCCTAACCGCGACAATCAAACTATTTGCGTTGTAGCTGATTCGCGGGATGTGATTGCGCTGGAAAAAACCCGCGAATATAAAGGTAAATATCACGTTTTAGGTGGAGTGATTTCCCCAATGGATGGAATCGGCCCAGAACAGTTGAATCTCCAACCTTTGGTGCGGCGGGTAGGCCAGCAAAAACCCCAGGAAGTGATTTTAGCAATCAGTCCGAGTATAGAAGGGGAAACCACCACACTGTATATTGGTCAACTACTTAAACCCTTTACAAAGGTGACACGGATTGCCTTTGGTTTACCTGTGGGTGGAGATTTAGAATACGCCGACGAAGTAACTTTGGCTAGAGCCTTAGAAGGACGGCGAGAGTTAGATTAATTTTTCGGCTCAGATTGAAACTTCATTTGACTCAGGACTCATGCAACTGGCACACCTATTTTCTGGTAAAAGAGTCAATGGTCAAAAATCAAGGTTTTTTCGGACTATTGACCATTGACAGCCTAAACGACAAAAATATAACACTTGTGTAAGTCTCATAACTATTGACTATTACCTAAAAGTTGATTCCAGGCTGTAACTACTCGTTGTAACTTTGTGGATAGGTTATTTTGTGAAATATCGTTATATTGCACTGTACCTACTCTGCTGCTCAGAGTGTAAGTAATATAATCTGCGGCATTGGCGGGTGCTGGATAACTCACATTTCTAAATTCCCATTTGGTGCGTTGTAGCAATTGTTCAAATTGTTGCACCTGTTGGCGAGAAACACGGCGTACACTGCGTTCCGAATCATTAGCATCACCGATGCGTACACGAATCAAACTCCCGTCATTAAGTAAGACTGTTTCGTAAGTTCTCCCAGCAAAACCACCGCTAGAGATTTGACGGAATACTACACCTTGATCTAAAGGTGGTGGTAATTCACTCTGCGGGATAGATACAAGCTTAGAGGTATCATCTGTCGCTTGGTTGTTGTTAATTTCACTCCAAGCTTTAATGACTAGTTGTAAATTTTGCGGTAGGTTATTTTGTGCAATATCGTTGTATTGCACTGTACCCTGACGGCTGGTGAGAGTGTAAGTAATATAATCGGCTGCGCCAGTGGGTGCTGGATAATTCACATTTCTAAATTCTCCTCTGGTGCGTTGTAGCAATTGTTCAAATTGTTGCACTTGTTGGCGAGAAACACGGCGCACACTGCGTTCCGAATCGTTAGCATCACCAATGCGTACGCGAATCAAAGTCCCATCATTACGTAATACAGTTTCGTAAGTTCTCCCAGCAAAACCACCGCTAGAGATTTGGCGGAATACTACACCTTGATCTAAAGGTGGTGGTAATTCACTCTGCGGGATGGGTAGAGGTTTGTTTGTATTTGTTGAATTCTGATCTTTAGCCAGCTTGATGCGCGCACCATCGCTATCTGATAAGAACACCCAGCGTTGATTTGCTGCACCTACGGTTACTTGCCAACCAGAGACGAGAATGGGATCACAAGGATAGGGAGGAGTAGAGCGATCGCAACCATCTGACCAATCTGTTGCTTTAAAATTTATAATAGATAGCGATCGCGCTGATAATCCTGAAACTTCTTGCGCTTGTTGTAAAACTGCTTCTCGAACTTTTCTTGGTAATTCGTTTTGTGATGAATTATTTGACGAAGCTAAACGTAAAGAACGCCCATTATTATTAGTATGATAAGTCCACTTTTGTCTACCATTAGATACTACGACTAGCCAACCAGGAACTAATGCTTGGGTACAAAATTCCTTTGGTTGCGGTAGTTCTAAACAACCATTACGCCAAGTCTTTTGACTATAATTAACAATTTGCAATTCTCCCCTAGATGTTCCAACTCTGCTGGCTAAATCTCTTAGCACCGCATTAGTGACTGACGGTGGTAAGCGATTTGGTTTACTTTTATCTGCGTAAACTTCATTAGTAGTTGCAGGTAGAAAGTTTGTTGGGTTAGCTATGGCACTTTTGATCAGGGTTAACCCACTAGCAATAGACAAAATACTAGTCAAAACTAAGGCGGTAAAAATTCGGGCTTGATTGGTTGTTTGCGGATTTTTTAGCATAGGTTTCATCAATAAAATGCCTCTATTCGTCAATATTTAAGGCATTAAAAACTGAGATATAGTAATTAATGACAAAAAATATACAGTCCCAAAATTCTATGTAGTTGGGATTCTTCAAAAATCTGTCTTGTGAAGCAGATATGAAGAGAGACGCTAGTATACAGATGGTTTGTTCCTATATTTTTACCAAAAATTAACAATCTTAAAAATATGTTTAAAAATAAATATTTAATAGTTCAGACTTAGTTAAGCACTCACTGCTTGATTTTCAATTAATTGACTATGATAAATATCAAACCTAATAGTAGTTGCTGCCCAGTTTTTTAAATCAGGCGCTAACCAAACTAGCTGGCTCAGAACTTCATTATTAACCCACAGTACTATAGGAAAATGCAAATTTTTGCGAAACTCATCTCGCATGAGATTTGTACTGATCAGCATTTGCGGTATTGCTACAACAGATTCTAAACCATGCACCATCAAAGCTTGAGGTTGCGAAATACCGATAGTATTTGTGATGGTTGTATAAAGTGTTTCATCTGTAGGCATTAATCTCATTTCTTGAATTGCTACAGATGACAATTCTTGTAAAAGTTTTAGTATCTGCTGTTGTTTAGCAATAGAGTCGCAACAGGCTAATATCAAAGAAAATTCTCCCCCTGCAACCTTAATCGCCCTTGCTAACCTCTCGGCCGCTGCGAGATTATTGCCTAAATCTTCTGGTGAGTTATTAGGAATATTCATTACATACCTTGCACTTGCTCTTCAAGAGGGCTTATTTATATAGTGAAGTTACTTGTTTATTTGTTACTTATATTACAGTTGTTGCGATGACAATTGGGATAAGTTTTCTTATTGTAATAAATAGCATAATCCTAAATGTCCAATATTAGGTAAATAAGTCAAGATTTGTATACATAGAATTTATCTAACTTTGTGTAACTATAACTACAATGCTATTGAAGTAACAGAAATAGGTAAATACAAAGATTAATGGCACTAAAAAAATCTGAGATCCTTGTGAAGGATGGGTATAAGGGTATAGGAGTGTAAGGGAAAACTGTTATATGTTAAGTCTTTGGCTATTAAATTTTGCGTAGCAGATGTCTAAGCAACTTCTACCCAGATATAGCAGTCATTTTTCCATGTTTTCTTTTGTCTGTAACCAAATATGAAAAAATTTGTTAAGTGGTGTGTTGAGTTATTTGCCTGGAATCTGTATCACAACCGGAAACAAGCTTTTTTCGCCGTTATAGTTATTCTCAGCACGATCGCTACAGTCTTGCTTTCGTTCCCGATTGCGGCGCAAAATCTGCCGACGCGTTCAGAATTAAGGGGCGTATGGTTAACAAATATTGATAGTGAGGTGTTGTTTGAACGTAACCGTCTGAAGAATGCTTTGCAGCGGCTGGATGAATTAAACTTTAATACAGTTTATCCGGCGGTATGGAATTGGGGATACACATTATATCCCAGCAAAGTAGCTGCTAAAGTAATTGGGCGATCGCTTGATCCGACACCAGGGTTACAAGGACGCGATATGCTCAAAGAAATTGTTGATGAGGGACATAAACAAGGCTTAACGGTAATTCCCTGGTTTGAATTTGGGTTTATGGCTCCCGCAGATTCTTTATTAGCTAAAAATCGCCCCCAATGGCTGACAAGCCGCAGCAATGGCACAAAAATTGTCAAAGAAGGTATACATGATAGAGTTTGGTTAAATCCCTTCCACCCAGATGTCCAAAAATTTATCCAAGATTTAATCGTGGAAATTGTCCGTAACTACGACATTGATGGGATTCAATTTGATGACCATTTCGGCTTGCCTTCAGAGTTAGGCTACGATGCTTATACAGTTGCACTTTATAAAAAAGACCATCGGGGAAAAGCACCATCGAAAAATCCCAAAGATCCTGAATGGGTGCGTTGGCGGGCGAATAAAATCACCGACTTTATGAAGCGGGTGTTCACAGCTATTAAAACTACAAAAAAGAACTGTTTAGTTTCTGTTGCGCCTAATCCTCAGCGTTTTTCTTACGAATACTTTTTAGCTGACTGGCAAAAATGGGAACGTCTGGGACTTGTGGAAGAATTGGTGTTGCAAATATATCGAGATGACTTGAATGTGTTTATCAAAGAATTAGAGTATCCAGAAGTGAAAACTGCACGCAGTCATATTCCTGTAAGTATTGGAATTATAACTGGGTTAAAGAACAAATCAATTCCATTTGCCCAAATTCAAAATCAGGTGCAGAAAGTCCGCGATCGCAACTTTGCTGGTGTCTCCTTCTTTTTCTACGAAAGTCTGTGGAATCTCAGCCAAGAATCAGCCTCAGTGCGCCAAGCCAGCTTACAGAAGATGTTCCCCACACCAGCAAATTATCCAAATTTATTGGCGGGCTGGAAACCGTAAACAAGGCAGTCTAAACTAAGTCCGCCTACTCGGACTCACACACAATCATATCGTGTCCGGTAAAAGACTTATCATCAAGATCGCAGGGGTAAGAAGAGTGTTGTCTTTCTGCACAGATATGCTGAATCATAACTAATTTGCCGGACATGATATCAAGTGTAGGGAGTCGCATTAATTCAGCGAAAAAGATTAAATTATCCCAATTTGAAAAATGATGGCGACAAATGGATTTCTGAACAGCTTACCAGTAAACGCTTTCTCAATCCACAATCCAAAATGGTATTAGATATCTTCGTTATTAAATAGTTCTAATAAGCCAATCGTCCCAACAAAAAAAGTATAAACCCCATAATTTAATGGTATTTTCTTCTTTGAATGTGCATAAAAAACTGCGATTCCTGCTTCTAAGAAATGGATAATGAGCGCAAATCTTTCTGTTGCCAAGATAATATTTAAACTAGGCAGTGTGAATATCTTGTTTAAAGGTATATAAAGATTTGCTAATTCTAAGCCAAGTGCGCCACTAATCAAACAAATAGATATAAGTTTTATTGTCAAAAATATCCTAGGTGATAAACTTTTATAAATCATCTCTACAGCTAAAAAACTTGACATTGATTAAGTTTAGCTAGTTTCAGCGCAGAATTTAGCAATTTTAAGAAGTTATAGGTGAATATTTAGCCTCAAGATGCTGTAACAATGCTACCCAAATGCTTGAGGATTTTTAAAACTCCAGATAAATTATTCAGGTACTGAGATCGCGTAGCAAACAGATCGGAAGTAGCATACTGTTTATCCAAAGTTTTGACAAACAAGAAGCTGCTACCGTTAGCTATCATACCGTACAGAGGTTGTTGTGATTTGGAATGACTTGCCATGTAAGCTAATGTTTGAGGAATCGCTAGTTCTACATCAAAGGTTGTCTTTTTTGACTCAATTAGGACAATCCATAATGTACCTTGCAAAACTAAAATATCAATTCTTCCCCGTAAAATCTCATCATTATCTCCCTGTGCTTCAATCTCAACAGATACCTCTGTTTGAAATCTGTAGGGTGCTTGGTAGAAAAGAGCCAGTTCAAGTAATGGTGACAGAACAACCATTTTGATAGTTTCTTCTAAAAGACTTCCATAGGAGATTTGATAGAGATAATTTTGTCGAACTTGCTCTAATCTCGCCTGCTCTGTTTCACTTAATTCAGGTAAATCAGCCCTCCATTCGGTAAAAAATTGATTATCCTTACTTAGAGTTAACCCCAGTTTCTCTTCGACTTGGCGAAGGGTCGTAATTTTTTCTGCAATGGCTAAACTCGTAGTCATAGTGGAATTTGCGCTAGTTGCCTATTATTAGGATAAGTTAATTGCTCTCACCTGCATGAATACTCAAACAAGCTCCAATTCCCCAGATATTTATTCTATTTTGAGCCAAACTCAACGCCTGCGAGTTAGCGATGGAGAGATTAAGCCCATTTTAGATGGTTGTATCCATACTTCAAAGTTACTCATACTTATTTGGTCACAGTTGGGAGATTTTGATAATTTAGAATACGCTTGGTGGCTGCAAAGAGAAAAAAAACAGATCGAAGCTAGAGGAATTACAATTCGTGCTATTGGTATTGGCGATCGCAATTCAGGGATCAAATTTTGCAAATATACAGGCTTCCCTCAAGAATGTTTGTTTGTAGATGCAAATGCTGAAATTCATCGGCTTTTAAAGCTTTATCGCGGGTTGTCTATACAGTTTCCTTTGCTATCAAATTCACAAAAAGCTTGGCTGAACTTATTGCTAATGTGCGCTGGGGTGGGTAGTCCGGGAACGCTGAAGGAAGTTTTTCGAGGTTATAAAGGTGATAAAAAAGCTCCGCAGTTAATTGCTGATGAGGAAGTTGTGAAGGGTACACCTTTACCACCAATTAAAGGTTCGTTTTTCAAAGCGGCTGGAGGAAAAGGTTTCCAGCGTCCATTTGAACTAGCAACCCTACGCTTGCGAAACATGACCGAAGTTTTGAGTAACTGGAATATTTATGTACCAGATTCATCTTATTTGACACAACGCGGCGGAACTTTTCTATTTGATGTGCAAGGAAAATTAATTTATGAACATCGCGATCGCTCTATTTTGGGTTTTGCGGAAAGTATGAGCAACCCTTTATCTTTTCTGTACGAGTAGTTTACTCTGACTACTTTACTTGTTGGAATTCCTTGAAGCATCAGGGCGAAAGCATCTTAGTTACTAATAAAAACTAAAAGAAATTCAAAATGATTACGATGGCAAAGTTAATTTAGCCGACCCTACTCGCTTGATTTTGGTACGCGAACTACAATAAGGAGTTGAACTGCATATAGCAGTTGTTTAGCACGTTTTATGAGATTGAGAGATAAAGAAATATTTACTTAATTTGGGCAGTTCAGCAAAAAAGTGGTATTGTAATTCTTGTTAACTACGGTAAATCGGTCGATTTAAAGTAGTTAAAGATTGATGATTACAGATATACCTGCCTAAACTCCTAAAAATTGTGAGCAAGGAGTCAATTGTGGTCAATTCTTTAAAAGAACACCGCTTTACGCACAAACATACATATCCTACTGATAAGATATTGGCGATCGCAGCTTCTCTTGTAGGACTGCTCGCTTCTAGTTGCAGTCAACAAACAGCCACCAATATCTCAGCTAAATCAGATACCGCCTCAAACACGGTGACTACCAAAATTACAGAGAAAAATAATGTTATTCGCTTGGGATATCAAAAAGGCGGGATTATTCCCCTAGCGCGTCAAAGAGGTGAGCTAGAGCGTCAATTAACAACACAAAATATTAAAGTTGAATGGAGTGGGCCATTTGACCGATGTGCGACGCTTTTAAGTTCTCTCAATGGTAATCGGGCTGATATTGGCGGCTGTGGTGATATTCCTACCCTTTCTGGAATCGCTGCGGGACAACCTCTTTGTATTGGTTCCGTCCAGCGTCCGAGTCCCGATTCTTTAAGTAACGCCATCTTAGTGCGGGGTAATTCTGCTATTCGTAAACCGGCTGATTTAATAGGTAAAAAAGTTGCAGTTAACCAAGGTGGTGCAGGCGAATATCTATTATTAAAAGTTTTGGAAAAAGAAAAGATTCCCAAAGAAAAAGTCCAGCGAGTTTACCTATCACCAAATGACGCTGCACCAGCTTTATATCAAGGTTCTGTTGATGCTTGGGCAGTTTGGGAACCGTATATTTCTCTTGCAGAATTAGAACATAAAGCTAGAAGAATTACTACTACACATCCTGCACCTACTTACAGTATTTTGGTTGTTCGTGGTGATGCAGCAAAAGAAAATCCTGTAGCCGTGAAAGCTGCTCTGACTGCTTTGAGTGAGGATGGTGAATGGCTAAATCAAAATACTAATGCAGCATCAGATTTTTTGGTCAAAGAGTTAAAACTTTCTGATGTTGTAGCCAAGCAAGTTACTAAAAATCGTGGCCCTGAATCTTACGTATTTCCGAATAGTGAAGATGTCGCCAAACTTCAGAAAACCGCTGACTGGTTACTAGAACAAAAAATTATTCCACAACGGGTAGATGTTGCTACAGCAGTGTGTCCGTTGGGAACTACTGCTTCTAGGTAGGAAAAAGAGCAGGGGGGTAGAGGGGAGCAGAGGGGCAGAGGAGCAGGGGGGCAGGGGAGTAAAAAACTATTGACCATTGACTATTGACCAATGACAAACGAGGTTTAATATGTCTGTTGAATTTATTGGCATGATTGGTACGCGAGATGCGTCGGAATTACATAGCCCTACCGTATCAATTACGGGGGGAAGCATAGACTTAAACTATGTGCGTAACTTTGCCAAAGTCCATGAAGATGGTGGCTTTGACCGAGTGCTGGTTGGTTATAGCTCTACAGGCCCGGATGGTTTTAATGTTGTTAGTTATGTGGCTGCTGCAACCGAAAGGCTTAAGTTTTTACTTGCACACAGACCGGGTTTTGTGTCTCCTACTTTAGCCGCACGCAAATTAGCTACATTAGATCACTTTAGCAATGGTCGTGTTGCTGTACATATCATTACTGGCGGGAGCGATGCTGAACAACAGCGTGATGGTGACTGGCTCGATCATGATACTCGCTATCGTCGAACTGATGAATATCTTGATGTTGTGCGACGAGTTTGGACGAGTACAGAACCTTTTGATTATGCAGGGGAATTTTACCAATTCAAAGGGGCATTTTCCGACGTTAAACCCATACAGCAACCACATATTCCCATATATTTCGGCGGTGCTTCTGGTGCGGCTGTGGGTGTAGGGGCAAAACACAGTAATGTCTATGCTTTCTGGGGAGAACCCATCGCGGCGATTAAACAACGCATCGCCGAGGTAAAAGCCGCAGCACCGCCAGGAAAAGATTTACGGTTTAGTATTTCCTTGCGTCCGATTTTGGGCGAAACCGAAGCAAAAGCCTGGGAAAAAGCCCATTATATTCTTTCACGGATCAATAAAACTCGTGCAGAAGCAGGTATTCAATTATCTCCTGATGCTGCACGACCTGAAGCTGTTGGTTCTTTGCGGTTGCTGGATTTTGCTAAGGAAAGGGAAATTCACGATAAGCGTTTATGGACACCGATCGCAGCTGCTACTGGTGCGCGTGGTAATACTACTGCTTTAGTAGGGACTCCAGAACAGGTAGCAGAGTCATTATTTGATTACTACCAAGCGGGAGTCACAACAATATTAATTCGTGGTTTTGACCCAGTAGAAGATGCGATCGCCTACGGTCGAGATGTGATTCCTTTGGTACGTCAAGAAGTCCAACGACAAGAACGACAAACAGCAATCGTAGCTTGAGAAATCCCCAACTATGCCCCACACAACACTTCTTGAACCTTTACAAGCAGACCAATGGTTTGTAGATAGTCCTGATTTGCGTGAGTTTGTGGCGATCGCGCAAGAAATTAGCTCACGCACAACTCATCACCGCGCCGAAACCCTCAATGCTTTAGAGCCGCACTTTGCAGCACTGCTGAAAAAAAAGAATTGGCTACCCAAACCTTTTGACCAACCAAATCCTGACAGTGGTTTAGGCGGAGGAATTGGACAATGGTTGTTATATCGTTCCCAGGAGCGATCTCTAACTATCTTCAGTTTGGTGATTCCTCCTAATGCAATCACGCCTGTCCACGATCATTTATCTTGGGGACTTGTCGGTTTATATCAAGGTAAACAGGAAGAAACCGTATATCGTCGTCTCGATAGCGGCGAATTAGAGAAACAAGCCCAGTTGAAAGCAGTAGGAACCTATCAAGTAAAAACTGGGGATATTTATCATTTATTACCTCCAGACAACGATATTCACTCTGTCAAAGCGACTACTGTCTTTGCTCCATCCATTTCAATTCATGTTATGGGGAATGATACTGGTAGCATTTGGCGAAATCATTATCATCCCGAACAAAATAGCGTGCGGTCTTTTCGTTCTGGATATTCTAATGTACCTGTGAAATAAGAAAGAGAAAATCATGCCAAATTTTACTAGACCCCAACAGCCAGTCTTTGAACGGGTGGAAGAAGAACGCCTTTATCGCAAACAACGCCTGGCTGCTGCATTTAGGCTATTTGGTCGTTTTGGCTTCAGTGAAGGAATAGCTGGCCATATTACCGCTCGCGACCCTGAATTTACCGACCATTTTTGGGTGAATCCCTTGGGTAAGTATTTTGGTCACATCCGTGTTTCTGACTTGCTTTTAGTTGATAGAGAAGGGGAAGTTGTCAAAGGTGATGCGCCCGTGAATCGCGCCGCCTTTGCGATTCATTCCCAGGTACATGAAGCGCGACCCGATATAGTTGCAGCGGCTCATGCTCATTCGCTGCATGGCAAATCTTGGTCGAGTTTGGGTCGTCTGCTTGACCCTTTAACCCAAGATGCTTGTGCTTTTTATCAAGACCATGTTTTATTTAATGACTACAAAGGAGTGGTTTTAGATACTTCTGAAGGTAGGAGAATTGCTGAAACCTTGGGAGATAAAAAAGCTGTCATCCTCAGAAATCATGGCTTTTTGACTGTGGGACAAACAGTGGACGAGGCTGCTTTTTGGTACATTTCCTTTGAGCGATCGGCTCAAGCTCAGTTGTTGGCAGAAGCGGCTGGTAAACCACTGCCAATTGATCATGAAACGGCGGCTTTCACTCATGGTCAAGTGGGAACACATTCGGGCGGTTGGTTTAGTTTTCAGCCTCTCTATGACCGGATTGTGAGGGAAGAACCAGATTTGTTGGAATAGTTGCGAATACCTTTTTTAACGCAGAGGCACGCGGAGGTTGGCGCGAAGGTACGCGGAGATGTTATTAGAAAATTTGTCTTTTTTTATACTTAAGAGTCGACGTGTTTACTAATTGGTTACGGCAGAATTTTATCTTGCCTCTGGGGTGTTTGTTAGTAGCAACAACGGCTTGCTCAGAGGTTAAGTCTACCAGTCCAACAACGATCGCAGTAAATCCTAGTCCATCTGAAGTGGGAGTATCGAATACAACTCAATTACGGGTTGCTAAGTACAAAGGTGGCTGGGATTTAAATTTAAAGTTAGCTGGACTAGATGATTTTCCATACCAAACTCAATTTACTGAGTTTACTGGCGGTAATTTGATGGTACAAGCCATCAATGCTGGTGCAATTGATTTGGCTTCAGCTAGTGAAATTCCGCCGATTTTTGCGATTGAATCGAAAGCATCTGTCAAAATTATCGCTACTCTTAAAGGGCCAACGGTTGGTCAAGTTGTACTTATACCCAAAAATTCAACAGCCAAAACCATCGCTGATCTCAAGGGTAAGAAAGTCGGTTACGTTAAAGCTACAACCGCCCACTACTTTTTAATTAAGATGTTGGAAAAAGCCGGGCTGACGATGAAGGATATCAATGCAGTTCCTTTATCCATACCTGATGGACTTTCGGCTTTTCGGAAAGGCGAACTGGATGCTTGGGCTACCTACGGTTACTCTATCCCCCAAGCGCAAAAAGAAGGGGCGCGAGTGTTGGAATCTGCCAAAGATATTTTAAGCGGTAACTTTGTGATTATTGCTTCGCCGAATGCGCTCGCTGATTCCCAAAAAAAAGTGGCGATCGCTGATTTCTTATGTCGTTTGCAAAAATCCCAAAACTGGCGCGAATCTAACCTCAAGCAATGGTCTAAGACCTATGCAACTAACATTAATGTCGATGAAGGTATTGTTTATCAAGATGCCCAGCAAGGTCTAAAACAGCGTCGTCAAGAATTACTCCCGGTTTCTGACGCAGCTATAACTTCTCAACAAAAGGTTGCTGACACATTTTTCCAAGCGGGTGTAATTCCCGCAAAAGTTGATGTCAAACAACTCTGGGACAGCAGTTTTAACGAAGATATCGCTAAATGCCAGTAGAACTAGGGCGTAGGAAGGGGTATAGGGGAAAGAATGAACAGAAATTATTTCTCCCTTGAACCCTGACACTCTACACCCTTACCCCCTCCCAATCCAGGAGTCAAAAGCCAAATGTCAAAACCACCTGTGTTAGAAGCATCCGCCACCGCAACAACAAAATTCTTACCCAATCTATTTGAGCTTGTAGATTCTCTGGCTGCGGATTTTGCCACCCGCGCCGCCACCCACGACCGCGATAGTTCCTTTCCCTTGGAAAACTTTGATGTCCTGCACAAAGCAAAATTATTAAGTCTGACTATACCAGTAGAATTTGGTGGGCTGGCTGTAGGATATACCACAGCCTGTAAGGTGATTGAAAAGATAGCCAGTGGAGATGCTTCTACGGCCTTGGTGTTGACAATGCACTACTTACAACACGCAAACGCCGCCCGACACCGACGCTGGCATCCGGCTGTTTATGAAAAATTGTGTCGGGAATCTGTGGAAGGGATTGCTTTGCTAAATGCTGCCCGTGTCGAACCAGAATTAGGTACACCAGCCAGAGGTGGATTACCTGCAACGATCGCCAAACGCACACCAGATGGTTGGTCAATCACTGGTCACAAACAATACACTACGGGCAGTCCGATTTTACGTTACTTCGTAGTTTGGGCGCGAACAGATGACGATGAACCCCAAGTCGGGAGTTTTTTAGTTCCCCGTGACATTCCAGGGGTGAAGATTGTAGAAACTTGGGATCATTTAGGAATGCGGGCAACAGGCAGCTATGACCTAATTTTAGCAGATGTCTGCATTCCCCCAGAGTACGCCTTAGATGTCCGTCCGGCAAAGGCTTGGTCACAACCCGATCCCTTGATGCTGGCAGCTGGTAGTTTACTGTTAAGTGCGTTGTATCAAGGGGTAGCAACAGCCGCACGAGATTGGTTGGTTGAATATTTGAATGAGCGATCGCCTACTAATTTAGGCGCAAGTTTGGCAACTTTACCCAATTTTCAAACCGCCGTTGGTGAAATCGAAGCATTACTATACGCCAACCATCGATTAATTTACAGTCTGGCAGCAGATATTGATAGAGGGGAACACCATGCGAATGTGAATTTGTCAGCACAAACAGTTAAATATTTGGCTACAGGTAATGCTATTAAGGCTGTAGAAATTGGGTTACAACTAATAGGAAATCCTGGTTTATCTAAAAAAATACTCTAGAAAGACATTATCGAGATGTGCTGTGTAGCCGAATTCATACACCCCAAAATGATGTAATTTGTTCGGCTTTAGGAAGGTCAGCATTAAGCATAACAGCAGGTGATAGGTGACAGAGTTATTTTATTGTCTATTAAATCTCTAATGATTTTCAAGAGAACTCCTGCACAAATAATTGAACAATCGGAATATATATTTTTCTGCGTTCTTCTTTGCGCCTTTGCGCCTTTGCGTGAGCTTTTAAATAATATTGTCAGCGACACCAAAGTATTTACGTAAGAGATCTAATAAAAACTTATTTTTGCACATCCTAAAAATATGTTTCATGGAATCGAAAGAGAATTACTAAATGGAGAATCAGGGTTACTGGCTCAATACTCTCAGCCTCCCCCTGAAAGTGAATTATTAGCGACGCAAAAACATGATATTTGGGAATTACCACCACAACTATCTACTCATTGTGAACCTGTTCCACAACAGGAGATAAAACAGTTGAGTTTTTTTAGCCAACTAAAAAGTTTTTATCTCAAAGCGATCGCTAATAAAAAAGCGAAAAGAGTTCTTGAATTATTGATTCTGAAAAACCAACATGACAACAACGACTGATATTGATTTTGCCGCACGGGAGGCGTTGCGCCTACTCGGCCCTGACCCTGAAAATTGGGTGTTTGATCAGCCAGGCATTGACCATAATGTCACGATAGTCGGTGGTAGTGGCAGTGGTAGCACTTTCGCATTTGCTTTGCGGCGTGCTGGTATTGGTGGTGTGACAGTCATTGACGAGGCTGAAGACGAAGCCCATGCAGGTGTATGGCTCACACGGGCGCGAATGAAAAAGCTCCGCACACCGAAAAACCTGCCAGGGCCAGAACTAGGCATTCCCGCACTTTCGTTTCAGGCTTGGTACGAAGCACGACACGGTGCAGAAGCATACGTCGCAATCGACCGCATTCCGCGAGTCTTATGGGCTGAATATCTCAGTTGGTATCGGCATTTCTTGAACATTCCAGTGAGATATCAGACGAAGTTGATACGCATTGAGCCGGATGTCGGTTTCTTGCGGCTACATCTGGAAGTGAACGGTGTCAAACAAGTAGAAACCACACGCAAGATTATCTTCGCCAATGGTGTAGCTGGTACTGGTGGCGCAAATATCCCGCCTGTACTAGCATCTCTACCACGCCACCTCTATGCACATACGTCCGAGCTAATTAACTTCAGTGAGTTGCGCGGTAAAACTGTAGCAGTTTTGGGTGCGGCGGCTTCGGCTTTTGATGCAGCAGGTGTGGCGCTAGAATCAGGTGCTAAGGCAGTACATCTGTTTGCCCGGCGATCGCAAATTGCATCTCTACCTGTGATTCGTGTGCGGGGTTATCCTGGCGCTTACTACAACTATGCTCAACTACCTGATGCTGCTCGTTGGTTTCAAGCTTGGCGGTTTAATCAAGTTGGCTCGACACCACCACCAGATGCTATTGCGCGGGTAACTGCTTTTTCTAACTTCCACCTACATTTATCTGCCCCGTGGAAATCTGCTCACAACCAAAACGATCGCATTGTGGCGCAAGTGAATGATGATGTGTTGGAGTTCGATTTTGCGATCGCTGGGACTGGCTATTTTGTTGACCCAACTAAGCGCCCAGAGCTTGCCGATTTTGCTCATCATATTGCCCTTTGGCGCGATCGCTATGAACCTCCAACAGAGCAGCATAACGAGCAACTCAGTACATACCCTTATCTTGGTAGCGCCCACGAATACCAAGAAAAAGTCCCTGGTACGGCTCCTTATCTCAAGGATATTCATGTTTTCAATCCGGCTGGTTTCGTCAGCTTTGGTCTACCTATCGGTGATGTCCCCAGCATCCGCCGGGATGTACCAGCCATAGTAGAACGTATCAGCCATGACTTATTCTTTGCCGATTGGTCACAACACGAAGCCCGGATTACTAGTGACAATGTTGCACCAGACTTCGAGTCATCACTGTATGCAGATGCAGTCTGGAAACAGCCAGTGAAGGCGGGAGTCAGTTAAATCTGCATAGCGTTTGTAATTCTCACAACAGGTATGAACTATGAGCCTAAATAACCAAGTTATAGATAAACCCCTTGCTTACGGCTTACCATCGGTAGAAGCTAATCTCAGCTATCTTTTACCAATGGCAGAAAAGCCTGTCAACTACACCTATGAACCACCATCAGGGGTTCCCCGCACCAACAGTACTTTCCACACTTATCCGGTAACTATTCATAATGCGCGTTCTATCTCAGACAAAATCTCCCTAGATGAAGAAGGTTTTGCTTTTATTGCCCACAATACACAAGTCCGCGACTTTTATGACGAAGACGAAATCCGCCACATCTATTACCCAGAAGCGGAGCAATTATTAAAGCAACTGACGGGTGCAACTCAAGTAGTGATATTTGATCACACTCTACGTAATGCTGCTCAATCAAAGCTTGGTGAGAACAACATTAAAGAACCTGCCAAGCGCGTACACAACGATTTTACTGCCACATCTGGCTATACAAGGGCTTATTGGGAGTTGGCAGCGCGGGGTATAGAAGACATTGATGGGCTATTACAACAACGGTTTGCCATTATCAATGTTTGGCGAGGCATTGCTAACACCATTCAAGAATCACCATTGGCGGTGTGTGATGCTCAAAGCATTGCACCAAAAGACCTTGTAGCTGGAGATTTAGTGTATCGCGATCGCATTGGTGAAACTTACGCAGTTACTTATAACCCAGAACACCAATGGTTCTACTTTCCCCAAATGCAGAGAAACGAGGTACTTTTTATCAAATGCTTCGACTCTGCGGAAGACGGACGCGCACGTTTCGCCGCCCATACAGCTTTTGCAGATCCCAGCAATCCTTTAGATGCAACACCTAGGGAAAGTATAGAGTTGCGGACATTCGTTTTTTATCCTGATTAAGTTTCACTGAAATTTCTTAACAATCTATACTACGGTAAATTGATAGATTTAAAGTAGAATAGACTTAGTGACAAATGTTTCTTTGGATTTAATCAAAACTTGCCAAAGAAAGCTGTCGAATACCAACATTCACCCATAGATCAAACTTTGGAGAATAGACATGGGCTACAAGCATATTGAAGTCAAACCAACTTCTGGTTTCACTGGTGCTGAAATCAGCGGCGTGGATCTTTCAACTCATCTGCACGATGATGTAGTTGCCGAAATTCGCAAAGCACTATTGAAGTGGAAAGTCGTATTCTTTCGCAACCAAAATATAGATCATGCGGCACAAGTCGCCTTTACATCTCGTTTCGGCGAAGTGACTTATGCACATCCCCATGAAGATGAGCCGATAGAAGGCTTTTCCCAAATCTTACCAATTGACCGCAGTCGCTTTGAGCGTCGCAACGGTCTACGGCGTACCAGCTATGAAAGCCGTTGGCATACTGATGTGACTGCGGTTGTTAACCCTCCTGCGGGTTCAATTTTGCGGGCGGTGAATGTTCCCAGCTTTGGTGGTGACACACAGTGGACTAACTTGGTAGCAGCTTATGAAGGTTTGTCTGCACCCTTACGCGCCCTAGCAGATGGATTGAAAGCCGAGCATAGATTTAATGCACGTTTGCGGATACCCAGCAATAGCAAATATGCCCAACGGATTGCAGCTAATCCACAGGTTTCGATTCACCCAGTAGTGCGGGTTCATCCTGAGACTGGTGAACGCGCACTATTTGTGAATCCTGGCTTCACCTCCCACATTCTGGATGTATCGCCCCAAGAAAGCGAACTACTTCTGGAGTTGTTCTTCAACCAAATCACTAAACCTGCTTACACCACCCGCTTCCGTTGGAACAATGGTGATATTGCATTCTGGGACAACCGCGCTACTTCCCATTTAGCACCCCAGGATTTAGATCATATAGAAGTTGAGCGCGTACTCTATCGCACCACCATTACAGGCGATGTTCCTGTTGGGCCCGATGGTTTTAAATCGCAAGTGGTTGAAGGTGAGCCATTAACAAGTGATTTACCAACAGTCCTGAAGCAAAAAGCTGAGAAGGTGTTAGCAGAACCAGCGCTAAACTAAGCAATAAATCCAAGCGATCGCCCAAAATAATCACGTTTAAAATACGGCAGACTTAAGTTTGCCGTATTTTAATTTATTCAAGAGAGACGTTGAAAGCTTTGCAGTAATTCTTGTCCTACACCCCTTAAAAGAATCCTCTCTGCGGCAAGGGAGTACCATTGATCTCATAGTCTCCAATTGCACGCGCCTTAAAGTGATTGGGATTGTGTGAGGACAAAGTACGAGCATTGCGCCAGTGACGATCATAGTTTGAGCTTTTCTTCGTTGTCGAAGCCCCACCAACTTCAAATAGTAAAGTAGCCGAACGTAATGCCAAATCATCAACAATCAATTTGGCTTTAGCTGCATTCAAAGAAGTTTCTAACGCTACAGCCGTCTCTGCCTCTTCGCCTTGGGCTTTAGCCGCAGGCAGGCGATCAAGTCCATCCGCCGCAGCTAAAACGATCGCTTCCGCAGCAAAAGCATTAGCCGCAATTTGTCCGACGGTTTGCTGCAAGATGGGATCATCTGCTGCTTGCTCAGATACGGCATGGTAAAAAGTTCGAGGACGGTTATGGACGAGGGTTGTAGCATCACGCAGCACGCTACGAATAATACCAGCGTTAATAGCAGTCAAGAATAATTGCGGGATGATATTGTATGGCAGATTATCTTTGTCTGTGTCTGTCTCAAAAAACACTTCACTTGCCTCAACACGGACATTAGTAAAGTTAGTTGTTCCTGTGCCTGTAAGCCTCTGCCCAAAGCCATCCCAATCGTCTATAAGCTCAATGCCCTCGCGGTTGGTCGGAATAAGAATAAATGCCGTTGTGCCATCTGGTACTAGTACACGCACAAAAATCAAGTCTGCATAAAGGCTGCCTGTGCTGTAATACTTCGTGCCATTCAGACGATAGCCGTCGCCATCGGGCGTTAATTTTGTATTCACGACTTGACCACCGCCAGCCCGTTTAACTTCTAATTCGGTGGAAGCGAGTCCAATAATTGCCCCATCAGCCACGGCTTTGAGCCAACGGCGATTCCTTGAAGTGCGTTCTGAACGCAAAATTCGCTCTGTGACAGAAAAATGATTCCGCACAATGTGAGCAACGTTAGGATCAGCATCGCCTAACTTAATCACCACCTCGAATAATTCCCGCGCCGTGCTACCACCGCCACCTTCAGCAACGGGGATTCGCAATGCACCCAACCGGGAACGCCGAATTAATTCAACCACATCAAAAGGCAAGATGCGATCGCGATCGCGTTCACTTGCTCCCAAAGCAATAAAATCAAACAATGCTTGCAATTCGGGAGAATTGGCAGTAACAGGAGATGAAAATTTGAAGGTGGAATCTATAATTTTTTCTTCGAGTTGGGTCATGGTTTTTCTCTCTAGTATTTTAAAAATGGCTGTCTTTAGCTGACAAACGCGCTCGTTGTTTGGAAAAAGCGGTTAGCCGGACGCGCCAGTCCGAGATTTTCCCGTAAGGTTGCCCCTTCGTACTCGGTGCGGAAAATCCCGCGTTGTTGGAGTTCTGGCACAACCTTGTCAACGAAATCATTCAAACCTTCCGGCAGATAAGGGAACATAATGTTGAAACCGTCCGAGCCTTCCTCAAATAGCCATTGCTCCATCTCATCGGCAATGGTTTGAGGTGTGCCAACAAAAGCCAACCCGCCATAACTACCAACACGTTGCGCCAGTTGCCGAATGGTTAGATTTTCACGCTGCGCTAAGGCTATGACTCTTTCCCGTGAAGAGTGACCAGCGTTGGTTGGAGGAATTTCTGGTAAAGGGCCATCAGGGTCAAAACCGGAAACATCATAGCCCAGCGCACCATTTAAGCTGGCAATACCACTGTCATAATGTACGAGGCTATCTAAATAAACGCGCTTGGCTTGTGCTTCGGCGACGGTTTCCCCAACCACAACTAAAGCACCGGGAAGAATTTTTATACTATCTGGGTCACGTCCAATTGCTTTCCCCCGTCCTTTGATGTCTGCAAATAAAGCTTTGCCAGCCTCCAGATTACCAGCTGGTGCAAACACAGCCTCGGCGGTTTCGGCGGCTAATTGCCGTCCTGCTTCGGATGCGCCCGCTTGAACAATTACAGGCCAGCCTTGGACGGGTCTAGCAATGTTTAATGGCCCCCGCACTGAGAGATATTTTCCCTGATGATTCAGAACGTGAAGTTTATCGGGTTCAAAATAAATCCCGGCTTCTACATCCCGAATGAACGCATCGTCAGCAAAGGAATCCCAAAGACCTGTAACAACATCATAAAATTCTCTCGCTCGGCGGTAGCGTTCATTATGCTCTATCTCTTCTTCTAAACCAAAGTTGAGTGCTGCGTCTGGATTAGCTGTAGTAACAACATTCCAGCCAGCGCGACCACCACTGATATGGTCGAGAGAAGCAAAGCGGCGAGCGATGTGGAAAGGCGCGTCATAAGTTGTGGAAGCTGTAGCTACTAGACCGATGTGTTCGGTGACAGTAGAGAGGGCAGAAAGCAGGGTAAATGGCTCAAAGGAAGTCACCGTATGACTGCGTTTGAGGGCGTTAATGGGCATATTCAGCACTGCTAAGTGATCCGCCATGAAGAATGCGTCAAACTTGCCTGCTTCGAGTTTTTGGATAAATCGTTTTAGTGCTGGGAAGTTGAAATTAGCGTCAGGTATAGCCCCAGGATAACGCCAAGCACCTGTATGGATGCTGACTGGGCGCATAAAGGCACCTAATTTTAATTGCTTCGTTCTGCTCATTATCCCTCCGTTGTTATGTGTTAAAATGCACAACTCTCTATGTAGAAACTCAATCCCTCAGTGCAGGATGAGATACATTAATGATTAATTTGTATAAATAATTTGTTATTTGGGAAATGAATCTTTTCTCAAGAATAAATCGCATAAGTACTTCAAACAGAACCAGAGGTTTTGACGTTTCTGCACAGATTACCTGGAAATGATATGAGGAGTAGGAAAAGATTTTTGGATTCAATCTAAAATCTAAAATTATTAGCTCCTATTTTTTTTCGCGGTGGCGATCGCTTCACTTTCTTCTGTTAACGCTCTTACTCTTGGTATAATCTCCGCAGCAAAACGCTCCATTTCTGTAGCGAAAGGTTGAAATTGCAGCATGAAAGTATCAATTCCTACTTTGGTAAATTCAGCAATGCGCTGGGCTACGGTTTCATAACTCCCAACCAAACCAGCCGCAGTCCCGCCATTGCTACCTACACCTGGGTATTTCGCCATATTTTTGAACATGACCACTTCAGAATCTACGCCTTTGAGTAGTTCTGTGCGATCGTCTTGTGCAAGTACCATTGCTCTTAAGTTCTGATACTCTGCTTCGGCTTCTGCGTCTGTCAGTCGAGCAATTACAAAGGCTGACATTGCGAAGCCTATAGGTTGAGAACGAGAGTGAGCTTTTTGCCGCACTTGAGCGATTGTTTCGCGGATAACTTCTATCGGACGACCATTTAAAAAGAATGTGTGCGCTTCTTTTGCAGCGAGTTCTTGCGCTGGTTCTGACTCTCCTCCTACATACACACGCGGATGGGGTTTAGCGACAGGTGGAGGATTCAACTTCAAATCATTGATGTGAAAATAGTCGCCGTGGAAGTTGACTGTTTCTCCACTCCACAAAGCTTTGACAACCCTAATCCATTCATCAGAATAGCGATAACGTTCGTCGTGAGGCAAAAAATTGATCCCTGGTTTTTCCATTTCTGGCCTAAACCAAGCACTAACTAAATTAATTGCAAAACGTCCTTGGCTAATTGCATCAATGCCTAACGCCATCTTGGCTAAGATGGCAGGATGAAACAGTAAAGGTTTGACAGCAGCAATAATCTCGATAGTTTCTGTGGCTTCTGCAAGGGCGGCGGCGGTTGTCCAAGTTTCTAGCTGGTCAAGTTCTTGATTTCTGGGATTGATAATGTGTTGCGCTATTAAAGTTTTCGTAAATCCGCATCTTTGCGCTAACCGAATTAAATTCTTGGCTCGTGAGTAACTAGCATCACGAGGTTCAAGGGGATGGTTCATTACGCCGCAGTTGCCGTAAACGGGAATCCATATCCCATAGCGTGGTTCAGACATAGCTTTCTAGAACCTTTGTAGGCGGTACTAAAATTTAATTTTGTACCTGTAATTATTATACGGTAAACCTACCAATTTATCGTATAATAATATGAGATTGGCATAGATGAGGAAAAAAAACAAGAGGATATTGCAATTTTGTATAGTTCATGACAATTGGAGGTAAAAGTGTCAGAACCACGCTACGGGATTTGGTCGCCAGTTGGAGGTAACTTTGGCCCATTGAATACGCCGGATGAGCCGATTGATGCTAGCTATGAGCGCACGCGATCGCTAGTATTAGAAGCAGAACGTTTAGGATATGTCACAACCTTAGTTGCCCAGCACATTGCCAACCCCCGCAGTTTAGATTTAGAACAATTAGAAACTTGGACAGCTTGTGCAGCCTTAGCAGAAGCCACAGAAACTATCGAAATTATCGCTGCAATTAAACCTTTATTATTTCACCCAGCAGTATTAGCCAAGATGGCTTTAGGTATTGATGCAATTAGTCAAGGACGTTTTGCCATTAACTTAATTAGTGCTTGGTTCCGTCCAGAAATGGAGCGTACTAATATTCCCTTTCCGCTTCACGATGAACGTTATCGCTATTCAGGAGAATGGTTACAAGTAGTAAGAGCCTTGTGGAGTGGAGAAAAGGTTAACTTTGAGGGTGAATATTTCAAAATTCAAGATTTAAATTTTCGACCCTTTCCTGTTGCTCAACCTTATCCGCAGATTTATCTTGGCGGCGCATCAGAGCCAGCGCAGATATTAGCAGCACAACAAGCTGATGTTTACTTCATCAACGGTCAACCAATTGCAGATGTTCGCAAAGTAATTCAACAAGTTCTCAGCCGTCCCCGTTCCTTACCCCAACCCGTGCGTTTTGGTTTGTCAGCTTTTGTCATTGCGCGTCCCACCGATGAAGAAGCACAAGCAGAACTAGAACGACTGATGGCACTGCAAAAGCTAGAAGAACAATATAAATTAAGTGTTGCCAAAGGCGTTGACAAAGAAGCGGTTATGTTTCAACTCTTCGCTAAAAATCCTGCTGTTGGGGGAAATGGTGGTACAGCCGCAGGTTTAGTTGGCAGTTATGATAAAGTCGCCACTCGCGTTGCAGCTTTTGTTGATGCAGGTATCGATACTTTTATGCTGCAATTTAATCCCTTTGTGCAGGAGATGACACGTTTTGCCGAAGAAATTATGCCGCGGGTGCGACACTTGCAAAAAGTTGCTTAGGAATTTCTCAGCAGACAAAAGTAACAAGATTAACTTGCAATACGTAATGTTTGATAAACTAATAGTTAGGGTATCATACTATCTGTAATTCGTTGTATGTAAAGTGATGTGCAACTTATTTTTGCAACCCCTCTCCAAACCTCTCACGCCAGTTGCTACAACGGGGGGAACCCCCGCAAAGCACTGGCTCCCCGAAGCGGAGAGAGGCTTTGAATCTTGCACCCCTTCCCTCGTAGGGAAGGGGTTGGGGGTTAGGTTTGAGATAAATTTGCACACGGCGTTACGTACTCTTTGTGTATGTTATGCAGACTCTATTTTCTGCATAATTAGTCCGACAAAACAGCACTCATCACAAACAAATCAGCGGCTACTGCTAAGGCAATATCAAAAAGGAGAAAGAAATTGCTCACAGAAAATGAACTACAACTAAATGCTGACGTGCTGGTGATTGGTGGTGGCCCTGCCGCAGCATGGGCAGCATGGTCAGCAGCATCTCAAGGTGTCAAAGTCATCATTGTTGATAAAGGTTTTCTGGGTACAAGTGGTGCTGCTGCGGCGAGTGGTAATGGCATCATGGCTCCTTCTCCAGAGAACTGGGAAAAAGTTGTCTCGGAGCGTTTTCGTGTAGGAAAAGGCCTCGCTAACTTGCGTTGGATAGAGCGTGTAGTTGAAAAAACTTGGCTGAGTTTGCCTTTATTGGAAGATTGGGGTTATCGTTTCCCAAAAGAAAATGGGGAATCTGTGCGTCAGAGTTATTATGGCCCAGAATATATGCGGGTAATGCGGAAAAACCTGCTGCGTTCTGGAGTGCAAATTCTCGACCAAAGCCCGGCTCTAGAGCTTTTAGTGGCTGAAGATGGTTCTGTGGCTGGGGCAAGAGGTGTACAGAGACAACATCATCGTTTTTATACAGTTCGTGCGGGTGCTGTAGTATTGGCGAATGGCGGCTGTGCATTCTTAAGTAAAGCATTAGGTTGCAATACTAATACAGGTGATGGAATGCTAATGGCGGTAGAAGCTGGTGGAGAACTCTCCAGTATGGAAGCTTCTAATCACTATGCAATTTCGACTGCTTTTAATGCCACTGTCACACGGGGTGTTCCTTTTGGTTGGGCAAGTTATAGCGATGAAGAGGGTAATGACCTTGGTGGTTATATCAATGGTCGTCGTGATCCTGCATTCCTTCCAAATGCCCTGATGAAAGGCTCTGTTTATGCTCGTTTAGATAGAGCTACACCGGAAGTCAAAGCTGTGATTGAAAAGTCTCATTTCATCGCTTTTCTACCTTATAAAAAAGCTGGGATTGATCCCTATACAGAACGAGTACCTGTCACATTGCTTTTAGAAGGGACAGTCCGGGGTACAGGTGGTGTTCGGATTATCGATGATAGTTGCGCGACAAAAGTACCTGGACTATATGCGGCTGGGGATGCGGCATCGCGGGAATTTTTAGCTGGTTTAGCTTCTGGTGGTGGTGGCCCCAATGCGGCTTGGGCAATCTCTACAGGGCAGTGGGCAGGAGAAGGGGCGGCTAAGTTTGCTAAGAATTTGGGCGCACGTGCAAATGAAAGAACTGCACGTGCAGCGGGACAAGTGGGAATGCGATCGCACTCCTCCACGTCTGCAACATTCGATAACGAGGCAATTGTGCGCGGTGTGCAAGCTGAAATGTTCCCATTGGAGAAAAACTACTTGCGTTCGGAACAGAAACTTCTAGACTCCCTCGCCAAATTAGAAACGCTGTGGCAACAAGTACAAGGTAATCCCAAACAGGATAGCGTACGCGATATCGAATTTTCTCGGCGTGCGGTTGCTCTGACTGCTGTCGCCAGATGGGCATATTTTAGTGCCTTACATCGCACAGAAACCCGCAGCGAACACATTCGTATAGACTATCCCCAGACCGATACCCATCAGCGTTATTATCAAGCCACAGGCGGCTTAGATAAGCTTTGGGTAAGACGCGATTGGATTACGGATGCGCCTGCTACGCCAGCAGTAGAAACCATTCAAGCCACACCCGTTGTATCAAAGTTGTAGCCAAAATAAAATCATGATTGAGCTTGTCAGCCATAAACTCTGTATTAATTGCAATCTGTGTGTTCAAGTTTGTCCGACTAATGTCTTTGATGCAGTCCCTAACCAACCACCTGTAATTGCTCGCAAAGAAGACTGTCAAACTTGTTTTATGTGTGAGGCATATTGTCCGGCGGATGCGCTTTATGTTGCACCCCAATCTCACACTGAAATTGCAGTCAATGAGGATGATTTAATTGAAAGTGGCATTATGGGTGAGTATCGTAAGATATTGGGTTGGGGATATGGCAGAAAAAATAATAGTGAATTAGATACGGCGCATAAACTACGCCAACTGCCGCGCCCTTATCAAAGTTAATAGCTATGTCAGTAAGTTGGGTTGAACGAAGTACAACCCAACTTATTATTATATTTAACTGAAAAGCTTATTAAGAAACATAATACGGTAGGTTTGTTAAACTATTGTAAATCTAAAATTTTTCAGCACAATTGATAGTTGCTCCTCATAAAAAGTTGGCAGGAGAAGTTGCGAAATATGCAATTAATCGGAACTAAAAAGTCTCAAAATTATCTTGATATAGCTAGGTCTTTAGCAAAGGAATTTGCGGAAACTGCTGTAGAGCGAGATGCAAAAGGGGGAACACCAAAATATGAACGCGATCGCCTGCGCCAAAGCAACTTGCTAAAATTGATCGTACCGACAGAGTACGGTGGTTTAGGAGAAAGCTGGATTACCGTTCTTAGGATTACCCGTGAGTTTGCCAAGGTTGATAGTTCTATTGCTCACGTCTTTTCTTACCACCATCTAGGTGTAGTAGTTCCTCACATATTTGGTTCAACAGAGCAGAAACAGCGATATTATGCAGAAACTATTGACAACAATTGGTTTTGGTGCAATGCCCTCAACCCTTTAGATAAAAGAACGACGCTGACACCAGAAAATAATTATTTCCGTCTTAACGGCATTAAAAGCTTTTGCTCTGGCTCCCAAGATTCGGATATATTACCAATCACTGCTACTGATCAAGAAACTGGTGAATTGAAAATTCTGGCAATTCCTACCCAACGCCAAGGTGTGACTGTTCATGATGATTGGGATAATATGGGGCAACGTCAAACAGACAGCGGTACTGTGACATTTGAAAATGTGCTGGTATACCCAGACGAAATTCTGGGTATTAGAGATAAACCCAGCCAACCCTTCACCACTATTCGCGCCTGTTTAACTCAATTGAATCTCGCTAATATCTATTTGGGAATTGCCCAAGGAGCATTTGAAGCAGCTAAAACCTATACTGGCACTAATACAAAACCTTGGCTGACATCAGGTGTAGAGAGTGCCACCCAAGATCCTTATATCCTCCAACACTATGGCAATATATGGGTTGATCTGCAAGCAGCTACTTGTCTACTTGACCAGGCGGGAGAATTATTACAACAAGCTTGGGATCAGGAATGGTCACTCACCGCAGAACAACGGGGAGAATGTGCGCTGTTTATTGCTACTACCAAAGTTGTCGCCACTAGAGTTGGTTTAGACATCACCAACCGCATCTTTGAAGTTATGGGCGCACGCGCTACTAATGCCAAATATGGTTTTGACCGTTATTGGCGGAATCTCCGCACATTCACTCTCCATGATCCAGTTGATTATAAAATCCGAGACATAGGAAATTGGGCGTTAAACGATGAACTACCAAAACCTAACTTTTACTCTTAGAGGTTGTTGGCAAAAAGGAAATGCGATCGCTCATCAATCGCAAAGAATATATAATTAGCACTTCAAGGGGAAAATGCTCAATTTGAGGCAAAATCGGTTCAAGCTTGTGATTTTTGATTGTGATGGAGTCTTGGTGGATAGTGAACCAATCGTCAATCGCATTTTTGCACAAACGCTCACCGAAGCTGGATTTCCGATTACCTATGCAGAAGTAACTCAAAAATTTATAGGCAAATCCCTACAAACCTGTTTAGAGATTATTGAGGAATCTTATAATAAACCCTTGCCGAAAAACTTTGTCGAACGTTGCAAGGAACGAGAAATAGCCGCATTGCAGCAAGAATTAACAGCAGTTTCCAGTATTACCGAAGTATTAGAGCAAATGACATTACCAAAATGTGTGGCATCAAATAGCAGCCACCGTCATATTCAACTGGTGTTAAATTTAACAGGAATTTTGCATCAATTTGACGGTAGGTTATACAGCGCCCATGATGTTTCGCGCCCCAAACCTTTTCCCGATGTGTATCTCCATGCAGCCGAGCAAATGAACACAAATCCAGAACATTGTGTTGTGATTGAAGACTCTGTAACAGGTGTGCAAGCAGGATACGCAGCAGGGATGACGGTTTTTGGTTATGCCCAACATAGTGATCGCACTGCGCTGACTGCGGCTGGAGCTAAGATAGTTTTTCATGATATGCAGCAGCTTTCTCAACTGATATCCGAATATTAATATTTGGTTATCTAAACACTACAATTCTCTAGGATTTGGTCGCCAGCGTAAAATGTAAGCTTCTAAAACACGCACTCCCCAATCAAGGAAAACGCTAATGGATGCCAAAATTACCAATATTGCCCAAGCTTGATCAACATTTAAAGTTCCCTGGGCTGACATTAATAAATAACCTAAACCCCGTGTTGAACCGATATATTCAGCAACTAACGCCCCAACTAAAGCCATACCCAAACTTGTGCGAATTCCGGCAATTACCCAACTCAAAACTGAAGGTAAAACAACCACATACAACATCTGCCAACGATTTGCACCCATAACTTGAAAAGCCGAAACCAACTCGCGTTCAATACTTTGGAGTCCCTGATAAGTTGTAAAAAATATGGGGAAAAAAGCGGCTAAAGCTGCTAATAATACTTTTGAGAGCAATCCAATGCCGAACCAGACAATAAAAAAGGGAGCTAAAGCAATCCGAGGTAGAGAATTAAATATCTGAACATAGGGAAGCGTGATTTTTGCTCCTGATGGCGAATAAGCGAGGATAATTCCCAGACTCACACCGCCAGTCATTGCTAAAGCTAGTCCAGTCATCGCCTCTTGAAATGTCACAAAGATATGTTGAAATATACTCCCGCTAGACAATAATTTCCATACCTCTTGAACAATTGCACTCGGCTTACCAACCAATGCTGGTTCAATAAACTGCGGAATGTTAAATGCTCCTGTCCCAATTTCCCACACGAGCAAAATTACCGCCAGAGGTGTGAGTTGTATAGCTAGTTGTTGTAAGCGTTGCCAACCTTGAATTTGATGGGGTTGAAAACTGGGTGTTTTTGGCTGTTTATTGGTAGCAGAGAGCGTGGATTGTTCGAGAGGGAAAATTTTATGGCGGGTAGTTTTCATTTTATGTTTTAAAGAGTGCGAAGCCTCGGTCTTGTTGTTGTAATACTTGTGTGGTTAACTCTGACCACATCTCACGCTGGATTTGCTGAAATCTCGGATCGGTACGAATGGCAATCGCAGATCGTTCTGTGGGTAAATCAATCTTAAATTCCTTGACAATTCTGCCAGGACGCGCGCTCAGGAGAAATACCCGCTGAGAAAGAGCGATCGCTTCATCCAAGTCATGAGTTACCAAAACAAAGGTGCATCCGGTATCACGCCATAATCGCAGAAATTCATCTTGTAACAGAGCGCGTGTTTGAGCATCTAAACTACTTAACGGCTCATCCAGTAACACCACATCTGGTTGATAAATCAGCGTGCGAATTAGTAATACACGCTGCTGCATTCCGCCTGATAATTCTCTAGGAAAACTATTTTCAAATCCCGACAACCCATATTTTTCGAGCATTGTCAAGGCTTTTTTCCTTCTTTCAGTTCGAGATATACCTCGAATTTCTAGAGGTGCGGTGACATTATCTATAACTGTCCGCCAGGGTAACAAAGTTTGCTTTTGGAACAAGTAGCCAATTTCTTTGATTCCGCTGGTGTTAAAACTACCATTGACATCTGTACCCGGACTAGTTAAACCCGCAATCACATTTAATAAGGTACTTTTACCGCAACCACTAGGGCCAATTAAGCTAACAAACTCACCACGATTAATAGTCAAGCTAACATTCTGTAGTGCGTCAATGCGCTTATTTTTACTCCAATAAGAAATGCCGAGATTTTGAGTAGTGATTGTCGGGACTGACATATTACGTTGCTCCTTAAGCTCGATGACCGGCAAATTTATCAAATACCCCTTCAGCATAAGGAACCATTTTCTTAATAATTCCCGTATCAAAAAATACTTTTTGGTCAGCCAAATAAGCAGCTTCACTGATAGAGGCATTTTTCGGCACTGAGCGTTTGAGTTCGGTATTCAGACCTGTAAGGATAGCGTCTAAATTTTGACTATCAAAACGTTTACCGACTACTTTGAGAATGTCTTCTGGTGCAGTTTGGTGCATATATGTAAAAGTGCGATTGACAACTTCAACTAATCTTTTAATAGCTTCCGGCTTTTCGGAAGCAACGCGCTCATGACTAAGCCAAGCACGAGTCATCGCCTCATTAGCACCAAAATACTTTTTATGCACATCTGGATCTAAAGCATTGAGTAATTGAAAGACTGTGCCTTCTTTGATTAATTTATGGAGGTCAGGCGCACCGGCGATCGCTGCATCTACTTGCTTTGTTTTCAGCAATGTATAAGTAGATGCTGTTGTACTTTGAACATATTCCACATCTTGATCATTCAAACCATTTTGCCGCAGATATTTGACGAATACTGCCCAACTCCAAGTGCCAATTTCACCCGCGGAAATTTTTCTACCTTTGAGGTCAGCAACACTCTTAATTTGAGAGCGCAAATCAGAACGAACAATTAAGGAAGTATCAACAAGATTACGACGATTGGCAACGACATTTAACGGCACTCCCTTCAAGCGAGAAAGATAAACGTGCAGAGGTGCTTGGGCGCTAAAATCAATTTCTCCTGCAATCAACGCATCTCGCATTTTGGCGCTACTTTGAAAAGTAATGACTTCAGCATTCAAACCAGCGGCATTAAAATAACCTAAATCCTGGGGAATCCAAACATCAATTGAGTTAATACCACTTACAGCCCCCAATTTAATGCTGATAGTTTCTTGATTAGCAGCAGGTTTAGTTATGTTATTACAGGCTTGTGTAACTAGAGCGGTTGTGACTCCTAAAGAAGCATATTTTAAAAAGTCTCTACGTGTGTGCATTTGCTTATTCAAGATTTATTTAAATTACAAGCAAGTAATATTAATGTGGGAATTTGGATTTAAGGCGTTGCTGAATTAGGGGATAAAATCTTAGGTAATCAAATCAGGATTTACGCAACTGGCAGATATATTTTCTGGTACAAGAGTCAATGGCCAAAAATTAAGGTTTTTTTGGACTATTGACCATTGACTATTGACAGCCTAAACGAAAAAAATCTGACACTTGCGTAAGCCCTAAATTAGTCTTACTTTTCACTCAGCAATTTTCGCAGTTGTTCAATTAGCTGCAATAACTCGGTTATCAACAATCTGCTGGAAAGTTGCATCAGGTTGAATCAGTCCCCACTTCACCATCCAGTTGTAGGTGCGGTGGAAATCAGTTTCCGAGTATGGTGCTGGGTCACTGTAGCGCAGGCGGTTGCGCCGGAAGTCTGATGGTTCGAGTTTGACAATCTCTTCCGATACGTCATCAATCAGATATTTTGTATAGCGGATAGGGTCTGTTTGCAAATCTTGAACAGCGCGACGAATAGCTTTATTAATCGCCTCGAAACTTTCTTCGTCTAGGTCGGGACTAGCAATTTCTAGACCGACATAGTGAGCCTCAGCGATAATCTTGTAGCCCAGTTTTTCGGCAACTGTAATCCAGGGTTCCATGACTGCAACTGCATCAACTAGCCCATCACGCAAAGCTACAAAGCGGTTGAATTGTTTATGTTGTCCACCGCCTTCGATGTGTACTACTTTAATCTCCTCTGGAGCCAAGAAGCCTTCAAGAGTTTGGATCGCGATGTAGTGAGAACCGTGGTGAAAGTTCACACCAACTGGTACGTTAGCTAGGTCTTGGGGGATGTTGTAGGGTGAATCTGGACGGACGATAATTGCTTGGCTGGCGATCGCCGCCCGCTTGGCTATCACCTGTCCACCACGGGAACTGTCGTATGTCCGGCGTACTTGTCCCCACTCACACGCGCGGTAAAGGGTGCTTTGTCCTTGTTCAAATAAAGAAGGGCCGCCAAAAGAACTTACTTGGCGATGATCGTCAATTAGGGTGATATTGGCTGGGCGATCGCCATAGTTGCGTTTGACAAACTCTATCTCTATTCCTAAGTCAGCAAAATATCCTTGATCACGAGCTACGTGGTAAGGCAAAGAGAACACCGTCCCACTAATCTCGGTGGTAATCTTCTTGAGTGCCAAATTTGTGTTACTCAAGGTTTATCTCCCTATTTTGTATAAGTAAGGTTTATTCTCCGGTAAATACACGTATTTGGTCAAGATTAAAAATATTTATTTACAGTATCAACTGGAGTCTCAAAAGCGATCGCACTGCTCAATACTTTAATTATTCGCCACTTGATGTTTCCCCAAGTGGATTAACCGCCCCATTTGGGGTAATTGCTGGATGAACAGTATCGAACCAATAATACAAACTACACCGCCAGCAATCAGTGTATTCGGAGCATTAAAGTAATATGCCGAAGTGCCTGCAAGCAAGTTACCGAAAGGCGACATCCCCATAAAGCACATAGCATAGAAGCTCATCACCCTACCCCGTTTGCTATCTTCCACAATAAATTGCAGCACCGTATTACTAGCAGCTACCTGAAGGGTAGAACTCCAACCAACTAAAACTAAAGCTAATTGAGAAATCCAAAAAACTTGAGATAAAGAGAAAAATATAAAGCCAATCCCCATAATTGCTGGAGAAAAGGCAATTAAACGCTCTAAACCTGCCACCTTTTCCCGGAAACTCAGATAAACACAGGCAAACACTGAACCCATTGCGGCTGCGGCTGTGAGAAAACCCAAGGTTTCTGCTCCTCCACGTAGAACTTCGACTGCAAAGATGGGTAGCAGTGTTGTATATGACATCCCGACTAAGCTGGCTACTGCGAGTAATGACAAAATAGACCGCACAGGCAAGAAATGATAAGCATATTGAAACCCTTCTTTCAATTTCTGCCAAGGATTAGTCATCTGTATTTCTACTGTTTTAGATGTAATCTGCATTGCAGATATCGCCCAAATAGCCACAATATAGCTGAGAGTATCATACAAAAAGCAATAACCTGCGCCAAACTTGGCAATAAAAATACCACCAAGGGCAGGGCCAATTAGCCTCGCAGTATGAAGAAAAGCTGCATTGAGGGCGATCGCATTTGCCATAAGTTCACGACTGACCATATCACTAACAAAGGCGTGACGTACAGGCACATCTAACCCTTTCAACAAACCTAACAATGTACTAAAAGCCAGCAATGTCCAGAAATTTGCCCAGCCGAGAAATGTCATCACCGTCAAAATTACAGATAGGGAAATTCCCACAATCTGAAGTAGCAGCAACAGGTGATGGCGGTTGTAGCGATCGGCTAAAATACCGGAAATTGGCGCTAGGGCAAATACTGGTAATTGTCCAAAAAATCCTGCTAATCCTAATAATAAAGCCGAATCAGTTAATCGATAAATCAGCCAGAGAATCGCTACTTGCGTCATGAAACTGCCAGTCATCGACCAAGCTTGTCCAGCAAAATAAAGGCGATAATTACGCGATCGCAAAGCAGGTAGATCAAGATTCAACTTAAATCTATATTTAGATAATAATTTCATTAATTTATAGCAAATTGACTAGAAAAACACTCTGCGTTACTCTGCGCTAACCTCCTCACACCTTTGCGTTTAAAAAAGGAAACAGGAAGAAACAAGACAATAGCCCAATTCCTTCCTAGCCCAAAGGTTGAGAAATTCCTCAATTCCCAAAAATTACACTGTCACCAATTCCCGATTTGCTACTAACGACTCAGGCTTGACCCAAATCTGATCTAAACCACCACTCCGCAGGCGATATTGCTGATTGGGGTCTTGTTGTGGATAATCTATGCGTTTGTGCATCCCTCTAGTTTCTTGGCGTTGCAAACCACTGTTGTACATCCAGCGTGCAGTCGCTACCATTGCTGCCGCTTCCCGCGATCGCACAATTTGACTATCATCTGGTGTATGACTATGGCGGATTTCTTGCCATAGGTGATCTAATCTGTCTAAAGATGCACTTAACCCTGCATCACTACGGAAAAGGTTGCGGTCATAAGGGAAAACTTCAGCTTGGGTTGCGGCGATCGCTTCATCGACTGAGAATTTATCATGACCTTCACCACGCAATCCCGCCGCACCAACGCCTTGGACACTGCGCTGAGAGGCTTGTTCTCCTAAACTAATTGCATAGTTAGCCGCAGATTGTCCCGACCAATAACCAGAAGACATTGCCCAAGCTGCATTATGACTACCACCACCTGTAAAACCACCACAGATTAATTCCCGTGTGGCTGCATCTCCCGCCGCATACAATCCAATGACTGAGGTAGCACAAGTGTAGTCAGCAATGCGAATTCCCCCAGTACCTCGGACAGTTCCTTCTAAACGTAAAGTTATGGGGAATCGTTGAGTAAAAGGGTCAATACCAGCGCGATCGAAGACAACAAAGAAGTTCGGTTGAGAGGCTCGCATCCAAGCTTTTGTCTCTTCATCCATATTTTGGTCGAGACGTGCATACACAGGCTGATTTAGCAATGTTTTGGCAATAACAGAGCGACCACGTTTAGAACCTGCACCTTCAATTACTGTGCCATCTTCATAAGTGAAAGAAGCCCAATCATAATATCGAGTCTTGGTGACAGAAGAAAACGCTGGAGAAATTGCGTAAGCATTAGAAAATTCCATTCCAGAGAAGTCAGCACCCGCCTCAGCTGCCATTAAATAACCATCTCCAGTCAGGACATTACAACCCAGAGCCTTACTCAAGAAAGCACAGCCACCGGTGGCAATGACGACTGCACCGGCTTTAACTGTCCAAGATGTGCCAGATTGACGATTAATTCCCTTAGCCCCAGCTACAGCGCCTTCTGCATCTACGAGCAATTCTAAAGCAGGGCTGTGGTCTAGAATTTTCACCCCTGCTTGTTTAATCCGTTTCCGCATGAACCGCATATACTCTGGCCCTTGCAAGGAACGGCGGATAACTTGGCCATTAGCATCAACACTGAAACGATAACCCTCATCTGCAAGAGAATTAATGTTGTCGTAGGTGCGATCTAATACCCTCGTCATCCAGTGCCGATCTGCTAAAAAGCCTCCCATTGCTTCCCGACTGGCCATTGCTGCTTCCCGTTGTTCTGGCTCTGGTGGAATATACCAAACACCATTGCCAGATGCGGCGGCTGCACCACTTGTACCGCAGTAACCTTTGTCTACTAATACAACTTTTGCACCATTGCTGGCTGCACTCCAAGCAGCCCAAGTCCCAGCCGGGCCACCGCCAATCACTAATACATCGGCGGTTAAATTAATCTGAGAAGCATCTTGATTGATACTATTCATGAAATTGACTCCTATACGAGTAGAAAAGGGGAAAGATGGAACTTCCCCAAAGATGTGAGATGAAAACTGGGTAAACCTTTTAGGGATTTGCCCATCTTTAAATCTCAAAATCCGACCTCAACAATTTCTGATTAGCAAGAAACTGCTCTGTGGAACTTATGAGTTTCAATCCTGCCGCTGTCAAAGGTTCGGTGGGACAATGGTCTAACGGATAGGATTTTTTAACGAGATTTGAGAAAACTCGAAAGACTTATTTGTCAGGTCACACGAGGTTTTTCGATAAAATACTAATTATTGACCGATTTAGTAGGATTTAATTTAGCAGTATTACATTACACCCCAGAAAATTCAAGTCCTTAGCGAATTAAATATATGGAAATCTAATTATGTGTACTACGAATACTTAGAAAAGCTAAATAGGATAGATCTTTTGCTGGACAAGATTATTCGTCACGCGATCGCACCCACACATACTAATCTCGATATAGAGGTATCAAATTATGGCTCATGCTTGCTGTGGCCCTGGTTATGCTTCCCCAGAAGCAGCTATCCAGGCAGAAAAGGAAAAAGTGCTTTATGTAATTGCCGTGTATACAGGTACAGGCATTGAACAACCAGATTATTTAGCGACTGTAGACGTTGATCCGCAATCTCCAACCTACTCCCAAGTAATTCATCGTTTACCCGTGCCTTATATTGGTGATGAGTTACATCATTTTGGTTGGAATGCTTGTAGTTCTTGTCATGGTGATGCCAGTAAATCCCGCCGATTTAGTGTAATTCCTGGACAAAAATCTAGTCGAATTTACATTGTTGATACAGCACAGACCAAAGCACCAAAACTCTATAAAGTTATTGAACCAGAAGAAATTAAAGCAAAAACCAACTTAACTGCACCTCATACAGTACATTGCCTAGCCGATGGTCATGTGATGATCTCAATGTTAGGTGACAGCGAAGGTAACGGCCCTGGTGGTTTTTTGTTACTAGATGAAAATTTTGACATTGCTGGACGCTGGGAACATCAAGCCGAGGGTATGCGGTTTAACTATGACTTTTGGTATCAGCCCCGTCATAATGTCATGGTTAGTAGTGAGTGGGCTGCACCCAAAACATATTACCCAGGCTTTGACCTCAACGATGTCACATCAGGTAACTATGGACAGCAGATACATTTTTGGGATTGGTCAACTCACGAAATTATTCAAACTGTTGACTTAGGAGAAGAAGGTTTAATTCCCTTAGAACTACGCTTTCATCATAATCCTGATAGCACACATGGATTTGTGGCCGCCGCACTCAGCAGTAATGTTTGGCATTGGCACAAGTCTAATGGCCATTGGCAAGTAGAAAAAGTTCTGGACATACCATCAATAGAAATAGAAGGCTGGCCGATACCTGTGCCATCTTTAATTACTGATATCTTAATTTCTCTGGACGATCGCTATATTTATTTCTCCAATTGGCTGCATGGAGATATTCGTCAATACGATATTAGCGATCCTGCTCATCCTCGTTTAACTGGTCAGGTTTGGTGTGGTGGTTTGCAAGGGTTAAGTAGCGAAGTCCAAGGCCATAAATTAGCTGGTGGCCCGCAGATGCTACAGCTGAGTTTGGATGGTAAACGGCTTTATGTCACTAATTCCCTATTTAGCAGTTGGGATAATCAGTTTTACCCTGATTTGTCGAAAAGTGGCTCATATTTATTGCAGATTGATTGCGACACTGAAAATGGCGGTATGAAAATTAACGAAGATTTTTACGTTGACTTTGGTAAAGAACCTGCTGGCCCTGCTCGCGCTCATGAAATTCGCTATCCAGGCGGTGATTGTACTTCCGATATTTGGTTGTGATAGTTGATAGGTTACAGCTAATCAGCTGTTAAGCACCTAGTTTGCAGTTTAGACCGCAGGGGAGCAGAGGTGCAGAGGAGAGGGTTTAAGTCATTTATTGATTTATTCAATAGTGCAGCTTAAATGCTGATTGGCTTAGGGAATAGAAATGCCTCGTTGGTGGAGAGGCTACATCAGGACTGATGCACATAGGTTATTTGTGAGGATTTGGTCTAAGGGCGTAGGGGTTGTAAATACTCTACCCCTTATTTAAACTCTTGATTTTTTGAAAATTATATGACATCATGCTTAACACAATACAAACTACATTAATCCGATAGATTTTATGTAGTTAATTTCCGCTAGTGGCGATTTCTGATTTTGCTGACGATTTATTAGGTGGTTTGATCAGAAAGCCGTTCATGCTTAGTGTTGAATTTGAGCAACATCACGCATGATGAATTTTCCTCCTAGTTAAACATTTGCATTCCAACCATTTGTCCACCTTAAGAAAAGTTTGTTTGGAGAATTTTGTATGGCAGCTATAGCGTTGAGCGTATCTACTGTTAAACCTCTGGGCGATCGCGTTTTCATCAAGGTTAGTGAGTCCGAAGAGAAAACATCTGGAGGTATTTTTCTCCCTGATAGTGCTAAAGAAAAGCCCCAGGTGGGTGAAATTGTTGCGGTCGGCCCTGGTAAACGCAACGACGATGGCACTCATCAAACTATTGATATTGCTATTGGCGATAAGGTTCTTTACTCCAAGTATGCTGGCACTGACATCAAGTTAGGTACAGAGGAGTATGTCCTCTTGTCTGAAAAGGACATCTTGGCAATTGTTTCCTAGTCGATAGACCTGATTTATTCATCATTCTGACTCCGCAACAGTGAATGACGAATAACCCATGACACTCGCAAATGATTAACTGACAAACTTACACAGAGAATTGAGATCACTATGGCTAAACGCATCATTTACAACGAAAATGCTCGTCGTGCTTTGGAAAAAGGCATTGATATTCTGGCTGAAGCAGTAGCAGTTACCCTTGGCCCGAAAGGTCGTAACGTTGTTTTAGAAAAGAAGTTTGGCGCTCCGCAAATTGTCAATGATGGAGTCACCATCGCTAAAGAGATTGAATTAGAAGATCACGTTGAAAACACAGGTGTAGCCCTAATTCGTCAAGCAGCATCTAAAACCAATGATGCTGCTGGAGATGGGACGACAACGGCAACTGTTTTGGCTCACGCTATTGTCAAAGAAGGATTGCGGAATGTAGCGGCTGGTGCCAATGCCATTGAAATCAAGCGTGGTATTGACAAAGCCACAGTTTTTCTCGTGGACAAGATTAAAGAACACGCGCGTCCTGTAGAAGACTCAAAAGCGATCGCTCAAGTTGCTGCCATCTCTGCCGGTAACGATGAAGTTGTGGGCGCTTTGATTGCCGAAGCCCTAGATAAGGTTGGTCGGGAAGGAGTGATATCTCTAGAAGAAGGCAAGTCAGTCACCACCGAACTAGAAGTTACAGAAGGGTTGAACTTCGACAAGGGTTATATTTCTCCCTATTTTGCCACCGATGCCGAACGGTTAGAAGCAGTGCTAGATGAGCCTTTCTTGCTGTTAACTGATAAAAAAATCGCCTTGGTGCAAGACCTCGTACCCGTACTTGAGCAAGTAGCCCGTGCTGGTCGTCCTTTGGTAATTATTGCCGAAGATATTGAAAAAGAAGCTCTCGCAACCTTAGTTGTTAACCGTTTACGTGGCGTACTAAATGTAGCGGCTGTCAAAGCACCTGGATTTGGCGATCGCCGCAAAGCTATCCTAGAAGATATTGCGGTTCTCACAGGTGGGCAGTTAATTACCGAAGATGCTGGTCTGAGACTGGATGCGACTAAACTTGATCAACTCGGTAAAGCTCGCCGCATCACCATCACCAAAGATAGCACCACCCTCGTAGCTGAAGGTAACGAACAAGCTGTGAAGGCACGGGTAGAGCAAATCCGCCGCCAAATCGAAGAAACAGAATCTTCTTACGATAAAGAAAAACTACAAGAACGTTTAGCCAAACTGGCCGGCGGGGTTGCAGTTGTAAAAGTAGGTGCTGCCACTGAAACCGAACTCAAAGACCGCAAGCTACGTCTAGAAGATGCCATTAACGCCACAAAAGCTGCTGTAGAAGAAGGCATTGTTCCCGGTGGTGGTACAACACTCGCACATCTAGCTCCTGAATTAGAAAGCTGGGCGAAGTCTACCCTGGTGAATGAAGAATTAACAGGAGCATTGATTGTGTCTCGCGCCTTAGCTGCACCTCTCAAGCGGATTGCTGAGAATGCAGGTCAAAATGGTGCGGTAATTGCCGAACGAGTCAAAGAGAAAGACTTCAATGTAGGTTACGACGCAACTACCGGCGAGTTTGTCGATTTGTTTGCAGCGGGTATTGTTGACCCTGCTAAAGTAACTCGTTCGGCCGTGCAGAATGCTGCGTCAATTGCTGGGATGGTACTAACCACCGAAGCCATTGTAGTTGACAAGCCAGAACCCAAAGATGCTGCGCCTGCTGCACCCGGTGGCGGTTTAGGTGGCGACTTCGATTACTAATCATTCATCGAAATTAACTGCGCGATTTTTCGCCTATTTGCTCAATCTCAAGAGGTGATCACGACATCTGAATGATCACCTCTTTTTTTGATGTTGAGTAGTCGTTTTTATTCAGCTAATTTAACGTGAGTTTGACAGATTTAAAAAACCCCTCTCCAAACCTCTCCCCTGCAAGGACAGAGGCTTTAAAAGCGTAATTTCTCGTTGATATCTCATATATACTCCCCTTTCCGCGTCGGAGCGAAAAGTTGAGCCAGTGCGTTGGACGGGTTCCCCGGCATAAAGCAACTGGCGTTGCGCGTCCGGGTTTCCCGGCGCAAAACTTTTCAAGACACAGGGGTTGGGGGAGAGGTCAAAAAATCACATTAATTTCACTTTTCCAAAGATAAGCCACTTGTTTCGCCAGCTATCCAACGGCTCACTACTGGTAATTGTGCAGAAAACCATAGCGCACCTAAGATAAACAAACTGCCACAAACAATCAAGGCATTCGTCGCACCAAAGTTATGTGCTAAAGTTCCGGCTAAAAGATTGCCAAAGGGCATTGTACCTACCATTGCTAGGGCATAAAAACTCATTACTCTTCCACGCTTATCTTCGGCAACTAAGGTCTGGATAATCATATTACTACTTGTAATGTTGAGAATAGAAAAGCAGCCAACAAACACAAGTACGATTATCGATAGCCAAACTTGACGCGAGAGTGAGAAAGATATCAAACTCATTCCAATTAAAACTTGAGCGATGATAATCAAACGGTCTAAGCCTACAATGCCTCGTCTGACGCTTAAATAGACACAAGCAAAAAACGACCCAATCGGTGCTGAAGTGCTGAGGTGAGCCATTGTTGTTGCATCTCCATTGAGAATCTTAGCTGCAAAAACAGGCATAAGTGCGACATGAGACATCCCAACTAAACCATGTAACGCTAACATCAACAAAATTGCTCTAATCGGTTGAAATTTGGAGACATATTCAAAGCCCTCTCGCATTTTCTGGAGAGTATCACCCAGGTTAGTCATAGTCTGCATCGGTCTAACTTTCAGCCGCATTGCCAATAGGGTAAAAATTGCTGGGATGTAGCTGAGAGTATCGTAGAGAAAACAATATTTCACCCCTAGAGTTGCAATTAAAATCCCACCCATAGCTGGCCCCAATACCAGAGAAGAGCTTAACATGACGGAATTTAAAGCGATCGCATTGCTCCAATCAGCGCGATCATCTACGGTTTCGGTAACGATTGTATGACGCACTGGCATATCTAATCCCTTGAGAAAACCGTTGAGAACACTCAGGATTAATAGGATGGGAAAGGTAATCCAATTCGTAAAGGTCAGAATTGTTAAAGCCAAGGACACACTAATTCCCAACATCTGCACCAGCATTAACAAGTCACGACGACTCCAGCGATCAGACAATACGCCCGAAAAGGGAATCACTAACAACGTAGGCAAAAATTGTATAAACCCGGCAACTCCTAACAACCAAGCAGATTTAGTCAAATCGTATACTAACCAAGGAATAGTCAACTGCTGGGTCATAAATGTCCCAGACATTGATAGTAACTGTCCCCCGAAAAATAGACGAAAATTCCGCCAACGAAAGGCGGGTAGATGGTGGTAAATGGCCTTACTGATGCGATCGCCTAGTTGTCCCTGCCAAATTTTCATAGGGGAAACTTCGATATGTTTTACTAACTATTAGATTAACTAACAGTTATTATATGATCATTGCTGATTTGCCTGAACTTAGAGGTGATTGTTCGACTAAGCGCAAAATTTCGTAAGTTCGCAGTACATTGAGGGCTAAAGGTGTTCAAAACCCTTAGCCCTATACCCAGTCTCAAATTTGGGCGTAAATCCTATTTAGTTTGATGTAGTTTCGTCAGAAAGTGTCGTGATAATTTCTGACAATTGCCGATCGCGATCGCGTTCTTCTGGTGTTTCCTGCCCTAAAGAAGTATCTTTCACTAAACGATAAACATCAGCTGCACCATAAAATATGCGTTCAGTCAAACCTAATTCTTTGAAGGTTTCGGCAATCTCCTCCATTTCCCCAACCCAACGATGTGCTTTTGGTGTCATAGATGGAATGGAACGAGCAAGTATATGAGCAAGTTCCGGCTGACTACTAGATACTTCACTCCATAGTTCTTCATCTAAGCCTAAGCGATGGGCAGCAATTAATAATTCTGTACTAATTGCTGTTAGTCCTTTGGTGAGGGCGGCATAAGACATCTTCAAACCCGAAGCTTGACCAATTCCATCGCCAATGACCCGGATATCTAAGCCATAATTACTTAGTTGTTGAAATTCCACGGCTTGTTTGCCAGAAGCATAGATGCGCGTGCGTCCGGGAACTCTGGGAGGTGGGCCGATGATGGAAGCATCGACGAAAGTTGCTCCAGATGATTCGATGATTTGAGCGATAGTTTTTACCTTTTGGGGTGCGTAGACGCTTTGCGGCTTGTCGTCAGACATCGCATTACCATCAACATAAAGAATCTGTTTCCCTACATTACTTATCACCGCAGCTACTTGCTGGGCTACCTCTGCGGCGGCGGCGGGAACCAAAACGGATAACACTATATCAGATTCAATTACCAACTGTGTAAGAGAACCCACATCCTCTATATTCGCGGCGGCGGCTAACTGGCGAGTTCTTTGGCTGCGATTTTCTAAGGCTGCAATCGTCCTTAATCCATTTTGGTTTAAAACAGATGCGATCGCTTGTCCCATATCACCAGGACTTAAAATACCGACTGTTTGAATTGGCATAAAAAGCTTGATAATGCTTTATATTCAGCTTTTAACTGATTTTGGTGATGAGTTATTGAATAAAATACGGTATATCGATATAATTATCGTATTTAATTATTAATTAGAAACTTATCACAATTCATTAGTCGAACGCAAGGTGAAATGAATAATATTTTTCCCAATTAAATGCGTGTTAAAATCTACCACCAATTCTGACAATACATGGTGAAAAAGATCATTTTGTTCCTTATAGCTATACAGTCATACGTTTCACTTTAAGTTTGATACAAATAGACCGCAGGGGGCAGGGGGCAGGGGGAAAGAATGAAAAACCCATAAATTTGTATCATTTTTTTCGGGAAATGGTATCAGACTATAATCAAGCATTGCGCCAAGCTTTAGTAAGGCGCAAAAAAACAAATTTATGTAACTATTAAAGTATGCTTGATTAAGCAAGGTGTAATTAAGAACAATTAATAATTTTTTGTTGCTTTAATGGCAACATTATCAACACACCATTAGGTCTACAATATGCGTCCCTAATTGGTTCATTTTGTTTGATAGAGTGATGCTGTGTCGAATGCTCTCCATTTTATGTCCCAGGTATTGCTCCCTCAATCGCTTCACCTAGATTTACCCCTGACTGCTCTTGCGCCTATGCAGGATGTCACAAATCTCTGGTTTATGAAGGTCATTAATCAGTACGGCAGTCCTGACTACTTTTTTACCGAATATTTCCGCGTCAATGAAACCTCACGACTCAACCCTAGCATTCTGGCATCAATCACCGAAAACGATACTAGTCGCCCTGTTTTCGCTCAAATGATGGGTGAAAGCATTCCTCATTTAGTCAAAACAGCACAAGAACTCTGCGGTTATAATATTGCGGGAGTTGACTTGAATATGGGCTGTCCCGCACCGAGAATTTACCGCAAAAAAGCTGGGGGTGGATTGCTGCTTTCACCCGAAAAAGTGGATCGAATTCTGGGTGAATTGCGGCAAGCAGTTAATGATCGACCTTTTACCGTCAAGATGCGTTTAGGTTTTGAAAATACCGATACTTTTTACCAAATTCTAGATTTAATCAATCGCCACAACATAGATTTGCTGAGTTTACATGGTCGCACAGTTCTAGATCGATACCACGGGCGAGTGAATTATGATTTGATTGCCGAAGCCGTCAGACGAGTTAATTGTCCAGTGCTGGCTAACGGAAATATCTACTCGGCGGCACAAGCACTATCGGTGCTGGCTCAAACAGGTGCGGCTGGTGTGATGGTGGGACGCTGGGCAATTGGAAATCCTTGGATTTTTGAGCAAATTCGGCAAGCTTTGCGCTTGGAAGCGATCGCACCTGTTCCTTTAATCGAGGTACGCAAATACATCGATCGTTTATGGCAAACCCCAGCAGCGCCAAATATCCCAGAGCGTGCGCGTGTAGGATACCTCAAAATGTTCCTCAACTATATCGCCTTGAGTGTTGACTCTGAAGGTGTTTTCTTGCGGCTGATGCGACAGACTCAGACTCAGGCAGAACTGTTTAATTTATGCGATCGCTTTCTTGTTGTTGATACTACGCAAACTTTTGCTCTAGCGCCTTATTCTGGTGTGTAATTATGACTGCTACAGTTGACTCTAAATCATTCTTGAGTGCGATCGCCTTTGGCATTGGCGCAGCAATTATCAGCCCACTAGAAATTTCTTGCCTCCATCCACGGATGGGTAGGGGTACAAAATTGAGTTTGGAGTGAAATCCCTGTGTTCGAGTCAGTGCAACCTTTCGGAGCTACAATCAATTAAAATATTGTTAGCATTTAAGTGAAAGTGCCAAACGATTCTGCAATTTTTATGACTGTAACACCCCAGACAGAGAAAGATAAATTACAGGCAAGTACTAGTATAGAGATAAATCAAGAAATAGCAGCAGAAAAAATTCTCTGTCCTCATTGTCTGCGTACTGCTACAAATGGGATTAAATGTAAAGGTATTTGTGTCGCTGATAGTGATTATTAGAGCCTATTGATAATTAAAAATTTGGCTATTTTTTTATATTAATTTTTAAGTTAACAAGTGTTTTTCAACGCAGAGGAATCAAGAGGTAAACGCAAAGTTACGCGGAGTTTTTAGTGGCGGGGGCTAATTAATTTAGTTCACGCCACTAAAAATTTTTTGAAGATTCTTCAGACTTCAGGTTAATCACCCAATGCCTAAACGCCCAGCTAAACCGGGAGTTAAGGGCAGAAGAGTGGCAATCATTAAGAATAGTGCCAAAAGACCTAAAGCGGCTCTGGCATCATCGGGTTCGCTGATTTCGTTTAGGCTGGGGCGTTCTAAGTCTCTTTGTAAAAACACAATGACAATTGCCCAGTACATCGCCAAGGTATTACCAAGCGAAACTAATGCCAACAAAATTAAAGTGGCAAATGTGGCTCTTCTGGCAGTTTTGCGCCCATAAATGGCTTGGACGATGCGTCCACCATCTAGAGAACCGGCTGGCATCAGGTTTAACGCAGTGATTACTAACCCCAGCCAACCAATGATGACTAAAGGATGGACGTTGACTAAGGGTGATTGTAAAGCTGAACCGAGGACTACTCGCGCCAAGCTGCCGACTAAAATAGAACCTTGGAAAAACTGATTAGGTAATTGAAATAAACTGCCTGGGTGGGAAAGTAATAACCCCGCAATCAACATGATTAAAGAGACGATACCGCCAGCGGCTGGCCCTGCCAAAGTAATATCGAATAATGCAGTACGGTTGGGCAAGAGAGATTCAAAGCGGGTAATTGAACCAAAGGAGCCAATCTGCACAGCAGGTAAAAAGAATGGCCAGCTAAGACGGACTTGGTAACGCCGCGCAATTACCCAATGACCGATTTCGTGGGCAATTAAAATTACAAATATGCCGAGGCCAATGGGTAAGGCTTGGGTGAAGCGTGCTGGGGTGGCAAATAAATCGAAGTTTAAGAGTAACCCGGCAGTTTCTAAACATGTAGCCAGAGTGGCAATGAGCAAAATTCCGGCAAAGGCTTTTTGCCCTGTTGTAGTGGGACGGGGATCGTTACGGCTGGGTAATACAATCACCACAGGTTTACCGTCTGTGTTTTCGACTAAAAACAGGCGATATTGTTCACCCAGGCGATCGCGTAACTTCTCACTGAGGCGGTTGTGAACCTCTTGGGGTTCGCCGCGCAGATTACCTTTAAAGATAGCGCCGTCTTGATAGGCGATCGCTTCTGTGGCGAAAAATGTATCAATGCCAAAAATGCTTCTAATGGCGCTTAAATCTGCTTCGGGAATTGATAAAACTTCTTTGAGTTCGCCGTTGGCTGCTGTTTGGGCAGCATTACCTTCTGCGGAGGAATTAGCTGCAAGCCTTTCTGTTGCTCGTTGCTTGAGAATGGCATCTTGCCCAGCCGCCCGTAGTTGTCTACCAAGGTAGATATATAATCCCGCAGAAGCTACCACCAACAACAATATGCCGACTATGTTGAGGTAAATTCCCGCAGCAAACAAACCAAAGAATAGCAGCCAGGGAGACATTAACACCACTGACTGCAACCAGGCTAAGATTCCCAGTTTTCCAAAAGGTCTGGCGCGATAAAAGCCCCAGCCTAAGATGCCGAAAGCTACTAATAAAATTGTCCCAATTATAGGAGTTTCTGAGGAAGCAAACATTTCCAAACCCTTAGCTGTGAACGATCAAGCCTGAGTTGGTCAGGTGTGAAAAGCAGGAGGCAGGAGGCAGGGGGCAGAAGGCAGAAGTATGGCAAAAAAGTATGACTATTCATGTCATTCATGCTTTCTGTCTGACTCTTTATGCTTCTTGCTATACATTTAATGTATAACGCCACCTGTTTTTCGCCCAAATCACTTATAGGGTGATAGAAAAGTTTTAGTAGGGAGACAATGTGTAATTTCTAGGTATTACACATTGTCTCCCTACGCCCTCCGAGCCTTCAGACTTCTAAGATTCTCGTCCGGTTGCCCAGGTGTCACGCCATTTGACTGTGCCTTCTTTGGCGACTACCCAACGGCGGGGTGTGGTGTTTTCGCGTAGGGGCGATCGCCCTTCGCGCCAGAGGGCATATTTATAACTAATCAATTTGCCTGCACTTTCATCAAAGGGAATCTCGGCAAACCAAGTATTGGCGTTGATATATTCTAGGGGATAAGCTTTGCTAATATCCCAATTGCCTAATTCTGGGCAGTCGCCTGTAACAACTATGGTTTCACCAAGTTGGGTATTTACGCCATTTAATTGCACCCGAATGATGGTTTGTCCTTTGATTCTTTCGCCAACGTGGCTGATGACAATTACTCCCCGTTCTTCTATGTGCAGGTCGTAAATTTTGCCGTCTTTGACTTCGTATTTATTGCGTGTTACCACACAAGTGTGTTCGCCGTCGGGTAGTTCTGTTTCGATTTCTGGCAATGTGACTTCGCCACCTCGGTTGAGGGCGACAAAGCACAGGGAATCACGATAGCGGCGGACATAGCAATAAACATCGGGGGTAATGTATTTTTGCCAATGGCTACCCATTGAGATAGCCGGGTTCAACCGTCGTAAGCCAGACAGTAAGCGGAGGTAACGATAAATTTCTGTGTCGTTATCCCATTTTTCCATCATGGGGCGGTTGTAGGGGTCATTACCGCCATCGGTATCGTTATGGAGATACTGTTCTGTACCGTAATAAATACAGGGGATACCACGGGATGTCATAATTAAGGCGATCGCCACTCTCAACATCGCTGGGTCTGGGTTGAGCGATTGAAAGCGCGGCATATCGTGGTTATCGATGAAGGTGATTAACTCCGTTGCACTGTTGTAGTGATAGTCTTCATCGAAAATGTATTGAATGGTGTGAAACCCATTTTCGGAACCTTGGGCGAGGGCAGCGCGAATGGCTACGCACAAGCCAAAGTCTAGCATTGTCATGCCGGAATTATTGGCAAATTCCAAAGAGCGATCGTCGGTGGGGCCGCTATAAATCCATTCGCCAAAAATAAATACATCTGGTCTGTGATTGTACATATCACCTGTGAATTCTTGCCAAAACCAGATGGGCATGTGTTTCACAGTGTCTACCCGTAGCGCATCTACACCTCTATCTAGCCATTGCTTAATGGCTGATTTGATGTATTCCCGATATTCACTGTTATTTTCATTGAAGGTGGCTAAACCAGCTAATTCACAGTTTTGGACTTGCCAATCATCTTCCCAGTTCTGCACTTCACCATAATGGTGATACCAGTTATTAACGTCGTTATTGAAGTCGGCGATTTTTACACCGTCGTCATACAATTCACCTTTGCTACCGCTAGTATCTGGGGTACTGTGGTTACAAACAATATCCAGCACCAGTTTCATGTTGCGTTTGTGCAACTCTTCAATTAAGCGGTCAAATGTTGTATTTTTAGTTTCTTGGGTTTCATTTAACGAAGGGTTTTCGTCTTTAGCAATATACCGGGGATTTATACGTTTAAAGTCTTTTGTCCAATAGCCATGAATGGCTGCATTTCCCACAAATAATTCTTCTACTTGTTCAAATAAAGGAGTTAACCAAACAGCGGTAACTCCCATATTTTTGAGATAGTCTAATTTCTCTATAACACCTTGCAAATCGCCACCCCAGTATTTACCCCAGTCTTGTCCGCTGGGATCATACAATTCTGGGTTAATGCCTTCACTATTTTCGGGGTCGCCATCATGAAAGCGATCGACAACGATAAAGTAAATCGTTTCTTGGCGAAATTCAATATCTCTGGTGTAGAGAAACTCTAGATTAAGCTCTGTATCTGATGGTGGCGTTTGAATCAGCGCTTCTACTTCGGCTGTGGCTGAATCTACTGTGTATTGGTCTGGTGAGAACTGGGATGGAGGTGTTTGCACCATAAGATTTAAATTGGGATTTAAATAATTTCTATGTGTTGCTTTGCACTTCGGTATTATGCCATCCTGCTATTGGTAAAGAAAATCTATCGAGAGCTAGTTTATTTTCTATCATTAGATATAGTTCTCTTGCTAGAGGTCAAAAAATCGATGTTCTAGCAGTTCATATATAGAGATTTTGTCATCAAAATTAAATTAATCCTAAGAAATTGGCTCTTGGTATAATATTATGTTGCATACATTGTCAAGGTTATGTGATACAAAGCAAATCAAATTGATGTGTTTTAGTGCATCAAATATCAGGATGACAAACCCTGTTTGCTGCATTCAGATCTTTGTTTGATGATGAGAGAATTTATAGAACTGTTAAAAAAAATTATAAATTGATTTTTTATGGTAATCATTAGCAGTAGATGAATTAGGAAATTCAACTGTTAAAACAAAAGAGTTTTCATGAAAGCTAAGTTTATCAAGACTAATTAATCTAAGTGATGGGTGAATTGTCCAAATTTATAGCAAAATTTTGCTGTTTTTTGCGGACATATTGCTAATTATTTTTGGATGTCTCATTTGGAGGATGAAAAAAGCTAAGGGGATTAATTAAATACAAATGAATATGAATTGAAGGGAAATTTTAATCAAACTAGTAAGCAATCAACAAGGGTAGCAATTATGAGTAAATATGATAATGTTTTTAACTCACAAAAAACATTAGCCGAGTCTTTAACACCAGAAGAAGCTGTAGCAGCGATCGCAGTGGTAACGGCGATCGCAGATGCTTCGATTGAAGAAGTAGATCCCGAAGGTTTAGCAGGTATCCTCTGGGAATTTGAGGTTTTTGAAGAATATTCCGAAGATGAAATGATCGAAATCGTCGATAAACTCATCTATATAGCAGAATCACAAGGGTTGAGTCCGTTGTTTAACACGGCAAATGAATCTCTCCCTGAAGATTTAGTCTTAGATGGTTTTGCGGCTGGGGTAGTTGCACTTTTAGATGAAGAAGAATTAATTGTTCCTCACAATAAACAGCCTTTCTTAAAAAGGTTACAAACAGCATTAGACCTTGAAGATGAAGAAGCCGATGAAATTGTCAAAGAAATAATTGCGGCTTTTCAAGCAGGGGAAAATGAAGCAGATTTTGATGATGAAGATGACACAATTACTGTAGAAGACTATCTCGAAGATGTCTATGAATCTCCTTTAGGCAATTTTACAGTTTCGATTCCTGTTGATCCAACACAAGGAGGTAAGATTCAAACACAAGAAGGAGTAGTGGGTTTTTCTGATGACTTTGGGACTTTGTTACGGATTGATTATTATCCTATCCCTCCAGAGCAGTTAGAAGAATTAGAATCTGAGGGACAGGAGGAATATTTAAAAAATATCGTAGTAGATAAATATGTCCCCCAAGCAATTTTTACGAATGTGTCAGATGCTCAAATCAAGTATAGTGAGTATTTAGAAGACATTTTTGCGGGTGCATATTACGCCTTAGTTGATATGCCTAAAGGTTCAACCATGTCTCAACAAGGAAATAACGGTACTGCTACTAGATTGGATGCTTACCGTGGATTGCTGGCTTTTATTAATGGAGAGTTTTTATATATAGTTAGCAATCAACGCAGCTTTTTATATGGCGAAATACCAAATGATATCGCCGAAGAAGCTGAGTATATTAAGGATAATATTTTGTCTTTTGTGGAGACGATGGAGTTTAGCTAATCTCTAGAGTTTATTCATCTTCTAACATCTTTAATAGCTGTGCCTCAGTTAACTGGGTAATTCCTAAAGCCTGGGCTTTGTCTAATTTAGAACCAGCATCTTCTCCTACTACCAAATAATCTGTTTTTTTACTGACAGAATCTGTAACTTTACCGCCAGCTTTTTGGATGATTGCTTTAGCTTCATCGCGCTTTAAGGTGGGTAATGTGCCTGTCACCACAAAAGTTTTGCCGACAAACTTTTGATTACTATCACTAACAGTTATATTTTCTGCGGCGACAAATTGTAAATTGGCTGTTTTTAAGCGTTCAATTAAAGCTTGATTAGCATCAATATGAAACCACTGATAAACAGATTGGGCGATTTCTGCACCAATGCCATAAATACCTGCAATGTCTGATTGTTTGGCTGCTTCTAATTTCTCAACGGCGGGATATTTTTCGGTGATGAGTTGAGCATTGACACTGCCAACATGACGAATGCCTAAACCATACAATACCCTATGCCAAGGTTGATTTTTTGATTGGGCGATCGCTTCTACTAATTTCTGTGCCGATTTTTCCCCCATTCTTTCTAAACTCAGCAATTGTGCTTCTGTCAAATCATACAAATCAGCTACAGAATGCACCAAGCCTTTATCTACCAATTGATGCACTAATTTTTCACCCACGCCTTTTATATCTAAAGCATCCCGGCTGACCCAATGTTCAATGGAACCTTTGAGAATAGCTGCACAAGAAGCATTGACGCAACGAGTCACGGCTTCTCCTGATTCTCTCACCACTTCTTGATCGCAAACAGGGCAGTGGCTAGGCATAACAAAGGGTTCCGTGTCAGCCGGACGCAGTTCTTTAATTACCCGCACCACTTCGGGAATAATTTCCCCAGCTTTGCGAACAATCACAGTATCACCGATGCGGATGTCTAATTGGGCAATGCGATCGCTATTATGTAAAGTAGCGCGAGAAACTGTTGTCCCCGCCAATTGTACCGGGCGCATCTCTGCTAAAGGTGTTAACGCCCCAGTTCTACCCACATTCACCGCGATATTTTCCACACGGGTGGGTGCTTCCTCGGCTGGATACTTCAACGCCACCGCCCAGCGCGGGAATTTTTGGGTAAACCCTAACTGTTCTTGCAGTTTAAAAGCATTGAGTTTGACCACTACACCATCGGTCATGTAGGGTAAATTCAATCTTTCCGTATCCCAGTATTTGTAGTATTGTGCCACTTCTGGCAAAGACTCACACAGTTGATGGTTGGGATTTACCCGAAAACCCATTTTTTGTAATAATTCCAAGGCTTCCCATTGGGTATTGGCAATACTCGCATCATCCATCCCCGGAATATGCAGAGTGTAAGCAAAGAAATCTAACCGTCGCCGCGCCACAATGCGAGAATCTAACTGTCTGAGTGTACCTGCGGCGGCGTTGCGGGGGTTCGCAAATAACTGTTCGCCTGCTTTTTGCCGTTCTTCGTTGATTTGCTTAAACACTTCCAACGGTAAAAATGCTTCACCGCGCACTTCTATTCTTTCTATCGGTTCTATCCCATCAAAGTTTAAGCGCAAAGGAATAGAACGAATTGTTCGCACATTTTGGGTAATTTCTTCACCCGTAACCCCATCACCTCTAGTTGCACCCCTAACTAGCACACCATCTTGATAAGTCAGCGCCAAAGCCGAACCATCAATTTTCAATTCCGAGACATATTTTACCGCGTCGGTTGTCGGGAGTTGTCGCCGCCAACGTTGATCCCAAGCTTGCAACTCATCAATATTAAAAGCATTCTCCAAGCTGTACAGGGGGATATTGTGGCGTACCGAGGTAAAGTGTGTGGCGGATTCTTTCACCCACCCGCTGAGTGGGACTGTCGGGTGTAACTAATTCTGGATTCTGAGTTTCTAACTGTTGCAATTCGCGGTATAGCTGGTCATAGACGGTATCTTCCATGATGGGTGCGTCTAAAACATAATAGGCGTAACTAGCTTGTTGCAAAAGCTGGCGTAATTCTTCTATGCGTTTGAGTTGAGGCTGAGTCTGGATCATTATACTTATGGAACGATACTAAGCAAATATAATTTTATTTGTTGGGATAATTCTAGGTTAATCTTCTTGGGTATCAAAAGGCATGAGCAAGAAGGAATAGGCGATCGCATCCCGTCACCCAATATTAACATTTGTTAAAAAAATGCCCATAAATAGACCTGCTGCATAAATTCTGATTCTGCCAACTAAACAAATAACTTTGCTATAACTCTTTGCGCCTCTGCGTGAGATAAATATTTCTTATTTACCACACATACAATCAGCCTCATGAATAAAAAACCCATCATTATTGCTCATCGCGGCGCTAGTGGCTATCGCCCAGAACATACTTTAGCCGCTTACGAATTAGCAATTAACTTTGGTGCAGACTACATTGAACCAGATTTAGTTTCAACTCAAGACGGTGTTTTAATTGCTCGTCACGAAAACGAAATTTCAGAAACCACTAATGTTGCAAAACATCCTGAATTTGCTCAACGGCGCACAACTAAAATTATCGATGGTGAAATCAAAACTGGCTGGTTTACAGAAGACTTTACACTAGCCGAAATCAAAACATTACGCGCCAAAGAAAGAATCCCTCAATTACGTCGGCAAAATACTGTTTATGATGATTTATGGGAAATTCCGACATTACAAGAAATTATTGATTTAGCCAAAAATTATAGTAAACAATTGGGGCGCGATATTGGGATTTATCCTGAAACAAAGCATCCTACTTATTTTAGAAATATAAATTTAGCTTTAGAAGAACCTTTACTTAAAACCTTACAAGCTAACGGTTATCACGAAAAAAACTCACCAATTTTTATTCAATCTTTTGAAGTGAGTAACTTACAATGTTTATCCCAAAAAACTCATTTACCTTTAGTGCAGTTAATCAATCTTACTGGTCAACCGTATGATTTTGTTGTTAGTGGTGATATTCGCACCTATACGGATTTAGTGACAAAATCAGGGTTAGAAGAAATTGCTAAATACGCCCAAGCAATTGGCATTCACAAAGATATTTTAGTTCCTAGAGATCATAAAAATAAATTGCGATCGCCCACATCTGTGCTACAAAATGCCCATGCTGTTGGTTTACAGGTACATATCTGGACTTTTCGCAACGAAGACAGCTTTTTACCTCTAGACTGTCAAGGTAATCCCCAAGGAGAATATGAACTATTTTTTAGTTTAGGCGTTGATGGCGTATTTAGTGACTTTTCTGATACTGCTTTAAATGTGCGCGATCGCTTTACATCAATTGATATTTCTTAATAGTTCCATCTAAAAAAAGCTAAAAAGCCAAAATTATACTTAAGGCTACTACTAAAGGTATGAGAAATATTATAAATCCATAATTATCTAGTCTCAATCCCTCCATCACTAGAGATGGTTTCCAAAGAATTAACTACTGCATCCCAAATCAAGGTAATTATGGTAACTAAATTAGAAGCATTTAAATCACCTCGATTTATAGGTAAACCTCTTTTAGCAGACATTGAGTTTTTTGACTCCCTAGAAAAAGTTGATCAATTTGCGACTGATGCTGGTATCAAACTTTATGTCACTAGTTCTACTCGCTTACAAGGTGGCGTAGTCTCAGGCGCAATTGTCCGTCCCGCTAGTCGGTCAAATCATTTAATCGGTCATGGCATTGATATGAATGTTTCCCTAGGAGATAAGCTATTTAACAGTGACGCTCTCGACAAAAGCAACTTAAAAAATCTGCCACAAGCAATTCAAAACTTTATTCAAAGCATCCGTAATGATCCGATGCTACGATGGGGAGGAGATTTTACCCCCGCAGATTCAGTTCATATTGATGATGGGTTAAATGTCAGAGATGCTGCTACTTGGGATGCCAAATTTCCTATTATCCAATCAGAAATGAGAGCTTTATCTCAACCTAATTCTGTTTCTGGACAGCCAAGAATTTTATTTCTGACTGAGCCACCCATGCAAGGAGATGATGTAATTGCTGTGCAGAAAGCTCTCATCCAAAAAGGATTTAATCTTAAAGCCGATGGAATATTTGGTGCTGCTACAGATAATGCTGTGACAGCTTTTCAAAACAAGCAAGGTTTAACACCAGATGGTATTGTCGGGCCAGGTACACGCAAAGCATTAGGATTGTGATCTGAAAGGAGGGAGAAAGCAGGAGGCAGAAGGCAGTAGGTAAAATTACACAATATCCTAATCTTTCTGACTAAAGCGATCGTTTCTTGCTGAATACACAATTTAATGGTTGTTGTAGAGACGTTGTATGCAACGTCTCTACTTCTCTTTGTATTTACAAATTAACTTTAGTAAGCAAATTTATTTGCTTCCGCAAATCGGCTGTTAATCTCATCCCAGTTAACAACATTCCACCATGCTGTTAAATAATCAGCGCGGCGGTTTTGATAGTTGAGATAATAGGCATGTTCCCAGACATCATTACCGAGAATGGGATATTTACCTTCACTAATGGGATTATCTTGATTAGCTGTGGTTGCAATTTCTAGCTTGCCATTTTTGTTACGAACTAACCAAACCCAACCACTACCAAAACGTGCAGCACCAGCCTCGTTAAATTGCTTTTTAAAGGCTGCAAAATTACCAAAATTTTGATTAATTGCAGTAGCTATTTCTCCTGTTGGTTCTCCGCCTCCCTCCGGCTTCATAATTTTCCAAAACATTGAGTGGTTAACATGACCACCACCATTATTGCGGACTGTTGTACGGATATCTGCCGGAACTTTGCCAAGTTTGCGTAACAGTTCTTCAACAGGTTTGTTTTTCAGTTCTGGGTGTTTGTCTAAAGCAGCATTCAAGTTTTTCACATAAGCTGCATGGTGCTTATCGTGATGAAACTGCATTGTTTTCGCATCAATGTGTGGTTCTAATGCTTCGTAAGCATAAGGTAAAGGTGGTAGTTCAATTACGCCTGTAGTGCTTGGTGCTTGACTAACAGGTGATTTATCAGCCAACGCCAAAGAATCTAATGCAAAACTACCTGCACCTGCACCCAGTAAAAATAAGAAATGTCTGCGGTTAAGAGTCATAAGAATTTTTTACAGCAAATCTACGCAATTTGTTGTCAATTTTTATTGTCATAGATTTAGGCTACAAAAAATCATCTTTATGGCTTAAACACAAAAATAAATATAGTTAAATTTAGGTTAAATACTACCAGGGTCTACACCCAAAGCTTTTAATCTCTCGGCTAGTAATACCAATTTGAAAAATGATTGCGACAAATGGATTTCTGAACAGCTTACCAGTAAACCCTTTATCAATCCAAAATCCAAAATCTAAAATCCAAAATGGTATAATTTGGCGTGTTCATCACCAGTCAGTCAAATACTACCTGCTTGGTCACACCAGCGCAACCAAGTGTTATTTCTCCCTTCAAATTCTCCAGTCCACAAGGTAACGCCTAAACCAATGTCTTCTAACCAATTATTTGTAGTTTGAACTAATGGGATTTATTTGATTAACTTTTATATTTAATTCTTTCTCAATACTTAAAATTTATATGAATTATTATGCAATAAGCAATAAATGAATTGATTTTAGGACGGGAAAAACCCGCCCTAAAGGTTAACTAAAATTAACCGAAATGTTTGATAATTGCGTCGGCAAATTCAGAACATTTGAGAGGTTCTACAGGTGGTTCGAGTAACCGTGCCAAATCGTAAGTAACTTGACTATTGGCGATCGCATCTCCTAAACCTTTCTTAACTAAGTCGGCGGCTTCTTGCCAACCCAGATATTCCAACATCATCACGCCAGACAAAATCACTGAACCAGGGTTAATTTTGTCTAAGCCTGCGTGCTTGGGTGCGGTACCGTGAGTTGCTTCAAAAACGGCGCAAGCATCGCCAATATTCGCGCCTGGCCCCATACCTAAACCACCAACAATGGCGGCGGCTGCATCCGACAAGTAATCGCCGTTGAGGTTCATTGTCGCCAGAATTGAATATTCATCTGGTCTGGTTTGGATTTGTTGAAAAATACTGTCAGCAATCCGGTCATTGACCATGACTTTATCTTTCCACTTGCCATTGCCGTGGCTATCCCAAATTGAGTTAAGAACTGTTTCCACTTCCTTGACAATTTGTTCTTTTTTCTCTTGGGTGAGGGCATCAAAACCAGGGTCAATTTGACGGGCGTTGTCTTCAAGGGAAAGATTCGGATTTTTCTCCTTGTTGCTTAAAATCCAAGATTCCCGTTCGGTGACTGTCTCTTGACGAAACTCAGTGGTGGCGAGTTCATAACCCCAATCGCGGAAAGCGCCTTCGGTGTACTTCATGATGTTACCCTTATGCACCAGCGTTACCTGTTGCTTTTGTTTGGGTAAAGTCAAGGCGTGTTTGATGGCGCGACGTACTAGACGCTGAGAACCTGTTTTGCTGATGGGTTTAATCCCGATCCCGGCATCGAGGGGAATTTGCTTTTTACCGTGTTCTGGGGTGGCGGGGATGAGTTCTTTGTTGAGGATGGAAATTAAGCGTGAACCAATTTCACTACCTTGTTTCCATTCAATTCCCAAATATATATCTTCGGTATTTTCTCGATAAACAATTACATCCAGTTTTTCAGGGTTTTTGTGGGGTGAAGGCGTACCCGCATAGTAACGGCAAGGACGCACGCAAGCATACAAGTCAAAAATTTGACGTAGTGCTACGTTTAACGAACGAATCCCACCACCCACTGGAGTGGTCAATGGGCCTTTAATAGCCACACCGTATTCTTTAATCGCCGTGAGAGTATCTTCGGGCAAATACTGGTAAGTGCCGTATAAATCACAAGCTTCATCACCAGCGTAAACCTTAAACCAACTAATCTGGCGTTTACCCTGATACGCTTTAGCTACTGCCGCATCTAGTACCTTTTGGGTAGCAGGCCAGATATCAATACCTGTTCCATCGCCTCGAATAAACGGGATAATTGGATTGTCAGGCACAATCGGCTCACCATTTTTAAAGGTGATTTTTGATCCACTTGTTGGGGGGGTAATCTTGTTGTACATAGTTTAAACACTCCACAAAAACATAAAAAGTATGAAGTATGAAGTATGAAGTATGAAGTATGAAGTATGAAGTGTCAAATATAAATTTCACCTTCAGCCTTAATCCTTCATCTTGCCTAGGTTCTAGCCTCTATTTCCTAGCTTCTAGTCGTTAAATATGCAGATTTTCCCCCTATTCCCTTTGTATAGCATTTCGGGATTTCAGCGAAACTGTCGCAATTTTGTACGATCAAAAATAGTAAACTACTTTTCGCTATCAGTGTTTCATCATCAAGAATCCACGATAGCGATCGCTTGTTCACTGACCGCTAACACGAGTAATGGCATGACAGACCCAATGATTGTATCAGGCACTGCTAATGACATCGACTCCCTCCGACAACGCTTAATCGCTGGATCTCTTCAAGTCCAACAACAAATCATCCCACAGTTAGCCGACTTAGGTAATCAGGGATTAGAAGTGTTGATGGAATTTTTGCTGAAACGTCGTGAGTCCCCAGCAACTTGGATTGATGGTAAAGCTTACCAAGTCCTTTACAACTCTGATGCACCAAACGCCAGAGAATTTCTCCAAACAAATTTTCCTGAAGGCATTGTACCTCTAAAATCAGAGGCAGGGATCAATTACAAACCTTTACAACAGTTACTTGCTGCTCAAGACTTCCAAGCAGCCGATCGCATGACTATTGAGAAAATGTGCGAAGTAGCAGGGCCAACGGCTGTCAAACGCAAATGGCTGTATTTTACGGAAGTTGACAATTTCCCTGTAACTGACTTACATACCATTAATAATTTGTGGTTAGTTCATTCGGAAGGGAAATTTGGCTTTGCAGTACAGCGCGAAATTTGGTTAAGCCTCGGAAAAAATTGGGATAATTTCTGGCCGAAAATTGCCTGGAAAGATGGTAATAATTGGACACGTTATCCTAATAGCTTTATTTGGGATTTGAGTGCGCCAAAAGGTCATTTACCTTTATCAAATCAACTGCGGGGAGTGCGTGTAATTGCATCTTTATTTGCTCATCCGGCGTGGACGAATAAAGCATGAAGTGTGAAGTGTGAAGAATGAAATTAGTAGCACCGTAAAATTAAATTATGCGGAATAACATCAAACGCGAATTTTACGTCATTATTGAACGGGATGAAGATGGCTATTATGTCGGAGAAGTCCCGCAGCTAAGAGGATGCTATAGCCAAGGAGAAACAATTGATGAGTTAATGGTCAATATTAAAGAGGTCATTGAACTATGTTTAGAAACAGAAACAGATGACGCAATCTCAGAATTTATAGGTGTTCAAAAAGTAGTAATCTAATGCCAAAACTACCCAGCCTAACTGGTAAAACAGTGATTAAGGCACTAGAAAAATTTGGATTCCAAGAGGTGCGTCAAAAAGGCAGTCATGTACAAATGGAACATGAAGATGGACGCTTAGTTACTATTCCTGTTCATGCTGGTAAAACGATTGGCAGAGGATTGCTACGAAAAATACTACGAGATGCCGAACTTACCAGGGAGGAGTTTATCGCATTGCTCTAATGAAAAAATAGGGTAATATGCCTAACAATTACACATTCACAATATCAAATTAAATAATGGCAAAAGTACGTCTTGAAGAAATTAAACGTCGGTTTAATAACGTCACCGCCATCGAAGATATTACTTTTGAAATTCCCGATGGCGAATTTTGGGTGTTAGTTGGGCCTTCTGGTTGCGGGAAATCGACAATTTTACGGACGATCGCGGGTTTAGAAACTGCCACTTCTGGCAAACTATTTATAGGCGATCGCTTAATGAATAACATCCCCGCCAGACAGCGCGATGTGGCGATGGTGTTTCAAAACTATGCCCTTTATCCGCACATGACGGTGGCGGAAAATATCGCCTTTGGGTTGCAGATGCGGAAGGTGGATGCGAAACTCATTCAGGAAAGGGTGGGGACGGTGGCGCGATCGCTTTCTTTAGAACATCTTTTGGAGAGGAAGCCCAAACAACTTTCTGGTGGACAGCAACAACGGGTAGCATTAGGGAGAGCGATCGCCCGTGAACCTCAAGTATTTTTATTAGATGAACCTTTATCTAATTTAGATGCTCAATTGCGTGATGACACCAGAGCCGAATTAAAACAACTTCATCAAGAGTTGGGAATTACTACGGTTTATGTTACCCACGACCAAGTTGAAGCGATGACCTTGGCTGATAAAATTGTCGTGCTGAATCGTGGGAGAATTCAACAAATTGGCGAACCCCAAAGCATTTACGCGCTTCCAGCTAATCAAATGGTGGCAACTTTTTTAGGCAATCCACCAATGAATATTTTGTCAGCAAAATATACCAATGATGGCTTTGATGCTAGTGGACAATTAATTGCAGTTCCCGAACTTATAAAGGAAAAATTACAACTGCATCCAGGGCAGAATTATGATTTGGGTATTCGTCCAGAACATATTTCTATTAACAATAACTCACCACTCAGCGAGAAGTTGCGTGCGGGGGTTCCCCCCGTTGAGCAAACTTCGGTGACTCAACACTCACCACTCACCACTCAGCACGCTGCTCAACTCCCGCTACCGCTAACAGCACTTTCGGTAGAAGTGAAGGTGGTTGAGCCTTTGGGGAGAGAAACTTTAATTAGAGCAAGTTTACCTGGTTCGACAGTGTTATTGAATGTGCAGATTGGTGGAAATGTCAGGGTGAATGTGGGCGATCGCTTATCTGTACAATTAGATTTAACTCAGTTATTCGTATTTGATTCTATTACTGGAGATAGAATATGGCCTGAGTCATAAAATTAAGTATTGGGTAAATTACGCTGCTGCCACTTCTCAGTTTCACAAGCAGTTTGATCATGCCAAATTCTACAACTAATTACGGGATATAAATAGAGAAATGCTACTCCAATAATCACAAAAAACCAAGCAAAACGAATAGCCCAAGTTTTTAGTTTAAATGGTTTTTTATACATGAATACTCTAGATTAGTTTCGCATCCTTGGTCAGCTATATTTTTTATTGAGTCACAACTTCCATCTTGGTAATGATTGATTCTTTTTTAGTTTTGCCGCATGGTTCAGCACTTTGACAATCACTTACCGATTCAATTGTGTAAGACGCACGGACTTTTTTGTTTAAAAATTTCGCCGATTCTGCACAAATTTCAAAGGATGCACCTACCTGATGTTCAATTCCTTGTTCATCAGTTAATGTGGCATAACACAATAAATCACCGTTGATTAGTTCTTTTACTGTACCAATAGTTGGTAAAGCTTTTGTCGATGTTTCTGGGTTTTCGGATGGCGAAACCTCTGTTGTGGAAGTTGCTTCAGGAGATGCAGTAACTGTTGAGCTTGGGCTAGGACTCTGCGTAATTTCAGATTTAGTTGTCGGGGTTTCTTGGCTAACTTCTGTAGAGGAATTAGTACAACCGCTATTCCAAATTAGACAAATAATTAATCCACTGATGAAGCTAGGTTTGTTCATAGTTAGAGTTTATTTATAAAGTACAAGTAGGATGTGTTACGGTTGTGCAAGGATTTGGTAATGTTCAATAATTAATTTTGAAAGCATGAATGCCCACAATAGTAATATTCTTACCTCCTGCCTTCTGCCTCTAAGGTGTTAAAACTAAACTTCCCGATTCCACAACTCCTAGTGCATTGGGTTTGCCAAAGCGCCAATGTTGTTGATATTTGTTGAGAAAGTTTTGACCAATAATACCTTCTACACCAGGGAGCTTAAGGATATTACTTTGTTCAACAATAACAGCATCAATTTCAGTTACTTGATGTTGCTGAATTTGCAACTTAGTCAATTTAATTTTTTTGACTGTTTCCCTTCCGCCAAAACCAAAGATTTCTGATGTTTGGGCGTTGCGATCGTCAATGCCTAATTTTTGAGCTACAGATTTGGAAACAGCTATTGTATAGGCTCCTGTATCCACAACAAAAGTAAAAGGCCCTTGACCGTTAATATAAACCTGAGCAGTTAAAATACCAAAGCTTCCTTTAAGGGGGATAGCATCAGCAACAAAGTTGGAAGGTGGTAAAAGTTGCAATTGTTGTTTTTTAGGATTGAGGACAACATCGAATTTACTTAAAAAATCCAGTCCTAAAACTCCAGAGATATCTTTTGGTAGTGCGTATGTAGGTAATTCTAAACCCTGAATTCCAGAAACAGTGGCAGAATTTACGCCTAAAACTGGTAAAGCATGAACCTTAACATCTAGATTTTTGAAGTTATTGCCAATGACTGGTTTATATTCCAAAAGTCCATTCGGCACAGGTTTGCTTTTAAGCCCTAGCTGTTGAGCAATTTGAGTATTAATAATTGTCTGTCCACTACCTGTATCTAATATAAAAGTTTGAGTTTGTCTACCAACGCGGACAGGAATTCTAAAAATAGAACTTTCTCCATTAAAGTTAAGTTTTACCTTGGCTTGTCCTTGGCTAGTAGATTGAGGAAGTTTCACACCAACGGCTTCCATAAAAGCCGCGACGCGATCAAAAGCATCAGGACGAAATTCTTCATTTGACCCTAGAGTCAGAATTTGCAAAGCACACTTTGTAGCAATAGCTTCTGATTCTGTTTGATCAATTGGCTGTTGATGAGAAATTTTAGCTTCAGCGCATTGTGAGACTTCTTGTAAAAGTTGTTGACCAAGGCTTGAATTAGCTAGTTTACTGTTAATTTGACCAACAGCAGATGTCGGTATCAATGGGGAAAAACTGCTGAAAAAAATGCCTGCCATAAATATATGAGAAAGCAGGCTTTTGCATCGGGGAGAATTTTTGTTTGTTGGAGTCTGGTATTTTTCCCACCGACGCTGAATGAGAGTTTGCATAAAAACAGTAATGATAGTTAGTTAACACACTGTTTTAACTGGTACTTAGCTAAATCGCCAGGTGCAAATGCTCCATTTTCTGTAATTATGGCTGTGATTAACTCGGCTGGGGTGACATCAAAAGCTGGGTTGTAAAATTCCACACCTTCTGGGGTGAGTCTTGTGTCCCCAACTTGGTAAATTTCCTCTGGGTGACGTTCTTCAATGGGGATGAGACTACCATTAGCTAAGGCAAAATCAACGGTAGAAAACGGTGCCGCAACAAAGAAGGGTATATTATGGGCTTTGGCAACGATCGCTAAACTATAGGTACCAATTTTATTGGCTGTGTCACCATTCGCCGCAATGCGATCAGCCCCCACAACTACAGCATGAATCAAACCCCGCTGCATACAATGGGCGGCCATGTTATCGGTAATCAAAGTCACAGGTATATTTTCTTGCACACATTCCCAAGCGGTGAGTTTTGCACCTTGTAACCGAGGACGGGTTTCGTCGGCAAATAAACGTTCTAAGCGCCCTTCGCGCCAAGCAGAACGCACCACACCCAAGGCTGTACCGTAACCCGCAGTTGCTAACGCGCCAGCATTACAGTGAGTCAGTAAAGTGAGTTTTTCGGGTGTTTTAGGCAACACCGTTAAACCATGATCACCCATTGCCTGACACGTTTGCAAATCTTCCGCATTAATGACTTGGGCTGTGTGAAATAAAACTTCTTTGATATCTTCGACGCTTCCTTCAGTGGCGTGGGCAGTATTTAACATCCGGCTAATTGCCCAGAATAAGTTTACCGCCGTGGGACGAGTCTCTCGTAATAATTGGGCGACTTTTTCTAATTTATTTAAGAATTCAGTGCGTTCGCTGGTGATAATTTCTCTGGCCCCAAGATACATACCATAGGCCGCAGCCACACCAATTGCTGGCGCACCCCGCACAATCATGGTTTTAATCGCCAGCGCCATATCTTCACTGCGGTGAATTTCGACAAAGGCGTACTCATTAGGTAAACGGGTTTGGTCAATGAGTGAGACTGAATCGTTGTGCCAAATAACCGGATAAACTTGGTTTGCAGAATTTGTCATAAAAGAAGTTAGCTTGAGAAAGTGAAGTAGGCGATCGCAAAGGTGTGAAAATTTAAAGACTGCGATGTTGACAGTCAATTATTAACATTACCAAGCATGATGAAACGCCGAAAGATTTTAAACACAGCTGCTTTAGCCACAGCCACGGCTGCTACCCTAGCGGCTTGTAGTCGTAGCACTACATCTCCCGGAGTGCAAGCTGGACTCCCAACTGTTCGCTGGCGTATGGCCACTAGTTGGACTAAAAGTTTGGGGACTTTTATTGGTGCAAAAGTAGTTGCAGAGCGTGTTAAGCAAATGACTAACGGTCGTTTTACAATTACCCCCTTCGCCGCTGGTGAGTTAGTCCCAGGACTGCAAGTTTTAGATGCTGTCCAAGCCGGAACTGTAGAATGTGGTCACACAGCCAGTTATTATTACATTGGTAAAAGTCCGGTTTTAGCTTTCGCTACCTCTGTACCCTTTGGTTTAAATGCCCAACAGCAAAATGCTTGGTTATATCATGGCGGTGGCTTAGAAGCGATTCAGAAAATCTACGCCAGTTTTAACATTATTAATTTTCCCGCTGGTAACACTGGGGCGCAGATGGGGGGATGGTTTAAAAGAGAAATTAAAACTTTAGACGACCTCAAAGGTTTAAAAATGCGAATTCCCGGCTTAGGCGGACAAGTAATGTCGCGTTTGGGTGTGAATGTACAAGTTTTACCAGGAGGCGAAATTTATTTGTCACTTGACCGGGGTGCAATTGATGCGGCTGAGTGGGTAGGCCCTTACGATGACGAGAAACTGGGTTTAAATAAAGCTGCGAAATATTATTACTATCCAGGTTGGTGGGAACCAGGGCCATCTTTGGATGTATTAGTAAATCTGAATGCTTGGAACAAGTTACCCAAAGAGTATCAAGAAATCTTCAAGACAGCCACTTTTGAAGCCAATATGAATATGCTCACTGAGTACGATACTTTGAATGGTGCAGCACTTGCGAGATTGATTGCTGGCGGTACACAACTCACTCCCTATAGCCAAGATATATTACAAGCTGCACAGCGAATTGCTATTGAGATATATGAAGAAAATGCCAGTAAAGATCCCAACTTTAAACAAGTTTACGAACAGTGGAAAAACTTTCGCCAACAAGTTTATAACTGGAATCGTGTGAATGAATTGAGTTACGCCAATTTTGTCACTTCTACTAATAGCAAGTAATAGTTTCCCCACACGCAGCTGTGCTTTGTGTGGGGATATAAGTTTGCTGTTGAGTGCAGTTATTTATCTGGGTGGCGATCGCCCAAAAAATAGTCAATCAAAGCAGTTTATTTGTATTAGGATGAAGATACATCAGTTCTATACCCATGATTTATCCCCATTTTTCTAGGTGGGCAATGCTGTTAGTTCCAAAAGAGCCAATTTTGATGTTATCAGCATTGTCCACCAGAAGATTATTTATTGAGCATCACATTAAAAAATTCTTTAGTAATACCAAAATAGTGCGTTGAACACTGAGGTCAAGATTTAGCTCACGCAAGTGACAAAATAAATATGAGTATTATTCTTGCCGAATACAATCTCATCAAAGTTCTTTATGATGACATAAATACCTGTATTTACCGTGCGTTTAAAGAATCTGCACAAATATCAGTAATCATCAAAACTTTTAAAACTGCTTATCCTACAATCGAGCAAATCACTCGCATTCGATACGAGTATCAAATACTGCAATCTTTGGCAATAGCAGGAGTGATTCAACCTCTCGCTTTAGAAAGTACACAAAACGGACTAGCGCTGATATTAGAAGATTTTCCTGGCGAAATACTTCAGGATTTTATTAACACAAACACTTTAGAATTACACAATTTTTTACAAATAGCAATTCACTTAGCCTTAACACTATCTCAGTTACATCAAAATCAAATTATTCATCAAGATATCCAACCTCGTAATCTTTTAATTAATCCTAATACTAATCAAATCAAAATTATAGATTTTAGTAGTGCTTCACGCCTATATCAAGAAACTCAGACAGTGAATCATCTCAATTTGCTAGAAGGTAGTCTTGCTTATATGTCCCCAGAGCAAACTGGGAGAATGAACCGTTCAATAGACTATCGCACTGATTTGTACTCTTTAGGTGTGACATTATATCAAATTTTGCTTGGCAAACTGCCTTTTGAGGTAAATGACCCCTTAGAAATAATTCATTCTCATATTGCTAAAATTCCCATACCACCTCAAGCCTTAAATGCTCAAATTCCTCCAGCAGTTTCTCATATTATTATGAAATTATTAGCTAAAACTGCCGAGGAAAGATATCAAAGTTCCTTGGGTTTAAAAGCTGACTTGGAATTATGTTTAAACCAGCTACAAGCAACTGGTAAAATTGAGAATTTTGTTGTTGGTCAACTTGATTTATCTAGTCAATTGCTGATACCACAAAAACTTTATGGGCGAAAGCAAGAAGTTGCTCAATTGATAAATATCTTTGAGCGAGTTAGTTCAGGTACAACTGAATTAATGTTAGTTAGCGGTTATTCGGGAATTGGTAAATCTTCTTTAGTTAATGAAGTTTATAAACCCATTATTCGCCAGAATGGTTATTTTATTTATGGGAAGTTTGACCAGTATAAACGCCATATACCTTATGCGGCATTGATTCAAGCTATTCAAGAATTAATCCGCCAGATATTAACAGAAAGTACTGAAAAAATAACCAACTGGAAAAGCAAAATCTTATCAGCAGTTGGTGTTCACGGTCAAGTGATTATTGATGTGATTCCTGATGTCGAAAAAATTATCGGGACTCAGCCTGAAATCCCAGCATTAGGAATTAATGAATCGCAAAACCGCTTTAATAGATTATTTCAACAATTGATTGATGTATTTTCGCAAGCAGAACATCCACTAGTAATTTTTTTGGATGACTTACAATGGGCAGATGTAGCATCTCTCAAGTTAATTCAAATACTGATGAGTGACAGAGAGAGTCAATATTTATTATTAATAGGTGCATATCGTGATAATGAAGTGAGTCCGACTCATCCCTTAATCTTAACTATAGAGGAAATACAAAAAATTGGGATAAATGTCAATCATATTGTGCTTCAGCCTTTAGAAATTTGGCATATCCAACAATTAGTTAGTGATACACTTAAAAGTCACACAGAAGAGTCACTAGAAATAGCTAATTTAATCTTTAATAAAACCCAAGGTAATCCATTTTTTGTTACCCAACTGCTCAAATCTCTTTATCAAGAAAACTTATTGTTTTTTGATTTTAATACAGCATCTTGGCAGTGGAATCTTGCCCTGATCAAAAATATTGAGATTACCGATAATGTCATTGAATTGATGGTCAATCAAATTCAAAAATTATCACCTACTACCCAAAGAATTTTGCAATTAGCTGCTTGTATCGGCAATAAATTTAATTTAGATGTTTTGAGTATTGTTAACCAAAAATCATGGACAGCAACAGCAGCGGAACTTTGGGAGGCTTTACAAGCAGGGTTGATTTTACCTTTAGATGCGTCTTATAAAATACCTCTAGTTTTGAATGAACAGCCAGAAGCAAAATTACTAACAGACTCGTTACAGCAACCAATTACCTACAAGTTTTTACATGACCGTGTACAGCAAGCATCTTATTTGCTAATTCCTGATGTGGAAAAAAAAGCTACGCATTTCCAAATTGGTCGATTACTTTTACAACAAACATCACGAGAAGAACAAAAAGAACATATTTTTTCTTTAGTAAATCACTTAAATTATGGTATCGATTTACTAACCTCAGATTCAGCAAAATATGAGTTGATTGAACTCAATCTAATTGCAGGTAAAAAAGCGAAAGCCGCTGCCGCGTATGAGTCTGCTGTGCGTTATTGCAATATAGCTTTGAGCTTATTAACAACTGTCAGTTGGCATCAGCAATATGAATTAACATTAAACTTATATCAAGAAGCAGCAGAAGCGGCATTTTTAGACGGTGACTTTGAGCAAATGGAGTTATTAGCTGAAGTAGTATTACAACAAGCTAAAACGCAACTGGAAAAAGTGAAGATTTATGAGTTACGCATCAAAAGTTGTGAAGTCCAAAGAAAACTAATTGCAGCAGTAAAGCTTGGTTTAGAAGTTTTGGAAATGTTAGGAGTAACACTCAACCAAGCACCGACTGAGTTAGATATTCAGCAAGCTATTCAAGAAACTACAACTTATTTAGCAGGTCAAGGAATAGAAGATTTAATTAATTCGCCTTCAATGACAGATGCTCACAAACGAGCAGCAATGAGACTAATAGCAAGTTTAGTACCTGCTGCTTATCAATCTGCACCTGCATTATTTATTTTGATGGCTTGTCAACAAGTAAACTTATCTATTCAGTATGGAAATACACCGTTTTCAGCGAGTGGTTTTGCTGATTTTGGTGTAGTTTTGAGTGGTTTATCACAAGATATTGAAGCGGTTTATCAAATTGGCAAATTAGCTTTAAGCTTATTAGAATGCTTAGATGCTTATGAAGTGAGAAGCCAAGTTTTATTTAAAGTTGGCACTTTTATAATTCATTGGAAACATCATGCGAGAGAGGCTTTACCACTTTTAGAAGATGCTTACTTGAGTGGATTAGAAGCTGGGGATTTAGTACATACAGGTTATTCAGCCGCTAATAAGTGTCAATATGCCTACTGGAGTGGTGGGGAATTAACCAACCTAGAACAGGAAATGGCAAAATATGGTAAGGCGATCGCGCAAATTCATCAAGAGACTGCCCTAAAATGGCATCAAGTCTTTCACCAAGCAGTTTTGAATTTAATTGGATTATCAGCAGAACCTTGCCTTTTAATTGGTGAAGCTTACAACGAAGAGCAACTGTTACCATTCCACATCCAATCAAATGAGCGCACAATTATTCATTATGTATTCCTCAATAAATTAGTTCTCTGTTATCTATTTGGTGACTTTGCTCAAGCTGTGGAAAATGCCAGCAAAGCCGAACAATATTTAGATGGGGTAACAGGGTGGTTAAATGTGCCATTATTTTATTTCTATGATTCTTTAGCACAACTGGCCATCTATCCATCAGTTTCATCTACACATCAAAAACTGCTGCTAGATAAAGTGCAAACTAATCAAGCAAAAATGCGGAAATGGGCAGATCATGCACCGATGAATTTTCAGCATAAGTATGAGCTGGTTGAGGCAGAAAAAGCCCGCATCCTTGGTCAATATTGGCAAGCAATGGCAAATTATGACAAAGCTATTGCTGGGGCTAAAGCACAAGGATATATCCAAGAAGAGGCTCTCGCCAATGAACTAGCCGCAAAGTTTTATTTTGCCAGTGGTAGAGAAAAAGTCGCCCAGATATATCTTACAGATGCTTACTATGGATATAGTAACTGGGGTGCGATCGCCAAGCTGAGAGATTTGGAAGCTAAATATCCCCAAATTGTCGGACGACTGTCGGAACGTCAAACGCTAAATTTAGACAAAAATCAGCTGATGCACTCGATAAATCACAATATGAGTGGAGCTTTTGATTTAGCCACAGTCATGAAAGCCTCCCAAGCTCTTTCTGGGGAAATTGTTTTAGACAAACTACTAGCTAAATTGATGCACATTTTGCTAGAAAATGCTGGAGCAGAAACAGGGTATTTAATTTTAGCTAAAGCCGATAATTTATTTATTGAAGCATCGGGTAGGTTTGGTCAAACTGAAATCAATGTGCGACAGTCAACTCCGGTAGAATCTAGCCAGAATTTGCCAATATCGCTAATTAATTATGTGCAGAGATCGCGGGAAAATGTTGTTCTCAACGATGCTACTTCTGAGGGCGTATTTACAACAGATAATTATATTGTCTTGCATCAACCAAAATCTATTTTATGTAGCCCGATTGTGAATCAGGGTAATTTGGTTGGTATTCTTTACTTAGAAAATAAATTAATTGCTGGGGCATTTACACCAGCAAGATTAGAAGTTTTACAACTTTTATCATCACAAGCAGCAATTTCTTTAGAAAATGCCCGGCTCTATCATGATTTAGCAGAATATAATCGGACATTAGAAACAAAAGTTAAAGAACGCACTTTAGAATTACAAGCAAGAAACTTACAACTACAACAAGAAATTCAAGAACGTCAAAAAGCCGAAGAAGTCGCCGCCGATGCTAACCGCGCCAAGAGCGAATTTCTGGCGAATATGAGTCACGAACTACGTACACCACTAAATGGAATTTTAGGTTATACACAAATATTTAAAACAGATGACTCTTTGAGTAGTCAACAACGGAATGGTGTAAACATTATTCATCAGTGTGGTGAACATCTTTTAACATTGATTAATGATATTTTAGATATTTCTAAAATTGAAGCTCGGAAAATGGAGCTAGAGTTGAAAAAATTTAATTTTTCAGCATTTTTAGAAGGGGTTATAGAAATTTGTCGGCTACGTGTAGAAACTAAAGGGATAGGTTTAGTTTACCAACCCCTTGGCTATCTACCTGAGTTAATTTGTGGTGATGAAAAACGCTTACGGCAAGTTTTAATTAATTTATTAAGCAATGCCGTAAAATTTACAAAAAAAGGTAGTATAACTTTTAAAGTCGGCTCTATAAATCAGGACGGAGACTGGATATTAGATATAGATAAACTTGCTGCTCAATCTCCACAGTTGAAAATTCGCTTTTTAGTAGAAGATACAGGAATTGGCATTGCTCAGGAGCAATTAGAAGACATATTTTTGCCATTTAAACAAGTGGGTGAGGATAGTTTAAAAACGGAAGGAACCGGACTAGGTTTAACAATTAGCAGTCAATTGGTGCAGATGATGGGTGGCAAATTATTTGTTAAAAGTGAACTAGGCAAAGGCAGTATTTTTTGGCTAGATTTAGAATTACCAGAGGTTGAACAACTGAGCAATGTTGATATTAATGAACTAAATATTATTGGTGTTGCTGGAGCTAAACGCAAAATTTTAGTTGTGGATGATAAGTGGGAAAATCGCTCAGTTTTGGTCAATATTTTAGAGCCTTTAGGGTTTGAAGTTTTGGCGGCTAGTGATGGCTTAGACTGTTTGCAGAAAATACCTGAATTTCAGCCAGACTTGATTTTAATGGATTTAGTGATGACAGGAATGGATGGTTTTGAAGCTACCCGTCGCCTGAGATTGTTACCAAATTTTCCGGAAATAGTCGTAATTGCCGTATCCGCAAGTGTGTTTGAGTTTAATCAACAAGAAAGTCGAAAAGTTGGGTGTGATGATTTTCTCCCCAAACCTATCCAAAAAGCCGAACTTTTAGAAAAGTTACAAGTTCACTTAGGATTGGAATGGGTATATGAAGACAAGGTAAGAAAGATGAAGGATAAACAAAAAAGTTCAATTTATCCTTTACACTTGACATCTCAGGCTGCGATTGTGCCTCCTCCCGCAGACGAACTGGCAATTTTGCTAGATTTGGCTATGCGGGGTGACTTAAGAAGTATTGCGGAACAATCGCTCAAACTAGAAGAACGGGATGAGGAGTTACAACCTTTTGCTACTCGTTTATATCAACTAGCAAAAGGTTTTAAAGGGAAACAAATATTGGAGTTTCTCCAAAAGTGTTCTGAGGCTTTATGAAAAATGATTTTAATAAATCGGGTGTCATTTTAATTGTTGATGACACTCCCATTAATTTAGAAATGCTGTTTGATTTTTTAGGTAAAGCTGGATTTACAGTATTAATTGCTGAAGACGGCGAAAGTGCGATCGCCATAGCAGAATATGGTAAACCAGACTTAGTTTTGTTAGATATCCTCATGCCGGGAATCGACGGTTTTGAAACTTGTCGTCGTCTGAAAGCCAAGGAAGCAACTCAAGATATTCCTGTGATTTTTATGACAGCACTTTCAGAAACTGTGGATAAAGTCAAAGGCTTTGAACTGGGTGCAGTAGATTATCTCACCAAACCACTCCAACACCAAGAAGTATTAGCCAGAATTCAACTACATCTCAAGTTGCGAACCCTTACCAAAACCCTGCAAGAGCAAAATTTGCGTTTGGAAACCGAAATTGCCGAACGTTTACAAGTTGAAGAAAAAATCCGCGAACAAGCAGCTTTGTTAGATGTTACTAGCGATGCAATTATCGTTAAAGATTTTGATAATCAAATTTGTTTTTGGAACCAAGGCGCTGAACATTTGTATGGCTGGAAAGCTGTAGAAGTCATGGGAGAGAATGTCAATCAGCTTTTGTATACGCCAGAAACTTTATCGCAAATACAAAATATTTATGCAAGTATAACTGAGTCTGGCTTTTGGCAAGGAGAATTAAAACAAGTTAACAAACAAGGACAGGATGTGATTGTGGCTAGTCGTTGGACATTAATGTGCGATCGCCATAACCAACCAACATCAATTTTGACTGTTAATACTGATATTACCGAAAAAAAACATTTAGAAAGTCAAATTCTCCGCGCTCAACGTCTAGAAAGCATCGGTACACTAGCCAGCGGTATCGCTCACGACTTGAACAATATTCTGACTCCAATTTTGACCGCTGCACAACTGCTACAACTCAAAATGCCCAACACTAACGAGCGCAATCAGCAGATGTTGAAAACCATCGAAGCTAATTCTAAACGTGGAGCTGCTTTAGTCAAGCAAGTTTTGCAGTTTGCGCGGGGAGTGGACGGTCAGCGTAGCATTGTGCAAGTCAGCCATCTATGCTCCGAAATCCAGCAAATTGTCCAAGAGACTTTTCCCAAATCAATTGAATTCACACACAACATTCAGCCAGGACTTTGGGCTGTGATTGGCGATGCAACACATCTTCATCAACTGCTGATGAACTTAGTAGTTAACGCCCGTGATGCCATGCCTAGAGGGGGTAATATTAAAATCTCCGCGGAAAATCTCTTAATAGATGAACAGTATGCGCGCATGAATCTGGATGCGCGTGTCGGCGCTTATATTGTAGTAACTATTGCAGATACAGGTATGGGGATGCGGTCAGAGATTATTGATAGAATTTTTGAACCGTTTTTCACCACCAAAGAAATTGGTAAAGGTACGGGATTAGGTCTGTCTACTGTTAGAGGTATAATTCAAAGTCATGGCGGTTTTGTGAATGTGGCTAGTCACGTTGGCAGAGGTACAGAATTTAAAGTTTTCTTGCCAGCAGTGGAAGTAGCAAATACCCTACTAGGGGAAGACTTAGAATTGCTCAAAGGTAACGGAGAATTAATATTAGTAGTTGATGATGAAAGTGGAATTTTAGAAACCACCAAAATTTCTTTAGAAACTTACAACTACAGAGTATTAACAGCTAGTAATGGTATTGAAGCGATCGCTCTTTATGCTCAACACGAAGACGAAATTAGCCTTGTGTTGATGGATATGATGATGCCATCAATGGATGGCGCTACTGCTATTAGTACGATGCAAAAAATGAATTCTCAAGTCAAGGTGATTGCTGTTAGTGGTTTGACAGCCAGTAGTAAATTAACCAAAATGCCTGGAGTGAAACAATTTATTCCTAAGCCATATACAACAAAAGATTTGTTGCAGACCTTACATAGCATTCTTGTACAGTCATCTCGAAACCCAGAGAGTGTGGCTAAATAGTAGATAAAATAGCAGGGAATAGAGAAAGGGGAACAGGGTTGAAAGCTTTTTAAACCCCACCCTGCCACAGCTACGCTTTGTCTCCCTTTGTGTGAACGGGGAGAGGTTGGGGTGTCTCATATCAGCAGCCTCCTCTGCGTGGGATAAATCAATACTTGCATGGATGTTAACTGCTCAAAGAAGGTAAGAAACTCACAATTTGCGGGAAGACAATAATTAACAATACAACTAACAATTGCAGCAGAATAAATGGTACTACACCGCGATAAATATCAGATGTAGTCACTTCTGGGGGTGCAACACCACGGAGATAAAATAAAGCAAAGCCAAAAGGTGGTGTTAAAAACGAAGTTTGCAGATTTGCTCCCAGCACTACACCATACCAAACTAAATCGATGCCTAATTGCTGGGCAACAGGCACAAATAAAGGTATGACAATAAAGGCAATCTCAAAAAAGTCAATAAAGAAACCGAGGATAAACACCACCATCATACTGACGGCTAAAAAGCCAACTTTGCCACCAGGAAGATTGGCGAGGACATCAAACATAAATTGATCGCCGTTTAATCCCCGAAATACTAAGCTGAAAGCTGTAGAACCAAATAAAATAAACACCACCATACTGGTGATTCGCAAAGTGGTATCACAGACTTGACGCAGAGATGATAAAGTGAGATTACCGTTAGCAGCAGCCAAAGCGATCGCACCTACACAACCAACGGCACCGGCTTCTGTCGGGGTAGCAATACCAAAAAAGATACTTCCTAACACCAGTAAAATCACTACCAAAGGCGGCAACATCACCTGTATTACCCTTTTCCCCAATGCTTTACCGCCAATTTCCCGCACTTCTGCTGGTAAAGCTGGCGCGGCATCTGGCTGCAAAAATGCCACAATTAGCACATGAAGCGCAAAGGCACTGGCCATCATCAAGCCGGGAATCACCGAACCAATAAATAAATTCCCTACAGACACACCAAGTTGGTCGCCTAAAACTACCAAAACCACACTCGGCGGAATAATTTGCCCTAAAGTACCTGATGCCGCAATGACACCAGTGGCTAATTGTTTGTTATAGCCGTAGCGCAACATAATTGGCAGGGAAATCAAACCCATCGCTACTACTGTGGCAGCAACTACACCCGTAGTAGCCGCCAGCAAAGCTCCCACCAACACCACCGCTAAGGCTAGTCCTCCACGCAACCGTCCCAACATAATCCCCATCGTTTCTAAAAGCCGTTCCGCTATGCCAGATTTCTCTAGCATTGACCCTAGAAAGATAAAGTAAGGGATAGCTAAAAGGGTGTAATTAGCCATAATGCCAAATATCCGCTGTGGCATGGCAGTGAGAAATATCGGGTCAAAGACACCCAAGCTAATTCCCAATAAGCCAAATACAATGGCCACACCACCGAGTGAAAATGCTACAGGATATCCCAAGGATAACAACACCAAAGCACCCGCAAACATTATTGGCCCTAGCCACTCATAAGCCAGTGTCATGTTGTTCCTCCTCTGCTTCTAGTCTGCCTTGGATAATTGCCCAGTTTTTAATTGCCTGAGAAATTCCCTGAAAAATCAGCAATACAAAGGCGACAATAATCATCGCTTTGATTGGGTAACGTGGTAAACCACCAGGATCAGGTGAACTTTCCTGAATCTGCCAAGAAGCAATGATTGTATCCCATGAAAAAACTATCACCATCACGCAGAAGGGAATCAGGAAAAATATTGTACCTACTAAATCTGCAATGGCTTTGCGCCGACGTTGCCAATTACTATAAAAAATATCTACACGGACGTGTTCGTTGTGCTTGAGAGTGTAAGCGGCTCCTAGCAAAAAAACTAAATCAAAAATATACCATTGAGCTTCGATATAAGCGTTGGAGGTGAGGTTGCTACCAGTAAATCGCCCCAAATATCGCCCGACAACATTCCATACCCCCAGTATGACCATGACTAATATGAGCCAACTGGTAAATCGACCGATAACTTCAGTACAGGTATCAATAATTTTTGAGATTTTTAAGAGTTTTTCCAATGGTGGTATTACCTCTGTCGTGAAAATGGGGTGTAGGGGCTAAGGGAAAGAGTTTTTTATGTTTGGCTTTAAGATTTTCTCATAAATCGCTGATTTGAAAGTGCTGAGTAATATATTTTCCCCTGCCCCCTGCCCCCTGCCTCCTGCCCCCTGCCTCCTGCCTTCTAACTCGATTGTCGCCAGTGGGTGGGGGCTTCGACATCATCAGGTAGACGGGTTGTGCGATCGCCTACTGCCATGCCAATCTGTTGTGAGTCTAAATTTTTCACCCCTGTGAGAATTGCGCCTTCTAATTTGACATCACACAGGTTTGTCCCAAATAAATTTGCGCCGATGAGGTTGGCTTGAGACAAGTTAGCTTCATATAAAACTGCTCTATTCAAGTTGGCTCCCATCAGGTTTGCTTGATATAAATCAGCTTCTGTCAAACTCGCTTCGGTGAGGTTGGCAAAGAAAACTTCTGTTTGCTGGAGTTTGGCAGCGTTTAAATTTGCCCCAGACAAGTTAGCACCATTCAAGTTCGCTCCTTGTAGGTTAGCGCCAATCAGTCCAGCTAAATGCAAATTTGCTTTACCCAACTTTGCCCCTTGTAAGTTAGCCAAAAATAACTTTGCACCAGAAAGGTCAGCAACTTTTAATGTTGCTTGTTGTAAATTAGCTTTATACAAATTTGCCCCTTGTAAGTTGGCTGTACGCAGACTTGCGCTTTGAAGATTTGCTGCACGCAAGTTTGCCCCTTGCAAATTAGCCCGATTCAAGTTTGCCCCTTGTAAGTTGGCTTCTCGCAAGTTGGCTTTTTGTAAATTAGTTTCATAAAGAATTGACCGCACCAGTTTTGCATTGTGGAGGTTGACTCCAGAGAGGTTAGAACCGCGCAAATCTGAGCCGGAAAGGTCTGCACCGCGTAAATCTGCCCTTTCTAAATTGGCTCCTAGTAAGTCTGCTCGCCGAATATCGATGCTGCGTAAATCTAATTTTTGACTTTCTAATTCTAATAACGAATTACGTCTCCCAATAATTGTCAGTGCGGCTTGCACATCCCGACGGATTTTAGGTGCTTCTTCACTGTTGTGGCGTTCTCCGTGCTTTGTTGTCAGCACTCTGCTTTTTGGTTTGCCCCAATATATCGGCTGTGCATCTTCTTCTTTGAAGAGTTCGGCTTCTGTGGGAATACCTGTATTTTCCCGCACAAAAGCCGCAAGGATTTCCATGATTGTCCAATGTTCTTTGGGAAAGTCCTGGGCGATGCGTTCTAAAACATAAATTGCCCCGATGCGCGTTTCGATTCTTTCATGACCTAGCTGCGTAATAGCAGCCATAAATCTGTCTGCAATCAATCTATCTTGGGAAATTTGAGCATTTTGCATACTCAGTTCGACATTCTTTTCCGAGGCGATCGCATTTTTCTGCATTGCCTCTGTCCGTTTACCTGCATAATAAGCATTAATCATTACTGCTAATCCTAAAAACATGATGGCAGTAGTGGTTAATGCTTGGGTTCTATATTGTATTTGCTGCGGAATTGATAACTCTTTTTTATTGGAGGCAGCAAAAACAATTATATTCAGTGCGATCGCTAATATAACTGTCGTACCTATCAACCAACGCAACATTTTGTCTGTCTTATTTGCAGACATAGGAATAATATTCCTCACAATACAGAATTATTACTTAGAGGTTGGGACGAGTATAACATTTCGCTAAAATTTTGAATATGCAGTTACGGATTTTTATTGATAGTACTTTCATGACTTTAAGTTGTCTTTGTAATGATATTTTGACAACTTAGTATTTAATAATTAATATTTTCTTAATATTTACTATTTTTTCACCCTGATCAGTAGCGGCACAAAGGCTTGAGTGTCAGTAAATTAATAGTAATGTCGACAAAACATTCCTATATTCAGCATTTATCATCTCTTATCCGGAAAATTTCGCCTCTCGGAAATTAGCTCCATCCAGGATGGCATCTTGCAGATTAGTTTGAAACAAATTGGCGAGATAAAAATTAGCCTTGACCAAATTTGCTTTTGCTAGGTTTGCTTGAGATAAATTAGCTGCACTGATAATTGCTCCGGAAAGGTTAGTACCAACAAGATTAGCCTCAGATAAATTAGCTGCGCTTAAAATTGCACCGCTGAGGTTGGCACCAGCGAGGTTAGCTCCCGATAAATTAACTTGATAGAGGTTAGCACCAGCAAGGTTTGCGCCACTGAGATTTGCTCCTCTTAAGTCTGTATAGCTTAAATCAATTTGTGCCGATTCTAAAGATTTTTGAGTGTCTCTTCTAATAATCACATTCAAAGCTGCTTGAATATCTGGGTGAATCTCCTCGTGAGCCTTATGAGGAGAGCTTTCCCGCACAAAGGCGGCGAGAATTTCTATTATTTCCCCGTGATGTTGGCAATTATAAGTTGCTAATCTTTCTAATTCTAGAATTCCCTGTAATCTTATATCTACTGTTTGATCATGTAGCTTTTCGACTGCCACTCTTAAACATTTTTTGATGCTGCCTTGAGAGATATAATGCTGATTATCTTGACCGTAAACTATCCCCAGGATGATATTTAAAAATAAATTCTTATTAATTGAATAGTTTTTTTCCCGATGTCCAAAATTGTTGATGTATGTAAACATTTTAAAGATTTCAAGAAGATAATGTTGTGTTTTATTGTCCAAAAACTATAAATATTTCGTCATTCGTAAATATAATGATTATTTCAAGCTAATAGTGAAAAAATATCACTATGTCTAAAGAAAGAAATTCAAGTAAATACTTTAAAAATTACTAGTATTTATCAGTGAAAATACTTTGTATAGTGTTTGCTATTTTAGTAAAAGACAAATTTATCTGCGTTTACTGCATTTATCTGGATAGTCTAGAACAAGCAGTTTATACCTATTAATCGGCTGTTGATAATTTTTCCATAGTTCACAAGATGAGAACATCCGCATCTAAGTATTTATTCAAAAATTAGTAATTTAAGGGGATGGCCGCAGGTGGAGGGATCTGAATCTAGGCTGACTAAACCTTTATCCAAAAAGTATTGAATTTAGTGCGATCGCACAATTGAAGGATACAATCGCTCAGGGGTAATTTTGTACCGCACCGAAGTTGGAAACGCTATAAGTATCTAAATATATAGAATAGTTAGCTTATGTTAAAACGCAGTTTTATTGTAGCAATATTGATGTCTATTTTGGCATTTGTCAGTATCAGTAACATACCAACTGCTGCATTTTTTCTTAAATGTCTTAACTGTCCGCTGACTTATCTTAAATAGCTTAAATAATTAGTTCTTAAATGTCTTAACTGTCCTTACATACAGATTGAATTATTAATTTCTATTGAATTTAAAGATGATATGACTTATACGCAAACTAGAACTCAAACATTTATTTTATCTATATCTTATTTCTTCTCTCCACTCTCTATCTGTAATACAGTGTTTCCACTTGTTATACCATTTCACGAAAAAAATGAGACAAATTTATGGGTTTTTCATTCTTTCCCCCTGCCCCCTGTTCCCTGCGGTCTATTTGTATCAAACTTAAAGTGAAACGGTATTAATCATGGACTACTACAACAGATTTCCGGGTTCTATAGGGAATTTCTTCAATGGGTAAGTTATCGTTATCGAGGTCATCGTAAATTAGCCGCAAATGTTTTTCGCCCAGATGATGAAGTATCTTACCGTTGTATTTACTTGCATCTGCGCCTAAACCTTGGATGCGAATTAAGCCATTAAATACTGTTGCTCTGGCTAGATAAATTACTGGGTCATCACGGAAGGGGACATTGACGGTAGTGGTAGCGGTGAGATGCGCCATACCTCTTTCGTCCATTTCTTTACCTAACGCGATCGCTGTTTTTTCTAATCCACGAATGGCCACGATCGCTGCGGCAACGGCCATTGTAATATCTGTACCATCATCAGCGACAATTTGGCGGGTAGAGAGAAACTCATAATTCTCTTCTCCTAAATCACGGCGTAGGCGTTGATGGACAATGTTTCGGGGATTGAAGTGTGTCAGTGCGCCGACAATTGCTCCACAAGCTGCACGAGGTTCGCGCCACAAAGATTCTTGGGTTTTGCCGTAGATGAGTTGTTCTTCTAAATCTAACCGGCCGACATGGGTTTTTAAATCTATAGCCGCGAGGATAAAAGACTGGGGATTACCTGCATAAATTTGGGTGCGCCAAGTTTCATCTAATTGATGGGCAATGGTTACATGGGCTAAGGTTGCACCATCATCTGTACCACCACCTGTGGGGAAAAACGTCTCTGTTTTTAATTCGCCAATTTCTGAGAGAGTAGCAAACCGGGAAGCAATGATATCACGATAGGTTCTGGTTGACTCTCCTTGGTGAATGCGATCGCCACAGTTAGTATAGGCCAATGTGGTGATCACACTGGGCAAGCTCAAATCTGCTGCACAAGCTTTTAAATCAGAAATACTCGCCCCGGCAAATTGTAATTCATCCCGGAGTATTTGCAGCCCATTCACCAGGGTATAGCGATCGCTGACAATCTCATTTAAATAGATATTTTTGGCACTATCTTCCTGCCCAAAGGTAGCAGATAGTTCCCAAAACTTATTAATTCTGGCACTCGCTAAAGATGAATCAAATGCGGAAGACATAGTATTTGACGGTAGAAACTGGGTAAAAAATAAAGCAAAAGAAGAAAGGTAAAATCACTATACCTTTTATCTTTTGCTATCAGGCTAACCTTTGTCGTGGAAAAAATTTTCTTAACCTACATCATCATGGGCAAAACGGTTGAAGAGGAAGTCTAAGGCATAGTTACGCAGCTTGTAATATTGTGGATCTTCCATGATGCGGGCGCGATCGCGGGGACGAGAAAAGGGAATTTCCATGACTTCGCCAATTTTGGCATGGGGGCCATTGGTCATCATCACTAATTTATCTGCTAAAAACAGCGCTTCATCAATGTCGTGGGTAATCATTAACACTGTGCAGCGATTATCGTTCCAAATTTTTAGCAATTCTTCTTGTAATTCTTCTTTGGTAATCGCATCTAACGCCCCGAAAGGTTCATCTAAAATTAGCACTTTCGGGCGAATTGCCAAAGCCCGCGCAATAGAAACTCGCTGTCTCATACCGCCAGACATTTGCATGGGCTTTTTGTCCATCGCGTCAGCCAGCCCCACCATTGCCAAGTTTTCCCGCACAATAGCCCTTTTCTCGGCTTCCATTTTGTTGGGATAAACTGCATTCACTGCTAAGTAAATATTTTCAAATGCAGTCCGCCAAGGTAACAGTGCATAGTTTTGAAACACAACCATCCGGTCTGGGCCTGGTTTGGTGATGGGTTGACCTTCGAGTAACACTTGCCCAGTTGTCGGAAAGTTAAAACCAGATACCATATTTAGCAGCGTAGATTTGCCGCAGCCAGAGTGACCAATGACGCAAATAAATTCACCCTGGTTAACGTTGAGGTTCACACCATCAAGCACAGTGAAGGGGCCTTTCTTGGTGGGATAAACTTTGCTAACGTCTCTGATTTCGAGAAAATGTCTGCTATTGTCGGTCAGAGTTGGTAATGGTCTTCTGGAGGTGTCGGTGACGGTGGACAAATTGCGGTTTTGCATGGCGGTGGGTGAAGTGTGAAGTGTGTTGGCTGGAACTGGACTTTTCATAGCATCAGGAAAACCTCTCTCCAAACTTCTCTCCTGCGAAGAGAGAGGCTTTGATTTCTCCCCCTTCCCTCAAAGGGAAGGGGGTTGGGGGGTTAGGTTTGTTCGTGAACTTGATGTTGAATTTTTGAGATGCGCGAATGAGCCTTTTATCTTCATTAATGAAGTTTTGAGCTTGGTAAATGAACTTTGAAGCTTTATTCATGAAGTTCAGATACTCTTTAATAGAGTGTTTAATATTCATTAATGAAGTTCGGAAGCTCATTAATGGAGTTCAGAAGCTTATTAATGAGGTTTAGATATTCATTAATGAAGTTCCAATACTCATTAAAGGAGTTTTAAGACTCATTAATGAGTCTCAAATACTCAACCGTCAGTTATGCAACTCTTCTCGTGGGTGAATCAAGAATGACTTCCGCAATAGAAAAGTCGCGTTTAATATCCAAGCTGTTGAGATAGGCGATCGGATCATCAGCATTAAAGGGAGTACCATCAAATAATTGAATGGGTTGGCGAGTGTAGCTGATATCTAAACCTAATTCCCTGGCGGCGGTACTAAAAACGCGCACCCGACAAACTCGTTCGACAACTTCTACCCAATTTCTGGGGAAGGGAGCATCACCCCAACGTGCCAACTGAGTCATAATCCAAATTTGTTCTGTGCGGCTGGGGCGGTTAATTGCAGACTCAGAGTAAAACTGGTGATGGGCGTAGTCGCGTAGGGGGTGGTCTATGTCACAAACCAAGCTATCCGGGTCTTCCAGTTGGATGTACTCTAAATCAGTGCTGACGTAATCTCTCCCCGCCACAATTTTTCTAACTTCTTCGACGTTTTGGGGATCTGCACAGTATTGGCAAGCTTCTAACAAAGCTTTGGTTAAGGCAATGTGAGTGTTAGGATACTTTTCTGCCCAATCTTCCCGCACACCGAGAACTTTACCGGGGTGTCCTAACCAAACTTCTAAGTCTGTGGCGATGGTAAAGCCGACATTTTCCACGGCGGCGCGATAATTCCAAGGTTCACCGACGCAATAACCGTCAATACTTTTGTTTTGCAAGTCAGCGACCATCTGGGCGGGTGGAATAATGTGCATATCCACATCCGTATCTGGGTCAATACCACCAGCCGCCAACCAATAACGTAGCAACATATTGTGCATGGAGGCGGGATGGACTACGCCCATTGTGTGGCGTTGTTCGCGGGTGCGGAGTAAGTAATTTTTGAAGTCAGATAAGGTGCGGACACCTTCATCATAAAAGCGTTTGGCTAAGGTGATGGCGTTACCGTTGCGGGTCATGGTGAGGGCGGTAACTACAGGTAAAGGTTGGTTTTTATAACCGCCCAAAGTTAGCCACATAGGCATCCCGGAAGGCATTTGGGCTGCATCTAAATAACCGCCAGTGATGCCGTCAACAATACCCCGCCAGCTGGTTTCCCGGACTAAGTTAACTTCATCTAAGCCATGCTTGGCAAAGAAACCTTTTTCTTTAGCTACAGCTAGAGGGGCGCAAGCAGTGAGGGGTAAAAAGCCAATTTCTAAGTTAACTTTTTCTAAACCATGACGGGCAACATCCGCTGTTTTCCGCGCCCGCAATTTCTTAATGCGTTTTTGCTGGTTGAGGAAGTAAATCATTTCACTCCGCAAGCTGTAGTAGCTGGGATGTTCCACAACTTCCATACGTTTGCGGGGTCTGGGGATATCAACTTCTAAGATGTCGCCAATTTTCGATTCGGGGCCGTTGGTCAACATGACAATTCTGTCAGACAACAGCACTGCTTCATCTACGTCATGAGTCACCATTACGGCTGTGACTTCATTTTCTTCGCAGATTTGCATTAACTGTTCTTGTAAGTTACCCCGTGTTAGAGCATCCAACGCACCAAAGGGTTCATCTAACAGTAATAGTTTAGGACGGATTGCCAAAGCCCGTGCGATCGCCACCCGTTGTTTTTGTCCACCAGATAACATTCCTGGTTGCTTGTCGGCGTGGGGACGCAAACCAACCATATCTATATGTTTTTCAACAATCGCCTTGCGTTCATCTGCGGGTAAACCATTCATCACTGAGTCTACCGCCAAGGCAATATTTTCTCTCACAGTCCGCCAAGGCAATAACGAATAATTTTGAAATACCACCATCCGGTCTGGCCCTGGTTTGGTGATTTTCTGCCCTTGTAGCGTCACAATACCTTCAGTGGGCAAATCCAAACCCGCAATCATATTTAATAATGTGGATTTACCGCAACCAGAGTGACCGATTAAAGAAATGAATTCGCCTTTTTTAATTTCCAGGTCAATACCTTTTAAAGCAATATATTGACCGCCGCCAGTTAAATTAAATACCTTATCAATTTGATCAACAGCAACGAATACTGACATGGCTTTAAAGTATGAAGTGTGAAGTATGAAATGTGAAATAGAGAGTGATGATTAGGGAGAGGGAGAGATAGAGGAATAAATTATTCTTTCCTCCTGCCTCCTGCCCTCTGCCTCCTGCCTTCTTACTTTTGTTCTGCTGGTAAAATCAGGTTTTGTAACCAAGCCATGAATTTATCGAGAAGTAAACCAACGACACCGATATAAACTAGCGCCAAAATTACTTCACTGACGTTGTTATTTTGGTAAGCATCCCAGATAAAGAAGCCGATACCGACAATCCCAGACATAACGATTTCTGCCGCGATAATCGCTAACCAAGCCAAACCGATCGCAATTCTTAAGCCAGTGAAAATGTAAGGTAAAGCAGAGGGAATCAAAATGTTGAGGAAGTATTCTTTGCGGCTGAGTTGCAGAACTTTGGCAACGTTGTTGTAATCTTGGGGAATTTGGGTAACACCGACCGCAGTGTTAATTAAAATTGGCCAAATTGCGGTGATGAAAATTACGAATAATGCGGCTGGTTCGTTTTGACGCAGTGCTGCTAAAGAAATGGGAACCCAAGCCAGAGGAGGGACAGTTCTGAGTAGTTGAAATAGTGGGTCTAAAGCCTTAGACATGGTTTGATTCACACCAATCAAAACACCTACGCCAATACCCACAATTGCCGCTAAAGTGTAACTAATGGCGACCCGTTGCAAACTAGCTAAAATCTGCCAAAACAGTCCTTTGTCGATACCGCCTTTGTCATAAAAAGGATACAAAATTAAAATCCAGGTATCCTGGATGACTTGAATTGGCCCTGGTAATGTTGCGCCAGGAATCCAAGCAAATAATTGCCAAACTACGAGAAATATTAAAAGTGCGATCGCAGGCGGTACAAGATTCGGAATTTGTTTCTGTATCTGTGAAATAAAACTGTTATCTAACCTTGGACTAGCTGCTCTTTTTTGGGCTAAAGTCATAAATTCCGTTTCCCTTGAATGAATAATAAACTGCTGATTAATATCTATTGACCATTGACTAATGACCAATGACTAAACACTCATTTTCTTAATCTTCAGACTCTTGAGATATGCTTCTGGTTTTTCGGGATCAAATTTAACTCCATCAAAAAATTCTTCTACACCGCGAGATGTACTTGTGGGAATATCCGCCGTAGCAATTCCCGCTTCTTTTGCAGCTTCTTTCCAAATATCTTCGCGGTTAACTTTATTAATGAGTTCTTTCGCTTTAGCTGCATTATTGGTGATGTAATCTTTTGGCAAGAAACCCCAGCGAACACTCTCAGTTATGAACCACAAATCATGACTCTTATAGGGATAAGACACGCTACCTTTTCCATCTTTCCAGTAATAAGCAGCCATTGATTTATCGTCTATTTTGCGACCATCACCCATGTCATATTTACCTTGGAAGGGATCTGCCAGAATTTCTGCTGAAGGTAAGTTGAAATAATTTCTAGCAGCGAGAATTTGGGCGGCTTCTTTGCGGTTGTCAAAGTTATCCAACCATTGCTGCGCTTCCATAATGCCTTTTAACAATGCTTTGGTGGCTTTGGGATTTTTATCAACCCAGTCAGCCCGCATCGCCAAGTATTCTTCAGGGTGATTCTTCCAAATCTCTGCGGTTAATGCAGCTACAAAGCCGATTTTATCTGTGACAATTCTGTAAGGCCAAGGATCTCCGGTGCTGAACGCATCCATTGTCCCGGTTTTCATGTTGGCGACAGTTTGCGCCGAAGGTACAGTCAGTAGTTTGACATCTGCATCTGGGTCTAAACCACCAGCTGCTAACCAGTAGCGAATCCAAAAATCTTGGTTAACGTGGGGGAAAGTGAATGCAGCAGTAAAAGGTGTGGAGGATTTGAGTTCTTTGAATAAAGCCTTAGCATTAGCAACTTCCAGGCTAATTTTACCGTTATGTTTATTGGCGATCGCAATTCCGTTACCATGTGTCACTAACTGCGCCAACACATACATCGGGATTTTTTGATTCCCTTTAGTAATTAAACCTTCTGTAATTAAATGTGGCATTGGCATTTGCCATTGTCCGCCATCAATACCACCACCAGCCGAACCAATTTCTACGTTATCTCGCGCTGAACCCCAAGAAGCTTGTTTTGCCAAATCTACCTTGGTCATACCATATTTAGCAAAAAAGCCTTTTTCTTGAGCAATAATTAACGGTGCAGCTTCAACAATCGGAATATATCCCAATTTGACTGTATTAGTTTCTGGCGCTTGTTCTGGACTGATATTGGCAACAGTTTGAGCAGTTGGCGCAGCTGAGGAATTACCACCAGTCAGATTTTCTGGAGGGTTGCCTAAACAGCCTTTGAGAAACACCGCACTTGCCGATGCTCCAGCTGTTAAGATAAATTTACGGCGAGAAAATTGGTTAAACAAATCTGACACAATATATCTCCTCAAAGGTGAATTTAAATTTTTTTAGGCATGAAAATTAACGCAAGTCGAATATAATTTCGCTTGTGCAATCACAAAATAATTTCGAGCTATATTCAAACAAGTCAAGCCGAGCCGATTACATAGAGCAAAAGGCTAAAATGACGTACTGGAGAGACAATTAATTAAAGCTGATAGATTTGTTTGGGGATCACTTAATTCGTTGAAACTTAGTTTACAGGTTTTAACGTCAAATTGGTTAAGTCCTAACCCATAATTATTAAAAAAATATTAGATTGATCATATAAGTAAAAATTTATTGTGGGCGGCAAAAAGAACGAAGATTCGTAATATATCGGCAGTTATTGATGATAACAATCAATCTTTCATAATGATTAAGCCTGAAAAATGCCCTTTATCCTAAAATCTATCAATAATTACCTATGCAAACTATTACTGAAATCATATATTTTGCTTCTACAATAAAATGTACTTAAAATAATAGGTAATTATTGATGCTAATTATTGCTCTTAGCCTATATATAACTTTTTAATACACACTTTGAGTCAGTGTGATCAACTTTGTAATTGACGCGCTCTGCTGATGTCAGAGGTACGATGAAGGGAATAATCCTTTGAGCTTTGCGCGTAATGACTCTGGCTGAAACTCCCAACCACGACAACTCTCTTAATCCTTTGCTCACCCTCAACTACGAACCAGCCTTAGAATCTTTGGGTGATGATTACTACGACGAAGTAGCCGCAGAGGAATTTCCCCAACATATTTTGCGCTGGCGTAATGACGCACTGTTATCTGATTTAGGACTCAATGCTCAAGCCGTTACAGATGAGCATTTCATCAACGCTTTTGGCAAATTTCAAGGACGCAAGCCTTTATTAGCACTGCGCTATCACGGTTATCAATTTGGTAACTATAACCCTTACTTAGGTGATGGTAGAGGTTTTCTCTACGGTCAAGTCCGCGCTACTAATGGCGAATTATACGATTTCGGGACTAAAGGTTCTGGTAGAACACCTTACTCCCGTGGTGGCGATGGGATGCTGACACTCAAAGGTGGGGTGCGGGAAGTTTTGGCCGCTGAAGCACTACACCAAATGGGAGTCCGCACCTCTCGCTGTTTCAGCATGATTGAAACTGGTTTATCTCTGTGGCGCGGTGATGAACCTTCTCCTACTCGTTCATCAGTCATGGTGAGAATGAGCAGTTCTCATATTCGTTTTGGCAATTTTGAGCGTTTTCATTATTTACAGCGTCCAGATCTAACTAAAAAGCTGTTAGACCATGTAATTGCATATTATTACCGTCATTTAGTCAGCCAAAAAGATAAATATGCCTTATTCTATGCAGAGTTAGTCCAGCGAGTTGCCGAACTAGTTGCACAGTGGATGGCGGCCGGTTTTTGTCATGGTGTTTTGAACACTGACAATATGTCAATTACTGGGGAAAGCTTTGATTATGGCCCCTACGCGTTTATCCCCACCTATGACCCATATTTTACAGCCGCATATTTTGACTATTACAAACGCTATTGTTATGGTCATCAACCCAATATTTGCCAATGGAATTTAGAAATGCTGCAAGAACCATTAAAGGCAATTATTGAGCCAACTGACATGGAAGCGGGACTCGCCAGCTTTAATGAATATTATGGGACAGAATATCGCCGCTTAATGTTGAGAAAGTTAGGTTTTGAGCAGTTGAACCATCCAGAAGCCGATGAGCTTTTAGAGCTAACCATAACATTTTTAAAAGATAGCCAAGTTGGTTATCATCTTTTTTTCTCAGAAATGGCTCGAACTTTTTCTTCTAAATGGCGTGATGACCCAGCTTGTGTACTACACAATTCAGAGATTGTACCAGCCGCGGATACTTCGGCAACTTTTGATAATTGGTGCATAATTTACCATAAAATCTTAAATCATTTTGATTTAGATGCGATAGAAGTTATTGCCCAAACCTTAGCTCAACATAATCCTAAAACCGTACTGCTTAGACCTGTAATTGAATCAATTTGGCAACCAATTGCTGAGGTAAATGATTGGCAATATTTTACAGATTTAATTCATCAAATTCAGTCTAAACAGTAAATCTAAGAATTCAGAAGTCATATCAAGTCTGACTAAATACTTGTCATTACGAGCGTTAACCTTCGCGTCTCGCCCAGAAGCGAAGTAATTGCCAAGTCTAGGCGATTGCGTCGTTCCACTTCGTTAAACTCGCAATGACATATTATGAGTAATTTGTCAGACATGATATCAAAATTAAAAAACTAGAATCAATTAGTGGTGTGTCGAAATTGTCCTGAATTCTTTTGATAAAACAGCGATATTTATAAAAATATTGCTGTTTATTTTTTAGTTGAGAGTTCAACATTTAGAGTTTATAAGTCTTGGCTTCTGCGTTTTATCTCAAAACTTTAAGTAAATTATGTATATTGTTATTAAAGTTACAGTATTTTGCTGATCAATGAGGTAAAAGCTAAGAATTCACAACAGTAATTATACTTCTGCTACCTACCTCACTAGCCATAAATTTAGGTATTATAAAAACAAACACTTTGATAAATGTTCTTGGGAATCAATGCTGGGCATCAAGACCCTTTTATTTGGAGATTTTGATTCTTTATTTGAGAATTTACTGCTCGTAGCTTTTGCTTAAATCGATAGCAAATATCAGGTTAACAATTTCCAATTTATCAATTTAATTTTGAAACATCATCAAACATTAGGTTAATAACAGGACAGATTTAATAGATGAAAAGCTAAATTTAACAAATATAAAAAATCTCCGTTGACAAAAATAAACTTTTATTAATATTTCTTTTAAAAAGATTAATTACTTTCTTTGAAATACAAGTAATAGATACTAAAAAAATAAAAATTATAAGGAAAATTTAACTATTTTCTTAAAAAAGATACAATAAAAAATAATTTCTGAAAATGTGGATATTGTAAAATAAATATTCATAATTTTAATTAATAGTAATAATCATTCAGACACATGCTGAAAGTGCTAGAGGATGAATAAGTGGTTAGGCGGCACAGATATCATCAGTTTCAAGCAAGAGAAGTTTTCAGCAAACGAGAGTTGCTGCCCTTAGTGGTGGGTATTGTTGTTGCAATAGCAGTATTTCTGGTTTGGCAGAAGCTAGTAATTGAAGAGCAACACGATATTAAACAACTGATTCAACAACAAGCGATCGCCATTAAAACCGAATTAACAGCCCAAGTAAATATGCGGATTCTAGCACTAGAGCGTATGGGCAAAAACTGGCAACTGCATGATAATTTGGATCAGAAAAAATTGCGAACTGAAGCAGCCGCCTACATCCAAGATTTTGGAGGATATCAAACTCTGGGATGGATTGACCCATCATTGCGGGTGAGATGGACTGTACCCGAAGTTAACTATCAAATCACCCAGACTTTAGAACTAACTCAAAAACCTCAACTACGCACAGCACTAGAAGCAGCACGTAACCGCCGTCAAACCAATTTTACGCCCACATTTGAGCTTCTTCAAGGCAAGAAAGGATTGTTCGCATATCTGCCACTATGGATTGGCGAACAGTTTGATGGCTTTATTTTAGGAGTTTTTCAAGTTAAATCCTTATTAGATTCTCTGGTGCATTTGCCACCAGGTTATCAAATTAGAGTCTTTGAGAATGGAAAATTAATTTATGGACAGAACTCATTACCAACGCAGCTATTAAATTGGCAACAACAAGTCAGCCTTAACTTATATGGAAGCAACTGGCAAATTGCAGTCTATCCTTCTCTAGAATTATTAACCGACTTGCGATCACCTCTGCCATTAATTGTTTTAATCTCTGGGTTACTCATCGCCAGCACCTTGGCATTTTCTATTTATTTTGCTCAAAGTAGTGAACTGCAAAACAAACGTATAGCCGCCATTAATCAAGAACTAACAGACCGAATTTGGGAGCAGCAAAAAACTGAAATTGCTTTACGTGCCAGTGAAACTCACCTGCGAGAATTATTAGAAACGGTAAAAGTAATTCCTTGGGAATTCGATGTCAAAACTTGGCGCTTTACATATATTGGGCCACAAGCAGAAGCTTTATTGAACTATCCCCTAGCAGAATGGTATCAGGAAAATTTTTGGATGAATCGTCTGCATCCCCATGATCGGGAACAGGCGATGCAGGTTTACCAAGACGCAATGGCGAAAGGCGAAAACCAGGAATTTGCATACCGAATGCTAACCGCAAGCGGGCGAGTTGTGTGGTTACGAGATATTGTCAATGTTGTCAAAAATGCTGGAACCCCCATAATGCTCAGGGGGTTTATGTTTGAGATTACAGATTTGAAACTAGTAGAAGAAACTCTCCGATTGCGGGAACGCGCCCTAGCAGCTGCTAGTGATGGAATTATAATTGCTGATGCTAGACTCCCTAATCAACCAATTATTTACGTTAATCCTGCCTTTGAACTAATTACAGGCTATAGTGCCGCGGAGATTATTGGCTATAACTGTGCTTTTTTGCCGGGTACAGATCCTCTACAACCAGCAATTCAACAACTGCAAGCATCTATGAAAGTTGGGAAGAGTTGCCAAGTATTGTTGCGTAACTACCGCAAAGATGGCAGTTTATTTTGGAATGAATTGAGCATTTCTCCTATTCATGATGACACTGGTCGGTTAAGCCATTTTATTGGTATTCATACCGATATTAGCGATCGCAAACAAGCAGAATTAACTTTGCAACGCCAAGCCCTAATCTTTGAAAACATGTACGATGGCGTAATCATCACTGATTTAAGCGGAAAAATTATTGACTGGAATGGTGCGGCTGAGTGGATGTTTGGCTATAGCAAAGCCGAAATCTTGGGCAGAAGCACAAGTATTTTATATAAACCGGAAGTAACTAATCAACTCATACCCCAAATTTTGCCAGATATTCAGCAGCAGGGACGTTGGTCTGGGGAACTTGAATTTATTCGCAAAGATGGCAGTCAAGGAATTTGTGAAACTACAGTCATTCTCTTACAAGATGAACAAGGACAAGCGATCGCCAGTGTCAGTTTTAATCATGACATTACAGAAAGAGTATTAGCACAACAAGCATTGCAACGACAATTACATCAAACACTGCTGTTAAAACAAATTACCCAACAAATTCGCCAAAGTCTCGATAGCAAAGAAATCTTTGCCACCGCCGCCGTCCAAATTGGTCAAGCATTTCAAGCCGAACGCTGCCTCATTCATTCTTATATTAATGACCCCATACCACGAATTCCCTTAGTAGCAGAGTATAATAATTTTCCCACCTACACTTGTCAGGAAACAGTGGAAATTCCGGTAATCGGTAATCCTCATGCCGAGCAAATGATGACCGAGGATAAAGCGATCACTTCTGATGATGTATATGCTGACCCGTTACTCCAAAAAGCGCAAACAATTTGTCAAAACATTGGCTTGAAGTCCATGTTAGCAGTCCGTACATCTTATCAAGGAGAACCTAACGGTGCGATCGGCTTACATCAGTGCAGCTATTTTCGCCAATGGACAACAGAAGAAATTGAATTATTAGAAGCAGTAGCCGCACAAGTCGGCATTGCCCTCGCCCAAGCCAATTTATTAGAACAAGAAACCCGCCAACGCGAAGAACTTACCTTAAAAAACTTTGCCCTAGAACAAGCAAAACGCCAAGCAGAAGCAGCCAACCGCGCCAAAAGTGAATTCTTGGCTATGATGAGCCATGAAATTCGCACCCCAATGAATGCTGTAATTGGGATGACAGAACTGTTATTAGATACAGATTTAACTCCCCAACAGCGCGACTTTGTAGAAACCGTCCATACCAGCGGCAATGCCTTACTTACCATCATTAATGACATTCTCGACTTCTCTAAAATTGAGTCTGGCAAATTGGAACTAGAAGAAAAACCCTTTGATTTAAAAGCTTGTGTAGAACAAGTAATCGACCTTTTAGCCCCAAAAGCTGCCCAAAAACAGATTGAACTAATCTACCTGATCCATCCCCAAGTACCAACCCAAATAATTGGCGACATCACACGCTTGCGCCAAATTTTAATGAACTTGCTCAACAATGCCATTAAATTCACCCAACAAGGAGAAGTTGTCCTTTCTGTATACGCCAACCAACTAGAAACTCAAAATCTCGACACTACCTGCAAAATTCTGTTTAGCATCCAAGATACAGGTATTGGCATCACCCCAGAGAAAATGGCACGGTTATTTCAACCCTTCGCCCAAGCAGATGCCTCCATGACCAGACTCTACGGTGGTACGGGACTAGGACTAGTGATTAGCCAACGCCTGAGTGAGATGATGAATGGTAGTTTATGGGTTGAAAGTCGTGGCTGTATTGGTGGTAATCCTGATCCTGGATGGCAAAATAGCAAGCCTGTTTTAGCCACTGTCTCCCATCATGGTACTACTTTCTACTTCACAATTACCAGCGCAATCCTGACTAATCCCCCATCAAGTGAAGTGACTACTTCTGTGAGTCAGTTGGCTGGTAAGCGGTTATTAATCGTGGATGATAATCCTACCAACAGCAAAATTCTCAGTTTGCAAGTGCAGTTCTGGCAAATGCAAACATACATTGCTGAATCAAGTGAAGCAGCTTTAGCTTTGCTGGCTCAAGGAATGGAATTTGATATTGCCATCCTCGATCTGCCAAGTCCAAAAATTGATGGACTGGAACTAGCGCAGGCCATTCGTCAACAGCCTGGTGGTCAAAATCTCCCCTTAGTACTGTTAACTGCTTTGGGTACTCCAGAAATATGTAGAGACTTTAATGATGTGGGGTTAGTTGTCTGTTTAAATAAACCAATCAAACAATCTCAACTTCACTACGTCCTCACCCATACCTGCGGACATCATTTGCTATCAGTCAACATTTCTCGTGCATATATTTCTCCCTTTGATGTTCATTTAGCTGAGAAAATGCCCCTACGCATTCTTGTGGCAGAAGACAGCTTGGTGAACCAGAAAGTAGCACTACTAATGTTGCAAAAAATTGGCTACCAAGCAGATGTGGTAGCTGATGGGCAAGAAGTGATTCAAGCATTGCAGCGTCAACCCTATGATGTAGTGTTGATGGATATTCACATGCCCGAAATGGATGGACTAGAAACGAGTCAAATCATCTCTCAGCAATGGGAAGCTAGTACTCGCCCTTATATCATTGCCATCACAGCCAACGCTATGCGGGGCGATCGCGAAGCTTGTTTAGCCGCGGGGATGGATGATTATATTAGCAAACCCATCCAAATGGCAGAGTTAGTTAAAGCACTACGTAAATGTCAGCCTTTTATCTCCACAAAAGATCCACCAATACAAACATTTTTGCCAATCCAAAACCAAACCAACACGCCAAATTTAGTAATATCTGCAATTGATCACAAAGTTTTGCAATCTTTGCGTCAGATGTTAGCAGGGGATCAGGTAGCATTTACAGAACTACTGCACTGTTATTTTTTAGAAGCACCTAAACTCATCCAAGAAATTCAGTCATCTGTGGTAAGAGAAGATGCCGAAACTTTATGGAAGACTGCTCACAAACTCAAGTCCAGTAGTGCTTCTGTTGGGGCAACCAGCCTGGCTCAAATTTGTAAGCAGTTAGAAGCTAAAGGCAGAAGTAATGATCCTTTGGGATGTGCAGACATCTTGTCACAACTTCAACAAGAGTATGAGCAAGTCAAAACAGGATTGCAATTAGAACTGGAGGCGGGATCATGAAAACCAACTTTTACAAAAATCAATCTCTAGTTTTGATTGTTGACGATGAACCTTTTATTCGTACCCAACTGCGACTTGCTTTAGAGCGAGACGGATATCAAATAGCAGAAGCAAGAGACGGTATAGAAGCGTTAATTTTATTTCAGCAACTGCATCCCCAGATTGTCCTCATGGATGCCATCATGCCGGGGATGGATGGATTTGAATGTTGTATAAAGTTGCAATCTTTAGATCAAGGCAAGTATACGCCAGTGTTAATGATTACTGGCTTGGAAGATCAAGAGTCAGTTGATCAGGCCTTTGATGCGGGTGCAATTGATTATGTGACTAAACCGATTCACTGGCCAGTATTACGCCAGCGGGTAAAACGCTTGATTCAGCAATCTCAGCTACAAAAACAGCTAGAAGCTGCTAACCAAGAATTACAACGGTTGGTAACTATTGATGGTTTAACTCAAGTAGCTAGTCGCAGACGCTTTGAAGAGTATTTTTCCCAAGAATGGCAACGGATGGCGCGAGACCAGTTACCTTTGTCTTTAATTTTATGTGATGTGGATTACTTTAAATCTTACAACGATACTTATGGACATCGGGCAGGCGATCGCTGTCTGCAAAAAGTAGCCCAAGCCATCAAAGATAGTGTCAAACGTCCGGCCGATTTAGTGGCGCGTTATGGCGGTGAAGAGTTTGCCGTGATTTTACCCAAAACAGAGATGCAGGGAGCCGCGATATTAGCAGAAAAAATTTGCTCGGTGGTGCGAAAATTGGCAATTCCCCATAGCAATTCCCAAGTCAGTGGTTATGTGACAATTAGTGCCGGGGTTGCAGCGGATATTCCTCAACCTGGTTCTGACTTTCAAGATATGATTTCTGCCGCAGACCGCGCATTATATCAGGCAAAAATTGAAGGGCGCGATCGCTTTCAGCTGTCTAACAAACAATCAACTTACAATTTCTCTATTCCTCGTTGGGGTGCATGATATCTTTGTACTGTCAGGCATCAGGGAGAGAACACGATGACTAGTGAAGTTGTCCGCCTTGTCCTACCAGACCATACCCAGCTACCAGAGTCCGATGGCAGTTTTGTGAAAAATTTTCAGGAGCATCCTCAAAGTATTTTATTGACTGATTCAATTCAACCACGGCTACAACAAATTCATCCTGATGCTCAATACTGCATTGGGCAAGATTGCGGTATCTACTGGCGAATGACAGAGCCACCAGAACGAGGTGCAGAGGCTCCCGATTGGTTTTATGTTCCTAATGTTCCGCCTACTCTCAACGGTCAATTGCGCCGTTCTTACGTTTTATGGCAAGAATTGATTGCGCCTTTAATTGTTTTAGAATTTGTTTCTGGGGATGGGCAAGAAGAACGAGACAACACACCATTCACAGGTAAGTTTTGGATTTATGAGCAGGTAATTCGTCCCGCCTACTATGGTATTTATGAAGTTAAACAGGCAAGGGTCGAATTATATCAACTAGTGGCTGGTCGCTATGAAATGATGCTTCCCAATGAACGAGGACATTATCCTATTTATCCTTTGGGTGTAGAGTTAGGCATTTGGCAAGGCTATTATTTGAATGCCGCCTTACCGTGGCTACGTTGGTGGGATGAGCAAGGCAATCTCTTGCTGACTGGCGATGAACGTGCCGAACAAGCTGAACAAGAAAATGCCCGTTTACGGGAAAAATTACGAGCTTTAGGCGTAGATCCGGATGCTCTATAAACTGTAGATGGCACCAAAAGTCCGATCTGGGCAAATTTCAATTACCAAATCAGCAACCGATGGCGATCGCAGCATAGGTTTGAGGAACAATTCTGGATGGAGCGATCGCCAAAAATAGTTGACAAAATCTTCAATTTGTAAATCACTCATTCCGGCTTTACCAGCAGCCACCATCTGTTGCTCTGCTTGCTTGCGCCATTCTAGGGAACTGCGATAATCTCTGGGGTAAAGCAAAATCAGGCTATCTAAGCGTTCCCACAATGGCAGATAATTGCTCAATTGACGATTCATCTCCCGCGCAAATGCTTTGTCTGCGTCGGTAATAATCGGTGGCGGTGCTAAATCAAAAGCTGTTGGATCAATTGGTCGCACACCCACAAACCAGCCTTCAAATAAGACAATATCTATATCTGTAACAATTTCTGGAGTGGTGCGATCGCCTGCACCTGCATGAAGAGATTTATCAAACCTGGGAACAGTTACAGCCTTTTCTCCTTGGCGAATTTGCTCTAACACATTTAAACCCAAATCTAGATCATGGGTTCCTGGTGGCCCCCGCCAAATTAAGCGGGGGTCTTGCTGTAATAAAATTAAGCGATCGCTGTAGGTTTTATATAAGTCATCTAATGACCAACTCAGCGTGCGATATCCCAACTGCTGAAGAATCAAGGATAAAACTTGGCACACTGTAGTTTTACCTGTACCTTGTACTCCTAAAATTCCTTGAATTAGAGGACGGTTGAGGCTTCGACGCTGTGCGGCTAATTTCATTCCCAGAGGTAGCCATAAATCCCACAACACCTCTAACATTTCTTCAAAGTTAGCACGCAAGCTAGTTTGACAAAATTGCCGAAAAGCAGGCAACACAGATTTGAGTAATTGCGATCGCTCTTGGAGCATTTCATCAACATTTGTTGGTGTAATATCAAAAGCCTTTGCTTTTGCAGGATTAGCCAAGGTTGCAACTCGTACTTGCTGCCAAGTTAACTCTGAAACATCCTCTGCTATCATCTCTTGGAGCCAAGGATACATCGATAAGTTGCCTCAAAACTACCATTTAGCAATTTTTCTAGGAGCCTAACTTAAAGGCTTCTACAAACAGACTGTAAGTAAATCCCACTTTCAAAATATTCAGACATTCCAGCCACAGTGGTCTTTTGGCAAACAATTTACGATTATAAAATATCCTACTTGTCAACTCAGTTAATAATACTAAAAATGCGGCTACAACAATATCTAATTCGGCTTTTTGTCCTGCAATTGTTGAAATAGCTGTGCCTAGAAAAAAACCAAACAAGAAACTAATAATTAAGATTGACAGTCGCCGCCAAGGATTACGAAACAATTGTCCTAAGCTACTAGCAATAGCATCTAATAAATTGTTGATTCTAGTGTTTTGCATCAATCAAAGATACTCGGTTGTTCAAATTAATTTTGTCAAAATACTATATTTGAATATTATGATAAATTTTGTGGGTTTTAAAATCAGGTATCAGCTATTTTGTATTTAATTTGTATATGTTTGCTGGAGCGATGATTTATCCAGTAGATAGGCTTTTAGGCAAAAAAGCTTAATCAACCCCGCGACTTAAATGTAAAAATTGAATGTATAACAGTTTACGTTGTAGCAACCTAGGCAAAATGCTGTTACATTAAATGTATATTTTGTTCTAGCGCCTCATGATCAGCCGAATTTTGGTGTGAGGAATCATCAATTGTTAATAAATGTAAATATTTTATTGCTTATATCTCTCAGGGTTGAGCAATAGGTATCTTGTTATTCAGATTACGCCAAGGCGAAAAAAATTTAGATGTAATTATACGGTTGAATGTTTATTTTTATGTAATATTATTTGCTTAACCTTGCTACCCTACTGTAAAACCCAATGGAACAATAACCGATAGAAAGCTTCTTTAAGTAAAATTAAGGTAACTAATCATGCAAAGAGTGATTTCCGAAAAATGATAAGTATGATACATCCTATAGCTTAATTTTACGAGAGTCTATTGTAGACAAGTGAGTAAATTTCTGTCATCCTGACGGCAGAGAATAGGCTAATATTTGGCCAAGACTAAACAAAAAATTATTTCTAACCAATATCAAAATGAAATCTCAGGTGTATCGTAAGGCTGCTGTTACAGCTTGTTGCTTGGGGCTGCTTGGATTGCTGGTGGGATGTTTAGATTTAAGTGTGTCATTTGAGACCACTAATCCTGATACCTCTGATACAGCATCTACTAATATGCCTCAGTCAAAAAGTAATTCTGAATTACCTATTTTAGATGCTACCGCCACTTCGACAAATGTTTCCAGTACAACAACAATACCAGTTAACCAAGTAGAACAAAGCACTAGCAAAGTTCAGTCTGTTTTGGTAAATCGTCCCAATGTCGCTGGTAGTGCCAAAGCCCAAGGGACTTTGCGGATGAGTAATCAAACTGATCAACCTGTGCGTCTAGCTTTACTAGCACGGCAATTAAAAGGTAAAGGCTCGGCTAGTAGCAAGATTACCTCAGATATTCCAGCCCATTGGGATTTTGCACCTCAAGAGGGTAGCAGTAAAGGTTTGCTGCTTTCGTTACCTAATGGCAATTTAAAGCTAGAAAAAGGAGATATTTTAGTCGCCTTCGCCCAAGATGGTTCTCGACGCTACTGGGGGCCGTATGTTGTTGGGGAAACTTCCCTACCAACTTGGAACGCTCAAACTAAAGAATGGCTGTTGGTGCTTAGTCAATAGTCAAAGGTCAAAGGTCAAAAGTCAAAAGTCCATAGTCCATAGATAATAGTCTTTAGTTGATGACTATTACAAAGCAAAAATCATCAAAGAACAAAATCTCACTCGTTAACGACTAATAACTATTGACTGTTGACTGATAACCATTGACTAAAAACCAAATGAGGATGAAATTGAGTATTTTCCACACTGTTGACCGATGGTTCAACAAGATAGCACAGCGTCCATCTCTAGTGGTGACTTTATCAATTTTGTGGTTGATGCTGATTGGTTGGATTGGCTACGGGTGGAATTTAGGCAGTGTTGGCTTAGTTGATGAAACAGAGCCATTGTTTGCGGAAGCATCCCGACAAATGTTTGTCACAGGTGATTGGATTACGCCGTTTTTCAATGGTGTGACTCGGTTTGATAAACCCGCCTTAATTTACTGGTGTCAAGCGATCGCCTACTCAATTATGGGGGTGAATGAATGGGCGGTGCGTCTCCCATCGGCGATCGCAGCAATTGCCGTCATTAGTTTGGCTTTTTATACTGTACAGTGGCATCTGGCGAAGGGGGACATAGTAGCACAAGTTGAACGCCCCACCCGACGTTACTTAACAGCTGCGATCGCCGCCGCCGTTATGGCTCTCAACCCCGAAATGATTGTCTGGGGAAGAACAGGTGTATCGGATATGCTACTAACTGGGTGCATAGCCTCTGCTTTGTTATGTTTTTTTCTCGGCTACGCAAATGAGCAGGGAGAAAGAGAGCATTTTTCACCCTTATCCCCTACTCCCCGCCCCGTTTCTTCTTCCTATTCCCTACTCCCGAATAAATGGTATTTAGCTTGTTATGTATTAATTGCTGGGGCAATTTTAACTAAAGGCCCTGTGGGTATAGTCTTACCTGGGATAGTAATTTTGGCTTTTTTGCTGTACTTAGGCAAGTTAGGCGAAGTTTTGCGAGAAATGCGACCACTGCTAGGATTACTGATAATTCTGGCTTTATCAGTTCCTTGGTATGCCTTAGTAATTTGGCGTAATGGGTGGAATTATATTAATTCGTTTTTTGGTTATCACAACCTAGACCGTTTTACCGAAGTCGTAAATGGTCACTCAGCGCCTTGGTATTTTTACTTTTTGGTAGTACTTTTAGGTTTTGCACCATACTCTGTATATTTACCCGCCGCCTTCGCACGACTTAAATTTTGGCAGCGATCGCAATGGTTAGTTCAAGAGCGATCGCAGCAATTAGGGTTATTTGCCTGCATTTGGTTTTTGGGAGTGTTTGGTTTTTTCACAATTGCTGTTACCAAACTGCCTAGCTATGTTTTACCTTTAATGCCAGCCGCTGCTATTTTAGTAGCTTTATTATGGAGCGATTATTTTCCAGGCTCATCTGTATCTAGTTCTCGATCGCCACACAAATTGTTTTGGGTTAGTGGCTGGGCAAATGTAGTTTTTTTATCTACATTGTCTGTGGCAATATTTCAAATATCCCAGTTATTAGGTAGTGATCAAGCTGCACCAAACTTCCGCCAAACCCTACAAAATTCGGGTTTAACCGAACTAGGCGGTTCTATTTGGTTTTTGGGTGCTATGAGTGTAGCATTTTTATTAATAACTCGTCGTTGGTCAGGTATTATTGCTGCAAATTTGTTGGGGTTTGTGGCATTTTTAATTGTGGTTTTGATGCCAGCAATGTTTTTGATGGATCAAGAACGACAGATGCCTTTACGGGAAATTTCTGCTGTTGTCGCCCAGGTGAAGCAACCGAATGAAGAATTAGTCATGGTTGGCTTTAAAAAACCCACTGTAGTTTTTTACAGCCATCAACAAGTCAATTTTATTAAACTGACAAGCGATGCTATTGTTTATCTGCAAAATAAAATAAATATGCCAGTAAAAGCACCATCTTTAATGGTTTTGGCAGAACATAAAAACCTAGTCAAAATGGATTTACCTCCTGACAATTATGAAAATTTAGCCTCAAAAGGTGCTTATCAATTGATTAGAATTTCTTTCAAGAAAATGAAACACCAAAAGCAGGATATTTCTCTAATTATTCACCCAAGAGATACTAAACTACTTTAAGCAGTTAGGTATCTGAGCTTCTTGATTGTCCAATAAAAATTAACTCTTTTCCTGTCGATGGTGCAGTAAAGCCTGATTAATATGATGCAATAAATCTTCCATTGAGATTGAGCGCGGTAAAATCTCTGTGGCGATCGCACTGAATGATTGATCTACATGATCTCGGCTACTATTTTTGTGTGGCTCGATTGCTGCTGAAGAATTACGTTCATAATCATGGGAACGTTGATCAAGCACCAAAATTGGGGGCAAATTCACAGTGGAATCCTGTAATGCTTTTAGTGCTTTTAACACATCTTGATGAATGGGAGATTCTCCCAAGCAAATGAGCAACAAATCCACACTATTGTGACGAATTTGTTGGTTTACTTCTGCCCAACAGCGCCCAATTGCGGCTTTCAACCCTGCGGTTTGGAGATACTGAATTAAAGCTTGAAACCACTCAGATCCTCTTTCGGCAGTAATATTATTCAGGGCAGCATTTTTCAGAGTGCGATAATTTCTTACCTGTTTACGTCTGATTTGGGGTAAATCATGCAGTGTTGTCAAATCTACAACTAAAATACTCGGTGGGCAACAAATACCAGAGGCAATTTGTAAAACTGACAGCAGCGGATCTACTTTATCAGTACGACTGTGATTGTTTCTGCCAAAAGGTGTTAAGCAGGGAAAGACTGAAAGTCCAGGAATCTGAGAAGCCGCCAAGCTAGTAGCAACATCACATGTCACCAATGGGAGAGCTACCAAACGCGGGTGCTGAATTAATTGTTCTAAATAAGTTTGGGCTAAGGAAGTTTCTACATCTAATAAAATGACATCAAATTGCCAAACCCTGGCTAAAAGTTCTGCTTGATCTAGGTTATCCACTTCTATCACCCGATGCTCACGCAGTGAGGGATGGGGGTTAATTGATGCTATCTCTGGATTAACCAATCTCAGAATTCGCAATGGTTGGTTTTTGACAATAGTTTGACTAGTCTCCATTTCTGAAGCTGAAATTGTGGGTTTAGCACACAACTTTTCCAACAGCGGTGCTAAAGCCTGATTTTCTATGGGTAAGCTCAAAAAACCATCGGCTTGGTTAGCAAATGCTTGGTCTTTTTCTGCCCCTGTAGCAGTGACAATCACGGGTATATGGCGTGTAGCCGCATCAGACTTCAACAATGTCAGGACATCCCACCCTGAAAGCAATGGTAATAAAGGATTTAAAAATACAGCTTGTGGTTGCAAGCGTCGGGCTTTTTCCACAGCTTCTGTACCTGAGCGAGCGATGATCACTCGATAGCCTAAACCTTTGAGTTGTTCAGCCAAGTCTTCAATGTATCGAGCCACGGCTTCAACTATCAGTACTAATCTTTGAGAAGAGCCAGGGAGATGCTGAGGATGATTAACTTGGGAATTGGCAGAAGTCGGAGCTTTTTGGATACCCAGATTCTGCTGGGTTCTATCTTCTTTGTTACTTGTTTCGGAATCAGTAAAACCTGTAGTTGGCGGACTGGGTGGTAGTAAGAGTGTAAATTGGCTACCTTTACCTTCTTGGGACAAAAAGCTGACATCGCCTCCGTGGAGGCGGGCTAAAGCTCTGGTTAAAACTAGCCCTAAGCCAGTTCCTTCAAATTGTCTGGTGAGGGGGTTTTCTAATTGTTGGAATTTTTGAAAAATTAAATGTTGCTGATGTTCCGGGATACCAATTCCTGTATCCCAAATGGTAAAAGCAATCCAACCTTCCCAACGACTAACGCGCAAACCAATTTCGCCGGATGTTTCTGTGAATTTGAATGCGTTGGACAATAAATGTACCAACATTTGCCGCAAGCGCAGTTCATCTGCCACCATTTGCTCTAACCCTGGTTCCATCGTCAAGGTGAATTTCGGGACTGAGGGGCTGTTGGGTAAGGTTTTGCTGCTGTGAGTATGGATAGCGGTAACTTCTGCTTGAGCGCGATCGCACACAGCTTGAATGTTCAAGGGTGCGAGTGCTAATTCCATCTGTCCCGTTTCCATCCGGGTCAAATCTAAAATGTCGTTGACCACACTCATTAAGTGACGGCCGCTTTGATGAATCAGTCCGGCGTAGCGGGCTTGGCGTTCGTTCAATTCCCCTAATTGTTGGTCGATGAGCAACCGCGATAATCCTAAAACTGCGGTAAGGGGAGTTTTAAGTTCATGACTAATACAAGCTAAAAATTCATCTTTTAAGCGATTGAGTTGAATCAAGTCCGCATTTTTCGCCGCTAGTTCTTTACACAACTGTTGCTGTTCGGTGACATCAGTTCCCAACACCAACCACAGGTGTTGATTTTCGGTTTGCTGGCTATCCAAAGCCTTGAATTCTGGACTATCTAAGGGAATTTTGGCAAATTGCCAGATGCGTTCCTGACCATTTTGTTCTTCAACAACGCAGGTACAAGTCCCCATCTGATGATCTAAAAAGCAGCGATTAAAGGTTTTGGGTGGAGCAACTGGTGATTCTTGTAGGTGATTAAAAGTGGCATTTTGGGGCAAGGCTTCGTGCTTCACAGCCCAAGTATGCTCTGCTGAATGTAGGTTCAGTTGGGATAATGTGCCATCTTCACACTGCGGAAATCTCCCGGCTGTTTGACTAACATACTCTGGTTGTTTGTCTAGATCTGGAGACAGGATAGTTGCTACTTGTTGTCGCACATCTTCAGGATCTTTCAAACCTCCCAACTGCTGCCACCAAGCGGGATTTTGGCTAACTATCTCACCCGTGCTGGTTTGCAGCATCAATGGCCAGGGCAGTTGTTCGAGTAATTTGATCAGGGGTTTGTGGAGTAATGGCTGAAGTTGATGACCTTTGCGCGATCGCCAGGGAGTTTTTACCTTGGATGTATGACTCCTGGAAGTGCCTGATGGTTCTAGGGAAACATGGCCAGACGACCGCAAAGAATGAGAGGATTTTTTGTCGGCTGTAGTTATCCCAGCTTTTTCTTGGGCTAACAATCTTAATAAACGACCACTATCTAACAATCCTAAAAATCTGCCGTCAGCATCAACCAGTGTCCAATTGATATTGTTGTGAGATTGGGCAGAAAAATAGCGTAAAAACTGCAAAAATTGCTCAACGCGATCGCTTGCTGCTAATATTTGTAAAGGCTCAAAAATGCTTTGCTGCCAGATTGCCAATGGCTGTTGTAACAAATCTAAGTATTGCTCTTCTGGCGATTCTGCCAACAGTTTTTGGGTTAATTTGGCTGATTTTAACAACCCAATTGGTTCTTGCAGTTGATTGACTACTACCAAGCGATCGCACCGCTGTTGCTCAAAAACTTCTAAAGCCCCTACTAACGTACTTGTTTCACCGCATTTGGGTACGGTTGCGAGAAAGTTATAAAGTGGGTACTGTAGCATTGACATAAGGCTTTGGGGTTGATTCTTCCTCTAGCGGCGTTTAGCTTGAGCATTGGCGATCGGGTAAGTAGTATTCACGCTTACAGTCATATCCTTAGCAGAAGACTCATTTCCACAATGCTTGTTTTAGCTGTAAGACCATTGCCGTGGTAGGTTTTATTGTTCAAGACATAGCCTTGCTGGTTGACTTTGGTTTTGCCATTGTCAGTATTTGCCTTTGCCACTTTATAACTTTGGGGAAATAACCTTACAGTGTTTTACTGGTATTGTCACTTCTCATCAAGAGTGACAGCTAAAACAATTATGGCTCCAAAGATTCGCTTTAGAACCTTGAGGAATTATAATGATTTAGAATCCGCGCATACTTTAAGTTAGTTTAAGTATCCTATCAAGGGGTGAAATCAAAAAATCTACATTCTGATAGATCTACATACGCGAATCTCAATCAACTAATGTATCTAGGGTAACGAACACCTCATCAGCCGCTCAATAAGTCTTCCTGCTCACTTGTTGTATTTGGTTGTTGAGCCACTGTAGAAATTTGTTTATCTAGAGAGGTAATTGAGAATTGATTAGCAACTTGACTTACATTATTAGTCAGGTTATCTAAAGTTTTTCTCAAACTTCGTTCAACTTAACCAACTTTGGTTGGAGTGATTAAGCAAGATGTTTAAATATATAAATGCTACTACCTATACTATTTTTCCAACCAAATGTTAAAAAAATTTTAGATAATCTAGATGAGCTAGGCATCCAAATACCGTTGAACCCAAACAATGGTTACCTACTTCAGTCTAATTTTGCTCAATTTAGCACATCGACTTTAGTAGCCGCCACCACAGCTAGACTTTACTACTTACTAAATTGGTTGCCAGCGAATCTTAATCAAAATTTTATAGACCAATATTTTTACGTGTTTGCGTGCCAGCAGCAAAAACCACAACAGGTTTTTCAGCAAATGACTCAAGTGGATCAGCGGGTATTGTTACAACAAATTAAATCTGATTATCGCCAGATTCTTATAGATTACTTTACTACAGACAAAACCTTGAAAGAAAAAATTGATAAATTTATCAACACAGTATTTTGTGCTAATATTCCTGTGCCTCAAATTATAGAAATTCACATGGAACTCATTGATGAATTTTCTCAACAGCTAAAATTAGAAGGAAGGAGTAATGAGACATTACTTGATTACCGTTTGACTCTCATAGATGTCCTAGCACACCTATGTGAAGCATATAGATGTGCAATTTCTAAATAATACATTTTACCCATCAACTAAAATATACTCAACAATCACAAAAGCCAAAAAAGTGTGTATTTCTCTAATATCATTAAAATCAGATTTTATTTTAGTTTGTATGTTTAAGTTTGTATTTTTATGAATAAAGCCAGAAAAACTTATGTTCTCAAGCTTTACGTAGCGGGGAACACTCCTAACTCAGTTCGGGCATTAAAAACACTAAAAAACATATTAGACCAAGAGTTTCAAGGTGTTTATGCACTGAAAGTCATCGATGTCATGAAAAATCCCCAACTAGCTGAAGAAGATAAAATCTTAGCCACACCAACATTATCGAAAATTTTGCCCCCACCTGTGCGGAAAATTATTGGTGATCTGTCAGACAGAGAAAGAGTATTAATTGGATTAGATTTACTGTATGAAGAACTGAGTGAAGAAGACTGGGAAGAGTCGCATAACCTTTAATCTAAATTTTTTGATAACAAATTAGTACCTTTAGTAAGAGAAAACCTGGGTTAACAGCCCTATTTACGATCCAGCAATGAGCGAAAACGAGCAAAAAGAGCAAAATCAGCCACCGATTGGGGGTGTAGAAAAAATTCGGACAATGATCGAGGGCTTTGACGATATTAGTCATGGTGGTTTACCTGTAGGTAGAACCACCTTAGTCAGCGGCACCTCTGGTACAGGTAAAACCTTATTCTCTCTTCAATTCTTGTATAACGGCATCACCTACTTTGATGAGCCAGGCGTATTTGTGACTTTTGAAGAATCGCCTAGCGACATTATCAAAAATGCTTATATTTTTGGTTGGAACCTACAACGTTTAATCGATGAAGGCAAGTTATTTATTCTAGATGCTTCCCCAGATCCCGAAGGTCAAGATATTGTCGGTAATTTTGACCTTTCGGCATTAATAGAGCGCTTGCAATATGCAATTCGCAAATATAAAGCCAAGCGAGTTTCTATTGACTCGATTACCGCAGTATTTCAACAGTATGAAGCTGTGGGAGTCGTCAGACGAGAAATTTTTCGCCTTGTAGCCCGCCTTAAACAATTGAATGTCACCACCATCATTACCACTGAACGTGGGGAAGAATATGGCCCAGTGGCATCTTTTGGAGTTGAAGAATTTGTTTCGGATAACGTGGTAATTGTGCGGAATGTATTAGAAGGAGAACGCCGTCGGCGGACGAGCGAAATCCTGAAGTTACGCGGGACAACTCACATGAAAGGTGAGTATCCTTTCACAATTACCAATGCCGGAGTCAACATCTTCCCGCTGGGAGCAATGCGCTTGACTCAAAGGTCTTCTAACGTCCGCGTTTCTTCGGGTGTCAAAACACTAGATGAGATGTGTGGTGGTGGTTTCTTTAAAGATTCGATTATTTTAGCAACAGGAGCTACTGGTACTGGGAAAACACTACTTGTAAGTAAATTTTTACAAAATGGTTGTGTCAACGGTGAACGCGCAATTTTATTTGCTTATGAAGAATCACGCGCTCAACTGTCACGCAATGCTTCTTCTTGGGGCATTGATTTTGAAGAATTAGAACATCAAGGGTTACTCAAAATTATTTGTACCTATCCTGAGTCAACTGGTTTAGAAGATCACTTGCAAATTATTAAGTCAGAAATTGCTAATTTTAAACCAGCAAGAATTGCCATTGACTCACTCTCAGCCCTAGCAAGAGGCGTGAGTAATAATGCTTTTCGTCAGTTTGTAATTGGTGTAACTGGTTATGCCAAACAAGAAGAAATTACTGGTTTTTTTACCAATACAACTGACCAATTTATGGGTTCTCATTCTATTACTGACTCACATATTTCGACGATTACTGACACAATTTTGATGTTGCAGTACGTAGAAATTCGTGGGGAAATGTCGCGGGCAATTAACGTATTTAAAATGCGAGGTTCGTGGCACGATAAGGGAATTCGTGAGTATAATATTACGGCTGACGGCCCAGAAATTAAAGATTCTTTCAGGAACTACGAAAGAATTGTCAGCGGTGCGCCTACCCGCGTTAGCATCGACGAAAAAGCAGAACTTTCTCGCATAGTCAAAAGTTTTGAAGACAAAAGGAGTACCGATTCCTAAATTTGGTATCGTGCTATATCCCTTCTTCAATTTAGTATCGTGCTATATTCTGTGGTGAAGAAAAGGTTTCTGCCGCTAGATTGATTTTCGTGTGAGGGGATGCGGTGAAAGGACAGCAATTATTTCATAAAAGACAGCAATTATTTCATACTTTCTTACCTGGCGTAACAGCAGCGGTATTAACAACCCAGCCCGCCTGGGCTGGGACAGTAAAGGTAAGTAGCATACAACAAAAATCCTCTCCTAGTGTTGTGACTTTTAGTGAAAGTCATAACTTAGTGGCGGATAATACAAATACGCAACTGCCTAAAACTGCAACCCAGATTTTTCCAGATGCAGTTTCTAATTCTGAGTTGACTACATTCAATGTGCCAAATTTAAGTAATCACATTAACCCAGGCACATTGGCAGAAAATACTGGTGTAGCGCTTGCACAAATATCTCAGAAAAATCAAGGTGGTGTTGTCGATACGACTCCTACTTTAAATTTTTCTCAAAATAATTTAGAGCAGCGTAATTCACGCAAAGTTCAGAAACAAAAAAAATTAGTTACTGCTACAAGAGAGAAATTAAATAATACATCTGTCAATTCAGCTACTTCCCAACCTTCTGCTAGTCAAAAAAACACAGTTTTCTTATCTGCAATTCAACAACCAGCAGCGTCAAGACCAAATTTAAAAACTCAATTGCCAATAGTTCTACCAACAGCAGTTAAGGGAGCAGGAGCAGCGCAACTGTTGGCAGCACGAAGTTGCTCACAGCAAATAGGGATATCCACTACCTTGTCTTTGTACTCTCAAGGTTGTGAGCAGCAGAAATTGACTGGAGGACTGACTGCACAAAATAACACTGCAACACCCGCAGCGGCTGAGGTGGCACCAGATGCCACTACTGTGCCAAGTAATGCTGGTTCTGCGCCAACGGAGATAGCACCAGCAGCGACTCCGACTGTAACTGAAGCAGCCCCAAATGCTCCAGTTCCCCCTAATGTGAGTCCAGCTTCTAGTGGTGCTGTACAAGTTCCTGAAAATCTGATTCCTAGTGCCAATTCTCTGCAATTTCCCACAAAGGCAGAGGAAGTCACAGTTCAAGGCAATCAACCGATTACTTTAGAACAGGCTTTGGAATTAGCAAAACGGAATAATCGGGAACTACGGGTATATGTATTGCAGCTAGAACGCAGCCGCGCAGCTTTACGAGAAGCCCAAGCAGCTTTGTATCCTAGTGTAGACCTCAGTGCGGATGTGACTCGTAGTCAGTCGGCTTCTAGTCAGCTACAAGATACTTTAAGCGGCCGCGCCGGGGTAAGATCTAACAATGATGAACCTAGTACAGGTTTCAATGGTCAAGCCCAGTTGACATATAACATATACACTTCAGGAAGACGGCAAGCCGCTATCAAAGAGGCTGAGGAACAGGTACGTTTCAATGAATTGGATGTGGAGCGCCAATCTGAGGAAATCCGCCTGAACGTTAGTACCCAATATTACGACTTGCAGGGAGCCGATGAGCAAGTGCGGATTAATCAGTCAGCCGTGGAAAATGCCCAAGCGAGTTTGCGTGATGCTGAAGCTTTAGAGCGTGCGGGGGTTGGTACTCGCTTCGATGTTTTGCGATCGCAAGTTAATTTAGCTAATGCTCAACAAGATTTAACTAATGCGATTTCCAATCAGCTGATAGCACGACGGCAGTTAGTCACTACCTTAAGTTTGCCGCAAAATATCTCTATTAGTGCAGCAGATACAGTGCAATTAGCTGGTTTGTGGGACAGATCATTAGAAGACAGTATTGTCCTGGCTTTTCAAAATCGTCCAGAACTAAGACAGCAGTTGGCTCAACGGAATATTAGTGAACAACAGCGCCGACAAGCGTTAGCAGCTAATTTACCACAATTGAGTTTTGTGGCTAACTACAACCTGTTGGATCAGTTCGATGATAGTGTCAGCATTACTGATGGTTATTCAGTTGGCGTGAGAGCTAGTTGGAATTTATTTGATGGTGGAGCAGCACGCGCCAGAGCATCTCAGGCAAGAGCTAATATTGCGATCGCGGAAACAAACTTTTCCGAGCAGCGCAACCAAATCCGCTTTCAAGTCGAACAGGCTTTTTCTACCCAACGAGCTAACTTAGACAACGTGCAAACAGCTAATACTGCTTTAGAACAAGCTAGAGAAGCTCTGCGGTTAGCACGGTTGCGCTTTCAAGCTGGGGTGGGTACGCAAACTGATGTAATCAACTCAGAAACTGACTTAACAAGAGCAGAAGGTAATCGAGTCACGGCTATATTAAATTACAACCGTGCTTTAGCTCAATTACAGCGTGCAGTTACTATCAGGTCAGTTCGTTAATTAGTTAATGGTCAAGAGTCAATTGTCAATTGTCAATAGTTATGAGCCTTTTTAACTCTGGACTTTAGACTATGGACTATTGACTCTAGACTGTTGACTATGGACTATTGACTTTTGACTACGTATATATGACTCAAGTTACATCACAAGAAATTGCCTTATTTCGTTCTCAGTTAATAGATGATCCTGTAGCGATGGAAGCGCTGGATTTGATTGAAGACTGTGAAGGAGATTTAGAAGATGCAGCCATGACACTTGCTATCAAAGCCGGACAAGAACCAGAAAGGGCAAATTCTGAATGGTTAGATGCTTTGGCGAAAAAATGGCGGGCGGTGATTTGTGAATCAGAATTTAGAGAAGAATTACTGAATAACACTATCTTGGGGATGATGGCACACCTCAAAACAATGCCAACTTTCCCCAAAATTTTGGCAACACCAGTTTTAATCTATGTCCTCAAGCAAGGTGTGAGCAATTTTTGTGAACCATTGGATGCGATTAAATCGGGAATAGACAGTGGGGAGTAGGGAGAGACAAGGGGAGAATAATAAATCAACACTCAGCACTCAGCACTCATTACTCAGCACGGGCTTTCGCCCCGCTACGCTAACAGCACTTTTTTACTGATACCCTGTTAATTAAGGCGAACTTTTCTGAGACAACTGTTGTTAGATAAATGAATTACCTTGTTGCCGTATTATCAGATCGTATCCAAGCTGAAGCTGCTTATCTAGCATTAGAAAAAGACAGCATTAATAGCATAATCCTCGGTAGGGGATATAAAACTGCTGATGAGTTTGGTTTGATTGATCCCCAAGAGCAAGCTAAAAAGCAAGCAAAGCTGATGGCATTTTGGTTAGTACCATTTGGCTTTTTTGCGGGTTTTACCTTCAGTTTCATCACTGGGTTAGATACTTTTGCCTGGGCGGGTGAAATTGGCAATCACGTTGTTGGGGGACTGCTGGGGGCTGGTAGCGCCGCTATGGGTGCTGTGTTTGTTGGCGGTGGAGTAGGGCTACTTGTGGGGAGTGGTGATGCTTTGCCCTATCGCAATCGTTTGGATGCAGGAAAGTACTTAATTGTAGTTCAGGGTTCAGACACTCTAACTCGCCAAGCAACCAGAATATTACGTCAGTTTGAACCAGAAAATATTCAAGGTTACGCTGACGCTAAATAGCCAAAGACAAATGACCAATGACTATTGACTTTTAATAATGTTGCCACGAGAAGAACTGTTAAAGGGTGTAGAAAATCGAGATAGTGTTGCGCGTGTGATTGATCAGGCGGAGCAAGCTATCAAAACGTGGGAAGTCATTTTGACGGATTTTTTATCTCCGCCAGAATTAGCGGAAATTCAACGCGTTTTCAATCGATTAACCGAGGTGCAACTGTTGGCGTGGGGTGGCTATCCTCAAGCAGAACGCCAAAGAATGGCGATCGCCCGTGGAGAACTCCCCTTAGATCAATCACAAGTTGGGCTTGTTGTTCTAGAAATTGCTGGTAATTTTTTGTTTGATACCGCTACTCACCGTGACTTTTTAGGTGCAATGTTAGGCACAGGAATTGTGCGGGAAAAGACAGGAGATATTATTGTTTTGGGCGAACGCGGGGCGCAGGTAATTGTTGTGCCAGAAATGGCAGAATTCTTAGAGATGAATCTGCAACAGGTGCGCTCGGTTCCTGTAAAAACCCAGCGGATTGAGCTTAGTGAGTTAAAAATCCGCGAACCGAAGAAAAAAGAATTAACAACTGTAGAGGCTTCTTTAAGATTAGATGCGATCGCCAGTGCTGGTTTTGGTATGTCTCGCAGCAAAATGGTAGATTTAATCGATGCTGGCGATGTGCGCGTTAATTGGAAGGATATTACCCAAGCAAGTTTTCAAGTTAAATCTGGCGATTTAGTGGCGATTCGTGGTAAAGGACGTTTAGAAGTTGGAGAGGTGGCGATTACGAAAAAAGACCGTTACCGCGTTCAACTAACGCGATATATGTAACCCAAATTCCGCACTCCATTTTTATCTGCCTATGCAGTGCGGTCAATTTCTTCCGTTCTTTTCAATTCTTGTATTAATACTTGGCAGCGTTTCATAGCATCTCTGGCTTCTTGCCTAAACTGTTTAGCTTGTTCTTGGTTAGTTTGGGACACTTCGGAACCTTTTCGCCTTAGCTCAACGGCTTGTTGACTGAGTTCTTGAATCCGAATCTTTAATTCTTCAACCGTTTTCATCTGTCCTCCAGTTCTGTAATCAAAATTTCTAGATTTTCTGCCTCTTGATAAAGTTTATCTGCTCTACTAGCCAGTAAACTAGCATCATCAAAATCATTATTTGTGATGGCTTTGTCATGAGCTTCGTATAATTCATCAATAATTTCTTGTAGTTGTGCGTAAGCTTTTAATAAAATATTGATGGTTTCAGGTTTCATATTCTAAATTAAATATTTTTATACTGCCTCAATGATTACGTGGTAATCATTGAATAAATTATTTTTTAAACTTACCCAAAACCAATGTAGAGACTTAGCAATGCTAAGTCTCTACATTTTTTCTCAGCTTTTCGGTTTTTTGACTAATTAGCTACTTCAGCCAATTCTATAATCCGTCCTTCATAGTCTTTAACTAAGAAATTTAAAGGCTTTTGGTTGCGAATTTTGAATTTTAAACCACGGGTTTCCACCCGTAATAAAATCATTTCTAGGCATTCGCGGTCAAAACAAACATGACGCTGCTGATTTTTACTGCCTAAACTAGCTCCGGTAATCACATGAAGCTGAGTATTTTTTTTCAGCTGATACCAAAGTCCTTCGTTAGCATTATTCATTGTTTTGCTAGACCAACTGGGACTTGTGGACATATATAACGGATCAATCGCAGTTGTGCCAATGGTTTGTTCATAGTTGTAGTAGTAGTGCAGAGGCACTTCAGCGGCTGGCAAATCTAGCAGCCCTTCATACAACTGTCGCGCAATTTCCAAATCTGACACCATAACGGTGTGGACTTTGGGCGCACTGGTGAGGAACATCCACATAGCGCCAGCATAAGCTGCAAGCAGCATCACCATAATGCCTTGGGTAGAAAACAAACTATCCAAAGGTAGGGATGGTAAAAATGAGCCTAAAGTCAACGGGGCAAGGAAAAACTGCATTACATTAGCTGCTATAACCATGAACAAATAAAGATTGTATAAGGGAGCCGCTTTTATTTTTATTGATAAAGACTAAGATTAAGTCTTTGTTTCTAGTGTATCAATACTAAAGTAGTCTGAGCTTCGACGGCAAACTGACCCTGAATAAAATTTTATGGGCAAAATTTTACGAGCAGAATTTTACGGGTTGCACTCTGGGGCTGTTGTTATAAACATTATCTTAACAACTCTTAGCTAAAAGGCTTATGCAAATTCCTCATTTTCCCGAAACTAATCATCCGCTAGTTAAGTCGCTGTTTCATCACAATGATCAGGAACTGCTGAGTTTATTTCAGCGCTATCCAGAGGCTGGCAAGTACTTTACGGTAATTTTTTGCCGTTATAGCCCCATCGTCTATACCTTAATTCAACATTCAGCGCGATCGCCTGTCCAGGCAGATTATCTGTTTGCTTTGACTTGGCGACATATTTATTACGAACTGGGCGGATTGGATTTAGACAACCCTCAGCCAGGACAAGAGGGCTTAACTTTACAAAATTGGCTAATTAACATCACAGCTTTTTGTATTAACGAGATTGAACTTCCCCCAACGGAAGCCATTCATTATTCTTTACCAGCTACTTCTCCGCCTTTATGGTGCTATGTAGAAAAAGCCTTAGACCAACTACCAGCAATATTGCGTTTGATGGTGCTGATGGCACAAACTTTTCATTGGAGCGAAACCAGAATAGCTGCTTATTTGCAAGCTGAAGGCGAAAGAATTGCCCCTGCCGAAGTAGCCAATTTTCTCCAGGAAGGCTATCGTATGCTAGAGGACAAATTACCTGCTGATATCCGCGCTATCTACTTGGGAGAGAATTTACTTCAAGCCTCAACTACGTAATATTGCTGATTGATTAGGTGATTATGCCGCAGACAATAAAACTTTTACTTTAACTTTATACTTTAAGCCGAAATTTCACGGGCAAGTTTTATGCAGCAACGGCGTTTATTCCCAAAGCAGAATATTTTGGATTCCGCCAATACTTTTAACTCTAGAAGTTATGGGTTTTGGCTTCTCAAGGGTATCACTACCGGACGACGGGTTGATAAATCCCAGTTTTTTACTTTTTACTTTTTACTTTTTACTTTTTTATTGAGTCCTATCGCTGCAAAGGCGAGTGATATTACCCAACAACTGCATCGTCCGTTAAGCAGTTCTAATTGGCAATATTCCAGAGATGAAGCTGATAGTTTGCTACGAATTGGTGAACAGCAATATCGCTCTGGAAATGGTGCAAAAACTATTGATTCTTGCTTACAAGCTTTAGATATTTATCATTCAATTGGTGACGTTAGATCTACAGGTTTAACTTATGAATTATTAGCTAAGGCTTATATTCAACAGGATCGTTTTAAAGAAGGGGAAGACGCTTTACGCCGCCGATTAGCGATCGCGCGGGATACCAAAGATTTTCAAGCGCAAATTTTTGCCCTAAATAATATCGCTGCGATTCTCCTGCAAGAAGGTGAAACAGCAGCCGCAGGTCGCACAGTCCAAGAAGCATTAACAATTGCTCAAGGTGTAAACAATATCGAAGGTCAAGGACTTTCTTTAAGCAATTTAGGTTTAGTATCTGCGAGATTAGGTGATTATAATCAGGCGATTAAACTTTATGAAACTGCTTTAACTTATCGTCGCCAAAAAAATGACCCGATTGGGGAAGCCAATACGCTCAATAATTTAGGTGATGCTTATCTGGCTGCGGGAAATTATCCAGATACCATTGGTACTTATGGGTTAGCAATGCGGTTGGCGAGAATTAATGGCGATCGCACTATTCAATTACGTGCTATTGATGGTTTAGTGAAGGCGCACACTTCCGTCGGACGTAATGAACGCGCTTTTGAATTACTCCAAGAGCGTTTAGTGATCGCGCAAGAATTACAAAATTTACCAGAACAATTGAAAACTTTTGAATCTTATGCTGAGTTCTATGAGCAGTTAGGTAATTATTCTACTGCTAAGAATTTTTACGAAAGAGCAATTGCGATCGCCAACACTCTACAAGATAACAAACGCGAACTTGTGTTGAAAGATAGATTAACAAAGTTACAGAAAAAGCGTAATTGATGTTTACAGTATTGGTTTTACCCAACTGTTGATGAAAATATGCGATGAAAAACCAGAACCCCGACTTCTTGAAGAAGTCGGGGTTCTATTTTTATTTGAGAAAAAATATATAACAGTCATCGACTCAGTGAAGTACAGGAAAAAATAATTAACCGCAGATGCACGCAGATGGAACTTGTGTGATTGCCCTCAATTGCCTGCTACGATGTGATATAAAAAAATAAATATAAATTAACTTCAAAAATCCTAATTCCAGTCGGAATCCTCAGTAATTTTTATTGTATAAATACCTAAATTAATCAAAATAAATATATTTATTGAGCAGGTTGCACTATCCCTGATTGTTTACAAAGTAAATAAGATTAATTATGCCTTTAGATTTAGAAAGATTTTATCAGGCTTGCAATCCTAGTCGCCCTCTCATGATGGGAGATGCAAGCGATCGCCGCTATTATATCGATTTTGCGGCGGTGCGGGGGGGCAAAATTATTGAGGCTTTGCTGCGGACAATTACACGAATTTCACCAGATACTCCCACTTGTCAATTGTTTACTGGACATTTGGGTTGTGGAAAATCTACAGAATTATTGCGTTTGAAAGCCGAATTAGAAGAACAAAAATTTCATGTAGTTTATTTTGAGTCTACCCATGTCTTAGAAATGGCTGACGTGGATGTGACAGATATTTTACTAGCGATCGCGGGACAAGTGAGCGAAAGTCTCGAAGCTAGAAAAATCCGACTCAAGCCGAGTTACTTCACAAAATTATTTACAGAAGTTGTTGATTTTCTCCAAACACCCATTGACTTGGGTGTAGAAGCCGAATTATCTGTGGGGATAGCCAAAATCACCGCCAAAACCAAAGAAAGTCCCCAACTGCGGCGGCGGTTAAGAGACTATCTCGAACCGCGTACCCAAAATATTTTGCAGTCCATCAATAAAGAACTTCTAGAACGCGCCAACAATGAACTGAAAAATCAAGGTAAAAAAGGTCTAGTAGTGATTGTTGATAATTTAGATCGGGTAGCGATTCGTTCTTTACCATCAGGGCGATCGCTGCCAGAATATTTATTTATTGAACGTGGTGAGCAATTACGTAAACTCGCCTGTCATTTAGTTTACACAATTCCCTTATCTTTAATTTTCTCTAACGATAGCGCCGAACTTCAGCATCGTTTAGGTGGTGGTGTCGCGCCAAAAGTTTTACCCATGATACCTGTACGATTGCGTTCTGGGGAAATATTTAACCAAGGGTTAGGATTGATGCGACAAATGGTGTTAGCGAGAGCCTTCCCTGACATCGAACCAGGCGATCGGTTAGGCTTAACTACAGAGGTATTTGATAACCTGGAAACTTTAGATCGATTGTGCTTAATTAGCGGTGGTCATGTAAGGGATTTACTAGGGCTGTTATTTGATTGTTTAAGAGAACAAGATCCACCATTTGAGCGCGACTGCGTAGAACTAGTAATTCAACGCCAAAGAGACTATCGCGCTCACGCCATTGACCCAGATGAATGGGAACTCATTTTTCAGGTGGTAGAACAACAACGAGTCGGTGGTGATATCGCCTATCACACCCTGTTACGTAGCTTGTTTGTCTTTGAATATCGTGATCATCGAGGTGCTTGGTTTGCTGTCAACCCAGTCATAGCAGAGACGCAAAAATTTACAACATGGTTGAACACACACAAGCGGACATAAAATCTGCTAACCAGCGGGCGTTGCGGAGTTTAAGCAGAGCAATTTCTCTGTCACGGGGACAATTCTCGGTAGTTTTGGTGTGTTGCAACTATCGCGTCTTGCAAGCACAAATACTGCAACAATTAGAAGCGACTTCTCCAGGCTCAATCAAACAACTCGTTTTACCTCACAATGCGAGAAGTCTTTACAGCACCATTCATGTTCAACTGCGTCTTGATGAGCAGCAACCAGCTGCATTAAATATCTTGGGTTTAGAGTCAGTAGAACGGATTGATGACTTGCTGAGTTCGATTAATCAAATCCGCGATGAATTTCCTAAACGTCATTCATTCCCGATGATTTTTTGGGTGAATGATCAAGTATTGCAAAAAGTAGTGCGGTTAGCCCCAGATTTTGCGAGTTGGGCGGCGACACCAATTCGTTTTGAAATGACGACAACTCAGTTACAAGAATTTTTGCGTCAGGAAACAGATTCGCTATTTGCTACAGTTTTACCTACCCAGCATCAAGATAGCCAAGGTACAGAACAATATTCTACTTTAGAGCAAGTCTGGGAACATAACGATGAACTCCACTTTGCCATTCAGGAATTGCGCCAGCGAGGAGTTACCTTAGAACCGCAACTATACGCCAGTTTAGAATTTGTTTTTGGGTTAGATAATTATGTTGGCGATCGCATTCAGCGAGCCTTAACTCATTTTCAGCAAAGCTTAAGAATCTGGCAACAATTAGCATTAGAAAATGAGTCAGATAATTTTAACCAAAGTATTCCCAATACCTGGAATACAGAATTAGATATTCTCAGCAATCATACTTCGCCTTTAGTGCGTCAAGGAGTATTACTTTATTATTTAGGCTTATGTTATTCTCGCCTTGCAGAACAAAATCAAATTGAAAACCGCCGCTGTTGGGATGAATCTAAATCTTATTTACAGCAATCATGTAATGTTTTGCAGTTAGCACAACGACCAGATATAGTTGCTGAATTTATTAGCCAACTAGCAGAAGTTTTGGAACATTTGCAAGAGTGGTCAGAGTTACAAACTGTAGCGCAAAAATCTTTAGAACTGCATCAAATTTATGGGAGTCAAATTCAACTTGCTTGTGATTATGGGTTTTTGGCGCAAGTGGCTTTGCAGCAGTCGCGGTGGATGCAGGCGAGTATTTTAGCTCATGTATCTTTATTAAAATTAGGAGAAGCTCAAAGACAAGGCGCTTCTCATCAATATTTATTTCCCTTATTGTTGGCGCAAATTTATTATTTAGTTTTAGCCGAAGCCCAACAAAGTTTAGGCGATGATAAAATCGCCAACGAATATTTAGATAAAGCCGCAAAAGAATTACCGAATGCGTTAGAAAATAGCGCCCATCAATATAATGCCCATCGTTATATTCGCTTATTGCGGACGCTGCGATCGCTTTATTTTGCCGCTGGGCGATATTTAGAAGCTTATACTATCAGACAAAAACGGCGTTCTATTGAGCAGCAATACGGCTTCCGCGCTTTTATTGGGGCGGGACGCTTGCAACCCCAAAGACAAGCAACTAACCCCGCTTTAATGTCACCCTCTGGTACTAGTAGCGTCGCTTTAGAAATTGCGGCTTCTGGGCGAGAAGGCGATATTAATAACTTAATTGGCAAAATTAGCCGCGCTGACCAAAAGCTGATGGTGATTCACGGTCAGTCAGGTGTCGGTAAAAGTTCCACCGTCAGCGCTGGATTAGTACCAGCATTACAAAATCGTACAGTAGGCGATCAAATTGCCGTACCTGTCGTCATCCAAGTTTACACAGATTGGGTACGAGAATTTGGGAAAGCTTTAACTACGGCGATGTCTCAAGTTAACGGCGAAGAAGTCTTAGAAATAGCCGCATCTAACCTCAACATCCCCACAACTACCGCCGATATTTTGGCAAAATTAACCGCAAATGCGAATAATCATTTAATTACAGTGTTAATTTTTGACCAATTTGAAGAATTTTTCTTTACTTGTATTCAATTAGCTCAAAGACAAGAATTTGATAGATTTTTGCGAGATTGCTTGAATATTTCCTTCGTTAAAATTGTCTTTTCCCTTAGAGAAGATTATTTATATCGGTTGTTAGAATTTAAAAATCTATCAGCTTTAGAAGCCATTGATTATAATATCCTCGATAAAAATATTCGTTATCAATTAAATAATTTCTCCCCCGAATATGCCAAAGTCATCATTCAAAAATTAACCGAGCGATCGCAGATGAATTTAGAACCTGCATTAATTGAGGCTTTGGTAGAAGATTTATCAGCAGATCTGGGCGAAGTTAGACCAATTGAGTTGCAAGTTGTCGGCGCACAACTCCAAGATGAGAGAATTAATACTTTAGCCCAATATCAACCATATCGACCGAATAAACTAATTGAGCGTTATATTAAAGAATTAATCAAAGATTGTGGGCCAGAAAATGAACGAGTCGCTTTGCTAGTTTTATATTTACTCACCGATGAAACTAATCAAAGACCTTTTAAAACTCGTGCAGAATTAGCCACGGAAATTGCTGAATTAGAAGATGCTAGTAAGTTAGAGTTAGTTTTAAATATTTTAGTCAGTTCTGGGTTAGTCGTTTTATTTCCTGATGTGCCAGAGCGCTATCAATTAATTCATGATTACTTAGTAGATTTGATTCGCTACTTGCAAGAACAAGAATCTAGTTTACAAGTCAAACTTGATCAGTTACGCCGCAAAGTTGACCAAAGTGAATCAGAAATTGAGCGACTCAAAATCGAACTTCGCCAAAAAAAGCAACAAGTTAGACTCCCAGATGCTCAACCACAGCAAAGTTTAGATTTAGTCACAGAACTGCGAGAATTACGCAAGCGGGAAGAATTAAGTCAGTTAGAAATTGAACAATTACGGTCGGTGCTGAAAGAAAAAGAATTAACAGCACAACTAGCAGAAGCTCAAGAAAAACAACGAATTAACGAAACGCGATTAAATCGTTCTTTGAAAGTTGCTTTATCTGTAGCATTTTTAGCTATCTTTGGTTTATCAGTTTCTATCATCACAGTTTTAGATAGCGAAATTAAAACCCTGAGTGTTTCTAGTGAAGCTTTGTTTGCTTCCCAAAAAGGTATCGATGCTTTAAAAGAAGGAATAAAAGCTGGTAGAAAATTACAACAAGCTTTGTGGGTAGATTCTTCAACTAGACAGCAGGTGCAGACGGCGCTTTATCAAGCAGTTTCGGGGGTAAGGGAGTTTAATCGGTTAGAGAGTCACACAGGTGGTGTGAATAGTGCTGTATTTAGTGGCGATCGCGCTTTAATTGTTTCCGGTAGCGCCGATAATAGTATTAAACTCTGGCGTGCCGATGGTACTTTGCTCAAAACCCTTTGGGGACATCACGATATCGTCAATAGTGTAAGTTTTAGTCCCGATGGGCAAATTATTGCTTCTGGTAGTCAAGATATGACCGTCAGATTATGGAGTCGGGATGGTAAACCACTCAAAACTCTCCCAGGTCATACAGCTGTAGTTAATAGTGTAAGTTTTAGTCCTGATGGGCAAATTATTGCCTCAGCCAGTACCGACAACACCGTAAAATTGTGGAGTCGTGACGGCAAATTACTCCGCACCTTAACTGGACACCAAAGTTCTGTTTTAGATGTAGCTTGGTCGCCAGATAGTCAAACTATTGCCTCTGCTAGTGCTGATAAAACTATCAAGCAGTGGAACAGAGAAGGTGAATTACTCAAAAGCTGGCAAGCTCATGATGATGCTGTTAAAAGCCTAGCTTGGTCTGGTGATGGCAAAATTATTGTTTCCGGCAGTTTAGACCAAACAATCAAACTGTGGAATATCCAAGGTAAACTCATCAAAACTTTCTCTGGACATACTGCCGGAATCACCAGCGTCAGTTTCAGCCCCGATAATCATACAATTGCTTCAGCCAGTATTGATGAAACCGTGAAGCTATGGAGTCCGCAAGGTTTACTATTAGGGACTCTCAGAGGACATAACAATTGGGTTAATAGTGTGAGTTTTAGTTCTGACAGCCGAACTTTAATTTCCGCTGGTCGTGACAAAAGTGTAAAACTGTGGCACTGGGATAATGTGCTGCTACGTAACCCCAAAAATGACCAAGCAGACTGGATTACAAGTATCAGTTTTAGCCCTGATAGCCGCAATATCGCCGCAGCTAGTCGTGATTCTACTGTCAAAATCTTGAATAGCAAAGGGGAACTTTTACGCACATTACAAGGCCATCAAGGTCAAGTTTGGGGTGTAGCTTGGTCGCCTGATGGACAAAACATTGCCTCAGCCAGTAAAGATAAAACAGTCAAAATTTGGCAGCGTGATGGCAAACTACTGCATACATTAACAGGACATCGAGATACAGTATTGGGTGTAGCTTGGTCTGGTGATGGTCAAATCATCGCTTCTGCTAGTAAAGATGCAACAGTCAAGCTGTGGAGTCGGGATGGCAAACTGCTGCACACCTTAAAAGGACATCGAGATGCTGTCAATTGGGTGGATTTTAGTCCTGACGGTAAATTGTTAGCCTCAGCCAGCGATGATAAAACCGTCATAATTTGGAGTCGCAATGGGAAACGACAAAAAACCTTAAACCGTCACAACCGTCCGGTGAATGGTGTGGCTTGGTCAACCGATGGTCAAATCTTAGCTTCCGCTAGTATTGATAGCACGATTAAAATTTGGAGCCGAGACGGTCAACTACTCAATGATATTCCTGGAGATGGGGATAGTTTCATTAGTGTGAATTTTAGTCCCGATAGCAAAACAATAGTAGCTGCCAGCGATGATAAACTCAAGCTATGGAACCGCGATGGCATATTACTAATTGCGCTCAAAGGCGATAAGGATGAATTAACCAGTGTGACTTTTAGTCCAGATGGTAAAACTTTGGCCGCAGGTAGCGGTAAAGGTATGGTAATTTTTCGGCCGTTAGCAGATATCAAACTAGAGCATTTACTAACAAGGGGTTGCGATTTGCTACATGATTATTTACAGACTAACCCTAAAGTTAGTCAGAGCGATCGCGCTTTATGTTTTAGGTATTGATATACCAGGGATTTTGCTAAAACTTACGTAATTTGGATTCTCCATTAAATTTTTATAAAAACTTTACCTATATATTGCTAAGGGACAAGAAAACACGGTAAAAGAAACCTAGCTGAAAAAAGCTACAGCAAATAAACATCAAAAACATTGACCCTCTATATGAGCCAACAATTTCTCGCTGTTGCCACGGCCTCATTCGTACTTATAAGCAGTGGTTTCATCAATAAGGCTGAAGCTTTTAGCATTACTCCTGACAAAAATGGGCCAACATTTATTCTTAATGCAGAAAATAATTCTTTAAAAGCTATTAGAAAGTTAGAAATTTTAGACAAAAAGTATGATGTAAATTTTATCACGGGAACTTTTGAAGATTTATCACTCACACATCGGGGAATTGCCACTTTTTATACAAATGCTAATGATGCGCGAAGGGCTAGTACAACTATTTGGCAAAGCTTAATTAATGTATATGACTTATCAGATCATGGATTTTCACAAATAGAAGATATTGAGGGAAATTTATCTCATCGATGGAATGTTCCCTTTGTTTTTAGTAATGGTCTTGGAGCAGGTTGGTGGGGTGGATTAATTAATGATAATTATATTAGTTTAAGTAGCAGCAAGCGAGTCAATGCTTCAACCTTATACTTTACCGAAGTAACTTACGCCAACTTTACACCGTCAACAGGATCATCTGTACCTGAACCTCTGACTATTCTTGGTAGCTTGACTGCGGCTGGCTTTGGTATTGCTATCAAAAGAAAATTTGTCTCTCAGCACCAAGATTAACAGCAAAAATCCCCTTGTACCAAAGCTTGATAAAACTCTTGAATTTACCGAAAAAGTTGAAGATAACTTTATGACTTTTTCGGTAACTGTTAGCAAAATCACTGGGTGGGTAATTTTGGGTGTTCTGTTGAATATTTTGCCACTACACCAGAAATTTCAGGGTTGTAAAGTCGCAGATAATTCCAATAATTGCCAAAAACTTGACGCACATAATTTTTGGTTTCATCAAAGGGAATTTCTTCGACAAATTCGTCGGGGTCTTCTTTGGGAAGAGTTTGCAGCCATTTAGAAACATTGCCAGGGCCAGCATTATAACTAGCTATAGCTAACAACGAATTATTACCATACTGCTGATGGGTATAATCCAAATACAATGTACCCAAGAGAATATTGTCGCTGGGAATGGTTAAATCAAGTTTGCTACCGTCCAAATTATTTTTTGAGGCTATCCATTTCCCTGTACTGGGTAGTACCTGCATTAACCCTGTAGCACCAGCAACGGATTTAATCTTAGCCTCAAACCGCGATTCTTGACGGATTAAAGCAGTAACTAGTAGAGGATTAAGTTGCTGTTCGGCAGACCATTTTTCAATTTCTTTGAGATAGGGAAATGGATAACGAGCTTGCCAGTAAATGATTTGTTTACTTAAGGCTTGATATTGAGCTTGTTCTGCGGGTATTTCTCGATCTTCCAATTTCGAAATAATGTCTATTCCCGAAAGATTTTCTCCCCTAGCTAGACGCATTAATCCTTCAGTGAATTGTTCGGCAACTGTGGGCTGTTTTTTATTGAGAAATTCGGTTTCCCATTGCAACCAAGCATCACGGTCTTGTCCTAACAAATACAATTCTTTGAAGGTGTCGGAACCAGCAGTGGGAACTGGACGCAGGTGCGGAACAACTTCAGGAGTGAGTTGGCGTACATTGTTAAAGTTGCCAACATTTAGCCCTAAAATATTCGCTGATCGCCAGGCATAATAAGATTGAGGAAACTGGCTAATTACATACTCAAAAGCGGTTTTAGCTTCTTGTTGCTTGCCCAGTTTTATCGCCCATTTACCTACCCAAAATCCGGCTCTGGGAGCCAAAATGCTATTAGGGTTATTTGTGGTAATTGGTTGCGCCCATTCCCAAGCAGTGACGTAATCGTTAGCTTTGGCTTTATCTAGGGCAATTTTCCAGCGATATTCTGCGGCTTCATCGGAGTTACCATACTTACTCAACAATAAATCCCAGGCTTGTTGCGCCGATTTTTGATCATTTAGACCGGGAAGAATCTTGGCTTTGGTGGCTAGGGCTGTGGCTGCTTGTTCTGGGAATTGCTCTATGACTTGGTTGAGATAGGGTATGGCATCTTTACGGGTTTTGGCCGTGTCTGCTAAACGTAATAATGCAGTTCCCGTTTCTTGAGCATCGGGGAATTGTTGTACTAGTTGCTTGTATGTGGCGATCGCTTTTTCTCGGTCTTGGCTTTGATCACCTATCTGCAACCCCCGTCCTAGGCGGTAGAGATTTTGAGGTGTTTTTGGTGCTTGAGTATAAGCGATCGCTGCTTTGCGAAATTGGGTATTTTCCCAATACGCTGTGCCAATTGTCTCCCAGTCTGTGGGTTTGAGATTGGGCTGTTTCACCAGCTGATCTAATATCCCAACTATTCCTGGTTGATTGTAAGCATATTTGGCCAAGATTAATTTTAGCTGGGGCTGATTGGGATTTTTTTGCAAGCGTTGACGAATAATTTCCCAGGTGAGAGGGTGGGACGGAAATTGAGCGATCGCCGTATCTTGAGTTTCTGGTTGACCAATTAAGTACAGCGCTTTCGCCGCCGCCGCTGCTTTGGGGTAAGATTTCAGCACTTTTTGCCGCAGATCGGAAGCCTTGCCTTGTTCGCCTAAAAGATCCTGTGCTTGGGCTTGTTTCAGCAATATGTAGGGCGCTAACACAGGATAGTCTTTTTCCAAGTCTGCCAGTAAATCTAGGGCTTGTTGAGCATCTCTAGTTTCAATTAAATCACTAGCTAAAAGATAGCGGGCGCGATTGCGGTCGGCTGAAGCAAATCCTTTGGCGATCGCTTCTAATTTTCCTGCTCTTTCCACTGGAGATTGCGCTACCAGTGGGAATACAGCAGATTTGACTTTATTCGCTTCTGATAGCTGTTCTGGCTGATTTTTACCTATTTTGAGCCATTGACCCACTGTTTTGCCAATCTCAGGTGCGGACACCATTGCCCCAGCTGAAAAGGCAAATACTGCCGCGCCAATAATTAAAGGAACCTGGTTTTTTTTAAGTTGCTTCAGCATTGATACCCGCTGAAAATTTTTGATGAATTTTTGAAACTCTAGCACTGTTAGCCAGAAGTGTTAGCAATTTTTAATTTTTGCGACTTTCTAATTTTACATAAGGATTTTCCATAATACATCTATTTTATTTATTCAGCTATAACCGATACAGAGTCAGCCTTTGAGCAAATTTTATCGGTAGTTTATTCGCTAAACCCTTTAATTGTCACAAGGGTTTTCCAAAATGCGATCGCCGATAATTCCCCTCGCTCACTATACACTTAGAGGGATGATCCCGCGTTGATGTTGCACTTTCTACATATATAATTTCTAATTTAATTTTGAGAAAAAATAAATAGACCTTTATTCCTTCTTTCCTATTTTCCTTTCCCCGTTCTCTTTTTCCTATCTTTACAAGTAATTTATTAATCAAATCCAATTACTATAATTACTGTCGCCATATCTATCAAAAGTATAAGATATGTAAATTTTAATTATTTCATTAGTAGGAATATTAGGTTAATCAAAAAAGCCTGATTTTTATCCGCACCTCTAAAATTTAAGCTTTTATAGCGGTAGTCAGATATTTTAGGAGAATTTGAAAGGTTGAATGCCAGGAATAATCAGACTTTTCCTTCTGCCTCCTGCCTCCTACCTTCTGCAATAACATAATCAATCATCTCCAACTTCTATAAAAAGGTGTATATCTAGACAGGTACAAATTCTTTAACTGTCACGGTAAGCTATTTAAAATTACAGTTAATTTGACAATTTATTGCCAAATTAACTGCTCATTTTTCGGGTGAGAAATTAGCAATGACTGTGCAACTAAATTCTTTTGAGAAACAAATCCCTGTGGCTGCTAATTTAGCAACTACTCCTATCACTAAAAAAGCCCGTTACGTTCCCGTACATCATCGGCGGATTCTCTGCATCTTCCCCAAGTACAGTCGCTCTTTTGGCACGTTTCATTATGCTTATCCATTGATGGGTAATGTTCGGGCTTTTATGCCACCCCAAGGTATTTTGATTGTGGCTGCCTATTTACCCCAAGAATGGGAAGTACGCTTTATTGATGAAAATTTGCACCCAGCCAAAAAAGCTGATTATCAATGGGCGGATGTGGTTATTGTGAGTGGAATGCACATCCAAAAACCGCAGATTAATCAAATTAATCAACTGGCTCACCGTGAAGGCAAAATCACAGTTTTGGGAGGCCCTTCGGTGTCTGGTTGTCCAGAATATTATCCTGACTTTGATATTTTACATTTAGGTGAATTGGGAGATGCCAGCGATCGCCTGATTGAGTATCTCGACCAAAATCATGAACGTCCGCCACAACAAATTCGGTTTGAAACTCAAGAACGTTTGCCCTTAACTGAGTTCCCCACTCCGGCTTATCATTTGGTGAATCTCAATCATTATTTTCTCGCAAATGTCCAGTTCTCTAGCGGTTGTCCTTATCGCTGCGAGTTTTGTGATATTCCCGAACTCTATGGCAGAAATCCACGGATGAAAACCCCAGAGCAAGTTTTAGCGGAACTTGATGCGATGCGGAAATCTGGGAATTTAGGCGCAGTGTATTTTGTTGATGATAACTTTGTTGGCGATCGCCGTGCGGCAATGCAGTTGCTACCTCACTTAATTGACTGGCAAAAGCGCAATGGTTATCCGATTCAATTTGCCTGTGAAGCAACTCTCAACCTCGCGCAAAGTCCAAAATTATTGGCGATGATGCGCGAAGCCTATTTTTGTACAGTATTTTGTGGGATAGAAACCCCAGAAACAGAGGCGTTGCACTCTATTTCTAAAGACCAAAATCTCAGTATGCCCATCTTAGAAGCTATTAAGGTTTTAAATAGCTATGGTATGGAAGTTGTATCAGGTATCATCATCGGCTTAGATACAGATACACCAGAAACCGCAGACCGAATTCTCGAATTTATTCGGCTGTCACAAATTCCTATGTTGACAATTAACCTGCTTCATGCACTACCGAGAACTCCTTTATGGCGGAGATTAGAAGCAGAAGGGCGGCTCGTCTTTGATGAAAGTCGGGAATCAAATGTCGAGTTTTTGCTACCTTATCAGCAAGTTGTGGAAATGTGGCGGCGTTGTATCACGCAAGCATATCAGCCTGAATTTTTATATCAGCGGTTTGCCTACAATATGGAGCATACTTACCCCAACCGCATCGCTGTACCTAATAGCCCGGCTCGGACTTCTTGGGCAAATATTCGCAAAGGCTTAACTTATTTAACTAATATTTTGTTGCGTGTCGGTGTATTTGCTAACTATCGCCAAGTTTTTTGGCAAATGGCTAAACCAGCACTGAAATCAGGGAATATTGAGAACTTAATTCATGTGGGACTAGTTGGACATCATCTGATTAAGTTTGCTCAAGACTGTGCCGAAAACGCAGAATCAGCTTCGTTTTATTCCCAAAAAATTCGTTCTTAGGCTTACACCCAGACAATTGTCGGGTGGGCAATGTCTACAACGTAAAAATTAGGTAGGAAACAGATTAAGTGCCTCATAAACGTAACATTTTGCAATAAAGTCAGGAATTTTTGACATTGGGTTACTTCGAGTAAATGTACTCATTGCATATTTTCTGGCAACATTTTGCTGTTGATAAAAATACCTGAAACCTTGACTGAATAATGATTGTATGGATGAGGATGGCGGGTGTGTTCACTCGGCTAATGTTGTGTTGTAAAGATGAAATAGAGAGCCAAAGTCATCGTGAATCTCCCATGTTTGAGTGGGAAATCAGTTCTCATAATTAATGCTTGACAAAAAATGGCAGATTTTTCCGCCTTAATTAATCAGGATTTTGGCTAATTCCCTTCTGCACTAGTCTCGCCAAACAGCTAAATTTACAGCAAGTTCATAGATTTAGTGATCTTCGAGTTTGAGGAATTTAGCAAACTATTGAATTCTCCAAAGTAAACCTTTACCTTGCTAATTAAGAGCTATCTCACAGCATTTAAGTTTTTAGGAAATTACTCTTATGATGACTGAATCTATACTTAACGCAGTAGAAACCACCAAAGAAACCTGCATCGAATGTCACACTATTTGTATTGATACCCTCAAATACAGCAAAAATCATGGAGGTCAACATCTGGATATGACTATGATGTCCATGATGCGTGACTGCGCCGAAATGTGCATGATGTGCGTCAATATGATGAACGACGGTTCTGAGTTTATGGGTAATGCTTGTAGCTTGTGTGCAGAAATGTGCGATCGCACAGCAATGGCTTGTGAGCAGATGAGTAACGATGCCACAATGAGATATTGCGCGGCTATTTGCCGTAAATGTGCAGAACACTGCAAAGCAATGGCGCTCAATTCTGCTTCTTATTTCCGCAGAGCCAGTTTAGTTACAGAAGATGCACTTTTATCTCGCTAATTTAAGATTAGTAAATAGATAGCGATCGCTACATTTATAGCCATAGCCAGAAAGATTAGGACGTAAACTATAAGAGTTAGCATTGCATCTACCTCATCCCAATGGCAAAAGCTTATAGTGATGATTTCCGGCGAAAAGTTATGCAAGCGATTGAATTAGATGGTCTCAAAAAGTGCGAGGCAAGCCTTCTGTTCAATATCAGTCGCAACACAATTAACTTGTGGTTTCAACGCAAAGCCGAAACAGGTGATGTCAAGCCTAAACAGAGGAAAGTATCGCCGCACAATGGCAAAATCGGTGATTGGGAGAAGTTTCGCACCTTTGTTAAAGAGCATGGGGATAAAACTCAGACTGAGATGGCACAGGTATGGGAGGGAGAGATTAGCCAGCGCACGATTTCCAGAGCGTTAGGAAAGATAGGAAATTCGCGTAAAAAAAAACTTACGGATATAGTCAACGAGACGAAGCCAAACGGGCAGCGTTCTTAGCACAACTGGAAAATCCGAAAGCATCGCATCTAGTATATGTTGATGAGTCTGGCATGGATGAACGCGACAACTACGGCTACGGATACTCCCCAATAGGGGAGCGATTCTATGACCTCAAATCAGGTAGACGGCAGGGTCGCATTAATATGATTGCTGGGTATCGACAAGGAAAAGTGATTGCGCCATTTACTGTCGAGGGGGCTTGTAACCGTACCGTGTTTGAGACTTGGTTAGAAAATTGCTTGATTCCGGTGTTATGTTCAGGCCAGTGGGTGATTGTAGATAATGCCACGTTTCATCGGGGCGGTAGGATTGCTCAATTAATTGAAGCCGCAGGCTGTCAGTTAATCTATCTGCCACCCTATTCGCCAGACCTCAATCGTATTGAAAAGTGTTGGGCAACTTTGAAGAGTAAGGTTCGCAAGCTATTACCTCATTCTAATAATTTACGTGATGCAATGGAAACTGTTCTCAAACAAGCAGCGTCCTAACGAAGTTGGCTACAGCTATACAAAACACAACCTCATAAAAAAGTGGCGATATCATAACTGATATCGCCACTTTTTTATTTAATTTCAATCATTTGGAGCATTAGGAGTTTGGATATCAATATCTGCTTGAGCTAAATTAGGAACTGGCCAAGTTACTTGCTCAGGTTTGAGAACTTCTACTAATGCAGGTGGAACATCAAATTGCATTTGTTGGGTAGTAGGATTAATTCTCGCCACAAGTCGTGCGCCATCCACAAGCTTCAAAATAGCTGGTTCTCCTACTGGTAAATTTAAACCTGCTACTTGAGCATCATTCGGTAAGTAGACAGCATCACAGTCCCAATCTTCATCGGTAGTTTGTCTATTTCCTAAATAGTAGAGGCTGTTGGGAATTGCGTCTTCAGGTTTACGACTATAAATAGCTAGTGGCCTTCCCGTTTCATTTTGACAACTAGCCCAATCTTCGGAAGTTTCTAGAGTTTGTTTTTGTAATTGTAGCGCTGCAATTTTTTGCTGGAGTTCTTCTGGGGTATAACCAGACTGTTCAGGGTTATTTCTCGCCATTAAGAGACTATTAAGATTCTGCACAACTAGCGGATAATCTGGGCTAATTTTAGACATTTTATCTGCCCAAGAAGGTTGTGCTACTGCAAAATTTAATAACAATAACAAAACAAACAACATCATTTTCCAGGCTTTCATTAACTTCCTCCTGTTTAAAAGCATTCTGCTTTTTCTATAAAAATTTGCTTTTAATGCCAGCAACGCCAGCACACCTTCAAAATATTCATTTTATTCAGTAAAATCAAACACTCTTTTTTTTCAATTCCATAAACAAAAGTAATTAAATGTAGAAAAATCATCAATATTTTAATTACTGTCTTAATTCTGATTCCTCAATTCTTTTTCACAAAACTTGAATTAACTGATAGCCTTCCACTGTCCCAACAATGCGGTAAGGACGAGATAAATCAGGAGAACTTTGTAAATATATCCAAGCGTAGCTAGAAGCTGGTAGTTGAGAAATTGTATCTAGACTTTTTCCGTGAATAGGTGTGTAAAAATTTAAGAGAACAGCATTTTTCCCATCAAGCTTGACAAAGTAAATAGGCTGACTTTGCAGAATTGAGGCGATCGCAGGTTCTTGAAAAAACTTTCTAAACGCTGGGTTATAATCACCAATTAATCCCAAACTACCCGCCACAGCTAAACCTAACCAACAGGGAATCAACCAACCAGCTAACCAATAACGCGCCGTGAGAAACGTGTAACCAAAGTGGTGACGACAAATCCACACGACAGGTAAAATTAACCAACCTAACCCGACAATTAAGCCAAAGGCTGCATACTTACTAATATCTGCATTACCCCAAATTAAAAGGTATATCCCTGCTAACAAAAGTAAAATACCTAATCCGCCAAAGCCATAACTCAAGTTACGAGGAAGGTTTTTGGGTGGTTGTGTCTTCTCATAAGCTTTGCCTAACCAATTTAAACCCAAAGCTGCTAACAAAGCAATAAAGGGATAAAGACTAAGACTATAGTGCGATAAACGGGTTGAGAAAATACTTAATTCTGTAAATAAAACTATCGGAAAGCCAACTAATAATAAATGATAATTAGGGATTGGACGACGGAATGCTACAACCAAACCTAAAAGACTAAAAAATGTCCAAGGAAATGCTTTTAAAGGCACATTCCAAAAATAAAATATGATACCGTTTCCTTTTCTTTCCTCAGAACCGAGTTGAAAAACAAACTGTAATAAAGCTTCTAAACTATTACTGCCATAACGCAGCCAACTCAACCATAGCCAAATCAAAGTCGGGATAAAACCTAATATTAAACCTAAATAAAAAATGGGGCTACTAAGATGACGGTGGCGGCGATGTTCACCAATGAGATAAGGCAATAATGCTATTGCTGGCAAAAAAATCATAAAGCTTCTGACTAAAAAGCCTAACCCTAAACATAAACCCGCTATAAATTGCCAAAATTTAGCATATTTTGGTTGTGATTCAGCTTTAAGTAAAGAAAAAATTGCTAATAAAACTAAAAAAATCATCGGTACATCAGGTGCGCCTAAACGGCAATATTGCAACCAAAGAAACTCTAAACTCAAAATTCCAGCAGCTAACCAAGCTAATTTTTGATTGAGGATAATTTTCCCAATTTCATATATTAAGAATAAGCAGAATATTCCAGCGATCGCACTGGGAATTCTTGTACTAACTTCACTCATACCAAATAATGTATAAGCACTGGCAATCAGCCAATAAAAACCAGGGGTTTTATGATGCACAGTCCCCCACGGGGCTATCCAGTCACCAGAATCAAACATCCGCCGCGCCCGCCAAGCATAAAGCCCTTCATCATGCGCCATCAGGCTATTTTGTCCAGAAGTAAATAATAATAAAGGCAGTAGCCAAATTAACAAGCTGATATAAGGAAATGCGGCTGATAAGCGAAATTGTCGCCAAATAGATTGCAACAAATGTGATTTGTATAACATGTAATTAAAAATTTTCTAGCTTGATTCAGTTGAGTGCTGTTAAATTTATTGATACTGATTTTATTAAAATATGTAACAGAATCCTTGTGCAGAAGAATACCGAAATTTGCACCAAGTTTGTCAAAAACTTTTCCAAAATAGACATTTATGCCACTTAGTCCAAATCAACGCGAAAAATTAGATAATACCGATGATCAGCTATTTTATGCCTATCCCCGGTTTGTGACTCATGTTGATGATGGGTTTATTCAACAGTTAACAGATTTATACCGCGATCGCCTCCAACCCAACACCCGCATCCTTGATATGATGAGCAGTTGGGTATCTCATTTACCAGAAGAAATAAAGTTTGCCCATATTGAAGGACACGGACTCAACGCTGAGGAACTAGCAAGAAATCCCCGTTTAAATCATTACTTTGTCCAAAATCTCAACGAAAATCCCCAAATACCCCTACCAGATCAAGATTTTGATGCGGTTCTCATCTGTGTTTCTGTGCAGTACATCCAGTATCCCGAAGCCATATTTTCGGAAATTCACCGCATTCTCAAACCCGGTGGTATTGCAATTATCAGCTTTTCTAACCGGATGTTTTTTCAGAAAGCAATTCAAGCTTGGCGTGATGCTTCCGAAACCACCAGAGTCGAACTAGTCCAGCACTACTTCACCTCAGTACCTGGATTTACCACTCCTGAAGTGATTGTTCGCCAATCAACAACGCCTTATTTCTTACAGTTGATGGGTATTGGTGCTGGAGATCCCTTTTATGCTGTGATTGCTCATCGCAATTCCAACTCATAATTTGACATCAAAAACAAAGAGACGGGAAATTTCCCGCCTCTTTAAATAAATGTATGAAAAATTGCGTTTTAAAAATTTAGTGATGCCAATAGCCTAGTACAACAAGGCAAAAGTAAAAGGTCAAAAGGAAAAATGAAGAATTGTGATAACACAAGCCTTTTAGCAATTCCCGATGGTCACTGAGCATACTTGTACTGAGCGGAGCCGAAGTAGTCGAAGTGTGGTCTGTTTATTTACGCCGACCTGTACTAGTTAGTTAGGACATCGATAGATAATCACAATTAGACATCAAAAAGGCTCTTAACTCTTTAACCTAATCTATTACAGGCTAGATAACAGTCCCAAAATACCCTGTCCTGTGAATACTTCTAACGCTATCAGCGCGATAAAACCAATCATTGCTAAACGACCATTGAGTAATTCTGAATATGGTGTAAAGCCGGTGCGCTCGCCTTGTTCATCTACATAAATTTTTGGCTCAACCGCAAAGTTGTTCATTTTGCCCTGATCATCCACAATCGAACCACTACTACGCATGAACTTTTCCTCAATTACTTGATAATGTAAAGAAGTGTAACTTTTAAATTAACTTTTGTAAAGTATCTGAGTCTGCCCAAAGTTATATGATGGTGGATTGAGTTTTTAGCCATGTTTCATACACAGGCTTTCATCCTCCTTTTTACCCAGTCTGAGAAAACCCATGCAGCGATTCCGAGTAGAGGTTATTACCAAAACACCAAATCCGCAGCAAGTGATTTATGCTGCGATGCACCAAGACTATACCGACGCATTTGTGGTTGATGAACGAGACTCATGGCCTTCGGAATCACAATGCGGCGAAGTGATTGTTAAACGATTGTTAGCAGGGGAACGAGGACACTACGGGCCGCTAGAACATCCCCAAATTGTCTTCAACTGCGGCTATTTTCCGCACAGCGTCATGCAACAGGCGCGTACTCATCGCGTGAGCGTGAGTTTTGATGTCCAATCTTTTAGATATACCGGGAATCAATTTATACAAGTTATAGAAGGTAAGAAAGATATAGAAGATGTATTCTATCTGCGTCCTGTGGGTTATTACACAGATAGACAAGGCAAGAAATATTACTACTCACCAGAGCAACGTGCCGCAGATTTAGATTGGTGTATGGAAGCGGCGAAACGATATGCAGCGAGTTTTGCGGCAGGAATGTCTGAAGAACACGCTAGAGGGATAGTACCGTTTGATTATCGCCAACATTTTGTAGTGAGCTTTAATCTCAGGTCATTTCTGCATTTTTGTGACTTGAGAAATAAAAAAGATGCTCAACTGGAAATTCAGAAATTGTGCGAATTAATGTGGCCGCATTTTGCCGAGTGGACACCAGTGATCGCACAATGGTATGAAAAGCAGCGTTTAGGTAAAGCTCGATTAGCACCTTAGTAGGTATTGGGGCAGGGAGCAGGGCGCAGAGGGGTAATATATTTTCCCGTATGTGTATCAGCTATTCCCACTCCCTACTTTCTAGTTCAAACTACTCAACTACCTCATTCACCGGGAATCTATCAATTAATTGCATCGCGCGGTAAGCATTCCGCTGCAAAATTTCTGGTAAATGGGGAACGTGGGGAATTTGGGATAATAAATCCAAAGTGCGGCGTAAAATTCTTACCACATCGCCTTCGTCTAAGGTTGTGTGGCTGCATAGTTCTGTCCACTCCATACCTAATGCCCACTTTTCGACAATGGCAATTAGCTCAAATTCTAACCAGATTGGTAACGCCACATTGTATCGCCGTTGCAGTTGGAACATTTGACGGCGGATACCCCGCAGTTTTGCTAAAGCCTCGGCTACTTCCTCACTCAAATCAAAGTTGACTCGACTATCAGGACGTGGGGTTTCTGTGACTAAAGCGGCTATGGCTGCGGCTAAATGGTGGGGATCTAATTGATTAAGTTCACCACTGGCGAATACTAAACCTAGCCATAGTTCATTTTCTCCCCGAATAGCTGCGGCGATTCGCCCTAATTCTGTGGGTACTAGGTTATCCAAACAGCCGAATTGTTGCAAAATCGTAATTAAATTGAGAAATTCTTCCCAATGACGTTGTGATTGTTGTTCGACTTGCTCTTGCAATTGTTCAAGTTCGGCTTCGAGTTCAACATAACGCGCTCGACGTTTAAAAATTGTTGAGGCATTACCTGATTGTCGCAGAGGATGATTTTCTATTTGTTCTTCAATGGCGCTAACGCGGCTGAGTTGTTCTGTTACTTCTGGTGACAGGTGCAGAGGTTCTCCAGGTTGGGGAATGCTTTGGGCGATCGCAGCTGTTTGTTCATTCCCACGGTAAGATTGTCCTGGCTTGAACAGCAACTCTGGGGGCGGTAACATATCTGCTGGCACATCTAGCCGGGGCATTTCCGCGTGTAAATTCATCACATCTTCCGTTGTTGCCACATACCAACGGTTATCTTGCCCTAAACAGACAAAATAAGGTGCTTGTGCTAAACCAGGACTTTTGCCAACTAAAACTGCCGTTATGGGTGTAGATACTGTAATATTTTTTCCTTTGAGACTTAACAGTGTTCCAGAAACAGCAAAGCCCAACATCATTACCAATTCTTCTTGGCGATCGTCTTGGGCTTGTTGTTGTAGAGTTTTTAATAACTGGCGTTCTACTTTCAGACGTTGCCGCAATTTCTCATAAACGGCGATTTCATTTTCATCTACTGCGGCGATTTGTTCCTGGAGTTGGGCTAGTTGGTCTTGCAGTTCGGCAATCTCGTCGTATTCTGGTTTGAGGTGCAAGTTAGCTATATACTGCCCAAAACTGCGTTCTACTAGTTCTCTGGCTTGCTCTATGGTGTGAGTTTGCAGTAAGTTCAGCACCATACCATAACTAGGTGTAAATTGGCTAACTAAGGGGTCTGCCTTAGAGGTAGCCAGATACGCTGCTTCTTTAGCTCCTTCAAAGGGCGTTTGGACTGTCACCACATAACCTTGTTTATCCATACCTCGACGACCCGCCCGGCCTGCCATTTGCAGAAATTCCGAAGCATTTAATAAGCGGTGTCCGGTATCGGTACGCTTAGACAGGGTGGAAATAACTGTGGTACGGGCAGGCATATTAATCCCTGCGGCTAAAGTTTCAGTCGCAAATACCACCTTAATCAATCCCTGCTGGAATAGTTCTTCCACTAGCACTTTCCAAGCAGGTAAAATCCCTGCATGGTGGGCTGCAACCCCGCGATAAAGGGGGGCAATTTGTCCCGAACGTCCAGCTTCAGGGTTACGGTTTAAAAAATCGTCGATTTGCTCGCGTAATATTTGTGACTCTTGGCCATTAACTAACCATAAATCACCTACTTCTGCTACGGCTTTATCGCATCCCCGGCGACTGAAGATAAAGTAAATGGCAGGAAGCATATCTCGTTGTTGTAGCTGGCTCAAAGTATAGATGATGCCAGGGGCTTCTGGTCTGCCGTTTTTACCTCTATCCCCTTGTCCTTTGCGGTGTTTTTTAACTAGGCGGGGATTAATTTTGTTTTTACTCTCATTCAATAAAGGAAACAGACCTTTGGGATTACAAAAGTGAAATTCCAAGGGTACTGGGCGAAAATCAGAATAAATCAGGTCGGTGGGGCCGTGGACGTGATTTAACCAATCTGTTAGTTGTTCGCTGTTGGCAACTGTAGCGGAGAGGGCTACTAGTTGGACTTCACGAGGACAGTAGATAATTGATTCTTCCCACACTGTACCGCGTTGGCGATCGTTCATGTAGTGGCATTCGTCTAATACCACTGCTTCTACGTCTACCAAGGAAATGCCAACTTGCCCGATGGGTGTGCCATAGAGCATATTGCGAAAGATTTCTGTGGTCATCACCAGAATCGGTGCATCTCTGTTAATTGACGCATCGCCAGTTAACAGTCCCACCAAATCGGCACCAAATTTTTCACGGAAATCGCGTAATTTTTGATTCGACAGCGCTTTCAGGGGCGTGGTGTAGAATACACGTTTTCTTCGCGCTAGGGCGCGATAAATAGCGTATTCTCCGACTAAGGTTTTGCCCGACCCTGTGGGCGCACATACAACTACGGAGCGTCCAGCGTTAAGGGACGCGATCGCATCTTTCTGAAACTGATCCAGATCAAAGGGAAATATCGACCCTAAGTTAATTTCTGGAGACGGTGCGGGATAATTCACTCAATCACATTTGCAACCAGACTGTTTACTATATTAACGGGTCTTTTGTCAACTTCGGCAATAATCATTATAGACAATAGGCAGAAGGCAGGAGGCAGAAGGCAGAAGGCAGGAGGTGAAGCAGTCGCAGTCTTGGCGCTTTGCGTCGATTGCGAACTGCTGAACCTGGAGGGCAGGAGGATGAAATTTCATACTTCACACTTCATACTTTTATTTCCCCAATTCTTGCGATCGCACTGTGGCGGCTTTGACTGCTTCAATTAAAGCCGAACGAAATCCAGCTTTTTCTAATTGGCAAATCCCCGCAATTGTTGTCCCGCCAGGACTTGTAACTCGGATCTTCAATTCTGCTGGGTGCATTTTACTGTTGTGCAGTAATTGTGCAGTTCCCAAAACAGTTTGTAGGGCGAGTTGATTGGCAATACCTCTGGGTAAGCCTGCGGCGACTCCACCATCGGCTAAGGCTTCTACTAAAATAGAGACGTAAGCGGGGCCGCTACCAGATAATCCCGTGACTGCATCCATTAAGCTTTCAGAAACTTCCACCACTTCTCCCACTGCGGAAAATATTTGCAAAGCTTTTTGGTGGTGTTTGGCGTTGGTGTATGCGCCTAAACAAATTGCTGTGATCCCTGCTCCCACTGTGGCTGGGGTATTAGGCATGGCTCTAATAACTGGGAGTTGGGGAAATGCTGCTTCTAGGTGATGTAAAGGCACTCCGGCCAAAATCGAAATCACCAAAGGTGAGTGTTCTACCGAAATAATATCTGCTAATTCTTGGGCGATCGCGCTAAATACTTGCGGTTTTACAGCTAAAAATATGACTTCTTGAGCTTGTCGAAACACCAAGCTGTTATCTGCCGTCACAGTTACATCATATTGCTGTTGTAGAAAATTTTGCCGCGCCCCTTGGGGTTCACTAACGATTACTTCTGAAGGTTGGTAGATGCCATCTGCAATGAGGCGGGATAACAGCGCTTCTCCCATTACCCCACCACCAATTAAGCCAAATTTTTTAGTCATTAGTTCATGGTCAATAGTCCATAGTCAATAGTCTAGAGTCAAAAACTGTGGACTCTGAACTTTTGACTCTGGACTATTAACTAATTTAAACTTATTGTGCCATGCGGTTAGGTTCATTTCCCCAGTTGGGAGTGGCAGTTGGGGCAGTACGTACAGGACGCGCCGGTGGTTGTGGTACTTCATGAATAACTCCACCTTGGGTGCTGACTTGCACACAGCTTGGCGTAAACAAAAAGATGCTTTCTCCAATCCGTTCTTGATGTCCATCTAATGCGTAAGTTCCACCAGCAACAAAATCAACGGCACGTTGTGCTTGATCTGGATCCATGATTGTCAGGTTGAGTACGACTGACTTCCGCTCACGCAAGGCTTGAATTGCCTGGGGCATTTCTTCAAATGTACGAGGCTCAAGTACTAATACTTCCGAAATCCCGTTCACTGCTCCTGGCATACCAATTACGTTCCCCATCGTAGACTTTGATCCTGTTGCTACATCATTACCCATTGTAGACATGGGTTCCCGCCAACGTCGATTTTGTGTAGTAGCTTCTGCGGGCGCAGGTTGAGGATTTTCCTCTTGATACAGATTTTGGTAGTTATCCGTTTCTGCTTCTTCTTCGTAATATTCGTATTCTACCTGCTCGTTTAGCCCTACGAAGTCTCGAAGTTTAGAAAAAATATTGTTCATTTGGTACGCTCCTGATGCAAATTACCTTTATCGATTTGGCTGTTAGTTGATGTAGCCACTAAAGATCACTACAAGGGACGGACAATCTAGTAATCTTATCGTTGTTTGTAGCTTCTATTACAACTATGGATAATGAACTGACGCTTTTGTAAACGCCTGTACCTTAACCTAGATACAATAATGAGTCAAGATTATATCCCAAAGATTTTAGGATATAAAGCTTAATTACAGGTTTTTTTGATTATTCGTTACTTTTTTTAATATTTTTTTAGTGTTTTATTGTACCAGTAGTCTAGGAAAATTATCTGTATTTTCTACCTAGAGCTACTGCTACAAATGGTGAAGAATGGCTGTCCGAGAAATTAATGGCGATCGCCAAATAAAATAGTTCCCAATCTTACCATCGTTGCGCCAGCTTGTACTGCCAGTTGATAATCGCCAGACATACCCATTGAAAGATGCTTTATGTGAATATTTGGCAAGTTTTGTAACTGGATCTCTTTAGCTAACTGGTAAGTGCTATTAAATACATTCATGATTTCCGCTTCCGTCAACTCTAGAGGCGGAATTGTCATCAATCCCTGAATTTGTAAAAACTGGCACTGGTTGAGTTCCCCTAAGTCAGCCAGTAATTCTGGAACGCTCCAACCAGACTTTTGCGGATCGGGAAGTATTTTCACTTGCAGACACACTTTTGGGCTGATACCTAGCTGCTGCGCTAATTGATTTAAGCGCTGTGCCAGCTTCAAATTATCGACAGAGTGAATCCACTCAAATAATTCCAGTGCCTTTTTGGCTTTATTACTTTGTAAATGTCCAATAAAATGCCAAGTAATATCTGATAAGTCTTGCAACTGAGTTTGTTTACTGGCTGCTTCTTGGATGCGACTTTCGGCAAAATCACGAATTCCGGCGTTGTAAGCTAAACGAATTACCTCCGCCGGAACCTGCTTACTGACAGCAATTAACCTGACAGATGTGGGCAGTGAGGAGCGAATATAGGCAATACGTTCGTCAATCGAACTACTCATTGGAAGGTGCGTTGGAAAACACTCTGAAGCTGATCGTACTCCTGAGATTGACCATTGCGTCGCAGGGTACGCAAACGATTTTCCAACATCATGCGCGCCTCTGTGCGTCCAATGGGTTGAAATTTAATTCCTTTTACGTCGTTTGTGACCAGAAAAAATAATCTTTGGGCATAAAGTGTAGTGAACATATCTTGGTTATCGTCAACCATACAGATTCGATAAAGTAAGCCCCAAGTTGGATGATTTATGTAAATTTCGGAGGTTTCTGAAGTCATTTAGGAATCAAGGTAGGAGTATGAATATTTATTCGTAGTTCTAGATAAACATTCAGACGATGATCATACTATTCGTCAGAATATTTAGTTAAAACTACTCCAATTGAGTAACTTCTGCCATTACATAGCAGTTATGAAATCATTAATTTGATGCCTACTAGGCAAATGAAGCTAATAGTTAGGAGAAGGTAAAGGCACACAAGGGTTGATGAGACTTGGATAACTCGGACTTATTGGCGATGGATAACACAAAAAATATCTGCCTTTTTGTTTGGTTTTGCCGATCGCCAAAAGATTTACCCTCTAAAGTAATAGCCAAGGCTGACTTGCAAATTGATGTTAGCGTTGGCTTCTCTCCATGTTGCCATAATTATGATTTTGTGGCACAAAATAACCAACAATTGCCAACTACTGGTAATTTAGGATTTTTAGGGCTGCTAGTTGTGCCTGTGCTTTGTGCAGAGATTCATACCATTCTTTTTCAGGATCACTATCTGCCACAATACCTGCTCCCACTTGTCCCCAAACTGTGTTGAGTGCTGAGTGCTGAGTCAGAGATTCTTCCCCTGCCCCCTGCCCCTCAACTGAAGATGCGGGTGCTAATAGCAAGGTACGAATCAGGATATTTAAGTCTAAGTTGCCGCGCCAGTCGAGATAGCCGCAGGAACCGTAGAATAGGCTACGCCGAACAGGCTCTAGTTCTTCGATGATTTCCATGCACCGCACTTTTGGACACCCTGTGATTGTGCCACCAGGAAACATGGCACGAATTAAATCAACAGCGCTCTGGTCGGATTTTAAAGTACCTTTAACGTTGCTGACAAGGTGCATAACGTGGCTATAACGCTCAATTGTGAGCAATTCATCAACTTTTACTGTTCCCCATTCACAAACTCGCCCTAAATCATTGCGTTCTAAATCCAGCAGCATGATGTGTTCTGCCTGTTCTTTGGTGTTGCTGAGTAGTTCTTGTGCCAGTTGATGATCTTGTTCTGGGGTAGTACCACGCGATCGCGTTCCGGCAATTGGTCGAGTCTGGGCTTGCTGATTTTGTAACAGCACCAAGCGTTCTGGTGAACAGCTAACTACTTCACCCCAAGGAGTCTGCCAGTAGCTGGCAAAAGGTGAAGGATTGATTTTCTGTAATGTTTGGTAAATTGACCAGCCAGAAGCCGTTGTAGATGCGGCAAATCGTAAAGAAAGATTCGCCTGAAAGATATCTCCAGCCTGAATATATTTTTTGGCGCGGTTGACGGATGTTTCATAATCTGACTGCGATGTGAAGAACTCAGGGGCAAAACTGATGGGTTGATCTTGTGAGGCGGTAACTTGGTAGAGTGAATCCCCTGATTTTTTCTCTTCTAAAAGAATTTTTAACCTATCTACATCATTAATGTCACTACCTGCTATCCAAAGAATTTGTTCAACATGATCCAAGACGGCATAAGATTCTGGTTCATACCAAAAAGCTACGGGGAAGGGTAAGGTATCAGATTTAGCAAAAGGTAACTGTTCAATTTCCCAAGCCACATCATAACCAAGCCATCCTAACCAACCACCTGTGAAGGGGAGATGAAGAGGGAAGGGGGCAGGGGGGCAGGGGGGCAGGGGGGAAGAGGATGAGTTAAATATTTGTTCTCCTACACCCCTACTTTGTAGCAACTTTTCCAAAAATGGGAAAACCTTTCCTAATTGTGGTGTCCACATCTGCGGTACGCCATCCACTATCCTAGGAGCGCCTGCACAGATAGAATAGCGACTGAGTTGGGGTTGTTTCGTTGGGTTTGGGTAGGGACTTTCTAGAAGGGTAGCGATTCCTGATGGTGTTGTTGGGAGAAATAAGGCTGCGAAAATTTCCGCGCCAGTACGATTTTCTAAGGGGAGCGATCGCCAATGCCAAGGCTTGGTTATCATAAGTGAACAGCTTAAAATTTATTACCAGAAATTACCCGCACTCCCCAGAATAAAGTTAAAGTGGCGATCGCTAACCAATCCCATCTTTTGAGTCGTAATTCATGCCACTGAACTTTGTGTTCGTTAGGGCTAGTAAAACCACGCACCATCATGGCATTCGCCATTTGGTCTGCTCTTAATAGCAAATTTTCTAACAGTCTTTCTGCGACTATCATCCACACTTTGACTGCACCTTTCAACCCCAGTTTTTTCCAATTAATTGCCCTGATCATCACAGAACGAATCAAGTTCTGGACTTCTTCTAAAACTAGAGGAATAAATCGCAAGGATAAAGTTAAGGTCAAGGTAATTTCTGTTACAGGTATCTTGAGTCTGCGTAAGGGCTGCATAATGCTTTCAATCGCCGCCGTAATTTCTTCTGGTGCAGTTGTCAACAGATACAAGTTAGTACTATAAATTACCGTAAATAAAATTGTACTCAGACGTACTGCTAAATCTAAGGAATGTCTGGTGATTTTCACTGGCCCTTGGTGAAATAGGACGTATGAGTATTTTTTAGTGCTGAGTGGGGAGTGCTGAGTGCTGTTAGCAGGGCGTTCAGCCTGTGTTGAGTTAGGAGTTAAGATTTTTTCATTAGCTGGGAGACGAGGCTGATAACTTACGCCTAAGCCATCAGGGCTAACTGCGGCAATAAATAAAACTAAAACTGTGAGTGTTAATAACCAACCTAATTGTTGCTGCCAAACGCGGCGGGGAATTTTGGCAAATAAGGTAAAAATAATCAACAGCATGACTAGCAAGATGCGCCATTCATTAGTCGCAAAACTATAACTAGTTAAAAAACTCATCAACCAAGCAATTTTGACGCGGGGATCAAGTTTATGCAGCCAAGTTTGCGGTTGTTCTAAGTATAGGCCTAGTGGTAGCGATCGCAGTAAATCCATGTTTAGTCAATAGTCATTGGTCATTAGTCATTAGTCATTAGACAAAGGACGAATGACTAATGACAAGCGACAAGTATTACACGCGAGTTGCGCGGTTGACATTACCACTTTCCATGTCGCGGACTTTTTTACTCCGCCAGAGTAGACGAATGGGTGTACCCTTAAATCCTAGTTGTTGACGGAATTGCCTTTCGATGTAGCGACGGTAGTTGTCGTTAAAACGTTTGGCTTCGTTGACAAATAGGGCAATTGTCGGTGGTTGGGTGGTTACTTGTGTACCATAATAAATTTTGCCTTGACGGCCACCGCGTGAAGTTGGTGGTGAGTGCCATCTGACAGCTTCTTCTAAAACGTCGTTAATTACTGATGTACTCACACGGCGTTTGTGTTCGACTGCTGATTGATTTACCAACTCTAAAATCTTTTCGACTCTTTGTCCTGTTAAGGCGCTGACAAAGATTGTTGATGCCCAGTCGGTAAAGTGTAACCGTTCTTGCAGAGTTTTTTCATAATCGTAGATAGTGTGGGAGTCTTTTTCAATGGCATCCCATTTATTCACCACAACGATGCAAGCTCGACCATCTTCAATGATCCGCCCTGCTAATTTTTGGTCTTGTTCGGTCACTCCGTCAAGGGCATCTATGACTAATAAAACTACGTCAGCACGACGAATTGCTTTGAAAGCGCGGTTAATGCTGAAAAATTCCGTCCCGTAGTCGATATTTTTCTTTTTGCGAATCCCAGCGGTATCAATGAGGCGATATTGTTGCCCATCCCGTTCGATAAACGTGTCAATGGCATCTCGCGTTGTGCCAGAAATTGGGCTAACAATGGCTCTTTCTTCACCGACAAAAGCATTCAATAAACTTGATTTACCCACATTTGGCCGTCCAACGATCGCCACTTTAATTTCGTTGGTTTGTGGTACTTCTGTAACAGTTGGAATGTATTTAATTAACTCGTCGAGTAAATCTCCTGTACCGTTGCCATGAATTGCAGAGATGGGGTATGGTTCTCCTAACCCCAGTTCCCAAAATTCAGCAGCTTGTATTATGCCTTGTTCTGGAGATTCGCATTTATTCACAGCCAGCAGTACAGGTACTGGTTGTTGACGTAACCATTCAGCGATTTCTTCATCTGCTGGCGAGGGGCCTGTTTGACCATTAACCACGAAAATTGCCGCAGATGCTTCTCGTAGGGCTGCTAGTGCTTGTTGGCGAATTAAGGGCAGAAATTCGGTGTCATCGTTAAAGACTAAACCACCTGTATCTACCACTAAATACTCGCGATCGTTCCAATAAGCAGGCATGTAAGTGCGATCGCGTGTCACACCTGGTTCGTCGTGGACAATCGCCGTTTGTTCCCCAGCGAGACGATTAACCAGGGTGGATTTGCCGACATTCGGTCGGCCGATAATTGCAACAATTGGCAGTCCCATAAAACCAGGAGTAGAGAAACAGATAGTATATCACATCTATTTATTCTATCGATTTTAAGACTATCTTAAATTTTCTCTGGCAAAAGAAAATTAAACCAAAAATCGCAAATATCTGTAAAAAACTTGGCAATTAAGTCGAAGGAGATTGTGCCTTGAGAACTCGTAAGTGGTTGATAAAAGCCAGCAGATCAGCCTTTCGATGTATACGATGGTGCATATTGTTTGGCTTTTGCACTTTACTATACGCCCAGTTAATTGAACCAAATTGGATTGAAATTAATTCTTTACAACTGACATTACCCAACCTCGCATCAGAATTTAACGGCTATCGCATCGTGCAAATCAGCGATATTCACCGCGATAGATGGATGAGTCCGCAACGTTTAAATCGGATAGTCCGGCTTGTTAACCAACAAAAACCCGATTTAATCGCCATTACAGGTGATTTAGTTACACGCCATTTATCAAAATTAATTCCTTCACTGGCAGATTCTTTAGCGCACTTCACACCCAAAGATCAAACTGTAGCAGTATTAGGTAATCACGACTACGAGAACGATACTCCAGGAATTATCAAAGCAATCCAACAAAGTAACATTGTCTATTTAGGTAATGATATTTATACCCTCAAACGAGGTAGGGCAACGCTGCATATTGCAGGTGTAGATGATGTACAGATGGGGAAAAGCCGCCTAGATTTAGTGATGCAGCAGTTACCCAAAGCAGGCGCAGCAATATTGTTAGCCCACGAACCAGACTTTGCGACTACCAGTGCTGCAACAGGGCGCTTTGATTTACAACTTTCAGGACATTCTCACGGTGGACAGATACGTTTACCGTTCATCACACCGCCTATACTCCCGCCTTTTGCCAAAAATTATTACTTGGGAAAATATCAGGTAAAAAAGATGTTTTTGTATACCAACCGAGGCTTAGGTATGACAGGTTTACATCTGCGGTTATTTGCCCGTCCAGAAATTACTGTGTTTACTTTGGTTGCGCCAAGATATTGAAAAAGTGCAGAAAGGCAATCCTTTTTTGGGTGCTTAAAATACTGAAATGAGAAAGTAAACCACAGTTTATAGGCTAAACTTGGTATGTTATCAGGAGTTTCATCTTGCCTACGCAGCAACAGCTAGTAACCGCAGCATTCCTTTGTCAGTCACTTTCTCATCTTTACCAACCAATCCAGATTTTTCGCTATGATCCGAGGTTTAAGACGATATACATACAGGCTGGAGTGAATGATGATATTGCTCTCGTAATTGATGAAGATGGAAGTTGAGAGTTTGTTCTATAATGCTGAACCTATCTGAAATGACAAATACAGAGCTAAAGCAATACATTTCTGAACATCGCAATGATGAAAAGGCATTTCAAGCTGCAATGGAAGTGTTAATGAGCCGTCGCAATCCAGCTAATCGCCATCCCTACCCTTTTGAGCTAGAAAATCCTGAAGTAGAAGTGGAAGCTCTTTTGAGAGAAAAGCTTAATCCGGTTGAGTAACTGAGTTAGAAAAAATCATTGTGGTTTATCCTGACTATTATGAGCTAGGAAGACATCAAACTGTGCTTAGTTAGTAAAAAAAATTTTAGGTTGGGTAAAGGGAAGCGGAACCCAACCAAATTCTGAGAATCTTGGGTTTCACTGCGTTACACCTAACCTACCTTTAATGAACTGTTTTATTCGTGTCAAGCCATTACAGTTTTCTGAATTCTTCAATAAGGCATAAAGGTATCTAACCTGCCAAATACTGCCATATCTTCTGCATCTAATTCTACTGGTGTGCCACTGCGAATTAATTCGGCAAAATCTTCATTAGGAACCATAATTGTCAATGTATACAAGCGACTAGAACCTGTATTTTTAATTAAATGTGTACCTGTAGGCGGCACTAGTAAACTATCTCCGGCTTTAATGGCAACTTGTTTACCATCACAAATAGCCACTCCTTCACCTTTGAGGACAAAAAACATTTCAACTGCCCATTGATGGCGATTGGGTGGAGTTTTGCCTCCGACATCAAAGATTTCTATACAACAAGTTAAAGAAGTGTTAGCGTTGGTTGAATCAAAGATAATTGCTAACCGATTGGTATCATGGGGAGTAATGCGGTATGCTTGATAATCTTTAGGAGATTTAATAACAGGAATTACGCAACGAGTAGAGTGCATTGATTAACTTCCTCCTGTTAATTCAGGGTGATTTAAAGCGGTGAAAATTGCTTGTGAGTCGGTGACAAAACCAAAGCATTGTTTGACATTATATAAAGTTGCCAACCAACAATAATCAGGTGAAGTTGTTGCCGTACAATCTTTAATTAAAATGCAGTCATATCCTAAAAAATTGGCATCACACAGTGTAGTTAATACACATTGATCAGCATTCACACCAGCAAAAAATATTGTAGTAATTCCCAAATTTCGCAGGATACTATCTAAGGGCGTGTCCCAAAAACCACTCATACGGTATTTGTCTACACGGATATCTTTGGGTAACTGTGGTAATTCATCAACGACAGCCGCCGCCCAACTACCTGCCATCAATACCTTAGCACCGTTTTGCGGTAAAGGATCGCCTAAACCCACACCATCACCAGTAGGGTTGTATACATGACGGGAAGCCGCACTGATATTGAGTAAGTCGGGACGATTACCCCAATTTATCCAAATTACGGGTACGTTAACATGACGCAGTTTAGGGAGTAAATTGTTTAACGGTTCAATTGGTTTACGTGCGGGGGTGACATCCACGCCAATATGCGCCAACCAGCCATCAGGATGGCAAAAGTCGTTTTGCATATCAATAACGAGGATGGCAGCTTTTGATAAATCAAGGCGCAGGGTTTTCGTTTCGGTTGATAAAATAACGGGTTGTGGGGTTTTGGGAGGACGCGTAATATCTGCGATCGCATGATCTACCATCCAAGCATTTGGCGCAACTCCCAATGTCCGCAGAGGCTGATTCATAAATTGCAACACCCAACACCTTTTTCTATTTTGTAACTTGAAATGTAGTAGAGCGTTCAATTACTTAATCAAGGTTTAACTCGTGAACTTTACTATTCAAAATGTTTTAATTGCCACTAATGATGCTTATACAACCAAAGATGTGCAGGTTGTAGCGGGTAAAATCTCTGCTATTGCGTCTAATTTGGATGTTGTGGGGACATCTGTTAACGGGGAAAATAAACTGCTATTACCCGGTTTTGTCAACGCCCACACCCATTCTTCCGAAATGTGGCAACGGGGAATTATGTCGGTTTTGCCTTTAGAATTATGGCTGGCGGAACTGTATGATTTTGCCCCTTTGGACACCGAAAAAGTTTACCTCAGTGCGTTAGGAACGGCGGTGGAAACTTTACTGTCAGGCGGTACAAGTGTCGTAGATCATCTGGTGTTAATTCCGGGACAAGAGTTAGAAACCATCGCTACCGCAGTTCGCGCTTACCGAGAAATTGGGATTCGGGCTTTTATTGCACCTTTAATTCAAGATGAATCTCTCACAGCAGGTATTCCCTCTGGGGAGACAGAACGCAATCATGAACCGTATTTTCGCTCAACTGCGGACACTCTAGCAATTATCGAAGAAGCGGTGAGACAGTTTCATCGCCCAGAGGAAGGTATGAATATTTTAGTTGCACCCACAGGAATTCAGCTGTGTAGTGATGCTTTGTTTACTGGTTGTATTGAATTGAGCGATCGCTATAATTTATGTCGTCACTCGCATTTACTCGAAACCAAAGCCCAAGAGAAACTCGCCCAAGAAAAATACGGTTGTAGTGCTGTTGAACATCTGAAACGCCTTGGGTATTTAAGCGATCGCACTTCCCTCGCCCATTGTGTTTGGTTAAATGATATTGATATTGAAATTCTTGCCGCAACTCAATCTACCGTTGTTCACAATCCTTTAAGTAATTTGCGCTTAGGTAGCGGTATTGCACCAATTTTAAAATATCGCCAAGCTGGGGTAAATGTGACTTTTGGTTGTGATGGTGCTTCGAGTAATGATTCCCAAGATTTATTAGAAGCTATCAAAATTGGTTCTATTCTGCACAACACCACAGACCGAGATTATCAACATTGGATTACACCCCGACAATCTGTAGAAATGGCAGCTTTAGGTGGTGCAAAAGGCTTAAATATGGTAGATCAAATTGGTTCTTTGACTGTTGGTAAACAAGCTGATTTAGTGCTTTATGACTTGACAAGTTTATCATTACTTCCCCGTACAGATCCCATTGGTTTATTAGTTTTAGGACGACCTACCAATGCTGTTGATAGTGCATGGGTGAATGGCAAACAAATAGTCGTTGCTGGTAAAGTTAATACCATAAATGTCGATGAATTACGGCAAAAATTATTTCAGCTAAGTCAATGGGATACACAGCGCAAGTCGCAAACTGTAGCAGAAATTGAAGCCCATTATCGCACTGTGATGGGTTTAATAAACTAATATGTCTCATGCAAAGACGCAAAGTTTTTTTAGCGTCTTTGCGCCTACTCTGCGAGAACGGCTTCCCTACGGGACGCTACGCGAACGCCGAATGCGCGAAATTATTATTGTGAGGCGCGTTGGCGGAATAAACCTGTCATACTTACACCAGTAATTAACAAGCCAACTAAGCCTAACCCGTTCAAGATGGGGTAAATTTTCTCTAAATGAATGATTTCTAATGTATGCAGTCCTAAGAGAAATTCACCTAATTCATCTTGGTGTAACCATTCATGGGCTATAGTAAAGCCCATGCCAGTTAATACAGTTAAAAATAAGGGCAAACATAGAATAATGGCTATCTGGCGATGGTAGCGCCGAAACATTCGATTCATAAATAGTTTTTCAATAAAGTAAATTTTAGGGTATCAGTTTTAGCATCGTTTTAAGCCGGAAGTTTTATTACAAATTCTAAACCTTTGCTTTGTATAGAGTTTTATTCTCAAGTGGCGATCGCATTTTCGTTTAATACCGAGACAACTTAACTACAAAAAGTTAAAAAAGTTACATTTTTATGTATGCTTGATAGCCAAGTATCATTGCTGTACATTTTTGGAAATCAATATGGAACGTGCTATTTCTTTCTTGGGAATATTAGTATTTATTGGGATATCTTACGCTTTGTCTGTTGAACGTCAAGCCATTCGTTGGCGAACAGTTGCTTGGGGATTAGGATTAGAGTTTATTTTTGCCTTAATAATTTTGAAAACACCTTGGGGTTTAAATATCTTTAAATCGTTAGGAGATATTGTCAGTAATTTTTTAGCTTTTTCTGATGTTGGTGCAAAATTTGTCTTTGGAGAAAATTTTAAAGACCATTTATTTGCCTTTCAAGTACTGCCGACTATTATCTTTTTCTCTGCTTTCATTAGTGTCTTATATTACTACGGAATTTTGCAGCGAATTGTCAATATCCTGGCCTGGGTGATGATTAAAACAATGAAAACATCAGGCTCCGAGTCTTTATCTTGTGCAGGTAATATCTTTTTAGGGCCAACAGAATCTGCACTGATGGTTAAACCATACATAGGAAGTATGACTTTATCAGAACTCCATGCAGTGATGACAGGAGGTTTTGCCACAATTGCTGGTGGAGTTTTAGGCGCTTATCTTTCCTTTGGTATTCCTCCAGAACATTTAATTGCAGCTTTTTTTATGACTGCGCCAACATCGTTAGTTGTGTCCAAATTAATGTACCCAGAAACAGAAGTTTCTCAAACAGCAGGTCAAGCAAAAATTGATGTAGAAACGAATTATGTTAACGTTATTGATGCTGCTACGTCAGGAGCAATTGACGGCGTAAAATTAGCAGTTAATGTCGGCGTAATGATTATTGCCTTTTTAGGATTACTCGCCGCTTTCAATGCTTTATTAGGATGGTTGGGTTCTTTGGTTAATTTACCCCAGCTATCTTTGCAATTAATATTATCAGTTATTATGGCTCCCATAGCTTGGTTGATGGGTGTACCTTGGCAAGATTGTCAACAAGTAGGGGCGCTCTTGGGAACAAAAACTATTTTAAATGAGTTTATTGCTTTCTTAGATTTAAAACAGCTAATTCAAGACGGCAAAATTTCGCAACGAGCCGTAATTATTGCGACTTACGCATTATGCAATTTTGCTAATATTGGCTCAATTGGAATTACAATTGGTGGATTAACTGGTATGGCTCCTCACCGCCAGCATGACTTAGCTAACTTGGGTGTAAGGACAATGATTGCTGGACTATTAGCAAGTTTTATTACTGCTTGTATTGCCGGAATATTAATTTAAAAAATTGCTGCATTTTTATCTGTACTTCTGGATTTTTTTGCTCTCGAAATAACCTAGTTTCCAGTTTTCTGGTTGTTTTAAGTCATTGATATGCCCTTGAAGTATCAGCCAAATCGCAATGCGAGTATTTAAATAGCCTCTAAGAATCCGATTTTTAGGCTTTGGGTAAAGACCTGGAATTACAAAACCACCAACATTTAATAGTTGTCCACAGTAAGTTTTGTTTCCTGGTAATGTCAAAGTAAAAAAGCCATCATTTTTATAACCATTGGGAACGAGAAATGTTCCGTAGACATTATGCTGTCCGCGCCAAGGTTGAACTACTAAATCTACAGGAGAAGCGTAATATTTTTCTTTGAATGATGTCGCAGTATATTTCCATTTATCGCAACTAACTACTGGGGAAAAGTCTGTGAATAAAGCAAAGCTCAGAATCGCAGCTAAGGTAAGAAAAAATATTAAATAAAATATTTGATATCTTCGCACTGGTCGAATACTAAGACTATTTGTTCCAGTTCTATTTTAGCAACTGGTAAAATGTGGCGATCGCATACGTATCAGTGTGCTGTTATCATATACCTTATATGACTAATGTAAAGCCTGACAACAAGCCGCTTCGCATTTACGCCCTAACTCAAAATTAGCACTCTCATCAATAAGCTCACTATGAAAATGCTCCATACATGAGTTTTATTGATTAATTAATTTTGTCCTATAACTACTCAATTAGTCAGTAAGATGCTTTGTGTGTTTTGAAGCACCTTACCAAACTAATACTTAGAAGTGGAATATCTGATTGTTTGATATTCTACGATTTATTGTTTGCTACTTTGAAAACTTGCTTAATGCTCTAATAAGCTCATCTTTCTTCATCTTACTTATGCCAGTAATTCCTTGTTTCTTTGCCATTGCTTTTAAATCAGCCGTTGACATTGTTTTGACGATCTCAGAATCAGTGATTGTCTCTGGTATTGATTGAGGAGTTAGATAAAAAACTTGTTTTAAAGCATCTAGTTTTTTACCTTTGGTAATGCCACATTTTAGATTTATGATTGGATCTAATGTCTTCCAATATTGACGAGGGGCTTCATCAATTCGGTTTGTCGCTATAGCAGGTTTGACAGATTTAAGAATACTATCTGGTTGCTTGACTAAATACTCTAATGCTGATTGAATTTCATCTCTAGATGCCTTAGAGAGATTGATTTTGGGAATTTCTTCCCCAGCTAGTATTTTTGTTACTTCGACAGTGTCATTACTACCATCAGTAATAATGCACCAAACGCGCTCTAAACCAGCAGCTTCGACAACTGCATAAATGAAAGAATTGCCAATTACTTGATACTTATCTTCACCAGTTTCTTTTACAATTACTGGAATCCAATTACGTCCACCTTTTTGGTTAAGTAAATGGGCTGAAGCTTTAATTAAAAATTCCGGCGCATCAGTTCCTTCACCTGGATCAATTTCATCCAAATATAAGTGCATCAAATTTCCAACATCGCTGAGGCTACTCATTGTAAAAAATACTCCTTTGCTAGATTTTTGTAATAATCATGGGCAGATCGATCTCGGTAAACCGCAGGAATACGAGAAAAGGCTGAACTAGCTATATTAGCGTAGCTGGGAACCTCATGAATATGAAGGTCTCTTCTGGCATTGGTATATCTAGGATAGAAATAAGAAAGTAAATCAAATCCCTCTTTTTTAGCAGTTTTAAGAATATTATTAATTTCTTGTTGAGCAACTGCCAACTGAGATGGTGTAATCTTTTCTCCGTTAAAGAAAATTGGTAATGGAATAGGGCTACCGTCAGCTTTTTTAGCTTGCACTTCAGGAATAAATTTCTTCATTGCCATTGCTGCATTCTCTAAAGAGAAAAGATTGTTATGCTTTGTGGGAATCAGGACAACATCAGCAGCATAAACAGCAAGTTGACTAAATATTCGCCAGTTGGGTGGTGCATCAATCAAAATATAGTCATATTCTTGTCTTGAAGATTCTAACTTGCGGTGAAGAGTGTCACTTTTCAGATGATTACGCAAGATATTTTCAGGTGCCTCCGTCAGTTCTTGATCCGCAGGGATAACATCAAATCGCAGTTCTGTATTAAGCTTTTTTAGGGGCAATTTATAAGGATGTAGGGTACTTTGAAGTTCTAAATTTCTTTCTTTAAGAGCTTCAAAGAAACTCCCTTTACTTAAAGGAAGACCTAGAGAACTTGTTAAATCTTGTTGGTTAGGGTCAAAATCAATCGCTAAAACCTTTTTCCCTAAGAAAGTTAAGATTGCTGCTAAATTGACAGTAGTAGTTGTTTTTCCAACTCCACCCTTATTGTTATAAACTGCTACGGTTAGGGCTTTTGCAGCATTTTCAATTTTTTGGCGAATTGCCGCAACTATCTTATCAATGTTATCGACATTTAGTGACAAACATTTTGTTGCAGGAAAAATTACTTTTCCGTGCTTGCGAAACAATTGAATATGAGAAGAGTTAGTAATTATTCCCCATTGTACAGTTTGGCAATTAGGAGCAAGTAGATAACGCTTGAGTTGCTTAACAGTTGTGTGATATTGTGCCGCATCTTCAGATAAATTAATATCTCGCCCTTTCAACTCTAATAGAAGGTATGGATTAGACTTTGTGTATAGAAAAACATCCTCTCCAGTAGTTTTTCGGGCGGCTTTATCAACAGCCCCATCACCTGTGTTATATTCTGGATGAATTTCCTCAGATTGAAAGCCTAAAGTCCTCAGTAGATGAGGTGTAAAAAGGTCATTTACAACAGCTTCTGGCGCATTTTCAGGAAGGCTTTGCAGTGCCTCTCGAAGACTATCAGTAGTTACACTCATAAGTTGTGGGAACTTCCAGCAATTTCTAAATCTAGTGTTCCCATCTGAAATAAATTATTCATTAGATAATGAAATTAATTTTCAGCAGCAAAAGGCATATTTACTTACTCATTTTGCCTAGTTACTTTCTCATTTTGAGAGATTTATTCAGCAATTTAGTATATTGCTTGCTCAAAATACCAAATTGCTTACTCATTTCAGTAGTTCCCTCATTTATGAGCATTATTCTGAGAAAAAAATGCCCTGACAGACATAGTAAAATTTTTGTAAGTTGAATAACTATGGATTTGATTAACGCAAACTGTCGCCACAGCCCAGAAAAGATTACCAAATATGAAAATTTATAGGAAAGTCCGGGAGGAATTGCGATCGCACTGCTAGAATCCAGCCAAGCAAACTAGTGACAATCAACAATGGTCTCTACTACTGCACGTTTCTCAGATATTCAAAACCATTGGGCGCGTCTGTTTATTGAAGCCTTAGCAGGGCGGCGTATTTTAAATGGTTATCCCAACGGGACTTTTCGCCCAGATAACTCAGTGACGCGTGCTGAGTTTGCGGCGATAGTTGCAGCAGTTTTTACTGTACCAGTCAAGCGCCAATACTCTCCTTTTGTTGATGTTCCAGCAAATCACTGGGCTGCAAGCGCCATTCAAAAAGCTTACGAAACCGGATTTTTGGCTGGCTACCCCGATAAATATTTCCGTCCAAATAATCGCATTGCTAGGGGTGATGTTTTAGTTTCTCTGGTAAACGGGTTGGACATTGCAGCAAAAATCAACCCGGACTTAGTCAACCAACTACCCCAAATTTATCAAGATGCAGTTAACATTCCCGGTTATGCGAGAAATCAAGTAGCATTGGCGACAAGTGCCGGCTTTGTGGCTAGTTTCCCCAATATCAAGTTACTTAACTATGCGACAGCTGCTACTCGCGGCGATGTCGCGGTGATGGTTTATCAAGCTTTGGTGTATTTGGGTAGCGCCCCGAAGATTCCTTCTGTTTACCTTGTAGTACCAGCAAACACAACACCAGTACCTACACCTGTACCTATCCCTACGCCAACGCCCACACCCATACCAACACCCATACCCACTCCTCCAGTACCCGGTACATTAAAACTCAGCCATACACGAGAGTTTCGCGGGGCTTGGGTAGCCTCGGTGTCGAATATTGATTGGCCTTCTAAAGCTGGGTTATCAACGGCCCAACAAAAATCAGAATTTTTGGAAATTGTCAACCAGTTGCAAGCACTGAATTTCAACGCTTTAATTTTGCAGGTACGCCCAGAAGGGGATGCTTTGTATGCTTCGGAATTAGAACCTTGGAGTGCTTGGATTACGGGAACTCAAGGGAGAGCGCCAGAACCATTTTATGATCCTTTAGAGTTTGCGATCGCCGAATGTCACAAACGCAATATAGAAGTTCATGCTTGGTTCAACCCCTACCGCGCTAAAACTAGCATCAAGGGTTCTCCTAATGTTCGCCCTCATATAGCAGTGACTCATCCAGAAGTAGTTTATCAATGGGGTAATCAACTGTGGATGGAACCAGGCTCGAAAATTGTTCAAGATAGAGCCTACAATGTCATCCTTGATGTTGTGCGGCGCTATGACGTAGATGGAATTCATTTAGACGATTATTTCTATCCTTATCCCATCCAAGGTCAATCTTTCCCCGATAGTAGAACCTACGCCGCTTACAAAGCTGCTGGCGGTGCATTGAGTTTAGATGATTGGCGGCGAGAAAATGTCAATCAAATGGTGTTACGCCTCTCTCAAGGAATTAAGACGACAAAGCCACATATCAAATTTGGCATTAGTCCTTTTGGGATTTACCGCCCCGGACAACCAGCAGGCATTACTGGTTTAGATGCTTACAATGTGCTGTATGCAGATTCACGCAAATGGTTAGAACAAGGCTGGATTGATTATTTAGCACCTCAACTCTATTGGCGAATTGACCAAACCAAACAAAGTTATCCTGCGCTATTGAAGTGGTGGACAGACATTAATTCTCAGCAGCGACACATTTACACCGGGAATAATCTTGGTCAACTAGATGGTAAAGCTTGGAAAGACGATGAAATTGATAAACAAGTGAAAATTTCCCGGAACTTAGCCGGAAGTTTGTCTTTAGGGAATATTTTCTTTAGTATGAGTGCCATTAATCAAAATCGGCGCGGTATTGCTGACCAATTCAAAAATTCTCTTTATTCTCGACCTGCAATAGTACCTTCTATGTCTTGGCGGAATGCAGCCCCAGTTGCACCACCCAAAGCCCTGCAATTCAAAGACGGTAAACTCAATTGGCAACCTGGAGATAGTCAACCTGTACGTTCTTGGACACTTTATCGGCAATCTGGCGGTAGTTGGACACTTCAGCGTATTTTATCGGCTGGGACAACCTTTGCTACTGTCCAACCAGGAACTTATGCTGTCTGTGCTGTTGATAGGTTAGCGAATGAGAGTTTGGGTGTAGTTATTACTGTAAATTGAGTGGAAGTGTTGAATTATAGAGGAATAATTTTTAGCGATCGCTTAATTAAGTTCTTAATTATATAGATACCCAACTTCTTCAAGAAGTTGGGTATCTGAAAACTGGAAATTTTCACTCATCAAATTAGGATTTCTATTCTCCTAAAGTTTGGGCTTTGAAAGCGCGAATTTCTGCCCAAAGTTCTTGACGAGTTGAAGATTGCAGAAGATAACGAAAGACAAACCAAGTAGAGTAAATAATGCCAATTAACTGTAAAGTTGGCTCTATCAATGGCAAGTCATTAATAGCATTCAGTACTGTGAGTACAACTTTGAGTGTGACAGTAGCTGCTAAAACTAAAACTAGGGTTATTAAAGGTAATTTGTAGGCTACCCAAAACTGATTTAAATAATAGGGTAGCTGATCTAAAAACTGAGATATTTGGCGATTTATTTGCTGCCATTGAGTTTCAGGTTTACGGGCAGGGGGCAGCTTTGGTAAGTTTTGCGTGTCTACACCTTCAAGGGCGACTGGACTTGTTGAAGATGCCATATCTACAGAATTGAATTCTTGTTCGAGTGCCATATTTTTAGAATTTTACTAATCACAATAATTTTACTAAGAAAGGCACAAAAAATAAAATAGCGGGCTAAATCAGAGGTTAGTTTTAACTCAACCAACCTCTGATTAGTAATCATCATCAAGTTTTCTACGTTTCTTGATGCCCGTCTATTAATTTGGATTTGCCGTTAACTCTGTTATTGTTTTGGTGGAGCCACAACTACTTTGTTAACTACGCTTTTAACACCTTTAATTTCTTGGGCTAAAGGCTGAATCTTCTTCAGTTGATCTTGATTTTTCACCGTACCGTTGACAGTTACTATACCTTGCTGGTCAGCCGCTACTGTGATTTGACCGTCAGGGATATTAGCTTCTAATTTAGAGCGAACTTCGCTGGCGAGGTCGCCTGTTGCTCTGTTGGTATCACCACCAGTAGCATTATTTCGTTGTTCACGCGCGCGAATATCTTCATTAAGTTGTCGGCGGCGCAATTCACTTTGAGCGTCTTCTTTTGCTTCTTGAGTTGTTTGTGCCGCAGGTGATGCAGGATTTTGACTTACTGTATCGGGTGCTGACTCACTGGTTTTAGAAGGATTCTGACAAGCAGCAGCACTAACAAGTAATAAGCTACTAATGAAGAAGGGAGCTAGTTTTTTCATTTGTTTAATTAGTGATAGATATAGTGGACACGAAGGATTTTTGACTGGCGATCGCACCCATAATTACAAACAAGCAAGTTAGGATTAACAACTAACTTTGGTTAGAGTGTGTCATCACGACGATCAACAATTGTGACGGTATGATCTTGATGATTGCCTGTTACTGGATGATTAGTACGACCAGTTTCGATAACTGGGGTTTCTTGATGTCTTGTCCAGTCCAAACCACGATGAGCTTCTGGATCGATATCGGTAGCGTCAAAGATGCCAAAGTCTTCAATTCCCCGACGTTGCAGGATGGTTTGAGCGTGTTGAATTTCCGCTTCTGTACCGTCAACCATGACTAAGTAATCGCCGCGTTGGAAGCGATCGCTATATACTCTGGCGCGGTCTTCGGGAATACCTAAACCAACTAATGCGCCAACTAAACCACCTGCGGCTGCACCAATCGCCCCACCAGCAATGGTTGTGGCTAAGGCTGTCGCCACTGCACCACCAGCAATTACAGGGCCGATTCCGGGAATGGCTAATGCACCTAAACCAACTAATAAGCCGCCTAAACCACCTAATGCACCGCCTGTAGCTGCACCGGCTTTAGCACCTTCATCAGCTTTATTACCGACACCAGCCACACCATGACCGTCTGTGTCTTTAGCGATGAGTGAAACGCGATTCATCGGAAAGCCAGCATCACGCAGTTCATTGAGTGCGGCTTCTGCATCACGACGGTGGGAAAATACTCCCACGGCGCGACGGTTTTGGTGCTGATGTACAGGTGTTGTTGAGTGGCTGCGAGGGTCAAAAATTTGCCACTGTTGAATTTTATGGTGATTGAGAATGGTCGCAGCACGATTGATTTCGTCATCTGTACCACTGACTGCAACTATGTAATCACCGTGATTGATACGCTCATTGTAAAAGCGAGTGCGGTCATCTGGTAAGCCATAGCGAATAGCATCCAAGCGATCGCTAAAATTCACGCCTCTTAAGGCATCTTGATTGACAGACTCCCGATGAATTAAGGAAATTTGGCTCAGGGGAAAGCCTGCGACTCGTAAATCATTAATTGCAGCTTCTGCATCTTGCCGCAGATTAAAGTAACCTAGAGCGTGTTTGCTATAACCAGTTTCCCGATGAACTTCATGGGTATGGGGATGGTCATAAATACCATATTCTTCAATTCCCCGACGATGGAGGATGGCTTCTGCTCTAGCGATTTCATCATCTGTGCCATCTACGATGACCAAATAGCCGCCTCGTTGGACGCGATCGTTATAAACTCTGGCGCGTTCTTCGGGGATTCCTAAACCAATTAAGGCACCAATTAAACTACCAGCTACTGCACCAATACCAGCCCCAGCAATAGTAGTAGCGATCGCAGTTGCTGTTGCACCTGCTAACATAATTGGCCCAATACCAGGGATTGCCAAAGTGCCAAGACCAACTAATAAGCCTGTTAAGCCACCTAAAGCGCCGCCTGTAGCTGCGCCAACTTTCGCACCTTCATCAGATTTGTCGCCGATGCGATCGCTGACTTGGGTACCAGCAATATCATCTTTACCGTCTGCATCTCTGGCAATCACAGAAACTCTATCCATCGGAAAGCCAGAATTTCTCAATTCATGTAGTGCTTCTTCGGCATCTCTACGATTAGAAAATACGCCTATAGACCGTCTCCGTACACCAACAACCATTTCAACTTCTCCTATTAGTTAAAATTTTGTGATTACAATTTTATTGAGTTCAATACATCTATTCCTATCCTTTTTTACTAAAATTTTCCTCAATCCCTCGGAGTAAGTTTCTTCTCTATCATCAGATATACGTCACTGTATATTTAGTTAGCAAAAAATATTTTTTAGTTGATTAAGTAGGTAGGCATAATTAAATATAAAATGTCATTGCGAGCGTTCGCGTTAGCGTCTCGCAGAGAAGCGAAGCAATCCCAGAGACTATGCAATTGCTTTGCTTCCCTTGCAATGAGGGAGGACATGAAATTTCTTTATGTCCATATATTTAACTAACAACTGTATGTGGTCACTCATTATTTCCTAAGCAATAACACTCCAGTTTTTTTGGTTGACATATATACCAAAGTATTTGCTGTGACTGTTAGTATGAGAATTTATTTTTTAATGTTATGTTCTAATACTTGTTTAGATTTGAAGATAAAAAATCCCCTGGTTAATGCCAGAGGATAAAATTAATATTGCTCTAATTTAGGATGTTTTTCTCTCAAATAGCATAGCAACACTTACAGTTATCAATGTGCCAAAATGCCAAAATATAATTCAGGAGTTAGGAGCCAGGATTCTAACTGATGAAGTCTATTTTAATAACCCGAATCGCGCTGATTTTTTGACTCTTGAATCACAATTTTTGACTCTCGGCTGGCAATTTGTTGCTGAGTAAACATTTCTCGTAACACTAAAGCAGGGTCTACATAGTTATTTGCATATTTCAGTCCCCAATGGAGATGCGGCCCGGTGGTGCGTCCTGTCATACCCACACGAGCAATCCTGACTCCAGTGGGAATTACTTGACCTTCCCAAATCTGAATTCCACCAGCCCTATCTATCAAGTAACGCCGACCAGATGCAGTTTCTACATGACCTTCCAAATGGCAATAGGTATGTTCCCACTCACCGGATTTAATGACTATGTGAGTTCCACAAGCAGTGCGATCGCTCACTTTAACTACTGTACCTACCCACCAATTGCGAATATAACTACCTTGTGGTGCAGCTATATCTAAGCCGCCGTGAAATTCCCAATTAGACCCACCAGTCGCAGAACGGCGATAACCAAAGGGTGATGTGTATGCTTGAAAGTTTTCTACCGGAAAAGAAGCGGCTAACCAACCATTGCTTCTGGTGGCTGTTCTTTGCTGCACTTCTCTGGCTGTAACTGTTTCTACATTTGACCCTAAAGTGCTGAAACCAACAACACCTAAACCAAATACTAATAATGTAGCTCCAGAAAGCAATACTTTTTTTGGTCTTTGACCCATTATTTGATTCCTTCTTGTCATATTATTAGTTGAAAGTTTTGGATAATTCCTGATTATTTAGTGCTTAATTATTGCCAGAAAATGCAATTCTATTTTTAATTTTTGATTGGGATTATTTATGCTAACTGTTTACATAACAATGTGATTTTGTGTGATGAATTTACTAATATTACTTGTGGGTGCAGGATATTAGCCTAGGCAACGCCCCGATTATGGTATCAGATTTCGGAATTAGAAAATTAAGTTCAAGCGGCAATTTTGCAGATTTTTTACTAGATAAATATATTTTTTACACGATGCGCCTAGTTGCTATCTCTTATCTACTAGCAGTTACCAGCCATAGGGACTGTAACCATACTTATGTATATACGTAAGTGTCACTAGAGAATCAGGAACAGAGAAAAATATTGCCTGCTGAATATTTCCTGTATCTTGTGAACAGTGACTTTTTGCTCTAGATAGTTGAAATCGTGCAAGCATTTATGCTTAAAATTGCTGAATAGGTCAATCGAGCTTGAAAAAAGGCCAAGATGACCATTTGCAGGACGCACCCAAGCTATGCTGACTGATATATTGCCTTTCTCTTTTGAAGTAGATACTGTTGCGATCGCTGGCGCTAGTCTGTGGTCTTTAGCGCTGTACTTAGGTTTATTCCCGTGTAGTGAATGGGTAATTGAGCAATTGAACCGCTGGTTTAATTTTGCCGAGCGATCGCTTTACACCAGCCAGACGGAATTTGAGAAGACTCGCAAAGCCAGAGAATCTCAAAACGCTTTTTATGCCTCATTATTTAGCATCCTGCCATTTTTAGGGATAGGTACTTTATGTAACTGGGGCGTAGAAATTAGCTTAGGTAGGAGTTGGGCAATTAGTATGGGGATACTGGCTTGTATGGGTTCTGGCATTTATGAACTGGGGCGACGAGATGGTCAGTCTTCAGATTAAGGAAGATCAGAAAGAAAAGAATTTCTTCTTGAGCTTCTCGGCTGAGTAAGAATTATGTATGTGCATTAAAACCTGGTTAATGCCAGAAATTACGTTACTTTATTACAATATGGAGGAAAGCAATTTCTTAAAAATAAAATTATGAAAAAAGCTTTATTGAGCTTGACATTATTGTTAGTGAGTTTTTGTGCCATACCATCTGTAGCTGCTTTATCAGATCGTTGTTTAATTCAAAATCAACGTAGTAACATTCCTCCAGAAATACTCAAAAAATTCTTTTCTGAAGAAAATAATCGTTTGAATATATTTCAAAAACGTCCACTAATTTCAGCTTCAGAGCAAGAGATTAGACAAGCTGCCGTCAATTATACTCTTGCTCATTCTTGTCAATTCAAGATTATAAGTGGCACCCCTGAAGCAATCTTTGACCGTCCAATCAAAGCTGCTGAAATTCCTGCTACTGGTTTCGGCGAGTTTGACTTTAAGGAAGGAGAACCACCAATGATGTTAGTAGTAGTCAAAGGAAACTTTGACCTTAGTGGTTCTACCTTTCCTTCACATCCTCGCCGTTCAACAAAGTACACTGCGTATATTTTTGACCTGAAGGCTGGTACACCTATTTTTGCGGCAGTTGGATTATCTGGAAAATACTTCCGCGATGCCCTTAATGACCCAACGTTACCAGATGATTTAGAATCTGTTGGTCTTTAATTTTTATCCAATTTCCTCACAAACAATCTGCGCTATCTTTTGTGCTGCACCGCTTTCGCCACGAACGCGTCTGAGATTGTGACGCATCTCATCCAATTTTTTTGGATGGGCTAACAAGTCTAATACCATTTCGCCAATTTCTTGTGGTTGCAATTGACCTACAAGTTCTGGGACTATTTCTGATTGCGCCCAGATATTTGGCCATGCTAATAAACCCTTGCGTCGCAGAAATAGCCAGTTAATTAATTTGGCAAATGTTGTACCCAATCCCGGCAAATTCGCTAATAATCCAGGTAGACCATCCCAAGAACGCATAGCATCAAGCTGCTGAGTTGGCAATAACACAAGCATTGGTACGCCTAAAGAACCAAGTTCGGCAGTGTTTGCGCCGACTGTAGTTAAGCAGATACTACATTGCGATAAGATGCTATATGCAGGATTTTCTTGATGTAGCTCGATATTTAATCCTTGAGTTGTTTTTAGTAGCGGATACTCATCAGTTTGTTCTGAGAGAACTAAGGAAGCACTGGAAAATTTAAAAGTTTCGACGAAAGAGTTTTGTTGGGAATCCGCAAAACTGGCTAAGGTTTGTAAATCCAAGGTTGGTGCTACGGGAATAACAAACTTAGTTTGCGGCTGTTTAGCGTGGATGTATTCAGCAATAGCTAAAGTTAAGGGAACTCCTTGAGTCAGTTTGGCGGCTTTTGAACCTGGGAGAAGGCCGATGATTTGAGTTTGTTTTTGGTCGTTTGTAATTTGTCCTTTGTCATTTGTGGCGGCTTCTAGCATTAAGTCGCCGACGACTGTAAATTTATGGGCGTATTTTTGAGAGACTTTTTCAGCGACTTTTGCTTTCATGACACCAAAGCGATCAATTAAGTTATGCCACCGCGCTTCCCATTCAGCGTAAACTACGGTGCGATATCCGAGTTTTTTGCCGATGATTACTGGAAAAATTTGATCGCCACCCAGGAAAACTACAACACCGTGGCTTCTCCAATCCCAATTGTTATATGTTTTTCCCCAAAGTAAAAATTGCCAAAAATGTTCTACTCCCTGGACTCTATCAACTTCTGGGTAAGAAAGAGCGATCGCAGCTTCTTTACCACTAGCATTTGGACAAGGTGATAAGACTACAGAAATTCTGACTAAAGAACGGTCATCTCCTAGTTGTTGGCGTAATGCTTGAACAACTGGACGCACCCAGGTTGTAATTTCTCCAGGGCCATTGGAGAGAATGAGAATATCTACTGGAGTCATGATTTATGGCAAAAGGCAAAAGGCAAAAGGCAAAAGTAAGAATTGTTTTTAATATTAGTAGTATATCTGCGTGCAATTTTCTGCCTTAACTAACTAGATGGTAGTGGTTGCTGATTTTCTAGAGTTGGGCTACCAAATGTGCGGGGTATTTGTACTGCCAATACTGTTAAATTAACTGCCATATAAGCTACCAGCGACATCCACAACAGTTGGTTATTGTGAAGATACGCAGATGTAATTGCTACAGGCAAAAAGCCCAATCCAAAAGCAATTAAGACTGCATTACGTAGGGTTGCACCTTCTTTTAAGCCGATGAAATAACCTTCCAACATAAAGGCAATGGCGGTTAATCCTAAAAGCGGCAATAACCAAATTGTATAATTACTGATATGTTTGTTAACTTCGGCGTGATTAGTTAACAGCCCAAATACTGTATCAGGAAACAGAACCGATACGGCAGCAAAACCTAATGCAATTACCAAACTGGTTAATATTGAGACAGTCAGTAATGTACTCATCTGTTCTTTAGCACCTTTGCTATAAAAGTTTCCAGTGAGTGTTTGAGTGGTCATTCCCACACCTTGGACTGTAAACTGACTTAGCAAAGCAATCTGTAATAACAACCCATTCTCGGCTAATATTTCTGTTCCCATTGCTGCGCTCAAGTTGGTGAAGATGGCATAAGTGGAAATAAGCACGACAAAGCGGATGAGAATGTTACTCTTGAGCGCTACAGTATCTTTCAGGGCTACCCAATCAAATACTTCTTGTAAAGCAGCGGGTAAAGTTTGCCAGGGAATACTAAAGCAGGCATAGATCACACCAGTCACTAGCGCCAGATATTGACTAATCGCTGTGGCTATTCCTGCTCCCATACTTTCCCAACCCCACAGCGAAATCATCAAATAGTCCAAGACCACATTAGAACCGTTACCAATCACAGACATGAGCAAGACTACACTATTTTTTTCTTGCCCCATAAACCAGCCAATTAAGACAAAATTCAGCAGCACGGCTGGCGCTCCCCAAATTCTGGCTTGGAAATAATCAGCCCCAGCGATTTCAATGTCTGGGGAACCGCTGAGAATTGTAAAGCCAAGTTTTTGTAATGGGTATTGTAGGGACAGAATTAATAAACCAATAGCGATCGCAATTAAGCCACTGCGTATCCCAGCTAAGAGTACGGCTTTGTGGTCATCGAGTCCGACAGCTTGTGCAGTCAACGCATTCACACTAGAACGCAGAAATTTCAAGACTCGGTAAAGGTAGTCAAAAATAATCGTTGCTAAAATAACTCCCGCCAAGTGACGGATATCTGCCAAGTGTCCCAAAAAGGCGATGTCTACCAAACCTGCTAGGGGAACCATCATGTTGGATAGCATACTAATGCTTGCCAATTTGTAAAAGCGAGGCAAGAAGTTGTACTTGGGTGAGACCTCAATTGTCATAGATTGTTGTCTTTACTGGAATTTATCTGCCAATACTGTTCTATTTCTTCTTAGATTCCCCAACCCCCCTTTAAAAAGCAGGCGGGGGATATTAAGTGAACTGTATTGATTTACATTCCAGTCTGTACTATTTCATTAAGAAATGACATACGGTAATCCGATTTGATTTGTGAAAATTGGATTGGCTCAGATCCCCGACTTTTCAAAAAAGTCGGGGATCTTTTTGTGTAAAGAGTTTAGCTTCTTCAATTTCCTTGTAATTGTGCATTCAAGGCTTTAGCAATGCGATCGCGTGTTTCGAGAATATGAGCTTTGCTATATTCATCGTCAGAACTGACCTGAGCCAGTTTTTCATCTAATTGCTTGAGTTTGTACCAAGCTAAAGTCCGCGCATCTTCTGGGACGGATTCTTTCCGCAACACAATACCAATTAAGAGATTCAGGTATTCTCGTTGCAAACCTCGCCGCATACTGGAGATTTGCAAAGCTGACCTTTGCGGTTTGATGACTTCTGTCCAAATACCTGATTGGAGTGTGTCAAATAATTCTGGCAGTGTCAGTGCTTGTCCTGACTGAGCTTTGAGTTCTAAATCTTTGAGACGGTTGAGGCGATCGCCTGAGAGTAAATCGCGCAACACTGCACTCTGCAAGAACAAAACCAACTCGTGAATCGGATAATCTAAACGTCCTACGCGGGGGTAGCTGCCCCAGTGTCGCCAACGCGAAGGTGCTAATTTATTCAGCAAGTCTGGAGAAAATTTTAAGGCATCTTCGGCAAACACATACTTTTGTAAGGTTTTTAAGGCTTGGCGTTGTTCTTCTACGGGGACTGGTTGAAATGGTAAACGATTTTGTCCACTCAGTTTGCTAGAGTCTACATCACCGCCTTTGATGCGGTAAAAAGACTGTCCGCCAATATATTTACTCACATAATAAATTTGCTGGAAATAATTGCCTAACACTGTACTAAAGCGTTCACTGACATCGCTATAGCTTTCCCCGGCTGTGGGATAACCTTTGTTCAGACGATCCCACATCACCCGTGAATTATCTAACTGCCATTGGGAATAAACCAGCACGTTGTTACTATTGTCCCAAGCATCGGCTGTGGGGTCGAGGTCGTACACATCCTCGTCTGTGGAATAACTCAACTCTGGCTTATAAGATTGGTTGGCAATTTCCTGCAACAATGGTTTTTCGGCAATGGGAGTGGTTGCTTGGGTAGAGATATAACCATATTGAATTGCCCAATCATCATAAGCCCCCACCGTACTCGGAAAATAATCACCCTGCTTTGTGCCTTGGGGCGCAATATTTGGCGGAATGTAATCCATTACAGAAGCAGTCAAACCTTTATTGTGGGTGACATCTTTATTGTTCATTTCTTGGGGTGGTAACAAAGTACTACCCCGGAAGTTATGCCGCAAACCAAGGGTGTGACCGACTTCGTGGGCAATAATTAACCGTAAATATTGATTAATATATTCTTTTACTTGGTCTTGGCTGGGTGTACCGTCTTTTAACAGCGTCATTGCCAAGGAACCAAAGGCAAATTGATTAGCTGCTTCCATGCCATAACACAAGTCATACTCCCCAGCTAGTTTGGATAAATTTCGCAATAACCCGTTTTGTTCTGGCTGGGGAGAATTTTGGTCTTTGGCTGCTTCCCCGCCGCAAAGAAAGCGATTTTGCATCCATGCTGATAGGGAGGTGCGATTTTGGTTGGCGTTAGGTTGGACAATTTTGCGATACTCACTCTTCAACGCCCGCACAAAACTAGCATCAACTAAAATGTCTGCATCTAAAATTTCTCCGGTTAGGGGGTTAACGCGGGATGGCCCCATTGCAAAATAACCATCGACTGTGTTTATCCAGCGAATTGTGTTGTAGCGAATATCCGCCGGATCCCAGGTGGCGTTATCTGGCATTTGTTTAGCTTCAATCGCATCTTTAAATCCGGCTTTGAGAAAAGCTTTATTCCACATTAAAATGCCTTCTTTAATGGCATCACGATATTCTAAAGGGACTGCATTATCAATCCAGAAAACAATTGGTTTTTTGGGACGGGAGATTTTGGCTTTGGGGTCTTCTTTTTCTAAATTCCAGCGATTGACATAACGCACAAAGGGGTCGCCGCTGTCTTTGGTTAAGTCTTGGTAAGCGGTGATGAAATAACCCACTCGTTCGTCGGCTAAACGTGGGCGGTAATTATTATTGGGTAATTGTGAAAGACTGTAGTGGACGCGTAAAGTAAAGCCACGGTCGTCAGCGAGGGAGGCGAAATTCAGCCGTTGATTATCTCGACTACTACTTGCACTTGAGAAATTTAATACCGACTCAATTTCGACGTTCTGGGGAAAAGCTTTCGCCTCACCAAAGTATGATTGGTCTGTGGTGGCGGTCACACCTAAACTTGCAGATAATCCGGCTAAGTCGGAAAGGAGTAAATCACTGAGGTCGATGAGAATAGTTTTGCGTTGGGGATGAACGCTTTTGATCGGTAACATATAGAGAATTGAATCGCTAAATGACCGAGCCAGCGATCGCGCTTGTGGATCTCCATCCCGCGTGCGAAAATTAACGTTGCGAACAACAAAGTGTAATTTGTCGCCTACCCGCTGCCAATAAAACAAAAAATCTTGCAAAGGTATACCGCTATAAATACCTCGTTCGCCAATTCCCGATTCTAATGTGGCAGTTGCTAAATAATTATTATTTAACTGTTCTGGTTTAATTTCTAGGTAAACTTTATTCTTTTTAGAATTACGATAGAGAGTAAATAGTCCCTCTTTTTTTTCAGCATCTTTAATTACTTCATCAAATGCTTCTAAATCATCTTTAGCTGCTGGTTTCGCCGGAGTATTTGGCTTTTTTTCTGGTTTATTGCTGGGTTTACCCACTTCTAAAAAGGGTTGTTTTTCTGCTTGCTTGATATTTTTGACGACCCAAGTAAATGGTTGACTTTGGACTTTTTTATCTTGATTAATTACCCAAACTTGCGGCGATGGTAATTTTTTCCAGGCAGGTTCTTGGCTATTTTTGCTATCTGTAATTTCTGCAATCTGGTTAACATTTAAAGCTTTATTGTCTTTGTTAGCCCTTAGTGACTCAGCATTAGCAGTTCCTATTCCTAATAATAAACCTTGCAACAAAATTACATAAAAAGTTACTTTATTCATTTACTTTAGCCCTGATAAAGATTATGAGTTAATTTTTAATTTTTACCAATAAAATTTTTGGCTGCCATCAGTAGAAGCAACCTAAAAATTTCTGAAGTTGTCTGATATTCTCTGGCAGACTTTTGGCTTCAGTTTTGAGAGATATTATGCAGTTATGTATTATTTTTCTTCACAATTCCTTAGCGAATAAATAGTAAGTATGATTGTGTCACCCGCTGAGTAAAGATAATGGTAAAAAATACACAATTTCGGCAAAAACTTTTAAAAAATATAATTTTCCTGATAAATGATTAACTTTGAAAGCTAAAACTAAAGTTTATCCTCAATATATAGTCTCTCACTGCCAGAAATTTAGCTGTTACTAAGTACTTTCGTCAATAAGATATACATACTACTTTATACTTCTATCTTTTGCCATCTCGAAACTAGACTCGACAATTAAAAATTAATGATTTTTTAATATTAAATTCTATAGATAGTAATAAAAGATGCGAATATTTCAACAACCGTTTTCTACAGAAAACCCCTGTATGTCTACAGGGGTAGTACGAAAATATTAGTGAATTACAAAACCTAGCTAATTTACTAATTTTCTAAGAAATTAGGTGTACCATTGCCACCAAACTTACCCACAGCTGGAATTTCTAGGAAGCTATCTGTAGCTTTGCCTGTACCATCGTCAGCGACAGAGGTAGAGTCACCTGGATGACCATTGGGAACAAACAATTGTGGGTGGTCAAAAGGAGCTTTTTCACCGCGAACTCGCTCATCAGTCAAGGCTTGAAGAAACGCCACCAACTGAGTTTTCTCCTGTTCCGTTAAATTTAATGGGGCAAGGGCGCTTTGCTGACGAAAGTCTCCGCCACGATTGTAAAAGTCCACAACTTGTTGCAAAGTCAAGTAGCCACCATTATGGAAGTAAGGTGCTGTAAGTTCGATGTTGCGTAGTCCTGGTGTCTTGAAACTACCGTCCGCAAGTAATAAGTCATTGGCAGTAACAGTAATATTAGGGTCAGAACCAAGCAATTGCTTAAACGTCCCTAACAAAGATAATCGCGATTCTGACAGTGGATTGCCAAAGGGATCATTACCACCAACACCAACATCTTCGAGAGTCGGTCTTACACCAATATTGAAGAAGCCATTGTCAAAGACAATTCTGCGGTTCGGGATATTAATTACCCCGATACGTTGTTGCCGCACAGCACTAACTGAAGCTCTTGTGAGTTCTGCGCCATTGTGACAAGTAGTGCAGCGAGCTTTGCCTTCAAATAATAATTTTCCTTGCTGCTCCTGTTCGTTGAGGGCAGTGGTGTCTCCTTCTAAGAAGCGATCAAGAGGTGTATCGTCAGCAATAAGCGTAGACTCGTAAAGTTGTATCGCTAGTCCAAAGAACAGCGGGAAGTTGTACTCCATGAGTGTGTACTTATTATGTGGTAAGGAGCCGTTTGGCTTATCACTGACATTTTTGCTGCCGTTAGCATTCACTTGAATGACGCGATTAGATTCCCACCATTCATTTTTAAATGCTTGGGCAATTAGTTGTTCATAGGTTGAAGTTTGTAGTCCAGTTTGAGGTGATCTACTATCTGTGCCTAATACACTATCTTCTGGATGTACTATCTGTTTAGCTAGTGGTCTTAGGGGAAGTAATTTTTTTGCCGTCTTTCTAGGTAGTTTCTTACCTTTGCCCACACTGTAAGATTTATGGTCAATTGCCCCAAACTTATCACCAATTTCTATAAAGGTGCGACCATCAGCCGACATCTCAAAAGCACTGATTGGCGGGCCGACAGCTTGAGAAGCTAATGACGCATGGTTGAGGCTAACTTTTACAGATTCTAGATGACCAGGAGTAGTGGCTTTATAAACATAAGCATTGGGATCTCTTAATCCAAATTCATTTACTCCATTGAAGATTTCCTGCGCTCTACCGTCCCAGAAGTTACGGAAGTTAAATACGGAGTCAATTACGGTTGGTGTGTTACGCGGTTCAACACGGCGCACATTTGTACCGTTGACGTTAAACACTGGATCTGGCAAAAAGTTAACTTGATCTACCGGATTACCAGGCGTAGCATTCACAAACTCGCTGTTGAATACACCTTGAGACGACACAATATCATTAGTTTGGACGGGAAAATCTTCTGGCTTGAGTTGATAGTTAGGTGCGCTACCAACATCAAAAACTGTATCTGGATTTGCCGTTTTATCGGCGTTAACTTGCAATAATCCAGGAGAAATCTGATTTTTGGATCTATTGTCAGCGCCAGCATGGAAGTGACAACTTGCACAGGCGGTTACACCGTCGCTACCCACCTGCATATCCCAAAACAGTGCTTTTCCTAACTTAATAGCGGCGACTTTGTTTTTTACGAAGTCTGTAAGGTTGTCAGGTTCTGGAACTGTTACTGTTTTGAGGGAAGCCAAGGGCGGTGTCACTTGTGCTGATACGGTGTTTCCGGCAATGATGGCGACTGTGGCGATCGCTCCAATGATCATCGCTTTTTGCCACCTAGATCTCAGCCGTTTAGATTGCAGAGATTTAATTTTTTGCCTGTTTCGCCATCTACCCTTGAAAGTCAGTAGAGAGTATGTAAGTAGGCTCGTTATCACAAGCCCAACAATAATGACAGGTATAATTGCCATGTTTTTTAGTAAAAAACATCAAGTAGATTTAACCAAATTTTATAGTAAGCTATTAGCCTGATATTGACCGCGTAACATTGATTTAACTTTATCAGGCTAAAAAGATTACATTAAAAAAGTTGATTGAATAGTAATTACTATATGGATGTATAAAAGTGCTTCTGTCTTGTGGGTGTTGTTTCTTTTCTACAAATGACCATCTATTGTGAGTTCTGCACTAGCAATTAGAGTTTTGTTACCATAACTGAATGTCATTACATCAAAATTCTGGCCGCTGGCGTTTAGGGCTGGCATTATCGCTTCTAACTGTTTTATTGTGGGGAATTTTACCGATCGCGCTGGCGGTGATAGTGCAAGCGCTTGATCTCTACACAGTAGTTTGGTTTCGCTTTTTAGTGTCCTTCGTACTGCTAACTATCTACTTGGGAGTACGTGGTGAGTTACCAAAGTTACAACAATTGCATTCTGGGTCTTGGAAATTGTTAGCGATCGCTACACTCATGTTAGGGGCTAATTATTTCTTCTTTATGCAAGGTTTAGCCTTGACATCCCCTGCTAATGCAGAAGTACTGATTCAATTAGCTACTTTGTTATTAGGCTTAGGTGGTTTAGTTATTTTTCAAGAACGTTATACTTTGGGTCAATGGATTGGGGTTGGTGTACTTATTTGTGGGTATATTATCTTTTTCCATGACCAAATAACCAATTTAATTACTGCACAGGGTACATATATTTTTGGTAGTGGTTTAGTAGTTTTCGCTGCATCTGTCTGGGCTGTTTACGCTTTAGCACAAAAGCAGTTATTACAGTCGTTGTCTTCTTCTAACATCATGATGTTGATTTATGGAGGAAGTGCTTTATTACTTACACCTTTGGCTAAACCAGACACTATTTTAAAACTAAATACTTTGCAGTTAAGTATGTTAGTTTTTTGTGCTTTAAATACTTTAATTGCTTATGGTGCTTTTGCGGAATCATTAGAACATTGGGAAGCCTCACGCGTTAGTGCTGTGCTGACTTTAGCACCCATTGTGACATTAATAGCAGTTGAGTTAGTAGCAATATTCACACCTACATTAATTCCAGGAGAAAACATTACACTCATAGGTATTATTGGTGCTTGTTTAGTAGTAGCTGGTTCGATGGCGATCGCATTGAGTAAAAAAAGTTAATACGCAATTTATTAAAAGACTGAAATACTCGATTTTTCAAAAAAGTCGGGTATTTTAATGTTCACGATTTCTTGCTTATGCCAAACTACATTACACATACCGAGGCAGAGTAATATTTTATCTGTTATGATTTTTGCGAGTGTATCAACCTAGTTTGTGATTACCCCACAGCAACTATTAAGGTAATACAAACACAAATGCAAAGCTCTTTAAAGCTGCATCGATAAAAGAAAAAGTTTGCATTATCAATTACAAATTAGAAATGTAGGGTGCGCTAATAACTACCAAAGCCAACATCCAGTGAAACAACATCACCGAAACGGTTGAGCGATGAATAGTTTGTTTAATAATTGGGCCAGCATCCTGAAAAGAAATTCTCTTTTGCTGGTTCTATCAACATTGCTGCCAATATTAGGAATTAATTCATCTGTAAAAGCAGCAGAACGAGTTTATGTCTCATATTCAGTTTTAGAGCTATCAATTTCTGTTACTGCTTTGGAAAATTATGCCAAAAAAGGTGTCATTGATGATGAATTAGCAATTTATCAGCAATATATACCTGCAAAACAGTTTCAGGAATTACAGCGAATTTTAATTACTCCTGTAAAATCTAGTCCGGCGGTGGTGTCACAATTTCTTTCTACACCACAAGGAGAGTATTTACTTCGCCGTTTTACAGAAGTAATTCAAAGCAAAGCCCCACAAGCGCAACCAGCGTTTGATGAGATGCGTTCGGCGTTAATTTTGGCTGTTGCAGAACCAGATGGGTTAACGTTATTAAATCTTTTACGCAAGTATCCGGCTAATAGTATCCGCATTGATTTAGGGCGCAGCTTTAATATAGCAACGGAACTAGAAAATTTAGTAAAGGCGACTAATCAAGCGATCGCAATAGTTACTCAAAGGTCTAATCTAGAAGCTGTGACAATTCCCAAGCCCAGCAATTTCTCGCAATTAGCAGATTTGCAAAAGCCAGGAAGTTTAAAGTCTCAAAAATATACATTAAATTATTTTGACTCAACCCGTAACCGCACATTATTAACTAATATTTATCTGCCTAATCTCTTACTTCCTGCACCACTAATTGTAATTTCGCATAGTTTGGGTACAGATAATAGTAATTTTCAATATTTAGCCACACATCTAGCTTCTTATGGATTTGCGGTGGTTGTTCCCAATCATTCAGGGAGAGATACAAAACAATTGCGATCGCAAAATCAGAAACAGGCTACTGAATTATTCACAGCAGATGAATTTCAACAGCGACCTTTAGATATCAAATATATTTTGAATCAGCTAGAAAAAGCTAACAAATCAGATGCTCGATTTCAGGGTAGACTCAACTTACAACAAGTAGGAGTTTTTGGTCATTCTTTAGGTGGTTATACTGCGCTGGCTTTGGCGGGTGGGAAAATTAATTTTGCTCAGTTAAAACAAGATTGTACAAGTGAAGCGCTGCATCAAACCTGGAATATGTCTTTATTATTTCAGTGTCGTGCTTTGGAGTTGCCAAACCAATCTGCTGCTAATAATTTACAAGATAATCGCATTAAAGCTGCGATCGCCATTAACCCAGTAACAAGTTCGATTTTTGGCAAGGCTAGTTTAAGCCAAATCAAAACACCAGTGATGATTTTTGCTAGTAGCAATGATATTGTCGCACCCGCTATATTTGAGCAAATTTTACCTTTTGCTTGGTTTACCAATTCCCAAAAGTATCTTGTCACCCTTGTCGGTGGAACTCACTTCTCTGCTATTGGCGATGGAAATTCCACATCTGGACAAATTCCATTACCTACTGATATCGTTGGTGATGTTTTGCAAACACGGCGTTACATAAATGCTTTCAGCGTGCCGTTTTTTCAAACTTATATTGCTAAAAAGCCACAATATCTTTCATATCTCCATCCTGCTTACGCCCAAAAAATTTCTAGTTTAATTTTAGGGTTAAATCTGGTTCAGTCTCTCAGCCCAGTTGAATTATCTCAGGCTATCAATCAATACGATTACAACCCATTACCAATTAAAATAAACGGCGACCAGTAATAAGGGTGAGAATAATTATTTTCTGTAGTACTAGAATGACTATGTAGTAAACTTAATTGTGCTTGGCGTAAAGCTTCAGCTTTTGTCGGGTGATTTTTATTGGCTAGATTGCTGTAAAATTGCTGCATAAGTAAACTGGTGCTGCGATCGTTTACTTGCCACAAAGAAGCTATTACTGCTTTTGCACCTCGATTCAGAAAAGAATATGCAACACTAGCAATTTCTACTCCATCTTGACGAGAGCCTGCAAGGGCTGTTTGACAAGCAGATAAAACAACTAAATTAATATTGCTTAACCCCGTTAAAGTTTGAATCTGAGGAATTACCAGTTTTTCCCCATTTCCTAACAATAAATAAGAAGCATCTTTGCTATTAGGCACAAATTCAGCATGAGTCGCCAGGTGTAAAATTTTATTTCCTGTGAGATTGTCTCGTAAATTGCGAAAATCAAAGGCATTATTGAGGAACTCTTGTCCTGGATATATACCTTGTTGATTATTCTTAGTTTTAACAATTGCATTCAACTCTGTAGGGACATTTTCTAGCGCGGGAAAATCACCTACCGCTTGCGAAACTCCCATTGCTAAAACTGAAATATTTTGCGTTCCTGCGGGTAAGGTAGCCGTAGTATCTGTTAAATCTGCGGATAAAACATTGTAGACAGTATAATTCTCAATTAAATATTGCTGACCATCAAACAAAGCACTCATAGGGATATAACGTGTTACCCTATCAAGGGCAAACACGAGATTTTTTACTTTATTTTCTTTTAATTCTGGTTCTAATGGTTTAATCAACCAGGTATAGAGTTTTTGGCTAACTGACTGAATCTGCGAAATATCTTTAGCATCACAATCAATATTTTGGCATCGTCCGATTAACCGCCGAAATTCTTTGACTGTATTTCCTAATTCTTCTCGCCCAACTTTGACTTCAAACTTTTTAGCAACATCGCCAGAATACAGCAGTAACCAAAGTTTATCTTCTAGCACTAATGGGTAAATCATCACTGTACCCGGTTGTGCTTTGACTATTTCTAAAACTTTGGGACTATCAGGACGGAATGCACCAGGATCTTTTGCTAGACGTTCTCTAATTTCTGTGTCGATTTTTGCTAACTCTTGATTAAACTCTGCAACTACGTTTGTCAGTTTATCGTTGAGTTTAGTTTTATCCTTACAGTTATTTTTTTCGCATTCGCTAATTTGTTTTGCTAAAGCAACAATTGATTGATTAGGCGCAGCAATTTTTGTCTCTTCTGGATTTAAAGTAACTTTTGGTTTCTCTGTTGGAGAAATGCTAGTAGTGGCAAAATCTTTAATTTCTTGAATCTTCAGCAGTTCTAAAATCTGTGTTGCTTCCTTTCCTCTACCTTGAGCCAGTAATAAATTTGCCAGTTGGCGATAAATATCAGAGGTGGTTACTTTGCCAAAATCAATCTTTGTTTGCAAGAAAGATGCTTGTAACTGTGGTGGTAATCCTTCAATATTACGACGGACTTGTTCAATTCCATTAATGGCTTGTTTGTAGTAAGTAATTGCCACATTTGGTTGATTTAAATCAGCGTAAGCACGACCTAACCCAGCATAAATACCTGAACTACTACCTGTAACTTCTGTAGGTGTTTGAATTGTTAATGCCTGTTGATAAGCTGTAATTGCTTGCTGTTTTCTGCCAAATTTGCGATGTAAATCTCCTAAAACAGTCAGCGCATCTTTTTCATAAACTGGGTTCTGCACCTTTCTAGCAAATGCTAAAACTGTCTGTATTTCCCGTATTGCTTGTTGATCATTGCCTAGTTCACCATAGGCTAGGCTTAACATCCGATGTGGTATGATTTCCCAGGCTGGTTTTTTACTTGCTTTTAAAATAGCTAAACTTTGTTGGGCAAAGTCTACAGTTTTTTGAGCTTCTCCGGTATTGTAATAATTACCTGCGATCACCAGTAAAGCAAAAGCTTCTCCATTGCGGTTTTTTAGTTGTCGCTGTTTAACTACGAGTTGTTGATAAAAATCATTGCTTTTTTGATAAGCACCTAAATTACTATATGTATCGCCAAGATTAGCTAACGCGTATACCTCAGATGTAGGGCTTTTGATTGCTTGAGCAATTTGTAAACTTTGTTGTGATAGCTCTAAAGCTTGGGGATAAGCTTGGATATTTCTGTAAACATTCCCTAGAGAAGCTAGTGCTTGAGCTTCTAAAGAACTGTCTTTAATTTCTCGTATAATTGATAAACTTTGCTCTACCAATTCCTTACTTTTTTGGTAATTACCAATGCTAGTATAAGCAATGCTTAAATAGAGTAAACTTTGAGCTTCTAGAGGACGAATATGAGATTTTTTAGTATACAATAGTCCTGGTTCTGCTATAGCAATGACTTTATTATATTCTCCTAGCGAATCATAGGCATTACTAAGATTAAGTGAAGCAAGCGCTATATTTACGAAATTTTGAGATTTTTGAGCTATAACCAAATGTTGTTGAGCATATTTTATTCCTTGCTCATATTCTCCTTGTGTATTATATGCTCTACTAAGCCTTGTTAAAGGTTGCATTTCATACTCAGGCGCTTTTAATTGCTTTGCTATTGTTAAAGCTTGATTTGCTACTTCAATAGCTTTTTGCGTATCTCCTAATAAAAGGTAAATGTCACTGAATTTACTTAAAGTAGAAATTTGATAAGAACGTTTATTGCTTTTTTGAAAAATTACTAATTGCTGTTGTCTTAATTCCAAGGCTTTTTGATAGTTACCTTGTTTTAGATAAATTTCACTTAATTTATCTAAAGCATCTGCTTCTATCCCTGAGTTTTGTAACTGTTTACCAATAGTTAAAATTTGTTGTGCTAACTCAATAGCAGAGTTATAATTTCCCTTTCGTATATAAATTCCACTGAGTTGCTCTAAAGCATTTGCTTCTAGCTGCGGTTCTTTAATTTGACGGGTAATATCTAAAGCTTGCTGAGTAACTTCAATAGCTTTAGGAAAGTCTTGTAAATCCTGATATACATAACCTAAATAAATTAACGCATCAGCTTCTAATTTTGGTCGGTGAAGATTTTGTACTGCACTTAAACTTTGTTTAGCAAAATCTAGTGCTTTCTCATATTCTCCAAGATTATTATAAATAAGAACCAAGCCTTGCAAAGCAGATGCTGGGTAACTGAGAGCATAATCTTGTATTGTAGGTGGTAATTCAGTAACTTTTATGTCTTTTGATTTAACTAAAGCTTGTTGACAAGCTTCAATTGCTTTTTGATAATCTGTCAATACATTATATGTACTGCAAATAGTTAATAATACACTAACTTCATTGGCAGTATCTTTCTGTTCTCTATAAATTTCTAATTCTCGCTCTCTTAACTCAATTACTTTGCGATTTTCTCCCTGGTTACTATAAATTGATGCTAAGTCAGATAAAGCAGAATGTTCTGTATCAAGTGCTTTAATTTGTCGCGCAATTTTAATTGATTGCTGTAATAATTCAATAGCTTTTTGATTATCTCCTAAATATTGGTAAGCACTTCCTAATGCTCTTAATGCGTCGGCTTCCTGGTCTGGTTTATTCAATTCTTTAGCAATAACTAAAGCTTCATCAGCCAACTTAATTGTTTGATTAGATATATCTTTTGCTTGAGATGTTATCCCACTGACATTAGCATTTGTAGCAATTACTAAATATTGAGAAATAATTAATTTTAAAGTGTTCAGTTGAATAGTTTTGTCTTTAATTTCGCGTTGAACTGCTAAGGCTTGGCGATAAGAATCTAAAGCGATGTCATCTTTTTTTTGGTTGCTATATGTAAGCCCAATAAAATATAGCAATCTTCCTTCAAATGCACGGTTTCCTACTTTTCTACTGGCAGCTAAAGCTTTATTAAACCATTCCAAAGCACGCGAATAGTTTGACATATTTTTGTAAACTATCCCTAGTCTAGATAGAGTATATTCTTCTTGAAATTTATCTCCAATTTCTTGATGTATTTTTAATGCTTGTTGTAAAAGTTCTAAAGCTTTAGGTTGTTTGTTTAAATATGAATAAGTTAACCCAATTCTACTAAGAGTAATGCCTTCTCCGGGTTGATCTTTTACTTCACGGCGAATTACTAAAGCTTGCTGTAATGCTTCTAAAGCCTTGTCATTTTGATCTAAGTTGAAGTAAGTTGCGCCAAGAGTATCAAGAGTTTCTCCCTCACCTGTACGGTCTTTGATTTGTTGGCGAATTGCTAAAGCTTGTTGCAAAAGTTCTAAAGCTTTTTGGTATTGAAATATTAAATTATAAACCAGTCCTAAATTATTGAGAGTTTGCCCAACTCCTTTTTTATCATCTAGTTGGCGGTAAATAGCTAAGGCTTGTTCATAACTTTTCACTGCATTGTCATAATATCCACGGCGATATTGTTGCACTCCCTGTTGGTAGAGTTTATCTGCTTGTGCTTTGCGGTTAGGTTGAGTAACAGTTTGTGCTAATGTCTGCTTGATTAACACATTATTTGCTGATAGCCCTAGAGGACAAAACAGAGAAAGTATAAGGGTAGTAACGGTAAAGCTTTTAAAGTTGTGACGCATTTAATTAATATATTATATTGCCAATATTTTTAAACTTGGTATAAGATAGAGATACAATACGTAAGTATTTTTTTAATAAAAATACAGCTATTTTTAATAATTCGTAAGAAAGCAGAAGCCCAGTTTTCTAAAAAACTGGGCTTTTGGGTTATTGATTTATAGAAGCGATCGCACTTTGACTAGTTAAGCAGGGATAAACTTCAATGACACACCATTCATACAATAGCGTTGACCTGTAGGTGCAGGGCCATCAGCAAATACATGGCCTAAATGTCCACCACAACGCCTACAATGTACCTCTGTACGCGTCATAAACAACGACCGATCTACAGTAGTTGCGATCGCACCTTCAATGGGTTGAAAGAAACTTGGCCAGCCAGTACCACTGTTAAATTTGGTATCTGATTTAAACAGTGGTAAGTCACAAGCCGCGCACACATAAGTACCTTCTGCATACTGCTTATCAAGGGGACTGGTGAAAGCGCGTTCAGTTCCATGTTTACGCAAAACATAAAACTGTTCTTTTGTTAATATTTTGCTCCATTCATCTTCAGATTTGGTAACTTCAAACTCAGTGTTAGAACTTGCCACGATTTCTCCTCTTGGATTAATAAACTGTGATAATAAGGCTGCACCTGTTAATACGGCACCAGCCTCTAAAAAATAGCGTTTTTTCATATAGCAATTACCAATCTAATTAGGTATATCTTCCCCAGCCTTTAATCTCTGGCATTAAAGAAATGTACACCACTAAAATGAGAAACGCTATATATCTATTATGAGTTTTTGCTTAATTGCATTGCCAGAGATGAAGACTCTGGTTTTATTACTAAACATATTTGAGCTAGGTAACAGGGAACAGAGTAGCACGTTTTTAGGTGGTGACTTCTTAATTTTACTTAAAAAAGCACCCACCTAATGATAGATATTTTAAATTAAGATATCGCCCCGTTAGTCGGAGGACAGATAGTGCTGCACTTTTTAGAATCAGGACAAAGCTGGGAACCGGAGGTAATTAGGGTGTGAATTTACAAATGTATGAATTAAAAGAAACTGCGACTCAACTACTAGCCGCCATGCTATCTAACCCTCACATTTACCCCCAGGTTAGCGATGAAGGAGGATATGGAAAGATGGAACAGCAATTAATGATTGTGGCTGTGGAGATGGCGGAAAGCTTAATTCAGCATATCAATCATACCCATCTGCAAAGTGAGCCAGAACTAAATTCTCAAAACGAATCTTGTTGATGATGTTTAAAAATACGAAATAACCTGGGAATATGACAAACTTTTAGTTACTCATCTTGAATGCTCAAGAATTTTACTATTATTTGTTTAAATCCCCAGGATCGAAGTTTACTACTACTGCCAGTAAGAAAAATAACTTTTATGACTTTTGTTAGCGTCTAACTAAAGAAGGAGCTTTTTGGCACTTATTTTGACTAGCAGTAAAATCGATTACATGTTAATTATTTGATTTTTTGTACCACTGACCATCTTCACCTTTTTCGTAATCACGCTTTACTGCACTCCACGCTACTCGAAAAGCACTTTCTTCGTTATCATATTCTCTTACTGCATTGTTAAATGCAGCCCGAAATATTTCTTGGGCGTGTTTGGGTAAGTTGTCTTTTACTGCATCTGGTAATTCATCAATTTGTTGATAGGGCATAAAATTATTACCCTCCTATTTTAAATGGATGATATTCAAGACAAGTTTATATGTTGGGGATGATAGCTAGAACGACTATCCCAATAATCAGCTTGTTTAATACTCACTTTGAGTAAAGCCAAATCTGGTTCATTTAATCCTTGAGAAAACCAAGTTTGTAATTCTGGTTTCCATAATTCTGCCATTTTTTGATGGTCTTGTAATAGTTCTGCTGTGCCAGAAATAGAAACATAACGCTGATTTTGCGATGATGTGAAGCTAACATTCACTTGCTGATTATGTTTAATTTCACTAACTCTATGAGAATTAGCGCTAGTAAAAAACCAGAGTGTCCCATCTGTATCTAGTGCATCAATAGAGTGCATTGGACAGCTGTGCAAACTACCATCATCATTGACTGTGGTCAACATCCCATAGTCAATACCTTTAATTAAGGTTTGCAGTTCTTGAATTTGGCGATCGCTGTTTGTGGAAATTGCCATAATACCTTTTTCTCTTAATTTATTTACCTAGATTTTATGGATTACAACCAATATTTGATGTTGGTGTAATCTATTTTTTATTCTTAACATTTACTGGTGCTGATTACTTGAGTCTAAAGACAGAATTTTCCTGGATAGACTAATGGATTACTAACTTCTCTAAGAAGTCGGTTATCTGATATTCTTCAAATATAAGTAATGCTAGAGATGGAAATTTAAAATTATCTCTGTGACTTTTGGACGATGGAAATAGCCAATAGTTTGATTACGCTTCTATAGTGATTAGTCGCTTCTAGAGGAGACATGACTATGGAGTCTACCTTTGATTGGGAAAAAGTGAATTTACCAGAAATTGTTGACGGTTTGACTGCAATTATTTTTTCACCGATAATTGTCCCAATAGCTGAAGTTATCAAACAACCTCTAGTCCAAACGGCTATTAAAGAAGGTATAAATCTATCTCAAAGTTATCAAGAAACAGTCGCAGCCGTAACAGGCGATGTTCGCACTCGACCAACAACCGAGGAAGTTAATTATAGAAATGGCTCAACTTATCCAATTTATTTAACAGATGGGAAATCTGCGATCGCTAAAGATTTGTTAAATGTAATGTCTGATTTTAATGCTGATGTTTACAAAATGACTAACGGTACCGCTGATTTGCGGTTGATAGTACCTTTAGGTCTTGGTTTATTTGCCCTTACTCAGTTAATCAAACAAGGATTTAAGTTGGAAGATACACCTTGGTATATATTAGCCTGGTTTGCCTTTGATAGTTTCATAAAACTTAACGTTACTGAGGAATCACAGCGAGTAAATGTAAATAAAAATTAATCAATTGAGCCTGATTATCAAGGGATAAACTTTGAAACTCTTAACATTGCTGTTAACAGTAATGAGAGTTTCATCCTCTATAATTTGACAATGGAGTTACATTTCAAGATTGCAGTTTTGCAAGAGCAAACACGGGGGCAAAAATTGCAGTGATTCAAGCAATACATACTAAAGTTAAAGGCAGAGCTAGATATAAAATAGAAGAACTTCACAATTCAGCAGAACTCAAAAATTATCTGGAGCGATCGCTAGAAAATTATCCAGAAATAAAGTTGGTGAATGCTAATCCTTTAACCAGCAAAATTTTGGTTTATTTTCCCCAAGAAAAAAGCTATAAAGACATAGGCGCTCTTATTGAAAAAGTTTTATTAACTTACAAAGAAAAAACCAAGTTAATTGCAGTAAAGAAAAGCGAGAAAAAATTAAAAGCAAATAAACCAACTATTACTAATCCCCAACAACAAGAGGGAGAAGATTGGTATTTACTGCCAGTTGATAAAGTGGTTCACCAATTACATACCTCGCCAACTGATGGATTATCCAGTGCATTAGCCAGCACCAATCTGCAAAAATATGGGTCTAATGTCCTCTCGCACACAGAAACACGCTCCGATTTAAGCATTATTATTGAACAATTTAAATCTCTGCCAGTCGCATTACTCGGAGTGGCGGCGGGGGTGTCAATTTTCACGGGTGGAGTGATTGATGCGGCGGTAATTTTAGGCGTAGTAATTCTCAATGCGGCAATTGGTTACACCACAGAAAGTCAATCAGAAAAAATCATTCACTCTCTCAAAAATAGAGAACCCGCATCAACTTGGGTAATTAGAGACAGCAACCTGCAAGAAATCCCCACAGAAAATGTAGTTTTAGGCGATATTTTAGCCCTCAAACCAGGCACTTATGTCGCCGCAGATTCCCGTTTAATTGCCGCAGATAACCTGAGTATTGATGAATCTGCTTTAACTGGGGAGAGTCTGCCTGTAACTAAAACTGATGATTTGCTTATAGGTGAAGATATCCCATTAGGCGATCGCGTGAACATGGCCTATAAAGGCACTTTTGTCACAGGCGGTCAAGGACTGGCGGTAGTTGTCGCCACAGGCCAATCTACCGAAATGGGCAATATCCAGCAACTTGTGGGCGAAGCCACCGCAATGGAAACCCCCCTCGCCAAACAACTAGACCAAGTGGGTAGTCAGTTAGTATTAATTAGCATGGGTATTTGCGGCTTAGTCTTTGGTTTGGGTGTGTGGCGGGGATACGGTTTAGTACAAATGTTGAAATCATCCATTTCCCTCGCCGTGGCTGCGGTTCCCGAAGGCTTACCCACCGTCGCTACTACAACCCTCGCCCTGGGTATCCGTGATATGCGCCGCAACCGCGTTCTAGTGCGGAGCTTGAGTGCAGTTGAAGCCTTAGGTTCAGTCCAGACAATTTGTATGGATAAAACCGGGACACTGACAGAAAATAAAATGTCAGTCGTGGAAATTCAAAGCAACACCCACAACATCAAAGTTGCAGACGGGGAATTTATCACAGGGGAACAAAAAATTAATCCTTATCACAACGATGAACTATTAAAACTAATTCATGTCTCAGTTCTCTGCAACGAAAGCCAAGTCAGCCGCGAGGGAAATGGTAAGTATGAAGTTATTGGTTCAGCCACCGAAAACGCCCTGATTTACATGGCCATTAGTTCTGGGGTAGATATCATCGACCTCAAACAAAAGTATCCCCTAGTGCAAACCAACCTGCGGTCAGAAAATCGTAACTTGATGAGTACAATTCATCAAACTCATGATGAGAAAAAGTTTGTCGCCGTTAAAGGTAGCCCCGCCGAAGTGGTGGAACTTTGCCAAACATGGGTAAAACATGGGGAAATAGTAGAATTAACCCCAGCAGATAAAAGAGCGATCGCTATAGAAAATGATCGCATGGCAGGGAAAGCATTACGAGTATTAGGTGTAGCCTACAACCACATTAACGAGTTTCAAAGCAATAATAATCATGAATCAGACTTGATTTGGTTGGGTTTAGTCGGTATGGCCGATCCCATCCGCAAAGGTGCAAAACAATTAATCGGCGACTTCCATCAAGCCGGTATCGCCACCGTGATGATTACCGGCGACCAAAGCCCCACAGCTTATGCGATCGCCAAAGAATTAGAATTAAGTCGAGACCAACAATTAGAAATTCTCGACTCCAGCAACCTCAATAACCTCACCCCCGCAGCCTTAACCGCCCTCAGCGACAAAGTAGATGTCTTCGCCCGCATCAGTCCTAGTAATAAACTGCAAATAGTCCAAGCCTTGCAAGCAGCCGGTAAAGTCGTCGCTATGACAGGCGATGGTATTAACGATGCACCCGCCTTAAAAGCCGCCCAAGTAGGGGTTGCAATGGGTCAAGGCGGTACAGATGTCGCCAGAGAAGTTGCAGATATTGTTTTAGAAGACGACCGACTCGAAACCATGATTGTCGCCGTTAGTCGCGGAAGGACAATATACAACAACATCCGCAAATCCGTACATTTCCTCCTCGCCACCAACCTCAGCGAAATTATGGTGATGACCACCGCCACCGCCGTAGGTATTGGCGAACCCTTAAACGCAATTCAATTACTGTGGCTAAACTTAGTAACCGACATTTTCCCCGGCTTATCCTTAGCAATGGAAGCCCCAGAACCAGAAGTTTTGAGTCAGCCACCCCGCAACCCCGATGAAGCAATCATTAAAAAATCTGACTTTGGGCGAATCGTCTTTGAGTCCGCTGGACTATCTGTTAGTACCTTACTCGCTTACGCCTACGCCCTCCGCAGATATGGTTTTAGCCCCCAAGCTAGTACAATTGCCTTTTTCACCCTGACCTCAGCCCAACTGCTGCATACCATTAGCTGTCGTTCCGAACATCACAGCGTATTTAGCAAAGAAAAACTCCCACGTAATGGCTATTTAAATGCTGCTATTGTTGGTTCCTTTGCTATTCAAATTTTAGCGATCGCCCTACCACCTTTAAGAAATCTCTTAAAGATTACCCCAATTAACTTTATCGATACTGCCGTCATCATTGGTAGTGCTTTGTGGCCTTTATTGTTAAGCGAATCAACAAAGAATATTCAGCCAAATATCAATGGTGTCCCACCATTACTTATGCCAGATAATAATCCACAACTCTAGAGTTTTGTTAACTGGAAAAAACGAACCACAAAGGACGCAAAGGACACAAAGGAAGAAGTAATCTTAGTATTCATACTTGAGGCTAGTAATCCATCAAATTTGCCTTCTGAGATAAAGCAATGCTATTCCTCTGATTTTCCTCTTTACTTTGCGAACTTTGTGTCCTTTGTGGTTCGTTAAAAAAAATGTCGCGCCAAGACACTGAATATTATGAAAAAAGACTTCATGTTCACATCAGAATCAGTCACCGAAGGACATCCTGATAAATTGTGCGATCAAATCAGCGATGCCATAGTAGACCGATTTTTACAACAAGACCCCTACGCCAGAGTCATTACCGAATGTGCTGCTTCCACAGGCATATTATTTATTGCTGCCCGATTTGAACCAAATGCCAATGTAGACTTTACCAATATTGCCAGACAAGTAATTGAACAAATTGGTTACGAACAAAAAGAATTTAATAGCAAAACTTGTAGTATTTTGACCAGCTTGCGAGAATTGCCAGCCAGCCAAACTCACTTATTTGATGAGCAGAATTTATCTGATGAAGAGATAGAAAAAATTACTGTGACAAATCAAGTAACAGTCTTTGGCTTTGCTTGTAATCAAACTTATACCCTGATGCCTCTGCCGATTTGGTTAGCACACAAATTAGCCAGACAATTAAGTGAAGTTAGACACAAAAATATCTTACCTTATTTAACACCTGATGGTAAAACTCAAGTCGGAGTAGAATATCGCGATCGCCGTCCTTATAGAATACATAGTATTACTGTAATTGCCAGTCAAAATAAAGCAGGTAAACCTGATTACCAACAATTACAAGATGATATTAAAGAAATAGTCATTAATCCTGTTTTTGAGAATGAAGAAATTCGACCCGATGCCAAAACTAGAATATTTATTAATCCCGATGGCGCATTTATTAAAGGCGGGCCAGCAATCCATTCTGGCTTAACTGGTAGAAAAAATGCCATAGATACATACGGCGAATATTCTAAACATAGTGGTTCAGCTTTGAGTGGCAAAGACCCAATTAGAATAGATAGAATAGGCGCTTATATTGCCCGTTATGCAGCTAAAAATGTCGTTGCTGCCAAACTTGCAGATGAATGTGAAGTGCAACTCAGTTATTCCATTGGTTTATCTCGTCCTGTGAGTGTTCAAGTAGAAACTTTTGGCACAGGGAAAATCTCTGACGAAGAAATTACTAATTTATTAGAAAAGCATTTTGACTTTCGCTTGGCAGGAATTATTAAACAATTTAATTTAAGACATTTACCGACAATTCATCCAGGCGGTTTTTATCGCCAACTGGCAGTTTATGGTCATATAGGACGAATGGATATGGATTTACCGTGGGAAAAAACAGATAAAGTTGGTATATTTTAAGATTCAATAACGAAAAACAAGCAATAAAAGCTGGTTGCCAAAGACATATTTCTCATACCATTTCACTAAATAAATGATACGAATAATTTCTCCTCCGCCCACGCCAGTCGCTACAAGTCGGGAAACCCGCCGACACTTGCTACAACGGAGGGAACCTCCGCAACGCAGTGTCTCCCCAACGCGCTGGCTCCCCTGCGGTCTATTTGTATCAAACTTAAAGTGAAACGGTATCAGCCTATGGAACCAGTTGATTTGGTTGCTGTAATTTCTAGTTTGATTAGCTCTAGATTCTAGTTTCAATTATAGAAATTAATTACCCTTGCTGGGTCGGGGAGTGGCTTGAGTTAACAAGCGTTGCCCCATTTGTAAGTGTCTCAGGGTAACGGGTATATTTTTAGTAGCAAATGCCTGTAAATCTGAGTCTTGTCCGAGTTGTGACTCACGCCGTTGCACAACAAAATATTCTGTATGTAAGTTAATCCCAGCTTCTTCTTTATATGCTTGGTCAAAATCTCCGCCAGAAAATTGTGATAATCTGGCGATCGCAGCCTGATATTTTGGGCTTAAAGTAGTTGGGGTAGTAATTCCTTTTTGATTAGCCAATTGCATCAGTTGTTGGTTAACAGGTGTATGCTCTTGAATCATCTGTTGGGCATACTGTCTCACCTCATTGTTTTTTGATCTCTGCAATGCTAATTTTGCTATTTGTATTTCTGTCATTCCTCCCTGCGCCGCTTCTGTAACATACAATCTATCAAGTTCACTCAGTCTCGACTGTGGGCTGCTTACTCCTGGAGTTCTGTCTGTTGGGGTTTGAGTAATTTTTCTTGTGGTGCTGGTTGATGAGATTGTCTGCGGAAACACTGCGGGAATTTGATGACTAGCAGAGAAAGCTGTAGCGGAAAAACCCACAATAGATATACTAACGCCAAAAATAATCATAAAACTCATCAATTTTTTGATAAATTTCCTATTTAATTGATTCATTTTCTGAATTTCCTTTGTATTTAAAGATTAATTTGATGGAAATTAAAATTCTTCTGCACTTCATTAATTAGTTCGCTAATCAGAAGTCAGAAGTGAGCAAAATTGAATAACCAAGACCAACATTTATCAGGACTTACGCAAAAATAACGTAACTTCGTCATAATCTCCCCTAACGCTGGGATTGCTTCCCTACACTTCGTTCCGGTCGCAATGACATTATCAGCGTTGCGTAAGTCCTATTTATATCGAGGAAAATTCTTAAGGTTGATGAATTTTCTCCAGCTTACTCTAAAATCTCAGATGGCAATAGACCTGCTCGATGAGCATCATCAGGCACTCCGTGAGGATTTAATACTCCTTTTGGTAAGTAAACTAATTCTCTGAGAGGTGTTACCATTGCGTCCTCAGTCACTTTGTAAGGTAATCTGCCCATCGCCACATTGTCCATATTCAACTGATGGCGGTCATAAACAGAAAGTTCATATTCTTCAGTAAATGATAGACAGTTTGTTGGGCAAAATTCCACACAGTTGCCGCAGAAAATACAAACTCCAAAGTCAATGCTGTAGTGCTTGAGTTCTTTTTTCTTGAAGTCTTTATTAAATTCCCAATCTACTACCGGAAGGTTAATCGGGCAAACCCGAACGCAAACTTCACAAGCAATACATTTATCAAATTCAAAGTGAATCCGCCCGCGAAATCTTTCTGATGGTATCAGCTTTTGATAAGGATATTGTACCGTAATTGGACGGCGACGCATGTGGTCAAAAGTAACTGAAAGCCCTTGTCCTATATGGATTCCGGCTAAAACACTTTCTTTGGCGTAATTACCAACTTGTTTAAGAAAATTCAACATGAATCAACCACTGCTAATTAATTAGCCTATTAATCAGCACATTAATAGCAATTACTAACAGTTACATCCCTCGCAAGAAAGGCATTAAGTTAAATATTTATTGTTAGCTAAAACACAAATAGTAATTATCATAGATAAAATTTCAATTGCCTGAAATTAATTCTCCAGGATATTTGCATGGCTCAATAATAAATATTTAATTTGTTTTAATCAGCTAAAATCTCCTGATGCTCTAGATATATTTATAGCTTTGTATCCAGAGATGGAAGTAAAGATGAAAAATATTCCTTACTGTTATTACTTATTGGAGTAATGTGATGCGTAAGATCTACAAATTCTGGCATTAGTTATTTAGTTAATATTTCCAGGCAAGAGTATAGTAAGCAAATGGTTACATGCTGATGTTTTTATTTGAGACTCTTGTCATCCATTTTTTATTGCGATTCCCAACATATATCCAGTTATTGAAAATATGACACAAAGTAAATCCAACATCAATGCTAACGGATTCAACCAAATAAAATCACCAGAATTGGGTGAAACGAAGTTATCAGAATTAGTTAAAAGACAGGCTTCTGGCGTATCATCGCCTGATTTTACTTCTGGCAAGAAAGAATATCAAAAAGTTCAAGTTTTCACGGATACACCTGATATTGTTTGCCTATCACATTTGCGTTGGAATTTTGTTTATCAAAGACCCCAACACCTTTTGAGTCGGTTTGCTCAAGGTAGACGAGTATATTTTATTGAAGAGCCGATTTTTAGTCAGGATGCTTTAGGGCGGCTGGATATTAGTCAAGATGAGAGTGGGGTTGTTGTTGTTGTACCACATCTACCAGACAATCTAAGTGAAGCAGGAATTAATGCAGATTTACAGGTGTTAATTGATGGCTTGTTCGCTGAACAAAACATCAAAAATTATATTTGTTGGTACTATACACCAATGGCGATCGCTTTTACCAATCATTTGCAACCTCAAGCGATTGTTTATGATTGCATGGATGAATTATCTGCTTTTAAAGGCGCATCACCGAAATTAAAAAACTACGAAGCAGAATTATTCCGTCGAGCAAACTTAGTATTTACAGGTGGGCAAAGCCTTTACGAAAGTAAAGTTAACCAATACCCTCATGTTTATGCTTTTCCCAGTAGTGTAGACATAACGCACTTTGCCCAAGCCAGAAATATTGCTGAACCAGCAGATCAAGCAAACATCCCTCATCCCCGGTTGGGTTTTTATGGCGTAATTGATGAACGGATGGACATTGAACTATTACGCGGAATGGCTGAGGCGCGTCCTGATTGGCATTTGGTAATGATTGGGCCAATTGTGAAAATTGATCCCGCAACTTTGCCGCAGCAGGCAAATATTCATTATCTCGGTAGTAAAAATTATCAAGAACTGCCTGCATACTTGGCAGGATGGGACTTGGCGATGTTGCCATTTGCGCGTAATGAATCAACACGCTTTATTAGTCCGACTAAAACCCCAGAGTATTTAGCCGCAGCTAAACCTGTAGTTTCTACTTCGATTCGAGATGTCGTCGTGCGTCCTTATGGCGAATTGACGTTAGATAATCTTTCAAATGGGCATCGAGAAATTGTCGAGGAAGTTTTGCAGGTGAAGCTGATTGTAGGGGATATGAGCGATCGCCCTCTTCTGGATCAACTATTTGCTACACATAATATAGCCGCAGTTATGCACTTTGCTGCTTATATTGCTGTGGGTGAATCTGTAACTGAGCCAGCTAAATATTATCGCAATAATGTGGTCGGTACTTTGACGCTGTTAGAAGCAATGTTAGCAGCATCAATTAATAAATTTATCTTTTCTTCTACTTGCGCTCTTTATGGTGTACCGCAATTTATTCCTTTAACTGAAGACCATCCGCAAAGCCCCATTAGTCCTTATGCTACTACCAAGTGGATGGTAGAAAGAATTTTGTCAGATTTTGATATTGCTTACAATCTCAAGTCTGTCAGCTTTCGTTATTTTAATGCCGCTGGGGCTGAACCCAATGGCTTACTAGGCGAAGATCATATCCCCGAAACTCATCTCATTCCCTTAGTTTTACAAGCTGCTTTAGGTAAAAGGGAATCTATAGTAATTTTTGGTACAGATTACCCTACTCCAGATGGCACCTGTATTCGTGATTATATTCATGTCAATGATTTAGCACAAGCTCATATTTTAGGATTAAAATATCGGTCATCTGCGTTGGATTCCCGACTGCGAACGGTGGGAAATTGGGTTTGAAGTTGGACTAGTGGGAAATTTACCGACTTCGGGTGTACAAATTAAAGTAAAACTGAGCGCTGGCGGTTTGGTGTTAGCCAGCGATACTTATGAAGTATTTAATGGGGAAATTGTCCGTCGCATTGTTTTGGGAGATCCAGGTATTGACGACTGTCGCAATGAATTACTGTGGAGTCCCGAAAAGCCGACGCTAATAGATGCCCAAATTCAGCTATGGGATAAAGATATTCTTTTAGATGAAGTGCAATCTTATACAGCAATGCGGACTGTGAGCATTCAGCGTGATCGCTTTATGCTCAATGGTCGCCCATACTATCTACGCCTAGTTCTCGACCAAGGTTATTGGCCGGATACCTTAATGACTCCACCCAATGACGAAGCATTGCGGCGTGATGTAGAACTCGTCAAAGCTATGGGTTTTAACGGAGTCCGCAAACACCAAAAATTGAAGACCCCCGCTTTTTGTATTGGGCAGATGTTTTAGGGTTGTTATTATGGGAAGAGATGCCCAGCGCTTACCGCTTTACGCCCAAAGCTGTGGAACGGATGACCCGTGAGTGGACAGAAATCATTAAGCGCGATGTTAGCCATCCTTGTATTGTGGCTTGGGTGCCGTTTAATGAATCTTGGGGAGTGCCAAATTTAGTAGAGACAGCGGCTCATCGTAACTATGTATTGGCAATGTATCATCTGACCAAAACCCTCGACCCAACTCGCCCAGTAATTGGTAACGATGGTTGGGAAAGTACAGATACAGATATTCTCGCTATCCACGATTATGACAGGAAGCCTGAGCGATTAGCCCATCGTTATCGCCCTGATATCAAGATATCGGATTTATTTGAGCGTAGCCGTCCAGGCGGGCGCATCCTCACCCTCGATAACTATCCCCATCAAGGACAACCAGTCATGTTAACCGAGTTTGGTGGGATTGCATATACTCCGCTTGACCATCCTAATGCTGATCAAGCTTGGGGATATGAAAACTGCTCAAGTATCTCCGAACTAGAAATGAAATATGCTGCCTTGCTGGAAACAGTCAATGACATTGAACTATTTAGCGGTTTCTGTTACACACAATTCACAGATACCTTCCAAGAAGCTAACGGGTTATTGTACAGCGATCGCACACCGAAATTCCCCATCGAAGCAATCCGCGCTGCCACCCTCTCAGGACAAGGATTATGTACTCCCACAAGCTGTTAAAGCCCGACGGACGCAAACTCACCTTATATAGTCGTTACCCAATTACTAGTCAGTTAGAAGCTACTAGCCCCAGTCATGAGCCAGTACAAGCCAATCCGCACTTGCGCTGGCATCCCTTGCGAGGTGAATGGGTAGCTTATGCTAGTCACCGTCAAGGCCGGACTTTCATGCCGCCCCCAGAATATAACCCCCTGGCACCTACCACCAACCCGAAGTTTCCCACAGAACTTCCCCAAGGTAAGTATGACGTGGCGGTGTTCGATAACCGCTTTCCCTCCATGAGTCTCACAGCTAACAATCCACCGGAAACCATTGTGGAAACCTTACCCGCCAATGGAGCTTGTGAGGTAGTGGTTTTTACTCAAGATGCCAATGCTTCCCTCAGTTCCCTAGAATTGGCGCACCTAGATTTGCTGTTGGAAGTGTGGGGCGATCGCACCCGCGAACTAGGAGCAAATCCGCAAATTCAGTATGTGTTACCCTTTGAAAACAAAGGTGTAGAAGTTGGTGTAACTTTGCATCATCCACATGGACAGATTTACGCATATCCTTTCGTTCCCCCTGTGCCAGCACGAATGCTGGCAATGCAGCAGGAGTATTATCAAGAACATAGGCGGGGCTTACTGCAAGATTTAATTCAGCAGGAAATTGCTGATAACCAACGGATTATATATGAGGATGAAGATGCGATCGCCTTCGTCCCCGTGTGCGCTCGTTATCCTTACGAAGTATGGATTGCACCAAAACAGCCAGTTAGCAGTTTTATGGAACTTACCCCAGCACAACGCTGGGGACTGGCTAAAGCATTAAAAACCGTCACTCTCAAATATGACGGTTTGTGGAATCGCCCATTTCCTTATTTAATGGCTTGGTTTGGTGCGCCAACTGATGGTGCAGCCCATCCAGAAGCGCACTTACACGCCCAGTTTTACCCACCATATCGCACCAGTGAAAGGCTGAAGTATTTGGCGGGAACAGAACTCGCCGCCGGGATGTTTGCCAATGATGCTTTACCAGAAGAGAAGGCAAAAGAGTTACAAGCGGTGGCTGTAAATCTGGAAATGCCAGTTTCGGTATAAAGTTACAGGTTGTGGTAGTTGCGATCGCTAATGTACGATTTTGACTACCAACCTCAACCACACCGACTATTTACTGATGAAGATTGGGTTTCAACACCTCAGACAGACGCAGGTGGACGTAGATGATTTTGATAATTAGTCATCTGTGTTCATTTATTTTTATTTTTTATGAACGAGGAAGTATCTAGAAAGCTAGAGTTAATCAGGCAAACTCTTACGGTAACTGAGGTCGAGGGTTTGCGTATACGTGGTACAGATTGGTTTGCTTGGGCAACTGGTGGTGCATCTAATACCATCTTGCTAACTGCTGAAACTGGTGTAGCAGAAGTGTTAGTTACAGGCCAAGATGCGTGGATATTGACGGACGAAATTGAAGCGCAGCGTTTAAAAGATGAGGAATTACCGAGTAATTTTAAACTGCATATTCACCCTTGGGCTGATGCTGCGGCGCGTGAGAGTTTTGTTAAGGATGCGACTGCTGGGGGGGAAATAATTAGCGATGTCTGCAACAACGCGAAGCGCGTACGCCCTACTTCCCAAGAACAACCAATTCCACCTTCTCTCCAAGCTTATAAACGAGTATTAATGCCCACTGAGTTAGAACGATATCGCCAAGTCGGACAAAAAGCCAGCGCAGCGATGACAGAAGTACTCAAAGCTGCTCGTCCTACCTGGACAGAATATCAATTAGCGGGTGCAGGTGCAGAAGCATTGTGGGCTAGAGGTTTGCATCCAGCGCTGACATTAGTAGCTGGAGACAGACGTTTACCTTTGTATCGTCATGCTACCCCAACGGGAGAAAAACTTGGAAGGCAGGCAATGTTAGTATTTTGCGCTAGAGGATATGGTTTATATGCCAACCTCACGCGCTTTGTTTGTTTTGGTAGCCTTTCAAAAAAGGAAGCTGAATTACATCGTCATGTGAGAGAAATAGAAGCCACAGCCCTATCTACATCTCAGCCGGGAATAACTCTTGACACAGTTTATTCTGCACTAGCCCAAGCCTATGAACAGCATGGTTTCCCCAATGCTATCCGCGAACATCACCAAGGAGGAACTACAGGCTATTTAGCCAGAGAGATTGTCGCCAATCCACTAACAAACGACTTTTTAACAGAAAATATGGCGATCGCTTGGAATCCTAGTTTATCAGGAGCGAAGGTTGAAGATACTTTTGTCATCCTCAAGGATAAAAAGCTAGAAAACCTGACTTTTGACTCTAACTTTCCTAGTGTTGAGGTGGATGGAAGATTGCGTGCAGTACCTTTGGAAATATAGAAAAATCAAAGGGACACAATGATGATGTGTCCCATCTCAGAAATAACATTTACTCTGTTAACAAAAGCGAGATTAGGGGTTAATAATTCCGTAGTAAATGGCAGTGATAAATAAGAAAGCACTCAAGATTACTAGAGTTAAGCCATAACGTAATCGCTTATTTGGCAAATCTTGTTTAGTGATTACACTATCTTTCTGCACCTGAGTTAGAGGTTCAGATTCGCCGGAATTGTCAGGATTAATGTAAGTAGATTGATTTTCTTTTGTTTCTGCGTGATTTGTAAAAAATTGCATAGACTTTTTTTGCCATATTGTTGGCTTTGTTGCTGCTATTTTTCTAAAAATTAACTTATCAATACATCAGCCTGAAGCATTACCTTAGTTTTAACTTTGGTTCTGCTCAAAGAGTTATCTAATATGAAGTTAGTCTGTAATTGTTAATACTTGGAAAAATTTCTAGTAAATTTCATTAAGTTATACAATGTTATGAGCAATAAAACAGAGTTAGAATATAACCTCATAAACATTCGCAGATATCATCTACTTAGGTTTTTATAAAAAGTTAAACCTCTAGACAGATGTGCAATATTTAATTAATTTTCTATTAAAATATACTTATGGATTTTCTCCAAATATTCGGCACATTATCAGTAACTCAAGCTCATGCACCGGGAAGGGTGAATTTACTGGGCGAACATACCGATTACAACGATGGTTTTGTGCTGCCAACAGCGATTCCTCAACACACAACAGTACAATTAAGTTTCAGTGATGATGGACAACACCATTTTTATTCCGCCAATCTTCAAGAACATGTCAGTATTTTAGATATTCATCATAGTCCTTCTGGATTTGCCAGTTATATTTTTGGTTGTATTGAAATTTTGAAACAAGCAGGATACACGATTCCTTCGCTGAATGTGTATGTCCAATCATCAGTTCCTATAGGTTCTGGTTTATCTAGCAGTGCAGCATTAGAAGTCGCAACACTCCGAGCAATTCGCCAACTTTTACATCTCCTTATAGATGATGTGGAAATTGCCCAACTTGCCCAACAAGCAGAAATTCACTATGCAGGAGTGCAATGCGGCATTATGGATCAAATGGCTTCTAGTCTTGCGGACACTCAACATATTTTGTTTTTAGATACCCGCACTCTAGAACGTCACATACTTCCTTTACCTAACAAAACCACGATTTTAGTTATAGATAGTGGTGTAACCCGCACCGTGGCAACTAGCGGATACAACCAACGCCGTGCAGAGTGTGAAGAGGCGGCACATTTATTGGGAGTCAAGGCATTGCGAGATATCACAGATGCTCAAGTGACAGAAAGCTTACCAGAACCATTAAACCGTCGCGCTCGTCATGTGGTGACAGAAAATAATCGTGTCTTAGAAGTTTTGCAGGGAGTAAAACCTGAGCGTTTTGGCAAGTTGATGAACGCATCTCATACTAGTTTGCGCGATGATTATGAAGTTTCTGTTCCAGCCTTGGATATATTGGTGGAAATGTTACAACAAACCCCAGGCGTATTGGGTGCAAGGCTAACAGGGGCTGGTTTTGGTGGGGCTTGTGTGGCTTTGGTTGCATTAGGTGCAGAAAAAGCCGCCACTCAAGTTCTTGAACAATACAAAGATGCAGGTTACACAGGAAAAATTTTAGTTCCTAACTTTGAGGTGAGTAATGCAGCCTAAAGTTATTTTTGGCAATGCTGAGAGTGAAGGTGCAAATCGTTGGGGTTGGTTTATGAGACACTTTATCACCCCAGATGATGATTTACGCTCAACTACCGCACTAGAAATCAAGTGGGGTGTACATAAAGCTGGAGAGAGTAGAACTGAGTGGGCTGTAAATCATCAAGCTGCGACTCTTTCTATTTTGATTAATGGGCAATTTTGCCTTCAGTTTGAAGATAGAGAGATTATCTTATCTCGTGAGGGTGATTATGTGCTTTGGTGCGCGGGTGTGCCACACTGCTGGGTGGCTAAGTCTGACTGTACTATTTTGACGGTGAGATGGCCTTCAACTCCCAATGATAGTGTAGGAGTGCAATCGCATAATATCTCCGCTGGAGACTCGCACAAATAAACCAGGCAAAGCCTGATTCGCAAATAATATACTCAACCAAAATAATTACTCAATTGAGTTAATACACAGCGTATTTTTCCCCAATTAGTTATAAGAATAGTTCTATCTATGGATAGTAAGGCTAGTAGAAAATAAAAACTAATATTAAAGAATAACTTGATTAAAAAGTATAAATATTATGACATCAAACACCCCCCCAGACAATCGCCAAGACGAGAATAAATATGAGCCAGAAGATAATCCTGGAACTCAAACCACTGTCCCAACTACAGATAAAGGTGACACTCCTTTAGATGAAAGATATCGGATGACTGGTCAAGAATCAGGTACAGAAACTCGTCAGGGTGCTGAACCTGAAGCGGCTGGCGGTAATGTTACAGTTCCTGGTTTCCCAATCAAGGAACAGAGTCTCGTTAATCAAATTCTTGCATCTTTGACAATTCCCGAATTAAGAATTCGGGAATTATTATTTTATAGATATTTCCTTAAACTGACTGCACTAACACAGCATTGTTTTTTATATATGAAGCGAGTCTTCTGATAAAAAGTTTTTCACAAAAATAATCTATAATATTTCAAGTTTCACTATAATTAAACCCTCGATTTGTAAATCATATTTAACTAACTTTGTAATCCTTTACTTTGTAATTTCTCCTCAATATGCTGCATTTGTGCTAGTGTTTCTCCTGTAATAACCCCGTATATATCAGTATAAATTGCACTGGATTCTTTTCTCTCTAGAGCAGATAATATAATCAAATCTTTGCGCTCTAATTCTGGCTTTAAAGTTAGAAAAATTGATTCTAATGAACCAAAGATGCGGTAGCTACTAGAATATTTAGCTACCTCTTTGCCCAGTGCTAGTAAGGTGTGGCGTTGCAAGCAAAGCGGAGTTGAACCGTTAACACGGAAATTGACATCAATCACATACATCTGGCCTTCTTTATCTTCTAAAACATCAAAGCCAATAACGCCAAAATATTCGTGTTGATGAGCATACTTACCAATAGCGGCAATCATCTCCGAGAATCTATTCATGTCTATTTCACGGTAATTAATCATACCGCCTAAATAGTTTCCCTCTGCGGTAACAAGTTGACTTGTAGTACCAATAAGCTTGATTTCTCCCGATTTATTAATATAGAACTGGACGCAGTAATTCTGGACAACATTTTTAATAAACTCGGAAACAATAATCGTATCTAGCAACTGAATATCGATGTATTTCCTCAGTTCTTCAAGGCAGTAATTTAGCTCCCTGGTGTTGTTGATAATATAAGTGCCTTCTCCAGAAAGCCCGTGAGATGTTTTGATGAGATAGGGAAATTTTTCAGGTAAGGGAATATCTGCAAGATTAACTTGCTGAAGGTGGTAAGTTGCGTATTTGGGATATGGTACACCCAGTTCGGCTAAGGTAGCTTTGTTGAGCAAGTGATAGTGGGTATCGGGATTAACAGCGTGTTTTTCAGGTTTGAGATGATCAAAGGGAAATAGAGTGATTAGTTGATGAAAGCGATCGCTCTGACTAAGGTCATCTAAATAAGTCGAGCAATCTATCAACTCCATATTGGAGTAATTAAAGCCAAAATGCTCCTCCCAGTAATCAATTAACAACTTTGGTGGCGGACTAATCACAATTCCGGGAATAGCATTGCCTAAAACAGCCAAATTTTTCCAAGGCTCTTTTTGAGCAATTTTGTCAAAAGCAGTTTTGGTTGTTTCACTACTCCCATCTTGAATAAAATATTTTTTCGTGTTAAGGAATGCTGCCCAATTAGCAGTTGCAGGATAATTCAAGATAAACGCATAACTCGCATCTGTGATATCTTCAGCAAACAGATCAGAAAGAGAACTCCCTTGGAAGTATTTAAAGTTGGATTTTGAGTTCATATCTAATTTAAAAATGCGGAGTAGGAAATCAAGACAAATTACGAATTATTAAAATTATTTCTTGGTGAAAAAAGCAGCTTTATCCATTTCTGAGGTCATATAAGCAACTGCCATATCTTGAGAATTATACGCCCAGCCTACTCGTCCTTGATTGTCTATCAGAATGCAGCCAGCTTCACCTTTGACTTTAGATCTTAAAGTGTCAATTGCCATTTGCGCGGCTTCGTCTGGGTGCCTGTCTCCCACCAAAAAATCGATCGCAGTTTTCGCCAAAACCACCGGAATAATCGACTCGCCATCACCTGTTGTGGAGCAAGCGCCGAGTTTATTATCGGCGTACAAACCACAGCCAACCAGTGCAGTGTCACCAACGCGTCCACTCTGCTGCTTTGTCGTTCCACCTGTTGAAGTACCAGCCGCTAAAATGCCACTGGAATCTAAAACTACACAGCCTACAGTGTTTGGACGGTCAATGACTTTTTGATCTTCCTGCCACTGTTGCAACTGTTCCTGAGCTACTAAATCATTTTTATTACACATTTCGGACTGACAATCTGCGGCGAAGCGTTCTGCACCCCGCGCAACTAACAACCTAGGTTTGTCATCCATAATTTTTCGTGCTACTGAGATAGGATGACGTACACCCTGAACGGCTGCAACGGCGCCCCAACACAAAGAGCCTTCCATAATTGCTGCGTCTAGCTCTACTTCTCCGTCGCTGTTGAGAGTCGCGCCCAGACCAGCGTTAAATGTTTGGTCAGCTTCCAGAACCCGAATAGCTGCTTCTACAGCTTCTGAAGCACTACCGCCACCGAGTAGCACTGCCCAACCAGCTTCTGCTGCTGTACAGCCTTTATGGTTGGCTGCAACTTTGTTTTCCGTAATGGTTTTTGCTCCACCATGAACAATAATAGTTGGTATCATAAAATTCCTTGGGTTTAGTATGAATTTTGTGGGGCTGCAATCTCAATAGCTACTTCTATTAGTTGCAGCAAATGCTGTTTTAAAGTTTCTAAACTTAATCGCTCAGTCGCCGAAATAAATACAGCTTGCGGATATTTTTGTTGAGCTTCTGCCAAGGTTTCACTACTTACTCGGTCAATCTTATTAAATGCAATTAAACTTTTGTCGGGAATTGCAGATATTTCTTCTAAAATTTCTTGCACACTCGCAATGTGACTTTCCCAAGCTGGGTGAGATAAATCTACAAGATGCAGTAAAGCATCAGCCTCCGTTACTTCTTCTAATGTGGCGCGAAATGCGTCTACAAGTGACGGGGGCAATTCGTGAATAAATCCTACAGTATCTGTGAGTAAAATTGTTCTGCGTTCTTGAGTTTCTGGTTGCGTAATTACTACTTTGCGCGTTGTTGGGTCGAGTGTGGCAAATAATTGATCTGCGGTGTAAACTTCCGCGTTAGTTAACACATTGAGTAAAGTGGATTTACCTGCATTGGTATATCCTACTAATGCCACAACTGGAATTTCTTGCTGTTGTCGCTGTTGGCGGATGCGAGCGCGATGTGCTTGTAATTGGTTTACTTCTTGCTGTAATTGAGAAATTTGGCGTTGAATTGTCCGTCGTTCAGTTTCTAGTTTAGTTTCACCAGGCCCTCGTGTGCCAATTCCTGCACCTAATCTCGACATTTCCTGTCCCCGTCCACGTAGCCGAGGCAACATATATTCGAGTTGCGCTAGTTCTACTTGTAATTTACCTTCTTGAGTACGCGCACGTTGAGCAAAAATATCTAAAATTACTTCTGTGCGGTCAACAACTCGCATCCCAATTTCATTTTCTAAATTGCGGGCTTGAGATGGAGAAATGTCTCGATCAAAAACAATTAAATTTGCGCCTAACTTTTGCGCCAAAAGTTTGATTTCTTCTACTTTTCCTTTACCAACAACTGTTTGTGGATGCGGCTGAGAGCGTTTTTGTCGCATTGTGTCCAAGACAATTCCTTTAGCACTGTCTACTAAACGTGTTAACTCTACTAGTCCATCTTCAAATCTTTGGGCTGACACATTATCTGTTTGTACTCCCACAAGCAATACTCTATCTTGCTCAGAAAAGACTTCTTGGGGTAAAACTATTCCGCCTGCATCGGAAATATCTTTCTCCCATTCTGCAACTAAATCGCTAAAGTCTTGTTCCGTTAAATCATCTAAACTGAGGGGTGGAGAAACTATCCAAGGTGGTTGTAAATCAGGAACTAAATAAGCTAAAAAAGCTTCTTCAGCTTGGTTATTAACTATACTTAAAGTCACTAGAGCATCTAAACGCTGGCGTGCCATTGTAATTAATGCTGTTTCATCAGTAGTTGCTGATTTAAACTGAGTAGCAATGCAACGAATTCCTATCAAACGTTCGGCACTACGCCGAGGTAATTCTTCCACTGGGATTTGAGTTTGATTTGGAGTCCCCACAGAAACTCGGAGAATTTGTCCACGCCGATTAATGTAACAACAAATAGGATGTTGGATTGTGGCACTAATTACTGCTAAAGTTTGAGCGAATTCTAGTGTGATAAATCTGTCTGCTGGTTGCCTGTCTTCGTAAAGCTGTTGTAATTTTTTGAGGTGACTCGATTTGATGCCTTGAAGATTGCCGTAGATATTTTGCATAAATCTAAATAGTTTAACTGGGTTTTATCAAATCTTGTAACAAGCTTGAATGACTAGAAACCTCAAGCCAGTTGCTACACTACGGGAAAGCTTTGAGCGCAAAAGTTGAGTATTTCCCGCCCATAGCTTTGGCTAGACTATAAAAACTAAGTCTGGCTAAGAGAAAATTGAGTTCTGTTGCTGCAATTTTAATAGTTAAGTGGAATATGTAAGTTTTAAAATTATTTCTCTAATAATTATCCTTTTTAATTTCAAGTTAATCTATCAAGCGAAACAACTAGATAAAGTTGCCTACTCTTCCTAAAGAAAGTTTATTGAGAATTGATCAGAAAAGCAGACTCAACTATAGTAATCTAAATGAGTCGTGAAGAATATAGATAAGGAAATGCAAACCTCATTCTCGCAGCTTGCCACAGAGAAGATTACTAAGGACATATAGAGAAAAAAAGCAAGTAATTTGGTAAGTGGTTAGCTTATTTACTTACTAAGTTTGACAAATATGAAAGGTAAAAATTCAGGTAGCAGAGTATTGACAAAGATAACACTTGAGGGGGAGTATCACAGATATTAACCAAAGTCTGCCTCAAGATTTAAATCCAGACAGCGTGCGTTGGGGAGACAGTCCGATCTTCTCTCAAAGAGAGAGGCTAACGCCCGCGTAGGATGCCCAAAGGGCTGTAGGGGGTTTCCCCCAGCAAGAACTGTCGAGAGGGTTTCCTGACTTGAGGCGACTGTCGTCGGCTTTGTTGACTTGTACTCCTACGGGGAAGCAAGCTACGCGCAGCGTCTCCGATTAGGAGAAGCAACTGGCGTGCGACTTCAGTCGCTAAGTAGAAGATGTGAAATATTAGTAATCAGCTTTAAAACCGAAAACCCCCCTCAAAACGAGCTTCAAATGTACTCCCACTCATTCCTAAACGAGACTCCCAAAACATACCATTACTAGGAATCTCATGCTTAATTAATAATCCATAAGCAAAATCATTAATTCTACTTCTAATACCACGGCTAATATCTCGAAAATTTTGCACATAAGCTCCAAAATACCAATTAGAGTTTACTTTTTGAGTGCCTTCTAGAGTGTAGAAAAAATTTTCACTTATTTCTATACTAGTTTTCAACTCCAAACCTGTGCCAAGTTCCAATGCACCTTGAAAAAATCCGGCTTGTCTCAAACGACGGGTTTCGTCATAAAATACAATACCTGTAGCCAATGAATAGTTATTCCTATATTTATCTTGACGAATAAAGGAGTAACTCAAATTTATATAAGCAGGGTTTTGATAGTTAGCTCCACTATTCCAATGAAATCGTAAAACTGGAATATGGCTAGTAATAGCTTGAGTTTCCCCAGCAGCATTCAATTTTATATGAGTATTAATATAGTTTAATAAGCCATTAGTATAAACTCCAAATGTAGGCTCTGAGTTGCCAAGATTATTTACAATATTAAATCCATTATTTGCATTTAAGTTATACCAAATGCCTGAATTAATACTATAATTCCAATTGCCAGTAGAACCAGCCCATAAACCTTCTAAAGTAGGTAAAGATAAATATCCATTAAAAGTTTGCAAGTAAGTAATCAACCGCCCATTTTGACTTAATTCGATATTATCAAAAGCTAAATCAAAGGAACGGATATTTACCGGTACGCTTGTAGTATCAGATGAATTAAAATTCTGCACAAAATCTTGACCATCAGGGCCAATCAAAGTTACTTGTAAAGCTGATGAGCGATTATTTGGAAAAACAGATGTTTGTTTTCTAGGAATAGGCACATTAACAGATGACAAACGGCCAAAACTTCGATTTGAAACATGTATCTTAGAAAGATAAGTCTCACCTTCTTTCCAAGTACGTTGTCCATCTATAAATTGAACTGCTCGACGATAATTACCAGTGCGAATTTGTAAAATACTAGAACTATTTGGAGTAATCGTACTCGGCAAAGTGAAAGTTCCAGAAACTTGCTCTAAACTACTTGTTCGATTACCTAAAAAAAGTGTTCTATTGAGGATTTGATTAATTTTTCTTCTCTGTTCTGGTGTCGCTTTTGAGTTGATAGGTGCAAAATTTTCTTGCCGAGAAAATCTCTTTTGAGCTTCTTGCAAACTTTCTTCTAGTTCTGGAAGATGTATTAACTCAAAAAGTCCTCCTGCAAGCATTCCTAAAGAAGCATTAGCAGTTTGTATCTGATCTACATCTATTTGATCAGCAGAGAAAGATAAAGAAGCACCAGGGTTACTATAAATATTAGTATATGTTGCTTTGTTGACTAAAGAATCGTACTGCAATAAAGTCCGATTATGCGGACGACTGAAATAAAATCTCTGCCAGTTCTGATTTTCGGTTTTATCTCTAGTTCTGAGTATAGTTTGTCGTTGACCCAAAGTAACCCAAAATAATGAATTCAGGTAAGAAAAATTACGTTGTTTATCACTAATATCAGGATTTAGCAAAATGTTAAACAAATCAGAATTATCAAATTGTTTTTGATTCCCTAATTTAATTCCTGGTATAGATGTAGTTGGAGCTTGAAATCGCGTTTTTTCGCCAGTTAAAGGATTTCCCCAAATAAATCCAGCTTGTTTTAAATTATCTCTAGGGATGACCGTTCCTCGACGGAGGCTTACATCTCCTAATAATGGTTGTAAGTTATTAGTAGGGAAAGATTGTAAAATTAAAGGTGGGTTATTGGCATTCAATCTAGAAATATTAGGAATGAGCGCAGTTATATTTGAACTATTTGCTGTACTCGGATTATTAATCTGAACAGGAGGTGCAGGAATACCCTGTGGATTGACTAACTCGGCAGCAATTGATTGAATAGAAAATTGGCTTATATCAGTTCCTCCTACTAGTTCTTGAAAACCTTGAGGAAGGGAGGAAACGGCTTGCATTCCCCAGAGTCTTTGAGTTAATCGCACAACCTGTATACGTTCAAAGTCTGTGGTTTCTCCTTGATACAAAATCCCACTTTGCCATCCCTGAGTTTCTACTACAATTCGATTCCCCGGTAGTACCCAGTAGAATTGGTCTTCTTGAGGAAAGTGGGCAAAGTTAAATCGCTCAACGATGGGATCTTCTGCTGAAAATTTTATGGAAAAATCAATATAATTTGTACTTTGAAAGGGATTAAATGAAGATGTAGCAAAAGTTAAATTATCTCTGGGGTCAATTATCCAAGGATATCTGCTGGCGCTATTAGTCAGAGCATTCAATATAAATATTTGTAATTTTTTTTTATTTAAAATAGGATTTGGTTTGCTTACATCAGGCTCATGAGAATCAGCATCTGGTGCTAGAAATGGATTAAATATTTTTGGGATATTTGTATCATTAAAGTTAGGAAAAACTCTAACTGTTTCTGAGGTTAAAGTTTGTGATATATATATGTTTCTTAAATTATATACATTCTCCTTTGAGATATTTTTATTAGGCAATAATACTGGAGATTTATCGTCTAATTTATTAGAATTAATTAATTTTGGAAATTGAGTAGTTTTTGCTTCTGCTTTATCCATAATTAAATTAGTAAAAAATAATAATACAAGCAGCAATACATTACAATATTGCTGGACACAAAGTAATTGCTTCAACATGAGCAAACCCAATATATAGTTGGCATTAGTAAGACAAGTGAAATATTGGGAAAAGTACAAAAGAGTTAGTTACGAACTGACAGCCAGAAAAATATAAGTTTATATTTGAATATTTACTCAAATAAGCCAAGCATTACACACTTAATACCTGCGTCTTTAGTAATTAAACAGATTATGAGTTTTACAAATGTCTACACAGCCCTATACCTTGCTGAGAATTTTAAGGCAACTAAGTAATGAATTCTATTGAACCAGAGAATGAATTAAATATCGTGCTGAAAAGTTATATTGAATAGTTTTAGCGAGTTTTATCAATTAAATTGATTCAGGAATAATGTCTAAAAAAATATATTTTCTGCGAATAGTTAGGACTGAAATTTTGTACAATTAAATAAAATGATAGTATAAAGTTTTGTCTACTCTGTTGAGTATATAAGACATATTTAATTGAGTAAAAGTATATACGCATATATTGCGATCGCACTTATCTAGAATCCTTATCAAGGACATACGTATATAAGGCTCATAATTATGATATCTCATCAACAATTGTTCACTGAAATAACTCCACAAGTAGCAGCTAGTATATGCGGTGGTGATAATACTAAAGATGAACCTGATAAAAGGCTTACTAAAAGTCTGATTCGCAGAGGTCGTGCTAGAATCCGCTATTATGTTGGCGAAAAATTACCCGATCAAAATATCAGTACTGAAGATGGAGAATGTCGCCCATATTTTAATAATTTTACTGGTCAATTTACTTTTTCGTGCGTTTTACGCGACCCTGGTCTCTTTGGAGATAAAATGTTTCCTGACTTGTAAACCTATCTGAGATTCAGTTACCAAGGTAATTTGCTTCCATCCCAGGAAAAAAATTGCCCACTATCGTCTGCTTCCAGTTGTTCAATTACAGTTAATAATTGGGATACAGTACGCTCTACTGAAAATAATTTTTCTGGTGGTACACTGCGCTGAAATGGACGAGAAAGACGAGTATCAGTTGTTCCGGGATGTAAAGTTACAACCAAAGTCTGAGGACAACTTCTACCATACTCAATTGCGGCTGTTCGCATCAACATATTCAGCGCCGCTTTAGAAGCACGATAACCATACCATCCTCCCAGTTGGTTGTCGCCAATACTGCCCACTTTAGCAGAGATACTGGCAAACACGCTGGGTTCTTTATGGCGAAATAAAGGTAATAAATGTTTAGCTAGTAATACTGCACCAATACTGTTAATTTGAAAATAGCTTAGTAAATTTTCTGGGTTAATTTGTCTTAAGCTTTTTTCGGGTTGGAAATCATCTTGATGTAACAGTCCTACGCAGTTAATGACTAAGTGCAGTTTATTAATTTGTGTGCTGATATTTCTTACAGCTTCAATAATCTGTAACTCATCAGTAATATCCATTTCTATACAAGTTAGTTTATCAGCATATTCAGATGTTAAAGCTAATAACTCTGCTGCTGTTTGTTGCTGACGATATGTTGCGTAGATTTTGTTGATTCTGGTATCTTTAAGTAGTTGTTTAACAAAGCCGAAACCAATGCCTTGGCTGGCTCCGATAATCATAGCATTGGCATTTTTTAAATCTTGAATAAAAGACATTTAACTTAATTATTGAAATTCTAAATTAGATATTATCAGATTTTTTTACATTTAGAAAAAATCTCTATATCCCTAAAAATACTAATTTTACAATTAAACCTTTAATCGATAAAACAAATGAGGTAAGTTAGCATAAATAAGCTCACGCTCGTACTTAAAACCCAACTTTTCCATCACCCTTTGTGAAGATTTATTAGTCGTGAGAGTAAAACAAACTACTTCCCGCAACTTCAGGATTTCAAAACCTACCTGCAATATTTTTTCTCCCATTTCAGTCGCTAGTCCTTGACCCCAGAATTTAGCCATAAGAGCATAAGCTAATTCAACTTCATTCTTACCTTCTACATCAGTATGGCGAATACCAGCACGACCAACGAATTGATGATTAACTTTATCTCGAAATACCCATAAACCAAACCCATAACGCTGCCAATGATGCAAGTTATTGAAGATAAACAAACGGGTTGCCTCATCAGAACGCACACCACCTAAAGTTGCCATCACTTGTTGATTTTGGTGCATCCAATTTAATTCATTTAAATGTTGAAATTGTAGCCGTTCAGCTAACAGGCGATTGGTGGCAAAATTTTCAATTAATTGCATATTATTTTATAGCAGGAAACAGGTGACAAAGTAATGATTTTTCGTTTTTATGCGTAATTACTCAAGTATTGGAGCAATATATGTAACATTTAGACTATAAAGGAATTAAATACTACGATAAATCGAGCAATTTACCGTTATTTTGATAGAATATTCACACAAATAAGCAGTAAACGCAAGCTCCAAGAAATTATGTCTAATAGTAAAACACTGAACCTGACACAAAATTTGTACGAATATCTCTTGTCTGTATCTCTACGGGAACCAGAAGTACTTTTGCAGCTACGACAAGAGACTGCTCACCATCCCCGTGCAAATATGCAGGTGGCACCGGAACAAGGACAGTTTTTAGCACTGTTAGTCAAGTTGATTGGTGCAAAGAAAACTTTGGAAGTGGGAGTTTTTACTGGCTATAGTTCTTTGAGTGTTGCTTTGGCATTACCGACTGATGGTAAAATCATAGCTTGTGATGTTAGCGAAGAGTTTACATCTGTTGCTCGGCGCTATTGGGAGAAAGCAGGTGTGGCAGATAAAATTGACTTGCGAATTGCTCCAGCGACGGAAACTTTAGAGTATCTTTTAGCACAAAGTCAGGCGGAAACTTTTGACTTTGCCTTTATCGATGCAGATAAGGAAAACTACTATATTTATTACGAATTGGCGTTAAAGTTAGTGCGTCCTGGTGGTTTAATTGCGATTGATAATGTGCTGTGGTCTGGAAGAGTGACTCAATTAGAACTACAGGACTCATCTACCACAGCTATTCGTGAGTTCAACCGCAAGTTATCTCAAGACGATCGCATAGATCTAAGTTTAATTCCAGTTGCTGATGGACTAACGTTAGCACGCAAGCGTTAAGTTAGTTGATCAAAGCATTCATTCATGGTGTTTTAGGTGAAACAAACTAGAATGCTAGACGACAATCATCTAAAAGGATATTCAGTTCCTTCACAACTTTGAAGGGATTTCTTAGAGTTAACGCAGCTGCGATCGCTGCTTCATAAGGATTTCTACCTGTTCTTCTCACGGCGGCGATCGCATCTTGATTAGAGAATCCCCGAATACTCACTAACCATGCAGCTAGTACATGACCAGTGCGGCCAATCCCACCAGAGCAGTGTACAACTACTTTCTCACTTTCTTTGTCTGCTGCTAATAAAAAAGGAAGTATTTTTTGTGTGAGTGTTTCTAAATTAGCAAAATGGAAATCTTCAATAGGTGTCCAACAAACTTTTTGACTACCAAATTCTTGTTGATATATGCCTAAAAGATGAGGATAAAAAGCTAATTGTTCTTCGCTCAGAAGACAGCAAACTCGTTGGATATTTTGCTGTTTCATAAACTCAATCCAATTAAATACTTTTTGATGGGAGTAACCTGGTCTGGAAGCTCCAAATACAATTGGCTCATGCTCCCAAGCCGCAGCAAATTTGTATGTATTTTTAGTCATATATTATGCTGTCTAATTCCCGTTATCTCATCGCGGTTGCAGCAAATTCTTGCTGTTTTTCAGGCAAAGGTATGCGGAGGTTTTTAAGAGGCGTTAGGTCTAATTCGCTGTAGAACTTGGATATTCAATTCCAGCTTATTTCCTAGCCATAAAGCGTGTGCTGTATGGTCTGTGACATCATCACCAGTCTCAGGATGGACGAGAATATCTAATCCCTCACGGTTCAGCATTAACCAAGGTACGACTTGCGGAAATTGGTTTGGTGCAAAGGCAACTTGATACATTGATTGAGGATGTGGCCCAATTGGCTGATCATGCCAACGTCCCAGTTGCACTTCAAATCTTGCACCTAATCCTTCGCGGATTTGAGCCGCAACATCACGAGTTTCTAGATCATAGTAAACATGAGCATGAAAACCGATGATGATATTATTTTCTTTCATAGTTTTACCTAAATTATTTTCTATCATCTTAATAAATATTGGCTTAAAAAAGCTTTAACTTCATCGGCACATAAACCGGGATGAAGGGTCTTGTTGGCTTTTTGCATAATTTTTTTGGTAGCAGTGAGGCGATTATCCCTAAAATAAAGTTGATGTGCAGTATGAATTACATTCAACAAGCGGCAAAATGATTAAACTCGACCAGTTTTTAAAGTTGTTAGGTATTGCCGGAACTGGAGGACAAGCCAAACTGATGATTATTAATGGTGATGTTAAAGTCAATGGTACAGTTGAAACCCGTCGCGGACGAAAGTTAGTCTCCAGCGACCAAGTAACGGTAGCAGGACAAGTTTTTAAGGTTGAGGACGTAATTGAATAGGAGTGTTGCTTCTAGTTTATTGGAAAACTAGGCGATCGCTCACTTCTTACCAGGTAACTTTGTCCCCATCTCAGTTAACGCTGAGAAAATTAAATATATAATCAGCAGACCAGCACTCAGCAAAAAAATGATAATTTCGTGATTCATACAGCAATTTTATTTATAGCAGAAGGCAGGAGGAAAAGTCTCACTATTCCTGGCATTCAAGCTTTCAAGTTGTCCTAACATATCTGACTACCGCTATAATTTATAAACTTATTCGTGAAGCTAGGGAACAGGAAAAAGAGAAAAGATTTGTTTGAAATAGGAGTTCTTTCAGACTGTTCGATTCATTATTTTTGATTTTGTGATTTAAATCTGCCAGCTACAAATTCTCGTTTATTTAAATGTTTAGTTTTGCGTTTAGTAACTCTTTCTCGCCACATCCGAAAGCTGGATGGTTTCATTTGCTGACGCATTAAGGCAATTACTTGTTTTTCTGGCAGTCCAAACTGTGCCTCAATTGCCTCAAATGGGGTTCTATCTTCCCAGGCCATTTCAATAATCCGATCAATTGTTTGGGGTTCAAGATTTGATAGTTTCATTCCTTTGCTAATAAGTTATGACTACAAGTAGATAGATAACAGAGGCTAGAGGTATGTACCTTAATAGGATGAAAACCTCTGTAATTTGCTTTCATAATATAGTATAAGAGATTGTCTCTAAAGAAATGTAAACAGAGAAAAGTCAGGTGATTGGCACAAAAGAAAATTGAGTATTTTATGCAAGTTAAATGTGCAACAGCTGATCACCAAAATTTTTAACCTAATTCTGCTAACTTTTTCTTAGCCAATTCCCGCACTTGCTCATCTGGATCATTGGCGGCGCGATCGCGTAACAATGGTAATGTTTGCGGATAGTGGCGATATTGTTCGGTAATTGCTTCTAGTGCAACTTGGCGGGGGTTATCTTGAAAGCTATATTCCCGCGTAAAGGGGTCATTAATAGCACAGGTGTAAAACACTTCAAACAAATCAAGTTGGTCTTTGAAACCTCTGGCTAACTCTTGCACAGCAACTTGGCGCACATTAGATGATTTATCTACAGTGGCGCGTTTTTTGAGAATAACGAGAGTCTCAGGGTCATTTTTGAATCTTCTGGCTAATTCTTGCACAGCGGCTTGGCGGACATCTGCATATTTATCTGATGTCGCGTGTTTTTTCAGGATGGGAAGAATATCCGGGTCATTGGTGAAATTCTTCGCGAGTTCTTGCAATGCTGTGCGGCGAACATATTCATTATCATCTGTTGTGGCGCGTTGTTTTAAAATCAGCAAAGTATCAGGGTAATTTTTGAATCCCCTCGCTAATTCTTGCACGGCGGCGCGGCGCACATCAGAATATTGATCAGCGATCGCTCGTTGTTGCAAAATCAAGAGAGTATCAGGATCATCTTTAAATCCCCTAGCTAATTCTTGCATAGCAGCGCGACGCACATACTGATCATTATCAGCCGTAGTACGTTGTTTTAGCCAAGGCAAAATTTCTGGTTCTTCTTTGAAACCCCTCGCCAATTCCTCAACTGCGGTTTGTCGCACACCCGAATATTTATCAGATATGGCGCATTGTTGCAGAATGAAGAGAGTATCAGCATCGTCTTTGAAAACTCTGGCTAATTCTTGCACAGCGGCTTGGCGCACATATTCGTTCTCATCTGTGATAGCGCATTGTTTCAGGATAAAAAGAGTATCAAGATCATCTTTGAAACCCCTGGCTAATTCTTGCACTGCAACTTGGCGCACAGTCCAGTCATTATCAGTGGTGCGTTGTTTTAGCCAAACAAGAGTGTCTAAGTCATCTTTAAAGCCTCGCGCTAATTCTTGCACTGCAACTTGTCGCACTGTCCCAGAATTATCCGCAGTCACACGCTGTTTCAGCCAGTGTAAAATATCAAGTTTGTCTTTAAAACCTCTGGCTAATTCTTGCACAGCGGCTTGGCGCACATATTCATTCTCATCACTGGTAGCGCGTTGTTGCAGCATGGGGAGAATTTCTAGATCATCTTTGAAATTTCTCGCTAATTCTTGCAGTGCTACTTGGCGTACCGTCCAATCATTATCTGCGATCGCCCGTTGTTTTAGCCATACCAAAGTCTCAACATGATCTCGAAAGCTTCTCGCCAATTCTTGCACTGATGTCCGTCGCACATCTTCATGTTCATCAGCATTAGCCAGTTGTTTCAACCAAACTAAAGTATCAGCATCATCTTTCCAAGTCGTCGCCACAGATGTTACAGCTTTAGTCCGAATTTCTTGAACTAATTTAGTTTCTTCTTCATCTCGATAAGGTTGGTAATAATAACCAAGGTCATATTTTGTTAAATCTTTCAGCCGATGCAATAATTTATTCGCCGTTGTTGTTACTAACAACCGATTTCGCACTTCTGCCAGACACTTAGCAGCTAAAAAAAGATTAATAAACTTTTCTGCTTCCCCATTTTGTGCCATTAAATATTCCAGAATTTCACAAACAAACCGCGGCTCAATCATCCCCGTAATCAGGCGCAAAACTTCATGCCAAGTTTCATAACGCCAATGCTTTTCAAAAACTTCATTATTTAATTCTTTAATAGAAAGTGTTTGTGTTTCTTTAAATTGCCAAACAAACTCCCAAGCACAAAAATATTCTAAAAAAGTACGATGCACAAAAGCATAATAATCTGCGCCTAAAAAACATAACATAAAATTGCGAGTTCTCAATTGATTAATCATCACTCTCGCCACTTTAGTCGGGTATTCAAATTCAATATTTTTTAAATACCGAATCAAAATTTTTTCTAAATCATTAACACTAATTAAATTACCAGTCAAACCTTTAGCACTAGTTTGCATGTGATATGCAACTTGACGCAACATTGCTTGTTTATCTTTATAATCAATAGTTTTTGGATCGAGGCGGGAATCTTCTACCAAAGCGCGTTCTACATCCCATTGATGTAGCAGCACCCGTGATGCTTGTTCATAAAGTGTAGCTCTATCTCGTGGTAATTCTTGGTTACGATTGAGAATTGCCATCATCGTTAATAACAGCGGATTTCCTGCCAATTCTGCGATAGATTTTGAAGTATCAATTGCTCTGTGTAAACGCTCACGTTTGCGTAACTTATCTTCTTCATCATGAAACGTTAACTCATGCCAGCGAATGATAAAATCTTGAATCTGTTCTGCTTCTAAATCTTGCAGCATAAAATGGCGAAATTCTGCATCTCGCAAGCGTTGGGGTTTATAGCCAATCACGCGAGAAGTGACAATTACCCGCACATGAGGATAGACATTAGTAAAGCGATGAATGTCTGTAATGACATCTTCTCTTTTGCCTAATTCAAAAACTTCATCTAAACCATCAAACATCACTAACGCATTGCCAGTTTTTAAATGTTCATGCAGTTGATTTTGATTGAGATGATGAACTATACCACTACATTTATGAAAAAACTCTAAAAAATTACTGCACTCATTATTTTCTCTTCTTCTAATATAAGTGCGTAACTCGATTAACAAAGGGATAGGTTGATAAATTATGTTATTTAATGGTGTTTCTGCCCAATTTAGTGCTAAAAATTGCAATAACGTTGATTTTCCTGAACCTGGATCACCTAAAATAACGATATATTTATAAACTGGATTATTGATAATATCTAGAACCGAAACTATTGGTTGTTCAAAATAAACTCTGCGGTAGCCTTCTAACTCTTCTAATAAAATTTCTGCTTCTATTTGATTAGCATCTCTGAGCTTTTTGAAATGTTCTTTGGGTAATTCATGTACTTGGGGTAAAACTTGGTGAACTTCCCGGACATTTTGGGCAATAAACATCCGCCATAACTTCAATTCATTATAAGCATACCCAGTGGTATCTAAACTATCTAACTTGAGATTGCCGTAACGCTCATAAAGTCCTTCTTGATATCTATGTAAATCAAAATCTGTGGGAACTCCCGCTATTTTTTGCAGATTTTTACTTAGTTCCTCTAAAGTTTGACTATCTAATAGAGAGCGTAACTTATCTGATTCTCGAATAATTGCTTTTACTTTTTTTACATATCTTTTGGTGAGTCTTTCCCAATCAAACTTTTGGGGTAACATCGGCAAATTCATTTCATACCAAGTATGAGAAATTACTTGAGCATCTAAAAATTGACAGTCTGATTGGAAAGGATAGCCGAGAGTTTCTCTGATCAATGGATTGCTAATGAAATTCTTTAATATTTTCGTATATTGTTTGAGTTCTAGTTCTTCTATGTCTGCATCTTCTAATTCCTGCTGCATTAATTCTAAAAATTCTTTTAATGCTTTACCAGCAGCAATTTCAATATCTTCCTTTTTCAGTTGCTGCAAAATGTTCTTTGGTATACATTTTAATAAATCCTTAGCCCAGTCTTTTACTACGTCTTTTGCTAATTCCTCAAAAATCGGTTTAAAAGTAAACCCGACAGCTTGAGTTACGCCCCAAACAGCCAGCCAATCTATTATCATCATCGCGTTTACCCAGTTTAAACTTCGAGGATACTTAATCGCTTCAAGAATTTTTAATCACAAGGTAAAAGGCAAAATTTTATGAGCATTTTTATCTAATCAGCACCTTATATCTAATTCTATCTAACTACTTATATATTGTGTGGAAATTGCATAAAATTGATTTTTATTTATGTATTTGCAATGAAATTAAGTATAGTTTTTTATGTATAAATATTTTTGAAATTAGTAGTAATAACCGAATATGAAATAATTTTTGTTATATATAATTTTTATATTAATACCAGTATTTAAAAATATAGGTAATTGCATAAACTCAGAATTTACAGGAATTGAAAAAGCTGCCTCAAGGCATTGTCTCCATGTAAACAAAGACAAAAAACTTAAGTTAATCACATTGCAAGAACGTACAGAATACCAGATAAATTACATCACAGCTTGATCAAGTATCAAGCTAATCATATTTATGCACCAAGCGTTATTACTTTATCCGGATTGATTAGCATCTGCCGAGAAAACTTTATTGGTAGATGCACCTTGATCTTCAACTCCCCTAGCTGTTTAACATCGGCTGGGGGATTTTTTATGTGGAACAGCCATTATTTTGAGTATTTTATCCGGTTGAGGGCGATCGCATAAAGAACAATTAATTGGTAGATGCACCCTGATAACTAATTCCCCTAGCTGGTTTACACCGACTGGGGGATTTTTTTTGGCCTTGATTCTCAGAATAGGAAAATTTTATCCGGTTAGGGGCGATCGCACACAGAACAATTAATTGGTAGATGCACCCTGATAACTAATTCTCCTAGCTGGTTTACACCGACTGGGGGATTTTTTTTTGCCTTGATTCTCACAATAGGAAAATTTTATCCGGTTGAGGGCGATCGCATAAAGAACAATTAATTGGTAGATGCACCCTGATAACTAATTCCCCTAGCTGGTTTACACCGACTGGGGGATTTTTTTTTGCCTTGATTCTCACAATAGGAAAATTTTATCCGGTTGAGGGCGATCGCATAAAGAACAATTAATTGGTAGATGCACCCTGATAACTAATTCCCCTAGCTGGTTTACACCGACTGGGGGATTTTTTTTTGCCTTGATTCTCACAATAGGAAAATTTTATCCGGTTGAGGGCGATCGCACACAGAACAATTAATTGGTAGATGCACCCTGATAACTAATTCCCCTAGCTGGTTTACACCGACTGGGGGATTTTTTTTGGCTCCATTCTCACAATAGGAAAATTTTATCCGGTTGAGGGCGATCGCACACAGAACAATTAATTGGTAGATGCACCCTGATAACTAATTCCCCTAGCTGGTTTACACCGACTGGGGGATTTTTTTTGGCTCCATTCTCACAATAGGAAAATTTTATCCGGTTGAGGGCGATCGCACACAGAACAATTAATTGGTAGATGCACCCTGATAACTAATTCCCCTAGCTGGTTTACACCGACTGGGGGATTTTTTTTGGCTCCATTCTCACAATAGGAAAATTTTATCCGGTTGAGGGCGATCGCACACAGAACAATTAATTGGTAGATGCACCCTGATAACTAATTCCCCCGGCGGCTGCCACCACTGGGGGATTTTTTTATTGATTGCAAACATCATGGCCGCGAGTGTGATTTCCAAGGTGCAGATATGAAAACACTCCTCAATCATTTGTAATTAATAACCAAGAACAAATGATAGAGAACATCCAAAATTTTCACAACTCAAACAGGCTTATCTTTGCCAACTTACTAATCCCACCATTTCTAATGCTTCTGCTACTTGTGGATGCAACGTACAGTACCAGATATCCTCAAAACTCCACTCAACCAAGAGTGCCGTTGGAAATGGCGAACCATCAGCATGAGTTGGCAAAGAGCAATTTAAGTATTTTGCCAGCAAATAGCCAAGCCTTGCATATTGCAGGTTAACAGCACCGTAATGGTCATAACTAGCTGCTTTAGCTAATTCAGTGGTTGTCGTAGTCCGATTAGGAAAATGGTAATGAGCTACTAACATAGCTCGGTGTCCTACCGTCAGGCTGGCTTCAATCGCAGTCAAAGCTTCAGCATATTCCTCAGCCGAAGGGAGAAATTTATCAATGTGAGAGTCAGGAGTATCTATTACCTCCTCCATATCATCCAAAGCAGCCGCAATGAGTTCACTACAAAAGGCGCTTTTTGTGTAGCCCATCAATTGAGCCAGTTTTTCTAAACGGGAGTTATCAGTAGGTACGAGGGTCACGGCAAACCTGACCGATTCTTCCTGGCACTGCAACATCTTGTGTGCTAATCTTTGAACCTTAGTCATAATGGCAAAATGCACCGAAAATAATTCATCATTTTTAACACCAGGATTTACGGTGGTCAAATTCTGTAGAGTGTGCATGATGAATTGGGCATTAAACCGCTTAACCGGATGCAGGGTATGAGTTTTAGGCTGATTATTCTGCGAGGAGTATAGAAAAAATGGATTGATAGAACCTAGCCGCAGACAGCAATCATCAATCCAAAATTTCAACTGGTATGAGTTTTATGCAACTAGATGTTCTAGCTGCTGAGAATTAAGCTTGAGCAGTTCAGTAATTCTCTCAGCAGGTGCTGGGATACCAAAATAATATCCTTGACCTTCATGACATCCACGCTGTTCTAAATACTCCAGTTGTTCTTGCGTTTCTACCCCTTCGGCGGTAATTTTCAACTGGAGGCTTTTTGCTAAGGCAATAATGGCATCTGTGACGGCGGCGCTATCAGAATTAGATGTGACATTTTGGACAAATGATTGGTCTATTTTGAGCATATTTACAGGGAAGCGATTTAAGTAGTTCAAGGAAGAATAGCCAGTGCCGAAGTCATCTAGGGCTAACCATAAGCCTAGTTCCCGTAATTGCTTGAGGGTGGCGATAGAGCGCTGCACATCACTCATCAAGAAGCTTTCAGTTACTTCTAATTCTAAGTATGATGCTGGCAATTCTGTCTCTTCTAGGACTTGTTTGACAATCTCTACTAAGTCTGGTTTTTCAAACTGTCGGGCTGAGAGGTTGACTGACATCCGAATTGGTTCCATTCCAGCTAATTGCCAAGCACGATTTTGAGCGCAAGCAGTACGTAATACCCATTCCCCAATGGAGATGATTAAACCATTGTCTTCAGCAATGGGGATAAACTTGGCTGGAGAAATCAAGCCCCGTGTAGGATGCTGCCAACGTATTAGTGCTTCTACTGCCGTTATTTGTCTAGTGCGTAAATCAATGAGGGGTTGGTAATAAACTACCATTTCTCCACGTTCTAATGCCCCGCGTAACTCGTTTTCTATGGTTAATCTCTCTTGCAAGCGAGCGTTAATTTCTGGGGAATAGAAGCGATGTTGACTGCGGCCTTGTTGTTTTGCTTGGTATAGTGCGATATGAGCCTGTTGCAGTAGTTGATCGACATAATTACGATCGCCTAAATGATTAATTGTGATGCCAATACTGGCGGTAATATGAATCTGTTGCCCTTCGATAAAGAAAGGTTTGGAAATTGTACTCAAGAGTAACTGTGAGAGTTTGATGACACTCTCAAAGGAAAGCATCTCGGTGTGAGCGATCGCAAATTCATCTTGGCTCAAATGGGCGAGGATATCTGTTTGACCTATACAATTGGTTAAACGTTGGGCAACTGCTCTTAAAAGCAAATTCGCTTTTTCATGCTCTAACCCATGACTGATAACTGTAAAATCATCAATGCCTAGCAACAGCACAGCTACCAGCTGCTGCTGATTCTGCAATTGTGAGACGTTCTGATAAAGGCGATCGCTAAATAAATCCCGATTTGGTAATCCAGTTAAATTGTCATAATTACTAATCTGATGAATCAACTCATCTAATTTATGCAGAGTTTGTGAGGTATCTGCCATTAATGTACCTGCTTCATCTGCATATTCTGTAGGGAGTTCTGGTAACTTTTTAGTATGAAAATAATCTTGCAATGCAGCCGAAGTGACAATAACTGGAGCTAAAAGATAATGCAGTGCATAAAGTGTAGCGGCTGTACCAATGAGTGTTGCTAATAAGGCAATTAGCAATACTCGTATTGTCATCTCCCAAGAATAAGAATTAGATGTAACAAAACAAAATAGTAAAGTCAGCAAAGGTACATGAGTACCTAAAAAAGCCACCGACATGATTTTGGCTGTATAACTTTTCTTGAGCAAGCTCAATTTAGCTAGAGATGAGTACAGATAAAGGTTGTGATTTAGCTTCATAGATGCTGACCTTAGAGTAGATAGATGGCACATTAGTTACCAGAATTTTTCCGGCAGAAAGATTTTGGGAATTTGTTACCTTAATTTCAATAAAAATGCAGTGATTTAGGTTTGTAAGTCTTCCAAATCTCTCTACTTAGCTTATAGAATTACCTCTATAGTTTTGGTAAAGCTGAATTCATAGCCCATTTCCGTACTCAAAAATGATGAGTACAAATACTATTTAATATATGAATTTTGGATAAATTTTTATTGGGAGATAACTTTAGTTGGGGAAGGCAATACTAACAAATTAGCCTCTAAAATTTAGGTGCTAAGTAGTATATATTAGGCATAATCAATAACATCAGCAATAATTGATTAATCAATATAATGCTGATAATAATATCCAATATAAATTAGGATAAATAATATGATTTTAAATAGCTATAACTATCGAAAAATCAGGGTCTTTGACCTAAAATACCAAATATAAAACTAAAAATCTTTATAACTACTGCTTTACGAGCATTAGCCTAATATATAATCAAAAAATATAGTTCCTGATAACTTTAATGACACTTAACTAAACTGTATTGATTGAGTTAATATTATTCTTTATTAAAAATTTAAATTCACTATTCTAATTATATGCTTCACTTTGTGAGTAACAGAATTTTGGTATTGAGCTACCTAAGTATTAGCTGACTGAGCGCACATAAAAACTACTTTTTTCTTAACCAAATCATTAATTATTGATTATGGAGTCATCCAGTTTAATGATGAAATATATTTGCTTAAAAATTTAATTAAACAAAGCCAAAAAACAGCCTGTTACTCTGCATACAAGCTGTTTTTGATAAATGCTCAGTTTTATTTATTTTGGATATCTGCCAAATAAAAATAAGCATCTATCTAAAGATATATTTTTATCTTGCTCAACACTCTTCATTGAGGACAACCCATCACCAAAACGGTAAGTTGACTACAACTTTTGTCTGTTCAAAATCCAAGGCAAAAGTTTAGCAATATTTCTCGCATCATCAATGCCTCGATGATGTGTTCCTTGTAGTTCTATATTTACGAGTTGCAAAGCTTCTGCCATACCATATCGCTTAGATAAGCTTTGATTTTGACTAAACTGCTGTTTGAGATTTATATGAGGATAGGCAATGGGAAAGGGAAGATTGTGAAACTTACTGTCTTGTTTAAACTGGTTACGATCATAGTCTCCCCAGGAACCGAACACCGCATTGGGATAATGAGATAACCATTTTTGCAGTATTGCGATCGCTTCGGGATATCCTGGAGCCTGATCAACTTGTGTCTGCGTAATTGATGTCAATGATTTGCAGAAATCTGTGAGTATTGGATAACGAACCGGCTTGATAAACGTTTGAAACTCATCAATGATTGTTAAATCTTGTGCCTCAACCATAACGGCTCCAATTTCGATGATTTCCATCTCATGCCGTTTGACAGTTCCTTGATCGCAACAAGTGGCTTCTAAATCGAGTACTAATAAATAATCATATTGATTCCAGTTCATCATTTCACTGCAAACTTATATAATCCCCTACTTGACATCTGACATTTTTTTAGCAAGATTAAGGTTGATTTAAATCCTTTTTTGTTGATTGTGCAGAGGGAATAATTGCCATTGGTTTCATCGCCTTCTTGATCTAACAGTATTTTGTCACATCTTCACCACATTCATCGGCTAGATATATCAAACACTTAAAACGCAGACCAACTACTTGTTCATAAAGAGGATTTAACTTGCACAAAGGTGGAATGCGAAAAAGTGTCCGTCCTAAAATTGATATATTTCTCTCAAAGGGGCAATGAGAGGGAATGATTTTACATAATAATCTGGCAAGTTTATCGTCCCGTATTTCTAAAACATCAAGCTGATTCCGTAGCTGGTTTAATAAACTGTTATTGACTGGAGGTTTATTGGAGAAGTCCATAAATTCAATTTCCTTTCATCCATCTGTTACCCCTATAAAATTACAACTATATACTGAGAAAAACATAGTATAATTACCAGATTATTTTTTTGATTTTTAAAAGCCGATTGTTAATCCAGTAAAATTGCTGAGGAAGTAACACAGAGAGTAAGTTATGCCTCAGAATGGCAGTAATAGCAGTCTGTAAATATACTGAAAAATAATCGCTAGATAGCATCAATTTGGGTGCTTAATCGCAGAGATAAGTGCGATCGCAATTTTCCCATAACGAATCTAGCGGAAATATTTTGTTTAACCTTACCTGCAATTCCTAGTCTGAACAACGCTTCTGCTCTTTTGATTAACATAAGTTGCTAGATAAAGGGTAGCTTTTTGCCAAGCAAATCTACTTATAATAATTGCAGCATTTACCAATTACCCCCCATTACCTATGGCGATAGTTCAACTGATTGAACCTGAAGTTAAAGATTTGGGTGGGTTTATCGCCCGCCGTAGTTTGCCATATCCTCAACGCCAAATGGTCGGGCCGTTTATTTTTTTTGATCATCTTGGCCCTTCTGTTTTACCTGCTAACAAAGGTATTGATGTAAGACCACATCCTCATATCAATCTCGCAACCCTAACTTACTTATTTGATGGTGCAATTATGCACCGTGATAGTTTAGGTACTGTGCAAGAAATTCAACCGGGTGCAGTGAATTGGATGACGGCGGGAAAAGGAATTGCTCATTCAGAGCGATCGCCTGACTTTGATCGTCACAATGAAGTTACTATTCATGGGATTCAAACCTGGATTGCTTTACCTGTTGAGTACGAAGAAATTGATCCTTGGTTCATACACTATACTGCTGACATTATTCCTACTTGGGAAGAAAATGGTGCTGTCATCAAACTCATTGCTGGAGACGCATTCGGTCATATCTCGCCTGTGAAGGTTTTTTCTCCTATCCTCTATTTAGATGTGATCCTATCTGCCAATGCTCACTTTACTGTTCCCAATGGTTATTCTGAAAGGGCAGTATACAGTGTTACTGAGGGATTGAGTATTAATGATGAACGAATAGAACCTTATCGCCTGGCAATTCTAGAGCCAGGTTCTCAAGCCAATGTTTCTGCTACTGCCGCGGCTCGATGTATTGTGATTGGTGGTGAGCCTTTGGGTCAACGTTATAAATGGTGGAATTTTGTCTCTAGCCGACCAGAGCGCATAGAACAAGCAAAAGCCGAGTGGCGCGACAAGCGCTTTGCTAATGTGCTAGATGAAACAGAGTTTATTCCCCTACCTGAAGTGGTGACAGAGGCTAATCCCTTGTAGTGATGCGATCGCTCTCATCAAACCATTAACATATATCCTAGTGTGGTAAAACTTACTAGAGAAGACGACTCTCTAAATTAGCCAAGTAACCCTTGGGGTCTCGGCGAAATCGATATTGTTCAATTCTGGCTTTGTGGTGTTTTTGTAATTGAGAGCGTAATTCGAGCCAAGTAACGATATCAACTTGTGCTAAATCAGATGCGGTAAAAGAATGAAGTTTAGTAGCGATCGCACAGGCAAGTTTGACAGAGCCACGAATAACAAGGGATGAGGGGGCAACCTTACGACCAGTGCAACGACGTTGATGATGACGTAGCATACCAAAAGCGTGTTCTAAGTCATTATTAGTTCTAGGAAAATCTTCAATTTCATAACAATGAAAAAGTCCAGACCAGTAGCTATGAGTGGTTTTTATAAAGTTATCGATTGCAGTGTTCAGCGTACCAGCTTTCTGCTTTTGTTGGGACATTTCTGTTAATAGTTGCTGATAACTTTGTTTGACACCAGCAGCATTAAGACCTATTTTATTATTGAGAATATCACTAGCTTTATCAACCCACTGATATGCAACCCTCACAGGTGAAAATAAAGATGCAGTCGCAGATAAACCCTTAGCTATCAGGTGTTTTAGGTTGACTAAAGGTGGAGTTAAAGCACTTTTTTTTCCATCCGTTCTAAGCTTTGCTCTATCAATGTCAAATTTTCTTGTAACTTTAATCCTGATGCCTCTAATGGTGGATGACCATCATTAGTTATAGAACTACGTACTGCCGAGCAATAATCTTCGATAATAGTTGCCATTTCCTGAGTTTCATTGGTAACACTACGTTCAATTTCTCGTAATCCTCTAACTTTTTTCTTTAATTCCTTTTTTGCATGTCGATCAGCCTCATATATGGGTTTAATTGCTTCCTTCAGGTAATGGTAATGACATAAACCGTGAGCAATTCTAGGTAATGCTAACCTAACAGCTTTGCGAATTGATTGTTGCCCATCACTAACAACTCCATCAATTGGTACATCCAAAGTATTAGTTACTTCTAATAATAACGCCACTAAATCTTCATTTCTTGATGATAATAAGGTTTTAGCAAGTAAGATTTCTCCTGATAAGCAATCTCGAATTACCCATAAGACCTCATGTCCAATTTCTGGCTGCATCCCATCAATGGCTAATATCACCCGTCCTTGATTAGCCACTATTGCTTTTAATCTTTTATGGTCTTTTAGCCATAAAGAAAGTAACTCGTCATATCTATCAATTAAGTGCGTGACCGTTCGTTTACTTATACATATACCTTTTAATTCAAGGTGAGCGTGTATTTGGGGAACGCTTCTATGTTCCTGATAGCGTAATGCTCCTATATAAGCAATCACATCCAAACCAAATTCATTTTGTGGTAGAGCGAGTGACCCTTCTTGCTCTGGTCGATATGCTTTTTTGTACCGCAGACATGACTTATTGTGACATTGCCGAATTTTTAGCTGTAGTTCTACTACCCCATTTAATGTTCTTATATGTCGAGGATTATTGTATTCATTCCACATTGGTTGACCGCACGATGGGCATTTTTTTTGAACACAATCGAGTACTTCAAACGATGTTGCCTCTGGTTTTAGACTTTTTCTTGCCAAGTTTTTGCACCATTATTTCGCTACAAGGTCAAGATTACAGGAGTTCTACTCTTCTCTAGTAAGTTTTACCACACTAGCATATATCTTGCAATATTTTCTCGGACTTACGTATAAAAACGAAAAATCTCAGAACTGATGACACCTGAATATTGAGTTCCTAAAATATGCAGAAAGATTGTTTGATAAAACCGGGTGTAGGGGTTTTAAATATCTACGCCCCTACACCCAGCTCTAAAACTTAATTTTTCGTTTTCTTACATAAGTTCTATTAACCTAAATCAAACAGGAGAATTTCCGCACCAACATCGCTGCTAATTTCCAGTTGTTCTGCTCCGCTTATTTGTACGCCATCACCGGCTCTCAGTTCTTCACCGTTCAATGTTGCTACACCTTGAGCTATTTGTAACCAAGCATAGCGATCGCGTTTGAGGTGATAATTCACAACATCACCACTTTCCAAAACAGAAACGTATAAATCTACATCTTGATGAATTGTTACCGCACCATCACGGCCATCTTTAGCGGCGATTAAGCGTAATTTGCCTTGCTTTTCTTCTAGAGGAAATGTCTTTTGCTCATATCTGGGAGCCAAACCTTGTTCATCAGGTAAAATCCAGATTTGCAGTAGGTGTAGTGGTTCAGTGGGTGAGGGGTTAAACTCACTGTGCATGATACCTGTACCAGCACTCATAATTTGAGCATCACCAGGACGAATGACTGAACCTGTACCTAAACTATCTTTATGCTCGACTGCACCAGATAGCACATAAGTGAGAATTTCCATATCTCGGTGGCCGTGGGTAGGAAAACCCGCACCAGGCGCGACGCGATCGTCGTTAATCACTCTTAAAGAACGGAATCCCATCCGATTCGGATCGTAAAAATGACTGAAGGAAAAAGTATGGTAGCTATCGAGCCAACCAATTTGGCTCCGACCGCGATTATTTCTATCATGAATTAGATAGTTAATTGTATTTTGAGACATAAATTCACCTCAGTTAATTTGGTTTTGGGAATGTAAATAACTAATATTTTTTTGTGCAGCAATATGATAGCGATCGCAGGGCATAAATTACATAATTATCAAGTTGATGTGCTAGATTTTAATGGTCAATCAAACACTAACTAAAGCAGGAACTTTTATTTATCTAGCTTGCTTGCGACTTATTTAAATATTAGAATATCTACCTATAAAATGAAAAGTACGCACTAAAAAGTGGCGTACTTACTAAAAAGATACTAAAGTCTAAAGCTTAGATACCCGACTTCTCAAAGAAGTCGGGTATCTTGTTGTTCACAAACCATTTATAACTGCTATGGGAGATGGGAAAAGTATTTATCTCACAGTAGCGGGTGTTTTAGTAGCAACTGAGCCATTTTCGGCTTTGATTTCAGCTACTTGTAGATGAGCTTCTAAGAACCAAAGTCGTTTGTCAATGGTGCGAGAAATTTCGGTGTAAAGGTCAGCAGTATCAGCATCACCTAAGTCGTTGGTTTTAGCGATCGCTTCTCGGATATGTTTACCATAAAGCGCAAAACGGTCTGCTAATGCTGTTACATGGTTTTTGCCATCTAAGATATCGAGGGGATATTCTGGCAAGATGGAGTTACTAGCAGCGAGTCTAGCGGTTCCGAAAGCGTAGCCGCCTAAAGCAGTGACACGTTCAGCAACCATATCAACGTATTCTTCTAATTCGCCAGCAATCTCATCAAACAATTCATGCAACTGATAAAAGTCAGTACCTTTAACGTTCCAGTGCGCTTGCTTCGCCTGGGTTTTCAAATCTAAAGTAGCTGCTAATGTTTGATTGAGAATGGCTACGATTTGAGAACGGGCTTCGGCTGGAATATCAATCCGAGTAGGGTAAAGGCGGGATGTCTGCTTATTGTCGCTCATGGTTCCACGTTTTTTTTGATCGACACAATGAGTCTACAAAAGTCGCTGAGTTTACAAAACTTCCTGAAGACAGATGGTTTTTCGCCATAAATGAATTATTGTCTTGATTATTCTTGATAATGCTGACTCAGTAGTATTGAGAGGCGCATTTATGCCTAACTCAGCAGTTTTTTGGTGATTCACAGGTGATGATTGTCAATCGCAGAGAATGTACCACCAAAAAGGCGATCGCGGATCATATCATTCTGCAAGAAGTCATGAGGAAAACCAAGTTCAATTTGACTGACTTCATTCAGACGTTGCAGATGTTCTGGTGATAAGCTGAGATCTAAACAAGCCAAGTTATCTTGAAATTGACTGAGTTTGCGTGCGCCAACGATGGGGATAACTACACCACTTTGGGCGCGTAACCAAGCTAATGCAACTTGGGAAGGTGAACGACCGACTTCACCGGCAACTTGACTCACTACCTCAGCGATCGCTAAACTACGTTCTGATACTGTTCCCATACCTGTGTTTGTCAGTCTGCCTTGTTCTTCTCCTGGTTGCACAGGCTGATTATACTTACCTGTTAATACCCCACCAGCTAACGGCGACCACGGTGTGATAGCTAAATCAAAGGCTTTAGCCATTGGGAGCAAATCTCTTTCTGGTGTTCGTTGAATCAAGTTATACTCTATTTGCAAAGCAATAAACTTTGTCCAGCCTTGATATTGGGCGATAGTATTAGCTTGTGCCACAATCCAAGCAGGGGCATCAGAAATACCGATGTAAAGGACTTTACCTTGACGGACTACATCATCAAGCGATCGCATAACCTCCTCAATCGGAGTTGTGAAGTCCCAAGCATGTAACCAAAACAAATCAATATAGTCTGTATTCAGACGTTTGAGGCTACCTTCTAAAGATTGCACCAAATTCTTGCGATGGTTGCCACTACCATTAGGATTACCTGTTTTTTCGCCCATTCTCAATGGAAATGAATATTTAGTTGCAACTACAAAGCGTTCTCGGTCTTTGGCAATTAATTCACCGACAATTTTTTCACTACTACCATCAGTGTAACCATTAGCGGTGTCAATAAAATTCCCGCCGGCTTCTGTGAAAGTATCAAAGATTTTGCGACTTTCGTCAGCAGAAGCACCCCAACCCCAATCTTCACCAAAGGTCATTGTTCCCAAGCAGAGTTCAGAAACTCTCAACCCACTTTTGCCCAAGAGTTTGTATCTCATATCACTCGCAATTGGTAATTCGTAATTACCTTACCAATGAAAAATGATTAATAACAAACGACTAATGATAGATGACAAATAATACTCACTTAAAAAGGCGTTTTTGTTTGTAAACGAATAGTTTTTCCTAATTGGGGATGGTAAAAAGTTAGTTCCCTGGCGTGGAGATGTAGACGACTAGACTCAGCAGTACATCCATAAAGGCGATCGCCCAATATTACCACGCCTAATCCTACCGCCGCATGAACCCGCAACTGATGGGTGCGTCCGGTGAGGGGAATAAATTCGACACGGGTGTATTCGTCTTCTTTGGCGATTACCTGAAACTGAGTCACGCTGGGTTTACCATATTGCCAATTGACTTGTTGATAAGGACGATTTTGCGGATTTCCCCAAAGTGGTAATTCAATTACACCTTGATGTTTTGTCACTGCACCTGCCAGGATTGCTTCATAGACTTTATGCACTTGTCGCTGCTGGAATTGTTGACTGAGATGACGATGAATATGGCGATCGCGTGCTATCAACAAAATACCAGAAGTCTCTTGATCCAAGCGATGCACAGGTATAAGGTTCATCCCATCAGCGAATAAATTCCGTAAACGACTCAGCACACTATCTTGGGTATCTTGATAACGGCCAGGAACAGATAATAGTCCCGCAGGTTTATTCACAGCAATCAGCCATTCATCTTGATAAATGACCTCTTCCCAAACCCCTCCCCCACTAGTAGTCTGCCAAGAGAACTTTGCGTGGTGGCAGGCTTCGGGGCAGGGAGCAGGGAGCAGAGGGGAAAGATTCTCTCTCTTGCGCCCTGCCCCCTGCACCCCTGCTAAGTCTACACGGCAATGTTGGGTTGGTGAACTACTAGAGGAGGGGCTGACAACTCCCCCTTCCCTAGTAGGGAAGGGGGCTGGGGGGTTAGGTCTCATACCCGACAGCAAAAACCCCATCAACGGCTGACAACGTTCTGCACAAGCTTCATAAAATTCACCTTGAATTTTATCTCCTGAAGATTGACCCCACCAAAATTCAGCCATTGCTAAAGGTATAAGGTGATGAGTTGCGGCGTAATGCAATAGTTTTGGGGCGCAACAGTCTCCTGTACCCGTGGGTAAACCATCCGGTAGCAATTGTTGTAAAGTTAGAGACTCCCCAAAAAAATTCATTAAAGAGTAAGCCGCGTGCATCTGGGCTTGGAGTTGGCGAGATAATGCTTTACGCTGTTGTTTTAATTCTCGTATTCTTGAGTCTGTGGCTGCAATTAATTGCTGAAGGGGCTGCAAAACTGCATCTCGCTGACGTTTAAGTTGTCGTCGTTCAATTCCATCTCGACGACTGGCTGCGTCAAGTTCTGACAATGCTAAAGTGAGAACTTCGCCTGTGAGTGTTTCACCCAGTATTTGGCGTTTTGCTTGGCGTTGATGTCTGCAATCACGATGGCGATCGCTCATTACTTGTAATTTCTGCTCAAATTCTCCAGATAATATTTCATAATGCTGGCGTTCTGGTAATTGTTGTAAAGTAATAATTTCTTGTTTAATAGTGTCTAATTTTGCTAAAGTTTCGGCTTCTGTTAAAGCCACTGCTTCGCGTCCGGGAATTGGTGGAACCCAGCCATCCACAACACTTTGACCATTTAACAAACCTGAGAATGCTTTGATGACTTGTTGTTCACCCGTTGGTAATTCAACTAATAAAACGCCATACATTTTACCCTCGCTGGCAAAACGCTCATCCGTAGCCAGGTATTTCATTAAACCACGGGCAATTTCTTCTATCAAAGCAGTACGGGGTAAGCTGAAAAGTTCCCCCGTTTGCGGACAATAACCTTGATAGTAATAGTTGGGAGATAGAGATAGACTATTGACGGCAAAATTACAATCAATAAAATCGGAAATTGGAGAAAGTAGCGAAAAGTTCATCATTTATTTAGGCATGATTATTACCCTTGCCCAAATTTAGTATTGATTCTGGTAAAATTACCCTAATTATAGTTTGGTGGATCAATTTTCTGCTTTTTCAGGTATGTTACTCGAAAAATTAACCTCAGAATTAGTTAAATCCACAGGTTGAATTTCCCAGGTATGAGAACTATTAAATGAAAATTGAGTATTAGTGTTTTGGCAAGCCTGCATCGTCTTTACGTGTTCCATTTCATCGTCTCGAATTGCCACAAACACATCATAAAGATTTTCAATTTTAGGGCGGCGTTCGGTGGGTTTATGAGAAGTTTGAAACGCATCAAACAAATATAGGTCGCCATCACGATAATAACCGATTGCTACGACAGGAGCCGGTTGCAATTTCAATTCGGCTTCGTTTGCTGTCAAGAATTTGTGATAGCTGATGTATGCGTGTTGTTCTACCAATTCCATGAAATGATAAGCAGAACGCGGCGTAATAAAATACAACAAAACAATGATCCAGTAGTAGATTAATGCTGTGGTTTTCGCTAACAGTTGATCGCCCCAAAATGCGTCTCCCCCCAAGGATTCCATAATTAAGAGGTGATGCAATTCATTCCATGATTCGGCAAAATGAACCTTCAGCCAATCAACTTTGCGCCATAATCCCAAAGTTTCGTAGAGATGCAAAACCGAGAGATAAGAGAAGTAAGGCACACGCGCGACGGTTTCTAAAACATAAAAGCGAGGATAAGGGCGATCGCGATAAATAGTATTGATCACAAATACCAAAATACCAACAAGTAGGCGAATCATAGCAGTCTCCATTTACTATTGACAGGGTGAATCAAACTGTAATCAAGGTGTGGTTAATATACGTGAGTTGGTAACATCTCCTGTCAAACTTTTTATACAGCTAAAATTTGAGGAACTTGTGAGGAATACGGAAATTGAGACTGTGTTTTATGTTCTCACAATGCCAGATTTGAGTTCACAAATCATCAATAATAAGACTTACGCAAAAAGATGGAAAATAAAGGTTTTAGAGCAGGGTGTATGTATTCAAAACCCTTACACCCAATCCCTACAGACAATTTTGGTGCGTAAGTCTTGCAATAGTAAAGTGCGATCGCTCGATTGTAACAGTTCACCACATCAAGCGATCGCACTTATTTTTCTTAACTTACAGCAGATTTTAAATTTCTTATATTTTGGCGCGAACTACAGGATAAGGAAACAGTCGCTTAAATCCATCCTGACGTTCAGCTACTGTTTCAGGAGCCACATCCCACAAGCTTTCATAATAGAAAAAGGCTACACCTAAACCTCGTTCTTGGGCTGCGCGGACTTGGGACTTAATTTGTTGCATTGGTACCGGATTATTCCGCAACCCTGTCATAATCCCAATTCCTGTAGGAATTTTTTGTTGCGCTTCTTGAATTTCGCTGCGGCCGATATTGGCGATAAAACTTTGCAAATCAGGACGATAAACTTGCACAACTAGTTCATCCACAATATTTTGCCTTATCCAAGCCAGCCAATCTTGCAGGTGAAACTTGTAAGCAAAGTCATAATAATTTGGAGAAACAGAGAAAATAGCATTGGGTTTTCTGGCTTTCACTGCTTGGTTGAGTTGTGCCATGAAAGCGGTAATTTTATCTGCTCGCCACTTTACCCATGCTGGGTCATTAGGGTTTGCAGGGGGATTGTTTTTGGTTTCTTGAGTGTATAAAGCGACTGTGTATTTGTCATAACCAAATTCATGGGGCAAACTTGTATGGTCATCAAACTGAATACCATCTGCATCATATTGAGTGACAACTTCTAGCACCAAGTTGCTAATGAATTGTTGGACTTGGGGATGGAAAGGATTTAGCCAGACAACTTCACCCGCCGCACTCATGGAAGTTTCACTACCATTGCGCTTTTTGGTCAACCACTCTGGATGATTTAAGGCTAACTCGGATGTTGGCGGAGCCATGAACCCAAACTCAAACCAAGGTATGACTAACAGCCCTTGACGATGGGCTTGGTTAATTAGATCTGCGAGGATATCTTGTCCATCTGAACCACGGGTGATAAAAGGTTGAATACCTGCGCGTTGGGCGGTGGCGCTGGGATATAGAGCATAACCAGAGTTCCACACCACGGGATAGATAGTGTTGAAATTAAGGCGTTGTAGGTGTTTAACTGCTTCCTGCACTTTGGTGCGATCGCGCAGAACATTAAAATCATTATTGGTCATCCACACACCGCGGATTTCTTGGCGTGGTAGTTGAGCGATCGCAGGTTTTAGCCCATCAACTAACAATACTGCCATGAAAGACACTAACATCAAAATTGGCACCAGTCGCTGCAAACTGCGCCGCCAACCTTTCAAAGTCAAGAGTTTCATCGGGTTGAATGATTTTTCACCTACCCACACACGCCATCGCCTGTTTTTGTGATGGAATTGATTAGCCATATAGCCTTGAAGTATTCACGTTTACTAGAGGAATGGTTAATTGGTAGTTGTTCATTCAATGCTGCACATCGAATTTTCTGCACCGGAGAAACTCAAACAAAATTCATCCCGTCAATTATGGATGACGTAACCAGTATCTATTAGTGTCTAATATACATTGTGTCTAAAAGCTAGTTTACCAAGTCTTTACCTTAGCTGGCATTGCTGGCTTGATTACCAAAATTTACTGGTACGATGGTGTATTATTTACAACCATAAATAGCCAGCCAGTGAATCACTACTACCCCTAATTCCCATCGACCACAGTAATAATACACAGATTAGTATTTTATTAGAAAATGACTGTGATGAATTTTAATAGCGTACATTTATCTTCCCTCAAGATGTCCACCAAAACAATTGCATCTCAACCTTTGGCTGTTGTTAATGAGCCAATTCTGTAACAATGATTAACAGTAAGCCGGAATACTGAATCTAAGCTACTCATGAGTCAGAGTTCTCAAAACAGCCATTTATCACGCAAACCTTTGCCATTCAATTGGTTATATGCCTTTTGGAAGTTTTCGCGTCCGCACACAATTATTGGCACAAGTCTCAGTGTATTGGGTTTATATTTTATTGCCCTTGCCATTAGTCACCGTGTTGATTCTCTATTTCCCATTTCTAATTCCCTATTGCCAGTTTTAGGTGCATGGATTGCTTGCTTATGTGGCAATGTTTACATTGTTGGGTTAAATCAGCTAGAAGATGTGGAGATAGATAAGATTAACAAGCCACATTTACCACTAGCATCTGGAGAGTTTTCTCGAAGAGTAGGGCAATTTATTGTCATAACTACGGGGATTTTAGCACTAGTAATTGCCTGGTTAAATGGGCCATTTTTGTTGGGAATGGTAGCTTCAAGCTTGGCAATTGGTACAGCTTATTCTTTACCACCAATTCGCTTAAAACAGTTTCCATTTTGGGCAGCACTCTGCATTTTTTCTGTCCGGGGGACAATTGTCAATTTGGGTTTATTTTTGCATTTTAATTGGGTGTTGCAAAGTAAAGAATTAATTCCGCCAGCGGTGTGGATACTGACGATATTTATCTTAGTGTTTACCTTTGCGATCGCAATTTTTAAAGATATCCCTGATATAGAAGGCGATCGCTTGTACAACATCTCTACTTTTACAATTCAACTGGGAACTCATTCTGTATTTAACTTGGCGCTTTGGGTACTCACCCTCTGCTATTTAGGTATGATGTTGGCGGGGGTACTGCATCTCCAGTCAGTGAACTCAGCATTTTTGGTGATTACCCATTTAATATTGCTGTGTGTGATGTGGTTTCGCAGTTTAAGCGTAGACTTACAAGATAAACGAGCGATCGCGCGTTTCTATCAATTCATTTGGAAACTCTTTTTCTTAGAATATTTAATATTTCCCATCGCCTGTTTGTTGGCTTAAAATCATGCTAGACACTCTTCCAGTAAATGATATTCTTGCCACCTTGGTAGTAATTGCTAGTATTTTCTTGCTGATTTATTTTGCCTGGAAAACCTTAATCACCTCCAACTATTTTCAAAAAGGTATTAATCTTTATCAGCAAAAAGACTATGTAGGTGCAGAAGCAGAATTTCGTAAAGTTATTGCTATCAATTCTACTAATGATGTAGTTCGCTTATTTTTAGGTGATGTTTTATATCAACAAGATAAAGTTTCTGAAGCCACAGAATTATTCCAAGAAGTCATTCGTCGCAGTCCCAAAAACCCTGAAGCGTATTTGCGCCTAGCCAATGTTTTAATTCAGCAAAATCAACCAGAAGCAGCTAAAACTAATCTGCAAACAGCCCAAGCATTATTTCAAAAACGTCAACCAGAAAAAGCCCAAAAAGTTGCTCAGTTATTGGCAAAAATCAACGCCAAATCAACCTGAGATTGATTATCATTTTAAGTTGAGTCTCTATGGTACAAACACCAAATAAAACATTGACCATAGCAGAGTTTCTCGCACTACCAGAAACTCAACCAAGCTCAGAATACATCGACGGTCAAGTAATTCAAAAACCCATACCGCAAGGAAAGCATAGCACTATTCAAGGAGAAATATGTCCTAAAATTAATGCTGTTGTAAAAGTCCAAAAAATGGGTTGGGCTTTTCCCGAATTACGCTGTATATTTGGCGGAATTTCTATAGTTCCCGATGTCGCTGTATTTTCTTGGACAAGACTTCCTATTGATGAAAATGGTGATATTGCTAATACATTTACCATCGCACCCGATTGGATGATCGAAATTCTTTCCCCAGAACAAAGCCATACGAAAGTTACAAAGAAAATCTTACACGCTCTCAATCACGGCACTCAAATGGGTTGGTTAATTGACCCTGATGAGCGATTTATTGCTGTTTATCCTGCGGGAAAACAACCTTTAGCTTTTGAAGCACTTGATAGCCTTTTACCCGTACCAAATTTCTGCCAAGAGTTACAGTTGACAGTAGGTGAAATTTTTGGCTGGTTAAAGGTAAATTTGTAGTGAGAAAGTTGGGCATAATAAAAGGCTATCTATCACAATTGCAGTTTTCAAACTAGTTGATTGCGAATAGCCTGAATAAATTGCTGTACAGCATCATACTGGTCAGGTATGACAATATACTGTAGCAATATACTGGGATCTAAATTAGGAAAAAACTCACTACGCTCGACTTCTTCATACTCACCCTGTTCGCTCAGGCGGAATATTTTGATAGTATTAGATTTCCAAAACCAAACTTCTGGTACTTTTTTAGGTTTATATAACTCTTTTCTGTTAATGGTTCCACTGGTGATGATAACTTCAATTACTATGTCTGGAACTTCTTTTTTTGTGCCAATGCTATAGGATTCATCTGGTGTACCTGAAGCATAGCCTGGCTCTTCTAAAGTGTAGCCACCACGACCATAAAAACGGATACCCAACTCTCTCATATAAGCTTCTAATAAATAACCGAGAGTTCTTTCCACATATTCATGTTCTTCACCAATTGGAGACATAATTTCTAACATTCCTGATAAATAAGACAATCGGACATTGTGGTTATCCAATAGCTGGGCTTCAATTCCTTTGAATTGCTCCCAGGAAACATCTTTGAGAGTTATCAGTTTTTCTTCTGCGGACTGTTCTACAAGTGGGATACTCATATCAACACTTCCTTAAAAAACTAAATTAGAAGGGGCATACCTTAACAAAACCTTCTGTAAATAGTAAGGTTATTTCTTGACGGTTAAGGATTTCGTATTTGCCGAAGCAATTTATCTGTATATAGATTATTCTATGATCGCTAACTCATCGATAATCATCTTGCCTTCTGTGATCAAATTTTTCTGTCCGATCGCATTAATCTCAGATCATGACTAAAAAACATGGCAAAGTTTACCTCGTAGGTGCAGGGCCGGGAGATGTGGCGTACTTGACAGTCAAGGCTTATCATCTCTTGGCTGTGGCTGAGGTGTTGGTTTACGATGCTTTGGTAGATGAGCAATTATTGGAGTGTGTACCAGCGAATTGTCTGAAGTTAGATGTGGGTAAGCGTGGTGGTAAACCCAGTACACCCCAAGGGGAAATTAACAAATTATTAGTACAGCACTGTCAAGCTGGTCAACAAGTTGTCAGGTTAAAATCAGGCGACCCATTTATTTTTGGCCGCTGTACTGCCGAAATTGAAGCCTTGAAAGCTGCTGGTTGTGAGTTTGAAGTGATACCGGGAATTTCTTCGGCTTTAGCAGCGCCGTTGTTTGCGGGAATTCCGTTGACAGACCCGGTGATGAGTCGGTGTTTTGCTGTGTTGACCGCCCACGAACCAGATGCGTTGGACTGGGAGGCGCTGTCACGGTTAGAGACGCTAGTAATTTTGATGGGGGGACAAAATCTACCAGAGATTTTACATCAATTATTGCGGCGTAAGCGATCGCCCCTCACTCCCATTGCTATTATCCGTTGGGCAGGAACGCCAAATCAACAAATTTGGACTGGTCAACTCAACAATATTTTAGAAAAAACCGCAGGGTTATCACTTTCGCCAGTGGTAATTGTCATTGGTGAAGTTGTTGGACTGCGGCAGTACTTACAATCTGAGACAATAAATTCTGAAGATTCCACTACAGCAATTATTCCCAGTCGCGCCACTATGTCCAACCACCTTCCCCTCGCTGGAAAAACTATCTTAGTTACTCGTTCTGTGGGACAGTCGAGCGAATTTAGCGATCGCCTCCAGGCGGTTGGTGCTAAAGTCATTGAAATGCCCACGTTAGAAATCGGCCCGCCTTCTAGTTGGACAGATTTAGATCGTGCGATCGCTAGTTTATCGGACTTCGACTGGTTAATTCTCACTTCAACCAACGGTATTGAATACTTTTTTGCCAGATTAAAAGCATTGGGTCAAGATTCTCGCGCTTTGGCTAATGTGAAAATTGCAGTTGTTGGGGAAAAAACCGCCCAATGTCTCAGACAACAAGCCCTAAAACCAGATTTTATTCCCCCTAACTTTGTTGCAGATTCTTTAGTAGAAAACTTTCCCGAAGCTTTGTTAGGTAAAAAGATTTTATTCCCCAGGGTCGAAACTGGTGGTCGAGAAATTTTAGTCAAAGAATTAACAGCCAAGGGCGCAGAAGTCGTTGAAGTTGCAGCATATCAATCTTGCTGTCCCAGTAGTATCCCAGAATCAGCCAAATTAGCTTTACAAAATCATCAAGTAGATATTATTACCTTTGCGAGTTCTAAAACTGTACAATTTTTCTGTCAAATTATAGACAACACATTTGCTAATAACTCTGTTGTCAATTTACATGATGTTTGCATTGCTTCCATTGGCCCTCAAACTTCTAAAACTTGTCATGCTTTATTCGGACGGGTAGATGTTGAGGCTGAAGAATATACCTTAGATGGGCTAACTCAAGCCTTGGTGAAAAAGTATGAAGTGTGAAGTATGAAGTCCAGGGGAAGAATATACTACTACTCAGCACTTTTAACTATTGACCAATGACCAAACGCATCATCGGCTTAACTGGAGGAATTGCTACCGGTAAAACCACCGTTGCTAATTATTTAGCTAGTGCTTATCACCTGCCGATTTTTGATGCGGATATTTATGCTAGGGATGCAGTTTCTATTGGTTCACCTATTTTACAGGCGATCGCTCAACGTTACGGTGAACAAATATTACTTCCTAATGGTAATCTCAACCGTCAGCAACTAGGGGAAATTATCTTTCAAAATCAACAAGAACGCCAATGGGTTGAAGAGTTGATTCACCCTTATGTCAAAAACTGTTTTCTGCAAGCAATTACTACATCTACTACGGAAACTCTGGTGTTAGTTATTCCACTGTTGTTTGAAGCACAGATGACACATTTAGTTACAGAAATTTGGGTAGTAAGTTGTTCGGAAGCAGAACAGTTGCAAAGATTAATCCAGAGAAATCATCTTCATCCAGAACAAGCACAAGTACGAATTACCAGCCAATTACCTTTGGGAGAAAAAATAGATCTTGCAGATGTTGTTTTAGATAACTCTTCTACCCTAGAATCACTGCTACTTCAGGTAGATGTTGCTTTAAACAAGGCTAAAGTTGTTTAGGCATAAATGTATACAAGAATTCATATAAATTACACTCCAATGTAATTGGAAATTTTTATATTCATCAATAATTTAAAGTCAGGTAAACAAGACTTATCCCTTAATAATTCTACATTATTACTTTAGTAAATTTACTGTGGACACTACGGTTTATACTCCTGTACTTTATGTAGTAAATGCGTAGTTTAGGAGTTGAAAACAGGAAAGTCAATAGTTTAAGAATAATATGCTTGGCATCATCAGCAACACAGATAGAATCTTGAGATAAAAATTAAACAATCAAAATTCAGAATTAGGTCTACAAAAAACTTGGATCAATTCTGAATATCGCTTATAAAATTATTGTTGGGTATAGGGGTAAAGAGAGTTTTACGATTTTTGCACAGATGCCCGAAGCATAACTAATTAACTGTAAATGATATTATTGCTCTGTTTTATAGAAACAACCTTGACAAAATATTAAATTTGTATCAAAAAAGCCATGAATTTAAGTTTCAATTTTTTTAATTGGTTGCCGCTATTAATTATTTCCACAAATGAGCCTGCCCAAAAGTACAAAACACATGACTACAGTCAATTTGTTAAAGGCAGAGATTACGTATTTGAGTCGATAAATCAAGGTCTAGAAGGACAAATGACAGGGGTAGGCAAAGGCATTAAGCCTTGTGATTATATTATTTTGCGGCGTGGTGTTGAATTAACTCGATATCAAGTTGAAGAAATAGATTATTATGCCGATCCGCCAGATATGTGGATGGCTTTACTCAAAAAAGTGATAGATAATTCGTAATTGATAACTCGTAGTTGCTAATTACAAATTACAAATTACGAATTACAAATTACCTAGGGTCGGCGTAAATAAACAGACCATCTGGAATTGCGAAAAGGCTTGTGATATCACTATTATTTCCTTTTGCCTTTTGACTTTTGCCTTTTGCTTTGTTGTACTAGGTTTCTCCACCGACAACTACATCTCTAATTCGCAGACTGGGGCCACCGCAACCTACAGGTAAACCATTTTGTCCACCTTTACCGCAACCACCAGACTCATCCCAGTAGAAGTCATCACCAATTGCTTCAATATCAGCCAGGGTTTGAAAAACATTACCCGAAAGTGTCACATCTTTAACGGGTTCAGCAATTTTACCGTTTCTAATCATCCATGCTTCCCCGGCGCTAAAGGTAAACATTTCGCCATTAGTCATCCCGCCTAGCCAGTTACGAGCATAAACGCCTTCTTTGATACCTGTAAATAAATCTGCAACTGGGGTTTTTCCCGGTTCTATCCAGGTATTGGTCATGCGGACAATGGGGCTAAAGTGATAATTGAGACAACGGGCGTTACCAGTGGGGGCTTCGTCTAATTTACCTGCGGTTTCACGAGAATGTAACCGACCAACTAAAATTCCATCTTGGATGAGTTGGGTGGTAGTAGCGGGTGTCCCTTCATCATCATAAAAATAACTTCCGCGATGTCCTTCTGGGGCTGCACCATCAAAAATTTGCAGTTCTTTTGGCCCAAACCGCCGCCCGATGGTCATTACTTCTAGTAAGTCGGGATTTTCGTAAGCCATATCTGCTTCAGAAAGATGGCCAAAAGCTTCATGAACAAATAAACCTGTGAGGATTGGGTCAATAACTACGGTGTAGGTATTACCTTTAACTGATGGGAGAGATAAAGCCGCAACCGCCCTTTGAGCCGAACTTTTTACTTGTTCATCTAAATTAACTAAATCTTCGTAGGCTTTGCGAGAACCAGTAGTTTCCCTTCCAGTTTGGACAGTTTCGCCATTTCTTGCAGTCGCTGCAAAGCGCATTTCCATATCTACCCAAGATTGCTCAATCAGTGTACCTTCGGAGGTGGCAATAATGATTCTTTGGGCGCTGTCACCGTAACGGACAGAAGTTGTAGTAATTTGGGGGTCAACACTTTTTAATAGTTGAGTATAGCGATCGCACAATTCTTTTTTCTGCGATAAGCTAACTTTACGCGGATCTGTACCTGTTAGCGGTAGTTGACAGATGGCTTGCACTGGATCAATAGGAGCTAGTAAAGTTTCTTCATCACCCACCATCAAAGCAGCTGCGATCGCTTCTTCAATCCGTTCTTTAATAGTAGAAAGCTGGTTAAAACTGCTTAAACCCCAGCCACCTTTATAACAAGCACGAATATGTCCACCAATAGAAATACCTTCACTCAGGGTTTCTACCTTGTCGCCACGCAACAAGATATCAGTCCCTTCTGCTTCCTCTAGGCGAATCATCAAATAATCTACACGGGATGAGTAGCGGGAGATGAGGTCAGAAACTAAATTTTGCGCGTCTGCAAGTGTAGTTGGCATTTGTTGGTAGTCACCACAACGAACTACATTTATTGTGCAGTATATCGTAGAGTATATGTGACAGGTGACAGATGTAATGAGTGAATGCTTTGTATTAGCTGAATAATAACTGAAATTTTAAACCATCATTTTAATATTAGAAACAATGCGATTGCGCCCTGCCTCTTTTGCTTGGTAAAGTGCCTTATCTGCATCCACAATTAAATCTAGAGGCGAAGATTCCCACGTAGGAATAACAGTTGCTACTCCTAAGCTCAAACTAACATACTGACTAATTAAAGACCCGTCATGAATAATTTGTAAGTCTCTGACTTCAGATTGTATTAAATGGGCAATATGAACAGCCCCAGCCGCATGAGTATTTGGCATAATAACTGCGAATTCTTCTCCACCATAACGGGCTACTAAATCTTGATATTTTTGAACTGTAGAGTGTAACGCATTACCTACTTTCTGTAAACAAATATCTCCTACAGGATGGCCATATTTGTCGTTATAAAATTTAAAAAAGTCAATGTCACAGAGAATCAAAGATAAAGGAGACTCTTGTTGAGCTAAATTAATCCACTGAGTATTGAGGTAGTCATCAAAACAACGACGATTAGCCAAACCAGTTAAACTATCTACGTTCGCTAATTCCTGTAAAGCCTGATTGGCCGCCTCTAGTTGTTTGTAAACTTGGGCTTGTTTGAGTAATTGTCGCAACTGTCGACGTAATACTGTTAGTTGAATCGGCTTGCTAATAAAATTGATTACACCGACATCAAAAGCACGATTAATAGAATATTCATCATCTAAATTTGTAATCATCAAAATTGGAGTATGTTTCCAAAGTTTGGAAATTAAAATATCATGTATCTCCAAGTCATTGTTAAACGTTGTTAGCGCTGATTTCAACTTATTTTTGTTAATTTGCAATAGCTGTTGACAACATGTAAAACCATCCATCACAGGCATGATAGCATCTAGTAAAATGATATCTGGCTTAACAGTTTCATAAGCATCTAAACATTGCTTACCATTAGAAACTTCAACCACCTGATAGCCTTCATTTTCCATAATTCGTCGCAATGTCACTCGGATGACTGGATCATCATCAGCTACTAGAATGACTGGAGATTTTTGTGTCAGAGAAAGTGAACTTATACCTTTCATGAGCCGTGTTCTACAAGTTGTGCCTGGATAGTATTGCTATGTGAACAGTAAATAACGTTAACGATGCTTAAATTATTTCCAAAATTGGGAAAAGACTTTATGTCTATTCTTCTACCTAATTTCATATCCAGGGATGACGGGAGTGGAATTTTTGTCTACCATTTCTACTTACCTCGCAGTATAATTTAACGCTGTAAAGCTAGTATGCCCAAGAAGCGGCTTAATTGTCACACCCAGCTACAATCAGTAAATTGATGTAAAGTCGAGGAATTGAGAGCCTATCTCAAAAACAGGATGTTTAGAAGCAATTATAATATTTTTGTATAATCTATTACACTTAAGATTGTTAGGACGAAGCAAAAATTCTCATATCCAAGACGCATATTTTGAAGATATTGGTCAAAGCCTGACTCAATAGTGGTTCTCAAATGTGCAAATTAAGCCAGAAATCACTACATACTATCCCTTGTATATTGTCCTCACAAGTTCCTCAAATTTCTGTTCTAACTTCAAGTTAGAAACAGCAAAGTCTAGAAGAAAGACAGGCTAGTACAAAAAGGCGGAAGTTTGAAATGAATCAATGTTTTATTTTCGCCGATATGTACTAGAACACCAATTCAGTAATTCTGAAAGAACCTCTCCCTCTAACCCTCTCTGCATCGGAGACGGGTATTGAGCTACCCCCTTTCCTACTAGGAAAGGGGGCTGGGGGTTAGGTTTTTGATTAGTGAATCGATGCTCTAGGAACTAGTATTTTTACTCAGCACTTTCTTTTAACTCAGGGGAATGCAGAACGATGAACAAGAGAACCTTTGCAACCATAGATGGTAATGAGGCTGTCGCCCAAGTTGTCTATCGACTAAATGAAGTCATAGCAATTTATCCCATTACGCCTTCTTCGCCGATGGCTGAATGGGCGGATGCTTGGGCGAGTGAAAATAAACCCAATATTTGGGGAACTGTACCAACAGTAGTGCAGATGCAGAGTGAAGGCGGCGTGGCTGGTGCTGTACATGGGGCGTTGCAAACGGGTTCTCTGACAACCACATTCACCGCATCCCAGGGATTATTGTTGATGATCCCGAATATGTACAAAATAGCGGGAGAACTCACACCTACAGTATTTCATATTGCGGCGCGATCGCTCGCCGCCCAAGGTCTATCAATTTTTGGCGACCATAGTGATGTTATGGCAACCCGTGGTACTGGTTTTGCTATGTTATGCGCCGCCTCTGTGCAAGAAGCCCATGACTTTGCTTTAATTTCTACTAGAGCAAGTTTAGAATCACGCATCCCTTTTTTACATTTCTTTGATGGTTTTCGTACTTCCCACGAAGTTAATAAATTAGAACTGTTAAATGAGGATGATTTACGCGCCTTCATCCCCAATGAATTAGTTTTTGCCCATCGTTCCCGCGCCCTGACTCCCGATAAACCAGTGTTACGGGGTACAGCGCAAAACCCTGATGTTTATTTTCAAGCTAGGGAAACAGTTAATTCTTATTATGATGCTTGTCCAGAAATCACCCAAAAAGTGATGGATGAGTTCGCCCAAATGACAGAGCGACAATACCAATTATTTGAATATTATGGCGACTCCACCGCCGAAAGAATCATCGTTATTATGGGTTCTGGTTGCGAAGCCGTCCAAGAAACCGTAGATTATCTCAATGCCCGTGGTGAAAAAGTCGGCGTAGTTAAAGTACGACTGTATCGTCCCTTTGATAGTCAAAGATTTATCGCTGCATTACCCGCCACTACTCGCAGCATAGCAGTTTTAGACCGAACTAAAGAACCCGGCGCATCCGGTGAACCATTATATTTAGATGTTGTTACAGCTTTGCATGAAGTTTGGGGTGCAGGGGAGGAATTACCTCAAGTAGTGGGGGGAAGATATGGTTTATCTTCCAAAGAATTCACACCAGCGATGATAAAAGCTGTGTTTGATAATTTGGCAGAGACTAAACCCAAAAATCATTTCACCATCGGGATTAACGATGATGTCACTCACACCAGCTTAGATTATGACCCAGAATTTTACATCGAACCTGATAATATAGTCCGCGCAATTTTCTATGGTTTAGGTTCCGATGGAACTGTGGGTGCAAATAAAAACTCCATCAAAATTATTGGCGAGGAAACCGATAATTACGCCCAAGGTTATTTTGTCTATGACTCAAAAAAATCTGGTTCGGTGACGGTTTCTCATCTGCGTTTCGGTTCTCAACCTATTCACTCTACTTATTTAATTAGCCAAGCCAACTTTGTCGCCTGTCACCAATGGGGATTTTTAGAACAGTTTGATATGTTGGCGCATATTATCCCTGGTGGTACTTTCTTATTAAATAGTCCTTATAGCTTAGAGGATGTTTGGCAGAAATTACCGAGATTAGTACAAACACAAATTATCGAGAAACAACTCAAATTTTATGTAATTAACGCTTATAAAGTTGCCCGTGAAGCGGGGATGGGTGGCAGAATTAATACGGTAATGCAAGTATGCTTTTTTGCATTGTCTGGTGTGTTGCCACGAGAAGAAGCGATCGCTCATATTAAGCAATCAATTATTAAATCCTACGGTAAAAAAGGCAACGAAATCGTGCAAATGAACCTCAACGCCGTAGACCGCACCTTAGATAATCTCCACGAAATCCAAGTTCCTACAAGTGTAGATAGTCACATTGAACTACGCCAGCCTGTACCTGATACAGCACCAGCTTTTGTGCGAGAAGTTTTGGGGAAAATGATTGCTAAATGTGGTGATGATTTACCTGTGAGTGCGTTACCTGTGGATGGGACTTATCCCACTGGAACAGCAAAATGGGAAAAACGCAACATTACCCAAGAAATTCCTGTATGGGACACGGATGTCTGCGTGCAGTGTGGCAAATGTGTAATGGTATGTCCCCATAGCGTTATCCGCAGCAAGGTTTACGAACCGCAGCAACTAGAAAATGCACCGCCAACTTTTAAGAGTACCAATGCTAAAGACCATGATTGGCACGGTTTGAAATATACCATCCAAGTAGCAGCAGAAGATTGTACAGGTTGCGGTATTTGTGTTGATGTATGTCCGGCGAAGAATAAAACCGAAACGCGCAAAAAAGCCATCAATATGGAACCTCAGCGTCCATTGCGGGAAGCTGAACGGCAAAATTGGGAGTTCTTTTTGAATCTTCCCAACCCTGATAGACGCAACTTGAAGCTAAATCATATCAACCAACAGCAAATGCAAGAACCGCTATTTGAATTTTCTGGTGCTTGCGGCGGTTGCGGGGAAACTCCCTATATTAAATTAGCAACACAGTTGTTTGGCGATCGCATGATAGTTGCTAACGCCACAGGTTGTTCTTCGATTTATGGCGGGAACTTACCCACCACACCTTGGACACAAAACGCCGCAGGACGCGGCCCCGCTTGGTCTAACAGTTTATTTGAAGATAACGCCGAATTTGGTTTAGGTTTTCGCATTTCTATTGATAAACAAGCCCAATTCGCCACCGAATTGCTGACTTTACTCGCACCAGTAGTAGGCGAAGAACTTGCAAATAGTATTCTCAACGCGGTACAGAAAGATGAAGCTGATATTTGCGAACAACGCGATCGCATTGCTATTCTCAAGCAAAAGCTAGAAACACTTAATCATCCCCACGCCAAGCAACTGCTGAGTATTGCCGACTACCTCGTAAAAAAGAGTGTCTGGATTATTGGCGGTGATGGTTGGGCTTATGACATCGGCTTTGGAGGAATAGATCACGTTTTAGCCAGTGGTCAAAATGTGAATATTTTAGTTCTCGATACCGAAGTGTATTCCAACACGGGCGGGCAAATGTCTAAATCTACACCCAAAGCAGCCGTCGCCAAATTTGCTGCTGGTGGTAAACCTTCTGCGAAAAAAGACTTAGGTTTAATCGCCATGACATACGGTAATGTCTACGTTGCGAGTGTAGCGATGGGTGCAAGAGATGAACATACACTCAAAGCATTTTTAGAAGCTGAGGCTTATTCTGGGCCATCGTTGATTATCGCCTACAGTCATTGCATTGCCCACGGTATTGACTTGAGTACAGCTATGCAAAATCAAAAAGCCGCCGTAGATTCAGGCCGATGGCTACTGTATCGCTATAACCCCGAACTCCGCAACCTGGGCGAAAATCCCTTACAACTTGATTCGCGTACACCAAAACTACCGCTAGAACAATCAATGTATCTCGAAAACCGCTTCAAAATGTTGACCAAAATTAACCCAGAAGCAGCCAAACAATTACTCCAAGAAGCACAAGCCGATGTAAATACCAGATGGCAAACCTATCAATACTTAGCAGCAGAAAAGTATGAAGTGTGAAGTCTGAAGTCTGAAAGTTCGTTCATCTTTTAACCTTTTGCCTTTTGCCTTTTGCCTTTTGCCTTTTGCCTTTTGCCTTCTGCCTTCTGCCTCCTGCCTTCTGCCCCCTGCCTTCTTACTCAGCTATCTAGGAATAAAGTGATATGGATCTAACTACAACATACATGGGGATGAAATTGCGATCGCCTCTTGTCCCCTCATCATCGCCATTAACTGAAGAGATTGATAATCTTCAACGGATGGAAGATGCTGGCGCGGGTGCAGTAGTTATGCACTCACTGTTTGAAGAACAGTTAAGTATGGAAAGCTATGAACTGCATCATCACTTAACTTATGGCACAGAAAGCTTTGCTGAATCTTTGACTTATTTTCCCGAACCAGATAGATTTCGCATCGGCCCAGAAGAATATTTAGAACTAATTCGCCACGCCAAGGAAAGGGTAGATATCCCCATTATTGCCAGCTTGAATGGTTCTTCATTGAGTGGATGGACTGACTACGCCAGACTTGTAGAACAAGCAGGTGCATCAGCACTAGAATTAAATACTTATTACGTTCAAACTGACACAAAAGTAACAGCCGAAGAAATAGAGCAAGGTTATGCAAACATGGTGCATAAAGTCAAATCTTCTGTAAATATTCCTATTGCAGTCAAATTGAGTCCATATTTTACCAATATGGCAAATATGGCCAAGCGTATAGATCAGGCTGGGGCTGATGCTTTGGTGTTGTTCAACCGATTTTATCAACCAGATATCAACCTCGAAACCTTAGAAGTACAACCAAATGTACTGTTAAGCACTCCCCAAGATATTCGCTTACCTCTGCGCTGGATTGCTATTCTCTACGATCGCATCAATGCTGACTTAGCCGCAACTAGTGGGATTCATAACGCCCTTGATGTCTTAAAAATGCTGATGGTTGGGGCAAATATTACCATGTTGTGTTCTGTACTGCTGCGTCAAGGCATTAATCACATCCGCTGTATTGAAGAAGAAATGCGCGAATGGATGGAAAAACACGAATATGAATCCGTCCAGCAATTGCAAGGAAGTATGAGCCAGAAAAATTGTCCTAATCCTAACGCCTTTGAACGCGCTCAATATATGAAGGCTTTGCAGACTTACAAACCAGAATGGGGGCGAATTTATGAGCCGTCTTATTATCACGGATGAGATGAAGTATGAAATTTCATTCTTCTGCCCCCTGCCTTCTGCCTTTTGACCAATGACCAATGACCATTGACTATGAAAAAACGTATTGGTATTTTGACTAGTGGCGGCGACTGTCCGGGGTTGAACTGTGTAATTCGTGCGGTTGTGAGCCATGCCACACTCACATACAATTGGGAAGTTGTTGGTATTCCTTATGCTACACAAGGTTTATTAGAGCGACAAGCGATCGCACTCAGTGTTCACGGTTGGGATTTACGCGGTATCGATCCCCTGCTGAATATGGGTGGTACTATCCTCGGCACAATCAATAAAGGCGATACCCTAGCCCGTGCTAGTGAGATGATTGCTAGTTATGCAGAATTAAAATTAGATGCCTTGATTGCCATTGGTGGTGATGGCAGTATGAACATCATCCATCAACTAGCTACTCTGGGCAATTGGAATTTAATCACCATCCCCAAAACCATAGATAATGACGTTGCTTTAACAGAAAGAGCGATCGGATTTGATTCGGCTGTGAATACAATTGTCGATGCTCTCAATCGTCTCACATTTACCGCCGCCAGCCACGATCGCGTGATGATTGTCGAAGTTATGGGGCGCACAGCTGGACATTTGGCTTTATACGCAGGTATCGCAGGCGGCGCAGATGTAATTTTAATCCCGGAATTAACATACACAATTCCTGATTTATGTCAACATCTTGACGAACTGCGAAATATTTGGCGACGAAAATTTGCCATTGTGGTGGTTGCGGAAGGCATTTCTCCAATGACAGCAGATTTTGGTAATAGTTGTAGTTTAGACGTAAATGGTAAATACCCATCATTAAAATGTGGGATGGGACAATATATTGCTGACCAAATTACGCAATGTACTAGCCATCAAGTTGATACGCGAGTTTCGGTTTTAGGTCACATTCAGCGAGGTGGAATTCCTTCGGCTTTAGACAGATTAACAGCTACAGTCTTTGGCAAAGCTGCTGTCGATTTAATCGCGCAAGAAAAATATGACCAGATGGTAGCTTGGCAAAATGGTCAAGTTGTCGCTGTTCCCATTGCAGATGTAGTGGCTAAAAGTCCCTCACCCGTAGACCCTGGCGGTTATTTGGTGCAAAGCGCTCGCGCTTTAGGCACTTATGTGGGTGAATAATCACTAAGTGCTGAGTATCAATCAGGCAAATATTTAGCTCCTACCACTTTGCCATCTTGGAAATAAACAGTCACTATTTCCGCATTGTAATCACCATTGTTTGGGTCAAGAATGTAATTTAAATTCTGGTCAGGTATAGCGACAAAGCCTTTTTCTTGAGGGTCACGATTTTCCCAGACACCATCATTATGTTCATCATTTAATGCCCATTCCGGTTGCGGAAATCTTCCCCCTTGGGGAAAACGCTGGTTAAATAAGCTTTGAACCTCCTGAATTGTCATCCCATTTTTAGCGTCGAGATAAAACTTTGTGAAAGGTTTTACAGGATTGAGAGTCAAAAAATGTAGAGTTAATAGACTAATATTGAAACCAATGAACAGCCACAATTCTTGTTTACGCCGAGATTTTAAGTATATTGGCAAGAGTAAGATTAGGGCTAAAACAGCCATAAATAAGTAAAATTGCCAGAACAAGGAAGCAGCAAATTCATATTCTAGGAAGAGTCCTAGTAGAAATAATACTATTAAAAAAATAACTTCGACAATGAGTTCAATCCATTTAACGTGACGCTTAATATATTTCATTTCACTGTATCTGGCGTGTTCTTTTTCAGAAAGAAAATCCCACTATAACCTGAGTTATACGGCGATCGCAGAACTAGACACTTCTCTACCATGACACAGTGAACTATTGAGAATCCTTATATGTTTAGACCAAGAATTATGTCAAAAAACTAAATGTTTGTGTTGGTAAGTTCCAACTACCAAATACACCATTTCCCAAGGGTAAACCATCAGGGTGGAATCGGAGAGCATATCCTGGTGCGTTGGGGTTTTCTACCACAGCTAGGGAAGATTTACCTTGGCCTGTCCAGTAGATTTTGCCGTCAGGTGCTAACCTCGGCCCAGAATAGCCAGTTACATCACCAATAGCTAGGGTATCAATTTCGGTTTCTATCTCGGTGACTAAATCCATTTGATGTGGAGTCGCATTCCAACCTTCTAAGGTATGTTTACTCCACTGGCCAAACTCCCAATCACCTTTAGCGTAATACAACTTTGTACTGTCAGGTGAGAAGGCGCAGGAATAACCAGCGGAACCACGAATTAAAAAATCACTGTGGCTGATTTTACCTGTAGTCCGGTCAATTTTGGCGATCGCAATTCCTAATCCGGCTACACCCAAGGCGACTTTGTTCCAATTGGGGCTGAAAATAATTGAACCTTTATGAACTCTTTTACCAACTAAGGGGTTCAGCCGATTTTCTGGAAACACAATTGATGAGGAAACATATTTGCTATTGATACCACTTTTATCTACTAAGTAAGCCCTGATCTCGGTTCTGCCGTTGAAAATCAATAACCAGAAAGCCTTACCATTACTATGCGGCGCAACACCAAGGGCTTCTCCTGGGTTATCGAGTTTCCCTGTGAGTTTTCGGTTCAAAAGAATAACTGAGCCGTTGATACCTTTAGATAAATCTGCAATAGAGTAGAATATCGCCTGGTTGTTGTTGGTAAAGATGTAAAATCTGTCAGGATTACCATCAGGAGTCGGTACAATTGTCACTGCTTGTGTTGCTGACCAACTTTTTGCACCCCAAACGCCATCTTCTAAAATTTGATGAGTTTGCCCGTTGAAGATTAGTTGACCATCGCTATATAACCGAAGTCTACCTGTTATGGGATCAGTATAGCTGGCAGTTGCTTCAAATCCTGAACTATATCCAGCTTTTGGCAGAATTTTCGGGCGATCGCCACCAAACTCAATTAAGACTTTTTTTCCAACGCCTGTGTACCAAAATCTATCTGGGACAGCAAGCTTTGTAATAGATAGTACATTCATGGTAAGTTTTGTTGAGCATTAATTTTGTAATTTAGTTGTCAAAACTACTTGAGATAGCACTTGCTAACGTTTATGTTTGCAATTGTTTGAAACTAAATCTGAGTATCGTATTTATATTTGGTTACAAAATTTACAAGTATTTATTATCAGCCCTTGATAGCTCATAAAATCTGGATTTTAGCAACTTACTTAGTATACATATATGAGTACTTGATTTATCTTTGATTAAAGCATAATAGTATCCCAACCAGTTAAGAGCTTGATTTTTGCTACATCAGTATTAAACTTAACATACGATATTGTGTTTTTTTGTAAATCTCTATACAAAATTTTTATTTGAATTTCCTAATGTTTAGTACTTGTATTCTTTTAATGGAAAATCTGTATTTATTAATCGATCTCAAGTCATAAGCTAATAGGATGACTTGTGACAAATACAGATCTAAATATATCTATCGATATGTATAGAGAAGTTCATACTTTAGATAGAGGCTCAAGCTGTGAAGCGAATTGTTTTTTGTGATTTTGATGGCACAATCACAGTTGAAGAAACCTTTGTGGCGGTGCTAAAAAAGTTTGCACCAGAAGTTGCTGCACAATTACTACCAGAAATGTATGCACAGCGCGTAACACTAAGAGAGGGAGTCAAGAAAATTTTAGAATCAATTCCCTCTGCACAGTATGGAGAAATTTTAGAATATACCCGATCGCAACTCATCCGTCCAGGCTTTAGCGAACTGCTAGATTTTCTGGATTTTCAAGGTGTCCCTTTGGTGGTGGTGTCTGGCGGATTACGGGGAATGGTAGAAGTTGTTTTAGGTGAGATAGTCCCAAGAGTAGCAGCGATTCACGCCGTTGATCTAGATAGTAGTGGTGCTTACTTCAAGGTGAATTCTGATTATGAAGGTGGTACAGAATTAGTCGCCAAAGTGCAAGTGATGGCTGAATATCCCGCTGATGAGACAATTGCCATTGGGGACTCCCTCACAGACTTAAATATAGGCTTACAAGCTTCTATTGTATTTGCCCGCGATCGCCTGGCGCACTATTTAGACCAACACAAAAAGCCCTATATTCTCTGGAATAATTTCTCAGATATTCAGGCGTATCTACAGCAATTTTGGAAATGACTTCACCTCCTATCCAAGCAACAATAGCCAAACTAAAAGGTTTAGTATCTGCTGCAACAAATATTAGATGTTACCCTCTTTTAGGGGGTAACAGCTTAAAAGTTTATCTACGCATATTAACACCCGCAACAGAATTAGCTCTTTGTTCTAATCTCTCTGGGTTTGTTACTTCCAAATACTTTGCTGTCATCTCCGGTGTCAGGAGTTCCAACATCAAACGGTTTTCCAGCCAAAATTCCACCACATCAAAAGCACCATCACGGCTACAAGGAAGCACTCGCCAGCCTTCCCGTGCGCCAATGCGTTCGATTTCCTCTATGTTGAGGGGAACAGAAATTGCTGCATGAACTGATGTGTAATTTGCGGGATGTTCATTCAGCTGAAATCCGGCTTGTCCTTCCCATCTATCGGGAATAAGCTCACTACCCAATGGATAAAACTCAATTCCTGTGCCAAATTCATCTCCTACAAGCAGCATATATCCACCAGGATTAGGTGAAAATGGCATTACTTTACCGTGCATAATTTCTGCCATTACATTAGCTACGTGCTGAGGATTTTTTACAGAAATAGAAATGTGGTGGAGCATAGTTACCTCTTAAAACATGATGAAAATATCAAGCTATGAGAACGTTTATATTTTGATCTATAGCTTGTTTTACAAGATTGAACTCTATCTTGAGATATTCAATTAGTCAGAGAATTATATTGACCTTTCACTAGATGTGAAAAATTATTAACGCAACCAGCTACAGTCTTGGTTAACTTCAAGCTGCATCGTGAGACTTTCCCGACAATTAAGAGAATAAGAAACAAATCTTTAACTAGTAAAAATTATTTGAAGATTTATAAATTAGTAAAGGTGCGATCGCCATAACGAAACGCACCCTACAGTATCGAATTTATATTAAATTAACCCAAGATAAATCCGCTTCTCAGAGAAAGTTATTTAATGATGCTGGCTTACCAACGGTGTCTAATCCACTCATAAATCTTGAGATACTCTGCTCCCGGAATGTTCCATGAGTAGTCATATTTCATTCCCTGAATCGCTAGTTGCTGGAACTCATCAGGAGATTCATACCACAAATCAATTGCTCGATTCATCGCAGACTCAAGCGCATAATTATCTGTGTCATAAAATACGTAACCATTACGTTTTTCCGGTGGTAAATTTTGGTCGTAATCTCGATCAAATACCGTATTTACTAACCCACCAACACCACGAACAATGGGTACTGTGCCGTATTTTAAACCAATCATCTGGGTTAAACCGCAGGGTTCGTAATTGCTGGGAACAACAATCATATCCGCCCCTGCATAAATGAGGTGAGATAATTCCTCATTAAAGCCCAATTCTAAATGCACATCGGGGTTATTATTTAAAAATTCTTTTTCGTGGTGGAAATGAGTATTAATTGCGGCTTCTGTAGCTGAACCAAGTAAGACAAACTGTGCGCCTTTACTGAGTGCATGATAAATAGCATGATGTACTAAATGCACACCTTTTTGATTATCTAACCGACCGATATAAGCAACGATTGGTTTATCCGCAGCGTCCAGCAAGAGTCGCTCTCGCAAAGCTTTTTTGTTATATATTTTTTGTTCAAAATCTTCGTAGCTATAGTTCGTGGGGATGTATCGGTCAATTTCAGGATTCCAAAAATCGTAATCGATACCGTTAAGCACCCCAGTGAATTTATCTTGGTGTAAATGCAGTGTATGTCCTAAACCACAACCAACTTCGGTATAACGAGCTTCCTCAGCATGGTTTGGCGACACTGTAGTGACTGCATTGGCGTAAACGATACCCCCTTTCATGTAGTTCAACGCAAAAGGGTTGAAGTTGTCGCGTAGCTTATCGTATTGGAAATAATAAGCCTCTCGATTTAAACCTGTAGCTGCAAGCGTTTCTCCACCACCTATTCCCTGATGCTTAAAGTTGTGGATGGTGTAGCAAGTCCGCTGATATTCCATCCCATTGTATTTGTAAATCTCAGCCAGCAATACGGGAATTAAGCCTGTTTGCCAGTCATGACAATGGATAATATCAGGTCGCTTGTTGCTTTGATTTAAGAATTCTAAAGCGGCTTTGCTGAAAAAGGCAAAGCGCATATTGTCATCATCACAACCGTAATAACAGCCGCGATTAAAGAAATTATCTTCAGAGTGGGGTTGAATAAAGAAGCACAGCCTTCCATGCACCCATCCGCAGTATACAGAACAGTGAATTGCTGCACCGTACCAGGGTACCCACAAGTCTTTGTAAGCATCATGCAGACCCCAAATATGGTCGTAGCGCATACAATCATACATGGGCAAAATGATTTCAACGCAATTTCCCCTGCCCTCTAATTCTCTACTCAGTCCGTAGACAACATCCCCTAAACCGCCTGCTTTAATTACAGGAGCGCATTCCGAGGCAATCTGTACTATGTACATTCCTAGTCCTCGCTATACAAAACTTTATAATCACTATACTGTTCAGTATATGCAATATGTACTCATTGACAAGTACGTAAGCCAATGTTAATCACCAAAGCTTAATACAAGTGGGAGATAGTCGGGGTGTTCCATCTGCTGCAAGACTTATACTGAGGAGATTTGAGGGGTATTTAGTTTAGTAAAGTTTATGTTCCAAACAATCAAATAAGTTTAATTATATGTATATACTATGTATATACGTAGTTAATTCCCAGATTGCTTAAAGTTGTTTTATACCAATTCTCTAAATCCAGACTATCGATAATTCTCCCCCTGCTCCCTGCCCCTCTGCTGCCTATGTGTAGCAATATTTTGGGGAATTAGTATTACTCATTTTAGTGGTGTCTTATGATTGCAACTATTACAAAGTGGGGAAACAGTCTTGCTATTCGTATTCCCCAAAATTTAGCTAAAGAAATTCAAATAGCTGAAGGTTCTGAAGTGGAAATTGCCGTGGTAGATGGAAATTTAGTAGTGAAACCCAAAATTCGCAAGCGATACTCACTTGAAGAATTGGTACAAGAAATCACTCCAGATAATCTCCATACTGAAGTTGATACTGGAATCAATGTAGGAAATGAAGTTTGGTAACACAAGTGAATCCTTACGTTCCTAATCGGGGAGATATTGTTTATTTAGACTTTGAACCCACAAGAGGACATGAGCAAAAAGGTGTGAGGCCGGATTTTGTGATTTCTCCCTATACTTATAATGAGAAAACTTCCTTAGCATTATTGATGCCTATCACCAAGCAACAAAAGGGCTATCCTTTGGAGGTAATTATCCCATCAGGGTTCAAGACTTACGGAGTTATTCTTGTAGATCAAATTAAGTGTTTAGACTGGAAAGCTCGTAATGTTAAGTTTGTTGAGTCTTTACCAGAGACAGTGATTGAAGAAGTGCAAGCCAAGATTGCAGCGTTGTTATTGTAGTGAATGATATTCAAGTTTGATAACAGCACATTAGCAAGACTTATTTCCGTTTTTGGGTTAGTCTTTATGATCAACAAGAATACTCTGGCTTGATATTTGTGCGATCGCACTCTTCTAGTTAAAACCACAGGGTTGACACTGGTAAAATACCATAGAACAAGCAGCGACTCACCCGCATCCCTCACGCCATGACTACAACTATTGACTTTCTCAGTCACCTTAACCCTAGCCAACGTCAAGCCGTAGAACACTATTGTGGCCCGTTGTTAGTTGTGGCTGGCGCTGGTTCTGGTAAAACACGCGCACTAACTTATCGCATCGCTAACTTGATTCTCAAACACCGTGTCAATCCGGAAAATATCTTGGCGGTGACTTTTACCAACAAAGCCGCACGAGAAATGAAGGAACGTATTCAAAAGCTATTCGCCGAACAATTGGCGATGACGCAACACGGGACAAAATTTGATTTATTACCAGAACACGAACAAACAAAACTGCGATCGCAAGTTTACCGCACAACTATCAAAGATTTGTGGTGCGGCACATTCCACAGTTTATTTTCGCGGATTTTGCGGTTTGATATTGAGAAATATCAAGATGAAAAGGGGCGCAAATGGAATCGGAATTTTTCTATTTTCGATGAATCTGATGCTCAATCTTTAGTTAAAGAAATCGTCACTAAACAATTAAACCTCGACGATAAAAAGTTTGAACCGCGTTCTGTACGCTACGCTATTAGTAACGCCAAAAACCAAGGTTTGTCACCCCAAGAATTTGAAAAAGACCAGCCGAATTATCGCGGACGGGTAATAGCTCAAGTTTACAGTTCCTATCAAGATAAATTAGCAGAAAACAATGCCCTCGATTTTGATGATTTAATTCTTGTCCCTACTAAGCTATTTCAACAAAACGAGCAAGTATTAGGTTATTGGCATCGCAAATTTGGTCATATTTTGGTAGATGAATATCAAGATACCAACCGCACTCAATATGACTTGATTCGGTTGTTAGTGACCAATGGTGAAGAGAGAAAAAGCGAATGGAATTGGCAGAATCGCTCGGTATTTGTAGTAGGCGATGCTGACCAATCAATTTATAGTTTCCGTATGGCAGACTTTACCATTTTACTAGAATTTCAGAACGATTTCGGCGATGGTTTGCCAGATGAAGATACCCGCACAATGGTGAAGTTAGAAGAAAACTATCGCTCTTGTGAAAATATTTTACAAGCGGCGAACGAATTAATTGAAAATAATACCCAACGCATTGATAAAGTTCTCAAGCCAACGCGGGGAAGTGGTGAACAAATTTATTGTCATAAAGCCGATGATGAACTGGCGGAAGCAGATTTTGTCATTCGCCAAATTCGCACCTTAGAACATCAACATCCCGAATTAAATTGGGGTAGTTTTGCAATTTTGTATCGCACTAACGCTCAATCTCGCCCCTTTGAAGAATTGTTGGTGAGGAATCAAATTCCTTATACAGTGGTGGGGGGGATGAAATTTTATGACCGCAAAGAAATTAAAGATGTGATAGCTTATCTCAGAGCGATCGCCAACCCATCTGACACAGTCAGTTTATTGCGCGTCATCAATACTCCGCGGCGGGGAATTGGTAAAGCCACCATTGATAACTTAATTAACGCCTCGCAGCAATTAGGTGTTAGCTTGTGGGAAATTCTCAGTGATGAAACATCTGTGAATACATTAGCTGGGCGTTCAGCAAAAGCGGTGAATAATTTTGGCCAAATGATTGGCCGCTATCAAGAACAAGTCGCCACAGTTCCAGTTTCCGAAATCGTCATGGGTTTGTTAGAAGAATCTGGTTACGTCCAAGACTTACAAAGCCAAGGTACAGATGAAGCAGAAGACAGAATTCAAAACGTTCAAGAACTTTATAACGCCGTTCTGCAATTTCAAGAAGAAAATGAGGATGTTTCCTTAACAGCATTTTTGCAAAGTACAGCCTTGAGTTCTGATTTAGATAATTTAAAAGAAGGACAAACAGCAGTTTCTTTGATGACTCTACATGCTTCTAAGGGGCTGGAATTTCCCGTAGTCTTTTTGGTGGGTTTAGAACAGGGATTATTCCCCAACTACCGTTCCATGAACGACCCCGCATCCTTAGAAGAAGAACGCCGCTTGTGTTATGTAGGAATTACCCGCGCCCAAGAAAGGTTACATTTATCCTTCGCCCGCGAACGCCGTTTATATGGTTCACGGGAACCTGCATTGCGATCGCAATTTCTAGACGAATTACCCCCAGAATTATTAACTAGCCAAAGTAAAATTCGTCAAAATTATCCTAGTAGAACTGCTACAACAAACAACGGACAGCAAGACGGCTCTCACAATTGGCAAGTTGGTGATCAAGTACTACACAAAACCTTTGGAATTGGGGAAATAACTCACATTTTCGGTTCAGGAAATAAAATATCGGTAGCAATTAAATTTGCTAGTTTAGGTCAAAAAATTATTGACCCCAGAGTAGCTCAATTGCAAAAAGTAGATTGAATATTCTCAAAAACCTAAACCCTCAGCCCCCTTCCCTGCGAGGGAAGGAGGTAGTTCAACTCCCCTCTCCGCGTCGGAGCGAAAAGTTGAGCCAGTACGTTGGACGGGTTCCCCGGCATAAAGCAACTGGCGTTGCGCGTCCGGGTTTCCCGGCGCAAAACTTTTCAAGACAGAGAGGTTAGGGGAGAGGTTATTTTATGATTACTGAATTGGTGTTTTAAAAAACGCTATAAATCGAGATCACAAGATTAATAAAAACTCCCTGATTTCCGATGTTCAATAGCAGTCATACCATCATTTGTTAACATTTCTCCTTTATCGACAACCGCATAAATCAACCATCTGTCTCCAGATTCCAATTGATTCTGCACTGTACATTCTAAATAGGCTAATGCGTCATCAAGAATGAGACAACCATTAGCCGCAGTTTGGGTGGAAAGATTAGCAAATGAATTGTCTCCTGAAGTGCTATGACGGGAAAAATAGCGGCGGACATTTCTACCTTCTTTGAGAATATTCAACACAAATTTATCACCAGGATGACGCATCAAATCAGCGTTTTGCTCTTGAGAAATTGCAATCATAATTCCTGGTGGATTAAAAGTTGCCTGTGATACCCAAGAAGTTAAAATACCTTTGTGGCTATTTTGGTCACGAGTTGTCACAACACACAAAGAACCAACAACTCGTCCGACAGCTTGTTCTGTACGGTCTACTTGTGCTTCTGTAACTACTTGACGAGGGACACGAAGTTTTTTATTTTTTTTCAAAGTTTGGGCAAAGGTAGCACCCGCAGTTGTACACTGTTGGAGAATCTCCTCAGTTGGACTAAAGCGTACGCGGATGGTTTCAAACCCTAAACGATAATTGGCATCTGTGAGTTTGCTTTCTAATAAATCAATGGCTTCGCCACTCCAACCGTAGGAACCAAAAACACCGGCTAACTTAGTTTTTGTAGCTGTTGACAGGACTATTCCTAAAGCTGTTTGCACTTGTGTAGGTGCGTGACCGCCTAAAGTGGGTGAACCAATAATAAATCCATCACAGGCTTCTATGAGGCGAGTAATTTCTGCTGTGTCTGCTAGTTCGCAGTTGATTGACTCTACATTAATACCATTTTGAATTAATCCTTGAGCGATCGCATTCGCTAAAATTGCCGTATTCCCATAAGCTGAAGCATACAGTAAAGCTACGCTAAACTCTGGCGATTTTTGCCCTTGACACCATTGGCGGTAATCGTAAGTAAAACGACTCAAGCTATAACGCACAACTGGGCCATGCGCCGGAGCATAATATCTCGCGCCTAAGCTTGTCAATTTATCTAAGGCTACTTCGACTTGTTTGGCTTGGGGTGCATGAAGACACTCAAAATAATAACGGCGTTCCGCATCTAATTTTTTCCAGTCTTCGTCAAATAGAGTGTCTTCGCAGATATGAGCGCCAAAAAATTTGTCTGTATACAAAATCTTGCTACCAGAATCATAAGTACAGAGTCCATCTGCCCATCGAGGAGTTGGTACAGTGATAAATGATAGAAAATGACCTTGTCCTAAATCTAAAGTATCTTCGGAACGTACCGCTTGAATGTGTGTTTCCCATTCGGGAAAGGAGGATTTCAAAGCATTAGCCGCCGGACGAGAGCAAATTACCGTTGCTTGCGGTGCATGAGATAGTAATACTTGAAGTGTGGTGCGGCGGTTGGGGTTAACATGATTGAGAATAATGTAATCTAGAGTGGCTAAATCGAGATGTTGCCCTAGTTCCTGGATGTAGATGTCGGTAAAAGATTCACCAGGCGGGTCAATTAAAGCTGTTTTATCAGCCTTAATTAAATAAGAATTGGCGGTGGTTCCTTTTTGGCGGGAATATTCCACCTCAAATTTTAGTCTTTCCCAAGTCCGCGATCGCAAAATTATTGTATCCTGTCCAATTTCTGCAACCTGAACATCTCTAGGACGACTGGGTGTGATAGTAGTCATGGATATATTAACCTCTAAAAAAGTTTGAAGTATGAAATATGAAGTATGAAAATTTTTTGGGCTTCATGATAGAGGCTTGAATTTTCCAAGTTACTCATAGGTGAAACCATGAATTTTTATCAAGCTGGATATACTAATTTATCCATTTCATACTTCGTATTTACTAATGATTTATGCGATGGCTTTTGTAGCGTTGAGATACTTGTTGTTCTGGATCAATACCTTCAAATGTAGGCGGTAGCCAAACTCGTAAAACTAAGAGAATTCCTAGGACTAATAAGAAGGCACAAGTTGCTAAAACTTGAGTCCAATTAGTTTCTAATACACCTTTAACAATCACTTCGCGCAATGCGGAAACAATTGAAACTTCGACGGCCACCCCAATAGATATACGTTGTTCTTGTAAGTAAATAATCAGCAACCGGAACAACTCAACTAAAATTAACAAGAAAAGAATATCGGCAGTGACAACTTGAAAGTTCAGAGGAGGTAACAGCGAGAGAAACATATCTCTCACCTGAATCACCATGAAGCTAAATAAGCCAATACATAAAGAAATGACAATCACATCTTGAATCATTTCTAAGCTGCGAACAACACGAACTCTATTGAGTTCATAGCCATTAATTGAGTTATCATCAACAGGTTTATACATGGTTTGTTATAAAGAATGATGGATTATTAACTAAGTAAAAAGGTAATAAATATTCTCTTTTTACTTTTACCTTCTTACAAAGTTAGGCGGGGCGGAAACCGACACCGCCACGCCAGTTCACTCAACGGGGGAAACCCCCGCACGTGACTGGCTCAACTTTGCGCTTTTTACTTTTGCCTTTTTACTTTTGCCTTTATTTAGTAGTGATTACCAACTTTGCGGTGATGAACAGCAGTGAGTGCATTGATGTTGGCTACTCGTCCGGTTTTCACGGTGCTATAAATCACCCAATGATCACCACAATCCATGCGGCTGGTGATTTCACATTCCATGTAAGCTAAAGCGTCAGCGAGAATGGGGGAACCATTCGCCGCAGGATAGGTTTTCACGCCAGCAAAGCGATCGCTACCAGGAGGGAAACGCTTGAGGAAGTGTTTCATATAACCTTGGTAGTTCCCTTCTTCCAGGACATTTAAGACAAAGCGATCGCCTACGTGCATCAAGGATTCAATGGCGCGTTCTTTAGCCACAGCAATTGCTACTCCTAAAGGATTGGCGCTGGCTTGTGTTACCCAAGACGCAAACATGGCGCTGTGAATTTCGGCTTTTTTGGCGGTGATGATGTATAAGCCTGTGCTAATGCGTCCCAGAGCCTTTTCTAAATCAGTGTTGATGGACTTGATTTGTTTAATGGCGCGATCGCGGTTTAACCATAATCCAATATCTGTCCCCGCTTCATCACACAATTGTTCTGTGGCTCTGGTGGGAGTTTCTTTAATTAAAATTGGTGGAAAAGCTTCAGTTAATCCAATTTCTTGAAACTTGTTGCGTAAAGGATAAACTGGTTCATCTTCTCCTCCTCCCGACTCAAATAAACCCACAGCTTGTTTATGATGAGCCGCCGCCAATATTGTGCTTAATGCTGTTTGAGCAACTATAGCAGATTGGGGTGGCATTCCAATGACTAAACCAGCAGCTTGTGAGACTAATTCCCGAATTTCTTGAGGTTCAGTGTTATTCAGCGGTACTAATTCAACTACTACTCCAGTTCTAGTAATGCCATGTGCAATATAACGGGCAATACCTTCACTATAACCGTAATCTTCTGTGTAAAATAACGCTACAAATGACTCAGTTTTTGTTTGTTCTAAACTCCAAGTTTGATAGCGGTTTATCCATTCAGAAGTATTATGTTTTAGCAATGGCCCATGACCTGTTGCTACTGTTAATATCTCTAATTTTTCAATGCGTTTTAAAGCTGCCAAAACTGAACGCGCATTTGGCCCCATCAGACAGTCATAATAATAATGAAAATCTTCTTCAATAATGGCTAAATTTTCATCGAATGTATGATCATCGCAGTAGTGCATCCCAAACACATCACAGGTGTAGAGAATGCCTGTTTTGTAGTCATAAGTAAAGATTGTGTCCGGCCAGTGCAGGTTAGGAGCCGAGATAAACTCTAATTCATGACCATTGCCTAAATCTAAGCGATCGCCATTTTTCACAATTATAGATTTAAATGGCTGGTGAACCATATTTTCTAAAAATTGGATCGCTACTTTTGCACCCACAACAGTAATATTCGGCGCTAATCGCAAAATATCTTTAACTAGTCCACTATGGTCTGGTTCTGTGTGACTAATAATCAAATAATCTATTTTTGTCGGCTCAATTAATCCTGTTAATATTTCTAAGTACAATTGCTCAAATTTACGGTGTGAAGTGTCAACTAAAGCAATCTTTTCACCTTGAATTAAAAAAGAATTATATGTTGTACCATTACGTAAACCAAACTCAATATCAAAACGCTCTCTATCCCAATCAAGGCAACGAATTGCGGTAGTTTGAGTGGCAATTTCAATAGTTTGGATAGTTAAACGTGATGGATGAGAAAAAATTGGAGTAGTTTCTGTGAGTGCTACCATTGGGTTTCTCCAAAAGAAATTTATCTGGAGTGAATCTGCTTACTCTTATATTGAACTGTTATTTTGATTTGGTAAAATGCCAATTTCTAAAGTTACTCATCAGGAAGTTTTATTTATGATTAAAATTGGTTTAGCATTGTAATTAATCAATGTTTATCATTAGTTTTTGAATGAGCAGATACCCGACTTCTTCAAGAAGTCGGGTATCTGAAGGCCATTAGAAGTGCAATAGTCTCCATGTCCTCAATCTTTCTTCCTCCGCCTACTCAACAGATTCATTGCGACATAACCCAACATGCTGGGATAAAACTATCGGTGCTGCGTCTCGACTTAATGCACCCGTGGGTAAATGGGAATAAGTGGTTTAAGTTGAAATACAATCTTTTAGAGGCTGAGGAGAAGAATTTTTCAACGCTGCTGACCTTTGGCGGTGCTTATTCTAACCATATTTTTGCAACCGCAGCCGCAGGGAAATTATTTGGATTGCAGACAATTGGTGTTATCCGTGGTGAGGAAAGATTACCACTGAATCCTACTTTAAGTTTTGCTGTACAACAGGGTATGCAGCTTGTATATTGCGATCGCACTACTTACAGACAACGCCACACCACAGAATTACACGCACAGCTAAGAGAACGCTACGGTGAAGTATTTATCATTCCTGAAGGTGGAAGTAACTTAAACGGTGTGCGCGGTTGTACAGAAATACTCCCAGAAGTTGGAGACTTTGATGTTGTTTGCGTTGCTTGTGGTACAGGTACGACTTTTGCAGGGATTTTACTTTCACTAACTCACAAGCAAAGAGGAATCGCTTTTCCCATCCTCAAAAATGGTTCATTTCTGCAATCAGAAATTGACAGCTTATTACAGAGTTATCTTGCTTCTGGTTTACCAACACCAAATAACTCTGTGTGTGCGGGGGAATTAATCTGTGATTACCACTTTGGCGGTTATGCCAAAATCAACGATGAATTAATCAAGTTTAGCCAGCAATTTCACCAAACCCACGGTATACTTTTAGACTACGTCTACACCGCCAAGATGTTTTATGGGGTGATGGATTTATTACAACAAGGATTTTTTAGTAAAGGCGATCGCCTACTACTTGTTCACACTGGTGGTTTACAAGGGAATTTAGCTAGAGATCAATCAGCCTTGAGGATTGAACAACGTCTCCAGTAAAGGTAGAACCTGAATCTACATCAATTCAGGTAGTCAATATGCTGCTGACAGTTGAGAATATACCTATGTGAAGTGCTGATATCTTTTGAACTATTTCACTTCCGTAATCTTCAAGGTGTAAGGGTAATATTGACCTTCTTTGTATGAACCTACCCAAATTTGATAATTTCCTGGTAGCCATTCACCACTCATACCAGGATTTTTGCCCTCGAAATCGTCATTACACCATGTACCGCCAGGCCCTTTAACAATCATAGTTACATCCTGGGGACTCTGCACTTGTAATTTGAGATAATCAAATTTGGTTGTGAGTGCTAAGGTATGGTCTGGTGCCTCATCCACAAATCCATCACAAGGCCCAGTGAGTGTTTCTCTCCTACCAGCAATTTTACTTCCAGAGAATGAACCGCCACTCATTCCCCGAACAGTTAGAGGATCTGGGGAAAATGGATGGTTGACAGTCACATCTCCAAATATCGGTGGTGCTTCTTGAGCATTAGTGATGGTATTAGTTGTTGATGTGACGCAGAAAGCCAATATCGTCAAAGATAATCGTATCCCTCTATTTAAAGATGTTTTCGACATTGCGATTACATAAGTTTCTCAGTGCTTTGAAAGACACGAATTTTACACACTAAGTTCCCAATATGAGAGGAATTGACTATTTATCTTTTTTGTAGCACTCATTGGCGATCGCCAACAGTCTCATTCAATTGTCCTCTTAGCCAAACCAATGAGATGCAACTAAATTCGGATCGACTGCTTCGGGGATGTAGCGATGAATATCCTCCACTGCTTCACCTAAAACTTTTTCAATTCCTTGGCGAATAACGGATTCTAGGTGCAATGAACGTTCTAAAGAACGACACATAGATTCGGAACAATTAAATTCTGGTTTTTCTGCTACATCAACTGTGATGTACTGATTGGGAATTCTGCTTAAAATATAAGCAACTAGAGTTTGCCTAATATCTGGATTGGCAAAAGCTTCCTGATAGGGATGATGAGGGTAAGTGTCTAAAATACTCTCAAGCTCTTGAACAACTATGGATATTGTCAGATTAATCAAAGTTTTAGTCATTTTAAATCGCCTCTTTTAATGTGGATTTTTGATATGAGGCACCAATCATGGTGTTTTTATCAAAAAAATAAAAATAATTCGCTCACAAATATTGATGAGTACTGAATATTTTTTAGCAATGAGAAGATATTAAGCCTAAATTGATAGTTTGTTGGAGTGCATTTTCAAAAGTCACACCTTGTTTATTAGCAATATATAAAAATACTATAGCGGCTGAACGAATAGCATCATCACAATGAATCAACGTAGGTTTTGATGATTGATTGATAACTCGAAAAATTTCGAGTGCGGCTTGATGATTAATTTCTCTCAAATTTGTCGGAAAATTAATATACTGTAATCCTAACAACTCCACTTTTGCTTGTTCGTTATCTAATGAGCTTGTTTCATCTGGCGATCGCAGATTGAGTATCGACTTGTAACCCTCATTAGCCAATTCCTGTAATTGGTCTAATGTAATTTGTCCGGCGATCGCTAACTCATCGTTAATTTTCCTAACAGTAATCATATTTGCCGCCTTACTTGATTGGGGCGACTTACTTGGTCGCCCATATCACCTTAATGTCTACGTTTATCTTCAGAAATATCACCTTCAAATGGTTGAACGCCCGTTTCTGGGTAATTATCATCTCTAGGACTAAAAATTCTCTTGGCTGCACCTAAAATATAAGTGAAAACTTGCGTCGTACCATCTGTAATTGATTGTATTATTTTGGCAATGGACATAAATTCTTCTCCTAATTGATTTTTGAAAAACTTTAGTTGTTTCTTGATATAAATAGAATTCAGGAGTCAGAATGCACAGATGAATCAGCACAAAAACGCCTAAGTAAATAAAGCTTGTCTTACCTACACTGTTAATTTAGAAGAACAATTTGAGGAACTTGTGAGGATAGCAACAGGATTACAATTTTGGTTTCTTATTATTAGGTTTAAGTTTAGGTTTAGGTTTAGGCTGACTAATGCGACTTGATACTTTACGTTTCTTGACTTTGTGAGGAATTAAACCGCGAATTCCCTGCTTTTGCATTCGCTTATATGCCGAACCGCCCCAATCGCTAAGAGAATGACTCATCGCGCCGAGTTCCAAACCAAGAAATAGGGCAAGATATTCTGTACTATAGCCAACAAGCGATCGCTCGACATTTTTACCTAAAGCTTGCCAATTAAATGCGGTGCTTCCCAGTTTTTCGATAATTATCGACACGATTAACGCGGCGATCGCCAGCAATACCGAAAGGTAAATTACCCGCAGTGTCGTGCCAATAATCGGCCCGTGTGATAAGAAAGAACGATGACGCAAGCTTTTTTGATAAGGTAGCCAAATCCAGCGCAAGTATCCCCAGCGTTGATATTGCCGAGAGTAAATATCTAAATCGGGGCCAAACATCAGACCGCCAAACATAAACCCGCCAGCCACCAGCAGAGTCACGCTGCTACTGCGAGTCTGCCAAAAAGACACGCCCGCCACCAACGGCAAAGCCCATAAAGTAATGCGATCGTGCGTTTGACCAGAGGGCATTTACAGGTTCTCAAAAAGAAGGAAAAAATTTTTTCTCAAAAATACTAGCGCGATTCAAAATATTTTGCTATATTGATTGTTAGTGAAATGAACGGGCGGTTAGCTCAGTTGGTAGAGCGCCTGCCTTACAAGCAGGATGTCATCAGTTCGAGTCTGGTACTGCCCATATACCTAAAAGCCGCTATTACTGCGGCTTTTTGTGACTTTACCCATAACTTTGCCGCAACGGCAAGCTTATGCTTCCAATAAAAGGCGGCAAAGTTATGGTTCCAGTTTTTAAAGCGTATAGGTAAAACTATAACAGCTTATAAACCAAACTCACGTCGTGCATTATTAAAAGCAGCGCGGATTTGTTTATATCTAAAACATCCTGGATTTGTAATTAATTCACAAACGCGAGCTTCTGTTGGATAGATACCCTGAGCATTAAGGCTAAGGACAATCTCTCTAACGTCATTGCATAATTTTTCTATGCTTTTGAGACGACAAGCTTTGTTGTAATCATGACATTTAGCAGAAATAGCACTACACAAATCTGGAAAGTGTCTAGAAATAGTTCTATTGTGATGACCTAACCGCTTTGCAACTTCTTCCATTGTTGGTGGTGGTTCTTCATTAGCTGCAAGTATTGCTAATAAAGCATCTCTTACTTTATGTTGGTCGAAAACTTTTGGAGATACCCTTGGTGTGTGAGAAAGTTGGAGGTACTTCTGCGAGATTTTTGTAAAAGATTTAGTGACTAGATTTTTTGGAGCAAGAAATTCTACCAACGATATCTCTAATTCGTAACAAATCTTCAGAAGTATATTTAGCTCTGGCAAAGTTTTAGTAGATTGCCACATCCACAAACTATTTCTTGGTACTCCAATAAGACGAGAAAATGCAGCTGCATTATTTTCTGCAACTTTATCAATAACTAAATTTAATGATTTTGTAATATTTTCCTTGGATGGGGGAGATTCAAAGCTTTGAGTAGCTAAAATTAACTCTCCTACAACATTGGCAGTCCAAGACTGCCACTCCAACTGTAAATTTATTGATACTTCATCATCTGTAAATGTTTTAAGGCATTGATTTATGCCTAACCACTCTCCACACTTTGAACAGTAACCAGGTTTTGAGTACCAGCTTAATAAAAGTGATTGATGATTGCAGTGAGGGCAAACCTCAATTAAGGGTTTTTGATGCTGAGGGCAAATTGTAATTAGTTTGATTGTCCAAAGCAATTGCTCATAAACTACTTGCCCGTTTTGGTATTGCTCTTGGTAACAAATTGGACACCAAGCTTTTTTAGTGCGAAATAAATTGCGTGGAGTCAAAATGTCTGACCAAAACAGCATGGTTAAAAAACGCAAGTCATCTCTAAGCGTCAGTTTTTGTAACACTTGAACTAAATCTGCTGCCATCTCTCCCATGCCATTTAAAGCTTGACTACGATTGAAGATTTCACGAAAACCTCGATTAGCTCCATTTTGGAAATACAGTTTATTGACCAGTGGAGCAATTTCTCTAGTCATCAAGATACCTGGAAGAACTCTATGCAACTCTGCTATCCGTGCGATATAACCTGTTAAACTCTCTATGTAAGGTGTACCAAGACCTATAGGTTGAGGTTGATAGAGACGACTACGTTGTGGAATTAATGGCTTTTTTAAATCCCAAGATTCGTATGTTGTTAGTTCATTAGCTAACATCTTGCTGCACTCCGATGGGATCTCTTTTAGGTTTGCGTTTGCCAACCTTTCCTGACGGACGAGTAGTTTTTGGGTTTTCTTCTGGTAGTGCGATTGGTTTTGCGCCAAGTCCTAATGCAGAGCGTAAGTCTTGAACATCTTTTTCTGTTTCAGATAATTGTCGTTCGCCTTCTTGAATGTCTTTGAACATTTTCTGACACTGAGAAACCGACAAAGCACGTTTTTGTAAATCTTTAACAGTGATTGTTGTTGCTTCTCGATCCAGGGCATCTTTCAGAACACGCTTCAGCCAATCTTTCAGTGTGCCAATACATCCTAAAGTACGTTCGTAAAAATATTCCCACTGATCGACTAAATTTGGAGTTTCTGCTAGTGGCAGATGCTGTTGAAAAGTTAACAACACACTCTTAAAAGCCTGTACATCTTCTGGGCTATCAGCACAATAACGGCGGAAATGAATATCAACACTACGACGTGAGAGTTGACCGCTCAAATTACGGAATGTCAGTAGTTCGTATGTTCCTAATAGACAGTGCAAGATGCCTGTCATGTTTGCTAAAGATTTGAGACTGTCTAATTGATCTTGTAGCTTGTATCCGCTTGCCACCTTACCAAAATGTTGTGCTTCATCTACAAAAAACACTTCTGGATGACGATGGATGAGAGCATTTTCTAAAGCTCTGCGTAGAGCAGGTGCAACTACTTTCGACTCAACATTAATTTTGCCAAAATTATCGCGAGAGATACCACGCACACCGTAATCAAACTTGTGATCGATTAATGGTTCTTCCAAGGTAATTAAGGCGCGTGTATAGTATTCTTTCCAGTTGAAGTATCTCGATTCTGGGGCTAGAGCTTCAATACCAACAACAGGAACACGACCGCGATCGCTTTCCAGTTGAGGTAATACTAGTTCCTTTAATTTCTGCTCAACGCGGAGCCACAAAGTTGTTTTACCGATACCGCTAGGGCCATAAACAAAAATGAATGATGCCCCTGCGGGTTCAGCAATTGTTCGCATGAGAATTTCATAGACTTCTTTAAGTCGAGGATGCGCTACGGTGTAATCCTTAAAATAAGCAAGCCTTTCTGTAGTAGGCCGTGTGAGGAGTTCAAGGGGAAATCCAGTAGATTTTGTCATAATTAAAACTCTTCATACATTACAAGTATTTCTGGGACGATCGCTTCATCTTCAGCTACTTGAGTATCAGTATTTTCAAAAGTAACTGGAATAAGTTGTGGTTGTTCGTTACGGATTGTTGTCGCTTTTCCGCCCTCAATTACTCGGAATACTTCCTTAACTTCTACATCATAGGAACGCTGTTGTAATAGAGCTTCTTGAGCTTCTACTGATGTTAAAAATTCTGCTAGATTCTTAGCTGAAACTTGAGATTGTCGTCCATAATTTGAGGAGCGTTTGCGTAACTCAGCGCTAGCTAACTTCAGTTCTTTTTCTGAACGACCTTGGAGTTCTGTATAATATTGAGAAATACACTGTACCCACTGTCCGCGAACAAAGGCGTAAGCGATACCAATATTAAACGGGTCATATCTGATTGGAACAGAGGTATTTTCAATTTGCGGGTCGCGAAAACTATTAGACCAATAGTAGATGTAGTTAATTTTTACGCCGCGTGCAACCTGAACTTTAGCTTTTCCCTCTGAAGTTGTAGGTAAGGTAAGAATCTGAAAGTTTTCATCGTAAGGAATCATGCGGTGAACCCGACTGCCACCAATTGCCATACCCGCAGCAAAGGCATCCCTGGGACTTTGGAAAAGTGCTGGATGTTCGTCTGTATCGTAAACTTCGTAGGCCCAAGCACAAAGATATTCATAAAGCAAACCAAGTGTCCATACAGCTTGATTTTTAGGGTTAACTGACTTGGTGACTTGGCGCACATTACGCGTTATTTGCGTATTACCGAGTAAGTTATGGACAAATTGAGTGTTTGAAGTTCCAAATAGACGTTCGCAGACCGACCCAAAACGAGCCTTAGCTGGGGGTCTTTGCTTTTTTGTACATTCAAAAGTAGCTAGTAGTGTTTCAAAGTAAACGCTATGAAATTCAGTACCGTTATCTACGACTACAAATTGGGGAAGTCTACCGTGACGCTTGACACAAATTCTTAGCACCATTAAGCAAGAACGATATGAAGGTGAATCAAACGTTAGGTAAACTGCCAGCAATCGCCGTGAGTAAGCATCTACGAGAAATGTTGCCCAAGGTCTGCCAAGATTGCGACCTGTACGAGAGCAAACTAGTTCTACATCTAGCTGAGTATGATCTATGTGTCCAATTTCAAAGGGGCGATCGCCGTGTCTTGGGGTAGTTTGGGTAAGCTCCCAATAGAAGGATTCACGATGATAGGCGGCACGATGATCCTTGGCGTTTTTTAGTCTGTTCGTAACCAGTGCGGCGTTTTACTTCTTTGGTAAATGCTTTATAGCTCGGAGCAATTACACTAGATTGTTCGCAAGCTCGAACTAAAGCCCCGTAAACCTCCAACATTCTTTTTTGTTTCAGAGTTTCATAGTCTTCTAAAATAAATTTCTCCATAATTGCTAAGGTGTCTTCGGGCAACTTGCGCTGACGATTACCTTTGACACTGCGATGGGACAAAAGTCCAATGTAGCCACAACTGTATTTTTGAAGTGCCGTTAGATATTTAGCTTTCCAGTCACGAATGGTACGGGCTGGTATTGTTTCGTTTTCTGGGGGATAACCGTTTAAGTAAGGTTCGATAGCTTTGTAGCGTTCAACGGCTTTTGCTTGGTCTTCAGGACTAGCTTGATAAAATTGCTGCCAATATTCTGTGCTAATAGCTGTATTTTCTGGTGTTTGGAGACTTGTAATTTTTCCTTGACGAACCAGATTCTCAAATACAACTTTTTTGAGTTCAATTAACTGATTATTTTCTGCGCCAAGTATCACCTCTGTTTCTCCAACATGGATGATATTTAAACCTTTGCCGTCCCAACTAACAGGCGTTCCAGTGGTAAGATTGATTACATGAGAGATAGCCAGAACATTTATACTTGGTTGCTCAAGCATTAATCTATAACCACTAGCAGTTTGTTCGTCACGGAAGACGAGACATCTTTCTGGTTCAGCAAGTGGTGCAGCATTTAAATCAAAATGGATTTGCTCTTGAACAATTAAGGTGTAAATATCGTCAGATTTAGCTCCTGTTGGCTGATGGATTAGTTCTGCTAAAGTGATTCCTGGTTGAGATGACACAATTGCAAGTAATGATTGAGCGATCGCTTCTTCCACTGCTAGGGATTCGGCTCGGTAATAATCTTCTAAAAATTGCAAATTACGTTGCAGAATCCAATTGATTTCCTTATCTGAACGAATGCGGTAATAAAGCCCAAATTGGTCAGCATAGACTTCCCCAGGCGGGCAATGCCATTGATTATCTTCTTGAGAGTAAAAGTAACGATTGGGGTTTTTCTCTGATAATTTTTTTAAATCCTGCTCAGTTTTACACTCTTCCCAACCAGCCGAATTGGTTCGGATGACAAAGAAATCTGGGGTGTGTAAAACGCCTAATCTACGTCCGTTACTTGCTTGATAGTCAAGTTTAATTTGTGGTGGTTGATCGTAAAATTCTAGAACATCATCATCGTGTTCTAACTGATAGATAATTGGCAGTTCAACCCGATGAGATTCAAATTGAATCGTGACTCCCATCTTGCAACTAGGGTAGCGTCCCGAAACATTCTTGCTACCTCCACCAACCCGACGGGATGGTTCAGATGCGCGGACTTTCTCAATAATTTTTTGCCCTGCCTCGGATATTTGAAGGCGAGCAACCCATTGTTCAAATTGCTCTTTCATATAGTCCTTACTAAGCGCTTTGCGCTTAATTTTCTGAATCTATCAAAATCAGACCATAAAGTTAGGAACTTGTTTACTTGATACTATACTACTTAACTTTATAACACTTATAGTGTGCAAAAATCTACTGATAGTAGGTAGATTTAACAGCGATACTGGTTCAGTATTGTTTCGTGACACAGAAACACTTCAGTATTGAGTACCGCTTTGGCAAAGCAATTAGGCGGCGAAGGCGAGAGCTAGATTTATCCCAAGAAGAACTGGCTGAAAAGTCAGGGCTTCATCGCAACTACATCTCAGGTATCGAAAACGGGGAGCGTAACCCTTCGTTAAAAAATATTGTTAAGTTAGCGATAGCTTTGGAGATATCTGTCTCCGATCTCTTCGTTAATTACGGTATTGAGGTTAAAAGTGACTAGGAAACTAATTCCTGAAATTTGACTTTTAAAACTAAAGTACCAGAATTTAGGTTAATCCAAGAAGGATGACTATTGACTTAGAACATTGGAGCCTAAAACCTCCAGAAATCCCGCAACGGAGTCGGTTATTTTCTCTTGAACCTGCGGCGGTGGGAACTCCCTACACAGAAAGTCTTAGTAGCTATCTTCATCGTTTGGCACAGGCACATTGTTTAACCACTCAAAAGCTCGTTATGGGAGAGATTGCGCCACTTATCCTTAAGGATGAGGATAAATCTGAGCTATTGGCAAAAAATCTGAGTCACTTATTAGGAAATAGCGACGCGAAACCGGCTATCAATGGAATGCGAGAAATGACAGGAAAGTTAGTCACTGTCTTAGAAGAGTTAACAATGCGTCAGGATTTGCGGTTTTTGACCCTTTTAAGTTGGAAAGGAATGATTTATGACAAGGGGTTATTTCGGAACTACCGCGCTTGGTGTCCTTATTGTTGGGAAGAGTGGATGCAGGAGAACAAAACTATCTATGAACCATTATTATGGTCATTTAAGGATGTAGAATTTTGTTTGATTCACAAACAGCGATTGGTAGAAGAATGTCCTCATTGTGGTTCGCGTTTACCTGTAATCGCTAAGTTTTCACCTGCGGGATTTTGTTCTCGTTGTTACGGGTGGTTAGGACAGGAAGCTAAAGGCGAAGAGGATATGGAGAAATATCGAGTTAATATTCAAGGAATTAGCGAGTTAATTGCACTGACTCCCCAATTAGGATATAAACCCATTCCAATCGAGTTAACCCGAAAATTACAATTAATTTTGTTTGTATTTGAACAAGCAATTGGAAAGGATGTGAAGTTATTGGGAGATTTAGGGAGAGTCATGGAATCTTTGAGGATAGCCTCAACAACAAACCAAAGTCAACCTTATCATTTGGTGAAGTTGATTATTCCTGTGTGCGAAAAGGCGAAGATTAGTGTATCCCAGTTGTTTGGGTTAGATTTTCAGGAATTGAGCAAGATATTGTTTGGGAATTTTAGTCTGGAATTAAAGTTGTAGCAATTTAGTATTTGATGCCAAGACTATCAAAAAGCTGGGTTAGAACTTTAAAATCAAAGTTTAGAGCGCACTGGCAAGCTTGAAGAAAGTGGCTACAACTTAATTTAAAGCGTTGTCTGATGCAGTGATCACACCTTTGGAAACCCGCCGCCATAATAGGAGACACGCTACCAAGGTTGTGCCAACCGTCAGCTAAATCGCTGATTCGCTAAAAACAGCAAACCAAGGCATTGAGCAGAGGTTGGATCAGGGCGAACGCATCTAAATATAGTACAAAGATACTAAAGTCAGAAGAAAGTATTGATCGCGGGTGACAGATAAGTAAGCATTCAAGCTTTGATGGTAGAGTCATTGTAAAAGTAGTAAGATTGGCCTAATTCGTGTGAAACTCAAGCCCAAAATCACCATTGCTGACCACTTCGCACAAATGTCAGACCCACGAATAGATCGTACAAAACTGCACAAGTTAATTGACATTTTAACGATTGCCATCTGTGCAGTGATATGTGGAGCAGATAGTTGGGTGGCGATAGAGTTGTATGGCTGCACAAAGTATGAGTGGTTAAAAACATTTTTAGAGCTACCAAATGGCATCCCATCGCATGATACATTTGCAAGAGTATTTGCACAATTGAATCCGCAGCAATTTCAGGAATGTTTCTTAAACTGGATAAAAACAGTTCAGAAAATAACTGCAAGTGAAGTTGTAGCAATTGACGGAAAAACGTTATGCGGCTCTCATGACAAGAGTATTGAGCAAAGTGCAATTCAAATGGTGAGCGCATGGGCAACCACAAATAAATTGGTGCTGGGACAGGTAAAAGTAGACTCTAAATCAAATGAGATTACAGCAATACCAGAATTAATCAAAGTTTTAGAGCTTAACGGTTGTATCGTAACGATTGATGCTATCGGTTGTCAGAAAGAAATAGTGAGGTTAATTACGCAACAAAACGCAGATTATGTAATTACTCTAAAAAAGAACCAAGGTAATCTGTATGAGTCAGTAGAAAACCTATTTTTATCAGGCATAAGTAAAGGTTTTGAAGGGTTTCAACATAGCACATATAAAACAGAAGAAACTGGGCATGGTCGTCATGAAATTCGTAATTATGTGATGTTATCAGGAATTTAATCTCAACTTGACCCTGATTCAGTTTGGTCAAACCTTAATAGTATTGGAATGGTAGAATCCGTCCGGCAAGTGAATGGTAAAACAACAGTAGAGACTCGTTATTTTATTAGTAGTCTTGAAGATAATGTCAAACAACTTGCTAATGCTGTTCGCAGCCACTGGGGGATAGAAAACTCATTGCATTGGGTATTAGATGTAGCTTTAAAAGAAGATGATTGTAGGATTAGGAAAGATAATGCTCCACAAAATTTTGCAGTAATGCGGCAGATAGCAGTAAATCTTTTAGGTAAAGAGAAGCGTGTAAAACGCGGAATCAAAAATAAACAGTTTCTGGCAGCAATGGATAATAATTATTTAGAAAGAGTTTTAGATTTAGCGTAAAATAACTTGTCAACAATTTAGTTAAAATTATTGTTTATTTTCAGAACTAAGCTTACTTATTCATGGCTAAATAGTTAGCTAGTTTATCTTTACACAAGAGTTATTTCCTTAGAGATAAGCTAATTTATGTGTTAGTAGAATAATCGATTTGTTCTGTTTATGTTTTTGTCAGATTTTGCACTTATATAGATGATTTTGAAATCCGTATTAGTTTTTGTTAGGAAATAAGGTGCGTTTTCCCTGGAGGTTGGATACTTTGAGCGATCGAATCCTCCAACTTGCCAACACACCCAGAAGCTTGAGTGTATCAACTCCGAACCCTGTGGATGATGCGGCTAAAATCATGAACGATGTATCAAGGTAGGCAGTGAAGGGAGCGGGGTTGTAAGATTGTGAAAAACTTTTCAGGAAGGTGGGTTTAATTTTGACTTTGTTCGGCTTCTTCTTGCTGAATAGCCACAAGTTCTGCTCTCAATTCGTCATCAGATGGTCTTTTGCGAAATTCTTCATGGGTGTATATCCAGACCAGATAAACAATGCGCTTTACTTCATTAACTGCATACATGAAGCGACATTGCCCAGCAGATCCGTCTAACTCTGGTGTTCTAAATTTGATTTTTCTGAATTTAAAGTCTGCTCTATACGTTCCTTTGGGAAAACCTTCATCCTCTGAAAATGAATTAGAGCTAGGATTCTCACGGAGTTTTTTGATGTAATCCTCTACTAACTCCAAAAAAGAATCTCTAGCTCTTTCGTTTTTGCGGTAATGACTTTTAATCAGCTTCTTGAGGCTAATCTCAAACCTCTCCAATGGCACTATCTGATAAGCTTCGCAACCAGTCACGGGTTTCCTCCGCCTTCAAAACTTTACCCTGCTCTGGGTATGAATACAATTGTTCTAGAGTATCAGATAAAACCGCTTGATAGCTAGGGTCGTGACGTGTTGCTGTATCTAAAATTGTCTCAGACAGAGTGTTTAAAGCTCTCATGCAAGAACGGAAAGCTTCTGTCTGATTAGTTACGCGCAAAAATAAATAGTAAATTATTGCTCGAACTGTAAGCTTCAAGCTAGATACGCCTTGTGTAGCTGGTTCCAGCCAATAGTATGCAAAGTCTTTTAGTTCTTCGCGGTCTTCAGTAGAAAGGTTGTTCCATTCTTGGTTAACCTGGTGGGTCAACCTACGAGCTTTAGCAGTTAATTTCTCAAATTTTGTTGATGAACTTATCTTTCTTTTCCGAATCTGCTCAAACTCATGAGTAAAAATCACGATTGCAGTGGACACCGCTACACTCTCCTACTACTCTGCTCTTGGACAACATCAATGGTAAAAACTACTTGAGCTTGATAAATTAATTAGTTTTTTAAGTTGTCTTATTGTATGTTTAGTTGTCTCATTTATTCTAAAACACCAGTTGCTGGCTGTCTTCCGCAATAAAGCAGAGGCATAAGCAATGATGATACCTGTCACTATAATTATCAAAACTCCATTACAGGCTCAATATATCAGCCTATTAAGGCATTTTTGAAAAACTTTTCACAAACTTCAAAGTATCATAATGGCATTACAGTGGTTCGATAAACGCATTATAGTGGCACTACACTAGTTGAATAACCTTATCATAGTGGCACTACAGTAAACCAATAACTCGATCATAGTGGCACTACACTAGTTGAATAACCGTATCATAGTGGCACTATTGTAGAGCAATAACGACGTTACTAAGTTGAAAAACATGATCATAATTAGCTTGATGATCACATTAATCAATTATTGATCATGTTTTGCTAAATTACCTCTCTACAGCAATCGCTTGTGTTTTACAATTGCATAACTAGTTATGCAATCAAGCAAAGCCGCGAAACTTACACGAACTCCATGATTATTTGCTTCGCTTGGGTTGTTGAGCCATACCTCAGTTCATGAATGGCTTGGTGCAATCCTGTATGAGCATTACTGATTACTGGCTGCTGTTATGGCTGTCTCTAATACCTGTGGATCTGGCTTGTCTGTCATAGCTGTGCTTTCAACTACTATCAGCATTTTCGATGAAAGCAAGTGAAAAGGGAAGAGGGCTGAGGCGATCGCTCCAATTCTAGAGTTATGTCTAAGCGATCGCTCTTGGGTAATGCAACACTTCTCTAAGGAGCGTCGTTAAGCTCGACTAGAATTTTGTCAAGTCTATCGTTGGCTTCCTTGGCAAGTTTAGTGCATTGCACACTAGCAACTATTCCTCCAGCAGTGGTGACAGTTCCCTCTGTAGCTTTGCCTGACAGTAACAACCCAGCACCCACTAAGCTTACAAACAAAGACATGGCAGTGGCAAATAGAGTCAGGTTGAAACTGTAACGAGCTTGGCGCAGACGTTCCATCAAAACTTCCTGGTTGAAATTGGGTTCACCTTCTTGAGATACCGTTAACTTAGTCATTAATTTATCCATCGCTCAACTGCTTTAAGTCTCGCAGTTAGGCAATTTGAGTTCAGCCAAAGTTCTGCTTTACACCGCATGACTTTTGCATGAGTTTGGCTTTTATCATAAAATTTGGGGTGGCTGATCCGAATGAAGTTATGCCACAAAATTCGCTCATAGCTTGCCCAGCAGGTATTGAAAAAGCAAAAACCGCTCTAGATTATAAAGGTTGGAGCCGGCAGATGTTAGCAAAAAAATTGGACATAAGCCGCCAACCTGTTGATAATTTTTTTGCTGGTAAAGCAGTAAGAAACGACAATTTCAGCGCTATTTGCCGAGAACTAGAACTTGACTTGGAGGAGGTAACTGGCAGCGTTCAGGCAGAGGAACCAGTAGTCCAAATCCCAAGCATTGATGAACTGGTACAACAGGTACGGGAAAAGATAAAACCATACATCCAAGAGCTTTGCGGCAAAATGCAAGTGCTGGAAATGACTCAGCCCATTGGGTTAAATGACATTTACACTGATGTCAATATTTTGGAAAAAATTACAGCATTCCAACAGCATGAAATATCTCAACTTTTAGAAAACATTAATCTGGAAGACTTTGATCGCATTGGTTTCGGTCGGGTAGTACAAGAGCGAGTATCTGGATTGACAGCTGTTAACCAATACTCCAAACTGATGATTTTAGGAAAGCCGGGAGCGGGTAAGACCACCTTTTTAAAGCGAATAGCTATGCAGTGTAACTTAGGCTGCTTTTTAGGCGATCGCGTCCCTATTTTCATCACACTCAAAGCCTTTGCGGAAGAATCTCAGCAACCGAGTTTATTGCAATATATCAATGACCAATTTGCTCTCAACGATATTTCCGACGAGAAGATAACTGAAACGCTATTGCGTCAAGGTCGAGCAATTATTTTACTTGATGGGTTAGACGAAGTTAGACAAGCAGACAACGATAGAGTTATCAGAGAAGTTGAAAAAGTCTCTACTCATTATTATGGCAACTGTTTTTTGATCACCTGCCGGATTGCTGCCAATGAACATAAATTTAAAAACTTTACTGAGGTCGAGGTTGCTGACTTTGATGAAAAACAGATTGCCGAGTTTGCTGCCAAATGGTTTCAGGCTAAAAAGAACCCCATAAAAGCCCAAAAATTTATTGAAAAGCTTGAACAAAATCCAAGGATTAAACAACTAGCAACCAATCCCTTGCTCTTGACGCTGCTGTGTTTGTTGTTTGAGGGAGCAACAGATTTCCCATCCAGTCGTTCTGAGCTTTACCAAGAAGGAGTAGAAGTATTACTGAAAAAATGGGATGGTACGCGCAGCATTGAACGCGATCAGGTATATCAAAAACTCTCTCTTAGACGCAAACAAGACCTACTAAGCATGATTGCCTTGGAAACCTTTGAGAAAGGAGATTACTTTTTCAAGGAAGGGAAAGCAGAAAAATACATTACTGATTACATTGAAAACTTACCTGACGCACAAACCGACTCAGAAGCACTACTGTTAGAAAGTAAAGCAGTACTGAAATCGATTGAAGCACAGCATGGATTACTGGTAGAACGGGCAAGAAGAATTTATTCATTTTCTCATTTAACCTTTCATGAGTTTTTCACTGCTAAACAAATAACCTTAAATTCTAATTCTCAACAGGTGTTTAAAAAATTAGAGAGTCATATCACCAACAAACGTTGGCGAGAAGTTTTCTTGTTGAGTGTGGGGATGTTGGCTAATGCTGATGACCTTTTAAAGTTAATGAAAGATCGCATTGATGAACTCGTAGTAAATGATGATGAATTAAAGCAGTTTCTCACTTGGGTTGATTTAAAATCCAGTTCTGTGGAAGCGTCCTATAAAAGAGCAGCTATTCGAGTTTTCTATTTCGACTGCGCCCTCGACCGTGCCTCCGTCCTCAACCGCGCCCTCAACCGCGCCCTCGGACTCGACCGCGACCTCGAACTCGACCTCGTCCTCAACCGCGCCCTCAACCGCTCCCGCGTCCGCGCCCTCGAACTCGACCGCGAACTCGACCGCGACCGCGAACTCGACCTCGACCTCGAACTCGACCTCGACCGCGAACTCGACCGCGAACTCGACCGCGTCCGCGCCCTCGACCGCGCCCTCGAACTCGACCGCGAACTCGGCCGCGACCGCGTCCGCGCCCTCGACCTCAACCGCGCCCTCAACCGCGCCCGCGTCCTCGCCCTCAAACTCGACCGCGACCACGCCCGCGACTTGCAGCGTCAGATACAAGAACTACTAGATTTAAAACCAAAAAACTTAGTAGAACTGAAACAGTGGTGGCAGACAAATGGTCAAGCTTGGATTAAAAAACTCAGAGCAGTAATGATTGAGCATCGTAATATCGGTCATGATTGGCAATTTAACGTCGAACAAGAAGAACTGTTACAGCAGTACTATGACGCTAATAAGCTACTAGTTGATTGTCTTAACAGCGAGTGTTACGTAAGCCGAAATGTGCGACAGGAGATTGAAGATACATTGCTGTTGCCAGTAGCTAAAACTAGCTCATCTTGAAAAATTTTTCAGGTATGAGGGCGATCGCTCGAATGCGATAATAAAAATTCCATAGTGAGTGAAGAATGCGCTTCAAAAAAACGAGGCGCTTTCTTTTTGTTGGCTTTGGGGAAGTGCGATCGCTTCTTACTCTGGGCAAATACTATGTTCTCTATCAAACCAAACAATATAGTAAATTGAATCTACCCTAAAACCAAAAATCCGCTTCTTCTCACAAACGCGCATTTCTGTGATAGTAACGTCGTCGCTAACACTATCTGGAAGTAGTGGATGCTGCTTAATAATCTTAAATCCACAACCAACTGACTCGCCTCTAGTTTTAGAACCCTGGCTTTTTATCTGATGCCAAGTATGTTTTTCAATTTTTTTTAACGCACGCATTAAATCCTTAATTTCATCTGCCTTCCATTCTGACAAGCAGTATCGATTTGTATCTGCGTGCGTAAATCTAAAGCTTGGATTTAAGTGATCGCTCGGCTCTCCCTGAGTGGCTTTAGCTGTAGCCGCTTCAGGGATTTTTCTAGATTTGTTTTCAGTCTTTTGTTTTGGGAGATGCTTTTTCCCCATTAAGCTACAACAACTAAGTATTTCTCGTAATAAGATTTCATTGTCTCATGAGAAATAATTTGTTGTGATTTTTCACCGGGGTCTAAGCCTTCACGGGCTTCTTTCCACGGCTGTTCATCGTGAGTTAACTTTTCAAGCTGCCTAGCACTTAACTCACCGTAAGCATCCCAAACTTCTTCTAATATTTCAATCTCGTCTTCCGAAAAATCTAGTTCGCACGCTTCTGGTTCAGGGATAGCAGTATGTTTATAATCTCTGTAATGATTCCATACTTCGTATACCACAGGCCCGTGAGGCCATGCTTGAATTTTTTCAGGAAACAGAGGCTCGTTTCGCAACACTAAGCTCCAAGCTTGAGCATAATACACAAGCTTTTGAAGCTTCAATGGGGATATTGTGTCGCCAGCTTCTCTGTCAACACGACAAAGAAAATATTTGGCAACATCAAGGGCGCTTCGCATACCAGTTTACTGCTCAAGTAGTACAAGTGTTCTGACAATTCTATTTTCGCATAATCAAAGGCGAAGTGCGCGACTTAGAAGAAAATTTAAGAATTGCGTGCTACACAGTTGGCTTCACTTTTTAAGCAAATGAAGCCAACTGTGTAGCACCTAACCTTGTTATGACTTCCACTTGTTGGAAAATTTTTCAGGTTTTAAAGGAAGTGATTGCCATCGCCTTTCAACGCTTCTCCCACGCACAATTTTCAGCTGAATAAGGAAGCTCAGGATTAATCAACTTGAGGCGATCGTCATCTTTGTAAGTCGCTCCCATGTCCTGGTAAAAATCTGTGAAATTCTTCCATCGCTCACAGACTATTGAGCCATCGTAGTGTTTTGGCTTGGGATTGCTTAGTTGATAAATTAACCGATCCCAATATCTATACAGCCGCGTTTTTGACATTCCATGCGGCTTTTTAACCTCAATTCTACCTGTGTAAATTCGCTTCTCAGCAGCAGCTACACTAATCCCCTCTCGCTTGGCTAAAGCTTCTGCCGCAGCTTTAACAGACAAATAAACAGTAGAATCTCCAGGTAGCTTTGTTGGTTTACCAGGCGCGCCCCCCATTTCTCCACCATTGCTGACGTTGTAGCCGTTAGGAGCTAAAGTCTTGAGTTGTTTAATCCATTGACGTTCTTTAACTCTAAGCTCTTCAATGCTAGAAGCAGAATCAATGATTTCAAGCGTGAAGTTTTCTTCCCCAAAGAGAGCGATCGCTTTATGAATTAGCGAAGCTTCCTTTGTAGAAACTTGATCTAAATGTCTTTCCCAGCGTTCTTCTAAAGATGTTGTAGTTAAGCCAACATACTGTTTACCATTGATGAGATTAGTGGCTAAATAAACAACGCCATTGTCATAACCAAACTTGGGAGGGGCAAACAAGGCTTCCTCTGGCTTCATGCCTTCCGCCAACCGTCTCCTTACAGTTGCAGAACTGACAGGAGAATTTAATTGCCGAACAGCATCTTCTACACCGTTATAAACAATGCCATTTACCTCGAAAGGATGTCGGGGGTTATGAGGTGCATCATCAAACACTTGCTCTGAAGTCCAGCCAGCATCTAATCGCTTGAGGACAACCCAGTAGTCTTTACCTAATTTTTGGCAAGCGTGTTTAATACTTCGATACTGAACTCCTTTGTACTCAAAACTATGCTTCGTCTCGGTTATATTTTCCCTTGAGCATTCAGGACATTCGTTTCCCCGAAGATGATTGTAAGGAAGTTGATCAAAGCTGCCATGTTCAGAACAAATGACAGTTATTTTGGTTTCTGCATTAACATACCTTACTAGGCTGTAGTCGTATTTATCGCCATGTTTAGCACGAGCTTTTTGGATGAATTCTTCTGTTGTTAGTGCTTGCGAACGCCAGTTCGCTCAAGTCGGCAGAGCCGCCCACGCGACTGGCTCAAATTTTTCATCTTTGTTTTATCTGGAAGTGGGAACTGGGGGGCGATCGCCAAAAATAGCCCCTTGTTGCTCTAGGTCACGCTTGGCATCCTCTGTAAGTCCTGTGCTGTCTCCAAAAAAGGCATTTTCAACAGGATCGCATCCTGAATGGACAGATAAACCGTTTTCCAGTAATCCCCCATCAAGCTTTGACCCAGCAAATTCACAGGCTCCCAAATGCTGATTAATATTTTCCCTGTGCGTTTGCCCGCCGTAGTTTGCATCTGCACGGTTGATTGAGCAGGGATTTGCCCAGATGACGAGGCTGACTGGGAAGGTGGAGGGTTTTGCGGTTGAGTCATCCTGAGATAACGTGAATGCGGATGCGCTCAAATTCTACCATTCTGCTTACTCAAGCAAAGCTCATAATTTGCAAAACTATTGGGAATTCTGGTGGCGACAATATATCGCGTGATGCGTATGCCTTCTGAATTAGAAGATTCATCAACACCAGTAAAACAATATAGTGACGACGAAGTTACTAAAATCCTCAACACAGCCAAAGCCAACCGCACGGAGCGAGACGAGGCCGCTAAAAGAGCCAAAGATTTAGAAACCAAAGTTGCTGAACTTTCGGGACAGCTTGAAAAAATCCAAGGAATTGACCCGAAGCGATTCCAGGAACTTGAGCAATTAGCCCAAACCTACGAAGAGCGCAAACTGGAAGAACAGCGCAATTTCCAAGAACTCAAAGAACGCTGGAGTGGCGAAAAGACCACATTGCAACAGGAAATTGGGCAGTTAAAAGAAAATCTTAAGCAGAATCAAATCATTAATGCTTTAGAGAAATCCTTCTATGCTACTGGTGGTAAAGCTGGCAAGGATGAAGATGGCTATAGTTATTTTGACCTGATACGCGATTGCGCCATCAATTATGTTGTGCTAGATGAACATGGCAAGTTTATAGTCATTGACCCGCGAAACAAAACGCCGCTAAAGATACTAATGGCTTACCAGGAATCAAAATCTCAACATTGCGATCGCATTTTTATCCATAGCAAGGCAAATCTGCATGTTTGGGCTTCTGTTGATAAGAATGAAAACTAAATGACTTTTGGTGGTTCAGCGTCAGTTTTTCTAAAGGAGGCTCACTTTTACTCTAGATCGTTATAGTTTGTAAACTGTAGTAGCTCAGAAATTTATATTTTGTTTACTGCTGTAGCTATTATATGTCCAACAAGGGTGAAAAAGAAACCAGAATTTATATTTATATTGAAGACGTTGTATCTGTAGCCTGGAATAAAGATAGAGGAACAGTTTTAAAGCGACTACGTGGAAAAAAATCACGCCAGAAACTGGCTGATGAAATTGCTGCCAGAGGTGGTGAGTGTTCGCATCAAAACTTAAAGAAATTAGAGTATGGTGAGTCTGAAAGCGTTTCTTTAAAAGTATTAGAGGCTATTTGTACTGCATTAGGAATCTCGGTAAACAATTTTTTAAGCACAGTCGAAGTGACAAATTAAAGTTTTAAATAGGCTCGTTGATTTTAGCTACTAAAGTTACTAATATATTGATGTACTCAAAAAGGCGATCGCCCTCGGCCAAGAGAAATGCGATCGCCTTTTGTTCAACCCCATTAATGAGGTCACTCATGATGATTGTACAAGATGAATTTGATAACCCAGCCTTGGCTGAATCAGAGTTTGAGGAATATCTTGACCAGCTTGCCGACCCAGTAGCACCAGAAATTGAAATTGACTCAGTACCAGATGACTTAGGTGAACTGTATCGAGTCTGGAATGCTTCTCAACTACTTGGCACTTTCTACCAAAATCTAGAGGGGAAATGGGTAGCACAACCCTGTAATAGCGACGATAGATTACGTTGTGACACTCCTTTAGCAGCACAAATCATCATCATCGCTGTGAATGGCTTACTGGTAGACGACGCAGCCTAACACACAAAGCATTTATCCCATCACTTGGAGACGTGATTCAGTTCACGTCTCTTTACTTCTAAAGCTACGAATCACTTCTGCGATAGCAGTCAATAATTTGATCTCATATCTGTGAGCAACGCCTAACGGCATCAAGCCACGAATCACGTATACAGTAGCTGCGTGCCGGATAGGCTAATTCTGTGAGCAACGCCTAACGGCATCAAGCCACGAATCACAGTAATCCGACTCCAGTATGTATCTAACTCTTGGCGGTGAGCAACGCCTAACGGCATTAAGCCACGAATCACGCTATATTTCGGCTTCAATATGCTAACGGGGACAAGTGAGCAACGCCTAACGGCATTAAGCCACGAATCACTTTGTGATGCTTCGCGTGACGATATTCTAAGCAGTAAAGTGAGCAACGCCTAACGGCATTAAGCCACGAATCACCTGCGCTGGACATTGGAGGGGAGGCGATCGCATTAGTGAGCAACGCCTAACGGCATTAAGCCACGAATCACAGCAAGGGTGAAAACCTTTAACTGAGGAAGGCTCATTTACAATCTTACAAGTACCTTCCAGATCGAGAAACCAAAAACACAAAACTTACCAAAGTTTCCCTTACTTTCAGCCCCTCAAACCCAGTGCTGATAAACTTTTCCAAAAATGGCAAGCACCTTTTTCCTTACCTTAATTACCATATCCCTTAGCGTGTAAACCTTCCCGCCATTCTTCTACCTTAAATTCCCTTTCCTATATAGAGATACTTGTCAAATTGGAGATTGAATCATTGTCCACGCTAAATCAGGAGGTGGTGAGCTTGGCATTTCCTCAATCCCACACCTCAAAAATCGGGTATTTCTTGACCCCACATGGTCAACCCAATAAGGTAAGGTTAACCTGCCTCGATTATCCCTTATCACCCACTGTCTCACCCCTTCTAAATAATCTTGGGTCACAAGTTTAATCGTTTTAATCAACTGGTCACTTTCTCCCAAAAATAAACAACCAAACCGTCTTACTAGCTCAGGATGGTCAAAGGCTAACTGTATCCTCTCACTTAAACTTGGTTGTATCTTCTCCCCGTCAGAACGAACCCAAATCAAACACTTCACATTAGACAAAATTTCTTGATAACCGGGAATAACATTCTCTGGATGGCTAAAATCAGCATTCTTAAACCGTCTCATTTGACGCAAAATTCGGGACTTTTTAGGGATAGATAACATTGCGATCGCCAATTCTACCCCACAGTGGCGATAGACATCCGTTTCCCCTACCAAAGACAACAACATCCCATACACTGTTGCTGGAGGAGGGACAGGATAGGTTTTTCCCATTTCCCTTGCATGGGACTCCCGAAAAGTCGCAAATGGAACATCCAAATAGAGAATTAATGGTGCAGTCATTTTGATTCTTTTAACCTCAAATCTCTTTTAATGACTGTTTTTAACTCTTCAATCAGTTCATTTCGATTACGATAGATATGCGCCTTGTTAAAAGGAGAATTATCAAAATCATCCAATTGCTGTAACTCCTTAACAATTGTTCCCCCAATCCATAATTTACTAGGGTCAATCTGCCCGCATTCCACCTCATCTATAAACTCTTGTGTAAGTTTTACGTCCTTACTCTTAGGATCACAATATTCAAAGCAATAGGAAATATATGAAGGCAAATTATTTGTCCATTGAAATACAAAACTATCAGGACAAAAAGGATAATTAAAAATATTACTACTTCCTCCTACCTTGGGAAGATTCATAATCCCATCTATCAGAGGTAAAATCCGCGAAAAATCTCTGAGATGAGTGGCATTAATTCCAAAATAATATTGATATCGAGTTGCATGATATTCTGTAAAATGAAGCGATGTACTATCCTTATCTCTGCCACTTTTCGCGCCTAACTTAACTGCACCATCATAAGGCGTTAGTGAAACAGCGTGATTCATTCCTAAAGCACCCATTCGCTGATTAGGAGTGCTGGTTTTTGTTTGTTTCTTTGTTCTCTTGGTTTTTGAAGTTTCTTCCTCTGTTTCAGCAGACTCTAATAAAGCAAACCCAAAAATATCATCATCATAAAATTTTTCCGGGTCGAAATCTTCACTTGTTAACCGATTAATATGTTCGTCTTCATCCCAAACTCGATTAACTAAATAACCTTGCTTTTGCAGATAAAAACGTAACGCCCAACGAATTGCACTCGAACCTACAATAGAATAAATCTTCCCATCATTCCAATAGCCTTTTTGCAGAGTAGTCTTATTTCCTCGCCTCATGTCATGATTTAAGGAAGCTAAACCATAACGAGTGAGGACTGTTCCATAAAGATAATAATTGGGGATATTACTGTCACTCTTCTTCTGACTCATCATTCACTTCTTCTGGGTTTTGATTGTTTGGCAATGAATTATCATCTCTATTGGTGAGTTTATCTTTGGGTTTATAACTGGCGATCGCTAACAATGCCCAAATTCTTATTTCTTGCCAAGGTGATTTTTTAATTAATAGTGAAATTTCTTCTTGATGCTCATTAAAGTACTTATTTAATCCTCCTCTTACTAAAAAGTCGGACAAATACTCCTTAAACGACAATTCATCATAACAATAGTTTAGCTCTGCCCTTAACCGTTCAACTTTCTTCTTAATCGGAGGGTCTTTTCCTTTCTGGGCTTTGGCATACATTTTAGCAAAATTGCCCTTCATCGCTTGCTGAAATACCTTGATGAAAATCAGATACTGCTTGTCTTCTTCACTATTTTCTGCCATTCTTATGAATCCTTCGCGGTTGAAAAATAGCTGGTTAAATAAATATCCTTTTGAATCATCTATCACCAATTTTTCCCAAAAATTAGACCACCAATGGATTCTTTTTACTAAATTATCAGCAATCAAAGAACGAATCGGATTCACTTTAATAAAAATTTGCTTAGGTTTAATTTGCTGATAGTTAGTTTGAAAGTATTTTTGAACCTGTTGATAAGTGATTAAAGTATTCTTATCAATTTCAATTTCGTCTATACTCATCAATGTTCTTTGACGAGAATCTTTATTCATTTTTTCATATAACCAAACTTGACAAGCTTGATAGTAGTCGCCTTGGGGCTGAGTATCGTCTAAGCTGTAGTAAAGTAATCCTGCTTCACCAACGCTACTAACATGAAGCTGTTTGGTTTTTAATTGCTGTAATCGCCATCTTCTTTGAGAAGCATCTTCAAAATCCTTGATTTCTGGAATCACCACTAGGTAGCGATGGGGTTTCTTTTCCTTCAAGTCTTCTGATGGAATATGAAGTAAGCAATAATGACAAACTACTGGTACAAATAATAATGCTAAGGCATATTTAGGTTTTTCTTCCAGTTTTGTAGCGTTCTGCGTTCTAGCATGGCGAACAATTCCTCCTAAATACAACCAACTGGTTATTTGAACATAATCCTGTCTGAGTTGTTGGGTATTTGTATCGCATAACTTCTCTGTAAAGATTTGATGTGCGTACCAAGTTAGGGATTTATATTGATACTCGACTTTTTGTTCTTCAACCGTCAGTTCAGTGTTAACTATCTCTCCTGCTTGATAAAACTGATTATGACGAAGAAAAACAACACACATTCCCTCATGAATGTGGATTTTCTGGCTTAAATCTATTGCATCATTTTCTAATCCTGTTAAATGAATTAAACCTGTATCATCTAGTTGAAAAGACTCCTTAATTAACCAAGATAGGGCGACATAATCACTTCCTTGCCAGAATAATTCAATAGTATCAGCAGTCAAATACCATGATATATTTCCTCCCCGTTGACGAGATGAGGGATATTGCTTTTCTAATCGCTTTAAAGTCATATAAAGTCCCGTCATTCCGACACGGTGCATTATTGTCGTATCCGCAGCATCGAGAGATAGGAAAATTTTGGGTTGGGTAGCAACCATGATCAGGTTTCCTGTTCTTCCTTGGTGCGAGTCGCTGGGACAAATATTCCACACATCATCTTTCGTCTCCCACTTATTCCTTGTTCTTGCAGGATTAAGGAATCTTCTGGGTTGAGTTGGCTGATTTTTACGCCAAATCCTCTGACTTTAAACTGTCTCCCTTGTTTATTGATGGTTAATTGTCTTTTTTGAGGTGTTCCATCTTGTCGGGTAAGTAGTTCAATTTTTCCTTGTATTCCTTTATTATCCAGTTTCCGTTGCACAGCTTCAATAAAAGTAGTAGCTTCTTGAAAGCCTGTAATTATCACTAATCTGGAATAGACACTTTCTGAAGAAATTAACGGTTTGTAGTCGGGAATATCTAGTTGATAAGAATTGTGACCGATATGAAAAGCTTGACCTGCTAAATAAGGATAAATTAAAGGAATCTGTTGATGATGAATCCGAATTTTGAGACGAGATTGAGCAGTGAGTTCAAGCAAATTGTTTCTGGTGGGTATTCCAGCAATCGGGTGAATCCCAATATTGTTTAGTTCATGTAGTGGAGGACAAATACGGGATAAAGCAGCGTAGGTAAGATAACCGTTGTCAAGAGGAATAGGTGCGCCTCTAAGTTTAAATGTTAAGTCTACATATTCCTCACTTTGAAGTAATATGGCAGCCATAAATGGAAATTTTGAGAAAACTTTAGTAGCTACTCACAACAGACGGATAGCAGAAAGTTTCTATTCTAGATCAGGGTAAACGCTTCTGCTTCATTCACTAGACTGAAAAGTTTTGTAATCGCTATTTGTTCGCAGAGGGATAAGTTGCGATCGCACTTCATTCCTCTATCCATTCCAATCCTGGCAAGGTTAGCTGAACTGCTTCTGTTTCTTGTTGACTGATTTTGGTATGGATATATTCAGAAACGTCACCTGTAGATTTTGGTTTTGCCTGTTTTACGCCAATCTCTTTAGATAAGGCTGATACTGCTTCATCATCGAAATCAGAAGATATGAGTTCACCCCGAAAGGCACGATGCAGCAGGGTTTGAAATAAGTGTTCTGCTTGGCGTTCGGCTTCCCGTTGTTGGGTGCGGAAGCGTTCAAATTTTTGGACGATTTGGGCGAATTTTTCTTGAAGGGGGAGAGGAGGAACTGGAACCACAATATTTGATATACCTGTGCGATTAATTGTGAATTGTCCAGCAGTAGTAATAATACAACCTTTAAATTGATGTCTTCCGTATGGAGAATTCAACAAATGTACAACATAAAGGGGGTTGACAACTTTATGATTTAGTCGGGTGCGAATAATATGATCATTAAATGCAACTGGTTCGTCTATATTTTTAAATACAGCACATCTGCCAACTAAATCAGGGTTGCCATTAACTCGCACTAATAATAGGTCATTATCATAAAGGCAGTAGTTTTTATTTTCTTCTTCACTTAAATCTATCCGATTAGGTTCGGAATAATCAATTACTCCCCAACCAACATCTTTAATTCTTAAAACTATAGTACCAACATTATCAAAAGTTTTTCTTCGTCTACTAATACCGTTTTTTGTATCAAGAATGAAATCATCTAGACTTTGAATATCCCAACCTATTGGATTAGTAACTGGATCACCAAACATTTGCAAGAAGACGGATTGCAGGAAGGTGTCGCTGAGTTGTAGGGCGTAGCGGCGTGTGCGGCGCAGGCGATCGCATTTTTCCAAGACTGCTGCAATCCGCTTTTGTTCTGCTAAAGGGAAATATGGAAGTTTAACTTGCAGTAACTCACTCTGCTTTATTCCTAATACAGTTGTACTTGCTGAGCGTTCATACAGTTGCTTTTGTACAAATGCTGTTTTAAGAACATAAAGTAAATATTCTTGTGATATTACATTTTGCTTTCCTCGTAAAAGGATAACTCGCTGGGCAAGTGCTACTTTTTCAGAGGTTCTTAATTGAGCTACTTCTCCTAAAGGGGCTTCAGTTGTGATTAGAACATCTCCTTTTTTTGGAAAACCACGAGTCATCCATGATTTATACGTATCTTCAGCAATATATTCATGATTACCCTCTACTATCCAACCATCCTTAATTACTTTTGCCGTAATAAGCTTAATACCATCTTTTGTTTTTGGAGGTGTTTTACCTCGGTAATCTATGACTTTTTCTATGACTTCCTCAATAGTTCTGGTTTCAAAAGTGGCAGTTTCCATATTAGAATGATGCTAAATAATCCATTATTTCTTTCACTTCCGCCGTCATCACTGCCTCTAACTTCAAAGTTCGTTCAAGAGTCACCTGTGGCGAATCATAAAATGCTTCATCCTGCTCAATTTGACGATAACGACTTGCTGACAAATCATATTTATTTCCCTTCACCTGCGCCTTACTCACCCAAAACTGACGATTTAATTGATTAATCTCCGCTTGCAAAGGTGACATTTGCTCATGAAGTTGTGCCAGTTTTTGCCTATCTGCTTCCAACGCCAGACGGGTATCCTCATCATCGGCGGGTGCAATGGCATTTTCAAAAGTCAGGCGGTTAATTTCCTTGTGCAGTCGCAACCGTTCCGTCTTCAAAGGTGCAATTTGCTCTTTCAACTCGGCTAAACGCTCCTCCCTTTGCTTAGTGAAATCAGCATTAAACCGATTCCGCCAACAATTAAGAATATCAGGAATATCGTTCTCAGCTACAGGTTGGCGCTTATCATCCAGAGAAAAGCCATCATGCTCCATATCGTAGAACCAAATCCGGTCAGTGGTTCCCCCACGAGTAAACAGCAGCACGGCTGTAGACACCCCCGCATAAGGTTTAAACACGCCGCTAGGCATTGATACCACCCCATCAAGGCGATTTTCTTCTATAATCTTTTTGCGAATCTCGACGTGCGCCTTACTGGAACCAAACAGCACCCCATCCGGGACAATTACCGCACATCTACCACCCATATCCAAGACGCGCAGAATTAGGTGCAGAAATAGCAATTCTGATTTTTTGCTTTTACCCGCCAGAGTGGAATGAGCATCACCAGGATCGACTGCTCCCTTAAAAGGCGGATTCATCAATACTAAATCCAGAGTTTTTTCATCATTAAAAGATTTAGAAAGGGTATCCATATAAAAGAACCGGGGATGCTCAATACCATGCAGCATCAAATTCATGGAACCGATGCGTAACATCGTCATTCCAGAATCATTATCGTATGCAGTCAAAGCTTGAGTTTGCAGAAACTCCGCCTCCTCAGCAGAGAGCAGATCCCCAACTAGGTGCTTTTGCCCTTTGTCGTCATACAATATTTCTGGATTGGTGTGTTTTTCTAAAATATATTGATAGGCATTGACAGGAAACCCACAAGTACCCGCAGCTAAATCGCCAATTCTGTCAGTGGGTTTAGGCTCCACCATTTCCACCATCATCTGGATAATATGGCGGGGTGTCCTGAACTGTCCATTTCTCCCAGCAATACTCAGCTTTGATAATAAATACTCATACAAATCCCCCTGCACATCCTGATTCTGTTCCGAGATTTTCATCTCATCAATGGCTTTGCAGGCTTCAATTAGCAGACTTGGTTTATTAATTTTAAATTCCGCAGTTTGCATATACTGACTGAAGGAATTTTTAATTTCATTAGGTTCTTCCTGAGTTTCAGGATTATCTATTTCATTGGATTCTTCCTGAGTTTTAGGATTACCGATTTCTTTCAGCCAGGGGAAGACCTTAATTTTAATATGACTTAAAGCATCATCAGCCTTCATCTGTGTCCAATGTCGCCACCGCATTTCTAACGGTAATTTTGGCTGATAATTCTCTTGTTTACGTCGCTTGGCTTGTCGTTCCCTTAAATCTTCAGCCTCGTCTAAGCGTTTAAGAAAGAGCAAGAAAGAGAACTGCTCGATCGCATCCATTGGATTAGATAAGCCACCAGTCCATAGCTTATCCCAAAGTTGATCAACTTTTGATTTTAGGTTAGTGTCAGTGAGCATAATTAAATATCTATTATTTTTAACTTATTGAAACTAATAAATCTAAGCTGCTAACTGCTCTGTAAACCCTAACAGTTCATCCACCTCATCCTCAGAAAACAACCTATCCACCGCATTCTTCCCAAACCTTGCTAATGCACCCTCATATAAATCAGCCACCTCTAACCTGCGCTTCTGCAAAAATACACTTTGCACTGCCCGCAAAAAATTAATCTGAGTTGCATTATACTGATGTTGAGCAATATATTCCTCAAACTGACGCTTCACCACCTCCTCATAATCAGGAATCGCATCCAGTTCTAGAAGATATCGCAGAAACGCCAACAAACTCCCTACCTTCAACCCGTAAGCCTTGCGAATATTTGACTCCGAAAGCTGCGTATTACCACCCCCCAAACCTTGCCGCAAAGTTCGTTCTAACTCTACTAATTGCCAATCTGTCACTACTTCCCCTTGGCGAATTGCTGCAACTGTGGGGTGATTTTCCACGATTTCTGTAATCTTGCCTTCCACACGTTTTTTGTACTCTTCCACATACACCTGTTCAGCACCCTCACCCAGAGTAATGAAGCCACGGGTTTCCACAAAATCAGGCAAGTCTAACTCTAAAAACACACTGGGGCGTTGTCGTCGATTCTTCATCTGATTGGCTAAAGCAGCAATCACCTGATTTAATTCAGCCACAGTTGCATTTTTCAACCGAGACGACAAACACAACTTTACTGCGCCTTGCTTTTGGGTGTCCTGATGCACAAAGTCTGGTAAGCGGCTTACATCATCAGCAACAGATTGTAATGTATCAGGCTTTGCCGCCTCAGTCTTAATTTCCAATTTCAATCGCTCAACTTTGCTAGTAAAGGTAGCTTCGGCTACATCTACTCCTGGAACAAAGCGCAGCAGTGGGGCAATTTTTAGTCGCAGAAATTTCAATTTATTTTGAGTAATGTAAGCCCAAAATGAATCCGTCCAAGCTTCCTCGATTTCATTTAGCTGCTTCTTGACAGTAAAAGCATCCATAGGAATTTCGGCAATTTGTTGGCGCAAACTGGCAATTACCGCTTGACACTCTGGCGACTCCTGCTCACTCAAATACAACTCCAGCAAATCCAAGCGTGTGTTAAAAATTCGCTGAAGTACAGGAATAGTTTGCGCCACTGCTGCTTGTGGCTGCGCCTCAAATTCGTTTTCCCAAAAATCAATAATCAAAAACTCTTGCTTGGTACGATTTGGCAATAACTCCAAACGTCTACAAGCCTCTTGGTTGCGGGTTCCCCGCCCAATCATCTGCCAGAGTTTTATTTGCGAGTGTACTGGCTTCATAAATACCAGATTCATGATCTCTGGTACGTCTACCCCGGTGTCCAGCATATCAACGGAAATCGCAATCCGAGGCATATCCTCATTTTTGAATTTGCCTGTCAACTTTCCCTTGTATTCGGTTTCATGAGTAATCACCCGCACCAAATCCGAATACTGGGGATACATTTCCTCAAATACTTGACAAAGCCGTAGAGCATGAGGCTGAGTCAGAGCAAATACAATTGTTTTCGCTGGTAGTTGTCCAGACTCGTCTTTATGGCATTTATCTAATATTTCTTCCCATTGCTTTCGCAAAGTGTCTCTATTACTGACAGTTTTCTCTAACTCTGTCCCGGAATAATCCAGTTCATCCGGGTCAAGACCTTGTTCTATCAAAGCATTGCGGTCTTCCTCACTGAGATTTGCTCCTTGAATTCCCTGGCGTTGAAATCTCGTCTGTGCGCGATAAAGGCTAAAGTTGACTAAATATTTTTCATTAACTGCTGTGGTGAAATCGTAGAGAAAGGTAGGGGTTCCATCAAAGCAGTGAAAGGTGTTAAAAGTATTACGGTCAACAAAAGTTGCTGGAGTAGCTGTTAGCCCAATCATTCGGCCATCAAAGTACTCCATCACCTCCTGAAAGCGGTTAAAAATTGACCGATGTGCCTCATCAAAAATAATCAGGTCAAAAAATGCCGGGGTGAATTGTTGATAGCAACGCGCCAAAGTTTGCAGAGTGACTGTATACAGGCGTTTTGTCTTGTCGATATTGTGGGTAAAAATGCGATCGCATGGTTCATTAGGGATATGCGGCTTAAAACCATCCGTCAAAGCTTGATCTACCAAATTATCGCGATCGGCTACAAACAAGACTTTACGGGTTTGGTTTGCCCTCAGAAACAAGTCAATAATCGCCATTGTCGTGCGCGTCTTCCCCGTACCCGTCGCCATAATCAACAAAGCACGACGCTTCCCTTGATCAAACGCCTCACAAACCCGCCGAATCGCCTCTTGCTGATACGCCCTCCCCGCAATTTGGCTATTAATCGGTACTTCAATCAGGGGTATTTTATTTTGGCGGAGGTAAAGCAAATTTTCTAAATCTGCTGGTGAGAAAAATCCGGCAACTTGCCGTTTGGCAAAGTTACCCACATCCCAGAAATAGACTTCTACACCATTTGTTAGGAAAGCAAAAGGACGAAAACTTTGATGTTTTTCAATTTCCGTAACGTAATGTTCTACCTGTGCTTGTGCTATCAGGGGATCACGGCTTTGTTTTTTCGCTTCGACAACAGCGATAACTTCCCCATTAGGCTGATATAAGCAGTAGTCTGTTACTCCATTCCAAGGTGCTGCATCGTAGCCATCTACCGGAATCTCAATTTTCACCTGATCGGGATTTGTGAGGTTCCATCCTGCTTTTTCTAACGCCGGATCAACTAACTTCTCTCTGGTATTGGCTTCACTTAAAGACATTACAGCATCCTAGAACAGTGACTTAGCAAGAAGAGTCAGAGTTTTGTCTCCTATTAGTGTTCCCTCAAAACCCTGTGTAAATCACATCTAAGTATATCAACAAGTTCAGGGTTTTCTTGTAAATGTAAGTGCTGTTCGGCATTGAGTTGAGCGGGGTTGATGTAAGCGAGAGTTTGCCAGCGATGACACTGCGATCGCTAACTACTTTGGTTAGACTGGCAATACAGTTTAGGTTATTGTTCGCAATGTTCTCACTGGTTAAGAGGATCTTCTAATACTCCAGTAGTTACTTAGAAAAGATGGATAGCCGAAAGTTTCTATCCTATACCAGCATTAACCGCTTCTGCTCCATTCTCAAAAATCCTCTGCTTTCCTGCTTTCTATGCTTGTTTGGACTCACGGCAAGCTTATACTTCCAATTTGTACTAGCGGCAAAGTTATGGTTCCAAACTGTCAATTTCATCCAAAATTAGCTGACGCAAGAATGAGCCTTCTAGCGTTGTTGACGGCAAAGTTATGCTTCCAGTAGCGGCAAAGTTATGGGTAAAGTCACAGCTTTTGTGATTTTACCCATAACTTTGCCGCAATGGCAAGCTGATGCTTCCAAAATAAAATGCGGTAAGTGGTGGTTCCAGCTTTTGAAATTCCGTAAAAAGCCTAGGCGATCACATTTAGCAATTCGTAATTAAAAAACTTAGATGCAGCAGGACTTTTGTGATTTATATCTGTTACCTGATTTTGGTGAATTGGTATAGACCAAATATCAATACTGATTTAACGATCACCTGCTTTGAGAATTGTTTTATTCTTCTTCCCCAAGCTCACCAAAAGCGTCATCAAATTTGTTGATGATGTCGAGTAATTTTGATACAACTCGCGCAAAGATTTTTTTACGATCTAATAATTTGGGTTTTTCGTTACAAGCACTCAGTAAAGTTTCTCTCAATGGCTCTTTCCCTGTAAATTTATAGATCCCAAATGGGTTCTATCAAATACTACCTATTGCCGAATGATGTCTGTTGGGGTTTCTGGTTCAAGGGTTAAACCGCGATAGACTTGTTCAATGGGGAAATTGAGGTTAATGCTTTTGAGTTCGATTGTGTCGCCTGCTTTGTAGTTGATAATCAACCAATCGCCTGCGTTGTTTTTGTGATATAGATCGATTTCGATGCTAGTAGAACTGACTAGTAGGTAATCTATTAAGGCTGGGTTTTGGCGATACATTCGGAATTTGCTACCTCTGTCGTAGGCTTCGGTACTGGTGGAGAGGACTTCGACGATTAAGCAGGGGTAGGTAATATATTGGGTTGTAGTTTTATCGCGATTCGGCAAAGCCGACGCTTCGCGAACGTCGCAGGTGACGCTGGCATCTGGGTAGGTGTAGTTATTTGTACCAACAATATTAATTCTCAGGTCTGAAGTCGCGGTGTCGCAGCCACTCCCTTCTAAATGATTGGTACACAAAGTGATAAATCTAGCGGCAAGTAAACTATGGTTTTTACTACCGCCACTCATGGCGTAAACTTGACCGTTGATCAGTTCGTGTTTTTCTAGTTGCTGTTCTTCCCAAGTGAAATATTCTTCAGGGGTTAGGGTGGGGAAATTTTCTTTGGCTGCGATCATGGTTCGTTACGTCCTGAGTTTGTAGTTGCTTGGGATCAGTTTGGTTCTAGATTGTTGGTTTGATTTTAACAAGCTACACAATCTACACCTGTCAGGAACCACAGGTGGGGTCGTACACCGACTTACTTATAAGCTGTTAAGCATTGAGTTTGCACATTGAGGCCGCAAGGGAGAGGTTTTGCGGCTTTTATTACCATGAAAATGATGCAATTTAAATGACTATTAGCTTACTCAGCACTTAGCACTCAGTTTCGTTATCCTATAAGTCAGATTGTAATTTTTTTATGCAACCTCGACAAAGCATTATTGAAATTTTTTCAACTTTCGTGCAGTTTGATGCCGATCACTTCAGTCGTTGGGCGACGGAATCGCGCTTGCGTCGCAGCATCCAAGGTTGTCTTCAGCAAATACCCAAAGAAAATTCGGAATATTTTTGGGTACTGTATTGGTATAAATTTTGCCAATATTCAGCCACCGCATCCTTAGCGAAACAGCATCTCACGGCGTATTTACAAGAACCTTGTTATTGGACATCGCAAAAAACTTGTGCGGGTTTTGCTAGTAGCCAATTTAAATTATCTGATTGTTTTCAAATTGCGATCGCTCAAGTTGAACGTGTTCTCAAAGGTTTCAATCCTTCCCAAAGTAGTACTTTAAAAAACTACGCTAGTCTGATTTTTAGTACCGCTATTCGCGAAACTTTGCGTCAGCGTCAAGAAGTGGATATCTGTAGTGATTGGGGTTTGTTACGTAAAACTAGTCAAAAGCGATTAGAAGAATCTTTGCAAAATGCTGGTTTATCCCCTGAGACAGTCCGCGCTTACATTTTGGCTGGGAATGCTTTCAAAACTTTGTATGTTCCTACCAAAGCGAGTAACTCTCGGCAATTATCTCGCCCTGATGATACCACTTGGGCAGCGATCGCTAAATTCTACAATTCCCAAAGTAGCCAACCAGCTAATCCCGAAACTCTGGAAAAGTGGCTACTCAGTGCGGCGAAAGCTGTCCGCAAGTATCTTTATCCCACGCCAGATTCTCTGAATGTCTCTAAAGGTGGTGATGATGGATTTGAGTTGCTGGATAATTTACCAGGGACGCAAGAATCTTTAATTAACGAAATTGTCGCCCAAGAAGAAGCACAAGCGAGAATTCAACAGCAAGGTGAGATTAATCAGATATTAACAACTGCGATCGCCCAACTAGAAGCGCAACTTCAAGAAATATTGCAACTATACTATGCACAGCAACTTAATCAAGATGCGATCGCTAAACAACTAGATATGAAACAATATACTGTTTCGCGGCGACTAACCAAAGCTAAGGAGGTTTTGTTGCGGTCTTTGGCTAACTGGTGCAAAGATAGTCTGCATATTTCTGTGACATCAGACTTACTAAAAAGTATGAGTGCTGTGATGGAAGAATGGCTACAAAATTACTACAGTGCATCTTCTCACTAACTTATACCCAAATTCATTTTGTAGCCTGTGCGGGGAAGAGATTGTTTCCCTGGTAGCGCCAAAACTAGCCAAACCATTCCCCGGAGACACCGCCATGACTTTTACTTTAACCAATTCCACAGACTTAATTTTAGAGATTCCCGAATTCAGCCAACGCAGTCAAGCTTTTTCTCATCCTAGTGCTGATTATCAAGCCTATTTAAATGAACTTTGCCTGAATGCTGTCTTACCTTGGTTACAGGAGGACTTTACACCACAGGCAAAGGTTTGGCCAAATACCACTGCATTATCCAGTTTTTGGGAACTGGTGAATGGAACTGCTATTACAGTAGATGCAATGAGATTTATCTTAGTTCCCAGTGAAAGTATCGATTTGAGTGAGTTGCGCGTACCACAAGAATGGGTAGATTTACCCAGTTGGTTGGGTGATTATTATTTAGCTGTGCAAGTAGAAGCAGATGCAGGCTATGTCAGAGTTTGGGGTTATTGCACTCATACCCAACTCCAGCATAAAAGAAATTATGATCCAGGCGATCGCACCTACTCTTTAGATGCGACAGAAATAATTACTGATATTAGTGTCTTAGCGGTGGCGCGAGAATTTTGTCCAGCAGAACCTACACGCAGCACTGTTACAGCAATTCCCACCCTACCACAAGCCCAAGCGCACAACTTAATTGACCGCCTCGCTAACGCCGAAGTCATCACCCCGCGGTTAGCAATTCCTTTTCAACTCTGGGGTGGGTTAATTGAACATAGCGGTTGGCGACAAAATCTTTATGAAAAACGCATCGGATTACCAGAACAGCGTTCAGTTTTACAATGGTTGCAAAGTGGCGTATCGCAACTTGCAGAAACTATTGGTTGGGAACGCTGGAATTTAGAATTGAGTGCAGCGTCGCGGAGTGTAGGCGATAGACAAACTGAGGTGAATATATCACGTCGGCTGGCGATCGCTGGACAATTCTACGAACTGACAATTACACCCCAAGGCGAACCAGACTCACCCTACTGGCGGTTTGAATTGCGTAACGCCATAGTTGGCGCAGCCATTCCCGGCGGTTTTAAACTCCGACTCCTCACAGAAGACTTACAACCTTTCGCCAACAACGAAGATATCGCCACAACTGCTGTTGAACAACTCTATGTAGAAGTCGCCTTAGAACCAGGTGAAGGTATCGTTTGGGAAGTAGAACCTTTACCCGAAAATTATGAGCGAGAAATACTCAAATTTTAAACTTTTGTCCTGCTAGTTTAAAGGTAGTGTGGTAGATATCAATTTTATTTATCCACAGCCTTAATTAACAAGCCATGAGAAAACAAGTCCAAAAACAAATGCGTACATGGGCGATGTTATGTCATATTTCGGCTTTAGTAGCATGGCTATTGTTATTTGGATTAGTCTTTCTGGGTATTCCTTTGTATTTACCGCTGAATATTTTATTACCCTTAGTAATTTGGCGGCTAAAAAAATCTCAATATCCTTGGATTGACTTTCAAGGTAGAGAATCTTTAAACTTTCAAATCTCATTAACTTTGTATACTTTAATTGTAATTATTTTTTCTTTGTTACTCGTCCTGGGTAGCTGTGGTATTGCCATCACAACCAATGGTGCAGTTAACGAAATTAAATCTGTTTTAGATGGGTTACTTTTGGTCTGGACATTTTTAGTTTTTGGGTTACTTTTCTTACAATCTTTTCTCGTCACTTTTGCTGCTATCAAAGCTTATCATGGAGAACATTATCGTTATCCTTTGACAATGCGAATTTTGCGCTGAGAGTTAGTTGATAGGACTGGACTTACACAGTAAATCTAAAATCCAAAATCTAAAATTGATTGACTACTTATTTTATTTGCTTTATCGGAATTTCAATCAAAAATTCTGTCCCTTCTCCTGGGGATGAAATACAGTTGATTTTGCCTTGATGCTTATCTACTATAATTTGATAACTAATAGATAACCCTAGACCTGTACCTTTGCCTACAGGTTTAGTAGTAAAAAATGGGTCAAATAATTTATTTTTAAATTTCTCACTTATACCTAAACCGTTATCTTTAATGCTAATTATTAAATATTCTGCATTTTTCACTTGAGTCTGAATTCTAATGCAACTAGGATTTCGTTCTTTTGCTTGTTTTAAATCTTCTAATTCCTTCTCGCGTAAAGCATCGATAGCATTACTAATAATATTCATAAATACCTGATTTAATCCTCCTGCATAACATTCAACAAGAGGTGAATTATTACAATAGTCTTTAACGATTTTGATTTCCTTCTGTTCCTGCTTACCTTTTAGCTGATGTTGCAAAATTAGCAAAGTACTGTCAATTCCTTCATGAATATCAACAGCTTTCATCTCAGCTTCATCAAGACGGGAAAAGTTACGCAAAATAATTATAATCTCACGGATACGATCAGCACCGAGTGTCATTGAAGATACGATTTTAGGCAGATCATCAAGAATGAATTCTAAATCTATTTCCTTAATTACAGTAGTTATTTTTGAGTTATTATTAGAATACTCTTGTTGATATAATTTAATTAAATCTACTAATTTCTGAGTATACTCCTTTGCATATATTAAATTGCCAGAAATAAAATTAACAGGATTATTAATTTCATGAGCAACACCAGCTACTAGCTGACCAAGTGAAGACATTTTTTCAGTTTGAATCAATTGTACCTGAGTATTTTTTAGTTCTTGTAATGTCTGTTCTAATTGAATATTTTGCTGATTTAATGTTTCTGTTCTTGCTGCAACTTTTGTTTCTAAAATCCAATTAGTTTCTTCTAAAGCAACTTGAGCATTTTTTTTCACTTTTAAGTATTCTCGCAATAAATTCAGTACCAAAAGCCATGCCGGAATCAGCAACAATAAACTTATAATAGAAGCTAAAATTGCCCAAAATATTTTTTGGCGATATTTGGCAACTTGTTGTTGTAACTCAAGTGATATATTCTGCTTTCTTTTGATCACGCCATCAGCATAAATCTGTTTTTGCGTCTCATATTCACGACTAGACAATAGTTGTTGTGCTGCTTGTTGTTTATTCTCTTTGACTAAATCAAAAGATTGATATTCCATTTTAACTAACTGCTGATTAGCAATATCAATTTTTTCAGCATCCTTGCTGTTATATGCTTGAGGTGCTAGTTTAATCGATTCTTGAATAGCATTATCAAGTTTTACTTCAAATTGACGATAGCGTTTTTCCCACATCAAGTTACCTGTAGCAGCATTCATCCGTGCTGACATGGTTAATACTTCATCTAGATAAATAATTTCATCGCTCAATTTCTGTAATCTAAATTCATTTTGAGTCAGATTATTGAAATTATAATACGCTTGCCAATTAAGCCAAATTTGAGGAATAAATAAGAGTAATGTTAATAGTACTGTGATAGCTACTAGTTGCGAAGGCGTAACTCTTAGTTTTTGAGGTGTATACATTAGTTTACCTACAATATTTTAACCTAGAATTTTCTTAGTATTTAATTACTTAAAACTAGTAATATTATTACTATCTAATAGTTTAACTATATCAATATTTATTATCCAGAAGTTTTAAAAATTTTTCTAATTTTTATATATAAAAATAGAAATCTTACTTTTTATAAAGTTTCAGCAATATTACCAACATTAGAAAATCAACTACTATCTAAAAACAGACTTTAATTTATGAAAAGCTAATATATCCCTATTTATATTCCCCTGATAAATATTTTATTACCTTTGTTTATTTGAAAAAGGTAAAAAAGCCGATATTCTTGGGTAGACACTTAAGGCAAAGAATTATTGAATTTTCAAACATCTCTGACTCTATATATAGTTATTTACATAATTATTATTTTACTAATAGCTCTCAGTTATGGAATTAATTTCAGCCAAATTCCAGCAGTCAGGACTATAGCCAGATGGAAATTTAGTAGATAATAGATCTATTGTTAAATTTAATTTCTCTGGGCAAAATTAACCATGAATCAGAATGTAGTTGGTGTGGCTGTAGTCGGTACTGGATTTGGTCAAAAAGTGCATATTCCTGGGTTTACTGCCCACCCCAGAACTGAGGTAGTTGCTGTTTATCATCGGGATATTCATCAAGCTCAAGCCATTGCCAATGCTCATAATATTCCTCATGCTTGTAATAGTGTTGCAGATATTGTCAAACTCCCAAAAGTACAAGCAGTTAGTATATCAACACCACCATTTCTACACTATGAAATGGCAAAAGCTGTACTACAAGCAGGCAAACATTTATTATTAGAAAAACCGACAACTTTAAATGCAGGCGAAGCCAAAGAGTTATATAATTTAGCAACAGAAAATAAGGTAACGGCGGTTGTTGATTTTGAATTTCGCTTTGTCCCAGGATGGCAATTCTTTGCAGAATTATTAGCATCAGGTTATGTCGGCAACAAACGCTTAATTAAAATTGATTGGTTTGCTTCTTCTCGCGCTGATACTTCCCGCCCTTGGAATTGGTATTCTTCTCAAGAAAAAGGCGGTGGTGCATTAGGTTCGTTGGGTTCCCACGCCTTTGATTATATTTATTGGTTATTTGGGTCAGTCCGCCGATTAAGCGCTTATTTAAGTACAGCTATCCCCAATCGGATTGACCCTAGCAGTGGTCAACTCAAGCCAGTGGAGACTGATGACAACTGTTTGCTATCCCTGGAATTAGCTGATGGAACACCTTGTCAACTGAATATTAGTGCGGTGGTTCATGCACCGAGAACCCATTGGGTTGAAGTGTATGGCGATCGCGGTACTTTAGTATTAGGCAGCGAAAATCAAAAAGACTACATCCACGGTTTTCGCGTTTGGGGTTCTCAAGTAGGACAACCTTTAGCAGAAATTGAAATCCCACAGCAGTTAATGTTTACCCAAAACTTCACTGATGGCCGCATTTCTGCATTCATCAGGGTAGTAGACCAATGGTTGCAAGGAATTGACCAACAGCAGTCCATAGTTCCATCCTTACGAGAAGGTGTTTATTCGCAATTGTTGATGGATTTATCTCATCAATCTCATCAAACAAGCAGTTGGGTTGATGTTCCTAGTTTGGATACTTATTTGGAAAATTAAGACTAGGGAAGTAAGCTGTTAAGCATTTAATTTGCACATTGAGGCCGCAGGGGGGCAGGGAGCAGGGGAGAGGGTTTGCAGCTTTTATTACCATGAACATGGTGCAACTTAAATGACGATTAGCTTAACACTTTTAGGTAGATCGCACCTACGCCCACACTATGCTAATTTTCAGACAAAGCTATTAGCATAGTGTTATGCTGCTGCAAATTGCTAAGTCTATTTTCCGTCGTCGGCTAACAAGTGCGATCGCTCTCCCCAGCGTTCTGTTATTGTCATTTTCTGGGGTTTCCTTGTGGCAAGTCAACCGCCTACTCTCAGCGCTGCAATGGGTAGATCATACAGATCAGGTCATTGCTCAGGCTTACCGCACCCATAAACTACTATTAGATGAGCAGACAGGCTCTCGCGGTTATATCCTCACAGGAAAGCCAGAATTTCTCGAACCTTATCAAGAAGCCAGGCCTATCACTGGCGCTGCTTTTCTGGAATTAAAACATTTAGTTGTAGATAATCCTCTCCAAGTTCAACGTGTGCAGCGACTAGAGGCGCAGTATCAAGAATGGAATCGTCTCATCTCGCAAGCAGTAAAACGTCGTCAGCAAGGAAATGTTGAACCTTTAATAGCTTTTGAGGTGCGTCAGCAGCAGATGGATGCAATGCGCCAGCAAATCGCGGCTTTTATTGCAACAGAAGAACAATTACGTAACAAACGCAGCCGGACTGCTCGTCATACAGCGCAACAAGTCAGTGCAACTAGCATTATTTTGGCATTGTTAATTGGGCTAATTCTTGCTTATTACATCCGACAACAAATTTTCAAGGTATCGCAAACTTATGAACAGGCCTTGAAAACTGCGATTGAGCAAACTAAAAATGCTCAACTTTCGGCTCAACGCTTGGCTGATTTGCATCAAATTGACCGCGCCATTTTATCGGCTCAACCCGATGTGACCATTATTAGGGATGGTTTGTCAAGGTTGCGTCAACTGATAAATTGCCAACAAGCATTTTCTATTTTGTTTAATTTTGAGGACAATACAGCCGAGGTGCTGGCAGCTAATGGTGATGGCGAATTAGAACTAGTTGAAGGTAGTATATGGCCAATTACCGATTTTACGCCTGTAGAAGTTCTTCAGACTACCCACATTTTTTCAGTACAGAACCAGCATCCACCAATTGTCAAACAATTACTGGCTACTGGGTTAAATAGTTGCTTAATTATCCCCATGCAGGTGGAAGATAGTGTGATTGGTGAAATCATTTTAGCTAAAGCTGACGCAACAACCTTTAGTAGTGAAATTGTCGAAATTGCCAGTGAAGTTTCCGCACAGTTAGCGATCGCCATTCAACAATCTCAACTCCGCCAACAACTCCAAAATTATGCCACAGAATTAGAGCAGCGAGTATCACAACGTACTGCCCAACTCCAAGAAGTTAATCAGGATTTAGAAGCTTTTAACTACTCCGTTTCTCACGATTTACGCGCTCCTCTACGGACTATGCAAGGTTTTGCTCAAGCTTTGCTAGAAGATTACAGCAATCAACTAGATTCTTTGGGTCAAAGCTATCTCAACTATATTGCTGAGGGAGCGCTACAAATGGATACCTTAATTACTGACTTGCTCAGTTACAGTCGTTTAGGTCGTATCCAAATTCCCATTCAACCTGTCGACTTAAATACTGTGGTTAGAGAAGCGCTGAAACAATTAGACGCGCAAATCAAGGAACACCAAGCTCAAATTATCATTGACCATTCTTTACCACAGGTCATGGCACATCGCTCTACCCTTGTGCAAGTCCTAACCAATTTATTGAACAACGCCATCAAGTTTGTCAAACCTGATGATTTACCTATCGTGCATATCTGCTTTGAGGAATATATTCAGGAAAATACTACTTGGATCAAATTGTCTGTTGTTGATCATGGCATTGGGATTGCACCAGAACATCAAGAGCGAATTTTTCGAGTGTTTGAACGACTCCACGGTGTAGAAATCTATCCCGGTACAGGTATTGGATTGGCGATCGTGCGGAAAGCCTTAGAACGCATGAGTGGCTTGTGTGGAGTTCAATCCCAACTGGGTACAGGTAGCCGCTTCTGGATTGCTCTACCGAAAGCTGATAATACCGTTTCACTTTAAGTTTGATACAAATAGACCGCAGGGGAGCAGAGGAGCAGGGAGCAGGGAGCAGGGGGAAAGAATGAAAAACCCATAAATCTGTATCATTTTTTCGTGAAATGGTATGACAAGCTCCCAGATCTACCTGTAGAGTCAATCTAAAATCCAAAATTGTTTGACCGCCAACACACCAAAGATAGTTAATGACTATCTCAGTAGAGGATTTTTTTGATGTAACTTCGATAACCCCTGCGGTAGAAGACAAAAACTCAAAAATTGCTCAGGATGATAATAGGTAGTTTTTGGATGTTCTATCAACACACACAGCAGTTGATGAAGTTAAGGAGGAGTTATATGAGAAATCAACTAACAGTAAAGTTTAAATTAATACAGATAAATGACTTTAGGGTTAATTTGTCAAAAGCTACAACATCCCCATGAATACTTTATTTGTAGGGGAAACAATCTTATTAGTAGAAGACAATCCCCATGATATTTTGCTGATGCAAAGAGCATTTCGCAAAGCTGGCATTACTAACCCACTACAAGTAGTCAACAATGGCGATGCAGCTGTATTTTACCTTGCGGGAGAAGCAGCTTATTGCGATCGCAGTCTTTATCCATTACCTGCCTTAATTATGCTTGATTTAAAACTGCCGCGTCGTTCTGGCGCTGAGGTTTTGATGTGGTTAAGGCAACAACCAGGTCTCAAACGTTTGCCAGTTGTCGTTTTGACTGCTTCTCAAGAATATACAGATGTGAATCATCTGTATGATTTAGGTGCAAATGCTTACATGGTTAAACCTGTGGCTTTTGATGATTTAGTTGAAATTGTCAGGATTATTAACCAACATTGGATGGTTTTTAACCAAAAACCAGAACTTGGTACTTCTTAAATAAATTAATTATTAAGTTCGATGTTACGCATTCTCCTAATTGATGATAATCCCCACGATCGCTTGCTGGCAATTCATGCCTTAGAGCGAGAGTTTGTTAACTTGAAAATCCAGCAAATTGCTCGTCCGCAAGAGCTTGAGCAAGCATTGTCAGTGGGAGACTTTGACTTAGTAATTACTGACTACGAATTGCGCTGGAGTAACGGTATAGAAGTACTTCGCAATATTAAAAGTCGCTATCCCGAAATCCCTGTGGTGATGTTTACTAACAGTGGCTCACAAGAAATTGCTGTGGAGGCGATGAAATCTGGTTTAGATGATTATGTCATCAAGTCTCCAAGTCATTATATGCGTTTACCTGTGGCGGTGCGTTTGGCACTCAAGCAAGCCGCAACACAAAATCAAATCACAGGGTTAGAAACGCGGTTTCAAACTTTACTTAATCAACTGAAAGTGGGAGTTTATCGCATTACTGCCGATGGTATTGTCTTAGATGCTAACACTGCATTTTTACAACTGTTGGGTCTAGATTCTTTAACAGAAATTCCCCTAAATCAAACCTGGGAGTCTTATTTTGCATCAGAAGATGATGCGCGACTTTGGCAACAACTACGAACAGATGCAGGAATGCGGGAGCGTGAATTACTCTTGCATCGCCTTGATGGTAGGGAAATTTGGGTACGGATTAGTCAAACTTTTACGAATAACGGCGATACAACAATTATTGATGGTATTATTGAAGACATTACTGAGCGCAAATATGCCGAAAAAGCACTCCAGGAAAGTGAAGCCAGATTCAGATGGATATTTGAATCAAATGTCATTGGGATTTGTTTTTGGGATAGTGACGGCAATATTACAGCCGCTAATGATGCTTATTTACAGCTAGTAGGTTACACACGCGCAGACATGAAAACAAGAGGTTTGCGTTGGACAGATATCTCCGAGTCTGAATACAACGAGCAAGATTTACGGATTATTGAAGAATTGAAACAGTGTGGGATTTCAACTCCTGTAGAAAAGTATTACATTCACAAAGCAGGTTATCGTGTTCCTATTCTCATCGGTTGTGCTTTTCGAGAAGGTTCTCAAACTGATGGTTTTACCTTTGTCGTTGACTTAACAGAACGTAAGCAAGCAGAACAAGAGCGAGAACAACTTTTGCAACGAGAACAGACAGCACGCCAAACAGCCGAAGCGGCGAACCGCATCAAAGATGAATTTCTCGCTATTTTATCTCATGAGTTGCGATCGCCACTGAATCCGATTTTAGGTTGGTCTAAGTTACTCACCACCCACAAATTAAGCGAAGCCAAAATATCGGAAGCTTTGGCAACTATTGAGCGCAATGCTAAGTTACAAGCACAACTGATAGAAGACTTATTAGATATATCCCAAATTCTCCGGGGTAAACTCAGCCTCAATATTGCCTCTGTAAATTTGCAATCGGTCATTTCGGCGGCGTTGGAAACTGTACAGTTAGCAGCCCAAGCTAAAGCAATTGAAATTCAAACTACCTTATCACCAGATGTTGGTGCGGTTTTGGGAGATCCTGTGCGTTTGCAACAAGTAGTGTGGAATTTGCTGTCTAATGCCGTGAAGTTTACCTCTTCTGGTGGTCGTGTAGAAGTCCGCCTAGAGGAAGTTGGCAGACAAGCGCAAATTCAAGTTATCGATACAGGACAAGGAATTAGCCCAGAATTTTTACCCTTTGTATTTGAATATTTCCGCCAAGCCGATAGTCAAACTACCAGACGATTTGGTGGTTTGGGATTGGGGCTGGCAATTGTCAAACATCTGGTAGAGTTACATGGTGGTGCAGTTTGGGCAGCCAGTCCAGGCGAAGGGCAAGGAGCTATTTTTACTGTGAGGATACCGTTAATTAAAAGTCAGACTCAACTATCTCAAAGTACTGAACAGTCTGATATTTACCAAGAGTTAACAGGTATTCGCATCTTAGTTGTAGATGATGAAGTAGATTCGCGGGAAGTGGTGGCTTTTATGCTCAAAGAATGTGGTGCAGAAGTCATCGCTGTCCCATCGGCGGCGGAAGCACTCTCAGCTTTTACCCAATTACAACCAGATGTCCTCGTCTTTGATATTGGAATGCCTGATGTTGATGGTTATATGCTCATACGGCAAATTAGAAGTCTGCCACCAGAAAAAGGCGGGCAAATTCCGGCGATCGCTCTCACAGCTTATGCAGGAGAATTAAACAAGCAACAAGCTCTATTAGCTGGTTTTCAACTGCACTCATCCAAGCCGATTGAACCAACTGAGTTAGTGAAGCTGATTACTCAACTTGTTAAATAATCTCTAATTCAACAAGCTTACTGAGCGTAGTCGAAGTACGCCTCCTTACCTAATGTTTAGCGTGTATGAAATTCTACGGCTGTTTGTAAAATTTTAATGTCATAATTGCCGAAGAAATCGTGACCAAGTAAGCCAATACCCGCTTTAGATGCGATCGCTACTTCTACATTATTGGCGACAATGCCACCCGCAGCCATAGACTTTATTTTGCCTGTAGGAAATTGTACTTGGTTACCATCGGCCGTTTGAGCATTCAGCGTACCTGTAGGTTTGATTTGCAATGAATTCGCCATTGCTTGAGTAATCAAAGTTCCATTCGCACCTGTATCGACAACCATCTCAAAGGTTTTTTGGTTATTAAAGGTGACATCAATTACTGGAGTTCTCCCAAAGTGGCGTTTAATCGGTACGCGAAAAACTCTGCCTTCAGAAGTTGTCTTAGCTCTATTTGTCTCCTTGCAAAGCTTTGTTAACTCTACAGTCATCCCGGAAGAAGTCACCATAAAACACGCGCTCGTATCTTCAGCTATTACTCGGTGTGCGAATGCTAAAAATATCAGCGCTGGCATTACTGCAATCAACGCTAAGTTAATATGAGTAATTCCCCGCTGCCACGCACAGTTCATTTAATGCCGTTCTCCGATTTTTTATAAATACGAAAAATAAATTTTTTATGAAAAAATTAATATTAATTTAATTGTTTCCTTGATTCCACTTAATTTATGAATTTTTTTCGCCAAACAAGTTGTTTTTCAGGATTTATTCATCTGGAAAACACGAAATTTGCACCTCATAAATCTATATTATCTAGATTAAGGAAATGCTAATTTAAAGATTAAGTAAAGAGTCGATGAAACTACTGAGGCTAGATTGAAAGCGAGTGAAAATAATTCATTAAGGCATGGATGGCAGTAGCGATCGCATTTTTCACAGCAACTTCTTTCTGTTCTAAAACTACCTTCTCATCCACAGTACGTTGCGCCACCACACCGCAAACAGCCGCCGCCGCAAATTTATACACTCCTGCCATTTTGAACAGTGTGCCGCATTCCATTTCATAGTTCAAAATATTCAACCGCCGATATTCTTCCGTGATACCACGGAGCGATCGCATTAAATCTGGATTTGCCGAATCAGTGCGTTCCTGTCCTTCATAAAAAGTATCTACAGAAGCGGTAATACCTAAATAATGCTCAAATTTCAATTCTTGTGCAGCCTGGACTAAAGCTACAGTCAAAAACGGATCAGCCGCCGCCGGATATTCTATAGGTGCAATGTCATTAGCTGCACCTTGACGACACAAAGCGGCACTACTAATTACAATACTACCGACAGGTATGTGCGGTTGAATTGAGCCACAAGTCCCGATACGAATAATTTGCCGGATACCAACTTGTACCAATTCATTCACCACAATACTTACAGAAGGCGCACCCATCCCACTAGTTGCAGATAAGATGGGGTGATTATTGGGTAAGTATCCGAGATAACTATCAAGTCCGCGATTTTGCGACAACAAACGCACATCTTGTAAATAATTTTGGGCAATGAAATGAGCGCGATCGCGATCGCCTGATAATAAAGCAATCGTAGGAGGCGATGCACCTAAATCGTTTTGCCCAAAACCAATGTGATAAAAGCGTTTATTTGTCATACTAATTTCAAAAGTAAGTTATTACAATCATTTGGACTTAGGCGATGGGCATTGATGAAATTCTGAAAGCTTACCGAGAGGAAATTCTGCAAATTGCCGCTAAGTATGGAGCATATAATGTGCGGGTGTTTGGTTCAGTTGCTAGGGGGGAGGCCAAAGCAGATAGTGATGTAGATTTTTTAGTAGAACTAGAACCCCAACGAACCTTATTAGACCAAATTGCTTTGATGCAATCTCTTGAAGAATTACTAGGGCGTAAAGTAGATGTAACTGAAACTGAAACTCTACATGAATTGATTAAAGATAAAGTGTTGCGAGAAGCTGTGGTTTTATGAGAGATGACAAGCTTTACTTGAGCAATATCTTTGAATGTATCCAGCGCATAGAATCTTATACCCAGGATGGGAAAGAGACATTTTTGCAAACCACGATCATTCAAGATGCGGTAATTAGAAATTTTGAAATAATTGGGGAAGCAACCAAGCGGTTATCTCCCGAAATCAGAGCAGCTTATCCTGATGTACCTTGGCAGCAAGTAGCTGGTTTTAGAGATGTATTGATTCATGATTATTTAAAAGTCAACTTAAACCGCGTGTGGGGAGTGATTGAACAAAATTTACCCCAACTTAAAATAACTGTTGAGGCGATTTTACAGGAATTAAGAGAGTTGTAATTACGGGCGAGAAACAGAAAATCTCTTTTTGACCATGATACTGGCTAACGTGATGCTTCTTTTATGCGATCGCGTGAGTTGAGCGCACTTAAAAATTTTAGTTAACTATATTGTGTAAAATACATTTCTCATTTTATCCTGAATATTACTGTTAAAACATCAAAAATTTGTCATTAATTGCCAATTTGATGTGGAAAACACGTAAAAAATCTAGCAATTAACTGTTTACTGAACAAAAAGATACCCGACTTCTCAAAGAAGTCGGGTATCTGAACCTCTCGACAATTAAGAATTTATTCAGGGTATGGAAGAGAAAACTATCAAGATGACTCAAAGTTATTACTTATCAAAACTCAAGTTGATTTTAGCTTTGAGTAGCGCCATAATTACCACCTCTGCAAACAATGTTCTAGCGCAAAACATCACCATAGATGGTACTCTCAGCCCTGTACAAACCCTAAATGGCCCAACATATACAATTCCGCAGTCAGTTGGGCAAACAGTAGGTAGCAATTTATTCCACAGCTTTGGTCAGTTCAGCTTAATTGAAAGAGAGAGCGCGACTTTTCAAAGCAATGCCAACATTAGAAACATCTTTTCGCGTGTTACAGGTGGCTCTCCTTCTAACATTAATGGTCTCATTTTTACCCAAAGTGGGAATGTCAATTTATATTTAATCAATCCCAGTGGAATTGTGTTTGGCCCCAACGCCCGTTTAGATATAGGTAGTAGCACTAGAGGCTCATTTATTGTCACCACAGCCGATGCTTTAGTGTGGTCTAATGGCAGTCAATTCAGCGCGACAAATCCTGGTGGGACAACTAGTTTGTTAACCATTGTCGGCGACCCCAGTGGATTTTCATTTAACCACAGACCACCACAACCTATCAGGGTGTCTGGTAGTTCACTAGGAGTATTTGAAGGTCAAAGCTTACTCTTATTGGGAGGTGATGTCAGCCTGGACAATAGCTTCTTATTTGTCAATTTTACAGAAGGTGGCAGAATTGAACTCGGAGCAGTGGCAGACCCAGGAACAGTAGGCTTAACTACTAACGGCAATATTTTGAGTTTGAATTTTCCTGAGAATTTAGCAAGGGCAGATGTGTCACTTATCAATAGAAGTATTTTAGATGTTACTGCTGAAAATGGAGGTAGTATTGCTATCAATGCTCGGAATATAGATTTTCTATCCAGTAGTGTAGTATTTGCTGGAATTGCTTTAGGATTAGGAAATTTTAACAGCCAAGCAGGAGATATAACTATTAATGCTACAGATGCAATTACAATACATCAATCAAGTCGCATTCAAAATACTTTAGCTCCTTATGCGACAGGTAATGCAGGTAACATTAACATCACTACAAATGTACTTAGTCTCTCCAATGGTGCTAGATTACTTGCATTAAGCCGTGGTCAAGGAAATGCAGGCAGTGTAATTATTGCTGCTAACAATGTCTCATTTAACGATGGAGATGTCTTTAGTATTGTCGAACCAGGAGCCGTAGGTAACAGTGGCAATATACGCATTAACACAAATTTATTTACGCTAACCAATGGCGCTCAGATTGCTGCTTCAACCCGTGGGCAGGGAAATGCAGGTAGTTTGATTATAAATGCTCAAAAAGTATTGTTTGATGGTAAGAGTAGTAGCAACTTTGCCACCGCCGCTCTTAGCACAGTAGAGCCGGGAGCCGTAGGTAACAGTGGCAATATCCATATCAACACAAACTCACTTACCATTACCAACGGTGCTTATATCAGTGCATCAACTTTTGGACAGGGGAAGGCAGGCAATTTAATTATTAATGCTCGTGAAGTCTTATTCGATAGAGGTTTTGCTTTCAGTACTGTGGGGCAGGGTGCGTTACAAGATGGCGGTAGTATCCGCATCAATACAGACTTACTTACTCTCAAAAATAACGCTCAACTCCAAGCTTCAACGTTTGGGCAAGGAAATGCAGGTAGTGTGATTATTGATGCTCGTGAAGTCGTTTTAGGTGATACAAGACGTAATAGCAACTTTCCTAGTGTTGTTGCCAGCACAGTAGAACAAGGCGCAGTAGGAAACGGCGGTAGCATCCGCATCTCTACTGATTTACTCACGCTCAACAATGGCAGTCAGCTGCTTACCTTAACCCGTGGGCAAGGAAATGCAGGCAATGTAATCATTGCTGCTAATAATGTCTCATTTGATAATGGAAATGTATTCAGCACAGTAGAACAAGGCGCAGTAGGAAATGGCGGCAGTGTCCATATCACTACAAATTTACTTACACTAACCAATGGCGCTCAAATTGCTGCTTCAACTCGTGGGCAAGGAAATGCAAGCAACATTCACATTACCGCTTCTGAGGCTGTTAATATTTCTGGAACTATTTCTGTAACTGGATTTTCTAGTGGGTTATTTACCTCAACATTCAGCACAGGCAAAGGTGGTGATATCACTGTCAATACTAATTTATTCCGCCTCTCAGATAGTGCTGTGGTAAATGCACAAACAGCAAATAATGATAATGCTGGCAATATTACAGTGAATGCAAATACTGTTGAAGTTCTCAATGGAGGTCAACTGCTGAGTACTACATCTGGTAGGGGAAGCGCAGGTACAATCACAGTCAATGCTACAGAAAGAGCCATTATTGGTGGTAGTGATACAACCTTTAATGACCGAGTTGCACGATTTGGTAGCAATGTTGCCAATGTTGATGCTGCTAGTGGTTTGTTTGTCCGGTCTGATGGTTTAGGCAGTGCAGGGGATATTGAAGTTAACTCGCCTTTTGTACTGTTAGATAATGGTGGCAGATTCATTGCTGAATCTAGATCTGTGAATGGTGGTAATATTTCCGTGAACGCGGGAGACGCACTATTACTACGTCGTGGTAGTCAAATTTCTACGACTGCTGGTACAGCACAAGCTGGCGGTAATGGAGGCAATATAAACATTAATGCAGGTTTTGTCATTGCTTTGCCACAAGAGAACAGCAATATTACAGCCAATGCTTTTTCAGGCACAGGTGGGCAAGTCCAGATTAATACTCAAGGTATTTTTGGTATTGAACCTCGCTTGAATGAAAGCATTAATAGCAGTGATATTACTGCCAGTGCTACAACGGGAATCAATGGCGAAATTATTATCAATACTCCCAATGTTGACCCAACTCAGGGTTTAACTAACTTACCAGGAGATATAGTCAACACAGCTAGTTTGGTTGATTCTGGCTGTACTGCTTTTGGTGATAAAACAGGCTCTCAATTTACTGTGACTGGCCGTGGTGGTTTACCTGCAAGTCCTGACGACGTTCTAAATGGTGATGCAGTGTGGTCTGATACACGCTTAATTGTGGCAGCAAAACCACAAAATGGTTCAACAAGTCGTGTGACTACACCACAAAAGTCTTCTAATGCTATTTCTATTGTCCCTGCTACTGGTTGGGTGTTCAATAAAAAAGGAGAAGTGACGCTGGTTAGTCAAGTTGCTAAAGCAGATGTTTACAACGTTGGTTATAATCATGTTGCTTGTGTTAAACCTTAGTCTTGATGATGTTGGGTTTCGTTTCTCCACCCAACGACTAAAAGTCGCGGCTATATGAACAAAGTCTGCCTCCGCAGACTTCACAACCAATCAACACAAAAAACCCCCGAATTTATTCAGGGGCTAAAAGTTACAAAAATTACTAACTCAATGCAATTACCTGTGATCAAACTCTGAGAGTTACACCCAGACTATTTGGGAGTGTCAATCAATTACGATGATTGTTACTGTAGCGAACCCTTGTACCTGCCCAGAGTAACTTCTCGCGCAGTGTTTGATAATAGGAATTGTTTTCGCGTAAAACAATAAACTTAGCTCGACAGTCAGCCATCCGCACATCAACGCGATGTCCCGGCCAAATTGAAGTAGATAATACACCATCCATCCACAGTTTGGTACTCAAATCGTAATCGCCCAAAGGCCAAATACTCACCACAACCCCAGGCGGTAAAACCAAAGGACGGCTAGAAAGGCTCATGGGACAAATGGGAGTAATGGTGACGGCTTCCATACCATCGTGCATGATGGGGCCACTTGCCGAAACTGTGTAACCAGTGGAACCTGTAGGAGTAGAAATAATCAACCCATCTCCCACATATTGATCGACTACTTCACCATCAATTTCCATTTCTAGAATAGAGGTGATCATGCGATCGGCAGAAGCGGGTTTAACACAAAATTCATTTAATGAAAGGTAACGTTCGGTTACTGGTTCTAAATTTGTGCGATGACCTTCATACACTGCTGCTTGTAGCATCATCCGCCGTTGGATAGCATAGCGATCCTCAAACAGCCGATCCCAAACCTTTTCCGTATCTTGAAATTCATCTACAGACTCGGTTAAAAAGCCCAGATGACCGCCCACATTCACACCAAGAATAGGGATACCAGCTGGGGCTAAATGTCTGGCACTGGTTAAAACAGTACCATCACCACCGAGTACCAAAGCCATATCAATTGGTTGACCAGAAGATGCCAAAAATACCGGGTAAGGGTTATCTTTTGGCCCGCTAGGCCCCATCAGTACATGGCAATCGCGATTTTCTAGTTGCTTGGCACAAATTTCTGCCCAGCGTTTACTTTGAGAATCTCGCGCCTTATAAGCAATGATTACCTGCTTGAGTTGCACGCAAAATTACCACTTCAGGAGATTAAACTGCTCCATATCGACGGTATCGCGGTTGCGATAAATGGCCAAAACGATCGCCAAACCTACCGCCGCTTCAGCAGCAGCCACAGTAATGACAAATACGGTAAACACTTGGCCTTTAATTAATGTTGAGTCAAGAAAGTTGGAAAATGCCATTAAATTCAAATTAACAGCATTTAGTAGTAACTCAATTGACATCAGCACTCGTACAGCATTACGACTGGTAATTAAACCATAAATGCCGATACAAAACAAAGCGGCTGCCAGTAATAAAAAGTACTGAAGTTGCATGAATCTTAGTATTCCTTCTCTAATATGCTGAACAAAGCAAAAGGTAAAAGGCAAAAGTAAAAAGTGAGGCAGTGCGGTGGACGGCTTCCCCGGCAAGCAACTGGCGAACTCGCAAGAGTAAAAAAGCAAAATCAAGAAAAAGAAAATGGTTTATTCGCACGAGTTTATCGCAGTCTCACCCATATCTTTTTACTTTTCACTTTTTACTTTTTACTTTCTAGTCTTGGGTTTCTCGACCTGCTGACACCAATTCTCTGGGACGTTCTGGCAAAGTTAGAACAGTTGTAGGTGAAACTTGATCGGGCAGATACTCACGACGTGCCAAAATAATTGCTCCTACCATTGCCATCAGCAACAAAATAGAAGCTAGTTCAAAAGGTAATAGAAAGTCGGTGAAGAAATGCTCACCAATCAAAATTATTGAACTTTCGCCAGCCACAGGAGTAGTTGAGTATGCCCAAGGTGTTGCCAAAACCATTGCGCTCAAAAGTCCAAACAGCCCAATGCTGACTAAACCTGTGAGTACTTTTCGCACTCCAGCACTAGGAAATGGTGCAAAATCTTGGCGCTTGTTGACCAACATAATGGCAAACAAAATCAACACGTTAACCGCGCCAACATAAATCAGCACTTGAGCTGCGGCTACAAAGTCAGCATTCAGTAGCAAATACATTCCCGCTATGCTGATAAATACGCCTCCCAGCATAAAAGCAGAATAAACAATGCTGGAAGACAACACTACGCTCAGTGCTGCCCCAATCATCATTACAGCTAATATGCCAAACGAAACAATCTGTACACCTTCCGCTAGATTCACTTTTTTTGTCCTCGGTCAATGGTCAATGGTCAATGGCAATGGTCAATGGTCAATGGTCAAGGGTCAAAGTAATACAGACAATTGACTCTGGACTTTTGACTATTGACTAATCTCATTTTTCTACAAGGTCTTCAGGACGTGCGCCAGCACGAGGTGCATCTGCTGGTAAATCGTGGGGTTCAAGTACGCCTTTAGGTAGATAAACTAGTTCGCGTAGCGGTGTCACCATTGGATCATTAGTGACTTTGTAAGGTAGACGACCTAGAGCCACGCTGTCATAATTCAAGTCATGGCGATCGTAGGTGGAAAGTTCGTATTCTTCTGTCATGGATAGACAGTTGGTGGGGCAGTATTCCACGCAGTTACCACAGAAGATACAAACCCCAAAGTCGATACTGTAGTGTTTGAGCTTTTTCTTTTTGCTACCTTTGTCAAATTCCCAATCAACTACAGGTAAGTTAATGGGACATACACGCACACACACTTCGCAGGCGATACATTTATCAAATTCATAGTGAATCCTACCGCGAAACCGTTCTCCAGGAATCAGTTTTTCGTAAGGGTACTGTACGGTAATTGGTCGCCGGCGCATGTGATCGAAGGTGACAGATAGCCCTTCACCGATGTAACGACCGGCTTGTATTGCTTCTTTGCCGTAATCAACAACTTGCTTCAGGAACTTTAGCATTGTGTTTCACTCTCTCTTTCAATTTTGGATTTTGGATTTTGGATTTTAGATTTTAGACTCAATCGAAAATCTAAAATCGTAAATCTAAAATTGGACTATCCACCAAAGGCGACGGGAAAAGCTAATTTCAGGGCGGCGGTTAATAAGAGATTAACCAAACCCACTGGTAACAAAAACTTCCATCCCAAATCTAAGAGTTGGTCAATGCGTACCCGTGGTACTGTCCAGCGCAACAGGATGGCGATAAACACTAGTAAGTAGGCTTTGATTACGGTCATTGTAATTCCCAAACCCGCTGTGACTACTTGTAATACGGGATTAGCTTCACTAATGCCTAGTAAACTAGCGATGGTGTTCAGGGGAATAGGAAAATCCCAACCGCCTAAATATAAAACTGATACCAATAAGGCAGAAAGCACTAAGTTAACGTAAGAACTGAGATAGAACAGAGCAAATTTCATGCCTGAGTACTCAGTTTGATAACCTGCTACTAGTTCTTCTTCCGCTTCGGGTAAGTCGAAGGGTAAGCGTTCGCATTCTGCTAAAGCGGCAATCCAAAAGATGAGAAAGCCGACTGGTTGTCGCCAGATATTCCAACCAAGGATGCCGTAACCAGATTGCTGATTAACGATGTCAATTGTGCTGAGGCTGTTAGACATCATAGCGATCGCCAGTACACTCAAAGCCAGGGGAATTTCATAGCTAATTGACTGCGCTGCTGCCCGTAACCCTCCTAAGAGAGAGTATTTGTTATTGGATGCGTAGCCAGCCATTAACAAGCCTATTGGCTGAATGCTGGACAAGGCAATCCACAAAAAGACCCCCATACTCACGTCTGTAATGACAAGATTCTGTCCAAAAGGCACAATTAAATAAGACAGAAATACTGGCAATACAACAATGATTGGGCCAAGAGTAAACAACCAAGGGTCAGCTTTACCTGGTACAATGTCTTCCTTAAACACCAGCTTTAAACCATCTGCGACCGGAGCCAGTAAGCCAAAAGCCCCAATAAATTCAGGGCCGATCCGCTGTTGTGCTGCTGCTGAAATCTTCCGTTCCAGCCATACACACACCAATACACCTACTGTTGCCCCAATCAGCATCAGGATCATTGGCAGCGGCATCCAAAGTGCTTTGGCCGTGCCTGCTGGTAGTCCTAAATCCATCACGGATTTAATAAACGTTCCTTGAAGGTCAATTCCTGAGTTCATGTTTCCGCTCTTTAAGTCAGTTGAAGTGTGAAGTGTGAAGTGTGAAGTATGAAGTATGAAGTATTTTATACTTCAATCTTTAGCCTTCAGCCTTCAGCCTTTCTGAGATGACTCCTGATTGAAGATTTGTTGCTATATTCCCATGCCTAGTATATCGTTGCATGGTTTTCAGTCCCTGTAGCTATACAAGAACTTCTGCTTATAGGTAGGATTGAGATTCGCTATGGGGTTAGTAATAAGCAAGGGGGCTGGGAGCAGGGGGCAAGAGGGAATTTCACCTTGTTTTCCCAGTCCCCCAGCACAAGCAAGCATCAAAAAACTGCCGCTTCCATGCTGGCAACGGTTATTTGCTGCTTATAGGATTTCTGATTCCCTGAATTGGGGGTTGATGCTGATATTTTTAGTTGCAGGTAGGTGCTATTTTAACGGTTAAGCTGCCAGTTAACGTTGTTCAAGCGGTGTATAAGGAGCTTCGTGTTTACCGTTGTAGACTTGGGTGGGACGGAAAATCCGGTTTTCTGCTAGTTGTTCTTTCCAGTGAGCTAACCAACCAGCCACGCGGGCGATCGCAAATATTGGTGTAAACAAGTCTGTGGGAATACCCATCTTTCTATACACCAAACCAGAGTAAAAGTCAACATTGGGATAAATCCCTTTATGACCAAGTTTTTCTTCAACTACCCGTTCCATTTCTTGGGCAATGTCGTAGTATTTATCCCCGCCAAACTTGTCAAATAGTTGCTCTGCAAGGTCTTGTAAAATGATGGCGCGTGGGTCTTTAACTTTGTAGACGCGATGCCCAAAGCCCATCAATTTTTGTTTGTTTTGCAGGCGCTCTTCAACATAGGGACGAACGTTTTCTACCGAGCCGATTTCTTCCAACATCTGAATTACTTCTTCGTTGGCTCCACCGTGCAGCGGGCCGCCCAAAGTTCCCACAGCACTAGCAACTACAGCATAAGGGTCAGTTAAGGTAGAGGCTGTTACTCTAGCACTAAAAGTCGAAGCATTCATTGTATGCTCAACGTGCAGAATTAAGCAGATGTCAAAGATTTTTGCCGCCAAAGCATCCGGTTCTTTCTCGTTGAGCATGTAGAGAAAATTGGCGGAATAATCTAGGTCATCACGCGGCTTTACGGGGTCATTACCCTTACGCATCAACTGGAATGCTGCCACCATTGTGGGGATAGTTGCTATCAAGCGCACAACTGAATCCCGAATGTAGGCGGGGTTATGTAAATCTCGCAGAGAATAAAATAAGCCTAAAGCTGCCGCCGAGGCTTGCAAAGCATCCATTGGATGACCACTTTCCGGGAAGCATTTCATCATGTCCCGAATGCGGTATTTAATCCGCCTGTGGAAGCGAACTTCTTCCTCAAATGCTTTGAGTTCTTCTTGACTGGGCAATTCACCCCAGATGAGGAGATAAGCAGTTTCTAGAAAGGTACTTTTGGCTGCTAATTCCTCAATCCGGATGCCACGATATTCTAGTATTCCTTTCTGCCCATCTACGTAGCTGATACTCGATTGGGCTGCGGGAATGCCTTCTAAACCAGGCTTGTATTCACACACCATCATGGCAACACCATTTACTTTGTGAAATATTCGATCACGCTAACTTACCAGAAATTATTTTTGCCATAACAGTAGTCGTTATCACAACAATTCTTCGAGAAGAGTTGAAAAACTGTTATAGCAAGTACTTGGGTGGTGTCAACCAGAACATTTGACTACGACCCACAACAGAGCCTGTTTCTGGCAGTTTTACTCCGATCATACCTGCTTTTTTCAGAACTAAGCAGCCTTTGCCTTCTCCCCAAAGGAGAATTTCTGCCCAATTACTTAAATCAGGTTCATGTCCAACCAAGGCAAGTTGGGTATTTGGGGCATAATTTTTGGGTTCTAACCAGTAAACTAACCAACTGGAAAAATGACCCCCAGGCGCGAGATGAGGAGATTCTTCTAATTGAGAACTGAGTCCGGTAGCGATGAGAATTTCTGCCGTTTGACGGGCGCGGGTTAAAGGGCTGGTGACAATCAAATCAAATTTAAAATTCAGGTTAAGGAGACACTGGGCAACTTTCTCGGTTTTTTGCCTTCCTTCTTTGGTAAGTTCGCGCTCTTCATCTTTGATACCAGCTTGCTTTTCTTGCGCGATGCCATGTCGAATCAGATACAGTTCCACAATAATAGCCCTGAGTGCTGAGTTAGGATTTACGCCTGATGTTATTTAACATATCCTAATTATTCTCGAATGCTACGCACCCAAGCAGTACTGTCAGCTAAATCTTGGAGATCGCGCCATATTACAATAAAACGATATTTAGACAAGTCAAAATCTGCTGCTTGTGTTGTAGGTTAAACTAATAAACAATTTTTGGTTTCAACTTTTCTCGCTTTCAGTTCTCCATTCCGCAAATAATTCTCTAACCAAACCATCAAAATCATGAACAACTTGTAAATTTAAATTTTTTGTACCTAAATGCACTAGACGATTTCTTACTTCAAAACAAGCTTGCACAAAGTCAAATTGAGAAATCGATAACTCTCCTAAAGAATACATTTGCTTTAGTAATCCTCTGATTGGAAAATGCTCCACAGGGATTGATACATCAACTGCTCGTTTTCGTAAAGCTACTTCAAAAATTATCCACATAAAAAGAAATGCTGGTTCAATTTCATTATTTTCAATCAGCCTATGAGCTTGGACGTAGCGCTCAGTTAGCTCTTGCCATGAAGGAAGTTGCTCCGATGTTCCAAGTAATGATTCGGCTTCTTTGTCCTCAAGTGTTACTAAAAGAAAACGCCACCCAGGATGCTTATTAACTTCCTCTGCTAAATCCTTTAAATTGTCAACAGAAATTCGGCTGATGCTGGTTTTTATTTCGATTATAAAACCTGAGTTATCTTTAGTCACAATCATATCTGGACAGTAATTACCTAAATCAAAAGGTAACTGTTCCGGCTTAGGCTCAATAAAAACCTGAAATCCTTCGCTCACATATTTATCTGCTAAAGATTTGATTTTATCATCATGTAAATTTTTAGTATTGTTAGTCATAAGTATTTTTCCAATGTTTGAGATTCACTCACTTTTACATAAACACACTCTTGCCCAATAAGGACACCCTGCTGTAGCAGTAAAGGTAAATTTATAAAGTCAATAGGGTCAGATATAAACCGACGATGACTATCTACATCTGATACTAAATTATCATCTTCAAAAACTAAGCCTACAAGTGCATCCTGAATCGGCTTGATAATATTATCGGTGTCAGGTGGGTAATCACTACAAAGATACACGAGTGTTAACTGTAGATTAGTGTTTTGAATGGGACTGCTACCTTGCCAAACCTTTTGAGCTTCAAAGCGTACAAAATTTTTCCATTCTTGAAGTCCTTTTCGCTTTGCTTGTAATGAGACAGGCCTTCTGGGAATGAGAAATTCAAAAGGTAGATATATTATTGACATTCCAAGTTTGTATTTTGCTCAGTAATAAAAAAACTTACGGCATTTGCAAAAACTGATTTTTAATTCATAAGAATACAATAGTTTATCTCAAATTTATACTTGCTTACGTTAATTTGCGCTATACATAACGACAGCCAAGAATTTTATTTCTTGGCTCTCATTGCAATTTACTGTCTTGTCATCATCAATTCTTTGTGTTTGAATACAAGATTTACTCTGACTGAATTGGGTTATCTTTAGGATTAACTAACCTCAGTAATTTCTGTTTAATCTGAGCATCAAAAACTTCCCATTTCATCTTGGCATAAGCAGGATTTTCGTTACTACCTGAGAGGAAACCCATTGGAATTTCAAAACCACCAGCGCTGGTTCTACCACCGCCAAAAAAGCGTCCGGTGCTGTCTTGACCAAAGGCTTCTTTGATGAATTCATCGGGGTCGAGGGTGAGTTTGGTGGTTCTAAGAGAACCGATAACTACTTCTAGTTCGTCGTCTTCATCGTGAACGATACCGTAAACTACTGCGGTGTGAACGTTTTCTTCTGTGACTAAGAAATCAGCTGCTTGGGGAATAGCATCGCGGTCATCGTAGCGCAGATAACCAACTCCAGCGATGGAAAAGTTATTCTGGACGATGCGGTTTTTGAGCGATCGCTCAATTACATCCATCACCCGCTTAGAACGGTTCGCTTGGAGAATCGCGTTTAATAATTGAGCATCATAAAATCGACTCAGATAAGCAGCAGCCATAAAATCTTCTTCTTGCGCTTGCATCAGTCGATTTGTATCCGATCGCAAGCCGTGCATCAAGGCTGTGGCACATTTAACGTGGTGGCTAATGCTGCTGTCTAAAGCCAGTAACCCAGATTGAAGATACTGAGTAAAAATCGTTGCTGTTGCTCGTACATAAGGACGGACATCGACAAACTCTGATTTGAGTTCTGTCTGTAAGCTGTGATGGTCAACCACTGCTATTAAGGGCATTCCAGCCTGTTGTACTGCGGTTAATAACTGACTGGTGGTTCCTTGATTGTCAATTAATACAAAGCCTTGATAACAAGACAAATCTTTGGATTTAACATTTTGTGGTGTCCAACGCTGGGCTGGTAAATTTGTCAGCTTGACTAAGGCGATATTCTCTTGATGGCTCAAAGTCCCAGCGTAAACAATTTCACATTTAATGTCGTATTGTTGAGCGATTAGCTGGTAAGCCCAAGCACATGAAAGCGCATCAGGGTCAGGAAAATCTTGCAAAATGATTAGCTGGCGCTCATGTCTATGGGCTAATAGGGTCTTTTGTAGTTCCTCTGCTTTTTGAAAAGTTAAGGAATTGTTACGTTGACCGAGATAAACGCTCACTCCATCACTTGTAGAGACTGGCAAGGATGGCCGATTCAGTGGTAGTTCAACGACTTCTTGGTCTACCTCAGCATCCTCTGGACTCGGCTCTGTGGTCAATGAAAAACTCTCTGACTGCTTCAAGGAAGAATTTAGTTGCATAGAAAACATCTTTGTTAAGTGTGAGGCTGATTGATTGAGAAAGTTACAATCAGGGTTTTACTGATTTAGCCACACACATTGATCTTCGCAAAAATATAGAATCCTGGGGATACGTATCTTGGTGTATTTTTTGTCAAGATAACTAGGCAAAATTTTCTCAACTTCTACCAAATTACATATAGCCGCAGAAAATCAATGTTTCGGGTTTATGGTCAAACTTTAATTTTTATCCTCGCTAGACCATTCTCTGAGTTAGAGAGAATTTTTTGAGCAAGTCTAGATTTTTTAAGTTTATGGGTATATAATAAGAGACTGTTGAATTATTTAGGTAGATGCCAGCACACTACTTTTACAGCTACTATTGGGCTATCCCCAGACGCAGCTGAAATTCTTTCTTAGAATGCAACACCAGTGGTAGTAGTATGTTAGCACCTAACCTATCATTGTCCCTAATCAAACAAAACCGCCGCACTCGACAACAGGTTGTTGTGGCTATGTCAAACTAGGGTGAAATTATTAGTGTCAAAGACCTATCACATATTTTTGCCACTCTTGATGCAGTCCACTTTTAAGATGCTTGCTAACCTCAAAATAGAGGCTACTGTACGGTTGGCGGGGTAAATGACGTAGGAGCATGTGTGCTTCTTGAGGTGTGCGATTGCCTTTTTTCACATTGCAACGGACACAAGCCGTAACAATGTTTTCCCAGCTATCGCCGCCACCACGCGATCGCGGTATGACATGATCTAATGTCAATTCGTCCCCTGTATAGCCACAATATTGACAAGTGTGTCCGTCGCGGTGCAGAAGGTTTCGACGAGTCAAAGGCATTTCTTTATAGGGAACACGCACATAATGACGTAAGCGAATCACCGTTGGTAACGGAAAACCCGCGTAAAGTAACCTGCCATTGTGTTCGACTCGTTCTGCCTTGCCTTTGATTAACAAAACCGCAGCGCGTCGCCAGCTAGTAATATTGAGCGGTTCGTAAGAGGCGTTTAAGACTAAAACCTTACCCATTGATTAACGCTCAAGGTATTAGTTTTACATATATTAACACGATTCTCTTCTCCTTGGGAGATGAGAATAAATTATACTTCCGGAATAATTAAATAATTGTTGTATTCAATCAGAAATTTTTGACTAAACATCTTAATAGTTAGTTCTCACTGCACAATTACGATGAGATAAAGCCAGGGATACCTTAATTTGGCGCTAAATCTGAAGTAGAAAAAAATACTTGTAAATTTTTATTAAGTGTAGTTGAAAGTATTTTTCAATACTCAATTCTTTTTGAGAAAAAGTTTTCAATCAACACGGAAGTAGCTTAAATGAGTATGAATATCTAAAAATGAATACATAATTGTGAAAGTTTATTGGTGGTGTGATAGGAGAACAGAAATATGCTAAGTCGTGATCAAGTGACTAGTGTTACATCTCATCAACAGTGCGACACTTATGCGTGGTTTTCCCAGCGTGCTTGGGTAGAAATTGATTTAGATGCGTTGTCGCACAATGTACAGCAACTAAAGCAGTTGTTATCACCACGTACTCAGTTGATGGCGGTAGTCAAAGCTGATGCTTATGGACACGGAGCAGTCACAGTCGCGCAAACGGCATTACAATCAGGAGCGAGTTGGTTAGGAGTCGCCACTGTTCCAGAGGGGATTCAATTACGGGAAGCGGGAATACAAGCGCCAATATTGATTTTAGGCGCAACCCAAACACCAGAGCAAATTCATGCGATCGCCCATTGGAAACTCCAGCCAACATTGTGCAGTCCCAAACAAGCTTTAATTTTTTCCAATATTTTAGAAGCAATTAACTACGGTTCTCCTGTACCTGTACATATTAAATTGGATACGGGAATGTCGCGATTAGGCACTAATTGGCAAGAAGCGGCCGAGTTTGTGCAGTTAGTCGAACGCTTACCGCATTTGACAATTGCGAGTGTTTATTCCCACTTAGCTACTGCTGATAGTCCTGATCCAGCAATTATGGCAGAACAGCATAGCAGATTTAAAACTGCGATCGCCCAAATTCAAAAAATCGGCATCAAAATTCCTAGCTTGCACTTAGCAAACACAGCCGCCACTCTCGCAGATTCCCAACTGCACTACGACATGGTAAGAGTGGGTTTAGGCGTTTACGGTCTTGCTCCTGCACCCCATTTAAAACAAAAAATGCACTTAAAACCTGTGTTACAGGTAAAAGCGCGAATCACTCAAGTCAAAACTATCGCCGCTGGTACTGGTGTTAGCTATGGTCATCAATTTGTAGCTGACAGAGAAATGCGTATTGCTGTTGTGGCTATTGGCTACGCTGATGGTATCCCACGCAACCTTTCTAATAAGATGCAGGTATTGTTGCGCGGTCAGCGAGTACCTCAAATTGGCGCAATTACAATGGATCAATTAATGATTGATGTCAGTATGATTCCTGAGATTCAAGAAGGGGAAATTGTTACTTTATTAGGCGACCAAGGAAAAGAACAAATCACTGCTGATGATTGGGCAGAACAATTAAATACGATTTCTTGGGAAATTTTGTGTGGGTTCAAGCATCGCCTACCGCGTGTGGGAGTTATCTAGTAGTCTTGGAAATGTATGAGGGTGAAGTGTACATAATTAATTATTTAAACTTCATCCTTTTAGTGTTTATATTCCTGGAAGAATATGCTACGCTAGGATAGTTGACTGATGCGGATGTGGCGGAATTGGCAGACGCGCTAGATTTAGGTTCTAGTTCCGAGAGGAGTGAAGGTTCAAGTCCTTTCATCCGCACTAAGTGTAAAAAAGCTATAAATTAAAGGTTTCAGAGTTCTCATGTACAGTGACACATTGTTTGTCATAGGTGACAGATTGTTGTTGTGATAGAGAATTAATCTGCCGTAGATCCATGAATGGAGATTGATTATATACTGTTTGGCGTATTTTTGCTGGATTTATGTTCATCCAGGACTGTTTGTTTCAGCGGAGAATTTCGTAAGTTGGCGCGATCGCTACAATTTCTTTCGCCAACTATCTGTCTACGGATTGTCCTAAATTCAGATGTGCCGAACTGATGGGGAGAAAAAATTTTTTGGGCTTTATGGCGTTCGTGGAATAGCGATCGCTGTTGTCTACAGTGGACAGTAGCGGCAAAGATTGTAATACCATTTCACGAAAAAAATGAGACAAATTTATGGGTTTTTCATTCTTTCCCCCTGCCCCCTGCGGTCTATTTGTATCAAACTTAAAGTGAAACGGTATAAGCGCATCAACTTGAGAAATTATACAAAGGTACAATTGAAGCAACCAGTGGCAAAGTTGAAAAAGGTGCAAAATTATAGAATACAAACTTTCAAAAGAAAGCTTCCATGCTCTGCTCTCGAATCTGCCTGGTGGAGCAGTGTTTGTCGTTGACCAAAATCTGCGCTATCTATTTGCCGAAGGTGAAGCATTAGCTAACGCTGGATTCAAAAGCGAAGAATTCGTGGGGCGTACCATTTTTGAGGTACTGCCCTCGGAATTAGCCACCTCTTACGAGCCAAGGTACCGTCAAGCCCTAGCAGGAGAGCCGTTTGAGCATGAACACAATGCCCACAATCTCAGCTATATCTCGCGGGGAACACCACTCCGGGGTGAAAATGGGGAAATCTATGGGGTGCTGGTGGTTTCTTATGACATTACTGATCGCAAACAAACCGAAGCCGCGATCGCTCAAGACTTGAGAGACACGCAACTGTTGCACGAACTCAGCACCCGACTGGTGACTGAAGATGACATTCAAACGCTGTATCAAGAGATTATGGCAGCAGCGATCGCCCTCACACAAGCTGATGCCGGAACGGTGCAAATTCTTGATGAAGCAACACAGGATTTACTACTGCTGGCGACTCAGGGCTTTGAGCGCGATATGACCGAGCATTTCTACCGCGTTAACGCCCGTTCAAATACACCCTGCGGGATTGCATTGGCAACGGGCGATCTCACCTTTGTTGATTTCGATGTCCCCGAAAGCGAAGACCCCGACGGGTCGATGCGAATACACGTTGAAGTAGGCTTGCTTTCAGCACAGTCCGCGCCACTGATCGCCCGTTCTGGCAAAGCAATCGGCATGGTTTCCACCCATTGGCGCGAACACCATCGACCGAGCGATCGCGAACTGCGATTTCTCGATTTACTCGCCCGCCAAGCCGCTGATTGGATTGAGCAGCGACAAACCCAACAGGCGATCCAAGAATCGGAAGCGCTGCGGCAAAAGGCGTTTTCTATCGAAACTGTTGGTGTGCTTTTCTTTAGCCTCGACGGGCGAATGACCGAAGCAAACGAGGCGTTTGTGCAGATGAGCGGATATAGCCGCGACGAACTTCTCAAGGTAGATTGGCAGGTACTGACCCCACATGAATTTAGCGATGTGACTGCCCGTGCCGCCAGGGAGCTTGCTGTCCAAGGAGAAACTACTCCTTATGAGAAGCAAATGATCCGCAAAGATGGCTCGCGCTGGTGGGGACTTTTTGCACCCACAAGGCTTACAGGCAGCGGCAGCGAATCTAAATGCGTCGAGTTCATCATCGATATCACCGATCGCAAACAGGCAGAAGAGAAATTGCGTCGCACGGCGGAAATGGATGCCTTTAGGGTCACGTTGTCGGATGCCCTGCGATCGCTCTCGGATGCGCTTGAAATTCAGGCAACCGTGACGCGCACCACCATGAACTTCTTTGAAGCGGACAGATGTTACTACTGCGAAATTATTGACGGCAGCGCCATCATTCGGCGGGATGCCGCACAAGCAGATTTACCTTCGGTGGTGGGGGCGTACCCTCTAGAAAACTCCCCCATCTTCAGCAACGTCTCGCATAAGTTCCGCACACCGTTAACACTGTCACTGGCTCCGATGCAAGATGCGTTGAGCGATTCTGCCAATACCCTACCTCCAGCACAGCGAGAAAGGTTGGAACTTGCCCACCGTAACAGTTTGCGTTTGCTGAAACTGGTTAATACTCTGCTCGACTTCTCCCGCATTGAAGCCGGACGTATGGAAGCAGTTTATGAACCAACCGACTTGGCACTGTACACCACTGAGTTAGCCAGTGTATTTCGTTCCGCCATTGAACGGGCTGGGTTACAGTTAATTGTCGATTGCCCACCGATCAGTGAGCCTGTATACGTAGACCGGGAAATGTGGGAGAAAATTGTCCTGAATTTGCTTTCCAACGCCTTTAAATTCACCTTTCTTGGCGAAATCACTGTCAGGCTGCATCTTGCTGATGAGCATCATGTAAAACTACAAGTAGAAGATACAGGCACAGGGATTGAGCCAGAAGAACTGCCTCATTTGTTCGAGCGATTCTACCAAGTGCGCGGAGCAAAAGCTAAAACTCATGAAGGTTCGGGAATTGGTTTAGCTTTAGTGCATGAATTAATTAAACTGCATGGTGGAACTATAGATGTCAGCAGTACTGTAGGAGTCGGAAGTTGCTTCACCGTCACAATTCCATTAGGGACAGCACACCTGCAAAGTGATCGCCTACGACGAGTCGTAGGCGATCGCACTCAAGCTACACGCACCCTGACATCAACTGCATTAGGTGCTGCACCTTATGTGCAGGAGGCAGAACGGTGGTTTCCCCAAGAAAGCGTAGAGAGAAGAAAAGCAGGAAAAATTGGGGAGGCAGACTCAGAAATCAATTTGGAGAACCCAAAAACCATTTCGGGGAACTCCAAAACCAGTTTAGGGAACTCCGAAATCAATTTGAGGAACTCCGAAATCAATTTGGGGAACTCCGAAACCAATTTGGGGAACTCCGAAACCAATTTGGGGAACTCCGAAACCAATTTAGGGAACTCCGAAACCAATTTAGGGAACTCCGAAACCAATTTAGGGAACTCCGAAATCAATTTAGGGAACTCCGAAATCAATTTGGGGAACTCCGAAACCAATTTGGGGAACTCCGAAACTAAAACTTCTCTCCCCTTTCTATCCCGTGTTCTCATCGTCGATGACAACGCCGATATGCGCGATTACCTCACAAGGATATTAAGCAAACATGTTGAGGTGGAAGCCGTAGCTAATGGAGTGGCTGCACTAGCGGCGGTGAATGAACAAGTGCCGGCTCTGGTTCTTTCTGATGTGATGATGCCAGAATTAGACGGCTTCGGGTTGTTAAAAACATTGCGCGCTAATGCGCGAACAAAAGAAATACCCGTAATTCTACTTTCTGCCCGTGCAGGAGAAGAATCTATAGTTGAAGGACTTCTGGCTGGGGCTGACGATTACCTAATTAAACCCTTTTCTGCCAATGAACTTGTGACTCGTGTTAATGCCTATTTGCAAATGGCAAATAGGCATTCGCAGGCACTCCAGCAAGAAAGAACAATTAACCGCCGCAAAGATGAGGTATTATCAACAGTTTCTCATGAACTCAATACCCCATTAGTTGCCATCCTTGGTTGGACGCGATTACTGCAAAGCAACCCGCCCAACCCAGCTATGCTCTTTAAAGCTTTAGAGATAATTGAGCGCAATGCCACTTTGCAAGCGAAACTCGTTGAAGATTTACTCGACATCTCGCGCATCACTGCGGGGAAAATCCACCTCAATTTAGAGCCAGTCCAACTGCAAGGAATCATTGACAATGCGATCGCTTCAGTACGGCAATCGTTAGAAACCAAAGAAATTCACTGGGAATGTACACTTGAAAGTTTACCAATGACAGTCTCTGGCGACCCCCACCGTTTACAACAAGTTATCTTAAATTTACTGACTAATGCTGTCAAATTTACTCCCAATGGTGGCAGGATTGAACTTTCTCTAGCAAGAGATGAAAACTTTGCCCAGCTGAGAATCAGTGACACTGGCTGCGGCATAGATGCGGAGTTTCTCCCATACATTTTTGACACATTTCGTCAAGCCCCAAGCATAAAAAAAGGGTTAGGGTTAGGACTAGCGATCGCCCGTAGCTTAGTTCAACTCCACGGTGGTACAATTGCGGCTCACAGTCCTGGTATTGGGCAGGGTACGACTTTTATTGTGAAGTTACCGTTGATATAGCCAGTCCCTAAATCCCCGACTTCTTGAAGAAGTCGGGGATCTGAAATACCATTTCAAACCTTTTGAGTTTGAAATATTTCGATCAGATTGCCAGTATGACGAGCGTGCATATCAAGCAGCTTCATCTCCCACGGCAAAAATCGGCGAGGTTGACGAAAATAAGTAGACAAAACACCGAGCAAATTGCCACTATTACTAGTTAGTGGTGTAGATTGGACAGCACGATATCCCATAGCTTTGGCGATCGCGCGGTGAGAACTGAACATAGGATTGATATCGATATCTTCAACAATTATCGACTCTCCGGCACGCACAACACTCATACAGGGCGAATTATCACTAATGTTAACTGTTCTACACTCAGAGAATGAACTTGGTTGAAAGCCGCGTTGAACTGCCAGTTTGAGTGTGCAGGATTGCCGCTCAAACGAGCCAAATTGTCACGACGACATTTAATTAGTTACTTTACAATTCTAAAACCAGGAGGCAGAAGGCAGAAGGCAGGAGGCAGAAGGCAGGAGGAAAAGTCTGACTATTCCTGGCATTTAAGCTTTCAAGTTGTCATAACATATCTGACTACTGCTATATCAATAATTGAGCAACATAGGAATATTGCTATGAGGTACTTATTTATAGTTTGGCTACTCATACTAACTTTTATCTTTCCCAGTGAGGTACTTGCTGAAGCAAAACCCTCATATAACCTAATTCCTGGCTTGGGGACTTATCATCATCCAGTTTCCACTCACAATCTTGAAGCACAAAAGTTTTTTGACCAGGGATTAAATTTAGTTTACGGCTTTAATCATGATGAAGCGGTGCTTTCTTTTCAACACGCGGCGGAATTTGACCCAAAAATGGCGATGGCTTACTGGGGTATTGCTTTAGCTTTAGGGCCGAATATTAACGCAGTCATCACTACAGAAAAAGAACAAACTGCATATTACGCAATACAACAAGCTTTGACACTGGCAGAAAAAGCGCCAGTTCTAGAACAAGATTATATTGCGGCTTTAGCAAAGCGTTATTCTGCCAATCCTGATGCAGATTTGCCGCAATTACAAGTGAACTATGCCCAAGCGATGGCAAACCTCACCCAAAAATATCCTGATGATTTGGATGCAGCCACTTTGTTTGCGGAAAGTTTGATGGATTTGCATCCCTGGCAACTTTGGACACATGATGGTCAACCGCAAGCAGATACAAAAGAAATTGTCGCTGTTTTAGAATCGGTCTTGCAACAAAATCCCAATCATCCGGGGGCAAATCATTACTATATTCATGCGGTGGAAGCTTCACTACATCCAGAACTTGCCCTCGCCAGTGCGAAACGTTTGGAAAATCTTGTTCCCGCCGCTGGACATTTGGTACACATGCCTAGCCATATTTATTTTCGTGTGGGAGATTATCAAGGGGCAATGCGGTCAAATGCACAAGCGATCGCTGAGGATACTGCCTATATCAGTAAAAATAAAATTCAGGGGTTTTATGCCCAAATGTACTTTAGCCACAATGTACATTTTCTCATGGTGGCTAGTAGTATGGCGGGTAGATATCAAGATGCACTCCAAGCTGCTGATACGTTAATGGCCCACGCCAATTCTCTCGGTTCTCATATACCTATGGTCGAGGGATTTTTGGGCAGTAAAATGCTGATACAAGCCAGGTTTAATGATTGGGAGGCCATTTTACACACTCCGCCACCAGACGCGACTTTACCAACAACCACAGCACTTTGGCATTTTACCCAAGGTTTAGCTTATACAGCTACAGGTAATCTGCAAAGTGCGGCTGATCAAAGCAGCGCCTTACAAGTTGCAATCCAAAAACTTCCGCCTGGGGTGACTATTGGGTTTACTCCGGCTAATCGTATTCTTTATATCGCGCAAAAAGTTTTGGAAGGCAAAATTGCCAAAGCTAACCATAACTACGACTCGGCAATTAGATACTTAGAACAAGCAGTAGTAGGGGAAGATGCCCTTGATTATGTAGAACCCCCAGATTGGTATTTTCCTACAAGAGAAGCATTAGGGGGTGTGCTGTTAGCCAAGGGTGATTATGCTACAGCCGAGAAAGTGTTTCGTGCTGATTTAGAAAAGTATCCTCATAATGGAAGGTCTTTATTTGGTTTGCAAGCAAGTTTACAAGCCCAAGGTAAAGATGATGCAGCCAAATTGACGCAGACTGAATTTATCACCGCATGGCAAAACACAGACACGCAGTTAAAAATAGAGAATTTGTAAAAAAGAAGTGGGTGCGATCGCACCCACTCTGAGATATTCAATGAATAATGATGGCGAATCTTGACAAGAACCTGTCACCTGTCACCTGTTATGTATAGCGGTAGTCAGATATGTTAGGACAGTTTGAAAGCTTGAATGCAAGGTATAGTAAAACTTTTCCTCCTGCCTTCTGCCTTCTGCCTCCTGCCTTCTGCCTTCTGCTATAACTTTCGCCGCGACGGAGTTCTGCGTAAAGGTACAACTTCAGCTTCGTTACTTTCTCTGGCTACTCGAATCAACAATGCAGCAGCAACTAAACTGGCAATCATCGAATTACCACCGTAACTAAACATTGGTAAAGGTAAGCCTGTAGTTGGCAAAGCACCTGTCGCAACGGCGATATGCAATAAAGATTGTCCAATCATGACAATTGTGACACCGATCGCCACTAAGCGATTAGTAGGATTTTTGGCTTTCATCGCCACAATTAATCCTAAAGTGGTAAACACAGCTAACATCAGCAGCAGTGCAATACTCCCCACAAAACCAAACTCTTCCGCGAAGACAGCAAAAATAAAGTCGGTATCTTGAATGGGTAAGAAAAATTGTTTTTGCTGCGAAAATCCATAGCCAGCGCCCCAAGTTTGACCAGAACCAACAGCCAGTAAACTTTGAACTAACTGATAGCCATCGCCTGTCGCATCTGCCCAGGGGTTGAGAAAAGACATTACCCGCTTGCGCTGATATTCTTTAATACTAATACTGAGTACAGCTAATAATACTCCGCCTATTGCTGTTCCGCCCAGATATTTATAAGGTAGTCCAGCGGCTAAAGCAATTAACCAAATTGTCATACCGCAAAGTGCAGTTGTACTCAGGTTAGGCTGGGCAAGAATGCCTAGGAGGACTAAACCAAAAATCCCTATCCAAGTCAAGCGCACTCGCCAAGGTAATTGTTCCCACTGTCCAAAAAGTTTGGCACTTTGCAACACTAAAAACGGCTTAATTAATTCTGAGGGTTGAATGGGAATGGGGCCGATGGCTATCCAACGCGCTGCATCAAAAGCTTTTTTACCCAACCCAGGGACGAGGGTAACGAAAATTAACAGTAAAAACAGTCCTAAAAACCAATGGGATACCCGCAAAATTTTGCGTAACGGCAGATTCACAATAAAGTTGAAGGCTATTAGCGAAACTAACACCCAGATAATCTGACGTTTGAAGTAATATAATCCGTCACCTTGACGTGCATCGGCAACTGGGTAAGATGCTGAATACAGGACAATTAACCCAAAAAATAACCAAATTAAGGTTAACCAGCGCAACAGTCGCGCCTCTACAGCCCAGCTAGTAACAGAATTATCAAAAATGGGAATCAGTCGAGTTAGATTCACGATTTAGTACAGGTAAAGCTTAAAAGTTAAGGTATAAACTCATAACTTATAACTTATAACTCAAATTTGTCTTGAGAGTACCGCAAGTCTGGAAGTCGCTGCTATGTAAACGAAGTTCGTTTGCACAAAGCCGAATAAAATCAGGCTTTTCATAGTCTAGAATGCAAACTTTGGTTGTTCTGTTCTGACTTATTGAGGTTTTGTTAGATATTCATCCCAATAGTGGGCATATTAGATATCAAGCAATTAGTCTCACAACAGGGTAAACCGTATGTTAACGATACAGTGGCAGGACGAAATTACATCATTGCAGCAAAGCTTGAGACGTGAAATTAATAAAATATCAGATAGCTCGGAAATTAATATCATCAAGCATATTTGCATTAATAACCTAAAATCAAAGTTGGAAAGATTGGAAGAAATAGAGAAAATTCTTAATATTAAAAAATATAAAATTGTTTTTATTGGGACTATCGGACAAGGCAAAACAACAGCTATCTGTCATCTTTTTAACTTAATAAGTGAATTTAAAGTTTCCAAAGAAATTAATGGTAAAAGAAGGGAGGTAATGGAAACTAAAGAGTTATTATCAACAGGCGCAGGAAAAACTACTATATGTGAGGTGGTCATCAAGGCATCTGACAATACTTACATAGAAATAGAACCATATTCTGTTGATGAAATGGAAAGTTTAATTTTTGATTTTTGTGATTATATTACAAATAAAAATACTCCGGACTCAGAGCATAAAATAATTATATCTGAGGAAGTTGAGAGAGCCATTAGAAACATCATTGAACTCAATAAAGTTTCTAAATCAGTTCCTGATGGTGATAAAAATAAAGTTATTAGAATTGATCAAGCAAAGGAATTATTTGAGTCATCAGGGGAAGAAGTACTGAAAAAGACTGCACTGAACAATGCAAATCTTGAATCAAGAACCACTACTAAAATTGAATTTGATTATCAAAGCAAAGAACAAGATTGGCTCAGAAATACTTTCGCCGCCATCAATAATGTCCAATTAAAAGAATTTGCAATACCGAAAAAAATATATCTTTACGTGAGTTATGATGTTTTATCTGGCTCAAATTTGTCTCAGTTCGAGTCCGTTGTTGACACTAAAGGGCTAGACGAGAACCCCATTCGTAAAGACTTACAGAAATACATTGATAGTCAAGATACCATTTGCCTATTTGTAACTCCCTTTAGTGCTGCGCCTGAAGCTAATATTACCAAGCTAATAGGTTATCACTTAACATCTAAATCCAAAGAATTTCATCATAGATTTGTGACCTTGGTATTACCACGTAAAGGTGAGCCTGAAAAAGTACATGGTGCTGATGGAGATAGAAATATTGGAATTATCATCAGACAAGAAGAAGTTCAAGCCACATTCAAACATTTGAACTTAGAGTTTTTACCAGATAATATCTTGTTTTATGATTCATTACGATATTATCGTGATGATATTGTCAAATTAAATGATATCTACGATGAAGAAGATGTACAGTCTGATAAAAATGAATTTATTAAAGCCATTGCAGACGTAGTAGAACGTAGACGCAATATCTTATTAGACGAAATCAAGAGTATTAAAGACAGTTTTGGAAAAATAAAAAATGGTGATACTTTGACAGGTGCAGAAACTCAAGCAATTGAAAATGCAGTTCAAAATATCAAGAGTTTGCGAGAATTAGGTAAAAGAGTTCCTCGTTTTGTTTATCAAGATTTTGTTGATAAATACCTTGAATATTACCGTACCACTTATAAAGCATGGAACACAAAACACGCTATTCACAGAAATTTTGGTTATTATGAACCAAGAGATATAGACATTTATTATGATGCAAAAGTCTTTGCTGAAGGAATAGATGAAGATGAAATGTTGAAGAAATTTACTAAAGAAGCAAAGCTGGAAATAGAAAATGTTTTATATGAGCTTATATCTGCACATGAATCTTTAAGAACACTTATTCCTGAACTAGTAAAAGAGTTTTACATATTATATGATGACTTTATATATGAGGTGGGGACAGCAATAGAAGAGGAACTAACAAGACAGTTATTACCTCGCAGTGAAGATTCACCATTTTGGAAAGCTTTAATTTCGGAAAAAGGGAAAGAAAAGAAAAAAGGGGAGACGTTTGCCGGAAATGTATGTGAGATATTTAAACGAGAGCTTGAATTTGAAGCCAACTTAAATAAGTTTTTCCAGCATAAATCTGAAGAATATTGGAAAGAACTAATTAACAAAGTACTAGCGTTCTTTGGACAAAAATAGAAAATTGCAGTAACCGATTAATGTCTAGTTTGGGACACAGCTATATTGTGTCCCATAAACATATTTTATTTACATAAATAGTTCTTCCAGATTATGAATAATTTGCATCAAGAAATACAGAAAAAGCTAGATATATACTGTAAAAAATATAGACAACAATATACAAAATGTTTAATTAGAGGAATAGAAATATCAGTTGATGGCAGACCAGAAGAGTTGGTCAGACAGATATTTATTCATTTTCTGATTAATGAAAGTGAGTTGTTAAATAACAAAATAAGTATCAAAGTTGAATCAAATCATCATGATATAGAAATATATAAAACTCCGATAAATAATAACTTCAGACCACATCAAAATCCTGTGATGATTGTAGAAGTAAAACGAGAAGATGTAAACCTACAGAATCATTACAGTCAGATACAAAGATATTTAACGAAAGCTGGTTGCGATATAGGAATTTTGTATAACTATCATGAAATTATTGCTGTAAACAGGAAGAATAATGGTTTTGAATTTAATCATATTAATAGCTTGCAAGAAATTCAGAAATTGATTTTGCAGAAAATCAATCAAACTGATGATGGTTTATTAGAATTTGTCGAAGCCCAAAATGGAAATTTTCAAAGCTTTACTTACCTAATCAATAAGTATGGCAGATATACAACTAATACAGTCACCTTTAAACTCAAAAGCCAACCGACCGAAATAGAGGGATATTTATTCAGTATCCAAAACAATAAGATTTACTATAAGATATGTGGTCAATATTCTAAAACACAGCAGAGTTTTGATTGTCAAGACTTTGAAAAACTAATTTCTATCATTTATTAATAAGTTTAGTGTATAACGGCTAAGACTTTGCTAAACACGCTAATAGTTTCTCTAAAACGGCTACAAAAACGCTAGTTTTAATATGAATTTACAACTTAGATGTAATATACTGCTTGTACAGCACCGTTAATATAACTTGGTACAGACAAATTGTTATCTAGAAGTTGTCTAACGGTAATTATCGCTTCTTCTGTATTTTTGACGGTGTAAGCTTTTTTGGCGCGTTTTGCTTGGCGATCGTATAAGCGCTCAAAAGCAAATGCTACCAAAGGTACACCAACAGCAGCACATTCGTAAACTGTATTGTATCCTCCACCCCCAACGACAACATCAGCAGCGGCTAGACATTCCATCCCTGGATGATGACTTATCCATAAAGCTTCGGGTACATCTGCGGGACAGTTTGCAGCTAAAATTCTCACTGCACACTCTGGGAAATTTTGCTGTAAGTGCAGGGTAAGTTGCGTAAACAAAGATAATTCTGATGCTTTCCCCGCTGCACAAACAAGAATGGTTTTGATATCTGGCGCAACTTTTAAGATACGCGATCGCACACTAATTCTATCCGGTAATTCCCCAGCATTACGAATCAACCAAGGCGCTGTATGCTGGACATTCGCTAAGTCAGCCAAAGGTAAATCTTCTCCTTCGCCGGGAACAATCACTGTATCGTAATTCTGGGCGACAAAAGACCGCAAATTTTTGGCAGACACATAGTCTGGGTTAATATCTCGATGAATTAAAATCCGGGGTATGGGTTGTAACTGGGGTAATATATCTGCTAACTCACCACCCAAACCTCTAGGAAAAGTATCAACAATTAAGCGATCGTAGCGAGTTTTGAGGATAATTTCGCGTACTTGCTGACAAGTTGCAGAAACACCAGCTTTATCAGGAATCCAATGAACTGTGCAACCTTCGTTATTGATTTGTAATGCGTAGGGACTGTTAGTAATAATTCTAACTTTTCTTTCTTTGGCTGCAATTCTCCCCAAGGACAAAGCACGATTTAGATGTCCCCAACCACCCCCAAGGGCATAAATTAACCAAGTGTTAGTCAAGTCTCAAGTATGAAGTGTGAAGTATGAAGTATGAAATTATCCCAGCCGTTATGGTGATGGGGGACGTTTTAAACAATTCTTAACTTTATGCTTTATAGTTTTGTCGTTTCTCAACTTGCTCCCATATTAGTTTCAAAATCACTATCTCTTTCGTTTTCTAAACTTACGGCATCAGCTTCGGTAAAGTCTACATTACCTGTTTCGGGGTCGTAGGAATAGTTATCGCGGTCATGATAATAACTACTACCCCAATAACGGTAACTACCATATTCGGGATAATAAGCATAATCATCATCATAAAACGCATTACAATCAGGGCAATTTGTGTTGTCGGTGCGTCCACAACGGCGTTTAAACAAAAAGCCTACCATGCGATCGCATTCCCAAGCGGGACTGTCAAAGTTGACGACAATTTCACAACTGCCAATTTGGATGCGATCGCCACTTTGCAAGATACTATTAGTTAACTGCACACCGTTAACTTTAATTGCATTACTGGGATTTTGAGCAATAATTGTTAACACTTGATTTTGCCAATCAATTAAAGCATGATAATCTGCAATTAAGTCATCAGCGATGACAATGATAGAAACACTTTGCTCATCAATTTGTTGTGGCATTGTGGAAAACTGTCTGCCAATAGCCACTGGTGTTGCTAACAATTTTTCTGTGCGATCGCCTGTATTTGGATCTCTCCAAGTTAGCTGTATTTGCAAAGTCTATTGTCCTCCTGTTAAATTTACAGCATAAGCCAAAGCCGCCTGCTGTTCGCGGTTGAGAACATCAAAACCAAAGCAAGCAAATGCAATAGGTGCAATACTCGATTTTGTATAGAAAACTGTTTTGCCTGATGAATTTTTTAAAGCGGTTTTACCTTCTTTAACTTTTACTTGATAAACTAGCTGGTTATTGGGTTTTAAGATTTCCCAGCCATTATCGTCAGACTTAATTTGATAAACAACTTTTTTACCAGCATTTTCTAGGTTTAAACCACCGTTATTCTGCTTTTTCAGGACATATAACTCTTTATTTTGTTCTGAATTTTCTAACTTCCAGTAACCTTTGGCTGTCACTACATAACCCAAAGTTTTATCAGCAGCATTCTTAAATTTAACTTTCCCTGATTTATCAGCTTTAATTCTAACTAATTCTTTTTCTTTCCCATCAACTAACTTAGCTCCATCCGCTTGCTGTTTAAGAGAAAATAAATCTGTACCTCCTTCCGTTTTAAACTTAATTTTTTCACTTGGAGTTGCAACATTAGTTGTATTTTCAGCAACAGGAGAACTGTTAACCTGATTTGGCTCTACACTACTTTTATTTGTATTGCTACATCCTAAAAGAGCAGTAATCACAAAAAATAAAACTGAAATTTTTAAAACTGTGTTTTTCATTTATTTAACTTGTGATAATATATGTAATTTTCTGCATCGCTTTCAGTAAAATTAACTAGTCTTTTTTGCATCTAGCTATTTAGACAACGATTTAGCTAAATTTAATACATGATAAAGACTTAAAAACATTGCTGTAACTGTTTGATAAATTTCTTCTTGATTGTCAGCTACATTAGGGGCAATTCTTACAGCAAGCTGCATAGATTTATCTGTTAATCTTAAGTTTCGTAGATTAGATAATTTTGGTAATTTTAATGCGCCGTCAATTTCAGATTGCAGAATTTTTATTGCTCCATAACGACGCTGAGAATAGGTAAGATTTAAGTGAATATCTAAGCCTCCAGATTTAATTTTTGATTTGTATTTGCTTTTTCCACTACTACCGCGCTTCCAGCCATACTGTTTTTTAGATAAAGACGTTGCAGATAATTCAAAGCGAGTTTTATCTAAAAATGCTCCTTGGATACTGATCCATTCATGTTGATAATTATCTATCTTCCAACCAGATTTATGAGGATGTGGTGTTGTAGTTGTTTTATATTCATTTTTATGAATTGGTTGAAAAGACAAATTTAACTTAACATTAGTGTTAGCATCCATATCTCTAGACAGCATTTGCAAAATTCTTTGTGCTGTTTGATAGCGATAATTGATGACATTAATTCTGCCAAATTTCGCCCTATTTATCAATGCCACAATAAAAGCGATCGCCAAACCCAAAATTGCTACAATCAATAAAAGAGCTAGACCTCCCAATAATTGGGTATTAGTCAGAGTGATAGAAATAATAATTATCAATCCAATTGCAACAACTATTCCTAAAAAATAATATAATGCCTTTTTTCCATATTCCTTTTGTTTGAGTTCTGCTAGGCGATCAATTTCTGCGATTTCTTGCAAGTCAGATATGATTTGAGCAACTGGAGCTTGCGCTCTATAAGTCAAGTTTTCTCGGAATTGTTTTAAATCAATAGGCATATTCTTGTCACTCCATCCAATTTAATTAAATTTTGTTAAAAATTATGAAATATAAAATAATTTCAATACTTTGAAATATATTTTAATAAATTTAAATTTGGAATTTGCTGCCTGCGAGTATAGCCAAGCATCAAAATATAGCGATTATATCTGATGTTTTAAGTGTTTGTCAGGTGGGATTCACTACTATATTCTCGGATAGTTAAAAGGTTAACTAAAAATGCCCAGATGCCATCTATATATTTATGAATCAATCAAAAATAGCATATATCTGCTTTGATACTGTACCAGCGCCAAAGGGAGCCGCAATTCATATTACAGCTTTTTCTAGAGCATTGGCAGCAGCTTTTGATGGCATCCAGTTAGTCACAGTTTCACCAATATTAGAATGTATAAATGAACAAGAAATTTATCCGCAAGTGATGCAAACAACGTTATCAGCTTGCGGTGATAATTTAATTCAGCGAATTTTGCATTTTCGTCATGTATTAAGGTTATGGTTGCAAAACAAGCAATTTGAAGTCATACATATCCGTTCAATTTATGAAGGGTTTGTTATTGCCCAGAATAAACATAAATATTGTCAAAAGTTAATTTTTGAAGTTAATGGCTTACCTTCTATAGAGTTAAAATATCGTTACCCAAATGTTGTTGAGGATCGAGAACTTTTACATAAGTTATATACTCAAGAGCAAATTTGTCTAGCAGCCGCAGATTTAATTGTCACACCTAGTGAGGTGACTTCTCAATATTTACAAAATCGTGGTGTACCAGTTAAGAAAATTTGTGTGATTCCTAATGGTGTGGATTTAGATGTGTTTACCTACTATGAAAAAATAGAAAAATCCCACAATAATGTTCTACAACTTATATATTTTGGTACACTTTCACCGTGGCAAGGTGTAAATTTAGCAATTGAAGCTTTAGGGTTAATCAACCGAGATATTCCAGCTTATTTAACTGTAATTGGACAAGCAAGGAATGACCAAATCAAAATTTTCAAACAACTGGCTGTCAAATTAGGAGTTGCCAATAAACTCAACATATTAGAACCACTATCACAGCAAGAATTAGTTAAATATATCCACACTGCTGATGCCATTTTGGCACCTTTAACATCTAACGATCGCAACTTAGTTCAAGGTTGCTGTCCCCTAAAAATTTTAGAAGGGATGGCGACAGGAACACCTGTAATTGCTAGTGATTTATCAGTAGTCAGAGAACTAGGCGAAGATGGTGTACATTTTTTGTTAGTTAAACCAAGTTCAGCTAAAGCCATTAAAGATGCCGTATTACGTTTGCAAAGTCAACCAGAATTAATCAGCCAAATAGCTACCAATGCCAGAAATAGAATAGAAAAACATTACACTTGGAAGCGTGCAGGTGAAACCTTAATTGCGGCTTATACAGAATTAGGCATTAAACGCTCAATTACAGCTTGAAGTCGCTGCTGTTCTTGAGCGATAGAATATTCTTTGAGAATGCGATCGCGTGCAGCTTGAGTAATTTGAGATTTTATTGTGCTGGGCATTGCCAAACATTCTAAGACAGCTTCACCTAACTTATGCAGTTGCGATCGCGGCATCATAAAACCATTCTCACCATGTATAATCACTTCAGGAATACCCCCCGCATCACTAGCAATACAGCAACAACCACAAGCCATTGCTTCTAATAGTGCATTTGGCATTCCCTCCCACAGTGAAGGCTGAAGATAAACATCACACAACCGCAAATGTGCCGCAACTGCTGGAGTATCAGGTAAATGTCCCGTCACAATAATCCGTTGGGCATTTTCTGGCTGCTGCGTGGCATAAAATTGCAGTACAGATTCCTGATTAGCCCGCACTTCACCGATAATCAATAAACAAGCAGAACGCTGATTTCTGATTGTTGTCAAAGCATTCAACAAAAACTGCTGTCCTTTCTTCTCCCGTAATTCTCCACAAAACCCCAGTACTACCTCCTCTGGCGCAATTCCTAAAGATTCCCTGCTAATTTCACCTATTGCAGGCGCAAAAATTTCTGTGTCTACCGCGTTTTTCAATACCAATACATCATCTCTTCCACTTAATAACCTAATTTTGCCAGCCATATCCGCACTCACAGCCGTAATTACCTGAGTGTGTTGTAGCGTCCATTGCAGGCGGGAAAAATCTCCAGGGGGAAACATTTCTTTATCAATATCATTACCACGGGCGCTGACAGTGCTGGCTATTCCTTGCAGCCCCGCAAACCAAGTAGCCAAAAAACCGCTAGGAAACAAATAATGTCCCCATACTGCATCATACTGATGAGAAGAGTGCAACCATTCCAGTACATTCAAAGTATGGGGCATAGTCATATCCCAGTGACGGTATAGCCCAATTCGATAAACACGCAACTTAGTATCTACAGTTTCCGGTGGTAAAACTTCTCCTGGTTGTAGATAACGACTCCATGTCACCACATCAACTTCTACACCCAACTGACAAAGTGTAGCTACTAGCCGTGTCGCACTCCGCGCCAAACCCCCCAAATCTGGGGTAAATCTTTCTGTAATAAACAGCAACCGTTTCATAAAAATTCTGCGTATCTTCTGCGTTTTAATAGTCCAAATCTCTCACAGCACAAAAACGTGCATAAATTTCTAATGTGCATAAATTTCTTTAATTTTCTGATTTTGTGGCATAAATTTATTGAATGTGGGCGATAGATATTACAACATCGTCCTGAACACTAGGTAGGAAATTATGGCTCAAACCACCCATAGAGTAGATGATTTAGGTATCAAATTACCCATTACTCAAGCAGCTTGTAAATTTGCCCAACAATTTGCCAATCAACAACCTAACCCCACCAAAGCAGAACAAGTGCGATTAAATACATTAGCTATATGGGTGGTAAATGACTATTTACAAATGATGGAAATTCCCACTAACCTTAGTGTTGGCGATAGTTGGAATCCAGTTATGCAGTTGTGTAGCAACGTAGCTGACCTAGAAATTACCTCAATTGGTCGTCTGGAGTGTCGCCCGATAAAACAAGACGAACAGACATGTTTAATGCCCCCAGAAACTTGGGAAGACCGAGTAGGTTATGTGGTAGTACAAGTAAATGAATCATTGCAAGAAGCAAATTTATTAGGTTTTATTCAAAGCGTAAATAGTGAATTTCTACCTTTGCATCAACTGCAACCGCTAGAAAAATTAATTGACCGTATTGCACATTTAAAAACTTCTCCAGTTCAAACGCTAGTAAATTTAAGCCAGTGGTTAGTCGGTCAAGTAGATGCTGCCTGGCAAACAGTGGAATCCTTACGAGAATTGTTAGAATCTAGACCTAATTATGCTTTTCGTGGTAGTGTAACTACGGAAGAATCATCAACTCATCAGCCGCCAGCACCCACCAAACGAGCAAAACTGATTGATTTGGGTATCCAAATAGCTAATCAACCCTTGATGCTAATTGTGGAAATCAGCCCAGAACCAGAGATGAAAACTAGTATTCGTTTGCAATTACATCCCACAGGTAATCAAGTATATTTACCAGAAGGAGTCAAACTCACAGTATTGGATGAGTCAGGTGAGATATTTTTGGAAGCCCAAGCCAGAAGTGCAGATAATTACATTCAATTGCAATTTCGAGGTGAAATCCAAGAAAAATTTATTGTGGCAATTTCTTTAGATGATATGAGTATTAGAGAACATTTTATTATTTGAAAATTGCTCACCAACCAGGCAGAAGACAAAAATCAAAAGCCTTGATGTCTGACTCTGGTGTTATCTATAAAATCCATCTAAGATTCAAAATCTCAAATCTAAAATTTTTTGTCGGTCATGGCTAAGTTAGTGGTTTTGAAATTCGGAGACGCTAGTTTCAACCAAGGGTTTGCTGTTACACTTCAGATTGGTGAAGAAAGCGATCGCCCAACAACAGAAATCACTGGTAGATTACCACCATGCCCAGAAATGCCGCTTTACTACACCCGCTGGCAATCAAGTTATCGCCAAATTGGTAATAGTTATCGGTTGGATGCTGAGAAAATTCAAGTCACGAATGTTTCCATCACCCAAAGTTGTCAAGATTTAGCACACGTTTTACAGGCACGTTTTAATACTTGGTTACGCACCGAAGAGTTTCGCCCTTTAAGAGAAAAATGGTTAGAGAAACTACTACCAACAGATGAAGTAAGAGTAATTTTGCAAACAGATAATAGTCAATTGCAGAGATTACCTTGGCATCTGTGGGAATTACTCGATCGCTATCCCAAAGCAGAAATTGCGATCGCCTCACATACCTATGAACACAGACTTCAGCCCCGTACCCATAAATCAAAAGTCAAAATTTTAGCTGTTGTTGGTGATAGTCAAGGAATTGATACCCAGGCTGATTTAGCTATTTTGCAACAATGTCAGAATGCTGATATCACCTTTTTAGTAGAACCACAGCGTCAACAACTAACCGATTATCTCTGGGGAGAAAATTGGCATATTTTATTTTTTGCTGGACACAGTTCTAGTCAGGAAAATGATGTCAGCGGGAGGATTTATTTAAACAAAACTGATAGCCTCAGCATGAGCGAGTTAAGATATGCCCTCAAGCAAGCCATTGAACGTGGTTTGCATCTGGCAATTTTTAACTCCTGTGATGGTTTGGGACTGGCGCGAGAATTAGCCGATCTCCAGATTCCCCAAATGGTAATTATGCGCGAACCTGTACCCGACCAGGTAGCCCAAGAATTTTTAAAATATTTTTTAACTAGTTATGCTGAGGGAGAAACTTTATATCAAGCAGTCCGCCAAGCACGGGAACGCTTACAAGGCTTAGAAGATAAATTTCCCTGTGCGACATGGCTACCAGTAATTTGCCAAAATCTGGCCCAGATACCCCTGACTTGGCAAGAACTTACACCTCCTCTTACGCCAGCCGTTGAGATTTTACCCGCACACCCCCAATTGAAATGGAAATTAGGTTTATTTTCGAGTTTGGTGATGACAGGTGTAATTTTGGGACTGCGGTTTTTGGGAGTCTTCCAAGGTGCAGAACTGCAAGCATTCGACTCTATGATGCGATCGCGTCTTGATGAAGGCCCTGATCAGCGACTATTAATTATCACCATTGACGATACTGATTTAGTTCACCAACGCCGTAACGGTGAAGTTTTAAAAGGAACTTCTTTGTCTGATAAATCACTCAATGCCTTACTGATAAAATTACAAGAATACAAACCGCGAGCGATCGGTTTAGATATTTATCGTGATTTTTCTGCCGAACTGCCAGACTTGGCTAAAAGGCTGCAAAAAACTGATAATTTGATAGGTGTGTGTAAAGGTAGTGATTCAACAGTCATGACCAAAGGCATTGAACCACCACCAGAAATTCCCAAAGAACGGCAAGGTTTCAGCGACTTCCTTCACGATACTGATGGAGTTGTGCGTCGTCATCTGATGTTTTTCACCCCAGAAACAGCATCTTTATGTTCCGCTGACTATGCTTTTAGTACACAATTAGCCTTTCGTTATCTTTTACCCTTGGGAATTTCACCAAAATTTACCCCTCAAGGGAACTTACAGTTAGGTAAGACTGTTTTTCCTCGGCTATCATCTCGCAGTGGCGGTTATCAAGGTATTGATGCCAATAGTGGGCAAACCTTACTCAACTACCGCGCTTCTCAGAAGATTGCAGAAACAGTCACACTCACCCAAATTTTATCTAGTCCGATGAACCCTAATGCCATCAAAGACCGGATTATTTTGATTGGAGTGACAGCTAGAGGTGATTTTCCTGACTATTGGGCGACACCATTCGGTAGCAGATTAGAAGTGCAAATGCCAGGAGTCATGGTACAAGCACAAATGATCAGCCAAATTATTAGTGCCGTTTTGGATAAACGACCTTTGCTGACAGTTTGGCCTTTTGGGTGGGAAATATTGTGGATTTGGGGTTGGTCTATGGTAGGAGGATTGTTAGTTTGGCAGTGGCGACGGCTCCCCTTGTTGGCATTAGCATTGGGTATCACTTCTGGCATACTTTATTTACTGTGTCTTAGTCTATTAATCTGCGGTATATGGGTGCCTTTTGTCCCTTCAGCTTTATTGCTAATAGGGACAGCAAGTGCGATTTCTATACAAAACTGCACATCAGACTTTTGGCAAAAATTGAACCATAAATAATTAATTGTCAGAAACATCAGTTTAAGCAGATAAAATTAACTGTTTCAGCCACACACAACTGGAGTTTACAACTGATGAGACTATTATTCGGATTAACTCTAGGCTACTTAGGTTTTTTAACTAGTCAAACCCTGGTACTAGCAGCACCAGTGCCAATAGCTAGTCATAATCTGAAAACTTTATCCCAACAAGTAAATTTTAATCCACCTAAACCACCCGCAGATCCACCACCTGGGGGTAGAGTTTTGGGTGGTGCAAAACGCGGTTCTTGTCCCCCAGTCAAACAAGATTTGACTGCTTTAGTACCCTTTACTCAAGAACCACCGTCAGTTACAAATGTTTGGTCATTAACTACATCAGCACATCCCACATTTTGGTTTTATGTGCCATATTCCCAAACAGCAAATCTTCCGGCTATGTTTGTGCTGCAAGATCAACAATCCAAGGACTTCTATAAACAACCTATAGCTTTGCCAAATCATCCAGGAATCATCAGTGTTTCTCTACCTGCTAATGCTCCTGGGTTAGCTGTTAATCAACAATACCGTTGGTTTTTGACTTTTGCTTGCGAGACACAAGAAGACTCACCTCCTATTTACGTTGAAGGAGTAATCCAACGAGTTAAACTCAGTCGAGAAATTACCCAAGAACTACAAACAGCTACACCTTTACAACAGTTTGCCATCTATGCCCAAAATGGTATTTGGCACGAAGCAATCACAACACTAGCCAAACTCAGACAAGAACATCCTCAAGATCCAGCCCTGAAAACACAATGGCAAAATTTGTTAGCCAGCATCCGTTTAGGTAATGTTGCAACAGAACCAATCTTGTCAGATAAACATTAAAACAAGGGTGTGAGTGCTGAGTGTAGAGAAGCAGAGAAAATATTTAAGTACTCCCCACTCAGCGAGAAGTTGCGTGCGCGGATTCCCCGCGTTGAGCAAACTTCGGTGACTCTGCACTTTTTACGCCAGACAAGCCAAAAAATCTTGCTTGAGTTTGGCTTCATCTAAATTCCGCCCAATAAAAACTAATTCGTTTTTGCGGGTTTCGCTTGGTTTCCAAGGGCGATCTGGTCTACCATCAAATATCATGTGTACCCCTTGAAAAACAAAGCGATTGTCTTCTCCAGCAATATTTAAAATCCCTTTCATCCGAAAAATATCGGTGCCTTGAGTACGCAATAATTCACTCATCCAAGCGTGTAATTTTTCCCCATCCAGCGCTCCTTGGGCGACTAAAGCCACAGAATAAACGCTTTCATCATGTACGTGAGCATCTTCGCCTAAAAAATTGGGATCAATTTCTAAAGCGCGATTAAGGTCGAAGGCTTGCACACCCAATAACGCATCCATTGATAATTCTGAGTTGCGGGTGCGATAAATTTTGGCGATCGCATTCATTCCCCGAATCCGCTTTTCTAATTCTGCTAGTTCTTCTGGTGCAACTAAATCAGTTTTATTAAGTAAAATAACGTCGGCAAACGCAATTTGTTCTTGAGCTTCATCTGCTTCCCAGTGTTGCCAAATATGCTTGGCATCAACCACCGTCACCACTGCATCTAGCGACAATTGATTTTGCATATCTTCATCGACAAAGAATGTCTGAATGACTGGTGCAGGATCAGCTAAACCCGTAGTTTCAATTACTAAATGGTCAAACTTATCACGTCGCTTCATCAAATTACCGATGATGCGAATTAAGTCGCCACGGACTGTACAACAAATACAGCCGTTATTCATTTCAAATATTTCTTCATCGGCATCAATAACCAATTGATTATCAATGCCTACTTCCCCAAATTCATTCACAATCACTGCAACTTTTTTGCCGTGTTCGTAAGTGAGAATGTGATTGAGTAAAGTTGTTTTACCTGCTCCCAAATAGCCAGTTAAAACAGTCACAGGAACTGAATTTGTCATTACATCAGCCACCATATCACCAAAACCTCTGTTCTCGTCTGAATGATAATCTCACCCATGATAAGCGGTTTTAGATTTTTGTGTGAATTTGCAGATAATTCATATTTTTTTGAAATTAACAACTATCCTAAGTAATACTTTTTATAAATTTAAACTTTAAGTTTACAAGCATTAAAAACTAGCCAATTGTCTAGATTCAGGCATTTTAATCTCATGGTATATTCGCTCTGACCGATGTAAGTATCTGCCTGAAACGAGGAATCTATGGTTAACAAAGAATCGAATGGCAAGATTGCATTGATTACTGGCGCAAACAAAGGTCTGGGATTTGAAATGAGTCGCCAACTTGCCCAGCATGGATTAACAGTTTTGATCGCAGGTCGTAATCTCCAAGCGGCGCAAACAGCAGCAACAACTCTCCAAAATGAAGGATTATTGGCTGAAGCGATCGCACTTGATGTTAACAACAGTAGCCAAATTCAGACCGCCGTTCAAGAAATTAGCGATCGATTTGGCAAACTTGATGTTCTGCTCAACAATGCAGGGGTAATGTTGGATGGTGAATGGATAATCAGCAACGCGAGTTCCGTTTCTTTAGACATTATCCGCAAGACCTTCGAGACTAACTTTTTTGCCTTAGTCGAAGTGACTCAAGCGTTATTGCCTTTGATTTTAAAAAGCCCAAGCGGTCGGATTGTCAATATGACCAGCATTGAAGCTTCACTTACACTTCACGCCGATCCAAACTCGTTTATTTATGATGCCAAACCCTTTGCTTATAATGCTTCCAAAGCAGCAGTCAATTCTTTCACCGTTCACTTAGCGCATGAGCTACGCAATACACCAGTGAAAATCAATAGCGCCCATCCCGGTTGGGTAAAAACAGAATTAGGTGGTGAAGGCGCAATGATGGACATTACTGAAGGCGCAAAAACAGGTGTTCAGTTAGCAACTCTGCCTGATGATGGGCCAAGTGGCGGCTTTTTCCATTTGGGTGAGCCTGTGCCTTGGTAGTTTTGTTGCTAAGATGCGTAGACACTCTGTGGCTTGTCGTAAGACATCGCTTCTTGAAATTCTTTTTGATCCTTGTAACTGGTGTAGTGCTGTACTATTGTTAGCGATCGCATTTTTTAATATAGAGGTTGGCAATCTTCTAGTTCGATCAATCCGCTGTACCTGAATTGTGAGGTTGCTGAAGGTTCTTGTGTGAACACTTTTGCATAAATAACTCATAATGTTTTGCCAAAGCAACTGGGTCTGGTTGTATGATTTTCTGTTTTGGGAAAGATAAACTTTGACCCAGATATTCTATGTAAGAAGTTGCCAACAATTCAGGAGAAAGCAGAATTTTATGTGTTTCAGGATGAATAGATAACAAATACAAATCAAAAAGAGTATGTATATCTGATCTTAATGGCAAACCATTAGCTATGTGATTAGTTTCAGTACCCTTGTATGGAATGATATGTGCTGCTTCGAGAGCAGGTTCAGCATTACATCCCGTTATTGGACATTGATAATTATAAGCTTCTAACAGTTTACGACGAAACTCTGCTTGCCCTTGCCGCTGGACAATAGAAGTATTTACTCGCTGCCTTGCATCTTCAATATTTTCAGCATTGAAATAACCTTCAGCTTCAACTAATTGACGCTGCTCATATAGTTCAGGCTGTTCTTTTTTAAATATTGATGAAGTAGATTTAAAGGAAAGCGGGTAAGCCTCCTTGAGGAGAAACTTAGAAATTTCTTCTAAATTATCAGATGGTGAAAGTTCAAAAAAATAAGGAAAATTTCTCTCCCAAGCATTATTAATTTTTGTTCGTTTCTGGAGATTTATGGTAAGTGGGATTTGATGTAATTTTGAATAAGGTTCAGCACGAAAATAAATTCTTAAATTTGGGCTATTTTTTCGGTGGTACAGGAATAAAAACCGATTACCTGTTTGATGAAAGATTGCACAAGTATTCTTTGCTTCTTTGCGCTCAATATCCGAAATTTGCTTTTGCATTAAGCTAAGGAGCGCATCACAGGTTATTTGTGACTCAATATGACTATCTTCGTGGCTGGTCACGATTTAAATAGATACTTAAATTTTGGCACTTCAATTATCTTGCTTTATTTTGAGATTGCCAAGATAAAGCAATCCACTAGATTAGAGATAATATTTCTAGTGTAGTAATTCTCTAGTATTTAGTTATGACTCAATCCATACCCAAGTTAGTAACCTTTGAGGAATTCATTGATCGCCTATCTGACAATTCCGGGGTACGCTACGAATTACATAATGGAAGTATTGTTGAAATGGCACAACCAGTAGGAGACCATGAGGAAGTCAAGGGTTTTTTGACAATCAAGATTAGTGCTGCAATTGACCGATTAGAACTTCCCTATCTTGTCCCCAACCAAGCCATCGTTAGACCTCTGGAAAAAGATTCTGGTTATTTTCCCGATGTTTTGGTGCTAAATCGGGCAAATTTGGCAAATGAACCATTATGGAAAAAAGCATCTACCATCAGTTTAGGTGCTTCGATACCTTTGGTAATTGAGGTTGTATCAACCAACTGGCGAGACGATTACTATTTAAAATACGCTGATTACGAAGAGATGGGTATTCCCGAATATTGGATTATCGATTATGCAGCTTTGGGTGGACGCAATTTTATCGGGAATCCTAAACAACCAACCATCTCGGTTTGTAATTTAGTTGATGGAGAATATCAAATTAGTAAGTTTCGAGATAGAGAACGCATTATCTCCCAAATTTTTCCTGAATTAAATATTACCCCAAATCAGATTTTTCAAGCTGGTTTGGTATAGAAACTCTACTAAACCATTGAGTATAAACTGTTGCTTGTAAACTGTCATAGTTCGGCTGACGCTTACGACCCAAGCCTATAACTCATAACCTCTCACCTCTCACCTACTATACGTCGGATTTTGTGCCAAATTAATCCAGCCACAATTAATCCTAAACCAACTTGCCAGATAGCAGACTCTACCCAAAAAGCTAGAAATAAACAAGATAACAGACCCATCCAGCCTACCCATACTGGATATAATCTCTCTGATGCAGTCAGTTTGAGAGAAGCTAAGTTGGTAATTGCGTAATAAATTAAAACACTAAAGGCGCTAAACGACCAAGTAGTTTTGACATTACCTAAAAATACTAAAAGTGCGATCGCAATTCCCACTACAATCACAGCCCAGTATGGGGAATTCTGTTCGCGGTTGAGTCTAGCTAAAAATTTGGGCGCGTCGGCACGGCGACCCATCGCTAATAAAACGCGCGACAAGCCCAAAATCAAGTTCAACAGCACACCCAACATTGCGGTCATTGCACCAACCGCCAACACCACAGCCACACCAGAACCCGCCACATTACGGGCGACAACTTCTAACGGTGCTGCGTTGCTTTGTCCTGTAGCATCACTTAAAAAATCTGCGCCTACAGCCCCAATACCAACAGTTGCGACAACTATATATAACAGCATTGTCAGCAGCAAACAGAGAATTATCGCTTTGGGAATTGTTTCCCTCGGAGAATGGGCTTCTTCTCCCATTGTGGCAATACGCCCGTAACCAGTGTAAGCCACAAACATCAAGGCGCTGGCGTGAAGTATCGCCCCTGGAGAATTAGTGAAAAAGGGTGTCAAGTTTGCCATACCCACTGTTGCTACACGCGGTAGACAAACCAGTACAAATAAACCTAATGACACCAATGTTACTGAAACAATGACTGTATTGGCAGCATTAGACCGTCTAATCCCGCTTAATACAATTCCTGTCATCACAACTACTGCTAACACAGCCACAGGTACAAGCCAACTGTTATTCCACCCTAAAATATTTAGGAAGTAACCAGCAAAACCTAAAGCAGCTGTAGCAGCAGAAGCAGTTTTTGCTACCAAAAACATCCAACCTGCGGTAAAGCCAAAAGCCGGAGTCAAATATTTATAACCATATTCATAAGTTCCACCACTAACTGCATGATTAGCAGCTAACTGGGCGCTATTCAGACCATTACAAGTGGCAACAATTGCCCCAATTACCACCGCCAGAATTACCGCTGGGCCAGCTATCCCCGCCGCAATTCCAATACTGACAAATACACCCGTTCCGACAATCGAACCCAGCCCCATCAGGGTTGCACCAAAAACGCCTAACTCGCGTTTGAGTTGGGTTGGTGAATTGCTAACGGACATCTTTTAGATCTCCTGATTTAGAAAATTAGAGATGTAGCACTCATTGCTGAGGATACCACTACAGAAATACAGTAGAGACAAGAAATTTCGCCATGTTTTGATACGTAAAAAAGTCTATTTTGTAAAAAATACATAAAAATAATGCGTTTTTGTAATTAGTATTATTGTCCGAATGTATTTGTCTTGATACACTCAAAAACTTACCAAGGAAATGCTTATGGGCTTTTCAACTATTTTTATCCAATCAAAAATAATCAACTTTATTGTATAAAATGATACTATAAACTATAGTATTTAGACTTACAGTAATTTTACTAAAGTAAAATTACTGTAAGTCTAAATAAATGTCTGATACTCTGCGTAATTCATTGGGGATAGCATCAATAGTTATAGGGTTGAATGCGATCGCGGCAACAACTGTATCTGCTAATCCGACAATCCAAAGCAATGTAATTTCTGAGACCAATAGTGCAGACTCGGAAAACGAGATTCAAGGTCAAGTAACATCCGTATCGCAACTGACAGATGTGCAACCTACAGATTGGGCATTCCAGGCTTTGCAATCATTGGTTGAGCGCTATGGCTGTATTGCAGGCTATCCCAATAGCACTTATCGCGGAAATCGCGCCCTAACTCGTTATGAGTTTGCCGCAGGTTTGAATGCTTGTCTGAATCGAATTAATGAACTGATTGCAACCAGTACAGCAGACTTAGTAACAAAAGAAGACTTAGCAACTTTACAAAAACTCCAAACAGATTTTGCTGAGACTTTGACAGAAGTGAGAGGCAGAGTTGATGCCTTAGAAAATCGCACCGCTATTTTAGAAAGTCAGCAATTTTCCACCACCACTAAATTCAATGGAGAGGTAATTTTTAGTGTAGGTGGTGTGTTTGGCGAGGATAGAGCCATAGATTCTGACCGTTGGCGCAGAATTGAAGGGGGAGCGAGTACCAGAGAAGCTGAATATGCCGCTTCAGGTGGTCGACGGTTGCAAGATAACATAATATTTAGCGATCGCATCCGGCTTAACTTTGTTACGAGCTTTACTGGTAAAGACCAACTGTTGACGCGTTTAGAAGCAAACAACACCATACTTTTTAATAACCCAGTTTCGGGTACAAGCATGACCCGCCTTTCTTGGGATGGAGACACTAATAACGAAGTCTTAGTTGGAAAATTATTTTATCGCTTTCCAGTTGGTGACAAAATCAACGTCACTTTAGATGCAATTGGAGGCGAATTTTACGACAACTTCAACAACTTTAACCCTTTGTTAGCATCAATTCCCTTGGGTGCTATTTCCCGCGCTAGTCGTTTTTCCCCTATTTATCGTGCTAGTAACAGTGGCTCTGGCGTGAATTTTGGTACAGGAGTTAGTGCAAACTTTAAACTCAGTGATGCAATTACCTTATCTGGAGGTTATCTTGCTAGAAGAGCCAATGACCCAACAGAAGGAAGAGGCCTATTTGATGGTAGTTACGGCGCAATAGCACAATTAGCCTTCAAGCCTAACAAAGACCTTTCCTTAGGATTGACCTACGCTCATTCATACTTTAGTGGCGCTAATAATGATGTAGCAGTTTCCGGACTGTACGGTGGTGCCTTTGCTGACCAACCATTTGGTGCAGGACTGGCCACTTCTGCCAATCATTACAGTTTCCAAACCAGCTATCGTGTCAACCCAAAATTTGTCTTGTCTGGCTGGGTGGGTTATACTCAGGCGATCGCAGAAACTACACTCTTGCCTAACGTTAATCGTGGTAATCAAGCAGACATCTGGAATTGGGCAGTAACTCTTGCTTTCCCTGACTTGGGTAAAAAAGGTAACTTAGGCGGTATCATCTTCAGTCAACCACCTAAAGTAACAGACAATGACTTTGGCGGTGTGCGTACTGCTACTAGCCCTCGCCGTGAAGATTCTGATACATCCTATCGTCTAGAAGCATTGTATCGCTACCAAGTGAATGACAGTATCTCAATTACACCCGGATTACTTGTGATATTCAACCCCGAACATAACAGCAACAACGATACAATCTACACTGGTATCATTCGGACTACATTCTTGTTCTAGTTCTTGAGAAAAAATTTAACTTCTTACATATTCAATCCCTCCAAATGAGGAGGGATTGAATATTTTGTTATTGCATTTCTCTAAAATTTCAAGGATTAAGTATTTGATTTAAAGACAAGATAAATCCTGGCAATATATCTTCACCAGATAGTGTAGGTGGTTGTTCAACAGCGAAATTGATAACTTCAACCTCAACATTAGGGCGATAAATTTCAACTAAAGGTGTGAAAGGATCAATCAACCAACCTAAACGCGCACCGTTATCTTGATACTCTTGCATTTTGGCACGCAACTTTTTGAGAGAATCAGTTTGAGAGCGCAGTTCAATCACAAAATCGGGACATAGAGGTGGGAAGCGTCTCCGTTGGTCAGTGGTTAGTGCATCCCAGCGTTCTTGCTTCACCCAAGCAACATCCGGCGAACGATAAGCACCATTTGGTAAGCGAAATTCTGTAGAGGAATCAAATACTTTGCCTAGCTTGGCTTGTTCATTCCAAATATAAACTTTAGCTGTCAAGCCTGAATTTTGGATGCCACTTTCGCCGCCAGTTGGAGGCATAATTATCAGTTCTCCATCTGCGGTAAGTTCTATACGCCATTCATCATTGGCTAGACATATTTGATAAAACTGTTCATCAGTTAAACCTACGGCAGGTGGTATGTTGAGGGTGAGAGCTTCCATAGGTATTTTGCCAATAAGATTAATTTTATTATCAGCGATCGCCTATCTCCAAAGTCTCATGTAATGCGATCGCTTGATATCAGATTTTCGTTAAGTTACAGGTTTTTCTGTTGCCTTCGTTATATAGCGAAGCATTAATTCAAAATCTTGGCGGATTTCTAAAACTTTTTTAACCCAAGTATTGGAAGCTGCGATCGCATTTTCTTCCTGTTGACGAGCATTGATAATTTGTTGTTCAATCTCTCCATAAACCTGTTGCTCAAATTCACGTAATTGCAATTCCATTTGATTTTCTAAGTTTTTAGCAATTGCTTGAAACTGGCTGGTAATATCACTACGAATATCTGCCATTTGTTTTTCTCGCTGCTGTTCTTGTTGGGCTGTATAAGCATCTGACGCTAATGACAAAAGTGCCAGGCCAGGCCCAATAACCATAGCTAAATTACCGATATTTTTAGCAATTCCGACTGCTTGCCAAGGTTTAAAATCAAAGCCAACAAATTTTCCTACTGCTAAAACAGTCTGATGTAAACCACTACCTGCTACATCCATAGAACGTAGAAAACCACCACTACTACTAGCCGTAGATAAGACATCTCTCTTGGCAAACTTGGCAAAATTGCTTAACTCGACTCCTGCTTTCTCGCCGATATCTTTTAACCAGTTAATTTGACCTTTGATTCGGTCTACATCCATATCAGCATTGACATTACTAGCAGAAATATTTTGATTTTTTTCTAAGCAAGTTATGAAAGTTTGTACTAGATTACCTTGCAGTACTTCTTCAACTTCTTGCCGGATATCTTCTACTGCTGTGTTAATAGCATCTTGCAATTTTTTTTCTGCTTTTTCATAGTGCTGTTGCACATTCATCTCAGTCTGCTGGTTCAAGATAGCAAAATCCTGATCGCTTCCTACAGCAGTAGCAAGGTTTGTCCCTTCCTTGGCGACTCCTGCTGACATTTGTAGAGCTATATTCTTAACTGTAATTCGCAGGCGATCACGTTCTTTACGTACTGTGCGAGATAAACGTGTTAATACTTCTAAAAAAGCCGAGTCTTGGTTGGAGTTGCGTGTAAAACTTAACTGAGCTTCATCAACACAACTGAGTACAATTCGGATAGGTGTATCAAAACGAGCTAAGACTGAACGGCTTTTAACAAATTTATTCAGTTCATCCAAAAAAGTTTGGAAGCGACTGATATCAATTAAAAATTCGTCATTTTGATCTACACCCTCACAATAATCTTTGGCATCAATAAAACATACAGGAAATTCATCAAGTCTATGAAGTTTAATCGCTTCTTCTAGACTATGACGATAATTAGCAATCTTTTGTGCTTCTTCTCCTGCTTCATCAGACATTTTATTGACAACAAGCATCATTTTCCAACGGTAGCCTTTTTCGTATGCTAATTTTTTAAAATTTGCTACTGTGACAGAATCAAAGAGCATATATGTCAAGCAAAATACTAACAAATCAGCTTTATTGATAGCGTTATAGGTAATCGCATCATGGTCTTTACGGTCTGTAAAAAGTCCGGGTGTATCTATAATTTTGATACCGTTACAGTCATAACTAGCAGTTGTATCTGTAGCAATATCAGAATCAATGCGAATATCACGTTTTCCAGTCAGAGCAGAGATTGTGGTAGATTTACCCGCATTATATTGACCAACAAAAGCTACTGACAAAATTCCTTCTTGGTGATGAGATTTTAATTCCTCCCGCAGCTTTTTACGAATAGCTGAAATTTCAGGATGTTTACCTTCAGATAGAATTTTATCAAATTTTACTAAAGTTTTTTTAAACTTCTCATTAATAAGAGCAGCGTTAAAACATTGTGTTTGATGGCTCATATTTTATCTCCTATTTAGTTGCGACTGTAGATTGAATAGATACTTCTTCTTGTAGAATTATTGCAATCTCTTTTGAAGATTTGCGTAGCCGTAATTCAACTTTTGTTGAAATTAGCATACTCTTTCCAAAATCACGGTTTACTTTGCTTATCGTATTGATAATTACTTCATCATTTAGAGGTTCGTATTTATCAGTACACCAATCGATTATGCGTTTGGCATAGGCACGATTAAGATAATTAGATTTTTCGTTTAATTTATTTTTGGCTGTTTCAAGCTGATTAGAAATAATTTCTAATCCTTGGATCATTTCTTCAAAATAAACACTAATACTGGTAGATACAGCATCAGTATATTTATTGAAGTCTGTCTTCGCTTGCTGGATAGTGTTTTGTTGCTGATTAATCAGTTGATTAGATAGTGATTGACAAATATTTTGTACAGCTTCGCGGCGCTTTTGTTCTTTAGATTTTGCCCAGCCAGACATCTGGTTAATAGCAAAACCTATAATTCCTATAACTGCTACTATTGGAGCAATAGCAGGGACTAATAAACCTATAATAGGTGCTGCTATAGTAAGGATATTTCCACCTATTTTCATGAAGTCATGAAATAAGGAATTAGAATCCTGCTCTTTTAATTTAAAATTATTATTAACCAATTTAGTAACAATTTGTAGCTCATTACCTACTTCCTCTAGAAGTTCTTGAATTTCTTTATTAAAGTTATGACTACTTTCTTCATAAGCAGTTTTTAAACGTTGCTCAAATCTAATTGCTTTTAATTTTTGCTCCCATCCCTGATTTAACCGACTATCATTTGCATCCCAAAATTCTTCAGCAAAAGAAGGAATAGAATTAGATGTATCTTGGAAAATAGCTTCAATTTGCTGTAGCAAATACTGTTGATTATCTCTTACAGCTTTTTGGATATCTTTGCGGACAGTTTTATGCTTATCTTTGAGGGTAGTTACTAACTGTTGGTAAACTTGCTCTTGTTGTATTACCCATTGATTAGGTTTGTCAATTGAGCCTACCGTAGAACCTAATAAAGTTTGCGATCGCCTGATTTTTCCATACTCAACTAAAGACAAGCGAATCGAGTCTAAAAATTTTTGCATCTGACTTGCTTGGAACAGCTGGTCTTTAATCTCCTCATGCTCTTCTTCACGGGACATTTGAGCCGCCAGAAGCATGACAGGAATAATCTCAAAATAGTCATTAGCATAATGTTGTTTAGCATAGCGGCGAATACGCTCAATATGACCACCCAGATTACTTTGACCATCCACAGCAAATAGTTTTTCTGGATTTGCTAAAAAATGTTCCAAACGTCGAGAATCACGCAAGTTATTTTTGACATTCAGCAATATAATTAGCGGCTTGACTTTTTCTTTTAACAGTTGCAAAAACTTAAATTCTGTTTCTTGAATACTGTCATTTGTGACCACATAACAAATTACATCAGATTCTTCAATTACATTTTCAGCAATTTCTTCATCTGTTTTACCCCCAGGCGCACCAATTCCAGGCGTATCAATAATCCGAATATTTTTCCACTCATAAACTCGATTAAAACGAGTAGTGCGTTGTTTACCTACACCAATAGCTTCCCATCCATCCCCTGTAATAATGGCGTGGAGAGTGCTTTTTCCAGCTTTGGTTTTACCCATAAACGCAATGCTGAAATGATTTAAAGCGCGTTCCTTAGCTGAAAGTGACTGACGCACACTTTCAATTTCTTTAATGATTTCTACAGTGAGAGCTTTTCTAGTGGCTTCCAGCTGCTTTGCTACCTCTGCTGCGGTTTTGGCTTGTCCTTTACTAGTTGCTTGACGTTGAATTACTGCAAGTTGCTCTTGAATACTCTTTCCTAAATTGTGAAGCGTTTCTCTAGTTCCGTTCAGAGCTAATGCTGCATATTTGTAATCTTCAGAAGCGATCGCTGCACATTGCTGAATGGCACTATCATATTCTTTACCTGATAATAAAAGTTCCTGACGTGATTGCTTAATTTGCCGTCCAATATTTTCTGGTATGATGTTAGCTAAATTATCTACTAGTGCGCGTGACAAGATAGAATCGGCTCCTTTTAAAAGACGCGCTCCAAAAGATAGTTTTGTATCCTCTTTGTTCTCAGAATATTTGTTAACAGTGCTAAAACCTTGTGCTTGTTCAATTAAGGTTTCTACTTCTCCATTTGTCCAATTCCAAATCTGTGCTATCTGCTCCACCATTGCTCGCTCTACAGGAGAAAAGAAACCATCAATATAGGCTACTGCCAGTATTTGCCGTATTGCTTCATTTTGCTCACCTGGACGCACTTGACAAGCTACATCATATACAGTTAAATGATTTTCTTCTTGAGCTAGAATTTTTTCCATTTCTTCGATAGTGCGCCCTCCCATTTTGGTATTTTTTGCTAGTATCTGTAGAGCTTTCGCTTCTTCGCTGTGAATTTGTTGATCAGCACATACTATATGTGTAATAAGTAAAAATGCAAAGTTTAATCGCTCTACTGCCACTGCTATTTGCTCAGTCATATTTTTAACGCGAATTATTAATTTAGACTAAGCAATAATCGCTAAAATGCTGTCAGAAAATATACTTAATTATAAGTACTGCTTCTATAGGTACTCCGTGACCATTACATCATTTTTAACTTAATAAAAATTCAAAATATTAATTAAAATAAAAAACAAAAAAGTTATCCAACGTTGTTCTTTGGATAATTTTCCAATACTGTAATAGAACTTACGCATTTAAATTCTCAAGCTTTCTTAAAAAGGAAAGGCGAAATAAGAGCTAAATTTCCAGCTTCAGTGCGTAAGTACGACGTAAGTTATGTGTAAATAGGATTCAGTTAAGAGAACAGTTGCTACGGCTACATCAAAGCTAGTCAAAAATGGCGGTTATACAAAAACAAAAAGCCTAATTTATGGGTTTAGGATGAGACTTAAATCTAAAACAAACCCTGGTAAGACATCTTCTCCAGAAAGCTTTGGCGGTTGGGCAGTAGAAAAGTTCAGCGTTTCGACCGCAATACCAGGACGATAAATTTCTACTAAAGGTGTGATAGGGTCAATTAACCAACCCAAACGCGCCCCATTATCTCGATATTCTTGCATTTTGGCACGCAGTTTTTTGAGAGAATCAGTTTGAGAGCGCAGTTCAATCACAAAATCGGGACATATAGGTGGAAAGCGTCGCCTTTGGTCAGGTGTCAGTGCATCCCATCGTTCTTGCTTTATCCAAGTAGCATCCGGCGAACGATAAGCACCGTTGGGTAAGCGAAATTCTGTAGAGGAATCAAAAACCTTTCCTAGCTTGCTTTGACGATTCCATAAACCAAGTTCTATGTTGATATCCGAATTTTGGATGCCACTTTCGCCGCCAGTTGGAGGCATAATGATCAGTTCTCCTTCGGCGGTAAGTTCTATGCGCCACTCATCATTGGCTAGACAAATTTGATAAAACTGCTCATCAGTAAGACCTACAGCGGGTGGTATGTTGAGGGTGAGAGCTTCCATAGGTGTTTTGCCAATAAGATTAATTTTATTATGAGCGATCGCATCTTTCCCAAGTGTAGTGTCAGGCGATCACAAATCATCTAACTCACATAAATCAAACAATGGTTACATTAGTTGTCATCATTAACACCCTTATTTCCCTACTGCTGTTCTACATAGCTTGGCAAATCTGGAAACTGAAGCAACGAATAGCATTCATCACCGATAGGTTAACTTTCTATGAAAAATGTAGCCAGACTCTGCTGTCTCAAACACCCCAAAATATTGATATTAGCCAGCAAAGTCTCCGCAACCTCCGCCTCAATAACCAATCTCTACAATTTAAAATTCAGCAAGTGCGCCAAATTGTGAGTCTGCTACTTTTAGGACAGCGACTAGGTAAACGCTATATTCGTCAATCCAATTCTTTCTGGCTAAGAAAAACAGTCACCAAAACTGGAATAAACAATAGCAACATTTCTAGTTGATAAATTGTCACGATAAATTAACTCGATAAAATCATTCTGGTTATACAAGGGGAAACAACCCACCTAAAATGGGTGTAAGGAGAGAAACAATTCAAATGTCTAATAACCGTTCTGGAGTCTTTATTGGCGGTATGATGCTAGGAGCAACTATCGGTGCTTTAACTGGTTTGCTCATTGCTCCTCGCACAGGACGCGAAACGCGTAAACTTTTGAAAAAATCTGCTGATGCCATCCCAGAATTAGCAGAAGATTTATCAACAAGTGTGCAAATTCAGGCAGATCGTCTTTCTGCCAACGCATTACGTAATTGGGATGAAACTTTAGATAGACTAAAGGAAGCGATCGCCGCTGGCATAGATGCTAGTCAGCGCGAAAGTCAAGTCTTGCATCGGCAAACCACTGAAGAAGACTCAGATTCGCTTCCCCAGCCTTTGGAACGCTCGTAGATAGCATAACCGTGATTGACCCCCTATTTTGGTTGGGACTGTCCCTACTCTTAGTCGCCGCCAGTCTAACTGCTGTTTTAGTGGCGGCTATACCCGCTTTACAAGAAGTAGCACGCGCCGCCCGCAGTGCGGAAAAGTTTTTTGACACCCTTTCGCGGGAGTTACCACCTACCTTAACTTCCATCCGCACCACTGGTATCGAAATCACTGACTTAACCAATGATGTTAGTGAAGGTGTCAAAAGCGCTGGTCAAGTCGTTAAACAAGTTGACCAAGGCATTGATGGTGCAAAAAAACAAGCCCAAAATCTTCAAGTCGGTACTCGTAGCTTAGTTGTTGGGATGAAAACTGCTTGGAAGACATTTACTCGTCAAAAATCATCTAAACGTACAGTAGAACGGTTGCCCATTAATGACAAGCAACAGCTAACATTACGAGAACGAGAAGCCATCCGGCAGGAAAATCGCCGCACTAAAGCCGAAGCTTACCGTTCTAATCATGCTTCTAGTTGGGATAGCAATTCTGAAGATGAAGACTATATTTCTTAAGTTTATCAGTCAGAATTTAGTATGAATTGAAGTCTGAACTAGCTGACAAATAAATGGGTTGAAGACACAACACTACATATTTGATTTAGTTGTCTAAAATTGGTGGTGTGCCTAAATCTCAGAATAACTTATTGATTCTGAATTCTTAATTTATAGACTATTCATTAGTTTTGAGCGTCTGTTGTCACTGTTGTGGAATTACTTTGAGCCAAGATGTGATCGTTTTGGCCTTGTCCATTAGTTTCAGTAGCGGTAAATGTTCTGGTATTAATTGTCATTGGCTCTTTGTCTTCCCTATTTTGTCCTGGAGAAGGCAACCAATATGCTAATACGCTAGTCACCCCGCCCCAGTAAAGTGCAGTATTTTGATCGTTACTTGGTTTGGAAACCAACTGCACAATACATAGCCCTAATACAACAGCACTAAAGACCACTTGTACACCAAATCTCCAAGCATTTTGATCAAAATTTTGTCTTAGTTGATTTCTGCTTGTATTAGATGAATCTGCCATGATATGAGATCCTCAAAAGATAAATTTCACCTTTGGTAAGCTTTAACACTACTTATTAGTAGGAAGTTTTTTTAACAACTATATTTGTTTCTTACAAGTCTGTGTAAGTGGGTTTCGGAAAAGTTAAAGATCAACTTTTGCTTACCGTCAGGAAAAGATGAAATTAGCCTAGGAGATTATTGGCGGTTGATACGATTCATTAGCCAAAGTGACCCAACCAATCCAGCAAAGTGGGCTGAAACAGTATTAGTGTTTGCCTGAACTACAAGCATATCAAGACCGCTAATAATCCGAGTTGGGTCAAAAAATTGCGTAGTGATGGCTTGCGGGGATATTGACCTGGCAACGAGTGTACCAACGATCGCCTGCGCCCCTAAAAGTGTGACTAATGTGCCAATTAAATTGATCCACAAGCCTAAACGTAATACCTGTAAGGTTTCGCTTTTACGCGGGCGGTTGCTAGGGTTGGAAGATTGCAGTTGTCTACCAATTCTGGTGTAACGGAAAGCTAAATAGATACCCGCACCCAAAATAATGAGTCCACAAACCGCTAGAAAGACTCCAAAGCCAGTTCCCGGATTATTACTAGGGCTACCTGTTCTTTGGGAAAAAATCGCAAATAGCAGGACAATTATGCTGGAAACCACACCTAATACTAACTGAATCCAAAAGCTAATCCAACCTGTGAGCCGGAATGTTTGGGCGATCGCCCGAAGAGTAGCAGAAGATGATGGAGCATCGGAATTTTGTGACATACTAATCACCAATGAGCTAGGTGCTTGCTAGATTTACTATCACACTTACCAGATGACCTATGAGTATCTCAAGTAGAACTGAGAAACAAAGTGTTTAATAAGCTTTACAGACAAAATGGCATTTTACTTGTAAAATTTCTTCGATGGCATTTTATGCTTATGCAGTTCTAATCGGCTCGGCATCATTTGACACCGATACAGGGGCTATGCCTCTGTCTTTATTGCTCCTCACCACACTGCCTAGAGCTTAAATTAGGAGGGTAAGTCTTACGCTCCTTAGAATTTCGCTTGTATCCCATGACTTTATCTGCGTGGGGCATATTTGTTTGGCATTTTTACGTTGACGCTTTGACCATCCTGCCTCAGTGTCTCTGTACTTTTTATTACGTAAGTAATAGTGCATACTGAACACAAGGATTATAAATCCCACCCTAAGGCATTTTTTTAGCCATTCACCAACCATGAAACTTGAGGATATATATCAATTCTTTGAAAATCCTCCGCCAACTTACCTCTGTCAGGAACTAGCTATTTGTTACATACTGTCTGTTTTACGGCAAGGTGAATCCTACGGAACCGAGTTAATTCAACGTTTAGAAACTGAATATCCAACCTATCGGCTTTCAGATACCGTACTGTATAGTGCGATTAAGTTTCTAGAAGACGAAAGGGCTATTAATGGGTATTGGAAGAAACTCGAAGGACGAGGAAGACCTAGGCGAATGTACCAAGTTTCTCCAGAATGGCAAGTTCAAGCGCAGGATTTAACGCGTCTTTGGCAAGAGTATATTAACGGGAGGACAAATTAACTAATAATTAATAATGAATAAATCTCCTCCATTCACACAGTAACAATCAGTTATGGATACTGCTATTCTGCCATCTACGTTGCTGCTCACCTTATTGTTATCAGTTGGGCTATTTTTCTTTATTCGTGCTGCAACTAAAGACCGCACAAAAACTGCACAACTGGTATCTGAGCAAGACGAAGCTGTATTAATGCCTCAATTACAGGATTATTTCCGTTCGCGGTCTTACCGAGTGGCAGCGGTAGACCGAGATAAAAATCAAGTTATTTTTGAGGGTTTTGTCCAACCCAGCTTATTTTTAGCAATTTTTTTGACGCTACTGGCAACAGTAGGTTTAATTTGTTTATCCTTTGTTCTATCACTGCTGTTTCCTAACATCAGCAGTTTTTTTCTAGGAATAGTGCTGTTATCACCGTTGAGTGGTGTGTTCTATTGGAAAAAAGCAGGAAGAACTGAGAAGGTGTTGCTTCATCTGCAAAAAGCTAATCAAGATGAACCAAGCTCCCCAGCCAAGATTACTGTAACTGCCCATCGAGATGAACTGATTGAGTTACAGAAAGCACTCAACTTAAAGCTGAGTGATTAAATTTGAGTTTTTTTACATTTCCTCCAGTGATGAGCGAGAGGAAATAAACAATAGGGAGTAGGAAAGAGGATTGTTGTGATGTAAATTTTCTCTATAACGAACTGCTGTAGAGAAAAAGGTATCTTGTAACCTAGCCTGCAAAAGAAAGGCGCAATGCGACTCTCACTTTTGAACGCTCTGTATCACTCTTTCTAACTCCCTGATGAATATTACATTGATAATTCAACTCACACAAACCTATACGGCTTGATGAGAGTTGTTTGTCCAACCGCCTGGACTACCCTTTACCCTCTACTGGCAAATCAGACCCAAATTTAAAAAAAATTGAAAATTTTGCATAAACTGATCAACTTTGCCAGTTAAATGAATATTCAGAACACCTTCAACACGTAAGATAGCCACTTAAAGTTCAGCGAGCAGCTAATGCCACAGGTTCCGAACCAGCCGGAGCTTCTAATGTTCGTAGGCTGGGGAACAAGAAATGGTTTTCTTCTACGTATTGAGCGCCAAACAGACCCTTTTCTGCCCAGAAATATCTGTCTGTTGTGTGTTCATTTCGCTTTACGAGTAGCAGAGCTGGTGGCAAGATCCCTTCAGCTTGAATGAATTTTCTTGCTGCTGTCACAGGTTTTTCTTCGCCGCTTTCGATGCTATATTGAGGCACATGCTCTAAAATCCGCCGTCCTTCCTGGCGACGACGACTCTTCCTTTTCCGTCTCCTTGCCAACCTATTTTCCTCCTCTTTCAAGCTATTAGATTGTAGTGATAGCTACAAAATCCGTCGTAATTATAAAAGTTCTAGTTCAAAAAATCAATAGTTTATAAACTTTTGATACAACAAAAATAATTTTTTTGAAGACAAATAAATCACAAAACTAGTAAAGTACAGGATTTCTTTATCTATACCATTATTTAAACAGCTTTAGTCAAGCTTGATGAAAACAGAGTTAGAATCAAGCTGATTCTTGAAAATTCCCTCAAAACCTGTGATCCTAAGCAAGAAATGAAAAATGTTAATGTCTGCTAGTTCAGATTTTGTGGCTTTATGCCGAGAACAAATTGCATTGTTAGCCCAAGGGTTGGGAGCCTCTTTAAGTGTGGTTTATTTAACACAAGAATTGGTAGAAGCTCCAACAACTGAGGCGAAACTGATTCCTGTGGTGGTTTATCCAGAAACAGCAGGATTACCACCAGGAGAAGAGAATACTGAGGTAAAAGCACGCAAACAATTACAAATTAGTAATATTTTGCTACTGCCCAAACAACAAAAACGGTTATTGACAGCAGCTACAGAATCTCCGGCTGCATCACCAGAGGTCGAAACCACGGATACTGAACAGCCAGATTTTCAAGAAGAGTATTTGCTGAGTGGACACCAAATTGTTCGACCCCTGGTTCATGAGGGTGTCATGATGGGATTACTGGTGACTTGTAGAGAAGACCGGGCTTGGAATCAACAAGAACAAAGTACTATTAAAAAGATAGTTCAGACTTTGGCGATCGCTTGTGTTTTAGATCAGCGTCGAGCATGGTTGCAACAACAGTTACACCAACAACAAGTTCTGCAAGAACAGCAGCGAGATTTATTAGATAATTTATTACACCAATTTCGCAATCCTTTGACCGCATTGCGGACTTTTGGCAAATTGCTATTTAAAAGACTGCGTCCAGGTGATCCTAACCGAGACGTGGGAGCGAATATTGTGAGAGAAAGCGATCGCCTGCAAGAATTATTGCAACAATTTGAGCAAGTTATTGACTGGACAGAATTAGATTTAGCACCACTGGCATTACCCCAAAATGAAGTATTTGTGGAAGCTACTGTCCAAACAGAACCCAAACCGATTTTATTATTACCAGGCACAGGAGAAAAAGCAACTGATTGCTCTTTAGCTGATTTATTAGCACCATTATTACTATCAGCAAAAGCGATCGCTCAAGAACGCCATCTCAAATTAAAAACAGAAATTCCCAAAAACTTACCCTTGGTGCGTGCCAATATTAAAGCTTTACAAGAAGTCTTAAGCAATATCATTGATAATGCTTTGAAATACACCCCCAAAGGCGGCAAAATTTTCATCCAAGTAGGGCAAGAAAGAGAAAATTTTATCGGTATTGCTATTAGTGATACTGGGCCGGGAATTCCCCAAGAAGACATAACACATTTGGGCGAAAGACATTACCGAGGTGTACAAGCACAAACAGAAATTCCCGGTACAGGATTAGGATTAGCGATCGCTAAACAATTAATCGAGCAAATGCAGGGTGAAATTGAAATTTTCAGCCCAGCAATTAATTCTGCGATCTCATCCCCCGATACACCGGGAACTACGTTTATTATTTGGTTGCCAATTAGTCAATAGTCAATGGTCAATGGTCAAAAAGTTCATTTTTACTATTGACTATGGACTCTTGACTAACAACTATCTAACTGAGACCAACAAATTTTGATTGACGGTCATTTGTAAATCGGTGTCGGGGTTAATAGCAATTAAGTCAACACTGTTGCGACCGAAGAATAAACCAATTAAGCCACCAATGGCCGCACCACCGAGAACTTCTTCTGTAGCGATCGCGCGATCGCCTGTGACTGCAGATACCGCCGCCGCAGCCCCAGCACCTAATACAGTATTCGTAATAATGGCTCTAGTACTAGTGCCTTTTTTCACTGTTTCCGTTTTTGTAATTACATCAGAGGTCGCTGCAATTTGATACTCTTGACCTGTCGTTAACACCAGTTTTTGAGCAACAAATTGGGAACCACCCTTTGCCGGTTTGAGTTGACCAACAACTTGACTACCAGCAGGAATTACTACAGTACCATCTTGGGTGACAACATTTTGCTCAACAGTCAGGGTTAAAGGAGCCGTTTCATCCTTAGTCACCAGAATTTTTTCAGCCTGATCATACTTCACAGGGATAACAGTTCCTTGCGGAATTGTGATTGATACAGGTGTTGGTGTAGTGGTTTGAGTAGCCACTATATAAGGTGAATTAATTGCCGAAGCTTGATTGGAACTAACTAACGCTTGGTAAATAAAAGCTGCTACCTGTGCGCGTGTTGCAGTTGCAGTGGGATTGAGGAACTTAACATTAGGATAGTTCACCACAATTTGCTTTTCAGTTGCCGCTGCGATCGGACTACGGGCATAACTAGCAATTCCAGAAGCATCGTTGAAGTATTGCAGAGTGCTTTCAACATTGCCATTAGCAGTATATTCCAGACCATTGGCCAGGGAAACTAAAACCTGTTGACGAGGAATAGCTTGGTTAGGCTCAAAGCGGTTTCCAGGATATCCAGAGAGAAAACCAATGGTATAAGCTTGCTGAATGGCGCTAGATGCCCAGAAATTGCTGGGTACATCCACAAAGCTGATTGACTGACGTTGCGGTGCTTTTTGGAAAGCTTTGTTAACCATCGCTGCAAATTGAGCGCGTGTTACTGCTTCTTCTGGACGGAAACTGCCATCAGGAAACCCGGCAATTACACCCCGCTGTGATAATTCTTGAATAAACTGTGCAGCCCAGTAGTTAGATGAAACATCAGTAAAAGTAGTTTGAGCAAAAGAAGGTGTAGCTGTCATAAAGGGGGCTACAGCACCAGCAGTGATGCTCAAAGCCATAAGTGCAGCAGTTTTAGATTGCCAACCAGTTAAAGTAAACATTAATTTTATGCCTCTAAATTTATTTTGTTTCTGTTAGTTACTTAGACAAAAACTGATATAAAAAGTTTCTGGCAATTTCTATTTTTCGGAGAAATTTTTACTTTTTTTTTACGAGAAATTATTTTCACCAAAATAGGTAATAAGTCATAGACAAACACACTATGACTTATTACCTATTTCCCATGACATATTAAAAATGAAATAAAATCTAATTAAAAAACTGCTATGCCATTTTGTACACATAGCAGTTATCAAATTAAACTTGAAAGTAAATTTATCCTTTCACTGCTACTTTCTTTTGTTGACGCTTTAAAAGTGAAGTAGTTCCGAAAGCACCTATTGCTAATACACCTAACATAGCACTGGGTTCTGGAACACTCTGCGCTAGTCTATAGGCGTGGTTATCTGTTTCAAAAGCAATACCATTTGAACGCATCACAACACGATCAAATTTTTCGCCTGCTTCACCTACAAGATTGACAAACATATTAGCTTGACCGCTAGTCCAGCTACCATCAGCTACTGCACCTGGTACATCTGAGCCACTAAAAGTCTTTAACAACTGATTACCGCTATAGATGTCAATGTAGTTGTAGCTATCTAATGAACCTGCATAAAAACCGAAGTAATCAACAGCTTCTTTGAAATTAATATTGACAAAACCACTATCACCTGCAACACCACTACCTGATGGAGCAATTGTGAGAAACTTAGTAGTATCTCCATAGGGTGAAGCATATTGACCACTTACACTACCCTGAACAATGTTAGTAGTGACATTAGAGTAAGTAGCAAATCCATTTGGGTCATTTGCTGTACCATCATCAAAGGTGACAGTTTTAGCATCAGAGTAGCTAGAGAACATCCCACCACTTACTACCATAGTTACGGCACTAGCTGGGTTAGCACTCGCTACAATAACAGTTGTTCCTAGTAAAGCAAGAGATAAATTTTTCAGCATTTTCGTTAAATTATTGAAGATATATGGAAATTAGCAATCATGAGTGATTTCCAACCAACTGATTACAGTTAGCTGTTTCTACATCCGCACTTATACAGGAGATAGAAAGATAAATTATTAAGTCCTGTCTGTGAATCTTATCTGTCACAGTAGGAAGGAAGATGCAAGTTTCTCTCGATGCCTGATAGTTTTATCTTGATTTTTTTTACTAGATATAGACACCGTAGATACACTAAATTTGCTTTAAAGAATGAATGAAGCGGATTTTCGACTTTAACAAGCAGCAAATATTCAGCATGTACCTTGAATATTAAATAAGACGAGATATAGATCAAATAGTTGCATTAATATTAAATTTTGTATCTATAAAAATGAAGCGATCGCACACTATATTGAAAGAGGCGATCGCTGATTAAGCTGATTGAGTTCACGACGGAAATATCAGTTAATAATTAGTAGTGTTTCGGGATATTACTAAATTGCTTGTCAGTGTGATGTCTAAATCTTGTTCTGGTCTGAGAACAAAGACATCAGCTTGTTTTTTCCGCAACAGTACACTGGCACCAGCACCCACAGCACCACCAATCACAGGTTCTAATACTTCTATCTTTCTGTTACCAGTCAGCAGTGAAATTACAGTAGCAGCACCAGCACCAATAGCTGCATCTGTTAAAATTTGACCAGTATCAGCGCCTTTGGTAATTTTTTCAGTTTCGGTGATTGTCCGAGAATTAGCATTAATTGGTAGTCTCCGACCAGAGGGGAAGACTAATTCTGACGCGACAAACCTTACACCCTTGCTATTGTCATTATTTCTGTTGCTGGGGGAATTTCTGCCATATAAATCGACAGGTTCTAATCTACCAACCACTTCAGTTCTAGCAGGAATTAAGACATTTCTATTTCTATCGATAATGTCATTAGCTATTCTTAGCTTCAGAGACATACTTTCGCCTGGGGTGACAACGACTTTTTCTTTTTCGTAAGTCACAGGCAAAGTTACATTAGCAGGAATTGTAGTTGAGCGTGATTGACCAAGATTATATTGTGCTTGGGCAGGAGCTACAGCAATTATAGGAGCGATCGCACCTGTAGTTAGTGCCATTGCCATGAATGCAGCTGCGCCTGATTTGATGCGATAAAGGTGTGTCATAACAAAATTTACTTTGATGTGTGTGACTTATGTGATGACGAGTGGTTACTGAGATTGTTTCTGACTAGCTAGAGAACTATCTCTAGGCATATACCGTAGTCAGGCTGATTGGATGACGCGGAGTATCTGCTATTGTTCCACAAAATATTACACTGCTGAAATGCTTCGCTAAATCAAGAGTTAGATACCTTTGATTGACGCAAATTTACAGCCTTTGTTCCACCAGAATTTTGTTTTATGAAAATAGGATATAAAATCCAGAATTTAATTCATAATTTTGCTTACTGACTCATAATTTTTTTGTCTAAATAATCTATGTATTTACACTAACTATAGAATGTAAAACAATAGGCATTATTTCATTGCCAAATTCTTGTGAAAACAGTTAAAACAAAATAGCTACTTCTATATTTATGGGGCAGTATATGCAAGTAACAAAAATAATTGATACCTACGATCAGGGCGCAGTAGATTATGAGAAGATTATGTTGCGTTACTGGCATATTGATCGTCAACCACTGATTGATTCTTTACAGCTTAAACCTGGACAAACTGTGCTTGATGCTGCTGTTGGCACAGGACTTAATCTTCCCGCATATCCTGAAGGAGTCAGTGTTGTAGGTGTAGATTTATCTGAGAAAATGATGGATGAAGCCCAGAAAAAGCGTGTATCCGCAGATATCACTTTTAAAGTATCTGATTTGCTAAATTTGGATTTTCCTGATAATAATTTTGATGCTGCTGCATCAGGATTTACTCTTTGTGTTGTTACCGATCCTGTACGCGCTCTGGATGAGATTTTACGCGTTACTAAACCTGGTGCATATATCGCCATTTTGGATTACTGTAAATCACGAGACCCAGAGATTCAGAAGTGGCAAGAATTAATATTTGATGCAGCTTTAGAAATGGGGTTTCCTACTGGCAAAATTAAGTGGAATGCATTGATGGATTACGATAAATTAATCTACAACAGTCAGTTGGCAATTGAAGTGCTACGGGACGAACGCATAGAAAGTCAAAACCCATTTTTATGCGGTTGCCAATTATTACTACGAAATTTGAAGGGTTAAGGGAAGCTTTTTTTTTGAGCCACAGAGCAACAAAGGCACAGAGAAATTCACAAAAGTAGGTTGGGTGGAGCAGCGGCGAAACCCAACAAAGTGTTTGCAGATGTTGGATTTTCTTCCTCAAATCAATATATATATATAGCGCCTAATACCAATTTAATGTGAAGCTGAACCCGATAACTCATGTAGAGGCTTTGTACATAACAACTGATAAATTGCATCTTTATCAAGAAACGGTATAAGCCATAGATGTAACAAGTAGAACCTAGAAATAACTGTCCACAGTTTAATTTTTCTCCGAAGATGAGCAAAATAATTTGCCCAGCGGGAAAAACTTGCTCATAATATTGTTAATTTTCGTAAAATTACTGACTTTAGGACTAGAATCCTGATATCTACCTAGCTAAACTATCTAGAGTGCATCTGTACTGCTCGTTCATCAAATCCTAGATGTGGCGCTATTGCCTTAATGATTCCAGTACAACTTATCCTCAAAAACTTCCTTAGTTACCGTGATGCTACTTTAGATTTTCGTGGTTTGCATACGGCTTGTATTTGTGGTTCTAATGGCGCAGGTAAATCGTCTCTGCTCGAAGCGATTACATGGGCAATTTGGGGTGAAAGTCGAGCTTCAACGGAAGATGATGTCATCCATGCTGGGGCGAAAGAAGTCCGCGTTGATTTCACATTCCACATTAACCAGCAAAAGTATCGAGTGATTCGCACACGAATTCGCGGTGCAACTAGTGTTTTAGAATTTCAAATTGAAACACCTTCTGGGTTTCGCCCACTCACGGGTAAAGGAGTACGGGCAACCCAGGATTTGATTTTAGAACATATCAAGCTCGATTACGATACTTTTATTAATTCCGCTTATTTGCGTCAAGGCCGTGCTGATGAATTCATGCTGAAGCGCCCGACAGAACGCAAGGAAATTTTAGCGGAGTTGTTAAAACTGACGCAGTATGATGACTTAGAAGAACGAGCCAAAGAATCTTCTCGCCAATTTAAAGCCAGAGCAGAAGAATTAGAACGTTCGTTGGAATCGATTAAAACGCAACTGCAACAGCGAGAATTTACAGCAGCACAAAGAGCAGAATTAGAAGCCGAACTGAATCAGCTGCAACAGGTACAAGCATTTGACAATATTCAACTACAAAGTTTGCAAGTTGTCCAACACCAGCGGCAAAATTGGGAACAACAACTCAGCTTTGTGAGGCAACAATACCAAAATTTAACTCAAGATTGCGATCGCCTCCACCAAGAACAATCATCCGTTAAAACCCAGCTGGCAGATTTGACGGCTACTTTAAATCAAGAAGCAGAAATTAAAAACGGTTACGCCCATTACCAAAGCCTACAATCTCAAGAAGAAGCTTTTGCAGCTAAGTTTGAGCAACACACCCGCGCCACAACACTCCGCCAACAAAAGCAGCAACAACTAACTGGGCAAATTCATGATCTTGAAAGAAAACTGCAACAAGCACAAGCGCAAATTGAGGCGTTAGCACAGCAAGAACAAGAAATTCAGCAAACTCTGAGTAAATCAGGCGAAGTTGAGGCGGCTTTAGGACAACTCAGCGCCGCGCGTCGCCGGGTGGTTCAGTTGGATGAATTGCAAATGCAAGTTTCGCCTTTATTACAACAGCGCCAAAGTTTGCAAAGTCACTTAGATAGAATTCAAGCTAGTTTAATCGCCAGGTTAGAACAAATACAAGCCACAGAAAATCAACTGCAACGCTCCTCACAACGCTACCCCGAACTGCAACAAGCCGTCATGGCTGTAGCAATGCAGATTGAACAAATGGAGAAAGATAAAGTTTATTTGCAACGCATCCAAGAAAAAGGCCAGGAAAGAAGACACTTTATTGAAAGACTGCAAGCACAGCAACGCGAATATGAAAGGTTATTGGGTGAATTAGACCAAAAACTCCAAATGTTGCGTAATCCCGACGCAATTTGTCCTTTGTGCGAACGTCCTTTAGATGAACATCACTGGAATCGAGTCGCAGATAAAACCAAAGCTGAATACAAAGACACCGAAGAACAATTGTGGGTATTTCGGGAACAGATGGCTTGTACAGATCGAGAAATTCAAGTACTCAGGCAGAAATATCGAGAAGTATCCCAAAATCTATCACCTTATGACTCTTTGCGAGAACAGCGCGGACAATTAGCCGCCCAACTGGAATCAACAAGCGATGCTGAAGAACAGTTAAACCAACTAACACAAGAAAGACAACATTTAGAGCGATCGCTCCAAGTTGGTGATTATGCCCACGATAAACAACAAGAACTACGACAATTAGACGAATATCTGCAACAATTAAATTACAATGAGCAAGACCATGCCTTAGCGCGGAGTGAAGTTGAAAGATGGCGCTGGGCGGAAATTAAACAAGGGCAAATTAAGGATGCGCTAAAACGCCAAACACACCTAGCCGCCCGCAAACCAGAATTACAAGCGGCGATCGCCCAATTACAAACTAAAATACAGCAAGAGCAAACTGATTCTGAGTGCGCCCAACAAATTGCCGCCCTTGAACGTCAAATTGCTGAAATTGGTTACAGTTCAGAGCAACATAATAATTTACGTCAAGCAGTCCGCCAAAGCCAAGCTTGGCAGTTACGCTATCAACAATTATTATCTGCCCAACAGCAATATCCTCAACTGCAAGGAAGATTACAAGAACTAGACGCGGCGAAAACTACTCGGTTGAACGAGCGACAAAAACTCGCCAGCCAAATTGATGAAATTGTTCAACAACTAGCCCAGTCAGCCAACCCGATTGAGCAAATTCAAGCTTTAGAACAACAGTTAGCTATCCGCAGGCGACAACTCGATGAACAAATAGCCAAGTTAGGGCGTTTGGAACAACTCGCCCATCAACTAGAAACTTTGCAAGTGCAGTACGAACAACAACAACAACAACTGCAAGCTTGCAAGAAACAATACCGGGTTTACCATGAGTTAGCCCTGGCATTTGGTAAAAATGGTATCCAAGCTTTAATGATTGAAAACGTCTTACCGCAGCTTGAAGCAGAGACAAATCAATTGTTATCCCGATTGAGTGCAAATCAGTTACATGTGCAATTTATTACTCAAAAAGCAGGTAGAAGCGGTAAATCTACCAAGAAGAATGCCAAGCTGATAGATACCTTAGACATTTTAATTGCCGATGCTAAGGGAACACGGGCTTATGAGACTTACTCTGGTGGCGAAGCCTTTAGAATTAACTTTGCCATCCGGTTAGCAATGGCGAAATTGTTAGCACAACGGGCGGGGGCGGCGTTGCAATTGTTAATTATTGACGAAGGCTTTGGTACACAAGATGCAGAGGGATGCGATCGCCTGATTGCAGCTATAAATGCGATCGCCTCTGATTTTGCCTGTATCCTTACAGTAACTCACATGCCCCACCTCAAAGAAGCCTTTCAAGCCAGAATTGAAGTGCATAAAACTCAACAAGGTTCACAGGTGCAGTTGTCGGTTTAGGAAAATAACGTGTTATGAAACTACCTAACCCAGAACGCGCTATCGTTGAAACAGAAAAAATCGCAGCTTATTGTCTCAACTTAGAACATCCAGAAGGAAAGCACAAAGCTCGTGTCTTCAAATCTGCCTTAGACTTAGATTTAAACGATGCAGAAGAACTACAAACCATCCTTTTACAAGCAGTAGTTGACTATGATGCCGTTCCGGGTAAAAGCAATCTATACGGTCAAAAATATATTATTGATTTTCCCCTGAGTCGTTCAGGTAAACAAGCAATTATTCAGAGCGTTTGGATAGTGCGAAATGATGAAAACTTTCCTCGCCTAGTTACCTGTTATGTACTCTAAGCAGTGAGGTAATGCCAATGAAATTATTTGATGTTGTTGCTCTAACAGAAGACTTACTGGAATTAAAATTGTATCGCGGTCAAGTAGGAACGATTGTAGATGAATATGAACCTGGTGTTTTTGAAGTAGAATTTAGCAACTTAACAGGGCAGGCTTATGCAATAGAAACCTTAAATGCTAATCAGCTAATGATTTTATATCATCAACCTATTGGTGAAAGGACATTAGTATAAATGTAGTAACCTGCTAGGCTAATTACTCAAGCCTTTACTACCCAACATTTTAGGAAAAATCTATCAAAAGTAATATTTCTCAATCAATTGATACAGGTAATTTTCTTTTTTGCAATAAATAATTTGGTTTAAAAAAACCTTAAAACTAGCGAGTCATCTTGGTTACATCTGCTACTGTCTCAAGCAGGAGATAGTCGGGAATTATTCATCACTCACTAAAAATTTCATACAAGCGATCGCAACAACAAAGCACAATTTTTTCCTAGATTGGCGCTAGGAATGATTTGTCATGAGTAGGATGGCCGTTATTGCATAGACAACTAAACTAGCTTACTGAACAAAGGCAAAATCCTGTTGTATACGGAAATTTGATATGACTTTAGCAATCTCCCCACAAACAAAGCCTTTAACAGACGAAGAATTGCATAAAATCAACGCCTACTGGCGGGCGGCGAATTATTTGTCAGTAGGGCAAATATATTTACTCGACAATCCACTGCTAAAAGAACCCCTGAAAATAGAACACGTTAAACCCCGACTTTTAGGTCACTGGGGAACTACACCAGGGCTGAATTTTATCTATGTTCACCTCAACCGCATCATCAAAAAATATGATACGGACATGATTTATATTGCCGGGCCTGGTCATGGTGGCCCTGGTTTAGTCGCTAATACCTACCTAGAAGGAACTTACAGCGAATATTACCCCAACATTTCCCAAGATGCTGAGGGAATGCAGCAGCTTTTTAAACAATTCTCTTTTCCTGGTGGGATTCCTAGCCACGTCGCCCCAGAAACCCCTGGTTCAATTCACGAAGGTGGCGAGTTGGGTTATGCCCTAGTTCACGCTTACGGTGCAGCTTTTGACAATCCTGATTTGATTGTGGCGGCGGTTGTGGGTGATGGTGAAGCTGAAACTGGGGCTTTAGCAGCAAGTTGGCACTCGAATAAGTTTCTCAACCCAGCTAATGATGGGGCAGTTTTACCGATTTTGCACCTCAACGGGTATAAAATTGCTAACCCGACACTGCTATCACGGTTAAGTGATGAAGAATTAGAAAGCTTATTTGTGGGCTATGGTTATAAACCTTACTTCGTCGAAGGTTCTGATCCCACCCAAGTTCATCAGCAGATGGCGGCTACATTAGATACAGTCATTTCGGAAATTCAAAACATCCAAAGAGAAGCCCGCATACATGGTTTTACAGAACGTCCACGCTGGCCGATGATTGTGTTGCGAACCCCCAAAGGTTGGACAGGGCCAAAAGAAGTTGATGGGAAGAAAACCGAAGATTTTTGGCGATCGCATCAAGTTCCCTTTGGAGCGATCGCTCAACAGCCAGAACATCTAAAATTATTAGAAGACTGGATGAAGAGTTACAAACCCGAAGAACTCTTCGACACTAACGGCAAACTCATCCCCGAACTCGCCCAATTAGCCCCCACAGATCTGCGGCGGATGGGCGACAATCCCCACGCTAACGGCGGTATCTTGTTGCGTGACTTGAAAATGCCCAATTTCCAAGATTATGCTGTAAATGTCACCCAACCCGGCAAAATCGAAGCAGAAGCCACCAGAGTCATGGGGCAATTTCTGCGGGATGTGATGAAACTCAACATGGAAAGCCGAAACTTCCGCGTTTTTGGCCCTGATGAAACAGCATCCAATCGCTTAGATGCTGTGTTTGAAGTCACAGATAGAACTTGGGTTTCCCAAATCCTGCCCGAAGACGAACACCTATCCCCCAACGGTCGGGTGATGGAAATCCTCAGCGAAACCAGCTGTCAAGGTTGGTTAGAAGGTTATCTTCTCACAGGTCGTCACGGGTTCTTCTCTTGCTACGAAGCATTCATCCACATCATTGACTCCATGTTCAACCAGCACGCCAAATGGTTGAAAACCACCCGTCATATTTCCTGGCGTAGACCGATCGCTTCTCTAAATTATTTACTCACCTCTCATGTTTGGCGGCAAGACCACAACGGCTTCTCGCACCAAGACCCTGGTTTTATCGACCATGTAGTCAACAAAAAATCAGAAGTCATTCGCGTCTATCTTCCCCCCGATGCCAACACCTTACTGTCCGTCACCGACCACTGCTTAAGAAGCCGTAACTACGTCAACGTCATCATCGCCGGGAAACAACCCGCTTTGCAGTATCTTGATATGGATGCAGCCATTAAACACTGCACCAAAGGCATTGGTATTTGGGAATGGGCGAGTAGCGACCAAGGAAGTGAACCAGATGTAGTCATGGCTTGTGCGGGTGATGTGCCTACCTTAGAAACTTTGGCTGCGGTGGATATGCTGCGTCAGTACTTCCCCGACTTAAAAGTTAGGGTGGTTAACGTCGTAGATTTGATGACATTACAGCCAAAAAGTGAGCATCCTCACGGTTTGAGTCCCAAAGACTTCGATACAATTTTCACAACTGATAAACCAGTTATCTTCGCTTTTCATGGCTATCCCTGGTTAATCCATCGGTTGACCTATCGCCATACCAATCATCACAACCTCCATGTGCGTGGCTATAAAGAAGAAGGAACGACCACAACTCCCTTTGACATGGTGGTTCTCAATGACCTCGATCGCTATCATTTAGTTATGGATGTCATCGATCGCGTGCCACAACTAGGTTCCAAAGCAGCATACATCAAACAACGCCTACAAGATAAGCTGATCGAACACAAGCACTACATTTCCCAACACGGCGAAGACCTACCCGAAGTTCGCCACTGGCAATGGCCGTATTAAATTCTGAAGTATGAAGTATGAAGTATGAAATTTCATACTTCATACTTTCCTGAAACCTTAAAAGATGTCTAGCAAAATCAATTTAGGTGTCTAAGACTGTCACGATCAACTCAGTCAGACCAAAATTAACCCAGCTAAATGCAGCGTTGAAACTAAGAACAGACCTGGGTTGTTCTCAAATTAGGAGGTTGAACTTTGACGAAGTTGAAAGTTGGTATTAATGGATTTGGTCGTATTGGTCGGCTAGTGCTGCGTGCTGGCATTTATAACCCTAACATTGAGTTTGTCGGCATTAACGACTTAGTACCACCAGATAACCTGGCTTATCTGTTGAAATACGATTCCACTCACGGTCAGTTTAAAGGCAAGGTGGAAGCCAAGGAAGACGGCATTGTCATTGATGAACATTTTATTCCTTGCGTGTCTGTGAGAAATCCTGCCGAATTACCTTGGGGTAAATTAGGCGTAGACTATGTAGTAGAATCTACCGGACTCTTCACTGATTATGAAGGTGCCAGCAAACACCTGACAGCAGGTGCAAAGCGGGTTATTATCTCTGCCCCAACAAAAGATCCAGACAGAGTTCCAACTTTGTTGATGGGTGTAAATCATGACTTATTCGACCCCAGCAAGCATCTGATCGTTTCCAATGCCAGCTGCACTACAAATTGTCTGGCTCCCATTGCTAAGGTCATCAATGATAACTTCGGTTTAACCGAAGGGTTGATGACTACAGTTCATGCGATGACTGCTACTCAGCCCACCGTAGACGGCCCCAGTAAAAAAGACTGGCGGGGTGGTCGAGGCGCAGCCCAAAATATTATTCCCTCATCCACGGGTGCAGCTAAAGCTGTGGCTTTAGTATTACCAGAGTTAAAGGGTAAGTTAACAGGGATGGCATTGCGTGTTCCTACCCCTGATGTTTCGGTAGTTGACCTCACTTTCAAGACTGCGAAAGCTACCAGTTACAAAGAAATCTGTGCAGCGATGCAGCAAGCTGCGTCAGGTCAATTAGCTGGTATTTTAGGCTACACAGATGAAGAAGTAGTATCTACAGATTTCCAGGGTGATACTCGTTCCAGTATTTTCGATGCAGGTGCTGGAATTGAGCTAAACTCCAACTTCTTCAAAGTTGTTTCTTGGTATGACAACGAATGGGGCTACTCCAATCGGGTAGTAGATCAACTGTTGTCTATGGCACAGAAAGAACAACTATTGGCTGTAGCTGCTTAAAAAGTTTGAAGTGTGAAGTATGAAGTATGAAATTGATACTTCAACTTTTACACTTCAGACTGTATAAAAAAGTGTTTTTACATACAAAAGGAGTGATATGAAGCACAAGTGATATGGATGCAATAGGCAATCGCTCAAGGCATTTGTATCGCAATTTATACCTGAACCCTAATCCCTATGCGTCGAACCAAAATTATTTGCACTGTTGGCCCTGCTAGTTCTGCACCAGAAAAACTGCAAGCGCTTGTCGAAGCTGGAATGAATGTAGCAAGGTTGAATTTTTCACACGGCGCTCATGAATTTCACGGGCAAACGGCTAAGTATTTACGGCAAATTAGTGCCGATCGCCAAAAGCCAGTGGCAATTATGCAAGACCTTTGTGGCCCGAAAATTCGTTTAGGAGTTTTACCACCAGAAGGACTAAATGTCGAAGCTGGTGAAGAAGTCACATTTGTCTTGCAGGACAAAGGCAATAGTATCGACGAACTGCCTTTACCATTGCCCACTTTGTTCGCAATGGTGAGACCGGGGGAACCGATTTTAATTAATGATGGACGCGTCAAATTAATTGTTACTGATCGCGATGCCGATAAAATTCGGGCGTTGGTAAAAATTGGCGGGTTAATTTCCACTCACAAGGGAGTTAATCTGCCAGAAACACCGCTACCCGTGAGTTCAATCACCGAAAAAGACTTGATGGATTTACGCTTTGGCATTCAGATAGGTGTAGATTTTGCGGCGGTTTCCTTTGTGCGATCGCCCCAAGATTTAGAACCAGCCCAGCGTATGATCGAAGCCGCCGGTGCTGCTATACGTTTAATTGCCAAAATCGAAAGACCAGAGGCAGTTGAGCGTTTTGACTCAATCTTACAAGTCGCTGACGGTATTATGATTGCCCGTGGCGATTTAGGGGTAGAAGTGCCAATTCACGAAGTCCCCCTGATTCAAAAGGATATTATTCGCCGTTGTAATCAGGCAGGTAAACCAGTGATTACCGCTACCCAAATGCTAGAGTCGATGATTAGTTCACCAGACCCCACCCGCGCCGAAGCCACCGACGTGGCTAACTCCATTTTGGATGGTACTGATGCCGTCATGCTATCTGGAGAAACAGCCGTCGGACAGTATCCTGAAGCGGCAGTGCAAATTATGCACAACATCGCTGTACGGACAGAACAAGCTTTGCAAGAAGGTGGTAAACATTCCTGGTGTCACGAAGCAGGCAGCCTCAGCGTTACAGAATCGGTGGCAGAAGCAGTATGTCGCATCGCTTATGAAACAGGCGCAAAGGCAATTCTTTGTAATACTACATCTGGCAGTACAGCCAAATTAGTCTCCAAATATCGTCCTTCCGCGCCGATTATTGCCCTCACCCCTGATGAAAATGCCTATCGCCAATTAGCACTTTCTTGGGGAGTTGAACCTATATTCATTCCCCCAGTTCACAATGCGGAGGAAATGTTTATCAACGTCGTCAACACAGTGGCAGATACGGGTTTGGTGAATGAAGGCGATAAAGTGGTGATTACTTCCGGCGTACCAATTGGTAAATCAGGCACAACTAGTTTAATCAAAGTGCATTCTATTGGACAGCCAATTCTAGCCTGACGCAACTAGAATAAGGCTGAGGCTTTGGTCAGCAAATAAGGCAATGATTAAGAAAAATTGCCAAAATCAGAATTTTAGCAACCGTAGAGAGTGTAAATACATAGGGGAATTAGGTAAATCCTACACAGATAATCTTCAAGGAGTTTTTTATGTCTAAAAATTTACTAGAACAATTGCGTGAAGTTACAGTAGTAGTTGCTGATACTGGCGATATTAAAGCCATTGAAAAATTCACACCGCGAGATGCAACCACCAATCCTTCACTGATTACTGCTGCGGCACAAATGCCAGAGTATCAGGATATTGTTGATCAAACATTGCTGCAAGCTAAAAAAGATGCTGGTACTGGTGCTAGTCAAGCAGAAATTGTTTCTTTAGCATTTGATCGCTTGGCGGTATCCTTTGGTTTGAAGATTTTGCAAATCATCCCCGGTCGCGTTTCTACCGAAGTAGATGCCCGCTTGTCTTACGATACAGAAGCCACTGTTGCCAAAGGTAGAGAAATAATTGCCCAGTATAAAAAAGCTGGCATTGGCCCCGAACGCATTTTGATTAAAATTGCTAGTACCTGGGAAGGAATTAAAGCAGCAGAAATTCTAGAAAAAGAAGGCATTCACTGTAACTTAACTCTGTTGTTCGGTTTACATCAAGCGATCGCTTGTGCAGAAGCAGGCGTTACCTTAATTTCTCCCTTCGTCGGTCGGATTCTTGACTGGTACAAGAAATCAACCGGACGCGACAGCTACCCCTCTGCTGAAGATCCAGGCGTAGTATCTGTCACCACAATTTATAACTACTATAAGAAGTTCGGTCATAAAACCGAAGTTATGGGCGCAAGCTTCCGCAATGTTGGCGAAATTACCGAGTTAGCTGGTTGCGACTTACTCACCATTTCTCCCTCTTTGTTAGGTGAATTGCAAGCCACCATCGGCGAACTACCCCGCAAACTCGACCCTTCCAAAGCTACCAGCATGGATATTGCCAAAATCTCCATTGACAAAGCCACCTTCGACAAAATGCACGCCGAAGACCAAATGGCTTACGACAAGTTAGATGAAGGTATCAAAGGATTTACCAAAGCGTTGGAAGACCTAGAAAAACTATTGGCAGAGAGACTATCTAGTTTAGAAGTACCTGCCTAGCCATTAGACTCCTTTTTTTCGCGCATAAGAAGGAGTAACTTAACAAAAAGAATTCTGAATTAAAAATTCAGAATTCTTTTTTTATCTATCTGGCTACAGCTATAAATCTAATTTGCGACTCGTAAATTTAATTTAGAACTCGTAAATCTAATTTGTAACTCGTAAATCTAATTTGTGACTCGTAAATTTAATTTGTAACTCGTAAATCTAATTTGCGACTCGTAAATTTAATTTGTGACTCGTAAATTTAATTTGTGACTCATACATTAGCTTCACAACTGATCAAGCTGCTAATCTGAATAAATTTCACAGCATACACCCGCAATTAACATGATTGCTACTCTAAATACTATAAAACTTATTGTGGCTTGCATTTACTGTTTACTTTTTCCCCTTCTGCCTTCTGGCTCCTGCTGTAAAATGAAACCTGTATAGACCAAGCCTGTTTATCTGGAGACTGTTCATGACAGAGTGTCAAGAATATGACAAAGTACTGCATGGTTCATTGCTGGCTATTGAGATTGGACTAGATACAATCCGCCAACAATGCCAGCATTTTCACCAATGGTTACTAAATCTAGAAAACATATAGCGGTAGTCAGAGATGTTAGGACAATTTCAAAGCCTGAATACTAGTGATCTGCCAAGAGAACTTTGCGTGATGGCAGGCTGCGGGGAACAAGGGGGGAGAAGATTTCCCAAATTCCCCTGCACCCTTACTAGGTCTACATAGCAATATTGGGTTGGTAAACTACTAGAATTTAGATTCCATGATCAAATCCCACATTCTGCATCTCCAATTAACAAAGGAGAAGGCGGAATGTGGGATTAAAGCATTTTTCGGGAAGTCCATCAAAGCCAGTTTTGCAAAGACTCAAACCGAGTAAATTCTGACTCTAGTTGCCATTGAATCCGTGCGCGATCGCTCTTTTGCAAAAAAGTACTGCATCCGGTAGAAACAGAGGTATCACCAGGGGTATCACTGGCACAAGCGGGAACCATTGCCTTAAACTCAGGCGACTTCCAAAGACTATTTCCGGGAGCGAAACTATATTCTAAGCTATTGCGAACCAGTCGCTTGAGGTCTTTATATGCCAGCCCATATCTGGTTGCTGCTAACAGATACTCATGACTCAAATCGATGCGGGAAATGCCTTCATCATCGGAAGCAAGGGTCATTGGTACTCCAGCTTTCCAATACTCCATAAAAGGATGCTGATTTCCCTGGACATTCAAAATGACTTCATTGCTGGTTAGGCAAATTTCAACTAACACGCCGCGTTGTTGCATTTGCTTCATCAACTCAAAAGGACGCTCTTCAAACAGAATATCCACACCATGTCCAACGCGAGATGCCTGTGCTACTTCTACAGCTTGCCGAATATGAAAACGTAAATGCTCAGTTGGAACTAACCCCAAGGTTAACTCTCCAGCATGAAGTGAAACTTTAACATTGGGATATTGGCGTTTGAGAAATTGTAGCATCTGCATTTGCAAGGTGTAGTCACGCAGTGCGATCGGGTGATCCTCTGGAGCGACGAGATTGATCCCAACTACCTGCTTGGATGATGAAGCCAGTGCAAAAGCATAAGCTAACTGAGCAAATACTTCCACCGGTGATTTTGTTCTGGTAGTTTGCTGCAAATAGCGCACCGTGACTGTACATCCAGGCTGTGGCGATGGAGTGCCGCAACCAAGTGTTTTCGCCACTTCACTCTCCAGCTGTGTTAATTGCTGAGAGCCGAGTGTCACTAGCTGAGTTAATCCTCGTTTGAGCAATTGCTCGTGCATCTCTTTGAAGTCTTGATTCCAACCCACTTCACGCCCTAGCTGTCGAACCTCACTCCCCTGAACAGTCAGCATTAACTCTAAATAGGTAATATGCTGCGAAGCTGCCCGATTTGCTACTGACGCGACCATATCATCCCGACGGCTCATAGAGTCTGATATTGTCCCAAAACCACTAAAAGCCTCAAAAAATTGGTCGTGTCCAGATTTGCCAGCAAATTGCAGGTTACGGGTAGACCAACGATTGATTAGGGAGTCATAAACAGAAGTTCGGTTGAACAATTCTGAGGCGGGAAAATAGCTACTGTCCTGATTACAAGCCTTGGGTTCAACTACAGTCCCCACTTTTGGATTCACACAATATCCATCAGTTGCAGCCCACTCTAGATAATGTTCTGCGTACACAGCCCCGCTTAGATGGCTGTGAATATCTCCTCCCTTCGGCATTCGCTGTACAAATGCTCGTAAAGCGGCTGGCTGAGAGCGATGGGCTTCAAACCAACTAGCAGCTTGAGCTTCACTTCGAGTTGAGGACTGCTGCGAATTAGATGTAGATGGGACTTGGGCTGCTACACTGAAGATGAAACAGCTAGAACTCGTTAATACTCCTAAAAAAAAATATAAGGGCGCTCGTCTAAGCATATAGATTTATTTTTTTGTAAAACGATGCTTAGAATAAAGCAAAAAACATCTCGATTAACATTAGATGAAAGTCTATTGCATTTCTCAAAAAACTTTGCTTTTGCGGCTAAATTTGACTCAATTTGGTTGATCAATAGCTCAAAATGGCGCAATTTTCTAGTTCGCCAGTACTTTCAGTAGGTTGAAGAATTCTCAAGGCGATCGCAATCAACGCAATCAATTTCCTTCACCAGAACACATCAACGATCATCCTTTAACAGCACCCTCAAAAAGAATTCTCCAGTGTTGTCAAGAAAGGGTCAAATTTATGAAAATCCTAGTACTAAATGCTGGTTCTAGCAGCCAAAAAAGCTGTTTGTATGAAATAGCCGATGATGCTTTACCCCAAGAAGCACCCAAACCACTTTGGGAAGGCAAAGTTAACTGGACTCAAGACCGAGGTGTGGCAGAAATTGAGGTAAAAACAGCTTCCGGCGCAACTCTGCATGAATCCATATATGGGGATTCACGCCAAGCACACGTTGCTTATATGCTTTATACCCTCAGCCGTGGTGCAACTAAAGTCATTGGACAACTGTCAGAAATTGATGTAGTGGGACATCGTGTGGTTCATGGGGGGCAAGATTACCGCCATAGTGTGGTGATTACAGAAGAAGTTAAAAAGGCGATCGCTCGTCTCTCTAATCTTGCCCCAGCCCACAACCCCGCAGCTTTAGAAGGCATCGAAGCCATTGAAAAAAGTTTGGGCGATGTTACTCAAGTAGCAGTATTTGATACTGGATTTCATTCCACTCTCCCGGATGCTGCTGCAATTTATCCCGGCCCTTATGAATGGGTAGAACAAGGTATTCGCCGCTATGGCTTTCATGGTGTCAGTCATCAATATTGCGCTGGGCGGGCGGCGCAAGTTCTTGGTCGAGATTTAACATCGTTGCGAATCATTAGTTGTCACTTAGGTAATGGTTGTTCGTTAGCCGCAATTAAAGATGGTCGCAGCATTGATACAACAATGGGTTTCACGCCTTTAGACGGGTTAATGATGGGTAGTCGCTGCGGTTCTATCGACCCAGGAATTTTAATTTACCTCATGCGCCAATCTAATTACTCAGCAGAAAGTTTAGATTATGTATTAAATAAAGCATCTGGCTTAAGAGGAATTTCGGGCGTATCGAGCGATTTACCCAAAGTAATTGAAGCGATCGCCCAAGGTAACGACCGCGCCCAACTCGCTTGGGATATTTATGTCCATCGTTTACGCTCTGGGATTGGGGCGATGCTGGCTAGTCTGGGCGGATTAGATGTATTGTTATTTACCGCAGGTATAGGTGAAAAATCTGCGGGAATTCGCCAAGCTGTCTGCGAAGCCTTTGGATTTTTAGGTTTAAAAATTGACCAGGAGAAAAATCAAAATCAACCTGTTGATCAAGATATTGCTACACCTGATTCTACAGTGCGGGTGTTAGTGATACATACCCAAGAAGATTGGGCGATCGCGCAACAATCTTGGCAAATTATGAAAAAGAATGTTTAATAGGTAAAATTAAAATTCATCTCAGCAAAAATAGGCTGTTAATTGAAATTAAAGCATCAGAAAATTTTGTTCATGTCTCTATCTAAGTTTTTTACAGCCTCAATTAATCAGCCTAAAAAACAACGCCCTTGGGGATGGATATCACTACACTTAACACTAAGCTTAGGATTTGCCGTATTCTATAGCATCTTGGGACTACAAAGAGCCTTCAAAACTGAATATGTTGCTCAAGATGATGCCAGAGAATATGTATTTTGGATGCAGCAATTTATCGATCCAGAATTATTTCAACATGATTTAATCGCAGATTATTTCCAATCAATTACGCCATTGGGATATGCCACTTTATATAAACTGATGGCGAATTTCGGCATTAATCCACTTTTGTGCAGTAAAATTATCCCAGTTTTTTTGTGCTTGATTACTACTATCTACTGTTTTAATCTAAGCTTAGAAATTTTTCCCGTACCAGGCTCGGCATTTATTACAACCTTATTATTAAACCAAAGTCTTTGGTTTCAATCTGACTTGGTTTCTGCCACACCCAGGTCTTTTATCTATCCATTGCTGTTGGCTTTTTTATACTATCTAATTAGATGTAATTGGCGAATAAACTGTCTGATAATTATGTTGGCAGGATTATTTTATCCTCCTCTAGTATTTATCTGTATAGGCATTTTATTAATTCGATTACCTAATAATTATTTTTGGCTAGTTACTATCTTGGGATTAGCATTTATCGTGATGTTACCCTATCTTTTAGCTTCATCTAAGTTTGCACCAGTTGTTACAGCAAATCAAGCTTGGATCATGCCAGAACTATGGACAGAAGGCAGACATCCTTTTTTTGACAATAATCTGGCGAGATTTTGGCTAATCGGCCAACATAGTGGCATCTTACCACCGTTAATGCCTCCTCTGATTTGGATGGGTTTGTTTTTCCCACTGGTGCGAGGAAAACTGGAAAAGTTGACAATTCAAGTCAAAATATTGCCACAAATTATCATCGTATCGTTGACATTGTTTTTTGCGGCTCATGCCTTGCTATTGAAGTTATTTTTCCCTACTCGCTACACAGTACATACTTTTAGAATAGTCATGGCGATCGCCGCAGGTATTACCTTAACTTTAATATTGGATCGGTTATTCCAGGCTTATCAGCAAAAACGTAGACTTTGGCAAATTACATTAGCAGTTAGTTTAATCACTTTTTTGTTGCTGTATCCTAACTTTTCTGGACGTTTTCCTACTACTGATTATCGGCAATCTACAGCATCAGCATTGTACAATTTTTTGCAGCAGCAACCTAAAGACAGTTTAGTGGCGACACTCTCAGACGAAGCAGATAACATCCCCACTTTTGCCCAAAGACCTATTTTAGTAGGTAGAGAATATGCCTTGCCTTTTCATTTAGGTTACTATTCCCAGATTCGCCAACGGATTATTGATTTGCTTCATGCTCAATATAACCAAGATTTAACACCAGTAAAACAACTAATTCAAAAATACGGAGTTGATTTCTGGCTGATAGAAAATACATCCTTTCAAGTTGATTATCTCATCAGTAAACCCTGGCTAAAAAGTTTTCAACCAGGGTTTAATGAAGCCATTAGCAATTTGTCTCAGAATAAGATTCCAGCATTAGCAACATTAACAAAACACTGTTCGGTTTTAGAAACAGAAAACTTTATTTTGTTAAAGGCAGACTGTATTCTGGAAGAATAATTTATCAGGACTCACGCAAAAATAAGGTAACTTCGTCATTACGACCGATAGGGAAGTAATCTCCCCTAACGCTGGGATTGCTTCCCTACACTTCATTCCAGTCGCAATGACATTATCGGCGTTGAGTAAGTCCTATTTATTATGTTGTAAAAACCAGAAGTTATACCATTTCACTAAAATCCTGATACAAATTCTTTCCCCTCTGCTCCCCTGCTCCTCTGCTTGCCTAAATGTATCAACCTTAAAGTGAAACGGTATTAGGCGATGGAATTTTTGAGTCTTTAAGGAATATACTGATCAACAACGATAATATCTAGTTCCTTTCTCCACAAACTTAAAGGCTTGTCCCAATTATCTTCCCACTTCTGCGCTAAAAAGGGTTTTGCTTTAGCTCCCATTCGGTAGCCGATCGCAATATTTTCTAAAAGATTCCCTAACTCGTCTGGGGCAGTAAATAGAGTGCGGAGTAACCCACCAGCAATGAGTAAAATAGGCAAAGGAATGCGAATTTGGGCTAGGCAAAATGCTTGCAAGCCTAACTCTCCGTTAACATTACTGCCTAATCCTGTCACTAAATGCCAGATATCGTGAGTTTGACGTAAGCGAGTCAGCACATAGCTGGTGTCATCAGTGATTGGCAATGGACGGTAGTAATTTGGGTCAAAGCCAGTTTTCTGAATATACTCAGCAAAGCATCGCCCCAGAGATTCTGAAGGGAGTTGGGCTAAGGCTGTCAAATCTGGAGGGGGAGCTAAATATCGCTCTTGGACAATTTCCACAACTTCCGGTAAAGTTTTCACATAATCAATGGCTAATTGAGTAGCTTTAAGTTTGATCATGCCATCTTCAATATCTGGCGTAGCGTCTGCCCGGCCTGGATCAAGTGCTAAAGTAACGGCTCCTTTTAAAGTCCTCAAAAAATCTAGTTGTATAGCACTATTTTTACCACGCAGCATAGTATTAACTCCCACAAGTATTTATAAAAAATACGAGTATAGCTGAGATTATGACTGAGAGGCTAAGGTAATACCATTTTGGATTTTAGATTTTGGATTTTGGATTGAGAAAAGGTTTACTGGTAAGCTTTTCAGAAATCCATTTGTCGCAATCATTTTTCAAATTGGTGTAAATTTACGTTTTCTCCGTAGAAGAGTGTTGCAAAGATAGCAATTCAAATGTGGGAAAAAGTCTCAGTAGGGGCGGAGACTTTTCCTTCCCACAATGATATCTACTTATCTGTTGGGAACTCTGCAACTATCGGCGAGTGATTATTTGGGGAAACGGCTGGGTTATTCACAACTATGGGATGTGGATGTAAAGGTGTTGCTGTCCCTTCACCTTGCTTACCAGCTTGATTCCACAAAATCATTGAGAGTAAACCATCTACCAAGCCATTGTTATTACCGTTACCACTGACTAAAACTTCTGGTATCAGACGGACGTTGCGATCGCCAATAATTTGCATCAGCTGCATGGCTGTATAACCTTGAGAACCCAAGGCTTCCACACCAGCGCGGTAGGTTTCGGCTTTGGCGTTACCTGTGGCGCGAATCCCTTCGGCTTCGGCAATGGCGCGTAATTTTATCCCTTCGGCTTCCCCAGTGGCGTGTTGAATCTGGGCTTGGGCTTTTAATTCCGCAATTTGGACGCTTTTTTCTGATTTCACCATTTCTTGTTGGATATCAGCCAATGCTGTTTCCCTAACTAGTAGCTGGCGTTGGGTTTGGGCTACCTGCTGCACTTCGTAAGTTTTGCGTTGTTCTTCAGCAATTTTCCTGTCAGTTTGGGTTTGCATCAACGATGCTGGCGGCTGGATATCCCCAATTAAGGTATCAATTGCTTGTACATCATAAGCACGTAATGCGGCTCGAATATACTCAGCCGCTTCCGCTTGGCGATCGCTCCGGGCGGTGAGAAAATCTAGTACGGTGTAGTCTTGGGCAGAGTTGCGGAAATAGTTGCCAATTGTCGGTTCTAATACATGGTCAACTAAATTTTGCATGGAACCCACACGAGAAATTACTTTTGGTGCATCTAAAGCACCGACATGAATAATTTGAGCTACTTCTAAATCAAAGGCGAAACCATCCCGCGATCGCACCGTTAAGGAAGCTAGATTAGCATCATAGCTGTGGCGTTCGGTACGACTTGACCAATTCAACACTATGTTAGTTGTGGGAACCAACTCAATTTTCATTATTCGAGAGTTGATGGGATGCTTACCTGGATACAACGGTTCTATCCATACACCTTTATGTCCCGAATTAACTAAGTTACCGTGAGTAAAGGCGGCACCACTGACATCTTCTTGAGATTGACCGACAAAAGAAATTACCACACCTACATAACCAATGGGAATTTCTGTCATTGGTACTTGTTCAACTTGCACAAACCAAGGATTCAAGTTCCAAGAACCAGACAGTAAGATTTGCTCTTGCAAACCCCTTCTTCCACCAGCATCCAAAAATTTTTGACCATTCTGGAAGTTGTCATGTCCCGAAATCATTGGCCCAGCAATTTCCCCAGATGGAATTGGCAAACCATCTAGAGTCGTGACAATGCCGACTTTATCAGATGCGACGCTATACACTCGCATCTGTTCTGCTTGCATATCATTATTTTTGGCATTCGCCGCCATAATTACCCGAAACAGCGCGGTGTTAATTCGGTAAGTACCAGCGGTGAGAAAACCCATTTGCCGGCCTTTTTCACCGCCGTTGCTCAGGAATTTTCGCGCATCTTGGAAATTATCACAATCGACGATTTTACCTAAAATTCGTTCTGGTGGGTTGGATGCGCCGTCTGCTGCGACAATCAAGGCAATTTCACCTTGGGGAACAACCACTACAGATTCTTTACGCACTGAATATTGCCAAGGCCAGTAACCCCAATGCCAACCAGGTGCGAGGGTATCGGCTTGCAAACCTGCTTCACCGTTGAGGGCGATTAACCGTCCGGGTGGTAATCCGCGTCCAGAAAGGGCAAATTTTTTCACCACTACGCCAACTTCACGTTCACCAATTACCACCAATCCGCCAAAAAACAGCGGGACAAATATCACAATCCCACCAAGTACAACGATGGGAATCAGTGGTGCTACCTGCATTGCTTGATAGGGAGGCTGACTATTTACTGATTGGGTAGTGACAGGTTGTGTTTGACTTAGTAGTACTTTTGTTGAGGCGATTTCTGTGGAATTTTGTGTTTTTACGAAAGCAGCATTGGCGGAATTCATACCGCTTGTTAAGGCTAAGGCCGCTAATGCCGACAATCCTAAACGAACTAATTTATTTTGTTGACTCTTACCAAGGGAAGATGGAAAAGTTTTCATATTATGCGCCCTGCTGGGCAACTAATCATCTAAGTTAACACTTCACTTGGTGAGGCCTAATTTTCTTAAACTTGGTGTAATTTTTGTGAGAAATATAAATAAAAAAAATTTGTAGAGCAAGCAGATAACCTACCCTACAAAATTGAAAATTACGAACAATGTTTATATCAAACCGCCAGCAGCTTGAAAACGAGCGCGGGCGCGTTTGAAGGCTTGTGTTGCTTGAATTTGAGCTTGGCGATCGCCTGCTGGTACTTGAGCTAGGCGAGTTTGGGCTTCGTTGTATGCTGTGCGTGCAGCATCTAAGTCGATGGTGTCGCCACGTTCCGCACCATTGACTAAGATTGTCACTTCACCAGCTTCAACTTCTGCGAAACCACCCAAAAGAGCGATCGCTTGCCAGTTAGCATTTTTGCTGGGACGGACGCGCATCACACCTGTATCTAAGGCTGTCAACAGAGGTGCGTGTCCACTCAGGATACCTAGCTGACCAGTTGTACTGGGTAAAATCACTTCTTCAGCTTCAGCATCCCACACTGTTTTGTCTGGGGAAATTACACGAACGGTTAATGTCATAACTTGTCAATAGTCAATAGTCAATGGTTAATAGTTAAGGTCAATAGTCAAATTGCTTTGGACTATTGACTTTGGACTTTTGACTAATTTCTAGCCTTTAAGCTTTTGGGCTTTGGCGATCGCTTCGTTGATATCGCCTACTAAGTAGAAGGCTTGTTCTGGCAGATCATCTAATTCACCAGACAGAATCTTCTGGAAGCCTTTGATGGTATCTTCCAATTTTACGTATTTACCAGGAGAACCGGTGAATACTTCTGCTACGAAGAAGGGCTGAGACAAGAAGCGCTCAACTTTCCGGGCGCGGGCTACAATCAGACGGTCGTCTTCAGACAATTCATCCAGACCGAGAATGGCGATGATGTCTTGTAGTTCTTTGTAGCGTTGTAAGGTTGCTTGAACGGCGCGAGCAGTATTGTAGTGTTCGTCACCGACAATGTTGGGCTGCAACATTGTCGAGGTAGAACCTAACGGATCAACCGCTGGATAGATACCTTTAGATGCCAAACCACGAGACAGTACAGTTGTACCGTCCAAGTGAGCGAAGGTAGTTGCAGGTGCGGGGTCGGTTAAGTCGTCCGCAGGTACGTATACCGCTTGAATAGAGGTAATAGAACCTTCTGTTGTCGAAGTAATCCGTTCTTGCAGCGCACCTACGTCAGTACCCAGAGTAGGTTGATATCCTACCGCTGATGGCATCCGACCTAACAAAGCTGATACTTCCGAACCTGCTTGTACAAAGCGGAAGATGTTGTCAATAAACAGCAGTACGTCTTGTTTGTTGACATCACGGAAGTACTCAGCCATTGTCAAACCAGACAAACCAACCCGCATTCTTGCTCCGGGTGGTTCGTTCATCTGACCGTAAACCAGGGCGATTTTTGATTCGTTGAGGTTCTCGTTGTTGATAACCCCAGATTCAATCATTTCGTTGTAGAGGTCATTCCCTTCACGGGTACGCTCACCTACACCCGCAAATACGGATACGCCGCCGTGCTGGGTAGCAATGTTGTTAATCAACTCCATCATGATCACGGTCTTGCCGACACCTGCACCGCCGAACAGACCAATCTTACCGCCACGTCGATAGGGAGTTAGCAGGTCAACAACCTTAATCCCAGTCTCAAAAACGGAAGGTTTGGTTTCCAGGATCAGTTAGTTTAGGAGCGTCGCGGTGGATAGGTAAGGTTGCCTCCGCATTTACTGGCCCTCTGTTGTCAACAGGTTCGCCAAGGACGTTGAAAATTCGACCTAGGGTAGCTTTACCCACTGGTACACTGATGGCAGCGCCTGTATCGACAACTTCCAAACCGCGTACTAGACCATCGGTGGAACTCATCGCCACAGTTCGCACTTGGTTGTCGCCCAGCAATTGCTGTACTTCAACGGTGAGGTTGATTTCCTGTCCAGCTTCGTTAGAGCCTTTGATGGTCAAAGCGTTGTAGATTCGCGGTAATTTACCGCCTGGGAATTTAACGTCTACAACCGGACCAATGATTTGGGTAATGTAGCCTATATTTGTTTTTTCTGCGGTGGTGACCATGCTGAGCCTAATGATTGAAGCTATATTTCAGATGAGGTCTTAGATGACAAAAGATTAAGCAATGTCATCTTTCACTCTAGCACCGGAAGGGGACATAACTCCGTTAGTAATTCCTTAAGACCAGTGTTTTGTTTTGGAAATGAGGCTAAAAACAAAAAACACCGCGTCAGCAGTATTGTGACACGGTAGCTACAAAATCCAGGGAAAATTTATTTATGCTTTAGCTTTCGCGCCGTGGTGAGACAGTCCGAATCTTCTCCCTTTGGCAGAAGATAACGCAAAGGGAGTTTTCCCCACGATTAACTGTCGCGCATGGTTTCCTTACTTGAGACGACTGGCGTGAGAGGAATAGAAGTGGGGTTTCAAAAATAAGTCGCACATCGCGTTTAGTTAAGTATTTTTTGTTGCTTACACTTGCGGAGGGATGTAACACCAAAGGCCGCACTAGCTAACAAACCGATAACTGTGGTAGGCTCAGGAACTTTTTGTATGGGAGGCGTTGGCTCAGGAATTTCTGGTTGAGTAACAGGTGTTGGTTCAGGAATTTCTGGTTGAGTAACAGGCGTTGGCTCAGGAATTTCTGGTAGGGTAACAGGCGTTGGCTCAGGAATTTCTGGTGGGGTAACAGGCGTTGGCTCAGGAATTTCTGGTTGTAGGGGGAGACTAGAAAAAGTACCTGCTTGAATAAACACCGCAGAATCATAACGATAATCTCCCACATCTGCAATTGCGATTTTCAGGCGATGTGTACCTTCACTTAATCCTTTGAATTGAGCCGAAAATACATTGGTAAAACCATCATATTGAAGATTATAAATTGCTCCACCATCAGCTAAAGAATTATTATTAAATAGTTGAGGGTTTGTTGCATTGTTCCCGAATGGATTACCACCATTAACAGTATTAATAGAAACTGGGGTATCAGTTCCAGGTATTAAGGCAATATTTTTTCCATCTAAGAAAAATCCAAATACATCGTTATACTTAGAATTCACATATTCGTTATATTCTTCTGATGCAAAAACATAATTAAAAAAAAGATTGCCGGTTGTTGATATAAACTCAAATTCTAGGACACTAGCATCAAAAGTTTTGACTCCAGAAATTAAAGCACTTAAATCTGCATCTCCAGCAAGGTTATTCCTCCTGGATGCACTCTCACTAGTATTTGGCCCAACTGCCAAGTTAGCATTACCAGTAGTGAGAATAATACCGCTTTCTATGCCAATACCTGAAGCTAAACCACCTGTAAAGGTTCCAGATGCTATTGATGCACCTTGGTAGGTAGCATTAGATATTGTAATTCCTGAACCTAAAATGTTGTTAACTAAAACATTCGGGTCGATTTCGCTGCTAGTAGTGATATTGACGGCTTGAGCAGGTGCAGTGACTAATCCTAAACCTAATAAAGAAAATGCACCAGTTTTTAGAAAACTCTTCAGAGATTTCATGTATTTCTACCAATTGAACGTGAATAGTGTCAATATTTTTTGATGAAATTGGGGAAATTCCAGCAAATTTTATGCCATAAAGCCCCTAGTGCTATGGTCACAAAATTACTTATTCTCTAGCCGCGATCGCCGATAATCGAAATGGGTACTATAACTACACCTTGAAAATACATTTCTGCATTCAAGATATTATTGAGGTGAACTTTATTCTTCTATTTGTCTATGTAATTACATTAATAGTTAACCACCTTTTTGGATAGTATAAATACGGTGGTTCACATAATAATTAAATTTCAAAATATGTATATTTACCCTAAAAAGTTGATTCAATAATGCTTGTATGCAAAAACCTTGCTAAATTTCACAATAAAACTTTGTAAATAAATTCAATTTCTTCAAAATATTTTTATATACAAATATAAAAAACTGGTAAATATAATATAAGGCTTATTTGAAGTTAAAATGAATCCAACTTTATATATTATTCTAGTAAATAAAAATTTTACAAAAACTAATTCAAAGCATAATTGATCACAATTTGATTGATAAAATTTATTGTTATTTTGTCTAATTTTGGTAAAGATATTAAGTGAGGAATCTTACATTACACTCCAAACGCAAAAGTAAATAATCAATTTATCGGTGATTAATGACGCAGGCGTTTACGTCTAAATGAAATGGTCGGTTCTCAATTCTGCGTTTTTACTTTCATGCTCTTAACTTAAGATAAAGATAAGTGCAAAAATCGCTCAGTCCCTATTTGCTCTAGCTTCATCTATATATTTACAGCAGAATTTGCTTATGAATTTCTCGTCAGCAAGACAATATTTTTACCAAGAGATTCAGCAACCTGACGAGTATATCAACTTGGCCAAGGCAGCACTGTACATTGCCCAAGAAGAATATCCTAACCTTGACCTGGAAGAATATCTCAATGCCCTCAATACAATGGCACAAGAGGTTCAAGAACGTTTACCAACTTCACGTTATCCACTGCGGTTGATTCAAAGTTTGAATCAGTATTTGTATGATGATTTAGGATTTACGGGCAATCATAGCAACTATTATGACCCCCGTAACAGCTTTTTAAATGATGTGATCGACCGTCGTATGGGAATTCCGATCACTTTAGCGCTGGTTTACCTAGAGATTGCCCAAAGAATTGATTTCCCGATGGTGGGTATAGGATTGCCTGGTCATTTTCTCATACGTCCAGATATTCCAGATATGGAAATTTTTGTTGATGCGTTCAATCGTGGTGAGGTGATGTTTGCAGAAGACTGTCAGGAAAGACTGACTCAGATGTTTCAGCAACCTGTCAGCCTCAAACCCGAATTTTTAGCCACTGTCAGCAATCGGCAATTTTTAGCCAGGATGCTGACAAATTTAAAGTACATATATCTCAAGCAGCAAGATTTGGCCAAAACGCTGGCTGCGGTAGAACGAATTTTATTGCTATTTCCGATGGCGATGTTAGAAATCCGCGATCGCGGTTTGCTTTACTATCAACTAGGACATCATCCACAAGCAGTTGAAGACTTACAAAATTACCTATCCAAAGTTCCTAATGCTGAAGATGCAGTGGTAATTAAGCGGTTACTTGCTGAACTGGGTAAAGAGTAAATCTATGATTGTTTTCTCTCATACCATTTCACGAAAAAATTATACAGATTTATGGGTTTTTCATTCTTTCCCCCTGCTCCCTGCTCCCTGCGGTCTATTTGTATCAAACTTAAGGTGAAACGGTATTAGTAGTCAGATGGCAAATTAAGCCTCAAGATAGTGTGTGCTTGGTAACTGCATTGCTTAAGCTGAGTCTAGAAAATTGGAGACAATATTCATGGATAAGCAAACAGTTCCTAGCCAAGCCGAAAAAATGAATCCCGAAGGCGACGCAACGCAATTAAGCCCAGAAACACAAGATAAAATCAAGCATCCCGCCAAAATGGATGATGTGATTCGAGAACAATCAGCCGAAGAACGCAAAAGTAACCCAGCATTAGTTCCAGACATGTTGGATGAACCAACTGATGAATTGATAGGATTTACAAAAGACTAGAAAGACTAAGCTAATCGTCATTTAAGTTGCACCATATTCATGGTAATAAAAGCTGCAAACCCTCTCCCCTGCTCCCTGCTCCCTGCCCCCCTGCGGCCTCAATGTGCAAATTAAATGCTTAACAGCTTACTGAAGCTACAATGGCATTCAGTAACTTGATGATTGCCTTCTATGCTCCCAGTCATCTATTCTGATGAGTTTTTGAATCACAAGACTGGAAATTATCATCCAGAAAAACCAGAACGTCTGACGGCGATCGTCAACGCTTTAAAAGAAGCTGTGTTTGCTGAAAAGATTGCTTGGCGCGAGCCTACTCCAGTCGCCGACAAACCATCTCTAATGTCTTTGTTATTACAAGCTCACAGCCCAGCTTACGTTAAAAAACTTGGGGAAATTTCTGCTAGTGGTGGTGGCTATCTCGATGGTGATACCCCAGTTTCTCCCCATAGCTATGATGTAGCCTTATTGGCGGTGAGTGCTTGGCTGGATGGTGTTGATATTGTCTTAGCTGAAGAAAATCCCGCTTTTGTGTTGGCGCGTCCACCAGGACATCATGCAGAAAGTGATGCAGGGATGGGTTTTTGTTTATTTTCTAATGCGGCGATCGCTGCTTTTTATGCTTTAGAACAAGCAGAAATTAAGCGTGTTGCTATTCTCGATTGGGATGTACATCATGGTAATGGAACTCAGGCGATCGTGGAAACTCACCCACAGATTGCCTACTGTTCTCTCCATCAGTATCCTTGCTATCCCGGTACTGGCAAAGCTTCTGAACATGGTTATCATAATAATGTTTTAAATGCACCGCTGCCGCCTGGTAGCAATATCTCTGCCTATCGCCCACTTTTAGAAAATAAGTTACTCCCATTCTTACAAAACTTTCAGCCTGATTTATTAATTGTCAGCGCCGGTTATGATGCTAACGCCGCAGATCCTTTGGCAAGTATGAATTTACTGCCAGAAGATTATGGTTTATTTACTGAATATTGTTTGGGTATAACGCGGAAAATTCTCTTTGGTTTGGAAGGCGGCTACGATTTTTCTAGTCTTTCTCAGTCTGTGTTAGCTACAATTGAACGCTGTTTATGAGATTGAATAGAGACTAGGGGCTAGAAAATAGATTTTTAAAATATGACTTATATCATGTCTAATTAACCAGACTTGATATTTGCACTTTTGCAATTCAGCTATTTATGAGAAACACTCACAACCAAACATAAAAATTTTTTTATCTTGTATCTAGCCCCTTTTTTTCATCTAACCAAAACGACCACTAATATATTCTTCCGCTTCTCTTGTATTAGGAGAAGAGAAAAGTTGAACTGTCGGATTAAATTCAACTAATTTGCCACGGCGTTTGCCATGTTCATCAATTTCAGTATTGAAAAATGCTGTCCAATCTGCAACTCTGGAAGCTTGCTGCATGTTATGCGTCACCATAATAATGGTGTATTGCTGCTTGAGTTCTAGGCAGAGTTCTTCTACTTGACGGGTAGAAATAGGATCAAGGGCAGAACAAGGTTCATCCATTAATAATACATCTGGTTTCATGGCGATCGCCCTGGCAATACATAGCCGTTGTTGTTGTCCACCAGATAATGCTGTACCTTTGCCTTTGAGCTTATCTTTGACTTCATCCCAAATGGCGGCACGTCTGAGAGAATCTTCAACTAATTCATCCAAGTTCCCTTTATAACCGTTAGAACGGGGGCCAAAAGCAATATTTTCATATATAGATTTGGGAAAAGGATTTGGTCTTTGAAACACCATCCCGACTTGGCGACGTAGTTTGACTGAGTTAATTTTAGGATCATAAATGTTGCGATCGCGGTAATTTAATCTACCCTCAACCTTTGCTCCCGGTATTAAATCATTCATCCGGTTGAAACACCGCAAGAGTGTACTTTTACCACAACCACTAGGGCCAATAAAAGCCACAATTTGTTGTTCGGGAATTTTTATGTAAACATCCAGCAAGGCCAAAAAACCACTGTAATAAACTTTCAAACCCTCAACATCAAACACAGTTCTTGCTTGAGTGAGTGTGCCATTATTTGGCTTACTTTTATTATCATTTTGAGTCATAATAGTTATACCCAATCTAAAATTTTTATTGGAAATTTGAAAATTTTTCTGTTACCTAAATAGATATTTACCTATTTATCGAAAAGCGTTGTCGCACATAAATAGCTATTCCATTCAACACTAAAATTAAAAGCATCATCACAATAATTGTTGCGGCTGATGAATTAGCAAACCCCGGTTCTGGGCGACTCAGATAACTAAAAATTTGAATCGGTAAAGCCATAAATCTCTGGAATAAACCAGGGTTAAAAGTCAAAAAACTGACAGCCCCGACAACAAGTAAACAAGCTGCATCACCAACAGCACGCGATACAGAAATAATCACCCCTGTTAATATCCCAGGAATTGCATAAGGTATAACGTGATGGTAAATAGTTTGCCATTTTGTCACACCCAAACCATAAGAAGCATGTCGTAAAGAATCTGGAACTGCACGAATCGCTTCTCTAGATGTAACGATAATTACTGGTAAGGATAACAAAGATAACGTTAAGGCTCCAGAAATTAATGCCGGGCCAAAACCAAGCAAATAATTAAATACTCCTAAACCCAGCAACCCATAAACAATAGAAGGTACACCTGCGAGATTACTAATATTAATTTCAATAATCGCAGTCCACCAAGCTTTAGGTGCATATTCTTCTAAATATAAAGCTGCACCCACTCCAATTGGCACTGCGACTAACATCACAATAATTGCCAAAAGGATACTCCCTACAATTGCTGGGCGAATACCTCCCTCATCCGGGAAACGAGATGGAGTTTCTGTTAAAAAACCTGGTGTTAAAAATCTGGCTAATCCATCTTGACCAATATCAAAAACTAGCAATGCCAAGATAAATAAACCAATCAATAAACCTATTAAAAAAAGTATTTCAAATACTTTCCCTAATGACTCTCTTTTTTCAATATTATCAGTAAATTCTGAACTCGAATCGAAAAAATCATTACCTTGATAACTTGTAGCCATATTGATTAATCGTATTTTTCTTTAAAACGATGAGAAACCCAGTAGCTGACAATATTTAAAGCCAACGTTAGCAAAAATAAAACAGCCCCTACCGCATATAAAGTTTTAAAATTGAGACTTCCACGAGGGCTATCTCCACCAGAAATTTGTGCCATATAAGCTGTCATTGTCTCTACTGACTCCATCAGATTCACTGTCAGTTTTGGCTGTTGTCCAGCGGCGATAACAACAGTCATAGTTTCACCAACAGCACGAGAAACACCTAAAATAATCGAAGCTGTAATTCCTGAAAGTGCGGCTGGTAATAACACTTTAAAAATGGATTCTAATTTCGTGATTCCTAAAGCATAAGCACCTTCTCTTAAAGAATTCGGCACTGCTTGGATAGCATCTAAACTAATAGAACCGACTGTAGGAGTAATCATTACTCCCATCATTAACCCTGCACTCATGGCATTAAATATTTCTAGAGGCAGAAAATTTCTTAGGAATGGAGTAACAAATAACAGGGCAAAGTAGCCATAAACAACTGTTGGTATCCCTGCTAAAAGTTCCATTGCGGGACGCAAAATTGCAGCTACTTTAGGTTGGGCATATTCACTTAAATAAATTGCTGAAGATAAACCCAAAGGAATAGCTACAGCCATAGCTGTGATAGTGGTTAAAAAAGTCCCACTAATTAAAGGCCAAATACCAAAATGTCTTTCAGCAAATAAAGGTGTCCATTTCGTATCCAGAAAAAAGTCAGAGAGTGGGACTTCTTGGAAGAACTCAAATGTTACCTGAAAGATAATAATGACAATGCCAAATGTAGTTAGTACAGAAACTAAACCACAACAAAATAAGATTGCGGCAATAATCTTTTCGGTAATATCTTCTGATGGTTTTTTTTCTAGCGATCGCCTAGAATCTTCCTGAAATCCATTTTGATTATTTATGGCGCTCATAAATCAATAACTTAAATAAAATTAGTAATTGGTTGACCTGGTTTAGCTTTTTTGAATTTTGTACCAGTTTCCACCTTAATGAATTTCTGCTTTACTTTCACGTAGGCTTCATCAGGTAAGGCAACATAACCAGCACTGTCTACCCATTTCCACGAATTTTCTAAATAAAAATCGACAAATTCTCTCACTGTTTGCTTTGTATCTAAGGATTTTTTACTCACATAAATAAACAAAGGACGAGATAAAGGTGTGTAAATATTTCTGACTACATTGTCTATTGGTACAGGTTTTTCACATTTGCCATTAGGATTTTCCACAGCCACTAAATTTAGCTTATCTTGATTTTGAATGTAGTAAGAAATCCCAACGTAACCTAAAGAATATTTATCACCTGCAATTCCTTGTACCAAAGTATTTTGATTGTGGCTGGGAGTATAGTCTGTACGACCATTTTTCGCTTTACCTGTTACCGCTTGAGTAAAATAATCAAATGTACCTGTATCAGATGCAGGTGCATAAAGTTTCATTTTCTCATTGGGAAACTTAGGATTAACTTGATTCCAAGTTAAAATTTTCCCATCTGATTTGGCACTCCAGATGGTTTTTAATTCATCAACTGTCAGACATTTCACAAAATCGTTCTGACTATTGACAATAACTGCTATGCCATCTAAAGCAATAGGAATTTCCAAAAATTCAATATTTTTACTTTTACATTTGGCAATTTCTTCATCTCGAATGGTACGAGAAGCACCCACAATATCAATTTCACCTGCACAAAATTTACTAATTCCGCCTCCAGTTCCACTAGAAGCAACGCTAACTACAGCATCAGCATTCACATTATGATACTCTTCCGCCACTGCTAAAGAAATCGGAAAACCTACAGCCGCACCATCAATACTTACTTGTTTCTGCTTTTCTTCATTACTACTACAAGCTGTAATGCTGTAGCTAGTCACAAGCAAAAAGATCAAGCATAGATTATTTTTAAATTGCGAAATAAAATTCATACAATTAGTAATTTACTAAATAAATCAAAAGCTAACAACTATGTCCTCAATCTGGGTAGCAAAATCTCTAATCATCTGATTTATGCTTTACGTTTTACTGTTAGCTTTAACTTGGTCAAAAATTGCCCCGTTTTCCAAAAATTTTGTTTTAATCATATCCCAACCCCCTAAATCTTGGGCTGTAAATAAAGTTTGAATTGGGGGATATTGTGATGCTACTTCTTGGGTAACTGTGGGATTCACTGGACGATATTGTAATTTCGCAAATTCCCGTTGAGCTTCTGAAGAATAAAGGAAATCTACAAATGCTTCTGCAACTTTTCTTGTTTTGTGTTTATCAACATTTTGATCAACTACAGCTACAGGATTATCTATCGAAATATTTATTTCTGGGATAATATAAGGTAGTTTCAAGGCTGTTTTTTCAGCTAAACTTACCTCATTTTCATAGGTAATTAAAACATCACCTTGGGCTTGTTGGAAAAATAAATCACTAGCTTCACGAGCATCTTTTGTGAGCGCAGCAGTATTTTGATAGACCTTTGTAATATATTTTAAAGCTGTCGCTTCATCTCCACCATTTTGAGTGACTGAACCCCAAAAAGCTAATAATTCCCAAATACCAATCCCAGAAGTTTGAGGGTTAGCTGCAATTAATTTCACGTCGGTTTTAGCTAAGTCTGCCCAAGTTTTAATCCCTTTCGGATTGCCTTCGCGGGTAACAATTGCTGCAACTGATCTACTAACAATACCATTTCTGGGGGTTCTAATTTGCCAACTAGATTTAATTAACCCAGCTTGTTGAATTCTAATAACATCTAAAGGCAGGGCTAAGTGTACTATATCAGCTTCTTGCTTACCAGCAATCACATCAGCAGCTTGAGCAACAGAACCTGCATAACTTTGATCAAAAATTACTTTTTGATTGTGTTCTTTCTGCCACTTTTCGACAAATTTCGGAATTATTTGGTCATGGGCGGCTTTTGTGACAGAGAAAGAAACTAACCTCAACTTTATTTCTGGTTCCGCAGCAGAATAACTTCCAGAACAGGCGGTAATCGCTACACTTAAAAGTGTACCTAAAAAGAATAAATAGGTGAACCTTTTAACAGCGTGTTGATTTAACCAGATTCCTATAATTTGCTGAGACAAAACTTGCATTACCTGTCCAGTTTTTTCAATGCAAGTATATATATGCTCAATTTGAAAAATTCCCCATCGAGCCGGATGCTGCGACTTATTCATCAAATATTTACCCCATTATCTACAGTATCTCCATCGAGTTACTGTAATTATTTAATTATAAAGCATGAAAATCTGATACCTGTCAAGACAGTATGTGATTAAACTATAAAAATTAAAGTTGATTTTTGATCTAAGTAGAAAGTAGGGGTTTTCTAACTACAAAGCTTAGTTTTTTACGCAGATTACTCCCCAAATTACCGAGGAATATACAGAGTTTATTGAATGGAAAAGCTAAATAAAAAATTAAATTTAATAGCTACAGGCGCTTCGGTAAAACTAATTGAAGCTTTTTTTGTGAGCCTCAATATCAAATCTGATGAATTTTTTATAACTTTTCTGTAGCGCCTAACATCTGGAAGATTTTCTCAGCGTTATCTAAATCGCCAACGATGCGGCGAATCGGTTGAGGCCAAACTTTTACGAGAGTAGGAGTTGCAGACACCTGATCAATTTCTGCTTGTTCTGGATGAGTTAGAACATCAATCACTTTTAATGTGTAGGGATATTTGAGCGATCGCTCTAACATTTCGTGTAAATTATGCAGAATCCGTTCTGTATTGGCACTATGACCGGCAATAAATAAACGCAAAACGTAACATTGAGTTTTTTGCTGTACGTTTTGTGTGGCTTTCACTGGTGGATAATATTTGGGAGCCTTTTCTGATAAGTCTAAGTTAATAATTAAGTCGTGGTCTTCCCACAGTTGGGGAAATGTGGAACGATAAGTCGCCAACACCATGCGATCGCATAAACCATCTTGCCAAGGTGCGGCTTGCCAGATTAAATCACCTGTGCCAAAAATTACATTTAATAAAGCTTGATGTTGCAGCACCGCTGGATATGCTTCTGCAAAAGTCCGAATTTGCTGAGTATGCGGATCTAACCAGTGGTCAACGGTGGCCGTATAACAAGGAACTAAAAAATGCGGCGGTTCTGGTAAATCGAGAATTTCTTGTAAAGCAGCGCACAAATGCAAATGCCATCGACCCTGTTTATTCGGGTCGATGCAATAAATTAAGTCGCCTCCGGGTGTAAATAAGGCAATGCCTTTGAAAACTTTCGGTAAAAAGAGTTTAGGTGTAGTCAAGTTAGTTACAGGGGTTGGGGAACTTGGAGGTAAAAAGTAGAGGCGGATTACTTTTTACCTTTACTGTAATTAAACTCGTCCTCGGAGAAACTGAGCCATTTCGTTAGGAGTCGGTGACATTTCTAAAGCTGTTTCTTCTGTAATGCGACCTTCTTGGTAAAGATTGAGTAGCGACTGATTCATCGTAATCATACCGTCGAAACCGGCTTGTTTCATCAGTTCACCAATTTCATCATACTTACCGTCTTTGACCCATTCTTTAACCGCCTCAGTGTTAATTAAGATATCGTGGAATGCAGCTCGTTTACCATCGGTCGTGCGACATAATCCTTGGGCGATGATGGCTACTAAAGATTCTGCCAAGGCTACCCGCATAGCATCCTGTTCTTCACCAGAGTATAAATTGAGAATCCGTTCAATCGTTTTTACTGCACTGTTGGTGTGCAAGGTTCCCATTACCAAGTGACCTGTTTGGGCAGCTTTCAAGGCGGTATTGACTGTTTCTTTATCCCGCATTTCCCCCACCAGAATCAAATCTGGATCTTCCCGTAAAGCAGCTTTTAAAGCATTATCAAATTTGCGGGTGTGCATTCCCACTTCCCGTTGTTTGACCAACGACTTGCGGCTTTGGTGAACAAATTCCACAGGATCTTCAATGGTGATGATGTGCTTGGCCATTTCTCGATTAATATAGTCAATCATCGCCGCCATAGTTGTTGATTTACCCGAACCAGTTGGCCCAGTGACTAAGATTAAGCCTTTATGAGAGTGGCAGATATCGCGGAAAACTGGCGGTAATCTCAACTGTTCCATCGATAAGATTTTCAGGGGAATTAACCGTAGCACCAGTGCATGGCCTTTCATGGAGCCAAAAACATTAATCCGTACACGGGCGAATTCATACTGAGTTGCACCATCAAATTCTAGGTGTTCTTCAAATCGCTGAATTTCTGCTTCCGTCATTACCTCTCGCAACCAAGCCATGAAAGTTTCATGATCTGTTTCTGGATACTCGGTTGGTTGAATTTCGCCACGGTTGCGGAAACGCGGAACTTCACCTACACCCAAGTGAACATCGGAATAACCATTATCAAAAGCTTCTTTGATAATTTGCGCCAAACTTAATCCAGTAGGATTGCTTTTAGCCGCTGGTGGAGGAGTTCCCGGACGATGACCTGCGGCTGGTGGCGGTGGTGCAGGTTGGGTTGTATTTCGATGAGTTGACATATCCAACGTTTGTGTATGCTGCCGCTGTGTCATTAATGATGGTGGTGGCGGTGGCATGGGTGGCACATTCCGAGAAGCAACAGGATTGGAATTGGCTGGTGGCGATGTTTCTGTCATATATCTTCAAAATTAAGCAGTTATCAAGTTGAATCTGCAAAAAAGCTATCTTGGTGGTTCTAAGGACGGCAGACAGCAGGTTTGTTGCTGTTCCTTACCTGAGAACTTTAAAGCAACATTTCGTTACATTTGGCATAGCTGCTAGTATACTTTTTTATATGACATGCAAGTTTTGCCATTATGTTAGAAACACATTAAGTCCATATACACCTGTTTAGCACACTATATCCTGAGATATCCTTCAGTAATAACCCTGTTAAATTCAAGATACAATTAATACTTTAATTAAATCTTGAAAATCTCTTGCTTTTAGATGAGAAAATTTTCCCTAAAATCACGGCAATTTACTAGCAATTAAAAGCCAAATCAGCAGCAGGTATTTTTTTCAGACGGATAAATGAATTATGAGAGACAATCCTATTTTTTATAAGAAATATTAAGGGGATCAATTTGAGGCGGGGAAAATATCTTGGGCAAGCTCATCTTATATGGCTTCTACTCCTTGAGGTAGATGGCAGGAACTAGTGATCTAGCAAGAAAGCAACTGAACTTTACATTCATAATTACAAAAAATTAACTGTAAAGTTAAGTTACTAAATGCTCATTTTTCCTAGTCCTGTTTATATACTGGAATTCACTGAAGGAATCAGTTGATTCGCAAACAGCGGTATCTAACTGAAAATTTACGTTTATTGCTGTGTACCTGTAGGAGGAAAAGTCATGGTTTCGGCTCAAAGCTCTAATCTCGGAAAGACCTACTCCTTAATGATGATTAAAAGCTTTTTGATATGGACTTTCACGTTGGCAGTATGTTTGTTAGTTGTCGGTTTTCCATTAGTTGTTTTGATGGCTACGGTCGGATGTCTGTTGTCGATTGTTTTACAATCTGTCATGCCTGTTAGTGCAGTTTTACTAGTAGGTGGTGGGTTAATTTTGTTCAATATTTTGGCAGTGGCGATCGCTGCTGCTGTCCTCACCATCAAAGGTGTACATCCAAGCCAAATCAAGTGGTTAAGTTGGTTGCATGGAGAATCTGAAGAAATGCAACAGACTTCTGTATATGCCGCTTGTCCTTTAACCTGTGAAATCAAATAACTATCTCGTTAAACACGACAAACAGTACATCTGCCCGGTTCAGCCGGGTTTTTTCATTTTTAGTCCTTAGTCATTTGTCATTTGTCGGGATTGAGTATTTACTATTGACTATTGACTCTTGACTATTGACCCATGACTAATCAAAAACGAGTTGCCATTATCTTAGGTACACGTCCAGAGGCGATTAAATTAGCGCCTGTGATTCAGGTTTTTCAAAAATCTCCCAGTTTTGCCTTGCAAGTAATTTTAACTGGACAGCATCGAGAGATGGTTGAACAAGTAATGCAACTGTTTAACCTCAAAGCCGATGAAGACCTAGAGATTATGCAGCCTCAACAATCTTTAAATGATATTACCTGCCGCAGTTTGCGAGGATTAGAAGAGTTATTTCAAAAAAATAAACCAGATTTAGTTATCGTCCAAGGAGATACGACAACAGCTTTTGCGGCGGCTTTGGCAGCTTTTTATCAAAAAATTCCTGTGGGACATGTAGAAGCAGGGTTAAGAACAGATAATATTTATAATCCTTATCCAGAAGAAGCGAATCGACGGTTAATTTCGCAAATTACGCAACTGCATTTTGCGCCAACAACTTTGGCTGTGGAGAATTTACAACGTTCTGGGGTGTTGGGCGAAATTCACTTGACGGGGAATACAGTGATTGATGCACTGTTGAATGTGGCGGCGAGTCAACCAGCTTGTAATGTACCGGGGTTGAACTGGAATGAATATCGCGTGTTGTTGTCTACAGTTCATCGCCGGGAAAATTGGGGAGAACCATTACAAGCGATCGCTCACGGTTTTCTGCAAATATTAGATAAGTTTCCCGATACTGCTTTAGTGTTACCTCTTCACCGCAACCCGACAGTTAGGGAACCATTGCAAGCATTATTAGGGCAACATCCGCGAGTATTTTTGACCGAACCTTTAGATTATGCCGAATTAGTGGGGGCAATTGGGCGATCGCATTTTCTCTTAACTGACTCTGGTGGTTTGCAAGAAGAAGCACCAAGTTTAGGTAAACCAGTTTTAGTTTTGCGAGAAACTACAGAACGTCCTGAAGCGGTGACGGCGGGTACAGCAAAACTAGTAGGAACGGAAAGCGAGAGTATTTTGGCGGTGGCGGCGGAGTTGTTGAGTAACCCTACTGCGTATGACGCAATGGCTAATGCGATTAATCCTTTCGGTGATGGTCATGCAGCCGAGAGAATTTTGCAAATTGTAAAGAATTATTTGGGAGTGGGTTAATCAACCTAGATATTTTTGAGTTTTTTATTGTTCTGGGAGAGGTAAAAGCCTTTCCCAATAATTAATTTTGCTTACACAAATTAAACTGTTTGATTTGCTTGTAACCAGTTGAGTAAATCAGCGATCGCACTAAAATCTAATAAAGCCTCACTCAGTGCTTCCAATTGTTCTAAAGAAAGACTTTGAATTTGTTGACGAACTTCGTCAGGTAAATTGCCCACCCTTCTTTGCAGTAACCTAAAAACAAGTGTTTGTGTTTGTTCTTGTTTGCCTTCTTCTTTTCCTCGCTCGTAGCCAATGCGCTCGCCTGTAGTTATGTAAGGCATAGTAAGCTCCTGCTCGAATAACTTAAAGTCTTGCCAAAATTCTGCTTCTAATGCTTTTGGTAAAATCATAACCCAATCGATAAAACGATAGAGGTTACGAATATCTCTTTCTGCCAACCCTTGTTCATAAAGTCGCCGAATTAAACTGAATTTCCAATTTTTCCGTTCTCCTGGCTGTTTGCTGGTTTGCTGCGTTTTTAAATGCGCCATAACAACTGTCGCAAAAGGATTATCGCTGGTTTCTAATTCTGTCCAATGATTTTGATAGTCCAGTAATTTGACAGTGCCGAATTGAAAAACCAGACTGCAATCAGGATAATTGTAACTGTATTGATTACGCCTCCAAATGGAGTCAGCATCACATAAAATGGCTAGGCTGATGGCTGGTTTGGCAAATTTATCAAAAATTCGCAGGTTGTACAAAAACATCCTTTCGGCGAAATTGTCTTCTGGTTTCGCCTGGATTTCGACATGAATTAACAGCCAAACTTCTTCCCCGTCCATTTGCCAAACTTTGACTAATTTATCTGCGTATCTTCTACCAAGTTCGGCTTCACGGGCGATTTGTTGAAATTCCTTGTCGAGAAATTCGTGGGGACGTTCCCAATTAATGAGTGCGGCTGTTTGGGGGAAGAAAAATTGCATCTCTTGGGGAAAGTATGCTTCTAAAATTTCCTTCCACGGTGAGTCCACTTGGCGGTGTCGGTTTCCGTCCCGCCAAAGTGGCGAACCCGGAGGGCGAATCATTATCGGCTCTTTGGATTTCCTCAGTCATTGCATTTAGAGAATAATTAAACGCAGATAAACGCAGAAGCAAAACAAAAACTCTCTGTGTTCCTCTGCGTTTAACTCTGCGCTACTTTGCGTTTAAAAAACCTATTGATTCAAAACTAACTCTGGCTGTGGTGCTGCTTCCTCTGGTTCTGGTAAACCAAACATTGAACGATACAGCTTATCGTACTGCTTGGCTGAACGATACCAACTAAAGTCTTGATTCATACCGCGTTTTTGCAGTTCGCCCCACTGAGGTTTGAAACGAAAACCCTCCCAAGCGCGGATCATGCAGGTGAACAAATCTAATGGTTCGTAGCGGTCGAAGCAATAACCTGTACCAGCTTCGTTGATGGGGTCGTGGTGGGTTACGGTGTCAACTAATCCCCCGGTGCGGCGGACGATGGGAACCGAACCGTAGCGCATGGCCATCATTTGGCTAATTCCACAAGGTTCGAAACGGCTAGGCATTAAGAAGGTATCAGTTCCAGCATATATCCGCCGGGATAGGGCATCGTTATACAGCAAATAAGTCGCCATACGTCCGGGGTAGCGCGATGCTAATTGCCACATTTGAGTTTCATAATAGCGATCGCCTGTCCCTAACAACACAAATTGGGCATCTGTGTATGCCATGAACCGGTCTAAAATTTGGATGACCAAATCCAAGCCTTTTTGTTCTACTAATCGGCTAACCATACCAATTAAAAAGGCTTGAGAGTTGACCTCTAAACCCATTTCTTCTTGTAAAGCAACTTTGTTTTTCTTACGTTGATCTAAAGTGTCGGTAGTGAAGGTCTGAGTAATATATTTATCGTCAGCCGGGTTGTAAATCTCAGTATCTATCCCATTCACAATTCCTGATAACTTACCACTAATAAATGACAGTAAACCTTCGATGGTTTCGCCGTAAGCAGGTGTTTTAATTTGTTCGGCATAGGTTGGGGAAACAGTATTCACCCTGTCAGCAAATTGTACCGCAGCTGCCATTGTATTGTGTCCCTGCATATACCAAGGACACCAAGTAATTTTATCTAGATACCAACGCCACGGCCCTTGATAAGCCAAGTTATGAATCGTAAACACTGTGGTGATATCTGGGTCTTGGTGCATCCATACGGGTATCATCCCTGTATGCCAATCATGACAGTGGATGATATCTGGCTTCCAGTAATTCCAGCAGAACTCAGCCGCACCATTCGCAAAAAAGGTAAACCGCCAATCTTCGTCTTCTCCCGAATAGATGCGGCGGGGATTGAATACAGGATGTCCAAATAAATACAAGGGAACATCAGTACCAGGCAGTACACTTTCGTAAACTGCGAAGTCCTGAAACATGGCATATCCCCACCAAATTGGGTCTTTGGGAATTTCCATTTTATCTGGTAAAAACCCGTAATAAGGCAGGAATATGCGGACATCATGCCCCATTTCTCTTAAGACTTTAGGTAATGCTCCCACAACATCACCCATTCCTCCTACTTTCGCAACGGGAGCTGCTTCTGCTGCAACGAATAGAATCCGCATGGTCTTTGTTGTTTCCCCGGTTCTGCCTAATATTTATGAAAATTCTGAAGTTGGAAGTCTGAAGTATAAAGGTACTGCTCCGATGCAAGAATGGGGCAGGAATCTCGGAAACAACGCATCTTTGCCGCGCTAATTACGGGTGAGTCATGTACCGATTTTTTATCCTGTATCCTTTACACTTCATCCTTTTGGCTCAATTCTTATCTAACCACATCTGTTTGCCAGTATTTTAAGAACCCCGTTGGATTTCGGCGAAGATTTGCTCAAGAATTTCTTGTGCGCCTTGTTCCCGCAGAAGTTTGGCTAATTCTGCACCCAACGCTTCAGCATTAGAGGCTGTTCCTGTTACGGTATCTTTGACGATGTTTTGGCCATCGACACTGGCGACTACACCTGTGAGGGTTAAATTGCCATCATGAATTTCTGTATTTACACCGATGGGTACTTGACAACCACCTTCAAGAATCCGTAAAAATGCTCTCTCTGCTAAACAGCGATCGCGTGTCTGGGGATGTTCAATAGCTTTGAGTAAGGATATCAAATCTTTGTCATCAGCACGACATTCTATCCCCAAGGCACCTTGTCCCACAGCGTGGAGAGAAATTTCTTTAGGGAGAATTTGATGCACGCGATCGCCCATCCCCAAACGTTGTAAACCTGCGGCTGCTAAAATCAAAGCATCGTATTCACCAGCATCCAGTTTTGCCAACCGGGTATTTAAGTTACCGCGCACATCTTTAAAGGTAAAGTGAGGAAAACGATGGCGTAATTGCGCTAACCGTCGTAGTGATGATGTCCCAATCACTGCACCTGCTGGCAAAGTTTCAATTTGCTTGTCTTTGTGTTTTTCATGCACAACTAGAGCATCAGCGGGGTTTTCCCGTTCTGTAATTGCCGCTAGTGTTAAACCTTCTGGTAAATTAGTTGGCAGATCCTTGAGGGAATGAACCGCAAAGTCAATTTCCTTGTTGATCATTCCCAGTTCGAGTTCTTTAGTAAAAAGTCCTTTATCGCCAATCTTCGCCAACGCTACATCTAAGATTTTGTCGCCTTGGGTAGACATGGTGTGGACTTCAAAAGTGATATCTGGGAAGCTGCTTTGTAGTTGCTCTCTTACCCAGTATGTTTGAACTAGAGCAAGTTGACTTTTACGAGAACCAATACGAATAGTGCGGGTTGCACTGGAAACAACTGAAGTCATAATAACGTTATGTCAAACCAGGCGATACATTCACTTTCATCTAGACTACCGCAGTGAGTGACTTAACGGATTGCGATCGCTTAATTAAAAGCAATTTTATTTTGAATTCACTTTACATTTTTTTACAAAAAAACAGTTATCAGTTTAGGTAAAACACCAAACCAAAAAAACTGCTTCATCAAATACTTTTCCCTTTTCCCTCCTATCTTCTTGTTAATAATCGTCACGTTGGAGATACTCACGTAATTGTTGAGTACGCTGTTTTGTAGCTTCTTCCAAGCAGCCAGCATAAATATTAGGTGCAATACTTCCCCCTTCGTATGCACTGCGTTCAAACTCACAACTAGCGTCACGAAACTTAATCCAGGCTAACTGTGCAGCAATTAATTTTTTTTGTCTAGTCTTTGACAATTTTGGTAACAGTTGTTTATAAACTTGGTTTAATTTTTTATCGGCATTTTGATATGACAACTGAGAGCAGATATTCATTTCTGATTGAGTTTGCGGATCGTTACAGTTGAGTTTTTGGGCTAAATATGTTTTGCCAAGCTGAGATTGTGTATTTGCCAGCGTCACAGTATTAGCACTCAAACCGGCAACAGTTATGATACTTACGAATAAAGGTAATATCTGACGCATTATATAACTCCTATCTCAGTATTAGCAATTATGCAGACAACACTATAGCTTATATATCAAGTAATTTAGGACTTGATGGCAAAGAACTTTTCGTAAAATGCAATACGAAAAATTAAAAAACAACAGGGAATGGGGAAGACTTCGATCAGCTACTTTGGCTGCACTCTTAGACTACGTTGAGTACAAGTGAGTGTATCGCCAAAAACAAGGAAATCCCCATGATTAAGATTAGGGGTTTTAGATGCGGTACAAAATGTAAGATTTAAAATCAGAAAATTAAAAATATATTAAAACTAATTCACTTTTCTCAAAAGATGCCTGAAACTCTTTTATAGGACAGCAATTAAATATGATTTAAATTAGCACTCTAAGCTGAGGAGTGCTAATAAATAAAGAAGTTTATTTCCTGAGATATAAAGCAAAAATAGGCTGTTTTACAGAGATAAAATTAGACATTCACAAGCCATAATTATCACAAGCCAAATCTCTTTGTAAGTAATAACCTGTTGGGAGGAACCAAATGAAATACACTTTTGATATTGTCGGGGTATCTCCAGTTTTGCAGTTTTTCAACCATCAACAACAGAGTATGCAAAAACCACTGTATCTAGGCGTGGAATATCTTGGAACTCATATATGTACACTAGATGCGTTTATAGAAACGGTGGAACCTGTACCTGCAAAATGGGGCTGGGATTTAGACCAAGTAGTAGACACAGTTGTTCGGTTTTGGGTGAATCATTCCGAGAGTATTCAATATTGGAAAGCGCGTTTAAGTGACGCAGGACAAAATAATTTAGTTGTAGCCAGACTTGCAGATATTAGGGCTTTGCAAGCAGAATTTGAAACTCTCTTAGATAAAAATAGTCATTAGCTGAAACGACAGTAAATCTTACAGCAGTTTGCATATTCATGAAATACTGTAGAGGCGTTACATTTTACGTCTCTACATAGTTTTGGGTTTTACACTTATACCTCATTTACTTAAAATAGGCTGTATTAGCCCACGAGTGTTAAAAAACACAAGAGTCTTGAATGGGAAAAGTTAGAAATAAGAATAGAAAAAACGATGCTTTTGAAAGCAGCGATCAAACCTAAAATAGAGGTATAGGCAATTATCGCTTCATTTCCTCAAACTGATGAAAAATAAAATCAAACCTGATTGGGCTGGTGAAAGCATACTCTCCAAGTTCGTTAATCTGCTGATCCATACCAAACCTGTTTACAATGTGATGAAATACCAAGCTAGACAAGTATTAATCACAACAGCAGAAAAAAACGGAATTCCCTGGCGCAAAAACGCTGAAGCACTGCAAGGACTGATGACCAAACAACTCCTAGGTGCAGTTACGAACCCGGAAGTTGTGTATCCAGAATATTACAAAGTACCATTCCACGCTTACGCTGAGGGTAATCTTTGCTGGGAAGCGGCTTTTGAAGCGGAGTCAGCCACTTACGCTATGTCTTTGCGTGTTTGGCCGCAAGAAAATCTGACTTGGGAAGCGGCTCATGGCAGACTCAGAGGCACTTTTCATGATGTTTTGGCAGCTTACGGCCCTTTGCAGGTGAGAGAAATTCTGGACATTGGCTGCTCGATAGGTTTATCGACGATGGCACTGCATCGTTATTATCAAGAGAAACAAGAACAGCCAATTCGGACTGTTGGTTTAGATTTATCGCCCTATATGCTGGCTGTGGCTAAGGCGAGAGATGTGAATAATGAAATTTCTCAGTGGGTTCATAGTAGAGCCGAAAAGACAGGCTTACCAGATAATTCCTTTGACTTGGTGACACTCCAGTTTGTATGTCATGAATTGCCAAGCTATGCCAGCAAAGAGATTTTCCTAGAAGCTAAACGACTTCTCAGGCCTGGTGGTTATATTGCCTTGGTAGATAATAACCCGCGATCGCCTGTAATTCAAAATCTCCCACCTGCCCTGTTTACTTTAATGAAAAGTACGGAACCTTGGAGTGATGATTACTATGGTTTCGATATTCAAGCAGCTTTGGAAGAAATAGGTTTTTCACCCACAATTGAAGTCGCCAGTGACCCCCGTCACCGGACTATTATCGGGAAAAAGCCTGTATAAGTGTTGAGTGCTGATTCGATAAAGAATGTAGAGACAGAAATTTGTCTCTACATCACACATCAACATCTATTACAAATTTGAGGAGTAATAATTAGCGTAATGCAGCTGGCGGCAGAGCGATCGCAACCTGAGCTAATCGCCGCACAACTTAAACCACCGACACCGCTACCGATAACGACAACATCTGTTTGTCTCACCACTTTTCCCAAAACCACACCCAAACTTTTATCAGCTAATTACCGAAGTTTATGAATCGAAACATAAAGGAGATTTTTGGTTAGAAGCCAAGTTTGGCTGACTAAATCAGCCTGATTCCGATTCTTAGTTGAGTTTTGGTAAACATCTGCCCCCAAATTATCTGTGTAATGTCTATCCTGGAATAGTAGGGGAATCACCTTAGCGTAAACTGCCAACAGGTGTTAGATGCTGCAAATAGAACAGATATTACACCACCGTTATCAAATCCAACGGCAACTCGGTAATAATGGCATTCGCCAAACTTGGCTGGCCAAAGATTTACAAGCTGCTGAAGGGGAAGAATCATTAGTTGTGGTCAAACTTTTGGCTTTCGGCGGAACTGTCCAGTGGGATGACTTGAAGTTGTTTGAGAGGGAAGCACAAGTTCTCAAACAGCTAAAACATCCGCGCATTCCGCAATACATTGATTATTTTTGTGTTGATGACCACACATTGTGGTTTGGCTTAGTCCAAGAATATATTCCTGGGGAATCGCTCAAAGAAAAACTTGCAGTTGGTAAACGCTGTACAGAAAAGCACGCCAGGAAAATTGCGACTGAGGTTTTAAAAATTCTGATATATCTGCATGAATTGAATCCTGGTGTGTTACACCGGGATATCAAGCCCAGTAATTTAATTTGGGGTGAAGATAATCAGGTATATTTGGTAGATTTCGGTGCAGTTCAAGATAAAGCTGCTAAAGAAGGTGTGACCTTTACGGTGGTTGGAACTTATGGTTATGCGCCAATCGAACAATTTGGCGGTCGGGCTGTTCCTGCATCTGACTTGTATGCGTTGGGTGCATCGTTAATTCATTTATTAACTGGTGTTCCCCCTGGTGATTTACCACAACAAGATTTACGGATACAATTCGCTGACCGAGTGACCGCAAGTTCTAGTTTTGTGCGCTGGTTGCAAAAGATGACTGAACCTGCGCCGGAACAACGCTTTAGTAATGCCCGCCAAGCACTTGATACTTTAAAATCTAATTTGGTTGTTAAACCTGTCAGCCATAAAATAATTAATAATTCTGGTTGTGGGATTAATTCTACGGAACCTGTACCAGAAGAGATTTTGGGATGGAATTGGGGGGCGTTTTTATTACCTTGGTTTTGGTTATGGACTAATCAGGTATGGTGCGGATTGTTTTGTTTTGTACCACAAATTGGTTGGTTTATGGCGATCGCTATGGGGGCAAAAGGCAATGAATGGGCTTGGAGAAGTAGACAATGGCGCAGTATTGAACATTTTAAAGAACATCAACGCGGTTGGGCGATCGCCGGAGTTCTCATCGGCGCACCTATGAGTTTGATTTTATGGGTTAGTGCATTTCTAGTTCTGAAGTCAATCTTTTAAGGCTGTCTGAGTTGTTGTAGAAAGGTTATAGCTCCCCGACTTTTTGAAAAAGTCGGGGAGATGAACACCCGCACAAATAACTTTTTCAGCAAATTCTATTTAGTATAAATTTCTGGAAACGTGGTTTCAAGTTTAGCTAATTTTGGCAAGTCATTTGCTACGACATAGCGACTATCAGGATTACGCACAATATAGTTTTGATGATATTCTTCAGCTTGATAAAAACCTTGTAATGGACTTATTTCGGTGACAATTTGCTTGTTAAAGATTTTCTGTTGATTGAGTTGATCAATATATTTTTGTGCTTCTTGTTTTTGCTCATTGTTAGCAAAAAATATCACTGAACGATATTGTCTACCAGAATCAGGCCCTTGGCGATTCAATTGTGTTGGGTCATGGGCTACTAAAAAGTAAACTTTTAATAGTTGATCGTAGGAAATTTTTGATGGATCATAAGTGATTTTTACTGATTCCGCGTGATTAGTAAATCCAGAACTCACAAGGGTATAGTCTGCGGTGGTTGCATCGCCACCAGAAAAGCCAGAAACAACATCAGAAACACCGTTGAGATGCTCAAAAACTGCTTCCATTCCCCAAAAGCAACCACCAGCGAAAACAGCTACCTGTTTATTCTGAGGTGTCGTAGTTGAGATATCACTGGCGGGAGTGGGAAACATGACACGGGATGCGCCATACAGAAGTAGAAAACTCAAGGATATGATCGATAAGTTGCGTACTAGGTTACGAGAAAGTGTAAAGTTATTATTTGACATAGGTGCGTAAACTCCTTTGATGATTGATTTAGGCGTTTGGTTATGAAATAGCGATCGCTATCTTGAAATTCAACTCTGTAATAAAATATTTATAAAACTAAGACAGCACAAGACTTTTAACTCTGTCACATATTACCTGTTCCTTCCTCATAATGTAGGTAATTTCAAAATAAAAATACTGCCATTCCCCAGTTCTGAACAAAGTTCGATTGTACCGCCAATGCACTCTACAAGGCGTTTGACGATACATAAACCCATACCAGTGCCGCCTGTGGAACGGGTACGAGACGCATCTACTCGATAAAATGGTTCAAAAATGCGGGACTGTTCTAATAAAGGGATACCACATCCTTTGTCGCTGACTTGAATCATTGCCCAACCATTAACTTGAGTTAGCTGCAAGGTAATTGGCTCACCCACATCTGAGTATTTAACTGCATTGCCAATCAAATGGCTTAATATCTGCATTAGCTGGTGACGTTCTGCCTTGACTTCAATCGGAAAAGGTGGGATTTCTAGCTGAATTAACCGATGATGAAATTTTTCGGTCATCTCAGCTATAGCTGTAAGCAAATCATTGAGTAATAAAGGTTCAGTTTCCCAGGGACAAGGAATTGTGCTGTTGTCTGCCCGTGCTAAATATAGTAAGTCTTGCAAAATATAATTCATTCTTTCCGCATCAGAAACAGCCATTTCGAGAGTTTCTTTCTGGGAAGCGGCTAAATTATGACTGCGTTGTAAACTTCTTTGCAGATATCCATAAACCATGCTCAGAGGTGTGCGTAATTCATGGGCTAAATCGCTGAACAACTGGCGCTGCTGTTCTTTGGCTTCGGAAAGCCTGGTTAAAAATTCCATCCATGTCTGGGCTAACTCCTGAATTTCGCTTGGTGTTTGGTTTAAGCCTAGCTGGTGGGGAATCAATTCATTGGTGCAGGTTTCTGCCCATTGATTCATCTGTTGTAATGGTAAAAGCGATCGCTTAATAAACAACGCTGTCAAAACAATTGTAGTAGTAAGTGAGCAAACGCCCATTATTCCCAAACTTTGAATCATCGTCAACAGTTGAGCATCATCAGCCATACCATAATTTTGATGAGCAATCATCAGAAACTGTCTGATTTCCCAACCTGCCCAGATCGTAAAGCTACTTAGTCCGAACGTCACAATCATAACGATACCAACAGTCAACCGGAAATGAAGTGAAGCAGGGTCAATTCTGACTACAAAAAACTCGACTAATTTTCTGGGAAAATTTCCGGCAAAATTCATGGGAATATCTCATATATATAGGATTCGTATTTGCATTTATAGCTGCCGTCTTTGCTTTTCTCTGTTACCTGTTGCTTATTCACCCCTACATAATTATGTTCAGTAATCAAACTAGATTTTTATAGCAACTAATTTCCTCAAATTGCCCTACATAAGTTGTTGCTTTAAAAAATATCCAAGCACCGCTTTACATAATTTAACTTTAATCGCACAACGCTTGAGAAAAATGAGTTTTTCCTGAATATAATTAAAGCTTTTGCTGAAAAAATCTTTAATTTATTACTAACAAAATATTTTTAAAGTATCAATTTCTATTGTATTCCCCATTCCCAATGAGGGATTTGCTTTTAAAACACCCATACCATGAGGGTGTTTTATATCTGCTAAAAATTATATTTGATTATGAAAATTTTTTGGCTTTTTTCCTTGATATGCAAGGATTGTAAGCCTTAAAATTTATTATTTTACAAGAGTGTTTAATGAGTAATTTTACAAAGTTTTAATGTTGTTCTCAGCATTTTTTAATATCAATAAATTACTGTATTAAGTTAGACAGATTTAGCGACATCAAGGCTTGAATTATGAAAAGTTTAATTTATGGTAGTTTGTCTGCGTTAATACTCTCTACAGCCTCTACAGCTATAGCTACGCCGACCAACTCTCAACAGCTAGATTCATCGTTATCATCTCAAGTTGCATATACAATTAATGTTCCCAGTATCACCAACTCTGGTGTCCGAAATGATACGCATTTTATTAAGGTGTCAGTACTGGGCATGTCTGTACAAGACTTAATGATTTCTCTACCCAATCAAATGGAACGTTTTAGTAATGTCCGGGTTGTAGATGAATCGGGTAAAGAGATTGGGGCTAAAACAGAAATTACTAAAGAACGTTTATCAATTACTTTTGACCAACCAGTTGCTTCTGGTAGTTCTTTAGAAGTGCAATTAACAGGTGTACAAACAAAGATTTTAGATGGGAGAATATTGCTCTATGGAGTGACAGCTAAACGAACTGGTTTACAAGGAGAAATTCCTGTAGGTACTGCTAGAATCGATCTTCCTTATAAAAATTCCAATTGATCATTGTCAAAACACCAACAATCTCATCTCAATTCCAGTAGTAGGTACGAGAAAGCTTCGTGTCTACCACTGGCATTCTGAAACCTCATTTCTCTAAAATTAATGACTAAAAACGACCTTTAGGGGTGATTCTGTAATTTATCCCATTTCACGAAAAAATGAAACAAATTTATGGGTCTTTCATTCTTTCCCCCTGCTCCCTGCTCCCTGCTCCCTGCGGTCTATTTGTATCAAACTTAAAGTGAAACGGTATTAGACGTGTTTTAGCTGATCAACTCTCAGTCGCTAACCAAGCGCGTAAAACTTCTGCTACTGTCCAAGCTTGTGCAGTACATCCGCGTGGAGTCATCGGCGCATCCCCATCAAAAATTTCGCTGAGACTACCAACCCCATGTACTGTGAGATGATTAGCCATTGGTTCGAGAAATTGCCGCGCCTGTTGTGGATTTTTGTAGACGCGCAGATGAGCGAGGACAAATGACCCCAACAACCAACCCCACACTGTTCCTTGATGGTATGCTCCATCGCGTTGATACTGATTCCCACCGTATATTCCCTGGTATTGGGGATGGTCAGGAGAAAGTGATCGCAATCCATGAGAAGTCAGCAGCATTCGTCCACAAACTTCTACGACGCTTTTTTGTTGGGCTGGTGTGAGGGAGCTTTCTGGTAAAGACACAGCAAAAATTTGATTTGGACGCAACGCCGCATCATCACCATCAGGACTATCGATTACGTCATAGCAGTAACCTCGCTCCTCATTCCAAAAGCGCGAAAATCTAGCTAAAGTGCGGTCTGCCATTGCCTCATACTCTTGATGTGGTTTACCCAGTTGACGGGCAAACTTGGCCATTGTGCGTAAGGCATTATACCAAAGGGCATTAACTTCAATTGGTTTGCCAATTCGCGGTGTTACTACCCAATCTCCAACTTTGGCATCCATCCAAGTTAGTTGTGTGCCTGTCACACCTGCATAAAGTAAGCCATCTGTAGGATCAAGGTGGATACCATAGCGTGTGCCGCGACAGTGCCAATAAATGATATCTACAAGCACAGGAAACAATTCACTCAGGAAATTATCGTCGTTTGTGGCGTTGTCATAAGCGCGAATTGCTTCAAAGAACCAAAGTGTCGCATCGACTGTATTGTATTCTGGTTGCTCACCCGCATCAGGAAAGCGATTGGGTAGCATTCCCTGGTTTACATACTTAGCAAAAGTTCGGAGAATTGCCCGTGCAACCTCTGGACGGCCAGTGGTAATTGTCAACCCAGGTAAACTAATCATTGTGTCTCGTCCCCAATCACTAAACCAGGGATAACCAGCAATGATAGTTTTGCCGTGACCTTCTTCTGTTACTGGGCGGTCAACAATAAACTGGTCAGCAGCTAGTACCAGATGGTTAATCCAGGCGGGAGACTCCTGAGCATCCAGGGGGCGATTACTTTGCCAAAGTTCTGTTAGTTTCTGCTCTTGAGTGCGGCATAATTTGAGTGCGGTTTCACCATGCAAATCTGCTAGTTTTTCTGTACTGGCGACAAAGGTGACTGCTTCTCCAGGATTGAGTTTCACGGCAAAAGTGCCAGCATGGAGATGATCTTCTCTGTCGTTCAAGCCCCGATAACGCTCAACTGCCAAATCAAAGTTATAGTACCAATTGTGAACGGGTAAAGCGTTGCCCTGATCGCTCAACAAATAAAATGGTGTAGCACTTGAATCAGCCGTTATGCGAATCCCTTGTTCTACCTGCTCAATAGACATTTGCCAGCCGTTGCTGTGGGTGTCACTGTGATAATCGCGGTAGTTGACCATTGCTTTAAGTGTCAGGTGCAAAGGTTGGGTAGCACGCCGCAGAACATATTGGATATATGTTGTGTTTGCGCCTTGCTGCATCCAGATGCGCTTTTCTAACAAAGCATCCGCCACAGCAAAACGCCAGAGGGGAATTGCACCTTCTAAAGCAAAAGATTCAATGTGTCGATAACCGTGGGGGCTAACGATTTGATCTGCCCAACGATTTGTATGTAGGGGATAATAGCGATCGCCATACAAAACGGTTTCATCTAGTTTTGCCAGCAGTAAAGTACGACCTAATGGTGGCTGTAATGCTGCTACAAGTAAGCCGTGATAGCGACGGGTTAGCAAACCAGCCACAGTCCCAGAAGCGTAACCACCTATACCATTGGTGACTAACCATTCTCGTGTCTCTGCGGTGTCGAGATTGCCACAGATTTCCCGCCCAAATTCCATATACATAAGGCAAATCAAGTGATTTTTTAGGTTATCACTAAAATCTACTCACTACAAAGCGCTGTATACGCTGTGCTGTACTAGTACAACAAGGCAAAAGTCAAAAGGAAAAAGAAAGAATAGTCATATCACAAGCCTTTTAGCAATTCTAGATGGTCACTGAGCGCAGCCAAAGTAGTCGAAATGTGGTCTGTTTATTTCCGCCGACCTAATACTAGTATCCTATCGTTATTTTGTCATATTAAATTTACTTAGACACTTGCATAATAAATTTCAATATTTATTTATGGCAAGTTGGCTTTTTAGGAGATATACAAACTATGTCTGGTATTTTTTTGGACTCAAAGTAACAGTGTTCAAACTTTTAGATTGGCAATTGCTGTCTTTGTCTAACTACTATCATCCATCTATTGACATGATTTCGGCAATTGATATTTATCTGTTCTCGATTCGGCGAATCCGTTCTTACCCAGGCTAGGGAGTTTCCACGTAACTATAATCTGGACAAGACAGTAAATTTGCTGTTGTAAAAATGACTGTCTTATTTCAACTGTTTGCTACAAAATATAAATTTCACAAAACTATAAGTATTTATTCACGGTATTTAAAGTTACCTTTCTAGAAAAAAATGTTGTTTTCAATATTTAAATTTAGATTTAACTTATTTTTATGTTTAGATATTTAGCTTACCAAATCAGCATATTCAGTTAAGATTAAGCATGTTTTACTATTTAGTTGCTGGTTCTGGACTGCTAGACTCCCTAGATTAATTTCATTTTGTTATTCAATAGCTGTTAGCCCATATCGCTCCCATGCTGACCTATCATCGCAAGCCTGTGTGCTTATCACTAATTTCCACCGACCTGCCGTTCTGGTCAGTGGTAGAAACCGCCGGAACACTGTATCAAAAAGATACTGAACGATTTCATTTACTGTTAACTGCACCGCCTCTGATTACCTGTGAAGTCGAAACTTCTCCCAGTACAGAGGCAACTTTGCCCCACAGAACAAACACTGCCTATGTTCCCAGCAGCCCAAGAATTTTGTGGCTGGAAATTTCTCCATATCGGGTAATTATGACTATGCAAGGTAATGGTCAAGTAAGTTACCGCCACTTCTGGGAACAAGGCGTATACGGTGTTAGCCGTTATTGGTTGCCAACGGAATCATTACAACCACATAATCCAATTCGCTTACGCAATTTTACGAAAACATTAACACTCGCTGGCAAACAATTTCCCGAACACTTGCGGCTAGAATATGAATTGTGGGCAGAAAAAGTCCAACTGGGATGTTACATCCTCAATTTAGAAATTGAACACTGAATAATTCCAACTTTTTAATCATGCCTTTCCCAAATAAAAATTGGGGAAGGCATAATATTTATGTTTTTTAGCAAAATTTAATATGCAGTTCAGCCTGTAGGGTGAATCAATCTGGAATATAGGAATTAAGTCCTATCTGACAGATAGTCAGTTTTTTCTCAAATCAAATATGATTCCTATTACAAATGACACAAGCAGCGCAATTTCTAAACTTTACCCGTATATTTTTGGTTAGGTTCATTACAGATTGATCCGCATATCTTATTTGAATCCTTAGCTTATGCGATCGCCTTTCGTTTATTATGGTGCAATATTCGCAAAGATACGATCGCTCCTAGTCAACGCAGTTCTGTTGAGTTTTAGTACAGCAACCTATGGCATAAGGACTTAAAGCGTTTTGAAAACTGCTAGATTTACTCAGGCTGTTGACGATTTGATGGTTACAGGTTCATATCCAGCCTCATAAGGCGTTACGACAGAGATAAATATCAAAGGTTCATCGCCATGATTGAACACACCATGAACACATTTGACTGGTGCTACAACTACATCTCCGGTGGTAATTATTTTGCGAGTACCTTTTATATCTAAATAATATTCACCACTACCGGATAATATTGTCCAAGTATCCTGACCATGAGGATGAATGTGCGCTCCAATTTCTTGTCTGGGTTTGACATACCAAGCAACTACAACTGCATCTGGTGATTCCGTCACAACTGAACGAATTGGTTCACCATCTGTAGGTTGAAAAAAATCAGTACTTTTGAAAATTCTCTCTATATTCATTTTCTGATTAATCTATAAATATTATCCCGACAGCCAGACAAATCCAAAAAAACCATTGGGAATTTTGTTCGCCTAAAAACTTAGCGATCGCCACTCTCGAAAACCAAGCGAGAATAATAGTAGCCAGAATCAAAGAAATCAGTATAGCGGTATTTACGTAAGGGAATCAACGAGAAAAAGTCCCGCCTCGGAATAAATTCCGACTAGGGGCGAACGGCCGTACCCTGCGGGAACGCTAAGAGCGAACGCCCCTACACTTGAATGTTTTCGATAAACGTCCTGTCGTTTTCAAGAAACGTTGTGACGATTTCAAGAAACGCCGTGACGATATCAACAAACGTCGTGACGATATCAACAAACGCCCTGTCGTTTTCAAGAAACGTCGTGACGATATCAACAAACGTTGCTCTGTTTATAGTAAACGTCGTGACGATATCAAGAAACGTCTGGATGTTCTCTATGAATGTCGTAACATTTTCAATCAAGAAGATGGTACTGCAACTTTCAAGCGCTTCAGCATAGCTTCTCGTGCTTGCATTGCGAGGTCATCATCTAATGGTTTGAGTGTAATAGGTTGTTGATATTTCAGCCGCAACGCTGTTTGAATTAACCAGTCAGCGACAAAAGGATTTTTGGGTAATAAGGGGCCGTGAGAATAAGTTGCGATCGCATTCTGATAAAATGCGCCTTCGGTACCATCTTCGCCATTATTGCCTAAGCCATACACCACACGCCCCAAGGCTTCCACTTTGCCTAACTTGGTGCGTCCACCGTGATTTTCAAACCCGACGAGATAGGGTTTACCACCTGTCATTTCTGCTAAATCATTTGCTAGGCGCGAAGCTGTGACTTCAATTACTAAGTTACCGATGCAACGTTTGGTATTTTCCCCAGGATGGATAGAAACTAAATCGAGTATTCCTAAACCTTCAATCCGCTGTCCTAGTCCTGGTTCATAATAATGTCCTAGCAGTTGGGGTGAACCGCAGGTAAAAACTCCTGGTGTGCCATTTTCGATTTTCTCGCGCATTGCGTCGGCTTTCGCGCCTTGCAAATCACGCATGACAATTTCTTGCTGACGGTCTTGTGCGCCACCGCCCACAATTACATCTACAAATTTAATATCTTCGGCGGTGGAGTTTTGGTCTAGAGGTAATATTTTAACCGTGTATCCCCGCCATTGGGCGCGGCGTTCTATTGTAATTACATTACCGCGATCGCCATAAGTACTCATCAAAGTTGGATATAGCCAACCAATAGTTAATTCTAATTGTTCAGAACTCATAACTTTTTACTCATAACTGATAATTTATAACTTGTTTCTTTCTATGGTTGCACAATCCGTAAAAGACTTTTTACTCTGTTACCTCTCACCTGTTCCCTGTCCCCTGCTATATTTTTGGACAGACATATAGTAATTATCGCCAGACTTCAGTATTTTAGGTCACAGTTTTGTGATTGTCAGACAGTCATAATCTCCACAGATCACTGTAAGTTTACTAAATACTGAGTAAACAATTACACTGTTTTTTAAGATTCCAAAAAAGTTAACTTTGTTAACTAAGCGACAAATTGTGAATATCTAAAATGGAGATTATATGCAAGCAATTGAAGCTCCCAATTTGACGGTAATTGCGTTTGAAAATGCAGTTCCTGTTTCTCAACTACCTTCTGTATGGCAAGATATTGCTAAAGGATTGGCAAATGTGGGAATCTCTGATCCACAAAGTTATGTTGAGATGGCACAGTTATTTCAATATAAGTTAGAACAGGGTGATGTTGACTTATTTAACGAACGTCCAGAGCTAGACTATCTCAAATCGTCATTCTCCCAGCTATTTGGCAAGTTAGCTTGGGAAACCCTAGAATTTTACGGTTATGACTTTCTAAAAACTAGCTATCCAGATTTTGCTACACTGCTTCAAGATTTAGAATCTCAGGGAGAAGAGTTTGCAAATGAATTAAAAGTAGCTCGGATAGGAATAGAACTTTTTCAAGAGTTTGGCTATGAACTACCAGCTAGTTTTTATCATGTGCATCTAGCGCCCATTTACCGCGATCATGTATTTGAAGAACGCGCTTTAAGATTTGATAAACGAGATATCAAACATAAGCGTTCTTGGGATGCGATATTACACGCAGGTAAGGTTTTTGCAATGCAAATGAAGGTGCAAAGTATCGCCTCTAAATATGGCTTTACTTATCAACATGGTTGTGGTTGCAATTCTCACCTATCTTCTATTGATACATCTTGCGGCGTATTTGAATATGAATTCACTCCCGAAAAGCGTCAACGCTGGTTAAGAAGTTTTATCTGGACGGCTTGGTATGAATATGCTTTCTTTCCTATTGTCCCGAATACCAGTTATTTAGTTTAAAAAGTGATAAAGATGAGGGAGATGAGAAAGATTATAAAAAATTTTCTCAATTCCCTATTTCCCATTCCCTAAAGAATTTTCCTGCCGGTGAGAACTTCACGTACTTCTAGCATGGCGGAATATGTAGGTAGAATGTGCAAAGTTTCATCTTCTGGTGTATTTTCTAGGGCAGTTGCGATCGCTTGGCGTAAATCTTCTTCTACAATTAAGTTTAAATTACTCTCCAGAGACTTTTCGCTGTAGCGTAGACGTAAAGCCATATCATAAACGCGATCGCCACTCACTACAATAGTTCCGCCGCGTTCGACTAATTTTTCTGTATCCACGTCCCAAATCCAGGATACATCAGTGCCATCGGGTGTGCGATCGTTCAAAACCATCAATGTAGTTTTATCAGTACTTTGATTCACTACCCGAATAGTTTCGTTTGTCCCCACAGGATTTTTTGATAATAAAATTCTGACCTTTTTACCATCAATTACTAAATCTTCTGCGCGACCAAATGCAGCTTGGAAATTATTAATAGTATCTCTAATTGTTGCTTCATCAACGCCCAATTCAATCGCAGCCGTAGCAGCAGCTAAAGTATTGTATTTGTTATACAAACCAACCAAAATTTGTCCCCACTCGCTACTTTCTAGGGTTGGTTTACTCTTACTAAAACCGCAACTCGGACAAGTAAAATCTCCCAAATGAGATAAATAAACGCCTTTGTAATCTAAAGAATGTCCACAATTAGGACAGTAAATAGAATCTACCGCGTGCTGAATTGATTCCAGATACTGTTCTGGTTCATTCAAACCAAAGAATAACACTCGTTGCGGTAACTGCTGACCGAGGTGCGATAAAGTTGGGTCATCAGCATTAGGAATTACCACCGTTTCTTTTGGCAGAGTCGAAATTACCTTTGTCCAGCGTTTACTGATGGTATCGACTTCGCCGTACCTGTCGAGTTGGTCGCGGAACAAGTTTAAACACAGAATAATGCGTGGCTGGAGTGGTGTTAAAACCTTCGGGACAATATTCTCGTCTACTTCAAGAATGGCGTAGTCAGCGGCCAGTGAACCTACCAAGTTAGTGTTTTCTAGTAAGGCTGTCATCAAACCATTTTCCAGGTTTGCACCTGTGGAATTATGGGCGACGCGATAGCCTTTGCGTTCCAGAATTGTTTTTAACAGCAGCGACGTGGTAGTTTTGCCATTAGTCCCAGCGATGATAATTACGCCATTTTTTACCTGCTGACTCAATAATTGCAAAAGTCGAGGTTCAATGCGCCGCGCAATTGAACCTGGTAATACACTAGCAGCACCTAGACGCAGCGATCGCACCGCAAATGTTACAGTTTTCGCCGCAGATACCGCAAAACCTAGTCGCACTCTATCTATTAGTTTGATTTTCTTGCCCACATCCGTACCCTAATCTTCTGGTAGTCAATAGTCAATGGTCAATAGTCAATAGTCAATAGCAATTTATTATTTCCCCCGTCTCCCCCACTTCATACTTCACCCTTAAGACGTTATCTTAAAAAATAGTGCGCGAGTGTAATTACTTATCCAGCCCAGATTGCCGAATTCAGCACAAACTTACGACAAATCGTAGCTTGCAAGGTTCCTTTTGATGAATATTACAAAGTTGATTTTTTTACAAGAATGTATGGCTGACTGGCGACGGTTGGTATCAAAATGCCTGTTATTGCTTGTTTGTCTACTGATGTTCAGTATCAAACCTGCTTTTGCTGGTATTAATGATGATCTTTACGATGGCAATATGTTTGTCGTTTATGCTGGCAATGGTTCCTTAGTTCCACCAAGACAGACACTAGCACAGACTTTAGCAGAACATAAACCTGCATTTTTAGCATTTTATGTTGATGATAGTAGCGATTGCAAAAAATATGCCATTGTCATTTCTCGCGTCCAGGAATTTTACGGACGAGTAGCAGAGATTATCCCCATTGATGTTGATACAATCCCAGTCAAAGCAAAATATGATCCCACGGAACCTGGATATTACTATTCTGGGGGTGTGCCTCAAGTTGTCGTGTTTAATCAATCAGGGAAAGTATTGTTAAATAAAAAAGGTCAAGTACCTTTTGAGGAAATAGACGATAAATTCCGCGAAGTGTTTGATTTATTACCACGCTCTGAATCAGTGGAATTAAAACGGCGATCGTTTAATGAATTTAGTAGTGAGTTAGCTAAATAACTGCCAGGGTAGACTGAGATGGTCTACCCTAATTTTTAGTACTGTTGGCTACTGCATTCCCATTCATCCAAAGGATAATGTTTAAATAACCTGTTGTCACAACTGCGGGAATTAATTAATAGTCTCAAGTTCAAAACTATTGACTATTGACCCTTGACCCTTGACTAATAACTGATGTCAAAAGTTTACACTACCGAAGAGCTAATCCAAATTTTGGCAGCCGAACGCCAAGCTTGTCTAAAGGGAGAGCGTCTGAAGTTAGAAGTAACAGTCTCTGGCAATCCTGTAATAGACCAGTTTATCAGAACCGAGGGGTTCCAAAAGTTCACTGCTTATCAAGATTTTAAGACGGCTATTCACGATTATCAAAGAGAACATCATATTTCTGGCATTGTCTGGCGCGAAATGACAGTCAAAGGCAAAACCTTGCGCTATCCAGAAGTAGATACGGAATTAGTAGGGTTGACTAGTGACATTGCCATATTACAATCTGCCAAAATTTCAATATTGAATTTTTGGTATGAAGTCACTATAGATATGGATTTATATTTAAGTTTTAATAACAGTAAGCAATATCAACAAATTAGCACAGATGATGTCCAAAGAATTGCTCACAGAACTGAATGGGCAAGTTTATGGAAGTGGCAAAATCCTAACTTTTTAGAAATGATTTTACAGCTAGGATGGGGTAATCCCGAAGAAGCCAGATATAAACGCGGTAGACCACATTCTGGTAGTGAATATATTCATGCAGTTAATCCAGGTAATTTACCTATTGGTTAAGTAACTTTTTGAAAGCAATCAATGAATATTGAGACATACGAAAAACTATGGAAATAAGAAAATTAACCTAAATTATTAAACTTCACTAAATTAGTAAAAGTTGCCCGAAAAGCCGGAAATTTATTCAAAATAATTGACTTTATACCTGTCAAGTAGGCACTCTATCTGTATCTAACATTTAGAAATACAGATTATGAAAGTCCGCGAAGTTATTAAAATTCTAGAAGCTGATGGTTGGTATCTGACAAGAACTAAAGGTAGCCATCGTCAATTTAAACATCCTGATAAAGCTGGTACAGTAACAGTGTCTGGTAAGTCGAGTGTTGACGTACCAATTGGTACTCTAAAAAGTATCTGGAGACAGGCTCAATTGGAGGCAGACTGATGCGTTATACAGTAGTAATTGAGAAGGGAGACACTAGCTACGGTGCTTATGTACCAGATTTACCCGGTTGTGTAGCTGTGGGTGACACTTTAGAAGAAGTTAAAACACTGATTGCAGAAGCTATTGAATTTCATCTAGAAGGAATACTGGAAGATGGTTTACCTATTCCTCAGCCTACAAGCATTGCCCATGAGGTTGAAGTATTAAATTAAGTTTTATTAAACGAAAAGTAGCTGCACTGGCAAAAATAAATTTTAAATTTATGAAAGTTAAAAGGTAGGCTTTTTATCCTACCCCAACTACTCACTAAACTATTTTAAGATGTAGGCGATCGCCAGCATTCGATACTTGCAAACTTAAAATTAACCCCTACCCCTTCAGCGCTTTTCTAAAGTTGCGCCGATAGGATTGATTGGCGATAAATAAAGCAGGCCATAAAACAGATAAAGCAATGCGATTGAGTAAGGATGGTGTAAAGTTAGTCCTTGTAAATCCAGTCCAAAACTTCCAACCTAAACCGACATAACCTACTATCAAAACAAATACAATTAAGTTGCTCACTTGAATTAACTCCATTCGCTAATGACTAAATTGAAGTTAAGAATTGTCAAAATATATCAGCAATTCTTAATTTATACTAACAAAGTAGATTTTAGCCCTAATGTTATAACCGCTGAAGGATGAATTAGTACATTCTCTAACTCCAGTGTAAAGTAGCATCTGGCATTGTAGCTAGTTCACCTAGTATCCTATTACCAAAACCGAAATTAAGCTCAATTATCAAGTTAAAAAGAAATATATTATTTTAGATTTCTATGTTCTTTTTTCTACTTCCTGACTACCTCAAAAGCCTTTGAAACTGGCATAATAAATGAACTCGATTACCAGAAACATTTCTTAATTTTTTTCCAGACAAATCAGCGACTGTGTTGAGTAAATATGCTTAACATTTATTAGATGCCTCTTGTGGAAGTTCCTGAAATCAGAACATCTATAGGACACTAATGAAAGATAAAACCAACATATTTTCATGGGTTTGTAAGCAGCTAAGGTTGCAAATAGTTTAGGAGGACTTATGCGTGCAGTACTGATGGCAGGCGGTTCAGGGACAAGGCTTCGTCCGTTAACTTGCGATTTACCCAAACCGATGGTGCCGATTCTCAATCGTCCCATTGCCGAACACATTATTAATCTTCTCAAAAGACATCAAATCACTGAAGTGATTGCAACATTACATTACTTACCTGATGTCTTGCGAGATTATTTTCAAGACGGTAGCGATTTTGGCGTACAAATGACCTACGCTGTGGAAGAAGACCAGCCGCTGGGGACAGCCGGCTGTGTCAAAAATATTGCCGAACTTCTTGATGAAACTTTTTTAGTAATTAGCGGTGATAGCATCACAGATTTTGATTTAACAGCAGCAATCGAATTTCATAAACAAAAACAATCAAAAGCCACTTTGATTTTAACTAGGGTTCCCAATCCCATTGAGTTTGGGGTGGTAATTACCGATGAAGAAGGAAAAATTAAGCGATTTTTAGAAAAACCTTCTACCAGTGAAATTTTCTCAGATACAGTCAACACTGGTATTTATATTCTGGAACCAGAAGCTTTAGATTATTTACCAGATAACACTGAATCTGACTTTTCTAAAGATTTATTTCCCTTACTTTTGGCAAAAAATGAACCAATGTATGGTTACATTGCCCAAGGTTACTGGTGCGATGTTGGTCATCTAGATGCTTATCGAGAAGCTCAATATGATGCTTTAGATCGGAAGGTAAAACTCGATTTTGCTTATGAAGAAATTTCCCCTGGGATCTGGATAGGACAAAATACTTTTGTTGACACGACGGCTCATATTGAAACTCCCACAATTATTGGGGACAATTGCCGAATTGGGGCGAGAGTGCAAATTGAAGCTGGGACTGTAATTGGTGATAACGTTACCGTTGGGGCTGATGCCAATCTCAAGCGTCCGATTGTGTGGAATGGGGCATTTGTTGGCGAAGAAGCACATTTAAGTGCCTGTGTGATTTCCCGTGGTAGCCGGGTAGACCGTCGCGCCCATGTATTAGAAGCGGCTGTGGTAGGTTCGTTATCTACGGTGGGAGAAGAAGCACAAATTAGTACTGGGGTACGTGTTTGGCCGAGTAAAAAAATTGAATCTGGTGCAATTTTAAACATCAATTTGATTTGGGGTAATACTGCTCAACGAAATTTATTTGGGCAACGTGGTGTGCAAGGATTGGCGAATATCGACATTACGCCAGAGTTTGCTGTGCGGTTGGGTTCAGCTTACGGTTCGACTTTAAAACCTGGTTCTAAAGTCACAGTGTCGAGAGACCAAAGGAACATTTCTCGGATGGTGACGCGATCGCTCATTGCCGGTTTAATGTCTGTAGGGGTTGATATTCAAAACCTCGATGCTACCGCTATTCCCATCGCTCGCACAGTTATTCCTACTATGTCCGTGGCTGGTGGTATCCATGTCAGGGTACATCCCGACCGCCCCGACTACACCTTAATTGAATTCATGGATGCCAAAGGCATTAACATTTCTAAAGCCCAAGAAAAGAAAATTGAAGGGGCTTACTTTAAAGAAGATATGCGGCGGGCGTTGATTCATGAAGTTGGCGATGTTGCTTATCCCAGCCAAGTCATTGACCGTTACTGCACCGCTTTTGAGAAATTACTGCATGTTTCTACCCTCACCAACAGTCGCGCCAAAATCGTCATAGATTATGTTTATGCTGTGTCGGGGGCAGTTTTACCCCAAATGCTAGATAAATTTGGTGCAGATGCAGTGGTGCTAAATGCCAGCTTAAATAAACACGCTGTTACTACCGCAGACCGAGAAGCACTATTGACTCAGCTAGGCCATGTAGTGGAAGCACTAAAAGCTAATTTTGGTGTGCAAGTCTCAGCTAATGGCGAACAGCTAATTTTAGTAGATGAATCTGGCTTTCCAATTCGTGGCGAAATGTTAACCGCCCTGATGGTGGACATGATATTAACCTCGAACCCCAGAGGTACAGTAGTTGTCCCAGTTCACGCCTCCAGTGCAGTGGAACAAGTCGCCCGTCGCCACGATGGTAGAGTAATTCGGACTAAGGCTAACCCGACAGCTTTAATGGAAGCTTGTCAAAGAAATTCTAATGTCGTGTTGGGAGGTAGTGGCGATACTGGTTTCATTTTCCCGCAGCTACATCCAGGGTTTGATTCCATGTTTTGCATTGCCAAAATTATTGAAATGCTGACAATTCAGGAGCGATCGCTCGCTACTGCGCGTTCCGAATTACCCCGCGTAATTCACAGAACCCAGACAATTCGCTGTCCTTGGACTGCTAAGGGTGCATTAATGCGTTACTTGGTAGAAACTCACCCAGCCCAAAACCTCGAACTCATCGATGGCGTGAAAATTGGTCAACCTTTTGATGACAATTGGCTATTAGTTTTACCTGATGCTAGTGAGCCATTAGTACATTTATATGCAAACAGTGGCGATCGCGATTGGGTAGACGACACCATTAGAAACTACCGCCACCGCGTACAAACTTTTGTGGAAAGACAACAAGAATATCACCCAGCCGAAGTTTGATTTTGCTGGACAGGGGTGTAAGGGAGTTGAAAATCTATATCCTTACACTTCCGCCTCTAATAACTTAAAACCTTTAACTTTGTAACCTACTACATTTCATACTTCAGACTTCATACTTCAGGCTTTTTCCATTTTCTAGGCAGATGTCAGCATCTAAGGTAATCATCTAGCTTGAGAAAGTCAGCTAATTTAACTAGACTACCCATGATTGATCTTCAAGCTATTTCGATTCCTGAACCACAAATTCCAACTCCGCAACCAAATCCCCTACCCAGCCCGGAACCGACACCGAATCCAGGAATTCCCGAACCTCTACCGGAACCTGTACCTGCACCAATTCCTCAGACAGTCCCAGCCCCAATTCCCCAAACAGTTCCCGGCACAATTCCCCAAACCATACCTGAACCTGTTTGAATTATCTTAGTAGTTTGAGCCAAAATCAAAAATCTAAAATCCAAAATGCTAAGAGCCGGAATTGTCGGACTTCCCAACGTCGGAAAATCTACTTTATTTAATGCCGTAGTAGCCAATGCCAAAGCGGAGGCTGCTAACTTTCCCTTCTGCACGATTGAACCGAATGTCGGCGTTGTCGCAGTACCGGATGAACGGTTAAACGTGCTTTCGCAAATTGCTGGTTCTGCACAAATTATCCCAGCCCGTGTGGAGTTTGTGGATATTGCCGGTTTGGTGAAAGGTGCAAGTCAGGGTGAAGGACTGGGTAATCAGTTTTTATCTCATATTCGAGAAGTTGATGCGATCGTTCATGTGGTACGTTGTTTCGAGAATGATGATATTATCCATGTTGCCGGTTCTGTTGATCCAGCACGAGATATTGAAATCATTAATTTGGAACTTGGTTTAGCCGACTTAGCTCAAATCGAGCGCCGCATTGAACGCACCCGCAAACAAGCCCGCACCAGTAAAGACGCTCAGTTTGAAATTACAGTTCTCGAAAAATTAATTGCCGCTTTAAATGAAGGTAAATCTGTACGTCAAGTCAGTTTAAATGAAGAAGAATCTGCAATTATTCAAGGGCTAGGATTGCTCACTAGTAAACCAATCATCTACGCTGCCAATGTTTCCGAAGATGACTTAGCAACAGGTAATGAATTTGTTGAAAAAGTTCGGCCAATTGCCGCGCAAGAAAATGCTCAAGTCGTGATTGTATCTGCTCAAGTAGAAGCAGAATTAGTCGAATTAGCTGAAGAAGACAAAGCTGATTTTTTAGAATCTTTAGGTGTCAAAGAAGGCGGCTTGAAATCTTTGATTCGCGCTACTTATGCCCTATTAGGTTTACGGACATATTTCACCAGTGGCCCTAAAGAAACCCGCGCTTGGACAATTCACGCAGGTATGTCTGCACCCCAAGCCGCAGGTGTCATTCACTCTGATTTTGAACGGGGATTTATTCGCGCTGAAACCGTTGCTTATGATGATTTGGTAGCACATGGCTCGATGAAAGGTGCAAAAGAAAAAGGCTTAGTCAGAAGTGAAGGCAAAGAGTACATCGTCCAAGAAGGAGATGTCCTGTTATTCCTATTTAACGTGTAGTTTAATTAGGGATATAAGGGTGTAGGAGTGAATGGGTTTAGGTGAAAATCAAACACGTTTACCCTATACCCTTAACACCTGCTTTAATTACTTCCACCTACCATACATATAGGAACCAAAATTTTTATCATCAGTACCCACACTCAAACCGCCTGCTGCACCAGGTACTAATTCCATAATCTTGCTTTATCACACGCAGATTATGTCATAATAAGCCGACGCATACCCTAGTCAGTTTTCCACCGTGCAAGATACCGACGCTATTAATGACCTTGCTGCTGCCTTACAACAGCCAACTGATCTTAGTTTTGAATTGCCAGATCCAGA
>NZ_CM182020.1:1730000-5582500 GCF_059384975.1 Nostoc sp. C96 | reverse complement strand
TTGCTTGCTATCGCTAGCTTGCTGCCCTCTGTTCGTAGCATTGTAGTACGTGTGTAGCCCAAGACGTAAGGGGCATGCTGACTTGACGTCATCCCCACCTTCCTCCGGTTTGTCACCGGCAGTCTCTCTAGAGTGCCCAACTTAATGCTGGCAACTAAAAACGAGGGTTGCGCTCGTTGCGGGACTTAACCCAACATCTCACGACACGAGCTGACGACAGCCATGCACCACCTGTGTTCGCGCTCCCTAAGGCACTCCTCCCTTTCAAGAGGATTCGCGACATGTCAAGTCTTGGTAAGGTTCTTCGCGTTGCATCGAATTAAACCACATACTCCACCGCTTGTGCGGGCCCCCGTCAATTCCTTTGAGTTTCACACTTGCGTGCGTACTCCCCAGGCGGGATACTTAACGCGTTGGCTCCGGCACTGCGAGGGTCGATACTCGCAACGCCTAGTATCCATCGTTTACGGCTAGGACTACTGGGGTATCTAATCCCATTCGCTCCCCTAGCTTTCGTCCCTCAGTGTCAGTTACGGCCTAGCAGAGCGCCTTCGCCACCGGTGTTCTTCCTGATCTCTACGCATTTCACCGCTACACCAGGAATTCCCTCTGCCCCGAACGTACTCTAGCTATGTAGTTTCCACTGCTTTTACAAAGTTAAGCTTTGCTCTTTAACAGCAGACTTACATCGCCACCTGCGGACGCTTTACGCCCAATCATTCCGGATAACGCTTGCATCCTCCGTATTACCGCGGCTGCTGGCACGGAGTTAGCCGATGCTTATTCCTCAGGTACCTTCACTTTCTTATTCCCTGAGAAAAGAGGTTTACAACCCAAGAGCCTTCCTCCCTCACGCGGTATTGCTCCGTCAGGCTTTCGCCCATTGCGGAAAATTCCCCACTGCTGCCTCCCGTAGGAGTCTGGGCCGTGTCTCAGTCCCAGTGTGGCTGATCATCCTCTCAGACCAGCTACTGATCGACGCCTTGGTGCGCTCTTACCACACCAACTAGCTAATCAGACGCGAGCTCATCTTCAGGCAGCAAGCCTTTCACCTTTCGGCACATCCGGTATTAGCCACCGTTTCCAGTAGTTATCCCCGACCTGAAGCTAGATTCTCACGCGTTACTCACCCGTCCGCCACTATCTCCGAAGAGACCGTTCGACTTGCATGTGTTAAGCATACCGCCAGCGTTCATCCTGAGCCAGGATCAAACTCTCCGTTTTGTTGTGTTTCGAGTTTGTTATCTAGAAAAACTTGCTTTCCAGATTCCTTGCTATAATTTTTAAGTTTTTGGGATATCCCAAAACCAATTTACTTGACGAGGATTGGTTTATCTTTTAAGCTTTCAAAGTATTATTTTTTCTCGGTTCAGTCGTCTTGGCTCTTGCCTTGACACTTATCTAGATTAACAACTGATTATAGGATCGTCAAGGGTTTGGCAAAGTTTTTTTCTAAGCATTTCTGGAAAGGAAAATAAACTTAAAGAAAAGCACATAAATGAGCTTAAGTTGAAGATTATCGAAATATTGCCCATTTAAAGATATTTTTTACTTTAATTATTGAGAAATTTCCTGAATTTACATCTTAAAGTACCATCCATTCACTGTGAACTTGTTTGTCTAATTTTGTTTTTTGTTGGAGACTACAAAAATTCTCAAATTACTTACGAGGCTGTCCTTGATAAGTTGATTCCAAAATATGGGCAATCGCACTGTAAGAAACAAATTGTGATAGTTTTAGTTTTCCAGAAGACGACCATATAGTGTCTGGCGCGTCTTGGTGTTTTATTCTAAATCTGTAGCACCTTCTCAAATACGGATCATGAAAAAGCTGATCAATCAGCCAGAAGATTTTGTAAAAGAAAGTATCGCTGGTATGGCGATCGCCCATTCAGATTTAATCAAAGTCAACTATGACCCTACCTTTGTCTATCGAGCCAGTTCACCAATACGGGGTAAAGTGGCAATTATTTCAGGTGGAGGTAGTGGACACGAACCGATGCACGCTGGGTTTGTGGGTCAGGGAATGTTAGATGCAGCTTGTCCAGGGGAGGTGTTCACGTCACCTACCCCCGACCAGATGCTGGCTGCGGCGCAACAGGTAGATGGTGGTGTTGGCATCCTTTATATTGTCAAAAATTATAGTGGCGATGTGATGAACTTTGAAATGGCAACGGAGTTAGCCCGAAGTGAAGGCATCCGTGTGCTAAATATTTTGATTGATGATGATGTGGCAGTGAAGGATAGCCTCTATACTCAAGGTCGTCGTGGTGTGGGAACAACGGTATTAGCGGAAAAAATTTGTGGTGCTGCGGCAGAACAAGGTTATGATTTGCAAAAAATAGCCGATTTGTGTCGTCGGGTAAATCTAAATGGTCGGAGTATGGGTATTGCTTTAACATCCTGTACCGTACCAGCTAAAGGTACACCAACGTTTATATTGACTGAACGCGAAATAGAAATGGGTATTGGGATTCACGGTGAACCAGGTAGGCAAAGGATTTTATTAAAATCAGCAGATGAAATTGCTGAGATATTAACCCAAAGCATCATTGATGATGTTGGCTATAGTCGTATTGTGCGGGAATGGGATGAAAACCAAGGTGAATGGGTTGATATGAAATTAATCGATCCGCCTTTACAAGCTGGCGATCGCTTGTTGGCTTTTGTTAATAGTATGGGTGGTACACCTATCTCGGAACTTTATCTGATTTATCGCAAACTGGCAGAAATCTGCGAAAAACAAGGAATGTCCATTGTTCGCAACTTAATAGGCCCTTATATTACGTCTTTAGAAATGCAGGGTTGCTCAATTACGTTGCTCAAGTTGGATGATGAACTGATCCGGTTGTGGGATGCACCAGTACACACGCCAAGTCTGCGATGGAGTATTTGATATGGTGACTCAAGCCCAGATTCTCCAATGGTTAAAAATCTTTGAATCTGAGATAGAACAAAATAAAGAATATTTAACTAACTTAGATGCAGTGATCGGTGATGCTGACCACGGTATTAATATGAGTCGTGGTTTTAAAAAGGTGATGAGTCAGTTACCAACAGTAACTCATCAAGATATTGGCAGTATTTTGAAAACTGTTAGTATGACACTGATTTCTAGTGTTGGTGGTGCTAGTGGCCCTTTATACGGCACCCTGTTTTTGAAAGCAAGTTCTGTAGCGGCTGGTAAGCAAGAACTAACTACACAAGAGTTACTAGAATTACTGCAAGCTGGGTTAGATGGAGTGTTACAACGTGGTAAGGCTCAATTAGAAGATAAAACAATGGTTGATGTTCTGTCTCCGGCTGTAATGGCTTTTAGGCAAGCTGTTGAGGAAGGTAAAGACTCTTTAGCTGCAATGCAACAAGCTGTAGCAATATCAGAACAAGCGTTAGAAAATACCAAACAGATGCTGGCGAAGAAAGGACGTGCTAGTTATCTGGGAGAACGAAGTATTGGACATCAAGATCCAGGTGCAACTTCATGTTATTTGATGTTGAGAAGCTTATTGGAAAGTATCAAAAGTGGAGAATGATTTCAGGATGAAGTATGAAAGATACAATTTCATCCTTCATACTTCACACTTGAGACTTCTTCAGCCAAATACTCGGTGTTGTAAAGAGGGCATTTGACGACGAACTTGTTCTAGACGTGAGGGGTTAATTTCTGCGATCGCAATTCCGGGTTTTTCGCCAGCATCAGCTAAAATTACACCCCAAGGATCAATAATGACAGCGTGGCCGTGGGTTTGGCGACGGGCGTAGTTGGTGCCAGTTTGGGCGGGTGCAATTACGTAACAAGTATTTTCAATTGCTCTTGCTTGTAATAATACCTGCCAATGGTCTTTGCCTGTGAAAGCGGTAAAAGCAGCGGGAATAAACATCACATCGGCTCCTTTATTAGAAAGATGCCGATATAATTCTGGAAAGCGCACATCATAACAAACAGAAAGACCTATACCGCCCAGTTCTTCCGAAAAATATACTGAAGGCAATTGTGTACCAGCTACCACAGTGCTAGATTCACGATAAGTATTGCCGTCAGGAACATTGACATCAAATAAATGTACTTTTTGGTAACGGGCAATTTCTAGACCACTCAGATCAATCAGTGTAGAAGTATTATAAACTTTGCCTGTACCCTCTACCAAAACTGGAAAACTGCCGCCTAAAATAGTGACTTGGAAACGTTGAGCCATTTTTTTAAGAAATTGCTCTGTTTCGCGGGTGATACTTTCTACTTGAGCGAGTTTATCTTTCTCTTCACCCATAAAAGAAAAGTTTTCTGGTAGCCCAATTAATTCAGCACCTCGACGCACAGCAAGCTCAATTAATTCTTCAGCCTGTGCCAAATTTTTGTATAAATCTGGCACACTTGTCATTTGAATAGCGGCGGCTAAATAAGATTTCATAGATTTAACAACAAAAAGTAGATGTGTGCAGGACAGATACTCAAATATATCGTTACTTAAAGAACTTCGGAACTTGAGCAGCAGTGAGTAAATATTGCTTTTCTTTAAGGAGTTTGCTGTCGCTAACGTTTTACTCTAGTAATTGTCACAGGATTTTAACACTCTCTCAGCTTGTAACCTATTAAAGTGTTACACACCTAAGTTTTATATCTAGTCCGCAAAAGAGTGATTGAGGTTTTTATTCTAAATTAAAAATATGCAAATTAAATAAACTGGCGATCGCTCCACTTAACCAAATCTTAAAAGTAATAGATAGCTTTAGTATTCTCAATATCAAGTGCAGAGTAGATAAAATTCAAAAATTCTCAAAGGATACACTAAAAAGTTAATCATATTTACGGTGGTAACTAATAATACTACGTATTAAACTGTGTCAAGTATTTTAACTGCAAAAATTAATGTCAATTCCACAGTTTTTCATTTATATGAATGGTGTAGCTCAGTTATGGGCTGCTGATGGACAATTTTTAGGATTATTATCTAGGAGCCAACATGACCCAAACTCAATCAGCAACTTGAATGGAATATATGGTAATCCACATGGATTATGTAGTATTCGTAATTCGTATGGCGTGTATGGTGGACAATATGGGCTGTATAGTCCTTACAATTCTTACTGTCTAAATCCTCCGATTGTTTTTTATCAAGGTCAAGCAGTGCTAATGGTGACAAAAAATATTTATGTCTTGAACAATGGTTTAACAGTCATCGACCCCGATATTCTGCTAAACGTATATGCAAACCTCAGCAATTTGACAACTATTTCTTGCGATACCTCAATGGATTGGATTAACCAATCTACACAAAATACTCAATATTTTTTGAACCAATCAGCAGAAATTATTAATTCTATGTTTCGTTAGTCTTTAATTTTTAGAGACACTAACACGACCAGGATTCATACAAAAATCCTTTGGCAAAACAAACATCCTCAAAACCAAAAATAGCTAATCACTAGGTTTTAAAATTACCAGCAATTAGCTATTAATGATAGTTAACAATTGACTTGTTCCTAAGTCAATGCTTCTGCACCACCGACTACCTCTAGGAGTTCCTGAGTAATAGCGGCTTGTCGGGCTTTGTTGTAAGACAGCGATAGGTTTTTAATTAGTTCACCAGCGTTATCACTGGCGTTACTCATAGCTGTCATCCGTGCTGCTAGTTCGCTGGCAGCAGATTCTTGTAATGCCCGTAGTAATTGATTGCTCAAATACAGAGGTAGCAAGGAATCCAGAATTTGTACTGGGTCTTGCTCAAAAATCATGTCGCGGGCTAGAGGTTGGACTTGAGCAGTTACTTTTTGCCGTTCAACTTCAAATTGACCGCCACGAGTTGTCAGACGGAAAATTTCATCATCTGCTGCTTCTAAACCTTGGGTATCAAGAGGTAGCAAAGTTTGAACGACAGGACGAGAACTAACTAGAGAGACGAAACGAGTGTAGATTAATTCGATGCGGTCTACTTTTTCCGAGAGGAATAAAGACAGCAACTCTTCAGCAATTTTATTTGCTTCGTCGGCGGTAGGAATTTGCTCTAAGCCGCTGTAAGTAGCATCAATGGGCTGTTCACGGCGTTGGAAGTATTGGGTAGCTTTACGACCAACCAATACAAATGTGTAGTCTATACCTTCTGCCTTAAGTTCCTTAGCACGGTTTTCAGCACGACGAATGACGTTGGTGTTGTAGCCACCGCACAAACCTCGGTCGCCAGAAATTACTAACAAACCGACTGATTTAACTTCGCGTTTTCTTAGCAGAGGTAGGTTTGCGTCTTCAAACCGCAGACGGGTTTGCAAACCATATAATACTTGCGCTAGTCTGTCAGCGAAGGGACGAGTAGCTAATACTTGTTCTTGCGCCCGACGTACTCTCGCCGCCGCTACTAGCCGCATGGCTTCTGTAATTTTTTTGGTATTTTTGACCGACTGAATGCGATCGCGTATTGCTTTGAGGTTAGGCATATTTTTGGTTAGTAGTCAATGGTCAATGGTCAAGGGTCAAGGGTCAAAAGTCTTGGTCTTTGACTATTGACTCTTGACTCTGGACTTTTGACTAATTACGCTGTTGCTTTGAAGGTCTTTTTGTAGTCGTCTAAAGCAGCCTTCAATGCGGCTTCTTCATCATCAGCGAGTACTTTTTTGCTTTGTACTGCACTGTAATAAGGAGACTTGCCTGTCTTCAGGTATTCACGGAAACCTTTGGTGAAGCTGGTTACTTTATCTACAGCGATATCATCTAAGTAACCGTTAATTCCAGCGTAAAGAATTGCTACTTGTTCAGCAACAGATAGAGGCTCGTTTTGGGATTGCTTCAAAAGTTCCCGCAAGCGTTGACCACGTGCTAATTGGTCTTGGGTAGCTTTATCTAAGTCAGAAGCAAATTGCGCGAATGCTTGGAGGTCGTCAAACTGTGCTAGTTCGAGTTTAATTTTACCAGCAACTTTTTTCATTGCTTTGGTTTGTGCCGCAGAACCTACACGGGATACAGAGATACCTGGGTTTACAGCGGGACGAACACCAGCGTTGAACAAGTCAGAAGATAAGAAGATCTGACCGTCGGTGATGGAAATTACGTTGGTGGGGATGTAGGCGGAAACGTCACCTGCTTGGGTTTCGATGATGGGTAGAGCAGTCATACTGCCTTTACCTAACTCATCGCTGAGTTTAGCAGCTCTTTCCAACAAGCGAGAGTGGATGTAGAATACGTCTCCGGGGTAAGCTTCCCGTCCGGGTGGACGACGTAGCAGCAAGGACATTTGGCGATAAGCTTGTGCTTGCTTGGATAAGTCGTCGTAGATTACTAGAGTAGCTTTGCCTTTGTACATAAAGTACTCAGCAATGGTAGCTCCGGTGTAAGGAGCCAAGAATTGTAAGGTAGCAGGGTCACTGGCGTTAGCTGCAACAACTACGGTGTAGTCCATTGCGCCTTTTTCTTGTAAGGTTTGAACTACGTTAGCTACAGTAGAAGCTTTTTGACCAATTGCTACGTAAACGCAAACTACATCTTCACCTTTTTGGTTAATAATGGTGTCAATGGCGATCGCAGTTTTACCTGTCTGACGGTCTCCAATAATCAATTCGCGCTGACCCCGACCGATAGGAATCATGGAATCGATAGCGGTAATCCCGGTTTGCATAGGTTCGTGTACAGAACGGCGTGCAATGATACCGGGTGCAGGAGATTCAATCAAACGGCTTTCTGTAGATTTGATGTCGCCTTTTCCATCTATGGGACGACCCAAAGCATCAACAACGCGTCCAATTAATGCTTCACCAACACCAATTTGGGCAATTCTCCCAGTGGCTCTGACAGAACTACCTTCTTGAATGCTGTTACCTGTCCCCATGAGTACCGCACCCACGTTGTCTTCTTCCAAGTTTTGGGCGATACCAATGGTGCCATCTTCAAATTCCAAAAGTTCCCCAGCCATAGCCTTTTCTAGGCCATAAATCCGGGCAATACCGTCACCGACTTGCAGAACGGTACCAACGTTAGCAACTTTGACTTCTTGGTCGTATTGCTCAATTTGCTGTTGAATAATGCTGCTAATTTCGTCAGGTCTAATTGATATGCTCATGGTGTATATTTTTCTTTTGCAACACGGAAGAATTTGCTAGTACAGTGCTGAGTGCTGATTGCTGAGTGCTGAGTAATAAATTCTCCTCCTGCCCTCTGCCTTCTGCCTCCTGCTTTCATTTTCTAGCCATTGGTTAGGCGCAAGGACAAGCGTCGTAGTTGACCACGTAAACTAGCGTCGATTACCTGTGAGCCAACTTTGATAATTACACCACCAATCAATTCACTATCTACTCTCGTTTCTAGTTCTACTTGACGAGCATTGGTGATGGCAATGACTTTTTGTTTAATCGCTTCTTCTTGCTCTGATGACAGAGGAATAGCCGAACTTACTTCCGCTAACACAGTTTGATTCAGCTGCCGCAGCAATGCTAGATACTGCTTTAAAATCTGGTCTAAGAAGAAAATGCGTCGTTTATCTACTAACAGTAGCAAAAAGTTGCGTAAGTAAGGATTACCGCCTTCACCTAAGACTTGAGTGATTACCGCTTTTTTGCTTTCAGAGGCAACAAAGGGATTGTCGATCAAGTTCCGCAGTTGTTGAGAATTTTGCAACAAGTCTAGTAAGGAACGAGCATCGTTACCGAACTCTTCTGTCAGATTTTTTGACTGAGCTACTGACATCAACGCCTGTGCATAAGGCTGGGCGATTTCGGCTGTTTCGATATTACTTTTCATTACCGTCCTCCCACCTGAGCGATGCTACGGTCAATTAGTGCCTGTTGAACATCGTCAGCAACACCTGAGCGCAGTTGTGCTTCGACCTTTTGTAATGCCAAAGCGGCTACTCGCTGCCGCAATTCGGTAAGCGCTCGCTCTCTTTCGGTGTTTAAATCAGCTGCTGCTGTTTGTTTCAAGCGCTCTACGTCTTGCACTGCTTTATCTAACAGGGCTTGTTTAGTTGCCTGAGCGCTTTCTTCGGCTGCTTGGCGGATACGTTGTGCCTCAGCTTGAGCTTGGGTCAACTGTCCTTGTGCTTGAGAAAGAGCAGTTTGTGCTTCTTGCAAGCGTCCTTCTGCTTCCTGAATGGCAGTTTCGATATTGGATCTGCGCTCGTTCAGGATATTGCTTAAAACTTTACGTCCAAAGTAGAATAATATGCCAATCAGAATCAATAGGTTTATCAGATTGGTTTCTAAAATGTCTAGGTTTAGACCGAAACCACCTTCTGCTGCGCCTTCTGCCAATTCAGAGTGAACAGCTTGAGCTTCTGCGGCAAGTAATAAGAAAGTGCCCATGATACCCATCTACAAGTGCGCTGCTCGCTTGCTAATCAGTTTTGTGTTCCCGGAGGAAAAAAGTGACTACGAATTTTAGATTTTAAATTTTAGATTTTTTGGTTTATACTCTAGCAAAATTTTAGATTTGTGATTTCTAGATTGGGTAATTGATCTATCGTCAATCCAAAATCCAAAATTGGCTCAGTTATTCCAAAACACGTTCGCAGATTTGCTAACGCTACGCTATCGGCAATCCAAAATCTAAAATTGGCTGACACTTCATTAAGCGCTCTGGGACAAATGCCCAGTTGCGCGGATGCTTTCATTAGGCCAATAATCTTTTAGCTTATCTAGCTAGACTAGGCCCTAATAGTTTTTCTAGAATCTGCCTACCAAGAGCATCAACTTGTTGTTCTAAAGAACGCATAGCTTCCTGCTTTTGTTGCTCTATTTCTATAGCAGCTTTTTCTCGTTGAGCTTGAGCTTCTTGTTGTGCCTCAGCAATTTTCTGGGCAGTAATTTTCTTAGCTTCAGCCTGGGCGGTTTCTACAGCAATTTGCGATTGCCTGCGAGCTTCTGCTAGTTGCTGTTCATATTCTTGAGCTAGGCGTTCAGCTTTAGCTAGACGTTCCTTGGCATCAAGAGTATTGGTGCGGATGTAATTATCGCGCTCGTCCAGTACTTTTGTCAGTGGCTTATAGAAAATTACATTCAACAAGGCTGCCAACAGCAGGAACTGCAATGCCATAAAGGGCAAAGTAGCATCGAAATCAAACATTTCTCTCCTCTTTGGCTGGAGTAGCAGTTTTCATGGCTAGGAACGTTATCCAACCTTTCGTAATTTTAGAGACCCATAGCCACAAGGGTCAGGCGACATTAAAACCACTTAATACCCAAAGTCTTTCAGATGTAGAGGCGTGATGGTTCACGTCTCTACAATCAAAACTTTGAGTTCTTATGCGAAGGGGTTAGCAAACAACAGTACTAGGGCGATTACCAGACCGTAGATAGTCAAGGATTCCATGAACGCCAAGGTTAACAGCAGAGTACCGCGAATTTTGCCTTCTGCTTCTGGCTGACGAGCAATACCTTCTACTGCTTGACCAGCAGCGTTACCTTGTCCAATACCAGGGCCGATCGCAGCCAAACCAATTGCTAGAGCAGCAGCCAGAACTGAAGCAGCAGAAACTAATGGATCCATGTTGATTTTCCTTGCTTTAATTACAGAACTAACAAAAGTAAATTAACTAGTCAAAGACGTGTTTTTTCACGCTGCACCGAGTTCTCGCAAATCGCGCTTTGCGACGTTTTGAGCATTGACGCTCGTCGGAACTGTGCTAACAACTGAGGGCGTTAATGCTCCTCATGCTCTTCGCCGCCGTGTCCTTCCATCGCCTCATGAATGTATGCCCCTGCTAGGGTAGCAAACACTAGGGCTTGAATGGCACTGGTAAATAAACCCAAGGCCATTACAGGTAGAGGTACAAATAAAGGCACGAGCAGCACTAGCACCGCTACTACCAATTCATCCGCCAAGATGTTACCGAAAAGACGGAAGCTTAGGGAGAGGGGCTTAGTGAAATCTTCGAGAATGGCGATCGGCAACAATACGGGTGTTGGCTCTATGTATTTCTTGAAGTAGCCCAAACCACGTTTGCTGAAACCTGCGTAAAAATAAGCGAGGGAAGTCAGCAGTGCCAATGCTACCGTCGTATTGATGTCGTTGGTGGGAGCCGCTAATTCACCAGATGGCAGCTTGATTAGCTTCCAAGGAATTAACGCACCTGACCAGTTCGATACGAAGATAAACAAGAACAATGTACCAATAAATGGTACCCAAGGGCGGTACTCTTTCTCACCAAGTTGGTTTTTTGCTAGATCACGAATAAATTCCAGGGCGTATTCCATTAAGTTCTGGATACCACTGGGAACTTTTTGTATGTTGCGAGTAGCAGCTATGGAAGCTACTACTAGAATGCTAATCACAAACCATGAGGTGAGAAAAACTTGCCCATGAATTTTAAGATTGCCTAATTGCCAGTAGAAATGTTGACCTACTTCTAATTCGGCTAGGGGAAAAGAATTAAAGGCGTTTAAGACACTAAGCATTTGCATTCTTCAAGCATTTTCCCCAACAAGCGAGGATGGGTGTATTGTCTTTGTGAGCCTGATTTTTTAAGAATCAGGAATGAACGCAGTTTGCACCGTATAGACGAGGAGCGTGGCTTTGTATGTGAGAAATCCCAAAAATATGGGCAGTACATGTAGATCGTGCCATTGAGTTGCTATTATAATCAACCCAATAAATAGAGCAAAACGATTTTTGCTCAAACGATTTTTTTCAGCGCCAAGTCGCTCAACGTCTTTAGCCAGCATCTTTAAGTAAACCACACCTGTACACGCCCCAATTAAATAATTCAGGGCAGTGTTTAAGGAATAAAAAATCCACACAGAGATAAATATAATCCCCGTCAAAACAAGTGTGATTACCAACAACTTCTGATAGAGTTGATGAAACTCCTGCATAGAAGTGTTTACTGATTCTGTTTCCTCAAAACCAGATGGAGCATCTTGTTGTGTTGTCGGAGTGGGTGCAATTGGTTCTTCTGACAAGCTCACGGGACTTGAAACCAGTACAGCTAACTATTATGACTGCACATTCAGTCAGCTGAATCATATCACGATCCGGTAACAATACTTTAGAAAAAAACAATTAACTTCTTGTCTTTTAGCTAAAAGCAACACAAACAAACTCTCTACACACGCAAAGAGTAAATTGAGGAACTAGGCAAGGTGAGGATGTCATGCGATCGCCTAAAAAATTCCTACTTGATGTATAGTCGCTTTTTCCTCAGATAATTAAGTGACCTCCAGAAGCGTTGTGTAATCACCTATTGAATGTTTCGGAAAAGCTGGTGTTTAGAAAATTAGTTGGCGTTTGAAGAGCGTAGACGCTGAACGTCTTGTCGTTAGACATCACACCAAAGCTGAATCTAGCTAAACTCCAGCCTGTTGAATTTGTACTACCCACTGAAAAGGGCATTGCTGTGTACATTCTTAATTTACATTAGATTGGCCAAAATTGCTTGCCTCATTCCGCTTCACCGATTAGGGTAAATGCTGCCCAGTTGACTGGTAGAGAATTTTCTTTAACTCTGCCTAACATGGCTTGGCGCAGTGCTTGGGCTTTATCTGGATTGTTTTGCAGGTGTTGGTAAAACTCAGTCATGAGTGGCTGGGTTTCTTCATCGGGAATTCGCCACAGGGAAACTAAGACACTAGGAACACCAGCAGAAATTATCGAGCGAGATAGTCCAATGACACCATCACCTGTGATACGTCCCCTTCCGGTTTGACAAGCACTGATGACAAATAATTCGGCTTGCAGTCGCAAATCGAGGATTTCTTCAGCAGTTAGTAAACCGTTACCCGTTTCAGCTTGATTTTTTTGGGTTGGGTTTGGTGCTAATGCAATCCAACTTCCTAAACCGCGAATATCATCCGCCCATCCGTGGGTTGCTAAATGGATAATTCGGGCTGTTGGTAAAAGTTTTAATATTTGCGCTTTGGTTGCATATTTACCGATGATGGCTTTGGTATTTAATAGCCGCGCAATTTCTTTGGCTTCAATTTCTGCACCAGGTAAAGCTTCTAATTGTTCTGGTTTGTCGCCAATTTTGTAAGTGACACGGGGCATGATAGGATTACCGACAACTAAGGCTTGATTAGATGTGTTTCGTGTTTGTATTCTTTGTTTATGAGTTAAATCTAATACTTGAATTGAAGGTGCAGTGAGGATGGTATGTTTTTCAATGAGGTATTTATTGTCTGCATCTTTTAAAGCAGGAAAAGGTACAAAAAATAATGATTCTTGAGGGATAAAAATAACATGAGCGTTGGGGTCTTTGGGTAATTCTTGGGCGATTGGTTGGATTAGAATTTCATGGAGTTGGTGTAGCGGTTTTTTCCAAAGACGAGTGTTTGTGCCGAGAATACTTTTAACTAAATTGGCCAGATTGGTGTTTTGTGTTTGCCACAATGGTTTAAGGTCTTGGCGATGAAATGTGACTTCACCGTTAGGTTTAATTACCCAAATATAAAGTTCTGATTCTTGACTTTGTGGTTTACCTTGTACTTTGAAGTCATCATAAATAATTGAGTACTGCACCAAGGTAGAATTTTGCTGTTTGGCAATTTGTTTTATTTCGTCTATTGTTGCTGGTACGAGAGATTGCATCTCGCTGTTATCTTTGTTTAAGCGGGATGATAGTAACTCAAAAAAAGCCCTAGAGCGACCACGTTCTGATATTTCTAAGGCTGCATCGGTTTTATTTTGGGCGATGAGGATTTTTTGTAAAATGCGGTAAGTGCGACTTTGTTGCTCGAAAATTGAGACTTTGTTGGTATCAGATAATTTTTTATCTCGCAGAGATTCATAAACCTTTATTCCTTCATACAGCGTTTTTTCTGCTGCGGCGAGATTACCAGATTTGTAGAAAGCAAGTCCTAAATTGTTTAAAGACTGTCCCTCACCTCGACGGTCTTTAATTTCTCTAGCTATTGCTAAACTCTGCTGGTGGTAGTCAATGGCTTTAGGGTAGTCTCCTAAATTACGGTAAGCTATACCGAGATTCCCCAGTGCTGCACCCTCACCGAGACGGTCTTTAATTTCTCTGGCGATCGCTAATAATTGCTGGACATATTCAATGCCTTTGGGGTAGTCTCCCAGAGATAAGTAAGCATTACCGAGATTCCCTAGTGCTGTACCCTCACCTTGACGGTTTTGAATTTCCCTGGCTATTACTAAACTCTGCTGGTGGTATTCAATGGCTTTGGAGTAGTCTCCTAAATTACGGTAAGCTATACCGAGATTCCCCAGTGCTGCACCCTCAACAAAACGATCATTAATTTCTCTGGCGATCACTAAACTCTGTTGCTGGTATTCAATACCTTTGGGGTAGTCTCCTAGAGATAAGTAAGCATTACCTAGATTCGCCAGTGCTATACCTTCACTTTGACGGTCTTTGATTTCCTGGGTAATTGCTAATAATTGCTGGATGTATTCAATGGCTTTGGGGTAGTTTCCTAGAAATAAGTAAACTGTACCAAGATTTCCTAGTGATCCTCCCTCACTTCGACGGTCTTTGATTTCACGAGCTATTGCTAAACTCTGTTGCTGGTATTCAATGGCTTTTGGGTAGTTTCCTAAATAACGATAAACAATACCAAGATTGTTCAGTGATTGTGCCTCACCATGACGGTTTTTGATTTCACGAGCTATTGCTAAACTCTGCTGGTGGTAGTCAGTGGCTTTGGGGTAGTCTCCTAGCGAATAGTAAGCATTACCGAGATTTCCCAGTGATTTTCCCTCACCGAGACGGTCTTTAATTTCCGTGGAGATCGCTAAACTTTGCTGGTGGTAGTCAATGGCTTTGGGGTAGTCTCCTAGTGAATAGTAAGCATTACCGAGATTCCCTAGTGCTTTACCCTCACCAAGATGGTCTTTTATATCTCGATAAATAATTAGTGCTTGTTGCCAAGATTGTAATGCTGCTTCAAATTGACTGATTTGATACTGTTGATTACCTTGATCTAAGAGTTTATCTGCTTCGGCTTTGCGTGGGTCTGGGGTTTGTGCTGAAGCAACTAAGTTGGAGTTGAGAAGAAAATTTAGTTTGGGTAAATCTAAGTTGACGCTGAGGGTTGCAGTCAGCAAGGCGATGAGGGCATATTTGCGGAGTTTGGGGGACATAGGTTAAATTCAGCAATTTATAATGAAGCTTGCGAACTCATGCTTCTTTACAAAACACTGGGCGAAGCTGTGATTACGTAATTTGTAATTAAGAAGGTTAAATTTAGTCTAAGTTTATAGATTTTTATCTGTAGCTTTTATAAAACTCTCGTCCGCGAGTATTAAAGACTCATTCACGAGTATTAAAGACTCGTTCACGAGAATCAAAGACTCATTCACGAGTATCAAAGATTCATTTACGAATATCAAAGACTCGTCCGCGAGTATTCAAGACTCATTTACGAATATCAAAGACTCATTTACGAATATCAAAAACTCATTCACGAGTATCAAAGACTCGTCCGTGAGTATCAAAGACTCATTCACGAGTATTAAGAACTCATCTGCGAGTATCAAAGGTTCATCTGGCTTGGTGTTTGCCAGATGTAGCTTTGTAGAGTAAGTTATGGAGTGGCTATCTACTCTTACGCCAGATGAGCAAACAATAAACGTTAGTTAAGTCGAAAAACTATTACCACTCAGTTCCACGGAAAGGGTAGTTTCTGGGAATGATGTACTCTAATCCTTGTAGTAGGAAACCAAAATCTACACGAGAGAAGGGATGAGTACCGATGTTTGCAAAGTATAAGCGACCATCGGGCTTGATAAGAAATACAGCCGGTTCGCTAAATAAAGCGGGTTCACTTTCAAAATGTCCTTTGGTGAGATATAGTCCCCAACGGCGCATTTCATCGGGAGTCAGGCTGTACCCAATTGTGAGATTTTGGATATTGGCTTTAGCTTGGAATTGTTGCGCTTTTTCTAAGGAATCACCGCTGAGGGCGATCGCTTCTACACCCAGTTCTTTGAAAGCATCCAATTTTTGCTCTAAATCGGTAATATATTGTTCACAAATGGGACAGTGTAAACCTCGGTAAAACACAATCATCGTGTAATTTTGAGGGGTTTTGTCAGCTAGTTTCCAAATGTCTCCATTTAAAGTTTTGACTTCCAAAACAGGGGCTTGATTGCCCATAATTAGTTTAGGAGAGGTCGTTGTTTCGGATTGAGTAATCATAATTTTGCCGCCGATTTTATATATGCGTTTTGTTGACTAAATCCGGGTATTAATTTACCTCACGCAGAGGCGCAAAGGCGCAAAGAGAAGAAGTAAATAATGTTTTTTTAATTTCTTTGTCTAGAGATATTGCTCAAGAGAAGATTAAGTTAATAAAAATCGGCGGATTTTAGCAAGTTTTACTGAAATAAGGTAATAGAAAAATAATTCACCGCAGGATAAATCTATTTTGCAGAGATTATAAATTACAAAAAGCTCACAAAAATCACTACTATATTTTGATTTTTCATGTAAGCTTTCAAAAGCAGTTTTCATGCTCAGAACTATGACGGCCAGTAGCCCTACAATTTTAGCCTTAGACTTTGACGGAGTAATTTGCGACGGACTAATTGAATATTTTGAGGTAGCATGGCGTACCTACTGCAAACTTTGGTCGCCAGCTAACGATACGCCACCGGATGACTTGGCTTTGAGATTTTACCGTCTTCGACCAGTAATTGAAACAGGTTGGGAAATGCCTGTTTTAATTCAGGCTTTGTTAGAGGGAATGTCTGATGAACAGATTCTTCAGGAATGGACAACGATAACTCCACAAATTTTGTTAAAAAATAATTTGCAAGCCAGAGAAATCAGTGCCAACCTAGATCACTTACGGGATGAATGGATTGCGACAGATTTACAAGGTTGGCTGAATCTGCACAAATTTTATCCGGGTGTGATTGAAAAAATTAAATTGACGCTGGCTAGTAATGTGGAATTTTTCATAGTTACTACGAAAGAAGGGCGGTTTGTGCAACAATTGTTGCAGCAAGAAGGGGTAAATTTGCCTGAAACAGCTATTTTTGGCAAAGAAGTGAAACGTCCTAAGTATGAAATTCTGCGAGAGTTAATTCAGACAGCCAAGCAACAGCCAGTTAGTTTATGGTTTGTGGAAGACCGAATCAAAACTTTGCAGTTAGTTCAACAGCAAGCTGACCTGGAAGATGTGAAGCTTTTCTTAGCAGATTGGGGCTATAATACTCAACCAGAAAGGAAAGCTGCTCAAGATGACGAGCGAATTCAGTTACTATCGCTGTCACAGTTTGCCAAGAATTTCGCAGATTGGTTGTAAAAAAGTTGTAGAGACGTGATATTTTGCGTCTCTATATAATGGCTTCAGTAGGGTGAATCACCTCTAAAAATTTATGCTTGACCTGACAAAATTAGCGCGACAAATGCAAGGTTTAAGTCAGCATCTATCACTAGAAGCTGTTGCTGGTCGTCAGCGTTTAGAATTAGCGCAACAACATTTAATAAATGCTTACGCATGTCAGCAAGATTTAATTGAACGTCAAGAAAAATGGCGCGATCGCATTCTTTTTGCTAATGCTACCCCAATTGAGCCATTAGAAACTCGGATTGATATTCCTGTTCCGCCTAAAGTACATACTGTCATTGCTACCGACGGTTCACAAATTGCACCCAGTCACCATGAAATTGCTTATTGCTATCTCTTAAATATTGGCAGAGTTGTTTTACACTACGGTCAAAATCGCCATCCACTGCTTGATAGTTTGCCAGAGGTATTTTACCGCCCCGAAGATTTATATGCGTCACGTCAGTGGGGAATTAGAACTGAAGAATGGATGGGGTTTTGTCGGACAGCGAGTGAAGCAACGGTATTGGCTGAATTAGCTTGTGCGGCTAAAAGCGATGCGCCAACCTTAGCAATGGTGGATGGTTCCTTAGTTTATTGGTTTTTAGAACAGTTACCGCTTGATGCACGCGATCGCATTTTACCGCCGATTTTGCAAGCTTGGCAGCAGCTAAGGGAAGCGGGAATTCCGTTAATGGGTTATCTGAGTGCTTCTCGTAATGTTGAAGGGATTAACTTTTTGCGGTTGATGGCTTGTCCTCATCCAGTCCCTGACTGTGTGAGTTATTGTCCCAATCAGTTAGAAAAGGTTCCTTGCAAAGTTTTTGAACCTTTACGAGATACATCTTTGTGGTCTACTCAACTTCAACCAGGACAACGCGGCCCTTTGTGGCGAAGTAATGCACGAATTTTAGAATTTTATGAAGGACAAAGCATTTATTTTTGCTATGTTCATGTTGGTACGGAAATTGCCCGCATTGAAGTCCCAGCCTGGGTTGTAGAAAATAAAATTATGTTTGATGAAGCCTTGGGTTTAATGCTGGCGCAAGTTCAAAAAGGATATGGCTACCCAGTAGCGATCGCCGAAGCACATAATCAAGCTGTGGTCAGAGGTGGCGATAAAGCTCGTTTCTTCGCCCTTTTAGAAAAACAAATGATTAAAGCTGGCTTGAAAAATGTTGGTACTTCTTACAAAGAAGCTCGAAAACGAGGCAGCATTGCTTAATATTTGTAAATAATTATCAATCTTTGCCAAGGTAGTTAAATCTGCTTTTGTAACACTTCTTATTTTAATTTGATGTAGTTCATGTTTACTTAATACTTTTTTAGGGAAATATATACTTAGTAAATTGGGTAACAAAAACTATTCGTACTCGACAACGCAAAGTTATTAGGTGAATATAATCACCAAAAACTAGCATGGAAGTGTAAAGGCGGCCGTGGATAGTAATAATTTTTTATTGCTAATAATCGACTAATTTTATCTTGTCGAGTTGCTAGTAATTAATTGGCATGACTTGGGAAATTGTGAAAATAAACTAATTCTCACAAATCAATATTTTCAAAATTTATAAAGTCAAACAAAACTGGCAAACTTGATTATGCAAATACAAGTGCAATTAAATCATCACCAATCAAAAGAGCAATATTCTCGATTCTTTTCTTTATCTTTAGATTTATTATGTATTGCTGGATTTGATGGTTATTTTAAGGAAATTAATCCAGCTTGGACACAAATATTAGGTTGGTCAGAACAGGATTTATTAGGTAAGCCATTTATTGAATTTGTACATTCTGAAGATAAAAATAACACGATTTTAGAAGCCCAAAAACTAGCAATGTCTTTTGAGACAATTCGCTTTGAAAATCGCTATTTATGCCGAGATGGCTCATATAAATGGCTTTCTTGGTCTTGTACTCCATTTAGCGAAGAAAATTTGATTTATGCTGTAGCTCGTGACATCACGCTGCAAAAAGAAAGTGAGATGGCATTGCAAAAAAATATTCAAGAGTTAGAAGCATTCAAATTTGCTTTAAATGCTCATTCTTTAGTCGCTATTACTGATACAACTGGGAGAATCAATTATGCCAACGATAAATTCTGTGAAATTTCACAATACTCTAGAGAAGAATTGTTAGGGCAAGACCATCGCATAATTAATTCTGGATATCATTCTCAGGAATTTTTCGCAAATTTATGGCAGACTATTGCCGCAGGCAAAATCTGGAGAGGCGAAATTAGGAATAAAGCTAAAGATAATAGTTTTTATTGGGTAGATACACTGATTGCACCGATGTTGAATAAGGACGGTAAACCACAGCAATATGTAGCTATTCGCACCGATATCACACAACGTAAGTTTGCCGATTTAGCTTTATTTGAGCGATCGCGTTTATCATTATTAAGTGCAGAGGTCAGTTTAGTCTTATCTCAAAGTGGCACGTTGTCAGATATTCTCCAAAGTTGTCTAAATACGATATCGAGTTATCTTGATGTTAACTGGATACATATCTGGACTTTTGAACAGCAAACACAGCCATTAGAGTTCCAAGCTGGTGTGCATTGCCAAGATGCTAATTGTAGGGCTTTAAGTAATAACCAAGATTTTCCTAATCATATCATCATAGCCAACAAAATTGTTGAGCTAATGTCTCACAATTATCGACCAATTTTGAATGAAGAAGTCAGCATTCATTCTCAAGATAACTTACTTGATTCAACATCTGCCATTTTGCGGTTTTCTGCTTATCCCTTAATTGTAGAACAGCAATTAATTGGCATCATGACTTTGTTTAGCCAGGAATTATTTAATGAAACCACCCATAACTTGTTAAATTGGATTGCTAATAATATTGCTGTTGCTATTGATAGAATTTGGGCTAGGGAAGAACTATTAAGTCGTCGAGAAGCCTTATTACTACAACTTGCTAGTCAAATTCGGAGTTCTCTTGACCTCGATACAATTTTAGAAACGGCTGTTAATGAAATTCGCAGTTTATTACAAATTGACCGTTGCTACTTTCTGCAATATTCTCCCGATTTTCTGCAAACTAATCTAACGATTACTCATGAAGCACGGAACCCTAAATTACCTACTATGTTAGGTAATGTGTCGCTGCAAAATCATGATATTTTATCAGAAATGCTGCTAACTAAAGAATTAGTCTGCATCAATAGTAGCCACGAAGATTTTTCTAGTCAGCCACGGATACAAGCACTATTAAGTGAATTTGGCATTACAGCGCAATTACTATTACCAGTTAAAAGCAATTCTGGTGAATTTGGCGCAATCGTTTGCAGCCATTGTGATGACGATCGCATTTGGAGTAATAGTGATATTGGATTGTTGCAAGCTGTGACAGATCAATTAGCGATCGCCATTGATCATGCCCAATTATATACTCAAAGCCGGGCTGCAACTCTAGCTGCCCAAACTCAAGCAGAACAACTCACTCAAGCTTTACATCAATTGCAGCAAACTCAATCTCAACTAATTCAACATGAAAAAATGTCGAGTTTGGGACAATTAGTAGCTGGAGTTGCTCATGAAATCAACAATCCAGTTAACTTTATTCATGGCAACATTAATTATGCCAGTGAATATGTTGAAGACTTAATTAAGTTGCTAAATCTTTATCAAGAACATTATCCCGAACCTACATCAGAAATTGCCGAACTGGCGACAGAAGTTGATTTAGACTTTATTACCGATGACTTATCAAAACTTCTAACTTCCATGAAAATGGGAACTAACCGCATTCGAGAAATTGTTTTGAGCTTGCGAAATTTTTCCCGCTTGGATGAAGCTGATAAAAAATTAGTTGATATCCATGAAGGTATTGAAAATACTTTGCTAATTTTGCATCATCGCTGGAAGAATAACGGTATTGGCTTAAATATATCTATTATTAGAGAATACAATAATTTGCCGTTAATTGATTGTTATCCTGGGCAATTAAATCAGGTATTGATGAATATTTTAACCAATGCGATTGATGCTTTAGAAGAGTCAATAATTCAAGCAAAAAACTCAACAGATAATGACAAAGAAGCACTGCAACCTTTCATTTTGATTCGTACAGAATATTTGGACAATAATTTTATCTCTATCAAAATTGCTGATAATGGTTCTGGAATGACAGAAGATGTTATAAACCGTTTATTTGATCCATTTTTTACCACCAAGCCTATAGGTAAAGGCACAGGTTTAGGTTTATCTATTAGCTACCAAATTATTGTGGAAAAACATGGCGGTAGTTTGGAATGTTTCTCAAAACCAGGCAAAGGGACAGAATTTTTAATTAAAATTCCCGTAAGGTTAAATTAGAAACACTGCCAGCGATCGCCTAAACTATCTAACATAGGAATAGTGATACAACGGTAAGCTATGCAAAATACCAATCAAGTTAGCACTACAGGGCTAAGTTTAGAGCTATTCCATGTCCAGACAAACACTGCTTTTAACTTACCACCAAACCTGATGGTGATTCGGGTTGGTAAGCCAAATGATCAACATCCACCTGATATTGATGTTTCTAGTTTGCCAAATGCAGAGGTAGTTTCTCGCATTCATGCTCAAATTCGGATAGATTCTAGCAATTACTTAATTGAAGACTTAGGTAGTGTTAACGGCACATTTGTCAACGATATCAAGCTAGAACCTGGAATTACACATCATTTAAAAGTAGGCGATCGCATCGACCTTGGGCAAGGACATTCTGTCACTTTTATTTTTCAAAATTCCCCAACACATCCACAAATATTACTGACATCTGCTCAAATCACTCAAATTGCACCCCAACTAGTTGAACAAAATAAACCAATTGTGGTAGATAAAACAACTAAGCTCATAGGTTTGACTTTGATAGTTGCCAGCATCGTAATTTCCACCGCCAATATTAGAATTGGCATATTTTTTGGTCTTCCAAGCGTAATTTTATGTTTTGTGGGAATTTTTGTATTGTGTCAACAAAGAATTAACCGCAATCTAGGCTGGATTTTGATTGCATTAGGCATCGCCATTATGATATTTACCGGGCGAATTTTTGCCTCAGTTAACCTCTTACTTTTACTAGTAACCTCAACGTTATTTTTTACAGGATATTTGCTTTTTACAACAGGTAAAATATTTGGTTATGATTGGCGATCGCTGCAAAAAATAATTAATCAATAGAAAAAAGGTTACGCTGTGAGCATAACCTTGGTTTTCTGTACTATTTGAATTTAATAATTAGGTTTTTGCAAGTTTTTAAACAATCACAAAATTGCTTACATTCAATGCAGGCGTACCAGATAGTTGTGCTAGTTGCACCTGTCTAAATGCACCAGCATTGCCATCTTGGTCAAAATACAGCGCACCAGTCGTGTTGTTATAGACAAATCGCTGATCACTAGTAGTTGCAGATGTTCCCAAATTAAACTGACTAATTGATAGCGCACCTGCTAATAAACCACCACCAAAACCAGCAGCTGATATCTGAATGATGTCATTAGTGATGCTGAAGTCAGTAATAGTATCAGTCCCTTCATTGAAACTATTAAAGACAAAAGTATCTGCACCACCACCCCCAGTGATGAGATCGCTACCTCTGCCGCCTATGAGAATATCATTGCCATTACCACCGATGAGGGTATCATTACCCAGTCCACCGTCGAGGGTGTTATTCCCAGTCGCACCCACAGCCGACAGAGTATCATTTCCACTGTCACCAGAGAGTAGGTTATTACCGCTGGAATAATCCACAGTTAATATATCGTTACCATTGCCACCGTAGAGGGTGTTATTCCCAAAAGAACCAATAGCAGACAATTCATCATTACCAACACCACCATCAAGTAGGTTAATTCCTTCGGAATACTCCACACTTAATCTGTCATTACCACCTCTGGCAGTGAGGGTGTTATTGCCTATTGAAGCATCTGCCAACAGCACATCATCAGCATTATCACCATTAAGGGTGTTATTGCCGCTAGATTGATTCACATTTAAGATATTACTCCCAGCGCCACCATTGAGGGTATTATTACCAGCTGAACCAATCGCCGACAGATGATCATCGCCACTACCACCATCAAGGGTGTTATTACCGATTGATTCATCTGCATCTAATGTATCGTCGCCGGCATTACCTATAAGAGTGTTATCACCCTCGGAACGATAAGCAGTCAGGATATCGTTACCGTTGTAACCATTCAGCAGGTTATCTCCTGTGGAATCATGAACATCTAGAGTATCGTCGCCTTCGCCACCGTTGAGGTTGTTATTCCCAGATGTTCCAATTGCAGAAATATAATCATTACCAGCGCCGCCGTTAATTACATCATCACCACCACTACCACCAGAAAGTGTATCGTTACCGTTAGTTCCTACAATATTGTCATTGTAGGCTGTACCGATAAGGGTTAGGCTTTCTATGTTGCCGTAGTTAACCCGATTTGTGCCTGCGGTGATTCTACCGCTGTTGGTTAAAGCATTATATGTGGAGGTAATACCAGCGGTAGCATGGCTGTAATCAACTGAAAGGCGATCGTATCCTTCTCCACCATCAACTGTCTGTACAGCCAGTGGTGTTAATTCTTGCAATGCAGTGCTGAGGTAGATTGCGTCATCACCTGCGCCGCTATTGAGGGTGTTATTCCCTGATGCACCAAGGGCAGAAAGCTCATCATTACCAATACCACCATCAAGTAGGTTATTACCTGTGGAGTTATCAATATTTAAGGTGTCGTTACCTTCACCACCATTGAGGGTGTTGTTCCCAAAAGCACCAACAGCAGAAAGCTCATCATTACCGCTACCACCATCAAGTAGGTTATTGCCACTGGATTGATCCACAATTAATCTGTCGTTACCGCCTTCACCATTAAGGGTGTTGTTTCCCTCGGAACCAACCGCCGACAGATAATCATCCCCTACACCACCATAAAGCAAGTTATTGCCGGTTGACTGATCGACACTTAAGATATCTGCCCCAGTACCACCGTTGAGGGTGTTAATTCCCGATGAAGCGATCGCCGAGAGATAGTCATCACCAGCACCACCGTTGAGAGTATTGCTACCAGTTGATTCATCCGCATCTAATGAATCGTCACCAGCATCGCCGTTGAGGGTGTTATCGCCAGATGAACGATAAGCCGAAAGGGTATCGTTACCGTTATTCCCATTCAGTTGGTTATCACCTGTGGAATCACTCACATCTAATCTATCGTTCTCATTACCACCGTTGAGGATGTTATTTCCCTGGGAAGCAATAGCTGTAATATAGTCATCACCCGCATTACCATTGAGGGTGTTATTACCTGTAGAATTGTCAATGTTTAACGTGTCTTGACCGTTCCCACCATTAAGGGTGTTATTTCCAGCAGCACCAATAGCAGACAGTTCATCATTACCAGCACCACCTTCAAGTAGGTTACTTCCGTCTGAATCATCCACAATTAGTCTGTCGTTACCTGCATCACCTCGGAGGGTGTTATTGCCAAATGACGCAATGGCAGACAGTTCATCATTATCATTGCCACCATTCAACACATTATTGCCGATTGAGTGATCGACATTTAATATATCTTCCCCATTTGCGCCGATGAGGGTGTTATTCCCCTGGGAAGCAACTGCTGACAAATAATCATCACCAGCACCACCATTTAACACATTATTGCCGATGGACTGATCGACATTTAAGATATCGTTCTCATTGGCACCGATGAGGGTGTTATTCCCTGATGAAGCGATCGCCGAGAGATAGTCATCACCTGTACCACCGTTGAGAGTATTGCTACCAGTTGATTCATCCACATCTAATGTATCGCCATCTGCACCACCATTGAGGGTGTTATCACCAGATGAGCGATAAGCGGTCAGGGTATCGTTACCGTTATTCCCATTCAGTTGGTTATCCCCTGTGGAATCACTCACATTTAATACATCATCACCTGTACCACCGGTGAGTCGGTTATTTCCAGATGAAGCGATCGCTGTAATATAATCATTACCCTCACCACCATTGAGTCGGTTATTCCCTGTAGAATCGTCAACGTTTAACGTGTCTTGATTGGTACCACCATCAAGAATGTTATTCCCAAAAGTACCAACAGCAGAAAGCTCATCATTACCGCTACCACCATCAAGTAGGTTGTTACCGATGGATTGATCTACAATTAATCTGTCGTTACCGCCTTCACCATTGAGGGTGTTGTTATTTCCCGCGGAACCAACCGCCGACAGATAATCATCACCAGCACCACCAAAAAGCAGGTTAGGACCGGTTGACTGATCGATGTTTAAGATATCGTCCCCATTCCCACCGTTGAAGATGTTAGTTCCAGTTGAAGCGATCGCCGAGAGATAGTCATCACCAGCATCACCGATGAGGATGTTAATTCCAGTTGATTCATCCGCATCTAATGTATCGTCACCAGAACCACCACTGAGGATGTTATATCCAGATGAACGATAAGCCGAAAGGGTATCGTTACCGCTATTCCCATTCAGCTGGTTATCACCTGTGGAATCACTCACATCTAATCTATCGTTCTGATCACCACCGTTGAGGATGTTATTTCCCGATGAAGCGATCGCCGTAATATAATCATCACTCGCATCACCATTGAGGGTGTTATTGCCTGTAGAATTGTCAGCGCTTAACGTGTCTTGACCGTTCCCACCATTAAGGGTGTTATTGCCAGCAGCACCAATAGCAGACAGTTCATCACTACCAGCACCACCTTCAAGTAGGTTACTTCCGTCAGAAGAATCCACAATTATTCTGTCATCACCTGCACCACCTCGGAGGGTGTTATTGCCAAATGACGCAATGGCAGAAAGATAATCATCATCATCTTCACCATTCAACACATTATTGCCAATTGACTGATCGACATTTAAGATGTCTTCCCCATTTGCGCCGATGAGAGTGTTATTCCCCTCGGAACCAACTGCCGACAAATAATCATCACCACCACCACCATTGAGTCGGTTATTGCCTGTTGATTCATCCGCATCTAAGATATCGTTCCCATTGGCACCGTTGAGGATGCTATTTCCTGATGAACTATAAACCGAAAGGGTATCATCACCAACCCCACCATCTAGATTGTCGTCACCGCCATTACCTGTGAGGGTATCATTTCCCGCAAAGCCTCTAATAATATCATCGCCTGGTGTGCCAATGAGATTATCATTGCCATTGGTGCCATTAATTGCCATAACTTTTACCTAAAATAAATCGATTGTTTCAGTAAATAGAAAGTTTTCAAATTACAGATTTTGCTGTTTTAAGCAACAAAAAATCTCCCAAAAGTTGTGACTTTCAGTATATTTTTGTCAGCTAGAAGCAATACAATTTGGTTAAATTTCCAATGCACAATTTGCAACATAATATTGGCTTTTGCTGTCGCATTAACTAAGTACAAACATATTTAACTGAAGCACATTAGATCATATAATGACAGTAATTTTTTATAAAGTTTTACCTATTGATTAAAAAAAAACACAAATGGATAACATGTTTATTTTCCCGCCTCATTACTAATTCTGATTGAATATGATTCTTAAAAATCTCTTATGCTTAGGCGGTGAAAAGCGCTATCGAAACAATACCAATTTAAATAATCTCGACTATACATTAATCTTTCAGACAAGCGAAATCCAACACTCTTTGATTATTATCAAAGAGTGAATACATGCTCCTAGCCAGCTATCTGCTGTATTGTGTTTTTTAAATTGGTATGTATTATATTTTTAGCCGTTATCTCTGCACTATCTGTGCCTCTATAAATTCCCAGACAAACATTTATGTTTAGGCTTTATTTCAACCATCCTTTGATCATTAGCGATCGCTAATCAAGCATCGACAAATCAAGCTTAAAGATGTATGTGACACAGAAAGGCGCTCCCATGATGTCATTGTGGGCTATTGCCTATGATTATTTAGCTTAGTAGCTAGGTAATATCTAAATAATTTATTTAAATTGTACTGTATATTTACTGAGGTGTCTATTCTCACTAAAGGCATCTTTACATACTCTTTACAGTCATTAGCAAAGGTATATAAATAAGCATACCAATACTTGTATTTGTGTATTATTCACTTTTTGATAGCAAAGAAATATGTTAAAGGAAGTAAATAGAGAAATTTCCTTTAATAAAACTGGGCTTACTTCAGTCGCTTTGGGTAGATATCGACAGGATAATTATGTAATCCATAATGAATGTAAAATAAAAAGATTATTAACCTATTCCTTTATCTATGGTGATGAGGATTTAGAATTACTATTCAAGCTTTTGTAATTTTTCGGTATTGATAAAGATTGTTAATTTTTTTGTAGATATGAAATTTTTTGCGGAAATTTACAATCAATTTATAACTCCTGAATACAACTTGTGCATGATACAAAGTCTTGATGTACTAGCCAAAGTTTGGATATGGGATAATTCACCTAAAGGAAAGCATAAATAGAAAATTTTGCTTAAATTATTTTTTGCGAAGCTTATATTTTAGATTGAAAAAAGAACTTTACCCCTTAACATTTTTTCAAGTCAGCCATTTAACTGGAATAACAATAAAAATTATTTATTAAAAGGCGCATATCTGTAAGTCTGACATTAAGGCTTACACTAGTACCACAAGGCGGAAGCCAAAAGTCAAATGATTTTAAATTAGAAAAATTGCCCAGCCTGGGATTATTGAGAATGTTGCAAGCTAGGATTTACGAGAAATAGATCTATTTTCTGGTTATTTTTGGGGTAGTCCGTCTTGAAAAACCAGCAATTCTCCAGGTTGGATGGTTGTCCAGACTTCATTATCGGTGAGGGGGGTAGTAGCAATGACGGCGACGCGATCGCTTGGCGAAGTCAACTCCCGAAAATCCACAGTCATATCTTGATCAATCAAGTGGGCTGCGGCAAAGGGAGCTTGACGTACAATGTAGGTGAGTTTCGTTGAACAGTGAGCAAAAAAGTGTTCTCCATCCGATAACAAATAGTTAAAAACACCTACTTTGGCTATTTCAGCCGTAATTTGACGGAGGACAAAATTAAGTTTGTCTAAGGGAGGTTTACCATGCGGAAAAGCTTCTCGCAAAGTTTCTAGGATGATGCAGAATGCTTTTTCACTATCCGTGTTTCCCACTGGTTCGTAAAAGCCCATATTTTGGGGATGAAAATCTGGTAAATTGCCATTATGGGCAAAGACCCAATACCTACCCCACAGTTCCCTTTGAAACGGATGACAGTTTTTTAAGGCTACCTCGCCCTGAGTTGCCTTACGGATATGGGCGATAACATGGGTAGAGTGGATGGGATAGCGCCGTACCAAATCTGCTACTGGAGATGTAACAGAAGGTTTGTCATCTAACAATAGCCGACATCCCTTTCCTTCAAAAAATGCAATCCCCCAACCATCACTATGATCATCTGTTTTTCCTCCTCGTGCTGAAAAACCCTCAAAGGAAAAACAAATATCTGTGGGAACATTGCAATTCATCCCTAGCAGTTGGCACATAATTACGAACTATTAGTTTGATGTTGTGAAAAACGCAAGAATCAGATACCGGACTTCTTAAAGCAATCCGGTATGTCGTTGTTATAAAGTATTAAAAACACATTACTCTAAATAATTTCAGTTCAAATAGTGCAGAAAAACATTTGTTGAGGAAAAATTCCGAATTCCTAACTTTCTATCGTTTCCCGACGTGCTTTTAGTTTTAACAATATTTCTGCGTGCATTTCACGAGTAATTGGGTAAAAATATGTCAAAACTAAACCGCAAATTAAACAAACAGTTGGTATGGGGCCAACAGCAAAACGAATAGCGGTGAGTGCAGATTCTGGTTGAATAGGTAGAGTTGTTTGTCCAACCACAGCTTCTTTAAAACCAGCAGATTGTAAGGCATTACCTACTAAAAATAGCCCAAAAGCTAATCCAAATTTCTGCAACAAAACCATAAAACCATAAAATACTCCTTCGCGGCGTTGTCCAGTTTGGAGTTCATCTAATTCAATCACATCGGGAATCATTGACCAAGGAACTAAATAAGCTGTAGACACACCAACGCCAGCCATTACAGCCATGACATACATCAACACCAATTGACCTGGCTGTAAGAAAAATAGTCCGGCTGCGGCGATAATCCATAAACTCATACCGAGAAAATAAACCAATTTTTTGCCAATTTTTTTACTTAAATTGCTCCAGACGAATAACATAACTAATGCAGTACCTTGAACAGCAATCATCACTGTAGGTACGTCAGCTTCTTTCAGACCCATACAATTAGTAACAAAATAGGGAATGATGCTGGCGGTGATCTGCACGCCTAACCAAGAAAAAAGATATATGCCAATGACAAACAGAAACGGTCGATTGGTAAAAACGATTTTTAACTGTTCAAAAAATGGTAGAGATGGGGGTTCTGGAATTTGGATACGTTTAGCTTCAAAGGCTAAAATGCGATCGCGCACTCCAAAAATGCACCAATATAAAGAGACAACAGAAATGACGGTACAAATTACAGCTAAGACAAAATATTGTTGTTGGCGGTCAGCAATCTGCGAAAAAACTATTTGCGCCAAAATCAGCGATAAAATACTGCCACCAATGGAAAAAGTAAATCGGAAACTGTTGAGACTGGTGCGTTCATCATAATCTTGGGTAAGTTCAGGAGTCATGGCCGTGTAAGGCAAATTCACCACAGTGTAAAAAACCTGAGAAATCAGCCCAATTACCACGTAATACCAAAACAAAGCCGAAATATTAGTACTGCGATCGCTACTAAATTGCGGTACAATCCACTGCAAGAAAAAGAAAATACCAAAAGGAATTGCACCATATAACATCCAAGGAAGCCGACGACCCCAACGCCGAGATTTTGTTTTATCAGTCAACGTTCCGACAAAAGGATCGTTAACTGCATCCCAAATTTTGCCAATTAACAATACGCTACCAGCTATACCTGGGGGCAGACCAGCGACATTTGTAAAAAAAACTAGCAAGAAAAATATCGAAATATTAGCAGTAATTGCCGGGCCTAAATCGCCCGCACCGTAAGCTAGTTTTGTTTTCAAGTCCAGTTTTCCACTCAAAGACCCATTTTGGGCAGAATCGTTCATAATATCTGGCGCTCGTACTAGAATAAAAAATTTGCGATCGCTATCAGTATTACCTCAAAATCACTTTCTTTATGCCAGACCTTTACGTTTCTTGGTCAGAATATCACTATAAAATTGAACAACTGGCGGTTCAGGTGTATCAATCTGGTTGGGAATTCAACCAAATTGTCTGCCTAGCCAGAGGCGGACTGCGAGTCGGAGATATTATTTCTCGAATTTATCAAAAACCACTAGCAATTTTAGCTACATCATCCTACAGTGGCCCCGGTAAACAAGAAAGAGGCAATCTCACCTTTTCTCATCATTTGACGATGACTACTGAACAGTTGGGTTCCCACATTCTTTTAATTGATGATTTGGTAGATTCTGGCATCACCCTTCAGCAAACTGTTCCCTGGCTAAAGGAAAATATTGATTCTCCCATTGCAGAAGTCCGCAGCGCCGTTATTTGGTATAAAGCCTGTTCGGTCATCAAACCCGATTATTACGTTGATTACTTACCCGATAATCCCTGGATTCATCAGCCTTTTGAACATTACGAACATACAAATCCCGCAGCTTTGGCAGAAAAAATGAGTCAACTATGTTGACAAAATTAAACCGCTTGAGAGGATGCGATAAAATCCAAAATCTAAAATAGCCACAGCCAAACAGGTAGAGTCATCAGCAACAGTATTACTCCCAGTGCTAAGGAAGTCACGGCGAGGTCGCGGTCAAGATTGAAGGTTTCGGCTAACACCATTGTGGCAAATGCTGGCGGCATGGCCATTTGCAAAACAATTACCTTAGCAGCGGAACCAGACACGCCAAAAAGTGATAAAGTACTGCCGAGAAGCAGCGGAACTAGGAGCATTTTGATTGCCAAGCTAACGGCTGCTTGTGGGACTCTTTGCCAAGAATTGAGCCGAGAAAGTCGCATTCCAATTAAGGCTAAAGATAAAGCTACAGCACACCACCCCAATTTCTCTAAATAAAATTCCGCAGTGGTAGAGATACTAACTTGACGAAACAGTAAGCCAAAACCAAAACTCCACAGAGCGGGATTAATCAAGATAGCCTGAGCCATTTGCCAATAGTTTGTCCCACCATCGCCAAACCGAGATGCTAGGGCGACACCCAGACCGTAAGCGCCAAACAATGACCCTAGTAAATCGTAAAATAAAGCCCAAGCAAAATAATCTTGGCCTACCATTGCTAAAGTCACAGGAAAGCCGATATAACCTGTATTGCCGACCATTGCCGCTAAAATAAAACTTCCCTGAGTTGGGTGCTGGAAAGTTGTATTTGTTAGATAAGCTTGGCTTTTAATAGTTAACCAAGCCAAAAATGCCCCCAAGAAAATTGCTAAATGAGCGATCGCCGGGGCAATCCAAATCTGTGCCGATAAGTCAGCTTGACGTAAAAAAGCAACAATACTTACAGGTACTCCTACCCAAAAAAGCCACTGACCCAAACGCGTTGGAACTGTGGTAGGTAGTTTCCGTCCCAGGAAAAATCCGATTAAGATTAAGCCTACCAGTTTGACGTATAGTTCTAGGAGGTTTGCCAAAATTTCGCCAACAAAGACAGATGTAAAATGTACCGAATATGCTAATCTCTGTCCAGTCTACAGTCTGTTATGAATTTTGCACAAAAGCAGGAGTTAACCCTTGAATAAAGCTGGGTTTTCTGGAAAACCCCCAAATTCGTCCGGTGATACAGGTGATGACATTCCAGTGGCTTTACGCGATACTCCTGATGTCGCATCTAAGACACCTTTACAACCTTTGGTTTTGCTCATTGGGGGAGTCGCGGGATTTATCCTGCTGGCTATAGTTAGTGGTTTTTTCTTTTCTCTCACTACACCGAAAAAAACCGCCGATTCTCAATCATCGCCTGCTAATTCTCTCAGTACAACTCCAACCACTAATAACTCTGGAAATTCTCAAGATAATAATGTGGTATTGGGGCATTTAGCATACCCAGAAGCACCAGAGTCAGAGTTAGCGCCAATTACCGCAGATCGTCGGATGAGAATGCGAAAGACTGCGGCGGAAAAGTTTCGCGCTATGACGCAAGCAGCGCGGAGTGCAGGTGTAATTTTGGTGCCAATTTCTGCTTTTCGCTCTGTGAAAGAACAAGAGCAATTATTTTTCGATATAGGAGCGCAGCGAAATCAAACCCCAGCCCAAAGAGCCGCACTGAGTGCGCCGCCTGGCCATAGTGAACATCACACTGGTTATGCGGCGGATATTGGAGACGGCGCAGCACCTGTGACTAATCTCCAGGCTGACTTTGATAAAACTAAAGCTTTTGGGTGGCTACAAGCCAATGCAGCCCGCTTTGGTTTTGAGATGTCTTTCCCTAAAGATAATGTGCAAGGTGTGAGTTATGAACCTTGGCATTGGAGGTTCGTAGGCGATCGCCAAAGTCTAGAAATGTTCTATAAAGCCAGAAATTTAAAACCAGCTAAGGCATCACCTTAAAGAAGAAGAGAAAAGTCAGAATTCCGCATCAATTAGTGGCTGGTCTTTTCCCCACTAATTGACAATCTAAAATTCAATTCTGAATTCTGACTCCTTAATTCTTACGAGTGACAAACAATTTTTGGGGTGACTTTATTTTTCCGCATTTTCAAAATCTGTTAATGCACAGGCAAACTCTCTAAAACATGTTTTAATTAACACCTCTCTCATCCCTCTATCTAAAGAAGAATTACGGATCATATCTGTTAATTCTAAGAATAGATAGGAAACAACAAAACGGTCTTGGCGGTCAAATTGTTTGAGACAATTTAATATAAAGTCATAAAGCTCGGTTTTTCTGGGTTTACTTTGTTCTTCCCAGATTTTGAATGCAAGTTGAAAAGTTTTTAGGCGGATCTCACTGATATTGTAGGAAGTGTCTTTGTAGCGAATTGACACGCGTTGAGGCAGTTCCATAGGTTTTGGTGTAGAGAAATTATGTGAAGTATTATTCAGTCTTTTTTTCCTTTATCCGGAGAAATGTCTAATAATTCAAGGAGATGATTTCAACTTTTAACTTGCCTAACTTTAACTATGTATTAAATTACTTGTGTTGCATAAAGTAGCTTGATCATCAGATTTTACCTATCTTTAATCCATAATTATTATTTTTATTTATTATCATCAGTGTAGATTATGATGTTTATATAATTGATTTTATTAAGATTGACAAAAGAGAGAATATATGGTTGGGTGAAAAGTAAGGTGTAAGCTGATAACCCACAAAGAACTGCAAAAAATGTTGCAGTTAAGCTGAGGGAATATGAATTTAATCAAAATATTAGAGAATCAACCTAAATGGTGCATAATATTGCTCAGTGCCTTATTTATAGCCTTGATAGGTTGGTTAGATTACCAGATACCACCAGAAATTTTAATAGCAATCTTTTATTTAATTCCGATTGGTATTGCCACATGGTTTGCTGATAACTGTAGTGGGGTAGTAGTTTCTTTGATTAGTGCAGTTACAAATTTTTTGGTCAATCAAAGACCAAACTTTCACTATTTACACCCTCTAGTACCTTATTGGAATACGATTGTAGTTTTAGTGTTTTTTTTATTTACAAATTATCTTTTATCACAACAAAAAAATACATTAAAAAATTTAGAAAAGCTGGCGCGTACTGATAATTTAACAGGATTACATAACAGGTCATTTTTTTGGGAATTAGTAAATATTGAAATTCATAAATCTTTAAGACATAAAGAGCATTTAACTATTGCTTATTTTGATGTAGATAATTTTAAATATATTAACGACCAATTTGGACATACTGTTGGCGATCGCCTACTATGCTTAGTAGCAGAAAATGCTAAAAAGAATCTGCGTAAAATTGATATAATCGCCAGAATAGGTGGTGATGAATTTGCTATTTTATTACCACGAACTGGTTATGAAGCATCAGAAATAGTATTACAGCGATTGCAAAGAACTCTATCATCTGCCATGCAGGAACAAAATTGGCCTGTAACATTTAGTATTGGTGCAATTACTTTTATTAAACCACCAACTTCAGTAACTGAAATGCTTGAGAGAGCCGATAATTTAATGTATGGTGCCAAAAAAAAGGGGAAAAACTTACTCCACCATGAATTATCAACAAATTAGGCTTGAGGATAAAATCTAAAATTTAGCATTGCTAGTCGTCATTTTGACCTATTTAAGACTACCCTTTGTTTAATCAGTTAATGAGGTAATAAAAAATGGTAGCAGAAATTAAAGAATTAGAGGTGCAACATTGGGTAAAAACTCGCTCTTCTCTCGACTCTAGTGAATCTACATTTTTAAGTTGGAAAGGTAAAATTTATAGTTTTATTCCCGGAGAGAAAAGAAAACTCTTATTTAAAATGTTGGGAGTGAGTGTCAGTCGGTGTATTTCCACAGAAGAAGGTAGTTGGGATTTTACTTCTCGTGAACTGACTTATTACTTAAACCCAGAAACAGAAGAAATTTTGCCCAAATGGGAAAATCCCTGGACTGGTGAAACTGTACCTGTGTTACACGTTGCAAATAATCCCGTGCAAGGACATTTTAATGGTAAATTTCCGGCGCAAGTCGAGGGAGACAGTACAACTTTTGTCTTTGATATTTTTCCGACATATCCAAATCCCTTGGCAGAAAATCCCAAATTTGCCGAATATAGTCCATATAAAACTTACCAAGCCGCAGAATTATTTAAATTAACTGTCCCCACCGCAGATTTATTTAATCCAGAACTCAATTCAGTTTCTCAACTAAAGCTGAGTTGGGATAGGATTGGTCAATGGCTACCTTGGATGAAAATGGGCGATCGCACTGGTAATCTCATTTATAGTGCTGTGGGTAGCAAAGTTAGCGGTTTAGCAGGATTACCCCAAGTACTACAAGATGAAATTAATCAGCGCCTTCCTTTATATAAACAAGCTCCTAAAGCATTTTCTGATGGGGAAGATATGACTTCTTGGCTGTATTTTCAAAAGCATTTTGATGCTTACCTAGCAGGTGAAATTTTTCCCTTACCAGCAGCTGAGGAATGATAATAATCTGGATAATTTGGCGTTGCTGAATTGGTGAATAGCTGAATTCAAGCTTCTTCATTCATCAGCTTTGTCATCAGAAAACGCTCATGTTTTTGATAGCCAACTCGATGGTAGAGTTTTTGAGCTTTGAGGTTTTCAAAGTCTACCTCTAGATGAAGAGCTTGAACTCCTAAATTATGGCAAATTTCCTCTGCAAATATCAAAGTCTGCGTACCGATACCTTGTCCACGATGCTTTGGACGAAGATAAAATTCATCCACAAAAGCATCTCGACCCCGGTATTCTAGGCTGTAACCTAACGTCAAAACAATATAGCCAATTACCTCATCCTCTTGCAAAATCAGCCATATTTGTCCAAAAGATTCATTCATCAACAACTCTATGAGTACATTGCGATCGCTATTTTTATTAAATGGGAGGTTTTCAGTTTCATGAAACTCCTCAACAAGTTCCAAAAGAATCGTTAGATCGGAAATAGCCGCTTTTTGATAGTTAATATTCACAATGCACCTGTAGATTCTTAAAATTGAAACAATAGGCTATACCAATCATTCTCGCTATCTGTCAATTTAGCTGACAATTTCTCATCGTAAAGTATGGACTCTCACGAAACACATTGCATCGGGTCAGAAATAGGATGAGTTAAGCTCCTGACTCCATAGCACTGTGTATGGTCTATTCCGCATTCAACGCCTTGCGGAACACCACCTTATCTTCCCCAGCCTTGTAGAAGTCACGAATACGCGCCTCCTCTTCAAAACCGCACTTTGTGTAGAAAGCCCGCGCTCGGTCATAGCTGGGAAGCCCCGAAGTCTCGACCAACAAAATCCGCTGACCACTTGCCCGTAAAGTATTTTCCACATACTCCACTAGTGCTTTTCCTCGCCCTTGCCTCTGGTAGTTGGGATGCACAACAATCATTAACAAGTCCCATGTCCCATCCGTAAACGGGGCAGGTGCGTAGTAAGCGACTCCGCACGGCTGTCCATTCTCCTCATCGGTGAGCCACACATGACCCTCGCCGATGTTGCCGCTGAAGTAACTCTCCAGCACGTTGCTCAGTTCTGCGGTTTCGTTTGCGGGGAATAGCTCTGCGGCTACAGCGATCGCGATTAACGCTGCTGAATCATCAGGCGTACTAGCTCGAATCATAGGCAACTCCAGTACTGTGTGTTCATCAGATGTATACGTGTTTGTACTGCTTACCAATGTACATGATGCAGATAGCTTTTCTGCGCGCACTGATGACTTATAGCATTTGAGATTCTATGCTATTTCACGAAAAAAATGATACAGATTTATGGGTTTTTCATTCTTTCCCCCTGCTCCCTGCTCCCTGCCCCCTGCGGTCTATTTGTATCAAACTTAAAGTGAAACGGTATTAGATGGGGAATTACTGTCAAATCGAAATTAGCTTGATGGCAAGTATTCGCTATCTCAATCCTGCCAAAATTAAAACTTTCGCATATTGTTCTTTACAGGGTCAAATCCTCTAGAAAAGCGGGTGCTGTCATCATAATAAGCACCACTTAAATCTGCACCATACAGCTTAGTAAAGTTGAGTTTCGCACCCCGGAGATTTGCTTCTTTTAATTTGACACCGCATAAATTAGCTCGTGTCAAATTCGCCTGAGCCAAATTAGCTTGACTCAAGTCTGCTCCCCAGAGTTTAGCTTTGGCTAGGTTAGCTTGACTCAAGTCTGCTCCCCACAAATTAATTCCTGGTAAGTAAGCGGAGATTAATCTAGCTCGACTTAAATTTGCTGCGGGAAAATATCTTTCACCTGCGGCGTAACTGCGCTTGAGTTGTTCAGCATCCATGAGTTGTGTTGACCTTTTTCAGTAATAGAGAAGTAATATGTTCCCATTCCTGGTTTAGCTCGCCTATAAACTCTGGTTGACTACTGCGGTGATACCAATAACGTGCATTATGCAAGTCACCTTCTTGGCGATGTAAGTAGGCGTGAACCCAAGCACTATCAACATCATTGGCATTTTGGACTATTTCGTGAGCTTGGTTCCAATTTCCTTTTTTGTCATACCACAGAGCTTGCAGCGCTTTTGGTAGGGTTTGGGGACATGAGACTTGTTTGTCGATCAATCGTAGGAATTCCTGAGTATTCACGATCGCACTCCACAACTATCAAACCTATTTCTAAGATACTTGGCGATCGCCCTTGATTACAATTATTGTTGCAAACTGGAAAATACAGCTAAGGTAAAGTTATTCTTCAGGAGGTAAATATGGCTTTTAGTAGTTATGAATCTATTAGCGAAGTTCTCAAAACATTTCAGATTATCTATACAGAATCTAATTTTGTTCTAGCAACAGAGTTTAATATTACTGATTATTTTCGAGAAGACTTAGCAATTGTTATGCGCGAAGGTGTAGTTGATAATTCCGAGTTTGCTATTTGTGAGAACTTAATTTATCCAGTTCTGAAAGAAGTTTGGAAACAGTACAACAGTAAGTTTACTTTATGGAGTCATCAATCACTAAATTATGATGAGCAATTATCAGGTTTTCCTGAATATATTTTGGCTAGACGTTCGCCTTTAGGGAAAATAGTTTTTGATAAACCATATTTTATTTTAGTAGAAGCCAAGCAAGATAATTTTGAAGCAGGTTGGTCGCAATGTTTAGCTGAAATGATTGCTGCTCAAAGACTAAATCAAGATTTATCTGTAGTTATCTATGGGATTGTTTCTAATGGTGCAGTCTGGCAATTTGGTAAACTAGAAGCACAAAATTTTACCAGAAATATTACACCCTACACTATTTATGAATTAGACAATTTATTTGCCGCCGTCAACTATATTTTTCAACAATGCGAATTACAACTAGATAATTTACTGATATCTCAGCCTAATTTTTCAACTTGACTCCGCATCAATTTCTGTACACTCACTAACGCTCGATTCAGTTCATAATTGCGTCTTTGGGGATTTTGTAAATACGCCTGTTGTTCTTCCTCAATCATTTCTACATCTTGAACTACTAAACCTTCCAGTAATTTTTGGGCAGCATTAAATAAACTATTTTTAATAAATCGACGGAACCATATAGGTAATTTATGTAATCGCCAAAAGGCATTGAGTGAGGTGAAGTGAATTAAATAAGCTTTGGTTTGAGTTTCATTTATCGGACACAATAAACAGTAAATTTTAAAATCTTTGCCTAAAGTTGATTGCCAATGGGGATAGATATAACTCACATCCAATGGTTCAGGATGTAATCGTCGCAAAGCTGGAAAAAATAACTGGGATATTGACCATATTTTATCTATTTTGTAATAACTTTGGGCTGTATAATGAGCATCTACACGATGATCATCTTCATCAATATGCTGTAAAGATGCTGCCGCCCAAGCTTGTAAATCTTGATGTAAATGTCCGTGATACATATCCATCAAGTTTTCAATTAAATAAGAATAATGGGCTTGACAGTTAATCACTGCAACTGAGGCAATATAATTCAAATGTTCCCATTCTGGTAAACCCAAAGGTTGATTAGATGGTTCTGCATCGCCAGGAAATAACCAAATAAAACCGTCTTGTTCTTGCACGGGGTAGCGGCGAATTTGACAGTTTGGTAATTTTTGATTTGCTGCTAAATAAGGCACTTCTGTACACTCACCAGATGAATTGAAACGCCAACCGTGATAAGCACATTCCAATTCATTACCGATAACTTGCCCGTGACTTAGTTTAACTTGGCGATGGGGACAGCGGTCTGCTAAGGCGTGAATTTTGCCTGTACTGTCGCGGTAAAGTGCGATCGCCTGATGCCATATTATCACGCCCACAGGTTTATTAGTTACCTCATTACTCCGTGCAACTACATACCAGTGATTAGGATTAATCCCTAATTGACGCACATCACAAGTTTGCACAGCTTGAGAGAGAGATGACATAATTCAGCCCATCCTTTTTCGCGTTAGCCAGGTCACTGATGACCAGATTATCACCTAGGGAGCTAAAACTAATTTTGCTGACAAGTTATAAAGTATGTGTAGTTACAGCAGAATTCAGGAGTCAGATTCCAAAAATCAGAGAAATGGGCATTTAAACCCATTTATTCATCCGCTAGTTGAACAGTATTCATACTGAATTCTGAATCCTAGCTGCTGAATTCTATGTTGATCTACCAGTAAACATATTAAATCGATAATTTCTATGGCAAGCTACCAAGAAACCTTAACTAACGATGAATTCATTCAGGAACTACTTGAGGAGACAGCAACTATCAACCATCTAGAAGTAATTGAAAACGTCATTGACTCTTTAGAACAAGACGACAGTGCAATGGTTAGCCACACTCCAGAAGGTGCTTATCTCTGGAAGTTTAACTACGGTAGCGTGGAAGTGTTTGTTCAACTCACAGGTACAACCGATGAAGACACAATTACAGTGTGGTCTGTGGTGTTAAAGTTACCCGCCAACGATGAACCAAAATTAATGCGTCAACTTTTAGAGATGAACTGCTCTAGTACTTTTGAAGCTCGTTTTGGCATAATTGAAAATCAAGTCGTGGTGATTTCAACACGTACATTAGCCGAGTTGTCTCCAGGGGAAGTTTCGCGCTTAATTACAATTGTTGCCACGATCGCCGATAACAACGATGAAGTTTTACAATCTAACTTTGGTGCAGCTTAAGTATTAATTAATGTCTAACAAGCAGGTATGGCGACTGATTCCTTTTTTAGAAGCCTCTGGTAATGTGCAGATGGCGATCGATAAATGGTTATTAGAACAACACCATTCCACAAAGCATCCTCCAACTCTGCGCTTTTATACTTGGTCGCCAGCTGCTATTTCTCTCGGTTATCATCAAAAACAATATCCCCAAGCTTGGGAAAATTTAACTTGGCAAGGTAAAAAACTAGATGTAGTGCGTCGTCCTACTGGTGGTAGAGCAGTATTACACCAAGGTGATTTAACATACGCTGTAATTACATCGGGTTTGGCTGGAAACCGTTTACAAGCATATACAAAAATTTGCGAATTTTTAATTCAAGGATGGCGATCGCTCGGTGTGGAATTAAGCTATGGTACATCTGGGCGAGGCTACATCCATAACCCCAATTGTTTTGGGACAGCGACAGGCGCAGATTTAATTTTACCCAATGGCGCGAAACTCATTGGTAGCGCTCAATTAAAACGCGGTAACGTAATTTTGCAACATGGTTCCATCCGCTTGCAACCAGATGCGGAACTGTTTGCAAAAGTATTTGATACAGAGTCATTAACTAACTTGCAGTTTCCTTACAGTCTCGAACAAATTATGACGGCTTTGATTGCTGCTGCACAAAATTGTTTTGATATGGAAATAGAAATACAACAATTTTCACCACTTGAATGGGAAGAAATTATAATCTACTCAAATAATCAAAATGCGGCATTTTCATCGTTGAAGAGTTGAACCTCAGTAACTTGGTTATTTATCACCTGAACCGAAGCAAAGCTCCCATCTCCTAAAAATTTATTCAAATAAAGATCCGCACCATACTCTGCTAATACAGTATATTCTCCAGAAGGCAACCCGACCTGAAACTTTCCATTAGCATCACTCACTGTCCAACCAATCAACCTAGGATGTTTTTTTGCTTTGTCTAAAGGCCAACGGGGAGAACCTATGCTGAGAATTTTTCCAGAAAATATCCAAATTTTGGTACTAACTGGCTGTGAATTTCCTCTCGATTCATCAGGTTGATTCGTAGATATGTGATTACCACTAAGATAAATAACAAAACCACTAATTCCTTGAGACTGATGAGGAAGTTGTTTTTGAGAAAGAGTAATCGGCCCAGGAAAACTCACCTGTGTCATTGAATCAGAACCTCCAACCAAATTTCCTGCTGTTAATGAGGCGCTACACCCCAAGATCAAAACTAATATTCCTTGCTTGATTTTTCCAAACTTTTTGATCAGCTTCATAGGTTAAATTGCGGCGCTAGGAACAAGAATTCATGTTAGCGGAACATTGATGTACCTATGTTCCGCTTGGCAAATGAGTTGCAGAAGCTAGAACAATCTGACACTAGAGTCAGTGAGAATGTCTCGCACTTGAGCATGGGTCAGGTTACGATTCGCACTTAACATCAGCGCTACTACACCAGCCACATGGGGAGCCGCCATAGAAGTCCCACTGGAAAAGCCATAGCTATTACCAGGAATAGTTGAGTAGATCTGAACTCCAGGCGCAACGATATGCTGTATGGCATTGTTAGTACCTGCGCGGTTGGAGAAGTCAGCAATATTACGGTTAATATCAATTGCACCAACAGACAAACCATACTGAGTTGCATAATAAGCAGGAGTACCAGGAGAAGCAAGACTACTATTACCCGCTGCACTGACTGTAATGACGTTGCGGCTGGCTGCATAAGCTAGAGCATCTCTCAATTCGGTTGAATCAGTCCATCCCAAACTCATATTGATGACATTGGCACCATTATCTACGGCATAGCGAATTGCGGCAGCAAGACTACCAGCATTAGTGAATCGTCCTTGGTCATTCACATCTCCCATCCGAATCGCCATAATCCGAGACTGGTGAGCAACCCCCGTAATACCTACCCCATTATTACTAGCAGCAATTGTTCCAGCTACGTGAGTTCCATGTGTTTGACCCCTGGAAGTTGTTCCTGGTAGGACATTATTGTTATTTTGATTCTGACCAAAATTCCAACCATTTACATCATCTATGTAGCCATTGCGATCATCATCAATTCCATTCCCAGCAATTTCTCCAGTATTACGCCAAATGTTATTTCTAAGATCAGAGTGGTTAATATCTACCCCTGAGTCGATCACAGCTACTACCACACCTTGCCCTGTATAACCCCTAGCCCAAACTTCGGGAGAATTCACCAAATCATTCCCCCAATTGTTACCGCCTAAATCGGCAACATTGGCAAAGGGAGTTGTCTGCCCAATTGCCCTAGCTACAGCGGCAGCAGCATTCACCAAACCATATCCATAGGTAGGGCTAAAATCACTAGATGCGGCACTGGCTGTCAGCACCAATTGATAGTTAGTATTACCAGTGGAAAAAGGATAAACTCGAACATAGTAAGTTCCTACCCCCAAAGTGCGAGTAATTAATTCCGAACCCAATCCACTGGCAACTGAACTAGCAATAGTCTGACCGCTACTGTTTAGCAATTGCACATCTGCATCCGCACTCAATCCACTTAAAGCCAGATTAAAATTACTATTTTGGGTGACGTTAAAACGATAGTAATCATTGGTATCACTACTACCAACAAAATCTTGGAAGGTACGACTGCCAGTTAGAGTACCAATGTTTCGGGCTGTTGCTAAAGTATTACCAGCACCATCAGTTGACGTAACGGCTGTGGCAGAAAGAGTTAAGTTGTAGTTGGTACTACTAGTATAAGGATAAACCCGAATATAGTAAGTACCTGCATTCAAGGTACGGGTAATAGATTCAGAGAGAGAATATTCTCCATAAGACCCTTGAATCAATCCACCAGTACTATTGAGCAGTTGTACATCTGCATCTGCACTCAGACCATTCAGGAGCAAATTAAAGTTACTAGTTTGAGTGAGGTTAAAGCGATAGTAGTCGTTGGTATCAATTGTACCTACAAAGTCTTGGAAAGACTGACTACTACTAAGAGTGCCAATGTTGCGAGCCGTGGCTAAAGTATTACCAGCACCATCTGGCTGAGACACTGCGGTAGCAGCGAGTGTTAAGTTGTAATTAGTATTGCCACTGTAGGGATACACTCGAACATAATATGTCCCTGCTGTTAACTGTCGGTTGATGCTTTCAGCACTTGAGCCACTCGCCGCTGAACTGACAATTACCCCACCAGTACTGTTGAGCAGTTGTACATCTGCATCCGCACTCAAACCATTCAATGCCAAACTAAAATTGCTACTTTGAGTCAGAGCAAAACGATAATAGTCGTTGGTGTCAATGCTACCCACAAAATCTTGGAAAGAACGACTGCTGCTCAAGTTACCAATGTTTCGGGCTGTGGCTAAAGTATTGCCCGCACCATCAACTATAGTGGGAATGGCAGTTGCTGAGAGAGCCAACGTGTAATTTGTATTTCCACTGTAAGGATATACTCGGATGTAGTAATTTCCAGCAGTTAACTGACGGCTGATATTTTCTGATGCTGTTCCCGCTAAAGCAGAACTTTGAATAGTCCCACCACTACTGTTGAGCAATACGACATCGGCATCAGCGGACAGATTGCTTAAATTCAAGCTAAAGTTACTTGCGGTGCTGAGGTTGAAAAGATAGTAATCATTTAGGTCGGTACTCCCGACAAAATCGTTGAATGTACGAGTACCGCTTAAGGTGCCAATGTTACGAGCTAAAGTTAGGCTGTTACCAGCATCGGCACTGGCTGTGAGGCTGAGGTTGTAAGAAGTGTTCGCACTACCGTAAGGATATACTCTGACGTAATAATTCCCGGCGGCCAAGTGGCTGTTAATACTCTCTGATGTTGTACCACTTAAAGCAGAACTAGCGATCGCCACTCCACTACTATTGAGCAATACGACATCTGCATCCGCCGATAAACCACTTAAGTTCAAGCTAAAGTTACTGGCACTACCAAGGGTAAAACGATAGTAATCATTTGTGTCGGTACTACCAACAAAATCGTTGAATGTGCGAGTACCGCTTAAGGTGCCAATGTTACGAGCTAAAGTTAAGCTGTTACCAGCATCGGCACTGGCTGTAAAACTGAGGTTGTAAGAAGTAGTGGTACTACTGTAAGGATATACCCGTACATAGTAGTTTCCAGCAGTTAAGTGACTGCTAATGCTTTCAGAACTTGACCCACTATTCAGGGAACTAGCGAGCGCCACTCCACTACTATTGAGCAGTTCAACATCTGCATCCGCCGACAAACCACTTAAATTCAAGCTAAAGTTGCTGGCACTACCAAGAGTAAAACGATAGTAATCATTCAGGTCTGTACTACCCACAGAGCCAGAATAAGTTCGATTACCGCTTAATGTACCAACATTTACAGCTGTTCCAATGGTGTTATCAAATTCAACCGCAACATCTACACCATCTAAATTTAAAGTACCGCGATCGTCTTCTCCTCTTAACCGAGCTAACTCTTGATCGCTAATTACTGTACCTAACACAATCTGGCTCAACAGTTCACCCTCGTCTCCTGGTGTATCACCGCCAGAATTAAACTGCTGATCTAGAGCATGACCATACTCTTCTAGTAAAACCTTTGCCAGCCCTGTCAACGGGTCTTGCTGAGTCAGAGTTTCTGACAAATAGATTGTATTTCTTTCAGCAGAATAAGCCCCAAATGCACCTTGCAACTCTGCATCACTTAAAAAGAGAATGTCTGGACGATCTGTGAAAACTTTATTCTGCCAGTCTGCTAAACGAGTATTTACTGCACTGGCATTTTTAATATCAAAAACAAAGTTCAGCTTTTCATAAGCATTAGGAGCCTGGGCGAATTCTTGCAGCTTACTCTCGATGAAATCCAGTGCGATCGCTAGAGAATCAGAAATTTGGCTTTGACCAAGTTGTGGTTTTGATAAGTTTTGCAGTGGATTTTGTAACGGATCTAGTTGATTGGTCAGAGGGTTGAGAAATGGTAGATGCTCGTTAGTGTTGCTGTATAAGGTATTCATAAATGCTCTGTTTTGGTATTTAGCTTCAATAATTTGGGAATATTTGTCTTGACAACAGACTTAATGGGTATGACAAAGTGAGCATTGTTAATTGCCTGGAGCAAAAAACTATGCTTTAGCTGATATACATATAATGCTGCTTATCGATAAAGGCTTTTACGCGTTACATATTAACACCAAATGTAATCTTCTTAAGAAGACACTTTACGTAAATATACTTGTTATGTCAATTAAGTAACTAGATAATGTTCATCAAAAGTCAACATATCAATAGCAAAACTCTTGCAAACATTTGCGGGGATTGCCATCTCAGGATTTTTGAGTCGTCCAGCGGTAATAGCGATCGCTAGTTTCTCATTTGATGAAGGCAGAATTTTCACCAAAATAGAGTTTAATCAAACAAAAGGGACACAAAATAATAGTGTCCCTAAAAAACTAATTCAAGATGCTAGTGGCAAGTGTGGATTTAAGACTGGCGATAACAGGCAAATTCCATTGAAAAAGTTGCCATACCAGCAGTGAGCGATCGCAAGTCTGTAGAATAGCCAAACATCTGCACTAGTGGTACTTCGGCGCGAATCACAGAGTATCCTTGCATTGTCTCGGAACTCAGCAGCAAGCCGCGACGGGATGATATATCACCCTGGACTCTACCTATGAACTCGTTTGGTGTTTCCACTTCGACGAGCATAATTGGTTCGAGTATATAGGGTTTGGCTTGGGCGATCGCATTTTCTAGTGCTTGATGAGCAGCAGAACGAAACGCCAATTCAGAAGAATCAATTGGATGATAGGAACCACCAGCCAACACGACTTTCACCCCAGTTACCGGATAGCCTGACAGTTTTCCTGTTGTCATCGCCTCGCGGAAACCTTTTTCACAAGCGGGGATATACTCTTTAGGAATCGCACCGCCAACTACCCGATTCTCAAACACAAATGGTTCATCGTTTGGTTCAATCCACCCAGTTACATGAGCATATAAACCGGTACCACCAGATTGTTTCTTGAGTCGGTAATCAAATTGAGTTTTTTGGCTAATGGTTTCCCGATACGCCACAGCCGGAGTACCGACATAAACCTCAGCATTATATTCCCGTTGAATCCGCTCTAGGTAAATCTCCAAATGCAGTTCACCCATACCAGAAATCAAAGTTGCTTTTGATTCTGGGTCGATACTTACTCGAAATGTGGGGTCTTCCCGTTGAAAGCGGTTGAGAGCTTTGGCTAGGCGATCGCTATCTTCTTGTTTTTTTGGTGTAACTGACAGTGTAATCACTGGTTCCGGGACAAACATTCTTTCTAGAAACACTGGTGTGTCTCCCGTGTATAATGTATCGCCCGAAGCACAATCAACACCCAACAAAGCCACAATATCTCCAGCCACAGCCACTGGCAACTCTTCACGCTTGTTGGCGTGCATTCTCACCAAGCGCCCGATTTGCACTCGCTGTTCAGTACGGGAGTTATACACAATATCACCCGGTTTTAATGTGCCGGAGTAAATGCGGGTGTAGGTTAGCTGACCGAAAGATTCAAGAGTGAGTTTGAATGCCAAAGCCACTAAAGCAGCATCAGGCTCAGGGTAAACACTGACTGATTCTGCTGTTTTGACTACTTCCCTATCGATGGGAGATGGTAAATAAAGGGCGATCGCATCCAGTAGGTTTTGCACTCCTTTGTTTTTGAATGCGGAACCCAGCAGTACAGGTGTCAGTTCCAGCCTCAAGGTTGCTTGGCGGATAACTTGCCAAATCAGTTCTTGAGGAATTTCCTTACCTTCCAATAGCATTTCAGTCATCGATTCGGAGAATAGTGACAAAGCATCTAGCAATTTCTCCCGCGCCTGTTGTGCTGCTTCTAAAAGTGTTTGGGGAATTGGCTGTTTGACCCAATTTTCGCCGTTTTCGCCTTCAAAGTAATGTGCTTGCATTGTCACTAGGTCAATCACACCTTGGAAGTTATCTTCGCTACCGATGGGATATTGCAACAACACAGCGTTTAATTGCAAGCGATCGCGGATAGCCTGTACTACACGAAACGGATCTGCACCCATTCGATCCATTTTGTTGATGAATGCCAGCCGCGGCACACGGTAGCGTTTCATCTGCCGATCCACTGTGATGGACTGGGACTGCACACCCGCCACAGCACACAACACCATCACTGCCCCATCCAGCACCCGCAAGGCACGCTCTACTTCTATAGTGAAATCAACATGACCTGGGGTATCAATTAAATTTATTTGGGTATCACGCCACTGACAAGTTGTGGCCGCGGAGGTAATAGTAATTCCATGCAGCTTTTCCTCTGGCATAAAATCCATCGTTGCACCCTTGCCACCTCCCTTCACCTCCTCAATAGCATGGATTCTGCCCGTGTAGAAGAGAATTCGCTCTGACAGCGTAGTTTTACCAGAGTCGATGTGAGCAGAAATACCAATATTGCGGACGCGTGTTCGGGGGATCATAACATTTCCTTTTATTTAAGCGACAAACAGTTACCATTTAACTGGTAATATATTTTGTATTATAGTTGTAGTATTACAAAAAGAAAAGGCTGATCATACAGAAAAATTATTAATGGTTGCCCTAGCTGAAATTTAAAACATTATTCACCATCACCACATAATTCGATTCTGACTCCTGAATTCTGCGTTATACAAAAATCCTTGTGTTACCTGACGGTATCAAGGCATGAGCTTGGTACCACGGGCATCCAACGCACCTTTCACACAAATTCAAGTGGTGGTATGCAAACCAAGTGCGATCGCATGGTGTACTAAGAAATCTCTCAGCCCAATGCTGAAGAACGATGCAATTCATTTCCTTTTCTTTCAATTAATAAACAAATTACTTACTATACATTCCATCTAACTAGAGATGGATTATCAATTCTCATTATTACCTGAGTATGTAGTGTCTAATACAGTGGTGATTGTGTCTGTAATAGATGCCATTTATCTTCATCAGATGAGCTTAATATTTACTAAAATTTGCGTTTTTTGCTAAAAAATATTCAGCTGATTTTTGTGCAGAAATTCATTTTGTCATGATAATTTAAGGGTGCGATCGCTCCCAGTACTAATCAAAGAGAGTTTGTCAGACTTTTGAAGTGCAACGTAGTAGGATCATTCAAGTGAATGGGTCAGCCTGATGCAATTGATTAGCTATTGCCATCAGAAACCCTAAAATTGAAGCAAAAGACGATTCCTAAAACAAGCACACTCCATGCGTATCTCTTTGAACTGGCTGCGGGAACTAGTAGAAGTCAAACTAAGCCCAGAAGAATTAGCTCATACCCTGACAATGGCTGGGTTTGAGGTCGAAGATATTGAAGACCGCCGCACTTGGGCAAATGGCGTTGTTGTGGGGAGAGTGCTTGAGCGTCAACCCCACCCCAACGCTGATAAATTAAGTGTGTGTCAAGTAGATGTCGGTGCGGCAGAAACTTTAAATATTGTCTGCGGTGCAGCTAATGTCCGCGCAGATATTTTTGTCCCAGTTGCCACCGTTGGCACTTATTTACCGAACATCGATTTAAAAATTAAACCGGCAAAACTGCGCGGTGTCCCTTCTCAAGGCATGATTTGTTCTTTAAAAGAACTGGGTTTGCCGAATGATGTAGATGGAATTCATATTTTTTCTGAAGAAAATCTATCGGTGGGTAGTGATGTCCGCCCGTTGCTGGGTTTAGATGATGTAATTTTAGATGTGACTGCGACTGCTAACCGTGCTGATGCTTTGAGTATGGTAGGCATAGCGCGAGAAGTTGCTGCATTGACTGGTGGTAAATTGAGTATTCCTGAACCTGGGGAAGTAGTAATCACGCAAAATCCAGGTAAGTTAGGTTTAAAAATTGCTGATACCCAAGCTTGCCCTGCATACATTGGTACAGTCATTGAACAAGTAAAAATTGCCCCGTCGCCTGAGTGGTTGCAACAACGCTTACGGGCTGCGGGTGTGCGTCCTATTAGTAATGTAGTTGATATTACTAACTATGTATTGTTGGAATGGGGACAACCACTCCACGCTTTTGACAAAGACCGTTTACAAACTGTTGCTGGTAATGGCAATTTAACTATTGGTGTGCGGTTTGCTAATCAAGGAGAATCCTTGAAAACCTTAGATGGACAAACTCGCACTTTAACAACCCAGAATTTGTTAATTACCGCTAACGAAAAACCTGTGGCTTTAGCCGGAGTTATGGGGGGAGAAGAAACGGAAGTCTATGAAGGTTCGCAAAACTTAGTTTTAGAAGCAGCTTTATTTGATTCCGTAGCTATTCGTCGTTCCTCTCGTAGTGTGGGTTTACGCAGTGAAGCTTCCGGGAGATATGAACGGGGCGTAAACAGGGCAGAATTGGAAGTCGCCTGTCGTCGTGCTTTAGCTTTAATTAGCGAATTAGCTAACGGTGTAATTATTCATCAAGAAATTGCTGATACTCGTCCCGATCCAGCGACTTGGAGTCGTTCTATTGCACTGCGGTTAGATAGAGTTAATGAAGTATTAGGGCCTGTTGACTTAGGTGAAGACACAGGCGAATTACAAGAAAGTGATGTTGTCAGAATTTTAACTGCCTTGGGATGTCAGCTAACATCAACAGACGAACGAACTTGGAATGTGGCTGTTCCTCCCTACCGTTACCGTGACTTAGAACGAGAAATTGACTTAATTGAAGAAATTGCTCGTCTTTACGGCTATGATCATTTCTGCGATACGTTGCCACAAAAAGCGGAAGCTGGCTATTTGCCAATAGACCAGGAATTGGTAAGGAAATTGCGTGCATCTTTCAGGGCGGAAGGTTTGACAGAATTAATTCAGTATTCTTTAGTTAAACCAGGGGACGATCGCCAGATAGTATTAAGTAATCCTTTATTTACAGAATATTCGGCATTACGTACAGAGTTACTTTCTGGGTTGATTGATGCTTTCCAATACAATTTAGAACAAGGTAATGGTTCTCTTAACGGCTTTGAAATTGGGCGAATTTTCCAGCAAGAAGAAGACGGTTTGCGCGAAGCAGATGCGATCGCTGGTATTTTAGGAGGAGACAGAAACCTGGGCAAATGGTCAAAAGGTGGACGGGAACAACCAATGACTTGGTTTGAAGCCAAAGGTATTCTCGAAAGCATCTTTCAACAATGCGGAATCTCAGTAGAATATCAACCAGATTGTCGTGATGAGCGTTTACATCCTGGTCGCACTGCTTCTCTGTGGATAGGCGGAAACCGACTGGGTGTATTTGGTCAATTGCATCCCCAACTGCGGCGCGAAAAAGATTTACCAGATTCTGTATATCTGTTCCAATTAGATTTAGATGTCTTTTTGGATGCTTTAGATCAAGATGAAATTCTCATTCCCACATTCACATCTTATTCTACTTACCCAGCCAGCGATCGCGATATCGCCTTTTTCGCTTCTGTAAAAGTTTCTGTGGGAGAAATTGAAAAAGCCATTACCAAAGCAGGTAAAGGTTTACTAGAATCTGTCGAAATCTTTGATGAATATCGTGGCGAAAATGTCCCCCAAGGACAGCGGAGTTTGGCATTTCGTCTAGTATATCGGGCCAGCGATCGCACTCTCACCGATGCCGAAGTCGAACCTGTACACAACAAAGTTCGTGAAGCCTTGGTAGAAAAATTCGGCGTTAACCTGAGAAGTTAAACATCAGCAGTGATGAGTTGATTTATAGCTCATCACTCACTATTATTCATTGTTAAATTTGCGTTTTTAATTGATTAGCTATGCCTAAATATGTACTCTGGGGAACTTACTGCGACGACGTTCTAGAAAAACGCGCTCCTTACCGTCAAGCTCATTTAGATGGTTTAGCCCAACAAAAAGAATCTGGTGTGTTAATTACCATCGGCCCAACCAAAGATATCACCAAAGTTTTTGGGATTTACGAAGCTGAAGACGAAGCCACTGTCCGCCAATTAATTGAAAATGACCCCTATTGGCAAAATGGTATTTGGACAGAATACTCTATCAAAGAGTGGATTCAAGCTGTTTAAATTAGCAAACTCAGGAGCAAAAATTTTTGCTCCTAAATTTTGCTTTATCTATTTAATTATTGCTGTCTATAGTATTCATATTTGATTTGGAGAAAACAACTCAATCCACTTTTATTCCTTCTTACCTGTTCCCTGCTTATACCATTTCACTTTAAGTTTGATACAAATAGGCCGCAGGGGAGCAGGGAGCAGGGAGCAGGGGGAAAGAATTAAAAACCAATGAATTTGCATCAAGATTTTCTTGAAATGGTATTACGCAAATTATTTCAGAAATCAACGCGGATTCCTATATGTGTCAGTTTAGTTATTGTCTACCAATTCACTGCCGTAAATTCTCAACACACGTTAAAATTACTAACTTTTAGTAGATGTAATGAGTTTTGTATGTATGTAATTATCAAAATATGCTGATCGACGATAATGTTGCTGTTGTCTAGAATAAACAAGTGTTAGCGATCGCACTTAATATTTAATTGTTCACCAATCGTTTGATTTTTGAGAGGGTACTACCCATGCAACACATCCTAAAACGTGTATTTCTACCTGGTTTGATGGCTGCTAGTTTAACCAGCATCAACTTAATTCCGGCTCAACCTGCGGCTGCTGATGACCGAGTTCTGAATAATGCGGCAATTGGCGCTGGTGCTAGTGCGTTAACAGGAGCATTAACAGGTTGCGGTTCTTTCTTAAATAATGCGGCTACCGGTGCGGCGGCTGGTGCGGCTGTTAATGGTGCTAACGGTTTAAGAACCAGAAGCGACAGAAGAGTTAACGGACGTAATATTCTCCGAGATGCTGGCGTAGGCGCTGGTGCTGGTGTAGTCGCAGGTGCAATTACTGGCGGCTGTAGAAACACCTTGAAAAATGGTCTTAATGGTGCGGCTGCTGGTGCGGCTGTGCATATTTTAGATCGCCGACCTGCCAAAAGAAGAAGATAATTTATGATGGATAATTCGTAATCTTTATCCCTAAACACGAATTATCTATTGTGGATTATGTCAACGAAAACAGTTTGATAATAAGATAGATCATTTGTAGGGGTGCAGAGGTTTGCGCCCCTACTTTGTTTGTTAGATTGTTTCTGATTTTTCAACAAGACTATACAATTTTGGATGGCAAAACAGTTATTATATAGCCTTTTGAGCAATCTATCCTTCGCCATCATTTTGCCAACTACTATTGCTAATTCATTAGTCAGCACTTTGCTATAAAAATCTAGTTAAAATACTAATTTATTAAAATATATAAACTTGGTCTTGTTGTTAGCAGCAGAACATCAAGAAACTTAAGGTTAAATTGCCCGTCCACGACAACGTAAACCCTAACTAATGTTTATTTTATAAATAGCTTATCAGGACAGTTAAGACATTTAATAAAATAAATTTAAACAGTAGTAGACAGTTAAGACAATTAAGATATTTAAGCAAATTGAAGAAAATTTAAACGCTAAAAATAGTTTTATTTTACCTAAAAAATTGCAAAATTCTAGTAAAATAATGGCAGTTAACTAATTGCCTTGATAAATATTAAATAATTCTAAAGTAGAATTTCTGTCTTCTTTGGAAGATGCGTAACTCAATATGAAATATCAAGTTGGTGGTAGTCTCCCTAGTGATGATCCAAGCTATGTTATTCGTAAGGCAGATGAACAACTCTATTCTAGTTTAAAGGCTGGAGATTTTTGTTATGTTTTAAATTCCCGTCAAATGGGAAAATCATCTTTATTACATCGCACAAGTTATCATCTCACAGAAGAAGGTAATAGTTGTGTTTACTTAGATGTGACTCGCTTAGGCAGTGAAGATACAACATCTGAGCAATGGTATAAGGGTCTGATTCTCAGTCTTTTTTATAATTTAAATTTAGCAGATAAAATCAATTTTAAAACTTGGTGGGAAACCCAAATAGGCCTTGCTCCGATCAAAAAGCTAGATCAATTTGTCGATGAAATATTACTGTCACCTGACGGAAATAAAAATATATTTATTTTTATTGATGAAATTGATAGTTTATTAAGTTTAAGTTTTTCGGTTAATGACTTTTTTGCTTGGATTCGTCATTGTTATAACCAAAGAGCGTATGATGCCAAATATCAACGCTTAGGATTTGCACTTTTTGGCGTAGCTAGTCCCGGCGATTTAATTACCGACAAACGCCGGACACCTTTTAATATTGGTAAAGCGATTGAATTAGCAGGTTTCCAATTAGATGAAGCTACACCCTTAGTTAAAGGATTAGAAGGCGTAGTTAGTCAATCAGAAATAGTTTTACAAAAGATTTTAGAATGGACGAGTGGACAACCTTTTTTAACCCAAAAACTCTGTCAGTTAGTTGTGCAAATTGCGTGGGAAACACCCAACGGCAAAATTGATTTACCTCAAGGGACAGAAGGTTATTGGGTAGAACAACTGGTAAAAAAGCAGATTATTCAACATTGGGAATCGAAAGACGAACCAGAACATCTTCGCACAATCCGCGATCGCCTGTTATTTGATGAACAAAAAGCTGGACGCTTGTTAGGGCTGTATCAACAAGTGTTACAAGCGGAAGCAGAAACTCAAACACCTGTGACCTTGAATGATAGCCGAGAACAAACAGAATTATTGCTATCGGGTTTAGCCACAAGACACGAAGGCTATCTCAAAATTAAAAACCCAATTTATCGCTATGTCTTCAATCAAAAATGGGTGACAAGACAATTAGATAATCTCCGTCCTTACTCGCAAATCTTTAATGCTTGGGTATTATCAAATTATCAAGATGAGTCTCGGTTGTTGCGGGGACAAGCACTTAAAGATGCTCAAAATTGGGCGCAAGGCAAAAGTTTGAGCAATTTGGATTATCAATTTTTCGTTGCTAGTCAAGAATTTGAACGGCGTGAAGTGCAAACTGCCTTAGAAGCCGCACGAGTGAAAGAAATTGAAACGCGGCTGGCACAAGAGAAAAAAACGGCTTTATTGCAGAGATATTTATTAATTGCTGTATGTATTGGTTTGTTTGTTTCTAGTAGCTTGGGTATAGGGAGTTTTATATTGTATCGCCAAGCCAAAACAAGTGAAACTCAAGCCAAAAATAGTGAAATGCGGGCGCTGATATCTTCTTCAGAAGGAATGTTTGCCTCAAATCGCCGCTTGGATGCACTTGTGGAAGCAATCAAAGCTCAACAAAAACTCCGCAAACTCAGTCCAGCCAACTCCAAAATAGCCCGAAAAGTTGATGCTGTATTACGGCAAGCAGTTTATGGCGCAGACGAATACAATCGTTTTTGGGGTCATACAGCAGCTGTTTTAGCCGTTGATGTCAGTCCTGACAGTTCGTTAATTGCCTCAGCCAGTGTAGATAAAACAATCAAACTCTGGCGACGTGATGGTACAGCAGTCGCCACTCTCCAAGGTCACACAGCTACAGTCAGATCTGTAAAATTTAGTCCTGATGGTCAGATGTTAGCTTCAGCGAGTGAAGATGGCACTGTCAAATTGTGGACAAAAGCAGGCACGTTATTAAAAACACTCAAAGGTCATAATGCTTCAATTTGGGGAGTCGCCTTTAGTCCCGATGGCCAGACTATTGCTTCTGCCAGTTATGACAGAACTGTCAAACTTTGGCAACGAGATGGCACATTGCTCAAAACTTTTGCTGGTGAAAGAGTAGGGTTTTGGGGAGTCGCTTTTAGTCCAGATAATCAAATTTTGGCAGCCACAAGCATCGATGGAGTTATTCAACTCTGGAGACGAGAAGGTTCAGACTGGCAAAACGCCAAGCTTGTGCAGACTCTCAAAGGTCATAGCGCTTGGGTAATTGCTATAGCTTTCAGTCCTGATAGTCAAATTATTGCTTCCGCCAGTGAAGATAAAACAGTCAAACTTTGGCGACGCGACCCCAAAAATAACAGCTATCGCTTAGATAAAACCTTGCAAGGTCATAGTGCGGGAATTTGGGGAGTAGCTTTCAGTCCTGATGGCCAAACTATTGCTTCCGCCAGTCTCGACAAAACAATTAAACTGTGGAACATTGATGGTACAGAATTAAACACTCTTAGGGGACACACTGCTTCAGTTTGGGGCGTAACTTTTAGCCATGATGGTAGCTTTATTGCCTCAGCGGGTGCAGAAAACGTTGTGCGACTGTGGCAAAGTGAAAACCCATTTCAAAAATTGATAGTTGCCCATAAAGCGGGAATTTGGTCATTAGATATTACCTCTGATAGTTCCATTGTTGGGACAACTGGTCACGAAAACACGGCTAAACTTTGGAGTCGTCAAGGTAAATTGCTGAAAACTTTTACTGAACCTGGGGGAGCAATTTTTGAAGTTTCTTTTAGTCGTGGTGGTAAGTTAATTGCCCTTCGCACTTATGGCGATAAAATTAAACTCCAGCAGCGAGACGGGAAATTAGTTGCTACTTACAAAGATCCTCTAGGTAAACTCTTAGCCGCTGTCTTGAGTCCTGACGGTCAAGCGATCGCTATGTCAAATGTTGATAAAATTGTCCAAGTATGGCAACGCAATCAGCCTAAACCGCAAATTCTGCCAGGACATCAAGCTGAAGTTTGGCAAGTTACCTTTAGTCCTGATGGAAAAATGATTGCATCTGTTAGCGGTGATAACACAGCAAAATTGTGGACAGTTGATGGTAAATTACTCACAACTTTGGTAGGACACACCGCAACAGTCTGGAGAGCAGCATTTAGTCCTGACAGTAAAATGGTGGCAACTGGTAGTGGAGATAATACCGTTAAATTATGGACAATTGACGGCAAATTACTGCAAACTTTCCAAGGTCACACAGCGGCAATTTGGGGAGTTGCATTTAGTCCTGATGGCAAAATACTGGCTTCTGGGAGTGTGGATGCAACTATTAAACTTTGGCATTTAGATGGTACAGAAATTACGACTCTTAGAGGACATACCGCAGCCATTCGTAAAATTGCCATTAGCAGCGATGGAACTTTTTTAGCTTCTGGTGGTGATGATAACAACCTAATTTTGTGGAATTTGTCACGCATTCTCAATCTCAATCAACTTAATTATGGTTGTTCTCTTGTACAAGATTATTTGAAAACTAACACAACATTAGAAGAAAGCGATCGCTCTTTGTGTCAATAGAAAATATTCAGTACTGAAAAACTAAAAAAAGCTCCTTCATTTACTTGCTTGAAGGAGCTATGATGAGCCTTTATTGAAAATTTCTAGATAACTGCATCAACGCTTAACTGTTTTCTGCATGGAGAGCGTTTAAAGCAAGTTCCGCTGGATGAGCTACACCGTTACCTGCAAGATTCACTTTTTCTAATCTGCGGAGTACAATCATCCCACGGGAACGATTAGAAGAGGAATCTTTATCTACACAAGCAGCATACATCCGTTGAATTGGACATTTCCAAAACCTTGTATATCGCTTGGGATTTGTATCTGCAATGGTGACTTCTTGAGTTTTTGGGTCATAATCTGCTAACAAAGAGAAATGACCACCTTCTAAACTAGGATTTTCGTGAGCAATCCGAGTATTAAAGTTAAGAATGTGGACATCATTTTCATTGCAAACCGCAGCTTCTACTTCGCGGGTAAATGCTTCGAGGGTAATACTCGGTTTATCAAAATGATCCATCTGAATAGACAGAGGTAACCCCTTTCTTTCTATGTAAATTTTACAGGTATCATAAGTTTCTGCTAAAGTCATGCCATCATCTAAAACAGATGCAATTGGCAGTTGGGTAACATAGAAAATTTCATCAACAGTTGTCAGATATCCTAATGCTGTAAAAGCATAGGCGATTGCAGTAACATTACAACAGTAAATAGGTTGTTGAAACTGATGTAGTTGAATGATTTCTAAATCGCGTTTAGAAATTTGACCGATGTTATCAATATCCATTTATTTGTACTTTATTAACTATCCCTGAATTTGCCAGGTTTTTTATGCTGATAAATTTTCTGAGGATTTTGGCGAATAGACAAGGACAGTTAAGACATTTAAGCAAATAAATGGGGACAGTTAAGACATTTAAGGAAAATTGAGTATTTATTTTGTATAATAAAAGACTTATACATCAAGTCAATTCCTCTGTGAAGACATTCATTGGCTCACATTGTGAATGTATTGCCTTACATTATGAATGTGTCGCCGCAAATTACGAATGTGTCGTCGCACATTGCGAATGTGTCGCCGCACATTGTGAATGTATTGGCTCACATTATGAATATATCGCCGCACATTACGAATGTATGGCTTGAGACAAAGAACAGAACTATACAGGCTGATATCAACTGTATTGACATTAAGACTTACTCACAAACCTGTCGCCAGAGAGAAGCTAAGATTTTCTAGAAATGATACGAATAGTTTGGTATGTTAGCGATCGCTGATTTATGTTTTACCTACTATGAATCGTTCCGCCTGCCTCATCTTTAATCCAGTTGCGGGTCAAGGCAACCCAGAACAAGAACTGTTAGAGATTCGCGCGTTATTAGAACCAACTATTGACTTAGATATTCATTTCACAACAGAAGAAGTCGATGCTGATGAACTGGCTAAAGCCGCAGTTCAGCGAGGAGTTGATGAGATTATCGCCTCTGGGGGTGATGGAACACTCTCAGCAGCAGCAACGGCTGTAATTAATACTAATATCTCTTTCGGCATTATTTCGCGGGGGACAGCCAATGCTTTCGCCACAGCTTTGGGAATTCCTGACACAATTGAGGCGGCTTGTCAAACAATTTTACAAGGGGTAACTCGTGATATCGATGTAGCTTATTGCAATGATCGCCCATTAATTTTATTAGCAGGTATTGGCTTTGAAGCGGAAACGGTCGAAAAAGCTAACCGCGAAGCCAAAAACCGCTTTGGGATTATTGCTTATATCTTAGCTGGCATTCAACAGCTACGAGAATTACAAAGTTTTGATGTCGAAATTGAGACAGACGAAAAAATCATTAAAACCACAGCCGCCGCCGTCACCGTAGCCAATGCTGCACCACCAACATCAGTTTTGGCACAAGGGCCAGCAGGAATTATTTATAATGATGGATTGCTAGATTTAACAATTGTTGCTCCTGTAAATAAAGCAGGAGCGATCGCGGCAACATATCATTTATTTCAAAGTGCTTCAGCAGGAAATGCCGCCGAACGTGATGATATTGGTTATCTCCGCGCCAACCATTTTAAAATCACCACTGACCCAGTACAAAAAGTTGTCGTAGATGGCGAACTAGTAGGAACAACGCCGATAGAAGTTAAATGCGTTCCCGCCGGCTTAAAGGTTTTTGTGCCGACAGTCGAAGAAGTGGAACTCGCGGAAAAACTCGAAGGACTGCCAAATTTAGTAATTGAGTTTAAAAATCCCCCAGAAGGAGAAGCAGAAACAGTAGAGTTAAAGGAGTAAAATGTTTTGAAGCTTGTTTCTGATCCAGCGATCGCCAAAAAAATTCAGAAAATGAACCAGCGTGTATGCTGGCAAGATCCGTTAATTAAACAGCGGGGTATTGACCAAACTCAGCTTGTACTAAAAGATGGTCAAGCTGATACTCCTGAATTTTCATTTTTGGTAGTAGGAGATAGCGGTTCTGGTCGACATGGCGGACAAAATCCTCAAAGGCGAGTAGCAGAACTGGCGTTACCTCATCTAGATGACTGCCGTTTTATGCTACATACAGGTGATGTCATCTATTTAGTTGGGTCGAGTGAGTATTATCAGCAAAACTTCATTCAACCTTACAAAGAATATCTTGTAGGTGGAGAGCATCCCAAAAAGATTGCTTACGACAATATGACTTTCCGTGTACCAATTCTCCCTGTACCGGGAAATCATGATTACTATAATTTGCCGATAGTCTTTAACTTGCTATCACTTACAACATTACCAATTCGCCGCTTATTGCGATCGCGCCTCGATATGGATGTTGGTTTACATGGTTCAGCAACAGGCGATGCGTATGCTAAAGCATTTCTCGATTACCTCAACGCATTTAAGTTTCCTGGCGAGTTAGACCGACATTTAGACACACATTACACAGCCAAAACAGCAACAGGTCGTTGTTTAACTTACCAACCCGGACATTTTACACGATTGCCCAATCGTTATTACACTTTTTGTTATGGTGGCATTGACTTCTTTGCTTTAGATTCCAATACATTCAACAATCCGCCACCAATACCAGAAACCGCCGCAGGCGACGCAGAACGCATCATTTTAGAACAACGCCGCCAAGACTTTGAACAGGAAAAACAGCAAATCCTAGACAAATCCAGCGAGTTAAATCCTGATAACCCCAACGAAGCCGAATATTTAGATGATTTGTACGTCAAGTTGTCGCAAATTGAAGAACTAATTGTTGATATTGACAAACAATTAGCACCGCAACAAACAGCCGACACCGATGTAGAACAGTTGGAATGGCTAAAAAACAAATTAATTGCATCTTGGCATAACTCCCAAGTGCGCGGACGCGTCGTTTATTTCCATCATCCTCCCTATGTTACCGAAGCAACCAAATGGGAACAAGGACAGACACTAGCAATTCGGACTCGCTTGCGTGAAGTATTTAATGCAGTAGCAGAAACAGTGGGTGATTTAACTCAAAATCGTCCTGTAGTGGATTTAGTCTTAAACGGCCATGCTCATTGCTTAGAATATCTGCAAACATATCACACTGGACACGCAGATTCTTCGATGAACTGGATTGTGTGCGGTGGAAGTGGGTTTAGTTTGCGCCGACAACGAACCGAAGGCGCTGATTTGGTTGAGGGAAATAAATTAATTGCGCGATCGCATTTATTTGTAGGTCGCAACGGTCACGGTTCGACCAAACGTCGTCCTTACTCATGTTTGCGAATTGATGTCACAGGCGAAAAACATCCTCGATTCATTGTCCGGCCTTTAGTTGCCGAATGGTATCAGCGAGAATGGCATAATCATCAAATAGAGCCTTTTGTGATTTGAGATTCATAACCGCAGATAGACTGAGATAAAAACTTGCGGCGTTGGATAAATGTCTCACGCAGAGGCGCAGAGGCGCGGAGAGGATAAAGAGTTTTACATTTAATTCATTCAGTGACTTTCTCTCTTTCTTTGTGTTCTTTGCGTCCTTTGCGGTTCGTTTAAAAAATTCCTTTAAACTACGACTTTCGGAAACATACTTTACCCCCTAAGAAAGTGTTAGCTAAAGAATTTGGTAATTAGCGTAGAAAGTAACTGGAATTAAATGAGCATGAATGAGAAAATACTATGCTTCAAATTGTTGAAAATTCTTTAGGTTTATATTGGCTGAATGGTGGATTAGCAGCCATAACCCAAGTGCAAGAAATATTAACTCCAGAACAAGCATCACTTGTTTTTTCTGGGCCTAAATTTCTAGTTTCATTGGTGGCTGGTGTCTTAATGGCATTTGCCTTTCAACTATTACTAACTAACTTTGCAGTCGCTTTCAGAATTTCTGCTACAGGAGATGATTCATCTGCTAGTGATGATGGCGAAAGCTTAGGAAGTACAATTCGCAACATAGAAAATAAAGTTGGGCTTTGGGCATTAATTAGCGCTACCATTGCATTATTTATTGCTTGTTTTTTAGCAGTCAAACTCAGCTTAATTGATAGCGCATTTTTAGGCGCAATTATTGGTGTAGTTATCTGGTCTGCTTATTTTTCAATCGTAGTTTGGTTTGGTTCATCAACAGTCGGTTCATTAATCGGTACAGTTGCAAATACTGCTAATAGTGGACTCCAAGCTTTAATGGGAACAGCAACTAGCGCGTTAGGGGCAAATTTAGCCAAACAACAGATGGTTTCGACAGCGCAAGATATTACAGCCGCAGTCAGAAAAGAACTAACATCTGGTTTTGATGTTGAAAGTATTCAAAGTACGCTGCAAAGTTCTTTGAGTAATCTGCCAAAACCGCAACTAGATTTTAAGGATATTCGTAGTCAATTTGATAAAATTTTCAGTGATATAGATTGGCAATCTATTCCTGATAGTGATTTGACACAAAATTTCAATCGTCAAACCTTTGTCAATTTAATTAGCGATCGCACAGATTTTTCTCAAGCGGATATCAATAAAATTGCTGATCAACTAGAAGCTGCTTGGAAGCAGACTGTAAATCGACGCAATCCCGCACAGCAAGTAATTGACTTACTCACATCAGCAAGTCCCGAAGAATTGCAATCAGATAAATTAGGCGATCGCTTGCAAGAATTAGTTACTGTCGGTGGTAATGGTAACGGCAGTAACGGCATAATGAAACAAGCTATTCAGTCTGGGTTGAGTGCAGCTTTACCAGTAGTCTTAGAAAGAGTTAATGTCTCAAATATAGATGTGAACAAAATCACCAATCAGCTACAAAAGCTGAAAGATAAAGTTCAAGATTTAGACCTTGAGGATATTACTCACCAATTGCAAGAAACTGTCGAAAAAAATACTAAGAACATAGGTAAATCATCAAACTCTCATTATCGTCAAGATGTAGAATCTTACATTCAAAATTCCTTACCTTGGCACTTTAACCGCATCACCATTAAAGATGAGTTCCGCGATGTCATCTATGACCCGCAAGCAGATGCGTCTACTATGCGCCGAGAATTAGAAAGATTAAATCAAGAAGAGTTTGCTAATTTGCTAATTCGCCGTAGTGATATTAGCGAAGTCAGAGTCAAAGAAATTGCTCAACAGATGGAAGAAATTCGCCAAGAAGTTTTAGAAACTTTGCAACAGGCGGAAGCGAAAGATAAAGGTCAAGATTTGCGGAACCGTATTGAAAATTATTTGCGTTCGACTGGTAAAGAAGAACTGAATAATGAAGCTGTTGAGCGAGATTTTACTAATTTACTCACAGAATTGAAGACTGATGTTGAAGATTTAAATGAACGCTTACAGGGATTTGACCGCAATGTATTGCAACAAGTCTTATTGCAGCGTCAAGACTTCAGTGAAGAGGAAGCAAATAATCTCTTAAATCAGCTAGAAAATATCCGGGGTTCTGTCTTAAATCAATTAGAAGAACAAGGGAGAAGCAAAACAGAAGAACTACGGCAAAAAGTAGAAGACTATCTCCGCAATACTAATAAGGAAGAACTCAATCCTGAAGGTATTCGCCGTGAGTTCAGCACGTTACTTCAAGACCCCCAAGCCGGATTTAACTTGTTGGGTAAGCGTTTATCTCAGTTTGATCGGGATACTTTAGTTAAACTACTGACTCAGCGTCAAGATTTAAATGAGGATGAAGTTAATCAAGTTCTTGATCAGCTAGAAGCAGTCAGAGATAATATCTTGCAAACGCCGCAAGCTGTAGCCGACAAAGCAAAAGAACAGTACGCACAAACCACAACTAAAATTGCAGAATATCTCCGCAACACCAACTTAGAAGAACTCAACCCTGAAGGTATCCGCCAAGATTTAGAAAAATTGCTGGTTGACCCGAAAGAGGGAGTTTCTGCAATCCGCGATCGCTTGTCGCAAGTTGACCGGGAAACTTTAGTTAAACTCGTTAGTCAACGTGGTGATTTAAGCGAAGAACAAATGCAAAAAATCATCGACCAAGCGCAAGATGCAATTCAAGATATTATCAAAGCACCGCGCCGCTTGGCAAAACGTACGGTTCAGCGAGTTGTCGATTTTGAAGCAAATCTAGAAGATTACCTGCGTAACGCCAATAAAGAAGAACTCAACCCCGATAGTATCAAGCGTGATTTACAACTGCTGTTGCGAGACCCCCGCGCCGGAATTGGTAATTTGAGCGATCGCTTGTCGCAAGTTGACCGTTCCACAATTGTGGCGTTATTATCCCAACGCGAGGATATTTCCGAAGAAGAAGTTAACCGCATCGCCGATCAGATAGTATCGGCACGTGATTCAATAGTCAAACAATTCCAGCAGATTCAGCAAGGAATTAAATCAGCCACCGATCAGGTAACAGGGAGAATTCGCAATTACCTTAACTCCCTAAATCGTCCTGAACTTAATTATGAAGACATCAAACATGATTTTGCTAAATTGTTTGATGACCCCCAAGCCGGATTTGAAGCCTTGCGCGATCGCTTGAGTCATTTTGACCGTGATACTTTAGTAGCGCTAATTAGTTCACGGGAAGATATTTCTCAGGAAGACGCTAACAGAATTATCAACCAAATCGAAGCCGCACGCGACAGTGTTCTGCAACGCGCAGAACGCATTCAGCAAATCACCAAGGAACGCTTACACAGCATTAAACACCAAGCGAAAAAACAAGCCGAAGAAACGAAAAAAACCGTTGCTAACGCTGCTTGGTGGCTATTTGGGACAGCACTCACCTCTCTTGTCGCCAGTGCAATTGCAGGTGCGATCGCTGTAACAGGTGTAACTATCTCTGCTATTGGTTAGTTTCCATTAACTCTCAATTAATGCTTGTCACCACAAGCTGATAGCCATTACCCAACCGTTACCAAAATTACGTCGGGTAATGGCTTTTTCAATTACCGCTATTACTGATGAGTCGGAAAAATAAAGTAAAAATTTTACTATATACTCTGTATAGTTACTTAGTTATTGAATTTTAGTTTGAGATTGAGGAATTTAAAAATGTCTACCGAAGCGCATATAGTTGCTGACATTCAAGAAAGTGAATTTAATACGCTTTTAACTCAAGAAAAAATTCTAGTTGTTGATTTTACTGCTACTTGGTGCGGCCCATGTCGCCTCATCAGTCCGTTGATGGAACAACTTGCAGAGGAATATCAAGGACGCGCCAAGGTCGTTAAAGTAGACGTAGATAACAACAAACCACTATTCAAACAATATGGTCTCCGTAGCATTCCCGCCGTTTTAATCTTCAAAGATGGTGATTTAGTCGAAAAAATTGTTGGGGTTTCACCTTACGAACAGTTCAGCGGCGCGGTGGAAAAGCTTCTTTAATCAGCGTTCAAAGACTACATACGCACAAAGATTGTCTGTGAAGACAGGGTGTAGGGATCTAACACCCTTACACCCTGATACACTCGCAAAAACGTTTGATTTGTCGTTTTTATGTGTTAAGTCCTAACACCATTTCACGAAAAAAATGAGACAAATCTATGGGTTTTTCATTCTTTCCCCCTGCTCCCTGCTCCCTGCCCCCTGCGGTCTATTTGTCTCAAACTTAAAGTGAAACGGTATAACATCCCACCTGTGGCTGCGATTGGTTTTATTCTGGATTCTCAATTAACTTGAAACCCCAAGGTTTTAAAGCGGCGATCGCAATTTCCAGATCTACCCCTTCATAAGCCTCCCATTCATAAGGGTGATCTTTTGGGTGTCCATCACCGACATTACCTGCAACTTTAACTACCGGAAAATTCGCCACGCGATCGCGTTCTAGGCGTTTTGGGACTACAAGCCGAATTTTATGGCCGATAAACTTCGTTGTACTTGCATTCGCTACAGATTCCCGGATTAAACAGATATCACCAGCCTTTCCCCAAGTAGTTTCATAGATGTAGAGAAAAGATATATAAGTGGCTGGTTTGATGGGTCTTTTTATAACTGACATTATCTGTAATCCTTACAAGATGCGTGAAAAATCATACAACTGCTGTCTATACAATAGCTACAGCCATTTTAATTTTAAAACTCTAATCAAAATAACGTTTATAGCGTTTTGCTAACAACCGTGGAGAAATACTAAATAACAATATCCTTAATTTTGTTGTTCAGCCGATGCTCTGCACCTTTTGTACGTAAATCAAGATTATAAGCGATCGCCCATTCTCCCCCACAATTATGGAAAATAATAGATTAAGTCGAGTATCACAATACTCACTTGCTTTCCTCATTTCTTCTGGGAAAATATGACTCATCCTTTCCTTGAACGCCTGCGTAGTCCTGATAGCCCGGTGCTTGTCTTCGACGGAGCGATGGGTACTAACTTACAAACCCAAAACCTCACCGCTGAAGACTTCGGTGGCGCACAATACGAAGGTTGTAACGAATATCTAGTCCATACAAAACCCGAAGCCGTTGCTAAAGTGCATCGTGACTTTCTTGCGGCTGGTGCTGATGTCATTGAAACCGACAGTTTTGGCAGTACCTCAATTGTATTGGCAGAATATGACTTAGCAGACCAAGCCTATTACCTCAGCAAAAAAGCCGCTGAACTTGCCAAAAGCGTCGCCGCTGAATTTTCCACACCAGAAAAACCCCGCTTTGTTGCAGGTTCTATCGGCCCAACAACCAAACTCCCTACCTTGGGACATATTGACTTTGACACGATGAAAGCGTCTTTTGCGGAACAAGCAGAAGCCCTGATTGACGGTGGTGTAGATTTATTACTGGTTGAGACTTGCCAAGATGTGCTGCAAATCAAAGCCGCACTGAATGGGATAGAAGCAGCTTTTGATAAAAAAGGGCAACGTCTACCTGTGATGGTTTCTGTGACAATGGAAAGTATGGGGACAATGCTGGTAGGTACAGAAATCAGTGCTGTCGTCACAATTTTGGAACCTTACAACATTGATATTCTCGGTTTAAACTGTGCCACAGGGCCAGACTTGATGAAACCACACATCAAGTATTTGGCAGAACATTCGCCGTTTGTGGTTTCTTGTATTCCTAACGCGGGTTTACCGGAGAACGTTGGCGGACAAGCACACTACCGCTTGACACCGCTAGAATTACGGATGTCTTTGATGCACTTTGTTGAAGATTTGGGTGTCCAAGTGATCGGGGGTTGCTGTGGGACACGTCCAGAACACATTCAACAATTGGCAGAAATCGCCAAAGACTTGAAACCAAAGGTCAGACAGCCCAGCCTAGAACCTGCTGCGGCATCAATATATACTACTCAACCTTACACTCAAGACAATTCTTTCTTAATTGTCGGAGAACGTCTCAACGCCAGTGGTTCTAAAAAGTGCCGCGATTTACTCAACGCCGAAGACTGGGACGGACTAGTGTCAATGGCGAGGGCGCAAGTCAAAGAAGGCGCACACATCCTCGATGTCAACGTCGATTACGTCGGGCGTGACGGTGTGCGGGATATGCACGAACTCGTTTCGCGCATTGTGAATAATGTTACATTGCCCTTGATGCTTGACTCCACCGAATGGGAAAAAATGGAGGCGGGGTTAAAGGTTGCTGGTGGTAAGTGTTTACTGAATTCCACTAACTACGAAGATGGCGAACCGCGCTTTTTGAAAGTGCTGGAGTTAGCGAAACAGTATGGTGCGGGTGTCGTCATTGGTACTATCGATGAAGAAGGCATGGCGCGGACAGCCGAAAGAAAATTTGCGATCGCCGGGCGGGCTTATCGTCAAGCTGTAGAATACGGCATTCCTCCCACAGAAATATTCTTTGATACCTTAGCCCTACCAATTTCTACGGGGATTGAAGAAGACCGAGAAAATGGCAAAGCCACCATTGCAGCCATTCGCCGCATTCGCCAAGAATTACCCGGATGTCATGTAATTTTGGGTGTCTCAAATATTTCCTTCGGACTTTCCCCCGCATCCCGTATTGTCCTCAACTCAGTGTTTCTCCACGAAGCGATCGCGGCGGGAATGGATGCCGCAATTGTCAGCGCCAGCAAAATCCTACCACTGTCTAAAATAGACACCCGTCATCAAGAAGTTTGTCGCCAGCTAATTTATGATGAACGGAAATTTGCGGGTGATGTCTGCGTTTACGATCCTCTAGGAGAGCTTACCACAATCTTTGCTGGAGTTAGCGCCAAACGTGACAAAGGCGTTGACGAAAATCTCCCCATTGAGGAGATTCTCAAACGCCACATCATTGACGGCGAACGCATCGGTTTAGAAAAGCATCTGACAAAAGCCTTAGAAGCATACAAACCCCTGGATATTATCAACACTTTCTTGCTAGATGGCATGAAAGTAGTCGGTGAATTATTCGGTTCAGGACAAATGCAGCTACCTTTTGTTTTGCAGTCGGCGGAAACCATGAAAACAGCGGTAGCTTACTTAGAACCGTTCATGGAAAAATCTGAGGCGGGTAATAACGCTAAAGGGACGGTAATTATTGCCACAGTTAAAGGTGATGTTCACGACATTGGCAAAAACTTAGTCGATATTATCTTATCTAATAACGGCTACAAGGTAATTAACCTAGGAATTAAGCAGCCAGTAGAAAACATCATCGAGTCTTACAATCAACACAAAGCTGATTGTATTGCTATGAGTGGTTTGCTAGTGAAGTCAACCGCCTTCATGAAAGAAAACTTAGAAGTATTCAACGAAAAGGGAATTACTGTCCCGGTAATTTTAGGTGGTGCAGCGTTAACGCCTAAATTTGTTCATGATGATTGCCAAAAAGCCTATAAAGGTAAAGTCATTTATGGCAAAGATGCTTTTTCTGACTTGCATTTCATGGATAAATTAATGCCAGCTAAAGCTGCAAATAATTGGCATGACTTGCAAGGATTTTTGGATGAAGTCATTGATGAACCAGAAACTACTAACGGAAAATCAACAGCCATCATTGAAGACTCAACTCTCAGCACTCAGCACGGGCTAAACGCCCCGCTACCGCTAACAGCACTCAGAACTGAAGTAGACACACGCCGTTCTGAAGCCGTAGCCGTAGATATTGAACGTCCCACGCCGCCATTTTGGGGAACCAAGTTATTACAACCTGCTGATATTCCTTTAGAAGAATTATTCGGATATTTGGATTTACAAGCTTTGGTTGCTGGTCAATGGCAATACCGTAAACCCAAAGAACAATCCAAAGAAGAGTATCAGGCTTTTTTGAATGAGAAAGTTTACCCAATTTTAGAAACTTGGAAACAGCGAATTATTGAGGAAAATTTGTTACATCCTCAAGTAATTTACGGTTATTTTCCTTGTCAGGCTGAGGGGAATACATTGTATGTTTATGAAACAAACCACTCAGATGCACAGGTAAAAACAAGCTTTGAATTTCCCAGACAGAAATCTTTAAGAAGGCTGTGCATTGCAGATTTCTTTGCACCGAAGGAGTCAGGAATAATTGATGTCTTCCCGATGCAGGCGGTAACTGTGGGAGAAATTGCGACAGAATTTGCTCAAAAGCTGTTTGCAGATAATCAATATACAGATTATCTCTACTTCCACGGCTTGGCGGTGCAAGTAGCAGAAGCATTAGCTGAGTGGACACACGCCAGAATTCGTAGTGAGTTAGGTTTTATCTCAGAGGAACCTGATAATATTCGGGATGTTTTAGCACAGCGCTATCGCGGCTCACGCTATAGTTTTGGTTATCCAGCTTGCCCCAATATCCAAGACCAGTACAAGCAGTTGGATTTGTTGGAGACTGGCAGAATTAACCTGTATATGGATGAAAGTGAACAGCTTTATCCCGAACAGTCTACAACGGCGATTATTGCTTACCACCCAGTAGCGAAGTACTTCAGCGCATGATTTAGCTAGTACAACAAGGCAAAAGTAAAAAGTGAGCCAGTGCGGTGGACGGGTTCCCCGGCATAAAGCAACTGGCGAACTCGCAAGAGTCAAAAGGAAAAAGAAAGAATAGCGATACCACAAGCCTTTGAGCAATTCCAGATAGTCTGTTTATTTACGCCGACTTGTACTAGGGGTATAGGGGTTTTAGATACATACACCCCTATACCCTTACACCCAAAATCAATGTTTTTCGGGTAGAACGTAAAAACCTACACCTGTCAGACACCCTCACCCCCTATTTCCCTTACACCCCTTTTTCTGATAGGTCGTATTTGGTCTTGTAGTATTTAGTGTGGCGTGTTAAAAGTGTGTACTAGTTGCATTCTAAAAATAAGTCACAGCAGTGTCTCTTGAATGTTTATGCTGCACTAACAGTACCTCAAAATTCAACTGAATGCTCTGTAAGGAAACATGGTCAAAACAATGTCTGAAAAGTTTGAAGAAAAATCATTCCCGGAAGAACCAGAAAAATTTTATCCTACTCAACACCTAAAGGTCTATCAAACGAGTGATGCGGGACAGCTATTAATTTGTGAGTGTCGTCACTGCTTGACTCCATTATCTATTGATGTGGTTTTTCTCACACCACAAAATTCTAAACCTAAACCAAAAAATAAACCTGATACTCAGCAAGATGATGTGATGAAATGTCCAAATTGTGGACGAGTTCCCATCTTTTTGGAAGGCTGTGCTGTGCAGTCTATTGACCAACTACCTTCTTCACCGTGGAAATAGTTTTTTGACGCAATCATGCAATTTGATTGAGTATCAGAAAGTGCTGAGTATAAATCCACGAACTACGACTGTTGTAGATGATGAAACTATGATTGGTATTCCTGTCAATTTGGCAGGTAATACAAAAATCATGATGAGATTACTGAGAAATATCAGGTGTTACCATACACAAGATTACAAATATACTTGAAAACGTCATATTAATATTTATATGGGTCGTAACAAAACCTAGTTTACTTGTAAACATACCTTGGGATCACAAAACTCAAGGTATTTATCCCACTTTTCGTATTGGCTAAAAATTTCTATGATTCCCCAGGAAACTGATGCAAAAGAAGCTAGTGCGTCATCAAAAATATGGCGTAGTTGGCGAGAAAATTTAACTTTAGTAGCGATCGCTTTATTATTGGCAGTGTTTATCAGAACTTTTGTGGCGGAACCTCGCTATATACCTTCTGATTCTATGGTGCCAACTTTATATGAAGGCGATCGCTTAGTGGTAGAAAAACTTTCTTACCATTTTCAAGCTCCCGCCACTGGGGATATTGTAGTTTTTCAAGCCCCCGCAGAATTGCAACGTCGGGGTTATCCCAAAGACCAAGCCTTTATTAAACGGGTAATTGGTACACCGGGAGAAATTCTCAAAGTTGCTGATGGCAAAGTTTATCTCAACAATCAACCTTTGCAAGAAGATTACATCGCCGAACCGCCAAATCAGCCATTCCCCGCCGTACAAGTCCCAGCCGATGAATTGTTTGTGATGGGAGACAACCGTAACGATAGCAATGACTCTCGTTATTGGGGATTTCTCCCAAGACAAAATATTATCGGTCGCGCAGTGTTTCGCTTTTGGCCGCTTAATCGCATTGGCTTTATTTAACAGTGAACAGTTATCAGTTGTCAGTTAAATCTTTGGGTTTAAGTCCTTCACTATACACTCATGATTTCTGTTCACTGGTTTAACTACGGAAATTTCCCTTCCCGCACCTCTACAGCGTAATCCTGTACAGCTTGAGTGATGATCTCCCGCAGGTTGGTGTAAGTTTTGGCAAATGGTGGTTGCTTGGCGGAAAGACCAAGAATATCGGAAGTAACTAATACTTGGCCATCACAGTCAGCCCCCGCACCAATCCCAATTGTGGGAATGCTGAGTTTTTCGGTGATATTTCTTGCCAAATCTGCGGGGATATGCTCTAAGACAATGGCAAATACACCCGCTTGTTCCAAGGCGATCGCTTCATTTAAAATTCTTTCTGCCTGTGCTTCGGTTTTGCCTTGTTGGCGCAAACCTAGTTGATGAACTGATTGCGGTGTCAAACCCACATGACCCATCACGGGAATTCCCGCTTGGACTAAACGTGCAATTGTCTCAACCATCGCTGGGTAGCCACCTTCTAATTTAACGGCTTGCGCTCCAGTTTCCTTCAATATTCTGCCAGCTGAGTGCATGGCTTGGGCGACGCTTTCTTGATAAGTCAAAAATGGTAAATCAACCACAACTAAAGCGCGTTTTACACCACGACGCACAGCTTTAGCATGAAATAGCATTTCCTCTAGGGTGATGGGGAGTGTAGTTTCATACCCTAAAACTACCGCCATCGAGTCCCCAACTAAGATTAAGTCTACACCAGCCGCGTCGATAAGTTGGGCGATCGCATAATCCCAAGCTGTTAAAGCTGCGATCGCTCGTCCCTGTTGTTTCCATTGAATTAATTGCTGGGTAGTAACTGGCATTTTTTAAGTGCTGAGTGCTAAGTGCTGAGTTATGAGTAAAAGAATTTTTAACTCATAACTCATAGTACCTATTACTTAACTGCGCGACTAAAAGCAAGATGAGGTTTTGCACCGTTCATTTTAGGCATTAACCAAGCTAAACCTTCACTAGTGCCTATCCATAATTTATTACCGATATCAGGTACAAGGGCAAGAACTCGACTAGAAGGAAGTCCCGCAACTTGATCTAAAAGAGCGCCTGTATGTGGATTTAATCGTAACAAACCATTGTTCGTCCCTACCCAAACGCTACCATCTTGAGCAAAGTTTACTGCTGTGACATTCCTTCCCCGCAATGGAGTTACAGACCGTAGTACTTTATCTGTTTTTGGATCAATCACTAGTAAATTATTCGCCATTCCTGCCCAAATTAAACCTTCGGGACTAATAGCTAAAGTTTGCACAGTCGTGCCAGGCAAACCGTCAATCCGCTTCATAATATAAGCATTGGTAGTATTTATCCTTACCAACCCATCTAAAGTTCCCACCCACAATTGACCTTCCGCATCTAAAGTCAAAGTGTTGGCGCTAACTCCAGGCAAATTTTTTACTGTGGTCATAATTAAGCCTTGGTCGGGACTAATCAAGGCTAAACCGCTATCAGTTCCCACCCACAAGTAGCCCCGCTTGTCAATTAACATCGATAACACACGCTTGGAAGGTAAAAACAAATTTTGCGCTGTAATCTCATTAGTTCTGGGGTCAACTCGCATCAGTCCTTCATAAGTTCCCACCCACAAACGCCCTACTTTATCTTGAGCTAAAGCACCAATAGCAATATTCGGCAAATTTACACGCGCCAATATCTTACCTGTCTTGGGATCAATCCGTGATAGTCCCCGCCAAGAACCCACCCACAGATTGCCTTTAAAATCTTTCAGCAAGTTACTTACACGGTAATCTGTTTCTATCGACCTTTCTTCTATAATCCGTTCATCAGGTAAAGGTTTGACTTGTGGCGGTGGTGCAGAAGCTGGGTAATAAGGAACTAACTCCGATGGCTGAATATCTGGAGTTTTCGGTGATAGAGTCCCATTTGTTTGCGCCTTGGCTGGTTTTGTCATCAGTACAACGCCAATGTTTGGCAAAGTGATTAACCCCAGCAAAATCGCAGTCATCAAAAAACTAGTCCGCTTGCGAAACAATACCACGGTGAAATTTCCTCAAAAGACAGTAAGTTTAGCCATTGCCTAAACTGGCTGGCGGTTAAACTCAGTGTTCCCTTTGTTGATATTGTTTAAATCGTCTTCAAGAATTTTTCCCAGAAATTACTGAGTAAGAGTCAATGGTCAATAGTCTTTTGTACTTTTCCTCTACTCTCCATCCTAGTGTTCACATTTCTATACAGTTCAAGATGACTTTTGTAACATGCGCCCCATCCTAGTACAGGTCGGCGTAAATAAACCGACCATCTGGAATTGCAAAAAGGCTTGTGGTGTCACTATTCTTTCTTTTTCCTTTTGACCTTTTACTTTTGCCTTGTTGTACTAGTGTTCACATTTCCATACAGTTAGAAGAAACATTTGTAAATTAGTTTTAACAAAATGTTTAAATCTTTATGTAATAACAAATTTAAATATATAAGTTAAAAATTTTCAAAGAATAACTTATGCAATTTATTGATATATTGTGAGACAAGTTACAAATTACGTTGTGTGCAATATTGTCTTTCGCTCACTACTCGACTAAATCAACATCCAGCAAAATTCTTTCCTGGTCTGTTTTCTATAAATTGAGAACACAGCAGGAGTGCGGATGCGGAAATGTTAGCTAGAAAGCTCATTTCCTGGAATAACCGGATATCAAAGAGAATAATCTCATACTTTCTGCAAAGTAGAGAGTTTTTAGTGAGGCTGAGAAAGTTTAGCGAGTCAAGAGGAATAAATAAAAGAAATTTTTTCATCAAACAAGGGCGCAAACGTTAGGACATGAACTCCTGGCTATACATAACACTGGTTAAAAGTCAAGTGTTAATAAAAGCAAAACTGCTGCCCTTTAGCGAAGACGACCTCTAAAAAAATGTGCCTAATCTTCTCCTCTGTTGATGCGGGTAAGAAAAATGGTGAGAGGAAGTTGTACAAAACGTGATTTGATAAGTAAAAAGAGTGACATCTTGGAAGGATAGATATGTCTTACGCTCAAACGAAGACTCAGGCAAAATCTGGGTATAAAGCCGGGGTTCAAGATTACCGACTAACTTATTACACACCTGATTACACACCTAAAGATACAGATCTTCTGGCGGCGTTCCGTGTTACACCCCAGCCCGGAGTTCCCTTTGAGGAAGCAGCTGCGGCTGTAGCGGCTGAGTCTTCCACTGGTACATGGACAACCGTATGGACAGACTTGTTAACCGACCTAGATCGCTACAAAGGTCGTTGCTACGATATCGAACCAGTTCCTGGCGAAGACAACCAATTTATCGCTTACATTGCCTATCCTCTGGATCTCTTTGAAGAAGGCTCTATCACCAACGTTTTAACCTCAATTGTAGGTAACGTATTTGGTTTTAAAGCTCTGCGGGCATTGCGTTTGGAAGACCTTCGCTTTCCTGTTGCTTACATTAAGACCTTCCAAGGGCCTCCTCACGGTATCCAAGTTGAGCGTGACAAATTAAATAAATACGGTCGTCCTCTGTTGGGTTGTACAATCAAACCAAAATTAGGTCTGTCTGCTAAGAACTACGGACGTGCTGTATACGAATGTTTGCGCGGTGGTTTGGACTTCACCAAAGACGACGAAAACATCAACTCCGCACCATTCCAAAGATGGCGCGATCGCTTCTTGTTCGTGTCTGACGCTATCAGCAAAGCTCAAGCTGAAACCGGTGAAATCAAAGGTCACTACCTAAACGTCACCGCCCCTACTTGTGAAGAAATGCTGAAGCGGGCTGAGTATGCTAAAGAACTCAATCAGCCCATCATCATGCACGACTACCTGACCGCAGGTTTCACCGCTAACACCACCTTGGCTCGCTGGTGTCGTGACAACGGCGTTCTGCTACACATCCACCGCGCGATGCACGCAGTAATCGACCGTCAAAAGAACCACGGTATCCACTTCCGTGTATTGGCTAAAGCCCTACGTTTATCTGGTGGTGACCACATCCACACCGGAACTGTAGTAGGTAAGTTGGAAGGTGAACGTGGAATCACAATGGGCTTCGTTGACCTATTGCGTGAAAACTACGTTGAGCAAGACAAGTCTCGCGGTATCTACTTTACCCAAGACTGGGCTTCTCTACCTGGCGTAATGGCAGTTGCTTCTGGTGGTATCCACATTTGGCACATGCCCGCACTAGTAGAAATCTTCGGTGATGACTCCGTACTCCAATTCGGTGGTGGTACACTCGGACACCCTTGGGGTAACGCTCCTGGTGCAACCGCTAACCGTGTAGCTTTAGAAGCTTGCGTCCAAGCACGTAACGAAGGTCGCAACTTGGCTCGTGAAGGTAATGACATTATCCGCGAAGCTGCTAAGTGGTCTCCTGAATTGGCTGTTGCTTGCGAACTGTGGAAAGAAATCAAATTCGAGTTTGAGGCTATGGATACCGTCTGATCATCAAGTAAAAGGTAAAAAGTTAAAAGGTAAAAGGTAAAAGAAAATCTTTTTACTTATTACTTTTTACTTTTAACTTAAATTTGGGCTGGGTCAAGCATGAATCTCAAGCAAATAGCTAAAGATACAGCCAAAACTCTCCAAAGCTACCTGACTTATCAGGCGCTAATGACTGTGTTGGCGCAGCTAGGCGAAACGAATCCACCGTTAGCACTATGGCTGCAAACCTTTTCTGCCGGCAAAGTTCAGGACGGAGAAGCTTATATTAAACAACTTTTCCGAGAAAAACCAGATTTAGCCTTGCGGATTATGACGGTTAGAGAACATATAGCTGAAGAGGTAGCCGATTTCTTGCCAGAAATGGTTCGTAGCGGGATTCAGCAAGGCAATATGGAACAACGCCGCCAGCATCTAGAACGTATGACGCAGTTGAGTTTATCAGACCCCAGTCCTGAATCAGAACAGCAGACAATTTCCGAACCTGACTGGGATCACTAATCCAGCTAGGCTAGTACAAGTAATTATTTCCAAACAGCAACCCATTATCACCAGCTATGCAAACCTTACCAAAAGAGCGTCGTTACGAAACCCTTTCTTACTTACCTCCCCTCACCGACGTTCAAATCGAAAAGCAAGTTCAATACATTTTGAGCCAAGGCTACATTCCAGGTGTTGAGTTTAACGAAGTCTCAGAACCCACAGAATTTTACTGGACAATGTGGAAGTTGCCTTTATTCGGCGCTAAAACCTCCCGTGAAGTATTGGCTGAGGTTCAATCCTGCCGTTCTCAATATCCCACACACTACATCCGTGTTGTAGGTTTTGACAACATCAAGCAATGTCAAGTTCTCAGCTTTATTGTTCACAAACCCAACAGATATTGAAAAAGTTACGGGTAAAGGGTGAAATTCCTCATACCTGTGGTTTAAATATTTAAAAGAGGAGAGGTAAAACTATTTACCTCTCTTTTTTTGCGTCATAAAATTTTGTTTATTATTTTAGTGCGATCGCCTATCAACTTAATCGAAATAACTCACATTAAAGATTTACTGATTTTCTGTTTCTTCTAGTTGAGTTAACCAAACTTCTAAATCCGCCACTGTGGCAAAATCCAACAACGCTTCTCCTAGAGGTTCCAATTGTTCAATAGACAATCTTTGAATTTTATCGATTAAAGATATCTCGATTTCTCCAAAACGTCGATTTAACAGCCGCAGAATTAGTTGTTGTTCTCCTTGTTGTAATCCTTCCTATCTAGCGCGTTCTCTGTCTTGTTGATACAGTGGTGCTAATCTCATTACTAACTCCCGATCATCTGTTTCTATATTCTGGTTGATTCGCAAGTTTTGTTGCAGGCTATAAAGCAATTCTAGCGTCACTCTTTTGAATGAGTGAGTTGTTGGGAGTGCGACTAATTCGTCAATCGCTTGCTGCTGCACTCTACCACGTCCTAGTATTCTCAGCCATAGTGTTTCGGGAATACATGGTAACTGATGAATTACCACGATCGCTGTGCGGAAATGTTTTGGTAAAAAGTAGACTCCTTTCCCCCAATCTAAGTTTAGTTGTCTACCAAATCCAGAAATTATACTTTTTGAGTCAGTGGGCGTTAGTATCCATAGTTGAGGAATTTCTGCTTCTGGTATTTTAGTTTTGCTGCGATTGGCTTCTCGCTGTATGTCCCTTCTGACTTCTAATAATTTTGATAGACAATCGTGGATTTCTTCTATTGATGCAGGGTTACGGAAGGGTTCAAAGATGGCTGGTGTTGTCACCATTTTTCCTAATATTCACAACGTGACTAAATTAGCTGTTTGTGTGGGAATTGGTGTAAATAATACGTCTATTTCTCGCACTTCGGCGGCGACTCGACTGGGTGTTTGGACTTGTCCATAAGGCTTTAGCAATTCTTCTAAATAGTCTTTAGAGAATTGATCATGGATAAATCTCATCATTAAATTGGCTTGGGCAAAGATAATTGTGGTTATTTTATCAAAGCGATCGCACACACATAGCAATACTGGTAAAGTTGCAAAAGAACAAGCATCTAGTGTCAGCTAGGAGGAAAGCGTTGTGAAAGCAGTCTTAATGACAGCAGCTGGTAGTCCCGAAGTATTGCAATTACAAGAAGTACTAACCCCAAGTATTCCTTTAGATAATACGCAACTTTTAGTCCGCTTGGTGGCGGCTGGGATTAACCCGATTGATACTAAACTTCGCAAACGTGGTACCTTTTACCCTGATAAAATGCCGGCAATTTTAGGCTGTGATGGTGCAGGTATTGTTGAAGCTGTGGGTGCTGGTGTACAAAAGTTTCGTCCGGGGGATGCAGTGTATTTTTGCTATGGTGGCTTGGGTGGACACCAAGGTAATTATGCCGAATATACTATTGTGGATGAGCGATTTGTAGCGCGTAAACCCGCCTCTGTGTCTTTTGCGGAAGCAGCCGCAGCACCATTAGTATTAATTACTGCTTGGGAAGCTTTATACGAACGGGGAAGATTAGAACCAGGAGAAAAGGTGTTAATTCATGCTGGTGCTGGTGGTGTCGGCCATGTTGCAATTCAATTAGCTAAACTCAAAAATGCTACTGTCGCCACTACGGTGAGTTCTCAGGAAAAAGCGAAATTTGTCCAACAACTTGGCGCAGATTATCCAATTTTTTACAAACAAACAGATTTTGTCCAAGCAATCTTAGATTGGACTAATGGAGAAGGAGTAGATTTAGCTTTTGATACTGTTGGCGGTGAAACTTTTCAAAACAGCTTTCCAGCCGTGCGGGTATATGGCGATATTGTGACGATTCTGGAACCTGATGCGAATACTGTGTGGAAAATTGCAAGGAATCGGAATCTCCGTATTGGCTTGGAGTTAATGCTAACACCGATGCTATTAGGAATGGATGAAAGTCTGCAACATCATGCGGAAATTTTGGAACAGTGCGGGAGTTGGATGGAAGAAGGTAAGTTGAAAATCCAAGTTAATCATCAGTTTTCGTTAAAAGATGCAGCAAAAGCCCATGAATTAATTGAAACTGGTGCGATCGCAGGTAAAATTGTCCTGCTGATTAGTGATGAATGATTGACATTTGAGTAAATTATATTTTCCACGCCAAGGTACGCTGAGGGAAGCGCGGAGGTTCGCGGAGAATCTGATACTTGTGTTCCTCTGCGTTTTATTTTTGAGTTTTTTATTACCTTTGTCTGCTGTAGCTGCACAGACACAATTAGAACGTACACCCCTAACTCTGGAACTATTACAAGAAAGATTAAGCAAACCCATACTCCGCGAAGGTAATTTAACTGTGGATTTGCGAGAGATGGTGATTGATTTGCGTCCAGAAAATGGTAGTTTTCGGGATGCTTTTTATCAGTTATTGCGGAAAGAATTACAAAAAGCTGGTGCGAAACCTTTGGGTTTAGATCTCAGCTATTCTGTGATTCAGGGGGATTTTGTCGGTAGTGATTTGGGTTTACGCACACCTTTATATGCTCAGGCGATCGCACCGATTTTCACCGCTACAGAACAAGCACAATTAGAAAGTTTACGTCTAGTTTGTTTACAATCACTAGCGATCGCTTTACCTAACTCTAAAGATTGTCGCTCACTTTTGGCAACTGATGCAAATTCCTCTGCTGAAATTAATGTTTTCCGTGGTACTTTAACTCTGGTAAATACGCGCTTTAATGGGCAAGTACATTTCCTCAATACATTCTTTCTTCAATCTGTAGATGCCCAAAATGCGACTTTCTTACAGCCAACAAATTGGAGTGAAGCTAGATTTAGTCGTCTGGTTAGCTTTATGAATGCTACTTTTCGGCAAGCTAGTAATTTTCAAGGGAGTATTTTTTTTGATAAAGCTAATTTTAAACAAGTTCAATTTCAAGAAATTGCTGATTTTCATAGTAGTTTCTTTGCTCAAACCGCTAACTTTAACCAAGCGTTGTTTAAGCAGTTAGCTAAATTTAACAAAGTACAATGGCAAAGTAATACTAATTTTTCTGATGTACGCTTTGCTAATCAAGTTCAATTTACCAAGGCAAATTTTAATCAGTTTTTATTGTTGACAGAAGCCACTTTTGAACAAGCTGTGAGTTTTCGGGAAGTCCAATTTAATCAGCCTATAAATCTGCACGGTGCGAGTATCTTGAATTTAGCAGACTTTAGTGATGCGAGTTTTGCTAAAAATGCTTTTTTAAATGTATCTGGATTAAGTTTTAACTCTAACCAAGCCAAAATCTTAGGTAATCTTGGTCAAATTGGCAAAATGTTTTGTGTAACTAGTTTACAAGGTAATCAAAATATTCTGCGAAATTTAGGACAAAATTTTCGTCAGCAACAGCAAATTGCCGATGCTAATCAACTGGAGTATACCAAACAGCGGCTCAGATTAATTGAATTAAGTCAAAGTTTACTGAGAACAAACATTAATAGTGCATCTATAAATCGTTTGATTAACTTGGGTTTTTCAGCAACACAAGCAGACGCAATCATTAAGCGTCGGGCGATCAGAATGTTTCGTTATAGTAATGAGTTATTAACTTTAGCAGATATTGATTTAGAAACATATAATAAACTCAATAATCGCCTGAGTTTTACTGAACCTCTAGCTTTAGGCGGATGGATATTACAAGCTTGGAGTTTGTTCGCTTTAACTCTATTACTGTTATTAAGTGGTTATGGCACAAATTTTTGGTTAGTTTTTGGTGTAGGTGGTGTGGCGATCGCTTATTTTGGGTTACTATTTTGGCTAGTAGATCGTTACCGTCGTCTCCGTCCTGTAGTAATTATTCCCACATATTACGAAACTGTCTCTATATTAATAGGTTTTAGCTGTTTAGAATTTTTTAGTTTGTTAGCTATCTTTCGCAATGCCGAACAGCCTTGGTTAACCTTGGGATGTTTATTGCTCATTATTATCCCTGTACCAATAACTTTAATAGTACGATTATATCAACAGGGACGCTATCACGATTTAATGGATGTTTCTTACTTCACTGAGGATGGAACTTTTCGACAATTAAGATTATTGATTGGACGTTTACCAGTGATACCGAGAAACTCCACATTTCGAGAAAGATATATGCCATTATTAAGCGATCGCCGCTGGAATTGGCTGAATTATTATGACTTTAGTCTCAACAATTTAGTGCGATTAGGGTTTAATGATATTCGTCTGCGCGACCAACATTTACCAGGAATTATTGCTACCCTTGCTTGGTATCAGTGGAGTTTAGGTGTACTGTATATTACCCTAATTTTGTGGACACTTTCGCGCACAATTCCCGGATTGAATTTGTTGATTTATCTGAAATAATGCTCATCAGTGAATGTCTAATTCAAGCAACGGAGTTTTTTGTGTATACCTTAAAAACCTTGCAATCTGGTGATGAAGCATGGCTAGAAAATTTTCTATTGCAACACGCTGACACTTCCATGTTTCTGCGATCAAATTGGCGCGAAGCTGGACTACTCGACCAAGGTGGAAGGTTTCAAGGAACATACGTAGCTGCGATCGCTGATGCAACTATAGTTGCAGTGGCCGCCCATTATTGGAATAATATGCTTGTCATCCAAGCACCAGTGCATCTGGCGGAAGTGGTGCAAGCAGCGGTAGCGCAGTCTCATCGCCCGATTTCGGGAATTGCAGGCCCAACAGCACAAGTTGAGGCTACTAAGCAAGTATTGGGACTTATGAAGCGACCAACTCAGCTTGATGAAAGCGAGAGATTGTTTTCTTTAGCATTGCAAAACTTACAAGTACCTCCAGCTTTATTAGAAGAAGTGGAATGTCGATTACCTTATCCTGAAGAGTTTGATTTACTCAGCCAGTGGTGTGCTGAATTCAATGCAGAAGCATTAGCACACACTAAAACTCCTGATTTAATCTTAAATTGCCGCCGTGAACTAGAAGCACGCCAAGCTAGAGCTAGACACTGGGTGTTAGTACTAAAGGATACCCCTGTAGCTTATACCACATTCAATGCTTGGTTGCCAGAAATTGTGCAGATTGGTGGAGTCTGGACACCACCACCACTTAGGGGTAAAGGTTATGCCAAATGTGTAGTAGCTGGCTCATTATTAGAAGCGCGATCGCATGGTGTTGAACGCGCTATATTGTTTACTAATCTAGAAAACTACCCAGCCCAAGCAGCATACCAAGGTATCGGTTTTCGTCCGACTGGGGAAGAGTTTGGTTTAGTAATTTTTAGCGATTAGTAACTCGAAAAATACTGCTAGTCCTCTAAATCCACTCAAAACCTTGTGTTGCTAAATAATCCTTTACTGGCTCCAAAATCTCTTGATTAATCACTAACTTGACTTTTGGTACATTTAGGTAAAGTCGAAAACGCTGCACAAACCAACTATTAGCAGGCTCAATTTTCCTAATTGCACTCCAAGGAATCAACAACGGCGGTAGCCAAAAACTCAATAAAGGAAAGATACTTAAATAAATTCCTTGGCGACTAACACCAACATTCAAAGTTCCTTTGTAATAAAGCCAACCCACAGAACCATGTTGCATCCGCCAAAAGTTTGCAGGTGGTGATTCGTAGGTACGATAGTGCTTGGCAAGACGATTCCAATTAAGATGCAAGACAAATATTGTCAGTAAAGGAAAAAATAGAGCTAGAGCCGTGAAATACCAATCAGGGATGCGCGACATTTGTTTGTCAAGATTGATGTTTTAACTGTCATAACAATTCTGCATCAAAGTGCATATAACGTTTTTAGTTTGATAGAACTTACGCACTCGTGACGAAAAGTCAGCCTTTGCGATTACTTCGCTTTGCTTGTAATGACGTAAAATCTTGGGCTGTGTGTACGTCCTGTTGGAGTCATGATAAATAACAAATAGTAAAATTCTGAGGTAAATTAATATAAACTTTTCCATTCCTCTTACTTAACAATTAGTTATAAACTATCTCCATTTAGTTCTATTTACCGACAATGGAGCATTTATTTTGTACATATATCTTAGCGCCTGATTGAAATCAGAAATTTAAATTTTATTTGCAATATAATAATTGCCAGTTTAACAAACTGTAAAAATTCCTATTTAGGCAAAAAAGCTTAATAAAATATTTAGGAAATATCCTGTAAAAGACATTTAAAAAAGAGCATAATTTTTCTTAAAAGGAACTATTATTTAGCCTTGCTAGTTCTGTGCAGAGTTTTGATTTATTGGTGCAAACACTAGGGCTGAAACAACGGTAATTTAAGCTTTTTTGCTTCGTACTATATATGCTGAACAGACATATCTAAAAAGAACTAGTAGAAAAGCTACTCAAAAGTATAAATAGCGGATATGTTATTGGCATTAATGAGTCTATTTATTGGCACATTGGCATTGATGTCAAAATTGGCGATCGCTTAGTTTTTTTAAGGAGAATATCTTCTATGGCTCGTAAGAAAAAATCATCGGGTTCTAGATTTCAACATTTACTACATACTAGATGTCCTATCTGTTGTATTGTTCCACCTCACATGTTGGAACACGTAGCTGTAAATGGTAATCCTCAGCAACGTGCTTGGGCATTTCATACATTAAATGTTTCAGCACAGTTCCAGGGGCGACGAAATGTTGTCGGGAATATTTTCTTGTCTCCTTCTCCTGGTGAAAAGCGACGGACTATCTACGACGCAAAAAATGGACAACAACTTCCTGGTACTGTGGTACGGCATGAGGGTGATCCTCCAAGTACCGATGAAGCAGTGAATGAAGCTTACGATGCTGCTGGTGCTACTTATGACTTATATTATGAGGTGTTTGAACGCAACTCCATTGATGATAAGGGTTTGCGTTTAGATTCTTCCGTACATTATGGTGTTAAATATGATAACGCCTTCTGGAACGGCGACCAAATGGTTTACGGTGATGGTGACGGAGAATTATTTCAACGCTTCACTAAATGTATTGATATTATTGGGCATGAGTTAACACATGGAGTCACTCAATACGAAGCTGGTCTGCAATATTATGGCGAACCAGGGGCTTTAAATGAGTCATTTTCTGATGTTTTTGGTTCATTAGTGAAACAAAGGCTAAAAAATCAAACAGCCGATCAAGCAGACTGGATTATTGGTGAAGGTCTTTTAGCACCGGGTGTAAAGGGTATTGGGATTCGCTCAATGAAAGCCCCAGGAACAGCCTATGATGATCCTGTACTGGGCAAAGATCCACAACCAGCACACATGCGAGATAAGTTTACTGGTTGGGAAGATAATGCAGGAGTGCATATAAATTCCGGTATCCCCAACTATGCTTTTTATTTAGCAGCAGTTGAGATTGGGGGCTATGCTTGGGAAAAAGCCGGGAAAATTTGGTACATTGCTTTGCGCGATCGCTTGCGTAACCAAGCACAATTTAAAACCGCAGCTAACATCACTATCCAAGTTGCAGGCGAACTTTATGGTATTGACAGCCTAGAACAAAAAGCTGTACAGAATGCTTGGCAAAAAGTAGGAGTACTTTAGTGGATAGTAATGAGCAATGATGAATCATGAATCAACAATGGCTTCATAATTCATGATTGATCATTCCGAATTTTTACTGTATTTTTCATTGTTGCTAAACTGGGGGAAGATAGTCATTTTCTCCCAGTTTTTGTATGCAACGGAGACTTAACAATGCGGATTACCTTTGAACGTACAGGCGGCTTTGCTGGGATAACCAAAAAAACCACCCTTGACACCAACACACTACCAGCAAAAGAAGCTAAAGAACTACCATTATTAGTCCAAGCGGCTGATTTATTTCATTTACCTGCACAAATTCCCGCGCCTAATCCTCAAAGCGATCGCTTTCAATATAGGTTAACTGTAGAAGACAACGATAAACAGCACACAGTAATCGTCAGTGAAGCAGCCTTACCAGGAACTTTAAGACCTCTCATTGAATGGCTAAATAACGCAGCCAAGCAAAAATAATTCCCAGGGGCTAGAGACTAGTATTTTTACAAAGCTTCCCAAGCGGTACCTTTGTAACCATAGTCAAAAATTTCTGGATGCAGCATTTCTGCCAAAATTTCTAAAGAATCTACTAATCGTGGCCCTGGACGGTTGAAGTAAGAATTCCCATCCGTAATATAAACTCTGCCTGTCTGATTGGCGTGAAGTTTTTGCCATTCTGAACGTTGAGTTAATAAATCAGCTTCTTTGCGAGTACGAATTAAATCAAAGCCACAAGGCATAAATATTATTACGTCTGGATTGCTGGCGATGAGTGTGTCCCATTCCAAAAGTACCGAAGGTTTACCTGGAACACTAAATAGTGACTGTCCGCCCGCCAAGTTGACTAATTCGGGAATCCAGTTTGCTGCTGTCATCAAAGGATCTGTCCACTCAATACAAGCAACTTTAGGCAATTCGTTAAGTGAAAGTCCCTGAATTTTTTGTTGAGTAATTTTAACTCTAGCTTCTAAATTTTCTAGTATTTTTACTGAATCTACATTAAAGATATGAGCAACTTGTTCAATATCAGCCCACACATCTTCAATCAGATTAGGCTGTAAAGAAATAATTTTTGGTGAAGTTGAGACAAAATTAGCAACTGCTTTTTCAACTTCTGGTAAGCTGACTGCACAAACATCACACTGATCTTGAGTCAGAATGTGAGTAGGTTGTAACTGCTCTAAAACCTCAGTTTTAATTTGATAAATACTCAGTGCCGATTGCAACAAATCATTGACTTTAGCGTGAATATTGCCGCTAGGCTCATCAGTGCTTAAGCGGGCTTGTGTACAGACAGGAAGATTTTTGATTTCTGGGGGATAGTCGCACTCATGCGATCGCCCCACAATTGCATCAGCTAACCCCAGCGTGGCTAAAATCTCCGTTGCACTTGGTATCAAAGAAACAATTCTGATATTGCTATTAGTCATTGCATCATCTCCAGAACATCTGCTTACAGTTCAATTTTTACAAACTTTAAATAAATAAGTATCTTTCTGTAGGAGAATGCCGCAAATTGTTACTGCCGTGATTAACTGAATAAATTGACTATTTAAGAAAATTTCATAAATCAATATATTTCCGTACTGATTACTCCCATTGTATGAGATATCTTCTTCAGGAATGATACTATTTTCGTGCCTTCTATGCTATTGGGTGGTAAGCATTAATAAATAGTTCCGGAAATCAGGTGTATTTTGAAAGTGTATGAGCTTATTAATAGCATAGTAGCTATATAGAGTTTATCTCTTAAACTCATAAAGTTTTTAACAAACATCCATTCCGCACGTAGTTATATACCAGATGATTGCCAAAGGTGGATGACTAATAATAATGTAATTTTAGTGGTATATATTGCACTGACATCAAAGATTTTAATGAAAAAAATATACTATCCGGATATGAAAAACCCTGTGGGGTAGTTGTAGTTATAAAAGATGGTTCTATTTCTGTGATAGCTCTGCCAGACGTGGTAATTACTTAACAGGTGTAATAGATGCAATTAGCAGTGGTGAATGATAGCAAACAAGAGATTGTGCAAATCAGAGAAAATGAGCAACGTAAACAGATTCAATCCCTAGTGCAATTGGCCAGGAGCAAGACATTCCAAAAAGGTAATCTCAAAGCAACCTTACAAGAAATTACCGAAGTAGCAGCAAAAACACTGGCTGTGGAGCGAGTTGGCGTATGGTTATACACTGCTGATCACACCTCAATTGAATGTAAAAATTTGTATGACTTGAAGAAAAAAATACATATATCAGGTCAGACATTATTAAAAGCAAATTATCCTAATTATTTCCAAAGTTTAGAAGTGGAGCGCAGTCTAGCAGTTAGTGATGCTATTAACGATAATAGAACCCAAGAATTAGCCGCATCTTATTTAAAAGTATTCGGCATTACATCATTACTAGATGCACCAATTTGGCTGGGAGGACGAGTGGTAGGTGTAGTATGCCATGAACACTTTGGAGACATCCGCCAGTGGACTGTAGATGAAGAAAACTTTGCCAGTTCAATTGCCGATTTTGTCGCCTTAGCCATAGAAGCAAACGATCGCCATACCGTACAAGCAGCGCTACAAAAAAGTGAAGCCAAGTTTCGCGCCATATTTGAGCGTTCGTCTATTGGTATTGGACTTGCAGATATCAAAGCTGAGATAGTAGATATTAATCCCACCTTATCGCAAATGCTGGGATACAGTCGGGAAGAACTGTATGGTAAGTACTTTATCGATTATATTTCCCACCAAAAAGGAGATTTAGAAGTATATAAACAACTAATATCAGGAATGCGCGATCGCCTTGAAATCGAAAAACATTTTCGACATAAAAATGGTCAGTTAGTTTGGACTAACCTCTCAATTTCTATGATTCCTGGGAGTAATGGCACACCGGAGTTTTTTCTGGCAATTATAGAAGATATTACTGAGCGCAAACAAACAGAATTAAAACTCCGCACCTCTCAAGCAGCCGCAGAAGCGGGTAATCGCGCCAAAAACGAATTTTTAGCCACAATGAGTCATGAACTGCGAACTCCTTTAAATGCAATTATGGGATTATCACAGTTGTTGCAACATGGAATGGTTGGTTCTTTAAATGAAAAACAACAAGAATATATTAATTGTATATATAGTAGCGGAGAACATTTACTAGCAATTATTAACGATATTCTTGATTTATCAAAAGTAGAAGCAGGTAAAGAAGAACTAAATTTATCAACTGTATCGGTAGTAGATTTATGCAATTACGCCATTTCGACAGTACATGATCAAGCTAAAGAAAAAGGTTTAAACTTGATCAGCAAAATTGATCCACAGGCAGAAACTTGTAAAGTGGATATTCGTCGGATCAAACAAATGTTAATTAACCTGCTGACGAATGCGATTAAATTTACACCAGCAGGTCAGGTAAGTTTAGAAATTAATAAAGTTCCTGAAGGGATTACCTTTACAGTTGCAGATACTGGTATTGGTATAGATAGTAATCAATTTCAATTTCTCTTTGAACCATTTACACAATTAGATAGTCGCTTAAATCGCCAGTATGAAGGTACAGGCTTAGGTTTAGCCTTGACACGTAAATTAGCCCGATTACATGGTGGAGATGTAACAGTCGAATCTAAATTGGGAGAAGGCAGCCGTTTTACGTTATTTCTACCAGATCAAGTAGATCTAACCACAGATATCAACATAGTAGATGAAAATATCAATAAATTTTATGCACCTGCAAACAAATTAAATGAAAAACGTATTCTACTTGCGGAAGCAGAAGAAAATATAGCCATATTTTTACACGATTATCTCCAACTTATTGGCTATCAAGTTGAGTGGATAAATACTTTAGATAAATTATTAGAAAAAATTACAAATTTTCAGCCAAACTTAATTTTGTTAGATACGCAACTTTTGCCAAGTCAAGACTCCAGTGTATACCAAATATTGATGCAGGAATCTGAATTGCAAAATATTGCTGTGGTATTTATGGGTGGTAATGAAAATGAATTGCCAGAATTGAATCTGGGAAAAGCAGATAAATATGACTATATTTTAAAGCCAATTCGGATTGTTCAGCTTGAATCAATTTTGATGCGATATTTAAGCTAGTAACGTAAGGTGTAAGTCAAAAATCACAAATCATGTAAAGCAATTTGATATTGCAACATGAAAAAAGATTTAAATTGAGGAGCAAAAATTTCACAGTAAAATTATACTCAGAAAAATAGTTGTAAATCGCTAAATATAGCTTATTTATAGGCTGTATTTAGCTTTTTAACCGAAAAATATGACTATAGCTGGCTTTTAGACATTTGCAGTACTCCGTAATGGGTGTAGCATTTCCCAAAACGTACATTGTTCACGCCGAAGTTATAGTAGTATGAACTATTGACCCTTGACTATGGAATAAATGAAAAATTGCTACTGACGATCCACTGATCTAGCGAAGTAAACTAGAAGGAATCTTATGACTCCTGTGGTGTAACACCGACCTATGTCGCTAAAAATAGATCGTGGACTGTTTAAATATGACTTTATAGACCATCATGCAGTTTTGTGCGTTTCAGTGGATGCGGATGTGAAAGAGATCCGCAAGCGTTATCTGCAAATTGCTCGTCGTTTGCATCCTGATAGTAATGCTTCTGCCACTCCTGGGGAAAAAAAGCTGGCTAGTGAATTATTATCTAAGTTGGTTAACCCAGCTTATGAAGCGCTATCTGGTGATCGCAGCCGCACAGAATACATGATAATTTTGTCTCAAATGGGTAAGCGTTTGGTACAAGATTCGTCTTCTATAGAACTTACCACCGATTTAGCCAGACAGCTGGCGGCGGCTCCCAATATTGATCATTCCTATAAAACTGCGATCGCTAAAATTGCTGAAACCCAATACAATTCCTTACAGCAAGTAATACCTATCATTGCTCAAATTAGTGAGTTGAACTTAGTCTATTTAATGCGGAGTGCGGGTAAAGCTTTCTCTAGCCAATCGGCTGCACCTAAATCTGCACCGAGCGCCAACACTCCTCCAGATACAGCAGCAGCACCGCCACCACCGCCAGCACCACCAAAAGAAGACTCAGCCGCAGAACAATATATTCGGCGGGCGCAAGGTCTAATTGAGAAAAACCAATTTGCTCAAGCCAAAGTCGAGTTGCAGGATGCACTGAAACTCGCACCCAAGAGTGGCCGCTGTCATAGTTTGATTGGCTTGGTCTATTTAAAGCAAAATCAGCTAAAAATGGCCAAGATTCATTTTGACAATGCTTTAAAATTAGACCCGACCGACCAAATAGCGGCCACATGGAAACCTAAAATAGATAAAGCTTTGGGTCAACAATCAGGTGGTTCTAAAGCGACTCCATCTGCCAAAACTGGGAATACACAACCAGATAAATCGGGAGGTGGAGGTTTATTTGGAGGTTTGTTTGGTGGGAATAAAAAATAATGGTGTATCAACCAGCAGCGGGAGCGAGGGATTTATTACCTTTAGATGTGGCTCAAAAACGCTGGATTGAAGATAGGTTACAGCAAGTGTTCCATCGTTGGGGATATCACAAGATTATTACCTCAACGCTGGAACGGATGGACACTTTAATGGCGGGAGAAGCAATTCAACGCCAGATGGTGATTCAACTGCAAAATTCGGAAAATGAAGAATTAGGATTGCGTCCAGAACTGACAGCTTCCATTGCTCGTGCTGTAGTTACGCGTATGGAAGCTGTTACTTATCCGCAACGACTCTATTATCATGCCAATGTCTTCCGACATATTTGGGAAAATCGGCACAATCGTCAGCAAGAGTTTTATCAAGCTGGTGTGGAACTTCTAGGTGTTGGCGGATTGCGGGCTAATGCTGAAGTACTGCTGTTGGTGGGTAATTGTTTAGACGCATTGGGTTTGAGGGATTGGCAGATAGTTTTAGGCGAGGCGGGAATTACACGATCGCTTTTGCAAGCTTTTCCAGCTAATTTACAAGCCAAAGTGCGTCAGGCGATCGCTCACCTGGATCGTGTAACTATAGATACTTTACCGCTAAGTGAAGATTTGCGCGATCGCGCCAGAATCATGCTCGACCTGCGCGGCAAAAGTCAAGACGTATTACAAAAAGTCAGTAGTCTGGGTTTAGACGCAGAACAGCAAGCAGCAGTAAATAGCCTAAAATCTCTAGTAGATTTACTAGAAAAAGAAAGGAATTTTCCGGTAATTTTGGATCTCAGTTTAATCCAGACCATTGACTACTACACAGGGATTGTCTTTGAAATAGTCAACAATAGCGATTACCCAGCCAGAGTTTTAGGGCGGGGTGGTCGCTACGACCAACTTTTAGGACTGTATCACCCCCAAGGCGAAAACATCCCCGGCATTGGTTTTGTCCTCAACATTGAAGATTTATACCAGGTTCTTTTATCTAGCCAGCAATTGCCGCAAGAGATCCCTGCCAGCAACTGGTTAGTAGTACCAGAAACCGAACATGCTGAGGCGGCAGCTTTTGCATATTCCCAAAAACTCCGTGATTCTACTCATCTAGTCATAGTAGAAATGGAATTAGGAGGCAGAGATGCACAAGCTATCCGTCAGTATGCCAGCGATCGCCGAATTGCCCAAATCGCTTGGATTAAAGCCGATGGCTCCCCCACAATAGAAAGTATTAGCCAATAGTTCAGAGTCAACGGTCAATCAAGAGAGGGAATCTATCAAATGCCACACACAATTGTGACTGATGTTTGTCAAGGTGTTGCCGACTGCGTAGATGCTTGTCCTGTAGCTTGCATCCATGAAGGGCCTGGCAAAAATGTTCAAGGAACAGATTGGTACTGGATTGACTTTACTACCTGCATCGATTGTGGGATATGTTTCCAAGTATGCCCAGTAGCAGGGGCGATCGTTCAAGAAGAACGCCCAGATTTGCAAAAAACACCTTGAAGAAGAATTCAGAAGCTAGAATTCAGAATCAATTAGGCATTGCTTGAGTTTAAGGGTGTGGATGTATGGGAGTACAGGTGTTCAAAATCCTCGCACCACTACATCTTTGCACACATATTATTCAACATATAGGCATTGGATTAACTTCACCAATGCCTATTTTTGTATTCATTCATAAGACTGCAACTCAGTACCCTATAAAAAATTTATATAATCTTGATATCTTCTTTGTAAAAGTTGATAGACTGTCTACTTGATTACCTCAGTTAGCAACCTCAGCTAAATCAGGAAAATAAGTAATACTTGCATTTCCTTTAGAACAAGATATTGAAATTCATGAAAGAACTAAGTAGTTTTTCTAGTGTTAAGTTTTTAACTTCTAGTATAGCTACGTTAGCTATTAGCTTGATCTCAAGTCAAAGTGCTACAGCAGCAACGATTGCTCTTGGCTTTACCAAGCTAACAGGTGTAACTGGTGGTTCTCCGGCAACTACTGCTGTTTATCGTGCCGAAATTCCGGTTTTAAGCTTTGGTGAGATTGCTTCCATTGTAATTAAAGATATTAGTAATGGGACTGGTGGCACTCCTGGTAATGTCAGTGGCTTTGATTTAGATGGGATCAAACTTAGTTACCTTGCTGTTGACAGCGCCGCCGCCGCGAAAAACATCCCTATTTCAGATTTAGTAGACGTTTTTGATTTTACTCCCACAGGAACGATCTTGACTCCAGGAAGCCAGCGTCCTCCTACAACTCCGCCATTGTTTGGCACTACAGGCGGTAATGTCAATAATGCTGTGGCTACGCTGGGAAATTTTGATGCTAATTCTACTACTGACCCCAGGAGAATTTTTGGATTTTTCAGCTTGGGAGACAATGGTCAAGTAGAATTTAAACTCAAAAGTCCTGTTTTTACAAATAGTCCGTTATATCTTTACATCGGGGAAGTCGGCGACAATGGTGAAGTTGCAGCCGGAGAAGTGATTGTTTCACAGCCAGCCAGTCCTGTTCCAGAACCTAGTGGTCTCGCTGTGTTATCTTTGGCGGGGATATATTTGGCAGTTCGCCACCGCAAAAAAAACAAGTCTCAATAATTTTCCCTAGAGTTATATACAATCTGATGTGATTGCTGAAATTATTTGTGTAGAGAGGAAATGGGGAACAGACAAAAGTTTCATTCGCGTTTCTGAGAGAGAAGACATAGCATTATAAAATTCGATTAATTTAAGGATTGTATGTCAGGTTCAGTTGATCACTCTGCCCCAATACTCGAAGTAAACAATGTCCATGCTGGTTACATCAAAGATGTGGATATTCTGCAAGGTGTGAATTTTCGGGTAGACGCAGGAGAATTGGTGACAGTAATTGGCCCCAATGGTGCGGGTAAATCCACCTTGGCAAAAACTATTTTTGGGCTTTTAACACCGCATACAGGCACAATTACTTTTAAAGGTGAGAATATTGCTGGACTGAAATCAAATCAGATTGTTAAGAAAGGCTTGTGTTATGTACCACAGATTGCTAACGTCTTCCCTTCTTTGAGTGTGGAAGAAAATTTAGAAATGGGTGCTTTTGTGAGTAATGCACCTCTCAAACCAGTCAAAGATAAAATATTTGCCATGTTTCCCAAATTGAGCGATCGCCGTCGTCAACGGGCTGGTACACTCTCTGGAGGAGAACGGCAAATGCTGGCGATGGGCAAAGCATTGATGTTAGAACCCAGTTTATTACTGTTAGATGAACCATCGGCGGCTTTATCGCCTATTTTGGTAACTCAGGTATTTGCCCAAATTAAGCAAATTAACCAGAGTGGTACTGCGATCGTACTTGTAGAACAAAATGCGCGGAAAGCCTTAGAAATGGCTCATCGTGGTTATGTTTTGGAGTCTGGACGGGATGCGATTTCTGGACCTGGTCAAGAATTATTAACAGACCCGAAAGTGGGTGAATTGTATTTAGGTGCAGGTAAGGGTCATTAAAAAAGAATAGGACTTACGCAAGTGTCAGATTTTTTTCGTTTAGGCTGTCAATAGTCAATGATCAACAGTCCAAAAAAACCTTGATTTTTGACCATTGACCTTTGAGTTTATGATTTAGTGTGCATACTAAAAAAAATATAAATAAATGCCAATAGCTCAAAAGTGGTTGACTAGAAAAGCTAATCAATCAGTGCTTGTTTTGCTGGTCGGAGGATTATTATTTCGAGCCATAATTGCTTTTTGGCTTTACCCTACATTTGATGAAGCTTACTACTATCTATACAGTTTGCATCTCAACTGGAGCTATTTTGATCATCCTGCGATAGTTGCTTTTACGACTGGGTTTGGTACTTGGTTAACTGGAGACGTATCACAATTTACTATTCGTCTAGGAGCTATACTTTGCCATACAGGCAGTTTGATATTTTTATATTTGACTAGTCAGAAAATATTTTCTGCCAAAGCTGCCTATTTTACTTTGGCAATTGCTACCATCTGTCCAATTTTTCAAATTGGCTTTGGTATCCTGAGTCTACCAGATAGCCCGCTGATGTTTTTTTGGTCGGCTAGTTTGTATTGTGCAGTTACTGAATTTCTGCGTCAGCCTCATTCATATATTCCTAGCTATCGTTTAGCTATTTTGGGAATTTTGGTCGGGTTAGCCTGTAATAGCAAATATCATGGGTTTATTTTGGGGCTAGGGTTACTTGGGTTTTGTTTCAGTAGTCCACCACATCGAGTTGTATTGCGATCGCCTTGGGCATGGTTCAGTTTAGGATTATTTATCATTACCATCTCCCCAATTGTGTTTTGGAATATGCAGCATGATTGGATATCGTTTAGTTTTCAATCAGCGCGAGCCGTACCAAAAACTGGCTACAATTTGCTGAGTGTATTATTAGTTTATTTAGCTCAGATAGCCTATTTGTTCCCAACCCTAGGTTTTCCTTTATGGCATATAAGTTTGCAACCAATATTTAGAAAAATCAATCAAATTTTTACTAAAAAATCAATTACTTACAAAGATGATTTCCCGACAGAAAAACTCTTAATTTTATGGGTTTCTCTCCCCTTAATTTTAGGGTTTACTTTTATTGGCGGATATCGGCAAATTCTACCAGCTTGGACAATGCCAGGATTTTGGGGAATCACTTTATTATTAGGACAACAAGCTGTCATTTGGGAGCAGAAATCCCGGCTTTGGGTGCGGCGATGGCTATTAGGTTCGGGAATTATGGTTGCTAGTATTATCCTAATTTTACTGTTGCAATTGACTTTAGGAATTTTCCAAAAACCCAGTCAATATGCCTTGTTAGGAGGATTCTTACCTGTTCAGAATGATCCTTCTACAGAACTAATTGATATTCAACAACTGCGACGTAGTTTTAGTGAATCGCCAATTCTCAAAACAGCCCTACAAAATTCTAGTTTTATCTTTACCAATCGCTATTATTTAGGTGGGCCAATTGCCATGTCTCTGGAACCTCTAGCGCAAATTCCCATCACTTGTTTTGATATTGGTAATGATAACCGTGGTTTTGCTTTTTGGTCTAGATCTGAACAATGGATAGGAAAAGATGCACTATATATTACTACTGCACCGTTTAACTTGCGAGAAGATTTAATGGCTAGTTATCGCAATCATTTTCGCAGTGTAGAAGAGATTGAACAAATAGTAATTCGCCGTGGTGGCGTGGCTGTGAATATTGTTTATGTCTATCAGGCAAAAACACTGCTTAAACCTTATCACCGTTCTTACGGAGTTTAATAATGCGATTACTTCGCTGCGCTCGTAATGACAATTTAAAGGGGGTCACCGCAGTGGGAGGATGTTCAATGCGATCGCGCAATACTTAATAATGGAGAAAAGGGAAGTAATATAAGTTACTTCCCCCTGTTTCCGCTGCTGGAAATATGGATAATTATGAACGCGATATGTAACCTATTTTGATAACCGCGTTGATTAATATTCTGGAACCGAAGGATCAACTTCTCGACTCCAAGCGGTGATACCGCCTTTGACATTTATCCCCGTAATCCCTGCATCTTTAAGGATACTGAGGGCTTTGGCAGAACGACCACCCATCTTACAATGAGCAATTAAACGGTGTCCGTTCAGGATTTCTTTCACTTGAGCTACACCATTACCATTTTCAATATCTGGTAGTGGTACTAAAACCGAACCAGGAATTTTCGCAATGTCGTACTCGTGAGGGTTCCGCACATCTAACAGGACAAAATCTTTAGCACCGCTATCTAGCAACGCCTTTAATTCTGTCACAGTCATTTCGGCAATTTCTTGCTGTTGTTTTGCTTCTTCCGCCTTAGCTTGAGTGATACCGCAGAATTGTTCGTAGTCTATCAGCTTCTCAATTACAGGGCGAATGGGGTTAGGACGCAGTTTCAATTCCCGGAATTTCATCTCTAAGGCGTTGTACAGCAATAGCCTACCGCTTAAAGTATTGCCATTGCCGAGAATAATTTTCACAGTTTCTGTTGCTTGGATGACACCAATAATTCCGGGTAAAATTCCCAAAACGCCACCTTCTGCACAGGAAGGAACCATCCCTGGTGGTGGTGGTTCTGGATATAAGTCGCGGTAGTTCGGCCCACCTTCGTAGTTAAATACCGTTGCTTGGCCTTCAAACCGGAAAATCGAACCGTAAACATTGGGCTTGTTTAGCAACACACAAGCATCATTGACAAGATATCTGGTGGGGAAGTTATCAGTTCCATCCACGACGATATCGTAAGGACGAATTATATCTAGGGCGTTTTCGGAACTCAAGCGAGTTTCGTATAAATCAACCTGACAATGGGGGTTAATTTCGTGAATGCGGTTTTTGGCTGATTCAATTTTGGGTTTACCTACCCAAGTAGTACTGTGAATCACTTGACGTTGCAGGTTAGAAGTATCAACAACATCAAAATCCACAATACCAATGCGTCCGACACCTGCTGCGGCTAAATATAACAGCAGTGGCGCACCTAAACCGCCTGTACCAATACACAGTACACTGGCTGCTTTGAGGCGTTTTTGTCCGTCTACCCCGACTTCTGGCAAAATCAGGTGGCGGGAGTAACGTTCGTAGTCGTCTTTAGTCAGCTGGATTTCTTCCAGGTTGGGATTTAACATAGCAATTTTGCTGTGGACGAGCGAATTATTAATGGTATCGAAAAACGATGTCGTTATTTAACTTAAGTAGCTAAATTTATGCTATTGATTGACTCTGCTTGAAACTGATGCTGGTCGTCAAGACTCCAACTGAGGAGTTGATCAGCTCTGCCATTTTGGACGGAAACTATTATATACGAGTATGCTGGCCAAGCATACTGGCGATCGCATTCGGAAGGAATTGCTGGATTGTCAGGATGGGAATGATAAATGCCAATTATATTTAACGATTTATCCCGTGCTGTTTTTTGTACTTGTAACATAACTTGGGGTGCGATCGCATATCTTCGTCTTTCGCTGTATTCTGTTTCGTTATGAGCGAAGTTGCTTGACTCAGCACTCCAGGCGTTGGCGGTGGGGATAATTTCGACGACGGTTTTGGTTTGATTCTCTAGATAACCAAGGATGATACCGCAGCATTCTTCGGGGTAGGTGCTTTCGGCATGGCTGCGGATCATTTGGATGTGTTGTGGCAAAAGTTTAATAACTGCTGTATTCAAAAATTTCGACTCTGCTGGTCAATAAACGAGACAAAAAGTTGCTTGAATTCTACTACACTGCTAATCAGGCGATCGTAATTAGATGGATTGAGAATATCTAACTCATAACAGAGTATAAGTCTTAGTTTAACGTTATTTAAACAAATAGGGTGAGCAATGCCCACCCTAATAGTCTCTACTCTTTGTTATGCAACAATGTTCACTCAGCAATTCAAATTGACTAGAATCTGAGGCTATGAAAATTTGCACTCTTTATTAACCAGATGCGGAATAAATCAAGCTACTAATGTGACTTTTCCTGTTGCTATCTCATAACGACCGCCAGCAATTTTGAGTTTCTTTTCTTTGATCAGGCTTCTTAAGATTGTTGAACTTTCTTCTAACCTTTTTACCTGATATTGCACATTAGATATTACAGAATTATCTTCTAAATTGCCTGGTTTATTTCTCACCATTTCTACGGCTGGTTTTATTTCTTCCACAAAAGCACCAATTCTACCTGGGAGTGGGTCACCTTTAACAGCAGCTGAGACTGCACCACATTTTGTATGTCCTAAAACTACTATTAATGGCGCACCTAATACAGCTGTGGCAAATTCTAAGCTACCAATACCTTCTGGGCTAACAATATTACCAGCTACCCGTACAATAAATAAGTCTCCAAATCCCTGATCAAAAACAATTTCGGCTGGAACTCTAGAATCTCCACAGCCTAGTATTGCTGCAAACGGATATTGACCCGCAGAAATTTCTTGTAAACGCAATTTTGATTGATTTGGATTCATGCGTTTATCTTCTATAAATCTTTTATTACCATCCATTAATGTTTTTAAAGCTTCTTGAGGATCTACTATTTGAGGTTTTGGTTCAGGCTTAGATGGTTGTTGGGCAATAGCTTTTTCTCCTTGCCAAATTATACTACCAGTGGCACTAGCACCAACAGCAACACTGCCTATACCTGCTAATTTAATAAAATTACGCCGCCCAACAAATCCATTAATTCTACTCATTAGTCAACCTCACTTCCAAAAGGAAATTTATCCTAAATTGCTGTTTTCAACATCAAGTTAAATCCTGGTACCTGAAACTTCGAGCGCCACTTAGCATATCGCGTTATCAAGGTAAAGATAAATTGATTGATTTAGCTTAGGAATTTCAAATTTTTACCATAGACTGAAATATATCAGAGTAAGGTATTTCATTTGAACTTAATTTGCATACAAGAATAATATGCTTAACTGTGGTGTTAGTCTATGGTTGATTTTCTTTGTATAGAAGTAATAAGTAGGGTTTATGATAGTCCTAAATATTCCTCAACTACAAGAACCCCGACTTTTACTAAAAGCCGAGGTTATAAGCCTCTCAATTTTCACCAAATAGATCGGCTGGCTACATCCAGCTATAAATTAAGGAATGAGATTAACTTTGCCAGTATCGATATCGTAGCAAGCACCAAGAATTTTGAGTTTGCCTGATTGCAACCTCTGACCTAATATGGTGGAACTTTGTTGCAATTTTTTCGCCTGATACTGCACATTGGCAATGACGGCATCAGTAGAATTCAGTTTGTTTAATGCAGGTTTGATGCTCTCAGCTACACGACCAATCATACCAGGCATGGGTTCGTTTTTACTTGCAGCAGCAACAGCACCGCATTTTGTATGACCCAACACGACAATCAGTTGTGTGCCTAATACGGCTGTAGTATATTCCAAACTACCAATAACCATATCACTGGCAACATTACCAGCAACTCGTACCACAAATAAATCTCCTAGTCCTTGGTCGAAAATAATTTCCGCCGGAACTCTGGAATCAGCACAACCTAAAATAGCCGCAAAAGGGTACTGTGCTTTGGCGACTAATTGTAAACGTGCTAATGATTGATGGGGATATTGGCGTTTGTATTGGATAAATCGTTGGTTCCCATCCAGCAAAAGTTTTAAAGCTTGATTTGGGTTAACTGGATTAGGGTTAGCTGGATTAACATCAGCGATCGCAGTTTTCTGACTCCCACCTATCAGGCTACCACCAATCGTCGTAGCGGCGATCGCTAAACTACCTGTACCAGCAAATCGCAAAAAATTCCGGCGACCAATAAATCCATTAATTCGTGTCATTAATCTACCTGACAACATTTTCGTTGTGATCAGGAAGATATCAAACTTCAACTGGTAGGAAGAGTACTTGCTAACACGGTTTTCTAGTTATTTAACATGGAAGCGATCGCACTAACAGATAATACACTAAGGACACAAGTAACCAATATCATCTGCTTTCTGTTTATAATCTTTGATGTTAATGAAAATTCTCTGCCCTCACGACGTTAATTAAGCACAATAAGTTTCTAAGTTGGGAAACTTGGTGATGCTGTTAAAGAAGTTTCTGTATTTACATTCATTGCACCTTGAACTGTCAGCACTGAACAGGGTGCATGATGCAGGACGTAATTACTAACACTACCAAGAAACAATTCACTAATGCCACTCAAACCACGCCGACCGATAACTATGACATCGGCGTTCCAAGTGTCAGCGACTTCACAAATCATCCGACTAGGATCGCCTAGTTCTTGGGTAAATTCTGCTGATATACCTTTGGCGATCGCTTGATTTATCAGTAATGTTAAAAATTCAACTCCTTGTTGCTTTAATTTTTCCCATTCTCCTAAGTAATACTCTAAATTATGGCTTTGAGATGAGGTATAACCGCTATGTATTTCACCTTCGGAGGTGTTAAGAAAGTCATTATTAAAAGGAGAAATAACTTGCAAAACCATCAATTCTGCATTACTTAATATGGCTAATGATAGAGCTTGTTCAAACACATAATGACCAATTTCTGTATTATTAACTGCTACTAAAATTTTCTTAAACATAAATTAAAATCCTTAGTCATTAGTCTTTTGGTTATGGCAAAAAGTTAGGAAGTAGAAGGCTAAAGCATAAAACTTCAGCCTTCAGACTTCACACTTCATTCTTTTTCTTCAGCCTTGGCAATTTCTAATAATGTCTTGAGTACGGAATCAGGGTTGAGACTGATAGAATCAATTCCTTGTTCGACTAAGAAACGGGCAAATTCTGGATAATCGCTAGGTGCTTGACCACAAATCCCAATTTTGCGACCATATTTCTTCACAGTAGCGATCGCATTGGCAATGGTTCTAGTCACGGCTTCATCCCGTTCGTCAAATAAATGGGCGACCAATTCAGAATCCCGATCTAATCCCAAGGTCAATTGGGTTAAATCATTTGAACCGATAGAAAAACCATCAAAAATTTCACTAAATTTATCTGCTAGTTGCACATTACTGGGCAATTCACACATCACATAAACTTGCAGTCCGTTTTCGCCTCGCACCAAACCATGTTGCGCCATTTCGGCTAATACACGCTTACCTTCTTGGGGAGTTCGACAGAAAGGAATCATGAGAATCACGTTGGCTAAACCCATCTCATCTCGAACTCGCTTCATAGCCTGACACTCTAGGGCAAAACCTTCACTATAGCGGGGGTCGTAATAACGAGAAGCACCACGCCAACCAATCATCGGGTTTTCTTCTTTGGGTTCAAATTGCTTACCACCCAAGAGATTGGCATATTCATTACTTTTGAAATCCGATAACCGCACGATTACAGGTTTAGGATAAAAAGCTGCGGCGATCGTGCCAATACCTTGTGCTAGTTTATCAACAAAGAATTTAGATTTATCTTCATACTGGGCAGTTAACTCAGTAATTTTGTATCTTGCCAATTCATCTTCTAACTGATCAAAATGAATTAAGGCTAAAGGATGGGCTTTAATGTGGTTGTTAATAATAAATTCCATCCTGGCTAATCCCACACCATCATTCGGAATCGCTGTTAAACCGAAGGCTTCTTCAGGATTAGCCAAATTCATCATAATTTGCGTATGGGTGCGGGGCAATTTCTCCAAAGGCAACTCTTGTACTTCGTAAGATAATAAACCTTGATAAACTTTCCCGGTTTCACCTTCAGCACAACTCACAGTAATTTCTGTACCAGTTTTGATGACAGTTGTTGCATTACCACTCCCAACAAGCGCCGGAATTCCCATTTCTCTAGCGATAATCGCCGCATGACAAGTCCTTCCGCCAGAATTGGTAACAATTGCACTCGCCCGTTTCATAATTGGTTCCCAATCAGGGTCGGTGCGGTTAGTAACTAGCACTTCTCCCGGTTGAAATTGGTTGATTTGGCGCACATCAAGAATTACTCTGGCTTTACCTTGGCCAATCATCTCGCCAACGCTGCGACCTGTCAGCAGTACCTCACCCTTTTGTTTGAGTTGATATTGTCGCAGAACATTTTTGGTTTTTTGCGACTGGACGGTTTCTGGACGCGCTTGCACAATAAATAATTCATTGGTCAAACCGTCTTTCGCCCATTCAATATCCATCGGGGTGTAAGTTCCCCGCACTTGAGAATAGTGTTCTTCAATAATGCAAGCCCAGTTAGCTAGTTGTAAAATTTCTTCATCATTGAGGGCATATTGATTCCGTTCTGCTGGTGGGACAGAAATATTTTTTGTTAATTTCAAGCCTTCTAGGTCATAGACCATTTTGATTTCTTTCGTACCCAGGCGCTTTTGAATAATTGGGCGATAACCCTGTCTGAGAGTTGGTTTAAACACCAAATATTCATCGGGGTTGACTGCACCTTGGACGACGTTTTCACCTAAACCATAAGCTGCGGTAATCAAAGCAGCATCTTTAAAACCTGTTTCGGTATCGATAGAAAACATCACACCAGACACTGCCAAATCAGAACGCACCATTTTCTGCACGCCAACTGATAAAGCAATATTGAAGTGATCAAAACCTTTAATTTGTCGATAAGAAATAGCACGGTCAGTAAAAATAGAGGCAAAACACTTATGACAGGCTTCTAAAACGGCTTGTAGTCCGTGGACATTTAAATAAGTTTCTTGCTGACCTGCAAAACTAGCATCAGGTAAATCTTCGGCGGTGGCGCTAGAACGCACAGCTACATCAGTATCAGCACCGTATTCTTGGCAAAGATTTTGATAAGATTGAGCGATCGCTGTTTGTAATTCTGCCGGAAACGGAGTTTGCAACATCAACATTCTCGCTTTTTTGCCACATTGCCGCAGATTCTGCACATCCTCCACATTTAAATCTGCAAATATCTCTCTCAGTTGTGCTTCTAATCCTGCCGCAGAAATAAAATATCGATAAGCAAAAGCAGTAGTAGCAAAGCCTGTAGGTACCTTTACTCCTTTACGCCGCAATTGCTGAATCATTTCTCCCAAAGAAGCGTTTTTACCGCCAACTAAAGGGATATCTGCAATTCCCACATTACTTAAAGGTAAGACAAAAGCTTCTTTTGGAGATTCTGAAAAAGATGCTGCTGAATTTAAAAATGTGTCTAGCATATTTGAGTTTCCATAACAGATAGTGATATCTAAGAACTTCTCACTATTTGGTCATTAGCGGTTTTCATAGCAACACATTCGATAGAAAAATTGTGTGACTTTAACCGATACTCAAAACGCAATATTTTGAGCTTAATTTTTATAAGTGTTGCCTCAGACGTTTTAGTAAATTGATTGGCTCTTAGGTCTCACACTCTTATTTATAGAAAGATAATTTGAGGAACTTGTGAGGATACAGCAATTAATCTGGACATGCTTGTTACTTATAGAGTTCTAATTGATACCAAAACTTTAACTTAAATTAGTTATTTTTTGTAACAGCACTGAATTGTAATTTTACAGAGGCATCACTGAGAACTTCAAAGTAGTTTTGAATAACCCTTTCCAAATTCAAAGTGTTCCCTGTAATGAAAAAGAGTTTAAGTTTCAGTGCTTTTTTAGTACTGCCGACAGTACTATGTAATTTAATTAATGTACAAAGTCTGACAGCTGCGATCATCAAACAAGTTCGTCCTTCATCAACTCCTCAAGAAGCCACAGTCTCAAAGCGTTATTTACTTAGCCAAACGACGAGTCCGAAAACATACTATGTCAGCGGTAGTGGTAGCGACACCAATAATGGACTCTCGACAGCATCTCCCTTTAGAACAATTCAAAAGGCTGCCAATCTCACTAACCCTGGTGATACCGTACTCATCATGAATGGCTTGTACACAAATAGCCATTCTGGATATGTACTTTCAGTTCAACGCAGTGGTACAGCCAATGGTTGGATTTACTATAAAGCCTATCCTGGACATACACCAAAGATTAAACACAACGCCTGGAATGGAGTGCTAATTAGTAACGGTTCGTCTTATATTGAGATTAACGGCTTAGAAATTGAGGGGAATAATCCCAATATCACCCTTGATTATGCTTTGAGTCAAAAAACCAACACTTCCAATCCACTAACAAGCGGAAATTGCATTACTGTTGATGGGCGCAAAAATAATCATCTGCATCATATTCGGATTTTGAACAATAAAATCCATGATTGTGGTGGTGGAGGTATTGCTGTAATGCAAGCAGACTACATCACACTAGACCGTAATGAAGTTTACAACAATGCTTGGTACTCTGTTTTCGCAAACAGTGGAATTTCACTATATCAAAATTGGAATTCTGACACCAACCAGGGATACAAGATGTATGTGACTAACAATAAAGTCTACAACAATAGACAGTACATTCCTTGGATTTATAATGGCAAAATCACAGATGGTAGTGGCGTGATTATTGACGATGCCAAAAATACCCAGAATAACTCAACATTGGGTGCATATAAAGGTCGTACCTTTATTGCCAATAATATCTCATACAAAAATGGTGGTGGTGGCATCGTTGCTTATAAAAGTGAGAATATTGATATTATCAACAACACCACTTACATGAATAACCAAACTCCAGAGATTGATACTTCACAAATCTCTGCTACATCGGCAAATAATGTCAAAGTGTTGAATAATATTCTCTACGCTAACCCAGGTATGGCAGTGAGTAAAATTTGGGACAGCACTAACGTTACCTACAACTATAATGTATATGCTAACAGTACAGTCATACCGATTAAGGGTGCTAATGATATTCTAGCTGATCCACGCTTTGTCAATCCTGGAATTGCTGACTTCCGTCTTCAGTCAACTAGCCCAGCCATTAATACTGGTTATACATGGAGTGGGTTGAAAACAGATTTTGTCGGTAAGGCTCGTCCATCAGGTACAAAGTATGATATTGGAGCGTATGAGTATTAGTCTTGCTCAAGAAATGATATAAAAGATATTCCATCGGCTAATACAACTAGCTAATCAAACCCCTTCTCTTACCAGGAAAGGGGTTTATTGTTAGAGACTTTTTGGTATAAATAAATGGTTCAATTTGTATTGATAACAGCTTATATACCCTGACTTAAGCAATGCTAGTTCTGTGTAAGCGTTATTAAATTTTTAATGTATTTCATTAGTATATACACAGTTAATGCCTAATTAAACATTTTTATTGTAATTAGTAGATACTTACTCAATTAAGCTTACTTATTTGACAATTTGCTTAACGCTCAGGATACTATATGAGTCCCTTGAATTTATTGAGTCAAATATCTGTCAAGTGTATGGATTGTCCATAATTTTGTCAATCAATAGACTAAATCGGCTTGTCTATTATCTTGTTGGATAGGTGTTTCAGTAACAGTAACAAAGATAAAAGTGTTCCCTGTAATGAAAAAGAGTTTGAGTTTCAGTGCGTTCTTAGCACTGCCAACACTGCTATGGATTTTAGTAGGTGTCCAAAGTCTGACAGCTGCAATAGTCAAACAAGTTCGTCCTTCATCAACTCCTCAAGAAGCCACAGCATCAAAGCGTTATTTACTTAGCCAAACAACGAGTCCGAAAACATACTATGTCAGCGGTAGTGGTAGCGACACCAATAATGGACTCTCGACAGCATCTCCCTTTAGAACAATTCAAAAGGCTGCCAATCTCACTAACCCTGGTGATACCGTACTCATCATGAATGGCTTGTACACAAATAGCCATTCTGGATATGTACTTTCAGTTCAACGCAGTGGTACAGCCAATGGTTGGATTTACTATAAAGCCTATCCTGGACATACACCAAAGATTAAACACAACGCCTGGAATGGAGTGCTAATTAGTAATAACTCATCCTATATTGAGATTAACGGACTAGAAATTGAGGGGAATAATCCTAATATCACCCTTGATTATGCTTTGAGTCAAAAAACCAACACTTCCAATCCACTCACGAATGGAAACTGCATTACTGTTGATGGGCGCAAAAATAATCATCTGCATCATATTCGGATTTTGAACAATAAAATCCATGATTGTGGTGGTGCAGGAGTTGCTGTAATGCAAGCAGACTACATCACACTAGACCGTAATGAAGTCTACAACAATGCTTGGTATTCGGTTAATGCTCCTAGTGGTATTACATTCTATCAAAATTGGAATTCTGACACCAAACAGGGATATAAGATATACGTGACCAATAACAAGGTCTACAAAAATAGACAGTACGTTCCTTGGATTTATAATGGCAAACTCTCAGACGGTAGTGGCATTTTGATTGATGATGCCAAAAATACCCAGAATAACTCAACATTAGGTGCATATAAAGGTCGTACCTTTATTGCCAACAATATCTCATACAAAAATGGAGGTGCGGGCATCGTTGCTTATAGTAGTGAGAATGTTCATATTATCAACAACACTACTTATATGAATAATCAAAGCCCAGAACATAATGGTGGACAGATTGTAGCTGTGTCGGCAAATAATATTTATGTCTGGAATAACATTCTTGTTTCTCCCTCTGGTAAGAGACTCAATAAAGACTGGGATAATGTCAACGTTTCCTATAACTATAATGTCTACGCCAACAGTACATTGTTGAGTCTGACTGGGCCTAATGACATTATGGCTGATCCGCAGTTTGTCAACCCAGAGGGTGGTGATTTTCGTCTTAAAGCAACTAGTCCAGCGATTAACAATGCAGCTGATTGGGGTTTAACGACTGATTTTGCAGGTAAACCTCGTCCTTCTGGCAATAAGGATGATATTGGGGCTTATGAGTATCAGTTCTAGAAATTGAAAGGATATAAGGTTGTGTTGAAAAAATTGAAAATGCAGAGTTTTGACATTAAATTTGCTTTTTTAACACAACCTTTTTATTTATTTCGTGAGGATTAAAATATTCGTGAGCCTGATAGAGGTAACTGTTGGATTCACTTTGCTCAGAAATACCATTAACTACTAAACCTAAGACGTTATGGCTCGATCTGTGTAACATTTCTTGGGCAGTCAAGGCGCTGCTAGATTCAATTACACCAGGTCTAACTACTAACAAAATCCCGTCGGACATTTGGTTTAAAGTCAGAGCATCTGCGGCTAGAAGTAGGGGAGGCGCATCTATAATGATAAAGTCATATTTAGCAGAGAAATTGTCAATTAGTGATGCCATCCGTTTGGAATCTAGTAGAGCGAGTGGGTTAGGTGGCCTAACACCAGCTGTTAAAACATCTAGATTATCCATTACCTGATATACAGCAGTAGGAAATTCCGCTTGACCGACAAGAACTTCGCTTAATCCTGCGGCATTGGTTAGTTGCCAAAGATGATGTTGAGAAGGTACTCGCATATCTGCATCAATAAGTAAAACTTTACGTCCTAATTGAGCGATCGCGGCTGCTAAATTTGCAGAAACTGTAGATTTACCTTCTTTGGGTACGGCACTAGTAACTACTACGGTCTTCAGGACTTTATCAGAACTAAGGAATTTTAAATTTGCTTGAATCATCCGATACATTTCGCTAGTTAGAGAGTGAGGCATATCTCTAACAGCAATTTCTGGAGATGCTAGTTCGCCATCGCTTTCACGGGAGCGCATTTTATTAGTAGATAAAGGAATACCACCCAGTAGTGTGTATCCAAAGACCTCTCTTATTTCCTTAAGTGTTTTGAGAGATTTGTCTCTCATTTCTAAAAACAGAACGGCACTAGTTGATAAGAATGCACCAAAGGTCAAACCCAAGGCTATGAAAATAAGTTTCTTGCCTGATTCTGGCTTTTCAGGAACGGTTGCTTGAGCAACAACCCGCGCATTAGGTGTAGTCTTATTTTCCGCTACTTGTAGTTCTTGAACTTTTTTTAGAACAGTTTGATAAGTGGATTCCGCAACATCAACTTTGCGTTCTAACTCGCGCTGAGTTTGGGCTAACTGTGGGATAATTTTCATCCGTCGTTCGTAGGCAGAACGGGAATTATACAAAGATGCAAGTCGATTTGTCAGTCCAAAGCGTTGTACTTCTAACTGTAAAAAATTTTGAATTAATGTTTGTCTGAGTTCTCCAATCTGTAATAGCCTTTGTGGTACTTGTGTTTGTGTACCTAGTGTCTGACCAACTTGCTGTTGGAGAAGGGCTGTTAAGTTTGCTTTTCTAGCTTCTAAACTCACAATTATGGGATTATCATCTAGGAAACGGCTGCGTTCGTTAGCCAATTGACGTTCTACCTCTTGCAGTTGTGTCAGCACACCTTGTACCGCTGGAGATTGACTCAAAGTACTAACGGCGATCGCTTGTTGAGAGTTAAGATTGATTTTTTGGCGCAGTTCATTACTTTGGGCGGTTACTTCAGCTAGTTGAGAATTAACAGTATTAATTTCGTTATCCAAATTCCCAATAACACCAACACCTGATCTTGTTTCTTCTGCTAAATCTGCAATGTTATTCTTTTGTCTAAATATTCTTAATGCTACTTCTGCTTTATGAACAGCAGCTTGAGTGTTCGGTAACTGCTTGGCCATAAATTTACGTGTGGCTTCGGCTTCAGAACGACTTGTCACAATATCGTTTTCTAAATAAGCATCTATGATTGTGTTAACTACTGCTGCGGCTTCTTCGGGGTTTGTGCTTTTGTAGGCAATACGTAATACATCGGTACCACCAACAATTTTTAGTGTCAGGTTCTTTTGTAGTTCTTCTACTTTTAGTGGCTCACCTTGATTGTTTGTGAGTTGCAATTTATCTATAGTTCGCTGTAATAAAGGTGGGGAAGAAATTACTTCTATCTGAGTATTTATCGGATTCTGAGTAGATACTAGAGATCTCAAATCGCCTGTTTCTTCACCTTCATTGGTACTAGGCAAAAGATTAGTGCCTACTACATTAAATGAAGGCATTCTGAATAAGAGTTTGGCTTCTGCTTCATAGGAAGCCTTCATGAGTGTTGTTGCGGCAACGCTCAGTCCAACACTAGCTGCCAAAATACTAAGAATTAGTATCCATCGTCTTTTCAATACTAGTAAGTAACGATTAATATCTAAATCGATTGTTTCCCTAGATTCCATAGAATTTTTTGACATATAGCTTCAAAAATACTGCTTTGGGACAAGATGATAAAAATCTTACTTACGCACTGTAGACTGTAAATAGTATAAACTAGCTATGTTAAAAAACCATCATTTAATGAGTTTTCAAAATATAAATTGATTTATAGTTTTAATTAGCGTTTGGGCGCTTGATCAAAAGCACGAGCGATCGCATTCCAAGCTAGTTTGCGTTGTATATAAGTATCATAGGGCAGTGGACGCACTGGCGCTTTATCTGATCTAGGTTCAAATTCATTTAACCAAGAATAGCGATCGCTTAATCCCCAGGTAAGTACAGCAATTACTGCACGTTCATCGAGTACAGTGGAGAGATAGTCTTCATATACTCCGGCAATAATGCGATCGCGAGTTTGAATATCAAAAGGTAGCTTTTTATCTACTACATCCAGTTCTGTAATCATAATCTTCAATCCTAAACTAGCGACATCTTGCAGAAATTTTCGGAGTTTTTTGGCGTTAAATTGATTGTCTCCTGGTGATAAGTGAGCCTGAATACCAAGGGCATGAATTGGTGTACCTTTAGTACGCAAACGTTCTAGTAATTTTAATACGGCTGTTCTTTTTGCTTCTTGCTGACGATTGTCATAATCCAAATCATATTCGTTATAAACTAATAACGCATTAGGGTCAGCAGCAGATGTGAGACGAAATGCTAATTCAATATAATTTTGTCCTAATAACTCTAACCAAGGGCTAATACGTAAACCATCACTTCTACCATCTTTTGGTAGCATAACTTCATTGACTACATCCCAAGAATGAATTTTGCCGGCATAACGTTTAACTACAGTATTAATGTGGTTTTTTAATAACTCTACTGCATTTTTACTATTAGCTTTTTCTTTAAACCATGAAGGTAAAGATCTATGCCAAACTAAAGTATGGCCGCGTAAAAGTAAATCATGAGATGTAGCAAAATTCGCGATCCAATCCGCTGGAGCAAAATCAAATTTATCTGGACTAGGACGCAGCTTCACATTACCAGCAGCCCACTTCATTTCCCATTCAGGCACAAGCATCCGGCAATTTTCAATTACGGTAGCAGCATATTTAGCATCTGATTTGAGAATATCTGTACGCACTGCTGCACCATAAATCAACCCTTTTTTAGCAGCACGTTCATGTAAAGAAGGTTTTTCGGTTACAGAAAAATCTCTATTATTAGTATCTAGCGCTTGTATTTGCTGATTTTCATAAGTAACTTTACCTGCTACCACTGTACCTACAGTAGCCAAGCTACCCAGTCCAAATAAAAAACTACGTCTGTCAATCAATGTAGGCCTTTTCATCATCAAGACTTTATTTTTGTGAGTAGCAGTGAATTAAAAATACCTTTAAAGTTACAAATTTGAGTCAACTTATTTTAAGGGTTAGCTATTACTTTTTGGGTAATACGCTGTTTCAAAACTCGATAAAGAAATAGTGGATTGCCCACAATATAACGTTCCCAAAGACGAGTAGGTTCAGTCACTAAACGTGTTAACCACTCAAAACCATTATCTGTCAGCCAGCGTGGGCCGCGATACACAGAATCAGTGTAGAAATCTAGGCAAGCACCGAGAGGGAGAAACACGCGAGTATCAATTTTATCAAAATGGTCTAAAATCCAACGTTCTTGTAATGGCATACCAAAGCCAATGTATAAAACATCGGGTTTAAATTGATTGATTTTTTCAATTACATTATCATTATCTTTTCCAGATTTGTCGAAATAACCGTGATGGCCATCTATGCGTAAATTAGGTGCGATCGCTAGTAATTTTTTAATTGCCTTATCTGTAACTCCTGGTTGTCCAGCTAGTAAAAATAAAGAAATATTGTTTTGCTCACAAGCTATGGCTAAACTTTCTATATAATCAGGACAAGTCATACGATGTATAGGTTCCATTTGATAACCCAAAAGTTTTGCACCTAGCAAAACGCCAACCCCATCACAAAATACTAAATCAGCATTATTTAAAAAATTGCGATACCAAGGTAATTGATAGGCAAAGTTCATACCTCGAACATTAACATGGGCTATGACAGTTTTTTGGGCAACTTTACCAGCTTCAACTATATAGCTAATTAAATCTTGTACCGTTAATTTATGGAATCTTGTGTCTAACACCTTGACTTCAGGAAAATTGCTCATTTTTACCATATTCTTTAACTAATTGGGATAAATCTTCTAGATAGTTTAATGAGACTCAACTAGAATTGAATCATAAATTTTAGATAAATAATTCATATATTGATTCACATCAAATGATCGAACACTCTCTCTAGCATTCTGGCCTAAGCTTTGCCTAAACTCCGGGTTATTAATTAAATGCTGCATTGCTATCGATAATTCTTGAATTTTTCCTGGTTCAACTAATAGACCATTTTGATTAGGAATGACGAGTTCAGGTATACCTCCAACTGGTGTAGTAATCACAGGTAATTCCCAACTCATAGCTTCTAATAATGCCATTGGTAAACCTTCATTATATGAAGGTAGTATAAAAACATCAGCTTTTGCTAAAAGTGTATCTCGTTGCTGTTCATTTACCCAACTTAAAATAGTAATGCAATCACTTAACTGTAGTTCTTCTACTAAATTTTTAGCTTGTTCCGTATCTCCATCACCTGCTATGATCAATTCTGCATTTTGCTTGTTTTCATCAGGCATTGCAGCAAATGCTTGAATCAAATCAAAAGCTCCCTTACGTTCTCCGATTCTTCCTAAAAATAAAAAATTAACTTTTTTAGCAATGATGCGTTGAGCAACTTTTGTAGGAAATTTGACTGGATTAGATAAAACGCACACTTGCTCTGCGTTCAAACCCAAGTGATCTATATAGTAATTTTTCCAGCTAGTTGATAAAACAATAAAACGAGTTGATTTAGAAAATACCCAACTCAACATAGCCTTGATTGATTTTGGCAAATGTGCATAAAAAATATGAAAATCAGCACTATGAGTATGAAGAATTACTGGTTTACGCAATAGCCAAGCAATCATTGTTGTAATTGCCTGACGAAAAGCACTACCACGTTCCGAAACATGAATATGAACAATATCAGCTTCTTGTTGTAATAGTCGCCAGCACAAGATTCCTAAAGCCTGACTAAAGACTAATATTTTCCTTAATGTTGAACCACTAGGTAAAGTAGGTAGATGTCTAATTTGTATCTCAGTCGGTGCTTGTTGAAGCATCAATTTTTCAACAGATACTATGCCACCTTGTCTATCTAAACTTTCGCCTAACATTAAAATTCGCATCTTCTGCATAAACATCCCGTTTTTTATTTTATAAATATTAAAATTTGATAAAAAATAATAATTACTAAATAGTGTATGTTCAATAATTAATACTTATTGAAGCGATATTTTTTTGTCTAAATTTGCAGGTATAAACAACGATAAACAAACAGCCACATAAAGTATCCAACTAATACTATTGGATTTTACCAGTGAAGATTCAGTCAAGTTAACTATGACAATGTATGTCATGTGTATAATAGGCCAAATCTCAACAGATGTTTTACTATTCCGTACCCAAGCTAATGCTTGTAAATAACTCTGCAAAAAACCTATAAAAAATATCCCTAATCCTAAAATACCTAGATCTAGCCATAGAGCTAAATAACCATTGTGAGGGTGGGTTGGTGTCCAACCAGCAGCCCACCAAATGGAAGCTGATTCACCATTCCATCCTTGCCAAAATCCACCATAACCATAACCAAGCCAAGGATGTTTCCAAATCATTTCCAGAACCAAAGGCCATAAGTCTGTTCTTCCAGTTAATGTGGCATCTTTCCCTATAGAGGAAAAGAGGATATCAGCACTATTATTAAACCAAAAATATGCTCCTTCGCCTAAAGTAGTTATTAGCATTATTGTGGGGATCATTAAATTATAAGACCAACGGAATGTTTGAAAAATAAAAAATGCGCTAATCAAAATTAATAAATTTACTAAAGATGAAGTTGAAGAAGCAAGCAATAAAAGTAAGAATGATAAACTAAATCCAAGCCAAAAAATATAAGCTTGCTTTCGATTTTGATATGCCATGATTAGAAAAACAATGCCACTGTTTAGCATCGCAGCACCCAAACCATTTTTATGTAAAAATACTCCTCGCCACTTTCCTTGATGAATTCCGCCCATTATCCCGTATTTTGGTAAGGCTATAGCAAAAATAAAACTTAGTAATATAGCAATTCCAAATGACCAAGCTAATAAATATAACTGCTGTTTAAGGGTATAACGGGAAGCTAAATAAATTCCAAATAAGGTTGAACCTATGAGCGTAAAACTATCTTTCAATGTTGTTGCAGGCTCAAAAGACCAAATAATCGAAATAGCTGCAAGTATAATTAATCCAAAAATCCATTTTCCTTTGATTAAAAAATAAAGGCTTTTCTTCCAACGTAAAACTAGTAAAGAAGAAGTAACTATGTAAAGTAACAGATTAATAACTCTGATTAAGGTACTATCAAATTCAACGAACTCATTTTCTTGCGCTCCTCCCGATAAGATAAGGTCTAAGATAGCTCCTGAATAAATTAACAATGCGACAACGGTAAATAGATATTCAGCACCAATGAGTAATTTTTTCATATTCTTTTGATTGCATGATGATAAACATCAAACGTTTGCTCTGCAATATTTGACCAATTTAAATCATGCTGACAGCGAGCTAATGCAGCTGTTTGCATTTGTTGTTGCAAAGTGTGATCGCTCAACAACCGAATGATGGCATTAGCTAAGGCTTCTACATCCCCAGGTGGAACTAAGATTCCATCTTTTTCTGGTTTGATGATTTCTCGCAATCCGCCAACATCCGATGCAACTATTGGCGTTCCAATACCATAAGATAACGCCGCTACGCCACTTTGAGATGCTTCAATGTAAGGCAAGACTGAAATTGTGCTGCGTTGAAAAAGTCCGGCTACGTCTTCTTCTGGAATAAAGTCATTGATGATTTCGATTTGCTGATGGTCATAACCATGAGGAAAATATTGTTGAATATTTTCGCCGCGTCCCGCAATAATTAATTTGACTTGGGGAATTTTAGCAGCAATCAATGGCATAGCTTTTAACAAATAGTTCAAACCTTTATAAGGCCAGATTCTGCCGAAAAACAGCAATGTATAAGGTTCTCTTGCTAAAGTTTTTGTTTTGGCTCTTCTTTGGTACAAGCTGCCAAGTTCCCCATGATTTAACACATTAACTCGCTGCTTTGGAACCTGAAAATCTTGGATAAGTGCTTGCTTTAAACCTTCTGTATGAACAATGAGTTGTTGAGAGCGAGAGAATGCGACACGTCGAGTATATTCCGAACCAAATACACTTTGGCGATCGCCTGGATGACGATACACATCATGGATAGTTGTCACCAATGGGGGCATCTTATTAAAGAGTAACGCCAGATCGTACCAAGGATCGTTAGTTTCCTGTACATGTAAAACATCTGGTTGCACCTCTTGGATGCTCCGCATCATAGTAGACATAGACAGTAGATTACGTGGATCTCGAATTCGTGGTTTCTTAAAACTAATTACATGGATATTTGAATCTAAATCATTGCGACAGACCGCAGAAACTTTTTCTGGATGAATTAGCGTTAAATTTACATATTTTACTAGACTATTTGCTAATTCAATCGTGTAGTCTTCAAAACAGAAATGTAGTAAAGCTACTTTCATCATAATTTTTTTATTTTTTAATTATCTTTTGACTGCTACCTTTGACCAAACAACGCGAATTCCACCCAAATAGTTAATACCCATAAAACAAATAATCAAACAGTAGATAAAAGTAGAAATCATTAAAGTTATTAAGAAACTATGACTAGCCCCTTTCAAAATCAAAAATACAGGTAACATTAAAAAAGTAATTAAAGCTGGACGACGAATAATTTGCAATATGTTTAATGGAAATAAACGACTATATGTGTAACAACAATATTGGCTGAATCCCAAAATTCTCATTACTAAATCAGTAGTAGCTGCACCCAATAATTGAAATTGGGATACGAGTAATACGCCTAAAAAACTACCTATTGTGTTAGTAATCACAACTTCGCGCAAATTAAACTTCTCCAAACCATTAGCTACTAGCAGATTAGATAATGCGCGATTAAATGGCAAAAACAATAAAGTTAGAGTAATGACATTAAGAGCTAGACTGCCTTGAGCAAAACTAGGATTATATAAAAAAATCAATAAATCTTTGCTAAAAAACCAACAACCCATTAATAATGGTAAAGCTATAATTAACAGTATTTCAATAAAATTTTCTGTAATTTTACGTTGATGTGCTTTTCCTTGAGCCACTGCCTTGGATAAAGTGGGAAATATTGCTGTAGCCATACTATTAGCAATAATGAGGAATGGTTGCATTAGTTGCACGATGCCACCATAAATACCGACTAAAGCTTCGTTACCTAATAGCGAAATAATCAATATTTGCATTCTACTACTAACTACGGCTATACCTTCAATGGCAAAAAATGTCCGTGCAGCTTTAATACTATTCCAAATAAAATCCTTTTCAATTTGCCATTTTAGTTTGACTGTACCTATCAGTAATAGCCATTCAATTACTAGAATTATCGCTTCAGAAGCCAATAAAATTTCTGCTAAAGTATTAACTCCATACTTCATTTGCATTGCCCATATCATCAACATTACCCGCAAAACGTAAACAGGAACTGTAGAAAGAGCAATTAAATGCATTCTTTCTTGAGCCTGAAAAATTGCCTCTGTGATATTTGACAAGGAAAATGGAATAATCGTTAAACCCATAATGTAGCAAACAGTGGATGTTTGAACACTATAAGGCAATAAAAACACCACAATGGCTAATGCTACATAACCAATAAGAGCAAAAATAAATTGTAATAAGGTGCCATTTGTGAGAAAAATAGGAGTTTTTTCTGGCTCACGGGCTAGTTCTCTAGTGAACAAAGTTTTTAGTCCCTGTGAGGCAATATTCACAAAAATAAAGTAATAGCTAAATGCTAATAGATATTGTCCTAATGCTTCAGCCCCTAATATTCGTGCAATAGCTGCGGTTAGTACAAATGTGGCAATGCTTTGAACCAACCTATTAATAAGCATTGAGAGAGAATTGCTGATTAATTTACGTTTTTCTAGCATTATGATTTAAATTTATTACTGGATAAAAATAACATATTCTCAGTTAACTATTGTTTCGATATGATATTTCGTAGACTAATTTATCTCCAAGAATATAATATCTAAAACGACGTTTTAATATAAGTTTAAGTTGACTAATAAAATGGACTAAAAAATATGGATTACGGATGAACTCAAATAAAGCTGTTAAGACTCTTTTTTGTTTGAGAGGTTCGACTACACTGTAATAAGCTCGGTTTTTCTCTAGTACTGCCAGACTTTTAGATAGACTGTGAACTAATTTAGAGTTAGATTGAACAATATCTTGTTGCAAAAAATAATTGAGCGACACAATGAATTGGTTAATATGCCGTACTTTACTTTGAGTTACTAGAGAGCCTGGACGAGAAAGATAAAAATAATATGCTTGCGGAACAAAAATTAAGTAAGCTTCTTTCACTAAACATTGCAACAGCAAATGGAAATCTTCTACAACCTGCATGTTTTCGTCATATTGAATTTCATGCTTGAGTAAAAATTCTCGCTTGATGATGGGCTTAGATAAACCTAGGTGTAATCCTGGTTGTCCATAAATGCCTGTTGCGACAAAATACGGTGCGTTAATTTGACAAGGTGTATGAATTTGCTCTCCACTCTGTCTCAACAATGTACTCCAAGGAGACGTGTCACCGCTTTGGATAAAGTGGAGGTCATCAATCACAATATCGGCGTTTTCTGCTGTTGCCACTTGCAGCAGTTTTTCTAACCTATCCGGTGCATACCAATCATCAGAGTCCAACACAGCAATCCATTTTCCTTGAGCTTCTTTCAGCGCTCGGTTACGTGCGCCACTCACTCCCAGATTTTTTTGGTTGACCAAGACTTTGAGACGTGAATCCACAAAGCTATTGATAACTTCTAAAGTTGAATCACTAGAAGCATCATCTACTACAATCACTTCCAAGTTGGTGAGGGTTTGCCCTAAAGCTGATTCTATAGCTCGTGCAATATAGTTTGCGGTGTTATGCGCCGGAATGATGATTGATACTTCGGGATTCATGTCAATAGTCTTTTAATTAATTGATGAATGTCTAGCTCAACGTGGCAAGGGTATCCGTTCTAATTGCCGTTTCACCCAGTTCAAACCTTTGCGAGCAATGCTTGTGGAAGGCACTGAGTTGTCGATTTGTTTGATCTCTGCATCTGATAATTGCACAGCTACTGAGCTTGCAGAATCTGCAATACTGGCTGGTTTTCTGGCTCCCACAACAGGCACAACAACGGGTGATTTTGCCCGCAACCAAGCGAGAAGAATACAGTAAATTGATACTCCTTTGGCTGTGGCTAGTTCTGTCAAAATGGGGACTGCATCTAAATTACTAGAACGACGCTTACCGCCAACTCCCCCAAGGGGACTCCAGGCGAGAAAAGTTAGTGCTTCTTGTTCGCAGTATTCCAGTATGCCATCAAATTCTGGGTTACGATGCCAGAGATGATACTGATTCTCAACTGCAACAATATCTACTATCTCAAGGGCTTGCTTGATTTGATTTACAGAGAAATTGGACACGCCGACATACTTAATTAATCCGGCGGCGACGGCTTCTTTGACAGGTGTTAAGGATTCTTTGATGGAGTAGTTAGGATCGGGACTGTGATATAGCCATAAGTCAATGGGCTTGACTCCGCCTAAAGCTGCAAAACTTTCCTGAATGGTTTGCCGCAAATGTTCAGGATTACCGTTAGGAACCCATTCACCGTTGGGTCGCATCAAGCCACCTTTGGTAATTGTGACAACTTGGCTGGTATCGCCATCATATTGTTGGAGGGCTTTACAAATCAGGCGCTCATTATGATGTTTCTCTGACTCATCAAGACAGTAAGAATCAGCGGTATCTATGAGGTTGATACCCAGTTTCAAGGCACGATGGATGGTTTCTATTGCTTCGGATTCTGTGGGTCTGCCACTCAAGGACATGGGCATGGCACCAAGTCCAATTCCGCTAATGCCAACTCCTGTATTACTCAGTTGTTTGATTTCCATAAGTCTCAAATTAGTGTGAGATTTTATTGCAATATACCTGTAATGGGTTTCAGGGTTACTCCCTTTTGGGAAGAATTAACTAATCTGAGAGACTGAGGCAGTGATTAGAGGCTTGCCATCAAAGTGTGCAGGAATTGGCGCACCCATTAATCCCAAAATTGTTGGTGGTAGATCGACAACTTCACCTGTTGTTAATTCGGAATTAGGGGCAATGCCTGGGCCTTTAGCTACTAAAAATCCCCGTTCCCAATGAGAACCAGCACGGAAGTAGGGGATAGGGCCAATTCTGCCGAAGTCAGGGCTGTCAACTACATCAGTGATTTGTTCGTGCCACAAAACAACGAGATCAGAATCGGGCAGTGTGGGATCGTTGTTGGTTGCCGATCGCCGAGTACGGATAACTTTTTTCACAAGAGCTTTGCCTGTACGGGCATCCTTGAGGCGATAAAGCATTTGTGAGATTTCATCGCAAACTGTAGCGTATTCTTCAGCAGTGACGATGCCATCACGTTCTCGTCCTTTGAGGTTGATGCGGATGTGACCATCGGCAAAGCCAGGCAGCGCAAAGGCTTTCATTTGTGGCCAGAGGGGTTGGAACCACATAACTGGCATCCAGCCCATTGCTGTTGCTTCAGCTTCGGCTGAATAAGGAGAGCGTAAACCGTGCTGACTCGATTGGAGAAACTTTTTATGAGTCCAGGTTTTGAAAAACTTGGCTATAGGATTAGGTTCATATAGGCTTGTCCAGATATTGCCTGGCCAAGAGTTTCTTATTGGTTTGGTAATAACTGGTGGTGGGGTAGTGCCTACTTGACCTGGAGCGATCGCTACTTTTCCGGGGAAACTATAGCGATAAAGTAGTTCTGGTAGGAAGGTTTGACTTAACAAATCGCTAAAGTTAAGTCCCATACCATGTGGTGAGAAACATAAAACATAGGCATTATCAGCTGCTTCCGTTAAAATTTCTCCAATGGCACGATCAATGTCTTTGTAAGTTTCTAAAAGCGGATCAACACTGTTGTAGCCTTTGGTTAAATGCTCATAAAGCGGATGCTCAGGATCACTGAAAGCGTAAAGGTCGTGACCACCTGTGTGTGTTTCGTTGAAATTTGTTAATAACAAATCCCAGGAGTCACGGCGCAATAAATCGCGGCAAATAGCCGAACGTCCGGCAATACTTTGTTTAAGTGCTTGCTTTTCCCACTCTATATAAGCTTTATCCCACCAAATACCATTGTCGTTATAAATAATGGGGTTTTTGCCATACTTCTGTATAATTTCTGGCAAGATTGTCGAAGGTTGAGAAGCGTTGGGGGTATAAGGATAAGTTCCTCCCCACCCCAAGATTTGTACACCATTAACGCGATCGCTGAGATTGGCATAAGGTTGATCGAATACTGCTACCTTATATTTATCTCCCAAGGCATAGAAGGGTGGTTGTGTTTCATAGTCATACCCGCTATCGCATAGTTCACAGGAAATTTCATAGCGATGGGGATAATACTTAACGATATCCCAGTATCCTGTCTTATCGGCGCGGCGACCAGTGATAAATGCTGGCCATAATGCCTCTGTAGAAGTTAGTTCTTCTTGATGACCACAATATTCAACTGTATTATTGAGGCGACCGTATATTCCTTGTTCACGTAGCTGGCTGAAGGTTTGGAGATGGCCTTCATTCATCCATTTTTCTAATAACCACGGATCGCCAGCATCTAATCCAATAACAATGACTTGATTTTTCATTACAGTTTCCTATCAATTTCCCTGATGAAGATTGGTCAAATTTTGAGCTTACTGTATTTCTTCCATCTTGAATGGGAAAACTTTATGAACTTATAAGGGGCGAAAGTTTTGATTCAAAGTTACTTTTAGTATGCGCCTTCTTTTTTCAAGACTACTTGAACTGTTTTCAGTAAAATCTCGAAATCTAATTGCAGTGACCAGTTTTCAATGTAGCTCATATCTAAATTGATAACTTGTTCAAAATCTAAAATGTTCGAGCGTCCTGATACTTGCCAAAGACCTGTGACACCAGGCAAAACTTCTTGACGCAAGAAATGATGATCTAAGAATTTATCTACATCTCTAGTAGGTAGAGGACGAGGGCCAACCAGACTCATTTCTCCTAATAAAACGTTAAACAATTGTGGTAGTTCATCTAGGCTATAACGTCGGAGAAATTTGCCGATTCTGGTAATCCGAGGATCATCTTTAATTTTAAAAATGATCCCATCCTTGGTTTCGTTTAAAGCTTCTAGTTCTTTTTGGAGTTTATCTGCATCCGGTCTCATTGTCCGGAATTTCCATACTTTAAACTGTCTTCCACTTAATCCAATACGAGTTTGCTTATAAAATACTGGGCCTGGAGAATCTAGTTTAATGGCAATAGCGATCGCTAAATAAATCGGTGAGGTAAAAACTAAAAACAACCCAGTAAAACAAAAATCAAATATCCGCTTTAGCCAGAAGTCTTTACCAATGATTGTGGGACAACTTACACTTAGACAAGGCATTCCGCCAACTTTTTGAATGTAGACTTGTCTATGTATCGGCTTTAATTGCATCGGGATAATATTTACGGTTATACCTGCTGCTTGAAATAGCCAGCATAAAAACATCCGATTTTTGATGGCATCCCAAGCAATAAAAACTTCTGTTATTCCTAGTCTGTTCAGTTTTTCTAAGGTAGCTTCCCGATTATATCTATCTAAGGCTCTGGCTGTGTCCGTCCCTCGAATTATGTAACGTTTTTCGTTTTTAATAAATTTGGTAGTTTGTTCATAATATTCAGGTTCACAAATAACAAAAACGGAGTTACAACCTATTATTTTCCGCTGACGTAAATATTTCAGAGCTAGTTCAATTGCTAATCTACCAGTAATCACAAAAGTTGTACTTAGCAACCAAGATACAGTTAATGTAGATTTATCAGCTTCTATGATAGGTTGATACAAAACACTAACAAGTAAGATTAGACCTTGGGCGAAAGTTAGTGTTTTAATAATACCCAAATAGTCACAACGTTGCTGACCTGATTGATATGTACCTTGGAGAGCTAATGATGCTATTTGTAGCACAATCAACTCAGATATGTGGTTGTTTTGTGCATATCTAGAAGCATCTACATGAGAACCCTGATATTGCGCTAATTTCCACGCAAAGAATAAAGCAAAGCAATCTACTATTACTAATGTTAGTATTCGTAGCCACCAAGCGCCTTTACTCAGTTTAAGGAATGCAGCAGCACGCAAATCTAGAGCAGAATTACGCCAGTTATTGTAATTGGTTGGATGAGTAGTAGTACTTTGATGAGTCATATTCTTTGTGATATTTGGTTGTGTTAGATAATCTGCTGGAAAACTATGACAGTAAATTGAATATCATTTCTACATAAGGGTCACAGTATTATCTATCTACTGTGATATTTTTTTTACTTAAACAATATTATTTATATATGCTAATTATTTCACCAGTGCAAGTGAAAATACTAATACCTGAAACATAGATACTCCCCTATCAACTGGGTAAATATTAAGTGCCAGTGGATAGAAAAATAGCTAAATAGTAAGTATCTTTATCGAAGTTTTACATTTTTTGGAGTTATTTGAGATTTGTGCTTATGTAACTTGCCTTATGGTTATTATGGTGTTATGTTTTTATACCTAGTAAAAATATTTTGTATAAGTAATATATATATTACAGTGGTAATACTTAAGAGCAGTTTGAGTCGAAGTTATTTAAAAACATCAAAATTATTTCAGAGTGTTGAGAGCCGAGTAGAAACTCAGTATTTACCATACCGGGGTTTTAGAAATCACAATAGTCCTAATCTATGCTTAGACCGCCATAGGTGGACATTACATGAATATAGAATCAATCTCAATTCATCCATGTTCATGTAACGTCTGAAGATTAATGACATACATCAGGTATAGTGGCATCCTCAAGATTTGCACCGATGAGGTTAGCGCCTCGGAGTTTAGTCCCAGTTAAGTTAGCGCCATTCAGATTAGCACCTGCCAAGTTGGCTCCTTGAAGGTGAGCATAACTTAGGTTTGCGCCTGTTAAGTCAGCTTCACTGAGGTTTGCTTGCAGCATATATGCGCTACTTAGGTAAGCATAGCTAAGATTGCAACTGCACATATCTGTTTTGTAAAGATAAGCTCCAATTAAATCTGCTTTGTAGAGGTTGGCTTTGCTGAGGTCAGATGCAATCAAGTTGGCTTCTATTAAACTTGCATAAGCGAGGTTAGCACGAATGAGTTTGGCCGCACCTAAATCAGCGCCTCTGAGGTTAGCATCTTTCAGGTCTGTGCCGATAAGGATAGCATGGGCGATCGCACTTTCTTTTAAATTTGCTTCACTTAAGTCAGCACCAATGAAATTGGCATAACTCAAATCTGCTTGTGTTAAAGTTGCACCCCTTAAATTAGCCACACTAAAGTTAGCTGTACTCAAATTTGCTTCAATTAGCTTGGCTTGATAAAGGTTTGCACCACTCAAATCTGCACCGTTGAGGTTAACACGTACAAGTAAAGCCTGACTCAAATCTGCTTTGGTCAAATTGACTTTTTGCAGGTTAGCACCTCTGAGATTTTCTCCTTGCAAGTTTGCAGCGCTGAGATCTGGTTGAATTTGAGGATTTTGCTGTCTCCATTCACTCCAGGTAACTGCACCTGCTTTCAATAAAACCAGATGCTCTTGATTTGCCATTTTCTCTCCTTTACTCCTGGCGGCCACTATTGGGATTTGTCCGGCCAGCTACATTTTCAATCGCGGTTAACGCTCCCCTTGCTCCTGCTAGAATATCCTGTTCTTGCCCACCTAAATACAGCCTGCCAAAACTACCTACAGCTTGTACTTCCAAAATATTAATTGATGCTGCTTTTTCTGCTTCATTGGCGGCTAACGCGGCGTAAGCAGCTGGTTCAACTTCTAATACATACAAAGTTTGTCCAGCTAGTAACAGCTGTCCTCGGCGGGTGCGATTTATCAGTTGTGTTTGGTAAGCATCAATGTTGCGGATGATTTGGCTAGACACAACACGCGGTTTGAGACATTCTTCTCGTCTGACTCCTAACAAATCTAAAATGGCTTGACCAGCTGTGCGTGTTTCTCCTTGGGAACCAGAATGAACTTCTAATAAACCATATAATCTCTCAACTACCTGAACTCCAGGACGCACAGAAGCAGCTTTTAATGCTACATCAGTAATTTTATTGATTTCAATACCAGGAGAGATTTCAATCCACAGTGATGTATCTCCTGGTAATGGCAAGAAACCTTGAGCTACTGTTCCCATATAGGCTGCGTGTTGAGGTTGCAAGCTGTCAAGAAATACGAAACTGCGTAGTTCTATACCCAAGGTTTTGCTCTCCAGTCATGAGGTAAAGTTTACATATTGCAATAATATGCCTGTAACTTTAAACTACCATAACCCACGGTCAATACCTTAATGCTGCGTATGAAAACAAAGAAACCCCAGCTACTCAAAAGAAACTGGGGTTTTGAACTCTCGCAATTTTCATCTATATATATGAGATCTTCTCTATTAGGAGATAGTCAACTTTAGCTCCCTAAATCTAGTTGCACCTCTAATCCATTATTACCATCTGTAGACTGAGCCGCTGGTTGTAAGAAAATAGAAGTACTGGGTAACAAGACTGAGCGATTAAAACCTAATCCATTAGAGGACGATTTATTTGTTTGGGTGTTGTTGGAGGGACGGTTGATATTTCCTCCTTCAAAGAATTTCATAAAGTCATTTTCTGCTGTTCTTGTATCAATTCCTTCTAGAGAATCACTAGTTATTTTGTAGCTTTCCTCATTGACAATGGGTGCAGATAGTGACTGAGCGCGAACCAGGCTTTCTAAGCTGAAAATAGCTGCCATAACTGTTAAAGCAGCAATGATTTTAGCTTTCATAAATTTTATCCCAATTCTGTTGTGTTGATTGCTATTATTATTTCAGCAAATAATTTAGTAACTTTTGCTATTAGATATAATCTACATCTGCCAGTATTTTATTTAATCTGTAAATTCTCTGTCAATGATTTATAGAGCTTGATTACAAAACACAATTTATACATAATAAAACTTCTGATTATTACTGCAAATTTATAATAATTATTAAGATTAAAGTCTGTGGTTAAAGTTTAGTAAAATTTAATTCCTCTATAGCAGAATATAAATTCTTGTTACACAAAAATATCCCCAATTTCTTTCAGAAGTCGGGGATATAAGGCTTTGGGTAAGCAGAAAAAAGCGTTACTCAGATTTTTTGGTAAAGCTATAAATTTTCTGCTTTTCCAGACTATCGCTAATAGATGAAGGCAAAGTATCTAAGGATAAAATCTGACGATCAAGTTGAACTTGCAAATTAGTCAGAGGGTCACAACCAGAAGAAATCAGAAATTCGAGTTTCTGAATGTAGGGTAATGTGGCTAGATTATCTATAATTTGGAAGACTGCTTGCAGGTAAGGATGGCCAGTTTGCTTGTACCAATCACAACTGGCTACTTTTGGTTGGTCAAACCCTAAGTGTACAGTCAAAGATGGTTCATCGAATAAAGCGATCGCCAAAGGACGGGCTTCTTCTTGCAACAATAAATCATTCGTTTTGGCGAAATGCCGCAATTTTTCCAACCGTTCATAACGTTTCGTTACTGATTGGGGGTCATCTTGCCAATGAATGGCGATGGTCACTAGATAGGTCTGCAACAGCATGTGACCTAACTTTTTCGCCTTGGTTGCGAGGTAATAGGAATTGTAGTCGTTGGACTCAATTAATAAGGGTACGCGATCGACAACTTCCAAGCCATAGCCTTTAACCCCAGCAATCTTGCGGGGATTATTGGTAATTAAGCGAATATTTTTTACACCTAAATCCATGAGCATTTGCGCTCCCATACCGTAGTCGCGCAGGTCAGCGGGAAATCCTAAACGCTCGTTGGCTTCTACTGTATCTAGACCCATATCCTGTAAGGAATAGGCTTTCAGTTTATTAATTAAGCCAATACCCCGACCTTCTTGACGCAGGTAAACAACGACACCTTGACCTGCACTTTCAATCATGTTTAAAGCAGCTTGTAACTGCATTCGACAGTCACAACGCAAAGACCCCAAAGCATCACCAGTTAAACATTCTGAGTGCATCCGCACCATAACTGGTTCATCTTTGAAAGTGGCGGGGTCGCCTTTGACAATAGCAACGTGTTCGCAATTATCGAGGGTGTGGCGGTAAGCGTAAATTTTGAAATGACCGAATTGTGTGGGTAACTCGGCAATACTTTCGCGGATCACGAGGCGATCGTGTTGCAGACGATAACTGATTAAGTCCGCAATACTGATAATTTTTAAATTGTAGTTTTTTGCGTACTCAATTAGCTGGGGTAGCCGCGCCATTGAACCATCGGGGTTTTGAATTTCGCAAATCACCCCCGCTGGGTAAAGTCCAGCCAATCGAGATAAATCCACAGCCGCTTCCGTATGTCCGGCGCGTTTGAGAACACCGCCAGCTTTGGCGCGAATTGGGAAGATATGCCCAGGACGACGTAAATCTAAAGGTGTGGTGGCTGGGTTTAGAGCAACTTGAATAGTCCGAGCGCGATCTTCGGCAGAAATGCCTGTGCTAACACCTAAATGGGGGCCAGCATCGATACTAACTGTAAATGCAGTTTGGTTAGTGTCCGTAATGTTAGTCACCATCAAAGGCAAATCTAGCTCGTCGAGGCGATCGCCTGTCATCGCTAGACAAATTAACCCTCTTGCTTGCACCGCCATGAAATTGATCATGTCAGGTGTGGCAAATTGAGCAGCACAAATCAAATCACCTTCATTTTCTCGATTTTCGTCATCAACCACCACAATGACGCGACCCGCTTTGAGATCTGCCAAAGCAGCATCAATCGAATCAAATTTAAAAGTTGGTTGAGCAGTATGATCAGTGGTTTCTCCTGCTTGAGGAGCTACACTCATTTGCGAGTTTTCGCTCTCAGCCGGAGTGCCATAAGACTGCCGTGTAGGTTTAGGCGTTGACACAAAAGACTTCCAGTTAGTGATAGTAAATTTTTTTTAACAATTTCTATATTTTGATTGTAACTCCTTTATACGACGGAGAATACACTAGCAATGATTCGATAACATGGTCTAGTCTTTACCGTTAAAATTGGGATTTAGTCCAAAAATTAAAGTCATAGTTAGGACTTACCCACAGACAATCTCTGTGGCGACTGGGTATAAGGGGAAAAGATTTAGGGTGTAAGGGTTTTAGCTACATACACTCATAAACCCCCTTATACCATCCCAAAAACCTAGATGTTTCGTTTTTATGCGTAAGTTCTAATAGTGCTGAGTGCTGAGGTAACAAAGGAAAAATGACAAATAACCATTGATCATTGACTCTTGACCATTGACTGATAAATTAATCAAAAGCGGATAAGGATTTCAGAATCATGGGCAATTTTAGGCGCGTACCTGTTGGGATTGTTGGCGCGTCAGGCTATGGTGGAGTGCAGCTAGTTCGACTACTTATGGAACATCCAGAAGTGGAACTAGTTTATTTAGGCGGTGATAGCAGTGCGGGGAAATCCTTTGGGGATCTTTACCCACATTTGGCTCATTTAGTAAATTTGCCAATAGAGGCAGTAGATCCAGAAGTTATAGCTCACCGCTGCGAAGTTGTGTTTTTATCTCTTCCAAATGGTCTGGCTTGCCAAATTACACCGCAATTATTAGAAAAAGGATGTAAAGTACTGGATTTGAGTGCCGATTATCGATTTAGTAATCTGGCAACTTATACCAGTTGGTATGGACAAGAAAGAAGCGATCGCACTGCGGCGGCTACAGCAGTTTATGGTTTACCGGAACTATACCGCGATCGCATTAGCGAAGCCCAATTGGTTGGCTGTCCTGGCTGTTATCCTACTGCCAGCTTGTTAGCATTATCACCACTGTTAAAGCAAGGCTTGATTGTGCCAGAAACCGCCATCATCGATGCCAAGTCTGGCACATCTGGCGGTGGACGGCAAGCCAAAGTCAACTTATTACTTGCTGAAGCTGATAACTCCCTCGCTGCTTATGGAGTCGTTCGTCACCGCCATACCCCAGAAATTGAGCAGATTTGTAGCGAATTAGCGGGTCATGAAGTGACTGTACAATTTACGCCCCACCTCATACCAATGGTGCGCGGTATTTTGGCGACTGTCTACGCTACACTCCGCGATCCCGGCTTGGCTAGAGATGATTTAATAACCATTTACAACGCTTTCTATCGCAACTCTCCTTGGGTAAAAGTTTGCCAAAGTGGTGTTTATCCGCAAACCAAGTGGGCATGTGGTAGTAATCTTTGCTTTATTGGTGTTGAAGTTGACCCGCGTACAGGTCGTGTAATTGTCATGTCAGCTATTGACAACTTGATTAAAGGACAAGCGGGTCAAGCCATTCAGTGTATGAACTTGATGCTGGGCTGGGAAGAAACCTTGGGTTTGCCCAAATTGGGATTTTATCCTTGAAGTATGAAGTGTGAAGTATGAAGTATGAAATAATAAATTTCACACTTCACACTTTTGACTTCAGACTTTATTTCGCCCCTAAACCAACAGCACCAGCATAAATGGCGCGATCGCCTAATTCATCCTCAATGCGGAGTAAGCGGTTGTATTTAGCGACTCGTTCGCTACGACACAGAGAGCCTGTTTTAATTTGACCTGCACGGGTAGCCACAGCCAAATCAGCAATTGTTGTGTCTTCAGTTTCACCAGAACGATGGCTAATCACTGACCGGAAACTGTTGCGTGTTGCCAAATCAATTGTTTCTAAGGTTTCGGTAAGAGAACCAATTTGGTTGAGTTTAATCAAAATGGCGTTACCAGCTTTTTCATCAATGCCTTTACGCAAGCGGGTAGCATTCGTGACAAACAAGTCATCGCCCACCAATTGCACCCGTGAGCCTAATTTCTGGGTCAACAGTTGCCAGTTAGACCAATCTTCTTCATGCAAACCATCTTCAATGGAAACAATTGGGTACTGGTCAACCAATTGCCCTAAATAATCAATGAACTCAGCGGGAGAGTGAGGTTTACCATCGTAAACATACTGACCATTTTTGTAAAATTCACTAGCTGCCACATCTAAGGCCAAAGCTACTTCTTCTCCTGGCTTGTAACCTGCTTTTTTAATCGCCGCTACCAGCAATTCTAAAGCTACTTGGTTAGATTCCAAGTTAGGAGCAAAACCGCCTTCATCGCCCACACCAGTCAGCAAACCCTTTTCATCCAAGACTTTGCTGAGAGTAGCAAATACTTCTGCACCCCAACGTAATGCTTCCTTAAAAGAAGACGCACCAACAGGGACAATCATAAACTCTTGAAAATCCACATTGTTGGCTGCGTGTGCGCCACCATTAATTACATTCATCAACGGGACTGGTAGCAAATTTGCCAAAGGCCCGCCCAAATAGCGATAAAGGGGAATCCCCAAAGATTCAGCACCAGCTTTTGCCGCCGCTAGGGAAACAGCCAAAATCGCATTTGCCCCTAAATTGGATTTGTTCGCTGAACCATCAACCGCAATCATTGTCCGGTCGATTAATTCTTGGTTTAGGGCATCCAAGTTTAACAATTTTGGGGTCAGCACTTCTTTGACGTTCTGCACCGCCTTGAGAACGCCTTTGCCACCATAACGGCTTTTATCGTCGTCTCGCAGTTCGTGGGCTTCAAAAGTTCCTGTAGAGGCTCCACTGGGAACCTGCGCTAGTCCCACAGCACCATTCAGCAAATGCACCTCGGCTTCAACTGTCGGTCTACCTCGTGAATCGAGAATTTCCCGTGCCACAATTGCCTCTATGGCTGTATCTACAATGTTACTCATCTGTGCTTTGTCCTTTGTTCTAGTGCGTTCTTAGAGTTGAGCGCATAAAATCCAGTGGATTAACCTAACCGTTAGCATAGGCTGTTCAGCGACTTAATCGGCTGAGATTAAAGAAGATTTCCAGATATAGCAGAAGGCAGGAGGCAGAAGGACGACACTTTGCTCAAGTCGGGAAACCCGCCCACGCAAGTGTCTCCAGAAGGCAGGAGGTAAAAATTTTACTATTGCTGGCATTCAAGCTATCAAAATGTCCTACCTATGTAACTACGTCTATATTTGGTAAATCCCTTTAGGATATGCGAACTTTGGATTTTGGATTATTTTTTAGGCAAAAGTCAACAGTAAGCCAAACCTGTCTGAGGAGAAAGAAAGTCAGGGCTTACGGATAATAGAGTTTTTCTGAGCAAAGCGATCGCTCTTGCTGCCAACAATGATAATTTTAAGGATTGGGAACCCTTAAAAATCGAAGTTTATGAACGCAGCCGACGATAAAACGATTGTTCGTGAGTATTTCAATTCCACAGGGTTTGACCGCTGGAAGCGGATTTACGGTGATGGCGAAGTCAATAAAGTTCAGTTAGACATTCGCTATGGTCATCAACAAACCGTGGATAAGGTTATCGGCTGGCTGAAAAATGATGGCAATTTATCTGAGCTATCAATCTGCGATGCTGGCTGCGGTGTAGGTAGTCTCAGCATTCCCTTAGCTACTGAAGGTGCTAAGATTTATGCCAGTGATATTTCCGACAAAATGGTGGAAGAAGGTAAACAAAGAGCTTTAGAAGCTTTAGGAAATTCCACTAATCCTAGTTTTGCCGTCCAAGATTTAGAATCTCTAAGTGGCAACTACCACACCGTAATTTGCTTGGATGTTCTCATTCACTACCCCCAAGACAAAGCCGATGAGATGATTTCTCATCTTTGTTCTTTGGCAGAATCACGGATAATCCTGAGTTTTGCACCCAAAACTTGCGCTCTCAGTCTCCTCAAAAAGATTGGTAGTTTCTTTCCAGGTGCCAGCAAGACAACTCGTGCTTATCTGCACCGTGAAGCTGATGTGGTGAAGATTATTGAAAAAAATGGCTTTACAGTCCAGCGTCAAGAAATGACTAAAACTCGCTTCTATTACTCCCGCTTACTCGAAGCTACACGGAATTAAAAAGTGCTGATATCGGTTCACTTTAAGTTTGATACAAATAGACCGCAGGGGGCAGGGAGCAGGGAGCAGGGGGAAAGAATGAAAAACCCATAAATTTGTATCATTTTTTTCGTGAAATGGTATAAGTGCTGAGTGCTGAGTTAAAAAGACCGCCTTTCCCTGGCGGTTTTTTATTTTATAGCAGTAGACAAGATGGTTATACCAATTCTCTAAATCCAGGCTATGGATAATTCTCCCCCTGCCCCCTGCCCCTCTGCTGCATATATGTAGCCATATTTTGGGGAATTGGTATTATTACCTCCCTCAAGGGCTGAGTCAATTTAAAATTGACTAATGACTACTAATTTATTTGCACAACTTGTTGGACAACAGCAAGCCATAGAATTACTGACTGAGGCTGTTAGGCAAAATAGAGTTGCGCCAGCTTATTTGTTTGTTGGGACAGATGGTGTAGGAAGGAGTTTAGCAGCACGGTGTTTTGTAGAATTATTATTTTCTAGTAGTGTCGAGACGCAGTTGGTTGCATCTGTGCAGAATCGGGTGCGTCAAGGGAACCATCCTGATTTGTTATGGGTACAGCCAACATATCAATATCAAGGACAAAGATTAACAGCCGCCGAAGCCGCCGAGAAAAAACTCAAGCGTAAAGCACCACCGTTAATTCGGTTAGAACAAATTCGAGAAATTACACAATTTCTCAGCCGTCCGCCTTTAGAAGCACCGAGAAATGTAGTGGTGCTAGAAGAAGCGCAAACAATGGCAGAACCAGCGGCAAATGCTCTACTAAAAACTTTAGAGGAACCGGGAAAAGCAACCATAATTTTAATTGCTCCTTCTCCTGAGTCTGTGTTGTCAACTTTGGTTTCGCGCTGTCAAAAAATTCCTTTTTATCGCTTAGATACAGCAGCTTTAACTCAGGTATTGCTGCAAAAAAATCATCAGGAAATTTTGCAGCATCCGGCTGTTTTGAATATAGCAGGTGGCAGTCCAGGAAGTGCGATCGCCTGTTATGAACAATTACAAGCCATTCCCCCTGAGTTACTCACAAATTTAACCTCAGCACCAAAATCTGCCCGTCATGCTTTAGAATTAGCTAAAAAAATTGACAAAGATTTAGATACAGAATCACAACTGTGGTTAATTGATTATCTCCAACATTCTTATTGGCAACAGTGGCATCAATCGGGAATTATTCATCAGTTAGAACAGGCACGTAAAGCTCTTTTAGTTTATGCTCAACCGCGCTTAGTTTGGGAATGTACTTTATTATCTGTCTATCAACAATGCAATCTGCAAAACTAAAATATATGTGAGTGATTTTTTCCAAGGTTTTGCAGAATTTATATCGTATCTTTTAAGTCAGACTTTGTTGCATCCCATAATCTAGCAATGCAACAGCAGTATCGATACCTGCTATAAATTCAGGACATTTTTGTAAAATTCGAGCAGTTTCGATAATTTGATGCAGTAAACCAACAGGAGGCTTTTCCTGCGTCAAGATTTGTTGCAGATTGGCAATACCTTGCTCGGTATGTCCGATTGCTATGACATAGAGCGTGCGAAAGAGTCTTTCATGTTGGGCGTGTTCTCCGTAAAGCTCTAAACCTTTCTTCCAAGTTGCTCTAGCTTCTTGCAAATTTCCTCGCACGGCTTGGAGTAGTCCCATACTTAATACTCCATTTCCATACAGTGGGTTGAGTTGGAGGGCGGTTGTGAATTCTTGTTCAGCTTGGGCTAAATTTCCTTGTACCAAACACAGTATTCCCAGGTTTTTGTAATTCTGGAATCTTTGGGGATTAAGTTCAATTGCATAATGAAATGCTTCTATGGCTTCTTTCCAGCGTTCCAGGTCACGATACAGATATCCTAAATCGTTATATACTCTAGAGTTTTTGGAGTCGATTTCAAGCGCCTGATTGAAAGCAGAAAATGCTTCATCATATTGCCCTAAGTCATGATGTGTCATACCCAAATTACTATAAGTAGAGGAATTGAGTTGGTGTTTGCTATCGATAGTATTAATCGCACGCTTATAAGTTAAAATCGCTTCTTCATGCTGTCCCAAATTAGAGTAGGTATAGGCTAATCTATCAAGAATAAAGTTAGCTATCCAGTCTTTACCCGTTGTTTTTTTAAGCGCTTGGTTAAAAGTAGAAATTGCATCATTATAACGACCTGCATCACTGTACACACTTCCCAATGCACTGTAAGCAAATAGATTTTCAGGCTCTTCCTCGAGCCACTGATTGCAATAAGCGATCGCTTTATCAAATTTCTTAAGATTTTGGTATGCACTAGCAACTCCCATCTTCATAACAAAAGTTAGCTCAACACCTCGAAGATAAGCTGCGATCGCCTCTTCGTATCGATTTTGGTAGTAATAAACATCTCCTAAGTCTGTAAGGCCTGTAAAGTCTAAATAGGGAAACTCAACTGCTGCTATTCCTTTGGCAATTGCCTGTCTCACAGATTGCTTCTTATGATTGAGCGCATGTTCTTCTAACCATGCCATAGCATCAGAATTATCTTTCCAATAAGAAACTATCTTCCTCACAATTATTTCTTTATCTTTAGAAGTTAATAGTGCTTCTTGTAATGTGTTCAGAAGTTTTGCCGAGGCTTGGAAAATTTTATTTTTACTACTCACTTCTGAGAGACAATCTGCTGCCAGTAATAAATGAGATATGTCTTCTTTTTCCTGTTGATTTTTCTTAATATCTACCAAGAATTCAATTATGGCTCCAACAAACTCAGAATCGATTTTTCCAACAATTAATCGCAAGACTTCATGCCAAGATTTATCTTGCCAGTGTTGACCAAAGACTTCTGTTTGTAGCTGTTCAATTGTTATGCCTTCATCTAAGCCTCGCTTGTTGAAACGGTTGACAAACTCCATTGCACAAAAATATTCCAGAAATGTGCGATGTACAAAGGCATAATATTCGTTACCCAAATGACAAAGAATGAAATTACGGATACGGAACTGGTCAATAATTTTTCCCGCGACTATCAGAGGATTATTTACTTCACGTAACCTGAGATACCCTGCAAGAGCTGCTTCCAATTCATCTCGATGAATGATATTACCTTTTAAGCCCTGTTTGCTGGCTTGCATATAATAGGCAACTTGGCATAACATAGCTTGCTTGGCACGCAAATCCACATCATCAAGGGTTAACTGTATTTTCTTGTATTCAATATCCCACTGATGCAGTAATACTTTAGCTGCTTCTTCATAGAGATCAGCGCGTTTGCGTGGTAATTCTTGCCTGCGATTGAGAATTGCCATCATTGTCAACAACAGAGGATTACCCGCCAATTCTTTTATTGCAGCAGATTCTTTGATGGCATCCTGCAAGCGTTTTTGAATCTCAGAACGTTCTCGCTCGGATTCATCAATTAATGCTAATTTGTGCCACTTCTTGAGAAAATCACGAATCTGCTTTTCGTCTAAATCTTCTAGTGTAAAATGCCGAAATTGTGCATCTGTCAAACGTTCGGAGTTATATCCCACAATACGCGACGTTACAATGACGCGCACTTGCTTATACTTGTTTGTAAAATTGTGAATTTCGGTAATAATTCGATTTCTAATTTCTGGATCGAAAATTTCGTCTAAACCATCAAACATAACCAGCGCTTTTCCCGAACGTAATTGCTGGTCGAGTGCTAATTCATTCAACTCACAGATTTTGCGCTTTCCCTGATGAAAAAATCCGAGAAAATCCTTCGGGGTGTTTTCGTCCCTAGCATAATCGCGCAGTTCAATCAGTAAGGGTAGTTCTGGAGTTGGACTTTCTGCCCAATCTAATGCTAGATATTGTAGTAGTGACGATTTGCCCGACCCCGGATCGCCGAGAATAACCACATAGGGACAATCCGAATCGCGCAATATATCCAAAACCGATTGCACGGGTTTGCCTAAAAAGATTTGCTTGTAGCGTTCCAACTCCTCCAAAGATACCCCCGCTTCCAGCAAGCCTGCCTCTTGAAGTTCCCTCTGTATTTGTTTGGGCAACTCATAGCGCGAAGGTGGTAAAGCTTCTCGCACGTTTTGAGGTACAAAAACGTTCCAAAGCCTGACGCGATATTGTCGATCTGTTGGGTCGATCGCATTCAGTTTCAGGTAGCCATAAGATTCACGAATGCTCTCACGGTATCTTTCTAAATCAAAGTCTGGTACGATGCCTAGAAGTTGCTGAGTATTATCTTTAATATCCGTCAGTTGCTTGGCACTAAATAAATCTTTTAATTCCTGTGATTCACCAATGATGTCTTCAACACGATTTAAATAAACTCTACCAAGCTTCCCCCAACTAAAATCTTCAGGCAGTTGTTTCAATTTCATCTCAGCCCAAACATCCTGCAACAACCTACCATCCAAAAACTGACATCCTGGTTCAAATGCTTTTGCCAGCCAAGCTTTGACTGACTTATTGTAAATAAACTTTTGGAGTGCTGGGGCATACAGTTTAATATCTACTTTTCTAATCCCCGATGCTTCTAATTCTTGCTGTACTAGGTAAAGAAATTGGGCGATTGCTTTACCCATTGCCTCTGCTAGAGCATCCTTTTTGAATTTGTTAATTCCTGACTTGAGCGAATCCTTAAAAAAGTCCTTAACGAAATCCTTTCCCGCTTCCTTTGTGAGATTGCCTAATACATTTCCTATATTCTCTAATATTTCTCGAAAAGCAAACCCAGCAAACTGTTGTACACCCCAAATTACCAGCCATTCCATAAGTCTTCTCTAAATGCTTGGCTATTAAAAATTTTTCTTATAATCATCCTAATCTGGGATGATTATCTATTGTTTTTCTGATTAGTACTCATTATTTTATTTTTTATACAGAAAGCCTCTGTTAAATTGCTTAATTTGAACTAATCGATAAATTTGTTGCAAAGGCGCAAAAATCTAGCTTATAAAAAAATACAATTACTCTACAAGAGTGTTGCAATCCTCAGCACAAATTACCACAGGATTAGGGATTAACGGCGATCGCCATCTTCTCGAAAAAGTTAAAATCAGTAAACTGCCCTCCAAAGCTGATGATTTCTCATTTGGAAACAGACTGGAGAATATTATGACCCTAGCAGCCGCTAAACCTATAAAAGAATCACCCCTGTTGTTTGAGGGAATGACTTGGAGAGAATTCAAAGCAGTTGAACAGTTATTAGACCGTCCAGGATATCGGCTGTCTTTTCTGGATGGAGTTTTGGAGATTCGCAAAATGCCAGGAGAAGCACACGAAACCGTTAAGAAAAGAATTGCTGCATTGTTAGAACTTTATCTGCTCATGGCAGGATTTGACTTTACACCAACTGGCTCAATGACTTTAGAAAGTGAATCGGGTGCTGTGAAGCGAGAGGCTGATGAATCTTATAAACTTGCACCTAGTCGAGTGCGTCCTGATTTAGCGATTGAGGTGGTGTTTACTAGTGGCGGAATTAATAAACTGGAAGCTTATAAGCGCCTGTTAATTCCAGAGGTTTGGTTTTGGGAAGATGGGGTGTTAGAAGTTTATCATCTGCGGCAAGATGGCAATACGTTTCAATATGAAAGAATTTCGGCGTTGCATAATAGAGGGATGACTTGAGGGTATCTACTGTGCAATGTCCATACTGCGGATCTACGAAAATTCGTAAGAACGGAAAGCGAAGAAGTAAACAAAATCACATTTGCGTATCATGCGCTCGCCAATTTATTGATTTGTACGAGCCACCAAAAGGATATTCTGAGGAATTGAAACAAGAATGCTTAAAAATGTACCTTAACGGTATGGGTTTTCGTGGGATTGAACGAGTCAAAGGAGTACATCATACTACTATTATTTATTGGGTCAAACAATTGGGAGAGAAACTTCCGGACGTACCGAAAGAAGATGTAATTCCAGAAGTTGGAGAACTTGATGAATTAGAGACATTTGTTGGTTCAAAAAAAACAAAATTTGGTTATGGACAGCAGTAAATCACTTTACTCAAGGTATTTTAGCCTGGGTTTTGGGAGACCATAGTGCCGAAACTTTTGAGCCATTGTGGAAAATTGCTAAACAATGGAAAAGCTATTTTTATGTGACAGATGGCTGGAAAGTTTACCCAAGCTTTATTCCAGATGGAGACCAAATTGTCAGTAAAACATATATGACACGAGTTGAAAATGAAAACACTAGGCTTAGACATTATTTAGCACGCCTTCACCGAAAAACTTTATGCTATTCCAAGACAGAAGAAATGCTGAGATACTCGGTTAAATTATTACTTCATTATTTGAAGTATCAAACTGTACCTACATAAATCGATTCATCCCTTCATTCAGCAACGCCAGAATTTCTAGTAGTGAAGAAGTTAAAGGCATAGATTTAGATTTACTGTTACGCTGCATTAATATGGCAAATCATGTTGATGCTATTAAAACTTTTCAACAGGCACTTCAGAAATAGTTGGTAATTACTGTTTTTACTCTAATAAACGCCGTGTGCAACTTTATCTCAAACCTAACCCCCTAACCCCCTTCCCTTGTAGGGAAGGGGGGGAATTTAAAGCCCTTCTCCGCGTCGGAGCGAAAAGTTGAGCCAGTGCGTTGGACGGGTTCCCCAGCATAAAGCAACTGGCGTTGCGCGTTCAGGTTTCCCGGCGCAAAACCTTTCAAGACAGAGGGGTTGGGAGAGGTTTATCAAATTCACGTTAATCTTAATAGCGTGTTGCATTTTGCGACAACGCACGTTACAACCATAAAACAATGCTGCTGATGTTGATACAAACTAAATTACGCCACAGGTTTTATCTTTTGCTTTACCGTCGAGCGTGGTTTTTTGCGGTTTGATTTGCGCGTTCCGCCAGCCATACCATACTCATAACTATCTTTGCCAAAGCGAGATGCAACACTCACCAGCATTTGTTCTGAAAAGTCATTTAAGCCACGTTCTGATTCTAATAAAGCATTCTGCGCTTTTTCTACCATTATTCGGGCTTGATTATAGGCGGCTAACTTCTCTCTTACGTCATAAATTTTCGTGTTGTAAGTAACGATTGAACACCCATTGCCAAAGTCTAACTCAGGGTTAATTGCTTGTATTCCTTCAATCCGCCGTTCAGCTTTGGTAAGTGCGATGGAATTGCGTTTCCGTTGCGCCATAAAGTTTTCCTGTTGAGAATCTACACGGAGTTTTTTAGATAACATTAATGTACGCAACAAATAGGTTTACTAGCTTGAGTAAAGCTACAGAACTTAGACTGCATTGGCATGAGTAAGCTGAGTAAATGCGAGTAATTTTGCTGAATTTTGGATAAAAAGTTGGGTATATGACTCAGGAAGTTAATATATGAACCAGAAATCTAATTTGTGAGTCACAAATCTGATTTGCGAATCAAAAATCTAATTTACGAGTCACAAATTTGATTTACGAATCAGAAATCTAATTTGTGAGTCAGAAATCTGATTTACGAGTCCAAAATCTAATTTAAATTTCAAAACCTTTACAACCATACACCCTTACTCCTTCACACCCCTTTGTAATTAATGCTGGTTCCCCTGCTGCCCTAAGCCTCGTATGATCAAGATATCCGCAAAATATAAAGTCGCCAGATTTTCACGGCATAACATGGGCAGTATTTGGGAAATCGATTTTTACTCTCGTCCAATTTTGGATGAAAATCAAAAAAAAGTTTGGGAAGTTGTAGTCTGCGAAAGTCCGTTGGATATTCGAGCGCAAACAGATTCGTTATTTCGCTATGCTCAATATTGTCCTAGCACCCAAGTCAATTCGGGCTGGTTGCGGACGGCGTTGCAGGAAGCCATTAACAAAGCCGGAGAAGCGCCCATTAAAATTCGCTTTTTCCGTCGCCAAATGAACAATATGATTACTAAGGCTTGCCAAGATTTGGGAATTCCGGCTCAACCTAGTCGCCGCACTTTGTTGCTGAACCAATGGCTACAACAGCGGATGGAGGAAGTTTATCCTCAAGAACCGGGTTATCAAGGCGGAACTAACCCTTCTGTGCGTTTAGACAGTCCTTTACCTCAGCGTTTACCTGATGCGTTAGAAGGACAGCAATGGGTGTTTGTCAGCTTATCAGCAGGGGAATTGGCAGAAATGCCAGAGTGGGATATTGGCTTTGGTGAAGCTTTTCCTTTAGAAATGGCGCAATTGTCGCCAGAGACTCGCATTCCGGGAGTTTTGATTTTCTCACCCAGGGCTTTACCTTTAGCTGGTTGGATGTCTGGTTTAGAGTTAGCTTTTTTAAGAGTTGATCAGAGTGTTGGTACAAGGTTAATTCTGGAGACTGGTGCTACAGAAAGTTGGATTGTGGCAAATATCAAAAATCCCCAACTTTTAGTCGAAGCTAAAGGTTTTGCTGAAGCTAAACAAAAAGCCAATGGAGTACATTTTATTGGTGTACAGTCAAGTCCCCAAGCAGAATCTTTTGCGGGGTTTTGGTTGTTGCAAGAGGTGACTTTGCCGTAAAACAGGTAAGAGAGACAAGGTGCAAGGAGCAAATACTCTCTCCTCTGCACCCTGCACCCTGCACCCTGCCATTTTCTAGGTACAGACTTATACATACTGATGATTTTTGGGGAATTCTCTGCATTGATGGAACGCTGATAGATGTCCATGATTTGGGATAATTATCTGCGTCACTCTCCGTTGTCAAAAGCAAATTGCTGATTTGCGCGGATAGGCTCCAATGATTTGGGATAATTATCTGCGTTTGCTTGCAGTTCAAAATCCGAAATCCACAATTCACCAAGGGTCATGGGTTCTGAAAATTTCTCACACGATACACTAGCAGAACAGCTGCTGGAACTAGCCATTAAATCGGGAGCCGAAGCCGCTGAGGTGTATCAGTCGCGATCGCTTTCTCGTCCGGTTTTTTTTGAGGCTAACCGCCTTAAACAACTAGAAACCAGTCAATCGGAAGGTACAACGCTACGGTTATGGCGCAATGGTTGTCCAGGACTAACTGTTGCTTATGGTAATGTTTCACCCCAGGCGATGGTGGAACGGGCTTTAGCTTTGAGTGAACTAAATCCGCCAGAAACAATCGAGTTGGTGAGTAACTCTAAGCCAGATTACCCAGACTTGGGGGAAAGTGTACCCATAGAAGTTTTAGTCAACTGGGGTAAAGAAGCGATCGCCATTATCCGCGATACTTACCCAGATGTGCTATGCAACAGTGACTGGGAATGTGATGTGGAAACTACTAGACTTGTGAATAGTCAAGGTCTAGATTGTTACTACACTGATACTACCCTGAGTTGTTATATGTCAGCCGAATGGGTCAGGGGTGATGATTTTTTGAGTGTTTCTGATGGTCAAACTCAACGCAATACTCTAGACCCAGAAAAGTTAGCTTATCAAATTTTACAAAGGTTAGTCTGGGCGAAAGAAAATGTTGCGCCGCCTAACGGTCGCATACCCGTTTTATTTACTTCTAAAGCAGCTGATATGCTGTGGGGAACTGCCCAAGCAGCTTTAAATGGTAAACGTGTGTTAGAAGCAGCTTCGCCTTGGGGAGAACGGATGAATCAACAAGTCGTTGCTCCTAATTTGACATTTTATCAAGACCCGGAAGCTGGCCCTTATAGTTGCCCTTTTGATGATGAAGGAACGCCTACAACGGCTTTAGTATTTGTCAAAGATGGCATATTACAGCATTTTTATGGCGATCGCACTACAGGCTATCAACTAGGTGTCGGCTCTACTGGTAATGGTTTTCGCCCTGGTTTAGGTAGCTATCCCACTCCTGGTTTATTTAATTTCTTAATTCAGCCTGGTGCTGCACCACTACGAGATTTAATTCGGCAATTAGATAACGGCTTAATCGTAGATCAAATGTTAGGTGGTAGCGGTGGTATTTCGGGAGACTTTTCCATCAACATTGATTTAGGCTACCGGGTGAAAAATGGCCAAGTCATTGGCCGTGTAAAAGACACGATGGTTGCAGGTAATGTTTACACAGCCTTAAAACACGTTGTAGAGTTGGGTAATGATGCGGATTGGAATGGTTCTTGTTATACCCCATCTTTAATAGTTGAAGGACTATCTACCACCAGCAGAAATCATTAAACGGGTATTGATGCTGTTGCTAGTGATTTGTTTCATTGAGATGAACCAACTTTAAAAGCCAAATCCGGGCGTTTTGCACTCACTAAATCACCCCGTCAGTGCATTACGGGAGAGATTTAAGGTTGAAAGCGGAAGTTTTGGAGCAATCGCACTTGAGCAATCGTCTCAAAATCATGATCGTTATGCTACCGCATTGCTCACGTCACAGCCAATACATTGATTACTCTTCTTGTTCTTTAGGATCCGTTTCTTCAAACCCTAACCAGAAAGCCAGCACATCCTCAACTTCTACCATTTGCTCAGATGTCAAACTACCCAATTTGCGTAAAAGTTTTGTATGAGGAATTGTGATTACGTTTTGTACGTCAAAGGCTCCTTCTCGAAGGAACTTAATTTTGATTTGCACCTCAAACCTTGAACCGCGTAGACTTGTTGTATGTGGAATTAGAGTTGCTAATGCACGATCTTGATTGAGAGCAGGAATACTGATTACCAAACATGGTCTGACTTTCGCTACATAACCCAGATCAACTAGCCAAACTTCACCACGTTCAGGGCTACTCATACATGGCTTCCTGTTCATCCAGTTCGAGAAAAAGTTCCTCAGCGTTCAGAACTAAATCTTCATCAGACAAGGGTGGAAAATCTAGGTAAACCATCCGCTTCAGAATCTCTGATAACAAATCCAACCGTTCTGAGTCTGTTAAGCGGTCGAAGGTATCTAGAAGTTCTTGTACTAAAGCAGTCATGGCTGTTTACTTATACCTGCTGATAGCATAACACAAGCTGAATGGGGATCTCAGCTATCGCTATTTGTAATAATTTACTGTCTGACTTTTCTAAGTCTCTAGCCACTTGCGTTGCTATAATCACTTGTGTTTTCCTCAAGACGGAACCGCCCCATAAAACTGAACCATCTTGCCTAGCTGCTAATCTCTATCTCTTATTTCAAGGTATAACTATGAACAGAAATCATAAATAAAACCTCAATTTTATATGATGTCGCTTCCTGTTCTGAGTCAGCGCTTGCGTCATTTGTGGCAGCCAAGAAAAGGTTTAGCGATCGCTGAAGCTTCTATTATTGGGATTGTAGCGGCTTTATCTGCGGTATTGTTAAAAGTTGGATCAGGATGGTTGGGAGCATGGCGCGTACATACCTCCCATATTTTCCCTGCATGGTTAGCTTTACCAGTGGTTGGGTTAGTTTTTGGCTATCTGGCTGGTTGGTTGGTACAAAGGTTTGCACCAGAAGCTTCTGGTAGTGGTATTCCGCAAGTCAAAGCTAACCTAGCCAATGTGCCAATCAAATTATCTTGGCGTGTGGCAGCTGTCAAGTTACTCAGTGCCATGATTGTGATTGGTTCAGGCATAACTTTAGGCAGACAAGGCCCTACTGTGCAAGTCGGCGCAAGTTTAGCCGCAGGAATGAGTCGCTTTGTGCCAACTTCCCCAGATCATCGGCGACAGATGATTGCAGCAGGTGCAGGTGCAGGTTTAGCAGCTGCCTTTAATGCGCCCCTGGCTGGTGTAATATTTATAGTCGAAGAATTACTGCAAGATTTATCTGGCATAACTTTAGGAACCGCCATCATCGCTTCATTTATTGGCGGCGTAGTCTCAAGACTTTTAGGTGGTCGCAGTCTGCAATTAAATCTGCAAATGATTCATTCTTCAAGTCAGTTTTCTCTGCCAGAACTTCCCTTTTTCTTAGTGTTGGGAATCTTGGCAGGTTTACTAGCTGCGTTATTTAATTATGGTTTAGTTTTTAGTATCAAATTTTATCAAAGATTACATATAAGTTTGCCATTAAAAGTGGCTTTAGCTGGATTTATTTCCGGAATAGTAGTAGCACTTCTCCCAGAATATTTTCGGAATAATACTGGTTTAAGGGAGTATATCATCACTAGTGAATCTAGCGCTTCATTAGCGGCGATCGCATTTATTGCTCAATTTATTCTCACGTTAATCGCCTTTGGTTCTGGTGCGCCTGGCGGATTATTTGCACCTAGTCTGATTTTAGGTTCTTGCTTAGGACACGTTGTTGGTGTTTGGGAAGCTCATTTATTGGGTATAGGTTCTCTACCTACCTATGCTTTAGCAGGAATGGGGGGATTTTTTAGTGCTGTTTCTAAAGTTCCCATCACCGCAATTGTGATTGTCTTTGAAATGACAACCGATTTCAATTTGGTTTTACCTTTAATGATTGTGGCTGTAGTAGCTTACCTAGTTGCAGATAAAGTCATGCCAGGTTCGCTTTATGATACACTCTTGCAATTAAAAGGCATTACCCTCACAAAAGTTGCCTCCGCAGAAGCTATCTTAACAACATTAACTGCTAGAGATGTGATGCAACAGCAGGTAGAAACTCTAGATGCAGATATGACTTTAGAAGAAACAAAACAAGCTTTTTCTAGTTCTCATCATCGGGGTTTCCCCGTAGTCAAAAATAGCAAGTTGGTGGGAATTGTTACCCAATCAGATTTGACCAAAACACCTAATCGCAACTTGCCAAATGATACTCTGCTCAAAGAAATTATGAACCCTGCACCGATAACGGTCACACCCTTACATAACCTAAGTAATGTACTGTATTTACTTGACCGCTATCAAATCAGCCGTTTGCCAGTCATCGATAGGCGAAAATTAATTGGAATTATTACCCGTGCAGACATTATTCGCGCCGAAGCTGACCATCTCAATGGGGTAAATGTTACCCCAACACCACAAGCAGAACCTTCATACATAGTTTACCAAACGCGATCGCCCAGTATTGGCAGAGGTCGATTATTAGTACCAATAGCTAACCCGGAAACTGTGGCGACTTTATTGCAAATGGCCGCAGCTATTGCCCGCGATCGCCACTATGAAATAGAGTGCGTCCAAATAATGTTAGTATCGCGTCACAGTTCCCCATGTGAAACCCCAGTCAGAACTGCCAAAAGTCGGCGCTTATTGCGACAAGCCGAAGTTTTAGCTAAAAAGTGGCGCATTCCCTTACATACACAAATTCGTGTCGCCCATGACCCCGCCCAAGCTATCTTAGAAACTATCAAAGAACGTCACATCGACATGATTTTAATGGGCTGGAAAGGAAATACTTCTACCCCAGGGCGAATTTTTGGCAACGTTGTTGATACTATTATTCGTCAAGCCACCTGTGAAGTCCTCCTAGTAAAACTGAGTAATAGTCAAGAGTCAATTGTCAAGAGTCAATTGTCAGAAATTACTTTTACTCGCCAATTCAACCGCTGGTTAATACCAACCGCTGGCGGCCCTAATGCTAAATTCGCCATGAAATTGTTACCTGCATTATTGACCTTGGGGAATGATCCAGAAATTCACTTAACGCAAGTATTCAAACCATCTGATTTGCAACCGGATATGCAGGTTTTAGACCAAGCCATCCATCAACTGATGCGTCACCGTCAATTATCCAGAAGTGTATTTGTGGCTACGCCAGTACAAGCTGATTCCGTTTCTGAGGGTGTGATTAACTTAGTCAAAAAACAAGGCTTTGATGTTGTAATTTTAGGTGCTACCCGCGAAGGATTATTGCAACAAGCCATTCAAGGTAATATTCCCGAAGCGATCGCCTCTGGTGTAGAAAGTACAGTCATATTAGTCCGCAGTGCAATTAATAATTAAAAAGATAAAGAACACGCTATAAAAGCAGAGATACAGCAAAAAGACCAACAGTTAATTCTGCATCACTGTGATATTTGCCAAATTTTAATAATATTCTCCGCACTACCACCACTAGCGATCGCTTGACCATCTGCACTAATAGCGACAGAATAAATATAGCCAGAATCACGTTTTAATGTGCGAATTTCCTTGCCAGTGCTTGGATTCCACAATTTAATTGTATTATCACTACTACCACTTGCCAAAATAATACCGTTGGCAGTTTCTCTATAAGCGACAGAATTTACTTTATCAGAATGCTGTTTCAGAGTGCGAATTGTCTCGCCTGTAGCTAAATCCCAGAGTTTAATAGTTTTATCTTTACTACCACTAGCCAGAGTTTTACCATCGGGACTGAAGGCTAGAGAAAGTACTAATTCCGAATGACCTTCGAGAGTGCGAATTTGTTTACCAGTTGCTACATTCCACAGTTTAATTGTTCTATCCCAACTGCCACTAGCGAGAGTTTTACCATCGGGACTGAAGGCTATGGTTGCAACAGCTTGGCTATGTCCCATAAAAGTGCGAATTTGTTTCCCAGTTGTCAGGTTCCAGAGTTTGATAGTTTTATCTAAGCTACCACTAGCCAAGGTTGTGCCATCAGGACTAAAAGCCACAGTCGCCACTCCCTCAGTATGTCCTGTGAGTGTGCGAATTTCTTCTAATGTGGCTAAATTCCACAGTTTAATTGTTTTATCTGCACTACCACTGGCAAGAATTTTACCATCAGGATGGAATGCGATCGCCCAAATCCATTTCAAGTGTCCTTTGAGGGTTTGAAGTTCTGTTCCCGTTGCTAGATTCCACAGTTTGATTGTCTTATCATCGCTACCACTAGCCAAAATTTGTCCATTGGGTGCAAAAGCAACAGAATTAACATCACTCGCATGTCCCCTGAAAGTTTTAGGTTGCTCTGCACTTTCTGAGACTTCGGTAGTATTGAACTTAGGAAATGATTGAAAATACCCAATTCCGCCTAACCCCAAAAGTATAATGACAAAATTAACCAGCAATAATTTTTGCAAATTGTCATTGATTTTGAGTGCAAATAACCGCTGATGAGTTCCTGGAACTGTGAGTAAAGTTGGCGCTGCTGTCAATAAGCTGGTTGATGTTAGAGATGCTAAAGATTGTTTTTTCAATTCTTGGATGACTTGATCTGCTACTTGATAACGTTGGCGGATATCTGTTGTTAGGAGTTTATCCAAAACTTTACCTAACTTTGAGCCTACGGTTATCCTACCTCTGTCTGTACTTGGTAGATATCTTCGCCAATATTTCACCCAACCATAGCCTTGCTGCATCCATAATTTTGATGGTGCATTTCTCGTCAGCAAATAAAAGCAAGTGACACCTAAACTATATAAATCACTGGCTGGAAAAGCTTGGCCATCCTGCATTTGTTCGATGGGAGTATAACCATGTGAGCCGATGGTTGTACCTAGTTTAGTCTGAACTGTGGCTGTTAATTGCTTAGATGCACCAAAATCAATTAGGACTAATTTGCCATCACTGTGACGACGAATTATATTTTGTGGTTTAATATCTCGATGAATTACGCCGCGATCGTGAATAAATTTCAGTACAGGGAGTAAATCGAGTAAAACTCTAATCACTTGAGTTTCGTTATAAGTTACTCCTTGACGTAATTCCTCTAGTAAATTTTGTCCATCTATAAATTGTTGGACTAAAAATAAATAATTATCTTGCTCAAAATAAGCTAATAATGCAGGTATTTGCGGATGTTCTCCTAAATGTTGCAATCGTTGCGCTTCGTCTTGAAATAATTTAATTGCTTTCTTGATAGCACCAGCTTCTTGAACTTTAGGTGCGAATTGTTTAACTACACACCATTCATTGAGTTTATCTGCATCTTCCGCAAGATAGGTTCTGCCAAATCCGCCTTCATCTGATAGTACTTTAATGACACGATAATGCCCTCTTAATAATCTTACTAATGGTGTATTGCAACTTTGACAATACTGGTTTGCATCAGAATTTAAAGGCTCAGGGCAATCGGGATTCAAGCAGCAGACCATACTGGGAATCCATTATCTGTTTGTATATATGTTAGTTGATGACGTATTATTTCGCTATAAAGTTGCTAGAATTTCCCTAGAAACTAATTCATTAATATACACTTATATTAGTGATTGTAAATTCATACTACCGTAATTTTATTGATTGTTGGTATTATTTTAAATACTGTTTATTATTTGTAATGTCTCAATTATATGTTCTCCACATATAACAAAAGCAGTGCTGAGTAATAACTGTGGCAAAAAAATATTAGTTATTTTTTAGCATCATTATTTATTCAATAAAAATATCTATCTACAGGCAGAAAAAATCACAGAGAATTATCAAGAGGAGTGAACTATGGCAGAAAAATTTAATCAGCAATCTCCCTTGCGGCTGAAATTGCATTTACTTGTTGCTATTAGTAGTAGTTTAGCGATCGCCAGTCATATCCTACCCATCAGCGCTTTAGAAATCCCCACACTTCCTAGACAATTCCAACTTGCTAAAACCCCCGATGAACGCCAACCAGAAGCAGTACAACAAGGTATTGAGCAAATTCCGGCTGCGGAACCACCTGTAACTCCACAACCTAATCAATCTATTGATTCACCGTTACCACCGCGTGTCCCACCTCAAGAAACTAATTCAACTCCGCAACCAGCGCCTGAAAACTCTACACCGAGAGAAACGAACTCACCGCAACCAGCACCTGAAAACTCTACACCGAGAGAAACGAACTCTCCACAACCAGCACCTGAAAACTCTACACCGAGAGAAACGAACTCTCCACAACCAGCACCTGCTAGATCTACTCCAAGACAAACTACACCGAGAGAAACCAACTCACCACAACCATCACCTACTAGATCTACTCCTAGACAAACTACACCGAGAGAAACCAACTCACCACAACCAGCGCCTACTAGATCTACTCCTAGACAAACTAATCCCACACCGCAACCATCACAAACTCGTTCTACACCTACAACTCCAGGACGAAGACAAACACCAAACACTAATTCAGGTAGAACCAGAAACCAAAAACCTAGAGGTGTAGCTGCTGCATCCTCTGGAACACCTGCTTATAAAAAAATCAACTTTGTCGATATTGCTTTCGGGATTTTAAATAAAAAAGATTTTCAAGCTCAAGGTAGACCATATCATTTCTACCAATTTGAGGGTAGAGAAAACCAACTGATTCAAATTCGGCTATTGGGTAGTGCAGATCAACGACGTTCTAATAACTTAAGTTTACGTCCTTATATGTTTCTCCTCGACCCCAATAATAACGTCATCCTCAAAAGAGGCGGTGGAGAAACAGATAGAGATGCTTTTATATTTGCGCGATTACCTGTAGCGGGTACATATACGATCGCAGTCACCAGTCAAAACCCTGGAGATACAGGCCGTTATAGTCTTGCTATCCGAGATGATAGAGCCAGCTATATTTTAGATGAATCTGGAGAACTGAGTCAGCAAAACTTAGTCCTTAAACAAAATGGTACACCTTATAATGTGACACAATTTCAAGGCACAAAAAATCAACTCGTGAGTATTCGTGTAGATAGTGTGAATGAAGAGTTTTCACCTTATATAGTTTTACTCAATTCTCAAGGACAAAGGATTGCGGCTAATAGCGATCGCGATGGTAAATATAGCACCCTCATCGACCGAGCTAGATTACCTGAAGATGGTACTTATTATATAGTTGTGACTTCTAGTAATCCCACCCAACGCGGTAATTACCGATTAACCTTGTTTTAAAAAAGTTTACAAAATCAAGGTTGACAATATCCCTTTTCTGTTAATTTAGTTAGCCACTATAAACATTGTGATATTTTTGGTAGTCCTTGGGCTGCCAACACAAGGTGTACTGCGACTGACATCGCATCAATTGGGGTAGAACACAGGAAAATGTTTTTAGTCTTTTGTTGGGGGTTTTGACCAACTGTATATATAGCAGAAGGCAGGAGGCAGTGGGAAAAGTCTTATTATTCCTGGCATTCCAGCTTTCAAATTGTCCTAACATATCTGACTACTGCTATAACCCTCTTCTGTCACTTTCCGGTTTCTCCTATTAATAAAAAGTTTTAAACATACGCTACATCAATAGATTCAGGTATTTGTCGTTAAAATTTAGTCATTTGGTCATCTTGTGGAATTTTAATTCAGAAAAAACTGGGCGATTGCCCACTGTATAAGAACTCTAGAATTCAGAAATGATAAAGCTTTTCGGAGAGTGACAGAAGAGGGATAAAAGCGAACTGTCTTATACCATTTCACTAAATAAATGATACGAATAATTTCTCCTCCGCCCACGCCAGTCGCTACAAGTCGGGAAACCCGCCGTGCTACAACGGAGGGAACCTCCGCAACGCAGTGTCTCCCCAACACGCTGGCTCCCCTGTGGTCTATTTTTATCAAACTTAAAGTAAAACGGTATTACTCTGCGGGAAGGCAGAGCCTAAGCTTCTACAAGTTTTGGCGAATGTATATATCTTGACAAGCCAAATAATCAGGCAATATCAATTATTCTCAAGAGTTTTATTGAGAAATATATCTACATATTTAAATGTATTGATTTATAGACAGTTTTCAAACATAATTTTTTACTGTGCGATCGCTACTCTTGTAAAACTTGAGATTACTAGCAAATTTGCTTCATTAAAACTTTTACGTGTAAGTAAATTATTATACATTATACTTTCTGACTCCTGTTTATTTTTCTGCTTTATTTTTGGTGTGGGTGCTTCAAGATGTTCTGTCAATTAAAAGCAAGTTTGCAGCGATCGCAAGTGCAGCATTACTGGGAATTGCTACAAGTATTAGTAGCAAGGAATTTAAATATGCGTTACCGAGGCTCGTTTTTAGGAGTGTATTGGTCGCTGCTAAATCCACTACTAATGACAGGAGCATATACAGCAATTTTTGGTACGACCTTCGCCTCTTATTATGGCAATTCTATTTTCAACTATGTGCTGGCAGTATTCACCGGACTGGTAGTAATTAACTTCTTCTCAGCATCTACAGGTCAAGCCTTATTGAGTGTAGTGAACAATGGGACGTTATTGAACAAAATTAATTTGCCAACGAGTGTTTTTCCGGTATCAATGGTTGTCGCAAATATCTTTCAATTTGCAGTCGGAGTTTTTCCTTTACTAGCATTAGTGACATTAATTAATTCCAAAAGCTTAGTCAATGTATTGTTGTTGTTATTACCCTTACTAGCGCTGGTGCTTGTATGTATTGGAATTAGCTTGCTAGTGAGTGCTTTGTTTGTATTTTTTAGAGATTTGCCTTATTTCTATGAATTGGTTGTTTCTCTACTTTGGTTAAGTAGCCCTATATTTTATCCAGTAGTAATTGTGCCAGCAACAGTAAAGACATTTTTGGTACTGAATCCTTTGTGTCCAGTGATTGAAAGTATTCGTCAAATTTCTTTATCAGGAGCAGTGCCAGAAGTTCACTTGATTGTACACTCACTTTTAAGTGGAATTATTTTTTTGGCTCTAGGAATAACTTGCTTTCGCTGGTTGCGAACTTCATTTATGGATTTGCTGTAGATGGAAGTCATTCGTCTAAATCAAGTTTCTCTGTGGCGACGGACGCAAGAAGAGTTTTCTTATGACTTGAAGAAAACTATCTTGTCTTTTTTAGAAGGAAAGTATCGTTACCCTGCTAAAAAGTTGGTGCTAGATCGAATTGATTTAGTAGTGAAATCAGGAGAAAAAGTAGGAATTATTGGGGCGAATGGAGCAGGAAAATCTACACTTTTGAAGCTAATCTGTGGAATTTTGCAGCCACAGCAGGGAGTTGTGCGAGTGAAAGGAAACATTGCGCCATTAATTGAGTTAGGCGCAGGGTTCGATCCAGAAATTTCCGTGATGGCTAACACTATCTTTTATGGAGTAATGCTGGGATTTTCACGACAAGAAATGATGAAGAAAGCAGCAGCAATTTTAGAGTTTGCTGAACTAGAAGATTATTCCTTAGTACCAGTAAAAGTATTATCATCCGGTATGGTAGCACGATTAGGTTTTGCGATCGCCACCGATGTACAGCCAGATATTTTGATTCTTGATGAAGTACTATCTGTTGGGGATGAAAGTTTTAAGAATAAATGCAAGCGGCGAATTGAAAAGTTTTGGGCTGCGGATGCTACAGTTTTGCTAGTTTCTCATGATTTGGATTTTATCAGACAGTCATGTGAACAGGTAATTTGGTTGGATAAGGGAAAAGTGAAATTAATAGGAGATGCTAACCACGTAATTGAAACATACCTCACAACTACAAAAAATTCTTGAAATCACAATATTGTTATCTAAAATTGAGTATTTATAACAATTTTAATCACTAGCTTAGAAATTTAACCAAATACATGAATAAATATCCATATAAAATTGCTTTTTTTTCTCCAGACTTAGAACAAGTGGTACATCGGGGAATTGCAATTTATACAAAAATGCTTTTAAAATGCACTGACCGTCTGGGATATGCAAACTACTTAATTACAGGAGCAAAATGTACAAAAACTCATCCTTTAGTGCAGCAAATTCTTATTGAAAAGCATTTAGACAATCCGTCTCATCATCCTTCTGTCTCTAAGCTCATGGCTTATTGGCTTAAAAATCAGCTTGGTTTTTCACATTTAGTAAAAATAGAGCGTGAGCGAACTACAGAAACTAGCGATCGCATGACATTTTTGCATAACCTGAAGGGATTTTTAAATCAAAAATTAATTTATCAGCTAGTTCAAAATGTTCAACCAAGACTGCTTGAAAGCCCTTATAAACTCAATATTAATCCTAACTTTAATATAGTATTTTGTACATCTCCCTCTAATATTCGTGTTCCCCGCAAAACTAAGCTTGTGCAAACACTTCATGATATCATTCCCATTACGCGAAATGATCACCCCGATAATACATTTATCTTTTATCGTCGAGTGCAGAATATGTTGCGTCACTCAGATTTGATTCTCAGCGTTTCTGAAACCTCACGCCGAGATCTGTTGGCGGTTTTTCCAGAATATGAACAGAAGATAGTTACAGTTTATGAACCACTAGCTGATCTGCCTTTGTTGCCTCTTAAACAAATAGATGAATCTCTAGTTTTAACTAAATATCAGATACAACGCCAAAACTACTTATTATTTATTAGTTCTTTAGAAAAACGTAAAAATGTTTTTCGGATGACTGAAGCTTATTTAGGGGTACAAGAAAAAATTGGCTTACCTTTAATAATTATCGGAGAAAAAGATGTAGGTAATTCAGAAATTATCCCATTACTAAATTCACTAAATTGTAAAAATAAAATTAGGTATTTAGGCTATATTTCTAATGTGGAAAAATTTATCTTATTAAGAAATGCCTTAGCTTTTATTTTTCCTTCACTGTATGAAGGATTTGGATTACCGCCTTTAGAAGCAATGCAAGTAGGATGTCCTGTTTTGGCATCTCAAGCAGGTTCACTTCCCGAAGTTTGTGCTGATGCTGCATTGTATATAGAAGATCCTCTGAGTACGTTAAGTATTGCTCAAGGAATCTTAAAAATAGTCAAAAACCAAGCACTACGGCAGGAACTCAGTATGAAAGGATACATTAGAGCTAGTGAATTTAGCTTTGGCAAATATCAACAAAGGCTGAGTGAAATTCTAGAAAATTTGTTGTTTAGATACTAAGCTATCTCAAGTTTATTAAATAGATAAGCATTAATAAACAAAAAGTTTATCGATAGTGATATTAAATATTTATAATGTTTTCTAATGAGAGTTGTAGTTGCTAGAACTTGTATTCCATTTGTTTTTGGCGGTGCAGAAATCCTTGCAGAAGAATTAATAAATGCTCTTCAAACTGCTGGTCATTTAGTCGATACTATTAATATTCCATTTACCAATTATTCACCGGAGAAGCTTTTAGATAATATTCTGGCTTGTCGATTATTAGAAGTAAGTCGTCCTGGAAAACAAGATATTGATCGCTTAATAGCTCTTAATTTTCCTGCTTACTTGATTCCTCATCCAAATAAAGTTATTTGGTTAATTCATCAATATCGAGCAGCTTACGATCTGTGGGATACACCTTTAAGCCATTTACAGCAAGTATCTAACAATTTACAGATTAGAGCCGCAATTTATCGGGCTGACCAAAACGCATTTTTAGAGAGCCGACAAATTTATACAATTTCTCGTAATGTTTCTCGCAGGTTAAGTGTGTTTAATCACTTGGATTGCCAATATTTATACCATCCTCCACGAAATGCGGATCAGTTTTATTGTGATATTGCTAGAGATTATATTTTCTTCCCAAGTCGAATTACACAAATTAAGCGTCAAGAACTAGTTATTCAAGCTTTGTCATGGACGAAACAGCCCGTCAAAGTCCTGTTTGCTGGAACTGCTGATTTTGATGACTATATAAAAACCTTAGAAATTTTAGCTGAAAAATTGCAAGTTAGCGATCGCGCCATATTTCTTGGCAGAATTAGTGAGTCGGAAAAAATTCAGTATTACGCCCAGTCTAGAGGGGTTGTTTATCCTCCAGTAGATGAAGATTATGGTTATGTCACTCTAGAAGCAATGCTATCTGCAAAACCTGTCATCACTTGTACAGATTCAGGAGAACCTGTAGAGTTCGTGCATTCAGGAGAAACTGGTTGGGTAGTAGAACCAACTCCACAAGCACTGGCCGATGCAATGGATAAACTCTGGGTTAATGCTCATCAAGCAGCCCAAATGGGTCAACAAGCGCGTGAAAAATATAAAAGCTTGAATATTGATTGGGTAACTGTTGTAGAGAAGTTATTGAAATAAAGATGCAAACACAACTACTTACAAAGAAAAATAATTCGTACAATTTAAAAATTAACTGGTTCTCTCCTATACCGCCAGCACTCACAGGTATAGCAGATTACACAATCGGACTGATAAAAGAGCTTAGTCAGTTTCTAGAAGTAACAATTTGGACAGAACAACAAGTTTACGACCCAGAAATTACCCATTATGCGATTGTCAGAACGTATGATTTTTCTTGCTTCCCTTGGGCGAAATTGCAGGAAGCTGACCTGAATATTTACCACATAGGAAATAATGCAGATTTCCATACCAGTATTTGGCAAGTGAGTCAGCAATTTCCTGGACTAGTAGTTCTTCATGATACAAGTCTTCATCACTTATTTGGTGCAATATATCGAGATAAACTGCACAACCAAAAAACTTATTTACAATTAATGTCTTATTATTACGGTGAAACAGGAAAAAAACTAGCTGAAAGATTTTGGGATAATCAAATTTCTGCTGAGTGGATGTCTGAAAATTTCCCTCTGACAGAATTAGCACTTGCAGGATCTCTAGGAGTTATCGTTCATAACTCAGAAACAGCACAAAATATACAAAATAAATTACATATACCTGTTCATTATTTGCCACTTTGTTATAACTTCACGTATTTACCTAGCTCTGTTACTGATCGAATTCTTGAACCTCCATATCAATTAATTACTTTTGGGCATTTAGGGTTAAATCGACGTATAGAGCAGGTATTAAAAGCATTACAAACTCTACCCCAACAAAAATATTTCCATTGGCATATTTATGGTAATATTTGGGACAAAAAATATTTTCAAAAACAAATCTGCACATTAGGATTACAGAATCATGTTAGTGTTCACGGATTTGTACCAGATCAAGTTTTGCATGAAGCATTAAGTCAAGCTCATCTGGCAATTAACCTCCGCTATCCATCTATGGGAGAAGCATCAGCATCTCAGCTATGGATTTGGCAACACGCTTTGCCTAGCCTAGTCACAGATATCAGTTGGTATCACTACTTACCAGCTAATACTGTTGCTAAAGTTCGTCTAGAGTGTGAAATTCAAGATATTCAAACTCATTTACAGAACTTTCATACTAACCCCGATGCTTTTATGGCAATGGGTTTAAGAGGAAAAGCATTACTAAAAAAGCAGCACTTGCCATCAACTTATGCAAAACAACTTGTGCAAATTATCTCCACAATGACTGTATCTTATCGGTTATCTTCTAATCCCATTGTGCAAGACTATTTTGTCAAAAAAGTTGGTGAGGAATTTCCAGAACTTTCCATCAATCTTTGGCTGCATTCAAATGCCGATGGAATTACCCAGGCAATTCGCTTTATTACTTCTTAAATTTTATTTTGATTTTCTTGGTATTCAGCAATTTGAAGAAGTACAGTTTCTCGTGTAGACAACAGTTTATTTATTATATGTTTTCTGAAAAAAATATAAAAATTGCAAAATATTTAGCTATTTTCCTCAACAATATTGATAATATTAACCTCCAAAAAGCACTTGATGAATTACAGATTTACAGCTTTCAAGGTATCCGCCAGATTTCGGATGAGGTGTTTGCTAATCATCAATATTTATCAACTTTTATCAACAATGTTCAGCATTATATTCAATCAACTAATTTGATTGAAGAAGACTCGGAAATTGCCTGCGATTTTTTTATTACCTTTTTATACAATATATTTTTAAGTAGAAATCCAGAGAATCAATTTGTTATTCAACCTTGTGCTGAGGTAACTATTAAAAAAAAATATGTGATTTTTTCCACTCACAAGAGTTTTTAGAAAAAACTGCCCAATCCTTAAAATTTGAATACAGATACCCAAAGTATAATAAAGAGAATATATTGCTCATAGGTAATTGCCAAGCAGAGGAATTATTTAAAATACTCAGTGTTTTTCAGGATAGGTTTAATATTTTTGTTTTATGTGTAAATTATGAATTAAGTCCATCATTTCAAAATACTAGTTTAGTAGAAAATCTGACTCAAAGATATAAATTTATTCTTACTCAAGAACTTTTTGATGAAAAAAAATTTGGCAAGCTAATAACAGCTAATCTTTGCAGTCTAGTGCCAGAAAAAGTTATAATTTTACCAAATATTCATTTTCAAGGTTTTCATCCAGATTTATTTTATTTCAAAAATTATTTATCCCCTTTGATTGATTATCACTCAAGCATTGCACTCAAGCTCCACTATGATAAAATAATGGCAAAATCTAATGACAATTTATCCAAAAATATTAAGGGATATATTGATTCGCTAAAGAAAGAGGAGATATTTATGAATTCTTTTTCAGAGTTAATCAATAGGGATAAGCGATGGAATGTTAAAATATTTGATTTTATTAATAACAATTTAATATTTTTACCACTATTACTAACTATTAATCATCCTACCACTCTATTAATAACTGAGGTTGCTAGACGAATTATTAACTACTTAGAACTAAAGGATAATAACTATTCTTTACCTAGCTCAGAATTTATTCACACTGATTGGATGAATGGGCCTATTTGGCCTATCTATGATGAAATACAACAACATTTTGGCTTACAATATAAAACAACAAAAATATTCCAATGTAAAAGCTTATATACTTATGGTTTAACTATTGAAGAATTTATGAATCTCAGTATGGATAAATATAGTGAAATTCAAGATGAAGAATTTATTGCTGTATATAATGAACTACAAATTGGTGAAAGTTTTTACTAGAGTAAGTCTATCAGTATTGTAGTGAAACTCTGGTCACTAATATAAAATTTTGCTATTCTAAGAAGCAAGCTGATCCTTACTAAATTGCATCTTGACTTATGTATGTTGAAAGCCTAAATAATCAGGCGATAACTTTTATTTTGAGTACCTATAGCAATCCTATTTGATTTGTGAACATCTAAAGAATAGTAATAAAATATGCGATCGCAACATGAAACAGAGATTTTTGCGACATTAATTGAAAATTATAGTATAGCGGGAGAATATCTTTTAGAAGAGTCCAGTTCAGTGATTACTCAAACTAGTCTTAAGGATATTACTTGGGAAAATCTGCGGATAAAAGAAACACAGATGTATGGTATGAGAATTTTAGGTTTTCCTGATCTCCAAAAAGAGACTTTTGATAATTGGATATCGATTAACAGCCAACCTTCCTTATTAATTTCATGGATTAACAATCCCAAAGTGAATCTACTGTCTCGCACAGAGTATCACAACCTTTTCAATCAATATGATCATAGATGGTCTATGTTCTATACATTAACTCGTCCAGGTTTTTCAGATGATTTTTCTCAAGCGTTAATTCAGCTGACTGCTTTTTGTCCCATAACACCACAATATGGCAATTTGCTATATATGGAAAGAACTGGCAATAAATGGGAAACTAAATTAGATTATGGGCTATTTAATCAATAAATATTTATGTCTGTTAAAAATCATCTCGCAGAAATCTACAACTTTCTCCAAATATCAGATACAATTGCCATTTCAGGACAACCAACCGCTGAACAATTTACAGCTATCAAAGCAGCAGGCTATCAACTAATAGTTAATCTAGCATTACCAACATCAAGTAATGCTTTACCTAATGAACAAGAAATTATTAAATCTCAAGAAATGCAATATGTACACATTCCAGTAGTGTGGGAAAATCCGACACTGGAAGATGTGACAAAGTTTTTTGGTGTCATGGAAACAAATTCAGATAAAAAAATTTTTGTTCACTGCGCTGCTAATATGAGAGTCTCTGCTTTTATGTATCTTTTTCGCCGCATACATCAAGGGTTGGATAATGCAGCAGCCGAACAAGATTTACATAAAATTTGGGTTCCAAATGAAGTATGGCAGAAGTTTATCCAAGAAGTATTAAATATCTATCAATAAAAGTCAGAAAAACTAACTTAAACAACACTCTGCGTCTCTTTGCGTTAACCTTAGCGCACCTCTGCGTTTAACAAACTTACTTCCGATTCACACTTGGTATCAACACCCCATGCTTAGGACTAAATAATAACGCCAAAATAAATAAACCTGATACTACCAAAACAATCGCCGGGCCGGAAGGCAAATTATAAAAGTAGCTGAGATACATCCCGCTAATACTGGAAAATACACCAATTACTGCACCAACAATCATCACTTCGTGTAAGCGTTTGACCAATAAATATGCAGTCGCACCAGGAGTAATTAACAGCGATAGGACTAAAATTACACCGACAGCTTTCATACTGGCGACAATTGTTAAAGCAATCAGCAACATCAAACCAAAGTTTAGCCGATTGACTGGTAAACCTGCGGCTTGAGCGCCTAAAGGGTCAAAGGTGTAAAATAAAAGTTCTTTGTAGATTAAAATAACTACTACTAAAACAATCGTGGCAATGATGGCTGTATCTCGCACTTCGTCAACAGTAACACCGAGAATATTGCCAAAAAGAAAGTGATTCAGGTCAATTTTATTATCTTTTTGAACAACGGTAATTAAGGTAATTCCAAGGGCGAAAAATGCAGAAAAAACTATACCCATTGCTGCATCTTCTTTGATTGGCGATCGCGTTCTAATCCAGGCGATCGCCATTGTACTTAAAACCCCGGCGATAAATGCGCCAACAAAGATATTTGCGCCTAACATAAAGGCGATCGCTAATCCTGGTAAAACAGAATGACTGATAGCATCACCCAGCAGTGCGAGTCGTTGCACCATTAAGTAACTACCCACAACTGCACACAACAAACCAACTAAAATTGCAATGATGAGCGATCGCTGCATAAAGCCATATTGTAATGGCTCGATTAGTGCTTCTAGCATAGATATTTAAACGAACCGCATTAGACACGAAGGGGCTTCCCGTAGGGTAGGGCGCAGAGGACACAGAGAAAGAGAGTTTAAGCTGCGTCGGAGAAGTACATAACTTTACCGCCGTAAGCCAGATGTAGGTTTTGTTCTGTGAGGACTTGTTGTCGGGAACCTGTGGCGACTAATTCCCGGTTGAGTAAAATCAAGTCATCAAAATGGGTGATGGATTCGCCTAAGTCGTGGTTGACGACTAGGACGATTTTGTTTTCAGCAGCGAGTTCTTGGAAGACTTCAAAAATTACGGCTTGGGTTTTTTGATCAATCCCTACCAATGGTTCATCAAAACAGAAGATGTCTGCTTGTTGTGTCAAGGCGCGGGCTAAAAAGACTCGCTGTTGTTGTCCTCCTGATAATTGTCCTATGGGGCGATCGCGAAATTCACTCATCCCCACTCTTTCTAAGGCGCTGTTGGCGATTTGGCGACTCACTCCCGAAAAACTACGCAACCAACCTGTCTTCTTTACCCGTCCCATCATCACGACATCCCAAACTGTGGCGGGATAAGTCCAATCAATTTGGCTACGTTGAGGTACATAAGCAACTTTTGACCTCTGCTGCATCAAGGGTTGGTTTTGATACTTCACCACACCACTACTAACAGGAACTAAACCCAACATTGCTTTCATCAGCGTACTTTTTCCAGCACCATTTGGGCCAAAAATCCCTGTCAATCTTCCTGGTTTGATCACACAGTTAATATCCCTCAAGGCTTCTTGAGTCCGGTAATGTACTCCCAAGTGGGCAATAGAAATTGCATCTGTGGAATTCATATCAATAGCTTTGATATACGATGCAGAACTTTCACCACTTTTCCGGGTATGTCCCAAGTTGGCGTAAAAAGAAACGTTTTCCATAAGGGTATTTTCATATTTATTACTTGAGCTTACTACAAAAATGAGAAAAATATGAAAAAATCTATAATAAGCAGTAATGTCACAGATAAATGAGCGTAATACCTGAGATAGAGGGCGTTCTCGTCCCACAAAAGTCCACCATCCCTAGAAGGAAACCAGAAATTTTTAGCTTGATTTTTCGGCTGTGTCTGGGAATGCTTTTACCATTGACTTTGTTTAGTTGTAGTCAAAACAACACCAACTCCACAACTGCCAAAGGTAGTGAGAAACCGTCGGTTGTAGCCACTAGTACAATCATTGCAGACTTAACCCAAGAGGTTGGCGGCGACGAAATTCAACTCAAGGGAATACTCCAACCTGGTGCTGATCCTCATGTTTATGAACCAGTTCCCGCAGATAGTCGGTTTTTGGAAAAAGCTGACTTAATTTTGTATAACGGTTACAACTTAGAACCAGGTCTAATTAAGTTAATGAATGCGGCGGGAAAAGGACGTAAAGTCGCCGTAGGTGAAATAGTCAAACCTTTGGAATTAGATAAAGGTAAAGGTGAAATAGTACCAGACCCCCATGTTTGGGGAAGTGCGGAAAATGCAGCCGCAATGGTAAACGTAATTCGAGATGCGTTGATAGAGTTATCGCCAGCCGATAAAGAAAAGTTTACGCAAAATGCTGCACAACTAACTGCTGAATTAAAACAACTGCATATATGGATAAATCAACAGATTCAAACTATTCCGCCAGATAAACGCCGACTCATTACCACCCATGATGCTTTTCAATATTATGGACATGCTTACAAAATTGCGATCGCCGGCACTTTAATTGGCATTAGCACCGAAGAACAACCAAGCGCCCAAACTGTACAAAGATTGGTAGAATCAGTGAAAAAAACAGGTGTACCTGCAATTTTTGCCGAAACTACTATTAATCCCATCTTAATTAAAACCGTAGCTCAAGAAGCTGGTGTAAAACTAGCACCGCATCAACTCTACTCTGATTCAATTGGCGCAAAAGGCAGCGATGGTGAAACATACATCAAAATGATGGAGGCAAATACACGCGCCATTGTTGAAGCTTTGGGCGGTAAATATACACCATTTCAACTGATGAAAACAACTGCACCCAAACAATAGCAATCTGTCGATAAGTAGTAGTGATAAAATATTTGGCTATTTCTGAAGAAAGAGGTAAAGTTTTATCTATTGAAACTAATATATAACTCCAGATATGTAACTCTTAATTTCATCAGAAACTCTCTCTGAGGAAAGACTTAATCATGGCTACAATTTTATAAATTAAGTTAGTAAATACGTAGTTTTAATTTGTGAAATAGCCATGACTAAAGAACTAGAAAATCAAAATAATCAACCAGAAAATAACCAAGCAGAAATTGAACAGCCTGTTAGCAAAGATTGGCATTCCCGCGAAGAACAAACAGCTAAAGAAAGAAACTTAACAGCAAATCCTGGTGATAGAATCTCAGATAAACCTGAATCTGTTGAAGAAAAGGCAAAACAAGTTGCTGTTGATTCACCAGATATAACAGGCGACCATATTACAGTTCCCACATACTTTGTTGTAGAAGAACCCAACGGTGAGAAAAAGGCACTGCACCATGTTAAGGATGCGGAAGAAATTTCTGATGTGATTCGTCAAGCCAGAGTTGACGAAAATGGTAATCGGATTTGGTGGTAAATCAGGACTGCCCACAAAAATTGTCTGTTAAGACTCAGTGTAGGGGTGTAAGGGTTTAAGTGAGCAAAATCCTTACACCCCTACACCCTTATTACCTCATCCCCAATCTAAAAAACTAATCTGCGTCAGGCTTAATTGATGGCGTTTTACACTGCATGAGAATCTGGTTGTTTGCGCCACTGGCGTTTTTTCATAAAGCTTTGCCAACTTTCCATATATGTATAGAACACAGGTGTTAAATACAATGTGAGAAACTGGGAAAACAGCAATCCTCCCACCACAGCTAAACCAAGGGGACGACGTGTATCTCCACCTGCACCCAAGCCCAGGGCGATGGGTAAAGTTCCCATCAAAGCTGCCATTGTGGTCATCATAATGGGGCGAAACCTAACTACACAAGCTTCATAGATGGCATCGTATGGAGTTTTACCACTTTGCCTGGCTTCAATGGCAAAGTCAACCATCATAATGCCGTTTTTCTTCACAATCCCAATTAGCAGGATGATGCCAACAAAGGCGTAAATATTCAAATCAACTTGGAATAACAACAAGGTTAACAACGCCCCAAATCCAGCGGAAGGCAAACTAGAAAGAATTGTCAAAGGGTGAATAAAGTTCTCATAGAGAATTCCCAACACAATATAAATTACTAAAACCGCCACCAATAGCAATAATCCCAACCCTTGTAAGGAAGACTGGAATGCTTGTGCAGAACCTTGGAAACCTGTAGTAATACTCGCGGGTAATGTTTGACGGGCGATTTGTTCAATTTTCTCAGTGACGCTACCAAGAGATACACCGGGTTTGAGGTTAAAAGAAATAGTTACAGAAGCTAACTGTCCTGAGTGGTTGATAGTCAAAGGCCCCACACCTTTCGAGATGCTGGCTACTGCATTTAATGGCACTAATTGTCCAGTCGGGGAATGAATTGACAGCAATTCTAAAGCACTGGGGTCTCCCTGATATTTGGGTTCGACTCCCATAATTACTTGATATTGGCTATCTGAAGCGTAAATTGTAGAAACTTGTCGTGTACCGTAGGCATTACTCAGGGCTGTTTCGATTTGTTCGGCTGTTAGCCCCATAGATGCAGCTTGATCACGGTTGATGTCAACTTGCACTTGAGGGTTTTTGATTTGCAAATCACTGTTGACATCTTGTAAATCAGGTAGCCCCCGGAGTTTTTCTTCTAAAGTTGGCGCATATTGATATAACTCTTGAATATTCGGACTTTGTAAGCTGAATTGATATTGGGCTTTGCTTTGTTGTCCGCCAATATTAATCGCTGGTGGGTTTTGCAAAAAAACCTTCATTCCAGGGATGCGTGATAGCTTGGGGCGCAGTTCTTGGACAATTTCATCGGCATTCAGTTTACGTTCTTCGCGGGGTTTGAGGCTGATAAATAAGCGTCCAGTATTACTAGAAGCATTTGCACCACCCGCACCGACACTGGAGTTAATCGCCGCGACGTTGGGGTCACGATCAGCGATCGCCGCTACTGCCTGTTGATGTTTTACCATTTCATTAAAGGAGATATCCTCGGCAGCTTGGGTGGATGCGGTGATTTGTCCGACATCCGCAGTTGGAATAAACCCTTTCGGCACAATCATAAATAGATAAACTGTGGCGACAACAATTGCCCCAGAGATAAACATTGTCGTGCGGTGATATTTGAGCGATCGCTTTAAACTCCACTCATATCCACCCAACATGACATCAAAAAATTTTTCGGAAGTATTATAAAGTCCCCGATTAAATCTTTGAATTTTTCCTTTAAAACCTCTTTTATCTGGTTCTGCTTCGTTTTCTTGCTGATGATGCGGTGGACGCAAGAATCGAGAACACAGCATCGGGGTCAAACTCAGAGAAATTATTCCCGATACGAGAATCGCCACGCTGATAGTCACAGCAAATTCGCGGAATAATCGTCCTAAAATCCCGCCCATAAACAGCACCGGAATAAACACGGCGACTAAAGAAATAGTCATGGACAGAATTGTAAAACCTATTTCCCGTGAGCCATTCAACGCAGCCTGCAAGCGACTCTCACCCATTTCCATGTGGCGGACGATATTTTCTAGCATGACTACGGCATCATCTACCACGAAACCAACGGAAAGAGTCAACGCCATAAGTGAGAGGTTATCAAGGGAGAAGCCCAACAGCAGCATTACGCCAAAAGTTGCGACTAAGGATAAAGGTACTGCCAAACTCGGAATAATTGTGGCTCGTAGGTTGCGCAGGAATAGAAAAATTACCAACACAACCAAACCAATAGTCAGCAACAGCGTGAACTGGACATCATCAACCGATTCGCGGATAGCTTGAGAGCGATCATAAAGAATCTCCATATTCACTGCTGCGGGAATTTGTTCGCGGAATTGCGGCAGCAGTTTTTTAATCGCATCTACGACTTCGACGGTATTAGTTCCCGGTTGCTTTTGAATGGCTAAAACAATCGCCCGCACACCAGAATTAGATGTTTTGTTCTGCTTTTGTGTCTTGGTAAAGTACCAACTAGCAACTTTGTCATTTTCTACACTATCCAAGACTTGGGCGATTTCTCCTAGTTGGACTGGCGCACCGCCTTGGTAACTGACAATTAAGGAACGATAGGCAGCGGCATCATTGAGTTGTCCGTTGGCTTGGATTGTATAATTCTGTTCTTGACCGTAAAGTGTTCCCGTCGGTATGTTGGCATTCCCTTTGCTAATAGCATCGGCAACTTCATCAACGCCTATGCCTTTGGCACTGAGAGATTCGGGATCAAGCAAAACTCTCACGGCGTACTTTTGCGAACCGTAGACTTGCACCTGCGCCACCCCGTTGACCATTGACAAACGTTGTGCCAGTTGCGTCTCTGCATATTTATCTACGGTGGATAGGGGCAGGACAGCAGAATTCAGCGATATGTAGAGGATGGGCTGATCTGCTGGGTTTACCTTGCGATAGGATGGGGGGCTGGGCATATCCGCAGGTAATTGCCGCGTGGCTTTAGCGATCGCAGCTTGCACATCTTGGGCTGCCCCATCGATATCTCGACTCAAATCAAATTGCAGTGTAATCTGACTACTACCCAAAGAACTAGTAGAGTTCATTGAACTCAAACCAGCAATACTCGAAAATTGCGCTTCTAGAGGTGTTGCCACCGATGCCGCCATTGTCTCTGGGTTAGCCCCAGGCAAGTTAGCACTCACCTGAATTGTGGGAAAATCCACATTCGGCAAGTCACTCACAGGCAACATTCGATAACTCATCAGCCCGAAAATCAAAACGCCAACCATTACCAAAGTCGTCATGATTGGGCGACGAATAAATAACTCGGAAATATTCATAGATTTTCCTATTTTTTATAGCCAAGAGCATCTGGATGAGGACATTTTGAGTAAGAATTCAGGAGACAGAATCGAGGAGTCAGGATATGGAATAATTTGGTCAAATTTAGCTTAATTAATAGATTAATCAGGCTAAAAAACTTTTAAATCTGACTTACACAAAAAATCTCTCAAAATCTCTTTCCCCCTGCTCCCTGCTCCCTGCTCCCTGCCTCCTTACCTCCTCCTAATCCCTGCTTAACCTGCACTGCTGCCCCAGGTACGAGGTTGAATTGGCCGTCGATGACTACTTGCTCACCTGGTTTGATGCCTTGAGCGATCGCAGTTTCATTATTTACTGTATCTCCGGCAACTACAGGACGCATTTCTACTGTTTTGTCGGGTTTGACTACATAGACAAATTGCTGTTGCTGTCCAGCTTGAATGGCTTTGGTGGGTACAGTTACAGCATTGGGTATCTCGGATAATTTCAGAACGACATTGACAAATTGCCCTGGTAACAATCGCTCGTCGTTATTACTAAATGTGCCTTTGAGTTGAATTGTGCCAGTTTGAGTATTTACACCACTGTCAACAAAGGTGAGATAACCATGTACAGGATTCCCTGAATCTTTGGGGGGGATGACATCAACTTCTAATTTGTGGTTGCTGGTGTACTTTTTCAAGTCTGGCAACATTCGCTGCGGAATCGAGAAGTTTACATATATCGGGCGAATCTGGCTGATGGTAATTAAGGGATCTGTGGAATTGGCAGTCACTAAATTACCTTGATTTAGCTTGAGACTACCCGTGCGCCCGGTAATAGGCGAATAAATAGAACTATAAGAAAGCTGGACTTTAGCATTATCAATTGCGGCTTCGTCTGCGACTACCGCTGCTTGGACATTTTTTACATCTGCCTTAGCGGCTTCTACTGCTGCTTGGGCGTTAGCTACTGCATCTTGGTCTGCTTTGACTGTTGCTGTTTGAGCAATGGCACTTGTTTGGTATTGTTCAGACTGCTCTTTACTAATCGCACCTTGTTGCAGTAACCCCGCATAGCGTTGTGCCTGGACATTGGCATTATTCGCCTGGGCTACATCTTTTAAGACTGTGGCTTTGGCTTGGTTAACTTGAGCGATCGCTTTGTTAACATTAGCCTCGGACTGCTTGACTAATGCCTCATCTTTGGCTTTCGCCGCCATTGCTTGCATCAGGGCTGCTTGCTGGGGACGGGAATCGATCTGAAACAGCAAATCTCCCTTTTTCACGTTCTGTCCTTGGCGGAAATACACCCCTGTTAACTGTCCTCCAATCTGTGACTTGACAGAAACAGTTGAATATGCTTCTACTGTACCTGTAGCCTTGATGAAAATTGGGATTGTTTTTTGAGTAGCAGTGGCCACCATAACAGGAACAGGTCGTTTTTTCCCGGCATCTTTCCCTGTTGATTGAGCTTCGGAAGCTCGACCACAAGCCGAACATAAATAAGCCAAACTTAATATTAGTAACCATAACTGCCTTGTGGGCAGCCAGTTGCGATCGCTAAAACTCTTGGGTAAAATTTCCAACACAGGATTTGTAATCAAGACAGAAGCTAAACGGCTCATATTCACACAGAGGGGCTGGTGTTTTCCGCAAAAATGTTTAGTTTATTAGTTAAGCTCTATGTTAGTTTATCTAAAGATTAGAATGCTAACAATTTGTCCTAAAAAATAGCCTTTTTGTAAGTATTGAAATTTTCCAGAAATTTGAACAGTGAATATAGATAGATTTTTTATTCCCTGAGTCTGTTACTCCAACTCTCTCCCCTGCACCCCCGCACCCTCGCACCCCTGCGGTCTCAACGTGTAAACTAAGGGTTTAACAACTACTACCCCCTAGCCGCAAACGCTCAGTAGTGTAAAAATATTCCTACCTTCGTAGCTGCAAAAGACGAACTATGACAATACATCCTGCACTACAACGTGCATTTACCAACGGCCGCGTTCTGAAAGTGATTAGCGGGTTGAATAACTTTGACAGCGATCGCGTGGCTGCTACTATTAAAGCTGCTGAAATTGGTGGTGCGACTTTTGTTGATATCGCTGCTGATCCGGCAATAGTAGCAATGGCCAAAAGCTTGATTAATTTGCCTGTTTGTGTATCAGCAGTTGAACCAGAAAAATTTGTTCAAGCTGTGGCAGCTGGTGCAGATTTGATTGAAATTGGTAATTTCGATTCCTTCTACGCGCAAGGACGCAGATTTGAGGCTGAGGAAGTTTTAGCGCTGACTCACCAAACTCGCGCACTTTTACCAGAAATCACCTTATCTGTGACAGTTCCTCACATTCTGGAACTAGATCAACAGGTACAGCTGGCAGAAGAACTAGTCAAAGCTGGTGCTGATATTATCCAAACTGAAGGCGGGACAAGCAGCCAACCTGCTCACCCTGGCACTTTGGGACTAATTGAAAAAGCTGCTCCTACTTTGGCAGCAGCTTATGAAATTTCTCGCGCTGTATCAGTTCCCGTATTGTGCGCTTCTGGTATTTCTAGCGTCACAGCACCTTTAGCGATCGCTGCTGGTGCTGCTGGTGTTGGTGTCGGTTCTGCTATCAACCAACTCAACAGTGAAGTGGCAATGATTGCTGCTGTACGTGGGTTAGTTGAAGCTTTGGCAACTGCAAGCAACCGCGCAATTGTCTAATCTAACAGGAAGTCGTAAATCAATACTTCTTGGTTTACCGTTAAAAGTTTTTTGATCCCCCCAACCCCCCTTAAAAAGGGGGGCTATTTTTTCGTTTACCCCCTTTTTAAGGGGGTCGCCGCAGGCGGGGGGATCTTAATCTAGGATGACTCAACTTTATATTTGAAAAGTATTGATGACTAGTAAATTACTTCCCCACTCCCTTAAACCAAACAATCTTTCAGTGCATAAATCACCTGATCTTGTTGCTGGGTTGTAAGTTCAGGGAACATCGGCAAAGATAAAACCTCATGACAGGTTTGCTCGGCTACTGGCAATTGCCCTGATTGATAACCCAAATGTTGATAAACTGGCTGTAAATGCAGTGGATAAGGGTAGTAAACCATCGAATTTATACCCCGTTCTTGTAATTGATTCTTTACCCAATCGCGCCGCGAAGCACTAGCACCATTGCGTGATTCACTAACTACGCGAATTGTGAATTGATTCCAGACACTCTCGCCACCAGGAAGTTCTTCAGGGACAACAATTCCCGGAATTTGGCTGAGGAACTGTTGGTAGTAAGATGCGATCGCTTGTCGTTGTTGATTCCAATTATCGAGATAACGCAGCTTAATTTGCAAAATTGCGGCTTGAATGGCATCTAAGCGGCTATTTACCCCAACTTCCTCGTAGTAATAGCGATTTCTTTGTCCATGCTCCTTAATTACGCGCATCTTCGCTGCTAATTTTGGATCATTCGTTGTAATTGCTCCACCATCACCACAACCGCCGAGATTCTTGGTAGGGTAAAAACTAAAGCAACCAATATGCCCAATACTGCCAACTTTTTGATTATCCCAAACTGCACCTGTAGATTGAGCGCAATCTTCAATTATGGCTAAATTGTGAGTATTTGCGATTGCCATTAACTCTGTCATATCCACAGGCTGTCCGAACAAATGTACCGGAATAATCGCCTTGGTTTTGGGTGTAACCGCCGCAGCTATTTGCCGCAAATCTAAGTTAAATGTATTAATATCTATATCCACAAATACAGGCTTGGCTCCTACAGAGCTGATCACCTCCGCCGTTGCAATAAAGGTAAACGGTGTTGTAATCACCTCATCGCCTGCACCAATTTCTAAAGCTCGTAGCGCTAAGTAGAGTGCATCAGTTCCAGAGTTACAAGCTATACAATTAGTAACACCATGATAGTCAGCAAATTGTTGCTCAAAGCTTTCAATGATGGGGCCACCAATATAACGCCCGGAAGACAAAACTTCTAGCACTGCTGCACTCACTTCTGCTTCGATAGTGACGTATTGCTGCTTGATATCAAAGGCTGGAACAGAATTTACGCTTTGGAACATGAGTTTTTATGTGATTTGAAGATACAAAGGATGCACTTCGACAGTAGATTTTAGCTGCTTGACTTTTTATCAAACAGTTGGCTAATAGACTGTCTCCCCGGATACGCATCAAAAAGGGTGATTACTGAAATTATTGTATGGGTAAAAATATCATACTAATTCGTAATTTGTAATTTGTAATTCGTAATTAGGCCACTCTGAAAAAGTGTCAATCTACAAGACTTCTAGGGAGTCATTTTATGAAATTGATTAAAACCTCACGCAAAGATGATAGAGAATTATTCTGTTTAGCAGACATAACCTGATTTATGTAACAGGTCTGAGGTGAATACTCTCTCTGTACTTGAATAATTGAAATTCAACTCTCAAGTATGTAAGCTGTTGTGATCAGACAATTCCAGGAGGTGAAAAAACTGTGCCGGATTTAATCAAACTAGATTTAGCTGATTTAGCCTTGGCTGTGGGGTTAATGGCGATCGCCATTGGTTTATCCGCCTGGGAAAAATTAGGATTAGAGTTAAATTTGGCAATTGCAACTGGTAGAACCATCTTACAGCTGCTGGTATTGGGGTACGTTTTCGATTTCATCTTTGCCGTAAATAATGCTTGGGCGGTTTTGGGAATTTTAGCAATTATGCTGACAATGGGAGCGATTGTCGCACGAAATCGGATCAGCCAGAAAATTCCTTTAGTATTACCTGTGGTTTGGGGCGCAATTTTAGTCAGTACCGCCTTCACGCTCTTTTACACCAACTTCTTGATTCTCCAACCAGATAGATGGTACGAAGCAAAATATATGATTCCCTTTGCTGGGATGATTATTGGTAACGCCATGAATGCAGCGGCGATCGCTGGTGAACGTCTCGTTAGTACAGTCAATAATTCCGCTGGGGAAATTGAAACTCACTTAAGTTTAGGCGCAACGCCGCAACAAGCTGTCAGTCAGTACCGCAGAGAAGCCATTCGCGCCGCATTCCTTCCTACCATCAATCAAATGATGCTCATTGGTATGGCTACCCTTCCCAGTATTACCGCCGGACAGTTGTTAGGCGGTGTGAACCCTTTAGATGCTGTCTCTTATGAAATTTTAATTGTGTTTATGGTTGCTGTGGCAAACTTACTGACGACAATTTTAGTTACAAGGGGATTGTGTCGTCAGTTTTTTAACTCAGCGGCGCAGTTAATTAGATAATTGTGGACAACAAAAGTACTTTGATACGTTGACTTGCAAAATCACAGCATCAGGCTGAAAATTATGTTTTGGAGAAGAAGTCTTGATTTTTTGTCTTCTCTCGCAGGGGAGAGGACTGATTTATCTCTAGTGTGAGAGGATGCGATCGCTTGCTGATCAAAAAGCAACTCAATTATTCAGGCAATATTCAAGCAAGGCTAAGTCTCTTGAGCCGACATCAATTCTTCTGCTTCAGTGCATTGATATAAATCCCGCAGTATCCCCGCCAAGAAACTAGCTAACGCTCTTCATTAGACTGCTTATGGATAGATTAATCATGCCACAAAACAGCGATGACAAAGATTTCTCCTCAGAAACGCAGACTCAAATATTTGCTTACAAAGAACGGCTAAATTCTTGGATTGTTGCGCGGTTATTTCCAGATATGCAAAGGGTAACAGTTGCGAGATTTCGCAGCCGTTCTGATGCAGATGGTCATGTACAAAGTTTACGTCAACTCATGCCGGAAGCTAATTTTGTCGTGGTGTTTGATTGTCCCCGTCAGAAAGTAGCCATTTAAATTTTATGAGGGGCGATCGCCTGAATCGTCCTCTCATTCATTAATAATTAATATTATCAGCAAAACCATAACCACCACCGCCGGGAGTCTCAATGACAAATACATCACCAATATTCATTTCCACCACAGCTTTACTACCTAAATCCTCAACTGTTCCATCACACCTTTCCAGATAATTTTTTCCTAATTTTCCAGCTTCACCACCAGATAAACCAAAAGGTGCAACTACACGATGATTTGATAAAATTGCTGCGGTCATAGGTTCCAAAAAACGCAAGCGGCGAATGACACCATTTCCGCCATAATGATGGCCTTTACCACCACTATGATGACGAATAGCAAAATTTTCTAACACAATTGGAAAACGCCATTCTAATACTTCTGGATCTGTCAGACGCGAATTAGTCATGTGTGTTTGCACTGCATCTGTACCAGCAAAATTTGCACCTGCACCAGAACCACCACAGATTGTTTCATAATATTGATAGCGTTCATTCCCAAAGGTAAAATTATTCATCGTTCCTTGAGAAGCCGCTAAAACCCCCAACGCGCCATATAAAGCATCGGTAATTGCTTGGGAAGTTTCCACGTTTCCCGCCACCACAGCCACAGGGTAACAGGGATTTAACATACACCCTTCAGGAATGTTAATTTCTAAAGGTTTCAGACAACCAGCGTTTAAAGGAATATCATCATTAACTAATGTACGGAAAACGTATAAAACTGCTGCTTTACATACTGCTGCTGGAGCATTAAAATTATTATTTATTTGCTGATTTGAAGTACCAGTAAAATCAATTTTAGCGCTGCGTTTTTCTCGGTTAATGGTAATTGCAACTTGAATCATACTACCATTATCTAAGGCATAACTGAAACTGCCATCTTGTAAAACTTCAATGACACGCCGTACAGATTCTTCGGCATTGTCTTGCACAAAAACCATGTAAGCTTGTACAGTTTCTAATCCATAGTGTTCTACCATTTTTAACAATTCTTGCACACCGCGTTCATTAGCAGCGATTTGTGCTTGTAAATCTGCTAAATTTTGGGTAACATTGCGTGCAGGGTAAGGTTCACTTGTAAGCAAATTTACTAATTCTGCTTCGCGGAATTGGCCTGCTGCAACTAACTGAAAATTATCGATTAATATCCCTTCTTCTACCACATTTGTACTATTGGGTGGCATTGAACCGGGAGTAATACCGCCGATATCTGCATGGTGTCCCCGTGAGGCGACGTAGAATAGTGGAGAGTCGGGAGTACTGAGTGTTAAATCGGGGAAGACTGGGGTGATAACGGTAATATCTGGTAAGTGAGTCCCGCCGTTATAGGGATTATTAGAGACAAAGACATCACCAGGTTTGATGGTGTCACCATAGTTAGTAATTAAAGCTTGTACACTTTCACTCATCGAACCCAAATGCACAGGAATGTGAGGCGCATTCGCTACCAATTGTCCAGCACCATCAAAAATTGCACAGGAGAAATCCAGCCTTTCTTTGATGTTTACCGAGGAACTGGTATTTTGTAAGGTTATACCCATTTGTTCTGCGATCGCCCGAAACAAATTATTAAAAATCTCCAGCATAACGGGATCGGGTTTTTGTCCTACCCTGCGGGAAGCTGCTAACGCGTCTAGGTCATTTGTCCGTTGTCCGTTGTCGTCTGCAATACCAAGCACAGACAACACAAGATGATTGCGTGTAGTTAATTCCGCTTGCCAATGGGGTTCAATAACATTTGTACCAGTTGTCTCTACAATAATGGCTGGCCCTGCGATACAATCTCCTGGTTGTAAATCTTGGCGTTGGTATACTGGAGTTGTTTGCCATGTACCAGTAGTGTACATTTGTGTAGTCGCAGCCGCTACAGGCTCTTTGGTATCCCTACGTGTAATTTCATTCTCTGGCGGCGCATCATGCTTCACCACCACCTCAACCGCCACAGCTTCCACAATCAACCGCTTTTCAGCAGCAATAAACCCATAACGCTGACGATGTAACTCCTCAAACTGCCGCTGCATCATCACCACATCAGCAAAATCTACAATCAAAGGCGCATCCGTTCCCTCATATCTAAGATGCACTTTGCGATAAACCTCTATCTTGGCGATCTCTGCGTCTTGGCGGTTCGTTTCCCCCACCAAAGCTACAAACTCTGACTCCAACTCCGCCAACAAACCCTCATCCAAAACCGCTTCCACCGACTTTTCTCGAATCACCCTGACATCTGCCAAACCCATACCATAAGCAGACAACACCCCCGCGAATGGATGGATAAATACCTGCTTCATCCCCAAAGCATCAGCAATTAAACAAGCGTGTTGCCCACCAGCACCACCAAAACAGCACAAAGTATACTCCGATACATCATAACCACGCTGGAGAGAGATTTTTTTGATAGCGTTTGCCATTTTATCAACTGCGATCGCCAAAAATCCCGTAGCAACTTCTTCCGGTGTTCTCCCATCGCCAATTTCCGTCGTTAATTGCCCAAACTTCTGCCGTACTACCTCTACATCTAAGGGCAAATCGCCATTCACCCCGAATATCTTAGGGAAAAACTCTGGTTGCAATTTACCCACCATCACGTTGCAGTCAGTTACCGTCAACCTTCCGCCCTTGGAATAAGCCGCTGGGCCTGGATTTGCCCCCGCAGATTCCGGCCCCACCCGATAGCGAGAACCATCAAACTGCACAATCGAACCACCACCAGCCGCAACGGTATGAATCGCCATCATCGGTGTTCGCAGACGCACTCCGGCGACTTCTGTTTCAAAGGTGCGTTCATACTCGCCATTGTAATGCGCCACATCAGTGGATGTGCCGCCCATATCAAAGCTGATAATCTTGTCAAATCCAGCCATCCGGCTTGTTTGTACTGCCCCAACTATCCCACCTGCCGGGCCTGATAAAATGCTATCTTTACCTTGAAAGTTCTCTGCATCCGCTAGTCCACCATTGGATTGCATGAACATCAATTTAGTTGTTTGTCCTACCCTGCGGGAAGCCGCTAACGCGTCTAGGTCATTTGTCCTTTGTCCTTTGTTAGTAGCAAATGACAATTGACTGGATACTTGATTTACATATCGCCGCAAAATTGGTGATAAATAAGCGTCAACAACCGTCGTGTCGCCCCGACTAACTAATTTCATTAAAGGGCTGACTTTGTGAGATGTGGAAACTTGAGTAAAGCCAATACTTTTGGCTAAAGTGGCGACTTGTTGTTCATGGGCGGTGTAGCGGTAGCCGTGCATAAAAACAATGGCACAGCAACGAATCCCATCATTGTATGCTGCTTGTAATTGCGGACGAACTGCATCGATATTTAAAGGGATTAATTCCTCACCTTGGGCGCTGTAACGTTCTTCGACTTCAATTACTTTTTCGTACAGCATTTCTGGCAAAATTATCTCAAGGGCGAAGATATCGGGACGGTTTTGATAACCGATACGTAAAGCATCCCGAAATCCTTGAGTAATTACTAAAACGGTGCGATCGCCTTTTCTTTCTAATAAAGCATTTGTCGCTACAGTTGTTCCCATTTTCACCGCCGCGATGCGATCGCCTGGAATTGGCGCATCAGCCGCAATTCCCAACAGTTCACGAATTCCTTGCACTGCTGCATCGGTGTAGCGTTCAGGATTTTCTGACAGCAGCTTGTGAATGACCAATTCCCCATCAGGACGCTTCGCCACAATATCGGTGAACGTCCCGCCTCTATCAATCCAGAATTCCCAACTTGCCAAAGATGGTGATGCCCCAGTCATAGTAAATTCCTCTATGCCGATTTTGCTACTGCCAAGGTTATGATTTTTAAGTTATCAGATAGTTACTTGCTTGGTTCGCTGAAGATTTCTAGGGTAATTGCATGGCAGTTGAAAAAATCAGTTGGTCTAAAATGGCTTTTCAGATGAAAGGCTCGGTGATATCTTCAATTTATCCACGAGTTTTTTGGTGTGGCTTTTTTGGTGTTGTAATTTCGGTTCTTTATTATTTAAAATTACCTGTATCTCAACCTATTTTAGGAAATGTTATTCCTAGTATTGTCTTAGGTTTATTATTAGTTTTTCGGACAAATACTGCTTATGATCGGTTTTGGGAAGGTAGAAAAGCCTGGGGTTCTATAGTCAACACTGTACGTAATTTAGCACGACAGATTTGGGTGTCTATTGACGAAGTATCTCCTGAAGATAGAGAACATAAAGTTGCTGCCTTACGTTTATTAGTAGCTTTTGCTGTCACAACTAAATTGCATCTAAGAGAAGAAAAAATTAATGGTGAACTAGAAGAGTTAATTCCCACATCTAAGTATATAAAATTGCAGACGATGAACCATCCACCTTTAGAGGTTGCTTTTTGGATTGGTGACTATTTGCAACAACAGTATGACCGCAAATGCTTAAATAGCTACCAATTAACTAGTCTGCAAGAACTATTAAATAATTTAGTGGATAATTTAGGTTCTTGCGAACGGATTTTAAGAACACCTATGCCTCTAGCTTATGCCATACATCTCAAGCAATTATTGTTATTGTATTGCTGCTTATTGCCCTTTCAAATGGTAGAAACTTTAGGATGGTGGACAGGCTTAATTGTCTCTTTAATTAGTTTTACATTGTTTGGCATTGAGGCTATCGGCTTAGAAATCGAAAATCCTTTTGGTTATGATGCCAATGACTTACCACTAGATGCGATTTGCAACACCATGAAACGCAACATTGATGATTTAATTAGTTTGCCACCAAATGTGCGATCGCTTCCTGACAATATCGCCATTTAAAGACTAAGCTAACCGTCTAATTCCCTGTTCTAAACCTTGGCAAACACTTGTCAGAAAATCTAAATCTAGACTGGCAATATTATCACTAGGTTTGTGATAATTGGGATTCCGTAAAAATGCCGTATCTGTCACCATAATCGCTGGATAGCCCAAATCCCAAAAGGGTGCATGATCGCTGAGTCTGGTTTGAGGTACAATTGAGCCTCGGTTAGGTACTGGTAGCCACTGACTGGGTAAGCCAGCTTTGCGAATATTCCGGCTGAGGCTGATTAAATCCCGAATTGTCCGCAAATTTCCAATTAAAGCAATAAAATCACCTTGATTGGGATAAAACTTCTCCAACGGACGGGGATAAGCTTGGGAACCAGGCGTGGAGTTGCAATAACCCAACATTTCCAGAGAGATCATTAAGCGGAGTGATTGCTGTTGTTGATGCAATAAAGCTGCATATTCAGCACTGCCTAGTAAGCCATATTCTTCCATATCAAAAGCTACTAGCCGCAAGGGATATTTAGCAGGTTCCGCTGCAAATTTTCTGGCTAATTCTAATAACACCGCTACACCTGTAGCATTATCATCTGCCCCTGGCGTTCCCGGCACAGCGTCGTAGTGCGCCCCAATCAAAATTGGGGGTAAATCTTGGTGCTTCCCTATTGTTTGACTTGATAAATTTAAAATCAGGTTGTTGCAGGTTTTCCCTCTCACTACAAAGGTGTGGATTTCCACACTTCCCCATTGCGCTAATTCTTGACGAATGTATTCTTGGACAAAGAAATGTCCTGCTGTGGCGAAGAAAGGATCGCGTTCTCTGGCGATTTCATGCAGATGAGTTCGTAATTGCTCTTGTAAATTCAAAGCTTGCAAGTATTCTTCAAATAAACTTCTGAGTATCAGGAGTAAGTCAACAATCAATCAAAAAAGGGCGGATTACCCAACTTAAAGCGCTGATAAAGTAGAGTTTTTCGACTATAGAGATTTAGAGCTACTTAGACATACTCAGCATTGTGAATGCTATCCTAGTTTTGCAACTAGCTCCTTAACCTTAAATTTATTCAACTTTTGCCTTAATTGACTATTATACCATTGAGGTGTTTTCCACTAATAGCTTCATGCTATTGGTAGTCTTGGCCAATCATAATAAATTAATAGATATAAGACACACTAGGAGAAGAGTAACGCATGGGCAAGGTAGTCGGCATCGACTTGGGTACAACCAACTCAGTAGTCGCCGTGATGGAGGGTGGCAAGCCGGTGGTGATTGCCAATGCAGAAGGAATGCGAACAACACCCTCCGTAGTTGGTTTCAGCAAAGATGGCGAGAGAGTGGTTGGGCAAATGGCACGACGGCAAACCGTCCTCAACCCGCAAAATACTTTTTTTGCAGTTAAACGCTTTATTGGACGAAAGTATGGTGAACTCAGCCCAGATTCTAAGCGTGTGCCATACACCATCCGCAAAGACGAAATCGGGAATATCAAAGTTGCTTGTCCCCGCCTGAGTAAAGATTTTGCCCCCGAAGAAATTTCGGCAATGGTACTCAAGAAATTAGCCGATGATGCCAGCCGTTATTTAGGTGAACCTGTTACAGGCGCAGTTCTGACAGTTCCCGCTTATTTTAACGATTCTCAAAGACAGGCAACCCGTGATGCAGGCAGAATTGCCGGCTTAGAAGTATTGCGAATTCTCAACGAACCCACCGCTGCTTCTTTAGCTTACGGTTTAGATCGTGGTGACACCGAAACCATCTTAGTCTTTGACTTGGGTGGTGGGACTTTTGATGTATCGATTTTAGATGTTGGCGATGGGGTATTTGAAGTTAAAGCCACCAGTGGTGATACCCAACTGGGTGGAAATGACTTTGATAAAAAGATAGTGGATTGGTTAGCAGAGCAATTTTTAGAAACCGAAGGTGTAGACTTAAGACGCGATCGCCAAGCTCTACAACGTTTAATGGAAGCAGCAGAAAAAGCTAAAATTGAATTATCTGCTGTGAGCATCACGGATATCAATTTGCCCTTTATCACCGCCACAGAAGACGGGCCAAAACATATCGAAACTCGTCTGACGCGTTCTCAATTTGAAGGTTTGTGTAGTGATTTAGTCGGACGCGTCCGCACACCAGTCAAAAGGGCATTAAAAGATGCTGGACTCAGGCCAGAAGATATCGAAGAAGTTGTGTTAGTTGGTGGTTCAACCAGAATCCCCATGATTAAGCAACTAGTCCGTGACTTAATTGGCATTGAACCTAACGAAAATGTTAACCCTGATGAAGTCGTCGCCGTTGGTGCAGCCATTCAAGCAGGTATCCTCGCTGGTGAACTGAAGGATTTGCTGTTATTGGATGTCACACCTTTATCTTTGGGATTGGAAACTATCGGCGGTGTGATGAAAAAACTCATTCCTCGCAATACCACTATCCCAGTCCGCCGTTCGGATATCTTCTCCACTTCCGAAAATAACCAAAACACCGTGGAAATTCACGTAGTGCAAGGAGAGAGGGAAATGGCAGGAGATAACAAATCTCTCGGACGGTTCAAATTATATGGCATTCCCCCAGCCCCGCGCGGCATTCCTCAAGTCCAGGTATCATTTGATATTGATGCCAACGGGATTTTACAGGTAACAGCCTTAGATAGAACAACAGGTAGAGAACAAAGTATCACTATTCAAGGCGCATCCACCTTAAGTGAATCAGAAATAAATCGGATGATTCAGGACGCGCAAAAATACGCGGATGTCGATCGCGAACGCAAAGAACGCGTCGAAAAACGCACCCGTTCCGAAGCATTGATTTTACAAGCAGAACGACAACTGCGAGAAGTAGCCTTAGAATTTGGTATGCAATTTGCCCGCAGTCGTCGCCAACGCATTGATAATATCAGCCGCGAACTAAAGGAAAGTTTACAAGCCAACGACGATCGCGGTATTGATCAAGCCTACGCTGACTTGCAAGATGCCCTTTATGAACTAAACCGAGAAGTCCGTCAGTATTATGCTGAAGACGAAGACGATGACTTGTTCGGCACCATTAAAGAAATCTTCACAGGAGGCGGCGACAAAGAACGAGAACGGGAACCTGATTACTACCGCGATAATTACCGCGATCGCGATTCCTATAACAGCAGAGACTACGGTAGAGAAAATGGCAGAGATTATGGTAGAGACAGCCGTTCTTCAGCCTATGACAGTCGCCCATCTCGCCGCACATCCCGCCCTAGTTATCAAGATAATTGGGATGAAAATGACGATGACTGGTTGTAATACTGCCCTTACATGGCAATAACCACCGTTACTAAGGTGAGAAATTTGATTCAAAATACGGATTTAGCCATTGGTGATAAGTAATAAGTAATGAGTCAATAGTATTAAGTAGGTAGACATAATTAAATATAAAATGCCAACCTGTGAAACCCTATCACATACTAGCTTTTACCTTATGCCTCTTGCATCCTGTCTCCTGCCTTCTACGTACTGATTACTTAATAATTATTACCAACATCTAAAATCTAAAATTTAAATTTAAATAACTGAACTATGCAAAATTTGCAGAATTTTCGCGATTACTACGAGATTTTAGGAGTAGATAAAGATGCCTCTAATGAAGAAATTAAAAAGAACTATCGGCGATTAGCTAGACAATATCACCCTGACTTGAATCCAGGAAATAAAGCCGCTGAAGAAAAATTTAAAGATATTGGTGAAGCTTACGAAGTGCTTTCCGACGCAGCCAAAAGAGCGCAATACGACCAGTTTAGTCGCTATTGGAAGCAAAAAGGCTTTGCTGGGAACAAACAAACGCCAAAAACCAAAGGCTGGGGAGAACGTCCAAGCGATCGCAGCAATAGCAATCAAGTAGACCCCAGTCAATTTGCTAATTTTGAAGACTTTATCAATCAAGTTGTAGGTGTTGGTAGTCGCCAAGATACCAGAAATGGCAGTACTACAAAAACCGATCCGTTTCGTTCGCCGAACAGCAGAGTTCAATATACAGTTCCTAAAAATCCGCCAAAACCTGCGCGGCGAGATATTGAAGCCCGATTAACCTTACCATTAGAAAAAGCTTATCAAGGTGGTAACGAGCGCATTCGTTTAGAAGATGGGCGATCGCTAGAAGTGACAATGCCTCCAGCTATGGTTACAGGTCAGAGTATCCGCCTAAAAAACCAAGGTATCAGCGGTGGCGACTTATACCTAAAAATTACTGTCGAGCCACATCCCTTATTTAAATTAGAAGGCGCAAACATAGCCTGTCAAGTACCCGTAACTCCCAGTGAAGCAGTTCTCGGCGGATCTGTTGAAGCACCCACCCTCGATGGCCCTGTGAAAATGACCATCCCCCCAGGTGTTAGGTCTGGTCAAAGATTCCGATTGGCAAATAAAGGCTACCCTACCGACAATGGCAAACGCGGCGATCAATTGGTGGAGATTCAGATAATTACACCAAAAAATATTAGTCCCGAAGAAAAAGAACTTTACGAAAAAATTCGGCAAATTGAAACCTTTAAACCTCGCGCTGATTTACTAGGTTAGGGTTTTCCACTCACAAACCTATAAAAGTTGTTGCAATTCCTCAATAGTGTTAACAGTTTTAATCGCTTGTTGAATAGCTTTTAATCGCTGTAAATCACTCATTTGGGAAATATTTGGCATCAACTCTGACCCAGCATTGCCGAACTTAATCTCTAAGGCCAGTTCAATCCCGGAAAATAATTCCTCCCGTCGACCACGTTCTTCACCCCGCGCCTCACCCCGCGCTTCGCCTCGCGCCTCGCCTTCGCGTAAAATTTCTTGATACCAAGGTGACTCACGTAACACAGCCATATCCCACCTCATGATTTCTTGAACTAACGCACTTTCTAAAACAAACGTAGCAAAAAAAGCCAAGACTGTTTCTAATTGGTTTAGCTGTTCATCAGCACGGAGAATTCGTAATGCTTCTCGAATTATCGACTCATTTTCACCACCTCTAAGAATCGGTACAAAGGGAAGTAGAGATGGTAGAGGTTGTTCCAAAACAATATTCACATCAACTTCCCACAAGTTAATCACACGATAATCTTGTAATGACCGCAATCCAGCAATGTTTGATTCAAAACTAGTAGGTATTGGTTCATTAGTAGTCTTCAGAATATTAATTAAAACAGGATATGTTGGTAGATTATATTTTTCTTCGGCCAGGGCTGAATATGCACGCATCCGACGCGGCATTTGCGATTGATAGCGTAATTGTAATTCGTTGAGGACGAGAAATTCACCGTATTCAGGACTGGTAGCACGGACTAAAACATCACTTTCTCTGCTGATCCATTGAAATTCAGAACTGAGAATTTCCCCGGCAATGACATCAGGGATTTTTGTTACCCATTTTACCCAGTTGTCAGGTGCAAGGCTGATTAATTTTTTAGTGCTAACATCTGCGCGTTTGGACATCGATATGGAGAGGCACTTAGGCAATGAAATTTATCGTATCTTGTACATGCCATCACAATAAAAGATTCGTATGGAGCAGGAGTAGGAGGTTTACAATATTATAAAAAACTTGATCGCCAACCTCAAACAGCCGTGAATCAAAATGGGGCCATGCCACAAAGTAGTGAAACCTCCTACTACTCGCTGCTAGGACTGCATCCCTCTGCATCGGTGATTGATATTCGCCGTGCTTATCGGGAACTAAGCAAGCGCTATCATCCTGACACTACAGAATTACCTGCTACCCTGGCTACAGCTAAATTTCAGCAAATTAATGAAGCTTATGCCACTTTAAGCCATCCAGAACGGCGACTCAGTTATGACTTGAAAATTGGCTATTCTCGCTTTGGTGTAATTCAAGCACCTGCGGATTTGCATCGTCCTGTGCGTTATTCTTATGATTACTCTAAATCAGCTTACCTCGATGCCAGCGATCGCCCGCTTTCGTCTGGCGAAATATTCGCTTTATTTATCCTGGGACTGACCTTTGTCGGATGTTTATTACTAGCACTGGCGATTGGATTTGCTCGTGGTGAAGCTGCTTTTCAAACCCAATCTCCTCTACTTACCCCCAAAGTCGAAAAGCATATTTCTGATGTATCCCAATTAACTAGTTCTGGAGAGTCTCAAAACTATAACTTTTCCATATTCCAATAAACAGTTTCCTACCTCAAAATCTCAAATTATTATGTCTATTCTGCCAGCAGATACCCCTTTATATAATCATCCTCTACCACAAATTGAACAATGGTTAAAAGACCAAGGCTGTCAACAAGATGAAACACAACGTCATTGTTGGCGTGTGCAAAGACCCGATTGGCAAGCTGAACTTTGGCTAGATATTGAGCAAATTGTAGTTAGATATCTTGAGGCTGGAGACAATCAACAAGACATCCAACGCTCCTTCAAGTATTCTCTTAGCCGTGAGGATATAGAACAAGCTGTATTTTCTGGCCCTTAAAAGGTCGAAGTCTCAAGGGTAAAGTATAAAAAAGGATGAAATTTATATTTCAGACTTTAGACTTTCCCAAATCTCCGATCTCGTTGCTGATATGCACATAAAGCCCGGTGAAACTCAGCGCGGTCGAAATCAGGCCAAAGAGTCTCGCTGATGTAAATTTCCCCGTAAGCCATTTGCCAGAGGAGAAAATTGGAAAGGCGCATTTCCCCGCTAGTACGAATTAATAAATCAGGGTCATCAATTCCAGCAGTGTAAAGATGGCTTTCAAATACTGATTCATCAATTTCATCTGGTTTGAGGATACCTTGCTGAACTTTTTGGGCGATCGCGCGGCAAGCTTGTAAAATTTCTTGCCGTCCGCCATAATTAGTGGCCACAGAAAACTTAATACTGCGGTTATTCTTCGTGGCTTCCATTGAACGAGTAATTTCATCTTGCAGCGATCGCGGCAAAGCCTGCAAATTTCCCACAAACTGAATTTGCACATTTTCCTCAACCATTTCTCGCAGTTCTTGGCGTAAAACTACTTGGAATAAAGTCATCAAAAAATCCACTTCTTCCTGCGGTCTTTTCCAGTTTTCCGTAGAAAAAGCATAAGCTGTCAGTGCCTCAATTCCCCAGTCTTTGCAACAACGCAGCAAGTCTTTCAAAGCATCAACACCACGCTTATGACCCATGATTCGCGGCAAACCTTGACGTTTAGCCCATCGACCATTGCCATCCATAATCACCGCAACGTGTTTGGGCAGTAGTTCCCGTTTCAAGTCGGGAGGCAAATATAGCAGTTCAGTTTGTTGTACAGTCATTTTTTATCTCGAGAAGCGGTCGATGGTAATCCAAGTAAACGTGAAACTAGTACCAGTGCCTTACTACCAATCTGACGCACCCAGCTTAACAGACCAGGAGCCACTGCTTCCCGATCTACAGTTGGAGATAAGCGAGCCTCTAAGGACTCTTTGAGTTTTCTAATGGTCAGTGGTCTATTTAGGGTTCCCCGTTCCGCTAGGGAAATAGAACCCGTTTCTTCTGATACAACTACACAAATACAATTTTCGACCCGCTCAGTAATTCCCATTGCTGCCCGATGGCGTGTACCCAACTGGCGCGAGGCTGTGCGTCCCGAAAGTGGTAAAATTATACCTGATGATACAATTCTTGAGCCGCGAATCAAAGTCGCCCCATCATGTAACAAAGTTTTCGGCTGAAAAATTGTTTGTATAAGTTCCTTAGAGACTTCAGCATTCAGCTTAACTCCAGGCACAGAAAAATCTCGCTCGTCAATTGGGCCAGTGGTTTCCAAAATTAGCAAAGCTCCAATTCGGTTTTTTGAAAGTTCTTTAACCGCATCCACAATTTCATCAATCACACTATCAGATTTGGGGATGGACAAACTGGATGTTTGAAATAACTGGCGTATTTCTCCACGGCCTAATTGTTCCAAAAATCTCCGAAATTCTGATTGTAGTGCTACCGCCATCGCCACAGCACAACCAATCACTAATTTTTCTAGGACAAAATTTAGCAGGGGTAAGCCCAATCTACCGCTGATTGCCGATGCCAGCATTAAAATAATAAATCCTCGCACCATCCAAAGTGTCCGGCGCTCGCTAATAATAACTAGTATCATGTACGTCAGCGCCAGCACTAATACAATATCCAGAGTCCCAAGTAGCAAGGACTGCGACCATCCTAGGTTTGTCAGCCAATGCTTTGACCAATCTCTCATGACATCTGGATTATCTTTCTGTCTCTAATACGATATGTCATTAGTCATTTGTCATCTGTCATTAGTTTTTTTTACAAAGGACTAATGACTAAGGACTAATGACTACTTTTGAGTCTATCTGGTAGGCAATCTTGCCGAATCAAATCTTGATAAGTTTCGCGCTGCAAAATTAAATTTGCTTCGCCATTAGCCACTACTACTGCTGCTGGACGGGGTAAGCGGTTGTAGTTAGATGCCATACTGTAATTGTAAGCACCAGTTGCCATAACCACTAGGATATCGCCTGGTTCAGTTTTTGGTAGTTGGGCATTCTTAATTAGGATATCTCCTGATTCGCAATGTTTACCAGCTACTGTGACTGTTTGTGTAATCGGAGCCGACATTTTATTAGCAACTACAGCCCGATAAACTGACTGGTAAGTGATTGGTCGGGGATTATCGGACATTCCACCATCAACAGATAGGTAGGTACGAATTTCTGGGACTACTTTGGTTGCACCAATGGTATAGGCAGTTACACAAGATGTTGCAATTAGCGATCGCCCTGGTTCACATAATAGCTTTGGTAATGGCAAATTTTCGGCTGCACAAGTTTCTTGAAGAACTTCACAAATTACCTTTACCCAATCTTCAATACTTGGGGGATCATCTGATTCTGTATAACAAATACCTAACCCACCACCAATATTGAGTTCGGTTAAATTTAAACCATACTTAGCAGTATCTCGGAACCATTGCACCATCACCGCGGCTAAGTCTCGGTGGGGTTGCAGTTCAAAAATTTGTGAGCCAATGTGAGCGTGCAAGCCTACACAGTTCAAGGAAGGTTGCTTGCTGACAAAGGTAAATACTTCATCTAAATCGTTGGGATCAAAGCCAAACTTACTATCTAAGTGTCCTGTGCGAATATATTCATGGGTGTGACATTCAATACCTGGAGTTAACCGCAGCATGATGCGGACTGGCTGGGTGTTTTGGGTCAATTCCACCAAATTGTGTAATTCTTGCCAGTTATCAACGACAATCGTCACACCAGATTCAATTGCTAAAACTAGCTCTGGCTGAGATTTATTATTGCCGTGGAGGTAAATTTTCTCAGGACTAACGCCAGCAGTTAAAGCTGTGTAGAGTTCACCGCCAGAAACAACATCAATTCCCAAGCCTTCAGAAGCAGCGATCGCACAAACAGCTAGACAATTCCATGCTTTGGAAGCATACAATACTTGAGCTTCACCTTGGTAGTATTGCTTAAACGCATCTCGGTATTGCCGACAAGCCAAACGGAGAGTGTCTTCATCTAAAATATATAAAGGCGAACCAAACTGCTGAACTAGGGTTGTGACATCACACCCACCAATTTCCAGACAGTCATCACTGTTAACTTTGGCCGTTAAAGGTAAAAGTTCCTGGTTAGGCGAAATAGTTTCGTTTGGGTTGCGCTTTTGAGGCAAATACTGAGTTCCAGTATGTTGAACCTCAGTGGGGTGAGTCGATACCATAACTATATAGATTGTCCTTGTTCAAATTAAGGGCGTGAGGAAGTATCCCGATTTTCAGTTTACCAACTCAGTGTTAAGTGCTGAGTGCTGAGTCACCGAAGTTTGCTCAACGGGGGGAACCCGCGCACGCAAGTTCTCTCCGCACCAACTTCTCGCTGAGTAAAAAGTACGAGAGAACTTTCGCGCAGCCGGAAATCAACCATTAAGTTAAGGTAATTTGAACTCAGCACGGGCTGAACGCCCCGCTACCGCTAAACAGCACTTTCAACTCAGCACTTTAATAAATGTGATTTCATTAGACTTACAATTGCGATCGCTCACAACCAATGATCTCAGTGCAATCCTCGAACTTGATCAAGCTTGTTTTGGTGGTCTTTGGACAATGGATGGCTACCAACGAGAGTTGGACAGTCCCAACAGCGAATTACTTGGGTTATTTGCACCATTGTCTAGTATTCAACTTTTGGGGATGGGTTGCTTTTGGTCGATTGTAGACGAAGCCCACATTACAATTTTGGCAATTCATCCCCAATATCACCGTCAAGGTTTGGGACAGGCTTTATTGTACGCTCTCTTGAAGACAGCTGGCGATCGCGGTTTAGAGCGAGCCACCCTCGAAGTTAGAGCTTCTAACCTTGCTGCTATATCCTTATATCAGAAATTTGGCTTTAAAACCGCTGGTTTACGACGGCGTTATTACAAAGATAATGGCGAGGATGCCCTAATTCTTTGGTTATCAGAGTTGCAGCATCCAAAGTTTCAAACAACTTTAGACACTTGGCACACTACTGTCAGCAAACAATTGAATCAATTTTCTTGGCAGTTGATTAATTAGCCAGAAAGAGCGATTAAGAGGCTAGTATTTTTGCTCAGTCATCAGCACTTTCTCCAGCGAATTCTTCACGAGATCACCTCATAACCAAATATGAAAAGCTTTCTTTATCTAATAGCGGGATCAGAGAAAGCACTGGAACTAAAACAGCTAATGACAAAGGTCAAAGGACAAATCACCGTTCACAACCAAGAAAAAATGAACTTTTACACCTGTTAATTCATTAGAATTTTTAATGAATATAATTTTTTCGTTTTAAATAAAAAATATATTTGAGAAAATTTTGACATCTACAGTCAAAGTATGCTAATAATTAGTATTTGTGACTGGCAAAAATTAATTTACAATCATCACGGCTAACTATTTACAACCCAAGCTGAAAAGCTAGTAAATCAAAGCTCCTCAACCAAGTAGCCGTAGCAAAATTCATCAACAGTTGACAAATTCACCCATCAAATTGAGTATTACCCCTTGGATGTCTATCTATCTCTGATACAGACACCCAAAACCTTAGCCTGTGCTAAAATCAGCGTACCGGCACGACGCAGGTGATGGGAAAAATGCCATGTTTGAACGCTTCACAGAAAAAGCCATTAAGGTAATCATGCTGGCCCAAGAAGAGGCCCGCCGTTTAGGTCACAACTTTGTGGGAACCGAGCAGATCCTCCTGGGTCTGATTGGGGAAGGCACAGGAGTTGCGGCCAAGGTGCTGAAATCAATGGGTGTCAATCTCAAAGATGCCCGTATTGAAGTAGAAAAAATTATAGGCCGGGGTTCAGGCTTTGTGGCCGTGGAAATTCCGTTTACGCCACGGGCAAAGCGGGTTCTGGAACTATCCCTAGAAGAAGCGCGCCAATTAGGGCATAACTACATTGGCACCGAGCATCTGCTGTTGGGCCTGATCCGGGAAGGGGAAGGTGTAGCAGCCAGGGTGCTAGAAAACCTTGGGGTGGATCTATCTAAGGTAAGAACCCAAGTCATCCGAATGCTGGGAGAAACAGCAGAGGTTTCGGCGACCGGGCAATCGGGACGCACTAAGACCCCTACCTTGGATGAATTCGGCTCGAACCTAACCCAGATGGCGACGGACAATAAACTTGATCCAGTCGTAGGACGCGCGAAAGAAATTGAACGCGTGATTCAAATCTTGGGTCGCCGGACAAAAAATAACCCAGTGCTGATTGGTGAACCAGGGGTTGGTAAAACAGCGATCGCTGAAGGTTTGGCGAGCCGCATTGCTAACAAAGATGTCCCCGACATCCTGGAAGACAAGCGTGTAGTCACACTAGATATTGGTTTGCTGGTAGCAGGTACCAAATACCGGGGTGAATTTGAAGAACGCCTGAAAAAAATCATGGACGAAATTCGCTCTGCGGGTAACGTCATTCTCGTGATTGATGAGGTACACACCCTAATTGGTGCAGGTGCAGCCGAAGGTGCGATCGACGCAGCAAATATCCTCAAGCCAGCCTTGGCCAGAGGTGAATTGCAGTGTATCGGTGCCACCACCCTCGACGAATACCGCAAACACATCGAGCGCGATGCAGCCTTAGAACGCCGCTTCCAACCAGTAATGGTAGGTGAGCCATCAGTTGATGAAACTATAGAAATATTGCATGGATTGCGCGATCGCTACGAGCAACATCACAAGTTGAAAATTTCTGATGAAGCTTTAATCGCAGCAGCGAAATTGTCTGACCGTTATATCAGCGATCGCTACTTGCCAGATAAAGCCATCGACTTGATTGATGAAGCAGGTTCGCGCGTGCGGTTAATCAACTCCCAACTGCCCCCCGCAGCCAAAGAGTTAGATAAAGAACTGCGCCAAATCTTAAAAGAAAAAGATGATGCAGTGCGTTCCCAAGACTTTGACAGAGCCGGGGAACTGCGCGATCGAGAAATGGAAATCAAAGCCGAAATCCGGGCGATCGCTCAAAGCAAAACCAACGGTGCAAGTGGCGACGGGGTAGAACCCGTTGTTACAGAAGAAGACATTGCTCACATCGTTGCTTCCTGGACAGGCGTACCAGTCAACAAGCTCACGGAGTCCGAATCCGAGAAGCTGCTGCACATGGAAGACACCTTGCATCAGCGCTTAATCGGTCAAGAAGACGCTGTGAAAGCAGTTTCACGGGCAATCCGTCGGGCGCGTGTCGGTTTGAAAAACCCCAACCGACCCATCGCCAGCTTTATCTTCTCCGGGCCGACAGGGGTAGGTAAAACTGAATTGGCAAAATCCTTGGCTTCCTACTTCTTCGGTTCCGAAGAAGCAATGATCCGCCTGGATATGTCGGAGTATATGGAACGTCACACCGTCAGCAAACTAATTGGTTCGCCTCCTGGTTATGTTGGTTATAACGAAGGTGGTCAATTAACTGAGGCTGTACGCCGTCGTCCTTATACCGTGGTGCTGTTCGATGAAATCGAAAAAGCCCACCCCGATGTCTTCAATATGCTGCTGCAAATTTTAGAAGACGGTCGGTTAACCGATGCTAAAGGTCGCACCGTTGACTTCAAAAACACCTTGCTGATTTTGACATCCAACATCGGTTCTAAGGTAATTGAAAAAGGCGCTTCCACCATCGGCTTTGAATTTAATGAAGATGCTGGTGAATCGCAGTATAACCGCATTAAAACTCTGGTTAACGAAGAACTTAAACAGTACTTCCGTCCAGAATTCCTCAACCGTTTGGATGAAATTATCGTCTTCCGTCAACTCAACCGCGAAGAAGTCACCCAAATCGCCGACATCATGCTCAAAGAAGTGTTTGGTCGCCTGACAGAAAAAGGTATCACCTTAGAAGTCACCGAACGCTTCAAAGACAGGCTCATCCAAGAAGGTTACAGCCCCAGCTACGGTGCAAGACCGTTACGTCGGGCAATTATGCGCTTGTTGGAAGATAGCCTAGCAGAAGAAATTCTGTCTGGTCGCATCAAAGACGGCGATACCGCCGTTGTTGATGTCGATGAAAACGGCAATGTGCAAGTTAGTTCTCAACAGCGCCGGGAGTTGTTACCTCAAGGAATTGAGTCGTAATTTGAATTTTTAGTTGTTTAAATGCACGGTAGGAAATTTCGGTTTTCTACCGTTTTTTTATTCGCGCAAAGACGCAAAGGGGTCAGGAATAGTAGTATAAATATATCTTAATATTTATTAATGATATATTAGTTAACCTGTATAATAAAGTTCTAACCTTGGTTTTAACATTCTAAACAAAGTTAATATAGTATATATGTACTATATGCTTTTCAAGGGTAACTATGACTATCCAGTTCCGGTTTCATCCAGAAAAAGCTGTAGAAGCAGCAGCTACATTTCTGAAGCTGCATGGTAAGTCTATGAAGTATTTAGGCTTACTCAAGATGTTGTATATAGCTGATCGTATTGCATTAGAACGGATGGATCAGCCAATAACTGGAGATCATTATGTATCAATGGATTATGGCCCTGTCCTTAGTGGTGTTTATGACTTAATTAAAGGTCAACCTGTTGATGATGCTTTACCTCTATGGTCTGAGTATATTTCTCCCCGCAATGCCAACTTTGTTGAATTACTCAAAGACCCAGGCAATGAGGAATTATGTGAAGAGGAAGAAGATATCATTCAAGAAGTATATAAAACTTTTGGGCATCTTGACCCATTTCATGTTGCTGAATGGACTCATGATTTACCAGAATGGCAACCTCCTTATGGTTCTGCTATTCCCATTCGAGTAGAAGAAATTCTCAAAAATGTTGGTAAAAGTGAGGAAGAGATTGAGGAAATTAGGCAAGAAGCTATTCGGGAGGCCTATTTAGATGAGGTTATAAATGTCTAGCATCACCATTAATTTGGGGGATGCTTTTTTAATAGATACACCTCCCAATGGACAGCATCTATATATTGCAATCGCACAAACTTCTGACAATAATTATTTATTCGTCAATATTACCACTCGTAAACCTAATTCAGAAACAGCTTGTATTCTCTTACCTGGTGCAGATGTACCCAATTTTATTGTTCATGAGTCTATCGTAGCTTACCAATATGCTCGTGAAATGGATACTACTACACTTGCAGGTTTAATTACTTCTGGTAGTCCGGTTCCCAAAGGGACTTGTTCACTCTCAGCTTTATCAAAAATTCAGCAGGGTGGGTTAATTTCCAAGCGGTTAAAAAATAAATATAAAACTGTACTAAAAAACTATCTTTATTTTTAAATAAAAAATTAGGCTGGATAAAGCTCCGTTTTAAACAATAAAAATTAAGCAATATTTTGTTGCACTTTGTTCCAAAAGATAAAAGTTGCTTAAACACCGCTTCACATATAACCTTCATCTTTCTATGATGTACACTTCGCTGTTAGTAAGGTTGGTAAGTTCAATCAAATACTTGATATCATCAATTGTAAAAAGCTATTCAAACTCCTAAAGGAGAACTGAATTACTACAGCTTGGGATCGCAGAAATTGAAGAATTACCAGCAGAAGAACAAAATGCGATGGCTACCCGTCTTCTAAGTCGAGTTTAACAAGGTTATTGACTGATGAATTATTCTAACTGGAGCGATCGCACATAACATTCTTGTAAGCTACGATAAACACAAGCCAGCTATTATTGTTAATTTATGGAAATATCAAAATTTACTTCTGAGATAGAAAACACACAAATTGAGACAAAAGCCATATCCGTAAAACCTCAAACCATCAACAGACGCGAGTTTATGAAGTTGTCATTAGAAGAAAGACGACGCATATTAGCAGAACAAGCCGAACGAATGTTACTACATTACGAACAAAATAAAGAATGGCAAGAATTAGAGACAGGAGACTTGCTTGACTACTAGCTCTTCTACACCTAGACGGGGTGATATTTGGCTGGTTAATTTTGACCCAACACTAGGAGCAGAAATCAAAAAAATTAGACCTGCTGTGGTGGTCAGTTCTGATGGTGTTGGTCAATTACCAATTAAATTAATTGCACCTATCACAGACTGGAAAGAATACTACGCTGGTAATATATGGCACGTCAAACTTGAACCAGACACAACTAATAATTTGAAAAAAGTTTCTGCTGTCGATGTTTTACAATTGCGCGGTATGGATGTGCAAAGATTAATCCGCAAAATTGGAGAATGTTCGAGCGAAATTATGGAAGAAATAGCTACTGCTATTGCTGCGGTAGTTGAATATTTTTGATCAACATTTCTTTTTTATCTCAGCATTTTGTGATTATTCTAACTGGAGCGAAGCGATCGCCTAAAATATTCTGGAGTTGCTAAATAAAGAGATAAAGTACTTGATACTAAGTAAAGTATAATACTTGATATATAGTAAATGCACGGCTTTAACTCGTTCAATTTAGGATTGTTATAGATATTTAGCTTGTATTGTTTGAGGCGATCGCATCATTGTTGTCTCAACTCTCTGGAGTGATTTCCGTACGTTGTTGTAGAGAATTGGTATAACAGCATCTTAAATTGGTAAAATTCAGGTTCAGAGAGAAGAGAATATTCCGACATGGTAGCCGCCCATACAGATTTAAATATTGCTGCTATAGAAGCAGAATATAGTCAAAAGTCACCAAGAGAAATTCTGAAATTGGCTTTGGACACTTTTGACAATATGGCAATTTCCTTCAGTGGTGCTGAAGATGTTGTTTTAATTGATATTGCTTCCAAAATCACCAAAAATTTCCGGGTTTTTACCCTCGATACCGGGCGCTTGCACCCTGAAACATACCAGTTCTTGGATAAAGTTAGAGAACATTATGGCATTAAGTTAGAAGTAATGTTCCCCGATGCCGCAGAAGTGCAAGCCTTGGTCGAAGAAAAAGGATTGTTCAGCTTTTATCAAGATGGTCATAAAGAATGCTGTGCTGTTCGCAAAGTTAGACCACTACGCCGCAAGCTAAATACTCTTGATGCTTGGGTGACAGGACAGCGTAAAGACCAAAGTCCCAGCACACGCAACCATATTCCTGTAATTGAACTTGATACCGCATTTTCTACCGAAGACCATCAGTTAATTAAGTTCAACCCCTTAGCCAACTGGTCTTCCAGCCAAGTGTGGGAATATATTCGCGCTTTAGATGTACCTTACAACAAATTACACGAGCGCGGTTTTATCAGTATTGGTTGCGAACCCTGCACCAGACCTGTTTTACCAAACCAGCATGAACGTGAAGGTCGCTGGTGGTGGGAAGAATCTACGGCTAAAGAGTGCGGTCTGCACCTAGGGAACTTACAAAAATAGTAAGTAAAGCCACACTGTAGGGACGCAAGTCCTTGCGCTGAGGTGCATCCCAGTTTTGATTTAGCAACGAGATAATAACTGTCATTGCGTACCCCTACGCGAACGGGAAGGCTAACGCCTACGCAATGACATTCAAAAATGTGAGATGTTCCCGTTACTAAATACTCAAATGATCCTAGAAGTCGGGTATATAAGTCTGTCGATTTTCAGATAATGCTATCACCTGTTGATGTTAGGTACATAGCCCAGCATAGGAAACTTTTTATAATTAGTCCTGTCTGTAAGACTAATACATGAGTTTATCAGGAATTTATATGCGATCGCCTATCGTAATCGGTACAGGATTACTTGTATCTTTAATTTTTAATGCCCAAGTTTTAGCGCAGTCTACAGTACAGTTACCACAACTAACTGCACAGAACTCTTCACAACAAATCTTCAATCAAAATACTAAAAAGCTGCGTTCAGGTATTATTACTTTGCAAAGAACTGCGTGTTTTGGTGCTTGCCCAATTTATAAAATTACTATATTTCCTGATGGTAGAGTTGTCTACGAAGGAGAGCGTTTTGTGAAAGTTGTAGGTAAGCGAACTGCTAAAATTAGTCCGCAAGCTGTGAGAAGATTAGTTGCAGAATTTGACAAGGTTAATTATTTCTCTTTACCCAGTAACTATCAAGGTGGGCCTACAGATTTACCTTCAGCAATTACTTCTCTCACTCTTGGTAGACAGCAGAAAACTGTGAATCATTATCTCGGTTCACCTAACGCGCCGCAAGCACTAACAGCCTTAGAAAATAAAATAGATGCTGTTGTGAATTCTCAGCGCTGGATTGGATCAAAAAATGAACAAACACCAAATCCAAATGACTCCAATTCCACGCAACTAAAAGTTAACCGCCAATTATGGAATCAGCAAAGGTTGACTAATTATCGCTTTACATTTAGCAGGAGTTGTTTTTGTGTACCTAAAGCAACTCAGCCAGTAGTCATTACAGTCCGGAATGGTCAAGTTGCTTCTATTACGGCTGTCAATAACAATGAACCAGTTGATCCAGAATTATTCCAACAATATAATTCAATTCCGAAACTGTTTGGGATAATTGACGATGCAATCGCCAAAAAAGCATCTAGTCTCACCGTCAAATATGATCCTAAATTTGGCTACCCAACCCAAATCAATATTGATTACAACCAACAAGTTGCTGATGAAGAACTATATCTCACTATTAGTGATCTAGAACCATTGAAGTAAGGTCTTGCACAGAGTAGATTATCTGTTGAGATTGGATATAGGAGTATAAGGGTTCTGCATACCTACACTCTGCTCTTATGATCATTAGGGACGTAAATTTATACGTCCCTTTTATTTTGCAATTAAGCCTGGATAAACGGAAATATCTCTGAGTAATCAGTCATAATTCCAGGTAAGTGTGCATAAATAGTAAAATCCTCTCCCCTGCTGTCTAAATGATAAGCCTTTAACCGGACACGATATCAGACTCAGGGATGATGAGTATTGAGTGGCTAGATTGACAAAATCACACTATAAATGGTCATATCTCAGCGATATGCAGTAATTACAAGGAATAAGGTCATGATTAAATCATGGATGATAATTGGGGGCGTGGCAATATTAGTTGCTTTGGGTGCTAATTTAATTCAGCCGCGCGATCGCCAGTGGTTCAAGCGCTTACAAAGACCGAGATGGCTAACTTTTGAAGCAGCAATTCCTATTATCTGGAGTGTGATTTTTATTTGTGGTGCTTGGTCGGCTTATATTGTCTGGGAAACTAACCCAGGAACCAGAGCCACTTGGTTGTTGATGAGTTTATATTTAATTTTAGAAATTGCTATTATTGCCTACACACCTGTGATGTTTTGGCTGCGGAGTCTTCAAGCCGGCACAATTATCGGTGGTGCAGGTTTTATTATTGGAATTATATTAACTCTTGCTGTCTTACCTGTTTCTGGTTGGGCAGCATTGTTATTAGTACCCTTTCTACTTTGGAGTCCCATTGGTACTTATACTACTTGGGAGATGATCAATCTTAATCCTCAAGATGCCTAAGTATAAATGCTCTCAAAAAAATTAGGCAGGAATCCGTGCGTAAAACCGTAGCTTTTGATCGTGAGGATGGGATTAGACTACAGTTAAAGAGAGTCATTTACTCCGATAGTCTAGTTTAACTGAGTACTTGACTAAAAATGTCCACCCTCCTTAATTAATAGTATAAATATTCAAGAAAAACTAAAATAAATCTTAATAATGCCCTACCTGACTACTGCCAGTAAAATTTATCAAATCATTGCTGAATATACAAAGGCTAAAACCATCTGGATAGATACAGAAGTAGCTGACTATAAAAGCCGTAAGCCAAGATTATCGCTGATTCAAGTATTAGATGATCCTGAAGATATGAGTGGCGATCGCGTTTTCCTTTTGGATGTCCTAGATCAGCCTGATTTGGTAGCTAATTTTATTGAGCAAATTATGGTCAACCCAGATATAGAAAAAGTATTTCATAATGCAAGTTATGATGTAAAATTTCTCGGCAATAAAAAAGCTGAAAATATTACTTGTACTTTAGAAGTCGCGAAAAAAATACCTTACTATCTTTTGCCAGTACCTAACTATCAGCTAAAAACTCTAGCGACTGTTTTGTGTAACTTTCACTATATTGATAAACAAGCACAAACTAGCGATTGGGGACAAAGACCTTTAACAGAAGAACAAATAGATTACGCTTATCTCGACTGCATTTATCTTGCTCAAGTGCATAAACGTTTGTTAGAATTACAATTAGCAGGTAATCCGAATCCAGAAGCAGAAGATTTAATAGCTCTCAATGTAAGATATACACAAATAGAAGAGCAATGGAAGCTATTAAATTCTGAATTTGAGCATTTGCAAGAGCGAATTAAAAAAGCTATGCAGTCTCAAAATGTATCAGAAACATCTTTCTTTAAGTTGACTGCTTATGAACGTAAAACCGTAAAAGCACAGTTTTTAGAACTGGCAAGACTGGTACAAAGTCAAGGATTAAATTTTGATTTTCCGATTACCTTAACTCAGAAGCTACAAAAAGATTTAGGTGAAAATTTAGAACAATTATCTGTAGAAATAGATACATCTAATTCTTTGAGACTAACTCCTAAAAATCAGGAAAGTAATAGTGAGAATGAGTAAAGTAGAGCGCTAACTTTCGCATAATTATTATTAATAACATTTTTCAGTATAATTAATCACCATTAAATCACCCCATAGAAGACAAAAAGTTAATAAATTTCCCGGTTAAGTCCAGAGATAACCGTTATTAAACCTAGGAATATCAGTAAAGTGTGTTAATTGACATTACACATCTAAATTCCAAAATTAATTAAATCGGGTGCTAATTAAATCTAGGTGGAATGCTGGTGGAAAGCAACTTATGAAGCTGCGGTTATGGGAGCAAAAGCGGGTGAAGGTGAAAAAAACATTGACTATAGTTGTGCTGACTGTCTTGAGTGCAATGACTCTTGTCTCTTGTAATCGAGACAAGAACGTGCTGGTGACAGAGATAGGCTTCACTCCACCTAGCCGCCGTACCATTAAAACCTCACAAGCTGGGACACTGTATCTTCAAGGGCAAAATCAACACCTCAAAGGGGATTTACAAGCTGCGATCGCATCTTATACTAAAGCACTAAACCTCAACCCTGATTACAGTGCTGCCTACAAAGGACGAGGACTCGCCTATTTTGATACGGGAGACAAGCAAAAAGCAATAGCAGATTATAACGATGCGCTGCGCTTGTCTCCCAACGATGCGGAAGCCTTTAACAGTCGAGGAAACGCCCGCGCCTCCCTCGGAGATAATCGAGGTGCGATCGCAGATTATACCCAAGCCATTAAGCTCTCACCCAACTATGCAGAAGCTTATAATAACCGCGCCAACGCTCGTGCAGCCATCGGCGAAAAAGACGGTTCCCTGGATGATTACGACCAAGCTATTATCTTAAATCCCAGATATGCGATCGCCTATAATAACCGAGGCAACGCTCGCGCCACCAAGGGAGATAAACAGGGAGCCATATCAGATTACAATGAAGCTATACGCCTGAATCCTAATTTTGCACCTGCTTACAATAATCGAGGTAACGCCCGTGCAGCCCAAGGAGATAAACAAGGTGCAATCAAAGATTTAGAACAAGCCGCAGCCATATTACAACGTCAAGGTAATAACGACTTGTATCAACAAGTAATGAATAACATTCAGGAACTTGGGCAATAGTCCTGAAATTCTCATTTCGTTAACTCAGCAATTTTAGGCTAGGCTCTAAAATATTGATAATTTTGCGAGTCACTACCAATGAAAAGGCGCTGGTCACAAATCTGGGAACGGTTGAGGCAATCTTTTTCTTTTGAAGAAAGTCTTAATACCACAATTGATACTAGTAAAACATTTTTAGATGCGGCGAAAACTCTTCAAGAAAACGGTGACAATTTAGCAGTTTTAAAACCTGTACTGCAACATTCATCTTCTTTATTAGATGTGTTATGTTCACCATTAGCGCAGGTGATAGGCGCGGGTTTACCGTTTGTGCCGATAGGTATTGCTTTGCTGAAATTGTATCGCCAAAACAGCAAGGACGAACCACCTAACCTGGAAGACTGTGTATTTATAGTTAGTCAAGTTGCTTATTTAGACAGCGTTAAAGAAATTTTATCCTCAGATATAAATGTAAATTGGGACGCTCCTCTTCAGAGTGAGGAAGCAGTCCGAGAAAAACTACAAAAACTCAACGATATTGAATTAAATTATCAAACAGCCAGTGCAACAATCAACTGTTTTCATCAATCAGAATTAGCACAAGCTTTTAATCAAGTCTTATTGGCAAGGTTAGCATCTGCAAATATTACTAATGCGGCAATTTTGACAGAACAGATCGCTTGGAATACTCACCGCTATCTTGTGAAAGCGTGGATAGAATCAGGTGATGTTATCAGATATTTGATTCAGCCTTCGTTTGGTGATTGGCAAAAAGCACAGCAGAAATTTCAGAGTATTGATGAGTACTTAAAGAATCAGATTGCTAGTAAACCAGAAGAGAAGGTTTTTAACGAAGACTTTGCTTTTAAAGATATTTATGTGCCACTAAAAGCCAGAAAGGTAGATAAAAACGGCAAATTAAATTCTGAGACAAAACCTTTTGATTTAGAAACCTGGGCTAAAAATATTCTCTTGAATACACATCCAAATACACAACGCCAAGTCATGTTTATTCAAGGCGGTCCGGGTAGAGGTAAGAGTGTTTTTTGTCGGATGTTTGCTGATTGGGTGCGGCAGAATTTACACCCGGTATGGACACCAATTTTAATTCGGCTGCGCGATATTGATGATTTTCAACCCAGTCTAGAAGAAACTCTACGCTCCAGAATTAAAGCAGATTTCGCGCAAAGTGATGATGGTTGGCTAACAGATAGCAACATCAGATGGTTATTTATTTTAGATGGCTTTGATGAATTGCGAATTGAGCGTGGCAATAACCAAAGTGTAGAAAGATTTTTGCGCCAAGTCGGGACATTTCAAAATGACTGTCACGAAAGTAAGGTAATGGGTCATCGAGTCATAATTACAGGTAGACAGATGGCTTTGTATGGCATTGACCGCCTACCGCCGAACTTGGAACGGGTGGAAATTGCCGAAATGGATGTGGAATTACAACAACAATGGTTTGAGAAATGGTACAGGAAATTCCCCAGCAATGAAACGCTAAACTTTATGGATTTCCTGCAAATTTCTTTAGATAAAACAACATCTACGACAGTTTCACAAAATAAAAAATCCTGTCCCCAGCAAGTTCAGGAGTTAGCAAAGGAACCATTATTGCTGTATATGCTGACAGCAATGCACCGAGATCACACCTTAGATATTAATAAATTTGAGCAAGCCACAGAGACAGAGGCAAAAATATTAGTTTACGAACAAGCTTTAAATTGGGTATTAACAAAACAGCGTGCAGATTTGCGCCACCCTGATTTAAATTATGAACTGACTCGACAACACCCAGAAGCATTACGCCGCATTTTAGCCGAAGCCGCAGTGTGTGTAGTGCAGTCAGGGGGAGAAAGTGCTTCGATGCAGATGGTAAAAGCACGTTTACAACAGGATGATGAAGCTAAAGAACTAATTGCTAAAGCCGAGAAAGAACTAGGAGAAGAAGCATTAAAAACTGCGTTAGGTGCTTTTTATCTCAAGTCTAATGATCATGGTGGTGTTGAGTTTTTCCATAAAAGTATTCGTGAGTTTCTTTGTGCTGAACGCATCAAACAAAGTTTGGAGGAATGGACAGAACCCGGTAGACACGGAAAAACTTTTAATGTTGATAAGCAGAAAATGGACTGGGAAATTTATGATTTACTCGGTTACGGCGGACTCACATTAGAAATTGTCGAATATCTCATGGGTTTGTTAATTCCCAGTGATGAATTTCGCCCAGTAGAGTTATTTAAGCGGTTAGAAAATTTTTATCTGCGTTGGTGCGAAGGGGAATTTATTGATGCACCACCAGAAAACTTTCCTCAGAAAAAGATGCGGTTACTGAAAGATCAAGGAATTAAACAAGGTCAGCGTCAGGTAGATGTTTATGCTGGGTTGAATGTGATGATTTTGCTTTTGGAGTTACACCGCTATGCTAAAGGACGGGATGAGCTTAAGCAAGAAATGATTTTCTATCCATCTGGTAAACCAAAAGAAAATACTAGGACAACTCAGTTACTTCGCATCATCAATTACAGTGATAGCATTGAGCTTGGAAATTTTAATAGGTTAGTTTGGCAGTTCTTTAGCCAAGCAAATCTTAGAGGTGCTAATCTTAGCGGTGCAGACTTCAGAGGCACAAAACTAACAGGTGCAGACCTTAGTTTTGCTGACCTTAGTGGCGCTTACTTGAGAATCTCTAAACTCAGAGTTGCTAATCTCAGAAGCTCTATCCTCATACACTCATATCTTAATAATGCAGACCTTAGTTGTGCAGACCTTAGTTTTGCAAACCTCAGCCTTGCGGATCTCAATGGAGCAAACCTCAGCGACGCAAATCTCAGCGGTGCAAACCTCTACTTTGCCGATTTCAATGGTGCAAATCTCAATAACGTAGACCTCACATTTGCAAAGCTCAATGGTGCAAACCTCAGCCGAGCAAATCTTCGCAATGCAACACTCATTGGAGCAGATTTAAGGGGTACAGACCTCACCCTTACTGATTTCAAAGGTGCAGACCTTACTCTCGTAAACCTCAGCAATCAAATTCTAGAAAATATCCTCTGGGATGAAAATACAAAATGGGAGAATGTGCAAGGGCTGGATACAGCAATTAATGTGCCAGAAGCCTTAAAGCAACAATTGGGGATGAGTTGAGAGACACAATTAATGATGACGCAGCAATGGGAGACTATTAATAAAGCTTAAAGACTCGTGGGCGAGCATCCAACACTCTCACACCAGTAGCTTCTTCTAATCGGAGATGCTACGCGAATAAATCAGCAGAGCCGCCTAACACAGTAGCTCTCCTTGAATATCTACCGTGTACACACAAGGCTTAAAATCCCACCTAATGCTTGCTTCAGTCGCTATCTCTGAGCCGTTGAAACGCTTTAGGAAGCTTGTCGTTGCGTACATCTTCCCTACCAGACGCTTATTGACAACTCACATAGGATTGCTATGGAACTTGTTTGTACAAGGTAGTTTAGGGTTAAAGAGGTCATAAAATAATCAAGGAGTTGCCTAGCTTATCTGAGAAATAAGTATAGTCAGGCTCAAAGTTACCCTCTAACTTTCAGTTTGAATATCAAGTTACCCCAGTTTGGTTATTGAGTTTCCCTTTTGAAGGCTGAAAGCCTTAAGGCGACACCCGGATTTGAACCGGGGGATAAAGGTTTTGCAGACCTCTGCCTTACCACTTGGCTATGTCGCCGTATCCACGATTATTTATTATAGCAATATTTTATCAAAATTGAAAGGGTTCTCAGCCGCAATCATCGAAGAACCCAAAGATTGGACATTTTGCTGATTTGTAGCTGACAATTATCAATCAGTTATTTTTATTGAAATGAAAAATAAAAACAATTGCTCTTATTGATAAAGCTGATTACAGTAAAATCAAGCCTTTAAATATCAAAGTTGTGTGATCAGTTTTGCTCAGGATGAACTGAGTCAAGTAAAGTCAACAACTTGAAAAGCTTTAGGTGTGAATTTCAAAATCTTACGCCTGTGGAAATCTCTAACAAATCGGAATATGCTCTTTTAGCCCTGTTGGAATTGGCATCTTGCTACTCTAGAGGTGAATCTTTGCAAATCAGACAGATGGCAGAGCTACAAAATATACCTATTCGTTATTTAGAACAATTGCTGGCAACTTTAAGACGTGGAGGAATCATTAAAAGTATTCGCGGCGCGAAAGGTGGCTATGTTTTGGCACGAGAGCCGCGGACAATAACGCTCTTAGATTGTTTGACCTGTATTGAAGGATTAGATGCGATCGCTCCAGTATCCCATCAAAATTCTCAAAATGCTGAAAATCAAGTAATTCAGGAGGTTTGGCAAGAAGCTTGTCAAGCTGCCAATGCTGTTTTACAACAACACACGCTACAAGATTTGTGCGAACGGCGAAATAACCATAGGCAGAAAGACCTGATGTACTATATCTAGATTCACGAAAGTAGTCTATGAAAACTGGGTGTAGATAGGGGCTTTGCCGTGAGCGTCAGTCGAACGGTGTACATATCCTAAAACCCTCACACCCAATCTCAAACAACATTCTTTGTGCGTAAGTCCTATTTATTTAGGCTTTTTTTGTTGCGAAATCGAAAGAGTATAGTTATACTGCTCTTGAGATAATTGACCTATATACAGTGAGTACTTGCCTGCTTGCCAGTAACCGGATAATTCTGGTTTGCTTTGAGAGTAGCTATCACCTAACACGCAAAAGCGTCCGCTAGGCCCATCGATTAATAGCGTTGGCTGTCCAGGGCTATCAACGGTTAATCGCATATAAGGCATTGACTCAGTAACTTGAATAATCTGACTGGGTGTGGTGGAAATGTTACCGCAGTTACTATGAACAGTCCCACCTGATTTACCACTTAAAACTAGCGGATCTGATTTTAATTTAGCTGAAATTGGAATTGATGGTGCTTCGGCCAAGTTAGGCTGGATAATTCCCATACTCAGTACAACAGCGACGGGAACAATTTGCCATAGCCTCAGAATTTTCATATTTTTTATGCTCCCGACTATTTGTAGAGCGATGTTGATATAAATAGTCTGAATCAATAGACGATAGCAATCCCTCGGTGTTCCTAAAGCGAAGTATAAAATTTTATTAATGATGTTGTATGGCTATATGGCTACATATAAAAAAGGGATGAAGTCTCTGGTTAGGAATAGACAGAGAATTAGTCTTAATGGTAAAAAAATTTAGACTGATATTCTCATTATGCTTATATATACTTTTCGACAAAGTTTTCTATTTTCTGCCATTATCAGCCTTGTCAAAACCAAACATTAGTTAAAATCACAAACACAACCGCAAAAAGTTCGGATGTGATTGCTCACCTGTTGAACAAGTGTTTTAGCAGAGGTAGATAAGATTTATGAATCCTCAACCTGAAGAAGATTGGCAACAACGCCTGCAAAAGCTAGAGGCAGAGATTAATGCTGGGAGTGTAGAAGCGGAAAAACCCAAAGCAGCCAGACAGCAATCTCAGTTTAATTTTCTCAACTTTAAACCTTACTTCACTCGTTCGCAACTTTGGTTTCAAAGTTTATCCGGGACGAGGAAATTGGTAGTTGTGGGTGTAACTGTGCTATTGGGTTTGGCGGTATTGCAAGCAGTCCTAAAACTTGTTACCTCTGCAATTAGTCTGGCAGTGTTGGCTGGGTTAGTGTATCTTGGATACAAATTTTTTGTTTCTGATAGCTTTTCCAATAAGCAATAGCACTCTATATTAATCACGCCATTTATGGCAAAACTATTAAATTTAAAGGGAATTATTCAATGGCGACCCCAATTGTGAGGAGAAATGATAGTCAACCTAGTCAGTCAAAAACACCAACAAAAGTTAATTCACTGCCGTTAGTAACTAGACGCTTGGCGGCTTGGACAGTTGAAATGACACTGGTGGTCGCCAGTGGTTTCATTCCCTTTGGATTGGGAGCTTATGTCAATTCAAGAAGCGATATCAACCGCGTACCACTTAATCCAGTATTAGTCGTGACAGAAAGAGCGATCGCTCGGCCTTTGGCTTTACCTGTAAGCTACGGTATCCGCAATGTCGCCTGGCCGACTAATTATTTATGGATGTTGGCTTTAATTGCACCTGTAACTTTATCGTGGTGGCAATTATATTTACTGGCAAAAACTGGTAGTACCTTGCCGAAACGGTGGTTTGGTGTGCGGGTTGTGAATGAGCAAGGTAAAGCTCCAGGTTTAGGTGGAGCGATCGCTAGAGAAGGCATTGGTCGATGGTCTGTACCAGTTTCTATTGCTTACATACTGTGGCGGTATAGTTTTGCTTTTCCTAATTTGGGATTGTTTACATTTTTGGCAGTATTGATGGTGTTAGGCGAAAGTATAGCTTTACCATCTCGCCAAGGTCGTCGTGCTTTGCATGATTGGTTAGCAGGTACGGAAGCTATTGACGCAAAACGCCCCAATGGTCGGGGTGCATTAGCCAAAACCAATGAGCCAGAAGCTCCAGCAGCTGCAACCGAAGCGACCTTAGCACCAATAACGGCTGGAGAAACCAAATTCCCGACATTGTGGCGGCAAGTACGACAAAATTCTAACTTAACTTTATTTGTGGTCACACTGGCCAGCATGACTGCGGTGTTGGCGGCTTTAATTGGTACTCAAATCTATATCCAAAAACAGCAAAATCAGCGGGAAACCACACAAGTTAACAGTCAAAAGTTTTTGGAACTCGTCAAACAATTAAGTCCTAACTCTGGGGCAAGTTTGGAAGAGCGCCAAAGTACAATTCTGGCAATGGGCGGTTTGAATGATGCCCAATCTATTCAATTTTTGGCTGATTTGTTAGTTAATGAAACTAACCCAGTGTTATTGAATTCGATTCAACAAGCTTTAACAACTGTGGGCATTCCAGCTATCCCAGAATTAAAAAATAAGAATCAGTTTCTAGGTAACGAACTGCAATCAGCAGCACCTCAAGAGCGCGAATTGTGGCAAAAGCGGCTACAACTCAACCAGCAGACAATTAACAAAATTTTGAATGTTTATAGTGGCAAAATCAATGGTCTTGACTTGACTCGCACAACTTTGAGTCAAACCAGTACAACGGGAAATTCTTCATTCAATTTGGTGTTAGAGAACATCGATTTATCAGGACTCAAATTAAAATCGGCTGATCTCAACCAAGCTAGTTTCAAGGGTAGCCGTTTCCGTAGTGTTGGGGAAGATGGCCGTTGGGATACCTTTGATGATGCGATCGCTGATTTAACCCAAGTACAAATGAAACAAGCCAATCTCACCGATGCTAACCTGAGTCGGGTGTTATTGACTGGGAGCGATTTAAGTCGTGCAACTCTCAACCGCGCTAATTTAGAAAGTGCGCGTTTAATTGGTGCAAATCTCAGCAGCGCCCAACTTGTAGGAGCCGATTTGCAAGGTGCAGTTTTAGAAAATGCCAGTTTAACTGGGGCAGATTTAGGTGATGCTAAATTAAACGAAGCCAATCTCTATGCTGCACGTTTAGGTAGAGTAATTGCGATCGGGACACAATTATCATTTGCTAACTTAACTAAAACTGATTGGCAAGGCGCAGATTTATCTGGAGCCTATTTAGATCGTGCCAATCTCAGCAATGCTAATTTGAGTACTAGCCGTCTAACTGGTGCAGTTTTACGTTCTGCTCAATTAGAAAATGCTGACTTACGCAACGCTGATTTAAGTTTTGCAGATTTACGCGGTGCAAACGTCGCTGGCGCAGATTTTAAAGACACAATTCTAGCTCCTAGCAAACAAGATCCCGCAGATCAATTTGTGCAAACTCCAGATACTGGTACAGTTTCTGCTGTAGTCAAAGGTGTGGATTTTTCTCAAGCGAAAAATTTAGATACGAAGCAACTAGCATACATTTGTACCCAAGGTGGCATTCATCCCCGTTGCCCGTAAAATTTAAATGGGGAGTCAGGAGAATACTTAATCCTACCTCCTCACTAACAACAAATGGCATCAGAAAACATCCAAAGTATGGTGTGAGGAGTCGGGTAATGAAGTATCTGCCTAATTTAGGTTCATTTATAGCAGCCAGTGCAGTTTTTAGTTTGCTAATAAGTTATCAACCAGCACAAGCGCAAGTTGCTTATGGTAGCTATGTTGGTGTCGGCCCAACTGTCGGCTTGACTGATGGTATTCAAGTTGGGGGTGTTTTAGCTTTCCGCTACAAGCTTTTAGAAGCACCAGTTTCTTTTCGCGCTCAAGCATTGATTGGTCAGAATACAGCTGTTGTCCCGACTGTATCTTATGACTTGCCACTCAATTGGCAAACAGATGCTTATTTGGGCGCAGGGTTGGTATTAACTGGCGGTGATAGTCCTTCTCCTGTTGGTAACAAGATTAGTTTTGCTTTACAGCCAGGGGTTGATTACGTTGTTCCCAATAGCAATACTGTAATTTTTGGCAACGCGATTATTGCCTTTGATGCTTATCGTGATGGAGGTGGTGCAGCGGTAGCTGTGCAAGGTGGTGTAGGTTTGAGATTTTAATGAGGAAATTGAATACAGTAATCTAATTTATTTTTGAAAAATATGTAGGGTGGGCATTTTCAGCAAAACTCTCAATTAATCTAGAATACAGTAACGAATGCCCACTCTACAAATACTTGCAATAATTCAATAGCAAGAGGCAACATTGAGGAGAAAATTTTCTGAATTTTGGGACTGAATATTGCCTTTTTTATTAGGAATCGCTAAAGCTCAATTAGTGTTTATTTCTGTTATCCAAAAACTTTAACTGATTGTATAAGCAGCTAATTTGTGGTAAAAACACACCTGCACCTTGGGCTTTGCGTAATGGATTCCCAATAATTGCTTCTACTTCCAAAGAGCGATGTTCGTCATAGTCAATTTTCATGCTGGTGCGGTAAGGCTTCATTTTGACTGTATAATCCAGCATTGTTTGAATGAAGCTATCAGCGATAATACGTCCAGTACTTTTTGCACCTGCGGCTACTTCATACATCAATTGTTCTACTAATTGACGAGTATATGAATCTGCCATTAATTCATCGGTTCTGGCGTTAAGAATTACAGACAAACCATTATAAGGGATATTCCAGACTAATTTTTTCCACCGAGCTAACAGTAAGTCTTCTGTTAATTCAATGACTATACCAGCATTTTGAAAATCGTCGGCAATTTGCTGTATTCTATTGGTGATTCCGGCAGCTTCGTAGTTAGGGGTATATTCACCCAAAACTATTTGTCCATAATCTAAGTGACGAATATGCCCTTGTCCAACTTTATTGGAACACAAAAAACATAAGCCGCCAATAATGTTGACATTACTAACAATCTGAGCCATTTCTGGCTCAATATCTAATCCATTTTGTAATACTAATACCACACCATTATTTTTAATAACTGGGGGTAATAACTTGGATAATAGATAATTTTGGGTGGTTTTAAGGGCAATTATTACCACATCACATTGTGGCATTTTTGTCACGTCGTTATAGGCGTTAACTTGTGGTAAGGTGAAGTCGCCATCTTTAGATTCGACGATTAAACCATGTTGGCTGACGTGTTCGTAATCACTATTGAGTAAAAAATGGACATCCAAACCCGCTTGTTGCAGTTTAGCGCCATAAAACCCACCTAATGCACCTGTTCCGATGATGGCGTATTTGCGATCGCACATTTTTTATCCTACAAAATTTTCTAATAACTATTGAGTAATATCTATTAACTATATTGATTTTTACTTATGGCATTCTACTTTCCTCACTTAAGTTTTTGCAAAAAAAATTAAACAGCTTTAATATAAATTAAAATTTTTAACAGTGAATAGGTAAAATAATATGGCTGATATTGTTGATATTGCAGTAAGTAACGATGCTTTCAAAACTTTGGTAACTGCTGTACAAGTTGCTGGTTTAGTCGAGACATTAAAAAGTCCAGGGCCGTTTACAGTCTTCGCCCCAAATGATGAGGCTTTTGCCAAGTTACCACCAGGAACAATCCAAACTTTAGTGCAGAATATTCCGCAACTGACAAGAATTTTAAAGTATCACGTCGTCTCAGGGAAGTTGACCAAAGATGATTTAGCAAAACTCGGTACAGTTACCTCTGTAGAAGGTTCAACCATTAAAATAGATTGTTCTGAAGGATTTGAAATCAAAAATGCTACTGTCTTAGCCGCAGATATCGATGCTGATAATGGAATAATTCATGTTATTGATACAGTGATTTTGCCAGGTTAATTTGCTTTAGGTGGGGTGTACCCACCTAAAGCAAATTAATTTTTTTAATATTAATTATTAATAATTTTTAATTTGTTTAAATATAACAATCCTAAATAAATTGTTAACAACTTTATGTCATCCTCTCTATTCTCTGGCTTTAGGAATAGTTGATGAATCAAATAGGATGGAATTGTTTAAATTATGTTACGTTGGCGGAGTATTCACTTTTAATTAGTGCTAGTGTTAGTTGAGATACATAAAAATATATTTAATTTGTTTTATTTAAAATGTTAATCCTAAATCTAACTAAATAAATGCTCGATTTTCATACATTAGCAGAATTTTCTCGCACCAATTGTATTGGTATTTGTGCTTTTCTTGTACCAGCCAATTTAATTGCTACACTATTAACCATCATCTTAACTGCATTACGTAGACCAATATCTCAATTGCAACTAGTTGTAGGAATTGCCATTATTTTTGCTGTTGTGATGGCACTGCACGTATTTAGTTGGTTTGTGATTGGTGTTGTGCTGGCTCCTACTTATATATTGTTATCTCTAGCAATTACTTGTTTGGTGGTTAATTTTGCGGCGCTGATTTTCCACAAACGCTTTGTCCATCATCCTGGTTTTTCCAAAACCTACTAACGTTAATAACCTACACCTGTCAAGATGAGGGATGGGGTGATAGGAAGTCACTAATGACTGATGATAAGTTGATTTCTCGGATGCAGGCGGTGCAGTCGCCGATAATTCCTGTGGTTGGGGAACTGATTCAAAATTCTCCGGGAACCATTTCTCTCGGACAGGGTGTAGTCTCCTACAGTCCACCACCAGAAGCCGTTGAACTTTTACCGAAGTTCTTAGCGGAACCGACGAATAATCTGTACAAAGCTGTTGAGGGAATTCCGCCTTTATTAACTGCATTGACAGCAAAATTGTCAGCTTTTAACGGTATTGAAATTAATGATGACAACTGCATTGTTGTGACGGCTGGAAGCAATATGGCGTTTATGAACGCTATTTTGGCGATTACTTGTCCTGGTGACGAAATTATTCTGAATACGCCTTACTATTTCAATCATGAAATGGCAGTTACAATGGCGGGTTGTCGTCCGGTGTTGGTAGAGACGGATGAAAATTACCAATTGCGTTCAGAAGCATTAGCCGCAGCAATTACGCCTAAAACAAAGGCAATTGTGACCATTTCTCCGAATAATCCTACAGGTGTTGTCTATTCTGAAGCTGCTTTACGCCAAGTAAATCAAATTTGTAGCGATCGCCATATCTACCACATCAGCGATGAAGCTTATGAATATTTTACCTACAACGGTGTCAAACATATTTCACCAGGGGCATTTGCTGGTAGTAGCAATCATACAATTTCTCTCTACAGTCTCTCCAAAGCTTATGGTTTTGCGAGTTGGCGCATTGGCTACATGGTAATTCCGAAACATTTGCTTGTGGCTGTCAAAAAAGTTCAAGATACTATTTTGATTTGTCCGCCTGTGGTTTCGCAGTATGCTGCTTTAGGTGCATTACAGGCTAAAGATGAGTATTTAAAGGAAAATCTTGGGGCAATTTCCCAAGTGCGTCAGTTAGTGATAGACTCGCTGAACCATCTCCAAGGTTTATGTACTATTGCCCAAGCTGATGGTGCGTTTTATTTCTTTCTCAAAGTGCATACGCAAATGGATGCGTTTGAGTTGGTGAAAAGATTAATTCAAGAACACAAAGTTGCGGTGATTCCTGGTACAACTTTTGGAATGGAAAATGGCTGTTATTTGCGCGTTGCTTATGGTGCATTACAAGAAAATACAGCCAAAGCAGGGATAGAAAGATTAGTTAATGGTTTGCGGAATATTATTTAAATTTCGCGCAAAGACGCAAAGGCGCTAAATCTAGTGATGGTTAATTTTGACTATAATTCGCTTTCGTAATTCGTCGGCTATTAATATGAATGGCGGACAAAATAGCAATATCAACCAGTAAGAAGGTTGTAAAGGTGCAGTTGAGAAGATTGTTTGCAGGGTAGGAGAATAAATAATTGAGAGAATGAGGAACCATTCCACAGCAATTCCTATCCAAATTAAGCGGTTGGTGAAAAAGCCCAAGCGCAAAATAGAAAAGCGTTCGGAACGACAGGCGAAAACGTTTCCATCTTGACAAGCGACAATTACGGCTAAAGTCATGGTTGTGGCTTGGTGATAAATCGCCATTGTGGCTGCACTGGCTGAGTGAGATAAAATGCTGGGACTGATGGCTTGTAATTGGGGAATGTTATAACCATTCGTCCACCACACAAAGAAAAATCCTGCCATTCCGGCTAAACCTTCCAGGAGTCCTAAAAAGCAGTAAGCACGCAGTAGTAAGGGTTTATCTAACAGTGCTTGGGATTTTTTGCGGGGTGGTAATTCCATTGAACCAGTTTCTGGTTTTTCTGCACCTAATGCTAGTGCAGGAATCATATCTGTGCCTAAGTCAATGGCTAAGATTTGCAAAATTAACAAAGCTGGTGGGATTTTCAGAAACACCATTGCGAGGAAGGGGAGAAACTCTGCCATGTTAGAGGCGAGAATATAAGTCATAAATTTGCGGATGTTTTGATACACTGCCCTACCCTGTTCAATAGCAGAGACGATGGTCGCAAAATTATCATCGATGAGAACAATATCCGCAGCTTCACGGGCAACATCTGTACCACTCATTCCCATTGCGATGCCGATATTTGCAGCGCGTAAAGCAGGGGCATCGTTGACACCATCGCCAGTCACAGCGACGACATGACCAAGGGTTTTGTATGCTTCGACTAACCTGAGTTTTTGTTCTGGCATGACTCTGGCAAATACTAACCCAGTTTTGTGCTTGTGGAGGATTTGCCGTAATTGTGTATCTGAAAGATGTCCTAATTGTTCACCTGTGATGGTTCTAACTTTGCCATTAACTAAACCAATGCGTTGCGCGATCGCAGCTGCGGTTAACCCATAATCACCTGTAATCATTGTCACCTGAATTCCGGCACGATGACAAAGAGCGATCGCATCGGCAACTTCTGGGCGCGGTGGGTCAATCATCGCTACCAATCCTAAAAAAGTCAAATCTTGTTCCAACAGATCATCTGGCTGGTTTAATTCTGCACTACCTTGTCTTGTGGCAACTCCCAGAACGCGATAACCTTGACTTGCTAGTTGATCATTCGCTGCAACAATTTCCTCGCGCTGGGTTTCTGTTAGTTCCTGCTTTTCTTCCTTGTGCCATAAATACCGCGAATGTTGCAATACATCTAATGGTGCGCCTTTGGTAAAAATGAGACACTGAGAATTTTCCATATTTGCCAGCGGCAATTTTCCTTCTAGCAAAACCGTCATCATCCGGCGATGAGAATCAAACGGGATTTCCCGAATTCTGGGTGCTTGGTGTTGCAAACCTTCCAAATTCAAACCAGCTTTAATTGCGGCTACTAATAACGCTGCTTCTGTCGGATCGCCGACTGCTTGCCATTGATTAGAATTAGGGGGATGATTTAACCGCGCATTAGAACAAAGCGCCGCACCAGCCAACATTAACTGCGCCTGAAATTCATATTCAGGAGAGGGAATTTCGACTTCTCCTTTAGGTTCATAACCTACGCCAGTCACATCAATTTGCGTATTGGGAACCCACAATTGGCGGACAGTCATTTCGTTTTTCGTCAAAGTCCCAGTTTTGTCGGTGCAAATTACCGTTGTTGCACTGAGAGTTTCCACCGCAGATAAACGCCGCACTAAAGCATTCTTTTTTGCCATACGCCTGACACCAATGGCTAAAGCTAAACTCACGGTAGGAAGTAAGCCTTCGGGGACAAATGCCACAATAATCCCAATGGCAAAAATGAAACTTTCGCGTAGTTGCATTCCCACCAGCAACTTAGTTAGGAGAAATATCACCACACCCATACTCAAAGCGATGAGGGTAATGATGTGAACTACTCTGGAAATCTGCACTTCTAAAGTACTGGCTTCTCGCTGCACATTGGCGGTGAGATGGGCGACTTGACCAAATTCTGTATGAGTACCTGTAGCGTATACCACCGCCAGTCCCCGACCAGAAGCAACGCTAGAACCTGCAAATACTAAGTTACTGGCTTCGGAAGCATGAATATTGAGTGCGGTGACAGGTTCGCTAATGCGGGGAACTGGTAAAGATTCTCCGGTGAGGATAGAGACATCTACATATAAAGATTGACTTTCTACAAGTCTGGCATCTGCGGAGATTTTATCACCTTCTTCTAACTGCATCACATCGCCGCTAACTAGTTCACGGGTAGGAATCACAGTTAATTTGTCATCCCGATAAACTTTGGCTTGAGAAGGTAAGATTTTTTTCAGGGCTGATAAAGCTTTTTCGGCTTGAAACTCTTGCCAAAAACTAAAAATAGCATTAATCCAGATAACTGCCCAAATTGCCCAGCCTAATTCCGGTGTTTGGGAAATAAAAGCTAAAATCCCTGCCACCCACAACAGCAACGCCATAAAATGCGTTAATTGGTCAATAAAACGCAGAATTAACGGGCGTGTTTGCGGTTCAGGAAGTTCGTTATAACCAGATTGTTTTAATCTTAAATTAGCTTCTGCTTCGCTGATACCTTGGGGAGTAGTTGTGAGAGTTTTGTAGACATCTGTAGGTGTCAGTGTCCAAATATGAGAATTTGCATTCATCATAAACCCGTTCCTGGTCTCAGGAGCAATTTAGTTTTCGTATCTTAGATGCAGAGTTTACACCTGTTCATCTGTCTAAGAGGACTTTTGCAAGAAAAATTATATGCAAATGCGATCGCGCTTTTGTTGAAAGATTTTTTTATAATTTATTCGTCTGGACTGTTTCATTGTTACAAGGTTGAAGGTTTACCTCGAAGTAATTTAGACCATTGAACAGACTTTTGGTGTTTTACGACTAGTACAACGTTGTTGTACTAGTCGTAAAGTTGCCCCTTGATCAGTTGTAATTCGAGGCAAAGTCCAGTTAGCTTCAGCTATTGCTACTGAGATTCTGTAGCAGTTGGCTGTGGCGCAAACTGAATTCGGGGATCTGGCATAAAAGTATATCTGAGGTACAGTCCACCCCACACGAACAAAACAATTAACAAAGCACCAATACCCAGAGGACTAGGTAGCCAAAAGACGACTTCTATATGGTTGAGTTCACCGGGTTGGAGTCGCCATAGCAGTTGATTCCCTTGTTTTTCTGGTTCAACAGCATTTTCGGTGAGTTGAATATTTTTCGCACCCCACGGGGTGTTTAAGCTAAATTCCAAATCAAGGATTGCACCTGTATCTGCGAGAACGTTACCTTTGCTGGCAATTAAGGACAGCGATCGCAAGTCTAAATCATAAATTAATCGATTCCGAACTAACAGTAAAAAATTATTCTGGAATAACAGCAAATTTGATTCAATCTTGGGTAATTCAGAATCAGTTTCGCTGGTTGTAGCTGCTACTTTTTGATTGTTATGAGAATTAAAAAACTCATTAAATTTAGTTTGTAATTCTTGACCATTACTAAAGGGAATTGTCACTATCACTTCTTCTTGAGAAATTCTGCGGACTTTACCTTCCAGTTTACGGGTACGGCTTTCTATACTATCTAACCAGGCATATATATAATCACCACTAAAACTAGTGAGTCGTTCACCTAATTTAATATGCTGCACTAGTTCGCCGCTATTGGAGTGGTTAAAGTTCACGCCAACATCATACTTAACGCAACCAGATAGCAATAAGGATGTTAACACGACTAGCCACAGCAAAGGCTTGCGAGTAGCAAAAAGCTTGTTTCCACTGCGTCCTATATTTAAGTTGAACAAGCCTAATGGTCGAATTAACCACATCAACATCTTTCCCAACTTAGAAAAATTCATCACTGTATTTCTCCTAGAAAAGTCGATTAAGGATAAAGTGCAAAGGAGGAAATTTTAATTTCCTATTTTATTTTTTCCCTTTTTTCATCCTTTATCCTTATTCATGGGATTTAGTCAAATAACTTAACTAATCTTGACTTTTTATTTTTACTAGAAGTACTTTAAAAAGCCAACCAAGTTAAGTATGAGATAATTAATCCAATAGCTGTTATCGCTACCCAAATAAAGCGATTATCTTTGGTATTCACTTGACTAAGATCAACAAATTCGGTTTCAGCAGGTTTTTTCTTGGCTGAAGATTTGGGGGGATTAGCAGCAATACGCACTTTGGATTCATTATCTGACAACGCACCTAAATCTGGAATTTCGGTCATCCATTCGCTTGGTCGTTTCAGCTTTGGTGCTTGTAGAATGTAAAGCAATCGCCGAGCTTGTTTGTTAGTTTCTGAGTGGGGATGTCGTTGGAGTTGTTTGCAAAGCGCGATCGCTTCTTCATTTCTGCCGGCAGCTTCATAAGCTGTTACTAGCCAAATTTCCACTTCGCCCCCTAGGCGGGAATTGCGAACTAACAAGGCGCTGGCCTTTTCCAAATTTTCGACAGCTTCTCGATATTGCCCATTTTCAAAGGCAAGTCTCCCGGCTTGGTAACGCTTTCTGGCAATTTCTAAACTTTGTTCACTCACTTCTTGCATACTAAATCAGCACTGCTTTAATTTTGCCAATGCCAGTAATCTTTTTGTAATCTTTTCAAAAGCTGGCTCTCTTCCAGTAAATAAACTTTTAAAATTTTAACTAGTAGTCATCTGTAAAAACCCCTAATTATTCAATGCAGGTGAGCAAAATATGGTAAGTATCAAGCTATCTCAACTCAATTGGCTAGGAGCAGGAATTACTCTGGTATTGATGAGTACCGCAATTGCTCCAGCTTCAGCACAATATATTGTGATTGATCGCAGCAATCCATTTGGTGTGAGTCAGCCACCTGCTGTTGGTTCATTTATTTATGGTAGTCCGATTCCCACACCCATGCCCGTAGATCCCTCAACAGGATTATTACCGAGTGGGCCTATCTACCCCCAGCCTATCTACCCCAAGGCTATCTATCCCAGCACTATCTATCCTGATTATTATCCTCAAGTTAGGCATAACATGTTCAATAATTCCACACTGGTAAACCCGACTTTAATCAATCCCATTATTAAGGATTCAACCATAGTCAATCCAGTAATCATCAATAATTCCTGGCAGCGGACACCATTTAGAGGGCGATCGCGGGTAATCATCAGAAGTCCTTGGTAATGACGTTAGTCCTTTGTCATTAGTCATTAGTCATTAGTCATTTGTTAAGCCAAAGAACATAGGACAAATGACAAAGGACAAAAAAGTTAAATAAACTGCGAACCCAAAATCATTGTCCCAATCCCAACATCGGTAAAAATTTCGAGTAAAAGGGCGTGGGGAATCCGACCATCGATAATGTGTGAAGCTCGGACTCCTTGGGCGAGCGATCGCACGCAACAATTAACTTTGGGAATCATCCCCCCACTGACTACACCACTCACAATCAGTTCTCGTGCTTCCCGAATATCTACTTTCGGAATCAACGTAGACGGATCTTTATAATCTTTTAAAATCCCTCTCGTATCGGTAAGCAAAATTAACTTTTCTGCCCCCAGCGCCGCAGCGATTTCTCCAGCAACAGTATCTGCGTTAATGTTATAAGCCTGTCCCGTCTCATCAGCAGCGACACTCGACACTACCGGAATATAGCCATTGCTCGAAAGGGTTTCTAAAATTTTGATATTAACACCGCTGACTTCCCCCACAAAGCCGATGCCTTCTTGACCTTGGGGACGGGCAGTAATTAAATTACCATCTTTACCACATAGTCCCACAGCCATACCACCAGCTTGGTTAATCAAAGACACAATCTCTTTATTCACTCGACCGACTAAAACCATTTCCACCACATCCATTGTGGGCGCGTCGGTAACTCGCAAACCATTTTTAAATTGGGCTTCTATGCCTAATTTATCTAACCAACTATTGATTTCGGGGCCACCTCCATGCACAAGAATTGGGCGCAAGCCAACACAAGATAAAAAAACAATATCGCGGATCACCTTATCCTTGAGGGTGCTGTCTTTCATCGCTGCACCACCATATTTAACAACTACAGTGCGTCCAGCAAATTGTTGAATGTAAGGTAGTGCTTCGCTAAGTACCCGCACACGAGTAGCTTCAGCTTGCCTGATATACTCAATATCGTTGACCATCATGGTTGAGATTTAAAACTTATGCAGTCAGTGTAGAAGACTTTTTCACTGGTCACAATCTCTCTGTTAGGGCTGACGGGTGAAAACGAAAATTCACGGCTTTAAGTCAAGCAGGACTTACACAAAAATAACATAACTCCGTCATTACGAGGGATAGGGAAGTAATCCCCCCTAATGATGGAATTGCTTCCCTACACTCCGTTCCAGTCACAATAACATTATCGGCGTTGCGTAAGTCCTATCAAGGTTACAGAAGAGATATATGTGTTGAAACCTCTTAAATTTTCCTGAAAACAAAACTTTACACCCAGTTTCAAAAAATAACAGGTAACTGACCGTGATCTAATTTACGGTTATAAATACATATATGAGATAAGTATCTATGCCTAGAATTTATGCTTTACTAGTTGGTATTAATAATTACCATCCTGATTCTCAAGGAGTTAGTGCCTTAAATGGTTGCGTCAATGATATCGAAGCAATAGAAACATATTTACGTAACCGAATTGCTAGTGCAGATCATTGGGAATTAGTAGAAGACGCTAAATCTCCTTGGAAGCTAACAAATGAACTGGCAACACGTCAAGCAATTATTGATGGATTTCAGCAACATCTATGCAATGCTGGTAGTGAAGATGTTGTATTGTTTTATTATGCAGGTCATGGTTCTTTTGAACCAGCACCAGAAGTTTTTTGGACTATACAATCAGACCGTAAACTTGAAACATTGGTTTGCTATGACAGCCGAACAGAAGGAAGTCGAGATTTAGCAGATAAAGAATTAAACTATTTAATTGAACAGGTAGCAAAGAAAAATCCACATATTTTAATTGTTTTGGATTGTTGTCATTCTGGCACAGCAACAAGAGCGCCAGAAGTTACAGAACGTCAAACGCCTGGAGATAGACGACTCAGAAATTTAACCGAATTTATTTTTCCAGCAGAATGGCTAAATTACCGCTTAAGTAATAATTATCAGCTACCAAGACATATTGCGATCGCGGCTTGTCGTTCCCATCAAACAGCAAAAGAATATACAGGCAAAGATAATAAACGCTATGGTGCTTTTTCTTACTTTTTAACAGAAGCATTGCAACGGACTGATAGTAATTTATCATATACAAATTTAGTCCGAGATATTAACGCCTTAATCACTGGTAAAATTAACGAGCAGTCACCGCAAATAGAAGCAGCACCAGAAGATTTAAGGCAAATTTTTTTAGGGGGTGCGATCGGTGAATGTGCAAACTACTTTACCCTAACTTATGACAGCGAAACTTATCATAGTTGGAAGATTGACGGTGGTATCTTACATGGTATTCGTCCCATTACCGAAGGACAAACTTTATTAGCTATTTTTCCCCAAGCCAGCACATCAGAACAGTTGCGTCAAATTTCTGATGCAATTTGTCAAGCTACAATCACTCATGTAGAAACGGAAATTAGCAAAGTTGAATTAAACGACAATAACGCCAACTTATCTCAAGATGAACCTTATTGGGCAGTTGTTACAGATGTGCCTTTACCGCAGTTGCAAGTATATTTTCAAGGTGATGATGCAGGTATAGAATTAGCTCGTCCAGCACTCTCAGCTTCCTTATTTGTTCGAGAAGCAGAATCATCGGAAAATGCCAATTATTATGTAGAAGCTACTAACGGTCAATACTGGATTTTAGAAGCTGCTGATAAACATCCCTTAGTTGCAGCTGTTCCCGAAATACCAGATACGCAAGCATATACTAGACAACGTGCAGAACAAATCATCAGACGTTTAGAGAATATAGCGCGTTGGACAAATATTTTAGAAATGAAAACTCCACCTACTAGTCAAATTAAAGCTAGAGAGGTAGAGATGGAAGTGATTATTACTTCTGGAAATCAACAATATTCCTCACAACAGGAAATTTCCGAGATGCGGGGAGAATACACCTTGAGAAATAACAGGCTAGAACCTCCACAAATAGAAATACAAGTTACGAATCACAGCGAACAAGACTTATATTTTCAGATAATCGAATTAGCAGGAAATTATGCAGTAGAGATTCCTAAATTTTTTATAGAGATGAGGAGTTTACGTTTACCTCCAAGAGACAGTGATGGTCACACCGTTAAGGGTAAAAGATTAAATTTAGTCATTCCTAGAACTTACTTAAATAGTGGAATTACTGACTATAATTCAGTTTTCAAATTAATTGTTAGTACGAGAGAATTTGATGCGAGTTTGCTGCAACAACCAGGATTTGATTCTCCACCTCCTACACGTCGTTCTCTCGGTTTATCAGGAACTATCAACCGTTTAATCAACAAAGTATATACTCGTCAGACGGAAGATCCAGATACTTATATTGATAACTGGATGACTCAGGAAATTAAGATTTCTATAATTAAACCACCAGTTGGAGTGGAAATAAAAGAGTCAGAAAATACTACCATATTTCATGGTGTCCAACTACATGGACATGCAAGTTTTAAGGGAAAATTTAGCCTCAGTTCTTTGCCTCCCAGTAGTCGATATGTAAATAGCAAATTATTGCCGTCTATTCTCCTCCAAGACCCAAACTTGGCTCAACCATTTGAATTCAATACTACTCGCAGTCCTGAAAGATTAAACGTTTTAGAAGTAACTGATGTCGAAAATTACGCAGATGTCACACCAGAAAATCCCATCACAATAGTAGTTAGCACATCAATAACACCAAACGAACATATATTGCCAATTGCGTATGATGGAGAGTTTTTCCTACCCTTGGGTAAAGCCAAATTAGTCAATGGCAAAACAGAAATCGTCTTAGAACGCTTACCTCAGCCAACAATAGATAGTCGGAGTTTACAAGGTTCAATTAAGATACTTTTTCAAAAACTGCTTTATCAAACTGTAGGCAAAGATTTTTCCTATCCACTTGTGAGAGTAGTAGAAGTTTCATCAAATGGATATGTGTCTTATGAGGACAATCAAGAAATCATTAAAACCAAAGTCGAAGCATCTGAAAAAATTTTACTCTATATTCATGGCATCATCGGTGATACAAAAAGTTTAGTCACCAGTGTTAAAGAAGCAAGATTGATAGAAAATGGACAACAGAGAACCCTAAGAGATAAATATGATTTAGTGTTAGCCTGCGACTATGAAAATCTGCATACCACAATTGAAGAAAACGCTAAATTACTCAAACAAAGATTAGCAGAAATTGGGTTAGGAGCCAACCACAGAAAACAATTACATATTGTTGCTCATTCAATGGGTGGTTTAATTTCCCGCACTTTTATTGAAAGACAAGGGGGAAATCAAATAGTACAACACTTGGTTATGTTAGGTACACCGAATGCAGGTTCTCCTTGGCCTAACATTCAAGATTTGGCTTTCGCATTTCTGGGTATTGGATTGAATCAACTTTCCTTAGTCATTTGGCCGACAAAAATTATTGCTGCATTAGTCGCATTTTTAGAATTAAACGATCGCGCTTTGGATCAGATGAATCCCGAAAGTTCTTTTATCCAAAGCCTCGCTACAAATCCTGACCCTGGCGTTAAATATACCATCATTGCAGGCGATCGCTCGATTCGACCAGAAGCATTACAAACTGAACCTGGAAGACAATCCAGCCAGATACAGCGACTGATACAAAAACTGTTTGGCTCAACTGTAGATGGTGTAGTAGATTTGGTATTTCTTCAACAACCAAACGATATAGCAGTGACACTAGAAAGTATTAAAAGTGTCAGTGAAAACCGTACACCCCAACCCAGAATTATTTTGCCAGACACAGCTTGCGATCATCTCACCTACTTCACTAGCCAACATGGCTTAGAGGCATTAGTAACAGCCCTGTGTGAAAATTCCGAAATCTCAAATGAATAAACAATGAGTCAGGACTCTCAAAACCACGAGAACATGATTTTTCCATCAATCCCTGGACTCAAATCCATGTTTTTGGGACAAAATGTATAAAATACCCACAATTTACTCCGGCTGCTGACTCAGCAAAAAATATCAAAATGGTTAAAAAAAGAATAATCTTATTTTTAGCAGCAAGTCCTCAAAATACACCATCACTGCGTTTAACAGAAGAAGTAAAGGCCATTCGGGAAGAATTGCAAAAATCTAAATATCGCAGCAAATTTGACTTCCAGCAAAATTTAGCAGTGCAAGTTAGCGAGATTCAATCGCAAATGCTTCAGATCAAGCCACAGATTGTTCATTTTTCTGGGCATGGTGTGGAAGATGAAGGTCTAGTATTTTTCGATGATAAAACTAATCAGTCAAAGACTGTCGATGCACAAGCATTAGCAAGATTATTCAAGCTATTTCCAAGTGTGGAGTGTGTTGTTCTTAACAGCTGTCACTCGAAAATACAGGCCGAAGCGATCGCGCAACACGTCAACTATTATGTGATAGGTATGGAAAATGCGATTTCAGATGAAGCTGCCATTAAATTTGCGAGAGGTTTTTACTCTGCTCTATCTGCTCTAGGATCTGGGAAATCATTTGAGGTGGCATTTGAACACGGTTGCAGTGAAATTCAGATTGCAGGTCTTGGAGAACACCTAACTCCACGGTTAATCAACAAGCGTGATATTGATGAAACAACAGAGACTTCCCAGCCATCTCCAACTCAATTAAAACCTTCACCATCGCTTACAGCTAAAGCAGCTAGGGAGCCTCTACCTGAAAGTCTCAAGAATTATGGATTGATTGAAATCACAGCAGAGTTTCTTGACGAAGAAGCTAAGAAAATTACTGACGATTTAAGAGCCAGATTTTTTGATGTGTACGAACCAGGCTGGCCAGAAGCAATGGATGAAAAGATTCCACGTCGCGATATGGTAAATAAATTGGTAGGTTTCTTAAACAGATCAAAGTCTGGATTACGTGTGACGTTGTTACTTGGCCCTGGATGCGAAGGTAAATCAACTGTATTACGTCAGACTGTTTGTTGCTTAGTTAAGCCTGAGACTAGCTCTAATTTTCGCATTATTTGGTGGGAAGCAGATGACCCAAAAAACCTTGAACACTTTAAGATTCTTTTAGGGCAATTACCTCTATCAAATATTCAAGAGAAATGGTTGATAGTTTTTGATGATCCTTCTACACAACTGATTAAAATAATTTATAACCTATGCTGTGAATCTTTAGGTCGTCGAGATATTGAGTTTTTACTTTGCTGTCGAGATACTGTGTGGAAAACTTATGGCGAAAAACTAGGGGGCGGAGAGCGGAACTGTTGGGAAAAGCATCTGGAAGCTCCACAAGAAATGGGTGAATTGACAGACGAAGAAGCAAAAAAAATTATCAGAGCTTGGAAAGCAGCAGGCAAATTAGAATATCAAGATGAGGATGAAGCTAATCTTATCCATAAATTACTGGAAGAACAGAAATCAGACACTGAAAGATTTTATTTAGCAGCTATGCTGCGGATTTGTGAAAATAAAACTGTAGAGGAAGGAGTACAATGGCGACTAAAAAAAATACTGACAGATATTAAGAAAAAACCAAAATATCAATTAATTCTAGATGCCTATGCTTGCATAGTAGCAATGCACAAAGAAGGACTCAGTTATTTAAAACCACATGTCTTAGCTAAGGCTATTAACTATAAACTAACTCAGTTACGTTCAGATATTCTAGAAGAGCTTGGCAATGAAATTATTTTGCCCGAAAAGGAGAAACAGCCGATTTTAACACGTCAGCGAAGTATAGCAGAGGTTGTCTATGAGCTTATGTCGCACTCTCCTTACTCAATAGATTTTGAGGATAAAATATATCCTAGATTAGCTACATCTGCTCAGAAATTGCTAGGTACTGTCATTGACAGAAAAGGGCAAGAGATACATAACTGGCAATATAACTTTCCAGGTCACTTTGCTAATAACGAACCTAAAAGAATTGATTTAGCAATTAGAATTGCTGATGATTTGTACTCAGAAAACATAGACGAACACCTTCTTACTAATTTGGCTCAACTTTGTCGTGACAATGGTAGAAGTGATAAAGCTGTAGATATCTTCCGAAAATGCACTTTAGAAAAAAAGGATAGAAAAGTTTATCATACATGGGCTTTGGCAGAATACGAAACCAATAACTATGTAAATTCTGTATGTCTATGTGAGTTTGCCTTAGCTAAGAGTACAAGATCCTGTACTTGATGGTGAAAGCATCATGATTTACCTCTCGACTGTGGGACTTGCTTTTGATGGCTTATGTAAAAATTCTGGTGATGTTTATGCACAAGCATTAGGTGCGTCAGCACAACTTGGATTAAAAATTGCTCCAGGAGTTAAGTTTAACAAAGACCCTGAAGATAAACAGAAGATGAAAGCAATAGAGTACCTAAATAAAAATATTGACCGCGCTAGAGACAATGGTATTACTGTTGCTAAACTTGAGCCAAAAGCATTGAAAACACTATTTAAAAATCTTCAAACTGGATTTAATAAAGTTAATCAAAGTTTCTTTGAGAAGATGCACCAAAATAGTGACGCAGGCGTAGAGGAATTGCTCGAACAATTAAATGAATTAACATTTGAGAATTTGAAGCAAGCGTTAGGTATACCCGAATAATCAAATACTTAAAAAACACAATTTAGAACCAGCAGAGATACATATAGGGTGGCGATCGCTCAATTTTCTTTGTGCTGGTGAGATGTATTATTTTTCAGTACGCTAGGAATTGCTTCCATGACTCTGTTAGCGATTTGCTCTGGTGTTTCCCCTTCATGTACCATAATGTGCAAATCAGCTTGAGAGTAAAGTGGTTGGCGTTGTTCGAGGAGCGATCGCAATTTACCTCGCGGATCAGGATCTTGCAGCAGTGGTCGTGTAGTATCTTCAGCTAAACGATTGTAGAGTAGTTCTACTGGCACATCTAGCCACACTATTAAACCGTGACGCAAGTAACTCCAATTTTCTCGCCGCAGCACAATTCCGCCGCCTGTAGCTACTGTTAAATTAATATGGGCGCTAACTTGTGCTAAAACATCACTTTCTAACTGGCGGAATGCTGCTTCCCCTTCTTCAGCAAATAACTGAGTGATGGATCTACCTGTGGCTTGAGCAATCACATCATCCGTATCAACAAATCCATAACCCAATTGCTGTGCTAATAACCGCCCTACTGTTGTTTTCCCAGCGCCCATCATCCCAATTAAGTACAGGCTGACTCCCCGCAATAAGCTGCTCACCAGTCCCTTTACTCCAGTAAATTCTCAACTCCTCACTTTACTTTAAATCTCGGCATTCAGACGACTCTGTTTAATATGGTTTTTTAAATGGGCGGCAAAAATTGTCTGACTCATCAAAAAGTAGCTTTCTTGTTCTTCGCTTAATGTCAAGTTTTCTTCGATTAAGCGCTCAATCATATACTCCCTCAACACTGGAGTTTGCGAAAAGCTAGAAGCTTGTTGTTCTATAAGGGAGCGCTTGTGTAATAAATCCACCGCTTCTAAGATTAATCTTTGCGACAATCTAGGTGATAAACCCGGTATGGTGTTTTTCTGCAATTGCTGCACAGAAACAGCATTTTGATTCATTGCCAACCAGTACATAAGATGCTTTTCTAATTGCGACAAACGATGGAACTGGTGATCTAATATGGCGCGAATCTCGCCAAAAACGACAGTTCCCTGGGCAGTAAACTCATCAATATTGCCATTAAATAACTCTTGAATCGTCGTGGCTATTAATTTGAGAAATAGCGGGTTCCCGGCATATTGTTCTGACAAAACGCGGAATTTATCTTCTGAGATGTTAAATAACCCTTTATATTTCAGAATTGACAGACTTTCTGATTGATTTAAGCCAGTTAATCGCAAACAACGCACAGGTAGTGTAACGCCTTCTAAGGCTGCTATTTCTGGAGTTTTTTCTCGACTGGTTAATATTAAGCAGCTTTGATGTTGAGATTCTCCAACCCGTTGAATTAATTCTCCATATAGTTCATATCCTGGACGATATTGAATTTTTGGGAGGAGAAAGGGAGGAAAGGAATTTTTGATCGTTTGATGGCTGGTTGTGAATGTAGGGTAATTATCGCTACTAGCTAAAATTGCATCAAAATTATCTAAAACAATTAAACATCGGTTATTCCGCAAAAAATCTATCAATTGGGAGATGCGCCCTTCTATGGTTTCGGAAATTACTGTGTCTGATTTTGGCAATAAAGTCTGAATTAGTTGTTCTATTATCTGCTCTGGGGAAGGGGAAAGACGCAGCGATCGCCAGATAACATAATCAAACTGCTCTTGGATTTCTTGTGCTAACTTTACCGAAAAAGCAGTCTTGCCAATACCACCCATACCTAATAGTAAGAGTAAGCGACAGCCTTCTTGCAAAATCCACTGTTGAGTTTTCGCCAGTTCTGTTGTTCGTCCTTGAAAAACACTTACATCAATTGCTTCACCCCAATCTTGAATTGAAGTTGATGGCATTTTTACTAACTCTGTCTCTTGGTTTTTTTGTACTTGTTTGGGAATGATTGCTGCTGGGAATGGAAATCTATATTTTTTATACCCAGCTTTTTCAAGTAAATAAGTTACACGGCTCCAATTTTTCACTTTCACTGAGTAACCAGCGGCATTACTCAGCATTTCTTCTATATACTTGTATAATCCATTAGACAAATAGACTCTAACGGTACTACTACTCCGACTTTGATAAACTATACTGGCAATTTCCGCCGGACTACAACCACAGAGTAAACCTCGAAGAAATTTCTTTTCTACAGGTGTTAAAGCTTTACCTTTTGTTGAGGCTAAATCTACGTATAACTTTTCTAACTCCCAATTACTTTTAGCCTCAACAAATTCCTCTTCTATTTGGTTTGAATCTGGTGTTGCCATTACCATAATTTATGTATTTAATATAACCCCGGCAATATCCTAACTATTATTCGATGAAGTCAGAATAAATAAAAAGTAAATTTATAACGAATTTGCTAACTGTTGTTAGGTGACTTGGACGTTATTGCTTAGATATCTTTAGACTTAACGGAAATTTTATAAAGCTTGTTTGAAACTTTAAGCAAACAAATTCAGTCAATACAAATCTACGTAGCTTTTGGTCTGTGCTGTGAGAATTTTAGATTGGCATCACACTGTGTTTTTAACATCACATTATCGGAATTCTAAAATTCTTTGAAACTAGTCTCTCATCAATAATTTTTACCGAGCAAGGTGTAAAAAATGACTGAATTTTGGAGCTTGTCAGAAGCAAGCTTTGCAAAATTAAAGGTTTAAACACAAAAGCCGATGCGTATTCTACCAGACTCAGCCCAAATTAATGTGGTGTGTTAAGAGGCATCAACCATGACTCGAATTCGTGACGTTGTACAACAAGCTTTAGCAACTGGTTATCTAACAGTTGAAGCAGAAAACCAATTACGGCATTTATTAAGTACCCGCTATGACTTGGAAGACTTTAATGCTTTCATGATTTTGCAGGAAGCTGGGATGAACGGCAAAGTCAAGCAAGAATCCCGTGAGAAAAGTATGAAGTGTGTAGACGCGCAGCGGTGAGGCAGCACGGTCTTCGGGGTTTCCCCCATGAGCGACTGCTGAACCCGAAGGGCTTGCCGCAGGCTAGTCTGAAATTTTATCCTTTTGACAAAGGGCAAATTACTATTGACTATTGACTATTGACTATTGACTCATCACTTCCGGGGCTTATTGTCGTCATCCCCAGATTCATCGTCCTCAAAAAATGACCAGTCATCGTCGTCATTAGCATTTGCGGGTTCTTCGTCAGGCTGTTTGTAGGGAGGAATAATCACGCGGTAGTCAGCATCGTAAACAGATTCTGTCTTGCCTACAGCAGTATTTTTCGGTTCGCGGTAACTGTAAGAGTAAGTTGAACCAGACTGAGAGGAACTTTTAGGTTCTGGTTGGCGTTCTTCTGGTTCAAAGTTGCGTACAGGTTCAGTTTTTGGTCTGGGAGGAGGTGTTTGTTCTGGCTGTTCCTCAAAGTCCCAGTCATCATTTGTATTGCTGGTTTCCCAATCATCAAATTCTTCAGTTGCAGCAGCTTTATTGGCACTAGCAGATGATGGAGGTGTAAAAGGTGCAGATGTCGGTTCTTCTCGGCGGGGTGTTCTGACACGCCGAGAAGTTGGGGCTGATTTCAATGGAGTTTGTCGTGGTTGCCCTGCAAAATAATTCGACAATTTAAATAAAGTAGTGATCAATACAGATGTCAATGCACCCGCAGTAGTAATAAATAAAATCCACATCCCTAGGGGTAATGGTTGAGTACGCATACCCAAAAATACTAACGATATAGCAGGCGACCAGTTCTGCACTAACAACAGTGTTAGTCCTCCTAGTATTGCCACCAATAAGATTAAGCGAATTACAGCCATAAGCAAGGCAAAAGTTAAAAGGCAAAAGTTAAAAGTTATTTAGGTCAATGAAAACAAAAGGTAAGAGTAAAAAAGTAAAAGACAGTCTATCTTACTTTTACATTTTTACTTTTACCCTTCGGGTGACGCTCCTGCGTCGCTAACGGCAGTTGCTACCCTTCGGGAACGCTTTCAGCGAACAAGTCGGGAGATCCGCCCAACGCACTGCCTCACCTTTTTACTTCCTCCCTTGCCAGCGTTGAATGGGGATACAGTCAATCTCTAATTGATCTAAAGTCCGGGCGACGACAAAATCTACTAAGTCCTCGATGGTTTGGGGCTGATGATACCAAGCTGGAATGGCTGGGACAATTCTCACCCCCGTTTCTGCCAAGGTGGTTAAGTTACGCAGATGAATCAGGCTAAAAGGAGTTTCGCGGGGAACGATAATTAGTTTGCGTCCTTCTTTGAGTTGAACATCTGCGGCGCGTTCGAGTAAGTCAGAACTCAAACCACCAGCGAGCTTGGCAACTGTACTCATACTACATGGGATGATGATCATCCCTAAAGTGCGAAAGGAGCCACTGGCAATGTTGGCTCCCACATCACTCCAAGGGTGACAGCGTAGTTTACCTGCAACGGCTACTCCTGCTTGTTCGCGCCAGAATTGCTCTTGTTGAGTTGGTTCAGCTGGCATTTTAATTTCCTGTTCTGCTTGCCAAACCATGTAAGTTGATTTAGAGGCAACTAATTCAATTTCATAGTCAGCAGCAAGCAAATATTTGAGAGCGCGAACGGCATAAATTAGTCCAGAGGCTCCGGTTACGCCGATGATTAAAGGCTTGGTGTGATGTGACACGCGGTTTTCTTAACAAAACTTATTCATCATCAGTGTATGGTTCTAAATCGTTAGGTTCAAGTTCACGAGACAAATAAATATCGTCTCTGTCATCGTTAATACCAGAGTTACCTAATCCTTTAGGTAAGCCATCGCTACCAACGGTGACTAAATCGATTTGTTGACGGTAGTAATCAACACTTTTGACTTGGACGGCGACGCGATCGCCTAATCTATAAGAAGCGCGATTTTTTCGACCAAACAAAGCTTGTTGTCTGGCACGATATTCATACCAGTCATCTTTGAGGGAACTGACATGAACTAAACCTTCCACCCGTAATGGGGCGCTGGGATGTTTTTGTTTGGGTGTATCTGTGGTTGGGACTTCAATTTCCACAAAGAAACCGTAAGATTGCACACCAGTAATTACACCTTGGAATACTTGGCCGATGCGCTGTTTCATCAGTTGGGCTTTTTGTAACCCTGCTAAGTCAGCTTCGGCTTCTTGAACTTCTTTTTCGCGGTCGTTGAGTTGAATAATTACCCTGGTTAAATCGCTTTGCAGTTCTTGTTGCAATTCTGGGGGTAAGACGTTCCAGTTAACTTCCAGGTGGGAAGAAGAATGACGCAAGTTAATCCGGTCTTTAACACGGGTATTGCGGCGATCGCGTCCGTGTTCTAACAGTCTGTAGTACACTCGTTGCAATAGCAAATCGGGATAACGGCGCAAGGGGGAAGTACAGTGAGTATATTGTGCCAGTGCCAAACCAAAGTGATTGCTTTTAGTGGTGGTATATCCCGCTGGTTTGAGGGTATCTTGCAACAGATAAGTTAACACTTGTTCTGAGGGAGATTCTGCAAACGCTCTTGTTAATAACTGGTAATCTAAGGGTTGAATATCCGTTTCGGGATCTAATGTGAGTTCTACACCTAAATTGATGGCCAGTTTCAGCATTTCTTGGACATCTTCGGGATCAGGTGCGCCTTGAACTCGCCAAATCGCCGGAATGCCTAAAGCACTTAAATGTTCTGCCATTAGTTGGTTGACTAACAGCACAAACTCTGTAAGCAGCGATCGCACTGTTAAATCATTGACGATAACTGCGCCTAACATTCCTTCATCAAAGTAAGGATTTTGATTTGGGGGCAGATTTAACTGCAAACTACCACGACCTAAGCGCACTTGTTTGACAATTTGGTGTAGGCTTTCTAGGTCTTGGAGTAGCTGTACTACTTCCTCAGATTCTTTAGATGGTTGACCACTGAGAACTGCTTCTGCTTTGTCTTTATTAATGGCTGTGTCTACATTAATTACACTCGGCTGAATTTCCCATTCTTGTATTTCGCCCGATGTGGGATCGATAGTGATTAAAAATGAGAGAGTCAGGCGATCGCTACCAGCAACCAAAGAACAGCGATCTGCAACTGTTTCTGGTAACATAGGCAATACTAAATCTCCCAAATACACAGAACGTCCCCGTTTCAAGGCTTCTCTGTCTAAGATTTCGTCTGGGTGAATAAAGTGGGAAACATCGGTAATGTGAAAGCCCAAGCGCCAGCCTTTGTTAGTTTTTTCCAAACTCAAGGCATTTTCGACCAGCTTGGCATCAGCATTGACACCAGTAATTGCTAAGGTAAATAAACCGCGTAAATCTAATCTATTTTTCAGGTCAGCTTTGAGTATCCTTTTGGGTAACTTAGCCGCTGCTTCTTGAACTGGTTCTGAAAAATTGCGGGATAAATCGTGTTTACAAGTAACTAAATCAATATCGGCTGCGGCTTCGGCATCGCTACCCAGAATTTGCACTACTCTACCAATGGGTGGATATTGTGCTAACGGATAACGTAGAACTTCCACATGGGCGAGATGATCGATAGCTTCAGCAAAAGTCATCCCGTTGGTTTGCAACTTCAGTTCAAACAACAGGCGATCATCTAAAGGTACTGCCCGAAAACCGCTTTCTACTTGTTTAATCCGCGCTAGTAAAGTGTGATTAGAACGTTCTAAAATTAACTTGACTTCTCCTTCGGGAGAGCGACGACGACTACCTTCTTTAAGAACTCTGACTAAAACGCGATCGCCATTCCAAGCATTACTTAAATGACTTTCGCGGATGTAAATATCTTCTGCACCTTCTACATCTTGTATTGCAAAGCAAAAGCCTTTACTAGAACAACGGAGTTTGGCTTCAATCATCCCTTCTTCAAACACGCGGCGATATTTGCCCCGTTCTTTGACCAAAATCCCGATTTTTTCGAGTATTTCTAAGGCAATATGCAGCTTTTGTAAACTATCTTCATCTTCGCAGCCAAGTTTCTTTTCTAAAACTTTCCGAGCTACCAATTTATCATCGGTGAAATTGGCAAGGAGTGTAGCGATTGAAAATTCCATGCAGTGAACCGACCTTTGGTCAAAACATCATGTTGGTTTAATCTGGTTCTGTTCTGTATACCCTCACGGTCTACAGACACTATCTAACTCGAAACGAATTGCCCTGAGACATGGTTCTGTGAAGTTCCACGCCCTGGAAGTCAACCTACCTTGAGATAAAGCCACTCCCGAAATCTTGGAACTTCTCACTGCACGACCATTTCAGAGTTAGCTGGCGTTTTTTGCTCCTTCACTTAACCAAACTGATAAAGTACGCCTGATAAGGGGGTTTTACCTACTCAGTGATTACGCTAAGGGTTTTTGAGAGGCTGGCTTTAGGATTACTCTCCACACCGCCCAAAAGCGCTAGGTAGGAAAAACCACAGGTGTTTGATTGTCTAGCTTGAAGGTGCTTTTACGCCATCAGACTCTGATTTTTAACTAGGAGAAACTGCCGATAAACCTAACTTTCCCATCTGTAGAATCGGTAACAATTAGGCCAGCAGTCATACAAGCAGTGAGGGCGAACCTTATCTCCATTATTGTAGATTTAGAGCGTACTTCTAAGAAATAATTCTAAATAGAGAATTAGGTAAATAGTATAGCATTGAAGGTGAGATCACCTACTTAATAGGGACAGTAGTCAATAATTTCGCCACAAAAATAGCTACTGCCGCAATTACAACACACAAACACAGCAAAAACGTCACCTTGCAGTTTAAGATACCAGAAAAATTGGCGCTCAAGTGCTGTGGCAGTTTTAGTAGGCGATCGCATTTATTGGGGTGATCAATAAATCTGCTAAAAACTTAAATTTAATTAAATTTTTCTCTGCCGACAAAGGAATTTGGGACTTAAAATTAAAATATTTCCATAGATTCACTGTGGACAAACTCGGTTATCTCCCACTACAGTTACAAATTTCTCAAACTTGGGCGATGGACACAAAGTTAAGACTTACCTATGAACACGAAAAATCAAGGGTTGGGACAAGGTGTAAAAGTATAGAGGTGTAGGTTTCCCAAACCCTTACACTCCTAAACCCAGTTTTGACAGATAATTTTTAGGCGTAAGTCTTGATTATAGATATTTAGCAGACATTAGATTATTGGTGGCAGTATTATGTTGGCTCAATTTCAGAGCTTGTATCCCAACGGCAGTTTAATTTCCGAATTAGTAGACATTTTTCAAGGCAAATATATTGTGAGAGCTAGTGTCCAAATTGACGGTGTAATCCGTGCTACTGGTTTGGCAGCAGCAGATACAGTAGAAGCCGCAGAAGACCAAGCACGGAATAGAGCGCTAATGGTTTTAGGTGTGACAAGTTCGGGACAAACTCAGGCTGAATCATCTCCCAAAGCAACAATTCCTGTACAACCAACTCCTGTTATTAACACAACAGTAAATGTACATGAATCTACTTATTCATCTCCGAAAGATCGAGATTTGGAATTAACTACTAGCACAACAGCAATATCTCCAGCATCTTCTAGTAGTGAAAATCTCGAACCAGATTTATTTGCCGCAAACCGACTAAGTACTGATACTTATACTCCAGATTTGAGTCCTAGCTTACCTTTGACGACTAGTCGAGAACCTGCATTTATTCCCCCGCCAGATAATTTAGAAATCGAAGTTCCCCATCAGCCAGAAACGCCAACTTTTTCGGGGATAAATGCAAGTAATGTCACACCATTTACACCCCGCAATTATAATTCTTCGGAAACTACCACTACTCCAACAGGAACTAGTAAGAGAAAAAAGAAAGCGGAAGCAGTTGATTTATCTGATGTGATTGCTAAAACCGATGTTGAACTGCAACGTTTAGGCTGGACACCAGAACAGGGAAGGGAACATCTGATTAAAACCTACAATAAGCGAGGGCGTACTTTATTAACAGAAGACGAATTGTACAGTTTTTTACAATATCTACAATCTCAACCTGATCCGATTGCGGGGTTTTAATTAGTTATTTGTCATTAGTCATTAGTCCTTTGTCATTGGTAAGGACTAATGACTAATAGCCACTAAAAAATTAAGAAAGTTATGAAACCAGTAAATTTATCTGATGTGATTGCCAAAACAGATGTTGAACTTCAACGTTTAGGCTGGACACCGGAAACAGGAAGAGATTATCTCATTAAAACTTATGGCAAGAGAGGGCGGACTTTACTAACCGAATTAGAATTACTGGATTTTCTGAGATACTTATAAGCTCAACCTACACCATCATCACGAGAAGATTTTTTTATTCAAGTTATAGCTAAAACTGATCAAGAAATGCAGCGATTAGATGTGAGTGTAGAGTGGGGAAGAGATTATCTCATGAAAACATATAGTAAGCGATCGCGAGTTTTATTAACCGAAGAAGAATTATTAGAATTTCTCAATTATCTTGAATCGCAACCCACAGCGATAGATGAATCTAAATAAATTAGTAGGGTGAGAATTATAATTCCCACCCTACAACTAATGACTAATGACCAATGACCAATGACTAAACAACAGCCATTGGACGGCTACCCGCAGAGTGACGGTCAATAACTTGGTCAATCAAACCGTATTCTCTGGCTTCATCGGGTGACATGAAAAAGTCGCGTTCGGTGTCTTCGGCGATGCGCTCAATTGGCTGACCTGTGTGGTCAGCGAGAAAGTCGTTGAGTCGCTTCTTGTGATACAAAATTTCCCGCGCTTGAATTTCAATGTCAGTAGCTTGACCTTGTGCGCCGCCTAAAGGTTGGTGAATCATAATGCGGGAATGGGGTAGACTCATCCGCTTACCTTTAGCACCCGCGCTGAGGAGAAAAGCTCCCATACTTGCTGCTAATCCGGTACAAATGGTACAGACATCTGGGCGGATATGCTTCATAGTGTCAAAAATACCCATACCAGCAGTTACCGAACCGCCTGGGGAATTGATGTACATATAAATGTCTTTTTCTGGGTCTTCTGCATCCAAGAACAGCATTTGGGCAACTATTAAGTTAGCTAAGTTGCTGTCAATCTGTTGTCCCAAGAAGATGATCCGCTCACGCAACAGTCGTGAGTAGATATCAAAGGCGCGTTCACCTCGACCCGATTGTTCAATAACGATAGGAATCATGCAGCGTTCTTATAGCTAATTTACATCTATTTTATCGATGACAACCCGCTAATGGCTGTCATCACCTACAAGAGAGCTAATTTTCTCTGATATTTGGCAGATGTAAATCATAACCCAGGCACTTTCTATAAGAAAAAGCGTCTTGAGAATATGACTTCCGTTGTACCAGAGAGGATCAACTACAAAATATCTAGCGATCGCTCTGACAAGGAAAATGCCATACGAATATCTATAAACTGGTATTTTGTCAAGGTTTATTTACTAATTTTTCAGGCAATTTTCCAGAAAATCCCGGCAAATTAGGAAATGTATGAGTACGGGGTGTATTTAGAAAAACGGATTTTACTTGCAGTGCTATCACTTGAGGGAGACCTGCCATGCTCGAAAAACTTGTGCAAGCCGCCATCATTACTTTCTTGCTCCATCTGATAGCAGGAATTAATTACAATACCAAAATTCAAGCCAGCGTTAAACCACCTACATCAGAAATATCTACAACAATTATCAGTTTTCTGTGGCGCTCTTTGCCCTAATACAACAAGGCAATAGAAAAAAATGGTTTTTGATTAGCTCTTCGACTCTTCTCACACGCTTTACTAACCTGACTGTTGAAAACCTGTGGTGTAAGTTTTATTTTTTTATGTAAGGAGTAGTTCTACTCTCGCTTTCAGAATGTAGACTGGGCAAAGAAGGCAACTATCCTCACACAACAAGATCATGACTAATCGCCTTGCCCAAGCTAAGAGTCTCTACCTGCGTAAACATGCCGAAAACCCGATTGATTGGTGGCCTTGGTGTGATGAAGCGCTGGCGACTGCAAAGGCAGAAAATAAGCCTATCTTTCTGTCGATTGGTTACTCCAGTTGCCACTGGTGTACTGTGATGGAAGGTGAGGCTTTTTCTGATGCTGCGATCGCAGATTACATGAATACCAATTTTCTGCCTATCAAGGTAGACAGAGAAGAAAGGCCAGACATCGACAGCATTTATATGCAGGCGTTGCAAATGATGAGTGATCAAGGTGGTTGGCCTTTAAATACCTTTCTTTCTCCTGAAGATTTAGTTCCTTTTTACGCTGGGACTTATTTTCCGGTCGATCCCCGCTATGGTCGTCCTGGCTTTTTACAAGTTTTACAAGCTCTGCGACGTTACTATGACACCGAAAAAGAGGACTTGCGCCAACGCAAAGCTGTAATTTTAGACTCGCTGCTCACCTCTGCGGTATTGCAAAATAGCGATCCCCAGGAAGTTCAAGAACATGAATTACTGGGCAAAGGTTGGGAAACTAGCACGGGGATCATTACTTCTAATCAATACGGTAATAGTTTTCCGATGATGCCTTACGCAGAATTAGCACTGCGGGGAACTCGGTTTAATTTGCCATCTCGGTATGATGGTAAGCAAACTTGCACTCAGCGAGGACTAGATTTAGCGTTGGGTGGGATTTATGATCATGTGGGTGGAGGCTTTCATCGCTATACAGTTGATCCCACTTGGACAGTGCCTCACTTTGAAAAGATGCTTTATGACAATGGGCAAATTGTCGAGTATCTGGCAAATTTATGGAGTGCGGGTATTCAAGAGCCAGCTTTTGCTAGGGCGATCGCGGGAACTGTAAAATGGCTACAACGAGAAATGATTGCCCCGGAAGGATATTTTTACGCGGCTCAGGATGCAGATAGTTTCATTAGTGCGGAAGCAGCAGAGCCAGAAGAAGGCGCTTTTTATGTGTGGAGTTACAGCGAACTAGAACAGCTGTTAACACCAGAAGAATTGACGCAATTACAACAAGAATTTACAGTTAGTCCTCAAGGCAACTTTGAAGGGCTGAATGTTCTGCAAAGACGCAATGTAGGACAATTGAGTGCAGAACTAGAAACGGCATTAGCTAAATTATTTACGGCTCGTTATGGTAACACACCAGAATCATTAAAAACCTTTCCGCCAGCACGGAACAACCAAGAAGCCAAAACCCATAATTGGCCGGGGCGCATTCCCTCGGTGACGGATACAAAAATGATTGTGGCTTGGAATAGCTTGATGATTTCTGGTTTAGCTAGATCATATAGTGTATTCCAAGAACCTTTGTATTTGGAATTAGCAGTACAAGCAGCTAACTTTATTCTGGAGCATCAGTTTGTTGACGGACGTTTCCACCGACTCAATTATCAAGGTGAAGCAACAGTGTTAGCGCAGTCTGAAGACTACGCCTCTTTTATTAAAGCGTTGCTGGATTTACAAGCTTGTAGCCCAGAGAATAAACAATGGTTAGAAAAAGCGATCGCAATCCAAGAAGAATTCGACGAATTTCTCTGGAGTGTAGAATTAGGAGGATATTTCAATACATCTAGCGATGCGAGTCAAGATTTAATTATCCGCGAACGCAGCTATGCAGATAATGCTACACCTTCAGCTAACGGAGTGGCGATCGCAAATCTTGTCCGATTGTCTCTGCTCACCGATAATCTGCATTATCTTGATTTAGCCGAGCAAGGTTTAAAAGCTTTTAGAAGTATCATGAGTAGCGCTCCCCAAGCTTGTCCTAGTTTATTTACAGCTTTAGATTGGTATCGCAACTCTACCTTAATTCGCAGCACCACCGAGCAAATTAAATCTCTGATTCCGCAATATTTACCTGTGGCGGCATTCAGTATAGTGTCAAATTTACCAGAGGGAAGCATTGCTTTAGTTTGCCAAGGTTTAAAATGTCTTGCACCCGCGACAAGTATTGAGCAGATGTTTCAGCAAGTGCAACAAAGTCAAAATAGAGGATGAGAGAAAGTATGAAGTATGAAGTCTGAAGTATGAAATTTTATTCTTTAGTATTCTACGTTTTGACCCATGACCAATGACAAATAACTCAGCACTCACAGCCATTGTGTTGGCTGGCGGTAAAAGTTCGCGTATGGGACAGGATAAAGCTTTGCTGACTGTTGAAGGGGAGCCTTTGTTGCAGCGAGTTTGTCATGTCGCGGCGGCTTGTGCTGATAGTGTTTATATTGTCACTCCCTGGCCAAAAAGCTATCAACACTTATATTTACCTCGTTGTCAGTTTATTCAAGAAGCGCCATTAAATCAAGGGGCGTTGCTTGGGTTTGCTCAAGGACTCGCACAAGTGCAAACTGATTGGGTGCTGTTACTTGCTTGCGATTTACCGAAGTTGCAGGTTGAAGTTTTGCAAGGATGGGCGGTGGAATTAGATCATGTGAGCGAAGATGCGATCGCCGCCTTGGCGCATCATACTAAAGGCTGGGAACCTCTGTGTGGTTTCTATCACCGTCGATGTTTGCCGCAACTACTAGATTTTATCAACCAAGGCGGGCGATCGTTTCAACAATGGCTTCAGCAACATTCGGTACAAGTTTTAGCTGTGCCTGATACTAATATGCTACTTAACTGCAACACTCCCGAAGATTGGGCTTCACTCTAGTAAAAACAACATTTCAGCCAGCTATTAATTCTGTATTTATCAATTTTTATAACAAGTAAAAATTTTTACTAGAAATTTTTTACAAAAACAAACAAATGTTATTTAATTAACAATAGTTTTGCAACGGACTAATGTATATTATGTAAAGCTTTTCTCAATAAACCTTGTATACTTAATGGCGGGTAGCGTAGCTATGAATTCTTGGGGGAATTTTTACTATTGTCTACACTCGCCTTTTTTCTAAGCAACTTTTATAGTTACTATAGGTTTATTGTTATATGTATTATCGTTGGATATTATCAGTATTAGCAATTCTCATAAGTATATTTTTAATGGCTTGTAGTACTACTACAACTCAACAGCCACAATCACAAACACCTGCTATTACAGCAACATCTAATAATCAACAAATAGCTAAAAGAGTAGTTAGTCTTTCATCACTAGCGACAGATATTATTTATCAACTCGATAAGACTAAGCTAGTGGGTATCGCTGGAAATTCATTATTTAAAAATGACCCTGGTTTTCAGGATATTCCTCGCGTTAGTGAAGGTCAAACTCCTCCTAATTTAGAAAAAATTGTGGCTCTAAAACCAGATTTAGTCATTGGTATCGAGGGTTTTTCTACCCAAGTAATTCAAAGATTGCAAGAATTGAAAATTCCTACTTTATTGACTCAACTCAAAACATGGGATTCCTTAGAAAATCTGACTCAAAAAATTAGTGATTTAATTGGTGCAAACCCCGAAGCTTTATTAACTCGCTACAAAAGTTTTTTACTAGAGAAACAAGACCAAAATATTTCTACTTTAGTGTTAGTGAGTAATCAACCAATTCTCACACCAAATAAAAGCAGTTGGGCGGGAAACTTGTTAGAAAAATTTCAACTCAAGAATGTCGCCGCAGAATTACAAGGTAAAAGTCCTTTTGGTGGTTATGTCACTTTATCAGCCGAGAAAGTTTTAGAAGTTAATCCAGACACCATAATTGTCATTAACCCTCCTCAAGCAACATCTAACAAAGAGATTTTAGAATCTTTTAGTAAAGAACCTTTTTGGCAAAAACTCAAAGCAACACAAAAGAACAGAGTTTATATTTTTGACTATTATGGATTAATTAATCCCGGCAGTATCAATGCAATTGAAAAGACTTGCCAGCAGCTTAAAAAAGATTTATTTACAGCAAATTAGTCTAAAATGAATAATCTTGTTAGTACATACTGGTTAAGCTATCGAGAAAAGATTAACAATAGGTTTCCTGAATATTACAAGTATCTCAACCCACCAGCAAGTGAAGATGAAATTTTACATTTGCAAACGGTGCTTGGTTATGAAATTCCAGCAGAGATGAAAACTTTATATCGACTCAATAATGGAGAGTCAACAGAAGGACAGGGCATTTTTTATGGCTTACAATTTCTCTCGCTGTCTGAAGTGGAACGAAATTGGTTATGTTGGAAAGAAATCATTGAAGATGGTTTAGAAGATTTAAATGATTTCTGCACATCTTATCCAGAAAGAGTTATCCAAAGCATATATGCACATGAAAAATGGATACCTTTCATGCACGATGGGGGAGGAAATCACATCGGTATTGATTTAGCACCTGATGTTAATGGATGTATTGGGCAAATTATCAACTTTGGAAGAGATGAAGATGAAAAATGTGTGTTGGCTCCTAATTTGGGAGAATTGTTGAAATTGCTAGATACAAAATTGGAGGAGAATATTCAAGTAATTTATGGATTGAACGATGATGGGATAGAAATGTTTGCACTTGATAACACACATTTATCAGATGCTTTAAAAACTATTGTTAAAAGTAAGTATGTGTAGAGAATATTTTTATAGCAGTTCCCATATTAGTTGGGTAAACTAAGGAAGAATTAACTACAGATAAATAGTAGGGTGGGTATGACTATATCCACCCTACTATAGATTTACTTATCAGTTTATTTCTGGAAAAGAGAAACAGTTTTATTAGGTTTTGGAACTTCGCCGCCTAAACTGCGGAAATATAAACCGCCAACAGTTAGCAAAAATATAACGTATCCTACAGCTTGTACAATATAGAGATTTTCTCTATAGCCAAATAAAGATTTAAAAATGATCCCTGGGAATTGGTCATCAGGCAAAATATTAGAAGTATTCCACACTATCGGCCCTAATATGCAAGAGTGGACTTTAGTAAAGTGTTCATAGTAAAAACACAGGCTTTCGGTCGCGCGACTGCTGAGGGCTAAGTTAGCGACAGCATCATCAAAATGTTTTAATGCAGAAACAACTAACCCCGCAACAATCAGCACTAATAAAACGCCCATAACTTGAAAGAATTGGCGGATGTTGATTTTCACACCTAATTTAAATAACAATACGCCAATTGTGGCTGCTACTAATAAACCGCCAAGAGCGCCAATTGTGGGAATTAAACCTTGCTGAAAGTTAGCCGCAATGAACAACACGGTTTCAAAACCTTCGCGGACTACTGCTATTAAAATTAAAGTAAAAACGCCCCAACCAGCATTGCCATTTTGTGTGAGTGCTTCTGTAACAGCGCCTTCTACTTGGGCTTTCATGAATCTGGCTTGTTTCGTCATCCAGATTAGCATCCAACTGAGCATGGCGATCGCCAGCACACTAAACACACCTTCTAGTCCTGGTTCGACTACAGATGTATATTGCGGATTTATTTTTCCTAGTGCTTGAATGACAATACTAAATAGCACACCTATCAATGCGCTGACAGCAATACCAACGCCGACACCAGCATACACCCAAGAATTAAGTCGAGATTGTTTGGCTTTTTTTAATAAAGCCAACACTATACCCACAACTAAGGCGGCTTCTACTCCTTCTCGGAGTGTAATTACAAAAGTAGGTAAGGCAGTACTAAAATTCATTTTTCTTAGTCCAGAGTCAATAGTCTAAAGTCAATAGTCTAAAGTCAATAGTCTAAAGTCAATAGTTGAAAGTCTATATTTTTGACCATTGACAATTGACCATTGACTTAATGACTATTAGCTAAAATCTCGCAGCATTTTTTTCAATTCGAGATTATGTAGTTCTTCTTGTCCAATCATGCCACGGGCAAATTCTTCTAAATAGACACTAGCATTGCTGACAGTATCTAGGAGAGTTTTGTACAATTCCAATGCTTTCTTTTCATGAGATAAGCTTTCTGCCAAAATGTCTTTGACGGAATGCTTATAAGTTTCTTCCATTGGGGCAATTCTCAGGGTAGGATGGCCATCTAAGCCTGTGAGAATTTCCCCAACTTGTTGAGCATGAAGTAAAGATTCACTGGCTTGTGCTTTAAAAAAACCCACAATAGGAATACGATTAGGGCCTGTCACCATCAAGGAATAATGTGTATAACGTACTACTCCTGCTAACTCAAATTCCATGATGGTATTGAGGAGTTCAATAGTCTTTGTTTGGTCAAGTTCTTGCATCAGTTGTTAAGTTCAGCAATATACAAATTGAGCCTGATGAGTAATAAATTAGGTATGAATCACTTGAAGAGGACTTCAGAAGCGAGAATTCAGAATCAATAAATAGCACATCATTTATACTGAATTCTCTTCTGATAACTTTTTCGTGTTTCACATCTAATTATTTGCTCATAGCTCACTCATTTTAAGCTTTTGACTCTCTACTTTTCTGTTAGTTTAGAGTCTATCGTTGTGCCTGTGTACTTGATTTATCAATAACTTTTTGAGAATTTTGCTCAATGGTTTTGATTAACTGGGTTACTTCAACAGGTGTTTTAACTGGTTTAGCAGGTGGAATGGCGCTAGGCCATACTTTGGTGAGTTCACTAAGACTAGCTTCAATGGCTTTGTGTGCGTCGGGACTATCTTGTGCTACTTGGCTAGAAATACCCTTGTATAACTCGTTGGCATAAAGGACGAAGCCACGAGAGTCTTGATATTCAATGGCTGCGGCTATTTTAGCATCAGCGATCGCTGCCCCATACTCGGAATTCGCTGAATCTAACAATTCATTAATTACTTGCAGTACAAATCCCGGTTTTGTACGTTGCGCTTCTGGTAAAACTGCGATCGCGCCATCTACAGACTGCACAGAAGCGGTAAAATCAGTTTTAACTTTGGCGTTCTTAGGATTAGATTTCACTAAATCTTGCAAACCTACCAAAGTTGTCTTAAATTCTTTCACTTTGCGTTCATTTAATTGGTCTTCTACATCAACGTAGATTTCCTCAACTGGGTGTCCAATATGCGGTTCTGCTTGTTTTGGTAAATTCTTATCTAACAGTTCTTGTGCTACTAAAAGATGTCCTTTCATCAAGCCTAACTTTGTCATGTAATCAACATCTTTGGGTTCACCTGTGAGAACAACTTCTTGAACAGTTACTTGATCTTTAATTTGGTCGAACTGTTCTTGAGTAATGACTTTTTTGTTAACTAAATCTTCGGGACTTGCATAGGGACGGCTGGCCTGAATTTTGTTCGATAAAGCTGGTACACCTAATTTTGCTTCAAATTTATCTAATTCTGACAATATCGCCGTATTTATATTAATTTTGTCCTTGCTACCATGACCGCTGTGAGTTGTGGTTTCTGTGACTTGGGCTGTGGATGTTGAGTTAGTATCTGGTGTAGATGGCTTTTCTGCGGTTGGGGTGTTGTTACAAGCACTCAAGCTGACAATTGCAGCAGTTGCAATGGTTAAACAAAAGTATTTAAATTTTTTCATGTTTTTAACAGTTGGTATGACTCAGTGTCGTAGATTTGGCTATGCTCATTTTGCAGGTAATGCGATACTTTTGCAACTACTCATGAAATTTTTGAATTTATTTTAATATTTTTTTCAATATATTTGAGATGTAAAGCTATTAACATTACTGTTTATGCCTCATTTAACGTAGATTTACTGGCTTCATGAAGCTAAAAATTTTTTGGCTAAGTTTGAGAAGCCTTATCAGTAATTACTTCAAATTGACCCATACAACCGTTTTCTGCGATCGCATCTTGATGCGGATGAAACATATACTTACCTGGATAGCGGAAAGCAAATTCTAAAATATGCCGTTCTGCTATACCCATTGTGATCACATCAGTTTTCTCAGTGGGAGTCATAGTCATTCCGCTGCGATAAACATCAAAGAAGTTGGCGTGTAAGTGAAAAGTCACAGCTGTATCGTATTCAATGATGTTGAGAACATACAAGCGAACCAATTGATTTTGATATATCGGGATGGGATTATCCATGAAGTAATGCGGTAATCCGTTAAAAGCGTAATACTCATTGTGGCTGTCGTCATTTACGTCATATCCAGCCATCACTAATACAATCTCATCCGCTGGGGGACGGGGTGTGGGAGGGTCGATAATAAACATCCCATACAACCCTTTAGCAATATGGCGGGTGACAGGTTCAATATGACAGTGATACAGATGAACACCATAAGGTTCTGCATCAAATTCATAGATTGTGGCGCTACCATTGCTGACGGGACGAATCCCATCCATCTCTGCGGGATGAACACCATGAAAATGTAGAGAATGAGAATGTCCCGCATTATTGAGAAATAGTATCCGTACGCGTTCGCCTTGCTTTGCTCGTAGCGTTGGCCCTGGTATACGACCGTTTAAATCCCAAACGTTATAAGAAACAGCACTGTTGAGTTGAATGACAGAAGTCCCCGCCGTTAGTTGGAATTCTCGGACAGTCCGGCCATTTTCCTGTTTAACTACTCCATAATCAAAATTTCGTAGCATCTGCATAGGTTTAACAGCTTGGTTTGTTGCTGCTATTTCCAATGGCGGAACTTTGACTATCGATTTACTGTGTGCATTCAGAGTATGCCAAAGTGCAGCTGTACCTGCAAATCCAGCACCCCATATTCCTAGTTTCAGTAGTTGACGACGGCTGAAGAGTTGCTCTTTACCCAGAACGAAGTTGTTGGGCATCACCTTAAAAATCAAAAATTAGCACAAAAAAAGTTGCAAATATTTTGCAACTATCATTTTAGATAATATAATAAGTAAGAATTATTGTCAATAATTTCTAAAAAATCTATCACATCTATTGCTACTAGGAAATATAACAAGCGATCGCTTGTTTATCGAACCAGAGAGAACAAGAGTGATATTTTATGCGATCGTTTGTTTTTTACAATAACAGAAATTACTTAGCTTGATTATTTTAAGTATCATATCGTACCTAATAAAGAACTTCATCCCTTTATTCAGCAACACCAATCAATTTACTTTACTGGGTTACAAATCAAATATTAAATAGTGAATACAAAATGTCAGGTAAGTATCAAACCTGCGGTTGATTTCACCCATTGTTTATATTGTCAAACTGGCAGTGTACAACTTGACCAAAGATCAATAAAAGGGTGAAGGTATGATTTCATCTGGTGTAATTATTGGGACAATAACTTTTCTCATAGGCTTTGGTAGTTTTTTCATTACCCCCCGTGATGTAAAGTGGTTTGCCCATTTAATCCGCCCACAATGGCTAGTTTTTGAACCGCTGATTCCCTTTATTTGGACTGCAATTTTTATTTGCGGTGCAATTTCTGCTAACATCGTTTGGCAGCAAAACCCTGGAAGCCTTGTTACTTGGTTGCTGATGGGTTTATACCTGTTTGTAGAAATTATCACCATTGCTTACATCCCGCTGATGTTGAGATTACGCAGCCTGAAGGTTGGCGAAACTCTTGGGTTGCTTGGGATGATTTCAGCAATAGTTTTGGCTTTAGCGGTTTTGCCAATTTCGCTACTAGCAACTGTATTATTAATTCCTTATCTGGTTTGGAGTCCAATTGGCACACTTACCACAGATGAATTAAAACAACTTAATCCTGAAGATGCGTAATACAATTTTGGATTGAGAGTTAGTGCCTGTGGGTATGTGCAATTTATCGATTGCAATCATTTTTGCAATTGCTATGATTCCTATCCTTATAAAATTCGACCATAACGGGCTGTAAAATTATTAGCTGGATTCCCTTGATTGTTTAGCCAAGCCCACATTTGATCACCGAAACAAAAATGCCACCACTCTCTAGGGTTACGTTGAAAGCCAGCTTTTAACATGACATCATTTAATAGCTGACGGTGGGCATGATATTGTTTGGCATCTGGATGGTGATGATTGGCATAATAATCGGGATGCGATCGCTCTGACAATTCATCTATAGGCGAACCCATATTCACTACTTGGCCTGCATCATCAACTAACGTCACATCCACCGCAGCCCCTGTACTATGAGGCGGTGGCGTTTTTTCATTCATACTAGGTACAGCCCAAATTTGGTACACAACTTCCCAAATTTCTTGACGTTGATTTGGTGATAATTCTGCTTCTATCAGTCCCCTCTCTGTTAATGCTGTCGCAAAGCTGTAATCTACCATAAACTGCTGTACAGTCACCGGGCGATAGCCGTCAAAAATTTGAATCCGCCAATGAGGACGCAGTAACTCTAAGTAATTTTGGGCTTGAATTAAATTTTCCACAACACTTTGGCGGAGATAATAAGGCGAATATTCCCCATAAATAGCGCCCAGTTTTGCATAAGGATGGGGAGACTCTACCGCAAACAGTTGCAAAGGAATCTCTACCAGAGTTTCACCGCATTCAACAATAGAGATATGGTGATAAGGTCTCATACCAATTTTGGATTTTAGATTTAAGATTTTGGTTGACTTTCCAGAATCTTAAATCATACTATTTATTCCAATTTGGTGAGGACATTAATAACCATAAGGATTTCCCTGTACTCCACCTGTAGTCTGTCCTGGAACTGAAGTATTTGATGGTAGTTGAATACCTCTAAAATAGCGATTGTTTTGATAACTTGCTGGCGCAGCCGGTGTCACAACGTATGCAGAGGAATTGGGCGCAGAGTAAGATGTAGTGTTAGTTGGCACAGATGAACTAACAGGTTGTGTTGTATTTATTGATGGTAATTGATTGGTCAACGGCTGGACAGTATTTACACCGTTATAATAGTTTGTTGGTTGGCTGGTTACACTGGGCTGGGTATAACCAGTACTGCTATTGAAACTGGTATTAGGCAGATAATTCTGACTACTAGTAGGTAAACCTTGAGGAACCGAGTTAGAGGTAGTTTTACCAAAATTATTGTTGTAATTTGTAGTCGTGCTATTGATGTTAGATAAATTTTGGGGAACTCCGGGATATGAAGTTTGCCCAAAAGTATTGTTAGGAGTGGAAGTCGCACTATTGATGTTAGATGGTGATACTTGGGTAGCCGAGGGTGCAAGTATCGTGGGTGAAGAGTTAATTGAGTTGTATGGATTATTTGGAGTCTGATTTATGCCAATTTGTGTAGCATAAGGGTTTGCGGCTGAACCTGGTGGTTGAGATGACGAATTTAGTAACTGGCTGCTATTTTGTGCGCCAAACTGCAATAGATTTTCGGTTTGGGCGACAAAAGGATTTTTACCGTCAGATACAGATGTACCATCACTGAATCCTAAACTAGGATTTAATTTAGTCTCTTTAGCAGATTTTTGTTTATTAATTACATCTTGTAAGAAATCCTTACCCTTTTTCGATTTAGAGTTATCTGTAGGGGAACTCACGATTGTAGGGTTAGTTGCTTTTTCAGCATCATTATACAGAACTGGTAAGTTATCAATATCTGCTGCGATCGCTTTATCTTCTGCTGACAGTGAAGAGTTATCAGCTTTCTGGGTTTTGACTTCGCTGTTTTGTTTGCTGGTAAACGCGTTTGGGTTAGACCAATATTCTCTAATTACTAGCCCTAACACTGATAAAAAAATTGCTGTTCCCCAAAAAGCCGGCTTGCTAAAATTCCATAACCTGGCTTTGAGATAACGTAGGTAAGCGGGTGGATAATGACGATTTGACATGGCTGAGTCTCAGATTTTACTGGCAAATGGTATACCTGGGTGCAAACTTACAGCAAATACAAATTGGGTAGTGCTGTGATCATCCTAGCCTGATCACGGATAAATAATGAAGACTCAAGTATAAAATTTCATACTTTACACTACGCACTTCATACTTCTACAAAATGATTCTGCCTATATTTTAAGCTTCGGTCACTTTCGATAACATCATGAACTGAAATCTGCACTAATTTATTGTTATGGCTGGGTAATTTTCCAAAAGAAGGGGTTAGGGAGTAGGGAGTAGAAAGTCGAAAGTAGGGAGTAGTGAATAGATGACAAGGAAATGAGTAATAACTATAAAACCACCGCAAGAATCGTCATTTCTTCTACTCCTACACCCTTACACCCTAATACCCCTACACCTGTCAGCCTCCCTTGACCCCCTGCTATTTACCAGGAGACTACAGCAATGATGAAAGCTGAAGATATCATGACCAAGGATGTGATTACCATTCGCGGGTCAGCAACTGTCGCTGAAGCAGTTCGCCTGATGAAAGACAAAAACTTGCGTGCTTTGGTTGTGGATCGTCGCTATGACAATGATGCCTATGGTATGGTCAGCGAAACAGATATTGTTTATAAGGTAATAGCTTACGGTAAAGACCCCAAGCTCGTGCGGGTTTATGAAATTATGAGTAAACCCTGCATTGTCGTCAATCCTGAATTAAGTGTGGAATATGTAGCGCGGTTATTTGCCAATACTGGTATTCGCAGAGCGCCAGTCATTCAAAGTAAATTGTTAGGCATTATCTCGATTACCGATATTTTAACTAAGAGTAATTTTGTAGAAGCCCCAACAACACTGAGGCTAGAGGAAAAAATTCAAAAAGCGGTTGAAGCAGCCCGTGCCATTTGTACTCAGTATGGCGCTTATTCTAAAGCCTGTGCGGCTGCTTGGGATGAAGTGGAAGAACTACAAGCAGAAGCCGCCCATCAAAAAGCGGAAGGTATGGTTTCGGCTAAAGGTTCTTTTGAAGAATACTGTCGGGAAAATCCCAATGCGCCAGAATGCCGGAATTATAAACCTTAGAAGTAAAAAGTGAGCCACTGCGATGGACGGGTTTCCCGGCATAAAGCAAGTGGTGTTAGCGCAGCGTTAGCGACGCAGGAGCGTCACCCGAAGGGTAAAAAGTAAAAAGGCAAAATTATATTTTCTTTTTACTTTTACCTTTTACCTTTTGCCTTTAAATTTCCTACTCTTCACTGTTGAGGATTTTAGGAACTTTGAAATATTCGCGTTCTTCTTCAGGCGCACTGTTGAGGATAGCGTCTCGGTCAGGATAAGGTTTTAACTCATCCTCTCGCGTCACATTGCTGACATCAATCGCTCGTGTAGTTGGTAGCACATCACTAACATCTAACTCACCCAGCTGTTCCACATAATTCAAAATACTTCCTAGCTGAGTAGTGAATTGCTCTTCTTCTGCTGGTGTCAAGTCTAACCGAGCGAGAAGAGCTACTTTATGAACTTGTTCACGGTCAATCATGGTTTAGTCAAAAGTCAAAAGTCAAAAGTCAAAAGTCAAAAGTCAAAAGTCAAAAGTTTTTGCTGATCACATGATTAACAATTGACTATTGACCATTGACTAAAAGAATACGTCAATTTGCATCCGCCCAGTGGTTTTCAGCCAGTTTTGAGCTTCAATATAGTTATTGGGAGCCATACGAATGGCTCTAATCCAATAATCTGCGGCTTGGTCAAATAGGGCTTCACCACCGTCATGATCTCCAGCTTCTTTAGCTTTTTCGCCTTGGTAATGATAAATTACGGCGATGTTATTCAAGGCTTGGGGTATGCGTGGGTTGATTTCAATTGCTTTGTGATAAAGTTCTAAAGCTTTATCATGATCGCCGTTACTGGCGTAAATTAGCCCCATGTTATAGAAAATATAACTGCGATCGTTGGAGTCTTCTTCTAGTGTTAGGGCTTCTTCATAATATTCTAAAGCTTCGGCATATTCCCCTTCAGCTTGTGCCGACATACCATCTCGGTAATAAACAAATGCTTCTTTAGCTTTTCTGTTAGTTGGCAGAATCTTGAGAATGATATCCGCCATTACAGTAAAAGATTTGTCAATAAAGTTATCGTTTTTCTGTGTTCTTGGCATAACTGCCTCTATGGTTGTACAGCTACTAACTCAAAAGATGCTTTTGGGAATTGATTAACCCCAGACAAATACTTCTGATATTAATTCTGGCTTGGGTGCCATCAGCACTCAATAGTTAATTTAACTGATTTGGGGGGGTATTCTCTTCACCAAGGGGGATAATACATTCTGGACTGTTGTGCTGGGGCTTATTGACCAAATTGCTTACTGGGTAAGCTGTCATTGCTTCAGCGGGATAGGGATCTAGTAGTGGCTGAAGTTTTTCTGGTGTTTGTACTTGCGTATCTAGCCACAAATCGTAATCTTCTGGAGCCAAAATGACTGGCATCCTGTCATGGATGGGTGTTAGCAATTCGTTAGCTGTTGTTGTCACAATGGTGCAAGAGGCAATTTCTTCTCCTTCAGGTGAGTGCCACATCTCCCATAATCCCGCAAAAGCAAAGGGTTGGCTATCTTGCAGGCGAAAATAATAGGGCTGTTTTTTACCTTGTTGCTTTTGCCACTCATAAAAGCCATCAGCTATTACCAAACAACGTCGGCGCTTAAAAGCTGCGCGAAAAGCTGGTTTTTCTGCCACTGTTTCGGCTCTGGCGTTAATTAGCTTTACTCCCATTTTTGCATCTTTTGCCCAGCCCGGAATCAAACCCCAACGTAACTGTTGAAATTCATCTTGTTTACTGGTGGGGTTATGTAGCACTGTTGGCACCATTTGTGTAGGTGCAATGTTATATTGAGCCGCTAAATCTGGAATTTGTTGGAGATGGAAAGCCTTGCTGAGAGCATCGGCTGACTGATTTAAAGTAAATCTTCCACACATATTTTTAATTTACCCCTGGGAATTAAATTAAACATTGAAAGCTTGATAAATTCTAGAAATAATCAATAATTTGTTTTTTATTTTTTCAGATAAATCTAGTTTTCATGAAGATGTTTAAAAGGGGAATAATTATCCTGTTCAAGTCGAAACATTTTGTAAGATATTGTATTTTAGAGCCTCATTTCTCTTAATACTCTTCATCATTTTTTTGGCATGGAAACGCTACGTTTGTACGATTTTTTACCCTCTGGTAATGGTTATAAGATACGTCTTTTATTATCACAAATGGGTATTCCCTATGAAAGAATCGAGGTGAATATCTTGAAGGGAGAAAGTCGGACACCTGAATTCTTAAGTAAGAATCCTAATGGCAAGATACCCGTTTTGGAAGTTGAACCAGGGAAATACTTAACAGAATCAAATGCCATATTGGCTTATCTCAGTGAATACACAGAATTTTTACCTTACGATCGCTTTTTAAAAGCACAGGTTTTGCAATGGTTATTTTTTGAACAATATAGCCATGAACCGTATATTGCCACATCAAGATTTTGGATTTCCATTTTAGGCAAAGCTGAAGAATATCAGGCTGCTTTAGCACAAAAGCAAGAACCGGGTTATGCAGCATTAAGTGTGATGGAAAATCATCTGCAATCTCATCTGTATTTTGTTGGCGATCGCTATACTATTGCTGATATTGCTTTATTCGCTTATACCCATGTAGCCGATGAAGGTGGTTTTGATTTATCCAGATTTCCAGCTATTCAAAGATGGATCGGACGCGTTAAAGCTCAACCTCGATATATCAGCATTACACATGAGCCAATGCCTCAAGAAGCTGAATTTTGCTAAATAAATGTTTATTTTAGAGATTATTTATTAAGTAAATCTTGAAAATGGACAATCCTAAATTCAGAATTATTCAGTTGTACTCAAGTTTTGAGTTGGCAAAAACTTGTCGGAAAGCCTGTTAGGTATTGGTCGCGGACGCATAGTTTTGGCATCTACCCACACCCATAATGCTTCAGCCGTGACTAATAAATCATCTTCGTTATGTTTACGAATTTCGTAGCGTCGAAAAGCACGGGTACCACGCATTTCTTTTAACCAGGTGGTAACTTCTAGAGTATCACCAGCTACTGCTGGCCGGAGATAGTCAATTTCTACCCGTCGCATCACAAATACACCACCCAACTCTCGGTAAACCTCCAAAGTTGCACCGAGATGTTCTGAGTGTTCAATAGCCGCCTGTTCTAAATAGTTTTGATAGACGGCATTATTCACATGTCCCAAAGCATCCATTTCATAGTGCCGGACACGGAGTAAAGTCTTGAATAATTGCATGAAAATAATTGGATGTAAGTGGGGTTAAAAGAAAATGGCAATTTGGATTATAGGGAAAATTACTGATACATTATTGATGCAACTCTCTTAATTTACGATTTTATTGAAGGTATAGAACCAGAATCGTTATGAAATCTCTACACCGTCCCGATTTATATGGCTGGTCTACTTTCAATCCTGCAAGAAATATTGATTTCAATGGGATTGCCTGGATTCGTCCAGATGGCAATATCTTGATTGACCCAGTAGCTCTATCAAACCACGACTGGAATCACCTGGAATCGCTCGGTGGTGTGGATTGGATTATACTGACAAACTCTGAACATATTCGGGCTGCAAAAGAAATTGCGCTGCAAACTTATGCTAAAGTGGCAGGCCCAGCAGCAGAAAAAGAGTATTTCCCCATAACGTGCGATCGCTGGTTGTCTGATGGTGATGAGTTTGTCCCTGGGTTAAAGACGATGGAACTCCAAGGTTCCAAAACTCCCGGCGAACTAGCACTGTTGCTCGAAGATACTACCTTAATTACAGGGGATTTAATCCGAGCGCATAAAGCGGGGACTTTAACTATTTTGGCAAAAGAAAAATTACTTGATCCACAAGCGGCGATCGCTTCTGTACACAGGCTGGCACAATTGAGTAATGTGGAAACAGTCTTAGTGGGAGATGGCTGGTCGGTGTTTCGAGATGGACACCTGCGTTTAAAAGAATTAGCAGCCACATTATGATATGTCGGTTGGGACAAAATTCTGTCAAAAGTAACCCGATAGGAAGCATCAAAAAATATTATTGTGCAAGGTTTTCTTAACTTAAACAAACCATTTGATTGGACTTCTCACGACTGTGTAGCGCGGGTACGCAAACTTCTGCGCCTCAAACGGGTAGGACACGCGGGAACTTTAGATCCCGCTGCGACTGGGGTATTACCAATTGCGCTGGGTAAAGCCACAAGATTATTGCAGTATCTCCCAGGAGACAAAGCTTACAAAGCGACTATTCGTTTTGGTGTGCGTACCACAACTGATGATTTGCAAGGTGAAATTATCACTTCACAACCTTGTACTAATTTGAGTTTGGCTGAAATCGAAACTGCACTCACACAATTTGTTGGGAAGATTGAACAAATACCGCCAATTTATAGTGCAATTCAAGTTGAAGGAAAACGTTTGTATGATTTGGCGCGTCAAGGTGAAACTGTCGAAGTTCCAGCACGCACCGTTGAAGTTTTTCAGATAAATATTTTAGATTGGCGAGAAGGAGATTTTCCTGAATTAGATGTAGCGATCGCCTGTGGTAGTGGTACATATATTAGAGCGATCGCTCGTGATTTAGGCGCAGTCTTTAACACTGGTGGAACTCTCTCCGCTTTAACACGTACCCAAAGCAGTGGTTTTGATTTAAGTAATAGTCTCTCTCTAACTGATTTAGAAGCACAGTTGCAAGCTGGGACATTTCAAGCAATTCTTCCTGATGTCGCCTTACAACATTTACCCACTGTGAGTTTACCTCTAGAACTCGCCCGCAAATGGTGTCAAGGGCAGAAAGTTGCGATTAATTCTCATATTTCTGGGCTTGTGCGCGTATATGAAGATGAAACGCGATTTTTAGGAATTGGACAATCACAAGATGAAATATTAATTCCTCAAATGGTATTTGAACCCATTTCTTAATTTCTTAATTTCTCAATTAAGCTTGGTGTTCTAAAATAATCAGCTAGTGTTTAAGTGTATTTCATCTCACGAGACTGGAGAGCAATATGTCAGATAAACATCAAGGGAAAGGAAATTGCTTGTGTGGAGCAGTTAAAATTTTTGTCTCAACAGTGAATAAAAACATTGGCGGATGTCATTGCCAAATATGTAGAAGATGGGGAGGTGGCCCCTTATTAGTAGTAGAGTGCGGAAGTGATGTTTCTTTTGAAGGTCAAGAAAATATCACGGTATTTGGTTCTTCCCAATGGCTGGAACGCGGCTTTTGCAATCAATGTGGCACTCACCTATTTTGTAGATTGAAAGAAACAAGTGAGTATTTTATCCCTGTTGGCATATTTGAGCAGCCAAAAGATTTTATTTTCGATCATCAAATATTTACTGATGAAAAGCCTGCTTATTATGACTTTGCCAATGAAACAAACAATATGACTGGAGAAGAGTTTTTTGCTCAGTTTCGTCCATAACAAATTTCAAAAAGCCTCTTCTATTTTTTGGAAATCGCGTTGCACTTCATTCCACAAAGCTTTGTTATGGGGGTCAGTTTTTAGGGCTTTTTTGAGATAAATTCTGGCTTTGAGGACTTGATTATCGTTAATTAACGCTCGTCCCCAAATTTGATAAGCGATCGCTAACCATTGGCGTACTTCTGCATCTTTGGGTAAACGGTCAGCTAAGGCTTCCGCGAGGGCGATCGCTTGGGGAAATCTTTTGGCTTTTAAAAATCTTTGTAATTGCTCATAAGTCTTCCACTTCAACCGTTGTTCAATTTCTCCAATATTCGCTGGCGGTGACTGTGGTTTTTCCGTGGTGACTGTAGTTTTGGGCGCAGTTTCTTGACGAGTCGCCTTTGGTTCTTCGCGCCTAGAAACGAAGGTTTCAGTGACGACTGTACTTTTAGGCGTTGCTTTTGGTTCCTCGCGCCTAGGCGTGAAAGACTGACTTGATGGCTGTTCGACTGTTTCCTCTGGCGGTACTACCGTTAAGAGCAGCCTATAAGCTTCTGTCAAGGCAATAAACTTATCTTTAGCTTTTTTGTCATCAGGGTTGATATCGGGATGATATTGCTGCGCCAGCCGTCTGTAAGACGTTTTGATTTCCGCAAAAGAGGCTCCCGACCTTAAACCCAATAAACGGTAGCAATCTCCTAGATCCATTTCGAGATATCAGCTATCTAATATACAGCTATCAGCCTTCTGCTTTGAGCATAAGGTTTTAATGATAAACAATAATTTTCTAATTTATAGTTCAAACTAGACAGTTTTGGGAAAGTCAAAAGGTAAAAGTAAAAAAGCAAAAGATTTCAGAACACTTAATTTCTTTTGACTTTTGCCTTCTACCTTTTGACTTCGTTCTAGATTCGCTCTTCAATCACACGGTCAATCAATCCGTATTCTTTAGCTTCTTGGGCGGACATAAAGAAGTCACGATCCATGTCTTTCTCAATCTTGGCCAAGGGTTGACCAGTATTTTGAGAGTAGATGTTATTGAGTTGATGGCGAATCCGCAGAATTTCTCTGGCTTCGATTTCGATGTCGGTGGCTTGTCCACGGGTTCCACCAGAAGGTTGGTGAATCATAATCCGAGAATGGGGTAATGCCAACCGCTTGCCTTTAGTACCAGCAGTTAACAAGAAAGAACCCATTGACGCAGCTAGACCAACGCAAATGGTGACAACATCAGATTTGATGTGTTGCATCGTATCATAAATTGCCAAACCCGATGTGACCATCCCACCCGGAGAATTGATATACAGATAAATATCTTTACCTGGGTCTTCCGAATCCAGATACAGCATGACGGCGATGATTTGGTTAGCAATTTCATCATCAACATCACGCCCCAAGAAAATAATCCGTTCCCGGTACAGGCGATCGTAGATGCTAATCCAATCTGTATACTGACCTCCGGGCATCCGGTAAGGAACTTTAGGAACGCCTATGGGCATTTTTTTGACTCCGTTTGTGATTGAGTAATTATTTAAAGGAAGAGGAAACAGGAAATTTAATTTTTTTTACCTCCTGCCTCCTGCCTTCTGCCTTCTGCCTTCTGCCTTCTTAAAGGACACTAGCGGGCAGTGGTGGATTAGCGAGTTCTTCTTTTTCAAACACCCGGTCAATTAAACCGTATTCCTTAGCTTGGTAGGCGTTCATATAGAAGAGACGATCCATGTCTTTGGTGATTCTTTCGCCCGTCTGTCCAGTGGTACGAGTCAAAATTTCCACCAATGATGCCTTGTTTGCCAGAACTTCCTTCGCCCGAATTTGAATATCCGTAGCTTGACCTTGGGCGTAGCTCTTGGGCTGGTGCAGGATAATACTAGCGTTGGGTAAGCTGGCGCGGCAACCTTTGGTACCAGCACTAAGTAGCATTGCTGCCATACCCATTGCCGAACCTATACAAATAGTGTGGATGGGTGGCTTAATGTATTTCATGGTGTCAAAAATGGCGAAGGCTTCAGTTTCAAAGCCAACGGGGTCGCCACTATAACCGGAAGTGCCGGTGGAGTTGATATAGATTTTAATAGGCTTATCGGGATCGTCTGACTGCAAATACAATAGTTGAGCGACGATTAATTCTGTGACAGCAGGTACCAGTGGCATTCCCAGATAGACAATTCGCTCTTTTAAAAGAAGGGAGGGTAAATCTGGCGGCGGTGTCCGGTAGAAGTTATCGCCGTAGTATTGGGCTTGAACAGCCTTGATGGGGGAAATGTCCATAGCAACTGATCGCCTGAAATTATGCCGTTAACTGTAATACATCCTAGCGCGATGCCAGCTAGAGTCAGGTGCGGTTTCCTCGCTAATGGGCGAAATAGCTGCCATCTGCTCAAGCTATGCTTCTAAGATATTGTGAATATATTAATCTATCTGCGCGGGATCAGTTTTCCGTAGCGCTGCTCTGACGATTTGAAGTTATTTATTAATATGGTGAGAATTCGGGATTCAGGAGTCAGCAGTCAGGAGTCACAATAGTGAGAACAGTCAATCAATTTTAGATTTTGGACTTTAGATTTTAGATTGACCCCAACTACCCTTCGACAAGCTCAAGGCATCGCCAGGGTAAGGGGCTTGGAGATTTTAGATTTATTCCGCCCACCCATCGACAAGCTCAGGGCATCGCCAGGGGCAGGGCATGAACCAAAAAACCTCAATCTACAATCAAAAATTTAAAATCTAAAATTCAGAGGGTCAATGCTCAACTGACCAATGATCTGGAATTTTTTCTAAATTCTGTCTTCTGGCTTTTGAGTGCTGGATTCTAAATTTATGTATATATCCTGAATTAGGAATTTTGGGTTATGAAGGTCAACTTGCAGCCTACCCTGAATGATGTGAATGTTGATGCGAATCAAACCAGTAGTCAACGTCAGTTGTCTGTTTCTGTATCTGCGATCGCAGATACTCAAGACCGCAATCTACCGATTAATTTATGTTTAATTCTCGACCATAGCGGTTCGATGAATGGTAGACCTCTGGAAACTGTGAAAAAAGCCGCTAATTTGTTGGTTGACAGACTTAAACCCAGCGATCGCCTGAGTGTGGTAGTCTTCGATCACCGAGCAACGGTTTTGATCGAAAACCAGTCTGTGGAAGACCCAGAACAAATCAAAAAGCAAATTAACCGCTTATCTGCTGATGGTGGAACGGCAATTGATGAGGGTTTGCGTTTGGCAATTGAGGAGTTAGCTAAAGGTAAAAAAGACAGAATTTCTCAAGCTTTTTTGTTGACTGATGGGGAAAATGAACACGGTGACAATAATCGCTGCTTTAAATTTGCTCAGTTAGCTGCTGGTTATAACTTGACTTTGAATACTTTGGGCTTTGGTGACAATTGGAACCAAGATGTTTTAGAAAGAATTGCTGATGCTGGTTTAGGGACTTTATCTTATATTCAAAAACCCGATCAAGCCATTAATGAGTTTGGGCGTTTATTCAGCCGTCTACAAACTGTCGGCTTGACCAATGCTTATCTGTTATTTTCTTTAATGCCTAATGTTCGATTAGCAGAACTCAAGCCTGTTGCCCAAGTTTACCCAGATACCATCGAACTTCCCCTGCAACAAGAAACTGATGGGCGCTTTGCTATCCGCTTGGGCGATTTAATGAAAGACGTAGAACGAGTAATTTTAGCTAATATTTATCTGGGACAGTTACCTGAAGGTAAACAAGCGATCGCTAATGTCCAAATTCGCTACGATGACCCTGCTCAAAATCAAACTGGGTTATTTACTACCAATCTCCCCGTGTACGGAAATGTTACCAGGGCTTACCAACCAAATATTAATCCCCAGGTGCAGCAATCTATTTTGGCTTTAGCTAAGTATCGTCAAACCCAACTTGCAGAAGCAAAATTGCAACAAGGCGATCGCGCTGGGGCTGCAACTATGCTGCAAACTGCTGCTAAAACTGCTTTGCAAATGGGAGATACAGGTGCAGCTACAGTATTGCAAACTTCTGCCACCCAATTACAATCGGGAGGAGATTTAAGCGAAAGCGATCGCAAGAAAACTCGCATTGTCTCCAAAACTGTGTTGCAAGATATCCCACCGCAATGAAAGTTCAATTGCTCTATTCGCTCAATGATCGTAACGTTGACATGAATCAAGTTAGCAGTCAACGTCAATTAGCAATTTCGATTTCTGCAATCGCAGATCAGTTTGAGGAGCGTTTACCGCTAAATTTATGCCTAATTTTGGATAAAAGCGGTTCGATGCACGGCAAACCCATGCAAACTGTCATTACAGCAGTAGAGCAATTATTAGATAGATTACAGCCTGGCGATCGCATCTCGATTGTGGCTTTTTCTGGTTCTGCGGAAGTGATTGTACCCAATCAAGTAATTCAAGACCCCAGCACGATTAAATTGCTGTTAAAAAGCAAACTCAGCGCCAGTGGTGGGACAGCCATTGCAGAAGGTTTGCAGTTGGGAATCACAGAACTGATGCAAGGTGCTAAAGGCGCTGTTTCCCAGGCTTTTCTCCTCACTGATGGACATGGTGAAAGCAGTTTGCGGCTGTGGAAATGGGAAATCGGTACAGATGATAATAAGCGATGTTTAGAACTGGCGCAAAAGGCAGCTAAAATCAATCTCACCATCAACACTCTGGGATTTGGCAATAACTGGAACCAAGATTTACTTGAAAAAATTGCTGATGCTGGCGGTGGGAATTTGGCTTACATTGAGCATCCCGAACAAGTTGTCGAACAATTTAGCCGTTTGTTTAGTCGGATTAGATCAATAGGGCTAACAAATGCTTATTTGCAGTTTTCACTTGTACCGCATGTCCGACTTGCAGAACTCAAACCCATCGCCCAAGTTTCTCCAGACACAATTGAGTTACCAGTGCAGCTAGAAGCTGATGGCGGCTTTGCTGTGCGTTTAGGCGATTTAATGCAGGATGTAGAACGTGTAGTTTTGGTGAATCTTTATTTAGGGCGATTACCAGAAGCAGAACAAGTAATTGGACAGATGCAAATTCGTTACGATGACCCAGCATTAAATCAAGAAGGCTTACTCTCCTCTAATGTAATGATATCTGCCAACGTCGTCAGAACATATCAACCTGACTTCAATCCCCAGGTACAGCAGTCAATTTTGACATTAGCCAAATATCGCCAAACTCAGTTAGCAGAGATGAAATTACAACAGGGCGATCGCGCTGGGGCTGCAACAATGTTACAAACCGCGGCTAAAACTGCTTTACAAATTGGTGATACAAATGCAGCCAATGTTCTGCAAACATCCGCAACTCGTCTGCAATCTGGTGAACAACTCTCTTCGTCCGAACTGAAAAAGACGCGAATTGTATCCAAAACAACTTTACAAAATTAAGGATTAGTGTATAAAGTACCTAATTTTGTCAGACATAATTTACTTTTGAAATTTGTCTGACATTTTTAAGCTATTTTTAATAATTCTGTGAATAAATGTTGTTATGTTTAGTGACAAGAGGGATAAAAAGCTTATCTCCTAAGCTTTTTAGATTGTTACGCCATATTACATCAGCAAAGCTTACCTCCTAAAAAATAATCTTTGCTCAGAGATTATTTTACAAAAATTTACTCAGAGAATACCTATATTGTATAAAAAGCAAAAATAACCAGTCTTTACTCTTATCTTAACCAAAAAGTTAAATAATAATAAAGGAAATCTGACAAAGCATATTTATAGGGTATAGGAAGATTCCATGCTAATAAACAAACGTCAACGCTATTTACTAGGACTTGTACTTGCAACTACCTTGAGTGCAAACATACAATCTGCAAGCGCTCTCAATACAGAGCCAGTAGGTGACTTACAAGGTAGTGCATTTATATACACATCAATAGGGTCTAGTTTTGCACCTTTAGCACCTACTAAGTTACATCTTTTCAAGAGCAACCAATATGAAGCAAATGCTCCCTTGATGAGCATAAGTCAAAATACTCATCCAACCGCTACTTTTCCTAACTATGATGGTGGATTATTCCAGGTAGCAGATTCTATGACCGAAGCAATGGAAGAAGCGATCGTTGGTTTTACTATTAGTAAATATGACAAAAATTCAATGGCTGCTGATAAAGTTTTTGTGAGTAGCCAGCATGAAAGTGCAATGATGGTTGTCAGTATTCCATCTCAAGCAAGTACTCCTATATCTGGAGAACACCAACCAAAAAAAATCCCACATTTACCAGAGCAAAATCGGCGTTATCAACCTAATTCTCAATATGTCAGACGCGGTACTCTTGTCAGCACTAATTACAACGCTATTAGTATGTTGCGGACGATGGAAGATTTACAGAACATCGCTTACTTAGGGATGAACGAGGTTCATACTGAACCAATATCAGATGCTTTAACCAGAGAACTAAAGCTAACAACTCATATAGCTTTTGTACCAGATGACTCCTGTGTTAACTTGGCAGATGTCAAACTCCCAACAACTTGCCAAAACAAAAATGTAGAGAAGATGCTAGTTACTATGCCGATGATTCAGGAGAAAACCTGGTCAGCACAGATGAATAAAGACTTTCATTTTTGGCAGAATATGAATGTTTCTAGCAAGGTAGCAAGCAAATAAACTGCTGGGAATATTATTTACAAAGCTGATGAAGTGTGTGAGTGCGACTATGCAAAACATTGCAACTTCAAATCAAACTTAATTTCTGCACAAATAAAACATTTGCTGATAGTTATTTTCTTCTTGGTGAGGTAAAAGAAGAAAGCTATTTAGCTTATTAATAAACTAGAAATTGAAGAATATCGGCAAATTATTGCAGCAGGTAGAATGCTCTGATGCCGTATTCTGAAGTAATCACAAATAACAATGTAGGCAAAGATTAGGTTCAATTATGCGAGATTGAGCAGATAGCACTAATAGCCAAGCTAAATAAATTCAGCAAATCAAATTTTTGATGACAAGAAGAAGATAAAACATAAATTTCATCTTGCGGGGTTTTTCTGTCACAAATTATTTAAAATTGCTGAGGAGTATGTTTTAGTATTACCAATCACTTATTTTATTAATAATGATTGATAACCTACAAACAGCAGTGGCTTGGCATGGCAAACTCAACTTAGTCTACGCCGATCGCCTAAATACCACCCAACTAATTTACAATCATCATCAAGCACCGCTAAAAGTGCAACGACCGTTTTACCCAGAAGGGGAAAAAGTCTGTCATAGCGTTATTTTACATACAGCCGGGGGAGTTGTGAGCGGCGATTGCTTATCATCTCATTTTCACCTCCAACCGAACGCCCAAGCTTTAATTACTACAGCCGCAGCCAGTAAAATCTATCGTAGTAATGGCTTGCAAGCTAGACAAACTATCGATATCCAAATTGATGCGGGTGCTTGTTTAGAATTATTACCGCAAGAAACAATTTTATTTAACGGTGCAGATTATCGCCAAGACTTACGAGTAGAATTAGCCACTGGAGCCAGTTTTTTAGGGTGGGAAATTACTCGCTGTGGTCGTAGTGCTAGAGGAGAGAAATTTTTACAAGGAAAATGGCGATCGCATACGGAAATTTGGCAACAAGGTGTTCCATTATGGATAGACCGTCAATTTTTACCAGGTAGCGCAGAAATCTTTCACAGTCCACATGGTTTATTTGGACAGCCAATTGTCGGTAGCTTGCTTTGGCTTGGTCATCCAGTCCCGCCAGAAATTGTTGAAAAAGCACGTTCTTCCTTCACCCCCCACTCCCTTACTCAGCACTCAACAGGCGTGACACAACTAGAACATGGACTTTTGTGTAGATATCGCGGCGCTTCCACATCAGAAGTGAGAAACTGGTTTACGGCTGTTTGGCAGATATTACGAACATCTTTTTTGAGTCGTAATATCTGTATACCAAGAGTTTGGCAGATTTAAACGAACTACAAAGGATGCAAAGATGCAACTTACGCCGCAGGAAAAAGATAAATTATTAATTTTTACTGCTGCTTTATTAGCGGAGAGACGAAAAGAAAGAGGTTTGAAACTAAATTATCCCGAAGCAGTGGCGTACATTTCTGCTGCGATTTTAGAAGGTGCAAGAGATGGACATACTGTTGCAGAATTGATGAGTTACGGCACAACTTTATTAACAAGAGATGAGGTGATGGAAGGTGTATCAGAAATGGTGCATGAAGTCCAAGTAGAAGCAACTTTTCCTGATGGTACTAAGTTAGTTACAGTGCATAATCCAATTCGTTAATTTAAATATTATGATTCCAGGGGAAATTATTCCAGCCACAGGGGAAATAGAATTAAATGCGGGTCGTCCTATTATTAAATTGTTAGTTGCAAATACAGGCGATCGCCCTATTCAAGTTGGTTCACATTTTCACTTTTATGAAGTTAATAATGCTTTAAATTTTGATAGAGAACAAGCGCGGGGGATGCGTCTAGATATTCCCGCAGGGACAGCAGTTCGCTTTGAACCTGGGGATGAAAAGGAAGTTACATTAGTTCCTTTGGTTGGTTCTCGCCAAGTATATGGGTTTAATGGCAGAATCAACGGGAACCTGTAAAACGCAGAGTGGCGCTGAGGTAAACGCAAAGGTGCGCGGAGTTAGAGTTTGTTGGCGACGCGTTTGATGCCTTCTTTGAGGTGGAGGACGTTAAAGTTGAGGAGAAGACCGAGTTTACAATGAGTGAGTTTTAGGTAAGTTAGCAGTTGTGCTGAGTAAATTGGTTTGATAGATTCTACTGCTTTAATCTCAATAATTACTTTATTTTCTACTATTAAATCCAATCGATAAACACAATCTAATTCCACCTCCTTATACACAAGAGGTAATGGAACTTGTCTACCAACCCTAAATCCCTGCTGCTTCAATTCATAATGCAAACACTCCTCATAAGCAGACTCCAACAACCCAGGCTCCAACGCCGTATGTACCCTCATTCCACACCCAATAATCATTCCACTCAAATCATTCTCATCCATACTCCGCGCACCTCTGCGTATACCTCTGCGCCCCTTTGCGTTTAAACTCAATCCTAACCTCACTCTCCAGAAATGTAATATGCCTTACAGAATCTCTCGTCAAGCCTACGCAGAAACCTACGGCCCGACAGTAGGCGATCGCATCCGCCTAGCTGATACAGAATTATTTATCGAAGTAGAACAAGACTTTACTACCTACGGTGATGAAGTGAAATTTGGCGGTGGTAAAGTTATTCGTGATGGCATGGGACAATCCCCCATTTCTAATGCCGATGGCGCTGTAGATTTAGTTATTACTAATGCGTTGATTCTCGATTGGTGGGGAGTAGTCAAAGCAGACATCGGTATTAAAGATGGCAAAATATTTAAAATTGGGAAAGCGGGTAATCCTTATATTCAAGACAACGTAGATATTATTATTGGCCCTGGAACCGAAGCTTTAGCTGGAGAAGGAATGATTCTCACTGCTGGCGGGATTGATAGCCATATACATTTTATCTGTCCTCAACAAATTGAAGTAGCGATCGCCTCTGGAATCACAACCATGATTGGTGGCGGAACTGGCCCTGCTACGGGAACCAACGCCACCACTTGCACCCCCGGCCCTTGGAACATTTACCGGATGTTACAAGCTGCTGATGCTTTTCCTGTCAACTTAGGTTTTCTGGGTAAAGGTAATGCTAGTCAACCCCAAGCACTAGCAGAACAAGTCCAAGCAGGTGCAATGGGTTTAAAACTACATGAAGACTGGGGGACGACACCCGCTGCGATTGATACTTGTTTGAGTGTGGCTGATGAATACGATGTGCAAGTAGCTATTCACACCGATACTCTCAACGAAGCTGGATTTGTGGAAGATACTATCGCCGCCTTTAAAAACCGCACCATTCACACATACCACACGGAAGGTGCAGGTGGTGGACACGCACCAGATATTATTAAAGTCTGCGGTCAAGCCAATGTTCTCCCATCTTCTACCAATCCTACCCGCCCCTATACCCTCAACACTTTAGACGAACATCTAGATATGTTGATGGTATGTCATCACCTCGACCCAGCAATTCCCGAAGATGTCGCCTTTGCAGAGTCTCGGATACGTCGAGAAACCATCGCCGCTGAAGATATTCTGCATGACTTAGGCGCGTTTAGTATGATTTCTTCTGACTCCCAAGCAATGGGACGGGTAGGTGAAGTGATAATTCGCACATGGCAAACAGCCCATAAAATGAAGGTACAACGGGGAAGTCTGGAAGGGGACAGTCAAGCTGACAATTTACGAGCAAAAAGATATGTTGCTAAGTACACTATTAACCCAGCAATTACTCACGGTATTGCCGATTTTGTCGGTTCTGTAGAAGCAGGGAAACTTGCAGACTTATGCTTGTGGCGACCTGCGTTTTTTGGTGTCAAACCAGAGATAGTAATTAAAGGTGGAATGATTGCTTGGGCGCAAATGGGTGATGCTAACGCCAGTATTCCCACACCGCAACCAGTACATACACGGCCGATGTTTGGCAGTTTTGCTGGTGCTAGACATGCTACATCCTTAACTTTTGTTTCCCAAGCGGCTTTAGAAAGAGAAATTCCTAGTCAGTTACAATTACAAAAACCAGCTGTTGCTGTTACTGGAACACGTCAGTTGAGTAAAGGTGACTTAAAGCTAAATGATGTGTTACCGCAAATAGAAGTAGATCCTGAAACTTACGAAGTGAGAGCCGATGGAGAATTGCTAACTTGTGAACCTGCAACAGTTTTACCAATGGCACAGCGTTACTTTTTATTTTGATTTTAGATGAGAAGAGAGAAAGCGATCGCCTTCTCTCTTCTCATTGATCAATCCCACTAGTTTTTAACTACCTGTCATATCATATTCGTCTAATTACAATCTCAGCGTTCACAATGAGTATTAAACTAGACGCTATATCACAGAAGTTTTTTCCAACCAAATTTGATACTTTTACTTGGAAGGAGATGCGGAGCCTGGTTTAATGCTATTGTCAGGTACACCGCTAGAATCTGGTGCGGGAGTTACACTACCAGGAGTTGTGGAATTTGGCGCTGGTGTAATTTGATTTGGAGTTGTGCTACCAGGAGTTGTGGAATCTGGTGCAGGAGTTACACTACCAGGAGTTGTGGAATCTGGCGCTGGTGTCACACTACCAGGAGTTGTGGAATCTGGTGCGGGAGTTACACTACCAGGAGTTGTAGAATCTGGTGCTGGTGTAATTTGATTTGGAGTTGTGCTACCAGGAGTTGTGGAATCTGGTACTGTTGTGCCGCCTGGGGCTGGAGTTGTATTGGTAGGATTGGTGGTATCTGGTGCTGTTGTGGTACCAGGAGTAGTAGGTTCAGCAGGTACTGTGGTACTGTCGGGAGTTGACCCAGGTGTACTTGTGCTGTCTGGGGTTGTTGTACTTCCAGAAGGCTGTGTTTCAGGTACGGTAGTAGTACCAGAGGAAGTTGGGGTGAGTGGTTGACCGTTGGGACAACGGGAATTTAAAGGGAAACGTTCACACAGAATTTTCAACCCTTCTGGTGACAGTTGAATTTCCGTTGTTGAACTAGTGGGGGTGCTACTGGATTGGGCGATTTGGGATTTACTGGATTGAGCAACTGCAACGTTAGCACTGAGAGCCAAAGTCAAAGCTGTACCAATCAACGACAGAGATTTTCCCTTCATTATCAAATTAACCTCAACGGAAACAGAACACTCGCCCTATTAAACCAAACAATTAAATTTAGAAAATCATCCTAAAAGCTGATGTTTATTTATGCTGTGGAATTTAGCTGTAGATGCTAGAGAATATTAGGCTTAATGGTTTACCTCAACTATCTTAGTTGTTATAAATACAAAAATTTCCGCAAGTAAATCTAGTCATGAGCAGAAAATGCCTGATAACATCAGAGGATGCACAATACAAAACAGAAATTTATCAATGTAATGCAGATAACTCAACCAATTAAATTTAATTGCTGTTTAGATATTGTCTATAAAATTATTAAAATGTTTTAGGCGATGCGACTCAATATTCTACAAACTATTGCCACAATTTCTACCTTTGTTATTTGAGCTACTGAAACATTCTCCCAATAATGCTGAAAGTTATATTCTTCAACCCAACCGAACACTAGGTCTCATTTTTAACCATTTGCGATCGCTTCAAAAGCGGAACTGAGTTTAGGGGGAAGTCATTCCAACACAATTATGTTTAGTGAAAATTTGGCTATTTGTCAGCAAGAATGGCACAGGTAATTCGTAATTCGTCATTAAATTTGTCATTTCGCTTTGCTCAATACCCTTCTTCTAACGGAGACGCTACGCGAGCGGGAAGGCTAACGCCAACGCAATGACGAATGTATATTTAATTTAAATTAGTACTTAATTCGTAATTAAGATTTAAACGCAGAGTGGCGCGGAGGTAAGCGCAAAGTTACGCGGAGTTTAAGGTTTAAGTAAATTGTATTGGGCGATCGCACTTACATTCTATTCGCATTAATGCCAGCAAACTCAGCCAGCTTGATTTTTGATGCGATTACCCTGCAATCACTACGTGCATTGTTAATACTACACCCTGCATTGTTAATGCCACATCCTGCATTGTTAATGCCACGCCTTGTATTGTTAATGCCACGCCCTGCATTGTTAATGCCACGCCCTGCATTGTTAATGTCACGCTCTGCATTGTTAATGCTATGCCCTGCATTGTTAATACCACGCCTTGCATTGTTAATAAACGCGTGTGCGACTTTATTTCAAACCTAACCCCCAACCCTTTTCCTACTAGGGAAGGGGAGTAATACTCAAAGCCTCTCTCCGCTGCGGGGAGAGGTTTGGAGAGGGGTTTTGAGAATAAGTCGCACATCGTGTTAATAAGCTAATCAGCATTTAAGCTGCATTATTAATTACACTGTTAGTTTTTTTTGTTGCAATGGGTACATTAAATATATAATTTAGTACTTAAGTAACTATGACAAGTCCAGATACAACCCGCCGTTTGCGTCCTCAATTAATTAATCAAGATATTGAATCATTACATGGTTTGCAAACTATAAGCACTTACGAAACGAGCCGTGCTGATGCCACTATGACCAATTTACAACAAGCTTATCAGGCTATGTTGACTACACAACAAGTTGAAACTGAAAAATTAACTATGTACCGTGCGGCTGCCGATGCAGCGCGATTGGCAGAATGGGAATTTCATAATGCTGTGATAGCAATGAAAGAAGTTGTGCGCGGACAGTACGGTTCAGACAGTGACGAAGCACAAGCTGTTGGACTGAAGAAAAAATCAGAACGCAAGCGTCCTACTCGCAGAAAGTTGGTTGCACTAACAAGCTAATTGAGATAGTTTTAATAGTCTTGGAGGATGACCATTTTAGGGTATTTATAGGGTAGGCAAGATGTTTACCCTACAAGAATCATCCTCAATCAATCAGCAATGCTCTCTATATTTTGCTAATTTACAAGTTTAGTTAAAAGCGCAATGATCTGGAATTGCCCCAACTTCTGTTGTGGCTTATGAGTAAAATGGTGAAAGATCTGTCAGGAAATCGCCATTAGCCGATTCTTCACTGCCAAATAATCGTGATGTAAATAGCCGATGAGTTCCCCCCAACCTCCCCAAAAGCCTCAAACTATCCTTGGTCAACTGACTCAAGCAGTACATACAATTCAAGCTAGGGTCGATTTTTCCAAGCTGGCGCTCAAGCCAAACGCCAAAGTACCAGAACTCTGGGTACAAGATGCAGGGGCGGATAAGGCGGAGGTGTACCCATTGTTAGGCGATCGCTATATCCTAGGACGCAGTTCTAAATCTTGCGATATAGTTGTTCGTAACCCAGTTGTCAGCCAAATTCATCTGTCTTTGTCGCGGGACTCTACCCAACGCAAACCCATTTTTGTGATTCGAGATGAAAACTCGACCAATGGTATTTATCTAGGGAAACGGCGGTTGCCTTCCTTAGAACTGCGGCATGGCGATATTATCACTTTAGGGCCGCCAGAACTAGCTGCATCAGTCCGACTACAATATGTTGACCCACCAGCATGGTATCTTAAAGCTGCAACCTGGGCAGGTTATGGCATTGGTGGTGCAACTGCGTTGTTAGCATTAGTGATTGGTGTGGAATGGCTGAAGTTTTCTGTTCGACCTTTACCCACAGCAACTCGCGCCCCAGTCATCGTTTACGCTCGTGATGGCTCAACTCCCTTACGTGAACCACGCACCACAGCCCACGTAGACAAGAAACGCTTACAAGATTTTGGCCCTTATTTAGCTAACGCCGTAGTCGCCTCAGAAGATAGTCGTTACTATTGGCACGTTGGTGTAGACCCCTTGGGGATATTGCGTGCGGTGTTAATTAATAGCCGCAGTGGAGATTTACAGCAAGGAGCCAGTACAGTTACCCAACAAGTCGCCCGCAGTTTATTCCGCGATTATGTTGGTTCGCAAGACTCCCTCGGCCGCAAATTGCGTGAGGCAATTGTAGCTCTCAAGCTAGAAACGTTTTATAGCAAAGATGACATTTTGCTGACTTACTTAAATCGGGTGTTTTTGGGGGGAGACACTTCTGGTTTTGAGGATGCAGCGCAGTTTTATTTTGAAAAGTCAGCGCAAGAATTAACTCTCGCAGAAGCCGCTACATTAGTAGGAATTTTGCCTGCTCCCAATGCTTTTGATTTTTGTGGCGATGGCCCCAATAAACTAGAAGCGGCTGATTACCGCAATCGCGTAATCAAGCGGATGGTGGAAATGGGCAAAATCTCCCAAGAAGATGCAAACCGGGCGAGACGTTCCACAGTTCAAGTCAGCCCTAAAGTTTGCGAACAGCAAGCCAAAACGATCGCGCCCTATTTTTATAGTTATGTCTTTCAAGAACTGGAATCAATCTTGGGGGCTGGTGCAGCCAGAGAAGGAAACTACATCATTGAAACTCAGTTAGATCAATCAATTCAATCCCAAGCGGAAGCCTCATTAAAAAATTCTGTGAATAATGATGGCTCAAACTTTCGTTTTTCCCAAGGAGCGATCGTTACCTTAGACTCCAAAACAGGTAGTATTTTGGCAATGGTCGGCGGTACTGACTATCGCAAAAGCCAATTCAATCGTGCCGTTCAAGCCAAAAGACAACCAGGTTCTACATTTAAAATCTTTGCCTACACCGCAGCCATTCAACAAGGAATTTCCCCATATAAAACTTATTCTTGCGCCCCTTTTCCTTGGCAGGGTTTTACTTATAAACCTTGTCGTGCTGGTGCAGATGTCAGCTTAGATATTGCTACAGGTATCGCCCTTTCCGAAAACCCCATTGCTCTTAGAGTCGCCCGCGAAGTCGGTTTGAATAAAGTTGTAGCAATGGCGCAGAAGTTGGGGGTAAAGTCACAGCTTGATCCGGTTCCTGGTTTGGTATTGGGTCAAAGTGTGGTCAATGTTTTAGAAATGACAGGGGCGTTTGGCGCTATTGGCAATCAAGGTGTGTGGAATCCACCTCATGCTATTAGCCGAATTCTAGACAGTGGTGATTGTAAGGATCGTAAAGATTTAAAAAGCTGCCGTGTCATCTATTCTTTTGAGCAAGACCGCGAGGCTAACAAGCGAGTTCTCTCTACAGAGGTAGCCGATGAAATGACTACCTTAATGCGGGGAGTAGTTTCTAGAGGTACTGGTCGTAGTGCAGCTATTGGTTTAGGAGAAGCTGGTAAAACAGGCACAACTGATAAAAACGTGGATTTATGGTTTATTGGCTTTATTCCTAGCCGCCGACTGGTGACAGGTGTCTGGTTAGGCAATGATAATAATTCCCCCACTTCTGGTAGCAGCGCCCAAGCGGCTCAACTGTGGGGAAGATATATGGGTAGAATTGCCAGGTAAGTAAGTTGTTATTTGTTCTTTGTCATTGGTCAAAACCCAGAAGATAGAAGATAAAAGATAGAATTTCATACTTCATACTTCACACTTCATACTTTTCACTGAGTTCCTCTGACCTTACAAAATCCAGCATTAAGGCTTCAGTTTGTAATAGTTAAAATTAGCAACATTAAATTATTAAATACTGAAAATCATGAAATTTTGTTTCGGAAGAATAGGGTATACACAAATTATCCTAGACTTTTAAAGTAATGAAATAATCAAAACTATACTTTGAGATTGAGCTTCTAAGCTGATGACAGCAAAACTTTGCTGTTATAAATTTTATGGTGTGTTTTTGGGCTGAAATCAAGCAATATAGAGATTTAATCAACCAAATTCATAGCATGTAATTAGATTTTTCAAGCGTTAGCTAACTCTGGTAGTGAGTGAAATTATTTCACGTTTGCAGCGTTAAAAATATGGGTAAAAGTAAGCGTATAGGCATTCTTACCAGTGGCGGAGATTGCTCTGGTTTGAATGCAGTTATCAGAGCCGTTGTTCATTGTGCTAACGGTAAAGGTTGGGAAGTCTTAGGCATTCGGCAAGCAACTCTAGGATTAATGGCACGGCCGCCACAAGTTACTAAATTAGAAATCGACCAAGTTGATCCTTTATTAACCTCTGGCGGCACAATGTTAGGAACTACTAATAAAGGTGATCCCTTTGCTTTTCCTATGCCTGATGGTAGTTTATGCGATCGCTCATCAGAAATTATTGCAGGCTATCATCAATTAGATTTAGATGCGTTGATTGGCATTGGTGGGGATGGTAGTTTAGCGATTCTGCGTCGCCTTGCACAACAAGGCGGGATTAACTTAGTCGGTATCCCGAAGACCATTGATAATGATATCGGCATTACTGAACACGCCATTGGATTTGATACCGCTGTCAATATTGCTACAGAAGCACTAGATAAATTACATTTCACCGCTGCTTCTCATAGTCGAGTCATGATATTAGAAGTCATGGGTCGTGATGCCGGACACATCGCTTTAGCTGCGGGAATTGCCGGGGGTGCAGATGTGATTTTAATTCCCGAAATCCTCTACAGTATAGATGACATTTGCTACCACATTAAAAACCGTCAAGAGGAAGGCAAAAACTATTGTTTAATTATTGTCTCCGAAGCAGTGCGAACTCAAGAAGGCGAAACTCGCACCTTAACTAATCGTTTGGGTCAATCAAGATATGGCGGAATTGGGGAATATCTAGCCGATCAAATTAGCGATCGCATTGGTGCAGAAACACGAGTCACAGTCTTAGGACACATCCAGCGCGGTGGTACAGCTTCACCTCTAGACCGATTAGTCGCCTCTGCTTTTGGCGTAGCCGCAGTGAATTTGATTGAGGAAGGTAAATACGATCACATGGTTGCTTGGCAAAATCGCCAAGTGATCACTGTACCAATAGAAGAAGCGATCGCTCAGTACAAAGCCGTCAACCCAGAAGATACTTTGGTGAAAACGGCTCGTGGTTTAGGTATTTATTTAGGAGAATAATACTAAGCTAATCGTCATTTAAATTGCACTATTTTCATAGTAGTAAAAGCTAAAAACCCTCTCCTCTGCTCCCCTGCTCCTCTGCCCCTCTGCGGTCTAAACTGCAAATAAGGTGCAATAGCTTAGTCTACTAGTGTCCGATTAATTTATCTCGCAGATGTTTGATGCGATCGCGCAATTTTGCCGCTTCTTCAAATTCTAGTTTTTTGGAGGCATCTTTCATCTGTGCTTCTAGCTTGCCAATCAATCCGGGAATCTCTTCTAAAGGTAATTCGTCTATATGTTCATCTACAACTTTTAACTCTGTAGCATTTAATCTACGCGATACATCTAAAAATGACAAAATAGCATTACTCGATTTTTTGACAATTGGTTGTGGTGTAATTCCATGTATCCGGTTATATGCAGTTTGAATTCCACGTCTTCTGTCAGTTTCTTCAATGGCTCTAATCATGCTATTTGTTAAGTTATCAGCATATAAAATTGCTTGTCCATGAATGTGACGTGCGGCTCTACCAATAGTTTGAATTAAAGAGCGTTCAGCGCGTAAGAAACCTTCTTTATCAGCATCTAAAATTGCCACTAAAGAAACTTCTGGTAAATCTAAACCTTCCCGCAGCAAGTTTACCCCAACTAACACATCAAAATTGCCATCACGTAAATCTTGAATAATTTCAATCCGTTCAATTGAATTAATTTCTGAGTGCAAATACCGCACCCGAACACTGTGGTCTTGCAAATATTCAGTCAAATCTTCCGCCATGCGTTTAGTTAACGTTGTAATCAACGTTCTTTCATGACGGTCAACTCTGTCTTTAATTTCTCCTAGCAAATCATCAATTTGTCCTTCAGTCGGACGCACAGAAATTTCTGGGTCAATTACACCAGTGGGACGAATTACTTGTTCAACTATGTGATTTTCAGAAATTTCTAATTCCCAATCTCCAGGTGTAGCGGAAACAAAAATACATTGGTTGACTTTTTGCCAAAATTCATCTGCTTTTAAAGGACGATTATCGGCAGCGCTGGGAAGACGAAATCCATGTTCAATTAAAACCTTTTTCCTCGCTTGGTCGCCGTTATACATCCCCCGAATTTGCGGCACAGTTACATGAGATTCATCAATTACTAATAGCCAATCTTTCGGGAAATAATCAATTAAACATTCTGGTGGTTCGCCTGCTTGTCGGCCTGCAAGGTGACGAGAATAGTTTTCGACACCGTTGCAATAACCAACTTCCCGTAGCATTTCTAAGTCGTAACGGGTGCGCTGATCTATACGTTGTGCTTCTAATAGTTTGCCTGCTGTTTCTAATGCTAATTTTTGCTGTTTTAATTCAAAAGCAATATCGTCGCAAGCAACTTCTAATCGTTCTTCTGGGGTGACAAAGTGACGCGCTGGATAAATATTTACAGCATTCAAACTATTAATAATTTCACCTGTCACAGGGTCAATATAGCGAATCGCATCAATTTCATCACCAAAAAATTCGACCCGAATAATTCTATCTTCGTAGGCGGGGCCAATTTCTAAAACATCACCCCGCACACGAAAACGTCCCCGACCCATTTCTACATCGTTGCGGCTATACTGCACAGATGCTAAATCACGCAAAACTTCTCGTTGATTGACTTCCATACCGATTTTTAAGGGTATGGCTGCTTTTAAGTATTCGGAGGGAATTCCTAAACCGTAGATACAGCTAATAGAAGCAACAACTATGACATCACGGCGTTCAAACAGCGATCGCGTTGCTGAGTGACGCAACATATCAATTTCATCATTAATCGCAGCTGTCTTTTCAATATAAGTATCTGTTACCGGAATATACGCTTCTGGTTGATAATAATCGTAGTAGCTGACAAAATACTCGACTGCATTTTGAGGAAAGAACTCACGTAACTCATTACAAAGTTGTGCAGCTAAGGTTTTGTTATGTGCCAAAACTAAAGTTGGCTTGCCAATTTTCTCAATTACTGCTGCTACTGTAAAGGTTTTGCCGGTTCCTGTGGCTCCCAGTAAGGTTTGGTATCGATTACCCGATTGGATACTGGAAACAAGTTGAGCGATCGCTTGTGGTTGATCGCCTGTAGGCGTAAAGGGAGCTTGAAGACAAAATTCTGTCATACAGTTTGCTAGTAATACCCTATCTCATGGTAACGATATCACTCTGTGCCTGCGGAGCTACAGAACCCAAGTGAATAAACAAAAATATTATTTTACAAATATTTATTCTTTTAATTTACTTATGTGTAAGTTTTGAAGATAATTATATCTATGCAAGGTTTTTTAAGGGTAAACTTTGATATATGGAAAAAATTTTATTTTTCCTTAAATATTGTCAAGGTCAATTAAGAACCCAGAGGTATTAGTTTATGAGCATAAGCAGTACTGGCAAAGCAGCTAGTCCTCGTCAAAGACGTGCCAAGCTCAAAGGAGAAACAACGGTGGAAGTTGAAAATAATCAAGGTCAAGCTGTGGACAACGATAACAATACTCAAAATACAGATAAATCTGAAACGCCTGGAACCCTTGCTATTGCTGGAATCAGACCTATCGCCAGCAGTGATTTACAAGTAGCTGAGACAGTCTCAATTGCAGGTCTACGTCCCATATCTGCCAGTAACTTAGAAATAGTAGGGACAATTGATGTGATGGGGATTCGTCCAATTGGTGCTAACCATATCCAAGTTTTTGACAGTATTAACCTTTCTGGTATGCGTCCAATTTCTTCCAGCGCATTGGTAATTTCTAACAGCTATTCTGTAATGGGGAATCGTCCAGTAGCTTCAAATATTATTGACGATTCTGAAATTCTTATGGGTTTTATCGACTAGAATAAAAAAGCATTTTTAATCATCTTATCAACCCGACCTCTTCAAGAGACCGGGTTTTTTAATAATTTTAATCATAGCAAAATATTGATTTATATCAGCATACATTTAACTTAATTTAAAAGTTTATTGTTCATAACCCCAACTTCTTAAAGGAGTCGGGTTCATAATTTATTGTTAGTATCTCTCTTTTTATAGAGACCAATAATATATCCTGTGGTGGAAGGCTAGAGCAAAATATAAAGTTAAGTTGTAAAAGTAATCACCAAGAATTTCAAAGTTTATTCAAAGCTTTGAAGCTTAATTTATATAAGATTAGGAGACTAAGATGAGCTTAGAAGATCGCGCAAAAGCTACTGCTAAAAATATTGAAGGTAAGGCACAAGAAGCCTTGGGTAATGTAACTGGTGATCCAGAAGATAAAACTGAAGGTAAAGCCAAACAAGCTGAAAGCGAAGTACGTCAAGGTATGGAAGATGTCAAAGATTCTGTAAAAAGAAAGCTTGACTAAAATTAATTGTGTTTTGCAATTAACAAAAAGATAGAAACTAAATAATTTTTCAATTTCTCTAACACATCTGAATAATTGAAAATTAAATGTTCAATTTTATCTTTTTGATAAAGCTAGGCTAACAGATAGCACAGAATTGAAATGTAGAGGCGTTAACTATTTATTTCGTCTCTACCTTTCTGCTCTCCTTAGCTAGAGAAATAATTAATTGTGACATTATAAAACATCCTATTCCATTTCCCTAGCTAAGAATTACAAGTAATTTGACATATTGAAAAGGCTTTATTTTGGGAGTGAGATAATGATACTGCTAGAGCAGATTCGGAAAATTGCGATCGCTGGGATTTTAATTGTGGTGTTAACGGTAACTACCGCCTGTGGTGGCTCTACTTTAACTCAAGCTGACCGCACAACAAACCCATCTGTAATTGGTCGAGATGTAACTTACACCGAACTAGAGAGAGGTAACACTCCAGGGGGTCAAAATTTTGGTAACTGGGTGGTGCAAACATCCAAGGGATTAATTAAAGACGCTTACGTAAGAGATAACAACAAATTAGGTGTTGTGATTTCCCGCGACGTTCGTCCTAATGAAGTCCGACCTTTAGCAAAGTCTTTAGTTCAAGGGTTTCGGAAAAATTTTCCTAATCAAGATTTAACTGTTTTGGTTTACAGCCCTGATAAAAAGTTGATTTTGACAACTCAATACGATATTCAGACCAATCAAGTGAAGTATAGCTAATTTGACTTTATAGCTATAGACAGTTAAGGAAATTTACAACTAACAATTCTAGAATTTAGCCGACAAATTCGGGAGTTCTTTCTGAATCAGGAGATAGAAAAAATGTCAACAAGTGAAGAATACAGACGGCAAATAATGCAAGACTTAGCTCAAGGTGATGTGGAATCATTAAATGATCCATCCACTGATGCAGCTACTCAGTACGACAATTTTGACGATTTTGCTCAACGGACAACTACAGATCAGCGTCGTCAATTATTTGGTCGGTCGGTTAACCCACAGCAGATTCCCTCCAGCCAAATGGAGCCAGAATTACAAAAGGCGATCGCGCAAATTAAACCTAATGAACGAGATGATGTAGCTCGTGCTTTTTTCAAACACCTCAAAGGTAGAGGTTTAGATGATCGCCACTTAGAACAACAACTAGGTCTGTCCACTCATCACCCCAATCGGATGAGTGCGGATGATGTTAGCAAACTTGCATCTTTTGCTTATCATAATCACCCAGATGTTTTCCGTGAAGTCCTGGCAGAGCAACCAGGTATTATTAAGTTCCTAAGCAACCCTGTCGTTGCTGCAATTGTAGGTATCGCAGCCGCTAAATGGTTAGGTAGCCATAAATAATTTTTCTGGAGAGTCAGACATTCAGGTGGGTAAAACCACCTTTTTTTTATGGCTAAAGAACAATTTAGTTGAAAGAAAATAACTTTTCTATTGGGCAATACAATATATTTATTTTATAAAAAATTGAAACCGTAAATCTAAAATAAAAAATATTGCAAAATTTTAATATGGATTGATTTTAGCAAAATCTACAATTAGCCTATTTCTTTTGATATATACCCATTAATTATAATCAAAACTCTCGGCAGAGATATAATAAATTTTCTTTTGCTAAATATATAATTAGAATCTTAAAAATCAGAGATAGTATTACAAGTTATCTCATAAAATATATATAAACATAGTTTATGTTGATGCAGGCAATTGTAATGCAAAATACATTCTTTTTAAGATTATTTAAACTCGAATTCTCAAAACCGAGAATTTTCCTTTAACAATATCCCGCTACGCTATCACAAATATAGATAGAGTAATATTATGTTTGTTAAAACAGAAATAAACAAAACAATAGAAATTAATAATTCTTATTTAAGCCGTGGTGAAATTCAACAAGAGAAAACACAACCTCAAGGCTTAAACATTCCATCTGTAACTTTATATTTAAGTCCTATTGGTCTTCTTTTTAGTTGGATAATTTTTTTCCTAGTATTACGGAAAATCCAGAGGTTTCTGGATAATAAAATGGTATTTAGTGTCAAGAGATTACATCAGGTTCCTTGTAAAAATTGCCAATTCTATTCTAATAACCATTACCTTAAATGTGCAGTGCAGCCTTCTATTGTACTTACTGATGAAGCTAAAAACTGCCCTGAGTTTTCTGCCAAACAAGATAAGTTATCTGAAAAACAATTTTTTCACAGAAGAGACTAGTACAGGTCAGCGTAAATAAACAGATCACACTTCACACTTCGATTACGCTCAGTGACCATCTGGAATTGCTAAAAGGCTTGTGGTGTCACTATTGTTTCTTTTTCCTTTTGACTCCTTCAGCGTGACGCTCCTGCGTCGCTAACGCAACTTGCTTCTCCGATGACGCAAGCAATCCGTCTTTTCAGCGTGAGCGCAATTTCTCATAGTTGCTTTATTTGTGCCAACTTGTACTACTGATTTATCGCAAAGTGCGGTTTTCAAAATCCACTGTACTGACATGATCCGCCTAATACCTGCAAGATAGAGTGTATAAGATAATTATAAATAGTCAGTGTTAACCCTTGCATTTGCCTTTGTAAGTAAAGTCACAATTAATAGATATTGATTGAGAACAGACAGGAGAAAAGCTACTGGTTTCTGGAAAAATTTTAGAAGTACTGCAAAAGCCAAGAATAGTCAGACAAGCAGCAGAGCCGCAAATAAAAGAATTGGCATAAAAAGTTGTGATGGCTAAGTATTGACCCTGATACTATTTAGATGTACCGAACTTTATACTACAGAAGTGATGTTTCTAACTTCATAATTAATCACTTACTCACAATAGAGGTACACTGACTGATATTAATAAAGTCTTCTTGCTAAAGGCAGAGGGAGACAAATTTTAAAGATTTTATTTGGCAACTTGTCTTTTTACTCATAAAATCAAAGACAAGCTAAAGTTCCGTAGAACAGAAGCCTAAGTATGCCCGTCTTGAATCAATCAGGGTTAAAAAGCTATCACGAAAACTCAAATGCTAGAAATGGTAGATCGGATAAATGATATTGCTTGGCAAGCTCACCAGGGTAGCGTTGCAGCAATTATTCAATTATTAAACGAAAAGTTAGCCCAATCTGGTGTCAGAACCAGAGCTATTTTTGCTGATGGAGTCTTACAACTTCTCTGTGAAGCATCGAAAATAGAGCAACTAGAACAATCGACTGTAGTAGAACAAATCCAAAAAATTTTGGAGTCGATCGCACCACGGAATATTCACCGAGTCAATATTAATAGCCGTATTGTTAGGGAAGAACAGTTACTGTGGCTAAAAGAAATTTACAGCGATCGCGAAAATCAATTACTGTGGTCACAGGAAATTACTTTAGCGCAACCACATGTAGTCAAACAGTTACTTCAAGATTTCACTGGTGCGACAACTCAACTAGCACAATCAGCGCGGCTCAAAACTCAATCTTCTCGTACTTCTGTACTCACCAACAGAGACAAGTATCGATATTTACCCAAAACTAGAATCCCAACAGCCTTAAGTTTGGGCTTTCTGTTGTTATTAGGCTGGGTCGTATATGCTCAGTTAGGTGATAAACTCAAAATTTTAGTTCAACTAGAAACATCCAAACCCGTTAGCACAGCTAAAGCCAACGAACGTAAACCAGCACCAGTCAGTATTGCTAAAAATAATCTTGGCGACACTGATGAAGAAAGTGATCCTTTTGGGTCGGCTGTACGAATTGCCAACCAAGCTACCATTAATGGTAAAACTGCTACAACTTCAATTCAATGGTTAGATTTAGCTGCCAAGTGGCAACGAGCATCTGATTTAATGGCAGCAGTACCACAAAATCATACTCGCTATCGAGAAGCTCAGATTCGTACTGAACTATATAGGAAGTATAGCGAAGCTGCTCAAAAAGAAGCTCAGAAAAGCCCCACTTAAGCTAAAGTCCTTTGTTAATAACGATAAGTCTGATTTTTTATCTCAAAAATGTAACAAATACTACCAAAATATTAGCATTTGATAGACCTAGAACAAATATACCTTTTGATGATTTGACATATTTTTGTAATCAAAATGTCATTTCGATCAGGCAAACTGAACTTATTCAGATAAAACAAGGTGTAAGTGTGACTCGGCGGTCTTTCCGCCTTTTTTTATTTTAGGGCAGTTTTTGGTGCGATCGCATTTTTGCCAAGCCATCGAAACATCAGTGACATATTAATCGGCGATAGTACTAAAACCAGAGATACACATCTATCTGCCAAGGCTGGGACTATTCCCCTAGCCTTTCTTATAAAATAGAGTTTTTTATTTTAAAAATTAATCTCAAAAATATCAATCCGTAAGTATTAGCAAGATTAGTCATAAATTAACAAAATATTTTTGTATTTCCAAATACAAAGCATCCATTAATTATACATTTTTCTAGCTAAAATGCCTCAGTAATAAAATAAAAAATCAGTAGTTTATATTAACAAGATGTCATTAAAAAAACTAAAATAAAAACAAGCATAAATTACCAATATCTACTAATTTTATATTCTGGGAATTTTTTGAAAACTTTACTGATTATTGAAAAAAACTTTGTAATTATTTTCTAGGATGGTAGGAGTGTACCAAGCATGTTACTATCAAGCCGAACTCATGAACATATAATTTTTATTTTTTATTCATGATTACCATCGCAGCAGAATCTCAAAACTGGCTGCAAGTAAGCCGTTACATTAATCGCGGAAGTGTTTATTTATTCGCTCCAATGCTTAACTTTAATGTGATGGCTGAAGTTGGAGACACTCCCCCCTGATTAGATGTGAATTTACTTGCTTAAAAATTATTCCTATTAGGCAATAGCATTAAAGGCATACAACTACAAAAGCTCACATTTGCCATCATCTATGGCTGATAATTTTATGTGAGTAAGTTGCATTATTAATTATGCAACTAGCTATATTATGCCTTAATAATAGCATTTTCTCTATGTACCAGTAGATCGCTACACTTTTTGGTACAGCAGTTTTTCATGTCATCATCAACCTCAAAAACTACAATCATTAGTAGTCAAAATCATGCTGGTTAATTTAAATTCTCAACCCATTTTCCTAGTTTGTGCTGCTGATAATAACTATGCAATGCCCTTAGCCGTGACAGTTCGTTCAGCCTTAGCAAATCTAAAGAATAAGCGTAAAATATCACTATTAATTATTGATGGGGGAATTAGTAAATCTAACAAGACAAAGATTATTAAATCATTCAGTCCAGAACAAATAGATATTTATTGGGTACAGCCAGATAATAAAATTTTTGAAAATTTAGTCTTATCAAGACATCTCACAATTAGCTGTTATTATCGATTACTGATTACAGAATTTTTACCCCAAGAAGTTAACAAGGCAATTTATGTAGATAGCGATATGGTTGTAACAGGAGATTTAGAAGAATTATGGAATATTGATATTGCAGATAACTATGTACTAGCTGTTCAGGATGACGTGCAACTATATATATCAATGTCTACAGGATTGAGAAATTATCAAGACCACGGATTGTCTCCAGATAGTAAATATTTTAATTCTGGGCTGTTAGTTATCAATTTGGAGAAATGGCGAACTGAAAATATCGGATTAAAAGTTATCAGTTATCTCAGAGAGAATATAGAATATGCACCTGATGATCAGGATGGGTTAAACGCAGTTATGGCTGGAAAATGGGGAGAACTTCATCCAAAATGGAATCAAATGCCTAGAGTCTATAATTATTTATCATCAGAAGATAGCCCCTATCCAGAAGATATATATCAAGAAATGTTGCATAATCCTGGCATCATTCATTTTACCAACGCACCTAAACCTTGGTACTCAGGATTACGCACTCAATGTCAACATCCAAAAAAACATTTATTTTTTCAATATCTTGATATGACATCTTGGAAAGGATGGCGAGATACTTATTGGAGACGATTGGGGAGAAAAATGGGTAAGCTCACCTTACTCAATACCTCAAAATTATAAGTCTAATATTTTACATCATTCTTACTCATAGGTTGAGCAATATCCACAATACTAAAAATTAGGTCCAACTCTAATTTTTAGTATTGCTCACCTGACTTTCATCGCCATCAAACAGAGGAGTGAAAAATTTAATTTATACTTGTTCTGTAGTCACACAAGTAGTTGTATAGTTCTGCCACATTTGCTCATAAGCTTTTTCCATTTCACGAGCAAATTGCTTACCATTCCACAAAGGTGAAGTTTTTCTTGATTGTCTCAGCTTCCAAGCAATTTCTTGTCGTAAAGGCGCATCTTTGCCTAAACGTATACCCCACTCTACATACTCTTCATCAGTCCAAGCTATACCTTCAGAAATCCCCGCATTCATCATCATAGTGTAGCTGTTACGTGCCGCAAATTGCTCACCCACTCGCGTCACCATCGGGATGCACATCCACAGAGTTTCTAAAGTAGTTGTCGCTCCATTGTAAGGATAAGTATCTAAAACTATATCAGCAATATCTAAATTAGCTCGGTGAACACCTTCTGTCGGAGCATCTGGTAAAAATCGTAATCTTGCATAATCTACTTCTTCTTCTGCTGCTATTTGGGCAAAGAATTTTTGAGTTGATTCTTCATCAGCCAAACCTTTAATTAAGAAATAGCTATTTGGAACTTCTTTGATAATTTTTAACTGCAATCTTGTAATATCTGGATGCCTTTTAAATCCCCTTTGACCAGAGAAATAAACAACTGCATCATTAGGAATATCTAATTCATCTCGACGGACTTTAGGCACATTGACCTCAAAACCATCCACTGCTATATAGGTTTGAGGTAAACGCCAAATTTTTTCCTGATAGTGTTCCTGTGCAGATTCTGAAAGAACGTAGGGATCAGCAATAAAATAATCTATCGATGGACTACCCGAAGCATCCCAGCCTAACCATGTCACCTGAACTGGTGCTGGTTTGAAGGTCATCACTTCACAAGTTATATCCAGTGTGATGCTATCCAAGTCGATTAAAATATCAATTTCATCTTGATAAATTTCTTCTGCTAGTGACCAAACATTATAGGATTTGAATACCTTATCCATTTGGTTAATATACCACTGGTGCAATATATCAGATACATTATCACTATTAACAAAATAACCATTAATATCAAACTTATCTCGGTCATGATATTGCAATAACCATCGTGCCAACCAGCCCACAGAATGACTTTTGAAACAATGGGAAATATAACCTATTTTTAGTTTTTTCTGAGATATTCTTTGTTTTCTTCTTTCTAAATGTCCTTGAGCATATTTTTCTACTTGTGCTTGGGCATAAATATTATGATTTTCTTGGCATATTTGCAGTATTTTCTTCTGCACAGACCTATTTTTTGCTATATTGTCTTCTATATAAAATGCAAAATAATTAGAATTTAAAAGTATAGATACATCCATTGGTGTCAAATCTTGAGGATTTGCAGCTATGAGTTCTGCTAATAAATCTTGCTGCCTTTGATTGACAGAATAAGACTCTTGCCACTGACCACCAGCACTCATCAAACCCCTTAATATCTGACGGTTTGCAAAAATCTTTTCTGGTAATCTCTCCACCAAAGAATAAAAAGTTTTTGCTGTTTTTATGCCTAATTCATATTCAGCGGAATTTTGGTAAAAACTAGCTAAATGGCCTAAAACTCCTGGATTATTGTTATCCAGACGTAAATAAATTTCGCATAACTGCACTGCTATTTTTGGTTGCTGACGCGAGTAAGCAATGTCTACAGCAGCAGCTATAAAGATATTCATTAAAGCTTGAGGATTTTCTGTAAAATGTAGCGAACAAGTTTCAAATAATTCTATAGTAGAAGGATATAGCTGCGTATAGTGTAAAACACTACCTATGGTTTTACCTAGAATTTCTAAATTGATGTCTGTTTTTGTAGTGGCATTAATAATTTCAAAGATATTTAGTTCGCTTAATGTTTCCTCTGTATAAGTTTCAAGCTTAATATATAGATGAATTAGATGCAGGAGGTTGTGAATATTATCGGGAGCAATTTGCCTAATATTTTGCCGAATTTTTTCGCAAACATCATACTTTTCTAGCTTCTCTTGACGTTCGGCTTCTGTCTCTAAAATTTCTAATAATTCAGCATTCCAAACATTGACTTGTTCTGCTTCTCCTTCCATCATTGCCATGAACCAAGTCGTTTGTGCTTCTACTTCTTGTTCTTGTAAGAGGAAGATTAATCCTAAATGCCAATAGTTAGATTTAATCTCTGGGTTTGCAGAAATTGCTTGTTCATAGAGGTTAGCTGCTTGAATATAATTTTCATTCAGAAAGTACTCATTGGCACGCTGATATAAGCTGGGGGAAGTATTTAGGGCAATCATAAGTCAACAGTTTTGAATCTGAATAGAAGAGACAACAGATAGGAAATTATGAATTTTTGCACAGATATCTCAAGCAATTAAATATGCCTTATCCAGAAACCTTGTAGAGGTTTAGTAATGCTATTTTCTACATTATTTCTGAAGATATCTAATGAAAAAATTGCAGAAATTGGGTAATGTGCTAACACACTACCCAACTGAGTAATAACTTTATGTGAAATTATCTAGTTAAAATCTCTAGGAAAAATCTTAAGATTTTTTATCTAGCTAAGGAGTTGAAGCTGTTCTGACAGCCTGTAGAGCTGGTAGCAACAGCAGGAGCAGCTGTAGTAGGGTTGGGTGATTCACAAGCTATTGCCACTGTGAGTGCTTCAGATGTAGCAGCACTACCTAGTGTTGTACCTACTACACCGTAATAAGATTTCAGCGCAGGTTTAACAGGTTGTGCGTTAAATTGGGTAAGAGTACTGGTACCAACAATAACGTAAGAATAGTTATCTGATTGAGTTTTAATACCTACTTGCAGCTGAGAAATACTGGTAGCAAAACCTTGGTATTCTAAGTAGTAAGCTTGTTGAGAACGGTTAACTGTACCAATGTAGTTTCTCGCTTCTGACTGTTTGGCTTTGTTAACTTGACCGAGCAAAGAAGGTAACGCGATCGCCGCCAATACACCAATAATAATTACTACAACTAGCAGTTCAATTAAGGTAAAACCTTCTTCTTGTTTGTTGTTGCGGTTGTTGAGGTACTGTAGATACTTAGCTTGTAATTCTGGCTTGAGCATGGGGTTTCTCCTGAAAGTTCGGTGTACGAACGTTGATTGGTGAGTTCTAGTTGTAACTTACCCACTTGTAATCTCCGATCTATCATCTCTAGTAAAAAATCTTTCTTATTCTGGTGGCATCCCCGTTAAATTACGGTCTGGAAAAAGGAAGTAGTGATTGGTGGCTTAGATATGCAGGTTTTTGAGAATCATGCTTGAAATGGGACAAGGGGATATCGAGAGTGATTACTAGTCCAAAATCTAAAATCTGTCTTGAAAAGTTTGCTCAACCTTTCGCACAATCCAAAATGGTATGAGGGTTTGATTCCACTCCATTAATTTGCTATGCTATATTAAGCGTAGTCGTTATGAGTTCAGTTAAGTTTATGACTAACCCGACTGTAGAAAACGTGGTGATTATCGGTTCTGGGCCAGCAGGATACACCGCTGCCATCTATGCGGGACGAGCTAACCTGAAACCTGTTGTTTTTGAAGGTTTCCAAGCTGGAGGGTTGCCGGGTGGGCAACTGATGACAACGACGGAAGTAGAGAACTTTCCGGGGTTTCCTCAAGGCATTACTGGGCCGGAACTGATGGATCGGATGAAGGCACAGGCAGAGCGTTGGGGGGCTGAGTTATATACTGAGGATGTGATATCTGTTGATTTAAGTCAGCGTCCGTTTACAGTTCGTTCTGAAGAAAGAGAAGTTAAAGCCCACAGTTTAATTATTGCTACTGGAGCCACAGCAAGGCGTTTGGGTTTAGATAGCGAACATTTATTTTGGAGTCGGGGAATTTCTGCTTGCGCGATTTGTGATGGTGCTACACCAATTTTCCACGGTGCAGAGTTGGCGGTAATTGGGGCTGGTGATTCAGCAGCAGAAGAATCTATTTATCTGACTAAATACGGTTCCAAGGTGAATCTGTTGGTGCGGTCTGATAAAATGCGGGCTTCTAAAGCTATGCAAGACCGAGTTTTGAGTAACCCGAAAATCCAGGTGCATTGGAATACAGAAGTTGTGGATGTGTTCGGTAACGGACACATGGATGGGGTGAAAGTTCGCAATAATCAAACTGGTGAAGAAAGCCAAATTCATGCCAAGGGTTTATTTTATGCGATCGGTCACAAGCCTAATACCTCTTTATTTCAGGGACAACTAGATCTAGATGAGGTGGGTTACATCGTCACCAAAGACGGTTCTGTAGAAACTAGTGTAGAAGGCGTTTATGCGGCTGGTGACGTACAAGACCATGAATATCGACAAGCAATTACAGCTGCGGGTACAGGTTGTATGTCCGCATTGTTGGCAGAACGTTGGTTATCTTCTAATGGTTTGATTCAAGAGTTCCATCAAGAGCCAACAATTAATAATGAGTTAGAGCATGAGCCAGTAAAGCAAAAAACTGAAGCTGAACAAGAAGCAGGGTTTAATTTAAACGCAACTCGCCATGAAGGTGGTTATGCTTTAAGGAAATTATTCCACGAAAGCGATCGCCTGCTGATTGTCAAATACGTCGCACCAGGTTGCGGCCCTTGTCATACCCTCAAACCCATACTCAATAAAGTAGTGGATGAATTCGATAGCAAAATTCACTTTGTGGAAATTGACATTGATAAAGACCGGGAGATTGCCGAAAACGCTGGGGTAACAGGTACACCAACAGTGCAATTCTTCAAGGACAAAGAACTGGTGAAGGAAGTCAAAGGTGTGAAGCAAAAGAGCGAGTACCGCCTGTTGATTGAAAGCAACCTTTAGGGAGTAGGAAGTCAAAAGGCAAAAGGCAAAAGTTAAAAAGAATTTACTCTTTTACATTTTTACTTTTGACTTTTGACTTTATTAATGCCCACTCATCACTCCCCTATGTACAATGGTCAGCGTATCTTGCTTAATGCAGGCGATCGCACATGACCATAACTAAACGTCAGCTGCCAACATTTTTACGGTTTGCTAAAAGTTCTAACCTTTCTCAAAAATTAATGATTATTGGGTTAGCCATCACCCTGTTTTTTATCTTTTTGGCATTTTTTGCCCCTGTGTTGCAGGCTTGGGGATGGCTCCAAAACCCCAAAGATTTTCTTGCTAACCCCATTCAAGAAGCACCATCAGCTAAACATTGGTTTGGGACTAGCCGCTTAGGCCATGATGTCTTTTCTCGTACCTTGTTTGGCGCACAAGCTGCGTTGCAAGTGGTGATTTTAGCAACCGCGCTGAGTATGATTATTGGCGTGCCATTGGGGATGCTGAGTGGCTATCTTGGCGGTAGGTTAGATAAAGTGTTGCTGTTCCTCATGGATAGCATTTACACCTTACCGGGATTATTACTGTCTGTAACCCTGGCGTTTGTTGTAGGCAGAGGTATTTTTAATGCCGCGATCGCAATTAGTATTGCTTACATCCCCCAATATTATCGGGTGGTTCGCAACCATACCGTGAGTGTCAAAACAGAAGTATTCATCGAAGCCGCCCAAGCAATGGGGGCTTCTACTTGGATTGTGCTATCTCGCTATTTATTTTTCAACGTCATTCAGAGCGTACCTGTATTATTTACCCTCAACGCCGCCGATGCAATTTTAGTATTAGGCGGTTTAGGCTTTTTGGGTTTGGGACTACCTGAAGAAGTTCCAGAATGGGGACATGATTTAAAACAGGCTCTCGAAGCACTCCCCACAGGCGTTTGGTGGACAACCTTGTTTCCTGGTTTAGCCATGACATTCATGGTTGTAGGGTTATCCCTACTTGGTGAGGGGTTAAATGAATTTGTCAATCCCCGTTTGCGGGGAGAAAATGGGATTCGTAAATAGTCATTTATCAATGGTCAATAGTCAATGGATAAAGTTAATATTCTTGACTATGGACTTTTGACTTTTGACCAAATTAGTAATTTATATAGAGAGATTTGTGTGAAAGATAACCTTTCTTTAATTGCTGCTGCTGCTGGTGGGTTTATGCTATCTATGGCTTTGACTGGTATTCTGCGTGGTACACCAGTCATGGCTTTGCAAGGGCAGTCACAGGCTAATAATTACCCAGTGGTAAATTTACAGGTTGCTTCTGTACGTTCTGATGAAAAAGTTGATTACAACTTAGAAGAACATAAGTAAGCTGTAGCTGTAAGTAATGAATAATATTTCTGACAGTTTAGCGATCGCCATCATTCATCAACAAGCGGGTCGCTTCTTTGAGGCTGAACAAATATATACCCAAATTCTGCAAGAGCAACCAAATCAGGTTGATGCTTTATATTTATCGGGTACACTTGCTCATCAGTTAGGTGACATAGAAAAAGCGATCGCTTTTTACCGTCAAGCTGTGGCAATTAATCCAGCGTTGGCCTCAGTTCACAGCAATCTTGGTATTGCTTTGAAACAGCAGGGTTTATGGAAAGAGGCAATTCAACATTATCAACAAGCGATCGCCCTACAGCCTAACTCTGCTCAATTTCATTACAACTTAGGTCTAGTTTTTCAACAACTAGGTAACTTAGAAGCCGCCAAAGATTCCTATCACCAAGCAACTATTCTCCAGCCGAGTTATGCCTTAGCCTACAATAACTTAGGTCTAGTGCTGCTCCAAATAGGAGAGATTGAAGCAGCCATTTCCTCCTATAAAACAGCGATTGAATTACAGCCAGATTTAGCCGAAGCCCACCAGAATTTAGCCGAAGCACTATTATTAAACGGAGATTTTGAACTTGGCTTGGCAGCTTATGAATGGCGCTGGCGAATGTTTACACCTGACCAACTACCCAACTTTGCCACAGCGCCTTGGGATGGCTCTCCCTTAGATGGTAAAACTATCTTGCTGTATGCAGAACAAGGGCTAGGTGATACATTTCAGTTTATTCGCTATGCTGCCTTAGTGAGCGATCGCGGTGGTCGAGTTATAGTAGCTTGTCTAGCTGCTCAAGTGGAATTACTCAAAACTGTTCCTGGCGTAGAACAAGTGTTTGCTCTGGATGAAGAATTACGCCAGTTCCATACTCAAGCACCCTTGATGAGCTTACCTTATCTGTTGGGGACAAATGTGGAAACGATTCCGGCGACAATACCTTATATATTTGCGCCTAAATCTCATAATTTCCAGTTAGCAGCCTCACCAGAAACTAAACTCAAAGTCGGCATTGTTTGGGCGGGTAATCCTGGGAACCGCAATGACAGTAAACGCACCTGTGGACTACAGCCATTTTTACCATTGTTCAAAATACCAGCAGTCGAATTTTACAGCCTTCAAGTAGGTAAAAATTCTCAAGACTTAGCGCAACTACCTGCTGATATTAAAATTCAGGATTTGAGCAGTTATTTGCATAATTTTAGTGATACAGCTGCGGCGATCGCTCAATTAGATTTAGTCTTAACAATAGATACTTCAGTTGCTCACTTAGCCGGCGCACTAGGTAAACCAACCTGGGTTGTTCTGCCCTTTATTCCTGATTGGCGATGGTTATTGCAGCGAGAAGACAGCCCTTGGTATCCGACAATGCGACTATTTCGCCAAGAATCTGTGGGTGATTGGGCTGGAGTATTTGCCAAGGTAGGGCAGGAAATTATGAAGTATGAAGTGTAAGATATAGAGTTTTAGACTTCGTACTTGCCCTGTTTTGGATGTGCAATTGTGAATCAACCGGAAGTAATTGGGATTGATATTGGGGGAACAGCAATTAAGTTGGGGCGGTTTAGCCAAGATGGTACGTGCTTACAATGCTTAACTGTGGCAACCCCCCAACCAGCTACACCAGAAGCAGTTTTGGTAGTGATCATAGATGCGATCGCCCAAATTGACCCTGATAATCAAACTATAGCTATTGGTGTGGGTATGCCAGGCCCTGCGGATGCGTCTGGACGTATTGCCAAAATTGCTATCAACTTACCTGGATGGCTAGATGTGCCTTTAGCTGAATGGTTAGAAATTAAAACAGGTAAACCCACGGTTATTGCCAACGATGCTAACTGTGCGGGAGTTGGGGAAGCTTGGTTAGGTGCGGGGCGCAACTTGCAAAATTTTATTTTGTTGACCTTGGGGACAGGAGTTGGTGGCGCAATTATCCTTGATGGTAAGCTGTTCATTGGACATCAAGGAGCCGCTGGAGAATTAGGTTTAATTAGCTTCAACCCCGAAGGGCCGATGTGTAATAGTGGCAATCAAGGCTCTTTAGAGCAGTATGCCTCAATTATTGCTATTCGTCGCCGCACAGGAAAAGAACCTGCCCAATTGGGTGCTTTAGCCCAAGCTGGAGATGCTGAGGCTTTAGCATTTTGGCAAGAATATGGTAGATATTTAGGTATTGGTCTAGTTAGTTTAATTTATGTTTTAACACCACAAGCGATCGTTATTGGCGGGGGTGTTAGTGCTAGTTTTGAATTTTTCTTACCAGCAGCCAAGGTAGAAATTGATCGACGAGTTATGTATACTTCCCGGACAGGGTTACAAATTTTGCCAGCCCAATTGGGGAACTCTGCGGGAATGGTAGGTGCTGCCAAATTAGCATGGCAGAAAATTACTGCTGAGTAAAAGACCTTGAAGTTGATTAATCACTGACTCAGGAGAAAGATACGCCATACAAGGATGATTATCTAATAAACACTCTTTATTTTTAAAAGAATTATCCTGACATAAGGTACATTTAAACTCCGAAATAGTCAGTTTTACGTGCGGTTGCCGAGATGCCCAAAGTCTGATGGGGCTTGCGCCATCACCATCACCATCATTGCCAAAAACTGCCAATGTTGGACAACCTACAGCAGTAGCAATATGCAGAGGGCCGGAATCGACAGAAATACATACTCTCGTGCGGCGAAAAGCACCTGCTAGTTCAATTAAAGAAGTCTTTCCTCGCAGATCAATAATACTTGTCTTTTCCAACAAATATTCTTCAGTATGACCAGCATTATACAAAGTTTGCTGCTCTTGGGGATGGCTACCAATTAAGCCAATTGTTAATTCTTGAGAATCACACCAGTTGATAACTTGTTGCCAATAATATACAGACCACATTTTTGCCGGACGTGTAGCTGTCACATGAATTAATACATCAGGCACTAAAAAATGGGGTTCTTTACTTGGTAATTCTAATTTATAAAAATCAGTTTCTATATATGCAACTCGACAGAATATTTCGCTGATATAGTTGCTTTGCAGTATATCTTGATGTCTTTGCAAAAACTCTCGGCTATTCCAATCTTTATCTAGTAATAATTTGTGTATTGGATGATTTTCTACTTTTAGTTTGTCACGAAAATCTAAAGATAAAGCAACTCCCGCAATATAAGTAGGACGAATAGCACTAATCATGACTAAATTAATTTCACTAAAGCCATCACAATTAATTGCTAAATCATAAATTCCTGCTATTTGCTGACGTTCTCTTACAGCTTGTGCTAAAGCATCTAAAAAATCTGGTCGCTGTGTATAAAGTGAAAAACGCCAGTCAATATATGGACAATGAATTTCAAAATCTTTAGTAGTTTCACTGCCAAAAAAATCTAGTGTGCAATCAGGATATTTCTCTTTCAGCCCTCTCAAAAGCGGTGTAGTAACAACAAAGTTTCCCACTTTAGTAGAAGAAAACACAGCAATATGAGGTTTAGCGCGTAGAGATTGATTTGTGAAAATCTGCATCTCGTGGATACTGGCTCAATTTATACCAAGAATGGAATTTTTCTCCAACACCTTGGCAGTTGTTTGAGAGATTGTCAAGAGCAACGAAATGCTTTCTTCAAAACGACATATAGCGCTTAAGAGGCGCACATTTCACCCCAGTGGTGACACTGGCTTTTTGGTCGAGTGGTTTTTTGTCTAAACGGTGAGTATGTCCATATATAGGACTTACGCATTGACAAAAAGCATCAATTACGGGCTTTAATAAATGCCTGCACTAGTGATGTTGTTCAAAATATACTCGCGCAAGACTTCTGTAAATAAATTCCTTTGGACTTCATACCAATTGGTAATTGTTTTTTCAGAGCGCATTAGCTCCAATCTGACAAATGCTTGAAGTGAGCAAAATATGTGAGTCTTGATTGCTTGGCTATCTCTAACCATAAATCGACAGATTCCACAGACCTGTTTGATTGCCCGATGAAATGTTTCAATTTTCCAATGGGTATCATGAATTGTGATAAATTCACTCCTCGATATTTGTTGGAGCCTATGCTCATCAGGTAAATATAAAATATAGTGTCTAGAGTCTTCTTTTTTAAAGACTTTCCTAAACAACTTAATAAATCCAAATTCTTTTAGATGAGTGATTAAACCTTCATCTGGAATCTCTAGAGTGCTTATCTGGCTGTATTTACCTACTTGATTCGAGACAGTTCTATTTTTCTCAACCCCGAATAGAAAACCCAATTTCTGGTTTCTTAGAAATTTCAAGTTCTCCACTCCTGAGTACCAACTATCCCCAGTTACGACTCTTGGTTTTAAACCCCATGCTATTACCTCAATTACCATTTCGCGGAAATAGTCGTTCTTGGTTTTACCTTCCCTTTTGTCATATATTCTGTAATTAATTGGAACTGAATTCTCATAAATATCACTGTAATATAGTGTGATTAAATTCAATCCCTTGATGCTTTTATGATATTTACCTGACCAAAAATAACCTATTAATTCTGCATGTTTTGGGTCACTGTAAAGCTTCTCTATGACCGTATCGTCAACACTTAAAATCCCTCCTACCAAATTAATTATGCTCTTTACCCTATTGTACAAATCATAGGGAGTGTATCTCTCTCTGAGTAAAAAGCGATTTACACTATCATCTGAAACATCTTCCAATATCTCTGCTAATCGGCTGCATCCCCCATGCTTTGGCTCTGATAGCAGAAATAGAGTGTAATGTTCCAGATTACATTGTGCTGTTGAGGGTTTGCTGATTTCTCTAATTTTCCGATACCTGTGAGTAGACGACACCAATCTCAAGCCAGCATTATATTACTACTGTGTCAATGCGTAAGTCCTAATATATTTTGGCACAGTTAGGAGGAGCTTCAAGATAGTCAGAAATCTGAATTCTGACTATCGAATTATGCGGTACGTTTGTTACTCAGGTAAATATTCATCATTGGTTACACATATCAAAAATGTTCACTTGAGTCTGATAAATAACTAAGAGAGATAAGTAAAACTAAGATGATGTAAAAAAATTATAGGTTGAGTTTCCTTCCGTTAACCCAACCTTACGTCTAAGATTTTTTGTGCCTCTGCGTGAGGTTAATTAATTAAGCAATGTGTCTAATTAGTACTTCCTCTCTTTTGGCTCAAACATATTAATCACCACGGGGCGATATTGAATATCAATACCTGCGGGTGAATAGTAAGCCATTGTATGTCTGAGAAAATTAACATCATCTCGTTGAGGAAAGTCTTCGCGGAAGTGTGCGCCGCGGCTTTCTTGGCGATTGAGGGCTGAGGCCAGAATGGTTTGTCCAACTACCATTAAACTTCGGAGTTCTAAAGCTTCTACAAGTTCGGTATTCCAGCAACTACCTTTGTCGTCTAAGAAAACTTGACTATATTTTTGTTGGATTTCTGTAATTTTTTCCCAGCCTTCACTCATTAATTCTTGAGTGCGGAAAACACCGCAGAATTCGGTCATTGTATCTTGAAAGGCTTGGCGGACTTGGTTAATACGGTACTGTCCTGGTTGTTCTAGTAAGGCTCGAATTTCTTGCTGGGCTTCTTTGATATAGCGTTGTTCATCTATAGTAGGTAATTTACGTTTTTGCACATATTGAGCGATCGCCGCCCCAGTTCGTTTACCATAGACTACACATTCTAATAAAGAATTACTACCTAAACGATTTGCGCCGTGAACGGAAACACAACAGGTTTCTCCAGCCGCAAAGAAACCTTCAACGAAACTATTATCACTACTGCGGACTTGACCATCAGTGTTTACAGGTATACCACCCATACAATAATGAATTGTCGGGCGGACTGGCATTGGTTGAGTCACCGCATCAACGCCGACTAAGCGGTGGGCTTCTTCCCAACAAAAGGGAACGCGACTCATAATTTTTTCTTTACCCAAATGGCGCAGGATCTAGATAGACAAAGGGGCCGCCAGCGCTACCATCAAGATTCACACCACGCCCAGCACGAATTTCGTAAGCAATCGCTCTTGAGGTAATATCACGAGGTGCTAATTCCATCCGGCTGGGTGCATAAGTCGCCATAAAGCGATCGCCTTCAGAATTAATGAGATACGCCCCTTCTCCCCGGACTGCTTCAGAAATCAGCACCCCAACTGGATACAAACCTGTGGGGTGGAACTGCACAAACTCCATGTCTTGTAGGGGTAAACCTGCGATCGCCGTCATCGCCAAACCATCGCCTGTGGAAGCGTAATCATTAGATGTGGTGTTATAAACGCGACCATAACCACCTGTGGCAAACATTACCGCTTTTGCCCTAACTACCTCAATCTGACCATCTAATAAGTGATACATCACCACACCCTTCGCCTGTCCTTCTTCTAAAATCAGGCGCATTACGTACCACTCTTGATAAATCTGCACACCATAACGCCGCAAATTATTTACCAATTCGTGCAGAATAGCATGACCAGTTTTATCGGCGGCGTAACAAGTGCGATTGTGAGAATGTCCCCCAAAAGCCCGTTGTGCAATCCGTCCATCAGGTAAACGCGAGAACAAAACACCCAGATGTTCGAGGTCAATTACTACATCTGGCGCTTCTTGGGCGAGAATGGCTACTGCATCTTGGTCTGCTAAGTAATCAGAACCTTTAACAGTATCAAAAGCGTGTGCTTCCCAAGAATCTTCGGAATCAACATTTTTTAACGATGCAGCCATCCCACCCTGGGCTGCAACTGAGTGAGAACGAATAGGATGAGTTTTCGCCACTACAGCAACATTTAAACTAGGGTCAGTACGGGCAATTTCCACAGCCGCACGACATCCTGCTAATCCTCCCCCGACAATAATTACATCATGTTCCAGCATAAACTAGCCCCCGACTGCAAAAAGCTGCTGTTCTATTGTAGAGACGCGATTCACAAAAAAAATTCCCCGTCTGCTGACAGGGAAGTTAATTAATGCAAAATTAACCATTATTAAAATCTACTACTCCCTACTATTCAACTAGTAGCTTGGATCGGTTGTTGTTGAGAGACATTACCAGGGATAGGTGCAGTCTTAGTTCCCCGTTCTATAGCAACTAGTTCAATATGATTTAACAATGTAGTTACAAAAGCAAACAGCAAGAAAGGTAACGATAGCAGAACAATTAGACCTACTGTTGCTAAGGCATATACTGGTCGTTTTGCACCCATCAGCGCCAAAGCTGATGCCAAACTAAGCGTAATTGTAATTAGCCAAACAATAATTTGACCATAAATATCTCCAAAGGTCAGGGTGCAGACAAACCGATAGTTTTTTATATCACTCATGTTCATTACAGTTGCCTCAAGTCTCTCCTATAGGTTCTACGTTAGAGCCATGTTTGCCTACAAAACAATTTCTAAATATTTTTGCAATGTTTGTAATATCACTTCACAATTTGATTTTTTTATTACAAATATAGTTAATTGAGCTAATATCAATTCTTAATGAAGCTGCGCTCAATAAGGCTTAAAGGATCGAGTCTAAAATAGTCAATCATCTCCGGCGTAAGTTTTTTTAAGATTTAGAACTTTTTTCTTGATTAATTCAGATACTATAAAGCAAAAACTCCTTGAATCCTAAAGTTTCAAGGAGTTTTGTAATATGCCAGGAACGAGACTTGAACTCGTGACACGAGGATTTTCAGTCCTCTGCTCTACCAACTGAGCTATCCCGGCGCGGGCTTTGTTTTTGCGCCACGATTTATAAATTTAGCAAACAAAAAAGGATTCTGCAAGGGGTAATCAAAAAAAATAAATTAAGCTGTTTTCCACCCTAGCTTGATCACAACAAACACAGCTATGAATAGCAGAAACTGGACAAGTACAATACTAGGGCCAGAGGCGAGGTTGAAAATACCTGACACCAGAATGCCGGCAATGCTGCTAGTCGAACCAACTATCACAGACATCAACAAAAAACGGCTAAACTGCTGACTCATCAGCTTGGCTGTAGCCGCAGGAATCACTAAAAAGGCGTTAACTAATAAAACTCCCACGGCTTTAATTGCCACAGCAACGGCTAGGGAGAGCAGCACTACAAAGGCATAACGATATAATTCCACGGGAATGCCTTGAACTTTGGCGACATCAGGATTCAGGGTTAGCAAAATTTGCTGGCGCAGAGTCGATAATAAAAATATCGTGCCTCCTATAAGTACCAACAGCGTTAAAGCTAAATCTGTAGCATCAATAGCGAGAATATCGCCAAAAAGCACAGCCATTAAGTTACCGCGATATCCCTGAATCAAGCTAGAGAGAATTACGCCGATCGCTAATGCACCAGAAAGAACTATACTCAGTACGCTATCGCTGCCTAAATCGGTTTTATCTACGAAGTAAAGAACGATAACACCAAAAACTAAGGTAAAGGGCAACAGCATCCAAGTAGGATTTAACTGTAGCAACACACCCAAGGCTACTCCAACTAAAGCTGCATGACCAACGGCATGGCTAAAAAATGATAATTGACGTAAAGTCACAAAGCACCCAAGTAAACCCCCAAGTATCCCCATTAACACAGCACCAATCAGCGCTCGTTGCATGAACGGGAATTGTAGTAAACTCACCAAATCTTGACTACTGGTAATGGCTAATATCATGTCTGAGTAAATTCTGATAATTAATCTAGTAACGCAACAAGTATCGGGTGTTCCACTTCGTTACACCCAACTTACTAATTAATTCTGCATTCTGATTTCAGGACGTTTAAACAGGATACAGCATTTACTGATATTCCCAGAGTCTCTATCCCCAGTAGTATGAAACTTTGTTGATTGGTAGATTAGGTGCAAGTGATAGGTTAGGTGACTGTTGAATCATCTAAAATGACAAGTGAGCATCTTAAGCGATCGCCCAAATAAAGTTGCAATCTATCTGCTGTTTTGATCACTATGACTGAGCAACCGAATACTGATTTGCCATCAGCAGATTCTCAATCTACCAATGAACCGTCTGAAGATACAACAACTCAGTCGGCAAATGATGCTTGGCAAAATCGCATTGCAGGTGTCTGGAAAAAAGCCACAACTAGCTTGATGCAGTTTTTACCTGTGGAGCAAGTATCGCAGACTGTGGTCGAATGGTATAGTATCAGCGAAGCTCAAATTGCAGAGATTTTAGAAGCTGTCCGTGCTGAATTGCCAACTACCGAAGCTTTGTTAATTGGTAAGCCCCAAGCTGGCAAAAGTTCGATTGTGCGGGGACTAACTGGAGTTTCACCAGAGATTATTGGCCAAGGATTTCGCCCCCATACACAACACACTGAACGCTACGCCTATCCTTCAAATGATTTACCGTTGCTGATTTTTACCGATACGGTGGGACTAGGAGATGTCAATCAAGAGACTCAGGTAATTATTCAAGAGTTGCTTGGTGATTTGCAAAAATCTAGTCGTGGTGCGCGGGTGTTAATTCTCACCGTTAAGATTAATGATTTTGCGACTGATACGTTACGACAAATCGCCCACAAATTACGTCAGCAATATCCAGATATTCCCTGTTTGCTGGCGGTGACTTGCTTACATGAAGTTTATCCTGCTGATGCAGCAGATCACCCAACTTATCCGCCAGATTACCAAGAAATTCAACGCGCCTTTGCGGAAATTCAACAAGCTTTTAGCGGATTATACGATCGCGCTGTGTTGATTGACTTCACTTTAGAAGAAGATGGTTACAATCCTGTATTTTACGGTTTAGAAGAGTTTCGCGATAATTTAGCAGAATTATTACCAGAAGCCGAAGCTGGTGCAATTAATCAGTTATTAGCCCAGGGTGTTGGTAAACAAATTGGGAACATCTATCGAGATGCTGGGCGGCGCTATATGCTCACTTTTTCGGTGATGGCTGCAACCTTGGCTGCGATACCTTTACCCTTTGCAACTATGCCTGTATTAACAGCATTGCAAGTATCGATGGTAGGACTATTAGGTAAATTATACGGGCAAACTATCACACCATCCCAAGCAGGGGGAATTGTGAGTGCGATCGCTGGCGGATTTTTAGCCCAAGCAGTTGGGAGGGAATTAGTTAAATTTATCCCAGGTTTTGGTAGTGCGATCGCCGCTTCTTGGGCGGCGGCTTATACTTGGTCTTTAGGGGAAGCTGCTTGTGTTTATTTTGGTGATGTTATGGGTGGGAAAAAACCTGATCCGCAAAAAATTCAATCTGTAATGCAAGCAGAGTTTCAAGCAGCGAAAGAACGGTTTAAGGGAATTAAACGTTAAGATACAGCCGATTCCAGCATTTTAATTGTTCCAGCATCGGCATCTATTTCAACATTTAAACCAATGGGTAAAGTAAATTTATCTTTGATATGACCAATCATTGAACCATACCAAGCCGGAATTTTTAAGGGAATTAGATGGTCGTGTAAGACTTGAGTTAATTTAAAAGATGGTTCATCGCCAAGGCTACAGTCAGTACATCTGCCAAAGATAAAGCCAGAAATTTGATTGAGAATCCCAGCATTTTTTAACTGAGTTAACATACGGTCTATCCGATAAACATCTTCTCTAACATCTTCTACAAATAAAATATTTTTGTACCAAGCAGGTAGATAAGGTGAACCCACCATTGCGGCGAGAACTGACAAGTTACCACCTATGAGTTTACCTGTGGCTTTTCCTGATGCGATCGTCTCAAATTGGACATCTTCGGTTTGGAGATTTTGCATTGTTACTGCTTCGCCATCAAATAAGATGCGTTTGGCGTAATTTGTTGTAAAGTCATTCCAGTTAGATGTGGCATTTGCGCCATGAAAAGTAATGACTCGACTACGGGCATAAATCGCTAATACTAAAGCAGTAATATCGCTGAATCCCATGATGATTTTAGGATGGGCGCGAATTTGGGCGTAATTCAATAAAGGTAAAATGCGGTTGCAACCCCAACCACCACGCATAGTCATGATGGCTGTGACGGAATTATCTGCAAACATCTTGTTGATATCGTCAGCGCGGTTAGCATCTGTACCGGCTAAATAACCGTACCTGTCTAAGAGATGGTTGCCTAATTTAATTTTTAAGCCTAATTGGGTGAGCGATCGCTGGGCGTTGGCTAAATCTTCTGCGTCAATGACACCAGCGGGCGAAACTAGCCCTACTGTGTCTCCTGGTTGTAGCCTGGGTGGTTTGAGGATGGTACTTGGCGACAGCTTACCTTGAGCTTGAACTAAAGGTATCTGCGCTGCTAAGGTTGTCAAACCACAGGTTGTAATAAATTTGCGTCGTTTCAAAATTAGGTTGGGGAGTAGGAAAAAACTTGATTATACTGGGTTCTTCATTTCAGACTTCATTTCCTACTTTTTCTTAACCGCGCAATTGCGCTACCAAGAGATTAGGGTTCCAATAAGCGCGGGTTGTTTGAATTTTTCCGTCTTTATTAATCTCAAAAATTGTGATTCCCTCAAAGGTGACTGATTTACCTGTCTTACTAACTCCTTCCATTGTCCACTTGACGGCTGCTTCAGTACCAGCTACAAAAATATGTTCAGTTGTCGCGGCTAATTTTGTAAATACAGCTTGCAATTGCCCGATAAACTGGTGATAATCTTCCCGAATTTTGACTGGAGGTTCACCAACCGGATCATGACTCACCGCATCTTCCGCAAAATTCTCTATCCAGCCTTCTGGATTCATTGCAGTAATGTTGGTAAAGTAGGCAGCAATAACTGTTTCAATGGCGGTGCTTGGCATGACTGAAGTTTTCTTAATGGAGGAACAACCGGATATAGATTATACAACCTATTATTTGCTGAACTCTAGCGATGGATTAAACAGCAACATTCAGCCAAGTAAGTTGCTAAATTAAATAAAGTCTGAAGTCTGAAGTGTTAAATTTCATCCTTCTGCCTCCTGCCTCCTGCCTTCTACTACAACTCTGTGATTAGTGGAATATTACAATATCTGCGAACTGCATTAACCCAAAATCAAGATTATCGTGACACCTTGACCAAAATTCACTGGTGGCGAATGGTTGTGGTAACAAGTGTGGGGGTCACAACTTTGGTGTGGGGAATGCGGGAACTGAAATGGTTGCAACCTTGGGAGTTAAAAGCTTATGACCAAATGTTGCGATCGCGTCCTTCAGAACCACCTGATCCTCGGCTTTTACTGGTTAAAATCACAGAAGAGGATTTGGCGCAAGTCAAATGGCCGTTATCTGATGCCATAATCAATCAATTATTAACAAAACTTGAGTCTGATCAACCGCGTGTTATTGGTCTGAATCTCTACCGCCAAAATCAAACTAATCTGGCGGCTGGTATTACGAATAAACATAACATCATTACTACTTGTTTATTAAGCAGCAAAGATAGATCAGAAATTCCTCCTCCACCGAATTTTCCTGGAGATAATATTAGCTATAACGATTTGATTCCTGATAATCAAGAAGACCAAATTGTACGCCGGAGTTTGTTATTTGCCGAGCCTAGTAATAATAGTAAATGTGCAACACAATTTTCATTTGCGGCTTTAATTGCCATTAGTTATTTAGAAAAACAAGGGATAAATGTAGATTTTACCGAAAAACACAATTTTCATCTTGGTAAAATCACTTTTTCAACTCTCACACCTAATTCTGGTGGCTATATTGGCTTAGATGCTGCTGGTTATCAAATATTATTAAATTACCGCCATCCTCATTACCTCACACAAGAAGTCACTCTTTCACAAGTTCTCAACGGCCAAGTTAATCCCAATTGGATTAAAGACAAGTTAGTAATTATTGGCACTACAGCCGCTAGTGTTCATCCTGGTGTGTATACTCCCTATAGTGCTTCTCCAGACCATCCAGCCAGAACATCAACTGTATTTATTCATGCACAAATAGCCAGTCAAATTCTCAGTACAGTTTTGGATGGTAGACCATCGATTTGGTACTGGCCTGATTGGCTAGAAGTAACATGGGTCTTGGCTTGGTCATTATTGGGTAGTATTTTAGGCTGGCGGCTGCGACATCCTGTTATGCTGCTAGTGGTGGGTTGTCTAACCCTAGCTGGTTTAGTGGGAATTTGTGCTGGTTTATTTCTCTTAGCTGGCTGGATACCGCTGATTCCCCCGGCGATCGCATTTTTGTTTAGTAGTGTGGGGATGCTGGTTTATAGTACATACCGCACTCAACAGCAAACAAAGTTAATTATTCAGCAAGTTGAACAACAACAAGAAGCGATCGCGCAATTAAGTATTCTCTTAAAAGAAACTACCGCCGCAACAGAAGCAACAAAAATTCGTGACCAACATATTCACTCTGCGTCAATAATTTATCAACCAGAAAAAAGAACTGGTGATTTACTTTTGGGTGGACGCTACCATATTTCGAGAGTTTTGGGTGCTGGGGGATTTGGTCGCACTTATTTAGCACAAGATACTCAGCGCCCTGGTAATCCAACTTGTGTTGTGAAACAATTAATGCCAGCACGTCGAGATACAAAATTTTTAGAAGTAGCCAGGAGATTATTTAATACAGAAGCAGAAATTTTAGAAGCCTTGGGGAAACATCCCCAAATCCCGGCGCTGCTGGCTTATTTTGAAGACCAGCAAGAATTCTATTTAGTAGAAGAGTATATTCCTGGGCATACTTTACACGAAGAAATAGCACCTGTACACGGTGCAAAAAATGAAACTTTTGTAATTGAGATGCTCAAAGGTGTATTAGAAGTTTTAGCCTTTGTTCATGACCATCGCGTAATTCATCGAGACATTAAACCACATAATATTATTAGAAGTAATCAAGATCATCGCTTAGTTTTAATTGATTTTGGTGCAGTTAAATTAATGCACCCACCAACTAGCGAACAAACAGAATTAGCTACAGTTGCTATTGGTACACGGGGCTATGCACCACCAGAACAATTTGCCGGACATCCGCGCTTATCTAGTGATATTTATGCTTTGGGGATGATGGGAATTCAAGCAATGACTGGTATCTTACCTCAAGAATTACAACCAGATCCAGAGACAGGCAATGTTATGTGGCAACACACAGTACAAGTAAGTGCAGAACTGGGTATGATTTTAGATAAAATGGTGCGTTATCATTTTAGCGATCGCTATCAATCAGCCGCCGCCGTTTTGCAAGACTTAAATCAGATTAGCGATCAGAAATAAAAGCACACAGATAAACTCTCTATAACTCTCTGCGCCTTTGCGTGACGGACACTTTGCTTAAGTCGGGAAACCCGCCCACGCAAGTGTCCTCCTCTGCGTGAGGCAAAAAAATCTTGTTTTGCTACCTTATTTTTGAATTAATATTATTTGGTTATATCTAAATTAAATTCAGTATGAATATAGGACAAGAAACTAAAATTGCAGGTATCTATGAAGTGTGTATTGGTGTTCCAGACCCAATTTTTGCCATACAATATTGGGAACAATTTGGTTATCGTATTGGACAAGTTGGTCAATTACCTGCGGCGACAGCCCATCAATTATATGGAGTAAATTCTGGGTTACGTTCCATTCGCCTATATCATCAAAATGCAGATCATGGGTTAATTCGGTTGATGGTTTGGCAAAATCCCACTAATCAAGGTTTGGGGTTAGCATCAATGAAAACAAAGGGAAATCGTTGGGCGACTACCCTAACTTCTGATATTTTAACTATTTTAAATCATGCCGAAGAAGCCAAAATGGCTGGTTTTACAGTGCGATATAGTATTCCCTATTGGGAAGTTATTTATAACAAAGAACGCAAAAGTCGCCCTTTTATTGACCAAAGCGTAGGGGTGAGAGAAATGTTATTATTGCAACCTTTAGCGCGACAAGTTTTATTTCAAAGATTTGGTTACACAATACCCCATTACGGAAACATTAACGCAGCATCTGTATTGAAAACTAGTCAATTTACCCATATTGGAATTGTTGTTCAAGACGATAGCAAAACTAGCCTGAAGTTTTATGAGGACATTTTAGGTTTGTTGCGAGTGCGAGATGATGTCGAAACTAGCTATGAATCTTCACCCGCAGGACGAGATTTATTTGACCTCAAACCAGGAGAAAAATTTATAGTGACGACTTTTGATGATCCTCGTTCCTCCCAGACTGATATGATGGCGGCGCGGAGTGGGAGACTTTATGTAATTCGCTTCCCGGAGGCGATAAACTTAGAATCGCGGTTTGAAGCCGCACAACCAGGAAGTTTAGGGATGTCGCTGTATACTTATCGGGTGCAGGGAATCGAAGAATATGGCGATCGCATCAAGTCCAGTCAAGTGCTAAACTTTACTAACATTATCGAAAACGAGTTTCGAGAAAAAAGTTTCTCCTTCACTGCACCAGATGGCTATTTCTGGAACCTGGTAGAAACAGGTTTCAACTAGCACAGATCGGCGTAAATAATATAGACTATCTGGAATTGCTAAAAGGCTTGTGGTATCACTATTCTTTCTTTTTCCTTTTGACTCCTTCAGAGTTCGCCACTTGCTTCAAGTCGGGAAACCCGCCCAACGCAGTAGCTCACTTTTTCCTTTTACCTTGTTGTACTAGCAACTGGTTTTTCAAATATCATCAAATGCTGCTGGGGTAATAAGTTTTTTGTCTCGCGCCAAACTAAACCAACAGCCTGCATTTCTTTCCGCCCCTGGTTTTGCGTCATCTTGTGCAGACGTTTAATCATAATTAAGGGATTCTCCCCGCGGTACTCTACCAGTACTACCCTACCCCCCGGTTTTAAGGCTTTGACAATTCCTTGCATCACTTCGTAAGGATATGCAAATTCATGATAAGCATCCACCATTAAAGCCAAATCAACGCTGGCATTAGGCAGATTGGGATTATCAATAGTTGCTAAAATTTGCTCAACATTAGTAATTTTTTTCTCTTGTTTATAAGCTTGAATAATCTCTAACATTTCGGGCTGAATATCTACAGCCAAGACTTTTCCTTGAGGTAATAAAGGTGCAATCAAAAAACTCAAATAACCTGTACCAGCACCAATATCTGCAACTACATCATTTGGTTTTAAATCCAACGCACCGACTATCTTGCTTGGCTGTTCTTCTAACTCGCGGCTAGGACGTTCCAGCCAGCCTGCGCCTGTGTGTCCCATCACTTGGGCAATTTCTCGCCCCATATAATATTTACCAATACCATCTGGACTATGATTAACTTTTTGTTCATAAACTGTAGTCGAGGAAATATTTGTCATTTCTGGTTTATTTGCAGTCAAAAACCAGAAACTTGCAACTATCAGAATAATCCCAATTAAAGGTAAAAAACTAAACTTACGGATTTGATTCATCGTTAACTAGTATTTACTCACTAAAAAAATACTAGTACAGGTCGGCGTAAATAAACAAACCATCTGGAATTGCTAAAAGGCTTATAGTATTATTATTCTTTCTTCCTTTTGACTTTTGACTTGTTGTACTAGCGGATTGGAATTGTAATCACAAATTCTGTACCCCTGTCTGGTAGAGAAATACATTGTAATGACCCACGATGTTTTTCTGTAACTATCTGGTAACTAATTGATAAGCCTAGACCGGTTCCTTTACCAATTGGTTTAGTAGTAAAAAATGGATCAAATAAACGACTTTGTACTTTTTGGGGAATTCCTGTCCCATTATCAGCAATATGAATGCAGATACTTTCATTTTCACATTCAGAAGAAATGCGAATTATTGGCTGTTGACAGAGCTTTTTTTCCCAAGCTTCATCTAAAGCATCAATTGCATTTGCCAAGATATTCATAAATACTTGATTTAATTGACCCGCAAAACATTTGATATGCGGCATTTCGCAATACTCTTTAATTACTTGAATTTCTGGGCGATGAGTTTGAGCTTTAAGGCGGTGTTTCAAAATTAACAAGGTACTATCTATACCATCATGCACATTAGCAGTTTTAAATTCAGCTTCATCTAAACGCGAAAAAATTCGCAGAGAAAGAACAATTTGATGAATACGTTCAGCACCTACTTTCATAGAAGTCAAGATTTTAGGCAAGTCTTGGATAATATATTCAATTTCAACTTCTTTCATGACATCTTGAATATTAGAATCTGGATTAGGGTAATACTTTTGGTAAAGTTGAATTAGTTGCAGTATATCTTTCACATAATTTTCGGCATATTCAACATTGCCATAAATAAAAGTTACCGGATTATTAATTTCATGAGCTACACCAGCAACTAACTGTCCTAAAGAAGACATTTTTTCAGTTTGAATCAGTTGAGATTGAGTTTGCTTAAGCTCATTTAGAGTATTTTTTAAGTCAAGATTTTTTTGCTCAACTTCTTTAGTTCTTTCTTTGATTTTCTGCTCTAAATTTTGGTTATAGGCTTCTAATTTAGCTTTTGCTTGATACTGTTCTGTTAAAAGTTGTTTTACTTGTTGAATTAACTGATTTAAAGAAATAGCTAGAACACTAACTTCATCTTCAGTAGTGACAGGTGCTTGTAAATCAAAATTAGCATCTTTTGTCACTTTTTTGGCAATCTGCGTTACAGCTTGCAAAGGTCGGGTAATTTTGTTGCCAATTAAATATCCTATGAATGTAACAATTGTACCTCCCAATAAAAACAAAAGATATAGTCTTAGCCAAAGTGAAGATTGAGTTTTATCCAATTGCAATATTGGATAAAGTATAGTTGTATTTAAAGACTGACTTGCGCCTTTAAATACAATACTTTTAGCAAAATATTCTTGTTGTTGAATTGATGTTGTAAGGGTGGACAAATTAGGCGAAGGAGGCTGCCATTTTGTTTCTTTAATATCTGGTAGTGTTGATGCAATAATTGTGTCTTTTTTTGTCGTAACTATGTCTTTAGAGGAACCAACAGCAATTTGTTTTAAAAATGACTCATCTACTAAATTACCCATAATAATTCCACCTACAATTTTTATGGAAGATTTGATTGGGTGAATTACTACTTGTAAAACTTGTAGACTATCTTCTACATCAATAAAATCAATAAAGCTACCACCGCTCTTAGCAATGTTAGTAATAGATTTATCAAGTAATTTAGATGTAACTAAACTAGATTTTCTTGTATCTAATAAAGTATTGCCATTAGTATCAACTACTTTTATCCAATCTAAATTCAAAGTAGTTCTAATAGGGAGTAAATCTTGTAAAAGTTTTTGTTTATCTTTTTGTTCAATTGCTAAGGTAATTGTCTCACGCCCAGCAATCAAATTTACTTGTGTTTCCAAATCTTCCTGTTCATGCTGAAAATCTTGGTAAACTCTTTCTGCAAAACTTGCAACTTCTTGGCGAATGTTCTGCTCAAGACTATCAGTAAACCAATGTCCAATGATGGATAAACACAATATAAATATGCTCAAAAATATAGCTAGAGATGAAAAAACTATTTTTTGGCTGAGATTAAAGCGTAAGCGAAATTTTCTTCGCATGGCGGTGATGATAAATTTAATTGCTAGGAATAAAGCTTTTATCTTGCAGTAGTTTATGACCTTCTGAGCCAAAGATAAAATCAATGAATTTTTGAGTGGTAGGTGTAGGTGATTTTTGCCAAATAATTCCTAGATGACGTACCATTTGGTATTTACCATTAGTAAAATTATCTTTGTTTGGCTCAATACCATTTAGTTTAAGGCGATTGGCTGGTAATTGATTAATTACAGAATAAGCTAAAGAAAAAGCACCAATTGAATAGGGAGTGCTTTGTAAAGTGTCAATTAGCTCTCCTTCTTTATTTAAAATGACAGCTTTAGTAGTGGTTTTATCTTGACCTAAATAGTATTTTCGCAGTAATTTTTTGGCAGATTCATCTTCTGGTCTATCCAAGACTACAATTTGTGCATTAGGGCCGCCTAATTCTTGCCAGTTAGTAATTTTTCCGGCGTAGATTGACTTTAACTGATTAGTTGTTAAATTAGTTACACCCTTAACACTGTTGTGTGTAAAAACAACGAGTAAATCTTGAGCTAATTCACGATATTGAATTTTACCGTTATCTTCTTCTGGCTTCAGTTTGTGACTGCTACCTGCAATATCGACAATATCATTTTTAAGTGCCGCGATCGCACCTTCTGATTGACTGTGAGAGATAAACTCTACTTTGGCTGTTTTATTTTGAGCTTGATAAGCTTCTGTTAATAGTTTTAAAACTGTGATAGATGAACTAGAACCAGCAATTTTGATGGGTGGCTGGGTTTGTACATCATTTTGACTAGTAGTTTGACTAGAATTGGTTGTGGTAGTTGATTTGATAGCGTTACAACTACAGAGTCCTAGCACGACTAATCCTAAGATAACTCGCGCAGTAATAATTTTCATCATGAGTCAGCCAATACCCGTGTTTAGAATAATTCTCATTTTAGAGTACCCAAATAGTTAAGCAAAATAACAGCCAAAAAATGTGAACTTGCGGTGTAAATAATTAATTATTTCAACAGTAATACTTGTAAATATTAATAAGTTTTGTATCACTACCAATACCAAGATTTTGCTAGTGTGTTTGTGCTGGCGATCGCACTATTTTTATACAAACAAATAAAATCACGAAGTTTAAATTTACTGGCGCATTCTGCAAACACCCTATAAAATCAGACTCAATCTTTATGTTGATATAAATTATTGCTGTCACGTAGCAGGAAAATTACTATGCAAAAGATTAATAAATATGTGTTTTTAAGTTTAACTGCTGTTGGTTTATCAGTAGGTTATTCCAGTTTATTTGCTACAGAAACTCATATTCAAACAGTGCCGAATCTGGATAAACAATTATTGGCACAATCTCAAGCAATCCCCTCTATTTATGAATATTTAGAGAAAAATAAACCCGAAAGTTATAATTTTCTAAAAAAACAACTAGACGCATCTATTCAGGATGCTAAAAAACCAAGTGCAGATAAAGTTGTTAATAACCTTTGGGCATTATCCACTACTAACCCCAAAATTAAAACCAGAGAACGCGACGGTAAAACAGAATTTTTGATGGTGAGTTGGCTATATACCTCAAATCCTAGTACAGATTGGGCTGTAGGAACAAAAGAAATTAGCCGTCAAACATGGTTAACAGTATTTCCTCAAGTGCAAGAATTTTGCCAAAGCTGCAAAGGAACAGGCATAAATTTGCCAGGAAAAGTGATGCTGGCGTTGAGATTACAACAGTATTTAGGATTAATTTTAAATAAATATGCTAATAAAACCCACTTTGTAGAAATGTGGGTGAAAGCCGAAGACTTAAGCCGACCATGTATTGACCCAGAAATAAATGATTCTAGTTGCAACGTTTTACCTGTACCTGTACCTAAAAGTAATTTAACTCTGCATAATATTTATCAAAACTCTTTTGAGAATAAAGACAAAGAATATTATCCTTGGACTGGGTTAGGTTATACCTACGATTGGGGTAATTCTCAAAAGCCTCATGTTGGTGCTAGTGAGTTTTTGATCAACGGTACTAAAGACAAACCAGTTACAGTAGAAGTTGCTGCTGTGAAAGAAACTATAGAATATTGTAATAATAAACATTTAAAATAAAAACTGATATTTAGTCGATAACAATCGAGGAAATCAGACACCCGACTTCTTGAAGAAGTCGGGTGTCTTGTTGTTTATAAATAATTTAGAATTGCCAGATTATTTACTGACATGGGAGGCGTAAAATATTAAATTATACATTTTTATAAAATAAGCTTTTGAGTTTGTTCAAATTATACACACGTTAATTTTAAATACTATGACTGGAATGGAACCTTGGGCAATATCTGTTGTTGGTGGTGTCGCTGTACCTCTTTTTCAGTCACTTTTGACAGGAGGTGATCAGTTCTTAAAATTGTTTGGCAAAACTTTAGACGAAAAAACTAGAGAACTAATTTTTGCAGCTTCAAAACAATATGTGCAGAACTACCAAGAACGACACGGTATTCTCAAAGTATTGGGAATGCGTGAACCTGTATCTTTGGAATCTGTCTATACAGCGGTACAGTTTTTAAATGATGATGCTATTCAAAGTTTTGAATCTATTGAGAACTTAGAAAAATTTTATCGTAACGCTAACAGTCGCAGGTTTCAATCTAAAGATGTGCCTAAACAAGTAGGTATTAAAGTTGCAAATGAAAAGCAATATTTAATGATACTTGGTGGCCCTGGTGCTGGCAAATCTACATTTTTGCGGAAGATGGGACTAGAAGCATTGAAAGGAAAAAGAGGAGGATTTCAACATAACTGTATCCCTGTATTTATCGAGTTAAAAAGATTTGCCTCTAGTAATGTAGATATTGAAAAATTCATTACAGAAGAATTTAGTATTTGTGGCTTTCCATCAGCCGATAAATTTACAGCTAAGGCTTTAGAAGCAGGTAAACTGCTCATTTTATTAGATGGACTAGATGAAATACCAACTAAGAATTTAACAGAAGCGATTAACCACATACAAAACTTTGTTGATAAGTATGATTGCAATCGGTTTATAGCTTCCTGTCGGACTGCTGCTCATCGTAACTGTTTCCGTCGCTTTAGCGATGTGATTATGGCAGACTTTGATGATGAACAAATGCAGCAGTTTATAAATAATTGGTTTCAATCTGAAGTAGATAAGCAAGCCAGGACAGGCGATAAATGTTGGGAATTACTACAAAAACCAGAAAACTCTGCGGCTAAAGAGTTAGCACACACACCTTTATTGCTGACATTTCTGTGTTTAGTATATGATCGTTCCCAAAACTTTCCTGATAATCGCAGTGTGCTTTATAAAAAAGCTTTGCGGATATTATTAGAAGAATGGGCATCAGAAAAGCGAATTTTGCGAGATGAAATATATCAAGGGCTGCATACAGAATTAGAAGAAATATTATTATCAGAAATTGCTTATACAGGTTTTGAATCTGACAGGCTGTTTTTTTCTCAGCGTGATATTGTTCAGCAAATTAAAAATTTTCTGGCAAGTAATTTAAATGCACCGCAACATTTAGACGGTGAAGCAGTGCTGAATGCTATTGCTGTGCAGCAGGGAATTTTAGTAGAACGCGCCGAAGATATCTTTTCTTTTTCTCACCTCACGCTACAAGAATATTTAACAGCACAATATATTGATGATCATCGCTTAGTTGATAAGTTAATTACTGCACACTTGACAGATAAACGCTGGAAAGAAGTGTTTTTACTTGTTGCTGGTTTAGAGGCGATTGTCGCCCCCTGAAGATTTGCTGTTGTTGATGGAAAAAGAAGCGCAGAAATATATTAACTCACCCAAGTTACGAGATTTATTAAACTGGGCGGAACAAATGACAAGTGGCTCACCAGGAGATTATAAACCAGTTGGTAAACGTACAGTGGCAATTGCGATCGCCAACGCCATCGCCAAAGCCATCGCCATCGCCAAAGCCAAAGCCTACGCCAAAGCCTACGCCAACGCCAACGCCAAAGTCTACGCCAACGCCAACGCCAACGCCAACGCCAACGCCAACGCCATCGCCATCGCCAACGCCAACGCCAACGCCAACGCCAACGCCAACGCCAACGCCAACGCCATCACCAACGCCAACGCCATTGCCAACGCCAACGCCAACGCCAACGCCAACGCCATTGCCAACGCCAACGCCATCGCCATCGCTATTAAATATACTAGTGAGCTTGAAAAACTAAAAATCTTGAATAATGTCAATTTCACCTCACTAATTACCCGACTACAAGCACTGAAAACTCAAATTCCTGATGAGCAACAACCAGAACAAGTGAAAATGGCATTTGCTCAAAATTTGCAACAAACTTTACTTGCTGCGTTAAACCTTACGCCAGATATGATCAATTTATCTTCTAAAGAACAGAAGGCTTTAGAAAATTATCTTTACGCAAATGACCTCATCATTAAATGTAAACAAGCAGCAGTGCGCGTTTCTCCCCAAATCTGGGAAGCAATTGAAGCCCGGATGTTGTTAGCTCAAAATATTAATTAGCCGCATCAAAAATTTGTTGTGCAGTTAAATTTAATTGCGGAAAAGTAGGCGATATAATACTAGCGTTACCTTGAAACTGAGTCATTTGATATTCACCATCAATTAACTCGCACACAAAAATAGTCGGTTGTTTAGGATTCCCGATGAACTTTCTACCACCTAATCCAGCATAATCAGCAATCCAATATTCAGGAATTCCCATTTCCTCATAATCCCTAAATTTATTGTAGTAATCGTCACGCCAATTGCTCGATACAACCTCAACTACCAAAGGAACAGATGCGGCTTGGCTGACTGTTGAGTACTTTTGAAAAAGGGGTTCATTGTCAAGATTATCAAGATTTAGCAGCAATACATCAGGTAAATATGCAGATTCAGCAGATGGAGTTTTAACAAATGTAGTTTTAGGAATACAGTAAGGTAAATTTAGACGATCAAACTCCACTGTTAATTTGCGCGACAAAAACCCAATCACTTTTTCATGCGCTCCGCTTGGAGGTGGCATTTCAACAATTACTCCCCTGTGTAATTCATAGAGTTTACCATCGTTGGGATACCATTCAATAAATTCATTGAAGGTAAATAATTTAGGCAAAGCTTGAGTCATAATCTTACCTCCACAAGTATTTATTTTATGCCAATTCGTAATTAATAAATTTAGAAAAGTCGTAAATATTAAGTAGGGTGTGTTACGGCTATGTAAGGATTTGAGAGATTGATGAATTAGCCGTAACACACCACTATCATACGGTGCGTTACGCTTTGCTTGAACGCACCCTACAATTTACTTCAGTTGCTTGGTGCAAGATGTGAATTAACTCATTTTTGTTTGATAAACTTTCACTAATCTATCAATACCTTTAAACCGATGATCTCCCATCTCTTGAAAATCTGAGGAATCTGTCAGCATGTGATAAGTAGCTTCACTAATCACACACTCACCAGGGGGACAAACAGCTTCCATCCGCGCTGCTAAGTTAATCGTAGCGCCTAATGCGGTGTAGTCTACCCGTTGGGAACTGCCAACATCACCAACAACAGCCTTACCACTATTAATTGCAATGCGTAATTGTAGAGGTTCTTCCCAAAAACCTTTGGCGTTCAGCCTTTGCAGACGTGTGAGCATTCCTTTAGCGGCGGCTGTGGCGCGGTCTGCATGATCTACCAGCGGTTCGGGAGCGCCGAAAAATGCCATAATACAATCGCCAATATATTTATCTAAAGTGCCGCCGTAGCCAAATACTTCTTGCAGCATTTCTTCAAATAAATTATTTAATAATTGAGCGATCGCTTTTGGTGTTAATCTCTCTGAAAGTGCGGTAAACCCGACTAAATCGGCAAATAAAATACTAATCTCACTTTCAGTTGTCGGTAAACGTCCATCTGGTAAACCACCCACAGAAATTAACTGCTGTACAACTGCGGGAGAATGATAACGTTCTAGGCGATGACGAATTACTTCTTCTGTTTTGAGTTTTTCTACTAATAACCAACGCTGCACACTTGAAGCAACCAAATTTGCTAAAGCCGAAAAAAAGCTGAGTTCTTCTTCACCATCATCTGCCCAATGATAAGAAGAAAGATGGGCATCTGCATAGAGAACACCAACGACTTTATTTTCATCCCACAAAGGCACAGCCATTGCACTGCGAATACCTTTGACTAAAATACTATGTTCCCCAGCAAATCGTTCATCTTTGTGAGTATCCGCAGTTTGAATTGCCACTTTTTCTTCAAATACTTTTTGACAAATACTGCGACTAATCCAACTACCATCAGCTGCTAAATATTTTTGTTCATAAGTATTTCTCGTACCAGCATTGACTAACTCTAAATGATTGCAACTATTTACATCAATTAATAAAGCCAAGCGGTCAATACTGTCGAGATAGCGAAAAACTACTTGTTGTACTTGAGAAAAAATTTCTTCTATTGATGCGGCTGCACACAAATTTTTAGCAATATCTACTAAGTCTTTGAGGCGAGCAATGCTTTTATTTTTAGTAGTAATATCATCATCGTGACTATCAGCTGCTATCCACTGCTGTTGCAACTGTTCAACATTACGTAAAATCGTTCTTTGTTCCGCACTATCAGAAACTGCTGCGTGTTGAATTTTCACCTGCATTGCTGGATTTACCAACAATACTACTAAGCTGACATTTCCTAGCCAAATAATATCACCGTGTTGTAAATCTCTCGTTTCAGTTACAAAACTTTGATTTACTTGCGTGCCATTTTTACTGCCTAAATCCTCAATAGCCCACGCACCATTAGCTTTTTTTCGTAAAAGTGCATGTTTTCGGGAAACTCCACCAAAAGGTAAGTACAGGTCACATTCTGGTAAACGACCAATAGTGAATTCATCTTGATTCACGGTTACTGTTGTTTCTGTTTCTCCCTGTTGTAGGCGCAGTGTGAGTTCAGTCATGAGTATGATTTGTTTATCCTGGAAGCTAGGGAAACATCTTTAACGTAAAGGATACCCAGGATAAATCCTTTACCTTATCTTTATGGCACTGATAATGACATTCCGACAACTGTTTACAGTAAATTAAATAGAATTTATCTATTGCGTGTAAGCACAGCCCGTTGGAGACATTGCTTCTATATGACAACCCACTACTAATACCGTTTCACTTTAAGTTTGATACAAATAGACCGCAGGGGGCAGGGAGCAGGGAGCAGGGGGAAAGAATGAAAAACCCATAAATTTGTCTCATTTTTTCGTGAAATGGTATAACTTTGTATTCTCATCATCTCCTGGGTAATGGTAAAAAGTACCCAAAAAGCGATGTCTGGCGACAAGCCGCTTTGCGTCTACGCATTTCTGAATTAGTAATTTGTGTTGTTGTGCAACTTGAACCGTCATAGTCTATTGAGGTACTTCAATACGATATTCGGGTACTTCAATACGATATTTAGGTACTTCAATATGATATTTGAGTACTCCAATATGATATTCGGGTACTTCAATATGATATTTGGGTACTTCAATATGATATTTGAGTACTCCAATACGATATTTGGGTACTCCAATACGATATTCAGGTACTTCAATATGATATTCGGGTACTTCAATACGATATTCGGGTACTCCAATACGATATTTAAGAACTCAACAGCAAAAAAACAGAAATTTTATACTTTTAATTATAATACTTTTCAGTATAATTAGTGAATAAATATTAGATTTTACTGTAACAATACTTTAGTTTTGGTTGTTATTGCTCAGGTCAAGAGAGATAGCAGATAGCTAGAGTAAAAAGATAAGTTTGCATCAATTTTTACAGGATATTCAGTAGAAAAGGTATATATGGCAAGATTAAAACGTGGTTCTACAATATTAGATAAAGCAACGCGACGAATTGCTGGGATGCGATCAATTAGCGAAACCTTGGAATTTGGTGATGGGTTGAGTTTGACGGAGTATGAAAGGCGAATTCAAACCTTACAAACAAAATTATCAAACTATAATACGATGCTCTCTACTTTAGATGAAGCGATGGGGCAGATTCAATTACTAGAGCAAGATTTAAGCAGCTATTCTGAAAAAATGTTAATGAGTGTCAGAACGCGCTATGGCAAAGACAGTTTGCAATATGTGCAAGCAGGTGGAAAGCTGCGCCAACAAAATAAGCGTGCATCAACAACTGTACCGACTACAACAATGATGGCGCTAAATGTAGAGAACTCAGCAACAAATGGTAAAAGTACAAAAACAACAGTAAATTAACGTAAGTTTGATGAACTTCTCCCTAACTCCTCTCCAAGTTAGGGTGTACAAACAAGTTATCAAATCATTCATTATCAGTTCTTGAATTACCTCACTCTAACCCTCTCCTTGGAAAGGGGACTTGAAGAATTTTCCCATAGCGATCGCTCAAAAAATGCCGAGAATGTATGCTTATAAGTCATACCATTTCACAAAAAAAATGATACAAATTTATGGGTTTTCATTCTTCCCCCTGCTCCCTGCCCCCTACGGTCTATTTGTATCAAACTTAAAGTGAAACGGTATTAGGTGGTAATTCCAAAGGAATTGTCCCTAATAAACCCTTGCGATAATCTGTAAAAAGTTGTCTGGCTGCGCGTTCCACATCGCCGTTATAACGATGTTCTGCTAAAGCTTCTAAATAAGATTCTCCTGTGTAGGGTGTGGAGTCGAGTCCATAGCGTAACTGTAGCGGTGATTCTGGTAACAAATGATTTGCAGTAATATGAATTTCGTTCAGAAAATCTACTAGTGCGGATGCTACAAGTTGATTATCGTAAGATGCTTGACCGATGTCATCGCAGATTGCTAATTTCAAAGCTGCGTCTTGGTTGTCTAAGCGAGAAGGAATGACACCAGGTGCATCGAGTAATTGTAACTGGTCAGATATCCGTACCCAACGCAAGCTACGTGTTACCCCTGGGCGTGCTGCACTTTCTACCACACGCCGTCCCAAAAGGCGATTAATTAAAGCTGATTTGCCAACGTTAGGAAAACCAATCACCACAGCCCGGACAGGACGAGGTAACATTCCGCGATCGCATCTTTTTTTATTCAGTTCGACTCCCGCGGCTTGGGCGGCTTTTGCAATAGCTGTGACACCTTGACCCTGTTGAGCATTGGTAAAATAAGGCACTTCTCCTTGACTTCTAAACCAATCTGTCCAGAGCGATCGCACTTGGGGTGTAATCATATCTAAGCGGTTCAATACCAAAATCCGCGTTTTGCTTCCCACCCATTCACCAATTTGCGGGTGGTGCGTCGCCAAAGGAATCCGCGCATCTCGGACTTCTAATACCACATCTACCAGTTTTAGCTGTTCTTTGAGGTTTTTCTCTGCCTTAGCAATATGACCCGGATACCATTGGATCAGGTTTAATTTGTAGTTGTTCGTAATAGCCATAGAAAAAAGTATGAAGTATGAAGTATGAAATTTTGTCTTTTGACAAAGGACGATTGACTATTGACTATTGACTCCTGTACCTTGATGCAGAATTAGACGATTACCTTCAGGATCGTAGGCATAAATTTCTCGTCCGTGGGAAGCAATAGATATTTTGCCGGGTGGAGGATAACCTAAATTTGTGAGATGAGCGATCGCCGCTTCTAAATTACTCACCTCTAAGCACAAACTTATTTTACTTTTAGTTGAGTTTTCAAATTCTAACTCGTGACTTTGTTTCGGTTGAAAAATCCCCAATCGCAAACCCATCAATTGAAACTCTGCATAAACATTGGGAATCAAAGTACTAGGTTTTTCACTTAAAACTTGAGTATAGAAATTGACTAAACTTTCTAGATTAACTGTGGCGATCGCCACGAATACTTCAGTATATCGCAAAACCATTACTTTGCTGTAGCTAATTGATGTTGCAAATCATTTCTCTATAAATTGATCAGCCATTAATATCAAAATTCGAGTTTGGGCAAGAGTTATTAAAAATATCCTCTCACCCATATCTATCACTTTTATGATTTCAACATTTAAGACATAGCAGACTTAGCTTGATGAATAGCATTCAGCCAAGGTTTGATATCATCTCCATCGGTGTGCATATTCCATCGTCTACCACTGCGTTTAAAGGGATAAACATTGTTTTCTACAGCCCAAATTAAATCATCTAAATATTGAATAAAGTTTTCACCATGCTCTACTGGATGTATTGCCCAAGTACCAGTACTCATCGACCAACGCTCAAAACCTTTAACTTTAAAAGTATGTGTAAATGAATTCTCTAATGGCTCTCCAGTATCCTTTTGTACCAGTGGCAAGACACTCTTTTCTAAGCGCTGGCGATCTAAGAGAAAATATCGTGTAGAAACGTTACGAGCTTTATTCCATAATTGCTGCTGTTTAGATTTTAAAGGACGACCAATTAATTTTTCTATAAAATTTTGCGCTTGTGGAGGGCCGCCTTCGCAAGTGGCAATCACTACAGATGGGTTTGCTTGCAACATTTCAATGCCTTCATCTATCCAAGACTTTCTTGCTGCATCTTGGCAAAAAAGCACATCGGAATCTACATGCAGAATATAATCAGCAGTACACTGTTCCAAAGCAAACAGATATTGGTAAATTGGCGCTCCATCAAAATCTTTGACATCTATATCTTCACGTCCAAAATATTTTTTTAATACTGACTTTTGAGAGTTTTCATCCCAAGGTATTTCATCTACTCGATTAATAACACCCTCTATTCGCAGTTGCTCTAATTTTGTTCTTAATTCGTCTATTTGCCCTGTTTGACGTTCTAGGTATTTACCAGATGGCTTACCAGGATCTAGTGCTACCAGCCTTTCGCAAAAAGGATAATCCAGAGAACGCATCATACTCCGGAGTATTTTATCGATGAATGGGGTATCCACAACGCACGCATTTACAGTAAAGCTAACTTTAGGCTTTTGACCAAGCGTGTTCATATTTAAATGTCCTAGTTTATCTGACAAGATTACGTAAAAATCAAGTAAAAATTGTGATTTTTACGAGCATATCATGTCGCCATAATTCTCTGCCATCCAGTATAAATATTGAAGCGTGATCCCCGTAAAAATCCTACTAAAGTAATACCAAACTCTTCAGCAACAGATACCGCCAAACTGCTAGGCGCAGATACAGAACAAACAATTGGCACTCCAGCAACTACAGATTTTTGCAGTAGCTCAAAACTAGAACGCCCACTCACCATGACAATATGATGATTGAATGGTAATTCTTCACTGAGTACAGCCTTACCAATCAACTTATCTAACGCATTGTGACGGCCAACATCTTCTTGTAAGTTCAACATTGTTCCTTCAGCATCAAATACCGCCGCCGCGTGTAACCCGCCAGTTGCACTGAAGATACCTTGATGCGATCGCAACTGCTCAGATAAGCTGTAAATAACCTCAGACTTAACTGTTAAATCAGAAGTAATTTTGGCACAACCCCGCAACTGCAAAGCTGCAATACTAGCTTTACCACAAACTCCGCAGGCGCTATTGATATAAAAGTGACGTTCTAAAGGCTGTAAATCAGGATTTAACCCTGGCTTTAGTTGCACATTAATAATGTTATGACGCTGCTCACCATCTATAAATTCATCTGTGCAGTAGCTCATCTTTTGGATATCTTGTTTACTATTAATCACGCCTTCACTGAAGAGAAAGCCAGCTACTAATTCAAAATCTGCGCCGGGAGTTCGCATTGTAATAGCTACTGTCCGAGATGGAGATGTCAAACGAATTTCTAAAGGTTCTTCGGTAGTTAATTGGTCTTGTCGCAGGCGTTTTTTACCATTTTCGACTACCCAAACTGGCGCTTTAGTTTTGCTTTGATGAGGGAATTTCATTAATTACGGTAATAAACACACTACTTAGTTATATTTACGCGCGATACTTACGACAGGTTCCACCTACCCATGTTAATCGTCAACGCGGCTAGAGCGATCGCTTAGTTGCAACGTCTGATAAATTCTTGAAAATGCAAAGCTAAAGCTGTATTTGTCATATTCTTTTTTTAAACTTGTATAAGCAATACTATAAAAATCTGATTGATTAACCAAGGTAATCAGAAGAGATAAGTATTTATCTCTAAATTGGCTACGAGGTAATATTAAAATGCCCAAATGGAAAGTGGTAACGGAATTTTCTTTTAATAGCGCTCACTACATTAAAGATTACGATGGCCCCTGTGGTCGGATGCACGGTCATAATTACGAAGTCCGCATCGAAGCCATCTCAACACAACTGCATTCTTCACAATTTTGTCCACATCCAGTTATGGTAGCTGATTTTAGAACTTTACGTTGGGCAAAACAAGATGCTACTAAAGGAGGGCTTGACCACTGCATTTTAAATGAAGTTATGCCTCCTGAATATGAGACTACTGCTGAAATGATTGCTAAGTACATTTACGATGAAACCAAGAAACGATTACCGCCAAATGTACAATTAAAAGTTCATGTTTCTGAAACACCTAATAGTTGGGTGGAGTATGAAGAATAATAATTTGTCAATTGGTCAGTAAACATATTGATTGTTGGGATTAGCCATTCCCACAATCAATATGTTTTGTTTCATGGCTCAGAATGAGTGAGAGACTAGTTCTCAGCCCCTTTCCCTCCTTTTGATTAAATAAAAATTATGATTATTTATCTGGTTTTGTCACTATTTTTGTTCATTAAATACATTTTTAAACTATAAATAATTAAGATACTTCTTTGGATAGATGGCATTGATAAATTAGTATAAATATACAAACCTAGTATTAGTAACTTTTTATTAACAAATAAATGCAATAGTTCATTTCTGAAAGTTCATAAAGTTATAAATCACATTATTAATTTTTTAATAATACTTGTCTCAGCTTGTACATTCATGCCATAAGTTAAGGCCGAAATTGTGTAATCTAAAAACAGCTAGGCTAATCTTCAATGAGGTCTGATGACTCCTAATATTCTGCGTCAGCTTTGGTCTGTGGTTGAAACCGCCCAAACCATGACCCTCTTACAGCTGGATGATTCTAGCTTGGTGCAATGGTTGGTAAAACAAACCACAACACAAGTTTTCTTAGATTCCCATGAGATTGATTCTCTTGGCGACTATATTCAATCCCGGCTAAGTCTGATACGCGATATCGCTTATGATCGACACTGCTAAGAAATCAATAGTCAATAGTAAAACCATTGACCATTGACCATTGACTATTGAGGCAAATAACCTTCCACTAAGCAATCGGAACCAACCACACGCCAACGAACACGTTCTAAAGGCAATGCTTCCGTCATAGTAGTCAACCCTAAATCACCAACAGGTGTAGGTGCATGGCTACCACCAATAATTTTAGGAGCAATAAAGGCCATAACTTTTTGTACGGCTCCTTGAGCGATCGCACTTGCAGCTAAATTACCGCCACATTCCCACAGAACACTGCAAAAACCCCGTTCATCTAAATGAATCATTGCTTGTTCAGGTGTTAGCGCTGGTAATTCCACAACTTCCACGCCGTGTTTAAGCAACATTTTTTGTAAATCAGGGTTGGCTCCCACTTCTGTTAACACCAACGTTGGCGCTTCTTGGGTATCCCACAAACGAGCGTTTTCGGGCAAATTGAGTTGACGACTCATCACCACCCGTAAAGGATTATGCGCCCCCACTTGGTGGCTAGTTAAAAAAGGATTGTCTTGTCGGACTGTATTACCACCAACAATAATGGCATCACAAGCCGCCCGTAGTTGATGTACTTCACTGCGGGCGGCTTGATTTGTCACCCACGCGCTATGACCAGCCGTAGTGGCAATTTTGCCATCTAAAGTCATGGCATATTTCAAAATACCAAAAGGTTTTTTATATAAAATACGATGTACAAAAGCTTCATTTAGCTGCTGACAGGCTTCATTCTCTACCCCAACTAACACCTCGACACCAGCAGCACGTAAACGAGCAATTCCACCTCCAGCCACCAAAGGGTTAGGATCAACCATACCCACTACCACCTTGGCCACATCAGCCTCTATCAACCCTTCGGAACAAGGCGGAGTGCGGCCATAGTGATTACAAGGTTCGAGGTTGACATAAACTGTCGCACCACGAGCGCCAACACCTGCGGCTCTCAAAGCAAAAACTTCGGCATGAGGTTCACCCGCACGGGGATGAAACCCTTCGCCCACAATCTCGCCATCTTTGACTACAACCGCCCCCACCAGCGGATTAGGCGAAGTGCGCCCCAAAGCACGGCGGGCAAGTTCCAAGCATCGCTGCATCATGCGGGAGTCAAAGTCAGCTTCACTGCTCATACTGTTCTGCGTTTGAGAATTAAATACCAAAGGCGTTGGCGCAGCCTCTCCAGCGGAGAATTGCACTATTAACCCATCTTTTTGAGTGTAATTTAGTGATGTATCTACCTGAGCAACAACTGGGGAATTATCCATAAATTTTGGGCAAGAATTTCAATATTCTGCACGTTACCGACTTGGCTTGATACCTCAACAGTAATATCCCAGAGCTACTGTTCGCTGTCGGGGTGCATACTTAAATACTATTGCACCGAAACTATTGACCGTTGAACCATGACATCAACTAAAAAGAGTGGGGATTTAGGGTCTGTAACCATAATTCCTCACTCCCAAAATTTAAACTCAAAATTATTTCCTCTGTAACTATTGCTCGATTGCTTTGCGCTTTTGCCACCAAAGATTGAGGGGATAGTAAACTACAGGAGCCCAAAGACTACTGAGAATCGCTGAGGCTAGAGCAACCCGTTGGTAATAAGCCCAGATGTATTCTACTTTGCGATCGCCAGTCAAACTCAACTGCAAACCGAAAATCGATTCTGCCAAAATTGCCATCAAAAAGACAATTAAAGCGATGGAAATAAAGTCTTCCTGAATAAATCGCTGCTTCTGTACTAATCCAGTCAGCAGTCCCACTAAACCCAAAGTTAAAGCATGAGTCGGGTCTGGTGATGTCATAGCATCTTGCAGTAGCCCTAAAACGATACCGGCTACTGCTCCTTCCCAAACAGAGCGTTTTACACTCCAGGCAACTACCCAAATTAACAGCCAATTAGGCCCAATACCCAACAATTCTGTGCCAGGAAAGCGCGTTGGCAATAACAGCAAACATAACAGCACAGACCCAACCGTTACAGACAAATCTAACAGTTGAACTACACGCGGATGCCAACGGGCGATCGGTTTGCGATAAGCTTTAGATTTTCGCTCCCCCGCTTTGGGTTTTTTCTGTTTACGACCATTAAATGAAGGTATCTTCATTATTTTGCTTTTTGCAATTGTTGATTTGCCTGTTCTTGCTGTGCCGACTCTGGGTTTTCCGGTTGTTGGTTTGTTGGTTTTGGATAAACAGCAACCCAATCTAATGACCTAATGGGTGGAAAAAGTTCAACTTTCGCCACAGATGCTGGCAGTTTCTTTAAATCTAAAGATTTAATTCGTCCTACTGCCAAACCAGATGGGAATTTTTGGCTATAAGTTGAAGTTGAAACTAAATCTCCTACCTTGACATTGGGAACTTTTTCGTAAAATTCCAACACAGCTTCCGCTGAAGAATCGCCCCGCAAAACTCCCTTAGCTGAGGTGCGGCTAATTGTCACACCCACTTGACTTTTCAGGTCACTAATGAGTAAAACACGGCTAGTGTTAGGGGTGACAGTATCTACTAAACCTACTAATCCACCCTCAGCCTTGACAATAAACCCTTCCTGAATCCCAGAATTTGAGCCACGATTGAGTGTAACTTGTTGCCACCAATGATCCGCACTACGTCCTACTACGCGCGCTGGCAAGGGACGTGATGCAGGTGGCTCAGTCTGCACATAACCTAGTAAATGCTGTAACTGTTGATTTTGGCTTTCCAGTTCTTGGATGCGCGTTTGCATTTCCATAAACTGGGCATCTTTGAGGCGTTCCTCCAACCGTTCTGCGGGAGTTTGCCCAGATTGCAAAATCTGTAAAGGACGCGTCACTACTTGGTAAACTTCCAGCAGCATTGCTCCTTGAGTCTGTCGTAATATCCAAGCGCCACCTAGTACCAGGGCCAGCGAAGCAATCTGTAACCCTTTACTACCCCACCAACGACGTACAGTAACCATTTATACCTGTTTCTATATTTTGCTAGATATCGGATTCTATTTATATGAAACCCAAATCTAAGGCAAATAGAACCCAATATCCCATATTTTTTCCTACATATTTCGAGAACGGGCGCTGAAGACTCTTTCCAACTGTTTAAAGTTCTCTAATACACGACCTGTTCCTAACACAACACAGCTAAGAGGATCAGCCGCAATGTGAGTCACAATCCCGGTTTCATGACTGATCAGGGTGTCTATGCCTTTGAGCAAAGCCCCACCGCCAGCCAGCATAATACCACGATCAATGATGTCAGATGCTAGTTCTGGTGGGGTTCTTTCTAGTGTCCGCTTCACTGCTTCGACAATGATCGATAACGGTTCCAACATGCTTTCGCGGATTTCTGGGCTTTTGATGGTGACAGTTCGCGGTAAACCAGACAGTAAATGTAAACCTCTAACTTCCATCATGGTTTCATTGTCTTCGTTGGTGGGATAGGCTGAACCAAGACGAATTTTGATATCTTCCGCAGTTCGTTCACCAATGACCAAGTTATGCACCTTCTTCATATATTGGGTGATCGATTCAGTGAGTTCATCACCTGCAATGCGGACTGATTCACTTATAACAGTACCCTGGAGACTTAACACAGCAACTTCTGTTGTGCCACCGCCAATATCAATAATCATGTTACCAGTAGGTTCGGCAACTGGTAGACCGGCTCCAATGGCTGCTGCTACTGGCTCATCGATTAAATATACTTCTCTAGCCCCAGCTTGAACTGCGGCATCCATAACTGCTCGTCTTTCTACTCCGGTGACACCACTGGGAATGCCAATGACAATCCGAGGTAAAATCAGCGATCGCCCCTCATTAACTCGCTGAATAAAGCTTTTTAGCATTAACTCGGCTGTATCAAAATCAGCGATTACCCCATCACGCAAGGGACGCAAGGCAATCACGTTTTCCGGTGTGCGACCAAGCATTTTTTTGGCATCTTCACCTACTGCTAGTGCGACCTTTTCGATTTGGTCGATCGCCACTACAGAAGGTTCTTGCAGTACAATGCCTTTACCAGATACATAAACAAGGGTATTAGCAGTACCGAGGTCGATACCCATATCCCATGATGAGCGAAAGTTCCTAAACAGCCCCACGCTTCTCTACGCCCCCTATTTGCAATAATTTTTGACTATAAAAAAATGTTAGATTGAATCGTGCTGGATTCTATTACGTTTTTGATCATCAGTCTAGTAAAAATGGCCATTTTTTGATTTAGTTTTGACCATACTTACTAAATTGGATACATTCACGTTTTCGATATTCTCAGACCAACTCAGTATATCCGTACAGTTTTTTAGTTTTCCCCAAGTAATAGCTCAAATTTATATACCTTGCAAGGTTGTTAACTTTTTAACACATTTTCAGTAAGTTCATAATTGGCTATTATGGGAATCAAGATACATGAGTACGTCAGTACTAAAAGGTAAAGCACATGACTATTAATATAGTTCACCTCATTGGTCGTGTAGGTGGCGACCCAGACATGAAGTATTTTGATTCTGGTAAGGTTAAGTGTAGATTAACACTGGCAGTAAACAGAAGAACACGCAATAGTGATGAGCCAGATTGGTTCAATTTAGAATTATGGGGCAAGACGGCCGAAATTGCTGGTACCTATGTACGAAAAGGGAAACAAATTGCTGTTAAAGGTTCTTTAAAGTTTGACACTTGGAACGATCGCCAAACAGGAGCCAGCCGTTCTACACCAGTTATTCTCGTAGATCAGCTAGATTTATTAGGTTCTAAGCAAGATAGCGACGGTGCTATGAACGATATGTCTCCAGAGAATTTTTAATTGGTTGATGGTCAATGGTCAATAGTTAACCTAACTGGGCAATTAAAAAAATGCTAACCAGATGTTTAACCATTGACCGTTGATCCTCAACCATTGACATTGGACTATGGACTTTTGACTAATAACTAATTTGCAACGTCACCGATGCTTCTACTTCCTGTTCGCCACCAACCACAGGCGTGGAAACGTCTTCGGCAACTTTCGCGGACTGAGCGCGTAAAAATACAGGTGGTGGGGGAGCGCTGGCGTTGTTAACTTGGATGGTGACTATTTCTTTAGATTTCAGTCCTAAAGCACTAAAAACAGCATCAGCTTGCTGTTGAGCATCTTGAGTCGCTTCTTTGAGAGCAACTTGTCGCGCAGATGCGATCGCTTCATCACTAGCAATAAAACTAACACCGTTAATTTGCGTTGCCCCAGCTTTCACCGCATCGTCTAACAATGTCCCAGCTTTTTCGGTAGCGATGCGAAAACTCACAGTATTACTAGCAGCGTAGCCAGTAATTCGTTGCACATTATTGGTGTAACTGTAAACAGGGTTGAGGCGAATACCTGTAGTTTCTAGTTTCTCTACATTGCGGCTTTTGAGCAAAGCAACTACAGCTGATGACCTTTTCGCAGCTTCTTGCTGTACTTCTTGGGCAGTTTTACCTTGAATTTCTACCCCTAAATTAACTAGAGACAAAGTAGTAGGAATTGATTCCATCCCACGTCCACTAACAGTCAAAGTCCGCCATAACTTTTCTTTTTCCTGGGCTGACGCAGGTAAAATCAACGTTACAAATAACAGTAAAGCTAAGGGTAGAGATTGCCAAAACTTTGCAGCACGAAATTGAGAACCAGACAAAGCGGCTCTAGACATAAACTTGCACTCCTCTGAAAAATATATACAGATGCTAATAAGTAAACTGCATCCAGCAATCATTCGTTAACTGTTAAGCATTAATAGTTAACAGTTAGTTGGCTCGATACGATTTGTATGTTCCTACTGTGACATTAGCGTAGTCAAAAACAGGTATTGTTACATTTTTGGAAACTAAAAAATCACAGTAAAATTTATGGAGATTCTGTTATGGCGTATTGGCTGCTGAAAACTGAACCGGATAAATACTCTTATGCTGATTTAGAACGAGACGGCACTACAGTATGGGACGGAGTTACAAATGCTCTCGCCCTCAAGCATATCCGCACAATGTTTAAGGGTGATTTAGCTTGGATTTATCACACAGGTAAAGAACGACAAATCACCGGTTTAGCAGAGATAGTCACTCAGCCTTACCCTGATCCAGCCCTCAATGATATCAAACTGGTAGTTGTCAAGGTGCAAGCAGTCCGCCCAGTCACTCAGCCTGTTACCCTAGCCCAAATTAAACAGGACGACAAATTTACAGACTTTGACTTATTGCGACTCCCCAGATTATCCGTTGTCCCAGTATCTGAAGTTCATTGGCAACACCTCATCAAACTAACAGCCAGCGAAACTTAAACTTACAGCAGGGAATGGGGAATTAAGGTGGAAAAACTCTTGGTATATAACTTTGTTCTACAAATTTTTACCTCACTCACCTGCATCTGTTGTAAATACTATTAGGCGTTGGCAAAAAGTGTTAATTGAGTATTTTGAACTACAAATTAAGAAGAAAGGTTAAAGATTTAAGTGGATACACTGTTATTGTCTGATTTCGGTAAGTTGCATAATAAGCGCAACTATCTATATAAGAATTTTTTAGTCGGATTCCGCACAAAGCATTCGCATAATTTGCTCAAAACTGGATTAACAAAATACTATTTAGTGGAATAGATCCATGCTCTTCCGCATACCTGAACGTTGGATGCACTGGGTGCGCTGTCTGTTAACTTTTGCATGGCTCGTAATCATTGCTTCGCTATTGTACGACCCCTTGACTCACGTACAGACTAAACTAAATCAGACTTCGCCCCCAGTACAATTTGCTGATAGCTGTATTCACGTACAGGGCAAATGCTTTTCAGGACGATCTTATTCTCTGGGAACAACCTTGATGTGGGGAGTGATTATACCTGCGTCGATTTTTGTTCTACTTGTTTTTGGACATGAACTGTGGCGACGCATTTGCCCCCTCTCATTTCTGTCACAGATTCCTCGTGGCTTAGGTTGGCAGCGTCAATCTCAATGGAAGCGCTCTAAAACAGGAAAATTACACTACAAGTTAGCAAAAGTCAGTTCAAAATCCTGGTTGGGCAAAAATTATGCTTACCTACAGTTCGGATTGTTATTTATTGGACTATGTGGCCGGATTTTATTTTTTGATGCCGATCGCCTAGTTTTGGCATTATGGTTGTTGCTGACTATTGCTTTTGCTATTACTATTGGCTATCTCTATAGCGGGAAGACATGGTGTAATTATTTCTGCCCAATGGCTCCCGTAGAAAAGATTTATAGTCAACCCAGTGGGTTATTCAGCAGTAAAGCTCACATTAGCAATCAACGAATTAGCCAGTCGATGTGCCGCATTGTTTTGCCAGAGGGTAAAGAACAGAGTGCATGTGTTGCTTGTCAAAACTTTTGTATTGATATTGATGCTGAACGAGCGTATTGGGAACATCTAAAAAAGCCAGAAGAAGCTTTTGTGCGTTATGGTTACGGCGGGTTAGTCATTGGTTTCTTTGTTTATTACTACCTTTATGCAGGCAATTGGGAATATTATTTTTCTGGAGCTTGGGTACGGCAATCTCACCAGATGGCAACAATATTTAGTCCTGGACTTTATTTGTTTGGACACCAAATTAATCTACCCAAGTTAATTACTGTGCCAATGATATTGGGAGGATTTACAGCGATCGCTTATATTTTAGGACGCTTTGCTGAAAAACAAGCCAAAGTCTACAGTCGTCGCCACAATCTCTATTTGTCTTCAGATATAATTCGCCATCGAATTTTTACTATTTATACCTTTGGGATTTTTAATTTCTTTTTTATTTTTGCTGGCCGTCCTCTCATTTTATTACTGCCGCTGTGGATACAGTATATTTACAATTCACTATTACTTCTACTGAGTACACTTTGGTTCTACAAAACTTTGCCGCGCAGTCCTCATCTTGATTTTCATGAAAGTAGTACCAATCGTTTCTCAAGTTAATCAACAGCCTCTGTCCAGAAAAGAGTAAAAATAAAGAGAAGGATTTTCGCGGAAACCATGCAGTTTTTAGATGCAATCAACTTTTCTTTTCCTCTACTGGCCAGCACAACAGAAGCCGCAGACGGTTCTATGGTAGTGGCGGCTGTGCTGCTGAGTTTAGTGGTAATTTACTTCGCCAGCAAAGTTGGTGGGGAGTTATCAAACCGCATCGGTTTACCACCTGTCTTAGGCGAACTTGTCGGCGGTGTAGTCGTCGGTGTTTCGGTTCTGCACCTGTTGGTGTTCCCCGAAGGTGGCGCAGACAGTTCTAATTCGTTAATCATGGCCTTTCTGCAAACTACTGCTGGTCTGACTCCAGAAGCAGCACCCCAGGTATTTGCTGCCCAATCAGAAGTTATTTCTGTGCTATCAGAATTGGGTGTGATTATCTTGCTGTTTGAAATTGGTTTGGAGTCTAACTTAAAAGACCTAATGGCAGTGGGTATCCAAGCAACTATTGTGGCAGTAGTAGGTGTGGTAGTACCTTTTGCTGCTGGGACTGTAGGTTTGATGACTTTATTTGGTATTGGTGCTGTACCAGCAATTTTTGCCGGTGCAGCTTTGACAGCTACAAGTATCGGAATTACCTCTAAAGTCTTGTCAGAAATTGGTAAGCTGAATTCCAAAGAAGGACAAATTATTCTCGGTGCAGCGGTGATTGATGACGTACTGGGAATTATTGTTTTAGCGGTAGTTGCCAGCCTCGCCAAAGATGGTGCAGTGGATGTAGGTAAAGTCATTTACCTGATTATTTGCGCTACAGCATTCCTATTAGGTGCGATCGTTCTGGGTAATGTTTTCAATAAAACATTTGTGGCGATCGCTAATCAACTCAAAACCCGCGGTGAATTAGTCATTCCCGCCTTTATTTTCGCCTTTGTGATGGCATATCTAGCTGCCATCATTCAATTAGAAGCAATTTTGGGCGCTTTTGCTGCTGGTTTAGTCTTGGAAGAAACTGATAAGCGTAAAGAACTGCAAAAGCAAGTGATTCCTGTAGCTGATTTGATGGTGCCAATTTTCTTTGTCACAGTTGGCGCAAAAACTGATTTGGGAGTGCTAAACCCTGCCATTCCCAGCAACCGCGAAGGCTTAATTATGGCTATTTTCCTGATTACAGTAGCCATTCTTGGTAAAGTTATTACAGGTTTGAGCGTCTTTGGTCAACCCCAAATCAATCGTTTAGCGATCGGTGTGGGTATGATTCCTCGTGGTGAAGTCGGATTAGTATTTGCTGGTGTTGGCGCTGCTAGTGGCGCTCTCTCGAAACCATTGGGGGCGGCAATTATTATGATGGTGATCCTCACAACTTTTTTAGCTCCGCCTTTATTACGTTTCGTATTTCCCGATTCCAGCAAAGTGGCCACTGAATCTGAGCAACTAATTAAAGATTAAAACTGAGGGATTGGGGGCTAGGCAGAAACAAGGTTGAAATAAAATTATCTACTTCCGTGTTTTCTTCGTCTCCAATCCCTTCATTAATTACAGGAAACTTCTGTCTCTTGATCTGCGTCCTCTGATATCGTTGTTTCTCAATCATTTTGACTATTGATTATTACCTTTGAGAAAACAATTTGTTACCAATATTACCTAATTACAAATCCTCATCTAAATATGTTTGTAGTCGCTAAAAACTAGTAATTGTCAATATTGCAACATCTTTTAAAACGAGTGGAAATTTGTAACTGAGAAAATTGCTTGTCTATCAACAAAACACACAAAATAAAGTATATAACGAAGTCAAAAATTAACCACAATTGACTAAAATCAGATAATTCTGGTTATATTTGTGTTGCCTCTCATATTCGCTTTATCGCTGGAGAGTACAGCAATATTAAAATTAAAGACTATGTAAGCAGTTGACAATTTACACCATTAATTGTTTCTTTAACCCAAAAAAAGCCAAAGTCAAATCTCGAAGTTTCTGTAACGGAAGAATAACTTACCCAAATTTTTGAGATATTGACTTCCATGAATGCGAATCAGGAGAAAGGATTGTGAAATTACACTGGTTACTACCCGGTACGGTTGGGATGATCTGCTTACTGTCTTCGCCAGCTTTGGCGGCCAGACTAGAGTCTTGGCGGTTTGATGCCAAGCAAAACCGTCTGGAATTTAATACTTCTGAGGGTGTCCAACCCAAAGCACAACTCATTTTCAATCCCACACGCCTGGTTATTGATTTACCAGACACAACCTTTGGCAGACCACAGTTAACACAACCTGTAGGTGGAGCAGTTCGGGCTATCCGTGTTGGTCAGTTTGAACCCCAAACAGCCCGCATAGTCGTAGAACTGGCTCCTGGTTATACTCTTGACCCTCAAGGGATAAAATTCGTTGGGGTAACTGCCAGTCGGTGGACAGTACAATTGCCTAGACCAAGACTAGAACCTGTAAACTCTTCCGCAAATAATGTTTACAACGTAGTCACCACTCTTGACTCAGATACAAGACCACCCTTACCGAGAATTGTCAGTAGCACACAAAGCACAACTCAAATCGACAGTTTACAAGTGACAGGAGATGGTTTTTTTGTTCGGACAAATGGTGGTAATCCCCAAGTGAGAGTAAATCGTAGCCGCGATCGCTCTACTATTTTTATGGATATCTCTGGCGCGACTCTATCAGCAAATTTGGCGCAGCGAGACCTTAGTGTTAACAGGCATGGTGTGAGCCGTGTAGAATTCACCCAACTGCAAACTAGTCCACCCGCAGTCCGTATGACTTTACGGGTAGATAAAAATAGCCCTGACTGGCGAGCAACTAGAAGTGGTGGTACTGGATTGGTAGTTCTGCCTAATCGGTTTGCTACATTACCCGGAAATAACTCTAACAACTCTTCTGATAACCAACCAGAATTTTCTCCCCCCAACCCCCGAATTGTTAGTGATGAAGTAGCAACAATTCAAGCAGTTGAACTGTCTGATGATGGTAAGCAACTACTCATTAGAGCCAACCAAACTATAAATGCTAGGGGTGGATGGGACAGAACCTCTGGTTTGTATCGCATCACCATTAATAATGCTAAATTAGCGCCTCGAATTAAAGGCCCGACTTTTAACGCCAATAGTCCAATTCTGCGGGTACGCCTGCAAACGCCAGATGCTGACACGGTAGTGATTTTAGTTCAACCTGCGGCTGGAGTGCAAGTTGGGCAAATTAATCAAAATGACGACCAAGTAACAATACAACTACAAGGTTCTCGCCGAGTAGTGGCACTTCCAGGTACACTGCCTTTTCCTTCAGGACAAAGTCAATTACCAGATCCTAATGAAAATCCCCGTTCCATACCGCAGCCAGGAACACGCCCCTTACCCAGAGGAAAGGTAGTAGTTGTCATTGACCCAGGACATGGCGGTAAAGACCCTGGAGCCATTGGGATTGGTGGTATCCGAGAGAAGGATATTATTTTGCCTATTAGCAGAAGGATAGCCGAAATTTTACAGCAAAATGGTGTGCAGGTGATTCTGACACGGAGTTCTGACTATTTTGTGACTCTTCCTGGAAGAGTACAGTTGGCAGAAAGAGCTAATGCTGATGTATTCGTCAGTATCCACGCTAATTCCGCAGGTGCAGGTCGTGCCGATGTCAGTGGTTTAGAAACTTATTATTATGACAGTGGTTTGGGTCTAGCTCGTGTTGTCCATAGCAGCATTTTGCAAAGTCTGAATGTTAGAGATCGGGGAGTGCGCCGAGCCAGATTTTTCGTCCTGAGAAAAAGTTCTATGCCTTCGATTCTTGTCGAGACAGGTTATTTAACTGGTCGAGAGGACATTGCCAAGCTACGCAGTTCAGCTTATCAAAATCAAATGGCAGAAGCGATCGCCCGTGGTGTACTCCAGTACCTCCGACGCAGATAAATCATCGTCAAACTTTAGTAAATATACTTAACTACTCTAATGAATAATTAATTGCTATATCTGGTTAATATTAATCTTGCTTGTGATCAGCAAGATTAGCCTGTAATCTCACGGATAAAAATCTCTTGTTCTCACTTCCAAAAAAGTGAGAACTAATTTTTGACGATGAGTAGATACATTTAAATATCATATTGTTTTCAAAATGCTAAATTAAGTGTCACCACCTTTACCAGAATCTATTGATAGTAGCAATAACTTTTTGGGTACATTGATTATCAGCCATCAAATAACTCAACACTAATCCATACTGATTTTACGTATATTGACTGAAAGTATTTATTGTCTTGAATGCCAGCACAAAATTGCTGGTTGCTACGGAAGTTCTGATGAGCAGTGTCCACTATGCAGACTTCTGGAATTAAAGCTAAGTTTGGCGGTGACGGTGTGAGGATTTACCAATAGATACGTGGACATATTGACGGCTTCTATGAACGCGAATTAGGAGAAATGACTGTGAAATTACACTGGTTACTAACCGGTACTATTGGAACTATCTTCTGGCTATCATCGCCTGCTTTAGCGGCGAAACTGGAGTCTTGGCACTTTGATGCCAAGCAAAACCGCTTGGAATTTAATACTTTGGGGGCTGTTCAACCCAAAGCTCAACTCATTTTCAATCCCACTCGTCTGGTAATTGATTTACCAGATACAGATTTTGGCAGACCACAGTTAACACAACCAATAGGTGGAGCAGTTCGCTCAATTCGCGTAGGGCAATTTGATCCCCAGACGGCCAGAATTGTCGTAGAATTAGCTCCCGGTTATACTATTGACCCCCAAGGGGTAAAATTTATCCCTACTACTGGTAGTCGTTGGTTAGTTCAATTACCTACACCAACAGCAACGCCTATCACATCATCAGCAGATATTTCACTCCAATCAGAACCTCAAACCGTCGAAACCACAGCTAATTCAGAATTTCCTTCCAGAAATATCTACTCTGTGGTTAAACCCGACCCAGTAAGATCAAATAATCCTAGACCTTTGGGTAACACCCTCGCCGCTGTCACTCAATTAGAAAGTTTTCGAGTTACTGGTGATGGTTTTTTTGTGCGGACTAATGGTGGTAGTCCGCAAATTCAGGTGAACCGGAGTTCAGATAAACGCGCAGTTAATATCGAGATTACTGGTGCATCCTTATCTCCTAGCTTGTTGCAACAAGATTTATCTGTGAATCGTTATGGTGTCAACCGGATTCAATTTTCCCAATTGCAAACAAGACAACCAACAGTCCGCATGACTTTGTATGTGGATAAAAATAGTCCTGACTGGCGGGCAAGTACTAGCAGTATCGGTGGGTTTGTAATTATACCTAACCGAGTTGTGAGATTACCTGGTAATAGTGATGCAAATCTCGTTGCGGAGGCGACTGACTCACCTGCAATTATTCAAGCAGTGGAATTAGCTGATAATGGTACTCAACTTTTAATCAGATCTAACAGGCCTGTATCTGCCAAAGGCGGGTGGGATAGATCTTCTGGTTTATTTCGGATTGCGATCGCCAATGCTAAGTTAGCCCCTAGAGTTATTGGCCCAGCTTTTAATGCCAATAGTCCCATTCTGCGGGTACGGTTGCAACCTCAAGAAGATTCCGTCAATATTTTGGTTCAACCCGCTTCTGGAGTCCAAATTGGGGAAGTCAACCAAGTTAGTAATCAGTTGTTGGCTGTACAATTACAACGCACTCACGCAATTACACCACCTATAGGTTTACCGCCTCTACCCTCAAGTAATGGTCAATTACCAAACTCAAAGGACAATCCTCCACCAGTAGCACGCCCAATTCCCAGAGGAAAACTGATAGTTGTGATTGACCCTGGACATGGTGGGAAAGACTCTGGCGCTCCTGGTTTAGGTGGACTATTAGAAAAAGATGTAATTTTACCAATTGGTAAACGAGTAGCAGCAATTCTAGAACGCAATGGTGTACAAGCAGTTCTCACCAGAGATGCTGACTTTTTCGTTGAACTTCAGGGACGGGTAGATATTGCTGAACGTGTCAATGCAACTTTATTTGTGAGTATCCACGCTAATTCTGTAGATAGTCGCCCTGATGTGAATGGCTTAGAAGTATATTATTACGATAGTGGTTATGGTTTAGCAGAAGTAGTTCGCAATACGATTCTGCAAGATATTGGCACAATTAAAGACCGAGGAACACGCAAAGCCCGATTTTATGTCTTGAGAAAAAGTTCTATGCCTTCGATTTTAGTAGAAACAGGTTATATGACTGGTCGGGAAGATAACCCTCGATTGGGTTCACCAGAATATCAAAATCGGATGGCAGAGGCGATCGCTCGTGGTATTCTCAAATACTTACGTCAAAGGTAATATATACAGCCAAGCTGAAAATATAGTACAAGTTTTTAATTACTGTGTGGGAAGTCGCTTTAATTCTACAGACGCTGATTCTGATTCCTGAATTCGATTTGCTGAACTACTGAACCACAAGGAATTTAGTAGTCAGTTCACAAATTGTCTGCTAAATTCTGTATTTTAAATGCCAAAACCTAAATCAATATCTGCCTGTGTATTCATCTTCTATTTTTGAAGGTAATCTTTACGATTTTTCTGATAAAGAACCTCAACGCGCCCCTATTGGCGTTTTTGACAGTGGTGTGGGTGGGCTGACGGTACTGCGACAAATTTACCGCCAACTACCAAATGAATCGATTATTTATCTTGGTGATACAGCCAGACTGCCCTACGGTATCCGTTCCCAAGCGGAAATTGTGCAATTTGTGCGCGAAATTCTTTGCTGGATGCAGCAGCAGCAAGTCAAAATGGTGGTGATGGCTTGTAACACCAGTTCTGCCCTCGCGTTAGAAATTGTCCGCCAAGAATTTAATATCCCTATCTTGGGCGTAATTCTCCCAGGAGCAAAAGCCGCTGTGCAGCAAGGTAAGCGCATTGGTGTGATTGCTACCCCAGCAACTGCTAAAAGTAATGCTTATAAGCAAGCGATTTTGGAAATTGACCCAGAGGTACAAGTCTGGCAAGTTGGTTGTCCAGAGTTTGTGCCGTTAATTGAGCAGAATCGCATCCACGACCCTTACACTACTGAAGTAGCACGTTCTTATCTAGAGCCTTTACTTCAGCAAGAAATTGATACTTTAGTCTACGGCTGTACTCATTATCCTCACTTGGCACCAGTACTGCGATCGCTTCTTCCATCTCATGTCAAATTAGTTGACCCCGCTGTTCATGTCACAGCTGCTTGTAACCAAGATTTAGAGTTGCTGGGCTTAACTAATACCCACCCACCATTACCAACTCGCTTTGTCGTCAGCGGTTGTCCACAACAATTCGCTCAGTCCGCAGTCCAGTGGCTAGGCCATACCCCAATGGTTGAAGTCGTAGACTTAAATAGCACAGTAATTTCTCAACTTACGTAAATGAGAATGAAGTATGAAGCCCAAGAATAAAATTCTATACTTCATACTTCATAATTCATAATTCATACTTCAGTTGACTATTGACTAATAACTATTGACTCTTGACTATTCACCACCTCAGTTACCTGTGATGTTATGGATACATCCTGTTGATATTTCTCATGATTTCTGGATAGAGAATCATGAGAAAAAGATTTTTGACCACTGCGCTTTGCTAGTGCTAATAATAGATACACTGTGAATAAATACCCAGCAGCTAAAATAAAAATCATCATAGGCATATTAGCGTAAATCATTGTTCTACCAGCTTTTTTCTCGAAAAATATCAAATTTCATACAACACGTAGAACTTCAACTAAGCAAGAAAATTCTTGATAGCCGTAGTTTGCTATGCTAAATTTGCCGTAGAGTTATAACGCTCTTCGGTAAACAAATGGAACTATTTAATTGACGTTATTTGCAGACAACACATACCACAACAGTTAATTTGCCCAATAGCATAATTAACTGCGCTCCTCAGCAGTTTACTTAGTCTGCATTATTGTTTTTCATACCTCTGTGGTAGGATATACCACGACTTTCAGCGCAAGCTGTAAGCCGAAAACGATTTCCCGTAAGGATACCGCCTAACTCCATCCCAAGAAGTTTATTTGCCACTACAAAATTACAAGAAATAATTCTCTTGGTTTTATTTTGTTGGCAATTAGCTATTCTGGATTCAAAACAACTTCAAGGTAAAATCACTCAAAAGTGTTTTACCCGTACATTGTCAATACCTGAAAAATTTAAAATCCCTACATTTTAGCGTAACACAACCAACCTGACTTTTAAGCCAATCTTGAGGCTAAATTTTGAATTTTCTGAAAGGCTAAATTCACAGATAAAACGAATTTTTCTTTGATTAAAAATATTGTTTGTGTTTCATTTGATCATAAATAACAAAAACTCAATATCCTACCAATGTAGTTATTATTACTTACAACAGGTAAGTTAAATATAAATTTATAGTAAAAATCAAAGGTAAGGTATAGTTACAGAATCATGCTTACTGAATCCGCCAGTGAAAAAATCTGAATTTATTATACTTGTGTATATACTTAGGGTGCAGAAGAAACTAGACGATTTCTGGTTCAAAAAACACAAACTACCCATACAGAAACATCTCTAGATCAATCATCAAGAGAAATGATGATGAATAGGATCGCGATTGATCATATTGCTGGAGACAATCACAAGTGCCATTCAGTCTTTGTTCAAGATTTGGTGACACTCATTCATAAAATTAGTCTGAATTCTCAGATTTCTGGCTGAATTGCAAAAATTTTTTGTATGCAGCTAAAACTAACAAAATCGCCTGTTAGCCTTGACAGCAGGGAGATAGCAGTCATTCCCAATAGCTCAGATAACAGCTAAGAAGCAAGGATTGTCTCAGCAAAACTTTGCGCTGGCACAGGGTTATCTTAAAATGAGTATAGGATATGTAAACTTTCGTAACCTAAGCCAGAGTCCGGCCATCCATGACCCCAGCTACCTCCCTGTTTACCCCTGTGGAAGCAGATTTGCAAATACTAGCCGATAACCTCAAGCAGCTAGTTGGCAATCGCCACCCCATTCTTTTTGCAGCCGCCGAACATCTATTCGGAGCTGGGGGAAAGCGCATCAGACCAGCGATCGTCCTGCTGATATCGCGGGCGACAATGTTAGAAGAAGATATCACCCAGCGTCACCGCCGCCTAGCCGAAATCACAGAAATGATTCACACGGCCAGCCTAGTGCATGACGATGTGGTAGATGAATCGCAAATGCGCCGTGGCGTACCGACTGTTCATAGCCTGTTTGGCAATCGCATTGCTGTACTTGCAGGTGACTTTCTCTTTGCTCAATCATCTTGGTATCTGGCAAACTTAGATAATTTAGAGGTTGTAAAACTCCTCTCAGAAGTCATCATGGATTTAGCTACTGGAGAAATTCAGCAAGGTATGAACCGCTTTGATAGTAGCCTGGCCATTGAAACTTACCTGCAAAAGAGCTATTACAAAACTGCCTCACTAATTGCCAATAGTGCCAAAGCAGCGGGTTTACTAAGTGAAGTTCCCTCAGAAACAGCCCAGCATTTGTATAACTACGGGCGGAATCTTGGTTTAGCATTTCAAATTGTAGATGACATTTTAGATTTCACCAGTACTACAGATACTCTAGGTAAACCAGCAGGTTCTGACCTGAGAAGTGGTAATTTGACCGCACCTGTTTTATTTGCTTTAGAAGAGAAACCATATTTAGAAGTGCTAATTGAACGTCAGTTTGCTCAAGCAGAAGATTTAGAGCAAGCACTGGCATTAATTCAAGATAGTCGCGGGATACAGCAGGCGAGAGAATTAGCTGCACATCATGCCAAGTTAGCAGCTGAAGAGATTGAAATTTTGCCACCATCAGAATCACGCCAAGCCTTAATTGACATCACTGAATATGTGCTGAGTCGACTTTATTAAAAATTTTTGATTGTAAAGTTTTGATGTTGGAGTTGGGAGTAGGAAAATTTGGAGTGTATCCAAAAAATCCTAACTCCCAATTTTTTTTAGGCAATATCAGGTGGTATTTGCCTCGATTGCCGTTGTGGTTTAAGCCTTTGTTTTAACTGCTTTTGAATCGTTTTTTCTAACTGAGTGCGCTGCACTTCAAAAGCATTATTCAGTGTACCTGGTGTTTCTAAAAAAACTATGCTATCTACGGGGTCTAGGGCGATTAATTGGAACAAAATATGGGTGACAGCAATGGGTGTGGCCACCACTTGAGGGTCTCGCCCAGCAGATGAAATTAGGGAAACATCCTGTATGGTAGAAAAAGCGTAAATCACCTGCTTCTCCAATCCAGGATCTGCACGGTGGCTCAATGTAGTTAAGACCCAGCTTCCCTCCTTTTGGAGAATATAGTACTGGGAGTGGCGTAATTGTTGAGCGATCGCGCGAAAAGCAGGAACAATTGCTGCAATAAGATGTGGTGAAATACCATCGCGGGGTGCATTGTCGATCAGCAATTGAATTTGTGTTTCTAAATCCATAATGACTTGTCAACGACTTTTAAGTAATGGCAATCACAGCAGGTCAAGGTGTGAACAATCCCCAGCAAATTGGGAATAATAAAATCAGCCATATCCTCATTGCAGGATAGACCTGCGTTTAGCTTATCCGCAAAACACACAAAGCCAATACCTACCGTCGTACAGGTTGTTTCTATGTATGTTAGGGTCTTTTAAACACCGAGACTATGAATTCAGCCGCAACCGCAACTATTCCAACCGCAACTTTTTTGGGAGAACAGACTATCGGAGTGGAGGTGATATTTCAACTCCTGTACAAGGAGTTTCGGCAATCAACCAAAGCCTCAGAACAAAATTGCCATGATGTGGCAACACGTATTACTACCGAAGTATACCGAATTTGCAGCGAAAGTAAACGCATCCAAGCTTCCGGTGCTGTAGAAAACTCAGCAATGACTCTAGCTAGACATCGGCTGCAACAATGTCAAAGGTACTATCAGTTGGGTTCCAATAGAGGCAGAGTTGAATTACACAGTACGCTGAGTGCCATTATTTATCGTTACATTAATCCTCCCCAGCGGCAATTGAGCTATCAAGGGCGGCTAACTATCATAGAAGATTTTCTACAAAGTTTTTATTTAGAAGCATTAAACGCTTTCCGACGGGAGAATCAACTGGGTACTACCTATCGTCCCCAATCTCTCCTGGAATTAGCAGAGTACATGGCCTTTACCGAACGCTACGGTAAGCGCCGCATTCCTTTACCCGGTCGTCAGCAACAGCTAATTATTCTGCGGGCGCAGACCTTCTCTCAACAACAACCCCCAGAAACCAGCGTAGATATAGAACAAGCTTCTGAAGGTAGTTCTGGTGACGGTGATGGTTCTTGGGAAGAGCCAGCAGTTCACCAATTACGCTCCACAATGGCGACGCAACCAGAACCAGAACCCGAAGAAGATACGTTGCGTTCTGTTGTGATTACAGAATTGATGAGCTATTTGGAGCAAAAACAACAATCTGATTGTGCTGATTACTTCTCCCTACGTCTTAAAGATTTATCAACACAAGAAATTGAGACAATTTTAAATCTCACTCCGCGTCAGAGAGATTACTTACAACAGCGCTTCAAGTATCATTTAATTAGGTTCGCTTTATTACATCGCTGGGAACTAGTTCACGAATGGTTGGAAGCTTCTTTACAAACAAATTTGGGACTAACTCCGCAGCAATGGGAAGCCTACACCTCCCAGCTAGACGAGAAACAGCGGTCTTTACTTGACTTAAAACAACAAGGACAACCTGACGAGAAAATTGCTAAAACTCTAGGGTTATCAATGGCACAACTGCAAAAACGCTGGTTTAAAATTCTGGAACAGGCTTGGGAAATTCGTAACTCATTAGTGTCCGGATCAGGTGCATCTACTCATGAATAGTGACTCAGAATCCTTAAAAAACCAATTACTCACTTGGTTGTTGGCAAATGATGTCAACACCAGTGAATCTAACTTGGTCGAGTTTAAGGAAAATGACGGGGTTAATCACTCTCTCAAACAATCAGCCACTTTCGCCAGTGGCGATCCAGAGTTGGGAGGGATACCCCAAACCTTTAAACTGGGAGACATTCCTACTGTGCAAGACCGTTTCCAAGCCGTACTCAAGCGTCGGTTGCAAACCGAAATCGAAAACCAGCCCCCTTTGTTTCCTTGGGAAACACAATTAATGGAATATCCTGAGCGTTTGGAAGAGAGATCGCTCTCTTTAGTTCCTGCTTGGGGCTGGAAGGCACAACAATCTAAGCTGAATCTGCCGATTACTCTGCCAGAAACAGTTTTCCGAGAGCTACTAGAAAAGTGCCAAACCCTGCTAACTGCTTCACTACCATTAGGAGCTAAATTAGTTCAGGCAGTGGAAGACTTCTTCCCACAAGAATCTTCTTATGCGCTAAATGATATAGCTGGTTTGGTACTTAGAAGTACTTATCGATCTGCGGATGTTCTCGAGCAAAAACTCAATATCGAGAGCGATTACCCAGATTTACAACCACGTCAACAAATGGCATTGTCTTTAATGGCAGCCAAACAACTGCTAGAAAATTTAAGTCTACCAGTGACACCAAACAGTCCAGTTGTAGAAAGACAATGGTTTACAAGTGAAGGTTTGTTGACTTTGCGGGTTGAATACCAATCTCGTGGGAAACACACTCAATTACGAGTTGAGGCTGATTTACCCACCAAAGGAATTGTGACATTGCGAGCTGATGGTACTTTGGCAATGGCTCAGTCTTCAAGTGCGGGCTGCTTGCATGTTGAGTTATCCTGTCAGGAGTTTAACCCAACTTATACTTTAGAAGTTGAGTTTCCTGATATCGACCAACAGCCTTTGTTGTTTGTGATTAATCCTACAATCTAGCGCAAGTCAAAGAACGCTGAGAAATTAAGAAAATTATTGTGGTTTTGGAGCTTATCTTTTTTAATAAGCGATCATTAGGGCTTCTACGTTTTTTGCAACGATCATTAGGGCTAGAGATTTGAGACTCCCAAAGGCTGCTTCGGGGAGTTACTGTTATCTGCACAAGAATTTCGGCAGGGTATGAGTTACAACTAAGTAGATGGTTTGACTAACCAAGCATTTTGTTGACTGCATCTACACCATTGCTGAACCTTTAAATGTTTAATTTATCCAGGATTAATTGGTCTTCGCGTCTACCTAGAGTTAATAATTGGCGACAAAATATCCAGCGATCGCCTTTGATGGCAGTGGAAGATTCTCTTTCATTGCGGCTTTTAGTGCTGGCATTAGTAATAATGGGAACTGTGGCAGTAGATATTACTGCTGATACAACATTCAGTTTTTGGGCAGTTCCCTTAAATATTGTTGGTGCAATCTGGAGTTACCGCTATCGCCGAAATCCCAATATACCAGTTAAATTCTGCATCGCCATTGGAATGTTAGTTGCTCTAGGTGCATTCTTTGGACGGGTGTTGGGAGAATTAAATGATACGCGGCTGGCTTTAGCAGAGTTATTGATTCAACTGCAAATACTCCACAGTTTTGATATGCCCAGACGCAAAGACTTGGGCTATTCAATTGTGATTGGTTTAATTTTATTAGGTGTGGCAGCAACGTTGAGCCAAACTTTGACTTTTGCACCTATATTATTATTATTTTTAGCGATCGCCTTACCAACTCTAGTCTTAAATTACCGTTCCCAACTGGGTTTAGGTCAGTCAAAAGTTAAAAGAGAAAAGGCAAAAGCAACACAACTTAAATCAAAATTATCTTTTTATTTTTTATTATTTACTTTAATTCTGGGATTGGGATTAGGGATTTTTGCCGTTTTACCCCGCTTTCCTGGTTATCAATTACGGACATTTCCGGTTAGTTCTCCGATTGAAGTCAAAGGCGGCTTTACGGGACGGAGTATTATTAATCCTGGTTATGTCCGCCAAGGTAATGCTGAAAATCAAGGCAATGGTCAAGGAAAAAGCCAAACTGGGCAACCAGGAAAGCTGAATGACAGTTTTTATTATGGCTTTAATAGCCAAATGAATCAGAATCTGCGGGGAAGCATGACACCCAAGGTAGTGATGCGGGTGCGATCGCAGGTGGAAGGGTTTTGGCGTGTATTAGCATTTGATCGCTACACAGGTAAAGGCTGGGAAATTTCCCGCAATGATGATGTTACTACTCTCAAGCGATCGCCTTGGTCTTATCAAATTTATTTGTCTCCACCTCCTACGTCTTTGCCAACTAGAGAAGTGGTGCAAACCTATACAGTGGTGGCAGATTTGCCGAATTTGATTCCGGCGATGTCCTATCCCAAAGAAATTTACTTCCCGACACCGATTATCGCTGTGGATCAGGAAAACGGGCTGCGAGCGCCTGTTAGTTTATCTGAAGACCTCACCTATACAGTCATATCGGACGTACCATACCGCGATCGCACTTTGTTAGGCAAAGCCACTACTAACTATCCCAAGCACATTAAAAAATACTATTTACAAATTCCGCCAGAAATTGCTCCCAAAGTCCAAAAATTAACCGCAGAAATTCTGGCTAACTACCGTCGAAATAATGTATCTAAAATCTCAAAAACTTTAGATTCAAACTATGAAAAGGCACTTTACCTAGCGCAATACCTCAAGCAAAACTACTCTATCCCCAAAAATCCCTTCGATTTTCCTTATTTGGATGAAAAAGAAGACTTAGTAGAAGCTTTCTTGTTTAAACATCAAGGCGGCTACCCAGATCATTTCTCGACTGTGCTGACAGTGATGCTGCGTTCTATTGGGATTCCAGCGCGGTTGGTGGGGGGGTTTAGTCCAGGAGAGTTTAATCCCTTTACGGGGATGTATGTTGTCCGTAACACCGATGCTTACGCGATGACAGAAGTTTACTTCCCTAAATATGGCTGGTTTACCTTTGACCCCATTCCCAATCATCCTTTAATTCCGCCATCTGTTGAAGACTCACAAACTTTTAGCGTTTTGCGCCAATTTTGGCATTGGGTAGCTGGGTGGTTACCTTCACCTGTGACTGGGTTATTTAACAATGTATTTGGCACCATCTTTAGTTGGATAGTCAGAGCGATCGCTTGGTTTTTTGCTTTATTCGCTCAAGGTTGGTTAGGTGTCTTAACTGGCTTAACTTTGGGAACTACCATCGCTTTCTTTGGCTGGCTAGGTTGGGTACAGTGGCGACAGTGGTTAAAGAGTCGGTGGTTGAGTAAATTACCGCCGATGGAAAGACTTTATCAACAAATGCTGCAATGGGCTGCGACCAAAGGTTTCGGTAAGCATCCAGCACAAACACCCCTAGAATATGTCCAAGTGGCATATCAACATCATGCCCCAACCACAGCCCAAGTAATTGATGAAATTAGCCAGGCTTATGTTAGTTGGCGCTATGGAGGTCATACTCCTGATTTACAACAATTACGCCAAAAATGGTTGGAATTGAAAAAAGCCAATCGTCAATAATCAAAAGACAGGAGATAGAAGTCTAAAATTTCCTACTTCACACTGTTTACTGGGTACTAGATGATATTTTTGTAGTTACGCATGTGTCTTTGGGATGATTTTCAGTATATTTGGCTAAGAAACTGCTAAAAAAAGCATTTGCTATCTAAAAACTAAAGCAAGCTAGATGTGATGCGTTGTAACTCCGATTTTTTAGGGATAACATAGAAATAAAATCCTGAATGGATTATCGCGTCACATTTAATGTCAGTTAATTTATGGAAATTCAATTAATCAATATCGGTTTCGGCAACATTGTGTCAGCTAACAAAGTAGTTGCGATTGTTAGTCCAGAATCTGCCCCAATTAAGCGAATCATTACAGATGCGCGGGAAAGAGGTGAACTAATTGACGCAACTTATGGTCGTCGGACAAGGGCTGTAATTATTACAGATTCCAACCACGTCATTCTGTCAGCAATTCAACCAGAAACGGTAGCAAATCGTTTCGTGATTTCTCGTGATCATCATGCAGTAGATAATTAACTAGGGATAGTTGACAAACCCCTATTCTATTTGCACCATATCGGCAGTACCATGTGAATTAGACTGGTTTTCTGTCACCAGTGCTACAACTTCGTTAGTCGAGGTCGCCCTGACCACGACAACAAACTCACAAATCATGATTGTTGATTAATTCACAGGTTGAACGGATGATGCAAGTTTTACCCATCCAGACTAGTGCTACTACCAAAGAATGCCCACCTACAGGCAAGTTAATTGTTTTAACTGGCCCTAGTGGAGTCGGCAAAGGCACATTAATGCGATCGCTGTTGCAGCGTCATCCGCAACTTTATTATTCTGTATCCGTGACAACTCGTTCTCCTCGTCCAGGAGAAATCGATGGCAAAAATTATTACTTTATTAACCGAAGTAAGTTTGAACAACTGGTTGCTCAAGGTGAATTTTTAGAGTGGGCGGAATTTGCGGGTAATTATTACGGCACTCCGCGGGAAACTGTGGTTAACCAAATTCAGTCTGGTAAGTTAGTAGTGCTGGAAATTGAGTTAGAAGGGGCAAGAAAAATTCGCGCTTCCTTTCCTAATGCCCTCAGCATTTTCATATTACCGCCTTCCTTTGATGAATTAGAAAAACGGATACGTGGCCGTGGACAAGACTCGGAAGAAGCGATCGCTCGTCGTCTAGCCCGTGCCAAAGCAGAAATTGCAGCTGCTGATGAATTTAATATTCAAATCGTCAATGACGATTTTGAAATGGCACTTGAGGCGATTGAAGCAGCTTTATTTGAATAATCAAAACCAAGCATTTTCACCACCAAATGATAAAGGACACATATAAATATGTGTCCTTCAATTTTTTTATAGGAATACATGATTATTTCTTTTAACTCAGCACCAACTAAACCCCAGCTACAGCTAACAGCACTTTGCTATATCGATGGGCAAGTGGTAATCAGTAATTAGAAAGTCATAATCTCAAGTTATGTTATTTAATTCATCACTTGCTGATTAGTAACTTTGACTAATCACTAATTACCAATTACCAGAAACCAAATTAGCCTACTAAACCTTGGATGATGGCAATATTGCTAGTCAAGAAGTAAGCAACTACCGCACCACCAATACCACCAATTAAGAAAGCGCTGGCAAAATTATTCCAGCCTTCTTTTGATAGAAAAGCATCTGGGGCTGAAGCTCCAGTCACACTATTCAGGGCTTTTGGTGGATTGCTATTGGCATATAAAGATAAACCACCTGTCAACAGAATTACTAGAGCGATCGCTGCTAGTAAGCCTGCTAGGTTGGCGTTTTCTGCATTACGCAGGGGGCCATATTTAGCAAAGGGGCCAAATATCCAGTAGCCATGTGCCATACCAACTTCTAGCCCACGTCTGAAAGGAGTTAGACCTGGACGATAAGCCGGCAAGTTATTGATGAACCACTTGACTACAGGAGAAGAATTAACTGGGGTTTCAAGATTACCCAGTTGAGGATCACGTTCTGCGGGAAACACTACTTCCCGGTTTCTCACATCGCTGGGCAGATTTTTGGATGCGTCTACTGCTTGCGCCATAGTTTTATGTTCGCCTCTCAATTACATAAGCAACAGTTGTAAATCCCAATGCTTGAGTTATGGCAGTGGGTGGAACAGTAGGTCGGGGAAAAAGCGGTTAAACTCAATCAAAATACCTGCTGTAATTGTCAGCCAGATGGTAGCTGCCACTGGTGCTGTGGAAATAAATTTAATCAAATAGGATGATTGATCGCTTTTTTCAGCCATGTATTTAGTCTCCAAAACAATGAATCAGTTAAGCGGAACCTAACGAGGAGAAATGGGTATTTCCGAATCTTTAGCAGTTAATTCGCCAGAAAGAAATTCTTTCAAAGCGGCTGCTGGCCAAGCAAAACCCGTGGCTATGATGGGTAACGCTAGAGCCAAATCAATTTGGATTTCTTTTTGTTCGGTGTCAGATTCTTTTCTAACTGCGATTAGATAAGTACGGCCTACCCAGCCAATCCAACCAGCAATATAGAGAAACAGAATGCTAGGAATCAAAAAGTCCCCAGCACGGTCTAGACGACCATCAACAATCAAGTGAGGATAGCCTTCGGGGCCACACAGCGCTTGAGAGTAACGTTCAAATCTCTTTTGACCTGATTGAGGATCAGCGGTAGTATTCCGGGCATTTTTGGCTAGTGCTTGAAATGCGGGATTGTCTTGGCAGGGTGTAAGATTAGCCCCTAGAGCTTTCGCTGGTGGAGCAAAATTGAACCAAAGACAAATCGCTAAAATCAAAGCAAACAATCGTCGCATGGAGTTGTTTCCTTTTATTACAAAAGAAAAAGTTTTTTGTACAAAACGAAGCGGCTTGTACATTCTTTATTTGGCTAACTAGCAAGTCATCATACTCTTGCCTGGGAACCGAGTAAAGTTTAAGTAAATAAAAGTTAAAGCTTCTCAAACAAATCGTTATTTTGCAGAACCCTCAGATGGCAAACGTTTTAGCAATCGAAACCAGTTGTGATGAAACTGCTGTCGCAATTGTTAACAATCGTCAAGTTCGCAGTAGTATCATCGCTTCACAAATCCCAGTCCATCAGCAATATGGTGGAGTTGTGCCAGAGGTGGCTTCCCGCCAGCATTTGGAAACGATCAACGAGGCGATCGCCCAAGCTCTAGAACAAGCTGAATTAGACTGGTCAAAAATCGATGGCATCGCCGCCACTTGCGCCCCTGGTCTTGTAGGAGCGTTGTTGGTGGGATTAACTGCTGCCAAAACTTTAGCGATCGTACACAATAAACCATTTTTGGGAGTTCATCACCTCGAAGGCCACATTTGTGCGACTTACTTGAGTGAGCCAACTTTAGATCCCCCTTTTCTTAGCTTACTGGTTTCAGGCGGACATACAAGCTTGATTTATGTTAAAGAATGTGGTATTTACGAAACCCTAGGTGAAACTCGTGATGATGCTGCGGGGGAAGCCTTTGATAAGGTGGCACGACTGTTAAATCTAGGTTATCCAGGCGGCCCAGTTATTGACAAGTTAGCACAGCAGGGTGATCCCCGAGCTTTTGTGTTGCCAGAAGGGAAAGTTTCGCTGCCAGGTGGAGGTTTTCATCGCTATGATGGCAGTTTTAGTGGCTTAAAGACAGCAGTGCTAAGGCTAGTACAGCAATTAGAGAAAGATGGTGGGCAAATCCCCGTAGCAGATGTAGCGGCGAGTTTTCAGGCGACTGTAGCCAAAGCACTCACCAAAAGAGCGATCGCCTGCGCCCTGGACTACGGACTGAAGACGATTGCTGTTGGTGGTGGAGTCGCGGCAAATAGTGGCTTGAGACAGCACTTGCAAGCAGCCGCCAGTGAACATAACCTCCGCGTTCTGTTCCCACCCTTAAAATTTTGTACCGATAACGCCGCCATGATCGCCTGTGCTGCATCTGACCATTTCTCTCGTGGTCATGTCTCACCGTTGACATTGGGTGTTGAATCCCGCTTATCCCTAAGTCAGGTGATGAAGTTATATCAAGTGTAATGGTTATATGTCCTTGGTCATGTGTTCTTTATCCAAAACTCTTGACCATTGACTATTGACCATTAACTATTGACCATTAACTATTGCCCGAATATGACCAGCAACAGCATCCGGTTGTTCTAACATAGCTAAATGACCACAATCAGGAATTTCAATCACATTATCAGCACAGTATTGAAAAAGCCGATGAAAGCTGGCTAAATGTCGAACATACTTGGGTTCCATTACTTTGTCATCGGCACCAGCCAAAAAGTAAACAGGCTGTTTTAATTGCGAAACTAACTGAGGTAAGCGATTAACTTCTTCTTCTGTTGTGGAGTCTAATAGCGCTCCTACAGCAGCTTCTGGGTCAGCAACCACAAAATCTATCACCCGTTGACGCGCCCAATAACGATCTAAAGGGCGGGCGACACTAGCTCTAGTGAATAGCAAATCAATCAAAGGTATTTGAGATAACCAACGCGGACGAACTTGTAAAAAACGTTGACCGGCTGAACGAAATTGTTCAAAAGCTTCCTTCAGATAAATGCCCCCACCAGCGTTGATACAGATCACGCCTTGAACCCGATCAGGCATTAAGGCAGCTGCCCATAGAGCGATCGTGCCGCCCAAAGAGTGGCCAATCAGCCACGCGCTAGTAATATTTAGCTCTTGTAACAAAGCTACTAAATCTTGAGCATAAGCAGTTGGTGTATACAGAGAATCAAATTGTGAGCTAGAAGTATCCAACAAGTGGGATGTCAAACCGCCAGTAGGTTCTCCCCGATCAACATCAGTTTCTGTCTGGGACTGTGACTCACCAAAACCGCGCAAATCATAAGATAGACACTGTAAATCTATTGACAGACGGGAAATCACAGGTTGCCAGTACCCACGACTATTTAGCCAACCGTGGATGAACACCAAAGTATGGGGACAGGCAGTGGGAGCCGTTAACTCGTATGCGTGTGGAACGCCTAAGATTTCTATGGTTGCCATACTTATATCGTACCCTCAAGGATGGGTACGACTAAATACAGAGTACAAAAGGTTAAACAATCAAGCCAGAAGGAATTTTACAATTGGGATCACTTACCTAATAACCTCTGTCGAACTCCTTCAGCAATTTTGTGTCCTAGGTATTCAGGAATCAAGCTTTCATTCGGCCCCAACAAATAGAGAATTAGCCGCGTGCGTCCCCGCCAAACTAGCAAATTAGCGTTAACTACTAGCAAATCTTCTTGCCAGATAGCGTACATCACTTTGTAAAACAATCCTGGTTGGTTATCTGCTTCAATTACCAGCGCCGGCAGATGAAATACAGGATCGACGTAAAACTCAGTTTGTACTTGTTCTAAACCAGCATCTAAATTAAATTCTACAGCCAGCATCTCTTCTACTTCAAAGCGTCCTCCTAAAGCCTCTCGAATAGCTCGACAGACATTTTCTGCGGTTTTCTCTGTCAAAGCTTTGCTACCACGAGATACCAAAAGTTTGATGAAAACTAACATAGGAGGTCGGATTTGACCATACAGGCTCAAACCATGAATGGTCAAACCATAAGCTGCCAACACACCAAAAATATCACTGAGGAGAAAGGACTGGTTACGGTAGGCAAAGTGCAAAGCGCTTTTGCTACCTTCCGGCTTTAACTCGATAACGGCACGTCTGGTTTTATAAAGACGGTAAGCTAACCGGAGATTTTGCAGCTGAATTTCACTACTGACAAATTGCTCATAAAACTGGGGAAACGCTCGGTTAAAGCGTTTTAGGAGTTCCAGTGTCGAAGATTTTAGACCAGAAGCCATTGTTGGGGTAAGACTCGCTTGCTGTTGTCACCTGGGGGCTGTGACTGGGGACTGGGTGCTAATAAACATTATTCCCAACACCCAGTACTTAATACCCAATCTTGATATATACAATTGACTCTCAAAACTTTGCCTTTTGGGGAATTTCTCCTAGCCTTTACAACAAAATGCTAAAGTTGAAGATGATTGGTATGAAACACGCTATGAAAGGCTGTTACCATTGCTTATCCCCACAACACCCGAAAAAATTCAGTGTGTGGGTTGTACTCTGGTATTTGCTTGATAAAACGTGTATCATCACTCCAAAAGAGTGGTAGCCAATTCAGTTATACTACCCGAACCACGTTGGCATGGGTTTTTGGAAAACTTGGTTTAGTACTCCTGAATCTGTAGCGACAAATAAAACAACCTCATTTGAAGAGACTACAGGGGAATTTGGCAGTTCTAACGCTGGCGATCTTGGGGCGCGGAATGCGGAACGGATCGTTTTCAGCACAGAACGAGATATTGACCTGTATGAATTAGAAGAACTGTGTGATGCAGTTGGTTGGTCGCGCCGTCCGTTAAGAAAAGTGAAAAAAGCCATAGAGCATAGTTTTCTCGTTGCCTCCATGTGGCAAGTACGAGGAAACCAAAGGCGGCTCATTGGTTTTGCCCGTGCTACCTCAGATCATGCGTTTAATGCCACGATTTGGGATGTAGTAGTTCATCCAGACTTTCAAGGTAAAGGGCTGGGTAAAGCATTAATGAAATACGTACTCAAAAAACTCAGAAGCGAAGAAATCAGTAATGTAACTCTCTTTGCTGATCCGCATGTTGTGGATTTTTATCGGGGTATGGGTTTTATGTCAGATCCTGAAGGCATTAAAGGTATGTTTTGGTATCCTCACTGAAATATTCTGTTCAAAACGACCACATAAAAACAAGCCTTGTTTATGGGAACGGCTGAGTTTGTATTTTAAGATGTTTTGGGAAATGCTATGGCAGGGGGCAAACGCTAAACACCTGAGTGTTACTAATGTTTGTGATGGCGAAATCTCTTAATCTATAAGCTGTGGGCAATAAATTATAGATATTGGTTGGCAAAGATATGTTCAGCCTGCTATGATAGAGAAGCTAGTGTGTTAAGATAATTGTCTTGTCATGCTCAAGGTAATTACCAAAAAGCAAAAGCTCACTAGAGTATCCGGGATGTAGCGCAGCTTGGTAGCGCGCCTGCTTTGGGAGCAGGATGCCGCAGGTTCAAATCCTGTCATCCCGATTTAAACTAAAAATTTGCGAAATATCCTATCTATCGGTAATCAATAGATAGGATATTTTTTTAGATTTTTAATTAGCAATCAAAATTTACTATGTTTGAACTTTGAAATTTGTCCAGAATTATGGATTGTGTAGTAAGTTTGACATTTTAAGTGTAAATACTACAGAAAACAATAATTTGATTTTTTTGTCTTTGTCAAAAGTTGAGTAATTATATCCCGAATAGTAGAATCAGCCGAGAATAAGTCTAGGTAATGATTTAAGCAGTAATTAAGGTAATAAATAAATGGAACGAATTATTTTGCGATCGCGTCACCAGTTTTTGAGAAAGACAATAAAATGGCATTAATCATCTCAACGGTCGGCAAAATTTTTCATTACTTGAGAGCAGTCTATAATAGTCCTCTATAATTCTTGTGCAGGAATTAGGCAAAGCGAATTAAAAAAATCAGGTTGCAGCACAATTCATTGTGCCGAAAGTACTGTAGGAGTTCTCAAGAATTTAGAAATCTCCCATTTTGCAAGTTGATTGTGACCATTTAGCAGCCATAATGGCTTTTTTACATCTCAAATGGATTGCTATATAACTAAAACAAGTTAGTTCGGTGCAAATCCAACCAATTAGTCTAATTTAATTAAAAACCATTGACGCGAGGAGTAGTCATGAAAGCATTAGTTCGCTGGGGCGCAACATTGGGTTTAATCGGGAGTACTCTGTTAGGCACAGTTTTTGTCGGGAACCTCCCAGTGCTGGCATTATCAGAACAACAAATAAAAGAAAAACTAGACTCAGTACCTGTATATCTAATTACCAATGATAAAGGATTGCCTTTGAGTCGTCCTTTGCCAGAAGGTCAAAACGGTCAAAAACTGGGTGGTTCAGTGACAGGTGTATATCTCAGCCGTCAAGAAGCTCAAGCCTTTATTAAGCAACTGCAAAGCACGAACAAAGACCCCAAAATGGCAGATATTGTCAAGAGTCTCCAGGTGACAGCTGTACCTTTGGGAATCATTTATCAGCAGTTGCAACAAACCAAAAACCAGCCCAACCGTTTGGTATTTGCTTTTAAACCAGTAGAGCAGGATGTCAAAGGAGCGCTGGAATTGCTGAACCAAAGCGGTCAAAAAATAGATCAGTTTCGGAGTGTGCCGATTTTTGCAGTCAGATTTGCACCTGATCAAGGCTATGTACCCATTAAACTGACAAACGACAAAGAACAAGTCGTGCCTTTGTTTGTGAGTAAGCAAGATGCACAAGGTTTATTAAACCAAGTAAAACCAAAATATCCCAAAGCGGATATTCAAGTAATTGACATAGACGGCGTGATCAAAACTTTACAAGATAAAAATGAAGATTGGCTCAAACAAGTGGTTTTAGTGCCATCTCAAGAATCCAGAGAGTATATCAGAACTCTACCAAAAGATTCGGCTACTGGTAATAATCGCCAGCCTGCGGCAAAGCCAAAACGTTAAAGCATGGCAGATCAACAGCCACAAGTAGTTTCTGGGTTACAACTTTGGCAGTGGCGCAGCCAAGCAATGCAAGGTGCGATCGCCGCTGCTGTACCACCATCAGAAGTTGATTGGCTGTTGCAAGAAATTGCTGGTTTAGACCGCTTGGCTCTACGTTTAGAATCTTTCAAGGACTGGGATGAAATAGCGATCGCTATTTCTTTGGCAGATTTAGAAAAGCTTTGGCAAAGAAGATTACATGATCGCTTACCAGTGCAGTACATTGCCAGAGTTACACCTTGGCGAAAATTTAAGCTGGCGGTGTCGAGTGCCGTGTTAATTCCTCGACCAGAGACAGAGTGCATAATTGATTTAGCAGTAGCATCTATCTCTCAAAGTCAAGCTATAAACTCATTAGATCAAGGACATTGGATAGACTTGGGAACTGGGAGTGGTGCGATCGCCATTGGACTAGCCGACGCATTACCAAAAGCCACAATTCATGCTGTTGATTACAGTACCGCCGCTTTAGAAATTGCCCAAACCAACGCTCAAAATCTGGGATTTGCCGACCGAATTCATTTTTACCAAGGTTCTTGGTGGGAACCATTAACAACCATGAAAGGCCAATTCAGTGGTATGGTTTCCAACCCGCCATATATTCCGACTGCAACTGTGGCTACCTTAGAACCAGAAGTAATGCAGCATGAACCACATTTGGCATTAGATGGTGGTGTTGATGGTTTAGATGATATCCGCTATTTAATTGAAGTCTCCCCCAGTTATTTGCGGCCTGGTGGTGTGTGGCTAATTGAAATGATGGCCGGACAAGCGGGTGCAGTCAGAGAACTTTTGCAAAATCAAGGTAGCTATTGCAATATTCAAATTCACACTGATTTAGAGGGAATTGAACGTTTTGCTTTAGCTTATGTGAGTTGTGAGTAAGGGTAGCAATACACCTGATGGGAGTTATGAGTGAAAATACAAAAATTACACGTTTTCACTCATAACTTCTCTCATTTGCAAATATGCCTCAAGTTTCTCTAGCAGACCTAATAGCAGGCGCACAGGCTGGCCAATTAGTGAGTTTTCCGACAGATACTGTGCCAGCACTGGCAACTTTACCAGAAAAAGCTGGCTTAATTTTTGCAGCCAAGCAGCGTAGTCAGGATAAACCTTTAATTTTAATGGGTGCTAATGCTGCGGATTTATGGCCTTATGTCAAAGGTAGCGAATATGAGTATGAACTTTGGCAACAAGTAGTGAATCAGTATTGGCCGGGGGCGCTAACTTTAGTATTGACAGCCAGCGATCGCTTACCGAAACAGATAAACCCTACTGACCCAACTACTATTGGTATTCGAGTACCGGATAATGCGATCGCTCGTGCTATTTTGGCAAAAACAGGCCCTTTAGCCACAACAAGTGCTAATTTTTCTGGTCAACCGCCTTTACAAACAATGGCAGAAATTACAATGCAATTTCCTGATGCTTTAACTTTAGCAACTACAGAAGTGCTTGACGAAATTTCTGGAGTTGGTGTACCTTCCACTGTTGCCAAGTGGACAGGGAAAAACTGGCAAATTTTACGCCAAGGGAGAATTACACTGAATTAATCAGAAAATCAGGAAATTAGTTTTATACCATTGTGGTCAACTAAAAAGTTAATAATGGCCAAATTATGAATTGGAGCAATTGGGCATATCTCGGAGTTGGAATTATCTTAGGAATCAGTTTTCGTTGGTTATTTTCTAAGTCGGCAGATACTAACGCTAACTTATGGCCAGTAGTAGCAGAAGAACCAGAAAATGTGTCAAAACTGCTGCAAGATGTCAAGCAAACACAACTGGCGTATCAAATGGCACAGGAAATGAGCCAGTTTAAAGCAGGTTTTTTGGCGCGGACTACCCATGAATTGCGATCGCCACTTAATAGCGTGATTAGCCTGCATCAATTAATTTTGTCAGACTTATGTGAAAATCCTGACGAAGAACGAGAATTTGTTGCCCAAGCTCATGAAAAAGCTTTGAAATTGCTCCAATTAATGGATGAGATTCTCAGCGTGTCGAGAATTGAATACGGTACTAACAAATTAGATATTCAACCCCGCTGCTTAGACACAGTTTTTCAGGAAGTTAAAGACTTAACTTATATGTTGGCGGCGAATCGCAATTTTCCGTTGCAGATGTCACCTGTAGATCCAGAAATTTATGTGTTGGCAGATCATCGCTGGTTACGCCAAGTGTTAGTCAATTTAGTAGACACAGCGATTACACAAATGCAAGAAGGTAGTATTGGTATTTCCGCTACTGTTTTACCTACTACTAATACGGCTCATATTTATCTAGATATTCCTACTCATGCTCTACCTGAAAGTGAGCCGATAGATTTAATTAAATATAATAATTTGCCTCCTCAAATTCAACATGAGAAGGCAAATCTTTCGCCGGGAATGAAATTATTACTCAATCAAACTCTATTAGAAGTAATGGGAGCAAAACTAGAAATGCTGCCCAATTCAATTAAATCAGAATCATCTGAGGCACAAACTAGGGTACAAATATCTATTCCCTTGGCTTGAAAAAGTACTAGCCTTTCATGCTTACCTTTATTCCTGAAACTGGAGTTCCGCTGCGGAGAGGGAACTTAGCTGTTGAGATTGGTTATGTAGCACCATAGTTGTAGTTGTGTTGGGTATAAAACCCATTTTTTTATAGAAGCCTTGTTGGTGAGTTGTCATTAAATATACGCGTTCAACCCACTTCATGCGGGGATGGCTCAAAACAGTTTCGACTAACTTGCTACCTAGTCCAGTGCCTTGGTAGTCTGGGTGAATGACGACATCCCAGATTGTTGCACGGTAAATTCCATCAGAAGTTGCTCTAGCAAAGCCAATCAGTTTTGTGTCATCCCACAGAGAAATTACTGGGTCGCTGTTGGTAATAGCTATGCTTAAATCCTCGATACTACGTCCTTTTGCCCAAAAAGCGGAAATATTAAATAACTCTTGGAGTTGGTAAAGGTCTATATCAGAATGGCGATCGCTAAATTTAATCTGAGGATAGTTCATGTGTAGCAACTCACTTTCACCAATAAATATCTTTGCTTTTATTTAGTCATATTGTGATAGAAATTTACCCCTAAGCATACCGAAATGCAACTATATACAAATTTATTTATCTATCCCTAAATTTACCGAGAAATTAACTTCCACAAAGGATGAGTAGGCCCTTGCTGGCGAATGCGACACACTTGTTTTTCTAAGCGTTCCTTTTCCCGTTGTGGTAGTCCTATTAAAATATTGCGGCTTTGCCAAACTAAAACAGAAACAGTCATAGCGATACAAAAACTTAAACCGAGGGTAGACAGGGGATGAAATATGAGTCCATATCGCACTGCTACCCAGGTAAAATATTGCCGCCACAAAACAATTTCTGAGCGTAAATCCCAAAAACAAATAGGTGCGATAATCAGCCATAACAAGAACACAAACAACCATCGACCGTATACTGTTAGCTGATGTAGTTTTTGAACTTGTTGAGCAAAAGATGGGTCATTGATTGAAGGTTGTTCCGATTGATCCATAGCAGGAAAAAGTCATAAAGACACGGATGCAAATAGAGTTACTAATTTGAAATTTTGGATTTTGGATTGTTTTTTCGGTTTGAGCAGAAGCATAGAAGCACTCTCAACAACATTTGTAGGTTTGCTAACACTACGCTATCGTCAATCTAAAATCCAAAATTGTTGAACTAATTATCAACTGAAGTATCCATTGTTTCGCTGCTGGCCACCAAGGTAGATTGACCTGTACGCTCTCGCCACCAAGCGAGGAGAGTACTGGCAATAAAAATGCTGGAATATGCCCCCATTGTGAAGCCAATGATTAATGCTAGGGAAAAATTTCTCAGTGTTTCGCCGCCGAAGAAGAAGATCGCAGATAAAGTCAACAAGACAGTTAAGGTTGTGTTGATTGACCTAGCTAAAGTTTGATTGACCGCATCATCGACAATTTCGGCAATTGGGCGGTTAGGATGAGTTTTGATAGTTTCCCGGATGCGATCGTAAATAACCACTGTATCGTTGACAGAGAAACCTGTAATGGTCAGTAGGGCGACGATGAAGAGGCTATCAGCTTCGATACCTGCAACTAAACCCAAAATTGAAAAAGCGCCTACCGTAATCAAGATATCGTGGAACAGGGCGACGATCGCAAAAATCGCATAGTCCAGTTGAAAACGCACACTCATGTAGAGCGTAATACCCACGAAAGAAATTACTAGGGCTAAAACCCCTGAGCGAAACAATTCTGCACCTAAAGTTGGGCCGACAGAATCAATTTGATTTTTTTGGGGGTCAAAAGCGCCTATTTTATCGCTTAAAGTTTTTTGTAATTGAGTGCGTTGGTCTACACTTAAATCTTTTGAGCGAATTAAGATGCCATTTTCGCCCACAATTTGAATGCTACTATCACCGATACCTTGGCTTTTGGCAACTTCCCGGACGCTTGTAATATCAATTGGTTTATCGCAGTTACCTGGTTTTGTACAATCGCGTTCAAATTGTAAACGTGTACCCCCAACAAAATCTAAACTTGGACGCAGAGGGGCGCGAATTGCTGGATTATTCCAAGAAATTGCCATCGAAATGATGCCAGTGAGGATAATAACACCAGAAATCATCCACCATAGCGATCGCGATTTATTCACACTCAGTTTCATTTAGCCACCTCAGCCTTATTCGACACTGGTACGTTAGGACAGTACAATTCTGGTTTCCGCAAACTAGACAAAGAAATTGCCAAAAATAAGAATGTCCGACTACAGGTAATTGCAGTAAACATACTTACTGCTACCCCCAAAGCTAAGGTTAAAGCAAAACCTTTGACTAAACCTGAACCCAACCAGAATAAGGCAGCACAAGCTATCCAAGTAGTTACATTACTGTCTAAGATACTAGAAAATGCACGGTAAAACCCTGATTCTACAGAACGGTATAAGGATTTACCCGCTTTTAATTCTTCTCTTGTACGTTCAAAAATTAACACGTTGGCATCTACAGCCATACCAATACTGAGAATAAACCCAGCAATTCCTGGCAGCGTCAAGGTAACACCCAACAGTGCAAAACAAGCCCAAGTTAACAATGAGTAAATTACTAAGGCAACGTCAGCAATTAGCCCTGGGAGTCGATAATACACCACCATAAAAACTAACACCAAAGCCAAACCACCAATCCCGGCGTAGATACTGCTTTGAATGCTATCTTTTCCTAAAGTCGCGCCGACAGTGCGTCTTTCAGCAACTTCTACGGGTACAGGTAATGCGCCACCTCGGAGTTGTACACCTAAATCATTGGCTTGCTGTGCGGTAAATCTGCCTGTAATTACGGCTGCACCACCAGTAATCCCAGCAGCAGCAAACTCTGGCCCGACTACCGGCGCACTAATGAGTTCATTATCGAGAAAAATTCCAATACTGCGACCTGTCCCAGCAAGATTTTTGGTAATTTCGGCGAAGAGTTCGCCACCCTTTTGGTCAAAACGAATGGCTACATTCCAATTATTAGCTTGAGTTGGTTCACCATAGGCATCCTTGAGGTATTTGCCATCAAGTGGCGGCTTGGTGCTATCGAACAATTCTAAGATTGCTTGATTATTTTTCTGTAATTCTTCTTGATTTTTGGTAATTGCAGCTTGATCTTTGCTGCTGCGTAATTCTTCTTGTTTCGCTCTTAGTTCGGCTCTGGAAGACTGAAACGCAAACAATTGAGTTTCTGTACTTGGCTTTTGTTGGCGAAATTCTAACTGAGCAGTACCACCCAAGACTCTTTCTGCTTGTTCAGGATCGTTTACCCCTGGTAGCTGGACGAGAACTTTGTCTGTACCGACTGTTTGAATGATTGGTTCGGAAACACCAAGACCGTTAATTCTACCTTCGACAACTTTTTTGACGGCTTCTAATTCACGTTGAGTAATTGTGGGGATTTCTGCTGTTGGCTTCACCTGAATTGTCAGCTGAGAACCTCCGCGCAAGTCCAATCCCAAAGGTACAGGAATTTTCACAATCGCCACAACAGCGGCGATGATGAGGACAAAAATTAAAGCTAATAGCGATCGCTGTCTTTGCATACCATAACTCGCAACTGACAAACGCTATAATAGCGTTCTTTGATTGAGTTACGGCAGAGAGCAGGTAACAGAGAATAGGTAATAGTTGACAGGGAACAGGGTTGAAAGTCTCTGGGGACAAGGAAAGTATGAAGGATGAATTTCATACTTCATACTTCACACTTCACACTTTTTTAGACTCGCAATGCGACCATTTTTTGTACAGCTTCAACAATTTGCTCTGGCTGAACAATGGTGAGACGCTCCAGAGTACCGTTGTAAGGTGTGGGGATATCTTGAGAAGATAGACGCAATACAGGTGCATCTAATTCATCAAATAAGCGATCGTTAATAGAAGCGGTTAATTCTGCACCAATACCCCCAGTCCGCATACACTCTTCCACCACAATCACTCGGTGGGTTTTGCGGATAGATGCGCCGATGGTATCAAAATCGAGGGGTTTGAGAGATATTAAATCAATGACTTCAGGGTCGTAACCTTGTTTTTCTAAAGGCTTTACGGCTTGCATCACATGATGGCGCATCCGTGAGTAAGTCAGAATTGTGACATCTTTACCTTGACGCACTACCTCAGCTTTATCCAAGGGTAAGAGGTATTCTTCTTCTGGTAAATTTTCTTTTAAGTTATACAAAAGTACGTGTTCAAAGAACAGTACGGGATTATCATCACGGATGGCTGATTTTAGTAACCCTTTGGCATTATGGGGTGTGGAACAAGCGACAATTTTTAACCCTGGTACAGCTTGGAAGTAAGCTTCGAGACGTTGGGAGTGTTCTGCACCTAACTGTCTACCTACACCACCAGGGCCGCGAATCACCATTGGAATTTTAAAGTTACCGCCGGAAGTATAGCGCAGCATCCCGGCATTGTTGGAGATTTGGTTGAAGGCTAAGAGCAGAAAGCCCATGTTCATACCTTCAATTATCGGTCGCAACCCAGTCATGGCCGCCCCTACTGCTATACCAGTAAAGCTGTTTTCGGCGATGGGAGTGTCTAAAACCCTCAAGTCACCATACTTTTTGTATAAGTCTTTGGTGACTTTGTAGGAACCGCCATAATGTCCTACGTCTTCACCCAGCACAAATACACTGGAATCACGCGCCATTTCTTCGTCAATGGCTTCCCGCAGAGCGTTGAAAAATAATGTTTCTGCCATTTAAACCTTTGTTCCGACTGTTGTTTTAGAATCTTATCGCGCTATCGTGGCAAATACCGTTAGCGATCGCACTAGTACCACTTTGCGGAATTCAAAATTCAATGTGCTGATAATTATGAGCTTTTAATTGATTTTGAATTGTATTTATTTATATTTCCGCATTTTTAACCTACACTCCCAATCATTTGCCCACATAATAAATTTTTACTGCTGAATATGTGAGTCTTCCATCAATGGAGATTAACGACTCAATAATTCAGCAGTGGTGACGTACTAGATTTGTTTACCTAAGCGATCGCCATAAACTAGATTTTATCAGGGGCTATGCTACTCTTAGCAGACTATCAGGTGCAAACTGGCGCATCTGTCACCTGAGCTACTTGATTATCGGGAAAGCGTTTTGGTCTTCCAGGTTTACGTTTATGGCGTTGATTGATAGATTTCTCGCTGGCGGCTGCTAATTCTTCTGGGGTACATTTGAACAAACGTAAAGCTTCTAGATATTTTTTAGGTGTCATTGTTGGTTCAGTACGCCCAGCTTCCCAGTTACGCACACTGGTTTCACTAATTGCAAGCCTGAAGGCTACTTCTGCACGGCTAAGTCCAGCACGCTCTCTCAGGACTTGCATATCCATAGTTTCATGCTCCTCTTAAAAATAATTTTGAATTTATTTATTAAATCGATTGGCGTTTAAGCCAATTACAAAGAATTGAATTTATTAACTATCTTATTTTATAAGCGATCGCTAAACCTCTAGCAAACGAGGTATAACATTCATAATATATAGAGTTTAAATATACAAAGAATCTCAGCCTGAAGTTGAAATAGGAAAATTGGCGATGCGTCGTTTGAAAATAATAATCTGATCACCGACAATCGGATTTCGGGCGATTAATTTATCTTGAGAATCAACAATTTGTAAATGACTAAAATTTAGTTCTTGAGAACGTTGTAATATTTCCGCTGCTAGTTTATTTTGTTGAGATTCTTTAAGGGTATACCAATCGTTATTAATTTTAATAATTAGATTGCTAGTGCGAAAATTAGCTTGAATTGACTGTATCAGACCAGAAGCGAAGCGATCGCTAATTTCTGCTACTTGATTTTCAATAGCCGCAATCAAAATTTGTTCTGGCGTTAATACGACTGCGGGTGTTGGCGTTGGTTCTGGTGTAGGAGTTACTTCCGGTGCCGGTTCTGGTGTAGTTTCTGCTTTCGGTTCCGGTTCCGGTGTGGGAGTTACTTCCGGTTCTGGTGTCGGTGTGAGAGTTACTTCTGCTTTCGGTTCCGGTGTAGGTTCTGCTGACGGTTCTGGTTCCGGTGTAGTTAACTCTGGTGGAAGCGTTGGCGTAGGTACAGGAATCTCTTCAACTGGGGGAATTGTGGCTATCTCCGTCGGTTTACTAGTAAAGACGCTAGAAGTTGTCCAAATCAAAACCACAGTAATTCCAGCAATAATTCCTGTCAAAGCTGTGTCTGATAACTGTCGGGAGAAATTTGCTGGTAAGAAAGACCGAATTCCAGCTAATAGTCTACGCCAGATTAGCTGTAACTGCTGCCAAACACCCGCAGTTTCGCCTGTTACAGATGACTCATCCTCCAGTTTCACCACGGCTGTTTCTAAAACCCCAATTGTCCCCCGCAGAATTCGGATAATAGCCGCCTTCCATATCGGTGGCTCTCTCTGGTAGGGTTCTTGAGGAGAAGGGGGTTGTGAATTCTGATTGTCTTGTGACATGGAACTTTCACCAAAAGCAGTACATGAGACTACTGCTGTCTCTTCTGCCCTAATGTATCACTTCATTGCACTTGGCTTCGGTTAAACTGACTATTTATTGAATTTGGTGAGTTATGAACTGGAAACGCCGTCAATTTTTATTCTTAGGAAGCTTGGGAGCCATTGGTACAGGAATTCTCGGCTGGAAATTAGTTCGTCAAAATAGCTATACTGATAATTCTGTAGCAATAGCAGGTAAACCAGCGAAAAAAGACTTACTATTGCGTTTTGTTTCTGTGGCAGATACGGGAACTGGTGCAAAAGGACAATATGCTGTAGCGGAGGCAATGAATTTTTATCACAAGCAAAATCCATACAATTTAGTAGTTTTAGCTGGCGATAATATTTATAACAACGGCGAAATCGAAAAAATTGGTGCAGTATTTGAACGTCCTTATCAACCTTTACTAAAAAAAGGTGTCAAGTTTCAAGCTTGTTTAGGTAATCACGATATTCGGACTGCTAACGGTGAATTACAACTGAAATATCCTGGCTTTAATATGCAGGGAAAACGCTACTATACATTTCGCCGTAATCAAGTGCAGTTTTTTGCTTTAGATACTAACAATAATGCTGATTGGAAAAAACAACTACCTTGGTTAGAATTAGAATTGAGCCGCAGTGATGCACCTTGGAAAGTTGTATTTGGTCATCATCCAATTTACGCTTCTGGTGTTTATGGTAGTAACCCAGCTTTTATTCAGGCTTTTACACCTTTGTTTCAAAAATACGGGGTGCAACTTTATATTAATGGTCATGAACACCATTATGAACGTACTAAGTCGATTAATGGCACAACTTACTTAGTTACTGGCGGTGGTGCTGGAACTCGTCCTGTAGGTCGTTCTGAGTGGACTGAGTATTCTGCTTCTAGCTTGAGTTTTGCAGTTTATGAAGTGTATCCAGATAGAATAGAAGTAAATGCGATCGCTACTGATAAGCGTGTTTTTGATCAGGGGATTATTCCGATTAAAACTGTCTAATCAAAGCAGTTAATATTATTGCGACTTTTAATGCAGGATAAATTAACAGGGAAGGTTCGAGAAAAATATCAATATTCTTCCCTGCTATTTTTTGATATTAGTTTTGTAGCTCTTTTCCTTTTTAGGGATAAAGTTTAGGCATATTTGCTTTTAAATAAAATGGTACATTGACACTTTGAATATTTTCTTGTTTTTTGATAGATGTATCTAGATATTTTGCATTATGCAAATTTTGAGTTTTTTCTTGGTTGTCAGTAATATTAGTTGAGACATTCATAGCATTTTCTAATTCTAATTTTGCAGCCATAAATTGACTCTGCTCTTTTATTAAACGGCTGTAAGTTCTTTGCGGAATAAAGTGGAGTGGATTATAGCCAACAAAACGCAAAATTAATACACAAGCCCAAGAATATCTACCCTCACTAATAGCTTCGATTACTTGTTCTAATTGTTCATGAGTAATCAAACTGTGAAAGTTTTTTTGAGAAGAAGGCATCTGGTAGTTCATGGCTAACCCTGTAATGGTGATTAACGAGAAGTTAGTAAGGAGATTCTGTCTGGATTTTGACGTTGTCTGAGTTGCGGGAAATTCAGATTAAAAAGCCAGATTTTATATCAGAATTTTGCCTAATGAATAGTTACCTACTACACAGAATACTCTTTAATTTGTTGTAAATTGAGCCAATTTGGCATTTTTTCTGAGAGACAATACCAAATTGGGTAGGTAATTCTTAGCGCAGTCTTTTGTCTTGGGATTTCTGCTTGATGTAGTTAACAAATAAGTTTTTTTACTCAATGCTTGAGTTTGCTTTGCATTATTCATACCAGAGCTAGAAGGCAAAGATGGAAAGGCTCATCTAGCATAAAAGAGATAACAAGGGAAATATACCTCTAACACCCTACAAATAAAATTGCCATTGTTGAGGAGATAAAAATGAGGTTGTAACCTACTAGAGTGGTGGAATTCATTATGAATGAATTGCTGCAAGCTGTGCTGAACAGTGAGGAAAAAGCTGCGTTACAGGAATTGATATTTTCATTAACTGTTTCAGGTAAACAATATTTTTTGAGAAATGAAATTCTGCAAGTGTTTGCAGATTATTGTCATAACTCCCAAAAGCCTGCTTATTTTTACTACTCTTCCTTTATTGGGAAACTCATTCACTATACCCATGAAATAATTTGGTCAGAGGATAATGCTTGGTTTGTCATCCGACCCAAGATTGCTAGTCAAGAAGTCTGGCGGTTGAATGCTGACTTGAGTGAGTGTGAATTGATGATACCCCAGGCTTATTTAGATGAGTGCGATCGCTTAGTGAATCGCTACCAACCCCATATCCTGGAAATTGACCTCGCGCCATTTTACGCAGATTCTCCCTCTATTGATGACCCCAGAAATATTGGTCAAGGTCTAGCCTTTCTCAATCATTACCTGTGCGATCAGTTGGTAAATGATCCACAACATTGGTTAGAAGTATTGTTTCAAGCATTGCGGCGAGTGCAATATGATGGAAGACGCTTGTTAATTGGCGATCGCATTTCTTCCGGTAGAGAATTCGCCAAACAAATCAAGCAAGCAATCAAGTTTTTAAGTGACAAACCAGCTAAGGAACCCTACGAGAAATTTCACTTTCACCTCCAAGACCTCGGTTTAGAACCAGGATGGGGAAACACAGCAGCGCGAGTTAGTGAAACGCTATCATTACTTGATCGGCTGATTGATACTCCCCAACCTGCCATTTTAGAAGCATTTGTGGCGCGTGTTCCTGTGGTTTTTCGCGTCGTCTTGATTTCTATTCATGGTTGGGTAGGACAACAAGATGTGATGGGACGCGATGAAACATTAGGTCAAGTCGTCTATGTGCTGGAACAAGCACGCAGCTTAGAAAACAAACTCCGCGAAGAAATCGCACTCGCTGGACTTGATGTATTAGGTATTCAACCCCATGTAATCATTCTGACTCGACTGATTCCCCATTGTGAAGGTACATCCTGCGGACTACGCCTGGAGAAAGTTGAAGATACAGAAAATGCTTGGATTTTACGCGTTCCTTTTGGCGAATTTAATCCAGAGATTACTAATAATTGGATTTCTAAATTTGAGATTTGGCCTTATTTAGAAAGGTTTACTAATGATGCGGAAAAAGAACTACTAACTTTATTTAAAGGTCGTCCCAATTTAATTATTGGTAATTATAGTGATGGGAATTTAGTTGCATCCCTTTTATCTCGTCGGTTAAAAGTTACTCAATGCAATATTGCTCATTCTTTAGAAAAGCCCAAATATTTATTTAGTAACTTATATTGGCATAACTTAGAAGAAAAATATCATTTCTCGGCACAATTCACTGCTGATTTAATTAGTATGAATGCTGCCGATTTTATTATTACATCATCTTATCAAGAAATTGTCGGTACACCCGACGGAATGGGACAGTATGAATCTTATAAATGTTTTACAATGCCTGAGCTATATCATGTAGTTGACGGCATTGACTTATTCAGCCCTAAATTTAACTTAGTACCGCCGGGAGTTAATCAAAAAATCTTCTTTCCATACACCCAAAAAGAAAATAGGGATATTCAGCAAAGTAAACAAGTTGAAGACTTACTATTTAACCGCCAAGACGCTCAAATATTAGGTAATTTAGACAATCTAAACAAGTTACCTATTTTTGCTGTAGCTACTCTATCATCTATTAAAAATCTCACTGGTTTAGCAGAATGCTTTGGTCAAAGTCAGGCACTACAAAAACGGTGTAATTTAATTTTATTAACAAGTAAATTGCATCCAGAAGAAGCGGCTAATTCAGAAGAGGCGGCAGAAATTCAAAAGCTACATGACATTATTAATCAATATCATCTACAAAATCAGATTCGCTGGTTGGGAATGCGTATTCCTAGTGGAGATATTGGCGAAGCCTATCGTGTGATTGCCGATCGCCGAGGAATTTATGTACATTTTGCTCGGTTTGAATCTTTTGGTAGAAGCATTTTAGAAGCGATGATTTCTGGTTTACCAACTTTTGCAACTCAATTTGGGGGAGCTTTAGAAATTATTGAAAATCAAGAAGATGGCTTTATTATTAACCCGACTGATTTAGAAGGAACAGCACAGAAAATTCTCAGCTTCCTGGATGAATGTGAAAATCATCCCCAACATTGGCAGGAAGTTTCTGAATGGATGATTCAGCGCATTATTAATAAATACAATTGGTCATCACACACCAGCCAATTATTATTAATGGCAAAAATGTTTAGCTTCTGGAACTTTGTCGCGCCAGAAAATAATGAAGCACGCGATCGCTATATGGAAAGCTTGTTCCATCTCATCTTTAAACCCAGAGCAGAAAAGATTTTAGAACAACATATACACAAGTAAAAGTAACCAATTTTTGAACTATCTAAATCCAAAACTAAACCTCGCATTTGGAATTTAGCTTAACAATGGATATAAAAACTATTACTGATAATTTTATCTATACAGACTGGACGTTAACTGAAACCCAGTTTGACCCCGAACAAATACATTCTAGAGAAACTATTTTCACAATTGGCAATGGTTATTTAGGCACACGCGGTAGTTTTGAAAGAGACTATCCGCGTGAATTACCAGCTACTTTTATCCACGGTGTCTATGATGATGTCCCTGTGGTATACACAGAACTCGCCAACTGTCCTGATTGGCTACCAATGGTAGTGATGATTGATGGCGATCGCTTCCGCCTCAACGAAGGCGAAATTACCCATTACGAGCGAGTGCTGGATGTGCGCCACGGACTTCTCAGCCGTTCTTTACGTTGGCGCACTCCCACCGGAAAAACCATAGATATTCACTTTGAACGTTTTGCTAGTCTGGCAGATCAGCATATTGTGGCACAACGCTGTGAGTTAACGCCGCTAGATTTTGACGGCTTAATTGAAGTGCAAGGCAGCATCAATGGTTATCCTGAAAATCAAGGCTTCAATCATTGGGTAGATTTAGACCAAGGTAAAACTGAGCAAGGTATTTGGTTTCAAAGTCGTACTCGTAGTTCTCGAATTACGATTGGTATGGCAGCCAAAATGACTGTATCAGGAACGGAAGCATCTATCCAAGTTAATACTGCGCCTGGTTATCCCTCCTTAAATACGACATTTCTCGCCAAATCACAGCAAACTGTGACAGTAGAAAAAATCGTCACCGTGTTTACCTCACGGGAAATTGAGACACCAGTCAAAGCAGCGCAAGAAAAACTTGCTCAAACTTCCGACTACCAAACCCTACGCAATGACCATACTCAAGCTTGGGATGCAGCTTGGCAGCAGAGTGATATTTTGCTAGAAGGTGATAATACAGCGGCTTTTGCGATTCGTTACAATATTTTTCAGCTGTTAATTGCTGCGCCTCGATATGACGATAAAGTAAGTATTCCCGCCAAAACGCTTTCTGGATTTGGCTATCGGGGTCATGTTTTTTGGGATACAGAAATTTTTATTCTGCCATTTTTTACATTTACCCAACCTGCGATCGCTCGTAACTTACTAACTTACCGCTACCACACTTTACCAGGAGCTAGACGTAAAGCTTTGCATTCTGGCTATAAAGGCGCAATGTACGCCTGGGAAAGTGCTGATACTGGCGATGAAGTTACACCGCGCTGGTCACTTCCCAATGATTTTTATGGTGAAGATGTACGAATTTGGTGTCGCGATCGCGAAATTCATATTAGTGCAGATATTACCTACGCTGTTTGGTATTACTGGTTAGCGACGGGTGATGATGAGTGGCTGCGCGATCGCGGTGCAGAGATTGTTTTAGATACCGCTATTTTTTGGGGTAGTCGAGTTGAGTATAATTCCGAACAAAATCGCTACGAAATTCGCGCAGTGATTGGAGCCGATGAATATCACGAATTGGTTCACAATAACACCTTCACCAACCGGATGGTGCAATGGCATTTAGAAAAAGCCTTATTTATTGATAATTGGCTACAACAAAATTTCCCCGAACACGCGGCGGAATTAGCCAAGCAACTGCAAATTACATCTGAAGTGCGATCGCATTGGCAAGATATCATTGCTAAAATCTGGATTCCCTACGATCCAGAAACCGGATTAATTGAGCAGTTTGAGGGATTTTTCCAACTCCAAGATATTAACTTAGACGAATACGAACCTCGCCACCGTTCCATCCAAGCAATTCTAGGCATTGAAGAAGGCAACAAGCGGCAAATTTTGAAGCAGCCAGATGTATTAATGCTGCTGTATTTAATGCGAGAATCGGCGGATTTTCCCTACAACCCAAAATCCTTACAAGCAAATTGGGACTACTACGCACCGCGCACAGATATTACCTATGGTTCGTCTCTCGGCCCAGCAATTCACGCCATCCTCGCCGCAGATGTAGGGGAATCGGCTAGAGCCTACAAACGGTTTATGCAAGCCGCAATGGTCGATTTAGAGGATAGCCGAGGTAACACCAACGATGGAATTCACGGCGCTAGTGCCGGCGGTGTATGGCAAGCAGCGATTTTTGGCTTTGGTGGAATTCAGTTAACGGAGAATGGCCCCGTAGCTAACCCCCATTTACCTTCTCACTGGACACGCCTCAAATTTAAACTCCACTGGCGTGGTAAATGGCATGAATTCGATTTGCAACCACAACAAAAAACAATGGAAAAATTGACCCAATCTCCAACCTCCGACATTCGCGGAGTAATTTTTGACCTTGATGGTGTGCTGACTGATACAGCAGAATACCATTATCAAGCGTGGCAAAGGTTAGCTGATGAAGAAGGTATACCTTTTAATCGCCAAGCAAATGAAGCCTTGCGAGGGGTATCTCGCCGGGAATCTTTAATGTTGATTATTGGCGATCGCAAATATTCCGAAGCGCAAATCCAAGAAATGATGGAGCGTAAAAATGGCTACTATGTAGAACTGATTCACCATGTAACACCGAAAGATTTATTGCCAGGTGCGATCGCACTTTTGGACGAATTACGCCAAGCTGGAATTAAAACTGCCATCGGTTCTGCAAGTAAAAATGCTCAGACTGTAGTTGAGTTATTGGGGATTGCTGATAAAGTAGATGCGATCGCAGATGGTTACAGCGTAAAACAACCCAAACCCGCACCTGATTTATTTTTATACGCCGCCAAAGAATTAGGACTGCAACCAGCACAATGTGTAGTCGTCGAAGATGCCGCCGCCGGAGTGGAAGCCGCTTTAGCAGGCGGGATGTGGGCAGTAGGACTAGGGCCAGTGGAACGCGTCGGCGCAGCCGATGTAGTATTACCTAGCCTCGCAGGGGTGAAGTGGGCGGATATTCAAGCGAAATTGAGTGAAAAAGTGCTGAGTACTGAGTGCTGAGAATATATTCTTCCCCCTGCCTTCTGCCCCCTGCCTCCTGCCTTCATTTAGAAACCAACTGCGCGTTTAACGCCTTCGTAATGCGATCGCTGGCAAATTCTAAATGGGCTACTGTGTACATATCTAATGCTGTGCCGAATTGTTGCAGCTTGGTGTTAATTGCTGTTTGCAGTTGGCGTAATTTGTACCAGGCCAGCGTTCGCCCATCTTCTAATTGATCATTTGTATTCAACACCATCTCTAGCAAAATATTCAAATATTCTCGTTGCAAAGAACGACGAATGCTAGAAATGGATTTTGGTTCTTCTGGGGTGAAAACTTCTGTCCAAATGCCTGTTTGCAGCGTGTCAAATAATTCTGGCAGAGAAAGCGCTTGCCCTGGTTGAGATTTTAATTCTACATCTCGCAGACGATTTAAGCGATCGCTATCTAACAGCGATCGTAATATGGCACTTTGAAAATAGAGAATGCGATCGTGAATAGGATAATCAAGACGGCTATGATGTATCGGGCTACCCCAATGTTGCCAGCGTGAAGGTGCAAGTTGATTTAACAATTGCGGTGAGAAACTAAAAGCATCTTCAGCAAAGACATATTCTTGCAGCTTCGCTAATGCTTGACGTTGTTGCGTTAGTGAAACGGGTACAAAAGCCCAAGAATTATCATCACCAGCATGAAGCCGTCGGAATGATTGCCCACCAATATACTGAGAAAGTAAGCTGGCATTGCGAAAATAATATCTCAACACTCGATTAAATAAAACCCGCAAGCTACTATAGCTTTCACCCTTGGGTAAATAACCCTCATCCAGACGTTGCCACATTACACGGGCGTTATCCATTTGCCATTGAGAGTACACTAAAACATCACTACTCATATCCCAGAGATTTGCTAGTGGGTTGATGTCGTGGGTATCTTCATCAGTTGCGTAAGATAATTCTGGTTGCGGCGATGCTAAAGCAATTTCTTCTAAAAAGCTTTTTTCTGCTTCCGGCGTGACTCCCTCATCGGCTACATCAGGATTTTTTTTGTAACCGTATTCAATTGCCCATTCATCATAAGGGCCAATAACACTAGGAAAATACTCACCTTGCGGCACTCCTTGAGGGGCAATATTCACAGGTAAATAATCCATCACCGAACCCGCTAAACCTTTGGTATGGGTAATTTCTGTGTTATTTAATTCTTGCGGCGCTAACATAGTGCTGCCATGAAAATTGTGCCGCAAACCGAGAGTATGTCCAACTTCGTGGGCAATGACAGAACGCAAATATTGATGCACATACTCCTTCATCGTTTCACTATTGGGTTTAGTATTTTGCAGCAGTGATAATGCTAACGCCCCCATAGCAACTTGTTCTGTAGATTCTGCACCATAGCAAATCTCCGAAGTAGATATGGCTTGTAAATGGGTGTAGGGTAAAAAACTTTCTTCCCCCTGCCCCCTGCCCCCTACCCCCTGCCCCTCTGCCCCTCTGCTCCTCTGCCCCCTGCCTTCTGCCTGACACATCGACGAAGCCTCTATCAGTGCATGATATTCTTGCTGAATTGAGCGCACCATATTGGCATCAACAATAATGTCTGCATCTAAGATTTCGCCGGTGAGTGGGTTAACCCGCATTGGCCCTCTAGCAAAACCAGCATCTAAAGAATTGAACCAGCGAATAGTGTTGTAGCGCACATCTGCGGGATGCCAATCAGCATCATCTGGCATTTGTCGCACTTCAATGGCATTTTGAAATCCAGCTTTGGCAAATGCTTGATTCCACATCAAAACGCCTTCTTGAATGGCATTTCTGTATATAGGTGGAACAGCATTTTCAATCCAAAATACAATCGGCTTTTTTGGTGGAGATAAAGGTGCGGTGGGGTCGGATGGTTCTAAATGCCAGCGATTAATGTACCTAACAAATGGTTCTTGAAGGTTATTATCTGAGAAATCTTGAAAAGCAGTAATAAAATAACCTACTCTGTCATCAGCAACTCTCGGAATATAACCGTTGTTTTCTTGTAATTGCGAAAAACTATAATGCACCTTCAGGCTAAAGGCGCGACTATCGGGTAATGTAATGAGATTTGCGCCTTCTGGAGAAGAGAAACCATAATTTGCATCAATCTCTACGTTTTGCGGAAAGCTGTTAACATTGCCAAAATAAGATTTACTACTTTCTAAGCGGTAATCTGCCTGTAATGAGTATTTTAATAAAGGAGTTAACCCCGAAAAATCCTGCATGAGCAGTTCTTCTAGGTTAATGATAAGATTTTTACTACGTGGATCAATACTATCTATTGCTACAGAATAAAGCACCGAATCGCTAAATGAACGAGCCAGCGATCGCTCTTCTGCTTCCCCTGATTTTATCCGAAATTTGACGTTCTGAATCACAAAATGCAAATTGTTATTCACGCGGCGAAAATAGAAGAGAAAATCAGCTAGAGGTAATCCGCTATAAATTCCACTTTCCCCCAGACCAGATTCTAAAGTAACTGTGGCGAGATAACTTTTATTTAGCTGTTTTGGATTGATTTCTAAATAAACTTTGCCTGATTCTTCTTGACTATAAAGTGTAAATAGCCCTGCTTGTTTAATGACACCTTTAACTGTTTCCCGATAACGGCGCAGTTCTTGTTTTTTAGTCTCCCCAAAATTATTAGCAACCGCTAAGTTTTCAACTACTGGAATTGGGTTTAACTGCTGAACATCAGGTTCTGTCAGTTGATTTGCACTTGCCCAACTATTATTTAGAAAAAAATTGTATAGCAATATTGTACAGATTGCTAATTTTGCGATCCAGTGTCTCATCCTTTAGCTTCTGATTTTGAAGTGGTGATTGTGTCGAGGAAAAACTGTGAGATTAATACGCAGTGAGTCAGCATTTCCAAGACTTCTTCAATACTTAAGGCTGACTTGTTGTGTAAATTAACTGTAGTCAGGCAAAAGATTGTTTTACCTAAAAAGATGAGAAGTCTTGTGATTGGCAGTTAAGCCTTGCCAAGAATTTTTATTGAGCAAATGAAATTAATTGTATCTTAGGATAGATGTTTTATACACCTGTGTATATATGTTTTTTTGAAATATATATTGTAATCCAGGTAGAAGAATGTATGTGTTGTTACAGTCTCTCAACAACAAAATCCCCGACTTTGATAAGAAGTCGGGGATATGAAGCTTTTACTTATATGTAATAGCCTGACTAAATTTTAATTTAAATAAAATTAACCGCAGATGTAGAGGCGGTAGCTTAGGAAAATTTCTTTGTAATACCAAATTGAAGAATGATTGCAACAAATGGATTGCCCAAAAGCTTACCAGTAAGCCCTTTCTCAATCCAAAATCGTCTTGAAAAGTTTGCTCAAGTCGGGGAACCCGCCCACGCAACGCCAGTTGCTTCTCCTAATCGGAGACGCTGCGCGTAGCTTGCTTCCCCGTAGGGGTACAAGTCGGCAGAGCCGGACAGTCGCCTCAAGTCGGGAAACTCGCCCACGGCGCTGTCTCCCCAAAGCACTGGCTCAACTTTCTGTAAAATCTAAAATCCAAAATGGTATAAGATAACCCCCTGGCTGATGAAACCAGGAGTAGTTAACACGATTAAATATACATTTACAATCGCTGGAGTAAATTTAAACCATGAGTATCAGTACCACAGGTATTGAACAAGCCATAATCACTAGCTAATTGTTGCACTTGTTGTGATTCTGTCGGGCTTGGTTTCCAAGGGCTGGGGTTATTATAAGCGTAGAAACTTTCCACACCATCAATACCATGTTCAGCCGCAGCCGCAATTAAATCAAAATGCGATCGCCTGTAACGCGCGGGATGCGCTAAAACAGCTAGTCCACCAGCTTCATGAATCGCCGCAATTACGTTGACTGCTTGATATTCTTTACCTGTGACAGCGCTTTTTTGCAAGTAAGGTTTAATGCTGGAGTGATTTGGCTCAAAGGCGTAAGCTAAAATGTGAACCTCATTATCCAAGAGGTTAGCATTGATTTCTGTACCACTCCATAAATAAGGAATGTTACTGTGAGGATTTTTCCACTTCCAGTCTTCTAACCAAGCTTGCGCTGCTAAATAGCCACCAATATTATGATGGTCAGTAATTGCTAATCCTTTTAAGCCAATAGCGATCGCTTGTTCCATCAATGCACTAGGCTGCAACCTTCCGTCTGAATGAACGGTGTGCATGTGAAAATTAAATACTTTCGGACAGCTTTGGGCATCAAGCTTCTGGAATACTTGTTTTAAAAGTTCGCAAGAAGTCGATGTCCGCGTACAATTCATAACCATACTACCCTCTGCACAAATATACGCAGTTATTCACACACCAAAACGCCACACCTATAGATAAGAAAGAACTAGCACGTATCATTAGTGCCAGCAGGTATTTAATTAGCTTACTCAGCTAAATTTTTCAATATGTTAAGACTACGTTAGCAAATCTCAATGATAATGGGCATGAGTATTTTCGATTGCTTTGATAAGCGCAAGTCAAAAATTTTTCTCAAATATTCAAGTAAATACTGATACAAATTTTCTGGATAAGTGCCTAGGCAATAGGTAATAGTATTGTTGATTCAACAATCAGAAATTTTTTTCAGTTACTCACTCAGAATGTTTCACTATACCACAAGTAAAAAAAACTCTCTTTCCTTTCCATAAATACAGGGAAATAAGGGTATGGGGGTGTAAGGGTATGGGAGTGATAGAAGTTTGATTAAATCGTGACTTTTAGAGTCATTACTCATCACTTTGTTAAAAACCTACACTTGTGAGGAAATAGGCGTGTAGGGGTATAAGGAACATCCTGTGCTTGTTAAGAAAAGGGGAAGAACATCACACCACTGGCAATAAATGAAATAAACACGTCATTACTTGTTCTCACCTACACCCCTACATCTACGTTTAACTAAATAATCCCTCCAGTGTACCTACACCAGGAATTACCTCACCAATTGCAACGGCGGGAATATTTTGTGATGTAAAAAAGGAAATTGTTTGTTCTACTTGCTGAGGCGGTATTAACAGCACAAATCCAATTCCCATATTGAATGTATTAAACATTGCTTCGTCGCTGACTGCACCGACTTCCGCTAACCATTGAAATGTAGCTGGAATTTTCCAACTATTGGGGTTAATTTTAATTGTTTGATTTTTACCTAAACATCTGGGTAAATTTTCTGGTAAACCGCCACCTGTAATATGCGCCATCCCATGAATTTCTATACTAGCTTGACGGGCGGCGAGAACTGGTTTGACATAAATGCGCGTAGGTTTGAGAAAAGCTTCACCAATAGTTTCGCCAGCTAATAAATCTGGGCTATCGCTCCAAGCAAAACCCCCATCACTGACAATCTTGCGGACTAAGCTGATACCATTACTGTGTACCCCAGCACTAGCTAGAGCGATCGCTACATCTCCCACTTGTACCTGGGAACCATCCAACATCTGACTTTTTTCGACGATTCCCACACAAAACCCAGCCAAGTCATATTCCCCAACTTGGTAAAAACCAGGCATTTCCGCCGTTTCTCCGCCTAACAAGGCACAACCAGCCAATTTACAGCCAGAAGCTATCCCTGCGACTACCTGTGTCAACTGCTCTTTATCTAATTTACCTGTGGCGACATAATCTAAAAAAAACAGGGGTTCTGCACCAGATGTCAGCACATCATTCACGCACATAGCGACTAAATCAATCCCCACACTATCGTGGCGATTAAGAATTTGGGCGATTTTTAGCTTTGTACCTACGCCATCTGTTCCTGAAACCAGCACAGGTTCTTTGTAACCTGTGGGTAGTTGAAAGCAACCACCAAAACCACCTAATCCACCTATAACTTCTGGCCTAAAGGTGCTATGAACCAAATTGCGAATTTGATCGACAAAGGCTCTACCAGCCTCAACATCAACCCCTGCATCCCGATAATCCATAAGAGTTAGTTAATAGTCAATGGTCAATGGTCAATAGTCAATGGTCAATGGACTATAAACTATTGACTCTGGACTATTGATATTACCTCATTAAAAGACCTGATCTTCTATGCTTCGCCACCATTCACCTAAATTCATTAAATCTTGGTGAATGTCTGCTAACTCATCAGCGTAGGTATCTTCAGAAATTGTATCTCGGCGCTCTTGTAATTTTTTCAGACGTAGTTGTACCAATAGCCACGGTTTGGAGATGCTATCTGTGGCTTCGAGATATTGTGCTAGTTGTGTGCTATCCATATATTTTTTGATTTTTATGTTTTTTTAGGCAAAAAGAATATTGACTGGCTTCACGGACTCCCTATTTTCAAGATAGTTCAGAGAGGCGATCGCTACTACCGTGTTGACAAAATTTTTAATTGAAGCAAAAACAGCCACGAATAGAGAGTCGTGACTGTTGATCATAATTTTTGGAGAGCAACTAAATATCTATACTTGAGAAATTTGGCAGATGTGAGCGATCGCTTTCTGCCTGATAGATATTATGCTTTAGCAAGATTTTCTGCAACGAAGTCCCAGTTGACTAACTGATCTAAGAAATTCTTGATGAATGCAGGACGAGCATTGCGGAAGTCGATGTAATAAGCATGTTCCCAAACGTCAAGGGTAAGCAATGCTTTTTTGCCGTGGGCTAAGGGGTTCTCAGCGTTAGGTGTTTTAATTACCTTAAGAGTACCACCATCATCAACTAACCAAGCCCAACCACTACCAAACTGAGTAGCAGCCGCATTCGAGAACTCTTCTTTGAATTTGTCGAAGCTACCAAAGTCTTTTTCAATTCTGCTTGCGAGTTCACCAGTGGGTGCGCCGCCACCACCTGGCTTCAAGCTATTCCAAAAAAAGGTGTGGTTCCAAACTTGAGCAGCATTGTTGAAAATACCTGCTTTGGAAGAATCTTTAAAGGAGATTTGAATAACTTCTTCTAGAGACTTATCAGCAAGTTCTGTATTTTCGGTTAGCTTGTTGAGGTTGTCGACATAAGCTTTATGATGCTTGCCATAGTGATACTCGAAGGTTTCAGCTTTCATGCCATACGGCTCTAGAGCATTAATGTCAAATGGTAAGGGGGGCTGTGTAAATGCCATTTTATGAAATCCTCTCTTTACTGTTTCCCGGCCTAAAGCTATTACCGAAGCTTAGAAAATTACAGGTTTTGTGTTTAGTCGTTTTGATGTCCTTGAATTAAGGAAACATAAAACTTAACATCGTCATTCTACTACCAAAGTGATGATGAAAACAAAAGACTTTTTTGATAAGTCAAATGCTGATGGCAGAAGAATTATAAATAAAAACAACTAATATTTGATCACCAAAGTATTTTAGCGATTAGCAATTAGTAGTGTTGGACTTAATTTATAATTTGTCACTGGCTTTTTGCAAGGGTTACAGCCATTTTAAATAAGGCGTTTATTTTCCCTGGTTATCCTAGCAGATTATTACCCCTTAAATCTTCTATCCTGCTTAATAAGTCAGAAAGATATTCCCCCTGTATGAGGGGGAATGAAAAGAGGTATGCTTTGGCAATGAACTTTGGTTTTTGCAGCCAGAGTTGATAATAACTTGTTAGCGAATTCTTAACCTTAAATACTTCTACCTTAAGGCATAGTCAACATAAATATTCTTAGTCAGTCTTCAGCTAGATGAATAAATTTTTTCAGTCTATAAAATGTTATCTACTAAGCTAATTTAATTAATTAAAAGTCTGATTTACAAGTGGTGGGTAGGTACTCAGTTACTCACCACTCAGAGGAAGAAAAACTAAAAGCGCATCTCTCTGATTACCATTGAGATAAGCGTTGATGGAAGTAATTAATGATTTGTGCAGCTACTTCAGATATATTCATACCATCAGTTTGGAGTTCCACTGCATCCGCAGCTTTTTGTAAGGGGGAAACTTTACGAGTACTATCTTTCCAATCGCGTTCGGCGATATCCCGTTCTAGTTGTTCTAGGCTAACTTCGGGTTGACCTTGTTTTTTGAAGTCTTGTTGACGACGACGAGCGCGTTCAGTTACTGATGCGGTTAAAAAGATTTTCACTTCAGCATCGGGGAAGACATGGCTACCAATGTCCCGGCCTTCGGCGACTAAACCACCTTTTTTACCCCAGTTTTGTTGCTGTTGAACTAAGGCCTGACGCACAGCACTTTGGGCGGCGATCGCAGATACTTTAGATGTTACCTCAACTGTGCGAATTTCTTGGGTAATATCGACATCATCAATCCAAACCCGCACAGGCGATTTTAAATCTGAACTGGGTGTTAGTTCAATGTTATGAGTATGAGCTAATTCGGCGATCGCACATTCATCATCCAGAGCAATGCCTTTTTGGACTACTAGCCAAGTCATCGCTCTGTACATAGCACCTGTATCTAAATAAACTAGCCCTAGTTCTGCTGCTACTTGGCGTGCTACCGTAGATTTTCCGGCTCCGGCTGGCCCATCAATAGCGATGATGGGTTGGCGATCGCGCAAGATGGTATTATCAATCAAACGTGTAGAACCAAGACGAGCTGCGATCGCCAGCATTCCTTCCTCCTCAATTGTTTCTAATGACATTAACGTAGTCGGTTCAACCAATTCAATATATTCCAAGAAAACAGTACTCACCTTAGCCACTTCTTGTTGTACCACTGCTATTAACTGATTGCTGTTACGCACACCAGATTTAAAAGCAGCTTCAGCTTTTTTTAATCCTCGATATAAAACTGCTGCTTGCTCTTTTTCTGTCGCACTCAAGTATTGATTGCGAGAACTAAAAGCTAAACCTGACGCTTCTCGGACTGTCGGACAACCAACAATTTCTACTGGCAAATTTAAATCAGCCACTAGTCGTTGAATAATCGCCAGTTGCTGACCATCTTTTTGACCAAAGTAGGCGCGGTCAGGCTGTACTAAGTTCAAAAGCTTCGTCACAATCGTTGCTACACCCTGAAAGTGACCTAGCCGAGAACGTCCACACAAACCTAGTATCATAGCAGATGGTGGGATGACCTGGGTCATCAAAGATTCTTGTATATTTTTCGCGGGTACTCCCATCACTTCCGGAGTAGGAGCAAAAATCGCGTCAACTCCCGCGTCTTTACATAATTTTTGGTCTTGCTCTAAAGTTCGCGGATAACGTGCATAATCTTCGTTAGGGCCAAATTGCAAGGGATTGACAAAAATACTGACAATCACCGTTGAGTTTTCTTGCCTTGCTCGTTTGATTAAGTTTAAATGACCTTGATGCAAACCCCCCATTGTCGGTACCAAACCGACGGCTGTCCGATCCCAACTGCTCATTTCATCTGCGACCAGATCTTCTGGTAATGTCAGTTGGCTTTGCGAGCGAAGTTTATTTAAATAGCAGCGTAAAGCTGCGACTGTTGTCAACAGGCGCACAAAATTCCCCTAGTTCTTCTAACCCTCCCCCGTTAGTTTATATCTGAAACTGGGGAAAAGATGCGAGAACTAGGGGAATATAGAAATTAGGTGAATTTGCAGGATGAAGGATAAGATTTGATATGGAAATTTAGCCTTGGTCATTAATTCGCGCCAAGCGCGTTGAGGGAAAACACTACGCCGAACAGCCTGGGAAATTTTAGATTTTGAATTTTAGATTGGTAACTTGACAAGTTTGCTCAAGTATCAAAATCCAAAATTGATTAACTTATCCTTTGAGAACGGCTATGCCGAACATCCTGCAAATTACCTAAAACTTATCGTCCCAACACCTCGATATGTACTGGCGCAACACCACTACCAATCATGCCGATAGTGCGGGCCGCAGCAGTAGATAAGTCGATGACTCGGCCACGGATATATGGGCCGCGGTCATTAATGCGTACTATGACAGAGCGACCATTACGGGTGTTGGTGACACGAACTTTTGTCCCAAAAGGCAAACTGCGATGTGCAGCAGTCATAGCTTCGGGATTAAATCTCTGGCCACTAGCAGTCATGCTGCCTGAGCCATCATAGCCATAAAAGGAAGCCATGCCTCTAAAGGTAAGTCTGATATTACCAACAGCAATTTGCTGCGGCAGTCTTGGTAATGACAATGGCGATCGCACTGGTAAGTTAGCAATGTTATCAATAGGAGATGCGTTACCAATGAGTCTGCGTAGGCGGTTGGTTGCTTGTAATGCGTCTTGTGCCAAGTTATTGGTGGTGTCTGCTAGGCGGGTATTTTCGTTGATTTCCACCAGTTCTTGGTCTTTGATTTTGATTGTATAGCGATCGCTAGGCTGTGCAGCAGAGCTTTTATCTTGGGGTTGATTAGCAGTTTTGCTCTCATCTTTCCAACTGACCGTAATCTGCTTGGCATCAACGTTGTCTTCAATCAGCTGGTTGATTTTAGCTGCTATCACACTAGCTCGTTGAACAGGGTCATTTTCTAATGAGCCGACTTGGTTTCCAGAATTTACTACATTGCCAGTACTTGCCACTTTAGTTGAGTTGGTAGCAACAAGGGCGTACGATTGCACGCCCCCTATTTCTCCTAGAACACCTTGTTTTGTCTCAACATTCGCAACTTGCTTAGAACTCACAAAAGTGAGTACTGGTATATTCCGGATGTATAGGGTTGCCGCTTGACGACCTCCAATACTGTGAGAATGAATGCTTGTAATCACAGCATCCGAGTTCTGTTTCTCTGTAGGGGATTGGTACTCACCTACTTTAACCACATCACCAGTTGATGATTTTTGGGAAACTGGATGAGTTTCCTTGGCGGTTTGAATTGTAGTTTGAGTGCGACCCATTGAGGGTATCCCGGTAAGAGTCACAAACAAGGCGACAGTAGTCCACAAATGTCTTTGGTTCATGCGTCCAATTTTCAAGCGACTGTAGAACAGTAGTTTTTTTGATTAACGGAATTTAATGCCATAAAAAAGCAAAAGATTTCCTTAAAATCGAACTCGTTCCGCTTTCACTTTGTTTTTCATAACTGCAACAGACTAACACGAACTTTTGAACTTGGGGATCAGGGTTTTAGCGTAATCAAACCTCAATTTCGCAAATTTAAATCCCGATCAAAACAGTGAAACCTTGTTCAAATGCGGATTTTAGGTGTGTAGCGTTTTTTTCGGCCACGAACATTTTTCTTATTAAAACTTTACATTGTTCTCAGATTAGATTTTGGCAAAATTTGCTCGACTTACCCGTTGATTTCAGTAAAAAATTTGTATGTTCTATAACATATAGTTTTTTGCAATTAGGGTTATAATTTTTAATTATATTAAAGGAAAAAAACTGTTGTCAATACGGAATTAGGCTATATTTATCTAGTTTTTATAATTAGCCAAAAGCCTTTTATAGTAAAGCTTATAGACAAAATATATTATTCGATTGGCAGCAGTAATTGATATTTAAAAAAAGATATGTAGTTTAACACTACAAGGAAATATACTTATTTATTTTTTATAAAAAGTAATTTTAAAAACCAGTAATATTCGCAATCAAGGGCGAAAAAATTGGGTGCTTTTGTAACTAATATTTTTTACAATTAAAAGAAAAATAAGAATGAGAAAATTAAAAAATACCAGTGGACGTATATTCATGAATTTAGCAGTGTAGCAAAAATTACAATCAAAACCGACTGCCCGAAATAATTAATCATCTATGATTTTCTCAAATAAACTATCAGCTTCATGGCAAAACAAGCAAATTCAGTAGATTTAGAAATAGTTTCATCATCATTGTTATCTGTTCTCCAAGATTTGCATTCTAAGTACAAGTCTTTGCAAGAGGGTGCAGTCGCAAACTATATTCCAGAATTAGCCAAGGTAAACCCGGATTTATTTAGCATTTGCATCGTGACTGTAGATGGTCAAGTTTACGAAGTTGGAGATTACCAGCAGCTATTTACTATCCAGTCCATGTCTAAAGTCTTTGCTTATGGACTAGCACTAGAAGATCATGGGCGAGATTATGTGTTGACAAGAGTGGGAGTAGAACCGACCGGAGAAGCATTCAACTCAATTATTTTAGATGAGCGATCGAAGCGACCATATAACCCAATGGTAAATGCTGGAGCGATCGCCACCACCAGCTTAATCAAAGGCGATGGTGCAACCGAACGCCTCAACCGCGTTTTAGAAATGTTTCGCCGCTACACTGGTCACGACGTATTTGTCGATATGTCTGTATTTACTTCCGAACGCAGCACCGGACACCGTAACCGCGCAATGGCTCACCTGATGCTGAACTTTGGCATGATCGACCAAAATATAGAAGAAGCATTAGATCTTTATTTCAAACAGTGTGCTGTGATAGTGAATTGTCACGACTTAGCTGTGATGGCGGCGACATTGGCGAACAAAGGAATTAACCCCATCACAGGTGAACGAGCTGTAGACCATCAATATATAAAGGATATTCTCAGCGTTATGTACACCTGTGGAATGTACAACTTTGCTGGCGAATGGGCGTATACAGTCGGTATTCCCGCTAAAAGTGGCGTTTGTGGCGGAATTTTCGCAGTTGTCCCCAATCAAATGGGTATAGGAGTATTTTCGCCGCCCTTAGATGCGCGAGGTAACAGCGTTCGCGGAGTCGAAGTGTGTCAAGCACTTTCCCAGCAGTTATGTCTACATCTATTTGAATGTGGCGGTAGCTCAAAAATAGAGAATAAGGAGTGAGTGGATTTTTTTGTCAGTTATTTAGAACTGCTATATGTCATTCCGCAAAACCTTGAATGGCTGATTATGACTTTCCCAGGTGCGAATATTGAAGTAGAGTTGTGTCTTGCAAAAGTAGACTGCTTCGTAAGCCAGTCGTAAACTACGCTCAAGAGCGTTTGGTTCAACATCAGCAGCTTTGTTAGTACCAAGCGCCTTACGTAAACCAAGCGACAGAATTTCTACTAAATCATGACCGCAGCAGACTTGCCAAGGGTCATGGTTGTTGTTTTTCTGACTAATTAACTGTTTTTGCAACTCTTCGTCTTTTAACGAGTATGCTTGAGATTTATTCTTAACCTCTTGAATCATTCGCAGTTCATTAATTTTTAGGGTTTGCTCATCAATGAACTTGCTAAATGTAATACCCTCAAAAGTCAGGTTTAATCCATCAGACTGAGATATCCACAGCAAATAACCTACTGAGATGCCAATTTCTAGCAATGTTAACCTGACATCTCGCTTAAACTGGGTAATTTTTTCTTCAGAACCAAACTCAGCCAGTACCTTGTCTAATGCTGGGGATTGAATCAGCAGTTCATAGAAAGTTTTATCAGAACTGCCTTCTACTAATAAAAAAGTACCTTTAAACGTATCTCGTAGTAATCTAACTTTGTTAGCAAATCGGTCAACTGAAAGAAACTCTCTCACTTTTCTAATCCTTTCAGTTCAACCGTCAAATCCCATCTGTCTTGAATAATATCTGGTGAATGTGTCGCCATTAATATATCCAAATCTGCAAGTTGTGTAATTTCTTGCAAGTCTTTTAAAAATTGCACTTGCCAACCTACATGAAGTGATAATTCTGGCTCATCAATTAATACTAAAGATTTAGGTTTAACCTTAAATAGAAGTTCGTATAACAGGACTAACTCATGTTGCTCACCTGATGATAAATCTGTTGGCGAAAGAGTTTTGGAATTAGTTAATGAGGAGTTATATAGTGTGGTGAAGATAAAACCTTTCTCTTTACTAAAGTTTATTTCTTTGTAAGAATAAGCAAATTTATTATTAATAATTTTCTTTAATAGTTCAATTTTGCTGGCGATTTCTGCAAAAACACTCAGTTTTTTCTCCATATCTTCAACATATACAGACAAAGCATTTTTAGTACTTTCATCTATATCTTGAGGCTGGATTTGAACTTCTGAATCTTCCTCTTTATCTAAAAGACCAACTTCTATTAACCGAGAACGAGTCGCTTCAAGTTCACTTAATTTATGACGTAATTGTTCATCTGTTAAATCTGTAGATGGCTGGTGCTTGACTACTCTGATTGGAAAAGTTCTGTCAAGAGATTGAGATATTGTGCCATATTCCTTAAATTTCTGCTGCATCAGTTGAGCAAGTTCATCAGAATAGGATGATACAGTTGATACCATTGAAGGCACTTCAGCAGACTTTTTAGAAGAAAGTTTAGGCACAAAATTAAGCAACCGTTGTGATTCTATAAGACGAATATGAATGTTTTCCTTCAAGTCTTCTAACCATTCAGGCTCTTCTCGTGCATTCAAATTTGAGAAATTTATAAAAGGAATGCCTTCTGAATTGTTTTTATAAAGAAGAATTGTTTCATTAGAAATATCAATTGTTTTTAAATAACTCCGTTGTATCCCAGAATCAATAACTCTCACTGAATATTCTCTCTCGGATGAAAGACTACTTGGCTCGACCGAAAAGGAATTTTTCTTTATATTTTTTTCTAATAAATTAAACATGATATTGCTTTCTTTTGATTCTTCTGCATATTCAGGATTTATGGCTATTTCAAGAACACTACTATTATTATCATCAAATTCAACTCTAAAATTAATAAATGGAATAGCTTTCAATTCTCGATATTCAGAATTGAAAAAATTATTCAAAATTCTCAATATCGCTGTTTTGCCAAAACCATTGGGGCCATGAATGATAGTGATTCGTTCATCCATATTTAATGGAATTACATGGTCAAAAATTCCAAATAAGCCATTGACGGAAATTTGCTTAATTCTCATAGTCATTGAGTCCTATAGCCATTGGCTTCATGACTTTGATTGTATCTTTTATATTCTTCTAGAATGTACAGAAGACACAAAAATGGATTTTCTAGCTGACATTCCTCTATGCTAAAGCAGCTAAAGATTACTTTGTGTCGTAAAGACTATTATGACTCTTTTGTAAACACAAATTTAATAACATACTATATGTCACAAGTACAGCAACTAGTACTAGGAACCTTGGTAAATCAAAGCTTAGAAACTTCTTTGTCACTTTTTGATCAAGTTAAAACCCTATCACAAGATTTTGCGACTCGTGCCGCAGTGCATGATAGAGATGGTTCATTTCCTTTTGAAAATTTTACGGCGCTGCATCAAGCGGGACTGTTGGGTTTAACTATTCCCCGTGATTTGGGTGGACAGGATTTAGGGCTGACTAGTATTTGTCAAGTGATTGAAGGGATAGCCAGTGGTGATGCTTCTACGGCTTTAGTTTTGAATATGCACTATTTACAACACGCTAAAGCTAATCGTAATCGTTCCTGGCATCCTGAAGTGTACCAGAAAGTTTGTCGGGAAGCGATCGCTGACCTCGCCTTAATCAACGCCGCCCGTGTAGAACCAGAGTTGGGTACACCAGCCAGAGGCGGTTTACCAGCGACAACCGCCCAAAAAACATTAGAAGGTTGGCGCTTGACAGGGCATAAGCAATACACAACAGGTAGTCCAATTCTGCGCTACTTTGTGGTTTGGGCGAAAACAACCGAAGATGAACCCCAAGTAGGGAATTTTTTAGTTCCCCGTGACTTACCTGGGGTACAAATTGTCGAAACTTGGGATCATTTGGGAATGAGAGCGACTGGGAGTCATGATTTAATCTTAGAGAATGTCTTAATTCCCCATGAATATGCTTTAGATATTCGTCCTGTCTCTGTTAAATCACCACCAGATCCCATAACAGTGGTATGGAACAGCTTGACATTGAGCGCATTGTATTTGGGAGTTGCCACAGCTGCGCGAGACTGGTTAATAGAATATCTTGGCGATCGCACTCCGTCAAATTTGGGAACACCATTAGCCAGTTTGTCACGCTTTCAAACAGCGGTAGGTGAAATCGAAGCACTGCTATATGCTAACCGCACATTAATTTATAACTTGGCACAAGAACTTGACAAAGGCGAGTCTGCACCTAATGTAGAATTACAAGCACAAGCTGTAAAATATCTCAGCACAACCAACTCAATCCGTGCTGTAGAAATTGGTTTGCAACTTATTGGTAATCCAGGATTAACCAGAAAGAATCCTTTAGAGCGACACTATCGTGACGTTTTATGCAGCCGTATTCACACACCACAAAATGATGTGATTTGTCAATCTTTAGGAAAAGCAGCACTCAATAAAAGTGCTGTTAGCGATAGCGGGGCGTTTAGCCCGCGCTGAGTTGAAAGTGCTGAATATAAACATAGTTTTACTCAGGTTTTTAGCAATTAACAATGTTCATTACTATACTTCTACTGCTGTAAATAAAACCTCTCTTAAATTTTTTAAGAGAGGTTACGGTTGGAGTTTTATGAAAGAATCGGCGAGTGAGAGTGATCTACATGGAATTTAAAAGTCAGAATATTACTGCTAAACTCTTCAATGACTAAACTATTCCTGGGCCTCTACCGCGTTCGTCACCTTGTTCTGTTAATTCGCCTTCCTTATCTTCTTTGACTTCTTGAAGTTCCTCTACGCGTTGTGCGGTATCTTCTGCAACTTCTTGACGCGCATCACCGGGAACCTCATAGTACATTTCTGGTTCAATTGCGTAGTTATTTAACAAACCTTCTTTATCTACAGTGTAACCGTCTGTAGTGTGGATGCTTTCGGCATCGGTTTGGTCGTCAGTAGGCGCATCTGCTTCTCTTTCTTCTGTGGGTAATGTTTTATATAATTCTCCCTCTCTTTTTTTACGAGCAGCAGTTTCAGCAGGAACAATCCCTCTGTCATACGTATCTACTTCTGCTCTTTCAGATGAATCTACTGCTTTTTTAAATTTTTCATTAGCCATAAATCATGTCCTCGAATTTAAAGAAAAGTATTTTGTTCAATAGCTTCGAGAACTAGAGTAGGATGTTGAAGATAGTATATCTACTATCTTGAGAAGAGATTTCTAGCAAAAAAACTAAATTAATTCTATGTCTTGAGATGTATTTCATCCCAATCCTCTAAAATTCAACAAAAAATATAGCCGCAAGTAGATACATCTGGACAGTAATGGATGCAATGGTAAATCTGGTATTGGTCAATTGATAGTTATTTACTGTTCTGTTTCCCTTTTTTTACTATGTTCTCGTAACTGCTGCAATAACTTTTCTTGGGACGAATTCAAAGTTACGTAATCAGTAGTTTGAGACTGTTTATCTACACCTTTCACAACAGTAGTTGCTGGATTAATTACACCTGTTGGTTCGCTAGTGACTGGTGTAGGAAAAACGATATTTTGTTTGATAGCTGCTACTTTCATAGCATCTAAAGTTGCGGCAAACTGGACTTGCTGCTGCATTTGTTGTGTAGAAGAAACTAAGCCACTTAAACCGTTGACCAATTGAAGAAGATTTTTTCTAAAAGTTGGATCACCTGTCAACTCATCTAAATCAGATGTAATTTTTTGGGTATTTTCAAAAGTGACTCTAGCTGAGTCTAAAGTTTGTTGTAGTAGTAAAGCATTTTTGGGGTCATTTAAAGTTTTTGTGGCATCGCGTAAATTAGCAGAAGCTTGGGCTGCATTAGCTGAAAGTGCTTCTAAATTTTTAATCACTTCCCCTTGAGTTAAGCGATTAAGTGATGGTGATAAATTGGTGACAGTAGTGCGTAATTGATTGCTGGTTTCGGTAATATTATTCAGAGCGCCAACTAAGGATGAACGATTAGTAGTTACCAAATCATCTAAGTTAGTCAGCAAACGATTGGCCTTATTCGCTGTTAGTCCAAATTCCTTGGCTGTTGCACCAAATTGATTAGCAGTTACACTTAACTGATTTGCTGTTTTAGTGGTAGATGCAGTGAGTTCATTTGTGGCGCGTTGTACAGAATTAGCTGTTGCACCAAATGTACTTAGCTGTCCTTGAAAGCCTTTCGTTAAACCTCTCGCATCTTGACTGAGGGCTGCAACGCTGGTAGCGGCGGCGGCAGAACTTTCTAAAAGTCGGTTAACTCTTTGATAAAATTTTGGATCGTTGTACAAGGTAGCTAATTCAGTGCTACTGCGAATCAGGTCATCAACACTAATACCAATTTGACCTTTTAAACGAGAACCATTACAAACAATTAAGTTGGGATTACAGCCTTTTTCTAAAGGTTTAGCCTTCACCTCAGATGTAAGTGATGTTCTTGGTGTAATGTCGATAATACTTTCACTAATCAATCCACTTTGGTTAGCATCAATGCTGACATCATTGGGAATTATTAGATCAGCTGGAGCAATTTCTACTTCTACATCAATAGCATTTGACTTTGGACGAATATCTGAAATTTTGCCGACTTTTACACCACGATAACGGACTGATGCACCTCTTTGCATTCCCCCGGCGTTGGCAAATTCGACAACAAATTTATACGAGCTACGTGCGGCACTAACTCCATTCAACCACAGAATAATCACCCCGAAGGAACCCAGTCCTAGCAAGAGCAATAAACCCACTGAACCTTCTCTCAGCGTTCGTCTAGAAGTGAAGCGGTTTGTGATAAATTCTCGCATTTGTTCCTCCAACCACCTAACCAACAACCTGAATCGGCCCTTGCACGCTCCCACTCACAAATTGTCTAATTAATGGGTGGTCGGTGCTATCCATGTCATTAACTGTACCTTGCCACTGCACTCTACCTTGGTAGAGAAACACTAGTCTATCAGCTGTCCGGCGAATCGTACTATCTTGGTGGGTAACAATGGCATAAGTGCTACAAACTCCGTGCATACTTTGTAAATCACGAATCAAGTCTTCAATTACTGTTGAAGCAATGGGATCTAGTCCGGCTGTGGGTTCATCGTAAAGTAAAACTTCTGGCCCTTCTTTGGGATTTTCGGGGTTTGACATAATCGCACGGGCAAAACTCACCCGTTTCCGCATCCCGCCAGAAAGTTCCGAAGGGTAGAGATGACTGATTCCTGCTAAACCAACCATTTCTAGTTTTTCTTTGACTAGTTCTTGAATTTGCGATCGCGGTAACTTGGAATTTTGATACAGTAAAAATCCCACGTTCTCGTCCACATTCAACGAATCAAATAACGCCGCTTGTTGAAATACCATCCCAATCCCAATTGGGTCAGCACTATCTTCTATCAACCCTTCGCGCCGGACTCCTTGTACATATATTTCACCCTCATCAGGGTTAGTCAATCCTGCTATCACTCTTAAAATTGTCGATTTACCAGTACCGGAAGGGCCGATAATTCCCAGTGCTTCGCCTCGGTAAATTGTCAAATCTACATTATCTAAAACCTTATTGTTACCAAAGGACTTAGAAACGCCTTTCAGTTCAATTAGTGGTTCAGTCATTAGTCAAAAGTCAATGCTCAAGGGTCAATGGTCAGAAGTCAATAGTCAATAGTCATTAGTCAAAAGTGATTAATATTTAGACAAATGACAATGGACAAAGGACAAATGACAAACAACGATGTCATAGTTATCGGTAGCGGTATTGGTGGTTTATGTGCTGCGGCGTTGCTTGCGCGGTATGGCAAGCGGGTAATTGTCTGTGAAAGCCATACAATTGCCGGTGGTGCAGCCCATAGCTTTAAACGACGAGGATTTGAATTTGATTCTGGCCCCTCTTTTTATTGTGGACTCTCAGGAACCCATAGTTTGAACCCGGTAAAACAAATTCTGGATGTTCTAGGGGAATCCCTTCAAGTTATACCTTATGATCCTTTAGGACACTACCATTTTCCTGAAGCTAGTATTGCAATTTACAGCAAATTTCAAAGATTGCATCAGGAGTTACAAACAATTACACCCCAAGGTGCAGCAGAGTTTCAGAATTTTGCCGCCCGGTTGTTAGGCTTGTATGAGGGGATGAAAGATATACCTACTTTGGCTTTACGGGCTGATTGGCAGGTAATTTTTGTATTACTGAATTATGCGCGATCGCTAGGTAAAATGTTACCTTATTTGCCTTTGGTACAGTCTTCTGTCGGCACTGTCATGGATTCCACTGTCAAAGACCCTTGGGTACGCAGACTCATCGATGTAGAATGCTTTTTGCTGTCTGGCTTAAAGGCACATGGCACAATTGCCCCAGAAGTCGCTTTTATGTTAGGTGAACGTGGGCGTGGCGTAGAGTATCCGGTTGGGGGTAGTGCGGCAATTGTCAATGCTTTGGTACGTGGGTTAGAACGTTGGGGTGGCAAGTTACGCTTAGGCTGTCACGTTGAGCAAATTCTCGTGGAGTCGGGGAAAGCTGTAGGTGTGCGGTTAAAAAACGGGGAAATTCTGTCAGCACCAATTGTGATTTCCAACGCCACAATTTGGGATACTTACAATCAACTACTGCGTCCTGACGATTTACCAGCGACTTATCGCCAAACTGCCTTGAATACACCCGCAGTTGATAGTTTTATCCATTTGCACTTAGGTATTCGTGCCGAGGGACTAGAAAATCTAACAGGACATCATGTTGTAGTTCACAACTCTGCCCAAGATATTACCACCCCTGGTAATACTTGCATGATTTCCATTCCCAGTGTTTGGGATGCAACTCTCGCACCAGAAGGGCATCATGTAGTTCATGCTTACACCCTGGAACCGTTTGCTGGCTGGGAACGAAATGAGGGTTATGAAGCCAAGAAACAAGAGAAAGCCCAAACTTTATATCGTGCCTTAGAGCGAATTATCCCCGATATTCGAGAACGCGTAGTGTTGGAACTTATCGGTACACCGCTAACTCACGCCCATTATTTACGAAGATATCAGGGAACCTATGGCCCGGCGATCGCTGCGGGTAAAGGGATGTTTCCGAGTACACACACGCCAATTTCTGGTTTATATCGTGTCGGTGATAGCACTATGCCTGGAATTGGTGTGCCAGCAGTTGCCGCTTCTGGTATTTTATGTGCAAATAGTTTGGTGGAGCGATCGCAAACAGCAGAATTATTAAAAAATTTAGGCGTTGATTAGAATAAGTACTTTTCGATAGAACTGCTATAAAAGTATTTTTTTACATAAAAATACTTACGCATAAAGTTAAAAATGCTAGGGCAATTAATTGAAGTTGCATCAAAGCTATTTGAATTTAGTGATCGTTTGAACCAAACCGAAGATAAAAAACGCCAAAATATAGAAAATTACTTTCGTAATATTGAACAGGTGAAAATTTTTTCAAAACAGCGATCGCAACTATTTCACTAATAAGTATGTGTGTTTTAGCACATAGCTTGATTAAACATGAAAGAGAGATCGCCCACTCCGCCGACTCTTGAAAATCATTACACATAATCGCTAAACTCTGTCAACATACAGAAGCAAGGCTACGAAAACGCTCTGCCTCTGTTAACATTTTTTATAATTTCCTACTTGTGGGAAAAATAGAGAACAGCGATCGCCTTAACATCATGGAGGAGTGAAATGGGACTGAGCGACAAACTTTTAAACTCAGACAAAAGAGCAATGGTTATTGATGACTGTTGCAAATTGTTAGAAACACAACTCACTTCTAAGTCAGGTATTAGCGGTATTGGACTCAAAGCTGCTTATGCAGCATTGAAAGGAGTTAAGCCAGGATATATCGCCTACGCCGTTGAGCAACTTTTACCAGAATGCTTTACAGCACTTGATCCTATGTGGAATGAAGGCGTACAAAATGGTGATCCAATAGCGCACCTTGCTACAAATAAATCTCGCACAGCAGACGCACTATTGAGCATTACTGATGCCAGAGCGAAGAAGGTATCACGGCCAATTGTGCGGGGAACTTATGAAAAACTGAGAGGTTCAGTTAAACCCTATATAGAAGAGGCTGTACCCGATTTTGCACAGGTAATTAATAAGTACGCTTAATCTGAGTGCTGAGTAAAGAATCGGCTATTTAAAAATAGGGAAGGATGGGGTGTAAAAGCATCAACTATAAAAACTCTTACACCCTTACACCCTTTTACAACTGCCTAACTACTGGCTGACCATCTATAACTTCGCCAACTAAAACGACATCTGCACAGTTGACGAAGATACCGTTTTCTAAAACGCCAGGAATGTTATTGAGGATTTTTTCTAAATTCACTGGGTCGTCAATGGAGTCAAATCTGACATCAAGGACAAAGTTACCTTGGTCTGTGATGACTGGCCCAGCTTTTTTGATACCCATACGTAGTTCTGGTTTACCGCCAAGTTGCTTAATGGCATTAGTCACAGGAGTAATTGCCATTGGTATAACTTCTACGGGGACTGCAAACACAGAACCTAAACGGTCAACTAACTTACCACTGTCTACGACAACAATGAATTGACTGGCTAAATAATCAACTACTTTTTCGCGGGTATGTGCTGCACCGCCACCTTTAATCAAATTCTTTTGGGGGTCAACTTCATCTGCGCCATCAATGGCGATATCGATGTGGTCAACAGCATCCAAAGTGGTGAGAGGTACACCATATTCCTTGGCTAACACTTCTGATTGAAAGGAAGTAGGAATACCGACAATATCTTTTAGTTCACCAGATTTGAGGCGATCGCCTAAATACTGAATTGTATAAGCTGTAGTTGAACCCGTACCTAAACCGACAATTGAACCTGATTTTACTAATAGGGCGGCAGCTTTACCAACCTCTTGCTTCATTAACTTTACAGGATCTGTTGCGGTCATTCCCAAAACTCCACAAAAACTGACTATAGTCCATATTAGAAGGCAGACGGTACTATCCCGCCTTTTTTCTGAGTTGAAAGTGCTGTTAGGGGTACCAGAAGTGAGCAGCGTGCTGAGTTAGGATTAGTAAAAATTTCTGACTTTATACTTCACACTTCTATGCGATTGATTTTATACAGTAAACCCGGTTGTCATCTGTGCGAGGGCTTACAGGAAAAATTAGAACAAATTTTAGAGACACAAAATTTTACTACTGTAGAGTTAGAGATTCGTGACATTACAACTCGTGAAGATTGGTTACTAGCTTATCAATATGAAGTCCCAGTGCTAGTTTTAGCCAATCTCCCCGGTGCGGAAGCTTTTGAACAACCTCTACCGCGTCCTTCTCCCCGTGCAAATGTCCAGCAAATTCAGCAAATGTTGTGTAAGTATTTATCCAATATCAAAAAAAATGATGCAGAATAAGCGCAAGATAAGCGTGTGGCGAGGTTCACAAGATGAAATTGCGGGAATTACTAGCAGCAGTAAACAATGTGGCACAATTGCCTAACAATCCTAATTTGGCAGATGCGGAAGTTAAGGGGTTAAAAACTAACTCCCATGCTTGCGGTGAGGGAGATTTATTTATTGGAATGCCAGGAACGCGGGTAGACGGTGGCGAATTTTGGCCAAGTGCGATCGCCTCTGGTGCGGTAGCGGCCATTGTTTCTGCCGAAGCTGCCGAAAAAAATCCTCCCTCGCCGGAGGCTGTAGTGATTAGTGCTAGTGATATGACTCAAGCTTGCGCGCAAATAGCAGCGGCTTTTTACGATTATCCCGGACAAAAACTCAAATTAGTTGGCGTTACTGGTACCAACGGTAAAACAACCACTACCCACCTGATTGAATTCCTTCTGAATAAAGCTCATCTCGCTACGGCTTTGATGGGGACTTTATACACTCGCTGGCCGGGTTTTGTACAGACTGCTATTCACACTACGCCTTTTGCTGTGGAACTACAACAGCAGTTGGCAGCAGCTGTCAATGCTGGCTGTGAATTTGGCGCAATGGAAGTGAGTTCTCACGCTTTGGCGCAAGGTCGAGTTTTGGGTTGTCCGTTTGAGGTGGGAGTATTTACCAATCTCACCCAAGACCATCTGGACTATCACAGCGATATGGAGGATTATTTCGCAGCGAAGGCGTTGTTATTTAGCCCCGAATATCTCAAAGGAAAGGCAGTAATCAACGCTGATGACTCCTACGGTAAACAATTAATCGCCCGATTACCATCAGAACAAGTTTGGAGTTACAGTGTCAGCGATCGCCATGCTGATTTGTGGATGAGCGATTTAAATTATCAGCCCAATGGTGTGAGTGGTATTCTTCATACACCAAAGGGTGAAGTGGCGTTTCGTTCACCATTGGTTGGTCAATATAATTTAGAAAATGTCTTGGCTGCGGTGGGCGCAGTTTTACATTTAGGACTAGATTTACAGTTAATCGCCGCTGCAATTGGTGATTTTCCTGGGGTTCCGGGACGGATGGAACGAGTGCAAATTAGTCCGCAACAAGATATCAGCGTGATTGTTGATTATGCCCATACCCCCGATAGCTTAAAAAACTTACTCAAAGCTGCACGGCCGTTTATTCCCGGTAAAATGATTTGCGTGTTTGGTTGTGGTGGCGATCGAGATCGCACTAAACGCCCAAAAATGGGTAAAATCGCCGCAGAGTTAGCAGATGTGGCTGTTGTCACTTCCGATAATCCTCGCACCGAAGACCCAGAAAAAATTTTGCAAGATGTTTTAGCCGGAATTCCCGACACTGTGCAACCGACTGTAATTTGCGATCGGGCTACGGCCATTCGTACCGCAATTTTACAAGCTCAACCGGGTGATGGAGTATTGTTAGCAGGCAAAGGTCATGAAGACTACCAAATTCTCGGTACAGAAAAAATCCACTTTGATGACCGAGAACACGCACGGGAGGCTTTACACGCAAGAATAAAGTATGAAGTGTGAAGTGTGAAGTATGTAGACGCTTTTAGCGGTGAAGCAGTGCGTTGGGCGGGTTCCCCGACTTGAAGCAACTGCTGAACCCGTTAGCGAAGCAGTAGCAAGTCTTCGAGCGTCAGGGCTTGCCGCAGGCTAGTATGAAGTATGAAATTGTGAATCAGGCTTGTGGGCTTGTCCAAAACCATAATGTTAGAATCATCAACGAAATTACTCGGATTTCGCCATCTAATTCACATTAGCCATTGTTTCGCACTTCATACTTTCTTCCTCACCAATACTCGTTTATAACTTAATGTATTTTACGTAGTCTTTTTGTAACAATCACTTACATGAAATTGACAATCAATGACATAATTATTTCTTCCTTGTTGTGCTTGACTCATGAATGATTCTCTGCGTAAGGAGCTATCCGTATATCAGTTGGCTTTGGGAGTGGAAACACCACCTCAACCATTGCCAAGCAATCCTGCGAGTATGTTATCGCTGTTGAGGTCGCAAATCGATTTATTGATTGAACAGCAAATTACCGCAACTTTTTGGGTTAAGTTACCACCAGGAAAAATTTGGCACGCAGAATTAAAACGTTATCAATCTGCGATGCGTGAAACTGGAGTGATTAATATTTGTCGAATAGAGAAAATAAATACTGGGGAAGAAGAAAAAGTTATCGGTGAAACTATCCCAACTCAGCCAAATTGGGTACAACTATTATCAAACTATCAATTACGGCGAGAATACTTTTTTATAGTATCCGCGCCGCAATTTTGTAGTTTAATTGTGGCGCGGCGACCACGGAAAAGAAATCAAAACCGCCACTCTAATAAAACCAAGACCAGTAAAATTCCGTCATTACTAGCGGTAATGACAATGGAAGGCAGAATAATTCAGCAAGTTTTAGATAGTCTAAAACAGGTGGCTGCACCGGAATCATCTGAAGTTTTTCCGGCTGAATTGATTTACCCAAGTACAACCGAACCAGCACTCATCAGTCAACTATTGGCAAAACAACTCCAACGCCAAAATTCCATTCAACGTCAAATTGCTAATAAACGTATTGCTAAGTTACAAGTCCAAAATCAAAAGCTGCAAAATAAAGAGCAACTCAAAGATGATTATTTAAGCAGTGTATGTCAGGAACTGCGAACACCTTTAACACACATGAAAACAGCATTGTCGCTGTTAAATTCCCCTACACTTAAACCGCCCCAGCGACAACGATATTTACAAATGCTGAATACTCAGTGCGATCGCCAGAGTATCCTCATTACTGGTCTATTAGATCTTGTCAATCTAGAGCATAATTTAGAAGCCACAAGCCTAGAATTAGTTCGTCTAGCGGATATCGTACCCGGAGTAGTTAGCACCTACCAGCCTGTAGCTCAAGAAAAAGGGATTATGCTGGCCTACACTGTACCTACAGAACTACCAGACGTTTGGTGTGTCACAGGTGGACTGAAACAGATAGTAATTAATGTGCTACATAACAGCATTAAATTTACCCCTAAAGGTGGGCAAGTTTGGGTGCGATCGCGTGTTCTAGGAGATTACGTACAGTTAGAATTCCGTGATACAGGTATTGGCATTGCGGAAACCGAAATTGGCAAAATTTTTGACTGCTTTTATCGGGTGCGTTCAGGAACCACTGAGGACTTGAGTGGTGCTGGGTTAGGTCTAACTATTGTTAAGCGGTTATTGTGGCGCTGTGGAGGTTCTATTTCCGTGAGAAGTAAACTAGATGAAGGGTCTACTTTTACAGTTCAGTTAGTGACAAATCGCCACAAAATTCCGTTTAAATAATTTCCAGTTTTTAAGTCTCACGCAAAGAGTTTACGGATACTCATGAGAGACGAATGGGATATTCACAATTTCACCTTCAACTTCTCCCACTTTTACCTTTAAGCCAATACCGCCGGCTTTGGTGCGGATGTAACCGAGTCCAAAGTAACCATCACTGGTTTCGGTATAACTAGTAAGCTTACCAATTTTCTCATCTCCAAGGGCGATCGCACTACCAACGTCCACTGGGGCGCTGAGGCGAATTCCCCATAGGTTTTGTTTGACTCCTTTATAGGTATTTAAGCGCGCTATGGTTTCTTGCCCAATGTAACAACCTTTATTTAAAGAAATAGTCTGCCATAAACCCACTTCCAGCGGATTGTAGTCATCTGTTAGTTCTGCATCTGGGATTGATCTTCCTTGAATAATGCGTAACGTATCCCAAGCGCGATCGCTTAATTCTACAGCCCCAAATTCTAAAATTTGTTGCCACACTTTTTGTTTGTCGGTAGCTGGCAGAATTAAGGTATATCCAGGTAAAGCCAAGCCACTACCTACAGCTACAATCACTCCACCATCAATTAACAAATGATTGCTGTCTGCTTGACCAATAATTGCCCCAGCACCTAATTTTTCGATAATGGCATCACTATTTGGGCCAATCAGGCTAAAGGTTGCAGTTTCTTCTGTGACATCGGTTAACTGCACCTTATCAGCAAAAAAGATGTAGCGATCTAGCCATTGCATTAAAAACTCTCGACGATTGGGCGAGACTAGCAGCAGTACTGCATCATCAAGAATATATGCACTCACTAAGTCAATTGTGCGGGCAGTGGATGTGACCATCACCGTATCACAACCTTGCCCTGGTTGTAGGCTTTGAAAATCGTTAGTAGTTTGATTGTGTAAAAAGCGGATGCGGTCGTCATCTGCAACGCGAATGCGTCCCCAAAAAGAGCGATCGCACACAGCCACTCTTTCTCTTGCGGCTTGGATAGCTGCTGCGTCTTTACCGTCAATTGTTGATGTTGGCATGATAGTGAAAAGTTGCTCTGTTTCAAAGTTTACGCACTGGAAATCTTAGCAAATCCAGGTTTACCGCTTCAATGACAGGCATTACTCTCAACATTATTTACAATTCTTTACAAAATTTGGTTCAAAATTACGACTAGCAGCTTAATCATCTTTTGTACCCCTAGTAGTAATGAACTAATCAAAAAATTTATTGAAAAAAACAGCTAAAAGTTAAAAATTAATTTACTACAACTTTGCTCACCAGTATGTAATTGACAATATTATGTAGTATTAACGTCTATTTTGCTTCAAAAAGAGGCATTTTATGGTTATTTAGCAACTGAAAATTATACACAAATAAACGTTATATGTTATTTAGCTTACTAATTTAATAGCTAATTTTGCGGTTATTTAGACAGCTTAATTTTCTATATTAAAAATTTTCCGTATTTTTATTTACCAAATTCTGCTGAAATTTACAGAATCTTCAGAAAGAAAAATTTAGAAAACTCTGACTGAGGAGCTAAAGTTTTGTTAAGATGCAATTGCTAGGAATTTTTCAGCGGGAATCATAGTCAGCGTGTTGAAAAATAAGTACTACTAGCCACACAGAGTTCAAAGGTGACGCAATGACCACCTATATTTTCTTTGATGATGCCCTTCGGATGCTTACTAACGCCTATTTGCTATCAGCAGTCCTGCTAATCGCAGCTTCTGGTATAGGATTGGCAGTGATAGAAACAATTGAAAAAACAGGAGAACGCTAACTTTTGACCTTGCAGGTGGATTACTTGCCAAAAATCACCAAGTGCAAGTAAATGTTCGCCATAAAGAAATCCTGGGAACACTAGATTTTGAAAGTCTCACAGCGTTGCAGAACTACCTGCAAGTTCAGAACCTACAGGTAACTGTACGCTACTGAGACCCAAATCCAGGAGCAAAAACCATGAATTCATTAGACACAATCCTTAGGAAAGAAAACCAAACCCCAGAAAAATTGACATCATCTGAAGCTTTTGCAGCTATTGCTTTGATCGCAGTTACTTCAGAGGATTTTCTTTCAGAACAACAAGTGCGTAGTATATCTTCTGTATTGTCACGACTCAAGCTTTTTAGCAATTATTCCGAAGATCTCATTGAGAATCTGTTAGAAAAAAACCTCAATATTCTTCGGTATGATGGTTTTAATGCTTTATTTAATGCAGCTAAAGAATCTTTATCACCAGAACTCAGAGAAGTTGCTTTCGCTGTCGCTGCTGATTTGGTAATGACCCAAAGTATAGTCACAGAAGAAGAAAAAAATTTTTTAAACGATTTTTATCAGGCTTTAGATATTCCTCGTGATAGTGCTATTAAAATCTTGCAAGTTTTAATGGTAAAAAATCAGAGCTTATGAGTTTAACGTAGTCTAACTCATCTAAGTATATTCTGTGATTTTCTCTAACTTGACTTACTTCAAGATAGATTTGGCTGCTTAAAATTAATCAGCACACTGTAATAGTTATGTTAGTCAGCATAACTTGCCACCACAGTTATTTTATCGCAGAAAACAAGAAGACACGCTTTGGATATTACTGTGTCTGAATCTGGGGATTTTCAAACTGTCCTAATCTGTTTTTTTGTTGGTTAGTTTTATTTAAAATCAAGAATGAGTCACTTTTGGTGTATGATTCTATATTTATATAATAGATACAAATACTCCAGTATGCCGATAGGCAATTGTGGCTTATTGTGTCAAATTTGAGTATACTTTTTTTAACAGTTAATTATAAATTTTTTTGTCATGGCGATCCTATTACTAGAAGATGGTACAGTCGAGAGCGATTTAAGTGAGATAGTGCGTGAACTTGCGCCTGTTGGGGTGTATCTCAAGCATTATGATCCAGGAACATCGCTGCTGTTCGCCAATCTCCTAGAACAGGATGTTTTAAATGCTTTAGAAAAAGACTACATTGTTGACTTGCATAACAGTGTCTTTGAATTTCTCCAACAAGAAAATGGTTCTCTCTGGTGTGATTTGCTAAATGTGCATCCAGGTGTGCCTAATCTGAAGATGCTGCTGGATACATATAGTCGTTACCATACACACACTGCGGCTGAACCGTTGTATGTCTTAGCAGGAGAGATGATTTTTGGCTTTGTCAGACCTGATGGTAGCCAAGTACAGCTTTTAGTTCAATCTCAAGACTACATTTCTATCCCTGCGGGTGTAGAGCATTGGTGTAGTCTGACAGCATCATTAAAGTTTAAAGCCGTGCGTTATTTTACATCTGTAGAGGGTTGGGTTCCCAACTACACAGGTACTCAATTGAGCGATTCCCTCAACAAGTAGCACTAACTTTGTCGGCAATGCTTCGGAAAACGGCATAATATCATTCATAGTTAAAAATATGCGATCGCAATTTTTGAAATACCTATGGCCGTTAAAGTTGGAGATATTGCTCCTGATTTCACCTTACCTGCTCAAAATGGTGCAGCAATTAGCTTAAAAGACTACCGTGGTCAAAAAGCTGTTGTACTGTACTTTTATCCTAAAGATGACACACCTGGATGCACAGCCGAATCTTGTGCCTTCCGCGACCAATATGAAGTGTTTAAAGATGCTGGTGCTGAAGTGATTGGTGTGAGTGGTGATTCCAGCGAATCTCACCAGCGATTTGCAGCGAAATATAATTTACCATTCACTCTCTTGAGTGATCAAGGAGACCAAGTTCGTAAGCAATATGGTGCAACTGCGGCTTTTGGTTTGTTCCCTGGTCGCGTGACATATATTATTGATCAACAGGGAGTAGTGCAGTATGTCTTTGATTCGATGTTGAACTTTCAAGGACACGTTACAGAAGCGCTGAAAACTTTGCAAACTCTCAGGAAATGAGTGCTGAGTGCTGAGTGCTGTACACTTCGACTGCGCTCAGTGTACAGCATTATTGTAAATATCCGCCCACAAGGGGCGGTCTTTCAACTCAGCACTCAGCACTTTCAACTCAGCACTCTTCATTTAACCGAGTGTGATTTCTCCTGCATAATGATGTTGTTTTGGGCGGCTTTACCGTTTTTACCGTTGGTATGGCCGTTATTATTCCGCGGTTGAATTACGCCGTAACCACCGTGGTTGCGTTCGTAAATCACATTAATTTCTCCAGTTTCGGCATTGCGGAACATATAAAAGTCGTGTCCCACTAATTGTAATTGTTCCAATGCTTCTTCCAGAGTCATTGGTGGCATGGAAAAATATTTTGTCCTGACGACTTCGCTAGGTAATTCGGGAGTGCGATCGCCAATTAAATCTGGTACAACTGGTTCTGGTACAACTACTTCGGTTGTAGATTGAGCATGAGTTTTCTTATCTTGCCGCCTTTCTTTATATTTGCGTAATTGACGTGCTATTTTATCTGCGACTAAATCAATGCTGGCGTATAAGTTTTCGCTGCTTTCCTCGGCACGGATGACACTACCATTTGCATAGATAGTGACTTCAGCTGCTTGTTTCGGGTTAATTCGGGGATTGCGGGCTACGCTTAGGTGGACATCCACTTCATTTGTAATGTTCTGAAAGTGACTAACCGCTTTTTCTATCTTTTGATGCACGTAATCCCTAATTGCTTCGGTGATTTCAATATTTTTGCCGTGGATGACAAGCTTCATGTAAACTCTCCCGCTCTATATGTGATGTGTGATGTGAGTTTGTTTTTGTGAGAAAGGAAGTTGCGGTAAGGTCTATAACTGTCGCCAAAACAAGTTTTTTTGTAGTTTGATGTACTGCTGAGTTTGCTCTAAATTTGCTACTTTCAATTTTCACGCGTTCCCTTGATTCATATCGTCAGTGGATATCTGCGCTTGTATCTTAATTCTTAGAGTCATCAGCCAGTTCATTCTTTCCTCTTGTTTTGGCGTGATGCTTATTGCAGAGAATTCCTCCTAAGACCATTGCGGTTATTTATATATTCAAACTAGCACTTTGTATTTTCTGTAGCAGGTTCCCTTGATGTTCCTTTAAAATCCTTTGCATAGCTTGACAATTATTTTGTGCAACTATCTAACTTGCAACATATTTCATTATTCTTCCAGTTGATTTTTGACATGATCCGTAGTAGACCACCTCTTAACCGCTGTTTGTTATATAACAAAAAATTGATGTCTTACACAGATGCACACGCATGGCAGCGATCGCTTCTGGCAGAACGCATTCAAGACCCTAAACTAGATGATGTGCTAATCTTGCTAGAGCATCCCCCTGTTTATACTTTGGGACAGGGAGCGACACCAGAATTTCTCAAGTTTGACCCTGATAACAAAGGTTTTGATGTCTACAGAGTTGAGCGTGGTGGCGAAGTGACTTACCATTGTCCCGGTCAACTGGTGGGGTATCCAATTTTAAATCTGCAACGTCATTGTCAAGATTTGCATTGGTACTTGCGTCAACTGGAAGAAGTGATTATTCGCGTGTTAGGAGTTTATGGTTTGACTGGCGATCGCTTGACTGGTTTCACTGGTGTATGGTTAGAAAATCGCAAAGTTGCCGCAATTGGCATTAAAGTCAGCCGTTGGATTACTATGCACGGTTTTGCTTTCAATGTTTGTCCTGATATGACAGGCTTTCAACATATTGTCCCCTGCGGTATTGCAGATAAACCAGTCGCTAGTTTAGCGGAATGGGTTCCTGATATTACCTGCGAAGAGGTGCGTCCTCATGTTGTTCAATGTTTCGCAGACGTGTTTGGTGTTGATGTCGTAGAATCCACTGAATAATGGCAATTTAACAATTTTTTTCTGGTGACAGTTGATTTCGTTTGAAATACTACTTAGTATCCATCAATGTGACTTTGTTCTATATCTAACCAAGTTAAAATATGGTGGTTTACCAACAAGGCGACAAATTTGTTACAGGAATCAACTCAAATCTTGCGTGTGAACTCTCTAATCAATCTACAAATGTATGCACCTGTGTTAAATTCCCTCAGACAACGCGACTGGAAAGCGTTGATAGAACTTTTTGACAGAGAAGATAGCGACGAAATTGAAGCTGATATCAACAACAATTTGCACTTGAGAACTCCTGAACCTTGTTGGGAAGATGATCCGTTTGATTTCTTGCGGGAATTTTTGTAAAAGTATGAAATTTCATATTTCATACTTTGTCGAGGCGACTAAGGAAGGTACGCAGGCGATCGCTTTGCGGATTTGTGATCACTTCGTAAGCTGTACCTTGTTCGGCGACAACACCTTTATCCATAAATATCACCCGATGGGCGACTTCTTTAGCAAATTGCATTTCATGGGTGACGACTACCATTGTCATTCCCTCGGCGGCTAATTGCTGCATAACTTGTAAAACTTCACCGACAAGTTCAGGATCTAAAGCGCTGGTAGGCTCATCAAATAGCATAATCTGGGGATTCATACATAAGCTACGGGCGATCGCCACTCTTTGCTTTTGTCCGCCAGATAGTTGTTCGGGATAAGCTGAGGCTTTATCAAATAAACCCACTTTTTCTAAATATAAACCCGCGAGTTGGGCGCTTTCTTTGGCGGTTTTGCCTAAAACTTTCCGCGGCGCAAGTGTTAAATTTTCCAAGACGCTGAGATGGGGAAATAAATTGAATTGTTGAAAAACCATCCCCACTTGGGTTCGCAGTTGGCGCAGTTGTTGATTGTTGAAATGAGATTGAGATAATTCAATCCCATTCACTACCAAAGAACCATGCTCAATCCTTTCTAAACGGTTGAAGCATCGCAGTAAAGTACTTTTACCACAACCAGAAGCACCAATCACCGCCACAACTTCCCCTGACTGGATTTCGCCTGTGATTCCTTTGAGAACTTTCAGGGAACCAAAGTTTTTTTCAATATTTTCAAAAATAATGATAGGGTTAGAATTTTTCATAGCCCATTATAAATAAAGATGATTAGATTAAATTTTAGGCGTTGGTGGCGCTGGTTGTTGGTGGTTGGTTTGAGTTGTGCCTTACTCACTGGGTGTAGTGTAAATGATAGTACTGGCAAAACTCTGCGGGTAGCAACTGAACCAGCTTTTCCACCCTTTGAGTTTCAAGGCGCAGGCGGCAAATTGCAAGGTTTTTCCTATGATTTAATGAATGCGATCGCCACTGCTGCTAATTTTAAAGTAAATTTCCAAAGCATCCCTTTTGATGGGATTATTCCCGCAGTCCAAGCTAAAACCATAGATGCGGCGATTAGTTCCATCACAATTACCGCAGAACGCGCCAAGACTGTAGATTTTTCCCGTCCTTATTTTAAAGCAGGGTTGGCGATCGCAGTTCGTAACAACAATCAAGATATAACTAGTTTAGATAGTCTCAAGAATAAAAAACTAGCCGTCCAAATTGGCACAACTGGCGCAGAAAAAGCTAAAAGTATTCCCGGAGTGCAGATTCGCAGTTTTGATTCTGCACCTTTAGCCTTGCAAGAATTAGTTAATGGGAATGTGGATGCGGTAATTAATGATGCACCTGTAACTTTATATGCCATTAATACTGGCAATCTCCAGGGGATTAAAGTTATTCAACAATTACTCACAGAAGAATATTACGGAATTGTCACTGCTAAAAACTCGCCTAATTTAACACTGATTAATGATGGTTTAGATAAAATCCTCAAAAATGGTGAATATTCCCAAATCTACAAAAAATGGTTTAAAGCGGAACCGCCATCATTACCTACCAAGTCTCCTTTTGAAAATCAGGCTAATGGAAATAAAGCTAATTTATTCACCTCATTAAATGTAATTTGGCGGGCTTTTCCCCTACTATTGCAAGGTGCATTGGTAACACTGCAATTAACAATTCTTTCTGTTGTGCTGGGTTTAGTTGGTGGTTCCTTAATAGGAATTGTTCGCCTTTCTCTGATTAAACCTGTGCGTTGGTTAGCAAGAGCATATATAGATTTCTTTCGCGGAACGCCTCTGCTGGTACAGATTTTTATGATTTATTTTGGCATACCAGCACTTGCTCAACAACTTGGTTTTACCTTGAACTTTAACCCCTTGGTTGCGGGAGTACTTGCTTTAAGTTTAAATAGCGCCGCCTATATTGCCGAAATTGTCCGCGCCGGGATTCAATCAATTGAACCAGGACAAACTGAAGCCGCGCAATCTCTTGGTTTAAGTGCAACAGAAACTATGGTTTATGTAATTTTTCCCCAAGCTTTCCGGCGGATGATTCCACCTTTGGGTAATGAATTTATTAGCTTATTAAAAGATACCAGCTTGGTTTCAGTTATCGGTTTTGAAGAATTGCTACGTAAAGGACAACTGATTATCGCCGGGAACTATCGTGCCTTTGAAATTTATGCCGGCATAGCCTTAGTTTACTTGTGTTTGACATTGCTTTCTTCCCAAGTATTTAGTAAATTAGAAGTGTGGATGAATCCGCTGAGACGGCAGAGGAAGTATAATACTAATTATCCATAAAGATATACTTATAGCAGGAGGCAGAAGGCAGGAGGCAGGAGGTAAAGTTTTACTATGATTAGTATTCTTGCTTTTTAAATGTCCTAACCTATACTTCGACTGCTATAACTTTTTGGGAAAAATTCTGCTTACCTTGACGTTGAAAATAAAATAAACTGCCAACGAACAAGAACTCACTGGCAGTTTATTGGAAAAAATTTAACTAGATCTAGGTATTTACTAACGATAATTCGTAAATTGTAATGCAACTGGATAGTCTTCTTGTTTTAGCCGTTGAATGACAACTTGCAAATCGTCTTTTGATTTTGCAGAAACTCGTACAGCATCACCTTGAATTGAAGCTTGTACCTTTTTAAATTCGTCACGAATCAATTTAGAAATTTGCTTGGCGATATCTTGGCTGATACCTTTTTTGAGGGTAATTTCTTGACGTACACGATTACCACTAGCAGATTCAACTTTGCCAAAGTCAAAAATTTTCTGAGAGAGATTACGCTTGGCAGCTTTTTCTCGCAGAATGTTGTGTACAGAATCTAGAGTAAACTCACTGTCTGTATTCACAGTAACCGTTGTTTCACCTAACTCAACCGTAGTTTTAGTATCTTTCAGGTCGTATCGACTGGTAATATCTCGCACAACTTGATCAACAGCGTTAACTAATTCTTGTCGATCAAAATCGCTCACAATGTCAAAGGAGTAAGTTGAAGCCATAGAAAATGTTGGATTTGGGATTGTGGATGAGGTAATGGGTAATTGGTATTCTCTTTCCTCTTCCCTACTCTTAATTATTTGCTTGAATGATGCTGAAGCAGATGAGAGTTGCAGAGCTAAGAGAACCAATAGCAAACATCAGCGATCGCAAAAGCGGTATATTCAAAATATAGAAGATAGAGTATAGGAAACGTGCCACCACAAAAGCGATCGCCGCCACCATCGCCACAGGAGAATTAACCTGAGTTATATAGGACATCAGTGCTGCGACAGCAAAAATCATAAATGTTTCAAAAGAATTTTGATGCGCCCAAGTAGCTCTTTGGGCATAAGGTGGCAATTTATCAAACATAGCGCGAGGCGCGGATATATCATATCCCACACTGACACGGGCATAACCCACCACCATAAACGGTAGATAAATAAGTACAGCCGCCGCTGCAATACAGTACAAAAAAATAGTCATTAGTTAATAGTCCATAGTTATTAGTCATTAGTCATTGGTCATTGGTCATTAGTAAATTGCAAATGACAAAGGACAAATGACAACGGATAAATGACTAATCAAAGTAAAACAAAGTTACTACTTTTCTTTGTTCTTCCGCATCTCCACAAGTTTGTAGCAGAGTGCGACTGTCATGAAAAGCAAAACAAATTAATTGCTGACAACGCGAGACAATCTCTTTGTTACAGATGTAACTCGCTTCAGCCAGAGACAGGTTATCATTACTCGGATTTTCGACCAAGTGCATTACCTGTTCTAACTGCTGCCGAGATTCTAAAGGCTGGCGTTCCAAGCTTTGGGGAAGAATCACAGTCAGCAAATTGGGATCAGCCCGCATTGCGCCCTTGATGGCGGCTGAATTCGTTCCCGTAGCCCCAGAGGTAATAATCCGATTGCCTGATAACACCAAAGCGTATGTCATCATTTCAATCAGATTTTGATGCGTAATCGGCACATGACGAGAACCCAGCAAAGCGATTCGCTTAGAACCTGTTTGCTGAATTGTCGCCAGTTCTTGCGCTAATGTATCGAGGTTAATTAGGTCTATTGACTGGCTCAAAGATAGAATTAATTAGAATTTAACGACCTAGATATTTTACCAAACAGAGTGTAGGTAAGAAGCTAGATGAAGTCATAGATGGCTACAATTTTTGAATTATTTAACTAAGTAGCTGGATAATTCTCTCAATAGTCAACGGTCAATTGTCAAAATCAGCCTTTTTTTAGTAGACTCTTGACTTATTGACCCTTCCGGGGTGAGTAAGGTAGCCTGAATGCGAAATTTACGACATTTACGTATTGTTGGAAAATATGAAATTCAGTCATACAGTCACAACCAAAGCTACACCGGAACAAATCTGGGAGATATGGGTTGATGTGAATAACTGGCAAAAATGGGATACAGAACTAGAGTTCGCATCTATTGAAGGAGATTTTACCCTCTATGCTAGAGGAAAGTTAAAACCCAAGAATGCCCCTGTGTCTGTGTTTTTTATCTCGGAATTCGAGTCAAAAAAGAGCTATACATTTACCACTCAGTTGCCTTTGTGCAAGCTCAACGTTAGACGTTATCTCACCGTAAACCAAAGCGGGACATTCTTTACACATGAGATTTCGTTCACTGGAATTTTGTCTTTTTTATTCAGCAACCTATTAGGTCAAAAATTTCAAAAAGTGTTACCAGAAGTGATGGATAAACTCCGCAAGCTTGCTGAAGAAAGAAACTGAGTACCATGACGAATGCTAGTTTTGAAACAAAAACACAACATTTAGCTGCATAGCTAACTGGCATCTTGGGTCATTTTGTGCGGCTAGGACAAGGCTGTGGCTGGACTTAAGCCAAGTTTAAGTAACAAACGCTCAATGTCAAAATGCTCATTCATCAACTGGCGGATGCACTGCACCTTAATTGGTTCGTGAACGCGGACTTGACCAAAAGTTCGGTCAACAATTTCTACCGTAGTGAGGGTATCTAAGTCCACAGATAAAATTGGAATTTCTAGTTCTTCAGCACGGCTGAGAATAAATTGCGGTGGTGGTAATTGTCCTGTGAGGATGAGACATTGGGTTGAGGTTTCTAAAGCTGCTTGTTGAATTTCTACCCGATCGCCTCCTGTGACTACTGCCATGTTACGCCGTTTGCGGAAATACTTGACGGCTGCATTGACGTTCATTGCGCCAATTGCCAGACTTTCTACCATCAAATCTAAGCGATCGCTGCGACAGAGAACTTCAGCGTTTAACTGGTTTACTAGTTCACCTACGCTGACACTCCGCAGTAAATCATTTTTCGGCAGTGTTCCTAGTACGGCCATACCTTGCTGTTCTAAAAACGGCCGAACAAGATTTTTGACCATCTCTAATTCCTTGGCTGGAATATCATTGAGGACAACACCAACCAAGCGATCGCCTACACGCTGTTTAGCCGCTAATAAAGCATCTAGTGACAGTAACGAGTTGTAACGAGTTACCAACAAGACAGCAGCATCTAATTCTTCTGCTACTTGTAAAGTCGATAAGTCAAATAAATGCCCTTCTGTTAAATTGCCTGGCCCCTCCAGTAAGACTAAATCTCCGCGAGCAACTTGCAAATATTGCTGTACTAGCAACTGCCGATAATTATTGTTATCTTCGCCGCTTAAACGTTTCTGGACACTGACTTCATCTAAAGCCAGCATAGTAGGCGCAATGCGGTTTGCTGCTAGGTTAAGGCTAGAAGCAATAAACTGGACATCTTCTTCAACTATGGTGCCGCCAGATGTTCTTAAACAAGTTCCCAGCGGTTTACCGTAGGCTATATCCAGCCCTTTTTGCTGTAGCTGATAAGACAAACCCAAAACTGTTGCAGATTTTCCACTGTAAGTTTCGGTTGAGCCAATCAGAAGATGTTTAGCAGATTTTGGCACACATGCACTCCTAAATTCAAAAGGAAGTAGAACCCAGCTAGTACAACAAGGCAAAAGTAAAAAGGCAAAAGTAAAAAGAAATAATACTTATAACGCAAGCTTTTACCTATTTTCAATGGTCTGCCTATTTCCGCTGTGACGTACTAGGTGTTTCCTAATTTTAGTTTGTTCCAGCAGAAGACTTACGCTCTTAGTGAGCATAGTTTTTGAGAATTAACATTTTTTTGGTTAAAAAAATAGATTTTATTTACAGTATTTATTCTATAAAGTTATTAACTACTGGGTATTTAAAATAATGCTTTAACTGTTTTAGGCTTGATGATAAATCTATAAAATATAACATACATCAATGTTTGCAATATTCAATGCCTGAGCTAGGTTCAAGGGAAAACAATTTCCCTTGCTATCCTATCCCCTAGACTTTTAGGGAATTGTTTTATTCATCAATACGCAGTAACTTGCGGTAAAAGGATTGGGAAAAGTCTGTCACACGATAACGTTTATAGTTGTCCATTAATTCAATTAAAAAACCAATAAACTCAAAGCTGGCCATCATCACTTCATAATTGAGATCAGCATTACCATCAAACTGCATTCGGCAGCGTGTCAAGTCTGAAGGCAGAGTGGCGACATTCCAGGAAGCCACAAAGGGAATATTGTCGCTGGCTTCTATTTTGCGATGCCCTTCGACAATGCCTTTTTGATAGAGACTGATGGCATAGGGCAAGAAATTGCGCTTTGTACCCTGAATATAAGGCAAATAAACGCTTGCTTGCTGCTGAGTAGCAGGCTGTAGTTGCTCAATAGACATTGTTGAATATTCCTCAAGTTAGTTGAAACTGGGGATATTAGTAGTTGTCAATAGTATTCCCAAAAAAATAGCTGTAATACACACTACAAACGAACCAGTCTGAGGTGGGCGAGTAAAAATATGCTATGACGCAAAAAGAACATTAATTTATGTAAACAAAAAATAAGCAATTCTTTGCATTTTGTCTTTTTAGTTTTGACTTTGTGATAGCACAACAAAAGTTACTACTAAGAAATATTAAAATTTCGGTTACAATAAGGCTGCATTAGCTTTTCTCAAAGCTGGGCAGTAGCGGCAAAAAACCTACTATTTAGGTAATAAACGCGCTGATTGCAATGTCTCACAACTATAAGCTGTGCCTATCTTGCGATTACTTTGCTTAATCTACAGTTGCCATCCCAAGACAACATGTTGCTGATGCAGCAGATAAACACAGATAGCAGAGTTAATGTTTGACGTTAAATAATTCCCAGCTTATTCATGGGTGTATAAAAATACTGGTATTGCATTAAGTAACCTATGCCAGCGAACTCCTGGCCTGAACACGATTCATACAAAGAGCTTGACCCGCTTGACTCTCTGTTAGTTGACCTATCAGCTACAGAAGAGTCACTAGTTGAGGCAAATAATTTGTCTCAACCATCTCGGTTTCAAGGACGTAGACGTAAAGCTGCTCTGGTTTTGTCAATAGTTTGGAGCGGGACGATCGCTCTACACTTGGCTTCTTGGGCTTATATATTTGTCCTAGGATTGACCACAATTATGGGACTTCATGCCCTAGTAGTGGTATTTTCTAGACCTCGGCGCTATCAAAAAGAAATGCAGGGCGAATTACCCTCTGTATCTTTGTTGGTAGCTGCGAAAAATGAGGAAGCGGTAATTGGTAAATTAGTCAAAAGTCTTTGCAGTCTGGAATATCCAGATGGGCAATATGAAGTCTGGATAATTGACGATAACAGCACCGATAAAACACCGCAAATCCTAGCAGAACTGGCGCAACAATACAAAAAACTCAAAGTCTTACGGCGTTCACCCCAAGCTGGTGGTGGTAAGTCGGGAGCCTTAAATCAGGTTTTGCCACAAACAAAAGGCGAAATTATTGCTGTGTTTGATGCTGATGCTCAAGTGCCATCAGACTTGCTACTCCAGATAGTACCTTTGTTTCAAAGAGAAAAGGTCGGCGCGGTGCAGGTGCGTAAAGCGATCGCCAACGCCAAAGAAAATTTTTGGACTAAGGGACAGATGGCAGAAATGGCACTGGACACTTGGTTTCAACAGCAGCGCATTGCTTTAGGTGGCATTGGCGAACTACGCGGTAACGGTCAATTCGTCCGACGCACAGCCTTAGACAGTTGTGGTGGATGGAATGAGGAAACCATCACCGATGATCTGGATATGACCTTCCGTTTGCACTTGGACAACTGGGATATTGAGTGCGTATTCTCCCCAGCCGTGCAAGAAGAAGGTGTCACCAATGCGATCGCCCTTTGGCATCAGCGCAACCGTTGGGCAGAAGGTGGCTATCAGCGTTATTTAGATTACTGGGATCTGATTCTGAAAAACCGCATGGGTACCCGCAAAACCTGGGATATGCTCATGTTTATGATTACCATGTACATCTTGCCAACAGCTGCCATCCCAGATTTATTAATGGCAATTACTCGGCATCGCCTACCACTGCTAGGCCCAGTCACGACCTTATCTGTGTCTATGTCTGTTTTTGGTATGTTTGCCGGATTGCGGCGGATACGTCAAGAGCAAAAATTCACTGTTGCTACCTATCCAGTGTTACTACTACAAACCCTGCGCGGCACATTATATATGTTGCACTGGTTAGTAGTGATGAGTAGTACCACTGCGCGGATGTCCATCAGACCAAAGCGCCTGAAATGGGTAAAAACAGTGCATTCTGGTAGTGCCGAATAGAAAAATAAAATTGAATAAGATAAAAGGCAAAAGATAAAATTCTTTTGCCTTTTTACTTTTACCTTCTAATCATCAACCTCCACTTCCTCTACCCAGTCAGATGGCATGATGGAGCCAGATAAATCTGAACCATCATCGGCAAAACGGACAATTTGCCCATCGAAAAATTGTGCTAAATGTTGGGCGGCTCTAGTCACTTCTTCCCATTCCTCAGAAGAATTTTGTGTGGGTTGTGGGGGTGATTGGATGTTAGCAGTACCGTTACTATTACCATTGCCATTTGCGGAAAATTCAGTTTTGACGGGTGGAGGTGTAACAGGTGGTTGCTGTACTTGTACAGGTGGATGTGTAAACGCCTGTGGTGCTGGATGATGGTTGTTGTTTTTAGCAAGTCCAGACTGCTGAATACCATTAGAACCGTTGTTTGAGGGTTCTTTTCTGGCGGTAGAAGAAGTTGCAGCAGTAGCTTTTTCGAGACTCACTTCAACATTGCGATTTACAGTCTGTTGAAAAGCCTCTGCAATCATAGTGAGATCAGATTTAACTTTGTCGTACCATGCAGGTTTTACACCTACGCGCGCAGTATTGCCATCAAACTCAATCAGATGGCACATTTGCCCTAACAATGCGCGGCGGGGAAGTAACTGAATATTACTCAGTACTTGCTGCCAAATTTCTGTTAAGTCTGGTTGTGCAGTTTCTGGTGTGACTTCTGGGGCAGCAGGTTCAGGCTTAACTGATTGTACAGGCTGTGACGGCGAGATAGGTGGCGGATTTGAAGGTATTACTTCTGCGGTAACTGGTTGTAAAGGCTGCGGTGAGACGGGTTGCGCGTTTAAAGGTGGGGGAGCAGGTTTTGCGGTTGCTGGTGGTGATGGGTGATGATGATTTTGTGGTGCAGGTATGCTGACTTTTGGTAAAACAACTGTGGCGGCTGGCTGAATACTGGCACTGGGTAATAATCCGAGTAATGTCACTTCTAACCACAAACGCGGCTGAGTGGTATTTTTAATTTGAACTTCCGCTGTTCGCAGGTGTTGTTGTCCTGCCAAAATTGTACTGATGTGTAAATTTTGTGACAATTCAATTAAGGATGCCCAAGTTTGCCCAGTACAAACTACTAAATCTTGGCGATTGGGGGCGGTTTTGGCAATGAGTAAGTCGCGGTAGAGGTTGGCGAGATTTTGCAGAATAGTTAGTGGTTCTCTACCTCGGTCGAGAATATAACGGCTACAGTCTAAAATTGCTTCTGGATTATCTTGAGCGATCGCACCCAATAATGCTAACAAGTCTCGTTCGCTGACGGAACCTACTAAATCCCACACTCTATCGGGTGTGACTTGCCCAGATAACAAGGCTAGTTGGTCAAGTAAACTCTCCGCATCCCTTAAACCACCTTGGGATATTTGCGCTACTAAGGTGACAGCTTCTTCGGAAATCTCAATACTTTCCTTCCAGGCGATCGCATTTAAATGCTTCACCATCGCCTCTAGTTGAATGCGTCTAAAATCAAACCGCTGACAACGAGAAATAATTGTCGGCAAAACTCGCTGGGGATCTGTGGTGGCGAGAACAAACACTACGTGTTTAGGAGGCTCTTCTAGTGTTTTTAGCAACGCATTAAATGCCTGGGTACTTAGCATGTGGCATTCGTCGACCACATACACTTTATACCGACACTGCACTGGGGCGAACTGTGCTTTTTCGATGAGTTCGCGGATATTATCGACACCAGTATTACTAGCAGCATCAATTTCAATTACATCTAAAGAATAGCCTTTAGTGATTCCCTGACAGACATCGCAAACACCACAAGGTTCGGCTGTTGGATTCTCACTTTTGAGACAATTGAGAGATTTAGCCAGAATTCTGGCACTAGATGTTTTACCCGTACCTCTTGGCCCGGTGAATAAATAAGCCGGGGCAATTTTAGCTGTACGGATAGCATTAATTAAGGTGGTAGCGATCGCCTCTTGCCCCACTAGTTCAGCAAAACTTTTTGGACGATACTTGTGGTGCAGGGGTTCGTAAGGCATGGAAGGAAAATGTCAGTCCATTTTCAGAATAAATTTGAGATTAAACGCCTAACTTGGCGTTCACATATTTTAAACGCAGCGTGTCTGTTTTTTATTATAGTACATTTGCACTAAAGATTATAGACCATTGACTAATGACTATTGACTAATGACTAACAATGTACATTTTCTTAACTGCACCAACGCCATCGTCCAGAGCGATCGCTACAATCTTAGGGTAGACAATACACTTTATGGTGCGACAAATGCTCAAGCGGTTAATTCAATGGCTCAAAAACCTCTTCCAGAGTTTGTTTGGGAGAAAATCGACTTCTAAAAAAGCCGAGGTAAATGTCCAACAAGAGTCAGCACCGCCTCTGAGTGATACAGATTTAGAATTTCTGTTCACCGAACTTTTAGAAGGAGTACATCAGGCGCGAGGACAGGCTTGGGCGCTCAAGTGGCTGCACAATATTGAACATCGTGTTTCTTCAGAACGTTGGATAGAGTGGTTACGCCGCTTTGGCGAAAAATTACTAGCAGCACCTACACCAAATAACGAGTTAGCCGCGCGGTTAGTCCAACTGGGTGATTTAGGTGTCGGCGAAATTGGTAATGAGGCTTACGAAATTGGGATGCAGCTGTTGACCCGGAATTCTGGTAATTCGGGTGAATCTATCTGGGAATATGACGGGCCAGATGCTGTCAGCACATTCCCATCATTAGAAAACTACGTAGAACCAGAAGACACAGAAACAGTTGACAATGGCTCAGAAGGAGATTATCAAACTGTCACCTTAGAGCAGTTGTTTGGCATGATGCAGGAAGATCACAACTTACGCCAGCAGATTTCTCAGCAACTGGGAATTGAATCTGATGATCCAGAAGTAATTATTAAAGAGTTGGTGAATCAATACTATATGCCTAATAACTCAACTTCAGATGAAGCGCCAGCTTGAGTCAATGGATAACAACTAACAAAGTTTTGTATATTTTTGATAAACATCTACCAGATAAACCCGTTAATAGCAGTGGGTTTCACGCAAATCTAGGCTTTTTTGACATAACGATCGCTACAATCTAGGATAAACAAAACCTTCAGAGTATGTGCAGATGCTCACGCAGCTATGGCAGTGGCTTAAAACACATTCAAACCAGCCCACTGGTAGTAAACAGACTTTAAAAACCTTTAGGGAACAGGAGATGGTAGAACCACCTCCTGAATTAACTAATGCTGATTTGGAACTTCTGTTTACCCAACTGCTAGAAGGGGTACATCAAGGACGGGGACAACAATGGGCGATCAGATATCTTCAACGTATGGAAGACCGGATTAGTACAGAGCGTTGGATAGATTGGTTGCTCAGTTTTGGTGAAAGATTGTTAATCTCACCTGCACCTAATCAGCAGTTAGCGACGCAGTTGGTACAACTTGGGGAACTCAACATTGGCAAAGTTGGTGAACTTTCTTATGACATTGGTATCCGATTAATAACGCGGGATACGGATGAATGGGAGCAAGCCATTGCGGAGACTCAAGAAAGTGACCCGATGTTAAATACTCCGGGACAAAATTTATTGCGTAACTTGGGTGAATCGTTGTGGGAGTATGACGAATTAGCGCCTCCAGCAACTGCACAACCGCCAGCAAACGCAGTTGATGAAGTTTCCACAGAAAATGTCGAAGAAATCATTTGGGAATATACAGGGGAAGAATTTGTAGTTCGGACGATACCTCAAGAACATCCAATCAATAATACAGATGTACCTGTTTGGGAGTATACAGGGGAAGAATTCACCATTTCACCACCCCAGGAAACTGCAACGGAAAACTTAGCCGAAATCCGCTGGGATTACACAGAAGCAGAATTGGCAGATAGGACATCGCCCCAAGAATATCCCATAGAGAACACAGATGTATCAGTTTGGGAGTATACAGGGGAAGAATTCACCACTACACCACCCCAGGAAACTGCAACGGAAAACTTAGCCGAAATCCGCTGGGATTACACAGAAGCAGAATTGGCAGATAGTACATCACCCCAAGAATATCCAATAGAAAACACAGATGTATCAGTTTGGGAGTATACAGGGGAAGAATTCACCACTACACCACCCCAGGAAATGGCAGCAGAAAATCAGGAAAAAATCTCTTGGGAATATACTGGAGAGGAATTTGCTCCAACCGCAGCAGTAGCGTTTCTGGCTCCGGCAGCAGAAGATGTGATTGGTAATTTAAGTGAATTGTCTTGGGAATATCCTGAAGAACAGACAAGACTTGTCAGAAAAGAATATTCAGGAAATTCTTGGGAGCAGTATTTAGCAACGTTAGATCCAAATGTCGCCTATACTCTAGATGAATTGTTGGGAAGGTTAGATCAAAGCGCACATTTAGTACAGCAGTTGGCGATGAATCTGACAACACAAGCTAACCCGTCTCCGACTACGACAACTAATCCGGCAAATACAGCAATTCAAGCACAAGCTTGGTTTTATCAAGGTTTGCAACAAGCCAAAACCGGAGATTTGGCAAATGCGATCGCTTCTTATGATCGCGCCATTGAATTGCAACCGGAATCTTATGAATATTGGTTTAATCGCGGCTTAACTTTGTTCCATTTAGAACGTTTCGCCGAAGCTGTCGCGGCCTATGACACAGCAATTGACCTGAAACCAGACCATTACAAAGCTTGGTACAATCGCGGCGGTACTTTGGGAGAATTGGGATTATTTGCCGAAGCGATCGCTTCTTTTAGTCAAGCGATCGAAATCCATCCCAATTATCCAGAAGCTTGGGCGAGTAAGGCTTTGGCGCTGCTGAAATTAGGGCAAGTTTGGGAAGCAATTACAAGTTACGATCAAGCTTTAGAATTGCAACCCCAAGACCCGGAAACATGGTATTACCGAGGTATTGCTTTTGCGGTCAGCGAGCAATATGCAGAAGCGATCGCCTCTTACAATCAAGCGTTAGAACTACAACCAGACTATTACGAAGTTTGGATTGATCGGGGTGTGGTGCTGTTTAATTTAAAACAGTGGTCAGAAGCGATCGCCTCGTGGGATAAAGCCTTGGCGGCGCAACCTGATTTCTATTTGGCTTGGTATAACCGAGGTGTAGCGCTAGATAACTTAGTCAGAAGAGAAGAAGCGATCGCCTCCTATCAAAAAGCGATCGCCATCAAACCGGACTTTCACCTCGCTTGGTACAATCAGGCAGTTGCCCTGTTTTATCTAGGACGCTATATTGAGGCGATCGTGGCTTATGACAACGCCTTACAAATCAAACTCGATTACTGGGAAGCTTGGATTGGTCGAGGTACGGCGATCGGTCATATACTTGATACTGAAACACTAGAGCATTTATTAACTAACGTCGCCGTCATTAACCCCACTTTAAAACAAGGTGGTTATGCAGGTAAACTCGCCAGCTATGAACAAGGTTTAAAACATATCCGCCCAGATACCCACCCCGAAGGTTGGGGAAGACTGCATTTAGCTATTGGGAACACCCATTATGAGCAAGGTAAAAAACAACCTGCATCCCGTCAACATTGGCGCAAATCTGTATTTGAATACAATCAAGCATTATTAACTCTTAGTTGGGAAGGTTTTCCCCAACTACATTTAGAAATACTGCAATCTTTAATTAAAGTCCTGTTGGGTTTAGGGCAAACTACACAAGCACAAGAATTGCAACAACGTGCCGCTAATCTATTGCAAGAATTATTTAATGACCCTGGGCGTTCTGATGAAAGTAAAAAACACTTAGCACTCAAATTTGCCGGGATTGGGCAATTAGGAGTTGATTTCTTAGTAGAATCTGGGGATTTGGTAGAAGCTTGGGAACTAGCAGAACAGATAAAAAATGCTTGTTTACAATGGTTGCTGTTTAGCTGGCAAGATGAAATTTATGCCCTCAACTATAGTTCAGTTCAACATTTACTGAACCCCACCACCGCAATTATTTACTGGCATATTAGTCCAGCCGCTCTGCACACATTTATTATTAAAGATGGCGCTCCCTCACCTATTTTGGTGTTTATTCCCGTCCAAGAATTAGGAAATATCTCATCAGAAATTAATAAGCCCCTGCAAGAGTTACCTTTACCGGAAGCAACTAGAAGACTGATTGCATTTGAACATTGGTTAGAAGATTGGCATCAAACTTACCAAGATTATTGCGACCAAGCCCAAGACCCACAAACTAAAAGCAATCATTCTTGGCGATCGCAGATGGAGCAAAGACTCTTACATCTGCAAAAAATTCTGGAAATTTCCACAATTACCCAAGAACTTGAAGGCATCACAAATCTAATTTTAATTCCCCACCGCGATTTATCAAGATTACCTTTACACGTTCTGTTTAATCTGCCTAATGCTGAATCAGACAACCCAAATATTCAGTCGAGATTTATTACTAATTATTTACCTAGTATCCAAATAGGTTTAAACTTACAACCGAGAAATATAGAGCAATTGCGAGAGCAAAAATTACTCAGTATTGAATCTCCAGCTAGGGCAAATTATTCTCCACCAAAATTTGCCAAGTTAGAATCCGAAGTCATTAGCCAAATGTTTGATTATCCTCATCGTATTCAGGAGGAAGCTGCTAATAAAACTAGTGTAGAGAAGGCTTTAGCTGAAAATTACAATATTTTTCATGTTACAGGTCAAGTTATTAACAATTTTGTTGAACCAACAAAATCAGAATTGATATTAGCAGATGAAGACAAACTTACACTTACAGAAATCTGTCAAAAAAATCTTACTAGTTACGACTTAGTATTACTCTCAGCCTGTAAATTTGCGAGTCATCTGAACCAGAGTGTGACTACAGAATATGTCTCGATAGTTAATAGTTTTCTTTGTGGGGGAGTTCCTCAAATTATTAGCACTCTTTGGAACGTCGAATCATCTGCTAATGCTTTATTAATTATCGAATTTTATCGTCGACTCCAGGTAAATAAATCACCAATTACAGCTTTAACAGAAGCCACTACATGGTTACAAGAAGTTACAGCCGGAGAATTGACTATATGGTATGAAAATTTAATTAAAACCCTGCATCCTGACGAATTAAGAATCAGAACTTATTTAGCCACTCATTTATATAGAATTAGCAAAATAGTTCCTGATAAAAAGCCATATAATCATCCTTATTATTGGGCAGGTTTTATCATTACAGGTATTTGATTTTTTCAACCAGAGGAGTGCAAAGGTTAACGCTAAGTTACACAGAGGCGTAAAAAATTTTTAGCGGAAAGTCTAATGGCTTTGGGCAAAAATTCAGTGTAGGATGCGGCAGATAAGAGCGATCGCTAAGGGTTTCCGTCGTGGTTTATGAACAAATCAAAGCCAAATTACCTCAGAGATTTTTCCCTAAAGCTGAAAACCCACCAATTGCAGAACCGGAACCGCTTGTAACACCTGTAACTCTGCAACCACCAACGGCTGTAGGGATGGATGTCATCTACCGCAAATATCGCTGCTGGATGGGAAATCCTTTAGGCTGTGAATGGCCCAAAAAAACGCTAGAACAAAACCCTACGTCTAAAACCTGCCAAAACTGTGGTTTTACAGGAATTATCCCGCCAAAAACCGAATTCCGGGGATATAAAGGGCGATATCGCATCGATAGCTATATCGGAAATCGCGGTCTAGGTCGTTTATACCAGGGAATTCAGCTAACAGACCAACAACCAGCAATTATTAAAGAATATTTATTACCCCAACAGGCTTTTAACGCCGAGGAAACTAGAGACCGAAAACAAGCCTTTGAACGCCTGGCTGGCCTGAATTTAGCTGATGGAAGAATTCAAGATATTCGCTTGAATTTTCCTTGGGATGCGATCGCTGATCCAGTTGCCGAACGCTGTTATCTTGTTACTAATGGTAATATTGATGCTTATCCCACCCTGAGAACATACCTGACAAATAATAACCAACCAATGTCAGAGAGGGATGTGTACCGTGTTCTTGACCAAGTATTACAAACTCTGCAATTTCTCCACGGTCAAAAATTTAGTCTTCCAACTGGACAAATACAACAGGGAATCGCCCACGGTAATATTAATTTAGATAGTCTGCTGATTATGGCAGATACCAAAGAGTTTTTTATTCATTTAAGTGATTTAGCTCTATGGGAAAATTTATTTGATTTATCAACTAAGAAAAATATTATTCCGACTGTTGCTAAAGATTTAGTAGACTTAGGTTATGTGGCTTTTTATCTGTTAGCAGGTAATACCTTAAATGCAGATATTGACCCAAAAAAAGAACAATATTGGCAATCAGTAACTCCAGATTTTAAAGCTTTTTTATTCAAACTTTTAGGACTAGATATACCATTTAATTATGCCGAAGAAGCACGGCAAGCATTATTGAATATTTATCAAGCTTTACCTAGACAAGTATTAATCATTAATGCAAAGTCCGAAAATAAAAAAAATAAATTTTATCGACCTTCAATATTAATTTTAAGTATTCTGACTGCATTATTTTTAGTAGGAATAATTAGCTGGCTAATCCAGAAATTTAAATACCAAGAAAGTATAGTTGAAGAACCAGTAGTTTGTTGTTTAAAAAGCGTGACGGGTGTCCCTGCGGGGAAATTTAACTATAGCGGTGAACAAGACAGTACTTGGAGTTTTATCCGCGGACAAAAAAATTTGATATTGCAAAATCAACCCCTAGAAGAAAAGTTAAAAGAAAGTCAGCCTCAATTGCAGTTAAGCTATCAAGAAAAAGAGAGTATAGACCAAGTAATTGCTAATGTGCAATCAAGCAAAACAGACTTTGCGATCGCTAATATGCTTGAACAATTTAGTCCCGAACTAAAACATCAAGTATTTGCTTATGATGGTTTAGTTGTATTTGTGGCTTTTAGTTACTCAAAACGTGATCAAAGTCTACCGAAAGCATTAAATGGTCAAATTAGTATTGAGCAAATACAAGATTTATATACAGGTAAAATTACTAATTGGAACCAATTAAAAGGAAGAAATCTACCTAATTTACCAGTAAAACTTTACATGCCAAATAATGCAGAATCAATCAGAATATTTGAACATAGAATACTCAAAAGTGAAAGTGCCATTAATGCTTTCCATAGTTTAAAAAACTCTACAATTAATATCACATCTTTATCTACCATCAATATGCTTCAACAAGTATTGAGTGACTTTGAAAAAGAGGCTACAGGGAGTATAGGTTTTGCAACACTTAGTCAAGTATTTGGCCAATGTTCTGCGTATCCTTTAGCGATAGCAGACGGTAATAAACCCGCAGTTCAAACTTTAGTACAAGATAATGATAAATCAATAGATCCCAATACTGATTTATGTGACGATAAAGGCAGCTATAAGCCTAATATTAAAGTTTTTACAACAGGCAGCTATCCACTAAGTTATCCATTAGTTGTATTGTATCCAGGTGATAACAGCCGTCCGCCTATTGGTCAAAAATTTGCGGAAATGCTGAGAACCACAGAAGTACAGCAGATATTAGAGAAGGCTGGCTTAGTACCATTACATAATCAGTAGAGAAGAAGTAGACTATTGGCTAATAGTCGAGATGCAAACTTTGCTGATATATATAAATCTATTTTGGTAATTTTTGATATATGAACGAAGATAGTGATCAGCAAAAAAAACTAGCAAAGTTAGCAGCTAAAGTAATAAGCGATCGTCAATTACTAGGAAAGCTGACCGATAAAGTGTATGAACTTATGAAAGAAGACTTACAACAACAAAAATAACGAATTAAAAATTAGATAGGAGTGACTAATGGCTAATAATAGCCGAGAATTAAACTACGTTACCGCTAATAGATTTTATGTAGAAATAGAAAGTAATATTACTGCATGTTTTACAGAATGCCAAGGTTTGGGTGTTAATATCAAAACTGAAAAATTTGCTGAAGGTGGTGTTAATAATCAACAAAGAGTATTGTTAAATCCCGCAGATTTTTCAGATGTTACCCTTAAACGTGGCATTACTGATGACCTAACATTTTGGAATTGGATTAATAAAATTTTAACGGGCGCAGTAGAACGACGTAACGTAAATATTTTAGTTTTTAATCAAGCAGGCGAAACCATGCAATGTTGGACTTTAATTGGTGCTGTACCTATCTCATGGAAAGCACCAAGTTTAAGTGCAGACTCTAGCACAGTCGCTATTGAAGAATTAACTTTAACTTACGAAGGCTTAAAAGTTGATAAAACAAGATCAGGCGGTGCATCGATTCTTTCTGGACGCGATAGCTCAGGTTCATTTTCTAGTAATTAATAATATATGACAGAAAATCTGACAACAGGTTTTTCCTCCCAACCTTCAGAACCAGACTTAAATCTAGGGATAAAGCGACCTTTACTAGCTCATAAACCTTGGGGACGACAATTAATTAGTCCCAAATTTTTATCGCCATTAGGATCAAAATCACTATCTAATTTTGATCCCTCAATCTTCTTAAATTCAGAGGCTATATATTCTAATATAATAGATAAGCAATTTCAAGATTCCCCTTTTTTTTCTGAATCTACCTCACAAAGATTCAACGATTTAAATCTACCAAACGCAAATAAAGCAACAAAACCTACTTCAAATTCAACAATTATTCAGCAGAAATTAGCTCCCAGAAATTTGGCGTTAAAAAGAAATATATTATCAAATAATAATATTGATATAAACTTAGCTCAACCTCATGTGAACTTAGATATTAGTACACCATCAACCACTGACGTAGACTCAACAGTTATCCAAACGCAACAACATAGTAGCGATTCTGCTGAAAGTCCAATAATTGAGATTTTAGCAAACACACCTCAACTACCAGAAAACCCATCATCAACTACTAGCGTAAACTCAGAGATTATCCAAACAAAACTGAAAAATAGAGATTCTGTTTCTCACCAACCAGTCATAGCAAATACTGTTAAAGACTCAACAATTATCCAAACAAAACGAGACAGCAATGATTCTGCTACAAGTCAAACAATTGGAAGTTCATCATCAATAAATCAACTAGCAGAAAACCCCTCATCAAATACTGGTGTAGACTCAACAATTATTCAAGAAAAACTGCAAAATAGCGATTCTGTCTCTCATCAACCAGTCATAGCAACTACTGTCACAGAATCAACAGTTATTCAAACGAAACAAGATAGTAACGATTCTGCTACAATTTCAAAAATTGAGAGTTCATCAAACACACCTAAACTAGTAGAAAACCTATCATCAAACCCTAACGTAGACTCAACAGTTATTCAAACAAAACGAGACAGCAATGATTCTGCTACGAGTCAAACAATTGGAAGTTCATCATCAATAAATCAACTAGCAGAAAACCCCTCATCAAATACTGGTATAAACTCAACAATTAGTCAAGAAAAACTGCAAACTAGAGATTCTGTCTCTCATCAACCAGTCATAGCAAATACTGTTACAGAATCAACAGTCCTTAAAGCAAAACGAGATAGTAACGATTCTGCTGCGAGTCCAATAATTGAGAATTCATCAGCAACAAATCAACCACCGGAAAACCTATCATCAAATACTGGTATAGACTCAACAGTAATTCAAGCAAAACTGCAAAATAGCGATTCTGTCTCTCATCAACCAGCCATCGCAACTACTGTCACAGAATCAATAGTTATCCAAGCGCAACGAGATAGTAACGATTCTGCTATGAGTCCAAAACTTGAGAGTTTATCAACAACAAATCAACCAGCAGAAAACCTATCATCAAATACTGGCATAGACTCAACAGTTATTCAAGCAAAACGAGATAGTAATAATTCTGCTGTGAGTTCAAAAATTGAGAGTTTATCAGCAACAAATAAACCACCTGAAAACCCATTATCGACTACTGATATAAACCCAGCAATTATTCAAGAAAAACCGCAAACTAGAGATTCTGTCTCTCATCAACCAGTCATAGCAACTACTGTCACAGAATCAAAAGTTATCCCAGCGCAACGAGATAGTAATTATTCTGCCACGAGTCCAACAATTGAGAATTCCTCAGCAACAAATCAACCAGCAGAAAACCCATCATCAACTCTTGATATAAACCCAGCAATTATCCAAACGAAACGAGATAGCAATAATTCTGTTACTAGTACAAAAATTGAGAGTTTATCAACAATAAGTCAACCAGCAGAAAACCTATCATCAAATACTAGTGTAGGCTCAACAATTATTCAAGAAAAACTGCAAACTAGAGATACTGTCTCTCATCAACCAGTCATAGCAACTACTGTTACAGAATCAAAAGTTATCCCAGCGCAACGAGATAGTAACGATTCTGCTACGAGTCTAACAATTGAGAATTTATCAGCAACAAATCAACCACCTGAAAATCCATCATCAACTACTGGTATAGACTCAACAATTATTCAAACAAAACGAGATAGTCATGATTCTGCTACGAGTTCAAAAATTGAGAGTTTATCAACAACAAGCCAACCTTCAGAAAACCCATTATTAATTACTGATATAAATCCAGCAATTATCCAAACGCAACCAAATAGTAATGATTCTGCCGCGATTACAAAACTTAAGAGTTTATCAACAGCATTTCAACCAGCAGAAAACACATCGTTAAGTACTGATGTAAACTCAGCAATTATCCAAACGCAACGAGATAGTCATGATTCTGCTGCAAGTCCAAAAGTTGAGAGTTTATCAACAACAAATCAACCAGCAGAAAACCCATCCTCAACTACTGGTATAGACTCAACAATTATTCAAACGCAACCAGATAATAATGATTCTGCCGCGATTACAAAACTTAAGAGTGTATCAACAACATTTCAACCAGCAGAAAACACATCATTAAGTACTGATGTAAACTCAGCAATTATCCCAACGCAACGAGATAGTCATGATTCTGCTGCAAGTCCAAAAATTGAGAGTGTATCAACAACAAATCAACCATCTGAAAACCCATCCTCAACTACTGGTATAGACTCAACAATTATTCAAACAAAACGAGATAATAATGATTCTGCTGCGAGTTCAACAATTGAGAATTCATCAGTAACAAATCAACCAGCAGTAAACCAATCATTAACTACTGATATAAACCCAGCAATTGTTCAAACGAAACGAGATAGCAATAATTCTGCTACTAGTACAAAAATTGAGATTTTATCAAAAACAAGTCAACCAGCAGTAAACCCATCATTAACTACTGATGTAAACTCAGCAATTATCCAAACGCAACGAGATAGTAAAGATTCTGCTACTAGTACAAAAAATGAGAGTTTATCAACAACACCTGACCAAGTAGAAAACCCATCATCAAATACTGGTTTAGACGCAACAATTATTCAAGAAAAACTGCAAACTAGCGATTCTGTCTCTCATCAACCAGTCATAGCAACTACTGTTGCAGAATCAACAGTCATTCAAACAAAACGAGATAGCAACGACTCTGCTACGAGTTCAAAAATTGAGAGTTTATCAACAACAAATCAACCACCTGAAAACCCATCATTAATTACTGGTATAGACTCAACAGTTATTCAAACAAAACGAGATAGTCATGATTCTGCTACGAGTTCAAAAATTGAGAGTTTATCAACAACAAATCAACCACCTGAAAACCCATCATTAATTACTAATATAAATTCAGCAATTATCCAAACGCAACGAGATAGTAAAGATTCTGCCGCGATTACAAAACTTAAGAGTTTATCAACAGCATTTCAACCAGCAGAAAACACATCATTAAGTACTGATGTAAACTCAGCAATTATCCAAACGCAACCAGATAGTAATGATTCTGCTGCAAGTCCAAAAATTGAGAGTGTATCAACAACAAATCAACCACCTGAAAACCCATCCTCAACTATTGGTATAGACTCAACAATTATTCAAACAAAACGAAATAATAATGATTCTGCTGCGAGTTCAACAATTGAGATTTTATCAAAAACAAATCAACCAGCAGTAAACCAATCATTAACTACTGATGTAAACTCAGCAATTATCCAAACGCAACCAGATAGTAAAGATTCTGCTACTAGTACAAAAAATGAGAGTTTATCAACAACACCTGACCCAGTAGAAAACCCATCATCAAATACTGGTTTAGACGCAACAATTATTCAAGAAAAACTGCAAACTAGAGATTCCGTCTCTCATCAACCAGTCATAGAAACTACTGTTAAAGATTCAAAATTTATCCAAGCGCAACGAGATAGTCATGATTCTGCTGCAAGTCCAAAAATTGAGAGTGTATCAACAACAAATCAACCACCTGAAAACCCATCCTCAACTATTGGTATAGACTCAACAATTATTCAAACAAAACGAAATAATAATGATTCTGCTGCGAGTTCAACAATTGAGATTTTATCAAAAACAAATCAACCAGCAGTAAACCAATCATTAACTACTGATGTAAACTCAGCAATTATCCAAACGCAACCAGATAGTAAAGATTCTGCTACTAGTACAAAAAATGAGAGTTTATCAACAACACCTGACCCAGTAGAAAACCCATCATCAAATACTGGTTTAGACGCAACAATTATTCAAGAAAAACTGCAAACTAGAGATTCCGTCTCTCATCAATCAGTCATAGAAACTACTGTTAAAGATTCAAAATTTATCCAAGCGCAACGAGATAGTCATGATTCTGCTGCAAGTCCAAAAGTTGAGAGTGTATCAACAACAAATCAACCACCTGAAAACCCATCCTCAACTACTGGTATAGACTCAACAATTATTCAAACAAAACGAGATAATAATGATTCTGCTGCGAGTTCAAAAATTGAGAGTTTATCAACAACAAGCCAACCTTCAGAAAACCCATCCTCAACTACTGGTATAGACTCAATAATTATTCAAACGCAACCAGATAATAATGATTCTGCCGCGATTACAAAACTTAAGAGTTTATCAACAACATTTCAACCAGCAGAAAACACATCATTAAGTACTGATGTAAACTCAGCAATTATCCCAACGCAACGAGATAGTCATGATTCTGCTGCAAGTCCAAAAATTGAGAGTTTATCAACAACAAGCCAAACTTCAGAAAACCCATCCTCAACTACTGGTATAGACTCAACAGTTATTCAAACAAAACGAGATAGTCATGATTCTGCTACGAGTTCAAAAATTGAGAGTTTATCAACAACAAGCCAACCTTCAGAAAACCCATTATTAATTACTGATATAAATCCGGCAATTATTCAAGCAAAACGAGACAGTAACGATTCTACTGCGATTTCAGAAATTGAGAGTTTATCAAACACAACTCAACCAGCAGAAAACATATCATCAAATACTGGTGTAGGCTCAACAATTATTCAAGAAAAACTGCAAACTAGAGATTCCATTTTTAATCAACCAGTTATAGAAACTACTGGCACAGATTCAAAAGTTATTCAAGCAAAACGAGATAGTAATGATTCTGTTATTAGTACAAAAAATGAGAGTTTATCAATAACAAACCAAGCACCTGAAAACCTATCATCAAATACTGGTATAGACTCAACAGTTATTCAAGCAAAACGAGATAGTAATGATTCTGCTGCTAGTCCAAAAATTGAGAGTCTATCAACAACAAACCAACCAGCAAAACATACATTATCAACTACTGATGTAAACTCAGCAATTATCCCAACGCAACGAGATAGTAATGATTCTTATGCGAGTCCAAAAATTGATGGCTTACCAACTACATCGCAACTAGTAGAAGAAGCACCATTAACCACTGATATAGAATCAACAATTATTCAAACTAAAGAAACAGAGAAAAATTCCTATAGAAAAGCAGAAATTCCTCTACTATCTAAAGCATTAAAAAATATATCTATTTTTCAACCTCTTTCTCTATCATCAGACTTCATATCAGCTAAATCTGACGATGAAATAGACGCACAAAATATTCCTGATTCTGTGCTTGTTTCTTCTAATCCTACTTACCACATCCAAAAATTAACAGAACAAGATATCCCAACTTCATGGTCAAATATCTCTGAATTGTTTGGTGAAAATAAAGTTGATAGTATTAGGCCAACAAGGGTTATACAAATGCTCAGAGATAAGAAACAGCTAAACAATAACTTAAAACATATTAAAACTATAAATAAGGCTGAATTTTCCAACAGTGAAACTTCTAGTCAAGTTATACAAGCACGCTTTGAAAGTTCAAATTCAAGCGATTCAATTGAGGAAAATCGGAATGATTCTCTGACGAATGAAGATTCTGCTTCAAAAGACGAATTAGAAAAATTGGACACTCTGGCAAGAGAAGTATATAGAATACTTAAACAGCGTTTGGATATAGAAAGAGAACGCCGAGGAAATAATTATTCCGGGCGTTTACCTTGGTAAATTTATCTCAGGAATTCACGTTTAAATCATAATGTTGGCATAGAATTTTTAGTTTTTCTTTGATGAGCGATCGCACATTCTCCGGTGCTACAATCACACAATCTGGTGCATATTGCATAACTTCTCGAATAAACCAAAAGGTACTAGAGACACGCCTCACAACTCGCCGCACTTTTCGTGTATCTGGTAGCCATTCATTTGTTTTGTCTTCTGGTTTGGGTTGATATGCAAAGCCTAAATTACCCAATAAATGTAGTTCTACATCTATCTCTGCTAACCCCAAACGCCATTCGCCACCAACAGGTAAAACCGCAGCGTCTTGTATCCTATCTAAACGCAAACTCCAATTGTGCTGTAGTTCTTCGACATCAAAGTTACCTTGGGTTTCCTCACACCAGCAGTCAAGATATTGACGCTTTTCGTGTGGTATTACTTTGGCGTAACGTACAGTAAAATTCCATACTTGTTGTCTCGCATCCTGATAACTGAGTTGAAACGGTTGCTGGCGTAAGATGTAACGGTCTATTTCTAAACGCCACTGCGGGGGTAAGTTTCCTAAAAAACTTTCGATGTCGGTTCGCAGAGGTATTGGTAGTTCGCTACGTTCGAGTAATAATTGTGCGATTATCTGCGCCTGCTCATTTTGTCCGATGTCTGCTAATACTCGCATTGCTCGGTCAAGCGCACGGATACGCGATTCTGACCAGTCGTGATTTTTACCAATAGTTAATTGATGACGAGCGATCGCTTCTATTAATTTGGAGATATTCGGGCGATCGCCCCATTTCATCCCGAATTCCAGAGCTAAGTTTTCTAACTCAGCTTTATCATGTTCTGATATCGACAGTGTAATAGATTGACCTTTTCGACTCATCAAATTTGTCCGTACACTTTATACTTGTAATCTCTTGTCAACTTTTATTCTGCGTGCCAATATTGTTTTTAACAACCAGTTACGGACACTATTTAAGTTTATGTCCGAAAGTTACAAAATTACTCTCAAACCCGTTTATTCTCAAACCGTCCCCACTACTGACGGAGTGCAATTACCAAAAGATTGGTCACTATCTTGGCATCAAGCAGCAACATTAGAGGCTTTGCGTGACCCTAATATTGATGTAGTTTTTAACACCGCAATGACAGGTGATGGTAAAAGCTTGGCGGCTTATTTAGAAGTGCTTCAAGGGGAGTTTTCTGCAATTGGACTTTACCCAACTAACGAACTGGCGCGTGACCAAGAAACACAAATTCAAGGATATATTGCAGAATTTCAACCTAGAGATAAACCCCGTGTAGTGCGATTAAGTGGGTCTGATTTAGAAATTTATGCAGAAAATGAAGGGTTAAAAAAAAGTGCTGCGATCGCAACTTTAACAAATCAACGAGAAGCATTATTAACCAACCCTGATATTTTTCATTATTTACATCGCGGGGCTTATCTAATTAATGGTGACAGTCCTGATAAATTATGGGGCAAAATTGATAAAGATTTTGACTTATTTATTTTTGACGAATTTCATGTTTTCGCTGCACCTCAAATTGCCAGTGTGATTAACACAATGTTGTTAATTAAGTGTACTAACAGCCGCAAGAAATTTTTATTTCTTTCAGCTACACCAGATAGTAATTTAATTGAGCGATTAAAAAAAGCTGGATTCCGTTGTCGAGAAATTAATCCGAGAGACGAGAATAAATATCAATTTCCTGATAGTTTAGAACAAGAAGAGCAATTGCGATCGCAGGGATGGCGGCAAGTAGCGCGAAAAATTTCTCTGAATTTTATTCCTTTAGAACCGAGTTTTAAAGCATCGGAAACTTGGCTGAAAGAAAATAGTAATTTAATTTTAGAACAATTTCAGCAGCATCCAGGCAGTAAAGGCGCAATTATTCTAAATTCAATTGCCGCAGTCAAGCGATTAACTCCGTTCTTTCAAGAAATTTTACAACCTCATGGCTTAAAAGTTGGAGAAAATACGGGGCTATCAGGTAAAAGTGAAAAAGAGCGAAGTCTTGCGGCTGATTTAGTTTTGGGGACTAGCACAATTGATGTAGGCGTTGATTTTAAAATCAATTTCTTGATTTTTGAATCTTCCGATGCAGGTAATTTTATTCAACGCTTGGGAAGGTTAGGCAGACACGACGGTTATGAGAAAGATGGACAAGTAATTAAGTTTGATAGTTTTACCGCTTATGGACTTGTGCCTAACTTTTTAGTTGAGCGATTATTTCAAGGAGAAACGCCACCTTTAAAAATAGGTGAAATTTACGATCGCCCATTTCTACAAAATACAATTGCTGATAAATATCGACAAATTAATGACTTTCGCGGCTACTATCGTCGATGGGGTGCAGTGCAATCATTTTACTTGTTTTATAAATTAGGCGATCGCACAATTCAACAACAGTACGCCCAAAGCCGCGAGAAGTTTCAAAAAGCTTGTGAGGATGTGTTTGAAACTAGTTTAAAACCTGTGGGTGGACGTGTTTCAGCATGGGCAAAAGACTGGCAAGCACTATCAGGTAAATCAGGAAATCCCATTGCTGAAGATGCGGCAAGCTTTCGAGGTTCGAGTCCTTTGCAATGTGGCTTATATGATTTAACCGAAGAAAATGAGTTAGATAGATTTAAAACCTACGACTTACCCGGCATTTTGGGCAATTTAGATATTGAAATGTGGACGGAAGCGGCTTTTATACGGACACTCAAAGAAATTGCACAACGCACCGGACAACCTATAGCCAAAGGTCGATTTGATCACTGTCTAGCATTTATGAAACTGCGTTCCTACCGAGAGGAACGGCTGAACTGGAAGTTTACCTACTCTGGAGACTTACAGCCAATTGCTGATGCGTGGAAAGTTCAGGTTTTAAAAGGTGTGGAAATTTGGCAACCTGACAATCAATGGATTGGTGCAATTAATAAAAAACTAAAACAACAAGGTTTAGTTTCTTACGTAATTCGCCGTCCTGTGGCGGAGGTGCGGATGCGGCTACGTTTACCGATGCACTTTCAAATTTATCCAATTAGCGATCAGTACAGCTTTCATGATGCTAACGCACCGTATGCGATCGCTTTTGGTCACTCTGCGTTGTTATTAGATACGTTAGCGTACACGTTCAAAAGCAAAGGAGATGAGACATGGATTGCTTGCGGCTTAAATCCCTGATAGGGATTTTGATGATTCATAGTCTTAAGGCAGAACAAGGAACAGTAGTACGTTCACAGAGAATTGTTTCAATCCCTGATAGGGATTTGAGTACCTTAGACTTATACTGCTACTATAGTACACAAGTTTTAGTTACAGTAAAAGACCTTCTATGGTTAATTACTGTGAACGTAAAATACTGTACCTTATTCTATGCAAATGAAACAATCTCAAATGCAGAACCAGAATGCCGACCTCCACCTGATCCGCACGGTACTTAGGGAACTTCACTATTTAGTTGACGCAATAGAAGCAGTAAGACTCCAAAATGCCACTCAAGCTAATCATTTAGCTGACCTTGAGAATCGCATCAGTGTTTTAGAGACAAATTTCGGACACCAAGTTTGTCGAAATGAGAATTTACAGAATCTCGTAGATTTTCATTATCCACTAGATTAAGATTCTGTTTGCAGCGTACACCCGACTTGTAATCGGAAGGTCATTGATTCATATCTCTGCCTAGAAGATAGAATTGCTGTTTCGAGTGTACACAAGATAAAACAATCTAGTAGTCTGGCAATCCAGGTAAATTAGCAACGAACAAAAACTTTTGAAACCAATTATTCGTGGTCGCCGCCTTGCGGTTGAACATATTTTAGGGATGCTGGCGGCGGGAGACACTATCGAAACTTTGTTAGAAGGTTATCCCTGGTTAGAACGAGAAGATATAAAAGCCTGTTTAGGCTATGCGCGTCGTTCAGTTCGTGATGAATAAGTTGAACATTTACCGCTATGAATAACCCAATTTCAGACGATTACAGAAATTTACTAGTGGAAGTAAAACAACGCATTCGTTCTGCCCAGTATGAAGCACTTAAGGCAGTCAATAGAGAACTGATTGCGCTTTACTGGGATATTGGACAGATGATTGTTAGTCGTCAGCAAGAAGCAGGCTGGGGTAAATCTGTAGTCGAACAGTTAGCAAAAGACTTGCAGACAGAGTTTTCTGGTATTAGCGGATTTTCTGCTGCTAACCTCTGGCGAATGAGACTTTTTTATGAAACTTACGCGACAAATGAAAAACTCGCACCAATGGTGCGAGAAATTGGATGGACTCACAATATAGTCATTTTAGAGAAGTGCAAAGATGGCTTAGAACGCGAGTTTTATATTAGGATGACGCGCAAATTTGGCTGGACAAAGAATGTTTTGATTCACCAAATTGAAAATCAAACTTATGAAAAAACTCTGCTAAATCAAACTAACTTTGACCAGAATGTTCCAGCAGAGATTCGTAACCAATTAAAACTAGCTGTTAAAGATGAATATACTTTTGATTTTTTAGAATTGGCAGATGAACACACTGAACGGCAGCTAGAACAAGCAATCTTGGCAAGAGTTGAACCATTCCTTCAAGAAATGGGTGGCAGATTTACGTTTGTTGGTAGTCAGTATCGCTTAGAAATTGGTGAGCAGGAATTTTTTATTGATTTGTTGCTTTATCACCGTCAATTAAAATGTTTAGTTGCAGTTGAGTTAAAAACTGGAGAATTTTTACCTGAATATGTAGGAAAAATGCAGTTCTATTTAGCCGCATTGGATGATTTATCTCGACTTCCAGATGAAAATCTCTCAATTGGAATTATTCTTTGTAAATCTAAGAACAAAACCATTGTTGAATATGCACTGAGAGAATCAAATAAACCAATTGGTGTAGCGACTTATAAAGTATTTTCTACATTACCTCAATACTTAAAAAATCAACTTCCTGATCCTGAACAAGTAGCAAAACTTTTAGAAGAAGTGGATTAAAAACTTGGAGATAGAAGAAATGACTGATAATGATTGGTTATCGGGTGATTTTGGATTTGATAGTGATGGCGACCGCACTATCGAAACTAAAGGTGAATTACTCACACTCAAGCTACTACGCGAAGCAATTCAGGCTCAAAATCCTGAAGATACAGTAATGGCGGATTTTGCCGAGTATGTTTTACCCAACTTGTTACGCATAGCAATTGGTGTAACCGCAAAAGGTGGTAAATTCTTTGATGAAATTGACAAAAAACGAGAAGCAGAAGGAAAAAGCAAAGTTAGGCGAGATAATGCAGCCGATCAATCACTGAATACACATTTACTCAATGGATTATTCCCTGCTAACTTAATTGAGAGACGTTTACAGCAACTCGATACAACAGTCCGGCGAGTAGTCAAAGAAAGAGAACGGCGTTTAGTAATTTCTGGGTTTATTTTACATGACTTTGAAAAGTTCCCTGATGTACCGAATGATTGCCGCAAGTTACCGTTAGCAGAACATCGTCAAATTATTGCGGAAAAAGTTCGTCAGTTAGGGTTAGATAAGTTTATCAATCCAGACAATCCAGAATGTTATCGAGAGTATATAGATGATTTATTGTGCATGGCTTATAATGCACAAAGTCGCTGGGATACTAACTGGAATTTTTCGGAATTTGGCTTGAATCCAGTATTGCGCGATCGCACTCTGCGTAGCCTCTCTGGTTTAACCTTGTTGGCTGATTCTCTTGCCTCAATTGTTAAACATCCCCAAGACGCAGAACACCCCAAACTAAAAGAAGTTCTCCACTTTTTAAGTGATGGACAATTAAAACTTACTTATCATAGCATTGCTGAAAATAGAGGTGTTTTAACTAATGTAGTTAATAATGCCTTGATGGAAGCACACACTAGCCTGAATACTGAGGATGAAACCTACTATGAAATACTGCTTTATCTACCCACAGGAGTAATCTATTTAGCTAGAAAAGATGCGCCAGCAATTAGTAGAAAAGGATTAAGTGATCGCGTTATCAATACCATCAAAAAACTCTGTGCTAACCAACTGCAACTTAGAAAAGTTGGCTTCAGTCGGGGAAATATTGGGATGAAATATGCTGATTATTACAATCTCTTCCTCGATATCAAAGGTTTAATGCAGTTTACCGTAGATGCAGTACCAAGCAAAGTCAAAACTAGCAAAGCAGCAGATAAGGGTAACAATTTAGCGCAATTTCAGCGTAAAGGTGTTTTAGATAAGAATATCGAGATTGATTTTACAGAAGATATTCGCATCGATCATTTGGCAGAATTAGGAGCTTTAATCACTGGAAAATTTTGGAAAGAGTATATTGATAGAGTTAAAGCTGTAATTAAAAAGAATAAAGAACTGCCTCCAATTCCAAATGTCAATCTGACAGAGATAGCTGTTGATTTTTTGGGTTTATCTGAATATAAATCTAAAATTATCGCACTTCAGCAACTAAAAGATACGGGAGGCATTGCTTATGACTGGTATTATATTGCAGCACAATATCTGAAACATCATCCAGGGCAAGAAGAAGTTCGGGAAATTTGTCAAAATCTGGTTAATCACTGGATAGAAATTATTGAACCAATCATTAATCAATACACTCTGCCTGATGAATGGAAAGATTTAAGAGATTGGTGCGATCGCGTCATTATGCTGCCGACAGAAACGCAACAAAAATCAGCTAATGAGCAAGCCGAAATATTTTTTAAAGAATTAGCTAATTACAACGCTGCGAAAAAAGCTAGCCGTGGACGACAACTCATTTGCTCAATTTCCCACTCTGCCTACACAGTAACAGAACAAATGGAGTCAGCCGTTCTTTTTACTCCCCAAGTTTATACTAACAAACAACATTTAGGAGGCTCAAACGCTAAACGTAATATCTCAAGCATTGCAGCAATTGAAATGATGCTGCGGCAGATTTTGATGAATCAAACCCAAGCAGTAGGGAAAAAATTTGAAGACGGCAAATATCGCTATCTCTACTTTTATCCGACTTATTACTTCACACCAGAAACCAATAAGTTTTTACAGAAAGCTTATACAGGAATTGCTCAAACTCGCTTTGATACGAGTATTCGTAATCATTTTATCAGTAAAGATTTACAAGCGAACTTGGAGCGAGAAAAATACCAAAGCGTTGATACTTTCCTGATTGATGAAAACTTACAGCCAGAAAAAGACCGCACATTTAAGCTTTCTTATCCTGAAGACCAACCTTTAACATTTTACTTCATGGCACTGCCGCCAGGACGAGACAGCACCGATACCGAATCTTGGATAATGCCTAGTTGGTTAGCATTTGCTTTTCCGATGATTTTAGATGTTAAAACTGTGGTTTCTGAGTCGCCAATTCCACCGTTTAATGATGGTGCTGAATTTGAGGAAAGCGTTTTCCTTGATAGTGCGCCTCATGCGTTCCGTGCATTGGTGAGACGCGATCGCTTCCGTTTAGACTACATCCTTGAAGGTTGGCAGGAAAACGGTACTCAATACCCCGCACCTTTAAATGTGCTTACCGCCGCTTACGCCATTCATTTAGATGTGAATGCGCGACAAGGAAAGTCTGGTTACGATGCCAACTGGGGAAGATTTACGGAATTAGCCAAGGATTTTGAAACCAGTCCTTTGTATGTATTTTCTTACCTCAATCGTTGGGTACGTAACCAAGGAATAGAAACAGCCAGAATTGAAAAAATTCGGCTTTATACCTATCATTTTTATCCTTGTTTTGACCCTTATGCAAAATTTGACCCTATCCAAGAGGAAATAATTGTGGGAGAAGAATCAAGTCTCAATCATCCGAAGAAATTAACAGAACTTTATCGCCGTTTTTATAGGGCAAATAAGCGTTATAATCCCAAAGCTAATGCTGTGTTAAAACCAATTGATATTGCAGCCGACACTATACTCAAAGCTGAATTAAGCGTGTTTCATGGAGAAACCTTAGTTGCGGCTGTTGCAGCAGAAGTTTTTAAACTTATGGATCGCGTTCATTCTTCCACTGCTGAAGGACGCTGGGTGATGAGTAAACGGGAGGAAGAACGGCAAGCAGTTTTAGATTTTGCCAGATATTTTGTAGAGGAGGTATTTGAGAAATCTTTTGCAGGCGATCGCGCTCGTTTAGCAGGACGACAACTCAACTTAATTCGAGATACTTGTGAATTTTTATATCGTCTAGAAGACGACAAAGAAAATGCAGCTAGAGATGACAAGCCTGCTGAATCAAATGATGAAAATGAGTAATCATTAATTTCCCAAGTTCTGTTTAAAAACATCAACAATTATTGGAGATATATCATGGCATTGCTAAAAACAGTCGAACCCAAATTCTTTCAAGCTGAAATTCCATACAAACCAATGGGTAAATATGTCCACTTTTTGACTATTCGCATCACCGAATCTTATCCTCTATTTCAGACAGATGGCGAATTGAATAAAGCACGAGTTAAGGCTGGAGTAAAAGACAAAACTACAATTAGCCGTTTATCGATGTTCAAACGCAAGCAATCTACACCGGAGCGTTTAGTTGGTCGAGAATTATTGCGTAACTATGGCTTAATGACAGCTAAAGAATGCGAATATAACGTCAATTTTGCAATGGATAATCCTGATTGTATTATTTATGGATTTGCTATTGGTGATTCTGGTTCCGAAAAATCAAAAGTTGTTGTTGATACAGCATTTTCTATCACACCATTTGATGAATCTCACGAAACATTTACCCTTAATGCACCTTTTGAAAATGGGACAATGGCTTCTAAAGGTGAAGATGGTTCTAAACCGGGTGAAGTTACTAGCCGAATTAATCAACAAGACCACATCAGACCGCAAGTTTTCTTCCCTAGTATTGTCACTCTCAAAGACCCTACAGAAGCTGGTTTTCTTTACGTTTTTAATAACATCATACGGACTCGTCATTACGGCGCACAAACAACCCGCACAGGACGCGTGAGAAATGAATTAATTGGTGTTGTATTCGCAGACGGAGAAATTACGAGTAATTTGCGTTGGACTCAAGCAATATATGATCAAATGAAAGCTAACAATACTTTAAATCCGCCTGAACCTTTGGATGAAGATGATGTAATTACTGCTGCTAAAAGTGCAATTGAAACATTAATGGCTGACGAATTTATCGTTCATACTGACTTTATTGGCGATACTTTTGCACCCTTGCTAAATGAAGTTAAAACTCTCACAGGTAGCGAAAAAGGTATTAAAGAACTTTTGCAAAAGGCTGATGCAGAAGCCAAGGCTTACGCCAATAAGCACATTAGCAAAAAGAAAACTGCTGCTAAAGCGGGGAAAGAGTAATGGTGTCAATTTACCGTTGTAAATTAGAACTCCACGACAGCTTATATTATGCGACGCGTGAAATTGGGAGACTCTACGAAACTGAGCCAGTAATTCACAATTATGCTCTCTGCTATGCGCTGGGTTTAGTTGATAGCGAAGTCTACTCTACAACTGTTGCAGAAGAACATTCCTATCGCTATTTTTGTCCAGAACAAGTACCAAAATATGAGGAGCATTTAACGCCGCTTAATCAACAGGGTATTTATGTTACTCCGGCGCGTGCAATCACTCATTCTGCCATTCTCAATACTTGGAAGTATGCGAATAATAACTATCATGTAGAGATGGAGAAAACGCAGAAAAATATCCCTAGTTTTGGTAGAGCTAAGGAAATTGCACCGGAAAGTATATTTGAGTTTTTTGTTATCTCCCAAAAAGAACTTAAATTACCAAAATGGATTCGTCTAGGTAAATGGATGAGTAAGGCTGAGGTGACAATTGAACCATTACCTCAACCTCAAATTCTTGAAGGTTTATTCACCTGCAAATATCCTCTAAATCCTTTAGATGTGATGTTTACTAATCAAGTGATTAGCTATGATGTGGTGAATATGCCTCCTGTTAGTCTAATTCAAAATGTGCAAATGCGAGGGCAATACTATCAATTTAGAGAGTTGAAAGACATCAAACTTCCGGCTCAGATGGCATATCATTTTCGTAGTTAATTATTCCCGCAACGCTCCCCACTCGTGAAACACTATCAGCAACAACCCAACGCCTTCCCCAGCGACTACCTCAATAACTTGTGGGGAGAAATTCACGCTTGTCCTTACTTTGCTGTCAACAACCTCAACCGCGATTTTGTCGGTACTAAGGGATTTTCTGTGGTATTCAGGCGATCGCACATCTCCACAGTAGAGCAAAAATTCCCCTACTTCAAACCATACTTAGATTTAGCTCTCCAACCCAACTGTAACGCTTTTTACCTCAACCCCTTACTCCTCAAAGAAGGTTCTCGCGTCGATCCCCATATAGATCGTTCTCTGCGTTCCTACTGCAAAACCGTTGAACCGCCTACCTTTGTCAGCGTTCTCTATGTGCGCGTACCAGAAAATATGGAAGGCGGTGAACTAGTACTCAAATCTCAGAAACGCCAACTAGGCCAAATTAAGCCGCAGATGAATACCTTACTCTACTTTCAAGGCGACTTAACTCATTCTGTCAACGCTGTGAAAACCCCAGGAAGCCGCCTGAGTTTAGTTTGCGAACAGTATACTTTAAGCGATGCTGAACTCGTAGAAATACCAGAGTTTACCATCGAATCTAGAGTTGCTCAGTCTACCACAAAGAAAAAAAAGTATGCCGCACAGCCTAGTTCTTAACTTGCTTCCTCAGTCACCAATTCCACAGCAGTATCTCACAGGTAGACATTTACACGCTTTATTTTTAACTCTTGTCAGTTCTGTAGATCGAGAATTAGGCGATCGCTTACATGATTCTACCGCAGACAAAGCCTTCACCCTCTCCCCCCTACAAATTAGTAGCACTAACTCCCCCCTTTTGAAGGGGGGTAAGGGAGGATCTAAACTGCGCTGGGAACATCAACAACCAATCCCCGCCGGAACACATTGTTGGTGGCGCATTTCCTTATTAGATGACACCCTGTTTAGTCAACTAACGCAACTATGGCTAAATCTCAATCCTAATCACCCTTGGCATCTTGGCCCGGCTGACTTGTATATTACCAGCATTCAAGGAACACCCCAATCAACGCAACCTTGGGCAAATGCTTGCTCCTACACTCAATTGTATGAGGAAGCTAGTGAAACTGAACGCTCACTTAACTTCACCTTCGCCACACCCACCGCCTTCCGCCAAGGACAATATGATACCACCCTTCCCACCAGAGAATGTGTTTTCAATTCCCTACTTTCGCGGTGGAATAAATATAGCGGGATAGAATTTTCTCAAATTTCCCTTGAGTCAATATTCCCTTCTTTTGTTAACATCCACACAGAAATATTAGCCGACTCTCGCAGTAAATTTATCGGCATTATTGGCGAAGTTAATTATCGAATATTAGGTGAAGCCGAATCCGTCCAAATTAAGCAACTTAACACCTTAGCTAACTTTGCTTTATATGCAGGTGTTGGACGAAAAACAACGATGGGCTTAGGTATGATGCGTCGAATTTGAAGAGAGGCTAGGAGCTAGAGGCTAGGGACTAGAGATTAGAGTAATAAATACTCTTATAGACTTACTAGAGATAAATTTTTCTCTCTGCATCTTTGCGTGAATAAATCATATCCACAACTTACTCAATCATAAAATTATGAACGATATCGAATATGTTCCGATCGCAGCATTAAACCAATATGCTTACTGTTCACATCGTTGCTGGCGGATGTTTTGTGCTGGCGAATTTATTGATAACCAATACACAATTGAAGGCACAACTTTACACGATCGCGTCCATACTATAGGCGAAGGACAGCGTGATGAAACTTGGCAAATCCGCGCAATTTGGTTGAAATCAGACCAGTACAAACTTATCGGCAAAGCAGATTTAATTGAATTAGAAAACGGTGAATGCTATCCCATTGAATACAAACGCGGACGCAAAGGTGAATGGGATAATGATGAATTGCAAGTCTGCGCTCAAGCCTTGTGTTTAGAAGAAATGACAGGCAAAACTATCAACACTGGCTATATTTATTATGCCCATTCACATCAACGCCAACTAGTAGAAATTAATGAAGAATTAAGACAGAGTGCGATCGCAACAATTGAAGCCGTCCAAATGCTATTATTTACAGGCGCAATGCCCAAAGCCATCAAAACAAAACGCTGTGATGGATGCAGCCTATCTCCTCAATGTCTCCCTCAATCAGCCGATAAAGTAAAACGCTACCAAGAAGCAAGCTAAACCCTCCGCGAAACTCTGCGCTACCCTCCGCGCCACTCTGCGTTAAAAAACTCTCTTTTACTCTAATAAGGAAACAATCATGGGTACAGTTTACATTTCCCAAGAAGATGCCTTCATTGGCAAAATTGATGAACGCCTCAGCGTCAAATTCGAGAAAAAGATAATTTTAGATGTCCCACTAATCAAAATAGAAGGTGTAGTAGTTTTAGGACGCGCTACCGTTTCGCCCGCCGTTATTTCCGAACTGCTAGAACGCAACATTCCCCTAACATTCCTAACAGAAAATGGTCGTTATTTAGGACGCATAGAACCAGAAGTTACCAAAAACATATTTGTCCGCAAAGCCCAATGGCAAGCCGCCGGAGAATCACCCCAAGCAATTCATGTAGTCCAAGGGTTTGTACGTGGTAAATTGAAAAATTACCGTAACCTCCTGACTCGTCGCCAACGTGAATGTTCAGATATAGATTTATCTAAGAAGATTACACAATTAGAACAAGCGATCGCACCCATTGACACAACTCACAACATCAACTCATTACGCGGTTTAGAAGGTGCTGGTAGTGCAGCTTATTTTGGTTGCTTTAACCAGCTAATTAAAAATGCAGAATTTCAATTTTCTCACCGCCTGCGCCGTCCACCAAAAGATCCGGTAAATTCTTTACTCAGTTTTGGTTACTCATTATTGCGCCATGATGTCCAAGGGGCGATTAATATAGTAGGCTTTGATCCATATTTAGGATATCTGCATTGCGATCGCTATGGTAGACCTTCTCTAGCATTAGACTTGATGGAAGAATTTCGCCCCCTAATTGTCGATGCAGTAGTGTTATCTACCTTAAATAAGCAACTGCTAACACCCGCAGATTTTATCACCGAACCCTTAAGCGGTGCAGTTTCCCTCACACCTGAAGGACGAAAAAAATTCTTGACCTTATATCAACAGAAAAAACAAACTGAATTTAAACATCCCGTCATGGGGCGCAAATGCACTTATCAAGAAGCCTTTGAACTCCAAGCGCGGTTATTAGCGAAATATCTCATGGGTGAAACAGAGAAATATCCACCATTGGTTTTGAAATAGTTGACAGGGGGAAGTTTGAGTGAAAGACCAATTAAAAAAGAAAGTCGTTGTATCTTATGATGTCCCAGAAGACAAACGTCGCACCAAAATCCATAAAATTTTGAAATCTTATGGACAGTGGGTGCAATATAGCGTCTTTGAGTGCCAACTTACCGAGACTCAGTATGCCAAATTGCGATCGCGCTTGCACAAACTAATTAAACCAGACACCGACAGCATTCGCTTTTACTTTCTCTGCGCTTGCTGTTTTGATAAAATTGAACGCATCGGTGGTGAACAACCCCGCGACGAAACCATTTTCTTTTCTTAATGTGCGGATGGGTAAATATCAAAATTAAGTTCGTTTAGTGAATAAAATGGGTAACTTGAGTAAGTAACATCAGGAAATATATTTATGCTCATGTTACTTTTCAAAATTGGTAATGAACGATATGCGATCGCCTCTCAAGAGGTTATCGAAGTTATACCAATGGTTTTACTCAAAACTTTGCCACACACACCAGAACACATAGCTGGTGTATTTAACTACCGTGGTCGCATTGTACCAGTCCTAAATTTATGTCAATTGATGCAGAGTAAACCTTGTAATGATAACTTGAGTACGCGAATTATCTTAGTTAAATATTGCAGAGGTAATCATACTCAACATATTTTAGGTTTGATGGCAGAACAGGTTGTAGAAACATTGCACAAATCGGAAAGTGAGTTGGTTGATTCTCACATTCAGATAGATGCAGCGCCATACTTAGGCAAGATGCTCTTAGATAAACAAGGGATGATTCATTGTCTTCAAATTGAAGACTTGTTATCTGAAACCGAGCAAATAAATATCCTATCAGAAAATCTTTTAAACACAGCTATTTAGATTAGTTGAAAGACAGGAATAATGGCGCAATCTGTCATCGAAGCTTTACTAAAAAGCAAAATTGGTTTAGATGTTAACTCAATTGGTTCTCGTGCGATCGCTAGTGTTATTTATCAAAGAATGGTAAATTGTGGTATATCGCAGATGTCCAGCTATTTAGGCTATTTGCAAGATTCTCCGCAAGAATGGCAAGCACTAATTGATAGCGTGATTATACCAGAAACTTGGTTTTTTCGGGAGCCGGAATCATTTGCGTTGCTCAAAAGTTATGTATTATCAGAATGGTTGCCACAAAACTCCCAAAAAGTTTTGCGAGTTTTGAGTGTACCTTGCGCCACAGGTGAAGAACCATATTCAATTGCGATCGCTCTCTTAGAAGCCGGATTAACATCTGCTCAATTTCGTATAGATGCTGTTGATATTAGCCAAAAATGCTTGTTAAAAGCCCAAAAAGCAATTTACGATAAATACTCCTTTCGTGGTAGTAATTTTGAGTTTCAGGAGCGCTATTTTCAATCTATAAATTCAGAATATTATCTGCAAGAATCAGTCAAAAAGTCAGTCAATTTTATCAACGACAATTTAGCAGATCCGCATTTTTTAGTTAATACACAGGTTTATGATGTAGTTTTTTGTCGTAACTTATTAATTTACTTTGATTACCAGACTAAAGAACAAACACTTCACATTTTAGAAAGGTTAATAGTTGCAGGCGGATTATTATTTGTTGCCTCTGCTGAAGCTGCATTACTGATGAAAACTCAGTTGGTATCTGTGCGGCATTTTTCGGCGATCGCCTATCAAAAGTTAATTAACCCGCAAAATTTTGCTCAGGGCAATTATACTAATTATCAATCAACAATTCGTTCTCAGTTACCAACCCAAACCTCTACAGAAATTCCTATCAAGAATAAGGCAGAAATTTCTTACCAGACACCAATAAAAGCAAACAATTTCAACACCAACTTATTAGACATAGCTAAAACTGCGGCTAATCAAGGACGCTTAGAGGATGCAGTAAAACTATGCAACGACTACCTCAATCAAAATCAAATGAATGCTGAGGCTTATGTTCTGCTGGGTGAAGTGCAGCAAGCAATGGGGCAGAATGAGCAGGCTATACAATCTTTTCGGAAAGCAATTTATCTACAACCTAATCATGAAGCAGCATTGACTCATTTAGCATTACTCAAAGAACAGCAGGGAGATAGGGCTGGTGCTAGTTTACTTTGGCAGCGCATCTACAGATTACAACGTTAAAAAAACTAGTTTAACCTACATTCTGTAAGATATGACTGCCATCGAATTAAATTGAGAAAAATTTACTTTTATTTAAGTAAATTAATAAGCTTTACCAAAATTTAAATATATTAATTGTTACTTTGGTTTTGAATTTGGGAATTTTAGTATTTGTGAGCTTTGATAGTTTAAATATGAGTCTCTGACTATTTATCTAATGCCTATTTTTATTTTTTGTTTATAAAATAAAAATATTTTAGACTAAAAAATTTATTTATATTATTAAGCTTATACTTCCTCATCATTAAATTTAAAAAACTAAAAATGTTAGATAATTGGAAACTCAAAGACAGAACATTATTAGGATTTTGTATACCTACAGTTTTGATTTTTGTGTTTAGTGTCATAGTTTATGCCACTAGCAATCAGACAAGAATCATCTATAGACAAGTGGGAAGATCAAACGAAGCAATTATCGGCACAAATGATATGGCTTTGAGCATAGCTAATATGAATTTGGCAATTCGACGATATTTATTTGATCCACAAAAATATCAGGATGCCTTGGAGAGATACAGAATTTTTCACAAAAGTTTTCAGGATGGGTTCAATCGCTCATCTAATGTGATTGAAGATGAATTACAAAATCAAAGATTACAAGTAATGCAAAATATGTTGGAGGAGTTTGATGGTTTAGTTAAACTTACAATTACAACACCGAACTTTGAGAAAAATAAAGATTTAATTAATCAATATCTCGAAAAATCTAGAGATATGAGCGATAAGTTTCGTCAAATAAATGAGGAGTTCGCTAATCGACAAAAAGAAATGATGAGGCAACAGATTGAAGGGACAAAAATTATGCTCAACTTGATGAGCTTATTAGCAGTGTTGGTAACAATTTCGACTGTGGCGATCGCCGTTTTTGTCACTTCTGTAATTTCTCAGTCTTTAGGCAACAGAGTTGAAACTGCTGTAACTATAGCAAATCAGATTTCTACTGGTAATTTAACTTCCTCTTTGGCTGATAGTGACTTTAATACTAAAGATGAAATTGGGCAAATCTTGTCATCGTTTAAAACTATGCTGCAAAAGCTAAATACCTTAATTCGTCAAGTCCAAAGCTCAGGTATTCAAGTTACTACCTCTGCGACTCTTGTCGGTGCTGCGGGCAAACAATTAGAAGCAACACTGACAGAACAAGTAGCATCAACAAATCAAGTGACAGCCACAGCCAAAGAAATCGCCGCCACATCCCAAGAACTAGTCAACACAATGGAACAAGTGGTGACAATGTCGCAAACTACAACCAGCGCCGCCAACACCAGTCAAAAAGATTTGCGGCAAATGGAAACTAGTATGCGTCAATTAGCAGAAGCAACAAATATCATCGCCAACAGATTGGGCATGATCAGCGAAAAAGCCAACAACATCAACAATATAGTCCTGACAATTACCAAAGTTGCCGACCAAACCAATTTGTTATCGTTAAACGCCGCCATCGAAGCGGAAAAAGCCGGGGAATATGGTCTAGGCTTTGCCGTGGTCGCTAGAGAAATTCGCAGATTAGCCGACCAAACCGCAGTATCCACCCTAGATATAGAACAGATGGTCAAACAGATGCAATCTTCTGTATCGACAGGGGTGATGGAAATGGACAAATTTGCGGCGGAAGTTGGACGCAGTGTGACAGATGTCAGCAATATTAGTATGCAGATTGGGCAAATTATTCAGCAAGTACAGGAGCTAAATCCACGTTTTGCATCGGTGAACAAGGGAATGGAAATGCAGTCACTAGGAGCGCAACAAATTAGTGAAGCAATGGTGCAGTTAAGTAGTACCTCAGTCCAGACTGCCGATTCACTCAGGGAAATTAATCAGGCGATCGCCCAACTTAATCAAGTTTCTCGTGGCTTACGTCAAGAAGTTTCGATCTTCAAAGTTAACAACAATATTGTTGAACCGACTTTATCGTAATTTCAAAATAATCATCCTCAAATACGGATGTCAATCTGACTCCAGAAAGGCTATTAATGGCTAATTCACCTAGGTTCAGCTTTTGTGGCAGATGCAAATCCATAAATGATGACTTTTACTTATTAGGTATTAACTGCTATTTCCATAAATACAAATATTAAAATAGGATAATATGCCACAAGGGATTAAAATTAATCAATTTGTTATCGGTGGCTGTGCAATTATTGTTGGGTTAACAGGTGTTGCCAGCTATATTTCTAATTCAACTACGAATTCTCTTATAGAGTCTAATAAGTGGGTTAATCATACTTACACAATTAAAACTCAGTTAAAGGAACTTGAAAAGTCTTTGATTGATGCTGAAACTGGACAACGAGGATTCATCATTACAAAAGAAGAAAGGTATTTAGAACCATTTAATTTAGCAAAAACACAATTAAAAAATACATTGTGGGAAATCAATAACAAAATTTCTGACAATTCAGCGCAAATTAAAACTCTTAGAGAAATAGAAAAATTAAGCCAAGCCAAAATGGATGAGTTGGCAACAACTATCAATATGAAGCGAGTTGGTCAAGAACAAGAGTTATTAACTGTGATTTTGTCAGATAAAGGCAAAAAAATCATGGATGAAATCAGGGAAAAAATGAATGTAATGTTGGAGGCAGAAGACCAAAGTTTAGCAGAACGACAAAAGCAAGCTAATCAAATTCAAAACTTTGCAGTCTTTGTGAATTGGGGAAATTTCTTTTGTATTGTGATTGTAACCATTGCTGTTTGTTTAGGAATTATTCTCATTCCTAGCCGGGCGTTGGCGCGGGCTTTGCAAACTGCATTTCATTTAGCAGACCGAGTGGCTGCGGGGGATTTTACTAGTAATGTGGAAATCACCGCTGATGACGAGATTGGTAAGTTGATGGCGGCACTGAAAACGATGACGCAGAAATTGAGTAGTTTAATTCGTCAAGTCCAAGGTTCAGGTATTCAAGTTACCACCTCAGCCACACAAATAGCCGCTTCTGGCAAACAATTAGAAGCAACACTGACAGAACAAGTAGCATCAACAAATCAAGTGACAGCCACAGCCAAAGAAATCGCCGCCACATCCCAAGAACTAGTCAACACAATGGAACAAGTGGTGACAATGTCGCAAACTACAACCAGCGCCGCCAACACCAGTCAAAAAGATTTGCGGCAAATGGAAACTAGTATGCGTCAATTAGCAGAAGCAACAAATATCATCGCCAACAGATTGGGCATGATCAGCGAAAAAGCCAACAACATCAACAATATAGTCCTGACAATTACCAAAGTTGCCGACCAAACCAATTTGTTATCGTTAAACGCCGCCATCGAAGCGGAAAAAGCCGGGGAATATGGTCTAGGCTTTGCCGTAGTCGCCAGAGAAATTCGCAGATTAGCAGACCAAACCGCAGTATCCACCTTAGATATAGAACAGATGGTCAAACAGATGCAATCTTCTGTATCGACAGGGGTGATGGAAATGGACAAATTTGCGGCGGAAGTTGGACGCAGTGTGACAGATGTCAGCAATATTAGTATGCAGATTGGGCAAATTATTCAGCAAGTACAAGATTTAAATCCCTATTTTGCATCGGTGAACAAGGGAATGGAAATGCAGTCACTAGGAGCGCAACAAATTAGTGAAGCAATGGTGCAGTTAAGTAGTACCTCAGTCCAGACTACCGATTCACTCAGGGAAATTAATCAAGCGATCGCCCAACTTAATCAAGTTTCTCGTGGCTTACGTCAAGAAGTTTCGATCTTCAAAGTCAAGAGCGATGATCCTGCATCCTTCACGCCAGTTAATGCAGCAGCTTAACCAAAAGGCAAGGGGAAAAATAACAAATGACTATTGACCATTGACTTATGACCACTCAAGTTGAAAGTTGTTGGAATGTAATTGGGATTGAAGGCGATCGCACTTGTGCGGAATTAGCTACATACGCTCATTGTCGCAATTGTCCGATTTACTCGGCGGCTGGTCGCTACCTACTAGAACGCCCAACGCCAGAAAAATATCGTCATGAGTGGACACAATTACTGGCGGAATCTCCCACCGAAAAAAATTCCCATCTACCTACATACGCTTTGCGGACAAAGGAAACTTTGACAGTTGTGATTTTTCGTTTACATCAGGAATGGCTGGCACTGCCGGCGCAGGTTTTCAAAGAAACCACGCCTCCGAGTGTGATTCATACCCTACCCCATCGACAAAACCAAGTCTTACGCGGATTAATCAATATTCGTGGGGAATTGCTGTTGTGTGTTTCCTTAAGCCACTTGTTGAATATCGAATCTAGCGATACTCCCCGACAAGGATTGAGTCCAGTATCACATTCTCGCATGGCCGTGATTGAAAAGGCGGGTAACGCTTGGGTATTTCCGGTTGATGAAATATATGGTGTTCACCGATTTCATCGTCGGGAATTACGCGACGCTTTTAAAAGGCTCACCCAAACAACCCAAACTTACACTAAAGGGTTATTTTCCTGGCAACCTGTAAATTTCCCGACATCCCACACTGTTAGCTATTTGGATGATGAACTCTTATTTACCAGTTTGGCGAGGAAAGCGCAGTAATGATAGAAGACTCCGATCTCAGCCAAATGTCTTTGTTGGATTTATTCAACATGGAAGTCAAAACCCAAGTTGTGGTGCTAAATAACTGTTTGTTGGCGCTAGAAACTAACCCTGATCCCAAATCAGAGTTAGCAGCCTTAATGCGGGCAGCCCATTGTATTAAAGGCGCTGCCAGAATTGTCCAAATTGAACCAGCTGTCACCCTAGCCCATGTGATGGAAGATTTTTTTAGTGGGGCGCAAGTTGGAAAAATTAATTTAACAGCAGATTGCGTTGATCTGTTGTTGCAAGGGGTCGATATGCTGCAAAACATCGCCGACAACCCCAATTTGCAACAAGGGAATCATCCTCATATTCAATCTTTAGTGAGTGCGATCGCCAATATTTCAAATGCTGTAACTATCCCGGCAATTATTTCCCAAGTCAAGATTCTACAGCCAGAAATCACCGCTTCATCACCAATAGAAGCATTAGTTAGTCCGCAAAACCGCACAGTCCGAGTTAGTACAGATAATCTCAACCGCTTGATGGGATTAGCGGGAGAAACAATAGTTGCCAACAAGTGGTTAGAATCATTTACCGACTCATTTCTGCAAGTCAGAGCTAATCAAATCGAGTTATCCCAGCTTGTCACTAAGTTACAAGAACTATTAAGCGATCGCCAACTTGATCAACACATTCAAGAACATTTAAGTACCTTACATCAAAAAAGCAGCGAATGTACGCATTTAATTAGCGATCGGCACAACGAATTAGAATCATTTTCGCAACGTTTTGGCAACCTTGCTCATCGCTCCTATCGAGAAGTCATTGCCACGCGGATGTGTGCTTTTGCTGAGGGTTCGCAAGGGTTTCCGCGTATGGTACGCGACCTCTCTCGGCAGTTGGGTAAGCGCGTCAAGCTGGAAATCAAAGGTAAAACTACCTTGGTAGATCGAGATATCCTTGAGCGATTGGAAGCTCCCTTAACTCAACTTCTCCGTAATGCCGTTGATCATGGGATAGAACCTCCGCCAGAACGATTAGCTCAAGGTAAACCAGAAGAAGGCACAATTGTGATTGAAGTTGTCCATCGTGCGGGGATGCTATTGATCACTGTCTCTGATGATGGACAGGGAATTGATATCGAGTTTTTGCGTCAGGAAGTTGTCAAGCAACAATTAGTCAACGCAGACATGGCAATTCAACTGACCGAAGCTGAATTAATGGAATTTCTGTTATTACCAGGATTTTCTACCACACAAACAATCACGGAAATTTCTGGACGGGGTGTAGGTTTAGATATTGTCCATAATACAGTGCGGGAAGTTGGCGGTACTGTACGGGCAGTTTCCCAACCAGGAAAAGGTATGAGTTTGTACTTACAGTTACCCATTACCCTATCCATCCTTCGCACCTTGTTAGTTGAGATTGGGGATGAACCTTACGCCTTTGGGTTAACAAGAATTGAGCAAGTGCTGATGTTAGCTAAATCCGACATTGCTACCTCAGAGAATCGCCCGTTTTTCTTGTTAGACAACCAACCTGTAGAGTTAATTTCCGCCCGTCAAGTTTTAGAGTTACCTGCATCTGTAGTCAATCCCGACTCACTAGCAGTAGTTGTGATTAGCGATCGCCTCAATCATTATGGATTAGTTGTTGACCGATTTATCGGCGAATACACTTTAGTTGTCCGGCCTTTAGATCCTCGCCTGGGTAAAGTTCCCAACATTAGCGCCGCCGCCCTCATGGATGATGGTTCTCCAGTTTTGATTATCGATGTGGAAGATTTAGTCCGTTCTATTGCCAAAGTAGTTTCTAGTGGGCAATTGAGTCAGGTAAATCAGGCGAAGCAGCAAACATCGACCAAAACTTACAAGCGAATATTAGTAGTTGATGATTCCATTACTGTCCGGGAAATGGAACGCAAACTTTTAGAAAATCACAGTTATCAAGTTGATGTGGCCGTTAATGGAATGGATGGGTGGAACGCAGTGCGCGGGAGTGATTATGACTTAGTAATTACAGATATTGATATGCCACGGATGAATGGCTTTGAACTCACAAATCACATCAAAACTCATGCTAAGTTAAAACAGATACCCGTAATTATTGTCTCCTATAAAGACCGCCAAGAAGACCGAATTCAAGGCTTAGAAGCAGGTGCAGACTACTATCTCACCAAAAGCAGCTTTCATGATGACACTTTATTACAAGCCGTAATTGACTTAATTGGTCAAGGATGAGTAATGAGAATTGCCATTGTCAACGATATGCGGATAGTGGTAGAAGCCTTGCGACGGATGTTAGCCACAATCCCAGAGTATGATTTGGCTTGGGTTGCCTACGATGGTGCAGAAGCTGTTAGCAAATGTGCTGTTGATACCCCTGATTTAATTTTGATGGATGTTTTGATGCCTTGTATGGATGGAGTGGAAGCCACAAGGCAAATTATGAGTCAGTCGCCTTGTGCGATTATCATCGTCACTGCCAATGTGAATTTGTATGCGGCTAATGTTTTGGAAGCTATGACCTATGGGGCGCTAGATGCCATCAATACACCTGCTGAGGGTAGTACAGGTCTATTAAAGAAAATTGCCACCATCGCCAAATTAATTGGCAAATCTCCCCAACTGCGAACAGCCAAAAAACCTAGACTTTTTCCCAAATTATTACCACCACTCATTGTCATTGGTGCTTCCACTGGTGGCCCCCAAGCCTTGGTGAAGATTCTCGCGCAATTTCCTCAAAATTTTCCAGCAGCTGTAGTGATTGTGCAGCATTTAGATGCTCAGTTTGCACCAGGCTTTGCAACTTGGTTGAATGAACAAATTCCCTTACCCGTGGAAATAGCCAGTATAGGTTCTAGACCGCAACCAGGAAAAATTCTCTTGGCTGGGACAAATCATCATCTCGTTATGAGTTCTAACTTGAGTTTTGACTATGATGAACAACCATCCAATTGTTTCTATCGGCCATCGATTGATGTCTTATTTAAAAGTGTGGCAGATCATTGGATGGAGCAAGGAATTGGGGTGTTGCTGACTGGGATGGGAAAAGATGGCGCTCAAGGTTTAAAACTTTTACGCGAAGCAGGCTGGCACACAATTGCTCAAAACCAAGAAACTTGCATTGTTTATGGGATGCCAAAAGCAGCGGTAGATTTAAAAGCCGCCGTGGAAGTTTTGCCAGTTGAGGCGATCGCTCCTGCTTGTACCAAGATATTACGGATATCTGCAAATTAAGCTAAATAAAATGAGTTTTACTATAGTAAATTCACTGTTTTTATTGCGGAAATATACTTAATTTAGTTCATTTTTAATTATTTAAATTTAGTTTTTTCAGGTCTTAATATTAGACTATTTATATCTAAAGTCATATTCACATTTACTTATATTAAGTTATAATAAGTTAACAATAAAATTATCTATAAAGACTTTTTTAATTAATTAACTATTGCATTAACCAGCTAGATAGCTTCACCTTTGTAGACAGAAAACACAAATGTTATTACCTCAAGTGAGTATGCAGTTAACATCATCAGAACGAGTCAGTGAATTAAAGTTACACACAGAGAATGTCAAAATTTTATTAATCGATGATCAGGCAATATTTGGTGAAGCAATCAGTAGAATCATTGCTAACGAAACAGATATTACTTTCAATTACCTTAACGAACCATCAGCAGCACTACAAAATGCCATTGCCCTGGAACCAACGGTGATTTTGTTAGATTTAATTATGCCAGAAATAGATGGTTTAATGCTGCTGCGTTGGTTCCGTTCTCATCCATCAACTCGTGAAATTCCCATCATCATGCTATCCAGCAAAGAAGAACCAATCCTCAAAGCAGAAGCCTTTGCTGCGGGAGCTAATGACTATCTCATCAAATTACCAGATGCCATTGAATTAATTGCTCGTATTCGTTATCATTCTAAAGCTTATAACAACCTTAAAGCCCTCTCAACTGCTACTGCAACAGCGAAACTCCAAGCAAAGGAACTAGAAACGACTCTTCATAAGTTGCAAACAACTCAAGTGCAACTAATTCAAACAGAAAAAATGTCTAGTTTGGGAAGAATGGTTGGCGGTTTAGCCCATGAAATAAATAATCCCATTAGTTTTATTCATGGGAATTTCCATTATCTCCACGAGCATATTCATACTCTTTTAAGGTTAATAGAACTTTACCAAAAAGAGTATCCTGAAGCTCAAAAATTCATGGAAGATGAATTTGGTGATATTGACCTAGACTTTATCATTGAAGACTTTCAAAAAATTCTATCATCCATGAGAATAGGTACTGATCGGATTAAAGAAATTGTGCTGTCTTTAAGAAACTTTTCTCGACTTGATCAAGCTGATAGAAAAGCAGTAAATATTCATGATGGCATTGAAAGCACCCTATTTCTGTTAAATCATCGCCTAAAACAAGAAATAGAAATAATCAAAGAATATGGAAAACTGCCATTTGTAGAATGTTACCCAGCACAATTAAATCAAGTATTCATCAACATTCTGAATAATGCCATAGATAATTTATTAGAGAGTAAAAATTCTGAGGAGCAAAAGCAAATTATTATTAGAACTGAAATCTCTGAATCACAATCTATCAAAATTAGAATTATAGATAATGGTTCTGGAATTGAACCAGAAATCTATAGTAAAATATTTGACCCATTTTTTACAACTAAACCTATTAATAAAGGTACAGGGTTAGGTTTAGCAATTAGCTATCAAATTATTGAAAGTCATCATGGTAATATTTCTGTTAATTCTCAACCGGGTAAGGGTGCAGAATTCATCATTGAAATTCCCATCAGCGTCAATACTTAATTGCAGAATTTCTCCCAAAACTAAAATTGTGCCAATGATCAGCCGTGTATGAGACTGAGCATTAACACAATTATTCGGGAAATATTGAATATGTTTAACCGAAGATACCAGCAAAGAAGTCAAGAGTTTCCTTTAGAGCTTTGATGAATACGTCAATTTCCTCACGAGTATTGTAGAAAGATAAACTTACCCTTGCGGTTGCTGGTAAATCTAAATAGCGGTGTAATGGTTGAGTGCAGTGGTGTCCAGAACGGATAGCAACGCCTTCTTGATCTAATAATGTAGATAAGTCGTTGGCGTGGACATCTCCGGCTGTGAATGCTGCTAACGCAGCTCTACCTTCTCCATTCGCATCAGGTTTGGGGCCGTAAATCCGAATTTGGGGTATTTTCTCTAATTGGTGGAACAAATACGCAGTTAATTCAGCTTCATAGGCATGAATTTTATCCATACCTATACTTGATAGATAGTCTATCGCAGCACCGAGAGCGATCGCTTCTCCAATTGCAGGTGTCCCAGCTTCAAATTTATGGGGCAATTCGGCATAAGTAGAATGATCTAAATACACCTCGGCAATCATTTCCCCACCACCAAAAAATGGTGGCATAGCTTCCAACAATTCCAGCTTGCCATATAAAAAGCCGATACCTGTTGGCGCACACATTTTATGTCCAGAAGCCACCAACCAATCGCAGCCGATGTCTTGGACATCGACTTTCGTATGAGGCACACTTTGACAAGCATCAACTAAGAATTTCGCACCGTATCTGTGAGTAATATCAGCAATTTCTCTCACTGGGTTAATACAACCCAAAGTGTTAGAAACATGAACAATTGACACCAGTTTTGTTTTTTCAGAAATCAGTTGTTTAAACTGCTCCAAATCAAAGGTTTCTTCTGGTGTTAACCCAACGAATTTGATAACTGCACCCGTTTTTTGTGCCACAAATTGCCAAGGCACAATATTACTGTGGTGTTCCATCACCGACAGAATAATTTCATCACCGGGATGTAGATTATTCATTCCCCAGCTATAAGCAACTAAATTAATTGCTTCACTGGCGTTGCGGGTGTAAACAATTTCTTGACGAGATGCAGCATTAATAAATTTGGCAATTTTATCGCGTGCTGCTTCATAAGCATCAGTGGCTTTAGCACTCAAGGTATGCGCGCCACGATGCACATTGGCATTGTATTGCTCGTAATAATTCCGCAAGGCATTTAATACAAGCAAAGGTTTTTGCGATGTCGCCGCATTATCGAGATAAACCAAGGGTTTACCGTTGACTTCCTGATGTAATATCGGGAAGTCAGCGCGGACTTTATCGGCGAGGGTTTTGGTAGCTGTAAAAGTCATTGGTAGTTAGTCAAGTGTCATTTGTCAATAGTCATTAGTCATTTTTTAGGGACTTAAAGCTAGTGACTGTGTTTAGCAATATGTCTCTTAGGGAAGCAACTGGAACTTTGTTGATAATTTCGGCAGCGAAGGCGTTGATTAATAAATTACGCGCTGCACTTTCATCAATTCCTCGGCTTTGTAAATAGAAGATTTCATCATCTTCTAACTGACTCACAGTTGCACCATGAGCGCATTTGACGTTATCGGCGGTAATTTCTAATTGCGGTTTGGTATCAACTCGCGCTTTTGAGGATAGTAGCAAATTGCGATTTAACTGGGCTGCGTCAGTTAACTGTGCTGGTTTAGGTACAAATACTTTACCATTGAATACTGCATGAGCGCGATCGCCAACAATACATTTGTGTAATTGTTCACTTTTACCATAAGGATAATTGAGAGCGATCGCACTGTGCGTATCCGCAACTTGCTTACCAGCTATCATCGCCAAACCGTTGAGCGTAGTTTCGGTTTGCTCACCAGTTTGCAAAATCTCTAAATTGTGACGCGATAGCTTCGCGCCTAAAGTAAAAGCATTACAGGTATAACGACTATAGCGAGCTTGGTTTACCGCAGTCTTACCAATGTGAAACGCCTCTGCGCCTTCTCGCTCCACCCTAGTATGATTTACCACAGCATTCTCACCAACCCAAACCTCCGTCACCGCATTAGTAAAGTAAGCTCCACTCGCCGCAAAGTTCGTAAACTCTTCTATTACAGTCACCTGCGAACCAGTTTCCGCCACCACCAAACAACGCGGTTGAGAAATAGTCGCCGTCTCCCCAGCAACCGAAATAAACAGCAGATGAATAGGTGTGTCAACTACGACATTTTTACCCACCCATACAACTGCTGCATCAATCAACCCAGCAGTATTGAGAGCCGTGAAGACTTCCAAAGCGCCCTCAGCTTGAGCGAGGTATTTGCGGATGCGATCGCCTTCAACTGTTAAACCAGTTAAATTACCAACTACAATACCATCAGGTAAATTAACAGCAGATAACTCCGGCGCATAAACACCATTAACAAACACCAACCGATTATCAGTTAGACAAGTTACCTTTAATGCTTCTACATCATTAACTGGCTGTGCTTTCTGGAATTCCACACCCCGCAACTCAGACAAATCAGTAAACCGCCATTCTTCCTCGCGGGTGGTGGGGATAGTTGAGTGACGTACCCAATTTGCAGCTTGTTGGCGTAATTCCTCTAACCCATCAGCTTGAGTTACACAGACTTGATTTAACAACCCAGTCAAATAAGCATCTCTATCCAGCAAAGCAGACACCAAACTAACTGCATCCGAGTTAGGAATAGCACTTGGAGAAACTTGAATAGACATTACACACCCACCTCAACAGCACTTTCCTCCAAAATCCAGTCATAACCGCGAGACTCCAATTCCAGCGCCAGTTCTTTCCCGCCACTGGTGAGAATTCTGCCCCGCGCCATCACATGCACAAAATCCGGCACAATATAATTCAGCAGACGTTGGTAGTGGGTAATCATAATCGTCGCATTGTCTGGATTAGTCAGCTGATTTACCCCATGCGCGACAATTTTTAGTGCATCAATATCTAAACCAGAGTCTGTTTCATCCAGAATTGCCAACTTTGGTTCTAACAAAGCCATTTGCAGAATTTCATTCCGCTTTTTCTCACCACCAGAAAACCCTTCATTCACACTCCGACTGAGGAAAGCCGCATCCATCTTCACAATTTCCAACTTTTCCTCAATCAAATCATCAAAATCAAACGCGTCTACCTCTTCCAACCCCTGCGCCTTGCGCCGAGAATTGTAAGCCACCCGTAAGAAATCCAAATTGCTCACACCAGGAATCTCTAACGGATACTGAAACGCCAAAAACACCCCAGCCCTAGCGCGTTCTTCCGGCTCCATTTCCAACAAATTTTGTCCTTGGAAAATCACCTCACCACCAGTCACCGTATAAGCTGGATGTCCCGACAACACCTTAGAAAACGTACTCTTACCCGAACCATTCGGCCCCATAATCGCATGAATCTCTCCGGCGCGAACCTCCAAATTCACACCCTTCAGAATCGGCGTACCACCAACCTCAGCCGTCAAATCTCTCACCGACAGCACAACTGCACTATTCTCAATAATCATGTTCTCTCTCTTCTCTCTCTCTGCGTAACTTTGCGTTTAACTTTGCGCCCCTCTGCGTTAAAACCTAACCAACACTACCCTCTAGTTTCAAACTCAACAACTTATCAGCCTCCACTGCAAACTCCATTGGTAGCTGATTAAACACATCCTTACAGAAGCCGCTAATCATCATCGAAATCGCATCTTCCGCCGAAATGCCCCGTTGAGCAAAGAAAAATAACTGATCTTCCCCAATTTTAGAAGTCGAAGCTTCATGCTCAACTTTCGCAGCTTTATTTTGAACTTGAATATAAGGGAAAGTATTAGCGTGAGCATTATCCCCAATTAACATAGAGTCGCACTGAGAATAATTTCTCGCGCCTTCAGCCTTCGGGTTGATTTTCACCAAACCCCGGTAACTGTTACTAGAATTACCTGCGGAGATTCCTTTAGAAATAATCGTACTGCGAGTATTCTTACCGACATGAATCATCTTCGTTCCGGTGTCGGCTTGCTGCATATTGTTTGTCAACGCCACCGAGTAGAACTCACCCACAGAGTTATCCCCAACTAACACACAGCTAGGATACTTCCATGTAATCGCGGAACCCGTTTCTACCTGAGTCCAGGAAATCTTAGAATTTACACCTTGACACAAACCACGCTTGGTAACAAAGTTATAAATTCCACCTTTACCGTTAACATCGCCGGCGTACCAGTTCTGCACGGTAGAATATTTAATTTCCGCGTTATCCAAAGCCACCAGTTCCACTACTGCGGCGTGGAGTTGGTTGCTGTCGTACATTGGCGCAGTGCAACCTTCCAAATAGGAAACATAGCTACCTTCTTCGGCGACAATCAAAGTCCGTTCAAATTGTCCCGTATCGCCAGAGTTGATGCGGAAGTAGGTAGACAATTCCATTGGGCATTTTACGCCTTTGGGAATGTAGACAAAGGAACCATCGCTGAAAACAGCGGCGTTCAAAGCAGCAAAATAATTGTCAGCAATGGGAACAACACTACCCAAATATTTCTTGATTAATTCTGGGTGTTCCTGTAGTGCTTCGGAAATGGAACAGAAGATAACGCCATCTTCAGCTAGTTTTTCTTTGAAGGTAGTAGCGACGGAAACGCTATCAAAAATTGCATCTACGGCGACATTTGCCAGTCGCTTTTGTTCTGACAGGGAAATACCCAGCTTCTCGAAGGTTTCCAGAAGGGTAGGATCTACTTCGTCTAAGCTGTTGAGTTTTGCTTTCTTTTGCTTGGGCGCAGAGTAGTAAATGATATCCTGATAATTAATCGGCGGATATTTGACGCTAGGCCAAGTTGGTTCTACCATTTTTTGCCACTGGCGATAGGCTCTCAGACGAAAGTCGAGCATGAATTCCGGCTCATTTTTCTTGGCGGAAATCAAGCGAACAACGTCTTCACTAAGTCCACGCGGGATGGTATCGGCTTCGATATCTGTAATAAAGCCGTACTTGTAAGGTTGGTTGACTAGGGATTTGACAGTGGCACTCATCGGTAGTAGTCTCTCGTGTTCCGTAAATGGATCTCTTGAAGGATGGAAGACGGGCTGGTTTCTAGCCGATGCCGATCTCGCATTATCGAGTGGTTCACACGGCTGTTAGAATAAGGAGGGAGATTAAAACAACATCGTTGTTGTTTAATGTATCTTCATTTTACGCTAAATTAACAACAACAATGTTGTTAAAGTCAAATTTTCTAAAAAAATTTTAGGACTAAGATGGCGACTACCCAGCAGTCCTCAACCAAGCAAGAGATCCTCGAATATCTGCTAAAACACTCACAAGCAACCGCTTTGGAGCTTTCGCAAGTTTTAAATGTTAGCCCGCAAGCAATTCGTCGTCATCTCAAAGATTTAGAGACGGAAGAATTGATTACCTATTCATCGACTGCACAGGCGGGGATGGGGCGGCCACAACATATTTATGAACTGAGTCGTCAAGGACGCGATCGCCTGCATCGAACAACCAGCGATCGCTTTGGTGATGGTTACGGTGAATTTGCAGTTTCGCTGCTGGATACCTTAGCAGAAACCGTCGGCCACGACAAAATGAAGACAATTTTACAAAAGCAATGGGAACGCAAAGCTCAAGAGTACCGCGATCGCGTCGGTAAAGGTTCCTTAAAAGAACGGGTAGAAACTTTAGTTCAATTGCGAAAAGCGGAAGGATTCATGGCAGAGTATCACTCTGTGGAACCAGATGAGCAAAATTCTGCCGATAAAGGCGATCGCTTTGTTTTAATAGAACATAATTGTGCCATTTCCAACGTCGCTGAGTCTTTTCCTAGCGTCTGCGGTCACGAATTGGAAATGTTTGCAGCTGTGCTACCAGACTGTATAGTAGAACGTACCCACTGGATTATTAACGGTGAGCATCGCTGTGGCTATTTAGTCCAGGCTCGCCAGCAACCGCGGAATTAATTTCTCATTCACATCCAAATTAGGATAAAGTTAATAGCCAAATTAGTGATAGATTTTACTAATTATCCCGTCAACAGCTAAGGGTTCAGAGGAAATTTATCTGACTCATCAGTATTGACAAATGACTCTTGACTAATTTATGGATTTACCATCACAGCAACCATCAACCCAGTTTTTAACCTTGGAAGAATCAGCAAAAGTTGACGCAGCTTTGCTGTCTTCACCAGAAAAGTTTTTAACAAGATTAACTATTTCATCTCATAAACTCTTACAGCAAATCGCTCAAGAATACAACGTTACTATTGAAGATTTAACAACCCAGCAAATAATTAGTTGGTTTGAGAAAGACAGCAAAATTAGGCGAGAACAAGGAATTGAAGCTTCATTTTTGAAGTGGTAATTAGCAATTTACAATCTGAAATAAATTTGCACAAAACACCATGTCTAAACTTTTTGCTGTTGTATTTGCAACCGTTCCTGAATATTACGATTACAAAAAATTTCACCCAGAACATGACCAAAATCAACAGGAATGGTTTCTTGAGCAAAAAGAAAAAGGTATACTACTTTGCTGCAGGCCGTTTTTTCCCCATGATGGAACTGGACTTTGGGTGATTCAGGCGGAGAATCTGGAACAGGCTCAAGTTATTGTTAATAGTAGCCTTCGTGCGCGAGATGGGATGTTAACAGACTCTGCCAGAGTTGTAGAGTGGGAAGTGCATGTTGGGCGCGATCGCTTTTCTAAGGATAAAACTTAACTGTAGGTAACAAAATTTCCCTGTCTTAATTATGCGTAGAGACAGATTTTTTAGAGATTACAGCATTGTTATAGTTGGTTTATTAGGATTATCTATGATGAGTTGTAGTCATCCTAATAATACCAAGATTCAGTCTAGCGATCGCCAGCAATCTCGTCAGGAAATAAAAAGCATGAAACTAGAAAGCACAGCCTTTAATGGTAATGCTTTAATTCCGTCTAAATATACCTGTGATGGTGAAGATATTACCCCGCCTTTAGCCTGGAATGAAGTCCCAAAAAATACACAAAGTATTGCCTTAATTGTTGATGACCCTGATGCACCTGGAGGAACGTTTGTTCATTGGGTAGTTTATGATCTTCCAGCTACAGTTAGTCAATTACCTGAACAAATTGCATCCCTAGATTTGAAAGGAGTACAGGGACAAAATGATTTTGGTAAGCTTGGCTATGGTGGGCCTTGTCCACCCAGCGGAACTCATCGCTACTTTTTCAAACTTTATGCTTTAGATAAAAAGTTAGGTTTAAGAACAGGTGCGACGAAAACACAAGTTTTAACAGCAATGAAAGGTCATGTTTTAGCAAAAGCAGAATTGATTGGACAATACAAACATTAAATGCAAAATCTAAAAAGCACCTTTGTTAAGGTGCTTTCAAAATATATGCAGAAACAATATTATCTAAGAACGATAAGTGTTAGTGCGAGGGCTACGAACGCCAGCAATAGCTCCTATTAATGAAGCAGCTAAACTTAATAAAGAACCAAGAACAAACCACCACAAAGCTTTGGAAGTTGCAGCAGCAGCATCACGAGTTTGTTGAGCGCTGACATTAGGTACATTTTGAGGTACTGCTAAACCACCAGGCTGTTGTACTTGGTTGATAACTTCTCCAGCATTAGAAGCCGCAATTCCAAAAGCACCAGTTACCCCACTAGCCAATAGCCAAGAACTCAGCGCCAAAGTGGTAGCCCAAAGAATTGCGCCATTTAGCAAAGCTGTATTGCGGTTCATTGGCCCACATGCACGACTTGTTATCCATCCCCCAACAAACAGTGACAGTAATAAAGCCACAGTTGACCAAATTCCTACATTACCAGCCACATCAGGTGCTATTGTTCTAGGCGCACCTGAATCTGCTACTCTACCTGCACCGATAGCCGCGAAGAAGGCGCTCAAAATTAACTGGGTAGCTAAAGCAATTAACACCCCAGAAATTATCGGCCCCCAGCGAACACGGTCATGATAATCAGCAACTCTATTTACTACAGCAGGATCAGTAACAATATCGTCACCTGTGCGGTTTACGTATGACATAGTTTATTTGCTCCTTGACTATTTTTTAGTAAAGTTATTTCGCTATATTCATGCTTACGTCTAAAATTAAATTGCTATTTCTACTTTTTAATATCTATCAACAGAAAGACTTGTTTTATCTATCTAGGGTAAGAATAAATATAAAAATTGAATCAATATTAAATTGAATGCTGAATATCTGTAAGTTTTACTCTAATAAAATAATAAAATTTAGACAAAATTATCAAAATTAATTTATTTTTTAAAATATCGCTAATAAGTAATTTTATCATAGTGATTACCTATTAGCGATTCTCAATATATTATTAAAAAATTTGTGTTAGTGTGAGATGAAAAACTAACGCATTCTGACTGCCGTACCTGTAGCAGTAATCAGCATTAAAACTCCAGACTGGTCAACATTGATTGTACCTGTATCGATTTCAATACCAATGACAGCGTTTGCGCCTAACCGTTGTGCGCGTTGTTCTAGTTCTAAGAGTGCTTTTCTTTGTCCTTCTTCAAATAAACGTTCATAGCTACCAGTTCTTCCACCAATTACATCTCGAATACTGGCAAAAAAATCTCGTAAGAAATTGCTGCCGTAAACAACTTCCGCAGTTACAATACCTAAATATGAATCAATCACTGCACCTTGAATCACATCGGTTGTAGTTAAAATCATAGACTAATTTTACAGGTGAGCAGGTCAAAGAATATTGTACGTCTGAGATTGTGATTATTGACGTAACTGCTGACTCAAAATCAAACTGAGTACTAGAAAGTAAGATAAAAATTGATACAGAATTTTAATGTTGTAGTGATTAAGATGAGAATTCTTGAGGCAATATTTAGTCAAATAAAATTGTTCTCAAAAAAAGACTTAAGTGGGCAATTAATAGTCTAGATGTTGAGATGAGGAGTATACTGAATAATTAATACTAGAGCTATCTATCATTCAGTAGAAACTCTAGTAGACTTGTGTATTTTACGTCCCAAGAGTTAAAAAATATTAATATTTCGTAAAACAGAATAAATACAGTTTTCAAAAATCCATATTTTTGTTTTAATGTACAAGAAAAAAGTTTGTTAGAAGTTCAGGAAATTTACTGTGTACAAACGCATATCACTTATAGTTAGTGTTCTGTTATTAGGATGCAGCGTTGTTGCGATACCTGCGAGAGTTCAGGCTCAGGTATTAGTCGCGCAAGCAAAAAACCCAGAGTTAAAGGAACTGTTTGAAGAAGGTCGTAGACAAGTTGATGCTGGTGATTATGATGGCGCGATCGCTACATATCAAAGAGCAGCTGCCCTTGATCCGAAGAATGCTAAAGTACATTCTGGTATGGGTTATTTGTACGCCCAACAAGGAAATTACCAAGCTGCACTAGTTGCATATCGTCGCGCCCTCGGTCTCGACCCCAACAACAGTGATTTCTTTTATGCTGTGGGTTACATCAAAGCTAACTTGGGTGACACTAAAGGTTCGAGAGATGCTTATCGTCGCGCTATTCAACTAAACCGCAACAATATCAATGCTTATCTGGGATTGGGAGTTACCCAAGCTCGTTTAGGCGATTATGAAGCAGCTAATTGGGCTTATGAACAAGCAATTGGCATAGATCGGAACAATCCTCAGATATATGAGTTTATGGCGGCGATGTTTAAACAACGTCGTCAGACAAAGCAAGCAAACAGCTTACTGCAAAAAGCTCGTAGTTTATACCAACGTCAGAATAACGCCGATGGAGTTGCCAGAGTGGAAGCAATGTTGCAGGAATTAGGAGGTTGAAATCAATCTAACTGTCGTCCAGTTAGTTCCACAAAAATATCTTCTAAATTAGAGGAACGCACCATCATTCCAGTTTTATCTGGCTGTTGATTTAGATAAGTATTTGCTTCTTCTAAAGAAGGGAAAAATAAATATTCCCAACGTCGGGCGCTGTCATTACCCGCCTCGGTAATGCCCAATTGTTTCATTACTAAACCTTCACCGTGAGCAGAACGCAACTGTTGGAGCGTTCCTAAAGTTATAAGTTTGCCACTATCCATAATCCCGATGCGTCCCGGCCCAGTTCCTTCAAAAGCTCCACATAAATACTCGACTTCATCCATATAATGAGTCGTGAGTAACATTGTCATTCCTTGCTTGTTTAAATCCCGAATAATTTCCCAAAGTCGTCGGCGTGTTTGGGGGTCTAGTCCAACAGTTGGTTCATCCAAAAATAAAATTTGTGGTCGATGTAGTAAAGCCCTGGCTATTTGTAATCGTCGTTTCATTCCTCCAGACAGAGTTTTGACTAAATCATCTCTTCTGTCTGCTAATTCCACATACTCTAGCCACTGATTAATTAGTCGTTGTCGCTGTGGGTTGCCTATATGATGTAGCCGCCCATGCAGTTCCATATTTTCCCAGACGCTTAAATCGCCATCCACACTAGTTTGCTGCAAAACAACACCAATGCTCTGTTTGGCTTGTATTGGTTGTTTGACAACATCATAACCAGCCACTTTTATATGTCCTTGAGACGGCTTTGTTAATGTAGTCAACATGCGAATTGTGGTTGATTTACCCGCACCGTTAGGGCCAAGTAGCGCAAAGATTTCTCCAGGTGCGATCGCAAATGATAAATCATTAACTACAGGAATATTTTTGTAAAACTTGAAGACATTCTCTAACAGAACAGCAGCAGTCATGGATAACTTACTTATATCAATCAGTTCATCACATAGACTATCATTCGTTGAGTGCTGATACCGTTTCACTTTAAGTTTGATACAAATAGACCGCAGGGGGCAGGGAGCAGGGAGCAGGGGGAAAGAATGAAAAATCCATAAATTTGTATCATTTTTTTCATGAAATGGTATGAGTCACCGAAGTTTGCTCAACGCGTGGAACCCGCGCACGCAACTTCTCGCTGAATGCTGGGTAAATATTTATCTTTGTTGTCGTTCTTGTTGGCTTAATAATTATGATGGGTGTGCCTTGTGTAAATTAGACACACCCATATTGAAGGAGATATCCAGCGTTTAGTTTTTACCCAGGAAACTTCTTCAATAAATCATCGCCAGGAATTACTGTTGTATAAAATACATAATCATTATTGGCTACATAGCGACGGTCTTGTTTAATAATTGACATAAACTCTCTATGTCCTTGGCGCATCCGCCCTACAAGACAACCAGCACTGGCATTTTTGATATCATTACTAGGCGCATCATAACCCCAGTGTTGATTTACGTAGAAAAGACCTGTATCTAGTTTGTCGCCTGTGCGTTGATAATCTTTGTTGAAATCGCGGTGAACAGTAATTGGTGCAACTTGTACTAATGCTTCATGACGTTCTGCATTGCCATGTAAACCAACAGCCCAAGCTTTGTATTGTCCAAACTTAATTCTGGCTGCACCTCCAGGATTCATGGGATTAAGGGTGTAATATCTGCCTGGTTCCGTGGTAGCTTGCCAGTGATCGACAATTTTAGGAGTACCATTGACGACTTCAATGACAATACGGCGATCGTTAAAGGCGTTGGGTGTGTCACTATTCAGGTTCCAGTCACCATCTATACCTTCAACATAAACAATGTTGTATTCTTTAGCGCCAGTAAAAACTTGATAATTTTGTGCCAGCATATACTTCACAATTTTGCTGGCAATGTCGTTACCTAATTTTAAGGCTGGTTTAGGTAATTCATCAGGTTTAGTTTCAATTAATTCTTTGGCTGTAAATGCACCTATATAATCTGGCTCATCAATTTTCTTTAACTCTTGAAATTTTTTGATTGCAGCAGCAGTCACAGGGCCAAATTTAGCATCGGCGGGTGGTTCTAATAAACCTAAGCCAATTAATAATATTTGAATTTGGCGAGTTAATTCTTCATCTTTAGCGATCGCCTCAAATCCCCACTTTTCTTCTTTACCTAAGAAATCTTGTAATTTCATATTGCACCTATCTTCGTTGAGTTCTAACTAGGTATAAACAACATTTCCCTCATGGGGAATATTGTCTGAAACTATACTCGCGGCTAAAAATTTCAGCCGTGAATTTTAGTATTACTTTACGATTCAAGGCAATTTCAGTAATTTACGCAAAAATAATTCTGTATTTTTTATAAAGTCTAATTTTTAGGGTGGGCATTGCTTTCAAAAAACCTGGGAATATGTTGTCAAAATCATAGCAATGCCCACCTACTGTTAAGTAGGAGTAGAAACAGGTATGGCTTGATAGGCGTTTTTAATAGCTACCCAACTACTAGCGATGGGCATTCGCCAGCCTGTACCAAAGGCGCGGTCAGTAATTTTCAAGCCTGGGGGTGCTTGTCGGCGCTTGAATTCGGCACGGGCAACCATTTGAATTACTCGGTCTACAATTATGGGGTCGTGACCGGCTGCAACTATCTGGGCGGCTGATTCATGGTCGTGAATGAAGCGTTGTAAGATGTCGTCTAAAACTTCGTAGGGTGGGAGAGAATCTTGGTCAACTTGACCGGGTTTGAGTTCAGCACTGGGGGCTTTGGTGAGGATATTTTGCGGGATAACTTCGTCGTTGCGGTTTAACCAGTGGCAAATTTGATAAACGCGGGTTTTTGGCACATCAGCAATCACGGCTAACCCACCGTTCATATCGCCGTAGAGGGTGCAGTAACCGACGGCCATTTCTGACTTGTTACCAGTGGATAATAAGAGATAGCCAAATTTATTAGCGATCGCCATTAATAAGTTACCGCGAATCCGCGATTGAATATTCTCTTCGGCAATGCCAAATTCTGTACCTGCAAACAAATCCGCTAGACTATGATCAAAGCCTTGCATGAGTTCGCCTATGGGTAAAATAGTGGTTTGAATGCCTAAATTTTTACCTAATGCCAACGCATCACTTACAGAATGTTCGGAACTGTAAGGGGAAGGCATCAGAACACCGAGGACATTTTCTTTACCGAGTGCGGCTGTGGCGATCGCAGCTACTAATGCTGAATCTACGCCACCACTTAAACCTAATACTACTTTAGAAAAACGACATTTCAAGGCATAGTCTTTAACACCTAAAACCAAGGCTTGCCAGACTTCCTCTTCTTCTGATTCACACTCAGGTGTTAAAGAAGTTAACTCTAAATCTCGTTGTCTCTTGTTAAATTCAACATTTACTAAGTCAGTGGCAAAACCACGGGCGCGACACATAATTTCGCCTTGACCATTCAAGGCAAAACTATAACCATCGAATATCAAATCATCATTACTACCGACTTGGTTGACGTAAATCATCGGTTGTTGAAAACGCACTGCGCTATGTTTCAACATCGATTCTCGAAACTGTGGTTTGCCAACGCTGTAAGGTGAAGCGGATAAATTAACAATTAAATCTACGCCTAAAATTGCTAAGTCTGCAATCGGATTGACGGCATAACTCCGTTTGCCCCAAAATTCTTCGTCATTCCATAAATCTTCGCAAATAGTTACGCCAATATGAATATCATCTAAAGTGAAATGATTAGGTTGTAAGCCTGGTTCAAAATAGCGGTCTTCATCAAATACATCATAAGTAGGCAACAGCCGCTTATAAAAAATTTGCTTGACTTTGCCTGATTCTAATAAAGTAATACTATTAAATAAACTTTTACCGCCAGTGATATGAGATTTAGTATTTGGTTCAACAGTACCGACTAACACAGCTAATTCCGGTGGCAAATCTCTGGCTAATTGTTGTAATGTCATACTCATAGCAGAGACAAAACTCGGATTTAATAATAAATCCCGTGGTGGATAACCACACAAAGAAAGTTCCGGGGTTAACAATAAACGTGCGCCTGTTTTTACCGCCTGTTGTGCTGCTTCTAGAATCTTGTGGGCATTTCCAGGTAAATCACCAATTGTCGGATTAAGTTGAGCGATCGCAATTTTCATAATAGTCAATAGTCAAGGGTCAAGGGTCAAGGGTCAAGAGTCAAAATCAATTACTATGGACTATTGACTATTGACTCTAGACTTTTATATAAAAACCAAAGGTTTATCTTTAAAGGGTGCAAAAGCCTCAGCGTCGAATTTATATAAACTTGCTGGACGACCCGCACCGCGTGATACCTTTACTCCGGTATCGCACAAAAAACCTAACTTGAGTAGACGCGCCCGAAAGTTAGAGTAATCAGAGAAGTTTTCTCCTAAAACGGTTGTATATAGTTGATACAAATCGTTTAAGGTAAACATTTCTGGCAAAACTTCAAAAGCTACCGGGCTGTACTCTAATTTATTCCGCAGTCGTCTGTGACCGTAGGTTAAAAGTTCATTATGGTCAAATCCTAATTGTGGCACTTGCTTGACGGGATACCAAGCAATTCCCGCAACTTTATCAGCAATTAATTCGGCTTCTTCAAATCTGACGAGGGCAAAATAACTCACTGATAGATAACGCACACCATAACTATCTGTTGCTTCTCTGGGGTCACGGTTCGGCCCGCCAAAGGTATACAACTGTTCTAAATAAAGATTGTTGACTCGGATTTTCTCTGCCATGATGCGATAGGCTGCATCTTCTAAAGATTCGCCTTGACGCACTAACGTCCCCGGAAGACTCCAATAATTTAAAAATGGTTCTTGCTGTCGCATGACGAGGAGAACCAAAAGTCGATTTTGAGCAGTATCTACAGAAAAAATTACATTATCAACACCTACCTTAAAATCAGCCAAAGGTTGTTGATTTAGCGGAGTTGGAATCTTTTTGTGGTTGCGTCCTGGCATTTGTACAAATGCTGTTGATGAATATAAGCAACAATCGGAGCTATGAGGGCTTCAGTATCTCCATGTTCACGATAAGCTGTTGAGGATACATCTAAACCTGTGAGGGTGGCGATCGCAATTTTACCTCCCAGATTTTTGATTGCCTCTAAGCTAGTTTCTGCTATGGCATATCCTGGTCGTGGCACAATCAAGAGTTGCACTTGCTGTAATAAATCTTCAATTTTATACCAGCGTGGTAGTTGATTGATCAAATCTGAACCAATTACTAAGGTGTATTCAGCCTCTTCGCCCCAATGCTGTTTAGCTTTTTCCACTGTTTCCAGTGTCCGCCAGCTACTTAAATCTTGTGTGACTGCAACGTTATGCTTTGGCGCATCCATATCCGCAATCAACAGTCGCAACATCGCCGCCCGATGTTCTAACTGGGTTTGATGAGACTTAAACGGATTATCCGCCGCCCAAACTGCCACCCAATCATAACGTTCTGACAACCATCTTAAAATCTCTTGATGCCCAGCGGTTGGCGGATCAGCACTTGTACCAAATAAAGCAATTCTCATGATCTTACTTCGCGCCCTTTGCGTTCTTTGCGGTTAGTTCCTTTGTCTCCTCAGTCAACTTCTGCAACCCAGCAGAAATCTCCACCTGTAAAGCCACAGGATTAGTTAACCGTCGTGTCTCCTCTGGCAAACTTGCTACTGTCGCCGCAGTCCGCTGGCGAATTTCCGCCAAACTTTCTGGCAATTGCACCCGCTGACCTTCTTTCATGACCAATTGCAATAAAGGTGTTTCTGATAACGGCGTTTCTGTAATTAACCCCAACCTATCAGCTTTGACCTTACCACCGACAAATGACCGAAAAATCTGCTTGCGTCCTGGATAAGTCGCCTTACCACTGGACTGTTTCATGACTGGAATGCCATCAATATCTACGAGTTTATATACGCCATTGACAGGTGTACCTGTAACGAGTCGCGTTCCTAAGCCGTAACCATCAATAGCCGCCCCAGCCGCCTTGAGTCGGGCAATTTCCCATTCATCCAAGTCGCCACTCGCAACAATTGGCACATTTGGTAACAGCGATCGCACTTGTTTGGATAAACTCACTAAATCCCCAGAATCTAATCTGACTCCTGATAATTCCATTTCCCCGGTTTTGACTTTTATTGCCAACTGTTCAGCCGCTGCGATGGTATCGTAAGTGTCTATCAACAATGGCGCACCGGGAAAATAGCGATGAAATGCTGTAAAAGCTTCTGCTTCACTGCCTTCCATTGCTGATAACGCCATGACTAAGGCGTGAGCCATCGTACCACTTGGCTGCTGACCTAGTTGTAGCGCTGCTAACACATTAGAGGTGGCATCTAATCCCCCCGCTAAGGCTGCCCGCGCTGCCCACAAAGCCCCTTGGGGACTGAATGCCCGCCGTGTACCGAACTCTAAAAGTTTCGCTTGTTCACCAGCAACATCACGCAGACGCGCCGCCCTGGTGGCAATCAAAGTTTGATAATTGAGTGTATTTAAGAGATAAGTTTCTATTAGTTGTGCTTGCCACAGCGGTGCTTCAATTCGCAAAAATGGCTCATTGGCAAAAACTGCTGTGCCTTCGGGAACTGCCCAGACATTACCAGTAAACTTACCATCAGCAAGTAAAGACCAAAAGCGATCGCTTGCATGGGCAAAAATTCCTGTCGCCTGTAGCGCGGCAATTTGTGAATGAGTAAAACTTAACTTTTCTAAATATGCCAGAGCTTGCTCTAGTCCCATTGCAATGAGATAGCCAAAATTTTCTGGCGATCGCCTTACAAATAACTCAAAACTCGCTTGTTTTTGTTCTATTCCTTCACCTACATAACAAGCTGCCATTGTTAGCTGGTAAAGATCTGTAAGCAAGCTGTAATCAGCCGCAGAGATTGTCAGGTCTTGGTGCTGGTAGCTGCCCAAGTCTGGGATAGTTGTCATGTAAGAGCTTCCTTACAAGAATGCTGCTTTCTATTATGGTAGTTTTTACCATAAATAATGTCAACTCCTAAAAAAAATTAAGTTGTCTACTTCATCAAAACAACATAATCAGATGAAAATAATCATAAATCATGCCAATATTTAATCTTTTTTAATAGTTTATTTTCCATAAATCAAATGCTCTAAAACATCCATATCTATAGCAGAAACAGGTGTAATCAAGAGTTCTGTTATAATTAGAATTGCAGCAAAAGTTTAAACTTTTTTCCCAACCTAAAGTATTGCAAAGCTATCTAAAAAAGTATTGCGTAAACTCTCAATATATTGAGAGTCTGAGCGATAGGAGAATATCACATTAAAGTAGAAAGATAACAATTAAATTGACTCAAAAATCAGGAGTCTAAAAATATGGGTATTTCCAATATCATCGCTAGGATAACCGAGTATATCTCTGAAGCCGCAATGCGAATTTTTGGCCCTACAGATGATCAATATCCTAATACTGGGGTGCAACCTTTTACGGGTGAACCTTATAAGAAAGGAACAGCTGATATTTGGTAGAACATGAAATATTTCAAGATGAGTGAGGTAAAGGCTTGAGCTAAAAACTTAAGCCTTTTTATTGTGTGAAAACAGGGAAAATATTAACTTTTTATTTCCCCAGATTATTTCCGAAAGATTTCTGCAAAAAATTGCCGCATATCTTCCCAAGAACGTTTATCAGCAATAGGGTTATATAGCGCTCCTTTTAACTCCCCTTTATATTCTGGGTTAGTAAAAGCGTGTTCTGTACCACCATAAGAAATTAACTGCCAGTCTACATTTGCTTGGCGCATTTCGTTTTCAAAAGCTGTGACTTGTTCGGCTGGAACAAATGGGTCATTAGCACCATGTAATACTAAAACTTTGGCTTTGATATTTTTAGCATCGTTAGGGTTTGGCGTATCGAGATTGCCATGAAAACTGACTACTCCGGCGATATTTGCACCACTACGGGCAAGTTCTAAGACTGTACCACCGCCAAAACAATAACCGATCGCCGCAATGCGTTTAACATCAGTTAGTGGGTTGGCTTGTAATACTTTTAACCCAGCATTAGCGCGATCGCGCAATAATTGTCTATCATTCCGATAAATAGTCGCTTGCTTACCCGACTCTTCAGGATTCTTTGGTCTAATACCTTTACCATAAATATCCGCAGCAAAGGCAACATAGCCCAGCTTGGCTAACTGTTCGGTGCGTTTTTTCGCATAAGCTTGCAGTCCATTCCACTCATGCACCACCAAAACCCCAGGACGTTTGCCTTTAATTGCATCATCGTAAGCTAAATAGCCTTGTAAAACGGTATTGCCTTGCTTATATTCAACGTTCTTGGTTTTAATCGCGGCTAATGTCTGTGTAGCAGCCAATAACACAGCCACAGGTGTAATCAAAGCGCAAAGTAGTAATTTCATCACAGGACACCCAGTATCAATAGTAATCTGGGATGATTATCTCTGGAAAAAGAACAAAAACGAATACAACTTATAGCAGTTGCTGGAGATATTAGGGTAAAAACTAAAAAATATAGACAATCAGGGGCTTTCAAACCTATTCCCTGCTATGTATATTCGGTTATTTCGGCATTTTGGCAAAGCTAAAAATCACAGCGATCGCTACATTAGAAGATATATGGATATTTATCGGCATTGACATAACCCTATGAGTGCAGCCACTATTCCCCAAAATCCCTTGCTTAAAGGTACTGGCTTACCGCCCTTCAGCGAGATACAACCAGAACAAGTAATTCCAGCCTTCACTCAGTTGTTAAAAGAACTGGATGAGCAACTTACTACCATAGAAACTAATGTCCAGCCGACTTGGAACGGTTTAGTCGAACCATTAGAAAAACTCACAGAAAGGCTGAACTGGACTTGGGGCATAGTCAGTCATTTAATGGGAGTGAAGAATAGTCCCCATCTGCGCGAAGCTTATGAAACTGTCCAACCCGAAGTCGTACAGTTCAGCAATAAACTGGGTCAAAGTCAAGTTATATACAATGCCTTTAAACAACTCCGGGCTAGTGATACCTGGGCAACCCTAGAACCAGCCCAACAGCGCATTGTTGACTCTGCCATCCGAGATGCAGAATTGTCTGGTGTAGGCTTATCAGGAGAAGCACGCGATCGCTATAATGCCATTCAAATGGATTTAGCAGAATTATCAACAAAATTCTCTAACCATGTATTAGATGCAACCAAAGCTTATAGCTTAACCCTGACAACTCCAGCAGAAGTTGACGGTTTACCCCAAAGTTCCCTCAGTCTAGCCGCCCAAGCTGCCCGTGCCGCTGGTGAAGAAAACGCCACCCCCGAAAATGGCCCTTGGCGCATCACCTTAGATTTTCCCAGCTACGGGCCGTTTATGCAGCACAGCACCCGCCGAGACTTGCGTGAACAGCTTTACAAAGCTTATATCACCCGCGCTTCTTCTGGTGAGTTAGATAATAATCCTTTAATTGTGCGGATTTTGGAATTACGGCAAGAACTAGCAAATTTATTAGGCTACAAAAACTTTGCCGAATTAAGTCTTGCTAGTAAAATGGCTCCTAATGTAGCAGCAGTAGAAGGACTACTTGAAGAACTGCGGAGTGCAAGTTATGATGCAGCTACCCAAGAATTAGCCGAACTTAAAGCCTTTGCTGCTGCTAAAGGCTCACCAGAAGCTGATAATTTACAACACTGGGATATTAGCTTTTGGGCAGAACGCCAAAGAGAAGAAAAATTTGCCTTTACAACCGAAGAACTACGCCCTTATTTCCCCTTACCGCAAGTTTTAGACGGCTTATTTGGACTAGTTAAGCGGCTGTTTGGTGTCACTGTCACCCCAGCTGATGGGCAAGCCCCTGTATGGCATGAGGATGTCAGATATTTCCAAATTGCCGATGAAACAGGTAAACCCATAGCCTACTTTTACCTTGATCCTTTTAGCCGTCCCGCCGAAAAACGCGGCGGTGCATGGATGGATGTCTGCATTAACCGCAGCAAAATTAATGATAATGGTGCAACCTCTGTCCGTTTGCCTGTAGCCTATTTGGTGTGTAACCAAACTCCACCAGTGGATGGCAAGCCTAGTTTAATGACCTTCTATGAAGTAGAGACATTATTTCACGAATTTGGTCATGGCTTACATCACATGCTCACCAAAGTTGATTACACCAGCGCCGCCGGGATTAACAATGTTGAGTGGGATGCTGTAGAATTGCCCAGCCAATTCATGGAAAACTGGTGCTATGAAAGACCAACTTTGTTTGGTATGGCCAAACATTATGAAACTGGCGAACCCTTACCAGAGCATTATTACCAAAAACTGTTAGCCTCCCGCAATTATATGAGTGGTAGCGCCACATTGCGGCAAATTCACTTTAGCACTGTAGATATAGAACTACACGATCGCTATCGTCCTGGTGGTGATGAAACTCCTGCACAAGTGCGCCAGCGTATTGCCAAGACAACAACAGTTTTACCACCCCTACCCGAAGATTCTTTCTTGTGTGCGTTTGGGCATATCTTTGAAGGTGGTTATGCAGCAGGTTATTACAGCTATAAATGGGCTGAGGTACTCAGTGCTGATGCTTTCGCCGCCTTTGAAGAAGCTGGCTTAGATGATGAAGCAGCCGTTCAAACAACAGGTAGACGCTACCGGGATACCGTACTGGCACTTGGTGGTAGCAAGCACCCAATGGAAATATTCAAAGCTTTTCGGGGACGGGAACCCAGTACAGTTTCGTTGCTACGGCATAATGGTTTGTTAAACACAGCAGCTTAGAGAAGTTGTCAATAAACGCGATTTGCAACTTATTTTTGAAACCCCTCTCCAAGCCTTGATTCTTGCTCCCCTTCCCTACAAGGAAAGGAGTTAGGTTTGAGAAAAAGTTGCACACAGCGTAAATAAGGTTTAAATTTAAATACCCAACTTTTAAAAAAAGTTGGGTATTTTGTTAATACTTTGTTTTAGGTATAGCGGTAGTCTGTCAGATATGTTAAGAAAATTTGAAAGCTTGAAAGCCAGGAATAATAAGACTTTTCCTTCTGCCGCCTGCCCTTGGACTCCTGCCTTCTACTATATTATTAATTACCATAAACATCTCCTTCAGTAGGAATAATTAGGTAGTTGTTTATATTAAGGATTTAGAATAACTGTTAAATATTGCTGCAAAATAGGAGTTTTCCTTGAATAATCTTCCTAGATTTCCCGATGATAATTTCAATCATTCACACATTCAGGAGTAAATCTAGTGCTGACTTCCACATTATTAGCAGCAGCAACCGCACCCCTACAATGGAGTCCTTCCATTGGCATCATCATGATTCTTGCTAACGTCATAGCTATTGCCTTTGGCAAATCTAGCATTAAGTATCCCAATTCTGAGCCAGCTTTACCTTCAGCAAATTTCTTTGGTGGTTTTGGTGTACCTGCGCTACTTGCAACGACAGCCTTTGGTCACATTTTAGGTGTAGGTATCATCTTAGGATTGCATAACCTGGGTAGATTCTAAGTTTTATACCTCAGTTTGCATTTAGTTCAATACTGTTTTGTCTCAACAATTTGAGCTAGAAATTAACATTTCTGGCTCTTTTTTAATTACAAGAATAGAGCCAGACCTTGGTGATATCATATCTGGTGTCAAGACCTATCACTCAACACTATATGTCTGAATAGCCTATTTGTATTAACAAAAATAATAATGCTTTTTTACGTCGCTGATAATTTCCCACATACAAGACATACCAGCAGGAAAAGTCACCAAATCTCCTTTACCCATCTGCACTGGTTGTCCGCCATCCGGCGTAACAATCACATCACCTGCTAAAAAATAGCAAGTTTCTTCAGTATCATAAGTCCAGGGAAACTTGGAGACTTCCTTTTCCCAAATCGCCCATTTGAACACTCCCAAATCTTGCAAATATTCTTGACTGGGTTGATGCTCAATTTTAATTTCCATGTTTTGTGTTCTCAGTTTGCGTTTAACAGTAGGACTGAATATCTTCGCCACACTGATCTACTAAATAACACAACGCCCGAAAACGCAAGCCAACAAATTGATCATAAAGAGGATTCAGTTTGCACATAGGTGGAATGTGGGCTATTGTGCGGCCGAATAAAACAATATCACGCTCGAAAGGACACTGCGCTGGAATCAATTTAGCAATAAAGTGTGCTACTTTACGATTTTGAATTTCGAGTTCATCCAGCCATTGACGTAATGGTTGCAGAATATCATGTCGAGATGATGCTAAGGGGTTTTTGTGCGCTAATCTTGCATTTTGCTCTAAAGTTTCAGGCTGAATGAAAGCAGTCAGAATAATAGATAGATTATTTGTTTTGAGCATGATCGTTAGTGATTTTTTCTGAGTTTGATACACTAGTCAGTTACAGATTTTAGTCTGCTCTCGCAATTGATTCCAGCAGTTTATTTCGCGCTTGCAGAGATAAGTTTCTGTAAGCACAAAATGCTTATTTGGTTTACAAAATGCGAGTAAACGTTGACTTAATTGATATTTAAACCCACCGTATGGTGGAGAACTGTCCCGTTAACTACAAAATAACAAAGAAAATATAAAAGTGGGATTTTTTTAACTTATTGATTGCTGATACAGGAAATAGCAATTTCATATATTTAATTTAGATCACACGTTCGGAAACTATACAGTATCCAGAGAGTGACTTTTGCGAACGAAAGCGCAGCTTTATTCTGACTTCAGCTAGACTTCTCAGGAATTACCTCCGAAAGCTAAATGATTTTAAGATATTGAGTATCAAATAAATTGTTATGTAGGCTACATAAGTAGACCCAAATATTATTTAATTAGTTCCTGAAAATCGTTTCATAAGCAGAGACTAATAATGTTGTGTAAGTAACCAAACAGAACATCAGGGACGCAAATTAAATCTATCAAGATAGTTAATTATGGAGTAATCAGGATAAGAGATGTTTAACAACCAGCTATGTTTGAAATAAATATCTATGCCCAATAGGATAAAATCTTCACGCTATCTTCACATAACACTTAAGTCAATCGGCTCACTTTAGTGTATTCAATACTAAAAAATAACGTAACCTTTCTGCACTCTTCTCTATCTCTGCATTTTTGCGTGAACAAAAATAAAAAAGGCGAACTAAACAAAGTTCGCCTCAAAAATCATAATTGTATGAAATTATTCACAAAGTCAATCTTAAATCTTGGCTTCTTCTCTCACTAACTTATCCCAACCCAAATCTTTCAAATTGTTATTCCGACGCAGCGGGCGAGTGACTAATTCTAAAATGTCACGGGCATTGCCAAAACCGTGAATTTGAGCAAAGGTAAACTCTACTGACCACTTAGTATTAATGCCGCGTGCTTCCAAGGGGTTAGCATGAGCCATACCTGTAATTACTAAGTCTGGTTTTAAATCATAAATGCGCTGTACCTGGTTGTAATTGTCTGGCTTCTCGACAATCTTGGGTAAAGGTACACCCATTTCTTGACAAGCTTTCTCTAAAAATGCCAATTCCGCAGCTTGGTAGCGCTTATCCATGTAGGGAATGCCAATTTCTTGTACAGTCATTCCGCAGCGCACCAAGAACCGTGCTAAGGAGACTTCTAGCAGGTTATCGCCCATGAAAAATACAGACTTGCCACGAATGAGTTTTACGTAGTCTTCTAAACCTGCCCAGATTTGTGCTTCCCGTTCATCTAAACCTTTGGGTGTAATGCCAAATACTGAGCAAATTTTCTCTATCCAAGCGCGAGTACCATCAGGGCCGATGGGGAAGGGTGCGCCAATTAATTTGCACTTGCGGCGACGCATTAAGGTGGTAGCAGTGCGGCTGAGGAAGGGGTTAACACCAGCAACGTAATACCCTTCTTCTAGCACTGGTAATTCAGTAAAGCGTTTAGCAGGTAGCCAGCCAGAAACTTTGATGCCTTGTTTCTTTAATTCTAGGGTTAACTGGGTAACAACAGGATCAGGTAGGGAACCGAAGAGAACTAAGGGGGGATGATCTACGTATTCTGATTCTTCTTGAACTACGTCTTCTTTTTTCTTGCCAAAGTTGAGCAGCTTTTGAATGGCATTGCGCTCATTTTTTTCATTTTCTGTCACAGGCGCTTGGCTGGGACAACGATTAGCCATTGCGGCTAAAACGGTGTCTTCACCTTGGGTAAAAGCGTAATCTAAGCCGTTGGCACGGGCTACAACAATAGGAATGCCAATTTCGCTTTCTAACTTGGGCGCTAAACCTTCCAAGTCCATTTTGATAATTTCAGTGGTGCAAGTGCCAATCCAGACAATCACACTGGGATTGCGATCGCGTTTTATTTGATCACACAACCGCTTTAATTCTTCGTAGTCATTCAACTGTGCTGAAATATCACCTTCTTCTAACTCTGCCATTGCATAACGGGGTTCAGCAAAAATCATCACCCCCATTGCATTTTGGAGAAAATAGCCACAGGTTTTTGTCCCAATCACCAAAAAGAAGCTATCTTCAATTTTTTGGTATAACCACGCCACGCAGCTAATCGGGCAGAAAGTGTGGTAATTCCCAGTTTCGCACTCAAAGTTTAAAGCTTCTGGTTGTTGAGCGACAGTCATTTTGGTTTTCTCCCCATTGTTATTTAACGGCAGATGAATATAGGGTCAGCAACAAGAAGAGTTGGGGAGTGAATAGTAGTGAGAGGATGATCACCCACTCTCTATTCTCCACTCCCTAACGCCACTAGCAACAACGGAGTTTACCTCCCTTCGGGTTCGCAGTTCCTTGTCCTGGCAAAGACGCTGCGCGTAGCTTGCTTCCCCGTAGGGGTACAAGTCGGCAAAGCCCCCCAACGGACTGCTCACCGCAATGCAGTGGCTCTTCCCTGCTTTTCGGCACATAGCACCAGTGAGTCATCCCTAAATTCAACTTAAACAGCAACTTTTAACTGTTGGGGAAGAGACGGGCAATTTCTGAATCATCAAAAACACCAGTTGGTAATTCTTCCCCTAAAAAATCATTATTTTCTTCACCCTTTTGCAATCCGGTTTCATCACCCCAGACATCAGACAAAACATCGCTAAAAGCCGCTTCATCTGGTGTGTTTAAATCACCAAGCATTTCTTCATCTAGCTTGGTTGTTGATGTGGGATCACTATCAAAGGAAACATCGCCAAAATCATCAGTCTCTGGTGCGTTCGTCGAAGACGTTGCCAAAGGCATCGCTGCGGGAAACTCATGTTTGCCGTTCTGGCCATTGGATAAGGAAATATCACTTAATCCATTGTCGTTTTCCTGTGATTCACTGACATCTAAGGCAAAACCGTTGAGGTGAGAAATTGCTAAAGTTTCATCGTCAACATTGTCATCAGCATTATCATCTGCAACAACTACTGTTGACTCATATTGGCTGCTTTCTGGTTCTACTGGAGGATTACTCAAGCGATTACCAAGGGCGATATCTGGGTCAAAATGCAACTCCAACACGTCAATTAAAGTGTCAGCGTCAGCATTCAGTTTGGAAAATGGCATCATCAACTGCGCTAGTTTTGGTTCTAGCGCGTTCACAACTCCCAGGATGAGGTAAGAAGGTGGTCGCTTCCCGCCATCAGGGGTGTACACCGACTCTACTTCCATGTGCAAGGTGATCCAGTCACGATTCGCCTGGAAGAATTGCAACCACTTTTGTCTGATCGAATCTGTAAAACTATTAAAGAAAGCCATATTCCGTTCCTCATCCTGAGAACTTGGTGATTTATACAATCATCAAGTCTAATTCCTCTTCTGGATTAGGAACCTGTGGTTTACGCGGATTTAGATAAAAATCAGATAACAAAGAGAACAATTCCCGATCTGGTGTGTCGTTTGGGACTACTCCCTCTGGCCGAGCTAAAATTTGGTCGGCAATGTTGAGGTAATACTCGCAAACGTAGTTCAGGGAAGGATCTGACTCTGCCATTTCAAATAATGTTTTGCCTTTAACGCGAGATACGCGAATATCTTCAATTAATGGTAAAACCTCTAGAACTGGCATGGGGACTGCTTCTACGTATTTCTCGATCAAGTCACGTTTGGAAGTCCGATTGCCAATTAATCCTGCTAAACGCAGTGGGTGAGTCCGAGCTTTTTCTCTGACGGAAGCAGCAATCCGATTCGCAGCAAATAAAGCATCAAAGCCATTATCTGTAACGATCATGCAGTAATCTGCATAGTTCAAAGGAGCCGCAAAGCCGCCGCAAACTACGTCACCCAGTACATCAAATAAAATTACGTCGTACTCATCAAAGGCGTTGAGTTCTTTCAGTAATTTTACGGTTTCGCCAACTACGTATCCACCACACCCAGCACCCGCAGGTGGGCCGCCAGCTTCTACGCAATCAACACCGCCATAGCCTTTGTAAATGACATCTTCTGGCCAAACATCTTCGTAGTGATAGTCTTTTGACTGAAGAGTATCAATAATTGTAGGAATCAAAAACCCTGTTAAGGTAAAAGTGCTGTCGTGTTTGGGGTCGCAACCAATTTGCAGTACTTTTTTGCCCCGTTTGGCTAAAGCGACAGATATATTACAGCTAGTTGTTGACTTGCCAATACCGCCTTTTCCGTAGACTGCTAGTTTCACTGTTGTCTGCCTCTTATAGTTTTTTATCAAACTTGTGGCTCAAACATTGGCCTTCACCTAGCCGCCGATGGCAATGTGTGAGGTAGTTGAGTGTCATTATTGTCGAAATTACATAGAAAATAAAGGGGGCTAAAATATCAAAAACTTAGCTATTAAGCTTATAAAGTTACAGCTAATCATTTTATAAATAAAATTACTGATTAAAACCTTTATTTATTATAAAAATATTTTTTTTGAATATTTATGTTTTAATTTATATAAAAATAGTTACGATAGACAAAAATAGTAAAACTCTTTTTATATATGGTTTCTATAGAATTTGTTGATGATGATGCCTAATGGGTATGGGTATAGGGTTGGCAGTCAAGAGATAAATGCCTAAACTGATACTAAAAGTGCCAATAGAAGTTTTTTAGAGCCGAAAATACCGTTGCTTTGCTACTGACTGGACTATCTGAGTACTGATTTTTAACCCTGAATAATTAATTTGTGAAAAATTATAAAATTAAAGCTTTTCACTAAAATTTCTGTGCTTTGAGTATTTATGCTCAATCAACTATAGATAAATTCTCGTCTCTAGCCTCAACGAAAGGTGTCTCACTAGAATTAGAATTGCTATAAATTGCTTCCATTTCTTGTAATGATTGCCAGCCACCTAGCCACTGAGAACGGTCTTGCAATAATTTGGCGTTAATCCAGAAACGAACATTGGGGTCACAGGAAGCAACCATTTCGGCATAAACCCACTTACCTTGATTTTTGCGGTTAACGACTTGAAAGTGTCGCCAACCGTCTACTTTTTTCTGTGCTGTCCATTTAGAGCCTACTAAGTAAGGAAATTTTTGCTTTTTGGTCATTGTTGATGGTCAAGGGTCAATAGTCCATAGTTAAAATTATGCTTTATTTACTTGGCTTACTGATAATGAGAGTAAAGTGAATGTCAGTAAGAGATGGTGAAAGTTTAAACGCAAAGTAGCGCTAAGGTAAACGCAGAGGAGCGCAAAGTTTGATTGCATTTAGGCGATCGCTCTTGGAGGAAAATCATAGATGCGATTGACTATTTTGTGAATTATCCTTGTGTGATTTTTGAGGTCTTGTCACCAAGCACTGAGATAAGCGATCGCCGCGAAAAGTTGGTGAATTATCAGACTATTGGTAGTTTACAGGAGTATATTTTAGTTTCGCTAGATGAGATCAAAGTGGAAGTTTATCGTCAAGATTTGCCAGGGAATTGGACAAAGGAGATTTTGGCAAATGAGGATAAATTAGTTTTAAATTCGGTCAATTTATCGCTAACGATGACAGATATATATGAGGATATTTTTGGACTTTAGCGATCGCTAAACTTGTGTAATTCATTTTGAGACTGATTCGTTATAATATCGACGATAAACTTTGCTAAAGAGCGCAAATAAATGTATGACTAGCCGCGAGCAGCTTATCCAAGAACTTGCAGAGGTTCCAGACGAGTTAGTTCAAGTAATGTTAGATTTTTTGCATCGTGTTCAGAAAACACGTAGTCATCATCCTCTAGCGAAATTTGCTGGTATTTTGAGTGATGATGAAGCGGCTGATTTACAGGAAGCAATTAAAACTGATTGTCGTCAGGTTGATTTAAATGAGTGGTGAGATTGCATTAGATACTTCTGTTGCAATACGTTTTTTGAATGGTGATCCTGATGTTGTTTCAAGGGTGTTAGCATTACCAGAAATACTTTTGTCGGTGGTAGTAGCAGGAGAGTTACTGTTTGGGGCTGAAAACTCGACTCAACCGTTGAAAAATCTTCCTCGATATTTAGAGTTTGTAGAAGTTTGTACAGTTGTGCCTGTGGAAAAGAGAACGGCACTTATCTATGCTCAGACTCGTTCAGCTTTGAAGCGCAAAGGAAGACCAATTCCTATGAATGACGTTTGGATTGCAGCACATTGCCTGGAACATGGTTGGGTGCTTGTGACCGATGATTCAGATTTTGATTATGTGGATGGATTGGTTATAGAGCATTGGTAATGATGGCTATTATGTTTTGCGAATCGCTAATTACAAAATATCAAGGTGCGTTGGCGTAGCCCGCCGCAGGCATCGCTACAAAGTGATGGTATAGAATTTTGCCCTGATCCGCTAAAATCACGCCGTGTGCAACTTTTTCTCAAACCTAACCCCCAACCCCTTCCCTACGAGGGAAGGGGAGCAAGATTCAAAGCCTCTCTCCGCTTCGGGGAGAGGTTTGGAGAGGGGTTTAAAGAATAGTCGCACATCACGTAAAATCATCTTCAACAGTCTTCTTTCCTTTTACCCTTTGGCTTGGAATTATGACGCAGGATGAGTTGTTGGCACTGATAGAGCAAGCGGCGGCTGAGGGTTGGCGAGAGTTAGACTTGTCGGGGCAAGGGTTGGCTGAGTTACCTGGGGAAATTGGTAAGTTGCAGCAGCTTGAGTCTTTAATTTTGGGAAAGAAGGTTGAAGGTTATGAAGTCGTAGAACGCCGTCGTCGCCAAAAGATTTCAGGCAATAATTTAAAAACCCTTCCACTCAAATTATTGGATTTGCCTAATTTGCGGAGGTTGGATATTAGTGGCAATCCTTTAGAAAGTATTCCCGATGTGGTAACGCAGATAATACATTTAGAGGAACTTATCTTAATTCGAGTAGAGCTAACTGAAATACCTGGTGCGATCGCAAAATTAACCAATCTGACGTGGCTTGACCTCAGTGACAACCAAATAAGCGAGATTCCAGAGACACTGGCTAAATTAACCAATCTGACGCTGCTTTACCTCAGTGGCAACCAAATTACTGAGATACCAGAGACGATCGCGCAATTAACCAATCTGACGCTGCTTGACCTCAGTGACAACAAAATAACCGAGATTCCAGAGGCGATCACGCAATTAACCAATCTGACGCTGCTTGACCTCAGTGACAACAAAATAACCGAGATTCCAGAGGCGCTTGCACAATTAACCAATCTGAAGCTGCTTTACCTCAGTGACAACAAAATAACCGAGATTCCAGAGGCGATCACGCAATTAACCAATCTGATGCAGTTTCACCTCAGTAGCAACCAAATTACTGAGATACCAGAGGCGCTCGCTAATTTAACCAATCTGACGCAGCTTTACTTCAGTGGCAACCAAATTACCGAGATACCAGAGGCGCTCGCTAATTTACCCAATATGACGCGGCTTTACCTCTATAACAACCGAATTACTGAGATACCAGAGGCGCTCGCTAATTTAACCAATCTGACGCGGCTTTACCTCTTTTCCAACCAAATTGCCGAGATTCCAGAGACGCTCGCTAAATTAACTAATCTGACGGTGCTTGACCTCAGATTCAACCAAATAACCCAGATTCCAAAGGCGCTCGCGAATTTAACCAATCTGACAGAACTTCACCTCAGTAGTAACCAAATAACCGAGATTCCAGAGGCGATCGCCCGATTAAGCAACCTGACGCAGCTTTACCTCCATAACAACAAAATCAGCGAGATACCAGAAGCGATCGCCCAATTAACCAAACTCACCCAGCTTGACCTTGGTAGCAACAAAATCAGCGAGATACCAGAAGCGATCGCCCAATTAACCAATCTGACGCAGCTTTACCTCAGTGACAACCAAATCACCGAGATACCAGAGGCTCTAGCTAATTTAACTAATCTGACTAGGCTTGACTTGAAAAACAACCAAATAACCGGGATTCCTTTAGAAATTCTTCATTCAGAAGATGCAAAAGAGATTTTTAATTACTTGAGGCAAATTCGCATAAGTGTAACTCGACCACTACACGAAGCCAAACTCTTGCTCGTCGGACAAGGTAGCGTCGGCAAAACATCCCTTATCGAGCGACTAATCCGCAATAGATATGATAAAAATCAACCCCAAACCGACGGACTCAATGTGGAAACCTGGAACGTGCAGGTCAATAGCAAAGACATCCGCTTGAATGTTTGGGACTTTGGTGGACAGGAAATTTATCATGCCACCCATCAGTTTTTCTTGACTAAGCGCAGCCTCTACCTTTTAGCTTGTAATTGTCGCATCAGCGAAGAAGAAAACCGCATTGAATATTGGCTGAAATTAATCGAAAGCTTCGGCGGACAGTCCCCCGTAATTATTGTTGGCAACAAAAGAGACGAACAACCCCTCGACATCAACCGGAAAGCATTACGCGAAAAATATTCTAATATTCAAGCCATTATCGAAACTTCCTGCCAAGATAATATCGGCATTGATGAACTTCGCACCGCTATTTTTCAGCAAATTGCCAACCTCAAAGAAGTCTATGACTTTTTACCCCTCTCATGGTTTGAGGTGAAACAACAACTCGAATCAATGCCCCAAGACTTCATCACCTACAGCAACTATATTGGCCTCTGCTACGAAAACAAAATTCCTGAAGAACAAAATCAAGAACAACTCATCGACTTGCTGCATCGACTCGGCTTAGTTCTCAACTTCCGCGACCATCCCATCCTTAAAGATACCAACGTCCTCAAACCAAACTGGGTGACAGAAGGTATTTACGCCCTCCTCAGCGATGAAATTCTTAAAACTCAAACCAAAGGCATTTTCACTCCCGCCGATCTCAGCCGTATTCTCAATCCAGAACGTTACCCCATCCAGCGCCACAATTATCTGATTGGGTTGATGAAAGAATTTGAGCTTTGCTTTGCTCTAGAATGTCACCCGCCACAATTCTTAATTGCTGGACTTCTGCCCAAAGACCAACCAGAACAAACAGAACTAGAAGGAGAAACCCTAGAATTTCAATACCATTACAAAGTTCTTCCAGAAAGCATTATTTCTCGCTTTATCGTCAACACCCACGAAAAAATCCATAACAAAATCTATTGGCGCAGTGGTGTAATGCTGCAATATCAAGAAAATAACGAAATCTACAACATTGCGCGAATAAAAGCCGACCCTGAAGACAAAAAAATCTTCATCGCCATTAGTGGACGTAAAGAAACCCGCCGCTTATTTCTCGGTATCCTCCGCCATGACTTCCAAAAAATCCACAAAACTCTCCCCAACCTGGAAATCACCGAATGGGTTCCCGTCCCCGACTATCCCAATCATCCCCCCCTCGACTATCAAGAACTTTTGGGACTTGAGGCAATGGGTGAAAGCACAGTCACTATCGGCAAATTAAAATTAAAACTGAATTTACGTCAACTTTTAGACGGTTATGAATCATTAGAATCGCGCCAGAAATCAAAAAGAGATGAGTTAGAGCGCGATCTGGTTAGAATCAATATTTACAATAACAATAATAACCAACAAGGAGATTTTAAACCTATGACAGAAAATACAAACAACTTTCAAGGCGCACAAGTAGGCATCGTCAATATTGACAACGAAGTTAAAGACAAAGCCAGTCAGCAAGTCGGTGACTTAACTCAAACCACTGGCGCAAACATCACCGAAATTCTTCAACTAATCAGCAACCTACGCCAAACCGCCGCCCAATTTCCGCCAGAACTCCGCGACGACATCACTATCGATATTGATGATGTAGAAGCCGAAATTCACAAGCCAGAACCAGAACGCAATAAACCCAAACTCAAAAAGCGTCTCATTGCTTTACTCACTGCTGCTGGTTTAATTGCCGCCCCCATTGCAGGTATGACAGATTTTACAAACAATGTTCTGGAAATAGGCAACAAATTAGGGATAGAACTACAGCTTCCCGCCGGAAAATAGACTTTTCTAACTTCAGAGGCAATTTCTTGCATAAATCACGCCGTGTGCAAATTGATCTCAGACCTAATCCCCAATCCCTTCCCTCGCAGGGTAGCAACCGCTGTGTACACGGTAGCAGAAGGCAGTTATGCTGGAGGAAAAAGTCTTACTATTCCTGACATTCAAGCTTCAAGTTGTCTTAACATATCTGACTACCGCCATAAATACGATATTTAGGTACTGCAATACGAAATTTAGGTACTGCAATACGATATTTGGGTACTGTAATACGAAATTTGGGTACTGCAATACGATATTTGGATACTGCAATACGATATTTGGGTACTTTAATACGAGATTTGGGTACTGCAATACGATATTTGGGTACTTTAATACGAGATTTGGGTACTGCAATACGATATTTGGGTACTGTAATACGATATCTGGATACTGCAATACGATTCTATCCAAGTACTCAAAGCCAAACTTAACCTTGAACCAAATTGAGGTTTAAGGGTGTAGGTGTTTAAAACCCTTACACTCATTCTTCACAGACAACCTTTGTGCGTAAATTCTGAAAGTATTCAAGGTGCGATCGCAAATTAACAAAGACAAGATAACACCACTTAATTCCGATGTATGGGAATAAACACCACTTCAGAATTTTCTATCGCCGCAGCTGACGCGGAAAAATTTCCGTCATCAAGGGCGGGTACTTCCGCAAAGTGTTCTTCTTGTCAGAAACATACAATCTCAAACTGATTACTACTCCAGCACAAGATTTAGCCGCTTGTCTTGTATCTTGAATCTTCCCGAAGCAAACTTATGTTTTACCTATATAAGTTTGCTTCTTCGGTTTATGGCGTTTAAATATATTCCATCAGCAGCGATCGCTATACTCACATAACTTGGTCAAAACTTTAAATAATGTTCCTATATTCCGTAAATAAAGTATATTTACTAACTTCGTAATTCCTTTTAAGTATCAACTACTAATTTTCTGTAATTACGCTTAATATCAATCATATCAACATGAGCAATTCCGTAAAATTCACTAGAAGATCACTGTTAAATCTTGAGAATATTCATTAGTGATACTAGAGGTTTTGCTTGCACCATATAATTCAACTAAATAAATTATAAGAAGCTGGCTAAATCCAAGGAATTCTCCTAAAAATCATCAGTATTATCACTGCTTTATTGAATCTTTAAATGTAGTATTATCTTTATTAAGAAATGCTGAAAATATTGATTGATACTTATAACCTAGAGTAAAACTTGCGTGAACTCAAAATATAAAAAATCAGAAAATATGTTAGATACTGTGAGCAAGGAGTTAGCAATTTTTTGGCAGCAAATAGAAGAGCGATCACAGTTCCACGCAGGTTATCCATATAATTTAAGTTGTGACTTTAGTCGTATAAATAAGTTTTTTAGTTTTTTATTAAATAATGCTGGAGACCCATATATAGAGCCAGATTTTGGTCTTCATTCTCGCAAATTTGAACAAGAAGTTTTATCATTTTTTGCCCAACTATATAAAATTCCCGAAAATGAGTTTTGGGGCTATGTGACGGCTGGTGGAACTGAAGGGAACTTATATGGAATCTTATTAGCTAGAGAAATTTATCCTGATGGAATTCTCTATTCATCCCAAGACTCGCATTACTCAATTGCTAAAGCGGCTAGACTGTTTGGTGTTCAACATCAAGTAATTAATTCTCAAATTAATGGCGAGATTAGTTATGAACATTTATCCCAAGCAATTCAACAAAATTCTCATAAACCAGTCATTATTAGCCTGAATATCGGCACTACCGTTAAAGGTGCAATTGATGACTTAGACAAAATTTTAGAAATTTTAAAATATCATCAAATTAAAGATTACTACATTCATTGTGATGCCGCACTTTCAGGGATGATTTTACCCTTTTTAGATCATGCGCCCCAAATCAATTTTCAAAAACCTATAGATAGTGTGGCTATCTCTGGTAAATTTATTGGCTCTCCTATCCCTTGTGGTGTAGTTTTAACTAAAAAGAAGTGGGTAGAAAAAGTTGAAACCATGATTGAATACATCGGTTCAAAAGATACCACTATTCTTGGTTCGCGCAATGGTCACACGCCTCTGATTCTTTGGTATGCTCTCAAAACCAAAGGTTATGAAGGATTTGCTAAAGAGGCCAAGACATGTATTCAGAATGCTCAATATTTATTCCAGCAACTGCAATTGCGAGAATATCCTTGTATGCTAAATAAATTCTCCAATACAGTCGTGTTTCAAAAGCCGAACCAAGTGTTGATTAAAAAATGGCAATTAGCGACTCTCGATAATTTTGCCCATCTCATAGTTATGCAAAATATAGATCGGCAAAAAATTGATACTTTTGTGAATGAGCTTGTCTTACAAGAAGGAATATTACCGGAATCGGAATATTTACATCTACAACCAGTATTCTCTTAATTAAAAGGCTATCTACTTTTACAAGGACTGTGAATTTATGGAGCTAGTAAATAAAGTAGCCTTAGTTACTGGGGGTAGTTCTGGTATTGGGCGAGAGACAGCTAAACTTTTTGCCGCTGAAGGTGCTAGAGTGGCGATCGCTGATATTGATACCCCTGGTGGTTTATCACTGCTGGAAGAAATAAAAAATAGTGGTGGAGATGCAATGTTTTGCACCTGTGATGTTAGTAATGAAAGTCAGGTGCAAGATTGGATAACAAATGTTGTGAATCAATGGCAACATATAGATATTTTGGTTGCTAATGCGGGAATTTTAGCAATTGGTTCTCTGGAAGAAGCTTCCAATTTGGATTGGGATAAAGTTTTAGGAACAAATGTTAAAGGCTATGCTTTCTGTGCTAAATATGCTATTCCACATATCCGTAAGCGTGGTGGTGGAGCTATTGTCAACGTAGCATCTATAGCTGCTTTGATTGCCTTTCCCGGTTTTGCATTATATAACACAACCAAAGGAGCAGTTCTCCAATTAACCCGAAGTCTAGCTCATGACCTAGCAACTGAAAACATCAGAGTAAATTGTGTTTGTCCAGGTATAATTGAGACATTCCAAACCCAACAATTCGCCGACTGGCAAGGTCTGACAAAAGCAGAGGTGATGAATCAACTTGCGGCTACAGTTCCCATGAAACGTGTAGGAAAACCACAAGAAGTAGCTCAAGCTATTCTATTTCTTGCCTCTGAAAAAGCTTCATATATTACAGCAACATCACTTGTGATTGATGGGGGATATACAGTGCAGTAATCAGGTTTTATGTAGGCTATTTTTGGGAAAAAACTCAAGCAGAACAAAGTGCTATATTACACCTCTAAAAAGTTCATATCAGATAAATTACTAGCAAGTAGTAATTCTACCGCCGAACCTTCTAAAGCTGGAAAAAAGAAATATCCTTGTCCTTGATCGCATTGTAATGCTTTGAGTTGGGCTAACTGTTGTAATGTTTCTATCCCTTCGGCGGTGACTGACATATTTAAATTGTGAGCCAATGTCACAATAGCTCGGACAATTTCTAAATTTTCCCCTCGACTGCCAATATTACTAATAAAAGAGCGATCAATCTTAATAGTTTTTAGTGGTAAGCGGTGCAAATAACTTAAGGATGAATAACCTGTGCCAAAATCATCCATGTGCAATTCTATATTCAGGGTTGTCAGCTGGGAAAGCATAGCAGTTGCCAATTCAAAATTATCCATCAGCAAGCTTTCTGTAATTTCTAACTTTAAAGTACCTGCTTCCAAACCAGTGTCTTGCAAAACTTGTTTAACCTGTTTAACAATATCAGGCTGCATAACTTGTTTGCCAGAAAAATTGACACTAATTGTTAGAGGTGGGTAAATAGGAAATTGTTGATGCCATGCTTGCAATTGACGACAGGCTTCATAAAGCACCCATTGACCAATAGAAGCAATCATGCCTGTTTCTTCTGCCAGGGGAATAAAATCTTCTGGGGAAATGATACCTCGTTCTGGATGATGCCATCTAATCAGTGCTTCAAATCCGATAATTTTGCCCGTCAGCAGCGAAACAATGGGTTGATAGTGGAGGCGAAATTCTTCTTGCTGGATGAGTGCATGGCGCATAGCAGTTTCTAACTGCAACAGCAGAGATGCGCTTTCGTGCATTTTGGGATGAAATACCTCATAACGTGCTTTACCAAGAGATTTGGCACAATACATTGCCACATCAGCATCCCGTAAAATATTTGCAGCTTGCTCATAGTTCTGGGTACTCACAGCGATTCCCATACTTGCGTTAGTAAAGACTTTATGCTCATTTAATTGAAACGGTAAAGCTAGTAACTTTTGAATTCGGTCGGCTACGTATATCGCACCATCAATCCCATCAATTTCGTCTAGTAAAATTGTGAACTCGTCCCCGCCAAACCGCGCAATCATATCTCCTGCACGTAGAACTGACTGGAGTCGATGGGAAATAGCAATTAACAGTTGATTTCCGAGTAAATGTCCCAGGCTGTCATTAATGACCTTAAAACGGTCTAAATCTAAGAAGAGTACGGCAAATACATAATCTTTTTGTTGTTTAGTGCGTTCTAGAGCCTGTTTCACGCGCTCCATAAACAACGATTGATTGGGTAGTCCGGTGAGAGCATCATGTAAACTGTTGTGCAGCAATAGTTCTTGTGCGCGTTGTCGTTCGATAATATCTTGTTGCAGTTGTTGATTAACTCTCATGAGTTCAATAGTACGTTCTGCTACCAACTGCTCCAGCTGACAACGGTATTGTTTGAGTTCTTCTTCGGCTAGTTTGCGCTGAGTGATATCTCGCAGAATGACAACATATTGTCGTAGTTGGAGATTAGATGGCTGGGAAACAGTAGACTCAACAATGTATGAGCCTTGGTTAATTTTGAGCGTTTGTTCACTCCTCATAGCCCATTGTTCTGGTTTGCCGTAATGGTCTATGAGGAATTGATTCAAGTTCTGCCCGACTAACTGTTGGGTGCTAATTTGAAATAGTTCTTCAGCCGCTACATTGGTCTGAAGGATGATACCTTGTTCATCAAGGACTAAAACAATGTCGGGAACAGTATTGAGGGTAGTAATAAATAGGTTTTTTGCCTGTTGGCGTGCCTCATCAATAGCCGTAATTTGTGGTAGGGTAGTCCAGCAAGCGATCGCTACTCCAACAAACGAAAGCATGACTAAAGTGATCGCTAGTAAAGAGTTTCGCGACGTATTATGGTCTCCATCCAATAAATTACGCAGAACCCAACTGCCAATAGCAGAACTACAAATAAGAGAAACTAAAACAATTACCTGAAGTACAACAAAGTCTGGATTATAACTACTAGACTTCCCTTCGTCACGCTGTGTCCACCATTGAGAGTGAAATGGTGCAAAGTTACAGCGACGCAGTACCGCATCTCCTATCATCAGTGCAAAGGGTACAAATAGCCCAATTAATAACTCATACCAACTCCAAGCTAAACCGCCGACTACTAAAACTACTGCTTCTACTAAAAAAAAACCCAATGACCACCAAGGCCATAACACTTCTGGTTGATGGCGACATAACCACAATCCTAGATGCAGCCCCATAATCGATAACAAATAACATGTGCCTGCTACGGTGACAAGTTGAGAAACATTGCCTAAATTCAAACAAAGCAGACTGAGTAAAAAAGTAATAAAGATAGCAGGCCCCAAGATACCTTGACGAGAAACTACTGTAAATACAGGAGATAACTGACTATCTAAGGCAAGTTGGTAAAGAATGCGGGGAGAATTGGTAACGGCTGTAGCACAACTCAACAGACATGAGAAAGTAATAAGTAGTGTGACTAAAAAAGGGGCAAATTGACCCCAAAAAGGTTGCGATGCGGCCAATAAATTTAAGAATGTATCTTCACCAATGTCTGGTTTAGTAGAGGCACACATTAAAACCCAAGAACCACCGAGAAATACTGGCGGAATTAACCACGTAGCTGTAGTTAAAAACTTCAAAGTTTTATGCGGAGAACGACTATCAGCAACAAAAGAAGATGTGGTTTCACAAGCGTAAACTGAATAACTAGCTAGGAAAAAAGACTTAGCCCATTCTCCAAAACTGAGGCTATGGGTATTCGGTGGAAACAAATTAATACCCTTTGATAAAACTAACCAAATTCCGCCTTGAGTACAAAACAAAAGCACTAATGAAATTGCGGGAATAACAAAAAATAGGTGAAGTAGGGCGACAGCACGAGTACCACTAAATGCCAAAATAAAAGGAACTACCGTAAATGCAATTTTTAAGAAAGTTTCTGGACAAGAAATGCCCAAAGGTTGAAAATTAACCTTAATTAAGTCTGTGAGGATAATTGCATACAAAGCTGGTGCTGCTGCCCAGCTAAAATAATAGCCTAAAGCAACGTAGCGACCTAAATTCGGAAAGTTTTTCAGCAGCCGCGCCGTATAATTAGGCGTTCCTCCTGTTACATCTAACCAATGTTTACCTAAACTTTGGATTTGCAAGTTTAAAATGCAGGAGACAATGACTCCAAACAACCACACTAAAATTGCTTTAGATCCCAATGCTGCATGGATAACAGGTGCAGTGCCAATCCATCCTACATGACCCGTCAGCCCAAAACCCCAGGTTTCTAGATAACTCAATGTGCGTGGCAGGCGCATTACCAAGCGCTGGTTTTTATCTGCCTGCACAGAACTATTACTGACCATTGTTTTCTAGCTAGATGTACTGACTATCTTTCACTGAATAACTGATCTGATTTTTTATAGCTTCCGTGTAACTGCTGAAATTACCTCAAAAGTGTGAAGTATGAAGTGTGAAGTATGAAGTCAGAAATTGCTTTTGACTTCTATCTTCTACTACTTCAATTTTGGATTTTTAATGCGGAAATTTCAAATCTAAAATTATTCTGTTTTTTCTAAGCAACTCTTTCTATTTCATCTATTTCTTTGGGAACTCCAGCTGTTAATACTTCATGTCCTGTAGGTGTAACTAACACATCATCTTCAATCCGAATGCCAATACCAATCCAACGTGGGTCTGTTTCTGGTTGGTCTTCGGCTAGTTTTGTATCTGGTACGATGTAAAGTCCAGGTTCTACTGTTAACACCTGACCAGGTTGTAAAATCTGTGGTTTGTCGTCACCGTGTTGGTAAACGCCAACATCATGCACATCCAAGCCTAACCAATGGCTGGTGCGGTGCATATAGTATGGTTTATATTTTTCTTCTTCGATGATTTTGTCAATTTCGCCTTTGAGAATGCCAAGGTCAATTAAGCCTGCGGTAAGGACGCGCACAGCAGTATCGTGAACTACTTTAAAGGTATTACCTGGTTGTACTTGGGCGATCGCTTGTTTTTGGGCTTCTAGGACAATTTCATATAATGCCTTTTGTTCGGGCGTAAATTTGCCACCTACCGGAAATGTACGAGTAATATCTGAGTTGTAATAACTGTATGCACAACCCGCATCAATTAATAGCAATTCCTTATCCTGCATCTGGCGATGATTCTCAATGTAGTGGAGAACGCAAGCATTCACCCCAGAAGCCACAATCGACGGATAAGCTGGCCCCATTCCGCCTCTGAGTCGAAATATCCGTTCAATTTCGGCTTGAATTTCGTATTCATAACGTCCTGGTTTAGCGATCGCCATTGCTTGATTATGTGCTTCCACGGCGATCGCCGCTGCTTGGCGCATCATTTCTAATTCGGCTTCTGTTTTAATCAGCCGCATACTGTGAAGTACTGCACAGGTATCTTCAATGGCAATTGGCCCTGTACCTCGTTTGGGATAAGTCCGCAGCAAACTTTGATAGTGTTCTAAAATTTTTTCATTAAAATGGCGATCGCGCCCCAAGTGATAATAAATGCGATCGGCTTTTTCCAGATATTGGGGCAATTTTTCATCTAATTCATTAATCGGATAAGCTGCATCTGCACCATAAATTTCTTTGGCTGCATCTACACCACAGCGATAACCAGACCATACTTCTTTTTCTCGGTCTTTTGGTTGGACAAACAAAACAAAACGATGTTCGGGATGATTTGGTGCTAACACTGCTACGGCTTGCGCTTCATTAAAGCCTGTTAAGTAAAAAAAATCACTATCTTGCCGATAAGCGTATTCCACATCGTTGTGCATAACGGCCATTGGCGCACTCCGAAAAATCGCAGTCCCATTCCCAATTTTTGCTATTAACTGCTCCCGACGCTGCCGATATTCTGATTGCATAGCTGTTCAATTTGTCAGTTAAATTACAGTGTTATTTTACACTTTTCGCAACGTGGCTATACAGATAAAGCCTCTTAGTAGTTGCTTGTTTCAGTTATTTTAACTAATATTTTCTACTTCTTTAGATACTGTTCGTTCTTTTATGACCAACACGTTAAACTTTTTGATGAGTCCAGTTTTGTTTTTGTTGGGCATTTTTATTTTCTCTTACTGATAAGTAGATAACAGACTTATTTTATATATTTAAAACCTGACATAAATAAATTTTGCTGACAAACTAAATGATTGATTATTCACGACTTGCAAATTTTATGCAAATGATTTATGACAAATTTTTTATGTATATAAACCTTGATATTTGAATTAAAAAAATGTTTATTTAAAAAACCAAAAAAAACAATAATTGTTCTTAGAATACAGAAATGACTATGATTCATCGGTTAAAACTTTGAAGACAACCAGTGATTAGAAAGCACTATGTCTTCAACTTCAAAATCCTCACCATTACAAACAAATCTGTTTTCTCAATCTTTGAAAAAATCAAGTGCATTGTTAGAAACTCTAGATAATGCACAAGGAATTGGTAAGAATTTTTCCAGCAGTAGTGCATCTTCATTAGAAATAAATTCTTTAGCAACACAAAAAAGTTCAACATCAGAATTCACAACAAGTGCGAACCCCAACCCTTATTTAAGAAGTGCTGCAATTGCCCCCGATTTCAACGGTGATGGCAAAGTAGACAAAATGTGGGTGAATGCTCAAACAGGTGAGATTGTGATTCGCCTGATGGATGGTGGACAAGTTCTCTCACAAGGTTCTGTAGGTAAGTTTGATATCAACGCTTGGACTTACAAAATTGCCGATTTTAATAATGATGGCAAAACCGACTTTTTATTGCGGAATAAACAGACAGGAGAGAACAGAGTAGCTCTCATGGATGGCACAAAAGTTGCAAGTACAGCAGCTTTAGAAAAAGTAGATGCTAACTGGAATCCTTTAATTGGTGATTTCAATGGCGATCGCAAAACAGATATTTTCTGGAATAACGCTAAAACTGGTCAAAATGCCGTTTGGTTGATGGACGGCACAAAAGTTTCTAGTGCCAATGTTGTAGAAACTACAGCAGTAGGCTTAACTCCAACTGTGGTTGATTTTGACGGTAACGGCAAGAGTGATATCTTTTGGCGTAATGCCAACACTGGTGCGAACAGTGCTTGGTTTATGGATGGCACAAAAGCCAGTAAGTTTAGTTTACAATCTCAATCTTCCTCTTTAACTCCTATCCTGGGTGATTTTAACGGTGACTTGAAGACAGATATTCTGTGGCGAAATACTTCCACCGGTCAAAACAAAATTTGGACAATGAACGGTATCGTCGTCACTGAAGGTGCTGCTAAGACACTTGATTCATCTTGGCAAGCTAACATTGGTGATTTCGACGGTGATGGCAAAACTGATATCTTCTGGCACAATCAGAAGACTGGCGAGAACACCGCTTGGTTAATGAATGGTACAGCAGTTAAATCTGAAGCATTCCTCCCCAGCAATAGCGCATCTTTGACACCATCCTTTGGTGATTTCAATGGTGATGGCAAAACTGATGTTTACTGGCGCGATCAAGCATCAGGTGCAGATAAGATTTGGACAATGAATGGCACAAAAGCCACAGAATCTACTCTAGCTACTAAAGACAGACTTGGTGCTGCTTGGTATACAGGCTAAAGTTTACAAGACTGATGCACAAAGGTTAGTTATTGAGATGGGGTTTAAGGGTGTGGGGTGTAAGAGTTTTAAATACTTAAAACTCCTATACCCTTTTATCCTTCTCTAAACCCTTGATTTTTTGTTGCAGTACGAAGTCATAACTTAGTTATCTCGGCGGTGATTCTCACAACAAAAAGTAATGGTTATTGCTACAATTTCATCCAAGCTTTTGTTGTGGCAGTAAGCTCTATGGTGAAAGCATACTGCTTATTTAAACTTAAACGTGTTTAGCAACGTCTTGTAAAAGCGATACCTATTGCTTGCTGCATCTAAGTTCTGTCAATCCATCTGGCATAGTTATTATGCACAAGTTCTGATGGTGATACATCACCTGGCTATTTCACCATTTAGTTGATAAATGCTCTCTAAGTGGGAATACTAAGTTTAACCAGTCTAATGGGTTAAGAAATTTGTGAGGTTTATACCCATGTCCGAAATTAATATCGGTGATTATTTAGCTCACCCTTTAGTCAGATATCGCAATCATTTAGAATTCAATGGATATCAGGTTGACGAAGAAGATGAGTTACTTTTATGTCGTCATCCCAGAAAGCATGGTTTGATAGTTAAAAATGTACCAAATCGAGGTGTATTAATTAGAATTCTTTATTCTTGTAACTTCAATGTAAATAGACCTAATCTCTTAGAATATGTGAATGAACTGAATTTATTGTTTATGTTTATGAAAGCATATATTGATAATTCAGCTAGTAACTTGTATATGGAAACTTTTTGTGAGGGCGAATACGACAGAACTAATTTTTCTATTGTCTTAGACAATATTGAGTATGACATGGAAATGTTTATCAATCATCATCAAACTAGAGAATGTTTATTATAAAATAAAAATTAAATAGGCTTTTTTGGTGGGTTATGCCCACCATTCTGATTTAAATTAGCAGGAATAAAATTGGCAGCAATTATATCAATACTTCTCAAAAACAATTATTTTCAGGAATGAAAAACGCGATCGCATCTGCGGGGAACTGGCAAGCGATCGCCTGAAGATTCTCGATAGTCAGCATTGTAAATAGATATCATCTTCAGATTTCGCAATTATCTGTCAGCCTAGATTGATTCTTCTGGTTTGTTAACAAGTATTAAGGAAAAATTGATAGATTATCTGTATAACCCAGTGATGTAAAATCCAGAAGATAGTAAAAGGCGATAACAGAGTCTGAATAGCAATGGCACAGGATCGTAAGTCAACGGTTGTAATCACAGGTGCGTCCTCTGGGGTAGGTTTGTACGCTGCAAAAGCATTTGCTCGCAGAGGATGGCACGTTGTCATGGCCTGCCGAGATTTGGTGAAGGCTGAAAAAGCTGCCCAAGAAGTGGGGATACCCAAGGACAGCTATACTCTTATGCACATTGATCTGGGTTCATTGGATAGCGTCCGCCAGTTTGTCAACAACTTTAGAGCCAGTGGTCAATCCTTAGATGCTGTGGTGGGTAACGCGGCTATTTATATGCCATTAATCAAAGAACCGTTACGCAGTCCCGAAGGTTATGAGTTAACCATGACCACCAATCACCTTGGTCATTTTCTGCTGTGTAAACTCTTGCTTGAGGATTTGAAAAAATCTCCGGCTGCGGATAAGCGAATGGTAATTTTGGGAACTGTCACCCACAACCCCGACGAACTGGGTGGTAAAATTCCGCCGCGTCCAGACTTGGGTGAATTAGAAGGCTTTGTTGCAGGCTTTAAATCACCAATTTCTATGATTGATGGCAAGAAATTTGAACCTGTCAAAGCTTACAAAGATAGTAAAGTCTGTAACGTGTTAACCATGCGCGAACTGCATCGACGTTATCACGAATCAACAGGGATTACCTTCACTTCTCTTTATCCGGGATGTGTGGCTGAAACACCTCTATTTCGCAACCACTATCCTTTGTTCCAAAAGCTTTTCCCCTTGTTCCAGAAATACATCACCGGAGGATATGTATCTCAGGAATTAGCAGGAGAAAGGGTTGCAGCAGTAGTTATTGAGCCAGAATATAAGCAATCTGGTGCTTATTGGAGTTGGGGAAATCGTCAGAAGAAAGAGGGTAAATCTTTTGTGCAGAGAGTTTCTCCCCAAGCACGGGATGATGCTAAAGCTGAACGCCTGTGGGATTTGAGCGAAAAGTTAGTCGGGTTAGCGTAAAGGAGAGATTCACCCACACAGATGGTCTTTTGAGATTGGGTGTAAGGGTATAGGGGTATGAGGGTGTAAGGGTTTTGAACACCTATACCCTGTTACCTCTACACCTTGTAGTATTATCTAATTACAAATGATAATTCTGATCATGGGAGTGGCTGGCTCCGGTAAAACCACCATTGGTCAAGCACTTGCAGCAGCAACAGAGTGGGAATTTGACGATGCAGACACCTTTCATTCAGCTGCTGCTAAGGCAAAAATGAGCCGAGGGGAACCACTAACTGATGCCGATCGCCAACCTTGGTTAGAATTATTGCAAACAGCGAGCGCCCAATGGTTACAAGCCGAAAAAAATGTCATCTTGGCTTGTTCAGCCTTAAAAGCTAGTTATCGTCAGATTCTTTGTGGTGATGATTCACGGGTAAAGCTAGTGTACCTCACAGGCAGTTATGAGTTGATTGAACACAGATTGCGCGATCGCCACGGTCATTTTATGCAAGCCAATCTTTTACAAAGCCAGTTTGATACCCTAGAAGCGCCAACCACAGCCGAAGCAACTTATATTGATATCTCCCAAGATTTAGGTGCGATCGTGCAGCAAATCAGAAATAGCCTGAACATCTAATCAGTAGCCATCATGAACTGCATCCACCAATAATTCGGTGAAATAATTATCATAAAGACCGTAGAGGGAGCAGAAGAAGCAGGTTTTTACATTTCTGCACAGATTTCTGGAATTATAACTAATACCAATTCTCTAAATCCAGGCTATAGATAATTCTCCCCCTGCTCCCTGCCCCCCTGCCCCCTAAATTTATTTATGGGGTCTTTTCCCTTGCACCCTGGCGCTTTTCCTCTTCAGTCACAAACTCAATGGTAAACTTAGGTTGCTCCTGAGTAATTTACCCTATCAATATGAATCATCCTTTTTTAAAGCTTAATTACACCAGACAATAATTAAAATTTACATTTTTTTTGTGTTCAATGTGTAGATCAGTCTGTCTTAATTTCATCTGAGTTGATATAATCTCCATGCCAAATCAAATCAAAGTGCAGACCATACATACAATTTTTTAATTTTTCCATCTAACTATTGAAAAAATTTTTACTAAATCATAACCTATTAATTTAACTCACTAAACAGCTAAAAACCTATCCTGAAACTCAGCCTAATTACTAAAAATATTTTATAAATAACACATGCAGATTTTGATTTATTCCTATAACTACCATCCAGAACCAATTGGAATTGCACCTTTAATGACTGAACTAGCAGAAGGACTAGTCAAACAAGGTCATGAAGTGCGGGTAATTACAGGAATGCCCAACTATCCCCAACGAGAAATTTATCAAGGCTATCAGGGTAAGTGGTATGTTACAGAAAAAATTAATGGGGTAACTATTCAACGCAGTTATTTGCGAATTAAGTCAAAACCCAATTTACTAGATAGATTACTGTTGGAGTTAAGTTTTATCGTTACTAGTTTGCCGCAAGCCTTGAGAGGTAAACGACCGGATATAATTTTGCTGACGATACCACCGTTATTAGTGACATTGCCTGCCGCTTTATTAGGCAAACTATACAATTGCCCAGTAGTGTTAAATGTGCAAGATATTCTACCAGAAGCAGCAGTGCGCGTTGGGTTAATGACTAATAAGAGGATGATTCGATTTTGTGAGTTATTAGAGAAATTTGCTTATCAAAATGCTCAAACCATCAGCGTGATTGCTGATGGTTTTTTAGAAAATTTAGTGAATAAAGGTATATCTGCTAAAAAAATAATTTGTATTCCGAACTGGGTAAATGTCAATTTCATTTATCCACTGCCAAAAGAGCATAATCCCTGGAAAATGACCCATCAATTAGATGGAAAATTTGTGGTGATGTATTCTGGTAATATTGCCTTGACTCAAGGTTTAGAAACAGTCGTCGCAGCGGCGGCTAAGTTAGGTCATATTCCAGAAATTACCTTTGTGATTGCTGGGGAAGCGATCGCATTAAGAAGATTACAACAATATTGTTTATCTTGTGGCGCAGATAATGTATTACTCTTACCGTTGCAGCCGCGCGAACAACTCCCACAAATGTTAGCTACTGCTGATGTTGGGTTAATTGTGCAGAAACGCAATGTCATTTCCTTTAATATGCCTTCTAAGATTCCTCTGCTGTTGGCGAGTGATCGGCCAATTGTGGGTTCAGTACCAGCAACAGGTACGGCGGCTAAAGCAATTCAAGAAAGTGGCGGAGGGGTAGTTGTCGAGCCAGAATCCCCAGATGCCTTAGCAGATGCCATCTTAGAGTTGTATTATCATCCACAGCGCCGAGAGCATTTAGGCAAGCAAGGCCGACAGTTTGCCGTTGAGCATTATGCTTGTGAACAAGCAATTGCCAAGTATGAAGAGCTATTTATGGATGCGATCGCCAAACGCACATCAAATGTAGATAATGTTCTAAAATTGAATTCCCCAGAATCAATTATTGATATTCAGTAAACTCAAAAATTGGGCGACATATTATGTTGGGTGTAGCGGAGGTTTTATGCCAGAACTACCTTTAGAGAATTTATCCACACCAATATATATTCAAATTGTTAGTCAGACTCCGGGGCGACTACGGCCGAGAATTTCCCCTCAACACCAAGAAAAAGCGGAAATTCAGCTAATTGCTAATTACCTCAAAGTCTTTTTTCCGCAGATTGATCAAGTTAAGGTGAATTCTCAAACAGGTAGCATTACAATATATACACCAGCCGAAAACAGCAATTTTGCCGAAATCATAGATAAATTACAGGCTCAAGGGCTAGTCATCATAGTCAATCCAGGCGAAAAATCCCAGCCTGCAAAGTTAACTCAAACACTATTTAAATTTAATCAGCAAGTCACAAATATTACTAAAGAGAGCGTAGACTTGCGAGTAATTATACCCTTTACTGTAGTGGCGATCGTCCTGAAAAGATTGCTTCCGCCCTTGGCTCGATGGAAAACAACCACTTTATATCTTTTGCTGTGGTATGGCTTAGAAAGCTTGGTTAAACTTAGCGACAAAGAGCAACCACCAACTGAAGAATAGAAGTAAATGAATTTGAGATTGAAGATGCAAAATCTAAAATTCATTTACATGATGTCGTTAATTCTGAAAAATTAAGCCAAGGCAAAAAATACCTTGACTTTACTTTACTGAGTCTGAAGTTAGAGGCTTATGATTCTTCAGATTGAGACTCTTCAGAGACTTGCTCCGCGTCAGTTTCAGGCTCCGATTTAACAATAACTGGAGCTTTAACAGGTTTTGGCCCACGCGCTAAAGCAGGATTAACCTGCTGTTTAATTTCATCCTTAGCAGAGTCTTTTTTTCTTTTACCAGAGGAGCGATTATCTCTAGAATTTGAGCGTTTAGGATGAGATTCAATAGAAGGCGCAGAATCAGAATTTTCTGAATTATTGTCAGTATTTGCTTGAGCCTGACGTTCCGATTTCTTAATTGGGCGTTCTACCATTGTTAATTGTTAAAAATTTACTTGTATAGTACATCGGTTTGATGATTCTCAAACTGATGAGTAGGATTTTTCTGGGGATTTTGTTGTGGCTTAAAATCAAAGTAAGTATAAATACTTAAATATTTCTACTTTTTGAAGACACTTTCCAATATTAGCGTATATGTGCAGGGTGTGTTAACCAAGTAACCCACCCTGCAAAACCGATATTGAAAATTAATTTTTATTTCTTTCCAACATCACGAGCCATGTTGAGGTAATAATCCTCTACTTTGGACTGAGAACGACGACGTGTAAATGTAGGCTTTTCCGAATTAGTCTTTTGCTCTGTTTTTATGGGTTCTTTATCTGCAACTCGCTGGATAGTTTGCGCCGCATCAGATTCCAAATAGTAACCAGAGTTAGTAAATCCGAAAATTTTAGCAAAAAAGCCAAAAATATTGCCAAAAACACTCAAAAATCCCTTGAAAACAATAGAAAAATAGCCTTCAAGGCGAATAAAAAAGTTCCGAATGATTTGAATTAGACGATCCATAGCAGCACCCTCTATGATTGCCTACTACCATTGTGACTTAATTTCATCATAATGAGGTTTTCAGTAGCAGGACTTAGGGAGAAAGTCACGGTTTATAACCTACTTCCATAGATAAGACTACCAAAGGTTAATTGTCAGCATCCTTAGATGTATCTTTAGGTAGTTTAGTCAACACTATGAAATATTTATTAATATAGTTATAGATCAGTGTCGGAAGTTCAAAAGCTCTCATTTGCAGATACTAGATTTTCCACCATCGGAGTAGAAGACATGAAAGACCAAAAAAAAGCCGACCCTAAAGAGTTCGTAGGCAATCTCAAGAATGGGATTTGGCTATTTGGACTCTCATCTTGGGTATTTGGCATTACCGATCGCAGCATTGCTTCTTTTGCAGATGGTTATCTCTCTGCTTTGGATTTAACGCAACTATTTACAGCAGCGACATTTTTTGTTGCATGGCTATTTTTAAAACCCACATCTAGAGTTTAAGAAGTGTGATTTGTAAAACGTTAATTTAATTGGTCGCTCCTAAAAGTCAAGCTGATAAATACTTCCGAGGTAGAACCTTTTTTATAACAAAGTGCCAAGTATTAACCTATCTGAGAGCAAGAGTAAAAAATCTCTATGTAAGACAAATTTGACTATGCTATGGGTAAAGTGAGAGTAAACCCTGTTTGACCAGAAGTTAGAGAATCCAGCGCGAGTTCGCCTTGATGCGCCCGGACAATTTCGCGGGCGAGGCTGAGTCCCAGCCCGATTCCTTCTACTTTACGGGTACGAGCCGGATCACCGCGATAAAAGCGCTCAAATAATCGATCGCGATCGCTGGCTAAAATATCTTTTGATGAATTGGCAATTGTAACTTTAAGAGTTTTTTGTGTTTGATACGCCTGAATCTTAATCCAGCCATCAGCAAAATTATATTTAATTGCATTACTCAGCAGATTTTGGAGAACTTGTATGAGTAAATCGCGATCGCCCTTTACCTGCAAATTATCAGGAATGTCAGTTTGCACACTCAAGTGAGGAGCCAGCAATTCTACATCTTCGACAATCTCCAGTAGCAACTCAGACATATTCACATTAGCCAGATACAAGCTCATTTTGCCTGCATCTGCTAAAGATAACAGCAAGAGTTTTCGCATAATTCCACTCAAGCGATGCACTTCATCTAACAGATTGCTCAAGCGTTGCTGCACTTCACTTCCCGGCTCAACTTGTTGGAGCGATCGCTCCAATTCACCTTGCAAAATAGTTAATGGGGTTTTTAGTTCATGGGCTGCATCTGCACTAAAGCGTGAAGCTTGGGTAAAACTGCGTTCCAGACGTTCTAACATTTGGTTAAACACCCGAATCAGTTCTACAAATTCCACATCTGTTGTCTCACTGGGAATCCGCTGATCTAGCCCTTGGACTGTCACCTGTTGAATTACCCCGGTTAATTGGCGGATAGGACGCAACGCCCCACCAGAAACAAACCAAGCCCCAACCGCAACCAGAACTAAAGCTCCCGGAATTGATATGAGGAAGATGTTGCGAATGCTCGCCATTTCTTGATTGACGGCTTGTAGACTAACGGCAAAAGCCACTTGAGCATTCGGAAATTTAGCTGCGCCAATCCGCCAAGTTGCTTTTGCGGTGTGTTCCGTGACAAATTGTGGTGGAATTGGGCGAGGTGGTGGTTTTACAGGCTGATTTGTGCCAAAAATTACAGGCGGTCGTTGTCGGGGAATAGACGGTGGCGCAGGTGCTAACTTCAGACGCTGAATTAGTAGACCTTTCACCTCGGTATCCGCAGATAAGGAGTTAAATTCACGGATTGTCTGACCGTTAGTATCCAGTATCAGTAAGGCGATGGGGGTTTTTGAATTCGTACCAAATTCAGAAGGTAATAGTTCTGGACGGGGAGGTAATTTTTCTGTCTCTGGGGGACGGTTGGCGCGGAGCAACTGATTTAACAGTTCTGCATCTAAGCGGCTAATTTTGGCATTGTAAATCTGAAACCAAGATACTGCACCAAAACCGACTAATGTAGTGCCAGCTAGAGTCGCAGATAACAGCGCAATGCGGAGTCGAAACGATCGCAGTTGTTTCACGATTGATTGTCTGGTTTGCGAAACCGATAGCCAACGCCGCGAATGCTTTCAATCCAATTTGTTTCATCAATCGGGTCAATTTTTTTGCGAATGCGCTGAATGCAGACATCCACAACGTTAGTATTAGGGTTAAAATCATAACCCCAAATGTGTTCTAAGATTTGGGTACGGGTGAAAACTCGACCGGGAGAGCGCATCAGATATTCCAGTAAATTAAACTCACGGCTAGTAAGTTCTATCGCGCGTTGATTGCAGGTAACTTCCCGCGTGATGCGATCAAGTTTGATTGACCCAACCGCCAGCAAATTTTGGCGATCGCCTACACTCCGACGCACCACCGCATGAATCCGCGCCGCTAATTCTTCCACAAAAAAGGGTTTAGCAATGTAATCATCGGCTCCCAAGTTTAAACCAGCGAGGCGATCGTCTAGTTCATTACGAGCCGTTAACAAAATTACCGGAGCATTCCGCCCTTCTCCACGCAGTTGTTTGAGAATCGATAAACCATCTTTTCCCGGCACCATAATGTCCAGAATAATGGCATCATATTCGTTATCCATTGCTCGCAGATATCCATCATCACCGTTGTCGCAATAGTCTACGACAAATCCCTGTTCCTTCAGTCCAGCCCGGACGAAGTTAGCAATTTTTGCTTCATCTTCGACAAACAGAACATTCACAAGCTTTCACTAGTTCACTGATTGTTTCATTATAGGTTTGTTATCTTGTAACTTAAATTACAAATCTGTAATTTAGAGCATTTTTTCATAGTCAAGAATTGCGATCGCTCTTTTTCAATAACCTCTTGTGCATTCTTTGATCAAATTACAAAAATGTAATTTATAAAATAGGCTATCTGTAATTTTAAAGTGGATCAATCATAAATGTCAGCAACATAAATTTTCGAGGTTAACTGTGATGAATATCCGTAGATTATTAACTGTCGCAGCAATTCCCTTTATGATTGGTACATTTGGTTTTGTGGGAACTAATCAGGCAAATGCCGAAACTTCTTCTCATCGCCACACACAAATTGCCGAGCAATTAAGTCCTAATAAAAAACCACAAATTAAACATCAACAAGCCTATCCACAGCAGAAAAAACGTCCTCCCCAAGTGAATTCTCAGAACACAAATCATAATCATCAAGACTTAAATAGCCAGAAGAACAATCAAGGAATTAGACAAAGGGGGGTAAAGGGATTTTAGGTGTTAGGTTACACACTCAATGTGAACAACTAATCTTTGTAAATCTGACTGATTAAGTAATACCAAATAATTAAACCTGATGAACATCAATAATCGCCTATTAAGTCGCAGAGAAGCACTGGGTTTATTTAGGGCAGGTGGAACTGCAATATTTGTAGTGGGATGTATGCCGAAAAAGTCCATTTCTACACAAGGACAAATAAGTGTAACCTCCCCAGCATCATCTACAGTCAAGTCTGCGTCATTACCTGGATGTGTCGTTAGTCCACAGCAAACTGAAGGGCCGTATTTTGTCGATGAAAAGCTCAATCGCGCTGATATTCGCGCTGATCCGGTGGATGGTTCGGTCAAAGCAGGCGTACCCCTCCAATTAAAGCTGCATATTTCTCAAGTTGGAGGTAGTAGCTGTACACCCCTTGCAGGTGCGATCGTGGATATTTGGCACTGTGACGCATTAGGTGTCTATTCAGACGTAACAGACCAAAGTTTTAACACTGTGGGCAAAAAGTTCTTACGTGGTTATCAAGTTACCGACGCGCAGGGAAATGTTCAGTTCACAACTATTTACCCTGGTTGGTATCAAGGTAGAACCGTTCATATCCACTTTAAAGTGCGTGCAGAGAAGAAATTAGGACAGGGTTATGAGTTTACATCGCAACTATATTTTGATGATGCCATGAGCGATCGCATTTACACCCAAGCACCCTACGCCAGCAAGGGACAACGCACGCTCAAGAATGCTGATGACGGCATTTTTCAAGATGGTGGCGAGCAAATGCTACTCAAACTAACAAGCAATGGAAAAGGTTACACCGCCACCTTTGATGTTGGGCTTCAGATGGTGTGATTTTGGCAAAATACTATGCACAAAAATTACAAAACTGTAATCCACAATCAGGGCGAACTGTAATTTTGATTCGGTTAAATAAAAAACATAAGCAACTTAACTTTCTAGAGGATGATCATGAAACTGAACAAAGCCATAGTCGTAACAGCAATTTCAATTCTCACTGGTACATTTGGCGTAATTTCACTCAATCAAGCAAATGCAGCTAATCCAGTGTATAAACTTGCCCAAGCTTCACAACCTTCTGACCAACCACCAGAAGGACAACGCCCACCCCGCCCCGATTTCGCCGCCGCTGCTCAGAAGTTAGGTGTCAGCGAACAAAAACTCAAAGATGCCTTGGGTGTTCCTGCTCATCCTCCAGGTCAAGGTCAAGGACAAGGGCAACGCCCACCCCGCCCCGATTTCGCCGCTGCTGCCCAGAAGTTGGGTGTCAGTGAACAAAAACTCAAAGATGCCTTGGGTGTTCCCGCTAATCCTCCAGGTCAAGGCCAAGGCCAAGGACAACACCCACCCCGCCCCGATTTCGCCGCCGCCGCCCAGAAGTTAGGTGTTAGTGAACAAAAACTCAAAGATGCCTTGGGTGTTCCTGCTCATCCTCCAGGCCAAGGTCAAGGACAACGCCCACCCCGCCCCGATTTCGCCGCCGCCGCCCAGAAGTTAGGTGTTAGTGAACAAAAACTCAAAGATGCCTTGGGTGTTCCTGCTCATCCTCCTGAAGGGAATCGCTCTAATACCAGAAGATAGTTCAATTAAATTCATTACAAATATGAGGCTATCGAGCTTGTTCTAGTTTTTAAGAACAAGCTCGATAAGTTTGTGTGCATTCAAGTTGCAAATTCTCTGGTTGAGATTGTCATTAGTCATTTGTCCCTTGTCATCAATACCTTCTCTTCAGAAATTTATCCGTATAAATCTTAGTAGTACTAAACACTTTATTGACAGTAGTTGTAAATTTTATTTGGGGCTACCTAGGGTTATTACTTAAGTAATATTGTATAAATATTACGAAAGATTGATTAATATTGTTATCTTCACAACTTTCTCATATTCCCTAACTATCCTCGTAAGTATAGACAGTTTTTGAATGACAACAGGTTGCTCAACTAGCTGACTTAATTTTTAAAACCTCTTTATATCAATTTAATTGTAGAAAAATATGAATTACTGTCCTTGTTGCTCTGATGTACTTTTAAGACATGTACACGGTTCTGAAATTACTTGGTTTTGCCGCCACTGCTGGCAAGATATGCCTGTATTCAGTGGTGAGCATTCGAGTTGGTTTGCAGAAGTTATCAAAGAAGAAGTACCTAATAAACCTGAGCTTCAAGAAAATATTCAAGTTAGAAGTTATATCAGTCAACGCAGAAAAATAACTGGGTGGATAGGAGTTAAAGAGGTGATAGGTTGAAGCGTAGCAATTTTTTCTAATAGAATGCCTTTGGGTAAGTAAACTTACAGCAGAAAACCTTTTGGTATATTGCTTTGTTCTCAAAATCTGTGCCTCCTTCACCTAGAATCTGCTGTATAACAATATTAATTAATCGCAGGCTGATAATACACATGTGTAAATATTAGCCTGCTTCACTTTTTGCAGATTAAGTTTCAAAATTTTCAACTCACTGTATCAAGTTTGCTAATCTTGTCAGAATATAAAGATTGTTTAAGATAATGACGTACTGATAAATATGATCAAGATGTTAGCCCAAAGCTGGATGGGAATTGAAGCAAATATACAAATGAATTGGCCGCTGGTAAATACTTGTTTGCAGTTCGTGGCTTGGGGAGTTTTTTCGCTGTTGCTGGCTGAGGTAATCAGGGATATTTACCATGCTTTGTGTCACCAAGTTAGTTGGTTGGCTAAATGGCATAACAAACATCATGCGGCATATCGCCGAGATTTATCGGTAGTTTCTCTCAAACTTTATCAAGAGTCCCAGCTTTATCACGACATTGTAGAGTCGATTCTTTTAGTAGTCATCTTGACGATCGCAGCTTTATTAGGCCACCAATGGGGGTTATGGTTAGGGGTAGCGTATGCTTACACCTTTTTGTATGGTGCATCGTTGCGGTATTTCCAAGGCAAAATTGATACCGACTACAACCATTTACCCGGCCCTTTAGAAATAATTCCTTCAACTTTGTGGGTGAATCGTGCTTACCATTGGCGACATCATTTTGATGATGTTAACGCCTATTACAGCGGGGTGTTTCCGCTTGTAGATAAAATTCTCGGTACTGGACTTTCTCTCAAAGGTAAAACTATCGCCATTACTGGTGCGTCTGGGACTTTAGGACAAGCATTAACAGGGGAACTTCTCAAACGCAATGCAAAAGTTTTAGCCATCACGACAAATCCAGAGAAGTTAGCCACCCAAACAGGGGTAATGGCGCTGACTTGGGAATTGGGGAATGAAGTACAACTGCGAGATACTTTAGCAAAAGCAGATATTTTGATTATCAATCATGGTGTGAATGTCTATGGCGATCGCACACCCCAAGCCATCAATTCATCTTATGAGGTTAATACCTTTTCGGCATTGCGTTTGATGGATGTCTTTTTGACAACGGTGACAGGGCCACAAGACAAAGCCACTAAAGAAATTTGGGTGAATACTTCTGAGGCGGAAGTGTCGCCAGCACTGAGTCCACTTTATGAACTGAGTAAACGCACCTTGGGTAATATTGTGACTCTTAAACGCTTGGAAGGTAATTGCATTATTCGCAAGTTAATTCTCGGCCCGTTTAAAAGTCAACTTAATCCTTATGGTGTAATGTCAGCAACACAAGTGGCGCAATTCATTCTATTTTTGGCAGTCCGAGATTTTCGCAATATTGTTGTGACAATTAATCCTCTGACTTACTTGCTATTTCCCTTCAAGGAGACTAGTACATGGCTGTATTACCGAGTGTTTAGTAAAGCAAATAGGTAGAACTGGTGCGATCGCCTTTCAGGAGAATTGAGGATGGCGATCGCATATATAATTCTTACGGCGTAGAGTAAATTAAAGTTGATTTTTCTGAAAGAAGTTGTTTAAAAATTTTGATGCTCGACCTCGATTGCTAATTTCTGCGGGGATTGCTGTAGTGATCTCATTATTACTCCCAAGTTGGCTACATCTAGCGACTCGAATTCTTTGCGCCTGGAATGTGGGAACTGGTTGTTTCTTAAGCTTAACTTTAGGCAAAATGGTAAAAGCGACTCCAGATAAGATGCGGCGTTATGCCCAGCATGAATACGAAGGACGCGTAGTAATCCTTACACTGATCATTATTGCTGCTTGTGTTAGTGTTTTAGCTATAGGATTTTTGCTCAGTGACAAAAAAGGCATTTCCGCAATCATATTAACGTTACATATTGTCCTTTCAGTAATCACAATTTTTAGTTCTTGGCTACTAGTGCATACACTATTTGCGCTGCAATATGCACATAATTATTATCACAATGTTAGCCATGATAGTAGTTATGAAGAGGCTGGAGGATTGGATTTTCCTGATGATCGTGACCCTGACTACTGGGATTTTTTATATTTTTCCTTTGTAATTGGGATGACTAGCCAAGTTTCTGATATTCAGACAACTTCACGTTCTATGAGACGCTTGGCTTTAATACATGGAGTGATATCCTTCTTTTTTAATACTAGTATTCTGGCTATGGGCATCAATATCATTGCATCATTAATTTAAATAATCAGCTAATTGGTAGTGTAAACCAAAATGTTGAGCCTGTTGCCAATGCGCTTTGTACGCCGATTTCGCCACCATGAGCTTGAACAATTTGTTTACACAGATATAATCCCAAGCCTAAACCTAAAGAATAAGAGTTATTTTTGCCTCGGAAATATAAATCAAACATGCGTTGGCTTTGTTCGGGGCTAATGCCAACACCGTTATCACTGACGGTACAATAAATTTTTTCACCTTCAACTATGGCGTTGATTGTAATTTGTAATCCTGGTAGATTATGTTTGATGGCATTGCCAATTAAGTTAGAAAATACCCGCCATAGTTGCGTTGGGTCGGCGTTGATTAATGGTAAGTCTGCGGTAACAAGGTTGATCAGATTAGTTTGATTTTTTTGCAGCATTGGTTCTAAATCGGCGAGCGCATCGACAACAACCATATACAATTGCAGGGGTTTTTGTTGCAACACCAACCCTTGGACTTCATTTACATGGGCTTCCATTAACGAATTAATCAAATTCAATTGGCGATCGCTACTTTGCACCATTCGTTCTAAAGTTGAACGTGGTAAAGAAATTAGATCACTCCCATTTTCCAGCAAATTCCGCAGCACCATCAAACTACCTAACACTGGGTTACGTAAGTCGTGAGAAACTGCATGGAAAAAGACTCGCAATGCTTCTTCGGTACGCTGGCGATCGCGCAGTGCAGCTTGGAGTTCGCTAATATCTAAAATTACGCCTACCAAACCACCCAAGGAACCATCTACTTTAGAAAAAGTTGCTTTATAAAATATGACATCATGTTTGGTTTGATCAGCAAACACCAAAAAGCTTTCATAAGTTTGCACTTGTTGCTGCTCTAACAGTGTCATATCTGCATGATAGTATTGGTCAGCAAGTTCTTTTGGTGCAAGGTCATAATCCGACTTACCGAGAATTTGTTCTTTACCCAAACCAAGAACTGTTTCAAAAGCTTTGTTACAACCGAGATACAACCCTTGAGGATTTTTATAAAAAACTGGAGTGGGAATTGTATCAATTAAAACTTGTAAAAAATCTAATTGTTCTTGTAGTGCTTCCTCGGCTTTTTTGCGTTGGGTAATATCTTCAATTAACCCTTCATAATAAAGTAGTTTGCCGGCTGAGTCACGCACCGCATAAGCTTTTTCAGAAATCCAAACAATACTCCCATCTTGGCGATAAATTTGTGATTCAAACTCTGAGATAATTCCGTACTTTTCAATTAAACGGACAAAATCAGCCCGACGGGTGGGGTCAACATATAATTGATTTTCAATATCTGTAAAATTTGCTGTGACTTCTTCTGACGATGAATAGCCATAAATCTTGGCTAGTGCTGGATTAGCTGTAATGTAACGACCATCAGGACTGCTTTGAAAAATCCCTTCAATGGCGTTTTCAAAAATACTGCGATACTTCGCTTCGGCTACAACTAATTTTCTATTAGCTGATTCTAATTCTTTGCGGGTATAAAACTCAGAACGTTGGAGGCGATCGTATAAATAAACTCCCAAATCGCAGATAACACAAAACCAAAATATATATAAAATAAATGTCACATTATATAGTTCTGGATGTTCTGGTTTAAGTGTTTTTAAACCCAAGGCAGTATTCACAATAAAATAATAAGCTAGAATACTTACCTGAGATATTAAGTGGAGAGGCCAGCGGACTGGCATAAATATCGCTTGACTGAGAAATAGTAGCGACCAACCAATAATATCAGGTAAGGCAAAACCTTTAATGGTGGCAAATAATTGAGTCGCAAAGCTAACAGACCAAGATGTGCCTAAAAATAATCTTCCTGGGTGACGATGACCGAAGCGAGTTTTATGTAAACTAAAGCAAGTAAATAAACTCAGCAACATAGAAACGTTAATCGCCAGTCCCTGAATTCTCAGTATTCTTGGTAGCTGCGCCAACTCCTTTAAAGAAAAGAATAAGTCATAAATATCGCGGACTGTAAAAGTTAATAAACAAATAAATGCCAGCCATAACCACAAGCGTAGTCTTTGCCATAAAAATTGACTGCGCCAGGATTGATATTCAGCAGTGATTATATCTATTTTTGGTGTAGAAAAAGCTTGTTTCCACCAGGTTCCGAATTTTTGCAATAAGTTAGCCATTAGTGTCTTACCAACTTTGACCATACCATCGCAGGTGTTTTTCTATTTTCCAGATGTCAGCACACCCTCGTAATTATTATGGTGAATTATGGGTACATTTTGACGACTAATCGGCTACAGACAATGTAAACCAAAATGTTAATCCGCGTTTGCGGTTACTAATCACACCAATCTCACCACCGTGGGCTTGAATAATTTGCCGACATAGATACATTTTCAAACCTAAAATTGTGGAACAAGGTGCTTGGGGTTCTCGCACGTATAAATCAAAGAGGCGATCGCCATCTAATTTACTCATTGTGACACCGTTATGTTCAAGTTGAATCCGCATCATTTTTTCTACAACGGTGGCTGTGAGCGAAAATTTCAATCCTGGAGGATTATGTTGCAAGCTATAAATCAGTAAAGTGAACAACACTGTTTGTAACTGCATAGTATCTGCCATAACTAATGGCAAATCTTCTTTGACTAAGTTCTCTAGTTTTGCCTGATTTTGCCACAACAGTGGTTGTAAATTGGGAATGATTTGTTCTAAAAGTGTGTTTAATTTTACCTGCTGAGGATTTAGAGTAACACCTTGTTCCATACAGCAATGAATTTCTAACAAAGAGTTAATCATTGCTAGTTGGCGATCGTTCCCTTGAATCATCCTCTCAACGATCGAACTAGGTACAGGGATAGAGGAAGAGGAACCGGAATAGGGGGAAATCTCCCCTGCTTCTTGACTTTCTACTCCGTTATTCTCCCGTAAATTCTTCAGTACCATCAAGTTACCCATGACTGTAGTGCGTAAATCATGGGCGACTGTATGCAGTACCACATCTTTGACTTGTTGCAGTTTTTCTAATTCCTGCATTTTTTGTTGCAGTTGGGCGGTACGTTCTTCTACTTGGCGTTCTAGATTGGTGTTGAGTTGGGCGAGTTCTTGGTAGAGTTGAGCTTGTTGAATGGCGATCGCTAACTGTTCTGATAATTGCTGGAGTAAATCTATTTCTATAGCTTGCCATTGACGGGGCGCAGAACATTGATTGGCGACTAATGCACCAAATAATTCTTCGCCTAACATAATGGGTACGGCTAAAGTCGCCCTGGTCTGAAATTGTTGATAATGTGCTTGTAATTTCGGCGATACGCTTATTTGACTGACATCTTCCACTACACGCACGCGGTGAGTGGAAAAAATAGTTTTCAATTCTTGCAGATAACTTTTATCTTCTGGTGTCCAACCTAGTACTGATGGATATTGAGGATCTACTGATTCAGCTACTGTTTTGACTTTTAACTCGTAATTATTCAACCCAATAAAAACGCGATCGGCTTGCAAAAATTGCCGGACTTCCGATACAGTCGTTTGCAGAATTTGTTCTAAATCCAGGGAAGACCGAATTCGGACTAGAGTTTCTGTCAACAAGCGATCGCGCTGTGCAGTCAAGCGGATTTGCGCCTCTGCTTGCTTACGGGCGGTTATATCGTGGTTAATGGCTAAAATACACGGTACGCCATCTAAATCAATCACATCGGCGGAAAGCAGGGTTGTGAGTACCTCCCCAGACTTGCGCCGAAAAGCAAATTCTAAGTTGCGAATTGCGCCCTTGGTCTGTAAATCTTGTAATAATTGAGTGCGATCGCCTTCATTTACCCAAATTTTTAATTCAAAAGCAGTATTATTAATTACTTCATCCTGTTCATAACCTGATAGCTGCATAAAACTATCATTAACTTCAATGAAGCGTCCTTCTTTGAGGGTAGTAATGCTAATTGGATCAGGACTACAACTAAAAGCTTTAGCAAACTTTTGCGCCAAATTTCGTAGGGAAGTTTCTGCTTGTTTACGTTCTGTAATATCCCTGACAATAGCTAATACTTCATCAGCACCGCTGACTACTAACCGCGCCTCATAATCTCGGATTCCCAGAGGCGTGGGTAATTGATATTCGCAAGTTTGCAACGTTCCTGCATCTAAAGTTTTCGCAATGGTTTCTTGACCAATTAAAGCTAAGTCACTTGGTAATAAATCGCGCATATTTTTACCAACTATCTCTTCTTTTGTCAGCGTGAGGTTGATACCATCACCTTTCAAATCAAGATATTCACCATCACGGCTCAAGCGAAACATTAAATCAGGAATAGCCGCCAAAATTGCTTGATATCTCGCCTCACTAGCTCGTAAATTTGCTTCTGTTTGTTTTCTATTAGTAATATCTATAACTAAGCCATTACACAAAATATCGCCATTTGCCTGTGCTTCCAATTGGCAAGCGCCTTGAATCCACTTGAGTTTCCCACTGGGTGTGATGATGCGACCTTCCCAATGCCAAGGGTTAAGCGTATCAAAAGCAATCAGTAGGGATTTGGTAAACTTGCTTCTGTCCTGGGGATGGATTAATTGGTATAAAATTTGCCAGTCTGCTTGGATTACTTCTGGTTCTAACTCCGACAAAGCTCGACAACCGGAACTGACGTATAAAACAACCGGGGAACCATCCGCCTGTTGTCGGAATTGAAAAATCATCCCTGGTAAAATGGCTGCAATTTTTTCCAACAAAGTAATAGTCTCGGACGGAAATTCTAGTTTACGTAGGAATTTTAAGGCTTCATCCACTCTTTCACCCTTTAATACCCAAGCACCTGGCATAATTTTGCAAGAGATGGTAACTATAGCAACAATTTCGCTTCTGTAAACATGAGTGCGAACAGACGCAAAACATAGCCTTATTTCAGGTTAGTTCTTGATGGGGCGATCGCATTCACCCAATCGGGTGAACCATTTGCTTACACCATTTTAGATTTGAGATTTTGTTGACTCTCCAGTTCAATGGAGATTTTAAGATAGGATTATTAACTATATCTCACAAAAAGTTTGGTAATTATGTTAGCCCAAGCAGAAGCAAAACAAATTGGTGTAATTGCCAAAGAAAGTGGCGTACCAATAAAAACTATTCGCTATTATGAAGAACTTGGTCTACTTAAATCATCAGGTAGAACAGAAGGTGGATTTAGATTATTTAACTCTGATGTTTTGGAGCGACTGCACTTTATTAAACGCGCTCAAAGCTTAGGCTTAAGTTTGTCAGAAATTAAAGAATTTTTAAATGTTCATGATAGCGGTAAATTACCTTGTGAACATATCAAAGTTAAATTAGAAGACAAAGTAAAAGCTATTGATGAACAAATTCGACAATTACTAATTTTAAGACAAGAATTATCAGGATTATTATCTGGTTGGGAAATCAAACCTGATAGTTCTCATTCCACGATTTGTCCCATCATTGAAAATGATTAAAGCAGAATTCTAAAAAAACGAGCGTGGAGGGATTTGAACCCCCGACCCACAGAACCGGAATCTGTTGCTCTATCCACTGAGCCACACGCCCTTAGTCTTCTTCATTATAGCATAGCTGTGATCAAATTTGCCGATCGCTTAAAGATAATCAGCCGGATTAACGGGTGTACCATGACGGCGCACTTCAAAATGCAGGTGCGGCCCGGTAGAAAAACCTGTGGAACCAACAGCCGCGATCGCTTGTCCCCGTTGTACCCCTTGTCCCTCCGAAACAAATAATTCGCTGGTGTGTCCGTAGAGTGTCGTCAATCCGTTACCGTGGTCGATAATTACGGCTCTACCATAGCCACCATACCACCCAGCAAAAATTACAGTTCCCGAATCGGCGGCGCGAATTGTACTGCCATAACTAGCTGCAAAATCCAAACCTGCATGAAAGCGCCGATAGCCCAGAATCGGGTGTACTCGCCAGCCAAAGCGGCTGCTAGTCGGTGCATTGCTAGGATAAGCAAACATTCCTGTTCCGCGAATGATAATGCTGTTGCGACTGTTGGTTTTGCTGCGTCCTTCTAAGGCGGCGACTTTTTCTTCAATCAAGTTTTCTAGATTATGGGAATCTCTTTCTAATTGATTTTCGGCTGCTTCTAAGGCGAGGCGATCGCTATTTAAGCGTTGAATTAATTCTGATTGTGACTGCGCCTGAGTTTGATAATCAGCTTTTTGGGCGAGTAATTGCTGGCGAATCAAAGCAATTTCATTTTTTTGCTGTTCTACGTCAGTTTTCTGCTGATTGATTTGCAGTGCTTGGTCGTTGAGTTTGGCTAGAATTTTTTGGTCTGCCTGATACACTAACTTTAATTGATGACGGCGGCTAATAAAGTCACTAATATTTTGGCTTTGCATTAAAACTGCCCACCCTAGACTAGCGTGCGATCGCTGGAGATAACGCAACCTCGCTACTGTGGCGACTTGTCGTTCTTCATAAGTACGTTGCGCCACGGCTAAATCAGCTTCTAGCTTTTGTAAGCGTTGGGTAGCTTGGGTTAACCGCGATTCACTATCTTGAATTTGATTATTTGTGGTGTTGAGATTTTGCTTGATCCCAGTTAAGCGATTTTGGGCAGCATTTTGCAAATTAGTCAAGCGATCGCGTTCCTGAATCACATTCTGGCGTTCTTGATTAATTTGTTGCTGCTGTTGTCGTAAAGTATCAACTGATGCTGATGTTGTTGCATATCCTGTCGATACTGAAATCAATACCAAACAAACACACAAAACATAACCAAGTCCCAGAAAAATGATCTTTAATGCTCTCATAGCGTGAGCCTAACCAAAGCAATCGGTGCGAAACACTATGAGTATTCCCAAATTTATCTTGTTTTGCTCAATGTACTATTTCTTTCCGTACCTGTGAGAAGTTAAATGGAATAGGTAAATCATCAGGTTGTATGAAAGCACGTATAGCAATTCTTTTAATTACTTTAGTTTTTCCAGGTGTGGCAGTAATAGGAACATCACTTTATTGGTTTAACTTAGACTACGCAGCACTCCAAAAAGCTGAGAAGTATGTGCAAACATTGGTAGAAGAAAACAAAGTCAATGATAGGCAGTTAGAATACGCTTACCATCGTACGTTTATTCATCGCATCAATGTATTTGCCGATGGTACCTGGGGACTGCTAGGCGGTGTCATCGCAGCACTGGGAATACATGGATTAGTCACTATTAAGGAAAAGCCATAAAGGAAATATCTATTGTGAATAAGAATATCCCAGCCTTCTTTGAAAGTCTAGGATTTGCAGTCCAATAATACAACTTGTGTATGAATTCTAACCCCGCATTGTGTGCAGCCATTAGCGATCGCATTACGAATACCCCCCAAAAGCGAATCACCTTTGCCGAATATATGAACACGGTGTTATATCACCCTGAACACGGCTATTATTCCAGCAAAGTTGTAAATATTGGGTTTAAAGGCGGTGATTTTTTCACATCGGCTAGTCTCGGTGCTGACTTTGGTGAGATACTAGCAGAACAATTTGTGCAAATGTGGGAAATTTTAGGACAACCAAAACCATTTTCTTTGGTAGAAATGGGAGCCGGCCAAGGATTACTCGCTTTGCATATCCTCAATTATTATCAACTACATTATCCTGATTTTTTCCCAGCATTAGATTATGTAATTATTGAAAAATCTCCCGAATTGCAGCGAGAACAACAGCAACGTTTACAAAATTACTCGGTGCGTTGGTGCAATTTAGCAGATATACCCAGCAATTCCATAAATGGCTGTTTTTTTTCTAACGAATTAGTAGATGCTTTCCCAGTAAATCAGTTTATTTTACAAGCTGGAGAACTGCGGGAAATTTATGTCACCTTAACATCTTTGGCAGAAAAAGATGAAAATCACCTGCTGCTTGAAGGAGAGTTTGCAGAAGTAATCGGGGAAATTTCTACACATCATTTAATCAAATATTTTGATTTGATAAATATCGATTTATCTGCAAATGTCTACCCAGATGGCTACCGCAGCGAAATTAACCTAGCCGCTTTAGATTGGTTGAGTATAGTAGCAGACCGCTTGCAGCGCGGGTATGTGGTAACAGTTGATTATGGCTATCCTGCCCATCGCTACTATAACCCCAGGCGATCGCAAGGAACCCTACAGTGCTACTACCAGCATCGCTACCATAACAACCCCTATATCAATATTGGGCGACAAGATATCACCGCCCATGTTGACTTTACCGCCTTGGAACTTTGGGGTGAACAGTGTGGTTTAACCAAAGTTGGCTTTACCCAACAAGGTTTATTTTTGATGGCGTTGGGTTTGGGAGACAGAATAGCCTCTCTTTCTCATCAAGACATATCCATTGCTCAATTGTTGCCCAGACGAGAATCACTGCATAAACTTATCGATCCCACAGGATTAGGCGGCTTTGGGGTTTTAGTCCAAAGTAAAGGACTCCGAGATCATGAAAATTATCAACCCCTAAAAGGATTAATTGTGCCAAAGTAAAAGTAAAGGTAAAAAGTTAAAACTCTCTGTAAGTCGGCAGCATCACTGTTATATGGACTAGCATTACTATTGATTACTGCGAAATCCTGTGTTTAGAAAAGCAACAAATACCTATGAATACTCATGACCTGTTGATGCTAATCATGCTACTTACACCCGGTATCTTACTTTCTGTTGTCATTATGGTAACTTTTGCTGCTGGCGGCTGATTCCTCAGCAGTCTTGGGTGAATTTGAGATTTAGGATGGCATCTTAAGTCTCAAATGACAACTCGCCAGCCAATTACAATCAAACGATGAAAACGCGATGTCTACGACAGGCTTCTCTACGAGAGGCTACGCCAACGCCTAAGCTTTATCAAAGGAACGTGAAAAATGAAGGTGGCATTTCTGGGAACTGGACTGATGGGACAACCAATGGCTCAAAGGTTGTTAGCAGCCGATATACAAGTAGTTGCTTACAATCGCACCCCAGAAAAATTAGCCCCATTACAAGCCGCTGGCGCAGAAATTGTCACACAACCCCGTCACGCCATTCGTGCGGCTGATTGCATTATTTTGATGCTTACCAACGCCGCAGCCATTTATCAAGTCTTGCTTTCAGATACTGCTTGGCGCACCCTAGAAGGACGCACCATCATCCAAATGGGGACAATTACACCCACAGAAAGTCAAGAAATTCGAGATACTGTAGTTGGTGGTGGTGGTGAATATTTAGAAGCCCCTGTATTAGGAAGCATCCCAGAAGCAAAAAGCGGTCAGTTAATTGTCATGGTAGGCGCAACACAATCACAATACCAAAACCATTTACAATTACTCAAAAATTTTGGTTCAGAACCTTTACTAGTAGGGCCAGTAGGGACAGCCTCGGCGTTAAAATTAGCCCTCAATCAATTAATTGCTTCTATGACCACCAGCTTTGCCCTGAGTCTGGCTTTTTTACAGCGTCAAGGTGTCAATATCGAGTCTTTTATGCAAGTTTTACGTGCAAGTTCTCTTTATGCACCTACCTTTGATAAAAAGCTGCAACGAATGTTAGAGGAAAACTATGCTAACCCTAATTTTCCCACCAAACATTTACTCAAAGATACAGATTTGTTTATCTCAGAAGCCAAAGCTTTAGGTTTAGATCTTGGCAGCATTGAGTCTGTACGACACATTTTGTATACAGCTATGAAAATGTCATTTGCTAATGATGATTATTCATCAGTATTTTCAGCTATTAAAGAATGGGGAGATTCCAGCGCTGAGTAAATAGGGAGTAGGAAAGAAATAACTGACTCAGCACTTAGCGAGAAGTTGCGTGCTGAGAGAACTTGCGTGCGCGGGTTCCCCCTGTTGAGCAAACTTCGGTGACTCATCACTTTATCAAGTAAGCACTGAAAAAGATAATATGGTATGGTAGCTCGTTTTGCTTTCCGAGGGTACTACTGCGTGCTATCTACTTTACGTGCTGATTTTCGCATCATTTTTGAACGTGACCCAGCCGCCCGTAACTGGCTAGAGGTCTTGGTTTGTTACCCTGGCTTGCAAGCCCTACTTTTCCATCGACTGGCGCATTGGCTACATCATTTTGGTCTTCCCTTTTTCCCCCGCTTTATTTCTCACCTATCTCGATTTTTAACTGGTATCGAAATTCACCCAGGCGCAACTATTGGTCAAGGCGTATTTATTGACCACGGGATGGGTGTGGTAATTGGTGAGACTGCAATCATAGGTGATTATGCTTTGATTTATCAAGGTGTCACTTTGGGCGGAACTGGTAAACAAAGCGGTAAACGCCATCCTACAGTCGGTGAAAATGTTGTAGTCGGTGCTGGTGCAAAGGTACTAGGTAATATTCAAGTTGGGAATAACGTCCGTATTGGCGCTGGTTCAGTCGTTCTCAGGGATGTGCCTTCTGATTGTACAGTGGTTGGCATTCCCGGTCGGATTGTCTATCGTTCTGGAGTGCGAGTCGCACCTCTAGAACACAGCAACTTACCCGACTCGGAGGCCGAAGTAATTCGCGCTTTAGTCGATCGCATTGAAGCCTTAGAACAACAAATCCAAACTATACAAAATCTCCAACCTGCGGCTAAAACTCCTGTATTGGTTGGTGTAGGAGCTATCCAAGAGCCTGAACTAAAACCAGAAGCTCCTTTATGTAGTCTCAGAGATAAAGCAATTCAAGAATTTCTCGATGGTGCGGGGATTTAAATTATCCAACTGAAGCGATGAAGCAAGAGCCGCTGAAAAAAATCTTCTGCATCGTCAGCCGATGATAAATATTCTATGATTACTAATCAGTGGCTCTTTACTTTTTGTCTAACAGTTACGGTCAAGGCTTTTGCAATTTTCTAATTTCGGCTTGCACATCAAGAGCAATCTGCAATGATTGATTGAGTAGTTGAGCATATTCGCCAGCTTGTGTACTGACTTGTAATGCTTGCAGATTTGCTAAATTATTCACAAATAATTCTTGATTATTTGCCAACAGTTTTTTATTATCCCGCAAAATTCGTTCTGTTTTTAAAGCCCGGACTAAATCTTCTCGAATGAGTTGTAAGGCAGAAATTACTTGTTCTCTATCGTTGATGGAGTTATTTGAGGTGGCTAATTGGTCGTGAATATCTATGGCGTTAATTACGGCATGATATTGATCAACTTCATCTAAAAGCATGGTTAGGGCTTTGGGACAAGTAAACCTGCGCCAGAGCGATCGCCCAACAAGCACACCCAAGGGTACTAAAATTAGTAAAATGATGCCTAATGTAATAGAAGAACCAATAGTTGGCAAAATAATAAACGCATAAATAAAACCAACAATAATTGGTGTGAGTGCTAACGCTACCAGCAATTCATTCACCAAAAAGCCAAGTCGCTTTTCTTTGTCCTTCATTATCGAAGGCCGGAAAACATCTTCTGGATTAAACCCAGTCAAACGCCTCAATTCTCCCTTGCTAATTTCTAAGCCTAGTAAATCCGGCTGCACTGCTGCATACTCCTGTAGAAAGTGCGATCGCGTATTTATTTTAATCGGGTTTGAGCAAGGTCGTACACCTTCCTTGGCAGCCAAAAGTTCAAAAGCTGTTATTTTCAGATTTTAGTATAGTTTAAAAAATATTTTCAAAACTTTGTGTTACTTCAAACCGTTAGATATTTGCAATAATTTTCTCTGCCGCTTTGGTATGATTGATACGCTAATGTTGCAAACATACTCACTTTTGTATTAATCTAACCCTCAATAAATCAGTTAATGTACTTAAAAACATTTTTAATGTAAAATTTCTTAAATTGATAAATTTAAGTATATGTACAAGAACATATAGGATTCATATTTGAATTCTGAAAAAAATCAAGGACAAAGTCATATTCATATTACAGCTAATGGTAGTTGGGAACTTATAAAGCAGTTTGTTCCTGAGTTTCAATTCTCGAAATACAAGTATGGTAACGGCTCTAATTGGAAATTAAGAATTTTAAAAATTGGTCTTAAAAATCTAGGGTTTGAAGGTGAAAATATTTTAAGTATTGGTTGGAAGAGAGCTTATTATATCTGTCCACTTATTACAAATTGGAAAGAGTTTTTGACAATGAAACATAAACGCCCAAGATTTATTAAGCATACAGAGGATGAGCTTATTAAATACTGGAGAGAAAGGTGGGTTGAACCCCGACTATTCAAGTTAAAAAATCAATTAGATTGCTTTCCGGAATCAGATAGATTTAACTAAATAAATATATTCAAACATTCAGTATCGTGGGGATTTTGTCAGAGCGATCGCATTTCTCCTTGTATTAATATAGCGATCGCAGGTAAAAATAAAGAAAAATATTCTGCTTACAGTATATTAAAGTAACCAAAGGAGAACTGAGATATATGCTAGATTTTGACCGCATTACGTTTGACCCACATATTATGGGTGGACAAGCTTGTATTCGCGGAATGCGAGTTCCAGTATCCTTAATTTTGAATTTAGTCGCCAATGGCAAAACTGTGGCTGAAATTAGAGAAGATTATCCATATTTGGAACCGGAAGATATTCAACAATGTTTAATGTATGCAGCATGGCTGACTCGTGAACAGGTTTTTCCCATAGTGGGTGAGGCTGGATGAAATTTTTAGCAGATATGGGTATTTCACCACGTACTGTTAATTGGCTGAAATCTCTTGGCTATGATGCGGTACATTTGGTTGATGAAGGTCTTGAAAGACTCCCTGATGATGAAATTCTGATCAAAGCTCAAATCGAAGGGCGAATTTTATTAACAGTAGATTTGGACTTTGGTTATTTGTTAGCAGTTAGTAAAGCAGCATTACCCAGTGTAGTTATATTTAGATTAGGTAATGAAAGTTACGAAATTATTAATGCACGTTTAACAGAAATCTTAAATCGATTTGAGTCAGATTTAATCTCAGGGGCAATTATATCAGTGAACGATCGCAATTTCCGAGTCAGACAATTGCCTGTATAAGTTGCTGGTTATAGAAATTTTTTGCCTATTTCAAATCTACTATGTGTTTTCAGTTTGTTCAGCAGTTTGATAATTTTTAGAACGACTTTGTTCTACCTGTTGAATTTCTCGTTCTAAAAAGTAATTCAGCAATGTTCTTAGCAGCACAATTGCCCCTAAATTGAGAATATCTTGGCGTGTAGGTGCAACAGCCGTTCTTAAAATGTCACTAGCCACAGTAAATTCTAATCCCAAAGCTAATACCCGCCCCAACTGCAAACGCACCACTTCTGTAGAGTCAATATGTTGTTTAGAACGAGAAAAAGTTTGCAGCAGATAAAGCAATATACCTCGAATCACAGCTAGTCCAATTACCAGTGCGGCGGCGATTTCGGCGATGGCGGCTAGATAACCGACGATTAATTTTAACCATGATTCTAACGGTGCTTGTGCTGCCTCAGTTTGGTGAATCTCGCCAACATTGAGGCTTAAAAGTAAAACTAAACCGAAAATTAATGCTAGAGGTAGTAGAATTTCCAGCAAGGATGCTGGTAAAGATTTTTGCTTCATACTAATTTAGATGAGTTGTCCCGTTTTTATTTTTGGGAAAAACAGCACCAAGCGATCGCACCATCCACAAGCCTTTACAATTAAGTAAGAACACTCAAGGCTAGTCAGTGAACTTTTTTATTGGTTGTGCAGTTTGGTCGTATAAAGGTTGGATGGGTGAATTTTATCCCCCAGGTACTCGCGCTACCGATTTTTTGAGCCTTTACAGTCGTCGCTTGACTACGGTTGAAGGCAATACTACCTTTTATGCTGTACCTAACCAAGAAACTATCAGCCGTTGGGTAGCCCAAACACCCCCAGGTTTTGAATTTTGTCTCAAATTACCGCGAGACATCACCCATACAGGTTTACTCCAGCCGAATATTCCCGCAGCGTTGAAATTTTTAGCAGGAATGCAGCCTTTAGGAAAACGCTTGGGGCCGATGTTTGTCCAGTTACCACCAAGTTATTCGCCTACATTAATTGATGATTTAACTAATTTTTTGGTAGCTTGGCCGCGAGAAACTGCACCGCTGGCTTTAGAAGTGAGACATTTTGATTGGTTCAAAGAACCTTATAGTAGTCAATTAACAGCGTTGCTCGAAAATCTCGGTGTAGGACGAGTACTCTTAGATTCGCGTCCGATTTACAATGGCGAAGATGACCCCCAGCTACACTCAGAACGACGTAAACCTAAATTACCTGTACAATTTAGCGTTACAGCACCCTTTAGCTTAATTCGGTTCATTTCTCATCCCATATTGTCTGAGAATCAGCCGTTTATGGCAGAATGGGTTACTCAGATTCAACAATGGTTGCAAACGGGAACAAAAATCTACTTCTTTGTCCATTGTCCTCTAGAAGAGCGATCGCCATACACTGCCCGTCACTTTCAAAAGCTATTAGAACAAAGTGGTGTTTCTGTTCCGCCTTTACCTTGGAATCAACTAGAACAGCCACCCAGTCAGCTAAGTTTGTGGTAAGCCTTCTAGGAATATTTTGATAATTTTTTGATTTTCACAAAATATCTAACTCATACTCACTTCAAAAAGAGTAATAATAGTTATTGCAAGACATTTTTAATAAAGCTAAAGCAATTCTCTTTTTTCGCAAGAGTATTATATACCTCTGAGTAAATCTGCCAAGAGGATATTAACAATGCTTAAAAATAGCTAACAGAAATGGCTTAATTTTTAATGTGAATTGTGATTGGGGCGATCGTTGTGTAAGCAGTTTAATCAAAGGAGGTTCAGATGAGTCGTCTTCTTTATGAAAACTCAGTTTCATATCAAGGATATCTCATCATTCCGTTTGTTTACGGCAGTGCTGATGCTTACGAAATCTATTCCTATAAGCTGTTGTCAGAAATTGGTAACAAAAGTAGATTTCACAAAACAGAAAATCCAGCGGGTATCTACGGTAATAGCATTAAGAATATTATTGATATTGCCCAAGAACATCTTGATGAAAATTTAGAATTTATCAGTCAGCAAGATTGTTTTAAGTCTCGTTATATTTTCCGCAACAATTTAATTATCATCTTTCAAGAAGAGGGCAAATTTTTCTACGATCATTATCCACCAGAAATATTGAATAATATTGCCGCCCCCAAATTATTCAATTCTGAATATGAATGCTTGAGTTGGATTCAAGCTGGACTGAATGGTCAATATGTCCGACAGCAAGCAAGCTAAATAAAGGTCATAAGTAGGTCGTTGTGAATATTTATCGTCAGGGTAAGGCAGGAGGGAAGTGGCTTTTAGCTTAGTTAATCTTTCGTAACATAGTTAGGTTTTTTCCCACCGACTTACTTAATCGACTTAACCTCATAATGGCTTGGTTGGTAAGGGTGTTACTTTTATCAATCAAGTCATATCGATCATGTCCGGTTAAAGACTGATCATTAATGTCGCAGGGGAGTAAAGGGGAGGGTTTTGTCGTTTCTGCACAGATTCTTGTAATCATAACCGATTTGCCGGACATGATATAACAAGTAATAATTAAACGCTTAAGATTCCAGCGCTTTACGTAATTTTCTTTCTAATTGTGCTATTAAAAATTTACCGTCAATTTTTTCTAACTCTGCAATAGAAACATCACCATGATCACGGGCTGCTTGCAACCACTGTTCATATTTTTTATCATGTTCTTCTAAGAGTTCTAATGCTTCGACAATTATTTCCTCAATAGTGTGATATCTACCACTACTGAGTTTCTCTTGAATAAAGATTTCGTGCTTTTGGTTGAATTTGGAGTTCATTATTAATAGCTCAAATATCAATAACCTAATGGGTCAAACTTGTTGTAAATAATACTCAAATCGCTGCCGGAGTTGTTCCACTGCTAAATTTTGAGTCCAGTATTCCACAAGGGCGTGACCAAATGCCCAAGCGTTACGATCGGGTGTAGCAGAATTTTCTAACAATAATGGCCAGAGAGCCATTAAATCAAAGTTAATTTTATTGGCATCGTCTGTTTTTAATAGTGAAAAAAGTTCATAAGCGATTTGCAGTTTACCAATGACAATCGGTAATTGTTCTACAGGAATTTGCTCTGCTAGTAAATATGCTAAGGTGGGCGAACCAGTTGACATAGTAGCAATAAATTGCAGTACTGGACTTTTTAGCAGTGAAGTTAGTCCTTGAGTTGTCGCCATTTGGAAGGTATAGTGATCAATAATTTTAGCGGCGGCGACGGTGCGGGAGTCTAAGTCACGCAAAAACCGAGCGAGTCGTAATTGTTTAGCAGGGGCGATCGCCTCAATCAATCCTAAAGATAAAGTATCTATATTCCAAGCTGTGCGGTGGGTTTTGCTATCACTTGTTACCACCGGGACAACTAAGTTAGAAAATTCTCCCAGCTTTTCAGCCCGATATTGGGTAGCTTCGCGGATAGAAATTTCCTTTGGCTTTTCTCCCCATTCCCAATTGTATGGCGGTAGCCATTCGCGGATAGGACGCAATTTATCTACTTGGGTGACAACTGCGATCGCAGGTAAATCATCAATTTCCCCTTTCATATCTGCTAAAAAGTCCACATCCATTTGTAAAGCCGGATCAAGGGCGGGTGTCACCAGCAATAACAAATCTGCGTTAGTTGCATAATCTAATACTAATTGGCGGAGTTCTCCCCGCTTCACTTGTTCGTAACCAGGGGTATCCCAAAGAGTCAGACTTTCACCGCTAGGAGTTTCCCAATGATAATTTTGAATTTGGTCGGTACTGGGTAAGACATCCACCGCCGCCAGGTCAGCTTGAAATAAAGTGTTAATTAAACTGCTTTTCCCTGCGCCTGTTCGCCCTACTAGTAAAATACTAATGGGTTTTTGTTCTACTTCTTCGACTGGTTCAGCTTGAGTGAGGATTTCGCGCAGAGTTTGGGTTTTAGTTTGTGGGATAGCTGGTGGAGAAATAGCTGCTGTTGTACTTGCTAGTGTAATACCTCCGTAAAGGGCGATCGCTTGTCTGCATAAATTTCTCAAAGCTGCTTCACGCAAGAGTTGACCTAAATTCACCAACAACTGCTGATTGGCGCGGTTAGTGTAACCCTTAGTCGCCCGGTTCGCCACAGCCGCCACCGGATTTAATAACCATTGCGCCCAGCCCCAAGCTCGCAAAAGTTTACGGGCTGATGGTTCTAGCTTGCGATATACTTCATAAGCTTGATAAGCTTGCCCAACAGTAGCTTGATTTAAAGCAGGTGATAATCTCTGCATCCACTGGTCTAAATCGTCTACGGTTCCCCGAATCAGTCCGTAAGCTTGGGGGACATATATATTGAGAAGGGGATACTGCACTTGGGGATGGTAGATATTCGCCACAGCAACTACAACATCTTGACAGCGTTGCCAAAAAGTTTGCCAATCTTCCCAAATTGGGCGATCGTTAATTGATGCTTCTAAGATTTTTTGTAATGCGGCTTCGGCTTGCTGCGTAGCATCACTTCCTACTTTTGATGCAGTTGTATCTATCGCCGATTCCAGTTCTTCTTTAAATCCCGCTAACGCCGCTTCTACCTGCACAATCGCTGGTTGCGTCCACTTCACCAGCAACCAACGCCAACCAACAAAAACCACGGTAAATACAGCCCAAATCCAGTTAATTCCCCAGACATTGATTTGTATACCTGCGGCAACCAGTAAGAAAATAATAATAGCTGCGATCGGTGTTGCTAAAATAATCAACTGCCACAGTTTTAAGCGCACCATTCCCCCCTACCTGCCTTGATACAATTTCTTATACTTATATTGTGGATTGAATGACTAGTGCTAGATAACTTACTTTGGCCATAGTCAGCTATCTAATTCCTAATAGTTAGGAGTAGTTTAACGGTTTATCTTTAGTTTGGTAGTAGACGTGAGTTTATGAGTTATTCTAGAAATATAGTTAGATACAGTAGCTAATTAGAATTGCTATGAAAACTGCTACACCAACAATTAATCTAGCTAGGATTCCCAAAAAGTTACCTTTTTTAGAGTCCGTCTGCTGGCAGACAGGAGATGTCTATAAATTTACTCCAGAGCAAATGCTAAGTCGCTACGAGCGAGGTTGGCAGCATCGTCAACTATTTAATAATCTTGAAGGCGAAGAACTAAATTTCGTTAAGGCTCTTGCTAAACGTTATCATTCCTGGCTAGAAGCCTGTGTATGAAATTTAGATTGGATCACCATAATAAAATTTTGATGATTCTTGAAAGTTTAAATCCTGATGTACTTAAAGAGGGTTCTGCTTACTTTGGTGGTGGAACCCTTCTTGCACTTGATTTTGAAGAATACCGTTGGAGTAAAGACATTGACTTTATTTCTCCTGTGGGTGCATCAGGATACAAGTATCTACGTACAGTTGTATTTGATGGTGGATATGAAGCATTATTTAGCGATTTAAGCAACATTCAAATTGGACGGGGAACTACTGACCAGTATGGAATTAGGATGATGGTTATTGTAGATAATCTACCGATTAAAACAGAGATTATCGCTGAATCACGCTTTCAACCAGACCAACCAAGATATACAGAATGGTCGCCTGTTCCCTGCTTAAGCCTCATTGACTGTTTTACATCGAAGCTGCTGGCAAATTCTGATCGCTACATGGATGATAGTGTTGAATCTAGAGATTTAATTGATCTAGCAATTTTACGCTTACAATCTCCAATTCCTCAAGCAGCAATTAACAAGGCTGAGAACGCTTATGAAGTAATTCGTCCTTTAAAAACTGCTGTTAAGCGTTTTCAGGAAAGACCAGACTATCGAGAAAAATGTTTTCTAAGTTTGCAAATTGATGAAAATCAGATACCAAAAATTATTGATGGTGTTGATTTGATAGCGAGTGACTTTAATTTAGAGACGACCCAGAGAGTATTTAAAGAGCAACATGGTATTTTTAGTGATTTAGATAAACAACCATAAATCATAATAAGTTTAGTAAATAACTTTCGGTAATTGCCTACTTTTTTGCTGTATTATTTCTGGTTTGTCAGCCAGTTGTGTGAGGATAAAAGTTATGATACGAAGTAGGCGATCGCTATTCATCATCTCTATTACAATTATCAGTATCATCACACTGCTAACTCTTACAAATTTTCCAGGTATCTCTGCAAACTCAAAAGTTAATCAACACCCCTCAGTGATTGCTCAAAGGGTGAATTTTGAGACTTATTTCAAAGAATTAGGCATTGAAGGGTCAATTTTAATTTATGACCAAAATAACCAGAAATTTTACCAACATAACGCCTCTCATAATTCCACAGCCTTTCTTCCTGCTTCGACTTTCAAAATCTTAAATTCTCTGATTTCATTAGAAACTGGAGTGATTAAAGATGAAATTGCTATTTTGACTTGGGATGGAATTATGCGAGAATTCCCGACCTGGAACCGAGATACTAATATGCGCCAAGCATATAAAGACTCAACCGTGTGGTTTTATCAAGTCTTAGCACGGCGAGTTGGTCATGAGAGAATGCAGCAATTCATCAATCAAGTTGGTTACGGAAACCGTCAAATTGGCACACCTGAACAAATAGATAAATTTTGGCTATCTGGCCTTTTACAAATTACCCCCAAACAACAAATTGAATTTCTTCAACGGCTTTATCGTAGAGAATTACCTTTTTCTCAACGCACATTCGATTTAGTGCAAGACATTATGATCATTGAGAAAACACCTAATTATATACTAAGAGCTAAGACAGGCTGGGCAACTAGTGTAAAACCTAACATTGGCTGGTTTGTGGGATATTTAGAACAAAATAATAACGTTTATTTCTTCGCGACTAATATCTATATGAAAGATGCTGGGGATGCGCCTAAACGAATTGAAGTAACTCGGCGTAGTTTCAAAGCTTTAGGATTACTCTAAAATTGCCTACTCTACATAAATTCTAAATTTAGCTGCGGTTAATTTTTATGTTTTCACTTCTCACTATTGGATTTTTCTTTATAGTAGGCTTAATTGTTGTAGAAACAATACAAAAATTACATCCTGCCAATCCAATAATCAATCCGATTTGGGAAGCAATTTGTCTAGGAATTACTAGTATATTTTGGGTTTTTCTGCAAAGCTGGCTTTTTCGTGCAGTAAAAATTAATTTAGTATGGGTGATTTTTTTGGCTATTTTTGGTTCTGTGCTGGCGATGACATTATCTCTCATATTTTGGTATTTTCAAGATTCAACTGGTAAGAGTAAATATACTTTGCGTAATGCTCATATATTAATAGGAATGTATCGGTTTATACTCTACGGTATTAGCATTATTTGTGGAGTATTTTTATCCCAAATTACAAGCTCAAATTAAAGTCAGATAAATATCAACGAACTATCATTTTTTATCGGCATTTATCTATTAATTTCCAAAAATAGAATTTTGTCTAATCCTTACTCAAGCTTGTTTTTAGCTAAAAACAAACATAAATAATTAAATTATGTTTAATATTTTTTTGTAAAAAAAACAGCATTTTGCCATTTAATTTCATAGTAATTATTGGCAAGGACGGTAAATTTACTACTTGAAACCTGAAAGCAAAGGTTTAAACAGTTAATGCTGTCAAAAATAAGGAATTTTAAATTTATTTGCGGAGAAAATACTTATGCCCATTAATGATACTAGTAAAGCATTACTTTCTCATAACGGGCTAAACTCACATCTACTCTCCTCAGCAGATACTTTTCATACTGAAAATAAATCTAGTTCGTATCTTAGTAGCAGTAGTTATTACCAAACTAGCAATGCAAAAACAAGTACAGCAACTACTAAAAACTATAGTTCCACTACTGGATCTGGGTTAGTAAATGCGGCGGCGGCTGTGGCTAAAGCTGCGGGTAAAAGTACCTTTGCAGATGTTCCCAATTCAGGAGGTAATAACTGGGGCGCTGACCTTGTAAACGCTCCAGAAGCTTGGAATAATGGGTATACAGGGAAGGGTGTTGTTGTTGCGGTTATAGATACTGGGGTTGATTACAACCACGATGATTTAAAAAATAATATTTGGACTAATACTAAAGAAATTGCTGGTAATGGCATAGATGATGATGGCAATGGTTATGTTGATGATGTGCGTGGTTGGAATTTTGTCAATAATAACAACAACACCCTAGACCAAAATGGTCACGGTACTCATGTTTCTGGAACTATTGCGGGAGAAAAAAATAATTATGGTGTAACTGGTATTGCTTATAATGCCAAAATTATGCCAGTAAAAGTTTTAAATGACTCTGGTTCTGGTTCTTATAGTGCGATCGCTAATGGCATTTATTATGCAGCGAATAATGGTGCTAATGTGATTAACCTCAGCCTAGGTGGTAGTTTTTCTAACAAAACTCTGCAAAATGCAATTGAGTATGCCAATAGTAAAGGCGTAGTGGTGGTGATGGCGGCTGGTAATGATGGTGGTTCTCAACCAAATTATCCGGCTCGTTACGCCAAAAATACAGGAATTGCTGTGGGTGCAGTAGATAGAAACAATAACTTGGCTAATTTTTCTAATCGCTCTGGAACAAATCAACTTGCTTATGTTACAGCCCCAGGAGTTGATGTCTATTCCACAGTGCCGAATAATCAGTATGCTTCTTACAGTGGTACATCTATGGCAAGTCCTCACGTAGCTGGAGTAGTTGCGTTGATGTTGAGTGCTAACCGTAGCTTAACTCCTGCACAGGTTCGGCAAATCATTACAGATACCGCCGGAAATAATACCCAAGCTGCAATTGCTAGTTCTCAGAATGCTGCAATTAGCACTAGCTCAATAAAACAGCAAGCGATCGCATCATCTAATTATCAACTATCAAATTCCACTTTCAAGGTTGACAATAGCTCTTTGTCAGATATCCACGCTTCTGCTCAAGTTACTAACCACACGGCTGCAACTAGTTCTGCAACTCAGTTCCACTACTACAACAACGGTATCGGTATTAAGAGTTACAACAGTACCGATGAAGAAACTCCAAACGATAGCCCAACTGATAGTCCTACCAATGGTAATAATGGTGATCTGGGCAAATTTTTAGAGCGGCTAGATCAACTGCAAAAACAACTAGACGAATACCGCCGATTTTTAGGCTTATCTAATAGCTAATATGAGAAAATCTGGCTTGACTTAAAAAGTAAATGAGAAGAACTTTCTCATTTACTTTTTTGTTATTACCATAATATTAAAAAAACCTTGCGGAAAAGTTAAAAGTAATTTTTAGGACTTATTATTTTTGCCAAGCCTGAAACCAAGAAAATCAATATCTAAAAGCACTCTTATAAATTGGCAAAGGTGTTGAAAAAGGTTCTACCAATTATCTATATTTGTGCATGACTAGCGCTCAATTTAATGTTGAATACCATGTTACGGCTGTGATTACTCATTTAATCAAAGTAGGTCGAGAGGAAGAATATGAAGAATGGATGCGCGGTATTATTCCCGTAGCGAGGACTTTTCCAGGACACTTGGGAGTGAATGTTCTCAGACCCCAAAAAGGTGTGCATTCAGAATACATCATTGTCCTCCATTTTGATCACCACCAGAATCTACAAGCATGGTTAGAGTCAGATGTGCGCCAGGAGTTGATTGAACGGGCTAAACCCTTGATTCAAGCACCGGAAGATGTACAAATCCTCACAGGTTTAGAAACTTGGTTTGAATTGCCAAGACGCTCTCAAAAATCTCCACCAAAGCGCTACAAAATGGTGTTACTGACTTGGTTAGGAGTGTTTGTAACAATCTCAATTGTCAGCCGTGTACTCAGTCCTTTATTGACTCCTCTACCCATGTTGCTGGCACAAGTGATTACTATCGGTGTTGTTGTTTGGATATTAACTTATTTGTTAATGCCTCAGTTAACACGATTGTTCTACAAGTGGCTATATCCAACTACCTAAATCAAGGGCTTCGCAATTTATAATGTCATTTTTAATAAAAAGGTCATGCCATCTGAACAAAACAAATCTGTTGTACTGCAAATGTATAAGTTCTTTGACGAAGGTGACTTAGCAGCAGTAGAGGAATTTCTTGCACCAAATTTTGTGGCTCATATCCCAGGTGCTACCGAATCACTCAATCGGAAAGCATTCATACAGTCTGTGCTAGGAGTTTTTCGTTCTGCTTTCCCTGATGGAATTCATCAGTTTGAAGATGTGATTGCTGAAGGCGATAGAGTAGTCACGCGTGGAATTTTTAGTGGTACTCATCGTGGTGAATTACAAGGTATTCCTCCCACAAACAAACAAATAATCATCCCCTTCTTTCATATTGATCGGATCGTGGATGATCGACTCGTAGAACACTGGGGTCAAAGTGACTTGCTCGGTTTAATGCAGCAAGTGGGCATAATTTCTCTACCAAGTGCAGGCTTAATCTTCCGAAAATTATCTTGGGCGATCGCTACCATTATCAACAAGCGCCTGGGATAAAAAGATATGATTAAGTGTGCATTGTGAATTGTTGATATGCTTACTCTGTCTCCCAGCCTGCAAGCTAGACTCTCCCAACCTTTAAAAATCGGCTCTTTTGAAGTTAAAAGCCGGGTTCTGCAATCGCCTTTATCTGGGGTGACAGATTTGGTGTTTCGTCGTTTGGTGCGTCGCTATGCACCAGATTCGATGATGTATACCGAAATGGTCAACGCCACGGGACTGCACTATGTGAAGCAGTTACCCAAAATCATGGAAGTTGACCCCAACGAACGCCCAATTAGCATTCAGTTGTTTGACTGTCGCCCCGATTTTTTAGCCGAAGCCGCTATCAAAGCTGTGGCTGAAGGGGCTGATACTGTTGATATTAATATGGGATGTCCGGTAAATAAAATTACCAAAAATGGTGGTGGTTCTTCGCTGTTGCGTCAGCCGGAAGTTGCTGAAGCAATTGTGCGCGAAGTGGTGAAAGCTGTGGATGTACCAGTCACAGTGAAAACTCGGATTGGCTGGAATGACAAAGAAATTACTATTCTCGACTTTGCCAAGCGGATGGAAGATGCCGGGGCGAAAATGATTACAGTGCATGGACGTACCCGCGCTCAAGGTTACAATGGTAACGCCCGTTGGGAATGGATAGCCCGTGTGAAAGAGGTGCTGTCGATACCTGTAATTGGCAATGGCGATATATTTTCCGTAGAAGCAGCCGTGAGATGCTTAGAAGAAACTGGCGCTGATGGTGTGATGTGTTCGCGCGGAACTTTGGGTTATCCCTTTTTGGTAGGCGAAGTTGACCACTTTTTGAAAACAGGGGAACTTTTAGCGCCACCAACGCCCATTCAGCGCTTAGAATGCGCCAGAGATCATTTACAAGCTTTATGGGAATATAAAGGCGATCGCGGTGTCCGTCAAGCCCGTAAACACATGACTTGGTACGCTAAAGGATTCGTCGGTGCAGCCGAGTTGCGCGGACAGTTAAGTCTCATTGAAACAGTCCAGCAAGGTTTAGATTTAATTGACCGCGCCACTGACAAATTAGCATCCGGCTATGAACTGGTAGAAGAAGCCACTAATTTTCAAATGGCATAAGGGAGAGACTATGGATAATTTTTAATTACAAACATTAATTCGGAAATTTTTTTCAATCTTTAAAATTTCGTTACAAAATTGAGTTGTTTGCCAATTCATAGTCATCAGTGAATCACCATCATAGATAATTCCAATTACTCGGTTGATTGCAACTTTGGCTTCATGTATCTTTACATTGAAAATTGAGCGTAGCGGACAAATGAGGTAAACACGCTGCCGTCTTGTAGCTGATTTATAAGGAAACAGAGAAATTTCGCAAATTTTCACTTTAAAAAGTGCCTATTACATTGTTTGAAGTTATGTAGCCTTTTACTTACTGTGGATGAGCCACTGCGGTAAACTATGCCTTGATTATGATTCTTTCGCAGAGAAGAGAACTCGAAAGGAGCCTTTTTTCAATGTCTCATACCGTAAAAATCTACGATACCTGTATTGGCTGCACTCAATGCGTTCGCGCCTGCCCTACTGATGTGCTAGAGATGGTGCCTTGGGACGGCTGTAAAGCTGCTCAAATTGCCTCCTCACCCCGCACAGAGGACTGTGTAGGCTGCAAGCGTTGTGAAACTGCCTGCCCCACCGACTTTTTGAGCATCCGGGTTTACTTGGGCGCTGAAACAACTCGTAGCATGGGTCTAGCTTATTGAGGAATTGAGGAATTTACCATAAATTTCTCATCACTCATACATTAACTGTCTCCATAGCAAGCTTTTTTAGCATCGTAGGGTGGGTACTGCCCACCTTACTAGGTGACTTTTAAGCGTACAACTTCAAAAACCATAAAAATACCTTAGTGGCAGAAGGAGCATCTTGCTCCTTTTTTTTTGAGGAAATAGCCCAGAAATTCCCTATTTCCTACCCGAAAAACTTGTGACAAAACCCCAGCTTTGTGCTAAACACTATACTGGATCTAATAATCCTAAAACCAGAATGGTGTGAGCAATGTGTGGAATCGTTGGGTATATAGGCACTCAAGCAGCAACAGAAATTTTACTGTCTGGTCTGGAAAAACTAGAGTATAGAGGCTACGATTCCGCAGGAATAGCCACAATTTGGGAAGGTGAAGTTAATTGCATTAAGGCAAAAGGTAAATTACATAACCTGCGTTCTAAATTAGAACAACTAGAAAATCCGTCATCCATTGGTATTGGTCACACTCGCTGGGCAACTCATGGTAAACCAGAAGAACATAATGCCCATCCCCATCTGGATATGGCGGGGCGAGTAGCCGTGATTCAAAATGGCATTGTGGAAAACTACCGCGAATTACGAGAAGAATTAAAACAAAAAGGATATGAGTTTCGTTCGGAAACTGATACGGAAGTAATTCCCCATTTAATAGCCGAATTTCTCAAAAACTTGCCCTCCCCCTCTCTCCCTAACTCTCCCTCTCCCTTTTTAGAAGCCGTTCGTCAAGCGGTAAACCACTTGAATGGGGCATTTGCCCTGGCAATAATTTCGGCTGACTATCCCGACGAATTAATTGCTGTGCGCCAACAAGCACCTTTAGTGATTGGATTTGGTCAAGGAGAATTTTTCTGTGCTTCGGATACACCGGCGATCGTTGCTTACACCCGCGCCGTATTACCTTTAGATAATGGGGAAATTGCCCGCCTCACACCATTGGGCGTTGAGATTTACAACTTCGCTGGCGACAGGTTGAAAAAACAACCCCGAATGCTCAACTTGAGTCCCACAATGGTCGAAAAGCAGGGATTCAAACACTTCATGCTCAAAGAAATTTATGAGCAACCAGGAGTGGTGAGAGCTAATTTAGAAGCTTACTTTCATAATTCGGGCGACACTAACCCATCACCAGTTAATCTCGGCTTATCTGAATCAATCTACGCAGATTTAGAACAAATTCACATTGTTGCCTGTGGTACAAGTTGGCACGCCGCCTTAGTTGGCAAATACTTGCTAGAACAATTAGCAGAAATTCCCGCCCAAGTACATTACGCTTCTGAGTATCGCTATGCACCATCACCATTGACACCAAATACATTAATTATCGGTGTTACTCAATCTGGTGAAACTGCCGATACTTTGGCAGCTTTAGGAATGGAAAAAGAACGCCGCCAAGGTCAAGAAGCAAAATATCAAGCAAGACTTTTAGGTATTACCAACCGCCCAGAAAGCAGCCTTGGTCATAGTGTTCCTAATATTATTAGTACCTTGGCAGGAATAGAAATTGGTGTTGCAGCAACGAAAACATTCATCGCCCAATTGATGGCGTTTTATGCTTTAGCCTTAGATTTAGCTGCTCGTCGTCAAACAATTCCCAAAGAAACTATAGAGCAAATAATTGATGGTTTGCGGCAAATTCCTCAAGAAATTGAAGAAACCTTGGCCAGTCAGGAACGTTTAACCGAACATTTAGCCCACGAATTTGCTGATACTCAAGATTTCATCTTTTTGGGTAGAGGAATTAACTTCCCCATTGCTTTAGAAGGGGCTTTGAAATTAAAAGAAATTAGCTATATTCACGCCGAAGGTTATCCGGCTGGGGAAATGAAACACGGCCCCATTGCATTGTTAGATGCGAAAGTTCCGGTGGTGGCGATCGCAGTTCCTGGTAATGTGTATGAAAAGGTAATTTCTAACGCCCAAGAAGCCAAAGCCAGAGATTCGCGGTTAATTGGTGTAACACCCGTGAAAGATGGCGAAGCCGCAGAAATCTTTAACGATTTACTCCCCGTTTCATCAGTGGATGAATTACTATCACCAATTCTGACAGTTGTACCTCTGCAATTATTGGCTTATCACATTGCCGCCCGTCGCGGTTTAGACGTTGACCAGCCTCGGAATTTAGCAAAATCAGTGACTGTTGAGTAAAAAGTTACTAACTAATAAGTAACATTGAGTATATAAAACACATAATTTCTGAATGTAATGATATTATTACATCCAGAAATGTTTTTTTAGTCCATCATTTATAGTGCTGCTGCTTCCATCTCAGCAGCACTAATTAGTTAGATGTTAATAACAAAAATTTCAGATTTTTGGAATAATAGATAATTTATGAATCAACAAACAATCAAATCCTTAGATTTAACAATCGACAAATTATTTGATGATTTCTACAGCATACCACCTTATCAAAGAGAGTATGTATGGGAAGAAAAGCAAGTAGAACAGCTTTTATATGACGTATATAAAGAATTTCCTTCTCTTGAATTTCGCCATAAATCTGATGATTATTTTATTGGTAGTATTGTTGTCTGTCCAGGTTCCGATGGTACTAACAATTTGTATGAAGTGATTGATGGACAACAACGAATTACAACTGCTTACATCTTATCCTGTGTTGTTAAAAATTATCTGCTTAAACTAGAAAACCATTCTTCGGTTGATAACATAAGAACTCGTATTTATGGAACAGATACAGATTCTAATGGATTTGATGTAAGTCGTTTTAAAGTAACCCTTCAATATGAGGATAGTAGTAATATTTTAGAAAATTTTGCAAGTCCAAATGATGATTTTGATTTAAAGCAGATAGTTTGTAATACCAAGTCCGCTAATAACTTGCTTAATGCTTATATAATAATTCACAACTTTATTTATAATGAATTTGGTGAAAATGAAAATGAATTAAGGAGGTTTTACTTACATTTTACAAAGAAAGTCAAACTTGTACGTGTTGAAACAGCAGATGTTAATCACGCATTAAGAGTCTTTGAGACTCTTAATGATAGAGGTGTTGGTTTAAATCCTATGGATTTATTAAAGAATCTGATGTTTAAACAAGCTAACATAGAAAATTTTGAGAATATTAATATTCAATGGAAAGAATTAAATGATGTAATACAATCAGCAAATGAAAAGCCTTTTAGTTTCTTACGTTACTTTATTTTTTCTAATTTTGATGTTAAGCGTGATGACGTACAAGAAGAGAAAGTTTATGAATGGTTTTTAAATAACAATTCAGTGTGTAATTACACCGAAAAACCAATTGAATTTGTAGAAAAGCTACGTAAAGCTGCTCATGCTTATGCTTCCTTTATCAAAGGTAAAAATATTGATGCTACGAACAATCGTTATTTGGATAATATTAAACATTTAACTCCTAATTCTAGACAGCATATGAGTTTACTGTTAACAGGTATGGAGTTATCAAATGAATTATTTACGGAATTGTGCCATCAACTTGAAAATACACTTTTCACTCTCATTATTACTGGTAAAAAACTGAATGAACTCGAACGCACTTTTATTGAATGGTCAAGTGAAATCCGTAAGGTTAATGATGCTGATACTTTACAGGAGTTTGTAAAGAAGCATATTGAGCCTATTAAGCAGGATCTGATACCTAAATTTGAAGATATATTCCTTAGTCTACAAGAAAAAGATCTACCAAAATATCGATTAAAGTATATTTTGGCAAAAATTACTCAATATATTAATGAAAAAGCATTTGGTAGTGAAGAAATTTGGATCAATTTAAATACGTTCGTTCAGAATAAAGTAGAGATAGAACACATCTTACCTCAAACCCCGGAACAACCTATTATTGATGATTTTGATAAACCCGATGAAATAATAAAATATATATCTAAATTAGGTAATCTTACTCTTTTAGAAAAAACTATAAACGCTTCCATTGGTAGAGGAACTTTCTCAGAGAAAAAAGCCGCTTATCCACAGTCTATTTTCTTATTAACTAAGGCAATATCAGAAAAGCCCGGAGTCGGAAAGAATACAGCTATTAATCGAGCAGTTCAAGACCTCAAGGCATATGACACTTGGGATTCTCAAGCTATTGAAGATCGCCAGAAAATACTCACTAAGTTGGCAAAACAGGTTTGGGATATAGAAGAAGTAGCAGTAGTTTCAGAAGTTGTTGTAGAGCCAGCTATATTTGAATCTGGTTCTGAAATTTAACTTTTAACTTTTCCATCTTATCAACGAGACATTACCTTTCGATATATAAAAGCCATAAGTGATTCTCTGCGATCGCCCTGACTAAAAACTCCCAAAGCGATCGCCTAAATCCCAATTCTCAACACAGTAACAGCTTCTGTTTTCATTGCATCAACTTCCGCTTTTGCATTTCCGTGTTACGCGCAAACTGTAGCAACTTCCGCTTTCACATTTCTGTGTTACGCGCAAACTGTAGCAACTTCCGCTTTCGCATTTCCGTGTTACGCGCAAACTGTAGCAACTTCCGCTTTCGCATTTCCGTGTTACGCGCACATTGTAGCAACTTCCACCTTTATGTTATGAGAAACAGATTGCTGTTATGTTATATCCGGCTAAGTATTTTTCATTACATAGCTGGCTACTCGTTTGTTGTTAAGCGTTTTTTTAGAGTAGGTACGTAGCGATTCTGTTCTTTCTAATCTTGACGCTTTACGAACCCAAATTATGGAAAATGAAAAAGTTGTGGCAGACTATTCTGAAAAATTCTTGCGTGATATTGCTTATAAATATGGCAACAATAATTTGAGAGTAAGGAATAGTTCAACTGAATTATTACTCTACAAAACACTCTATCGCACTACCCATAATTGATATCACGCCACCCAATTCCAAATAGTAAAGTTCAAGGAATATGAAAAGAGTAATATGGCAAACCAAGTTAATATTAAGTATCCCCAGCGATTTTGAGCAGAAAATAACCAGCCTAATGCAAGTGAGAGCGACACAATGCCATAAGCATAACGGCTAACAGACATCAGCGCTCCAGAAAATATTATGAGTAACAATGAGCAAAAACCATAGACTACAGCAGTTTTACTCAGATGAGTTCGCAAGCACCACAACATGTAGCCGCCACCAAATACCATCACAACTTTAATTAAACTATCTTTGCCTACAGAAATAGCATCGTTAAATATATACCACCAACTTGGTTGCGCCCATGCCTTTTGTACATGAACAAATGCTAGAGGATCTTTGAAAGTAATGGCGCAATATAAGCTAAATGAAATCAGCCCCAATGGTACACAGAGTCTCTGCAATATATGCAGTTAATGGTCTCTTTTCTTGCCAAGCGACAAAAATAAAAGTAGGTAATAATGTAATTCCTGTGGCGCGAGTTGCACTAGCCAACGCACCGCAAACAGCAGCCCAAAAATATTGACGACGATCAAATGCTCGCAAACCCGCCGTAGTCAAAAACAGAAATAAACCTTCAGTATAAATAACTGTACCGTATAAAGAAAACGGACACCAAGCCATTACAGCTGTTGTCCATCTGGCAACATTAATACCATGACGTTCTTTTGCCCAAGAATATACCAGCAGTAGCGCCCCCAAAAAAAAGAGGTTGTTAACTACTGTCCCTGCAATTTCAAAGGGTAAGCCAAACATCATTAAACCACGGCTAATTAAGGGAAATAAAGGATAAAAAGCTATCGAATGTTGCTTTCCATCATTAGCGTACTTATAACCGTCAACAGCAATACTTTGATACCATTTACCATCCCAATGAGAAAACAGTTCCCAACTCGGTTGAGGAAAAAAACCAGGAGTATAATCTAGTGGATATGGAGGTTGCCAATATGGCTGTACTGCTGACGTGTAAATTAAAGGAGCAACAACTTGCATAGCCATGATAATTACAAGTCTGCTCACCAGCCACATTAAAATTACAAAAAAATAGCCATTAATTTTGAAATTAATCTTTTTAAGAGGTATTGGTTGATTAATAATCTTTTTCATATATATGAAAATCAAGATATTCAGATAGACAAATTATTTAATAAGTTGGGTATTTTGTGATTCAATAATAGTTTATGACTGCTCTAGGAAGCATATTTGATTTTTAAACTAGAGTGGTAGCGATCGCCTAACATTCTATACCAGTTCTCGTTTGTCTGAAGTACATTGTTCAACCTCAATCCTTCAACTCAAATGAGTTATTACTTATGACTGATAACAAAATACCATAAAAGAATAGAGACGCAATCAATTGCGTCTCTATCTAACTATGTGATATTAAGATAGACTTGTAAATTCTGAAAACTTATATCCCAACAAGAACTGATTTTTCTGGCTGTTCTTGCTCATACAGTCCTTGTTTTAGTTGCTGGCAAAGTTCATCTAATTCAGAATCTCGTTGCTCAATAATCTGTTTTGCTAATGTAATCAATCGTGCAATATTTTCTGGGCTTGCATCATCCATATTGTCATTAGCTTTCGTTAATTGTCTTTGAAAACGATAGTATTGTTTAGGATAACCATCAGCTTGTGGTAACAATTGCTCTAACTGACAAGCTACCGATTCACTACTACCATCCAAGGTAATATTTAGCATTGGCTGTACCCATTGAATCAGTCCCCATTCCACAGCTTGATCGTAATTATATCGACGATTAAGAGAACCTGTACCTAATGAGACGACCAGAATATCATTGATAGTCAGCGGTGTTTTATCAGGGTGTTGCGGATCAGGTCTAGCGGAAGAAATTAAAGCTTCCATAATTGCCAAGGAAGTAGGATTATTAGCAAATACACCACCATCCACCAAGGCATAGTAACCGCCATTTGTCGGGTCAGCTGTATCAATTTTGTAAGGTTTAAAATAAGTTGGTGCAGCAGATGTAGCCATTCCGGCTTGCTTCATGGTGTAACCGTCACAAATTTTGCGGAAGTTTTCGCCTAATTTTTGGTCTTTTACATTATTGACAAAGAAAATAGGCATTCGCAATTCAATGTCATAGCTAGTGATAAATAGGTCGGTTAATGCTTTTTTAAGAAAAGTATCTTGCAAATATTCTGTTAAAACTTCGTCTCGGCCTTTTGAAGAATATTTTGCTTTTAAAATATCATCAATTTTGATGCTTTTTGCTAGTGTAGATTCTGCAAAAATCCGCTTTCCCTCTTTGCGATAGATATCAATTAAATCTTCTGCTTTAAAATGGGGAATATTTTGATTACTAGGATGTGGCTTAGTTAAAGCAGCAGATAAAATTCCGCCTGTTGAGGTTCCGGCAATTAAATTAAATAGCTGACAAATCGGTTTACCCGTGCGTTTTTCGATTTCGGCTAGAATAATTGCTGGTATAACACCGCGAATACCGCCGCCGTCAATAGACAATATTTTGTAGCGATAAGCCATGTAATCTCCTAATCTTGATCTTGTTGGCTGTTGTTTGAGGAATAAACGAGCCAAATGTACTTTAGATAGATTCAATAATATAGTTGTTATTATTGTGCCAAGTTCAGTATTTTTACTTGAAAATAAACATAAAAACAGAGACCTGGATTCTTGCAAGAAAATTCCAGGTCTCAAATTTGACTTTTATTATTTGAGTAATTTAAGTTAGAGAGTTAAAGATTGAGCGTTAGTTTCAATCAACTTGCTCAAGTCTTGCAGGAAGGCTGCGGCGTGAGCGCCATAAATAATTCGGTGGTCACAGGTGATATTTACCTGCATTTGTTGGTGTACCCCAAATAAACCATCAGAAGTAGCTACTAGTTGGGGACGAGCTGCACCGATCGCCAGAATTGAACCTTGACCAGGTGGTAAAATTGCATCAAAAGTATCAACACCAAACATCCCTAAGTTAGACAGTGTAAAAGTACCGCTGTTGTATTCGTCAGGTTGTAGTTGCTTGGCGCGAGCGCGGTCTACTAAAGATTTCCAATTGCGTGAGAGGGAATAAATATCTACCATATCTGCATTTCGCAATACTGGTGTAATTAATCCGCCGTCATCCATTGCCACAGCTACAGATATGTTGATATCAGAATGATAGACAATTCCTTGATCTGAGTAGCTGGCGTTAAGTAATGGATGTTTTTGCAATGTCACTGCAACAGCTTTTGCCAGCAGCGCAGTCATTGTCACGCCTTTAGATTTAATTTGTTTGTAAAGTTTATCTAAACCATCGGTAGTAATTGTGTAGCCTACACGGAAAACAGGTACAGCTAAACTAGCAACCATCCCCCGAACTACAGCATTTTGCAGAGTAGTCAAAGGTACGATTTGACCAGGAACTGCACTGCTGGCGGCGGGAACCGGTGCGGGTGCTGCGGCTGCTACCGCAGGTGTAGGTGGTTGAACTACTGGCGCAACAGTTGGTGCGGGGGTGGTGGGAGCCGCTGGTTTACCTTTATTAACTATAGCTTCCACATCTTCAGCTACAATCCGACCGTAGGGGCCACTACCTTTGAGGCTGGTTAAATCAACTTTTAATTCTTTTGCTAACTTGCGGGCGCGGGGCGAAGCGACAAGTCTACCTTCTTTGTGGTTTGAGCCGTTACCGTTGTGAGTGGTGGCGGTGGATGCGCCGACACCTGCTGTTGCTGGGACTTTTTCGGGAGCAGGTGCTGTCACCGCAGTGCTACCAGAATTAGCCAGAGATTTTGCTGCTTCAATTTCTGCTTCGGTTTCCGCAACGTAAGCGATCGCACTACCAACAGCAGCACTCTCACCAGCTTGGACAATGATGTGTGCCAGATATCCTTCATAGAAGGTTTCTACATCCATGTCTGCCTTATCTGACTCGACAACCACCACTGTCTCGCCTTTTTCCACTTTATCCCCTGGCGATTTTACCCAGGAGACTATTTTACCTTCGGTCATGGTGGAACTAAGCGCCGGCATGAATACTTCGTGAATGCTCATATATGGTGGTTTCAGAATCGATAAATAATTTATGGACTTTAACAGCTTTTGCCAGATCGAATTGTATCTTGACTAGAGAGTTTTAGACTTTCTATTTTATGTCACTGAGCAGGAAACAATATCTGGGTGACGCTGAAAATTATTAATGAACGCCGTGTGCAACTTTTTCTCACCACAGCACGCCTCCTTAATGTTATCGATTTTCACCACCCCAGTGGTCACGAATGCCTTGAGTAAAATCGGATGCTCCCAAGGAGAGAGAACTGATGTCGTATGCAGTTTCCGCGTCAGGTCTACCAGCGTGAGTACCAAAACGCTCGACTCCAACCAGAGATTTTCAGCCCAGCCATTGAGCAGAATTGTTTTGCCGCTGCTCAAACTATGCTCAACACTAGTGATTAGCTACAAGTGTTTGCTTAAACTATCTTCCTGCTTATGGAATATTTTTTGTGCTATTTTATCTAACTTAAGTATTAAGCTAACTGGTTATTTATCCAGCATAATCTATTGATATTTTCATCATAAAGTATAAGTTAGAAAAAATAAATCTATTCCTGAATTCAGCCATCAGCCAGAGGATTTAAAACACAATAATGTTTAGTCTAGAGTTAAAATACATTTCTCAAGAATTTCTAAACTATGCCTCTTTATAAACTCGAAGAATTTGACCCCCAATACCGCGAAACATTTGCTGGTGATGATGTTAAAGATTTAGATCTCTATACTGAAGGAGGAATTAAAGTTGGTTCAGTTAGTGATGCTTTAGTTGACCAAAATGGGCGGTTTCGCTATTTAGTCATTGATACAGGCTTTGACACATTTGGTAAAAGAATTTTACTACCGATTGGTCTTTCACGTATTAACTATCCAGAAAAGCGGGTATATGTTGATGGACTTAGTAAACAGCAAGTAGAAATGTTACCTGAATATCACGAAAACTATACAGTTGATGAAGACTACGAAGAAAGAGTACGCAGTGTATTTCGTCCAGTCAACAGCAATTTAACTTACGATCGCAATACATACAATTATCAAACAGAACCGAATTTATACGATTTGAATGAGCAAAATCATCAAACTCTCCGACTTTACGAAGAACGGCTAATAGCAAATAAGCATCGCGTTAAAACTGGGGAAGTAACAGTTGGTAAACATATTGAAACAGAAACTGCACGAGTTACAGTCCCCATTCAAAAAGAGCGTGTAGTTATCGAGCGAGTTTCCCCAGCCGAAACAGAAACATTTGTCGAGCCTAACGAACTCCAGTTTCAAGAGGGTGAAGTAGCACGCATAGAAGTATACGAAGAAACACCAGAAATTCGCAAAGAAGCGTTTGTCCGGGAAGAAGTACGAGTTAAAAAATTAGTAGAGCGAGATACAGTCGAAGCAGAAGAAACAATTCGACGGGAAGAGTTAGATATTAATACTACAGGTGAATTACATGTAGATGATGCTGCTAGAAATAGCCAGGGGACTCTTTAATTGAGCCAAAACACATCTAAATCAAAGTAGTTATCTCATTAGTCATTTGTAGTTCTAAAAATCAGCAACAAATGGCTAATGACTGACAATCTATTTTGTAGCTGATTTTTGGTGAAATTGATCTCACATAGACTTTAATTATAAATTCAATATTGTGGCATGATATTTTTAATCATGTCATTCTTTAAATGCAATTTGCCCAGTCATAAAAATCTATCACTTTTGATAATCTTGACTTAAGGCAATTCATTCGAGAGAAAGATGTATTTCACAGAATAAATTTTTAACATTAATAGTTGAAAGTCTTATAAGAGTTCAGAGGTAAAATATAATGGCTCTTTACAAATTAAATGAATTTGATCCTAACTATCGTGACTCTTTTCAAGGTAACGATATTAAAGGGTTAGGCGTATATACAGAAGGAACTGATGAAAAAATCGGTACAGTCAATGACGTTTTAGTAGATGACGAAGGACATTTTCGTTATTTAGTTGTTGACTTAGGTTTCTGGATTTTTGGTAAAAAAGTATTATTGCCAGTAGGTCGAAGCCGCATTGATTATGGTCGCGATCGCGTCTATGCTGTTGGCATGACCAGAGACCAAGCAGAAGACTTACCAGAATTTGATGAACGCCAAGTTGATTACGATTATGAAGAACGGGTACGCGGCGTTTATCGCAATCCAAAATATAGCACCACGGCTGTAGACACAGCCACACCTGTAGACACAACTTCAACATTAGATACAGGTTATACAGCAACGACACCTGTCACCACACCAAATTACACCCGCGACACCTATAATTACGACAAAGAGCCTAATTTATTTGGGTTAAATGATCGAGATCATCAAACCTTGAGGCTATATGAAGAGCGCCTAGTTGCAAATAAGAAACGTCAAAAGACTGGCGAAGTAGCTGTTGGTAAGCGCATAGAAACCGAAACTGCAAGAGTAGCAGTTCCCGTTGAAAGTGAACATGTTGTCATCGAACGCATTACCCCAGATGATGCAGGTAGGGCTATTTCTCCTGGTGAAGCTGACTTCCGGGAAGGAGAAGTTGCGCGTGTAGAAATTTATGAAGAAACTGCTGACATTCGCAAGGAAGCATTTGTCCGCGAAGAAGTTAGAGTCAGAAAAGTGGTAGAACAAGATACCGTTGAAGCTCAAGAAACAATCCGCCGGGAAGAGTTAGATGTGAATGCTCCTGGACTCCCCATTGAAGAACGCTAATTCACAATAATGATTAGTTAATTAATTATTGACTAATCATTAATTAGACATAGTACAGGTAAGGTGAGTTAATCAGCTTTACCTGTACTTAGAACTATCAAATTAGGGTGATAAATAGCCAACCCATGATCAATAATATTGAACAAATTAATCAAAAACCTAGTATTCATAACTTATTAGCAAGTTTAAAAATTAAGGTCGCAAGTTTTGACGTTATAGATAATCAAGGTCAACTGGTTGGCAAAGTCAAAGATTTAATCTTAGATAATCAGCGGCGACTAAATTTAGTTATATCCCAACAGGTAAATATTCTCCCAGAAAGCGAACAACCAGTAATCAAAGAAAAGTTGGCTCTAGTGTGGAGCCAAAAAATTCAAAGAATAGACACTATTACTAAATCTATTTTTTTAAACATAGATGCAGCAGCAATTGAATATATGCCTGAAGATTTAAAACATCAAATAATTGGATATCAGGTATTATCTGATAATACTACCGAGCAAGTAGACCAGGCTGAAATAGAGAATAGTAGTATGGACACAGATAATTTAGAGGAATTTTCGGAAGAAACAATTGTTCGTTTACTAGAAGAACAGTTAATAGTTGATAGCAGTATACATAAAATTGGCGAAGTAATTGTTCGTAAAAAAATTGAAACCCGGATGGTACAAGTTCCTGTCCGACGTGAAAAGTTAATAGTGGAACAAGTTAGTCCACAACACAAGCAACTTGCAGAGATTGATTTAGGTTTAGAAGAAATTTCTGAGATTGCTTTTACTGACGCTGGAAGTACAGCAGGTAGTAACTTCGCCAGCGATTTAACAGTGAGTGGAGAATTTAGCTCACCTAAAATAGCCAGCTTACTATTAAATGCGATCGCTCTCGAAAAAAATCATGGCTGTCAGCGAGTGCGAGTCTCTATTTTATGTGAAGATGAATCACTCAAACAAAAATATCAAGAATGGTTTGACCGCTGTTCTCAAGGTCAACAAGATAAATTTGTGTCATAAGTTTCTAGCAGATGATTAATAGTAGGGTGAAAATTTTCACCCTACTTTTTTATGTCTTTTATTACCATTAATAAAGCCCCCAAGAATTTTCTTGAGGAGCTTGCTGAGTGTGAAACAGTAAATCAATAAAATTTATCTTTGTTAGTTTGTCTCCACATCTTCCCAAAGATATGGTTTATCGTTTTCTGATGTAATTGATGAACTACAAATACAGCAAGAGTCATCATCTAGAATTACTACAGACTTGATTTATAGCTTTTAGTCTGAACTTGTGTACTGTCCTCATTTTAAATCTGCTGTATAAAAATACTTATACATCTAACTAGAGTTTTTATCTCTCTCAAGTTAGAGGAAAAAAATTGTTCAAAGGATAGAAGAAAAATTAATTGTAAAAACATAATCTAATTATATAAATTACTCACTGATATTATATTGATTGAAAACCAAATTAGCTGAAAATAGCTCTAAGAATTTGTAGAACTAGATCATTGCTTGTAAAAATAAAGAGGTTTAACTGTGAATTATCTAAGCGTCATTGATAGTAATTGGATGCAAAAACTTCAGCAGACAAAAGGAGCGATCGCTATAGGATTAATGGCGATAATTCTTCCTGCATGTAGTTATAACCAACCACAGGCGATAACTCCAGCAACGCCAGAACAACAACGCAACCAAGTTAGTCGAGAAATAGTAGATAGCCAGATAGAAGAAGTCACAGATAAAACAGATAAGCTTATTGGCAAAAGTGTCACAATTACAACTCAACCGATAAGATTAATTGGCCCTACCAGCTTTACAGTTAACGATAAAGAACTATTTGATAATCAAAATATTTTAGTTATTAATGCCACAGGGCAACCTTTTACATTACCCAGTACAAATAACATCCCAATTCAAATTACTGGGCAAGTTCGCAGATTTGATTTGGCACAAATTAATCAAGATTATAAATTAGATTTACAGACCGACTATTACAGAGATTACGATGATCAACCTGTGATTGTAGCTAAATCGCTGGCTTTATCTCCTAATCCAGGCGAACTGACTACCAACCCCAACGCCTACTATGGTAAAAAGCTAACAGTCACAGGTAAAGTTGCAAACATCAATAGTGCGATCGCCTACACTCTAGATGAAAACAAATTGCTAGGTGGCGAAGATTTACTCGTACTACACACAAAACCACAAGCAAAAGTGAAGCCAGGAGAGCAAATATCTGTCTCAGGTGTCCTGCGTCCCCTCGTTATTACAGAATTAGAGCGAGACTACAACCTGACTTGGGATTTAAATTTGCGGAAGCAACTAGAAGCAAAGTACCGGAATAAACCTGTATTAGTAGTTACAAATGTTGCTCCTTAAAAGTTTTTACAGATTAAGCCAGCACTAGCTTATACCAATTCAGCGATTCTTTTGTTGACACTCCTCGCATTTTTAGGGCGAGGATTCTTTTTCTTCAAGGTGGATCAGTAGAAGTGCCATTTTATGCTCTAAATTGCAACTATCCCATTTATTAGGGGTTCCTCCCAGAGAAACCCCCAAAAAATTTATTTTTTACAGTTATCTTAAACCAACCAATTTATTAAGGCTTGGGAGTACTTGCAGGTGCAGGTGCAGCAGGTACAGCAGGCGCAGGAGTGGAGGAAGCGGTTGCGGCTTTGTTAATTTCGTCTCGATATTGAGCAGGCGCTAAATTTACTGCACTATCAAACAAAGGTTTAGCTTCAGATGTTTTGCCTTGTTCCTTCAATAACATAGCTTTAGCTAAGACTGGGCGAAAATCCTTGGGATCTTTCTTAATTGCTTGGTCATAGACATTCACAGCTTGAGGAAAACGTTTTTGAGCAGCATAGACATTGCCTAATAGCACCTGTACAGCGATCACATTCACGCTTCCCGGCTGAATGTTATTGGCTTGAGTAGCATTATTTAAAGTTTCTTGTAATAGACCAATAGCCGCTTCGGGGCGTTTTTGGTCTAAGAGTAGCGCTACCATACCCTGTAAAGCCTTCAAATCACCGGGTTTAGTATCAAGAATTGTGCGATATGCTTGGGCGGCTCCTTCTTTATCGCCAATTTGTTGCTTGGCTTGAGCGAGGAGGACTCCATATTCTGACCTTTCGGGGTTGAGTTTAGCTAGTTTTTCTAAAGGGACAATTACTCCTTGAACATCACCTTGATTCAGACTTAAAAGTTGTAGCCGCGCTTGTAATAAACCTTTAAGGGCAGTTTGATTTTCAGGTTCCCGTTGTAAAACTAGTTCATAGCCCCGTACTTCGTCTTGCAATTTTGATTTTTGGTCAGAGGAAGCCAAGTTACCTTTAGGAGCAGTATTCTGGCTTGTCGGTGTTGGACTATTAAAAGCGCTAATAATAGGAATTATAGATACACCCACAAACATCAGAACGGCTAATGCCAAGATGACTCGCACTATCCAACGATTACGCGTTTGAGACACAGTTGTGTAATTCTCCAGAACTCTAATGACATTATGAATGAAGACAGGCAGAGAGAAGTGCGGTCTTGGGCAAAGCCCAAGTTGAGCAACTTCAAAGAGGCAGGAGGACAAAATTTATTTATTAACAAAGTCAACAAATGTAATTTGAACCGTGTAGCACCACAAATCAACAGTCTCTTTTGTTGTTAAATCTCCATTTATTTATAGAGATTCCCTTCTGCCTCCTGCCTTCTTCCTCCTGCCTCCTTGACAAATCGGAAATGAAAAATTTCCAAAACTTTGCGGAATACCGCCAATTGCCTGTGAATTTTATAACAAATAACTATTTCCGCTGCTAAAGTAAGTGATGACTTTAGGGGGAGCCGTCAGAGTTATACCTATGATATGCTTCCGAAACTGGTGTCTAGACGCTAGATTAAACATTTAGAGTATAAATGTAAATTTAGCGTTTTTAAATTGTATTGGGCGTTGTCCTGTGCCTTGATGGAAATAAATATACTTTCATCAGCCGCACAAACGCTCTTTCCAGTTGCTTTAGTAAAATCCCACAATGGGATGTGTCTCCGCCGCAAGGAGTTTTTATGAATTCCGACCTGATGCCTTCGCCTGAATCTTCTAATTTGCCTGAGTCCAATCAATCTGAAACCGAGATAGATATAGCCGCTGATGTACCAACAGTAGCAGCTCCAATTTCTGAATCGGAAAATTCGACTATTGACCCTAGTGAGACCGACAACGATGCTTATTTAGCCAATCGACAGCAACCGATTCCCCCACCCAGCGAACCAATGCAGTACAGAGCGATCGGCTTAGTCCGTGGTCGCTACATTGCAAGCAGTGAACAGTTTACTCAAGGTACGCTCCTGACTGCGGATGGTGTGGAAATCCAGGCCGTTCTTCTCGGTCGCATTATGAGCTTAGTTAAGAATCACCTTGATTTAGAAAAAAATCATCTGTGGGTGGTTTACCCACGGACTAAGCAAGAAAATGATGCCTTACATTTGCAAATTGTGGGCGTGTGGGAACCAGAAAATCTGGCAAAACAGCAAGCACAAGATTCGCCAGATGATGAATTACCACCAGCCGATGATGCTGTAACTGATAAAAGTGACATTAAACCTTCATCAGATATTCCCGATGGTGGTTTTTCTGTGCGTGGCGAGGTAGTTTATCAGTCTTTTGACGACAAGAACTTGGTTGTCAAAATTAAGCAGGCTGCTCGCAAACACGATGAAAAACCTAAATACTTTAAGCTAAAACTCAAAGGTGTCCTCACCACCAAAGCTGTGGGTAAGTTCTGGGACTTTCAAGTGAAACGAGATGGTGATTTATTAGCCATAGAAACGGCTGAGGCGATCGCAGATCTACCCAAAAAACGCCGACCCCCCCAAAGAGGTGGCCCCGGTGGTTTCCGTGGTGGTGGCGGCGGTGGTCGCCGACCATTCCCCCCCAGACGCACTGGAGGAGACAGCCCCAGCCCACGCCCAATCAAGAAAATAGGCGGTGGCGAAGCCTCGGTGGTGTCTAAACCGCTGCCAAAATCTTCTACTCCTACGCCTAAGCCGATTAAAAAACAAAAGCCACCACAAGAGTAAGTAAAAAGTAAAAAGTAAAAAGTAAAAAGTAAAAAGTAAAAAGTAAAAAGGTGAGGCAGTGCGTTGGGCGGGTCTCCCGACTTGTAGACGCGCTCTGCGCGGCTTCTCGCATAGTAGCAACTGCCGTTAGCGCAGCGTCACCCGAAGGGTAAAAGTAAAGAGCTAATTCTTTTCTTTTGCCTTTTTACTTTTGCCTTTTGCCTTCTGCCTTTTGCCTTATTAAAAATCTGTCCAACGATCTTGGGGTAAGAACGATCGCTCCATTGGAATTGGGGCGACAGGTTCTGTTAAGGTAAAAGTGCCGGCTGCAATCCATTGTTTTAACTCTAGGGCGACTTGCCGAGATAAGAACATACTGGCTAAAGGTGCCGTTCGCACTGGTTTATTTTCGATGGTGAGTCGCCCAGATTTGAGTTGGGCGTAACTCACTAACCCAAAGGTAGGACGAACGCGGCGGGGAATGGAAAAATCGACGATGGGCGCGACTAAATCTTTGTCTTGCACTGCACAATGTTCAACGACAACTTCGTTTAAGACTGGGAATGGTATCCCGACACCCAACATCAATGAAGGGCCATAACTTTTAAAGTAACAACCACGCACCCAACGGGCTTGCATTTGTTTCGCATCCCCCATTAAGGCTAAGGTTGCAGCTGGGCCAATGGGTGTGCGATTGGCTAACCGCTTTTGTAAGGGGAAGTGTTGCGTTCCTTCCCAAGCGATGTAGCCGATACCACCTCCTAAAAAAATCCGCGTCCCGATGCCAATTAGTTGCAAATCGGGGTCGTTGAACAAAGGCGAAATTGCCCCAGGATTAGAGTAGACAGCGTTACCGAGATGGGGTTGTAAAGGGCCGAGATAAGTAAAAAGTGGGCGATCGCCACCATTCACACCCACGATAAAATTTTGATAAAGGTTACGGGGATTGAATAAATAAAATTGATTGATGGTGTCACGGGTAATAGTTGTTTCAAAAGTTGCCCGTGGGTAGCAATCTGTGACTTGTCCTTGCGCCCTCACTTGTACTTGTTTACCTGCAATTAAATCTTCAATGACGTGACCACCACCACGTTCCCGGATTTCTTCGCCGTCCATTGTGTCCACTACACAACTAGCACCCAAGTATAAATCTACAGCCCCAAAACCGGAATATGCGGGTACACCATCGATCCAGCAACGGCGAATTTTGATGGGGGGGTCAGTGTGTCCTAGATTAATAATGGCACCGCTGGATTCCATTGGCTCAAATGTGCCAGTTGTAATCACATCAACTTCTTTTGCAACTTTGCTTACGCCGACTTCTGCGACTCGTGCTTTGACTTCTTCAACTGTTAAAACGACTGCACACTGGCGGCTGACTTTATCATTAATTTCGGCGATCGTTCGCATAATAATCAAAATTAGGGGTGTAAGGGTATGAGGGTGTAGGGGTGTAGGTGTTCAAAACCCTGACACTTAGTCTCAATAATTAACATTTATGCGTAAGTCCTAAATGAATTCGCAAACTTTTCCCTATCACCTGTAACCTGTAACCTATCACCTATTCCCTCTTAATCAATTGTTTCTGGGTCGATATTTAGTTCCCGCAGTTTAGCGGCTAACTTTTCGGCTCGTGCTTGCGCTAGTTCTTTTTGCTGACGTTCAAATTCTGCTGCTTCTTCTGGTGTAGGAACTAATTGGTTTTCTGGGGTAAAAAATCGCAATAGTCCTTCATGAATCCCCAAGTATAAACCTAACTGCTGACTCCACAAATGTCCTTGAGCATTGGGGTCTAGAGTTTGGTATTGACCATCAACTAAATGAAACCCGGCAAATTCTTGAGTTTCTGGGTCAAACCAAAAATAATCAGGTGTGCGGAAAGTATTTTGGTATAGTTTTTTCTTTAAATCTTTATCGGTTTTCGCAGTTGATTCTGAAAGAATTTCTAAAATTACGTTAGGATATTTCCCTTCTTCTTCCCAAACTACCCAACTTTTACGAGTTCGACGCTCTGTATCCAGCACAACAAAGAAATCTGGCCCCCGGAAGTGTTCATCTTTGCGTTTATTCCATCTGTAGTAAATAGTCAGATTTCCAGCAGCGTAGAAATCGTTTCTGTCTCGCCACAACCACTCTAAGCATTTAAAAAGTAAAATTATTTGCCGGAGATGCAGTTCTGTTTCCAAGGGCGGTTCGTCGCTGTATAAATCACCTGGAGGAAAGATAACATCTTCTGGGGTTGCTTGAGGAGCGTCTAGTTCTTTGGCGAGGGACATGAGGAGATGACTGCATCTGGTAGTGATGGGTTTATTTTAACTTCTAGCTGGAAACAGGGTGTAGGGGCAAACATTTTTGATATTTGGTTGCGAGATAATCTGTATTCCCTCCTGTTAAAATCTACTTCATAATGTGCAGAATGTACCATTTGAATGGTACAAATGGGAGATACAATTCCCACATCAGCGCATAACGGTAAACTTGGATAGCAAAACACACCTACAGCCTAAAACGATGAAAGCATCTGCTAAGTTCGACTTTGAGGACGAGAAATTTAATGCGCCGCCTTCTCAAGTCATCCCTTGGTGTCAGATGATTAATCCTCGGTATGGCACAGATGGTATGCAAACCTATGGTCTCGCCATCAAGCTAGATAATGCCAATGCTGTGGGGTTTCAGCCGGATGAAAATTGGCAGCAAGTAGAGCATGAATTTAGCTCTGGTGTTGAAACAGTTTATATCTCTACTACACCGCGTTTGGTGATTGTGCGTCGAGGGCCTTTATCAGTCAAAGACCGCGAAACCGGGTTGAAATTAGGCACGTTAAAAGAAAATTATGATGCCTTTTTAGCTGATAAACTCAAATTTAAAACTTTTACGCGCTATTTAATTTTCTTAGTTAGTGAAGATAAGAAATTTTTACATGAATTGCCATTGCAATTAACTCTCAATGGTGCAGCCGGAGCAAGTTTCAGCAAAACTTATTGTGAGTTTCAACAAGGCAAAGTTGTGAGTGGTTTTGTTGCAGAGTTAGAAAGAACTTATGCTGTATATCGTAAACAACCTGTAACACCAAAAGGGCCATTATTCCACGCGCATGGCATTTTTTGTCCGATTATTGAGTGTGAAGAAAGAGGGATTGAACCCAACACGGTGTTAGTTGCTTCTACTGTAGATTACAAACATCCAACAGTTGGGACATTAACTCAATACCTGATTGCTTCTGATGCGCCTGAGTCGGCAATTATCTGCAAATATTTTGAAGAATACAAAGAATTTGGCAAGGAACCTGTCAGAACAGAAACTAGTAAACCTGTGATGGCGGGTGTTTCTAGTTCCTATATTTATGCTGATGAGGATGATTTTGGTTATCCCCCTTATTAAAGTATGAAGCAAATAGCCCTCAGACTGAAGTCTGGGGCTATACAAACTAAACCCGCCTGTGAGGGTTTTGAGAAAGTCCGCCTATCGCGGTGGCGCTGCGCTTGGCGCACCAGTCGAACTTTCTATTTTTTCAGCAGTAAATAATATAGTGAACCATTACCACCTGTAATCCCAGCGCGATCGCCTGCTAGTTTACCAGTTCCCATAAAATAATCTACCCTGCCTGGGCCTTTAATCGCACTGCCTGTATCTTGATCTAAGACAAAACGGCTGACAGTCCGAGGTTGTAATTTGCCACCAGCAGCCGGATAGGGGAATGAACCATTAATGATTGCTAATGCGCCGGGAGGCATGAGAGATTTATCGGTAGCAATCGAACGTTCGGCGGTGACTGGCTCATTAAGACTACCAGTAGCTTTTCTCCCTGGAACTTCTTTAAAGAAAACGAAACGTTCCCAGCGGGGCAAATAATTATTTAACTCTAAGGGATTTTGGCGGAAGAAGCTAATCAGACGTGGCATTGTCAAGCCTTCCAGTGGCAATTTGCCATCTTTAGCGAGTTCTTTGCCAATACTAGTCCAAGGATAATCAGTTCCCCCGGCGTAACCTACAGAAGTAGTTTTGCCATTAGTTAACCTGATTTGGGCTGACCCTTGGATATGTACCATATATGCGTCTAGGCGATCGCGGAACCACATCAATTCCAAACCACGCAACTGGCTTTTATCACCTTGTAAACCGTCTTTTCCTTCCAAATCAATTCGTTTTGGGTGAGGTTTAGCCCATTGGTCGAAATTTGGTGGGAGTTGATAAAGGGGATACTTATATATAGAAGTTTTAACGCGACTGGCCTGATAAATAGGCTCATAGTAAGCAGTAAATTTAACAGTACCCTTGCCATCATTGCCGACGGACTTGTAAAACACAAACTCCCGCTGAATTGCAGCTTGGAGTTGAGTTGCAGATTTAGCAGTTGCTACTAATTGCCGAAAACGCAATAAACTGCGTCGCACGCGATCGCGGGTAATTCCTGGCACCGGATAATTGTTATAGGCGGCGATCGCTTTATCTTTGGCCAAATAATCTAAACTATTATCAATGGCGGCTAAGAGCGCTTTGCGATCGCCTGGTTTACCTTTACGACCAAAAATTTGCTCATCCCATCCCAAGCAAGTAGATACCGGATTACAAGTATTACTAATGTCAACTGGTTGGAGTGGTAATTGTAGCTCAGGCTGAGGGCTTGGCTGTGTAGGTAACGGTACAGGTAACGGTATCGTCGTCGGAACTTGAGCAACAGCTGGCCAAATTGTGTTTACAAGGGCAATTCCCAGACTCAAAGAAGCCAAAGCAAGGGTTTTTCTCATGATTTAGTCGAATCTTTCAACACTAGAACTAAACAGTGGTTCTACCCGGATTGCTACAATCCGAGATGGGCGGACAACCATATACTCTCCTTGAATATTCTTGATCGGTACACTAATAAAATCATTCGAGGCAGACTTAGGCACTAGTTCGCCACTATACCATTTTTGGAATTCTTGAATAGTGGGAAACCTTACTTCCTCACGATGACCAGTTTCCAGGAAGAGGTGTACAGCGTATTCATTCGGTGTTCTAGCCATAAAGTTGAATCATGACAAATATGTTCAACCCATGTTAACCACGTCACCTCAGAATGAAAAGGGTAAGCATACGGGAGCAAGAAAAGCTATCCGGAGAGTTTTGCATTAATCAACCATGAGCTATTACTCCAAAGTCTTGACTTTTATTGTCCCTCTAGACGGCCAAGAGTTGAAGCTGTTCCTGAAAGTATGTGTGCGGGCTGGGATCGACAGTGAATATTATCAAAACCTTGTTGGGTTTCGCTATTGCTCCACCCAACTTACCTTGCTTCATTACGAAGCCATATTTCTTGGCGGAATTTCTCGCCCTTGATAAAATTGCTTTTCTAACTTGCCTAAACCAAACCAAATACCGCCACCGAGTAATACAGCTACGTTGGCAATAATGACGGTGATATGAGAAACATCACCGGGAAATAAGACTGATAAAGACAGCAAACTCCAAATTAATGCTGTTGCTATCACCACGCCTAAACGCAAATTTTGGAGGTTTTTCAACGCTGGGCGACAACTACCACAATGTTTTGTGTGGGAATGGTATCTATCTAATAAAGCTTCTTTGGGGAGTGGCGGTGGTAAAGTCTCACCTGGAAATGATTCGGCACAATATTGTTTGACCCAAGAACGTAACTGAAATACAAAAATATCAGCTTTTGTTGGTAAATAAAATGCTTTGGTAAAGTTATCAGTGCCACCTTTTTGTTCTAAATAGCGTTCTTGGTGATGTAAGAAAATCTGATCATCTTCTAGTACGTTGTTTTGTCCTAGATGGGAGTACCAGCGAGGAGTGAGTTTGAGAAATAACCCTGGTAATTTTGATGAGAATTTGAAAGGAAAACGGGCAAATAGGCGACATTCTCCTTTGCGGATAGGGGTTGCATAAACGACTGTTAAGGTTCTGCCAAATTGCTTGGATGTGAGATCATGCCACATCAACCCAGGTGCAATAAAGGTAGTATCTTGTTTACCTAAAGTGCCTTTGCGGGGGCCTTCTTGCCAAAGGCCTTTAAATCCCCATTTACCAGATTCAACAATTTCTAATTCTACGGGTGCAACATTGGCGCGGTTGCCGACTGTACGATGATGGGTGTAAGGAATGTGGCTGGAGTCGAGAACGTTTTCCATTAATGTCAAAGCATCATAAGGTAAGTCTCGAAAGGTATTCAGGCAAACCCAGCCATCGGCCTCTTCTTCTAAAACATCAACGATGGGAACTTGTGTTTTGGCAGCATTTTCAGGTTGACCAGGATAAACAAACAATAACCCTTGGCGGACTGTGGTTGGTAATGAATTTACACAAGCGCGGGGGGATGTTTCGGCTTTTCCCTCTGGTACTTGTTGAGGAATGCTTTCACATTTGCCTGTTCCCGAAAATGCCCAGCCATGATAAGGACATTCTAGCCAGCCATCTTCGTTAATTCTGCCTTCGGAAAGTGGGGCTAAACGGTGGGGACATTGGTCTTCAAAGGCTCGCCAAGTTTGTGCATTTTTGTCCCACCATAAAACTAAGTCTCGCTCTAGTAAGGTGAAGCGTGTTAGCTGAGATTTATCTAAGTCTGCGACGTAGTGGACGGGATACCAAACTTCTAACCAGTCAAAGCGTTCTGGGTCTAGTCCACCAGCAGGTAAATTATCTGTGGTTGTTGGGGATAATGGCTGTAAGAGGCTGTTGGACATGATGAGATGCGTCAAGGAATAATTGTCTACCCACAAAAAATGTAACAATTTTTTAACGGAGATGGCAGACGAGAGTCATGAAATCAGCCGATAGTCTAAATTAACAAGCAGTTGCACAAAACAATTTCAACACTATGGCAGTAGACACAAGGGAATGTGCAGGGGCGAAACTAGCTTTACGTCAGGCGTTGGCTGCTTGTGATGGTAATACTAAGGATGAAACTGTAATTGCTGCGATTGAAAATCTGCGACTTGTCAACCCAAATCCAGCACCAACTCGTAACGTTAAGTTATTAGATAGTAATTGGATATTGATTAGTGCGCCGAATTTTCCTGGGGGTGAACGACTAGCAAATGGTAAGTTTGCTTATAGTCTTGGTCGCCTTGCTTTTAATATGTTTCAGCCGACAAAACTAAAATTAGTAATTGACCGAGTTTCTCAACCTGTTTTTTTATTAGGAAATGGCGAACAGCGCAGTCATGATATTGTTGTGGAATTTACGACTGCTGATGAAAATTATCCACAAATATCAGGGATTGTGCGGAACTTAGGTGTTTGTGAACCAATTAGTGATGCGGTGCTACAAGTCAAATTTACTGGGGGAGTTTTAGCACCAATAGACCCAAATAAAATGGATGAGTGGCGCGCAATTTTTGGTCAGCAGAGTCAAAATGTCAAACGTAATTTTAAAGACAGCTTGATGTTGGGTTTGTTTAAATTAATGTTTGGTCTGGTTCCACCACAAGGAATGAATTCTGAGACTGGAGAAGTTAAGTTTATCATGGCGCGATCGCCTAAAGGTCGGCTAGAAATTCTCTATCTTGATGAGGAGTTGCGGATAACTTGTGGCGAAAAGGGAACCATTTTAGTCTGTGAAAGGCAATAGCGATCGCTTTCAGAAATCAGTCAGGCGACTTTTATAGTTAAAATTTACAAATCATCCTGATCCTCTCCACTCCCTCGTTTCATGCAAACCCCCTCTTCTACTATTTCACATTTAATTGCTGCGGGCTTTCATGCTCTTTCTGATCCTCTGCGGATTAATGTGCTGGAACTATTGCGACAGCAAGAACTTTGTGTATGTGATTTGTGTGAGGTATTAGGGGTAAATCAGTCAAAACTTTCGTTTCACCTCAAGACTTTAAAGGAAGCTGGGTTAGTTAACTCCCGTCAAGAAGGACGTTGGATTTATTACAGTTTAAATATGCCGCAATTTAGTGTTTTAGAGCAATATTTAGCAGGTTATCGTCAACAAGGGATAACATCACCTGTACGTTCTTGCTGCGACTAATATCTGATACTCTAGATGCGGCTCAACAATTACTCCAGTGAGAATTGCTGAATTTGGCTAAAGTCGAGTTAGTGAATTAGTAGATGAAACATGTTACTGCATTTGAGTACTTGGCCAGAAGTTGAAGCTTATTTACAGCAATCTCAGGGAATAATTTTTCCGATTGGTTCTACAGAACAACACGGGCCGACGGGGTTAATTGGTACTGATGCGATTTGTGCAGAAGCGATCGCTCGTGGTGTAGGTGAAGCAACTGGGGCGATCGTTGGCCCTACAATTAATGTGGGGATGGCATTGCATCACACTGCTTTTCCCGGCACAATTAGTCTCCGTCCTAGCACTTTAATTCAAGTAGTCCGAGATTACGTAACTAGTTTAGTCAAAGTTGGTTTTAGCAAATTCTACTTTATCAACGGCCACGGCGGTAACATTGCTACTCTCAAAGCCGCATTCTCAGAAACTTACGCTTATCTAGAAGATTTACAAGTTTCCCATGCTCATCAAGTGCAATGTCAAGTAGCTAACTGGTTTATGTGCAGATCTGTATATGAGTTAGCTAAAGAATTATACGCTGATCAAGAAGGTTCTCATGCAACTCCCAGTGAAGTAGCTGTGACTCAATTTGTTTATCCCGAAGCAATTAAACAAGCACCTCTTTCTCCCGAAGTGGCGCGGGGACACAACATTTATAGTGCGGCTGATTTTCGCAACCGTTACCCAGATGGACGTATGGGTTCAAATCCCGCTTTAGCAACTCCAGAACATGGTAAGCAATTTTATGACTTGGCTGTAAAAGAACTCAGCAATGGATATTTGGAGTTTCTCAACGCAGGTTAAAGGATAGTAAGTGATATTATGTCCTTCTAATTAGTTATAATTCCCCAAATTATTGAACCCCACCCCCACCCCCTCCCCGTGAACGGGGAGGGGAGACAAAGCACAGCTTTGTTGGGGTGGGGTTCTTCGATTTTAGTAAGTAATCAAGCGGACATAATACGATAGCATTTCAGACCTCCGACTTTTTAAAAAAGTCGGGTATCTTGTTGTTCAGAGCAAAAAGACTCATTAATGGAGAAAAAAGACTTATTCACAAGTATCCAAGCTTCATTAACGCAGAAAAAAAACTCATTAATGAGTATCAAAGGCTAATTAATCCAGTTCTCATGCTCATTAATGAGTATCAAAGGCTCATTTACGAGTATTCAAACTTCATTAATGCCGAAAAAAGCCTCATTAATCTAGCTCCCATACTCATTCACAAGCTAAAATACTTGTCTACTCGTTTCTTTCCTGTCGCCTTCTTCGCAGCTATGAGCAATTTCTTCCGCGCCAATGTTGATGCAATGGCTAGTTATGTTCCTGGTGAACAGCCGAAACGCGGTACTCAAGTCATTAAACTCAATAGTAACGAAAATCCCTACCCTCCCTCACCTAATGCTTTAGCTGCACTACAAAAAATTGATGGTGAGTGGTTGCGGCGTTACCCTGAACCATTTGGCGACCAGTTTCGCCAAGCTGCAAGTCAGGTTTTAGGAATACCCAGTGATTGGATTATTGTAGGTAATGGTAGTGATGAGATTTTAAATGTCGTGATGCGAGCCTGTACGGAACCGGGACGCAAAGTTGTTTATCCTACACCGACTTATGTCTTATATCGTACCCTGACGGAGATGCAGTCGGCAGATATTATCGAAATTCCCTACAGTGAAGACTACAAATTACCAGTCGCAGAGTTAATTGCTGCTGATGGTGCTGTGACATTTATTGCTTCACCTAACAGTCCATCTGGTCATGTTGTTCCTAGCGCAGATTTAGAAAAACTCGCCAGTCAGTTATCTGGGGTGTTAGTCATTGATGAAGCTTACGTAGATTTTGCCGAAGGCGATGCCTTAGCTTTGGTGAAAGAATATGAGAATGTGATAATTATTCGCACCTTATCTAAAGGTTACTCATTAGCGGGTTTGCGCTTGGGTTTTGGGATAGGGAATCCCAAGCTGTTGCAGGGATTATTTAAGGTCAAAGATAGTTATAACATTGATGCGATCGCCTGTACAGTTGCCACAGCCGCCATCACCGACCAAGCTTATAAAAATGCTTGTGTAGCCAAAATTAAAGCATCTCGCACCCAACTCACCAGAGAATTTCAACAATTAGGCTTCCAGGTTTGGGAGTCTCACACCAACTTTTTACTAGTCCAGCCACCCCAACAAAACGCCGAGTATCTCTATCAAAAACTCAAAGAACAACAAATACTCATCCGCTACTTTCCCCACCCCGGACTACTAGATAAACTCCGCATCACCATTGGTACAGATGAACAAAATCAAATATTAGTAAATGCCATTAAGGCATTGCTCTAATCAAAAATTTAGATAAAATAAATTGCTGAAACTCAGGTCGCTATATGAGTGAATGGTACAAAGAAGACCTCGCCTTTATCCATGATGATGGTTTTCGGGATTATGCGCTCAAATCAGCCCCAGGTATTTTAGAAATTTTACGGCAAAACAAGATTAACTCTGGTTTAGTTGTGGACTTGGGTTGTGGTAGTGGATTATGGGCAAACGAACTGGTCAAGTCTAATTATCGGGTATTGGGCGTTGATATTTCCGAGGCGATGATTGCGATCGCTCAAAGCAGAGTTCCCCAAGCCAAATTTTATGTTGGTTCAGTATTTAAAATTGCCATTCCCCCATGTCACGCTGTTACTTCCATTAGTGAATGCTTGAGTTACTTATTCGATTCCGACAACAACCGCCAAACCCTAATTCAGCTTTTTCGACGCATATATCAAGCATTAACGCCTGGTGGTGTGTTTATCTTTGATATTGTGGAAGCAGGACAAATTGCAGTCGGAAATAAAACTAAAAATTTTACCGAAGGTAAAAATTGGCTGGTATTAGTTGAGAAAGAAGAACTGCGATCGCAAAACATTTTAACCCGTCGTATCATCACTTTCCGCCAAGTCGGAGAATATTACAGACGAGATGAAGAAATACATTATGTACAACTATACCGAGCCACCCAAATAGCCACAGACTTACGAAAAATTGGCTTTCGCGTGCAAACAACTCGTAATTATGGCAGTTACTATTTACCCAAAGGTAATGTCGCCTTTATCGCCCGTAAACCCTTTCCTGATTAGAGAGATAATATCTACTACAAAAACTGTTGTAATATGACTTATAAATTTGTTGACACTCTCACAGAAAAGCAAATTTTTGAACTAGTACAGTTATATAAAAATGAATTCTGGAGCAAACACCGTACATATCAAGATGTTGCCAAAATGCTCAAAGCTTCAAATATTGTTTTAGGTTTGATAGATAATAATGAACAGTTAATTGGGTTTACTCGCGTTCTCACAGACTTTGTGTATCGAGCGACTATTTACGATGTCATAATTAAACCAGACTATAGAAAACAGGGGCTTGGGGTAAAGTTACTAGATGGAATTGTTAATCATCCTCAATTAAATCAAGTTGAGCATATCGCCCTTTACTGTTTACCAGAAATGATGCCATTTTATCAACGTTGGGGCTTTACCCCAGAAGTTGGCAATCTTAAATTGATGTATCGATATCACCAATCACATCAGGATAAACTATATGATTATTAATCCAGATAATATTCCCAGCCGCACAACTTCAATTTACCCAGAAAAATTCCAACATATCGTTGCTGGGAGAGTTAAAAAAGCGTTAGGAAATGCCGCCGGATTAAAAAATTATGGGGTAAATTTAGTCACCCTAGCACCAGGAAGTTGCTCGGCTTTAAGACATTGGCATACTCGGCAAGATGAATTTATTTATATTATTGAAGGTGAAGCAACCTTAGTTACTAACGCCGGAGAGCAAATTCTCACACCAGGAATGATGGCGGGTTTTCCCGCTGGCGAAGAAAATGGACATCACCTAGTAAATCGCTCTGAGACAATAGTAATTTATTTAGAAGTTGGAGATAGAACACCAGATGATGAAGGGTACTATCCAGACGATGATTTAATTGCCAAAGCAGGTGTAAATGGTGAGCGAATTTTTACGCAAAAAGATGGAACTCTGTATGAAAGTTGAGGCTACTGAATAATGTGCGATCGCATCCAAATCACCACAACATCTTAGCTAAATCATCAGGTAATTCTCATGGCTTACAGTGATTTCAGCTTAACTAAGTTTAAAAAAGATTTCCAGATTAATATTCATGAACAAATCATTTTGTTCATGAATATTAATCTATACAAATAAGTGATAAATTAATAAATACTTTAGAAGAAACAACAGAGTTAGCATTAGCTATCAATACAGACAAAGCTCGCTCAGAAATGATTATTACCCATATTTTATTAGAGGTAAGACGTAGTGCTGATTGCCAGATAAGTTTATTTTCTGGCACAGATTTTAATGTTGATACTGACAAAGGTCTGAATGGTTATTGTGATTTTGTCATCAGCCGTTCTAAAGAACAGTTAACAATTAATGCACCAGTAATTATTATTGTTGAAGCCAAGAATGAAAACATTAAAAATGGATTAGGTCAATGTATGGCAGCAATGTTAGCGGCTCAGATATTTAATGAACGAGAAGGCAATAATATTAAAACCATTTATGGAGCAGTTACAACGGGAGATATTTGGAAATTTTTGAAGCTAGAAGGTACAAATTTATTTATTGATTTAAATAACTACTATATTAAAGAATTAAATAAAATTTTAGGGATTTTAATTCAAGTAATTCAAGGTTAAAAGCAAGCAAGCATTACGGAAGATAGTCTCTTACCCAAGAAGATTTACTATAATTAGCTTAAGTGATGAGCAAATTACTGAAGCTTTAGATGTACTACCACTAGATATCATTCAACAAGTAGGCTGATAAAAGTAGTAAAGCTATTTACGGAGCATAATGAAATAAAATCTTTTAGTTTAAAGCATTTCTTCCTTGTTTTACTGATGTGAGAAGCTTAAATAATATATATATTTGCTATAAAAATCATTATTTATACACATCGCCTCTCATACCAATAGTGTAAATTTCAACTTCACCAGAATCAATATTAACTGTAAAAATAATTCTGATTTTCCCTATACGTAGTCTATAAAAACCTTCCCAGTCTCCTTTCATTTTTTTGATGTCAAGGTCTCAAAAGGGAATGATCCCCTGTTCTTCAATGAAAATTAGAAGTTGGTTGAGTTGCTCTTGAATTTTGGCAGCATCTTCTATATTTGCCTTCGCTAAAAAATTAATGGCATTCTTACGGAATTTGACTGCCATATTTAACCCACTCTGTCACATCAATTGATTCCTCATGCTCATAATCTGATGGTGAACCAAAAATTTCATTCAGTTCTGCTTGTTCTTCATTACTCACCGAGGGTATCAGAACTTGGCACAGTAACATTCGTTCTTCTCGTAAAACTTCTCGAATGCTCTCTTTAATTAATGCTTTTAGTTCTTGAATTTCCATGAGTCTTTTTCTTGAGAATACAAAAAAACTGCCTATTTGATCACTATTTAATATCTAAACTATATCAAAAATCCTGATGAGATTGGTCATAGCAGCGATATTTTGTTCAATCTAACGCTTCATTTGACTTAACGACAGATTTACCAGTTCGTTTAATACTGAGATAAAATGCGATCGCTTCACCAGTTATTTCCTACCTGTTGTGTGATGCTGATCACACAAAAACCAGATATACATCATTGAGTTTTAAGTAAGTCTGACATAGCCTTTGGGGTAACTATAACCTATACTTACTGTAAGTATAAGTTTAAATTATTATGTGGCGGAGTGGGGGAGAGGATAATGCTAGAGAAACTCTTACTTGCAACTATTTTAACCTTGGTCTTACGTTTAATTGCAGAGATAGGTTGGTCTACTCCCAGCAATACAAGCCAAAAAATTGATTTTTATCAGCCAGGAGAATTTGCTGTTATGCAAATTCATTAACTAATCTAGGCATCTACTGAGGGCAAACTGCTCAAACTCTTCATATCATAGGCTGAAGTATAAATTTATAGCCTAATTTTGAGTTTTGAGCAGCAAATATTGCAAAACCGAGTATGAAAAGCCCAACTTTAGCCACAATCATATTTATAGCCACTATCAGTTTAAGCTCAACTGCCCAAGCAGCTAATTCAGAACATATAAGACAGTTATTAGCAACCAAACAATGTCAGAACTGCGATTTGACTGGTGCAGGGTTAGTATTGGCTGATTTATCTGGGGCAAATTTGAGTGGTGCGAATCTCACCGGTGCAAATCTCAGTCGTGCTAATTTAACGGGTGCTGATTTACGCGGTGCAAACTTAGCTGGTGCAGGATTATTTGGCGCTAACTTAACAGAGGCGAAATTCAACGGGGCGAATCTTGCCGGTGCAGATTTAAGAAACACTTATTTAGGCAATGCGGAATTTACCAAGGCTTACTTACAAGGAGTTAATTTTCAAGGTGCTATTGGTATCCCATTACAAATTGCTACCCCAGAAGAGTTTTATGCTTGGGGTATAGCAGAAGGGCAGAAAGGCAATCACCAACAAGCAATTAGTTACTTTAATCAAGCGATCGCCGCTAAACCAGAATACGCAGGCGCATACTTGGCTCGTGGTATTGCTAAATACCAATTATTTGACCGTCAAGGTGCTTTCGCAGATGCCCAAATAGCTGACAAGCTGTTTACTAACCAACAAAACGGCACTGGAACCCAAACAGCCCAGGCTTTTATCAAAGAATTGCAAACACCGTACAAAGAAAATGTTACTACAGGCAAAGCTAGTTTCTTTGATTTTGTAAGTGGTCTTGGCTCAGTTCTGCTTCAGTTCTTACCCTTCTAATTTATCAACTAATAACCAATTACCAGAGTGATTTAGCCTTCCCCACACAGTAATCAATTGTTCATGTACAGCAATTTGTAGCTGTTCATCTATGTGCGATCGCAAAGTTACTAGTTGCCAAGTTTGCCCTTGATAAGTAGTTGGTTCAGTAATTACCAGTTTGTAATTCTGCTGATCTATGCGGTGGAAGATGCCTGTAAAACAGTCACAATCTTGTATGACTATCTCATCAAACGAAGATATAAGAGGACAGTTGCCGCTAAGAGGATAATCTTGAGGATTATCTAAATAATATAGTTGCGTGGATAACCATTCTGGATGATTGGGTGCAAAATCGAGATTAAATAAAGGAGCGATCGCCGCAGGTGCTTGTTTATCCTGCAATAATGCTTCTTGTAAAGCCCTAACTGGTAAATCTCGCGGCTGTAAACCCAACTCAACACACATAGCAGCCGCCATCCCAGCGGCTTGACCGATACCCATCACTACAGGTTGCAATCTTGTTGCACCATTAGCTATGTGAGATACAGAAATATTTTTTTCACAAACTAATAAACCATCTGTAGCAACCGGAACTAAACAACTGTAAGGAATTGTGAACGGCGTTCCCGTCCAGCGTCCCCCCCAACGAATTGATTTCGGTTGCAGCGGTAAATCGAAGCCTGGATAATGATGGTCGTTGGCGTAGTTCCCAATAGCAACTGCATCTGCAAACAAAGATGCAACTCTACCTTCGGCTACAGGTAAAATATCCTGTTCGAGAATCGTAGTTAGTCCTACCAAGCGGCGACTTTCTCGGTAATAGGGATGTAATGCAAAAGCTGTGTCATTCCAAGGGAAAATTTTCTCTGCCAAACCATAGCGGCGACCTAACTGATTTTGGATAAAATGAGCAAAATTTTGGCTATGCCAGCGACATTCTTGGAGAAACTCAGCTTTAGATGTTTCTGACTCTACCAAACGCCCGACACCTTCACCGTAGTCATTACCTTTGATTGGCCAGTTAATCATAAAGCGATCGCCCGGCAAGCGTCCATAATTCAAAAATTTCTCTGCACCATAATTTTCCCAAGCCCCAACAAACAGCGCAGAATCATAACTAGGCGCAACTGGAATTTCTGGTGCAACACCATCACCAAAATCTTGCATAATTACTACCCAAGTTGGTGACTGCACTGGATATCTCTCTGTGATGGCATTATAACTAGTTAACGCGCTGGGTTCTCCCCATTCACTTTGCAACTCCCAACCCCAACGGTAAGGTATTTCCGCCAACGCTAATAAATCTCCCAATTCTGTACCGTCGAGAATTACCTTGGCTTGCACAGTAAAATCAGCAAACCGCACCCCAGTAATACAATTTTCCTGTTGTAAAACTTTCAATGGTACGTATCCAGAAATCCATTGCAGATTTGGTAATTCTTGCACCCAATGGGCAAAAATCTCTGCCCCCACAGCAGGATTGTAACTAAAAAAACTCACCCAACTGTTATCTAATCCTCCTGGTTGGCGATGTCGTAATTCTTGTAAAAACGCCCCCCATAACCCAGTTTGCCAAGCAACTAATTCATTCCCATCTGGTGCAGATACTCCAGCGGAAGTCAGCATTCCTCCCAACCAAGCAAACTCACTCACCAAAATAGTATTAACTCCCATTCTGGCTGCTTGAATAGCCGCAGCAGTTCCACCAGTTCCTCCGCCGACAACTAAAATATCAGTTGTATATATTTGATGACTCATAGTTTATATTTGTATCTTGTTATCATTATTTTTTGATGCCAAGGGTAAAAGAGCAAGAAAATAAATTCTAGATAACATAGGCATTACTGTAGGTTGGGTGAAACGAAACCTAACCCAACAAATGACATCAAGAAAAGCTTAGAGTTCACACAGAAAATTAGGAATTGTCAAGGCGAAGCTAAAATAGTAATTTACGTGTAAATTGGTCGAACTATTAATCTTATGACTTCTGCTACTCCAGTCAAAACTGAGTACGAAGCGATTATTGGTCTAGAAACCCATTGTCAGCTAAGTACGAATACAAAAATTTTCTCTAGTAGCTCTACGGCGTTCGGTGCTGATCCAAATACTAACATTGACCCTGTGTGTATGGGATTACCTGGGGTTTTACCCGTACTCAACCAAAAAGTTCTAGAGTACGCGGTGAAAGCTGGTTTAGCATTGAATTGCCAAATCGCTAAATATAGCAAATTTGACCGGAAACAGTATTTTTATCCTGATTTACCGAAGAATTACCAAATTTCTCAATATGACTTACCCATTGCTGAACATGGTTGGTTAGAAATTGAGTTGGTAGATGCTGAAGGAAATCCTGTTCGTAAACGCATTGGTATTACCCGCCTGCACATGGAAGAAGATGCAGGTAAGTTGGTACACGCAGGAAGCGATCGCCTTTCTGGTTCCAGCTATTCTTTGGTAGACTACAACCGTGCAGGTGTACCGTTAGTTGAAATTGTCTCGGAACCCGATATTCGTTCTGGACAAGAAGCTGCGGAATACGCCCAAGAGTTACGCCGAATTATGCGTTATCTCGGTGTGAGTGACGGAAATATGCAGGAAGGATCGTTGCGTTGCGATGTTAACATCTCCGTGCGCCCCGTCGGACAAGAAAAATTTGGCACGAAGGTAGAAATTAAAAATATGAACTCCTTCAACGCCATTCAACGGGCGATTGAATACGAAATTGAACGCCAAATCGCCGCAGTCGAAGCCGGAGAACGCATCATCCAAGAAACCAGGTTGTGGGAAGAAGGCGCACAACGCACAATTAGTATGCGGACAAAGGAAGGTTCTAGTGATTATCGCTACTTCCCTGAACCAGATTTAGCACCCATTGAAGTATCTGATACTCAACTAGAGAACTGGCGTAGCGAACTACCAGAACTCCCCGCCCAAAAGCGTCATCGTTATGAAACCGAATTGGGACTGTCAGCTTATGATGCGCGAGTCTTGACAGAAGAGCGCTACGTATCAGAATATTTTGAAGCAGCGATCGCATCTGGGGCAAATCCCAAAGCAGCCGCAAACTGGATTACTCAAGATATCGCCGCATATCTCAATAAGCAAAAACTCAATATTGCTGATATTGCATTAACCCCTGCTAACCTGGCTGAAGTCATTACCCGCATTGAAACTGGCAAAATTAGCAACGCTCAAGCTAAAGAAAAATTGCCAGATTTACTCCAAGGTGTGACCCCCGAAAAAGCTTTTGCAGGTCAAGAACTCATCACCGACCCCAGTGTCTTAGAACCGATTGTCGATGAAGTTATCGCTGCTAACCCCAAAGAATTAGAGAAATATCGTAACGGTAACACCAATCTCAAAGGCTTCTTTGTCGGGCAAGTGCTGAAAAAGACCAGCAAACGTGCTGATCCGAAATTAACTAACGAACTGGTGGAGAAAAAGTTAAATGCCTAATTTGATTGACAGTAAATTCTTGACAATCAGACATTTTCTCCGGTTTTAGTTCAGTAGTATCTTCACAGTATATTTACTAAAATTACATTCTACTAAGTAATAACCCTCACAAATAAAAGGCTATTATTTGCTTAGTAGATGCCCCCTAATGATTCGGAGAGTTGCCCTCGCTGCTCTCCTTATTTCTTAGCTAGAAAGTTATGTTTTTATCACATTTGAAATCTTGATATGGTAAGCAAAATAGTTAATTGAATGCTCTAATTTTTCGCAGAAAGTCATTCCAATCATCAAATCCAATCAAAAATAATCAAAGACAACCATAAAAGTAAATGTGCATTTTTAGATGTGACACAGGTTAGTAACCAAATTTACCATTTTCATTTAAAATTTTATATCTCAGTAGTCTACGGGTAAATTCTTAATAATATTTATACAAAAAAACAAATAATGGGTGATACTCCTCATGGCAAAAATGATATGCTGTGTTAAGTAGATGCACCCTGATGATCTGGAGAGCTGCTCAAGTAGCTCTCCTTTTTCAATAGATGTAGAGAGTAGGAAATGCACAAATAACAATTGACTATTGACTGTGGACTATTGGTATAATCGCCAGTCAAGCCGCTAATTTTGTGGGGGAACGTAGAAATGGCAGACTGGCAAGAAATTACTGGTGGTGTGACTGCTCCTAAAGGATACCGAGCCGCAGGAATCACCGCAGGATTAAAACCATCGGGATTGCCAGATTTGGCTTTGATAGTATCTGATGTCGAGGCGATCGCATCTGGTGTATTTACAACTTCTCAAGTTAAAGCCGCCTGTGTAGATTATTGCCGTCAAATATTACAAGCCAAACCTAGCGCTCGTGCCATTCTTTGCAACGCCGGACAAGCCAACGCCGCCACAGGTAGTCAAGGTATACATGATGCTGATGAAAGTGCCGAGTTGTTAGCTAAGGAATTAAATATTTCCCCAGAATTGATTTTGCTCGCTTCTACTGGTGTAATTGGTCAACGCATCAAGATGGATGCCTTACGTAGCGGGATTCCTAAGTTAGTAGCCACCCTCTCAGAAACAGGTTCCGATGCAGCATCTGGCGCAATTATTACCACAGATTTAGTACCAAAATCCATTGCCCTAGAAACAACTATAAGCGATCGCCCAGTCCGCATTGGTGGTATTGCCAAAGGTTCCGGGATGATTCACCCCAACATGGCAACTATGCTGGCATTTGTCACCTGTGATGCAGCCGTTTCCCCCCATCTTTGGCAGCAAATGTTGAGTAGAGCCGCAGATAAAAGCTTTAATTCCATTACCGTAGATGGCGATACTAGCACCAACGACAGCTTAATTGCCTTAGCAAATGGTCAATCTCGCACCCCAGCAATTACCGAGATGGGTGCAGAAGCCGAGAAATTAGAGGCGATGTTAACAGCAGTATGCCAGCATTTAGCTAAAGCGATCGCACGAGATGGTGAAGGTGCAACCTGTCTCATGGAAGTGCAAGTTACCGGAACTCATGATGACCTCGCAGCACGACAAATCGCCAAAACCATTGCAGGTTCATCCTTAGTTAAATCTGCCATCTTTGGCCGTGATCCCAACTGGGGACGCATCGCCGCCGCCGCCGGACGTGCAGGTATACCCTTTGAACAAGATAACTTGCAAATTAAGTTAGGAGATTTCTTGCTGTTAGAAAATGGTCAACCGCTGCAATTTGACCGCGCCGCCGCCAGCGCATATTTAAAACAAGCCGCCACCGATTATCCTAGCAATATCACATCTCAAAAATTAGATAATCCTGTAATTATTGGAGTTAGCGTTGGTAATGGTCATGGGACAGGTAAAGCTTGGGGTTGTGATTTAAGTTACGACTACGTGAAAATTAACGCCGAATATACAACTTAGCTAAACCAGCAGATATCGGTGGGAAGCATTCACAGAATTCCATAAACCGCCAACGACCATGATCGCACGCTGGGCGAATTTGGAACTGAATGCTTTACAGTAGGTGTTTTTAACAGATGTTGATTAACTTCTATTACCCGACTCATCAAAAAGGTGATCAACAATGCGAACACCTTTTTCGAGTTCTTTACTTCAATCCCGACTGCTCTTTACTCTTGAGCAGATCATGTTCAAAAGTAGCTGTGATTTTAGAACCGTCAGGATTTTCCCATACAAAGGTTGCTGTTTTTGCAGAGCGGCTAACCTCGATACCCCTGTACAAGATTGACCGCACCTCCGTTAAGGACATTTCTGGTTTTAGCTGTTCGTACTCTGCGCGACCAAAGCGACCGAGTTCAGGTTGGGCAGATTGTTCATGCTGCTTGGAATAATCAGCAGTTTTAACAAAACCATAAATTCCTGAACCAAGTATTACTCCCAGTGGAATGGCAACTTTCATCAGTAAGTGGACGAGAGTATTATTATTTTTATTACTCATTTCATTAGCTCCAAAATAAATTTATAAAGTATGGTGCGGTCGTAATTAGCCCGACATTAATCCGGGAATGTGATTGCACTTCTCATAGCTGGTAATAAATGGGCTAATAAGAGAATTGTTTATCCCCTATTTAAAACCAGACTGTGCTGGGTTTGAAAAAATATTTAATCCATACTAGCATATAAATAATTTTTCAATAACTTCTATATCTAAATCAAGATTTTCACTAATTATATCTCCAAAATATTACAGTATAAGGGTTGTGAGCTTTTCAAATAGTAGTTACGTCGTCACTAGTAAAGAAAATGTAAATAGTAGTTACGCCGTCACTAAAGGTAAATAAAAAATAAAGGCAGTTTTAAGATGAATATGTATTATTCATTTTCTTGTAGTGAGATTTTTCTGTAAAAGTGAAAGACATTAACAACTACTATGTCATGCTCTAAAATATTTTTAATATTTAAAATAGAATATCCTTTCAATAATAAATAGGACTTACGCAAAACTAACGTATTTGCGTCATTGCGACCCTAGGGAAACAATCTCAAAGCCTTTATTTGCGTGGCGAGTGCGTAAGTCCTGAATAAATACTTAAGGTATTACAACTAAACTCCTTGGACTCAAGCATTTGTAATAATTTCAGTAAAGCCGCTTTACTGAAATCTGATGACAGATCCAGCATACGGGACAAATACCCTGCCAGAATACTCGTCCTTTTTGCCGCAGACTTAGTGATCGCTAATTTTTGGCTGCCGTCTTTGTCACTCTGATGTCGTCAGATCCATTTTTCCTGACTTTTTCAGTAATGGGCAATCTTAGAAGGCGCTGGCCTTATTTTGCAGATGATATCTTTTGCTCAGGTTAGTACGAAAGATGCGATCGCATCAAAAAATTTTTACGAACTAGAAGACTTAGAGTAATTTGTTGAATAACAGGCTCAAATAATTCTATGCAACGCATTTCTGTAGTTGGAACTACTGGTTCAGGTAAAACAACTTTGGCGCGGCAAATATCCCAATGCCTTGCCATACCCCACATAGAATTAGACTATTTGCATTGGGAAGCCAACTGGGTAGAAGTAGCAAACGATGTGATGCGCGATCGCGTTTCTCAATCTTTAGCAGGCGATCGCTGGGTTGTAGATGGTAATTACAGCATAGTACGCGATATTGTTTGGCCCAGAGCAGATACAGTTGTTTGGCTAGACTATTCTTGGCCAGTGGTGATGCGTCGAATATTGTGGCGAACACTGGCGCGGGTAATCACACAACAGGAAGTCTGCAATGGTAACTATGAGACATGGCAAAAATCTTTCTTTAGCCGTGATTCTATTTTGTTATGGGCAATTCAAACTTACGGTAAAAATCGCCAAAAGTATCAGGCTTTATTCCAAGAATCTGATTATGAGCATCTAAATTTTATCCATTTGCGATCGCCCGCCACTACCAAAGATTGGTTATCATCATTGTAATTAAATACGGTTAGTCTATCGATTTATAGTTGTATTATTTAATCTTTTGATGCTAGAATTTTACCTGTAGTTAATACTTCTAGGGATAGATGAGTAACCAAACTCGACACTCAGGCTACAATTGGGTGCAATCTCATAATCCTGCAAAGCTAGATTTGAAACTGCAACAAGAGTTACAAAAAGAGCCAGCATTCTATTATTTCGCCTATGGCTCGTGTATGTGTCCGGTCGATTTGAAGCGATCGCTTGGTGAAAACACTCACCCTTACGTCATCGGCCCTGGAATATTAAAAGGATATCGTTTAGGGTTTTATCTTTACTCACCCAGCCGCAAATGTGGTGTTTTGGATGTAGTCAAAGACCCAAAAGCCAGTGTGAAAGGTGTACTTTATCAGCTACCCTGGCGACTGAGTGAACATTTAGATATACGTGAAGGTGTTTCTCAAGGATTATATCAACACGAAACTGTAGAGATTCACAGCCACAATTCTATATATAAAGATGTGCGTACCTATGTAGTTGTCAGCAAATTGCCAGAAGAAGCCGCACCCAACGATTGGTATTTTAACGTGGTCTTGCGGGGTGCGGTTACTTGTGGTTTGCCAGAAGAATATTGCTGGCATTTGTTTAACCACATGTATAACTTGCAACAGCAACATCAAGCACAACCAATCAGGCGATCGGCATAGAAAAATATCATAAACTTAGCCAAAATACTGATAACTATTAATCACTTCCAACTGATTCGACATACAGCTGAATGGCTGTGATATCATGGGAGACTGCTGCATATATTTAGAAAAACTAGAAATTAATCGATCATGGCTCTGACGCAACAGCGCAAACAAGAAATAATTACCAATTTCCAAGTTCACGAAACCGATACCGGTTCCGCTGATGTGCAAATTGCAATGCTGACCGAGCGAATTAATCGCCTCAGCGAACACCTCCAAGCTAATAAAAAAGACCATTCTTCCCGCCGTGGCTTATTAAAGCTCATTGGACATCGTAAGCGCCTGCTTGCTTATCTCCAACAAGAAAATCGGGAAAAATATCAAGCTTTGATTGCTCGTCTGGGTATTCGTGGATAGGGACTAACGCTTATGTCTGCTGAAGAATCTGAACGCAGTCGTTTGCCTTTTGAACCGAACAAAAAACGCCAAAAACCTGTAAAAGTTCAAAAAACTCCCATCAAGTCCAATACCTTGGAAACGTCAGCCAGCCAGAAGCCGCCATTTTCCAAAGAAGAGATGGCTATTCCCCAAGTGGTAAGCCAGCGGATGATTCGGCGAGTAGCGTTTTTTTGTGGTGTCCCCACAGCTTTGGGGATTACGACATTAATAGTTAGCTATCTACTGGCTACCCAAACCCAAATTAAATTAGCGCCTATTGCCGTTTTGCTGGTAAATATGGGGTTATTTGGTTTAGGGGTATTAGGCATTACTTACGGCGTTCTTTCTGCCTCTTGGGATGAAGAACGACCAGGAGGTTTAATCGGACTCAGCGAATTTACCACTAATTGGGGTCGGATGGTAGCAGTTTGGCGCGAAACTCGGCAAAAGAACGTCTGATAATTAGCGCTCAGGTATTCAGATGACTCTGATATTGGGTAATTTGCCAGTAAATGTTGAAGTTAAAGTTATATAACTTCAACATTGCTAATTAAAAAAATATACTATCTAATTAAACCCAATATTTTGTAGCTCTATGACTGAGCGCTTGATTTTTTTATACTTATAAATGTTAATATCTCATCATTAAAAATTACGCTAAATACTGAGAAGTACGACAATATAGTTAGGCTTATTTGTTTGATATTTCACTCAACTAATCAGGTAATTTAAAATGATCGTAGTCATGAAGATTGGTTCCCCAGAAGCGGAAATCAACCGCATTGACGAGGAACTAACAAGCTGGGGACTGACACCAGAAAAAATTATTGGTAAACACAAAGTCGTAATTGGTTTAGTAGGTGATACTGCCGATTTAGATCCCCTGCAAATTCAAGAAGTTAGCCCGTGGATTGAGCAAGTATTACGGGTAGAGCAACCTTATAAACGCGCCAGCCGTCAATTCCGTCATGGCGAAGCTTCGGAAGTATTGGTCAATACCCCTGATGGCGCAGTCTTATTTGGCGAACAACATCCTTTAGTGGTTGTGGCTGGCCCTTGCTCTGTAGAAAATGAAGAAATGATTGTGGAAACAGCACAGCGAGTCAAAGCCGCAGGTGCTAAATTTTTGCGTGGTGGTGCATACAAACCCCGGACTTCGCCTTATGCTTTTCAAGGACATGGTGAAAGTGCTTTGGATTTACTGGCTAAGGCGCGGGAAGTCAGCGGGTTGGGAGTGATTACAGAAGTAATGGATGCGGCAGAACTCGATAAAATTGCCGAAGTTGCTGATGTTATCCAAGTAGGGGCGAGAAATATGCAGAACTTCTCCCTGCTGAAAAAAGTCGGCGCACAACCAAAACCAGTGCTGTTGAAACGGGGAATGTCATCCACCATTGAAGAGTGGTTAATGGCGGCTGAATATATTTTGGCAGGGGGAAACCCAAATGTGATTTTGTGTGAACGAGGAATTCGCACATTTGACCGCCAGTATACTCGCAACACACTAGATTTATCAGTAGTGCCAGTATTGCGAAAACTCACACACCTGCCAATTATGATTGATCCGAGTCATGGTGTCGGCTGGGCGGAATTCGTACCAGCTATGGCGATGGCAGCGATCGCAGCTGGTACTGATTCTCTCATGATTGAGGTGCATCCCAACCCCAAAAAAGCCCTCTCAGACGGGCCACAATCCTTGACACCAGAGCGTTTTGACCACTTAATGCAAGAATTGGCTGTTGTTGGCAAAGCTGTAGGACGGTGGCCACAACCAGCAGTGGCTTTGGCTTGAAGCAGAATTTAGGAGTCAGTATTGTAGGGTGGACATGATCATGTCCACCCTACAAATTTGGAAGGTTTTTGTATCGCTGGGTAAAGTTATACAGCATATTTGACATGGTATAGTGGCGACAATAAAAATTGCGATCGCTTATTTTTCTAAGACACAGAAATTACGCAGAAAAATTCTCTGTTGAGATGGGTGTCTGGTGATTAAAAATAGCAAGGTTTTTCTCACCTAAACCCCTTGTCCACAAAGTTTTTTGATCACGGCGTTAGTTGTAAAAATTTCAGATTTTAGATTTTGGTGCAGAATTTATGTGTAGATAGCCAAACGAAATTATAATGCGCTCTTGGTTAAATAGCACACTTCGCATTCGCCTAGTATTTCTTGTCCTTTTAGCTGTTGTTCCAGCACTAGGATTAATTCTGCACACAGCTTCCGAACAACGGCGTACCGCTATAACAGAGGCGCGAGAACAAACACTACGGCTGGCGAGATTAGCAGCTAATAACCAACAGCAGATAGTTGAAGGCAGTCGTCAACTGCTGATGATATTGGCACAGATACCTGTTGTGCGTCAGGGCAATTCAGTAGAGTGTAATCAATTATTAGCTGATATCCTCAAACAACATTCAGCTTATGCTAACTTTGCGGTACTTGATGCTCAAGGCAATATCACTTGTAGCGGGCTTCCCTATTCTGGCTCAGTGAATGCAAAAGACCGCAGTTATTTTCAACGTGCTTTACAAACGCGGCAATTTGCCGTTGGAGAATATCAAATCGGTCGTAGTACTAAAAAAGCTACTCTGAATTTTGCTTATCCTATTTTAGATCAGACAGGGCGAGTGCAAACATTGGTTGTGGCTGCACTGAATTTAGATCAGTTAAATCAGTTGGCGGCGCAAGTCAAAATGCCTAAAGACTCAGTACTGAGTGTGGTTGACCAAACAGGAAAACTTTTAGTCCGCTATCCCCATCCAGAAACTTGGGTAGGCAAATCTATATCGCCAGATGCTCTGAGTAGCATTAAAAATGCTCAGGGTGAGGGTATTGATGAGGTGACTAGCCTCGATGGAATACCAAGAATCTTTGCCTTTGTGCCTTTGGGGAATGATCCACTCAATCCCGATGTATATATCAGGATTGGGATTCCGAAGTTGGCAGTTCTGGCTGATGCTAATCAATTATTAGTGAGAAATTTAATTAGTTTAGGTGCAGTAACTTTTTTAGCGATCGCAGCTGCTTGGGTAGGCGGAGATGTTTTTTTTATCCGACAGATAAAATCATTGGTGGAAACAGCCAAAACTTTGGGGAGTGGGCAACTTAACACACGTACTGGACTTTTTTATCTATCGGGAGAACTGGGCGAACTAGCGCAAGCAATTGACGAAATGGCCGCAGCACTCCAAACACGGGAAATGGCGATCGCATCTTTGAGCCAAAATGTGCAAAAACAAGCCAATATCTTAAATGCGATTCTCTCGGCTTCGGTAGATCATATTTTTATTTTTGATCAGCATGGTCGTTATCAATATGTCAGTGCCGGTGGTGCTGCGGTTTTTGGCAGGAAACCAGAAGAAATGCTAGGTAAGACTTGGCAAGAACTTGGTTTTACCCCAGAAATTTTAGTCACGATGGGTCAGGTAGATGAGCAAAGGGAAAAAGTCATCGCCACAGGCCAACCTATCAGAGTAGAAATAGAGTATCAATCCGCTGATGGAGCGCATTGTTACGAATATATTTTGGCACCCCTAGATAATCCTGAGCAAGCGATCGCAGGCGTAATTGCTATATCCCGTGATATTAGCGAACGCCAACGCACTGAGGAAGCACTACGACAAAGCGAACAACGCCTCCGCATGGCACAAAGAGCCGGAAAAATAGGGACTTGGGAGTGGAATTTGTTGACTGGTGAGGTATCTTGGTCAGAAGGAATCTGGGATATCTTGGGATTAGAAGTGGGTACAGAAGAACCTGGATTGAAATCTTGGGCTGATTTTATCCATCCTGATGATCGCCCACAGATCATGGCAGGCGTAGAAAAAGTCTTAGCTGAAGGTAGGGAATATTACAGCGAATTCCGCATTATCCGCAGAGATAACACCGTGGTTTGGTTAGCATCGAAAGGGCAAATTGTCCGCGATGCAGATGGACAAGCTGAACGGTTTTTAGGAGTCAACATTGATATTAGTGAGCGCAAGCAAGCCGAAGAAGTGCAGCGGGAAAGTGAAGAACGCTTTCAGGCATTCATGGCACATAGTCCGGCGGCGGCTTGGATTACAGATGTAGAAGGTACAATTATTTACCTTAGCCCAACTTATGTACAAACGTTTGGGCTGCTCACTCAAGATGCGATCGGCAAATCTGTCTTTGAACTGTTTGAGTATGAGATTGCCAGACAATTCTTAGACAACATCCAAACAGTGGCTAAAACTAATCAGGTTCTAGAGACAATTGAAATAGCACCTCGTTTAGATGGCACAATAGGCGATTTCCTCGTTTATAAATTCCCCATAGCACATATATCTGGGCAAACTTTGGTGGGAGGAGTAGCAATTGATGTGACCGCACGCAGGCGAGCCGAAGCAGAACGGGAGGAATTATTGCTACGGGAACAAGCAGCCAGAGAAATTGCCGAAACTGCTAACCGCATTAAAGATGAATTTTTGGCAGTGTTGTCTCATGAATTGCGAACCCCGTTAAATCCCATTCTCGGCTGGATCAAATTGCTGCGGACTCGCCAATTAGATGAAGATAAAAAAGCGATCGCTTTAGAAACTATCGAACGCAATGCTAAATTACAAACTCAACTAATCGGCGATTTATTAGATATTTCCCGCATTTTGCAAGGCAAACTAACGCTGACTATTTCTTTAGTTGATTTAGCTACAACCATTGCATCTGCCAAAGAAACAGTCGCTTTAGCAGCGGAAGCTAAATCAATAGAGATTCATACGGAGATAGCACCAGATATTCAGCCGTTTTTTGGTGATGCGAGTCGTTTACAACAAGTGGTGTGGAATTTGCTGACGAATGCGGTGAAGTTTACCCCCATTGGCGGTCAGATCACAATCAAGCTGGAATCTACACCTAACTATACTCAGATTCAAGTCAGCGATACAGGCAAAGGAATTACACCAGAGTTTTTACCTTACGTTTTTGAAAGTTTCCGTCAAGCTGATAGTGCCACAACCCGGAAATTTGGCGGACTAGGATTAGGATTAGCAATTGTACGTCACATTGTCGAAATGCACGGTGGTACAGTTAACGCCGACAGTCTCGGAGAAGACCAAGGGGCTACTTTTACAGTCCAGTTACCACGGATAACTACAGTTATACAACCCAACCAAAATCAAACTTTAGCCCAAAAATTCTTGAATTTGCGCGGAGTAAGGGTGCTGACTGTTGAAGATGAACAAGATACGCGAGAACTACTAATGTTTACAATTGAACAGTATGGCGCGAAAGTGAAAGCAGCGGCATCTGCTCATGAAGCATTAGAGATTTTCCCACAATTTCAGCCAGATATTTTAGTATGTGATATTGCTATGCCAGAGATGGACGGCTACGCACTCATCCGTCAGGTAAGAGCTTGGCCAAAAGAACAAGGCGGACAGATACCTGCGATCTCCCTCACTGCTTATGCTGGAGAATCTGATCAAAAACAAGCTCTGGCGGCAGGTTTTCAACGGCATTTATCCAAACCAGTAGATCTGGAACAATTAGTAGAAGCGATCGCTAGTCTATGCAATTTTAGATTGTAGATTGAGAATTGCTTTGAGCGTTTAGGGTTTTACCAAGCCATCTTTCTCCATCATCCTTTACTCTCGACTCCCTAAATTAACGTGAATTCGATGGCATTAAAAACCCCTCTCCAAACCTCTCACGCCAGTCGCCTCAAGTCAGGAAACCCGCCCACGGCGCTGGCTCCCCGACGCGGAGAGAGGCTTAAAAGTCTGATTAGTTCGTACTAAGTTGTAGATTTTTAGCCCCTTCCCTACAAGGGAAGGGGTTGGGGTTAGGTTTCATCGAACTCACGTTAAATTAATTGTTTTGCCACGCGATCAAGATTTTTGCGAATTTCTAAGGTGGCGACACCAGTTATCATCCCTTCATCCTCAGAGGAATATTGCGCTGCAAACTTCTTAACTGCGGCTACAGTTCTTGGCCCATAAAAGGGATGATCTTTGGGTAAGTCTGCTTTGACGACGACATTCAACTCATATTGGAGAATTTTGATCACTTCTTCAGCTTTCGCCATTGTTTTTGGCCCAACTACACCATCTACCTGTAGTCCATAATCTGCCTGAAAGTTTTTGATTGCTTGTACAGTTTTAATGGTTGTTAACTGCGAATTATCTTTACTAACCGGAAACCCATTTCCCATCGCAGCAAAATCTTGAGCTAGATATCCTAATCCAAATAAAATCGACCGGAATTGAGCATTGGTGTAGGTAATCATATTTACTAAAGCTCCAAACTTAGGCTGCAAGATTTTAGTACTGAGTAATTGGGTTTTATCCATTAACATTAGCTACACCAACAATTGATGAGATTCCTAATTGAACAAATCATCATTGGGTTGCATCTGAGTCTCAAACCGAGAATAAACAAGTTCTGTTGTATACCAGGAAGAAAACCAGTATAAATCTTGAATGACTTTACTAGCAAGACTTTCATCTGTCGGTTCAAACTGCACTAATGCTAAATTATTTTTTCCTACTACTTCTTTTCCATCTTGAAACCACTTGGATCGCCAAAACATTAAAAATTGTAGCGATCGCCACTTTGCTTTTTCTGGGCGATTCCAAGGAGCAATAAAACTTAATACATCAATGGCTAAATCCGCAGTTTGGGTTTTTTGTCGGGGAAGCAACTCTAGCACACAACGCCAATCAGAATGAGGTGAATGTTGACGTTGCCATTGTTTAGCAGAAACTTCCCGCATATCAACTGGATTGCTCCAACCTAACCAATACCGTACTTTTTCTGGTAACAGCCAATTTTTTAATTTTGTATGAATTAACCGTGTCAGAAATTCTTCATTTTTCAACGCACTACATGTTAACTGCACCAATACAGATGAGGTGGGCGAATTAATATGTTGATGAGATAAACGTACGACAGAACTATAGTGAATATCTCCCGACAAAACGACAATTTGTTGACGTTGAGCAAATAATGTGCTGAGAAATTGTGCCAATGCTTCTGTATGAATGTTCCACGCATCACCTACATCTGTAGAAAAAACTTTTTCATTTTTTAAGTGCCAATGGTGAACCCAATCAATTACTTTCAATCCAAATACATTGGTAGGTGCAATCACAAATGTGGCTGGAATCTTGGTTTTTTCTTGTAAAGGTATCAGCAGTTGTTGTTTTAACGCTTGGGGTGATAACAATCTGGGCGGGGCGATGGGTTTTTGGTCGGCTGGATAACCCCGCCAAGTCCGGGTATCGAGAACAATTACTTCATGAATCGGACTGCGAATTGTGTAATGCCAATCCAGGGCTTGGGGATGTCTGGCTAGAACTAATACTGAACCATCTTGGGCAAAGGTTGGCAAGCCTGTGAGAGAATCTTGATCTGGTATGCCAACATAATGAGCGATCGCTTGATCTGCATAATTATCTGTACCGTGGGAAGCTGACCAAATTTCCGCCGCCGCCAACAGTTTTTCACCTGGTTGACCAAAGGCAAATTGCTCAGGTGTATTTCCCCAAGCTTGAAACACACTATAGGCTAACAGTGCATTTTGTACTACCCGCCGCCCTAAAGGTTTGCCCAGAACTCGCAAACACCAAGCTTGATTGAGGTTCCAGTCATCGCTAACATCATGGTCATCAAAAATCGTGTATGTGGGAATATTCGCCAAAGCACGGCGGACTTTTCCCAAGGTGTACATAAATTGCTGTAAATCTTTGACTTCTTGATTCCAGTTTTTGATACCTTGGCGATTGTTTGTGACTGCATTTCCTGGCGGAAATTTCCGCGGCCAGCATACAGGCGACCAAGTTAATAAATAAGCCGCGTAATATTCTCCCAAACTGAGCAGGTGACTGTTAACCTTACTATATTTGTTATGTAATCCGGCAGTAAAACCAGCTTGTTCAGTGGCAACTTCTGCCCGTTGTCTGGTGGGTAATTGCTTGGGAGTACAATAAGTTGGGCTGACTGGTAACTTTTCTTCCCAACCCAGCAAGATATCACCCAAATGCGTTGCCACCCATAACGAAGGATCAGCAACATCATCGCCATAAATTTGGTCGCCGGTGAGAAATAATTGATGAGGGCGGCGTTGGGGTTGACTCGCTGTATTGGCAATTAAACTGTCGAGAATTGGTAACGCATCCAACCCATGACCGTGGGGTTTACGACAAGAAGCGTGGACAATTTTTAAATCTTGCAGACGACTGGGAGATAGAGCAAACGTTGGTTTTTGATGGTCAAAATAACTAATGCTATCTGCGGCAAAATTCTGAGAACTTAATGCTTGTGATAGAGTTTGCTGTTCTGCACCACAGAAGAATTGTAAGTCATAGGCATAGATGCGATCGCTCACCAAATGATTACCAACTTCACACTGAGCCGTCACGGCTACGATATGCAAATATTCACCCAAAGCAACTGTAGCGCGTTGCCCCTCTAGCAAACAATTGCCTAATGTTGCGCCATTATTGGTTGTTTCATAAACCTTCAGTTGCACCTGACAAGACTGCTTTAAGGCTATCCATACCGTCACTGAGTTTGATTCGGTATGTTGCAGCATCGGCCCTGCCAAAATTAGCGGCAGTTCTGCTATAAACTCGCTTCCAAAGGGGTTTTGCATGAGTAACTTTTATCGGCGTTGATCTGCGGACATCGGCGGTTAATTTATTCCCCTCTTTTTTGCTGTGGCTCTGGGACAGGCAATCCCAAATTGAGAAATGATTGTGATAGATGGATTACTCAAATCTAAAATGGTGTAAGCTGCCTATCCCAAAAGAATTATAATCAACTCTTGGCAATACCTTCTTCACGGGCTGCCCTTTGTACAGCCGCCGCCACAGCCGGAGCGACACGCGCATCAAACACAGAAGGAATAATATGTTCTGGATTTAAATCGGCTGGGTTGACTAAAGAGGCGATCGCACTAGCAGCTTCTAAATACATGGTGGTAGTAATTTCTTTAGCGCGACAATCTAAAGCCCCTCGAAACACTCCCGGAAAAGCCAACACATTATTGATTTGATTTGGGTAATCGCTGCGTCCAGTCGCCATGATCGCTACGGTTTTGCTAACCAATTCTGGCTGAATTTCGGGAATTGGATTGGCCATGGCAAACACAATTGGGTCTTTAGCCATTGCTTGCACCATTTCTGGGGTTAATACTCCTGGGGCGCTGACACCAATGAACACATCTGCGCCTTGCATTGCACCAGCTAACGTACCTTGAGCTTTCACCGCAAATTCTTGTTTTTCTTCTGTCAAGTCTGCGCGGCTGGTGGAAAGAATACCTTTGGAGTCACACATCAAAATTGTTTGCGCTCCAGCTTTCCGCAGTAACCGCGCGATCGCCACACCCGCAGCACCCGCACCGTTAATTACAATGCGGATGTCTGCCATTGATTTATGTACTAATTTCAGAGAATTGTATAACGCAGCTAGAGTCACAATTGCTGTACCATGTTGGTCATCATGGAAGACCGGAATATCTAATTCCTGACGCAATCTTTGTTCAATTTCAAAGCAGCGGGGTGCAGCAATATCTTCTAAATTCACACCACCAAACACAGGTGCAATGTGCTTGACAGCCTGAACAATCTCATCGGTATTTTGCGTGGCCAGACAGATCGGAAAAGCATCTATGCTGGCAAATTCTTTGAATAGCATCGCTTTACCTTCCATCACAGGTAAAGCCGCCGCTGGGCCGAGATTGCCCAACCCTAAAACAGCGCTACCATCTGTAACAATGGCGACAGTGTTTTGTTTAATTGTCAGGTTGTAGACTTCCTCTGGTTTTTGGGCGATCGCTTTACAAATCCTTCCTACCCCTGGAGTATAAGCCATTGCTAAATCAGAAACACTCTTCAAGGCAATGCGGCTGGCAATGCTAATTTTGCCACCACGGTGTAAGTTAAATGTGCGATCATAAACATCTAGCAATTTGATGTTTGGTAGTTCTTTGATCACTTGGACAATTGTCTCAGCGTGTTCGGTACTAGCAGCATCAACAGTAATATCACGGGTGGACTCTTGACGGGTTTGCTCAATTAAATCTATCTGACCCAGATTACCACCACTGGTGGCGATCGCCTGTGTCACCGATGCCAACATCCCCACGCGGTTGGGAATCTGCAACCGTAGGGTCAAGCTAAAACTAGAGTTAGGAGTCAGGTCTGCCATTGTGATTTTGCAATAGTAAATTTTAGATCTTATATTGAATCGCTGAGTAAAAATCTAGACTAAAACTAAAATCTTTTCAGCACAAATTATCAAATAAACTAAAAAGCGATCGCATTGATGGCTTGTCAGTGCGATCGCTTTAATTTTGGTTCCACAAGCTGGGTCTATGAGTAAAGAATCCCCACGCCTTTACTTAGGCTGGGTATTATCACAATAAAAAAGATACTTTGAGTTAAAGTATCTTTAAAGTTAATCACTGAGTATCAGAGCAATAATAAAGGGTCTTAAAATTGGCAATTTTCAGATTATTACTTAGTAAATATGTTTTTATCATAACAAAGTGATATCTACTAAATGAGAACAAATTAGTAATTCTTTACATTAAATAAAGCTATATAGAACCACTGGCCACAGAAATAAAGGAAGTTTTCTGCCCACTCTGGGGCAAAATGGCTATTAAATTAACATTTATATACATCACTGTCTAGATGTTATGCTAGAAAGTTGAGTATTTTGTGAGGAAGTTTATTTACAGTGGTAACTGGATAATAAACTCTGTTCCTTGCCCAGGTACAGAATTCACCTCAATACTTCCACCATGTTTTTCAATGATAATTTGACGAGCGATCGCTAATCCCAAACCAGTTCCTTTACCTACTGGTTTAGTTGTAAATAGGTGATCAAAAATTTTCTGCTTAACTTCAGGAGTCATCCCAATTCCATTATCTTTAATATAAATTAATACACTTTTATGCTCCTCATTAAGTTTGGTAGTGAGCATAATGCGATTGGGATGAGCTTTGATCTCATCTATATTGCGTCCTATATTTGACTCTTCTAAAGCATCAATAGCATTGGCTATTAAATTCATAAATACTTGGCTAAGTTGACCAGGAAAACACCGCACTAATGGAATGTCGTCATAATTTTTGACAACTTCAATTGCGGGACGAGCTTGTGAAGCCTTGAGGCGGTGTTTGAGAATTAAAATTGTACTATCAAAAATTTCATGAAGATTACAAATACTTGGTTTTTGAGTATCGCCTCTGGAGAATGTACGCAAACTGAGGCTGACATCATAAATCCGATTGATTCCCTCTTGCATCGAAGCAATTAATTTAGGCAAGTCTTCCCGCACATATTCTACATCTACATCGCGCAAAGTTTTTGTTATTTCTGGTGCAGGTTGAGGATAGTAATTTTCATACAAGTCAATTACTTTTAATAAATCTTGGATATATTCACTTGCAGGTTTTAAATTACCAATAATAAAGCCGATGGGATTATTAATTTCATGCGCTATACCTGAAACTAAATTGCCCAAAGTAGACATTTTCTCACTCTGTACTAATTGCAACTGCATTTCTGTGAGGTCAGACAGAGAAGATTCTAATTGTTTGGCGTAGTTTTGAGCTTGCTGATATAGCCGAGAGTTCTCTAAAGAAATAGCTGCTTGAGATGTAATTAAATTCAAAACCTTGATATTTTCTTTCGTGAATGCACTGGCAATGAGTTTATTTTCTAGGTACAAAATTCCAATAAATTTCCCTTGATAGAAGATAGGGTTACATAATATTGAAATTGGTTTGTGCTGTTGGATATAAAGATTTGATTGATAATTAGGCTCCGCAAGAGCATCATTTATCACTAAAACTTCTTGCGTTCTAGCAACGTATTCAACTATAGGTACTGGAATATCTTTACTTGCTTTTACCGGAATTGATGGCAGAATAATCGAATTGCTATCTATACTATTGACGGCTTCTAGGAATAATTCATTATCTTTAAGTAAAATCAGACAACCCTTTTGAGCAGCAGCATTTTCGAGAATTATCTGCAAAAGTTTCTCTAGGAGTTTATCTAGCACTATTTCGCTACTAATTGCTTGTGAAGCTTTCAGGATTGTCCCTAGATCTAAAATACCATCGTTGTTACTTGTCGTTCCTGAATAGTTGATTTTTGTTGTAGCGATCGTTCGGGTAACATCGATTGCTGATTGTTTCCAATTTACACTACGAATAATTAAATTATTATAGTGTTCATCTAAGTATTGAACTTTCGCTATAGCTCCCCAATGAATATAACCATAATAAGCTTCAGTTATGTACATTTTGGCAATTTTTTCTTTACCAAAATCTATATAACATTTAGCTGCTAATTCATTAGCTAAAGCTTCTTCGGCAACATAACCATGCTTCTTTGCTCCTGCAATAGCCCGATCATATAAGTCTGTGGCTACTTGAAATTTACCTAATACTCTAGCTTTTTCTGCTTCTACTAGCTCATATTTATGCTGGAAGTTACATGGTGCTTGTATAGCCCATTTTTTCATTTTATGTTGATTAGCTGTTACTTGTTTTAAATATTGCTTCTTTTGTAAAGGTAAAGCCTGATTACACAGTGCTGTCAGAGCTAAAGAATGATAGAAATTATTAGCAGTATAAATTAGTAATCCTACATTATCGGCATGAGTTTTTTCAGCTAATACGGCATTTTCAATTGCTAGTGCATATTCACCAAATAAATAACATACTATGGTTTTACATCCATAATAAAATCCTTTAAAAGAGTAATTTTTTAATAACTCTGCTGCCATTGTAATTTCATCAAAAGCCTCACCAATTAAAACAGCTTTTTGTGATGTCTTTGCTTGCAAATTTAAAGCTACTTGTCTGAACATGCTTGTAGCTACCCCTAGAGATTGCAACTTTAATTTCTGCATTAAATCAACATAGCCAGATATTTTCTGATCTACAGATTCTAAATTTTCTCCCGAAAGTAAAGCATGATAGCCCGCAATTACAGCACAATAACCAGCATTTTCTATATTACCTAATTCTAAGCCACTCTGCATCCCCTCTAAAAGCGGTGAGATTGTATCTTTCAGATGTTCTTTATAAAAGCTAATCGTTCCATTATTGACAAAGTAAACAGTAGCTTTTATTGAGTTATCATTCATATTTGCCAGTAAATCTACTGCCAGCTTTCCTAATTTATATCCTGTTTCAACTTGGTTAAATTTATCAGTTAAAATAGTTCCATAAGCTGCATAACCATAAGCTGAAACAGGTGATTTACCGTATTTAATAGATAATCTCACCATCGCCAATACAGATAACACAAACAGAAAAGAGCCTGCCTGACTAGCCGCTGGCACAATTTGCAATAAAATTTGCATCGCTGCTAGTTTATAAGGATCAGACATATCAGGTAACAAAGCTAACTTTTCTATTGGTTTACCTATTAATCCTATTTTTGTCTCTGTTAAGGCTGATAAAACATGTAATTGTGTAGGGTTATTTGGTAATATTACACCTAATTCTCTCAAGGCTTTTACACCAATTTCTAAAACTTCTGGCATCTGATTTTGTGCCATGTAAGTTAGCATTTTTACTTCATATAGTTTTACCTTATCTAGAATATTATTGGCTCGATTTATAGCAATATTCCCTAAATGATTAGACTGTTCAAAATTACCATTTAAATACTCTATCTCTGTAGTTTCAGTATATAAGTTCAATGTTAGTTCATAATATTTTTGCCAACTATCTGCTGTTAACAACTTTAAGCCTATATTCAAATATCTTGCAGCCGCCTCATACGCAGTAGCCGCTTTTGCTTTTTTACCAGCGAGCAGATTAAGTTTGGCTAGTTCATATTTTTGTAATTGTTGAGTTAATAAATCCCAACCAACATTCAGCTGATTAACAATATCTAAAATATTTTCTGACAATAATTCAGCAGGTGTCTGTTCTAGTAACAAACGACCTATTTGTAAATGAGTTCCTTGTTTTTGATTTTCAGGAATTAATGAATAAGCAGCTTGCTGAATGCGATCGTGTAAAAACTTATAACTAATCTGCTTGGAATCAAAAGTTAATTTAGCAGATTCCTCCTGTTCAAAAACTAAGGGTATGCGATAAGCATCACTCAAAGGTAAAATTAATCCACATTGCAAGGCCGCGTACAGATCACTTGCCGTAGTTGTGGGTGATTTACCGCTAACAATAGACAGAATATCTAGAGAAAATCTATTACCAATACAAGCAGCTAATTTCAATATTTCTTGTGTAGCGATCGGCAGGTTTTTAATTCTACTAGCAATTAATTCTACGATGCGTTTATCAATAATTCCAATTGTTTGAATTTTGTCTATATCCCACTGCCATAAACCAGTGTGAAATTCAAAATTAAATAAATTATCTTGATGTAATGCAAGTAATAACTGTGTTAAAAAAAATGGATTTCCTGCTGTCTTATTGTAAAGTAAATCTACTAATGGTTTGATTTTATCTGAATTTTCATTCAGTGTATCAGCAATTAATTGATGATAATTATCAACAGATAGAGCTTGTAAGACAATATCCTGAACAAGATTATGGCTTTTATTAATTTCTTCTATTGTTTGGATTAAAGGATGTGTAATTGTAACTTCATTATTTCGATAAGCACCTATTAAAAGTAAATATTGAGTTTTGTGGTCAGTAATGAGTAATTGTATTAACTTGAGGGTAGCTGAATCACTCCATTGCAAGTCATCTAAAAAGATTACCAAAGGGTGATCTTTTGTGGCAAACACGCGGATAAAGTCTGTAAAAACACGATTAAAGCGATTTTGTGATTCTGCTGCGCTGAGTTGAGCTACTTCTGGTTGTTTGCCAATGACCAATTCCACTTCTGGAATTACATCAATAATAACTTTTCCATAAGACTTAACAGCTGCTAAAATTTTACGCCGCCATATTTCAAACTTAGTATCATCTTCTGTAAGCAATTGCCTCATTAATGAACTAAAAGCCTGAATCAATGAGGCATAGGGAACATTCCGTTGAAATTGGTCAAATTTACCACTAATAAAGAAGCCTTTGGCACGAGTGATCGGTTTATTTACCTCATTCACTACAGAAGATTTACCAATTCCTGAATAGCCAGAAACTAAAATAAGTTCACGCTTGCCTTGACTAACTCGCTCAAAAGCTTCTAAAAAAGAATTAACTTGACTTTCTCTGCCATAAAGCTTTTGGGGAATTAGCAATTGACTTAAAATATCTAAACGACCAGGTGTGAAATTACAGATTTCCCCTGTTGTTTCTAACTGTTCTTGACATATTTCTAAATCTGCCAACAATCCTTTAGCTGTTTGATAGCGGTCTTCAGCATTTTTTGCCATCAGTTTCTTTACCAGAAACGAGATAGCACTAGGAATTTCGGGATTTAATAATTCAATTTCTGTAGGTTCTTTAGCAATATGAGAGTAAACTAACTCTAGGGGGTCATGACTTTGAAAAGGTAATTGCTTGGTAAGCATTTCATAGAAAGTCACCCCAAGAGAATAAAAATCACTCCGATAGTCAAGGTTGCGGTTCATTCTCCCGGTTTGTTCCGGGGACATATAAACAAGAGTGCCTTCTAGTTGATTGGGGTTAGCTAGTTGGGGTATTTCTTTATCTAAACGGGAGGCAATACTAAAATCAGTCAGTTTGACAAGCCCAGTTTCTGGGTTAATGATGATGTTGGCAGGTTTAATATCTTTATGAATAATATGGCAATCATGTACTGAGACTAGAGCTTTTGCTAATTGAATGGCAATGCTCATAAAACTTTTTAAATCTTGTCTGCTTTGACTTAGCAGTTGTTTCAAAGAGTAGCCATGAATATCTTCAAATACGATCGCTAGGCGATTTTTGTGGGTTTCCAGTCTTAAAACCTTGACAACACCTGCTAAATTTAGGTTTTCTGTAATTTTGTATTCATGTCTCAGACGCGCGATCGCATCTATGGAAGGATATTCCGCTTTCAGAATTTTCAGAATGATCGATTGTTTGTCGTATTCTGACCTAGCACGATAAATAATCGTGTCATCTCCTTCATGGAGCATTTCGTTTAATTCATACCCTGATATTAAATCAACTGTCAGCATTGTTATTCCCTTTGTGAATAAACAAAAAATAGTTAAAAAAATTAACTATTTTTTTCTTGAGTTACAAATTAAAGATTTTGATATTCTAGTAAGACTATTTATTTATGAAATTGAAATATCTAGATTCCCGACTGCTGATAAAAATCGGGAATCTATTTTTAGGCTAATAGTTTAGTGATGCAGTATGTTGGAGTTGTCTGGTCGAGAAATGTTTATCAAAGTTGGGTAGGTATTGTCTAATCAGATTCTTATCTATTTTTGGACACTCAATATTAGTATCCTCGATCGCCTGAAGGACATTTTTCGTTTGGAAGTCAGGAGTGCGATGATGTACCTCTAAAATAGTGCTGCGGTCTTGATAGACTTTCTCTTGGAAGAAAGAAATCAATGGATGTAAGGGATTAGTTGTTGACAAAGTAGACAAAGCATTTAACCAGTTTTTTGGAGAAATCTTTTGTAGAGGATAGCCTAACTCTTTCAGGTATTCAAATATTTCTAGATGGCTTAATTCCTTTTCAGGTGGTACCAGAATATTGTACTGACCACCTGTATATTTTGTATCTAAGGAAAGATGAGCGATCGCCTCAGCAACATAGTCTACAGGTGTTGGCACCCAACGTTTTTCAGGAAAATCGGGATACATCCCCATCTGAATGCAACCACTGACAAAGCGATAGAACATATCATTGAGGTTCGCAACTTGGGTTTGTCTGTGTCCAGAAATAAAACCAGGACGGTAAATAGAAACGGCTAATCCTTTTGCTTGGGCTGAGTGCAACATCCTTTCCGCAACCCATTTTGACCGTACATATCCATACTCTACAGATATAATTCCTTCACACAAATCAATATCAAACTCCTCTGCAACTTCAGTTATACCTAGCAAAGATGTAATTGAGCCATAAACAGCTAGGGTAGATAGGTAATGCAAAGTTTTATGACGACGATGTGCTGCTAAAGTCAGGATATTTGCAGTCCCATCAACATTGGATTTTTTGATCAGCGAGTAAGGTTTGATGTAATTAGTATCAGCAGCTACATGATAAATTTGATCAACTTCCTCACCCAGTTGGTCAAATAATCGGGTCGGCAGTTGCAACTGTGGTTGCTCAATATCGCCATTAATGACACTTACCTGCGCCAGTTTTGCCGTTGGTAGTTGATATTGAATAAAGGTTGCTCGCAGCCTTTCGACTGCATCTGTCTGGTTTTCTGCCCGAATCAGACAATAAATTTTCTGATAACTACCTCTTGTCAGTAGTTCATCAAGCAAGTGTGCGCCGAGAAAACCTGTTGTACCTGTAATTAATGCACAGTCATATTTAGCTTGTGGTGGTTCTTGCCAAAGAGATGTGTTTAAATCAGGAGAAAGTACAGCTTCTGCTTGTAAGTCAATGTATCTATCATTAGCAGCACTTTCACTTTTGAGTTTAAACTGCTCTAATAATCTGGCTACATCTGATGGGGTCGGATACTCATAAATTAAGCGAGAAGGAATAGCGATACCAAAATCGCGTTCGAGTCCATATAAGACATGAGCTATACACAGGGAACTGCCACCCATTTCAAAGAAATTAGTGTGAGGTTTGCAAGTACCAGTAGGCAATTCTAAAGCTTCATCAAAAACTACCGCAATTTTGATAGAGTTATCCATCGTATCAGCAACAAAAGATGGTGTTTGAGGCAATTCTGGTAAAGCATTTCGGTCTACTTTACTACGATTAGATAGCAAAGGTAATTCGTCCATGAACACAAAACGCGTAGGCACCATATAATCTGGTAATTGTTCAGCCGCAAAGCGTTGTAGGTGCTTTTCTGTTAAAAACTGCCCAGCTTTGGGAACGATGTATGCAACAAGCATTGATACACCATAATTTTCTGGCACATCACTACTTTCTATTCGCACACTTCTAATTGCTTTAACGGCATTTGTCTGTACTCCAGGATGTTGGGCAAGTATCATTTCGATTGCTTCTATTTCTATACGCTTGCCCCGAATTTTCACCTGATGATCAGATCTACCAGCATAGTGTAACAGCCCAGGTTGATGTGGATCTTCGTAAACGATATCACCTGTTTTATAAATTTTACCTAAACCAAAAGGGTTGTCTAGAAAGCGAGAACTTGTAATTTCTGGTTTGTCTAGATAGCCTTTAGCTACTCCCATACCACCTACATATAGCTCTCCCTTTTCACCACTATGACAAAGTTGGAGTTCTTCATTGAGAATGTATAGCTCTATATTTGGTAGTGCATAGCCAATGGGCAGACTCATTTCTTGTTGCTTGAATTCGTACATTGTGCAACAAACTGTGATTTCTGTTGGCCCATAAGCATTGAAAAAGCGCGTGTGCGGCGAAACCCAGACTTTGGCAAGTGAGACAGGGCAAGCTTCTCCACCTACTACTACCATTCGTAAATCAGGCAAATAATTACGAAAAGCTGTGAGTGTTGCGAGTACAGAAGGTGGTAGCATCACCCATTGCACCCTATATTTTGTGAGAAAATTTGCCAAGAGTTGCCCAGGAAGCATTTGCTCTCTTGCACCTAGTACTAAAGTTGCACCACCACATAAGGCTGTGAAGATTTCCCAGACGGCGGCATCAAAACTGATAGAAGCAAACTGAAGTAAACGCAAGCCTGGTTGGATATTAAAAGTGTGACAACTAGCTTCTGCAAGATTTAGCAATCCTTGATGGGTAAGCATTACGCCTTTAGGAACGCCTGTAGAACCAGATGTGTAGATAATGTAAGCTAATTGGTCAGGCTCTACGGAAGGTAACGAAGAGGATGTAGTTAAAGGTTCCCAGACTGCAGGAGTGTCTAAAAAACACATTTGTCCATCCAAACCACTCTGCCGCATTGCTGGCTCAATATCAAAGGCAAACTTTTGCTGGGTCAGAATCGTGGTTAATTTAGCATCAGCAATCATGTAACTAAGTCGCTGACGGGGTAAATCAGGATCAAGAGGAACAAACGCTGCACCTGCTTTTAAAATGGCGCAGATTGCAATCACCATTTCAAAAGAAGGTTCGATACACAATCCCACTAAACTGTTTGGTTTTAGCGAACCTTGTGCTGTTAAGTATTGAGATAACTGTTCTGTTCGCTGCTGCAATTCACTATACGTAAACTGCTGATCTTCGATAATCACAGCTAGTTCATCATGATATTTCTGGAAAACGAAATCGATTAGAGAAACTACTGTTTTATGAGTTGGAGAATTTTGATTATTCATTATAATTACAGATACGTATTTGTGCAAAAAATGCGAAATTATATGATGGAGATAGATAGCACTGATAAAACTGAAAGTTCAAAGTAGAAGCTTGTAAACAGAGAATTATAAGATTAGCAATTTCATATCTTTAAATTGATAATTTGGTAATCTGGTAATCTTAAGAGAAGTACAAAAATAATTGTTTAATTAGCTAACTGCATACTTCAAATCAGAAGCTACCGGCTATCTTGCAGGGTCAAAAAGCTATTTCCATTTCAACAAGCTCTTGAGCGTAAGGTAGAGTATGTTCAAAGGAGAGAAGTTCTACAAAGTATTGGGAACTTGTAGAAACTACAATTTTTTCTAAAAATTACTAACTCTAGATTTAGATATTGTTTCAGCAATTTAACGCAAGTAGTTTTCAATCTAGCTTGTAAAGTTATCATCTAAAATTCCGAAGATAAAAATCTGAAGCTAGAAAATCATCTTGACATAGCTTTTCTTAAATATCTAGATGTTAATTCAAATCTTTAACTTTATAAAATCACTATAATCAATACCTATGCAAGGATATTTAAGTATGTAATAGAAAAGTAATTTCATGTTTATTACTCACCCAATAAAGGTTTTAATCAATATTTAATCAGTAATTTATTTTGTCTAAATAATTTATCGGAAAACAAATATTATATTGTTAAAATCATAAGTAATTATACGTAAGTACCATAAAAATTAGCTTCTTACACAAATCAGGTATTCAAGTTTATATTCAGCAATTTGCTAAACTTGCCAAATTTTGATTGTTTTATCAGAACTACCACTAACTAAAAATTTACCATCAGGACTCAGAGCGAGAGAATTTACAGTTCCTGAATGTCCGGTGAGTGTGTAGAGGATTTCATTTGTCGCAATCCGCCAAATATTAATTGTGCGATCGCCACTACCACTAAATAAACGTTGTCCATCAGAACTCAGAGTGATGGATTTGACTGCATCTGAGTGGCCGTGGAGAGTCTGCAAAAGTTTACCTGTTAGCAAATGCCAAATTTTAATCGTTGTATCAGCACTACCGCTAAATAGCAGTTGTCCATCAGAACTAATGGCGATTGATTTTACCTCGCCTGTATGACCTGTGAGTGTACGTAAGGGATCACCTGTGCGCGGGTTCCACAGCCTAATTTTGCTATCGGAACTACCACTGGCTAAAATGCTACCATCAGGACTAATGGCGACAGCATGAACAGCTGAAGAATGCCAAAGTGTACAAATGCGATCGCCTTTATGTAAATTCCAAATTTTAATTTTGTTACTACCACTAGCGAGAATCTGCCCATCAGGACTAATATCGACAACGTTGACTGGTTTTTGATGACCCAATAGAGTGTGGATTAACTGACCAGTGGTTAATTGCCAAACTGTAACATTACTTTTGGGATGTTGACAACTTCCCACCGCCAGAAAATTCCCATCAGAATTAATCGCCACCGATGAAACTTCGCCTAAATTACCGGTGAGAGTTCTAATCTGTTTTCCGGTTTGCAAATTCCAGATATTAATTGTTTGATCTGCACAGCCACTCACGACAGTTTCACCATCAGGACTAATAGCCACAGATGCAACTTTACCGGAATGATCCTGTTAAGGTGTGGATGAGTTCGGGAAATTCGAGGGTGCGTTTGTGTTTGAGGGTGGCGATCGCCTGTAAGATTTTTTCTGTGGATGCAATACTTTGGCGATCGCTCACTGCCATAAAATATTCTTTGAGTTTATCAAAATATTCCTCATCTTCTATTTTGATGGCAGATAGCATTGCTTCTAGAGGATGAGGAAATTCCTGAGTTTTAACTTGACGCAATTCTAACCAGGTGTTGATGGAATAATCTACTTGTTCTTGCGCCCAAGAGCGATCGGGTAAATGTGATAAACTCTGCGCTAATTGTAAAGCTAACTCTGGAACCCAATATCTACGCTCTTTTTCCAGAGCTTGATAAACTTGTTGATACCCTGCGGCATATACCTGGAGTATATTATCTTCTGACATTGCCTGTACTGCGAGCAAATCTAGCCTATCTTTGAGAAAACTAGGTAACAACTCTGGTAATAATGGTGGTACATCATGATGAACTAAGTGATAAGCATCTGCTACCCAAGCTGCAACTAAACAATGACAGGTAATTAATACTTGACAAAACTTAGCAATATCCTGCTGATTTATTTGGTATTTCCAAGACAGTTTACTAATATCAATCCCTTTATCTTGCCATTTTTCTGCCTTTTCTAAAATTGCCAAATTATGTACATTATCACCGCCTAACTGAGTAATTTCCTCTAAGTCTTCACCTAAATTGATTAATTCATCTCTAATTTTTTTCCACTCTAAAGCCCGATTTTTAGCAAACTCTTGCAAAATCTCTTTGTATGGAAGCCGAGAAATAGTTTTATAAAAATAATTTTCTTGACCTAAACCCCAATAAGCAATCCTAAAATTTAAATAATCACCATCATGGTCTGATTCTAAAATTAAAATTGGCTCTGTTTTTAATAGACTAAATAAAGCCTTAATACTCGATTCACTATGAAAACGTTTACTATCCCAAGCACCTGCTAAAAATTCTGTTGGTCTGGTAGGGTGATGCAGAGAATAATTAGTATTAATAAATTCACGCAAACCTTCAGCTAAAATTCTTTCTAATTCCGAAATTTCTTCAGGATTGCTGTCAAATTGGTCAAACTTAATTTGTGGTGGCGCGAGAAAAATTTTCAGAGGGGTATTTGTGTGAATCTTCCGAGTTTCTAAAATTTGCGAAGGATATAATCTTAAAGGCCAGCTATCCAAAACTTTATTGATTTCTGGTAACTGAAGAGATGTATCTCTTTGCTGTTGTGCAATTTGTAATTGTGTTTCTCGTTGATAAACGGCTAATTTCTGTTGTAAGAGTTTTTCTTGGTGAAATTCATCTTCGGAACTTTTGCTATTAGTGGTAATATTTACAAATTCAATAATTTCTTCGATAACTTGCGGTAATTGATAATTTGTTGTATTTATACCTTCTGATGTTCTCTTTTGTACGAGATTGACAACTATAGGTGCAAACTCTAGTACAAGTTGGATGAGTAACCTTAACCCTTGTTCCATAAAGGGATGCCTGTTAGATTAATAAAATAAATTGTGGAGAAGAAATACTTGTAACTACAGCAGTTTGTTATTAAGTCATGCTGATATTCATCACTTAAAATAAATGCCATAAGCCATAGTACTACTTAGCGGGATCAGATTTGCCCATAAGTTTAATCTCTAGTGTTAATGATGATGCCGCCATATTAACTGCGTTATAACCAATTGCCGAACATTATAGTAAAATTGAAGAGAAATTTTTTCTAGCGATCGCAGCCCTAATCAAATTTTAAAATAGTCAGAAAATTAAGTAAACTAATTGATGTCCCAACCTAAAAACTTCGAGTAAATTAAAGATTTATGCTATGGTTCAAAGCTATCACCATATTAACCTGCTAAATAAGGCTTAAAATCATAAAAACTGCTTATTAAAGCATATAACTAAATTCTACACATACTTTACTGAGCATTTTCTACTATATGAAGGTTTGACTAGAAAATGCTCAGTCTTACCTAACACAATTAAAATCTAATTCCTAATTGTCCATTAAAGCCTCTGACAGAATTATAACCTGCACCGACAAAGACGTGTTTTGTAGCACCTACCTGAACACCACCAGAAACAGCAAGACCTCTATCTTGAGAATATAATCCCAATCCTACATAAGGAGAAATAACTGGTAAATTGATAAACTTTAGCACATCTACTCCCGTAGCACCGTCAGGGCCATTTCCCACTTCCACACCTAAATTTAAGGCTCTAGCTCCCACAGCATAAGTTGTATCGCCATCTTTGCTCCCAACAGATACCCAAGGTTGTGGTACTAATTGAGCAGATGCTTGGCTAGGCGCAAACAAAGCGAACAAACCAATGGATGTAATGAGTGTTTTAGTAATAATTGCTTTTTTCATCCTTTCCTCCTAATATTAACCAGCCAAGATGATTAATTGTGACGCATTTGCTAAAGTTAAGTGCCTGAATTAAGTGAGATAAGTTTGCGCTCAAAGATAGTAACTTGGAGTGAATTTGGCAGTGAGAATATTATTATTGATGGCAACTTATGATGATTAGACAAAAACATGAAATATCTATAAGAATCATCTTTGATTTTTGAGAAAAAAAAGTGAATTTCTACTTGACTTATTTGGTGTTATTGATGATGTAGTGACTGGTACTAAGCGCAGCCGAAGTAGCTTATCGAAGTGTTCTCCATTTTCTACATAAACAAATAATTTCATTAATTACAGTCAATTTAGATAAAACTGAGCGGTATTTTCACATAAGCTAGTTTTTTATACGGACTTACTGACTCCAAAATGGCTCTCTGAGTTGATGAAATAAATCGTTGAAAGTAATTAAGTAAATTTATTTCGGGTGAATTTTTAATATAAACTTTTTTAAATTACGTAGAATTATTTAAATTATTTAGAAAATAAATTACATTATCATCTGCGATTCAGATTCAAAATAATAGTAGATAAACTCAGGTAAGCAGATTATAGCAGTATTAGAATGTAGCCAATAACATCAGTAATTTAAATCTGGCTTATTCTTTGTTTACATCGCTCTTGGGATTGTACAACCAAGAAGAGTTTAGTAATAGATGCGTAGACGCGTTCGCGCAGCGTCTCCGATAGGAGAAGCGTCTTGTCCTTGGACATCGCTCAATTACTTGGGAAAAACTCACGCAACTTTGACAAGCAATAGTAAAAGCTAATTTTACTATCGCTTGTGATAGTTGCGTAGATCTTAATTTTATGAGTAATGCTCTCAATCCCGCCGTTTCGCTCACATACAACCAACTCAGCAATTTTTCTGATTTAAAAAACTTTTGGAATTTATTCGACACTGTTTTTGGGACAGAATACAACCATACAGTTGCAGCTACTTTACATTCCCAATGGCAATCTGGAGACTTTAGTCAATTTCCACAAATCGAAATTATTAGTAATAGCATTTTTGAAGATACTCATACAGGTGCTGCCAGTGGTAGCAATAAAATTTATCTGTCTGATAGCTTTATTGCCACAGCTACACCAACAGCAATCAAAGCTGTTTTATTAAAAGAAATCGGCAATTTTGTTCATAGTCTGATTCAACCAATTGACAGCCCTGGAGATAAAGGGACAATTTTTGCTGATTTAGTGCTGAACAATAGCTCAACAAACCTAGCACCTACATCTATACTGCAACCAACTTTAATTCAGGCTATTCAAAGCAACAATGCACATGCTCAAAGGTGTAGTTGCTCGTCTTGTATGCTGGCTCCAGTAAATTTAAATCTAGTCAACCCTCAACCGTCACAGTTAGCTTCAACTATATCAGCTACTTTAGATTTATCTAAGACTTTCTCTCTCAATAGTTTAGCAGGTGCTAACCAGACAATTTATTTAGATTTCAACGGGCATACCACCTCTGGGACTTACTGGAATACAGATTTTACAAGTGGCGCTAACATCGTTACTCCGTCCTTTGACTTTGATGGCAATACAGCATCTTTTAGTTCGGCGGAACTTGAAAGAATCCAGTATATTTGGCAGCGTGTTGCTGAGGATTTCAGCCCGTTTAATGTTAATGTCACCACCCAAGCTCCAACAGATATTAATGACTTGATTAAGAGCAGTTCTACCGACACTCGCTGGGGTGTGCGTGTTGTGATTGGCGGTAGTAGTTATGATTGGTTCGGTAATGGAGCCGGGGGAGTCGCTTACCTGGATTCATTTAACGATAATACTGATACTCCTGCCTATATATTTAGTAACAACCTACAAAATAGCGAAAAATATACGGCTGAAGCTATTTCCCATGAAGTAGGTCATACTTTAGGGCTTGAGCATGATGGAAGAATTAGCCCAGCAGAAGAATACTACAATGGACACGGTAGCGGAGTTACTGGCTGGGCCGGAATTATGGGTGCTGGGTACTACCAAAACTTAACCCAGTGGAGTAAGGGTGAGTACGCTTCTGCTAATAATACTGAAGATGATTTGCAAATTATTACCACTTACAATGGTTTTGGCTACCGTACCGATGATGTCGGTAATACAATCGCCGCAGCAAAGTCTCTAACAATTTCTGGTACATCTGTAACTGGTAGTGGCATTATTGAGCGCAACACAGATGTTGATTTCTATAGCTTTGTCACGGGTGCTGGGACGATTAACTTAACAGTTGACCCCTTTAGTCGTGGCCCTAACCTAGATATATTAGCAAAGCTATACAATTCTGCGGGGACTTTAATTGCATCATCTAATCCCACTGATCTATTATCTGCGGCGATCGCCACAACTGTCGCGGCAGGAACTTATTATTTAGCAATTGATGGTGTCGGTAAAGGAGATCCGCTTTCTACTGGCTACACAGATTACGGCAGTTTGGGACAGTATTTTATCAGTGGCACTATTGTCAGTAGTCCCATTAATCCCACCGTCAGTCTTGCCTTATCATCTACTAGTGTTAACGAAGATGGCAGCAGCAATTTAGTTTACACCTTTACTAGAAACGGCAGTACTGCCAATGCCTTAACGGTTAACTATAGTGTTGGTGGTACAGCTAGTTTTGATAACGACTACCGTCAATTGGGTGCTGCGAGTTTCACAGCTACAACCGGCACAATTACCTTTGCTGCTGGTGCAAATACCGCAACGCTCACCATTGACCCCAACGCAGACACTACTTTTGAAAGTAATGAAACTGTCGCTTTAATTCTAGCTGCTGGGAGTGGTTACATAATTGGCACAACCACACCCGTTACGGCAACCATTGTTAATGATGATTTGCAACCTAAAATTAACCTCAGTGCTAACCAGACTATTGTTGAAGGCAATGCTCAAAACGTGACTTATAGCGTTACGCTTTCTAACGCCAGTAGTCAAACTATCACCGTGCAATATGCTACTGCTAATGCTTCAGCCACAGCAGGCTCCGACTATACCGCCACCACAGGAATTTTGACTTTTAACCCAGGTGTGACTAGTCAAGTAATCAATATCCCAATTCTCAATAATTCTCTGAATGAAGCAGATGAGACTTTTGTTTTAAAGCTGACATCTCCTATCAATGCCAGTCTGGGTACAACCACAAGCGTTACGACAACTATTACTGATACTCTTGTTACCTCTGTTACGACAACCCTAACAGCGAACGTTGAAAACCTTACCCTCACAGGAACAGCCGCAATCAACGGCATAGGAAATGCAGGCAATAATATTCTCAAAGGGAATACTGGTAATAATACCCTTACAGGCGGAGATGGAAATGATACCTATTCGTTTACCGCTACTACTCTTTTAGGGACTGATAGGATTGTGGAAACCACCACAGGGGGAATTGATACGATTGACTTTCGCGGTACTACTATTTCTAGCAATGTAAATTTAGGTATTACTACAACACAAACAGTTAATAGCAATCTCAAACTCACTCTTTCTGCCAACAATGTCATTGAAAATGCCACTGGTGGTACAGGCAATGACCGTCTCACTGGTAATGCACTAAATAACTTTCTCACTGGCGGTAATGGTAATGACCAACTGCAAGGGTTAGCAGGAGATGACACTCTTTGGGGCGGTCTGGGTGATGATATGCTCACAGGCGGAGTTGGTAAGGATAAATATTTGTTCCAAGCTGAAGGTGTTTTCACTGCCAGCTTAGGTGTTGACTACATCAGCCAGTTTGAAGCCTTACAAGATAAGATTGTGCTGAGTAAAAATACTTTCAAGGCTATTATTAATAGTGCCGGACAGACTTTAACTGACTTTGCAGTTGTTACTGATGATGAGTTTGTCAATGCTAGTAATGCGCGGATAGTTTATAGCCAAAGTACTGGCAGCTTATTCTATAACCAGGATGGTAATATTTTGGGTACAGGAACAGTGTTTGAGTTTGCCCGTTTAGGCAATAGTGATATTACTCTCACTAGTAGCGATTTTAGTTTTATTGCCTAGATGTAGAGCATTATTTACACGATTTTGGAAATTACCGACTGCATCTATAGAAATCATAATTTGATTGTTGAAAAAACTTAGATATTTGTAAGGTGGGCATTCACTACCATATTCTGGTTTGATCTAGGTTTTGCTGAAAATGCCCACCCTACTCATACTTGTTGTTTTGGCAAAGGGATTGATCTGTGGTTTGATTTGAAAGATATCAACAATTTGCACGATATCTATTCAAGTTCAACAACTCTTATGATGACGAAAGTTGCACCTGCTGTTGTAGTATTGGGTCAAAATAGTGTAGCAATAGCCCGCACAATAATTAGCGTTCTGCCAGAAGCAACTTTATATGGTTTAGCAGGACGCACTTCTGGGGTTGATGTGAGTTTCACAAATTTTGGGGAAACGTTGCGTGAGTTGTTTGCTACAGGAACACCGTTGATTGGTATTTGTGCTGCTGGTATTTTGATTAGAACCTTAGCACCTTTGATTTGTGATAAGCGTCAGGAACCACCAGTGTTAGCTGTGGCAGAAGATGGTAGTGCTGTAGTTCCGCTGTTGGGTGGGTTGAGTGGAGTGAATGATTTAGCACGCCGCATTGCTGAGGTGCTGGATGTGAAAGCAGCGATTACAACTACAGGTGATATCCGTTTTCGGACAGCGTTGTTGTCGCCTCCTTCTGGCTATCATTTAGCCAACCCTGATGATGCTAAAACTTTTATTTCCGATTTGTTAGCGGGAGCGCAGGTAAAATTGGAGGGAACTGCACCTTGGTTGAGTAATAGTCAGTTACCCATTGATACTCAGGGAGACTTGACAATTCAAGTTACAGAACGTTTGGTACACTCTAGCGCTAATTGTCTGGTTTACCATCCCAAAACTATAGCGCTCGCCATTACTCATCCTGATGTTAATTTAACTACAGTACAGCAAATACTCGCAGATGCTGAACTTGCACCTGCCTCTATAGCTGGAATATTTGCCCCTATTAGTATTGCCGCTAATCCGTCAATTCATGCTATAGCTAATGCTTTTGGTGTCGTTACTCGCTTTTTTACCCAAGGTGATAGCGATGCACAAGCGATCGCTTTGGCGGCAACAGGTTCATCTGGTAAAATAATTGCTACTGCATCTACTGAAATAGCACTAGCGATCGCACCCGAACCAATAGACCCAAACACCATTGGCCAAGCGCGTGGTAAACTAGCCATAATTGGCACTGGCCCTGGTTCTGCATCTTGGATGTCTCCAGAAGTCAAGGAAATTCTCAAAGCTGCAACCGACCTTGTAGGTTACAAAACATACCTCGATTTAGTTGGTGCTTTGGCTGATGGCAAACAATGCCATGAATCTGATAACCGCGAAGAAATAGCACGGGCTACAATGGCGTTGGATTTAGCCGCCACAGGTAAATATGTAGCGGTTGTTTCTTCTGGTGATCCGGGGATATATGCAATGGCGGCAGCGGTGTTTGAAGTCCTTGACCGACATCCTCAACCAGAATGGGACAGTATCGAAATTTATGTTGCGCCAGGAATCTCCGCTATGCAAGCAGCAGCGGCGGCCGTTGGCGCACCTTTGGGACATGACTTCTGCGCGATTTCACTGTCAGATATTTTAAAACCTTGGTCAATTATCGAACAACGAATTGCAGCGGCAGCGGCAGCTGATTTTGCGATCGCATTTTACAACCCTGTTTCAAAAGACCGTACTTGGCAACTTGCAGCCACTAGAGAGATATTACTGCGGTATCGTTCACCAGAAACTCCCATAGTATTAGGTAGAAATCTCGGCAGACCAGGACAAACAGTTAAGGTGATTACTCTTGACCAGTTAACACCAGATGTAGTAGATATGCGAACAGTAATTATTGTTGGTTCTAGCCAAACTAAAACTATTCAACGTAGTGATGGTAGTATCTCAGTTTATACTCCGCGTCGATATACGAAGTAATCGCAGTCCCACACATAGATCACATAAAGCCAGGCTTGTACTGAAAACAATCCAAAATTCAAAATCTAAAATTAGCACAGTCAAATTGCGCCACCACATCCTTAACTACGAATACGAAAACCCTGTTGCCCATTGATTGAATCAAATAGGACATCATATTTGTCAAAAAATCCAATGCCACTATTCACAAATATGGGATATTCTGCTTGTGGAGAAATATTAATATTCCATAGATTAAATCCGTCACGGTTGCCCGGTACTAGACTGTAGTCCAAAATTTTAGGGATAGCTACCTTCACAGCATTTTCCCCCCGTAAGCTTCCTGGTTTGAGTTTCCCTGCGAGGGAAGCTGATTTAAATTCCACAAAACTATTTCTGGCTCTAGTGTCAGTGACCATTCTGGTATTACAGTTATTTTTCATAGAACTGCCAGAGATAGTTAAACAAACTCCGATGAGCCGAGAGTCCCATCTATTACCAGGTATCCCATCTATTGCGGGTTGCTGTTTCAGAGAAGTCATCTTAAAACCTTCTCGATTCTTGGCTGTTAAACCAAGCGTGAGGCTACCGTTATTGTTACTACCACCATTACCTGTGACGATTAATCCGTTACTTAGATTTCCTGGAAGTTTTCTGAATGGATTGTAAGGAAGTGTTCGTTCAGAGTAGTTGACACCGATAATCCCAGAGAATGGTGTATTAGTTTTGGCAGAGCAATTTGGTTTTTGAGGAGTACATTTGCGGCTAGTAACGACCTGCACGGGAATAGGTTCTTCCGTGGCGATTAAACCTATCCTCATGGTGGTATAAACTAATTCTCCCTCTAAGATAGTCCCATCACTCAAGACTTCTTTGACAATTTGACCTGTTTTGCGGATGGGAGCATTGCCTAAAAATTCCTGGGGAACTCTTAAACCTGCTGACCCTGTATCTAATAAAACACGTTTTGGGCGATCGCCTGCCACAGAAACTTCTACAAAATAGCCTCGTCCTGGTTGACTAACAGAACCCTTTGTATATAAAGGAAATGTTAGCGTATCAAAAGTAGGCTGGCGGCGTGTGAATTGAGAGGTATCCCGCAAAACAGGGTTAGGAAAGACTGCTAAAAATCCAGCCTGTCGCTGCGCCACTGGTTCTGGTGCATAGTCCCAAAGACTTTCGTAGTAGAAAAACACAGCACCTAAACCACGTTGTTGCGCCGCCTGTACTTGAGACTGAATTTGTGACAAAGAAACTGGGCGATTTCGCAACCCTGCCATAATCCCTATCGCAGTAGGTATATATTGCTGTGTTTCTATAATTTCGGGGCGGGTAATTTGACTAGTAAAAGCTTCTAAATCATTACGGTAAACTTGCATAACAAGCTCGTCTACAATACCCAACCTTACCCAGTTGAGCCAGTCTTGGAGTTGAAACTTATAAGCAAAGTCATAGTAATTAGGAGAAACCGAGATAATGGCATTAGGCTTTATCTGCTTCACCGCTTGATTGAGTTTTAACATGAAAGCTGTGATTTTATCTGCCCGCCATTGCACCCATGCTTGAGCTTGAGGGTTAGTGGGAGGCGGATTTCCGGTTTCTTCTGTATATAGTTTAATCGTGTAACTGTCGTAACCAAAATCCACAGGCAAGCTTGTATGGTCATCAAATTGAATCCCATCAGCGTTGTATTTGCTAATAATTTCTACTACAAGGTCAGTAATAAATTTCTGCACTTCCGGGTGAAAAGGATTAAACCAAGCTACTTCACCCGCAGCTGTAATTGAGGTTTGTGTACCATCCTGCTTTTGCGTCAGCCAATTCGGATGAGCCGACGCTAGTTCTGAAGTCAAAGGAACCATGAAACCAAATTCAAACCAAGGTATAGCTAGTAACCCTTGGCGACGGCTTTGGGTAATAATGTCAGCAATTACATCTTGTCCTTCTGCACCCTTGAAGAAAAAGGGAATACCCAACTGTTGTGCTACCGCACTGGGATATTTTGTATAACCATCATTCCAGACTACGGGATAGACTGTGTTAAAGTTCAACCGCCGCAATTGCGCCATAGTTTCCTGTACTTTGGCTTGATACTTCATAATGTCGAAGTCATTATTAGTCAGCCAAACCCCGCGAATTTCTTGACGGGGTGACGAAGATATTTGAGCATTTGCAGGACTGAAATTGTTTAGCAGCACTACTGCGGTAAATGAGACTGCAAACAGAATCGGTAGAAAACGCTGAATTGACGGCCAACTTATCTGGATGAAAGGAGATTGCCTAAATGTAATTAATAATTTATTAACTACCCAAGCTTGAATTCGTATGCCTTTATAACGAAAATAAGTAAACATTAGTACGTAATTATATGGAATATACAAGGTTTATTTATAACATTTGATAGCTGCACCAGTTAAACTAACGCACATTTAGTTGATTGAGGCAAATGACGCAGTTAATAGTTGAATAGTGCCAAGTAATAGACTTGTCAGTATTTTGTGTATCTATGCAGAAACATGGAAACACAACTTGCGGGATAATTACTGAGTGTTTACGCCTGCAACGCTTCCTAATCTGTAAATAAAGGTCTTGTTTGTTGTGTTGATTGCAACTTGGCTTCTAAAGTTATCCAATCTTCCTGTTCAATTAAATTAATAAATTCATTGATATTTTGGCGATATTGTTGCAATGACCCTAACAATGCTTGGCGATTATAGTGTGCCATCATTACCCCTAATTCAGGATTTCCACCACCGACACGGCTAGTATCTCGAAAGCCAGAACTAGCTAAATTTTGAGCTAATTTTAAAACTTCTGGGTCATTTTCGCCCGTACAAGCAGTAATTAATGCTGCACTCACCATGACGGGTAAATGAGAAATCCAACTCACAGCACGGTCGTGTTGTTCTGGTTGACAATGGTAGATTTTAGCTTTCAGCGATCGCACAATTTCTTCTAAAATAGCGATCGCATCTTTGGGTGTTGTCGCATCTGGTGTAAGTACATAAGGTCTGTCAACAAATAAATTTTTTTGCGCCGCTTCTATCCCGCTATCTGCTGTTCCCGCCATTGGATGACCACCCACAAACCTTTCCCACAGCGGAGAAATTGCTTGGACTATCGGTGCTTTCACCGAACCAACATCAGTAATAATCGTAGCAGCAGAAAGATGTGTAATTAACTGTTCAACTTGGGGAACAATAAGGGCGATAGGCGTACAAACAAAAATAATGTCTGCGGCTGCTAACAAACTCATATCTACAGAGGCTTCATCGACACTACCAAGGGCTACTGCTGTTTGACAGGTAGATTCACGGCGACTTACTCCTAAGACATGATGACCTTGCGATCGCAAATCATAACCTAAAGAACCGCCTATTAATCCCAAACCTAAAATACCAATATTCATAATTGATTTTGTCAGCGTATTTTTCACTTAATATTCTGCATACTTTATCAACTAAGGAAACTAATTTAATTCTTTTGACTTTTGACTTTTAACTTTTAACTTATATTTATGGGTAGCATCAATGACTGTAGAGGAATTACTCGAACAATACGCAGCAGGGGTTACAAATTTTAGCGGTATCGAACTTTGCGAAGCGAACCTGAGTGGTGCCAAACTCAGTGGAATAAATTTCAGCGAAGCTAATTTGAGTGTAGTAAATTTGAGTGGAGCGAATCTCAGCGATGCTAATTTGAGCCATGCTAAGTTGAATGTCGCTCGTCTGAGTGGTGTCAATTTTGTTGGTGCAATCATGAATCATGCCAGTCTGAATGTGGCAAACTTGATTCGTGCTGATCTCAGCCGCGCTCAATTGCGAGGTGCTTCTTTAGTACGTGCGGAGTTAATTCGGGCAGAACTGAGCCGTGCTGACTTATTTGAAGCTAACCTCAGTAATGCTGATTTACGGGAAGCTACACTCCGCAAAGCCAATCTTCGTCGCGCTAACTTGAGCGAAGCTAGTCTCAAAGGGAGTTCTTTGGCTGGTGCAAATTTAGAAATGGCAAACTTAAACGCCGCTGATTTGCATCGAACAGACCTCAGCGGCGCAAATTTACGCGATGCTGAATTTAAACAGACAAATCTCACCCATACCAATCTTAGCGGTGCAGATTTAAGCGGGGCGAATCTTCGTTGGGCTGATTTGAGTGGTGCAAATCTCAGTTGGGCTGATTTAAGCGGCGCGAAATTGAGTGGTGCGAACTTGATGGGAGCCAACTTAAGCAATGCTAACTTAACTAATACAAGTTTTGTTCATGCAAATTTAACTGAGGCAACATTAATTAAAGCAGAATGGATTGGTGCAGACTTAACAGGTGCAACCTTAACCGGGGCTAAACTGCATTCCGCCTCACGATTTGGGCTAAAAACCGAAGGAATGATTTGTGAATGGGTTGATCTTAGTCCAAAAGGCGATCGCTCAATCATCCAAAAATTTGAAGCCGACGACCCAGGCGACTTTTTTAACGAAACACCGCCAACTATTCGCATTATCGTCGATGCCGCCCTTGAACCAGAAGCGAATTTTGCCCTCGCTGGCGCTTATTTCCACATCGCCCAAGAATATCGCATCATCAAACAACCGCCTAGTATGGAAATTGGTCGTCGCCGGACTGTCTTTACATTCCGGGTAGACAGCGATGAAGCTTTATTACCCACAGCTTGTCTGGCCATTCTCCCTTTTAGGGATGCCACTAGTACACACAAAAGCATTTACCAAGTGATAGAAATACTTAATCAAGAAAATGTACCCGAATTAGACATAAAAATATCCCATCGGGTGAAGCAATTGACCACCCTCATCGAACAAGCTATTAGTCATGCTCAGACTATTCGGCAAATGAAAAAAAATCTCGAATTAGCAGCGAAAATAAATTTCTTTAGAGCGCCTACGCAAACCATCTTGACTAATTCCAGCGCCCAGACATTGACAGTATACGATAATCCCTACTTTGGTAAAAAATTTATTAATCCCTCGCAACTGGATGCGGCATTTTTAGCAGATAAATCCAGTGAAATTTCCACAATTGCATCACTTTCGTTAAATATAGTTGTAGATTTTCTCAAAAGCTTTCACTATATCAATGAATAAGAAAATCTCTATGTTCCCAAAAACGGATTTTTGGAGGTAGCAAATGCGTGATACCTTTAATAGAATGGTTGGTCGGACTCGCTATGTAGTCTGTCGGTTGTTTATTCACTTAGGTGGGTCGGATATCGCCCCAATTTTAGGTGTATTAAATCATTCTGCAAGAGAAGCAATTGATGCTGATGGCGACTTGCAAGTTTTAGGAGAGGTATTAGTCGAACTTAGTGAAACTCTGCTGCGCTACGATGAATATTGGACTTCTGCTGCCAACGAAGGCGATGTATTTTGGAGCGAAGGCGAAGCAGGCGATTACGTTAACGAGTTATTTACTAACTCCGCCGAAAGATATGGTGCTGATATTGATTGGGACTCTCCCTCTGGTTTTGATGAACCCTTTTCGATTCCAGTTACACGTAACGTTGTAGTGATGATTACCGTAGCTTTTGAAGGTGAAGTCCCAGAGTTAGAAACCGACCTGGCAAATATTCAAGCACTAAAAGAAGGTTTAAGAGCCTTGATAAATTTGCAATACAAAAACAAATTCCGGGCGATTCAAGTACATTTTTCGCCAGCACAGTTAGGGGATGAATTGAGCAACGATGATTTGTTGCAATATTACCCAGAATTGATACCTTTGTAGATTGTTGGGTTGTCCGCACACCAACCATTTTCAGAAGTTGTTAAGCTCGGAGATAAGACAATACTGCAATGATCATGACCATATTACGTAAATTTACAGTTGTTGTTTTAGCCTTGAGTTTGTGCATAACAACTGTTGCTTGCGGGGGCGGAGAGCAAACTACTCCCACAGGCCGCAATGTTAGCCAAACTTCTACTGCCACCAGATTGAGTGATGGTCAGTATCAAGTACAACAAGCTACTTATGACGATAGTACAGGGGAATACACGCTATTTTTACTAAATAGTACACCCCCAACCTTTACAACCGAAAATGTGCAAATGGCACGGCTGACCGACGAAGAAATCAAAGCAGGTAAAAAATCTTACCTGAAAGTAGAAAACGGACAGCCAGCTTTATATCTCACAGAAGACTTCAAAATTGAGTACGTCCACAACGTTACGCAAACTCAAAATAATCCCCAAACGGGACAACAAGAAACAGTTGTCGTCAGGAGAGAAAACAGCTTTTGGTCGCCCTTTGCTGGTTCTTTAGCTGGAAGTATCGCAGGTCAAGCAATTGGTAGTCTGTTATTTAGACCCCAATATTATGTGCCACCTATGTATCAACCAGGCGGAGTTCTAACTGGTTTTGGTGGTTACGGTTCTACCTATGATCAAGCTGTTAGCAGTTACCGCAGCCGCTATAATGCGCCCCCCGCCGCTGTAAGAAATCGTACAGCTTTCCGCACTACAGGCAATATTAGAAGGACATATCCTAGTGGTTCTAATGTCCGCACTACAACTCCATCAAGAACTACCAACCGTCCTAGCGGTTCTGGTTTTGGTAGCAGTGAACTAAGACCATCTGGAAGATCTAGCACTACCAGACGTAATTCCGGTAGTAGTTTTGGCAGTGGCGGTCGGAGTCGAACTCCTAGCCGCAGCGGTGGTTTTGGTAGTAGAAGACGTTAATCAATTCAGTTAATGTCAAATTTGTGTAGGTTGTGTTGTAACTTGCTTCTCGAAGGATAAGCAGTGAAACCCAATCTACGCATTTTTTCTATGATTTTTGGGTAATTACAAAATTAAAAACTACACCAAACTCCCTTGAAAAATTTGGTTTGGGGTGAGATTCAATTCGGAAAAGTTGAAGAGATAATGCGTTTTCCGAATGAGTTGCCGCAGGCATCGCTATCCCGAAACTTACTAATCTGAGGGGCGATCGCCAAAAAATTTGGTTTTCCTAGCCGTGGTATCAAAGTTATCGCTAGATGTGCGCTCACCCCAACCTAAAGATTGAATTCATCCAGGTTCTGCCTCCACGTTAAAAATTCCGAAATATTTTCTGTGTTTAACGCCAGCTTGAGTATAATTACATAAATTGACGAAAGTAAGAGGTGTCGAGAGATTTTTGCAGGGGCGATCGCAGAAAGTTCAATAATTTCTCACCACACAACTTCATCGTTAGCTGGCTCCCCTGCTTATTGGAGATAAGATAGGCTATGCTTTTGTTTTCAGCCTGGAAATTGAAGTTGACTCCGTTGGCAATAGTACTTTCCCTGGCTGTATCAGGGGTATCCATACTACTATTCCCCATAGCTATTAATCAGTCTAAAGCCGCAGAAACAACTCCAGCACTCACTGGAATAAAACTGGGTGCATCAAAACGCTTTGCCTTAGTTGTAGGTATCGATGACTATCCTGAAGACCCTCTAAGTTTGCCAGTAAGTGACGCAAAACTGGTCAAGCAAGAGCTAGAGTCCGTTGGTTTTGAGGTAACATTAGTGATCAATCCAACCATAGGAGCTTTGACAGAAGCTAGAGATGGATTCGTCAGAAAGATAGATAGCTCTGGTGATAACGTCACAGCCTTATTTTACTTTGCTGGACATGGGGTGCAGTTTGACGGACATAACTATCTGATTCCAGCTAAATCTAAGCTTCTTTCTGTGCCAAGTAAAGCCGCCTATATTGATCAAGCGATGGATGCACAGCTTGGTATTCTGAACTACCTAAGTGAGTCAAAGGCTTCACAAGTAATCTTCGTCCTGGATGCCTGTCGCAATAATCCTTTCAATCCTGGGCATCGAGGTAGTAGAGGGCCTGCCGGACTAGCAAAGATGAATGTCAACCCTGATGGCCCCGACACTTTTATTTTATTTGCGGCTTCACCAGGTCAAGTTGCTTTTGATGGAGATCCTGGTGCGTCTAACAGCCCTTTTACTCAAGCCTTTGCCAAGGCAATTTCTCAACCAGGATCTTCATTACCAACTGTATACGAGCAAGTAAACGAGCAAGTGAGGAAAACCACGGATGGGAGACAGCGTCCCTATCAGGAAGGAGTGCTGTTTAACTTTAAGTTCCGTGAAGCTTTGGTAGCTCCGACAGTAGCCACTGGACAAACTCGGTTGCTGGAAACAGGATTGGAAAGAAATCAGTACGATATTGTTAAGGATGGCTACAAACTACTAAGGCAGACCTTAGCTAAAAAATCAATCAACGATATCCAAAAAGCTGCCGAGGGCGGAGACGCCGAAGCTCAGTACTTACTGGGAATTGCCTACAACGCTGGCGAGGGAATTGCTACTGACCCAGAACGTACAGCCTATTGGTTAAAACGAGCAGCAACCCGCGGTTTTAGTCGCGCCCAATTTGCCTATGGACAGCAGCTTTATTGGGGTTGGGGAGAGACAAAACCCAATAAAAAAGATGGATTTGACTGGTGGTTAGTAGCTGCTGAAAATGGTAACGCATCGGCTATGTTGGCAATTGGTGAAACCTATCTCTATGGGAGAGAAGGAGTTTCTGGGCAAGACTTAGCCAAGGCGGAAAAATATTTCAATCAAGCGCAATCACTTGGAGCGTTAGAGGCTGAAACCTATTTCGGCCGTCTTTATACCGAGAGGGCAAAAAAAGCTCAAAAAGCAGGAGACACCAAGACTTTTGCACAAGCCAGTGAAAAAAGACTAGCTTACTTTCAGCAGGCTACTCAAAAAGGTTCCTCCGATGCTATGTATTGGTTAGCCCAGATGTATCGTTATGGCGATTATGTCAAACTCGATTTGCCAAAAGCAATTGAGTGGTACAAAAAGTCCATATCTGCTGGCGATAGTGATGCCGCTATTGAACTGGCAAAGCTATATACTGATGAAAGTGCAACAGGATTAGGAAAACCACAGCCAGAGGAAGCAGCCAAGTATTTCCGTATTGCTATAAACCTGGGTTCCAAAACGGCTAGGGTAGAATTAGCTGACCTCATTAGAAACGGTAAGGTTAAGGTTACTCCCAAGACTTCTCAAGAAGCAATCCAGCTTTATGACCAAGCTGTTGTTGATGGTTCTTTGAGGGCGGCGGCTCATCTGTCAGATATTTATCTGAAGGGAGAATTGGTAGCAAAAGACAGGAAAAAAGCTGAACAGTATGGGCTAAAAGCTCTGGAACTAGAGACAACAACGAAACCAGATAGTGAAGATGCCTGGCCGATGTATGTACAGATTGCTTATACCAACCTGCTGAAGTTGTATAAAGTGGAAAAATTACAGCCTGCTAAACCCCAGCTAGTTAAAGCCATCGAGGATCGGGTTGGTTTGCTGCCCATAAACGATAAGATGAAGCTTCTGACTCGCTTTACTGTTCCAATAATCTGCGGAACGATAAAATCTCCTTTTGAAGTCTACGTGTGGGATTGGAAACTGGATGAACCTCCAACCACAGCCCAGTTTAATTGGGTAGAAAAAGCAAGAGGCTGTGAAGTTCCCAAGGATGTCGTTGAGTCATTTCAAAAGCTATATAAGATTGCACGCGAGAATAATGTTTCTTTCCGAGAATTGTCTATTTATGCTTTAAGTAATGCCAACCAGAAGAAGTAGAGACTAAGCAACTACCTCTATCAAATCATTGCTTTTATTCACAATTAGCATAACTGTGTTACCCTAGTAGAGTTGTCTAAATTCCGCACATCCAGGAGTTCGGGTGTTTTCTTTTAGAGAAAATACACCTGGGTGGAGGTTTAACCCGAATAGGAGTTAAGAATATATGCCAGTCGTTTCATTGGCTCAAATGATGGAGTCAGGTGTTCACTTTGGACACCAAACCCGTCGCTGGAATCCAAAAATGTCGCCGTACATTTATACTTCCCGCAATGGTGTACATATCATCGATTTGGTGCAAACAGCCCAGTTGATGGAAGACGCTTACAGCTACATGAGAACCCAAGCCGAGCAAGGAAAAAAATTCTTGTTTGTCGGCACAAAGCGTCAAGCAGCCGGAATCATTGCTCAAGAAGCATCTCGTTGTGGCTCTCACTATATTAACCAGCGTTGGTTAGGTGGAATGCTCACTAATTGGGCAACCATTAAAACTAGGGTAGAACGCCTCAAAGATTTAGAACGCCGCGAAGAAAACGGCGCTCTTGATTTATTGCCGAAAAAAGAAGCTTCGATGCTGCGTCGGGAAATGGCAAAGCTACAAAAATACCTGGGTGGGATTAAAACCATGCGGAAAGTCCCTGACGTGGTAGTAATTGTAGATCAACGCCGGGAATATAACGCAGTTCAAGAATGTCAGAAACTGTCCATTCCCATTGTGTCCATGTTGGATACTAACTGTGACCCAGATGTTGTAGATATTCCTATCCCCGCAAATGATGACGCTATTAGATCTATTAAGCTGATAGTTGGCAAATTGGCGGATGCAATTTATGAAGGCCGTCATGGTCAGCTAGATGCAGAAGAAGATTACGAAGATTACGAAGGTGGAGAGGAAGATTACGAATACGACGAAAGTGACTACTCTGACTCGTTAATTCCCGACGACGAAGAGGAGGAATAAAGGATGAAGAATGAAGTTCTGAAGTATGAAAAATAAAACTTCAGACTTCAAACTTCAGACTTCAGACTTTCTTCTGTTCTGAGTAAGATAGAAATACTCAACGCCCGTAAGCGATAAAAACTCTAGGTCAAGTTAGGAATTGAGGCAACATGGCGGAAATATCTGCAAAACTCGTCCAAGAGCTACGCCAAAAAACTGGTGCCGGCATGATGGACTGTAAAAAGGCGCTGAAAGAAAACGACGGCGACATTGAACAAGCTACAGATTGGCTACGGAAAAAGGGTATCACTTCTGCGGGTAAAAAAAGCGATCGCATCGCAGCTGAAGGTTTAGTAGACACCTACATTCACCCTGATGGTAAAGTAGGCGTACTACTAGAAGTTAACTGTCAAACCGATTTCGTTGCCCGAAATGAGGCTTTTAAATCTCTAGTTAAGAGTCTTGCACAGCAAGCTGCTAATGCCGATAGTATTGAGTCTTTGCTGACTCAACCTTACATCGAAGATAACAGCGTTACTGTAGATGAATTTATCAAGCAAACAATTGCTAAACTCGGTGAAAACATCCAGGTACGCCGTTTTATCAACTTCGCATTACCAGAGGGTACACCAGGAGTAGTAGATAGCTATATCCACACTGGTGGTCGTGTTGGGGTGCTGGTTGAGATTAAATCCGCCACTGAAGCAGCTGCGGGTAACGAAGAATTCCAAAACTTGGCACGGAACGCTGCTATGCAAGTTGCAGCTTGTCCCAACGTTGAGTATGTCAGCGTAGACCAAATCCCTGCTCCCGTTGTCCAAAAAGAAAAAGACATCGAAATGGGCAAAGACGATTTGGCAAATAAACCTGAGAACATCAGAGAAAAGATTGTTCAAGGACGGATTGACAAACGTCTCAAAGAAATGACCTTGCTCGATCAGCCTTACATCCGTGACCAAAGTATTTCTGTAGAAGAATTGGTCAAGCAAGTTAAGGCTAAAGTCGGTGAAGAAGTAGACGTCACCCGCTTTGTGCGCTACATCCTAGGCGAAGGCATTGAAAAACAAGAAACTAACTTTGCTGATGAAGTTGCGGCTCAAATCGGAGCTAAGTAATTTGGTCATCAATGGTCAATGGTCAAGGGTCAATAGTCAAAATTCATCACTATAGACTATTGACTTTTGACTATGGACAAATGACTTTTTTAAGACAGGTCAGTTACATTAAACTGACCTGTATTTTATTATTAGAAGATAACTGCGTACATTTGTACCAAAATCAGTTGGATACCAATTGAAAAACTGATTGACGGAAGCTAGATGCAAAGAGCGATTCTCAATCTGTCTGGGAAAGTTTGCTCAAGTCGGGGAACCCGCCCACGCAACGCCAGTTGCTACAAGTCGGCAAAGCCAACGACAGTCGCCTCAAGTCGGGAAACCCGCCCACGGCGATGTCTCCCCAACGCACTGGCTCAACTTTCCGCAAAATCCAAAATCTAAAATCTAAAATCGGATGATGGGCAATTAAGAAAAGATATGGCGAGAGCAATTGAGCGAATTGATCGGGATTTGGCAATGCTGGAAGAAGCGATACGGGCGATCGCCGCAGAACTTCAAAGCGCCTATACTATCTATCTCACCCTTTTAGGTGAAGCCGTGCGGAAGCAGTTGATTCTGGCAAGTTACCATCTGTGTACTCAAGGTTATCCCGAAAACTTTTTAAAGTTGTCTTTAAATCAACGGCAGAAATTGCAACAAGCCATCCGCAAATTAGGAAAACAGCTATCTGAGCAATTACTCACCTATATTAATGGTGAAGCAGTTACAGAAGATGAGAATGTTGAAGAAAATGAAGGGGATGACGAAGAACTTATTGTGGAGAATTCACGACTCAATCCTCCTGACTCTTCTAACCCTGTAGAACTGGCAAAATGGCAAAATAGCTTAGAAGAATTGACGCAACAAGCACTCAAAAAAATATCTCACGACACAAACGTGTTGTTGCAAAAAGCTGATATTTTACCCAAAACAGTCCCAGAACCAATTTTAGAAGCAGCCGCCGCCGCATCAGAAGCCGCCGCCGAAGTTATGCCAGGGCCGCCAAATCTTTTAAACTTGGTAATTGAAATTGACAATGACCAAGATGAAGATGAATCTAGCTTGACACAGGTTATGGCCATTAATCTGCGACTAGGAGAAATTGAATTTGCTGATACGACACTAGCTTCTAGCCGTAAGCAAATTCGGAATATCCTAGTACAACTCCAAAAACTCGGACGGGAATATCAAAAAAAGCAACGGGAACGTTCGATTGCAGAAGCCGAAGCGGCTTGGCGCTCAAGTTGGTATGAGGATTAATCATTTGTCCTTTGTCCTTTGTCCAAAGTCAAATGACCACAATCACCAATGACTATTGACTATTGACTATTGACAAACAACCAATGACTAATGACACACCAGATTGGATACGCTTGCATAAAGCCTTGGCAATAGAAGCAGAACATGGCTTTATAGACTTGATGGGCAAACAATACCGCTTTAGTGAATTTCTCAGCTTGACTTTTGGGAAATTTCCAGCTGCTATCCCGGCTATTGAACGTCGCCGTTGGCAAGAATTGGCGACAAAATTTGCCAGTTATCCCAATTTGGCAGTCAAAGATAGACAAAATTTAATTACTACAACTCGTAGGTATCTTGACCAATTGCAAAAGCAGCAAGAAGACCCGGAGGAGATAGAAAAGCAGGGGAGCAGGGGAGCAGGGGAGCAGGGGAGGATTTATAAATCTAAAGTTCCCAAGGCTACGCCTGTTGTGAATGAGGTGAGTCGGAGACTAGCGCCAAAAATTGACCAAAAACTTAGCGACTTACCAGAAATAGGTATTCGCAAAGCTGACAAATTAGCAGCTTTGCATTTGTATACTGTGCGGGATTTGCTGTTTTACTATCCCCGCGACCACATTGATTATGCGCGTCAGGTAAATATCCGCGAGTTGCAGGCGGGTGAAACAGTAACTATCGTGGCTAGTGTAAAGCGCTGCAATTGTTTTACTAGCCCAAAAAATCAAAAGCTATCAATTTTAGAACTGGTACTTAAAGATAATACAGGTCAAATTAAAGTTGGTCGCTTTTCAGCTGGGGCGCGGTTTACTAGCCGTGGTTGGCAAGAAAGTATGAAACGCCGCTACCAAATAGGTAGTGTAATAGCCGCCTGTGGGTTGGTGAAAGAAAGTAAATATGGCTTGACACTGGATAACCCAGAACTAGAAGTTTTAGCAAATCCAGGTGACACAATTGAGTCGCTGACAATTGGGCGAGTAGTGCCAATTTATGCCCTAACGGAAGGGGTGATGGCAAATATGGTGCGTCAGGCGGTAACAGCAGTTTTGCCTGCGGCGGCTGCTCTCAAAGACCCGCTACCTAAAGGTTTGCGGGAAAAGTATAATTTGATGGAATTGAAAGATGCGATCGCTAATATCCACTTTCCTACTGATAGCGATACCTTACAATCTGCCCGTCGTCGTCTGGTCTTTGATGAATTTTTCTATCTACAACTCGGCTTACTCCAACGTCAACAGCAAGCCAAAGCTATTCAAACCAGTGCTATTCTTGCACCTAAAGGTCAATTAATTGAAAAATTCTACGAAATCTTACCATTTCAATTAACTGGCGCACAGCAAAGAGTTCTGAATGATATTTTAAATGATTTGCAGAAAACCACACCAATGAATCGTCTAGTACAGGGCGATGTTGGTTCCGGTAAAACTGTCGTGGCGGTGGTAGCAATTTTAGCGGCAATACAATCTGGCTACCAAGGTGCTTTAATGGCTCCTACAGAAGTATTAGCCGAACAGCATTATCGCAAATTAGTTAGCTGGTTTAATTTGTTGCATTTACCAGTGGAATTACTCACAGGTTCCACCAAAACTGCCAAACGCCGAGAAATTCACGCACTCTTAGAAACAGGGCAATTACCTTTATTAGTAGGAACTCACGCCTTAATTCAAGACCCAGTAAACTTTCATCGCTTGGGGTTAGTGGTGATAGATGAACAACATCGCTTTGGGGTGAAGCAGCGAGCGCTATTACAACAAAAAGGCGAACAACCCCATGTATTAACAATGACAGCGACTCCCATTCCTCGGACACTAGCGTTAACAATTCACGGGGATTTAGATGTCAGCCAAATTGATGAGTTACCACCGGGAAGGCAAAAAATTCAAACTACGGCATTAACTAGCCAGCAACGTAGCCATGCTTACGATCTGATCCGCCGGGAAGTTGCCCAAGGTAGGCAAACTTATGTAGTGTTGCCGTTAGTAGAAGAATCAGAAAAATTGGATTTGCGATCGGCCGTAGAAGAGCATCAAAAGTTACAAGAAAGCGTCTTTGCCGATTTTCAAGTCGGGTTGCTGCACGGGCGGATGAGTTCCGCCGAAAAAGACGAAGCAATTACGAAATTTCGAGATAACCAAACGCAGATTTTGGTATCTACAACTGTAGTTGAAGTGGGTGTAGATGTACCTAATGCGACAGTGATGCTCATTGAAAATGCAGAACGTTTTGGTTTATCGCAACTACACCAATTACGGGGACGTGTCGGTCGGGGTGCGGCTCAGTCGTTTTGTTTGCTAATGAGCAGTTCCCGAAATCCTGATGCTCAACAACGGTTGAAAGTATTGGAACAATCCCAGGATGGTTTTTTCATCTCAGAAATGGATATGCGTTTTCGCGGCCCTGGCGAAGTCTTAGGAACCCGTCAATCGGGCGTGCCAGATTTTACCTTAGCTAGTTTAGTAGAAGATGAAGAAATATTACTCTTAGCACGGCAAGCCGCCGAGAAAGTCATAGAAATAGATGTGACTTTAGAGCGCTGGTATTTGATGAAAGAAGAGTTGAAATACCGATATGACAGGTTGATGGGCGGTGCTATTTTAACTTAACGCAACAATGATGAAGCCATAATTGCTCATAAGACCAAAAAAGATACCAAAAGAAGTGGGCTTTCTGGGGGAAATTCTGTAAAATCAAAATTTAAATAACAAAATGGCAAATTTTATGATACGTTGGCTAAGTTTACTACCAATTATGCTCAGTCTGTTTCTGATGGGATGTTCTACCCAAACAACGGCTAAAACTCCTATTCAAGTACCAACAGCCACTGGTCAGACACTACCAATTTCAGCTACAGCGGTTGTTCCTAACGGGACAAAAATTGAGTTGGAAGTAGCAGTAACTCCAGAACAGCAGGCAAAAGGCTTGATGAATAGACCTGCATTACCAGATAATCGCGGTATGTTATTCAAGTTTCCTTCGGCACAACCTGTGCAGTTTTGGATGAAGAATGTACCTGTGGCGCTGGATATGGTCTTTTTACAAAATGGGGTAGTGAAGTATATTCAGGTTGCTGCACCGCCTTGTCCTAGTGAACCTTGTGGGACTTATGGGCCAAACGTACCAATTGATACTGTAATTGAACTGCGTGCAGGACGAGCCAAAGAATTAAAGCTCAAGTTAGGAGATAGTGTCAAAATTAAATTTTTACAGAACAGTAGTTTACGGTAATAAGCCCTAAAAACCTTGTTGAATAAGCTAGAAAAATATCTAATCAATAATTTTTTTGTAAAAAAACTGTTAAGTAGATATAAACTGGCAAATTGTCTCTAGGGCATCTAATATGATTACAAAAATAGTCAAAAAAACTACTTAAGAGGTAAAATAACAATCTTAAGGTTTCATTGCGAAAAATCTTCCTTTTGGCGTAAGTGTAAACAGTCTCTCATAAGGGAGCATAGGCTATGGAATCTTTGTTACTTAAAGTGTAATTAAATAGAACACTCAGGCAAATTGAGGATGAAGCTAATTTAACTTGCTGAAGTGCCGCTAGAAAATTAAACAAACCGATAATTTAGAGCCTGAGATTGCTCAATTTTGGGAAAAAAGTGTTCTATTTAAGGATTATCAAGCAATATTTTGGGATCTTAATCCGGTAATTGCATAGTCTCAACTGAAGTAGTAGCTGCGGACAAAAGAGGAATGGTGAATAGATATATGACCATACAAACTAAACAAGGAGGTGAGTTACAAATGTCACCATCAACATATTCACGACTGATTCATTTTTTACAGGAAGATTTGTCAATTTCGGCAGCATCTCTAGCAGTAGCTTTACGGCATCGGGAACAAGATCCTGGGCCTTTGCCGATGATTCTTTGGCAGTATGGGTTGATTACGATGGAACAGTTAGAACAAATTTATGATTGGCTAGAAACTGTTTAAGTATGAATGCTCATGGGGGAGAATTAAGGTATGTCACATCCACCCTGCCTAGGAACGAGGCTGATAGATAGGACAATTAACTTTTACCAATCCTACTTATTTAAATGCAGGTTGAAAGAGCGAGTTAAAGATGGTTATTCTACTCGCTCTTTTAATTTTGGTCATTTATCTTTAGTTTTCAACCATTGACGATTGACCATTAATGATTAACTGTTAACCATTGAGTACTCTAGCTGCTGCCGCTACACCAGCACCAGGAGTAAAGTTTTCATAGCCTAGTTCTAACAGCACAACTTCTAGGGATGCTATGCAGCTAAGGATATCGCGATCGCTGACAAAGCCCAAGTGACCAATACGGAAAATTTTATTTTTCAAATGGTCTTGACCACCGGCTAAAGCAATATCAAAACGCTTGTTCATTAACGAACGAATTTTATCCGCTTCAATATCTGGCGGTGCTACTGCTGTAATTGCTGGACTAGCATAGCTATCTGCGGCAAACAACGGTAAGTTTAATCCTTTAATAGCTGCACGGGTAGCATTCTTTTGCCGTTCATGTCTGCCAAAAATGGATTCTAAACCTTCTGCTTTCATCATCCCCAAGGTAGTATGCAGCGCCACAATTAAATTCACTGGGGGAGTGAAAGGAGTGGTATTTTTAGCCGCAGATTTCCGGTATTTCCCTAAATCTAAATAATATTTTGGCAATTTAGCTGTTTTATAAGCTTCCCATGCCTTAGCACTCACAGAAACAAAACCCAACCCAGGGGGAATCATGTAACCTTTTTGCGAACCGGAGGCGACTATATCTAGTCCCCAGGTATCAATAGGTAAGTTGAATGCACCCAAACTAGTTACAGCATCAACAATGATTAAAGCTTCACCATGTTCTTTAACGTGGCGGTTGATGGTTTCTAAGTCATTGAGAACACCGGTTGATGTTTCACTGTGGGTGATAACAACAGCTTTGATTTCTTTAGCTGTATCGGCTTGCAGTTTTTCAGCAAACTGTGCTGGGTCTAAAGGTTTACCCCATTCCGCAGTAATAGTCTCAACATTTAAACCGTAGGCTTGGCTAACTTCAGCCCAGCGTTCACCAAATTTACCATTACAACCAATTAAAACGCGATCGCCTGGGGAAAGAAAATTAATGATCCCCGCTTCTACTGCACCTGTACCGCTGACATTCAGCATCAATACATCGCTTTCGGTTTGGTGCAGCCATTTGAGGTTAGCTGTCACCTCTGCCAAAATGTTACTAAACTCACTGGTACGGTGTCCGATGGGGTGTTTGGCTAAGGCCAGTAAGGCTGCTTCTGGCACCGGTGTCGGGCCAGGAATCATCAGCATCAGCTTATCTTCCATGTCTTTGTCCTAATAGTCAAATAATAGTTAAGGGTTTAGGTATGGTTAATTCTGGAGCAAAATTTATACATATTTATTTGAGTTCTGCACCAGTATTTTTTGTATTCTCCAAATCCATAAAATTCTTGGTCAACTTGACCTTTACAATTTATTGGGAATTCTAGATAACCTGAAACCTGGTTTGAGGCAATCTCAGCAGACGTATCAATCACCACGTCTGATAATTTACTAGGGGCTAATCTTTAACTAACGTGAAGGAGACATCTAAGTTTTTACCCAGTTTGTTGAAGTTTGATAGCAGCGATTATCTAGAATCTCACAAATTGGGTACAGGTACAATGAGTTAAAAAATTTTGTAGTATCTAGTTTTGAACAGGAAATAGGTAACAGGGAAATCTCCCTAATTATTTTGACTCATAAAATAAGAGCGATGTGCGATCGCTCTCTCTGATATCCACATAAAAGCGCATTGCTGCTCAGATTTATTGAAAAGCACCTTGCTGCTTTCTCTTCCGTCGTAAAGCTATCCCAAAAGCACCCGCAGTTAATGAACCGATAATAGTCATCGGTTCGGGAACAGGTTCGCGACTAGGAGAACTAGAATTGCGAACAGTTAGACTTGATTCCAAAAACCTATCAAGTGTATTTACAACCCCAAATCCTATGGTATATGTTCCGGCGGTAGTGAATGTGTAGGAAGTCTGAGATGCAGTTTGGCCAAAATTACCCACTTGGCTTACATCAGCCAGTCTATTCAAAGATGTACCAATAGAGTAGAAAGAAAAATCGTTGTAAACTACAGAACTTAGATACTCATCGGTTTGGAACCGCCAATTAAATCTCAAAACATCCCCTGCTTGGACTGTAATAATGTTTTTAATTGCAGAACCATTGATAACATTTTGAGAGTTAAAAGTATCTAAGGCTCTGTTAGGTAGTCCTAAGAATGACTCTACAGCAGTATCCAAAACTCCCTCATCAGAAGAAAGTACGGCTTGCTGATTACTCAAACTAAAATTGCCAATACCCTGCCATCCAGTAAAATCTGAGATGTTAATCACTGCTGCTTGAGATGGACTAGCAGCAAAAACAAATGTTGCTCCAGCACCAGCCAGCAGTAACATATTTGCCAAGCTAAAGTTTTTCATTGTATTTACTATTGTAAAGATTACAAACTTGCTCCCAAAAAGAATTACATACAAAAAATTACATAAAAGATTATCATTAATCCACTGTTGCGATCAAAAAAGAGAAAGTAACTGAAGCATTTTCTCTCAATTTAGGTATCCTGGTGCTAGGAGAAGATGAGATTGTTTGTGAGCTATTGATACTAATTACTCTTATCTAATAAAGCAATTCCAAGCAAGGGTTTTTACTGAGCTTCATGAAATTTTTATATCTAAAATTGTGATTAATCACAATAGGGTGCTATTTGCTATCAAATATAATAGTAGTCATACATATCAGAGTTTATTTATAGCAGTCTTGTTTTGATTTATAAGACATACTGGATACATAATAATTTTCTATACAATTTATGTAGATTTAATTTTTATGTAAATAAATCTCAACATCCATCGTCAAGCAATCCCCATAACTAATTTACAATTTCTCTTCAACCTTGACTCCATTTCTTCTAATAATTGCAGCTGGAATCCCCACAACTACACAATCATTAGGGACATCTTTGACAACAACTGCATTTGCGCCAATTGTGACATTATCACCTACTTGAATATTACCTAATACTTTAGCCCCTGCCGTAATCCGAACATTGTTGCCAATTTTGGGACGACCTGATTTATCTTTATATCCAATTGTTACTTGTTGGTTTATCCAACATTGTTCACCTATATCTGCCATAATAATAGTGCTAAATCCATGCTGGATAAATAAACCAGCACCAATGCAACAGGAAGAATCTAAGAAAAGAGAAGGACATTCTGGGTAAAGTATTTTCAGTAAATACATCGAAATACGCCCGTTAAAATTACCTTTAAATAGACGATAATAGTACAAATTTCTAAACTCTTGTGTTTTGTAGAGTAAGACAAGTAATTGCATCCACAAGTGTTGCTCTGGCAAACTTATAACTTCAGCCCATCGTTTAATATCAGCAGTAATAATTTCTTTTTCTGTGGTTAGGATAAATGGGATTAATAGTGGCGAAAACCAAAAAATGATGAAACTAAAAATAGCTTGTTGAATCAATTTTTTCATAATATTTACCAAATAATTATAAGTGGGTGGTCGATAATATAGGAATCCGCTTTGATTCCTGAAAAGATTTGCATAGGAAGGGAACTTTCAACGGGTAACAGGTAAGAAGGTATAAAAATGTACTAAGTTTTTTTAGAAATCAAATATGAGTCTTATATTTGGATTTTACACAGTTGTTTTATTTAGTATTAAAACTGCTAGATGCAATGTATCCGATAAAACTTGTAATGGCAATATTTGCGGAAGTATGGATCTATATCTGCTAATACGGTTCAATTAATGTCTTAATCTTCTGAAGATACTCACAATAGGCTGTTCAGCATCTTTTTCACTTTTTTCAGAGGATTGTCCCAGGCTATGGATCTGAAAAACATTAATCAATTTTAAAATTAGTGAATTGAAACTACACAAAAACTGATAGCGTCAAACCAAGTAAAATCATATTCTGGAAGTCATAGCTTGAAAACCCGTTCTAATTACTGGCAACTACTGCCATATATCAAACCCCAATGGGCAAACATTATCAAAGGCTTAATCGGCATTATTGGATACGTGCTGGCGACACTAACGTTAATTAATCTTGCAGGTAAGTTAGCAGCGCCTTTTGGCCAAGGTAATGTAGTAGCGATCGCCCAAATAGCTGGTGTTTGTGCTTTGGTATTTTTGGTACGTGGCTTTTTTCAGTCCGTACAAGATATGTACATGGCTAAAGTCGCTTTGAGAGTGGCTTATTATCTCCGCAAGCAAGTGTACAGCCATTTGCAAAAATTAGATTTAAGCTATTTTGAACAAGCCAAAACAGGTGATTTAGCTTACCGTCTAACAGAAGATGTAGATCGGGTGGGGGAAGTTGTCAATAAACTACTACATGATTTTATTCCCTGTTTGTTGCAATTAATCGCCATACCCATCTATATGATTTATTTGAATTGGCAACTCACACTAGCAACAATTGTGATTGCACCGTTAATGGGTTTGTTAATTGGTTGGTTTGGGGAACGGCTACGTAAGTATTCTATTAAAAGTCAAAATCGCGTATCGGGATTATCAGCTATTTTGACAGAAGTGTTCAGCGGAATTCGCCTTGTCCAAGCGTTTGCAGCCGAAAATTATGAAATTGCTCGTTTTGGTTATGAAGCCGAACGTTCTTTAAAAGCGAAGTATTCCGCAGAACGGCTCAAAGCTATCCAAATTCCCATCATTGGTTTTTTAGAAGCTTTAAGTGCTTTATCTTTATTGATGGTGGGTACATGGCAAATTTATCAACGCAACTTAACTGTGGGAGATTTTTTCAGTTATTTGGCGGCTGCTGCATTGTTAATTGACCCGATAGGACACACGACCAACAACTACAATGAGTTTAAACAAGGTGAAGCATCTTTAGACCGAGTGTTTGAATTGATGGCGATTCAACCAAGGGTCGTAGAAAAAACAATTGCGATCGCTCTGCCTCCAGTTAAAGGTAAAGTGGAATATCGCCACATTTCTTTTGCTTACAAACCTGGTGAACCCGTTCTTCAAGATATTAGTTTATTAGCATCTCCAGGAGAAGCGATCGCTTTGGTGGGTGCTTCTGGTGCAGGTAAAACAACGTTTGTGAATCTTCTCCCCCGTTTTTATGACCCTAACTCTGGGGAAGTTTTCATCGATGATATTGATATTCGAGATGTTACCTTACATAGTCTGCGGCGACAAATTGGCATTGTTCCCCAAGAAACGGTGATATTTTCAGGAACCATCGCTCAAAATATTGCCTTTGGACAAGACAGTTTTGAGATGGATGCAGTCATAGCAGCCGCAAAAATTGCTAACGCTCATCAATTTATTACCCAGTTACCAGAAGGTTATGAAACTTGGGTAGGCGAACGGGGTGTAAATTTATCGGGTGGACAAAGACAACGAATTGCGATCGCTCGTGCTGTGCTACTCAACCCGCAAATATTAATATTAGATGAGGCGACATCTGCATTAGATTCCGAATCAGAAGCCTTGGTACAAGAAGCACTAGAAAGACTCATGCAGAACCGGACAGTATTTATTATTGCCCATCGTTTGAGTACAGTGCGAAGATGCGATCGCATTCTGGTTGTGGAAAAAGGGCAAATTGTCGAATCAGGGAATCATGAGGAATTATTAAGGCTAGAAGGTCGTTATGCTAGATTTTATGCCCAGCAATTTAGTTAGTTGTTAATAAGAATTTACCTCTGAAGTGCGATCGCCAGCCAGCCGTCATACTACTAAGGATTACCAATCAATGTAAATCCAGCCCAATAATAAGGATGAGATAATTCATCTTCATCAAGCTCATTCAACTCATGTAACTCTGAAGAAGCAGCACCACGAATTCGGGGATTATCTTCCAAACTAACACGCTCTTTGAGCATATCAATTTGCGCTTGTCGTAGTGCTTCTGACTTAATTGGATTAGTTTTTAGTTTGTCGTAAAATTGCAGCATCAAAGCCAATGTCCCGCCATCACTCACCTCCCAAAGACTGGCTAAAGCAGCTTTTGCTGTTCTTGTAGCCAAGCTTCAAAAAGTTCATTCAGTAACCTTGCTTTCATCTGATCATCTAGTTGGGCTGGAATAAATTTTTCCAAACGCAGAATCACAACCCATTCAGCTATACGGGCTGGTGGTATAACTTGACCTGGTTGACTGCTAGATAATAACTGTACCATTCCCGGATGAATTGCTTGTAGTTCAACAGGGCCGACTAATCCACCAGTTTGGGCTTCTGGGCCTTGAGAGTATTCTTTGGCGACTTCTGCAAATGACTGTTCTTTCGCCTGGAGGCGAAAGTAAAGCTCTTGGACAAGTCCAATATCTTGGGTGCGTAGCAGAGAATAAATTACTTTATCTAGCTTGCTTTTGTTTTGAAAAAAGTAAGATTCTAGCTTGTTACCCCAAGTGTCTAGCTTGAATTTCTCAATTTTCAGTCGGCGAATAGTGACAGCTTCTAATTGATCTACTGTGATACCGTGATAGGCCATCCAGGCTTTAATGTCCGCATCAGTTTTTAACTGTCGTTCTAGATAAAACTGCTGTTGAGCGCGGGTAATTTCTTCTGGTGTACATTCTATAGTTGCGATCGCTTCATCAATAATTAATTCCCGTAGTAATTGTGGCAGCATTTGATAACTTGCCAGCAAAGGAATTAGCTCAGTCGCCTGGATTGCACGGTTGCCAATTTGGAGAACTTCTGTCATTTTTTATTCCAACTGCGATCGCATCATCACGCAATTCATTTTTACACATTCAACCACCTCGGCACTCATAGTCAAGTGCTGAGTATAAACTCAGTTGCGGGAAAGATTTAAGCAATTAACACTGTCATAATCTATGTCATTACAGCCGCAGTTATCTTCAAAATATGGTTAACAAAAATTAAAGATGTAGAAAATAATTTCCACATCTTTAAAATATCTTTTAAGAAAAGTAAATCCTTACAAGGTTTCTAAAAAGCTCAAAAGGTCAGCCATTTCTTGGGTACTAGGCTGAAATTTGGGCATAGGTGGCGTTTCACCGCTAATAACTTGGTGAATCAACTTATAACGAGATTTACGTTTAGAAACAGCTTGTAAACTAGGGCCAACTCGCCCATCTGCTTGCCAACCATGACAACCAGCACAATTAATTTGAAAAATAGCGTTTCCTTGCTCTGGGTTTCCCGTTAAGGAAAGAACTGTTTTAACGTAAGGATCTGAAGCTTGTACCATTTGAACACCAAAGATGCCCAATGGAATTACTAGCAGTATCGCTAGAGCCAGCAAGGCGATCCGCTGAATTAGAATTTCAGGTTTGGTAATCTGGTTATCCAAAAGGTTTGCCGTGAAAGTGTAAGGTTATAAAATTTTTCATTTCCTACACATAGCTTAAAAGTTCTTGATTTCCACTGCAAGCGCAGATGACCGTTTTCTTACAAGTGGTTATCGCTCAAAAACACTGTGGTAAGCGGGATTCGCCGTAATTTGGTAAAATCAAAAACGGGATATGAATCATTAATAATTGCAAACAGGAGATTTAAAGTGGTTGAACCCCTGCTTTCAGGTATTGTCCTTGGTCTAATTGTCGTCACTCTCGCTGGTCTGTTTTACGCTGCATACAAGCAATACAAGCGTCCCAACGAATTGGGTGGTTGATAGATTTTCAGGGCGGTTTCTAACCGCCTATTTTGGTGAGTAATGGGGATGTAGAATTGCAGTTTATGATTCTACATCCCCATCATTGTCTGTAGCGGAGTTAATAATTCTGTAGAAAGTCAGGGCTGTGTTACCGTAAACTTTTTGACGTGAGATTTCCCAATTGGAGATTGTTGGTGGTGTCCAGGCTTGGGGATTGTGTTCTACGGCGATTTCACCCTTAGCGTCTAACAAATCATAGTCTGCGATCGCTTCTAGGACAGGTTGATATAATCCACTGGTATATGGTGGATCAAAATAAATTTTGTCAAACTGTTTTCCTGACAAAATTTTTAACTGTTGAATGACATCACCCCGCAATAGCTGCCATTTTTGTTCACTGTTAGCTAATTGCTGCCAATTTTCTTGAATAATCGCACAGGCTCGGCTTGATTGTTCAATTCCTACTACTAAGCTGGCTCCTCTACACAGAGCTTCTGCGCCCATTGAACCACTACCCGCGCACAAATCTAGCCAGCGACAATCTGCAATTTCGCCTTGCCAAATATTAAAAACAGCTTCCCTTACCCTAGCACTTGTAGGTCTGGTTTCTTTTCCTGGTAAGGTTTTAATCGGACGTTTGCCGTAAATTCTCAGGCTCATGATAATTAGTCATTGGTCAATGGTCATTAGTCATTAGTCTGTAACAAAACAAATGACAAATCACAAATGACAAATCACAAATCTTAAGCCGCAATTTGTTCACGAACTTGAGAAACAAAATTAGACAGGATTTGCAATCCTATATTAGATGATTTTTCCGGGTGAAATTGCACTGCCATCAGGTTTTCTTTGGCAATAGCCGCTGTGATAGTTTGAGTACCGTGGGTAACAGTTGCAGCCCGAATTTGCGGATCAGTTGGGTCAACATAATAAGAATGGACAAAATAAACCCAAGGATTTGCAGGTAAATGCTCCCACAAAATGCTTTTTGCTTGGGTTAATTCCAGTTGATTCCAACCCATGTGGGGAATTGTAATTCCTGGTTCATGCTGAAAGCGGCGGACTTTTCCTTTGATAATTCCGAGTCCCGGTTGGGTTCCTTCTGCACTTGATTCAAACAGAATTTGCAATCCTAAACAAATTCCTAAGAAAGGTTTACCAGAGGCGATCGCGTCTTTAATTGGTTGTTCTAAATTCCGTTCTCGTAAATGTTGCACTGCGGGATCAAATGCACCAACTCCTGGCAATACTACCGCATCTGCTAATGATATCTCTTTAGCAGAATCTGTAATCTTCGGAGTTGCCCCAGCTTTTTCTATTCCTTTACAGACTGAGTGCAAATTTCCCATGTCGTAATCTACGACTGCAATAACTGGCATTGACCTGCTCCTTGTAAATTTATTATGGAGGGTTTTTCTATTCTAAATAATAATTCTAATGAAGAAAAGAATTCTATTAACTTCTTTTGACACTTGGTTAAGCGATCAAGTGTCAAATTCATCGGATGATTTATTACAAAAAGTGAGTCAAGTTGATTCCATTCCCCACGATGTAAAATTTCTCCGGCTGTTACCTGTAGATGTGATGCTGGCTAGTTCCTGGGTAATTCAAAAAATCTCTGAGTTGCAACCAGATTACATTATCTGTTGTGGCATGGCTGCGAGTCGCCAGCGATTAAGTGTAGAGATGGGTGCTAATCAAGGAGAAATTTTTTTGGCGACCGGAGTTAATTTGGAAAAATTAGTTTCGGGAACAGTAGCAACGGATATTAGTAGTGACTGCGGTAAATTTGTTTGTGAGGGACTTTATTATGCAGTTCTTGACTATCTCCACCAATATCAACTGACAACTCGTTGTATATTTGTTCACGTTCCGGTGTTAAATCAAGAAAATTTGGTATCTATTCTTGCCGATTTCTTATTAATTATTCACAATTTGGCACTCGCATAAAATGGTGTGCGTCTTGTAGGAAAAATAGTCACCTAAGTATATGTTGTCCTTTTTACTCAGCTTACTGATTGCTCAAGCAACACCTCCCACACCACCACCAGAAGAATTTGTCCAACAGCAACAAGTTTTGCCATTACCAGGACAGTTAGATTCAGTGCCAACTTTTAATAGTAATAGTCCAGAATTAGTGTTGAAAGAAGGGATTTTATTATCTACTTTTCCAGGAGAAGGCAAAAAAGTACCCACAGCACATTTAAATTTTCCGTTTCGGGGACGATTTGATATTTTTGCTCACCATGTCGCTAAGGCTGACCCACCAGAAAATTTGCGATCGCTCTATCTCGGTATAATTTTGCATAACCCAACTGAGCAACCAGTCACCGTCAATATCTTGCAAGCGGCGAGTTATTTAAGCCAACCAGATGCACCATTTATTGAGTTACCGCCGTTTGTTGAAGATGCTGCGGGGAAAGTATTTGCCGGGCCAGGCGATCGCGCCATGTCTGATATCCTTAGAGGAAGACGACAAGCAATATTCCCCGCACAAATAGTCCTTGCACCGAAGCAAAGTCAAATGTTGCTGAACCTTCCTATCCCTGTGCAAGGGTTAACACCGCCTTTAAATGGTCGCTCTACCTTAATGCGGTTGCGGAGTAATGGGACAGTTTACGCCGCTAGTTTAGCGATGTTTGCCAAAGATAATGCTGATGGTAGTGAACGTGCGCCGACGTTGGCAGAGTGGGAAAATTTATTAGATAACGGTGAACTGTCCACACCACGCGATAAAACACCCACGCCTCTAGAAGAAACTGGTAAGCCAAGGATTTACGGACGCGTCGCGGGAGTTGTTGGTGGTTCATTTTGGCGTGCATTTATAGTAGATAGTCCCAAGGCGAGATTTTTGACAATTCCCCAGCCTGGACAAGCTGTTTCTTATGCGCTGAGTACCTTGCATGGTGGTACTTTAGGGACTAGTCAAATTCAAAGTGCGCCGATGTTAGCACGTTATCCTGACACTGCATATCGCGCACATGGCAACTATGCAATTCAATACAACTTGAAGTTACCTTTATATAACAATACATCTACACCGCAAACCGTGGCGGTGGCGATGCAAACCCCAATTAAAGAAGACCAGTTAGTTAAACCTGGACTGCGCTTTTTTAGCACCCCAGCACGCCAAACATTCTTTCGGGGAAGTGTGCGGATACGGTACAAAGATGATATGGGTATGGCGCAAACCAAATTTGTGCATTTAGTCCAAAAGCGGGGTCAACCAGGAGAGCCACTGGTAGTATTGAATATGAAAGCCAGCGATCGCAGATTAGTCGAGGTAGACTTTCTCTATCCTCCCGATGCTACCCCACCGCAGGTATTAACTGTATCCACTCAAAGATAAGTGCTGTTAGCGGTAGCGGGGCGTTCAGCCCGTGCTGAGTGCTGAGTGTAAGTTTCAGCAACTTGAAAGTTGTTCTGATTTGTAGAGATGTTGCAATGCAACGTCTCTATGGATTTAGTCCACACGTTGAATACCAACGTGCTGAGTGAAGACATACCAATCTTTAGAGAACCCTTTAAATTCAATATCCTTCAGGTTAAATTTGAGATGATTATCCTGAATGGAAAATTTCACACTATTATTAGTGTCCGGTTTGTCAGTTGATAAAATTAATTCCGTACCAGCGGGAATTATCTGTTTAGATTGATCATTCAGCACCTTAGAATCTACAGGTTGGCGCTTAATGATGGTGTCTGCGTTAAACACCAGTTTGAGAAAACCTTGTTGATTCCCGACACTTTGACGATCTACAGTAACTTTTACACTATCCTTAGATTGTTGTTTAGTGGCGATCGCGCTAATACTCGTAACAGGAGTAATTTCATCTTGGATAATTTTGGCGTGTTTCCCAAAAGCAAACCAGTTACTACTAAACCCTTTAAACTGAATATCTTCTAAAAATAATTTATAGTGGTCAGAATTATTGATTGGGAGTTCATAAGACTTAAGCACAAGCAGCGTACCAAGGGGAATACTTTGTTGCTTAGTGCTAGGTAATTGATTTGATTGCACTGGTTCTTGTTTAAGCACTGTATCTTGAATAAACAGAACGCGGTTTAAGGTAGCCATATTCTTACCCTGAGAACTTATACCAAGTTATACAATATAAAATTTAAGTTTTACAGATAAAACTCTCTATTTAAGTCTATTAATCCCCAGAATGCTGTAAAAAGTTGGGAATTTGCCGTTCATCAATAATTAGGCTGGCTACACTACTACAATTTAAGGTTTATGTAATAAATCATCTCTGATATTCCACTGTTAAAATTTAATCAAAAGTAACTGAAGTTAGCAAAAAAGCCACGAGGACAGGTTAAATGAATACTGTAGTTCTCAATCTAGAACCCATCGCGCATTTAAGTGATGAGCAATTCTATCAATTGTGTATTGCTAATCGTGATTTAAGCCTGGAAATGAACGCAGCAGGAGAATTAATTATTATGCCACCAGTGGGGGGAGAAAGCGGTAATCAAGAAGCTGAACTAATAACTGATTTAGAAATCTGGAATCGTCAAGCTAAATTAGGCAAAGTTTTTAGTTCTTCAACTATCTTTATCTTGCCTAATGGTGCAAAACGTTCTCCTGATGCAGCTTGGGTAAAATTGGCAAGGTGGGAAGCTTTAACTCCAGAACAACGCAAAAAATTCCCGCCACTCGTACCCGATTTTGCCATTGAACTGCGTTCTGAAACCGATAGGCTCAAATCTTTGCAAGAAAAAATGCAGGAATATATAGAAAATGGTTTGCGTTTAGGATGGCTGATTAATTATCAAGATGGCACAGTAGAAATTTATCGACTCCAAAAACCTGTCGAGGTAAGACAAATACCAGCAATTCTCTCTGGGGAAGATGTATTACCAGGATTTGAGATGCACTTTAACTAAACTAACCTCTTTGAAAACCCTTTGCGGCTTGTTTTTGACTCTTAGCTTTGGGTTTAGATTTATTAACTTCTGCCAGTGCTTCTTGAAATAAATTATGCAAATGTAAAGGCACACTGGCAATTTCGGGTAATTCTGGTTCAGTAGGTTTACCAAATTCTTGTAAGAGTTTATCCAAGTCATTGCTCAGGCTAAAATCAGGACTCTGCAAGAAATCTTGCAAAACTTTTTCTAGTTGAGTGAGGTATTTTTTGGCTAACCGATGCCAAACATAAGCATTAATACTTTTATTTTCTAAGTAGTGACGAATTAGTTTTTCTGCACCTGCAATACTTTGCCAATCCTCAGCTAATAAAATAGTTGTAAATTTAGTATATGTTGGTAAAAATATCAATCCCCAACGTGGATGAGAAATTGCTGTGACTTGTTCAGCTTTTCGTAAATCAGCAGGTAAATCTACCTTTGGAGCAACCATTTTTTGCTTGCCATTTTTCCCATTCAGCATTTGCGAAACTGCATTAGAGTCAACGCCAACTTCTTTAGCGGCTGCGGCGATTTCCTCTTCGCTAATACCTGCTTCTGCTGCTATCTCATCCAAAGATTTGGAAGTATCCAGTCCGGCTGCTTGGAGATATTTGTTACTAATAATTTCTTGAAATTCAACTATTTTTTTATTTAATTGGTATCCTGGCAAAGTAACTTCATCACTACCAAAAAAGTCAACAAACTGCTGATGATATTGTTCTACTGACTGCCATGCTTCTTCAAGTAAGTCGGGTGCATCACTGTAAAGATGACTTTTATAATTATCTTTAAAATTACCAATTGCAACAGCGAGTTTTGGCTTACCGAGTTTACCCATAAAAGTGTGAGTTCCCGAAAATATCCACTCATTTTCAGTAAGGGGTGAAATACGGGTAAGTAAGATATCTCCTATTTGGAAACGAGATATTTCTTTTTGTTTTTCAGAACTATTAGAAGTGACAATGTAATGTTTAGCAGTCAGCCAGTTCATCAGTTCCAAGCCATCAGGTAGAATCTGGGTGATGGTAAATAAACCTATAAAGGTACGATGCCAACTATTGAGTAAATGGCGATCGCTCTCTGATAAATCTGCATTACTGGCAATAAATAACTCTATAGGTGAATTATCCCCAACTTTTCCCTCTGTAATAAAGCTATCAATAATTAAACCTTGTTGGGTATGATCGCCATTTCCCCGACGCGACTGCGCAGCTGCATAAACCTCTAGTGCTTGTGCGAGTTCGCCTTCAGCATCTAGGACAAAATCAACCAAGGCTTGTTTAAGTGTTTGCGATCGTTTTACTATGACATCCACAGGCGAATCTCTCTGCTCAACAATTGTAGCCTATAGCGTTTTGGCAGAGAATAACATCTAGCAATAGCTAGATTTCCTTCAACCCTATTCAGCCACTTTAATTTCGTTGCGTGCCTTTGACTCGATGTATAGCCATAATATAGGGCTGACTTAAAGTGAAACGGTATTAGCCGTAGTGGCAGAACAAATTGCTTTACGTCCCAGAGGTAAAAATTTTCAACTAGTCGTAATAGCAAGGGAAATGATGAATTCTGTGCCTTTTCCTAAGATGGAATTGACTTCGATTTTACCATTGTGTTTTTCTTCCACAATCTGACGGGCGATCGCTAATCCTAAACCTGTACCTTTACCGACTGCTTTGGTAGTAAATAAATGGTCAAAAATTTTCGCTTGAACTTCAGCATCCATCCCTTTACCGTTATCTCGAATATGGATGTAAACTTGGTTAGCAATTGCTTGAGTGCGGATAGTAATTTCTTGAGGATGAGTTTGCAATTCGGCAAATGTGCATTCTTGCGCCATATCATCAAACATATCAATGGCATTAGCCAAGATATTCATAAATACTTGGTTTAACTGACCAGGAAAGCATTCAATTAGAGGTATATCACCGTATTCTTGCTGAATATTAATAGCAGGACGATGCTCGTTGGCTTTGAGGCGGTATTTTAAAATTAACAAGGTGCTATCAAGACCATCATGGATGTTAGCCATTACTTGATTGATCGTATCTGCACGAGAGAAGGTACGCAGACTGTTGCTAATCGATTTGATGCGCTCAGTTGCTTCGGTCATGGAATGCAGTAACTTGGGTAAATCTGCAACTAAAAATTCCAAGTCAATATTCTTGGCATTATTTTGAATCGGGGCAACAGGTTCAGAGTAAAATTTTTGATAAAGCTCAAGATGTCCGATTAAATCCTGGGTGTACTCTTGGGCGTTGCTGATACTACCGTAAAGAAAACCAATCGGGTTATTAACTTCATGAGCAACCCCAGCGACTAAGTTCCCCAAAGATGCCATTTTTTCATTTTGTACTATCTGGAGTTGAGATTGTTCCACTTTTTGAGCATAAGCTTGAGCTTGCTGATAAAGGCGAGCATTTTCTAAGGAAATAGCAGCTTGAGTACAAAGGAAGTTGAGAATGAGGATGCGATCGCTTGTAAACACCTCACTAGTAGACTGATTCTTCAAATACAAAATTCCAATCAAATTTCCCTGATAGAGAATTGGTAAGCATAACAGACTTTTTGGTTGGCGCTGATCTAAATACTCATCAATTACAGGTAAATCTGTTTTGAGTTCGTTAATTACTACAACTTCTTGGTTGTTTTTGACGTATTGAATCAGTTTGACGGGGAGGATGGAACTACCTTCCAAGGGTTGGCGACAAAGTTCTGTGGTTTCGGATGTGGTAATGGCTCTCACCTCCCATATTCCCTCACTATTGGGCAAGATTAAGGCGCAGCGATCGCCCCCAGAGTTTTGTAGAATAATCTGAGTTAGTTGATGCAAGAGTTCATCTAGTTGAATTGTGCTGGATAGACTTTGAGAGGCTTTGAGAATAGCTGCAAAATCTAAAGCAACATTCAAACTTGTATTAGAGGTGTTAGTGTTTGTTGCGTTATGAATCGAGACATGGGATGTAGTAATAGCAGCGAGGGTTTCCAATGGGTTGAGAATTGGTGTTGTCTGCTGGAAAATAGGACGCAGTAAATTGGGATAGCGGCTTTCTAAATCGTCAGTTTTGGCTTTTGCACCCCAATGAGCATAACCATAATAAGCTTCCTGCATATAAGCTGTGGCGATTTTGTCTTTACCCCAAGCTAGGTAAAACTTCGCTGCTAATTCATTGGCGAGGGCTGCTTCTTGCAGATAGCCATTAGTTTGAGCCAGAGCGATCGCGCGATCGTATAAATCCCCAGCTTCATAGTATTTGCCTAATACCCGATGAATTTCAGCTTCTACTAATTGAAACTTGTGCAGATAGTTCATGGGAGCATGATCTGCCCATATTTTCATTGATTTTTGATTGTTTGTAATCTTCTCCCAATCCGCAGTTGCCTGTTCTGTATCCGAACTAGAATATGATGACAATAAACTCAAAGATTGATAAAAATTCTTCAACGGGATAATCAATAAACCCGCTGCTCCTTGTTCATATTCTGCAAATTTACTAGCATAATCTTTGGCAATTTCCACATCACCAAATAAATAACATAGTAAGAGTTTTGCTAGATAAACATAACAAATTCCATTTACATTACGACTTTGAATTAAAGATGGCAGAGTTAGAGTTTCATTAAAGCTAGAACCAATGAGTATTTTGGCATTTTCTGCTTTACCACGCAGATTAATTACTGTTTGTCGCCATGTATTCGCCCAAATTAAAGAAGCTTCTTGCTTAATATCTTCAATCAGCGAACAGTATTTATCAGCTTCAGCCTCGGCAATTTCGAGATTTTCGCCTGTCCAAAATAAAAATTGGCAATAGCAATTAGCACAATAACCAACATATTCTAAATCACCGTGTTCTAGCCCACTGGTTAAACCAGATAAAAATACAGGTAATGTAGAACGCAAAGAATCTTGCCAATGTTTAATAAATAAAGCAAAGGTGAGATTAACTTTACTGGTTAATTCCTTCGCTTGTAATTGTTCTAAAACAATAGTTGCTAATTGACCAAATTGATAGCCGCGATCAATTTCTCCAGTAGCGCATAAGAATAAGCCATATAAACTATAAGCTATAGCGGCTTGAGGAGAGTTACCCTTTTGAATGCAGATTTTCACCATTGTGAATATCTTTAAAGGTAACAACTGCGGTTTAGCTAAATACACAGATGCAAATAAACCAACTAAAATTCGCATCGCCGCTAATTGATGAGGGTCTTGGAGAATTGGTAAATCTGCAAGAGTTTCTATGGGGCGATCGCCTAAAATAATTTTGAGTTGTTGATGTTGGGTAATCATTGTCTCAAAATCACAATCTTCCGGGAAATCTACACCCAGTAACTCTAGAGCTTCTCTCCCTGTATTTATAGCTTCTATCAGGTTATTTTGGGCTGTGTAAGATAAAATCTGGATTTCATAAACCTTGATTTTATCTAACGAGTTACGAGCCGATAACAGCGTTTGCTTAATGAAGTGTTGAGATTGAACAAAATTAGTGTTTAAATATTCTGATTCTGCTAAAGCCTCATAAAATTGTAGAGTTAAATCATACTGACTTTGCCAACTATCTGCTGTTAAAAGTGTTAAACCTATGCTTAAATAACTCACAGCCGCAGAGTAGGCTGTCGCAACTTTAGCCTTATGTCCTGCTCGTAAGTTTAATTGGGCTAATTGTTCTTTTTGGGATGGTTCTGTAATTAATTCAATACCGATATTTAGCTGATTGATAATATCAAAAATGCGTGTTTCCAACTCTTGCTCTGGGGTATTACTCCAAAGTAATTTGCCAATTTTGAGGTGAGTGGCTTGTTTTTGGCGATCAGGAATTAAAGAGTAAGCCGCTTGTTGGACGCGATCGTGCAGAAACCGATAGGTTAAATTCTCAATATTTTGAGTATTTGTATCTGTTTGTTCATGGTTGAGATAAAATTTATAAACTTCACTTTGAGGGAGAATTAACCCTTCTTGTAAAGCCTTCCACAAAGCTGTTGCTGCTTCCATTTGTAATTGTTCAGAAACAATTGCTAAGGTGGCTAAATCAAATTGATTACCGATACAAGCAGCTAATTTGAGTATTTGTTGTGTTTCTTCAGGTAACTTCTGTAATTGTTGTGCCATAAACTCTACCACATCATCGGTAAGAGATAGGGCATTGATTTGGACGATATCACATTCCCAATATCCCTGTTCACGATTAAATTTAATTTCACCATCTTCGTATAATGCTTTGAGAAACTGAGTGATGAAAAAAGGATTACCTTGGGTCTTGCGGACAATTAATTCGGTGAGGGGAAGCGATCGCTCTGTTGTACAATGCAGTGTATCTGCGACTAACTGATTTACGTTACTCAACATCAGAGGCGCAAGGGTAATTGTATTAACTGTTTTACCAACTTGCTGGAGTTCATCAACTGTCAAAATTAACGGGTGTGTCTGCGATACTTCATTGTCTCGATAAGCCCCTAACAATAACAGATAATTTTTATCTGCCATCAGCAGTTTAATCAATTGCAAAGAAGCTAAATCTGCCCATTGTAAGTCATCGAGAAACATGACTAATGGGTGTTCTGCTGTGGTAAAAACAGCAATAAATTTCTGAAATAATAAGTTAAATCGATTTTGGGCAGCGGTTCCCGAAAGTTCTGGTGCGGCGGGTTGTTTACCAATCACTCTTTCGAGTTCTGGCATTACTTCAATTAAAACTTGTCCATTATCACCCAAAGCTGTGAGAATTTTGCTACGCCACTGGTTTAATTGGGTATCTGATTCGGATAATAACTGCCCAATTAAATCTCGCAAAGCTTGCACAAAAGCTAATAAAGGAAGATTCCGATTGAACTGGTCAAATTTACCTTTGATGAAATAGCCTTGCTGACGGGTAATAGGTTTGTGAACTTCATTGACGACGGCTGTTTTACCAATCCCGGAAAATCCGGCGACTAGCATCATTTCGGTTGTACCGTTGGCTACGCGCTTAAAAGCTTGCAGTAGGTTGGTAACTTCTACATCTCGTCCATAGAGTTTTTCCGGAATCAAAAAGCGATCGCAAATATCTCGTCTACCAATGGCAAAATATTCAACTTTGCCAGTATTTTTCAAATGCTCATAACAAGTTTCTAAATCAAACTTTAATCCCAAAGCACTCTGATATCTATCTTCGGCATTTTTCGCCATCAATTTCTGCACGATATCCGCAATCACTGGCGGTATCTCTGGCCTGTTCTCCCATATAGTTAGCTTTTTTGCTATATGGCAATGAAGCAACTCCATTGGGTCATCACAAATAAATGGTAAATTCCCTGTCAATAGTTCAAAAAAGGTGATACCTAAAGAATAAAAATCACTCCGATAATCTATACCCCGATTCATCCTCCCGGTTTGTTCTGGGGAAATATAAGCGAGTGTCCCTTCTAAAACATTGGGACTTTTGATTTCTTGAGTTTCTCGTGGTAACAAAGAGGCAATACTAAAATCAATGAGTTCTATCTTTTTGCTCTGGGGATGAATCAGGATATTGGCGGGTTTGATATCTTTGTGGATAACGCGATGTTGATGTAAATCTTGGAGAACAGTGCTTAATTGAATGGCGATCGCTAAAAATTCCCCTAGGGAAAGAGTGGTAGTTTTGATGTATTCTCGGAGAGCGATCGCACCTGTATCCGCCATCACCAAAATATAACCATTGCGAGATGTTTCTAGTGACAAGGGATGAATAATCCCCGGAATCTGGAGATTTTTGCTAATGGTATATTGGTTGCGAAATTGTAATAATTCTTGAAAACTGGGATATTCTGAGGTCAAAAGTTTGATGACTACTGGCAGTTGATCGACTTGACGGATAGCACGATATACTCTGGTTCTAGAACCTGCATACAGTTGAGAGCTAATTTGATATCCAAGAATGACGGGGGTAGGAAACTCAGTAGCCATTTATATATACCTCTAGCTTCTTTTGGCCTTTGCTTCTCTACATGGATGAAACCACGCGCAGCAAGTTTAGATAAGCTTAGTATTCCCATTCATTCGAGGTTGAATCACGAATAGGTGAATTAAAGTAATTTTGATTAATTTAATTGAGGTAATAAATAGGATATGAACCTTGTAAATTCAAGCTCTTGTCTTTAACCAAAATATTCCTACTCCCCACTCCCGTTAGTATAAATAGCCTTGCTTCTGTGGTTATTTAAATAGCTATGGTACTATGCCTTAAACAAGTCATAAACCAAGCATTATTTAATACTCTTCAAAACATTAGCGAGAATTTAGCGTGAACTTACATATTTACTTTCTTCGTCACGGACAAACAGAATGCAGCCGGAATAATGCTTTTTGTGGTTCCATCGACTCAGAACTGACTCCCGAAGGTTTTGATATGGCTGAGGCTTTTGCATCTGCATACCAGTCTCTGGCTTGGACAGATATTTTTTGTAGTCCGATGCGACGCACAATAGCCACAGCTAAACCTCTGTGTACAGCTATTGGCATAGAAGCACAGCTGCGTGAGGGTTTAAAAGAAATCAACTATGGCCAGTGGGAAGGTAAAACTCCAGAATTTATCAGTCAAGAATATCACGATGATTTTCTCCGTTGGTCTGCTGACCCAGCTTGGTACGCACCAACAGGGGGAGAAATGGCGATTACAATTGCTTCCCGCGCAATGGGAGTGATTGAAGAAATTAAGCATCTTTACCAGAGTGGCAATGTTTTAGTTGTAGCCCATAAAGCCACTATTAGAATTATGTTGTGCAGTTTGCTAGGAATTGATGTAGGACGTTTTCGGTATCGCTTGGACTGTCCAGTAGGTTCGATAAGTGTTGTAGAATTTACTTCCCACGGGCCATTGTTGCGCTCTTTAGCAGATCGTTCTCATTTAGGTGAACAATTGCGAAATTTACCTGGAACTTAAGGTATTTTTCCAACTCCAAAAATATATTCATCTGAGGTTGGGTGAAAGCACAAAACATATACTTGGCTCTAACCCGACATTTTTTTAGTAAAAGTACATCAACAAAAAATTGTGCCATGATTCCGCAGATTGAAACTATATTTTTACGGCAAATGGCCTCTGGCGATCGCCTGTCTTTACAAATTTACAAATTTATTGGTTCTCGCCCAGGTAAAAAGGTTTATATTCAATCTAACTTACACGGAGCAGAAATTTCAGGAAACGTCGTTATTCAGCAAATTATAGAATTTTTACTCAGCATAAACAATACTGATTTAGTAGGAGAAATTTGGCTAGTTCCGGTGTGTAATCCAATGGGTACAAATGAACGAGCGCAACATTTTTCCCCAGGAAGACATTGTGTTTATGAAGCGAGAGACTGGAACCGAATTTTTTGGGATTATGAAAATGTAGCTAAGGATTTAACCGAATTTACTCAATCGCAATTACTACTAGAGCCGGAAATTATTCGCCAAAATTATCTGGGAAAAATTAAAAATGAATTTGCCAATAAATTAGACAAAATTAATTCCCAGAGTAGTTTACCTTACACTGATCAATTTAGTTATAAACTGCAAAGTCTGAGTTTAGACGCAGATTACTTGATTGACTTACATAGTTCGACAAATCAAGGTTTAGATTATATATATTATTTCCGCGATCGCCAAGATAGCGCTAAATATTTTTTGCTCGACTATGGCATCTTACTTGATAAATATGATGGTGATGCTTTTGATGAAGCATTTATTAAACCTTGGTTAGCATTAGAAGCTCGTTTGCAAAGTTTAGGCAGACAAATCAGATTTGATGTTGAAGCTTGGACACTAGAATTAGGTGCAGGAATGCAGATCAATCCGCATTCGATTGCCAAGGGTGTGCAAGGCATAAAAAATTATTTATTGCAGAAAGGTGTATTAAAAACTATTAATTTTTCCCAGGAAAACATAGAAAATCATGTAATGGCTGTTTTCTATAGCAGTAACAGAACTAAATATTATGCGATCGCTGGCGGCATGATTCAATCTAGAGTCGAATTAGGTAGTGTAGTTCAAGCAGGAGATAGACTTTATCAAATTATTAGTTTCAATAAAGAAAGTGCATTACCGCAAATAATTGATATCTACTCTGAACACGATGGATTAATTTATGATGTTGCCACCAATCAATCTGTAAATCAAGGAGAATTTGTATTAGGCATTATTTATTAATTCTGACCAATAATTCCTTGATAGTACAAGTTTATGAAAGCTTACGAAATTCACAGCAATGCCGGAATTGATGCTTTAAAACTAGTCGAGCATCCGCAACCCGAACCCACAGCCGGACAAGTTCTGATTCAGGTCAAAGCTACATCTCTGAATTACCGTGACTTGCTAGTAGCTGAGGGAAGCTACGGTTCTGGGGTGAAATATCCGCTGATACCCATGTCTGATGGTGCGGGGGAGGTTGTAGCGGTGGGTGAAGGTGTGACAAGGGTAAAAAAAGGCGATCGCGTCGCTGGTAATTTCTTTCAAAGTTGGCTTTATGGCTCTTTAACCAGGGAGAAAATGAAGTCTGACTTAGGTGGCGGTATCAATGGAATGCTGGCTGAATACGTTGTGCTACACCAAGATGGGCTAGGTATTTTACCCGATCACCTTTCTTACACCGAAGCAGCCACTTTACCCTGTGCGGCTGTCACCGCTTGGCACGCTTTAGTAACAAAAGGTAACATTCACGCCAATCACACTGTATTATTGCTGGGTACTGGCGGAGTTTCGATTTTTGCCCTTCAGTTTGCCAAACTCCACGGTGCGAGAGTCATCATTACTTCCAGCAGCGATGAGAAATTAGCACGAGCCAAACAACTGGGTGCTGATGAAATTATCAATTACAAAACTACACCCAATTGGGAAAAGCAAGTTTACGAGTTAACAAATCGCATTGGTGTAGATCACGTCATCGAAGTGGGCGGCGCAGGTACTTTACCACAATCACTCCAAGCAGCCAGAATTGGGGGGCGTGTAAGCTTAATTGGCGTGCTGACAGGCAAAGGCAATGAGATTGATCCTATGCCTATACTAGCCAAAAGCCTTACACTGCAAGGTATTTATGTAGGTAGTCGAGAAATGTTTGAAACTATGAATCAAGCAATATCTCACCATCAAATCTTCCCCATTATTGATTTAGTTTTTCCCTTCACCGCCGTCCCAGAAGCTTATCGATACCTCAAAACTGCCGCCCACTTCGGTAAAATTGTCATTGAAATTTAAAACTCAATTTTCCATTGCTTCTCCCTCTCAGCAGAAATTCATTTAGGCAATAGTCAGTTATATTAGGATGCACAGAGTTGAGTATTCACCAAAAAACACAATATTAAGACTGTAATGACTTATCTAGAAACAGCGGCGGAATTTTACCGCGAAGTTGCAGAAACACCCCAAGTAGGACTTTGTTGTGTCCAAACTTCACCCTTGCAATTCCCAGGTTTAAAAATTCCTGTATCTATGCAAGAAATGAACTATGGTTGTGGTACAACCGTTCACCCTACAGAACTTAATCACCAACCAACAGTACTTTATGTTGGTGTTGGTGGTGGGTTAGAGGCGTTGCAATTCGCTTATTTTTCTCGCCGTGCGGGTGCTGTAATTGCTGTTGAACCAGTTGCAGCTATGCGAGAGGCTGCTACACGCAATCTCGAAATTGCAGCCACCGAAAACTGTTGGTTTAATCCTAATTTTGTCGAAATTCGCACAGGTGATGCTTTTAATTTGCCTGTAGCTGATGCTTCTGTGGATATTGTCGCGCAGAATTGCCTGTTCAACATTTTTGAACCAGAAGATTTAACCAGAGCTTTAAAAGAAGCATATCGTGTGCTGAAACCCGGTGGACGGTTGCAGATGAGTGATCCCATTGCGACAAGTCCAATTCCTGTCCATCTGCAACAAGATGAGCGACTACGCGCTATGTGTTTGTCAGGCGCACTTACCTACCAAGAGTATACTCAGCGGATTATTGATGCTGGCTTTGGTCAAATTGAAATTCGCGCCCGTCGTCCTTATCGGTTACTTGATGCTCAAACTTACAACTTAGAAGAAAACCTACTTTTAGAAAGTCTGGATTCGGTTGCTTTTAAAGTTGCAATTCCTGAAGATGGTGCTTGTATTTTTACTGGCAAAACAGCCATTTACTGTGGTGGAGAATCTTTGTTTGATGACGGAGCCGGACATCTACTTCAGCGTGGTATTCCCGCAGCAGTTTGTGATAAAACTGCTGCTAAACTGGCAGCTTTAGAGCCAGAAAAAATTATAACTACTGATTCAACTTGGCACTACAACGGTGGTGGTTGCTGTTAAAAATTAAACCCCAAAATGTTAATTATTAGCTTGTTTTTGGCTACGTTATTTTTAGCTTACTCTCATGGAGCAAATGACAACTTTAAAGGTGTAGCAACGCTATTTGGTAGCGGTACAACTAGCTACCAAACAGCAATTTTATGGGCAACTATTATGACCTTTGCTGGTGCAGTTGCCTCAATATTTATGGCTGGTACATTAGTACAAAAATTTTCTGGACAAGGTATTTTTCCAGATGAGATTGCTAATGTACCAGAAATTCATTTAGCAGTAGCGATCGCATCTGGTGTAACGGTATTGATGGCTGCTTTGACCGGATTCCCGATTTCTACAACTCACAGTTTAACAGGTGGGTTACTAGGGGCAGGATTAGTGGCGATCGGTCTTAAGGTTAATTTTGCTGTATTAGTCAAGTCTTTTCTTGTCCCTTTATTTTTGAGTCCTATAATCGCCATTTTCTTAGCAGCAGGTCTTTATAAGTTAATTGCATATTTTAATTGTCAATTTAATTGGTTTGCTAATCAAAAAGTTCTAGATACTCTGCATTTTATCAGTGCTGGAGTAGTCAGTTTTGCCAGAGGCATAAATCAAACACCCAAACTAGTTTCTATTATTCTGATTATTGAATATTTTTCTATTCAAGGCGGAATGTTAACCATCGCAATGGCAGTGGGATTAGGCGGCTTACTCAACTCCCAAAGAATTGCTCAAACTATGAGTACAAGAATTACCACTATAGATTCTACTCAAGGTTTATCTGCCAATCTGGTGACTGGATTTTTAGCGATCGCCGCTACTTGTTTTGGTTTGCCTATTTCCTCAACTCATGTTGCAGCTAGTTCTATTGTTGGTGTCGGCTTAACTGAAAAAAAAGTTAATTTACGTGTTTTATTGCAAATAATTATTGCCTGGATTTTTACTTTACCCGCTACCGCAATTATTAGTGGCATAGCTTATAGATTATTACAAGGCTAGTACAAAAAGGCAAAAGTAAAAAGTCAAAAGGAAAAAGGCAAAAGTAAAAAGTCAAAAGTAAAAAGAAAAAATAGCAATACCACAAGTCTTTTAGTAATTCCCGATAGTCTGTTTATTTACGCTAACCTGTACTAGATATTCTTTTGTGCCGATATTGATGTTTATTTGCAATTAGGAAAATAAACTTATGCAAACTACCTCAACTAACCAAATAAATACACCAATCACTTTATTCAAGCATAAATTAAATACACCTTTAACCAAAAAGAAAATTACTGTCTTGCAAATTAACCTGGGTAAACGCTGCAACCTTGCTTGTAGTCATTGTCATGTTGAAGCCAGCCCAAAACGCACAGAAGAACTTTCTCCAGAAATTTGCACACAATTAATTGAATTAATTCATAAATTTCCTGAAATTGAGATTGTTGATTTGACTGGTGGCGCACCAGAAATGAATTATGGTTTTAAACCATTAGTAGAAGCAGCGAGAGTCAGTAATAAGCAGGTAATTGTTCGCTCTAATTTGACCATTTATTTTGTAGATGGTTTTGGGTATTTACCAGAATATTTCGCGCAAAATCAAGTCAGAATAGTTGCCTCTTTACCCTGTTATTTAGCAGATAATGTAGATAAAATGCGTGGTGCTGGGGTTTTTGATGATTCTATCAAAGCTTTGCAGTTACTCAACAAAGTTGGCTATAGTCAAGACCCAAATTTAATATTAGATTTAGTTTATAATCCTCAGTTGCCTACAGGTGAAAAATTTGCTTTATCTCCTGAACAAAATAATTTAGAGCAAAATTATAAAAGTTTTTTAAAAGACAAGTTTAATATTAAATTTAATAATTTGTTTACCATTACAAATTTACCAGTGGGTAGAACTAAAATGTATTTAGAGCGCAAAAAACTCTACATTCCCTATCTACAGTTTTTAGAATCCCATTTTAATGCCAGCACCATTGAGCATTTAATGTGTCGTAATGAACTTTCGATTGATTATTTAGGCAATGTTTATGATTGCGATTTTAACCAAATGATGAATCTACCAGCGAAAAATGCTAATGGGGAAAACTTAACAGTTACTCAGTTGTTAGCAGCTAGTAGTTTAGACTTAGTTTCGGAGGTACAAACAGCCCCCTATTGCTACGGTTGTACCGCTGGGAGTGGTTCTAGTTGTGGTGGTGCTTTAATCTAAAAATTAACTCCAGAAAAAATTAAATACCTCATCATTGAGAGTTATGTCATCAAACGATAATCTTGCTGCAAATTTTATTAAGAGTGAGTCAATAATCTTTCTAGGGGTTATATGATGAGATTAGTTAAGTCTCCTCACACCACACTATAAAACCGTAGAAATTATATTTTTCTACGGTTTTTATTTTGTCTGAAAAGAGTACAACTGGGAGTTATGGCTGTGCTTGCTAAAAATTTCTGTTACCAAAATTGTTACGAGGATGTAGCTGACTAGTCAGCTACCGTATCATGATATGTAGTTAAGCTCCTCATACCACACCGAAAGCGCTGCAACGCTGAGTTGCAGCGGCTTTTTTCTTGTCTGTATCTGACAAGTATTAAGCAAAAATACTCATAATAATTTAGGAATGATATTTGATTTTTGCAAAAACTTAGATATCTGTCAGATGGGCATAAACTACTGTATTCTACGTTGATTGAAAGATGGACTGAAAATGCCCACTCTACGTCTACTTCTGTGCCTTTTTCACTAACTTTAACCTGATTAATTTCCCAGCTGTTCTGGGAACAGCATATAACTTGCTAAACACAAGATTCCATAAATAACCATATTGGGGAAAGTGTTTAATTAACAAGGCATCAGAAATCACATGAAATCTCGGTGGCTTTAAAGCTGGATCTTTATCTATATATCTAATTTGTTCTGGTTTTGGCATCCAGTGACCGATAGTAGCATCTTTCTCGAAAAAGTTAGCTTGGACAAATAAACCAGATAATCTATCAAATCCACTTGAGGGTATCCATGTCACGGCCCCCATAACTTTTGTCGCGTGTGAAAGTTCAGGAAGCGCTTGCTGAATTAAATCATTTCGCCAAACAACGTTATTAAAGTTCTCCACATGATAACCTTCGTTGTCTTTTCTGGTTAAGAATGGCCAGAAAAGATAACGCCAATCAAAATTTTTATTTAAAGGAGCAATGGGAACTTCTAATAAACCTTTATAGTTACCTTTTTGATAAGGATAAGGATTTTCAGGAGTTTTTTTGCATATTTCCAGTTGTTCCACATCAGGAATTTCTGCCCAAGGCTGTTGGATACGTTTTTCATCATTCATATCTATATTCAGCTTTTGTAAACGCAGAATCCAACTATCGGGAAACCGTTGAAAATATTTAGCTAATAATTCACATACTTGGGGATGTACATAATCATCATCATCCAAGGCTAAAATATAGTCTCCTTGAGCATTGAGTAAACCAACAAACCTTTGTGGCATCTCGCCTTTGTAGGGACTAATTATTTCTATAACTCTGGGGTCATTTATTGCTCTTGGTTTGACTTTAGGTGGATAAACTAAAATAAATTGAACGGAACCTTCCACTTTTAAAAGATTTTCTAGCCAATAGTCAGAAAACTTACCCAAGGTAGGAGTAATAATAGACAAAAGCGGTTTGGTATTCATATTTTGTGCTGATAATTTTGTGGGAGATTGGTTGAATAAATGAGGATAATGACTTGAGATGAATCAGCTTACATTTAACAAAATAAAAGTTAAAGTATTATCGATTAGCACAATGATTGCATAACAATATTTACTAGAAAAAGGAGATGCAAAATTATATGCGGATATTAATGCTATCGTCTACATTTCCATATCCGCCTAGTCGTGGAGGAACAGAAATTAGAACTTTTAATTTACTGAGATATCTTCAATATAACCACGACGTAACGTTGATTACACAGAATAACAAGGAAACAACATTAGCCGAGATAGAGGAATTACGGAAATATGTAGGTGAATTGATTGTTTTTAGTTTACCGCCAGAACCCCAAGAAAAAAATGCGATCGCTCGTTTATTTGGTAAGACAGTGCGCTTTATAGAATCAGTACTCAAAGCCACGCCGCCAAATGTTCTCCATCGCTATTCTCCAGAGATTCAAGCTTGTGTCGATGAATACGTCCGGGCTGGTAAGTGTGATGTGATTACATGTGAACATAGTGTTAATGAAATTTATATTCAGCCAGAGTACCGCCACAGTGTAAATACGGTGGTTGATGTCCACAGTTCCGTATACGGCTGGATTCGTGATCATCTAGAAATGGGTGCGGCGCAAAATGCACTGCGCGATCGCCTTTATTTATCTCTGGTTCTCAAACGCTACGAACAGCGTTACTGTAATAAATTTTCTAACATTGTGGTGACAACCGAAGACGATCGCCAAGAATTTCTGAAACTGCGTCCTGAACTAGAAATCAAAGTTATTCCCAACGGTGTCGATTTAGAATTGTTTCCCTGTCGTCACCAAGATCCAGGCGGACATAAATTAATCTTTGTCGGCGCGATGGATGCTTCACATAATATAGATGCAGCACGCTTTTTTGCTGTAGAAGTTTTACCAAAATTACAAACCCATTATCCAGACACCACATTTAGTATTGTTGGTGCTAGACCCACACCAGAAGTTTTAGAGTTGAAAAATCTTCCCGGCGTGATTGTGACTGGTCGTGTGGGTTCAATGTCAGAATATTTGCATCAGTCTACGGTTTGTGTAGTCCCGCTGAGAACTGGTTTTGGGATTAAAAATAAAACATTGGAAGCAATGGCCGCTGGTGTACCCGTAGTAGCCAGCGATCGCGGTTTGGAAGGATTGGCTGTTGATATTGCAGACCAACCTTTACGCGCTTTTCGAGCCAATACACCAGCAGATTACGTTACAGCTATTAGCAAGCTGTTTGATCATCCCCAACTGCGTTCAGAATTGTCTGATTACGGTAGACAATTAGTCGAAACAGAATTTACATGGGATATTGCTGGAAAACGTTATGAACAAGTTCTGCTACAGCAGTCTTAAATAATTCGTAAATAAATAGATCCCTGATTTATTTGAGAAATCAGGGATCTGAGTTTTTCAATTTTAAGTAAATAAAAGCTGATTTTATTGTTGCATCGAAGGTGAAGCAAAAATCCGACTGCTGATAGGAATGCGAAATGTAGGTTGAGGATTAGCTTGATTACCAGTTACAGCAGCTGTAGTTTCAGACTTATCGGAGATAACAGTTGATTTAACAGTTGCAGAATCATCTGTAATATTTACTGGCAATACTTCATTGTTATTAAATGATGTTTTCTCAGGCAAATTATTATTATCTAGCTCAGATTTTGCTTCTGTCGTAACTTGAGCATGACATGGAATGCAGGCGAAACTAGAAACTACACTTAAGAGTAGTGCTAGGAGAGGACAACTATATTGGTTCATTATTGCAGTGGTTTAGTGTTGGAACTTAAAGCTGGTATATGTTGCGTTATGCTATAAGCCAAAATTTCGAGTTTTATTTTCATGAGAAATAGATCATTATGTTGCTATTTTCAAAGCAATTACTCAATAAAACTCATCTAAAAAGTAACTAAAAACTCAACCGATAGATGCACACTAATATAATAGTTATGGGGTTTGTTTGGGAAGCAAGATAACGCAACTATCAGCAATATAAAAGAAAACCAGATAATAGTTAAAGAGCAAAAGTACTGATTTTATTGCGGTTGCTAACCTTTAGCAAAAGATTATTTATTCGCATATTTAAGGATATATACAGCTTAAATATATGAATTTTTTATCAACAATCATTTTAATTATGTTTTCTATATCGAAACTTCACTAAATATCAATAAATAGACGTATATTAGCTGTATAAAATTTTGTTGCAAGCAGAAACTTTAAAAGTATATATTAAGTCTTTATATTTCAGAATTACTTACGAAACTGAGTATTTGGCGATCGCAGCTATAGTTGAGCTATAAAAATAACATCTGAATCTGCTGATTTAGACTCAAAAATAGATGTTTTTCCCCATCTGCAACTTCTCTTTATGGAAAATATATGATATTAAAAAACTTTACAAATGCCTTTGTTTTGACCTTGGTGATTTTAAATTTTTGGTCAACAGCGAAAGCGCAAACACCTGTAAATGAAACTTCTTTGCTATCTCAAGAAGTTTCTGTGTTACGCAAACAAGGAAATCAGGGATTGCAAAAATTCTTGGATTCCCACAAAAATGAACTTAATCCTCGCTCTTTAGATGCAGCTATCCCAAATCCCGAAATTCGTGCAGCCTTAGATGAACTTTGTCAACAGCGAGACTGCTATGCTTCGCGGTTATATTGGTACACTGATTTAGAAGCAGCTAAAGCAGCAGCTAAAGCTAGTGGTAAACCAATTTTATCTCTGCGTTTGTTAGGTAGACTAGATCAAGATTTAAGTTGTGCTAATAGTCGGTTTTTTCGGGTAGCGCTGTATCCCAATGCAGCAATTGCTCAAGCTTTACAAAACCGCTTTATTTTACACTGGCAGTCAGTCCGTCCTGTACCCAAAGTTACAATTGATTTTGGGGATGGTCGCAAACTAGAGCGAACAATCACAGGGAACAGCATTCACTATATATTAGATGCTTCTGGTCGTCCGATTGATGCAATTCCTGGACTCTACGGCCCCAAAGCTTTTTTGCGCCAGCTACAACAGGCTGAAGTTGCAGCAAAAGAATACAGCAAACTTTCTAGCACCGAGCGTCAGGCTTTCTTAAAGAAATATCATAGCGATCGCCTAAATGCAATCCAAACTCAATGGACTGCTGATTTATCTCGCTTAGGTATTCAATCTCCTCCCAGACTGGTAGACAACCCATCACCAACAGCAGAAATTGCAGGTTCTCTGGCGGTAACTAAAATGGCTGTAGAAAACCCAATGCTGAATGTTCTGCGTTCTGGTGCTGAAGCAAATCGCCAGAACTTAGCAGCAATTACTGATCCAAGAAGCTTGGAACAAAATTGCTCAAATTTATGCCACTGATGCCAAACTAGATCAAAACAGCATCGCTTTAATAGGTGCGAAAAAGTTTTCATCTACCAAAACCGCCGCCGAAAGTTTGCCGAAAATAGTCAACAAATTTGAAACTTTGATGGCTTTAGATACCGTCAGAAATGAATATATGCTGCACAGCCAAATTCATCAATGGTTTATACAAGATAATCAAACTAGTAACTTAGCTGATTTGAATGATAAAGTTTACGCCCAACTTTTTTTGACTCCTAGTTCTGACCCTTGGCTGGGACTTTTAACCAACGATGGCTACAGTGCTATTGATAATGATGGTTTACGGTAGCAGAAATGCAATGATTTCACTTTTGTGAACTACAGATTCAGCTTATACCTGTGGTAGTAGCAGTTTTATTCTTTTGATAGAAGCTAAGACCAAAATTAACATCTATTGTTAAGGTATAGCAGGTCTAAATTATTCCTGAACCACAAGATACCCGATTTGCTGACAAGTCGGGTATCTGAGATTATGAATTTTCCCATTCACAGATGAGTTCTATAGAAGAATCAGAACTGGCTCAATAATCACCCACTAACAAGTTTATAAAATAACCCCTAATCTTTACAGCGTATGCTTTAGGTAAAGATAAATTATGTTGATAATAAAATATTTATCTTGATAAATTTTTGCAGAAATAACCGAGCGATCGCCACTTTACTTCCACCTAAGATATTAGAGCTTTTCGCTAAATGCTAAACTTTTGTCACAAAATTGCACTTAATGTCTACCAATAAGCTGTAAGATGAGTTTGGGCTAAAGCTGTGTTAATAAATGATTTTGAATATGGAATAGTTATCAAAATCATATCCATGTTGGATAATCTGCATAACAAAATAAAGTTATAGTGTTTGAAATCATCAAACACATGTTTTGTTTAGTTACAAAACTCAAACAAAATATTATTAATAGAGATATTAATAATTCATATAAGAGCAACGAGCAATGATAGAAAACATTGAAAAGAATATAATTTTCGGCTTTCTATAATTATTAATCTGTGGTGTTTTCGCTGGATCTCTACAAGTAAGTAGCGGGAATTAAAGATGAATATCAAACTATTTATCCAACATTTAGAAGCCTTGCACAAACCTCTAGCAGATCTGTACCAAACTGCTAGTATTTTGCCTTGGATTCCTCCCGATATGCTACCACAGGCTTTTCAAGAACTTTATAGTACTTCTAAGATGGTACAGTTAGCAGCAGAAGAACTATATCAACAAAATGAAGCTTTAAAAGAAACACAAAATTTACTAGAAACAGAACGCCAACATTACCAAGATTTATTCGAGTATGCACCAGATGGCTATTTAGTCACTAATCCAGAAGGTATTATTGAAAACACTAACTTAACCGCTGCTAAACTGCTGAATATTTCCAGACAGTTTCTGATCGGCAAAGCAATGATTAACTTTGTTTGTCTAGAAGAACGACAGCACTTTCGCCACGAACTTAATCAGCTACATCATACAGATATAACCAAAGAGTTAGTTATTCGCTTGCAACAACGTCATGGCGAGTACTTTGATGCAGCCTTCACAGTTAAAGTCGTGCGGGATCAACAGGCTCAAGCTGTACATTTACTCTGGTTAATCCGGAATATTAGCGATCGCCAGCCAACAGAATTACAATCAGCCAAGAGTTACAGCGATTTGATTGAGAATCGCCCTAGATACAAACATTCTAAAGGCGAAAATATTTCTCTCAATAACTCTGTTGTTTGGTATATTTGTCGAGGTTTGGTCAAACTCAGCACTTTTAGTGAAACTGGCGAAGAAGTCTTGCTAGGGTTGGCAAAAACACAAATGGTATTTGGTTCTAGTATGACTTCTCTATCTATTTACCAAGCTACAGCTTTATCAGATGTTGAGTTAGTACCAATTTACGCATCAGAAATATTAGTAACCCCAACACTTAGTCATACTTTATTACCCAAAATCAATCAGCGGTTACAACAGACAGAATCATTTTTAGTTATCTCTAAAAAACAATTAGTAGAAGACAGGTTGAACTATTTATTAGAGCTTTTGAAACAGGAAGTAGGTGAACAGATAGAAAGTGGGACTCGCTTCAGCGTGCGCTTTACTCATGAAGATATAGCTAGTGCTTGCGGTACTACCAGAGTTACAATTACAAGATTGTTTGGCAAATTACAACAACAAGGTTTAATTACGTTTGATGCCAAAAAACACATAATTTTGAAAAATTCAGAAGTCAGTATTCAGAAGTCAGAATAAATCAATTACCAATTACTATGATTCCTCAACTGAAAACTCAACGCCTCATCTTGCGGGGGTTTTGTGAAGCAGACTTGGATGCTTACGCTGATATGTGCGCCCATCCAGAGGTAATGCGCTATATCGGTGCTGGTCAACCTTTATCTCGTGAGGAGTCTTGGCGGAATATGGCTATGATAGTTGGTCATTGGCAACTGCGGGGCTATGGGTTGTGGGCTGTTGAAGAAAGCCAAACTGGTGAAATGATTGGTCGGATTGGCTTTTGGCAACCAGAAGGCTGGCCAGGATTTGAGATTGGCTGGTCGTTGCGTTGGGCTTATTGGGGAAGAGGTTTTGCTACAGAAGCCTCAACAGCAGCCATGAACTATGCTTTTACTCAATTACAGCGATCGCATATTATTAGTTTGATTCACCCGCAAAATACTGCTTCTGTGCGTGTAGCACAAAAGTTAGGCGAAAAACTGCAAGGGACAACAGAAATTTTCAAAACTGAGGTGTTAGTTTACGGTCTGAGTCGAGAAGACTGGCAAAAAATGTAGAAACATGATGATGTGTTATGTCAGTCCAATGGCTTGTGATATTTGTACCCAAACAATATAAAGTATATTTCATCCTGCATACTTCACACTTCATACTTAATCAGTGACCTTAGACAGCACATCTCCATCATCAGGCTATATCTTGGCTTTGGACTTGGGTACAACAGGCAACCGTGCTTTTGTGTTTAACACAGCAGGTCAAATTGTTGGGCAAGCATATAAAGAACTCACACAGTATTATCCGCAACCGGGCTGGTTAGAACATGACCCCGAAGAAATTTGGCAAGATACTTGCTGGGTGATGCAAAATGCGATCGCTCAGGCGCAAATTTCGCCATCAGAAATAGCCGCTTTGGGATTGACTGTACAGCGGGAAACCTGCTTAATTTGGGATAAAACCACTGGTAAGCCCCTACATAAAGCTATTGTCTGGCAAGACCGCCGCACTGCACCGCTTTGTCATCAATTACAAACACAAGGTTATGCAGCAGAAATTTACGATCGCACCGGCTTGGTGATTGATGCTTATTTTTCGGCGACGAAGTTGAGATGGTTATTAGACAAAGTTACAGGCGTTGACTTAAACAATGTTTTGGCAGGCACAATTGATACTTGGGTGTTGTGGAAATTAACAGGCGGGAAAGTTCATGCGACCGACCACAGCAACGCCAGCCGCACAATGTTAATGAACCTGAAAACCTGCGCTTGGGATGAAACATTACTCGAAATCTTACAAATTCCGGCTCAGATTTTGCCGCAGATTCAACCCAGCTTAGGCAAATTTGGTGTGACTGATCAAACTTTGCTGGGTGTAGAAATTCCCATCACCGCTATTTTAGGCGACCAACAAGCAGCATTATTTGGTCATGGCTGCGATCGCCCCGGTTTAATGAAATGTACTTACGGCACTGGGAGCTTTTTGGTAGCTCATACTGGTTCAGAAATTGTGCGATCGCAACATCAACTGATTTCTACTTTGGCTTGGACGCAAAACCACAGCGGTAATTTAGAGATTGGTTATGCCTTAGAAGGCAGTATGTTTACTAGCGGCGCTTGTATCCAATGGTTACGCGATGGCATCAAACTGATCACGACTGCCGCAGAAACCGAAACAATGGCTAACCAAGTTGCCGATAACGGCGGCGTTTACTTTGTGCCTGCCTTTAGTGGATTGGGTGCGCCTTATTGGGATATGAGCGCCAGAGGAGCCTTTTTAGGGATTACCGCCAGCGTCCAACCCCAACATTTAGTACGGGCTGTTTTAGAAGCGATCGCTTACCAAGTTGTAGAAGTTGTGCAAGCTATTAATGCTTGTTCTCCCACACCAATGGGGCGGTTAATTGTCGATGGCGGCGCTTGTGAAAACAACTTTCTCATGCAGTTCCAAGCTGATGTTTTGGGGATTCCCGTAGAACGACCAAAAATGCGCGATACAACAGTACAAGGTGCAGCATTTGCCGCTGGTTTAGCAGCTGGATTTTGGGACAGCTACACAACATTAGTTAGTCAACGGCAAATAGACCGCATCTTTGAACCTAATCAAGCCAGGAATAATGCCTTAGCTAACTTTGCTACTTGGCAAAAAGCAGTTCAGCGTAGCTTGGACTGGGTAGAGTAGAGCTAATCAATTTTGGACTTTGGATTTCAGATTGATAGCTGTAGTCACATAGATGAGGACATTGCTGATTATTCCCTCTTACCTACCTCATTTCAACCTGAAGCCTTGCGGACTAACTTAGTATCCAAGGTATAAAAGCCAACTGTATCAGGCATTCTCGCAAATCGTCCTGTCCGATAACCTCGTGAGAGTTCATTTAGTACCTTGCTTTTTACTTCTCTGACTTCTTCCGCATCTAGGTTGCCATAAATGCCAGCGATGACTTCAGCTACACCAAAAACTTTCCCCGGATTTTGCCTAAAGAAAATGGTCAAGGCATCAATCAAAAATTGTCCTTCAAAAGCTTTGAGCATAGGAACAACTTTTGTTTGGGGAACTATCACAGGCTTTTTCTTACTTTTGCCAGTTTTAGAATTATTGTTGGTTTGATTGGTGTTCACCAAACCCAAATCTAGGGTATAACAACCAGGCTCATTGGGGATGCCGAACCAAGCTTGTCTTTCTCTACCTTGGGTGAGTGAAGATTGAACTCTACCTTTGACAACCTTAAATACATGGGGTTCTAAGTCACCATAAAGCGATCGCACAATAAAATCTATGTGACAAACTGTACCCAAATGTTGCTCAAATAACTGTTTAATTGCTTCCATCCGAGTTAAAGATTGATACTCGCTCAACATGGGAATGTCTACGTTATTCAGCGAGTTAATGGTTTCTATCGCTGGGGACTCGTTGATGTTTATCGTTGCAGTCGCAGAACTATCCAGTTCTAATTCTTCCGAGTCTGGCTGTGGTGATGCTGAATGGGTTTCTAATTCGCTGTCAGACGGAGATAGAAGTAAGTCTTCTTTTGAAGCAGACAGCATTTCGTTCACGACTTCAACTGTCAGCAGCTTATTGTCAACTTCTGATGATGAAGACCAGCTAGACAATAAACCTTCCACATTGTTGAGTTGCGATCGCGCTTGATTATATAGAGTTCCGTACTCTTCTACAAGACGAGCGTAGTAGTCTCGTAATTCCAACAACGGCGAGATTAAGGTTTGGGGAGGGGGTTCCAATTGCGGTTTCATAAAGCGTTAAATCAACCCAAAGTGGTATCACTTGTGTAAGTCATTGGTCTTGGTTTGGCTTTTTGAGAGGACTGTGTGGATTTGCGCGGAGGTTGTGGAGGACGGCAGCTTTCGCAATATAAAGGACGGGGGCCATACGTCTCGCGTTTGGTTGTCTGATTGCATTCTTTGCAGACAAAGTGAAAGACCCTAGTGTGAATTTGTCTTTTATGCGCTCTAACAGTGTATTCCTGCACGTCTATATATTTACTTGCCATAGTCCAGAAGCATGAATTTCAATTCTATCAATATAGCTATTCAAGCAAATGAAATTGAATCAGTGTGTGTTGATTTGTAAGTTTTATTCAAATCAATGATTCAGTCGCAAAACTTAGGTTGCAAATATTGCATCAAGGTAACTAGGCACTCACCAATTTGCTGTCTTCCGACAGAGACATCAGTATTCATCTAACTTAGATTTAAGTCTTCTGATAGTGTCTGATGTACAGTGAGTCAGTTTAGGTTGGGAGTGTGAATCTCTAGAATATCACTGTGGAGAAAATAGTTATGCCTAGTGGTCATGCAAGTCATAAAGGAACTGGGGACAAACCTAATACTAACGCTGAAGGCCGGATGGATATGGCTGCTGATAAAACTGTGAATCCAGAGGATGAGTTACTCGAAGGAGCAACTACAAATACTACGAGAACCCAAGAATTTGTGGATTATCCTCCAGCTATCCAACGTCCAGACGAGGAAATAGAAAAGGAAGAGAAATAACATCACACAGGTTTTCAATGATAGCATCTGCTAAAAATTTTGCTACCTAATGTACTGTGGAATTAACTAGAAATCATCATTATCTCTACCTGGTAAGCTGTTAAGCATTTAGTTTGCACATTGAGGTCGCAAGGGAGCAGGGAGCAGAAAGCAAGGGAGAGGGTTTGCAGCTTTTATTCCCATCAAAATGATGCAATTTAAATGATGACTAGCTGATCACATCAGATTAACTAGTTAAACATAATTAATTACATAATGTCATTGGGAATGCAGAGACATTATGTAATTAATTTTGCGTTGTTACTTGCTATAGCAAAACCAACTACTTGCTGTTTAGGCTGGCAGTTGGTTGTACTAGATGTTTCCCACTCAGGCTGCGTTAAGAATTACCAGAAGGTGCAGCAGCACGAATTAGCTCTGGCTGATCTTCGTTAGCAGGACGTTTAACAGTTTGATCTGATGTAGGACGTTGAGAGCGATCGCGAGTTTGCACTGGCACTGGTTGACCTGTTTCAATAGATTGGTAGATTGCCTCAATGATGCAAACATCGTTCAATCCTTCAATTCCCGATGGTTCTGGATCTTATCTTGGAGAATGCAATCTGAGAAATATTTGAATTCAGCCGCTAACTGATCGTGTTGCTCAAAAGTACGCTCTTGGGTTTCACCATCAATTGTGAGGTAATGCTTGAGTTCTCCATGCCATGTATAGGCGGATTCTACTTTTAAATCGCCTTTAGTGCCAACAACTTGATAAGTTGAAACTTTAGCGGCTCCAAAGCTACAAGTAAAGGTCGCCAGTCGTTCATTAGGAAAGCGTAAGATGACGCTGGCCATTTCTTCTACCTCGCTGAAGCGTTGTTCGCCTTTACTAGCAGCTACAGCAAATACTTCCGTTGGCTCATTTTGAAATAGATAACGTGCAGCGTTAATGCAGTAAATACCTATGTCATAGATAGTTCCGCCACCTGTAACATTGCGTAAACGAATATTACCACCTTCGACTTGTTGAGTAAAAACAGAGTTGAAAACACGCGCTTCACCAATTTGCTGCGATCGCACAATTTCTACAGCCTCCAAGTTGGCTGGTTCTAAGTGTAATCGATAAGCAATCATCAGCTTAACACCGTTATCTTTTGCAGCCTTGATCATGGCCTCACATTCTTCGTCGGTTACAGCCATCGGCTTTTCACACAGCACATGAATCGCTTGATTAGCTGCTCGCACAGTATATTCCCGATGTAAGTGATTGGGTAAAGCAATATAAACAGCATCAATCTCACCACTGGTTAAACAGTCTTCATATTCCTCATAAGAGTAAGTATGCTGAATGCCATACTTTTGGCTAATTTCTTTGAGTTTGGTCGCATCATCAGAAACTAAAGCAACTAATTCCGAGTTATCGGTATTAGTAAATGCAGGTAAGGCGGCTTCTTGTGCAAACCAACCTAAACCAACAACTGCGTAACGAATTTTATTTTTCTCATTTGTAGCCGTCATTATTGAGACCTCTTGAGGAAGAAATTGTTTTCAGAAAATTACTTTTATAAGGTGATGAATTTTTTGAAATACTCCATCCTGCTGATGAGAGAGGGAAGCATCGACTTTTGGAAGAAATACCAGGCGATTGGAAATCGCGGTTTATCTTGCACACAAACCAAGTCCGCCTAGCGTGCGCCTTAGCGCAGGGTTATTTGCTTATAAGATATGCAGTTAAATAAAAAACTATAATTTAAGTAAATTTACTTTTTTATTGAGAATATTGGAAAGATACGGAACTTGCTAGACTTTTAGGCGCTTATTTAGTTAGTTGTGGAGTTGGTCTAACCGTAGGTAGTGGTGATACTTGTATCGCAATGGTTTAAATGTAGGTAAATATTTAGGAGTAGTTAAAGAAACAGAGGAGTTAACCCGCCAAGCTCTTTGAGCCAGAAAACCACGGTTATTTAGAGCCAACTAGCGCGTAAAATGAACAGATGCTGACGGTATACACCAAATACAAACAAGTTGTTATAGTAAAGTGCTGAGTATAAACCCTATATCTTCGAGGCTTTGAACAATCAACCATTGTCCGAACCTAAACTAAGTACAGCTATAGCTCACAGATTAGAGGAATTTAATTAAAGATATGAATATAGATAATGTTACAAATTTATCATCCCTAGAGCAAAGGGGATTAGAATTCACGCGTTCTTCTGGAGGTGAATCAGCTTGTTTACATGACCAGGAAATACCTGAATTAGACTTATTTAGTCCCTTCAAAATTCGCGATTTAACTTTGCCAAATCGTGTGGCCATGTCACCTATGTGTCAATATTCCGCTGAGAATGGAATAGCAAATGATTGGCACTTTGTTCATTTGGGAAGCAGGGCTGTTGGCGGTGCTGGTTTAATTATGGTGGAAGCCACAGCAGTCACATCCCAAGGGCGCATTACACCTGGTGATCTCGGTCTTTGGGATGATACTCAGATTGAACCATTAGCCCGCATTGTACGTTTTGTTCAGCAACAGGGAGCAGTTGCGGGTATCCAACTGGCTCATGCTGGGAGAAAAGCAAGCTGTCATGTTCCCTGGTTGGGTGGTACACCTTTAACACCTGAACTAGGTGCTTGGCCTACAATTGCACCCAGCGCCATTCCCTTTCATGACAATAGTCCTGTTCCCAAGGCGTTGGATGAACGTGGTATTGAAGAAGTTATTATAGCGTTTGTTCAAACAGCAGAGCGATCGCTGCAAGCTGGTTTTCAAGTTATTGAAATTCATGCGGCTCATGGATATTTGTTGCATTCTTTTCTGTCACCACTCAGTAATCAGCGAACAGATATTTACGGAGGTTCTCTAGAAAATAGAATGCGTTTATTATTGGAAGTAGCCAGACGGATACGCGAGATTTTACCGCCAGGAATGCCACTTTTTGTCCGTATCTCTGCTACTGATTGGGTAGAAGGAGGTTGGGATATTGAACAATCAGTAATTTTATCTCGTGAACTAAAAGGTTTAGGTGTTGATGTAATTGATGTTTCTACAGGTGGCTTAGTACCTCACGCCAAAATTCCTGTAGAAAAGGGTTATCAAGTGCCTTTTGCTGCCAAAATCCGGCAAGAATCTCAAATAAATACCGCAGCTGTAGGGATGATAACTGAAGCTGAGTATGCCAATCAAATTATTACTCGTGGCTGCGCTGATTTGGTTCTGATTGGTCGAGAATTGCTCCGCGACCCATATTGGTCTATTCATGCTCAGGGTCACTTAGATGAAGTTCCCAACTGGCCTGTACCTTATGGTTATGCGGTAAAACGACAAAAACGTAGATAGATATTAGCTTTTTTACTGTTTATATAGCAGTCCTAAATCATTCGTGAACAATCAGATCCCCGACTTCTTTGAGAAGTCGGGGATCTTTGAGTTACCGGGAAAGGCAGAGTGCAAGATATGAATATTAGCTTTATTTGTCAAAAGCTAGTTAATCTAAACCATCATTACCAACAGCAGCCCTGACAAGTGCGGCGAATTCATCCAGGGTCAAATTTCCGTATCTTAGTTTTTCAACTATGGCTGCTCTGATAGAACCTTCTGGTACTGTATAAGGCAGTGGTAATAGTCCGCCAGTGTGGAGTGTAACGCTTGGTGTGGAAATATGAGTTACTGGATCTATATATGAAACTCCTGTAACTGTATAACTACCGTTGAATCCGGCAAAAAATGTGCCTGCTGGGGGGTTGATTTGAGCCGCAGCAGTGGATAAATAATTACCAGGGGTAACATATACTACTGCACCTGCAAAGGAACCTGGGTCTCCAGAGGAAAAATCGCTGATTGGGCTTTCTATTAAAATTTGTGCTGATGCTGGGGTAGAGACAAAGGTTAAGTAGCTAATTAATCCTGTCAAAAATAGACCTGCTTGCCATAAAATTCCAGCAGAACGAGAATTTAATATCATGTTAGAAAATCCTTGGGTTTAAAAAATTCAGTCTTGTTTGCTGGATGTTGTCTATGCAAGTTAGAAAGACTAATTTAGTCTTTTTTGAAGTAATACAAATTCAAGCTCTTAATTAACAAGGTCAGTATCATCTATGTTTATGGGGTTGTATCTGGCGCTTGATTTTAGAGAATTGCTCTAATTAATAAGATATAAGTTTTTTTGTGATTAGGAGAGAAATTTAAAAGACATAATTTCACGACAAAAAATCTGAATTTGGTTCTTGGACAGGCAGGATAATGACAAATTCAGTGCCTTGATAGAGGTGGGAGTTAACTTTAATTGCACCGCCATGCTTTTCGACTACAATTTGATGAGCGATCGCTAATCCTAATCCTGTACCTTTACCAACTGCTTTCGTGGTGAATAAACTGTCAAATATGCGTTGTTTTACCTCGTCTGTCATTCCAATACCATTATCAGCAATCCGAATCGTGATATATTCAGGGCTGGACATTTCTGTGGAGATTTTGATTGTCAAGAAATCATCGACTTGCTTTTCTTGCTGCCAAACATCTTCTAAAGCATCAACGGCATTAGCTAAAATATTCATAAATACTTGATTGAGTTGCCCTGGATAACACTCAACTTTTGGTAAAGCAGCATATTGTCTGAGAATTTGAATTTCTGGTCGCGCCCCAAACCCTTTCAGACGATGGCGCAGAATTAATAATGTACTCTCAAGTCCTTCATGAACATCAAACTTAACCTTTACCGATGTGTCAGCACGGGCAAAGTTGCGTAGTGAAACAGAAATATCTTCAATGCGTTGCGTGCTAACCTGCATAGAATTGAGGAGTTTGGGTAAATCTTCTAAGAGAAATTCTAAATCTGTTTGGGCGATCGCATCTTGAATCACCTCTGGTAATTGCTCATAATGTTGCTGACATAATTGCAGAATTTTCGACAAATCCGCAACATATTCTTGTGCGGGAGGAAGATTACTCACAATGCAGCTAATAGGATTATTCATTTCGTGGGCTACACCTGCTACTAACTGACCCAGCATCGACAGTTTTTCTTGTTGTACCAGTTGTACTTGTGCCTGTTTTAGCGCGGCTGTTCTTTCTATTACCCGTTGTTCCAGATTATCAGTCAATTGCTTGAGTTGTAAGTGCATTCGCACCCTAGCAATTACTTCTGCTTGTTCAAAGGGTTTAGGAATGTAATCAACTGCGCCTAAAGAAAGTCCTTTCACCTTATTTTCAGTATCAGTTAATGCTGTCATAAAAATAATGGGGATGCTTTGGGTTAAAGGATCAGCTTTGAGTTTCTGACAGGTTGCAAAACCATCTATTCCCGGCATCTGCACATCTAATAAAATCAGTGCTGGTGGTTTATGCTGCACTAATTCAATGGCACTTTCTCCATCTTCAGCAACTCTCACCGCAAAACCTGCACTTTTTAGCGCTTGTGATAATACTGACAAATTAGTAGGATTATCATCAACAATTAAAATAAAATCTGAGTTTGGCATTGGTTAAAATATTGCCTTTTATTAAGACTAATTAACACTATTAATATTCTAGTTATTTTGATTTATCCATTGAGTTAAAATTTCTCGTAGCTTTTTCATTTGAAAATTTTCTGCTAGTTGAATTACTTGTTGAGCAAAATCAACATAAATATGATTATCAGTTTTTAAATCATTAGCTGCTTGCAAAACTCCATCCACATTGCCATCTTTGGCTAACTCATATAAGTGAGTCAATATATTAACAGTAGGTAAAGTTAAATCATTGTAATTAGATTGAACATTAGTTTGGTTGCGATTGGCATTAATTTCGGAGCTTGGTGCATAAATCCAAATTAAATTCAGATGTACTCGCAGTAGTTCTAATAAAATTTCCACAACAATAGGCTTAGATAAAAAGGCATTCGCACCAACATCTAAACTCTGATTTTGATCACTATCAAATACACTGGCAGAAGTAGCAATAATTACAACATTTTGTAACTGAGGAGATTGTTTAATTTGTCGGATAAAGTCAAAGCCATCCATGACAGGCATGATTAAATCAGTGATGATTAAATCAGGTAAAGACGCTACAGCCTGATGGATTCCCTCTTCTCCATTACTAGCTTCAATTAATTCAAATCCAATGGGTTCTAGTAAATTGAGCAGAACAGAACGATTTTCCCACTTATCATCTACTAGTAAAATGGTACGTTTTTTGCCTTGATAACCTGTGATAGTTCCTTGTGGCATAAACCTAGAACTTTCTGCCCATTGTTTTGTTTCTAGTAATTCCACTTCAAATGAGAAAATACTACCTTGACCAAGTTGACTTTCCACTTGCAAATTACTGCCCATCAGATAGACGATTTTTTGACTAATAGCTAATCCTAATCCAGTGCCTTCAGACTGTTTATTAATTTCTCCTACTTGCTCAAAAGGTAGGAATATTTTTTGTAATTGTGCCGATGTCATACCTACACCTGTATCTTCGACCTGAAAGCGAATTTTATAGTTAGTTATTTCTTGTTGTTCTATTTTATTCAGGACATTGACTTTTAATGTCACTCCGCCTTTATCTGTAAATTTGATAGCATTACCTAAAAGATTAATTAGCACTTGCCTTAATCTTTTTTCATCAGCTTGAATGCCAATGGGAATTTGAGAGTCGGGTTGATAATTGAAAGCAATTACTTTTTGATCAGCTTTAATCCGGCATATTTCCACAACACCTTCTAGAAATGAAGGAAAATGAAAATCAATGGGATGTAACTCCATTTTGCGGGCTTCGATTTTGGATAAATCCAGCACATCATTAATTAAAGTTAAGAGATGAAAACCGCATTGATGGATAATTTCAATACCTTTATATCCTTTTTCTGTTAAGGTTTCAGTTCGTTGTAAGATTTGAGTGTAACCCAGGATGCCATTTAAGGGTGTGCGTAACTCATGGCTCATATTGGCGAGAAATTCACTTTTGGCTTGATTAGCAACTTCTGCAATATTTTTAGCTTCTTGGAGTTCAGCCGTTCGTTCGGCTACACGCTGTTCTAGTTCATCATTAGCTTGGCGGAGAATCATGGCTGATTTTTGATTTTCATGAGTTACCGCAGAGATGATAAAAGTAGTGATAGCAATCACACAAATGAATGATTGCAGTAAGATGAGTGATTCATTTGGCGATGGTTGTTTTGCAAAAGAACCAAAACCGTTAACAGTGCCAAAAACTGCGATCGCACAGACAATGAGTACAGCTACAGTCGAGATCCGCGCTTCAAATCGATATGCTGTCCAAATCAGTGGGGGAATAATCATGTATTCAATTGGATATCCCCCAGAAAAGGCGACTCGAACAACCGCCATCATTAACAGTAAGACAAATGCTAGTTCGATAATTTGTCGCCGACGAAAACTTCTTGGTGATGGAGACTTTTGCAACCATGCCAACAGTAAAGGTGTAACAATTAAAATACCTGCGCTGTCTGATGTTAGCCAGGTTTGAAAAACGTTACCAAATACTGGCCAAGGTGCAATCCCACTCATACACAGCGTTAGTGCAGCCAGTACAGAACTGATGAGAGGGCTGGGTATCGTTAAAATGATAAACTTAAAAACATCTTGCGATCGCTCTAAAAAATAGCGCCGCTTAATAAATCGCTGAATTAAAAAAGTTGCAACAAAAGGTGTAATTAAATTAACGGCAGGGATAATAGTACTAATTACAAGATTATTTTTAAAAAAAATAATATAACTAACAATAAAATCACTGATAAATAAGATAGGCCAAACTCGATAGCCTACTAATAACATTCCCGCTACAAATACACCCAGCGCAGGCCAAAATGCTGATGCACCACCGACAAATGTCATTGATAAACCGATGTATCCTAGTCCGAGGTGAACCAGCGGAATAATCAGTGCTGCTAAGATAAATGGGCGGTCAAGCTTGACTAGGAGTTGCTGCTTTATCGTATTTAGCTGCATTTATGGTCTCCAGACGAATAGCTGAAGGCTTTTAGCTTCAACAAAGGTTGTCTCGCTTATGATTCCCAAATCAGCAGCCATCATGAACTGCGTATACTTAGATATATAGTTAAAAGTTCTGGGAAAATATAATTCACTACTACACAAACAAAGTCCGCCTATCGTGCGTGGCGCACCACGCGGACTAATCAAACATCAAAGGTTTTGAACCCATGTTCTGCTTCGCAGAAGCCGTAGGCTAGGTGGGTTTTGTCTGTGTAACCGCGACTTCTAGTCGCCAAGGCTTAATTTCACACCTTGAATTGCATAATCTAACAACTCCATTGGGTGCATCACAGCAATATTTTTCCCCTGCAATTCTAAATGTTTGGTAATTTGTAAAGCACAACCAGGATTCGGAGAAGCAATTAAATTAGCACCAGTATTTAATAAATTCTGAACTTTTTGTTTACCTAATTCCTCAGCAACTTCTGGTTGCAATAGGTTATAAACCCCAGCACTACCACAACACAAAGCTGCGTCTAAAGGTTCTCGTAAAGTCACGCCAGGAATTTGATGTAATAATTGACGCGGTTGCAAACTAATTTTTTGCCCATGTAATAAATGACAAGCATCTTGATAAACCAAAGTTAAAGGTTTATCTGTGATTGGTGATAGTTTAGCTGTTAAGCCAACAGTTGCTAAAAATTCTTGCGCGTCTTTGACTTTAGCGGCAAAATTCTCTGCCTTTTCTCGATATTCTGGATCATCCACTAAAATATGACCGTATTCTTTTAAAGTATGTCCACAACCAGCAGCATTGATAATGACGAAATCTACATCAGTATCAGCGAAACTATCAATCATTTGCCTTGCTAAAGCTTTGGCTTGTTCTGTTTGTCCTTGGTGTTCAGGAAGTGCAGCACAACAACCTTGAGATTTAGGAATCACGACTTCACAACCATTAGCTGTTAATACTCGGACTGTCGCCTCATTCACAGGTGAGAAAAACAGCCGTTGCACACATCCTAAAATCATCCCAACTCGATAGCGTTTTGTGCCTTTGGCGGGAATAACATCTGGTAAATTATCTTGAAAAGATTTGGCAGTAATTTGTGGCAGAATTGATTCCATTGCTGCCAACCTTGGCGAGATACTTTTGAGAATGCCAGTTGCTTGTAATAATTTAGAAAATCCCAACTTTTGATAAACAAATAACGGTACAAGTAAAATGCGTAAAATATCTGGGTTGGGAAACAAAGCAAATATCAGTTGGCGGATAAGTTTATCTGGTAAACTGCGGGAATAATTACGTTCAACTTGGTGGCGAGTGGCGGAAATTAATTTGTCATATTGTACGCCAGAAGGACAAGTTGACACACAAGCAAGACACCCTAAACAACTATCAAAATGTTCAACTGTGGCTGTATTTAGAGCAATATCACCTTCATTAATTGCATCCATCAGATAGATTCGTCCTCTAGGAGAATCCATCTCTTTACCAATTACCCGATAACTAGGACAAGTTGAAAGACAAAATCCACAATGTACACAAGTATCAATTAACTTGGGGTCAGGCGGATGATTAGCATCAAAGCCTGGTAAATTTTTGATACTAGCTGTATTGTTAATAGAATTTTCTGAAACCTGCATATTTCCCCTCTGAGTTGAAAGTGCTGAGTGCTAAGTGCTGAGTAAAAATTAGAGTCTCTCTTTCATATTTGGTTGTGAGATTTTCTCATGAGTAGCTGAGTTGAAGTGCTGAGTAAAGATACTAGTCACTCTTTCATGCTGGGCTATGAGATAAGCTTCACCGGAACTTTCTTGGTGGTAATGAGTTAAATTCCACCTACAAATCGACCCGGACTTAAAATATGTTGGCTATCAAACTGTGCTTTAATGCCACGCATTAAGGGCAAAGCATTCCCTATGTTGCCCCAAATATCAATATTTTGTTTGACTGTGACAGGTGCAGTTAAAATAGATAAGAAACCTTGATGATTTTGAGTGCGATCGCGCAATTCCAAAACTTGATTCTGCTCCTCTAATTGTAGCCAACCCAAGCCGCTACTGATATGAATTAACCCGATTTTCACTTGATTTAATATTTCCACAGCCGCACTTGGTAATATTCCTATTTTGCAAGTAATTGCTGCATCTGTGTGAGGATAATTAATTTGATTTTGCAATCTCTGCCATAGATTAGTATCATCGGCATCGGTGTATATTGCCCCATTTAAACCTAACTGCGTGCCTACCTCTAAAAGTCGGTTTGATTGTTCTTTGACACTTTCACTAATACTTTGAAAACGAGCAATTAATCCTAATCCTTGACCTAACCCTAAGTTAGATACAAGTTGTGTGGATAGCAAATCAGCTTGGGTTGGCGTTAACGCTGAACCTCGCAATGTAGAAGCCGCTTGAGATATAGCTTTGGCTGCACCAGTCAGCACCACACTTCCTGATACTTCTTGCATCGGATAGACACGAAAAGTTACTTGACTGATAATTCCTAATGTGCCGTAAGACCCAGTAAATAACTTCATTAAGTCGTAACCGGCAACATTTTTGACAACTCGTCCACCAGCTTTAGCAATTTGTCCATCAGCACGGATAAAAGTAATACCTAACAACTGGTCACGGACACTACCATAACGTTGTCGCAGAGAACCTGTATCACCAGTAGCCACAATACCACCGATAGTTGCCTCATCTGGTGCTGTGGGGTCAAGGGCGATAAATTGGCGTGATTTTGTCAAAATTCCTTGGATTTGGGCAAATTTCATCCCAGCTTCCACGGTGACAGTCAAATCACCAACAGCGTGTTCAATGAGTTGGTTAATGTGTTCTGTACTGACTACAATATCAATGCCTTTAGCTAAACCACCCCAGTTAAGTTTACTACCACTTCCACAAGGCAGAACGTGCCACTTATTTTGATAAGCAGTGGCCATAACTTGAGATAATTGTGCTTGAGTGCGAGGATAGACAATACAATTAGGGGGATTTACCGAAGTTGTCGCCTGTTGAATAGGTTTTTGTTGACTGGCTTCTAGATTTTCCCAAAGAACAGTATTTTCTTCGCCAACAATAGATGCAATATCAGTCGCAATACCTTTCATTATTTTATTTTCGCATTCTTTGAGTGAGGTACAAACAGAAATAATTAACCGCAGATAAATGCGGATGAAGCTGTGCTTAACTATTTTAGAGCAAAACCTCTGCGTACCTTTGCGTAAACCTCCGCGCACCTTTGCGTTAAAAATATTAATTTTTGATTACCTTGAATTCCAGCACTTTACTCTTACCAGGATTCATTAACCCATAAGGGTCAACCATTTCTTTAAATTTCAACTGTTCAGGGTCGATAACTTTTCTACCGCCATCTTCAATAATATAGGTATGAGGATTAGCGATAAACACACCTTTCGCTTCGTGGTAGTGAATAATCTCATTCAGGCGGGCTTCGGTGGTATAACGCACAAGTTGTAAAGCCGCAGGTACTACCCGGCCATTAACGCGAATAAATTCTAAGTGCATCATTACTTCCTCACCGAAATAATCATACAATTCTTCTACTAGCTCTAAACCTTTGTCGGCAGGGAAGATAGATTGCAAGTAGGTAATGGAAGTATCAACACTGCGGGCGTGTAAGGTGGTATGGTTCCAGGTAAATTCAGCTAAATTTAAGCCTTTACCTGCTTCTTGGGCTGGTTTTTGATAAGTAATTTGACCGCCGTATTGCTGTACCAAACCCGGCAATAGTTCTAAACTGGGTTCTGCAATCATTAATAAGGCTGCATGAGTACCATCAGGAATGTATTGTTGTAGGGCGCTAAAATATTGTGGGATAGGTGAGGCAAAAATAGAGATGATTTTTTTGATCATCCCATCAGCGTTACCTAATGACTGACCAAACTTAGCGGCTGTCATAAAGTTGTCAAAGGTGACAATAACTTCCGCCCAGGGATAAGCACTACCTAAAGGAATTTCAACTTCAGTAATAATGCCGTTAATTCCCCAAGCGTGGTTAACTTTCTGCACATCGTCACCACGCAATTCAATTACACGGGGTTCATCTTCTAAAGTTACCACGCGCAATGCCAAAAGATTACCGCGATCGCCTAGTAACCCATACTGTATCGAACCAATACCACCACTCCCACCAGCGATAAACCCCCCAATAGTGGCTGTGCGGTAGGTTGAGGGTGCCATTCGCATTTCCCAGCCACTTCCCTTTGCTTTTTTATCTAAGGTGGCTAATTTCACTCCAGCTTGTACCCTCGCCACTCCTGGTTTTACCCAGAGAATTTCCTGCATCTTGGTAATATCTAAAATCACGCCACCGTGCATTGGTACACATTGCCCATAATTTCCAGTTCCCGCACCACGTACAGTTACGGGTACACGTAACTTTGCACAGGTAGCCGCTACTTTTATCACTTCCGCTTCATTGGCAGGACGCACGACGATATCCCCGACTTTGCCTGCTAACTTGGGTACAAGGACAGGGCTAAAGGTGTGGTAGTCCTGGGATAGTTTGGCTACTTGGTGGGAATCTGTAATAGTTTCGATGCCTGTAAAAGCAGCAATGAGAGTTTCTAAATTGGTAGTTGCCATAGTCTTTTTTTAACGCAGAGTGGCGCGAAGGTTAACGCGGAGGGGTTGATTCTCAGCGCACCTTTGCGTTTTATAATTTAGTTTTTATATCATTTACTTAATATAAGGTCTATTCGGTAGCTGGCAATAAAATTAAGTTAGCATCAATGAAGAAATAAACTTTGAAAGCGGTATAAAAATGAAAACAGAACAAGAACGCGAACAGTTAATCAAAGCAATCAATGTACTTTTATATCAAGCTTATGATAGTACGCTAGATGAGATTTATGCACTACTGCAAAAAATTGAAGAAGAAGAAGAAGAAAATGATTTAAAAGCCTATCATGCTGCTAAAAGTGATGCCGAAAATAATAGTCTGATTGCTTGGGAGGATATTAAACAAGAAATCGCTAACGAAAGAAATAAGGACGTAGCGTGATTTACGAAGTTAAATTTACCAAGGCTGCGAGAAAGAACTTGAGAAAACTGTCTCCAGAAGTGCAATACCGCATCCAAATCAAAATAGATGAATTAGCAGTGGAACCTCGTCCTTATGGAGTTAAAAAGTTAAAAGGTGAAGAAAATTTATATCGAATTAGAGTAGGAGACTATCGCATTATATATGAGATTTTTGATGATGTTTTATTGATAAGTGTGGTGGAAGTGGGACATCGTAGCAACATATATAAAGATGAAAGTTAATTTTCATATTTCACGGCGCTTTCATGCCATTTACTTAATATAAAGTCTGATAGGTAACTGAGGCTGACAAATATTAATACACCCAAGCCAGTGGTGAGGAATAAAGCCGCAAACATCCGGGGAATTTGGAGGTTGTAGCTAGAAATTAGGATACGGTAGGCAATGCCTGCTTTTGTCCCACCTGTCCCGGCGACAAATTCCGCGACGACAGCACCAATTAAGGCTAAACCACCGCTAATTTTTAACCCACCTAAAAAATAAGGCATGGCACTAGGTAGGCGGAGATACCAGAGGGTTTGCCAGCGTGAGGCTTTGTAAAGTTGAAAGAGGTTGAGTAAGTTGCGGTCAACGCTGTTGAGTCCGAGGGTGGTGTTAGAGACAATGGGGAAAAAGGCGACTATCCAGGCACAGACTACTAAGGCGGCGAAGGTGTTATTTTTGAACCAGAGGATGATGAGTGGTGCGATCGCTACTATCGGCGTTGTCTGTAAAATAACAGTGTATGGAAATAAACTTTTTTCTATCCACTTACTTTGAGTAAACAAAATTGCAATTAATAAGCCAGAAACTACAGCAGCAATAAAAGCCACCACTGTAATTTGTAACGTAATTAATAACGAAGAAAATAACTCGTTCCAGTCGGTAATTAACGTTTGAAATACCAACAAAGGGCCAGGCAAAATATAAGGCGGTAAATTAGTTACCCTTACTAAAATATCCCAAAGCAGCAAAGCCACCACACCCACTACAACAGGTGCTAAAACCTCAGCAGAAATCAACTTACTTTGTGTCTTCCTATCAAAAATATTCATCAGCGTCCATCTGCGGTTAATTCATAGTTTCGGCTAAACAACGGGCAACCTTGCGGCAATATTCGTTATATAGTACTGATGTCCGAAACTCTTCATCACGGGGATAAGGTACATCAATTGCGATATCCGCTACCACCCGCCCAGGATTTATCCCCATAACTAACACGCGATTCGATAAATACACCGCCTCGTAGATATTATGGGTCACAAATACCACAGTCCAGTGATACTTTTGCCACAAATCTAGTAAATCACTGTTCAGTTTGCTGCGGGTAATTTCATCTAAAGCCCCGAAGGGTTCATCCATTAATAGAATGTTTGGCTGAGTTACTAACGCCCTAGCTATGGAAACACGCATTTTCATCCCCCCAGATAACTGTCGGGGATAGCTATCGGCAAAATTGGTCAGTCCGACTAATGCTAAGGCTTGCTGGACTAAATTTTGAGCATCTTGCTTCGGCACTCTCGCCAATTTTAGCGGTAGGCGGATGTTTTCTCTCACCGTTGCCCAGGGCATCAGGGCGGCATCTTGAAAGACAAAGGCTAATTTTCGCGCTGCTTGTGGTATGCCCCAATTGATGTTCCCGGAACTAACTTTACCTAATCCGGCTATTAATCGCAGCACTGTACTTTTACCGCATCCAGAAGCACCTACCAAGCTGATAAATTGTGCTTCGGGAATTACTAAATTAAGGTCTTGCAGGGCAACAGTGCCATTAGCGTAGACCTTGCTAATTTGATGGAGTGTAATCGCTGGATGGTTACTCATGCAGACTTGTAATAGTCTATGCCTTTATTGACGAATTGCAAGGTAAAAGCGTCTTGATAGTTAATATTGGGCTGATAAACCCCAGCCGTTACCATGCTATCGTAAAGTGCTTTCCAGCGTTCTTCACTCATTGCACCAATACCTTGTTGTGCAGCAGTACCAGAAGTAATAATCCCATATTCTTGGAGTTTTTGAATGCCGTAAGCTAATTGGTCATCGGTCATTTCGGGGTTTTCTTTTTTGATGAGTTGGTTTCCTGGTTGGGGATTTTCGAGGTAGCTGTACCAACCTTTAATAGAAGCGTCAACAAATCGCTGGACTAAATCGGGATTTTTTTCTACTAGTTCTTTTTTGGTTTCAATAGTTGTGGCGTAGGTAGTGTAACCATAATCTGCTAGTAAAAAGACTGTGGGTTTAAACCCGCCTTGTTTTTCAATGGCGTAGGGTTCTGAGGTGATGTAACCTTGCTGTGCTGAGGTTTTATCTGCCAGAAAGGGGGCGGGATTAAAGTTATAGGGGCGTTTTTGGTCGTCGGTAAAACCATACTTAACTTTCAGAACTGGCCAATATGTGACGTTTGCTGCTGCTGAGATGTAAATTGGTTTGCCTTTGAGGTCGGCAAGGGTTTTGGTTGCTGTGTTGGGATGGGATATCAGACATTGCGGGTCTTTTTGAAAGATGGCCGCGACGGTAATTTTGGGGATTTGTTGGGCAATGGCGTTAATGGCATCGATGCCATATCCCATAAAGAAATCAACTGCACCCCCTACTAACAACTGAGTGCCGCTAGGTACTTGTGGGCCGCCCATTTTAATGGTGACATCTAGACCGTGCTTTTGATAAATACCTGTGGCGATCGCTTGATAAAATCCGCCATGTTCTGCTTGTGCATACCAGTTTGTCCCAAAGCTAATTTTATCTAACTGTGAACTAGAGTTGGTGGGTTGGTTATTGTTGGTGCAGGCAGCAAGCAAGCTGCTACCCATACAAATGGAACCATACTGAATCAACTGGCGGCGACTAAGGCGATGAATCACTGTTGTTGAGGGTGGTAACGGATTCATAGAACAAAAGAATGTAATCAGACAGATGTTTTAACTGAGTCTGAGTGTACATTCTAAAATTAATTTTTGATTTACTAAAGAATAGGGTTGGATTGTTAAAGCACGTTTAAAGGCTTTAATGGCATCAAGATACTGACCAATGGCGGCATAACATAAGCCCATACCATGTAATGCACCAAAATGCACTGGATTAATTTGGATAACCATCTGACAGTCTGCCAGAGATTCTTTATATTTACCGACACTGTAATACAGAAAAGCTCGACGATTCCAAGCTTCGGCAAAATCAGGCTGTTCTTGAATCAGTTGGGTTAACAGTGACTCAGATTCAGTGGTTTTACCAGCATCCAGTAATTTTTGACTTTGGTCGATTTTTTCCAGACCATGAATTCCCTTTTGCTGAAACCATATCCGCCATAGTTTCTTAGTTGCTTTTTCCCGGACAGAAGCATTAGGGTTCTTCAAATCTTCAAGTAAGGAATTAATAGATAAAGAATCCATGAATTTGAGAGATTTTGAGATTAGTGTTTTTACCTTATTAATAACTTTCGCACAAAATTATCTTCTCAGTGACATTTAATGTCATCTTTAAATTTATTCCACACTAGTATGAATAAATAGCGAATTTTATGTTAGTAATTGTATTAACCAATACTGACAAATACGAAACTCTACATAATGGAGTTGTAAACAATTAGTCATTAAACAAGCACACATTAAAAACAAACAACTTACTATAGATAGTTGACAACTACTTAGTGACTAATAATTCATAAAAAAATTACATAAACCTATGACTAATAGTTCCTTGATGGTAAAAGCCCTCCGGGTTATCTGTTGAATCAATCGAAAATCCTCAATCTTTTAACTCGGATCTATTAACTTCTAAAATTCTCCAACCCCATCTTTCTCTATGGGGTCAATCCAAAAACCAGAATCCAAAATATAAAATTGTATGACTATGCCAAAGCCAAATAGTGTGTCCCGGCATATTGTTTTAACTTCCCATCCCAGTAATTTCGGCCCCAAGCCAATTGCAATTAACTGGGGCGTAAGTGAACCACTAGAACGCGGCCCGGTAATTGCAACGTTGACTAAGCAAGTTCATCGCAACGTGATTGGGACTCATTCGGGCGGTTATGCAATTTATCGCGCTTTAGCAGTAGCGAGTGGCGCTTTGCAAACAGACCACCGCGCTGATTTAACGAATACTTCGCCCATTGAGCATATTGGCCCCCATCCTAGTTGGGGTGATCCTGATAAAATTGTCTCACTTGACCCCTTTGGCGCGATCGCACCAGAGGTTTTTTCTACTTATTTACAACAGGGTTACGATATCCGCCCGACAATTGCTATCACTAAGGCGCATATCAATATGCCAGAACTGCAAGAGGCGGTGGCGAAAGGGCGCTTGCAGGTAGATGGGCAAATTATGAAACCTGGCGGTGATTTGGTGGTGACGAAAGCAGCCATTGAACCAGTGTGGTATTTACCAGGAGTTGCTAAACGCTTTGGCATTACCGAAGGAGATTTACGCCGCGCCTTGTTTGAACAAACTGGGGGGATGTTCCCCGAACTAGTGACACGTTCTGATTTAGAAGTATTTTTACCCCCAATTGGGGGTTTAACTGTATATATTTTGGGCGATATCACCGCAATTACCGACCCTAATAAACCTGTGGCTGTGCGGGTACACGATGAGTGTAATGGTTCTGATGTTTTTGGTTCAGATATTTGTACCTGTCGCCCTTATTTAGTCCACGGCATTGAGGTATGTGTCCAAACTGCCCAAGAAGGCGGTGTGGGAATTATTGTCTACTGTCGCAAAGAAGGCCGGGCTTTGGGAGAAGTGACGAAGTTCTTAGTATACAACGCCCGGAAGCGTCAGGAAGGAGGCGATCGCGCTGATGCGTATTTTGCCCGGACAGAATGCGTCGCGGGTGTCCAAGATATGCGTTTTCAGGAATTAATGCCCGATGTGTTACATTGGCTGGGCATTACGCGCATTGACCGGATGGTGTCGATGAGTAATATGAAGTACAACGCCATTACTCAATCAGGTATTGAAATTGTCGAACGCATTGCAATACCAGAAGATTTGATTCCTCAAGATGCACGGGTGGAAATTGAAGCGAAGAAGGCTGCGGGTTATTACACTACAGGGGATGTGTTGGATACAGATGGTTTGGCAGAGGTGAAGGGGCGTTCTTTGGAAGTATGAAGTCTGAAGGGTGAAGGATGAAACTTTTCATCTTTCATCCCTACTTTATGGAAGTGAGGAAAAGGGTGGACAAACTAACCACAGAGACACAGAGTTCGCAGAGAGAAATTGAGTATCTTCGTTCGCCTAGGGCGATAAGAGAAAGGTGTGGGCAAATTTTTGCGCTGGTGAATGAGGGGAAGTCGCGTTACTTTACTTGTGATTTGTCGCAGTTGGAAAGAGTGGCAGATTATGTAATTGAGGTGATGCGGGGTGAGTATCCAGATTTAGATATTCCCTTTCACAGTCGGTGGCGACATTTTGAAGCACAAGGTGTACCGCGTTTGGCAACGTTAGATAATTTGTTAGCGGGACTAACGCCTTTACAACAAGCCATTGCTAAATTTGATTTGGCAATTGTGAGTGTGTTGTTAGATGCAGGGGCGGGGGAGAGTTGGCGTTATCACGAACAGTCAACTGGCTTGAGTTTGGGGCGTTCTGAGGGGTTGGCTATTGCAAGTTTTGAGATGTTTTGTCAAGGGGCGTTTTCGCTTTCAGGTTTGCCGCAAGTTGATGGGTTGAAGTTGCTGAGGTTAACTGAGGCGGAATTAGCACAAGGGTTTCAGGTAAGCGCAGAAAATCCATTAGTGGGAATGAGTGGGCGATCGCAATTATTACAGAGATTGGGGCGAGTGGTAATTGCTTTCCCGCATTTGTTCGGCGAAGAAAACCCACGCCCAGGCAATTTAGTTAATTATCTTGTGAGTAAATCTCAAAATGAACAGTTAGCAGCAACAACGTTATTAAGTGCAGTGTTAGAAGGGCTGAGTGACATTTGGCCGGGAAGGTTAACAATTTCTGGTGTTAATCTTGGTGATGTCTGGCAACATTCAGCTATAACTGATGATGGGTTAATTCCCTTTCACAAACTTTCGCAATGGTTAACATATTCTTTGTTAGAACCATTACAAGCAATGGGTTTAATTATTACTGATTTAGATGCTCTAACTGGATTACCCGAATATCGTAATGGTGGTTTATGTCTCGATTTAGAATTAATTAAGCTGAAAGATCCAAATATTTTGCATTCATCTCACTCTGTAGGTTCAGAATTAATCATTGAATGGCGGGCTTTAAGTGTGATTTTGTTAGATGAAATTGCAGCAACAGTCCGCGAAAAGTTAGGAATGAATGTTGCAAAACTCCCTTTGGTAAAAATCCTCCAAGGCGGAACCTGGACAGCCGGGCGAAAAATTGCCGCAGAACTAAGAAAAGGTGGTCAACCCCCTATCCAAATTGACAGCGATGGGACAGTATTTTAGTCAATAGTCCATTGTCAATTGTCCAGAGTCAGTAGGAGTAGAGTAACAGCAAAGAATAACTAATTACTATTGACCATTAACTATTGACCATTGACCATTGACTATTGACCATTGACTAATAACCAAAATGCAAAATCAAGTAACAGTTATTGACCATCCCTTAATTCAACATAAACTAACTTTGATGCGGAAGGCTGAAACTAGCACGACGAAATTTCGCAATCTCCTCAAAGAAATTAGTCTGTTGTTAGGTTATGAAGTAACGCGCAATTTACCGCTGAAATACGAAGAGATTAAAACACCCCTCGCCCCAATGAATGCACCCGTGCTTGCACCGGATAAAAAGCTGGTGTTAGTGTCTATCATGCGTGCAGGGCAGGGAATTTTAGATGGTATGTTAGAATTAATGCCATCAGCACGGGTTGGTCATATTGGTTTATACCGTGACCCAAAAACATTAATTCCAATTGAATATTATTTCAAAGTTCCCCACGATGTTGAGCAGCGGGACATGATTATTGTTGACCCAATGTTAGCTACAGGAAATTCTGCTGTTGCGGCTGTGGAAAGGTTGAAATCTACTAACCCTTTATCAATGAGGTTTGTTTGCTTACTCGCAGCACCAGAAGGTCTCCAACATTTCTGTGCCGTTCACCCTAATGTGCCGATTTATACTGCTGCTATTGATGAGTATTTGGATGAACACGGTTATATTATTCCCGGTTTAGGAGATGCAGGCGATCGCTTATTCGGGACAAAATAAGTAGATCCTATCCATTTTTGGATGCTCTCTAAATCTATCTTGCGACAGAGAGCAATCTATCCGTTGATTTATTATTGTTGGTCTACTAACTAAACAAATTATTTCTATAAGTAACAAGTTTTCTCAGAAGTTTATAAGACCTAGATTTTTTTAACCCAAAAATATTTAATGGACTGCCTCATTTTATCAAATGTTGTGCAGATTTTGAAGACAAAATTAACTGGTTTAGCAGAAATGTTTATTATCTCTACAATCAATATTTCACTTGATATGGCTTGTTTTTAAGTGATAATCGCTAAGGTTATGATTGCACTACAACTTTTTTATTATTTAAAATGGGTCAATATTTTAGCAAAATTAAATACCAAAAAAATATAATTTAATTTCACATTGATGGTTTACATAGGATGATATATATAATATGAATAGATATTATGTGAATCAATCATAATTTTATTGAACCCATACTCAGTTAACTCAACATCTAGATAATAAATACTGACGAAAATAATGTCATACCCAACTATTGGACAACTTGAGAGAGAAATTGCACAGCGTATCAGTGCTTTATATTATGAACAGCTAGGGCAGCGTCCAAGCCAAGTTGTATGTCATTTTTTTGATACAGAATTGGTGATTTCTTTAGAAAAATCGGCTTCTCCTGTTGAGGTAACACTGATATCTGGTGGCTATGGGAATTTAGCAGAACAAGTACGCTTATTTTTAGACAAAATTATTAAACCACATCTGCAAAATTTGATTGAAGAAATCATTGGCAAGCCAATACTTGACTTGATGACAAATACAAATTTAGCTACAGGAAGGACTGGGATAATTGTAGTTTTACAACAGTTACCAGAAGTGCGGAATCCTGAATCTATTCCTAAAGCAAACTGGAAGCATTTAACTGAGTGAGAGGGCGAGATAATAGCACCTCTAATTTCTTCAAGTCGTAGGGTTTTGTGAGATAGCCATCAGTACCTGTTAAAAATAAGCGTTCGGAATTTTGTTCTAGATACCAAGGGATAGCTGCAATGACGGGAATTTTGGCAGTTTTTTTCTCTCGCTTGAGGTAATCAATCACTTGACCGCCGCTAATATCAGAAATCATCATATCTAAGATAATTAAATCAGGTTGATGTGTTTGTGCAACTATCAAAGCTTTGATGCCTTGCTTGGCACAAATGCAAGAATAATTTAATGCTTTGAGGTGATAATTTAGCAGTTCTAAATTGTGTATATTTTCTTCTACAACTAATATCAGTGGCTTTCCGTTCATAAACAACAAGTCACCTTTAAATTAAAGACTACCTACCCAAATTTTGAATTTTCAATTCAAGAATGACCTTACTAAAAGTAAGGTCACACTCTCTAGTAAATATTTGATGGTTTACGAGGTTATTTTCACGCGGCTATGTGCGGCTGGAAATGAACTAGCTCGTGTATGACTCACTAGGTTGATTGTCTATGCTGAAGTTAAGGGTAGACAATGACAAGCTAATGGCACTATCAAGCAAACATCATGATTAAAAGTGTACATTTTCGTAAGGGTTATGTGCAACCGTAGCAAGTATAAATTTTTCTAAAAACTATTATAGAATTTAATCTAGTCCGCTATTTTCGGGAAAATAATTAACGCCTAAAGCCTTTGGGGGAGAAGCTTTACCAGCTAATCCGAGTAATGCGAACAAAGCGATCGCATAAGGTAACATAACTAGGAATTGGTAAGGAATGTTAGCGCCCAAAGCCTGAATACGCAACTGTAAAGCTTCTGTCGCCCCAAACAATAAACAAGCCAAAGCACTACCTATAGGATGCCATCTACCAAAAATTAAAGCAGCGATCGCAATAAATCCTCTACCTGCACTCATTCCTTCACTGAAAAAGCGAATTTGTACCAAGGCTAAATACGCACCCCCTAAACTCGCCAAACAACCACTCACCACCACTGCACAGTAACGCACCATTGCAACGGATATCCCAGCCGTCACCGCCGCTTGGGGATATTCCCCCACCGCCCGCAAAGTTAAACCAAAGCTGGTACGAAATAAAACATATACACTAACGGCAATTAAAAATAACAGTAAATAGACAAGAATATCTTGCTGAAATAACAGCACTCCCAACACCGGGATATTTGCTAAACCTGGAATAATCAAAGGCTCAATTCCTGGTAATCTTTGGGTGTTAGCACCACTAAACACCAACCGCGCGAAAAACGCAGTTAACCCAGCAGCTACCAAATTAATTGCTAACCCTGACACTAACTGGTCAACTCTTAAAGTTACACATAAAAAAGCGTGGAGTAAACCCACCAAACCCCCAGCTATCAGCGCCGCAACCATACCAACCCAAACATTCCCGCTGTAAAAGGTAGCCACTGCACTGGTAAAAGCACCTGTGAGTAGCATTCCTTCTAGGGCAATATTTAATACTCCCGATCTTTCAGAATATAATCCGCCCAAGGATGCGAAAGCTAGGGGGACAGCGAGGTGTAAACTGGCGACGAGATAATCAGAGAAGAAGTTGAGGTTATTCATCGGATTTTTTAACGCGGAGTATCGCTAAGGTAAACGCAGAGGAACACGGAGAAGTTTCTGCGAGACTGTGCGTTAAGTCTCTGCGTCACTCGGCGTTTTAATTCTTATCTGTTTTTCAAAGGCGAGACTGATAGCAACGAATAACACAGTCAAACCTTGAATAGCATAAACTACGGTAACTGGAACTCCGGCGCTACGTTGCATCACATTTGCACCACTACGCAAGGCGGCGAAAAATAATGAAGTTAGGATTACACCGCCAATATTACCGCGACTGAGTAAAGCGATCGCGATGGCATCAAAACCATAACCAGGAGAAACTTGTTCAAATAAGCGATATTTTAACCCCATCACTTCACTTGCACCTGCTAACCCAGCTAAACCTCCAGCTAACGCCATGACTAACATAATGGTGCGTTCAACTGACATACCAGCATAACGAGCAGCAATGGGGTTTAATCCTACGGCGGTGATTTGGTATCCTAGAGGCGATCGCCCTAACAAAACCCATAATATTATCGCAGCCATTAACGCCAAGATAATTCCCGTATGGGCAAGACTCCCCGGTAAAATAATCGGTAACTGGGCAGACTTTGCAATTAAAGGTGAATAAGGACTAGGTGCAGCTGGCGCTTTTAAAGGATTTTGTACCAAATAGCTAACCAAATTCACCGCAATATAATTCAGCAGCAAAGTTGTAATAACTTCATTCACTCCCCGCACTGCTTTGAGATAACCCGGTATCCATCCCCAAACCGCACCAAAAATAAATCCGGCGAACAAAGCCAAGGGAATGTGAATAATTGCAGGTAAGCCTTGCATATATAGCCCAATTAAAGCACTTCCCAACGCACCAAGATAAATTTGTCCTTCGCCGCCGATATTAAATTGACCAGCCTTTAATGCAACTAAGACACCTAAACTGGTGAATAACAAGGGGGTCATTTTGGTGAGGGTGTTACCAAAACCAAAGTAATTTGAGAGTGATTCTTGAAATAAAGCTGTGTAGGCGGTGATAGGGTTTGCGCCTGCAAAGATGATAAGTATAGCACCAACGATGAGGGCGGAGGCGATCGCTATGAGCGGTGATAGGATTGGTAGTTGGGTAAAAAATTTATTTGTGATCATTATGCAATGATTGCCACCCTGTAAGTCGGCTTTTGGTAAAACAATACCGTAGAAGTTTTATTCTCCTGCTGTATATCAATTTAGAAATTCTTTAACTTCCTTAGCCTTAAACTTTCAGTTTAGGAACTGATAGGATTACTCTTAGTTGAGTAGAGGGCTTAAATGTCTAAAGTAGAAGGCTTTAGGGTTAGAAATTACAGAGTTCTTCATGATGTTACCTTGGGTAAGCTATGGAACACACAGAATGCCAAACCATTAACGCCAATGACAGCCGTCATTGGTAAAAATGGTGTAGGAAAAAGTACGATTTTCGACACTTTCGGCTTTCTTGCAGACTGCTTGAAAAATGGAGTAGAGGAAGCGTGTGATTCTCGTGGTCGTGGTGGCTTTGAAAGAATTCGTTCCCAAGGACAAGAGGGAAGTATTGAGTTTGATATTTATTATAAAGAAGAGCGTAATGCCCGACCAATTACGTACGAGTTAGCAATAGATATTGATTCATCTGGAAGACCTTATGTCAAGAGAGAGAGACTCAGACAAAGAAGAAAAGGTCAAAATAGAGGAAAACCTTTTTCTTTTCTAATCCTCAATGAAGGCAGAGGAATTGCATGGAAAGGTGAACAAGAAGGTAAACAAGTTGAAGAAGAAGAAGGTGATTTTGATTTGTCAAAATTAATAGAAAAAATACAGAGAGGTGAAGCGGAAGAAGAAAGTAAAGAAACTGAAGTAGTTGAACTTGATGATAAGCGAAAACTGGGAATTGCCACTTTAGGTTCACTCAAGCAGCACCCTAGAATTTCAGTGTTTCGTAGATTTATTGAAGGATGGTATTTAAGCTATTTTACTCCAGATGCTGCACGAAGTTTGCCTCTGGCTGGCCCACAAAAACATCTGAATATTCATGGGGATAATCTGGGTAATGTAGTTCAGTTTATGGAAAGAGAACATCCCAAGAAATTTCAGTCCATACTAGAAAAGATAGCCAGCAAGATTCCAGGTGTAAACAAAATTAGCACTGAAAAAAGTCCAGATGGAAGGCTCCTTTTACGTTTCAACGACAAGGGTTTTCAAGACCCATTTTATGCTCAACAAATGTCAGATGGCACACTTAAGGTATTTGCTTATCTTCTTCTGTTAGAAGATCCCTCACCACCACCATTTTTGTGCATCGAAGAACCAGAAAATGGACTTTACCATAAACTGTTAGAAACCCTAGCACGAGAATTTCGAGAACACGCTACAAGTCATAAGGGTGGATCGCAAGTATTTGTGACAACACATCAACCATATTTTGTAGATGCTCTTGAACCTGAAGAGGTTTGGGTTCTAGAAAAGGGCGAGGATGGGTTTGCTAAAATTAGGCGAGCTAGTGAAGATCCTCTGATCAATAACCTTGTTTCTGAAGGCTTACCCCTTGGCGGACTTTGGTACAGCGATTATTTAGATGCAAGGTGAGTATATGCACTTTGAGATACTCGTTGAGGATATTTCTGGCAAAATTGCTCTTGATATTCTTGTCCCAAAAATTATTAACACCGAAGAAAACACATTTAATATCCATGCTTACAAAGGAATAGGGCATATTCCTAAAAATCTAACATCTACTTCTGACCCCAAAAAACGAATTTTGCTCGACCAACTTCCAAGACTTATTCAAGGCTACGGCAATACATTTGCCAGTTATCCCCCTAGTTATCATGCTGTCCTCATTGTTATTTGCGATCTTGATGAGCGATGCCTGAGTGCTTTTCGCAAAGAACTACTGGAACTCGTAAATTCTTGTAATCCTAAACCAAAGACACAATTTTGCATCGCTATTGAGGAAGGAGAAGCATGGTATTTAGGTGATTTAGCAGCAGTGAAGGCAGCTTATCCCAGTGCTAAACAAGCTGTCCTCAATTCATATACTAATGATAATATTTGTGGTATATGGGAGAAGTTAGCAGATGCAGTATATCCTGGTGGTTCGCAAAAGTTGTCTAAGCTTGGTTATCAGGCAATTGGTAAAGAGAAAGCAACTTGGGCTGACAAGATATCTCCCCTTATGAACATTGAAAATAATCAATCCCCAAGCTTCTGCTATTTTCGAGATCAGCTTCGACGTTTAAGTGGGAATTAGGGCAAACAACAGATAATGTAAAGGCTTGGCATTTGATTATCTATTGCTTCCCCCAGCCATTAATAAACCAATCTCTTCGACTGTCGCTGTGTGTGCATTCAAAATAGCGACAAACTCACCTCTGTAGATTACGGCAATGCGATCGCTCATAGCCATGATTTCTTCTAACTCAGTAGAAATATACAATATTGCCGCACCGCGATCGCGTTCTGCTAACAACTGCGAATGTACTATCGCTGTCGCCCCTACATCTAACCCTCGTGTAGGTTGCATAGCGATAATTAAATCAGGTTCACCCGCAAGTTCTCGCGCTAAAACTACTTTTTGTTGATTTCCACCCGAAAGTTGACTGACTTTGATATCTTCTCCTGTTGCGCGGATATCGAATGTTTGCATTGCAGCTTGGGCGTGATTGTTAATTGCTGCCGATTGTAATAAATAATTACGACAAAAGGGCAAGTTTTTAAAAGCTTTTAAAATTAAATTTTGGGCAATGCTAAATTGCAATATCAAACCTATCTTTTGCCTATCTTCGGGGATATAAGCAATAGTTTGAGAATCCTCTAAATCAATTTTACCTTGTCGAATCTTGCGTAAACCTGTAATTGCATCGGCTAATTCTCTTTGTCCATTGCCATCAACACCAGCAATTCCTAATATCTCCCCTGCACGTAGTTGAAAGGAAACATCACAAACAGCATTAATACCTCTATCATCTGTAATGTGTAAATTATTCACCCTCAATATTACTTTTCCTGGTGAAGCTGGTAATTTATTAATATGTAAATCAACTTCATGTCCTACCATTAATTCTGCTAACTTCTGAGGTGTTGCTGCTTGAGTATTTGTTGTTGCAATTACTTTTCCTCTGCGTAATATGGTGACTGTATCACAAAGGTTTATTACTTCTTCTAACTTGTGACTGATAAAAATAATTGTGTTCCCCGCTGCGGCTAATTTACGTAAGATAAAAATTAACGATTTAACCTCTGGTGGTGTGAGGACTGCGGTTGGTTCATCGAGAATTAAAAGTTTAGCTTGGCGGTAAAGAACTTTGAGAATTTCGACACGCTGTTGTGTTCCCACTGGTAAATCTGCTACTTTTGCTGTGGGGTCAATTTCTAAACCATAAGCTTGAGATAAAGTCGTGATTTCTTGATGCTTTTGTCGCAGATTTAAGCGCCAGCTATTTTCTAAACCTAAGATAATATTTTCGGTAACAGTCAACTGGGGTATTAGCATGAAATGTTGGTAAATCATGCCGATACCTAATTTTGTTGCGTCATTAGGTGAGTTGATTTTGACTGGTTTATTTTGTATGTAAATTTGTCCAGCATCGGGTTGATATAAACCACTAATAATCTTCATTAAAGTGGTCTTACCAGCACCATTTTCACCTAAAATTGCATGAATTTGCCCTGAGTTAACACTCAAGCTAATGTTATCGTTGGCAATAAATGAGCCGAAGCTTTTAGTTATATTTTCTAAATAAAGCATTTAATTCATGGCTGTTTTAAACGCAGAGTTACGCGGAGTTATTATTGAAGGTTTATCTAATTATGCTGATGCTTTCTTGACACAGCGTGTATCTTTACCAGCTTCTTTGCAATTTTCAAATGTCAGTTTTTTATCGATAATTTCTTGTTTTACTTTCAGGACGTTATTTTTCACTTGTTCTGGTACAACTGCGCTAAAGTTTCCTAAAGTTAATATATCTGGTCTTTCTAACCCGATGGCATATACTTGCCCTTTTAATTGTTTTTGTTTACTTAATTCTGCTAAGTAAGCTATGGCTAAATCTAATCTTTTCACCGCACTGGTTAATACTGCCTTTGGTGCAACATCTAATTGGTCTTTTGTATTACCAAAGGCATAAACACCTTTATCACTGGCTGTTTGCAAAACTGCGGGTGAGGCGCTATCTAACCATTGATAAATCACATCTGCACCAGAGGAAATTAAGGCTAGGGTTGCTTCTTTTGCCTTGGCAACATCATTCCAATCGCCTGTAAATGTGGAAACAATTTGAATATTTGGTTTAACTGATTTCGCACCTAATTCAAAGCCGCGTAATTCTTCTTGAGTAGCTTGAAATTCTTGCCCAGCAATGTAAGCTAATTTATTAGATTTGGTCATATCAGCAGCAATAATCCCGCACAAATAGCTACCTTGTAAGTGATCTATGCGTAAAGAAGCGATATTTTCACCTTTCACATTCCCATTCACCCCGACAAAAAATGTATTAGGAAATTGTGTCGCAACTTGTTCTACTGCTGCATCAAATTGTCCACCGTGGGCAAAGACTAAATTGTACCCTTTACGGGCAAAATCTGTTAATACTTCTGTTTGATCGGCTTGAGCGACTTGTTCTATATATGCGACTTCTGCACCCAGCTTTTGTTTAGCTAGGTTTACGCCTTCGTAACCAGACTGATTCCAGGCTTTATCGCTGATGACTCCAGGGAGGGCGATCGCTATTTTAAACCCTTGAGTGCCACTACTCGCCGTTGGTGTCTGGGTTTGGTTACTGCTACAAGCTTTAAGTAACAAGCTGGTAGCAAAGGTGGCTGAACCATAAAAAACAAATTGACGGCGACTAAAATTTAGTCTCATACACTAGCCTGTTGATTAATTTATGTTCAATACTAAATTACTCGTAATTGTTCACTTAGAGTTAAAAAAATAACTATCTTGGATTTTACGTGGGTGTGTACTATAAAAGCCATACTTATTTGTACGTTGTGAGTCTCATCACAGTAGCAGCCTGATGACTGAAATAAAATTAATTATTTTATATCAATCAATACACAGTCATCTATGGATTTACTACAACTAATTTTAGTGCTAGGTCAACTTACTGGAATTGTAGACGCACAAAAAATTCAGGCTAAAGATAACCCAGGACAGGAATTCAATAGAGTTGTGAATCAATCTCAAATATCGACTTTCCGGGGAAAATTAATTTATGAAGAAATTCCGCCTGTGATGTCGCTTCGCGCTTATCAAGGCGAGGAATTCTTTTTGATTAGCGATACATCAAACCACAATAGATTAATTTTGCGTCCATCCCTTCAAGTTTCTCATACCAAATTGCAATCATTTCATAATCAAAAAGTTGAAATTACAACCAAGTATATAGAAGGGACTCGTCCAAATCTTGTGGAAACTGCTTGTCCCTTGGATGCTGATGGTCAATGTCTGCTTCAAGGTGAGGGTTATCAAGTTTTATCTATAGTGCGATTCAACCCTCATGCTAAATAAGCACTTCGTTATCAATCTTGGTGTGAAGTATAAAATTATTCAATTTTTTTCTTAATATTTATGAGAGTCTTGACTCATTTTATTTTCAAGTATTTAGTTAGTTGCGAATTATCAATAAAGACAATTTTATAGCACTCATAATCATCACAAATTGATTAATTATACTTAGCGCCTTATTTCCTCTGATGCTCAGAATACCAGGTTTTCACGATTAGCAATCAAAATGGGATTTGGGTAAATAGTACTAGAAAACTCAAAATTCGTAACTTGAATGAATTTAATTATTTTTCCAATTGTTCAACATAGACTGTAACAAATATCATGAATTTGTTACAAATTAGTTAAGAATAGTTACAAACCTCTTAACACAAGGAAATATTAATTATGCAAGCTTCACTTGAGAATCATCAACCACATGAAGTCGTAATCATTGGTGGTGGCTTTGGTGGACTATATGCAGCAAAGGCACTTGCTAAGGCGAATGTCAATGTTACCCTCATCGATAAACGAAACTTTCATTTATTTCAGCCACTTTTATATCAAGTTGCAACTGGAGCGTTATCACCTGCTGATATTTCCGCACCATTGCGCTCAATCCTCAGCAAAAGCAAAAATACCAAAGTGGTGCTAGGAGAAGTAAATGATATTAATCCAGAAGCACAACAAGTTATTTTGGCTGATAGAATAATTCCCTATGATACATTAATTGTCGCCACAGGTGCAAAGCATTCCTACTTTGGTAAAGATAACTGGAGAGAAGTTGCGCCTGGCTTGAAAACCGTTGAAGATGCAATCGAAATGCGTCGGCGGATATTTAAGGCATTTGAAGCAGCAGAACATGAAACTGATCCGCAAAAACGCCGTGCTTTGCTGACTTTTGTAATTGTGGGTGCTGGCCCTACAGGTGTAGAATTAGCAGGTGCGATCGCCGAATTAGCATATAAAACCTTGCAAGAAGACTTCCGCAACATCGACACCTCCGAAACCAGAATTTTACTATTACAAGGTGGCGATCGCATCCTCCCACATATTTCGCCAGAATTATCCCAAGAAGCAGAAAAATCCTTAACACAACTGGGTGTGATTGTTCAGACAAAAACTAGAGTCACCAACATTGAAAACGATATCATTACCCTCAAGCAAGGTGATGAATTCAAAGAAATAGCCGCCAAAACTGTATTATGGGCAGCAGGCGTGCAAGGTTCAGCAATGGGTAAAGTCTTAACCCAAAAAACTGGGGTAGAATGCGATCGCAGCGGACGAGTGATTGTCGAACCAGACTTAAGCATTAAAGGACACAAAAATATTTTCGTTGTCGGAGACTTAGCCAACTTCTCCCACCAAAACGGTCAACCCCTCCCTGGTGTCGCACCCGTAGCTAAACAAGAAGGCGAATACGTTGCAGCATTAATTCAAAAACGTTTGCAAGGTAAAACCCTGCGACCATTTAAATACACTGATTTTGGCAACCTAGCCATGATTGGTAAAAATTCAGCCGTTGTAGACATAGGTTTGATCAAATTAAAAGGCTTCTCAGCATGGGTATTCTGGCTATTAATTCACATCTACTTCTTAATTGAGTTTGACAGCAAAGTGTTAGTAATGATTCAGTGGGCATGGAACTACCTCACCCGTAGACGTAGCGCTAGATTGATTACCGAAAAAGAATCTTTAGCATTCGCTACATTTGAAGATAGCCATAGCAGAAATAATTACACACCAGCCAACAATAGACAGCCACTAAATGCCTAATCCACATATTAGGTGACTAGTCTAATAGTCTGTTTATCTCTGCGTCAATCCTCAAATTATTTACTGCGATCGCTTCTTATTTAACTAAACTTAACTCTTAAAATAGATATCTATAGTTTATCGGTAAAAAATTATGGTATTACTGAATATGAGAATGAAAATTAAAAATTCAATCTCTCAAACTCTTCTTCTCCGCGTCTGTGCGTGAGATAATTCATCCCTAAAATAATGCTGAGTTCGTCCGTTATCAAAAGTTAGGTTGCAATTTGCCCATATCAGTCAAAATCGCTACGATGTCATTAGTAATGATTGATCAAATTCCAGTATTTGCACATGGCAAACCAAGAAACTCCACTTATCAGTGAAGCGTTAATTAAAGAAGTCTGTCGGCGAATTCGAGTAGCTCGGAGCTATTGGGATGCACACAACAACTCTGCTTGTCGGGGTGAGCGTGAACGAGCATTAGCTCTTTATAACAAACTGACTAAAGAAGAAAAAGAGCAAATTCCCCAAGTGTTGCGTGTGTGGCTGCGTTATCGTAGTGAAAAATACTTTGGTACACACAGAACGCCACCTAAGTCAAAACGAAAATCTTAATAATCTTGGCTGGTATATAGATTTTTGATTGAGCAACATTGCTGCTCTACTAAAATGCTGAGAAAATTTTATGAATAATTTAGTAAAAATCAAAGCAGGATTACTATTTGTAATTCTGACAACAAATTTAGGAATTTATTCTCCTGTACAGGCTGATACTAACCGGAAGATAGTCCAAAACCAACAGTACATCAAGAAACCAACCACTTCTCAAGAACTCTGGCAAAGATTTAGACAACGACAAGATGAAATTAGACTACAACAACAACATCGAATCGAACAATTTCGTATCGAAAATCAACTCAGGCAACAACAATTTGAGCCATTAGTAATAGATAGACTTAGGCAACAACAAAGACAAGAATTAGAAACATTTATATTACAACAAAAACTGAGAAACCCATACTAAAGATACTGAAGCTGCAAAACAAATTAGCAAGAGAAGATAACGGGAGTATATCTATAAGTTTGTGCTTAGTAGATATTTCCATTAGCAAAATGACCCTGATTATAATTTCAAAAATGCCTTGTTTGCAGCTTGAAGTTTTAATGTTGAGAATTAGCTACAGCTAATGACTACCACTACTGACAGGTTTTGGTTCAACAAATGCTTCTCGACCTGTAATTAATCTAGAGCGACGGTTTCGAGTAATGTAATTCCACGCCCACTGAAATACTACTAGTAATTTGGTGTCAAACTCGATTAAGAAGTAGATATGAACTAATAGCCAAAATGCCCAAGCTAGGAAACCTTGGAGTTTGATAAAGCCTAAATCGACAACAGCCAAATTTTGCCCAATCATTGCCAAACTACCTACATCGTTGTAATGGAATTGTGGCAAAGTATGACCTTTAAGGCGTTTTTGAATAAGTTTAGCTACGTACTCTCCTTGTTGTTTGGCTACGGGTGCAACACCAGGTAAGGGTTTCATTGCTTGATGGGAAAAGTTGGCTAAATCTCCAACTACAAAAATATTTTTATAGTCCCTAACAGTCAAGTTCGGTTCGACAATTACGCGTCCGGCGTGGTCGCACTCTACATCTGTACGTTCTGCTAAGATTTGCCCCATTGCAGAAGCTTTGACACCTGCGGCCCACAATATGGTTTTTGTGGCAATTTCTTTAACTTCGCCGCCTTGCTTGAAAGTAACGGTGTCATTTTCAATGTTTGTCACCCTGGTGTTGGTGTGGATAACTGCACCCAACTTCCGCAAAGATTGTGCAGCTACTTCTGATAATTCAGGTGCAATGTGTGGGAGGATGCGATCGCCCCCTTGCAATAGTAAAATTCTGGTTTCTGAGGTGTCGATGTTGCGAAAATCTTCTTTGAGGGTTTTGTATGCTAATTCAGCGATCGCACCTGCTAACTCTACACCTGTAGGGCCACCACCCACAAGCACAAAAGTCAACCAAGCACGGCGCTTTTCAGGATCAGTTTCTTTTTCTGCTGCTTCAAATGCACCAAATATCCGCCGGCGCATCTCAATCGCATCTTCCACAGTTTTTAAGCCAGGCGCAACATCTTTCCAGTCATCTTTCCCAAAATAGGAATGATTAGCACCCGTAGCAACCACTAATGTGTCATAGGGTATTACTTGATCACCCATCATCACTTTTTGGGCTTTGGGATCAATATCGCTGACTTCTCCCAGCAACACTTGTGTATTTTTGCTTTTGCTGAATACGGCTCGTAATGGTGAGGAAATGTCTCCAGGTGATAAAGTGCCTGTGGCAACTTGATATAAAAGTGGCTGAAATAAATGAAAGTTACGTTTATCAATCAGAGTAACATTGACGTTAGCTTTAGCCAGATGTTTTGCTGTATATAATCCACCAAAGCCACCACCTACAATTACTACCTGATGTGGTTTATTTTTATCACCTGAGACTTCCATAAAAATATTTCCTTGTGTTAAGAGCGTTGTAACTTTTCTTAACAAAGATGTAACAGCATTATCATCAGGTTGCCGTTCATACATCACTATTTAAAAAAAACAAAAAGTATTCAAAGTTATAAAATTAATCCCGACGCTGACAAATATTTCTGTTAGTAGGTATCGGCATTTCTACCTCTTGCTATCAGTAAACGTAAACGTTCAACATCCTTCATCGGCGGCGCACCGAACATCCGAGAATATTCACGGCTGAAATGTGAGGGGCTTTCATAACCTACTTGATAAGCTGCATTAGCTGCATCTGATTTTTCCGCCAACATCAGACGACGTGCTTCCAATAGCCTTAATTGCTTTTGATATTGCAGCGGACTCATTGATGTTACTTTCTTGAAATGGTGATGAAAAGATGAAACCGACATACTCGCCTGTCGAGCTAAATCCTCAACTCGCATTGGCTTGGTATATTCAGTTTTGATGAGTTTTATCACCTCTGCAATGCGCTGCATATTACTACCAGATGTGGCTATTTGGCGTACAGCTTTTCCTTGTTCACCCATCAATAGCCTGTAATAAATTTCTCGAATTATCATTGGTGCGAGGATAGGAATATCTTGGGGCGTATCTAAAAGCTTTGTGAGTCTGAGGGCGCAATCAATCAAAGATGCTGAAGCATTACTGATGAATAAGCCTCTGACAGAGTGTTCTTTTTTATCGATATTTGGTCTAGTTTGGGCAATAATCTCACAGAGTTGAACTGGGTCTAAATTCAACTTGAATCCTAAATAGGGTTTATTGGGTGTTGCTTCTACAACAAATCCATGAATGGGCAAATCAACAGAAACAACCAGATATTGACCTTCGCCATAAAAATAGCTTTCTTCACCCAGCAGCGCCTTTTTTTTACCCTGAACCACGATCGCCAAAATTGGTTGATAAACCGCGCAGATTGCGGTGTTAGGCGAAGACTCCCGCATAAATTCCATCTGAGAAATTGCTGTTTTATGAGTCCCGTTTCCTTTTGCAGCGGTGTGCTTTTCTAGTAATGCTGCTAGTTGTTGACATTCATCTATAACTGTAGTTTGCGTCAGCAGTTCCATCGCCATATTAGTTTCTCATTCCCCTTCACACACTCATTATATGAGTAAAGCTTTGGAGGATTAGGCAAGAAATTGCGATCTTTGTGCATTTCAACATCTTGGTATTGCCAATATTATGAACATATACAAAAGGGCGGGCGAAAGAATTAGGCAAGTAAATAGATGCCTAAAAAATCAAGTCTCCCCGAACACCAAGGAAAATTATTATGTTCAACGTGGAAAATAAAGTTATTGCCATTACCGGTGCTAGTAGTGGTATTGGAGAAGCGACTGCTAAATTACTCGCTAAACACGGTGCAAAAGTTGTTTTAGGTGCAAGACGAACTGAAAAGCTAGAAAAAATTGTTGCAGAGATTCACACCTCTGGCGGTCAAGCCGAATTCAAAGCGGTAGATGTCACCAGTCGCCAAGATGTAAAAGCGTTTATTGACTTTGCTGTAGAAAAGTTTGGGCGGATTGATGTCATCTATAACAATGCAGGTATTATGCCTTTGTCGCATCTCAACGACTTGAAAGTTGAAGAATGGGACAATATGATTAACGTCAACATTCATGGTGTATTGAATGGAATTGCAGCTGGTTTACCGATTATGGAAGCCCAAGGTAGTGGTCAGTTTATTAATACTGCTTCCATCGCTGCTCATGCGGTATTCCCTACAGCTGCGGTTTACTGCGCGACAAAATATGCTGTGTGGGCGATATCTGAAGGATTGCGCCAGGAATCCAAAAATATCCGCGTCACGACAATTTCTCCTGGTGTAGTTGAGACTGAACTTGGTTCTGATATTAGCCAAGAGTCAGGCAAAGATGCGTTAAAAGAATTCCGCAAAGTTTCACTGCAACCAGATGCGATCGCTCAAGCAGTCTTGTATGCTGTGTCTCAACCAGATTATGTGGATATTAATGAAGTAATTGTCCGACCAACAGCCAGCCCTGTTTAATACTATGTCCGGTAAAAGACTTATCATAAAGACCGCAGGGAGCAGGGAGCAGAGAGCAGGGGAGAGGGTTTACAGCTTTTATTACAATGAACATGATGCAATTTAAATGACGATTAGCTTACAAGATGTGTAAAGTTTATTTCCCAATACAAAAGCGGCTAAAAATGCGATCTAAAACCGACTCGGTCACTTCTTCGCCAGTAATTTCTCCTAATGCTTGAATAGCACCACGCAAATCAATTGTCCAAAAGTCGAGGGGTAATTGTTGAGCAATTGTAGCTTGTACTTGTTCTAAGGAGATTTTAGCTTGAGTTAAAGCGGCTGCTTGTCTTTGATTAATTGCTAAATCCATATCAGCCGCTTGAATTTTTTCTAGTTTGACTTTTGCTAAAATGGCCGTTTCTAAATCATCAATGCCTTGATTTTGAGAAGCGGCGGTGAGGATTTTAGATTTTGGATTTTGGATTTTGGATTGGAGGTCTTTGCTTGTAGTTTCATCAACTAAATCAACTTTATTAATGACTAAAATTAAGGGACGATGTTGTACTTGGGCGTAAATTTCTTGGTCGCCTTCAGTCCAACCTGCGCCAGCATCGATGGTAAACAAAACTAAATCGGCAGCATTAGCAGCACGACGCGATCGCTCTACGCCGATTTTTTCTACTTGGTCTGCGGTTTCTCGAATGCCGGCGGTGTCTAGGACTTGTATAGGAATTCCGCCCACCACTAATTGCGATTCCACCACATCGCGGGTTGTGCCGGGTAAATCGGTGACAATGGCGCGATCGCTCCGGCTCCAAGCATTCAACAAGCTCGATTTACCCACATTCGGACGACCGACAATTGCCACTTTTAACCCTGTACGCAACAGTTCACCTTTATCTCTAGTTGCTAATAATTGGGTAATTTCTGCGGCAATCTTGTCAATGTCTGAAATAATACTCTTATCATCCAACGGGGGTAAGTCTTCCTCAAAATCGATTCTGGCTTCAATTTCTGCCAAAATATCCAAACAGTTAGCGCGTAACTGGCGGATGGGATGAGCTAATTTTCCTTGTAAACCAGCTAAAGCAGTTTGGGCAGCTTGGGGAGATTTTGCCCCAACTAAATCAGCAATACTTTCAGCTTGGGTTAAATCTAGTCTGCCATTCAAAAACGCTCGTAATGTGAACTCTCCCGGCTGTGCTAATCTTGCGCCATTTTCCAGACATAATTGCAAAACTTGTTGGACAGCAATAATTCCACCATGACAATGAAATTCCACTACATCTTCGCGGGTGTAAGAACGAGGCGCTTGCATTACTAACAGTAAGGCTTCATCTATTAGTTGTTGCGTCTGGGGATGGCGAATGTAACCGTAAAGGATGCGATGGCTTTCCCAAACTTGCTTTCCTGGTGCGTGAAATAACATTTGGGCGATCGCCATTGCTTCGGAACCAGACACGCGCACAATACTGACGCTACCTTGTTGGGGGACAACAGCAGTAGCGATCGCAGCGATGGTTCCAGTAGTGGCAAATATTTCGGGCATTTTTTATTTATCTCCAGCAGAGGCAAGGCAGCGCGTTGGGCGGCTTTGCCGACTTGAAGCGACTGCCGAGCAAAGGCGCAAAGGTCTTTTTGAGAGTTAGTTCTTAAGTGCCAAGGTTAAACCATCGGCGATGGGAATTAAACTGAGGGTGATGCGGGAATCTTGGTGGAGTTTTTGATTGAAAGCGCAGATTTTTTTGGTGCGATTGTCTTGAACTTGGCTATCTGCAACTCTACCTGACCATAAAACATTATCAATGGCAATTAATCCACCTGGACGGACTAGTTGTAGCGATCGCTCATAATAATTATCATAGTTACTTTTGTCAGCATCGATGAAGGCAAAATCAAAGGTTTCGGCTTCACCATTAGCTAACAAACTATCCAAAGTTTCCAGTGCTGGGGCAATATGTAGGTCTATTTTCTCGGCGACTCCGGCTTGTTGCCAATAACGACGAGCGATCGCAGTAAACTCTTCACTAATATCGCAAGCTACAACTTTGCCTGTTTTTGGTAGTGCTAACGCCACAACTAAAGTACTATAGCCCGTAAATACCCCAATTTCTAAAGTTTTCTGCGCTCCTATTAACTGTACTAGCAAAGACATCAACTGTCCTTGTTCTGGTGCAATTTGCATCCTTCCCATTGGATGTTGGGCGGTTTCTTGGCGTAATTGCGTTAATATTTCTGGTTCGCGCACAGACACAGAAAGCAAATATTCATATAAATTTGGCTCTAAACCCAAGGTTTGAGTAGTCATTAATCTGAAAAGCGCTGTAATTGGGAATACATAGTAATTTTAAATCACTCTGAACAAACGTTCTCAAGTTGCTCTGCGTTCTCTGCGCCTCTGCGTTTCGTTTTTCGATATGAATATCAACTCGACTTTATCCTTTAACTATAGACAGAAGATAAAAATAATTTTGCTTAATTGATGTCCCCCTCCAGATTGAGTATCCAGATAATCTTATTCCATCTTCAGAGTGATTAATCCTCAAAAATTAATAGCTAACTTAAAAACAGATGAAGAGACTTAAATTCTTTATCTATAAGTAAAGTTGTGTACTTTGTTTTTTGTGGTCAGATTAAGAGCGTGTTTTGAGTGTGAGGAGAATTAATCTCAGTTGAGTATATTTGGCTAATATCCGGGGTAAAAATGCACCAGCTTACGATATGTAAGTAAAAGCAAAATCTATCAGTAAACCTTGGCTTGATTCTTCGATCCAAGGTTTATTTATAGGCATTTTTTCACAAAAAAACACAACAATATATTATCAGGAGAAATCCGATGGTAGCATCAACACAAAAAGAAAAATTACAACCACCACAGCAGCAACAACCACCAGGTACTGAATCGCAAATGCAGCCAAGACCGAAAGCTGAAGATGAACAGTATCGCGGTAGTGGTAAATTAAAAAATAAAGTTGCATTAATTACAGGTGGAGATAGTGGTATTGGTCGTGCTGTAGCGATCGCATTTGCTAAAGAAGGCGCAGATGTAGCGATTGTTTACCTGAATGAACATGGAGATGCAACAGAAACAAAAAACTTAGTAGAACAACAAGGTAGACGCGCCTTAACTATAGCTGGTGACATTACCGACGAAACTGTTTGTCAAAACGCTATTAAACAAACATTAGGTGAGTTTGGTAAACTAGATATTTTGGTAAATAATGCCGCTGAACAACACCCGCAACAAAGCATTGAAGATATTACCAAAGAACAGTTAGAGAGGACTTTCCGCACGAATATTTTCTCAATGTTTTATCTGACAAAAGCCGCGTTAAAACATTTGAAACAAGGCAGTGCTATCATCAATACTACCTCAGTAACTGCTTATAAAGGCAGTCCTCAACTATTAGATTACTCTGCTACTAAAGGTGCGATCGTGGCTTTTACTCGTTCGCTATCACAAAATTTGGTAGAAAAGAAAATTCGGGTCAATGCTGTCGCACCTGGCCCCATTTGGACACCATTAATTCCCTCAACTTTTCCTGATGAAAAAGTCGAAACTTTTGGTAAACAAGTACCAATGCAAAGACCAGGACAACCAGAAGAAGTAGCACCTAGTTATGTATTTTTAGCTTCTGATGATGCTTCTTACATTTCTGGTCAAGTCATTCATGTCAATGGTGGAGAAGTTATTAACGGTTAATTAACAACAAGGAGTTAGAACTTAAAATTATTCTGACTCCCTCTGCATAAGATAAATCATCCTGAAATTAAACAACGCCAAAAATTTTAACTTGCATTGCAGAGTTCTTGAATGACCCGTGAAAATTCCTCAGTCAGAAAGTCTGAACCAGTTGCAAGATAAACTTGCTCTAACTGTTGGTAAAACCAGATAGTTTTTTCTCTACCAGCTTGAAACTCTTGTTTGCTGAAAGATTTATCATTAAAACCGCAGAGGGAGCAGAGGAAGCAGGGAAGCAAGGGAGCAGGGGGAAAAAGAAAAATATACTCTCTTAACAGTTTAGATATTTTATTTTCTGCAAGTGTTAGTTTACGCTGCGCTGTACTAGTTGTTTAATCAGCAATGTTATAACGTCGCCTTGCATTGTGAATGTACCAAGTTACATTGTTAATGGGTTGTCTCACATTGTCAATGTGTTGCCTCGCATTGTGAATGTATTAAGTCACGTTGTTAATGTGTTGTTTCACATTGTTAATACACCAAGCCTACCTTGATGATGTTGGGTTCTGCTACCGCGCCACCCAACCTACTCATGATGCAGGTTATTCATTAGAGTTTGAATCATCATCATCGAAGCCTGTGATCTCTTCATCTTCAAAGTTTGCTGGTAAGAGTTTCGGCCATTCCACAATCGCCCCTTCAAGATTTGCCCCTCCAAGATACGCCCCTCCAAGATTCGCCCCTCCAAGATTCGCCCCTCCAAGATTCGCCCCTCCAAGATTCGCCCCTCCAAGATTCGCCCCTTCAAGATTTGCCCCATACAGATCTGCCCCGTAAAGATTCGTCCGTTTAAGATTCGCCCCTCCAAGATTCGCTTTATAAAAGTCTTTTGTCGTTAAAATACAGTTTTGTAAATTTAAAAAACTGAGACAATCTAAGCACAATACATCAGCATCCCAACTAACTCGTTGCCCATGTAAACGAGAAATCCAAGCCCCAAAAGCATTAGAGGCTTTTGGTTTTTCAGATGCTTCAGAAGTTTCAAGATCAGGCCATTCAATCTTGGAAATCTTTTGCGTCACCCTAGCGCAAGCATTTAAAACAACTAATAATGCTTCTTCGGCGTTACGTGCTTGTTGATTGGCTTGATGAAAGCTTTTGATTTCCGGCAAAAGTTCCATCGGCATTCCGTGACGTAGCATAAAACTAATTAAGCTGCACAACATTTCTTGCCATTTGCCAATATCAACTTTATCTTTATCTTGCTGTAAACGAATTTCATTAATCACAAACTCAAACAGGTAGTTATCCATAGGAGTTGAACCGCATAGTTCTGCCCACTGCTTTAAAGCATCTTTTTCACTCCAGGTTATATATGAATTCTTTTTACTCAGTTCTTGCATTTCATACAGGCGTTTTACTTCCCAGACTATACGCTTTGCAGTTAGATACTCACCAAAGCTTTTATGCGTAAATTCAAAAGTTTCTTCATCTTGTTTATACCCACTCTTACGGAAATAAAAAGCAGTTAACAGACGAGTTATACCTGCTTTGCTATCTGAAGCTTTGAAAACATCTAAGACACGTTTGAGAATTTCCTGTTCACAAAGACTTTCGATTTTTTTAACTGTTGTAGTGCGTCCATCACCTCCATGCCAAGCAGCAATAGCAATACCTTCTAGGATTCTGATAAAATCTTCTTCCTCAACACCCCTAATATGCGGATTATCATCAGCCCAAACTCGCCGATAAACTCGCGTTAATAAAGATGCGTAAATATCATTGAGGTTACTATTTTCAGAGAGGAATGACTTATCTTGGTCATAGCTTAAAGCAACTAAATAATTTAGCAAAGGTTGAGCAGTAATTTCTCGCAACTGGCCTTTGTCTAATTCTGTTGGTAAACCATCATATCCGCGATTACTAGCTGAACCGTAAGAACGCCACCACAAATGTCGTTGGTCTTCATCTAACAATTTCTTTTCATCAAAATAGTTCTTTTTGTGTTCCTCCTCTATTAAATAAGGCAGAATATACAATATTTGTTTTTCTTTGCGAAACTCACTGCTGTTATTTTGTACTACTAATTCTCGACCACTAATTAAAACTTGCAAACGAGTCTGGCTGGTGTTTGCTCTATTTACTTCTCCTCTAACTTCGCTCACAAATTTTTGAGCAACATCAGCGCCTAGTTTCCCTTGCATTGATAGTTCATCTAAGCCATCAAATATAATTAGCAACCTTGGCACAAAATTATCTTGCTCTAATGGATTAGATGGCAGAGGTGTATCTCGTCGCATTGAGTTGATAAATTTGCCAATTTCAGTAACTAAATCACCTTCTGGATTAAATAAGTGTAGAGGAATAAATAAAACGTGAACTTTTGGTTGATTAGTTTCTTTGTTTAACCAAGTTTTTGCCTGTTTAGCAGCAAATATTTTAGTAAAAGATGATTTACCACTGCCTGGACTACCACTAATAACCCGAATGGCATCTTTGGGGTTAGCTTCATCTAGCCAAGTTTGTAGCTCTGTGTCTAAATCAACAACAATTTTTTGAGTTTTTTGTTCTCTTTTTTCATCGTTACGTTCTTCATAATAAGCACGCAATGATATATAAACTTGCTGCAAGGTAAAAACTTCATCAAACATCCTTTGATTAATTTGGTTTTGCAGCCAAGCAAAATAACGTCGCCAAGAAAGTTCCCGTTTAGCTTCTCGTTCTACTGCTTTAATAAATGGAGTATCTAGCTCTGCTTGTAACCGAGCATATTTATCAGAATTATTTGCCCATTCTTCATTCAGAGCAGACATAAACTCCATTGGTAAACGTTGACTGATAGCTTCTGATTGTGCTTGGTTGAGATTTAAACTTTGCAACCATTCAGCAAAAGGAGTTTTGATAGCCGCAACAATAGATAAGTCTTGGGGATTTTCAAAAAAGTCTTGGTAAATAGTAATTTCTTCTTGGTCGAGTTTTTCTAAAGATTGGCTGAAGCGATGTTCTGAAATTACTTTTAAATCATCCAGGTTGATTTCTTGATGTTTGTTAGCTTGTTGGATTACATCTTGATTATCTTCGACTAAACTAGCCATTGTTTTAATGAGAGACTGAAAAATCAACACCCAAGCAAGTTCTCCTGGTTCTTTGGCTAACCCAACGGCTGCACCAATATCAACAATATTTTCTGGTAAGTTCCCCCAATTAGCGGTAGCCGCATTCGCTCCAACTTTAATAATTCCTGTAAAGAAACTCCGCCAATCAACATTAATATCTTTGTTTAAAATACCGATAGGCTTGGTAATGAGAATCCCAGGTTTTTTGCTCATAGGTGTTGGGTAGTGCTGCTAGAGACATTGAATTTGTAAGTAATCAGACAAAAATATTTACAGTCATTGCGAGCATAGTGAGGTAATCTCACCTTTTGCGATCGCTACCATTCGGGAAACCACCTTGCGTCTAAGTTCCGCTTCGTTCTATTTGCAATGACATTGTGTAATTAATTGTGTCTCACTACTTATATATACACAACATTAGTACAACAAGGCAAAAGTTAAAAGGAAAAAGAAAGAATAGTCATACCACAAGCCTTTTAGCAATTCCTCTGCAAATGTCAATTTACGCCGCGCTGTACTAGTTGTTTAATCAGCAATGTCATAATATAGCCTCACATTGTAAATTCACTCAGTTACATTGTTAATGGGTTGGCTTACACTATGAATGTACCAAGTCATATTGTGAATGCGTTGCCTCACATTGTTAATCTACTAAGTCACAATGTGAATGCGTTGCCTCACATTGTGAATGCACTGGTCTTACTTATTAATTCATCATGAGAAGTCTTTTAAAGAACAAGATATAAGGCAATACTGTTTATTTAAGTCTCAAACTATTGGTTAAAGTCAATTTTTTTAACGAACCGCAAAGAGTGCAAAGGGCGCGAAGAGAAAGAAGAGATTACTAACTGAACTTGTGTATATAGTAGGGGTATGAGAGGATGGTTAAAAAGTCTCTGGTGGTGGATCAAATAATTTTAGATCCCCCTAAATCCCCCTTAAAAAGGGGGACTTGAAGAGGCTCTTAGCCCCCCTTTTTCAGGGGGGTTAGGGGGATCTAAAAGTTTTAATAAGCACAACCAACCACTTTTAAAACAACCTTTAAGATAGAAAAAGTTTTTTTAGCTACTTGATTGCAACTAAAATGTTGTAAGTTGGGTTTTGCGATCGCTCTACCCAACAAACTTTTTGATAACCTGTTACCTATCACCTCTTCCCTGAATATTCAAAGCTCGTCCCTGAACTGTGGGAGCCGAGGGAACATTTAGTAAACTGTTGATAGTTGGGGCAATATCGATATTGCGAATTGTGCCGATATTACCACGACGCTGAATGTCAGGGCCAGCAGCATAAAAAATGGCGCTGAGACTTGGGATTGTAGGATCATAACCATGCGCCCCGTAGAAATTTGGTACGGAAAATACAGAGTTATCACTGTCTCCCAAACGGGTGACGATGGGGCTTTGTACACCGTCAAAGTTGTATCCCTCGCGCATGATTGCAAACACATCACCAGTATCTTGACCGACAAATTCGCTTGTACCCAAGCCAAATTTTGGATCATTGACATTGGTGGGTAATGGGCGCGGGTAAATTAAATCAAAAACTGCTTGTTGTCTTCCCCGCAAGTAATTAGGATTGTTATCTACTAATTCTCGCAACGCCGTGATTAGTTGCTGTTGCAGAGTAATATATTCAGCACGACTGACAACACCATTAGGTTCACGTCCTTGCAGATTAATATAAATGTTGGCAGCTGGCCCTGATGTGACAGCGCGGATTTTAGTTAAGTCAAAGCCGCGATTTCTTAAGTAGTTATTTAAGTTAACAGTTGTGTGAAAGGGGGCAAAGCCATGATCGGAAACAACTAAGATGTTACTGTTAGGTGTGCCTTGGCGATTTGTCCCCACTGCGTTGATAATGCGCTGAACGGCATTATTAGCAGCTTGATAACCGGCTTGTACGTAAGTTCTATATCGCGCCACTTTGGCTTTATCTTGTCTAGCGCCAATGGATAATGGATTTGTCGGATCACTAGGTTGACGAGAATCAGTTAACAAAAATTGGTGTTCTGAGCCATCTGGTTGTTCAATATAAACCATGACTAAATCTGCATTGGGATTTTGCTTAATGGCTCTCAATGCTAGTCGAGTTTGATAATCAACAAACAGTTGTACTTGGTCTTCGTAAATAGCTTCTAGTTCAGCGTCGGGGAAAGTGCTAAATCCTGGGCTGAGGCGTTCTGGAATGCGGAAATCAGCTTGGGGAGACCAAAAACCAACGTGAGTCAGGATATCATCGACACTGGTTTGCACTGCGGGATTGCGAGGAATCGCATTTGCAGAATAACGTGCAATGCGAACGGTACTCAAGTCAGGCGCAAGATTGCTGACGTAAAATGCTGTACCTGCTTGATTAGAACTGCCTTCGAGATAAAATAAACTAGATTTGCGATCGCTCACCTTCACATAAGCCGGGCCAGTTGCAGGTAAACTAAAAGTTTTTGTGGGAATACCGATTTGAGCATCGAAAAATACTAATGTGTCATAGTTGCTGCGGCGATCGTCTGTTGTATCTAGTGCTGCAACTTGAATATCATAATTGACACCACCAACAGTAAACTGATCATTTAAACTTGCTTGTAAAATAGGGCTGTAAGAAATTCTGCCTGCGTTATTTAATTGTGTCACTATTAAACTAGCCGCAGAACTAAAGTTAGCAGTAGTTAAACTAAAACCTCTAGCACCTACCCCCGCAAACGCTCCAAAGGGAACGGTGTAAGATACAGTTCTTGTGCTGGCTGGTTGAATAATTGGGCTATTAGTTAAACCTGGAACGCGGACATCAACTCCATCTGCACCGGGAAAGGTAGCCGCCACAACTTGCTTGCCATTGCGCTGAAGCCCAACCCAAATAGGTTCCGCCGTTGGTTGTACACTGGCGCTAGGGCCGATTGTGGAATAACCGCCAATGGGTGCGCCAAAACCACTAATGTTAGAGGTAAAGGGACTGGCAACCAAATGGAATGTATTAGAGTTAATATCATTGCGAGCCGCTGTCGAACCTGTACCAATGGCTACGTGACAAGCCGCAGTTAAAGATGCAGTGCAAGTAATATTTCTTTCAGCATACACACCTTGTCTTCTAAGTAATCCCAATCCTTGGCGGCGATTTAATACACCATCTCTTAAATACTGCTCGACAAAATCGGGTGTGGCACCATCGAGAGAAATTAAAATTACTTTGGGGCTGGGTGTATTAGCTACTGGTTGAGATGCGATAGAATGCACACTTAAACTTAAGAAAAAAGTCACCAGCACCACAGCAGATAAGCGCAAAAATAACTTATGTCTAAAAGTTTGCCTTAGCCATTGCCATGTTTGATTTATGCCATAAAATTTTAAATACTTGCTCACTTGTCCTCCGTTAGTCTGCGACCGTCATTTGCATAGGATGATTGCAGATCAAATTTATTGACGGTACGTTAACGAAAGACTATGGAAATCTTAAGTCGAGAATTCTCTCGAAATTCAATTTGATAAATGAATAGACAAGGGAGACAAGGGAGAGATGTTAAAACGCTCTAACTTGGGCGATCGCATTTTAGAAGCCACAGCTACAGCGGTGAATGCTTTACTCACCATCGATAACTTTGATGAAGCGGTGAATACGGCTTTGCAAGTGATGGGAGAAAGTTTAGATTGCGATCGCTTGGGTGTGATTGAACATTTTCCGATTTCATCGTCTACTTTACCAGGTTGGCGATCGCTGTATGAGTGGAATGCAGCGAATATAATTGCTCAAATCTCCCATCCCACAACAGCCCAAGGAACCTACGCTGGAATTGAAGAATGGTATCAACGGCTGCACGAAGGTGAAACTATTAGCTGTTTGCTAGAAGAAATGCCAGAACCGTTTCGCAGTGGACAAGCCGCCATTGGTGTAAAAGCACTGTTCGCTGTGCCGATTTTTGTCGAAGAACTATTTTGGGGAGTTTTGAGTTTTGATCACTGTCGTCAAGCCAAACACCCCAGCACCGCCGAATTAACATTGTTAAAAACCGCCGCCGCTTGTATTGGTAGTGCAATTCAGAGTCAACGTATTCGCCAAACTAAACAAAAACGCACGGAAGAATTAGCAAGAGTTAACCAAGAGTTACAACAGCGCGATCGCCTCTTGTCTGTAGTTGCTCAAGTTACAAAAAATCTCCTAGACACGGAAGATATTGATTTAGCAATTCCTCAAGCTTTACAAGCGATCGGCACAGTCGCAAACATGAGTCGCGTGCAAGTCATCCTCGAACGCCAAAACCCAGCCACCCAAACATTACAACACTGCATCACCTATGAATGGGTAGCGGAAGGTATCTCTGCCCAAATTGATCATCCGACAATGGCAGTCATTGAGAATGATGATGCCGAAATTTTACTGAAAGAACTACATGCAGGTCGTTCCATCTGGTATTTAGTAGATGACTTACCCCATCCCATCAAAGCGCAATTTCAATCACTGAACATCAAATCATCTGGCGGCGTACCCTTATTCATCGAAGGACGCTACATCGGTTGTGTGGCTTTTGATGATTGTGTCACGCCGCGCCATTGGACTCAGCAAGAAATGGATGTCCTCACCACGGCGGCGGAGGGAATTGGAGCCGCACTGCATCGCAAACAGTTGGTGGCACATCTGATTCAAGAACGCGCCAGTACTGTAGAAAAACGAGTCGCAGAATTAGTCAGAGCTAATGAATCACTACGTGGCTGTGTAAATCGCCTGGCAGATGAACCAGATTTAGAAACCTTCTGGGAACATATTTTACTAGAAGCCTCCGCCCAAGCTAAATCCTATGCCGCCGCTTTGTTTTTGTATGACGCATCAACTAACACTAGCCTGATGAAACGCTATGTCAGGGAAGGTAAAGTAATTCCCATTCAAACAACCCCTGAAATGGCTCAATTTCGCGTGCCAATTTCGGGAAATATTTTTTCTTATTGGCAAGAGGCGCTGTTTAGAGGCGAGGTAATTTTTTTTAATGTTGAGGATGACAAGAAACTCCTAGGCTCAAGGATTAAATGGCATCGCGCTCAAGGACATCGGGCAATTGTACGTGTACCTTTAATTTTAGGCGATCGCCCCTTGGGATTCATTGGTTTGTGTTTTCGAGAACCCCGGACTAGCTTACCGCCAAATATTGAATTGATCATCGCCCTAGCACAGCAAGCCACCTTAGCCATCCATTTAACTCATCTCGCGGAACAAAGTCGTCAAGCGGCAATTTTAGAAGAACGCAATCGGATGGCACGAGAAATTCATGATACCTTAGCGCAAGCCTTCACTGGTGTCATCGTCCAATTGGGTGCAGCCTCCCGCATCATTCCCCAAGATTTACTAGAAGTACAAGAACACATCACCCAAGCCAGAGAACTAGCGCGAGAAGGTTTAGCCGAGGCGAGGCGTTCGGTAAATGCCCTACGTCCCCAAATTTTAGAAACGCAGAATTTGCCCGCAGCCTTTCATCACCTAGTAACGCAGATGTCGGCGGTGATTGATACTCAGATTATCTGCAAAGTGATTGGGGAAACTTATCCCTTGACAGTCGATATCGAAAACAACTTGTTACGCATTGGCCAAGAAGCATTGACAAACGCCATTAAACACGCTTCTGCCAGTGAGATTGTGATTGAATTGGTGTATGAACCGACGCAATTTATCTTACGGGTGAAAGACAATGGCCAGGGATTTGCGCCAGAGAGTTTAGCTGTGATTAAAGGTTTTGGCTTGATGGGAATCAAAGAAAGAAGCGATCGCATCCAAGCCCAATTAACCATTAAAAGTTTGCCACAACCAGGCACAGAAATTACCATCCTGATTCGTCGAGACTAAATCATGACTGATAACCACTCCATCCGCATCTTGATTGTTGACGATCATCCCGTCGTCCGCCAAGGTTTAGCCGCCATGATTGACCGAGAAGCAGATATGACAGTTGTCGGACAAGTTTGTAATGGATATCAAGCAGTAGAGATATTTCGCCAACTGCAACCTGATGTCACCTTAATGGATTTGCGAATGCCAGAAATGGACGGCGTTACAGCCATTACCGCCATCTGTAGAGAATTTGCCAATGCTAACATCATTGTACTGACTACCTACGACGGTGACGAAGATATTTATCGTGGCTTGAAAGCCGGAGCGAAGGGTTATTTACTCAAAGATGCAGAACCAGATGAATTACTTTTAGCAATTCGCATCGTCAACACCGGACAAAAATACATTCCTACTTCCGTCGGCGCTAAATTAGCCGAACGAGTAGGGATATTGCAACTCAGCAGTCGGGAACTAGAAGTTATTCGGCTGATGTCCACAGGTAAAACCAACCAAGAAATTGCGGCGGTATTGCAGATTTCTGAAGGAACTGTGAAATATCACGTCAATCATATTCTCAGTAAATTGGGCGTGAGCGATCGCATTCAAGCAGTCATCACCGCTCTCAAACGTGGGATTGTCACTTTGCAATAAATGAATTTGTATCATTCTATTCGTGAAATGCTATGACTACACAATTTTCTTCATTTCATACTTCGCACTTTTTCCACTAGCCAAAAGTTAAGGTCATATCCCTATCTCTTAGTTAGTCATCAACTCACCTTGTGGTCTATGTAAAACTTCAACTTTGGACTAGGGACAAATGTTAACTGATTTTATAAAGTAAACCATAGATGTTGAGAGCCATACCGAGAGTAATGTTCGGTGTTTTGCTGTTAAGTTCTATACCGAAGAAGAGAATTAAGACATAGTAATACCATGTCAAAACAAAAACTGAGCCGGATTTTGCTTTCAGTTGTAATTGTGAATACAGCAGTGGTTTCTGTAGCTGTTGATTGGAATGCCACCCATATCTTCAATCCCACTTGGGTACCTCATGCCCGATTCCATGATGTAGTGATGTTGTGGCTACTTAGTAGTTTATCGGTAGTTGCCCTCTGGTTACTTTGGAGGCGATCGCTAGAACCAGATATCAGTGTCACTGTTGCAACTTTAGTTCCTGTACTTTTCTGGACACCTTTCTTCTTCGCAACTTTACTAGTTCCCGGTACTAGCTTAAGTGCATTACCTGATGAACCCCTACCCTTAATTGTTGGCATACCAATTTATCCCAACGTTGTCGTTGCTACCATTAACGAAATCTTAGCAGCAATCAGTTATTGGCTCTACCGCAGTAGCCTCAAGACATCTACAAAAATTATCTAGCTGGTTCAGAGTATATGTCTGAAGTAGTTGTACAAATTTAAATTTATTAGTAGAGGTAGGGAACAGGAAAAGAAGATATGTAATTAACTCTGTGTGAGTACTTCTTACTTGTGTTTAGGGACTAACAATTAAACACATATCCCATTATCCACGTCGTACAAAGAAGACAAGGGAGATAAAAGTTTTGTTGAGGAAACGAATTGAATAATTTATTTTTTGGAGTACCTTTGTGCTATCTGGATTACTGATTCTTTATTTAGAGAAACCAGTACTGGCTCATATTGGACATGGCGAATTTTATACCAAAATCTTGATTCACCAACAGCTAACTCCAAGTTTGATCATCACGGGATTGGGTATAGCCTTTCTATTTGGAGCCGGACACGCCCTTTCACCAGGACATGGCAAAACAATGGTAGCTGCTTATCTTGTTGGTTCACAGGGAACACCAAAACAGGCGCTAGTCTTGGGACTTGTCACCACCATCACTCATACACTAGGAGTTTTTATCTTGGGACTTGTGGCTTTGGTGGCTGCACAGTATATCTTGCCAGAAACACTATATCCAATTCTCGGTTTGCTCAGTGGTTTAACTGTATGCGGAGTTGGTTTTTGGCTCTTAGATGAACGCCTGACTACTCATGAACACACACATAAGCATCATCCCCATCATCCACCAACCAAATCCCTAATTGCATTAGGAATTGCCGGGGGTATTGTACCTTGTCCCTCGGCACTGGTTTTATTATTGAGTGCGATCGCTTTGCATCAAGCGGCTTACGGTGTAGTGTTAGTTAGTGCATTCAGTCTCGGATTAGCATCGGTGTTGGTGGCGATCGGGTTGATTGTTGTTTATGCCCATCAATGGATAGATCATTTACCCAACAGTGCTAAACTGCTGCAAAACTTATCGATGGTGGGTGCTGTTGGCGTAATTGTCATAGGTGCAGCATTAACTGCAATTTCTGTGATTTAGAGCAGTCAAAGCTTGGCACTACGTCTGCAATATGGCGGTGGCAGAATTTTTGGCAGTGATTTTGCCGCTTGAGGATTACAAATTACAAATTATGAAAGAACCGTGTCAATACCCATCTCCTGGTGTGATTGCGATCGCTCGTCGTGTCAAACCAGGTTTAGAAGAAGCTTTTGAGGAAGCAACCAAAGGCGTGATTCTAGCAGCCAGCACCTTTCCCGGCTATATGGGAAGTGATGCTTTATATCCGCTAACTAAAAAAGGCGAGTGGCAGTTAATTTTGCGGTTTGACACCGCTAAACATTTACACGAATGGGAAGAATCTGTGATTTGTCAAGGTTGGATTGCCCGCGCCGAAGCTCTCACAGTAGATGGAGCCAAAGTTATGCGTGTCAACAGCCTAGAAGCTTGGTTTGCTCTCCCAGAAATCCCCAATGCCTTACCGCCACCCAAATGGAAAACTGCGATCGTCAGTGCAGTCGGTCTTTATCCCGTGATTTCGATTCTGCCGAATCTTCTCAAACCCATTACCAGTGTCCTACCTGTGTGGATAGCTAGTCTGGTGAATATTAGCATCATGATGCCCTTGATGACTTGGGTGATTATGCCCCAGGTAACACGTTTGTTTAAAGGTTGGCTTTATCCATCCAAAAGGTAATTAAGTTATATGGTTAGGACTTACGCATAAAAACGAAAAATCAAGGGTTGTGGAGAGGATGAAGGGATGTATGTATCTAAAAACCTTACACCCAGTCTCCACAGAAAATCTTTGTGCGTAAATTGTAATGGTAATTTCTCCATCACAAAGGACACAGAACAAATGACCAACAATCAAGATTTATTCTCACCCATCCAGCTTGGTGGCTACACTTTACTCAACCGAATTGTTATGGCTCCGATGACGCGCAATCGGGCTGGGGAGGGCAATGCACCAACGCCACTGAATGCTACATATTACGCGCAACGTGCCACGGCTGGATTGATTGTCACAGAAGGTTCGCAAGTATCACCCCAAGCTTTGGGTTATCCCGCCACACCAGGAATTCACTCTCAAGCACAGATTACAGGTTGGCAAGAAGTGACAAAAGCAGTACATAGTGCAGGTGGCAGAATCTTTTTGCAACTATGGCATACAGGACGCATTTCTCACCCTTCTTTACAAGCAGATGGCGCATTACCTGTAGCTCCATCAGCGATCGCACCTGCGGGTAATGCTATGACTTACACTGGTGATCAACCCTTTGTCACGCCTCACCCCTTGGATTTAGATGAGATTCCTGGTGTAATTGATCAATTCCGTCAAGGCGCGAAGAATGCCCTAGAAGCTGGTTTTGATGGTGTGGAAATTCACGGAGCTTTTGGGTATCTAATTGATCAGTTTTTACAAGATGGTACTAATCAACGCAGCGATCGCTATGGTGGTTCAATTGAAAATCGGGCGCGGTTTTTGTTGGAAGTCACAGAAGCAGTATGTAGCGTCTGGGGTTCAGCGCGGGTAGGCGTGAAACTATCACCCAGCAACACATTTAACGATATCCATGATTCTGATCCGAAATCAACATTCGGCTATGCGATCGCTGCCCTCAAGAACTTTAACTTAGGATATCTGCACTTAATGGAACCCACACCAGCCGATATTCGCCACGGTGGTAAACCAATTCCGGTTGCAGAATTTCGCCCTCTGTATCCCGGTGTGTTGATTGCCAATGGTGGTTATGATCAACAAAAAGGTAATGCAGCGATCGCGAATGGGATTGCAGACTTAATTTCCTTTGGTGCATTATTTCTCGCCAATCCCGACTTACCCAAACGTTTCCAGTTAGATGCACCCCTAAACCCAGGCGATCGCAATACCTACTATGGCGGTGATGAGAAAGGTTACACAGACTATCCTTTTTTACCTTCTTAGTGCTGAGTACTTTTTTCTGACTCAGCACTTTGTAATCATAATCTTAGACTCTCATAATTATGTCGGCTTGATTACTTACGAAAACCGAAGAACCCTACCCTGACAAAGCTGTGCTTCGTCTCCCCTCCCCGTGTACGGGCAAAGGGGTGGGGTTCAATGATTTGGGGAATCATAACTAATTAAACGGACATAATATTTAAGCTTAATTAGCTTGACTAATTGTAGAACCAGAAAAACTACGTTTGAGCATAAACACAGCTAACACAATTCCTAAAATTGCTAGTGCTGTAGTTGGGTAGAAGAAAACTGTATAACTGCCAAAAATATCTCGAATTCTGCCAGCTAACAAAGTTCCACCTAAAGCACCTGCGCCGTAAGCTGTGAAAACTAGACCATAATTTTTCGCATAATCGGCGGTGGAGAACAAAATCAAAGTGGTAGTAGGAGCGATCGCTAACCAGCCACCAAAAGAAAAATAAAATAGGGCAAATGCTATTAAATAAGTAGCTACAGTTCCTTGTCCAGCCTTTAGCATCATCAGCGATGCAATTAATACTAAAGTAAAAGAAACAATTGCAGCTAACTTCGGGCTGAAACGATCAGTAAACCACCCAAAAAACAACCTACCTAAAGCATTAAATACTGCAAATAAAGAAACTGTACTTGCGGCTGTGGTTGCATCTAGTTTAATTATTTCTTGGGCTAAGGGGCTAGAAATACCAATTGCTGCCAATCCTGAAAATGTGCCGATGGTATAGCACAGCCACAACCCGTAAAATGCTGGTGTCTGCAAGATTGTCTCAGAATTAGTGAGTGATCTACTTCCCGAAACTGCAACATTGGGATTCCAACCGGCTGGTTTCCAATCTGGAGGCGGTGTTTTTAGGACAGTGGCGATCGCTAAAATAATCAGTGTAAACGTTATACCTAAAATCACAAAAGTTTGCCGCACTCCATAGCTATCAATCAGTGATTTCGCCAAAGGTGCGGTAATTAACGGCGAAAGCCCAAAACCAATCACAGTTAAACCAACTGCAAGACCTTTTTTATCAGGAAACCACTTAGCGATCACGGCTAACGGTACACCATACACTATACCGACACCAGCACCAGCGATCGCACCGTAGGTAAAAGTCAGCAGTTGTAAATTGCCATCTAGACTAGACAAAATATAACCAAGTCCCATAATTACACCACCAACTGCGGTAATCATCCGAGAACCGAAGCGATTGATGTAAAAGCCAGTAATTGGCATCAATACGGCAAACATGATGAGCAAAACCGTAAATGGCAACAAACTTTCTGTTGCATTAATATTCAGTAATTTCTCTAGAGGTTTTCTAAAAATACTCCATGAATAAACAGTGCCAAGGCAGAGTAAAACTGTTGCACCCAGAGGTATCAGCAACCATCTGCCCTTTTCTACTGGCATACCAAAAAGCCGCATATATTACATCTATCCTGTGAAATTATTTTTTCAACAGTATCTCACCTTTTGGGCTGGAAAATAATTTGCAATAATGCTTTTCCTACAATCTCCTGGTCTTTCTTTTGACTTTTGCCTTTTTTTACCAGCCTGTGTTTAAAAAAAACTAAAAATCTGAAGATAGATAAAACTAACAGCTAAATTTGTTACAGTTACGTAAAAATTACAGTTGAGTAGTTTGAATGAGTAGCCAAACAGCCCGTTCTTACGCCTTCTTATCAATTGCAGCCGCAGTAGTTACTATTGGTTTAAAGTTTGGGGCTTACCTACTAACAGGTTCAGTCGGGCTACTGTCTGATGCTATTGAATCATGTGTAAATCTAGTAGCTGCACTGGTAGCGCTGTGGGCATTAACTTATGCAGCTAAACCAGCCGATGCCGAACACACCTTTGGCCATTCTAAAGCTGAGTATTTTTCTAGTGGAGCCGAAGGTGCATTGATTATGGTGGCAGCTATTAGCATTGCCCTAGAAGCTTGGGGACGCTTGCTGCATCCAGAACCACTAACTCAACTGGGATTAGGGCTGGTGCTATCATTATTAGCCACAGCAGTTAATGGTGCAGTAGCTGTTGTCTTACTCAAAGCCGGAAAACGCTTACGTTCCATTACCTTGCGAGCAGATGCTCATCACCTATTAACTGATGTCTGGACTTCCGGTGGTGTGATACTCGGAATTTTTCTCGTGCAGGTAACAGGTTGGTTGATACTTGACCCCATCATTGCCCTATTGGTAGCAGTGAATATTATTTGGGCAGGATTTAATTTACTGCGGGAAACCTTTTCTGGACTACTAGACACGGCTTTACCAAAAGAAGAACAAGAAATTATTCGGCAGATATTTAGCGAATATGAACATCAAAATATCCAGTTCCATGCCATGCGCTCTCGGTTAGCAGGAACCCGTCGCTTTATTTCCTTTCACGTTTTAGTCCCAGGCGCTTGGAGTGTGCGCCAAGGACATGATTTATGTGAAGAAATTGAGTTGAAAATTATTCAAGCACTGCCAGGAAGTAGTATTATCACTCACCTAGAGCCTGTAGAAGACCCTATCTCTTGGGATGATATGGAATTGGAGCGTCTCAGTCAGCCGTAACATCACAGTATTGCCCCTAATAATGAAACATCTGCGATGTTTGTTAGACTCATGTTTTAGGCTCCTTTATTCGCAAAATTGCAGAAATCGATGTAGCCAATAGCCTTATTGATCAAATTAGGCATTTCACTTCGTCATCAGAATAGAAAATTCGCCCCAACAAAGTAACAATTACTTCATTTTTACAAGACTGACAGTTAATTATTCCGCTTTTCTTAGGATCTTTCTCTTCAATACTGATTAGGGTTCATAACCTATTCATAACCCATCTGCGATCGACATCCGATAGTCTAAATTGCTGATGGGAATGGTGTGAACAGCAATTGTCCAAAAATACACTCACGGATGCCTAAATAATTGAGGAGATGATAATGACAAAGCTTGGCTACTCAATGTTTCACGGCTTCAGTAGTAAACATTTACTACGTCAAATCTGCTTACTGGCCTTAACTTTACCATTCCTGGCATCTGCCACCGTCAATTTAGTAGTGGCTGGAGAGAATGAAAATGCAAACTCGTCATACGAGATTGGACTTTGGGGCGATCTACCTTACTCAGCTGCCCAAGAAGTTGGGGTAACAAGACTAATCGAAGATATGAATTCCCAAAAACTGGCTTTCACCGTTCACGATGGTGATCTCAAGGCTGGTTCTAATAGCCTTTGTGACAACGCACTTTATATCAAGGCGCTCGGCTACTTCAACTCTCTAGAAGCACCGGCAGCCTTTACTCCGGGTGACAACGATTGGACAGACTGCGATCGCCCTTCTAATGGTGGATACAACTCACTCGAACGTCTTGATTACGAGCGTCAGTTATTCTTTAGTACGAATTTTTCCCTAGGGCAGCGTCGGTTATTCCAAGAAGTGCAGACAGCACCACTATGCCTTGGTGTTAATGGTTCAGTGCCTTGTGTTGAGAACCGTCGTTGGACGGTCGGTAGGGTTACTTATGCGACACTCAACATCCAAGGTTCGTGCAATAACCTCTGTGACACTGCACCTGATCCAGAGGAATATGCAGCACGAAATACAGCTAATATTGCTTGGTTAAAAGAGACCTTTAGAGTGGCAAAACAACGCAACTCAGCAGCGGTCATGTTGATTTCCCAAGGTAATCCAGGATGGGATCAGAATGATCCAAATAGAGCGCCTTTGCGTAATTCCAGGACTCTTTTACAAACTGATGGACAACCTGATGGCTTCCAAGAATTTTTATTAGCTTTGCGCGATGAGGTGATTGCTTTTCGCAAACCAGTTGCTTATGTACAAGGGGATTCACACTATTTTCGGATTGATAGGCCATTTCTAGATGCTCAAGGCAGACGGTTGGAAAACTTCACTCGTGTTGAGACATTTGGCGACAATCAAGGAAACGGCACCAACGATGTACAGTGGCTGAAGGTAAGTGTCAACCCTCGTAGCCGCGAGGTATTTTCATATCAGCCACAGATTGTTCCTGGTAATCGAGTAGCAGTTCCGGCTCCCTTAACTAAATAGAAGACTGCGATCGCATAACCTCTGCGAATATCCATAAATGGGATCATACTGAGCAAAAGAAAGCTGTAACTCAAACCCAAACTAAAAAGGCGCTCTCCTCACGGAGAGCGCCTTTCATTCACACATTAGTTATTGCTTCTAGGTCAGAAGATTAACCATTGATAGCAGGAGCGCTGATAGCCACAGGAGCAACATCGCCAGCAGCCAAATCTAAGGGGAAGTTGTGAGCATTGCGCTCGTGCATTACTTCCATACCCAAGTTAGCGCGGTTGATGATATCAGCCCAGGTGTTAATTACACGACCTTGAGAGTCAATCACAGACTGGTTGAAGTTGAAACCGTTCAAGTTGAACGCCATTGTGCTTACACCCAATGCTGTGAACCAGATACCGATGACAGGCCATGCAGCTAAGAAGAAGTGCAAGGAACGGCTGTTGTTGAAGGACGCGTATTGGAAAATCAAGCGACCGAAGTAACCGTGTGCCGCTACGATGTTGTAGGTTTCTTCTTCTTGTCCGAATTTGTATCCGTAGTTTTGGGATTCGTTTTCGGTTGTCTCACGAACTAAGGAGGATGTTACCAAGCTTCCGTGCATTGCGGAGAATAAGCTACCACCGAATACACCTGCTACACCCAACATGTGGAAGGGGTGCATCAAGATGTTGTGTTCTGCTTGGAACACGATCATGAAGTTGAAGGTTCCAGAGATACCCAAGGGCATACCATCAGAGAAGGAACCTTGTCCGATTGGGTAGATCAAGAATACTGCTGTTGCTGCTGCTACGGGAGCAGAGAATGCTAGGCAGATCCAAGGACGCATTCCTAAGCGGTAGGATAGTTCCCATTCACGTCCTAAGTAGCAGAATACGCCAATCAGGAAGTGGAATATTACCAATTGGTATGGGCCACCGTTGTACAACCACTCGTCTAAGGATGCTGCTTCCCAAATTGGGTAGAAGTGTAATCCAATTGCGTTAGAAGAAGGTACTACTGCTCCGGAGATGATGTTGTTTCCGTAGAGTAAGGAACCTGCTACTGGTTCACGGATACCGTCGATGTCTACTGGGGGGGCGGCGATGAAGGCGATTACGAAGCAGGTGGTTGCAGCCAGCAAGGTTGGGATCATTAATACGCCGAACCAGCCGATGTATAGGCGGTTGTTTGTGCTGGTGATCCAGTTGCAGAACTGCTCCCATACGTTGGCGCTACGGCGCTGTTGTAAGGTTGCTGTCATTGTTTTATGATTGCGGTTATTAATTTATGAATCAGACAACTGTGTTTTTGCCTGTAACAATACTTTACACTGCTTTACAAAATTTGGGTTAATTATTACTATCAGGATAAATTATAAATATTGTCAGCTTTACTTATCTGAGTCCGAATATACGAAGAAACCCAAGCAAAACAAACCCTTTTACTATTTAGTCGCTGGTTTGTTGATGGGCAATGTTGAAAACCCTTGCATATTTTCCTTAAAAAGCTAGATATGAAGTATTGCTACTTTTTTGCGATCGCTTATAGGAAGTTTACAGACTGGTTCCTTAAGCTTTTGCAAAAACATACAAAAACACTCCAACAAAAGTTGGCATAGATTTGATTATTAGGTTTATTGGTGTAAAAGGTAACTATGGGGCAGGCGATCGCACTATTTTGTGATCAAAGTTGATACTTGATTTCAAAATCTGTACTTTTATGTCCAGTCTTCTAAGTTTAAGCCTGCTATTTGTCCAAAATCAGCAGAATTTCGAGTCAATAGAATAGCTTGATTAACGAGAGCTATAGCAGCGATTTTTAAATCCATTGTGCCAAGCCGAGGGTAAGCTTTTCTGAGCCGTTGAAATTCTTGGGCTGCTGGTTGATCAAATTCTAAGATTGGGATAACACAGTAATTGGTTAGTTGCTTCTTTAATTCCTTGTAGGCTAAAACTTGTCCTTCAACGGTTTGAGCCTTTGCCACATAACTCAACCAACCTCGCATTTGTTCCTCATAGCTGATGATTGTTACTGCAACCTGATTAAGATTGACTTTTGCTAATCGCGTGAGTAAAGATTGTGCCTGCAATCCTCCGCGATCTAAAACACTGAGATGATCAGTATCGAGAATATACATCTAAATATCGTGTGATTCTGAAGAATTTGAGTGCAGAGATTCACGATATTCTCGCCCTAGCTGCATGGCTTCATCATAAGCTGAGTTCTCAGCAAATGTTCCTGCAATTTTCTGCCACCAAGGGGTTTTGGAGGAAGAAACAACCTCTAGTTGACTTTTAAGACTTGCAACTTCAGCCTCTAAAATCGCTACCCGTTCTTCTATTTGTTTTGACATAACTTATCTTGACTCATCCTATTTTTCTATTCTCAACTTATATAGTAGAGATCGCACTACATTCCTAAAACTGAGACAGCAGCCTATTATCTGTATCTAACTATTGGATTTTGCTTGCACGAAATTCAGTCATCGCTTCAGATGCAAGTTTAGCAAGTAAGTCTGGGGAACGGGCAAAAGCTTGATTCCAACAAAGTTCATCTTCTAGTTCTTCTAAAATCATTGCTGCGATTCCTACGGACAGCTTCGCTAACGCATCTTGTTCATCAGCAGGTAAAGTTTTCAATCGAGATATAGCGTATTCAAGTAGCTCAGTCATAGCTGTCTATTGTTATAAAGTTATAAAAGTCCTACTATTAATCATTTCTGTTTATTCTCAACTACAGTGAAGGCAATCAAACTAATTTACTGCTACAAATTGATGCACTTACCACTGTTTAAAATGAAGTGATAATCACCAATTAAGTAGAGTTAGATTTTAGCGTTAGCAGGAGGAACTGCTAGTTCAAATATATTTGTGTAGTCGTAAAAAATATGTCGATGCAACCTTCCTATTTTTTCTATGCTAGTTATTAGCGAAGAAATAAAGAATAGATCCGCATCATGATTACGTAAACAAAAAGTACCGTTGGGCATGAGTACACCGTCATCAGTGTTTAAAGGTCTTATTAACCTTACCCACGAATACTTTCCTAATATATGTATATAATTCGGTCTTCTATCCAGTGGTATTTCCGGGTGCTGTGTGTAAAACTCTTCAATATACTCACGAGTAGTGTCAGAACTGGCACCGTCTAGCGCAAATATAACCTTTAACAAGCCATCGCTCATACCGTCGATATCAATGGAAGGATCTGCATTGTTTGGATTTAGAGAAGTACCTCTTGGAATGGATGCAATATTGTCTAGTGCATCAAACATATCTTTTTTATTTAAAGAAGACTTCACTGAGACAATTCCAACTGTACCGTCTATACAAGCAAAAGATTTTCCTTCTCCGTCCTTATTAAGAGCATCAAACTTTAGACTTTGATAGTCAGATATAATAATATCGATTTGCTTGGATTCATCTCCGTGTAAGTTAAATAAAAAACCACCCAAAAATATATTACATGAACTTGGTAGATGGTGCTTAAGTACCTCAAGAAAGATTCGTTCTTTACTTTGCCCATTATCAGTTGTGTTTGGAAAAATACTAGAAATTGAAGCCTCACCTCGCATGACTTGGGTAATATCTGTTAAATATTTACGAAATCTTTCAACAAATGGTTTTGGCATAGTTTTACCTAAATATTGATAAGCAAGAAATTCTTACCTATAAATGTTAATTAAAATATTATATAAATTTTCAGGCATATTCACTAAGTACTCTAAACTCTAATTACTCTAGTAGCCAACCGAATAAATCACCTACTGTAAGCTGTAATTCACTTGCAAAAGATGGAACAGGAAGTAATTGTTCTGTTTCATCAAATAACTCTGGTGGCTGGTTTGAGAAATATACAAATACTACTCTTTCACTGGGGTCGATTAGCCAACCCATTTGAGTTCCATGCTTCAAAGAATGCAATATTTTAGCGATGACCTTACTTTGACTTTGCTCAGGTGAAAGAATTTCAATTATCCAGTCGGGTGCTAGTGCAAAAACATTTGCCACACCCCCTTTCTCATTTCTAGGAATTCTATCCCAAAGAAACACAGCTACATCTGGAACGATCGCACGTCCAGCAAAAATGCAGCGCAACTCTGGAAAAGCTCGCGCTATTCTCTGCGGCTTAGTGACTCCATTGATAGTAATGATTAGTTCGCCTTGAATTGTGCTGTGTTCACCCTGTGGCATAGGTTTCTGAATAATTTGACCATCAATATACTCACTGGCAGGTTTAGTTTCTGGTAGCTTAAGAAACTCCTCTAATGTCAAATTTTTGGATGCTATCTGTACCATTGGCGACTACCTTTCCTATTCTCCACTGATTTCAACTAACTTTTCACCTGTTCGCAAAAGCTCTAATGCTTTTGGCAAAGTAGCAATTAAAATCTCTTGTAACCGAGAATTTGATGTATTTCCGCACGTCAACCAGATAATTTGCGGTGGTGTTCCCAGACGCTCAACCAAGTCAACAAAGTCGCTATCCTTAGTTACAAAGATAACTTCTTGAGTTTTTGCTGCCTCAAAAATCTCAAGGTCTTCAGCATCTCTCAGACCAACATCGCGTAAAGCTAAAGCTGTTATACCAAAAGTGTTGCTGATCCAAGTCGCAATAGCAGGCGATAAATGTGCATCTATCCAGATTGTCATGCTACTAACACTGGATGATTCAGCTTCCGCGAAGCATATATTAGTGCTGCTTTGAGGTCATCTGCGTCTAGATCAGGCATTTCTTCTAAGATTTGTTCAGCACTGAGTCCAGCAGCAAACAAGTCTAATACATCTGACACCCGAATTCTCATACCTCGAATACATGGGCGACCGCCGCATTGTTTGGGATTAATTGTAATTCTGCTCAGTAAGTTTGACATATAGCTCCAATTGATGATTAATCCTAATTTACTATTTAAACAACAACCGCTTCGGCGATCGCACCTTGCATTCTCCCCATTGCATCAATCAAGCTTTGCAATTGTTGGTCGGCTTTCATCACCGCTAAACCACGCACTGTGACTTTACCAGGAGAGTAAACAAAACGCGTTTTTAGATGTTCTGGTAAGTTCGCTGCGAGTAAATTCCAAGCAGGTTCTTCCATTGGTGTTTCTAAAATTACGTGTTGTTTGTTTTCTGGTTTAATCCGGCTAAATCCTAATTTTTTCGCTAATTGTTTGAGTTCCATAACCCGTAACAGTTGATTGGCGGGAACGGGTAAAGTACCATAGCGATCGCTCCATTCTGCTGCAATCTGCGCTAGTTCTTCTTTGGATTTCGCCGCCGCTACTGCACGATACGCACTCATCTTTTGATCGATATCGGGAATGTAATCAGCAGGGACAAATGCGGTGAGGTTGAGGTCAATTTGCGTATCATCAACTTGGGGTATTTCTTGACCGCGAATTTCTCGAATCGCTTCTTCTAACATTTCCATGTACAAATCAAAACCGATCGCATCCATTTGACCGGATTGTTCTGCACCTAGCAAGTTACCCACGCCGCGGATTTCCATGTCGCGCATTGCCAATTGATAGCCGGAACCGAGTTGGGTAAATTCTTGAATCGCCCGTAACCTTTGCCGTGCGGCATCAGATAATGTGCGTTGTTTGGGATAAAATAACCAAGCATGAGCTTGAATCCCTGCACGACCGACACGACCACGTAATTGATATAGTTGCGATAATCCAAAACGATGTGCGTCTTCAATTAAGATGGTGTTGACGCGGGGAATATCTAACCCAGATTCAATAATTGTCGTACATACTAATATGTCTGCGTCACCATTACTAAAGGTGAGCATGGTTGATTCTAACTCGCTTTCGTCCATTTGCCCGTGAGCGATCGCAAATCTCGCTCCTGGTACCATCTCCCTAAGATTGGCTGTAATCTCTTCTATGCCATCAACCCGTGGAACTACGTAAAACACCTGTCCGCCTCGATCCAGTTCTTGGCGAATGGCGCTGCGGACACTTTCCGGGTTTCTGGGGGAAAGATGGGTTTTAATTGGTCGTCTGGTGGGTGGTGGTGTGGTAATCAAACTCATTTCCCGAATCCCAGATAAAGACATATACAAGGTACGGGGAATGGGTGTGGCGGAGAGAGTCAGCACGTCAACTTGAGTTTTCAAAGATTTAATTTTCTCTTTTTGGTTCACCCCAAACCTTTGTTCTTCGTCTATGACCAACAGTCCTAAATCTTTGAAATTTACACTTTTGCCTAAAAGTTGATGCGTACCGACAACGATATCTAACTCACCCGTCGCCAAGCGTTTTTGAATATTACGACGTTCTTCGGCAGTACGGAAGCGGTTGAGTAAGCCGACATTCACCGGGTAAGGGGCAAAGCGTTCTTTGAGGGTGTGGTAGTGTTGCTGGGTAAGAATGGTTGTAGGTGCTAAGAGTGCGACTTGTTTACCAGAAGTCACGGCTTTGAAAATGGCGCGGATTGCAACTTCGGTTTTACCGAAACCAACGTCACCACAAACTAAGCGATCCATTGGGCGATCGCTTTCCATGTCGCGTTTCACATCTTGGACGGCTTTAAGTTGGTCGGTGGTGGGTTGGTAAGGGAAGGAATCTTCCATTTCCTCTTGCCAAGGCATATCTTGAGGATAGGAGTAACCTTGTTGCTGCGATCGCGCTGCATACAATTTCAGCAAGTCTACCGCTAATTTCTTGATGGCTTTGCGGACGCGGTTCTTGGTGTTTTCCCAAGCCTTCCCTGTCATTTTGTGTAGTTCTGGGGCTTTATCGCCTGTGGCGCGGAACCTTGATAAAGAACCAACTTGGTCAGCCGCCACCCGCAATAGACCATCGGCGTATTGTACGACGATGTAATCACGGGTTTCATCGTTAATTGTTAAACTTTCCAGCTTGACGAATTTACCAATCCCGTGGCTTCTATGAACTACATAATCTCCCGGACGCAGTTTATTTGGGTCAACTTGCTTAGAAGCCGCCTTGCGACGCTTGCGTATATATCCTGGAGTGGCGAGGGAGTGCTGACCATAAAATTCGCGGTCGGTGATAATTACTAGGCGGTACGTCGGGAGAATAAATCCTTCAAGTTCCGCCAAACCCGAATATTTTAGGGCGACTGGGGTATGGTTGATTTGCAGCTTTTCAATGGCTTGGTAGTCGCGCGGGTTGGGGATAAACTGCGCCGGACAGTCGTGTTCTTGGAGTAAAGAGACAGAACGGGAAGGTTGGGCAGAAATTAGCCAGATTGAGAAATTGCGATCGCGTTCTTGGCGTAGTGTCTCCGCCAATTTACCAAACTGATGCGGTGTAACTGGTACAGACCGACTCGCTAAATTAATGCCGTTGTTTTCTTCGGCTATTTCTGATAAATAAACAGTTTGAAATTGGGTAAGTTCCGCCAGACAATCATCAAACGACCGATGAATTTTAGGCAATTGTAAAGAACCTAAATTTAATTCCCCAGTTCCTAGCGACCATTGTTCCTCTGCATTTTCCACCCAGCGATCGCTATGGGCGTGACACTGTTCTGGTTCATCAATAGCAATTAAAGTATTTTCAGGTAAATAATCAAGCACCGACGCAGGTTTTGTAAACGCCAATCCTAAAAACCTACGGCTTCCTTCTAGGAGTGCTGAGTGCTGAGTGCTGAGTGCTGAGTCTGAGTCTGAGTTTGGTTCTTCTTTAAGAAAAGCTTGGAACTCAGCACTATCCTTAAGCGCTTCCAGAATAATCGGAGTAAAGCTGGTGGGAGTAAGCACAATTTGGCTTATTTTATCAAGGGCAGAACGCTGAGTTGTGGGGTCAAATTCTCTGATTTGTTCGATTTCGTCGCCAAACCATTCCAAGCGCACTGGTAATTCTGAAGATACTGGAAAAATATCGACAATATCACCGCGCCTACTCCATTGTCCTTCTGTTTCTACCAGGGGTACTCGTTCGTAACCCAAAGTAGTAATTTTTGTACTGAAAGCATTTAAGTCAAATTCCATCCCCTTTTCCAGGGTAAGGCTAAGGGGTGAAAAAGCCTCTGGAGGCGGCAAATGCGGCTGTAACGCATTAGTAGTAGCAACCACCGCTATAGTCTTATTTTGACCATTGACAGACTCTTGATTCTTCACCAAATCCGCCAAAACCTGCATTTGTCCCCAAGTCATCTCTGTTTCGGGATCAAAGGGTTCGTAAGGGGATGCTTCCGAAGTGGGGTAAAAATGGACTGTTTGCCATCCCATCGCCTCTAATTGAGCATGAGCGCGTCCGGCCTCCTCCAGGGTGGCACAAACAACAAATAAATTCCTGCCTGAATTTTGTGCTAATGCCGATGCTACCAGACCCTTGGGTAAACGGGGAATTCCATTTAAGCGTAAATCTTTTTGCCGATTGAGCTTAGAAAGCAGTTCTGTGGTGAGAGGCGATCGCGCCAAGGCACGCACAATAGAAGAAAATGCCATAAGTTCTACTAGAGGTGGAAATCTTCGGTGATAAGAAAATTTATAGGTAGTTTATGTTCACCATTTTAAAAGTGTTAACACCTGTCTTATTACTTCTGTGGAAGAATGATGATTGAAATATAAATATATAAATTTAAGAAGTTAAACTACTACTTTGTGCTTAGTCAAATGAAGTATGAAGTGTGAAGTATGAAGTCGGAAAATTATATTCTTTCTTCTCCTGCTCCCCTGCTCCCTTGCTCCCCTGCTCCCTTGCTCCCCTACCTCCTCTGCTCCCCATAGCGGCAAATCCAAACATGTCCTCCATCACTTCTGAAATTTTAATCATTTTGGTACTAATTATTGCCAACGGCATCTTCTCAATGTCTGAGATGGCAATTGTCTCAGCGCGGAAGGTCAGGCTTCAGCAGCTTGCCAATCAAGGAGATGCCAAAGCTAGGGCAGCATTAAAACTAGCAGAGTCTCCCAATAATTTTTTATCGACCGTGCAAGTCGGAATTTCTCTGATCGGTATCCTGACTGGTGCTTTTGGGGGAGCTACAATTGCTAATCGGCTGGCAGTATATGTCAAACTTATCCCTGTTTTGGCTCCTTATAGCGAACCTGTCTCCTTTGGGATAGTCGTTTTAATTATTACGTATCTATCTCTAATTATCGGGGAATTAGTGCCGAAGCGGTTGGCATTAAACAACCCAGAAAGAATTGCAGCGTTTGTTGCTATACCAATGCGGGCTTTAGCGGCTTTGGCTTCGCCAGCGGTGCATCTTTTGAGTGCTTCTACAGAATTGGTATTGCGGATTTTAGGGATTACCCCTTCAGAAGAACCACAAGTCACTGAAGAAGAAATTAAAATCCTGATTGAGCAAGGTACAGAAGCGGGAACCTTTGAAGAAGCGGAACAGGATATGGTAGAGCGAGTTTTTCGCCTAGGCGATCGCCCTGTTAGTTCTTTTATGACCCCCCGCCCTGATATCATCTGGCTAGACCTAGAAGACACGGCCGAAGAAAACCGCCAAAAAATGACTGAAAATGGTTATTCGCGGTATCCAGTTTGTCAGGGAGGGCTTGATAATGTTCTGGGGATCATTCCTGTAACCGACTTACTCGCCCGCAGTTTTCGTAATGAATCTCTCGATTTAACAGTAGGATTGCGCCAACCTGTATTTGTCCCAGAAAGCACCCGTGGCTTGAAAGTTTTGGAGTTATTCAAGCAAACAATTACCCACATGGCAATTGTTGTGGATGAATACGGCGTGATTCAAGGATTAGTGACTCTGAACGACATTATGAGCGAAATCGTCGGTGATGTTCCCGCAGGGCCAGGAGAAGACGAACCCCAAGCCGTACAGAGAGAAGATGGTTCCTGGTTACTGGATGGAATGTTACCCGTAGACCAATTCTTTGAACTTTTCGAGATGGAAGAGTGGGAATCTGACGAACGCGGTAGCTATCAAACCTTGGGTGGCTTTGTCATCACCCATTTAGGACGTATTCCCTCCGCCGCCGATCATTTTGAATGGGAAGGGATGCGGGTTGAGGTGATGGATATGGATGGTAATCGGGTAGATAAGGTGTTAGTTGTACCCATGATTGATAAAACACAGGCGAAGAAAGAAGCAGAATAAAGGCTAAAAGCGGAAATTGTAGTATTTATACTTCATTTGAAACCTTGTGATTTGCGTCACAAGGTTTCAAAGCTTGATTATGCAAATTTCTAGGGATTAGGACACATAACTAAAATAACTGGCTGTCAAGTTTAGTCCTGAAACTCCTTGTGCGATCGCAATCAATTCATCAGTAGCGTTGAAAGTTCCATTACCATTACTATCAAAGTAAATAGATGTTCCTGTTATACCAGCGATCGGTGATGTTCCTAGCAAGTAAGAACTCGCTGTACCCCTGAGTTGGATTTTATCTTCAGCAATGTTAAAGTCCGTAATTAAAGCGTAATCATTTATGCCAGCATTAGTGCTATTGCCATCGTTGTAAAAAATAGCACTAGTATTACCAAGGATAAATAAATCGCTGTTATTGCCACCAGTGAGACTGTCTCTTGTTGCTCTACCAAACTCACTACCAACACCATTGAGGGTATCGTTACCATCACCACCCAAAATTGTATCGTTACCACCGCCACCAATTAAGGTATCATTTCCAGCTTCACCATTAAGAGTATTACTGGCACTATTACCTGTAATAGTGTTGGCTAAACTGTTTCCTGTACCATTGATGGCGGTTGTACCAGTTAAGGTCAAGTTTTCCAGATTCGCACCTAGAGTGTAGCTGATAGATGATTGGACTGTATCTGTGCCTTCGTTGAGGTTTTCAGTTACCACATCCCCAGTACTATTGACTACATAGTTATCATTACCAGTGCCACCAATTAAGGTATCACTTCCAGTTCCGCCATTCAGACTGTCGTTACCAGCACCACCATTGAGAATATTGTTACCGCTGTTACCTGCGATCGTATTATTTAAGCTGTTTCCTGTACCATTGATGGCTGCTGTACCTGTTAAAGTCAAATTTTCTAGATTCGCACCCAGAGTGTAGCTGATAGATGATTGGACTGTATCTGTGCCTTCGTTGAGGTTTTCAGTTACCACATCCCCAGTACTATTGACTACATAGTTATCATTACCAGTGCCACCAATTAAGGTATCACTTCCAGTTCCGCCATTCAGACTGTCGTTACCAGCACCACCATTGAGAATATTGTTACCGCTATTACCTGCGATCGTATTATTTAAGCTATTTCCTGTACCATTGATGGCGGCTGTACCAATCAAAGTCAGATTTTCTAAATTAGCACCCAGAGTATAGCTAATTGAAGAACGCACAGTATCTATTTCTGTGGCTGATGTCGAGGTTTCAATCACCACATCTCCCACACTATCTACTACATAGGTATCGTTACCTGTACCACCGTTGAGTACATCGTTTCCTGTACCACCATCAAGGGTGTCATTACCTGCACCAGCCTCAATTGTGTCATTACCTGCACCGCCTCTAACATTGTTATCAGCCGGAGTCGCAGAAGTAAAGCGAATCGTGTCGTTACCACTGCCAGCTGTGACATTCAATAAAAATTCAAAGCCTTGATAAGTGTCGCCACCAGACACCAAGGTTGCTAAGGTACTACCATTGATAATCAAGGTTCTTCCTGTGGTATCTGCGGAGAAATCAGCATCAACGAGAGTATCAACACCTGCACCACCATCAACTGTATCTGCTCCGGCTCCTTGAGTGATAATGTCATTCCCTGCGCCACCATTGAGTACATCATTCCCTGCGCCACCATTGAGAATATCGTTCAATACTCCACCAAACAGTTCGTCGTTACCACTACCAGTAGTGATGTTGAACTGCTCAATATTGCTGTAGAATGTGCGATTGCCTGTGGTGATATAGGAATTACCCAATCTGCTGACGTTGGTTCCTAAACTGGAGTAATCAATGACGACTGTATCAATGCCAATGCCACCATCCACTTCGTCTGCGGTTCCCAACCCTGCACCCAGGATGTCGTCTCCGGCTCCACCATTAAGTTGGTTATTTTCCTGAATTGTCGTGGTTTGGCGAATGTTGTCATTACCACTACCAGCAGTGATGTTGCGTAAAAACTCCAAACCTTGATAAGTGTTGCCACCAGAAACGATTGTGGCGAGGGTGCTACCTGTGATAGTTAAGGTTCTGCCTGTGGTATCACCAGAGAAATCGGCATCCACAAGAGTATCAATTCCTGTACCACCATCGACTGTATCTGCTCCGGCTCCTTTGGTAATTAAATCGTCACCTGCACCACCATTGAGTACATCATTCCCAGCACCACCATTGAGTTCATCATTCCCGGCACCACCATTGAGAATGTCGTTCAATACTCCACCAAACAGTTCGTCGTTACCGCTACCAGTAGTGATGTTGAACTGCTCAATATTGCTGTAGAATGTGCGATTGCCTGTGGTGATATAGGAATTACCCAATCTGCTGACGTTGGTTCCTAAACTGGAGTAATCAATGACGACTGTATCAATGCCAATGCCACCATCCACTTCGTCTGCGGTTCCTAACCCTGCACCCAGGATGTCATCTCCGGCTCCACCGTTGAGTTGGTTATTTTCCTGAATTGTCGTGGTTTGGCGAATGTTGTCATTACCACTACCAGCAGTGATGTTGCGTAAAAACTCCAAACCTTGATAAGTGTTGCCACCAGAAACGATTGTGGCGAGGGTGCTACCTGTGATAGTTAAGGTTCTGCCTGTGGTATCACCAGAGAAATCGGCATCCACAAGAGTATCAATTCCTGTACCACCATCGACTGTATCTGCTCCGGCTCCTTTGGTAATTAAATCGTCACCTGCACCACCATTGAGTACATCATTCCCAGCACCACCATTGAGTTCATCATTCCCGGCACCACCATTGAGAATGTCGTTCAATACTCCACCAAACAGTTCGTCGTTACCGCTACCAGTAGTGATGTTGAACTGCTCAATATTGCTGTAGAATGTGCGATTGCCTGTGGTGATATAGGAATTACCCAATCTGCTGACGTTGGTTCCTAAACTGGAGTAATCAATGACGACTGTATCAATGCCAATGCCACCATCCACTTCGTCTGCGGTTCCTAACCCTGCACCCAGGATGTCATCTCCGGCTCCACCGTTGAGTTGGTTATTTTCCTGAATTGTCGTGGTTTGGCGAATGTTGTCATTACCACTACCAGCAGTGATGTTGCGTAAAAACTCCAAACCTTGATAAGTGTTGCCACCAGAAACGATTGTGGCGAGGGTGCTACCTGTGATAGTTAAGGTTCTGCCTGTGGTATCACCAGAGAAATCGGCATCCACAAGAGTATCAATTCCTGTACCACCATCGACTGTATCTGCTCCGGCTCCTTTGGTAATTAAATCGTCACCTGCACCACCATTGAGTACATCATTCCCAGCACCACCATTGAGTTCATCATTCCCGGCACCACCATTGAGAATGTCGTTCAATACTCCACCAAACAGTTCGTCGTTACCGCTACCAGTAGTGATGTTGAACTGCTCAATATTGCTGTAGAAGGTGCGATTGCCTGTGGTGATATAGGAATTACCCAATCTACTGACGTTGGTTCCTAAACTGGAGTAATCGATGACGACTGTATCAATGCCAATTCCGCCATCTACTTCGTCTGCGGTTCCTAACCCTGCACCCAGGATGTCATCTCCGGCTCCACCGTTGAGTTGGTTATTTTCCTGAATTGTCGTGGTTTGGCGAATGTTGTCATTACCACTACCAGCAGTGATGTTGCGTAAAAACTCCAAACCTTGATAAGTGTTGCCACCAGAAACGATTGTGGCGAGGGTGCTACCTGTGATAGTTAAGGTTCTGCCTGTGGTATCACCAGAGAAATCGGCATCCACAAGAGTATCAATTCCTGTACCACCATCGACTGTATCTGCTCCGGCTCCTTTGGTAATTAAATCGTCACCTGCACCACCATTGAGTACATCATTCCCAGCGCCACCATTGAGTTCATCATTCCCAGCACCTCCATTGAGAATATCGTTAAATACTCCACCAAACAGTTCGTCGTTACCGCTACCAGTAGTGATGTTGAACTGCTCAATATTGCTGTAGAATGTGCGATTGCCTGTGGTGATATAGGAATTACCCAATCTACTGACGTTGGTTCCTAAACTGGAGTAATCGATGACGACTGTATCAATGCCAATTCCGCCATCTACTTCGTCTGTGGTTCCTAATCCCGCATCTAGGATGTCATCTCCGGCTTCACCGTTGAGTTGATCGTTGCCTCCAAGTCCTCTAATAGTATCGTTGTCTGGAGTTCCTGGAAGTATATTATTACCATTGTCACCTGTAATAATTGCCATAAATCTACGCAGCCTCAGAAGTATATTAAAAAAAGTTTGACAGCACCGATCTTTTTTCTTGTGTCAAGCAATCAACTAATTAATTTAATTTTTGATGTCTAAATTAATGAGCTTTTTAAACATGAGACAGTAAGCCTAATTTAGCTCTTACTTATGCTAAATTAAGCATTTGTCTGCTTGACAAAAAACGTTTTAGCGCTTGAGTATCTTATCCTTAATATCGGAAAATTTTCAAGTACTTTTGATGGTGCTATTAATACATTGCTCAGAGAAAAATCAATGTTTTATTTTATAAAAAAAGAAAAAATAAATTTAATGTAGTGGCCTTCCAGTGTGTCAGTCACAACAAATAAGGAATTAAGAACTGATTAAAAAATATTTAAAATGTAGAGTGCGTCATTTTCTGACATAACTAGGTTTCTTAAACTGACGCACTCTACTAGGCACAATTTTAGGATAATTTAGTTTTTGCTGTTCCTTTAACTGCGAATAGAAGAGGATGGACGCAGATAAACTCAGATAATTAGTACTTCAGCAAAGTATGAAACCAAATATCTATTGTTGCGACAAGCGTTTTACTTCTTCACCGCCTAACATTTCATGGGCTTTCGCTAAAATATGAGGAATTTTATCGGCGTGGGGACTTCGGCTAAGACATTGGCGTAAATCTACTTTGTTGAGTTTATCTGCTTTGTTCCCAGGAAACCAATGACTAGCGTTACCCATGAGGTTGTAACGGGTTTTGGCATAGTCTACTAAATCGTAAGCATTAGCTAAATTCCATAACCACAAAATCATTGGGATATTTATCTCGCCTGGGGTGTGTTCCCATGTTGGTAAGTTGATATGCCAAGTTTTTACCCAATCTTCTCCCAATATGGCGATCGCTTCTGCTTCTAATCTCGCCAAAATCGGGGGCAAAATTTCTGATGAGTCATCTAATAATGCTAATGTCTTCAAGTGTTCATCAAAATCTTGGGGTTTAGCTGCGCCTAAACTCAGGGTATGCACCTGAGAATGACTCAGACAAAACAAATCATTAAACACCATTGGACTCAAAGGCGCACAAAGATTCACTAATTTTTGTGGTGGTTTATAAAGCTGTCCGCCTTTATCAGAAGGACTAATAATAAACACCCCCATATCTAGACGATTAGCAGCTGCAATTGCTGGCCAATTAGTTTGATTAATGTAGTACCAATGCAGATTTACATAATCAAATTGATTAGTATTAATTGCCTGCACAATTAAATCTGTAGCCCCGTGGGTAGAAAAGCCGATAAATCTAACTTTGCCCTCGGCTTGTAATTGTTTGGCTACATCTAAACAACCAGCAGGACGAATACTATATTCCAGAGATTCAGCATGATTAATGCCATGCAAACTAAACAAGTCTACATAATCTAACTGGAGATTTCGCAGCGATTGCTCAAATGTCTGCCGGAATTCTTTGGCATCAGCAACGGGTGAAACTTTAGTTTGGACAATCAATTTTTCCCGTGGAAATGTAGGCAAGATTTTTCCCAATTGCATTTCCGAGCTACCATAACCACGGGCAGTTTCAATATGATTAATTCCAACTTCAACGGATCTATGAATGGTTGCTTCGAGGTTTTTCTGGTTGTCTGCGGGAATTTCTGACCAAGCAGCATCTTGCCATTTGAACTGATATCTCATGCCGCCGCAAGAAAACACCGGCATCTGTAATTCTGTGCGTCCAAATCGTCTGTATAGCATTAGTGGATTGTGGATTTTTGGTATCAAGTCTCAGTCAAGCGATCGCTATATCTATGTTTTTTCAAGTCCTGACACTGGTAACATCCATCGAGCCATAAAATTAGTCAGGTGTTTGGTTGTCAGATAGCGAAGTTTTTCAGTCCCAAAAGACTAATTACCACATCCTGCCCGCTACTAGCAAGTAACTTCAGCAACCATACACCAGAATTTAACCCAATCTATCTCAAGGATTTGTTCGTCTAAAAAAGTCGGCGAACCAGCAGTTATATATTGATTTTAATCCTACTTTCTGACAAAGTTAGACGGGTCTTGATCTCGTCGGTGCTGAGTGGGAATGGGGTCTGGCTGTCCATCACCAGCAAGGGCTGCGGTTTTCTCCAGAGATTCTCTCAATCGCTTGGCTGCATAGATGGACATATCCCTGGGGACATTAATGCGATCGCGCAAATATCGTAGACCGACATCAGATCCCAATGGAGGTATACACTCTTCATCCGTCATCATGTGTGTTAAAGCACAACGTAGAGCTTGATCAAACAATTGATTATCTAAGGGGTTAACTCTGATAATATTGACGCGATGCTCAATAGTTCGTTGAAGAGCTTCCATACGCGAGTTTTCCGGCTCTGGATAAGTAACATCTGGTAGCCCGAACCAGGGGCCGTTATCTACCCGTGCTTTATTAATCAGCATCTGGGGTTCGCCATTTTCCCAACAGCCCCCCATCTGGGGCGGTAAATCATGTGCGTGGGTGTGAAAGTCACTCTGGGTACCACGGTAAGTTGGTCGGCTTTCCATTACCGCAAACCATGCACTTAAGCGAGTATTTTCCTCTCGTAGAGAATAACCTTTGTAGTAGTAAAGGCTTGCATTCATACGTTCGAGATATGGCGTAAAAATGACATCGACGATGCCGAACCTATCTAGAAAATAAGGACTTTGGGTGCAACCTAAAGCCTCCTCGACCTTAGCCACCACTCCAATAAATTGTTCTCGGTTGCGTTTTTCTTGTTGAGAGGAAATTGCTGGATAACACAGCCAAGCACACCAGGCTCTAAATAAAAGTCGTTCTAATTGACGGAGAGGAAGCACCGTGCGGTCTTCCATCCCTTGGCTTAATGGCTCAAAAACCTTTTCCAAAGCGATCAAAATGTCATCGCTTTCCTTAATAATTTTTCCATCTAGCTCGATCGCTGGGAGCATTCCTGATGGTACCTTACGTTTGTACCAACTTTCTTTCTCTCCATAGCAAAACATTGTTACTTTTTCGATGCGATAGGGAATCTGTTTTTCCTCTAGCCATAACCAAACTTTTTGACAGTAAGGACACCAGGCGTGGTTATCGCGGTACAGCGTTACCCGCACATCAGATTCGGGTTTGCCAAACAAGCGCAACCGAGCTTTAGCATTGGTCAGGCCATTAACAGTATCTATTTGATAGTCAGTGAGAGTTTCTAGTTCTTGCCAGCTTAAAGGTGCGGTAGTCATAGGTTGTGTTGCGTAGGCACAATTATGTAATCTTATACTGCTAGGTTAATAGAACGGGTAGAACAGGCAATAGAATATTTCACTAATTTAAGCCCCAGCGATACATGTTTCTACTTCTTAGGATATAAGTTTGTTGAATTTGGAAATATTAAAGTGAAAGATTAATTCAGCTAAAAACTTATGGCAACCGAGCAAGAGCTTCAATCTCTTTTTAATACCTTAGATCGCGATCAAGACGGCAAAATCTCCATTAATGAGCTTTTTTTAAGTCCTGGTTTAAGTGCAGTCATCTCATCAGAAACAAACACCAGTAGCCCTCAGGAGTTACTAGTACAGTATGATTCTGACCAAGACGGTAGTATTACCTTTGAAGAGTTAAAGCAAGCAGTTGAGAAAGCAAGTAATTTAACCTAGCACTCAAAAGCCCATAACCAAAATCCCTCTTAGTATGGGCTAAGAGGGATTTCCCTATAGTCCTCTAAAGTTTCACGTTTTCAAGCCTGCCATAATCTTTAGTAAGGCTTTAACGATTAACGAAAAAGCTCAACCACCGTTGGCTTAGTCACTTTCCCCATCGCATTGCGTGGTAGTTCCTCAACTATCAAAATTTTAGTTGGGACTTTATAAACTGCTAACTGCTCTTTTGCCCAACTCCTCAAAGATTCTAATGTCAATTGACGTTGTGGATGCAATACTAACGCCGCACAAACTCTCTCACCCCACTCAGCATCAGCAACTCCCACCACTGCACATTCTTGAATATCTAGATGGTTTCTTAGCACTTCTTCAATTTCTAAAGCGGAAACTTTATAGCCACCAGTTTTGATAATATCTACACTCATCCGGCCGAGAATGCGGTAGTTACCGTTTTCAACTACAGCAAGATCACCTGTACAAAACCAACCATCTTGAAAGGTTTTGGCTGTTGCTTGGGGGTTTTGCCAATATTCTAAAAATACACCAGGACTTTTGACTTGAATTTCTCCTGGTGTCTCTGGTGGGACTAACTGTCCGTTTTCATCAACTAATCTCACTTCGACTTGCGGTAAAGGCTGACCGACATAACCTGAATGACGTTGACCATGTAAAGGATTTGATAACGCCATACCAATTTCCGTCATTCCATAGCGTTCTAGCAGAAAATGACCGCTAATTTTTTGCCATTTTTCTAAAACTTGTACTGGTAAAGCGGCGGAACCAGAAACCATCAGGCGCATTTTTGCACAACCTACTGTCATGCTTTGTTGGCGTTCACTAGAGGCGTTTTCCCAAACTGCAATTAATTTTACATAAATTGTCGGGACTGCCATAAATAAAGTTAAATCACCATTGCAAATTCGATTCCACACAACTTCAGCATCAAATTTGCTCAACATATAACATTCTGCCCCAGCCCACAAAGCACAAGTCAGCACATTAATAATGCCATGTATATGATGTAAGGGGAGTACGTGTAAAATGCGATCGCTTGATGTCCATTCCCAAGCTGTAATTAAGCTAGTTACTTGCGCTTGAATATTTTGGTGCGTTGTCACTACACCCTTTGGTTTACCTGTTGTACCGCTAGTGTAGAGAATTAATGCCCGTCTAGTCATATCTATTTCTGGAAGCCGAGCAATATAATTTGGGAGTGCATCGGAAGTGAGGATAAATCGCAAATTGTGTTCTGTGGCGATCGGGCGTAATATATCCTCAAACTGCGGATGAGCAATTATCATCGATGCGCCGCAATTTGTTATGACATACTCTAATTCTGGTCGCGGATGGACAATACAAAGAGGTACAGCTACTCCGCCAGCACGCCAAATTCCCCACTGAGTCGCTACATACTCAAACCCAGCAGGGATGAGAAAAGCTACTCGTTGTTCTGCTAAATCTTCCACGTTCTGCAAAAGACTTGTCGCTATTTGACTGGAAAAGTAAAGCAAATCCTGATAGGTAAATGCTCCTGCATTTGTAATAATCGCTGTTCTCTCGTTATGTTCTTCAGCGCGAGTAATTAAAGGGAGATTCACTTTTGTTTACCAATTTATGCTTGATTCAGTCTAATTACTGAAAGCATATAGCAATCTCAAGAGTTCTGTAAGGCTAAATAGCGCTTCTATTCTATATTAAGTAAATCTTGATATTTTTACACAGCAATCAAAGCATATTTGAGTGTTGACTATTGAAAAACTAGAAAATACTGAGTTTATATTCAGCACTTCACTATAGACATGACTTATTCAAATCTTTGACAAATTTCTGTCACATCAAGCTCTTACCTTAAGAAAAGTTAATTCTGAAATAGACAAGCGTATTTAGTCATCGCTAGAAGAAATTGTGGCGCATACTTAACGTTTGATATTTGGAATGCAAGCCATTTTTTTCTAAATCAATAAATTTTGCTCAAGATTAAAGAAAAATGAAATATCTATCTCATCAATCTATCGACGTAAGCGATAAAAATCGCAAATCTTTATCTAATACGGATTTGGTACGTACTTATCTCCATGAAATTGGGCGCATCCCCTTATTAGATCATGAGGAAGAAATAAATTTTGGTAAGCAAGTACAACAAATGATGAGTTTACTTACTGCCAAAGAACAATTAGCTATTCAATTAAATCGTCAACCAACACAACTAGAATTTGCTGAATATGCCAAGCTGAGTGAAGCAGAATTAGTGCAACAACTACAGCAAGGATATCAAGCCAAAAAAACGATGATTAGGGCTAATTTGCGACTTGTAGTGTCTATTGCCAAGAAATATCAAAGACGTAATTTAGATTTTCTGGACTTAATTCAAGAAGGAAGTTTAGGTTTAGAAAGAGGCGTAGAGAAGTTTGACCCTACTAGGGGTTACAAATTTTCTACTTATGCTTATTGGTGGATTCGTCAGGCAATTACAAGAGCGATCGCCGAACAAGGACGGACTATCCGCTTACCTATTCATCTTACAGAAAAACTGAACAAAATTAAGCGCACTCAACGCGAACTAGCACAAAAATTAGGTCACACTCCTTCCACAACGGAGATTGCCGCAGAACTATCTATAGACCCTAAAGAAATTCGGGATTATTTACTCTTAGCGCGGCAGCCTTTATCTTTAGAATTACGAGTTGGCCCAGAAAGAGATACGGAATTACATGATATGTTGGAAGATGATGGGCTGTCTCCAGAATCTTATGCTGACCAAAGTTTTTTACAACAAAATATTCACGATTTATTATCAAAATTAACTCTCCAGCAGCGAGAAATATTAACGTTAAGATTTGGTTTAACAAACGAAAATACACTGTCTTTGTCTGAAATTGGTCAACGTATGGGTATTAGCCGAGAACGAGTGCGACAGTTAGAACTGCAAGCCTTAATGACCCTACGACGACACAAAGATAAAATCAGTGGCTATTTAGCCAGTTAATGGTACGGCTCAAATATTATTACTTTGAGTTTTTATCCAGCTATTAGTTTTGTCTGACTCATAGAAAAATACTTGAGCCAACTTGATGCGCCCATTTTGCTTGACAGAATTTCAATATTATTAATAATTCTTGCTGTCAATAAATTGACACAAAACTGTCATAGAATCGCCAAATGGTTATCTTTACTCTGGATTTAGAAATCGTTGGCAAAGTATCTCTTTTGCATTGAATAACTAAGTTAATTTTGCTTGTCTTTGTTTGGTAAGAGTGTAGGGGTGAATAGGTTTTCCATTTTAATATCCTTACACCCCAATACATAGCTGAAACTCTGCTGAAATACCTAATTTTTAGTATGACTGCGAAAGTCTGTCCTAATTTATGCGACTTGTTCTAAATATTGGTTAATGTCTTCAATTAGCCGAGTTAGTTCGGTTTCGGTAGTTAAGCGGATGGTGACATCACGCACTGTCAACAGAACTTTGGCCGCAAAGGGAGTAGGCCAGATATTTGGATTGCAGAAAATTTCTAAAAATACCTCGCCAGTATAACGGTATTCTAAGGGCGGTTGGGGAGTGATTTTAGCACCACCACCAGCAGGTTTAGCTGCGACAGCTTTCAGGCGCTCCATTAATTGGTCAATCGCCGCTTTTAATTCTCGTGCGGCTTGGGCTGAAAAACTGAAGGAGACAGAACCTTCAACTAAGTTCAATGTCAAAGGAGTTGAAGCCATGAGCTTGATTAAATTTTTGATACTTACCTCATGTTACCGGAAAGTTGATCTTGGCTGAGATTAAGTCTCTGTCTACAGATATTGAGTTATCCTACTCGCTGGTATGAATTGACTAAAGGATTCATCTAAAAATAAAATTAATGAATATTTTTGATGAATTAATGATAAAACTACCTAATTATCAAACCTGTATTATTCGTAATTACCAAGCTTGTAGCCATTATTAATTAAAATTAATTGCAACAACTTCTCCAAATTTTTTAAGTCAATATAGACAATAATTCTAACTAAGCTAAAAGTCGTTTTATCTGATTAACGTTTTAAGTTTTACACTTAGAAGTCATAGAACTTACTGTTAAAAAATATTTATGACTTACGATAATCGGAAGACGGTAAGAAAAGTTTTAATTATTACCCTACTGCTCAATCTGTTTGTTATGGGATTAAAAGCGGTTGTGGGTTATTGGACTGGTTCTTTAAGCCTGTTAGCTGATGCTTTGCATAGTGTGACAGATAGTGCCAATAATGTTTTAGGATTATTTGCTAGTAAGTTTTCTTCGCCACATCCTGACCGTGAACATCCTTACGGACATCAAAAATTTGAAGCGGTGGGAGCTTTAGGAATTGCGGCTTTTTTAGGTATAGCTTGCTTTGAAATTCTTCAAGGAGCAATAGAGCGCATTATCAAAGGTGGTGATCCAGTACGTATTGCACCACCAGAGTTGTGGTTATTACTAATAGTTTTGGGGGTAAATATTTTTGTAGCGTTTTACGAACGGAAAGTAGGTCATCAAGTAGGTAGCCCAATTTTAATTGCTGATGCTATGCACACAATGAGCGATGTTTGGGTGACAATTTCGGTGATTGGCGGTTTGATAGGAGTTTGGCTTGGTTATCAATGGCTAGATATAGTGTTGGCTTTTCCTGTGGCTTTGTTAGTATTTTGGAGTGGCTGGTCAGTGTTAAAAGCTAATTTACCTTGGCTGGTGGATCAAATGGCGATCGCACCAGAAGCAATCCATGAAATCGCTACTTCTGTACCGGGAGTACTGAACTGTCATGACATTGCTTCTAGAGGTATTTTGGGTAGGCAAGTTTTTATTGAAATGCACTTAATTGTAGATGCACCAGATGTCAAAACTGCACACCGCATTACGGAAAATGTGGAAAGGCTATTGGAAGAACGCTTTCATCCTGTGAGAATTCTCATTCACGTTGAGCCGCCAGAATATCGATCTGAGCAAATTAGTTTTAATTAGTCAATGGTCAATGGTCATTTGTAACAAAACCAAATTAACTACACAACACCTGTCACCTGTCACCTAATAATTTTTACCGTTAGTCACTGAACTGGCGACAATTTCTACTAGTTCATTTGGATCAACTGGTTTAGCTACATGAGTTTGAAAACCAGCTTCTAAGGCGCGGACACGATCTTCAGTATCACCGTAGGCGGTTAAAGCAATTGCTGGGATTTGTCCACCTTGGTCTGGTTTGAGCGATCGCACTTTGCGGATGAGAGTGTACCCATCTTCCTCTGGCATTGCAATATCACATACCAAAACTTCTGGCTGTAGCTTAATCAGCGCTTCTAGTGCAGCGGCGGCTGATGCTACTGCGACAACATTGGCTCCATCTGATTCTAAAACGGTAGTGACGTAAAACCGACTATCATCATCATCATCAACTACCAAAACATTTAAGCCAGCAAGAGGTAGAGGAGCTTCCATAAAATCTCCGTTAACTTTGAAAAATGTTGATTTTTCCAATTGAAATTTTTATTTTTCCTGAGCAACTATACTATTGACAATTTTACTGCGATCGCACTAGATTTTACATAAAAAATCCTCATTTCATCCTGTCGCATGACAATTTCCTAATTTTTACTTGCTGGCATTTTTATTTACTACCTCAATTAATTTTTGTGAATAATTATCTGCTGCAAAATAAATAATACTCTAATCAATATTATGCTTAATATGACCTGTTATCAAAATTGATGATTCTCTAACTCAAGTCGTATTTCTTAAGACATAGCGCTCCTATTTGATTGATCAACTACCATTAGAGCCACGGAGTAGGGAGTAAATTTGTTGGTCAATTATTTAAGAATGCTAGATACAGCAACATTCAGCAGTAAACAGCCGCTATCTCTAGCTTTAAGCCCTAGATTTTGTATTTTACTACTTAAAATTCTCTATACATTAGGAATCTAATTTGATTTGTGAAATCTTTAGGGAAGCCACTGCCTTAGAAAGGTTTACTGGCTTGTACCCTGCTGCAAAGCGAAGCCTACGCCCTTACGTTTGGGCAACATGAAGTGAGATAACTGACCACTCAAGTTCAAAAATCAAATATGATTCCTAGAGAATATAGGAATTAATACTTACTTTATAGATACTAAGTCTTTTCCTAAATCAAATATGCGTCTTATATTATATACTTTCAGGATAAATCCAATTGCCATAGAAATATGTTATCGATATTGTGTTAATAGCTATATTTTAAAGCTAATCAAGATCAACAAATTGGCACAAACAATCCCAAGTTTGATCACCGATTAGTTAGATATTGTGATTATCCCTGATGCTGCAAGCAATTAGTCATGGTGCAACCGCTGACCGTTTTAATCATCGACGATTCCCCTGAAGACCGTGAGGTTTATCGTCGTTATCTGCTGCAAGACCAGGAATATAGTTACACCATTCTCGAATCAGAATCGGGGGAGGAAGCCCTAGAACTATATCGGCAATTTCAGACAGATTGTATTTTATTAGATTTTTTATTGCCAGATATGGATGGGCTAGAGTTTCTAGCAGAATTGCCAAAACTCGCAAAAAAATTCATCCCAGCCGTGGTGATGTTGACTGGGTATGGTAACGAAGCTATTGCTGTTCAGGCGATGAAAAGTGGTGTTCATGATTATTTAGTCAAAGGACAGACAACAGCAGGACGTTTGCATTCAACTATCCACTCAGCAATAGCGCAAGTAAAGTTGCGTCAAGAACTACAACAAAGTGAAGCACGTTTGCGCGAGAGTCAGCAGTTCATTGAACGCATAGCTGAAACTACACCAGGAATTTTGTATGTTTATGATTTGCTAGAACGGCGGAACCTTTATTTAAATAGTCAGGTTAATAAACTGCTTGGTTACAGTCCCCAACAAATTCAAGACTTGGGTCAGGAATTCTTGATCAGGTTAATGTATCCAGAAGATTTACCTTTATTCTTTCTCCATCTGCAAAAAATTGCCACGGTAAAAGATAACGAAATTGTAGAATTTGAATACCGGATGCGCCATGCGGATGGCCAATGGCATTGGTTTTACAGTCGAGATACTGTATTTATCAGAAATGATGATGGTTCGCCACGGCAAATTGTTGGGACAGCTTATGATATTACTAACCGCAAACAAACGGAAGCACAGCTAAGTTTAAGTAACGAGCGTTTTCAACTAGCCGCAGCAGCAGTTAATTGTCTCATCTATGACTGGAATATTCCAGAAAATACAGTTGAGAGGACAGAAGGTTTAACTCGCATCTTAGGTTACTCTCCACAAGAAGCAGAACCAACTCAAGAATGGTGGATGGAAAAAATACATCCTGAAGATAGGAAGTTATTGCAGAGTTCTTTCGAGAAGATGTCTGTGGATAATGACTACTATGCTGTAGAGTATAGAGTCCGCCATAAAAATAACCAGTATCGGTATGTGTTGGATCAGGGAGTGATTACACGAGATCAAAATGGGCAGCCATTACGGGCGGTTGGGAGTACAACCGATATTAGCGATCGCAAATATCAAGAAGCTGCTCTGCGTGAAAGTGAAGCGAAGTTCCGCAGAATCGTAGAATCGAATATTGTTGGTATTTATTTCGGTGATTTTAGCGGTCGCATATATGAAGCCAATGATGCTTTTTTACAGATGTTAGGTTACACTCGCGCAGAATTCACAGCCGAAAATCTGCGTTGGGATACTTTATCACCAGCAGAATATCAATACCTCGATCAGCAAAAAGTTCAAGAATTGCAAACTTCGGGAGTTTGTACTCCTTTTGAAAAGGAATATTTTCGCAAAGATGGTTCACGTGTGCCAATTCTTGTAGGAATTGCTCGCATTGATGGTACAGATAAGCCAGGTTATAGTGTCTGCTTTGTGCTGGATATTACCCAACGCAAACTTGTAGAAATACAACGTCAACAGCTATTGCAATTAGAACAAACCGCACGGGCGGAAGCAGAAGCTGCTAACCGCGCTAAAGATGAGTTTGTGGCAATGGTATCACACGATTTGCGATCGCCTTTAAATGCAATTTTGGGTTGGGCGCAATTACTGCGGACTAAGGAGTTTGACAAAGAACGTGTCAACCGTGCGCTAGAAACAATTGAGCGCAATGCTCTATCTCAGGCAAAACTTTTAGAAGATTTGCTGAATATGTCTCAGATTTTGCGCGGAAAGTTACACCTAGAGTTGAAACCAGTAGATTTAGGCGCGATTGTCCGCGCAGCCATTCAGACTGCTTACCCAACCGCCAATACAAAAAATATTCATCTAGACTCTGTGATTGATCAGCCCATACCTGCAATAACTGGTGATGGCGATCGCCTACTGCAAGTTTTGGGCAATTTACTCTCTAATGCCATTAAATTTACCCCAGACAACGGACGAATAGACGTGAAACTATTTCGTCATGAATATCATGCTGAAATCACTGTCACCGACACAGGTATTGGTATTAGTCCAGAATTCTTACCATTCGTGTTTGAACGCTACCGCCAAGATTATCGTATTCCCAAACAAGGGGGTTTAGGTTTGGGTTTAGCGATCGCTCATTATTTAATAGAACTTCATGGTGGCACAATTCAAGCTCTCAGCCTTGGGGAAGGACAAGGTTCTACCTTCAGTATCAAGTTACCTTGGCAATAAATCTCACCTGAAAATATGTCAAATAATTGACGCGTAATTCAGCAGTCAAAATCAGTAACGAGTAATTTCTCCTTAGCATTCATAAAGATTAAGCAAAGTTTAAAATTGAGATTTTGTTACCAAAGATACAGTAATCCTTGGGGATTAACTTTTGAATACATAAATAAGTATGTAAAAATTTTGGAATGACGCAAAATAAAGCTCTCTCAAAGTTTTAATCATAGGGATCATCTCATTTCTAAGTACAAACCACTTCTCAGTGAATTTATATATCTAAAGTGAGATGATAAAATCCCCTAAAGATTAAGATAATAAATCAAGGCATTGTAAAAGTTTATTTAGCTAAAATTTTTCTTAAGAAAACCAGTCAATCTTCTGGTAGTTTGTTACGTTGGTTAAACCTAACATCGAAGTTTAAACTAACTTTTCTAAAAGTTAAAAAATAGTTACATCCAGGGGTTTAAAAATGCAGACAGTACTAAGTATTCACTGCCCAAATTGTGGTAGAAAAGCGGAGCGTTATTATATTTTGGATAGTGAATTAACGCGGACACAATGCTCAAGTTGTGATTACTTAATGATTAGTTGCACACGTACTGGCAAAGTGATTGAAGCTTATGCCCCGGGAATTCAACTAACTAAAAGGTAAAAGTAAAAGAATAGTGAAGTATGGGTGGGTTAATTTCATACTTCAGACTTCAAACTTCAAAATTCAGTTTACTTTTTATTCATTCTCAGTTGTCCACAAGCTGCATCAGCTTCTAAACCACGAGAATAGCGAACACTAACAGCAGTGTTTTGTTGTTGGAGAACATTGACAAAAGCTTGAATGCGATCGCGGCTAGGGCGTTGATAATCAACTTCTTGAATTGGGTTATAGGGAATCAAGTTGACATGGTTCTGGAATCCTCGCAGACGTTGTGATAATTCCAAAGCGTGTTGTGGTAAATCGTTCACACCAGCCAGCAAGACATATTCAAAAGTGACACGGCGGCCTGTAATGGCTACATATTCCCGACATTCAGCCAGTAAATCTTCGAGAGGATAAAAGCGGGCGCTAGGGATAAGTTTTTCTCGGAGTGCTTGGTTAGGGGCGTGGAGACTCACCGCTAAGGTAACTTGCAAATGATGTTGGGCAAATTGACGAATGCGATCGCGAATTCCGACTGTAGAAACAGTTAGCATCCGCTGTCCAATTCCCATATCTTGATTTAAAGATGTAATTGCGCCTAAGACATTATCAACATTTAGCAATGGTTCACCCAATCCCATAAACACCACATTGCTAACTCGTTCCTCAAAGTCCTCTTGTACAGTTAACACCTGATCAATGATTTCATGACGGCCGAGGTTGCGTTTATAGCCACCTTTACCAGTGGCGCAGAAATCGCAAGCCATTGCACAACCCACCTGGGTAGAAACACATACAGTTAACCGCTTATCGGCGGGAATACCCACAGTTTCGATAATTTGCCCATCAGCTAATTGCAGCAGAAATTTGACTGTACCATCTGGTGCAACTTTGCGGAGGTGGATGCTGGAACGGCCGATGGGGATATCTGCAATTTCTGAGCGCCATTGTTTAGGAAACACAGAAATATCAGCAAGCGATCGCACTTGCTGATGATAAATCCAATCATGTAATTGTTTGCCTCGGTAAGCTGGTTGTCCCTGCTGCTGTACCCAAGCAGTTAACTCGCTAACCGAAGCACCGAGTAGGGGGGGAATTTCTAATGTTTTAGGGGCGGGTGAGTTAACTTGAGAAATTGATGGCGTAGCAGACATAGGAAGAGACTTACCGTTAAGACTTGGATCTCTATCCTAAGCTGTTACGCCAAAAAATTGCATCTTTAATTTTAGTATCCACTTACATATCTAATTACTCGCTCTGTTTGAATAACCCGACCATTTTTGACAATTTCAAGGTTGGCACCATTGACTATATATTCATAGTTGTTATTGGTCGCCACATATCCTGTACCTTCTTCAGAGTAAGCACGGAGAGAACGGATACCTTTACCAGTTGACTTAGAAATCCCCGTATAATACATTTTTCTATTTTTGTTACAAATATATATATGAAAATTAGCAGTTTCAAAATAAGCTTCTAACGTTCCTCCACCTGCATAGCGAGGACAAGAAGTTGCTTTGGCAATCATTTGACTATTAACTACTGAAACTGGAGTAGTTTCTAATTGTGCAGCACTCGCAGATGAAGATATGCCGACAATTCCAGCTAGTAGTGAAACTGTAGCTAAAATTAGCGAAAAAGACTTATTTTTTGTCTGATAAAAGCTGTTCATAATCAGTCCTAAAGTTTGATTACTATCAGCTTCAAACTTAACTTAGGGTTTTTCGGACTTTTAGAGAAAAAACACTTAAATTTAGATAAAATCTTAGACTTTGCATAAATATTGTATGAACTCATAAAATTCATCTCGGAACACGTTTCTTCTTGACGCGACTAGAAATTAGTGAAATGAATCAGTCTGATTTCCTCATAAGAGGATGTGTGAAAAGTCGTAAAGTATATCAAAAACCTCTCCCCAAAGCGGAGAGAGGCTTTGATGTTAGTTACCAAAAATACTTTTCAAACAACCTCTAATACAGTTTCACTTTAATTTTGATACAAATAGACCGTAGAGGTGCAGGGGCAAGGGGAAAGAATGGAAAACCAATGAATTTGTATCATTTTTTTCGTGAAATAGTATAAGAAGTCAGGGATTTGAGCAAGAGCGATTTTCAGAAATCAAAAAGGATTGCTATGTCCTGCGCCAATTATTGATGAAAATGATCCTGTTTTAGGCATGAAATTCAGATTAAACAGTCGCAAGTAAAGCTGGTGTAGTCCAACGTCCAACAACTTTACCAATCACTGACATTTCATGTGTTAAGCGATCAAATCCTTCAGGTGTTAAAGATTGTGGCCCATCAGATAGCGCTCTAGCTGGATTAGGGTGAACTTCAATCATTAAAGCATCAGTACCTGCGGCGATCGCAGCAAAAGCCATCGAAGGTACATACTCAGATTTACCTGTACCATGACTTGGATCAATCATGATTGGTAAATGAGTGAGCGATCGCAACACGGGAATGACAGATAAATCTAAAGTATTGCGGGCATATTTACTATCAAAGGTTCTAATCCCCCGCTCGCAAAGAATTACATTCGGATTTCCCGCTGCGAGAATATATTCAGCGGCCATCAACCACTCGTCAATTGTGGCAGACATTCCCCGCTTGAGCAGAACTGGTTTATCTTGTGCGCCGACTTTTTTGAGCAACGCAAAGTTTTGCATATTGCGCGCACCTATTTGGATAATATCAGCCACTCTTGATAATGCTGCTAAGTCGGTAGCATCCATAAGTTCTGTGATGATGCCTAAACCTGTTGCTTCACGCGCAGCTGCTAACAAATCTAAAGCACTCTCTCCATACCCCTGGAAAGCATAAGGAGAAGTACGAGGCTTGTAGGCTCCACCACGCAAAAACTTGGCACCAGCAGCCTTTACCCGCTTTGCTGTCTCAACAATCATTTCCTCATTCTCAACAGAACAAGGCCCTGCCACCACTACTATCGGATGCTGCTCACCGATATAGACATCACCGTTAGGTGTGGGTACAACAACCTCGCTGGCTTCTCCATAGCGGAATTCTCGACTTACCCGCTTGAAAGGTTTTTCCACACGTAATACTTGCTCAATCCAAGGGCTGAACTCTTGGATTTGCATCCGATCAAGAGTAGAAGTATCGCCAATCATTCCCAAGATGACTTTATGTTCACCAACACTTTTTTCGACTGTGACTCCCCAAGTGTTTCTCAAACCTTCGCTGATGCGAGTAATTTCATCAATGGGTGTACCATTTTTTAGGACTACAATCATTTTCGTTTTCCTTAATTAGTGTAAAAATTCAGCAAGTTGTTCTAACTTTGTCCAAGCAGCACCACTTTGCAGAACTTCTTTAGCCAAAATAATGCCTTTGACACAACCCTCTAAAATGTCTGTTGTTTCAATTGCTTCACCAACTTGCAATGCCAAGGCTGTATTTAAAGCGACTACATCCTGTTGTGCTGGAGTGCCTTTTCCTTGGAGGACAGCTTTTAAAATTTCTGCGTTCTCTTGGACATCGCCACCGCGTAATGCTTCAGTTGGTGCGGGATTTAAACCAAGTTCTTGCGGATTGAGCGTCAGACAGCGGACTTTGCCTGCTTGCAGCACAGCTAAATCAGTCACATCTGCCAAACCTGCTTCATCTAATCGTTCTCTGCCGTGGAGTGCGATCGCTTTTCGACATCCCAATTGGGATAAGGCTTGGGCGATTTCTTCAATTAACAGTGGGTCATTTACACCGATGATTTGCCCTGTCGGTCGCATGGGATTTACCAAAGGCCCAAGCAAGTTAAAAACAGTCCGCACTTTCAGAGTTTTGCGTAAATCAGCAACCGCCTTGAGTGCTGGATGCCAGCCAGGAGCAAACAAAAAGGTGATGCCAACTTCATTAACTGCCGCTTGTACCTTCTCTGGGTGAGCGTTGAGATTTATCCCCAAAGCTTCTAACACATCAGCAGAACCCGCCTTGCTAGATGCAGAACGATTGCCATGCTTGGCAACTTTTACCCCAGCAGCAGCAGCAACAAAGGCTACCGCCGTAGAAATATTGAAGGTTGAAGCACCATCGCCACCAGTACCGCAGGTGTCGATTAGGGGAGTGGGGAATGAGGAATTGGGAGTAGAGTGAGAAGATTGAGATTGTAGGACGCTGGCCATACCTACTAGTTCTTCTGCGGATACACCTTTGGTTTGAATTGCGGTTAAGATGGCTCCTGATAAAACCGGGGGAATAGCCTCTGTTAGCCAACCGTGCATTAAATCTGTAGCTTGGTCAACTGTCAATGATTGCCGTTTGAGTAGTTGTTGCAATAAAGCTGACCAGTCGGATGAAGCAGAACTAACCGAGATTTTGTCTAGGGGATTTTGAGTTATGGCTACCATATTGGATTAATGATTCAGAACTTTAGCGACAGTTTGGACATCCTTGTCACCTCTACCAGAGCAGTTGATAACAATGCGGGGGCTGCCATCTAACTGTGGACAGAGGTTTTCTAAATAGGCGATCGCATGAGAAGTTTCTAATGCTGGAATAATTCCTTCTAGTTGCGAAAGTCGTTGGAATGCTTCTAACGCTTGCTGATCAGTCACGCTGTAATATTCAGCACGTTTAAGATCCTTCAAATAACTATGCTCAGGCCCAACACCGGGATAATCTAATCCAGCACTAATTGAATGAGCTTCAATAACTTGACCATCATCATCTTGGAGAATGTAGCTCATTGCACCGTGCAAAACTCCCACCCTACCTAATGTCAGAGTCGCAGCGTGTTTTTCTGTATTCACACCTTCCCCAGCTGCTTCTACACCAATCAGACGCACAGAAGGTTCATTGACAAACTCATGAAATAATCCGATCGCATTGGAACCACCACCCACACAAGCTAACAGGATATCTGGTAGTCCGCCCCATTTCTCTTGAGCTTGGACGCGAGTTTCTTTACCGATAATGGCGTGGAAATCACGCACCAACATCGGATAAGGATGAGGGCCAGCTACAGAACCCAATATGTAATGTGTTGTTTCAACATTCGTTACCCAATCTCGAATAGCTTCCGAAGTAGCATCTTTGAGAGTGCCAGTACCAGCTTCCACAGGCCGCACTTCTGCTCCCATCAACTTCATCCGAAACACATTCAGGGCTTGGCGTTCCATATCATGGATGCCCATGTAGATTACACATTCCAAGCCAAACCGCGCACACACAGTTGCAGTTGCTACACCATGCTGACCTGCACCTGTCTCGGCAATAATTCTCTGCTTGCCCATCCGCTTGGCTAACAATACCTGAGCCAAAGCGTTATTAATTTTGTGAGCGCCTGTATGATTTAAATCTTCTCGTTTTAAGTAGATTTGCGCCCCTGTACCATCAGGTCTGGCGTAGTGTGTCGTCAGACGTTCCGCAAAATACAACGGGCTGGGTCTACCTACATAATCACGAAGTAAATTTTGTAACTCAGTTTGGAAGTTAGCATCATGACGGTACTTTTCAATAGCTGCTTCCAACTCACTTAAAGCAGGCATTAAGGTTTCAGGTACATACTTACCGCCAAACTTGCCAAATCTGCCTAAAGAATCAGGTTGTGCAAATGTATTCTTAATATCTGGAGTACTGACCACAGTCTAAAATCCTCTCACATTCAAAACTTTGTCTTTTCTTCTTCGCGCTCTTTGCGTTCTTTGCGGTTCGTTAATCTTTCTTTTATCGAACCGCCAAGTACGCCAATATTTATTTAGCTACGACTGGTTGAAGTGATATTGCTGATTTGAGTTCTCGACACAGTTGTTCTACTGCTTGTAGTCCTTCAGTTGGACTACCTTCTGCGAGACGTTTGACGAAGGCGCTACCGACAATGACTGCATCTGCACCCCATTCTTTAACTTGAAGTGCTTGTTCTGGTGCGGAGATACCAAAGCCAACACCAATAGGTTTATCGGTGACACTGCGTAAGTCTGTGAGTAAGTGTTGTACACGGTTTTGGATTTGAGATCGCATTCCCGTAACGCCTGTGACACTGACGAGGTAGATAAAGCCTTGAGATTGACGAGCGATCGCATCAATCCTATCTTTAGAACTGGTAGGTGCTACGAGTAAAATCACTTCAATCCCAAAAGATGCGGCAGTTTGAATTAATTCTGCTGCTTCTTCTAAGGGTAAATCTGGTACTACTAAACCTTTCACACCAACATCAGCAATTAAAGCTAAAAAAGACTTAATACCGCGATGCAAAATCGGATTGTAGTAAGTAAATAAAATGATTGGTGCTTTTAAGCTAGGAATTACATCTGTAAGTATCTCTAGGACTTGTTCTAATTTCGTTCCTTTTTGTAAGGCGCGAGTTGCTGCGGCTTGAATTACAGGCCCATCTGCCAAAGGGTCAGAATAAGGAATACCCAACTCAATAAAGTCAGCACCATTGCGATCTAAAATGCGTAAAGCATCGGCGGTAGTTTCTAAATCTGGGTCACCTGCTGTGATGAAGGGAATTAAGGCGCATTGTTGGCGTTGGCGTAAAGTTTGAAAGTTATTAGAGATAGTAGTCATAGTAATGCGTAATTCGTAGTTCGTAATTCGTAATTTTTTCAAGAAAAGGTTCAGGGAGAAAGGATTTATCTTTCTCCTTGACCCAACTTCTGCAAAGAGTTGATTTAGAATTGGTGAGTTTTTTCTAATAAATTATGCACAGCTTGTTCTACATCGTTTTGTTTAACTAATGACTCTCCTACTAAAACGGCTCTAGCACCAACTTCAGCGACAAAAGATAAATCCGCAGGTGTATAAATTCCAGATTCGCTGACGAAAGTGAGATCTAAGCTTTTTAACTGTTGCTGTCGCTGCGATAAAAGCTGCTGTGTTGTTTTTAAATCTACTGTAAAATCTTCGAGGTTGCGGTTGTTAATTCCAACTAAACGTAAGTTGTCTAGTTTTAAAACTCGATCTAGTTCAGGCAAGGTATGGACTTCTACTAAAGCATTCATACCCAAGTCATGAATGATTTGTAAAAATCTTTGCAGTTCTTCGTCTGATAAAATCGCGGCAATTAATAAGACTGCATCTGCACCTGCTGTGCGTGCTAGATAAATTTGATAAGGTTCAATAATGAACTCTTTGCATAGTAGAGGTAATGTAACTTGCGATCGCACTAAGCGCAGGTTATTAAAACTACCTTGAAAAAACTTTTCATCAGTGAGAACCGAGAGACAAGCTGCACCACCATTTTGATATGATTGGGCGATCGCTACTGGGTCAAAGTCTGCTCTAATAATCCCACGGCTTGGTGATGCTTTTTTGACTTCGGCAATTAAACTAGGATGATGAGCATTTTCCTGTAAGGCTTTCAAGAAATCTCGCACAGGCGGCGCAGCAGGTAACTGATTTTGTACAGCCGTTAAAGGCAATTCCTGCTGCATTTGTGCGACTTCTTGCTGTTTATGCCAAACAATTTCTTCAAGGATATGCCTAGGCGAAACAACTTGTTTAGTCATAAATATTCTTTGCGTCTTTGCGCCTTTGCGTGAGGTAAATTAATCGCTGGATTTAGTAATAATAAATGACTATTAACCAATAACCACTGACTCTTTTGTTTGTGTATATGTCCGCACTACATTTTTAATAATTGCCAGACCAACTTCTCCTGCTAAAGTCATGATTGATTCTGGATGAAACTGTACAGCAGCAATGGGGAGTGTTTGATGTTCAATACCCATGATTACTTCGTCATCAGAAATCGCTGTTACCTTCAGTTCTTTAGGTAAACGTTGTGGGATTGCAAACAATGAATGGTATCTCCCAACAGTAAAAGATTCCGGTAAGCCTTGGAACATCACCGAATCAGACGCAGTGACGAAAACTCGTGAGGATTTACCATGTTGGGGATAGTTAAGCACTCCCAGTTCTCCGCCAAAAGCTTCTACAATACCTTGCAATCCCAGACACACACCAAACAGAGGTATTTGGCGACGGACGCAAGCAGCGACAGTCTCCGGAACTTTGAAATCACTGGGTCTACCAGGGCCAGGAGATAATACAACTAAATCTGGGCGTTCTGTATCGAACACAGATTCAGGGAAACCATGACGGAGTGTAGTAACGCTTGCACCTGTAGAACGAATGTAATTAGCGAGTGTATGAACAAATGAATCTTCGTAGTCAATGAGTAAGATGCGTTTACCAGGTTCAACATTCGGAACACATTTACTCAAGTTTGTAGCACTGCAATCGACAATTTTTTCGTCTTTTTGTTTAGCACGACGAATTGTTTCAAATAACGCCGCACCTTTGGTGATAGTTTCTTGTTCTTCTGCTTGTGGTACAGAATCATACAAGAGAGTCGCACCAACTCGCACTTCCGCAATTGAATCTTGCAAGCGGATGGTTCGCAGAATTAATCCGGTGTTTAAATTACCGTTGAAATTCAAATATCCAACTGCACCACCATACCAACGTCGGGCGCTGCGTTCGTGCTGTTCGATAAATTGAATTGCGGCTCGTTTGGGTGCGCCAGTAACTGTCACAGCCCAAGTGTGACTCAAGAAAGCATCTAAAGCATCAAACTCTGGGCGCAAGATACCTTCGACATGATCTACTGTATGGATGAGGTGGCTATACAATTCAATTTGGCGACGACCAATAACTCGTACTGAACCGGGTTCGCAAATGCGGGACTTATCATTGCGGTCTACGTCAGTACACATGGTCAACTCAGCTTCATCTTTGGGTGAGTTGAGTAAAGAACGAATTTGTACAGCATCATCTAAAGCATCTTGTCCCCTGGTAATTGTGCCACTAATGGGACAAGTTTCTACACGCCGACCTTCCACACGGACAAACATTTCTGGCGATGCACCGATAAGGTATTCACCACCAAGATTAAAAATAAAGCCGTAAGGACTGGGATTAATTTTTTTGAGAGTTTCAAATAGGTTGCTTGGTTGTTCTTCGCAAGCTGTGAAAAAGTTCTGGCTGGGAACTACTTCAAATAAATCACCCCGACGGAAGTAATCGAGGGCAAATTCAACTTGTTTGGCATATTCGCCAATTTGATGGTCAGCATGTTGAGTAGGAGTTAAGCGTTGACCTCGATAATCAACAGATTCACCTGTGCGCGGCAAATTATAAGTGCTGCCGTGTGCTGTGATAAAGTCATACTCTATGCGAAACGCTTGTTGCTGATAGTAGTCAACAACTATCAATTCGTCGGGTAAATATAAAACTAAATCTCGCTGATCTGTAGGACGTTCTAAACATGGAGAAATTGGTTCAAACTGAAATACTAAGTCGTAACCAAATGCACCATACAATCCTAAATGTTCGTCTTCTTGACTAGCAAATGTATGCAGAATTTCTCGAATAACTGTAAAGGTTGAAGGTTGTTTACTGCGTTCTTCTTCCGTAAAACATTGTTCTGTGGGTTTAACTAATCCAGTGATGCGGTTTTGGTTTTTAGTTATGTGATGAAGTTGTTGTACTTGGGATAAACGCTCAAACAGTAAAGCTAAGAGAATTTTACCGCGATCGTTTAGTGCTGTCAGAGTAAAAGTATTTTCTCGTGTAGTTATTTCTAATGGTGGATTAATGAATCCGATTGCCCATCGCTTATATCTTCCTGGATATTCGTAGCTGCTAGTTAACAAGCCTCCACGTTGAGAATTGAGGTAGAACAGAATTTCTTCAATGGCAGTATCCATCTTGACTTCTGTAATTGCACGAGAGACGCGCACGTTATCCAAGGTTGTGTAGGAATGGGATTCAGTAATCATAAATAAATTATTTAGTGTTTTAAGAACTAACTTGGAACGATGAGAAAATTATGAAACTAGAATATCTATTGATGTGTTTGTCAGATATTTGGTAGATAGAAAAACATAAGATTCTTTATTTAGCCTACTCAAAATAAACTGGCTAATGAATGAATAATTTTTCGCATAAGATAACATTTTATTTGTGATTAATATTATTTTGTTTGGATGAATACAAAATTAATATTTTTTGATTTAATCCCAGCATCTTTAGGAAGATATTTTTATTTATTGCTTCTATCAAAAGATAAGTATTTAGTTTTTAGTTAAATGCTCAAGAATTAACTGACAAACACTACTAGCTTGTATAGATGAAAAATCAAGTAAATTGGTTTGTTGGCTAATCAATAATGGCCCTTCACCCAGAGAAGGCGGAAGACAACCGTGTGAACCTTTAACTAAATCAGCGTCTAAAGGAATAACATCCATCAAGTAGCGAAAGCCTAGTTTTTTCTGTAAAAGTTTCAGTGCAATTTTGGCTTGAGGTAATTTGATTTTTGGGTCTATGAAAAGTTCTACAGGGTCGTAACCTGGTTTGCGGTGAATATCTACAGTTCTGGCAAAATCAGGAGCGCGAGAATCATCCAGCCAGTAATAATAAGTAAACCAAGCATCTGGTTGTGCTACTGCAACTAACTCTCCTGAACGAGAATGGTTGAGATGGTAAGCTGGCTTTTCTGTTTCGTCTAGAACTTGTGCGACTCCATCAATTTCTTCAAGCAGCGATCGCACTTTTGGTATATAAAAAGGATCATTAACATAAACGTGAGCCAGTTGATGGTCTGCAACTGCAAAGGCTTGACTCGCACCCGCATCTAGCAGTTCTCGTCCGAGTTCTTCTCGTATTGTTAATAAACCGTTTTCTCGCAATACGCGATTAATATGTATAGGTTTAGATACCGATGTAATTCCGTATTCTGATAAAACAATGACTTGTGCGCCGCGATTTTCGTAAAATTGAATCAAATCTCTACATACTGCGTCAATTTCTTGTAAATCCTTGGCTACTTTGTTTGTGTCAGTGCCATATTTTTGTAAGCAGTAGTCTAGATGGGGTAAATAAACTAGTGTTAGTGTTGGGTTGTGGTGTTCTTCGATAAATTTTGCTGAGTCTGCAATCCATTGAGTAGCACGAATCGATGTATTAGACCCCCAAAAGTTAAATAAAGGAAATTGACCTAATTTTGATTGGAGTTGCGATCGCAAGTTTTCTGGTTGAGTATAAATATCAGGGAGTTTTCTCCCATCAGCAGGATACATTGGTCGCGGCGTAACTGCATAATCTGCTGAGGAGTACATGTTGTACCACCAAAATAAGTTAGCGCAGGTAAAGTTGGGGTCTATTTGTTTAGCAATATCCCATACTTTTGGAGCTTGAACTAATTTATTTGACTGTCGCCAAAATTTAATTTCACACTCATCTCGAAAATACCAACCGTTAGCAACAATTCCATGTTCATCAGGTGTTTTACCTGTAAGATAGGTTGCTTGTGCTGTACAGGTGACAGCAGGTAAAACGGGTTCTATTGTTACGGCTTTTCCAGAATATTTCCAACGAGAGAGAAAGGGGGTATGTTCGCCTATCAAGTTGGGTGTTAATCCGACTACGTTGAGAACTACTGTTTTTTGCATACGAACCGCCAAGTACACCAAGGACGCGGAGAAAGAAGATTTAACTGTGGACTAGTTGTTTTGTTAATAGGTTGCTAAGAACCCATTCATATTCACGTTGAATTGATGCTGATAAGTCTAGTTTGATTTCATCGGGTAATACTTCCCAGGTATAGGTTTCAATTTCTAGGTGGTTGCAGAACTGATAATTTTGCAGCAGATTTAGGACACTTACAATGTCATCTTGAGTGGATTGTAATAGTTGATAATCACGGACAAAAATAGGAACATGGAAGTGAATCCGCCATTCTTCATCGGTTGTGTTTTCTATGTTTGGTAAGGCGGTTTCTAAGTCTGAGTAGTGAATGAGCCTGTTATTATTTGTCCGAGCAATTACTTGATGTAAATATGTTGATTCAGCGAAAGGTTGCAACTTTTCTAATATTAAATGGCGTTGTTGTGCCTCTTCGGGTATATTCAATTGTAAGGCTGCACTAATCTGAATTTTGCCGATTTGAATTCCCGCAGCTTGAAACTTTTGTAAAACTGAGATGGGATTTTCGTACTCTACAGCAAAATGACAAGTGTCGTAACAAACGCGCACATGGTCTAATATGTATTGTTCGGCAGTTTCTTGAGTAATTACTAAATGCTTGCTTAAATAATCTCCAGCAATTGGTAGTAAATATTTTTGGAAATAATCAATTACTTCGTCTGCATTTTCAATTAAACCGTCTGGTTCCGGTTCTAAATCTAAATGTAATAATTTTCCTTGTTCAGTCCGAATGTGTACCATTTGTTCTACTAGTTGTGCTATCTGCAAACTAGCACTTTCCATGACTGAATTTTGAACAAGTTGATTTCCTTTGAACCAAGGTTTGTAAGATAAGGGTAATGTAGAAATACTACCTTCTATATCAGGTGGTAATAATTCTGCAAGAATTTGCGTGAGTTGTAATGTGTATTCTAAGCGTTCTGGTTTTGACCAATCTGGTGCATAAACTTGGTCTTTAACTATTTGTTGATGAAATTGTCCGTAGGGAAATCCATTTAAAGTAAATACGTATAAATCTTGTTCAGTTAACCATGACTGAAACTGAGATAAAGTATTTTCTTGAAGTAATTGTTTAGCTGCTATGGCTGCTAAACGCAAGCCAATACCAAATGGTTTATCTGGTGCTAATTTTGCTTTTAGTGGTGGAATATATTGCTGGAGGTTCGCAAAAACTTTTTCCCATTCTTCGCCAGGGTGAATGTTAGTGCAGTATGTGAGGTGAAGATTTTTTTTGATTCCTATTTTCATATTTCACCTCGGTTTATTGTAACTAGGTTCTGCTGTTGTTCAAAATCACGCAGTAGAGATATTGCTTGTTTATATAACGACAAATCTACTTCGTGAACTTCAATTCCTTTACCAATTCTTTGTAGCAATGTCAGAGTTAGTTCGCCACCTAAATGTTCTCGAAATTCAGTCAAACCTCTGAATAAACAACGGATATTTTCAGACGATGATTGTTCAGCTAGTTCTGGTACATATAAGGTAAAATCTAGCCCTGCAAGTGTGGTTAATATCTTTTGCCACTCTCTATGAGACAGCATTCCCAGAAGGTAAGAATATGTACTATCCAAAGCAATACCAATTGCTACAGCTTCTCCATGTCGTAATCTATAGTCTGTTAATTGTTCTAGTTTATGTGCAGCCCAATGTCCAAAATCTAGAGGACGAGATGAACCCATTTCAAAAGGATCGCCAGCTTTAGCTATATGTGCTAAATGTAACTGAGCGCAACGATAAATAAGTTGCTGCATACTTTCCATATCACGCTGCGTTAGGGCTGTGGTGTGAGTATGGATAAAATCAAAGAAGTTAGCATCTTGAATTAATGCAACTTTTACGGCTTCGGCAATTCCCGATCGCCAATCGCGATCGCATAATGTAGTCAAGAAGGCAGAATCGTTAATGACTGCATAAGGTGGGGCGAATGTACCTAAAAAGTTCTTTTTACCAAAGGCGTTGATCCCATTTTTTACGCCTATACCCGAATCATTCTGCGCCAACACTGTTGTCGGAATGCGAATTAGGCGCACTCCCCGATGTGCTGTCGCAGCTGCATATCCGACTAAATCCAATACTGCACCACCGCCAATTCCTAATAGATAAGAATGACGACATAACCCTGCGGCTTCAATTAATTGGTGGATTTTTGCTAATAAATTTGGTTCATTTTTTGCCGCCTCTCCCCCAGGAATCAGCATTGGTTCCACAGCTAATGTGATTACCTCTGCATAAAACTTAGTATAGTTAATTAATTGTGTTAGTAAATCTGGACAAAATTCTAATAATCCAGCATCTACTAACGCGATAATTTTCTTCGGTTTCTTTTCGCCGTCAGCTGCGATCGCCTGTGCTAAAGTAGGATTTTTTAAATTAAAAATATTATGAGTAAAGTGAACCTCATAGTTAAAATTTACTGTGATATTTTGTCGAATAGATTGTCCAGAAAACTTAGTTTCTTGTTCAACATTAATTATCATAAATTTTTAATTTTAATAAATTTATTTTTTGAAAAATTTTTGAGTCTTTTCAAACTCTCGAATTAAACCTTCTCTATCTTTTTGCTCTACTAATTTCGCCAATCGACTATAAGTATTCGCTAATGAATTAATTGCTTGACATCTTTCATCAGTGGCTAACATAATGTCAACACACAAATTAGGATTTTGGCAAAATAAACGCTGTAAAATTTCAATTTCTTGACAGAAACTAGGAGATGAAATTGATAAGCTCTGCTCTAAGTCAATGTTAGACTGAGCTAAAAAAATGCCAAGGCTAAGTCTACAAAAATGCTGTGTTGCTTGAATATAGACCATCATGCGATCGTGTTCTTCTGGGCTATAAGTAATTAATTCTGTGCCTTGATTTTGCAAAAAATCTAACAACCATTGAAATGATTCATGATTACGCCCAGGACAAACTACTATTTTTTGTTCCCAAAAAGATTTGACACTTGGCCCAAACATAGGATGTAATCCCATTACAGGGCCAGTATGGTGTTTCAGCATTGCTTCTGTTGGCTGACTTTTAATACTTGTGATGTCACACAAAGCTGTATTAGGCGATAAGTACTTAGCCGCACGCTGAATAACATCAACTGTATATTTTATCGGCACACTTATTAATACTAAATTTGCATTATTGAGCAGTTTGTCGGCATCAGCCCAATCTTCTTGTTCAAGAACATTTACTGTATGACCTACAGACAAAAGTTGTTCTCGAAATAACTTGCCCATCCTACCATGTCCACCAATGATAGTAATTTGTTTAGCCTTGACATCTTTGATTGAGGCTAACTTTGGGTTAAGTGAGGATTGCAACATCATTTGTTAGTCTCCAATTTTCCAAAATTCATATATTGAGACTGATTGCGTTAAGTCACAGCAAATATTTTGGCTAATATCATAGAAATTGGCAGAAGACTCAAAACTAATAAACCGTAGGATAAGCCTGCAAAACCAGCAGCCACGGTCGTATCTAAAATAATTAATGACAACACACCAGCTTTCACAGCAACCCGAATTTGTTCTGGAGTAGGTTGGCGTACAGCTTGAATAAAAGGCAATAGTACTCGAATACCTAATAATATTAAGAATGGAAATGCAGTTATAACTTGATAGTCTGTCAGCCATCCTAATACCAGAAGTCCAACAATAACTGCAACTATTAGCAATAGTGCGATGATACCCGTACTGTGTTTTGCACCATGTACTTCACCGCGACTAAGAATAGTAATTGCTGCTATATAAACTAGGGGAATTAGCGCTAAAAACCAGTAATTTTCTAAGGCTGCGGGGACGACACTCACCCCTAGTAATAAATTACCGCCTCGGCAAAGCCCCATATTGATCGGGCCGAGAATGGGGTGATGCTTGGCGATCGCATCATATAATAATGCAGATAAGGCGATCGCGATCGCCAATATCCCACTCAGCCACGAAACTTGTGCCGCAGCCACTACACCCACCATCAACAACACGCTTCCTAATAAAGTTGCACCTGTACGCGAAGCTCTATTACTGGGAATTGGCCTTTCTGGACGTTCTTCGGCATCTAATTCGGCATCAAACACATCATTAAATACAATACCGCCGCCATATAAGCCAGTGGTCGCTAAAATTAACCATAGCAGTGGTGTCAGATTTGCTTCGACAAAATACCCAGAAGCTGCAAAGCCAGCCATGATATCTGCCCAGGCGGTGATAATATTGGCAGGACGGAGTAATTGCAGATATGCCCAGAAGCGTTGAGATTGAAAGGTGGCGGTGTTCATATTTTGACTCATTCAAAGGCCTAGAGAGGTTTATTCAATCAGTGCGTATTCATGGTGCGACTCTACCAGTGGTTCTTGCCCTCGGAGGACGGAATTATCGCTGAATGTTTGTCGCTGGTCGATGGGTGAAAGGTTCAGCCAGTCAGATTCGTGCATTTGACCGCTTTGTCCGTATGCTGTGAGGGCATTTTGATAACAAACTTTCTCCACATCTGCGGCGGGAATCCCTCGTTCTAGCATGAGTAAAGCAGTTTTAGGAACAGCTAGAGGGTCGCTTACTCCCCAGTCAGCACTGCTATCAACAATGATGTTATTGCTTCCATATTGCCTGACAATTTCCACCATCCGAGCATTGCCCATTTTGGTATTAGGATAAATTGTAAATGCTGCCCAAAAGCCTCTATCTAAGACTTCCGCTACTGTTTCTTCGTTGTTATGATCAACAATTACCTGGGATGGTTTTAAACCGTGTTCAATGCAGACATCCATACTACGGCTCGTCCCCGCCTTTTTATCGCGGTGGGGTGTATGAATCATCACCAACATATCTAGTTCTTTGGCAAGTTCTAGCTGGAGGCGAAAATATTTGTCTTCGGCGGGTGTTATATCGTCATAACCAATTTCGCCAATGGCAACTACACCTTCTTTGCAAGCATACAGCGGTAATAATTCCATAACTTGCTCTGCTAAAGCTTCGTTGTTAGCTTCTTTAGAGTTCAAGCCAATTGTGCAGTAATGTTTAATGCCAAACTGTGAAGCCCGAAATCTTTCCCAACCAACTAAGCTGCTGAAATAATCTTGAAATGAACCAACATTAGTCCGCGGTTGTCCCAACCAGAAAGCTGGTTCAATTACTGCCACAATTCCCGATTTCTGCATCTGCTGATAATCATCAGTTGTGCGCGAACTCATGTGAATGTGGGGGTCGATAAACATCATATTACTAGTATTCATAGATATTTTTGTGAAAATTTAGTGGGCATCTGATTTTGCAAATCTTCTAAATCAATAAATTTTTCAACTAACGGCCAAATTTCTGCCGAAACTGAACGGTTAGCACTCCGACGTTCGTGAGCATAATCAATTAACATCCTTGCCAATTCAGCGTTAGCACGTAAATCCAAACCTTGAATTAACTGCAAATAACTACCCACAAATAACGCTTTCAACACCATCTGATTCCATGCCAAATTATCAAAATATTCGGCTGGATAAGGATTACATAAAGCCACAGCATTAAATACTGCGGTCATATTGCTACGAATTCCTTCCGCCGCCCGCTTTTGTAATTTTTCTGGGTAAGGTAATAAAGGTAAGGCTTGATAAAGTGTTACCAGTTCCCCAACATCAGCGGTGATAAATACTTGTTCTAAAGCAGATAAATATTTATCTGCTTTAGTTTGTGCCAGAGTTAATACTAGTAGTGTACGCGCCGTTTGATCAACACTCCAATGGCTAGGAAACCAGCCTGTTCTTATTGCTGAAGCATGATTTAAATCTTGAGAAGTTAATTTCAGTTGATGTTTGCCTGTATAACGAGGCACTCTACTAAAAGCACTAAAAAATACTCGTGTATTAGCGCCGCTATTTATTTTCTCTTTAGTTTCATTTAGCCAAATAACAGCTTCTTGAGTAACTTGTTGTGTTACCCAGTGATATAATAATTCATTGATATTATTTATTTTGTAATCAATTACAGCAGACATAATATATACCTAAATATTAGGGATTAGGAATGAGAAATTAATAGTTTTATTCCCAAATCCTAACTCCCGATTTTCAAATAGAACCTTTTTAACTGATGGCTGATTTTTGTTGTCTATTTTTCCGCCATTTAGCAGCAGCAATCCCCATTCCAAATATTCCTATACCTAACATTGAGCTTGGTTCTGGGACTTCGTTTCTACCTTCAACTTTTAACACTTGCACACGACCTTGGAAGAAGTCGCCGACATAGAGTTTGCCATCTTTATAGGCTGTGCCACCTGTCCAGTTAAATCTACCGGGTGTTAAATCGATGGGGTCGCCAAAAGGTGGTTCTCCCAATTGAGGAGGCGGTACAATTCCGCCAGACGCATCAAGGGCTGGTTCACCAAATGCAGTTAAGAAGTTACCGTTTTTATCAAATACCTGGACGCGGCTGTTGATAGAATCAGCTACATAGATATTCTCAAACTCGTCTACTTCAATACCAATTGGCTGATTAAACTGTCCTAGCCCTGTGCCTTGTGTGCCAAATGTTAAAATTGGGTCGCCTGCGGGATTGAGTACCTGAACTCGGTTGTTAAATTGGTCACTCACATAGAAATTTCCACTCACTGGGGAAATTCTGACACCTGCTGGCCCTTGAAACTGCCCAGGTGCAGTACCAGAGTTACCAATGGAAGCAAGAAGTTGACCGTCCGGCGTGTATTTATTAATTTTATCGCCGCTAAAATCACCTATATACACATTACCTTGTTGGTCAAATGTCACACCAGAAGGGCCAAAGAAAGCTCTACCAGGGATGAGGCCGCCAAATGAACCAAAGGAATTGATAAAGTTACCTTGAGGATCGTAGACATTAACACGGTTGTTAAAAACATCCCCTACATACAGGTTCCCAGTTTGGGGAGATATTTCTAAAGCTGATGGTTCGTCGAATTCTCCTGGCCCTGTACCACCTCTACCAATTGCGCCAATGTACTCACCTTGAGGGTTGAATACTTCGACTTTGTTACCGATATTTGGGTTAAAACTACCATCTGGGTTAAGACCACGACCGTTACTAACTAGGGTATTGCCGGCGCTATCTACGGTAATGCCTTGAGGCACAAACAGTTGCCCAGGTGCAAAGCCAGGACTACCAATACTACGTTCGTATTTTAAACTTAAAGACAAAGCTTGAGCAGATGTTGCCAACACCATAAATCCGGTACTGACAAAGGCGATCGCCAAATGTTTTACTAATCCCATAAGTGTTACAGTTCTGGTTGATGAGGTATACTCTTTCCTAGATAAATGTTGTTCCCAGACCCCGTTTGGGAAAGTTAAAATTCGGGCTGCTGCCACCTGTGTGTTTAACAACTTTCGCAGTGAGGCAGCAGTCCATTCTGTTAGTTAAAGAATTAGACCATTTCTGCTTCAGCTAAGGCTTCACGTTTACGCTTCTTCGCCATTGCCGCTTTACCAAAAGCCGCAGCTATAAGTGTCCCAGCGATAGTAGCGGGTTCAGGAACTTGCTCTGAACGAGGATTAATCCTAATAACTTGTCCTGTACCTGCCAGCCTAGCGCGGTTGGAAATATATAAATTACCGTCAGGGCCATAAGTTATTCCAGAAGCTGCTTCTAAGCCATCACCACTCCAAATGGTTGAGCGAGTGCCATCAGTGCCTATTTTGATTACAGAACCGCTAATATCACCAGTGATAATTCCGCCCTGTTGAATTGCTTTCCATTCAGAAACATTGATATGTTGCAAGGCATATAAGTTACCTTCTGGGTCGTAGGTGACACCAGTTAACTGCGTAAAACCATCAGCCAGAGATTGAATTTCTAAATCGTCGGGGTTAACTGAAAAGATTCGGGCTTCGCCTTCTGGATAAGGGAAGTATGTGTATTCACTAACTGTTAAACTGCCATCAGGAGCAACCGCAATTCCTGTAGGTACTGATTGCTGTGTTACTGGCAGTGCATTGGGATCTACATCCGGCCCAAGATCTGGATATTCCAGTTGATCTCTAGGTATAACTTTGAGCGGGAAGGCAGCTACATCCTTGATCCCACCACCATCAAGCCCTACAGAATAAATTGAGTTTCCACCTCCGTCAACGACAAAAGCCGTATCACCTTTAATCGTAAAAGCATAGGGGTTAGAAATTATATCTGTGCCATCAGGATTATTGCTGGCTTCATAAGCTGCAAAATCAGCCAGTGTTGTTAGTCCACCAGTGTTTAAGTTTACTTTATATAATTTGCCTAGGTCAGGCGCTCTTAAAACTGTATCACGGTTAGCCGGATTACCTGCTAAACCTGTTAATAGGTAAGCGTTACCTCTAGAATCAAATTTAAAGTCTGCTGGCCCAGCTGCTTGTTCTCCAGAAGGTGATAATGCTAAAGAAGTTAGACCAGATAGGATAGTTGTTCTAGTGCCGTCTTTAGCAATTTTGGTTAAAGAACCATTCTGGGCAGCACACAAAGGAATATACCCCGCACTTGGCGATGGGATACATCTGCCATCACTACCATCACCGCCGTAACCACTTTCAGTGACGTAAATATTTCCCTCACTATCAAAGTCTAAATTTCGTGGGTTATTTAGACCATCGGCTATGACTTTGAAACTAGCAGCTTCGGCGGCTTTTGTGCCAGCAACGACGGTAATACCAAGAGTAACAAGTGTAATAGTTAGATGTTTCAGTTTCATTTGTTGTAAGTTGTGTATTAGTAAAGTTGGAAAATTTGTGGTCATTCCAGGGAGTTACTACTACTGGGTTTGCGCTTCCGTAACCAACTAATGCCCAGAACGCTAAACGTTAATAAGCTAAAAACAGAAGTTGGTTCAGGAATAGATTGAGGATTCTCAACTCTGATGATTTGTCCTTGTCCGGGGCGATCGCTCCGGTTACTGATGTAAAATGCACCATCAGAGCCAATAGTTAAACCATTGGGTGACTCCAAACCTTTGCCACTGAGAATCGTTGTGCGAGTGCCATCAGCAGCAATTTTGATGAGAGAACCAGCAAAATTACCTTTCCATGCTGACTGATTGGCATACTGCAAGGCATACAAATTACCCGCAGTGTCAAACTCTAAATCTGTTATTTGAGTAAAGCCATCTGCATAAACTGTGGTTTTACCATCAGTACCCACTCGATAGATTTTGGCTCCACCTTCAGGAAAGGGAAACCCAGTGAATTGGCTGACGTAGTAAGCACCATCAAGACCTTTAACGACACTTGAGGGTACTGGTTGAATAGCAATCTGTGCTGGTGGTGGTTCTGTGGGAGTTGGTACTTGACCTGGTTCGTTAGATGGTGTGCCTGTTGGAGGGAACACTGGGTTAGTTAATATATCTTGGGGAAAGACTGTGAGTGCTTGTAAGTTATTTCCATTAGTATTGACACTAAGTAAATCGTTAGCGCCAGCATCAGCTGTAACTATGCGATCGCCATCGATGAAAAACCCCAAAGGATTGCTATTAATATCACCGCCATCGGGGTTATTGACAAGTTCATAGTTGGCTAAATCGGCAATAGTTGTCCAGGAATTACGTTGAAAATCCGGGGTAATGATTTTTCCTAGTACAGTATTGCCCAGATTGCGATCGCGGAAGGTTGGATCAGCCCCATATCCTACTAAAATATAGGGTTTACCTGCGCTATCAAATTGGATGTCCCGCACTCCACCGGCTCCTGTACCATCAGCTAAGGCTATGGAAGGTAAGCCTGTAAGTACAGGTTTTGCCTGACCATTCTCAATTTTGAGAACTCTACCACTTGTGCCGTAGCATAAAGCACCGCCTTGGCCACTCACAGGTGGCACACAAGCTCCGTTTCCTCCTGTTCCGGCTTCTGTGACATACAAACTGCCATCACTGCCAAAACTCAAACCTCTGGTATTGTTCAGACCATCTGCAATCACAGAAAAAGAGGCTGCCTCAGATGTTTTCATTCCGGCAACAGCCGCAACACAGAAGGCGAGAATAGTAATGGGTAGTTGTGGGAATTTGATGTGTTGCATTTTTTCGACGCAGAGGAATAAGGAGGTAAACGCGGAGGTACGCGGAGTGTTTGACCAGAAGTGACTTAACGACCGTTAGCAACTAATTCTGGCTCTTTGGCTACTGGTACATAACTCATACCTCTGTCAAAAGATTTGAAGTTGCCAGCTTTGCCTTCTAAGAGGCGTTTAATGTTCATACTTTCTGCACCGAAGTCTTCAATCTGGAGTTTGCCATGAGCTAGTTGTTCTCCAACTTTCCAGAAAGTAATACGATGCAAAATTAGCCCAAAAGCATCAGGGTCGTTAAACGCGTAAGCCGTGGGGATGAGCAGAGCTACAGAACGCTGATAGTAGTTGTATTCTGGATAAAAATATTCTTGTTCTAGCAAGTAGTATTTGCTTAAGCTATGAACACGTACAGAGATTTGCACTTTCTGGTTATATTCATCCAAAAAGTCGCCTGATGAGCCATTCACTTCAGCAATGGGACGGACTAAATGCGCCCATTCGTTGATATTTTTGACATCTTTTAAATAATCAACGGCAATTTCTACTGGAGCATCAACATAGATAGTATCTGTATCAATAAAGTAGCGTCCTTTAGCTGCTGTTTTCCGGCCAAGTTGGCGCTCTAAATTAGCTTTGAGAGAACGACACTCAGAAGTGTGGACAGTATGAATACCCTGCATAATCATTGGTGTTTGGCGTTTGGGGTCAACAAAGCTCAACCAATGAAAATACACGCCTTCTTCGTCTGTTCCAGGCTCTATATAATCGGGGGGAAAAAGTAGTACAGGATAAACTTGAAAGTATTGATTGTACTCCAGTCCGCAGTGCCACTCAATGCCATAAAACAGGGAGTTTTCCAGCTTTTTAACGTGATAGTAGAGGTTTTTTTGATAGCCAGATGCAGTTCCCAGCCAAGTATCTTCGTCAATTTGCTCTTGCATCCGGCTATAAAGCGTCCATTCATCTAAGTTTTTTAAACTACAAAGATATTTAAAGGCGCTTTCTGGTGAAGTAGCTATATAAGCTGATGTTGCAAAGGTATTTCTTTCCACTGATAATTCCTCTAATTAATAGTTAATTGCTCAACGTTAAGCAGCAAGTTGTTGATTTTTTCTGGCTCTGGCTTGCAAAATTCGTTCTTCTGCCAATCTTTTAGAAGCATCGTTAGTAGTGATGCCTTGCTGATGAGCAATGCCAAAAATCTTCAGCAATGTATCGTAAATATTATTGACTTGCTTGAAAGCTTTATCTTCGTCATAGCCAATCATCTCGTTATAAACATTGATAATGCCACCAGCATTAATGACATAATCAGGACTGTAGAGAATGCCTTTTTCTATCAGTCTTTGACCGTGAAGACGCTCATTTTCTAGTTGATTATTAGCTGCACCAGCAATAATTTTGGCTTGGATTTTGGGAATCGTTTGACTATTAATAATTCCTCCCATTGCACAGGGAGAAAATATATCTACATCTAAACCATAAATTTCTTCTGGTTCTACCACAGTAGCACCAAATAAGTTTTTTATTTCTACTGTTTTTTCTGGGTTGATATCACTAACAAAAAGTTGCACGCCATTTTCATATAAATGCTGGCAAAGATGTTTACCAACATTTCCCAAGCCTTGAACAGCAACTCTCATACCTTCAAGTCTTTGGGTCTGCCAACGAAATTCTACAGCAGCTTTAATACCTAAAAATACTCCTAAAGCAGTAATTGGTGCGGGGCCGCCTGATTTTTCTTCTACACCAACTACATGATTAGTTTCTTGTTTAATTGTGCGAACATCTTGGGGTGTAATGTTGACATCCTGACCTGTGATAAAACGTCCTTTAAGGCTTTCAACAAATCGTCCATAAGCTCTCAACATGTCATCAGTTTTATCTGTAGGATTAGCAATAATAACTGCTTTGCCTCCACCTGCGGGAATGTTGGCGCAAGCTGCTTTATAAGTCATACCCCGACTAAGACGCAAAGCATCTTTTAAAGCAGCTTCTTCATTGATGTAAGGATAAAGTCTGGTAGCTCCCATTGCTGGCCCTAAGCTAGTGTCATGGATGGCAATAATTGCTCTGATGTCAGGATTTTTTCCATGACAGTAAAGGATTTGCTCATGACCCATTTCTCGAACAGTTTCAAATAGCTGCATGTGTGGTCTCCTATTCTTGATTGTGAGTTGATTAGAGCAAGTTAGTCAGCAAATTAGGAAACACGATTTGGGCGAAAGAATGCGGCAAAATTAGCTAAATGGGAAAGGAGAAATGTGAAAAAATATTAAAATTTTTTAGCTAATTTTGCCACTTTGGTAATATGTATGGCAGGTAAAACTTAATGTTTATGGTGTAATTGTTGACAAAAAAGTTGGTTTTTTTGTCAGCGATCGCCAAATACCTAAAATACTCCAGCCAAAAAGTTAAACCAAGGGAAAGGAAACTTGCTTGGCTGGAGTTTTCACAGTATTTGAGCTATTTGCTTTGACACCTTGTGCGGCTAAACTCTTGTTGCGTCCGCCAGAAGGTGCGGGTCGGTCAGGGTCAATCACAACATCGACGACAAAAGGAACTTCAGATGCGATCGCTTGTTGTAAGGCCGCTTCTAAATCAGACTCTCTGGTGACTCCGACTCCTTCTGCACCCATACCACGGGCAATCATCGCAAAATTAGTGACAGGAATCTCTGCATCTGCACCTTTTAAGCCTAATATTTTCATGCCTTGATGGCACATATTGTATCGGGCATCATTCAGGACAATCCAAACCGCAGGGATTTTATATTTGACGGCGGTGCTGATTTCGTTATTCATCAGCATTGCTCCATCACCCACAATGGCAACAGCTTTACCTTTCCTCGCTTGGGCTGCACCAACTACGCCTGTCGCAGCGTGTCCCATCGCTCCAACTCCGGTGCTGACTCGGTAACGATTGGGTTCGGTAAAGCGCAGACAATGAGTTGACCAAGTAAACGAGTTACCACACTCCGCCAAAACTACCGCATCGCTACCTTCTACAACTATTTTTTGAATAGCTGCCATCAATACTTCTGGCCGCACTGGATAGTCTGGGGCGGCTGCGATAAGTTCAGGTTGGGGGTTAGGTAACAACTCAGTTGCAAAAGGAATTTCTGGTAAATGCTCCAAAAGTTCCTGTAAATAAGCTTTGATATCAGATTGAATCGAGAAAGTCTGAGCGTGGGGGTAAGCCACACCTGGAACTTCTGGATCTATATCGACATGGACAAAGCCTTTTTTTGGAACCATTGTTGGACTCCAGAAAGAAGTCGGTTCACCTAAACGAGTTCCCAGTACGAGGGTACGCGCAGGCGGATGTTTTTCCATATATGTAATCACGGAAGCATCCCCACCCAAACCTGTAACGCCGACAAACTGCGGATGATCTTCGGGGAAGATGCCTTTACCACGAGGGGAACACATCACCGCAACACCCGTTCTTTCTGCTAAGGCGTAGATTTCATCAGCCGCATCCCGCGCTCCAAAACCAACCCAGATAGCGAAGGGTTCGGAGAATAATAATTCCGCAGATTTAGCGACTTTTTCTGTTTGAGCAGTGATGCGGTAAGCATCAACATCTAGCTGTGGCCAGGAAATGCCTTCAACTAGACTGGTTTGCACCGCTGTCGGGATACTGATGTGGGCAACGAATCCGCCTGGTTGAGCTAAACCCAGTGCCAGTTTACGAAAAATTTGTGGCAGTTGGGCAGCAGACTCAACGGTGATTGCATAGTTGAACAATGCACCCGATGTGAAAATTCCGCCGCTAGGTAAGGTGTAGCTACTGGTTTCTTGAATTGCCCAGCGTCCACGTTGGGGTGCGGAGGTGCAAGCTGACAGTAGAATCACCTTTGCGCCTTCGCCACGGGCAGCAAATAACCCGGTGAGAGCGTTGGTAATTCCCGGCCCAGCGGTGGTAAAAACTACTGTAGGGCGATCGCTGGCAAAATAAGCTTCCACCGCAGCAAACGCCGCCCCTGCTTCATGGCGAAAATTCAGCACTTGCATTTGGCTGTTTGATAAGGCATTCCACAAACTGGCCATTGCACCGCCAGCAATGCCGAAAGCACTACATATACCCATGTTTACTAGCATTTGAGCGATCGCTTCCGCGACTGTCAGATGAGGGTGGCGATCGTTGGCTAACAAAGTTGGAATTACTTTTTGAGGATCTAAATGCTCAAGCTTGTGGGTATCTTGAGGCAGAGATTCTGCATAATGTGTGCCGTTTGTAGGCAGTTCTTGGTACAGATCCGTGGTAACTAGCTGAGAATTGGAATCAGTATAATTTTGGCTCATTGCTTTCACTTAATTCCCGATACTTGCACAAGTTCTTGAGTATATACTTGACAAATTGGTAATATATAATACTCAAAAATTTGTTGCTTATTTTACAGATATGACCGGGCTGGTTTGACAGTAGATGTTTGTGCGGCTTTTCAGCCCAGTAAAAAACTCTTGAAAAAGTGAAGAAAATTAAAGCAGTACTTATGAAAACCAGAGTACGGGAAATCAATACCTATTTACAATGAACAATTTTTTGATGCCGTTACCAATTTTTTCGCAATCGTGATATTGGCTACGTTAATTGTTTCGCTATTTACTTCCGTATATTGCACTACATCTTGTGTTAATCAGCAATTTGTGTCAAATTAACTTTAAATAACTTAATATTATTTTCTGGATTCCCCGTAGTCAAACCCTCAAATTCTTGAGTTAAATATACGTATAAATATATTTTTACTTGTCTAAAATATAACCATCTATTTTTATTCAACTTATCAATTAAAGTTAATCCTTATGGAGGATAACAAATAAATACTTGTATCAGCCCGATAAGTAATGTATTCCTTTTGACAGATGAAAAACTAGATTTTTCTATATTAGATTCCTGAAGGAATGAGTTAAGAAAAATTAAGAGGATTCATTGATGAGTAAAAATTAGCCAGTGGAAGCTCAACCGCCTCAAAGGCTGTATCAGCAATTTTTGATTCAGCCAAAGCTACTGAGAGTTTTCGACACTAACAAAACCAAGCAGCACAAACTCAAGAGTTACAAAGTTAACAAAATCAAAAATCAAGAACTCTGTATAAACGCAACATTAGGCTAGAACAGAAAAATCTAGTGACGACAACTCGGACTCAAATCTTGGTAATTCAAATCAACAGTAAAGCATCACAGTCTGTGCTTCCCTTTGCTCAACAGAAGGAATTTTTATCAATGCACAACATTAAATATTATTAGGAGTAATAAATTATAATGGCGCTACAGTCAGAATTAGAGTTTAAGCTTGCTCACTTTCTTATTAATAATTCTGTAGATGCGGCCTTCTGTTTAGGGTCAAACTGGCAATTTATTTATGTCAATGATGCAACTTGTAAAATGACTGAATATTCCCATCAAGAGTTGCTATCAATGACTTTGCAGGATATAGATTTAGATTTTTCTCTACATAATTGGTCAGAAAAAAAGCTCCAGAATACTGTTACCTTAAAAACTCGTTACCGAGCCAAGGGAGGGCGGATATTTTTAGTAGAAATATCAATCAACTTTTTAGAAGAACAAGGCAGAAAATTTAGTTGTGCTTTTGTACGAGATAAAAGTCATGAAGTAATAGAATTAAGTGTGCAAAAGTGGATTAATGAATTAAGGGATGCTAACGAAAACTTACAACAGAAAATTTTTGAACTCAAGCAAAGAGAAAGGAAATTAGAAACATCTCTGTCTTTACTGAGTTCCACACTCGAAGCTACGGCGATCGGTATTGTGACAATTAACTTTGAGGGAGATATTATCAGCGTTAATCAAAAGTTTTTGGATATGTGGCAAATTCCAAAATCTTTATTTCGCTCTAAGCGATGTCCTCAATGCAAAGCTTTTTTTGAAAACAAAATTAAACATCCAGAAACTTTTAATCGAATGATTTGGGAAATTTCTAGCCTATCAGATATTGAAAGCTACGATGTTATTGAATTAAAGGATGGCAGAATATTTGCTAACTATTCTCAACCTCATTGGTTAGAAGAAAAAATTACTGGTAGAGTGTGGAGTGTTTGGGATATTACTGAATCGAAACAAGCTGAAGCAGCATTACGGCTCAACGAAGCTAGATTTCGGACTTTAGCAGAAATAACAGATGCAAGTACTTTTTTGATTCAAGGTACAAAAATTTGTTATGTTAATCCAGCAGTAGAAATATTAACAGGCTACACCAAATCAGAGCTATTAAATGGTTTTGATATTCGCCAACTAATCAAAAGTAAAAAACACAGACAATTAGTTAAATCAAGAGAGGTTAATAACTTTGAATACCAAGAGATAAGTATCCTCACTAAAAACGGTACAGAACGCTGGTTGGCTTGTGCAGTAGCCAGACTCGATGGAAAACTTGATTTTCAAGGTCAAGAAGTTGAAATGATTGCTGGGATTGATATTACTGATTATAAAAATGCAGAATCGGAACTTAATAAGGCTTTAGAACAAGCAAAACAACTGAGTGATTTAAGAGCGCGTTTTCTGTCTATGGTTTGCCACCAACTCCGCAATCCATTGAATGTTGTTTCATTTTCTAATAACTTGCTCAAGCGATATGTTGATCAACAAACAGCACAAACAATTCAACCTCTACTCGAACAAATTCAAATTTCTATCGAGCAACTGAGCCAGATGTTAGATGAGATTTTGTTCTATGCTAAAGCAGAAGCAACAAAACTAAAATTTGAGCCAGAATCACTAGAATTAGTTAAATTATGCAATAATTTAGTAGCACAAATGCAGATGAGTAATCTGTCGAATACAATAAATTTTACCTGTCAAAATAGATATCTGCAAGTTTATATGGATAAAAAAATATTAGAGGCAATTCTCAAGAATTTGCTAGATAATGCCATTAAATATTCTCCAATTGGGAGTATAATTAATTTGACACTTTCTCGTAATAGAGAAAAAATAATATTCCAAGTAATAGATCAAGGAATAGGTATCCCACTGGTAGAGCAAGAACGGGTACTAGAACCGTTTTACCGTGGTAGCAATACTGATAGTATTCCTGGTACTGGATTAGGGTTAGCAATTGTTAAAAGTTTAGTAGATTTACATGGTGGTGAAATCACTGTAGAAAGTGAAGTTGGCTTAGGTACTACCTTTAAAGTCATGCTGCCATTTAAGAGACAAAATTATCATAGTTCAGAGTTATGAGTGTTGAGTTTGTCTACTCAAAATTCATAACTTGGAACTACAAAAAAACTGAGGAGTAATTAATTGTGTCCCTGTTAAAGACTCAGCAAAGAGGTGAAGAGATACTTCCAGCCAACAATTTTAGTAACAGAATGATGGCAAAATCATCAAAAACAATTCTCGTTATTGAAGATGATAGTGTAACCCGCACTCTTTATTTAAAGGGTCTGAAGCTAGAAGGTTTTGATGCGATAGGTGCTGAAAATGGGATGGTGGGTATTCAAAAAGCGCAAGAAAATCTACCTGATTTAGTAGTTTGCGATATTATGATGCCCTATATGGACGGATACAGCGTTATCAGTGCGCTCAACCAAAATCCTTCAACAGCAATGATTCCTTTCATTTTTCTGTCTGGTAGCGACACTAGGTCAGATATTCGTAAAGGTATGGAATTAGGTGCAGATGATTATATTACCAAACCTTCGACACTAGATGAATTGCTGAGAGCGATCGCCATTCGTCTCCAAAAGCAAGCCTCATGGAAAAACTTATGCAAAAATATACAAGAAACAACTTCAACATCAATAGAAGAAAATTCCCCAGACACGCATAATCCTCAGTCAATTTTTCCCTCTACGCCACAATTAAAAGAGGTTTTTGACTTTATTGAAGCTCATTTCCGCCAAGGAATTACGCTGTGTGATGTGGCTGAGGCGGTTGGTTATTCACCCGCTTATTTAACTAATCGAGTAGCAAAACAAACAGGCGAAACTGTCAATAACTGGATTGTAAAACGGCGGATGGTGGAAGCTCGTTCTCTACTGCAAAATACTGATGAGACTGTTGAGCAAATTGCCAAACTATTAGGCTATCAACATGTTTGTCATTTCTCGCGTCAATTTCGCCAACATCATAATTTACCGCCTCATGCTTGGCGATTATGTTCTAGAAATAAAGAAATTTGATAGCAACTGGAGTTTGGTTTTCTGTTGTTTAGTACAGTAAACTCTTGTTCTGGAACAGTCATGAATTTTTTCCAGAATTTCATACCCAGGAATAGCAGCAAAGATAAAATTATTTATCCTAGAAACACCACAGGAGATACATTATAAGTAGTATTCCCGTAGGTGTTGCTAATCTTAAATCCGTATTGAAATAAAGCTATGTCAAACTAACCAAATGTTGTGCTATTCCAACCCCACATTGCACCTGTAGCATCCGCAAATTCAATATAAATCCGATTTTGTGGTACACCTAAAGCTTGATTAATCTGCCGACAAAAATCTTGACTCATTGCTTCAGTTTGGTTAGGCTTCATCATCCCAATACTTTTAATTTCGATGTAACAAACAGGGTCTGTAGTTCCTGCAAAAGTCATGGGGATATCGGCTTCAAAGGCTGTCATCACATAAGATTCGGGTTTACCTAAATGTTTGGCTAACTTTCCTGACAAACTCTTCAGCATTGTCTCAACTTCAGGTTTTGCAGGTGCAGATACAGAGGTTTGTACTTTAATTAATGGCATAGTACCGAATTAGGCTGTTTGATTTTATTTACATTGTTCAGTTTATCTAACCCCAGAGGCGCAGAGAACGCAAAGATGGGGAAAGTGATAAATAATTAAGTCCGAAATAAATGATGATATTCAGGATTATATAAATGCGATCGCCCATTTGCTGCTTTCAGTGCCGGACTAATTATATAAAGTGTGGTACGAATAAGATTTTCTTGATGAGTGCATTCCGCCATTTGCGTGAGGGGAACAACCCTGATTTTTTCATCAGGCCAGCATAGACGAAAGCAAATCGCCACCGGGGTATCATCTGGGTAATGTTCGAGTAATTTAGCTTGGGCGTTTTCGACATGACGCGCACTTAAATACAAGCACAAACTCGCTTGATGGGCGGCGAGGCTGGCTAATTCTTCTGTAGTTGGGACTTCGGTACGCCCACTGATGCGAGTGAGGATGATAGTTTGAACTAGACTGGGGACTGTTAATTCTACCTTGAGTTTGGCTGCGGCTGCTTGAAAAGCGCTAATTCCTGGGACGACTTCAAAAGGAATTTCAGCCTCAGCCAGCATTTGCATTTGTTCGTGAACCGCACTGTAGAGACTGGGGTCGCCAGAGTGGAGACGAACCAGAGATTTTTGTTGCGATCGCACCCGTTCCACCATCAACGCTACAATCTCTTCTAAAGTCTTATCCGCAGTCGGAATAATTTCCGCATTCGGTCGGCACAGATTTAAGATTTGTTCAGGAACTAAAGCATCAGCAAATAAAATTACATCCGCCCTAGAGAGGAGTTTTTGCGCTTTAACAGTTAATAAATCAGGATCTCCAGGCCCAGCACCCACAATATAAACGGTTGCTTTTACAGAATTTAGCTGAGTTTCCATACAAAAAACTTATATTATTTCTCCGTATTTACCCGTAACGAAAAAATTCTCCAAAAAATTTTTTGGCATTTTCTCAGTATCCTTCCGGATTAACCCTCTAACTATAGAAGAGTGGAATGGTAGATGCACCCTGGTTAAGCCCTAGAGTCAAATCTGGGGCATTTTTTATTTTTGGTCAATTAAAGAAGTCAAAAAGCAAAATTCAAAATTTTTACCTTTTTACTTTTTACTTATTCAGTTGCAACCACATCAGGTAAAGGGCGTTTACGATAATACAACCAAGCTAAACCAGCTAAACCAGCGAGAATGCCTGTTAAACTTACGACTTGGGCTATTCTCAGCGGCCCCAGCATTAAACTATCAGTGCGTAAACCTTCAATCCAAAAGCGACCTGTGCTGTAGGCCGTTAAGTAAACCATAATTAAAGTGCCTGCTTTTAGGCGTAGCTTACCAGACACACCTCGCAAAAATAAATTTAACAGCAAGGCAAACACCATTAAGTCCCACAGTGATTCATACAAAAAGGTGGGATGGAAATATTCAAAACTTTCTAATCCAGAAGGGCGGCGTTCTGGGGGAATATATAATCTCCAAGGTAAATTAGTCGGACTACCAAAAGCTTCCGAGTTAAAGAAATTGCCCCATCGCCCGATCGCCTGTCCTAAAATCAAAGAAGGTGCAACTAAATCTGCTAATTGCCAAAAAGAAACCCGTTTGAGTTTGGCAAAAGTTAAAGCGGCTATTGTTCCACCGATAATTGCGCCATGAATAGCAATACCACCTTCCCAAATAGCGATAATCTTTTCTGGACGCTTGACGTATTCAGCCCATTCAAACAAAACATAATATAGTCGTGCTGCGGGAATTGCCCCAATTACCAGCCAAATTGACAAATCACTCAGCAACTCTGGATTAACATTACGGCGCTTTGCCAAGTACTGAGACAGGCTGACACCCACTAACACCGCCGTAGCAATCAACAAGCCATACCAGCGGATAGTTAATGGGCCAATTTTCACCAAAATCGGGCCTGGGGAAGTAAATTGAAATGCCAAGGGCAAAGAAGAGATATCCAGTACCATGCAAAACTACCTAGATAACTACAGTGTTTAGCTTGAGCAACTGACAACCCTATCACTGGGAGGGTATTTTTGTCTATAAACCATTAGAGCAGGTTTTGTTTGTAGAGACTCACATTCATCAAATATTCTGCTTAGTTAAATTCTGTAGGGTGTTTGACGGCTAAGTAAAGATTTGAGCCTTGAAAAAATGAAAAATTAGCCGTAATACACCGAATTTGATGATGCGTTGGCGCAGACGCTCTACCTCCGAACACTGAGATTCGAGGAAGTGGAAGCCTTAGCTAACTCATTAATTAAGTGCAGTCAAAAACTTAGGTTTACGATATTTATACTTAACCTTATTGCTAGTTTACATATAAATAAAAATACATTTTTTCATCCTCTAAGAGTATTATTTGAACTAAATTTTCTCTAACTTTATTCCATAAGTATTTTACCTACAGTTCAAACCTCAGAATGATAAAGGTAATATCCCCTTAGCGAGAAGTGATTTTGTTTAAATATTTCTAATCTAAAAATTAATTAAACAAAATTTATTCATTCTCTGCTTGGTAAATCTCATTAACTATTGCTCATCAAAAAAAGATACTTAACTTAAAGTTAGGTAGTAATTTTCTGTTTGCTGTTGTATGCAATTATTTGGAGGTTCGGAATGAAAAGATTAATTTTGTTGTCTAGCGTGAGTTTAGCGATCGCAGCTACTTGTCTGCCGGCTCAAGCCCAACGACAAGATATATCTTACAATAGCACTGCTCCGCGAATTAGCAGTACAAGTGGGTACGATAATACTCACACAATTAGTGTCTATACAGGAATGCAGCCTCTATCTTACTTAATAGTTAGACCTTCAGATGCTATTAAAGTTAGTGACAATATCGATGTAACTGATCAATCTGGTCGGCGTGTTGATACTAGCATAACCAGAGAAGATGACCGCAGAATTAGAATTAACTTCTCTCAACCCATACCTCCTGGCACTAATCTCAATATTGCTTTTAGGAATATTGATTTTGCCAATGCTTTTCCTAATAGAAGCTTTGTTTACTATGACATTTCAGGCGGACATATCGGTTTATCTAGAGAAGTTCCCTATGGTTTAGCCCAAGTTCAGGTATATTAATTTTTGGGTTAAACATTCATAAAAAAAGTAGAAACGTTGCATAATAACGTTTCTACTTTTTTAAAATGAAATATGATTACTATATAGCCTATTGTTATTGTAAATAGTGAATTTTGTTGTAATATTACTAGATTAAATAGAACGACTCAGAAAAACAGAACTATCTAAAGAAAAGTTAACTATACTAAAACCCTCTTCACTCCTGCCTCCTGCCTTGTCCTAACGATAAATATTCACCCCGACTTACTTAATAAATACTTTTCTTGTGATAACGCCAGTCATACCATTGTTTAGCACTACGCACGGCAAACCACAGCAATATTAAAGCAATTAAGCCCCCTTGCCAAGGCGCACCAAAGGCAAATAACACTAAAGCAATGCAGAGTGTATCTTGCAAAAAAGTCGCCCACAAAGGCAAGCCGCGCAAGCGATAAAACCAACCAACTTGCACAATTTGTAATACGAATGCTAATAATCCAGCCGTTAAAGCAATTAACCACTCAGGTGTGGCGGTGGCGGAAGCGACAGCTAAACCCATAATTGCCCCCACCAGTGGAGATAAAAATAACTCAACTACTTGTATTACTCTTTGTCCCAGCAATCTTTTGCTACCAAAGAATTCTAATAATGACCAACTAGTGAGAACAACTAACAAAATCTGCGGGGAAATGTGAGATAAAATCGGAGTCTGCGACCATAAGTTGCTGCCCTGCAACAGTCCGATAATTAATAGGGGTATGCCTATTCTTAACCCTGCTGCCGCAGAAGCAGAAAGTATGGCAAATATTTCAACCATTAAGGCAATTGTAAATAAGTATTTGTTACTTATATTACCCAGGGCTAATAAAAATTCCAGCACATAGAAAAATGATTTATAGCAATTCCCAAGCAGATGAAATATACCCCACCCGCGCTGTCGCGCACCCTCCCCTTGCCAAGGGGAGGGTTGGGGAGGGGTAATTTTGTCCTTCACCAGAGTTAGAAACGCTATAACAATGATTTTTCCTAAAATCCCCCCGAAAGGGGGGAAACAAATTAAATATCCAAGCGCTTGTAAACTTCATCCAAGTGCTGGAGATGGTGTTGCGGATCAAAACACTTTTCAATTTCTGCGGGTGAGAGTTTTGCTGTAACTCGCGGATCTTGACTAATCAAATCGTGAAAATTTCCTTCTGGCTGATTCCAAGCAGTGTGGGCGCTTTGTTGCACGATCGCATAAGCTTCTTCTCGGTTTAAACCTTTGTCTATTAAGGTGAGTAGCACTCTTTGGCTGAACACTACACCGCCATAACAGTTGAGATTTCGCGCCATGTTCTCAGGATACACCAGCAGATTTTTCACCAAGTCTGTGATTTCCACTAACATAAAGTGCGTCAAAATACACGCATCTGGCAAAACTACTCGTTCTACAGAACTGTGGGAAATATCCCGTTCATGCCACAAAGCCACGTTTTCTAAAGTTGCGCCTGCATGGCTTCTCACCAAACGCGCCATTCCCGTTAATCTTTCAGAACGGATGGGATTGCGCTTGTGGGGCATTGCACTAGAACCTTTTTGGCCCTTGGCGAAGAATTCTTCAACTTCCAAAACGTCTGTTTTTTGCAAGTTGCGAATTTCCACAGCAAAACGTTCAATGGATGCTGCCAATAATGCCAATTGCTGCACATAATCGGCGTGGCGATCGCGGGAAATTACTTGTGTAGAAGCTGTATCCGGTTTGAGTCCGAGTTTTTCACAGGCGATCGCTTCCACACGGGGTTCAATGTTGGCATAGGTTCCTACCGCACCGGAAATCTTGCCCACAGCAATGGTTTCCCTGAGAGTTTTCAGCCTTTCTTGATGACGCAATACTTCCGCCAACCACCCAGCCAACTTAAAACCAAAGGTGATGGGTTCGGCGTGGATACCATGCGATCGCCCAATCATCACGGTATTCTTATGTTCTCGCGCTTTTTGGCGAATTGCCTCAATCAAATCTGCCAGTCGTTGGGATATGACATCCAAACTGGCAACCAGTTGCAGTGCTAAAGCGGTATCTAAGACATCTGAACTGGTTAAACCTAAGTGAATATAACGTCCAGCTTCACCCACATATTCATTGACATTTGTCAAGAAAGCGATGACATCATGACGGACTTCCGCTTCAATTTCTAGAATCCGCTTAGGCTCAAAATTAGCCTTAGCTTTGATTTCCGCAACGGCATCAGCGGGAATGTAACCCAATTCAGCTTGGGCTTCACAAGCTGCAATCTCTACCTGAAGCCAGGTTTGGAATTTATAAAATTCAGTCCACAGGTTGCCCATTTCGGGCAAGGTATAACGCTCAATCAACGTTCGCGGCAGAATACAACTGTCATATTTTACAGTCTAATTAGCCTACATAGACAAGAAGAAGGGAATAGTGCTTCGGCAAAGTTTGCGTGCTGGAAAGCTCCAGGAGCAGAGGTGCAGGGGGGAAAACTTGTACAAATCTCTCCTCTGCTGACCTTCACCCAGCATTTTTGGGTTGGCGAACTAATAGGTTACAGGGGACAGGGTTTTCTTCCGCATAGAATTTTAGATGGTTTCTCTCAGCACTCAGCACTTTCATTGTGCTTTTTGTTTAGCTGGAGAAAGAGTTACTGTGTCTGAAGTGATGATACTGATACTGCCATCAGATTCCATGTAGGCTAATTTAACCTCAGCTAAAAATTCCACTCCTTGTTGGCGTAACTTACTCATCAACTCATCTTCTGTAATCAGTGCTTTTTTAAGATGTCGGTCAATCATTTGTCCATTTTTCACCAACAGCAGCGGTGGAGGATTGAGAAAGCGTTGAAATTTTGGCAATTTATAACCTAACCAGTTGAGAAAGTAACTCCAAAAAATCACTGTGCCTACTAGAATTCCACCTTCGGTAATTGATGTATAGTGACTTGCCATTGCATTTTGGGCTGCTTCAGCAAACAATACAACTACTAGTAAATCTGTGATTCCTAGTGTTCCTATCTGTCGGCTAGGAAGAAAACGTAAGATTGAGAACAACGCCAGATAAACTAGAGAACCCCGAATAATTAATTCTAAAATGCTAATACTAGGAATAAAAATTGCTGGCCAATCAATATAAAACCATTTGTCCATTTTTGGGTACTCAGTACTTTGTGATATTTATCTGCGATCGCTGTTGATGCGTTTTGATTGACCATTATTATTCATGGGTATAGCATTGCGTGTTGGCCGAATACCGCTACCATATCTTCTGGCGTAAACTTGCGTAAATTCTGCGCCAAAAAATAGAATTTGGGCTGCGTAATAAACCCAAGCGAGAATTACTACTAGTGAACCCGCTGCACCATAAGTTGAGCCAAAACTGCTGTTACCAAGATATTGACCTAGTAAATATCTACCCAAAGAAAACAATAGGGAGGTAATCACAGCGCCAATTAACACATCATTCCAGGTAATTTTGGCATCTGGTAAAACTTTGAAAATTAGTCCAAATAGTATTGTCGTAATCGCAAAAGAAAGAATAAAGTTAACAACTTGCCAAATAACATCTACACCAGGGAGTAAGTTGCTAAAATAACCTACTACTGCCGTTAAAGCTGTACTAATAACCAGTGTGACTAATAGTAAAAAACCAATACCCAAAATCATCGCAAAAGATAAAGCACGCTGACGCACAACATTTTTCATCGCCCGTCCGGGTTTTGGTTTGACTTCCCAAATTGTATTCAGAGCGTCTTGAAGTTCAGTAAATAAGCCTGTCGCACCTAAAAGTAAAAGTAAAATACTAATTACTGAGGCGATCGCACCTGTTTTTGGTTGGCTGGCGTTGCGGATGGCGATTTCGATAAACTTGGCTCCATCTGGCCCGACTAAACCTTGAATTTGCCGGACAATTTCACCTCTAGCAGCCTCTTCGCCAAATACTGCACCAGCGATCGCAATGACAATAATCAACAACGGTGCGATGGAAAAAATTGTGTAATAAGCTAATGCTGCGGCTAAACGCGAAGCTTTATCTTCACTCCATTCCTGAAAAGTTTCTTGAAACAGCCCCACAATTGCCTGAAAATTCATTTACCTAGTCTCCTTGTTGGAGGATATCGCTTTCTTCCTTGATATATTTGATACTGATTTTATAAATAGCGACATCTTCCTAAAGGGGTTTGTGCAGCTTTCTCAAGATAGAATTTATTTATACGCAAACTTTTCACAACATTCTATCGATGGTGCGGTACTGAATAGCTTCGGCCACATGATGAGATTGTAAGTCGTCTTCTCCGGCTAAATCTGCAATAGTGCGGGCAACTTTGAGAATGCGATCGCTCGCCCTCGCTGATAAACCCAATTTATTGATTGCGGCTTCTAATAAAGAACGACTAGCATCATCTAACTTGCACCATAGTGGCAGATGTCGGCTTTGCATTTGAGCATTGCACCGCAGACTTGTTTCTGATTGAAAGCGATGAATACTGCGATCGCGTGCTTGTTGTACTCGTTCCCGTACAGATTTTGATGACTCTCCTGTGGGTTGTTGAGTAATTTCTTCTGGTTTGAGGCGATTCACTGCCACCTGCAAATCAATTCTGTCCATTAATGGCCCAGAAAGCTTTGCCCAATATTGTTCTCGTTGTCTGGGCGAACAGGTACACTGTTGAATGGTATCGCCGTAGTAACCGCAAGGACAGGGATTGGTACTTGCTACCAAAGTAAATTGTGCGGGAAAAACAACAGATTGTTTTGTGCGAGAAATGGTGACATAGCCATCTTCTAAAGGCTGACGCAGAAATTCTAAAACATCACGTTTAAATTCCGTGAGTTCATCAAGAAAAAGTATACCGCGATGAGAAAGTGATATTTCCCCAGGACGGGGAAAACTACCACCACCAACCAAAGAAGGGCCGGATGCAGAATGGTGAGGACTGCGAAAAGGGCGATCGCGCACTAAAGAACCACGATTTTTTAATAATCCAGCGACAGAATGAATCCGAGTTACTTCCAAAGCTTCAGAAAATTCCAGCGGTGGTAAAATTCCAGATAAGCGTCTAGCTAACATTGTTTTGCCGCTACCTGGAGGGCCGACAAATATCAAATTATGTCCGCCAGCAGCCGCAATTTCTAAAGCACGCCGACCATGAGCCTGTCCTTTAACATCATGTAAATCTGCATTAGGATAAGATACTTGTACTGCCTCAACTACATCATGTATCTTTACAGGTTGGTAACATCCAGGATTATTTAATAAATCAACTACTTCCGATATACTTTGACAACCATAAACAGCCAATCCTTTTACTACAGCCGCTTCTTGGGCATTGTCAGCAGGTACAACTAAACCGGCAATTCCCATTTTTTGGGCAGTAGCAGCGATGGGTAAAACCCCAGCCACCGGGCGCAGACTCCCGTCTAGGGAAACCTCACCCAAGAATAGATAATCTCCCAATAAATCAGCATTAATTTGCTCAGAAGCCGCCAAAATACCCACACTAATCGGCAAATCAAAACAAGGGCCTTCCTTGCGTAAATCAGCCGGAGTCAAGTTAATCACGATTTTCCGCATCGGAAAAGCAAAACCAGCATTTTTTAAGGTAGCCTTCACCCTCTCTTTCGATTCCTGAACCGCGCTATCTGGAAGCCCCAAGACAATAATTCCTGGTAATCCCCCCGATACATCGACTTCCACCCCCACTTTTACAGCATCGATACCAACAATTGATGCACTCCAGACTCTCGCCAGCATTATTTTATTCCTTAGTCATTAGTCATCCGTCCGTCTTATTATTGACAATTGGCAAATGACAAATAACAAATGACCAATGACTAATCAAGACACAATTTTTAGTAAGATTATTCGTCGGGAAATTCCCGCCAATATCGTTTATGAGGATGATTTAGCTTTAGCGTTTACAGATGTTAATCCGCAAGCGCCAGTTCATATCCTCGTCATTCCCAAAAAACCCATAGCTAAATTAGCTGAGGCGGAAACTCAAGATGCAGCTTTGTTAGGACATCTGTTATTAACCGCCAAGCGTGTAGCCGCAGAAGCTGGTTTAACAAATGGTTATCGCGTTGTCATCAATACCGATGCTGATGCTGGTCAAACTGTCTTCCATTTACATCTGCATATTTTAGGGGGAAGACCAATGGCTTGGCCTCCTGGTTGATGTTTAATCCTTAAAGAAGGGTTTAAGGGTTTAAGGGTTTTTACTCACCTATACCCCTTAACCCAAACCCTTGATTTTTGAATTTCATAGCCAATCTCGACAGCAAAAGTTTGTGCGTAAATCATATCTGTACATACCGTTAATCAATATCTAGTTGGTGGGAATACTAACAAAGTCTAGACAAGCTCTGCACTGCTTGTTGATGAACAGCAAAAACCAACTTGTGCTATGAGGTACATTTAGATGGCGACAGTTAAAGCTCCCATCATTCCCGGATATGAAATAAGCGCACAACTGTACGCAGGCTCCAGAACCCAAGTATATCGGGCTATCCGCGAATCAGATCAACTCCCCGTCGTCATCAAGCTATTAACCTCAGAATACCCTACCTTTCAAGAACTACTGCAACTCCGCAATCAATACACCATTAGCAAAAATCTCAACATTGTCGGCATTATTCAGCCATTATCATTAGAAACATATCACAACAGTTATATTCTGGTGATGGCAGATACAGGGGGAATCGCATTACGCGAATATATGCAAACTCATCCCCTCTCCCTGGCAGAATTTTTGAGTATAGCCCTGCAACTCACCACCAGTCTCCATGAATTACATCAAAATCGAGTGATTCATAAAGATATTAAACCCGCAAATATCTTAATTCATCCCCAAACAAAACAAGTCCAAATCATTGATTTTAGCATCGCTTCATTACTACCCAAAGAAACCCAAGAAATCAAAAATCCCAATGTTTTGGAAGGAACCTTAGCTTATATCTCCCCAGAACAAACCGGGAGAATGAACCGCGCCATTGACTACCGGAGTGATTATTATTCTTTGGGTGTGACATTCTATGAATTGTTAACCGGAGAATTACCATTTAATAGCACTGACCCAATGGAATTGGTGCATTGTCATTTAGCGAAAATGCCAACAGTCATCGGGAACAGGGAAGAAATTCCGCAAGTGCTTTCAGATATTGTGTTGAAATTAATGGCGAAAAATGCCGAAGATAGATATCAAAGTGCTTTGGGATTAAAGTATGATTTAGAACTTTGTTTAGCGCAACTCCAAGATACAGGAGCAATTACAGATTTTCTCATCGGTGAACGGGATATTTGCGATCGCTTCTTAATTCCCGAAAAACTATATGGTAGAGAAACCGAAGTTAATCGCTTATTACAAGCCTTTGAGCGCGTCGCCAATGGCACATCAGAAATGATGTTAGTAGCGGGATTTTCCGGGATTGGCAAAACCGCTGTCATTAATGAAGTCCACAAACCAATTACCCGTCAGCAAGGCTATTTTATCAAAGGTAAATTTGACCAATTTAATCGGAATATTCCCTTCAGTGCCTTTGTCCAGGCTTTGCGAGATTTGATGGGACAGTTGTTATCAGAATCGGATGCAAAATTGGCACAGTGGCGCAGTCAAATTTTAGCAGTGGTGGGAGAAAATGGACAAGTTTTGATTGAGGTAATTCCCGAACTAGAACGAGTGATTGGTAAACAACTTCCAGCACCGTCACTATCGGGAACTGCGGCACAAAATCGGTTTAATTTGCTGTTTCAAAAGTTTATTGCGGTGTTGACGACAGCGGAACATCCACTGGTGATATTTTTGGATGATTTACAGTGGGCAGATTTGGCTTCTTTTGGGTTAATTAAACTGTTGATGGAAGATAAAAACTATCTGTTGTTGTTGGGTGCTTATCGGAATAATGAAGTGTCGCCCTCACATCCGTTAATGTTGACGGTGGAAGAGATGAAGAAAGCTGGAACGACGATTAATACTATTACTCTAGCACCGCTGATTGAGCAGGATACAAATCAGTTAGTAGCTGATACTTTACGTTGTAAAACCGAGCGAGCGCAACCTCTGACAAAATTAATTGAGCGTAAAACTCAAGGTAATCCGTTTTTTATTACCCAGTTTCTCAAGGCGTTATATGAAGATGGGGAAATTACATTTAATCATCAGCAAGGTTATTGGGAATGTGATATTACCCAAATTCAGTCCCTATCTCTTACTGATGATGTCGTGAAATTTGTCGCCAAACAGTTGCAGAAGTTACCTCAACCAACGCAAAATGTTTTGCAGTTAGCTGCTTGTATTGGTAATGCTTTTGATTTAAAAACTTTAGCCATAGTTTCTCAGCAGTCTTTCACTACTACTGCAACCGCATTATGGAAAGCTTTGCATGAAGGTTTAATTTTGCCAACTAGCCAAACTTACAAATTCTTTCAGACAGAGAGTGAAGCACAAACTAATTCCCAGAAAAATATTGATGATGATTTTGTGAATTTGACTTATCGCTTTCTGCACGATCGCATTCAACAAGCCGCTTATAAACTAATTGTAGCCGATCAGCGACAAGCAACTCATTTGGCGATCGGTCAATTACTGTACGCCAATACACCAGCAACTCAACTAGATAAACATATATTTGAAATTATCAATCACCTGAATAAAGGCATTGATTTAATTACTCAGCCTGATGAAAAACTAGAGTTAGCCCAACTGAATTTCATCGCGGGATGCAAAGCTAAAAGTGCGATCGCATATAATGCAGCTGTCAATTATTTTACTCAAGGCATTGATTTACTTCCTGCTGATCCTTGGACAACAAACTACGAACTTAACCTAAATCTGCATCACCAGCGTCTCGAAGCAGCTTGTCTAAATACCGACTTTGACAAGTTGGCAGCTTGGGGTGACATCATATTGCAATCTGCGACTTCTTTGCTCGACACTATTAAAGTCCATGAAACTCGAATGATGGCATTCCGTTCTCAAGGTAAATTTGCCGAAGTCGTAGAAACTGGGTTGCAGGTGTTGAAATCTAGTGTGGTAAAACTTACTAGAGAAGAGTAGAACTCCTGTAATCTTGACCTTGTAGCGAAATAATGGTGCAAAAACTTGGCAAGAAAAAGTCTAAAACCAGAGGCAACATCGTTTGAAGTACTCGATTGTGTTCAAAAAAAATGCCCATCGTGCGGTCAACCAATGTGGAATGAATACAATAATCCTCGACATATAAGAACATTAAATGGGGTAGTAGAACTACAGCTAAAAATTCGGCAATGTCACAATAAGTCATGTCTGCGGTACAAAAAAGCATATCGACCAGAGCAAGAAGGGTCACTCGCTCTACCACAAAATGAATTTGGTTTGGATGTGATTGCTTATATAGGAGCATTACGCTATCAGGAACATAGAAGCGTTCCCCAAATACACGCTCACCTTGAATTAAAAGGTATATGTATAAGTAAACGAACGGTCACGCACTTAATTGATAGATATGACGAGTTACTTTCTTTATGGCTAAAAGACCATAAAAGATTAAAAGCAATAGTGGCTAATCAAGGACGGGTGATATTAGCCATTGATGGGATGCAGCCAGAAATTGGACATGAGGTCTTATGGGTAATTCGAGATTGCTTATCAGGAGAAATCTTACTTGCTAAAACCTTATTATCATCAAGAAATGAAGATTTAGTGGCGTTATTATTAGAAGTAACTAATACTTTGGATGTACCAATTGATGGAGTTGTTAGTGATGGGCAACAATCAATTCGCAAAGCTGTTAGGTTAGCATTACCTAGAATTGCTCACGGTTTATGTCATTACCATTACCTGAAGGAAGCAATTAAACCCATATATGAGGCTGATCGACATGCAAAAAAGGAATTAAAGAAAAAAGTTAGAGGATTACGAGAAATTGAACGTAGTGTTACCAATGAAACTCAGGAAATGGCAACTATTATCGAAGATTATTGCTCGGCAGTACGTAGTTCTATAACTAATGATGGTCATCCACCATTAGAGGCATCAGGATTAAAGTTACAAGAAAATTTGACATTGATAGAGCAAAGCTTAGAACGGATGGAAAAAAAAGTGCTTTAACTCCACCTTTAGTCAACCTAAAACACCTGATAGCTAAGGGTTTATCTGCGACTGCATCTTTATTTTCACCTGTGAGGGTTGCATATCAGTGGGTTGATAAAGCTAGTGATATTCTCAATAATAAAATAGGTCTTAATGCTGCTGGTGTCAAACAAAGTTATCAGCAACTATTAACAGAAATGTCCCAACAAAAGCAGAAAGCTGGTACGCTGAACACTGCAATCGATAACTTTATAAAAACCACTCATAGCTACTGGTCTGGACTTTTTCATTGTTATGAAATTGAAGATTTTCCTAGAACTAATAATGACTTAGAACACGCTTTTGGTATGCTACGTCATCATCAACGTCGTTGCACTGGTCGTAAGGTTGCCCCCTCATCCCTTGTTATTCGTGGCTCTGTCAAACTTGCCTGTGCGATCGCTACTAAACTTCATTCTTTTACCGCATCTGATTTAGCACAAGTTGATATCGTTACTTGGCTCGAATTACGCTCTCAATTACAAAAACACCACAAAGCCAGAATTGAACAATATCGATTTCGCCGAGACCCCAAGGGTTACTTGGCTAATTTAGAGAGTCGTCTTCTCTAGTAAGTTTTACCACACTAGGTTGAAATTACTGGATGTGGAATTTCCTGAACAGCCAACTATTGCAGATATTGGCGCAACAGCCCAGTATACACGGCAGCTATGGCAGGAACGCACACCCTTAAGTTTTTTAGATTTGCCCGCGATGAACGACCCACATCAACTCGCAGCAATGCAAATCATGACCAAATTGGTGTCTTCCGTTTACGTTGCTGCACCTGCACTATTACCACTCATCACCTTCAAACAATTGCAGATGTCTATCCAGTTTGGTAATTCGTCTATTGCAATTTTTTCTTATGCAGACTACGGATTAATTCTCTGTGGTTTTATGGAAGATATTCACGCTGGCTATGAATTTGGACAACTTTCATTAAAGTTACTAGAAAAATTCCAGATTAACGCCTTTAAAAGCCGAGCTTACTTTATTATTAACAGTTTTATTCGGCACTGGAAAGAACCTCTGCAAAATATTATTCCATCTTTGTTGGAAGGTTATCAAATTGGTTTAGAAACAGGAGACTGGGAATGCGTAGCCTTAAACTTAGTTTTATACGCCAAGTACAGCTATTGGAGTGGGCGAGAATTAATAGATTTAGCTGAGGAAATGCAGCTTTATCGCCAAGTCATCAGTCAAATCAAGCAAAAGGCATCATTAAAATATTATGAGTGTTGTCAGCAAGCAATTCTCAATTTATTGGGTGAGGCGGAAGTTCCTTATTTTCTACAAGGTACAGTTTTGAATGTGAGCGAAGTTTTACCCAGTTTACAAGCTTTGAGTGACCGACTAGGTTTATTTTATATTTATTTGCATCAAGCATTTCTCTGTTATTTGTTTGAAAAATATGAACTAGCTGCACAACAAACAACCTTAGCAGAAAAATATAGTGATGCTAGTAGTGGCAGTTTGATGATAGTTGTTTGGTTTTTTTATGATGCTTTAATTCATTTAGAACAGTATGAAACAGCAGATACTGAACAAAAATCAATAATTATTGAGCGAGTCAATGGTCATCAAGAAAAATTGCAAAACTGGGCAACTTTTGCCCCTTTCAATCATCAACATCGCTGGCAACTGTTAACCGCCGAACGTTGTCGGGTTTTAGGTCAATATTATGATGCAATGGCACATTATGATTTGGCTATTGCTGGAGCCAAAACCCACGGTTATCTACAAGAAGAAGCACTTAGTAATGAACTGGCTGCAAAACTTTACCTGAATTGGGGCAAAGAGAAAGTGGCCGCAGGTTATATGCAGGAGGCGTATTACTGTTATGCGCGTTGGGGTAGCCAAGCCAAAATTAAGGATCTGGAAAACCGCTACGCCAATTTACTGCAACCCATTCTCCAGCAGAAATCACAATCGCTGAATGTACTGGAAACATTATCAGTGAACGTTACTCCCCATGTTTCAGTTCATAGTTCCCAAGAGCAAAGTCGTATCAATGTTGCCTTTGATTTTGCTGCTATCTTGAAAGCTTCTCAGGCCATTTCTGGCACAATTCAACTGGATGAACTACTGCACCAACTAACTCAGATTATTTTGCAACATTCTGGGGGCGATCGCTGCGCCTTAATCTTACCTAATCATCAAGGAGAATTTTTTGTCAGAGCAATTGCGACACCAGATAACACCGAACTTTTTTGTGAACCTTTAGAGAACAATCCAAATTTACCTGTCAAATTTATTCAATATGTGAAAAACACCCAAGAAATTCTGGTAATTGATGAACTGCAAACCGATTTACCTGTAATTGATGAGTATTTACAGCAACGACAACCAAAAAGTCTATTGTGCTTACCGATTCTCAATCAAGGTGATTTAATTGGCATTTTGTATTTAAAGAATCGCTCTACTAGTAGAGTGTTTACTAGCGATCGCATTCTCATTCTCAACTTTCTTTGTACTCAAGCGGCGATTTCTCTAGAAAATGCCCGACTTTATGAAGATTCTCAAATTTATGCTCAACAATTAGAACAATCTCTAGACAAGTTACGCCTGAGTGAAAATCGCTTTCAGAAACTCGCAGATAATATTCCAGGATTGATTTATCAAATTCGGATTCAACCTGATGGTTCATCTTCTGTGTCTTATGTGAGTTCTGGGTGTCAAACTCTCTACGAAGTAGCAGCAGAGGATATCATGTCAGGAAAATATAGCCTGCGTGATTTTGAACATCCCGACGATCAAGCTGAGGCTTTTCGTGCAACTATGGAGTCAGCGCAGAATCTCACCCCATTTCGACACGAATGGCGAATTATTACACCCAATGGAACTATTAAGTGGGTAAAAGCCGTTTCTCGACCAGAAATTAGTGAAAATGGTGAAATGGTTTGGGATGGTATTGTGATTGATATTAGCGAACAGCAAGCTGCACTTCGTGAACGCAAACGTGCGGAACAAGAACAACAGCGACTGCTAGGTATTTTGAATGCTACCCCAGATATTGTTGGCATTGCCGATGCCAAGGGTAATAGTCTCTACATTAATCCAGCCGGACAGAGAGTTTGGCAGATGAAAGATAGTGCGGTGAAATTTCACATTTCTCAAATCACCCCGCCTACAGCAATGGAATATCTGCAAAATGTCGCCATTCCTACCGCCATCCGCCAAGGAGCTTGGAGTGGAGAAGCTGCTATTTTAGATGCTCAAGGTAAGGAAATTCCAGTTTCTCAGGTAATCATTGCTCAACAAAACGCCGTCGATGAAGTTGAATATCTGGCAACTATTATTCGAGATATTAGCGAACGCAAACAAGCTCAAGCCGCAATTGAACAAAAATCCCAAGAATTGGAAAAAGCTCTACAAGAATTGCAACAAGCGCAACTACAAATGGTGCAGAATGAAAAAATGTCTGCACTGGGTAACTTAGTTGCAGGTGTGGCTCATGAAATGAACAATCCTCTCGGTTTTATTTCGGCTAGTCTGCAACAAGCTCAACCCATCTTTACTGATATCACTACACACCTCAAACTCTATCAACAAGCTCTCCCCAATCCTGAAGATGAAATTCTCGATCATGCCGAAGAAATTGATTTAGAGTATAGCTTAGAAGACTTGCCAAAAATACTTGATGCAATGCTGATTGCTTGTGAAAGATTAAAAAATATTAGCACTAGTTTAAGAACTTTCTCTCGTGCTGATCAGAGTTATAAAGTTTTATTTAACATTAATGAAGGCATTGATAGTACAATTTTAATTCTCAAACATCGTCTCAAAGCTAACGAAAAACGTCCAGAAATTATCATGGTTACAGACTACGAAAATTTACAACCAATAGCGTGTTTTCCTGGACAATTAAATCAGGTATTTATGAATATTCTGGCTAATGCTATTGATGCTTTAGATGAGTCAAGTATCGGACATAGTTTTGAGGAAATTAAATTAAATCCTCACAAAATTATTGTGAAAACTGCCATTGAAAATTACTATCTCAAAATTTCCATTGCAGATAATGGCAAAGGCATAAGCGAAGATGTAAAAGCACACATATTTGACCATTTATTTACTACCAAAGAAGTCAATAAAGGTACAGGATTAGGACTGGCGATCGCCCGACAAATTGTTGAAGAAAAACATGGAGGTAAAATTGCAGTTAATTCGGTTTTAGGCGAAGGAACAGAGTTTGTCATTTCTTTACCCATTGCCGATGAAGCTATCAAAAATGGATAGAGATAATTTTCATTAAAATCAGGGGATTAGCAGCAGTTCAAAAATCAAAAGTTGTCCGAACTACTCCTACATACTGAGTATCGTTATTGCGATTATTTTCTGGATTAAGAATTACCCACAAACCAGGAGTCACAGATATATTGTTATTCATTCGCCAACGATAGAAGGCTTCGATATGGTAAGAATTATCTCTTTCTTTACGGATATCACTTTGAGTAATCCGGGGCGGTAAACCAAAAACAATTCCTGACATATTGCCTTTACCCCCCAAATCTGGAAATGAGATACCAATTGCTCCAAACCAAGCATTAGCATTGTCACCACTATTCACAAACAAAGAATCTGTGCCACCCCTACCGTTAGAAATATCACTGAAACCAGAGTTTTTGGCATTTGCCCAAATATACCCACCCCAAGCATGAACCTGGAAATTTGGCGAAAAGCGATAGTATCCTTGAACACCTGCAATACTGTTAGTAGTTGCAATGTTGTTGCCAAAAGGGGCGCTGGATAAAGCGCTACCCCTGCCGGCGGTGATATCTACAGTCCCACCAGGGTTATATCCGTGAGAGTAGGCAACACCAACTGCCCCTTGTTTGCCGTAGTAAACTAAATGAGCCAAAGCATTGTACCCGCTATCAAATAGGCCATTTTTCTCTGTGGAATTATTGGGAGTATTGGCTAAATAGCCGAGAGTTAAAACCAAGTCTTTACTGATATTCCAGTTAGCAGCACCACCGCCGCCACCGCGTTCAAACAGCAGACTATTCTTGCCAAATAGAGAAGGGATACCATTACCATCATCGGCGATTGTGGCCGGAGTCACGTTGTCTGTGATGTCGTTGTAGCCAATACCTGTAGGGCCAACAACGAAGGAAAGAGAATCACTCACTGGGAAGTAATAACGGATGTGAGGGACAAACAGAGTATTGTTGCTGTCGTTATCGAAGTTCAAGCGCGTCATCCCTGTACCTGTAGCTGCGGCTATGCGGCTGGAACCATTGTTATTGGCAAAATTGCCAAACTCCAGTCGGACTCGCAATAAATCTTTGCCCGTGAAACTACTTTCTAGATTCAGACGACCGCGAGTTGCCAAGAAAGGGTTTGTTTCATCTTTTATGCCTGCAACCTTGTTGCCAAAGGTATCACTCACCGCCGTAATAATTTGAGCATTTAACCTTGTGGTAGTAGAAAATTGCTGCTTCTCTAGTGTGTCTGTACGAGCCTCTAAACTATCTACTTGACCGCGCAGTATAGCTAATTCTGTGGCAAAGTCTGTCTGTAACTTTTGCAACATTGTCAAGTCTTCTTGATTGACTACATTACTAGTAGATGTAGCAATTAACTCATTGATGCGATCTAAACAAGCATTTAACCCGGCGGCAAATTCATACCGCGTTAAGGCGCGATTACCGCCATAAGTAGAATTCGGATAACCTGCAATACAACCGTAGCGTTCGACTAATGATTGCAATGCAGTAAATGCCCAATCAGTTGGCTGTACATCAGAGAATTGAGAAACTGATGTGACTTGTCCTTGTAAACTATGAAAGTAGACATCTGCTGTATCAGAATTATGATCTAAAGATTCTGCCCAGACTGCTGGAGATGTCAATAATAAAAGCGAAAAACTGAATAAAAGGTGTTTCAGCATTGGAGGTAATCTGGTCTTTAACTAGGTGTAGTGAAAAATCTGCATGACAAGTTAGAAACCTCTGGCTGTATCTGCACTAGAGAGATTTCAATTGTTGGTTATTGGGACTTACAAATTCAAACTTTTATTTGTGATGCTGTTTGATGATTTGTATATCTGCAAAAAAAATCTAAATCTTTGAAAGTGAAAGTTTGTAATTAGTTGTTGTCTGATGTTATCGGGAATAGAGAATCTAAAAACTGTTACCTGTTCCCTATTCCTTGTTACCTAATTTACATATCTTCTAATTCCATTCCCTTGGTTTCCTTAATAAAGAAGAGAACAAAAAATAGTGAGATAGCTGCCGCAGTGGTATAGAGTCCGTAGGCTGCACCCAAGCCGAAATATTGCAGGATAGGAGGGAATGATGTAGAAACAGCGAAATTCGCTACCCATTGCATCGCCGCTGCAACCGAAAGTGCCGCCGCCCGAATTTTGTTATTAAACATTTCGCCTAACAGTACCCAAGTGACTGGCCCCCAGGAGAAACCGAAGCAAAATACATAGAGATTCGCGGCAATAAGAGCGACAATACCTGTGCTACCACTGAGAGTGGGATTACCAGCAGCATCTAGTGGCGCAGTACCGAAAATTGATGCCATTGTTCCCAAGGTAATGGTCATACCGATGGAGCCGAGAATCAATAGGGGTTTGCGACCAAATTTATCGACGAAAGCGATCGCCACTAATGTAGTAATAATATTTACTGCACCTGTGATGACTGTAATTGAGAGGGAATCTTTTTCGGAAAAGCCAACCGCTCGCCATAAAACGCTGCTGTAGTAAAAAATGACGTTAATACCGACGAATTGCTGAAGTAAAGATATCCCGATACCAATCCAAACTATGGGGAGAAGTCCACCACTCCGGCGTAAGAGGTCAGAAAATTGCGGTTCCCGTTCTCGCATCACTGTTTGGCGAATTTCCTCGATTTTGGCTAGGACGTTACCCCCGATAATTTTACTAAGAACATTAGCGGCTTCTGGCTCTCGTCCTTGAGCAACTAAGTAGCGGGGAGATTCGGGAATCATTAAAGCTGCCATCCCATACAACACCGCAGGCGGAATTTCTGTCCAAAACATCCACCGCCAAGCAGCAATCCCGAACAAAAAGGGCGACTCGGCTGAACCTGCTGATACTGCTATAAAGTAATCACACAGCAGGGCAATGAAAATTCCAATGACGATCGCTAGTTGTTGCAAAGACCCTAATCGACCGCGCAAATTGCTAGGAGAACACTCAGCAATGTAAGCTGGGGCAATCACACTAGCAGCACCAACTGCAAGTCCACCCAACAACCGCCAAAAGATAAAATCCCAAATGCCAAAGGCAATTCCAGAGCCAATAGCACTGATGGTAAATAAGACTGAAGCCACCACCATTGCTTTAACTCGGCCATATCGGTCAGCAATTTTGCCTGCATAGAAGGCTCCTAATGCCGAGCCTAATAATGCCAAGGATACGGCAAGGCCAGTGAGTACGCTGTTGGTGCTAAAAGCTGTGGATAAAGCGGCAACTGCACCGTTAATCACGGCGGTATCAAATCCGAACAAGAAGCCACCGAGGGCAGCAGCGCCAGCAATTAAAATGACATAGAAGGTGTTGGATTTACGCCTAGTTGTGGTAGATGTCATGGTTGTATTTGGTATTGGGGAATAAGATCATGAGTTATTCACGCAGAGACGCGGAGGCGCAGAGAGAAGAAGGAGAGTTGATATTCATTACTTCCCCCTGTATCTTTGCACTCGTGCCTAACGTCGGGAACGTCTGCGGAGTCGATCAATCATGACTGCGGCAATAATTACTAGTCCTTTCACGACTAGTTGCCAGAAGTAAGACATATTTAATAGGGTTAAACCGTTATTGAGAACGGCAATGATTAATGCGCCTAATAGTGTGCCGCCAATGGTGCCGATACCGCCTGTGAAGCTGGTTCCACCGAGAATTACAGCGGCGATCGCATCTAATTCATAACCTTGTCCTAATATCCCTGTGGCACTATACAGCCGACTCGCACTCATAATTCCGGCTAAACCTGCCAGCAATCCACTCACGCCATAGACAAATAGCAATACGCGATTGACTTTGATACCTGTTAATCTGGCGGCTCGTTCGTTACCACCTACTGCATATATCTGCACACCCAAAACTGTTTGGCGCAGCACAAACCAACTCATAACTACGGTTAATAGGGCAATAATTACTAACCAAGGCAGGGGGCCGACGTAGCTGTTACCTATCCAAGCAAAGTTGATGTTACGGTTAATGACTGTTGTACCGTTGGCAACTAAAAAGGCCGCCCCCCTTAAGGCGGTTAATGAACCCAAGGTAACAATAAACGGCGGTACATCCAAAAAGGTGATTAACGCACCGTTGAGTAAACCTAAAAGTAATCCTGTCAGTAAAGCAGCGGGAACAGCCAACCAACCTAAAGCCGGTAATAGAGAGACTAACACTGCAACGACCGCAGACACAGCCAAAATTGAACCTACGGAAAGGTCAATCCCACCAGTGAGAATGACAAAGGTCATCCCGGTTGCCAGGACAATATTAATTGATGCTTGACGTAAGATGTTGACGGCGTTACCTGCTGTGAAAAAGTTGGGCCTTAGCAGGGAAAATAAGATGCAGATAATTACGAGAATTGGCAAAATACCGGCAACTTGCAAGAAATTATTGATAGATTTACGCCGACTGGCTGCGGAATTTTGGCTAGGTCTATTGTTGACAGGTCTTAAGGTTTGACTCATGATGCTACCTCCGATGCTCCAGTTGCATAGTGCATAATGTTTTCTTGGGTGATTTCTCTGTCTGGGCTGTCGTCGAGTTCGCCGACTAACTGTCCTTCGCGCATGACTAAAACGCGATCGCTCATGCCAACAATTTCTGGCAGTTCGCTGGAAACCATGAGAATTGCGACTCCTTGGGCGGCTAAGTCGCTGATAATCCGGTAAATTTCGCTTTTCGCCCCGATATCTACGCCGCGTGTTGGTTCATCTAGCATCAATACTCTGGGGTTAATGGCTAACCACCGCGCCAGTAGGAGTTTTTGCTGATTACCACCGGAAAGATCCACGGCGCGAATTTCTAAGTTAGCTAGTCGGATATGGAAGTTTTCGACGGCTTCTGTGGCAATTTTATTGACTGAAACCCAGTTAACAATGCCACCTTTGGCATCTTGTTTGAGTCGATTCAGTCCAATATTCTTGCGGGAACTCATTTCTAGAAATAAACCTTGGTCTTTGCGGTCTTCGGGGACGTAGCCAATACCCGCCGCGATCGCATCACTGGGCGAATGAATCTCTAGTTTTTTGCCATTTAGGAAGACTTCACCGCTAACTTTGCGATCGGCACCAAAAATCAGCCGCGATACTTCTGTCCTTCCTGCACCCACTAACCCAGCTAGTCCCAGAATTTCTCCTGCACGCAGTTGAAAACTAGTCGGCTGAATTTTGCGCCCATCACTAATGTTTCTAACTTCCAACACCACTGCACCAGGATTCTTTTGTCGTTGATGTTCATAGAAGTCCTGCATAGAGCGACCAACCATCATCTGTACCAATCGTTGGGGCGAAATTGCCTCACGAGTTAGACTGCCAATATATTGACCATCACGTAATACACTAATTCGGTCAGCCAAGGCATAGATTTCTTCCATCCGGTGACTGATATAAATAATCGCAATGCCATTGTTGCGGAGTTTGCGAATCACTTCAAATAAGCGCTCAGTCTCGCGGTCAGATAAGGCGGCTGTTGGTTCATCCATAACCAAAATCCGGCTTTTGTCTTTCAGCGCTCTGGCAATTTCGACTTGCTGTTGTTCCGCGATCGCCAATATACCTACTATTGTTTGTGGTGTAAAAGTCGCCCCCAAACTGTCTAGCACCTGCTGGGCTTCGAGTTCCATTGTTTTGCGGTCTAAAAACTGACCACGCTGCAACTCACTCCCCATAAACATATTTTCGGTAACGGTTAAGTTGGGTGCAACGTTCAGTTCTTGATAAATCAGATTAATCCCCGCTTGTCTGGCTGTACCAGGATCGGTAATTTTTACTGTTTGACCATTAATGCGAATCTCCCCTTCATCAGCAATGTAAGCACCCGCGAGAATTTTCATTAATGTGCTTTTACCTGCGCCATTTTCACCCATAAGGGCGTGAACTTCTCCGGGATAAATGGTGAGATTCACACCTTGCAACGCTGAGACACCATGAAATCGTTTAGCAATTCCCTGCATTTCTAATACAGGAGTGGTAGTTGCCGGTGGAGAAAAATCTGTTTGAATATTTGTTGTCATAAATTTCAGTGCTAAGTGTTGAGTGTTGTACACTGAGCGTTCGCGCAGCGTCTCCGATGGGAGAAATCGAAGTGTGAGTGCTGAGTTAAAGATTCTACTTTCCCCCTGCTCCCCTGCTCCCTGCCCCCCTTGCCTTCTGCCTTCTGCCCCCTGCCTCTTCTACCAACCAGTTGATGTACTGACGTTCTCTTTTGTAATCAACTTGGCGGGAATCAAAATGTCGGGTGATTTCGGTTTTTTGCCGTTTAAAATATCGTTCCCTACCCGAACTGCTGTTTGCGTCATACCGCTGGGATTTTGAGTAGCAGTTGCCGCATATAAGCTATCGTTAGAGGCGATCGCTTCAATTGCTTCTGGCGCACCGTCAACTCCCACAATGAAAAATTCGGTGCGTTTGGCTTGGTTGGCGGCTAAATCAACTCCCACGCCGCTAGGATCGTTGATGGCAAAAACAGCATCTATTTTGGGAAAAGTTACTAGGATATCGCTCATCACTCTTAGTCCACCATCCCGGCTACCTTCGGCGTTCTGGTCTTTAGACAGGATTTTGATATTGGGATATTTAGCTAACACTTTCAAGCAGCCATCGACTCGCTGAATTACGGAAGTTACTGGCGGCCCGTTGACTATAACTACATTGCCTTTACCTTTGAGGCGATCGGCAATATATTGACAACTAATTTCTCCTGCTTGCAAGTTATTGGTGGTAACGGTAGCATCTACCTCTGCGTCTACGCCTGTGTCTACCGCAATTACAATCTTGCCTACTTTTCTGGCTTGCTCAACTGCTGGTCTGATACCTTTACTGTCAGCCGCATTCAAAATAATAATGTCAGTATTCGCCGCTACGAAGTTTTCAATTTGATTAAATTGTTGGTTTAGGTCATATCCGCTAGAAACAACGGTGACTCTGACATCATTACCACCAATTTTTTTCGCTTCTTTCTCCGCGCCTTTGGCCATGACAACAAAGAAAGGATTACTTAAATCGCCCAGTGTCACACCAACAGATCGTAATTTAGTATTGCGATCGCCTCCGGTGGTTTGAGTATTTATATCAGTAACATTCTTGGACTCAGTGTCAATGGCTGTGTTGCCATTGGGAGAAATATTACTACAGCTGACCAAAGTACCACTGACAATACTTAATAAGGTCGCTGCCATCGCCTGTTTTTTCACATTCATCCACATCCTCTTAAAAAAGCTGGTAAAACCCGAAATATGTGTAGAAATATTAACTAAGCTAAAATCATCTTTTAATTTTGCCTTCTGCCTTTTGTTTTCTGCTTTCTCCTAACGATAGATATTTACTTTGACTTAACTTGAAAAAGTTGTCATTGTTTTCGATTTTGCTAAAAGTTGAGTCTGTGTGTGAAAAAAGTTTACTCAAGTCGGTAAACATTTTTAGATGAATTTTAGATTGATCCCTCATATTGTTCTGAAGGCTTTCAGCATTAAGTAACTATTGGTGAAAATCCTGTAATCTCAAGACTTCAACCATTTCTTCAAATTTCAGCAACAGGTTATTTTCTGAGAAAATGTTGTTAAATCTGATTTTCTTAATGTTTAAACTGATGTTATGCACAGGTGTGCATTTCTGATGTCTTTTATTCTTGCACACCTGTGCATAAAATTTGTGTTAATTTTATTTAAGTTGCTTAGGGTAGTGCTGAACATGAGTAAACGAAAGATTTCTATTGAAGATATTGCTCGCAAAGCAGGTGTTTCCCATTCCACGGTTTCACGCGCTTTACGAGACAGTCCGTTGATTAGTTCTAAGGTGCGGGAGGAAATCAAAAGACTGGCGCAGGAAATGAACTATGTACCAAATGCGATCGCTCAAAGTTTACAAAATCAGCGAACTTATACCGTTGGGGTAATTGTCACATCCATAGCTGATCCCTTTTTTGGCGAACTAGTAGAGGGAATTGAACAAGTTGCGAGACTTGCTGGCTTAAATGTGTTGTTAAATGCTTCACATGGAGATTTTGAGCAGGAAATAGCCGCTATTGAGAATTTTCATTACCGCCGAGTAGACGGAATTTTAGTCGCTGACTCACGCATAGGTAAACACTACACTCAGCAGTTAACCCAATTTACTGTGCCAACAGTTCTCATTAATATCGATACAGAAGATCAAAGCAAAACATTTCACTCAGTCGCCATAGATGACCGCTTAGGTGGCTGTTTAGCTGTAGAACATCTCCTAGATTTAGGACATATTCGTATCGGTTATTTAGGTGTAGGTGATGGTAGCAAAGCAGATCAACAGCGCCTAGAAGGATATCGAATGGCTTTGAATCAAGCAGGTCTACCACAAAATACTAACTGGGTAGCAATTCCCCAGCGGGATGAGCAAGCAATCAGCGATATTGATATCGGTAAAGAAATGCTACCGCAATTAGTAGCCACTGGAATAACTGGCATATTTTGCTACAACGATATGGTAGCAGTTGGCGCTCTCTTAGCCTGTAAAGAACTGGGTATTTCAGTCCCAGAAAATTTGAGCCTGGTGGGATTTGATAATATTGCTCTGGCTAGTTACATTACCCCACCACTCACAACAGTTAGTCAACGTATGGTAGAAATGGGCGAGTCGGCTATGACTATGCTGCTGGAGTTATTTGAAGGGAAAGCTGTAGACAATATTCTTCTCTCTCCGTTTTTAGTTAAAAGGGAGAGTACAGCAACAGTTAGTAGAGCAAAAAATTCAGTGATTACATTGAGGTAAAAACTTAAATTGCTGGTAAAGTTTATAAATATGTAACAAATAATTAAGCAAAAAAATTACGTATCTACAAAAAAATCACCGGAGCAGTTAGAGATAAAACACCGCCCCGGTTAAATAATATAGATAAAATACTCAAAGTTATGAAAGTAGATTTACGCAACAACCTTTCTCGATAAACTTACGGTAGGCTATGATTTCGTCAATGCTGCTAAGAAAAGTTGTTTAACTCAAACTTTAGTAATTCTGCAATGCTTATGGTCAAGAAAAATAATAGAAGACTCTGGATCAGGGAATATTTGTAAAAAACTAGAGACTTTACCTTCAGAAGGTTGGGCGGTAGATTGTTCTTTGTCAAAGTTAAACATCCAAAAAATATCCTCCCAATCCAAAATCTGAAATCCTAAACTAATTAGTCATTGTCCCATTGTTCACGACCAATCAGGTCGCCAATGCGATCGCGCAGTAGAAAATCGCATTTTTCCAACTCACATTCAACGCATACCCACTCTCTTGCTGGGATGTATTGGCAGAGTGTATATATTGGCTGTTGTCGGCTAACCATCCCCTTCTGCACCAGTCGGCGTGCTTCGTCTTGGATTACATCTAGAGAGTAGTAATTGATAGAAGGCACCGTATTCACACTCATGATTTTTACTCACACATTTATACGTACATAGTATTCCCACTTATGATGGGAAACAAACATGACAGAGATTAGACTTGCAACTAGGGTTTTGTATTTTGCTATACGGAACTAATTCCATTTTGACGCTACACACCCTCAAATTATCTAAAGAAATGTTGAGAAAGTCAACATTTTCTGACATTAGCTTGAGAGAATGTCAATACAAAGATCCTATAGTAGTAGAATTTACTCCTTAATGAAGGTTGTGTTATCTACCTTAAAGAAGTTCTCAACCTTTACAGGAACTGCCTTCAAGCATAATTGGGCAGACAATCATAGTTCATACTGTAAATTTAGTTATGTACTAAATAGTGTGTCAGCCATGTTTAAAGCTGCTGAAATACGTCCATAACTAAACACGCGAAAGGTTTTTCGGGAAGAATAGAAGTATAAACTATTGCAAAATATAAGCGCTAAAGTACACCACAAAAACTTGCACAGCAGCAGATATTAATCATTTCTTAAAAAATAACCGAAGTTCTGCTGGTTATTTGCGGCACCGCGGGTACTTGCATTGGGATTTTGGATTTGAGATTAACTTCACAGATAAATCTCAAGGCTTGTACCCTTTGAGAACTATTAGTTATAACCTATTGAGATTTGTAACAAATTCACAATTCACTCAGTTAGTTAGCCTGTGTTGAACTTGAAGATGTGTATTTACCTCCGTTAACCTTTAGTTATATTCAAACAGACCCACTCTTATCACGTCTGTAAACTTCTTGGCGAATATCCAGAGATCAATTGTTCTAAAGTTACTTTTAAATCAGCTTGATTAAGGCATAAATCGATCTAAAGCCGCCTTTAATTGTTCAATTTCCACATCTATATTGCCTTCCTTGGCGGCTCTGGCAATACACTCAGTCAAATGTTCATCTAGCACGATTCTGGCAACTCGGTCTAATGCGCCCCGGACTGCGGCAATCTGCAATAATACATCAGGGCAGGGCGTACCTTGCTGCACCATTGTTTTAATACCGCGAACATGACCTTCTATCCGTGACAGCCGATTCACAATTTTGCGTAAAGACTCTTCACTATGGACATGAGTATGACCAGATTTTCCATGACCATGAATATGATCTGCATCGTGGGTGTGGAAGTTTTCGGTTGACGGGGAGATAGGCAAGGACTCTGGTGTTAATTGGTTTGATCCATTCATGGTATTAAAACACTGGTAGTACTAAGATCCTAGCCCAGAATAAACGCATCTAAATTTTGATCAAATATGAGCCGCACTGAAATTCTCAGTCATCTAAGGAGGTTCTTATATATTTTTCCGTCCTTCATAATCACGATGAAGTTCTTGCCTGGATACTCAATCAGCTTGATGTTTTTGAGAGGATTACCATCCACCAATAGCAGGTCAGCCAGTGCGCCTTCTTCGACTACGCCCAGTTTACCTGGGTAGGGATTGCGTGGGCCGGACAGTGCAAGCAGTTCGGCATTTGTGCTTGTTGCCATCTTTAAAACTTCAGATGGTGTGTACCAGCGAACCATTTTCGTAAGTTGCGTCCCTTGCCGGGTAGCTAGTTTAGCATCGAATAATAAATCAGTACCCCAAGCTGTTTTGAGGTTGTATTTCTTCGCCAAGGTGTATGCAGTATCTGTCCCTCTGACCACTTCTAGTTGTTTGGCATAGTTAGCCGACTCTTGTGGAAACGGAATTGCATCTTCGTCATTGAGGAATGGCTGTATACTCAGCCAGATGCCTTTTTCAGCCATGAGTTTCGCCGTCCCCTCATCCATCAACTGTCCGTGTTCAATGCACTTGACACCAGCCCGAATCGCCTTTTGAATTGCGCGAGGTGTATAGGCATGGACTGTTACATAAGTGTTCCAGTCTTCAGCAGCCTCGACTGCGGCACGTAACTCAGCTTCCGTGTACTGGCTGACATCCAGCGGGTCGTGATTTGAGATGATACCGCCACCAGCCGCCAGCTTAATCTGGGTAGCACCTTGCATAAGTTGTTCACGAGTTCTGCGGAGTACGTCATCCACACCATCTGCGATCGCACTCACACTGCTACCTAGAACTTCTGGGCGGTTGAGGTTTGTATAAGGTTCCCAAATAAGATCTTTTGGTGTGCGGTAATCACCATGTCCGCCAGTCTGCGAGATCATCGCGCCACTAGGATAAATGCGCGGCCCCACCACATCACCTGTATCAATTGCCTGCTTGAGGTCGAACACTGACCCTGCCAAATCACGAACGCTGGTGAATCCGCTTAACAGCATTTGTTCCGCTGCGGTTTGCGCTTTCTGATTCAAGACTTCAGGACTCACGTCTGGCGAGAGTAACTCGTCGAGTGTGCTAGTAATGATCAACAGATGGACATGGTTATCAATCAGTCCCGGCATCAGTGTGCGATTATTTCCATCTATTCTGGTCAACTTTATGCCCGATGCTGTGGCAATTGGAGTTTGAGAAATGGTTTTAATTTTATTACCAACGACTAAAACATTCGATGGCTCAGAAAGCTGATCAGAAGTACCATTGAAAATACGAACGTTCTCGAACAGGATGCTGTTGGGTTCCTGAGTGCGAACACCAGAGGATGACTGAATTTGAGCATAGCCTGTTTGTGTAATAAATCCGAGCAGTGCAAGTATCAAAGCCCCTAATGCAATTTGGTAGCGAAATTGCATATGCTATCTCCTCATTGGCAATTCTAAATGTGAAAAATTAAAAACGACTTCCGGGGCTTTGCAATACTCACAACAATGGTTTGCTGATTGTGCGATTAGTTATAGTAGGGATTCATGAATTCCCTTGCTGTATCAAGGCTGAAGTTCAGGCTGTTGCTGCCTTCAATTCTGCTTCAACCAACCTATCTAATTCTGCTTGTTGTTCTGGCGGGAGTTGCTGCTGTTGATCTCGTGCTAACCGCCATAGATTCATTAACTCTGATAGGCGTTCTTGTTGCTCGGCACTGAAAAACGAGTCAGAACGAAAGCTTTGAATAATCAGTAGTGCGCTAAATTCAATTTCATCTAACTGGGCAGTTAAGGCATCAAGAGCTTGTCCCGCAGTTTTGCCAACAGAATGTTTATCTCCAGCGATCGCACGATAGGATTTCTCACCCTTAGCATCAGAAATTGGCAAAATTGCTATTGTCTTCATGCTTCTGGCTAAAAATCACCTGCATTAAATTATAGCTCTATTCACTCAAGGTCAGGTTGCAGAACAGTTACCCTAGAAGAATTTCGTAAAATATTGAGCGATCACAGCAATGCCTATTTGTAAGCAGCAAGGTGTACTTATTAAAAACCCTTACACCTCCACACCCAGTCTCCACAGACAATCTTTGTGCGTAAGTCTTGGTAATACCCGAACCTGATCAGGGTAAATGTCCGTAATAGCTATCAGGGGAAATTTTCAATTAATTTAAATTATAGGTATTACACACCATGCTTTAGTTCCAGTATTGAGTATCTAAAGCAGTAGACAAAAGTTAGTAGGCAGGAATTTTATCCTACCTGTAAAAATAACGTGAGATAGATTTGTCACGACTAAGCAAAAATTCGGCTTCTAAAATTTAGGTTGTGATTATGCGATTGTCCAAAATAACCCATTCTCTACGTAGACTTAGTACCCATATTTTCGCCATATTTTTGGGAGTCTTGCTCACGGTTAGCACTCTGCGGGTGTTACCTTCCCAAGCGGAACCTGCACCCAGTTCAGCAAAAGTTGGTGATGCACCAGAATTAATTGCCCAACGCCAATCACCAGCTACGGCTGCTATTGGTAATAGTAGTTTTGTCACAGCAGCAGTGAATCGTGTTGGGACAGCTGTAGTGAGAATTGACACAGAACGCACAATTACTCGCCGTCGGGTTGACCCTTTTATGGAAGACCCATTTTTCCGGCAGTTTTTTGGTGATGGTTATTCTCAACAATTACCGCCAGAACAGTTGCGCGGTCTTGGTTCTGGGTTCATTATTGATAAAAGTGGTTTGGTTTTAACTAATGCCCACGTTGTTGATAAAGCAGATAAAGTGACAGTTCGTCTCAAGGATGGTCGTACTTTTGAAGGCAAAGTTCAAGGTATTGACGAAGTGACAGATTTAGCGGTGGTGAAAATTAACGCTGGGAAAGATTTGCCCGTTGCACCATTGGGTTCTTCTAATGCTGTACAAGTAGGAGATTGGGCGATCGCAGTTGGTAATCCTTTAGGCTTTGATAATACAGTTACTTTAGGTATTGTCAGCACCCTCAAGCGTTCTAGCGCCCAAGTGGGAATTTCTGACAAACGCTTAGACTTTATTCAAACCGACGCAGCAATTAACCCCGGTAACTCTGGCGGGCCATTGTTGAATGACCGTGGTGAAGTAATTGGCATTAACACCGCAATTCGGGCTGATGCGATGGGTATTGGCTTTGCTATTCCCATTGATAAAGCTAAAGCGATCGCCACACAACTGGAACGGGATGGTAAAGTTGCTCACCCCTATTTAGGTGTGCAGATGGTTACATTAACACCCGAATTAGCTAAACAAAATAACAGCGACCCCAACTCTACATTTGAAATCCCAGAAGTGAACGGGGTTTTAGTGATGCGAGTTATTCAAAATTCCCCAGCTGCTAAAGCAGGTATTCGCCGTGGTGATGTCATCCTGCAAATAGATGGACAAGCCATTACTAATGCAGAACAGTTACAGAACTTTGTGGAAAACACCAATCTTGGTCAATCCTTACAGCTAAAAGTTCAACGAGGTACTCAGATACAACAGCTATCAGTCCGCACTGCTGAGTTGCAAAACGCTAGTTCGTAAGTGCTAATTTCTGATGCTTGAAAATGGGGGTAAGCCTGAGCATATCCCCATATTTTTTTGAGTTTTATCCCACAATGCTGATTAGCAACATCGTAATTTCAAAATAGTTTATGACTTTAGTCATCTCATAATCAATACTTTCTTCACGTCCTTATTTCTGCGGAGTTTTCTAAACTGAAAATGAAAGTTAACCAGCAATCTTATTGAGAATTTAAAAATAATATATACCTGATTTACTAGCGTAAATACTTGTCTTACTAGTGAAATTCCGTAAAAGGAAACGCTGTTGCTAAAAGTATTTTCTCTGGTTAGCTAACGGGTGTAATTGACGAATTCTTGAGGGAGGCTGTAGCTAACTTAGCAATAAGAAACTCCAGGAGATTTGAATATGATGAAACGCATCCTTGCTGGAACCTTACTAGCTCTACCACTTTCAATATTTGCTGTGCAAACTCAAGCATCAGCCGCACAGGTTATTATCAAACGTGATAACCATCGACCTGTGGTTGTACGTAAAGTTGTGCGCCAGAGATGGGTTCCCGCGCACTGGGAAAGAACACCGCGCGGTCGGCGTTGGGTTGCTGGTCGCTATGTCAGGTATTAATTGATGTGCTTGCTACTGTATTAAACTAAAACACGTCTAAATCACAGAATCGTAAAGGTTGTCATTAGTCATTTGTATTGACCAGGGACAAATGACTAATGACCGAATTTTAGATTTTAAATTTTGGATTTTGGATTGAAGATTCAAAATCCAAAATTTAAAAAGGTCTCAAGAGTTTTTATCCTTTAATGGGTACGTTGGGGGGACACCAAAACAGGTTTTTGCTGGAAATACCCAAAGATTCTAGAATTCCGCGCATAATCTCTGTGCAGTACATCCAGTGTTCTAAGTCATCATACATACGATCAGGATTAAACTCGACATTGTAATGCAGCACATTTGGGATGTCTAAAAATTCGTCAGAGTTTTGGGGGGAAAGCAGCAAAAGTTGAAATGGTTTACCTTGGCATTGTTTTTCTAGTTTATTCAGCAAATCTATCACGCCACCGCGATCGCCTATCCCAGTCCGAACGAAAAGCACCTCATCGCAATTTTCAATTGTGTACCAAAATCTTTGGGAACGTGCTGTATAGCGCACTCGCATCCGTTCATGTACAGGAGACATATCGTTTACAGGGTCGTCTGTTTCTTCAACTTCATGGGCAAAGGATAAACCAGACCATTTGCTGTGGTAAATTCTCCCTGCTTCTGGATTGTAATGCAGGAAGTTGGAGTTCCACATATCATCAAAACGATTTTCGATGATATCTGCGATGTCTGCAATCTTGGTAGTGCGGGTAAGGTCAAAGGGAAAAGCCGGGCCGTCATATTCCATTTTATACAGCATCATTCGCACAGCACAGCGATCGCCTAATGGGACAATTGCTACTCGACTAATGTCTGATAATTTACATTGATATTGAAATAACACCGCAGATTGTGGTGGGAGTTTCACCCGACTTTCTAGTCCCTGATTGCCAATCATCATTGTACGGAAAGGAATTTCAGGATGCAGTGGGTCTTCATAAACACCCGCTGGCATTGCTTTGAGGGCGTTTCGCACCTCTTTCCACATGGGATGGATATTGTATTCGTGGTCTGATTCGTTGATTACCCAGACGTGGTGTTCATCTTTTTGCAAAATTCCTAAATGTCCATCATAGAACAAAACTTGGGAGTTGTTCGGCGCAAAGAGATTGAATGATGCAGTATATTCGACATCAGCACCAGGGAGTATTTCTACGGCTGTGGCGATCGCGCCATCTTCCTGTACTGCAAAGAAGGGGAGTGTTCCTATCTGGGGATTTTTAGCAATGTAAATACCTGGGAGCAATCCGGCTTTATTTTGCAATACAGTTTGGATTTCTTGCCAATAAGGTGCAATGGTGTAACTGTATTTTGATGGATTGCTGATTCGTAAACCCTTCTCTGCAATACAAGCACAAACATAAAAGCCTGCATTATCAAGATAAATGGGGATTTCGTTCGGTTGCCAAAAATGTTGGTTTTCTGTGGCTAATTCGGCTTTGTCGATATCAAATAATTGCAGGTTAATCGCCTCATACATCAAGTGATGACCAATGGTGTTGGGATGCGCCGGATCGAAAGATATACCATCACGCCAGCCTCCCTGACCATTATCTAACACTGCCAACCAATCCAAAATCGGCACACCCCAATTTAACATCCGATTGTGTGTTTCTTTTAATAGCCAGTAATGCTCAGGAGAATAATCACCATTGGGATAGACACTTCCCAAAATCGGCCGCGCTCCTAGTTGACGCGTCATTTTGACCAACTGCTGCAACCCGCTTTCAAACCGCCTTTGGATTGCTCGCCGTTCGTGAGGAGAACAATAAGCTAATCCTTCGTTACCGAGCGACAGGGCAATAATGACAACATCTGGTTGTTCTGGTGTCACTACTGAGCCAAAGCGGGCGATAGTTCTGCTTACATTGGCTCCCACCTCGGAAACATTGACTACTCTGTGGTCATATTTTTGCTGTAAAGCTTGCTCTAGTTGTCCAACCCAACCGTCTAACAGCCAGGCTTTATGACCCAAGGCGACAGAACTACCAATGACGACGATCTTTAAATTGTCTTCTCCCAAACTTTGTTTAACCGGAGTTGGCTGCTCAGTATAGCCAAAGGGATAAGGCTGCAAATAACCGAACGCCCCATCATCCACAACAATAGTACCTGAATGCTGATGATTAATCGGCAACCAACGATTGAACCCAAAACCTTCCCATTCACCCCAACTTTTGGCATCAAAACGGACATATTTATATTCCACTCTCTGTCCATCGCCTGATTCTTTAGATGGCTGAATATCAATTTCGTCTGTCCACCATAAAGGATAGCGATCGGCACTGGTGTGGAGGTGAATACATCTAGTAATATCCCACAATCCCAACTCGGAAGTAGAACCAACCAGAGCAATGGATTCACCAGTTTGTGTATATGCACTAACCTGGAATCGATACATAGATTTTTTATTGATTTAAGAATAAAATGCTACAGAGTAAGCTAAATTCTGAGATGTTTTGACAGTATCACATACTACATTTAAAGTTTGTATTCCCAAAATTAGGGGCGAATAGGCGGAGCCTACGCCCTTGCATCATTTTTGGAGATGTTTATTAGCCTTGTATTGGTTCCTGAAATTCAAAATTTTACGTTAGAAATAATCCTATTTTGGCTGCATAAATTATTGATATGGACTGCCTTATTTTATCCTAGATAAATTTAAAAGCAGTTTAAATTGTATTTTTAAAATTTTCTTAATAATGATTACCAAAGCTTAAATTTTAGTTAATCAATTAATAATTATCTCCTTTGCACCAACATGAAATTAGCCCTGAATTTTTTAGCTCACTTTTGGGAATTCTAAAATTAGGCAATTTATTTAGAGAATAAAGGTGATTTTATGGCTAGGTGGAAGATACGTGGCTTGATAAAATGGCAATTTCTTCCATTTATAGCGGGTTGGACAATCATTATTTTGACTAATGTTTTGTGGCTTTCAGCAGCAAGTTCTACAACTGCGGTACAGTATCCGGTAAATATTGCCCAAACAAATGTGCCGAATGTGACTCGTGCTAATGCTCAACAAGTATATGGGCAAGGAAAAGAATTATATCAGCGCGGAAATCAGGAAGGCAGATCAGAATATTTACTACAGGCGATCGCTAAATTTGAACAAGCATTGGTATTATATCGTCAAGCAGGCGATCGCGCTTCAGAAGCCGTTACTCTCGCTTACATTGGCAAAGTTCACTCCAATTTCGGAGACAAATACAAAGCACTAGAATATTACCAGCAATCTCTAGGCATAGAGCAAAATATCGGCAACAAAGCTGGGGAAGCCACACTCCTCAATAACATTGGCAAAATTTATTCAGAATTAGGGGAAAAGCAAAAAGCGCTGGATTATTACAACCAATCTCTACCCCTGAGACAATTGGTAAAAGATAAAGCAGGTCAAGCCATAACTTTAGGTAATATCGGTACTGTTTACAGTTTTTTAGGTGAACAGCAAAAAGCATTAGATTATTACAACCAATCTTTGATTCTCAAACAACAAGTAGGAAATAAAGCTGCGATCGCCAGTACCCTAAATAGTATTGGCAAAACCTACTCTGACTTAGGAGAAAAGCAAAAAGCGCTTGATTACTTGAACCAATCTCTACCACTATTTCAACAAGGGGGAGACAAAGCCGATAACGCCATTGCTATCAGTAATATCGGCAAAATCTACTCTGAGTTAGGCGAACAACAAACAGCGCTCAATTATTACAATCAATCTCTGCCCATATTTCAACAAGTGGGGTATAAATTAGGACAAGCAATTACTCTAAATAACATTGGTGAAGTTTATTTCCAGTTAGGAGAACAGCAAAAGGCGCTGGATTATTACAACCAATCTCTCCCTATCTATCAACAATTACGGGACAAATCTAGAGAAGCTCATACTATCTATAACGTCGCCACTGTTAAATATGACCAAGGAGAATTGAATACAGCCCTGACGGAGATAGAGAAAGTGATCAAAATTGTTGAAGACCTTCGCAGCAAAATTGACTCTCAAGAACTCCGCACCTCATATTTTGCCACAGTACAAAATTATTATCAGTTCTACATTGATGTGTTGATGCAATTGCACAAACAGCACCCAGAACAAGGATATGCGGCTTTAGCACTAGAAACCAGCGAACGTTCCCGCGCCCGTAGTCTTTTGGAACTGCTGAGTGAAGCCAACACTGATATTCGTCAAGGTGTAGAGCCAAAATTACTTGTTCAAGAACGCAAGTTGCAGCAACAACTTGATGCTTTAGAAAAACGCCGCATCCAACTGTTACAAGGTAATTACATTGAAGAACAGGTACAAGCTTTAGATCAAGAAAATGAAGCACTTTTAGAAGCATATCAACAAATCCAGGCACAAATTCGGGCTACCAGTCCCCGTTATGCTGCACTAACTCAACCCCAACCTCTCGCACTCGCGCAAATTCAACAGCAAGTCCTGGACGATAACACCTTGCTTTTAGAATATTCTCTGGGGAAAAAGCGCAGTTACTTGTGGTTAGTTACCAATAAAAGTATTAGCAGTTACGAATTACCCAAGCGAGCAGATATTGAAACGATTGTGCAGAAATTCCGTCAAGAAATCACTATGCCTTATTTAAAGCATAGTCAATCTATAGATGCTCTATCTAAAATCATACTTGCACCAGTCGCCCAAAAATTGCAAAAACAACGTTTAGCGATCGTCAGCGATGGCGCTTTGCAATATGTACCATTTGCTTCTCTCACAACGGGTAATAGTAATAAATATGAACCATTACTCCTCAACCATGAAATTATTACTCTTCCATCAGCATCAACATTAGCTATCCTCAGAAGTGAACACAAAGAACGCAAATCTCCACCTAAAACATTAGTTGTGTTGGCAGATCCTATTTTTAATCGGAATGATGAGCGTTTGCAAAATAAAGCACAAGTATCGCACTCACCTGTGCTAGAAAGCAATTTAGACAGCTTGGCTTTAAGCAAATCAGCCGCAGACTCAGATATTAACTTTGAGCGTCTACGCTTTACACGCCAAGAAGCCGAGCAAATTCTGGCTCTTGTACCTGTTAATCAACGCAAGGAAGCTGTGGATTTTCACGCTAGTCGAACAACAGCAAGCAGCGAAAATTTGAGTCAATATCGGATAATCCATTTTGCTACTCATGGCATTCTCAATAGCAAACATCCAGAATTATCAGGAGTAGTATTATCGCTATTTGATCCTCAGGGAATGCCACAGAATGGCTTTTTACGCTTGCGCGATGTCTTCAACCTCAACCTCAAAGCAGAATTAGTAGTTCTCAGCGCCTGTCAAACCGGACTAGGAGAAGAAGTAAAAGGTGAAGGTTTAGTCGGGTTAACCAGAGGGTTTATGTATGCAGGTAGCCCACGAGTGGTGGTAAGTATGTGGAGTGTTGATGATCAAGCAACATCAGAATTGATGAAGGCTTTTTACAAGAATATGCTAAAAACTGGATTAACACCTGCGGCAGCTTTAAGGAAAGCACAACTAGAAATTTGGCGCACTCAAAAATATGTTGCACCTTATTACTGGGCAGCTTTCACTTTACAAGGTGAATGGATGTAAAAAGAAATAGAACTTCTTACCCTCTGTGCATTTCTGCGCTTCTGCGTGAGACAAGTTTATGCCAAGCCAATTAAACAACTACAGGTGTACTGCTAAATCTCTGAACTCCTGGTATTTCTAATACTAAATCAGCGCCGTAAACATTAGCTGGGGTTTGAAATCCTGGCCTTACTTCACCTTTGATGATGTGTTGGAGAACTACTACAGCAGATAAAGCCGTAAAATTGTATGCTTCCGGGCCGATGAGTGTCGCTGTGACTTGACGACCAGATTTATCTTCCGCAATACCGACAACTCCGACTTTACCTTTAGCGCGTTCTGCTTCACTTGGCCCTGGGGGTAATTTTTTAATCAAATTAGCTAAGGTGCTTTGAAACAGTGATGAGCTAAATAACCAGCCTAAATACTGGCTGCTTTCCATGAGGAAACTTACAGGGTTGGGAAAAACTGTGTAAGTTTCAATATTCGGAATTCCAGTGCTGTGAAATGCAGTGACAATATCAGCACGCCAGGGGTTAGTTACCGCTGTGACAACACCAGCACCAAAATCAACTTGACGTTTTTTCTCGGCTGGTCGAGCCGGAATCAATTTACCTTCAGTTCTGACTACACCCATTTCATGTAAGCTGGGCAAAACAGTATTAGCAGTTCCTTGAGAAACACCGCCTTCAGTTTCATAGATTAATGTGAGAGTGTCGGCGGTTGGTAACTGAGATTTAAGATAAACTGCAAGACAATCTGTCGGAACGACACCAAACCCGACACCAGGAAGTAGCATGATTCCGGCATTTTTCGCTTCCGTGTTCCGTGCGGCTAAAGCTTGAAATTCAGGAACTTCCCCAGCGATATCTAAATAATGGGTTTGAGTTTGCAAGCAGACATCAACCAGTGATTTGGCAGTTTTGGCAAAAGGCCCTGCACAATTCAGGACAACTGTAACATCTTGGAGAGATTGTGCGATCGCCTGAAAATCATCCAAACTAAAAACGCGAAATTCAAAGTTTAACTTTTTAGCCTCTGACATTAATGCACTTTGATTGCGTCCTGCCAAAATTAAATCTACACCCTGACTTTTTGCAGTTTCCGCTATCAATTTCCCTGCATAGCCAGTCGCACCATACAATAACACCTTTGCGGTCATAGTTATTTCCAAATTAAATACTCACAAATCCCCCTTTTGCAGCTATGAGCAATAAACATTCAAATTCCCCCCTTAAAAGGGGGGCTAGGGGGGATCTAACCTTAACTTGATTTAATTATTAACAATCTGTTGCCATAACTTAACTTCTGGCGGTTCTACCAAAAACTCTTCTGCTTTAGCTCCAAGCGCCCGAATATACGGCTGTTGTAAATGCAGATCCAAAATTGCTTGACTAGCCCAATTTTCGTGTAGCAAAAACAAAGATGGGTCTTCAATGGATTGATGTAAATCATAATTAATACATCCATCTTCGCTACGAGTGAGCGCAATCACAGGCTCAAACTCTTCTCTCAACCTATCTTCTAAACCCGGTTTTACTTTTAGACGAGCAGTGACTGTGACTTTCGGATCTGACATATAGATTCTCCTGTGTGGATAGATGCAAGATTAATCAAGTAAAAAATTAAAAGTAAAAAGGCAAAATTATTTTTTACTTTTTACTTTTTACTCCCTATCAAGTATTGATACTGTTAATAATTTGCGAAGGTTTGAGGTAATTATAAGGTATAGGACGAGTTTGATTTCTAATATCAATTTTTCGTTCTATATCATGCAAATTCTGTTGGAATTGCACCACTAATTCCTGTGCCAATGGGTCAGCAAATTCTTCATCGTAATACCCCAATTTGTCGTGGTGGTAAGATGTTAAGATATGTGTCCACATTACTTGATCAGCAGCTTGCTTGAAAGGTGGTAATATCTTCATAATAGTTTGCATATCCACGCCCTTTTTTTCTGGCGTTGGATGATAAGCTGCATAAGGCATATTCGGTACGAAAGCCATATACTCGTACTGAGAGAAATTTAAAGCTGAGTGGAAAGGAGCGCAAGTGAAAACTACAACCGTAATAATTTGAATTAATTGGTCTATAGTTTCAATTTTTTCTGGCATTCCTTTAACACGACCACCATCTTGAGCAACTAATTCCCTTGCCCAATTTTGTAATTCATAATCTTCGCTCAAATCTTGGGAAGTTTGGTAATAAAGTTGCAGATAGTCTGTAACAAATTTTTGAATGGCATCCCAAATTAATATTCCATCATCTCGGAAGGGAAAATGCGGTAATATTTCTGGATCATCCATGTTTTGATTTTTCATTAATGTCGGGAAGACAAATTTCTCGACACTCCATTCGTCGTAAGTTTTAGCTACAAAAGTTAAAGACTCTTGCAAAGAACCAGCCATAAATTCATCGACTGGCCCACCTGGCTGTAAAAAGTGAGTGCGTCCTAAATCGTTATCAAATAACATGAACCGGAAGTGCGGTTTCAATAACACAGCAATAGGATGATTTGCGGCTAATTGACGCGCTGTCGCAATGCAAAAAGGTGCCATAACTGCATGAGTATAAGCAAAATGACTACCTAATTCTTGATGGTTTCCGTCAGCAATCTGCACAGAGGTTTTTGCTAAAAACCAATCTAGATAAGGGTCATCAGGAGTGTAAATCAATCCATCTGTCCCAGCATCATTATTTAATTTAATCGCCACTGGACGCAAGGAACCACCATTTGGTACACCGTTGCTCTGCCAGTAAAATAAAGCTTGAGGCTTAGGTAAATACTTTCTCAGGTTTTGAGAAGTACCACCTTTAATATCAAAGAGTGTGGGATAGTCTAATAGATAAAGTTTACCTTCTTTGAGAGCCGCTTCTAAACTACTTTCTGTCCCGAAAGATTTTTGAAAATGGGCGTTTGTTATTCCAAGCCTTTCTGGTAAACTATCAATTCTCCGAATAGCTAAAGGGTTCGCACCTGATAATCTTTGCTCGGCAAAACATGAGTCTGTTTTATAATTGTTCATCACTGCTGGTTTAGGTAGCAGCGTTAATAGTTCTTCGTATTCTTCTAATTCATCTAAAGGGTCAAGGAAATTTCTCGCTTTGGCAGCCAGCATATTTGGTGCTAAATTTGCCATACTAGCGAGGCGTTTAGCCGTATATTCTGCGGAAAATAATTCTTGGTGAGGAACTTTATCTATAACGGGAATAGGAGCTAGATAATTGTGATTAAATTTATAATCTGTTTGGTTTTTGACTAGCTCATCTTTGCGGATGTTAGGATTAGGATCTACCTGGGGTAAATATGGTTTCATGATGATTTTTGAGTAGGGAATTTATAATTACTCAGTTCATAGAATGGTAGCGATAACGAAATCTAACAAAGTTTTGATGATGTTGGGTTTTGTTCCTCTACCCAATCTACTGAACTTGTGCAGGCATCTTGCATGCACCACAAGAGTTACACTTAAACAGAACGAGAAAGTGAATTAGCTTTGGGAGTCTTGTTTTTCACAACGTGAATGATTTTTTGAATAACGTCATCATTGTGCCAATAGCTACCATGTGGATTATCAGGTAGCAGAGACAGCAGTAAAGGTAAATTGGTTTGTGCAAGTGGAGTTTGTGCAATGAGATTTTCTAACCAGCCTAACCATCCTGTGCTGTGGGTGATAGTATCTTGGATATCCAAGTATTCAGTGTAACCATCCACTAAATCTGTCATCATTTTTTGCAGTGGGTAGGCGATGGGATCAGCAGGATGAATATAGTTCCACCAAGGTAGTTTTTCTCTTGGGCTTGCTTGTTCTTGCAGAGATTTTAATAATGTCTGGAGTTTGGGTGTAATGTCGTGGCTACTGCTTGCACCTGTCTCATTTTGACCTACGAATGTTTGGAGGTTGGGTGTAATGTCGTGACTACTGCTTGCACCTGTCTCATCTTGATCTGATTTGACATCGGTCAAACTAAAAATGGCTACAGGTGAACCCATTGTGTGAATACTGGCAATTTTAATTCCTTCATAGCGATCGCGGTTTTCCCCTTCTACGCCAAAAATGGCATCCCGAATAGCCATCACATCATCATGGGCGGGTGCATCTTTATTTTCCCACCGACTGGCAAACAAAATGTCAAATAACATGACTGTTCCCCAACTGTGGGTAACTATATGCAGTCGATCATCGGGTTTGGCGTTCAGCAGTCCACTGTCAGCCACCTGCTTTTTGAGTTTGCGAACGATTTTTGCGCCTACATAACGGCTGATATAAAGTGCAGCATCTCCAGTAAAAGGAAGAATTTGCTGTTCCCGAATGTTGTGGAACCACATCTGATTCCAATCGGATGAACTTCTGAGTTGTCCCAGTAGTTTAGTTTCTGGTTGTTGATTGATATCACCCCAGTAAAAAGGGATGTTTTGAAAATTGCGATCGCTCGCACTTTGCGCTAACCGTTGAAACAGTTCATCAGCGTAGTTCGGGTTGCGGATAGTCACGCCATGAATAAACAAAACGTAGTCTGTAGCCATTACAACACCCCTTTTCTGCAAGTTTTGGCGAAACGACGATGCGGCTCAGGTCTACAAAGTTTTTAAGTACTCAATCAGTGCTTTTTTATCGTCACTGGGCAAATCAGTACCATAAACATGTCCCTGATTGGAATTGGCAGCAACGGTCGTATCATATTTAAAACCTACACGTTTAGCTTCTTCTCCTGCGGAAATAAAGCCAATTTTTTGCGAATCGTAAACATCGTAACCCCGATAAAAGGTTTGGGGACGATTCTCTGGTTTTTCTAACAAATCTTGCAGAGATGGAACGGAACCATTATGCAAATATGGCGCTCTAATCCACAGCCCATCCAGAGATACAGCCACATAGCCGTTAGTTTTCCGTAGTTGGCTAAAGTCCCAAGGATAACCGTCACCAAAGTGGTTGTAGGTGTCGGCGGCCTGTTGTGTCCACATATCTAGACGATGGCGGTCTGTTCCTACTTCGTCTACAGGTATAACTGTACCTGTTCTTTCACCACCAAAGGCGTGACAAGATGCACAGGTATTAGCAAAAATTTGACTCCCTTTATTCACCAATTTCTGATCAATTGCAAAGGGATATTTGGGTGGTGAAAGTGTGCTGATATAGTCTTCTACTCGTTGCAAATCAGCTACAGGTAAAGAATCTTTAGTTGCACCGTCCCCAATTGCGCCTGTTTGTACAGTTTCTTTGAGAGAAGTTTCTAAACCATCCCAATGCAAAGCAAATCCCTTGTGTAACGCCTGATTCCAAATTGGCATCATATCAGAGTTACCGATAGTGTCATCTTTGGGCAGTTTTAAAGTGTTGAATTTGACTGGGTTAAAGGGATCAATCCGACCAGCCCCCCAGTTGGGACGAGAATCCATCCAGGCGAAGTCGGCGCTTTGTTGCAGTAGGGCTTTTTTAGTTTGGGGAATAATCAAAAAGCGATAAAGTAAGTTTTCTACCCAAGAAAACTCATGATTATATTTGATTTCATCCAGGATATAGTCTGCGGTAAATCTGGGGTCGCTGGCGGCTGCACCCAAAAAGCGCACATAAGCTTGGGAGTTGAATTTGTTAGAAGGCCCAGCGGGAAAAATATGAGGTTTTTCTAAGGGACTAGTTCTATAGGTAGCCGTATGACATACCGCACAAGTAATGCCTACGCGGGGAAAACCAATGGTTTTTTTAGTAAAACCAATTGGGGTTTCTTTGCCTTCTTCCCAGGTAATTCCTAAAGAAGTGTAACCGCCTGGCCCTGGTAGTTTATCGGGAAAGATGCGGGGAAGTACTAACCAAATCCAATAAGGTATCCCTTGGGCTGCTTCTGTACCAATGGAACCATATTTAAAATGTTCTTCCGGAGATTTGTAGGTCAGCGGTACATCCCGAAATAAATGATACCAAGCTGTGTAGCCTACTCCCCCGACTAACAACACAAAAACTAAAGCAATGCTGACGAGAATTCTGCCTAATTTCTCTTTGAAAATTTTCATAACATTACATTGCTCCTTGGTAGAAATCAGGAGAATTGTTTGACTGGTTCTTTGGCGATCGCCTCAGCATTTCCACTCCGCAAAGCTAGAGTTAATAAAATTGCTTCTATTACACCAAAAAATAAGTCAACAAAGGCAATAGATAAAAAGCCTTTATCTTGCCCAAAAAAGAACACGGCACAAATAAAAAATGTCGAACCAAAGGCTCTGGAAGGAAAGATAGAAATCCAAGCAGTTGCCTGATATCTATAAGGGTCTATGGCTCCGGGAATGTAAAATGCACTAATGATAAATAACAGCATTCCTGCCGTTCTCACCCAAATAATTGGGTCGGGTTGGTGCATCTTTAAAAACCACAACATTAACTCTGGAAAAAAGCACGAGGCAATGACAAAAACCAGATTCACAATAATGCCCAGCCAAGTTACACGGCTAAACCATTTTGCATAATTATTCATTTTTTTTAGGCTCCTAATTACAGTTGTTTCATGTACTCCACCAAAGCATCTTTTTCTGCTGGTGAGAGTTCTACTCCATATACATGACCACTATTACTGTTTCCAGGTTTAGTCGTATCAAATTTAAAATATTGTTTGCCATTTTCTTGGGCAACAGTTGACACAAACCCGACTTTTTCCCGATCAATTACGTCATAACCCCGATAAAATTCTTTGGGTCGATTCTCTGGTTTTTCCAGCAAATCTCGTAATGTGGGAACTGAGCCATTATGCAAATAAGGGCCACGTAACCAAATACCATCTAGTGGTGCATTGGCGTAGCCATTCGTTTTGCGGAAATGATTAAACCGCCAAGGATAACCTGCATACAAAGTATTTTGGTTAGATAGGGTTTGGTAGGTAAAGGAATTGAGACGATGGGGGTCTGTACCAATTTCTTGAATAGGAACAACTTTACCTGTATATTTTCCGCCAAAGGCGTGGCAACTAGCACAATTATTGGTAAATAGTGTTTCTCCGGTAGCTGCTAAATTTTGATTAACTTCGTAGGGATATTTTGGTGGTGGTAATGTCCACAACCAATCAGCTACTCGTTGAATTCGATCTAAATCGATTGTGGTGGGTGTAACTCCTGCACCTAAAGCAGCACTTTTGTTTCGTTCGTCAACAGATTCGTTATTCCCATCCCAGTGTAATTCCATTCCTTTGCGCGGTTTTTGATTCCAAACGGAGGGGAAATCTGATGTGCCAATTAATTCATCCTCACGCAATTGATCCATTGGGAAATGAAATTGAATTGCTTTATAAGGATTGAATGTATCTACTCTACCTGGCCCCCAATCTGGTTGCTGATAGATGAAGGACAGGCGACTTCTTTGATTAATTAGTGCGTCGCGCGTTTGAGGAATGGCAATAAAGCGATAAACTAATTTTTCAATTGGGTTAATACCGCCACTAATCTTTTCAATTTCTGGGAGCATCCGGTTGGCTGTAAAGCGCGGATCTATAGCAACTTCGGATAGGAATTTGATGTATCCCTGCAAGTTTACTACATTAGCCGGCATTGCTGTCTTGATTTGGCGATCGCTATTTTCTGTATCGCGCAGTGTACCTGTATGACAGACAGCACAATTCAAACCAACACGGTTAATAATTACCCGCCGTTGCGAAAACCCAATCGGTAAATCCTTTCCCGGCTCTTGAATAAAGCCCAAGGAAGTATAACCTTTATCGGGCAATTTATCAGGAAATAATTCTGGCAGAACTTTCCATATCCAATACGGAACGCCATTTACTTCTTCACTACCAATAGAACCGTATTTAAAATGGTCTTGGATATCGGCGTAATCAACTGGGGAGTTAGAAATAGCAGGCCAAATCAGAAATACAATTACTGCGATAACTCCCACAATTGCACCCAAAACCCACTTGAAAACCGCTTTAGTTCCCTTAACAACGCTGGGAACTAGCGTAGGGCTTGTTTGAGTCATTACAAAGTCACTCTCTGGTTAATAGTCAAGAGTCAATGGTCAATGGTCAAATGACAAATTAAACATGTAAGACTGGAACTTCGACGTTATGTTTTGCTGACTCATCGCCATGAAATACTGACATAACTTCTGCCATCATCGCTTCATAGTCATTATCAAAGCGACTTAATTCATAACAACCCAAGGGGTTTTCAATGACGTTGAGTAGGCATTTGTTGCAATAGGTACATGGTCTATCTGGTAAGTCTTTACCTTGTTGTAATTGTTTTGGTAAATCGTTATTGGCAATCAATTGTCGAGCAATTGTCACACCATCACAATAGCCGTCGTCAATGGCTTGGCGAATAAATGAACCTTGTTGAAAACCACCAGTACATAAAACCGGAATATTGACGGCTTGTTTAATGGCGCGGGATGAAAGTAAATTTCTTCCTTGGTTTTCTATCAATAGTTTTCTCATTTCATCATCAGAAACATAATTACCACTCAATGCTGGCGGTGGGAGTTGTTTCTTCACCCGATTCCACAAGAATTTGAAAATTGGATTCAACAATTTGTAGCGGAATAAGATGTAGTTGCGAATTGTTTGATTACCGCTGGAGAGCATTGTGTCATAGGTTTTAGTGATGACTTCAAAATTAAAATCTCCAATGGGGTTTAGGGGATGAGGAAATAAACTTCCTACCGATACGTGGACTGCATCTGCACCAGCTTCTTCAGCCCATTTACAAATCTGTACCGATTCTTCTAAAGTATTTCCTGGTTTCTCCCAAGGAATCACAGCATCGTTGTAATCAATGGCACTAATTTTAAATTGTAGGTGGAAGTCTTCGCCAACTTCTTTGCGAATCGCTCGAATGACATCTAATAAAAATCGCGCCCGATTTTCTAGTGAACCACCATATTCGTCAGTGCGATCGTTAATTCCAGAACTGAGAAATTGATTGAATAAATAACCATTACCACTGTGTAGTTCTATACCATCTAAACCAGCTAAACGCGCCCGTCTAGCACCATCAGCAAACATTTGAATGGTTTCTTTAATCTCTGTCAAAGTCATTGCTTGGCAGAGTAAGCCGTGAAATGATTCAGTTTTGCTGGTAGAACTTAAGGCTTTTAAACCGTCGTTTTCTACACCACCAATGTCTTGCTGTCTTCCAGAATGGCTGAGTTGCAAAATTAATTTACAGTCATATTCATGGACTTTTTCACCTACTTTGCGCCAAAAAGGAATCCGGTCATCGCAGTGAATTGTGGCGTAATTAGGCATAATTCGACCACGAATTGCTACTGGTACAAAAGAAGTAATAATTGCACCAACTCCACCACGGGCAAATTTTTCTTCCCAGTTAATTCTGGCTTGAGTACCAGAACCATCATAGTTATCCCACCTACCGGATATACTGGAGCGAAAAATCCGGTTTTTGACAGTGAGATTCCGAAATTGCAATGGCTTAAAGATAATATCGTTTTCCATACTCTCCTTCCGATTTGCAATAGAATCAAGTATTAATCCGCGAGTGCGACTTATTTTTTAACTCCTGTCCAAACCTCTCTCCCCGGAGGAGAAAGGCTTTGATTCTTGCTCCCTTTCTCTACAAGGGAAGAGGTTGGGGGTTAGGTGTAAAAAAATTACACCTAGCGTTACTGTGTAAACAAAAACTACCCAGATAACTACTATTGATAGATACTGTGGGATTTTGTTTTGAATACTTACAAGTTCAAGATTATGTTTTTCGGATGTGATGTAGAAGATTAATTTTTTGTTACTTAGTTTGCTGCCCAAATATTAAACTGAAGGCTTACCAGATAAAGGTTGAGCCATTAAATCAGATTTTTTTATAACTGAGTGAAACTAGCAACTTCAACGAATCAAATCTTAAGAAATACTTTTTTTGATACCAAGGTTAACGCAATATTAACGCACTCTCCTACACAACAATTTGTTACAAAATTAGCCTAGTTTGAAATGTCGCTTACAAGATAACAAATACAGTTTGTTACACCAGGATAAATTTACAATTTTTTAAAGAAATCAGTTCACAAAGGAGCAAATTTTTTAGTGACGTTTGCCAAGCTTGTGTAGTAACTTCATAGATGACAGTGCCTAAATTAAGGTGCAATATGATTTATTCGCTAAATATCTCTGAAGGATCAATCAGGAACATAGCGAATTAATTGTGAAGCTTTGTTATTAAGATGCACCTGATTAAGTTTAGGTGTTACTCATTGAGAGTTTTATGAACAAAATACGCCTATTGTGGAAAGGCTGTTTGGTGGTCTTAGCTGCGATCGCAATTACATTTTGCGGTTGGTATAGCACACCAATAGCTCTAGCTAGTGAGTATAGTGAAACACCTGCTCCCATCTCCAATGAGTATAATGATGCGGCTTATACCGATAACTGCGATGGTATCGGATATCTCCCGCCATATACTAAGGAGAATCTTACCGAAGCTGAAAAAAGAGGTCGTTGTACTTGGTACTTATGGACTGGTGGTAATGCTACATACTATCGAGACATTGCCAAGCGCACCCACGGTGGTGTTGACTTACTCCAGCTGATTAACTCGAAGCAGTATGACCATGATCAGCGTTTGCAACGTTTTGGCGCAATCAACGACCCTGGATGTGAAAAAGCCAAAGAAGCAGATGAATATGGGTTTTTGTTGGATAAGTGTAAAGACCCCCTGTCTACTGGTGTGATTGGGTTACGCAAGTTCCCCAACCCCAAATTTGACAAAGCAAAATGGAATTATGACCAATACATTAAGGATTCGGAAATCGAGCCACCTTATCTGATTGGCCAGTCTTGTGCTATTTGCCACGTTGCTTTAGACCCACTGAACCCACCGAAAGATAAAGAACACCCCCAATGGGAAAACCTCGTTCCCGCTTTGGGAAATCAGTATATTAAAGAAAGCGAATTATTTTCTACGAAACTCAGGGATGATAGCTTCATTAAGCAAGTCCTAGATGCTCAACGTCCTGGCACATCTGACACATCGCGGATTGCTACAGATCACATTAATAATCCTAATGCGATTAACGCCATTTTTAATTTAGGCGATCGCCCCACATACCCAGAGGTGATGAACGACGGTTCCACCAAAAATGTCAATCACATTCTCAAAGATGGTGCAGACTCCACAGGGGTAGCTATTGCTTCTTTGCGTGTTTACGTCAACATTGGGATGTGTGGTGACTACTGGTTAAGCTTGCACGAAGCAATGTTAGGAAGAACTCCGCAACGTCCGTTTGATATTGAAACAGCCAGAAAGAATTGCGAAGGCTGGAGACAAACAGAAGCACGCATGGCTGATGCAGAAGCATTTCTCAAAACTATCCAACCGATGCACCTCAAAGATGCACCCGATGGTGAAGCTTTCTTAACCAAAGATGAAAAGGTTCTCGAACGCGGCAAGATAGTTTTTGCTGATACCTGTGCATCTTGTCATTCTAGTAAGAAGCCATCTGCTGAAATTGCTGCTGACCCCGACCAAGCGAAAAAATGGTACGAAGAATCTGTACTCAGTAGTAATTTCCTCGACCACAATTTCTTATCGGATGACCAGCGCTACCCAGCTACACTAATTGGTACGAATATTTCCCGTTCTTTAGGAACTAACGCCACCAAAGGCCATATCTGGGATGAGTTCTCTTCTAAAACTTATAAAGAACTACCTTCTCCTGGCGAACTGAAGCTGTATAATCCCTTCAACGAAGCCAAACCTATTAGTTTTCAAATACCAGATGGTGGCTTGGGATATTACCGCACACCTTCACTAATCAGTATTTGGGCAACAGCACCATTTCTTCATAACAACACTCTAGGTTTGTATAACGAAGATCCTTCTGTGAAAGGTCGGATAGCAGCCTATACCGATGCTATGGAAAAAATGCTCTGGCCAGAAAAACGTGAAGGCATTATCAGCAGAACTGACCGCAAATCTAAATTAGATTTGCCCCCAGGAGATCCCAATCCCAGATTACGTTTACCTGTACCTAAAGGTATGCCTGTCAACTTGTTGGCAAATGTCAATATGAGAGAGGCAATTACTTCTCTTAATCTGGGTAACTTATTCCAAGATTTAAGGCCAGAAGGCGGCATCAAAGGTAAACTCGCCCGTGTCTTATTAAGAGCGAATAAATCTCCTGACTTTGTTGAAGATAGGGGTCATACTTTTGGTGCTAATTTATCTGATGATGACAAAAAAGCCCTGATCGAGTTTGTGAAAACTTTCTAAAACAACTCATCAGAGTGCTTGGTCTTTAACTAGTCGTTCCCAGGTGTAACTTGGGAACGATAAATATTTGTATTAAGAGTCAATAATCAAGAGTTACTAGTTAAATAACTAATGACTAATAACAATAAACAAGGAGGATATCAATGCACTATTTGCCAATTATTTATGTTCGCGGCTATGCAGGTACAGATAAAGATGTTGACCAAACTGTAAATGATCCATTTTATGGATTTAATAGTGGTTCAACTCATATTCGCGTAGGAGAAAAAGGTACTCCCGAAAAGTTTTTTTTCGAGAGTCCTTTGTTACGCTTGATGGCTGACCACGGTTATCGCCCTGTGTTTGATAATAAGCAACTGAGTAGTAATATCAAAACTATTTGGATTTATCGATTTTATGATATGACTTCTCCTAGTTTTGGTGATGAAAACACAGTCAGACTAGAAATGGAGGAAATAGCTAAGGGTTTAAGAGACTTAATTAATATTGTAAAACATGAAAGTGGAGCAGGAAAAGTTCATTTAATTGCTCACTCAATGGGAGGTCTGGTCTGTCGCAGTTTGATGCAAAAAATTTATCCAGATAACGGCGAAAAAGCTGAAGATCATATTGATAAATTATTTACTTATGGTACACCGCATGGTGGGATTTATTTTCAAGTTGGTAGCGGCTTAATTGAAGGTGCCAGAGACGCATTGAAATGGAATAATTCTGATGATTTTGGCCCCCAAAGAATGTATGAATATTTCACACCAGAAAAGCAACTTGACTTAACGCGTTCTCTACCACAAACTTTTGATCCGCAAAGTCTAGATGATGCTTTTTCACCAGACCGCGTTTTTTGTATTATTGGTACGAATGCGCGTGATTATGAAAGTGGTGCTGGTTTGTCACAAAAGGCTGTAGGGCCACAAAGTGATGGTTTAGTTCAGCTAGATAAAGCTTATGTTAGAGGAGCGCATCGCGCTTATATTCATCGCACTCATGGTGGACGCTATGGGATGGTGAATTCAGAAGAAGCCTATCAAAATCTGCAAAGGTTTTTGTTTGGTGATATCAAGGTCAAGCTGTCTCTGAGTAATGTAGAATTAAGCGATCGCCAAAATACTTTTTACCAGATGGAAGTTCGGGTAGCTTTGCGCGGTCTTCCTACTCCCATACACGAACAAGCTATTGACCGTTATTGTCCTATTACAGTGGAACTAACCAGAGATAAGCCTGTACCACTATTTACAGCTTTCTTAATTCCCCGCTATGCAGTGAATACGGATAATACTTGTAGATATGCAATTCGTTTGGCGTTGCATTCGTTTACAAAGAAAGAAAGAGATTGGTTGTTTGATAGTCACATCGACCAGTTACCTGTATGGTCTGATTATTTAATTGTGGATGTCACAGCTGAAGATGATACATACAAAGCAAAATACTGTTGGAACTCTGAAAATTTAGAGCCAAATATTGACCTCGGCGTAGGTGCTGATATTCTCTTACCTCAGCGCGGTCGTGATGTTGTGGGGACAAAAGCAGCAATTAAGTTAGAAATTTCCCAATGGCAATAATTTGTTAAATGCAGAGTTACGCTAAGGTATACGCAGCGAAAAGTTTTCAGAAGGATTTCCCTCTGTAGGAAACTTTTCCAGACAAAGTGGCGCAAAGGAAAGAGGAAGTTTGAGTTGTGTGAGGAAACATGATTGATGTGGCTGTAGTCAATTATCGGCGTGAGTAATAACCAAGGTAAAGTTATGCAAAGCGATCGCAAAAAAACTGCGCTAATTACTGGTGCATCTGGTGGGATTGGTTATGAATTTGTTAAGTTATTTGCTCAAGATAAATACAATTTGGTATTAGTTGCCAGAAGTGAGCAAAAACTCCATCAAATTGCTGCGGAATTAAGAACTAACTTTAGAATTGATGTCAAAGTTATCGCTAAAGATTTGGCGAATCCTGCTGCGCCAGATGAAATTTTTGCGGAGTTACAACAAGCATCAATTAAGGTTGATGTTCTGATTAATAATGCGGGATTTGCTAGTTATGGTTTGTTTAACGAAACAGATTTAACTGCGGAATTACAAATGCTGCAAGTTAATGTGATGTGTCTGACTCATTTAACTAAGTTGTTTCTCAAGGATATGGTGAAGCAAGGTTATGGCAAAATTTTGAACTTGGCTTCGACTGCGGCTTTTCAACCAGGGCCGTTAATGGCAGTTTATTATGCGAGTAAAGCTTATGTATTATCATTTTCAGAAGCGATCGCTAATGAATTAGAAGGTACAGGTGTCTCTGTAACTGCACTTTGTCCAGGGCCGACAGAATCCAATTTCCAAAAACGCGCCGCAATGGAAGACTCGAAACTTGTCAGCGGTCAAAAAATTATGGATGCGGAAACTGTGGCTAAAATCGGCTACGAAGCTTTGTTTGATAACAAAACTGTGGTTGTTCCAGGCTTAAAAAATAAACTACTCACCGAAACTGTTAGATTCACCCCCAGAAAGCTGGTGACTAAAATCGTCAGAAGTATGCAGGAAAGCAAATAGTGATGGTTGGTTGGGTGCAGGCGCAAGGATGAGTTTTGTGCTGTAACCCAACATTTTTTAGAATGTCTCACGCAGAGGAGCCAGTGCTTTGCGCGGGTTCCCCGCGTTGTAGCAACTGGTGTAGCGCAAAGTCGCAGAGAGGATGAGAGGTGATAGTTTTGAATGACTCAGCACTCAACACTCTTTTCGCATCAGGATTTACACTAATACACAATTTATTAAGTACGGTGTTACGCTGAGGTATTCAAATCTACATAAATACCAACTGTGTAAATTCTGATATGTCTAAATTAATATCAGCTTTTTTAATTACCGCTACTTTGCTATTGACAGCCAGCAATGATTCTAAAATTTCAATGGCGGGAACTTGTGCTTCTAATTGTGGTAAGGCTCCACTTCAATTTACACCAGGGCAACGTATCCGCGTGCAAGTAGTTAACAAAACACCCCGTGTGCTTCAACTACAAAAACCTTCAATTACTGACCCGGTTTCCCTAAATCCTGGACAAAATTTATATCTAGATCAGCTAGAAGGTACTGAGCCAAATACATCTTTAATATTTTGGGATAACACGGGTAGGTCAGTAGAAGCTAATCTTTCTCGACCTAATTTAGCTACCTTGCGAGTAGAACTGCGTCCAACTGCGCGCGTTCCTGGCGATCGCTCGGTTTACATTCAAGATGATGGTAGGATAAATGTTTTGTAATCCTACATTATGATTCTGGAAGCAGTAATGCTTAGTGTCAAAACTGGCACAGAGCAAGATTTTGAAACCGCTTTCCAACAGGCTTCACCTCTCATTGCATCAATGAATGGCTATATATCCCATGAACTTCATAAATGTTTAGAAGTGAGTGCAAAATATTTATTGTTGGTGCAATGGGAAACTTTAGAGGCGCATACAATCGGGTTTAGAGGTTCACCTGAATATCAGCAATGGAAACAACTACTCCACCATTTTTATGAGCCGTTTCCGACGGTTGAACATTTTGAACCTATCACAGGAGGCAGGGGGCAGGAGGCAGAAGGCAGAAGGTAAAAGTATTACTATTCTTAGCATTCATGCTTTTAACTACAGCTATATCTTATGTATTAAAAGGTGTAACTCCTTGAAGTTACACCTTTTTGATTTTAGTGCGATCGCTCAGTATACATTCTCTACAATCAATAAGATAATGTGCTTTAAAAGTGTTATCAGTTAAGAGTTACGCACCAACTCCCAACTATCGTCCTTCATCGTGCTAGACCGACCTTTACCTGAACGTTCACAAATTCGCAGACGCTTACCTAATCAGCGTTGGCAAATTTATCCCCAAAAAACAGATTTAGCCCAAAAACTGGCAGTTTCCATCAATCTCTCTCCCATCATCAGCCAGTTATTAATCAATCGTGGGATTGAAACACCAGCACAAGCGCAAGCATTTTTAGAGCCAGAATCGATAGTTTTACCTTCCCCTTTAGAAGAATTTCCTGATTTGGCGATGAGTGTGGAGTTGTTGCAAGAGGCGATCGCATCTCAAAGTAAAATCGCTATCTGTGGAGACTATGATGCAGATGGTATGACTAGCACTGCATTACTGTTGCGGAGTCTTCGGGCTTTGGACGCTCAGGTAGATTATGCTATTCCTAGTCGGATGCACGAAGGTTACGGTATTAACAAACGCATCGTCGAAGAATTTCACAGTGAAGGTGTCAAACTAATTCTCACTGTCGATAATGGTATCTCTGCTTATGAACCGATCGCTAGAGCTAGAGAACTCGGTGTAAAGGTCATTGTCACCGACCACCACGACATCCCCCAACAATTACCCCCAGCTGACGCTATCCTCAACCCCAAACTCATCGCTGAATCTTCACCTTACCGCGGGGTGGCTGGTGTTGGTGTAGCTTACATTCTGGCGGTATGTCTCGCACAACAGCTAGGCGAAACCAGAGGCTTAATTCAGCCAATGCTAGAATTATTCACCCTGGGAACCATTGCAGATTTAGCGCCTTTAACTGGTGTCAACCGTCGCTGGGTAAAACGCGGTTTAAAACATTTACCCAAATCTAGATTACCAGGTGTGCAAGCATTAGTTCAAATCGCTGGGGTACAAGCTAAAGAAGCAGGGGTGCAAGGGGGAAGCTTGAGTGCAAGTTCTTCCCCTTTTCCCCCAGCCCCCAGCCCCGTTTCCTCTTCTAAGTCGCTCAAACCTGAAGATATTGGCTTTCGTCTTGGGCCGAGGATTAATGCAGTTGGTAGAATTGGCGATCCTCAGACGGTAATTGATTTGCTCACTACCGATGATATGGGAATTGCACTGACAAGAGCAATGCAGTGTGAACAAACAAACACTAGCCGTCAGCAAATGTGCGAGGAGATTGAACAAGAAGCGATCGCTTATGTAGAATCAGAATTCATCGCCTCTTTACCGCAAGACCGGGTATTAGTTGTTGTGCAACCAGAGTGGCATCATGGAGTAATTGGGATTGTTGCCTCACGCTTAGTAGAACGTTACGGTGTGCCTGTATTTATTGGTACGTATGAAGATGCAGGACACATCCGTGGTTCGGCGCGGGGAATTCCTGAGTTTCATGTGTTTGAAGCGTTAGAATACTGTCGAGATTTGTTAGGTAAATTCGGCGGACACAAAGCGGCGGGAGGATTTTCGTTACCAGCAGAAAATTTAGAATTGGTGCGATCGCGTTTAATAGATTTTGCTAACCAGTGTCTAGAACCGCAACACCTCAAACCACTCCTCAAGATTGATGCTCAAGCTAATTTCGATCACATCAATCAGCAGCTTTTTCAACAACTAAATGCACTGCATCCTTGCGGTATCGATAACCCTGACCCAGTTTTTTGGACTGCAAATGTGCAAGTCATTGAACAGCAAATTGTGGGTAAGGGTCATATTAAGGTAACACTCGCTCAAACTATCAATGATCAGCAATATACAATTAAGGCGATCGCTTGGCGTTGGCGTGATTACTTCCCCTTACCACAACGTGTTGATATCGCTTATAAGTTGCGCGAAAACACTTTTAACGGCAATACTAAGATTGAATTAGAGTTGCTTGGAGTCAGATTAACAACAGTTGCTACGCAAATCTTTTACACTGCGCTACCCAACTCACTTAGAACCGCTTTTGAGTACAAGCAACGTCAATATACTTGTGGCATCTATCAAAATAACTCTTTACCAGAACTCAGAATTAAAAATCCTGAAGGTAAAATTCTTGTTATGCACCCAGGAAGCATAATTGGTCTATTGGGAACCAGTCGTGAAAATGCTATGGAGGTTGATATATCTCAACCACAATATGATTCCATTATCCAAGCAGCGTTGCAAGCATTATCATACATAAATGCTGAGTCATGAATACCGATTTTTCACTCAGCACTCAAAACTCAGCGAGAAGTTGCGTGCGGAGAGAACTTGCGTGCGCGGGTTCCCCGCGTTGAGCAAAGTTCGGGGAGTTCCCCCCGTTGAGCAAACTTCGGTGACTCAGTACTTTTACAGGTTGCCGTTGCGAAAAGCCAAAACAAAAATTACAGCAGGCCCAGCAATGACAATTAGTGCTACAGAGAGTAGCTGGAAAATAACTTCCCAATTGATACTGGTGACAGCGCTAATGATACCGTCAAACATTTTTCTCTTTCCTCCCAATTATCTTAAAACAGTTCGATAATCAATTAGTTGCAAAACCCGCATTTGATCATATCCGGCAATGGTATGCGAGTTTTAATTTACTTAACAAAATTATAGGAAAAAACATAAAATGGCAAACTGGCAATGTGTCAAACAATGTGGAGCCTGCTGTAATCTCGACCCAGCAGAACGCCCCGATTTAGACGAATATCTCTTACCAGAGGAGTTAGAACTGTACCTGAGTATGGTAGGCAAAGATGGCTGGTGCATCAATTTTGACCACGAGACAAGAGAATGCCAGATTTACCCCAACCGTCCGCGCTTCTGTCGGGTAGAAGCTGAGGCGTTTCAAGATATGTATGGGATTGAGCCAGAAGAACTGAATGATTTTGCTATAGATTGCTGTCGCCAACAAATTGAAGGGGTATATGGCGATCGCTCTTTAGAAATGTTGCGCTTCGATAAAGCCGTAGGGATTTAAAGTTATGTGAAGTTAATTCTAATCTGAAACATCATTTTAAAGCTGCTTCCCACCAAATTCGTAGAGGATGATTGATTTGTTTATCGTACATACTGTCCGTTGAGACGGGAATCCTGACTTCAAACAAATTATTTATTGAAAAATCTCTATATTTTCCCTATCTCCCGCAGATAAGATGGTCTCGGTGTGAGCTGTCTAATCAGTGCAGCGTCAGCAGTCCAAAACTCAGCAGATGTCATCTCAGCACAAGCGAGAAATGCGGCATCATAAAGAGTTGATAATTGATATTTATCCGCAATTTCCCAACTTTGTAACCGAATTGTTTCTTCTTCAAGATAATCAATTGGAAGTTCGCAGAAGTCTTCAAAAAAACCTAGTGCTTCTTCTGTAGTGATGAATCCCATTCGTGTTTTCTTGCGTAGTACAGAACCAACTTCTGCCCAAACAAAAGCCGGAGCTACTAAGCGGATATTCAAGCTTAAAGCCTCTGCTATTAAGGTTATTGCTTGTGCTTGATCAGCCTCTGGGACAAGGTAGGGAATCCAAACACTGGTATCTATACACAAAACTCTAGTCATGTAGCTCCTTATCCTCTCTGAGACTGCGAATCAAATCTGTAGAGGCTGGTTGTATACCAGTTTTGGCTTTGATGATTTCGCTACGGGCGAGAATTCGTTGATGTGCAGCCCATCCCCGCCTGCGCTTTACCTCTCGTTCTAAAGCCTCAACTATTAAGTCATTAAAGGATTCACCGTCATCTTTAAGTTTTTTGGCTTTGGCAAGTAATTCAGAGGGAAAACGGATTGTTAAAGCTTCACGTTCCATAACATTTTTTGCAACCAATCAATGGTATCACTTATTGTAACTATTTTACTGTTGCCATATATTCACGCCAAATAGTTGCAATTTATGACAACAATCTGAGAAAATGAGAAGAATATGAAAATAACCTAGCAACAAAACTACGCCTGTGAAACTCGACTCTGCACCCGTAGCTATTTCTGCGAAAGACCTGCCAGAATTAAAGGAAGATACTACATCTCAACTCACTACTATAATTACTGCTAGTCACAAAAAGCAGGAATCAGCATTTGTAGTGTTTGGCACAACATTCATTACCATCTTTCTTGCAGAAATTGGTGATAAAACTCAGCTATCGACTTTATTAATGAGTGCAGAATCTCATGCACCTTGGGTAGTTTTTCTAGGATCGGGGGCTGCACTAATCACAACAAGTTTGCTAGGTGTACTCTTGGGTAGTTGGATATCTAGCCGTCTCAGTCCCAAAACTGTAGAAAGATCCGCCGGAGTCATGTTGCTATTAATTTCAGTGATGCTGTTTTGGGATGTATTGCAAGGTTAGTTTACATTCCCTATTTATTCCTTACTCGCTCTAAATTTATGGATTGGCATCTTTTAGGACTAAGCTTTATTACAGTTTTTTTATCAGAATTAGGCGACAAAAGCCAGTTAGCGGCGATCGCACTTTCGAGTCGTGGTCAATCTCAAAAAGCGATATTTTTCGGTACAGCAGGCGCATTATTATTAACCAGTCTTTTAGGTGCATTAGCTGGCGGTGCAGTTGCAGAGTTATTACCTACACGGATTTTAAAAGCGATCGCGGCTGTGGGTTTTGCCATCCTAGCTACAAGGTTGTTGTTTTTTAACAACGAAGAATCCCCAGACTCGGAACCAACACCCTAAATTATTACTGAAAAATGAGAACCCCAGTTTTTCTAAAAAACTGGGGTTTTTTCACATTCAATTTTTGTCACGAGTCTTCAATAGGTAACGGTGGAGAAGTTTTGTCCTTCCTACTCCCCATTCCCTTTATTTATTCAACTTGTATCCGCCAGCATTGGCTTAACAATATTCCTCCAGTCACTAGCTTAACTGCGTCTAATATCCAGTAACCGCCGTGTAGTAAATCCATTGATGCTGGAACTGTAGCTGTTTCAAACAAATTGAGATGAATTCCAGCAGCGCACATATTTGGAGTTAAAAAGTAAGTTTCTAGCAGAGAGACTGTGAGCAAAATAATAGCAAAAACAATGGTGTTAGGATGCCAGTTATGCTTGGTTTTACTCAAAGCCAACACACCAGTTAAAACTACCGCAGCAGATAACAATTCAATCCGATTAAAATTCCAAAAAATTGCATAGCCAGCTGTAGTAAAACCAGCTTCGGTCATCATACCAGAAAGATAAAGGCTAGGCATTATTACCCAATCTAAAACTACACTAGCACTTAACCAAAAACCCAAGGTCAACATAATGGCGGGTTGCCAAATTGACCGTTTGAATGCAACTGTAGCAAGTGTATTCATAATACGAAATAATTACTGCTCTTTTACTCTTAGTTTCTAACTTAAAGAGTTACTTTGACAACAAATATCAATTAACTTTTATAAATTAGTATTAACTAGGAGAATCAACTAGTTTGATAAATGTAAAGAAAGGTTACTGACATCATTCAGTAGGTGAAATAATCTGCATAAAAACTTCATATTGCTTACTTGCTTATCCTCTATTGATCAGAAGAAGTCTAATTAACGGGCTTTCTGCACTACGTATACTAATATACTTTTTCTACAATGCTTCAGCTAGAGCTAGACTTTCTGCATAATTATACTGAAGAGCAAAGCTTGGTTCACAAAAACTTTAACGAAAATCAGATATTTGAATATTGATTATTTGTGTTATCTATGTAAGTATAGATACTTAATACTTAATCTATTTAACCTTTGCTTAACTTTTGACCCTTGCTAATTAAAGGTTTGACTGAAAGCGATGTAATCAGACACCACTCAAGTTTATAGTTTTTTTAAATACATCTACTTGGTTGATGAATATATGTTCATCAGCAGCGGAGCTTTATGTGTGTAGTTTAGCAATCTAAAACACATAGTTAAGACAAGCAATTTCAACAAGAAAATCTCACTATAAAACTACATTCGGTGAAAAAATGGAGAATAAATTATGAAAAATTTAGGTGTAATAAAACTTTTAGATAAAAAAACAACAAAGATTAATCATCAATTTCAAATAGTTTTGTTGACATCTTTAGCGACACTTATACCTCTTACTATAATTTTTGTCTATTTTAAGTTAGCAATAAAACTAACCCTTCATGTATTAACTAGAGACTCGTTAGTAACAACAAATGCACCTGTTTATATAGGAATGATATCCAATATAGGTATTTTATTCTGGTGTGCTTGCGCTACAATTTGTCTATTTAGCTCTGCCATACTCAAGAGAAATGAACTTTCTAGAGAATTATCTCAATTTTTATGGTTTTCAGGATTGTTAACGTCTTTCTTGACGTTAGATGATTTATTTATGCTTCATGAAATTGTTTTCCCAGAAAATTTCCACATTCATGAATATTTGGTTTATGGAATCTATGGCGGAATAGTTTTAATGTTTTTTGGCAAAACAATTAAAGTTATTAAGAAAACTGAGTTTGTTATTTTGCTAACATCTATAGTCTTTTTCGCTTTATCAATTGGTCTGGATACCTTCCTAGAACAACTTCCTATCTTTATTGAAGATGTATTTAAGTTATTGGGAATAACCTGTTGGTTTACGTATTTTACAAGATTATCTCTGCAAGAAGTAAGCAATGTAATTCGGTTTTCATCTTTACCAGAACTGTTTTGATAACCCTAGCCGTAAAGTATTTTAGAGCCTAAAATAATGCAGCCTTGGTAAGCTCAACATACAATATTAATTAAGTAATTATCCAAAAAAAGTTATGCGTCTTAGAGTGTTGTTAGGTGCAGCGATCGCCAGCATAACCTTAATCAACGGATACCCTCTACCGCCAAGTTCTGCCATTCAACTACAAGATGGCACAGTGTATTTTGCACAACCACCGCGTCTAGTGAATACAATCACTACCTACAATGAGGTTTACGCATGGGGTGCGACATATTATTTTACAATCAGCTTGCCAGAAAATGCTGGAGAACCGCTACAAAGCCTAGCGATTAACCAGCGTGAAGGAGTAGACAATATTCGCTTTGATTTGAATGATAGTGTGGCCTTTGAAGGTAAGCCTTCCGGTAAAGGACAAAAGGTAGAATTACAAAATGTCGTAGGCGATGGCAAAACACGGACTGTCACCCTAAGATTTGATCCGCCAGTGTCTCCAGGTAAAACCATTACAATTGGTCTAAAACCTTGGCAAAATCCGCGAAGTACTGGTGTTTATCTCTTTGGAGTCACGGCTTTTCCCCAAGGGGAAAAATCTCACGGTCAATTTTTAGGTTATGGCAGATTGCAGTTTTATAACCACAGCGATTCATGGTTTCGTCCTAGGGGATTTTATGGCATTTGGCCGTAGTTAGCTATTTTTGTTGATCACAAAGCCTGTTTACTTCTCATTAAAAGTCCAAACACCGTCATCCCAATCAAATTCAGTTGGTGGTGATTGTAGCCAATGCTGACAACGCAAAAGATGTAACATCGCAGCTTTATCTTGGTTGTCATAAGCTAAAACTTTGGCAAATTCAGCCCTAGCATAAGTAAACTCACGCTTGAGGTAATATTCACGCCCTTTGTGATAGTGTTCAATAACTTGCAATTTGTCACTAGGAATGGGGTCAGTACGTAAACCCACTAATTCATATATAGATACCGGTTCGTTTCTACCTTTAACGCGAATGTAATCTAATTCTCTTGCCCAAATATATTCTTGGCATGGTTTAAAAGTGTTATCACTCAGAATAATGTCACAACCGTATTGTTTGCTGACACTTTCTAAACGGGAACCGAGGTTAACACCATCACCAATAGCAGTAAATTCCATCCGCTTACTTGAGCCAATGTTGCCACTAATTACTGTATCGGAATTAATCCCAATCCCAATATTAATTCTGGGTTTATTCGCTGCGTAGCGACGTTGGTTAAATTCGTGCAAGCGATGGCGCATTTCTACGGATGTTTGTACAGCCATCCAAGCGTGTTCTTCTAAGGGTAGCGGAGAACCAAACACAGCCATTATGGCATCACCGATATATTTATCAAGAGTACCTTTGTGTTTAAATACGGCTTCTACCATTGACTCAAAATATTCATTGAGCATACTCACCACTTCTTCCGCTTCCAAATTTTCTGTCAAAGTGGTGTAGCCGCGAATATCAGAGAATAAAATGGAAACTTCTTTGCGATCGCCTCCTAGTTTGGCATCATCTAATTTGAGTAATTCTTCCGCTAATTCTTGCGTCATATAGCGGTACATAGTACTCTTGAGGCGTTTCTCATCACTAATGTCTTCCATCACCACCAACGCGCCGCGTACTTGTTGTTGGTCGCTGGCATCAGCAATGGAATTAATTGATAAATTAATACTGTGCTGTTCAGTATCTGTACTTATGAGTGTGCGGTCTGGATAATATTGCTGGCGGCGTTTGATGTCATCTCCATGCAAGGCATCTTGAAACCATTTGCTAAAGTCGCCTTCTTTAATGGCGATCGCTTCACTAATTAATTTACCTTCTAAACGTTCTTCTGTTTCTACACCTAGCAAACGTTTTGCACTTTCATTAGCAGCAATAATACAACCGGATTTATCTGTAGAAATTACACCATTAGAAAGACTCCGCAAAATATCCCGCTGCATTTGTTCTTGTTGTTTAACTGTGGCAAACAGTTGAGCATTTTGCAGCGCCACACCTGCTTGAATGTTAAAAGCTTCCATGAAATCTTCGTCGTTGCGGTCAAAACTAGCTTGGAAGCATTCAGGCGCTTTCGGCCAAGTTGCCGGATTATAAGGCGGAAAATCACCAGATTTCTTTTTATTTACCAGTTGTGTCACACCTATCAATTGTTGATCGGCGTTAAACACTGGCATACACAATAAACTACAGGTACGATAACCATTTTGTTGGTCAATGTGTTTGGCTGTTTCCGAGTCTTGATGATCGTACAAATCAAAAGGAATATTCAGTGTTTTGCCAGAGACAGCAACCATACCCGCAAAACCTTTACCGATATGTACGCGTAATTCCCTGGTTGAACCGTCATCTTGAGTAATTTTCGTCCATAATTCATGGCGATCGCGATCTATTAACCACAGGGTACTGCGATCAGCGTTCATCAGTTCTTTGGCTTCGTCCATTACCCGCTTCAGGGTATCTTCTAAGTCCAGACTGCTTTGACTCAAAGACTTAATCGCTTTCATCAACGCCGCCGCTGCTCTTTGTTTTTGCGTCGCCATATAAAAAGAGCGCGATGATTCTAAAATCAAGCGAATCGAAGGAGCAAATTCCTGAAATAACTGTTCGTCGCTGTGTGTAAAACCTTTGGTATCAATTCGCTCGCCTAGTGGCGCATGGATATCATGTATTGACTTTAATTTATTGAGTAACTGTACTACTGCCACTAACTGCCCTTGTTCATTTAACAGTGGCAAAGCCAGCATTGTATAGGTACGGTAGCCAGTAACTTTTTCTTGTGCTTGGGCAAATATCGAACGGGGATCGTTATAAAAATCAAAGGGAATATTAACTACTTGTTTTAAGGTAGCGACTTCACCTGCAATCCCTTTATCGGCGGGGATGCGAATTTCTAATGAGCGATCGCCTTCTCCCGCAGCCACAATCGACCACAGTTCTTGTTTTTCTTCATCTAATAAAAATATAGTTGTCCGGTCTGCTCCTAATAATTCCCCAGTTTTTAAGGTAATAGACTGCAACATTTCTTGCAGGATTGTTTCAAACCCGTGAGAATCCAACATTGACAGGGTTTGATGGACAATCTGTAACTTATGCTCGACTTCAGTCACAACTTGTTTAAAAGTATCCTGAGTCAGGGGAGCAAGAAAAGTAGAAATAGTTCCTTTTCTTCTGGCAAGAGCACCCACAGGAGCAGAATTGGGTTGTAATTGTTGATTTTCTTGGTTGTGAACACCAATAATTAAATCAGCGGTCTCCCCAACACCACGTTGATGCACTGTCATAAGTAGTTTTTTATAGCAGAATTAGACTTTAGGAATAATTAACAATGTCATTAGTTTTATTTATGTTTTTCTTTTAACCATAAATGTATTGACATTACCCACAGTTTAATCCCTCGTTGAGCCAGCGTCATCCTGCTTTCCCCCTGTCTTTACCCATCCTGGGTTGAATGTAATCTTGGCAATGACAAATAAATATAGTTCATTTTTTTGCCATATTCTTTGCGGAAGATGCTTGAGCGAAAACTAAGCTGTGATCTGGCATATTGTGGATTAGACCAGCGCAGTCAGCCATGATGGATCTAACTGACAATCTCTATGAGAGTACTATTGATATAATTCCCAAAACATTGGCTAAACTAACAGCCGAAGTTTCTGAATAGATGGCAGTTGCAGATAATACTCTCCAATCCAGTCTCAACAAACAATCTTTGTGCGTAAGTCCTAACTTACTCAAAGCCTTTCAAACCTATTTGCTATTCCCTGCCTTAACGATTAATTTTCACAACTCATTGAGGATTTTCATAAAGTATTATCTTGTCTTGTCCGGTGTATTTATTGCATCCAGAAAGTTTTTTTAATTTATAGATTTATGTAAATAGATTTTCTATTTATCACCAATTATCAGCATCCCAAAACATTTTATAAATGTATTTACATAGATCTATCTTGAGGTCAATGAAATTTGACTAAGAAATTTGTATTGTGTTTAAAACATTTTTCAATTGATAGTTAAAGAAATATAACATTATCGGCAGCGATAATCTAGTTATAGACTACATTTCTGGCTAGATTTGGACTCTTCACGAAAATCTCTAGTTTGCCACCGTTGTTTCAAAGCTTAGTCTCTAAATCATTTGCCAATAAACATCACTATTTCATGGGGAATTGTTGACTAATTCCGGTAAATTTATCGGGATTGATGTCTTAAAAAAATGACATAAATAACTCTATTGACCACTGAAAAATATCAGATTAATGTTGTAGGTAAGTCCCACAAAGGACACTCTTAAAGCATCAAAAAATCAGGAGATTTTTCTTATGATGATGATGATGACTGAATCCATGACTTCGGAAATGCAAACCTGCATGAACGCTTGTATGGAATGTCACAAAATGTGTATGGAAACCATGACTTACTGCATGAGCAAAGGCAGTATGCACATGGACATGAGCATGATGGGCATGATGCGCGATTGCTCAGAGATGTGCATGATGTGTATGACTATGATGATGGGCGGTTCGGAATTTATGGGACGCACTTGTATGCTTTGTGCTGATATGTGCGATCGCTGTGCAATGGCTTGTGAAAAAATGAGCGACGATTCCAAGATGATGGAATGTGCCGCAGCTTGCCGCAAGTGTGCTGAAGCCTGCCGTTCTATGCAAATGATGCCTGCTTAATTTCACTACTTCGCAGAAGTTTCTCTGCAACCTATTATTCAAGCGCTCAGACTTTAGCAGTCTGGGCGCTTGAAGTTTTGTCAATAAATATAGTAATTAACAATATCCCTGACTTATTTAAGACTTTTTTCCCTTCTCAATTGTGGAAATTGTTGTGGAAAACTTGGATCTATTATTTCCCGATCATCTAAACGATAAAATTTTCAGGAGGGAATGATGCAAGTTGACTACAAGCAAATTCAACAATTGATTTTGCCACCAATTTTGATGAGTTTAGTAGCAGTCGGAACACTCGCTTGCCAATCAAAAATTAGTTCTTCTCCAAGTAGCCAAGCGACCGCTACATCAGTTGTCTCTTTAGAAAAGTCTACTCCCAAAGCTGTAGCACAAGTGCCAGGAATTTACCGCAGCGATCGCTATCGTTTTCGGTTTAGTTATTCCACCAAAGATTTTGTCATAGATAACAAAATATCAACACCTCGAAATAATGTTGCATCTCCCCTGGCGGCTGTGGATATCTGGACTAAACAACACGCCCAAAAAATTCGTGCTGGAGCATACAAAGGCGGTACAGAATATCCAGCTAATGTTCAAGTAGCTGTATATAATAACCCACGCAAATTCTCTTTGCAGCAGTGGGTGAAGCAGAGTAACGAATTTACAGGTAGCCGTGACTTTAAATCTGCGAAGATTGCCGGACAAATGGGCGTAAAATTTCAATCTAGTGGTTTGTACGAAAACGAAATTGTGGCTTTTATCAGCCCTAAAGACTCCCGAATTATTGTTGTGTCATTATCTAAAACTGGTTACGGCAATAATGATGCAATTTATCGCCAAGCATACCAACAGGTGGTGAATTCCTTCACATTTCTGAAATAGACAGAAATGGGTATCAATCAAAATAAACAGCAGAGGAAAATGCGCTCACATCTCCTCTGCTGTTTTAAAAGTCTTTGATTTAATAAGAAGATTGACTAGAATCATTCAAAGGCATTTGGTGTTGCAACCAATCTTTGCCCACTTGGATACTGACATCAGAATCCAGAGTACCAGTGCTTTCAACGCGCACTTCACCTATTCCCAAAACATCTCGAATTGATTCAGCACTATTGCCGTCTCCCTGTTGAGCCACAATGTGAGTTACTTCTAAAGGTTCACTCCAAGGTTTAGACACGTAAATATTACGATATCCAGACCTTTCCAAAGCGCGAATTAAAGGTCGCAGGGTGGCGCGATCGCTACCTGTACTATCTTGAATTGCTATCCGCACAGAACCAGGATCATTCACTTGCTGAGTTTCGGTATTTTCAGCGTTTGATTGTAAGCCAAATTGTTTAGCCATGAGTTTGGCAATCCCATTTTTGCTGGGCAACCAATAGCTGGCATCATACTCGCCTTTTTCGCTAAAACGACCTGGCAGCATTAACATCTGCATATTAGAGCGATTAGTCCGCACACTAAAACCGAATAAAGCCACTAATTCTTCAACTGTCAAATTAGTATCAATGTGTTCTTTGACAACATTCAGAATTTTGGGTAATTGAGTCAGGGTAGCAGGGTTAAGACTTTGGTCAGTTAAAGCGCGGATTACCATTTGCTGGCGTTGAATCCGGCCGATATCTCCTAATTCATCATGACGAAAACGGAGTAATTGCAGCGTTTGCTCTCCGTTAAGATGCTGTTTGCCTGCTTTTAAATTAATATATAGATGCTGAGAATCATCTTGGTATTTCATATCTTTGGGGACATAGACTGTAACGCCACCCAAAGCATCAATGAGTTTAGCAACTCCCAGAACGTTAATCCGAATATAACGGTCAATACCAACGCCGCCCAAAAGATTGCTGACAGTTTTGGCTGTTAATGCTGGGCCGCCTTCAACATTGGCAGCATTAATTTTTCTTGTCCCATGCCCTTCAATTTCTGTGCGGGTATCTCTAGGAACAGAGAGCATAACTATTTTTTTCGTCTCTGGGTCAAATTTGACCAACAACATCACATCAGAGAGACCATCAAAAGAATTGACCTGCGGCAAGTAGCGAAGATTTTTTGTATCAGCGGGAGGATTTTGGACATCTGGTGGTAGTACACTCATCCCCATCACCAAAAGATTCACAGGGCGAGTTAATTCCGAAAAGCGCAATCCACCACCAGCGATCGCATCGCTATCAAAGACAGCTTCTTCTTGAGGACTAAGGTCGGCTTGCTGCAATGGCGTACTGGTTAAAGAAACTGCCAACAAAGCTCCTGCCATTGCTGACACCATTGCAATCCCACTCATACCCACCCAGAACCACAACCAACGTCCCGATTTAGGGTTTATTGACTTTCTGCCCTTTAAGTTGGGTGTTTTTGAGTGGTTTTCTTCCGCCGAAGTTCTTTGACTGGTCACAGACTGCCTCACACTTGCTGATTAAATTCGGTTAATTTGCAGATTATTAAGTATGCAAATACATCAACTCATAGTAGTTAACTCTTAATTAACCATGTTGACTTTTCGCTATTATGTCAACCAAAACACTTATAGCAGGATTTTTCTTTTTTGGGGTAAATCCTGATATGTTTTATAGAAGTATGACAACAATAAGTCAGTTTGACCAGAGCCTCTAGGAGATAATGTGGAATTAGCTAAAAATTCAGTAAAAATACTGTCTAGAGGTTTACTGATCAGCATCATGATAAATGCTTACCTAACACTCGCTCGGCTAAATTGCTTAACCCTGGTAAACGACTAGATTGTCCCCGAATAATGCGAAAAATTAGCCAAATACTCACTAAAAAATAACCAGATGTGATCAAGCTATTGAGTATTAATAAACGCAAGGCCAAAAATTCAGAAGATGCTGCTCCAGTTGCTAACAAAAGATAAGTTAACAGCCAAGTAAATGTCATAGTAACAGACTGACGGCTAACCCTCAGTTGTTCCCGACTGCCCTGATGACGATAGAGAGTCCAGAGAGATGGCAGAACCCCAATAACTGGAATGACATAAATCAGTAACTGTCTTTGATTGGTATAGGAGTTTTGACTAAAAATCTGAGGTGAGACAGGCTGATTTTCTGCCTCTACCCCGAAAGAATCATTAATTGGTTCAAGATTTTCCATTTGGCTGAGTCTAATCCTAAACTAGAGAGATGAAAGACTGTGATGTAGTCAGAGATAATAGGCTTTAGAGAAAGATTTTATTTAGTTTTATCTCGCAAGCAGCTAAAGATGCAGACACGCAAGCTAATCGACTGGTGGCAGACACTAACACCAATAGCGCGAATCGGAGCGATCGCTCTATTCGCACCACTGCTAGTCCTCAATGGTTGGGCGATTTCAGCAATTTTTGAATATTTCCACTCCCTAATAGTTATTTTAGTCGGAGCCTCGGTATTGGCATTTCTGCTCAACTACCCCGTTAGCTGGATGGAGCAACACGGTGCGAAGCGAGAGCAAGTTGCTGTCCTGGTGTTTTTATTAGCGTTATCGATTTTATTAGCATTGGGTGTAACTCTGTTTCCGTTAGCGTTAACGCAAGCGCAACAGCTGGTGGCTCGCATCCCAGAGTTAATTGATTCTGGGCGATCGCAGTTAATGATGTTAAACGAGAAAGCAGAAGTTCTCGGCTTACCGATTAACCTTGATGCTCTTGTAGTGCAAATAAATGATCGCGTCAAGGGACAATTGCAAGCGATCGCGGGACAAGTTTTGAATCTGGCCGTTGTCACCTTCACCAGCTTGCTAGATTTTCTGCTGACAATGGTTTTGACTTTCTATCTTTTGCAGCATGGCGATGAACTTTGGCAAAGTTTAGTGGAATGGCTACCAACTAGATTTCGTGAGCCTTTTTCTCAAACAGTCCGCCTCAGTTTCCAAAACTTTTTTATTACTCAGCTAATTTTATCTACCTGCATGGCCTCAGCCTTGATTCCTGCATTTTTGTGGCTGAAAGTACCATTCGGTTTGTTATTTGGTCTCACTATCGGCATTATGGCTCTTGTACCCTTTGGCGGTTCCGTGGGTATTATCTTGACTACTTCGTTAGTTGCTTTACAAGACTTTTGGATGGGAACCAGAGTTTTACTCGCCGCCGTGATTGTGCAACAAATTTTAGAAAATTTAATTGCTCCGCGGATATTAGGCAGTTTTACTGGCTTAAACCCAGTCTGGATACTAATTTCTGTCTTAACTGGTGCGAGGGTTGGTGGACTGTTGGGTGTAATTGTCGCCGTACCTACAGCTGTCATCGTCAAGACTGCATTGGGCGCACTTCGTCCAGGTAGGTTAACCAGCGAAACAGATGTCAGCAGTGCTAAATGCGAGAAACCTGTACCCAGCGTAACTGAAGAATCGCCCAAAGCCGAAGTCAAAAATCCCCTTAGTTTTTCGGAGCCAACATTACCTTAACTTTGTTTATTCTTTTGCCTTTTAACTTTTTATTATGGTTCCAAAATTGAACCCATAAACAAAATGCTACCTGTTTGATTATCTCGGATGGCACAGAAGAAGGGACGGTCAACAATCATACGGAATGGTTCTGGCTTTTCTCTTAAGGATGTTGCAACGATCCCTACCGATGTTGCCGCAGCTGCTTCTGTGCCTTCTTCATTAACTTCCACAAAGGTTTTGTGTTTTACCTGGCTAATAGCTAAATTTTTTCCCATCCCGGAAAAATTGGCTTGATTACTAAAAGCTTCCTGCATACCCAAGGCTTTGAGCGCATCATTAAGTGACACTTCGTAGTCTGTTTTCAAGCGGGGTAAGCGAATGAAACCATCTTGGCTCTTGAATTGTGTTACCCATTTTTCCCAGTTCTCAACATTCAAGTTTTGATAAAAGGTTTTGAGAGTAGAGTTTTGTTTTGGCAGAAAGATGTAAAAACTGACTTTTTTGTCTTTTCCGTAAGGTAAACTCACTGCTTGGAATTGCTGATTTTCATAATATTGATATTCACCTGTTTGAGACATCATCAGGTGTGGTTTTTGCTGACCAGATGCACTATAAAAAGGATATTCAGCAGTTTGATTTTTATCAAACTTTTCACTCCATTGTCCTTTAAAGTAAATAGCATTAATTAAAAACAGCACTTGATTGGGTTCGATTGTGTCAACTATTTTGTTGATTTTGCCGCGTGTATTATCGTTAACCCAATTATTAATGCTATTTAAAGCTGATGCAGATTTAAAGTCTAAATTAGCTACCTTAGCTTGGTAAAATTCTTGGTTTCTTTGCAAAAAATCTGGACGCAGAGTCACATCCTGATTTACCCACAGTGAATTAGCAATGTTTAATTGCACATTAGCATCGGGATTTTCTAAGAGACTTTTTAAATTGGCATAATTAGAGTTAATTTCTGCCAAACTCATACCTTGAAGTTCTAAAGTTTTCGCCATTGCTTGTTGAGTAGAACCACTAGCACCGTTGTAGGTCATGGCTAAGGCGATCGCTAAACTAGAAGGTGAAATAAAAATGTTTTTCTCGTTACTTTCTGCTGTCAAAATTTCTGAAAATAGCTTGAAGCCAAATTTATTATTGGCTTTTACTAATTTTGTATCAGCTTTTACTGTTTTTTTTTGCAATGGTAACTCTGGTTGAGGCATTTTAGAGTCGGCAAGGGCATCACTATTACTATTAACTTGAGAACAACCCAGTACACCAAACAAAACGACACTAGCTGCGGCTAGGACATAACGCCTTCCCAGGCTGACAGCGTAACGTCTTTGCAGAAAATTTTCTTTCATACCGCGCAACTTTTGCCGATTCATGATTCCACCTCACTTACCAAAGATGTTTAGCAACTATCACGATTGATGCTAAATGCGTTAATGATTAACTATTGCATTAGTAGGGGCATCAACCTTTGACGGTTACAGTTTTGGTAACAGTAATTCAGTGAGTAGAAGTGATTTGGAATTAAGTTGTTAGTTACTATACTTACTTCAAATAGTAATCCAAAGTCAAAAGTCAATAGTCCAAAATAACTTTTGACTACTGACTTCATACTTTTGATTTTAATTCATAGTCCACCAAGCCAAAGCATAAGGTTGAGTTGGAGCGTTTACCTGTTGGCGAAATTGCACACGGATTTTGTAATTCCCATTAGCAGGAACGGGACAAAAAATATGTTCTACACTATCAATTTGACTAATAGAAGCACAAACAGCACCCGCCTCAGAATTTTTAGCATCAGCTTTGACTAAGTAGAGGTCGAGGTTATTTAAACCCTTATCGCTAAAAGTTTCGCCCACATCAAACTGTTCGTTTTGATTGCGATCGCTCAACTCGACCAATCTATCCCAACTAAGGGTAATAGCAACAAAACTCCCCTGCTTTAACGGTTTTGTTAACTCATAATCAACACTATTCCCCGCCGCAACTTGGCGATAATCCCAACCAATTGCGGGGATAGTCTTTGCAGGTTGCCATTGTCCAGCGCTAAATTGTTGATAAGCGCGAAACGCATTTAAATGTCCTGCACCCATTTGAGCATCTAAGGGAATTTGTGGGTTTTTATAAGCATCAGAATCTAACCAATTTTGATTCTGTTTATCGATCAGCGTCCTTGACATCCCCAAGCGAAAGCCATTACCACTGTCTTGGATTTTATCAGCGGAGTTGAGCAAAACTGCTTTCATCACTTGATGACGGCGGCTATCAACACTCCAATTAGGTTTTTTTGTGCGGAGTTGGCGATCGCCAAATTCCTGTAACAAAGCAACTGTAGCCGTAACATGAGGTGCAGCAAAACTTGTACCTGTCGCTTTATTAATTTTGCCGTCAGGATTTAGCAACGGAATATTATTACCAGGCGCAACTATACTGATGGCGCGACGACCATCCAGATTATATTCTTTTCCCGCTAACCTTCCACTAGCTCCCTGATTTACCCCTGCGAGGTTAGAAACATCTACTTTATTAAAAATTCCACCGCGGCGGGATGAAAAAGCCACGTTAACTCCATTAAAATTATCTGTAGGAATCGGAATACCCCCTTTACCCTGATTGCCTGCGATCGCATACAAAACATCGTGAACCCGACTCGACCAGTCAACACACAACGTTAACAAAGCATTCCCATCTAGAACAGCATCCACGCGTGGATCACGATTGAGGGGTTCACCAAAGCTAAAGTTAATTGCGCGGATATCACCACCATTTTGTAATGCAATGTGTTGTGCTGATAAACACTCTTCTGGCTGACCCATGTTTTTCGTAGAACCGACAGCAGAAGAATACAGTCTGGCTCCTGGTGCGACCCCAGGTAAACCCTTATCTCTACTCACCATCATCCCAGCAACATTGTAAGCGTGGGGGTCAACACCAGTATTTGATTTTGCGGGGCCATTGCGTAAGAAAACTGCTGCTAGAGATATAGCGCGATTTTTTGAGACAGCTTTATCCCAACCAAACATTCCCGGACGACCGATTTCTACTTGACCAATGGCTATCTTGCGACCAGTTAAATTGTAAGGAGGTTGATGTAGTTTTAAAGCATCAATCCCATTTGTTCCTAAAGAAGTTTCTAATCCTGAAGCCAATACAGGTACACTCAAACAAGAAGCACTCAAACCCCAAATTAGCCAACTTAGTTTTTTGTTCATAATTAATAGTCAATGGTCAATATTCATCGGTCATTTGTAATTTTCTCTGTCTTTTCTGCTGGCTTCAACAGATAAGCTGCTTATGGCCTTTACCTGACAAAGCAAGATTAAATTCCAGAGAATTACTCAATATTTTGTTACAGTATTTTGTTACAATGCTTACAGACGAGGACGCTTAAAAACCCACTAGCCATGACCCAAAACCGATCTGAACAGCCCATTGTAATTGCTCCATCTATACTATCAGCCGATTTTAGTCGTCTGGGTGATGAAATTCGCGCAGTAGACGCAGCTGGAGCCGATTGGATTCATGTTGATGTAATGGACGGTCGTTTTGTACCTAATATTACGATAGGCCCTCTGGTTGTGGAGGCGATTCGTCCAGTCACTAAAAAACCTCTGGATGTCCACTTGATGATTGTGGAACCAGAAAAGTATGTAGAAGGCTTTGCTAAAGCAGGTGCAGATATTATCTCTGTACACGCTGAACATAATGCTTCACCACACTTACACCGCACTCTCGGTCAAATTAAAGAACTTGGTAAACAAGCAGGAGTAGTACTCAATCCTTCCACACCACTAGAATTTATTGAGTACGTACTAGAACTTTGTGATTTAGTACTCATTATGAGTGTTAACCCTGGTTTTGGTGGTCAAAGCTTCATTCCTGGTGTCATACCTAAAATTAGAAAGCTGCGTCAGATGTGTGATGAGCGCGGACTCAACCCCTGGATTGAAGTCGATGGCGGACTGAAAGCTAATAATACTTGGCAGGTTTTAGAAGCAGGCGCTAATGCCATTGTTGCTGGTTCCGCTGTATTCAACGCCAAAGATTATGCTGAAGCAATTACCAACATTCGCAACAGCAAGCGTCCTACACCAGAACTCGCAAAAGTTTAATTTAGTCAAGTCTTGCATTCAAAAAACTAGGGTAGGCAATTTAAATTGCCTACCCTAGTTTTTTGCTTTACTGAATTTCAATTACAGTTTCAGACATCCACAGATGATCAAAACTAGCCCATACAAGTTTTGTCAACTTTTTACCTGCTATTTCACTTACTTCTTGCCCAATTAGTTGTTTTCCAAAAGATGAAAAATAAAGCAGATGTCACTAAAGCTCCCAGATTCCATTTCACAGAATTTTTTAGTAAATTTAACCGCTGAGTCGATTGATTAGCTTGAGCTTGTAGTTTAATTTTCTCTTTAGCTTGAGAAACCTCTGATAAAACTTTTTCTTTTAATTCTTGAGGATTACTTGCATCTACTGAACGGCCTTGGCTTTTGAGAAAAGTTTCGATTTGTTCTGGTTTAGCTTGGCTGAGTCGCTGTTCAACTTGTTCAGCTTGCGATATTTGTTGCTGAGATAAATTGTTAATTTGATTATAACTTTGCTTACTAAGCCTGACTGTATTACTAATACCAACAGGAATAAGCAATATAAAAATTATCGCTAACAATAAACTTATCCAAGATAGTAATCTTAAAGTTAAAAATTCCCACTTAGATCGGGCATGTAGCTCACCATAAAACACTAATGCTAAACCAATCAAACTCACAGGTACTCTTTCGACTAATGCACCAAAAGTTTGAAATTCCCAAACGGGATTCATAAAGCTAGGCGGAAAAATGGTTTCAACTATATCGAATAATGCCAGCAACAATAGCCCATAACCAAGAATTCGTAAAATAGTCATTGAGCCTACTTGGTTGTAAGCAAATTCCTGCAACTCCTGAATTACGGGAATAAGTTTATCAGTGTTTGATTTAGTCATATTTCTAGCAAATGTTCCACAGTTCAATTCAAGCTAAGATAATAGTCTAATTGTAAATTCTCTATGTCTGAGATTCACCAATAAAAACTTGACTTCTATATTCTTCTAATTTGGGCTTTTTTGATGATTCTTTTTGGATAACATTTACCAAAACTAAAATGATACAGCCTAAATTTACAGCTAACAATAAAATACGCAGCTTACTCCAAATCTTCATTAGCTTTTAGACCTTGTAGTTCTCTTTTTTTAGACTCTGGTGGATTGAGTAAAAACCAGTAAAATAAACCAAAAAGTATCACTGTAATCATCCCAAATATTAATGAACCATCTCCCACATGCCAAAACTTAAAAGCTTGTTGATGTTGATTAGCGGCGATTACAGCTAAAATGGCAACTCTGACTGCATTAACTAGAAAAGCGATAATTACAGCTACTATAGGCACTAATATTCTTTTTTTACGTTCTGGGGGAAACATTAATAAACCAATTACAGATAGCCCTAATAGATGGCATATCCACTCTATACCTGCACAGTTCTCTGCAACTTTAATTCCCCCAGTTGGTAAATTTATATAGACATCTTGCAGATATACTTCAAACCCAGCATACCAAAGTATTAATGTAGACAATTTGGCAGTTAAAACCGCTAATGGTTTCACATTTAATAAAGCAAAAATTAAGACTTTAGGTACACTAGCAAAAAAAAGAATCACTAGTTCTTGCCAATATTGTTTTAATCCCTTCAATCCAGAAGCAAGCAAACTTATTGCAAGTGCCGCAACAAAAGGTGCGACATGAGTATATACTGCAAATAATTTTCCTGGCGGGAAGTGAATACTATACCAAAGTACAATGGCTATTAGAACTGTACCAATAGCACTAGAAATAATATCGCTTTCTAATTTAAGTTTATGTTTTTTATCTCCGAGTAAGGAGACTACAGCAAATAAAGATAAAACTATCATTCCTAGGTGCGAATCATCACCTGCTTTCCAAATTATGGTTAAAAGTATTGCAACTAAGCCTCCGCCTATTCCTAATAACCACAATTGGGGATTTGTTAGTGGTTGATTTAAAATGCGAGTTGCTTTCATGTACTTTAAATATGAAACAGCTAAGATTCAGTGATTACTATTAAGTTGCTACACACAAAATTTAAGTAATTTTTCTCAATGTATTTAGTAATTAAGATTACTATTTAAGTGAATATAATCAACCTTTTTTATGAACTTTTATTAAATCTTTAATTTTATTAACTTCTCAATATTACTTGATATTCAGTCATAAATGCTGGAATATCCAGATTAATCCATAATAAATAGTTTATTCCTTCTATGAATTTTATGTAAATTTATTTTTCATTACTAGGAAAATCAGCTATATTTTATACATTAATTAAATTAACAAACTATAAGTCTTTGAAGTTTTTAGATGTATTTCATACTTATGGCTAAAATACATTTATATGAATCCGCTTTGATTCCTGAAATTATTTACGTAGGAAGGGAACAGGTCAGAAGGAATAAAAGTCTACTGAGTTTTTTTCTCCAAATCAAATATGAGTCCTATAACCTGCAAAAGATTTGTAGGATTTATTAAAAGTCTCCCTAATTTTGTAAAAAGCATAATTATGACAATATTGCAACTATAATTATGCAGATTTTAATATTTTCTAGTTTTTGTTTTTGTGTGAGATATTTACAAAGTATTAATTACAGTTTCGATGAAATTTCTATCATCAATTTTTGATTAGAATTTAAGTGATCAATTTTAAAATTATGATCATTATTAAAAAATATGAACGCGGAATTTTCGACTAGGATTCCTATGATGCCACTTGTACTATTGTGGCTGGCTTATGCCTTGCTGGGATGGTATCTGGCTGTGCATCACATCGTTTGGTTAGTCGGGGCTTTTGTTGCAGTTGTGGCTATAGCTGTTGTCCGCAGAAGTAATGCTTGGCTGGAGGAGTTAACGGCTGTTGGTTCTAAAATTTTAATTGTTATTTTATCTTTAGGTGCATCAGTGGCTTTAGTTGCCACTTGGTCGCTATTGTTTAGTTTGTTTCTGATACCAATAGCAACTACATTGTTGGCAGATTTAGAAATGCGGTTTGCTGGTTTCGACAAAAAAGCTTCATTTCGGATATTAACACTCTTGGCAGGAGCAGGTTTATTTATTGGTGAAGCTGTAGACTTGCTATTCTTCCCCAGTAGCAGATTCTAGTTTTATAGTTGGTGCAGATATTCAGGCGGTACAGCATCTACTAACCACACACCATTCTCAGAACAGTAGAATATGTAACCAACTTGATACATAGTCGCTGCATCTACGGCAAAAACAACAGGTTTACCATGTCGTGTGCCGACAGTTTTGGCTGTAGCAATATCCTGTGATAAATGGACATGATGTCGAGACATTTTACTCAGTCCGGTTTGCAGGATAGACTCGACGGCTTTGTGTCCTGTCCCGTGATACAGTACGTCAGGGGGGACAGAGGGGAGTAATTGTAAATCAATTTCTACGCTATGGCCTTGGTTAGCGCGAATCAAATTACCTGTAGAGTCGAAACTAAAGCGTTGTTTCTCGTTGGTGGCGACTACATCTGCTAATTCCTGGCGTGTAATGGGAAATTTATGTTCTGCACAAGCCGCTAAAAGTTCATCAACTGCAACCCAACCGCCAGGCGCAAGTGTAATTCCTAAAGATTCTGGTTGATGGCGGAGATATTTACTCAAGAATTTACTAATTTTGACGAGGCGTGGAGTGTTCATACAGCAAAAATTTCTTTTAAGATTATGCCTAATGCAATGCCAATCATTAATATTAATGTCAGCTTACCGCCAGGGACAAAGTGATTTGAGTGTTGGAGTTGTTGACGTTGTTTCCATGTGGCTAATGCGGGAATGATGCCACCTAAAATGGAAATGCTAAAAGTACCAGTAAAGTCTAAAGCTGTGAAGAAAATGCTGGGGTTGACTGCGCCTAAACCTATGGGTGGTAGTAAAACTAGTGAGTATAAGGGTAAGCGACTGGCGGATTTATTTTGTGTAGTTGCGAAAATATCTTGGAAGAAATCTAGCAAGCCATAAACAAATCCGATAAAAGATGTGGCGATCGCAAATTCTGAAAAAATAGAAACTAATACTCCTAATAATTCTCCACCGCCGCCCGCCCGCAGCACTTGTATGGGATCAAAAATAGTTTTACCATGAATCATCTCTGAACTGACACTGCCTAAAATCACGGCATTCCAAGCTAAAAACATCAGCAGAGGAATTGCTGAACCAATGATAATTGACTGGCGAACCTTGCGACTATCTCCTTCTAGCTGTGTTACTACAACTGGCACAATGTTATGGTAAAACAATGCCACAAGCATAACTGGGATGGCAGTACTTAACGCGCTCCAATTTTGAAACAATAAATGTACACCTTTGACTTGGGTGAATCCTAGCAACAATAGTCCTAGAAATGACGCAAGTACAATTCCCACCAAGAAGTTATTCAATTTTTCAATAAATTTTCCCCGCCCTAAATACATAATGCTGCCAAACAGCAGTGTAAAGACTGTAGTTCCTATCCAGCTAGGTAATGAATTCTGCACACCCCAAAGATGGGAAACCGCAGACATCAAGATATCTCCGCCTTGGGTAATATATGCTACTAACAAAGCGTAGTGCAGAAGCAGATAGGCAGCACCAGCCATCCGCGCTCCGGTAAGCCCCAAGGCAGTTTCAATCATGGCTAGTAAACCTACGCTGGGGCGACCTGCTAGACGCATGGTATTAATGCTAACTTCGGCAATTAACAACCCGGCAACTAAAGTGTATAGCCAGACAGCAATCAACAAAACTGTTGATGGAATCACACCAGAAGGTAATGTTACCGCAGGTAAGGCCAAAATTCCCGCGCCAACAGTTGTACCTGCAACTAAGGCGGTACTTCCCAGTACACTGCCAGGTTGATGAGTCAGCTTGTTTCCCTCAACTTGCAGATGGGAAAACAATCGCGTGACTTCTTCTTGATGTACCTGGAAAGCCGTCTTAATTGTGGTCATAGGGGAAAATGTTAACTTATGTAACTAATCATCTTAGCAAACACTTTTGGGAAATCAGTATTTGGTTAAAAATGTGATAAATAATACTTGCTATATTTGGAGACAATGCTTTGATTTGAATACTATCACCTGCTATAACAGAGCGATTTTTTGTTTCGGCACATAACTGGGAAAAACTTTACTTAGTTGCGTGTCATTCACAGATAAATGTTGTGCTAACACATCAGAAATTACATCTCGAAAATCGGTAGTCACAGCCAAGTCTCTTTTTTCGTAAAGTGCAGCAGTGTCCAAACCAGGCCATTCGCCATAAACTTTACCACCCCGGACTTTACCACCTAAAACCCACATCACATTTCCGTGGCCATGATCAGTACCACCATTGCCATTTTCCCGTAATGTCCGACCAAATTCAGACATAACTAAAATCACTGTGTTTTGGTAAGCTGGGCCTAAATTTTGGACTAAAGCCGCTAACCCTTTGCCCAAACTTCCTAAGCTTTTAGCTAAATAACCGCGATCGCTACCTTGATTAATATGGGTATCCCAACCACCCAAGGACATAAACCCTAACTCAATTTTGGGGTCTTTAGCCATCAGTTTACCTAAGCGTTGAGCATCACCGACAAAAACATCGGGTGATGGTGCGCCATTATTTGCCATTTTCATTTCTTGGGCGAAGTCATTCATCAAGGCGGCACGGGCAACGCGTCCTTGATGATAGGTTTGACTAAGAACGTCATTACCACTGTATAACCGATCAAATGCTGCGCCTACTTTTGGTCGATCTAAAGAAATTGGTTTGTCAGCATTTCTCCCAGAGCCTATGTTAGCAACTGGCATTAAACCATTCAAAATGCGGGGTTTGGTGCTACCCAAACTGACTGCTTGGATGGGTGTTTTGTTAGAGATAGCACCCAATAAGCGATTCATCCAACCTTCGCTAATTCTTTGGTTCCCAGGAATGCCAATTTCCATATAAAACTGCGCGTCAAAATGGGAACGAGAGGGATCGGGGGAACCCGCAGCATGAACAAAGGCTAAATTACCTTGTTGCCACAGAGGCATGATTGGTGCTAAAGCTGGATGTAAGCCAAAGTGTCCATCTAAATCGAAAACGCCTTTTTCTTGGCCTGGTTTGGCAAGAGCAATTTTTGGTCGGGCTTGATAGTAAGCTGGCTCTGTGTAAGGAACAACGATATTTAAACCATCTGCACCACCACGCATTAAAATCACAATCAAACGCTGGCGATCGCTTTTATTAGTAGCAGAATGAACTACCCAAGTATCACAACTCACAGAGGCGATCGCAGTTGTAGAAAACAGTCCTGCTTGGACGAGAAAATCACGTCTTTTCATAGATAATTCGGCATTGCTCAATAATTTTTACTCAGCACTTTACTAACGACGCATAAATTCTGGGCTACCCAAGACTAATGCGGCTTTGAGTTCTGGGGGACTAGTAGCGATCGCACTTTGGGTTTTGGGTGAAAGAGAGTTACCCAAGGTGTTGATTAACTGAGTCGCATCTAGAGGTTGAATGCGGTTGATGCTTTTATTTTTGGGTGGATTATTGACTTTTCCTAGCAGTGGTACGCGTCCACCACCTAATGCAGTTGCAAAGCTGAGGCGACGGTTCATCGCTTCGGGATTCAACCAGACATCTTCTGTATTTTTGAATCCATCAGGAGTCCGACAACCATACAAAGGCATTTCTAATTGTTCCAGGTTGCGGGAAAGGGGTAGGGTATTTGTTACCTCCAGCCCTGTAGCCCTGACTGCTGAGACAGTATATTGCAACGGTGTTTTAAATTTGGCGTTGAAATATTTTTTATCCCAGAATTCTGGACTTTGGAACAAAGTTTCTAAAACAGCGCGAATGTTGCCATCGGTTTTGAGAAAGCGTTGTGTGAGACGATTAACTAAAGATGTCGGTGGGCGATCGCTGACAAAATACTGAGCCAACTGGTAACTAATATGATGAGCCGTCGCTGGACTCCGTGCCAAAATATCTAAAGCTGCTTCTCCTTCAGCTTCGCCACTGGCTTTAATCGTATGTCCTAAAAAAACCTTATCACCCGGATCATGAAACTTGGGTTCAAAATAAAATAGCGATTTGCCATTTGTCTGTTGATTAGGACGCGCTATTCCCCAACCAGTAAAAATTCTCGCTAAAGCAATCACATCTTGTTGGGTATAGCCACCATCTGCACCTAGAGTATGCAGTTCCATCAATTCCCGCGCGTAGTTTTCGTTCACCTTGGGAGTAACACCACGATGACCACTACCTTTATTTAGCCAATTGTCTAAATAAAATAGCATTGCTGGATGATGGGCTGTTGCACCTAATAAATCACGAAATCGCCCGAAAACATAAGGTCTGATTGCTTCTTGTTCGTATGCACTCGTCCAAAGGCGAGCATTTCCTTTACCTCCATAGACATTGAAGTGGTTATACCAAAAGTCCACCATCACTTCTTGCAGTTGGCGGTTACTGCTAGTAGCTCGTAATAACCTGGCTTTGACTGCTTCTTGGATAATTTTGTCTTTTCTCTGTGGCTGGTATCTGTTTTCGGGTGTATTTGGTTGTGGCGAATTCTTAAGATATTCTCTAACTTCGACTGTATTTAAGCGGAGTGTTTCTAGCTGTGACAGCTGGCGGGTGAGGCTGGGCGGTTCGGATATGGAATTGGGTGAAAGTTGTTGTTTAATATAGCCCTCTACACCTAAAGACTGGACTTTTTGAATGTCTCCTGGTTTAGCCCCAAAACTCAGACGATTAATTAAGTGTAATATTTTGGGGTCAACAGGCTTAGTAGCTGCATAGATGGGGTTACTTCCTACCAACAAGATGAACAGCAACAATACCAAATATCTCGGTTTTACTGTCATAACTTGAGTTATCCTTTCTCGGTTGGCGAACACATCGTTATTTGACTGGCGAACGAGAAAAAAAGTTCAAAATCTCCTCAGTAATTTCCTGAATATAATTTAGCAACCTTTGCTAAATCTACATTACCACCACTGATAATTACACCAACCTTTGCATTTGGTACTGACACTACACCGCTAAGTAATGCTGCTGCGGCTAATGCACCAGTGGGTTCAACGACAATTTTTAGCCGTTCCCACAGGAAAAACATACTGTTAATAATGGCAGTTTCCGATACTGTCACCATATCATCAACGTAATTTAGTACTAGAGGAAAGGTTAATTTACCCAGGCTGGGAGTCCGCACACCATCAGCAATTGTTGGCGGGTTAGTGACGGTTTGCAGAGTTTTGCTATGAAAGGAACGAGTTGCATCATCTGCAAGTTCTGGTTCGACACCAATAACTTTACACGTAGGTAACATTGCTTTGGTGGCGATCGCACATCCTGATATTAATCCGCCACCGCCACAACAAACTAATAAATAGTCTAGTTGACCGATTTCTTGAATCAGTTCTAAGGCTGTGGTTCCTTGTCCGGCGATCACGTGGGGATGATCGTATGGGGGAATCAAGGTAAGATGGCGATCGCTGGCTAGGGTTTTGGCTAGTGCTTCTCGGTCTGTTTCTTGGCGATTGTATAAAATCACTTCTGCGCCATAACTGCGGGTGGCTTGTTGCTTCACTTCTGGGGCATCGTCAGGCATCACAATGGTTGTAGGAATATGCAGTAACTTTCCCGCGAGGGCGATCGCTTGGGCATGATTCCCAGAAGAAAATGTAATTACGCCTTGTTGCTTTTGAATTTGGGATAACTGTACTAAGGCATTGTATGCACCCCGAAATTTAAATGCGCCTGTGCGTTGAAAGTTTTCGCATTTAAAAAATACTTCGCTATGGGTGCGATCGTTGACAATTCTGGAAGTTAGTACTGGTGTAAGATGAGCAATTCCTGTAAGCCGCGCTTGTGCTGCTTTTACATCGTCTACAGTAACGGAGTGATGCTGTGACATGAGCAAAATAAAATTGAGTAGTCTGGCTGGTGGGTAATAGAACAACACAGGATTTAACGTAGCATCACTTCATCTACCGTGAAGCAGACAGATAAATGCTTCTTAAGGAACAAGGAAATCTGGCAGTTTAGCTGAATAAATGTAAATAAGCGTAAAGCGGTTGGTACTCAAATATTAACGATTTTTTAATAAAATCGTAATTATTATGCACACATCATTTACTGACAATCAATACAGCAAACTTACCAAAAAAAATCGGATAACTGTCATGATTGCCGTTTTTGAAGCTATGGAAGAGTGCCGACTTGCAGCTATAGCAGCTGAATTCCCTGGTGAGTGTGGGTTAGAAATGCTCAAGGGTTGTTTGGAAGACGAAGCCCAAGCTTGGTCAGACCAACAATTTCAAACTTGGTTTGAGGGTCTGGAAGTCAAATATGGGCAACGTAGCCCGCTAGGGATTTCTATGATTAGCTTGTATAGGAGTGTGATGAGAATCATCCACAATTGCGATCGCCAATTGAAAATCGAGCAAACTTATCAATAGATTTACACAAATCTCTGTGTAAATTCAGCTATTAAATCTACCCTTCCTTTACGTAACATTGCTGGGTCTAATCTTTCGGTGGTGTTGCAAGTCATCAACACAACTAATCGCTGTTTCATCTGAATCCCAGATTCATCAATGACGCTTTGGTATAAAGTGCCATCCAACAAACTCAAAATATGTTCGGTTTTATTATTAGATTGAGCTATTTCCGAAGCACGATTTTGGGCTAAGTTGTCAGCTTCGTTAATAATAATACAAATCCTTTCTAAGTAAGTTGGCGGGACAAAATTAGTGATCGCATCATGATCCAAAATAAAGATCACAAACCCTAAAGGCATAAGAATCTCTTTAGCTACGGCTTGTGTCCAGGCGGTTTTACCTGTCCCTGGTTCGCCATGTACTACAACTGCTAACTGATTTTGATTGAGAACCGCTTGCTGTAATGTGTCAGTAAAGCTTTGAATCTCTGCGGGAAAGGTGCGAATGGGAAATTGACTGTGAACCTTACCCACACGACTTTGATAGCCACTTAACATCACCGCTAAATCGTAGGTAGCTTTGTTAACTAATGGTGCTAAATCTTTAGCCATTAAAGTATATTGTCGCCTACCGCGATCGTAAGGTTCAATTTGCAGCCAAATGTCATACATTGACCAATACGCATTCACAGTATTGACAACATCTAAACGTTCCCAATTGATAAATTTCTCCACAGGAAAATAAAAATCTCTCTCGGAGTAATACTGGGTAATTACATTAGGTCTACCTAAAATTTGTAAGACCCGTAAAACAGTAATTTCTTGTAGACGGTTCAAAACATAATCAATGGGTATGCTGTTGCGACTGACAAATTGTAATATCGGTGTTTCTGTACTCAAAACTTCTTTATAACGATGGTCTGGCGATTGGGGGTCGGGTGTAATATAATTCCAAAACCTCTCTAATTCATAGCGGGTGTTTTCAGAGGCTACGCCTAATAAGTTTGCCCACCAAGTAAAATTATTTCTCCCTAAAACTTCACTAAATGTACTGGCTAAATTAAAGCTTTTTTGGGCAAATTCCTTGGTATCATTTTGTGCAAGTTGCCATAAAAATTCCCAATCTAAATCTCGTTGTAATGGTCGCCACCCACTAGTCAATAAATTTTGCTGTTTATTATTATTGGATGTGCTTTCATTGCCACTAAAATAATCAAATCCCATATTTTTACTTACTTGCGTAAAAATGTTTGCTCAACTATAGCAATCTTCTTTGATTTCTCAACTACTTATGGAGAGATACATATAAAATCGCGGTGTTGACGATTCATTGAGGACTGCTATATCTATCAAGGTTAATAAAGGTTACTTTACTTAATTTTTTTTCATCAAAGTGTTACAAAATTTGAGTTGGGGCGAAATTTCCAGAGATTTTAACTACATGCTACAAGTATAGTCTGGTTTTTCTAGCAAGCTGGTAATTAATCAATAACTTTATGTTACATTGTAATACAAGCAAAAGTCAAGCTATGTTCAGTTTCTCGTTTCAGGTTGGAGTGTTAACTATATTATGGACAGAGTAAACCAAAGCCACAGACAGGCTAAATTTTGCTTGTATTTAGAGGTTAGGATCAGAATATATTGAAGTTAACAATTCTTTATATAAAAGAGGTATGGAAAATGAACAAATTTTTGGCTTCGGGAATGAGTAAATTCTGGCGTGTCGTACTAGGCATAATGATTATTACTGTAGTGAGTATAACTAGTAATTCTGCATCGGCGATCGCTGCGAGTAGTTGGGACAATGAAACTGAATCTTATTCCGGTAAGCAGGAAATGATAGTTTATCGTAGCCCTAGCTGTAGCTGCTGTGGAGATTGGTTAGACCATGTAAAAAAACATGGTTTTAAAATTAAACAAGATGTCAAAACTGACGAGATGGAGGCAATTAAACAAAAATATAATTTACCTTCAGAGTTAGCATCTTGTCACACCGCAATTATTGACGGTTATGTGATGGAAGGTCATGTTCCTGCTGATGACATCAAGCGGTTACTAAAGCAAAAGTCCCAACTTGCAGGTTTAGCGGTTCCCGCAATGCCTGTAGGCACACCAGGAATGGAAATAGGAAATACAAAAGAGCCTTTTTCTGTGATTGCATTTAATAAAAAAGGCGAATTGCAAGTATTTAACCGCTATGAGTCTTATTAATTAATTTGGTATTGCTGAATATCGAATCTTAAAAAGTACAGAAATATCTAAATATGCAAAGACTGAGAGTTCCAATCCTAAAGACAGGTGTTATTGAGGGAGAACTAATCCCACTTGAAGCACTTTTTGAGATGAAACGGCAGGTAGATGAAGCATATCTGCCGCTAACTAAAGAGCATGATATACAAAATCCTCCAGTTGGAAGGATTATATCTGCTGAGATAGTTCAACTTGAGGACGGGAACTACCTCTTACAAGGTGAGGCTGAAGTTTTTGATGGGTCGGATGATTTCTCAAATGTAAATACGGAAAAGAAAATTACAATTTACGCTAGAAATATAGAAGCTTTCGAGGTATCGTATGACTCAGTACGTAATACTGAAGCCGAGAACCTGCGTCATGAGCTTGATTTAATAGCATCTCATTCATCTGAGAGTAGAAAGTACTCTGTTGAACCACAAAGTGTTTTGGTTATCGCCTTTGGGATTTTTGCCGTTTCCAATATTGTTGGAGGCTTCTTTAAAAAGATGGGTTCAGACATTTATGATGTCCTCAAACAGTCATTGAAAAAATATTTCTCCAGAGAGTATAAAGATGATAGCCAAGAAGAATTGCTTCAATTACAGTACTTCGTTAAGTCAGATGTGGGTAAAGATATAGAAGTAAATGTTGTAATCACTAATCCTTCTCAGGAAGACATTGATCAGTCGTTTACTACTCTTCCTGAAACACTTGAAAACCTGCTTACAAAATTACCTCTGGATGAAAATAGTGTATGCAGAATAGTACTTAGTTATAAGCTTTCTAATCTCAAAGCCCTCTATCTCTTGAGGTCAGACGGTGTACCTATATCAGTTCAAATTTCTGAGCATTAAGTTTTGTGTTCCCTAGCATTAGCCTGTAATCAATGCTATCGACATGATTTGACTATCCCTGATGTCTGTTTAAGGGTAGCAATACCTTGCTTTTTCAGCCTCAAGGAATTCTATCTTATGCTTTTTTGCTTATACTTAAGGAAAAACTAGCTTACCAAGAGATGCTAAAGTGCAAGAATCTAACGGAAAACCTCTTGTTTTTCTAGATACGAATGTTGTGGCTTCTTATCTACGTGGTGAGCCACCTAGTTCACATCTATTCTCCAGCGAGATACTTGAGAAAGTTCATCTTGCCATCAACCCTATAGTACTTCAAGAGCTTTTTTTCCTCGCAGAAACTCGCAAACATCCTGAAGTACTTAATGAGATTCAACAAGAGGTTAGGCTGTTACCCTTAAATTTTCAAAAGGCTGAAGAGTATCTTAAACAAGCTGCAAATCTTCGCAACCGAATAGCTCATTCAAATGATGTTTTAATTCTAAGTAGTGCATCAGACTGCGATTACCTTGTAACCTACGATCAGGCACTAAAAAAGACACTTAGCTCTTTGTCAAATAGCAAGCCAGAAGTTGTTACACCTGAACAACTAATATCTCAACTTACAAGCAAGGTTTGAAGGTATATCAAGAGTGAATGTCTACATTGATACGGGTGTTTTCATAGATTACCTTAGCCCACAAGCAATCGCTGGTTCCAGTTTACGATCTATAGCTCGTCGGGGTAGAAATCGCCAGAAGTTATTTGAAGATGCAGAAAATGTTCTTAAAATGGTGGCCTCCTCCCATACAGGAGCCACATCAAGCTTAACTTACTACGAAGTTGAGGAAGCTTTGTTTAAGCAACTTACATCAGTTGCAACAGGTATGGCAAACGCCAGTACGATTCGAGTTCTTGCAGCTCGCTCTATTGTCCCGCAGACTATTACAGCAGTACGTTTTTTTAGCATTAATGTGCTTGATCTAACTGCTGCAACTGTAGAAGCACAGTTAGATAATGTAGAACTCTACGTTAGAGGTATACGAGCTGCTGACTCGCTTCATGTTGCAAGTGCAATTAACTTTAACGCAGAAGTTTTGATTTCTGTGGATGAAGACATACTTAAACTTGATGGTGTGATTACAAATAAAAGTGGAGTCCCTATTAAATTCTGTGATACAGATGTTGCACTAACAATACTCTAAATTATTGGAATTTAACACCTTTACATTGTTCCTACTTGCCGATCGCGTATTCTTTCTGGGCTACCTGTAGGAATGGACGCAATTAACTTTTGTGTATATGCTTGCTTTGGTTCGCGGTAGATGCTTTCGGCTGTACCTTGTTCGACAATTTGACCGCGATTCATAACTAAAATGCGATCGCTCATAAATTTCACTACACTCAAATCATGGGAAATAAAGATGTAAGTGAGTTGAAATTCATCTTGTAATTCTTTCAACAAATTCAATACTTGCGCTTGAACTGATACATCTAGCGCCGAAACTGATTCATCACAAATAATGAATCTCGGATTTAAAGCTAAAGAACGGGCTATACAAATCCGTTGACGTTGACCACCAGAAAACTGATGGGGATAACGATTCATTGCATCTGGACTCAAACCCACCCGTTCTAAAAGTTCCGCCACTCTGTCGCGCCGTTGTTTAACTGTCTTACCCACAGCGTGAATTAACAACGGTTCCATAATTGCGTCGCCAACTTTGATTCGGGGATCAAGGGCGCTAAACGGGTTTTGAAAGACAATTTGCATTTCCCTGCGGAGTTTCTGCAATGCTTCACCCTTCAACTTGGTGATATTCTGCCCATCAAAAATAATTTCACCACTTATCGGTTCAATTAATCGCAATAAAGTCCGACCGAGAGTAGTTTTACCGCAACCAGATTCACCCACTAAACCTAAAGTTTCCCCTGGCTTAACATCAAAGGAAACGTCATTAACTGCTATGTTATAGCGTTTTGTCCCACCAAATACTCCCCGCACCGGGAAACCTACTTTCAGATTACGAATTTGCAATAAAGCTGGCTTTTCTTCCAGATTTGCCAATCGCGTGCTGATTTCTTCTGGAGAGATTTCTGATGGTTGTGGCGGTTCTTTCGCCTGAATTAATAAATCTCCGTTGGCTGTTTCCTCCACACTCATATAATCTGCCACCGTTAGTAGTTTGTGGGGACGATGGTTGAGTGTGGGGCGACAAGCGACTAATCCTTTAGTATATGGATGTTGCGGATGACTAAAAATATCTGCTGCGGCACCATACTCAACAATTTTACCCTTATACATCACCCCAACTTTATCGGCAATTTCCGAGATTAATCCCAAGTCGTGGGTGATAAAAATCAACGCCATCTCGCGGGTTTGTTGCAATTCGCGCAACAAATCAATAATTGTAGCTTGCACCGTCACATCTAAGGCTGTGGTTGGTTCATCTGCAATTAACAGCAATGGGTTACAAGAAATGGCCATTGCAATCATCACCCGTTGCAACTGTCCGCCGGAAAGTTGGTGCGGGTAACGTTCTAAGATGGCTTCTTTGTGCTGTTTTACCAACTGTGCCAGTTTGTAATCATCTGGTGTGGGTGAATGGGGGTTAGTTTGCGGCCAAGTTTCGAGATATTGTTGTTTGATGAGTTCATCACTAGGCAGAAGTTTAACTTCTTGCAAACCTGCGATCGCAATTTGCCTAGCTTCAGTGATCGAAACATTTTGATGGCGCATAATCGCTTCCGTTAGCTGAAACCCAATCGTATAAACTGGATTCAGCGAACTCATCGGTTCTTGGAAAATCATCGCCAAGTCGCCGCCACGGTGTAGCTGCATTTGTTCTGGCGGTAACTCAACTAAATTAATTGGCTTGGCTTCTGGCTGCTGACGAAACCAAATTTCTCCACCACTCACTCTACCGGGAGTTTGTAACAACCCCATAACAGCCAGTGAAGTAACAGATTTCCCACTTCCCGATTCTCCTACAATTCCTAGAGTTTCACCCCGATGTAGTTCAAAAGAAATTCCATCTACAGCTTTGAGACTGTTGTCATCACCGGAAAATTCAACTTGGAGATTGCGAACCTCTAGGACTGTTTCTCTCATAGGAGTTGCGTATGGATTTCACAGAAAATTATTTGGATTTTAGCAGTTGTTTAGATACTATGCTGGCAATCTGAAGTTTTTGCTCATTTTAGCTTGATGTCACAAATAACCCGTCAGGCTTAATATAAATACGCGTTCCCCGTATTCATAGATTTGTGACTTACGCCGCAGTAAAAAAAATTAAGGGTGTAAGTGAGTAAAACCCTTACACCCATTCTCAAAGACGATATTTTTACTAAGTCCCGTTTAAAACGGAATATCATCAGGATCAGGTTCTTCTGTCGCTGGCGTATAGGTGCGCTCAAAATTGCTGGGTTGATATGCTGGTTCAGGGTTTTTAACAGGCGGCGCAACGCCAACATTACTCGTAGCGGGTGTGGCGGTTGAGCGTGACGGTTCATAACTAGAAACATCCGCTTGGGGATACGCTGGGGGAGCCGTTGTCGCTGAAGGTGCTGGTTGCGAGTAACTGTCTGGGACTGATGAAGTGTAAAAACCTGTGCCTACAGGATGAATGCGTTGAATTGTAAGTTCGGCACGTTTTTCTTTAAAACCTTCGTTCCGGCGCTCGAATGTTACCATACCTAAGCGCCCTTCAATAATGACGCGATCGCCTTGATGATAATTTTGCTGCACATCTGTAGCTAAATTTCCCCAACTCACCACTTTCAAGGTTGCTGGCGGATCTTCTGGTCTTTGGGAATTGGCAAACTGTACTAGCATTTCTGTAACTGCTAGATTATCTGCTGTGTAGCGTAATTGTGGCTCTTGAATAATATCTGCCATTAAAACGCAGCTGTTCATTGCATCCTCCTAATCTAATAATTCGTAATTATGAATTCATGTATAGACTGTTTATTGTGCGTTATTTCTAGCATAAAAGCCAAGCGATGGAGTTGCCCAGTAATCGTAAAACTACTAGCTACCTTCGCCTGACTGGAACGAGCATTTAATTCTGCATGAGTAGTATAAGTGTACCATTAAACCTAGAAAAAATACTATAGTCAAGTACCTGATATGGTGTGCAGTGAAAAAATGAACACCAAGGCTGTAAATTAAGTGTTTAATCTGTATTTCCCAGTTAAGTAGTTTTCCGTAAGAAAATTACCTTATGCTAAAGCAGAAAAGACAAAAAACATTGATGAAAAATCTTGTGCGCTGCCTTGGGTTGCTCAAAGCCTTAGCTTTAGCTTTGTTGGTATTAGCATCTGTGATAACTCCGAGTGTTCTGGCTAACCAGAGCAAAACACCCACAACTTTGGATAGCACAACAACACTCCAAAGCATAATTGCTAACAGTCATCGTTCCCTAGCCAATCGGGAACGAGACAAGTATCGTCACCCAGCAGAAACTCTGGAATTTTTTGGTTTACTTCCCAACATGACCGTAGTTGAATTATGGCCGGGGAATGGTTGGTATACCGAGATATTAGCCCCATTTCTGGCAGACAAAGGACAACTCATAGTTACTAACTTCGCGCCGAACGACAGTAAACAACCCTCGGTGATTTTCCAACAGAAGTTAGCCTTGGCTTTTCAACAAAAGCTAGAAGCTAATCCAGAAGTTTTTGGTAAGGTAAAAGTTGCCCAGGTTCATCCCCCAAAAGAACTAACTTTAGCCCCAGATAACTCTGTAGATATGGTTGTGACTTTCCGCAATATTCATAACTGGGAAAGTGCTGGCTATGCTGATCAGGTTTATGCAGTGGCTTACAAAGCACTCAAGCCAGGGGGGATTTTGGGAGTGGAAGAACACCGCGCCAAGCCGGGTACTTCTTTAGAAGAAAGTATTAAAACGGGCTATATGTCTGAAGATGGTGTAATTGCGGCTGTGGAGAAAGCTGGCTTCAAATTGGTGAGCAAATCAGAAATTAATGCCAATCCTCAAGATACCAAAGACTATCCTTCTGGCGTTTGGACGTTACCTCCAACCTTGAGACAAGGCCAAAAGGATAGGGAACGTTTCTTGGCTATTGGCGAGAGCGATCGCATGACCTTGAAGTTTATTAAGCCCAAAACTGCCGTAAAGATGAGAACTTCTGACTCCAACTAGTACAACAAAGTCAATCCTGAATCATGCGTGAGAAAATGCAGAATTAATAGACGTAGTTTTAAATACGCATAATAATTTAATTTTGAAGCTAACAATTATATACATTGCATAATATAACGCGATGTGCAACTTATTCTTGAAACCCCTCTCCAAACCTCTCCCCGAACCGGAGAGAGGCTTTGAATCTTGCTCCCCTTCCCTCGTAGGGAAGGGGTTGGGGGTTAGGTTTGAGAGAAAGTTGCACACGGCGTTAATATAGCAATCATATTTGATTGCCATAATCAATTAATGGTGAATCAGATTCCACCATTAATTGTAATTACGAATTATCTTGACATAGCTTGTTCTGGTGATGTAACTGCTTCACTAGCTGGAAAGTTGGCAGAAATTGCTTTGGTAATCCAGTAAGTTAGGATGTGAGAAAGCACTCCCATCGGCCCAGCAAACAAACAAAGAATTAGAGAATGATTTGTCCAAACTCCGGTTTTCTGACCTTCCCAATAGATAAATCTGCCAACAAATAAATCCATAGGACTTACGCATTGACACAGTAGTAATATAATGCTGGCTTGAGATTGGTGTCGTCTACTCACAGGTATCGGAAAATTAGAGAAATCAGCAAACCCTCAACAGCACAATGTAATCTGGAACATTACACTCTATTTCTGCTATCAGAGCCAAAGCATGGGGGATGCAGCCGATTAGCAGAGATATTGGAAGATGTTTCAGATGATAGTGTAAATCGCTTTTTACTCAGAGAGAGATACACTCCCTATGATTTGTACAATAGGGTAAAGAGCATAATTAATTTGGTAGGAGGGATTTTAAGTGTTGACGATACGGTCATAGAGAAGCTTTACAGTGACCCAAAACATGCAGAATTAATAGGTTATTTTTGGTCAGGTAAATATCATAAAAGCATCAAGGGATTGAATTTAATCACACTATATTACAGTGATATTTATGAGAATTCAGTTCCAATTAATTACAGAATATATGACAAAAGGGAAGGTAAAACCAAGAACGACTATTTCCGCGAAATGGTAATTGAGGTAATAGCATGGGGTTTAAAACCAAGAGTCGTAACTGGGGATAGTTGGTACTCAGGAGTGGAGAACTTGAAATTTCTAAGAAACCAGAAATTGGGTTTTCTATTCGGGGTTGAGAAAAATAGAACTGTCTCGAATCAAGTAGGTAAATACAGCCAGATAAGCACTCTAGAGATTCCAGATGAAGGTTTAATCACTCATCTAAAAGAATTTGGATTTATTAAGTTGTTTAGGAAAGTCTTTAAAAAAGAAGACTCTAGACACTATATTTTATATTTACCTGATGAGCATAGGCTCCAACAAATATCGAGGAGTGAATTTATCACAATTCATGATACCCATTGGAAAATTGAAACATTTCATCGGGCAATCAAACAGGTCTGTGGAATCTGTCGATTTATGGTTAGAGATAGCCAAGCAATCAAGACTCACATATTTTGCTCACTTCAAGCATTTGTCAGATTGGAGCTAATGCGCTCTGAAAAAACAATTACCAATTGGTATGAAGTCCAAAGGAATTTATTTACAGAAGTCTTGCGCGAGTATATTTTGAACAACATCACTAGTGCAGGCATTTATTAAAGCCCGTAATTGATGCTTTTTGTCAATGCGTAAGTCCTAATCCATTACTAAAAAATGAATCCAACCTGTTGCGGCGGCTGTTTCATCGGCAAAAAATCGCGCAATATCAGCTAGTTGGGGATTGGATAAAGCCTGGGCATTTTCTGGAGTAATGCTGGTAATGAATAAATACAAATATGCTCCAGCTAAGGGCAAAAATGGAATGTATGATTCCATAATTCGTCGTGTGACTTTCCAGTTGGGGAGGAGAATAATCAACGCCCAAAAGGGTAAAACGAATAAATTGGCAATATCAAATAATTGCGAGATTGTCATACAAGGTATAGCAGGTTATAGGTTACAAAATTAGGTTTGCTCATCTACCGATGTCTTAACAACCTTGGTTTACTATCAATAGCAAAAGTAGAATAACCTACAAAGCTACAAGTTGGGATTCTATTTCTGTGGAGTTCAAATCACGACCAATAAACACTAAGCGGGTTTGTCTGGCTTCTGTTGTTTGCCAAGGACGGTCATAAAATTTGTCAAAGCGGTTTCCTACACCTTGCATAACTAGGCGCATGGGTTTATTAGGAACGGCGACAAAGCCTTTAATGCGGTAGATTTCTTGTTGGTTGACTAAATTTTGCAACTGTTGTTGGAGTTTTTCTGGGTCGAAGGTGCGGTCTAAAATGACATGGGTTGAGGTGATTTCGTCGTCGTGGTCGTGGTCTTCTTCGCTGTCGTGATGGCTGGGACGACTATCTAAATTATCTTCGACGGCGGCTTGCAATCCTAATAATACAGATGGATCGATTTGACCGCGATCGCTCTCTACCATTTTTACCACTCTGGGCAATTCTTGTTTGACTAATTCTTCAACTTGGGTTTTAGTAGCTGCATCTACCAAATCGGTTTTACTTAAAACTACCAAGTCTGCACAGGCGAGTTGGTCTTCAAATAATTCCTGCAAGGGTGTCTCATGTTCTAAGCTATCATCTGCTTGGCGTTGGGCGGCGATCGCTTCTAAATCACTGGCAAATGTGCCGGCGGCGACAGCTGCACAGTCTACCACGGTAATTACTGCATCTACAGTTGCAGCATTGCGAATTTCTTGCCACCGGAAGGCTTTAACTAGGGGTTTAGGCAAAGCTAACCCAGATGTTTCAATTACAATGCAGTCAATGCTGTCGCGCCGTTTAATCAACTCTTGCATTGTGGGATAAAATTCTTCTTGCACAGTGCAGCACAAACAGCCGTTGGTTAACTCAAAAATATTATTCTCGTTCTCTTCATCTTCAGGGCAAATTTGACAAGACTTCAATAATTCGCCATCAATCCCCAATTCGCCAAATTCGTTAACTAAAACGGCAATACGACGACCTTGGTTATTTTGTAACAAATGACGAATTAGGCTGGTTTTACCACTACCTAAGAAGCCTGTAATGACGGTGACTGGAATTTTTGTAGCCATTTTAAGAAGTATGAAGTGTGAAGTATGAAGTATATAGTGTTTCTTGTTCCAGTGGTCTTGTTGAGGTGAGAGATTAGAGTTTCCCCAAACTGTTTACTGCAATAATTTTATAAGCTAATCGTCATTTAAGTTGCACCATGTTCATGGTAATAAAAGCTGCAAACCCTCTCCCCTGCTCCCTGCTCCCTGCTCCCCTGCGGCCTCAATGTGCAAATTAAATGCTTAACAGCTTACTTCACCCTTGATACTTAAGTGGGGCAACTTCCTTGCGATCGCCTTACTCTTAAGTAAGATGACCCCAGGGAAATTGCCCCTAGAAGTAACTAAAAATTAGTTTACAAAAATTTACTCGGCTGTAGCTAGTTCGGTGCTGCCACGAGCGCGACGACGGGTGAGGCTGTTGTATAACATCATCCCGATCGCTTTGATTAAGTTGCCTTCTAATTCTTGGAACATTTTCATGTTGGTACCAAAGGCAGCGTTAGCTTCCTCAACGATGCGATCGCCTGTAGCATCATCAATGGGTAGTTCGTCTAATGTTTGACGATAATTGGCTTTAAATGCCTTTTCATCAGGAATGTCGGCAAATTCATAGAAGGCTGTTCCTTGACCTTCACTCAAATTCATCGCTGTTACAGCAATGTTCTTGAGAATTTGTCCCCCGGATAAATCACCTAAATAACGGGTGTAAGAATGAGCAATTAATAATTCTGGTTCTGTCGCAGAAATTTCGCGGATGCGTTGCACATAAGCTTCACCCGCTGGCGATAGTTTGATTTGCTCACGCCAGTTAGTACCATAATAAAAGCTGAGGTCTTGCTCTAGGGTACGCTTGCGGTGCAGTTGGGGGAAATTAATTTGGGAAACAATAGGGTGCTGGCGGTGCTTTTCCATCTCCTCTTCCATTGCCGAGTAGACGAAGTAAAAGTTAGCCACTAGCTTACGGTAGGAAGTCTTCTCTACAACTCCTTTTAAAAAGCACTTGACAAAACCTACATTTTCTGCCATCGTGTGGGCTTTTTTCGTGCCGACACGCAATTTGCTGGCTAAATTGCTGCTCATACTAAAATTTCTCACCTTTAAAAGGATATACCGAGGTTCCGATTTACGAACGGCTAAGAAAGGTCATTAAAAAGTTACATTAGAACTATTTGATGAGAATTTATATTAAAATTTTTTAAGCAATCAGAGTGTTTACTTTTGTAAATCTGTATTGGACTCCGAGAAACTAACTAATTCACTCATCGCCAAGGGTAAAATTTATGGCGGAGATGATGATTAGTAGAGTTTCTGTATAAAAACTTTACAAACATCAGAAAAATTTTAGACATATTCACTTAATTCAGTCTATTGGTAATAGATTCTTTAAAAGAAAAACGAGTATATATTACAGATAAAAGTGCTGAGTCAAAAGACTTGCAGTTTATCAAAGCTACTTGAATTGTTTGAATTAAAGAGTAAAGTAATATTTTCTGGCGTTATGGTGTGGGGTGTTTAATATTATGGTTTCATCAATAACTAGAACTCAAAGCAATATTCGCGGTCTTTCTGTCACAGAATCTCATAGTTGTGAAATAGGACTGGAAGAGAATTTGGCATTTAGTTTGATATCACTACCAGCAACTCCTTTGTTTGGGACAGATGGGATTCGTGGGAAAGTAGGAGAATTACTAAATGCGCCTTTAGCTTTACAAATAGGTTTTTGGACGGGTGTAGTTTTACGGAACTATGCAGGTGAAACACGTCCAGTAATTCTGGGGCAAGATTCGCGTAATTCTAGCGATATGTTGGCAATGGCTTTGAGTGCTGGGTTAACAGCTGCCGGGATTGAAGTATGGTATTTAGGTTTATGTCCTACTCCTTGCGTTGCTTATCTTACCAGTATGAGTGATGCGATCGGCGGCGTGATGATTTCTGCCAGTCACAACCCACCAGAAGACAACGGGATTAAAGTTTTTGGTGCCGATGGCGCGAAGTTACCACAAGCATTACAGGCAGAAATTGAAGCCGGATTACGCGGTAAGTTAGCAGTTGCAGGTGGGATGAGTTGCGGTAGACATTATTCTCGTCCGCAGTTAGTGAGTGAATATAGCCAAGCATTGAAACAACCCTTGCAGAATGCTGGAAATTTGCAAGGGATGAAAATAGTTTTAGATTTAGCTTGGGGTGCAGCCGTTGGGTTAGCACCCCAAGTATTGATGGAAATGGGTGCAGAAGTCATCTGTTTACATAACGCTGCTGATGGCGATCGCATTAACGTTGAGTGCGGTTCTACCCACCTCGATATTCTGCAAGCCGCAGTTAAAGAACATCACGCTGACATAGGCTTTGCCTTTGATGGCGATGCCGATCGCGTTTTAGCAGTCGATAATACTGGTAGACAAATAAATGGCGACTATATCCTTTACCTCTGGGGTCGCCAGCTGCAACAACAGCAACAACTACCAGATAACCTGATAGTTTCCACCGTCATGGCTAACTTAGGGTTTGAACGTGCTTGGCAACAACAAGGTGGTAAATTGATTCGCACCGCCGTTGGTGATCAATATGTGCAAGCCGAAATGCTGCGAACGGGGGGAATGCTAGGTGGCGAACAATCTGGACATATTTTGTGTAGACATTATGGCTTTACAGGTGATGGCCTATTAACAGCGTTGCATATCGCCAACTTAGTCAAACAATCTGGTGTTTCTTTAAGCGAATTAGTAGACCAAAGCTTCCAGACTTATCCCCAATTATTAAAGAATGTCAGAGTTGTAGATCGCGATCGCCGTTTGAGTTGGCAAGATTGTCAACCTGTTCAAGATGCGATCGCTCTAGCCGAAGCCGCAATGGGTGATAGTGGTAGAATTTTAGTCCGCGCCTCCGGTACAGAACCAGTAATTAGAGTCATGGTTGAAGCCGCTGATGCCGAACTTACCCAACATTGGACAAATGAATTAGTCGCCAAAGTTCAACAACACTTGGCGTAAGCAATTCTGAGTTAAGAAAACAGGACTTACGCACAGAGATTGTCTGTGGAGATTGAGTTTAGGGGTGAAAGGGTGTGTGTGGGGTGTAACGGTTTTAGATACATACACCCCCTGCTCTCCTACGGTCAAAATTGCAAATTAGGTGATAAATAGCTTAGGTGTTGAAGTCCTATTCATTCCTCTGCAAACTGCGAATTTTAACCAACACCGGGATATACTGTTGAATCATCCACATTAACGCCTCAAGAGATGAGTTGCCTTGGTCAATGCGGACTTTAGCTTGTAAGCCAATTAAGAATAGTTGCATTGCCAACAATAAAGCAATAGTTTTACCGATAATATCTTGACCCTTGCGTTGCATGAGTTTGTACCCCAAAGATTTGATAGATACAGGTTCGCTTTGGGGTCGTGTCCTTAAGCAAACACCCCAAACTCACCGAAAATGCTATAAAATCAGGATTCAATAGATTTGGGGTAGTATTTTTAACTTGGGGTAGCCCCAAACTTTCTGGTTAACTTGACGGTTGCAATGCCAAAAACAACTTACGGCCCAGCAATTCAAAAGCGAGTCAAGCGTCTGTTAGCGGCGTTGCTTTGTTTTGCGGCTGGGGAAATTGAAGAAGTTAACTTGAAAATTGAGTACGACTGGAAAGAAGAAGACAGCGTTAACCCTAAACTGACGATAAAAACAACTCTGGTAACTTTGGAGTTGCTGACACAAAAAGACGAACATCCCGGTAAGTTAACTAAAACGCAAATTCGAGAAGCACTGAACTTACTCAAAGATTTTGTCAAAATTCTGGAAGATAACCGTATTCAAACCAAGGGTTCCGATGATTGGCACTTTACTTTAAAGCTATGGTCGAGGGATAGAGAAAAGAACCTCAAACAATTTGATGAAGTATGGGAAAGCAACAGACCAAATAAATCGAAATTAGCAAACTCCTCTCCAAACCTCTCCGCCTTAGATGTTCCCCCTTCCCTTGTAGGGAAGGGGGCTAGGGGGTTAGGTCAAATACAGATATTTCAAGCGCCACCTTTACCAACTCACTTTGTAGAACGCCCAGAATACAGCGATGATTTAAAAACTCGCCTCCTCACAAGTAATCAAACTTTAGTCATTACTGCAATTCACGGTTTGGGTTCGGTAGGCAAATCTACCTTAGCCGCAGCTTTAACTTATGATGCAGAAATTCAAACGCGGTTTTGTGATGGCATATTATGGGCAACACTCGGTCAACAACCTGATGTCTTATCTTTGCTGAGTGGTTGGGTGCAAGCGTTAGGAGACTATAGTTTTAAACCTACCAGTGTAGAAGCAACTGTCTCGCAATTGCGGACTTTGCTGTATGACAAAGCGGTGTTGTTAGTGGTAGATGATGCTTGGAATACACAAGATGCCCAAGCTTTTAATGTTGGTGGGGCGCGTTGTCAGGTATTAGTAACCACCCGTGAAGGGGCAATTGCTGATGCTTTAGCCGCCAGCATCTACAACCTGGATATCATGACAGATACTCAGGCAATGGAACTGCTAACAAAGAAATTAAGGCGGGAAATTACAGGTCAAGAGCGTTTATCAGCCGCAAATTTAGCTAAAGGCGTTGGTTATTTACCCCTAGCATTGGAACTCGCAGCCGCCGAAGTTGCCAGTGGTACAACTTGGGATGAATTATTGGCAGATATTAGGCAAGAGATAGCCAGATTAAGAAGTTTTGACCGACCAGAAGCAGAAGAAATCACCGATGAGGCGAGTTTAAAACGCCTGAGTTTAACAGCATCATTAAATTTAAGTGTCCGGCGAATGCCAAGGGAAAAGCAGCAGCATTTTGCTTGGTTGGGAGTGTTACCGGAAGATGTCAACATTAATAAGATGATGGCTGCGACGCTGTGGGGGATGGATGAGCGTGATGCTGCCAAGACATTGCAATATTTCCGCAATAAAGCATTGCTGTTAACAGGAGTACCCCTTGCTGATGGTACGCCTACCTATCGGTTACATGACTTATTCCATGATTTAGCCTGTAATTTGTTAACTGCACCGTTATTAGAAAACCCCTCTCCAAACCTCTCCCCTGCAAGGAGAGAGGCTTTAAATATTCCCCCCTTCCCTACTAGGGAAGGGGGGCTAGGGGGGTTAGGTTTCAAGCTTGCTGATGCTCACGCTGCTTTGTTAGAGAAATATTGGCAAAAAACCCAAGATAATTTATGGCATACCTTACCCAATGATGCTTACATTCATCAGCATTTGGTTTGGCATTTAGCAAAAGCTGGACAAATAGAACAGATTCACCAGTTATTGCGTGAAGAGTCGGTAACTGGCAATAATGGCTGGTATGAAGTGCGGGAGAAGTTAGGACAAACGGGCGGTTACATCACAGATATTTCTCGCGCTTGGGAATTAGCGGAAGCGAATTGGACTGAATCAATTTTGCCTCAAGTTGCAGGTTTGCAGTGTCGCTATGCTTTGATTACAGCTTCTTTGAATAGCTTGGCTGCTAATTTACCAGTAGAGTTGCTGGTGGCGTTAGTCAAAAACAACTTCTGGACTGCTGAACAAGGACTAGCTTATGCGCTACAAAAACCAAAACCAGAGGATAAAGTCAAAGCCCTGGCAGCGTTAGTCAACTATTTACCGCCTAATTTAGAAAAACTAGCACTATCAGAAGCGCTTTCCGCCGCTCGGTCTATTCAGAATGAGGAGTATCTCGCCCGAGTCCTGAGAGTATTAGCTGACAAACTGCCAGAGTTGTTACCAGAAGCCCTGTCCGCCGCTCGCTCGATTCAGTCTGAGAGTTATCGCGCCTCTGCCCTGAGTGCCTTAGCTGACAAACTGCCAGAGTTGTTACCAGAAGCCCTGTCTGCCGCTCGCTCGATTCGGGATGAAAGTTCTCGCGCCTCTGCCCTGAGTGCCTTAGCTGGCAAACTGCCAGAGTTGTTACCAGAAGCCCTGTCCGCCGCTCGCTCGATTCAGAATGAGAGGTACCGCGCCAATGCCCTGAGAGCCTTAGCTGACCAACTGCCACCAGAGTTGTTACAAGAAGCCCTATCTGCCGCTTGCTCGATTCAGGATGAGGAGTATCGCGCCGATGCCCTGAGAGCCTTAGCTGACCAACTGCCACCAGAGTTGTTACCAGAAGCCCTATCTGCCGCTTGCTCGATTCAGGATGAAAGGTATTGCGCCTCTGCCCTGAGCGCCTTAGCTAACAAACTGCCACTAGAATTGTTACCCGAAGCACTGTCCACCGCTCAGACAATTCAGAATGAGAGGTACCGCGCCGATGCCCTGAGAGCCTTAGTCGACCAACTGCCAGAGTTGTTACCAGAAGCCCTGTCCGCCGCTCGCTCGATTCAGAATGAGAGGTACCGCGCCAATGCCCTGAGAGCCTTAGCTGACCAACTGCCAGAGTTGTTACCAGAAGCCCTATCTGCCGCTTGCTCGATTCAGGATGAGGAGTATCGCGCCGATGCCCTGAGAGCCTTAGCTGACCAACTGCCACCAGAGTTGTTACCAGAAGCCCTGTCCGCCGCTCGCTCGATTCAGGATGAGGAGTATCGCGCCGATGCCCTGAGAGCCTTAGCTGACCAACTGCCACCAGAGTTGTTACCAGAAGCCCTGTCCGCCGCTCGCTCGATTCAGGATGAGTATGTTCGCGCCGATGCCTTGAGTGCCTTAGCCAACAAACTACCACCAGAGTTGTTACCAGAAGCCCTGTCCGCCGCTCGCTCGATTCAGGATGAGTATGTTCGCGCCGATGCCTTGAGTGCCTTAGCCAACAAACTACCACCAGAGTTGTTACCAGAAGCCCTGTCCGCCGCTCGCTCGATTCAGTCTGAGAGTTATCGCGCCTCTGCCCTGAGTGCCTTAACTGACAAACAACCAGAAAAGTTGCTAAAAAAACTTGCTGCTGCTCGCTCGATTCAGGATGAGTATGTTCGCGCCTCTGCCCTGAGTGCCTTAGCTGACAAACTGCCACCTGAGTTGTTAGCAGAAGCCCTGTCCGCCGCTCGGTCAATTCAGTCTAAGTATTATCGTGTCTCTATACTGAGTGCTTTCGCCAACAAACTGCCAGAGTTGTTACCAGAGGCACTGTACGCCGCTCGGTCGCTTCAGGATGAGAGGGATCGGGCCTCGGCCTTGAGAGCCTTAGCCGACAACCTGCCTGAGTTTTTATCAGAAGCCCTGTACACCGCTTGGTCGCTTGAGAATGAGTATGTTCGCGCCTATGCCCTAAGAGCTTTAGCCGATAAACTGCCACTTGAGTTGTTACCAGCAGCCCTGTACGCCGCTTGGTCGATTCAGGATGATGAGTATCGCGCCGATTTCTTGATAGCCTTAGCCGATAAACTGCCACCTGAGTTTTTACCAGAGGCGCTGTCCGCCGCTCAGTCAATTCAGTCTGAGAGTTATCGCGCCTCTGCCCTGAGTACCTTAGCCGACAAACTACTACCTGAGTTGTTACCAGAAGCCCTGTCTGCCGCTCGCTCGATTCGGGATGAAAGTTCTCGCGCCAATGCCCTAAGAGCCTTAGCTGACAAACTGCCACCAGAGTTGTTACCAGAAGCCCTGTCTGCCGCTCGCTCGATTCGGGATGAAAGTTCTCGCGCCAATGCCCTAAGAGCCTTAGCTGACAAACTGCCAGAGTTGTTACCAGAAGCCCTGTCCGCCGCTCGCTCGATTCAGTCTAAGTATTCTCTTGCCTATGCCCTGAGTGCCTTAGCTGACAAACTGCCAGAGTTGTTACCAGAAGCCCTGTCCGCCGCTCGGTCGATTCAGGATAAAGAAAATCGCGCCGAAGCCCTGAGAGCCTTAGCGTCTAGTCTGTCACAAATGCCATCTGCTGAACTTTTCCCTCTTTGGCAAAAGACAATTCATTACTTATCTCTCCGCACTCGCCCTGACTTAATATCTGATATTCGATCGCTGTTTCCAGTTATCTTTGCATTAGGTGGTGAAGCAGCAACGGCAGAACTCGCCCGTGCAATTATAGATGTGGCGCGGTGGTGGCGGTGAGGTGTCAGTTATCAGTTATCAGTTTGTTACTTTAATTTCTTTGGGGTCGAGTGGTGGTTGATCTCTAGTAGTCATAAAATCATCAGAGAAGTTATCTAAACTCTCATTTAATAATGGCTGGCATTTGTCTTTTACGGGGTGTTTGCTGCACATTTACACCATCATACTGATTTTAACAGTTATATTTTATTGTTTACTGATGTGCGATCGCCCAGCCCACTACAACAATGCGCTACTAACCCTACCTCATCCATAAAGAACCTTAACTCATTTGCCACTAATGACGTAAGGTTTCTTATTAACCCTACCTCATTCATAAAAAACCTTAACTCATTTGCCACTAACGACGTAAGGTTCCTTATTAACCCTACCTCATCCATAAAGAACCTTAACTTATTTGCCACTAACGACGTAAGGTTTCTTATTAATCCTACCTCATTCATCAATAACGCCTACATCATTACATAATAATACTTAAGCTGATTGTTCTAGAAAATACTAATTTTTGTGATTTTTCCTGAGCCAGATTACAGCTAATTTGAGACAAGCTAACACTATCATCATTACAGGAGTACATCTATGCCGCGTGCAAAACGCACATCTCGCATACTTGCAAAAGCTCAACTTCGAGCTTCTGGACTAAAAGCAATTGATCCAAACATTGATTTTGGTGATAATAATAGTCTGGAATATATGCAGCAACAAATGGATCAGTTAACTGCTAAAATTGATACTCACAACACGGCTTTAGCTGTGCTGGATGCTTCGAGAACGGAGATTGAACGGCTAGAAAAAAACTTAAGCACCCTTTGTGAAAAAATGCTGCTGGGAGTTGCGTTTAAGTATGGTAACGACAGCAACGAATATGAAATGGCTGGTGGTGTGCGAAAAAGCGATCGCATTCGTAGAAGCACAGTTACTCGGTTAAAATCTGCCCTACCAAACACTCAGCAATAATATTATTAAACGCAGAGTAACACCAAGAAAAGCGCAAAGTAACGCGGAGTTTTTATGCTATATGCGAAATTAAAAAAAAGTGCGTTAGTGAAAACTAAACGCACTCTCAAGAGAATTGGCATCGAAGTTAGGTGAACTATGAAAGTTTAATTTTCATCGCGTCCATGAACTTGGGCTGGTGGACTGGTTGCTTCTACGGCGGTGAAGGGTTCTAGGATTTTGTATGTATGTTGTGAACCTTTGGGGACAACCCAAGAACTACCAGGTTCTAGCAAAACCATTTGCCCTTCAATATGCAACTCTGCACGACCATTAATTACATAACCAACGGTTTCATAGTCTCGTGCAGTTGGTTGTTTATCTTTTCCTGGTTGTTCATTTTCCCAAAGGCGCATCGATAGGGATTTGCCAGAAGCTAGATATTTCTGACCATCTTGACCTTTGGGTGAATGGCTAGAATCGACTTTTTTAACGCTTGTGTCAGTCATATTTAATTACCTACCTTACGGTTTGAGAACAACTTTGATACAGTTATCTTTTTTCTCTTTAAAAATTTGGTAGCCGTGGGGTGCTTGGTCTAAAGGTAGTTTGTGAGTGATGACAAATGAAGGGTCAAGATCACCATTTTCAATGTGATTTAGTAAGGGTTTTAAGTATCTATGAACGTGGGTTTGTCCCATTTTGAAGGTGAGGCCTTTGTTCATTGCCGAACCCATCGGAATTTTATCGAGGAAGCCACCATATACTCCGGCAATTGAGACATGACCACCTTTTCCCGCAGAGAGAATTACTTGGCGTAATGCTGTTGGACGGTCTGTTTCTAGACGAACTGCTTGTTTTACTTTGTCGTAGATAGCCATTGCATCTGTCCCGTGTGCTTCCATACCTACGGCATCAATGCAAGCATCGGGGCCACGACCGCCTGTCATTTCTTTAAGTGCTTCCCCGACATCTATTTCTTCATAGTTGAGGATTTCGGCTTTGCCTTGTTCTTTGGCCATTTGCAGGCGTTCGGGAATTCGGTCTATGGCAATGACTCTTTCTGCACCAAGGAGAAATGCACTTTTAATGGCAAATTGTCCCACTGGGCCGCAACCCCAAATAGCCACAACGTCACCGGGTTTGATGTTGCAGTTTTCTGCGGCCATGTAACCAGTCGGGAAAATGTCAGTTAAAAATAGAACTTGTTCGTCGGTAAAATGGTTAGGAATTTTGAATAAACCAACATCTGCAAAGGGTACGCGTGCATACTCAGCTTGTCCACCAGCGTAACCACCAAATAAATGAGAGTAACCAAATAAGCCTGCTGGTGAGTGACCCATTTGCAGTTCTACCATCCAAGCATTTGGGTTGGAGTTATCACAGAGTGACCATAAATCACGCTGGCAGAAAAAACAGTTACCGCAGGATATTGTGAAGGGAACGACGACGCGATCGCCTATTTTGACATTCTTAACTTCACTACCTAATTCTACAACTTCCCCCATGAATTCATGCCCAAGGATATCGCCTTTTTGCATGGTGGGAATATAACCATCATAAATATGTAAATCTGAGCCACAAATTGCTGTGGAAGTAATTTTAATAATGGCATCACGAGGGTTAAGAATTTTCGGATCTGGAACCGTTTCTACCCGTACGTCGTTTGCTCCGTGCCAGCAAACTGCTTTCATAATTTTTAGTCCTTTGTCATTTGTCCTTTGTTATTTGTTTAAACAAATAACAAAATAGCTAGTAATACATAAAATGGTGCGTTAGGCGCTTTGGTTATCTTTTTGGTGATAGATCATATCCAGCGCCTAACACACTCTACAAGGCTAGACTCTACAGTTTATCTACTAGAAGGAGTTCTGTAATAGCCTTCTTTGGTCTTGGTTGTATAATCAGCTGCTTCGCCTACTCTATTTTTTGCATCGTTGAAAAACTCTTTTGTAGCTCTGGGAGTATCTTCATCTAAGTTGAGTTTTTCGCGGATATTATCAGCAGCACCTTTGAGTTTAGACTGAGCATTTCTTACTTGATTATCGTTTTGAATGCCTTTATTTTGATCGTACTGACCTTCGGGCGCGCCTTTATAATAAATACCCTCTGGAGTTGTGACATCAGCTTGTGCTACGTTCACAAAGCTAAAAGCTTGACCTAGTAAGAACATAAATCCTACTAAGAAAACAACCATAATTTTGCGTAAGCTAGAAATCACTGGCTTCATAAATAACCTCATTTGTTTTATTTATTTGTGTGTACAACTGAATGGCAATTAGCCAATTCATGGTTTGAGGACGACTTTGACACAGTTGTCTTTTTTCTGTTGAAAAATGTGATAACCGTGAGCAGCTTCTTCTAGCGGTAGTTGATGAGTTACCACAAAAGAAGGATCGAGTTTACCGTCCAAGATTTGCTGGAGTAACAAGTGCATATATTTTTGTCCGTGCATTTGCCCCATTCTGAAGGTTAGACCTTTGTTAAAAGCTGCACCCAAGGGTATTTTGTCTACAAATCCGCCATAAACACCCATAATTGCCAGAGTGCCGCCTTTACGACAGGCCACCATCATTTCTCGTAATACGTGGGGACGGTCAGTTTCTAACCTGAGCTTTTGTTTTGTCTGGTCGTAGAAGTCTTCTAAACCAACACCGTGTGCTTCTAAACCGACTGCATCAATGCAAGCATCAGGGCCGCGTCCGCCAGTCATTTCTTTTAATGCTTCACCAGTATTAACTTCTTCGTAGTTAATTACTTCGGCTTTGGCATATTTTTTCGCCATTTCTAACCGTTCGGGGAAGCGGTCGATCGCAATTACTTTTTCTGCACCCATCATGTAGGCGCTAATCATGGCGAACAGTCCAACTGCACCACTTCCCCAAACGGCTACCGTATCCCCTGGCTGAATATCACAGAGTTCTGCACCCATGTAGCCAGTCGGAATAGCGTCGGAGATGAACAAAAGTTTCTCATCAGGTATATCTGACGGAACTTTCACAACACCCACATCAGCAAAAGGTACGCGGATATATTCAGCTTGTGCGCCTGCATAGCCACCTAAGAGGTGAGAATAGCCATAAATTGCTGAGGTGACATTGCCAAATAATTTTTCTTCTAACCAACTGTTAGGGTTGGAATTATCGCACAACGACCACATATCACGCTGGCAATAAGCACAGTTACCACAACCAATTGTAGAAGGAACAACAACGCGATCGCCTATTTTTAAATTATTAACTCCCCTACCAACCTCGACGACCTCTCCCATAAATTCGTGACCGATAATGTCACCTTTTTGGACTGTGGGGATATAGCCGCCATATATATGTAAATCCGAACCACAGATAGCTGTGGAAGTAATTTTAATAATCGCATCACGGGGATTAAGAATCGTCGGGTCTGGCACTGATTCCACCCGAACTTCATTAGCACCTTGCCAACAGACTGCTTTCATAAATATTAGTCCATAGTCATTAGTAACTCTCTTCCTCTGCCCCCTGCTCCCTGCCCCCCTGCCTCTTCTTCTACCTACTTCCTGTTGGCTGTCCTTCGGTTGTGGCGATTTCTCCTGCTTCCATGAGCATTTTGAAGCGGCGCAAGTCATCACCAATTTGTTGTTCTGGTTCTTCGCCAAAAAGTTTGGCAAGAGCCGCACTTAATCCGCCGCCAGGAATGTTGTATTCTAAAACTACTTTGACTTCTGTACCGCGATCGCCTGGGGCTTTTTTAAAGCGGACAAAGCCAGAATTATCTATCTCTGCGCCTTCTACCGAAGCCCACGAGATAAACTCGTTTTCTCTATCTTCCAGAATCTCTGCGTCCCATGCGACGTTATTACCCAAAGGCGCACTCGCCACCCAATGAGAACGTTTTGCATCGTACACCTTGACTGATTGGAGATGCTTCATAAAAGTGGGTAACTGCTCAAAGTTGTGCCAAAAACGGTAAAGTTCATCGGCTGGTTTATTAATAGTTACCGTCTTTTCAACTTTGATTGGTTTATTAATGCCAATAGCATCCTGTGCTTGCTGAATTGTGCTTTGCTTCGTTAAACCTTGGTAAACTAAACCACCGCCAGCCAGTGCAGTTAACACACCTTTTAAAGAGCGTTGGCTTAAACCTGTGAGTACCATAGCCCCACCGCCAATGAGAGAAGCCCAGCGTTCCATCTCATTAGCTTCTGTGGGATTTTTAGTTGTGCGATCGCCTGTAGAAGTCATACAATTTTAGATTTTAGATTTTGCGGAAAGTTGCGTGCGCGGGTTCCCCGCGTTGAGCAAACTTTTCAAGACGGATTTTGAATTCGTAATTAGATTCTCTACATTTATTAATTACGAATTACAAACTACGAATTACATAGAAGCAGCCGCACCTGTCGTGGGTTTAGGAGATTGCACTCCCGCACTTTGCAGCGTCCGGTATAGCTCTACTAAGCGTTGTTCGTCCTTCAACAAATCGCGGTAAATTTCTTTGAAAATCGCCGTTGCTACTGGATCAGTAAACATGGCGGACAAATTACCAATGTCGCCGATACCTGTTTGCAAATCGCCTAAAGCGCAACGCATTTGATAAATATCATCACTACCAGACATGGCAGTTTTGACCTTTGCATATTGATTGGCAATATTCGCAGCCAAAGAAGGTTTTTCACCTAATCTGTTGAGGTGGGTTTCTAATATTTCAATGTGGCGTTGTTTCTTAGCCATCATCTCTTGAAAAATAACTTTCGCTTGAGTATTAGACTCTTTTTCGTAATACTTTTCTAAAGCTTCTAGAGAATAACGCTCACCACTCAAAGCAGTATTTAACCCTTTAGCAATTTCACCTTTTGTGGAACCACCCCAAGCATCAGCAATTTTCCACCATTCAGCATTAGTGTCTGTCTCTTCTGGAAGTGCTACATCTTTACCGCCATAACCCAAACGACTGAGAATAGCTGTGGTAAAAATACCTAAGTCTCCAGGTTCGCGGGAAGTAATTAAATTACCATCAACTACCAGTGCTTCGTCTTGATAATTTGCACCTGCATTGATCATGTCGCGGCGGATAGCCACAAAACCAGTGGCGCGCCTGTCCCTGAGCAAATCGCCTTCAATTAATAATTGTGGCCCGTGACAAACTGCGGCGACGAGTTTTCCTTGCTGCATAGCTTCTTGCACAAAGCGCACTGTATTGGGGTTGCGCCGCATTTTATCAGGAGCCATACCACCAGGAATCACAACTGCATCAAATTCAGAAGCGATCGCTTCTGTGGTTGTACCATCAGGTTGAACGGAAACTCTACCGCGTTTACCTTTGTATTTTTCGTTCATCCTTGAACCGAGGACAACTACATCCATCCCCGCTTGTTTCAACCCATTACAAGTAATAGTAAATTCTGCATCTTCAACATCATTTTCAATCAGAATTGCAACTTTTTTCTTCCCAGAATGATTGTTTTGATATGACATGGATTTACCTATTGTGATTAATATGGTGGATTTTTTACAATTAATATTGCTGAATTAAGCAGTTACTTCGCTAGTTGGTGGTGCAGCAAAAAGTTCTTCGTAATCGTGAGTAAAATGGGCTTGAAACCTAGAGAAAGTTTCTGGTTTCATGGCATTTTGCAACACAGCAAAAACTGCTCGGACATGAATTGCTGTAGTAGTGGGAGCTATATTTTCTTTTTGACTAACACGGTGAATAAACTCTTGAAGATTAAAGGTTTGGCTACTGGCTGGTGTTTGGTCTTGTAAATAATGACTTAATTCTTGTGGAAGTTGTGCAGCTAAATCTTGAATGTCACTGTCTGCAATACGTTCTTTGATAGTTGCTAATGTCGCGCGAGTTGCAACTTCCGCCTCCTCAAGAGAAGTGGATTGAGATAGGCTTTGGACATGGGTAATAAACTCTTGATATTCCACTTTCCACCTCCGCTGAAGAAAACTCAATACTTGTATGGGTATGAGAAGTTTCAGTAATAAAAATATAAATAATGATTTCTTACCCAAAAAAAGTTATGAGTTAAAAAGTAAGAATTGGGGGATTTTGTTGTGTGAGTTGATAACTTCTAACTCATAACTAACAGATTCAACTACAAGTGGCTTGACCTTGAATTTACACTTACAAGATTAGGCTGTAAAAACTACCTTAACTTCGTTCTAAGGGGATAGATTTTTTTATTTCTAAAGTTGTACATCTGAAGTGAGACAAATTTTGCCAACAAAAACGTTATTGTAAAGATGCAGAAAAGGGAAATATTATGGCAGAAAAAAATCATCATCCTGAAATTAATTCTGAAGATTTACCGCAAGAAATTACTGAATCTTACGGCACTGGAGTGAAAGACTTGCCAGGATACAATATTGGTGAGCGATCGCTTGACCCAAACAGCCCAGAATATCCCGATAGCCCTGAAGTGGCCACTGATGACAGTTACACTTATTGGCAAGAGACTGTAGGTGATGAAGCTGTTGGTGGTACTGTTGCTGTCCCTGAACAAGATGTCACCGAAGAAATAGAAGCAGCAGTCGGCTTAGAAATGGACGATCGCGCTTTCCTTCGCACCAACGATATTCTTGAACAACGCGATGATCGCCGTTGGGAACTAGATCCAAAATCCTCAGAAGACTACCAAGAACGCGAATAACCACTCCGCGCCCCTCTGCGCTCAAAAACTCTTACCACAAATGTCCAGCATTTCGGTAAACTCAGAAATGCTGCGATGTTGTTGATCATGTCAGATTCCCAAAGCGTTAGTGCTGCTGTTGCCAAACTCTACAATACTTATCCCTTTCCTCCAGAACCCTTGCTAGATGAACCACCCCCAGGCTATAACTGGCGCTGGAATTGGTTAGCAGCTTATAACTTCTGCACAGGTCAAAAACCCCAAAAGCAAGATATTCGCATTTTAGATGCTGGCTGCGGTACTGGTGTAGGTACAGAATACTTGGTTCACCTCAACCCCCAAGCTTCTGTAGTTGGTATTGATTTGAGTGCAGGTGCTTTGGCTGTAGCGCAAGAACGTTGTCAGCGTTCTGGTGCAAACCGTGTTGAGTTTCATCATCTCAGCATCTACGATGTGGAACAGTTACCAGGGGAATTTGATTTGATTAATTGCGTTGGGGTATTGCATCACCTCCCTGACCCAATTCGGGGTATTCAAGCTTTAGCCAAAAAATTAGCCCCAGGTGGTTTCATGCACATATTTGTGTATGGTGAGTTGGGACGTTGGGAAATTCAACTCATGCAAAAAGCGATCGCCCTTCTCCAAGGTGAACAACGCGGCGACTACCGTGATGGTGTGCAAGTTGGACGAAAAATATTTTCCTCTCTACCAGAAAACAATAGAATTGTCAAATACGAAAAACAACGCTGGGCAATGGAAAATCAGCGAGATGAATGCTTCGCGGATATGTACATTCATCCCCAAGAAGTTGATTACAACGTTGAGACATTATTTGAATTAATTGATGCGTCTGGTTTAGAATTTATTGGCTTCTCAAATCCTGGTTTTTGGCAGTTAGATAGACTTTTGGGTAAAGCACCGGAGTTAATTGAACGAGCAGAAAATCTCAATCAGCGCCAGTTATATCGTTTAATAGAATTACTCGACCCAGAAGTTACCCATTACGAATTTTTTCTTGGTCGTCCCCCTATCATCAAAATTGACTGGTCAAATGATGACACTCTTTTAGCCGCAATTCCCGAATTAAACCCTTGTATTGATGGCTTTCCGAGCCAATGTATTTTTAATTACGACTACCAAATAGTCAATTTGTCAAAAGCAGAATTTGAATTTATGCAAGCTTGTGATGGACAAGAGACAGTACGGGAAATTTTGGCAAACGTGCAGTTCAACTTGGATGGAGTGAAAAAGTTGATTCAGCAACAGTTAGTAATGTTGTCACCTTAATTGAAACGCAGAGTATCGCCAATTGAAACGCAGAGTATCGCCGAGTATTCTTTGCGTACCTCTGCGTTATCCTCCATATTCCTTTGCGTTTAACTTCCGCCTCATTGATTATGTAATTGATGATTGGGATGCTCATCTTTAGTAACTATAGATGATTCTGCCGTCACCACATCTTTAGCTTGAGTTTGCATTGCCAGTAATTCGGGTATGGTGACAAACTTATACCCTTTGGCTGTTAAATCTGCAATAATTTGCGGTAATGCTTTAACAGTTCGAGAACGATTACCGCCGCCATCGTGCATCAATACAATTCCACCAGGTTTGACACTTTTTTCGACATTTTTAATTAGGGTTGTAGCCACTCCCCGACGTTGGGAATCTCCTGATTCATCTGACCACATCATGACCGCATACTTTTGACTTTTGGCGTAATCAACTAAACCATTGTGTAAAAAGCCTCCGGGGGGACGAAATAGTGTAGTTTTTACCCCTGTCAGTTTATAGATGATGTCCGCTGTACGATTAATTTCACTAGCAGCTGTATCTACATCCATCCGCCGATACCAATGATGCCATGTGTGGTTTCCCAACACATGACCTTCATCCGCAATTTGTTTCACAATTTGCGGATGAAAGCTAACCATTTCCCCCACTAGGAAAAACGTAGCTTTGATATGATTTTTCTTTAAAATTTCTAGTACTTGTGTTGTATTTTTTGGGCCGGGGCCGTCATCGAATGTCAGCGCAATAAATTTATCTTTTATTGGTAGTTTTGCTTCATAAATAGTTTGTCCTTGAAATTCTTTTGGTATAGCTTCTTTCTTTGTATTTAAAGCAATATCTTGGGCTTTGACTGATGTTGACCCATTCAAGCCATTGGATGATTTCTTACCTATTAATTGTGAAAATAATAAAGGATTGTTAAGATAGTCCTTGTTCAGAAATCCTGCCAAACTTAAGCTACCAGCAGTAGCAACTAGTGTGATTGTTGCTGCTGTTAAAAATTGGAATGCTTTCTTGCTAAACACATTAATACTCCTCAATTAATATTGATTAAGTGCATTTCTATTTATAATGTTTTAGTTATATCTTACAAACTTTGCATGGTGATGACAGCAGTATAACTATAATGTGGAGAAATGCTGCTAAGTTTTACATTTCCACTGGATGTTGCCCATAATAAGGTACAGCCTCTGACCAATCAGGTCGTTTTCCTTGTCGCCATTCTAGAGAAGAAAGTTCCAAAATACTGGTTACAGTTGCGGCTAACCCAGATTGTGCTTGAATTAGCTGATACTCAGTATGACAATTAGCTAAAGTTTCTTGCCAAGCTTCTGGTGTGAGCAATGTATCAGGAAATAAAGCTGTGATTTCAGAAGTAGCTGCATTAACTTGATAAATAGCACCAAATACTTTACCTCTTTGTGCTGGCATTTCTGTAGCAATTAATTTTTCGTAATCATTTTTGTGTGACCAAGCTACCGCCGCTAAAGTAGAAATAGCAAACACAGGGATATTTAATTGTTGTCCTAAAGTGCGGGCGAGGACTACACCAATACGAGTTCCTGTAAAACCACCTGGCCCTTTCGCAACGGCAATAAATGCTAAATCTGCCCAAGTTTGGGGTTGGATAAAATCAATTAAATATTGATGCACATAACTGGATAAATCACGCCCTAAATTCCAAACATTTGCGCGAGTTTCATCAGCAAAGTTACTAATAGCCAAGCCTAATTCTGGCGTAGTGGTGTGCAGTGATAAAGCATATTTTTGGGTAGGTAGAGTTGTTAATTCCGTTGTCAAAGTGAGTAATTATATAAATTTTTCTAGAGTTGGCGTGATATTTATTCAAGCATAAAATCATAAAAATATACGACTACTGCAATAGATAGCAGTAGCCGCTGGAAATTTACCTATCATAGCCATCACGTCGGTACTAGTTCACCTGGACGCAATTTCGACCATTTTCCTGTTTCTTGCTTAAAGCTAAGACAACCAACAACGTCCCATTCCATTTCAATGAAATCTTCTTTGGTGCGGATGTTGACATTGATAGAAGGTTCATTGGGGTCAAAAGTTGGGTTCTCTGTTAAATGAGGCTGTTGGTGTTGGGTTTCTACGGCATGATAGGTTACACAACGGTCTACGTAGTGGCAGTTTACGCAAATACACATAATATAACCACCTCCAGGAAGCTTTATTGCTAATCTAACGTAAGCGAAGGTTTTGTTCACTAGTTGCGGGGTTGATTTTTATTACAATGCACAGTTCTGTTTATTCTATTCTCGCGCCGTCAAATTGGCCTTTTAGCTTGGAATGGTTGCCACAACCAGCTTATATGGTGGGTGGTGCGGTGCGTGATGCTATCTTGGGCAGAACTCGTGAATATTGGGATCTTGACTTTGTGATACCATCAGATGCGGTGAAGGTAGCAAGAGCGATCGCTAAACATTATCAAGCTGGTTTTGTCTTACTGGACGCAGAACGCAAAATTGCCCGTGTGGTATTTCCTCAAGCTACGGCTGATTTTGCCCAACAAGAAGGCAATAGTATAGAGACTGACTTGCATAGACGGGATTTTACAATTAATGCGATCGCCTATAATCCCCATACCCAAGAAATCATCGACCCATTACAAGGTTGTGCTGACTTACAGCAAGGTCTGTTACGTATGGTATCACCAGCCAACCTCAAAGATGACCCTTTGCGGTTAATGCGAGCCTATCGCCAAGCTGCCCAACTGAGTTTTAAGATTGAACCAACTACCCAAGCGACAATTCGCGCTTTAGCATCCAGCATTACCACAGTCGCCGCAGAACGAGTCCGTACAGAAATTGGCTATCTTCTAGCCAGTCCCCAAGGTACGCCTTGGTTAGCCAACGCCGGAAAAGATGGTTTACTGACAGATTTATTTAAAAATGCCACAACCGCCAGCTTTGATAAACTCGCCGCCGTTGATACAGCCGCAGCCATCCTTGCACCGCAATTTGGTACAGAAATACAACAATATGTGCGCGATACTGTCAAAACAACTTGGTTAGGTATTGCTAAACTCGCTTGTCTTGTACATCCTCATCCCGAAGTTGCAGAAATAGAACTACAAGAACTCACCTATAGCCGTGCGGAAATTCGCGCCGTTATGACTGCGCTGAAATTATTCCCGCAGTTAAAATCTAGTAACAAATCCATCCGAGAACAATATCTTTTGTTCCAAGAAGCAGGTAATGTATTTCCTACTATTGTCTTATTGGCTGTAGCACAAGATACTTTGGTAGAGGCGATTTCCGGCGACAAATCTTTGTTGGTTTACTCACCTTTGGTCAGCCGCTACCTTAACCCTGATGATCTGGTCGCTCATCCCACTCAACTAGTAAGTGGTAAAAATCTAATGGTAGCATTAAATATTCCCGCGTCGCCAGTTGTCGGTGAGCTACTGACTGAGATTGCGATCGCTCAAGCTGAGGGTAAAATTGCTACAGCCGAAGCTGCTATTGAGTTTGCACGGCAGATATTAGAAAATTAGACCTTGCTGAATCAGACTTATCAAATTATCAAGATGATGGTGGAATTAAACTGGCGATTTTGGCGACACTATCCCAAACTATCCAAGCGCAGGAACTATCCACATCATCAGCTTGATTGGTAACTTTAAAATAGATTTTTTCTGCGCCTTTGGGTTCAATGGCAAAATCAGCATTTTGAGCATAAACAACTTTGAAACCTCGGTCACGTAAGCAATACATAGCCCAAGCTTTCAAAGATTGTTTGTATGGTTCGTGAGGAATGGGTGGTTTAGTGAGTGCGGCTTCGATAACTTCAAATATCTGCATTGCTATAGAAAAAGGAAAGGGAAAGGAGAAATTAGGTTTACAGAACTACTCTGCACTTTATTTTCAGTTTGAGGCTCACAACGGATTTCAATCACAAATCCATCGGGGTCATAAAAGTACACACCTTTACCTGTAGGACGAGTAACTGGGCCATGAGCGATCGCTACCTTATTCTCTGCCAAAACAGCCAGCGCTGTCTCAAATAATCGCGGATCTATATCAAAAGCTAGATGATAGGCTCTTGTAAAACTCTGTTCTGGGTCTGGATGGGGTGGATTGAGATCAGGTGTCCAAAATAAGTCTAAAATTACGCCGTCGGGAGTCACAAAGTTGGCAACTTTCCCCTCAGCGACAAGTTCCACTAAAGTTGCGGGTACTTGCTTACCTGTCAATTCATGCAGGCCTAAAACACTACCGTAAAAGTGACGCGAAGCCTGCATATCTTTAACGTTGAGAGCAATGTGATGCACTTTTCGCAAATGTCCAGGAGCAAGGATACTTTTCATACAGCAGTTAGATAAGAGGGCAGAATAAATTTCCTTACTAGGATAGAAGTTGAACTCTTAAACAGAGTTTACTGTAAATTATTATGGCTTTTGATTATTCTTTAGACTTCCCAAACATTGATTTTCGCCAGCACCCTGAATTATATCGCATTGGTAAAGGCGAACAAGGGGTACTTTTAGTAGAACCATATAAATCAGAGATTCTCCCTTATTGGCGTTTCAAAACACCTGAGATTGCTAGAGAGTCTAGTGAAAAAATCTATGCAATTTTTCTAGATTATCTCGAACAAGAAGATTTTGTCGGAGCAGATATGGCGCGAAAGTTTATCCAAATGGGTTATACTCGTTCTCGCCGTTACGCCAATCATAAAAACGGCAGAAAATATAAAAAAACTTCCAAAGCTGGAAGTTCTCAAAAAGAAATATTGCCATTCGATGTAGACCCTGTAAAAGCAGAATCAGCCGCTATTTTTAAAGCAAAATGGGTCGAAGCCAAGACAAATGCCAAATATCTCCAGCTTTTAGCCGAGCATAAACAAAAGTATGAAACTTGTTAGATAAAAATTATCAATTATCTGCGGTATTCATCGCCACAGTCACCAATTATCTGATATAAATCGCGAGATTTTTGAGATATTGGCTCAATGCGATCGCTATCTTCTTGAGCTAACCTAAAACTAAATACCTTGGCGTTACTTTCAATATGTTCTGATACACCCAGTCTTGCACCAACAATCACACCTCCCACAGCTGGCTTATCTAAAATATAACGCACTGCCACATTGGAAATAGTCACATTATATTTATCAGCAATCTCTTTAAGTGTCAAAAGTAATTCCTGAAATAATTGCCAACCACCCCAAGCATCAATCATATTTTTATATTTGCGTAAGCTGGCTGTGGCTAAATCAAAGTTTCGCGGTTCCGGCTGACCCAAATATTTTTCTGCTAAGAAACCACCACAAACTGTGCCGTAAGTAAATAGTTTAATATCATGCTGCTGGCAAAATTGCACCATTGCTACTTCTGGACGACGGTCAACTAACGAAAATTGCACTTGGTTAGAAACAATTTTAATCCCGGCATTAATAATAATTTGCAGGTGTTTTGTGTCAAAGTTAGTTAAAGCTAAATGCTTAATTTTGCCCTCAGTTTGCAATTCTGCCATAAACTTCAGGGCATCTAGATAATTTTTATCATTATATTCCCACCAATGGAATTGCATTAAGTCTAAAGATGCAACATTCATTCGCCGCAAAGCAATATTAATGTTGTCTTCAACAACTTTTTTTGTCATTTTGCGAGGACGAGGAACCCATTTTGTAAAAGCTTGTAAGTTAGCTAAAGCTTCTTGACCTCTAATAGCAAGTAGTTGACGACGAAATTCCCCAATAAAATCTTCAGCAGGGCCATAATGGTCAGCTAAATCCCAGGTGGTAAAACCTGCATCTATATACGGGAACATCGCTTGAATTGCCGCTTTGGGATTAATCTGTCCATGTGCGCCAGACACTTGCCACATTCCATTTAATATCCGGCAAATGTTTAAATCAGGAGTAAGTTGAAGACGACTGTCTGCGGGTAGCACCATATAGTTGAATTTTGAATTATTGATTTAACGCCAGTCTTTTGCAGCTTGTTCTAGAACGTAAGCCGCAACATCTTGAATTTGTTGTTCTGTGAGGCGGTCTTTGTAGGCAGACATATTACTTTTACCATTAGTGACAATGGCTGTAATTGCCTCGATAGAATCCATATTATATTTCTTCAGCGCTGGCTTTTTTAAGTTCTTGCCTCGTCGGATAATGTTACTACCGTTGATATGACAGCCGGCGCAATGCACGCTAAATATTTCTGCACCATTAGCTGTGTCGCTTGCACTAGCAGACAAGGTAAATGTCGTGGTAGATAGCAGGAGAATTAAACATACTAATTCCAGGATTTTTCGCAAGTTAATTCTCATAAGCTTGATTTGTGCTTTGGCGTTAATCATTTTTTATCTTAACTGGAAATCAAAATTCATCTTCTCACAAGTATGTACATAGTGATACATGATATTTTCTCTGTAAATGAAACCGCCGATGTTCGCAGATAAACGCCGATAATTTCACATTTTCTATCTAAAGGAAGTGCCTATTCTCAATGGAATACGTCAAAATTTAGATGTGACACCATACTTAAACTAAATTAATTTATCCAAATTAGCTAAATACCCAGAGTTGAAAATGGTTAGAAATATCAAAGAGCAAATTCAAACTGACCTGAAGCAAGTTAAAGAAACTGGTCAGTTACGAACAGAAAGAGTGCGGGAAATTGTCAAATCAGCCGTTACTCAAGTGGCTTCTGAGTTTAAAGAAGGTTCAATTGAACTGCGGGGACTTGTAAGAGATGCGGTTTCTGCTGTTATTGAAACCCTACAAGAAAGGGGTGGGGAAATTAAAGAAGAAGTGACAGCTTCAATTGAAGGTGCTTTAGAAGGAGTTAATCATAAAAGACACGCAAATATCATTCAAACTCAGTCAGAACTCCAAAGGTTGCAAACTCAATTAGATAGTGAAGAAGAAAAACTTCAGCAAGATGTAGATGTGATATTAGCAGAGATTGAGGAAACAGGTAAGCAAAATCCTGCTGATACTCAAACCATCATTGACTCGGCTGTTAGCGCTATCAAAGATAGTGATGAAGTGTCTTTGTTAAGAAAACGTTATGCACAATTGCAAGCACAATTAGCTATTGTTCGAGCTAATTTAGCTGCACGCTATGGCGGACGTTCGGAAGAAATTCAAAATTATCTCAACGATGCCAAAACTTGGTATAACCAAGCTCGTCCGCAAGCGGAAGTTTTAGCGACACAGGTATCACAAAAGCGATCGCAGTTAGAAGATAAACTAGGAGAAGCGGGTACAGCGATAGCTCGCAAAGAACTCCAACTCAAACAAACTTTACGCGAGTTACTCCTCGCAACTGCTGATTTGTTTAAAGACAAGGAACCCGCAGATAAAAACTAGATACCAACATCATAAGAACCCCGAATTCTTCAAGAAGTCGGGGTTCTAAGTAAGTGCGATTTAGTTAACAACGTACTCATATAACAGCTATTTTCGGCTAGTCATTTTCATAACAGCGTCAACTGTAATTTCCGGGAGAATATCTAAACTTGGGAGAAAATCTCCTCCTGCAAAGACTATTGGTAGGTCATCTCCTTGCCAAACCCATATTTGCTGACGAGTAATATCGATTAACCAAGCTAGTTGCGTTCCATTACTGAGACAATGGAGAATCTTGTTTTGTAAGTCTAAAGTGCTTTGGTCTGGTGAGCGAATTTCAATTAACCAATCTGGCGCTCCATTAAATGGCCCATCCTCATCGCCAAGGCGAGCGTTAGCAATGATAGCAATATCTGGCACTGGTGAGTAAGGAGGTACAATGCAACGTAGCTCCTGCACAGCTTCAAATTTATCAGTGCGATCGTTAATATAATTGACTAGATTACGTTGTAGTCGGGAGTGAAACAGAGTTGGCATTGTTTTTTGAACAACTCGTCCATCAATTAATTCCCACGCAGGCGAAGCCTCAATCTTAGGTTGAGCCAGAAACTCTACCAGCGACATCCTAGCAACTGACTGGGGCATATCTTTTGACAAACTTTATTATGCACGGACTCTGATTATATTTTATATGCAATCAATATAATTAACTACGGTTATATAAACATTAATCAAATACGTAATAAAAAGGGTAGACCATGTTAATCTACCCTTCATTAATTGTCCTTATTGAGAGAGGTTTGTGCCGAATTCTTGCCACGTTTCTGGTGTAAATAGCAACTTCTTTTAGTAAGTTCCGCTATTAAATGCTTCTTCTCTCTTAGCGACTACCCAAAGTGCATGAATGCTACCAGGCAACCAACCAAGCAGGGTGAGCAGAATATTAATTACTAAAGTAGGGCCAACACCAACTGTGAGAAAAACGCCTAAAGGAGGCACGACAAGGGCTAGAAGAAAACGAAATAATTTCATAGGTTTGCTGTTACTTTTTCAAATTGTTTAATTCACATTGTCCAGAATTAACTTAATTAACAACTCTGTCGCAGGCATTATGTTAATTCTGTATGACTTTTTCCAAAGATAATACTTGTACTATTGCTGAGGATTGCCTTGAGGTAATTCACCTGGAGTTGAAGTATTGCCAGTTAAAGCCACGTTTCTTTCAGCAAAATAGTTACCAATGAAGGTGTTAGCTAAAGATAGAACCACTGGGCCGAGAATAAAAGCGATAATGCCATGAGCGCTAAACCCAGGAACTAAAAATGCTGCTAGTGCAAAACAGATACCGTTAACAACGAGAGAAAAAGCGCCGAAAGTTACAAGGTTTAAAGGTAAAGATAGGGTCGAGAGAACTGGCTTCACAGAACTATTAATTAAGCCAATTGCGACAGCAGCAATTAAAGCAGAGGGAAAATTAGCAATATTAACACCAGGCACAACTAAATCCACAATTAGTAAGCTTAGTGCTGTAGCTAGAGTTATTAGAAATGTTCCCAACATTTTTTTTACCTAAAAAATCAGTGATAGTTTGTTTGAATGTCTTTCTACCATCATGAACAATGCGGGAAGATTTACCCTCTCTTGCAAGATAGATTCAGCTTCTACCAATTGGTTGATTTTGGGAGAAACTGCAACCTATTAGCAGGAAATTCGCGCTAATCTCTGTTTTTACCACCAGTTACCACCTCTGCCCTCACATTGTTGCTTTGTTACATAATGGCGGTAGCGAAACATTGCTTCTAGTTGAGTTTGTATCAGCCAACCACTGACAAATTCAACTGCATCTCCTCCAGGCATAGAGAAAGAAATTGCATCGGTTAATCTAGTTTTGCCATCTTCTAGCTGAAATTCGTGCCGATGTATCCAGGTTTCAAAGGGGCCGGATATCTGTTCATCTATAAATAGGCGATATTGTTCACATTCTGTGTGACGCGCTAACCAAGTTAAAGGTACTAACCCTAGAAACAAACGAAACTCTGTAATAGCACCTACTTGCAGTCCTCCTTCGCGCCGAACTACTTTGACTGGTTGCCAAGGTGGAGTTAGCATTTGTAGGATATCTGGCCTTTCATGAAATTGCCAAACTACTTCTATTGGGGCATTAATCACAGATGAATGGTTGAAGTGCAGCATGAACAGCAAAACCTAAAACTCATACCAATTGAAAAAAATGATGGCGACAGATGGTATTGATACACCCAAGAGACACAAAGCGATTCTAAATCTAAAACTTTATCAGCCTTCGTCGTATTCGGTATCTATTTCAATATCTAGAGTATCTTCATCAATCCGCACATACAAAATATTGGGGTTACAGCAAACTTGACAATCTTCAACATAAGATTGTTGTCCCCCAGCACTCAAGTCTATAAAGGTTAAGTTTGGTTCGCCACAAAAGGCACAGTAATACTCAGCAGTGGTTTGCATTCAATTTTTGACTATGAATTTAAGGGTTGCAGTTCTTTGGGGGCTGAACGGAAATGACTGGTAGCCTCATCCAAGTGCTTTAGTAGTGTAGACTGCGGTAGCGGCCCTTGCAAGTGGCTCCAAGGCAAGACTTGAGATGTTGACCAATTATTATGAACGTAGAAATCTAAATCGGGGATTTGTCCTTTAAGTTGCTTGAAGGCGCGTTTGTAACTACCCAAGGAGTCGCCAAAGTCGCGGGTGAGTTCGAGAAGTTGGGATAAGCGGCGATCGCCTCTGGATAACAAAGCCTGTATGATAGACCAGTTATAACTTTCGGGACGAAAATCTATCCCCTGGGGTTTGAGTTGTTTTTGTAAAAGCTGCAACCGCTTCTCTGCTTGACGATTTACGCCAAACCATTGAAATGGTGTGTGCGATTTCGGCACAAACGTGCTACAACCAAAGCTTAACCGCAGTCCTGGCGCAGCTTTTTTAATACTCCGCATCATTGCTACAGTTGCGTCTAAATCTTCTGCCTCTTCCCCAGGAATACCCACCATCCCGTAAAGTTTCAAGCTGGAGAGTCCGCCTGCTTTAGCATTTATCGCCGCTTGGATGATTTCATCGTTTTGCAGCTTTTTGTTGATAATTTGCCGCAGTTTATCGGAACCACTTTCTACAGCAATGGTAAGCGATCGCGTGTCTCGTTTTGCTAAAGTTTGAGCCAACTGCACCGTTACTGTATTAGTTCTCACGGAAGCAATACTCAGCCGCACATCATCAAATTTTGGTTGACTAATATAATTTAATAACTCCTCAAACTCTGGATGTTGTGTGACAGAAGCGCCCAATAATCCCAAGCGGTTTGTTACTTTTAACCCTCGTTCAATCGCTGGCATTAATGAACCTTCGAGGCTGGCTGTTCTAAATGGTAAAGTCAGATAACTTGCCAAACAAAAGCGGCACATTTCTGGACAACTCCGCACCACCTCCACCATGTAAATATTTTCCCAAGCAGCTTTTTCAGTTACCACTGTTGAAGCTGAGAGAATATTATCGCGATAAGTTTGCTTCTGCACAATTGCTGGAACATCTGAATCAATCGGCTTAATTGACTTAACCTCACCATCGGGTGTTTGATATTCCACCTCATACAAACTTGGAATATAAATCCCCGGTACTTGTGCCAATCTTTTTAACTGAATTTGTCTAGGAGCGTGTCTAACTTCTTTGTAAGCTTCAACAAAATCTCCCAACAGATTTTCGCCATCTCCTAACAATATAATATCAAAAAAATCAGCAAAAGGCTCAGGATTAGCCGTCAAAACTGGGCCACCACCAAAAATGATAGGGTGCGAATCATTACGCAAATTTGCCCGAATCGGAATATCTAAAGATTCAAGTAAATTTAAAATATTCACATAATCTAATTCCCAAGAAATCGAAAATCCCACAATTTCTGGCTGTCTAGGAAGTTGTTCATGTATATCAGTAAATAGACGACTCACCTGCACATCATCGCGCGTTGCTAAATTTGCCCAAACTACCTGATAACCAAGGCTAGTAATACCCACACTATATTCATTCGGAAAGGCAAAAATTAGAGGTATTGCATCACTATCAGGAGTAGTTTGAGTAAATAAAAGACGTTCAGCAGCAAATACAGATGAGGTCATTGCAAAATAATTCTTAATTGTTGATTTTCCTAGTCTATTTAAGATGTACTGCGTTCTCCGCAATCAATTTCATCTATATTTTTATAGCGAAAAAATTACACACAGACTCTGCGTAACTTTGCGTTTACCTCCGCCAGCCTCTGCGTTTAAAAGCAAACTTTCAACCATCTCTCAGTATAACTTAACAAAATATAATTCATCTCACCCAGAGAGAATCAAGCGTTGGAGATTTGAATAAAATTTCCGCGGCTAATTGAGTGAAGTTTTATGAGAAAGAACAAGCGATCGCTAACTCTGCATGTTGTAGTAATGTAGCTTTATCTAAAGCATGAACAATATATTGCGGTGTTTGTGCTAACAAATTTTCAATTCTTTGCCTAGCTGCGGTCACTACCTCTTTCTTTAAGTTACCGTTACTGAGAGCATCAGCAAAATCTCCCGCCATGTAATAAGTACGTTCTAAAGACGATGAATTGATATTGCGCGAGAGGATAAACAAGTCACAACCAGCGTTAAAGGCGCAGGCGACAGTTCCGCTTTGGGTAAACCTATCGGAGATTGCTTTCATATCTAGGTCATCGGAGACAACTACACCTTCAAACCCTAGTTCTTCTCGGAGGATATTCTTCAAAATCCGTTGCGAAATAGTCGCCGGGACATCTGGGTCAATTTGGGGAAATAAAATGTGAGTTGTCATAATTAAGGGAATTTGAGCATCAATCAAAGCTTTAAAAGGTATTAGTTCGCGATCGCGCAAATCTTGTACAGTTAAATTCAGCACTGGTAACTCAAAATGAGAATCTGTACTAGTATCTCCATGTCCCGGAAAATGCTTGGCACAGCCTAAAATACCAGACTCTTGCAGCCCTAAATAATATGCCAACGCTCCTTGTGCAGCGGTTTCTGGTGTATTACCAAATGCACGCGTCCCAATTACCGGGTTATGCGGATTAGAGTAAATATCAGCGACAGGCGACCAAGATACGTTGATTCCCAGTGATTTCAACTCTCTAGCTGTAGCTTTTGCTACTTCTTTAGCTTGCGATCGCAACAACGCCGCATAAGGAAATCTTGTAATTGGTAAAGGTGTACGGACTACACGCCCACCTTCATGATCTAAAGTCATGAACATTGAATCGCGTTCTGCATATTCACGAATTTGGTCTATAAGTTCTTGAAAGCTGGCTAACCACGCCTGATAAGGAACGCCATCTATAAAGTTTTTTCCAAAAAATATCACACCGACAGGTTTTAATTCACTGAGCGCCCGTTTATCATCATCACTCAATTTTGTGCCGGAAATACCGAGAATCAGATGATTTCCGAATAGTTCTAGCTCCCGTGATCCTGGCATAATTTATTACCTATAATTGTTGTTTAAATTTTGAGGCTAGAGAAGAAACGTTTTGATTTTCTCATGATGAGCTAAAAAAATGTTGATTAATGAAATCATGAGTAAAAAATAGTACATTTTTTGTTCCTAGCCTTTAGCCTCTAGCCCTTAAATCCCTCTTCGCAGAAGTTTTTAGGTAAGCGATCGCACAATCACTGCCAAATGTAACGGTTTGCAACGTATAATGAGAACGGCAAAACCATTAAGAAATATTGAACAACAGTAGGTTTAAATGCGAGTAGCGATCGCTGGCGCTGGTCTAGCAGGACTTTCCTGCGCGAAATATCTTATAGACGCAGGTCACACTCCCATTGTCTTAGAGCGTCGGGACGTATTGGGTGGCCTGGTAGCAGCATGGAAAGACTCTGACGGCGACTGGTACGAAACCGGGTTACACGCCTTCTTTGGGGCATACCCCAATATGCTGCAATTGCTCAAGGAGTTAGGCATTGAAGACCGCCTCCAGTGGAAAGAGCATACACTAATTTTTAATCAACCAGAAAAACCCGGAACACTCTCACGGTTTGATGTTCCCGATATTCCCTCTCCGTTTAACATTATTGCCTCGATTCTTCGCAACAACGATATGTTGACTTGGGAGCAGAAGATTAGGTTCGCTATCGGCTTGCTTCCAGCCATCGTGCGCGGTCAAAAATATGTCGAAGAGATGGACAAGTACAGCTTTGCTGAGTGGTTGAAAAGACAAGGTATTGGAGAACGGGTAGCAAGTGACGTATTTATTGCTGCTTCTAAAGCCCTCACCTTTATCAACCCCGATGAAGTCTCATCCACAATTTTATTAACAGCCCTAAATCGCTTTTTGCAAGAGCGATATGGCTCCAAAATCGCCTTTTTGGATGGTTCACCCACCGAAAGATTGTGTCAACCAATCGTTGATTACATTACCGCAGGTGGCGGCCAAGTCCGGTTAAATGCACCCCTCAAACAAATTGTCCTCAACCCCGATGGGACAGTCAAAGAATTTTTGTTGCGCGGGTTAAATGGCGAACCAGATGAAATTGTGACGGCAGACTTTTACGTATCAGCTATGTCAGTTGATGCCTTAAAAGTCATGTTGCCAGAACCTTGGAAGCAAGTGGAGTGCTTCCAAAAACTAGAAGGCTTAGAAGGTGTACCAGTAATTAACCTCCATCTCTGGTTTGATCGGAAATTAACAGACATTGATCAACTACTTTTTTCGCGATCGCCCCTCCTCAGCGTTTATGCTGATATGAGCAACACTTGTCGAGAATATGCTAACCCAGATCGCTCAATGCTGGAATTAGTTCTGGCTCCTGCTAAAGATTGGATTAGCAAATCTGACGAGGAAATTGTTGCTGCAACTATGACTGAGTTGGAAAAACTCTTACCCGAACACTTTGGGAAAGATAATCCAGCCAAACTGTTGAAATCTCATGTAGTGAAAACGCCGCGTTCAGTTTACAAAGCGACTCCTGGTCGCCAACAGTACCGTCCTCCCCAAAAAACTCCCATAGCCAATTTCTTTCTCAGCGGGAGTTACACCATGCAACGCTACCTAGGCAGTATGGAAGGGGCCGTACTTTCTGGTAAGCTAACAGCGCAGGCGATTTGTGAATCGCTGCCAGAGGCCAGTGCCTCAAACCTACAAACGCTAACCCGAACGCCTGCAACGAATGCTGCAACTGCCTGATTCCCCCCCGCGCATGAAAACGCTGGTCTCTGTAGACGAGTCATACAAACTTTGTCGGCAACTTATCGCCAAGTACTCCGCAACTTTCTACCTGAGTACTTTGCTTTTGAGTAAAGAAAAACGCCCTGCTGTTTGGGCTATTTATGCTTGGTGTCGCCGTACAGATGAACTAGTGGATGGCCCTGCATCTGCTCTTACCACACCAGAAACCCTAGATCAATGGGAGCAGCAGCTAGAATCAATTTTTGCTGGACACCCAGTCGAAAATTATGATGTAGCTTTGGTTGATACGGTGCAACGCTTTCCAATGGACATTCAGCCCTTTCGGGACATGATTGCTGGACAGAGAATGGACTTGTACCGCAGTCGCTACGAAACTTTTGAGGAGCTATACCTCTACTGTTATCGGGTGGCTGGTACTGTCGGCTTGATGTCAACTGCAATCATGGGGTTGGATAATACCAGCAATACAGCACCGTGGAACCGCGAACAACCCTCTTATATTCCCACTCAAGAAGAAATTGCTCTAGGAATTGCTAAACAACTGACCAACATCTTAAGAGATGTGGGAGAAGATGCAAGGCGGGGGCGAATTTATCTTCCGTTAGAAGACTTGGCAAGATTTAATTACACCGAGCAAGACCTGTTGAAAGGTGTCATAGATGACCGCTGGCGTTCTCTCATGCGCTTTCAAATTGCACGGGCAGAACAATTTTATCGCAAGGCAGAAAGAGGTATTGCTTATCTATCTCCTGATGCGCGTTTACCCGTTTGGGCAGCGTTAATGCACTACAGTGGCATTTTAAATGTCATTGAACGCAACGATTATGACGTGTTCAATCAGCGAGCCTACGTCCCCCAGTGGCGAAAGTTATCTACTTTACCCGTGGCATGGATGCGATCGCAAGTACTTTAGTCCACAGTCAATAGTCCATAGTCAAAATCTAATAACTATTGACTATTGACCATTGACTAAAAATTGTTTGACTTTCTCTAAAAAACTGCTATCATTAATATTCGTGACCCTGGAGAGGTGGCTGAGTGGTCGAAAGCGGCAGATTGCTAATCTGTTGTACGGCAGGCAACTCCGTACCGAGGGTTCGAATCCCTCCCTCTCCGTTTTTCGGCAGTATGTAGCACTCAGTACTGCACATTATTAAACAAATATTAATATTAATGTCAGCATTAACACAGATGCTCCTGATGGTAGATGTTATTATTTAACATTTGGAGTCTGTTAAGATCAAGCTAACCTGAAACATAGTTTGAAACTTGCTTTCAGACTCCTGCATATCAGAGGAGTGAAAGTAAATTATGCCAAGAATTACTACTGCCCTAGCCTTGAGTGTAGCTACCATAGCTACAGGCTTTTTGATGGCAGCTTGCGATAATGCCAATACCAGCAATACCACCAGTACTACTTCCCCAACCGCTAACTCAACCAATACAACCAGCAGTACTGATGGGTTAAAAATTGGGACACTACTACCAACAACAGGTGATTTAGCTTCCATTGGTCAGCAGATGGTAGGTTCTGTGCCTTTACTAGTGGATACCGTCAATGCTTGTGGAGGAGTCAATGGCAAAAACGTCACACTCGTACAAGTAGACGACCAAACCGACCCCAAAGCCGGTGCAGCTGGGATGACCAAACTGGCAACTCTAGATAAAGTTGCAGGTGTAGTCGGTTCCTTTGCTAGTAGTGTTTCCACAGCAGCGGTTTCTGTTGCTGTACCAAATAAAGTCATGATAGTGTCTCCTGGTAGTACCAGTCCTGTATTTACAGATAAAGCGAAAAAAGGCGACTTTAAAGGATTTTGGGCGCGGACTGCACCCCCGGATACTTACCAAGCGCTGGCATTAGCGCAATTAGCTAACAAAAAAGGTTTTAAACGCGTTTCCACAGTCGTAATTAATAACGATTACGGTGTGGGTTTTGAAAAAGCATTTGTCGAAACTTTTGAAAAATTAGGTGGCACAGTGGTTAATAAAAATAACCCAGTGCGTTACGACCCCAAAGCCCAAACCTTTGACACCGAAGCGGCGGCGGCGTTTGCTGGTAAGCCAGATGCAGTAGTTGCTGTACTTTATGCAGAGACAGGTAGTCTACTCTTAAAAGCAGCCTATCAACAAGGTTTGACCAAGGGAGTCCAAGTTCTGCTGACAGATGGCGTGAAATCACCTACCTTCCCAGAACAAGTAGGTAAAGGGAGCGATGGCAAATTTATCTTAACTGGAGCGCTAGGTACAGTACCAGGTTCCGATGGCAAAGCCTTAGAAGCTTTTAACAAATTGTGGAAAGAGAAAAAAGGTGGTTCACCGGGAGAATACGCACCCCAAGCCTGGGATGCAGCTGCATTGTTAGTCTTGGCAGCACAAGCCGCTAAAGACAACACAGGTGTGGGTATTTCCAGTAAAATTCGGGAAGTTGCGGCTGGCTCAGGTACAGAAGTTACTGATGTTTGTGAAGGGTTAAAGCTACTCAAAGAAGGTAAAACGATTAACTACCAAGGTGCTAGTGGCAACGTAGATGTTGATGCTAACGGTGATGTCCTCGGTGTTTATGACGTTTGGACTGTAGGAGATGACGGCAAAATTAGCGTGATAGATAAAGTTACACCTAAATAGCGATTAAGTAGGTAGGTGTTAAAAATTGTCGTTATGACAAGGCAGGAGGTGAGGCAGCCCCCGTCTTGGCGGTTCCCGTCGATGGGGGACTGCCGAACCCGAAGGGCAGAAGGTGAAGCAGTACGGTCTTGGGGGTTTCCCCCATGAGCAACTGCTAAACCCGAAGGGCAGGAGGGAAGAGGTTTTCAATCCACTTTACTTTTTGTTACATAGTTCGGTTTATTTGCACCGTTCTACTTAAAAAGGCAAAAGAATATTCTTTTGCCTTTTGCTTTTTTACTTTTAGGGAGTGGGGAGTAGTTTGTTTGTGATTTATTCAGGGCTGCTAAAAACTTCACAGATTGCTAATGGCTTCTGCAACTAGTTTTGAAACAAAAGGTAGAATATCGCGGTTGGTAGCATTGGCTTTACCTTCAGTAAAAACTACTAGCAAATAAGGAGATTTATTAGGTATTTCAATATACGCTGCATCGTGACGTACTTGACTTGTCCAACCTGCTTTTGACCAAATTTGCGCGTTTTGCGGTAAACCACCACCGATAAAACCTGTGATTTGGTCTTCTTCAACATCTTTAGGTAAATCTTCGGGGTTGGTACTGCGCTTGAGTAGATTCATCATAGCTTGCGATCGCCCACTCGAAACCGCGACCCCACCCACGATACTATGTACCACACGAGCGATCGCATTTGTCGTCAACATATTGCGATTCTCAAACATCTCCCCATAAAATGCCCTTTCCCGTCCATAAGGGCCATCACCCCAAGTTTTTTGGCAAACATTAATTGTCTCCATTTCCTCCCAACCCAAAGATTGGTAGTAGCGGTTAACAATATGACGTTGTTGCTTCCAAGTTTCAAAAGGCCCTGGTGATAACTCTGGCCCGGAAGTAGTACCAGTTAAAATATCTACCACTAAACTGGTCGCATCATTACTAGAATCAACTATCATATCGCCCAAGGCTCTCTCCAATTCCTTCGAGGTTTGGATCATGCCTTTTTCTAGCCATTCATTTACTGCAACCAAGTAAAATAACTTAACCACACTCGCGGGATAAATCCGTTCCACACCGCGATAAGTAAAACCACGGACTGGGTGATTCCAAAAGGCATCGGGAGTTAAAGCGCCACCAGTATTTACGAGTACTGGCGGATCGTAGACAACCCAAGTCAAAGCAATTTGATTTTGGGCTAATGTCGGAAATGTTGCCCAAGTTGCTTCTAAAATGCCATTACCCAAATTTTCCAGTTGTTCGTCTTTTCTAAAGAAAACCATCGAAATAATGCTCTCTAATCCAGAATCCCAAATCCTCAATTTGACCGCATCTGAATACCAGTGTCTCGCAAACCTCAACTTATACGATTCTCCAGAATGTACGGGCTTGGCAACTCAAGCTGCTGCTGGGCGACATTTACAGGTAACATCAAATCATCAGGATACAGCGGTTGAGGTGTATTTATGTGAGGATGATTATCCAGGCTGGGTGTCGTTTGCTGATTTAGGTTTATTACAACCTGCTACTGTATATTATCAAGCTGCAACATTGGCGGAAACTGAAATTAAAAAACTACTTCCCCAGGTGATTGCTTTTGCCCAAAAAGCTATGCAGCAATCTAATGAGTATCTTTGGGGTGGGACAGTGGGGCCAAATTATGACTGTTCTGGCTTGATGCAGGCGGCGTTTGTCTCAGTGGGAATTTGGCTACCAAGAGATGCTTATCAGCAAGAAGCTTTTGTTCAACCAGTCAAGCTATCAGAATTAACACTAGGAGATTTAGTATTTTTTGGCACGCCAGAAAAAGCGACTCATGTCGGGCTTTATGTGGGCGATGGTGCTTATATCCATAGTTCGGGAAAAGCACAAGGACGGAATGGGATTGGGATTGATGTTCTTTCGGAACAGGGAGATGCGGTGAGTCGGTCATATTATCAGCAGCTACGCGGTGCTGGCAGAGTTGTGAAAAGTTACGAACCACAGAGGCGCTGAGGACGCAGAGAGTTATGAGGAGTGGGTTGATTCCAGAGAGAATGAATGAGGAAAATAAGGCAATTTCCGCAAATGTACCAGCAGTATCGGTAGTAGTGCCGGTGCGTGATGAGGTGGAGAGTTTACCACATTTATTAGAGGCGATCGCATCTACTTTATCTAATAGTCAAATTAGTTATGAAATCATCTGTGTCGATGATGGTTCCACAGATGGTTCGGCAGAATTTCTCAAACAACAAGCGCAAATTCGCAGTGATTTAAAAGCGGTAATTCTGCGGCGCAATTATGGTCAAACCGCAGCTATGTCTGCTGGGTTTAACTATGCAGTGGGTAAAGCCGTTGTCACTTTAGATGCTGACTTGCAAAATGATCCGGCTGATATCCCGATGCTATTGGCAAAGTTGGATGAAGGTTACGATTTGGTTAGCGGTTGGCGGCAAAAACGCCAAGATGGCGCGGTAAATCGCTTACTTCCTTCTAAAATTGCGAATTGGCTGATTCGTCGTACTACTAGCGTTTATATTCATGACTATGGCTGTTCCCTCAAAGCCTATCGCTCAGAATTAGTGGCAGATATGCACCTCTACGGCGAATTACACCGATTTTTGCCAGCCCTGGCTTATATTGAAGGCGCAAGAATTACAGAAATGCCTGTACGTCACCACGCGAGGCGATTTGGTCGGAGTAAATACGGCATCTCGCGGACTTTTCGGGTGTTAATGGATTTATTAACTATTTTGTTTATGAAAAAGTTCCTCACCCGCCCGATGCACGTTTTTGGTTTATTGGGTTTGATTTCGATGGCTTTGGGTGTGGGGATAGGAATTTATTTGACTTTTGTCAAGTTTGCATTGGGTGAAATGATTGGTAATCGTCCTTTGCTAATTTTGGCAGTTTTATTATTAGTAACTGGTGTACAACTATTTTGCTTTGGTTTGTTGGCAGAGTTGTTGATGCGTACTTACCATGAATCTCAAGGAAGACCTATCTATCGAGTGCGGGAAGTAGTTGAAAATAAAAATAACCCAACTTAATGTAATTCGTAATTAACATTATTAGTAGGTTTTTCTTTTTGCCTTTTGACTTATTATGTTAGCCTCACCCAACTACATCTCACCCGAAGAATATCTGCAAATGGAGGAAATAAGCTCCATTAAACATGAATATATCGACGGGTATATATCTACACTAGATGGATCAATAGATTCCCACGTTACAATTGCGGGGAATCTTGGCGTACTTTTAAGAAATCAGTTACGCGGTTCTGAATGCCGTGTTTATATTCTGGCGATGAAAGCTCGAATTGAATCTTTGAATCGATACTACTATCCTGATGTGATGGTAACTTGCGATTTACGAGACCAAGAAACACCTGTATATAAAAGATTTCCCTGTTTAATTGTTGAAGTTTTATCTGAATCTACTGAAGCTTTCGACCGGGGGGATAAATTCGCGGATTATCAAACAATAGAAAGCTTAAAAGAATACGTTTTAATTAATATAAAACGCCAACGAATTGAATGTTTTCGGCTTAATGATGATGGTTTTTGGGTTCTACAAACATACACATCCCAAGACAAAACTTTTCGACTCAATAGTATTAATTTTGAGGCGACAATTGCAGAACTTTACGAAGATGTAGTATTTGAATATCGCTAAGTAAAATTAATGCTGTACCTCTGCTTTTATCCTCTCATACTTGCTTCAAATTGCTTTAATAACTACTTGGATACGGGCAGTAGTGGCGAAAAATATTAACTAACGTAAAAATATTAGAGCAATTATAGTTAGTGTTCTTTGCATCTCCCTTGAAAGCTTTTAATACATTTGATACTGGCTTGCGGCGAAACCTGCTGATTTTATTTGCGGCAGGTTTGTTATTCTGGTCAAGCACGGCTGCTTTTTTACCGACGCTACCGCTATACATTCAAGATGTGGGTGGTAGTAAGCAAGAAATTGGCATAGTTATGGGTGGCTTTGCCATTGGTTTACTGCTGTTTCGTCCAATGCTGGGCAAACTAGCAGATAAACGGGGACGTAAACTTGTTTTATTAATTGGGACAGCAGTAGCTGCGATCGCACCTTTTGGCTATTTAGTCTTTACATCCATCCCCTTATTATTCTGGCTGCGGATTTTTCACGGAATTAGCATTGCAGCTTTTACTACTGGTTACACTGCTTTGGTAGCTGATTTAGCGCCTGTGGCCATTCGTGGAGAAATTATTAGTTATATGAGTTTAACGGCTCCCATTGGTTTAGCTGTGGGGCCAGCAATTGGTGGATATTTACAAGAAACTTCTGGCTACTCACGTTTATTTTTGTTTACCGCCACAATCGCTTTCATTGGACTATTGTGTGCATCACAAGTTATTAACCCACCATTAAATTCACAATACCAATCGGAACGCCAAAATAGTAACTTTTGGCAAATCTTGGCTAGTCCAAGGGTGAGAGTTCCTGCATTGGTGATGTTACTCGTGGGTACATCGGTTGGTGCTGTGCATATCTTTGTGTCGTTATTTATTAAATCTACTGAAGTAAGTTTCAATGGTGGCTGGTTTTTCACAGTTTCTGCCATTTCTAGTTTTACAATCAGGGTGTTTGCTGGTCGAGCCAGCGATCGCTTCGGTCGAGGTTTGTTTATTACCTTTGGGATTGCGGCTTATACTTTGGCTTGTGTATTACTATGGCAGGCCAACAGCACCAATGCTTTTTTAATCTCTGCGATCGCGGAAGGCTGCGGTGGTGGCACAATGATTTCTATGATTACAACAATGATGGCAGACCGTTCACTACCCCAAGAACGTGGACAAATATTTGCTATTTGTATGGCTGGATTTGATTTGGGAATTGCGATCGCTGCGCCTATATTTGGCTATGTCAGTGAGTTTGTCGGCTACCGCAATATGTTTGCTTATAGTGCCACCTTAACTTTTTTAGCACTGCTGATTTTCCTCACCTTATCCAACAAAAGTCTTACTAGTTCCTTACGCTTTGCGATCGGCCGCGGTGAAGATGCCTTTTCGTTGAATCATTTTGACGTGAGTTAAATGTTTAGTCGTTAACAAGATTTGATTTGTAGAGAGGTGAAATTTTGCCTCTCTATAAATATATAAAAAATTAAAGATTCTTTTTAGGATCTATTATCTTGTTTCTTATAGTATTTGAGCTTTGTGAATTTTTTGCAACTTTTCTACAATGCAAAATACAAATATTTTCTATAAATTTCATATTTTTTCATATTTTTTAAATATCGCTTAAAAATCACACATTTACTACTATTGCTCTTGTTAATTGAAACATTATTTCGGGATTTATAGTTTATAATGCTAGTTATTACGTGTTTCTTAAATAGTAAATAAATACAGTTCATTTATGGCTATTGGTTAGCTCTTAGAATCTGTGGAAGTGTTATTTTTTAACACTTCTGCAAAACTTGTCATCGCTAGAGTAATCTGCATAAGATATACAAACACCTCTTTGCCTTGTTTCTTATCTTGAAAAGTGAGTTTGTAAATCAAATGAGATTGCTATTTATAAGTCGTTTGCATGTCATTTTAATTAAAGATAGACATAAAAACATAACCCCATAAATATAATTAATGAATTAGACAAACAACTATTTTATGGATGAAATTAGCAGTAAACTACTAGTTATTTTTCAGAATGTTAATGAATGGCTAAAATTTGCAGAAGCTAAAAATGCTGTTTTACTTGCTTTTTCTGGTGCTGGAATTACCGCAACTATCACCCTTTTAGCTACAGTAGAAAAGCTTCCAAGCTCTTTACATATTGGATTATTATTAACAACATCTCTGCTTTGTATTTCCGCCCTAATCTGTTCTCTCTCATTTATTCCTAAAACAAACTTAGAGCGGTTGCTATGGGTACAAACAATATCTGAGAGAAATTCTACATCTGCAATCAGAGATACAGATAACCTGTATTTTTTTGGCGATTTACAAAAATACAATTCTCAAGGATTACTTAAAGTTTTAAATAAGTATTATTTTGATAACAATATGAAACCTTTTAAAAAAGAATACAAAGATATAGCCAGCCAAATTACTATTAATGCTAGAATTACATTTTTAAAATTTAGAATATTTACTTATGCAATTTATATGTTAATTTTATCGATTTTAGTACTTCCTTGTTCAATTTTAATTAGCTTGGCAATTTATAAAACATTATAAATAAGAATGCAATTTATAAAACATTATAAATAAGAATTTCGATAAAAATCATCAACCCCAAAACCTACCATTGTTTTACTAATAAACCATGAATAAATCTGTCAGAAAAACTGTAGTTGAAATTGATCTTAAGGGATACAGTGAAATTGTTAGAGAAGTAGAAGAATTTTGTCAAAAATTCAGACAACAATTTGGTTGTGATGATTTGAATCTTTTGCCATTCATCAACGGACATATTCAAAACTTTATTGATAAAGGGTTAGAGGCAATAAATAAGAAGCGTGAAGATGTGGTTCAAGCAACCAATGGAGATAACGCTGTGATTATCTTAGATAATGCTGATGAAGCTTATAAATTTGCCAAAGCCGTTCATAAAGCTACTCAATCACATAATGATAAGCAAACCGAAGTATCAGCACAAAGACGGTTCCGCATTGGTGCTGCAACTGGCGAACTTGTTGAAAACTATGATGCTGAAACCTTGACAGGCTACACTATTGTCAAGGCTTATCGGCTAGAAGCAGATGCAGAACCAGGAAAATATTTTGTTGTTGACGTAGAAACACATAACTCCTTTTCACCAGAGATACGAAAAAAATTTGGTGATGAAGAAACTGTAAATGATAAAAATAAAAATCAATTTCAAGCTCACCGTTGCAAAATTATCTATGATAATTTATTGGAATACTTCGAGCAATTAAATGACAGGGAAAAGCAACTAGTCTATCAAATTGGACTTGAATCTGGTGATAAAGCACCTGATAATAGTGAAGATAATCTACAAAAATTAGTGGAACAAGAATTAATTATAGAACACAAATATGGTTCTGTAACAAGGTTTACTTTAGCAGATAACTTTAATGATTTTTTTCAAGAAATAATCATTCAAGCTATTGTTAAAGAAATTAGTACAAAGAAAGAAGAAATTAGTACAAATAAATTAGATATATTAAAAGACTATTCAATTCTGAAAATATTAAAACGAGAAGATGTACCTAAATTGCTTCAAGAAGAACTATTAACAACTCTTCAATCTCAAGACGGTAATTCAAAGTTTGGTAAAGATATTGACGATAAGTCAAAGCTTGGTGAACATATTCATGAGATATTCTGTACCTTGCGACAGCAGCATCATTACAATAGACAATTATTGGGTAATTATGTAGCAGGAAATCTGATAAATTTATTGTTGCAACTTGACCTAAGAAAAGATTTTAGATACTACGATCTCTCAAACATCTCTATTTGGAATGCAGATTTAACAAAAGCTATTTTAACAGGAGTCGATTTTAGTAAATCTGACCTAGAAAAATCTAAGTTTTCTCAACCATTAGGTTGCATTCATGCCATTGCTTTTGATGCTGATGGTAAATATTTTGCGACAGGTGACGCTCATGGTTCAATTAGAGTTCATAATACAGAGACCTTGGAACTATGTGGTTTTAATAATGAACGAGGAAATCAGATTTGGTCAGTTGCTTTTGGAAAAAATGAAAAACATAATCAAATGTTAGCTTGGGGAGCAGAAGACGGTAGTGTTACGTTACGAGAAATTGCAATATCTTCAGATAATAAAATGAAACTGATTCCTATTCAACCACATCCAGAAAATTGGACAACACGTATATTATCAGTAGCATTTAGCCCTGATGGAAATACTCTTGCAATTGGAGGAGATGGTGATAATGCCATACACTTCTTAAAAATTAATCATAGTCATCATCAGGATATATATTTAAATGGTCATGAGCAAAATGGCACTTTAAATGCTCATAATGTATCTTGTATGACGTTTATTAATGACGATTGTATTGCTAGTGGTAATCGGGATGGAGAGATAAATCTTTGGCATATAGAGCAAACCAATCGTAAGCAAGATTTAAGTAGGAAGGTACATGAAGGAGTAGTAAGATGTATTACATTTAACCCAAAAGCAGATATCTTAGCTAGTGGGGGAGAAGATGGTAAGTTAAAAATTTTGTATCTTCAACAATACCCTCGCCAATTTATAGAAATTGAGTTTGAAACAAAAATTAGTCAAGTACGAACACTAGCATTTAGTAAGGATGGGAATATTCTTGCTGTTGGATGTATCGATAATAATCCAAATGAAAAAAGCGAACACAAAATTAGGCTATGGAATCTATCTGAAAAAAAATGGATAGACACATTGGAGGGTCACGAACATTCGATCCGAAGTTTAGCATTTTCTCCAAAGTCTGATGATGTTCAACTTTTAGTAAGTGGTGGTGATGGACGTACAGTCAAACTTTGGAATAGGTTTTGGGATAAGGAAAAAGGAGTATGGAAATGGAAATGTAAGCAGGAATTGATGGGATATGCTAATCGTATCTGGTCAGTAGCATTTAGTAGAGATGGTGAAAGTAAAACTTTTGCTTGTGGAGGTGAAGATAATCAAATTCATATTTGGAATTATCATGAACGCACACATATTCCCTGTCAAACTCTTTCCAAACATGATAATTGGGTTTGGTCAGTAGCGTTTAACCCAAAAGCAGATATTTTAGCTAGTTGTGGAGAAGACAATCAAATCTATTTGTGGCAGTTACAAGAAGGAGAGTGGAGATACGTTAGTGAATTGAGCGGTAATGATGAAATCAAAAGACATAATAAACGTGTTCGGTGTATTGCGTTTCATCCACAAGGAGGTATATTGGCTAGTGCCGGAAATGATAATAGAATTATTTTATGGGATGTAACAGATATAACAGATCCTCAACCTTTGCAAGAATTTTTTCAACATTATGACAGAGTGTTATCTCTGGCTTTTAGTCCAAATAATCGCTACCTAGCTAGTAGTAGTCGGGATAAAACTATTTGTCTGATAGACTTAGAAAATAATATCAGCTACCCGATAAAGGGTGGTCAAAATCCTCATACAGACCAAGTTCATAGCATTGCTTTTAGCCCAGATAGCAACCTATTGGTTAGCGGAGGTTTTGATAGGAAATTAAAATTGTGGGATGTTGAGAATCGCAAAATTCTTGATAATAAGAATGAAGATCAAAAAATACTGACTGTTGCTTTTCATCCCAAAGGCGAAATTATAGCTAGTGCTGGACATAATCACATTATTACGCTGTGGAAGATAATTGATCAGGAAAATATGATACCTATCAAGACATTTAAAGGACATAAACGTGCTGTTGAATCTGTAGTATTTACTCCTGATGGTAAACAACTAATTAGCTGTAGCCAAGACCAGACTATCAAGTTTTGGGAGGTAGGAGGAGAAATTAATATTAGTATTCATACTATAGAACTTGGCAAACCATACGAGGGGATGAGTATTTTTGGTGTTTTTAATTTAGACTCAGCCCAAATGTCTGCTATAGAAGAATTAGGAGCTTCAATAGGAGCGAAAATTACTCAACAATTTAGTTAATTATTCTAAAAATCCAAAATATTGCAATCCTTCTTCAATTCCATTGGCAAACTTGGCTGTTGCTAAATAACGATTTGGGTTTGGGTTAGCCTCATGCCAATCTAGCAATTCCTGTCTTGCATTGCCAACAATAATACCTTTCTCTTCCCTGTTAGCAAACAAAGCAATATCATTACCAGAATCTCCACAAGCAACGGTTTTTGCTACATCTATTTCTAAATGTTGCCGTACAAAGGTCATCGCCATACCTTTATTTGCATGACGTGGCAAAATATCTAAATCTTTACCACCGCTATAAATAACTTGAATATCTAATTCCTGTTCTAACAAAGCACGTTCTAACTCTGGTACGACTTTTCCAGCAATTTCTTCTTTAAGAAGATAGCTAACTTTAAAATCTCTTTGTTCACTTGCGGGTTGAGGTTTCAATTCAGTAAAATTTGCAGATATTTTTTTTACTAAATCTCTATCCCAAGCTTGAGAAAGTTTATCTGACCATGTAGAATCAGGGTTTTGACTACCATTGATATAAATTTCTGTGCCTACAGAACAAACTAGTATATCTGGATCTAATAGTGTTTTTTCTTTGGCAAGTTTTTGGAAAAGAAAAGGTGAGCGACCAGTTGAGTAAACGATTTTAGTACCATATTGCTGACGATGCAATTCTAGCTGCTGATTTAGTTTTGCCATTGCATCATCATCACCTATCAGTGTATAGTCCAGATCCGTGATGAAAAGAAACTGTTTCATAACTCTGCCTCTTGAAATATTAACTATATGATTTTAAAAATATTCGGATAAATAAATTCAATCAAAATGTTAATCTTATTTGAATCTTATCTTTAGTCGTTGATAGACTTGATTGGCAAGGTTTTTGAGTATTCAAAGTATTTTCTTTGCCCTACTTATGTTTAAACCGTGTTTCTCAATCAAAAAATTTTAAACTTGGCTAAACAGGCTAAATCATATCACAACTTTAGATTTGGTCACACAATATTTTTTTGAAATTGGGAAAGAGTAACTTACATTCAATACACCATTAAAAATATCAATAATTTAGTATTGATATTATTCCACTATTGTGAGGATACACTGATCTCTCAGATGGTAGAGATTATGAATTGAAAAAGCAAAAGATAATTGAATATAATTCTTTTACCTTTTGCTTTTTTACTTTTGCCTTATCAAACGGGCGAGGAGGGATTCGAACCCCCGACACCGTGGTCCGTAGCCACGTGCTCTAGTCCACTGAGCTACACGCCCCTGCCAGAAAAATATATTAGCACTATATTCCCAAACGATGCAAGACTATTCTCCAAAAAATTTTTCTGCCGAGTTAACCCATCTAGATTCCCAAGGGCAAGCACAGATGGTAGATGTTTCTGGCAAAGCGTCCACAGTCCGCCAAGCTGTGGCTGTGGCGAGAGTGCGGATGCTGCCAGAAACTTTAAATGCCATTCAGGCTGGCAATACTCCTAAAGGTGATGTGTTAGCCACGGCGAGGATAGCAGGGATTATGGCTGCCAAACAAACAGCGAATTTAATTCCCTTGTGTCATCCCCTACCATTGCAAAAAGTAACTGTGGAAATTACCCCCGATTCCCAATTACCTGGTTATCTCATCCAAGCTACCGTTAAAACCAAAGCTGAAACTGGTGTGGAAATGGAAGCTTTAACCGCCGTTTCTGTAGCAGCGTTGACTTTATACGATATGGCGAAAGCCTTAGAAAAGTCGATTCAAATTGAATCAATTCATTTAATTAGTAAAACTGGTGGGAAATCAGGAGATTACTCCGCATCAGAACTATAGGCTATTCAATCTCACCTATAGCTTTGTTAACATCGGTGGGATTGTCAAATTCTTCGTCATCTGGCAACTGCTCTAATAATGATAGAACCTTGCGATCTGCTCCTTGTTTTTGAGCGTGTTTAACTAATTTTTCTTTACTTGCGGGATAGTCAATTCCCTTTAAGTTTTTTTGAATCTCCACTGGGTTTGCTTTAGCCATTTTCGCCACCTATATCTTATTGGTTATTACCATGTTCACAAGTGGAGATATGGCCTTCCTCTATCAAATAGAAGAATCATTTATCACAAAAATAAATTTAAATATCACTCAAATGATTGATGTATTTAGCAGAAAACTTTATATTTATTATTATGGACGATTATTTGGTATTCATAACTACTGTTTTAGAAAAATATTATTCAGATATACAATTTTTTTAAATGAATGAATGAGATATTTTTGAGTAGATTTAAGGAATATCACAAAAGCCTTAATTATAAATAAATAAGTTTTTTTGATACTAAAATTTACTTATATTTTATGATTAGTTAAAGAATTTGCTAGTACAGGTCGGCTTAAATAAACAGACTATCTGGAATTGCTAAAAGGCTTGTGGTATCGTTATTCTTTCTTTTTACTTTTGCCTTTTTACTTTTGCCTTGTTGTACTAGTTATCACAAAATTGCTATATAGCGGTTCTCAAGCACATAAAATATACTCCACCCGCGCTGTCGCGCACCCTCACGCCACTTGCTAAAGGGAGAGGTAATTTTGTACCGCACCGGAGTTAGAAACGCTATAAAAGCTTAGGATGAAAATATCAAGCTGAAATTTATCAGCCAAGGGGTATTAAAGCTATGTCCCCTCCAGAACTAGATATCTTAGAAGCTCGGCGTGTATATAAATCTACTGGTACGATTCCGGCTCAGATGTTGCGCTCAACTATCTATCGTGCTTGGGAGCGATCGCATTTACAAGGCGCGAACCCTCAAGCTCTGCAAGCCGAAAAGCTATCCAGCCTAGCTACAGAGCGATTGCTCGATCAGAAGCGGACTTTGATTCAAATTGCTGCTCCTTATATCCGTATGCTCTCACAAGCAGCGGGGACAGAGCATCATGCAGTTATGTTAGGCGATAGTGAAGCGATCGTGCTGGATGTAGTGGGTGACAAACAGACTGTACAGGGGCCAGAACCTTTTCCTGGCCCTGGTTCTTTGTTATCGGAGGCTGTAGCTGGTGCTAATGGTGTCGGTACACCATTAGCAGAAGCAGATTATATAGAAATTATTAGTGCAGAGCATTTCATTGATGGGTTCCATCCGTTTACATGTCAGGGAATTCCCCTACGTGATGATAAACAGAACATTATCGGAGTTTTGAGTATCTCTTTACGACGCGCAGATGCTAGAGAACGCCTGAAAGAAATATTGCTGTGTGCTTCTCACGGAGTTGAAGCAGAATTATTAATTGCTAACTTAGAAAAAGATGTGCGTCGGGTTTTAGAGTCCAATCCCAATGAATATCAACCACTAGAAGAATTACGTCAAGATATTGTCCAAGCACATCAGGCTGCACGTTTAAAATTAGAAATCGTTTCGCGGATGGTAGCAGTTAACCGTTTAGATTACGCGATACAATTGCTGCGTCAGGCTGAACAATCAATTCAAATATTTCGTCGTCGTGCGGAAATTTGGCGCAATTTAGCATCCTTCGAGATTGGTACACTCCAACCTGTGTCATTGACTGATAATATATCCAATTTAGTGGATCTTCTCTCGACAGAAGCTGTGATTCGTCAGGTACAAGTAGTTACTGACTGGTACGAACCAATCATAGTAGTTGCTGATCCGAGGAGTCTTTTACGCCAGTTGCTGCGTTATTTTCTCCAAGCTCTTGATCATGCAGGTAAAGGTGGAACAGTCAAAGTAGTAGTAAAGGAAATTCCTAATTCTGAGTTAGCGCAAATTAGTTTCATCGCGAATTCAGTCTTGAATATCTCTCAATCAACACCGACTTCACAGGTTTTGTATCTACCAATCAAAAGCATTAAAGATGAACAGTAATCCTTCAGGGAAGCGCAAAATACTAATTGCAGACGATGACGATGATAGTCGAGCGATGCTGAGTTTTCTTTTAGAAGAGGAAGGTTGGGAAGTCAGGGAAGCAAAGAATGGTGAGGAAGCGCTAGAAATAGTGATCAAAGAGCAGCCAGATTTATTAATTTTAGATAATAGAATGCCAAAACTCACAGGAGTTGAAGTATATAAGCACCTCCAAGCACAAGGGATAAAAATAGCCGTCGTGTTAGCCACAGCACATGGTTATCTAGACGAATTAGCTTCTTCCTTGGGAATTGCTCATTTTATTTCTAAACCCTATGACATTCCAGAGTTGTTAAAAACTATTGAGTCTGCTTACAAAAATTCTTGAAGTTAAAGTTGCGACTTGGCATTCTTCCCAGACGATAGCAAGTACACTCCCAAACAATTTAAAATAATCAAGTGTATTGAAATTTGTAACAAATATTTATGCCTCCTCGTTGGCCTCGCAAACCCGATCGCAGCGACCCCGAATTTCGCAGGTTAGATGACCGAATGAATTTTGCTGTCCATGTCGCTGTAGCTGCCACAATTAACTCTGGTCTTTGGTTCTTTCATATTTTGAAAACAACAGATTGGCAGTGGTTACCGTTATTGACCACAGGCTGGGTAATAGTTTTGTTGGTGCATCTAGTGTATATTGCCGCGATCGCCAACTATTCATCCATACCGCCTAAATCCACCTGAAGACAGACAGTCCATGCTAGGGCTTATGTAACCTGTGGGAGTAGAGTTAGCTTGAGTACTTGAGCGATAATGATTATATAGGCTGAAATCTGGCACTCTTCCTTAAATATAGGGTGATTTTTATGGCTAAGACTAACACCGCAGAATTACTAGAAGCCCTAGCAGCGGAAATTGGCGAAAATGTCTATATAGATATTGCCAAGTGGCATCTCTATTTATCTGATGCCAAATTACATACCGTTGTCGCCGAGCAATTATATCCTTTAATTACTTCTAACGCAGTCAATGAAGACAGCGTAACTAAAGTGTTGGAATCTATACCTGTAAAAATAGGCGGCGGGAGAAGAGAACTAGCCCTAATTGATTTACTTCCCCTGCAATGTCAGGTGAATATCGTAGATATTTTAGAAAAATATCAGCGCGAATTTTAATTTTTGGACTTTAATTGTTCCATAATTTTTTGCTTTTAACACCCCTATTTTTAGGAGGTGATAGATATGAATGCCTATAAATTTCATGATGAATATACTCTGGCGGAAACAGCTGATCAACTAGGAAAAAAAGCCTTAGAGTTACATCTTATACCTAGCTTTGTGGTGCGTTATTTTCCTGATAGCAGACAATACTATATACCTAACGAACAAGAATCTCAACCGCTGACACCAGAACAAGCATATATGCACTTTAAAAAATTAGTTGAAGCTTCTGGTAAATAATTTTGAACCATCTACTTACAGAGGTTAATTATGTTGCTACAAATCAAAGATACGAGCGATTTAGTCAAAATTACTGATATTCAGGAATTAATCGACCCGAATGTGAATATCGTTCATGGAAAAGACCAAAAAGGTCAAGAAGAACAAGATAATGATTCCTTTTCTAAAGAAAATCTCGTTTTTCCTTCTGGTGAAAGTTTACCGCGCTGTTGGTTAGATGCTAACTATCGGGAGTAAAAGCTGCTCAATTTATCGGTGTGCAAACCTGCGGGAAGTTAAGTTGTTTAACTTCCACCGATGAAAATTTATAGGCGATCGCCGTATTATCAGGTTTATTGATCAGTCCAATAAAGATGCCAGGAAAGCTTGGGAACAGACCATAAAAATAGTGTCAATTTTACGTAATCAACCGACCTCTACGTCAATTACTGAGTTAAGTTACCATCAGATTAACTAACCAGTGATAGAAGTAGTTATGGCGCAGAATTGGTTGCGGATTACTCACCAAGATGACAAAATCCAACTTTCCTGGCAAAGAGAACAATCTGCACCACGTTCAGCACCTCCAGTCACCTTTGAGCATCCATTTGATGAACAGACATTAACTGAATTACGCTGGTACTTAGAAGAGTATTTACCTTTTCCTTATGGTATTTTCCCTGAGCAAGCCAAGAAAATCGAGCTAAAGTTTCAAGAGTGGGGACAGCAGTTATTTGAGTTAGTGTTTCCCCGCACTACTAAAGCTTGGGATTTTTTTCAAGAAGCTACAAGGGAAGGACTAGACAAGTGCGAAATTAATATTTCTTCTGATGATCCCAAGGTACTAAATTTGCCTTGGGAGTTGCTGTATACCCCCGATTATCAATTTCTGGCACCATCTTTAAGGGGAATGTATCGCAGTCTCAACGGTTATGCAGTGCGATCGCATCTCCAAGAATTACCCCAAGACAAGTTAAATATTTTACTGGTAGTTTCCCGTCCTTATGGCGAAAAAGATGTCGCCTTAAAAACTATCGCCCGTCCTCTACTCGAAGCCTTAAAACCAATTCAAAAGTATGTCAACCTGAAAGTGCTGCGTCCACCAAGCTTTGAGGCATTTGAGCAAAAACTAAATGCTCATAAAGGTTTTTACCATATCGTCCATTTTGATGGACATGGGGACTTTGACGAAAACAGCACTGGATTTCAACACTCCTACGGTAGCAAAGGCCAGGGAGTATTGGTGTTTGAAAATACCGATGGTTCACCTCAAATTATTACTGCTGCCCAAATTGCTCAAAGTTTAAATGACTGTCGTGTGCCGATTTTTGTGTTGAATGCTTGTAAATCAGCACAGGAAGGAGATGGTAGTTTTTCTTCTGTGGCGACACGCTTGGTATCTTTGGGGACAATGGGCGTAGTTGCAATGGCTTATAACGTGCAAGCTGAAGCAGCCAAACATTTCATCGGCAGATTTTACCAGCAACTAGTCACGGGAACCGATGTATCCAACGCTGTTGCAGCAGGACGACGACAAGTAATAAATCAACGTTTGCGTCCCAGTCCTAAAGGTGATTTACCCTTGGCTGACTGGATGGTTCCGGTGTTGTACCAGCAGGAAACTTACACACCGTTTACAAAAGTCAATCATCAAACAGAAGACTTTACTGATATTGATGACTTTTTGGCAGAACCTGTCAGTAATTTATTTGGGTTCCCAGAACAGGGACGCTACGGTTTTATTGGGCGAGACTACGACATTTTACGGTTAGAGCGAGCATTTCGCCAAAATAATATCGTGCTGTTGCAAGGTATGGGAGGTGTAGGTAAAACTGAGCTAACCGCAGGGTTTGCCCAATGGTTAGATGAAACTCAAGGACGTAAGCAGATATTTTTTACCTCCTTCGAGTCTGGCGCGTCACTAATTCGGGTAATAAACGAAGTCGGAAGAGTCGTTTGGGGAGATAAGTTTTCCCAGTATGAGGCAGCGCAACAACAACGAGCCGTCTTAAAATATTTGCAATCTCAGCCTTGTTTGTTAATTTGGGATAACTTTGAACCAGTTAATGGTTTCCCAACGGGAAATGAACCTTTACTGAGTGCAGAAGAAAGAAACAATCTCAAACAATTTCTCAAGGAATTACAAAGCGGTAAATCTTGGGTATTAATTACCAGTCGCCGCGCAGAACCTTGGCTTGATTGTGGGTATAGTTTAATCAATTTGCAGGGATTATCTCAAGCCGATGCCCAAGAGTTAGCCGCCAAGATTTTGCAAACGGTGGGTGTGGAGAGAAAGAACTTACCAAAAGAGTATTTGGAATTATTGAAATTGTTGGGTGGACATCCTTTATCATTGCGGGTGGCGTTACCGCATTTAAAGACGCAGACACCAACTCAGTTAATTGAAGCGTTGCGGCTGGGGTTGGATACTTTTAAAGGTGCAGAGGAGGAAGGTAGGGATAAGTCGTTAACGGTGTCCTTGGATTATTCTTTTGCTAAGTTGTCGGAGAAGGCGCGGCGACATTTACAGTTTTTGGCATTTTTTTCGGAACGGGTTAGTGCAGAGTTTCTGGCTCACTTATCGAATACAGAAATTGGTAATCCTTTTACCCAACAGTACCGTGATATTTTCAGGGAAAACCTACAAAAACTTGATTGGCAATTGATTTTAAATGAAGCATCAGATGCAGGAATTATTGAATATATTGGTCTAAGTATTTATAAAATTCACCCTGTTCTACCCTGGTATTTGAGGCACAAACTAGATGAATTTCATTCTAAATCAATTAATAAAGAATTAGAGCAAAGAATAGTTGGTTTTTATGCGGGTTTAGCTGCTAGACATGATTTGGAAATGATTAGTAACGCTCAGTATGCAACCAAGCTCTTAAAGATTGAAGAACCAAATTTATTGCAAAACTTACGACTAGCACAACAACAACAAGATTGGCACAGTGTACAACTAATCATACAAGCTTTAGGAGAACTATATGACCGACAGGGACGTACAGTTGAGTTCAGACAGTTGAGAAATAAGATATATAGTGTATTAGGTAAAGAAGTAAGCCTTGCTAAAGCAAAAGGTGCAACTGCTTTTGCTCTCTGGAGGCACCTAAGAGGAATTGATGCAAATGAAGCATCTCAAAATGGTGACTGGGATACAGCCGAAGAAATCTATGAAGAAATTTTGAATGAACTGCAACTATTAAATGATAAATCCATAAAGTATGAGATTGCCGCATTCAACCATAATATAGGTCATATAGCAGAAGAAAAAAGAAGTTTTCAAAAGGCAAAGCAAAATTACAAAATAGCACTGAGTTTCTATAAGTTGATGGGTGATGACTATCATGCGGCCTATGAGTATTTGCACTTGGGCATCATAGCTCAAAAACAAGAACTATTAGATGAAGCAAGTCATTACTATCATTTATCACTTGAAATTTACAAGCGAAACAATGACTCCTATATGGCTGCTAAAGTCTACCACCAGCTTGGTAGACTAAATCAAGACATAAAAAAGCTACAACAAGCTCTTAATTACTATGAAATTGCTCGTAAAATTTATGAAGAAGGCAGTAATTTACTGGAAGTAGCTCCTGTATATCATCAACTTGCTATGATTCTGCAACAACAAGCTAAGTTTGAAGATGCAAAAACTTACTATTTTAAATCAGTAAAAATTTTTGAAGATAATCACAATTTTTATAGTGCAGCTAGAGTATATTATCAACTTGGAAGACTAGCACAGGAACAATTCAAGTTTATAGAAGCAATTAGTTATTATAGAAAAGCATTTAACATTTTTGAAAATAAGCAAAATTGGTATGCTGCCGCTATGACCCTGACAGCATGGGGAGAAACATTAGAATTTCAGAAAAATTGGAATGATGCTTTACGTACATATATTCAGAGTTGGGTAATTTATTGTGAGCAAAAATTAAATTTGATTAGCCTAGAAGATATAAGAATACAATCATTAGCCCGTATGCTTCAGCAGTTAGGCGAAAGTCAGTTTCAAGCTATTTGGTGTGAGGCGACGGGTGAAGAGTGCGCGGGTGAGGTGCGTGAGGCAATTTGGCAAGCGCGAGATAGGCTGTAACAGTTATCAGTTATCAGTTATCAGTTTTGTTTTTTCTGTGCTAGGGAAGTATTGGTGTTGTTGATTGGGGGGATGATTTTTATTTCACGCAGAGGAGAAGAGTTTGAGAAATTGAATTTCTTGATTTTCATCGCAATTTATTGTGATTTATTCATAAGTTTTGTTTAAGTTGTGGTTGCGAATATATAAGCATTTGCCACAAATGTTGTAAGGTTGTGAACCAACGTTGTTATGTTTTGAATGAATGTTGTCATGTTCTGCATCAACATTGTCATGTTTTGAAGCAACGTTGTAACATTTTGAATGAATATTGTAATGTTCTGCACCAACGTTGTAACGTTCTGAATGAATATTGTAATGTTCTGCACCAACGTTGTAACGTTTTGAATGAATGTTGTCATGTTTTGAACCAACGTTGTAATGTTTTGAATCAACATCGTGACTTTGGCAACAAAAAGCAGTGATTGGTAAGTGTGTAGACGCTGTGGGGTTTGTCGTAGACATTATGCTGTTTAGAGTAACGGTGTTTTATTCTAGAAACAAAAAGGAGTAGCAGTATGCAAGCCTACAAACTGAATGCCAAAATTGATGAATCAGGTAATTTGATTATTAACGAACCTTTAAATATTGCCCCTGGTGAAGTGGAAGTGATTATTTTGCAGCCAATTGTTTCTAAGGAAAGTGTTGCAGAAGTCTCTACTGAACCACCAACAGACAAGCCAAAGAGACAAACAAAAATCAAAGCGTTACAAGGCTGGTTTGAAAAGACACAACCTGTATCTCCTGATTTTGATGGTGAACAAGCCAGATGGGAAGCTTTAAAGGAGAAACATAACTTGTGAAAGTTCTGTTAGACACTAACATTATTTTGGATGTAGCACTTGAACGACAACCGTTTTTTGGTAATAGTGATACAGTTGTATCTTTTGTTGAACAAGGACAGATAGAAGGTTACATCTGTGCATCTTCATTTAGCGACCTTTATTATATTATCCGTAAAGATAAAGGTCGAAATTTAGCTCTTGAGTTTTTAACAGAAATAGTTACTGTTTGCCGTATTGCTACTGTAGACAGTAACACAATTAACATGGCATTAAATGTTAATTTCAAAGATTTTGAAGACGCGATTCAATACAGCACGGCAGTAATTAATCATTTAGATGCTATTATTACTCGCAATCCTGGGGATTTTCCTGTAACTACTCCCCGAATCCTTACACCGGAACAGTTAATTCAAGAACTTACCAATACACCGTAAAATATTTGATTACAAATATATGACTACTCAATTATCTTCTACCGAAATTCAAGAACTGCAACAAATCATCCAAGATGAGCAAGCACAAAAAGCACTCGCTACTCTACAGCAAAATAACGGTGATTTAGAAGCAAGTTTTGATGAACTTTGGCAAGAGCAATTTGGTAAAGCAGCTTTCGGTAAAAATAAATCTCTATTACAATTAACCCTAAATGAAATTCGCGCTGAAATATGCGGCGATGAAGGTTTACAAGGCAAAATTAAAGAATATACGAAAAACCCTGGTAGTGCTGCTTTACTTAATAGTGTTATTGGTTCGTTGGTAACTGTAGCGGCTGTTCATGGTATTCCGATTGATGCTGCGATCGCCACAATTGTAGTTTTATATATCCTCAAAATTGGAATCAACGTTTTCTGCAAATATACAGAACCAGATAACAACCCATAAAAAAACGCAAAGACACATCTTTGTATCTTTGCGCCATTGTGAGAAACAACCTTAAATTAACTGCTAAATACTTCCACAGGTAAGCGACTAAACGCCAGGCGTTCATTCTGCACATCGACAAAGATGGTGTCGCCGTCGTGGAATTCGCTGCGGAGTAAGGCTTTGGCAATTTGCGTTTCTAACTCGCGCTGAATTGCCCGTTTGAGTGGACGCGCCCCGAACACAGGGTCGTAACCAACTTCGGCTAAGAAGTCAAGCGCTGCATCGGATAGTTTGAGAGATATCTTGCGATCGCTCAATCTTTCTCTTAATCTACCGACTTGCAACTGTACAATATGCCGCAGTTCTTTTTTATCTAAACTGTGGAAGATGATCACTTCATCAATGCGGTTGAGGAATTCTGGCCGGAAGCTATTCCGCATCGCTTCCATGACTCGATGACGCATTTCGTCATAACGAGCGTTATCTCCAGCAATATCAAGAATGAACTGGGAACCGATGTTGCTGGTCATGATAATAATTGAATTCTTGAAGTCTACAGTATGACCTTGGGCATCGGTGACGCGTCCATCATCGAGAATTTGCAGGAAGATATTAAACACATCGGGGTGTGCTTTCTCGATTTCGTCGAACAAAATCACTGAGTATGGACGGCGACGAATCGCTTCTGTGAGTTGTCCGCCTTCTTCATAACCGACATATCCAGGAGGCGCACCAATTAAGCGAGACACGGCGTGTTTTTCCATGTACTCAGACATATCAATTCGCACCAGTGCATCTTCGGTGTCGAACATATATCCCGCTAAGGCTTTGGCTAACTCGGTTTTACCAACACCTGTAGGGCCAAGGAAAACAAAGCTGGCAATGGGACGATTCGGATCAGCCAATCCCGCACGCGATCGCTGAATTGCATCGGCGACAGCTGTCACGGCTTCATCTTGTCCAACTACCCGCTGATGCAGTTCGTCTTCTAAATGCAGTAGTTTTTCTTTCTCCGATTCCACCAACTTACTGATAGGAATCCCTGTCCATTTAGAAATTACTTCCGCAATATCAGATTCGGTGACTTCTTCCCGCAGTAGAGATTTACCGCTTCTTTGGGCGTTAGCTAATTCACTTTCCGCTAATTCTAGTTTGCGATGTAAATCAGTTAAATTCCCATATTTCAATTCTGCGGCGCGGTTGAGGTCGTAGTTGCGTTCTGCTTGCTGAATTTCTAAATTCACCCGTTCAATTTCTTTTTTAACAGACTGAATTTTGTTGATGATATCTTTTTCAGACTGCCATTGAGTGCTGAGAGTTCTTTGTTCTTCTTTGAAATCAGCGATTTCTTTTTCTAGTCGTCCCAACCGTTCACGAGAAGCTGCATCGCTTTCTTTTTGCAAAGATAGTTTCTCCATTTCTAATTGGAGAATTTTGCGATCAATTTCGTCGAGTTCTTCCGGTTTGGAAGTAATCTCCATTTTCAACCTAGCAGCGGCTTCGTCTACCAAGTCAATGGCTTTATCTGGTAAAAAGCGATCGCTAATATACCGACTCGATAATGTCGCCGCAGCCACCAAAGCACTATCGGAAATCTTCACGCCGTGGTGGTTTTCGTAGCGTTCCCGCAAGCCACGCAAAATCGAAATCGTATCTTCAGCGCTGGGCTGATCGACATAAACTTGCTGGAAGCGTCTTTCTAAAGCGGCATCTTTTTCGATATATTTGCGATACTCATCTAAAGTTGTCGCCCCAATACAACGCAACTCACCCCGCGCCAACATTGGTTTTAACAAGTTACCCGCATCCATCGCCCCTTGGGTTGCACCCGCACCGACAACGGTATGAATTTCATCAATAAATAGAACAATATTCCCACCAGATTCGGTCACTTCTTTTAAGACTGCTTTGAGGCGTTCTTCAAATTCACCCCGGAATTTTGCGCCCGCAATCAAAGCACCCATATCTAAAGCGATGAGTTTGCGGTCTTTGAGGGATTGGGGAACATCACCCGCGACGATGCGTTGAGCGAGTCCTTCGGCGATCGCAGTTTTCCCTACCCCAGGTTCCCCAATCAACACGGGGTTATTCTTGGTGCGGCGCGAAAGAATCTGCACAGTCCGACGAATTTCGTCATCTCGACCAATCACCGGATCAAGTTGACCTTTGCGGGCGGCTTCGGTGAGGTCACGTCCATATTTTTCCAGTGCTTCGTATTTACCTTCTGGATTTTGGTCGGTCACTTTCTGGCTCCCACGAATTTGTTTAATAATGTTTTTCAGCTTGCTTTCGTCTAAACCGAATTCTTGGAGTAGACCTTTGCCAAAACGGTCATCTTTGGCATAACCCAGCAATAAATGTTCAATAGAAATATATTCGTCTTTAAAATCTTTGCGATAGTTATCAGCCCTATCTAACAGCGTATCTAAACTGCGTCCCAAAAATACAGAACTACTCGTACCAGATACCCTTGGCTGACGTTGGAGAAATTGATCAGTGCGATCGCGAATTTTTTGCAGATTCACACCCGCTTTGGTTAAAATACTGCTGGCTAAACCTTCTTGTTCTAGCAAGGCTTTTAGCAGGTGTTCACTTTCGATTTGTTGTTGGTGATATTGTTTAGCAATCTCCGGCGTGTGGGCGATCGCTTCCCAGGCTTTTTCGGTAAATTGGTTAGGATTAGTAGGTTGCATAGGCTTTTTGAATAACCACTCCCGACATGAGGCGCAGAAAAAAATCTTATATGGTTATTGTATGAAGCAGAGCGCAACCAACTGGATCGGTCTTCACGTCTTGGAGAAGTAGTATTATTACCTGAATAATGAATATTTTTCCACACATCGTGCTGCTTCGTTAAGACATGGCAAAAATTGTCACGAGGCGCACAAGAGGTTGAACAAATAGTCAAGATTGTGATCAATCATTAACACTCTCTGGAGGATGTTCACCCATTGCGTATAATACTCGGCGCAAATTTACAACTCCTTCTCTGTTCAACTGTAAGGTTTCTACCGTAGCTCTGCCTGTTGGAGTCACACCAATAACTAATGTAAAATCATTATTCCACGCAAAATTATCATTCCATAATTGTTGACGTGGGTGATACAAAGGTACAGTTTCACCAGTCACTGGGTCACAGCCTTGGATTTTATTATATTTGTGATTGTTACAACCCTGACAAGAAAGAGCCAAATTATCTAGATTTGTTTCTCCACCTTGACTTAGAGAAATAATATGCTCGGCAGAAAAAGCTTGAATAGCAAAGCGTTCTTGGCTTCTACAATATTCGCAACATCCATTAGCTCGCTGAACCACGAATTTTTTTTGCCGCGCTGTCACTCTATTTTCAGACATCATTTGTTGCTTGCGTGAATGCCTAAATGTTCCATTAAAGTAGTTAGTGGAATCCCACGCAAATGTGCTAATTCAGCTAAATTTTCTAGACGCTGTGCTTGGATTTTTTCTATTTCATCAGTTAATAGCAATAATTTTTGATACTCATCTTCTGTAAGAATTTCATGATCTCGTTTAGTAATTAATTCTTTGTAATCTCTCTGAAGATTTGGAGAAATACCTTGATTAATTTTGAGCAATAATTCTGCTTCTGCTTGCGGGAGTCTAGTAGCTTTACGTTGAGCTTGTAAAATAATAACTTGCGATACAAATTGTTCTAATTCAGACAAGTTTAATTGCTCAACTGCTTTGAGCAATTCTTCCGAAGATAATTGTACTTCAACTTTAACGATGGACATTATCTGCCTTTTGTCTGCTAATTTATTGGTAATTTGACCTTAGACTCCCACAAACATCTTCTGGATGAGCGATCGCTTTCAACAGTCATCGAGTGATAGCATCGATTGTTACAACTTGGGTGAATAAATTAAGGTGCAATTGCTTACATTAAACCCTTGATTAAAAGCGATCGCTCAGTCATATAGTTAATTCAATTACATTATTTTCTGGCAATTACCCACACCGCGTGTACAATCCCTGGGATATACCCCAAAAAAGTCAAAAGGATATTAATCCAAAAATCTTTCCCCAAACCAACTTGTAAAAACACTCCCAATGGTGGGATAAAAATCGCCGCTAAAATTCTAATTAAGTCCATTTCAGCCTCCTGTATCGGTCTATTTATACTCCTCAAAGATAACATTGCAAAAATGTGGTTTATCTGCTTCCTCAACCGCCACTGAGTTTAGCTTTATAACCTAGTTTGGTGACAATCTCCAAAATCTTTTGCTTGTGTTCGCCTTGAATTTCAATGGTGTCTTCTTTGACTGTCCCACCAGTACCGCATTGAGTTTTCAACTGTTTGACTAAATCTGCTAAAGTTTCCGGCTTGCATTGAAAGCCAGTAATCACGGTGACTGTTTTACCCTTGCGTCCGGTGCGAGTCGCTTGGATTCTCAGATTTTGTTGTTGCGGCGGGAGTTCTTGAATTGGTCTTTCGGTAGCAGCGGAGTTATCGTTACCGAATTCTTGGTAGACAAACTTTTTATCAGACGAGTTGGATTTAGAAGCAGACATACAACATTCCGGCAGTGATGAATCCTACTACATCCATTATGGTGTCAGACTTCCGTAATTACGAATTACGAATTACAAATTGCGAATTGCGCTGATCTGCCGGAGAATACCTATAATTAATGAAGTCTTTACTTGTCATCAATATTTTCTGTGACTACTACTCCCCTTTCTCCAAATTCTTCCACAACTGCTCAGGTTCCCGATACACAAGGACGCTTTGGACGCTTTGGCGGTAAGTACGTCCCGGAAACGCTGATGCCCGCTTTAGCTGAACTAGAAACAGCTTATCAGCAATATCGTAATGCTCCAGAGTTTCAAGCAGAACTGCAACAACTCCTGCGAGATTATGTAGGACGCGCTACACCGTTGTATTTTGCTGAACGTTTAACTGCTCATTATGCCCGACCTGATGGTACGGGGGCGCAGATTTATTTGAAGCGAGAAGATTTAAATCATACAGGCGCACACAAAATTAATAATGCCTTGGGTCAGGTATTATTAGCCAAGCGTATGGGTAAACAGCGAATTATTGCCGAAACTGGTGCTGGACAGCATGGAGTCGCGACAGCAACAGTTTGCGCCCGGTTTGGATTGGAATGCGTGATTTACATGGGCGTTCACGATATGGAACGCCAAGCCCTGAACGTATTTAGAATGCGGCTGATGGGGGCAGAAGTCCGTCCAGTGGAGGCGGGTACAGGTACGCTCAAAGATGCAACTTCAGAAGCAATTCGGGATTGGGTGACGAATGTTGAAACAACTCACTACATCCTCGGTTCTGTAGCTGGCCCCCATCCTTACCCAATGATGGTGCGAGATTTTCATGCGGTGATTGGACAAGAAACTCGCGCCCAGGCGTTAGAAAAGTGGGGCGGTTTACCTGATATTCTCATGGCTTGTGTGGGTGGTGGTTCCAATGCAATGGGGCTATTTTATGAATTCGTCAATGAGCCATCTGTGCGGTTAATTGGGGTAGAGGCTGCTGGCGAAGGTGTGAATACAGATAAACACGCTGCAACCTTGACAAAAGGACAAATAGGTGTATTGCATGGAGCGATGAGCTATCTGCTGCAAGATGAAGATGGACAAGTAACTGAGGCGCACTCAATTAGTGCTGGGTTAGATTATCCCGGCGTAGGGCCAGAACACAGTTATTTAAAAGACATTAATCGGGCAGAATATTATAGTGTGACAGATGCCGAAGCTTTAGCAGCATTCCAAAAACTGTCTCGCTTAGAAGGGATTATCCCAGCATTGGAAACATCCCATGCGATCGCCTATCTCGAAACTCTCTGTCCGCAACTTAGCGGTAGTCCCAAAATTATCATCAACTGTTCTGGACGCGGTGACAAAGATGTGCAAACCGTCGCTAAATTTTTAACTTAGCAATAAAAAGTGCTGAATTGAAAGTGCTAAGTGCTGAGGGAGTCGATTAAGCCAATTAACACAGTTGCGTTGCAGAGGAAGAATATCTTTCCTCTGCACCTCTTTGAACTGAACATATAACCGAGGCGTGTCATCATTTATTTCTCTACCCAGAGAATGATGATGTATGGAAATTTATGAATATGTAAGTTGGTTGGTAGTTTTGCCAGATATAGCAGCATAAATCCCCAGATGCTGGCTAATAGCCTATTTGTCCAGTTTACATAAGTCCGGTTACATTATCTGGAAGTGTGTTCTTTCAGTGTGTTTAGGGCTACCTATTAATGATTCAGAATAAAATATCCAGTGCTGGTGTAGCGACTCTGGCCTTGATTGGAGGCGTAACCGCTTTTTCTACACCAGTTCAAACTGCTACCTTGCAACAACCTAAAATGTCAGACCATAGCATCCAACTGGCACAATCAACTGTGAATACTGCGACATTAGAACTTGCAGTATTCAACCAAATTAATCAATATCGAGCTTCACTTGGTCTACCAGCGTTAAGCCGTAATTCAACTATTGACAATCAAGCCAGAATTCACAGTCAAAACATGGCTCAGGGGCGAGTTGCATTTGGTCATGATGGTTTTGGTGCAAGAATTCAAGCGATCGCAGTGACAATTCCCTATACAGCAGCAGCAGAAAATGTGGCTTACAATCAGGGATATAGAGATCCTGCTACTCAAGCCGTGCAAGGCTGGCTGAGAAGTTCAGGACATTTGGCTAATATCAAAGGTAATTACAATCTCACAGGTGTTGGTGTGGCGGTAAATAGCAGAGGTGCGGTTTATTTCACCCAAATATTTATCCGCACACGTTAGGAAGATAATTCAGTTAAAACTTGCTTAAAACTTGGGGTGCGTTACTAAATTTGCGTAACGCGCCCTATTTTTGCTGTATGGTTCTTAGATACATCGAATTTCTCTTGCAAGCTTATTGAGAATTAACTATGGAACCTATTTCTCTGATTATCGCTGCTTTAGGTGCTGGTGCGATCGCTGCTACTAAAGAAACCGCAGGGACAGCCGTGAAAGATGCCTATCAGGGTTTGAAAACCTTGATTAAGAAGAAGCTTGAAAGTGATCCTCTGGGAAAAGGGCTGGTAGATGCGAAACCAGAAGAAATTAAGCAAGTGGAAGGTTTGTTAAAAGATAAGCTTACTCAAGCTGGTGTTGATAAAGATGAGGAAATTATTAAAGCAGCCGAAGAGGTCATGAAAAAAGAAGATCCTCAAGGATTTGAAGAAGGCAAATATAACACAAATGTCACAGTTCAAGGTGATGTATTTGGTGTGGCTGGAACCAACTCAGGAACGGTTAATATTGGCCCAGTTACTAAGGGCAAATAAATAATCTTTAAATTGTGTTTAATCAAATTTAAATAAAATTAGCATGACTACAGATCCTTTCAAAGTAACGACTGAAGGTGATGTATTAGGCGTTGCTGGAACCAATTCAGGAACTGTCAATATTACCTATATTTCTCGCACTTTATCTGATACTGAAATTCATAATCGAAAGCTTATTGAAGGTTCTCCTTATTTGGGATTAAGTAAATTTGAGACAAAAGATAGTAGTAAATTTTTTGGTAGAGATAGTTGGATTAGTGAACTAACAGATTACTTCAAAAAAAATAATGTTCTTCTGCTTTTAGGAGCGTCTGGAAGTGGTAAGTCCTCCTTAATTAGAGCAGGTTTAATTCCTGCTTTAGAAGATCAGGCTGGTTATGAACAATTAGTAAGTTTAACCTTTGTACCTGATGCAAACCCATTTCAATCTTTTCATAGTAGTCTTTTAACAAAATATAAACAATCAGAAGCAGAACTAGCCCAAGCTGTTAAAGAAGATACTCTGGTGAAAGTTGTGCAATCTCTTAAACGGGATTCTCAATGGCTGATTTTTGTAGATCAATTTGAGGAATTATTTACCACAACACCAAAGAAGGAAAGAGATTTCTTCATAAAAAGCCTCATTCAATTAATTGAAAAATCTGATAGTTCCGTTAAAGTTGTTCTGACTATGCGGGCTGATTTTCTCGATAAATTAAGCCCCTATCCAAAATTAGGAAAAATCCATGATTACTCTAGCCGAATGCTCACAGATATGGATGATAGTGAGCTAAAATTGGCAATTGTTGAACCTGCGGCTAGGAATGGAGTAACTTTTGCACAGGGATTAATTGAGCAAATTATTGCCGATTTTCATCAACAGGCTGGGTCTTTACCACTTTTGCAATATACTTTAAATGAATTGTGGAAAAAAGATAATATTCAAGACAGAGTTTTAAATATCAAGACTTATCAAGATTTGGGAGGAGTGACAGGCGCACTTCAGAAACAGGCTGATAAAATATATGATAAATTTAATGAACAAGAAAGAAAAGCAGCACAAAATATTTTTATAGGATTAATCGGATTAGAACGCAAAGAAGCTGTTAGTAAAAGGGCTGATATAACGGCTTTTGAGAAAGATGAGACACAAAAAAAAGTTTTGTATCAATTGATTGATAGTCGCCTTTTGGTAAGTAAAAGAGAAGACGGAAAGGCGACGGCTGAAGTGGCACATGAGGAATTACTTCGCTCTTGGAAAGTTTTACAGAATTTAATTCGGGACAAAGAAGAGATAATAGTCCTGGGAAATCGGTTATCTGCTGATGCGAAACAGTGGGATGAGTTACGCAAAAAAGATGCCCAAAAAGCTAACAGTGAACTTTGGAGTGGTTCTAAGCTGGTGCGAATTGTTGAGCTTGAAAAAGAGCAATCTTTCCCTAATTTTGATGATGTGGCAAGAGAATTTATTAAGGTTAGTGTCGCTCAAGCAGAACGCCAAAAGAATGAAAAGATTAGAACAGCAAGAACAATTGCGGCGGGTTCCTTGGTGGCAGTGGTAATTAGTGGTGGCTTGGGTTTGACGGCATGGAATGAGAAAAACCAATCGGAACTCAATCAAGCCGAATCTCTTGGTCGATATTCCTTGTCTCTATTTAATGAAAATAAACAATTGGAGGCTTTTGTCCAAGCAATCAAGGCGGGAAAAATCCTGCAAAGCCAACACACAACTAACCCAGAGGTATTCAATGCCTTACAGACAGTTCGTTTTCAAGGAAGAGAGCGCAACCGCTTAGAAGGGCATAGTCTACCTGTCTGGAGCGTGAGTATTAGCCACGACGGCAAGACTTTGGCTTCTGGCAGTGAAGACAACACAATCAAACTCTGGAATCTAGAGACAGGCAAGGAAATCCGCACCCTGTACGGGCATAGTCAACCTGTCTGGAGCGTGAGTATTAGCCCCGACGGCAAGACTTTGGCTTCTGGCAATAGTGAAAAGACAATCAAACTCTGGAATCTAGAGACAGGCAAGGAAATCCGCACCCTGAAGGGGCATAGTGGAGGTGTCATTAGCATGAGTATTAGCCCCGACGGCAAGACTTTGGCTTCTGGCAGTGAAGACAACACAATCAAACTCTGGAATCTAGAGACAGGCAAGGAAATTCGCACCCTTATTGGGCATATTAACACTGTCACGAGCGTGAGTATTAGCCCCGACGGCAAGACTTTGGTTTCTGGCAGTGATGACCACTCAATCAAACTCTGGAATCTAGAGACAGGCAACCAAATCCGCACCCTGAACGGGCATAGTGAAAGTGTCAATAGCGTGAGTATTAGCCCCGACGGCAAGACTTTGGCTTCTGGCAGTGATGACCACTCAATCAAACTCTGGAATCTAGAGACAGGCAACCAAATCCGCACCCTGAACGGGCATAGTGAAAGGGTCTATAGCGTGAGTATTAGCCCTGATGGCAAGACTTTGGCTTCTGGCAGTTATGACAAATCAATCAAACTCTGGAATCTAGAGACAGGCAACCAAATCCGCACCTTGACTGGGCATAGGGAAGGTGTCCATAGCGTGAGTATTAGCCCTGACGGCAAGACTTTGGCTTCTGGCAGTCTTGACAGCTCAATCAAACTCTGGAATCTAGAGACAGGCAACCAAATCCGCACCCTTATTGGGCATAGTTACACTGTCTATAGCGTGAGTATTAGCCCCGACGGCAAGACTTTGGCTTCTGGCAGTGGTGACAAGACAATCAAACTCTGGAATCTAGAGACAGGCAAGGAAATTCGCACCCTTATTGGGCATAGGGGAGGTGTCCATAGCGTGAGTATTAGCCCCGACGGCAAGACTTTGGCTTCTGGCAGTGATGACAACTCAATCAAACTCTGGAATCTAGAGACAGGCAAGGAAATTGGCACCCTTATTGGGCATAGTGATCTTGTCATTAGCGTGAGTATTAGCCCCAACGGCAAGATTTTGGCTTCTGGCAGTCAAGACAAGACAATCAAACTCTGGAATCTAGAGACAGGCAAGGAAATTCGCACCCTCAACGGGCATAGTAGAACTGTCTATAGCGTGAGTATTAGCCCCGACGGCAAGACTTTGGCTTCTGGCAGTGATGACAACTCAATCAAACTCTGGAATCTAGAGACAGGCAAGGAAATTCGCACCCTTATTGGGCATATTAACACTGTCACGAGCGTGAGTATTAGCCCCGACGGCAAGACTTTGGCTTCTGGCAGTGATGACAAGACAATCAAACTCTGGAATCTAGAGACAGGCAAGGAAATTCGCACCCTTATTGGGCATAGTGGAGCTGTCAGTAGCGTGAGTATTAGCCCCGACGGCAAGACTTTGGCTTCTGGCAGTTTTGACAAATCAATCAAACTCTGGAATCTAGAGACAGGCAAGGAAATTCGCACCCTGTACGGGCATAGTCAAGATGTCTGGAGCGTGAGTATTAGCCCCGACGGCAAGACTTTGGCTTCTGGCAGTCAAGACAACTCAATCAAACTCTGGAATCTTCCAGAATTGGAGTTAGACCCTTTAATGCAGAACAATTGTGATTCAATACGCGGTTATTTACAAAATCCTAATGTTAGCGAGAGTGATAGGCATTTGTGCGACGGTATAGGCAAGAATTAGGGGTGTAGCACTTCGGCTTACCTCGACTTCGCTCGGCAGGCAACGCTCAGTGATAAGGGCAGGGGTGCGATTGGTATACTCAGAGAAACTTCTAGAAAGGGCGATCTTCCTGATGATGTTGTGGCTATTATTCATGTCCGCCACACTTTACTAAAATTATGAGAGGTTGGTAGTCAAAATGAGTGCAGAACAAGAGTTATTAACTAAGTGGCGTTCCCTTCCACAAGACAAACAGGAAGAAGTCTTAGATTTTGTCGAATTTCTTCGCTTGAAAACCTCTGCAAATAAAGCTCCTTTGGGAGAACGTTTACGCCAAATTCGCTCTAAGATTGTTGCTTCTGGTGAACCTTTATTAAGTCGAGATGAAATAGCAAAAGAAATTGCTAGTCGTCGCGGGGGATTACAAGAAACTGATCTATGAAAATCACTTTTATTGATTCTGGAGTATTGGTAACTGCGGCGCGTGGGGTGGGAGAAGATGCAGAGAAAGCTTTAGAAATTTTAGCAGATTCAAACCGTGAATTTGCTTCGAGCAAATTTATCAAAATGGAGGTAATACCTAAAGCAATTTATAATCGAAAAACAGCAGAAGCTGAATTTTACGAATCATTCTTTAGTGCAGTCACTTACTGGAATAACGATATAGAAAAAGTCATACAAGATGCTTATGACATTGCTTGTCAGTATGGTTTAGCGGCTATGGATGCGCTTCATGTAGCTGCGGCGTTGTCAGTTGGTGCAGAGGAATTTGTGACAACTGAGAAAAAAACCAAACCTATGTTTAGAGTATCTAGTCTTAATGTAATTTCTATTTTTGATTAATTTTTTGGGAAACTTCAGGGGTGTTAGCATAGCTTACCGTAGGTATCGTGCATTGAGGAAAGGTGCAATGGGTATACTCAGGGAAACTTCTAGAAAGAGCGATCGCATTTTTGCACAACTTCAGGAGTGATCGCACGATAAACTATTCTTCTGCTGGTGCAAAGATAACATCTTCATAGAGTAGTGCGATCGCTAACTCAAATTCTATGCTAGATAGGGTAATCATATCTCCCTCAGTGTAGGGATAGTAAAGCCACATTCTCCCCTCTCCACGAGAGTAGCGTTCAACAGAGATTTTTTCGGAATCTATCAATAAATATTCTTGTAAAGAGGGAATTGTTAAGTAATTAGTGAATTTTTCGCCCCGATCTTTGCTACTCGTATCAGGAGATAAAACTTCAGCAATGATTGTAGGATTTTGAATAAATTTGCGAGCATTCAAGTCTTGATGGTCGCAACTAACAATCACATCAGGATAATAATAGATATTTTTAGCATCAAATTGCACTTTCACATCCGACACATTCACTCGGCAGCCTCTAGCGCGTAAATGTGGGCGTAAGGCTGTGTAAAAATTCAGTGCAATGTCATTGTGGGGAATTGTCCCACCTGTCATGGCAAAAACTTCGCCGTTGACATATTCATAACGCAGCTCTTGCTGGGGTTCCCATACGAGATATTCCTCGATGGTCATTTTTTGTGGTTGTGGGGAGATTGCTACCATAGCAAGATTGTTTCCCGTTTTTTTGATTTTAGCTTGGAGGGCGGAATGGCTATAGTCCTTAGTCTCTAGCCTTTATTTCCCAGATTGAGCAATTTTTCATAATATCCTGTTACAGATTCTCGGAAGTCGAAGGTAGAGTATAGGTCTTAATCATCTATATTTTGTAACTCTCCATGTTTCGACAACCTGCTTTTGGCATCGCTTTAAGTACGCTTGTCCTTGCTAGTGGATTTATCACTACTCCCATACCAAGCCACTCATCTACTAACAACACAACTCAGCAAATTGCTTCAAGCCAGCTGGCCTCATCCACTACTACCTTTAACACGACCGCATTAGAAAAATCAGTTTTTGAACAAATAAATCGCTATCGATCTGCTAAAAAACTGCCAAAGTTAACTCTAAATGCTAATATCTCTCGACAAGCCAGAATTCACAGTCAAAATATGGCTAAGGGGAAAGTTCCCTTTAGCCATAACGGATTTGAAAAGCGTGTCACAGCTACTTCAATTCGCTTCAATAGTGCAGGCGAAAATGTTGCAGTGAACCAGGGATACAGCAATCCTGCTAGTCAGGCTGTGATTGGTTGGTTAGATAGTCCTGGACATTTAAAGAATATCAAGGGTAAATACAACCTGACGGGGGTTGGTGTGGCTACTAATCAGCAAGGTGAAGTTTATTTAACGCAAATTTTTATTCTGACCAGATAAATTTACTGGCTGAAATTATGTAGTGTCTAAGGGTATTCTTTTGTGAAAGACACTGCATTTATGGTTGAGTGACTCATGACATTACCAGATTTTCAGGTTTGCGATCGCGATATTAATGACTCTACCCTCAGTGAGTACTTAAAAGCCGAGGCGATCGCTGTTGATACAGAAACTATGGGATTATTACCACAGCGCGATCGCTTGTGTCTCGTTCAGCTGTGCAACTCACAAGGTAAAGTCACAGCAATTCGCATCACTAGAGGACAGACCCAATCGCCCAATTTAAAACAACTTCTTGAAGCCAAGAATGTACTGAAGATTTTTCACTTTGCTCGTTTTGATGTTGCGACTTTACGCCACAACTTAGGAATTTATGTCCAGCCTGTTTTTTGTACCAAAATTGCGAGTAAGTTAGCCCGGACTTATACCAACCGTCACGGACTAAAAGAGGTAGTACAAGAGTTAGAACAAGTAGAACTTGATAAAAGCGCCCAAAGTTCTGATTGGGGTAATGCTGCTAATTTAACTGAGGCGCAATTAAGTTATGCTGCCAATGATGTTCGCTATTTAATTAGTGTCCAGCACAAGCTGAGTGAAATGCTCAAACGAGAAGAACGTTGGGAACTCGCACAAGAATGCTTTCAAGTTCTACCAACAATCGTTTCATTAGATTTATTGCAGTTCAAAGATTTATTTGAACATTGATTAAAAGTCAAGAGTCCATAGTCCATAGTATTAGGACATCAGTAAAAGATAAGACTTAGACAGCACAGGTTTCTTAATACTGTCACCTGTCCCCTGCTATACCATTGACTATTGACTCTTGACCATTGACTATTGACCAGATTTTTGTTGATTTTCTGCGTGGTTTTTCAGACGAGAGACAACATTATAGTCATCTGCACCTGCGGGAGTTCTAGATTCAACGATACCTTCTGTTGGGCCGCCAATTGCCTTCCATGCGCCTAGACCACCAATGAGTTGAGAGATATGCTCAAAACCAGCAGAACGCAGAACTTGGGCAGCTTGAGCAGATTCTTCGTCATTGCCACCGTAAACATAAATATCACGGCTTTTATCTAGAGATGGTACTGCTCGGTCTGCTAGTTCATCAATTGGCATGGGCATTGCTCCCATGATATGGCCTTCGTTGTATGTCTGGCGATCGCGCACATCCAAAATTGTAAAAGCTGGTTCGCCCCATTCCAAGCGAGACTTGAGAACATGAGCATCAGACCGAGGCTCGATTGGTGGCTGTTGAGGAATAATACCGCCTACTAAATTATTCATAGAATATCCTTAACTGACTTCGCTAACAGCAATTTAACGAGATTGAACTATTTAATTGCTCTTTCTCTGGTATGAATGTTATAAAAGTCTTTCTTATGGAGTATTGGTTGATTTTTTATTATTGATGACCTCTTTATAAGAGTTATTAAATTAATATTTACTTTCTACAAAACCTATATAATTTATTGTTTTATCTGAGTAGTTGCCAACAATAATTTTTCTTCAATATCGTGTCGAATTGCTGGTCTAATATTATTGGCACTATTCAGACAATTTATCAGTAACTTATTAGCCATATAATATTGCTGAAGTAACTCTATTTGCTGTTTACTCAACTGCCAATCGTGACAAATATTCCGATATTTAACCAAAAGTTCTCTAAAATTTTCATTCCAGAATTTACCATGCTCTATCCACCACTTACGAAATTTATGGGGATTGCTTTGTGCATTTGGTAGTTGTTTTTTCAGATTGTGGAGAAATTGTTTAAATTTAGGCTCAACAACTAAATTCAGTGCTTTATCAAAGGCAATATTTAAAGCATGGTCATAGTCAAAAACAATAGCATCATTCAAAATATAATTACAGGCAAATTCTAGTTCCCCAGCACAGGCAAAAGTACTCGTGAGAAACTCATCTATAGCAAGTTCAGGATTAAATGCTAAGTTCCCAATCATAGCACGTTCCAGACCATAGCTAGATGAATGGCAAAAGACTTGGTGTTGAGGAAAATTGCTACCTTTGAGAAACACCTCTAATGAACGACCAACACAAACGATGTAAAAAGCTCGAATAGCACCTGATTTATATTGAGTAGTAACTGAGTTAGATTTTTGATGCAGCCACAATAGAAAATCTTGAATTTTCTGGTCATGAGCCACTAAAAGATCTATTTTTTGTTTCATTAACCCCAGCATTGCTTCAGCATCTGGCAACATACTTACGGTTAGTAAAAAGACATTTTTCCAGCGTTTATCAGTAATATGACTAATCAGTTGATTTATCGACTGTTCTTGGTAATTTAAGACAATATTTTTTGCTGTCAAATATTCTTGCAAAGCCAGATGAGAGAAAGAGTAGATTCCCTGCGATCGCTCCACTAATATACCATAATTTACCTCAAGCAATTTCATAATTTTTGCACTATCTTGAAACTGCTGATTTAGTAATTTTGAACTACTACTAAAATATTCATTATCTTTAGTTAAATATTGAAATATTAGTGTTTGGATTATTTCTTCTTCAAAAAAATAATTACCCTGTTCAAAAGTAATAGCAGCAATTTGAGCCAGTAGTTTTTTTGCATTAGCTAAGTTTAAATTACAGCCAACTGAATGCCTTTTAATACCTTTGGTTTCATCCCATCGACTCAGCAAAATATTTAATGCTTGCTCATATAATTTAGCTGGCTTAAATGTAAATTCAGATTTTGCTTGAAAGAATAAACAAATTAAATGTAGCAAAATTGGTGTTATTGCTAATTCTCTAAATTGCTTATTTTCTGGTAAATTTAGTTGATGAATAAATAAATTGCCGATAGCTTCCCCATCTTCTCTAGATTCATGAGCAACTGCTACGAACCAGTTTTTGACAAAAGCCTCAGCCTGTTGCATATCAAAGTCGGCAATTTCGATTTCTGTAAACCCCGGAAATTTGTATTTTTGAGCCGCTATTCGACAGCTAATCACAAACTTATTTTTGTAATAAGTCTGACAAAAACGCCGAATTTCTTTATTAACCTGATTTACTTCCTCCAATTGTACTTCATCTAACCCATCCAATAAAATCAACATTTTACCTGCAATTAATAAACTTAATGTTGATTCAGATTCAATCCCGCAACTCAGAAATTCCTGGCTAATATACTTCAACAAATTGAAATCACTATTATCTTTAAAATCTTCAGCAAAGTCCTTGAGACTGATAAAAATTGCCACAAGATTTGGTTGTAATTCTCCTTTATTACACTCAATCGCCAAATATTTTAAGAATGTTGTTTTACCTATAGCTGGCTTACCCAGTACCATCAATTTCGAGTAAAGTAATACTGCTTCTAACCCTGATAATTTTTGGGGAACCTGGTCTTTCACTAGCCATTCAAAGCCTGATTCAAAACAAAATTCTTTCAACAAATCTCCAATCTCTAACCATCGTTGGCTAGTAATTTTTTCTAATACATAAACAGTAGTATAAATATCAACTAATGGAATTGCCTGAGCAATATCCAACATTTGCAAAGTACCGCATTGGTCTTGAATTTTGTCTTGGCGCTTTTGGCGGATTTCCTGCACCAATATATTTAAATCTCTATTATTGCTATGTGATGTAGTAGTCAATTCTGAAGTTATATCTTCTGGTAGACCAGCAATTTTTTGCCAAGATAATCCTAAATGTTGACAAATTTGGACAAAGCAACTGCGAGAAACTGGCTCACCTGCAAAAAACTTAGATACTGGTTGACGAGTAATACCTAAAGCTATTGCTAATTTATGTTGGCTTAAAGTTTTGTCAGTTAAAGCTGTTTTTGCAGCTCTGATACCTTCTAAGGAAGCTCTTAGTCCTTGGCTTGTCATACAATCAGCTTTTTAAGTGTTTTTGGTTACATAGAGAAAGGTAGCTGCACGTAGACACACCCTGGACAGATGGCTGTACTTTTCCAAAGGGGATAGTTATGGAAAGTTGAGAGTGAATTATGTTACTAGATGTACACCTGAAATCAGTTGAGCCAGGCTTAGTGAGGAATTTACTTTCTGTCTGAAGGGTATTTTTTTGGTAAATACTCAGGAAATTTAACTTCCAGTGAAGATAGAAGTATTACGATATACTGCAATATTCAAAAACATACAAAAATCATACAAAACTTATACATTTGGTATGCACTATGATAGCTGAACTTTTCTGAAATTTAATAGAAAATTAAGTGTATCTCAGTAGAGTAGTTGCAATGTCTGACTAAAGGCTGTTTTCTGTCTAAGTATTCAACTTAGGTAAATGTCAAGAAAAGCTAAAAATTTTTGTAATATTAAACTTTCTTAGAGTGGCTTCTCGTATTTCAACAAAGCTATCTCAACTGCGAGTTGCCAGATGAATAATAGGCTAGAACTTTATGGTGATGCTTCCTGCTACAAATCCCAAAATTCTTGTTGTAGATGACGACTTTGGTGTACGTAATCTGATCTATCGTTTTCTTGGTCGAAAATATCACATAGAGTCTGCGGCAGATGGCAAAACTGCTCTATCTATGTTTGAGCAATTTAACCCAGCCTTAGTAATTTTAGATTGGAATTTACCAGATATCAGTGGCTACAGTTTATGTGAAGAAATGCAGAGCCGTAATAATGTCTTAGTAATGATACTGACAAGTAGAAATGCGGAAGAAGATAAAATTAAGATTCTTTCTGCTGGTGCAGATGACTTTATGACTAAACCTTTTAGTTTGGCAGAAGTAGAAGTTAGAGTACAAGCACTTTTGAGACGGGTACGTTGCATTAATCCTTATCCTGTACAACGCTTGGTATTCAAGCAACTAGCAATTAACCCAGAAGGTAGAGAAGTCACACTAAATGATAAGCCACTAAATTTAACAGCATTGGAATTTAATATTCTGCATTTTTTAGCAAGTCATCCTGGTCAAGCTTGGAGTCGTTCACAACTCATTCAAAAAGTTTGGGGTTGTGACTATGTAGGAGATGGAAGAGTTGTGGATGTACACATTGGTCAACTACGCAAGAAATTAGAAGTTGATCATAACGTGCCTGAGTTTATTAAGACGGTTCGCGGCTACGGTTATAAATTTGAATTGCCAGAAGTAACAACTGCTTGAGAAGTTAATCACGCCAATACAATGGCAATGTTTACAATCGTCAAGATTTGCCGAGTATAGTCATATCTCGGCTAAAGCTTAGTGAGAAGTTAAAACATATAACAGCAGGATTATTTGTCTCTTTTAAAGACAAAATTTGTCTAATTATGTCTTAAGAGTTGATTGGCAATATACACATTTTTCTCAATACTCTAGATATGTAGCGACACTACTAGTATCGCAAGGCGGCAGTCACACATTTTTTTGATAAGCCTTCATCAGATTTCATCAAGTACCTGATATATCTGCCTCATCAGAGCGCACATCTGTGCGCTCTGAATAAATTGTGAATGTTTTTAGCTGGATATAGACCAATATTAAAGATATATCTATTAATTAAAAAATATTTTTTCTATAAAAATTGAAATAGAATTTTCAAAGACATATTAAAATTCATTACTCGACATAATTAGTCAATTTGTGTCGAATAAATCAATTATTCAGGCTTGAAAATTTATTTTTTGCAACTAATAATGCAAGTGTAAGGTTAAACAAATAAGTTTACTTACACACAGGTGATAGATTTTTGTTCCACAAATAATTGGAGAATAATCATCATGAATTATCAAGATTCTGCATTGAATTCTGTTGGTTCAGAACTGTTTATAGATTCTGAAAATTTTCTGCAAGATTTAGCTGATACAGATGCTATGAACTTGCAAGGAGGATATGGCCCCGGCATCGAGAAATTACTGGAATTCGGCATCAACCTGTATGCGCTGAATAATATTGTTTCTATCGCTAAGACATTTAGCGGTGCTGCTGGTGGTGTTCTGGGTAACGGTGGTGCTGGTGGTGCTGGTGCTGGTGGTGGCGTTGGTACTGGTGGTGACTAGAGTTCAGCTTGTTATTGCTGAAGATTAGTCTAATAAACTAATGAGCAGGATTAAGCATTAAATTTCTTTATCCTGCTCCGATTAATGGCTATTATTTTTGAGTTGGTATGTTGCTATTTTTTTAATAGCGGGAAAAAATAACAATCAAATATGAAAAATTCTATTTTAGAGGTCTAGCTTCTAGTTTCTATTTTGAAAAGTAGTTTTAATTAAAAATAGAAAGTTATGCAATTGCTAAACTCACTTATATTACAACCTGACAATAATTTGAGTCAAGCCTTATTAAATATTTTGGAAGATATCGTTACTAAGATTCAGATTCAACCTAATTTTTGTATTTATCATCCCAATTACAAACCATTAAAACTGCCAGATGAAGCAGTGGAACGCTTTCAGAAATTACCTTTAAATCTTCAGCACAAGTTTTTGAATTCACAATTGTGCAACTTTCTCTATGGGATTTACTATAACGGCGCTAGTCGAACTGCTCTGTCTTTAGATATAAATCTCATGGATTCGACAATGCCCAAGAATTTAGAGAATAATACTTATCTTGGAGTAGATGTGGGGTTTTATGAGCAATTACACTTTTCCAATAAAGGTATAGGCTACTTTGATCCAGCTTGGCAAGTTGTAGTGGAAGAAAGCGATCGCTCTCTGGTGGTGAAAAAAGGTGGCTTGACTTTGCATATAGAACGCGATCGCCATCTTCGAGATATTGAACAAAATGCGATCGCTGGAGATATCGTTGCTGTCAAGATGCCGCGTAATTTAGTGCAGAATGGTTTTTATATGGCGGTTGGCAATGCTGGATTATCAAGTCATGCTGATGCGATCGATTCACCGCTTGTACGTGTTTACTTTAATTTAAGTCCTGAAGGTGCAGTTGCAGTTATGAGCAGCCTCACTCAGCAATTAAACACTATATATATTCCTTTTACTTTTAAAGCGCTCTACAATCCTTCAAACTACGATCGCTACGATACAGCAGTACTTTATTTTGGCAAAACTCAATATTCAGTTATTCAAGTAGTGTTGCAAGATATTTATGTCAACTATAAACCGTATTTTCGAGAAGAAATCCCACTATTTACAAAATTACTCGCTCCAGGAGTTGCACTTGCGGAAGAGCCAAATCATAAATTCTCGGAAAAAGAAAGTTTTGGTATCAACCGTTGTCAAATTGTGACCAACGCTTTATTAGAAGCTTGGCAACAAGGAGATGAATCAAAAGGCAATCGTATGGCTTTAATTCAGAAGCAATTTGCCTTATATGACATTAAATTGCAATATCCTTATCTGAATTCTAATTCTCATGATATATACACACCATTATCATCATGACTTATTTAAAAATAGAGCTATTTATACCTTTAAATTAGCCTATTATCAAACTTAATCAGTGATACACATAGATTAATTACATGATTACGATTGTTAGCCTTTAATAAATGTCCTTAGCTTTAAGTATTTACCTTAGACTAAGGACTTTTTTTAGACACAAAGTTTATTGAATCCTCTAACTTACTGATTGATTAATAGAAAACTATTGATTTAAATCTTTCTAAAGATATAAATAAAATCAAATCCCCATAATCAACTTTACTCCTATTTATGGCTGTGATTGATGAAAGTACTTTACTAAGATTGAAGTTATTAAAAATAAATCAACAATTTTTCTCTTTAGCCTATCACTTCACTTTCGCCAAAAACGCCAATTTGGATTGCTTTTTCTAGTTGGATGAGGTTTTTAATATCTATGTCACATGAAATTAACCAATTTCAAGATTTTGACAACTATAACGTTAATATTAGTAAGTTTTTAACACCTTTTCAGCAAAAAGTTCTGCTGAAAAATCTCCAAGCAAGTTTACAACCCGAATACCGTCGTCGAATCGAAATTATGTTATTGGCAGATCAAGGTAAATCTCCAAGCAAAATTTGTCAAATATTAGGCTGTTCTTACCACATGGCGCGATATTGGAGTGGTGTGGCAAAAGCTGGATTAGCTCACCAATGGCAGGAACAGAAAATAGGTAGGCCAAAGAGTGTTAATGACCAGTATATTGCACGCTTGAAAGAATTAGTAACTCATAGTCCTCATGAATATGGCTATCCATTCCAAAACTGGACAGCGCAATGGTTAAGTAAGCATTTAGCAAATGAAATGGGCATTAAAATTACCGAACGCCATATTAGTCGTTTACTTAAACAAATGGGATTGTCTACAAAACAACGTAACAATCTCCCTCAACAAGAAACTGCTGATATTCAAGATTCTGATATTCTAATATGCGACTTGCAATTAAGCTATGAACATAATAGTTTAGAAGATTTACTCAATTTCGTTAATACTCATCACTAACTCTGGGATAGAAGGGAGTATTTTTTGAAAAAAATAGGAATTAATTAATGACTAATATTTTCATTATTTCTCCTGAAGATATATTGTATCAAATGAAGCTTTCTTGTCAGCTTCCCGATATGATTGAAGCGATCGCTACTCGAAAGATTATTACTGATGCTGCTGATCAAGCAGGGATAAAAATTCAGCCCGGAGAGCTTCAACAGGCAGCCGATAATATGCGGCTGCTAAAAAAACTTGTCAAAGCTAAAGATACTGAAATATGGTTAGAAAAACATTATCTTTCGTTAAATGAGTTTAAAGAAGTAGTAGAAATTTCCCTACTTTCGGCAAAGTTAGCTCATCATCTCTTAGCAGAGCAAGTCGAACCTTTCTTTTTTACACATCAACTTGATTATGTTAAATCTATCACTTATGAAGTTGTTTTAGATGACGAAGACTTAGCTTGGCAGCTATTCTATGCAGTCCAAGAAAATAAAATATCTTTCCCAGATATTGCTCAACAATACATAAAAGAACCTGAATTACGCCGTGTTGGTGGATATTGTGGGATACGATGCCGGGGCGATTTTATTCCAGAGATTGCAGCGTATGTTTTTACTGCCCATCCACCAAAGATTATCAAGCCAATTCTCACACAAAAAGGAGTTCATTTGATTTGGGTTGAAGAAATTATTCAGCCTTATTTAGATGAAGTACTGCGCTGTAAAATACTTAGAGATTTGTTTGCTGCTTGGCTACAACAACAACTTGAGGAAATTAAACTTGTGGTGCAGATTTAGTCTGCATAAAAAACCTGCAATAACATAGAATTGTGCGTTATTACAGGTTTTTCCCTGAATAAATTGCGATTTTTTTAACTTGCTGATTCTGGGGATGCTTCTGATTTTTCTGGCTTGAGTAAAGGGAAAGCAATAACATCTCGAATACTGGCAGAATCAGTTAATAACATTACTAACCGATCAATCCCAATACCTAGACCGCCTGTAGGTGGCATTCCATATTCCAACGCTGTGAGAAAATCTTCATCTACACCTTGGGCTTCTAAATCACCAGCGGCTTTACGGGCGGCTTGGTCTTCTAGACGTTCTCTTTGGTCGACGGGGTCTGTTAATTCTGAGAAGCTGTTGGCGGTTTCGCGTCCCACAATAAATAACTCGAATCTTTCTACCAAACCTGGTTGAGAACGGTGCGGTTTTGCCAGTGGTGAAATTTCTACAGGATAGTCAATGACAAAGGTAGGTTGAATTAAATTTGCTTCTACCTTTTCTTCAAAAGCTAAACTTAGTAATTTACCAATTGATTGGGTTTCATCTACACCAGGAATCCCAGCATTTTTAGCGGCGGCTTTTGCTTCTTCCAAGGTTGAAAAAGCATTAAAGTCTAAGCCTGTGCTTTCTTTGACAACATCGTGCATTGTTACCCGTCGCCAAGGTGGTGTTAAATCTACAGTTTCGCCTTGGTAGGTGATTTGCAATGTGCCGAGTACATCTTGGGCGACGGTGGTAATAATTCCTTCCGTCAGTGCCATCATATCGTTGTAGTCGGCGTAGGCTTGGTAAAGTTCGATTGTGGTAAATTCGGGGTTGTGACGGGTGGAAATTCCTTCATTGCGGAAAATTCGTCCCATTTCAAACACTTTTTCAAAACCACCGACAATCAACCTTTTGAGATGGAGTTCTGTGGCTATCCGCAGATACAATTCCATTTCTAGGGTGTTGTGGTAGGTAATGAAGGGCCGTGCATCTGCACCGCCAGCTTCACTTTGTAAAACAGGCGTTTCAATTTCGAGAAAATCTCGCTGTTCTAAATAGCGGCGAATACCTGCGGTAATTTGGGCGCGACGGCGAAAAGTTTGGCGGACTTCGGGGTTAACAATCAAGTCAACGTAGCGTTGACGGTAACGTTTGGCAATATCGGTTAATCCATGCCACTTGTCGGGTAGGGGCAGTAGGGATTTTGTGAGGATGGTGTATTGTTTGACGTAGACTGATAACTCGCCCTTTTCAGTCCGTTTGATCGTACCTTTAACGCCTAGAATATCGCCTGCATCTGTGAGTTGCTTGAGGTGGTTGAAAGCATCAGCATCAATTTCTGCCATACTTTCTTGGATGCGATTTTTCTCCAGATAAAGCTGTATGTTGCCAGTTTCGTCTTGCAAGGTGAAGAATGCCAACTTACCAAAAACACGCCGCGCCATAATGCGACCGGCGATCGCAATTTCTAAATCGACTTCTTCGCCACTGGCTAAATCAGCAAATTTTTCTTGCAATTGGGCGGCGTGATGGCTAGATTCCCAACGATAGGAGTATGGATTACCCCCTAACTGCTTAATCTGGTCTACTTTTTCCAGCCTGGCGGCACGGATATCTTCTTCCGACATGGTAACGAACTCTCAGAGGGCAAGATTAATTATAGATGCTGCGCTCAAGTGGGCGCGAACACCAAATTCTCAGTTTCAAGCATAAAATTTCGAGTTCCAAGCACAAAATTTCGAGTTCCAAGCACGAAGTTTCGAGTTTTGAACACCAACTTCCGAGTTCCAAGCACGAAGTTTCGAGTTCCAAGCACGAAGTTTCGAGTTCCAAGCACCAACTTTCGAGTTCTAAACACCAACTTCCGAGTTCATAACTACAACATCCACCCGTAAATCCTTAATCGGTTTAGGTACCAGCAGTCTTTAAAAATCAAAAGGGAGATATGCGATATTTGAGGGGAAGCGATCGCCTGCACAATCCAGAGAGCGATCGCTTTTTATTGATGCAGCTATTAACACAATTCTAAAACTACAAATTAGTGGTCAAAGACAACATCTATTCTTGTCCTAATTGTAGAGAATGCCGAGATAAAATAGTCTTTGTTTTTAAGTGATATAACTGCATCACAGCTTTGATCATACTTTGCTGATCGGGATGTAAATCTAAACCCTCTATGGCTTGATAAATATTATGACCCGCCTGCAATTGTTCTTTCAGTTTTTCACGTTGGAATGAACTTAAGATAGTACTAATTTCTTTGTTGCGACGTTGACGTAAACCTTGGAGTTGTTGACGTTCTTGGGGAGTAAAATCAGTTTCCGAATATGCTAAGTTGATTGCAGTTTTGTAAGTTTGGGCAGAAATCACACTAGAATTAGCATGAATTTGTAGAGGCGTAGCTAAAGCAATCCCAGGCATGAATATGACAAGGAAAAGAATATTAGCTAACAAAAATAGCCATTTGGGAAAGTTAATTACCATGTTGAGAAATGCCTAAACGAAATTTCATGCTCAGACTTAGTTAGGCAAGATTCAAACCAAAGTTTTGAATCTTGGATGTTGAACATTCACAAACAGATGGTAGCTTAGATGATTTTGCAGCCTATGTCCAGAAGGCATAACAGCAGAATGCAGAAGATAAGTTTTTGCTGAATATTTATCTCTACCAAGCACCCCTAAAAAGTATTATCGGAGATAAAGGAATCTTAAAAAATAAATCACGCTACAGAAAATTTATATTTAGATAAGCAGGTAAAAAGCCTCTACTGAAAAAATTATCATTTGAGGATAAAAACTAATAAGACAATGTTATGTATGTTACGAAAATTATCATTAATTGTAAATAAAAATAAATTATTTGAGGATGGGCATAATCATACCCACCCTCAAAGCTACTGAGACCTTTTCATTCTGTTAATTTCTTGTTGTAATTCTTCAATTTGCCGCCGCAAATTTTCTGCTTCACTTGCGGAAGTTTCTGATGCAACATTTACTGCACCTTCGGCTGGCGATCGCTGATAGTTTCCTCGGCGAATTTGCTGATATTCTTCTGATACTGCCCACTCCCTTAGATAATGTATACGCTCTACAGCAAAGGGATGGCTTAACATCATGCCCTGAGCGCCATTGTAGATCAAGAACTTATATATTTGATTCAGTCCATCTTCATCCAGTGCTTGATAATTTTCTGATTGGTGGATAAATTCTTGTAAACTACATTCATGGGCATATTTGCTACTTCCGCCCGATACCTTCATCATCGAAGACATCACAGGATTTATGTCATCAATTACTAACAAGGCGGCGCGATCTGCTGTCAGTTCAGCTTTTCGCCGCCATTCAAAAAAGGCATAAATTAAAGCTTGGGTAACGAAATTACCAATGCCAAAGGTCAATTCACCTAGGGCAGAAGCAGCACTCATCGCCCACATCGCCATTTGAATTAAAATAGTATGACCACATTTAATATGTCCCAGTTCATGGGCTAACACCGCCCTAATTTCGACTTCCTCCAGTAAGTCTAGTATGCCTGTATTGATAACAATGTAAGGATTTTCTTGCCCTAAAGCATAGCTATTTGCTTGGGGATTTTGTGAGACAAACAGTGCAGGTTCTGGGTAAACATCCAAATCCCGCACACATTCCCGAAATATCTGGTAAATAGTGGAATATTGTCGCGGCCCTACTTGGATGGTGTTACCCATTAGATAGACTAACTGCGGGCGTTCGTAGACAAACTCCATGAATTTACGGGCAATTAACTCAAACCCTGGTAAATTTCGTAAAGCTTGTTCAGCTTGGCGGTCAAGTGGATGCCTGAACGCATCGCTAGAAATTCCTGTGTAAGTTGGCATAATTTAATCAGTGAACAGTGAACAGTGAACAGTTATCAGTCTAATAACTGATAACTGAATAATAGAAATGGGGCTAATGGAAGTAAAAATCACTTTGTATGGGATTAAAAGCGTGTGATTGAGGCAGAAGTTCATTTGTCACTACATAACTTTTTGCGATCGCAGGCGGGGTTCCCTTCCTGACCTCATCATTTGACGATGGCAAGGTTGGTAGCCCGCGCCTTGCGTCTAGGACGTAGTGCTTTAATTCAAGTTGGGGCGGCTTGTGGCTATCAAGGGCGATATCGCACTAGTTTTGTCGCATCAGCATTGATGTGGCAAGGCCCTGTTATTATTGTTGCTCCAGAAACTGTGCAACAACGTCTGTTGCAAGTAGAAATTCCCCGCTTACAACAGTGGTTACAAGTTCAAAAGCCAATCAGAACAGGTAACGCTTGGCCTAATTCTGGGTTTCAAGGACTACTCCTAACTTCTCCAGAAGCTTGGTTAAAAGGACAGTTAACATCTTCTGAAACTTTTCCCCCAGGTATTCCCACAATTATTGATGGTGTAGATGATTTAGAAGATTGGGTACGTCATCAACTAATTCAAGATGTGCAACCTCAAGACTGGGAAGAACTTATACTGGCTTGTCCTCACCAAGTTGAAGCAATTCGTTCTGCTAGAACACAACTCACAAAAGAAGTCTTCCAGCATCCAGCAAATCCTTATGAGTGTTATCTCATCTCCCAGCCAGAAGCAGAAATTATTCATGGTCTTTTTGCTCAATTAAACTTAGAGACTATTCCTCATGTTTGGCAAAATTTCTGGCAGCAATTTCAATACATTCATGAAAATACTCCTCTAAATCAGCCACCGCATCTTTTTTGGACTACTATTGCGCGTCGCCAAGGTTTATTTTCTTTGCATTACGCACCGATTGAATTAGCTGGAATACTGTCACCGATTTGGGAACGACAGCCAGTGGTTTTAATTGGTAGTGCATTAGAACCAGAAACGGAAGCGCCTGTATTTCGTCAGCGTTTGGGTTTGGATGATGTCACTTGTCTGAGGTTCTCTTCAGATAGTCAAGCTCAAGCGATTCAATTATATGTACCCCATCAGTTACCTTTACCGAATACACCAGAATTTCAGCCAGCCTTTATTCACAAAGTTCGCACCTTACTTTGTTTAAGTGCGACAGCGCCAGGATTAACAGTTGTTTTGGTAGGAGATGTCCCACTCAAGGCGCAAGTCGGTGCAATTTTGGCTTCAGAGTTTGGTACACGGGTACAAGTAGAAAAAACCTGTTTAGATGAAAACGGTATTTTAATTAGTGGTTGGGAATATTGGCGAGAACATCAACATGTTTTACCTGCGCCACATCTATTAATTATTGCGACTTTACCTCTACCATCTTTAGAAAATCCCCTAGTGGCTGGAAGGGTAGCTCACTACAAGCGATCGCATCAAGATTGGTTTCGGGTATACTTACTCCCGGCAGCTTTAAATGAACTACAACGCGCGATCGCCCCTGTACGCGAAAATCAAGGTGTAGTAGCATTGCTCGACAGTCGAGTTATTAACCGTAGCTATGGTTCCCAAATCCTCGCAGCACTTAGCCCTCTAGCACGCATTAATTATCTTGACCCTAGTTTATTCGCCAACCCCGATGAAGAAGATTCGGCTTAACAAGAGTTCAGTGTCAAAAGTCAATAGTTAATCAATTTTTGACTATTTACATTTTGTCAACGGATAGCGATCGCATCTTACCAAACGGTATTATCAGCTTGTGCTTACATTTGGAACTTCATCAATTGGACTAGAGATGCGATCGCATCTCCGGGATAAGACACACAAACTAATTTGAATTTTGAATTGCTAATTATGGGTGAAGCAAAACGTCGCAAAGAAACGCTGGGAGAAAAATACGGTCAAGATGAGCGCATATTATCTTGGATTCCCATCACCAAACGCCAATCTGAATTATTTGTGGATTGGACTACTCGCGGAGCCTGGATTGGTATTATCGGTATGGTTGTCGCTTGGGTAACTATTCGTTTTATCGGCCCCGCTTTCGGTTGGTGGCAAGTTTTAGATTAATACAGTACAGAGAGTAGGTTGGGTTGACATAAGGAAACCCAACATTACTAACATTTGTTTTGGGTTTCCCTATCGCTTCAGTTAATCAGCCTTTCGATGATTTATAGCAGTCGAATTATAGGTGAAGACATTTAAAAAGTATAAATGGCAGATATAGTAAAACTTTTACCTCCTGCCTTGTGCCTCCTGCCATACTGTGGCTTAGTCAATTCGCTTTTCTAAATATTGACCAATCATTAACTGTTCACCAGCGCGAGAAATAATTGTTTGTCTGGTGCGATATTTATTACCAATTAACTTTAATTCTTCCTCAAATACTGAGCCGTTGTACTCAGTTCGCAAGCACAAAGTTTCTGAATTAGGAAAATGATACTCTGCGGTGATGGGTTTGGATGTGGCAAAACCGCGATCGCGGTACAAAATATTTCCTAATGCACCAAATAATGTCGAGCCTTGAGAATCTTGTCTATTTTTTAGTATATCCGTACTATTCCACAGTACTTCTGCACCACAGATTAAATTAACCGTCTCAGATAAATTGTGCAATTGCGCCAACTTTTGCAACTCAGCGCATCCTGCTTCTAAAAACCGAATGGTGATCAGACTCACCATTTCTTTTGTTTCGCCCTCTGGCAGAGTATAGTAGCGTCTTTCTGAACGCCACTGACCTGCTGATTTGCGGAAAAATTCTGTAATTTCTGCTTCGTTAGTGGATTGAGTCAGTCTTAGCGGTGATGTCACGCGTTATTGTCCTCGCCTATTCTAAAAATAGCGTTTGTACATATACTACATGGTGACAAAAGACAATTACGGTTTAGATTTTTTAATATATCTCATAAATACTCAGACTTGCCGATTGCTTTTTTAGCAGCTTTGCTAGTATATATTAGGTATACTTAGTAAAACTAAATATCGTTATTTCACCAATGCTAATGCCAAAATTCAGGCATAAATTAGCGCCAAATTAGATTTGTTAAAATTCTCATGTCTACGCTTTATGGTCAAGATATGAGTAAAACATGCCTTAATCTTAATTCTATCGCAGATAAAATCGTTATCAATCTGCACTAGCAGACAGGATTTTTTTGGAAACTTTTATTTAGAGAAGGTAGTAAAAATTGACACAAGAAGATATATCTCAACATTAATTTATCATCAATGCGTCTATCTAGAGACATATATACAGAATGGCTTGGGTGTAAAAGGCTGCTATTTTTGGAAAAATTTTTATATAAGCAAAATAAATGATTTGCAACGGACAACCGCAAAAATCGATGAAACAGCAAACCTACATACCTCCAATCCCAGTGATGAATAGCCAGTTAGATTTAATCGCCAAGATTGACACAGGGAAACCAACAAACAAAAGGATATTTCCCCAGGGACAAACAGGAAAATTCATATCATTATGTGCTTGCTTATTAACTACCGGAGTACTTTCTGCTAGTTGTGCTTCTCTACCTAAAGAAGCAGCCGAAGCTCAATCGCAACGTGGTAGTAAAGAAAGTGGTAGTACAACACCTGTAGATGTAGCGATCGCCCGTACAGATACACTCGAAAAACAGCCAGAGTATACAGGTACAACAATTCCCTTCCGTACCGTATCACTGCGATCGCAAATAGAAGCGCGGCTATTATCTTTAAATGTAGATGTAGGTAGTATTGTCAAAAAAGGGCAAAACATCGGACAGTTAGATGATACCTTGCTGATGACAGAATTAAAACAAGCCGAAGCCGAACTCGCAGCCCAAAAATCTGATGTAGCCAGAGCCGCAACCCAGGTAAGTAATGCGCGTGCAGAAGTGGAAAGACTGCGCTTACAGATGGTGCAAGCTCAAGCCGACTCTCAAAGACAACAGCAATTATACCAACAAGGTGCGATCGCCCAACAAACCGCCGAACAAGCACGCACTCAAGCCCAAACAGCCGCCCAAGCCTTGCGGGCTGCAATAGAGCAAGTCCGCACAGAACAACAAGCCGTCGCCGCTACCCAAGGTAGAGTTTTAGCGCAACAAGCAGTAGTCGCCCAAGCCAAAGAACGCCGTTCCTACTCCCGATTAATTTCCCCCATCAATGGTGTCGTTACCAGCAAAGTTACAGAACCAGGTAATCTTTTGCAAGCAGGCGGCGAAGTTATACAAATTGGTGACTTCAGCCGAATCAAAGTAGTCGTGCAAGTTTCGGAATTAGAACTAGCAAAAATTCAACTTGGACAATCTGTACAAATACGCTTAGATGCCTTTCCCCAAAAAGCATTAACTGGCAGAGTTATACGCATATCTCCCACCGCAGATGCGACTGCTCGCCTGATACCAGTAGAAGTGGAAGTTCCCAACAGTAACAGCAATATAGGTAGCGGACTATTAGCCAGAGTTAATTTTGAAAATCAAATACAACCGCGAGTTGTAGTCGCGCAAACTGCTATTCAAAAATCAGCCAAACAACCTTCTGGGTCTGAAACAGCAAATAATGATACTAATGGCACTGTATTTGTAGTTACAGATAACCAAGGCAAACCAACAGTAATAGCACGTACCGTCACTTTGGGCAAAAAAGCTGATAGCAAAGTGGAGATTTTATCTGGTTTGCAGCCAGGAGAGCGCTATGTAGTTCGCAGTGGGAGACCATTAAAAGATGGCAACCCGGTACGTCTTTCGATTCTTTCCGAAACAGGCGAATCAAATTCGACACCGCGCAGAACTAGAAATTAAGAATTTAGATTTGGAGTGCAATCATAGTCATGCAGCAAGTCCAAAAAAGCGGCGGATTTAGTATCAGCGCCATCTCCATCCGTCAACATATCGGTACCCTCATGCTTACCCTAGCGGTAATTGTGATGGGTGTATTTTTTATAGTCAAATTACCAGTAGATTTACTACCATCAATTACCTATCCTCGGATTGGTGTGCGAATACAAGCACCAGGCATTTCGCCAGAAGTAGCAATTGATGAAGTCACAAAGCCTTTAGAAGAAGCTTTTTCCGCTACAGAAGGTGTATTACAAGTCTTTTCTCAAACCCGTGAAGGACAAGTCAGTTTGGATTTGTACTTTCAACCAGGGGGCAATATTGACCAAGCCTTAAACGATGCTACTGCGGCCTTTAACCGAGCTAGAGGTACTTTACCAGACACCCTAGAAGCACCACGCATATTTAAAGTAGATCCTTCTCAGTTACCTGTTTATGAAATCGCTTTAACTTCACCGACCTTAGAAGGTGTAGATTTACGGGTGTTTGCCGAAGAAGAACTAGCCCGTGAACTAGGTGTTGTACCTGGTGTAGCAGGGGTAGACGTATCGGGAGGAGTGCCAGAAGAAGTTAGAGTAAATATTGATTTAAATCGATTGCAAGCTTTGGGTGTAGGTTTAACGGATGTTTTAGATGAATTGAGAGACCGCAACCAAGATATTTCCGGTGGTCGAATTTTAGGGCAGAATTCCGAACCATTAACTCGGACTGTGGGTCGCTTTCGGAGTGCTGAAGAACTGAGAGATTTATCATTTGAAGTATCTTCATCTAGCAATAATACTCAAACCTCAGTCCCCACTCGTCGTGTTTATCTGCGAGACTTTGCCGAAATTATCGACGGCTCAGAACAACAACGAGTTTTCGTTTCCCTTAATGGTGAACCAGCGGTAAAAGTCAGTATTCAAAAACAACCAGATGCCAATACTATCAACGTTGTTGATGGAGTGAAACAGCGTGTAGAAGAACTGCGACAGTCTGGTGTTATTCCTGAAGGCACAGTCATTACACCGACCTTAGATGAATCGCGGTTTATCCGTAACTCTATTTCTAATGTTACTAGTTCTGGGTTGATTGGTACAGCATTAGCCGCGATCGCAGTTTTATTATTTCTCGGTTCCATCAGACAAACTTTAATTATTGTTCTGGCTATCCCCTTAGCCACCCTAGCCGCAATTATCTTAATGGGTTTATTTGGTTTATCTATTAACGTTTTTAGTTTGGGTGGTTTAGCTTTGGGTGTAGGGATTGTAGTTGATAACTCCATCGTGATGTTGGAGAACATTGCTGAAGGTGCAGGAATGACCCCCGGTAAAACAGCTAAAAGCAAGTTGAGTAAACAGCAACTAATTAATCAATCAGAACAAAGTAGTCGAGAAGTCGAGTCAGCCTTAGTTGCTTCTACTAGTACCAACTTGGTTGCAGTATTGCCATTTTTGCTCATTGGTGGGTTTATCGCCCTGCTATTCAATGAATTAATTTTAACTATTAGCTTTTCCGTAGCGGCTTCAATTGTCATTGCCGTTACCGTTGTCCCTATGATGGCATCTCGCTTATTAGGATGGAAGTTTTCTAGCCGTTTAAATCAATTTTGGCTATTGCGAGAATTTAATCGCCGCTTTGATGCTGCGACCAGGGGATATGGCGGCTTTTTAACTATGATATTACGCTGGCGATTCATTACAGTGACGATCGCCCTCCTCTTCTTTGGTGGTGGTAGTTTGTGGATGGCTCCGCAAATTCCCCAAGAAATCCTCCCCAGAATTAATACCGGACAAGCTAACTTAAATGCCCAGTTTCCCCCAGGTACACCCTTAGACACTAACCTCAAAGTCATGAGCGCCGTGGATGAGGTTCTCCGCCAACAGCCAGAAACAGAATATATATTTTCCACGGCTGGTGGAGCCTTATTTGGTAACACCACCAACGCCAACCCCTTACGCGGTTCCAGCACCATTAGCTTAAAATCTGGTACCGATGTCGAAGCTTATGTTGAACGAGTTACCCAAGAACTTGACAAATTAAACTTAGCCGGAATTCGTCTGCGCCTTTCACCCGGACAAGTGCGGGGTTTGATTTTGAATAACTCTCCTGTACGGGGTGCTGATGTTGACGTGATTTTGCAAGGTAACGACCCAGACAATTTACAACAAGCTGGTCGTCAAGTTTTAGCAGCTTTAGAAGAGCAAGCCACCCTCGCTAGATTCCGTCCCGATGCTGATGAAAGACAACCCGAAATTCAAATCTTGCCAGACTGGGAGCGTGTTGCAGCTTTAGGCTTAACTACTACAGATATTGGCGATACCATTCAGACTGCTCTAGAGGGTAGCATCCCCACACAGTTACAACGTGGCAACCGCTTAGTAGATGTACGCGTAAAGTTGAATGAAACAGCAGTCCAAGCACCATCTCAATTAGAAAGACTGCCGTTATTTGTAGACAATAATCACCAAGTCCGGTTGAGTGATGTTGCGAGAATTGTTGAAGGGCAAGCGCCTGGCGAAATTCAGCGAATCAACCAGCGCCAAGTTGTCATCCTAGCGGGGAATTTAAACGAGGGCGCTAGTTTAAGTCAAGCCATAGCCCAGGTGAAACAAGTAATAGATAACCTCGAATTGCCAGAAGGTGTGAGTGTTTTACCCAGCGCCGCCGCTGAATCAAATCAACAATTGCAAAGCTCACTACAACTATTAGGTGGATTAGCCACATTTCTTGTATTTGTAGTTATGGCAGTGCAATACAATTCCCTCATTGACCCATTGGTCATTATGTTTACCATTCCGTTAGCACTAGCCGGGGGAATTTTCGGTCTTTATATTACCAAAACCGCCATTGGCGCAACCGTGATAGTAGGTGCCGTTTTATTAGTTGGTATTGTGGTGAACAATGCCATCATCATGGTCGAGTTAGCTAATCAACTTCGGGAACGAGACAATATTGACCGCAAAACAGCCATTTTACAAGCTGCGCCACAACGGTTGCGTCCTGTACTCATGACTACTATTACTACCGTTTTAGGTATGTTCCCTTTAGCATTAGGAATTGGTGAAGGCTCAGAGTTTCTGCAACCATTGGGTGTTGTTGTTTTTTCTGGTTTGTCATTAGCAACTGTATTGACCCTGTTTATTATTCCGTGTTTTTATACACTGCTACACGATTTGCTAGGTGGATATTGGCTCAAGCCAGTGGTTTCCTGGCTACGTTTATGGAAGAAAAAGTTTAATAAAGCGTAACTTTATTATGGTTTAACGGTAACTAGCTCACGATAAACTGATAGTGTTTCCTGATGGACACGGGAAACATTTAACCTGTCTAAATTTTGGCTTGCTCTATATTGCCAATCTTTGAGTCTATCTAAATGATCGAGTAGTTTGGCTATTTCTGCTGCCAAGGCATCACTATCTCTTGGTGGTACTAAAATACCAGCTTGTCCATAATCTAATACTTCTGGAATACCATCTACTTGAGTGGCAATAATTGCAGTACCCACTTCCCTCGCTTCCGAAAGCACGAGTGGACAAGGATCTTGGTGAGAAGCAAGCACAAAAATATCACAAGCTAATAAATAACGTTGAGGTTCTGGCTGGAAACCTTGAAAATGAATGCGTTTTGCTACACCAGTTGCTTGTGCTTGTGACTCAAATAGCTCTCTATCAGGGCCATTTCCAACTAAATAAAGATGTGCTTGGGGAAAATCTAAGGCAATTTTTTCAAAAGCTGTGATTAGCTCATAAATTCCTTTTCGTTTATACATTCCTGCTACAGTCACAATTGCTGGATGCTGTAACTCTAAAGCTTGATATTCAATTAGTTGGCGAGTTCTCGGACTACCCAAAGTTCCATTGCACACTACCCGTAACTTATTTTCTAAGATACCCCGCCGCACCATTGACTCTTGCACAGCCTTGCTGACAACAATTACTCTCTCTGCTAAACCCATTAGTATGCTGGCACGCTGAAATTCATTATGTACGGTGGAAACTAAAGCATACTCATAACCTTTTCTCAAGATGCGTGCTAAGACAACGCCTGTCATCATGTGGGCATGAACAATATCGGGCTGAAATTTATTTACAATCAATCGATAACGCATGGCTGTTTTTATCAGATTGATCACTTGCCTATTCTGGTTGAGTTGGTAATGTTCAACTCCATATTTATCAAGCAAGAATTCATATTCTCCACCAGCAGATATTACTGCTACCTGATGACCGTTTTTTGCCTGTAGACAAGCAAGATCCACGGCTACATTCACAATTCCGTTACCAATTTCTTGAATATGGTTCAAGATATGTATGATTCGCATGAACTTTGAAAGTAGTAAGAAGATTTAAAATACCTGTCAGTCATTGATTATCATAAGTAAAATTACTTCTTATTCCTTATATCTAAAGTACTATCTATAACTAAATAAATGTATTTAAATATACAATTAAATAAATCAGCAGACACCTTTTAAGTATCATCATAAACTAAGCACATAAGGATATATGAAAATACCTCTTTACCTGCTCCCTAATTTCAAGTAAGATAAATAATTTAATGAAATTTTGATAGGACAAAATGTCTTTCATAATTCACAAATTTAGGATTGAATTAGAATAAACTTACGTATATTAGAATTGTTTAACTGAGCGCGACGTAAGAAAACCACATTGAGCATAAGCCTCCATGCTCCAAAATAAAATAAAGCATTACTTAACAATATGAAGAAGTTTGGTAAATTTTTTTGTTTCAGTGCCACAAAAGCCCAATGTAAGATCAAATAATTCTTGATATCTTCCATCTTGGGAATATCATAACGATAATTTTCATTAACTAAAGCGTAGATTTTTTCTTTAATTAAAATATTAGTATCTAGGCGTTTATAAACAGCAAATTTATGATTATATGCTCCTGTCCAAATAGTCCGGTAAGCTAAACATTGATTGAGAAAAATCGCATCACCAAATTGAGCAATCCGTACCCAAGAATCTATATCATCACAATTAGCATCAAGTTTGGAATCCCAACCACCTGTTTTATAAAAAGCATCACGGCTGCAAGCAACTTGTACAGGCGTGCCAAAGGGTAGTAATTCTAACAACATCCCATAGTGAATATCTTCTTGGGGAACAGAAAAAGCCAAACCAGTCCCAAGTTGTGGGGTGCGACTCAGTTCAACTTCATGTTCATCTACCTGCGCCGCCACACACGAACAAATCACAGCACTAGGACAAAGAGCGATCGCCTTTGCCATCTCTTCGATACAATTAGTTGCCAAATAGTCGTCATCATCCAAAAACTTAATCCAGTCGCCACTGGCTTGATTGACTCCTGCATTTACTGTAGCTGCATGACCTTTGTTGACCTCATGACGATGGTAAATTACTCTATTACCTAAGCTTTCTACGTAGGCTTGCGTGTCATCAGCGGAACAATCATCAGCTACAATCACCTCACAAGGAATTGTCTGGTTGATAGCAGAATCAACGGCTCGGCGTAGTAAGCTTACGCGGTTATAGGTAGTGATCACAACGCTAAATTTCATAAACATCACACCTGTAGCAAGCTTTATGCAATATAGCTTTCATTTTTAGATATGGCGGATCGGGTAAAAATTTTAAATCTCACATATCACTAGACTGAAAGCAGATTCTCGATTTATTATGGATGATTGTGAGTTTTTCACCAGATAGGCTATGAACGCTCAAGAGATCATCCGTTCCATTGAAGCGGAACAACTAAAATCTAATTTGCCCAACATTTATGTGGGCGATACCATCAAAGTCGGCGTGAAAATCAAAGAAGGTGAGAAATACCGTGTGCAACCCTACGAAGGCGTTGTCATTGCTAAACGCAACGGCGGTATTAACGAAACTATTACCGTTCGCCGCGTATTTCAAGGGGTAGGCGTAGAACGTGTATTTTTACTGCACTCTCCTCGCATCGACAGCATCAAGGTCATCCGTCGCGGTAAAGTACGTCGTGCTAAACTTTACTATCTGCGCGATCGCGTTGGTAAAGCTACCCGGATTAAACAGCGTTTCGACCGCCCTTTGTAATTTTTTGCTCAGGGTATGAGAGAAATCTCAGTTAACAAGCGGCTTTTGCCGCTAAGTTGTCTCCCCGACAAAAATCATGTACAATAAGAATCGCAAATTGCGTTACACTAAATAAAAGTTCAACGCAATCACCGAATCCAAACCAACCTGTGCGCTCTTAGTTCAGTTGGTAGAACGCAGGTCTCCAAAACCTGATGTCGGGGGTTCAAGTCCTCCAGGGCGCGCTCGCAAGCAAAAAATACAACCCGAAACAATAGCACTTCTACTCAATGTAGTTAGTGCTGATGATTTCGGGTATAATTGTTTGATTATTGAGAGATTTTTTGCTGCAAATCAGCAGGATGGAATCAAAGCTGTAAAAGTAAGATAAAAATTAGCAACATACAGCTGTACAAGAAACGGGGGGATAAACAACAGTGGCGAAAAAAACTGAAGCTGAAATGCCTGAAAACACTAGTGGGCTAAACGTACAAAACTTTATTCAAGGGACGAAAGAAGAACTTGAAAAAGTAGTTTGGCCAAGTCGCAGACAGCTAGTGAGCGAATCAGCAGCCGTGCTGTTAATGGTTACACTCTCCGCATCTTTGATTTATTTGGTGGATGGATTGTTTGCTTGGGCAGCAAAACAGGTGTTCTGATGACTTTTGCAACAGACGACCCACTTAACTCAAATTTGCAGTCAGAGGAAACAGCAGAAGCAGCGCTCAAAGAAGCGCGGTGGTATGCAGTACAAGTAGCCTCCGGCTGTGAAAAGCGCGTCAAAACCAACTTGGAACAACGCATCCAAACCTTTGACGTAGCAGACAAAATAATTCAAGTCGAAATCCCCCACACACCAGCAGTAAAAATCCGGAAAGATGGCAGTCGCCAGCACACAGAAGAAAAAGTGTTTCCTGGTTATGTGCTAGTACGGATGGTCTTGAATGACGATACATGGCAGGTAGTGCGTAACACCTCTCATGTCATCAACTTTGTGGGAGCAGAACAAAAACGTGGCAGTGCCAAAGGTCGTGGTCACGTTAAACCAGTACCTCTGAGTTACTCAGAAGTAGAGCGCATATTCAAACAAACCACCGAACAAGAGCCAGTTGTCAAAATTGATATGGCAACAGGTGATAAGATAATCGTGCTTTCTGGCCCATTTAAGGACTTTGAAGGCGAGGTGATTGAAGTCAGTCCAGAGCGAAGTAAACTTAAAGCCTTGCTCTCGATTTTTGGCAGAGATACACCCGTTGAATTGGAATTCAATCAGGTAGAGAAACAGAGCTAAATACAAATGGCGAAAAAAGTAGTAGCGGTCATTAAACTGGCCCTGAACGCTGGAAAAGCCAACCCAGCACCGCCGGTAGGCCCTGCATTGGGTCAACATGGCGTTAACATCATGATGTTCTGCAAAGAGTACAACGCCAAAACAGCAGACCAAGCTGGTATGGTAATCCCTGTAGAAATTTCGGTTTATGAAGACCGGAGTTTTACATTTGTACTCAAAACCCCACCAGCATCAGTATTAATTCGCAAAGCCGCGAAAATCGAAAGAGGTTCCAACGAACCCAACAAAAAGAAAGTTGGTTCAATTACTCAAGCACAATTGCGGGAAATTGCCCAAACTAAATTACCCGATCTCAACGCCAACGACATCGACGCGGCAATGAACATTGTGGCCGGAACCGCAAGAAATATGGGCGTTACCATTACAGAATAGTCAAGAGTCAAAAGTCAATGGTCAATAGTCCTTAGACTCAGCACTCAGCACTTAAAAAACTATCGGGGGAGAAGCTTGGCTTCGCCACTAACCCCAGGAGAAAAAAATGACAAAAAAAGTATCGCGTCGCTTGCGGGAACTGCAAGCAAAAATAGAAGATAGAGAATACTTACCTCTAGACGCTTTAACACTACTAAAAGAAACAGCAACAGCTAAATTTGCTGAAGCCGCAGAAGCACATATCCGGTTGGGAATTGACCCCAAATATACAGACCAACAATTACGGACAACGGTAGCGCTACCCAAAGGTACAGGACAAATTGTCCGGGTGGCAGTTATCGCTAGAGGCGAAAAAGTCACAGAAGCAAGCAATGCTGGTGCTGATATAGTTGGTTCCGAAGAACTGATTGACCAAATTCAAAAAGGCATGATGGACTTCGATAAACTAATTGCGACACCAGATGTTATGCCACAGGTAGCGAAACTAGGTAAATTACTAGGCCCCCGTGGTTTGATGCCATCACCAAAAGGTGGTACAGTAACATTTGATATTGCAAGTGCGATCGCAGAATTCAAAGCAGGTAAATTAGAATTCCGGGCTGACCGTACTGGTATTGTCCATGTTATGTTTGGTAAAGCAGGTTTCTCGCCAGAAGATTTGTTAGTAAACCTGAAGGCGTTGCAAGAAACAATTGACCGTAACCGTCCTTCCGGCGCAAAAGGTCGTTATTGGCGGAGCTTCTATGTATCTGCTACTATGGGGCCTTCGATTAAAGTTGATATCACCGCTTTACGGGATTTAAAACTTAACGAAGCTGCATAATTTTTAGTCAATCTTCATTTGTCAATCGTCATTTGTAAAAACAAAGGACAAGAGACAAGTGACTAATGACAAAACTAAATAGTTCAAACCGGAGACAGCAGGTGTAAATAGCTTAATATCCTGCCGAGGTAAAAACTCTCATTGCTTGAAGCACTACTTACAAAGTGTAGATGCCATAGCGTCAAGAGTTTTGCTGCAAAACCCCGGTTAAAAAGCCGGGGTTTATTGTTTTGGGTAGGTCAGAACTAGAACACACAAACAGGGAAATCATTGATTTTGCCCTTGGAGGTGAAACGAGATGGGTAGAACGTTAGAAAACAAACAAGAAATAGTAGCTGACCTCAAACAATCTTTGAGTGAGTCAACTTTGGCACTGGTAATTGAATACCAAGGGCTAACAGTTGCTGAAATCACAGATTTGCGGCGGCGGCTACGTCCCACTGGCACTACTTGTAAGGTAACAAAAAATACCTTAATGGGTATTGCCATTCAAGAGGACGAAAAATGGCAACCAATGTCCGAGTTGCTGAAAGGTTCTTCTGCCTTTTTGTTAGTCAAAGAAGATTTCTCTTCAGCAATTAAGGCTTACCAAGACTTCCAAAAAGCCACCAAAAAAACAGAAATGCGTGGCGGTGTCATGGAAGGTCGCTTGCTGAAAGAAGCAGATGTCAAGGCTCTAGGGGACTTGCCATCCAAGGAACAACTCATGGGTCAAATTGCTGGAGCTATCAACGCTTTAGCTACAAAAATTGCTGTGGGTATCAACGAAGTTCCTGGTGGCTTGGCTCGTGCTTTGCAAGCTGTGGCCGAACAAGAACAAGGAAGCGCGGCTGAATAAAGTATGAAGTATGAAGTGTGAAATAAGCCAAATATAAAAAAGCGGTTTATTTACTGAGTTTTTCATTCTTTAGACTTCTTTAGTCAAAAGTCAAAGGTCAAAAACTAATGACAAATGACGAATGACAAATTACTAATAACTAATCAAACATTACGGAGTTACATCAATGTCTGCTACAACCGACAATATTTTAGAACAATTGAAATCTTTGACATTGCTAGAAGCTGCTGAATTAGTTAAGCAAATTGAAGAAGCTTTTGGCGTAAGTGCTGCGGCTCCTGTTGGTGTGGCTATTGCTGCTCCTGCTGGTGGTGGTGCTGCTGCTGAACCAGTAGAAGAAAAAACCGAGTTTGACGTAATTTTGGAATCTGTTCCTGCTGACAAGAAGATTGCCGTACTGAAGATTGTGCGTGAATTGACTGGTCTAGGACTGAAAGAAGCTAAAGACTTAGTAGAAGCTGCACCTAAAGCAGTTAAAGAAGGTATTGCTAAAGATGCAGCGGAAGATGCTAAGAAGCGGATTGAAGAAGCTGGTGGTAAAGTTACTGTGAAATAGTCCAGTTTCAATACTAGTCTTAAAAAAGAAGCCTAAAATAGGCTTCTTTTTTTATCGGATTCATATTTTATATAGCCGTTCTTAATCAAATTAATACCAATAATTTCAGGATTATGAGTTTGATTTCCTGACTATTTCACCTGAGAATGATTCGATTACGTCCTTCTGCCTTTGCTGTGTAAAGCGCTTTATCTGCCGCTACAATCAAATCGGAAGGAGAGGATTCCCAAGTCGGAACCAGGGTAGCGACCCCTATACTCAGGGTGACAAATTCATTTACAGCAGAAGCGTCATGAGCAATTTGTAAATTTTGGACACCAGCTTGCATAGTTGTAGCTACATAAAATGCACCAGAAGCGTGAGTATTTGGCATAATTACTGCAAATTCTTCGCCACCGTAACGTGCTACTAAATCGTGATGTTTTTGTGCATTTTTGCTCAAAACAGTACCTACCTTTTGCAAACAAACATCTCCAGCTGGATGACCATATTGATCGTTATAAAATTTGAAATAATCGATATCACATAAAATTAATGACAGGGGAGATTCCTCCTGTGCTAGATTTATCCACTGCGTATTCAAATATTCATCAAAACGACGGCGATTAGCAAGACCTGTTAAGCCATCAACGTTAGCGAGTTGCTGTAAAGCTAGGTTTGCTGCTTCTAATTGTTTATATACTTGCGCTTGTTGTAGTAGACGACGTAAACGCTGGCGCAAAACAGCCCAATGAATTGGCTTGGTAACATAATCAGATGCTCCTGCTTCAAAGGCACGGTCTACAGACTCTGCGTCATCCAAACTAGTAATCATCAATATTGGTGTTCGTTCCCATAATTTGGAAATAACAGTGTTGCCTGTAGCAGAGTCAGTATCAAGATCTGCCAGGGCTGACATGAGATTATTTCTGGCAATTTGGAGCAAGTGCTTACAACAAGTAAAGCCATCCATTACAGGCATGATTGCATCTAGCAATACTATGTCTGGTTTGACAGTCTCATAAGCATCTAAACACTGCTTACCGTCTGCAACTTCAACAACTCGATAGCCTTCTTGTTCCATAGCTTCACGCAAAAGCAGGCGGATGGTTTTATCGTCATCAGCCACCAGAATTACTGGAGGTTGTTTAGGAAGAGAAAAGGGGCTTAAGCCTGACATGAATTGCGTTCCACAGAAAATGAAAGTATCGACGAGGGGGAAACTTGAGAAAACCTGCATAACACAAAAAATAGCCAATAAGCAAGATTTTGTGACAGTAAATATTACTGGAAGGCAACTGGTTGAAAGTTTATGACCGCAGTAGAAGTTGGCGGTACAGCAATGCTCTATTTTGTACAGGATGTCTAAATTTCTCTGGTAAGAGAGTGTTGGTTAGCATGTCTGATGACACAATCTATCTGACTGACAACTGGGACGGCGATCGCATAAAAGTTCAATCAAAACTAGAAATTTTATCCCTAAGCTGTCTAACTGCACCATCAGGTTTTTTCGGAAAAGAGAATATTTAATCAGCTTCAGCAAAGAAAAGTTTAGATAAATGGGTTTCATAGACAATTTACTGAAAAGGAAAAAGCAATTTTTATTTGGCTAGTTCTGGCTTTGCAAGGAAGTCTTACGTTTATATTTCCCTAGTGATAAAGTGTAATTACTATTTTGAGCAAAACTTTAAATCTACACTATACTAATTAAGTTCTAAAGTGACTTTAGACACATACTGATGAGTTTTTCACCAATTACAAAATATTATCGGGAAAATAGATGACCCTAAACTTCACAATCTCTGGACTTTATTAATATATATGGCTAAATTTTACCCATTTCAATTGATGGGTAATTACACAAATTACATGAGGCTAATATCAAGTTGTATAATAAACTTTATTCTTGAGAGAGTAATTAACTTGAGAGTTAAGTAAAATTCCTGATTTCAATCTCAATAAATCATGTGTAATGCAAAATATCTATAAAGCTTTCAAGAAATTCTAACTTTAGTGCCTAGAATATATAAAGGCAAAATATAAGAGAAAATTATTTAACCAACCTGATTGAATATAAACTTCTCTATAAAAACAAATTTAAATTAACTGAAGTACAGATATGCCAGACTCTTTAATGTATCAACAAGATAACTTTGTGGTGTTAGAAACTAATCAACCAGAACAATTTCTGACAGCACAAGCATTATTTGAAAAGCTGAAAACAGTTTTACAAACAATTAATACTCAAGATTTACCACCAGATTTACAAAATATTGATTCTTTGGAAGCTAAAGTCCAATATCTCATCGATACTAGTTGTGAGTTAGACATTGGAACGGGTCAATATTTGCAGTGGTATGCAGTCAGATTAGAAAAATGATTTATGCTCAATAGTCAATGATCAACAGTCGTTAGTCTAATGGTATGCAGGATATTGCAAAATGCTTGGCTCGTTTTTTTATCCAGCGATATTGTGAGAAAAATTCTTTATGGCGATCGCACTGCGGATATATTGATGGCTGAAATTTTGGGCGATCGCACAGTCAATAGCTAATAATTAATATTTATTGCTATTGACTATTGACCATTGGCTATTGACTAGTAACTAACGCTAACTCAATTTTATCTTCTGTTGGCTGGGTAATTTTTATCTCTACTCCTGGGCCAAAATAGCTGGTCATTTTTGCTTGTTTTTCTTCCCAAACATTAATCGGGATGAAAGGAGAATCAAATTCTAAAATTAACGTGTAAGCGCCATTAATATCCTCTTCTCGTAAACTTGTAACAATTGGTCTTTCTTCATCAGAGGGACTAAGACCTAAGTAAGAGAGTGCTGCATCCAAGTGAGCATCTTGACCGTAACAATACCGAGTGATGTCTTTGCGAATTTTATTTTGAGTTACTGTTGCTTGCTGTTCCCGCAGAGATAATACTGATGGTGTTGTGACTTGACTAAAAGGGATCGGGTTAATTTCATTGGCTTTGAGTGCCAGCCCTCCCAACAACAAAGGAAAACCGTAAAAGAAGCCTACAAGATTAAGTGTGGCATTGTTGGCAGCATAGGCTATAAAGCCAACAAGAGTTAATATGCCACCAATAGTTAAACCTAGAGTTCCCAAAGATATTTTACGTAACATGAGCCAAAGATAATATTTATTAACACGTTAGTTTTATTATCATCGGCTATGTGTAACAAATTAGGGAAGCCCAACGACTTAAAAACTAGGTTGCTTGATTCTTAACAACTTAGATGGTGACATAGGTAACAACTTTTAATTGCTTGAGCAAGCTTTGCCCTGTTTTGCGTTAACTTTAAACTGGACTGTAGTTAATAAAAGGCAGACAAACAATGGATTTACAAACTATCAAAGACCGAATTGCGGTAGTTAAAAGCAAACGCGACTACCTTTTAAGTCTGTTAGAACAGCCAAACTTAGGAACTTTGAGAGTCGATGTCAATCAGGCTTTAGAAGAACTAGATGACTTAATTGATGAATATAAACGTACTATCCCAGAAACAGGAAATAATTAAGTTCCACTAAAAATTGCGTCGGTACCTCTAATAAGTAAGAGTTATGCCGACGCTTCTCAATCATAAAACATTACCAACTCTCCAGAACTGAGCCAAGCCTAAGTCAATGTGACATTATTTTGCTGAAAGATTTATCAGACAATTTCACTATCTCCTCTACGGTTGCCTAATTGTCTAACTAAAGCAATTAGTTCAGTTGTTGATACATCTTTCTTACAAAAATCATCAAAGTTAGTCATTCCCCTCGCACGTGGTGAATTAGCATCTTCTACGGAGGAGTAAGCAAGTATCTGAGTATGGGGAGAGAAGGACTTAATTTGACTAGAAGCACTCCAACCATCCATGATTGGCATCTGTAAATCTAAAACAATCACATCAGGCTGGTAGCGTTTAACCATTTCTATAGCTTCTTGACCGTTACTAGCTAACCCAACAACTTGAATATTCTCTTGACAAGAAAAAGCTAATTGTAGGGTTAAACGAGTCAGTTCGTGGTCATCAACTACAAGAACGCGTAAAGCAGAAGACTCACAGGAGAGCATTAACATTCAAGAAAAGAAAAAAGTAGTCACAACAATGCTTATAGTGTATGAGAGTAAGTCCAGACAATTACTCTATCTTATGGTTGAATAACTACTTTTTTCTCAACTAATTCATTTAGATAAAATGCGAAAAAATTAAAGTTTGCTAAAAAAATAAAATTTTTCCTAGTTATCAGTATAAGAAAGACCTTTCTGTGAATCCAGCAAGTTTGGAGTTCCCCCTGTGGAACGCAGTGCCATATTCATAAAACTGATTTGTGAATTAGCTTCTGGACAATCATCACCAGGACGGCGTTGTATGTAACTACCATCAGCTTGTAATTCCCAAGCTTGGCGGTTATCTGCCAACATAATTCCCAAGATTTCTTGCAAATCTTTAGCAATATCTTGATCTTTAATTGGCGTAATTACTTCTACTCTCCGATCTAGGTTGCGGCGCATCCAGTCAGCGCTGCCAATATAGATTTCTTCTTGGCTATTATTGTAGAAATAATAAATGCGGGAGTGTTCTAAAAAGCGACCGACAATGCTGATTATGCGAATATTTTCACTAATGTCTTTGAGTCCTGGACGTAAACAGCAAATCCCTCTAATAATGAGGTCAATTTGCACACCAGCACGAGAAGCTTCGTACAAAGTAGCGATGATTTGTGGGTCAACAAGAGAATTCATTTTGGCAACAATCCGTCCAGTAAACCCTTTTTGAACATTTGTAATTTCGCGCTGAATTAAAGACAAAAAGCGATCGCGCATATTCACTGGTGCAACTAATAATTCTCGATAAGATTTTTGTCGTGAATAACCAGTCAAAAAATTAAACAAATCCGTAATATCAGCACCTAATTCTTCACGACAACTAAATAATCCTAAATCGGTATATAGTCGTGCAGTTTTTGGATTGTAATTTCCCGTGCCAATATGCACATAGCGACGCATTCTATCTTTTTCTCGTCGCACTACCATCACAGTTTTGCAATGGGTTTTTAAGCCAACTAATCCATAGACAACGTGAACGCCCACTCTTTCTAAACGCCTTGCCCAGTAAATATTATTTTCTTCATCAAAGCGGGCTTTTAATTCTACTAATACTGATACTTGCTTACCATTTTCAGCCGCTGCAATTAAGGCGTTAACTATCGGCGAATCACCGGAAGTTCGGTAAAGGGTCATCTTGATAGCTAAAACATTTGGGTCATGGGCTGCATGAGTGATAAAACGTACAACTGTTGCTGAGAAAGATTGATAGGGATGGTGGACAAACAAATCCTTTTCTCTAATCACAGCAAAAAAATCTTTGCCTTCTTCCATTTCCACAACATCTTCGTCTATATGCGGTTCGCGTAACCGTTGCAGACGGGGAGGAACGACAGACTGACGGGGAGGATCTTTCAGTTCCGGCAAAGGCAAAGCCATAAAATACATTAAATCTCGCAGACCCAATAAACCATCTACTTGATAAACATCGCTGTCGGTTAAATCTAAATCTTGTAACAACCGTGTACGAATTGGTTCTGGAGTCTGGGATTGAATTTCTATTCTGACAGGACTACCACCGATGCGGCGTTTGCGTAGTTCCTGTTCAATGGCTAATAACAAGTCATCTGCTTCATCTTCTTCCAGGGCTAAATCAGCATCACGAGTAATACGGAAGGGGTGATATTCCTGAATATTCATCCCTGGAAATAAAGCATTTAAATTATGGGCGATCGCCTGTTCTAAAGGTACACCTGTCCAGTTGGCGGGTTGTCCATTTTCTTGAATGCCTAACTCTGGTGGTAAAGGCAAAAATCGCGGTAAAACGCTAGGAACTTTGACTCTGGCAAAAAATTCTTCTTCTGTATCTGGGTTTTTGACAACAACTGCCAAATTTAAACTGAGATTGGAAATGTAGGGGAAAGGATGGCTAGGGTCAACAGCCAAAGGAGTCAAAACGGGAAAGATTTGTTCTTCAAAATAATTATCTAAATAAGTCCGTTGTTTCTGGTTTAAATTAATGTAGTCGAGGATATGAATACGGTGCTGGGCCAATAGTGGACGCAGGACTTGTTCAAAATGTTGATGCTGTTTGACTACTTGCGGACTAAGATTTAAGCGAATATCATCCAGTTGTTGTTGCGGGGTACGTCCATCAGGAGTTAACTGAGTAACTTTCGCTTCCACCTGTTGCTTTAAAGCAGCAATCCGCACCATGAAGAATTCATCTAAATTAGAACTGAAGATGGCTAAGAACTTCAGTCTTTCTAAAAGTGGTGTGCGTGAATCGCAAGCTTCGTGCAGTACTCTATGATTAAATTCCAGCCAGCTTAACTCTCGGTTGAGATAATATTGTGGATCGTTGAGATTGATGGGATTGGCGCTCTTTTTAGATTTCGGCATGACGATCTGCGGGTAGCCAGAAGTAGCCCACACGACTGGAGAACAATAATCATAGTAGTGGAAATCTGTGATGGACGAGAAGTTGGTTTTTTACAAAAGCCAGACAATTTGAGATTTTAAATTTGAGATTTTAGATTATTTTTCTTTAATTTCTTTGGCTGCTGTCGAAATTGGTAATTGTAGATTTTGGTCGTAGACGAATTCGTTGTGAATATCTACCTCGCGTTTGGGGAGAGCCTCACTATTCGCGATCGCATCTTGAGGCGGAACCCGCAATGTATACTTGCCAACAGGAACACCATCTACACGATATAGACCAAATTCGTCAGTCATCGCTGATAAAACTTCTGTACCAGCAATATTTACTAGTTCTACCCGCACATCAGACAAAGGCTGGCCTGCAACATCAGTAATTCGACCAGCTAAACCGTATTCTAATCTGGCGGCAAAATCTACATTGGTAACACCTGCTATTCCCACCTCAGCCACTCTACCTGTTTTTGGTAAGGTAAGTTCTACAGGTAATTTATCTGGGTCAACTTCTACTCGATAAACACCTTCTGGTAAACCACCAACAAAGAAATTCCCGCTAGAGTCTGTTGTTGCACCACCAACAGGCTTGTTGTGGTTGTTTATTACTCTTACACTAGCGCCTTGTAAATCATAACCTTGATTTTCTCCTGAGACAGCAATGCGTCCAGCGATCGCACCCCGTTCCTTACTCAGAGAGTTAAAGCTACTCGGAATAGCCCTACCACCAGCAAAGGATAAGTCTGATACTAATGATACTGTCAGGCGATCGTCATTAAATCCGCCAAAAGCATTTCTTCTCCCAGCAAAAGGAATACCTTGATATTCAACTCTGGCAAATAATCCTGGTAGTACTTGCATACTAGCACCAACAATCGGGCCAAAATTACCCTCACGGTAAGCCAGTCCCATTCGCCAACTCAGTTGTCTAATATTTGGAGGATTATAGTTTAATGCTGCTGTATAGCGAGTAGCATAACTACCACCAAAATCAGTACCTAAAGAAACTTGATAGTTGCGATTAAAGTCATAACTTAGACCAGTAGTGTATCTATCACCAAAAGTATTAAAAGATAGTCGTGCCGCACGATTTACTTGATAATAAGCATTGAATAAATACTGCCCATTAATATCAGGCCTACCGTTTAAAGATAAACTACCAAAAGGTCTTAAAGAGAAAGTAGGCGATATATATTCATTTGTATCACTACCGCTTTTACGACTACGTGCTAGAAACCCTAACTGAAAATTATTATTAAATCGATAACTTACTTCGGCACTATGGTTAAAAAACTCACCAGAGTTTTTCCCATTCCGATATCCATTAGGATAAGATTGAGAATTAGCTGTAATATCTAATTTTCCTAATTGAATATCTAAATCTGTATTGTAAGCTAACTTACCAAACGAATTACCTACACTAGCAGATAAAACAACCGGGTTAGCTACCCGCCAAATTAATCCAGCTTGACTCTGTAATGTGTTAGGAATAGCTTGTAAAGAACCTTCAAAAGTTAAATTGTTAGAAAGACCTTGACGAACTTGATAAAAACCTGCAAATTGACCAGCATCAGTACCATTATTATTATCAAACAAAGAATTTTGTACTAAATTTCCAGTTAAACCTACACCAGCTAATTGAACATTTCCACCTGCTGGCAGTAATAAATCAGAAGAATTAATTCTTACAGAACGAATCTCACTAGGAACGTTCAGATTATTCCGGTCAAAAACTAAAATTTCAATTTGATTATTTTGCCCAACAGGTAAATTAACATCAACAAATTCGTATCTACCATCAAATCCGACCTGCTGCTGTGCTACAACAACTCCAGAAACTCTAAGCTGCACAAAACTAGCTGCTGGGACTACACCTTGAAAAGTTTGTAAAGGTCTAGAACGTCTAGGTAATAACTCATTGGCACTGTTAGTTTGATTAAAGCGATTGGTTGGTATATTGGTATAACCGAATTGCGCTCCTGTCAAATTCAGACTATTGACTAATGGGTTAATACCAATTTGTTGCCGACCGACTTGATAAAGGAATCCGCCATTGCGTTTATAGTAAAAATATTCAGATAAATCAGGAGAGTTTTCAAAATTATTATTGACCCGTACTCGCCATAAACCCCCTGCTAATCTGCCACCCAGTAATGTAGTACTGCGTAAGTTTACATCCCCAGCATTACTAACAATATTTAACTCTTGCCTTAAATTAGAAAATCCGTTGAGTGGGGCAAATACATCTGGTTGTAAGTTAACTGCTTCACTTGTATACGCTGTACCATCACCACGCCAAGGTAAATCAATAATTAAAGCTAGATCCAAAGAGTTAAATTCAATATTTGAAGACAGTTTATCTCTAATAAAAGCATCACTAATGTAGTTAACACCTTTGAAGTTTTGAATGTCATCTTCAGCCAGATTAATTGAGCCTAAAGGCGTGTTTAAATATGTATTATTATCTTTTTTTTCAACTGTAATACCAGCAAGTTTAGCAAAATCATCCAAAGGCAACAGTAAAGTATTTCCTTGACGGATAACATCTAAGTTACCTACTTCTCTCCTGTTAATGATTACCCCAAGCAACAAATTTTCTAAATTTGAGCTTGCTGTTTGAGTGAAAGTTATGCGTGAGTTATCATTTACATTTAATATATTCGTGCTGACATCTACCCCTTGTTTCTTCGGCTGTACTTCAACCGGTTTAGTATTGAGAGGTTTTTGAATTGATTCTGCTGATGAATTTGGCGCAGGAGTGGGGTTAGTTGCAGTTTTTTGTGGAACCTGTGAATGAGATGGTTGTTTTGTTAAAAACGCTGATAAATCTTCTGATTTTTTTGATGTCTGGGTGGTAGTTGGAACTTCCGCAGGTACATTGGCAACTTTATATTGAACTGATGAATGAGGGGGTTGTTTGGTTAAGAAACCAGCTAAATCATGAGAATTTATCGAAGTTTCAGTAATTGCTTCAGTAGATTCCGTTGTACTAACATCAGGAAACTGTGACTGAGATGCTTGTTTACCTAAAAAAGTGCCAAAATCATCAGCACTCTCAGAAGTATCTTTGGTAGTTACTTCTGAGAGTGCTGTAACTGTTTGTGACCTTTGTTTAGTGACAAAAGTTGCTAAATCTTCTGGTGCTTTAGCCGCAATTGTAGTTGACGCAGAGGCTGTTGTAATTTGACCTTGTTGTGGTTTTTTGGTCAAAGAACTAGTTAATTCTTCTGATTTTTTGGCAGCATCAGCAGTGCTGGCAACTTCAACGTTGGTATTTAATGCCTGTGGTTGAGGTGATTGTTTTAATGTTGTTGAGTCAGTCTCACTAGTAGCAACTTTAGCAGGTGCTGTGGTTCTTGTACGCTGAACTGATGCTTTTGGTTTGGTCTTTTTGTTGGGAGTTGTAGCAGTAACTTGAGTAGATGCTTGAACTTTGCGTTGAGCAGAAGGTTGTAGTGGTTTTTTTGTTGTGGATGCTGAATTATTGGTAGTTACAGCAGCAATTTCAGTAGGTGCTTTGACTTTCTGTTGAACCGAAGGTTGTGACGGTTGTTGTGTTAATAATGCTGCTGAGTTATCTGGTGTTGTTATAGCAACTTGAGCAGGTGCTTTGACTTTCTGTTGAATTGAAGGTTGTGACGGTTGTTTTGTTAATGACGCTGCTGAGTTATCTGGTGTTGTTATAGCAACTTGAGCAGGTGCTTTGACTGGTTCACATTTCACCAGTTGCTTAGTCAATAAATCAGGAGACTCTTCTAATTGTCCTGACTTTGCATTAGTTGAAGCTACTTGTGCAGATATTGTAGCTGTTTTGCATTGATCTAGTTCTTTAGTTGACTTGTCTGATATTTCGGGAATTCCACTAGTAAAGGAAATATCAGAGAGTACTGTACCTGACTTCTTCTGTGGAACTGATGCTTTATCAGAATTGTCCTCATCTGACTTGTCTGATATGTCGGGAATTCCAGTTGTAAAGGAAACATCAGCGAGTATTGTATCTGACTTCTTCTGTAATACTGGCGCTTCATCAGAATTACTTTCAGCAGAGGATTCCCATTCTTCTAAGCCATTGGTGGAAAACTCCGCTTCTGGTGTGGTTTCTGGCGGAATAGGGGTCGCTACTGTATGCCGTGCAGTTTTGTAGGCTGGGTTAGCACTATTTTTATCCGGCGCTGTAATAGGAGTATCTTGCGCGGGTAGAGTAGTAACTTCTGCTGGTGGTAAAGGCGGTGAAGCTTGGTAGATCATACTTGTATACAAATGCTGGTACGACAGCCTAAAAAAGTTCTAGGCTGGAAATTAATTGCAGAGACAGACAAAGTAAATAACTTAAAAAATTAGAAAATTTCGGTTGAGAACTGGCAAAATCTATATGATGTGAGGAGATATTAGAAGATTACCAGAAGTGAGAAAACTGATATTTAAAAGCTGTTTTATTTACTTCTGGATGTAACTGTAAAAGCAATGCCTTTATCAATTGCACCGCCATTCAAATCACCATTAACATCTAAAACATATTGACCAGGAGGCAGTTTTTTACTGATATTAAGGATTAATTGACGACGAGTACCAGGTAACACAGGCGTTGAAGGTAACATTCCAGCATCTAACACACCATCTGGTTTCTTATTTTTTTGTGCTTGCAAGTTAGCTATTTGCTTAGTAGCACTCGCACCCGGATATTTGTTAGCAGCCCAGATTGCATATTGACCATTCATTCGCACATAAGCATTACCTTGGCTAGAAATGTCAAATGCAGCTTTGAGGTTATTGGCTTTACTATCAACCGAAATTGAATTGAGAACACCTAGTTTTTTGATACTGCCAACATAAGCATAGACAGCAACACCAAAACGTCCCAAAACTCTAACTCCAGACCTGGGTTTTTTGTCTTGGTCAGAATTGACTTCTTCAACAAAAATTAAAGCGCGGTGTTCTCCAGCTGGAGGTTTGACACGAGGACGAACTGAAAAACGCACGGTTTGGGTTTTACCAGGAGGAAGGGTAAAGGTTACAGGGTTGACGGTAATCCAGTTATCTAGAGATTGCTCGCTTGATTTTACAGGTTGAATTTCATTTTTTTCGTCAATTGTCCAACCTTGGATATAAATCCTAAATGTTGCGGGTTGATTATCAACGTTAACGACACGAAAAACCTGAGTTTTGGCTTTTTTATCATCAAGTTTGAATTCAAACCTCGGTGGACTAACCCCTATTGAGATTGCAGAAGTATGGGGACAATTTAATGCTAATGTGCTTAGTGTTAATAGCGCAGTAGCTCCAATTTTATAAATGCTGTTAACTAATTTTTGCTGCTGATTCATTGGTTGATTGAGTGAAGATTTAAATCCCGGTAAAAGTTATAGTTAATGTGCCTGAATAAACACCGGGAATTTTGATATCTGAAAAGTCTAAGTTAAAGATAGCTCCTCCCTGTAGAATTCTCTTGGCAGAATTGGGATCTATAGTTGGGTTAATAGGAGTAATAGAAACTTTAATTTGTTCACTAATACCTCCTTTACTCAGACTATTAGTAGTTCCCTGATCTGAATTCAAACCATAACTAACAGATATTTGATTTTCATCTTGATTCGCATCAAGTTCTAGTCTCCAAATGTTTGAGACTGTACGATTCACTGTTGTATTCAGTGTAGGTGCGGTTAATGATGGACTAATTGATGATTTGTTAATTATGCCATCGTTGACTTGATTAGAACCTGCCGAAAAAATATCAGTGACTTCAATTTTGTCTAGAGTTAGGGTATTACCAGGTAAACCTAATTGCCCAAAAGTTTTGGGGTGAGCCAACAGAAATACAGACAAAAATGTACTGAGAAATAATAGTCGGTTCATCAGATGCTTACCCAAACTAATTCAGAAAATGACCTTGAGATAAGAAGTTTCGGGAAGAGCAATTAAATTAATATGGTAATTTTGCTCTCAGCCAGAACTGTTTATTTTTGGCTTTTGTTGAGAAACAACTCAAGGTCAAAATATATGATGTCTAAATACCCGTAGCTGTGATGGTCAAATATTCGTTAGGATTAGAGTACGTACCAGCTGATGAGGCGTTTGCGAAGTTAAATGTAAATGCTACAGATCCTTCAATGGGAGTTGCGTTCGTTACATCAAGCCCTGGTGCTGTCGCAGTTCCACCAAGTGCGCTGATTGTCACACCTACATTAGAGCTAGAGGCCGTATCACCACCAAGATAAAGCGTTCCAGTGGTGCCACCGTTAAATTCAACAGAGTGCTGAATCTGACCGGTAGCACCAGTACTAGTACCCCAAATTCTATAAATTAAAATATCTCCTGTTGTGATATCTCCTGTAGTGGGAGTTAAAGTACCATTAGGAGCAGGAAGTGTAGTAATAGTACCGTCAGAAGAAAAGAATCCATCAGTATCATTTACGGGTGCGGCAGATCCTAAAAACTCTGCGCTAGTAGGCTGAAAAGTCAGGCTTTTGTAAGTTTGGATGTAAATAACTTCTGGAACTTCGACTTGGAGTGGGACATCAACAGAAACGGCTCTAGCAGGCGCACATAATAAAGTATTCGCCAGAGAAACTGCACCGAGAGTAAATGCTGCTAAAAAGAATTTCTTTTTCATGGGGGCTAAATAATTACTCTTTAGAAAAAGATGACAAAATCAATGTAGCCGTTGTAGCAAAAATAGCACCTCAGAGAATTTACCAAAGTCTACGCATTTTACATATATTTGCTTTGGTAAAGCTACTCTATAAAGCTCCTGTAAAAACAGGAATTATTTATGCTAATTTCTTCCTAAGTATATTGATATAAACTTAATTAATATATCTTTGTCCACGGTGAAATTACTATTATTAAGTCGGGTTATCTAGGCTTAGAACAAGCAGTTTATGAGTTAAAATTAGGAGAAAGATGTAAAGTTTTTATTAAATCAACTTCTAAATTGATAATGTAGACTCAATTTACTTGGATCTTATGGAACTTTTTAGCCATAAAGTCTTGTAATCTATTATATTTTTAGCTATTAGTTAATGTTCTCAATAAATCTACTTAAGTAGATTTTGGTTGCAAGTATGTTTCAAGCTACTCGCCGTCGGTTGGCTATTTGGTACACTGCCGTAACAGCGGTGTTATTATTACTGTTTGCCAGTGGTGTTTATTTATATGTCCGTAGTACGTTGGTGGAGCGAATTGACGATACTTTAAATCATGTGGTGGAAATTGTAGAGCGATCGCTTGTTATTGAGCCAGTAAATAATGAAATTAATAAACTCCACATCAATGTAGAAGCCAGTTTTCGCAACAATGCCAATAATGTAGATGATGACCACATTGATTTGGAATGGTTTAGTCCTACAGGAAAATTACTTTGGTCGACTTTCTCAGAACCTCTCAATATCCCTATTCACGGCAATCATACTGGTGAAACAGTCCGTGTACCCAAACAAGACCAGTGGGGAGACTCAGAACTATCGTTGCGTCAAGTAACCCAGCGCGTGGAATTTGGCCGACAAGTCTTAGGATATCTGCGTGTAAGTCATCCCTGGTTTGAAGTTACTAAACCCAGTCGCCAGCTAATTTTGGATTTAGCACTAGGAATTTGGTTAATGTTAGTATCTGTAGCTGCAAGTGGCTGGTTTCTTTCTGGGAAAGCAATGGAACCAGTAGGTGATTCTTATCAAAGACTCAAGCAATTCACGGCTGATGCTTCCCATGAACTGAGAAGTCCCATTACTTTAATTCAAACTAATGTGCAAGTCGCCTTGAGTGAATTGGAGTTGGTAGAAACAGAAGTGAGTAATTCTACTAACTATCGTCAGCAGTTAAAAGTAGTGGAACGGCTGACACAACGCTTAGGTAAGTTGGTTAATGATTTATTATTTTTAGCACGACAAGATAGCGGTATCAGTAAAGATACATTCTCACCTTGTCCTTTAGATGCCTTACTTATGGAAGTTATTGAAGAACAGCAACTTCTAGCTTGTGAAAAAGGCATTGCTTTAAATTTAAATTTAGTTGATCCTCCTGTTACTGAAACCAGTCCTGAATTACTAGAAAATTGGTTCACTCTAGCAGGTAATTGGGATCAGCTGGTCAGACTATTGACAAACTTAATTAGTAATGCTTTACAGTATACTCCGCCTGGTGGCAAGGTCAATGTAGAATTGGTACGCCAAGAAGGAATCAGCCGCGTTTCCAGAATGCGCGTCACTACTTCTCAGTTACAAATTAAAGTGAGTGATAATGGTGTTGGTATTCCTACAGAAGCATTACCACGTTTGTTTGACCGCTTTTATCGGGTAGATCCTGCACGTACGCATAAAAAAAGTGGCAGTAAAGCTACAGACAGTGCTACAGGTTCAGGATTGGGATTAGCGATCGCTCAAGCTATTGTCGAACATCATCAAGGTCAAATTCAAGTAGAAAGTACCATTGGCAAAGGAACGACTTTCATTGTCACTCTACCCATAACTCTAGAGTCTTAAATTTTCTTTTATTTTTTTGTTTCCTGTGACAGATGAATATATTTGACATTACTTACTAACTTATATAGCAAAGCTGGCATTTTTAAATCATAAATTTGAGCTATCACAGTTTACTGTTTACTCTATTGAGTATGCAGATAAATTGCTAATTTATTTTACTTAAATGCAGCTAATAAATTTATTGGAGGAGATTAGATGCAAACTCCTATTGCAGAAAAAAATTTACCTTTTTTAGAAAAGGTGAAACAAAACAGTGGTTTAGCTGACCTTTACGATGCTAGAGATATTACAGAGGTAGTATTTAGGGTTATGCGTGACCTGATGACTACAGAAGCGGCTGACCGCGTTGAAGGAGAACTACACAAACCAGCCGAAGAAACTGACGATAAATCTCTGCAAATGGAAATTGCCGAACTGTGGCATGATACAAATCCGATTGTGAGCTTTTTGAGCCGTGTACGTCCACCTTGGCAAGGCCCTGGCATTTTTAAAATTGATAGCGATCGCTTTTTATTCCGAGTAGCGAATGAAGGCACTATGCCACCAAATGTAGACCGTGAGCAAGTGGTTAAAGCAGTTTTCTCTGCGACTAAGGATGAATTATCAGCAGAGAGAATTGAAGAAATTGCTAGTTGGCTACCAGATAGAGTTCGTCAACTTTGGGAAGAAGCTTAGATTCTTCAATATAGTTGGCTAAAGTTTTTGGGTTATGAATTGTAATTTACTTGCAATTTATAACTCAAATATTATTTATCAAAGTTTTAGTGCAATTGCTAATATCCCACTCTAGAAGTAATTTAATTCTTGATATTTCAACACTCTAGCTAGATACAAAAAAACAAGTTAACAATTAAATTTAATGATTGTAAGTCAAAAAAACTACCCTTGAATTAAGACTGATTAATTAGCTTCATCTTTATTGTATTTATCCAAAAATATGCAAGTATGAAAATAAAGTTTGGGATTGATTACTCTATCTAATCAAAATAAAATTTTCAGTCACGAACTAATACTATAACTGCTGAATTCATTTAAATTGAATTCACTATTTTCTCAAGTTTTCAGACAGCTACTACTCAATTTGCTCAGGAGTTAAGAATGAATATGACTTATCAAAAATTACGCAAGTTTACTGAGATATTCGGCGCTGTTTGCGGAGGTTTATTGATTAGTGTGCCTGCAATTTCTCAAACAGCAGTAGCACAACAACCAACTTCTGTAACACCGCAACAGTCTACTGCTAAAATTAACCCTTGCCCTAGTATTTTTTATGAAGAACCCCACAACAGTCGGGTTATAGTACCGCAAGGATGTCCGCCTAATGCACTCACTCAAAGACTAGCTAATCAAGGCCTTCTGCCTACGGCTCGTACCACAACTACATCCAGTCCATACCAAGCAGGTGTAGGTGGTGAAACACCACAGGCTGGTGCAAGTGCAATTAATCCTTGCCCCCGGATTTACTATGAAGAACCTTTCAATAGTAGAAATGTTGTACCTCAAGGATGTCCGCCTAACGCTTTCTCCCAAGGACAGCAACCGCAAGGAAACATTTCTAGTCAAGGTGTACCTGTAACTCCGCAAAGTTCTACAAGTGAAACTATTACACCTCAAACAACTGTGCCATCTCAAGGGGAAACATCTAGTCAAGGTGTACCTGTAACTCCGCAAAGTTCTACAAGTGGAACCACCACAAATCAAACCCCTTCAGCATCTCAACAACAAACACCTAGTACAACGATCGCTCTTGCCAATGGTAAAGTTAATGTGAAATTGATTAATGATACTGGAGCTAAAGTAACTTACCAAGTGATTGGCGATACAGAAGCGCGATCGCTAGAAGGTAAGTCAAATGTTATGTTACAAGGTATCAGCGCCCCAGTTACCGTTACATTCCAAAGAGAAGACGGTGGACTATTGTTAGTCACACCCCAAGCGTCTGCTGAACAACCAGGAATGTTAGAAGTAACTTTGAATGAAGCTACTGACTTAGCTCAAGATACTAAGGCTATGCGAATTCAACAAAACGGTTCAGTATTCTTGAATTAGTTTTCATAGGGAGTAGGGAAAAAATCTTTAGGATATATAAACTTTCATATTGAGTATTTTCCTACTCCCCACTCCCTAGTTTTGCAAATTAGTACCCTCTGGAGTTGATGACTGAGGCAATACAGGCTCAGGTTGAGGAACGGGTTGCGGATTTAATAATTGCTGCCAATTTCTGATTTGTTCTTGTGCTGTGTTGTAAGCAGTTGTACCTCTAGGAATCAACTGAGCAGTTTCAATGGCTTTGCTGAGATTAGAACTACTTTGAGAGCGAGCAATGTCTAGTAACTGTTGACTCCATTGGTCAATCGCTACATTCGCATCTAAACGGAGGATATTACTACTTGGTATTTTATCCGCTAAACGAATCGCTTCCAGCAACCCATCTGGTGTTCCAATTACTGCAACTTCTCTAGCTCGCTTCCAGTTATCTTTAGCGCGAATTTGACCTCGCCAATCATCAATAGCTGCTTGAGCTTCACCAGAAAGCGCTCTTCCAGAAGAGGCAATTGTTTGCGCTGCATTAATCGCAGCATTTAAATCTCCGGTTTGGGCTAAATCTCGCGCCTGATCTAAGTATGGCTGATCTTGAATGCGTTGTACTTTAGCTGTCCAACTGTTAATTCTTTTGCGTGCTTCGGAATATAATGCTCGACCCCGACGGATTTGACTGGCTTCGGAGATTGCAGCCTGCAAGGAGTTGATGTCTTCTAGTAATGCCAATTGTTCTGCACGTTCTAAGTAAGGACGGTCTTCAATTGTCTCCACTTGAGCTTGCCAACGGTTTGCTTCTTGCCTAGCTTCTGAACCACGGGGATTGTTAGAGGGAATCTGCTGTGCTTCAATAATTGCTGCTGCTAAGTCGTTAATTGTACCTTGGCTTGCTAGTGTCCGTGCTTTTTCCAGGCGAGCAACGTCTTCAATTTCCAGTTGCCAACGAGTAATTAAGTCTTGTGCTTTGTTATATTTTGGTCGGGAAGGGTCAATTTCTTGCGCTTGAGCGATCGCTGTTTCTAAACTAGAAACTGTACCTATCCAAGCACTTCTTTGTGCATCTGCTAAAGAAATAAAGTCTTCGACATCTGCTTGTAACTTGGTACTATCAGGAATTTGTCTGGCAATATCTAAGGCTGCATCTGCATCCCGTGCATCCATCTTAGCTTGCGCTAATTCCAACATTTTGCGCCCAAATAAAGGAATCAACTCCTGCGCTTTTTCATAGAAATAGCTATCTTTGCCAATCGCTTCCGCAATTTTAATTGCTTCTAATAAGTTATCTACGACTTTGGTTTTTGCTAAACTATCAGCTTTATCTAACTTATCTCCATCTTCCCGCACTGATACAATCAATCGGTTGACTTGATCATACTTAGTACTTGACCAGTATTTATTATCTATACGCAGTAATTTCGCTGCCAGTAGTGATGCTGATTGCCAGCGTCTTTGCTGCAATTCTTCTTGTACTGCTTGATAAATTCCGTCTGCTTTAGACCAGATAGATTCCCACTTGGCAATTTTTTCGTCAACTAACTTATATGCAGGTAAGTCTTGGGGGATTTTTTGGGCTGTGGCGATCGCTTGTTCTAAATCTCCCGCTTGAAAACTTTGATCAGCTAACTGTAAAATATCCCGTGACCACTCCTCGACAAACCGATCAATTTCTCCGCGCAGAGGATGGTTTTGTGGTAACTGTTTAACTAAGGCGATCGCTTGTAATAAATCATCTACCGTCTGCTTAGAAGCTGCCAACTGAGCGCAGTGCAACCGCACCGAAGCACTGGCTAAAGGCCAAAAAATAGACGGGCAGTTTGGGGCAGCAGGCAACTTTAACAGCATTGCCATTGCGATAAACCCTATACTGCCGGGAATTAACGCTAACAATATTGACCATAATACCCAACTTTTCATCCAGCGCCGCAATGGCCGAGAACGTTTGCTGGGGGGAATAGTTTGGGCGGAATGATGATCTATTATGGGTAATCCTTCTGGATTATTTTCTGTTTGTTGTTTCACTGACTTAGAGGTAGAACCAGTAGCTGGGATGCCAAATGCTTGCGTTTCACCGATGTTTGGTGTTCGGTTTGTGTGATCTGGCTCTCTGGCTCTGGCTGGAGACCAACCTTCTGGAATATCCCGCTCTGTCATCTCTCACACCAAAAATTTATTAAATAGCGATTGGCTCTAGGCCAAACAATTTTGGATTTTGGATTTTAGATTGACCCCACAGATAAATCTGGGGGCTGTTTGTACCATTAAGAAACTCTAGGTCAATAATTCAGTTGTTGCCATAGTAACTTTCTCATTGTTAAAAAGCTACTGTTTATCAGAACTTTCTCCTGGTATACCTTTAACCTTTGAAAAATTCAGTGTTATTTTATACTTTATTTTCCAACAGAAGATTCTGCCTGTAAATCAACAATCAACTGAGCTAAGTGGTCAATACTTGCCTGATATACTCTGCCACAAAAATCACAAGTAGCTTCAGCGCCATCGTCTTTGACAATCATGTCTTGTAATTCAGCTTCACCTAACATCTTAAGTGCGCCTAACACCCGATCAAAAGAGCAACCGCAATTAAAGCGCAACATCTGGGTTTCAGGAAATATCGACAAACCCATATCGCCCAAAAGATCACCAAAAATTTCTGGTAGTGTCTTACCAGCTTGCAACAATGGGGTAAATCCTGATAAGGCAGCCACCCGTGATTCTAAGGTTGTAACTAGGGCTTCATCTCTAGCTGCTTTAGGTAAAACTTGCACTAGCAACCCTCCAGCAGCCGTTACGCCATCTGCACCCACAAATACCCCTAAGACTAAAGCTGAAGGTGTTTGTTCAGAATTTACTAGGTAATGCGCCACATCATCACCAATTTCTCCAGAAACAAGTTCTACTGTACTAGAGTAGGGATAGCCATAACCAATATCCCGAACAACGTAGAGGTAGCCACTACCTACTGCACCGCCGACATCAAGTTTACCTTTAGCATTGGGCGGCAGTTCTACAGACGGGTTGCTAACATAACCCCGGACTGTTCCATCCAAACCTGCATCTACCAATATACCACCCAAAGGGCCATCGCCTTTGACTCGAATATTAATTCTCGATCCTGGACGCTTCATGCTAGAAGCCATCAATAAGCCTGCTGCCATAGTCCTTCCCATTGCAGCTGTTGCCACATAAGAAAGTTTGTGACGCTGTCGAGCCTCTTCTGTCAAGCGTGTAGTGATGACACCCACCGCACGAATCCCACCTTCAGCTGCTGTTGCGCGAATTAACTGATCCGCCATGAAAAAACCTTACATTTCTTAACAACTTCACTTTTTCTATTCTAAGTTCTCAGTTACCATCCAGGTGAGTTGATGATAAGTAGCGATCGCATTTGTAATACTAGAAATACGATTCATTAAAAAATCACATAAAAAATGCTAGGTAATTTTCAACAAAGTCAACTGCGGATAGAAATCGAAGCATCAGCCAGCGCCATTGGTGATAGCTTGCTACGTCCTGCACAATTAGAAAAATGGCTCTTAGGACAACGTTTTAACCCCGGAATGCCCGAAGAAATTTATCCTGGATTCCAGTTTACAAGCTGGACAGGCCCTGTTTCTATTCACCATCAAGTAGATGTAGCTCAATCTAATTGTGTGCGTTTACTACTCAGTGGCGGTATCGATGGCTTCCATGAATGGTACTGGGGCGAAGGTTGGGTACAGTCCCGCCTGGAAGGAATTTCGCTCTTACCCCTAAATTTAGGTCAAACCTTGAGTTTATTAAGCTTGCGGCAGTTTTTGGCTCAGGCAGAAAAAAGGTAAGTAATATAGAGATTGAACATTAGACAGGCTTAATTCATTCATCATTGTCTAATGTCCTTTAACCTTTACTTTGACTTAACCACTAATACAGAACAATTAGCTTCTTCTACTACTTGACTACTCACAGAACCCTGGACAATGCGCTTCATCCCAGTTAATCCGCGACTACCAATAATAATCAAATCAGCTTTGTAAATATTAGCTAGGCGAATAATTTCATCCGCAGCTTCGCCTGTTACCAACTCTACTGCGCTTTGAATAGATAATTTTTCTTGATAAGATTGCAGCTGTTTTTCAATTTGGAAATAAGACAAAGTGGGAGATTCAGGATGAGGGCGATCTGCGGGTAGTTCCATATCTGAATCTGGAGTGGGAAACACATGACAAAGAACGACTTTGGTTTCGGGTGATAATACCAAATTATCCAAAACTTGAATTACGCGTTCTGCAATATCCGAACCATCCAGAGCTATCAAAATATTGTTTAGCACTGCCCTTGTCTCCTCAAAAGTAGACCCCTGAAACTCTAGTACTGACACCAATAATCTTATTGATGGAAACTAAAGTTTATCTTGTGTTATGTATATTGGGCGATCGCCCATCGCTTTTCAGCAATACAGTTTAATCTTTAAGTGTGCAGCCCAAGAATACTATTTGCTAAAAGTATCGGAAAAAATTAAGCATTCCCCATTACTCATCTTGTTGAATCCGCCGCCGGACTGAATCAGCATGGGAAGGTAAGCCTTCTGCTGTGGCTAAGGAATCAATTGCACCTGCGACTTTTTGCAAGGCAGTTGGTGAGTATTGAATAATACTAGAATGTTTAAGAAAGGTTTCCACGCTTAACGCCGAAGTATATCGGGCTGCGCCCGAAGTAGGCAATGTATGGTTTGGCCCTGCTAAATAGTCACCTACAGCTTCTGGTGTAGAGTAACCTAAAAATATCGCCCCAGCGTGGCGGATTTGGGGCAGAATTGCCCAAGGGTCTTTAACTTCTAACTCTAAGTGTTCTGGAGCAAATTCATTGGATAGTTCTGCGGCTGCTTCGAGAGATTCTACCAACACAATTAAGCCGTAGTGAGCGATCGCTTTTTCGGTATCTATCCGTCTGGGATGATCAACTAACTGTCTTTCAACGGCGACTTGGACATTTTTTGCCAAAGCCGGATCAGTGGTCAGCAAAATCGCTGCTGCCATTGGATCATGTTCGGCTTGGGCTAACATATCAGCAGCCACATGCACCGGATTGGCAAATTCATCGGCAATAATTAGCACTTCGCTTGGCCCCGCCAGCATATCAATGCCCACAGTGCCATAGACAAGTTTTTTGGCTAAGGTGACGTAAATATTGCCTGGGCCAGTAATTATATTGACTTTCGGAATTGTTTCTGTCCCATAAGCTAAAGCTGCGATCGCCTGCGCTCCCCCAACGCGATAAATTTCTTGCACTCCTGTTTCTTGGGCCGCCACTAGTACAGCGGGGCTAATGACTTTTCCCGCCCCTGGTGGTGTTACCATGACAACTCGTGGTACACCAGCCACTTTTGCTGGAATGGCGTTCATTAACACCGTACTCGGATAAGCTGCACGACCACCAGGTACATATATCCCGGCTCGATCTACAGGGGTGTAGCGTTTACCCAACACCACATCATCTTCTCCGAAGTTTACCCAGCTTTTGGGGACTCGCTGACGGTGAAATGCTTCAATTTGACGAGCAGCTAACTGAATTGCTTGGAGCAATTCTTGAGATACTTGTTGGTACGCTGTATCTAGTTCGGAACCCGTAACGCGCAGTTCTTCCAGCTTCAAGGTTTGGTTGTCAAATTCAGCAGTGTAATGTAACACAGCTTTGTCGCCTTGGCGCTTCACAGCTTGCAACACTTCCCGCACCGTTGCTTCTTTGTGAACCACCTGTTCGTCATGGGTGCGATCGCAGATACGTTGTAGTTCTGCTTTAACGTCTGCCTGCTGAGTAATGATTCGCAGCATGGAGTAAGGAAAATGCCAAAATTTTAGATTATTCCCGCTTGAGAATTAGTCTTGCTCTTGACCCCCAAAAGGGGCAAGCTTTACTTTGATTCTCATCTCTAGCTTAACCTGGATTTTTTTGATACTCCCAAGGCTGCCAGCACATGGGTTACTTAATTTAGATGAGGAAATTTCTCAGGTTTTAACATGCTTACAAAAGCAATGTATGATTTGTGTACACGTAAACACCTGAAGTTTATATTTATAGTTCCTGTCTACTGACAATACAGCCTGATTCGGAAATAACATTGACAGTCACACCGCTGGTTCAGGTGGTAGTTAGTTAGGTAGATAATTTATTGAAGTACCTTATTTTAGCTTATTTACTTGGTTTGGCATACAAATTAAATCTACTGAAAAAATTGCCAGAGAATGGCTCATTTCCCAATACCTTTGAGTCTTGAACTCAGTCTCAATATTTTTTTGAGAAATTCTGACATTGGCAAGATGAATGCTATATTAGTAAATCTAGTAGTGTGTGTACATATCAATAGTCTTTTTGGAATCGACTGTGGCGAATACAAAGTCTGCTCTCAAACGCGCCAATATCGCCGAACGCAATCGGCTGCGGAATAAAACCTACAAATCAGCTGTTAAGACGCTGATGAAAAAATACTTGACTGTGGTAGCAACCTACGCGGCTAATCCTACGCCCGAACTCAAACAACAAGTAGATGAGCGTCTGGCTGAGGCTTACAGCAAAATCGATAAAGCTGTCAAGCGGGGCATTCTGCACCCCAACAATGGGGCTAGGAAAAAATCGAGATTGGCTCATAAACTCAAGCCAGTCACCTAAACACCACAGTAATTAGTCCAAAGTCAATAGTCCAAAGTCTTAGTTATTAACTCTGGACTATTGATCATTGACATTTGACTAAAATGCAACTAATTGACACCCACGTTCATCTTAACTTTGATAACTTCCAGCCAGATTTAGCCGCAGTGCGATCGCGATGGCAAGAAGCGGGGGTAGTGCGATTAGTACACTCCTGTGTTGAACCATCAGAGTTTTCCAGCATTCAAACTATTGCTCACCAATTTCCCGAACTGAGTTTTGCCGTGGGACTGCATCCCTTGGATGCCGAAAAATGGCAAAGTGATACAGCCGAGACAATTAAATCCTTGGCAAGTTCCGAACCAAAATTAGTGGCGATTGGAGAAATGGGGCTGGATTACTACAAAGCTGAAAACTATGAGCAACAGCGCCTAGTTTTTGAATCGCAATTAGCGATCGCCTCTGAACTCAACCTCCCTGTAATTATTCACTGTCGTGATGCGGCCAGTGATGTCAGGGAAATTTTGCAAAAATGGCAGGAAATCCAAGGAGGAATTCGGGGTGTAATGCACTGCTGGGGTGGAACACCAGAAGAAACCCAATGGTTCCTTGACCTGGGTTTTTACATTAGCTTTAGCGGGACTGTCACATTCAAAAACGCTAAAGAGATTCACGCCTCAGCCGCGATGGTCAGTAGCGATCGCTTATTAATCGAAACAGACTGTCCCTTTTTGACTCCTGTTCCCAAACGGGGTGAGAAACGCAATGAACCGGCTTATGTGCGCTATGTAGCGGAAAAATTAGCCGAATTGCGGGGAGAGACTGTAGAAGCGATCGCCCACCAAACCACGCAAAATGCCTGTAAATTATTTGGTTTGGCTTTATAAAAGTCAAATATGGCGATTGCAGGGTGTGGTAAAAATAATTAAAAGCTCAGGAGGATAAAAATATGTTAATATTAATCCCTCCAAAACATTTTGCTTGCGTCATAATGATAAAGGAAGAAACAAAAAACTTTTAAGCTTATTTATTGTTATCAACTTGACCATCCTCCACTCTCCACATACGGATGCTCGGCATAAATGAATAACCGTGACAACCAACATTGACCTAAAATTTGGCAAAATTTACCCTGCTTTGTATCTAAAACTATAGAAAATTGTTAAAAGTAAGTATCTTGTGAGTAAAACCCACCAAAATATAGCCATTTTGACTCAACGCCCATATCATCCGGCTGATTATCATTATCTTTTGATATTGCCGTCAAGATAACCGGTGTATTTAAAGGTGCAACAATTTTGAGATGCGTAAGCTAATCTACGCGCTTTTGGGAGGGGAAGTGAGGAAAGTAAAGCAAATGCAGAAATATCTCAACGCAAAGTTGAGAAATCAAGTTAATAGCTGGGTTTTAACAGCTATTGATGACTTGCAAGGGCGTTTACCCCCCTTGTCAAAATCACCCTGTCCAGATTAAAAAAATGCTGCGGTTAGCTGCATAAATCCATAACAGGTGGCACAAGGAGAAGTTCCCCAACAAATACGGACACTGGCTAGTAGCAGGAACCGTCCCACAGCAGTGTCCTCTAAAAGTTTAACCAGGTTGACAAAGGTAGAGGCATGAATAACGACAAATATCTGGAACCCGCCTTTTTGTTACCCGACTTGATTGAAATTCAGCGATCAAGCTTTCGCTGGTTTTTAGAAGAAGGGTTGATAGAAGAACTGAACTCCTTTAGTCCTATTACAGACTATACAGGTAAACTCGAACTGCATTTTTTAGGACATAACTATAAACTGAAGGAGCCAAAGTACAGCGTTGAGGAAGCAAAACGGCGAGATAGTACTTATGCAGTGCAGATGTATGTCCCCACACGTCTATTGAACAAAGAAACAGGGGACATTAAAGAACAAGAAGTATTTATTGGTGATTTGCCGTTAATGACCGATCGCGGCACGTTCATTATTAACGGAGCCGAACGGGTAATTGTCAACCAAATTGTGCGATCGCCAGGGGTTTACTACAAATCAGAAATCGATAAAAACGGGCGACGGACTTATTCAGCCAGCCTCATTCCTAACCGAGGTGCATGGCTAAAATTTGAAACAGACCGAAATGATTTAGTTTGGGTACGCATCGACAAAACCCGGAAACTTTCAGCGCAGGTACTGCTGAAAGCCTTGGGTTTATCGGATAACGAAATTTTTGATGCCCTCCGCCACCCAGAATATTTCCAAAAAACCATCGAAAAAGAAGGGCAATTCTCAGAAGAAGAAGCCCTGATGGAGTTGTATCGTAAACTCCGTCCCGGTGAACCACCAACCGTATTAGGTGGACAACAACTCCTAGACTCCCGGTTCTTCGATCCGAAACGCTATGACTTGGGTCGTGTTGGTCGATATAAACTCAACAAAAAACTCCGGTTGTCAGTTCCTGACACCATGCGTGTCCTGACTCCTGGCGATATTTTGTCAGCAGTCGATTACCTAATCAACCTAGAATATGACATCGGTAGCATAGATGACATCGACCACTTGGGTAATCGCCGTGTCAGAAGTGTGGGCGAATTACTGCAAAACCAAGTAAGAGTTGGCTTAAACCGCTTAGAACGGATTATCCGCGAACGGATGACTGTATCTGATGCCGAAGTTTTAACACCAGCATCTTTGGTTAACCCCAAACCATTAGTCGCAGCTATCAAAGAATTCTTTGGTTCCAGCCAATTAAGTCAGTTCATGGATCAAACCAATCCTCTGGCAGAACTGACACACAAACGCCGACTTTCCGCTTTAGGCCCTGGTGGTTTGACCAGAGAACGGGCAGGATTTGCGGTGCGGGATATTCACCCCTCCCACTACGGACGGATTTGTCCCATTGAAACTCCAGAAGGCCCCAACGCTGGTTTGATTGGTTCCTTGGCGACCCATGCACGCGTTAACCAGTACGGGTTTTTAGAAACACCATTCCGACCAGTAGAAAACGCACGGGTCAGATTTGACCTAGCACCCGTGTACATGACCGCCGATGAAGAAGATGATCTGCGGGTAGCACCAGGAGATATTCCAGTTGATGAAAATGGCTACATTATTGGGCCACAAGTACCAGTCCGCTACCGCCAAGAATTCTCCACCACGACACCAGAACAGGTAGACTACGTAGCGGTTTCCCCAGTGCAGATTGTATCGGTAGCAACCAGCATGATTCCTTTCTTGGAACATGACGACGCTAACCGAGCGCTGATGGGTTCTAACATGCAACGTCAAGCAGTACCCTTGCTCAAACCAGAGCGTCCCTTAGTAGGAACTGGTTTAGAAGCTCAAGGCGCGAGAGACTCTGGGATGGTAATTGTCTCCCGAACTGACGGCGATGTTACCTATGTAGACGCGACAGAAATTCGCGTCCGTCCCAAACCAAATGCACCAGAAATTAGATACACCGTTTCTAAATACCAACGTTCTAACCAAGATACCTGTTTAAACCAAAAACCCTTGGTCAGAATGGGTGAACGAGTTGTGGCTGGACAAGTACTAGCAGATGGTTCATCCACAGAAGGTGGTGAATTGGCACTGGGACAAAATATTGTCGTCGCTTATATGCCTTGGGAAGGCTATAACTACGAAGACGCAATTTTGATTTCTGAACGACTAGTACAAGATGACGTTTACACCTCAATTCACATTGAAAAATATGAAATTGAGGCTAGACAAACAAAATTAGGCCCAGAAGAAATTACTAGAGAAATTCCCAACGTCGGGGAAGATGCTTTGCGCCAGTTAGATGAACAAGGCATTATCCGCATTGGGGCGTGGGTAGAATCAGGAGACATCTTAGTCGGTAAAGTTACACCCAAAGGTGAATCTGACCAACCACCAGAAGAAAAACTCTTGCGTGCCATCTTCGGTGAAAAAGCGCGGGATGTACGCGATAACTCTTTGCGTGTACCGAACGGTGAAAAAGGTCGTGTAGTTGATGTGCGCTTGTTTACTCGTGAACAAGGCGATGAACTACCACCTGGAGCCAATATGGTAGTGAGGGTGTATGTCGCCCAAAAACGGAAAATTCAAGTCGGAGACAAAATGGCAGGTCGCCACGGCAACAAAGGAATTATTTCCCGGATATTGCCCCTGGAAGATATGCCTTACTTACCAGATGGTTCACCCGTAGACATAGTACTCAACCCCTTGGGCGTACCTAGCCGGATGAACGTGGGACAAGTATTTGAATGTCTGTTGGGTTGGGCTGGTCATACCTTGGGAGTGCGGTTTAAGATAGTTCCCTTCGATGAAATGTACGGCGAAGAGTCATCCCGCAGAATTGTGCATGGCAAATTGCAAGAAGCGCGGGACGAAACAGGTAGAGACTGGGTATATAACCCAGATGATCCCGGCAAAATCATGGTGTTTGACGGTCGTACAGGTGAACCCTTTGACCGACCAGTCACAGTAGGTGTGGCTTACATGTTGAAACTGGTGCATTTAGTGGATGATAAAATTCACGCTCGGTCTACAGGCCCTTACTCCTTGGTTACTCAGCAACCCTTGGGTGGTAAAGCGCAACAAGGTGGTCAGCGATTTGGAGAAATGGAAGTGTGGGCATTGGAAGCCTTTGGTGCAGCCTACACCTTGCAGGAATTGCTGACAGTCAAATCCGACGATATGCAGGGACGAAATGAAGCCTTAAATGCGATCGTTAAAGGTAAGGCGATTCCTCGACCAGGAACACCGGAATCCTTTAAGGTGTTGATGCGAGAACTGCAATCCTTGGGATTAGATATTGCTGTTCATAAAGTAGAAACCCAAGCAGACGGTAGTTCTTTAGACGTAGAAGTTGATTTAATGGCAGACCAAGCCGCCAGACGCACACCCCCACGACCTACTTACGAATCTCTTTCCCGTGAATCATTGGAAGACGACGAGTAAAAAGGGAATGGAGAGGAGAAAATTTTGAAGTTTTCTTCTCCCCGCTCCCTTCTAAAACTAAATATCTTTCCTAACACGGGTTTAGAACCTCGTGTATTTACATAACTCATAACTTTGAACTTAATAATAAAGAAATGAGATCAGCCCAAACTAATCAGTTTGACTACGTAAAAATCGGCTTGGCATCACCAGAACGCATTCGGCAATGGGGCGAACGCACCCTACCCAATGGTCAATTAGTAGGTGAAGTCACCAAACCAGAAACGATTAATTACCGGACTTTGAAGCCAGAAATGGATGGCTTATTTTGTGAGCGCATCTTTGGCCCCGCAAAAGATTGGGAATGTCACTGTGGTAAATATAAGAGAGTCCGCCACAGAGGTATTGTTTGCGAACGCTGTGGTGTAGAAGTCACAGAATCTAGGGTGCGCCGCCATCGTATGGGGTATATCAAACTCGCAGCACCTGTAGCTCACGTTTGGTATCTCAAAGGTATTCCCAGTTATATTGCCATCCTGTTGGATATGCCTTTGCGGGATGTAGAGCAAATAGTTTATTTCAACTCGTATGTTGTTCTCAGCCCTGGCAATGCCGAAACTTTAACTTATAAGCAACTACTGAGTGAAGACCAGTGGTTGGAAATTGAAGACCAAATTTATAGCGAAGACTCTACCTTACAAGGAGTAGAGGTAGGTATTGGTGCGGAAGCACTGCTGCGCTTGTTAGCTGATATTAATTTAGAGCAAGAAGCAGAAAGTCTGCGCGAAGAAATTAGTACAGCTAAAGGACAAAAACGAGCAAAACTGATTAAGCGCCTGCGGGTAATTGATAACTTCATTGCGACTGGTTCTAAACCAGAGTGGATGGTAATGACAGTTATCCCCGTGATTCCCCCTGATTTGCGCCCAATGGTGCAACTCGATGGTGGACGGTTTGCCACCAGTGACTTGAATGATTTATACAGACGTGTAATCAACCGCAACAACCGTCTGGCTCGCCTACAAGAAATTTTGGCACCAGAAATTATTGTGCGGAACGAAAAGCGGATGCTGCAAGAAGCGGTAGACGCACTGATTGATAACGGTCGTCGGGGTCGGACAGTAGTTGGTGCTAATAACCGACCACTAAAATCTTTATCTGACATTATTGAGGGTAAGCAAGGACGTTTCCGGCAAAACTTGTTAGGTAAACGGGTTGACTACTCTGGACGTTCGGTAATTGTGGTGGGGCCGAAACTGAATATTCACCAGTGCGGCTTACCCAGAGAAATGGCAATTGAGCTATTTCAACCATTTGTGATCAACCGCTTGATTCGCAGCGGAATGGTGAATAACATTAAGGCTGCCAAGAAGCTGATATCGCGGAATGATCCCAGTGTTTGGGATGTACTGGAAGAGGTGATCGAAGGACACCCAGTGATGCTCAACCGCGCACCGACATTGCACCGTTTGGGGATTCAAGCCTTTGAACCAATTTTGGTGGAAGGAAGAGCAATTCAACTGCATCCATTGGTGTGTCCGGCATTTAACGCTGACTTTGATGGAGACCAAATGGCGGTACACGTACCACTATCTTTAGAAAGTCAGGCAGAAGCGCGGTTATTGATGTTGGCTTCAAATAACATTTTGTCGCCAGCTACAGGTAAACCAATTATTACACCCAGCCAAGATATGGTATTGGGGGCCTACTATTTAACCGCAGAAAATCCTCACGCTACGAAAGGTGCTGGTAAGTACTTTGCGTCCCTAGAGGATGTAATTATGGCGTTTGAGCAAGGGGAAATAGATTTACATGCCTACATCTACGTGCGGTTTGATGGTGAACTGGAGTCAGATCAACCCGATACAGAACCGTTGGAAGTAACCAATAATGATGACGGTACTCGAACATTGATGTATAAGTTCCGTCGAGTTCGAGAAGACTCCCAAGGAAATTTGATTTCTCAGTATATACGCACAACACCTGGACGTGTCATTTACAACAATGCCATTCAGGAAGCACTAGCAAGTTAAAAAAGTCAAAAGTCAAAAGTCAAAAGTCAAAAGTATTTGACTGATGACTGTTGACTCTTGACCAATGACTATTGACTAAGGACTAATGACTAATGACTAACGAAAAAAAAGTTTTTCGCAATCGCGTAGTTGATAAAGGTCAACTGAGAAATCTCATCTCTTGGGCGTTTACGCACTACGGGACGGCGCGAACAGCAGTGATGGCGGATAAACTGAAAGATTTAGGTTTCCGTTATGCTACTAGAGCCGGGGTATCAATCAGTGTGGATGATTTGATGGTACCACCGAGTAAGCGCAGTCTTCTAGAAGCCGCAGAAGAAGAAATTCGGGCAACAGAAGCGCGTTACCAGAGGGGAGAAATCACTGAAGTTGAACGCTTCCAAAAAGTAATTGATACTTGGAATGGTACTAGTGAAGCTCTCAAAGACGAGGTAGTTGTCCATTTCAAGAAAACTAATCCCCTCAACTCCGTGTACATGATGGCGTTTTCTGGGGCGCGGGGTAATATTTCCCAAGTCCGTCAGTTAGTGGGGATGCGGGGACTGATGGCAGATCCCCAAGGGGAAATTATTGACTTACCGATTAAAACCAACTTCCGAGAAGGTTTGACTGTCACAGAATATATTATTTCCTCTTACGGTGCGCGTAAAGGATTGGTAGATACAGCGCTACGGACGGCTGACTCTGGTTATTTGACGCGCCGTCTGGTTGACGTATCTCAGGATGTGATTGTTCGAGAATTCGATTGCGGTACTAGCAGAGGTCTAGCGCTACAGTCGATGACAGAAGGTAGCAAAACCTTGATTCCTCTAGCAACACGCTTGATGGGACGGGTAGTGGGAGAGGATATAGTACATCCTACAACCAAAGAAGTAATAGCACCACGCAACACCCCCATTTCTGATGACTTGGCAAAAATAATTCAAAAAGCTGGGGTAACACAAGTGGTGGTGCGATCGCCCCTCACCTGTGAAGCTGCACGTTCTGTTTGTCAACATTGCTACGGCTGGAGTTTGGCTCACGCCAAGATGGTGGATTTGGGCGAAGCTGTGGGGATCATCGCTGCCCAAAGTATAGGGGAACCCGGTACTCAGCTAACCATGAGGACATTCCACACCGGGGGTGTGTTCACCGGAGAAGTAGCCCAGCAAGTGCGCTCAAAAATGGCTGGGACAGTTAAGATTCCGCGCAAATTGCGGACAAGACCCTACCGTACCCGCCACGGGGAAGATGCTTTGTATGTGGAAGCTAACGGCATCTTGATGTTAGAACCCAAGAAAGAAGGTTCAGAAACTCCAGTTGCCCAAGAAATTCAAGTTACCCAAGGTTCCACACTATATATAGTTGATGGTCAACAGGTAAAACTAGGACAATTACTGGCAGAAGTCGCAATTGGTGGTCGGACAACTCGTACCAACACCGAAAAAGCGGTCAAAGATGTGGCCACTGACTTAGCCGGAGAAGTCAAATTTGCCGATGTCGTTGCTGAACAAAAAACAGACCGTCAAGGTAACACCACAACCACCGCATCACGAGGTGGTTTGATTTGGATTTTGTCTGGGGAAGTTTATAACTTGCCCCCTGGTGCAGAATTGGTAGTGAATAATGGCGATCGCATCGCTACGAACGGCGTTTTAGCCGAAACCAGGCTCACCAGTCAGCATGGTGGTGTGGTGCGTTTACCAGAAGCTACTCCTGGTAAGAGTACCAGAGAAATTGAAATCATCACAGCTTCAGTAGTATTAGACCAAGCAGCTGTTACCGTTAACAGTTCTCAAGGGCGGAACAACTACCTCATCTCCACTGGCAACAACCAGGAATTCAACCTCCGAGCTACCCCAGGCACAAAAGTGCAAAATGGTCAAGTAGTAGCCGAATTAATTGATGACCGCTATCGCACTACCACTGGTGGCTTTTTGAAATTCGCCGGACTAGAAGTCCAGAAGAAAGGCAAAGCCAAACAAGGTTATGAAGTGGTACAGGGAGGCACAATGTTGTGGATTCCCGAAGAAACCCACGAGGTGAATAAAGATATCTCCTTGCTGTTAGTGGAAGATGGTCAGTTTGTTGAAGCTGGCTCGGAAGTTGTGAAAGATATCTTCTGCCAAAACAGCGGTGTAGTAGAAGTTACCCAGAAAAACGACATTCTGCGGGAAGTGGTAGTTAAACCCGGCGAACTGCTCATGGTTGATGATCCAGAAGCGGTCATTGGGCGAGATAACACCTTTGTTCAGCCTGGTGAAGAATTGTTGGGACAAACCTTCACGGAATTGCGCTACATCCAGTATGTAGAATCTCCAGAAGGCCCAGCCTTGTTAAGTCGTCCTGTAGTGGAATTTGCCGTACCCAACACCCCAGATGTACCTTCCACCACATCTGTGAGTCAGCAAACCGGACGTTCAATTCAACTGCGAGCAGTACAGCGTCTACCTTACAAAGATGCGGAACGCGTCAAATCTGTAGAAGGCGTGGAACTGTTACGCACTCAACTAGTGTTGGAAATTGAGCAAGAAGGTGAACAAGACCATAATGCTTCTCCTTTAGCAGCAGATATTGAATTGGTTCCTGATCTACAAGATCCAGATATACAGCGTTTGCAGCTAGTAATTTTGGAATCGTTGGTTATTCGGCGGGACATTGTTGCTGATGCTACCCAAGGTAGTACTCAGACAGCGCTGCAAGTACAAGATGGTCAAACCATTGCTCCTGGTGCTGTAGTCGCCAGTACCCAAATCTTGTGTAAAGAAGGGGGTATTGTTCGGGGTGTACAAAAAGGTACAGAAACTGTACGCCGTTGCTTAGTATTGCGTCACAGCGATATGATTTCGATGACAACTGCCTCTAAACCCAAGGTCAAAGTTGGGGATTTGATGGTAGAAGGTGCCGAAATTACTCCGGGAGTATTTGCAGAAGAATCTGGGGAAATTGTAGATATTAAAGCTGCGGCTCCAGCATCGGCTGGTGATGAATCAGCCCTGAGTACGCAGAATTATACTGTAACTATTCGTGCTGGTCGTCCCTACCGAGTCAGTCCTGGTGCAGTGTTGCAGATAGAAGACGGCGATTTAGTACAGCGCGGTGATAACTTAGTGCTGTTGGTATTTGAACGAGCTAAAACCGGAGACATCATTCAAGGTTTGCCGCGGATTGAAGAACTGCTGGAAGCTCGTAAACCAAAAGAAGCGTGCGTCTTAGTCCGCCGCGCTGGGGAAGTCAAGGTTGTTTATGGTGATGGCGATGAAGCGATCGCCGTGAAAATTGTAGAATCCAATGGTGTAGTCACCGACTATCCCCTTGGCCCAGGACAAAACTTGATAGTACCTGATGGTTATCACGTAGCAGCCGGACAACCAATCACTGATGGCCCATCTAACCCTCACGAAATCCTAGAAATCTTCTTTAGCTTGGGTTCTGAAGATGGAGTCTACGCTTGCGCCAGCCATGCTTTGCAGAAAGTGCAAACATTCTTGGTGAACGAAGTGCAATTGGTGTATCAATCCCAAGGTATTGATATTGCGGACAAACACATCGAAGTGATTGTCCGCCAGATGACCAACAAAGTGCGGATTGATGATGGTGGTGATACCACCATGCTGCCTGGGGAGTTGGTAGAGTTGCGCCAAGTTGAACAAGTCAACGAAGCAATGGCAATTACAGGTGGTGCTAGAGCGCAGTACACACCCGTACTATTGGGTATCACCAAAGCATCCTTGAACACAGACAGCTTTATCTCAGCTGCATCCTTCCAAGAAACTACCAGGGTCTTAACGGAAGCAGCAATTGAAGGAAAATCTGACTGGCTGCGGGGTCTAAAAGAGAACGTAATTATTGGACGCTTGATTCCGGCGGGTACGGGATACAATACATACGATGAACCCGGTGCGCTCGAAGATTACGCAACTCTGGACACCACCAGCGTTCTGGATGAGGTAGATGATCCACTAGATATGGTGTTAGACGATCGCACTGCTCGTGCCTACAATTTAGATACACCTTCTCTGACCGAAGGTACTTATGGTAGCCGACGCACAGGCTCAATCTTGGATGAAGATGATTTGATTCTTGATGGAGTCCATGAAGTCCATGACCTCGTATCCGATGACGAAGAAGATGAATATGAGGAAGTTGACGATGATGATGATGATTTCGATATGTAAATCGAAAGTTCATAATTAGCACAAAAGGCAAAAGAAACTTTTCTTTTGCCTTTTTCTTTTGACTATATCGTAAAAATTATGTTCAAATTATTTACTATAGGAATTTCCAATTCATAAATCACCAAATCAAATTTTAGCTATGGCTGACGAAACAAATCTTCTGTCTTTAACAACCCTAGAGTATATTCCTTATATTGATGATGCAGGCCAATTACCTGACATATTTCAAGGAAAAATAGGTGTATATGCAATATTTGACCAAAATAAATCGCTACAATTTGTCGGATATTCTCGTGATATTTATTTAAGCTTGAAACAACATTTAGTCCGTCTACCAGAACAATGTTACTGGGTGAAAGGACAAACTATTGAACGTCCCAATCGTACAGTTTTAGAAAATATTGAAAATGCCTGGATTGCCGAAAATGGAACTGTACCCACAGGAAATGGAGAGAATAAAGAAATATGGACACAACCGATCAACGTTAAAAGTATCATGACACCAGAAGAACAGATTAATTATCAAAATCCCGCTAATGATGAGTTAGCACAAATAAAAGTTATTAAGAATGTAGCACGGCGAGTTGAAGCAGAAATTTTAAAAGTTTTAGAATCCCGTGGTTTGCAAATGCAACTCCGCTTCAATCCCAAATTAAAAGAAGAAGGATTACTAGATTTAAAATCTTGAATCAGAATGCAAAAGTGAGAATTAATGGAAAATTCTTACTGGAATTGTTTGAATTTATTATTGGCAGATAGCAATAACTCTTGAGCTTTTAAATAAACAGTTGTACCTTTTTCCACCTTTTCTAATTGGTTAATAATACTGTGCAGCTGACTAATTACCCGATTACGATCCCAATTTTTGGGGTCATTAGGCATAGAAGCTACTAAGTTTTCAATTTCTTGTTGCGCTCTAGCTAAAGTTTTTACAGCATCAGCCTCAGCTTGTCGTCTGATTTTCACCTGACCCAAATTAGTCTCATAAGTTGCTAATAACTTTTGTGCTTGGGCATAACCTACTAAATCTGAGGAAGAAATCTGTTGTAAACGATTAATTGCTTCAGACCACAAATTTTCTATTTGTTGCCATTCAGTAACAGTATGCGGTGGATTTTGACCTGCTTTTGCAGCTTGCCAAGAAAATTGCTGGGCGGCGGTAATTAAAGTACTGACACGTTCATTACCTGCGGCTAATCCGACAACTTCCTGAAATTCTCGCTTGTAGCCATCTAGTTGATTTTGAGCAGTTTGGCCAGCTAAGGTTTGATCGGGAATTTCTGCTAATGTATCGAGTGCTGAACGCCAAGCTGCGATCGCTAACTTTTTATCGGTTATAGTTGTAGCTTGTTGATACTGCTGTTTAGCATTTAATAATGCTTGGTTATCATCAACCAGCAATGTTTGAGCATTTTTTTCTTGAAAAGCCTTGGCTTCTAATTGTCCTACTTGACGACGCGCCGCATTCAAACCATAAACGCTGAACCGCCATTCATACCAGCCATATTTATATTCTGGCCAATCGTTGGCTAATACAGTTGGCAAATTATTGAGATGTACTTTTGTCTGTTGCAGTTGTTCTTCACCCAACGCTAAATCGGCTGCACTAGTTGGTCTTTCAATCAAGTATTCAGCTTGTTCTAATGACACCAAGGCTTGCCGATAATGTTGTTCTATACTGATGTAACTGGGGAGCAACAACAATGGTGCATTTTGTACTACAGTCCGGCGAATCATTGGTGAAGGCTGATTCGCCACCCAAACTATACCTGCGGGAACGCCGATGAGTATTGTGATCCAGATCAGTTTACCTATACCTTTTTTAGCTTTGCCACGTTTTTGTTGAGAGGAGTTACTACGAATTTGCCCTTGTGTGGCTATTTCCTGTTCTAATTCAGCCAGGGTTTTTGGTTTTGCTGGTTGCTTTGGGGTGATAGAGGAATTAATCCCAGAGTTATTACCTACAAAAATTTTAGTAATTCTGTGTAAAAAAGCCATAAGTATATTCAATGCTGAGTTTAGTATTCCCAAACTCAGCAGGAAGCAATAAGCTGTTAAGCATTTAATTTGTACATTGAGGCCGCAGGGGGGCAGAGTGCAGGGAGCAAGGGAGAGGGTTTGCAGCTTTTATTACCATGAACATGGTGCAATTTAAATGACGATTAGCTTATCATGTTCGGTGAAATAATTATCATTAAGACCGCAGAGGAGCAGAGGAAGCAGGGGAGCGAGTTTTTCATTTATGCACAGATTTCTGGAATTATAACTAATTACCCGAACTTGATATAAAAACAAATTTTCTACTTTTATTTCCATTCACCTTGTAAAGTAAAGCCCGCCCAATAATAAGGTGAAGAATAATTCTCATCTCGCCATAATTCCAACCTCGCCTCTCGCAATGCTGCCGCAGGTGTCATTCCCTGTTTCAAGATTTTGGTATAAAATGTCCTCATTAATTTTGATGTCGCTTCATCATCCACATTCCATAAACTGACTAACACACGAGGGCTACCAGCATACATAAATCCTCTAGCTAATCCGACTAATCCTTCACCTTTGATTTCTTTACTTAAGCCAGTTTCACAAGCACTGAGGACAATTAATTCCGCAGGAAGTTTGAGATTGAAAATATCTTGTAGACGCAAAAAGCCATTTTGTAACCTTCCTTGTTGATCAAATAGTGATAGAACTACGCCAGATAAAGCTGGGTTTTCGGTATCTAAAATGCCGTGGGTGGCAAAATGTATGATGCGGTATTCACTAAGTTGAGAACTAGTAACAAAAGCACGGTTAGCAGCAAAATCTAATGCTTGCAGAGTCTGAGATTTAGGCACTAAAGCTAAAATGTTCTCTGCTTCTTGGCGAGTGAAAGATAAACGCTCAAAAGAGAAATTGGGATTGATCTGGGGAATAATTTGCTTGGGTATGGGCTGATGGATAATTCTAGTCAGGCGATCGTCATCATTGCTAAATACAGCATCTGCGATCACAGCTAAGGCTTTGGGAGGAATTTTGCGTTCTTTGTGTTCGCGCCTGATGACAGCTAGAGTAGAAGCTGATGGTATGTAAAGAATTTCGTTTGTTTCTAGCAGAGGCTTGAAGTTCTTACCTGATGTTCCGGGTTGAGGTAGGGCAGAAAATGGCAGATATTGTAAAGCACCATCACCGACAATCACCAAGCGTTTGTTTTTGATTTTTTCTGCGATCGGTTTTAACAGCGTTTGATTGAGTTTTTCCAGTACTTCGTAACTGCTAAAAGTACCTAACCCAGAGCTTGCATCTATTTTGGTGTTGGCACTGAGGCGGTAGTAACGTATTTTTAATAAATAATTAAATTGCTTAACAACTTTTTCGATATCTGCACGTTTAGGTAATTCATAGCTGCTAATACTAGTTTTACTAACCATCCACAAATAGCTGCGTTCTTCACCAAGGGCGTATTCTAACAACAGAGTATCGTCATCTAATACTTGCTGTTGAATTTCTTTGAGAGAAAGAGGTTGAGGTTGAGTTAGTGCAGCATATTTGGGACTGGTTAATCTGATTTGCGCCTGTACATCTTGATAGTCTTTGAGAAGTGCGGCCAGTTCATTTTCTAGAACTTGCGCTTGTGCTGGGGTGTATTGACCACTGGTATAAAGTTCTAAACGCCGTTTCTCGGTTGCATCCAGCCGCTGTTGCAATTTTTGTTCGGCTTCTAGTAGTTTTGGCTCTACTCCCTGGCGAATATCAGCATTAGCTTCTGTGAGTAGTTCTAACAAACTGCGAGAACGATATTTTTCACTGGTTTGTAGAGCCAAACCATCGTAACCTTGTTTTGGATATTGCTTGTGCAACTGCATTAATAAATCGTTGCAAAACTGGTAAATGGTTTGCTGCGAGGCAAAATAAGAGGTACGCAGTTGCTCGTTAGTAATTTTCGTACGTAAATTTTCGATGAGCTTGATAGCTGCTTCAATTTGAATCAGAGATTGTTTGAGGTTGCCTTGATCACGTTCTAAATAGGCAATGTTATAGAGAGTAATAGCTTCTCCAGCTTGATCCCTCATTTGTCTTCTGAGGGGCAAAGACTGATTGTAGTAAACTAGTGCTTGCTGTTTCTGTCCCAATGCAGAGTAGACACCACCAATGTTGTTAAGGCTAGTTGCAACACCTGCTTTATCACTCACTTGTTGGGATAAAGATAGGGATTGGTTGTAGTATTTGAGTGCCTGTTGTTTGTCTCCTAATGAGTCATAAACACGGCCGATGTTATTGAGCGTGACGGCTTCTCCTGTTTTATCTCCTACTTGCCGTCTTAAGGGCATCGACTGGTTATAGTATTTGAGTGCCTGTTGTTTGTCTCCTAATGAGTCGTAGACACGGCCGATGTTATTGAGAGTGACAGCTTCTCCTGTTTTATCGCCGATTTGTTGCCGCAAGGGTAGACACTGGTTGTAGTATTTGAGTGCCTGCTGTTTGTCTCCCAAAGCATTGTAGACACCGCCAATGTTGTTGAGAGTCGTTGCTTCCCCAACTTTATCGCCTACTTGTTTTGAGAGGGTTAGAGATTGGTTATAAAATGCTAAAGCCTGTTGTTTGTCTCCTAAGCCATCGTAGACACTACCAATGTTATTGAGAGTGGCAGCTTCTCCCGTTTTATCCCCGACTTGTCGTCTTAATGGTAGGGACTGATTATAGTATTGTAGTGCCTGCTGTTTGTCTGCTAGAGAGTCGTAGACACGGCCGATATTATTGAGCGTGACGGCTTGCCCGGCTTTATCACCCACTTGTCGTGATAAGACTAGAGATTGATTATAAAATGCTAGAGCCTGTTGTTTATCTCCCAATGCGTCGTAGATACCACCAATATTGTTGAGAGTGATGGCTTCTCCGGTTTTATCTCCTACTTGTCGTCTCAAGGGTAGAGATTGATCGTAGTACGACAAAGCCTGTTGTTTGTCTCCCAAGGCATCGTAAACACCACCAATATTATTGAGAGTTACTGCTTGCCCAGCTTTATCGCCTACTTGCCGTGATAATGGTAGGGATTTGTTGTAGTATGCCAGTGCTTGCTGTTTGTCTCCTAAAGCATCGTAAACACCGCCAATATTATTGAGGGTGATTGCTTCCTGGGCTTTATTGAGCATTTGTCGTGAGATTGGTAGGGATTTGTTGTAGTATGCCAGTGCTTGCTGTTTGTCTCCCAAGGCATTGTAGACACCGCCGATGTTATTGAAAGTCACTGCTTGCCCAGCCAGATCTCCTACTTGTTGTGATAAGGGTAGGGATTTGTTGTAGTATACCAGCGCTTGCTGTTTGTCTCCCAAGGCATCATAGACACCACCAATGTTGTTGAGAGTTACTGCTTGTCCAGCTATATCTCCTACTTGCTCTCTGAGAGGCAAAGATTGGTTGAAGAATACCAGTGCTTGCTGTTTGTTGCCTAGGGCATCATAAATAAAGCCAAGTTCGTTGAGCGTGATGGCTTGTTGTTTAGCATCGCCAATTTTTTGCCAGAGCTTGAAGGCGGTTTCAAATTTGGCGATCGCCTGTTTGAGGGATGTGGCTGTACCTCGTTCTAGTAATTCTTCGCCTTCTTGAAATATTTGCTCTGCGGTAGAACGGTTGACTTCTGGTGAATTTTTTTGTGGTTGTTGGGTAATTTTTAGTACAGAAAACCCAACCGCTGCTGCACCTGATTTAGTTAACATGATTATGCTGACTAAGAGAAGGAAAGAGCGAGTGGTAAACGTTGCAAAAAATCTTCTTTGCTTTTGGGGACGTTCCATTCTCTTAGCCATAGCAGCATTTTTTGACAAGAAGTTGTATCTGCTTCACTATACTTTTAGGCACAGTGCCGATTTGAATTTTTAATGAAAAAATTCGGACAAAGAGTCATCGCAATCTAGAAACCTTGCAATGCAAGGTCTCTGGAAATATGAACATTATCAAAATCAACCTTTTAATCTAAAACCCAAAACATAGTATCACCTATCTGTAAACAACCATAGTATTGCAGATTACTTCCACTCACCTTGTAAGGTAAAAGCAGCCCAATAATAAGGTGTAGAATAATCTTGCTCTTGCCATAACTCCAATTGGGCGGCTCGCAGGGCTGCCGCAGGTGTCAATTTTTGTTTGAGAATTTTGGTATAAAATTTCTGCATTAATTCTGATGTGGCTTCATCATCTACACTCCACAGACTCACTAATACACGGGGGCTACCAGCATACATAAAACCCCTTGTCAAGCCTACTAATCCTTCGCCCTTGGTTTCTTTGCCTAAGCCAGTTTCACAAGCACTGAGGACAATTAATTCAGCGGGAAGTTTGAGGTTGAAGATATCTTGCAGACGTAAAAAGCCATTTTCTAGTTTGCCTTTTTCATCAAACAATGACAGTACTACGCCTGATGATGTAGGGTTTTCGGTATCTAAAATGCCGTGGGTGGCAAGGTGGACAATGCGGTATTCACTTAGTTGAGGATTGGTAATAAAGGCGCGGTTAGCTGCAAAATCTAATGCTTGCAGAGTTTGAGGTTTGGGAATTAAAGCTAAAATTGCTTGGGCTTCTTGGCGGGTGAAGGGTAGACGGTCAAAAGAGAACTGGGAATTAGTTGCGGGAGAGACGTTTTGCATGACAATGGATTTGAGGCGATCGTCATCTTTGCTAAAAACTGGGTCTGCTAGGATTGCCAAAGTTTTTGGTGCAATTTTACGGTTTTTGTGTTCGCGCCGAATGATTGCTAGGGTAGAGGCTGAGGGTAAGCTGATAATTTCGTGTTTGGCTATGAGAGGTTGAATTTTTTTACCTACAGTTTCAGGTTGGGGTAGGGCGGCAAAGGGTAGATATTGCAAAGCACCATCACCAACAACTAGCAAGCGTTTGTTACCTAATTTATTAGCGACTGGTTGCAATAGGATTTGACTAAGTTTTGCCACTACTTCGGAACTGCGAAAAGCGCCTAAACCAGATTCTGCGCTGATGTTTATGTTGGTATTTAGATTAAAATAGCGGGTTTTTAATAGATAGTTAAACTGCTTAACGAGAATTTTTATGTCTGCGCCTTTGGGTAATTCATAACTGCTGATGCTAGTTTTGCGCACCAACCACAAATAGCTGCGTTCTTCACCGAGGGAGTATTGCAACAACAAAGTTTCATCATCAAGGATTTGTTGCTGAATTTCTTGAACGGAGGGTGTTTGAGGTTGAGTTAAGGCGGCGTAGCGGGGGCTAGTAAACCTAATTTCGGCTTGAATATCTTGATAATCTTTGACGAGAGAAGTAAATTCTGTTTCTAAGGCTTGTGCTTGTTCTGGCGTGTATTTGCCATTGTTATAAAGTTCTAAACGGCGTTTTTCAGTTGCATCAAGTCGCTGTTGTAAGTTGCGTTCGGCTGCTAATAGTTTTGGTTCTACACCTTGGCGAATATCGGCGTTTGCTTCTGTCAGGAGTTCTAATAAACTGCGGGCGCGAGATTTTTCACTGGCTTGCCAACCCTTAGCATCGTAGCCTTGGGATGGGTTTTGTTTGTGCAGTTGCATTAGTAAGTCGATGTAAAACTGGTAAACGTCTTGCTGAGAAGCGAAGTAGGAAGTACGTAGTTGTTCGTTGGTGATTTTGGTGCGTAGGTTTTCAATGAGTTCGATGGCTGCTTCAATTTGGGTAAGGGCTTGTTTAAGATTTCCTCTGTCGCGTTCTAGGTAAGCCACATTATAAAGAGTGACGGCTTCTTGCTCTTTATCCCCGACTTGCCGTGATAAGGGTAGGGACTGGTTGTAAAACTTCAGCGCCTGCTGTTTGTCTCCTAAATCGTCGTAGACACCGCCAATGTTGTTGAGGGTCACGGCTTCCTGTGCTTTATCACTAACTTGCCGTGATAAGGGTAGGGACTGGTTGTAAAACTTCAGCGCCTGCTGTTTGTCTCCTAAATCGTCGTAGACACGGCCGATGTTGTTGAGGGTGACGGCTTTCTGTGCTTTATCCCCGACTTGCTGTGATAGGGGTAGGGACTGGTTGTAAAATTTCAGCGCTTGCTGTTTGTCTCCCAAATCGTCGTAGACACCGCCAATGTTGTTGAGGGTGGTGGCTTCCCCTTTTTTATCACCAACTTGCCTTCTTAGAGGTAGGGACTGGTTGTAAAATTTCAGCGCCTGCTGTTTGTCTCCCAAATCGTCGTAGACACCGCCAATGTTGTTGAGGGTGGTGGCTTCCCCTTTTTTATCACCAACTTGCCTTCTTAGAGGTAGGGACTGGTTGTAAAATTTCAGCGCCTGCTGTTTGTCTCCCAAATCGTCGTAGACACCGCCAATGTTGTTGAGGGTGGTGGCTTCCCCTTTTTTATCACCGACTTGCCTTCTTAGGGGTAGGGACTGGTTGTAAAATTTCAGCGCCTGCTGTTTGTCTCCCAAATCGTCGTAGACACGGCCGATATTGTTGAGGGTGATGGCTTCCCCAGTTTTATCACCGACTTGCCTTCTTAGGGGTAGGGACTGGTTGTAAAATTTCAGCGCCTGCTGTTTGTCTCCTAATGCGGAGTGAATAGAACCCAGATAGCCCAGAGTGACAGCTTGCTTTCTCTCATCACCAACTTTCTGCCATAGTTTTAGAGATGCTTCAAATTTTGCGATCGCTTGTTTAAAAGATTCTGCTGTTCTTTGTTGATAAAGTTCTACACCTTCTTGAAAAACACGTTCTGCCGCAGTGCGATTTGCATCTTGTGTCTCTGTCTGTGGCTGTTGGGCAATCTTTACTACGTAATGCCTAGCCGTAGCTGTACTTGATTCGGCAAATATCATCATGCTAACCAAGAGAATAAAACTGCGACTGGTGAATGCTGCTAAAAGTTGTTTTGGCTTTTGGTGAGGCGCGATTCTCTTGGGCATAGCAGCATTTTTATACAGGTGGTTGTATGTTTTTTAATATACTTCTATGTGCTGTGATAGTTTGTGTTTTTAATGAAAGTTTTTTCTTTAACGCAGAGGCGCAGAAACGCAGAGAGTTATAAGAGAAAACAAGGTTTTTTTACAGGCGATTGATCGCAATTTCAATGTTGCATTGTAAAGTCTATCAAACCCAGCAAGTAGATTTTAATTAGGGCAATTTTGATGAACCTCTCCCCAACCCCTCTCCGACGCGGAGAGGGGCTAAAATATTCGCATTCTTAACGAAAAAATTAGCCTTTAAAGCCTCTCTCCTTGCAGGGGAGAGGTTTGGAGAGGGGTTTTATATTTGTTGAATACAAATTTAATTAACAAAATGCCATTTTGCTTTCTCATTTAGCCAAAACATTTACTCAAAATGCAATATTGCTTTCTCATTTTGGTGTTTTCCGCAAGCAAAATTTTATAATGCTTTCTCAATATCTTAAAATGCTTACTCATTTTAGTAAATCGCGTACTCATTTTAGTGTTTTCCGCAAGCAAAATGCCAAAACGCTTACTCATTATGCCAAAATGCTTTCTCATTTCAGTAAATCGCGTACTTATGAAAAATATTGCAGTGTAGCAAAAGTGATTACAGATTTGCTGGAATTTTCTCAGGCTGAAGAGTACGGATATTATTTAAGGTAAAGAATATTTACCGTACCGTATACAAAGGTATATATTATGGCTCGAAAAAAAAGAAGCTCTAAGGTATTAGAAAAAGCAGAACGTCGCGCATCTGGCATAAATTCAATAGATGCTTATTTAGATTTAGGCAATGGACTTTCTTTACCTGCCTACTCAAATCTGATAGAAAAAATGCGTACAAGAGAAAATTTATACAACTCTGCTCTTTCCAGTCTAGATAAGTTATATCGAGAAATGCTAGAAACTGAGGGCGAGTTGGCAGACATGACAGAACACATGCTGGTAGGAGTTGCGGCTCGATTTGGCAAAAGCAGTGCAGAATACGGTATGGCGGGGGGAGTTCCAAAAAACCAGCGCAACAAAAAACGGCGCGGCGAATCTTTAAATTCTAGTTCTGAGCAACCGTCGTTTGTTTCTAATGTCAACAATCAAAATGGTAATAAAACAACGGTAACGAGTTAGAGGAATTTAATCAAGAAAAAAATGGCGATCGCTCGTTCCGGCAAAAAGGGTGCGATCGCCTTTATTCTGTCTTAATATTAAAGTATTAAATTATACATAACAATATAAATTCAAAGATTCTTATTAAGAATGTTCTAGATTTAAAGAACATAAATTATTTCTATCATTACAAAAATTCCAGAGTAGAAATAACATAGTGATAAATAGATAAATTAAAAAAAATACAATATCTAAAAGATGTAAAATATTGCAGACAAATGCCTACAAATACTCTATGCGTCGAGACTCAATCTTTTACAAACTATTTCAACAATCGCCTACCTTGTTGTTTCAATTACTAGTTGAACCGCCAAGCAATGCAGAAGCTTACCGATTTGATTCAGTAGCAGTCAAAGAACCCAAATTTGAAATTGATGGCGTTGTCTTGAAAAGTTTTGTGGAAGGAAACCTTCCCCACAAACTTTTCGCTTTCTGCCACCAGAAAATCAAGGTGCAGGAGTTGTTTATTTCTGTGAGGTGCAATTTCAAACAGATGAACAGCTTTACGAACGAGTATTTGCCGAATCTGCACTCTATTTTTATCGCAACCGCGCCAGATTTTGCGATTGGCAAGCGGTGATCATTTATCCATCGCGTAATATTGAACAAACCGACATTCATCCTCATCGCTCATTACTCAATGGTGGGCAAGTACATCGAATATATTTAGATGAATTAGGAAATATTCGCTCTTTACCGATATGGGTGGCGCTGATGGTACTAACAACTGTAGAAGAAAACCAAGCACCAGAAGAAGCTAGGTATTTGTTAACCAGAACTCGCCAAGAAACAACTGAGCCAGCCAGTCGCGCCATAATAGAGATAATTCTCACGATTATGGTGTACAAATTTGAACAATTAAGCAGAAAGGAGGTTGAATCTATGTTGGGAATTACACTCAAGGAAACAAGAGTTTACCGAGAGATTAAAGAAGAAGGGCGCGAAGAAGGACGGGAAGAAGGACGAGAGGAAGCAACAGTCAATCTAATTATTCGACTGCTAACTAAGCGCTTTGGCGTACTATCTGAGGAAATGCGCGCCTCAATTGCTGCTTTGCCTTTGCCTGTTCTAGAAGAATTGAGCGAAGCATTGTTAGATTTTCTAAGTTTAGCTGATTTACAAACTTGGCTAGACAAGTAATACAGCACAAGTCAGCATCAGAATAGTTTTAATTCAACATTTTCAAGTCAATTCTTGACCAATTCAGTAAACTGACCTATATATATACTCTCGTTATCTCACTCAGGAACATTATCTGCCTGGACATCGTGATGTACATTTAAATATGGCGGACATATTGAACTGTTCATGACATCCATTCTGCTAAATAATCGCTATCAAGTTATCCAGGTACTCGGTGCTGGTGGATTTGGGGAAACTTTTTTGGCAGAAGATACTCACATGCCTTCTCGCCGTCGCTGTGTCATCAAGCAACTCAAGCCAATTGCTAATGATCCTCAAACTTACGAATTGATTCAGCAACGTTTTGAAAGGGAAGCAGCCACTTTAGAGTATCTGGGGGAAAGTAGTGACCAAATACCCAGACTCCACGCCTATTTTTCAGAGAATGGATTATTTTATCTGGTACAAGAATGGATTCACGGTGAAACGTTAACTCATCTTGTGGAAACTAGAGGATGCCAAAGTGAAGCTACAGTCAGAGAAATTCTCTTGAGTCTGCTATCAATATTAGATTATGTACATAGCAAGGGCATCATTCACCGCGATATCAAACCAGATAATATTATTCTGCGCTCTGTTGATAGCCAGCCTGTCTTGATTGATTTCGGTGCAGTCAAAGAAACGATTCGCACAGTAATGAGTAAACCTGGATATCCGACTCAATCTATGGTGATTGGTACGCCTGGATATATGCCTAGTGAACAAGCAATTGGACGACCAATTTACGCTACAGATATTTATAGTTTAGGCTTAACAGCTATTTATTTATTGACTGGCAAACAGCCTTCAGAATTACCAACTAATCAACAAACTGGGGAGATTCTCTGGCAGAATGAAGCACCGTCGGTTTCGCCACAACTAGCGACAGTGCTAAATCAGGCAATTAAACCTCAAGCGAGCGATCGCTACAGCACTGCGAGTAAAATGCTTTATGCTTTAAACTCTACAACTAATCTGACTCAATCCCCTACTATCAATTTTCGTCCAACTGAAGCTGCATCAACGCAGCAAACCCAGGCTGTTTCTCCCCCTCCCAGCATTCCACCGCGAAATCCCCAAAAACCTATATGGATATTGGGTGGGTTAATTGTCGCTGGTTTAATTGCTGGAATTGGAATTTCTCGCTTGACTCGTCCGCAATCATCCGAAGTACCCATCGTTACAAACTCTGAGTCTCCAGCAGATCCTACCCCACCTTTAACAGGTAATGAACAATCTGCTTCTCCACCCATAGCACCTTCGGTGACACCTAGCACACCCCCACAGCAGCCAAGAATTTCTGCTCCTTTATCCGCTAACAATGACGCTACAGATTCTAACTCTGCAAATGAATCTCCAGTAATTACCGATGACCAGCCTGTAATTACAGATACAGATAATTCAACAGCCAGATCAGAGGCTCAACCTACTGTCATTCCTACAAGAGAAGCACCTGCAATACAACCAGACAAGCCAGATAACAAAAAAAAAGTAAGTACAACAAGCGGTCTCAGCGTTCCCGCATTTCCTACAGGCACAAACAGAAGCACCGTAGAAGCCACTCTCGGAAGAAAAAGTAGAGATTACAAGGGTTTGTGGGGTAATACTCGCGCTGTTACTTATAAAGTTGTTCCCAATCAAATCGACTTGGGCTATCTCTTTGATCGTAATTCTGGAAGGTTAGTGCAAACTGAGGCTGCTTTTAATCAATCAGTCAATCCAGAAGTGATGCAAAATACGTTAAGAGGAATGCTTAATGGTCAAGTCACTCCTGAAATTCAGCAAGGACTAAAACAAATTCAACAGCGTCAGAAAGATGATTTTAGTGTGGATCTAGGTTCTGTCAAAGTACAAATTGTCCGCCAAAATTGTGATTTTATTTATATCAGTATTTGGGAAGGAAATTTACATCCGATTGGCAACCCATCGGCGGCGAAACAGTGTTCTTAATTCCACCCAGGGGCTAGAGACTAGAGATGATTATTTTTCATTCACTCAGCACTTAGCACTAAAACGGATAAACTGGCAATGTAAAGTGGAACCATGCGCCACCGTTGGGACTGGAATCTACCCAAATCTGGCCGTAATGCGCTCGCACAATCCGCTGGCATAAACAAAGACCAATACCATATCCGTCTGTACTTTGATCTCTTTGCAGGCGGAAGTGATTTTCAAAAATCAGATCACGACTTTCGAGGGGAATACCAGGGCCAGTGTCACCGATACTAAACTGAATTTTTTGAGTGGTGCGGTGCAATCCGGCAACGGAAATTTTACCCCCATAAGGTGTATATTTAATTGCATTATCTAAGAGGTTCACCAATACTTGGCGGATGCGCTCTGGATCGGCATAGACGCAAGGTAGATCTGAAGGTATATCTGTTTCTAGTGTTTGGGATTTGGCTGTGTAGCGATCGCGCAATTCCTCTAACACCTCTAAACAGAGTTGTCCTAGTTCGATTTTTTGAGGTATAATCGGCAACTCTTTATCGCTACCTCTACCTACCTGTAAGAGATCGGCAATTAACCGATCAATAATCTTGGCTTGAGTCCGAGCTTGTTTTAACAAATGCGCGGCCATTGCTGGTTTCAAGCGCTGAAATGCGCCTGCTTCTATATTGTAATTAGCTTGAAGGGTTTCAATAGCGATCGCCGCAGCGGTTAAAGGATTCCGCAGGTCGTGAGCCAACATCGCTATGACTCGGTCTTTGAATTGTAGCTGTTCTTGCAGTCTTTCTTTTTCTTGTTTCAAATGAAAAATTTCATCTGAGAGCTTGATTAGTTCTGCGGAAACTGCAACTGAATTAATTGTAGATTTAGGCGGTGACACCCGACCATTGTCATCTATACGTTCTTGAAAATCTTCTTGCAATTTTAAATAAGCATCTACAGCAGTTTGCCAGCGCGGCCACCAGTTTTTTAATTGGGCAATAATATTACTTCCAGCAAGAACTTGCTTGGGTTCTGGGTGGATTTTGATTAATGCTGGCGTAGCTACTAACTTAAAATGTTCTGCGAGATAAGGTTGTTGCCCGACATCAATAATTTGAACCTCAAAGTTATATTCTGCCTGCAATTCTTTTAAGTAAGCACGTATTCGCTGTACTTGTTGTCGAGACTGGGGTCTGCCATCGACAAACAACAATAACTGGAGAGGAGCCTCAAAATAAGTAGGCTGATCCTGGGAAACTTGCATGTAATCGTGTTTCAGCACTGGTAACAACCTGGCGACGCTTTGCAGAAGATAAAATAGACTAACGGTTGTCGATGGTCGTTGTTCTTATTAATTTAATATCTATTTTAGATTTTTCATACTCCTATCTGCTCTGGGTTTTTGATGTAAGATACATCTTTTTTAACCTTTTGCTTGCTTTTTAGCTAACTTGCTGCTCAAGCAACAACTTATTTCTCAGTATAAGTGCGTGTCTAAGTCTGACCACAATGTAGTATCAGGGTTAACTGATGAAAACTTTTATACTAAAAAAAGCCGTTTGATGCAGTAGTAGGTTAATTTAGCGACTTTTACTCAGTCGGCTATTAATGAACTAGATGCCAATACTCAGCCTTTTAACTGAGAATGATTAACTCTCTCAGTCAAATTATGAAATCTGTGCTTAACTATCAGCAGGTCGGTATAGGTTTCAAGCCGATTTTTTCAGAACAGCTTCTCCGTCACTTAAGCAGATTACTCAGCTACAGTCACAAATGTACTGCTTTTTGTCAACTTTTAGTAAGGATTTAGGCAAAATTCCTAAATACAAAGTTAATCGCGCTCTCAATAATATGAATGGGTATAAATTTGGCAACCTACTAATTGTTGCTTGTGAATGCCAATGAGATTTATTCTCTTGTTAACCCTTATATAACTTTTCCATCCTTCTCAAAACTGTGACAGTTTTTGAGAGTATGGGAAATTGATTTAGTGAGCAGCACCGCAAAACATCAAAATTTGTGACAACAGCATTTTCTCCACTTCTACTATCAAGTTTTTGTCTGCAATGCAAAAACAGTCATAGCCAAATACTTACTATTTTGATAACTGCGATCGCATTACCAAAAGTAGCAGTTTTTACTTTTACAAATGCTCAGAGTTTATTGATAGTAGAGTTAAGGGCATCTTTCCTTATATTCTCTTGATAGAACTTGAGGAAATGGCTACCAGACTTAACAGCTTTACTGAAATAATCGATTCTCAAAAAACGCAAGTTTATATCCAGTTTTTGGCATGATCCAAGACTGGCATTTTTTGCTTTTTTCTATGTTTCAGCCTAACAAACTTGACTGAATGTTGTCCAGAATCAATGTAAAACTGAATTCGCTAGAGTTAGCTTTTTGTTTTTTAGATGTTCCTAAGTGATGATGTATTTCTCAGTTTAGCACTGTGCAGCAGCGATGGAAACTAATTTTATTTGGCGTATGTAGGACAAGATTACAATCTTGCAGATGATTCAAATAAATTTCACTAGCCATCATGAAATTCATATTTGAAATTAGTAATTGAGAGTTTTATCATTAGTGACTCTTTCTTCTATGTAAAAAAGTTATCTAATCGTGCAATGTGACATCAGCAAGACCACAATAGCAGTCCGATTTAATTTTTGAACAAATCTCAGTAAAGGCGTAAGCTTCACCTTCCCCCAGAGTACAGACGTTCGCCTTTAACTTTAGTAATCCATATCAATAATACCAACTCTCTAAAATGAGGTAACACATTCAAACCCCGAAAACCATGCCATATCTGACTTTCTTAATTACGAATTGGTATAACCCACCTGCGTGTACAAGTTGTGACCAACCCCTTCGAGGTAGGGAATAGAGAACACTTAACACTTTTGTGATTTAAAAAAGTTTTTTGCCTGTTCCCTCTTGGCACAAAACCCCTTGGATCTAAATCCTGCTGGTACGCTATCGCGAACGCTCAAAACTAGTCTGTTCCCTGTTCCCTTTTAATCAGAGTTTTTAGCAAAATTGTTTATTTACGTGTCTGATTACGAAACTTAGAGGATTATTTGCTAGTCATCCGTTATAGTTTTGCTTGGGATGGACGGTTATCTAGCTGTCACATCTAACCCTTCTTAGCCAACTATAATTCAGCAGATCACAGACACAAAAATGAAACATCAAGGTTTTCATTTTTCTTCCGTAAAAAATATTTATTTTCTTTCTGGAAGAAACCTTAAATTTAATTTATCCTTAAAAGCCGGGCTGACAGCTTTGTTAGTAGCTGCAACTGGTTCTACATTATTGGTGGGTACAGCAAATGGTGGCGCTTCGCCCAACGTTGTGGCGCAAGCACCAGCAACTGCAAAGGTAATTTATGTCAACCCAACAACTGGTCAAAACAATACAGGTGCGGGTGCAACAGCAGCAGCACCTTACAAAACAATTAGCTTCGCCCTGACTCAAGCTCAACCAGGTACAGTTATTCGGCTTGCGCCTGGAACTTATAATCAAGAGGCTGGGGAAACATTTCCGCTGTTGCTCAAATCAGGAGTGACAATTCAGGGTGATGAACCAAGCAAAGGTCAAGGCGTAATTATTACTGGCGCAGGTTTTTACACTAGCCGGACTTTTGCAAGACAAGAAATCACCATCTTGGCTGATAATGATAGTGCGATCGCAGGTGTCACTGTAATTAACCCAACTCAACGTGGTACAGGTATTTGGGTAGAATCGACTAATCCCACTATCCAAAACAGCACTTTTACCAACAATGGTAGAGAGGGTGTATTTGTCACGGGTACAGGAAATCCGACCATCGAAGGCAATATTTTTGTCCAAAACAAAGGTAATGGGATTTCTCTAGCTAGAGCGGCTCAAGGCATAGTCAGAAATAACTTATTTCAAGATACAGGTTTTGGTTTAGCGATCGGTGGTACTTCCACAACTTTAGTTGAAGGAAACCAAATCATCCAAAACCAAGACGGGTTGTTTATTTCCGACTCCGCTAAACCTTTACTCCGCAAGAATGTCATTCAAAATAATAAGCGAGATGGGGTAGTCGCCATTACCACAGCGGAACCTAACCTGGGTACTAATGAAAATCCCGGTGGTAATCTCATTCGCGGTAATACTCGTTATGACGTAAACAACGCCACTAAAACTAGTACCATCGTGGCTGTTGGTAATGATGTTGATCAGAAAAAAATCTTTGGGAAAGTAGATTTTGTTGCAGCTACAGTTGAACCACCAGCAGGCGGTGCTGTGGCCTTTAAAGATGTACCCAGCAATTTTTGGGCAAAAAGCTATATTGAAGCTTTAGCCTCACAAAATATTATTGCGGGCTTTCCTGATGGTACATTTAAACCCAATGAACCTGTAACTCGCGCCCAGTTTGCCACAATTATCACTAAAGCTTTAAATCCATCAGCTAAACGTAGTGCTATCAACTTTCAAGACGTTCCTAGCAATTTTTGGGCTTTCGCTGCCATCAAATCTGCTTATCAAAGCCAATTTGTCTCCGGCTATCCCGATGGAACTTTTAAACCACAGCAACAAATTCCCAGAGTGCAAGCCTTAGTAGCCTTAGCCAATGGTTTAGGCTTAACCGCCAATAATCAAAATATTATTGGATTCTATAATGATGCAGCGCAAATTCCTAACTATGCAGTGGGCCCAGTTGCTGCGGCTACTTCACGCCAATTAGTGATTAACTATCCCACTGTTAAGCAGCTTGATCCTAATCGCCAAGCAACTAGAGCCGAAGTCGCGGCTTTTGTTTACCAAGCACTAGTTAACGCTGGACGCGCTCAACCAATTAACTCACCTTATTTGGTAACAGTTCAGTAAAATTCTTTATTGAAACTGGGTGTAAGGGTAAAAGGGTATGGGGTGTAAGGGTTTTGCATAAATACACCCCTATGCCCCTATACTCTTTCACCCTTTTATTGCGTAAGTCATAAATAAAAATTGCAATTTTTATTACTACATTATTAACAGTAATCATTCTTAAAATATTATTTTAATTAAGTGAGTTATACAACAACCAGTGTACGTGTAGTAAACTAATTTACATATTATTATTTGTTTCTATAAGTAGTAGATATCCTAAATTATTAAGTAATGAAAATTGTTCCCTGACGATGGAAATTGTTGGGAACTCATAGTAAAAAAGTGTAGTCGATGCAAACAAGCCAAATATGATACCAATTCAGAAAAATTAGGTTTTTGGTATCACCACAGATAAATGGAACTCTGAAATTAAATTGACAGTCTTCTGCGGAGACAGCAGATATGAGACTAGAAGTTAAATTCATAGTCTTTAATTACTGTTTTTAGATTTGAAGATGATGTCTGATAAGTATTGTTTGAATTGCAATACAGTTATTTATGCTGCTCATAAATAGTAGTTTATGAGTACTCGCAAAAGTATTTTTGTAAATACTTTTTGGTAATTTTTGGTGGCAATTTTTTCAGAATTTGCCATAAATTTTGTATTGCTATATTTCAGAAAATAAAGATAATAATTGCAGATTTTATTAGAAATATTTTCCGAAATATGCAATTCCAAATCTGGATCTAAGTAATGTCTAATCACTCAATTTAGGTGAGTTATGAACAATCAAAATATCAGGAAAACATCTATCAACTTTGTGAAAGCTTTTTTTGCAGGTGCAGTACTAATTACAGCTTCTGTTGGCCCTGCTTTGGCTGCTGACAAAGTTGAGATTCTGGGTGCAGGATATGGTGGTAACGGTTGTCCTGAAGGTTCTGCTAGTGTCAACGTGAGTCCTGATGGTCAAGAGTTAAGTATTCTCTTTGATCAGTTTATTGCTTTAGGAAATAAATCATCAGAAAGGCGTAAAAGTTGTAACTTGAGCATTCCCATTAAAGTGCCTCAAGGATTCCAAATTTCTCTTTATGATGCTGATTACCGTGGCTATGTCGCTCCTAGCACAACTGGGAGACTTAGAGCCGAATACTTTTTTGCTGGTCAACGTGGCCCTGTTTTCTCTCGGACATTTCGTGGCGAAACTGACTACAACGTTCGAGATCAGTTAGTGACTGTTGCTGATGTGTGGTCAAGCTGTGGCGATAGTGTAAATATGCGTGTCAATGCAGCTATGACTGCGAATGGAGCAGGTATGGCAACTGTTGACTCCTTTGACCTAGCTCACCGCGGGTTAGTGTATCACATCAAATATCGCCGATGTCGTTAGATGACTGGAAAACGAGGAGCTAATCAACTTTAAACTTCAATAGTACTGATTAAAACTGCGATCGCACTCTTAGAGGATGTTTTCAAAATCCTCTGAACTGTAGCAAAAAGTTTTAGCTCCTCTTTCACTCCCACACCCAGTCTCAACAGACAATCCTTGTGCGTAAGTTCTGAGTATAAAAGCGTCAAGACTAACAAATTGCTAGTCTTGACGCTTTCGATTTTGTAGTTTTTCTTAAATCCAGGGTCTTTATGCTTTATTTGACCCTATCTATATATTATGTGTTTATCTTCAGGGTCTTTATATTGGCTGACCCCGTTTGAACAATTTCTAGTTTCTCAAAAATTTTGAGTTTTTCTAATTTCCTCATATTTTTTTTATATTTTCTTTCTTTGTATTGCATATTATCTCGAAAGGTTAAGAAATTTTAAAGATGTATAGATATGTAAACTGAATACGATTTAGTTAACGTTGTTGGTTCCGAGAGACACAACACTGCAAATGGGGTTGCTTCCAGATTTAAATTAATTGTTAGTATATACTAATGGTAAAGTTGCAAAAAACCTTATCTCATAGGGATTGAAACGCTTAAAACTTAACTAATCCCTATTAGTGATTGAGTCTGTATGTTAAAAACCACAAACCTGAAAAATATCTCTAAAAAAATAGCGCTAGGCAGAAATCGTGCTTCTTTCAAGGAAAATGAGGCAATGAGAGCTATTGCATATAGTATGGATTTACTACTACCTGGTTTGTATATATGGATACTTGGTTTTAGTTTCCGCATTGGTGGGAGTATCCCCGATGATATTCCGTATAAATATCCTGGTGAAATTCATAGTTGCACTGGAATTGCTTTAGTATTACCAGGATATAGAATTTTTACGACTTACCAGGGTAGTTATGACCCTAAACAAACACCAAATACAGGGGCTAACAGCTTTTAATTGCGCGGTTCTCGACTCAAATACTTTTGAAACCTTAATGACTCAGGCGGGATATTCAATTTCAGGTAGCGCACCTGCACAGTCTAATAGAATCAAAGTATGGTGGATTCATAACGAATATCCAAGAGTCGAGTCTGTATATAGTACCGACAAGAAGATAGTGATTACTGCGTATCATGTTAACTGATATTCCTTGTTGTTGTTAAACTATTTAGGTAGTTGATTACGTTTTTCCCAGCGCCACAAAAAAGCCATCAAAGCTACTATTCCTAGTTGCAATGCCAAATTAGGTAAAGCGCTGTCAAGTTCTCTACCAGCAAGGACGCGAAAAAAGAAGACAAATGCGCCAATAAAACCAGAAGCACCCACACCAATGTAGATAAATTGCCGGAAGCCGCGATAAGGAGTTGCTGCTTCTGCTTTTAAACGGGCATATTGTTCTGGATTAAGGCGGGTTTTGGGATTTGGTTCTACCATCTGTAAATAATGCTATAATTTCTATTCGTGTATGCCGATGTGGCTCAGTGGTAGAGCAGCTGATTCGTAATCAGCAGGCCACGGGTTCAAATCCCGTCATCGGCTTTTATTCTGTGAGAGTTTCACAAAAGCCTTTTAATAGATTAATACAGTTAGCGATCGCACCTAGATGAGCAATTTCATAACCGTGGGTGTTTTGTGTGGGAAATGCTAAACAAGCAGCACGACCGACATGACCAAATTTCATCGCAATTGAGGCATCACTACCAAAACCGCTGATAATGGCTAATTGTACAGATATATCTAATTGCTTGGCAGAACGGCACAATTGCAGATTCAAGTTTTCATCATATATGCCATAGGCATCTTGAGACAGCAGTACCGGATTTTCCCCGTCTTTAATGGGATATTCCGGTGATAAGGGGCAAATTTCTAAAGCAATCAAAGCATCTAACTGCTGATTTTGGGTAAAAAATAACGCCCCAATTGCGCCGACTTCTTCTTTGGCTGAGGCGACTAAATACACATCACAAACTGGCTGCTTCAGTGTTTGGGCTAAAGCTAAAAGAATCGCCACCGAAGCTTTATTATCTAAGGTATAACTGGCAATGTGATCATTTAACCGAATGGGATGTTTGCGATGCTTGCCAACTACCATTCTGGTTCCTGGTCGAATACCTGCGGCTTCTAATTCAGCAGTGGTGCATTTGGTTTCAATCCAGGCATTTTCCCATTTTACAGGTGTATCTTCTTGTTGGACTTTTTGCGGTGATTCGTGAGATACATGGCGAGAACCAAAGCTGAGAATACCAGAGATGGTTTCATTATCACCAAGTAAATCAACAACACCTTCACCGTAAACCCAAGGATAAGCACCGCCAAGTTTGCGAACTTCTACTCGACCTGCATCACCGATGGTTTTGACAATTGCGCCAATTTCATCTTTGTGAGCCGTAATTGCGATCACTCTATTAGGGTCTTTTCCAGGAATTTTAGCAATAATATTGTCAGCGCGATCGCTCCAAACTTCTACTCCCAACTCGGCAAATTTCTGAAGCAAAAATTGGTTAATCTCCGTCTCTGCACCGCTAGGGGAATGGTGCATGACTAGTTCTTCAATAATCTTAAATAGCTGTTCGTAATCCCACATTCGATTTTAGATTTTAAATTTATATATATTCCATAGATAAATTCCGAGGCTACCCTAGGGGTAATTTAGATGCACAGACATTTTTAAATTGTGGATTGTGGATGTTGAATTTACTATCCAAAACCTAAAATTATTCTGTTTCCTGCCTTATCCTAACGATAAATATTCATGCTGACTTAATTATGCAAGCAATATCTGTACAGAAGCCCAACGCACCCCAACTACCTACATTTACTTCTATTGAAGAGGAACGCCTACACCGCAAACAGCGATTAGCCGCAGCATTACGCCTATTTTCCCGCTATGGTTTTGATGAGGGAATAGCAGGTCATATCACAGCACGCGACCCAGAAACACCCGAACACTTTTGGGTGAACCCTTTTGGAATGCACTTTGGTTTAATTCGCGTCAGTGACTTAATTTTAGTTAACCAAGAAGGTGAGGTTATTATAGGCGATCGCCCAGTTAATCGGGCTGCTTTTGCCATACATTCCCAAATTCATGCAGCTAGACCTGATGCTGTAGCGGCTGCTCATGCTCATTCTATTTATGGTAAAAGTTGGTCGAGTCTTGGTCGTTTGCTTGACCCCCTCACCCAAGATGCTTGCAGTTTTTACCAAGACCACAGCTTATTTGATGACTATACAGGTGTCGTGCTTGACCCGCAAGAAGGCCAGCGGATAGCCCAAACCCTCGGCAAACACAAAGCCATTATCCTGAAGAACCACGGTTTACTTACTGTTGGTCATACAGTTGATGAAGCTGCTTGGTGGTTCATCACAATGGAGCGCTCTTGTCAAGCACAGTTATTGGCTGAGGCCGCTGGCAAACCTAGCCCCATTAAACATGAGTATGCGGAGATAGCGCACTCTCAAGTTGGTTCACACAATTTAGGTTGGTTTAGCTTTCAACCTTTATACGAGATGATTGTGCGGCAAGAACCCGATTTTTTGGATTGAATGCTGACTTTTGATGTTGGCGTTTGAGCATTCCAATTGTACCCACTGCACCAAGCGCCAACAATCCTAAAGACACAGAAGGTTCGGGAACTTCTTTTGCTTGGATTGCGGCAAGTGCAGTCTCTGCAATAAATCTATGAGCAGTAGTAGTAGGGTGAAAATTATCCCAAAATAAAAACTGATTTTGGTTGTTTAGACAATCCACCGTTGATAGACAAGCTTCCGTAACATTATTTAAACCGAATTCTGATGGGGAGGCGATCGCCCGATTAAACAGGGAATTTACATCTACAGGAATAATATTCAAATTGAGATTTTGGTTTAAAGCAGCGACAGTTGTTTGTAAGCCAAAATTAAAATTATTGGTTGATTGAGTAAGAGTTGCCGGATCTCGATTGTCTGCTGTCGATCCTGGAAGCTTCCCTAAATCTGGCAAGTTAAACACCAAAATATTTCTTGCACCCACACTAGCTAGAGTAGTTAATGCCAAGCCGATATTATTTACTGGTGTTGTTAAGTCTTGGGGATTGGGGAATAAAAAGTCATTCGCTCCACCCCACACAACATATAGCGCATTTGGATCAGCAGTCTGGTTATTAGCCAAGAGAGGTTGGGCAAACAAACCTACTTGTTCTAACACTCCTGGTAATGGTGCATCACGTACAACCGCATTACCCACACCAGAAGCAGCACCGCCAAAGGCAAAGTTAATACCTTGGGTGGGAATAGTAGTATTTAATTTGGTGGCTAAAGTCGGCTGTAAGCCTAATTGATTGCCAAAATAGTCAACCCACAATGGGCCGTTAGATAAACTTCTATTGGGGTAAGGTGGATTTGCTGGAAAGACACCACCCGTAGCATTGAAAACATTACCTGTATCAGATAAGCTGTCGCCAAATACATACAGCTGGCTAAAATTTGCAGCCGAAGCTTTCTGAGGCAACATGAAGGATAAAAACACAAAGCCTGCGGCTACCAGTCGTTTTTTCATGCTTTTGATATATTAATTGCTGCGTATCTAATTAAGAGATTAGTAAATGTACTGACTGTATTTTGAGGGTATGGCAAAACCCCATAGCTAGAATTCGAGATTTATGTAATCTTACTGAATAAATTTTGTCAGATTCAACAAGAACTGAATATATTTACTTAATATTTATGATTTACCAAGGTTATACCAAGAACAAGTAAGATTAGGTGGGCGATCGCTTTAACTTCAAAGCATCACTCGCTGATACCCCATCACCTACAGTGCCAAAATACCACAAAACTGCCGCCGCCTCGGCACGGGTCACAGGTTTTTTCGGTTGAAACAACGTCGTATAGCCAAACACCCGCCGAATATTTGATTGTTCAGCACTGGGGAAATCAGCCAAAATTGCCCGTAATGCCTTCGGGTCGATTTTCCCGACATCTTGAAAACCCCAAGTTTGTTTAACTGCATCCAAAGTGGCAGTAGACAAAGCTTGGCGAGTATCTAACGGCACTTTCCACAAAATCAATTGTTCCCGTGTTAAAGGCGCGTCTGGGCGAAATAAAACTGTGGTTGAGTCTCCCGACAAGGGACTGGGAATCAAGCCAGCCTCAGCTAGTCCCTGAATTGTAGGAAAATCTGCATCTGTTTTTGCTACATCACTAAAAGCAGGCTGCGTAGTTTCCGCAGCTAAACGTATCTGCTTGGCAGAATTGTTCGGATACATCGCATTGTTAGCAGCAACTAACCAACGCGCATACATTCGGCGGGTGATGATTTTCCCCGGTTCAAATAAGTTTGTATTGCTGGAATTAGCCTTATTTGCTGAAGATTCAACCGACAACACACCCAATGCAGCTAAGTCTTGGATATGTTGGCGTAATTCTTGTGGCGCTTTGTTGAGGTCAGAAAATTCTTCAGATGTAGTTGTAGTTGCAGTGGTAGTTGAATTATTAGGCGTAGTGCTTGGTTGAGTAGTTGCAGTGTTAGGTGCTACTGGGCCAATAAACTGCGGATCACCAGGTTGCGGAGTATTATTAGTTGTTGGTGTAGATTGCGCCGTCTCAGAACTATTAGGCGCATAATCAATTACTAAACTAGTAGCTGTTTGTGGCTGATTAGGTGCAGCATTCGTCACTGATTGAGCTTGAATGGATACTTTGACGAGCAAATTATTGCGTCGTGCTTCAAAAGTACCAATATCATCAGCTGGTTGTTGGAGAATTTGCCAGTTATTATCTTGCAACTGGCTGCGATAAAAGCTGGTAATAAAATTGCTGGGATCGGAACTCAACCAGCGAGTTGATACTTGATTATTTGAACCACTCGCAGGCGTAACTTCCTGAAGTTTGGCATTGGAATATAACGGGATTTCTTTGGGAAAATCCGCAGGAAGCTGGACTGTTGCTTCGTTTTGTGCTGATTGTGGTTCGCCTTTATTAGTTTCCCCAAAGACAACTGGGTTGTTTTGCAGTCGAGGATCAGCCGCCAAAGATTCTTCCAAGTTTTTGGCGGTTGGATTGTTACTACAGGCTGTTAAGGAAGTAAGTAAAACAGCCAAACTTAATAAGGCGGCTGGACGTTTGCAGAGAAGCACAAGCAGGAATTGATAAATTACGTGTCCATTTCTACCCTAGCGCAGACTGGCAAAACTTTACCGAACATTGCATTGCGATCGCTCATATCAACCTCATCATCAAAAGTGCGATCGCCGCAGATCGACAAAAATTTTTGTAATTTTGCTTCCATAAACTAAAAAAGAAGCATTACTATAATGCTTCCCTGGAAACTGGTCATTTGGGCTAAGTAACCCAGATTAATCTGATTTTTTTAGTAAGCCAAAGTTTCTAAAGTTTCTCTTAAATACTTTTGTACTTGTTGATCCAGGCGCAGACCTTGTAATTGGGCATCACGTTCTAGTTGCCAACTTTGGAAACCGGAACTGGAAGCGATCGCACATTTAAGGCTGTACCAAATTTCGGTATCAGCGGGATATTGGTAATTACTAGCAGCAGGAGTTGCAGTCATAGTCCCTTATTCCTCAACTTTAACAGTTATGGCGGTTTTCGTTTTGAGCGAATACAAACCTGCCCTTGTGAGACAGTGTATACTCTGCGAAATATTTATTAGGTTCTAATGTTTAGGGCTGCTGCGAGTTTCTATTGATCCCGATTAAGGATTGAAACAACCTGGGTAAAATTTGATTAACTTGCACCCCTAAAATAGTGAAATCATGCTTGATATTATCTAAAGATAACGGTTCTAGGGCAGCAAATTCTGTGTCATTAGTCACTAAAATTCTTGCCACACTCACGGGAACTTGTAAAAATAAGTTACTTGCTAAAAAAGCTAAAGCAGCCAATACTAAGCCTAAGCCACGCCACTGCGGCAAAAAGCTGACTAAATGTTGCACTTGGGGAACAACCTTGTAAAGCTGCCACAGCACCACAGTTAATATTATTGCTGTGACTAAGGAAAGTACCCGGTTTAACTTAGTATTAATTAAACAAAGTATCTTACGCTGTTGCTCGGTCAAATTTTCGGGTTTGAGCGCTATGCCTAAAAGAGAATATATATAAAATGGGCGACGTAGCTGCATCCATAACAGTGGGGTAACGCCTATAGTGGCTACTAATAATAACTCTCCCCACACTGGTAAGAGTGGCTCACCTATAGCTAAGAATAATAGGCACAACACCAAAAAAATTGGCAGTGCTGCTAATCCAGCAATGTGAATCCACAATATAGGTTCAGAGCGAAACGAGGACATATTAAAAGTGCTAAGTGCTGAAGTAAATCAGTCAACAGTGAACAGTTATGAAAAGTATTTAAACTGATAACTGATAACTGTTAAAAGTGCTGAGTGCTGAGTTTAAATTTTCAGTTTTGAGTGTGGAACTAACTTATTTTCAGTTCAACACACTTAAACGTTGACTTGAACTCAGCACTTAGTGTTGACCACTATCTTGTCAATGTGAGAGTACGGCGTTTCGTAACCATCTGGTAGGCTTCAATAATGTCGCCTTCAACCCAGTCATGGAATTTGTCTACGTTAATACCGCATTCATAACCAGCATTGACTTCACGAGCATCTTCTTTGATCCGTTTGAGGGAGTCAAGAACACCTTCGTAAACAATTTTTCCGCCACGACGTACACGCAGTTTGCAGTTACGTACCAGCTTGCCAGATTGGACATAACAACCAGCAACGGCTCCTTTACCAACTGGGAAGACAGCACGGACTTCGCACTGACCAAGAGGTTCTTCAACCAACTCTGGTTCCAACAGACCTTCCAAGGCTCCTTGGATATCTTCGAGGAGTTTATAGATAATGTTATACTCCCGGACATCTACACCTGCTTCATCAGCGGCTTGTCTTGCGCCACTGGCGTAGGTGGTGTTAAAGCCAATAATGACTGCGCCACTGGCAGCAGCTAAGTCAATATCTGTTTGGGTAATTTCTCCAGCCGATGCTAACAGCATCCGGATTTGCACTTCGTTTTGGGGGATTTGCTTGAGCGAACCAACGATCGCTTCGACAGAACCTTGCACGTCGCCTTTCAAGATTAAGTTGAGTTCTTTCAACTCGCCTTCTTGTGCTTGAGCCGACAACGTTGTGAGTGTGACACGTCCCTGTAACAGTCGTGACAAGCGTTGTTTGTCGGCGCGATCGCCTGCAATACTCCGAGCTTCTTTTTCGTTCTCAAAGACCTCGAAGTCATCCCCGGCTGCGGGTACATCACTTAATCCTAGTACCTCAACGGCAAAGGAAGGTGAAGCTGCATCAACTCTGCGGCCACGGTCGTCAACCATTGCCCGAACTTTACCAAAGGCTGAACCAGCAACGAGCATATCTCCGACGTGCAGAGTTCCGTTCTGAATTAACAAGGTAGCAACTGCTCCCTTCGCTTTATCCAGGTGGGCTTCAATTACGGTTCCTTTCGCTAGGCGATCGGGGTTGGCAGATAGTTCGCCAACTTCTGCGACTAACAGAATCATTTCCAGAAGCGTATCAAGGTTTTCACCCTTAATTGCACTGACTGGAACCATGATGGTTTCACCACCCCATTCTTCTGGAGTTAAACCATAATGGGTGAGTTCTTGTTTAACTCTGTCTGGTTGTGCGCCTTCTTTGTCAATTTTGTTAATGGCGACGACAATTGGCACTTCTGCTGCTTGTGCGTGGCTGATGGCTTCCACTGTTTGGGGACGCACACCATCATCTGCTGCAACTACCAAAATGGCGATGTCTGTCACCCTAGCACCCCGCGCCCGCATGGCGGTAAAGGCTTCGTGACCAGGGGTATCTAAAAATACGATCTGATGGAGCTTACTGTCATGTTCGATGTCCACATGGTATGCACCGATGTGTTGGGTAATACCACCAGCTTCTCCTGCCGCGACTTTGGTTTTGCGAATCGAGTCAAGTAGGGTAGTTTTACCGTGGTCTACGTGACCCATAATGGTCACCACAGGCGGACGACGAATAAGATGTTCTAAATCGGCCACGTCGATCATTTCTGTGATCTTACGTGCTTCTGCCTCTGGTTCGGCGGTTTCAACTTCTACTTCTAGCTCTTTACCCACCAAGGTAATGGTTGGGATATCTAGATTTTGAGTAATGCTTACCGCCATACCTTTGAGGAACAGGATTTTTACAATCTCTGTATCCGCAACTGCTAATTCGTTGGCGAGTTCTTGCACTGTCAGCGGGCCTGTCACCACGATTTTTTCTGGACGATCGCGTTTTGGCTCTGCTTCTTGACGACGGTTTTGCTCACCACGGTTAGAATGACTGGCTTTTTTATTCGCTCTAGAAGTTGGAGCTGCGATCGCCGCTGCCATTACAGGTTGTGCAGGTCGCGCTGCTTTTGGTTTCGGTGGACGAGCGATAGAAAGACTGGCCTGGATAGTAGTTGGGATATCTAGACCTTCTTCATCTAGAAGATCATCATCTTCAAAGTCATCATCCAGGATTGGTTTGACCCGCTTACCTTTGGGGCCTCCCTTGCCTGCTTTCTCTTTAACTTCGTCAATTATTTCCTCTTCTTGCCATTTTTTCCCACCTTTGGCTAGACGCGGCGGTGTTGGCCGTTTCAGGTCTAATAAATCTGGAACTACAGCATCATCATCGACTCCGATTTTTGCTGTTGCTCCGGCTGCTGGTCTGCTAGGCGGGGTAGCAAGTGGGGCTGCTGTTGGTTCTGTGGAACGTACTGGTCTTTGAGGACGCGGCCCATCTGATCCTGCCCCTGGGGGTCGGTTTGTCCGCTGTTCTGGTTTGACAGGCCCAGGGGTCGGACGACTTTGTTTGGGCGCTGGCGCTTGTCCTGCTTCTGTTGGAGCCTGAGAAGGTTTACCAGCCTTAGTCGGTTTCACCTGGTCGCGATCGCGCTTGAGGATCGGTTTGTCTGCTGAACTTGACAGACCACTAATAGAAGCTTGTTCTGCCTCTGGTCTGGCAGGTGGTGCAGATAGTTGCGGTTTTTGCGGTTTTTCTGGCCTTTGCTTGTGCGAAGGCGCTTTTTCTGGCTTTTCCGCTGCTATATTTTCTGATACTTGCGTATTCGGTTTTGGGGTTGCGTCTGTGACAGCAGGTGCTTGTGAGTTCTCAGACTGATTCCGGGGTACAGGTCGGGTTGGTGCCGTCGGCTTCATGGATGAGACTGGTGTAGCGAAGGGCCGTGGAGGTGCTGGAGAATTGACTTCAGAAGAAGCAAATTGAGTATTAGTAGCAACTGATGCCTCTGGGGCATTGGTGTTAGGATTTCTCAATATTTTGGGTTTACGAATTTCCAAAATTTGTTGTTTGTGTGGTGGTGCAGGTCGGCTATGAGAGCCAGTTTGGTGCGAATTTGGTTTGTTGGTGGTTGTTCCTAGTTCTCTTTTAGGTGTTCCATTCGTTACTGCCAATTTTTCGGCAGCCGTCCGGATATGTTCTGCCTCTGATTCTGAAATAGTGCTGCTATGGCTTTTGACCGCAATATTGAGCTGGTCGCAAATTGCTAATAGCTCTTTGTTATCCAAATTCAATTCCTTTGATAATTCATAGATTCTAACTTTGCCGTTGTTCATCCACTCTTCCCCTTTAATTTACAGTTTTTTGGCGGATGGTTGCCTGGGTGTGCGACATCTCCATCCTTAGATCACTGTTTTTCGGTTGCCCTTGGTAATTTTGCCGGTGCCTCCAATCAGGAAAGAGAGATGTTTCGGGTTAACGTTGGCATCTACGCCAAAAATGGCGGTTGATTGGCTCCCATAAAAAGTTTTTATGAGAACTTTTGATGCCGAACTGCGCCTGAGCGCTACCAGGTTGCCATTCTGTAGTTTTTTGTTTTGCTGATTCTGAGTCTTCCACAACACAATCGAGTAAAACTTTGTGGGAGTATTGCTTCGTTCTTTTTTAAATTAAAGAGCCGCTTGCAGACTACACCCATTTACTATTTTGGCACTAACCCCAACAATTGCAGAGGGTGTATCTTCGGCACGAGTAGTTCGGCTTTCGTTACAATCCTCTGGGGATTACCACCACCAAGTTTTTCAACCTGATATTTAATTTTGGTGATGACTTGGAGCTAGACGTTGCCACAATGTTTGATACAGTGTTTCTGGCACTGATGCTTGTAGCGATCGCCCTAATCTATTCTTTTTGTTTGCCGCTTGCAAACAACTTGCTTGCGGACAAATATAGGCAGAACGCCCCATGCCCTGATCTAATTGTACCTTTCCCGATGGAAAGACGCGGACAATCCGCCAAAAGTCTTGCTTTAAGCCGACTTTGCGGCAACTAATACAACGCCGATAATTCGGTTTCATCAGTTTTTTATAGGCATGAAGTCAAATAATTTTTGATTTTTGATTTACCCCATTGAGAAATTTTGAATTTTTTATTGATTTCATCAGAAAATGATCGGTCAGCAGTTTTATAGGAAAGTCCAGCTAGTATAGCTAACTTTTGACTTGTATCTCATTTTTTCTCAAGTAATTATTAAACTTTGACTGAGGTAAATATTAGCAGAACTGTTCCAGGCTCATAAATTACTCTTCGTCACCTGGATCAAAAGAGTCATCGTCTAATTCTTGTTGGTTTTGCTCATCAAATTCCTCTAATTCCATATCATCATCTTCTAGTTCCATGTCATCTTCCTCTAGTTCCATCTGTTCTTGTTCTAATTGAGCTTGAGCGCGAGCAGCTGCAAACCTTGTATCTTCGCCTGCATAGTCATACTTGGCTTTATCTTTAATATCAATTTTCCAACCAGTGAGGCGGGCTGCTAGACGCACGTTTTGTCCTTCTTTGCCAATTGCTAAACTCAGTTGGTCTTCGGCTACTAATACGTGAGTTTGCCGCGTTTCTGGATCCATCAGCCGGACTTCATCGACTCTCGCTGGACTCAAGGCGTTGGCGATATATGTAGCTGGGTCTGGAGACCAACGAATTACGTCAATTTTTTCACCACGTAGTTCATTCACTACTACTTGGATTCTTGATCCTCGTGCGCCAATACAAGCACCTACAGGGTCAACATCTCGATCTAAGGTATCTACAGCGATTTTAGTCCGGGGGCCGACGTATCGAGATGGGGGATTCGCTTCTCGCGCTACAGCGACTATCCGCACCACTTCATCTTCGATTTCTGGGACTTCGTTGGCAAACAAATAAACTACTAACCCGGCATCAGCACGGGATACTAACAGTTGCGGCCCCCTTTGTTGACCTTGAGAAACTTTCTTCAGGTATACCTTAAAGGTGGCATTAGCTCGATAATTATCGTTTGGTAGCTGTTCTCGCTTGGGTAATTCAGCTTCGACTTCTGGCTGACCAAAGGTACTGCTAACAGCCAAAATTACCGATTGTCTCTCAAATCGCAGAACTCTGGCTTGCAGTACAGTTCCTTCTAAATCTTGGAACTCTTCCTGCACCATCTGGCGTTGTTGATCCCGTAATTTTTGCGCCAGGACTTGCTTGGTTTGCATGGCGGCCATGCGACCGAATTCTCCTTGGTCGGGTGTGACATCCAAGACGACAGAATCGCCTAATTGAGCTTCTGGGGCGACTTGTTGCACTTCGTCTAAAGAAATTTGATGGTCGGTGTTACTAACTTCTTCAACGATGGTTTTTGTGGAGAGAACGCGAAATCCTTCGTCATCAATATCGAGTTCTACTTCAAAATTATCAAAATAATCTTCATCAAATTGCTTGCGTTCTAAATTTTGAGCGCGACGATAACGTTCATAACCTTTCAGCAGTGCTTCTCTAATCGCCGCTTGAACTGCTAAACGAGGTAAGTTTCGCTCACGACTAATACTTTCAATTAATTCTTTTAATCCTGGTAGACTAACCATTGACATAAGCAATCTCCTTTAAAAATTAAGGAATAAGGAGTAGGAAGTAGGAAAAAGCATTAGTAATTAGGGATTAGAGAAAAGATTAACTCTACTCCCTAGTCCCTAGCCTCTAATCTCTAAACCCTAATCCCTCGTTTACCGACGTTCGTCTAGTTGCACCCTAGTAATGAGAGAACGGGGAATCTCTACTACCCGACCTTTTTGATTTAAATAAATGTTGGTTTCATCCCGGCGAATCAACTGACCATTCCACTCTGGTTGTCCGTCGTGGGGTGGCGAAGTGGTGACAATCACAGGAAATCCTTTGAAGGAAATAAATTCTCTATCTGTCACCAATTGCCGCGAAATACCTGGACTAGACACTTCCAAGACATAAGCATCTGGAATGATCTCCGCCGCATCTAAGCAGGGTTCTAAAGCGCGGCTCATCCTTTCGCAATCCTCCAAACCAGTATCTTGCTGGGGATTGCGAATGTCTATCCGCAATACGGGTGGACGTTGGTTAGTGTGAAAAACTGCGCCAACGACTTCTAATCCCAGTTCTGTTGCTACTGGTGCTGCCAAATCTATAATTTGTGGGACTAACGGATGAGTCATGCGAAATTTCAATAAAAAAAGTGGGCTTCGACCCACTTCCTGCGATAGGGATATCTTCCAAGAAGTCTTGTAACGAACTGATGATAGTTCGCCCTAAATTGAGTGTAGCGCATTTCTCTAAGAGTCAATAGTTAAATGGTCAAAAGGCAGGAGGCAGGAGGCAGAAGAATAAAAGTTCATACTTCAGACTTTTTTGTCTCTGATTTCGACGATCGCAGAACTTTGCTCTACTATTGGCTGAATGTATGGTTGTGTTCTTAGCTGTCTGGTTTGCTCGACGATTGTCTCTATATCTTCTTGGGAGAGGCGCTGTACGTAGTTGAGCTTGACTTCTTCTAAGAAATCAAATAATAAGCTTTGAATTTCGGCAGTTACTTGTTTTTGCTGTACTTCTGTGCCTAAAGCGGTGGTAAAACTTTGTATAAGTTGATTTGTGAGTTTTGCACCTTCAGGGTCTTGAATAGCACTGACTAAAGCACCATACAAGCTGGTGGTAATTTGAGTGGCGAGTTGTTCGCTGAGTTGGGTTTGAGCTTGTCCGATGCCTGGGAAGGCTTGGAGGTTGCGGTACATGGGAACTTGATTTAATAAACCGTCGATGTTATGGCGCAAAATCGCGATTAAATCAGGCTGAATTTTGGGTAGAACTTGGTAGACAACGGTTTGTACTAAAATGCCGGCGATCGCTTCTATTTCATTTACATTATTAATATCTACATAAGGGCGTAAGTTCTCTTGTTGCGATATCCAGCGGGTGAAATCACCTTGTTTAATCGAGATTTGAATCTGGTTGATTACCCTAACGACGACAATTTCTGTGAGTTCTTCGGCAAAATTTGCGACAACTGTTTGATTAATTTGGTGCTGTAATGGCTGGAGATCTAATAGTTGGGATTGGTCAAGCCGGACGACTACAGGTATAACTCGCAACCAACGGCAAAATGGCATGAGCAAAAATAAGTCGTACCAGCGGTAAGATATGGCATTTAACCAGCGGTAACCGGGATGACGACGTTTGATATAAAAGATGCGTGCTAAAAACTCGATGGCAAATATCGTGACAAATGGTAGGTCTATGAGCCAAAAATCATCGAGATATTCGCTATTTTCCCCAATTTGGCGGTAGTAGTTGCTGGCGATTAATGGACTAATTTTTTGATTAAAAAAGGTAAATTCTTGATTCCAGCCTTTTTGGGAGAGATAAGCTTGGCTCCAGAAAGTAGCAAAGGACTGCTTGGCGGAATCATTGCCGATGCGATCGCGCATTCGGTTTTTAATTTTTTCTAAAGTACCACTTTTGCCAACTCCGGCAAAGGGGTTGCTATTAATCATCTCGGCACTCAGGCGGCTGAGTTCGTCTAGCTTCGCCTTCGCTTGTGGTGATGTTAAACCTGTCTGACTAACCTGTTCTTTGAGTGCATCTACTGCTTTTAAATAACTTTGGGTTTCTCTATGGGCAGCGATGCCTTTAATTGGATCATATATTTGCGTAATTTTAGGTAATCTCCGCAAGTAGAAATCACGCCATTGTATATAAGTCAAATCAAACACAACTAAGCCTAAGTTAACTGTGGCAAGCAGTGCCATCAATCTTTCAAACCAAAGATTTTTTTGTTTTGGCAATGTTTGATTAACCATTTTTTTGTTTTAGATTATACAAGTTTTAAGTATTTAGTTATAACCTAACCAGAGGGTTGAAAGAAGGAAATAGGAAATCTAAATACTTCTCAAGAAAGATTGCCAAAAATTTATATCAATATTAATTAATTTTAATTAATCACAAATGATTAAACATTGAGAAAAAAGTCTTTAACAAACGTAAAATGCACCTGTTAATCTCTAAATGATGCTAATTTAACTGCAAGGAGTTTGAGATATGTGGTGTGGGTTTAGTAAATCCAGCGCAATTATTGCTGCTACTTGCCTAGTAAGTACCAGTGTACTAATTTCTGACAGTACTTATGCTGCTCGTCAACGTAACTATAAGCCCCAAGAATTGCGTGCTGTGTTGCACGGGCTAGGTTACAAAGTTAAAGTCTCGAATACACCTCTAACAGATGAGGAAACGAAAAAGGCAATTCGTGATTTTCAGAAAGGCTACAAGCTTGGTGTTGACGGTATAGCAGGCCCCAAAACCCAAGATTTAGCGGCCGATATTGTGCAGATCCTGCAAGCTAATTTAAATGTCGTACTTAAACCAAATCCTTCTCTCCCTCGTGATCAGTTTTTTGGCCCGCGCACAGAACAATTAATTAAGGAATATCAGAAAAAAAATCAGCTTCAAGAAACGGGAATTGCTAATTTAGCACTCCGCCAGAAGCTAAATGCAGATGCGAAGGAAACTATAGGTACGCCTCAGTCTCCATCGTCACCCAAACCGACGGCGACACCAACGGCTAAACCGACAGCGACACCGACTGCTAAACCGACGGCGACACCAACTGCTAAACCGACTGCTAAACCGACAGCAACTCCAACAGCGTCACCAACGGCAACTTCAACAGCAACACCAACTACTACACCCTAAGTTGTAGCGGTAGTTTGATAGCTCAAGAAATGCTGATTGCTAAAGCTTTTTAGACCCAAAGTAGTTTCCTGTAGGATAAGTAACCAAGTACACTCAGCACTTGTCTACATTCTTTGATCAGCTTCTTCTAAAGGTCTGCCTTTGGGTGTTGGTAAAATTGGACGACGGTCATCGTAAGGCATAGGAATGTACTGTACGGTTGGCCGTCCTCCCTGTGGTTGGGGATACAAATCCATCAAATCGTAAATGGAACGGGGTAGTCCGACTGTGACAGGCAACCCCATTTCTGTGGCTTCTTCCACTGTGATGGGATAATCGTGAGTCACGCGTCCGGTTGTTAAGGCATCGATAATTGGTTCAATATTTTCTGGTTCAACTTTTTGTTTAGGGATATTATCTTTCAATAAAGTCCGCACAAAGCGTTGTACTTGTTGAATGGCTTTCTCTGACAAGTCTGCCATGATCAAAGTTTGATCATCAATTTCACCGATGGGTTTATCTTTAACTACTTTTAAAATGCTGGCGGCGGGGAAGTTACCTAATTGGGGATCAACTGGCCCCAAAACAGCGTTAGCATCCATCACAATTTCATCAGCGGCTAAGGCCAGCATTGTCCCACCACTCATGGCATAGTGTGGGACAAAAACTGTGACTTTAGAAGGATGACGAATTAATGCTCTAGCTATTTGTTCGGTTGCGAGTACTAAACCGCCGGGAGTGTGCAGAATTAAATCAATCGGAACATCTGGAGGCGTGAGGCGAATTGCCCGCAGAATTTGTTCTGAGTCTTCAATGGTGATGTAGCGGGAGATGGGAATGCCTAGTAAGCTGATAGATTCTTGACGGTGGATGAGCAAAATCACCCGACTTTTGCGTTCTTGTTGGAATTCTTGCAAGCTGCGAATACGCCGATATTCTACTTGGCGTTTTTGCCAGATGGGTTGTAGAGAAGAAAGCAGCAGAAAAATCCAGAATAAATCACCAATACCGAATCCCATAGGTTTGATTGTCCAAAAATAACAGTTCTTGTGATTAATTGTGACAATCTTTGAGCGATCGCAAGTCTATCTAGGGGTTTATCTCACGTTACATATTAAATCAACTCATCAGGATTCACACCCAATTGGCGTAATCGTTCGGCTAATTTTTCTGCTTTCTGTTCAGCAATTATCGCCCGTTCATTCGCCGCAGCAACTTCTTCGGTAGGTTCGGGTATCAATTCACCTTCTAGGGTGAACCAGCGTAACCATAATCTTTCAATATCTCGAAATGTGCCTTGCCATACACCTAAACTTAAATTTAACTCCGGCATTAGTACGCGTCCGTTAGTTAAATTTATTGGTTCATAATGACCACCAACTAACCCAAATGCTTGGAGTTCATTGGTATAACGACTAAACACAATATAGTAAGGAATCCGCAAAATTTTTTCATAAACTTCCCATTTACTCGGTGGTTTATCTTCTGCTTTTTCGCTGGTTCCTAAGTCTTCCGCTTCTGTACCGGGTGATAATAATTCCACAATCACAAAAGGATTTGCTGGCTCTTGCCAAGTGACATAACTTAATCGCAAATCTTCACCTTTGTAGAGTTTTTTAACTCCGACAACACCAAACCAATCTGGGCGTTTATACCATAAAGGATGCTGCAAATCATAATAAAGATTCAAGTCAGCAGCACTATAAACCAACTCTGGATTCCAATTAATTGGTTGAAAAGTTAAGTATAAAAGTAACGGTTGCAAAAAATGAAAATCGTCTGGCAAACCTGGTTCCTCTGGATTATCGCTGGGTAAATCATACATTGTTGGCAGCGTTTCCCAAGGTGGACGCGGCGGATCAGATTGTGGGATGTAGTTAGGATATGTAGTCATATTGAAAGATAATCTATCAAGGAAAAATTCTATAAATATCTTTACGATGGGCAACTCGTTGACAAATTATTGTTTGTGCCTCTTTGTCAACAGAAATTCCTATTCTATAATCACCTACGCGAATTTTATATTTATTGTCGTAGCCTTTCATTTTTTGCAAATAGCCTAACTCAAAAGGATTTTCTGATTCTAGTTCTTGAAAGATAATTGGTTCAATCCGAGCTTGTATATCTTGTGGTAAATCTGCCAATTCTTTTAAAAACTTTTTAGTATATTCAACTGTCCACATTCTTTTGCTTTAACGATTGGTAATATTTCCACGCTTCATCTTTAGAGAGACGTTCCTCATCTTCTGTCTCAGCCATTAGCTTAATCAAGCCATAATTTTCTAAGATTTCTTCAATTTTTTCAAAGTCAGCTATGGAAATTTGTACAGCAACAGGTTGCTGATTTTCATCCATGACATAATTTTTGGTTATTTCTAGCATTTTACTAACATCAGACTGATTGTTAACTAGTTCTATTTACTATTGTGACGCTGTTATTCGACAACAGTGAAAGTAATAATTGCTCTGTTTAATAGTTCTCGGTGCTGTTTATGCTCAAACCATCATAAAACTTGTTTAAGCCTTGTAATTAACGCGATGTTTATATTTGAAACCCCTTTCCAAACCTCTCCCCGCAGCGGAGAGAGGCTTTAATTCTTGCTCCCCTTCCCTTGTAGGGAAGGGGTTGGGGGTTAGGTTTGAGATAAAGTTGCACACGGCGTTAATTAGCAAAATATTTCTTGTTTGTTGGTATAAAAAAATTTTCTTAATTGCTTACAAGTAACTATAACTGCCTAACTGACTTGGGGAATACTGAAATTAAGTACAATTTAGGGTGTATGAAAAATGCCAGAATCTAAAGTCAGTGCTAGACTTTCCCCAGCAGACCGGGAGGCGGTAATGCAAGCAATTACGACCATCAAAGAAAAGTTACCGTTCTTAGTAGATTTGTCAACGGAGGAGCGTAAATCTTTACCGAAGCTGGGAGATAAGAGTCGCGCATTTGTGAGTAAGGCGTTGGAAATAGCTGCACAAAATCCCGACTTCTTACCGCGTTCTTTTGACTTAGATGAAATGCGCCGCGACATTGAATTATTTGAAGCTTTGTATCCGATTTTGCTGTCGTTGACACAACTGCAAGAACTGATAGATGATACATCCGTAGCTGTGGGTAGTGAAGCTTATGCTGCGGGGTTGCTAGTTTATAACTATGCCAAAGCTAGTGGTAAAGGCGCTGGTTTAGAGACAATGGTTGATGATTTAGGACGAAGATTTGCGCGGAAAACTAAAAAAGTCCAGCCACAAGCTTTGTAAGTTGAGAAATTAACTCGACATTTGAGCTTCTGAGCCTGGATGGTTTAGTTTAAAGTGAAAAACTCCGAGTTCAAAGCTAAAATTTTGCTGTTGTAAGTGAGAACGTTCTTGTTTGAAACGAGAACGTTTTTGTTTTAAGTAAGAATGTTTCTGTTTCAAATGAGAACTTTTTTGTTTTAAGTGAGAATGTTCTTGGTTGAAACGAGAGCATTGCGGTTAAAAGTGAGAACGTTTTCGTTTCAAGTTAAAATTTTTGTGTTTGGAACCAGACTTTTGAGGGTTAACGAGCAATAAGTTTCAGTTCAGAATAACGCTAACGACTAGCTTGCTCTTGGATCTTCACTAGGAAGATGTAAGCCAGCATTAACCCAAAAACTCCGCGCACTCCTAATAGAGTCATCTTCGGGATAGCGTTCATCGTTTATATCAAGTCGCTTACAGGTTGCCCTACCAACGGGGGTAACTCCGATCATTGTCTTACCATCTGCTGACCAAAAGAAATGCTCTGACCAAATTTGCTGGCGAGGATTAAATAGAGGTACTACTGCGTTAGTCTCTGAGTCATATCCGGCGACAAAGTTGTAGCGACGCTCATTACAACGACGACAAGCCAAGGCTAGGTTATTAAGTTCATCAGAACCGCCAATAGATTTTGGTATTAAATGGTCTACTGTAAATCTTGTTGTAGAAATGCGTTCTGGAGAATGGCAATACTCGCACAGATAATTGGCACGTTTTCGGACAATTACTTTAGTAGCATCATCAATCATTGTTTTGAGCTACTAACATCGCATTGATATGAGTAAAAATTCTATCTAGTTCTCCGATTTCTTCAAGTTCGATTACTTCTTCTGGAGTTAGTAAGTCAGCTTTTTTGCGTTCTAACAGTTCTTCCATTCGTGCTTGTAGTTGATCGTTAAATTTGAACAGGTAAAACTTATCCAGCTTTTCTATTCTGATACTACCAATCAATGATGAAGGTCTAGCGATTACAGTTGTCATAGCCAGGGCAATATGAGTTATCGATATGTGCTTTTATTTTAGTGTTTTAATAGCTATTAACTAGTTCATATTAGGGTTAAACTGCGCGCACTTAGATTATATATTTACCGTTTTGACGCTGTTATTGTACAACTGGCTGCATAGCCAAGAATTAAGTCTTTCTAAATCCGCAATGGGTAATGCTGACTGAGTAGTTATCTTGGATGTATTAGTTCTGACACCTGAATCTTTTAATGAATCCGCAAAATAAGCCCAAGAGTTTACAGGATATTCTCAAACAACGTCAGCAGTCAGGGTTTGTTGGTCGAGAGGAACAAGTTAATCTATTTCGCAAAAATCTAGAATTACCCTTAGAAGACTCCCGTCGCCACTTTTTATTTAATGTTTGGGGTCAAGGGGGAGTTGGTAAAACTACACTGCTGCGTCAGTTTCGCCAAATTGTAGAAGGGGCAAAAATTATCCCGGCTTACGTTGATGAGGGTGAAAAAAGTATCCCGGAAGTTATGGGGCGTTTGGCGGAAGACTTAGAACAGCAAGGTCATAAGCTGGGACAATTTACGGAACGCTACAAAGTTTATCGTCAGAAGCGTCAGGAATTAGAAACCGACCCCGAAGCACCGCAAGGTTTCTCGGCTTTTGTCGGGAAAACTGTCGCTAAAGCAGGAATGGGGATGGCTAAACAAGTTCCCGGTTCTGGTGCGGTGTTTGGCTTGATAAATGAAGATGCTGTGGTGACTCAAGCCGGGGAATGGACAGCTTATGTAGCGAAAAAATTAGCAAATAAAGACGAAGTTCGCTTAGTCCAAGAACCTGTGGAGGTGCTGACTCCTTTATTTTTAGAAGATATTTCTAAAATTGCTCAAAAGTCTGGTCTTGGGTTGTTCTTTGATACCTATGAACGCAGCGAGGAATTTCTCGATAGCTGGCTGCGGGAAGTTTTAGATGGTCGCTATGGTGAAGTACCTCTCAATATATTGATGATTATTGCTGGTCGGCAAGAATTAGATAAAAACCATTGGGCATTTTATGAGGGGTTAATGGTTCGTTTCCCTTTAGAACCATTTACAGAAGCAGAAGCCCAACAATATCTCACCCGCAAAGGAATTACTAACAGTCGAGTTATTGAAGTAATTTTACGCCTTTCGGGAAAATTACCTTTACTAGTCGCCACCTTAGCGGCGGAAACTCCCAGTGACCCCACTCAAGTAGGCGATCCTAGCGGTACAGCAGTAGAACGCTTTTTAAAATGGATTGATGATCCCAAGCGGCGACAATTAGCTGTAGATGCTGCGCTTCCTCTGTGTTTAAATCGGGATGTGTTGGCTAAATTGCGAGGAGAAGAAGAGGCGGATAGTTTATTTAGCTGGCTGAAAGAAATGCCATTTATTGACGAACGCACTGATGGTTGGGCTTATCATGATGTCGTCAAAACTCAAATGCTTCGCCACAAGCGCCTTGTATCTCCGCAAAGCTGGGCTGATTTGCATGGCAAGTTAGCAGATTATTACGACACCTTGCGGAATAATTTACACCTGGAAGAAGACAAAAAACAGCGTGATCCTGTTTGGCAAAATTACACCCTCAATGTTTTGTATCACGGTTTATGTCAGTCACCACAGAGGAGTTTACCTGCTGCTTTAAATGAATTTCTCGCTGCGCTGAAAAATAAACGCGCTTTTGCTGAACGCTGGGCGGAAAGAATGATACAAGCAGGTCAAGATACGGGTGTAGATGAAATTCAGCGTTGGGGTGAACAATTAGCCAATGGTTTAAAAGCTTATGAGGAAAAACAGTATGAAGTTGCTGCTGAAATGTTCACAGCATTGTTGAGTAATTCCTGTCTTGAAATCAAGTGGCGTGCAGTAGCTTTATATCGACGTGGTGATATTTATGCTCAATCGAACCAATACTTAAAAGCTTTAGGAGATCTGACTGAAGCTATAAATTTAGCTCCAAATGAACCTGAAGGTTTATCATACCGAGGCAAAACTTACCGATTAATGGAGCAATATCAAGAAGCACTGCAAGATTTCGACCGTGCTATTGAACTTAATCCTAAATCTGACTGGGCAATCACAGCTAGAGGTGAAACTTACCGATTAATAGAGCGATATCAAGAAGCATTACAAGATTTCGACCGTGCTATTGAACTTAATCCCAAATACCATTGGGCGATCGCACGTCGCGGTCGAACTTACCAATCAATGGAGTGTTATCAAGAAGCATTGCAAGATTTCGACCGTGCTATTGAACTTAATCCCAAATACCATTGGGCGATCGCTAGTCGAGGTGTAACTTACCGCTTAATGGAGCGTTATCCCGAAGCACTGCAAGATTTTGACCGCGCCATTGAACTTAATCCTAAATCTGACTGGGCGATCGCTAGTCGAGGTGTAACTTACCGCTTAATGGAGCGTTATCCCGAAGCACTGCAAGATTTCGACCGTGCTATTGAACTTAATCTTAAGCTTGACTGGGCGATCGCTAGTCGAGGTGTAACTTACCGCTTAATGGAGCGTTATCCCGAAGCACTGCAAGATTTCGACCGTGCTATTGAACTTAATCCTAAGCTTGACTGGGCGATCGCTAGTCGAGGTGTAACTTACCGCTTAATGGAGCGTTATCCCGAAGCACTGCAAGATTTCGACCGTGCTATTGAACTTAATCCTAAGCTTGACTGGGCGATCGCTAGTCGAGGTGTAACTTACCGCTTAATGGAGCGTTATCCCGAAGCACTGCAAGATTTCGACCGTGCTACTGAACTTGACCCCAAATATGATTGGGTGATGGCACATCGAGGTTTCACTTATTGTTTAATCCGGCGTTATCAGAAAGCACTGTTAGATTTTAATCTCGCTATAAATTTAGATATTGATAATGATAAGTATTTATATATGCGCGCCTTAGTATATCAGGCTCTTCAGCAAACATATCAAGCAAAAACTGACCTAGCACTTGCCATAAAGCTTGCTAAACAAAGCTACGAAAAGGATACTAGAAACTGGCGTAATACTTTTAATTTAGCTATCTACTATTTAGCAGCCGAAGACTCAAAATCAGCAGAAAATTTGTATGATTATGCGCTATCTCAAAGTGCTTCCTTGCATATTAAACTCGAAGCAATTCAAGACCTAAAAGACTTTTTAACAATTTTCCCTAATCATGTGCAAGCCCAATCTATGCGTGAGTTATTACAATCTGCTTTGAAGGTTTAAAGTGATACAGTACTGGTGACAGATTTGAGAGAACCGATGAGTAAATGCTTAATTAACTCTCTGCTGAGAAATCGCAGTTGAGTTGATTGGCTGCGGGGGGCTTTATCTAAATCTTCGTCACGCAGATATTGTTTTTGCTTTCATCTCAACACCCAGACACTCATTCTCTACTCCTTATTTTCAAGCTAGTTAACAGCCTTTTGCCGTATTCAGTCATCCAATTCATATTGACTTTTATTCCCAAAAGTTCTAGATTCATTTGTTGAGATAGTTGAAATTAATTGTCAAAAATACTGCAAATAGTTCCTAATGGGGAGTTAGAAATGACTGTAAGTAAAAGGGGCGTATTGGGTGCTGGTGCTGCATTTGCGGCGCTGACAGGTTTGGTTGTTGGCAGTTTTGGGGTGATGCAGACAAAAAATGCTAATGCTAACTCCATTCTTAATCAACAAGCGCCACACTTACTTGCCCAAGCTAGAAGACTAAATAGTTTAACAGTAATTTTTCCCAGTCGTTCTGACTCTACAGACTTGCAAACTAAAGCCAACGCTGTCGCCCGCTTTCTCTCTAACGAGTTAAAGATTCCCGTCAAAGCGCAGATTGGTGATGATACGGCGGCGGTGGAAGCTTTGAGAGCAAATCGTGCTGATGTAGCTTTTCTTAGCAGTCGTCCGGCGTTGAAGGCTGAACAATTGGCAAATGCAAAGTTGTATCTCGCAGAAGTTCGTGACAATTACTCTGGTAGATACACTTATAATTCCATATTTGTTGTTCCCAATAATAGCCCACTAAAAACCAGAAATACGGCTCAAGCAACCCTAGGACAACTACGGGGTAAGCGGATGGCGTTTACTTCCCCAACTTCTGGTTCAGGGTTCGTTTTCCCGGTGAGTGAGTTAGTAAAACAAGGATTTGTCCCCAACCGCGATCGCCTCGATGGTTTCTTCGGTCAAGTTGCTTACGGTGGTAATTACAGCAAAGCGTTGCAAGCTGTAGTGCGTGGTCAAGCTGATGTCGCGGTTGTTTCTGAGTATGCGATGTTCCCTCCGTACATCACCGCCCAAGAAAAAAGCCAGTTAAGAATATTACATAAAATATCCGGTGTTCCCGCCCACGGTATCGCCATTGATGATGATGTCCCAGTTCAAGACAGAGAAAGATTAATCAACGCTCTACTCAAGTTAAATCAGTCACAAAATAATCAACTATTACGTAACCTGTATAATTCCACCGAATTGGTGAGAGTTGATCATAACCGTCACTTGTCGCCAGTTCGCACCGCCCTTTCTCGCATTGGAATTGCACCATAAATTCAGTAAAACAAATCAAAAGATCCCCGACTTCTTTAAGAAGTCGGGGATCTAAAGCCATTAATAGGATTTCGAGGTATAGGATGGGTAATTTTGTAATTGAATGCCATAACCTAGAGACAGCTTATGCTGCTTCTTTGAACCGTCCTATCCTGAATGACGTTAGTTGTCAGATTAAACAGGGCGAGTTTGTGGTTTTACTGGGACTCAACGGTGCGGGTAAATCTACATTATTGCGATCGCTTGTAGGATTAGTCCCCTTCACCAAGGGAGAAATTTACATCAACGGTTTGACAATGAATCCCCGCACATTACCCCAAATTCGCCGCAATGTGGGGATGTTATTTCAGGGAGGCGGATTAATTCGGCAGTTGTCAGCCATTGATAATGTATTGTGTGGCAGACTGGGCGTAAGGAAAACTTGGCAGACATTATTTGGTTTCCCCCAACGCGATCGCCTTTTAGCAATGGATTTACTTGCACAGTTGGGTTTAAAAGAACAGGCTTATCAAAAAACTAGTCAACTCAGTGGTGGACAGCAACAACGTGTAGCGATCGCCCGTGCATTAATTCAATCACCGCAGATACTCTTAGCTGATGAACCAATTACAGGTTTGGATGTTGTCGCCTGTCAACAGGTAATGGAAACCTTATCAGAATTGCACCAGCAAAGTATGACGATTGTGACAGTGTTGCACGATTTAGGTATAGCTGCACAATACGGTCAACGTGCGATCGTTTTAGAAGCCGGACGCATTGTTTACGACGGACTTTGTGAAAACTTGCAAGCCCAATTTGTCAAATGTTAAATTCAAAAACTCTTCGCCGTTATCCTTGGATCAGTCCCTTACTGATCCTGTTAATTATTGTTGTAGTTTATACATGGGCTTTGCGAGGTATCAAAGTTGATTTTGAATTACTAACATCTAGCTGGCCTTACATCACCGATTTTGTCTCTCGCCTATTTCCCCCTGATACCACGGTTATAGATATAGCAATTAAAGCACTCATAGAAACAGTGCAGATGTCTTTGTGGGGAACCACCATCGGAGCAATTTTATCTTTACCCATTGCTGTCGCTAGTGCTAGTAATGTTGCGCCTCGTTGGTTGCAATGGTTAGCCAACTTACTGCAAAACGCAGTCCGTTCTGTTCCTTCCATTATTTTAGGGTTGATTTTCGTCGCCGCCACTGGCTTAGGCGCACCCGCCGGAACTTTAGCTTTAGCAATTTACACCATTGGTTATCTAGCAAAGTTCTACCAACAAGCCATTGAAGCCGTCAACGCCAAATCTTTAGAATCTTTGCAAGTGATGGGTGCATCAAGATTTCAGATTATGCAGTACGGCATTTTACCCCAAGTCTTACCCTTGGGTTTAGGTTACACCTTATGGATGTTTGAGTATAATATCCGCGCAGCTTCCGTGTTGGGTGTAGTTGGTGCTGGTGGAATTGGTTTTCAATTAAAGAGTTACATTGATGGTTTTGAATACAATAAAGCCACAACTATGATGTTAGTGCTGTTGGTAGTTGTAACTGTAATTGATACTTTTAGTAGTAAATTGCGTCAGCGTCTAGATTCGATGTAGTCGTACTTATCAAACTGTTGATTTATGATCAAGGTTAAAACAGAGGAATTTAGTGAATGCAAACCTTCACAGACATTGGTACATTGATTGTTCGTACACCTGGAACACTTGGTGGCCGTCCTCACATAGCAGAAACCAGAATATCTGTACAAAGGGTTGCAGCTTGGTACAAAATGGGGCTGAATGCTGAGGAAATAGTTGAAAGAATGGGAAACTTGACTTTAGTGCAAGTATATGCAGCATTGACTTATTATCATGCTAATCGAGCAGAAATTGAAGCGTACCTCACGGCTGAAAAGTCCAGTTATGAACAACTAGCAGCATCGATGAATCAATCATTATGAGCAAAATACGGTTGTTCATAGATGAGGATGCAATGGATCATCGATTTGTCGCATCATTAAAAGCAAGGGGTGTAGATGTGACAACCGTTGGAGAATTAAGTAGAACTGGTTTGAGTGATGAAGAACAGTTAGCTATCTCAACTGAACAGCAGCGTGTATTTTATACATTTAATGTTGGTGATTTCTGCCAGTTGCATAGTCTTTACATGACAGAAAACAGAAATCATTCAGGTATTATTATTTCGATGCAAGACTATTCAGTAGGCGAGCAGATGCGGCGAGTTTTGAAGTTGATGACAACTAAATCTGCTGAAGATATGGAGAATCAGCTAGTCTTTTTAAGCGCCTATCCTGAATAGTAATCTAAATAGCTACTCAATAACATATTAAAAAACCCAGCTATAACTCCTGCATCTACCTTGCAAAAGTTGTAGCCAAGTTTTTAGGGAACACACTAATCTTTTAACTTTATAATTTTCTCATTAAATTACAGAATTTTTTACAGAAACTTCATTGAAATTAGAGATTTTTATTGGTAATAATTCTGAGTTATCAGTTTGCTTATCTTCCTGCTTTTCAGCAAAGTGCTTGTCCATTAGTGAAGCAACTTGCTTTGTTTGAATGCGGCTGTAGCGGGTTTTATCTGGCATAACTACATTAGGGCCTGCTTTGCAGTTTTTCATGCAGCCTGTACCTTTGATAGTAACTTGGTCTTCTAGGCCGCGATCGCTCAATGCTGCCTCAAATGCCTGACAAACTTCTTTCCCGCCACGTTTCCAACAGTCTGACTTTTGACACATTAAAATTGTCTGCTTCGTCTTAGCTGGTTTGACTTGAGCCACATTACTAGCTGGTGGTTCCTGTAATGCTGTGCTGGTTGCAACTCTGCCTAAATCAGAACGTGCAGCCATCACCCGTTCTGCTTTTAGGGTATACTCACTCTTTTTTTCGTCGTATTTTTTCGTACCAACAACTTGCAGCCAAGTACCTTTGGGTAAACGCAAATCAAAAGCAGCCCTTAAGGGTTTAGCCAGCTTTACATAGCATTCACCTTCAGAAGTTTCTAATTTCAAGCCTTTTAGCTTATAACCATCTTTAATAACAAAATCTATAAATCTGCCTTCCAAACAAAATTCCGTAATTTCTTGACTGTAGATTATACCCATCTTCTTTGCCCTATTTTTTACTGAATAATTTTGTTCTAATCACGTAATAACTTGCAGACATCTGTCCTTGCTTATTACTTTCAGTAGCGGCTTTGCCAGCTATTCTCAAGAATCTGAATTAGTTCTGGACGGCAGGCGAGAAATCGTTGCATCACACACCAAAATTGAACCATTGCCAAAGGATTAGCAATTTCAACTTGCAACGGCTGGTTAGTCTCACAGCAACAGGGAATATCTAACTCATTTAAACGTTGATAGACTTGCCAGCGGTCTGCCCAATTAACTTCAACTACGTACTTCTGGTCTATTTCTGAACCGGAACTAAACGATTTCAAGAGACGAACCCTCAAAAGTGCGACAAATTTGCAGTAACTAGTTTGCTTTCGCTCCTCGATTCTGACGAATCTTAGGATTACAGCTTCTTTAAATAAGGATAACCTAAGTGCGAACAATTCTCAGTTATTCTCTAATGGAAATATGAAAATTTCTCATTAATTTTGGGTTAAACACAAGCTCAACCGCTTATGTCATCAAGCTTTGACCTGATTTTAATTTTGCAAAAATTTTTTAAATTTTTTTCAGCTTAATTTTCAGGTAACTAGTATTGTGGATGAGAATGACTGTCTGCACTTAGTTTCTATCAATGTCATCGATACACCACCATCTTTCGGCTGGTATGAGTACTGGTAATGAAGAATAGTCTTATTTAACCTAGTTGTTCTACTGAAAATGTAAAGCAGAATTAGTCTCAAACCCTTTTGAATCCTGCCTCCTAGCGCCTGACTTCTGTCTTTTTACTGATGTCTCCCTTGTTTTCGCTGATGCGCGATTTTTCTACTTGGTAATTTCTACTATTAGTAAATATTTCTACAATCTCAAGATATACGCCTAATGAAGTAGGCGCAGATTAACTCGATAAAAAGCAAAAATTTGCAATTATAGCCACAAAAAAATTTAGAAATTTATGATATTCTTTGAACTTGCTTTTATTTTTAGAATGTTAATATGTAAAAACTAAGCAGTTAAAAACTGTAACTGCAAAAAAGCGAGGAGAACTATGTCTGATACACAAACTTTGTTACAAAATTTCGGTCAGGTTTATGACAATCCTGTATTGTTAGACCGTAGTGTTACTGCTCCAGTTACAGAAGGACTCAACGTTTTATTAGCTAGTTTTCAGGCGTTATACTTGCAATACCAAAAACATCATTTTGTTGTAGAAGGTGCAGAATTTTACTCATTACATGAGTTTTTCAACAGTAGTTACAATGAAGTACAAGATCACGTTCATGAAATTGGCGAAAGACTTAATGGTTTAGGTGGTGTACCCGCTGCTTCTTTTAGCAAATTGGCAGAACTAACCTGTTTTGAGCAAGAGTCTGATGGCGTATATTCTTCGCGCAAAATGGTAGAAAATGACCTAGCCGCCGAACAAGCAATTATTAATGTAATTCGTCGTCAAGCTGCTCAGGCTGAGAGTTTGGGCGACCGTGGGACACGCTATTTATACGAAAAAATTCTGTTAAAGACTGAAGAACGAGCTTATCATTTAGCTCATTTCTTAGCCAAAGACAGTTTAACCTTGGGTTTTGTACAACCTGCTCAAAACTAGAAATCTCATTATCTAGTCTATTCTTTATACTGCTGCGGCAAAATCTGACAGCACAGAACATTAAGAAAAGGTAAAAAATGACAGAGAAGTAGTCAGTATCTCTGTCATTTTTTATTTAGATATGCCAAAAATTACCAGATGAAATTATTATTTAGTTAGATATTAAAAATTATTAGCAATTAAGTAAATGATAAATATTTTTATTTAAGAAATATTTCATAACTTGTTGAAGAGTAATATAAGTTGGAAACTCATATTTAAATTATGAGATTTAGCAGCAACTTAAATAAAAATTCTTGGCAAATAATTGAGAGTTTGGGTTTTGAGAATTAATTAAAACTGTAAACACAAAAAAATCTGGATACTGAGTTAGTAAAGACGAGTCAGGCACATGAGATAGTAAATAGAGATATATTCGTCAATAGTCATTCGTCGATAGTAATTTGTTGTTTGTTCATCTTTCACTACACATCTGCTACCCTACTACCTTTTCTCTGGCTGCGGCGATCGCACCTGGAAAACTTGATAATAAACAACATGACTGAGGGCAAACACCCTTAAAATAATCAGGATTTGTATTTTCGTACTCCAACCCCAAGACTATGCCCCGCCGTCAAGACCTCAAAAAAATACTGCTGTTAGGCTCTGGCCCAATTGTAATTGGACAGGCTTGTGAGTTTGACTACTCTGGAACCCAAGCCTGTAAAGCGTTGCGAGAAGAAGGCTATGAAGTGGTGTTAGTCAATTCCAATCCTGCCACAATTATGACTGACCCAGAAACGGCCGATCGCACTTACATTGAGCCGTTAACACCAGAATTAGTTGCTAAAGTTATCGCCAAAGAACGTCCAGATGCTTTACTCCCGACAATGGGGGGACAAACCGCCCTCAACCTCGCCGTTGCTTTAGCTAAAAACGGTGTTCTCGATCAATATAATGTGGAATTAATTGGTGCAAAGTTAGCAGCGATCGAAAAAGCGGAAGACCGCAAACTATTTAATGAAGCAATGGCCAAGATAGGCGTGCATGTCTGTCCTAGTGGTACAGCTTCATCTTTAGAAGAATCCAAAGCGATCGCCCGCAAAATTGGTAGTTATCCCCTCATTATCCGTCCTGCCTTTACAATGGGGGGAACTGGTGGTGGTATTGCCTACAACCAAGAAGAATTTGAAGAAATGGCGCAAGTGGGGATTGATGCGAGTCCTGTATCGCAAATTCTCATTGACCAATCTCTCCTCGGTTGGAAAGAATATGAATTAGAAGTAATGCGCGATTTAGCAGATAACGTGGTGATTATCTGTTCTATCGAAAACCTCGACCCGATGGGGATTCACACAGGGGACTCCATCACCGTTGCACCCGCTCAAACCCTCACCGACAAAGAATATCAGCGGTTGCGGGATATGTCCATTAAAATCATCCGCGAGATTGGGGTAGAAACTGGCGGTTCTAATATTCAGTTCGCTGTTAATCCGGTGACTGGGGATGTTGTGGTAATTGAAATGAACCCCCGTGTATCTCGCAGTTCAGCCTTGGCCTCTAAAGCTACAGGGTTCCCGATAGCTAAGATGGCGGCGAAATTAGCCGTGGGCTACACCTTAGATGAAATTAACAACGACATCACCAAAAAAACCCCCGCCTCCTTTGAACCAACAATTGACTATGTAGTTACCAAAATTCCCCGCTTCGCCTTTGAAAAATTCCCCGGTTCGGAACCAGTGCTAACTACACAGATGAAATCTGTCGGGGAAGCAATGGCGATTGGGCGGACATTCAACGAATCCTTCCAAAAGGCGCTGCGTTCTTTAGAAACCGGACGCGCGGGTTGGGGTTGTGATAAAGCCGAAAAATTACCCAGTGGCGAACAAATCCGCGCCTTATTGCGGACACCGAATCCCGATCGCATTTTTGCTGTGCGTCACGCTATGCAACTAGGTCTCACCAATGAGGAAATCTATGAACTCACAGGGATTGACCCTTGGTTTTTAGATAAAATGCAGCAGTTGTTGGAGACAGAAAAATTTATCAAGCGCACACCGTTAAAGCAGTTGACGAAAGAGCAACTATATGCAGTAAAACGGGAAGGATTTAGCGATCGCCAAATTGCTTTCGCCACCAAAACCACAGAAGATGAAGTTCGCGCCTATCGTCAAGAATTGGGAATTGTACCAGCTTACAAAACTGTTGATACCTGCGCGGCTGAGTTTGAGGCGTTTACTCCTTACTATTATTCCACCTACGAAGAAGAAACCGAAGTTTTACCCTCAGATAAACCCAAAGTGATGATTTTGGGTGGTGGGCCGAACCGTATCGGTCAAGGAATTGAGTTTGACTATTGTTGCTGTCACGCTTCCTACGCTTTAAAAGGTGCAGGCTATGAAACTATCATGGTCAACTCCAACCCAGAGACAGTTTCTACAGACTACGATACTAGCGATCGCCTCTACTTTGAACCATTAACTAAAGAAGATGTTCTCAACATCATCGAAGCCGAAAACCCAGTCGGAATCATCGTCCAATTCGGCGGACAAACCCCATTAAAGTTAGCACTACCTCTGCAACAAGCACTTAGCGAACATCCCTCAGCACTCAGCACTAAAATCTGGGGTACATCCCCAGATTCTATTGACTCCGCCGAAGACAGGGAACGGTTTGAGCAAATTCTCAAGCAATTAAATATTGCTCAACCACCAAACGGGATTGCGCGGAGTTATGAAGATGCGCTGATTGTGGCTAGACGCATTGGTTATCCAGTCGTGGTGCGTCCTAGTTATGTGTTAGGTGGACGCGCAATGGAAATTGTCTACTCAGATACAGAACTGGAACGCTACATGACCTTTGCGGTACAGGTAGAACCAGAACATCCGATTTTAATTGATAAGTTCTTAGAAAATGCGATCGAAGTGGATGTAGATGCGATCGCTGATCATAATGGACGAGTGGTGATTGGTGGCATCATGGAACATATCGAACAAGCCGGAATTCACTCTGGCGACTCCGCTTGTTCTTTACCATCAATTTCTCTCCCTCCCGCAGTTCTTAATCAAATCAGAACTTGGACTGTCCAACTGGCGCAAGCATTGTCAGTAGTCGGGCTAATGAATATTCAGTTTGCGGTGGTGGGTGTTAGCTCATACTCTCCCCAAGTTTACATTCTCGAAGCTAACCCCCGCGCTTCCCGGACTGTACCTTTTGTTTCTAAAGCTACAGGTGTGCAATTGGCGAAGTTGGCATCCTTAATTATGTCGGGTAAAACTCTTGAGGAATTAGGCTTTACTGAGGAAGTCATACCCTCACATATTGCCGTGAAAGAAGCAGTTCTACCGTTTAATAAATTCCCAGGTACAGATACAATATTAGGCCCGGAGATGCGCTCAACTGGTGAGGTGATGGGCATAGATAGCGACTTTGGCCGCGCCTTTGCCAAGGCAGAATTAGCTGCTGGTGAGCGTTTACCCCTCAATGGTACTGTATTTGTCTCCATGAGTGATCGCGACAAAGCCGCGGCCGTTCCTGTTGTCAAGGAATTTATTGACTTAGGCTTTACCGTCATGGCGACCTTCGGTACACGCCAGGCGCTTCAAGAAAATGGATTAAAGGTTGAATTGGTGCTGAAACTTCACGAAGGTCGTCCCCACGTCCTTGACGCGATTAAAAACCAGAAGATTCAACTAATTATCAACACACCGTCCGGCGAAGAAGCGCAAACTGATGCCAGACTCATCCGTCGCACAGCCTTAGCTTACAAAATCCCCATTATCACTACCATTGCTGGGGCTAAGGCTACCGTTGCTGCTATCCGTTCTCTGCAAAATACTACTTTGGACGTAAAAGCTCTCCAAGATTATTCTCTGAGGCGTTAGTCGTAACTCTGCCCGGCGTGGCACTGAATTTGACTGGAGTATGAAGGGTGTGGAGGAAGTTTAAAGATTTCGCTTGTCTCCTACCCTTTTTTTATGAATCTGCTTAAAGCAGTATTTACAAGGAAAATTAAGTAATTATTATAGAAGAAACATTATAGTTACTATTGCGATATTTTAACAAATATGAGTAAACTAATTTTTCTCTCTGCGAATATTTATTAACTAACCTAGAGCGATCGCTCTCAGCCACATCAAGTAATTATACTTACGCCAAAAAGTTGATTTGTCGGAGTTTCAGCCCTCACACCAGAGCCAAAGCAAACAAATGACTTTTATCTACCCCTTAACCATAGTCTATAGTTCTCATTCTGGTTTGATGAGCAACAAAGGTTTATTCACTACTGTGGTTAACCTATCACAACCATTCTCAATTCCAATCATTTTTCGGCTGTGGGGCTTTTCAATATTTCTCATAAATGTTACAATTTTTAATAAAGATTAAAGAGAAAAGGTGTTGTTCTAGCTACCTTTATCTATCCGTAGATACTTGTACAAACTCAGGAAAAACTGTAACCTCTAGCAGTTAAGAGCGTAATTTTTGATTAATAAAAGCAACCGACACCAACGGACGCGTAAATCGTAAACCTAATATGTGTTTCCAGTCAAACTGGGCAGCACCCAAACAAACATCTATTTATTAGTTATCTACTAGTTGAATGACTCAAGCAATCAACCCAACAACACCAATGAGTAGCGCCATGAAGACCGCTCCGACAGCTACAGACCTCGTGCGGACTTACCTGCGTGAGATCGGCCGTGTACCACTGTTAACTCATGAAGAAGAGATTCGTTATGGCAAACAAGTACAGCGTTCAACCGCTTTACAAGAAGTCAGAGAATCCTTAGCTAGTCAGTTGGGGCGTGAACCGACTTTAGAAGAGTGGGCAAAAGAGTCGAAACTAGACATAGCCGATTTGAACGAAGCGATCGCATATGGTGAAATTGCTAAACGAAGAATGGTTGAAGCCAATTTGCGCTTAGTAGTATCTGTAGCTAAGAAGTATATCAAGCGTAACGTTGATTTACTTGACCTGATCCAAGAAGGCAGCATTGGAATGCAGCGCGGCGTAGAAAAATTCGACCCCACCAAAGGTTATCGATTTTCTACTTATGCTTACTGGTGGATTCGCCAAGCAATTACGCGAGCGATCGCCGAAAAAGCCCGCACCATTCGCCTACCCATTCATATCACAGAAAAACTCAATAAAATCAAAAAAGCCCAGCGTCAGTTATCGCAAAAACTCGGACGCGCTCCCTCTGTAGGAGAATTGGCAACAGAACTAGACCTAACTCCCAAACAAGTCAGAGAGTATCTCGAAAAAGCCCGTTTACCTCTTTCCTTAGATTTGCGCTTGGGAGATAACTATGACACCGAACTCGGAGAAATGCTAGAAGACCCAGGCGCTTCTCCCGAAGAGTTTGTCATGCAAACCTCTCTTTCATCTGATTTAGAGCGAGTCATGGAAGAACTCACCCCCCAGCAGCGAGAAGTAATCACCTTACGCTTTGGGTTAATTGATGGTCAAGCTTTAACCCTGGCCAGAATTGGTGAAATCTTAAATATCAGCCGTGAACGAGTTCGCCAAATCGAACGGGAAGCTTTAAACAAACTCCGCAAATCCAAAGCTGCGATGAATGAGTATTTGGCGAGTTAGTCAATTGTCAATTGTCATTAGTAGTTCACAAATGACTAATGACCCATGACAAATGACCATTAGGCGAGAAAATACTCTGGTTTTGGTACGGTTACACCGACTTCCAAGCGAGAATGTGCTTGTTAAATTATTTAACAGGAACACCAAAAAGGCAGCTAGGTTAAATAAACGACAGGCACTTATTATCTCAGTTGTAAACATAGCAGCCAGCAACGGTACTACAGGAGGTAAAACGTGAGTAACCAATCCAATCGAGTGTCAGAATTTTTTAATAGCGACGCATCGGAAACCAGCAACTTTCTGTGGCAGTATGTTAAATCATTAAGTCCTGAAACAGTTAGCCAGTTATCTCAACCAACATCTCCCGAAGTTTTCCAAGTGATGGAACGCAACATTGTGGGTTTGTTAGGTAACTTACCACCCGAACACTTCAATATGACTATTACCACCAGTCGGGAGAGCCTTGGCCGTTTGCTGGCTTCCGCAATGATTAGTGGTTATTTCCTACGTAACGCTGAACAACGTATGGACTTTGACATAGCATTACAAGGTACGGAAACCAATCATCAAGACATTGAAGAGTAATGGCAAATTGTTGAGTTTATCTCAGCCGATGTGCAGAACTCAGATTAGTTTCCTGCGGAATCCTGACAACCTACCTTACCTAAATTCTCAATCCCTGTAATGCGTTAGCGACATCTTCAATACAGCCACTAATCGCTAACGCAATGAGGATTTGATCAATGCTAATCTCAATAGATTTCTAATAGTAGATTAATTAAAAAGCCATCAAATCATAACTTGTTACTTTGTACGGCATCTGCGACAATATTGAATAAATTAAAGTAATTTCGACTATCAATCTAAAAAACTCGGCAGACTAATTTAGTGTCTGCCGAGTTTTTTGATCAGTCACCTATCATTCTCATAAAACTATGACTGAAATTAGTTCTATTCCCCATAAAATTATTGGTGTCGCTGTTATTTGGAACGACCAGCAGCAAATTTTAATTGATCGCCGTCGTCCACAAGGTGCAATGGGTGGTTTGTGGGAATTCCCTGGTGGCAAAATTGAGCCAGGAGAAACAATTGAAGAGTGTATCCGACGGGAAATAGCCGAAGAACTGGGTATAGAAATTGCAGTGAAAGACCATCTCATCACCATTGACCATACTTATACCCATTTGCGCGTGACTTTAACCGTGCATCACTGTCACTTCCTCGCAGGTATTCCCCAACCGTTAGAATGTGATGAAATTCGCTGGGTAAGCCTAGATGAACTGGAAAATTACGCTTTTCCCCAAGCTAACGGTCAAATTATCGCTGCCTTGAAAAGTGCTGAGTATAAAGTGTTGAGTGCTGAGTAAAGCTGTCTTTTGACTATCCAGCATTATGGTCTGGGATTCATCATCGCTGAATAACTGCGATCGCTAATGATTAATCAAGATTGTTCACAAGTAACAATGTATTAACTCAATTCAGTTCATGGCGGCAATTTTCTACAATAATGCCAGGGACTATAAAAAATGGTGTCTGCAAGCAAATGTCTAAAACTGTTGCCGACGTAATGAGCCGTGACCCGATTGTTGTGCGGGCGGAAACTCCTCTGAAGGAAGCCATTCAAATTTTGGCAGAGAAACGCATCAGTGGGCTACCTGTGGTGGATGATGTCGGTCAATTGGTGGGGATTATCTCCGAAACAGATTTGATGTGGCAAGAAACTGGCGTAACTCCACCTGCTTACATCATGTTTTTGGATAGTGTCATCTATTTAAAAAATCCTGCTACTTACGATCGCGATTTACATAAAGCATTAGGGCAAACTGTTGGAGAAGTTATGAGCAAAAATGCTGTAACAATTTCTCCCAACAAAACATTAAAAGAAGCAGCACAAATGATGCACGATCGCAATGTGCATCGCTTACCTGTATTAGATACTGAAGGTCAAGTAGTTGGCATTCTTACCCGTGGTGATGTGATTCGGGCAATGGCAGCAAGTTGATAGTCATTAGTCATTAGTCCTTTGTCATTAGTTAGGAGTTTCTTGACTATTGACTATGGACATTTGACTATTAACTATGGACTATTTTTTAAAACATCTTTGAAATTAGGATTATTAAATGAGTATTACTCCTGAGTCGGTAAGACAAATGCTCAGTTCTGAGGATTTGGGCGATCGCTTGCGTGCTGTCAATCAAATCCGTGACTTAGAACCTGTGATTGGTTTGGAACTAGTGCAGATTGCTATAGGCGATAGCAACTCTAGAGTGCGGTACTCAGCAGTGAGTCAAATGGATACACTCGGTACACAAGATTTGCAATTATCTTTGGATATTTTACGCGATCGCTTGCTCAATGACCCCGAAGCTGACGTGCAAGCCGCCGCCGCCGACTGTTTAGGTGCGCTAAAACTACACGATGCGTTTGCAGATTTAGAGCAGCTTTACCACTCTACTGGTGAGTGGTTAGTTCAATTCAGCATTATTGCCACATTAGGCGAGTTAGGTGATCCGCGTTCTTTTAAATTACTCAAAGAAGCACTTTCATCCGAAAACGAATTAGTGCAAACTGCTGCTATCAGTTCCTTTGGAGACTTAGGAAATATGGAAGCAATTCCTTTATTAGCTCCATATTCTACCAATCCCGACTGGCAAATGCGCTATAGAGTTGTCCAAGCTTTAGCACGGTTAGGTGGCGCAGAAGCAAAATCTATATTAGAAACTTTGGTAAATGATGAAGTTGAAGCAGTCGCCCTAGAAGCGCAGAAATCGTTACAGACTGTTTAGTTATTCCTCAATATAGTAGATCGCACCTGGTAAAAATGGTGCGATCATCTACTGCAAACACTACATTAAAAGACCAACGCCATACTAATACTACTCTTGAAGTGATGAGTGAGATAGTTAATCAGCAGGCCAATTGCACTCAAAATCTACTAACTCAGTGATGACTACGGTAGCCTCCAAATTTTGATGGTTTTGTCCATACTCCCACGGGCTAGAGTTTTGCCATCTGGGCTGATGGCAACAGAACTAAACCCGTCAGAATAAGATGTGAGTGTGCGGATTTCTCTCCCTGTTGCGAGATTCCAAACTTTGATAGTTTGGTCTCCACTAGCACTGGCCAGGGTTTTGCCATCTGCACTAATTGCCACAGAACTAACCCCATCTGTATGCCCTTCCAGGGTGCGGATTTCCTTTCCTGTTAAGAGATTCCACACTTTGATGGTTTTGTCACTACTAGCACTGACAAGGGTGTTGCCATCTGGGCTGATGGACACAGAACTCACACCATCTGTATGCCCTTCCAGGGTGCGGATTTCCTTCCCTATTGCCAGATTCCACACTTTGATGGTTTTGTCACGACTAGCACTGACAAGGGTGTTGCCATCTGAGCTGATGGACACAGAACTCACACCATCTGTATGCCCTTCCAGGGTGCGGATTTCCTTTCCTGTTGCCAGATTCCACACTTTGATGGTTTTGTCACGACTAGCACTGACAAGGGTGTTGCCATCTGGGCTGATGGACACAGAACTCACACCATCTGTATGCCCTTCCAGGGTGCGGATTTCCTTTCCTGTTAAGAGATTCCACACTTTGATGGTTTTGTCACGACTAGCACTGACAAGGGTGTTGCCATCTGGGCTGATGGACACAGAACTCACACCATCTGTATGCCCTTCCAGGGTGCGGATTTCCTTTCCTGTTGCCAGATTCCACACTTTGATGGTGTTGTCACGACTAGCACTAACAAGGGTTTTACCATCTGGGCTAAAGACGACGAAACGAACTGACTTCACATGACCTGTGAGAGTTCCTCTTAAGAACATTTCGCTAGTTTTACCAGTTAATTCACGGCTAATTAAAGCTATTGAATTAGTCGGAAATAAGCCATAACGAACATAACCATATATTTGAAGTCCTACTAAGGTAATAGCAACACCCAGCACCAAGTGTTTTGCCAACTTAATATGTTGTCTCGATTGCTGTGATGATACTTCTGGATTTACTGGTGACTCTACTAATTTTTCTTTTGTGAGTACTTGATCCTGAAAAGATGCTATGGCTGGTGACGATGATGGTGAAAATGAAACTAGTTGTTGATGTATTGGTAATTGTGTTGGTGGGAAGTTTGCAAAGTCTTGCTGGATGTGAGTTACAGAAGGCTGTGGTGGATTTAAATCCTTTAATAATTCTTCTACGGACTCATAACGGTGATGAGATTCTTCTTGCAATAATTTATCTAGCATCTGCCCAAATTCTTGACTCACCCCTTGTCGCAAATGATCTCTCCAACTAAAAACCCACCCATAACCTTGTCGTTTCCATAACTCCCAAGGGTGGGTTCCACTCAACAGGTGAAAGCAAGTTGCACCAACACTATATAAATCACTGGAGGGTAAAGCTTCGCCACCTTGCATTTGTTCCATAGGTGCATAACCAAAAGAACCAATTTGGGTTCCTGCTTGCGTCACTGCTGTTGCGGTCAGTTGCTTGGATGCACCAAAGTCAATCAGTACTAACTTGCCATTACTGTGGCGAATAATATTCTCTGGCTTAATATCGCGGTGAATAACTTTTTGTTGATGAACTGTTTTGAGAATATCTAATAAATCCAGCAATAATTCCCTAGCTTTATCTTCAGTGAAATGTCCTTGCTGTTGTAATTCTTTTAATAAATTCTGTCCTTCAATAAATTCCTGTACCAAGTACAGGCGTTTATCTTCATTAAAATACGCTAACAGTGTGGGTATTTGCGGATGTTTGCCTAACTGTTGCAGTCGCTTTGCTTCTTGTTCAAATAGTTCTGTGGCTTTTTTGAGTGCGCCTGTTCCCTGGACTTGCGGTGCAAATTGCTTGATGACGCAAGACTCATTAAGTTTGTCGATATCTTCTGCTAGATAAGTTTTACCAAATCCCCCGCCACCGATTGATTGAATTGGACGGTAGCGGTTTCTCAAAGCGATTAATGGCGCACCACAGCTAGAGCAGTACTCTACGCCATCAAAATGGGGTGGGTTGTGGCAAGCTGGATCTAGGCAGCAGGTCATAACTGTGCATCTGTCTGGAGGTGTAGTTATTATCGCTTAAGCATGGACTAATCTGAGTAGTTACCGCAAAATAATTAATATATTGAGTGTTACGTTGGGATAAGTCACAACTGAGGGATATGATGATAAACCCAACGGACGAACAAGTACAAGCCTGTGTGCGTGTCTGCCAAATGTTATCAAATACTTACTTCGTCATCCACTAAATACTTGTGGCCAGGTTGTGACTATAAAAACTGCAACCGCTGCAACTGCTAACAAACCCTGAATCAAATTCCCTACTAATGTACCGACGACAATTCCAATACCTGCTTTGACTGCTGGCCATAATTCTCGGCGGTAAATAAATTCACCAATAATTGCACCTATTAGCGGCCCAAATAACATTCCTAACAATGGCCCGCCAAAGGGTAAAGCTGGTAATAATCCCAAGATTCCTAAAACTAAACCAACAACTGCGCCAATTTGTCCCCATTTACTAGCGCCAGCTTGTTTTGCTCCTATGTAACTGGCTAAAAAATCAACTCCGACACTTAAAAGCAAAACTAGAATTGTGACGATTAAAGGTATCTTAATTGCTGCGAAAGAACCACTAACAAGTCCCCAAATAATAATGGCAGCTAAAATTAAACTACTTCCAGGAATGGCTGGGACTACAGCGCCAATAATTCCGACAATCATTAAGGCAATTAATAACCAATAAATAATTTGCATAAGCTGTAAAATTTTTCAAATATACGAGTCAAGATAGGAAAATAAAGTAAATAATTAGCTGTAAGCATACTCTGGTTACTTTGGGTTTTCCTGCATTTACCTCTGCGTTTAAAAATTAAACCATTACATATACAAACTAATTGTGACAGCTAATTTATCAGCAATGCCAGCAATCCAATTTTCATCTTGTTTGGTGTAACTTCTAGGTGCATTTGCTCCTAAAATCATCACGCCTTTATCCCCAATGGGTTGACAAATTACCCCTTGAGTATTTTCGGGTAAGTAATCAAATTCAATTTTGCCGGGGTAGATATTTAAATTAACTAAATAAACTGGCTGTTGTTTTTCCAGTACTCGTTTTATGATTGCCCCTGGTACTACTTCAGATTTAAGTCCCAGAATACCGCGACGTAACAAAACTTTGCCTTGATATACAACTACCAGCGATCGCGTGACTGTGTTAGTTAATATCATCCGAGATGCCCAGGCTAGTTCTGTTTTCACGGCTTCTGGTAAGTCATCTGCAAGCACAAAACCTTCTTCCCCAATCAGTTCAACAGCATCAGGCGATCGCGGCTGTACTTGCTGCCAAATTAAACCCGTTAAAATTAACACAGCACTCAAAATTACGCCCAAAACATCTCCACGAGATTGGGATTCTGTAAGTTCTGGTGTCAATAACCGATTAATCAGCAAAAGTATAGCGCCTAACCCACCGACAACTATGGGTAAACGGCGCAAAACTCGATTGGGATCAGGTTTGGTCATTGGTCAATGGTCATTTGTCTTTTGTTCATAGCCAAAAGTTATTCTCCTTTGCTCCCCTGCTCCTCTGCTCCTCTGCCTATTTACTCTTCTCCAGGTTCAATTATGCGTTGAAACAAATAACCCGTACCTCTTGCAGTCAGTATTAATTCCGGGTTACTGGGATCGTCTTCTAGTTTTGCTCGTAACCGAGATATATGCACATCTACCACCCGCGTATCTACATGGCGTTCTGGTGTGTATCCCCAAACTTCCTGCAAAATCTCGGAACGGGAAAAAGCTTCTCCAGAACGGCTAACTAGCAATTCTAGTAAGCTGAATTCCATTCCCGTCAAGCGAATGCGCTCATCACCTTTGTAAACTTGTCGCTTGTTGGTATCGATTTTGATATTGCCTACGTGAATTACCCCAGAACTGGGAATTCCCGACGCACCTGTTTTATCTACGCGGCGTAAAACTGAGCGAATCCGTGCTTCTAGCTCTTTGGGGGAGAATGGCTTAACTACGTAGTCATCAGCACCTAATTCTAACCCAGTGATGCGATCGGCAACGTCCCCCAAGGCTGTTAGCATAATAATAGGGACATCTGATTCTTTACGTAATTCTTGACACACGCCGTAGCCATCTAGCTTTGGCATCATTACATCCAAAACCACTAAATCAGGATCGGATTTGCGAAAAGTTTCTAACGCTTCCTCGCCGTCGCCAGCAGTCACAACATCGTAGCCAATCATAGAAAGGCGCGTTTCTAAAATCCGGCGAATGCTGGCTTCATCGTCTACCACCAGGATTTTTTCTTTATGACTTTCCAAGTTTCTCAACGCTCCTTAACTAAAATTTTTCATGATTAATTTTTAATACCATAATATTAAGATATCATTCCCACAATTGATTTGAAAAATGCTGGAAAAACCAGTTTTCTTTGACTTTAGTTTTTTGTAAGAATTAAGAAAAAATTAAGATTAATTAACTTAATTAAGATTTAAGAATGCCTAAGCCTAAAACCTTTTACATTTGTAACGAATGTGGTGCAGAATCTCCCCAGTGGTTTGGTAAGTGTCCTAATTGCGGAACCTTCAATTCTTTAGAAGAACAAATTGCCATACAATCTTCCGTTGATGTACCCACAAGAGGGGGAGTCGGCAGTTGGCATAAGGAGCAAAATAATGGGAAATCTCATGCTAAACCAGCAAAACCAAGGGCATCGCTGACATTTGATCAAATTAGCGATCGCCAAGTCACGCGCTGGGAATCTGGCTATGGAGAATTAGATCGAGTCTTGGGTGGTGGTGTTGTTCCTGGTTCAATGGTATTAATCGGTGGTGATCCAGGGATTGGTAAATCTACATTATTGTTGCAAGTATCAAATCAATTGGCGCAGAGATACCGCATTCTCTATGTTTCGGGAGAAGAATCAGGACAGCAAGTCAAATTGCGGGCGTTGCGTTTGGGTGTTTCTAAATCGGTGAGTGTGGTTGGTAATGGTAATGGCACAGCAGCAGAAGCAGCCTTAGATACAGAAGAATCGGCAGTCACAGTAAATACCGAAGTATTAGAAGTAGAAACGGTAACAGACTCCTCTGAGCGTATAGGTGCAGATTTGTATGTCTTACCAGAAACTGATTTAGAAGAAATTTTACGGGAAATAGATTCTCTCAGACCCAATGTGGCGGTGATTGATAGTATTCAAACCGTGTTTTTTCCCGCACTGACATCTGCACCTGGTTCTGTCGCCCAGGTAAGGGAATGTACCGCAGCCTTGATGAAAGTGGCGAAACACGAAGACATCACGATGTTAATTGTCGGACACGTCACCAAAGAAGGTGCGATCGCTGGGCCGAAAGTTTTAGAACACTTAGTAGATACAGTATTGTATTTTGAAGGCGATCGCTTTGCTTCCCACCGCTTATTAAGAACAGTCAAAAACCGTTTCGGTGCTACCCACGAAATCGGCATCTTTGAAATGGTAGAACATGGACTGCGAGAAGTTTCTAACCCTTCAGAGTTATTTTTAGGTAATCGAGATGATCCCGCGCCAGGTACAGCCATTGTCGTTGCTTGCGAAGGTACACGCCCGATTGTAGTGGAATTGCAAGCCTTGGTTAGTCCGACAAGTTACCCCTCACCCCGACGCGCCGGTACTGGTGTAGACTACAACCGCTTAGTCCAAATTCTCGCGGTTTTAGAAAAGCGTGTGGGAATTCCCATGTCAAAGCTAGATTCTTATGTGGCTTCGGCGGGTGGATTGAGTGTAGTCGAACCAGCCGTAGATTTAGGAGTAGCGATCGCCATTGTTGCCAGTTTCCGCGATCGCATCGTCGATCCCGGTACAGTATTAATTGGGGAAGTCGGCTTGGGTGGACAAGTCCGCGCCGTTTCCCAGATGGAACTGCGGTTAAAAGAAGCAGCTAAATTGGGATTTAAACGTGCGATCGTCCCCAAAGGCACAAAATTTCCCGACCTTAACCTGGAAATCTTACCAGTATCCAAAGTAATTGATGCGATTATTGCTGCCATTCCCCATCAAACACTAGAAGATAGCGATTTTGATCCAGACGATGACGAATAGGTAATAGGTGATAGGGAACAGGTTATAGAATCTCCCCTACACCCTCACACCCTTATCCCCCCACACCCCTACTCAACATGACAGCCATCATCACCCAAAACTACCAAGTCACTTGGGAAAAACTACCCGATGATTACGTTCTTCCAGATGAGCCAGTGGATAACATCAACCAACCAGCCATAGCCGCAGCCCTCACCGAAAGCTTACAAATCGCCGGAAAAATCCCTGAAAATGCTTTTACATCAACTAATTATGGGATTTGTGCAACTTTAGATGGAAAAACGGTCATTAAAGCTCCTGATTGGGCATATATTCCCAAAATCACCGTTGATAAAGCAGAAGTAATCCGCAGCTATACTCCCCAACTGCAAGGCGACATCCCCGCAATTGTGATGGAATTTATTTCCGATACAGAAGGAACAGAGTATTCTGCCAAACCGACCTATCCTCCTGGGAAATGGTTTTTCTATGAGCGCATCTTAAAAGTGCCAAACTATGCCATCTTTGAACCTGATAGCGGTAACTTAGAAGTTTATCGCCTAGATAACAATACAGGTAGATACACCATCCAAATCCCTAACGAGAGCCAACATTACTGGATTAGCGAAATGAATCTTTCCCTTAGCGTTTGGCAAGGTACTCGTGAAAACCGCACAGGCCATTGGTTGCGGTGGTGGGATGAACAAGGAAACCTGTTATTCTGGGGTTTTGAGTTAGCAGAACAAGAACGACAACGTGCTGAACAAGAACATCGACGTGCTGAACGACTAGCAGCACAATTGCGAGCGGCAGGTATTGAACCTCAAGATTAGAGTTTTGATGAATACCTCTCGCCTAAGTATAAGTATATTACCCCACCCATCTAATCGGAAAGGCGGGGTATACTTGCGATTTTAATATTATTAACACTGTAAGCGATCGCTAATCTTCAGGGAATACTAAAAATAATCTTTCAAAAAACCCATGAAACAAATTAGCCATAAAATTACAAATAAATTAGAGCGCATATTACTATCTTTTATCCCTCACATTGTCAAGTGGGAAGAATACTTGCAAACTAAAATCAAGAAATATAAACATCAACAACTAAAGCAACAATTAAAATCTGTCGGTTCTCGTGTGCGATTTAGAGATGATATTCGGATTGATCATCCGCAAAATGTTTCCTTTGGCAATAAAATTTACATCGGTACTAACGTTGTATTAGATGGTCGTGGTGGAATTACAATTGGTGACAACACTACAATCGGATTTAACGTTGTCATCTTATCAGCAAATCACAATTATCAAAGTAACGCTCTACCTTACGAACATGATGTTTATATTCATAAACCTGTAGTGATTGGTCAGAATGTTTGGATTGGAGCCAATGTCTTAATTATTCCCGGTATTACGATTGGAGACGGAGCAATTATCGCAGCAGGTACAGTTGTAACTTCTAACGTGGAACCTTTAGCAATTGTAGGCGGTCAACCTAGCAGAATCATTAAATATAGAGATAAAGAACACTATGACCGCCTTGCGCTTGAGCAAGCAAATCAAGCTGGAGTTTTATCTCCAAATTCCCACGTTGAAGGATAATACAAAAATCAATTCCTGAAACTGCCTGATTAATATTGGAGCAATATCCATCCTAGATAATTTGCTAAAACTCATAAACTGGGTTTTTGAAGTTTTACGACTGACAAATTTAATTGAATAGCTAAATTTAGTGTGGATTTATCAATATCAATTGACATTCAATTAGGTTAATTAATGGCTAATATTTTTAGATTAAATTTATAAAGTAAATATTAATCTTTACTTTAGCTCCATTTATGATAGCAACGACCTGTAATTTGATAAGGGTGAAAAATTTCTAGATAATTAGTTTGCAAAGTCTTGAAGAATTTGTTTATCATCTCTGTGTCATCTAAATGGAAAGGATGTTCTTGATTAAAACCTTTAAAAAAGCACCAGTTAAGTATTATTTTACCTTCATCTTTGAGAAGTTTATGAAACTGTAATAGTTGGTGGTTAGGGTCTGGTAAGTGTTCTAAAACATCAAAGCAAACAATAGTATCAAAATTTATGTCTGGTGGTATTTCGAGACAGAAATTTATTTTATCGTTCAAACCTAATTCCTTAGCTCGGTACTCAACAAAATCACGATTAGTCAGATTGATATCACAATAGATTACTTGTTCAACGTGAGGAGAAAGAGCAGCGGCTATGCTGTGAGTACCAATACCTCCACCAAAATCTAATACTCGACCTTGGCTATGATCGGCAATTAAACGCAGAGTATCACCTATATAGTTTTGACTACCTAAGTGCCATGCGCCTAGTTCAAACAAATAGAGTTCATTTACTTTTTCACGATAAAAAGTGGTTGCTTTCTCCCAATCGAAGTCTTTATGACCTAACTCAGCCATTTGTTGCTGACTGCATTTTAACTTTGTTTCTAGCGACACTGAATCTAGGTTCAGAAATCCTTGTATATGTTGTTTCAAATTAAAGGAGCTTTCCCAAAAAGTGCTTAGGAATGATGGTGTATGTAATGTTTGCATAATTTTGGTAATATAATATGTGTGACTTCAGTATGATACTATACGATAAAATTAAAAGCAGAAATTTCTTGTAAGTAATGAAAAATTCTGTCGTAAAAAGACTCAACTACCCCAAATTTAATTGCGTAGCAAAACTGAGGAGTTAGTTTTTAATTTGAGGCTTTTACGGACAATTAGAAGAGCAAGATTCAAGCTTGACTTAGGGTGCATCTAAGTTTTTATTTAGCAAAGACAGTTATTCTGTCTTTGTGAAGAGTACCTCCGTTAGCGCAGCGTAAGTGTCGCAGACAATATGCAGTCATTTAGAAACAATACAAATGGATACTTAGCAGCAATTATAGGTAGTTTAATCGGGGCTGTATCACTTTTATATTTAGGTGGTTATCTAGGCAGAATTTATGTGATTACATTTATGCCAAATGCTGAATTAGAAGGATTAATACCACCTGTAATTGGTCAATTTCTTGGTTGGTGGATTGGAGAAGTACTGGGATGTTGGCTGGCTTTACGTTGGCAAAATCACAGAAGAGTTAATAAAACAGTTAGATTATTAGCAATCCTAACTCCTATTGGCATCATCCTCTGGTTAGTAGCTTTTATTTTTATTTCCCAACTGCTCAACCGTTATTTTAGTGATTTAGAAATCCTGCTATTACAAAACCAAATACGACCAATATCTGTTGGTTTATTAATTATGGTTTTAGCATGGCTGGCAAGATTTTTAACAAAACCTCAGCCTCCTCATCCACACACTTATGAGTAAGCAAACATCCGTGAGAAACAAGATCCCCGACTTCTTTGAGAAGTCGGGGATCTGAATAAGCGCAATTCTCACAAACACAATAGGATTGCTATTGCCGATCAACTAGTTTTAAATCACTGCGATACAATCAATTTCTACCATGACATCTTTTGGCAAACGCGATACTTGAACACAAGCACGCGCTGGGGCTGTATCTTCAGGGAAGTATTTAGCGTAAACTGCATTCACAGCCGCAAAATCATTCATATCAGCTAAAAACACAGTTGTCTTGACAACATCAGCAAAAGTTGCCCCAGCAGCTTTTAAAATTGCTTCTAGATTTGCTAATACTTGCTCAGTTTGCTTTTTTATATCATCAGTGTAAACAACATCACCCAACCGGGGATCGATCGCAATTTGTCCAGCCACAAATATCATTTGTCCAGAAGCTGCGATCGCTTGATTATATGGCCCCACTGGTGCAGGTGCTTGATCAGTATTAATAACTTGCCGTGTCATAGATATTACTTTTTCTAACGATACTACCTGTTTACCGACTTCCATCTCAGAGGCGATCGGTTTATAAATTTCTCCATCAGGCATTATCGCACCAGTTAGGTCAGCATCTATAAAGGTTGCGCCATAAATATCAGCACCAGTTAAGTCAGCCCTCCTCAAATTTGCTCCATCCAGATTTGCGTTCGTTAAATTTGCCAATCGCAGATTAACTCTTTCTAAATTAGCGCCTTGGAGCCTTGATTTTATAAGGTTTGTACTTTGTAGAGATGCTGCTGTAAAGTCTACACCAGTTAAGTTCATCCCTGACAAATTCACTTTGTAGAGATTTGCTCTATGAAATTTAGTGTTTTGGAGTTTAGCATCTTCCAATATAGCTTCAGTTAAATTTGCCAAAGTTAAGTCACATCCTATTAAATAAGCATCACCTAGATTTGCCTTGGTTAGGTTAGCTTTACTTAAATTAGCTCCAGCTAATGAAGCTACATTTAGCTCTGCACTACTAAGATTTGCTCCACTCAAATCTGCCGTATCTAGATTTGCATAAATTAATTTTGCACTACTTAGATTTATACCTGTCAGCTTCGCTTGTTCTAAGTTCGCATAATTTAAATTAGCACTACTAAGATTTGACCAACTTAAATCAGCACCATTAAGGTCTGTCCAATAAAATGTTGCTGAAGAAGCGCTGACTGAATTTAACTTTGTATTTTTAAGAGATGCTTTAGTAAGATTTGTACTATTAAAGTTTCCTTTTTTTAAGGTTGTCCCACTTAAATCAGATCCAGTTAAATTTGAATTGTATAGATCTATCTCACTAAGGTCTAAGCCTTGAAGATTTTCTTCACTCAAATTTACTGAATGAAATTTTCGTTCCCCTGCGGCATATTTTTCTAACAGTTCCTCAGCATACATAATGCACCTTTGAATACTACTGACACAGTATAATCTCCATGATTCCGTGCCACCAGTATTCCTCTCTCCGTGTCCTCTGCGCCTCTGCGGTTCGTTTCTAAATCCCCAACCGTGGACGTATACCATAATGCCGATAACGCCAATAATCACGCAGAATGCGGTCATGATCAAAACATAAATTACTCGGCACAAGCCAAGACTCAAAAATACCTATACCCTTAGCATCATCTCCCGCCCTTGGCTCCCCTGTAGCTGTCGCCAAAAATACAATGCTAATCGTATGCTGACGAGGATCACGATTGGGGTCAGAATACACCAAAAATTGTTCAATTAACTCCACCTGTAAACTTGTTTCTTCCTCAGCTTCCCGCTTTGCGGCTACTTCCACAGGTTCGCCATAGTCAACAAAACCACCGGGAATTGCCCAACCAAACGGAGAATTAAGCCTTTCAATTAACACTATTGGCCGATGTGGTCGATCAATTAATTCGATGATGATATCAACCGTCGGAGCAGGATTGCGGTAATTCATAGTCATTAGTCAATGGTCAATGGTCAAGAGTCAATGGTCAATGGTCAACGGTCAAGAGTCAATGGTCAAAATGAACTACTTTAGACTTTGGACTATTGACCCTTGACTCTGCTAAAAAGAACCTCCTGTTCTGTGGTAGATTCAATGCGATCGCCCAGCGTGTCCTTCAGACTTATACTTGAAATTAAATAAATATGCCTTTTCCCAGATCCAGCGGCATTTTGCTGCATCCTACCTCATTTCCCAGCCGATTTGGTATTGGTGATTTAGGCTTAGAAGCCTATAAGTTTATTGATTTTCTCAGAGAAAGCTACCAGCAATATTGGCAAGTTTTGCCTTTGGGGCCAACTGGTTATGGTAATTCTCCTTACGCTGCTTATTCCGCAATGGCGGGTAATCCCTTCATCATTAGTCCCGAAAAGCTCCAAGAACAAGGTTTACTCTCTGACGAAGACTTTGCTAACCTGCCAGAATTTAACAATTATCAGGTCGACTACGACAAAGTTATAGGAATTAAAACTCAACTGCTCAAAAAAGCCTGCAAAAATTTTCAAAACCAAGCAACACCTCTACAACAAACTGAATTTGCAGGTTTTTGTGACAGCAAAGCTTATTGGTTAGATGATTATGCCTTATTTATGGCACTGAAAGATGCCAATGACGGGGCAAGCTGGCATACTTGGGAACCAGAACTAGTCAAGCGCGCACCAGCCGCAATTGAGCAAGCAAAGCAGCAGTTAAATGCGGAAATTTTTTATTACAAATTCATCCAATTTGAATTTTTCCGTGAGTGGTCGGAACTCAAAGCTTATGCCAATATGAGTGGCATTCAAATTATTGGCGATATTCCGATTTATGTAGCGCAAGATAGTGCCGATGTGTGGTCGCATCCCGATATCTTTTGTCTGGATGAAGAAACCAGAGAACCGAAACTAATGGCGGGAGTTCCACCAGATTATTTTAGTGCTACTGGTCAATTGTGGGGCAACCCGGTTTACAACTGGGAAGAATTGCAAAAACAGAATTTTAAGTGGTGGATAGGTCGCTTTGAAGCAATGCTGGATTATTTAGATGTGATTCGCATTGACCACTTTAGAGGATTTGAAGCTTATTGGGCTGTTCCCCAAGGTGAAGAAACTGCGATTAATGGCGAGTGGGTGAAAGCGCCTGGGGAAGAATTGTTTGATGCAATTAAAGAAGCGCTAGGTAAACTACCTGTATTAGCTGAAGATTTAGGAGTAATTACGCCAGAGGTAGAAGCGCTACGGGACAAGTATGAATTTCCGGGGATGAAAGTGTTACAGTTCGCCTTTGGTTCTGATCCCGGTAATCCATTTTTACCATTTAACTACTCGCAAAATTTTGTAGTTTATACCGGAACCCATGACAATGACACAACAGTGGGCTGGTTTGACAAAGCCAATGATTACGAAAAACGCAACTTTTTACTTTATTTAGGTTGTATTAGTCCTGAAGGCGTACATTGGGATTTAATTCGCCTGGCTTTAAGTTCCGTTGCTAATCAAGCAATTATTCCCTTGCAGGATGTTTTAGGCTTAGGAACCGACGCACGAATGAATTTCCCCAGTGTGGCTGAAGGTAATTGGGGCTGGCGCTATCACTCAGATGTAGTAACTCAAGAATTGCGCGATCGCTTAAAAACTCTCACCCAATTATACGGCCGCGCTCCTAAACAAAAATGAGGGAAATAGGGCAGGGGGCAGGGAGCAAGGGAGAGAATATTTCCCCCTTGCTCCCTGCACCTCATTTCCCCAGCCTCTTCGCTCCCTCATCGTAATTAAGATTGAGGCTTGGCCGCAGCAATTTTCACTTCTTCTGGTTTCCCAGGTTCTCCCATTTGCTTGGCTTCTTCTTGATTAACGCTCATCATCACGCTACCAGCATTATCAGTTTTTACTGTTAGTTGCTCTTGCGCTTTCCAAACGCGATGGCTTCCCTCTGGTAAAACCCCCTCAAACTCGGTTTTACCATCAGCAATTACACGAATCCAAGATGCTGCCTTCAAGGTGACACCAATCTGTACAGTTTGATTGTCTTGATTATCGCTCACAGACTGGGCTGTTGTATTCTCCTTGTCTGAATTAGGTGCAGGCTGTGAAACAGCTTCTGGTTGCGACTGATTATTATCAGCACTAAATTCAGCGCTGTTTAATACTTTAGACAAACTGCTAACAGAGCAAATAATTACAAAGATGTACAGCAAGTAAAGATGAACTGGTCGTAATAATTTCATCGACCGATTCACAGAAACGGGTGCTGTGGTAGCAACCGCCATAGCAGTCACAGGAAAAGCCTTCGCAAATTCTGCACCGTTAAAACCTAACGCATCAGCATATTGCCGAATAAAGCCTTGAATATAAACTGGTTCTGGCAAATCTTCGAGATTACCTTCTTCAATCGCCTGCAATAGTCGCCGCGAAATTTTAGTAATCACCATCATTTCTTCTAGAGACAAACTCCTCTCTTGACGCGCCGCCCAAAGTTGAGCGCCCAATTCTTTCAGCTTTTCGGCTCGTTGTTCTTCTAGAGTGAGTGTTGGCTGCTGATTATTTTTTCTTTTTACCTTAAACCACTTCATGCTTTTGCTACGCTCCTTACCTCAGCTGAGTCTTTAATAGTTTTGTGCTTAATGCTCTTTCGCAAAAAGCGAATTTCTTCATCCTTTAGAGAACGATATTGACCTTCACGTAAAAAGGTTTCTTTGGGGTTTTTTAATTTAATCGCGCCTATAGCAGTTCTATGTAATTTAATAACTGGATGTCCCAAAATCTCGGCTACGCGACGAATTTGGCGATTTCTGCCCTCCTTTAAAACTATTTCTAAACAGCTATTTGTTGCAAAACTTTCTATAAGATTTACTTGAGCAGGCAGCGTTTTTCTTCCATCTAACATCACACCCTGAGACCACTTTTCGATTACTGCTTGTGAAGGATGGCCTTTGACCAAAACACGATAAGTTTTTGCAATACTATGACTTGGATGGGTGAGTCCAAATGTAAGTTCTCCATCGTTTGTGAGAATTAATGCGCCTGTAGACTCTGCATCTAGACGACCAACAGGATGAATTCCTAAACCTGTACGTAACTCCTTGGATAGTAAATCTAAAACAGTTTTTCTGCCTTGAGGATCATCGCAAGTCGAAACTACTCCTGGTGGTTTGTGTAGCAGCAAATATCTTAAAGGCGGACGTTCTGCGGCAGAAATTAATTTGCCATCAATAGCGATCGCATCTTTTTGTGGGTCAACTTTTTGACCTAAATTTGCTGATACCCCATTTACCTGCACACGCGATTGCCGAATCATTTCTTCCGCTTCTCGCCGTGAGGCAATACCTAACTGAGACAGAGCTTTTTGTAACCTTACCTCCATGTTGAAATTACTTATTTTTTATTCAACCTTTAAATAATAATAATATTTGCATTTTGTACTGAATCGCCATAAATGTTACATTTAAAGCTTGTTTCAGTTTAGTTAGTTGATGTGCTATAACTCATCAACAAAATATTTCCATGCCTGAAAAAAATTCCCAAGCAAAAGGTGCAAATAAAATACGAATTATCACAAATGTCCTCACAACCGCAGTCAAACTCTGGTTAAGAGCGCAAGTGAGTCATGTATCCCAGTTAGAGGTGGATATTAAAGCGAGCGATCGCCAACTTCTCTCTGGTCGTATTCCTTGGGTTTCTATTTCTGCAAACGATGCAGTCTATCAAGGCCTCCATATTACACGAATTCAACTCGTAGCGGAGAATATTCAGGTCAACATAGGCGCAGTACTTAAAGGCCAGCCCTTACGACTGTTGGCAACAGTACCAGTGGTTGGCGAACTAATCGTAGATGAGAAAGATCTCAACAGTTCCGTCTCATCCGAACTATTATCGACTGCTTTAAATGAAGTACTGGTTAAACTTTTACCAGAACACTGCCTAAAATCCAAGCAAATAGCTTGGGAAAAAATTATTTTGGAGAATCATCGAATAATTCTGGCTGCTATACTAACATGTCCCAGTGACAATACACCTCTGGAAATATCTTTAAATTTAAATTTAGTGAGTAACCAAGAATTACGGTTATCACAGATTCAAGTTTTAGAAAATGGTGCGCCTTTAGTTGGAGGTAACGAAGATTACCATTTAGATTTAGGTTCTGATGTGAAAATCCAAGAACTCAGCGTGATCCCGGCTCAATTGGTATGCCGCGGTAAGATTAACGTGAATCCGTAGGAAGTGTGAAGTATGAAATTCTTCATACCTTCTGCCTCCTGCCTCCTGCCTTCTACCTTCACTTAATCAACGGCAATAACAATGTGACGAAGTAGTAAACTAATGGCGCTGTAAAAATGTAACTGTCGGTGCGGTCTAAAATTCCGCCATGACCGGGGATCAGTTGTCCCGAATCTTTTACCCCAGCATCGCGCTTCAGCATCGATTCAGTTAAATCGCCTAACAGACTAGCAATACCAATCAGTAAACCCAACGCTGCGCCTGTGAAGAGAAATTTAGGTAACTGAAGATAATAAGCTCCTGCTATAGCAACAGCAACGCTGGCTGCAATGCCAAAGGCTGCGCCTTCCACAGTTTTTTTCGGGCTAATGTCTGACAAGCGAGTTTTACCGAAGAATTTGCCAACTACATAAGCGCCTATATCTGCTGCCCAAATACATAAGAACGCCAGTATTGTGAGTGTGAACCCTGGCGGTAAAGCAAATAAATTTTTTGGGTCTAAAATCTCAGTCCAAGAATTAGGCCAGTAACCTTGTAAGAGAATATTGCTAACGGCTGCACTGCCAATCCCGCGGAGTCTTACCCAGTAGCTTGACAGATAAGCTACATAAAATAGTCCCATAATTGAAGCGGAAATGTCAGCAATTGTCGCCATTTTTGGCTGAAATAGCAGATAAAAACAAATGAAAGTTCCACCCAGAGGTAACACAGCATCAGCTAAACTGCCGTCAATTGTACAGATGATCAGCAAGGCTTGGCTGACAAATAAAGTAGTTTTCGCAGCAGGGACAATGCCTCTAGCCTGTACTAAATTAAAATATTCCAGTTGACCCAAAAAGATGCTGACTGCAATCACAATGGTGAAATACCATCCGCCTAACAGGGTGGCTACCAAAGCAAGAGCGATCGCAATAATTCCACTAATAATTCGAGACCAAGGCATAGAAAGTATTTTGGATTTTGGATTTTGGATTTTAGATTAGAAATTATGTATTAAAGATTAGGGATGGAAAATTGGTAATTACCCATCACATCATCCCCAATCTAAAATTTAAAATCTAAAATCTAAAATCTATTAGATTTAGTCTAGTTTCTCACCACTGAGGATAAAAATGGGATCAACTGCTGTAAAAGTCTGAGAAAACCCTCGTGTCTCCAGGCGATTAACAGCAGACTGAACAACTTCGATATTTACTGCTCGTAACTGCGAAAAGCTTTGAGAAATGGCATACAGGCTCTCTAGATTACCAGCCGTCGCGACGACTCGCCCTGATGGTGGCAAATAATCCCACACTGCTTGTAAAATCTCCTGGATGGCTCGTCCACCTTCAATGCAAACGCGATGAGGTACTGTCTTAATGTTATGTAAACATTCTGGAGCGCTACCTTCCAGAACTTCAACATTTTTGACATCAAAGCGATCGCAGTTACGCTTGATTAGATTGGCTACTTCTTCATCTCGTTCTACAGCAATAATCTTGCCTTGAGGACACAATAAGCCAACTTCTACCGGGATAGTACCAGTTCCCGCACCAATATCCCAAAATACGGAATCAGGTTTGAGTCGGAGTTGAGCAATTAACAACAGCCGCACTTCTCGCTGGCTGAAGGGAATTCCTGGTAATTGCTCGAATAAATCGTCGGGTATACCAGGGGTAACATAAGGCCAATGTTGGGAAGGCATAGAGACACACATTTATACTAAAGATATTGGTTTGTCTGATTGGATAAACCATAAACTATAAAAATTTTTGCGATGTAGCGTCATAAGTAATCATGATCCCTGAGCAAATATTAGGCGATCGCTACGAAATTCAACAGCAGTTAGGAAAAAAGGCAGGGCGGCGGACTTTTGTTGCTCGTGATTTAACAACTCAAGCATTAGTCATCATTAAGTTACTCTCATTTAATAGTGACTTTGAATGGGATGATCTCAAGTTATTTGAGCGTGAAGCCGAAACATTAAAATCTTTATCACATCCTGCTATCCCTCGCTATTTAGACTATTTTGAGGTAAATTCACCTACCATTAAAGGATTTGCCTTAGTACAAACTTATATCCCAGCCCAAACTTTAGAGCAATACTTAAAATCTGGGCGGAGTTTTACAGAAGTTGAAGTTAAACAGATAGCTACAGCAGTTTTAGAAATTTTGACTTATCTACACGGTTTAAATCCACCTGTGATTCACCGTGATCTTAAGCCTAGCAATATTTTATTGGGAGAGCGCTCTGGTAATAGTGTCGGTCAAGTGTATTTAGTAGATTTTGGTTCGGTGCAAACTGTTCTGGCTGCTGAAGGCGGAACACGAACGGTAGTAGGTACTTACGGTTATATGCCACCAGAACAATTTGGTGGACGTACTGTACCTGCATCTGACATTTATAGCTTAGGTGCAACTTTAATATATTTAGTTACGGGAACTCACCCGGCTGATTTACCCCAAAAAGACTTTCGGATTCAGTTTGAGTCAGGAGTTAATCTTGATTCGAGCTTGACTCGGTGGTTAAAGTGGATGACTGAACCCAGTTTAGACAGACGCTTGATTTCGGCAAATGCAGCACTTGCAGCTTTGGAACATCCAAAACTTTTACAAAAACCCCAACCAGCACAAATTAACCTGTCAGACTGGATTAGAGGTTATTGGTATTGGGATGGAAATAACTGGGTTTCTAATAATCTAGCCATTGATGTTTCCAAACCTGCTGGGAGCAAAATTCAATTAATTAAGAATTGGGATGTGTTAGAAATTACTATTCCAGTCAGTGGTTTTAAACCATCAATGCTATTTACAGCGGCATTTGCGATCGCTTGGAATTCATTTATTTTATTTTGGACGATAAATGCGATCGCCGTACCTTTTCCGATCAATATTCCCTTTGTTCTGTTCTCACTGCCTTTTTGGAGTGCTGGCTTTGTGATGATTTGGGGCGTAGTCTTTGGGTTATTTGGCAGTCTGCGATTACGTATAGATCATGAGCAAGTTAGCTTCCACCAAAATTTGTTAGGCTTGACATTTCATCGGACTAAACCATCACCAAAAGAAAATATCACTAAGTTAGTTTATATTCCCCAGCATTTTATTAAAGACGCAGAAGGTAATCGAACTACTGTGCCAGCACAATTAGATATCTGGGTTGGAGTAAAAAAATATCCGCTTACTGGTAACACAGATATAGTTTTATCAGAAGTTGAACTATTATGGTTAGCCAATGAATTAAGTGATTGGTTAAATATACCAATTCAGCACCAATAAATAAACTGGCTCATATTGAGAGATGTGAAATATGGAAAATTCAAATAAAAGACAATCTTTACTGGAACTCATTCAAGCACATTTAAACATGACTCCTGAAAGTACTCTAGAAAAAGTTTTAGAACTGCTAGAAGATGAAGAAGATAGGAGATATGCTTGTGCTGAAATCGTAGACTCAAAAATTAACGATAATATATCTTGGGATGAATATAAGCAAGAAAGAGCGAGAATGTTAGATCCCCAACTTCTGCGATAAGTCAGGAATATTTTTATTCACCTATGATTTAAGAATGCTATATATTTAGTGTTAATTGTAATTTAAAGTGCAATATCCTCAAGAAGTTGATCAAGACTCTTAATCTAGAATAGCCAATTAAAAAATAAAAATAACATAGAGGAACTGTATATGTTTGGACTAGGATGGCCAGAAGTTGGTGTAATTGCTATAGTTGCCCTGCTCATTTTTGGCCCTAAAAAAATTCCTGAACTAGGAAATTCGCTAGGCAAGACACTAAGGGGTTTTAAGGAAGAACTGAACACTCCTAATGATGAAAAGAGTTCGGAAAAAGAACAGGACTAGTCAATACAAATTGGTAATTCGTAATTCGTAATTCATGAGTGAACGACAAGATCCCCGACTTCTCCAAGAAGCCGGGGAGATGGAACAGTGCGATTTTCATAAACCAATAAATTCGGTAAAAATATAAAGGCGCGAGACTTCTCGCGCCTTTATTGCAGAAAAATGAATTATTGTCTGTTGGTTACAACAATGTGTTGATCACCGAGGAAGGTGACACCCCATTTTGATTTTGATTTTCTGTGGTTGTAGGAGTATTTTGTAGAGGAACTTCCTCCTTAACTAAACCACGTACTTTAATTAACTTAATCGCGCGGCTCACGCTCTCTGGCAAAATTACCACTAGGCCGTTTTCAGGAGCCATATCCAAACCTTTGTTAATGGCTTGGGTTTCGTCCATGATGACTTCGCAACGGGCATCGGGTTTAACTTGAGTAATCCCCTTCATAATCAATTGCGAAGCTGATCCCCTTGGTCTACCGCGCGTGTCATCATCTTCTTTGACGATGATGTAGTCGAAAATATCTGCGGCTAGTTTACCCAAGGTAACAAAGTCTTCGTCACGGCGATCTCCAGGGCCACCAACTACACCAATTCTTTGTCCGGTGTTCCAGTTACGCACAAATGCACCTACGGCTTCGTAACTGGCTGGGTTGTGGGCGTAGTCTACTAAGGCGTGGAAGGTTCCTAAGTTGAATAGGTTCATCCTGCCTGGTGTTTGACTCACAGAAGCGCGGAATGTCCTTAAACCAGCGCGAATTTGTTCAATGGTGACGTTCTGCACAAAGGCTGCCAAGCTGGCGGCTAAGGCATTGGCAATCATAAATGGTGCGCGTCCACCCATTGTCAATGGTATTTGCTCGGCTCTTTCGATGCGGTGTGTCCAATCGCCTTTGACAATTGACAGATAACCGTTTTCATAAACTGCGGCTACTCCACCCTGTTGAATGTGCTTGCGGACTAATTCTGAGTCAGGGTTCATGGTGAAGTAGGCAATGTTCGCCTTGGTTTTTTCTGCCATTGCGGCGACGCGGCGATCGTCAGCATTGAGTACGGCATAACCATCAGGATATATGGCTTCGGCAACTACACTCTTGAGGTTGGCTAATTGATCGATGGTATCAATATCACCTATACCTAAATGGTCGGCCGCTACATTCAGCACTATACCGACATTTGCTGCTTCAAACCCTAAGCCGGAACGTAAGATGCCACCACGAGCGCTTTCTAATACAGCTACTTCTACAGTTGGGTCTTGCAGGATGAGATGAGCGCTTTGCGGGCCTGTGTTGTCTCCCGCTTCTACTAAGTAATCACCGATATAAGTTCCATCTGTAGTTGTATAGCCTACTACTTTACCCGTTTGTTTATAAATATGTGCCAGCAATCGGGTTGTGGTAGTTTTACCATTTGTACCTGTGATGCTGAGAAGGGGAATCCGGCTAGACTGTTCATTGGGGAACAGCATATCCATCACTGCACCAGCAACGTTGCGAGGAATCCCAGAACTGGGGGCAACGTGCATCCGAAAACCAGGAGCAGCGTTGACTTCCACGATTACCCCATCGACTTCGCGCAAGGGACGGCTAATATCTGTGGTGACGATATCTAAGCCAGCAATATCTAACCCAATAGTCCTAACTACCCTTTGAGCAATCCAAAGGTTTTCTGGATGGATTTCGTCAGTTCGGTCTACAGCAATGCCACCTGTACTTAGATTAGCGGTAGCTCGGAGGTAACAAATAGTTCCCTTTTGTAGCACACTATTGAGGGTGTGACCTTGCCTTTCTAGTAATTGGTAACTAGTGCGGTCTAGTTCAATTTTAGTGAGAACCTTATCGTGTCCTTCGCCACGATTGGGGTCTTTGTTGGTTTCTTCAATTAATTCGGCGATCGTGGATCTACCATCACCAACGACATGAGCAGGCACACGTTCGGCTACGGCCACTACTTTGCCATCTACCACGAGTACTCGATGATCGCGTCCAACATAATACCGCTCAACAATTATTGATCGGGAAACTTGTCTGGCAGCTTCATAGGCTGCTTCTGCTTCTTCCCAATTTCTAATATCAATGGTGATGCCACGTCCATGATTACCGTCTAGTGGCTTAATCACGATGGGATAGCCACCAACATATTCAATCGCTTCTTCCAAATCATCCAAAAAGTTAATGACAGTACCTCTAGGTACTGGGACACCAGCTGCGGCTAAGATGCGCTTTGTCGCTTCTTTATCACAAGCTAGTTCCACTCCCAGAATGCCGGTTTTATCCGTCATGGTTGCCTGCATCCGTTTTTGGTTCACGCCGTAGCCCAGCTGAATCAAAAAACGCGCTCCCAGCTGCATCCAGGGAATGCCTCTTTTTTCTGCTTCTTTGATAATTGCTTCTGTAGAGGGGCCTAAAGAAGCGTCACGCCAGAAGTCTTTCAGGTCTTGGATATCTTGTTCTAGTTCTGCCTTGGGATAGCGGCCGCGATCGACAATGCTTTGACACAGCCTAACAGCTGCTCTGCCAGCATAGCGTCCTGCTTCCTCGTTCAGGTACTCAATGACTACCTGATAAACGCCGGGGGTGGAAGTTTCACGGGTGCGACCGAAGCCTACGTGCATTCCAGCTAGTTCCTGGAGTTCTAAGGCTACGTGTTCTACAATATGACCCATCATGGTACCTTCTCGTACCCGCATCAGAAAACCACCATGACAGCCAGGCGAACAATAGTGACCCTCCAGACTTGGCAACGCCTCAACTAATCCTTCATAAAATCCAGGGATTTCATTTGAGGGTGTCTCGGCAAGGTTCTCTAAATCGAGGCGCATGACGATCAGTTTGTGGCGTCGAATGCTCCAGTAGTTTGGGCCGCGTAAGGTCTGGATCTTGAGGATTCTCATGGGAATAGGTAGATGGAGATTCGGAACCAATATTCTAGTTTCATACTGGATTTGATCGCTAAACTGTTCATGGTAAACAGTTTTTTCTGTTTACATGGTATTACGTTAATTTTTTCTATCGCTAGAAATATACGCGATCAACTCAGTGTAACCTCGGATACTCTATCCCGTCAGCTGGAGATCCTGTGTACCGCAGGCAATACAGTCCGCTGGTACAAGTGGAAGCGATCGCCATAGCTGAGGATATGCAGACGTAAGTTATGCAATGTCAATGGTTCATTAGCACCAACATGGGGTTCATTGGTGTGGGTCAGTTCAGTGGGGTCGACAATGGTGACACTGCCTTTACCCATGACTTGTAGCCAACCATCGCGTTCAAATACAGCACAGGTATCTTCATCGATACCGATTCCCAGTCTGTCTGGATGAGAGGCGATCGCACTCAGCAGACGACCCATCCGATTACGGTTGTGGAAGTGTTGATCGACAATGACTTCAGGAATAAATCCTAAACCCGTTGCCATGTCGACTAAAGAGCGATTTGGTGTTTCGCCACTACCGCCACCAGCAATCATGTGATGCCCCATTACTGCCGCACCAGCACTAGTACCTGCTAAGGTTAACTGTCCGCCTCTTACCCGCTGACGAATAATTTCCATCGCTGGTGTGTCTGCCAATACGCCACAAAGGCGTAGTTGGTCTCCTCCTGTCAGAAATACCCCGCTACACGCCTCTAGAGATGCCTTGATCTGGGAGGATTCGCATTGTTCCCGCTCACGAATATCTAAAATTTCAACTTTTTCAGCACCCATCTCCTCAAAAATGCGAATATACCGACCACCGATGATAGCGGGTTCGCGGGAGGCTGATGGAACAATTGTAATATAAGCCTTATTAGCACCAGCACGACCGAAAAAAGTTCTTAGGATTTCGCGCCCATGAACTTTATCTTCAGCGCCTCCGATGACCATAACAGCGGTTTTAGTTGCTTGGGGTGTCCTCATTTCCAGCGATTTAGCTTTTAATTGCTGCATTTTGTCTCTCCTGTCAACAACTTCAGGAGCCATTGCGTTGGACGGGTTCCCCGGCTTATAGCAAATGGCTTGAGCCATCGCTTTGGACGGGTTTCCAAGGCACTCCGTTGGGCGGTGAGTCCAGTGCTGGGGGAGGGTTTTCCTCCGCAGGCAACTGGCGTTAGCGAAGCGGTAGCGACGTTAGGAGCGTCACCCGAAGGGCTTTGCCGACTTGACGGAAGTGCCGCCAGCATATAGCAAATGGCGTGTGAATTTAACAAGGTTCAGTATCCTAATGCTTTGGGCATTTTGCTTTCTTAAGAGGACACTTTTTGGAAGTTGCAAGGGGCAATTTCTGCCAACTTGGCTTCTCGCTTGAGGCACATGAAGTTTTGATTTTTCATGTGTCTATTGCCTTTCCTCAAAGCCAGCGCCTTGTTGTTCACCTGTTCACGGTTCCAGACTGGCAGAAGATTGATTGGGAGCTAGGGTTCCTGGGAGAATTTGGGAACTAAGTTTCCTTTCTGGGATTGGGTGTGAGCAGGTCTTAACACGCTGTTTTTAGGTCTGGCTCAATACATCCTGGAAGTTGTTAACTTTCGTCAGATTATTAATTTAAATGTAGTTGTCACAATATTTAAACATAAATTAAGTAATTAGAAAAACTTTGGTTGCCACTAAATATCAATAGTTCTAGTACTTTTAGATACTATTGATTAAGCTTATCTGTAGTTGTAACCTACATTTGCTTCTTGTGTTTACTAGACATTCAATTTTAAGATTAGTGTTCTCGAATACGAATTACTGTGCGCTTTGATATAGTTACGCTTTTTCCTGATTGTTTTACCTCAGTTCTCAGTTCTGGGCTGTTGGGTAAAGCTTTAGCCAAACAAATTGCCCAAGTGAATTTAGTCAATCCCAGAGACTTTACCAATGACAAACACCGCAAGGTAGATGATGAACCCTACGGGGGTGGCGTGGGAATGCTGATGAAGCCAGAACCAATTTTTGGTGCGGTGGAGTCGCTACCCTGTTTACCTCGCAGAGAGATAATTTTGATGAGTCCACAAGGTCAAACCATCGACCAACCTCTGTTGCGGGAATTGGCAGGTAATTATGACCAACTGGTAGTTATCTGTGGACATTATGAAGGGGTAGATGAGCGAGTACAACATTTGGTGACGCGGGAAGTCTCTTTGGGAGATTTTATTCTCACGGGTGGCGAAATTCCGGCAATGGCTTTAATTAATGGTGTGGTGCGCTTGTTACCGGGAACTGTGGGTAAGGTAGAGTCTCTGAAAGCTGAAAGTTTTGAAGAGGGTTTACTAGATTATCCTCAATATACTCGTCCAGCGAATTTTCGCGGCTGGAAAGTACCAGATGTTTTACTTTCTGGGAATCACGCCGCGATCGCCCATTGGCGTTATGAACAACAAATTAAACGCACGGGCGATCGCCGTCCCGATTTACTGGAAAAATGGCAAGAGGAGAAGAGGCTGGGGGGCTGGGGAGCAGGGGAGCAGGGGGAGCAGAAGCAATGACAAAGGACTCATGACAAATGACTAACATCAGAATTGGTAACGGCTACGATATTCACAGATTAGTGAGCGATCGCGCTTTAATTTTAGGTGGCATTCAAATTCCCCACGAATTGGGTTTACTCGGACACAGTGATGCTGATGTCTTAACCCACGCCATTATGGATGCGATGCTGGGGGCTTTATCCTTGGGTGACATTGGCCATTATTTTCCCCCTAGTGATCCCCAATGGGCAGGCGCAGATAGTTTGATACTTTTAACTCAAGTACATCAGCTAATTAAGGAACAAGGTTGGCAGATAGGCAACATTGACTCTGTAGTAGTTGCCGAACGCCCAAAACTAAAACCGCATATCGAGAAAATGCGTAGTAAGCTGGTCACAGTTTTAGAATTACAAGCCAATCAAATTGGGATCAAAGCTACCACCAATGAAAAGCTCGGCCCAGTAGGCAGAGAAGAAGGCATTTGTGCTTATGCTGTAGTCTTACTCGTAACTGCTGATTAATTTAGCATTTGAATATGGCGACTATAGAAGTAAACCAGATATTATTCAGTGCAACAGTAAATCTTCTTGCATTTCAAAACTATGCAAATTTTTAAATATAACTTGTCTAGAATTAAACATTCTTGGATACTCATAATTTTATCTGCATTGACAGCAATGACTGTTGCTGCTTGTAACCCTAGCAACTTTAAAAGTTCGGCAGCACAAATACCACAAGTAGTAAGTAGTATTCTGAGTGATCCCAAAACATTTAATTATGCCTTGAGTCAAGAATTTCCTAATATTTTTGGCTTGACTTATGAAGGCTTAGTTGACCAAAATCCTATTACAGGAAAAGTTGAACCAAGATTAGCCGAGTCTTGGCAAATTTCTGAAGATAAATTGAAGTTTACTTTTACTTTGCGTGATGGGTTGAAATGGTCTGATGGTCAGCCACTCACATCAGATGATGTTGTATTTACTTACAACGATGTTTATTTCAATGAAGCCATTCCCACAGATGTCAGAGATGCTTTTAGAATTGGCGTTAGTCGAAAACTACCTACTATTCGCAAAATAGATGAACGACGAATAGAATTTACTTTGCCAGAACCCTTTAGACCTTTTCTGTTAAATACAGGTACTCCCATATTACCTGCTCACGCTTTGCAAAAATATGTGCAAGAGAAAGACAGTGAAGGAAAGCCGATATTTTTGGCAAAGTGGGGTGTTGATAGTCCTGCTGAAGAAATTATCGTTAATGGCCCTTACAAACTTGAGCGTTATGACACTAGTCAGCGTGTTGTATTTCGTCGTAACCCCTATTATTGGCGTAAAGATGATCAAGGAAAATCCCAGCCTTATATTGAACGTTTAGTTTGGCAAATTGTCGAAAATACTGATACGTCTTTGCTGCAATTTCGCTCTGGTGGCTTGGATACGATAGGTATTTCACCTGATTACTTTTCTCTACTTAAGGTACAAGAAAAACAGGGAAACTTCAAAATTTATGGGAATGAACCTTCAACTGGTACTAGCTTTATTCTGTTTAATTTAAATAAGGGTAAAAGGAACGGCAAACCACTAGTAGACCCAATAAAATCACGTTGGTTTAATACAGTAGAATTTCGTCAGGCGGTTGCTTATGCTATTGACCGCCAAACAATGATTAATAATACTTTTCGCGGTTTGGGCAAACCGCAAAACTCACCTGTTACAGTGCAGAGTCCCTATTATCTTTCACCGGAAGAAGGGCTAAAGACTTATAATTTTGATATAGAAAAAGCCAAGCAATTACTCATCAAAGCAGGATTTAAATATAATCAACAAGGGCAATTACTAGATGCGGAAGGTAATCGTATACGCTTTACTTTACTGACTAATTCTGGTAATAAAATCCGGGAAGCAATGGGAGCGCAGATTAAACAAGATTTGGCTAAAATTGGGATGCAGGTTGATTTTACTCCCATTGCCTGGAATACCTATACAGATAAACTATCTAATACTTTAGACTGGGAAGCTTCTTTACTCGGTTTGACAGGTGGTTTAGAACCAAATGATGGAGCAAATGTTTGGTCTCCTGAAGGCGGATTACACATGTTTAATCAAAAGCCTCAACCTGGTCAAAAACCGATTGAAGGTTGGGAAGTGTCTCCTTGGGAAACAGAAATTGCTAAACTTTACATCCAAGCTACTCAAGAATTTGATGAGGCAAAAGTTAAACAAATTTATGGCAAAACTCAACAAATTACCCAAGAAAATCTGCCTTTTATTTATTTAGTGAATCCCTTAGCTATGACAGCAGTACGTAATCGCTTTGAAGGCATTAATTACTCTGCTTTGAATGGTGCATTCTGGAACATTTACGAAATCAAAATTACAAAATAGTCAAAGCTGAAAATGATCGTCTTGACTATGTACTATGGACTATGGACAAATGACAAATGACCAATGACAAATGATCAGAATTTGCGATCGCTATTGGAAGCCGTTGCCAATGGTAAAGTTACCCCAGATATAGCCTTAAACTCTCTCAAAAACTTAGCCTATGAACCTGTGGGTGAGTTTGCTAAAATCGACAACCATCGCGCCCTGAGAACTGGTTTCCCCGAAGTAATTTGGGGGCCAGGTAAAACTCCTGAACAAATTGTCCAGATTATTGAGGTGATGCGCCAACGTAACCCAGTAGTCATGGCAACTCGCATTGAACCATCAGTTTATGCGGTGCTGCAATCAAAAGTGCGCGGTTTGCAATACTACGAATTGGCAAGAATTTGCGCTATTACTCCCGAAACTATCGAACCTCAGTTCCCTGGCGAAATTGGTATTCTTTCGGCTGGGACTGCTGATTTACCTGTAGCGGAAGAAGCCGCAATCACAGCGGAACTTTCTGGTTTTCGTGTGCAGCGGCTTTGGGATGTGGGGGTGGCGGGTATTCACCGTTTGCTCAGTAATCGTCACTTGATTGAATCAGCATCGGTGTTAATTGTTGTGGCTGGGATGGAAGGTGCTTTACCCAGTGTGGTTGCAGGTTTAGCAAATTGTCCGGTGATTGCTGTTCCTACTAGTATTGGCTACGGTGCAAGTTTTGGTGGTTTAGCACCTCTATTGACAATGCTTAACTCTTGTGCTGCTGGTGTTGGGGTAGTAAATATTGATAACGGTTTTGGTGCAGCGGTATTGGCGGGGCAAATTTTGCGAACAGCTATGAAATTGAGTGAGGAGTAGAGGTTAGAGTATTGAGAATGGGACAAAATATCAGGTAGAGCGATCGCTGATCTCCCCCGGATCAAATTAACCAAATACTGGACATCTTATACATATAGAGGTTATGACATAGAGGACTTACGGGTATTTAGCATGAACTACCTCAATGATGTGACTTTTCAGCTATTTTGGCATTTGCCGATGAATGCTATGGTGCTGGCACAACAAGTTAGTGATCCTAATTTGATCGGACAGGTGCAGAAAGCTTGGAATCATTTTGTCCAAACAGGTCAAATTTGGGCGTTGCTGATTGGTTTGGTGATTGGTTGGCTGTTTCGTAACCTTACCAGCTACGGTTGACACTGATAGGGAGTTGGTAGTACGGATTAGAGTATTTGCCTACTTCCCATTCCCGTTTTTTTATGACGCAACCACAAACTTGGAGCCAGCGATTTGAATCAGCGCTACATCCGGCGATCGCTCTGTTTAATGCCAGCATTAATTTTGATATTGAATTAATTGAATATGATCTGACTGGTTCCCAAGCTCATGCCAAAATGTTGGCGCATACGGGAATAATTTCTACTGAAGAAGGCGAACAACTCGTTTCAGGTTTAGAACAAATTCGCCAAGAATATCGCCAAGGACAATTTCAACCGGGAGTTGATGCTGAAGACGTACATTTTGCTGTGGAACGGCGATTGACGGAAATTGTTGGCGATGTTGGTAAAAAGTTACATACGGCGCGATCGCGCAACGACCAAGTAGGTACAGATACTCGGCTTTATCTACGCGAGCAAATTCAGCAAATTCGCCATTGCTTAAGGGAATTTCAACAAGTTTTGCTAGATATCGCTGAACAAAACGTTGAAACCCTCATTCCTGGTTACACCCATTTACAACGCGCTCAACCCTTGAGTTTAGCCCATCATCTGTTGGCTTACTTTGAAATGGCACAGCGCGATTGGGAACGCTTAGGAGATGTTTCGCGCCGAGTGAATATTTCACCTTTGGGTTGTGGTGCTTTGGCGGGAACGACTTTCCCCATTGACCGCCATTACACAGCCCAGTTGCTAAATTTTGATAGTGTTTATGCTAACAGCTTGGATGGAGTGAGCGATCGCGATTTTGCGATCGAATTTTTGTGTGCGGCTAGTTTGATTATGGTTCACCTTAGCCGCCTTTCGGAAGAAATTATTCTCTGGGCTTCGGAAGAATTTCGCTTCATCACGCTCAAAGATAGCTGTGCTACTGGTTCTAGCATTATGCCTCAAAAGAAAAACCCCGATGTACCAGAATTAGTGCGTGGCAAAACTGGGCGGGTTTTTGGTCATCTCCAAGCGATGTTAGTTATTATGAAAGGCTTGCCTTTGGCATATAACAAAGATTTACAAGAAGACAAAGAAGGTTTATTTGATGGTGTTAACACAGTCAAAGCTTGTTTAGAAGCAATGACTATTTTGCTGCGGGAAGGCTTAGAATTTCGTAGTCAGCGTTTAGGCGAAGCTGTTGCAGAAGACTTTTCTAATGCTACAGATGTAGCAGATTATCTCGCCGCCAGAGGCATTCCCTTCCGTGAAGCTTATAATTTGGTGGGTAAAGTCGTCAAAACTAGTATTGCTGCGGGCAAACTTCTAAAAGACTTAACATTAGACGAATGGCAACAAATACATCCCGCATTCGCCGCAGATATTTATGATGCGATCGCACCGCGAACAGTTGTCGCCGCCCGTAATAGTTACGGTGGTACAGGTTTTGCCCAAGTTAACAAGGCAATTCATACCGCCCGCAATCAAATCAGGGAATAGGTTACAGGTGAGCCACTGCGGTGAAGCAGCCCCCATCTTGGCTGTTCCCTTCGATGGGGGACTGCTGAACCCGAAGGGTGGACGGGTTCCCCAACATAAAAGAGGCAGTGTGTTAGGTGGCTTTGCCGACTTGTAGCAACTGCCGTCAAGTGACGTTAGCGCAGCGTTAGCGACGCAGGAGCGTCACCCGAAGGGTTACAGGGTTAAAAGTCTTGTACTGCCTTCATACTTAAAAACAAATAAGAGCGTACATCTGTACGCCCTTAAAATTAGAATCACTGAAAGAATCAGAAATTAAGCTGGTGGCTTACTCAGCGTCAATTGCTGCTGCGCCCTCATCTTCCTCACTCTTAGGTGGTCGTTGCTGGAACCTTCTTTGCATTCTTCCCGTTGTAGTCCGTTTACGAAACTTTCTGGCGTATGCCTGGTTCCGTAGCGCCTTTTCTTTTTTCGGGTTACGGCGCTTTGCCATGTTCACCTCATTAATAAACAACAAAAAAATATAAACTAGGCATCTCTTAGGCATTATCAGCTATAAAGCTGATGCTATTGATATGATTTTCCCCTAGTTTAACAGTCTAACTGCTTTATTTGAACAACGTACAATTATATCGTATTAATTAAAACCATGTCAATATAAATTTTTGAGGATTTCTTTAACGCCAGTAAGTTCAAAACATCAAATAATTGGGAAAATTAAAAATATTCATCAATGTATCTATATGTATTATCAGGATCAACCTAGAGAAATTTTTATGGGAGATTTCTAGAATGACTTTATGTAAAAATAGCTGGCGATCGCTCCTAAAAAATTAGTAATATTCATGAGCTAATTTAGGTTTTTACTTTAATAAGTAAATCAACTATTTTCTATAATTTAAATATCTATTCCGGGAATTTTTAAGATAAAACCTATCTTTGTTCACTGAAATAAATAATGTATATACAAATACAAAAACTTTCTTTTAACTAAATGCTAAAATTGAGCTATCATACAAAAACTATTAGATAATACTTGCAAATTATCTAGTATTTTGCTTGATGTTCTGAGTTTACCTCGGTGATAAGTCAATAGTTTTCAGTTAGCCAAGCCTGACGGCAATTCCTATGGGAAAAGACTTAACTGAAGGATTGTAGATTGAAGTACTTCCTCATAAGTTGCAGGAAAGTTAGTCTAAATATAGACGTATATTCAATTACTAAGTAAATCAGCTAATACTTTTCAAATATTCTCTGAGCATAAAATCCCAAAGCACAAGCATCTTTGTGTGAAACAAATCTCAATAATTAGCTAGTTGAGTGAATGCGAGTGCAGGAAATAAAAACACATAACACCAAGATTTTCAGCTTGAACGTTCTGGCTTTTTTTGCAGCAGTTGTCCAGTCTACACGCGGTTTATGGCGTTATGGACAAACAGTATTAGGTATTATATTCCGTCATCCTATTACTGGTACAAGTATTATTCCGATATTACCTGACGGTCGAATTGTCTTAATTCGACGGCGAGATAATGGTCTTTGGTCATTACCCGGCGGGATGGTTGACTGGGGAGAAGATATTCCCACTACAGTCCGCCGAGAATTGATAGAGGAAACTGGACTGGAGTTGGTAGAGATTAAACGTTTAGTCGGTGTTTATTCTGCACCCGACCGTGATCCTCGGATTCATTCAATTTGTGTAGTGGTTGAAGCAGAAGTACAAGGGAAAATGGAAATTCAAGATGGGTTAGAAGTCATTGAAATCCAAGCTTTTTCACCTAGTGCTTTACCGAGTGAACCAATGTCCCATGACCATTCCCGACAGATAAAAGACTACTTAAACGGCTTGACAACACTGGCGTAACAATACTTTAGATTTTCGCTCGGAGATTTAATTGCAAAATCCAATATAGAAACTACAATCAACTATGATGTAATTTTTATATACAAGATGGATACACTATTACGTAACTCCCGCAGAAAGCTGTCCCAAGGATTGTTATTCTGGAGCGAAGCTGGTCAAGGTATTCCGGTCGTTTTGTTACATGGTGCTTGGAACGATAGCAGCCAGTGGTCATCGGTAATGGAAAAATTAGCAAAAAATTTCCATTGTTTTGCACCAGACTTGTTAGGCTTTGGAGAGTCTGATAAGCCCAATATCCATCATTCGATAGATTTACAAGTAGATTCTATAGCTGAACTTTTGCAAGCTTTAAGACTGGAAAGAGTATATTTAGTTGGTCATTCTTTAGGTGGTTGGATAGCAGCTAGTTATGCTTTGAAATATCCAGAACAAGTGGAAGGTTTAGTCTTATTAGCACCAGAAGGTGTAGAAGTAGAGAAACAAGAAAAACGTTGGCAACAACGACGCAAATTATTAGAATTTTCTCCGTTATTAGTGAAATTTTTCAAATTTATCAGACCTATCATTAAAATATTCGGTCGGCACGAAAAAATCGAGCAAGACTTACAGCAACGTCAACATTTACTCAAATATCCCGCAGCTTGTGAGTTATTATTTCAAAGACAGACAGCAGAAATTAAAGCCGAGTTACTGCAAGATAAATTGCATTTAATTGAAGTTCCCGTGTTAATTTTACAAGGCGGACAAGATACTTCTGATGCTGTTTTTCAAAGCCAAACTTATAAACAATTCATTCCCCAAGTAGATTTTAAATTAGTAGCTCATGCTGGCAATGATTTACCAGAAGAGTGTGCCGGCATTGTGGCGGAAGAGATTCATGATTTTATTAAACTTTCAATCTAATTTATTGAGAGTTTGCTGCCAATCAGCTATAAATATTCCTTCACTTTCAAATCGTGATATGTGTTTCAAGTTTGTTGCCACAACTGTAACCTTATCAAAAATATTCAGTTGCAAAATGGCTTGAGCAACAAGAATTACATCTATATCTAAGCTGTCCTTACTGGTGGTGGGTTTACATTATGTTATAACCCAAGCCTATAATTCATCTACTTTCTTCACCATTTCAGGAGTTATGTACATTTCAGTAAGTCAATATAGATTATCAATCTTTGCTATTCCCCAAAAAATTAAATTTGGTTCCATAATTAAATGTGCTGCAATGTCTGGATATACAGTTTGCATATAGTTGATTAACAAAGTGCGATCGCCTCCTTTAATTGCAACTTTACTATCAGGAAATAATTGCCACCACGCAGTGATAAAATCTTTGATTCCTGCTAATAAAGTGTAGATCACTCCACTTTGAATTGCTTCTGGTGTATTCAGTGCAAAACGTAGCGCTAAAGATGTAAAATTTTGCGTTTCTAACTGTGGTAATTGACCTGTTTTTTGACCCAAGCTTGCAAGTTGTAAACCTAGTCCTGGCAAAATAGCACCGCCAACTAAATGTTGTTGATGATCTGCGCCTGTAAAAGTGAGTGCTGTTCCCGCATCAATTACTAACATCGGAAATCCCAATTTTATCCCCGCACCCCACAAAGCCAAGGCGCGGTCAATTCCTAATGTGGAATAGGTATTTTTTAAAGGTACATCTTCTAAGGTAATCATCCGAGCATTAGGGTAAGTTTGCCAAAGTGCTGTTTGACTGGGAACAACCGAAGCAATGACCAGGGGAAGGGGGCGAGGAAGGGAAAAAATCTCTGCGGGGAAATCATCTGGAAGTCTACCGTTACCCAACTGCTGTATAACTGAATCAGGTAGATAGTCTGTATTCCACGTATCTTCAAGGGTTTCGCCTACGAATAACCCCCAATGTAGTCGGGAATTGCCTATCTCCAAAGCCAGCCAAGGTTTATGTATACGCGGTTTCACTATTTTGATTTTTTTAAGATAACTATAGGGTTTTTAATAAAAATTTACATTTAAACCGTGTCAAAATAGAACAAGCGGAATAAATACTCATTGTGTTAGAGAGGGGATTTATGGTATCGCTCACCGAAAAAACTGAAAAACGGCTGACTATACAGACTGAGGACATTGCTCAAGATACGACGGCTATTCGCTCTCTCGATTGGGATCGCGATCGCTTTGATATTGAGTTTGGGTTACAAAATGGTACTACCTACAACTCATTTTTGATTCGCGGTGAGCAGATTGCCTTAGTTGATACCTCCCATGAGAAATTCCGTCAGCTGTATTTTGATACGCTCACAGGCTTGATTAATCCTCAAGATATCAATTATTTGATTGTTAGCCACACTGAGCCTGACCATAGCGGCTTAGTGAAAGATTTGTTACAAATGGCTCCAGAAATTACCGTTGTGGCTTCCAAAGTCGCTATTCAATTTTTAGAAGATTTGGTACATCAACCATTTAAACGGCAAATTGTGAAAAATGGCGATCGCATAGATTTAGGTAACGGTCACGAGATAGAATTCGTGATTGCACCCAACTTACATTGGCCTGACACAATATTTAGCTTCGACCACAAAGACCAAATTCTTTTCACCTGCGACGCTTTCGGGATGCACTATTGCTCCGATGCCACTTTTGACGAAGACTTAAAAACTATAGAAGCTGATTTTAAATATTACTATGAATGCTTGATGGGGCCGAATTCGCGCTCGGTATTGTCTGCAATGAAGCGGATGGGCGAATTGCCAGCGATTAAAATGATTGCTACAGGTCACGGGCCGTTACTCTATCACAACGTGGAAGAATTAACCCAACGTTACCGCAAATGGAGCCAGAACCAAGCAAAACCAGAAACCACGGTTGGTATATTCTACGTTTCAGAATACGGTTATAGCGATCGCCTGGCGCAGTCAATTATCAACGGTATCAGCAAAACCGATGTCGCTGTTGAAGTAGTAGATTTGGGTTCAGCCACAGATTTACAAGAATTGCGCGAACTAGTTGGACGTTGTTCGGGGATAGTCATTGGTGCGCCTCCATCTGCTGGTGATACCATTGCTCAAGCCGCACTCAGCACCGTGTTAGGCTCTGCTAAAGATAAACAAGCCATTGGTATATTTGAGACTGGCGGCGGTAATGATGAGCCGACTTACCCCCTATTAACAAAATTCCGGGCGTTGGGACTGCACGTAGCATTCCCGGTAATTCAACTGAGCGAAACCCCCAGCGAAATCACTTACAAGCAGTGTGAAGAAGCTGGCACAGACTTAGGGCAATGGGTAACACGCGATCGCAGCATCAAAGCGATGAAATCCCTGAGTGCAGACTTAGATAAAGCCCTTGGTAGACTCAGTGGCGGACTGTATATTATTACTGCCAAAAAAGGCGACGTATCCAGCGCGATGTTAGCTTCTTGGGTAGCGCAAGCCAGCTTCAAACCCTTGGGATTCTCCATTGCAGTCGCTAAAGACCGGGCGATTGAATCCTTAATGCAAGTAGGCGATCGCTTTGTGTTAAACGTCTTAGAAGAAGGCAATTATCAAACACTTATGCGCCACTTCTTGAAGCGGTTCGCCCCCGGTGCAGACCGTTTTGCAGGTGTGCGAACCCAGCCAGCCGAAGACGGTACACCCATTCTCGCCGACGCTTTAGCTTACATGGAATGCGAAGTCGTTAGCCGGATGGACTGTGGCGACCACTGGGCGGTATACAGCACCGTCAACGGCGGCCGAGTTTCCAAACCGGAAGCACTGACAGCTGTGCATCATCGTAAGGTGGGAAATCACTACTAAAACTTTTTGCTACTCATCAGAGGACTTGTAAAAGATAAATAGCGATCGCACTTTTGAGAATTAGGGGAAGTGCGATCGCTATCATGTTTTAGGTCATAGCATGAAATAGCTAATATTTATTCACTGTAGAATGTAATCAATATTCTGTTGAGTCAGGAGAAATTTTTATGTTGACCTCTGAGACTAACAAAACATTATATGAACAAGATTTTTACTTATGGGTACGAACTACAGTTAAACTTTTGCAGGAAGGTAAACTGGAACAATTAGATATTGCGAATTTAATTGAAGAAATTGATAGTATGGGGCGGAGTGAAAAGAAAGAACTTAAAAATCGTCTAATAATCTTAATTGAACATATATTAAAACTGCAATTCTGGACAGAATAAAAAGAGTACAGTGCCAGAGAATGGCGTAATACTATTGTTGAGCAAAGACGACAAATAATTTATCTTCTAGAAGATAGTCCCAGTTTAAAATCTGTTTTAGATGATGTATTTCTAATCTGTTATACAGATGCTAGAAATGATACTATCAGAAAATATCAACTTCCCTCAGAATTATTTCCTGTAGAATCACCTTTTTCTGTATCTCAGATTCTTGACGCAGATTTTATACCTTAGCAAAACACCTAGTAGAGACATGAAATTTTACGTCTCTACATTTAAATTTATACCTTGATTTAGCAACGAGCGATCGCTTTGTTGTTAGATATGTAAATAAAGACTGATAGAATTAAGCCTGAATAATCTACATATTTCTATATTTTTTGTGAAACGAGACTCTATTTATTACCAAATTTTCAAACGATTTCCAGCGTTAATATTTGAACTTGTTGATAACCGTCCTGCACAGGCGCAAAACTATCGATTTGAGTCAGTGGAGGTAAAAGAAACCGCTTTTCGGATTGATGGTGTCTTTGTACCACCAGAAAACGCAACACCCAAAGTTATCTTTTTTGCTGAAGTTCAATTTCAGAAAGATGAAGGTCTTTATCATCGGTTTTTTACTGAATCGTTGATGTATTTGAACCGAAATCAATCTCAATACGATGATTGGTACTGTGTGGTAATATTTCCATCACGCTCTTTGGAACCAAACGATAAAAGAACCCATCGCATATTTTTAAACAGCGACCAAGTTCAGCGCATTTATTTGGATGAGTTAGGTACTTTTGATACTCTGCCAATAGGTATTAACTTAATGCAGTTAACAATTGCATCCTCTGAAGCGATGGCAGAGCAAGCCAAGCAACTAATTCAACGAGTAAAATTAGAAGAAACAGGCACACTGCCAAAAAACGAAATCATCGAAATTATCACGACAATTGCTGTTTACAAGTTTTCATCTTTGAGTAGAGAGGAAGTAGAAGCTATGCTAGGAATAACTTTAGAGGAAACAAGAGTATATCAGGAAGCAAAAGCTGAAGGTCTAGAACAAGGTCTAGAACAAGGTCTAGAACAAGGTCGAGGTGAAATTCTGAAAGTTACTGTCCCACTGTTACTGAAAACTGGGATGAGTGTAGAACAGATTGCTCAACAACTCAATGTTGCTGTGGAATCTGTGGAGAAATACAGGTAAGATTACTTTTGATGAGTCCTGACGATCGCACCCCATCTTACTCGAATTGCTAAAGATTCGTTCTGTACAATTGACTAAACAGCCGCTAAGAGCGATCGCCTTCAGGTTTAGCGTATCAGTAGTTTTACCAGTAGAATAGACACATCAAATTTTGACGCTATTTGGTTATTGATAGTGAATTTATGACACTTGATAGCTTCTTGATTGCTGTGGCTACTGTACTGTGGACTAAAGCACAGGAGAAAGTTGGCGAAAACATTGGTGATGTTTTATGGACTGCTCCTGGTAAGTTGATAGAATTACTGCGCCGCAAGAATAAAGCACCATCTCTTACCAGTAATGAACCGCAGCCATTAGATTACGGTCAAGCAGTGCTGGAACTGACACAAGCCGCACAAGACCCCGAAATTGCTCAAGCTGTAGTGGATGTGGAAGCAGCAGTTAATAATGATCAGTCTGAAGCTGCTAAGGAAATTAAAGATAAAGCAGCAGAAATCCAATCTCAGCCGTCAGTTGTAAATAACTTTGCGAAGTTAGCAGAAGAAATTAAAGCAGAAAAAGGTACGATGGTTGCTCAACAAATCAACATTGAGCAACAGACTAATACTTACAACTGACTACAGTCGTCCCCAGGGGAGGAGGGGATAAGGTTAACTCCCAATGACTGGCGTGAAGTTTGCACCGCCATGCTGCAAAATCAGCAGGAAGCAGCAAGACTCAGACGCAAAGCGACAGAACAAGGTTTTGAAGTTAACGTTTATGTTCCCTTGGGGTTGGTGGAACGCCAACAGCAGCAACGCCGACAGCTAAATGAATGTCAAGACAGGGCGCAAGTTTATGAGTTAACTCAAGAAGTTATAGTCAAAACCTATGAACATGACGCATTTCTACAAGAAGTAATTACACAACAGCCAAGCGGCAACAATAAACATATTGCTATCATCGGTGAACCAGGAGCAGGTAAAACCACTTTATTGAGTACCATTGCTGCCTTTATTCAAAACAAAACTCAAGATTTACCCATCTGTATTTCTCTCGCCAACTTACAGGGAAGAACCATTGAGGAATATTTACTCAAGCAATGGCTGACTGAAGCGATGAGATTAATAAAATCTGATGCTGTCGTCACGCCAGAAATTGAACGTCAATTACTTGAGTGTTTTGCTAAAGAGAGAGTTTGGCTACTGTTAGATGGTGTAGATGAAATGGGCGAAGATTCACCCGTGCAAGCATTAACCAAAATTAATCGAGAACTGACAGTATATTTGAGACAGGCGCGGGTGGTGTTAACTTGTCGGTTAAATGTTTGGGATGCCCAGGTTAATAATACACTCACAGGATTTGATACTTATAAAACTCAAGAGTTTAAACTAGAACAAATTGATAATTTTATTCAACAGTGGTTTGAGCGTGCTGGTAATTTAGCGAAAGGGAAGACACTACAGGATAAATTAAAAGCAACTCAACATGAAAATATTCGTAAATTGGTAACAAATCCTCTGCGGTTGTCGCTGTTGTGTCAGACATTCTATTTGGATAAGCAGGGAGAATTACCAGAAACGAAAGCAGCACTTTATCAGAGATTTACCCGCTATTTCTATGAATGGAAATCAGAGTTATCTATTGAGTTGTGTAACTCTGATGATTTAAAGGATGAATTACACCAAGCTTTAAGCAAAGTAGCTTTTGCTGGAATTAACAGTCCGGCGCGGTTTCGTTTGCGGCGGAGTTTAGCACATCAAGAAATGGGCGAGAGATTATTTAAATTAGCTGAGAATGTGGGATGGTTAAATTTAGTAGACAGAGTAGCTGAAACTGATGAAAAAGTTTATGCTTTCTTTCATCCTAACTTTCAAGAATATTTTGCTGCGTTAAAGGTTAATGATTGGCATGAGTTTCTGAATCATGTTCCTAATAATCCAACACAAGGAACTTACCGCATTTTTCAACCAGAATGGAGAGAGGTAATTTTGCTGTGGTTTGGGCTGAGAGGGGAGGGACTAAAACAACAGCAGCAAGAATTGATCAATGCTTTAGTAAATTTTAAAGATAGATGTGGTACTTGGGATAGGGAAGATGTAGACAAAGGTTTTTATGAGTATCGAGCTTACTTTTTAGCGGCTGTGGTAATTGCCGAGTTTAAAGATTGTTATCAAGCAGATGAAATCGTAAAGCAAATTGTCAAATGGGATTTTGGTTATTTATCAGAACAACAAAAGCGGGTGCAATTTCTTAGTCCAATTCCAAATGAAGCTAGATCAACATTACAACAAACAGAAAAAACAAAAGCGATCGCCGCTTTGGTGCAACTGCTGCATTCAAAGGATGTGGATGACTCCACCCGTAGGTGGGTAGCATATAGCTTAGGGACAATCGGCACAGGCAATCCAGATGCGATCGCCGCTTTGGTGCAACTGCTGCATTCAAAGGATGTGGATGACTCCACCCGTATGCAGGCAGCAGATAGCTTAGGGAAAATCGGCACAGGCAATCCAGATGCGATCGCTGCTTTGGTGCAACTGCTGCAATCAAAGAATGTGGATGACTCCACCCGTTGGCAGGTAGCATATAGCTTAGGGAAAATCGACCCAGGAAATCCAGATGCGATCGCTGCTTTGGTGCAACTGCTGCAATCAAAGAATGTGGATGACTCCACCCGTAAGCGGGTAGCATATAGCTTAGAGAAAATCGACCCAGGAAATCAAGATGCGATCGCTGCTTTGGTGCAACTGCTGCAATCAAAGAATGTGGATAACTATACCCGTAGGCGGATAGCATATAGCTTAGGGGAAATCGGTACAGGAAATCCAGATGCGATCGCTGCTTTGGTGCAACTGCTGCAATCAAAGAATGTGGATAACTTAATCCGTAGGCGGGTAGCATATAGCTTAGGGACAATCGGTACAGGAAATCCAGATGCGATCGCCGCTTTGGTGCAACTACTGCAATCAAAGAATGTGGATAACTTCACCCGTAGGCTGGTAGCATATAGCTTAGGAGAAATCGACCCAGGAAATCAAGATGCGATCGCCGCTTTGGTGCAACTGCTGCATTCAAAAGATGTGGAGGACTCCACCCGTAGGCGGGTAGCAGATAGCTTAGGGAAAATCGGCACAGGCAATCCAGATGAGATCGCTGCTTTGGTGCAACTGCTGCAATTATCTGATTTGGATAAGTCCACCCGTAAGCAGGCAGCAGAAAGCTTAAAGAGAATCGGCACAGGCAATCAAGATGCGATCGCTGCTTTGGTGCAACTGCTGCATTCAAAGGATGTGAATGACTCAACCCGTTGGTGGGTAGCAGATAGCTTAGGGAAAATCGACACAGGAAATCAAGATGCGATCGCTGCTTTGGTGCAACTGCTGCATTCAAAAGATGTGGATGACTATACCCGTAGGGATGCAGCAGAAAGTTTAGGGAAAGTTATACAAGACAATCAACATCGGTCTTTAGTTATCGCAGGTTTAAAAGATTATTTGCAATTTGCTGATCACTACAAAGTCATCTGGAAATGTTCTCAAAATATGCCTTATCCCGATTTCTACCAAGCTTGGCATCAAGGAAACGCTGAAACAATCTTTATTAACCATCTTGACTTACTCCAAAACTTGCAAACTGCAATTAACAATGACACTCAACTTAGCCAAAACATTCACTTAATTTGTATCGACACGAGTAAATTCATCGCACCAGATAACCCAGCCAGCAAAATTTACACAGCACTTGTCAAAGCTGGCTGTCCTAAATGTGCAGATAGTACGCCGAAAACAATGGCAGAACTGCAAACCTATTGGGAATTGCTAGAAACTGATAAGCAAGTGGTTTTATTGTTTCACCCAGGCGCAACTCAAACTACAGGCGAGGCAACATACAGCCATGTGTTTCTCAACGCCATCAGTAAATTTGAAGGTGCAATTTGTTTGATTAGCGACCCCATACCAAACTACAACACCCTCAAAGTCTTTACACCCCACCAATCAGTTAATGAAATTTTAGAATGGTTGCGGCGTAGTTGTTGATTATATAGTCGATACATTGGCAATGTCAGGCAATACAATCTTGATGTTAGTCGGTACAATCACAATGTTACGCAATACATTGGCAATATTAGGCGATACAATCGCAATGTTACGCAATACATTGGCAATGTCAGGCGATACGTTCACAATGGTGATGCAACATAAGCAAGTGCCTCATAAATATCAGCTTCTTCCAGATACGGATAAGCTTTGAGGATATAGAAATATGTATATATCACCAGGATAAAATATAACATCCTGGCAGATGCCTGTTTGCGGATTTTTTTCGGGAGCGATGGTCATAAGATGGATACGGCATCGAGTATGGCTTTATTGTAACAGCGTTGTCTTGGGCGATCGCTCTTTCAAATCCAAACCTCAGAAAGATGCGCTAGATATCTGCAATTAATTTTGTTATCCTCTGCATAAGAAATACTGTAAATTTCATCAACTAAATTAAGCTTTAATTAAAATAGGTACTCCTTTGCGGCAATTGTGGACTTATATGTAGCAATTGCTGTTTAATCCATAATAAATACTTAAAAATAAACAAGTTATTCAAAAATTATGCCAGATACTAAACCTCGTGATGTACAAGTATTGCCAATTGCTACCGATACAACTGTAATGCGAGCGCGCAGTTGGACAAGGTTAAGATTTGAAATTGAATACGCCCTAGCTAAAGGGACTACGGCTAACTCCTATTTAATTCAAGCTGACAAAATTGCTTTGATTGACCCGCCTGGGGAAACCTTCACGCAAATTTATCTGGATGCGTTGCAACAGCGTATTGATGTCCAAGCAATTAATTATGTCATTCTCGGTCACATCAACCCTAACCGCGCCGCCACTTTAAAAGCTTTATTAGAAATTGCACCCCAAATTACCTTTGTTTGTTCTAACCCAGGGGCGATAAATTTACGCGGTGCTTTAGAAAATCCTGACTTACCAATTATCGTGATGCGGGGGGAAGAAACCCTCGATTTGGGTAAGGGACATAACCTGCAATTCATTCCTACACCCAACCCCCGCTACGCCGATGAACTCTGCACCTACGACCCCCAAACCGAAATTCTCTACACAGATAAGTTATTTGGGGCGCATATCTGCGGCGACCAAGTATTAGACGAAGGCTGGGAAATTATTAACGAAGACCGCCGTTATTATTATGATTGCCTGATGGCTCCCCACGCTCGGCAGGTGGAAACAGCACTAGAAAAACTGGCAGATTTTCCAGCGCGTTTGTATGCTACAGGACACGGGCCTTTGGTACGTTACGGCTTAATTGAGCTAACTAAAGCTTATCGCCAATGGAGTCAACAGCAAACCTCTGCTGACTTGACAGTAGCTTTGATTTATGCTTCGGCGTATGGGAATACTGCCACCTTAGCCCAAGCGATCGCGCGTGGCATTACAAAAGCGGGTGTGGCTGTAGAATCAATTAACTGCGAATTTACCGAGCCAGAAGACATCCGCGCAGCTGTGGAAAAATCGGCTGGTTTTGTCATGGGTTCGCCAACTTTGGGCGGTCATGCACCCACACCTGTACAAACAGCTTTAGGGATTGTTCTATCCACAGCAACGAACAATAAACTTGCGGGTGTCTTTGGTTCTTTTGGCTGGAGTGGTGAGGCGGTCGATTTAATTGAAAGCCGACTCAAAGATGCAGGCTATCGCTTTGGTTTTGATACCATCCGTGTCAAGTTTAAACCCGATGATGCAACCTTACAATTGTGCGAAGAAGCCGGAACAGACTTTGCCCAAGCCTTGAAGAAAGCCAAAAAAGTGCGATCGCAAAGTGTCCCCGCTACAAATGTCGAACAAGCAGTTGGGCGCATCGTTGGTTCCTTGTGCGTGCTGACAGCCAAACAAGAAGATAGAGCCAGTGCTATGTTAGCCTCATGGGTAGCCCAAGCCAGCTTTAATCCGCCAGGGTTAACTATCGCCGTTGCTAAAGAACGGGCAGTAGAACCACTGACTCACTCAGGTAACGAATTTGTCCTGAATATTCTTAAAGAGGGTAATCATATAGGCTTGATGAAACATTTCCTCAAACCCTTCGGCCCTGGACAAGATAGATTTGCTGATGTCGCTACCGAAGAAAGTACAAATGGCTCTCCTATATTGGCAGATGCTTTAGCATATTTGGAGTGTAAAGTCCAAAATCGGATGGAATCGGGAGACCACTGGTTAGTTTATGCCACTGTAGAAAACGGTAAGGTTTTAAATCAAGATGGTGTGACTGCTGTGCATCATCGTAAGTCGGCTACGCATTATTAATGTGTTTTAACACAGAGGAGCGCTGAGGTTAACGCGGAGTTACGCGGAGAATTGCATATTCTTCCTTTGCGTCCTTTGTGGTTTGAGTGAGAATGACATGGGTAAACTTCATTACATCGAGTATAAAGAGTGATTACGATTTACTTTTATGATGTAGGGGTCATCTGTGTTTAAATTTCTCACTAAACTCGACTATTTATTAAAAGAAACCTTCTTAGGGTTGTTGCGTGGCGGCTGGATGAATTGGGCAGCCGTTAGCACTGTGGCGGTATTATTATTTTTATTTGGCTTGAGTCTGCAAACTTCTTGGCAAGTTGAAAAACTCCTGAATCAATTTGGCAGCCAGTTAGAGGTTTCAGTATATTTAGAACCGGGAATAGAAGCTAAGAGCATCGAACATTTGGTCGTGAAAATGCCGGAAGTTGTGGCGATGCAAACGGTTACTAAAGAAGAAGCTTGGGCAAAATTAGTCAAGGATTTGAGAATTGCGGATATTGACGGTGCGACTCAGCAGCTAGGGGAAAACCCTTTAGTTGATGAGATGAAGGTAAAAGCGCGAAATTCTCAAGCTGTACCAGTTTTAGCCACAAGTCTGGCTAAATTACAGGGAGTTGAGACCGTTGAGTATGTCGATGAAGCTGTAAAACGCATCGCTCAGTTGCATCGAGGTTTAAACTGGTTTACTGTGACAATTACCAGTATTTTGACTTTAACTGCGATCGCTGTTACTACTACTACCATTCGCCTTATTGTCTTGGCGCGACGACACGAAATTGAAATTATGCAACTAGTTGGCGCGACTTCGGCGTGGATTTATCTACCGTTTATTTTACAAGGAATTTCCTTTGGTTTAGTTGGTGGTGCGATCGCTTGGAGTTTCATTTCCGTCATCGAACAATTTTTAGGTAAGTTACTCGCTAATCAACCAGAGTTTATTCAATTCCTTGCTAATGGTTTGCAACTTGCGCCCACACAAATCTTATTATTACCTTTGATTCTCTTAAGTTTCGGTGCAACGGTAGGATTAATAGGCAGCTTATTCGCAGTACATCGATTTGCTAAGGCTTAGTCAATGGTCAAGAGTTCTCTATTATATTGATCAAATAACAAATGATATAGCAGTCGAAGTATAGGTGAGGATATTTAAAAAGCAAGAATACTAATCATAGTAAAACTTTACCTCCTGCCTCCTGCCTCCTGCTATAAATGACCAAGGACAAATAACATGGCATCTCAATGGGAATATTTATTAAAAAATCTTGGTGCGTGGCAAGGTTCATTCACCAGATTTTCAACTCAAGGTCAACTCTTAGAAGATATTAAAAGTGTTGTTTCCTTTGAAGGATTAAACGAAAATAAAACTATGCGTCAAATTGTCCGCCGCGAAGGACAAGAAGATTTAGTTTTAGAATACAGTTCTTTAGCTAAAAGTATACTATTCTTTGAAAATGGTGCATTTTCTCAAGGTTCGATTCAGTTAGCACCATTTACAGAATTTGGTGCAGAACTTGGTTTAATTTATGAAAACCGCCGTATACGTTTAGTACAGTTATTTGATAAAAACGGTCAGCTAGATAAACTAACTTTAATTCGAGAACATTTAGCCGGAACCGAACCAGTAGAAAACCCTCCCTTAACGGTGAACGATTTATTGGGAGAATGGCGCGGTGAGGCAATTACAATATATCCTGACTGGCGATCGCCTGATACTTTCTCTTCAACTTTAAAATTACATTTAGATGATACTGGACGATTAGTCCAGAGTTTGACTTTTGGCGAAAGAACCATCACTTCAACAGCAACTATCAAAGGTTCTATCATTCATTTTGACCAAGATCCACAAAAGCAGGTGCAAGTTTTACTATTACCAAACGGTGCTTCTGCAACTTCACCATTACAAGTAAAATTACGTCAACCCTTATTTTTAGAAGTGGGTTGGTTAATTCAGCCTAACTTGCGCCAGCGCATGGTTCGCACCTATAACGATAAAGGTGAATGGGTAAGCCTGACTTTGGTGACTGAACAAAAAGTATAAGTTATTCAATTTACTCTAAATTACCATTTTTCATAATCAGTGAGTGCCTCCTGAGCCAAGGCTTCTAGTTTTTTATCACTAACCTCTTTCTCTAGCTGTTCATCCCTTCGCTTGTAATATAGCTCAGAAAAAGAATAGGCGATTTAATTCATTTAAGCATTAGCATTTCACTTACAATTTCTTTTCCGTATTTTCTGTTACACCAAAGAACAGCGACGCTGTAACGCTTTGTGAAGTAAAGTTTGATATTCTTCATCACCAATACCGTAAGCGCCAAAGCGTTCTAAATGCGGGTTCATCATTTGAGCGTCAAACAGGACAAATTGTTTTTGGCGCAATCTTTCTACTAACTTGACCATTGCTACTTTTGATCCTTCGGGGATGCGGTAAAACATCGATTCACCGATAAAAGCACCGCCAATTACTATTCCTAAAATACCGCCTGCGAGTTCGTCACCTTGCCAAGTTTCAAAACTGTGAGCAAAACCTGTTTTATGCAGTAACAAGTAAATTTCTTTTAATTCTTCTGAAATCCAAGTTGTTTCTCGGTTTGCACAGCCAGCCACAACAGCCGGAAAATCGCGGTTAATCGCTACTGTAAACCGTTCCTGATTCAACACACGCTGCAACGACTTAGGATAGCGGAATCGCTGATCTAAAGGAATCAAAGTCCGATCGCGGCTACCATACCAACCCAAGCCATAATCGTCATCAGCCATGAGAAAATAGCCTTGAGCATAGCCTTGAATAATTGCAGCGATATCATATTGCATAGATAGAGCAAAATAGAATAAAAAAATTCAGAGGAACGCCATTTGATGCGATCGCCATCCTCTGCGCTCCTCTGGGATATATTAAGCGTCCCTCTGCGTTTACCAAAATGACACAACCAATCCCATCCATTACCCTACCACCAGCTAACAACCCCCTCCTTGAAGGTGAGTGGTTACAAGAGTGTTTGTTGCGGTGGTTAGATGCAGAATTTATCCCTGAAGCAGTCAACCAAACGATTGCTCAACGAGCCGCGCAAATCTTTGTGCGCCAACGTATGGAAGGAGAAAATGACTTAGGCTCTCTGGTAATTGCCATTGTTACAGAGATGCAGGCTTTTGATTTTTCCAAAAGCTTTTATGGAGAGTTTGCGATCGCTAACGCCGTCAGCGATCTACTCTTAGAAAGTCTGGGTATAGACCGTTGCTGCGGTCAATAAAGTAAAGTCCAAAGTCAACAGTCCATATTTTGACCATTGACTAATGACTAATAACTACCAGCTAGACTTAACCACTCCAGGTAACAAACCTTCGTGCGCCCATTCCCGCAGAACGTTCCGAGATAGTCCAAAGTCACGGTACACACCTCTGGGGCGACCAGTTACCCAGCAGCGATTGCGGCGACGGTTGGGCGCACTGTTCCGGGGTAGTTGTTGAATTTTCCGATGAGCGTCCAGTTTCTCTTCTAAAGATTCAGCCTGTCTGAACTCTTCCAGCAGAGTTTCCCGCTTTTCGGCATACTTAGCCACTAACTTGGCGCGTTTTTTCTCGCGCTCAATCATACTTTTCTTCGCCATACATTCTAAATAAAGACAGCATTTTCCATTCTACAGTGTCCTAATCAATTCTAGGGATACTCCTTAATTTACCTAGCCTATTGTCATCACTTTATGAGCAGTAGGACACAAATCAGCTAACTCACAACCTCCACAAGCTGGAGAACGGGCTTTACAAACAGCACGACCATGATAAATTAGCCGAATTGACCAATTTTCCCAATCTGCTTGGGGTAATAACTTCATTAAATCTTGTTCAATTTTGACTGGTTCAGAATACTTGGTTAAACCTAACCGCTGACTCAAACGCTTAACGTGAGTATCCACAGTCACCCCAGCATTTATCCCATAAGCATGAGCTAAAACAACATTTGCCGTTTTCCGCGCCACACCAGGTAATTTTAATAAATGCTCCATTTGGTTAGGCACAATCGAATCAAACTCAGTCACAATCATCCGACATGCGGCTTGAATATTCTTGGCTTTATTACGATAAAACCCTGTAGAACGCACCAAGTTTTCTAATTCTGCTAAATCAGCATTCGCTAAACTGGCTGCATCGGGAAAACGACCAAATAAATTTGGTGTAACTTGATTAACTCGCTCATCTGTACACTGAGCCGAGAGAATAGTAGCAACGAGTAGTTGTATAGGTGTTGAGTAATTTAATGAACAAGTTGCATCTGGATATAAATGCTTGAGGCGCTGGAGAATTTCTAACGCTCGTTGTTTTTTAGATGGGGATTTGCGGGTAGTAGTCATGGTAAAAGGCAAAAGTAAAAAGGCAAAAGTAAAAAAAGGCACTGCTGAATATGAGAATGAAAATTAAAAACTCAATCGCTCAAACTCTTATTCTCCGCCCCTCTGCGTCTCTGCGAAAGATAAAAATCATCCGACTAATCAGCAACACCTAAAAAAATAAGTGCCTATTTACTCAGAAATTAGTAAGTAAAAAATAAATTAGCCTGCACAAGCAGGCTTTGTTTGGTTAGCGTCAGACTTGAGTCTGAGTGCTTTAATTTTGCGCCGATCCTACTGAGTGGTTAACTGGATGGTTTCTTTGACTATTAAGAAAATACCTAAGCCTAAAAGTAGGACTAAGCCTGTTTGCATTACACCTTCTTGAATGCGGCTAGGTAAGGGTTTACCGCGTAAACCTTCAATTAATAGAAAAGCTAGTTGTCCGCCGTCTAATGCTGGTAAAGGCAAGATATTGATAATGGCTAAGTTAATGCTGATAATCGCGGCAAAAGATAGTAAATTTGTGCTGTCATCAGCCGCTAATTTTGCACCAACTTTCACAATATTAACTGGCCCAGAAACTTGTCCGATGGTTTGTTGAAAGTTAGTAATTAACTGCCCAAAACCGTTGAGCGTGCCGATAAATAACTGTTGGAAGCGGTTAGCTGCAATACCAAAAATCTCGAAAGGACTGTTAGGTTTACGAAAAACTGGTTTACCATTTGGCCCTAGTTGAATTCCTACCAAGCCTTTACCATCAGCGCCTAGGGCTGGGGTTAATTTTAGGGAAACTTGTTGATTTTTCTGTTGAACTTTGAGGGCGATTTCCTGATTGGGATGAGTTTGAATTTCTTTGGTCAAGATAGCGGTGGATTTGTCTGAAGCCGGGAGTTCTTGACCATTAACTGCTAAAACTATATCACCTTCTCTAATGCCGGCTTGATAGGCAATAGATTGTTCATTAACTGGTTGAACAAGCACACCGGGTTGATAGTTGAACTTTTCTGGGATGCCAACAATACCCAATTGGAGAACTAGCACTAAATAGGCAAATATTAAATTTGCAATTACTCCCGCACTGATGACGATCGCCCGATCTAAAACTGGACGGTTACGCAGCAGATTCGGGTCGTTGGGTGGAATGTCACTATCTGGGTCATCATCGGGAAAGCCCACAAAGCCACCCAAGGGAAAAGCACGGACAGCATATTCGGTTTCCGTTCCTTGGTATTTCCACAAAACTGGGCCGAAACCCAAAGAAAAACGGTTAACGTGAATGCCTTGAGACCTTGCTGCTATAAAGTGTCCCAGTTCGTGTACCAAAATTAAAATAGCCAAGACTGCGATCGCTGCTAAAACTGACATAAAGCAAATTAGTCAAAATATGCGGATATATATGTTTATTGTAGTAGTTGGGGATGGAGTACACAGATAAATCCTGTAACTGCTGTTGAGCTTGATTAATTGCCAACATCTGCCAAACTTCTACAGATGTTTTTTGTCATGCTAAATATGTAAATACAATAGCTGCACCTATTGTATTAAAGGTGTATTCTAGTAAATTTTTATTCCTCTGTTACAATTCAATGTGCAATGCAGACGAATAAAATATTGAATCGCAATTAGTATACTAAACTACTCACGAATTGGTGCAATTACACAAGCCATGCTGATGCACCAACTCAAACAGTAACTAATATTAAATTTTAAATACTCTTGACAGAAACTTTAAAAAGTCACTAAAAAATTGTAGTGAATAAACACAGTAAATCTAGATAGATGTATTGAGACTAAATAAAATATTGCCAAATTGCTCACAATCTCATCGTCAAATAGTTCACTCTTATAGCAGAATTCAAGCTGCGCCGTGCGCTTCAACTGCACGGAGTGCGAAGTAAAACAGTTTATCTCTCTATCTAGAGACATAGATTGGCTACGTTAAGCGGAAATCGACAATATATCTAAAATAATTAGCTTGCGAGTATTAAGTTAAACTGAGCGCAAAATAAATGGGACAAGGTTTTTTACAAATCGGCTTGACACTGTGTCTTGTCATAGCGATCGCCCCTATATTGGGAAGATACATAGCGCGTGTGTTCATGGGAGCGAGAACGTTGCTTGATCCCCTAATGAATCCAATTGAACACAGCATTTATCTGGTAGCAGGTGTTAACAGAAAAGATGATATGACAGGCTGGCAGTATATCCGGGCGATTCTTGCCAGCAATCTTGTTATGGGTATTTTAGTTTTTGGTTTGATACATTATCAAAGATTTTTACCTTGGAATCCCAATAACTTCTTTTCCCCGCGTTGGCATACCTTACTACACACAGTTATTTCTTTTGTTACCAACACCGACCAGCAACACTATGTCCCAGAGACAACCCTGAGTTACTTCAGCCAAGTAGCAGCTTTAGGCTTTTTGATGTTCACCTCAGCAGCTACGGGGTTGGCGGTGGGAATCGCGTTTATTCGTGGGTTGACTAGCAAAAGGTTAGGTAACTTTTATGTTGACCTAATTCGTGGAATTACTAGGATATTACTGCCAATTTCGGTAGTTGGAGCGATCGCCCTTGTTTTATTAGGCGTACCGCAAACCATCGATAAACCATTGATTGTGGAAACGATAGAAGGAAGCACACAATACATTGCCAGAGGCCCTGTAGCTTCCTTTGAGATGATTAAAATGCTGGGTGAGAACGGCGGTGGTTTCTTTGCAGCGAATTCCGCCCATCCCTTTGAAAATCCCAATGGTGCGTCTAACTTAATCGAACTCATTGCCATGATTTCCATTCCCGCAGCCTTGATATTCACCTACGGGATGTTTGCCAAAAATCTCAAACAAGCTTGGCTGTTATTTTGGATGGTATTTACCGCTTTTGTGATTTTAGTTTGGGTGACAGTCAGTGGCGAACTGCAAGGAAATCCCCTCGTTAATGGCACATTGGGAGTAGAACTGCCAAATTTAGAAGGTAAAGAAGTCAGATTTGGAGTTATACAAACAGCACTGTGGGTAGTAACTACCACCGCCACAATGACTGGTGCAGTTAATGGAATGCTCGATTCCCTAATGCCTCAAGGATTATTTGCGACATTATTTAACTTATTTGTGCAGATTATTTGGGGAGGGCAGGGTACAGGTATAGCTTACTTGCTAGTTTACTTAATTCTCACCGTATTCTTAACAGGGTTGATGGTAGGACGCACACCAGAATTTTTAGGACGCAAAATTGAAAAGCGCGAAATCATCCTCGCCAGCGTTGTGCTGTTAATTCACCCCATCATGATTTTAATTCCCAGCGCGATCGCCCTAGCTTATCCCTTCTCCCTCTCAGGAATTACAAACCCCGGCTTTCATGGTATTTCTCAAGTAGTTTATGAATATGCTTCAGCCGCAGCTAATAACGGTTCCGGCTTAGAGAAACTAAATGATAATACCCTGTGGTGGAATTTAAGCACAGGGTTGAGTATGTTGGGTGGGCGCTATATCCCAATTATTGCCATCTTGCTATTAGCTGAGAATATGTCGCGCAAACCAGTCACACCAGAAACAGCGGGAACACTCAAAACAGATTCATTACTATTCACCACAGTGACAGCGGGCATAGTACTAATTTTAGGCGTATTGACATTTTTTCCCGTTTTAGCCCTAGGCCCCATCGCTGAAGGATTTAAACTAGCATCTGGCAGTTAAAAAAGTGCTGAGTTGAGATTGCTGTTAGCGGTAGCGGGGCGTTTAGCCCGTGCTGAGTTGGGAGTTGAGAACAAGAAATAATTCTTCCCCTGCCCCCCTGCCCCCCTGCACCTCTGCCTCCTCTGCCCCCTTGCCCCCTGCCCTGCCTCTATCCTCCCTTGCACTACTGAAGATATGAACCCAGTTGCACCTACCCCCAAATCCAAAACACCAAGAGCGCGTCCGAGCGATCGCCGCCAAGTGCGAAAAAAAGCCAAAATAAATAATCAAGTAATTTACATCAGAGCCATCAGGGATGCTTTTATCAAACTGAATCCCATAGTAGCTATCAAAAATCCGGTGATGTTTGTGGTGTGGATTGGCACACTGATTACCCTCGCAGTCACCATTGATCCCAACTTATTTGGCCCTACCCAACAGAGCAATCCCCAATTATTTAATGGTATCCTCACTGGGATATTGTTTTTTACAGTCTGGTTTGCTAACTTTGCCGAAGCCGTAGCCGAAGGACGGGGTAAAGCCCAAGCCGATGCGTTGCGATCGACACAATCAGAAACCATCGCCAAAAAACTCGCCTCCGACGGCTCAATCTCTGAGGTTCCTTCCACAAGCCTTCAAAAAGGTGACAACGTATATATCGTGGCTGGCGATATCATCCCTGCTGATGGGGAAGTGATCATGGGTGTCGCCTCGGTGGATGAATCTGCAATTACGGGTGAATCTGCACCAGTTCTCAAAGAATCAGGTTCAGATGTCGCTAGTTCCGTTACAGGTGGAACACGCATCATCTCTGACGAGTTAATCATCCGCGTCACAGCTGATCCCGGCAAAGGTTTTATTGATCGGATGATTAATTTAGTAGAAGGTGCAGAACGCAGCAAAACACCCAACGAAATTGCCCTCACAGTATTACTAGCTGTATTAAGCCTCATATTTTTGTTTGTTGTTGCTACCTTGCCAGCATTTGCCTACTACGTTCAAAGTCCTGTCAGTATCCCAGTTTTAATTGCGTTATTAGTAGCATTGATCCCCACAACCATTGGTGGCTTACTCAGCGCGGTCGGGATTGCAGGTATGGATCGAGTCGCCCAATATAATGTTATTGCTACCTCTGGACGAGCAGTGGAAGCCTGTGGCGATATCAACACTTTAATTTTAGATAAAACCGGTACGATTACCCTCGGCAACCGTTTAGCAGAAGAATTTATCCCAGTTAACGGTCATTCTATGCAGGAATTGGCTTATATTGCCCTGATAGCCAGCATATTTGACGATACACCAGAAGGCAAATCTATTGTGCGACTTGCAGAAAGATTAGGCGCTCGATTAGATTTTGATCCCCACCAAGCCGCAGCCGTGGAATTCTCAGCCAAAACCCGGATGAGTGGTACAAATTTAGTCAATGGACGGGAAGCTCGCAAAGGTGCAGTCGCAGCGATTAAAGGATTTGTTCTTTCCCGCAACGGCCGAGATACCCCAGAACTAGATGCTGCATACCAACGAGTTTCTCAACAAGGGGGTACACCTCTAGCAGTTTGCTTAGATCAAGAAATTTATGGTGTCATCTATCTCAAAGATATTGTCAAACCCGGCATTCGTGAGCGTTTTGCCCAGTTGCGTCGGATGGGTGTGCATACTGTCATGCTCACAGGAGACAACCACATTACTGCATCTGTAATTGCTCAAGAAGCCGGTGTGGATGATTTTATTGCCGAAGCCACACCCGAAGATAAAATCAGCGTCATTCAACAAGAACAGGCTGAAGGCAAACTAGTCGCCATGACAGGTGATGGAACTAACGATGCTCCCGCATTGGCACAGGCAAATGTTGGTGTGGCGATGAATACTGGTACTCAAGCTGCTAAAGAAGCAGCCAACATGGTAGATTTAGACTCTGACCCTACCAAACTCATCGATATTATCAGTATTGGTAAACAACTGTTAATTACCCGTGGGGCATTGACAACATTTTCTATTGCTAATGATATTGCTAAGTATTTTGCAATTATTCCGGTAATTTTTGCAGCTACTAACCTGCAAGGTCTGAATATTATGAATTTAACTAGCACAAATTCCGCTGTGCTATCGGCATTAATTTACAATGCTGTGATTATTCCTGCGTTAATTCCCTTAGCATTGAAAGGTGTGAAATTTAGACCCCTGACGGCTAATCAATTACTCAAACGCAATCTTTTGATTTATGGCTTAGGTGGTGTGATTGCACCGTTTATTGCGATTAAGCTATTAGATTTGGTGATTACAGCAGTGGGACTGGCTTAGAAAGGCAAAAATAAAAAGGCAAAAGTAAAATAAGAAAAAATTTTATTTTTTGCCCTGTTAGTAAGGAAAATTGGCAGATAAATATGAATAATGAGCCGAGAAATTTAATGCAGGCGATCGCCTATATTGGGTCACAACTGCCTAAACAAAAACTGGCGTTGATAATTCTAACTATACTTGGACTAAATTTAGGAATTTATCGCGGAGTTTATGCAGCTACCAATACCACATTACAAATTCAATTTACTTGGGCTTATGGTATTTTGGGGGCAATTATCTTAGGGCTAATATTTTACTTATTGATTGTGGTTTTTCAACCAGAACGCTTCTAAAAAATAAATTTAATCCTCAGTACTTTTTATGATAATTATTCGAGAAACCTTCAGAGCCATTCGTATCACTTTAATATTGTGGTTGCTAACGGCACTAATTTATCCTTTAGCCATCCTGGTTATCGGTCAAGGTTTATTTCCTTTTCAAGCTAATGGTAGTGTCATGCTGAATATAGATGACAAGCCTATTGGCTCGGCTTTGATTGGTCAAATATTCACTGACGATCGCTATTTTCAAGGTCGTCCTAGCACAATAAGATATAGCCAAGGCAGAAAGGCTAAACCAAATGGGATATCTGGTGGTAGTAATCTTGCTCCTAGTAACCCAGAGTTGCTCAACCGCGTGATTGAAAAAGCAAATGAATATCAAGAAGAAAGTATTCAACCAATTGAAGATTTAATTTATACCTCCGGCTCAGGTGTAGATCCACATATTTCTTTAAAAGCCGCCAGAGAACAAATAGCAAGAGTAGCTAATGCCCGTGGTATCAAAGAAGATGACATCATACCTTTACTAAATAAGTTTACTGATGGCAGATTTTTATGGATTTTTGGCGAACCAGGGATTAATATTTTGCGGTTGAATTATGCACTTGATTTGCAAGATATCAATCGTAAGCTCAATCAATGAAATGAAGTATGAAGTGTGAAATTAAATTTTTGGCTTTTATAGTTTGATAATTGCTAATTTTTAGAAGAATTTTCTAAAAATTAGCAATTATGTATGATACATACAGCAACTCTCAATCTAAAATCCAAAATGGTCTCAGGTGCAGCGATCAATTCTTCTTACCCAGTACGCCGAGGTAAACATAAAATCTTCATTGGGATGGCTCCGGGTGTGGGTAAAACCTACCGGATGTTAGAAGAAGGAACAGCGCTCAAACAAGAAGGAATTGACGTAGTTATTGGATTGTTGGAAACCCACGGACGTAAAGATACAGCAGAAAAAGCATCTGGGTTAGAAATCATTCCCCGTCAGGAAATTTCTAGAGGTGGGTTAACGCTGACGGAAATGGATACAGAGGCAATTTTACAGCGATGTCTACCCACAAGCAGCTATGGCTATAAGTCTCAATTAGTTTTAGTTGATGAACTCGCCCATACCAATGTCCCTGGTTCCCCACGAGAGAAACGCTACCAAGATGTAGAAGTAATTTTGGCTGCGGGTATTGATGTCTACTCCACAATGAATGTGCAGCATTTAGAAAGTCTCAATGACTTAGTAGCCCGAATTACTGGGGTAGTTGTCAGGGAACGAGTTCCTGATCGGATTTTAGAAGAGGCTGATGAAGTAGTTGTAGTAGATGTTACACCCGAAACTCTGCAAGAAAGGTTATTAGAAGGGAAAATTTACGCGCAGTCAAAAATCCAACAAGCCTTAGATAACTTTTTTCAGCGTCGTAATTTGATTGCTTTACGAGAATTGGCTTTGCGTGAGGTAGCAGACAACATTGAAGAAGATGCGATCGCCTCTACACCGAATGGACAATTTTGTAACATCCACGAGCGAGTTTTAGTCTGTATATCTACTTACCCAAACTCGTTACAATTACTACGGCGTGGTGCAAGACTAGCTAATTACATGAATGCGCCACTGTATGTTGTGTTTGTCGCTGATCCTGAGCGCTTCTTAAGTAAGGAGGAAAGCTTACACATTCACAACTGTGAAAAGCTGTGTCAAGAATTTACAGGTACTTTTCTGCGTGTTGCAAATGGTAATATAGCTCAAGCGATCGCCGAAGTTGCTGAGAAATATCGTATTACTCAAATTGTCATCGGAGAAAGTCAGCGATCGCGCTGGCAAATCCTCCTCAAAGGTTCCTTAACCCAAAAACTCGTCCGCTTATTGAAAAATATCGATATCCATATTATCGCTAGTGATAAACAATCTTCAGTTAAAATCTGAACATTATTCATTCCACAGTATCTCATGAAAGTTGAGACTATCAGCATTAAAAATATCAAAGTTCAGCAAAATCATATTCTAAAAAATATTCTTCATTTAGCATCTACTCCTAACCAAAATACTCCCCAAATCCAACAATTAACTGACACTTTAAACAAAATAGTTGCCACGATTGAACAGATTTGTGATAATCTGCAAATCACACCAGCGAATCTGACTAATTCATCTCGTAAAGCCTATTCCTGGTTCAAGTTTCTCACAGAAGAACAAAACTTAAAGCTTCATCTGATTGGCACTTACCGTGTGCAACAAATGACTCAACAAATTCTCTCCCAAGCAGGACAAGATGTAGTTGAAGTTATGATTGAATTCACAAATTTAGCCGGATTGTACCAAGGTAAAAGGTCTAGTAAAGTTGCTTCTCTTAAGATTAATGAAGGTTTTATTAATGCTTCCGAAGCAGTTTTACAAGCATTAGTCAGATGTATGCTATTGGGCAAAACACCAGCAAGTACTAGACTGATTCGAGAATTTGCCAGTTCAGAAGAATATAGTTCTGTTCTCCTAGATTTGGATTTAATTGCTGACGTAATTGCCGAAAATCCTCAAGGTAATTTTTATAATTTAAATGACTTGTTTGACAAACTCAACCATGAATACTTTGCTACTAATCTTGTCAAACCGCGGCTGACATGGAGTCAAATCAAAACCTACCGTAAATTTGGACATTATGAGCCAGCGAGAGATCGGGTAGTCATGAGTACAAGCCTTGATCACGTTAATGTACCCAAGTTTGTTGCTGAGTTTGTTTTATACCACGAATTACTCCATAAGTACCACGGCACAAAGTGGGTAAATGGTAAACGAATGGTTCATACCACCCAGTTTCGCACTGATGAGAGGAAGTTTAAATTCTACGCAGAAGCAGATAGTTGGTTAAAAAAGTTAGCTTCTCATCAGAGTTGATCAAAAAACTTTCGCCGGAAAAATCCCACCCCATCAAGGTTCCACACCTTTACTCCAAATTTAAGTATGTTTGGGGTTTTTTATGGAGATTTTAGTAGTACAATTGTTCTAGTGATAGACCTCTGAGCGATGCGTTGCCGACGCGAAGAAAAAACATATCAATAACTATGATGACACCATTACAGGGTATAGTTGCAACCCAAGTAAACTCTCAAACCATCACTCAATCGAAGTTTGAGCAATCTTCTGAACACAAAGCTAATCGCCCAAAGAGCGCTAAAATCGACAGTTTGGCTTTTCAAAGGCTCACGGATGTTACTAAGGCAATATTGCATCATGCCTTTTGGTTAGCAGAACAAAAACAACAGCTTTCTTTACGCGATTATAAACAGCTACTTTTAGATCATGGTTGGCAAGGTGAAGAAAAGCGCTATCTCAAGATAGCAGCAGCATTTGCGAAATTTTCACCTCAAGATGTCGCCCAAGTTGAACCGAGAACCATCTATCAGTTGGCAGAAAATAGCAAAAAGTACCAACAAGTCATCAATCGGTTACTGGACTTAAGCATTATCAATCAAGAGAGTGTGCGTTCTTTAATTAAAAAGCAGCGTACCCCTAAAACAATTAAGTCGGAAAAACCCAGTATTTGGCGACGGACAAAAAATGGTGGGAGATATTGTCAAATTCCGCCAATTCATGAACCTTCAGAACAGACGGGTGTAACTTTGCAACGCATGATGGATGAAGAAGGATTGAGCGCCCAGCATATTGTGGCAGAAGCGATCGCTCTCAGGCAAGCATATAAACAAGGGCAATTAGTCCACGCTGAAGATAACAATTAAATTTTCCGCGACAATAGAGTTGTAATTGAGCATAAGTGCGTAGACGCACACCACTCAACTATGACTGATACCAAAATTAAGAAAAAAGGCAAATCTTTGCCGCCAAAGCTCATCATCGGTTTGGGTAAGTTTGTTTGGACAACTCTTTGGCATATTATGATGTCCCGACTCGCCCCGCGTAATAAGTCAGGAGAATACATTCGTCCCGACAGCCAATTTAGAAATGTTGTTAGTCAAGCCGAAGCTAATATTTATCAACCAGCTACGGGACGTTACAAACTTTATGTTGGACTAGGTTGTCCTTGGGCGCACCGCACACTAGTTGTCAGGGCGCTCAAAGGGTTAGAAGATGTCATCTCAGTCACTACTGTTGAACCTTCTGCGGAGTCTGGGGGTTGGGTATTTACCAGCGAAGACGAAGGTTGTCAAACTCTGGCTGAATTGTATCAGCTTGCCCAACCTGGTTACACTGGGCGCAGTACAGTTCCGGTGTTATGGGACAAACAAACCAAAACCATTGTCAATAACGAAAGTGCAGAAATTATTGTCATACTGAACTCAGAATTTAACGAGTTTGCTAAAAATCCCACACTGAATCTCTACCCAGCAGAACTCAAAGAGAAAATTGACTGGTGGAACCAAAAGATTTATACAAGTGTTAACAATGGTGTGTATCGTTGTGGCTTTGCCCAAACTCAAGCAGCATACAACCAAGTTTGTGATGAACTGTTCGCCACCCTTGATGAAATTGACGCAGCCTTAAATACAAGCCGATATCTTTGCGGCAACAACGTTACCTTAGCAGATGTGCGTTTATTCACAACGCTGTTTCGGTTTGACATTGTGTATTATGGGTTGTTCAAGTGTAACCGCCACCGCATTCAAGACTATCCCAATTTAGGAGCCTATTTGCGCGACTTGTATCAGTTACCAAGTGTTGCAGGCACTTGCGATTTAGAGAGTGTCAAGCAAGACTATTATGGAAATCTTTTCCCGCTGAATCCTGGTGGGATTGTGCCGAGTGGCCCTGATATGGCATTTATGTTAAAACCACACAATCGTGAAACCATTGGAGTGCATTAGCCAGCACTTAAATTAGCAATGATTTCCAGGTATTTGCTTCAAAAGCATTTATTATGGTGTTGATAACACCTCTATTGCCAATTTCTTGTGGTTTCAAAATACACAGAAGTAGATATGGCTCAACCATTAGTAACGCTTGGTATCTGTACATACAACAGAGCCGCAAGTTTATCTCAGCACTCTCTTGCGGCATTAGAAAAGCTGACATATTCCAACTATGAAATTATTGTTATTGATGATTGCTCATCTGATAAAACTCAAGATGTATTGCATGAGTACAAAAAAAAATTAAATAGATTACAGTTTTTTCGTAATGACAAAAATCGAGGTATTTGTTATTCACGAAATCGGGTTTTAGAAAAATCTCAAGGAGAAATTATTGTATTTTTTGATGATGATGTCAGTATTTTTCCTAGCTGTTTAGATGAAATGGTTAAAGCATATATGCAAGACCCCGCAGCTTTGTTTGCTTGGGGAGGAGTATATCAATGCCACGGTTCACACGATAGTAATAAACTAACCTTTGGCAGTGGTAGTTTATTTTCTATGAGACGCATAGTTGCCAATCATTTTCGGTTTGATACTAATATTCGATATTTTAAAACTTATTGTTGCGAGGAGCATGAATTTGCTCGGAGAGTGCAACGCCAACCAGGAAAAATTATCCAAATTCCCACCGCTAAGGCAAATCATTACCAAGCTCCTGCTACAAATAGAGCATGGCGAGGTTTAGGAGGAGACCTAAATTATCTTTATGAAAAAGCTAAACATGGTTCTATCTTGAAGTATTACCAGTCTTTGTTAATTGGTATTCAATATACTATTTACTGTATTATCTTCAAGCATCAGGTTGAAAAAGATTACTATCAGCACTATTACAGAGAAGCAGTTCATTCATTTCATCAAGTACTGCTTCTTCTGAGAGATGGCAAGTTTTTAATTGCCAGTAAATATTTATTTAATATAATAGTTGATGTGCCGATTAGGGCATTGATTAAGCGCAGGATAGAAGCAAAACAGGCTGATAAATTTAGGCAATCATTTGCAGGTGCTGAGAATATAGATTTGCAGAGTGAATTTGTGCAGTATAGCAATTTCAATACAAAAGACAGTCGAGAGCTACTTGTAAATACAGAGAGAAATTCAATAAAATAGCTTAAACCGTGCTAACTGAACTTCTAAAGCTTTGATGAGAATTTTATTGAGTTCTGTACTATTTTTAAATGGCAAAATTTGTTGTGTAGGTAAGTCAAACGGAATTTTACCTTCTAACTCTGGGCGCTGCATGTGTGCTAACAAAATTTGTTCCGAGCGTTTACTTTGAATTGCATAACCAATTTCTATGCAAACATTGGGACTAGGAATTAATTGCTGATTTTCTTTACCATCGATGCTGGCTATAGGTGTAGTATCTGCAATAAACAATAGACTCTTACGGATTTTTCGCATCATAGTCCGATTTAATCGCAGAGTTCCATCACTAGGTCTATAAGATTCTACTAATGTTAAAGGCAGACGCGATCGCATATTCAAAATTTCCAAGCTTTTTTGCAATCCCTCTCGCAGGGCATCGCTTGCTGCGCCATACTCAGTTTGATAGCATAAAAAAATCGTTGGGTCTAATTGGGCTAATAATGCTTGTTTGGTGAAATAAATTTCATGACTGATCAAGTCAATATTAGCTACACAATAACCACCACTACCTTCAACATAAAATTCAATATTTTCCCCTTCCAAATAACGCTCAAACCAAACTGACTTTTTCACTACATCGCTATCTTCTAAAAAGTCTGCACGTAATGCCGATCGCAATAGACTTTTTTTACTAAGGCGAATGTCTGGTGGACGTTTTTCTAATTCTGCGATCGGTTCATAATCCTGAACATACCATGCTCTGAGCGCAATAATTGACATAAGGCGCTATTTCACTATTTCTGATTATTTAACTGTTTATTTAACTTGATACAAGCTTACACTGATTTCCCTAAACACAACAACACCCAAGCATCTACTAACTTCGATTATTTCCTCCTCTTGTTTCTTCTAGCCAGGGATGTAATCTATTTCACCACTCAAAACAAGCAATGAAAACCAGTTTACAGCGCCCCCTGATTCTCAATATTTGAGGAAATATCAGCGTTCGCGTTGGGTGTTGTTGTTTTTGAACGAGACAGACATGAACTCAACAGCTTTTTACCTCTTCTTTTATTGCAATCTTGCTGTTTGATCTGCCAGGGAAGCTTGGTCGCTTCATTTATTAGATTATCACTTGTAGATTGGCATGGATTTTTCTGCAACTAAACTTTACTTTTAAGTTCAAAATCAACAACTTAAAAGTCAAAAACTAGAAATGATAAGTATTGGCTTTGATTAATCAAATCACTTGTAAAATTTGGGAAATATTTTGCCTACTCAATTGTTGCCGTTGTTTAATAAATGCCAGGATTACTTTAGTAATCACTCCCTTTTTATTAAGATTTATTGAATAATAAAAATCAATTCACTATTGTAAGTCTATGCCTAGGTTTTTTTCTACTTCCTGTTTGTCTCCCACATTAAATTTACGTAACAATTTAATAGGAATCTCAATCCAAAATTCTGTTCCCTTAGCTAGTTCGGAGATACAGTCCATCATGCCACCATGTTTTTCTACAATAATCTGGTAACTAATTGCTAGTCCTAACCCTGTACCCTTACCTACAGATTTGGTTGTAAAAAACGGATCAAAAATGCGCTTCCTGACTTCTTCTGTCATTCCTAGTCCATTATCAGCGATGCGAATTAATACGCGTGATCTGTCTGTTGATAATCTAGTAGAAATCGAAATCTGAGGCTTAGAAAGCTGAGATTTTCCCTGTGCTAACTCCCCTTGATTCTCCAAGGCATCAATGGCGTTAGTGAGAATGTTCATAAAGACTTGATTGATTTGTCCTGCATAACATTCTATCAATGGTAAATTACCATAGTCTTTGATGATATCAATGCCAGTAAAATAAACACTTGATTTCAGGCGGTGTTGCAAAATTAAGAGCGTATTATCTATGCCTTCATGTAAATCAACAGGTTTATTTTCTGCCTCATCTAAGCGCGAAAAGTTACGTAAAGATAATACAATTGAGCGAATGCGATCGGCTCCAACCTGCATGGAAGAAATCATTTTTGGTAAATCTTCAGATAAAAATTCTAAATCAATGGCTTTGGCTGTAGAGCTAATTTCATGATGCGGCTGGGGATAGTGTAATTGGTAAAGGTCGATTATTTTTAATAAGTCTTGAGTGTACTTACTTGCATAGTGTAAGTTACCGTAGATAAAGTTAACTGGGTTGTTGATTTCGTGGGCGACACCTGCAACTAGTTGTCCCAAACTAGACATTTTTTCAGTTTGAATTAATTGGGTTTGTGCTGCTTGAAGTTCTAACAAAGCTTGTTCTAATTGTGTAGCTTTAGCTGTAGCTTCAGTTTCAGCGGCACAACTTTGTTGATAAAGTTGTGCTTGCTGAATAGCGATCGCAGCTTGATCTGCTAACTGTTGGATTAAATTAATTTCTGTATCTTGCCAATTTCTGGGAGTTGCACACTGATGCACAATTAGTAAACCCCAAAGTTGGGAACCTATATTGATGGGAACAGTTAAGTTGGCTTGTATTTGCAGACTCTGCAAAAATTCTTGGTGACAAGCACTTAAATGATATGCAGAGACATTATTAATTGCTTTAATTTTACCTTGAGAAAGAAAACGAGCAGATTCATCAGGGAGACAGCCGTCTGGTGTTGTAATTCCCAATGTTGATAACCAAGTGCCATTGATTTCTTCAACAATGACTTCACCCACAGATTCACCAGTTTTTTGATAAATTATTACTCTATCTGAGTTAAGCAGCGATCGCACTTCATAGACAATAGTTTGTAAGGTAGTTTTTAAGTCTAATGAACGGCGAATTTGCTCAGAAACTTGTTTGATTACTTTAGTAAACGATAATGATTTTTCTAGTTCTGCGGTTTTCTCTTTTACTCGCACTTCTAAGTTAGCGTTGAGCATTTGTACTTCTTGGTACATTTGTTGCTGCTGAATCGCAATAGAAAAGCTATAAGATAAAGCCTGTGCTAGAGAAATTTCATTATCTGTCCAGGCAATGGCTTGCCCGTTTCTTTCTTCTCGCCACACATCAAAAGAAATTTGTGGTAACTGTTGTTGAGGATGTTGCTCACGTCGCCCAGCCCATAATATTTCTGTGTTGAATTCTGGGCGAAAAATACTTAACACACCAATAAATTGCTGTCGGTATTGCAAAGGCATGACTAACATACCTCGAATTGGGGTTAATCGAAATGCAAATGCTAACACACGCAAATGTGCTTCATGATAAAGGTTATTCGTTACCCAAATTTGCCCTTGTTTGCATTCATCCATCCATTTTTGCCACACAGGATGTTGTTCGATGATGCTAGATTCTAACTCTAATGGCATTTTTGGTTGATTGCCATAGGTGTAAATTTCTGCTGTTGGCTCAATGTAAAGTCTGCCGCCTATGCCATTTAAGGCTGTGATAGTTGCTTCTAAAGCTGCTTGCAATTCAAGTTTTGGTAATTTATGCAGCAGGTTAGTTACGTGATTAATCGTCTCTTCCCGCTTTTGTCTTGCCAGACTTTGGGTATACAGATTACTTTGGGCAATAGCGATCGCAACTTGATCAACAACTTGCTGGACTAAGGTCAATTCTGCTGGCAAAATTTCTCGTGGTTGACTGTGATGCGATACTAATAATCCCCACAGTTTAGTTTTGAGTAGTTCTCCTTCCACTTCGCTATGTAAAATTGGCACCACTAGGGAAGACTGTACTCCCATTGCTGTGAGATATTGAATGTGGCATGGATCTACTTGTCGATAGTAGATATTTTCACTTTCTAAGAGTTCTTGTGTGTCGTTGGACTGTAGCGACGATAACCCGATTTTGCCACTAGATACATTGACAATTACACGCTGCCGTTCTAACAGCAGCCTGTTTCTGCTTTCTGTGGGAATATCTGTCGCTGGAAAGTGCAACCCTAGTAGGGATGGTAAAATCTGGTCATGAATAGATTCAGCAATAACCTCACCACTACCATCAGACTCAAACCGATACACCATAACTCGGTCTGTAGATAAAAACAAACGAATTTCGGCAACGGTGGCTGTTAAAATATCTGGCAGTTCCAGCGATCGCCTGATCCGGTTAATTATCCGGTGTAATAAGCCTTCTTGCTGAAAAGCAGGCTGCGAACCGCTTGGGTTATCAGTATATTCCATTGCCTAGTAAACCTAATAAAAAAATAATTAAACTATGTTAAAAAACGCCGCCAAACCTGAGCCGCCATTTCTATCTTTAACGGTTTAATAACTAAAGAGAAAATATTAATTGTCAACTAATTTTATACTTACTACCGAATGCTGTATTCGGTGATATTATGCAAATCACCAAATTCCAAAACTTTTTCTATGATTTTAAGGGATTTTTATAATTTTTTTATTTTTATGCAAACAAATTAAGTAAATATAATGAGATAATTGCTAAATTTTTTGAGTTTAGGGAATGTCAGCATTCCCGTGTCAGTATCACTATTTTTTTATATGTAGCTATTCTGTGAGACAATCACTAGTAATTACTGAGTAAAGACGTAATCGGCGAATTTCTTCGCGCACATTCATCAAAATTTTACCAAGATGGTTGTTACCAGTTTTATCTGTACCACAACCCCAAAAATAATCAGTGGGAGAATTCTCAACAATCATCTCATCACCTGTTGCTAGTAAAATTTCTCGAATATCGGTATGGGTGAGAAATTTTTTGAGTACAGCCTCGCGCATAACTTGAGTTTTGACTACATCCCAATCTAAACGGAGTGTACGTGAATTACAGCGCCCTAAAGCAGCAGCCTCTTCTGGTGTAGCAGCAGCATGAATCACAGGTATAATTGCGGCATCTTTGCTACCGACAAACTTTTGGGCTTGATAATAATGCTCAACTGTTGACCAATAAGTACCGTGGATTTGGATGGGATGGGAAGAAAAGTTAGAAAAACAACCGTAAGGCTGCCAAACTTTGTAAAAGTAAATGGTCATTTGAAAACTTGTATTTATATATATTCACTCTAGCGGAGTCTCTACAGCCTTCACCAATTCCCGCAGAAGTACATTTAATTTGCACATTGAGGCCGCAGGGGGGCAGGGAGCAGGGGAGAGGGTTTGCAGCTTTTCTTACCATGAACATGGTGCAACTTAAATGACGATTAGCTTACAAAGGACTGACGCACACAAGTTAATTTTTGAGATTGGGTATGGGGGTGTAAGGATGTTTTACACCTACACCCTTCTCTAAAACCTGAATTTTTCGGTTTCTTACGTAAGTCCCAACTACACCCGTCGAAAAAGCCTTTCAACCCTGTTACCTGTAATATTAAATACTAGTTAAAAAAACAGGTTGACCACCCTGATTGAGAGATGTGGTTAAAGCAGCCAAAATTTTGACTAACTCTGCACCTACCCAACCCGATGATACAACTGGAGGTTGATTCTGGAGTATAGATTGAATAAAGCGATCGCACACTTGTTGTAAAGGTTCTCCTGGCTGTAATTCCACTACCTCTCGGCTTTGATTGACAGGGAGAAAATAATTTTCCTGGCGTTCAAACTCACCATGTAATAAAGTTAACGGTGCAGCAGGAGACATTTCATCAAAGATTAAACTACCAAGACTACCCACAACGGCTATTCGTCTTTGTTTATCTGGGTTGAGCCAGCATAGGTGAATGTATGCTTGAAAGTTATTTGGGTATGTCAGCGTCACCCAAACTAAATCTGCTAAATCGGATGGTGAGTTTTCTTTAGTTTGCAACCAAACCGTCCCCGTTGCTTGCACCTTCACAGGTACTTGACCCAACCAGTTGTTAAAAATTGCAATATCATGAATCGCTAAGTCCCATAGTGCATCAACATCTTGGCGGACTGGCCCTAAATGAGTGCGAGAAGCATAGCCATAACGTAATTCACCTAATTTACCAGCGGTTACTACTGCTTTTCCGGCTGTAACCGCTGGGTGAAATAAATAGGTATGATCAACCATCAAGATTAACTGCTGTAACTCTGCTAAATAGCAAAGTTCCTCACATTCTTTCGCGTCTAAAGTTAAAGGCTTTTCGGCTAAAACATGATATCCCTGCTGGAGAGCATCTTTGATTAAAGGATAGTGAGTTGTGGCTGGGGTGGCGATCGCTACTGCTGTCAAATCTGGGATTTCTTTTAAGGCTGTCCACTGAGTTGTTAATAATACGCTCTCATCCAAGTTAAATTGCTGCTTGACGGCTGTTAATCTTTCTGTATGAGGATCTACGACTGCGACTACATTAACTTGGGGATGCGCTAAAAAATTCCGCAGTAAATGTACGCCCCAACGCCCAACCCCAATAACTGCGATTTTAATCATTGGTTAATCGTCAAAAGTCAATAGTCAATAGTCAGCGGTAAAACTGCGATCGTCAACAGTGAAGATGCCAAGTTTGTTATTACTATTGAGTTCACCTATTTATACATCAGCCTTCAGTACTTTTTAGCGAGTGTAAACTCTGATGTTGATTTTGGGAACACTTATATTTAGCTGACTGTTGAATGCTAGGTCTTACTAAATTCCTGGAACAAGCTCGTACGTAAAAATTTATCAGTTTTGGTAAATCTAAAACTAAGGCACTATCATCAATATGAAATGGATTAAGTCATCTGTACATTTGGCAGTCTTTTCAATACTGTGCTTAGATGTTCTGCCAATTTCTAGTTTCACAGCACAGGTCAAAGCTGAATCTTTATCGAAAGCAAAAGCATGGGAAGTTAGCCAAGCATTTAAGCCACCAAAACGAGGAGATCCACCTCCAAGCGCAGGCGGTTCCACTCGTGGTTCTGCTTGTTTGAAAGGTAATAAAAAAATAGTTCCTTTTCTACCTCCAAATAAATTAGGTTTAACATTAGCTGAACGTCCCACATTTTTCTGGTTTGTCCCCCAATCTTCAGTTAAAACAGCCAAGTTTATTCTCTTAACTGATAAAGATGAAACCTCTGTATATGAGACAACTTTGATACTACCAAATAAACCTGGAATTATTAGTTTTACACTCCCTAATACTGCCCCAGAACTGACAGTAGGTAAAACTTATCATTGGTATTTGACAGTTGTTTGCAACTCTCAAGATTCCAGTACAAATCCTTGGGTAGATGGTTGGGTAGAACGAACTGAAGCAGAAGCCTCATTGTCAGCCGCATTGGCTAAGGCGCAACCTCGGAAGTTACCTAGTATTTATGCAGATGCTGGGATTTGGTATGAAGCACTAGCTACTTCAGCACAATTACGCCGCACTGATCCGAAAAATTGGCGAGTCAGAATGGATTGGTGGACATTATTGAAATCAGTCAAGTTAACTGCACTAGCCTCTGAGCAATTTATTGACTGCTGTACAAGTGAAAAATGAGTAGCGAATAGAATTCAAAATACAAAAGGCAAAAGTAAAAATATTAACATCTTTTGCCTTTTTATTTTTTACTTTGAAAATTTATGATGTGGTCAAAACTTAAGTCGCAAATTTGGCAATGGCGGGGTGTTTTATTTGCTGTTCCTAGCGTGACAGCCTTAGTAATTGGATTGCGGTTAATGGGATGGTTGCAATTGTTAGAATTAGTTACATTAGATCATTTTTTTCAGATGCGTCCATCAGAACCAGTTGATAGCCGCATTGTAATAATTGAAATTAATGAAGCAGATATTCGCCAGCAAACGCAGTGGCCAATGACCGATGCAGCTTTGGCTAGTGTATTAGAGCAAATTAAGCAACAAACACCTAGAGCAATTGGGTTAGATATTTATCGTGATTTACCTGTTAACCCTGGTCATCAAGCTTTAGTTAAAGTCTTGGCTTCTACGCCTAATATTATTGGAGTACAGAAAGTCTCTGATACTATTGATAGTTCCGCTGTGAATGCGTCTCCAGTATTGAAGCAACGTCATCAAATTGGCTCAAATGATTTGCCTATAGATGGGGATGGCAGAATTAGAAGAGGATTACTCTACGTTAATTTAAAAAATGACGAGGTTCTGGAAAGCTTTGCTTTGAAATTGGCTTTATTATATTTAAAGCCTGAAGGTATTACCGAGAAACCATCGGCAAATAATCCTAATTATTTGCAGCTAGGTATAGGTATTTTCCCAATTTTTGAAGCTAATGATGGCAGTTATATCCGGGCTAATGCTGGTAGTTATCAAGTGCTGATCAATTACCGAGGACGAATACAAAAGTTTCAAAAAATCTCTTTGACACAAGTCCAGCAAAATCGCATTCCGCCAGACTTAATGCGAGATAAAGTGGTATTAATTGGGGCAACTGCTGAAAGTTTAAAAGATTTATTTTACACACCATATAGTAGTAGCGTGTTTGCTGAACCAGAACGTATGGCTGGTGTAACTATTCATGCAAATTTGATTAGTCAAATTTTGAGTGCAGCTATAGATGGTCGTCAGCAGATTAAGAGTTTACCGGAGCCTTTAGAATATTTGTGGATTTTGAGTTGGTCGATCGCCGGCGCAACTTTATGCTGGATACAACGCCACAGCATTCATCAAAAAATCCGCTTGCCGATCAATGTGGTGTTAACGAGTGGTACTTTAGTTGGCAGTAGTTTTGTCGCTTTTTTAGCTGGTTGGTGGATTCCAGTTGTCCCGTCATTTTTGGCTTTAGCAGGTTCAGCGATCGCAGTTACCCAATACATTGCAGAAAGCGCCAATGGAATGCGGAAAACTTTTGGTCGTTACCTTACTGATGAAGTGGTGGCTAATTTACTCGAAAATCCTGCTGGTTTAAAAATCGGTGGCGATCGCCGCAAAGTCACGCTCCTATTTTCCGATTTACGTGGCTTCTCGGCGATGTCGGAACAATTGTCACCAGAACAAGTTGTGACAATTCTTAATTTTTACCTGGGAACGATGACTGAGGTAATTAATCAGTACAAAGGTACGATTAATGAGTTTATGGGTGACGGTATCTTTGTTATCTTTGGTGCGCCGATTCATCGTCCTGATGATTCCGAAAGAGCGATCGCTTGTGCTGTGGCCATGCAATTAGCGATGCAGCAAGTCAATGAACACAATAAAAAAATGAATCTTCCTATCCTGGAAATGGGAATCGGAATTAATACAGGTGAGGTGGTTGCGGGTAATATTGGTTCCCAAAAACGCGCTCAATATACAGTGATTGGTAGCCATGTTAACTTGGCTTCTCGTGTAGAAACTTATACAGTCGGTGGACAAGTGTTAATTTCGGAAAATACCATCCAAGATGCTCACATCAAACTGCACATTGGTAGCCAAATGCAAATCCAGCCGAAAGGCATCAGAGAACCGATTACTATTTATGAAGTTTGCGGCGTTGGTGGTCAATATAACTTGTTCTTACCTAACGACGATGCCGGAATGGTGACACTCAATCAGCCGATTTTAATAGAGTATACAGTTTTACAGGGTAAACAAGCCGTTGGCACAGTCTTTCAGGGTGAATTGATTAGCCTTTCTGAAAAAGTTGCCCAAATGCGATCGCTCAATTCCTTAGAAGTTTTAAATAATCTTAAACTTAAATTACTAGATGCTGAACTTGCTGCCGAAGAAGATATTTACGCCAAGGTGATGAAAAAATCTGACTTTGACGCACATACTGTAACGATTCGGTTTACATCTGTACCACCAAAGGCGATCGCAATTTTTGAGTCAATAGTCAATAGTCAATAGTCAATAGTCAAAAGTTTCATAATTCATAATTCAGACTTTCTCGATATTATAGAAAAGTAGACAAAACTTAAAAAATATTCATCAAATGCTCATTGACTCCTCTGGCTTGTCCAAGGTCAAAGACTCAGTAAAAGAAAAAATCTTCTTCGGCCATGAACCCAGTGCCGAGTTAATTGCTATTCTTAGCGTCTACTTTGTCCAAGGAATTTTAGGGTTGGCGCGTTTAGCTGTTAGCTTTTTCTTAAAAGATGAATTATTGCTGAGTCCGGCTGAGGTATCGGCAATGTTGGGAGTTGTCGCAATACCTTGGATGATTAAGCCGCTATTTGGCTTTATGTCTGATGGCTTACCCATTTTTGGTTATCGTCGCCGTCCCTACCTGATATTGTCAGGGATACTCGGAGCTATTGCTTGGGTGAGTATGGCCACAATAGTTCATAGTAGCTGGGCAGCAACAATGGCGATCGCCCTCAGTTCCCTAGCTATAGCCGTTAGTGATGTCATAGTTGATTCCTTAGTTGTAGAACGAGCCAGAGTCGAATCTCAAGCAGATGCAGGTTCACTACAATCTCTCTGCTGGGGTGCAACTGCATTTGGAGGTTTAGTCACAGCATATTTTAGCGGGTTGCTACTGGAGCATTTTACTACCCGCACAATATTTTTAATTACCGCCACCTTTCCCCTCATTGTTTCAGGAGTAGCTTGGTTAATTGCTGAGTCTCCTGTTAATAAAGATACTAACGATCCTCATAACGCCAACTCCCTGAGTATCAAGCATCAACTCCAACAACTACGCCAAGCCGTCAGCCAAAAAACAATTTGGCTACCAGCCGCCTTCGTCTTCATTTTGCAAGCTACCCCAACCGCTGAATCTGCCTTTTTCTACTTCAGCACCAACGAACTCCACTTTGAACCAGAATTTTTAGGGCGAGTCCGCCTAGTAACCAGTCTCGCCTCTTTATGTGGCATTTGGATTTTTCAACGTTTTTTGAAAAGCGTGCCATTCCGCGTCATTTTTGGCTGGAGTACTGTTATTTCAGCAGTGTTAGGCATGACAATGCTGCTTTTGGTAACTCACACTAACCGTACTTTGGGTATAGATGACCGCTGGTTTAGCTTAGGCGACAGCCTCATCCTCACCGTCATGGGACAAATCGCCTATATGCCAGTATTGGTATTAGCCGCTAGACTTTGCCCCCCTGGAGTAGAAGCAACTTTATTCGCCTTGTTAATGTCAGTCTTCAACTTAGCAGGTATGGTTTCTTATGAAGTTGGAGCCATTATCATGCACTGGCTAGGAATCACCGAGAGTAACTTTGACTCACTGTGGATTTTGGTAATTATCACAAACCTCAGCACCTTATTACCCCTAGCATTTCTCCAATGGCTACCAAAAGACGACACGCAAACCGAAGCATTACCAACTAACAGCGAACCATTCATCCAAAATTTAATACTCCAAGAACAAGAATCACAAGTTGTTGAATAAAAATCTCTTTGCGTCTTTGCGCGAAATCAATCCTAGACTATGCAGAATTTAACAAACCAACAGACATCAACCATTAATAAATCCTACAGTTCTGAAGATTGGCAAGGAGCCTATCAATCTATCACCCAAGAATATGACTATTGGATTGATGACATAGAAGGACAAATCCCGCCTGAACTGCAAGGTACCCTCTTGAGAAATGGCCCTGGACTGTTGGATGTGAATGGACAACGCATTCATCACCCCATTGATGGTGATGGAATGATTAGCCGCATCACCTTTACGGATGGTCGCGCTCATTTCCGCAATCGTTTTGTTCAGACTGAAGACTATTTAGCGGAACAAAAAGCGGGAAAAATTCTTTATCGCGGCGCTTTTGGCACTCAAAAGCCCGGCGGCTGGTTAGCTAATATCTTCGATTTAAAAATCAAAAATCCTGCTAACACCAGTGTTATTTATTGGGGAGAAAAACTTTTAGCACTGTGGGAAGGGAAAGAACCTTATCTTCTTGACCCCTACACACTAGAAACCTTGGGAAAAGAATATTTCCACGGTTTTTTGTCAGAGGGTCAACCCTTTAGCGCCCATCCCCGAATTGACCCCAGTAGCTATCAAGATGGCGGCGCACCTTGTCTGGTGAATTTTTCCAGCAACCCAGGACTATCCACCAAAATTAGTATTTTTGAACTTGACCAAACAGGTAAGGCGCTCAGAAATCATGACTACATTATTCCTGGTTTCTGCTTTATCCACGATTTTGTGATTACCCCTAATTACTACATCTTCTTTCAAAATCCTGTCACCTTTAATCCCATATTGTTCAGCTTGGGAATCAGCAGTGCAGCAGAAAGTATCAAGTTTCAGCCCAACAAGCCTACGCGCATTTTAGTAATTCCCCGCGCTTCCCAAGAAGGACAACAAAACATCCAAATTTTAGAAACTCAGGCGGGCTTTATTTTCCATCATGCAAATGCTTTTGAGGTGGGAAATGAAGTGTTTATTGATACGATTTGCTATGATAATTTTCCTGAATTAGAGCCTGCAAGCGATTTTCGCCAGATTGATTTTGATCAGTTTCCATCGGGTAATGTTTGGCGGTTTCACCTGAATCTCGATCATCAAACGGTGCAACGGAAATTGATCACACAAAAAAGTTGTGAGTTTCCTAGCGTCAATCCCAACCAAGTTGGACGTTATTATCGATATTTATATTTAGCTGCGGCTCATGCAGAGACGGGAAATGCTCCAGCACAAGCCATTCTCAAACTTGATTTAGAAACGGGAGAACAACAACTTTGGAGCGACGCACCCCGTGGTTTTGTCGGTGAGCCAATTTTTGTTCCACGCCCTGGTGCTGAAAAAGAAGACGATGGCTGGATACTAACTTTAGTTTACGATGCAGCCCATCACCGTTCAGATGTGGTGATTTTAGATGCTAGTAATTTAGCCAAAGGTGCGATCGCCCGCCTACACCTAAAACATCATATACCCTACGGATTTCATGGTAATTTTACTTCCGAGATATTTTGTCCAATTGATCCCTAATGTATAGATATTGATTTTTTACTGTTTATCAACCACAGTTCACCTCAACTGTGGTTTTTTTAACAAAAAACAAAATTGTAACAAAAACTACAGAAATTAATCTTTTTTTGAGCATAGAGGATAAGCTAGGCATATATGTATCCGGTTCGCAAAGATACCGCGATTAGGAGAAACTTTTATGATTGCCACACCAACAATGCCGCTGGAAGCCGCTACCCCAGCCCATATATGCCCTTTTGATCAAGCTTGTAGTTACTTAGAAGCTGCGGCCAAAGAATTAAGGTTAGACCAAGGTGTATTGGAAATTCTTAGCCACCCGCGCAAGGTGGTGACAGTTTCCATTCCCGTGAAACTAGATAATGGTGAAATACGCGTATTAGCCGGACATCGGGTACAACACTCGGATATTTTAGGCCCCTACAAAGGCGGAATTCGTTATCATCCGGCGGTTACACTGCGGGAAGTTTCCGCACTAGCAATGTTGATGACTTGGAAATGTGCGTTGTTGGGTATTCCTTATGGCGGTGCGAAGGGAGGAATTGCGATCGCCCCGGAAAATTATAGTGTGGGAGAATTAGAACGCATTACCCGTCGTTACACCAGCGAATTAATTAAAGATATCGGCCCTTCCGTAGACATCCCTGCGCCAGATATGGGTACTTCTGCCCGTGAAATGGCTTGGATGATGGATACTTATTCAGTCAATATGGGTCATGCTGTACCAGGAGTTGTGACTGGTAAGCCGCTTTCCGTTGGTGGTTCTCTCGGTAGGGAAAAGGCCACCGGACGCGGGACGATGATTATTGTACGGGAAGCATTGGCAGACCAAGGCAGAACTTTAGCAGGAATACGAGTTGTTATTCAAGGTTTTGGTAATGTTGGTGGTGCAGCAGCGGAATTACTATACGCAGCAGGAGCGAAAGTGATAGCTGTTTCCACAGCTACAGGCGGGGTATATGCTCCCGATGGGTTGGATATTCCCGCATTAAAAGCTTACGCCGCCGAAAATCATCACAATCTGCTTAATTTTCCCCATACGAGAGCCATTAGCAATGCCGAATTACTGACTTTGCCTTGCGATGTCTTGATTCCGGCTGCTTTAGAAAACCAAATTACGGCAGAGAATGTTGATCAAGTACAGGCGCAAATGATCGCCGAAGCCGCTAACGGCCCTGTAACCCTGGAAGCCAACCGAGTTCTAGAAGCACGGGGTGTCACGGTACTACCTGACATTTTGGCGAATGCTGGCGGTGTGGTGGTGAGTTATCTCGAATGGGTGCAAGGTTTATCTTACCTATTCTGGGATGAAGAACGAGTCAACCGCGAAATGGAACATTTGATGGTGCAAGCTTACCGTCAAGTTATTCAACAGTCTCAAATGCGACAAGTTCCCCTGCGGTTAGCAGCTTACACCTTGGGTGTAGGAAGAGTAGCACAGGCATTAAGCGATCGCGGTCTTTATCCTTGATAATCTGACAAAGTAGAGATGTTGCCATGCAACGTCTCTACAAAATCTATTTTTATTTGAATCAGCAACCCACAACAGTGCAAATTTGATCTTTGACAGATTTTTCCAGTTTCAGCCAGCCAAAAATCATATATGCTGAATTTTTGTATGTTAACTGTATTGATCAAGAAGATTCTAGGCTAAAAACTGAGAAAAATCTGTGCTGGATATCAAGCAAATACGGGAAAATCCGCAATTAGTACAAGAACGGTTGAACAGTCGTAGCGGTAATTATGACATTCAGCCGATATTAGGGTTAGACAAGCAACAACGAGAATTGGAAGTGAACCGCAGTCAACTCCAAGCTCGGAGTAACGAAATTGGTAAACTTGTTGGGCAGAAGATGAAATCTGGTGTTAATCCCCAAGATCCAGAAATTCAAGCTTTGCGTGATGAAGGTAACTCCATTAAAGCTCAGTTGAGTGAACTGGAACCAAAAGAAAAAGAACTGAAGGCTGAAATTACCCAGCTTGTACTAGCTTTACCCAACTTACCGAGTGACTCCACACCTGTAGGTAAAGGTGAGGAAGAGAATGTAGAAGTACGACGTTGGGGTGATGAGTACTTACCCAAGAACCCGAACATTCTACCGCACTGGGAAATTGGTGAAAAACTAGGTATTCTCAATTTTGAGCGTGCTGTCAAAATTGCCCAAAGTCGCTTTGTCAACTTAATTGGGGCTGGTGCAGCGTTAGAAAGAGCATTAATTAACTTTATGCTGACAACGCAAACCGCAGCAGGCTATGTAGAAGTTAGTCCACCCTTATTAGTAAATACTGATTCTTTAACAGGAACAGGTCAATTACCAAAGTTTGCCGAAGAAAGTTTTAAGTGTGCCGATGATGAATTGTGGTTGATTCCTACAGCCGAAGTTCCTGTTACCAATCTTTACCGTGGGGAAATTTTAGCAGCGGAAGATTTACCTATTTACCACTGTGCTTATACTCCTTGTTTCCGGCGAGAAGCTGGCAGTTATGGGCGAGATATGCGCGGTTTAATTCGTCTGCATCAATTTAATAAAGTTGAATTGGTGAAAATTGTTCATCCCAGTTCTTCTTTTGATGAATTAGAAAAATTAGTAGGAAATGCTGAAGCAATTTTACAGGCTTTAAAATTGCCTTACCGTGTGATTAATCTCTGTACTGGTGATTTAGGTTTTGGGTCAACTAAAACCTATGATTTAGAAGTATGGCTACCATCTTCTGGCAAGTATCGAGAAATTTCTAGTTGTTCTAATTGTTTTGATTTCCAAGCGCGACGGGCTGATATTCGCTTTAAGGAAGCTGGTAAAAAAGGCACACAATTTGTCCATACCCTCAACGGTTCTGGGTTGGCTGTGGGAAGAACAATGGCAGCAATTTTAGAAAATTATCAACAACCAGATGGGACTATTTTGATACCGGAGGTTTTGCAACCTTTCTTAGGGCGTGAAGTGTTGTAATTAAAAATTGGTGAATAAGTAGAGACGTTACCTAAAACGTCTCTACAATTTTTTATGAAGCTGCATAGAATTTGATTGTTTAACTTTAGTTATCCAATTTTGATATAAATTGAGAATTTCGGAGTAAGAAAGTTTACCTTCAGCAACTAGTTCAAATAATGAAGGTAAGAAGAATTTAGGGAAGATTGGAGATAAATATTTACTCAGGCTATTCCTGAATAGCAACTCCAGAAATAACTTTTTCGAGACAGGAAAAGCATAATCACTTAATTCCACCACAGCCATACCATCTGCTTGACGTTGAATAGTAAACTGTTCCACCGCAACAGCTAAATTATCAGAATATTCATCCAAAATTTGATTAAAAATAGTTGCGTCTTCCAAGGCTGCGTTACAACCTTGACCGAGAGAGGGGGATACTCCATGCGCCGCATCTCCAATTAACAGCACGCTATCGCCTTGATGGTAGCGGTTACAGCGTATTGTTAGCACTCTGGATACAGGTCTATTGGCAAAATCTTCAGCTTCTGATTCTGGGAGTATCTGCCCAATTTCTGGGAAATTATGGCGAAAATAGCTCAACACTTCTTGCTGATTAGCTAGTTCAGGAATTGTTTTATCTTTGTGAGGAAACAGTACAACCCCACTCCAGCTACTGTCTGTCTGATACACCAATAAAACGGTTGTACCGTTATCTAACCGCCAAGAGTGGACTTTGCCTTTTTGCCAGTTGATGCCTAATTTGGGATCTAAGGGTGGTAGAAAAATAGATTTGTAGTCGTTTACAACATAATTTTGTTCACACTGAAAGTTCTCTGTGGTGAGAAAACTTTCTCTGACTACTGAACGCGCCCCATCTGCCCCAATTAATAAGTCATAATCAACGGTGATTTCTGCTTCAGAATCAAGTTTTTTAAACTTTACTTGCTTGGCGGCAAAATCTACTTGTGTACATTGATGGTTAAAGTGAAGATTGACTTGATTGCCGCCTTTGATAGTCAACTGTTCTAATAATTTAATTACTAAGCTGGTGCGGTCAAGGCTCAACTGTGAGTATTTTCTACTAAATACCCGTGTTTTACCATTCTTTTGGTGCAGCACTGCTCCGTTTGTCTCTAAGCTGACGGCTTTAACTGCTTCCTCGAGTCCTTCAATTTGCCGTAAAGCATTTATTCCCCTTTGACTAAGGACGATAGAAAAGGTGCGAGATTTGGATAATGGAATAGTTTCTGGATCACTGCGAAAATCAAAAATATCGATTTGATATTTTTCCTGACGGTGTAGCAAGTAGTGAGCGAGTAGAACTCCGCTAGGGCCAGCACCAACGATCGCTACTTTTTTCACCATAATTCAACAACCTCATAATATATTCACTGGGTCAACATCTATAGTCAAGCTAACGCGATCGCCGCATAATTCTCTGATTTCCTCCCAATTGGGTAACTGAGGTAATTCATCAGGACTAAATTTCAACAAGATTTGCCACCGATAACGATTCGCTACCCGCATTACACTCGCAGGTGCTGGACCAAGGATTTCAAATCCTGCATTACTACCCAAGTGTGTAGCAATGATTTGGGCGGTATTCTGCACTTGTATAGGATCAAGGCTGCTGAGACGCAATAAAATTAACCTGCCGTAAGGAGGATAATCTAGGTCTTGGCGTTGTTCTAGTTCGGCTTGGCAAAAAGATTCATAATCATGGGTGCGGACTGCTTCGATTACCTGATGTTCTGGGGTGTAAGTTTGCACTATGACTCTCCCCGCATCATCGCCTCTCCCGGCGCGTCCGGCTACTTGGGTGAGGGTTTGAAATGCTCGTTCACTGGCGCGATAGTCTGATAAATGCAGGAGTCCATCTGCGGCGACAACTCCCACTAGTGTGACTTGGGGTAAGTCTAAACCTTTGGTAAGCATTTGCGTCCCGACTAATAAATCGGCTTCACCGTTAGCAAACTGAGTCAGTAAGGTGCGGTGTGCGCCTTTGTTGCGGGTGGTATCACTATCAAAGCGGATGCAACGCAATTGGGGAAACTCTTTGGCTAATTCCTGGGTAATGCGTTGCGTTCCGCTACCAAAGAATTTTAAGTAAGGCGAACTGCAATCGGGGCAGAATTTGGGATGCGATCGCCCATAATTACAGTAATGACACCGCAATAATTGGGGCGCTCCCTCTTCTGTATGGTGATAGGCTAAGGATACATCACAGTGCGGACATTCCATCACATAGCCACAACTGCGACAAGACACAAAGGTACTATGTCCCCGGCGATGAATAAATAAAATTCCCTGTTGTTTTTTTTCTTGCAGTTGTCCTAAAGCTGCTTGCAAACTGCGACTAAAAATTGACCGATTCCCCTGCTGTAATTCCAGCCGCATATCTACCACTTCAACTGGTGGTAACGGGCGCGAGTTGATGCGTTCTGGTAGTGATAAGTAGAAAGTCACCGAAGTTTGCTCAACGGGGGGAACCCCCGCACGCAACTTCTCGCTGAGTGCTGTTAGCGGTAGCGGGGCGTTTAGCCCGTGCTGAGTCGAAGAAAATTCTTCTACCTCCTGCCCCCTGCCTTCTACCTCCTGTCCCCTGCCCCCTGCCCCCTGCCCCCTGCCTTCTACCTGCTGCCCCCCGCCCCCTGCCCCCTGCCTCCTCACACTCACCCAACTCTCCAACGATGGAGTAGCCGAACCTAAAACCAGGGGACAGTTTTCTAACTCAGCCCGCCATTGGGCGACGGTGCGGGCGTGGTAGGTGGGGATGGGAGAATCTTGTTTAAAACTGCTGTCGTGTTCTTCATCTAAGATAATTAAACCGAGGTTGGGTAAGGGGGCGAAAATTGCACTACGTGTGCCGATGACAACTTGCGGTTCGCCTGTGAGCATTTGTCGCCAAGTGTCGTAACGTTCGCCTTCGGAAAGAGCGCTGTGATAAACGGCGACTTTGTTACCAAAACGGGCGCGAAACCTATCGGTGAGTTGGGGTGTGAGTCCAATTTCTGGGACTAAAACTAAAGCTGATTTGCCTTGATGCAGTAGTGGAGCGATCGCTTGTAAATATACTTCGGTTTTGCCGGAACCTGTGATTCCATGTAACAAAATTTGAGCAAATCCATTGATACTATTGATAGTTGCTAAGGCGTTAGCTTGGGCAGCATTTAAGCTTTTTGCCTGATCTTGGGGTAATGTCGGACTTTGTTCTGCACGCAAAACTTCCCGTTCTTCAATCACGATATAACCTTTTTGTGCCAAGGTTTTGAGGATGGAAGAACTGGCGCTACAAATTTGTAGTAGTTCGCTGTGCCATAATTCCCCACCGCGACGACGCAAGACTTCGATAATTTCTCTTTGACGCTGAGTTAAATCGCGATCGCTGGCATCAATTAGTGTGACAGCTTTTTGTAATTTGGGGCGAGTTAGTCGTGGCGCTTCTAAATAACTTTCCACTAAACCCAAGCGCAACAACTCCCGTACTCCCCGATAGGTGAATTTAACTTTTTGTTGCAAATAGGCAAAGCTGTAATCTCCCGATGGTTGAGTCTGTAAAAGTTGGAGAATTTGCTGTGCGGCGGGACTCAGAAAATTGACAGTTGATAGTTTTGTGGTTGTTTGCTCTTGACTCAGTTGAGTTAATTTGATGCGACGTTGCGATCGCCCTAATAATCCCGGCGGTAAAGCGACGCGAATCACTTGAATCAAGGGCGTATAGTAATATGTCGCCACTCGATTTAATAATTCCCAATAATGGCTGGGAAAAAACCCCACACTTACTACATCTTCTACTTCCCGAATTTTGTCTGTTGCTAAATTAGGTGTCGCTAATAAGCGAATGGCGATCGCTCCTAATTGTTGTGCGCCAAATGGCACAGTTAATATATCCCCTGGTGTTACTTCTAACTGCGGTGGCAATCGGTATGTAAATAATCCTGTAGCCCCTGGACAGTCTACCAACACTTCAATGTAGCGATTACCCAAATTTTGGGCTTGGTACAATTCTCCTGGCTCCGCAACTACTAAATTTTGTAAATTTAAGTCATTAATATACATATTTTTTGTTTTTTATTGACAGGAATTTATTATCCCTTCACTTAGCTCTCAAAAATCAAAGTTTTTTCTCTATAAAAGGTAAAATGTATTTCGCACTACTTTTATCCCTAATGATACTTGATAAGTTTCCTGTTATGTAACGTACTAGACAAATCAAACTTAGCTATACGTGCAATAAATATTTGAAGTCCACCCACAATAAAAACACAAATATATCTCTGACTATTTATGAAATCATTTGCCTATTTACGAAATATGGCATAGCCTTTTTCCGCCCATTGATAGATATTCAATTATTGGTGTATATGAGATGCTTTTATACAAATAATTGATTTCAGTTAATTAAATTACTGAAATTTTGACCTTTAGAAAATTTTATGAAATTCTCATAACCCCAAAATCAAGACTTTAAATTTCGCCATTAATTCCTACCCCTAACACTGAAAAACTTTATAAAAATATAGGAAATTTTAAGAAATAGTACTAATTACTTGGTTTCTTTTATATTTTTTAAGGTTGAGAATGGTTGAGGGAGTTTGACAGATTTAGGGATTAATCAAAAAATAAGAAGTATATCTGTTAGAACCTGAGACAATTAATTTTTAGGTGCAATAACCAGTATTGGTGAGAGGGTTCTATCTAGCAGGAACCAAAAAATGACAGCTAGAAAAGAATTTTTGGTTTTGCTAAGTAATTAGTAGAAACTTGTACTTTGCTATAGAGAGGGTGCATTTGTTTCTAAGGGGAAACTACCAAATTGCAAGCGAGTAGCTGTCAAGGAATTATGTACCAAACAAAGCAACCATCCCTAAAGGAAACTATGAATATTGCTGAATTGGGAACAATGGAAATACTGGAAAACGCTGTCGAGACAGAAGAGCAACTACTCGAAAGTTTAGAAATATTGGTAGAAGAAGAATCCCCAATTCCAGAAAATCTCGACTCAGAGGAACGTGATGGGGATGAGATGGCAGCGGCTCGACCTTCAGGATATAACAAAACCGAGCATGATGATGCTGTAGGTGCATTTTTTAAAGAAATGGCACGTTACCCGCTGCTGAAACCAGATGAAGAAGTAGAATTAGCGCGGCGAGTTCGATTTTTAGAAGAAGTCAGAGAAATTCAAGCCGCCTTACAAGAGCAACTGGGACAACAACCAACTAAAGTCCAAGTAGCTGCTCAATTAGATTTAACAGAAAAGCAATTAGAAAGCCGCTTATATCAAGGTCGAGTAGCAAAACGCAAAATGATTCGCTCGAACCTGAGATTAGTTGTATCAATTGCCAAGCGATATTTAAATCGCGGAGTGCCTTTTTTAGATTTAATTCAAGAAGGGGCGATGGGTTTAAATCGCGCTACAGAAAAATTTGATCCCGATAAAGGTTATAAGTTTTCTACTTATGCTTACTGGTGGATTAGACAAGCAATTACCAGAGCGATCGCTAACGATGCTCGCACAATTCGCCTACCAATTCATATTGTTGAAAAACTTAACAAACTCAAAAAAGCTCAACGCGAACTTAAACAAAAACTTGGTCACAACCCCTCAGAAGCAGAAATGGCCGCTTCTTTGGAAATGACCGTTCAACAATTACGCCAACTACAACAACTACGCCGCCAAGCACTTTCTCTCAACCACCGTGTTGGTAAAGAAGAAGACACCGAATTGATGGACTTATTAGAAGACGAGGACAACCTCTCTCCCGAAGCAAAAATGAATGAAAACATGATGCGCCAGGAGATTTGGGAAGTCTTAGGCGATGTGCTAACTCCTAGAGAGAAAGACGTAATATCTTTACGCTATGGACTCACAACCAGTGAACCATGCACTCTAGAAGAAGTTGGCAATATGTTCAACTTGTCGCGTGAACGAGTGCGCCAAATTCAAAGCAAAGCCATGCGAAAATTACGCCGTCCGCACATTGCTAAACGCTTGAAAGGTTGGCTAATTTAAAAGTCAAAAGTCAAAAGTGATAGTTATAGTGCTTAACTTATCTTTAGATGTTAACTCTCCCTGCTTTTAGAAGCAGGGATTCAAATTGATGCTAAAAATTGGGCTAAAGCCGCAAATCTGGTGCTTTTTACGTTATCTTTCTAGAGAAAAAATCTCTGTAGGACAGTCAAAAGTTCCCTATAAGTCTTAGCTAAATCTAGATTTATACCAAGTCATCAAAATTTTGATACACATACAAGAACCTGTAGGCGCATTCGCTCTTAGTATTTCCGCAGAGTACTTCCGTTCGCCCTTATACCTGTATTTGTATTATCCATAAAGTGAAATAGTATTAATACTTATTTCTCTGTGGATTGGTTTTTCTAGATGGAAATTGGTAACGAAGCTTTTTAACGACTCTGGGACTCAATAGGATTCGGTTAACTCACATCATTGCATTGCTGTCTTTGGCAATAACTAAATTACTTATTATTTTTTAAAATAAATTAATTATTTACTTGCTGAACTACTCAATTCTTCTTTTAAATGTCTTAACTGTCTTAACTGTCTGTTTAATTATTTTCTTAACTATCTTAACTATCCCATTCATCAAAAATAAAGTTTTTAACTCCTATTGCATTTTATTTATAAAGCTGAGATTATTTGACGGAAAGATATTTATAGCAAGTTTTAGAGATGAAGCAAAAATAATAGTTAATTAAACAGGAATGTGACCATTTTTTTTGGTAAGTTCGAGTTGCTATGGACAGTAGAACTAGTTTTTCAAAGCAGCAATTGATGGTTGTTTTTGTATACATTTATTCAGGCTATTGCATAATCAAATTTTCCGAAAAAGCCACTTAATTGATTTGGTTGGATACAGTAACAAGTGGCTGAGATTAAACGTTTCACTACATTTTAGTGAAAGGAATTTATGGAATTTATGATTAAAAGGAGAAGCCTGGTAGTTATTAAATAGTAACCGCAAATATGGAATTGACAAGATTTCAATCAAAACAATGAGCTTAAACTCATAGGTATAAACGGACAATGACTTCAAAAAAGCAACCTTTTAAGTTGCCAAGTTTTTATGTGCCTTGGCCAGCACGGCTGAACCCAAACCTGGAAGCAGCACGGGTACATTCTAAAGCTTGGGCTTATGAAATGGGAATTTTGGGAGGAGCAGAAGGCTCAGAAGATTATGGAATTTGGGATGAGCGCAAGTTTGATGCCCATGACTACGCACTATTGTGTTCCTATACCCATCCAGATGCCGATGAACAGATGCTCAATCTGGTAACTGACTGGTATGTTTGGGTATTTTTCTTCGACGATCACTTTCTTGAGCTTTATAAGCGTACCCAAGATATGGCGGGTGCCAAGAAGTACCTCAATAGACTACCAGCGTTTATGCCTGTGCAGCCCCAAAAAACGCTGCCAGAACCGACCAATGCCGTAGAAAAAGGTTTAGTCGACCTTTGGAATCGCACCATTCCCAATGCCTCCCAAGACTGGGTAATTCGATTTTCGGAAAGTACAATCAATCTTCTCAAAGAATCTCAGTGGGAACTCGCCAATATCAGCCAGGATCGAGTTGCTAATCCCATTGAGTACATTGAGATGCGCCGTAAGGTAGGGGGAGCGCCCTGGTCAGCTAACCTAGTGGAACACGCGGTTGGAGCAGAAATTCCGGCTGCGATCGCGCGCACTCGACCCTTGCGTGTTCTCAAAGACACTTTTTCTGATGGGGTACATCTGCGAAATGACATCCTCTCTTACCAAAGAGAAGTAGAAGAAGAAGGGGAAAATGCTAACTGTATCTTGGTTTTAGAACGATTCCTCGATGTGAGTACCCAAGAGGCGGCCAACCTCACTAACGACTTACTCACATCTAGAGTACAACAGTTCGAAAACACCTTTGTCACAGAGCTTCCTTTCTTGTTCGAGGAATATAGTCTGACTCCTGATGAGCGTCTGAAAGTCGTTCTATATGCCAAAGGACTTCAGGACTGGCAATCAGGAGGTCATGAGTGGCACATGCGATCGAGCCGCTACATGAACCAGACATCAGACAAATCTTCCACAGCCAGCTGGTTTTTAGGCGGCCCTATTGGACTAGGCACATCGGCCGCCCGTCTGGGAGACTTACACGATAGTTTGGGACTAAAACGCTTTAAAAGCTTTACTCATGTTCCCTATCAACCTGTAGGGCCAGTCACCCTACCACAGTTTTATATGCCCTTTTCCACCAGTTTGAATAACCATCTAGAAGAGGCTAGGCGGCATTCTAAAGAATGGGCGCGTCAAATGGGGATGCTGGACGTACTGCCAGGAATGCCCGGCATTTACATCTGGGATGACCACAAATTTGATGTGGCTGACGTAGCCTTATGTGGTGCTTATATTCATCCCAATGGCTCTAGTACTGAGTTAAATATCACAGCCTGCTGGTTGGTTTGGGGAACTTATGCTGATGACTACTTCCCTGCACTGTATGGCTATAGCCGCAACATGGCTGGGGCGAAAATCTTCAACTCTCGGTTATCTGCCTTTATGCCTCTTGATGGAGATGCCATTCCCGAAGCCACCAACCCAGTCGAACGGGGTTTAGCAGATATTTGGATGCGGACGGCTGGCCCCATGACCCCTAATGCTCGTCGTCAGTTTCGTCGAGCGATTGAAGATATGACAGAAAGTTGGTTATGGGAATTGGCTAACCAAATCCAAAATCGCATTCCCGACCCGATAGACTATGTGGAAATGCGTCGAAAGACCTTTGGCTCCGATTTAACCATGAGCCTGTCTCGACTTTCTCAAGGAGATGAGATCCCACCGGAAATCTTTCACACTCGAACTATGCAGAATATCGATAATTCGGCAGCTGATTTCGCTTGTCTGACGAACGATATTTTTTCTTATCAAAAAGAAATTGAATTCGAGGGCGAGATTAATAACGGTGTGCTGGCGGTTCAGAATTTCCTTAACTGCGATATCCCCCACGCTGTGGCAATTGTTAACGACCTGATGACCTCTCGTGCTATTCAGTTTGAACATATTGTTGCTACTGAACTCCCTGCCTTATGTGATGATTTCGGACTAGATACAAATACCCGCAAGAAACTGTACGGATACATCAAGAAATTAGAACAGTGGATGTGTGGGGTACTCAAATGGCATAGAGCAGTAGACCGCTATCAGGAATTTGAATTGCGGAATAACTCAACCCAAAAGCGGTTACTTCAAAGCCCTACAGGCTTAGGCACTGCGGCGACTCAGATTAAACCAAGTATTGGTCAGCAAACAACTCAAACCCATGTTCAGCCAGTGGTGCATAACTTACTGAGTAGTCCAACAGGGTTAGGGACTTCAGCGACCAAAATCGGAACCCTGTTAGGAAGGAAAGAATAGCTCAATCTGAGTCTTGATTCCGGTCAATCAAATAGTTTGTCAATAAACACTATCAATGGAGATTCATCATGACTAATACAGCAAATACTCCCTTAGAAAATCAAATTGAGCAATTGCCAATGAGTTTGCAGACCGAAGCGGCGCGTAATTTGGCAACAACCACCAAAACCCAACCCCAGATGCAGGGTATTACCTCACGGTGGCTCTTAAAACTGCTGCCTTGGGTAGAAACAGTGGGTGGTAGCTATCGGGTCAACCGCCGCTTAACCTATACAGTTGGGGATGGACGAGTCAGCTTTACCAATACAGGCGCTCAAATACAGGTCATTCCGCAAGAACTCACTGAGTTACCTTTGTTGCGGGGATTTGAAGATGTCGGGGTCTTAAATGCTTTAGCTAGTCAATTTGTGCAACAAGAATTTGCTGCTGGAGATGTGATCATACAGGCAGGTCAAGCAGCTGATCAAGTATTGTTGATTGCTCATGGTAAAGTCAATAAAATTGGCCCAGGCAAATATGACGATCAAGTTGTTTTGGCTGTATTAGCTGATGGCGACCATTTTGGTGACTACGCTTTAGTGGAATCCCAAGATATTTGGGATGTGACTCTCACAGCCATTACCCGTTGTACCATCTTGTCTCTGCCTCAAGCAGCCTTTCAAAACCTGGTTAACCAGTCTGAAGCTTTACAAGCGCAAGTAGATCAATTCCGGGCAAAATTGCGCCAACCCAAAAACCAATATGGGGAAGCCTCGATTGATATTACCTCCGGCCACCTTGCAGAGGCAGTATTACCTGGGACTTTTGCAGATTATGAAATCAATCCACGAGAATATGAGTTAAGTGTTGCTCAAACCATTTTGCAAATCAACACACGGGTTGCTGACCTCTACAACGAACCCATGAATCAGACTGAGGAACAATTGCGCCTCACCATTGAAGCATTACGGGAACGCCAAGAACACGAAATGATTAACAATCGTGACTTTGGACTGTTACACAATGCAGATCTCCAACAACGCATCTTTACCCGCAGTGGCCCTCCAACTCCTGATGATCTTGATGAGTTGATCTCTATTGTTTGGAAAGAACCGAGCTTTTTCTTAGCTCATCCCCGCACTATTGCTGCTTTTGGTCGGGAATGCAACCGCCTAGGACTCTATCCCGATCCTATCCCTATGGGTAATAGTGCAATTCCAGCTTGGCGTGGTATTCCCATCTATCCTTGCAATAAGATTCCCGTTACCAAAGAGCGTACTAGCTCCATCATGTTAATGCGTGTGGGAGCAACTAACCAGGGTGTTATTGGTCTGCATAAAACTGGTATTCCTGATGAATATCAGCCTAGTTTATCTGTGCGCTTCATGGGTATTAACGAAAAGGCCGTTATTTCTTACTTAGTTAGTGCTTACTACTCTACAGCCGTTCTTGTTCCTGATGCCCTAGGCATTCTTGAAGATGTAGAAGTTGGTCTCTAAGTAGTTGGACATCCTCTCCAAAGTAGGGGCTAACGAAAGTTTGCTCCTACTCTCCAATGCGCTCTTTTATGAATGTAAATTTAGTCGGATGAAACGTTGACTGTATGACAGATGCTTTGATTAGGCCTGATTTAGACCAAGAAAACAGGCAACTCCAGATGAGCTTAAGCACCAAAGGGGCGCGGAATTTAGCCAAAACCACGAAAACCCAGCCCCAGATGCAGGGTATTACTCCTAGGTGGTTGTTACAGATGTTGCCTTGGGTGCAAGTTACGGGTGGGGCCTATCGGGTTAACCGTCGCTTGACATATCCTGTTGGCAATGGACGGGTTAGCTTTAGCAATATAGGGAATCAAGTAAGAGTCATTCCCCAAACACTTTGTGAACTATCTTTACTGCGTGGGTTTGAGGATATTGAGGTACTCAACGCCTTGGCAGAGCGCTTTGTGCAACAAGAATTTGCCCCTGGTGAGGTAATTGTACAGGAAGGTCAACCAGCTAACCAGGTGTTATTAATTGCTCATGGTAAAGTTAATCAGCTGAAGGCAGGCAAATATGAGGCGGAAGCTTTACGGGATATTCTAGCTGATGGCGATTGTTTTGGTGGCGAAGCTATAGTTCTATCTCAGGAAACTTGGGAGGTTAGCCTAAAAGCTGTTACCCGCTGCATAGTTTTGTCTTTGCCAGTACAGGCGTTTCGGGAGTTGCTCAACCAGTCTGAAGCCTTGCAGACTCAGGTCGATCGCTTGAGAGCAATATTGAGCAAACCCCAGGATAGGCATAATCAAGCGGCGATCGCTATGTCTGCCGGTCACAGTCCGGAAACTGAGTTACCCACAACATTTGCTGATTACGACTTGAATCCACGGGAGTATGAGTTAAGCGTCGCGCAAACCATTTTACAGGTGAATACGCGAGTTGCTGACCTCTACAATGAACCGATGAACCAGACAGAGCAGCAATTACGGCTGACTATTGAAGCGTTGCGGGAACGGCAAGAATACGAAATGCTGAATAACCCTGATTTCGGGTTGTTGCACAATGCTGATCTCAAGCAACGCATCTATACCCGCACCGGGCCACCAACTCCAGATGATTTTGATGAATTGCTGTCTCGGCGGCGCAAATCCCATTTTTTCCTTGCTCATCCTCGTGCGATCGCTGCTTTTGGCAGGGAGTGTAACCGTCGTGGAATCTATTCCCCCAGCAGAGAGGTAAATGGCAAGATTGTGCCTACTTGGCGCAACTATCCGATTTTTCCTTCTAACAAAATTCCGATCACCAAGCAGGGTACTACCTCTATTTTGGTATTCCGTGTCGGAGAAGAAAACCAAGGGGTAGTAGGTCTACACAAAACGGGTATCCCTGATGAATACCAACCCAGTTTATCTGTACGGTTTTTGGGTATCAACGAGAAAGCGATTATTTCTTATCTTGTCACCGCCTACTACTCCGCCGCCATTCTCATCCCCGATGCACTTGGTATCCTAGAAAATGTCGAAATTGGCTGCTAATAATTAACAGCAGGGTAAACTTTAGCAACCGTATTGAACTAATGACCGATTTAATTTTGCGTTTTGCTGAACCTGCTGATAGCAACGTACTATTTCAATTAATTAAACAGTTGGCGGAGTATGAGAAATTATCTCATGCCGTCACAGGAGATGTTGCGGCACTCCAAGAGCATCTATTTGGTTCGCCAAAATATATCGAGGCCATCTTGGCAGAATATCAAGGACAGGCTGTAGGCTTTGCCTTGTTCTTTCACAACTATTCTACTTTTCTGACCAAGCCAGGAATTTATCTGGAAGACTTGTTTGTTTTACCAGATTATCGCCGTCAAGGTATTGGTAAAGCGTTGTTAACTAAACTCGCGCAAATTGCTGTAGAGCGAAATTGTGGACGCTTAGAGTGGAGTGTCTTAGATTGGAACGAGCCAGCCCAAGCATTTTACCGCAGTATGGGAGCCAGCATTTTAGATGATTGGCGAATTTGTCGCGTCACAGCAGAAAACCTGACAAATTTAGCAGCAAAGTAATAAAAAATAGGCTAGTGGTGTGACAAGGCTAAAATAGGGCATAAAATTAGAACAAATTAACCGCCGAAGAAAGCGGATAGAACTAATTTATATTGCAATATTTAAGGCTTAATACCAATTTAATGTAAAGTTGCACATATCTTGATCCCCCTAAATCCCCCTTGAAAAGGGAGAATTGAAGAATTTCCCCTCTTAAAAAGGCTAGGGGGGATCTGATCTATACAGCTTTATAAAAAATTGGTACAACACGCCATTACTAGTTTTTTTATTTCATACTTTCTAGATAGGAATTTCTATTTGAAATTCAGTCCCTTGTCCTGGTTTTGATAGACAAGTCAGTTTCCCATGATGCTTTTCTACGACAATTTGATAGCTAATTGATAAACCTAGTCCTGTACCTACACCCACTGGCTTAGTTGTAAAAAAAGGGTCAAACAAACGGTTGATTAAATTCTCTGGTATACCTGAACCATTATCAATAAATCGAATTATAACGTGTTGTTTATCTGATAAAAAAGTCTGAATGCGGATAGTACTTGGTGTTTGTTGTATTTCTTCAAGAGAACGTTTTTGATCTCGTTCTTCTAAAGCATCTAAAGCATTCACCAAAATGTTCATAAAAACTTGATTCAACTGTCCAGGATAACATTCTATTAAAGGTAAATTGCCATATTCTTTAATGAGTGCAATTTCTGGACGATTATGTTGTGCCTTGAGGCGATGTGCCAAAATAACTAAAGTGCTATCAATGCCAGAATGAATATCTACAGCTTTACACTCTGCTTCATCCATCCGCGAAAAATTGCGTAAGGAAAGAACAATTTGTGTAATTCGTTCTGCGCCAATTTTCATTGAAGATACTAAGCGAGGCAAATCTGCTATTAAAAATTCGAGGTCTATAGCTTTGATGTGGTCTTGAATAACTTTTACTGGATGAGGATAATTTTGCTGATAAAGCTCAATTAAATCCATTAAATCATTGATATATTCTTTAGCAGGTTGAATATTACTGTAAATAAAACTTGTAGGATTATTGATTTCGTGAGCAACTCCTGCAACTAATTGACCAATAGACGACATTTTTTCGCTTTGGATGAGATGTGCTTGAGTATATTGCAATTCTTTGAGGGTTTGCTCTAAATCTTGAGCTTTATGTCTTAAGGCCTCTTCAGCAGCTTTTAATTCACTAATATCTCTAGCAACTGTTGAAAAATATTCAAGTTCTCCCTGTGGTGATTTATGTGCAAGGATTAGTTGGGAAAGCGGAATTTCTTGGCCATTTGCTCCTAAAAGTGCTGTTTCTCCCACCCAATTCCCACATCGGATTGATTCTGGTATTCCCTGATTCATAATAATTTCATTTGTCCATTGGGGGTGATTTTGAGACAAATTTCTGCCTTGAAATGACTCTGTTTCTGACAGTCCTAACATTCTGCGAGCAGCTTTATTAAAGTAGAGAACTTGTCCAGTTAAATCCGCAGTGCTGATAAAATCTGGTGCTGCTTCGAGAATTGCTAATAACTTGGCTTTTTCTTTTTCTGCTTTTTGACGCTCGCTATCATCACGAGATACGCCTACTGTCATCACCACTTCGCCTTTTTCGTTACGGATGGCAGATTTGATGGTATGAAATAAGCGTACTTCCCCATCATACTTTGTCACTGCTTCTTGAATTTCTAGAGTTTTTCCAGTTTCAAATACATAAGCATCATCTTTAATATACTGGAGTGTATTTTCTGGTTCATTAAAAGGAGCATCAATCAAATCTTGCAGTTGTGCTTCTGTCATTCCGTAATAATCACGGAAGGCTTTATTTGACCAAATAATCCGCGATTTAGCACCTTTAACCAATATCATATCAGTTATGCAATCTAAGATTGAGCTATAAAATTCTGCGTTTTTGCTTAGGGTTGTCGTACAATTTTTTACTTGCGTGACATTTTGTAATGTTGAAATAATACTAACTACTTGGCCATTTAAATCCACTATAGGAATATTAGTCCACTCACAAATAACTACTTTTTGGTTTTTTGTAATATTTTTATTGATATTATTAGTTTCTTCTGGCTGCTGCAATAGTATTTGCATAACTGTGCTAACTTGAATTCGTTCATCTTCTGGCACAATTAATTCTGTAATATTGCAACCAATAACCTCATTTTTTCTATATCCAAATAACTTTTCAGCAGCACCATTCCATTCTGTTATCTTAAATGCTGCATCCCACTCAATTATCGGTAAAGGATTATGTTTTATTAGTAACAACAGTTTGTTTTGTAGCTGTTTTAACTCTTTCTCTACTGGTTGAGATGCAATTTCTGTATCGGGGCTGGCATTCTCACAACAATTCTTAATATTACCGTTTTGAATATTTTGCTTTTGAGGGTTCATCCTAATTTAAGGGATTATATAGATTTTATTTGGCTGTTAAATATAGAATTCCCTTTTGTTGAAGCTATGTAACATTCTGCTTAATGAATATGAGACTTGATTGGCTACTAACTGCATACTGATTGTGAGTATAGCAAGAGTACGATCGCCGATTCTGATATGAGCTTTTCTTAACTCATTAGATATGGCTATTCAAAATTATTACAGCGAAGTTTGACAGCCTGTCTTTTGACGCAGGTAATTTAATCAACTGACAATTGTGAATGATATCGTCCGCAATTAAAGTTGGTTTCAGAGAGAACACTCCATGAAAAAAATCATTTCAGTTATGCTGTTAGGCATTGCTATTTTCACATTTGCCTTCAGCAGCCCAGCATTAGCAACAGATACCGCCAATGGAGCTAAAGTATTTAGTGCTAATTGTGCTTCTTGTCACGCAGGTGGTAAAAATTTAGTTAATGCTCAAAAGACCTTGAAAAAAGAAGATTTAGAAAAGTATGGCATGAACTCAGCAGAGGCCATTATTGCTCAAGTAACAAATGGTAAAAATGCTATGCCTGCTTTTAAAGGCCGTCTAAAACTTGACCAAATTGAAGATGTAGCTGCTTACGTACTAGGACAAGCAGACAAATCTTGGAAGTAGAGTTAGTATAGATTTCTACAAACTGCGGGGCTAATTGTCCCGCCGATTTTATTTTTGCCGAAATTGTCGCTAGTACTTATGACTAATTTTGGGCGGTTTTTATTCAGTTTGCTAGTTGTGTTTCCTCTAACTTTTGCTATTCAGTTTTTACCTGTATCACCTACATTGCTTGCCCAAAAAATAGCAAGTGATTCGTTTCATTTAGGTGTAGTCCAGATGCAGCAAGGTAACTATGAGGAAGCGATAGAGCATTTTAACCAAGTAATTGAACGGCAAGGAAAAACCACTTCTGCTTACAGTAATCGCTGTCTTGCTTATCTCTATTTACAAGATTACCATCAAGCGATCGCTGATTGTACCGCAGCTATAAATTATTCCCCAAATAATCTGGAAGCGTATCTAAATCGGGGTTTAGCACATTACCGGCAAGGTAATTATATCAGTGCTATTGACGATGATAATTTAGCGATCGCTCACAAACCTCATGATTTTCGTGCCTACTATAATCGAGGCGTAGCTCATAATACCCTGGGTGATCACACATCGGCCATTAATGATTTTAATCTGGCATTAACGCAAATTCCTCAAGTAGCCAATGTATTATTTGCAGATATTTACAACGATAGGGGTTTAGCTCATTTTCATCTGCATAATTTACCCGCAGCAATGCACGACTTTAATTTAGCGATTCGTTTCAACGCTAAGGATTATCGAGCTTATTTTAACCTTGGTTGTGTGTGTGGTCGTAATGGCGACAACACAGGCGCAGTCAATCATTTTTCGGAAGTTATTCGGCTAGATCCCAGTAATGGACAAGCTTACCTGAATCGAGGTATTGCTCAGTATTATCTAGGGTATCATCAAAGAGCGATCGCTGATTTGAACAAGGCATCTGAGTACTTTGAACACAAGAACCAAAAAGTTGCCTACGAGACAACTATAGATCTACTCAAGCGCTTGCAATACGAAATTCAACTTGCAGTTGAAGTAGCTTGAATAATTCACAAATAGGGGCGAACGGCTGTTTGTCCCTACAGAAAATAGAATCAGGACTCTATTTTTATAGCTTTTTATACCATAATATTTGCTTCTTTTCTCAACAATTACTTCCTGTAAATATGACAGGTTGTCGTTTGACAAGATTTTGCAATAACCGTAACAATACCCATTGGTGATAGTTTTTACTGGGTGTGAGACAAAACGTGAGAAAGAATTATTGGCTGCTAGTTGCTTTACCAAATTTGTTCATAACTTTGCCTGCTGAAGCCATTGAAGAAATTCAACAAACTGGCACTGAAGTAACGCCAATAACGACAAGTATTCCTGACTTAAAAGAAATTGAGTTACCTATTATTAATGCTGAATTACTAACTCAAGAAACGAGTAATGATATAGAATTTAAACAAGAAGATCAGCCAGAAGTAGAAACACAACCTGCTGAAAATGCAGATATTTCTACAGAGGTAATTGGAGAACAAGATACTTTATCTGGCTCTACACCTGTTTATGTGATTGAGAAAGAAGAAATTCAAAAGCAGGGTGCTACTAGTGTTGCTGATGTATTAAAAAAATTGCCTGGTTTTGCGATTAATGATGTCGGTCGTGGCGCAGATATTCACACAGGTACATATTATCGAGGAGCTTCAATTAATCAGTCTGTATTTTTGATTAATGGCAGACAGATTAATAATAATATCAACACTTATCATGGCACAACTGATTTAAATAGCATTCCTGTAGAATCAATAGAACGCGTAGAATTATCTAGCGGTGTAGCTTCTACCTTATATGGTTCCTCAGCTTTTGGTGGCGTTGTGAATATCATCACCAAAGAAGGTTATGGCAAACCAAAGCTAACGGGTAGTGTGGAATATGGCTCATTCAGCTTAAATAATCAACAGACTAGTTTTGGTGGTTCAGTTGGTGCGGCTAGATATAATTTCAGTTTTGAAAGATTTTTTTCTGATAACCGTTATCGTGTACCTGTGGGCGCAGCTAACCGTGATTCTCAAGGTTTTTTATCTAATGCAGATACAGCCACAAGCAGTTATTTTGGCAACATCGGTTTAGATTTAAATTCTCGCAATACTTTGAATTTAGATGTTACCGCCCTGAGTAGCCGTCGAGGTTTAATCTTTTTTGGTTTCCCTTTACAAAGAGACCGTTTAGACCATGATGGCTTGAATATTGGTTTATCTTGGAAAACTCGTTTAGGTAATGGCGATCGCTCTAATCTCACAACTACAATTGGTTACAATCAAGACTATTTCAGTACTTATGGCCCGACAGGTAACTTTTATCGTACAGGTGCTTTAGATACACAACAGTTATCAGCCAGAGTAGACCATGAGTGGCAATTAAGCCAGAGCAATAAATTACGTTGGGGATTGGATTTAAAAAATACTAACTTAAATGGTGATGTATTAAGTAGCGACCCAAATCGCATTACTAATAATGAAACTGAAAACAGAGATTTATTAAACACAGCTTTATTTGCTGTCAATAGTTGGAATATCAGCAAAAATTTTCAACTCGATTTAGGACTCAGACAAAGCTTTGATACAGAGTTTGGTAATTATCTCAATCCTAGCGTGGGCTTACGTTATGCTCTGACACCAACACTAGCCATGCGTGGAAGTTGGACTGGCGGACAACGCAACCCCGGACTAGACCAGTTATATGTTTATGACACAGTGCATGGTTGGGAACCAAACCCTGATTTAGACCCAGAAACAGGCTCTAGTTGGACTGCGGGATTAGATGTCAAATTTGCAGAAAATTTGACTGGACAGTTTACTTATTTCGGTAGCAGCATAGATAATCGTCTGGGTGTGATAGCCGGACGATGGACAAATATTGGGCTAGTAGATACCAATGGTTTAGAAGCAGCCTTACAACTAAAACTAAATTCTGGCTGGTCAACTTTTCTCAACTATACCTATACAGATGCTCAAATTAAAACAGGTACAGAAAGAGGCTTACAGTTAGGTTTGATTCCCTATTCTTTACTGCAAGGTGGTATTGGGTATCAAAATTCTGGTTGGCAAGCTAACTTGTATATGACATACAACAGTGGTGCGCGTCGAGCCTTATTTAATAGAGCCGGAGACCAAAATACAGATTTTGTCCCATCCTATTTCAACTTAGATTTTAGTGGTCGCATTCCTGTAGCTGGCAATTTAGGACTGACAGTTTATTTAGAAAACTTACTGGGTGAGCAATACGAGCGAGTGAATCGCATTTATAGTCCTGGATTTACTTTCCGTTTAGGCTTAAGTTCCAGTTTGTAGATATAGCAGTAATCAGATATGTTAGGACAATTTGAAAGCTTGAATGCCAGGAATAATAAGACTTTTCCCCCTGCCTCCTGCCTTCTGCTATATGAGATATTCCGTCTCAATCAATTAAAATGGCTAGTATGAAAGCCAGAATCGACAATCAAGTATTATTTCTTCACCACCAAGACTTGCCAGAGTTTAAAAAAGGTGGTTCGGTGGTGAGGAATTCTTATTTTTGGGCGCTACGTTCCATTGCGGGTCGGGCTTCGCGCTATAGTGATTGGGAATATGAGTCAGAAGTTTGGTTTGCACTCAAGCGAATGCTGTTGTCATTTGCTGAGTCTGGGTATTTAGGTTACAGAGAAACCTTGTTGGAATTTCCCCTAGAGATGGGAGAAATCCCTGATGTGCTAAGAGATGTATCAACTTGGGAGTAATGCGGGAGTATTCCCCAGCCTTAACAAGTAACCTTTTGCATTGGTTCAGTTTAATTTTCTCATCATTTTTTCTAGACGAATGGATGATAGTATTTTTGCTAACCACATTAGCAACATCTAATTTGTGCTAGTGAATACAAATGACAGTTTCTCAACTTGCTGTGTCATTGTTAGGTCTGGGAAACTCTAGATTGAGAAAAGTTCTAGAATACCAAGCTTTTGTATGTCTAAATCTGCAATTACAGTCACGGTAAAATTATTCGCTGCTTATCAAGAAGCCTTTGGAATTTCAGAATTGGTGTTGGAATTTCCTGAAGCTACACCTGTAAAAGCTGTGTGCGATCGCCTGATTGCAGAACGCCCAGAACTCGCTAAATGGCGTGACATCACTCGCTTTGGGATCAATTTAATCTTTGTTGAACCAGATACATTACTGCAAAATGGTGATGAAGTGGTACTGATTCCACCTGTGAGTGGTGGTTAATAAAAAGTTAAAAAGTAAAAGGCAAAAGGCAAAAGTTATGTTACAGAATACATACGCTCATTCTGACGAATAACGTATGTATTTTGTTTAAAGAAACCCCATCATTTGCCGAGATACTTACTAACCAAGCGAATCGCATCAGTAATGTCCACATCGCCATCCCCATCTGCATCCAAAAAGCTACTCAATACAGAATTACTACCAGATTGAGGATTTTGAGCGTTAGCACCTGATTGTAAAAAATTCAGAACTACTGGCACTATTGAAGGTAGTAATTGTTGAATAGTTCCAGTATCTAACCCAGTGCGCTGAGAAACTGTTTCAGCTACTTGTTGCTGCATCTCCCCAGAAAACAGCGAATTTACAGCTTGCGGATTAGGAGAAGTACCAGCATATTGATTTACTAAAGCTTGAGCTTCGGCTGCGCCGCTGGTAGCTTGCTTTTCTTGTAAAGAAGAGCGTACATAATTGCTCACAATCCCCAAAACCGTTTGGATAGTCGAGGAATCTGCACCAGTGCGATCGCTCAGTTGTTGTAAGGTGTTGATCATATCGCCTAGTTGACCCAAGCCACCTTGTTGATTGAGATTAGTAACAGCACCGAGAATTTGGTCAAACAGTCCCATAAATTTTTCTTCCTGATGAATATTTGTGCAGATTAGCTGAACTTTATCCTATTAACAACCTATCTGAAGAATTACAGTTGTTTGTTGCTAGTTTAACCCCAGGTAGAAGAATTTAACGCCTGAAATCGGTAATATCAGCCTAAAAGGTAAGTATAGATTTTATCTTACTTACTGCAAACTTGGCTTTGTTGGTGATTTGGGCAAGTAGTAATTATGCGTTGGCAATTAGGTCGTCGGAGTACAAACGTCGAAGATCAGCGGGGATTGCGAGTTTCGGCTCCCGTGGTTGGTGGTGGGATTGGCGTACTACTGCTATCGCTGGTGGTGGCGCTATTAGGTGGTGATCCCAGAGTAATTTTGGAACAGAACAACGCACCTAGCGATCGCCCAGTCACGGAGTCACCGCAGACACCAGCCCAAGACCAAATGGCTGATTTTGTTTCCGTAGTGCTGGCTGATACAGAAGATACTTGGAGTGAAATATTTCAACAAAGTGGTGAAAAATACGTCGATCCGAAGTTAGTGCTGTATTCTAATGCGGTGGAATCGGCTTGTGGCTTTGCGCGTTCGGCAGTGGGGCCATTTTACTGTCCGCAAGACCAAAAAGTGTATATTGACTTGAGCTTTTACCGTGATTTAAAGAACCGCTACCAAGCGCCAGGAGATTTTGCTCAAGCTTATGTTATCGCCCATGAAGTTGGGCATCATGTCCAAAATTTGTTGGGAATTTCCGATCAAGTGCGATCGCTACAACAACGAGCCGATCAGGTAGAAGCAAATCAGTTGTCTGTGCGCCAAGAACTCCAAGCAGATTGTTATGCGGGAGTTTGGGCAAATCACGCCGAGCGATCGCGCCAAATTTTGGAAACTGGTGATGTCGAAGAAGCCTTAAATGCGGCTAGTAGTATTGGTGATGATCGCTTACAAGAGCAAGCTAGGGGTTATGTAGTTCCAGAATCTTTTACCCACGGCAGTTCTGCCCAAAGGGTACGATGGTTTAAGCGAGGTATTCAAACAGGCGATCCGCAGCAATGCAATACCTTTAAAGCCGCTAATCCTTAGAGATGCAAAACCCCACTTACCACTTTCTTTTTCAATCTAGAACACAATCAAATTAACAGACATCAAATAAAGTCAAGTGTTGGAATCTAGATGAAAAACCGTACTTTAACCGAAGTTGGTTTTTTATATGAATCCCCTAGACTAGAATAAAAATATAAGCATCACTATAAGCTGCTGAGTGTCAGTACTCAGTTAAATATAAGCAACATGGGATTCTTTGATTCTGAGATAGTTCAGCAAGAAGCAAAAGAGCTTTTTGAAGATTACCAAGCCCTAATCAAACTTGGTAATAGTTATGGCAAATTTGACCGCGAAGGCAAAAAGCTGTTTATTGACCAAATGGAAACCATGATGGATCGCTATCGCATCTTTATGAAGCGTTTCGAGCTATCAGAAGATTTTATGGCGCAAATGACAGTAGAACAGTTAAAAACCCAGTTAGGTCAGTTTGGCATAACTCCACAACAGATGTTTGATCAAATGAACTTCACCCTAGAACGGATGAAAGCCGAACTGGAAAAACAGCCCTAGAGATAATTAAGTATTTGGTATCAAGACTTGCGTTTAGAAAAACAAAGGCGCAGAGAAGAAATTTCCCCTCCGCGCCTGTCTACACCTGTCGTTGGCTTTTGAAAAAATGCTTTTAATTTGATTTAGGGCGAGGAAACTGAGAAGGTGGTTTGAAATTTTCCACTGGTACACCTTTAAGTGCTTTGGTCATGAAATCCTTCCAGATGGGAGCTACCATAACACCACCAGTAGCACCGCTGGCTAATTGTCTGTTATCGTCTCGACCTACCCAAACAGCAGTTGTCAATTGGGGTACTGTACCGACAAACCAAATATCTTTTTCCGAAGATGTTGTTCCCGTCTTCCCCGCGGCTGGGCGGTCGATTGCAGCATTTTTACCAGTACCTTCAGTAATTACAGATTGCATTGTATTAATAATTGCTGCTGATGCCCAAGGATCAAGCACTAATTGGGGCTTCGGGGTATTATCTAACAACACATTGCCGCTGCTGTCGGTAATCCGGGCAATAATTGTTGGTGGTGATTGCCACCCGTAGTTGGCAAAAGTAGCATAAGCACTGGTCATTTCTAATGGTGTCACACCGATCGCACCTAAAGGCAATGAAGTCACAGGTTCCATCGGACTCATAATGCCCAAAGTTCGGCAAGTTTCAATCACCTTTGACATCCCTACAGCCTTACCCAGCTTAATTACAGGAATGTTGCGAGAGACTGATAGAGCTTTGCGAATTGTCATTGCTCCACCAAAGCTACCATCATAGTTCCTGGGATAGTACCAACCATCACCATCGCGGTAGCTTACTGGCGCATCAATTACCGTACTGTCTGGCCCATATTTACCAGTAGCAAAGGCAGTATAGTAAACAAAAGGCTTAAAAGAAGATCCTGGTTGGCGAAGAGCTTGAGTTGCTCGGTTAAACTCACTGACTTTAGGATCTACACCACCCACCAGAGCCTTAATAAAATGTGTACGTGGATCAATGGCTACTAAAGCAATTTGGTTCTTATATAACCCTTGTCCACTAAGTGTTTTATGCCATTTTTTAACAGTATCTTCAGCCATAATTTGGAATTTAGCATCAACTGTAGTTTGAACTCGCATCCCACCTTTGAGTAATGCGTCACGTCCAAACTTTTTCGCTAATTCCTGGGAAACAGTGTTAGAAACATAAGGTAAAGCGCTACCTTGAAAAGACCTAATTCTGCCTAGTTTGATTTCTTGCTTTAAGGCATCATCATATTCTTGCTGGGTAATCCACTTCAATTCCAGCATCCGCCCCAGCACTTCTTTTTGCTTTTGTTTTGCCAGCTTCATACTCGCAAAGGGGCTAAATTCTTCTGGCGCTTGAATTAAACCCGCCATCATGGCCGATTCTCCCAATGTTAGGGTTTCGGCTGATTTATCAAAGTAACTGCGTGCAGCTGTTTGCACTCCGTAATTATTGTGACCCCAATACACTTGATTGAGGTACATTTCTAAAATTTGGTCTTTGGTAAGAATTTGCTCTAGCCGAATGGCCAACACAGCCTCGGCTAATTTCCGAGTAATGGCGCGTTTTTGCGACAAAAACAAATTTTTGACCAACTGCATGGTGATGGTAGAACCACCTTCTTTCACACCACCTGCTACGGCGTTAACGACAATAGCACGACCAATCCCTGTAGGATTAATCCCGTGGTGAGAGTAAAAATGTCCATCTTCACTGGCTAGTACCGCCCGTTTTAAATTGGGCGAAATTCTATCTAAAGGTACAACTTCGCGGTTAGCTTCCCCGTGAACACTGGCAAGCAATTTACCTTTAATGTCATAAATATAAGTCGTTTCTGATGGCAAGAAGTTACGCAGTTGTCTGACATCTGGCAAATTGCGGAAACTAATCGCTAAACCAACTAGCCCTCCAGCTACAATAGAGCTTGTCAGCATGGTTATAGATAACAAAGTACCGCCAGTTATCTGACCTACGCCTTTCAAAAACTCAAAACCCGATGAAGGCCGACGTTGTGGCTGCTTATTTTCAAGAGTCCTAGACGACACGGTGATATCACTTCCTCACTTGTAAATTTAACTGTAATTCATCGAAATGCAGCAAGGTGGTTAATTTTTTGCAATTATATTAATTTGGCAGATGAAAAAACGGACAAATTGCCAGTGAATGTAACCAACCTAACTTCTCAAATAAAAAGTGTAGTTAATAGCGAATCTCCTATTATGGCGCAAGATTTTTCTTGGCTGCATCGTGGGATAGTAGAAGTATTCCCCCAACCGACTGATATTAATAGCGAAATTGAAAGTTTAGAGAAACGTCTAGCAAATAGTAACAGACCTCTGAGGGTGAAATTGGGAATTGACCCTACGGGTGCTGATATTCACTTTGGTCATAGCATACCAGTACGAAAACTGCGAGCGTTTCAAGATGCTGGTCATACGGCAGTTCTGATTATCGGTGATTTTACGGCTCGCATTGGTGATCCTACAGGTAAATCTGAGGTGCGTCGCCAACTGACCCAAGCCGATGTGGCACAAAATGCTCAAACTTACTTAGACCAAGTGCGTCCTATTTTGGATTTTGACACACCAGGACGGTTAGAGGTGCGTTATAACTCCGAATGGCTTTCCCAGCTTAATTTAGGGAAAATTTTGGAGTTACTTTCTACCATGACGGTGGGGCAAATGTTAGCTAAGGAAGGATTTGCTGAACGTTATAAAAAAGAGAATCCGATTTTCTTGCATGAGTTCCTTTATCCGTTAATGCAGGGCTATGATTCTGTGGCCGTTGAAGCAGATGTAGAACTAGGGGGAACTGACCAAAAGTTTAACATTGCTGTGGGACGGGATTTACAACGTCATTTTGGGCAAACACCACAATTTGGTTTACTGCTACCAATTTTAATTGGTACAGACGGCGTACAGAAAATGTCGAAATCTCTGGGTAATTATGTCGGCTTGTCGGAACATCCAGGACAAAAATATCAGAAGTTACAAGGGGTTCCCGATAATTTGCTGGCGCAGTATTTTGAACTTCTGACTGATTTACCTTTAGAGAAATTGCCAGAAAATCCGCGCGATCGCCAGATGCTGTTAGCTTGGGAAGTAGTCAAACAATACCACGGCGAACAAGCCGCCAATGAAGCCAAAGAAGCAGCTAAAAGTGGTGGTAAGGAAGGTGCTGTTCCCGAATTTTCCCTGGCAGAAATACCCCAGTTTCCAGCAAAGTTGGCTTTTATACTCAATGCCACTGGCTTATGTAAAAGTACAGGTGAAGGTCGGCGGAAAATTCAAGAAGGTGGTGTACGCTTAGATGGCGATCGCATTACTGATGTTGATACAACTTACCAGCAGCCCAATGAGTTGTATGGGCGAGTATTGCAAGTAGGTAAAAATAAGTTTGTGCGGCTAGTTGAATAGGGATGTAAGGGAGAATAATTTTGACCATTGACAAATGACAAATGACAAATGACAAATGACAAAATAATCGTAGCTTTGGATGTACCAGATTTAGAAAGTGCGATCGCTTTAATTGACAAGTTAGAATCAGTTAGTTTCTGGAAGGTTGGGTTAGAGTTGTTTACCAGCACTGGGCCGAAAATTTTAGAAATCTTAAAATCTCGGCAAAAGCGCATCTTTCTAGACTTAAAGTTTCACGATATTCCCAATACCGTGGCTGGGGCTTGTCGCAGTGCGGCGCGTTATGGTGTAGATTTACTGACAATTCATGCTACATCTGGTAGAGATGCCCTCAACGCAGCTACCGAAGCAGCCCAAGAAGGTGCAACCCAAGCAAGTTTGAAACCACCTAAATTAATTGCAATTACGCTGCTGACAAGTATTTCTACTAGGCAGTTGGCTTTTGACTTAAAAATTCCTCTAGAGTTGCCCGAATTTGCCCTAGAAATGGCATTGATGGCGAAAGACTGTGGATTGGATGGGGCGGTATGTTCACCGCAAGAAGTGTCTCAGTTACGGCAAAATTGCGGTGATGAGTTTTTACTAGTTTGTCCTGGAGTGCGTCCAACTTGGGCAGAAAAAGGGGATCAAAAGCGATCGCTCACTCCTTCCCAAGCCATACTCGCTGGTGCAAACTATTTAGTAATTGGTCGTCCCATCACAGCAGCAGCTGACCCTGAGTTAGCCTGGAAGCGCATTTCTGATGAATTGAACTAGAGGCTAGGGAATAGGGGCTAGAGGCTAGTTTTTTTTACTTAACAATGTCAGTTCACAATTAAAAATAGCCTGTGGAAAAACCTCACCCAAACATGAAAATCGTTTCTTCTCTACTCCCTACTCCCTACTCCCTACTGCATCTCATAGCTTCCACCTTCTGCCTCACAATTACTAATATCATTGGTAACTCAGTATTTTCTCAAGCCGCACGAAGCAGTGTAAACTCTGCTTGCATAGAAAAAAATATTGAAACATTAACTACTCAACTTTTGCGCGATTTACCTAGCTATGCTAATCGTGCCAGTCAACGCGCTCGTCGTCTTACAAGAAGCAGCGATTTGTTCAGCTATATGCTAGTAGCAGGTAGACCAGAATTTCAACCTCTACCATTAAATCCTGCTGGCGATGATCTAAATGAGCAAAAAAGTTCAAATACAAAAGTCGAGCAAGTTTTTTTTACTACCTTAGAGCGCCAGTATATAGACAGTAAAGCTATTGAATTCCAAGAATTTCATTGGTTGTTTTTGACCAAAAATCAAAGCGGCTGGTATTTGGTGACGATGTTGACGCAAACGGGTGCTTCTACTAACAAACAACCACCTACACCACCGCGTGATAGTAGCAATGGTACAGTTGCTCAAGGGGTAAAAGCTTGGCTACGCGATTGTCAGGCAGGGAGTGTGCGCGGGACAGTAAGAAATTGAGTGAAAATTCTTAGGTTTATGGTATGACGGGTGGCTGACTCATAACGGGTTAGTTTTCCTGGGGTAATCCGGCTAATCTGCGTTTATTCCAGATTGAGTAGGGAACACCTACAAAAGCTCCCAAAATTAGATAAGCCACCAGCGTCGGAATCACCTGCTGTTGTACATGATTCAAAATAGCAATAAACAAAGCTAAACCAAAATTGCGAGCAATACAGAAAATCGCCAAGGTAGATCGGGTATCATCATCGAATCTGCCTAAAGCGTGTCCAATTCCTAGAGAGGCAATCACCATAATTGCGATCGCTACCAGTGGTAATTCCCTAATTTTGGATAACATTGGCAGCCCTAAGATGCACAATAAAACAACCAGCACCAAAAAGAGACTGTTAGCAATAAAAGTCAAGGGTTTAGCAATCTGTTGGGTAAATGTAGGTGCGAACTTTTGCATCAAAATACCGAGACTGACGGGTAATAACTGCACCATAATTACTTGTCGGGCAACTTCTAAAATTGCCACCCTTTGTGAAATACTCGCAAATAAGGTGGCGAAAATTGCCAAAGTGATGGGAGTAACAAAAACCGCCAGTATTGCCAGAGTTAGCTGAAGACTTGCTGAGTAGTGGAAGCTGCCTCCAGCCTGTTGCGATCGCTTTGTGGTCAGAGGCGCACCCGGAGAAGCTGCAAGTATTGCCAATCCGATCATCACTGGCGATGGTAAGTTAAACAGTTTCAAAAGGAGAATAACTACTAGAGGAACCAGCACAACAACCGCTAAAAGCGCACGGAATACTAAGGCAGGTTTTCGCCAGAAGGAGCGCATCTTTTCAAAAGAGAGGTTGCACCCTATGGCTAACATCAGAGAAAAAATAGTGACTTTAACGAGAATCAGTAATAAGGGATGGTGCATGGCTTGCAAATGCTTGATCCTGGGAAATGAAAAATCACTAAAAGATTCCGAACTCGCCGTGAATCAGGACAAAAATTAGCCAGCAAACTAACAGATTTAACTAAGTGGGGTTATTGACTCTCTACTGTCGTGCCATAATGGTACGCATTTCAGCTTCCTTATCTTGAATCAAATCTCCACTAACATCCACTATCACACTATAAATCTTACCCGTAAACTTGAAGGGCGGTTCATAATCGGGTGTTACAGGCGCACCAGGGGCAATCCCACAAGTCACACCACTGGTCAGACCTAGTGCTAAGGGAGTAGTTACAGGGACATCAGCTTGCCCAACTAATTTCCCATCGATATAAAGTTCGGCACGACCCGGCGTTCCTTTCCCCTTGGCTAAATCTGGTTGACCCGTGACTTTAAACTCAAAGCTCAACTGGTGACGACCTTCCGGCACAGATGACCCAGACTCGACATGATAGAGCGATCGCGCTACATAATTATGAACCCATTGCAGTTTGCCATCTTTGACATAGAAGGAGTAGCCACTATCATTACCCCCATGAGCAAGTAATATTCCTTCTGCGCCACCTGTGGGAATTTCCACATCAGCCGTAATACTGTGAGAACGATTGAGCAACTTGACGGCACAATTGGCTGGGATTGCCTGAGTATCAGGATAGTAAGTATAGCGGCTACGATTGACGACAATCTGAGGACGTTCTTCTGCAAATCGTTGTACGCCTCTGCCATCTACAGGCAACACATTGTATTTACCCGCCTCTACGTACCAAGTGGCAATCATTTCAATTAATTTAGGGCGATTATCAGCCGCAATATTGTGATTTTCCGCAAAATCTGAGGCGACGTGATACAGTTCCCAATGATGGGTATCCAAGTCCGTCAGAGTTTCCGCCGAAATGGCCGCACCAAAAAACTGACCTGCTTCTGCAAATGAGGGGCCAGGCCAAGGACAAACCGCCCGCCAACCATCATAGTAAAGAGAACGATGTCCCATCATCTCGAAATATTGGGTCAGGTGCTTAGTAGGTACGGTACTATGATTAAAAGTATGGGCAAAACTGACACCTTCAATGGGAGATTGAGTAACACCCTTAATCGTTGTTGGTGGTTCAATTTCCAGTAATTCCAGCACAGTCGGTACTAGGTCAATAGCATGAGCGTACTGAGTACGGATTTCACCTTTTGCCTCAATGCCTGGATTCCAATGGACTATCAAGGGATCGCTGATTCCACCCCGATAAGTTTCCCGTTTCCAACGACGGAAAGGCGTATTACCTGCCCAAGTCCAACCCCAAGCATAATGGTTGAAAGTTTCTGGACTGCCTAGCTTATCTAGTGCCTTGAGATTTTCCTCTAGGGATTCTGGCACATTGTTAAAAAAGAGGTTCTCATTAACTGAACCAGTTGGCCCCCCTTCAGAACTGGCCCCATTGTCCGAGATGACTATAATTACAGTATTCTCAAACTCGCCGATCGCTTTGAGGAAGTCGAGTAAGCGACCGATATGGTGGTCAGTGTGGGTTAAAAAGCCAGCATATACTTCCATCATCCTGGCATAAAGCCGTTTTTCTGCGGCTGAGAGGGAATCCCAGTGTGGAACATCGGGATCATGGCGGGAGAGTTCGGCATCTGCGGGGACAATCCCTATTTCCTGCTGACGGGCAAAAACCTTTTCCCTGTAAGCTTCCCAGCCATCATCAAACTGTCCTGCGTAGGCATCAGCCCATTCTTTCGGCACATGATGGGGGGCGTGCATCGCACCAGGACAGAAATACATGAAAAAAGGTTTATTGGGGGCAACCTGCTTGGCATCAGCAATAAAGCTAATTGCCTTGTCTGCCAAGTCTGCGGTCAAATGGTAGCCTTCTGCAGGGGTCTTTTCTGGCTTAACGGTGTGGTTGTCATAAACCAAATCTGGATAATACTGGTGGGTTTCTCCGCCTAGAAAACCATAAAAACGTTCAAAACCGCGACCAAGAGGCCAGCGATCATAGGGGCCGGCCGCAGATATCTGGTCTGCGGGCGTTAAATGCCATTTCCCGATCGCATAGGTGTTATAACCTTTCTGTAATAGTATCTCCGAGAGAAACCCATTTTCAAAGGGAATATTCCCATTACCACCCGGATAACCCGTAGACCCTTCTGTAATGCAGGACATAGCGTTGGAATGGTGATTGCGCCCAGTTAGAAGGCAAGAACGGGTGGGTGAACACAACGCCGTCGTGTGTAGATTGTTGTAGCGCAAACCATTGGCGGCTAGTGCGTCTAGGTTGGGTGTTTTGATGGGACTTCCGTAACATCCAAATTGCCCAAAGCCTGTATCATCAAAGACGATAAATAGGATGTTTGGTGTACCTTCTTTAGATCGCAACGGTTCTGGCCAAGCTGGACTGGATTTATCAACTGTCCGACCAATGACACCGGGGAAAGTATTTCCGGGTTTGTATTCACGCAGAGACATAAATCTGACCTCTTGAGAATATGTAATTTTTAACAAAAGCCCCGAAATTCTATCTCCTCTTTAGGAGAGGTTAATTTATAAATTCATTGCCCTAATTAGCACACCAATAAAACTAACTAAGCCAATTATGAGTAAAGCCACTCCGATCATTTCCGCACTGTGAGAGGTTTCGTAGGTATAGCGATTATTTTGGATTTGTTTAAGTAACCGATGGTGTTCTCTCAACCCTAAAACCATTGCCAAAATTCCTGTACCAATGAAAGACAACCCCACAATCACCGAAAATCTGACTGGGTTAAGATGATGACTAAGACGAGTATTTTCAATCGCACTCACAATGGTGGGAATACCAAAACCAAAACCAATCAACGAAAGACAGGTGCGTATCCACGCCATTAATGTGCGGTCTGCTGCCGCCCGACTGCGGTATTTAGCTAGTTCTGTCCGATCTGCTGCTAAATCATTGGTAGACAACTGTTCAGGTGTTTCTGAGTTTATGGGTAGCTGACTCACTAGAACCGCACAGGTAAAGCATCAAATCCCTTAAAAACTAAGGTACTACGACGGGGAAGGGGGGGTCTTGTCGAATCAAACTGAAGATTTGGGAACCGCTTCAGCAAAGTAGAGAAGCAAATATTTAATTCCATCCGAGCCAAAACTGCACCTAGACAGAAATGGATACCAGGGCCAAACCCTAAATGTTCATTAGGCGATCGCTCAATGTCAAAATTGTCTGGTAGAGGAAATTTTGCTGGGTCGTGATTAGCTGCTGCTAATCCCAAAGCAATTACACTACCTGCGGGAATTTTTTGACCACCAATTTCTATATCTTCTTTGGCAATGCGAAATACAAAGGACACCGAACTGTCATAGCGGATGATTTCTTCAATCGCTGATGAGATAAGGGCGGGATTATCCTTGAGTTTCTGTAGCTGTTGGGGATGATTGAGCAAAGCTGATACCCCATTGGGGATTAAATCAGTAGTAGTTGAACGACCAGCATTGAGAATGAGAATGCACAGGGAAGGTAATTCTGCAAAATCCAGGTTTTGCTCTGTGTAAGCCATTGTCAACAAGCTAATCATATCTGTTCCTGGTTTTTGACGGCGTTCAGCTACGAGTTGGTTAATGAAAGCCGTGAATTGAGCAGCACTAGTATCAGCTTTCCGCGCTAATTCTTCTATGTTCTTAGATGGAGCGCCCCAGAAAGAACTGGTATCCGTTGCCCACTTAATTAGGTTAGCGCGATCGCTTTCTGGTACACCAAAAATCTTGGCGATAATTAAGCTAGGTAAGGGTACAGATAGGTCAGAGACAATATCCATATAACCCTGATGTTGCACTTGATCTAATAAGGTATCAGTCGTTTTTTGAATAATGCCCCGCCAACTTTCTAAAGCACGGGTTGTAAAGCCTTGATTCGCTAGTTTTCGCATCCGCGAGTGATCAGGTGGATCTTTTTCAATCATCGAGTTACCCGTCAGTTGCAAAAAGTTTTGAATCAAACTGACATCTAGATTGCCCAATTGCTGAATAAACAAAGTCCGTCGATCAGAACTAAGCCGTTCATCTCGCAAGGCAGCTTCTACATCTTGATATCGAGTTAAAATCCAGTAGCCCAAGGATGCTTCATAGTGAACTGGATCTTCTTCGCGGATACGTTTGTACAGTGGATAGGGATTAGCAATTATTTGTGGTGAAAATAAGTCATAAGTTGGGGACTGATTGCGTTTTGCTAAACCACTTTGGTTATCTTCTCCATTTAATCCTAAATGCTCTGGGGGAATTAATGGGGTAATAGGTGGATGCATAATTAGTAGGAGATCACGATGTTTGCGGAGTAGGATTTATTTAGGCATTTTGAAGTTTTTCCATCCCTAAAAGTCTTTGCAACTAAACTATGAATGGTTTTCATCTGATTTAGAGTTGGTGATGCCCTCAGAGTAAAAGTTTGATAAATAATTTATCTCTGTCGAGCAAAAGATATACGTGCTATACAATTTCTACTTATGGAATGATTTAGGTAGAACTTTTTTATAGTAGTTTTGACTCGATGTGCGACTTATGAGTAAAGCACACCTAAAAAAGCTCTCAAAATTAGATAAGCAACCAGCGTCGGAATCACCTGCTGTTGTACATGATTCAAAATAGCAATAAACAAAGCTAAACCAAAATTGCGAGCAATACAGAAAATCGCCAAGCTAGAACGCGTATCATCATAGACTCTGCCTAAAGCGTGTCCAATTCCTAGAGAGGCAATCACCATAATTGCGATCGCATTTTTTATATTTGAAGTCGCTGAAATAGATTTTGCATTCGCATTTGCTGTTTTTGCGATCGCATTTCTTATGTCTGAAGTGGCTTTAGTTCAGTTTCTCTATTAAATTTTCACTTTCAATTACTTTGTATTTTCAGGCAGGCATCTTGCCTACCCGAAAATAATCATCCCTTATCTGTCTACAGATCCCATGATTACGTCAATACTACCGAGAATCACCACAACATCGGCAACTTTCATACCCCGCAATAAATGAGGCAGAATTTGTAAGTTGTTGAAATCTGCTGGGCGAATTTTCCAGCGCCAAGGGAAGACATTATCATCACCAACGAGATAAATACCTAATTCACCTTTACCGCTTTCGACACGGGCATAAATTTCACCTTTAGGCATTTTAAAAGTGGGGGAAACTTTCTTGCCAATAAACTGGTAATCAAAAGCATCCCACTCAGATTTTTTACCCGCAGCTAGGCGTTTGGCTTCTAGGTTTTCGTAGGGGCCGCCTGGTAGTCCTTTGATGGCTTGTTTGATAATCTTCACGGATTCGCGCATTTCTCGCATCCGCACCATATAACGGGCTAAACAATCACCAGTAGTTTCCCACTGAACGTCCCAGTCAAAATCGTCATAGCACTCGTAATGGTCAACTTTACGCAAATCCCACTTCACGCCAGAAGCGCGTAACATAGGGCCAGACAGCCCCCAGTTAATTGCTTCTTCGCGGGTAATTGTGCCAATACCTTCAATACGACGGCGGAAGATGGGGTTATTGGTAACTAACTTTTCGTATTCATCAACTACAGGTAAAAAGTAGTCACAAAATTCGAGACACTTATCTACCCAACCATAAGGTAAATCAGCAGCTACACCACCAACGCGGAAGTAGTTGTTATTTACCATCCGGTAGCCTGTGGCCGCTTCCCACAAATCGTAAATCATCTCCCGTTCTCGGAACTGATAGAAGAAGGGAGTTTGTGCGCCCACGTCAGCCAGGAACGGGCCGAACCACAGCAAGTGGTTGGCGATGCGATTTAGTTCTAGCATGATGACGCGGATGTAGCTGGCGCGTTTTGGTACAGCCACACCAGCTAACTTTTCTGGGGCGTTAACAGTGACAGCTTCGTTAAACATTCCCGCTGCATAGTCCCATCGACTAACGTAGGGGACGTACATAACAGTGGTGCGGTTCTCGGCAATTTTTTCCATACCTCGGTGTAGGTAGCCGATGACCGGTTCACAATCAATGACATCCTCGCCATCCAATGTGACAATTAGCCTCAGAACCCCGTGCATTGAGGGGTGGTGTGGCCCCATATTCAGCACCATTGGTTCAGTACGGGTTTCTAGTCTTGCCATAAATTCCGTGTTCTCCCATGATCAAAAGTTGAATGGAACCGCGTAGATGCCAACCAGACCGATAAAATCGTGTCTGCCAAAATCAAGTTTGTAGGGGCAATAACTTGAGGGTAAACCCTACATCCATTGCCAATACAGAAGTTTGTTGGAGAAGAGGTGGCAGCAGAGGGATTTTATGATGTTTCTTTTTGTTTCACTTCTTCAACTATTATATGGAGCTTGAGATGCCGGAAATTCAGGCATCGGAATTTTTTCAACTCTGTGTTAGCAAATCGAAAAATTTTTCTCCTCAAGTGCGATCGCTAACTTTTTATTCTTTTAAGTACAAGCACAGTAGCTTTTGAAGCAATATTGTACTTAGAATAATCCCAGGGGTCATCTTGTAGGAGAGCTTGGTAATTTACTGAATTTAACTAATTTTTCATAATCCAAAATGTTGTGTTGTAAATCTGTCTCTGTATATTTCTATCAGTTTTAACTGCAAGTTGTTACTCAAAAAACTGATATGAGGCATTAATAAGATACATGATTGTGATAACTGCTGGAGCAATGGGAATAATTAAATAAGAAGCTCTTCCATAACTAGTGAAGATTTTATTAAAAATTTTGTCCCTTTAAAATTAAAAATCAATGGCACATCTTACAGAATATCCAATTAAAGCCACGCTCCATGAAGGAATTCAAACTATTATCTATCGCACTCAAATACCAGAAACTCAACAACAAGTTATTCTCAAGTTACTAAAAAATGAATATCCTAAATTGGAAGCCTTCACTCGCTTAAAAAATGAGTATTTAATTCAGCAAAATCTAGATTCTCCTTATATTATTAAGGCTATCTGTTTAGAGAATTTTGATCATCGTGTAGGACTAATATTAGAGGATTTTGGTGGGCAGTCTCTAGCACAAATTCTTAAAAACAAAGAACTCGAATTAACTCAATCTTTAAAAATCAGTATTCAATTAACTAAAGCTTTAGATTATCTTCATCAACACCAAATTATTCATAAAGATATTAAACCTAGTAATATCATTATTAACTCGCAAACGAATTTAGTTAAACTTGCTGACTTTGGTATAGCCTCTCGCTTAAATAAAGAAACTCCCCAATTTACTAATCCTAACTGTGTTGAAGGGACACTCGCCTATATGTCCCCTGAACAAACAGGGAGAATGAATCGCATTCTTGACTATCGGAGTGATTTTTATTCTCTGGGTGTAACTTTATATGAAATGCTCACTCAGCAAATACCTTTTTTCAGCCCAGATCCCCTGGAAGTTGTTTACCGACATATTGCAGTTACAGCAATCAATCCTCAGTCTTTAAATCCCAACATTCCCACCGCAGTTTCAGAAATCGTCATGAAACTGATGTCCAAAAATGCTGAAGATCGTTATCAAAGTGCAACAGGATTATTAGTTGATTTAGAAACTTGTCTGGAAGAATTAGAAAGTAGAGGAGAAATTACTAACTTTATTCCAGGTCGTTTAGATGTTTTAAGTCAGTTATTAATCCCGCAAAAGTTATATGGACGAGAAGCGCAAGTTAATGAGCTTTTAACTGCGTTTGAGCAAGTTAATTCTGGAACTAGCGAAATTATGCTAGTTTCTGGATATTCTGGTATTGGCAAATCTGCTTTAGTTAATGAAGTTAATAAACCAATTACCCAACGTCAAGGTTACTTTATTTCCGGGAAATTCGACCAATTAAAGCGGAATGTTCCCTACGCTTCATTAATTCAGGCTTTTACTTATTTAGTGCGCTGTTTATTGACTGAAAATCAGGAAAAAATAGCAGCATGGAAAACAAAAATATTAGCAGCATTAGGTAGTAATGGAAAGGTTATTACTGATGTTATTCCTGAAATTGAATTAATTATTGGCAAACAACCAGAAGTTCCAGAACTAGGAGCAACAGAATCTCAAAATCGCTTTCATCGTGTTTTTGAAGATTTCATCCAAGTTTTTACTCAACAAGAACATCCATTAGTTATCTTTTTAGATGATTTACAATGGGCAGATTCTGCCACTTTAAACTTAATTAAACTGCTCACGACTAACTCTAAGAGCCAATATTTGTTATTTATCGGTGCATATAGAGATAATGAAGTCAGCCCCACTCATCCTTTAATTCAAACAATTGAAGAAATTCAGCTTACTGGCACAATTGTTAATAATCTTATCCTACAGCCTTTAGATTTAAATCATGTTAATCAACTGATTGCTGAGACTTTGCAAGCAAGTCGCCATACCCAAGAGAGAGATGTAAAGTCTACAGCTTTTGAACAGCAAATTAGCCAATTAGCCGAATTAATTTTTAATAAAACAGGCGGTAATCCCTTCTTTTTAACCCAATTACTACAAGTACTTTATCAAGAATACTTGTTGAGCTTTGATTTTAATAGTCAACAATGGCAGTGGAATTTAAAAAAAATCCAATCAATTGGCATCACTGATAAAAATGTAGTGGAACTGGTTGCCAGTCGTCTAGAAAAACTACCTCAAGTCACCCAAGAAGTTTTGAAATTAGCAGCTTGTGTAGGCGATAGATTTAGTCTAGATGTACTGACAATCATCAATGAAAAATCACCATCAATAACAGCCAATGAATTATATCCTGCTTTACAAGCTGGGTTAATTCTGCCTTTAAACGAAAATTATCGTATTCCTTTAGTTTTTAATCAAGAAGAAGCGGTCAAGTTAAAATTTGAGACTGCCAAAATCAGTTATAAATTTTTACACGATAGAGTACAACAAGCTGCCTATTCATTAATTCCCGAATCGCAAAAGCAAGCGACTCATTTAAAAATAGGTCAGTTGCTTGTCCAAAATACTCCCAAAGAGGAAATAGAAGCGAATATTTTTGATATTGTCAACCAATTAAATGTAGGCGTTAATTCATTAATTGAGCAATCGCCAAAAACGGAATTGGCAAAATTGAATTTAATTGCCGGACGTAAGGCAAAAGCATCGACAGCTTATGAAGCTGCTTTAAAATATTACAAAATTGGCATAGAACTTTTAAGTGTAGATGCTTGGCATACTGAATATAACTTAGCACTAGATTTATATGAAGGCGGTGCTGAAGTTGCTTATCTTGGGGGCAATTTTGCTCAGATGCAGCAATGGGCAGATGTAGTACTACTAGAGGCTCAAACCTTACTAGAGAAAGTGAAGGTATATGAAGTACAAATTATTGCCTCAATTATCCAAGGTCAACAATTAAAAGCCATTCAGACAGCATTATCAGTGCTGCAATTACTAGGAATTCAAATTCCCGATAAACCAACAGCAGTTGAGTATGAACAAAGGATAGAGGACATTGCAGCTAATTTACAAGGAAGAGCGATCGCAGATTTAATCAACTTACCATTAATGACCGATCTGCAAAAGATAGCAGCAATGAGAATCCTCATGGGAGTTCTCCCTGCGGCTTTCCAAACTGCGCCTGAATTAATGCCTCTCATTGCCTATGAAATGGTGATTTTATCTTTAAAATATGGCAATACATCTGTTTCTGCATACGGTTACAGCTTATATGGATTACTGCTTTGCGGAGTCCAAGGGAAAATTGATGTTGGCTATGGATTTGGAAAACTGGCATTAAATTTAGTCTCACAATTTAATTCTGAAGAACTAAAAGCGAAAATTCTCACAGTTGTTAGCGCTCATGTTATGCACTGGCAAGAGCATATTCAAGAGACATTCATCACCGCTAAACAAGGATATGCTAGTGGTTTAGAAACTGGGGATTTAGAATATGCTGGGTATTGTGGATATATCTATCCTTATCATTCATTTTGGTTAGGTAAAGAACTCTGGATTTTAGAAAAAGAACTGGCAGCTTATTGTGAATCACTGAAAAAAATTCAGCAACAAGTCGCCTTTACTTGGAACTCAATATATTTGCAAACAGTATTAAATTTGAAGGGCAATCCAGAGAATGTTTGCTGTTTAATGGGTGAAGCTTACGATGAACGAGTAATGTTACCAGTGCATCAACAGGTGAATGACTTGTACACGATGAACCACCTATTTATTAATAAGTTGATGCTGGCTTATATATTCGGTGAACATCAGCAAGCTGTAGAATATGCAGCAATGACAGAAAAATCTTTAGGCGGCGTTACGGGGCTATTTGTTGTTCCCTTATTTTATTTTTATGATTCTTTAGCACAACTGGCCAATTATCATACAGCTTTAGAATCTACGCAGCCAGAAATTTTAGAAAAAGTCCGAAATAATCAGCGAAAAATGGAACTTTGGGCGACTCATGCACCCATGAATCACCTACATAAATTTTATTTAGTTGAGGCAGAAATATCTAGAGTTTTGCAGCAAAACATAGAGGCGATGGATTATTATGAACTGGCAATTCAAACCTCACAAGTAAATAGTTATCTCTTAGATGAAGCTTTAGCATACCAGTTAGCTGGAGAATTTTATCAGTCTTTAGGGAAAGAATTAATCCAGCAAGCTTATATCACTAAAGCTTATTATGCCTGTATTCGTTGGGGTGCGATCGCCAAAGTTAAATACTTAGAAGTAAAATATCCTTTTTTAGTTAAACAAACCACTAATACCGAAACTTTTACGTTTAAACCAGATATCACTCACATGACAACTACCACTACTACCAGTAGTGGTTTAAGTGATTTCTTGGACTTAAATACTTTTGTTAAAGTTTCTCAAGCAATCACCAATGAAATTGTTTTAGAAAATTTGTTGGGTAAGTTAATCAAAATTTTATTAGAAAATGCTGCTGCCCAAAAAGCCGTATTACTACTAGTAAAAGAAAATCAGCTATATATCGAAGCTGCGGGTAATGCTGTAGATGAGATAGCCACAGTTTTACACTCAATGCCTGTTGAGAGTTATCAAGATTTACCTGTGTCTGTGATTAATTATGTTTTCCGCACTCAGGAAAACTTGATATTAAATGATGCGATCGCTACTGAGCCTTTTAACCTAGATAGATATATCCAAATATCAAAATCAAAATCATTACTTTGTTTGCCAATTATCTATCAATCAAAACTCACTGGAATTATTTATTTAGAAAATCAACTGTCAACTGGGGCATTTATTCCCGAAAGAGTGCAAGTATTAAAAGTCTTGATTTCTCAAATGGCGATCGCTATTGAAAATGCTCGATTATATGCCAACGAACAAGATAAGTCTCGACAATTATCCCACTCTTTACAAGATTTACAGGCGGCACAATTACAAATTATCCAAAGTGAAAAGATGTCATCTTTAGGCAATTTAGTTGCTGGAGTAGCACACGAAATTAATAATCCATTGAGCTTTATTTCCGGTAATCTTGACTTAGCCAAAGATGCTGTGAATGATTTAATTGACTACCTGCAACTTTATCAGGCAACCTTTCCTAGCCCTGGAGATGAAATTGATCATAAAGCTGAAGAAATAGATATAGATATTCTGTTAGATGAATTACCCAAAATGATTGATGGGATGAAAACAGGTACAAAACGGATTAGGGAAATTAGTACTTCACTGCGTACATTTTCACGCACCGATACTAAATCTAAAGTATCAGCTAATATCCATGATGGGATTGACAGTACCTTGATGATTTTACAACATCGCTTAAAAGCTAATTATGATCATCCTGGTGTCCAAGTTATTAAAGAGTATGGCAATATTCCCTTGGTAGAATGTTATCTAGGACAGCTTAATCAAGTCTTTATGAATATCTTGGCTAATGCCATTGATGCTTTAGAAGAAGCTTACTCTGCCCATAAAATGTCTGATAATTCAGCAGATATTACTAACATAATTACTATTAAAACAGAAGTGGATCATCTTAATCAATATGTAGTAATTAGAATTAAAGATAATGCACAAGGTATGCCAGAAGAAGTTAAAGCATGTATTTTTGACCATTTATTTACTACTAAAACTGTTGGTAAAGGTACAGGATTAGGTCTATCTATAAGTCGGCAAATCATTGTTGATAATCATGGTGGTAGTTTAAATTGTGAGTCTGTTTTAGGAGTAGGTACAGAATTTATAATTTCTATTCCTATCTCTGGTTGAGCATTAACTATTGATAATGATTTAATCTATATACCCGTTTTCTTCAAGGAGACGGGTATTATATTTTCATATTTAGTTTATAAAAAATTTATAAACTAAAAGTAGTTATACCGAAATATTTTTAAATAAAAATAATAGCCTTGAGACTATTTTTATCATTACAAATTAGTTGGAATCCTCAGTTACATCTAATATATAAACTGTTATTAATATTTATATGCCCAAAAGTTATTAAATAAATCTTGAGGGATAAGTTTTCACTGGTGAAATAAACAAAGTTTAGCTAGTTGTAATTTCAATTAGTTAAATAGTTCCCTGTCTCCAGTAATAAATCATAACGAAATTCCAGACATAAACTTTAGATATCAAAAGTTAATTCCATGAAAAAAAGCAGAGAAATTAAGCAAGTAGCATCAAATCTATTTTCATTACTTGTAAAGCGGTTAAGCTTGATTTTACTGGCTGGGGTGATGGTTCTGCTAGTAGGAAGTAAGTTTGATGCGGTAAGTGCATCACAACCGAATGCAGAATCTGAAATTGAAAGTTTGGCAGTTTGTTACGCATTAGGAACTGATGCTATTGGTCGCGGAAATTTGCAAGAAGGTATAAATACTTACCAAAAATGTTTTACTTCAGATGCTAAAATAACAGCAATTTTTCCTAATGGCGCTCAGGCAACATTTATTGGTGCAGTTAATTGGGCTAATTTTGTCTCTTCAGTATTTCAAGGTAATGGATATACGGCTACTCAACATTTGTTGGGTAGTTTCGATATAAATGTCAACAATAATACAGCAACCATGTCCTCTTACCTTCATGCAACCCATAAGCTTTCCGATACCAGCATTGACGTTGCAAATGGTACCTATGTAGATAAAGTTATCATTCAAAACGGGAAATGGAAAATTAAGGAACGTGTTCTGACACTGATTGATTTCTTAAATCTTTCTTCTCCTGGTTCTTCTGAAGCGGAGGTTTCTTCAGCCGCTAGAAGTAGTAATTCTGTTTCTAATACTTCCTCTGATGATTCTGATTCTAATAATTCCAAAAAACCACATAAACCACATGTTGCTGGTTATATGTAAGAAGGTTACACAGAGTTTAATTTGGGCTTAGTCAAAAGTTAGGACAGGTATTTTACCTGTCCTAAAAAGTATCAACTCAGAGCATTATATATTTACGTAGAATGGCACAAAGAATAAATGACTTCAGACTTCTGCATTTTTACGTAAGTCAAGCAGATATTATGTCAGCTATATTGCAAATTGAACGAGCTAGTAAACATCTATGGCTTTCGATCAACAGCGTTTTGATAAGCTAATTCAGAGATTAGAAATTTTTGCTAGTCAACAGCCGCCTATTTATAGATTGCAAGTTGCGTTTTTGGCTGTGTTGGGCTACGCCTATATATTTCTTATTTTAGCAGTAACAGTAGGATTGCTGGTAGGTATTATTTGGTTAATGCTGACTACTAAATCATCATTTGGCACTTCAGCACTGAAAGCTGTGATTGTTTTGGTAGCGATCGCTATTATACTGGTGCGATCGCTTTGGGTATCATTTCCCCCACCCACAGGGTTAGCATTACGTCGCAAAGATGTACCTAGCCTATTTTGCTTAGTTGATGATATCTCCTCAAAACTCAAGGCTCCACGATTTCATCACATCTTACTGACAACAGATTTTAACGCCAGCGTCGTCCAAAGACCACGTTTAGGTTTATTTGGCTGGTATCAAAATTATCTGATTGTAGGCTTGCCATTGATGTTAGCATTGCCTCCTGAACAATTTCGGGCGGTTTTAGCCCATGAGATGGGACATATTTCGGGAAATCACAGTCGTTTTGCAGCTTGGATTTATCGTCAACGTCTAACTTGGTATCGTATTGAAGAAGGACTAGGAAAAGGTGGCAATGAATCATCATGGTTCATATTTAAACAATTTTTGCAGTGGTACATTCCATTTTTTTATGCGTATTCTTTTGTGTTAGCACGGTTGAATGAATACGAAGCTGATAAATGTGCTGTTGAAATAGCAGGAATAGAACACTCTGCTAAAACTCTGATGAACGTAGAAGTAAAAGCTAGATTTTTAGAAAATTATTTTTGGTCTGATATTTATCAGCAAGTACAGACAGAGATTGAACCACCAAAAACAAGTTATACAGCGATGCAAACAGCTTTGGCTCAGGGAGTACCGCTGAAAGAAGCCAGTATTTATTTAACTCAAGCACTTGCAAAAAAAACTAATAATGCAGATACTCATCCTTGCCTAACAGATAGATTAAAAGCTTTGGGTTGTATCCCTAGCATTCAGGAAGAATTAGCGGTATCTGCACCAGTAAAACTCAGTGCGGCTCATGAATTTCTAGGGACTTCCTTAGAAAAATTTAGAGATGATTTTAGTCAAACTTGGTATGAGAAAGTAGCAACACCTTGGCGACAAAAATATGCAGAAGTTCAGCAATCATTAGCTTTATTAGAAAAGTTGAATGCTAAAGCGGAGAGACAACAGCTATCTTTGGGAGAAGCAACTACAAGAGCTTTGCTCACATTTGAGTTAGATGGTGAAGATGCTGTCATACCGTTATTACGAGAAGTTATTAATTTAGATCATAACCATGCTTCCGCTAATTATTTACTGGGACAAATATTATTAAAACAAGAAGATGCCAGCGGTATCGAACATATTGAAAGAGCGATCGCTCAAGATATAGACATAGGAATTGATGGTTATCAGATAATTTTTTCGTTCCTGAAAAAACAACAACAAGATGATCGGGCTGAACTATATCAAGAGCGTGCCGAAAAGCATTATGATTTAATATTGCGAGGTCAAAAAGAACGTTCTAGTCTACAGACAAATGATGAGTTTAAAGCTCATCATCTTTCAGATGCAGAGATAAATAAGCTGCGTCAGCAATTATCTCGTTATCCACATATCACAACTGCTTACTTAACGCAAAAAGTTGTGCAGTATTTCCCAGAAAAACCACTTTATGTTTTGGCTGTAATGCGAAATTTCAGCTTTTGGGAAAATAATCATGATGCTGATAACGCACAACTGGTTGATGCTCTGTTAAAAGAAGTTGAATTACCAGGGGGAGTATTTTGCTTTATTTTGAACATTAATCTCAATTTTGAGAAGAAATTCAAACAAATACCAGATGCAATCATTTACCAACAGAAAATAAAAAAAAGATAGCTTTGATTCTTCATATCTCTGCGTGAAGTCAATTTCTATCCAGATTCAAATAGATAATAAATCTGTGTGGTACTATTGTAGGGAAATTCTATTTTATTTGTGAGAATATTTTTAACGAACTGCAAAGGACGCAGAGGGCGCTAAGATAAAGTTTCACAAATTATTTAGAACTACTACAGATTTTTTTCTAAGTCTAATGAATTCTGACTCTTCACCATCGCTAATTATTGACGAACAGATATTTTCTCATCTACCTGTGTTACCACAAGAAGTAATTGCAGGTTTAGCGGTGTCTGGGGGAGGTCATTATCTGGATACAACTGTAGGTGGTGGTGGTCACAGTCGCTTGATTTTGCAAACTGCGCCGGATATACAGTTAACGGCTATTGACCAAGATGAGGATGCTTTAGCCGCAGCGAGGAAAGAATTAGCTGAGTTTGGCGATCGCGTAAAATTTATTCAAAGTAATTTTGCTGCTTATCCGTTTCCCGCAGGGACTTTTAACGGTATTCTCGCCGATTTAGGAGTGAGTTCTTATCAGTTAGATACTCCAGAACGGGGTTTTAGCTTTCGCCATACTGCAAGTTTAGATATGCGGATGGATAAGCAGGGTTTACTTAGCGCGGCTGATGTGATTAATGAGTGGGATGAAAGGGAACTTGCAGATATTTTCTTTAAATACGGTGAAGAACGATTATCTCGACGTATTGCTAGACGCATTGTTGAACGCCGTCCCTTTTCCACAACGACACAGTTAGCAGAAGCGATCGCCTCTGCTGTTCCCCCCAAATACCGTTATGGTAGAATTCACCCAGCCACCCGCGCCTTTCAAGCTTTGCGAATTGTCGTCAATGATGAGTTAAAGTCTTTAGAAACTTTTTTAGAAAAAGCACCAAACGCCCTTGTTCGTGGTGGGAGAATTGCTGTGATTAGTTTTCATAGTTTAGAAGATCGTTTGGTTAAACACGGTTTACGCAATTCTCCCTTACTGCGAGTGATTACGAAAAAGCCAATCACAGCCCAAGAATCGGAAATTGCTCATAACCCGCGATCGCGTTCTGCCAAACTGAGAATAGCAGAAAGAGTCAATTGAATATTCAAGCATAATTAAAATAAAAATCCGAGTTAGGAACAATGCACATCCTCTCCCTGCAATATCCTGATGACTTACTTATTACCTCTGGTAAATCACCCCAAGCATTAGAAGCAGAACTCACGTTTTTGCTTGCTGTGAAACTGTTTGAGTTACGGCGACTCTCCCTCGGTAAAGCTGCTGCTTTTTGCAATATGAACAAACCCCGGTTTATGTACGAACTAGGACGTTTACAAGTTCCTGTGATTAACCTTGATGATGATCAAATCGCTGATGAATTAAGCGATGACTAACTCTGCCATTGTTGCTGATAGCAGTCCTCTAATCTCTTTATCAATTATCGAGCAACTGGAACTTTTACCTCAACTGTATCAGCGAATATTGCTTCCCCCAGCTGTATGGGATGAAGTAACTGTTCAAGGATTAGGCTTACCTGGTTCTCTAGCAGTCAGCCAATTAACTTGGCTCGAAATTCAAACCCCTGATACGCTGATATTAGAACCATTATCAATTTTAGTTGATCGTGGAGAAGCTGAAGCCATTGCTCTAGCTCAGTCCATCCCAGATAGTACTGTACTGTTGGATGATGCTCAAGCCCGAAGGGTTGCAGAACGTCTAGGAATTCGCCGAATTGGTACACTGGGAATTTTGCGTAAGGCGAAAAAAGCAGGCTTAATTGTTGAGGTTAAAGTATATATTGAACAGTTACGCACCAATGGAATTTATATCCGGTCTAGCCTCATTGATGCAGTTCTAAAAGATGTTGGAGAACTAGAATAATCTTTAGCTAATAATTAAAATTTATCTCTCCTTTCATAGCGGCGGCGATAGAGTAATTCTAACTGTCCGCCATACTCTTGAATGCGTGCAAGTTGGCGCTGATAGAGTCCGCGGAAGGTGTTTGCAAACAACAGTGTAAAAATAGCCACGACTAATCCTGATGCGGTGGATACCAAGGCTTCACTAATCCCAGCAGTTACCCCGACTGTTGTTGTACCACCCACATCACCAATATTTAGTGAAGCAAAGGACGCGATTAATCCTAAAACTGTACCCAGCAAACCTAATAATGGTGCAAGACCAATAATCGTATCAAAAATGTTTTGAAAACGTTTGAGTAAGGGTATTTCGGCTTGTGCTTCACTTTCTAGCGCTAAACGAAATTCTTCTGGTGTTGGTTCTTCTAATTCTAAAGCTGCAAGAAAAATTCGGGCGATGGGTAAGTCTGTATTTTGCTGTAATTTGTCTAAAGCACCAACCACATTATCTGAACGATATAGCTTGAGTACTTCTTTGACAACACGATTTTGGCGATTGGTAATTCTGATCCAAAATAGGACACGTTCAATAATCAAAGCCACTGCTAACAGAGAGAACCCCAGCAGCGGCCACATAACTACGCCACCAGCGACGAATAAATTGCTAATTTGCATTTTAGTCAAGAGTCAATTGTCATTAATTATTCTCCTCTGTACCTCTTGCTTGTAGTCAGTGCATTTTGGTTGCTACATCTACACCATCACTTTTGAGTATTCCATCTTCCATATAAATGATGCGATCAGCAATATCTAAAATCCGGTTGTCATGGGTGACTAACAAAATTGTACAGCCTTGTTCTTTGGCGAGTTTCTGCATTAATTCCACAACATCGCGTCCAGATTTTTTATCGAGTGCGGCTGTGGGTTCATCTGCTAAAACAATTTTAGGATGGCTGACTAAAGCACGGGCGATCGCAACTCGTTGTTTTTGTCCGCCAGAAAGTTTCTCTGGGTAGTAATTTACACGATCGCCTAAGCCAACTGTTTCGAGCATAGCGATCGCTTTGGCATCCATATTTTCATTCAGATATTCATCATGCAATTCTAAAGACATCCGCACATTTTCTTTTACTGTCAGAAATGTCATCAAATTATGCGCCTGAAAAATATAGCCAATCTGACGACGTAGTACTGTGAGTTTTCTTTTACTAGCGCCACAGATTTCTTGTCCTAAAATTTTTAAACTACCTTCTTGGGCAGAACGTAGTCCACCTAATAAGGTCAATAAGGTAGTTTTGCCCGAACCAGAGGGGCCAGTCATAATGACAATTTCACCAGCATTAATCTCTAAATTAATATCAAATAAAACTTGTTTTTTTAGTCCCCCTTCCCCAAAGTAGTGATTCAATTGATGGACGGTAATTACAGGTTCTAAATTAGCAGATGAGTTAGAGGAGTTGACTGACAGAGATTCTTGTAACATAAAATTTTAATGGTTAAAAAATATCCGCAGGATCAGCAGAACTGAGTTTACGCATAGCGATCGCCCCAGACCCTGTACACATGATGACTGTTAAAATAAACACAGTGATTGCCCGTTGTGAATTCATGAAGATGGGCAACATAGTGGCAGTATAGGCGAGTTGATACAAACCGATAGAAAAGAAAAACGCCGGAATAAAACCTAAGAAAGCGAGAAATAATGCTTCTTGAAATAAGACTACCAACAGATAGCGATCGGTGTAACCCATTGCTTTGAGCGTTGCATATTCGGGTAAATGGTCAGAAACGTCGGAATAAAGAATTTGGTAAACAATAACAATCCCAACAATAAAACCCACTCCCACACCTAAACCAAAAATAAAGCCAATCCCTGTACCGTTAGACCAGTAGGATTTTTCAATTTGCGCGAATTCTTCTGGGGTTAAAACTACAACATCTTTGGGTAATCCAGCAGCTAGTTGCGCTTGTATTTTCAACGGTTCAGCATCTGGTTTGAGAGTAATTAACCCAACCTCAATGCGGTCTGGTTTCCGTTCGGGAAAGATTTGTAAAAAAGTAGAGTCACTGGTAATGACATTACCATCCGCCGCAAAAGATGCACCATTACTAAAAACGCCTTTGACGCGGATATTTTTATTGTTCAATTCCGTGTCAAACTGACCTGTTTTTTGAAAAATCTCGCCCACAGCACCATATTCTGGACGACCTGCTTGGTCAAACAGAACTTGATTTAATTGTTTGATGGGGTCTAGATTTTGTTGAATTTCGGGAAAATTAAACGCAGATTTTGCTGGGTCGATCCCCCAAACTAAAATGGCACGTTCTAATCTTGTTTCGGGGTTGCGCCATTGTCCAGTGCTGATATAAACCGGATTCACTGACTGTACACCCTCATAACCTAATGTTTGGTACAGTCGCTCTCTGGAAAAACTTTTAACAGAAAACAGGGTTTGAAATTGGGGATTAATTAATACCAAATCTGCCTGTAAACTGCGATGTGGTTTAATAGCCGCATCAAACAATGCCCCTTCAAATCCCATCTGAATAAATATCAGCATATCGGCAAAGGTAATACCTGCGACTGCTATTAATAAACGAGTTCTTTCTTTTAATAATTGCCGCCATGCTAACGGCGTTTTGAGGAATAGTTTCATATTTGCTCAATGTCCCCAGAATGACGCTTCATACTTCACACTTCAGACTTTTTTTAAATTTCAATTGCTGCTTGCACTTGCAAGTTAGTGAAACCTGCAACTTTTTTGCTATCTTCAGGGTTGAGGCGAATTTTCACTTCTACAACTCGGCTATCTAAGTTTTCTCCGGGTTGGTTACTAAAGACGTTTTGACGGTTGACTTGTAAACCAACGTAGAAAACTTCACCGCGCAGTTCGCCGTTAAATGCTTGGCTAGTAACTATTGCGGATTGTCCGAGTTTGACTTTGCCAATATCTGTTTGATAAACTTCGGCGACTGCAATCATCTGTTCGGTTTGCGCTAAGTCTGCAATACCCTTATCACTCATTTTTTCGCCCACTCTTGTATGAATCTTGAGTATTTGTCCGGTCATTGGCGATCTGATATAAGCTGCTTGTAAATCGGTCTGGGCGCGTTTGAGTGCAGCGATCGCATTTTCAACTTCCATTCTGGCGGCTTGCACATCTACGGGGCGGACTTCGGCAATACTTGTGAGTGTGGCTTTAGCTTCGCTGACTTGCTTGTTACCAGTGGCGTTAATTCGCGCTAGGGAAACTCTAGCTTCCGCTAGTTGTCTGCTGGCTGTGGAGTTAATTCGCGCTAACACTGCTTTAGCTTCGTCTAGTTGTTGTTTTGCTGTTTCAACCAGCAAGCGCTTACTATCAAAGGCAGAGTTAGAAATTGCACCTTCGGTATATAGCGTTTGATAACGTTGATATTCGGCTTGAGCGTTGTTTAATTCTGCTTCTAGCCTTTTAATTGCGGCGGCTTGGGCGATTCTATCACCTTCCCATTGGGCTTCGATGCGGGCGATCGCTTCTCTTTGTCCAATTGAATCTCCTACAGATTGAGCTTGTAAGCGTTCAATGCTGGCTTGTTGTGCCAAAATTTCGCCAGTCTTCGCACCTGCTTTAACTTGATCAAGTTTAGCTTGAGCCACGCGCACTTGTTTTTCGGCTTGGAGTACAGCAGTTTCTAAGCGATCGCGTGAATCTAAAATAGCGACTATCTGCCCAGCTTGAACAATATCACCTTCTTGGACACGAATTTCTTGGACGCGATCGCCATCCAAAACCAATGGTGCAGATAAGCTAATTACTTCTGCTTCTGGTTCTAGTCTGCCTAAAGCTGTGACTTTCGGTACTGATGTTGTGACAGCCGGTTCCTGAGAAGCAGTTCTTCCCATTTGCCCAAACTGGGAAATACCATAAACCACAATTCCACCAGTAATGGCGGTAGCTGCAATTATTAAACCCAGTAATTTTTTATTGGCAGGTTTCAATAGTATATTTTGTCCCATATTCCCCTCTAAAAAATGAAATCTCTAATTCACATAACTAGTAACGTTCTGTTGCAAATAAACAGTCAACATTTTTCCTAGCAAAGCGCATTGTTCAACAAAATCAATTGTTTCGTTACCACATAATTTCTCCAGAATTAACCCATTAATAAAGCTCAGTACAAAAGAGGCTAAAACTTTATCTTGAACTCCCAGAAACTTACAAGCAGCTTGCAGATAACGCTGATTAGCACCTTGAAAAACACTGCTGTGATTCCGCATTTTTTTTGCATCTTGGTGCTGACAAAAATCCACCCAGACAAATGTCCATTTAATAAAATAATCTTCATTTTTTACTAGATATCTTCCTAACGCTGCCATTGCTTCTGATAGAGTTTCCTTCCCTTCTAATTCCGCTAAAGCTGCACTTACATCCTGTTGCGAAATCTCTTCTACTAATTGTTCAAATAACGCTTCTTTACTAGAAAAGTAGTGATACAAAGTCCCCGTGGAAACCCCCATTCCTTGAGCAATCTGCCGCATAGTAACGGAGCCATAACCTTTTTGGGCAAATAAATCAAAGCATTTGCACAGAAGTTCTTTGCGGTATTGGTCATGGTCAACAATCTTGGGCATGGGGCAAATTTTATTTATATCGAACGCTCGTTATTTATAATCTACTAGCAAAGATCTGCTTAGGCAAGACATTTATAAAAACAAGCACTACTCCAACAAAAGTTACATTTTTCGATTTTATGTAGTGTTGTTTAACTATGAATAAGATATTAATGCAGGCAACTTGCTGAGTTGAAGAAGACTATTGGCTGTCACTGCTTAATTTATACTTGTATACACTTCTTAATTTATTCCTAAATATCAGCCCTGTCAAGGAGAAATCAAGGTGCAGTTAGACAAAAGTAATAGCCTTATAAGATTCAACGGTTATAAAAATATAGTATGTTAGGTCATTGAATGAGACCCAACATACTGATGATTTTTAGGCGGCGTTCCTTAACGGTTAACCGTACTCATATCAGAATAGCGTTCCCCTGCGGTTACGCCTTTGGGTGCAGCAGCTTCAAGGCGATTTAAATCTTCTGTTGTCAAAGTAATCTCAGCAGCAGCAATATTTTCCTCTAAATAAACACGGCGTTTTGTACCAGGGATAGGAACAATATCTTCACCTTGGGCTAAAAGCCAGGCTAGAGCAAGTTGGCTGGGTGTTACGCCTTTTTCTGTGGCGATCGCTTTTACTTGGTCAACTAATTGCAGATTTTTGTAAAAATTATCACCTTGAAAGCGTGGAGCATTTCTGCGATAGTCATCAGCGGCTAAATCATCAGGGCTAGTGATTGCGCCTGATAAAAATCCTCGCCCTAGGGGACTGTAAGCCACAAATCCAATTCCGAGTTCCCGGACAGTCGGGAGAATTTCGTCTTCTGGGTCGCGGCTCCAGAGGGAGTACTCTGTTTGTAGTGCGCTAATTGGATGGACTACCTGCGCCCGTCGGATTGTCGCAGGTGCTGCTTCCGAAAGTCCTAAATAGCGGACTTTACCTTGCTGGACTAACTCGGCCATTGCGCCTACGGTGTCTTCAATTGGCACATTAGGGTCAACCCGATGTTGATAGTATAAATCAATTACCTCAACTCCCAAGCGTTGCAGAGAAGCATCACAACATTGATGCACATATTCTGGTCTACCACTAACACCTTTCCAACCGCCATCTTCAGTCCGGACATTACCAAATTTGGTTGCTAACACTACTTGATCTCGGTGTTCTTTAATGGCTTTGCCGACTAACTTTTCATTGGTAAACGGCCCGTACATATCAGCAGTATCAAGGAAATTCAACCCAAGTTCTAAGGCTCGATGAATAGTGGCGATCGCTTCTTGTTCATCACGACCACTATAAAATTCAGACATACCCATACAACCAAGTCCGAGTTCAGATACTGCCAATCCTTGCTTGCCGAGTTTTCTCGTTTTCACAAAAACATATCCTTCTGATTGAACAAAACACCGCTATTTAGCAGTATTTTAATCATCCAGTCATCTAGCCAAAGAAATACTTAGCCATCAATATAGGATTCATATTTGATAGTTGAAAAAAATCAGTACATTTCTATTTACCTTATTTGCTTTTTCCTCTCTACACAAGTATTTTCAGTACTCACGATAGATTGCTATATTATCTAATTTATCGAAATGATCTAAAAATAATTCATTCAATTGCAAATAATAAATATTGCAATCATGAGACACTAAATCTAAGATGATTTGTAATAGTTTTTGCAACCTGCATTTCCTATTTGAAGGGACTTGAACTACTCAATTAGTCAATCTTTCTTCTAGTAGCTTACCTAATTTAAAAAACAATTATGTTTGAGGCAAAAATCAACTGGCTACTGCCTGTGGCTTTAACTATAGTTAGTTTAGGATCTAACTTACAAAGTGTAAAAGCACAGAGTTTATCTAATTCTTATACATTTAGTGCAGATTACACTACTTCAGTTACTATAGATCCCAGCTTTAGACCAGATTTAGGTATTGTGAGAGCAACCATTACAGGTGAAAGTGTAGAACCTGTTCCTTATGGGTTAAATTTTTTTATTAGCAATACCTACGGTAAGCTTAATCCTATTGAAAACCCAGCAATCAACCGATATACCTTTAATTCTGATCCTAGGGTATTTGGTTTAGATGAAGAACCAATACTTGCTGATAGGTATTATGGCGGTACTAATGAATTATTTGGAACAGCCAGTGACAGCGCGGAAATTAACTTTGCGGAAGGTACTATCAGGGGTGGTGGTACTATAACTATTTCTGGTGGTAAAGGCTTATTCAAGAATGCTACAGGTACTATAACTTTTACTGAGGAAGACAGGCTGAATCCACCGGGAACGCCTTCTCAAGGTTTGGCTAAATTGAACTTTAATTTGCAAACTTCTCAGCCAGTTCCCGAACCAAAAGCCAGTATCACCTTCATTGGTATGGCTGTAATTGGAACTGCTTTACGAATTAAAGGCCATATTCGTCGCAAAGGTAATAGTTCACTTTTTTAAAGTTGATAGACAGTCAAACAATTTTAGATTGACTACCTCCACAAAAGCAAAATAATAATTCAAAATTCGGAGGGTCAAAAGTTCTGGAATATTACCGTAAATACTAGGGGTGCGACTCTTCTCTATATAAAAATATATTACGGTAATATTACTGGATAAGCAAAAAAAGTATGTTATACTATCTAAGCAGGATTACACAAAATAAAAAACCTGCATAAGCAGGCTCTTGGGTTAATTTGCGCTAAGTAAAGCATAGCGTTTTGTTACCATGACTAAATTAGAGTAGAACATAAAGTTAATCTACTCTTGATATCTATGAGCATTTTAGTCAGCTTTTAATTGTTATATTTTTAGCCAACGAGTTTGCCTTTATCAGCCAAAGCGATCGCTAACTACAATTTCTGCCCTGTATAAATAGAGCGAACTTCACCGTTACGACGGATAATCGCTTCTCCGTTATTGACCTCTACTAATGTCCAGCCACTAGTACCAATACTTTCTCCGATATTGATGCGGCGAGTCACACCGTCAACTTGAAATAAAGCCGCAGATTTATTACCTAACTCCAATACACCTTCTAAAGTATGACTGGGAGCAGCTTGAGCGCTGGATGCCAAGTATACTTGTTGAGTAGTTTTTGGTGACGCAGCAGCTACACTAGCCACTGAAGGTTGTGCAGCCCGTAGTGGTGCAACTGGTAGGGACGGAATTGGACTTGCTGATTGGCGCACTGTAATTGGTGTAGTACGGACAGCCACAGGTTTGAGATCTGTCCGCACAGCAGCCGCCAACATATTGACACTGACAGGCTTACCTGGTTGCTTAACAGTATTTAAGGCTGTTTTGACAGCATTAGGTTGGGTTGTTTGTCTAGCATTGGCTATGGGCGGTAAAGCGATGGGAGTTCCCGGAAGCCTTGGTAGCCCGTAGCGCATAGGTGACGGCGCTTGATAAACAGGAATATAGATGCGTTCAACAACGTTGCTTGCAGAACGGTTAGGTGTAGGTGCTGTGTTGTTAGAAGTTAGGGGAGATGGCAAATTACCGATTGGTAAACTACTAACAGATGCAACGGATGTAGGACTAGAAGTTATCCTGTTGCTGATTCCGCTACGGAAAGAGGTTTGGTTTTGCTGATCGATGATGGCTAAAGAACCTAGGAGATAATCAGCTAAATCCGCCTCAACATCTGCGCGTGTAGGTAATTGCGATCCTGACACTAAGATGTTTTGCTGGGTATATTTGCCAGTCAGAACAGAGAGAAATTCAGCGCGGAGTAAGTAAATCGTACCAGCGATCGCTATCCCAACAGCTGTTCCTAAAATTACCAGTTTGCGAAAAGCAAGTCTGATTTTTTTAGGTCTTCTGATCCCGGAAGTCGTTGCTGGCGTATCAACTACAACTGTACTGGGGTGCTGGTTTCTAACTTGAGGAACGCTTTGGACTGTGCGGTTAAGCGTATTTGGTAAGACAATCTGCGGTATATTCAGTGTTTGCAGAGGCTCATAATCTGAGTAATACCAATCGTTTACAGATGTTTCTTCTCTAGAACGCTGTGGTATGCGACCACCATACCTGACAGTATGGGAAGACAAACTGCCACTGCCATCTAAAATATCGTCAATATCGGCAAACAGATCATCCATCAAGCCATCAGCGTAAATGTCTATTGACCAAGGCTCGTTGGTAATTAATTCTTCTGATGGCTCCGGAAAGATGAGATGGGTGTTGAATTCTTGTAACATAGGCATGATTTTGGGTTTTATTTGCCAGGATTAAGTAATGCTCTTAACACCTGGAAATCAGGGTTTTGCAAAGATATCAAACTGCCAGCCTAAACTTGACGAGTTTATTTTTATGTGGTATTAAATTCAACTGTAGTCTGGAGATGGCTAGTGATGCCAGTTTTGAATTCGTGTCATCGATCATACCAATCTCCTCCCTTCTACTATACTCACGTTTGTTAAAACTTTAAGTTACGTTAACGCCGGAAAGTCTTTCTGGTGCTTTGTTTTACGCAATTCCAAATATATTAACAGTGCGTTAATATCCGCAGGATTTACACCCCCTATACGGGTAGCTTGGCCGATAGTCAGTGGTTTTACCTGATTTAATTTTTCCCGTGCTTCTTTAGAAAGGGTATCAATTTTGGCATAATCTAAATCCGCAGGTAGCTGGCGGTGCGCTTGACGGGCGGTTTGCTCAATTTGGTTTTGTTGTCTAGCGAGATAGCCAGAATATTTGATGTCAATTTCTGCGCCTTCTCTCTCAGCAGTGGTAAGGTTGGGGTTGCTTAAGCCATATCTATCTAGGTCAACATAATGAAATCCTGGTCGCCGCAGTAAGTCAGCGAGAGTAATAGAACCTTTAATTGCTTGTTGAGTATTAGTTGCGATCGCTTGGCCAATTTCCTCATGTTCTTTGATGCGGGTGGCGTATAACCGTTCTTTCTCCGCAGTAATTTGGGCTTGTTTGTTGGTGAATAATTCCCAACGGCGATCGTCAATTAAGCCAATTTCTCTACCCAAAGGTGTTAAGCGTTGGTCAGCATTATCAGAACGCAACAGTAAGCGATACTCAGACCGACTAGTAAGCATCCGGTAAGGTTCGCGCAAGTCTTTCGTACACAAGTCATCCATCAGCGTACCGATGTAACTTTGCTCACGCGGAAACACAATCATTTCCTGACCATGCACAAACCGCGCCGCGTTAATTCCCGCCACAATTCCTTGTGCTGCTGCTTCCTCATAGCCTGTTGTCCCGTTAATTTGACCTGCACAAAATAACCCAGCAATCTTCTTCGTCATCATTGTGGGATAACACTGGGTCGCAGGTAAATAATCGTACTCTACAGCGTAAGCCGGACGCAGCATCACACAATTTTCCAAACCAGGGAGACTCCGCAGCATAAGTAATTGCAGATTTTCGGGCAACCCAGTGGAAAAACCTTGAATATATAATTCGGGAATATCTCGTCCTTCTGGTTCAATAAAAATTTGGTGGCTTTCCTTATCCACAAACCGCACAATCTTATCTTCAATGCTGGGGCAGTAACGAGGGCCTTTCGCTTCTACCCAACCACCATAAACAGGGGATAAATGTAAATTTTCTCTGATTAAACGATGGGTTTCATCTGTGGTACGGGTCATATAACAAGGCATTTGTTCCCGTTCTACCCACGCCTGGGGGTCAAAACTAAACCAGCGAACTTCCGCATCTCCCGGCTGGATTTCCATTTTACTGTAGTCCACCGATCGCTTATCTACCCGTGCAGGTGTTCCAGTTTTCAGCCTTCCAGTTTCAAAACCCAAACGATTTAAAGTTTCTGTCAAACCCTCAGCGGCAAATTCTCCCGCGCGTCCCGCCGCCATTGATTTGTTACCCACCCAAATCTTGCCACCTAAAAAAGTCCCAGTCGTCAAAATTACTGTTTTACATTCAAATGCCACGCCAAAATAAGTTTCCACACCAACGACTTCATCGTTAGCACCCAAAACTAAATCTGTCACCATCCCTTCACGGATAGTCAAATTCTCTTGATTTTCGACAATAGCTTTCATCACAGCAGCATATTCGCGCTTGTCTGTTTGGGCGCGTAATGCCCATACCGCAGGCCCCCGTGAAGAGTTGAGGATACGCTTTTGCAAGTATGTGCGGTCTGCCACTTTCCCAATTTCCCCGCCAAGTGCATCTATCTCATGGGTTAACTGAGATTTAGCCGGGCCACCCACCGCTGGGTTACAAGGTTGCCAAGCAATTTTATCTAAATTTAGGGTCAATAGCAGAGTCTGACAACCAAGACGAGCAGCGGCCAAAGCGGCTTCGCAACCGGAGTGACCTGCACCGACGACAATGACATCATAAGCGTCTTGGAATTCAATGGAATTGTGCATGGTCATACTTATACAACAGATAGCTAAAAGCAAAAAAATTTTGGATTTTAGATTTGCAATTTTGGATTGACTGCGCCTATACAGGTAAGCATCTTGGGGATTTTAGGTTGATTCTATCCAGACGGGACAGACATTTTACCGCAAAACTAATCCAAAATCCAAAACCCAAAATCTAAAATTCAGTATGGTCATTGATATTTTAGCTGATCCAGTGCTTTCAAGGATGCGCCTTGTTAATAAAAAAGCTATCAAAAGAACTAGTCATCTAGTATTAGTGAATTTCTAAAATTTAGAAATTATAATTATTAACTAAGTTGAGATAAACAAATTTAGTTTATTTCAGCCTGAATGTCTCAAATGTGACTAATTTTCTAGTATTTACACATATCATAAGCAGAAAATATATTTATAATTTTCAGAATTTCATGAAATATCTAATTAAAAAAGCGAAATTTATCTTTATTGCTATTTTTATTTGTTTGTCATTGGTAGCTAGTAATAGTATTCAACGTTCTCAAATTGCCACAAATTCTTCATCAACAAGTCAATGCTTGGTTGCCGCAGTGACTGGCTGTACTGCTAATGCCCAAGAACCAAGTATTCCTAGCCAGCCCGTAACTGAGGAAGAGCGTTTTGTTGCAGGAATTATGCCGAAGTTAAAAGTAATGCCTGTACCTGGAACGTTTGAATATACTTTATTACGTTCTTATGGTGCTGCATTTATTAATCCAGCGAATGATGTGAAATTGCCGCCAAAATTGATTTTTGATAATGAAGAAGATACGCAAGCATTCCAATCGCAACTGACATTAGAAAAAGTTGTTGGCACAAATGAATGTTATTTGCAAAAATCAGCAGCAGATGCTTTAAATAAAGCCAGATTACAATTTAATATTCCCTTAAAATCAGGTTATGGCGCTAGTGATTGTATGCGTAGCTTTGCCACAAATTTAAGGTTTTGGCATAAATATGCTAATAATAAAACTTTAGAAAAAGTCAAACAAGGTAAAGAAACCGCCATCCTTGGTTTAGTCGCACCACCAGGAACATCGCAGCATCTTTGGGGATTAGCGATTGATTTAGGTGTCTCTAATCCAAAACAAAGACAAATTCTGAATCAACATGGTTGGTTTCAAACCGTGGTCAAAGATGTACCACACTGGACTTATCTTGGTGTATCAGCAGAAGATTTACCTACATTAGGTTTTAAAAATCAAGTGATTCAAGGAATTACTTATTGGCTCACACCTTTGTCATAAATCTCCAACTTATGGGAGAAGTCGGGGAACTGAGCAAGCGCGATTTTCACTTAATATCAATAAGTTTGTCGTAATACTGCTTCTATTGAACCTAACTGGTGAAACATTTCAATTAATTGATGTGATTTGCTTTTACGCTGCTCTAGCATAATTTTTAATGGTGTTAGTAATTGAGCATCTGAGTCATTATGGAGAGCGAATTCAGCAGCTTGTAAAACTTTTTTAGCATTAGCAAAAATATCTTCGTTATCAAAGCCTTCTTTAGCAGAAATCTGGTGTAAAGCTGCATCGGGTGTAGTAACTCTACCTTGTAAAGTTTCATCTAATATCAAACCTTTTAATAATGCTAATAATGCCGCATAAATATTAAAATCATCGCAACTATCAAAAGCTTTAAATTCAATGCGTCCGATTTCTGCGGGAATGCGGGCGACTTTGGTTAATGAAGGGATACTTGTAATTAATTCTTCTGACTTCTCGACAAAAACTAAAGTCGCTGAACGTTTACCTGTTCTGATAAAAGTTCTCACAGAAAGTCCTTCCCATAAACTCCCATTGTAAAAAGGAGAGCTATAAGTAAACGGGACAATGTAGGGACTGTAATAAGTTAACTTTTTGCCAATATCAATTAAACGGTCAGTAGACATATTTGCTACAGATATATTCAAATCTGGCCCGTAGCTAACCATATAAATATTAGCTGTTTGTTCATCAGGATAAGCTTGTAGTTGTTTGATTTCAAAATCGTTTAATGGAGGTTGCGGTTCAAAAACAGTTTTATAGGGGTTATAACTCGCTAAAACTGGGATGTATCCAAAACTCTTTGCTACTTCCCGCAGTAAATGAAAACTTTGTGATAATTCATTAACTGCATCTTGAATATTAGTATGTATGGTTGTTCTAATTTCGATACCTTTAGCTGAACAATCAATTGGTTGCTCAGAGTCAGCAAATCTTTCAAACCCTTCAATATACCATCTTTTCTTTTTAATCCCAGCATCACCTACACGCAGTTGAGGATAGTCGTTGGGATAAATAGGCAATTTTTCTACAATTTGAGCAAAATCTGCAAATTTAGTGTGGGTAAAATCTGCAAACTTTCCTTCTTGGTTCAAAAATGCAACTTCATGTTCAATGCCAAAATAAAACATAGCTTGTACCTGGAAAAAGTTTAATTAGAAAAAATTCTCAATATTTTTTAAAAGTATTTTAACTTGCAGCGTGATCGGGAAGCGATCGCTCATAACTTGTAGTTAGGAAAATAGCAAATCTTAAAAGCCTGTTAGTTAAAGGCACAATCAGTTACCTTCAAGGGTAGCCTAGTATTCACCGAGAGATGTTTGAGGCACAAGTGTATGACTAGTGTTGTGAAATCCCCATACAGTAGCGAACAAATTGCCGCTTGGTTACGTGGACTGCTAACAATTGCTTGGGCAGATGGTAACTTTGATGACCATGAACAGCAATTTATTGCCAGTTTCACTAAAGAAGAATTAGCACCTAGCCTGAAATGGGAGTCTTTAGAAGTCATTACCCCAGAAGACTTAGCCGCAGTTTTAGGTAAAGGTACACCAGCAGCCGAAAATTTTTTACGTACAGCTGTGATGGTAGCGATCGCTGATGGTACATATTCTTCTAGCGAAGATCAAGTTCTCCACCAATTTTGCCAAGCTTTAGAACAACCAGAAGAAATTATCGAAGCCCTGCGTCATACCCTAGAGGTACAAGACCAGCTAGTTTCTGCACCAGGTCTATCTCAAGTACCACCACATTTACCACTCAACTCTCTGCGCGACTGGTTAGATGGGTTAGATGTACAAGACCCCAGAGTTGCCCGGTTCTTATGTAAAATGATTCCTTCTCAGTGTCCCTTTGAACGAGATGTGACTCTATTTGGACGCAAAATTGTTCACATACCACCTTTGTGTAAAATTAATCCACTTTATGAGCAACTTGTCGGTTTACGTTTTCGCGCCCTCTCCTATTTGGCAGATGATTGCGGCGAGGATGTCACGCCCTATATTTGAGTGTTGTTAGGGTAGCGGAAGTTGAGCAGCGTGCTGAGTGTTGAGGAATGAGTTAAAAGTAGAGAATAAAGATAAAGCATTGATTAAAAAACTTATAATTTAAAACTCACTCCTCAGCGCTTTGAGAATATGAAATTCATTGATCAAGTAGAAATTCAAGTTGAAGCAGGTAAAGGTGGCGATGGTATTGTCGCCTTCCGCAGAGAAAAGTATGTACCAGCTGGTGGCCCCTCTGGCGGAAATGGCGGACGGGGTGGTTCAGTTATTTTCAAGGCTGTAGAAAGCCTGCAAACCCTATTGGACTTTAAATATAACCATCTTTTTAAGGCAGAAAATGGTGGTCGAGGCGGCCCGAATAACTGCACTGGTGCATCTGGCAAAGACTTAATCATCGAAGTTCCCTGCGGTACAGCGATTTATGATGCCGAAACTGATGAAATTATCGGCGATTTAATTGAACCTGAACAAACCCTGGTAATTGCTAAAGGTGGTAAAGGTGGACTAGGAAATCAATATTTTTTAAGTAACCGCAACCGCGCCCCAGAATACGCCCTCCCTGGTTTAGAAGGGGAAAGAAAAATGCTTCGTTTGGAGTTAAAACTATTAGCAGAAGTGGGAATTATTGGTTTACCCAATGCTGGTAAATCTACATTGATTTCATCTTTATCAGCAGCACGCCCAAAAATTGCCGATTATCCTTTCACTACCCTTGTGCCAAATTTAGGTGTAGTCCGTAAACCTACTGGTGATGGTACAGTTTTTGCCGACATTCCCGGATTAATTGAAGGCGCAGCCGACGGTGCAGGCTTGGGACATGATTTTTTACGTCATATTGAACGCACAAGAGTGCTATTACACTTGATTGATGCGACTAGTGATGATGTCATCAGAGATTACAATACGATTCAACAAGAATTGCAAGCTTATGGACGAGGGTTAGCAAATCGCCCGCAAATTTTAGCACTGAATAAAATTGACGCAGTTGATAGAGAAGAAGTTGATTTAGAAGCATTAGCTACTCAATTAAATCATCTTGCGTATGCTCCGGTTTTCTTAATTTCTGCGGTAACGCGTAATGGTTTAGAGCCATTGTTACAGTCAGTTTGGAATATTCTTGACCAAATGAATGCTGTTGAAATAGAGCAGGTTTTGAGTTGAGTTAATTTAAAATAAAACTACAGATATTCCCAGATAAATTATCTGTGTCTATCTGCCTCTATCTGCGGTTAATGATTCATTATTTGGGCTTGTGTTAAAAGTCTAATAGTTATGCAGTTACAAGAACAACGCTATTATTCGCCTGAAGAATACCTTGAACTAGAGGTGAATTCTGAGGAAAAACATGAATATATTGATGGGCAAATAATTCAAATGGCAGGCGGAACACCAGATCACAACCAAATAGCTGGTAATTTATATACTGTGATAAACTTTGCTCTTAAGCGTCAGCCTTATCGAGCCTTTGTTACAGACCAGCGTCTATGGATACCTAGCACGCGAATTCTCACTTACCCTGATGTGATGGTGGTGAAAACTCCTTTGGAATTTCAAGAAGGAAGACGAGACACTCTAATTAACCCAGTATTTATTGCTGAGGTGTTGTCAAAATCTACTAAAAGTTATGATCGCGATGAAAAGTTTGCTGCTTATCGCACAATTCCCAGCTTTCAAGAATATATTCTGATTGACCAGTCTAAAATGCACGTTGAGCAGTATTGCAAAACTGAGAATAATAAGTGGCTATTTTCTGAGTATGACGATGCAGATGTGTTATTAAGTTTAGCGGCTGTTCCTTGTCAGGTTTTGCTGGGGGATATTTACGATAAGGTGGATTTCAGTGTGGAGGAGTAGGAGCAATTGGCCTCACGCAGAGACGCGGAGGCGCAGAGAGATAAAGGTTAGACTTTGAGAAACCAGCGTTGGCGATACATCAGAACGGCAACAGCCCACCATAGCAAGACAGTAACAAGGGCGAATAGTAATGAACCGTTGAAAGTTCCTGCCCAAGATGCGAAGATGTTTTGATAAATCCAGTTGTAGGTACTGGGGGCGGTTTCGCCTGTACCGATTTTGGTTTTGGCTAGGATTTTAATTAATAATACAGATGCGACGAAAAGAGCGATCGCATTTAAGCCCATAATTTCAAATGGTTTACTCCAGCGTTTGATTAATCGCACTTCTATCAGTTCGTAACAAGCAGCTAGTAATAGTAATGCCCAACCACTGGTAAAAATAACGTAAGAACTCGTCCACAGTTTTTTGTTAATGGGGAACACCCAACCCCACGCCCAACCAATAATTAAGCAGCCAATACCAAATAAGGCTAACCCTACACTTGTCCGTGTTTGCACTGGCTGTTTACGTATCCATTGCCCTGTGAAGTAGCCAGCAAGAACACTAACAACAGCAGATATAGTGCTGAAAAGTCCCTCTGGATCTCCCATGTTTTTGAACCCATCACCAGCATACAGATGTGCTTGCGGTATAATTAGGCGGTCAATATATGCGCCAAAATTACCTTCCCGTGTCAGCGCACCAGCACCATATTCAGGAACTGTTACATACATCATTGTTAGCCAATAGCCGATGAGTAAGACGGCGGCTAGTATCCATTGTCCTTTGCGTGGGAGCTTGAGAACTGCCAAGGAAGCTAACAGATAAGTGAGGCTGATACGCTGTAACACTCCCATAATGCGGATGCTGCTGAAATCAAAAGTCCCAACGCCTTTGTTCCAAAAGCCATTTAATAATAAACCTAAAGCAAATAAAATTGCTGCACGGCGAACTATTCGCCAATAAACAGCAGCAGTAGGTTTATTTTCTGCGGTGTATTTTGACAAAGAAAATGTCATTGCGACACCAACAATAAATAAAAAGAAAGGAAATACTAAATCCGTTGGTGTGCAACCATGCCAGTCAGCATGAGCCAGGGGAGGGTAAACATCATCAGCTACTCCTGCCATGTTGACAAGAATCATACCAGCAATGGTGATGCCACGAAAAACATCCAGTGAGGTCAGGCGCATAGATGGAATGTTGTGTTCAGAGTCTAAACGGTTGCTTGTTATGATACTTCAGTGGCAATGAAGACTTGACAATATTTACTCAATACTTTGCTATGTCACAAAACAGCACTTAAGGATTTTCCTCACTTAAGTGCTTTTTCGCATAAATATACACCAGTTCACTTTATGGCTACAATCTTGAGAAAACACAAACTATCTATGATTAAAGACGGATTGTGGAAATTAATTGCAACTAATGTATCGTGAAATGGTATCACTCCTTGCAATAGGTAACAATACCTCTGATGTGGCACAATTGAATATATAGTTAGTGACAGTTGAGCAACTGACACTATGACAAAATGTCATATTCATCAAGTTAAATTAAGCAAAGCATAGCCATCGTAGGTTGGTAAATTTATTAGAAAAAGTTAGTGAGGATGAGCGATCGCTCTCTTAACAAAATCTCAAGAGCTAATTGTCAAAAGTGCTGAACTATGCCACACAATAAAGTTAGAAAAGCTGTAATTCCAGCGGCTGGTTTCGGCACTCGCTTGTTTCCAGCTACTAAAGTTGTCAAAAAAGAACTGTTCCCCATTATTGATCGAGATGGTAGAGCTAAACCTGTAATTCTGGCAATTGTCGAAGAGGCTATGAGTGCAGGAATTACAGAAATTGGCATTGTTGTACAACCAGATGATATAGAAATTTTTACAGATTTATTTAAAAATCCACCACAACCAGAACTGTTACAAAAGCTTTCGCCTGAAAATCAAAAATATAGTCGATACCTGCAAGATATTGGTGATAAAATCACGATTCTTACCCAAGAAAAGCCAGAAGGCTATGGTCATGCAGTCTTCTGTGCTAAAAATTGGGTACAAGATGAGCCATTTTTGTTAATGTTAGGTGATCATGTTTACGCATCCGATACTCATAAATCTTGTGCTAGTCAAGTTTTAGATATTTACGCACAAGTACATCAAAGTGTAGTGAGTTTAACAACTATGCCAGCAGCAATTATTCATAAAGCTGGTTGTGTCACCGGAGTATGGCAAGAAACTAATTCTATTTTGCAGGTGACACAACTTGTAGAGAAGCCAACTGTTGATTATGCGCGTCAAAATCTGCGGGTAGTCGGTATCACGGATGATGAGTTTTTATGTGTATTTGGTTTGTATGTACTAACACCAAGGATTTTTGATTGTTTAGCCGAACATATCGAGAAAAATTTACGCGATCGCGGCGAATTTCAGTTAACATCCTCTCTAGATACTCTATGTCAATCTGAGGGAATGACTGGTTATGTTGTCCAAGGAAAATGTTTCGATACAGGCTTATCAGATGCTTATCGGCAAACAATGATTGATTTTAGAAATATCTCAAAATAGTAAATAACAGTATTGTGTCAGCAAACTCTAGTTTTTGGTGAGGTGCAGCCATAAACCGACGCGCACGGTATGAGTGAAACTTGAGCCTGAGTTTGAAGTGGTATAGCTCATTTAACAAAGCCAAGTTTACTATTTAGGTAAATGCACCTTATTTACTACTTGTTTATGAATGAGATGATTTTTCAGATGATCTTTCAGATGATCTTTCAGATGATTTTTCCTGCTTGCCTTTTTTGATTAATTCCATATAAATATTAACCTCACTCACTTCTACATCATGTTCAATTCGAGTTACCTTCCAATTTTCTTTATTGATGTAAATTTCTTCGCCTATTCTGGGAATAAATTGTAAATCATAGAGTTTTTTGAGATAATCCTTTTGTTTTTCTTCCCATAATATTACTTTCACTATATCTCTACTCATAGTTAGCTTATCCTGTTTTGCGAGTAACCGAAAGTCACTGTTTAATGACATTCATTTCGCCAGTTTATCTTACTTATCCAATCCAATAGCGTAGTTTAAACCACATTATTTATAAGATTGTAGTTAAATTGTTGAGGATTTTTTTGTGTTACTTTATGTTCACGCTTTGGCGATCGCAGCGGCTACCTTCGTACCATAGTAGTGTTGCTGAAAATTGAGCGATCGCATCTTTTAATTTATTTGCAAAATAAGTTTTTACTTCACACACAAGAGAGATTAAACTCAATGACATACATTGTCTCCAAAATCATCAGTGTGCAGAGATTTAGATTTAGGATAAATGTATGTCATCTTTAGCGCACTCAATTTAAAGTGAAATATTCAATCTTGAATAATTAGAATTTTCTGCTTCAAATAATGCTGAAGTAATCTATCATTCTTAATAAAGTCCCGAATTTCCGTTAGCTGTTCGCTGCTAACTTCAGTTTCTCCAGGCACAAAACATATCCCTAAAATCAGTATATGAGGTGGAAGATATTTGCCTGTTTGTTTATATTTTACTATTGCCACACATTCACCATTTTTTATCTTTTATCAGGGCATTGCTATACACAAGTAGACTATGCTAAGTTATGTAACTAATGCCCAAGAGCAAGATACGTATTAGATAGTCTTGTGATCAAACTCAGTTACTTTTGTAGCACCATCCCTTTTAAAAGATTCTGAAGTTTAGTTATTGTCACAGGCTGACAATTTTATGGAAAAATTGCAGTTTTAACTAAAAAAACAGAAAAAGTGCTAAGTGTAGTCGATCACATAGCCGAAAATAATTCTCGCCCATCTAATCATAACATTATCTAAAAGAAAGCTATGTGTAAATATTGTTTCATTAGACTCTACAATCCTGATGCAGAGTGAGTTTTAGTTGAAAATCACCCACAGTTATGAATTAACTGTTAAGTCTTAATTCTTGAGCCAGGAACTTTTGTTGACTCTTTGAACAGCTAATATCTTGATTTTTGTACACTTTTGCCAATTGATTAATTTTTAGACACAAATTAGGCACAAATAAGGAAACTGTGCAAATATAAAGAAAAGCTTAAGAGGTTAGAGACTCATGATCACCACTAAAATGATGCAACAGCTTTGGGCTGTAATAGAGTCTACTAATGTCAGCACCTTGCTCCAGTTTGATGACGTGGCTTTAGTACAACTGCTCTTCCAGCAATTAAACACCCAGCAGGAAGAAGATTTACAGGCAGATAGTAGCCTTAATGCTTATATACAATCTAAACTGCCTTTAATTCGAGACACTGCTGAAGGCAGATTATCCTTTAGCACAGAGAATCACTAATACAAAAGTTTACCAATCAAATATGATGAGTCACTGGCTCGGTATTGCGCTTGTAGCTTATCTAATTGGCGCGGCGATTGAAGGGATAAGTACAGCCAGTCAGCTATCTCATTCATTGCCGGAAATAACCAAAGATATGCAATCCCAGCCATCAGAATCTGCTAATCAACTTGAAGAGAAGTGGCGTGTTTTTGCAGCTATTTTCTCTGTAAGTGTTTGTGGAGCTTGTATTTGGCCTTGCCGTCTGCTTCACCGTTTAATTAAAAAGAAAGTTTCGTCTGAGAATTCATCTGATTGAAGCATCTTGATATCATACTGGGTATAGTGACAAATTTCCCAATATTAAACTTGAAAATATTTATGGTATTCCCGCTTGTTGAAAAATTTGTGCGGGTGTAATTTGTAGGCCTTCAAATAAAGAATCTTCTAAACTATCTTCACCAGCTTTTGTTTGTGGGTGTGCATCAGGATAAAAAACAGTAACGGTTTTAGCTTTTGCATCTACAACCCAAACTCTCATCACACCCGCTTCTAGATAATCTGTTGCTTTCGCACTCATTTCACCAAAAGTTTGGTCAGGCGAGATAATTTCTATTGCTAAATCGGGCGGTATGGGACAAGCTTCATCTTCAATTACATCGCTGTGAAGGCGAGAGTATGAAACATAAAGTAAATCTGGTACAGGAACCCAGTCTCGACCTCTGCGTTTTAACGTAACTGCCCATTCGATACCAACTTCACCGCGATTTTTTGCCCACGGCGTTAAAAGTTGAGTCAAAGCCAAGGTTAAACGCGAATGAAATCTTTTTGGTGCCATTTTGGGTTTTGCCTCTCCATCAACTAATTCGTAGGTAATATCACCTTGTGGTAGGGCGAGGAATTCTTTGAGTGTCAGTTGAGATTTGATTTGAGTCATAAATATCGCATCTCCTTGGCGGTTAAGTTTATTATCTGCGATCGCCTAACGGTAGGCATTGCTGAAAAAATCAAGATACTTTTGATGCTGAGATAATTGAGATAAAACCGCTAAAGCAAGAGTTTACACTGAGAAATATCAAAAAATGGAGAAGTTTTGGCACAATAGCAGCTAAATCAGCAAAAGAGAAAATAAAGTATTATGGGATACATTTAGAAGACAGCGATCGCGTCATTCTAACAAAACAGTGTGAGGAAGAAAGAACATGTCTCATTTATTGTGGAAAACACTGGTGTTGTCTCCAGTATGCTTAGGCGTAGCTGTTTTATTTTCTGCGAAGGTAGTTGCAGCTGAAATTGAAACCGAGTCACCAACACCTCAACAACAGTTGATTTCTCAAGCCACAACTGAAGAAAATCAAGTTTTAGAACAAGTAAACCAATATAGTCTTGATGGTAAAAACCAAAATTCCCTATCTCAAGTCACATCAGTTTCGCAGTTTTCCGACGTACAGCCTACAGATTGGGCATTTCAAGCATTACAATCTTTAGTTGAGCGCTACGGATGTATTGCTGGTTATCCTAACGGCACTTATCGCGGTAATCGTGCTTTGACACGTTATGAATTTGCCGCCGGTTTAAATGCTTGTTTAGATAGAGTTAATGAACTGATTGCGACTGCAACCGCTGACTTAGTAAAAAAAGAAGACTTAGCCACACTTCAGCGTTTGCAAGAAGAATTTTCCGCAGAACTGGCAACTTTACGCGGTAGAGTAGATGCACTAGAAGCACGCACCGCAGAGTTAGAAGCCAATCAATTTTCTACCACTACCAAACTTGTTGGTGAGGCGGTTTTTGCTGTCACCGATAGCTTTGGCGACAACGACACCAACAACACCGTTTTCCAAGATAGGGTACGTCTCGATTTTCAAACCAGCTTTACTGGTAAAGATATCCTACACACCCGGATTGCAGCTGGGAATGCCAGTGTTTTACCTTTAGCAAACAACACTTACGAGGGAACGCAAACATTTAACGTGTTCCTAGGTGGTAACAATAGCGCGTTTATCGATTGGTTAGCTTATTACTTTCCTGTGGGTAACTCGCAAATTTACGTTGCAGCTACTGGCGGTATTCACAGTGATTACGTTCCTACCGTTAACCCCTACTTTGAAGATTTTGACGGTGGTAATGGTGCTTTATCTACCTTTGCTGGCGAAAGTCCAATTTATCGGATCGGTGGCGGTGCAGGTGCGGCGCTAAACTTAGCCTTTGGTGGTAGCGGAACTTTTAAACCTTCATTAACTTTGGGTTACTTGGCTGCGGAAGCAAATAACCCCAATTCGGGTTCAGGTTTATTTGCAGGTAACTATGCAGCCTTAGCACAATTGAACTTGAATGTGGGCGATCGCCTGACCTTAGCTGCCACCTACGTTAACGGCTATCATGGTGCAGGTAGCGCTTTATTCGATTTTGGCTCAGTCACCACTGGTGTTGTTGGTACTCGACAAGCTAACCGCCAAGACTTTGCTGGTAGCGGTAGCGCCTACGTGAGTAATTCCTATGGTTTTGAAGCAGCTTTCAAACCTAGCGACAAACTTTCCATTAGTGGTTTTGTGCTGTACAGCCAAGTTACAGGCTTTGGCGCAAACGATGACGATGATATTTGGAGTTATGGATTAGGCGTAGCTCTACCAGATCTAGGTAAAAAAGGCAACGTTTTAGGTATTTTTGGCGGCGCTCAACCTTATGCTGGCAGTGGTAATAACAACACTCCATACCACATTGAAGGTTTCTATAAATACCGCGTCAGCGATAACATTTCCATTACGCCAGGTGTGATTTGGTTAACCAATCCTGGTCAAACTTCTGATGATGCAATCATTGGTACTTTAAGAACCACCTTTGTTTTCTAAAAGTTCTCATCAATAAACGGTATTTCTCAATAAGAAATACCGTTTATTTTTGAAGATTTTGGTTAGTAGCATTTGTGAAAACTAAGAGGTGAATCAAGTTTATGCGCTGAGTGATTCTGGTTCTGTTGCAGCTATTTCCAAAACCCGATGTAACCAATCCTGTATTTGTTGGAATGCAAATTGCTTTTGTTCAGCATCAGACCAGATGTTGTCCCAATGGAATAGCCAACGAGTCATAAGACGACCCAAATCAACTAATTCTGCGGCTCGGTCAATATCATCAGCTTGCACCATGTCAGGGACAGTCCACTCAAGAAAGTATCGGCTTTCCTTAATTAGATCGAGTATTAATTCCTGGGATGATGATTCTCCAGTCCACAAAGACTGAATTTGTGACAGGTGATTTGCTAAATGATGTAAACGAGTGGAAACATCATCTTGCATAAAAATTTGTTGTTTCGGTGTCACTTCGATCATATATTTCCCAAGAATTCGATAATGATTTGGGCTACTCTTTCTCTAATCATAGGATCTAAAATCTCCATTGATTTATTTTGCCGGGGGCGGAGATTTACCATTGATTCAAAAATCATCCTTCCCGTCAATGACATGAAACTGGCTGCCCAAAGATTTTCTTGTCGGCTACCATCAAGCAGTAGAGCCTGTTCGCAATCGTAATGCAGATCGCCACCACCTGCTAATACTCGGCGCTCGATATCAACAGCAGTTTTGATATAGAATTTGTGCTGTTGCAGCATCTGTTCAAGTTGTTCAGGGGTGGCGCGATCGCGTAACAACAGAATCATGGAAATGCTATTTTACTGTTAAGAATTATTCGTCGGGAATATAGCTAAATCTGTTTCTGGGTCGAAAAAGTGAATTTTTTCAGGATTTATTGATAACCATAATTGTTCACCAACACTTAGCTGTCGGTCTGTGGGAATTCTCACTTGCAAGTAAGGCGCACTAGAAGATATTGGTGAGTCTGGTTCAGTTAGTCTGACACTCAAGAAAGCATCGTTACCCAAATTTTCTACCAAGTCTACTTTGACTGGCAGATTTTTAGTCGCAGGTAAACTCAGGTTTAAGTGTTCGGGACGAATGCCCAAAATTAAAGTTTGTTTATCATATTTTTGCAGAGCTTTTCCCCAAGTTTCTGGGAGTGTCAAACGAAATAGGGAATGGCTAATTAACAATGGCGCATGAAACTCTACCGGAATAAAATTCATCGGTGGTGAGCCAATGAATTCAGCCACAAAGCGGTTAGCAGGACGGTTATAGAGTTCTAATGGAGAAGCAAGCTGTTGAATTTGGCCTTGATTCATGATGGCGATGCGATCGCCCATTGTCATTGCTTCGGTTTGGTCGTGGGTAACATAAATCGTTGTTGTGCCTAATTGTCGCTGCAATTTGACAATTTGAGCGCGAGTTTCTGCCCGCAATTTGGCATCTAAGTTAGATAATGGCTCATCCATTAAAAATACTTGAGGATCACGGGCGATCGCTCTTCCTAATGCTACCCGTTGTCTTTGTCCCCCCGATAGTTGTTTGGGTAAGCGATTCAGCAGCATTTCAATTTGTAACAACTGCGCCACAGACCGCACCTGCGTCTCAATTAATTTTTCTTTTGGCGAAATATAACGTAACCCTTTGGGTAATTTCTTCGTTCCCCCTACCAAAAGATTTTCCACCCAATTAGGCATTTTATCTCCCCTGCTCACGCCAGTCGCCTCAACGGGGGGAACCCCCGCACGGCGCTGGCTCCCCTGCTCTCCTGCTCCCTGGCTTCCCCGACGGCGCAACCCAAAAGCAATGTTGTCATACACCGTCATGTGAGGATAGAGGGCGTAATTTTGAAACACCATTGCAATGTCTCGTTCTTTGGGTGGTAAATCATTGATTAAGCGATCGCCTACTAAAATATTGCCACCTGTCAGCGTTTCTAAACCAGCAATTAACCGTAGTAGTGTGCTTTTACCACAGCCCGAAGGCCCCACCAGTACCATAAATTCACCATCGGCGATAGTCAGGTTAATGCGGCGCAAAACATTAAGATTATCTGCACGTTCTTGGGCTGCATTACTTTCGCCCTTGCGGGGGGGGAAACTTTTATAAACGTTTTCTAAAATTACTTGTGCCACAGGTATTAGTTATTGTCATAGGTCATTCATCATAAGTCATTGATCATTAACTAAAAATAAACGACCAATGACAAAGGACATTTTAGCGATAATACATCTTCCCTATGACTACAAAAAGTTAAAAAAATCGCTGGCATGATCAAAAGCCAACTACCCTTGATTTAGGGCTACCTAGAGGTGTTGTGATGACTAACCATCTACCGACAAATCCTATCCCCGACTCAAGTGTTAACCCAGCCCATGAGATTGTAGACTTACAAACCACAGATTGTTGTATTGTGGGTGGTGGCCCAGCCGGGGCTATTTTAGCTTTGTTATTGGCGCGTCAAGGCATATCTGTAATCCTGCTAGAAGCGCATAAAGATTTTGACCGCGACTTTCGGGGAGACACAATTCATCCATCAGTCATGCAAATTATGGATGAATTGGGTTTAAGCGATCGCTTATTGCAATTACCCCATGCCAAAATGCGCCAAATTAATGTCAAAACCCCAGAAGGTAGTTTTACTTTGGCAGATTTTAGCCACCTCAAAACACCTTATCCTTACATCACAATGTTGCCACAAGTGAAATTTCTGGAGTTTATCACCCAAGAAGCGCAACAATATCCTCATTTTCAATTAGTTATGGGTGCGAATGTCCAAGAATTAATTGAGGAAAATGGCACAGTTAAGGGAGTGCGTTATCGCGGTGGGGGTGGTTGGCACGAAGTCCGCGCTATGCTCACAGTTGGTGCAGATGGTCGCCACTCACGGCTAAGACAAATAGGCGGATTTGAATCCATTGAAACTTCCCCACCAATGGATATTCTTTGGTTTCGCTTACCCCGCCATCCCGAAGATTTTGAAGGCGGAATGGGGCGTTTTGCGCCTGGTCATATCGTGGCCATGCTTGACCGTGGTGATGAGTGGCAAATTGCTTATGTGATTCCCAAAGGAGGATATCATCAACTGCGGGCGGCGGGTTTGGAAGAGTTAAAAAAATCTGTAGTTGAAGTTGTGCCAGAATTAAGCGATCGCCTATCTAGCCTTCAAGATTGGTCACAAGTCGCCTTTTTGTCGGTAGAATCGAGCCGTGTTAAACGCTGGTATCGTTCGGGACTATTACTCATTGGTGATGCGGCTCATATTATGTCTCCAGTTGGGGGAGTGGGGATTAATTACGCCATTCAAGATGCCGTCGTAGCCGCCAATGTTCTCAGCAAACCTCTGCACAATAAATACTTAGAACTCCGAGACTTAGCAAAAGTACAGCGTCAACGAGAGTTACCCACACGCATCATCCAAGCATTTCAGACATTTATTCAAAAGCGCGTATTTGCTCCAGTACTTTCTGCTAATCGCACTTTTCAACCCCCATCATTTTTACGCTTGCCATTTTTGCGCGACTTCCCCGCCAGATTGATTGCTTTGGGTGTGTTTCCTGTTCATGTGAAATATTCAAGTAACTCCTAATCGTCTCTGCGTCTCTGCGTGAGATAAGTTATCAACTTCCTTTATTCTGTTCGCAAAATAAAGTTAACGCCAATAATACCGAGCTATTTATATGTTAGAAAACAAGAATTTGGAGCCTCACGCAAAGGCGCAAAGATTTACATAGGGATTAGTTTGAATTGCAATGAGATAAAGTCATAGCCTGTAAGCTTTTATAATTCATCGTTTCAATCCCTAATAGGGATTAGTTGAAATTGCAATATCCAAACCGCCAACCGCAAACACCCACCACAGCACGTTTCAATCCCTAATAGGGATTAGTTGAAATTGCAATATAACAAATCCTGTGGTCGGAGGTACGCAAACTTTATGTTTCAATCCCTAATAGGGATTAGTTGAAATTGCAATATTTATCTGAAGTTGCCACCGCCAGAACGCTCAAACTGTTTCAATCCCTAATAGGGATTAGTTGAAATTGCAATATAGGTGATGCGCTCGGTAGTTTTTCAATTCTTTATGTTTCAATCCCTAATAGGGATTAGTTGAAATTGCAATATTCCCACAAGCCGTACCAAATATTCCACCTTTAGTAGTTTCAATCCCTAATAGGGATTAGTTGAAATTGCAATATGCTGGTGCAAATATCTTGGCTCATCACCCCATTGCCAGTTTCAATCCCTAATAGGGATTAGTTGAAATTGCAATATATACCGCGACCGATGAAGAAAGGAACTGTGTATCTGGTGGTTTCAATCCCTAATAGGGATTAGTTGAAATTGCAATATAGCGGGAGCTGGAAAAGCGCTTTGTATTTGGTTTTCAAGGTTCGATTTCGCGGATGGGCTAATTATAACACCCGATAATGTAAATTGATTTGCGTGAAATCTCTGAAACCCATTCAGAATAATGTGCGCGGACGATTTTAATTTATTTTTTCTGCAAAACCTGGCGCTGAGAGGAATACAGCCATTTTTGTGGAATGCTAATTTTCTACACCTACCCATCCGCGCTTGTGGTCAAAATAAACAACAAATTAACTAATCAAATTCTCCAAAGCTGTCTGCAAATCTTGTGTCAAAGTACTGGCGGCTTGTCTGGCTGCGTGACGGTTATTTTGCGCTTTTTCCCAGCGTTCGGTAACAGAAATTGGTTCGCCTACAGTAATTTGCACTTGTCGCAAACCTAAGCTTGGTCTACCAGGTAATGTTGAGTCTTGAATTCGAGTCAACATATCATACATGAGTAAGGCTGTCTCAGCAAACCGTTCGGATGTAGGTTGTTCTTGGAGATATGTTTCGGTGATGGCGACAAAACTTTCTACTATTCTCATGTGCTGCATTCGCAAATCTGCTTCTTCGGCAATCCAATCTGCCAGTCCGCGTTTCAAGGGTGGTAGTTTATGAATATCGGCAATGTCTTCTCGGTAAATATAATTCCAACCTGCATCTTCTAAACGGCGACAGCGGTCAATAAAGTTTCCTTGTGCTTGGATATTAAAATATTGTTCAGTAACTTTTAAGCTTGTATCTAATAAACGATGCAGTCGAGGAATTAATGTTTGATTAGGTATTTGTGGTAAGTCTTGATGATAAAAGCGGCGATAAAATTCTTCCATCTCGGTAATGAGATGTTCACCCAGCAGACAGATGCGTTGATGATAAATTTCGGCTGAGTTGTTAATTGCAGACTGAGAAATAGACTGTATTGCTAAACCACTATCTGCTTCTAATTTACTTAACAACCAATTTAGTTTTATCCAAGGTGGCTGAACGTAACGATATTGAATAGCTACTGGTACTATAAATACTGTTTCAGTGCGATCGCTTTTTCGCAAGTCTTCTACACACCAAAAACCTAATTGCGCCACACCGGGTTCTAAGGGGCTAACTATGCCACTATGGCCATTAGTACCACCTTCGGGGGCAACTGCGATCGGCATTTTCCCATTAGCAAATAAATCTCGCGCTGTTTGAATAGCCAACCTATCAACGCGTCTCCCCCGCCGTACAGGAACACCACCAACACGGGAAAATAACCAACCCAGCCAGTTTCCCGCCCATATCGTCATCCCTCGTTCATAAATAAAGTGACTATGAATTGGTTCTTGTAACTTGATACTATGCTGACACGCGGCTTTGGGAACAAGACGCGATAGCAGATACAGCATACACAGGGGATCTCTACTTCTGGGTGGCGAAACGCTATCAAAAAGCGGATTTTGCCTGCTTGGAATTTTTGATATAGTTCGGCTAATATCTCTGCGTTCTCGGCTTCTATTTTGACTACACCAGCAGTTAACCAAGGTCGTGTGCGAAACCGTAAGATAAATGGCAAGAACCATCGCATCATCTGGAGCGCCAGAGGGTTAAAATTTTGGGGAATAAATTTTAATGGTGGTTGAGTGGAGTGTATCGTTTTAGGCAAGCGTCTCTCCAGATGATGTTTCTTGCGATTGTACAATATGAGCTTTAGGTTATAGCGTGGGCGTTGACGCGTTCGCGCACCATCTCGAAGAGAAACGTCTTGTTGTGAGACATCGCACAAATCTTTTCTCGCCAACTACAGTTTATAATCAACCATCTACAGCAGAAAATCAGCTTATGTCTAAGCAGTCTCCCAGTTTTCCGTTTAATTCCAATAATCCTCACTCCGATAAATGGCAGGAAAGAACATCACAAGTAGCTTATCGCTTCAACCGCCAATATCAAAACCAAACTTTTGAACTGCCACCAGAAGTTCAATCCATGCCAATATATCAAGAATGGAAAGCGGGGATATTGGCTGGGAGGGCTGTTTCTCCGTTCTGGGAAATTGCTCAACCGCAGAAAAATCAACATTGTTTAGATATTGGTTGCGGTGTCAGCTTTTTGATTTATCCTTGGCGTGATTGGCAAGCATTTTTTTATGGGCAAGAAATTAGTAATATAGCGCGAGATACCCTCAATTCCCGTGGTTCTCAGTTAAACTCCAAACTATTCAAAGGTGTGGAGTTAGGCGGGGCGCATCATTTAAATTATGGTTTAGATCAGTTTGATTTGGCGATCGCTACCGGATTTAGTTGCTATTTTCCCCTGGAATACTGGAACACTGTTTTGGGAGAAGTTCAACGAGTCCTCAAATCTGGTGGACATTTCGTCTTTGATATCCTCAACCCAGAACAACCCCTAGCAGAAGATTGGGCGGTGTTAGAAACTTATTTAGGTGCAGAAGTTTTTTTAGAACCTCTAGCTGAGTGGGAAAAAATGATTAAAGCTGCTGGTGCTAAAGTGATTACAAAGCAATCAGGCGAATTATTTGAATTGTACAAAGTAAGGTTTTAGTTCAGAACATTTCCATCTCAATTATCCTTTCTGATTCGACAATCATCTTCACTCAAGCCAATATTTAATATCCAATGCAATGAATTAGTTATAATTCCAGAAATCTGTGCAGAAATGTAAAAACCTGCTCCTCTGCTCCCCTGCTTCCTCTGCTGTCTTAATGACAATTATTTCACTGAACACGAATTACTTAGTCTTTGTTATCTTCATTACCTAACATTTTTAATAATTTCCTCCCAACTAAAACACCAATAACACTTGCACCAACTAACTCCACTGCCTGGACAACTTTTTTACCTACATCATGAGGGTCGAGATGGTTATGAAATACCTCTTCATCCAGCCATTCTGTAGTAGCTTTAAAGTCATGAATTGGGGTTGGTAATAGCGTTAAATAAGTCCCTTGCCGGATTAAATGTGCGGGTTCGCCTGTAACTTCAAAAATATTGAATAAGTTAGCAGCAGCATCATTTAATCCCAACTTCAATAAAGTTCCCCGAATGTTAACCTTAAATGGTTTGAGGTCTTCTCCGAGAGCCAGTGCTTTTAAATTCCCAGCAATATTAGCTCCTTGTTGATAGGCGACTTGCGCTGTAGGAGGTAATGAATTATCTTGAACTGCTGCACAATCGCCACCAGCAAACACTTCTGGAAAGTCAAGCAATTGCATCGTGGGAGTAACTAGGGGACGGTGATGATGATCTCGATGTTCTTGAGGAATTGCTAACTCTTGAATCAGGGGATTAAGAGAAGTGCCAGCAGTCCAGATTGTGGTATGTGTTGCCAGTGTCTTAATTTCATCATTGCTTTTATATTCAATGGCATTAGGATAAACAGCAGTGGCTTCTGCCTCTTTAAAAATTTCTATTGCTACACTACGTTTTTGTAATTCTCTCTCAGCAATTGGACGCAACGGATCATTAATATCGCCATCAAGAATTTTTTCACCATGATTTAAGAGAATCACTCTGATTTCAGTAGAATTTCCGCCTAAGGCTCTATACCAATGTGGCAGAAAATCAGCTAAAGTTGCTGCCATTTCCACACCAGAAGCACCACCACCAACTACAACTACTGTTAATAGTTTGCGGCGTTGTTCTATATTTTCTGTTTGAACAGCTTTTTGTAAACATTCACGTAAATGTTTGTCAAGGGCGATCGCATCTGCTTGCGTCCAAAAAGGAAAGGCATTTTCTCTGGCACCCTCAACCTGATGATAACCAGTAACGCTACCCAAAGCTAATACTAAGTTGCTGTAATTGTAAGAGTTGCCAGAAACTAATTTAACCTCCCGTTGATGCAAGTCTATGGACTGTACAGTATCTTGCACAAAGATGACACCACTACCTTTAAGTAATTCCGAAAAACGCGGTACTACTTGAATAGCATCCATCTCGCCATCAAAATATTCATAAAGCAATGGCTTAAAGCAAAAACGCTCATTTTTATCAATCAAAATCACAGAACGAGGATAATGTTCATGAGCTAGGTGTAAAGCTGTAAATAGTCCGGTAAAACCACCACCAATAATTACAGTTTGATAAACTTGACTGTTCATAAAAGCTGAGTAATTTCTTGCTAGATGAATAAAAAGAAAGCAATGAGAATAGCACTAAGAGCAATAGCAAATATGAGAGCGTATTCAAATCTCCGGCTAAAAAATCCTACAGCCGCAATTAGAGCGATCGCTAGTCCGATAATGCCGACATACTGCTCTTTTTGTAATCCATGTGCAATCAAGGGGTCTTGCTTTGCACCAGGAACTGGAGTTTCTTGAATTGCTCTTGGAGATGGTAATTCTTGTGCTAATAACTTCATGAAATCCCTCCTAAAAATACTACTAACTTTTGAATGTTTTTATGGCTGCCAAAGATAGAGAAGTGAGAATAAAAATACCCAAATTATATCAACAAAATGCCAAAACAAAGTAGTTGCACTCACACCAAAGTGACCTTTTTCATAGTTACCTTGTCTGAAGGAACGGACAAGCATAGTTATTTGCAGAATCACGCCAGTCAGAACGTGTAAACCGTGAAAACCAGTTAATACATAAAATGTTGAACCTACCAATCCTGTACTTAACCCAAAATCAAGGTTTTTCCACTCAATTCCTTGACTTATTAAGAAATAAGTTCCCATGCAAATTGTTATCAGCCATAACCAACGGAATTTATTTAGCTGATGATGCTTGAGAGCATTTTCTGCTGGTTGAATGACAAAGCTACTTGAAAGTAAAATTACCGTGTTAATAATTACAAAAATAGACAATTCCGGCCCCGAAATTCCAGGTGGTAGCCAATTTTTTGAGTGGGTTAAGCGCAATCCAACGTATGTAAAAATAAAGCTCAAAAAAACTATACTTTCTGACAACAAAAACACGGTAAACCCAAAAATTGCTTTACCATGATGGTCTTCAGCACGTCCACCACGGACTGGTAAAAAACGCTTGAGCCAATTTGGTAAATATTGCCGCCACCGTTCTAAAGGGATAGGACTTTCATCTACATGAATAACACCACGATTCATAGATTCATAACTTTTGTTATTTGCCATTAGTTCTTAGTTTTCTTGCTGATGATAGTCATGAGGTTCTATGACTGAGTATTTGGGATCTCCATAGTCATAAGGTGGTCTTTTGACAACTGGAATCTCTTCAAAGTTATCTCGCGGTGGTGGTGAAGTCGTTGTCCATTCCAGTCCTGTCGCCAGCCAGGGATTATTACTTGCTCTCTGTCCGTATAGCAAAGAACCCACCATATTGGCAATAAAAGGCAGTACAGAAACTCCTAACAAAAATCCCCCTAAACTAGCGAGGATATTCCACCCTTGATAACGTGGGTCGTAAGAGGAAATTCGGCGTACCATTCCCTGTAAACCTAATGGCAGCATGGGAAAAAAAGTGAGGTTAGCACCAATAAAAGTTAACCAGAAATGCACCTTACCCCAGCCTTCAGCGTACATCCGTCCGGTAATCTTCGGAAACCAAAAGTAAATGGCAGCAAAAATTGCCATCGTGATGGTGTTAAAAACGATGTAGTGGAAGTGTCCCACTATAAAGTAAGTATTGTGGACGTGAATATCAAACGGTACTGCTGCCAACATCACCCCAGTGACACCACCAAGCAGAAACATGGCCGCACCGCCCATAGCAAATAGCATGGGTGTCTCTAAGTGCAGCTTACTTTTCCAAATTGTGGCAGTCCAACCAAATGCTTTTACACCAGTTGGTACAGCAACCAACATTGATGTCACCATGAATAACATCCGCATCCAGCCAGGGGTAGCACTGGTGAACATGTGATGTACCCAAACAAAGATGCTAACTACAGCGATACCTAAAGAGGCAACAGCTAATGACCGATAGCCAAATAGGGGGTTACGGGAAAAGGCTGGCAGCACCTCCGCAAAAATACCAAAGGCTGGTAATGCCATGATGTAAACTGCGGGGTGGGAATAAAACCAAAATAAATGCTGGTAAATAATCGGGTCGCCATTTTCCAAGGGCTTGAAGAATTGCGTGCCAAAATTAAGATCAAATAACAGTAGTATCAATGCACCTGTGAGGGAAGGCAAATTAACTAGCTGCAACAACTGGGCGCTGAGAACTGACCAAACAAACACAGGCATTCGGAAAAATGTCATTCCGGGGGCGCGCATCCAAAAAATTGTAGTGACAAAGTTCACAGCCCCCATAATTGAAGAGATGCCAATCAGGACGATACTCACAATCCAAATAAATTCACCGTTAATTGGCTGACCAGGGGGAATTTGTAAACTTATTGGTGGATAAGACCACCAGCCAGACTGCGCCGTACCATTGGGTAGCAAGAAACTAGAGATTAATAAAAGTCCACTGGGGGGCAGAATCCAAAAAGAGATGGCGTTAAGCAGGGGAAAAGCCATATCCCGCGCCCCAATCATCAGTGGTACTAAGTAGTTAGAGATACCTGCATTGAACGGGATAATCCACAAGAAAATCATGATTGTCCCGTGCAAGGTGAATAAGCCGTTGTACAGAGGACGATCAACTACATTTGATGCTGGCGTAATCAGTTCAGCACGGATGAGCATCGCCAACAGTCCGCCAATCAAAAAGAAAATGAAAGTCATCACCATGTACTGAACGCCGATTACCTTATGGTCAGTGCTGAAACTGAAGTAACGTCGCCAGTTATTTTCAGGATCGTTTTGAGGCGTTGTATCTATAGAATCATGTGTCGTCATTCATTACTTTCCTTTCATTTGCGGTTAGCCTTTTGGGCAGTGCGCTCCGTGCGATCGCCGGCTGCTCCGGTGCAACAGTGTACCAGCCAGTTTTCAATAATGTTTTTGGCGGTTGGCTATACTCAGCAACAGCCTGATTTTTGATGGCTAGTGGTTGTTGTTCTGCTGTGGTCAGCCACTGGTTATACTCTTCAAGAGATTCAATGTGTACATTGGCATCCATCAAAGCAAAGTATGTACCGCTAAATAAAGCATCTTTAAGCTTGTATTCACCCATGCGAGTGGGTGTAACTACAAGGTCAATGTCGCGCCCAGGGACAATATACTGCTGTAAGCGGAACTCAGGGACGTAAAAACTGTGAAGTACGTCCTTAGCGTGCATATTCAGACGAGTCCGACGATTTACAGGTAAGTGTAATTCATTACTAGTAGCATTATTTGGATAGCGGAAAGTCCAATCCCACTGCTTTACGAACACCTCAATAGTTTCATCAGCCGGTTTAGGGATATCGCTGATTGATGCGGCATAGACTGGTTCTTCTAGAGGTGTATGCAAATGTACAACTTGTTGCAAACCTAAAATATCTAATTGTTGATAAATATTGAAGCTTTGGAAAGCCAGCCACAACACTAGCAAGGTTGGAGCCGCAGTCCATAATAATTCTAGTTTTATATCGCCTCTGGATGGATGTCCCTCGCTATAGTCATTTTTAGGTGCGCGAAAGAAAAGTACCGAGTACACCATCATGCCTACAAGCCCAAGAATAATAAACGCGCCAATAGCAGTTAAGAAGCTAAACAAACTATCTACCTTTTGTGCTTCTGCTGTAGCTTCCACAGGCAGCCAAGAATAAGCTTGTTCTCCAATCCAATGGCTGATAACAAGCAACACAGCAATATAACTAGCTATTAGTAAATATTCTAAAAATCTAGACATAAATTCGGAGTGCTTCTTGTTTATTGCATTTCACGAAAAAAATGAGCCAAATTTATGGATTTTTCATTCTTTCCCCCTGCTCCCTGCTCCCTGCGGTCTATTTGTATCAAACTTAAAGTGAAACGGTATTATTTGGGTAGTAAGTTTGGGTTTGCGCCCTCTTGGAGTAACTTAGCAGCAGTGATGTGAACCCCGAATTCCGAGCCTAGTTGCCCTCCTAAAGTTCCGTGAACATACAAGAGACCCATGATGGCAATGCCTACTAACAAGTAAAACCACTGCACTTGTCTGGAAGCATTTTTCAGCCAGTGATAGCGTTGTAAACCTCTCCACACAGTCATAGCAACGATGATTCCCAACAACAAAATGCCTCCCAAACCATGTAAAAGCATCGTCCAAGAGGCATTTAATCCCCAATCACTTTTTTGATTAATTGGTGGGTTTGCCAGCATTAGCTCAAAAAAACCAAATGCGACAGTAAAAAATGTCACGACAGCAGCCCCTAGCAGGTTGTACCAACCAACATCGAATAAACCAGAACGGATGGCGGGAAGACCCAAAAATTTGAAGATTGGTCTTTCGACAGGAAAAATAGCTCCTGCTATGTCAAAAAAGATGGCAATGATGAACAAACCTAGTGTCAGGTGTACTAGCTGTGGGTGGAGAGGAACTTCGTAAGGTAGTCCGTTAGCACCGAACCGCAAGCCTAAAGAGTCAATTAGTGGCGAGTTCATGGTGAAACTCCCTGCTTCATGGCTTCAACCACAGGCTCAACGTGCAACCCATATACCCAAAATAATTTGCTGCCGAGATATATTTGCAAGAATACTAGGCAAATTAAAAACGTTGCGACACCAAGGTAAGCCGGGGGTACTTTTAGGGGGTGGCGATCGCGAATTACAAACCGCCAAGCTGTAATAATGGCAAATATCGCCCCCAGTGACCAACCCATGAGGGTGTGAAAATTAAGTGTAGGCTGGACTGCTGGATAAATTTGTGCCAGCCCTGCTTCAAACTGTCCAAAAATTATGGCTACAAAAATTGCGATCGCCGCAACAAACATATTCCAAAAACCAACCTCAAACAAACGTGTATTGCGGGTGAAATAACCAATGACATCACAAACGAATGAGAAAAACACCATCGCAATCACAAAATGGACAACGATTGGGTGTACTGGGTCGGGGTACGGGAGATTTTGGCTATTCAAATTCAGAGCGAACATCGCTTTCTCCTGGCGATCGCTAGATGCTGGAATACAAATTAATCCTAAAACAAAGTCAAATTTCTTCTTAAGTTTTCAGCTTTAAATTTCTCTCCACAAAAGTATTCTTAGTAACTCATATCTAACAAATAGAATAAAAAATACTATCCCAAGGGTGATTTATTATCAAAATAATTTGTTGATTTTTGTTAATTACACTTGAAAATTTTAAAAGGAATAAATCTAAATTTGACAAAATCTATTTTTACTTAAGAAATTAAGTGCTGCTGCCTTGATGATTTAAGAATTTTATAAAATTGTGAAAATGAAATGAAATTCTTCTAGCTCTTTGGCAAGAGTTTTTGATTCCTCCACTAGCTGGAGGCGATCGCCGCGGCAAACATCTAAAGTAATCCCAGAGTTAAAGCAATATATGTAGCAAATTAAATACTTACTTGTGTGATTTTTGTCACATTTTTAGCAATAGTTAAATTAGGAATTATATTCAATATTGTTAAATATATTCATAGAAAGCAGATTTTTTGGGATTAGCAACAATAAAACCCTAGATTTTCAGAAATTAAGGAAACATTATGAGCTATTCTTCTTACCTGCTTAAAGGTCAAAAAGCACTTGTAACGGGTGCTAGTTCTGGCATTGGCGAAGCTATAGCTCGTTATTTGGCTTCCTCTGGTGCAGCTGTCGCTATTAACTATCATTCTGAAGCCGAAGAAGCTGAAAAAATAGTTGATGATATAAAAGCAAATAATGGTGAAGCTTTTGCCATTCAAGCTGATGTCAGCCAGGAAGACCAAGTAAAGGCGATGTTTAAACAAACACTTCAGCAATTTGGAACTATTGACATCTTAGTGAATAATGCAGGTTTGCAAAAAGATTCACCTTTTGTAGATATGACCCTCGACCATTGGAATAAAGTAATTGGGGTAAACTTAACAGGACAATTTTTATGTGCTAGAGAAGCCGCAAAAGAATTCTTACGTCGAGGAGTGCAACCGCAGATTTCATCTGCGGCAGGTAAGATTATTTGCATTAGTTCAGTGCATGAGGTGATTCCTTGGGCGGGTCATGTTAATTATGCTGCTAGTAAAGGCGGTATTCACATGATGATGCAAAGTATTGCCCAAGAACTAGCCCCCCATAAAATACGTGTTAATAGTATTGCCCCTGGTGCAATCAAAACTCCTATTAATAAATCAGCTTGGGATACCCCACAAGCTGAGGCGAAGTTACTCCAACTAATTCCGGCAAAACGAATCGGAGATGTAGAAGACGTTGCCAAAGCCGCAGTTTGGTTAGCTTCTGATGATTCTGATTATGTCAACGGTACAACTTTGTTTGTAGACGGTGGCATGACTTTATATCCAGGTTTTACAGAAAATGGCTAGAAAGTGCTGAGTATTGAGTAAACATCTTAATTCCCAATCCCTCATGGCATCAGATTCATCTAAGAAAACTATTTTTGCGGCGATGGGTGCTAATTTAGCGATCGCTATTACTAAATTTATCGCTGCTTACATTACCAATAGTTCAGCGATGATATCTGAGGGTATTCATTCACTAGTAGATACTGCCGATCAATTATTACTGGTGCTGGGAATTCGTATGAGTCAAAAGCCAGCAGATGATAGCCATCCCTTTGGTTATGGACAAGAACTTTACTTTTGGACTTTAATTGTTGCTATCTTCATCTTTGCCATTGGTGGAGGAATGTCTATTTATGAAGGCATAACTCATTTAATTAACCCCAGCCCCTTAGAAGACCCGATGTGGAATTATATTGTGCTAGGTTTAGCAATCATATTTGAGGGTTTATCTTGGACTGTGGCTTTAAAGGAATTTCTGCCAACTAAGGGTAATCAAACTTTTTGGCAAGCAATTAAAAACAGTAAAGACCCTACAGTATTTACAGTATTATTTGAAGACTCTGCGGCAATATTAGGTTTGATTGTAGCTTTAATAGGCATTTTCTTAGGGCATTTATTTAACAATGTTTATTTTGATGGTATTGCCTCAATCATTATTGGCATTATTTTAGCTGTAGTTGCAGTATTACTAGCAAGAGAAAGTAAAGGATTATTAGTTGGTGAAAGTGCTAATCCTCAAACTGTTGCCAATATTCGCTCTTTATCAAAAATAGAACCAGGTGTACAAGAAGTTATTCGCGTGTTAACCATGCAGCTTGCGCCGCAAGAAGTATTGCTCAACTTAGAAATCCAGTTTGCTAAAAATCTCACAGGTGAGGAAATAGCATTAACTGTCGAGAGATTAGAAACCAAGATTTGCCAAAAACATCCAGAAATAAAACAAATTTTTATTGAAGCTAAATCCTTAAGTGCAACTCGCAAATCTTCAACAATTTCTCAATAAATGCAGAATCTCTAAATAGCTAAAAAGCTACTCAAAGCTAAATCATGAAAATTCCTAGTCAAGAAAATGCTTTTGGCTCACCAGGTATTGAGCCGCGATGGACTCATGCAAATAAAGATGCAGTAGGGACAGCTTACTCTACTTCTAGTCGGGTTTGGTTTACCGTTTGGAATGGGATTTTGACTGAAATCTACCATCCCACAGTAGACAGACCCCAAATTCGGGATTTACAGTATCTCATTTCTGATGGCAAAAGCTTTTTCCACGAGGAGAAATGCCATCTGCAATCAAAAGTAGAACATCTGTGGACTCATGGTTTAGGATACCGCATCACTAATTGTGATCCACAAGGGCGTTATACCATTATCAAAGAAGCGATCGCTGACCCGCATTTATCCTGTATTTTACAGCACACAAAAATCACAGGAGAGCGCAAGTTTATTGACCAACTCCATTTATACGCTTTGTGTGCGCCACATTTAGAAGTCAGTGGTAAAAATAATAATGGCTACACAGTAGAAGTAGCTGGACAAAATATTCTTGTAGCAGAAAAAGGCGGAACTTGGCTGGCGCTAGGTGCAACAATCCCGTTTACTTGTGTTTCCTGCGGCTATGTTGGTCAAAGTGATGGCTGGACAGATTTAGCTGATGATTTCCAAATGGATTGGGAATTTGACTCTGCTGTGGATGGTAACTTAGCTCTGACAGGAAAACTAAATTTAGAGCAGAGTAACGAGTTTACTTTAGGGTTGGCATTCGGCACAACTCTACATAATGCAATTTCTACATTGTTTCAGTCCCTGAATCTGCCTTTTGAACAGCAGAAGCAGCAATATAACGAACAATGGAAGCGATCGCGCAGCGATATCAAATCATTAGAAAATGTTTCTTATGATGATGGGAAGTTGTATCACAACAGCGTTAGTTTGTTGTTGGCACATGAAGACAAAACTTATCCCGGTGCTTTAATTGCCTCTCTCGCCATCCCTTGGGGTGAAGCCAAAGATGACCAAGAACAAGGAGGATATCATTTGGTATGGACGCGGGACATGGTGAGCAGTGTAGCAGGTTTAGTGGCGGCTGGGGAAACAGATACAGCAGTGCGATCGCTCATTTATCTCGCCACCAGCCAGCAGGAAGACGGAGGTTTTGCTCAAAACTTCTGGGTTAATGGCGAACCCTACTGGACAGGTATCCAACTCGATGAAGTCGCATTTCCCATTCTTTTAGCGTGGCTTTTACACCAAGAAAATGTACCACTAAACTTTGATATTTATCCCATGATTTTGCGGGCAGCGGGTTATTTAATTCGTCACGGCCCAGTTACCCAACAAGAACGATGGGAAGAATGTAGCGGCTATTCACCTTCTACACTCGCTTGTAATATTGCTGGCTTAATCTGTGCAGCTAACTTTGCTCGTGAGCGTGGCGACAAAGCAACAGCACAATTTATCGAAGAGTACGCCGATTTTTTAGAATCTCATATTGAAGACTGGACAGTTACTACCGAAGGAACCTTAGTTCCTGACATCAAACGGCATTATATTCGGATTACTCCATCAGATATCAATAATTCTCAACCTAACGAAAATCCCAATCAGGGAACTATTGTGATCAGCAGTCAACCACCTGGTAAACGAGCAGTATTTCCAGCCAAAGAAATTGTCGATGGCGGGTTTTTACAACTGGTACGTTATGGAATTCGTAAACCTGATGACCCAATTATTGTTGATTCTGTCAAAGTAATAGATGCAATCTTAAAAATAGATACACCTGTTGGTTCTTGTTGGCATCGTTATAATTACGACGGCTATGGACAGCAAGAAGACGGCAGTGCTTATACAAGGTGGGGTAAAGGTCGTGCTTGGCCTCTCTTAACAGGAGAAAGAGGACATTATGAATTAGCTGCTGGTGGTGATGTCAAAACATATATCAAAGCAATGGAAGGATTTGCTTCAAATACTTGTTTGCTTCCAGAACAAGTTTGGGATGAAGTCGATAAACCTGATGTGCATCTGTATTTAGGCAAACCAACAGGTTCCGCAATGCCTTTAATGTGGGCGCACGCTGAATATATCAAACTGTTGCGGTCAACGCATGAAGGTCAGGTATTTGATTTAATTCCAGAGGTGGCAAATCGATATTTAGGCGAAAGAAAGCAATGTAAATCATTAGAAATTTGGAAATTTAATCGTCAAATAGGCAAGGTTAAAAGAGGTTATACATTGCGAATTCAAGCTTTAGTATCTTTTCAATTGCACTGGTCAAATGATAATTGGCAAACTACACAAGATACGCCTTCTACTTCTACAAAGTTAGGAGTTAATTTTGTAGATATTTCTGTGTCCGACAATCAAAAAGAGTCAATCAGCTTTACTTTTTTTTGGATTGATAGCAACAAATGGGAAGAACAGAATTATAGCGTTGCAATTGATTAGCTATAGCTAATCGTCATTTAAGTTGCACCATGTTCATGGTAATAAAAGCTGCAAACCCTCTCCCCTGCCCCCCTGCGGCCTCAATGTGCAAATTAAATGCTTAACAGCTTATAGCGGCAACTCTTTGCGCGGCAGTCGCTTCAAGACGGCAGAGCCGCCTAACGCGCTGCCTCGCCCACCACAAATTCCTACACCTTAAACTTCTCCGTAATTCGCTTCATGGCTTCTTCGACATTTTCCCGGCTGTTAAATGCAGAAATGCGGAAGTAACCTTCACCCGCTGCACCAAAACCAGAGCCAGGTGTACCAACTACATTGCAAGTATGCAGCAATTTATCAAAGAAATCCCAACTAGAAAGACTATTGGGAGTTTTCACCCACACGTAAGGCGCATTGACACCACCATAAACAGCCAGTCCCGCGGCTGTGAGTTTTTCTCGAATAATTTTGGCGTTTTCTAAATAGAAACTTACCAAAGCCTTTGTTTGTGCTTGTCCATCTTCAAAATAAACTGCTTCAGCACCTCTTTGCACAATGTAGGACACGCCATTGAACTTGGTGGACTGGCGGCGGTTCCAGAGTTTCCACAGTTCCACATCGGAACCATCTGCGGCTTTGGCTTTTAAAGTTTTGGGTACAACAGTTAAAGCGCAACGCGTTCCCGTAAAACCTGCATTCTTAGAAAAAGAACGAAATTCGATCGCACAATCTCGCGCACCCTCAATTTCGTAAATAGAATGAGGTAAGCTCGGATCTGTAATATACGCTTCGTAAGCTGCATCAAAGAAAATAATTGAACCGTTGGCTTTGGCGTATTCTACCCAAGCTTGCAGATGTTCTTTAGTTGCAGTTGCACCAGTTGGGTTATTGGGAAAGCACAGATAAATTAAATCGACCTTTTCCCTCGGAATTTCCGCCGTAAAGTTATTTTCTGCGGTCACAGGCAGATATACTAAGCCCTCAAATTCGCCTTTATCATTGGCTGATCCTGTGTGTCCTGCCATCACATTAGTGTCTACGTATACAGGGTATACAGGGTCAGTAACAGCAATGATGTTGTTGTTACCAAAGATATCAAGAATATTACCTGTATCGCACTTGGAACCATCAGAAATAAAGATTTCGTCAGCGTCTATAGCTGCGCCGCGTGCGTGGAAGTCGTGAGCAGCAATTTTTTCTCTTAACCAAGCATAACCTTGTTCTGGGCCGTAGCCTTTAAAAGTTCCGCGATCGCCCATTTCTTCCACAGCTTTAATCATCGCCGTGCGGCACGCTTCTGGTAAAGGTTCGGTCACATCGCCAATTCCCAAACGAATAACTTTAGCATCAGGGTTAGCTTCCGCAAAAGCATTTACCCGCCGCGCAATTTCCGGGAACAGATAACCAGCCTTCAACTTCAGGTAGTTGTCGTTAATCGTCGCCATATTAGATAGTGAAATACGCACTACAACAGCTTACAGCTAATTGCTCTTGACGATAGCAGTCTGTCATAACTCGATTATTGATTCACTAACAGTCACTAAACTCACCAGTCTAAACTAGTCTCTGCACTATGACGTTAGAAGCACATCAATTTAAACTTACTAATAGTGAATAGAATTACTATTTAACTTAAAATAGCAGTTTTATTGATTACTCATCTTCTGCATAATTAAACATTAAAACAAATTTTTGTCTAGGTAATACTAGCATAGGTAGGTAGATTGGATGATCATCCCACCCCTTATTTTGTTTTTCTCCTTTCTGATAGCAAATAATTAACGTAGGAACATCAGTATATTCTTGTTGAGCTTTTATTGACCACCTACCTGAACCGAATCCGAACATCCATTGAAACGGTTCTTTTCTAGCCATATCTAATCCTTGATTATGATTTCTTTCACCTCGTCGAACATTTAAACGTCCTTTTGTCATACCTTTCGATTTCATGTCTGTCAAACCTTTGATTATACGTTTATCTTCCCATTTTTCCGAAGGTACATGATGACTTTTCGTATAACCGAGTATTTTAATGATAAAATCTATATCTACTTCATCATATAGATCATTATCTTGATAATTAATTAAGAGTTTTTCAATCTCTGCAAAATTTTGCTCAATTTCTTCTTTTTTATAAGCTGGATTCTGAGGAAAAACTAACGAACCTGGGACTAATACATCAATAACTGATGGATCTAAAACATTAGAGCGGGTTGGTTTTAAATTTCCTCCTATCCAGACAGGTTGAAGTTGAATATTATGAATGTCATCTCCTATTGCTTGACGCATTGATTCATCCGCTTCGTGAATAGAGCGAAAAGAATTTAGTATATGTTCAGGTACAAAAAGACGGGTAACATCTTTCAGTTGTGGACGATAACCATACATTCGAGCATGTTGATGAACCGTATCTACCATTTTTTGTTTTGCATCACGTCCATAATAAGTTACCATTAAACCTTCAATTGTAACTCCCCGACCCAACCTATTACCTCCTATTAATATGTTCATACCCGGATTATAATTAGGTTGTTTGTCAGGATTATTTGCATTGATTATTTTAGGGGTAATTACACTACCAATTTGGCTTTTCAATTCATCTATTAATTCATCTAGTGTAGGTAAGCCAGAGGCAGTTTTGCTTAACTCTTCATAAGCTTTTTCTAACCATTTTTTAGCTTGTTTATTTTCTGTTTCGGAACTTTTTTCTCTAATCGCCTTATCTAAATTAATCACAAATTGACCAATAACTTTTTCTAAAACACTATGTATATCTTGTTTATAACAAATATGAGCAAGAAAGGAATATTTTGCATCTTCTTGATCCGACGATAACATTTTGTAAGTTGAACCTAAAAAGAAGCAACACAATGCAAGTCTTAATCCTTCCGGAATTATCCATTGGTTCCCAGGATTAATTGAACCTTTTTGTTTCTTCAATAGGTTAATTTCTTCAGCATCTACAATACAAGAATAGTTACTGTGCTTAGTAAAAAATAACTCTCCTCCCATATAACCATCTCCTGGCTTTGGCAGTGCTGCACAAAATTTTGGTTTACAGGGATGAGAGAGTTTTTGTAATAATAAACTCTGAGGAGTTGCAGTGATTTGAATATAGATATGATTAGCAACTTCTTGACGAATTAGACCTATTTTTTCAAAAATTGCACTATCTGAAATCGTATCTTTACCTTGTCTAGCTTGTTTAGATTCATTCGTATTTAAACTAGCATTATCTGCTTCATCATCAAAAATTACTGTAGGGACATATTTGACTTTAGCTTTTTTTAAAACCTTGAATAAATTTTCTAAGTGATGAACATTTTTTGTAGAGACTAATACGATACCTCTATCCTTGATATAAGGGATAACTTTAGTTTCTGCAAAATAGTCAGGGTCTTTTTTCCATGCTTCCCAATCAAAAAAAGCAGGGCCTTTAATTTGATTGTTAAATCGATCAGCCGTTTGTTTTCCTAACCAAGTATTATCAGATGTTAAGACAATAAAACAACGAAAATTATTTTCATGAGCCAGTGCTAAAGTTGCAATAGTTGTATTAGTTTTACCACTTTGAACTCGACCATAAATAAGTCCTGTTGTACCATTTGGAATAGGGTCTTGTCCTTTATAAAGTTGACCGACTAAACCTGAACTATTTTTTCCAACATCACCAATACCAAAGTTTTCCGAATAAACATTGACACAATTTTGAACAACTTCAATAGCGGTTTCTTTAAGCTTATTTGCTTCTTTCTGCCCAATTTTTTTCTCTAATTTTTTAATTAGTCTATCAATACAGTCGCCATTGATTTCAATAGGAGTATGTGTCATAAGTTTTTTATGCTGATAAAATTGCATCCGGCCAATTATTTTGAGGTATTGTCCGCTCTAAAGGAACTCTCCCTGTACCTTTAACATAATAGCTTCCTCTTAGTTCTCGCTTCACAGAAATACGCTGATTTGCTAAACCCTCATTTTGATCCAGTATTGTCCATAATTGTTCTTCTGATAGACAACAAATCCCATCTCGATGACAAATTAATGCTATAAAAAGTTTGATATCAGGATAGCTTTTATGAAAGCTTATCAGCGCAAATTCTTCCTGTGAACTGAAGCTAAATGACCAAGAAGAATTGGGCTTTTTCGATATTTTAAATAAAATAGCGGATTGTTTATTTTTACTTTCAGTGAGATAAAGAGATGGATGAATGCAAGATAAATAACTTATGGATATATAAGGTGTTCCTTTGAGAAGTCGGAGAAAAGCTGCACCGTGCAAAAATTCTAGATCATTAATGCTCATGAAACTATTGGCATTAGTCATACACTATGTATTATAGTATACTTTATAAGCATAGTATTTTTGTTCAAGGAATACCTGCTGCTAACAATGCTTGAACAACTGCGACATGATAGATATTTCTCACAGGCATCAGTTGAAGATTACTCCTTAAGTGCAATAGCTGTAAAAAAAGCGATCGCTCTTTCTCAAAAACAAGAGGCGATCGCTTTACAAAAATTTAGATAACAGACATACACAGTAGCAATAAAAATACAGATGACTAGTTATTAGTCTCTGTTTCATGCTCGGCTTTTAAACATCCTGCTCACTCAACTCGCGGGTGATGTGGTCAAAAGGCTCATCCACAAAAGCAGTATTAGCGACACCTGCTGCTGCTACTTGTTCCTTGACCATATCCTTCATTAACTGGACACCGCGAACTGTTGGGCCAATGGGTACTCCTAGAGAATTGTAAGTTTCTCTCAAACCTTGGAGTACGCGCTCATCTAAAACATTGGTGTTACCAGCAACCAGCGCATAAGTAGCGTAGCGGAGATAATAGTCCATATCCCGCAGACAAGCTGCATAACGACGAGTTGTATAGGCGTTTCCACCAGGACGAATCAATTCTGGTAGTTCTTCAAATAATTTAGAACCAGCCTGCTTGACAATTGCAGCTGCATTTGAATTGATCGCAGCAGCAGCTTGTACCCGCGCTGTACCACTTTCAAAATAAGATTTCAGACTGTCGATCGCATTCCGGTCAAAATAACGTCCAGCTACGTCATAATTCTTAATTAAACTTGTGACTGCATCGCGCATTCCTTTTTCTCCCAATCGTTGCTTTCTATGGTTTGATATTTATTTGGCTGCACTTACGCACCAGTAAATTTTTGTGCTATTTAAAATAAGTTCTGCACAAAAACAATCTATCCGCTATTTAAGGATTCTATGCCAAAGTTGTCCCCGATGAAATGAACTTTCCAGTTTTGTACAGATGACGTGCGAAAGGTTAATATAACCTGTAATCCAGAGAATCTGTAACAAAAACTACATAATTCTCTAATCTCAAATCTTTACGATAATCCAGGTGTGTCACAACTTGGTGCGGATCAGTAGGGTTAGAATGCTTTGGCAGATTCTGGTTTTACAATAGGAAATTGGCAGAGAAGGAGTAACAATGACAACCCCACAAGAAGTCTTGAAGTTGATCCAAGACCAAAACATTCAGATGATTGATCTGAAATTCATCGATACACCAGGAACATGGCAGCACTTGACCGTGTACCATAACCAAATCGATGAAAGTTCTTTCTCTGATGGCGTACCTTTCGACGGTTCCAGCATTCGGGGTTGGAAAGGTATCGAAGAATCAGACATGACAATGGTGTTAGATCCCAACACAGCTTGGATTGACCCATTCATGGCAGAGCCAACCCTAAGCATAATTTGTAGCATTAAGGAACCCCGCACAGGGGAATGGTACAACCGTTGCCCACGCGTTATTGCCCAAAAAGCTGTTGATTATCTAGTTTCTACTGGTATTGGTGATACTACTTTCTTTGGGCCAGAAGCTGAATTCTTCATTTTTGATGATGTCCGCTTTGACCAAACTGCCAACTCCGGCTACTACTACGTAGACTCTGTAGAAGGTCGTTGGAACTCTGGTAGACAAGAAGGCCCCAACCTAGGTTACAAACCACGCTTCAAAGAAGGTTACTTCCCAGTTTCGCCAACCGACAGTTTCCAAGACATTCGGACAGAAATGTTGCTGACAATGGCACAGTGCGGTGTCCCCATTGAAAAGCAACACCACGAAGTTGCAACTGGTGGTCAGTGTGAACTCGGCTTCCGCTTTGGTAAGTTAATTGAAGCGGCTGACTGGCTAATGACCTACAAATACGTCATCAAGAACGTCGCCAAGAAATACGGCAAAACCGTTACCTTTATGCCAAAACCAATTTTTGGCGATAACGGTTCTGGTATGCACTGTCACCAGTCCATTTGGAAAGATGGCAAGCCTTTATTTGCAGGCGATAAGTATGCTGGTTTGAGTGAAATGGCACTACATTACATTGGTGGCATTCTTAAACACGCACCAGCACTATTAGGCATCACTAACCCCACAACCAACTCCTACAAGCGTCTCGTACCAGGTTATGAAGCACCTGTTAACTTGGCTTACTCCCAAGGAAACCGTTCTGCTTCTGTGCGTATTCCTCTCTCTGGCACAAACCCCAAAGCAAAACGCCTAGAGTTCCGTTGTCCAGACGCTACTTCTAACCCTTACTTGGCATTTGCAGCCATGCTTTGTGCTGGCTTGGATGGTATCAAGAACAAAATTGATCCAGGTGAGCCTTTAGATAAGAATATTTATGAACTGTCTCCAGCAGAACTGGCGAAGGTTCCTTCTACTCCTGGTTCTCTGGATAAAGCATTGGCAGCCTTAGAGAATGATCACGCTTTCTTAACCGAAACAGGCGTGTTCACAGAAGACTTCATCCAAAATTGGATTGACTACAAACTGGCTAATGAAGTTGAGCAGTTGCAGTTACGTCCTCATCCTTATGAGTTTTATCTCTATTACGACTGCTAATTATATTCAGTAGTGATTTTTCACAGCCACCTTGAGAGGTGGCTTTTTTTATGAGTTAACGCTATTGACAACTTTTTTAACCTAGCTCATCGAAGCGTTACTACTGCCATAAATCGTCCGTGCAGTTTGGTCTATCTTGCCTTGAATGGGATTCCAGTAATTGGATGCTTCTTCAGGAAGACCGAGTTCTTGTGCAGCCCGCATCAGCATTGATTGTTGACGGTTTTTAACTTGTTGATGTTGACGCACCATCAATGCACGAGATTTTTCTTGAATAGACATACTTCAGTCCCCCTTAAGGTTTTAGTTATATATTTTTAGCTGATAGTCCTTTCATTTATGAATATAACAAAAAAACTGTAGCTTAAGTTACCGTTTTGTTTTTTATAGGCTAAATAAAACAAATCTTAATATTTGCGAGCCTGTAATGAGTATTATTGTGTGGCTCAGATTCGTAAAAGTCAGGAATTGCTGATATTCTGGCTCATGGTCACTTTTACAAAAAATCATCATTCTGGTTTCCGGCAAGGAAGAAAAAACTGAGATAGCATCAAAAATGACAGTTAATAAAACTTCATACTATGACAGTTACTTACCCACGAAAATTCCAGAATAGTCTAGGTGCAAGAGATATCTTAAAACGGGTAGTTAGCGATCGCGAACTACATCTAATGACCCTCAACCGCTACCGCTACAGCGAACAACGGAGCTGCAAAGACCTAACCGAGGTAATTGAAAAACTAAACGGACAGCCACGAGAACTAGTGCGAGATTTATCACATCACATTGCTGATGAAGCGCGTCACGCTATGTGGCTAACTGATTTATTAGTAGAACTGGGAGCCGATGTTGGAAATCCCCCTGGAATGCCTTATATCGATGAATTTGAATGGCTGCTAGATAAAAGTAATCACGACCCAAAAACTAACTTGGATGACACCATAATTGCTGGAATGGCAGCAATCAACATCACCGAAAAACGCGGCTGTGAGTATTTCTCTGCCCACATTTACGCGTTAAAGCAAGCACCACAAACCGAAGAAAACATCAAAATCCGCGAAACCATCGAAAAAATCCTGCCAGAAGAAGCCGGACACGTCCGTTGGGGAAACCGTTGGTTAGCCCAAATAGCCGATAAAAGTCCAGAACATCGGCAAAAAGTTGAGCAAGCCAAGCGTAAATATGCCGCCATTGAACAAGCCGCCTACGAATCAGGTATGGATATTACCCTAGGCGCAGAACTGCGCCGCGTTACAAGGCTGGTAGAAGTGGCAAACACTATGCCATTGTGGGAACGTCCCCAGTACCTAATGGAACGCCTACCACAAGCTTTACTTGCCCCTGAATTGCAATTTACCAGAATTCAAGCAGCGCAAAAAGCTTGGCAGCGTAACCCACAAGAGTTTATGGATAAGTTTGTGCCAATGTTCATCAACGGCATTAAAAAGAACGAGATAGAAAAAGAGAAAACTAGCGTTTAAATAAGTAAGGGCGAACATCTGTTCGTCTTTAATGGCTATTACAAAGGTGGCAAATTATTGGGGTCGATACCCTGAGATGCTAAATAAGCCATCAATCGTTCTTTTTGCTGGCGTTCTTGTTCAGCGCGTTGGTGTTCCTGTTCAATTTTTTCTACAGCCCACGGTAATAAATTGCCTTGTGTGTCCCACCAGCGCAACCAATAACCTGTTCGAGCTTCTTTCGTACCTTGCCAAGTTCCCAAATATAAATTCATTGACGCAACGAAATAACGACCGTTTTCGTCGGGTAGCTGCAACTCATAACGTTTATTTTCCAGTTGGTAAAATTCTAATAAACCACCATCTGGTTCAAAAACAATGTATGTGGGAACTTGCAAAATTTGCTCATAAAAAAACCATCTTCCTGGCGGATAGGTGCGCTTGACAGAATATTCACCGCCTTCAGTGTCGGATAAAAATTCCATCACAACAGTCGGCACATCTCCTTCTAAATTAGAAGTATAACTTTTGCGATCGCTCAGAACTTGATTAACAGCTGGAACATAAACCCAATCAGGTGCTTTGAGAATTAATTGTCCATTGACAGTCGCACAAAGACCAAAATTCGAGGCTATCAACATCTGTGGTTGGATGAATCCACTAATTTCTAGGCTTTCACGCAAAGCACCAGCCAAAATTGGCTGATTGGTATTCTCCACAGGTTCATCCTCTAATTGATAATCATCGGGCAACGTTTCCCAAGAGATTACCATTTCAGCTGGCGATTGAGCTTCACTGAGTTGGGTTGCCATAACACAGCATCAATATTAGTTTGTTCTTATGTTATCGCTCTCTGTACAGGGATGAAGCGATCGCACTTATACTCTGGCTAGATGCAGATTTCTCCGCCAGGTTAAAAAATATTTGAATGAGATGCCCTTGATTTTGAAGTGTAAAATCTCAAAAAATTATCTGATTCAAGGAATAGGTGATGTTATAAATTCAGCACGGTTGCTTGGTGTTGCTAATGAAAAGAGGCAAACACTTTCTAGAACAAGACTTTAAGGATGGAATACTGAGAGAATATTAAATTTTTTTCGGGATTTATTAAGATTATTTCGCCACAAGCTGATTTTAGCCTGAACAACTTCTACGCAGCAGGAAAAGCATTATTGAGAGATTCAATTAAATCTCTGCGTCCACTACCGCGATGAGGAGTGGGATTTTCTGGCTCATTAGATTTGGGTTTAGGTTTAGGCTTGGCCGATAACAACATTTTTCCTTCTGCATCACCAATCAGTTTATGTGAGCTATTTAACTGGTCTGAACCGTTAAAAACCAAAGAACCAAACACCAAACTAGAAACTAAAAGTGAAAATGTAACACGCATAGCAGATATTTATTGTGAACTCTAATATTTACTGCTACTTAGTTTCTGAATGTGTATCCGGAAAGTTTGGCAAATAGTATTCTGTTTTACAGAAAGAAATTTAGTTTAAGGTTAAGTTCCCATTCTACAGATGAGACAACAGCACAAATTCAAAGTAGATGGTACTCGATGCTATCTTCGTTGCTAACATCACAGTTGCAGCAAGACTGAAAAGACAAAATAATTTTCCCAGAGCAACCTAAATTTTCATCAAAAGTCAGATTTATCTGTATAAACTTTTGAGTGCTGTTGCCAAATACTGATACTGATCTAAAGTATTGTAAATTTGGGCTGAAATCCTAATGAGCATTCCCGGTGATTCCTGCCAAGGGACTACTTGTACTTGAATGCCAAATTGATCAAATAATTCATCATGTAGCCAGACATGACTACAATTTTCCAAACTAACAGGTATGGGTACAACAGCCATAGAACCAATCATCTCTTCTGGACAAGGTGGTTGTACTTCTAATTCTTTACACAGTAGCTGTCTTGCTTGTAAAACTAACTGATGGTTTCGCTGCATTAATTCTAGCCAACCACCAGGTAACAGAGAACTCATAAAAGCGATCGCTTCTGGTACGCACATATAACCTGTAGGATCATCTGTACCTGTCCAATCAAATTCCAACTGAAAGCGGCTTTTATCGGTGCGCGGTGAATTAGCACCGTGACTAATTGTTAGCGGATGAATTTCTGGTTGTTTATCCCGCTGCACATACAAAAATGCTGCTCCTTTAGGTGCAGAAAGCCATTTATGACAATTTCCGCTATAGTAAGTTGCACCAATCTCCTGCATATTCAGAGAAATCATTCCTGGTGCATGAGCGCCATCTATCAATGTCTCGACATCCCGCGCCTGCAACTCTTTCACTAGCTGCTGCATAGGAAAGATTACCCCTGTCTGGCTGGTTATATGATCTAATAATGCTAATCGGGTTTTGGCTGAAACTTTCTCTAATACTGCTGCAATTATCTGCTGTGGAGACTCTAAGGGAAAAGGAATCTTGGCTACAACTACCCTTGCACCAGTGCGACTAGCAATAAAGTTTAAAGCATTGCGGCAAGCGTTGTACTCATGGTTAGTTGTCAGAATTTCGTCATCAGGTGAAAAAGTCAGAGAACGCAACACTGAATTCACACCTGTTGTAGCATTCGGGACAAATACTAAATCTTTAACATCAGCACTAATAAAAGCTGCTAACTTGCTCCTGGCGTTGTCTAACAGCGGTTCCCACTGTCTCCCAAAAAAATTTACTGGGTCTTGTTCCAACTGCGATCGCAAACTCTGCTGCATCCTTAACACCGCTTTCGGACAAGCACCATAAGAACCATGATTAAGAAAAACTACATTGTCATCTAGTGACCATAGGTCTTGGTAAGATGAAGTACGAAGTTTGAAATCTGGTTTTTCATACTTCATACTTTATCCTTCATACTTTTAAAAACTCCCCAGGCTGGATTCGAACCAGCGACCAATCGATTAACAGTCGATCGCTCTACCACTGAGCTACTGAGGAATGCTGTCGCTCACAGTTTCTAATGTTAGCGTAGTCACTCAGAAATAGCAAGTACTTTCGCCAACTTTTTTCCCAACCCTAATTTTTCCGATGATTTTCCCCAACGACCCCTTCTAGAGGCAGATTAGAGACTTTTGGATAGCAATAATTACTGCAATCCCATTCGTAATGCTGCCAACTTTTGCCGCGATTTATCATCAATAGCACTAGCTAAAAATCGACTATTGGATTTTTTGCGCGTTTGATATTTTTGACGTACTCGACAAACTGTCGTTTCCACAGCATTACACAGTTGTTGTGCTGATAACCATTCTGCCCCGTAACCTTGTACCACCAATTGTTGCGCTCTGTCTGAAGTAGCCACAATCATGCGTGAAACACGAGAAGCAGCAATTTGTGAACGCAAAGAGGCACAAAACTTTTCGATGTATGTATCTGCTGTTTGCCCAAAATCAGTGTAATAAACTGAAACAAGTTCTGTAATAACTTCCCTATTACTAGAAGCGTTATGATATTGAGCATCGAAAACTATTTGCGTTTCATAACCTTGAAAAGCACTGTAACCGATCATCGCTTCGACCAGTTCTCCTCGTGCTGCCTCTAAGCCAGCACTATCACGGGTGTTTTTCAGACAAGGCCAAGCGCCAATTATATTGTAGCCGTCCACTAACAGAACGGCTGGGGCTGAGGAACGGGGCATGGTTTTTAATCACAATTTAAGAGAGTTAACACAATCCATTCATAACTTTTATAGTAATTGAAGCATTACCTGTAACACTATGTTACAAATCACAAAATAATGCGAAGAGATTGCAAAATTAAACTAGAAAAAGCTGTTCATTTCAGAAGACGAGTAGCAGAGAGGATAATTTCATCAATCAATTGAGAGGCTGAAAACCCTTTTGTTACTAGCGTTTTTACTCCTCCCTGTAACCTATTCTGTTGGATCAAAAATATAAACGCGCCTTTAATAAGACGCGTTGTATATGTTAATAATTATTGATGAATTAGCTTCAGCATTTAGGGTAATTCATCATTGACTGTCATCAATCGTTGTTTGAGGCGTTGAGGTTCACCCCAATCAACTAAAGAACCTTTATCTAGTAAGAAAGCACCGTCGCAGTAATTCAACTCATCTAGGCGATGAGTCACCCATAAAGCTGTAATACCCCGACTTTTGACTAGGCGGTGGACACCAGCCACTAAATCTAGTTGGCTATCAGGATCGAGTAAAGCCGTGGGTTCATCTAATAATAAGATTTCACAGTGACGAGCGATCGCACCAGCAATAGCCACACGCTGTTTCTGTCCCCCACTCAAAGCATATATAGGGCGTAATTGCAGTTGCAGCAAATTCACGGCCCCTAAAGCTTCCGCAACCCTTGCTCTCACCGTTGCAGGCGGCAGTTTTTCTTCCACCAGACCAAAAGCCACATCCGCACCAACAGTTGGCATCACCAACTGATGATCGGGATTTTGGAACACAAAACCGACAGGGGGTAAAATACCAATTTCACCAGACTGAGGTTGCAACAGCCCCGCCAGTAGTCGGAGGAGAGTTGATTTGCCACTGCCATTAGTACCCAAAAGCATCCAAAATTCACCTTTGGGAACTTCTAGAGAGCAAGACTTAACGGCTATCTCACCATTAGGCCAACTGAAATTTAAGTCTTTGACTTGAATGCCCACTTCTGCCATTGCTACACCTTACTCACCAGCCAAGGCAAAAAAGCCGGGTGGTCTGCCACTGCTAGTACTGACACCATCTTTCTGAATAATCTGTACCCCAGAAATTTCACTAGCGCGAACAGCGATTTTTTTCTCTGTCTTACCTTCACACTTGAGTTCCACAATATCAGGATTGCCAGAACGCATTGCTGCCAAAATTAGCTGATAGACAGCCTCAGCATCCTCTGTCGACTTACGCTGTATAGATATAGGGAAAGCGGTGTTTCTTACACTTATGTCAATGGTAAACATTTAGGATTAATCAAACATAGCTGTAGCACTCATTTTAGCGTTCGAGGATTCAGGATTGGGGGTTAAAGCCTAGAACATAACATTTAAATTAGAGAATTCTGGAACTAAGAAAATTTCCTCAAACCCCACTCCCAACTCCCGACACTCCACTTCCTGACTTTCCCAAGATTAAATTTGATTCAGAATCCACTGGAAAAAATCACGATTTTCACCTAGAATTATTAGAGTCAGTAAAAAATTGTAAACTGGATTGACAAACCAGTTAAAAATCTGCATAGAAGAGGCTGCTACAAAAGAGCCTACAAGCAGAACTGTACTTATAAGAAAATATTTGGAGATTCACTCTCATGACCATCGCAGTAGGACGGGCCCCCAGTAGAAGAGGGTGGTTTGACGAACTAGACGACTGGTTAAAACGCGATCGCTTCGTATTCGTAGGTTGGTCAGGAATATTATTATTCCCCTGCGCCTTCCTCGCACTAGGCGGTTGGTTAACCGGTACAACCTTCGTCACCTCCTGGTACACCCACGGATTAGCATCATCATACCTAGAAGGCTGCAACTTCCTAACAGTAGCAGTATCAACCCCAGCAGACAGTATGGGACATTCCCTATTACTGTTGTGGGGGCCAGAAGCGCAAGGCGACTTCACCCGTTGGATTCAACTGGGTGGATTATGGCCATTCGTAGCGCTACACGGAGCCTTTGGCTTAATCGGCTTCATGTTGCGGCAATTTGAAATTGCGCGACTAGTAGGCATCCGTCCATACAACGCCCTAGCATTCTCAGCACCCATCGCGGTATTCGTCAGCGTCTTCCTGATGTACCCCTTGGGACAATCGTCTTGGTTCTTTGCACCCAGCTTTGGCGTAGCCGCAATCTTCCGGTTCTTGTTATTCTTGCAAGGCTTCCACAACTGGACACTCAACCCCTTCCACATGATGGGAGTAGCAGGTGTACTCGGTGGAGCGCTGTTGTGCGCCATTCACGGTGCCACAGTCGAAAACACCTTGTTTGAAGACGGTGAAGCCGCCAACACCTTCCGCGCCTTCAACCCCACCCAATCAGAAGAAACCTACTCAATGGTGACCGCAAACCGATTCTGGTCACAGATATTCGGGATTGCCTTCTCCAACAAGCGCTGGTTGCACTTCTTCATGTTGTTTGTACCAGTGACAGGTTTGTGGATGAGCGCCGTTGGCATTGTCGGTTTAGCACTCAACCTGCGGGCTTATGACTTCGTCTCCCAAGAATTGCGGGCAGCCGAAGACCCAGAATTTGAAACTTTCTATACCAAAAACATTTTGCTGAACGAGGGTATCCGCGCTTGGATGGCTCCTCAAGATCAGCCTCACGAACAATTTATATTCCCTGAAGAAGTATTGCCTCGTGGTAACGCTCTCTAAGATTTGATGAAATTCATCATGATCTGATTTTTCATATATCCCTCGCCTTTCGCCGGGGGATTTTTCATTTGGCTCACATTTTTCTAAAATTAATGTGTTATATTGATTCAAGGTTAAAGCCCAGAGTAATTACTCTGCCTTATTAGAACTAAGTCCGCTTAGGCAACAAGGAGGTGATGCCCATGATAGAAAGTAGTAAACGCATGGGTCATCAGGTTGCAGTTAGCCGGCTGTGCGCCGGGGCTGTTCTCTAAAGTTAACCTTAGTTAAATTGAGAAACTCAGTTATCTCAATTAACTAGGTAAGCCTGGGAGTTCCTCCCGGCAGTCTGGTTGCAACCTGAAGACCCGCTAGACCGCTCTGAGTATTAGATCAACAGATCTAAATCAGAGCGGATAGTTTTTTATGGGTAATTTGCTCACAAAGGCTTATAAAATTATTTTGAATATGTAAACTCCAGATTTGAAGCTTTAAATAAAGTCACGATTGGTTAAAAAGTAGCAACGTATGATTACCTCTACTAAACCCAACGTCCAAATAGTAATCAATGCAATTTTTGAGGTTCTAGGTGAACCGAGTAATGAATGCCAGTGTCAGGCATTGGAGCAATATAAAAATGGTAATGCGCGGGAAGCAAAAAAAACTTCCGCCAGTCATTTAAGAGATTTTTACTGTAAATGCTTAGGATTTTTAGTCAGTGCTACAGACATAAATCCTAACCTGAATAAGATTTTGTCAGCCGCAGCAAATGCAGCCGCTGATCACGCACAGATGAAAACTTTAGATGAAATTAGTGATGGTAATGCGATCGCTTTTGAATCCACCGACATAGTTGGGAGTGTCATAGAAAATATTCTCAGATTCCTCACACCCACAACTGAATACCACCAATTAGCTCTAGCTGCCAGAAATAATTATGATGTCCTCAAAGAGCTTGAGCAGAAAAATTCAGAAGATTATTTAATCAAAGCTTTGCTCTATTTAACAAAAGCTCATCCAGATTCCCCTGCACTTTTCACAATCATTGCTGAAGCTAGTACAACCGCAGCACTACATACCAGAAACTTAGCGCATCAAAAAATTACAGATGCGATCGCCTCTGCACTCACATCAAGCGCATAATGACTTTTTCATTACCAACACTTACTGAAAAAAATACAGCAGAGTTATTTTAAGCCAGATATTTCAAATTGTGCTGACAAAAAATATAGATGAGGATTCTGGGGTATGGCACAACTACTGACTGAAGCAGAAATTCACAAACTTGCAAATAGTCTGTCGGGTTGGACTGTAGAGGGTAACAAGTTACAGACTCTACGTAAATTTAAAGATTTTGTTGCAGCAATTGAATTCGTGAATAAATTAGTGGAACCTGCTGAATCAGCGGCACATCATCCAGACATAGAAATTTCTTATAACAAAGTCAAAGTTACACTTACCACTCATGATGCAGGTGGGTTAACCCAAAAAGACTTTGACCTAGCAGCTATAATTTCTCAAATCGTTTAAAATGATTGCTTTGCCTAGCTACAACTGGGTAATCGAAACTGCTGTAGTGGCGATGAATTGGAAATTTAAATACTCTCAACCCTACTCTTGCCTAGGAAAGACAGAAATTTGATTGTGACAGTTTAGGAGGCGATCGCACATAGCTTGTCATCTGCGCCTAATGCTCTATAATAATAAGCTATAAAGGTATGTTTTTGCATAAGTTAATTACATCAATTTTTAACATTAAGTTAAGCAGATGTTGCCTTTGCAAAAACTAAAATTGTAATAGTCGCACTGTAGCTCATTAACGAAATTTCAAAAAATATCGTATTTTTGAGAAGAGGTGTTACGAAACAATTGTCTATACAAGGTGTGAGGAGAAAAGTAAAAATGTCTAATCTCTTGTGGAAATCACTCGTGGTTAGCCCGGCAGTTTTAGGAGCAACCCTACTCGTTTCAGCAACAGCGATTGCAGCTCCTAATGCCAGTGCAGAAGTTTCAACAACTGAAAAAACCGTTGCCATAGAAGTTGCCCAGCCAGAAGTTTTGGCACAAGCTGCTCCTGCTAACAACGACAGCAAAGTTTTAGACCAAGTTAACCGTTACAGCAACGAAGGCAAAACCAGCAATTCGCTGTCTCAAGTAACTTCAGTCTCCCAGTTTTCTGATGTACAACCAACAGACTGGGCATTCCAAGCATTACAGTCCTTGGTAGAGCGTTACGGTTGTATTGCTGGTTATCCCAACGGTACTTACCGTGGTAATCGCGCTCTTACCCGTTATGAATTCGCTGCTGGTTTGAACGCTTGTTTGGATCGAGTAAACGAATTGATTGCCACAGCAACAGCTGACTTAGTAACCAAACAAGATTTAGCAACTTTACAGCGGTTACAAGAAGAATTTTCCGCTGAATTAGCAACCTTGCGTGGTCGTGTAGATGCTTTAGAAGCACGCACTGCTGAATTAGAAGCTAATCAATTCTCGACCACAACCAAACTCGTTGGTGAAGCAATTTTTGCTGTTAGCGATGTATTTGGCGATAACAGCGGTAATAACAATAACACTGTCTTCCAAGACAGAGTACGTCTAGGCTTGCAAACCAGCTTCACTGGTAGAGACGTATTGACTACCCGTTTGACAGCAAGCAACTCAAGTGCTTTTAATTTAACAGACCGTAATAATGCTTCTATCGGTAGCTCAGAAGCTACCCAAACCTTTAATGTAGGCGGTAACGATGCACGTAATAACGGCGTTGAAATAGACCGCTTAACATACGAAGCTCCTCTTGGCCCAGTTCAAGTTTACTTAGCTGCTGCTGGTGGTAAACACAGCCACTACGCTGCTGTTAACAACCCTTACTTCTTTGACAAAACCGACGGTGGTAATGGTGCATTGTCCACCTTCTCCTCCGAAAACCCAATTTACCGCATTGGTGGTGGTGCGGGTATCGCGTTCAACATACCTTTTGGCCAAGGTGGCAGCATTATCAAGCCCAGTTCTATCACCGTAGGTTACTTAGCATCGGAAGCTGATAGTCCAACTTCTGGTGAAGGTCTGTTTAACGGTAACTACTCTGCTTTAGGACAATTGAACTTTGGCATCGGCGATCGCGTAGCTGTCGCCGCTACCTACGTTCACAGTTATAATGGCGCAGGTAGTGCGTTATTTGATAACGGAGAAGGTCTGACACTAGCTGGTGGAACAACCGGCGCAGGTGTTGTAGGCACTAGCTTCGCCAATACTCTGCCAAACGCATCTTCAACAAATTCCTTCGGTCTGTCAGCAGCATTTAGACCCAGTGATAAACTATCCATCAGTGGCTTCATCTCTTACAGCGATGTTACAGGTTTTGGTGTAGGTGATGACAAAGAAGTTTGGAGCTATGGTGCTGGTATAGCACTACCTGACTTTGGTAAGAGAGGAAACGTTCTGGGTATTTTTGGTGGCGTTCAACCTTATGCTATTGGTCGAACCTCAGTATCAGGCGGTAACAACGATCTGCCATTCCAAGTAGAAGGCTTCTACAAATATCGCGTATCTGATAACATTTCCATCACTCCTGGTGTAATCTGGTTGTCTTCTCCTGGCCAGAACGACAGTAATGACGACGCGTTCATCGGTACTCTCAGAACAACCTTCACATTCTAAGAATTTGAAAATCTTGAGATAACTTTCAAATAAAAAACCCCGCCCTTGGCGGGGTTTTTTGTTGGCGACTTATCAAGTTTTAACTTTCTTGACTATCAAAACCAGTTAAAATATCTCTAATTTCATTTGTACCAATATCTTCTCGGTCAGATTTGGCATAAATCGTGAGTAACAAAATACTTGTAGGTGACTCAAGTTGATAAATTAAGCGATATCCAGCACTTTTACCTTTTTGAATATTACTATTGCGAACTCTCACCTTATAAACAACATACTCTTCACCAATACCCCCAATTCTGTCTCCGACTATATTTCCTTGCTGTATTTCCTCAATAATTGGTTCAACATCAGAACGAATATTACGAAATCTCTTTGAGAGTTTGTAAAGCTTCTGCTCAAACTCATCTGAGAACCTAATTGAAACCGGGACATTACTCTGCATCAATCCTGTCCCATAGCTCACTAATTGGTCTAGTTTGTCCCGTTTTAGCTTGCTGTAAGGCTATCTTTAAGCTGGCTTTAATTTCCTCAACGGGTGTATCATCAGGATCAACTTCTGCTGCTGTTGGTTCTGGAACTAACACAATCACCCGCACTTGATGAGGATAAGTGATTTCCCGAATCGGCTGATCTAAAATTAAGTTTCCTTCAGAGTCAATTTTGCCAGTTACTTCGATCGCTTTCATTGCTATTCACCTCATTTGTTGGTGATCCTAACACGGGCAAATCCAAGCAGGGTAAGGGAATCGAAGTTTATTTTAGCTTGAGTTAGGGAATAGGAAGCGATCGCAATAATCTTTCTACAATAGTTCTAGCATTACGTCCGCCTCTGGGAATGAGGCGATGGCAGAGAACATAAGGCACAAGAAATTTTACATCATCGGGAATTGCATAATCACGCCCGGAAATAAATGCTAGGGCTTGAGTAGCTTTTTGTAGAGCTACAGTACCGCGAGGACTAACACCTAATGTAATTTCTTCATCATGTCGGGTTGCTCGTACCAATTCTAAGATGTACTCTTGCAAAGAAGATTCTACCTTTACTTGGGAGCAGATTTGACGCAATTGTTGTAACTCTGCCAAGCTAATACAAGGCTGCAATTGAGTCGTATTTGCCCTTTGTTGGAGATTTTGCAGCATTTGTAATTCTTCTTGTGCAGAAGGATAACCCAAACTCAAAGACAACATAAATCTATCCATTTGCGCTTCAGGTAACGGGAAAGTACCTTGATACTCAATTGGATTCTGGGTAGCAATCACAAAAAATGGCTGAGGAACTGTACGAGAAACACCATCGACTGTCACCTGATTTTCTTCCATTACTTCCAGTAAAGCTGACTGGGTACGGGGTGTAGCGCGGTTAATTTCATCAGCTAGAAGTACATTGGCAAACACTGGCCCAGGAAGAAAGGTAAATTCACCAGTTTTTGGGTTCCAAATATTAGTACCAGTAATATCTGTGGGTAATAAATCCGGAGTGCATTGCAGCCGTTGAAACTTACCATCTAGGGAACGCGCCAAAGATTTAGCCAGCAGCGTCTTACCAACTCCAGGTACATCTTCTAATAACGCATGACCACCACTTAATAACGCGACTAATACCAAACGAATTGCCTCAGTTTTACCGACAATGGTATGAGCTAGATTTTGGGTTAAAGCTTCAATTTGTTCTCTCATACACCACAGAATAATTGAGGAATGGGCGATTAGGAACTGGAATGGAGAATAACCTATGCCTTATTCCCCACTCCCTGATTTTCAGTATTCCCAATTCACTATTGGAAGTTAGCATTCTCCACTCAAAATTTTTCGAGCAATGGTAGAATCTTGCTGAATTTGGGTTTTCAGGGCTTCTAAAGACGCAAATTTCTGTTCTGGGCGTAAAAATTCGATGATTTGTACAGCTAGTTGCTGACCATATAAATCGCCAGACCAATCAAATAGATGTACTTCCACAGATGAATTCGTACCGTTGACTGTGGGGCGATTACCAATATTCATAACTCCCAAAATCAACTGTGGTGTATTTGCATCTGGTATATCACTCAAAATAGATACCCTGACAGCGTAAACACCTTGGCGGGGTAAAAATTTATCGCTGGGTATTTGGAGATTAGCAGTAGGAAAACCAATTGTTCTACCTAGTTGTTGACCTTGAATAACAATACCGAAGAGAGTGTAAGGTCGTCCTAGACATAAATTGGCGCTTTTAATATCGCCGCTTTCGAGACATTGGCGAATCAGGGAAGTGCTAATGGGAGGAAGGCTGACAAATCCACTGTCTGAAAGGTTATCTGTATGAGTTTGTAGAGGAACAATGGTAACGGGAATATTGTAATTGGCAGCAAGTAATTGCAAATCCTTGGCAGTACCTTGGCGTTGTTTGCCAAAACAAAAATCTTGCCCAACACTAATTCGCTGACATTGTAATTGTTGCACGAGAATTTTATCGACAAAATCTTCAGGAGATAAAGCTGATAATTCTTTATCGAAGGGTAATAGTACTAGCTGTTCAACCCCAAGCGATCGCAATTGTTGGACTTTTTCATCCAGTGGTGTCAACCAAGTACGGGGTGTTCCTGTAAAAAATTCCTGTGGATGGGGACGAAAAGTGACAACTGTTGAGTATGTCAGTTCTTGTGCTTGGGGAGTTACCGACTTCTGGGGTGAATTAGCCTCATCTCCCCATCTTTCCATTTCCCCAGCTTTGTTCTGTGCTGGCTGTAGAATCGGCTGAATTACCGTTTGATGGCCAAGATGTACGCCATCAAATTTGCCCAGCGCAACAGTAGTTGGCCTGAGAACCGATGCGGTTGAAGACGCAACCCACACAGAACATCCATTTTGAGACAAATTTAGCACGTAGATTCTGGAATTTGAGGTTTATTTAGCCATGAGTCACAAGCAACCTGATGAAGCACCAATGAAAGAAAGACAAGCTGTGTGAAGGTATAGGTATGATTAGGGTATAAGGGTTGTGAACACCTAATACTCCTGAACTGCCCAAACCTTTGATTTTGAGTTTTTATGGGTAAGTTCTTGATGTACAATTTGTAACTTTAATGAACCCACACCTTTGTCCTCCAGTTATATCAGTGTCCTCATAAGGTACAATCTCGCGCTTATAGCTCTTGATCACCAATCTAATCTAAAATCTACAATTGCTTGACAGGCAACTTTACCCAGACAATTTACTAACAGGAAAAGATTCTGATAATGGAACAGATGTAGAAACTTGCAGCACCATTCTTTCTCGTGCCATAATCGCACCAGGGAATTCCTTAGCTGCTTCTTCTCCTACCGCATCCAAAAAATCATCATTGTGAGCAGGATCGTGGTGGAAGATTACCAACGTTTTGACATTAGCAGCTTTAGCAATTTTCACCGCTTCTTGCCAGGTGGAATGTCCCCAGCCAATTTTCGGCGATTTTGGTGAATAATATTCTTCATCAGTGTATGTACAATCGTAGATGAGAATGTCCGCATTGCGAGATAGCCAAAGAACGTTTTCATCCAGCCTATCCGGAAAATGTTCCGTATCGGTGATATATACAGCAGCACCACCACGCCAGTTAACTCGATAGCCTACTGCTTCACCTGGATGATTCAGCGATGCCGTTTCTATGGTAATGTCATTAATGTGAATGGGTTGCCCTGGTTTGACATCATGAAAATGCAAGTTAGCCTGCATAATCTGCAACGGCACAGGGAAATTAGGGTGAAGCATCTGGTCGTTGAGGCGTTGCTCGATAGTTGAACCATCAGGAGCGATCGCACCATAGATATGAAAATTATTCCCTCTGACAAACCCAGGCACAAAAAAGGGAAACCCCTGCATGTGATCCCAGTGGGAATGAGTAAACAACAGATGAGCTTCTATTGGCATTTGGCGCAATAAAGATTGTCCCAAAACATGCAGCCCTGTACCACCATCGAAAATTAAGCGTTTACCGCCCGCTTGCATCTCAATGCAAGGGGTATTACCGCCATAACGGACGGTGTGTGGCCCTGGACTGGGGATGCTGCCACGAACACCCCAAAATTGTACGGTAAATTGGTTCTCTATCCTAGACATGGGTGTTGCTTGCTGGACTGAGCGGGCGATCAAGAACAGAAATGTTACTTGTTTGGTTAAGTCTATGCTGTTTTACCACATTTGGTAGAGAATGTTTTTCTTGGTAAAACAGCATACCTTGTTTGGAGTAGATTTTGTAAATGTACAAGAAATACTGCAAAAGAGTTACCTTAATTTTTCCCACATTATATGTATCAGTAATATCAAAGCGCTCCTACTTTATAACCTAAATTTTTCTGTGACGCATTTAACTGGTAAGAAAAATGCTAAAGGCAGGAAACTGGAGGTAGTAGGCAGTAAGTTAAAATGCTCATACTTATTTTTCCCAGTTTTTGGATAAATCTCATTATGTATTTGCTTAGAGTCTAGGCGTATATAATAATACTTATTTTAAAGGGATTTCCCAGTGGGATAATTTATCCAGTCCTGTTGCGTAGGTAAGATTGTATTGCAACGGCGTAATACTGATCTGGTTTTTCTTGATTACATGCACATCAATGGGGATATTCTGCGGTAAGTTTAAACCGATTGGGGGTTCTACATCTTCTAAAACTTCTCCGGTTAACCAATAGTAGGTTTTACCACGGGGATCGATGCGCTGATCAAATACATCAACATATCGCCTGACTCCTTGTCTGGTAAAAGTGACCCCAGCAATTTCTGACCACTTCACCGCAGGCACATTAACATTCAGTAACATTAAATCTGGCAGAGGTTTGGCTGCTAGTTGCTCAACCAAAATTTTGGCAAACTTAGCAGCAGGTTGAAAGTCTTTGTAGAGATGACTAGTTAGGCTGAAAGCAATGCTGGAAATACCTTCTATCACACCTTCCATCGCTGCTGAAACAGTACCAGAATAGAGAATTTCCGTACCCAAATTGGCACCTTGGTTAATGCCAGAAAGCACTAAGTCTGGAGGCGACTCTAATAAAGCCCAGAGTGCTAATTTTACACAATCGGAAGGTGTGCCATCACAAGCCCAAGCTTTGATTGCGGGATGAAACATGGATTCAACAATTTCAGCCCGAATTGGCTGGTGTAAGGTAAGTCCATGTCCGGTAGCCGAGCGCTCTCGATCAGGACAAACTACAGTTACATCATGGCCGGCTTCTGCCAAGCAATTAGCTAGGGTACGCACACCCAAGGCAAAAATACCGTCATCATTACTAATGAGTAATCTCATGGGTCATTAGTTAATAGTCAATAGTCAATAGTCAACAGTTAAGAGTCAATTGTCAATGTTTGACATCACAAATACAAAAGAAAAAAATCATCCCAAGCGCGATCGCCTCTAAACTGGTAGAAAGAAATCAATTTATTTGTCCTTTGTTCAAGCTGCTTGCTATTGACCATTGACTATTGACCATTGACTATTGACTATTAACTAATGACTAGCAATTTAGAGACTCAACTTTTAGCATTACAGCAGGAAGGAGAAAATGCGATCGCTGCTGCTGATACCCTAGAACGTCTAGAGGAACTCAGAGTGAATTATCTGGGTAAAAAAGGGCAATTAGGGGCGTTGTTACGCAGTATGGGGCAGATGAGTGCAGAGGAGCGTCCTAAAATTGGAGCGATCGCCAATACAGTTAAAGAGTCCCTGCAAACTAGTCTAGATAAGCAACGTGCTGCTTTAGAAACCGCAGAAATTCAAGCGCAACTAGAAGCAGAAACCCTGGATGTGACTATGCCAGGAATTTTTCGCCCCCAAGGTCGCGTCCATCCCCTCAACGGCATTATTGACCGCGCGTTGGATATTTTTGTCGGTATGGGCTACACCGTAGCTCAAGGGCCAGAAATGGAAACCGACTATTACAATTTTGAAGCCCTGAATACTCCACCCGACCATCCTGCCCGTGATATGCAGGATACCTTTTACCTGCCAGATGGTAATTTATTACGGACTCACACTTCCTCAGTGCAAATCCGCTATATGGAAAAAGAAGAACCACCAATTAGAGTTGTAGCACCTGGGCGAGTTTATCGGCGTGATAATGTAGACGCAACTCACTCAGCAGTTTTCCATCAGATAGAACTTTTAGCCATTGATGAGGGACTGACTTTTACAGACCTCAAAGGCACAGTTAAGATGTTTTTACAAGCGATGTTTGGTGACTTGCCAATTCGCTTCCGTGCTAGTTACTTCCCGTTTACCGAACCTTCAGCTGAGGTAGATTTGCAGTGGAATGGGCGCTGGCTGGAAGTGATGGGTTGCGGCATGGTTGATCCAAATGTGCTTAAATCTGTAGGCTACGACCCAGAAATTTATACTGGGTTTGCTGCTGGTTTTGGCGTAGAACGCTTTGCAATGGTGTTACATCAAATCGATGATATCCGCCGTTTGTATGCCAGTGATTTAAGATTTTTACGGCAGTTTTAAACGTCTACTGCAATCAAGGCAGCAAGAATAATGACTCAATCTTCTAGATTAGATCAAGTTTTAGATAGCATTGAAGAATTATCAATATATGAACAAGAAATACTCATTGATCTGATCCGTCATCGCTTGGCAGAACAACGACGTTCTGCTATTGCTGCGAATATCGCGCAAGCACAAGCAGAATACCAGTCTGGTGAAGTGTTTCGCGGCAATGTTAATCAAATAATGGATGAGTTAAAAAAATGATGACTCTGGTTTTAGCATCATCGTTTAAACGAGCATTTAAGCGGTTGGTGCGACGACAACCAGAGTTGCAATAGCGAATTGAAGAGCGTTTAACGCTTCTAGCATCTGACCCATTTGATCCACTGTTACAAACCCATAAGCTCAAAGGCAAATTGTCTGGAGCTTGGGCTTGTTCAGTGGATTACGATTGTCGTTTCTTAGAGCATTATTTGACTGCGTAGGAATGAAAACTGGCGTTTAGACTAGTTTGCGGTGCGACAATTATCGCAATGTCCACAACGCCAATTAGCAGCATCTTGAGAAAAACCAAAAGCATTTAATAAAAACTGCCAACGACATTGTTTTGTTGTTAAATATTGCTGCATTTGTTTGACAGCTTGCAGTTGTGATGATGCTTGTTTTTGTACTTTTGAATTAATAGAGTAATAGAAAGGATCGAGCCAGTTTAATTGTCCGCTGCTGTGGAGTAATGCAAGTGCGACAGCTGCATCAGGAAATTGTCGCGTTACTGTATTAATATCGCCTTGTTTTGGCAGTTTTTTGACTAATTGTTGTGCTGTTTGCAGTTGCGATCGCATTTTATCAGCAAAAAACTGTTGTCTTTGCTTATCCCCGGAATCTAACCATCCTGTAGGTTCACTCACTAAAGTTAGTGCTTCGGCTGGTTTACCATCTCGGCCAGCACGGCCAATTTCTTGCACATATTCAGATAGCAAATGTGGGGCGTGATAGTGGATAACCCAACGCACATCAGGCTTATTTATCCCCATTCCAAAGGCACAGGTACAAACCACAAAGGGAATTTTACCACCTAACCAACTGGCTTCAACTGCACGGCGTTCGGCTGCACCTAAACCAGCATGATAACTGGCTGTAGCGTAACCCATCTGAGTTAACCATGCGGCTAAATCTTCACTATCTCGACGGGTGCGAACATAAATTAAGCCTGCTTGTGGCGATCGCTTTTCGATAAACTGGAGTAACTGTTGTTTTCTGCCTCGTGGTGTCCAAGCGATACTAACACTAGGATGTAAATTAGGACGATAAGGATTAAGACGAAAAATTTCCGGTTGCTGCAATTGTAAAACTGTTTGAATAATATTTTGGGCTAATGGGTCTGCGGTTGCAGTAAAAGCCGCAATACTGATTTTCGTTCCTGGTGGTTTTGATTTGAGTAATGCGGGCCGCACCGCCCCTAATCTGCGGTAAGCTGGTCGAAATGTTTCCCCCCACTGCACTAAACAATGTGCCTCATCAAGAATTAAGGCGTTGATTTGCAATTGTGGCTGAGATAATCTTTCCCAAACTGGCGGACTTAATAAAGTCTCTGGTGATAAATAAAGTAATCGTAATTTTTGTTTTTCTAATGCTTGCAGCGTTGCACGGCGTTGAGATGAAGGTAATTCACTATGCAAAAGTGCTGCGCTGAGATGGCGTTGACGCAGTTCTTCTACTTGGTTTTCCATGAGTGCTACCAAGGGAGAAACTACCAACGTTAATCCTGTTTGTAATAATGCTGGTAATTGAAAACAAATTGATTTACCTCCGCCTGTTGGCATAATAATCAGTGCATCTTTTTGTGTTAATAAAGTGCTGATTATTTCTCCCTGCGGTGGGCGGAAATCTTCGTAACCCCAAATTTTTTGGAAGGCTGCACGAACATCCTGCCAAGTTTTTGTTCCGGGTTGATTCATTTTGAGAAATAGTAGATGCGCCCTTGGTTTTCCACATTGAATATGAGGTTAGTATGAATATACCTGCTGTTATTTAACATCAGCTTCAGTAATTTCACTATGATTTAATTTTAATTGTCTGCTACTGATTAACTCATTATTTCTGCGGATAATTCTCCTTGGGCAACTTTCGTGACTGAACCTGTCATTGAGATATTAAAGTCGTCGTTAATTTGAATTAAAATTTCTCCGCCAGGCATTTGTACGGTAATTGTAGAATCACATAAACCAAGTTTATGGGCAACAGCCGCAGCCGCACTGCTACTACTACCTGAAGCTAAAGTGTAGCCAGCACCTCTTTCCCAAATTTCAATTTTGATGGTCTTGCGATTTAGAACCTGCATGAATTGAACATTAGTACGATTTGGGAAAAGGGGATTAATTTCTAATATTGGCCCGTACTTTTTGGCGATCGCAGAATTAACCTCAGTTAAAGGAATAACACAGTGGGGATTGCCAATTGTTGCTGCACAGAAGGTAAAATTTTCACCGTCAAAGTTGATTTGTGATTGAATAACTTCTCGGCGATCGCCAACTACGGGGATATCATTACTCCAAAAGCTGACTTTTCCCATTTCTATCTGAACTGTTTTCCCTCCATCTTGGACAACCGATTCCACTACTCCGCCTAGGGTTTCTATGGAGAATGCTACTTCGTTAACTAAACCTTCATCCCATAAGTAGCGTGAGAAAATCCGCAGTCCATTACCGCTTTTTTCAGCTTCACTTCCATCTGGATTGAAGATGCGTAATCCAAACTGTGCTTTTGTTGATGGTAACGGCCCCAACAAGATACCATCAGAACCAATGCCAAAATTTCGATGACAAATTATTTTGATTTGTTCAGGGGTTAAGAGAGACGATAAATATTGGGGATTAATTACTAGATAGTCGTTGCCCAACGCATGATATTTATAAAATTTCATTTCAACGTATCCATTCGATTGCACTGTCTACGTCAAGGTGAACAATCGCATTATCACCAAGTCGCACTCCTGGAGTTGCAATTTTGTAAGTCCATAACCAACCCATCAAGTCGGGGTGCGATTCAGCCTGGGGTTCAAAACGCAGAGGTGAGGCGATGTAGACAGTTCCTTCAATGAATTCGGATTTTTTAAGCTTGGGCATAGCATTGTACCGATTTTCAAATTCAAAGCGCGTTAAGCAATCGCCATTTTCCAATGGAGGAACTGTCAAACGTGGAATCATCGCAGCAAAAGTTTACTTTTATCCTACAACAGGGTAGAGGTGTAGGGGTTTTGCTTACTTACACCCCACACCCCTTGATTAAATCTCTTCACCTTTTATGCCGTAACTTCTTCTTGCTTTTCTTTAGTTTGCAAGGATGAGTAAAGACGATTTAACGCATTAACATAAGCTTGCGCGGATGCAACTATGATGTCTGTGTTGGCTGCATGACCCGAAAACACTCTTGATTCATAGCGCAGACGAATCGTGACTTCCCCAATTGCATCAATCCCAGCGGTTACTGACTGCACAGAAAATTCAATTAATTGGTTGGGTACATTCACAACGCGGTTAATTGCTTTGTAAACTGCATCTACTGGCCCAGTACCAATGGCTGCATCAGTTAACTCTTCACCATTGGGGGTGCGGAGGGTAACTGTAGCGGTGGGACAGGCGTTGCTACCGCAGGAAACTTGCACCAATTCGACACGGAATAAATCGGGAGCTTGTTGAATTTCATCATTGACAATTGCTTCCAAATCCCAATCAGAAATTTCTTTCTTTTTATCAGCAACTTCTTTAAACCTGACGAAGGCTTTGTTTAATTCGGTTTCTGATAATTCAAAGCCCAATTCTTTCAAGCGGGTGCGAAAAGCATTTCTACCAGAATGTTTGCCCAGAACAATTTGATTGTCTGTTAACCCAATTAATTGGGCATCCATAATTTCGTATGTGAGTTTATTTTTTAATACCCCATCTTGGTGGATACCAGATTCATGAGCAAAGGCATTTGCGCCGACAATTGCTTTATTTGGTTGCACTAACATTCCTGTCAAACTCGAAACTTGACGGGAGGTTTTATAAATTTGTCGGGTGTCAATATTAGTTAATGGTTCTTCAGATTCAACTGGTCTTCCGAGGAAAGGATTGAAATATTGACGACGGACATGCAAGGCCATGACTAATTCTTCTAAGGCCGCGTTACCTGCACGTTCACCAATACCATTGATGGTGCATTCTAATTGGCGTGCGCCATTTTTAACGGCTTCTAAAAAGTTAGCAACTGCTAAACCTAAATCGTTATGTCCGTGAACCGAGATAATTGCTTGATCAATATTCGGTACATTTTCTTTAATGCCTTTAATTAATGCACCAAATTCGCTGGGAGTTGTGTAACCAACGGTATCAGGAATATTAACAGTAGTTGCACCAGCGGCGATCGCTCGTTCTAATACTTGATACAAAAATTCTGGATCAGAACGTCCCGCATCTTCCGGAGAAAATTCGACATCATTTGTAAAAGTCTTAGCATAAGCGACCATTTCTTCGGCGATCGCTATGACTTCTGATTTTGTTTTTTTCAGTTTGTATTGCAGGTGAATATCAGAAGTAGCAATAAATGTATGAATTCTGCCCCGTGCTGCCCCTTTAATTGCTTCTGCGGCTGTTTTAATATCGTCGTGTCTTGCTCTAGCCAAACTACAAATTACTGGGCCTTCTTCTGTACCTACAGTTTGGGCTATTTTGCTAACTGCTTCAAAATCTCCTGGACTTGCAAAAGCAAAACCCGCTTCAATTATATCCACACCTAAGCGGGCTAGTTGTTTGGCGATCGCCAGCTTTTCATCTATATTCAACGTTGCGCCTGGACACTGTTCGCCATCTCGGAGTGTAGTATCAAAAATGATAATTCGCTCTGGTTTATTCATCTTTTTGGTTTTTGGTTTAGGTGTAGTTCTTTTATTTTAAATATTTGCAACCTTAGTTGTTTTACTCTTATTTTTGTAAATAATTATTGCTAAGGCACTTGACCATCTACTTTTTCTATTTGGTCTCTAATATCGTTCAAATCTATATATCTATCCGTAGCATTACGCAGTTCTCTGGCGATCATTCCTTCTGTAGACACTACCGTAATATGTGTATTTTTAGATCTTAATAATTCAATAGCTCTTTCAAAATCCCCATCACCACTAAATAAAACTACCCGGTCGTACTGGTCTACAGTATTAAACATATCTACGACAATTTCTATATCTAAATTAGCTTTTTGTGAATAGCGACCGGAAGTGTCATCATAATATTCTTTAAGAATTTTCGTTCGGACTGTATATCCTAGACTGATGAGAGCATCTCGGAAACCTCGTTGATCTTGTGGGTCTTTTAAGCCAGTGTACCAGAAGGCATTTATCAAAGTTGTTTCTGATTGCTCATGTTTGAAATATTCTAATACTCGCCGTGGGTCAAAAAACCAGCCATTTTTTTGTTGAGCATAGAACATATTATTTCCGTCTACAAAAATAGACAGACGATTCATAGGGGAACCCATAAAAATTTACACCTAATATATAGCAATGAATTTAGATTGAACAATAGATTATAGCAACTCTTAAATCATAAATTAGCTAATAGCCGGGAACTAGTTCCTCATGTATAGCCTTTATCTTACCTCTTTCAAAGCATAAATTTGACGCAAACATAAACCCAAGCTGCTGGGTGTTCGATAGTTTAACCTCTAGCACTATATAAATAGGTCAGATGATCAAAATCTACCAATAAAGTTGACTGAGTAACAGCATTCTTAGTTATATAACTGTCAATTTTACTCCTAAAGAGGTAAGGTATATGTCTGAAAGGAGGATATTGGCTGATGCTCATATATGAATACAGTTGAGTTAAGTAAAGTTATCTGTTAGGGCAAATGTAAAAAGTAGAGGAAACAGCGAAGTGAAGGGGAGATTTCAAGTATATTAATCCACATATAGGTTTTACTGTTAACAACATGGTAGCCTTTTTCGCACATGAGACCTGGACACAACAGGCTGAAGTCTTTTTCAACAAAGCTTCCTGGATAATAATTTTTAGGAGGCTCACATTGTGTCTTCAGACGTGAAAATATCGCTGCAATCCAATGCAGAATGGGTATATTCTGACAACAGTAGATTGTTAACTCAGGAGTGGAAAGCAAGAAACAAAGGCAAAATTTTCTCTTTTCTCCACCTTTATACTCTTACACTCTCAAACCAAGTTTCAGCGAGATATTCAAAAAAATTGCACCTGTGAGGTGAGAATTTCCTCGGTTTCACTCTAGAGAAGAAACAATCACTGCTAAAACTCACTCAGCAAATAAGTCAGTCTGTGCCAGGTTGAAAGCCTGCCAAATTCAGGTTCGTTCAGTAAACTGTGCAGAGTCATAAAACATAGATTACAAATGTATAAGATTTTCATTTAAGTTTTATTTCAATATTTTTTACTAAAAAGGAGACTAAATCCAACAGATTGCCAGTGAGTGAAGTACACAATTTAGTTTTCAAAGCTAGATAGAGAGCCTATTTTTATTCAGAATTCTGAATTCAGGCTTCTGAATTCTGCTGTCAATAAAGTTGTACGTAAACCAATTATTAACACGATATGGCAGAAGAACCTACATCTACCGTCAGCAAAAAACATCTATCTACTGCCAATACAGCATCCGGCAAACCCACAAAAGTAACTCTAACGGCATCACAGTCTAAGCTGGTAGCTCGTGTGAGTTATTTTTTAGCGGCTGCGTCCACAATTGGGGCAACATTGCTGACTGCTTCTGGTGTGGGCTGGGTTAATTTGATGGAGAGTCAGATATTTTCGGCGTTTTTTCAACTGCGGGGCGCGATACCTTTAGCAACGTCTTCTCTTCGAGACGCTACGCGAACGACGAACGCATCACCAGCAGATATCGTGATTTTGGCAATCGATGACCAGTCAATCTCACTTCCCGAACAGTACTATAAATCAGATCCACACCAGTATGCCTACCTAGAACCACTGAAATCTTTTCCGTTTAAACGTGCTGCATACGCCCAGATTATCGAAAAGTTAATGCAAGCTGGAGCAAAGTCTGTTGCATTAGATGTAGTTTTCGACACACCCAGCAGTTATGGTAGTGAGGACGATCGCCAGCTGCAAGCTGTATTAAAAAAATATGGCAGTAAAGTTACCTTAGCCGCACTTTACGAAAATTTTGCCACCCATCAAGGTATATTCACCCAACTGACTTTACCTCAAGAGATGTTTCAAGTCGGCGGGGTTTCCATTGGTTCAGTCAATTTCCCTTTAGAAGCAGACGGTAAAGTTCACAAACTAGCCAGTGAATTTCCCAAGCTGTTAGCAACTAATGGAATGTTGACAGAGAAAGCACCTTCCTTTGATGAAGCTGTTTTAGGTGCAGCGCAAATCAAATATCCTCAGCCAAAAGGCGATCGCATTTATTTTTGGGGGACAGCGGGGACTTTTGAGCCGATTTCCTTGTGGTATGTTCTTGATGCACAAAACTGGAATAACTATTTGCAGCAAGGCAGAGTTTTTCAAGACAAAATAGTTTTGATTGGTTCTACAGACAAACTAAACAATGATTATCACCCAGTAGCGGCTGCCAATATGTCGGAACGTATGGCTGGTGTAGAAATTCACGCCAATGCGATCGCCACTTTAATGCAGAATAAAGCGATCGCACCGGCAATTTCTAGTTCAGTTTTGCAAGGGTTGTTTGTGCTGATTTTAGTTGGCGCTACAGTCTACATCGTCAATAGAACCAAGAACAATCTCCAACGATTTTTGGTCAGTTTTGCCGTAGCCAGCATTTGGGGAGGAACTAGCTATATCTGCTTTATATATGGTCAGTTAATTTTCCCAACGGCTATACCAATGATGGCGATCGCTTTTAATGGAATATCTTATCTGGGAATAGAAGTCGCTAGAGAAAAATTGAGAACACGCCAATTAGTCACAATTTTCCAAAAATATAAAACCTCTCCCATTGTCCAAGAAATTATCAGCCAACAAAATGACCTGCAAGACTTACTAAAAAAAAGAGATTTAGCCGTATCTGGCAAAATTCTCGCTGGACGCTACAAAATTGTCAAAGTTCTTGGTTCTGGGGGATTTAGCGAAACCTACATTGCTGAAGATATGCACCGTCCTGGTTATCCACTCTGTGTTGTTAAGCAATTAAAACCAGCTAACACCCAAGCAAAAAGTTTAGAACTTGCCAGACGTTTATTTCATTCCGAAGCCGCAACCCTCGAAAAATTGGGGACTCATCCGCAAATTCCCCAACTTTTGGCTTATTTTGAACAAGATGATGAGTTTTATTTAGTTCAGGAATATGTCATAGGTCATTCCTTGATTAAAGAACTACCATCCGGTCAAGGTTTAAGAGAAACTCAAGTCAGAGAAATTATCAAAGAAATATTACAAATCTTAGTCTTTGTTCACGAAAACGGCGTGATTCATCGAGATATTAAACCCAGTAATATCATGCGCCGCCAAACAGATAACAAACTAGTCTTAATTGACTTTGGTGCAGTCAAAGAACTCTCAACCCCACAACTAGAAAATTCCGAACAAGCCCCTTTTACAATTGGTATTGGTACAAGAGGCTATGCACCTAGCGAACAATGTTTTGGTCGCCCACAGTACAGTAGTGATATTTATGCGATCGGGATGATTGGGATTCGCGCATTAACGGGAATTGCCCCCCATGAAATGAATAGAAATGAGGATGGTGAATGGGAATGGAAAAATCAGGCAATTGTCAGCGATGGCTTCGCTGAGATTTTGGAGAAAATGGTACTTGATGATTTTAAACAACGCTATCAATCAGCCAAAGAAGTATTAGTGATACTGGATAAATTGGCAGTTTTTCCAGATACAAATATTTTGCAGCAAAATGACGATTCAAATTTACCGACTATACCTTGGCTGGGAGATTGAGCAGGAAATTTGTAAAATTCAAAAATCAATATTTTAGCCTACAGCATAATTAGTAAACTGACGCATATAAGGCGAATGAAAACCTAAAACAATATCCTGCTTCGGCACACCCATCTCTACTAAATCAGCAGCAATATCATCTTCTGTACCATTCCATTGCAGCCAAATTTTTTCATTTTTAATATCTAAATGTATGACAGGCCCATAAACGCGCCTTCGATTGCGCCAACCAACATAAAAAAGCTGATAATGGTCGTGTTCAGTATCAAAAATCAGTTGTACTTCTACATTATCTTCCCCTAAATCTCGCGCTGCATATTCTTTGAGTAATCTTTGGATATGCTGTCGATAGATATCTAGCTTTGCCATAGCACAACCTCTTTTTTTTCGTCATCAAAAATCAATAAATTGACTTGACTACGTTGAATGACTGCCTGCACAAATGGCTGTGTCAAAAACTCATCATAGATGAGCCACGGTACTGCTAAGTATAAAGTTTGTTCATAGCCAAAATCTGCTAAAGCATAACGATAGTTAATATACTGACCTATAGCTAAATGGAATTCAGCCATCGCAGAAGCACCTAAAAAACTTTTGACTTCAACTGCAATTTTCTGACCATCACGTTCAGCTGCAACCAGTTTTTCTGCTCCCAAGTCTATATATAGTTTAGTTGTAGAGCTAATCCGAATGCGGAGAGGATCATGTGTAATTATCCATCCATCTTTTTGCAGGGCTATTTTAACTGTATCGTGAAATTTATCTTTGGCTGACATCCCACGCTAATTGTCGCTTTTATGGGTATTTTAGCATTTTTGGAACTGCAATTATTGATGAATATTAATTCAGCAATAACTGCATTTCTTCGACATCTTTGAGCATACCTAAATGTTCAAAAGCATCCATCGCTTCTCTAGCAAATTTATCAGCTTGATCCGCACTACCCCATTTTTTTTCCCATTTAGCCTGAGAGCGTTGATAGCGGGCTAGACGGCGCTTATTTTTGCTGCTGTCAGCCACAATGATGCCTTTAGTTAATAACTGTTGAGATCCATCGCGATCGCCTTGATCAATTGCAATATCCGCCAGCCAATTTTGAGCCGAATTAATTACTCGATACCAGTTAATTTTTTTAGCACATTCCATCACTTCTTGGAAAAGCATTTTCGCTTCGGAATATTTATTTTCCTTGTGTAAGATAACTGCTCGATGATAAAGTACAGGAATGTAATAACGGATATGTTTCTGCTCAATTAAATTCGCTTGAGTTACTAACCTTTGTTCTATATTCAGCCATTTACGTGCTTCTACATAATTTTTTTGTCTGATTTTGAGCCTAGCGATATTTTCAGCTAAGTCAGCTTGATCGCATAAATCTGCATGGTCGCGTAACACCCATGCCCTTTGCAACATCTCTTCAGCTTCTTGAAGACTCTTCTCGGAACATTCCCGAATTAATAGCCAAGTTTTGCGGATGATGAATTTCACCATAAATGACCATTCACCCCGTCTTTCTGATTGTTCCACAAGCCATTGCCACCAATCTAGGCGATCGTCCCAATAAGCATAGAGATTAGCGTAGTGGTTCAACAGCAGACCTAGATCTCTCACTTCTTCATAGTGGTCTTGGTCTCGACACCAATAAAGCACAGCCCGTAAATTTACCTCTTCTACTTCTAGCCTTTCGTAATGTTTCGATTTTTCCCAATCTTCGCCAGCGTAACTATTAGCAAAATCTAAATACCACCTTACCCAACGCCGCCGCGCCTCTCTTGCAAAATCTGGGTTAGCAGCTAACTCGGCCAAAGCATACTCACGAGTCAGAGATAACATTTCATATCGCTTCGTCTCTGGATTTTGATTGACTAAGGAAAGTTGCTGCAAAAGTGCTAAACCATCGTTATTAGAATCAGGTGAATTTGTTAACCCAGCCACCTCAGCCACAGCAGCTTGAGTCGGAGAGTTAGGAAAAATTGCCAGCGACATCAGCAACTTATGGGCTGGTTGTCCAGCAATTCCTTGCACCGATTGTTCAAAGCAAAAACGAGCGACATCACCACTAGCGTTGGTTAGCTTTGCCATTACTGAACTCAGAAAATAACCACTCGATATTTGACCAAGGGCGTAGACAATTGCTAGAGGAATCCCACCAGTGCGTTTGTAGAGTAATTGAGATTCTTGATCATTGATAGTTATACCTTTTTCTCCCGCTTGTTGCTGAATTAGCTGCATTCCATCTTCTACGGTCAAGTTTTGCAGGCTAATTGGTAGTAGCGCAATTCGCTCGCGAGTAGTAATCACCACTTTGACACAAATCGGCAGATTATAAAGGAACTCGATCACCCCACTTCTATCTTCTATCGTCTCCATATTGTCCACAATCAATAATGTGCGCTGTCTAGAGAGAATTTGGCGTACACGGTCAGATTGATCATTAGGAGGAGATTGAATAATTGTCGGGTCGCCAAGTGCATTACCAATCTCTCGAAAAATTTCTCGCAGATTACGCTGTCCTTGCTGGCGTTGCAAAATTCCGTGGGGAATGAGTTCTTGTTGTTTTGCAGAAGTGAAAATAATCGCATTAAATTTAGATGCGATATTCAAATTTTCACGACTAGCTTTTAAACAGATATAAGCTGCTGCTAAAACTAACGCTGTTTTACCTACACCACCAATACCATGTACTGTAATCATGTGAGCGCCATGTTCTGGGGAAAGACGCTCTAATAAAATTTTCATATCTGCCTCACGCCCAATAAATTCTGTGTAGGTTGGCGATGGCAGATTATTAATAATTGCCAGAGGATGTTTAGAAGATGGTTCTATACCTTTGCGATAACCATGTTTTTCTAAAATGTAAACTAGATTCTTTGCTCTTACAGTCTTGTTAGACTCTTCTGTCAACGTTTCAATATCTCGATAGATATTACTTAATCCTGCTCTGACAACAGCATTATTTTTATGTAAATATTTACCAAGTTCTTTTAAGCTATATCCACAAAGTAACCCTAATAATAAGTCTTTTTTAGTATTTTGCCTGTAGCGATTTTTGGTTCGAGCTTCTAAGTCAGTCAGTAGACAGTCTATTTCCCAATCTTTAGTAAGCTTTCGATGCCATGCTTTAGACAGATTCCCACTTTGTGAAGTCGCTGACATAAATATCACCCTATAACTCTGTCAACAATGTCTTAATAGCAACATTGTATATAATCATATCCGGAATGATTATACATAAGTAATTTTAGCAACATTATCAAAACAATAATCTAACAAATGGCCAACATTTTTTTAACATTCTACCTTTTGAATTTACCAAGTTTTATTAAGATTATGAATACTTGGTCAATATAGGAACTGGGAATATTAAAAATATTTCTCATAAATGAAAAGACTATCTTGACGATCATTGTGACATCTTAATAAAGAGGTATTTTGCATGGAGAGAATATTGAATTCCTTAAGTCTGTTACTTGGCATCAAACCAGACAGACTATATTTTCCTCAAGAAAAGCAAGTTTGTGTCTTTAATAAACGTCCGATACTTTATCGAGACTTTAGCCCCAGGTCTGTGCAGGAATCAATCAACGAACTGCAAGAACTATTAAAAATTCAGGGTTTAGAGATAGAAATCACTGGTAGATTTGATTTGCAGACTGATGCAGCAGTCAAAGAATTTCAGACAAGCAATCATCTTGTTTCAGATGGAGTAGTTGGCCCTTTGACTTGGGCTTGTTTGTTATATCCCAAGCTTTACCGTGGTCAGAAAAAGAATTTATCTGAATTGAGAGATGCAGTCGAAGAACTCCAAAATATTCTCTACAAAGAAGAATTTTTGAAGAAACAACCCAATGGCTATTTTGACTGGGAAACTGAAAGGGCTGTGAAACGTTTCCAGAGGGTTTATGGCTTAAAGACTGATGGTATTGTTGGGGCGGCAACTTGGGCAGTTTTATTGGGAATGCGACAAAAAATTGACAAAAGCTTTCCGCAGTTAGTTTATTTTTTGTCACCTCAATCTTGGTTTATGTGGCAACAATTTTTGATGATTTGTTTTATTTTGCTGGGAATTTACTATAGCCCCATACCAGGAGAAACACCAAAACTAAGTACAGCTTTAGCAACAGCCTATGGCTTGACTTGTATTGTGCCGTTTTTAATTGAGTGTTTACCACTAAAGCAACCACAAACCAAGAAATTCCCACTCTTGGAATATGCGCCTTATGTATTAACAGGCTTTTTTTGGAAACCAATTGTGAATTTTTTAGGAACGTTGTTCAATTAATCAGTCAGTAGACTAGTTGCACAAATCTTGATTTTTAACTTGTGGAGCAAGAGTCTTGATGCAAGAAGTCTATAAAAATGATCAGCGATCGCCAAAAACTAAACCTGCCGAAGCGGGTTTTTTAATTAAATTATGTGAATGGATAAAGGCGGGTGCAGGAATTGAACCCGCTAGTCCCGGAGATGGTGGAGACGTTATCCGATAACCCTACATTCTTCGTCCCCAAAGGGCAAGTTGCGAATAAGGGAAACCCGCCATGAAGTGTGAAGTGTGAAGTGTAAAATTTTACACTTCATACTTTAGCCTTTCTACAACTCGCCTGTTGCCAGCATTTGGATGATGCGAGGTGTTCCAGGGTCAAATCCTGCTAAATCCCAAGACAGTGGATCTTTGGGATCTACCAAGGTGATGCGGTATGGTGTCAGGGTGACGTACACAGCCTTAACATCTGGATTCACTTTTTTGCGGTACTCCTGCAAGGCTTGGCTAGGATGCTTGTATCCAGCCCAGCTTTCTGAGTCAGTCCAGAAGCAGACTACATCAGCTTTGAACTTATTTTTAATCATCCACTCGTAAGCAACAGAGGCATCTGTACCACCAAAGTTTTGATTGCTGGCTTTACGCACCGCCGAACTAAAACTATCTTTAGCGGTGATATCTAAATCCCGGAACTCGTTAGCAAAACCGCGAATCATGTAGTTTTTCTCGGCTTTGGCTGTGACGAGTGCCATTGTGGTAGCAACTTCACAGCAACTTAGTCCCATGTCTGCAACTAAGCTACCCATCGAACCGGAAACGTCGACGGCGTGCATGAAAACTTTGCCTGTAGGTTCTACCACATCAAAAGACAATTCAACAGCTTTTTCTAAGATGTCTACGATGCGGGGAACTGGAGTCCAAGTTTTCTTACTACGTCCTAGTCTTCCCCCAGACTCGTAAGTTTTGAGGGCTTTCAAAACATCAATGGGGTGAATGCGACCTTTACGCAGATGTTCTTTGTTGTTGAGAACTCCTTCGACGCGCTCCAAGTTGGCACTTTCGTCAGCACGTAATACGTCCAGTTCAGTTAATGAACCGAGGTTACGCAGCATTGCACCGATGGGCATTTCTTGAAATAGCAACTGCCAAGCTTGCTTATCCATATTGCCCACGGGTGCAGCCATTTCGTGAGTTAAGCGTCCTTGCAAAATGGCTTCGTGGGTTTGCCAAGGGTTGCGCTTTAGCCATTCATACCACCAAATCTGTGCCAAAGCTTGTGAGGGTATCTCTGTGGGCAATTCCTCCCAACCTCTGACAACCCATTCAAATAATTGACGGTGGTTTTCTGTAGGTGGTTTGACGTGAAATAAACGCAAAGCATCGCGGTGGGTAAAGCCTTGGCGTTGTTGATATTTCAACAATTGATAAGCCAAACCTTTTACATCTTCCCGTGACAGCCAGGTTTTCCCAGCTTCCCGCACAACTTTACCGAAGCCGCGCAGAGATTTGGTGTAGTTCAGCCATTCGTAGAAGTGGCTACCTGTGCGAACAACTTGGGGGAAGATTTCAGCAAAAGCCTTTTTTGCTTCGCCTGTTTCACCCATCGACAGTAACACTAAAGCAAGGATAGGTGCGCTGTTATTAATAGCGCGTCCATCGCTGGCATAAAGAATTTCTTCTGCTACACGGCTGGGATTTTCAGCAACAGCTTGGTTGACAACTGCTACAAAGTCTTCAGTTAATTCTGGTTTACCAGCATAGTAGGTGCTTTGGGCTGTCCCAACTAACAGACAGCGCCGCAGCATCTTCCATAGGCCAGCGTCAAACATCCAACCACCGGAACGGCCTTTGATCATCTCGGCTTCCCGTCCAGGGATAGGCTGAGTTTGTGGTGTGCTGGTTTTATTTCTGGTGAAGAAGTTGTAGTTCATGGTTTCATCTCCCAGCCCTTGCGGGCAAAAATAAAAGGTGGCAGGGCAGGATTTGAACCTGCGACATCCCGCGTGGAAGGCGATAACCCTCATTCTTCGGCCTGTGCAGGCAAGGGGTGAACAAGGATGTTTAGGCGCTCTACCAACTGAGCTACCTGCCACATGAAAATATGTAATTGTGTCTCACGCAGAGGCGCAGAGGCGCAGAGACGCAAAGAAGAAAGCAAGAGTTTTGGGTGGCGGAGCAGGATTTGAACCTGCGACCTCTCGAACCCTAATCGATAACCCTCAATTCTTCGGCCTTTGCAGGCAAGGAGTGAATAAGGGTAAAGCGCTCTACCTCTGAGCTACCCACCACATAAAAATTTTGGATTTTGGATTAAATTTAAAATGAAAATTGGTGTGGCAGGATAGGAATCGAACCTACAACCCTCCCGATTATGAGTCGATAACCCTCATTCTTCGGCCTTTGCAGGCAAGGAGTGAACAAAGATGTTTTTGGCGCTCTACCATTGAGCTACCTGCCACATAAGAATTATTTTTAACTCAGCACTTTGTTAGGGTGTAGCGGAGCAGGATTTTCACCTGCACCTCCAGAATTTTGTCTCAAGGATGTTTTAAGTTATTTGCGATAACCCTCGATGTGTCGGCCTTTGCAGGCAAGGCTGGCGCTCTGGTATTTGAGCTATCCGCTACGGTTTTTGGCTAACTCCTTTGGGAAAATCAGCTTGTAGCATTAATGTAGTATGTATGATTTTGAATGTCAAGGGGAAGAGAGGTAGATATTTTTAAACGCAGAGGGACGAGGAGTGGCGCGGAGGTTGAAGGAATTTGAGTAGGGAAATATTTCTTAATGTTTATGTAAAAATTTTGTTTTTGTTGAAGAGATTTTGGGAGGGAAAATATTTTTGCCTGTTTTTGCCGAAAATCTAGATTGGTTGGGTGTTAATTGGTTCAGATGAGCGATCGCCTTTCTGCACTTTTCCGTGATTTTGCCAAAAGATACAAAAACACGTCCCAATTTTTGCCAATATAATATATTATTTCCCAAAAAAATTCGCTTGGCAAAAATCGGCATGAGTGAAAAAACAATGGAAAGTGGCGGGAAGGGTTTTCTCGTTCTACTTTTGCCAATATCGTTTTTAATAATTTTCCTGGTTTCTACCTGGAGATTTTTGCTGGCGCTGGTTGTTTTGATTATTGGTTTCAATATCTGGCAACAATATCAATGGCAACAATGGTGTCAGCGAGTTAACCCGGTTTTCCATCAGTTAGTTCGGGAAAACCAGGGAAAAATTACACCAATGGACTTGGCAATGCGGGGTAGTTTTCCTGGCCCAACAGCAAAACGCTACCTGGATGGCAAAGCTTCAGAGTTTGGTGCAAGTATAGTCAATGCTGGTTCAGGCAATGAAGTTTATTACTTTATTACTGCCAGTATTTTGGGTAATATTCTTGACAGTAGCGAGCCTGTCAAAACTTTGTCTGCTCAACCTGTAACAACGGCTGCGCGATCGCTTTTAGCACCGCCAGCACCTCAAGCAGTAGTAGCAGAATTAGAACCAGAGGTTGAATTAGCACCGTCTGAAACTCATACAGAAGCAAAACCAAATTTAGCAAAACAGTTAATTTTTGGCTCTCTGATTCAATCGGAATTAGCAAAACGCTTGAATGTTTATTCCAGCACTGTCTACAAACGGCGCAATGATCCAGAGTTTCCCGAATGGACTCGCAGCCGTGATCCTGATGGTATAGCTTGGAGTTTTTCGGAAAAAACAAAAGAGTTCTTTCCCTTAGAAGAGTCATGAATGAAGTATGAAGTGGGAAGTATGAAGTATGAAATATAAATTTCATTCTTTGGCCTAGCCTATCGCAAGCTACTACGCATCTATACTTTTCAGACTTCATACTTTAGTCTTCATACTTTCAAACCAACTGCTTCGGTGATGGAATTTAATTTGTTTTGTTCTAACTTGGTTAGCAAACCATTCAAAATTCGGCTTACCATCATTGGGCCTTCATAAATCCAGCCTGTATAAACTTGGATTAGGCTGGCTCCCGCAGTAATTTTTTCCCAAGCGTCTTCTGGGGAAAATATGCCACCAACCCCGATAATGGGAATTTGTCCTTGGGTTTGCTGCCAAATAAACTTAATTACTTCTGTGGAGCGATCGCGCAATGGCGCACCACTAATTCCGCCAGCTTCATCTTGCGGAGGTTTCCCAGTTGGATGAATTAGCTTGGTTTTCAAGCCATCACGGTTGATTGTGGTGTTTGTGGCAATAATTCCTGCTAGTTGGTAGGTTTTAGCCAAGCCAATAATATCGGCGATCGCTTCCAATTCTAAATCAGGGGCTATTTTGACAAATACTGGTTTTTGTGTAGTGTTATCTGTTTGTAGTACGTCCAAGATAGAACTGAGCATAGCGGCATCTTGGAGCGATCGCAATCCTGGTGTATTGGGTGAAGATACATTCACCACAAAATAATCGCCCAACTCTTTCAGCAGCCGAAAACTATTGAGATAATCTGCGGCGGCAGCTTCTAACGGGGTAATTTTCGATTTGCCTAGATTTATACCGATGGGTATTGTATGAGTAAAATCTTTTTGTGCTGCTAACCGAGCAGCCATCACTGCTGCACCTTGATTATTAAAACCCATCCGGTTAAGAACAGCTTGATCTAAAGGCAAACGAAATAATCGGGGTTGAGGATTCCCTGGTTGGGGGTGAAAAGTCACAGTTCCCAACTCAGCGAAGCCAAAACCAAAGTTAGACCAAATTTTTGCCCCTACCCCATCCTTATCAAAACCAGCTGCCAAACCCAGAGGGTTCGGGAAATTTAGTCCAAACAAATTTTGTTCCAGACGGCGATCGCACACACATAAAGACTGCTGTAAGCTGTGATTGATCAAGTCAGCAGGAGTATTATTTGCTTGTGATAACCAACTTAAACTGCGAATAGCTTGATGATGTAGCCACTCTGCATCCGTTTTCAGCACGTTGAACAGTAGTGGACGAAGTGCAGCTTGATAAATATCCATGTGAAGAAGGGAAATGGCGATTAGGGATAAGAGATTACAAAATTACCATTGAGCATTGACTGTTGACCATTGACTCTTGACCCATAACTTTAATTTTGGCTAAACATATATAACTCAGGCGGCTTTTCTGGGCATCTTATATATAAAAAGCGATGTTCACGAAAAATACAATGGGGCAGCCACAAAAACCAATAGCCGCCGAACAAACAATCATTGCTTTGGGACGCGTTCTCCAAACGCTCAGGGAAGAGGATAATGTTGATGTTTTGATTGATACTACTATTTCTTATATTAGAGAACAGTTTGACTACAATCTGGTTTGGATTGCTTTATATGATCTGCCAAAACATACCTTAATTGGTAAAGGTGGTGTTGCACCTGATGGTGATACCAAATTTTTACGCAAACAGGTAACATTAAATCCTGGCGGCCTTTTAGAACAGGTAGTAATTGAACAGCGCCCCTTGGGTGTTGCCGATTTGCGCCTGGAACCTCGTGCAGCAGAATGGCAAGAAATTGGCAAAAAATTTAATATTCAGGGAACGATTGTTTTACCTATTCGCTATAGAGACCGTTTTTTAGGTTTATTATTATTTGGTTCGGAACGTTGGGGATATTTGTTACCAGGTGATGCCAAAGCTCGTTTATTAATGGTATTAGGCGAACTGGGAGCAGTGCTTTATCAAAATGAACTGAATTTGCAGCAACAGCAAACAAAGCATCTCGATGAGCCAATATTACACTTATTAGAAAATTTACGTACTCTCAATAATTTAGACCAAAAGCTGAAAGCAGTTGTCCAAACAACACATCAATTTGTCTCCCCTAGTAAGACAAATATTTATTGGTTTGAGCGCCAAGGGCGTTATTTTTGGTGTCGGATGAGCAATCAACTAGCCAACATCAATCGCCAAGACAACAAACAGCAAATAGCTGCGGGGATGACGGTACAGGATTTAAGCGAGTTTTATTATGCTTTGTCAGTTAATCAAATTGTCTGGATTGGCGATGAGCGTAGTTCTTTGAAAAGTCATTTTACTGCCAAAGTGTTGCAACGTTTACAAGTGCGATCGCTATTAGCAGCACCTATCCTCTGGCAAAAAGAACTCTTGGGGTTTCTGGCGGTGGAGGCCAATGAACCGCGAATCTGGACAGAAGCGGACAAAAATTTTGTCCAAAGTGCCGCGGGACTAATTTCTTTAGTTGCGCCTACCGAAACGATGGACACCACCATCAAGCAAATTCAAGATGATGCTCAATTAACTAGCCAAGTTGCTCAAGCTATTTATCACGAAGATGACCTGCAAGCAACTTTACGCAACTGTGCGACTAAAGTTTTAAACCGCTTCGCCGCCACGCGCTTTTTCCTCTTACAGTACAACCCTGATTTGCATAGTTATCAAATTATTTTTCAAAGCCAAGTCCAAAATCGCCGTCCGTTGACAGTTACCTTCAATGCGCTCAAAGATATGGATGAGCAGATGTTGAAGTCAGCCAAAACGGCAGTAGAAGTGCAGAATATAGAAGAAGATTTGCGGTTTTTTAATTGGCGACCTTTGTTATTAGAGCATGGAACGCGATCGCTGTTGGTTTGTAACTGCACTCAAGGTCATACACCCAGCGCACTTTTAGTAATTACCCATGAAACTAATCGTAGTTGGGCCAGCTTAGAAAAGGAATTGTTATGGGCTGTCGGTCAACAGATTGGTGTAATTATCCGCCAGTGGCAACTACAAACAGATACTAAACAACAGCAGCAAATTCTCTCTAGTATTCAAAAATGCTTACGTATTCTTGAAAAAGCCCAAAGTGACACAACAGAGTCGGGGGCAAAACATCTAGAACACATAGCCATCGAACAAATCGCCACTGTTCTCAATTCTCCTTTAGCTGTGCTGTTATCTTGGTCGCCTGGGGATAATTTTGCGGAAATTATTCCTAGCGTCATTCACGATAATCGATTTGGGCTTGTGCCAGACAATCCTGTCCCCATCCAGACTGAAGCTATAATTCAGTGGGCATTAACCAAAGATGATTATGTGTGTGTGTATGCTGATGATTTACCACCAGAAACCAGAAAATGGTTAAATGGTCAAGGCATTGGTCAAGTTTTAGCGATCGCACTCCGCACTAGCGCTGATTATGCACCCACAGGTGTAGTATTAGTTGCAGATCGTCGAGAACGATATTGGACAGAACAAAGCCTGAATGCAACAGAAACACTAGTCACTCAATTAGCTTGGTCGCGTCGTCAACAACAAATCACCAAACTATTAGAGTCCACAAATCAAGAATTGCAACAACTCAATTGGTATAAACATCGTCGCCTAGAGGAAATTCAAAGAACAGCAACACAGTTATTAAGCCAGATTGAAGATTTGGGTATTCCCAGCAATGAACTGACACAAACGCGCTATAAACTATTGCTGCGACAATTAGACCATGCAACAGCAGCCATGACCGCCTTAGTTAAACTTGAGCAATGGCAATTGCATCATAGTTCTGAAACTATGCCCATAGCCACTTTAATGAAGCGATCGCTAGAACGAGTCGAACATCTACTCAAACAACGCCAACTGTGGGCAGGGGTACATGGTTTAGGACAATCGGCTACAGATACAGATTCTGGTAACAGTGGGATATTCCTCAAAGGATTGCAACCTTCGAGCTATCCATCATCGTTAGCGATCGCTGGCGATATCGTCAAATTTGAATTAGTTTTGTATGAATTATTAGTTGTAGCTTGTAACCGTTCTCTCAGTGGCGGCAGAATTGATATCTGGTGTCGCCGCTTAGAGGAAAGATTGCTAGAACTGTCAATTACAGATCATGGCATGATTGAACCGCACCTGTTGGCAGCACTGCAAAATCAGATACCCAAAGATGTATTAGCCACTTCCTACCTCAACCAACCACCGGTTTTACACCTGCTGATTTGCCAACAACTCATGCAGCAGTTGGGTGGCGAGCTACATTTTTATCAGTTACCAGATCATCGGGTTGTTAGTCGCTTGGTGTTACCTTTAGCTGAGTGAAGAAGGTAGGAGTTAAATTTTCCCAACCCTTACACCCATTCTTCACCAACAACCTTTGTGCGTCAGTCTTGTCTTATTCCAGCTACATTAAATTCAAATGGATTCAATTGTGGATGGATCAAGATGAAAACGAAGCATCAATTTTCATTTGAGTGGAATCAAAAGCGTTATGCGATCGCTTACGATACGATAGGTCAGGGTAAACCCGTCTTGCTCCTACCCGCATTTAGTACTGTTTCCAGCCGTTACGAAATGAAGGGGATTGCCGAGGGAATTGCCAATCGCTACCAAGCCATTACACTCGATTGGTTAGGATTTGGTGAATCCGATCGCCCGGCTATAAATTATCAACCTGCACTATTGCAGCAGATGCTTGAGGCGTTTGTCCAACAGACTTTCTCAGAACCTGTGGCGGTAATTGCGGCTGGTCATACGGCGGGTTATGTCTTGCAACTGGCTCAACAACAACCCCAGGCTTGCTCTGGCATTGTTTTAGTTGCTCCCACCTGGCGCGGCCCTTTACCAACAATGGGCGTACCCAAACCAGTAGCAGCAGCAGTCAGACAACTAGTCAGATTCCCGATTGTGGGTCAAGCGCTTTATCAAGCAAATACAACCAAGGGCTTTCTGCGTCTCATGTATGGAAGGCATGTTTATGCAGATCAGTCACGCCTAACTCCAGAGTTTATTGAGCAGAAGCAGCAAATTACTCGACAGTCTGGGGCGCGATTTGCCCCAGCGGCGTTTGTCACCGGTGGACTTGATCCAGTGAGCGATCGCCAGGAATTCATCACACTACTGCGATCGTCTCCTGTGCCTGTGCTGGTCATCTTAGCAGAACAAGCTCCGCCCTATTCCAAACAAGAAATGGCAGCGATGGCAGCATTACCAGACATTCAATCACTGACACTTCCTGGCACATTGGGAATGTATGAAGAGTATGCCACTGAAGTTACAGAAGCCGTATTGCCCTTTTTAAATGCCAAGACAAGTACAACCGTTGTACCTTAATCTGTGTACAAACCGGATTATTATCTCAGCACCAAAATATAGCAGGAGGCAGGAGGTAAAAGTCTTACTATGTCTGCCATTCATACTTTTTTAATGTCATCACCCATACTTCGACTGCTATAAGACTTCAAAGGATGTCTGAAAAGTATTAAATATTTCTCTTGCTCCCCCCTAGAGTATCGATTCACTAATCAAAAACCTAACTCCCCAGCCCTCTTCCCTAGTAGGGAAGAGGGTAGCTCAACTCTCCTCTCCGACACGGAGAGCCAGAGTGGTTTCATACAACCAGAGAAAAAAATAAATTTAGCTTTCAAAGCCTCTCCCACCGTGGGGGAGAGGTTTGGAGAGGGGTCAAAATCTCGGCTACACAACGAAAAAGCAAAACGTCTAGATTTTTCTTTTTTCGTATGAAACCACCCTGCTTTTTAAGAGTGATTTAGGGGGATCTACAAGTATTTAATACAACACCAAAAAATTTTCAGACATCCTCTGATTTCCAGAGAAATGAAATATTTTTGCTGTTAACAATACTTAAACCACGGGAATAATAGATGTATTAATTTCGCACTAAAAATTCTGTTCTGAGGTATGTACAATGATTATTCCTGTGGATGCAATGGCAGTCATTCCCGGTTACAACCTGACAGAACAACTCTATGCAGGGTCTAGAACTGTAGTCTACCGAGGTATTCGAGCCGCAGATCAACAACCTGTCGTCATCAAATTACTCAACCGCGAATATCCCACCTTTAGCGAACTCTTACAATTTCACAATCAGTACACAATTACGAAAAATCTAGATTTTTCTGGGATTGTTTGTCCTTTAGGTTTAGAAGTAGACCGTAATGGCTATGCCCTAGTCATGGAAGATTTCGGTGGTCTCTCTTTGCGAGAATATTTGAGAAATCAAAAGTTAGGCTTGCAGGAGTTTTTGATCATTGCGCTACAAATGTGCGATATCCTGCACTATCTTTATCAAAACCGTGTTATCCACAAAGATATCAAACCCGCCAATATTTTAATTAACCCAAAAACTCACGAAATTAAGCTTATAGATTTTAGTATTGCTTCGCTTCTGCCTAAAGAAACTCAAACTCTGATTAGCCCCAATATTTTAGAAGGAACCTTGGCTTATTTATCCCCCGAACAAACTGGACGGATGAATCGTGGGATTGATTATCGCAGTGATTTTTATTCTTTAGGAGTGACATTTTTTGAACTGTTAACCGGAGAATTACCTTTCAACTGTGAAGACTCGATGGAGTTGGTGCATTGTCATATTGCGAAAATACCACCTTCAGTTAACAGTGAACAGATTCCTCAAGTGTTGGATAATATTATCCAGAAACTGATGGCAAAAAATGCTGAAGACCGCTATCAGAGCGCGTTAGGGTTGAAACATGATTTAGAAATCTGCCTGTCGCAAATACAAGAAACCGGAAAGATTGTCAACTTTGAGATTGGTGAGTGGGATATTTGCGATCGCTTTATTATCCCCGAAAAATTATACGGTAGAGAAACTGAAGTACAGCAAATCCTAGCAGCATTTGAGCGCATCGCTAGTGTTCAAGAATCATCTAACTCCTGTAGCGAACTCGTTCTGGTTGCTGGTTTTTCGGGAATTGGCAAAACTGCTGTTGTTAACGAAGTCCATAAACCGATTGTCAGACAACGCAGTTATTTTATTAAAGGTAAATTTGACCAATTCAACCGGAATATTCCCTTTTCGGCTTTTGTCCAAGTCCTCAGCGATTTAATTGGGCAGTTATTAACCGAAACTGATCAGCAATTAAAACAATGGCAATATAAAATTCTCCAAGCTTTAGGAGACAATGCCCAGCTAATTATTGATATTATTCCCGACTTAGAAAAAATTATCAGTCAACAACCACCCGTACAAGAATTATTAGGGACGGCGGCTCAAAATCGGTTTAATTTATTATTACAAAAATTTATTCAAATATTTGCCACGCCAGAACATCCCTTAGTAATATTTTTAGATGATTTGCAATGGGCTGATTCGGCTTCTCTACAATTAATTAAATTATTAATGAGTGAGGTTAATAGTACTTATCTGCTATTAATTGGAGCTTATCGAGATAATGAAATATTTCCTGGACATCCTTTAATGTTGACATTAGAGGAAATTAATAAGATGAATGCCAGAGTTAATTCAATTAACTTACAACCTCTGAGTGAATTAAATTTAAATCAGTTAGTTGCTGATACTTTGGGTTGTAGAACAGAAGCATCTTTGCCACTGGCTCGTCTGGTATATCAAAAAACTCAAGGCAATCCATTTTTTAGCACACAATTTCTCAAATCATTACACCAAGATGGGCTGATTAACTTCAATTTTACCCAAGGGTTTTGGGAATGTGATATTGCTCAAATCAACCAGCGATCGCTCACCAATGATGTGGTCGAATTTATGGCGATTCAGTTACAAAAACTGCCAGCATCTACTCAAGAAATATTGCAATTAGCCGCTTGTATAGGTAATAAATTTAATTTAAAAACTTTAGGGATTGTTAATCAACAATCAGTTAAAGCAACTGCGGCGGATTTGTGGCAGGCATTACAAGCAGGATTAATCTTACCACAAAGTGAAATTTACAAATTTTATTTAGGACAAGAAAATCAAAATATCACTCATCAAAATGCTGAACTTGTTACCTACAAGTTTCTCCATGACCGTGTTCAGCAAGCAGCATATTCACTTATACCCGATGAGGCAAAGCAAGCCACTCATCTGCAAATAGGTAGACTTTTACTCCAAGACAGTTCTGATGAGCAAAAAGAAGAACACATCTTTGAAATTGTCAGTCAACTTAACTTAGGGCAAAGCTTAATTACCGACACAGCCGAAAAACTTTTACTCGCTGAGTGTAATCTCAAAGCCAGCCAAAAAGCACTAGTCGCCACTGCCTATACTAGTGCTTTTGACTATGCCACTAGTGGATTAGAGTTATTAGGTGAATCTGCATGGGATGAGTACTATTCGCTCACACTGCATCTGCACAACTTAGCGGCGGAAGCGGCTTATTTATCAGGCAATCTTGATGTGATGGAGCGTTATGCAATAGTGATTCAGCAACAGGCTCAAACCCTGACGGATACTGTCAAGATTGCCGAGGTCAAACTAGAAGCTTACACTAACCAAGGTCAATTTATTTTCGCCATTGAAATGGCATTAGATTTACTGAATCAGTTAGGCATTCATCTACCGAAACAGCCTGTACCCGAAGAAATTCCGGCAGCATTTCAAGCGATCGCACTGCAACTAAATGGGCGATCGGCGGCTGAGTTACTCCATCTCCCGCCAATGACTGATCCAACGGTTTTGGCTGCTATGCGGATTTTAGTTAAGGTTGGGGTTGCTGCTTACGCTTGCAATCCAGTATTGTTTCCGCTGGTGGCTTTGAAAAAAGTAGAACTATCACTCCAGTATGGTAATGCCAATACTTCTGTAATTGGTTATGTTTATTATGGGCTGTTGCTATGTGCCGTACTCGAAGATTTTTCCACAGGTTATGAGTTTGGACAACTAGCACTCAACCTCTGCGAACAATTGCATGAAAAAGAGTTTTACGGACGTACACTAGTCCTGGTCTATTTCTACATTACATTCTGCACACATCATACTCAAGAAACTCTAGCGCCCTTGCAGCAAGCCTACAGCTGTGGTTTAGAAGTTGGCGACTTAGTATTTGCAGGCTTTGGTGGGTTTACTTATTGCTTACATTCATATTTGACTGGACAGCCTTTAAATGAACTGATAAAAAACATGAATACATACAGTCACGGTATCCAGCAAATTGGTCAGCAAACAGCTTTGAACTTTATAAAATCCTATCAACAAACAGTTCTAAATTTACTGGGACAGGCAAATAATCCCATTGTCTTGACTGGCGCAGTAATGGACGAAGCCGTTATGTTGGAAACACTGCATCAAAGTGGCGATCAATCAGGACTGTGGTTTTTGTTAACTAACAAAGTTGGTTTATGTTTCTTGTTTGGGGAATATTCCCAGACTTTAGACGTAGCACAACAGGCTAAACAATACTTGGGAAGTGGCGCTGGTACATTTAATGTACCTCTGTTGTATTTTTATGAATCATTGGCACTGTTGGCAACATCAGGTGATGCAGAAATCATCGTAGCCAATCAGGAAATGCTTCAGAAAAGGGCGCTGGCTGCACCAATGAATTTTCAACATAAGTATGATCTAATTAAAGCCGAACAGCATCGAGTTTTAGATCAAAAACTGGAGGCGATGGAATTATACGATCGCGCTATTGCTGGCGCGAAAGCAAATGGCTACATTCAAGAAGAAGCTCTCGCCAACGAATTGGCGGCGAAGTTTTATCTTGAGTGGGGTAAAGAAACAGTCGCCCAAGCATATATGCAGCAAGCATATTACTGCTATGCTCATTGGGGTGCAAAAGCCAAAACAGATGATTTAGAAAAGAAATATCCCCAGATTCTGCAACACATTCTCCAACAACGAAGATTTAACCTGAATCTGCAAGAAACCATCAGCAACGCTACTATTGTTACCTACACCAGTCAAACTTCTACTTCTCATAGCACCAGCTTTTCTCAGAATCTGGACTTCAGCGCTATTTTAAAAGCTTCAAGGGCGTTATTGAGTGCAATTCAATTGGAGGAGTTGATTACAAATTTAATGCAAGTGCTATTACAAAATTCCGGGGCGCAGAAAATAGCACTTGTCTTACCAGATCAGGCGAATTGGGTTGTAGTATCTGTGACTACTATTGAGGATTTGGAACAGTCGGTCTTTTCACCCCATCCGCTTGATAGTAGTCATGATGTCCCCATCAAGATGATTTATGCAGTGAAACACACCTTGCAACCAATCATTATTCACGACATCACCAAAGAAACTACCTGGTTAGCAGATAGTTACATCCAGCAATATTTACCCAAGAGTGTTGTTTGTACTCCCATTGTCAATCAAGGTCAACTGATTGGTCTGTTGTATTTAGAAAATAGTTTAACAAGCGAAGTCTTTACTAGCGATCGCCTCGAAATTCTGGAATTAATATGCGCTCAAGCGGCGATTTCTCTAGAAAATGCCCGTCTGTATCGAGATGCTCAAAACTATGCTCAACAGTTAGAAGCATCTTTGGTGCAACAGCAAGCCAGCCAAGTTCAGTTCCGCAATCTCGCAGATAATATTCCTGGTGTAGTTTATCAGTTCCGGCTTGCGCCTGATGGGGCAATTTCTGTGCCTTATATTAGCTCTGGTTGTTATGAACTGTATGGGGTAGATCCAGAAGATGTTATGACAGGTAGACAAGCCCTACATACTCTACACCATCCAGAAGATGACCCAGTTGTTGCCCAAGCAATTGCTGAATCTGCCCAAAATATGACTCCGTTTGAGCAAGAATGGCGAATTCTCTTGCCTTCTGGAACTGTAAAATGGATTCAATCTAAAGCCCGACCGGAACTGCAAGCAGATGGTGCAATTATCTGGGATGGGGTAGTGATTGATGTAAGCGATGTCTACGACGAGCTACGCTTACGCAAACTTGCTGAAATCGCACTCAAACAAAAATCTCAAGAATTAGAACAAGCACTTTCTAATTTGCAACAAGCTCAATTACAAATGGTACAAAATGAAAAAATGTCTGCGTTGGGTAATTTAGTAGCAGGGGTAGCCCATGAAATGAATAACCCTCTGGGTTTTATTGTTGCCAGCCTCAAACAAGTTAAACCAACCCTTGCAGATATATTTGCACACTTAAAATTATATCAAGATATTTTTCCTGAAGCTCATACAGAAATTCTTGACCATGCCGCAGAAATAGACTTGGAATATACTTTAGAAGACTTACCCAAGGTAATTGATGCAATGGTAATAGCCTGCGAAAGATTAAAAAATATTAGCACTAGTCTTCGCACCTTCTCCCGTGCCGATAAAGATTACAAAGTGCCATTTAATATTCATCAAGGTATCGACAGCACAATTTTAATTCTCAAGCATCGCCTGAAAGCTAACGAACAACGTCCAGCCATAGAAGTAATTACAAATTACGGTGAAATCCCGCCAATAGATTGTTTTCCTGGACAATTAAATCAGGTATTTATGAATATTTTAGCGAATGCAATTGATGCTTTAGATGATTCGAATGGCGGGCGTGAATTTGCAGAAATCAAGTTAAATCCAAATACAATTACTATTAAAACTTTTATAGAAAACCGCCAGCTAAAAATATCAATTACCGATAATGGTAAAGGAATGACCGCAGAAATTAAATACAAGATTTTTGACCATTTATTTACTACCAAAGAAGTAGGTAAAGGTACAGGATTAGGATTAGCGATCGCCCGACAAATTATCGAAGAAAAACATGGCGGTAAAATCATTGTTAATTCTGTTGTGGGTGAAGGAACTGAATTTATAATTTCTCTACCCATAGCCTAATACCGTTTCACTTTAAGTTTGATACAAATAGACCGCAGGGGGCAGGGAGCAGGGGGAAAGAATGAAAAACCCATAAATTTGTATCATTTTTTTCGTGAAATGGTATAATGTTAAATTTATTTTGCCTTTTAACTTTTTACTTTTGCCTTTTTACTTTTGCCTTGTTCTGTCAAGCTCACGCTGGAATTTCAATCACAAATTCTGTACCTTGTCCTAAAACAGAGTTGCAACTTAACTTACCACTGTGGGTTTCTTCAACAATTTGTCGAGCAATTGCTAATCCTAATCCTGTGCCTTTACCTACTTCTTTAGTGGTAAATAAATGGTCAAATATTTTCTCTTTAACTGATTCTTGTATCCCTTTACCATTATCATAAATTGATATTTTGACGAATTTATCTAAGCACCATGTTGTAATTTTAATTTGGTTGGGATGAGCTTTTATTTCGGGAAAGCTTCTACCTACACTTGCTTCTTCTAAGGCATCAATTGCATTAGCAATAATATTCATAAACACCTGATTTAACTGTCCAGGGAAACATTCTATTTGAGGTAAATCTCCGTATTCGGTGATGACTTCTATGGCTGGACGTTGTTCATTAGCTTTCAGGCGATGTTTGAGAATTAAAATTGTACTATCAATACCATGATGAAGATTAAAATGGACTTTGTAATCTTTATCAGCACGGGAAAAGGTACGCAGGCTTGTGCTAATATTTTTCAGGCGATCGCCAGCTATCATCATTGCATCTATCGTTTTTGGTAAATCTTCTAAAAGATAAATTAAATCAATTTCTTCGGCATGGTCTTGAATTTCATCACTGGGATTTTCTAGAGTTGATTGATAGAGTTTTAAGTGTTCAATGATATCCTCCAAATTTGGTTTAGTTTGTTTGAGAGTTGCCGAAATAAAACCCAAGGGATTATTCATTTCATGAGCTACACCCGCAACTAAATTACCCAACGCCGACATTTTTTCACTTTGAATGATTTGCAATTGTGCTGTTTGTAAATCTTGGAGAGCTTGTTGCAAGTCTAGGGATTTTTGCTTTAACGCTAGTTCAGCTTGTTTGCGCTCATTAATATCTCGCATCACCACTACCGCACCAACTTTGTTACCCCAAGCATCAAAGATTGCTTGACCACTGGCTAACAAAATTCTCTTTGTACCATTTTTAGGTGCAATTACCATCTCGACGTTTTCGATTTTTTCCCCTTGCAAGGCACGGAATAAAGGAATTTCTGTGGTTGATAAAGGTGTTTGACCATCAGGCTGATAAAGGTCAAAATGTTCGGCCCATTGTTCAGAGGGTAATGATGCTATTGGTAAGCCATGAAATTCATAAGTTGCTTTGTTAAATAAGGTCAATTTGCCATTAGCATCACAAACAACAATGCCATCTGTAATATTGTCAATGATGACATTTAAAAATTCTCGTTCTTGCGCCAGAGATGCTTCAGTTTGTTGTAATTGTGCCAGGGATGTTTGTAAGGAATGGGATTTTTCTTGTTCTCGCTCATAAAGTCGGGCATTTGCTAGAGAAATCGCCGCTTGCGTGCAGAGTAAATTCAACAGTTCGACGCGATCGCTAGTGAAGGCTCCTGTTGCTAAATTATTCTCTAGATATAAAATGCCCAGCAATTTACCTTGATGCAAAATCGGACTACACAATATACTCTTAGGCTGTTGACGTAGAATATATGGGTCGTTGGCTAAGGTATAATCTGCGGTTGCATCCCGTAGCACAACAGTTTGGTGGCTATGCTTGACTTTGTAAATTAACTTGTGGGGAATTTCTTGACTGTCTTCAACCGGAATCCTCTGCAATACAACTGGCGGTTTTCCTTCTGTCATCAAGCCTTTGATGAACAGGCGCTCATCTCGCAATAACATTAAGACACATTTATCAGCCCCAGAATTTTTGACAACAATCGCCAGCAATGTTGACAGCAGTTTTCCTAGTTCCATTTCACCAGCTAGAGTTTGATAAGCTGTGAGAATTGCTTTTAAATCGAGGGTATCGGATATATTGTTACTAGAAGTGGGGGAACTGGTAGAGGTGAAAATTCCTGAAGCCAGGATAGTTTCATTAGTTGTAATCGCCGCACGAGTTGATTGTAATATCGGTGCAAGTAATTGGGGATAGTGTTTTTCTAAGTCGGCAATTTTGGCTTTGGCACCCCAATGGGCATAAGCGTAGTAGGCTTGAATCATGTATTCCTCCGCTATGCGCTGTTTATCCCATTGCAGATAAAACTTGGCTGCTAATTCTTGGGCGAGGGCTTCTTCGTTGATCAATTGATGTTCTTTAGCCAGATTTATCGCTTCGTCATAACACTCACTGGCGGCAAATTTTTCACCCAAAACTCGATGACGTTCAGCCTCGACTAAATACCATTTATGCAAGTGGTTCATCGGCGCATAACACGCCCATTGGTGCAGAACTGTTTGGTGGCTGGCTGCAACCGCCAGCAGTTCGGCTTGTTCTGGTTCTGGCTGGGTGGGGACAAGTCCTAGATAAGTTAGCGCCGCATAAAAATGGAAAATCGGCACAAAAATCGATCCTGATACTGCCATCAAACAAGGCTGGGCTTGGTCAATATAGTTGCGTGCATTGGTATAATTAGCAAAATAGCAAGCAAGTAGCAGTTTATAGATATAAACTTGGGCGATCGCAATTAAGTCATTATCCTGCTGGTGCTTAGTCAGCATCAATGTTTCATTGTAGGTATTCCCAATCAAGTAATCTGGTTCGCTGACTGGTTCTATCAGGTTTTCTGCCGCCTGTTTACCCAAATTCAAATAGACTTGAGCCGAATATTGTTTTACCTGAGACAATGCCAGACTATAATCAGCCATAGCTTTAACAAAACTATGCAGTTCTTCACCAGTGAAAAATCTGCCATCACTGTGACCACCCAAAGCAAAACCAGCATGTAAAAAATCTCCGGTTTCGATGCCAGTTTGGTAGGCGGTTAACAGCAAGGGAATTGTGGCATCTAATCGCTCTTGGTAATGTTGAATAAAGCAGCCAAACAAAGAAAGGACAACGGATTTATGCTTTTGGATATGAAATTTTTCTAGTAAGTTGATAGCTAACTGACCAAAGGCATAGCCTGTGACCGCATCTTCTAAGAATGCACACAAAACCATCCCGTGAATGCCATATCCAGTTGTGGATGACACAGTATTACCTGATTGCAGAGATAAACTCACCATCATTGAACTTAACCAGGGTAATAAACCGGGCATTCCTTGGATGATAGGTGAAAACAGCATTCCCAACACTTCGATTGCTGCTTCTGTGGTGGGATCTGTCATTAATGGCAGATTGATCAAGTCGGCAATGTTTCTGCCTGCAAGTTGAGTATTCAGGTTTTGTAGGATTTGGCCAGTCAAGGCTGGATCAGGTGCTTGTGGCAGTTCAACCCCCAATTGTGCTAATGCTGTTCTGCCAACTGCGATCGCCTCCAACACATTACATTGTAAAACTTGGGCGGCAATTTGAATTTCATAAATTTTAACTTTATCTAAAATTGTGTGCGCCGATAGCAATACTATGGTTGCTATCTGTTCCATACTGGCAAAGTCACTATTCAAATAACTCGCTTCAGCCGCGGCAATATGGAGATGCAACGCCAATTCATACTGCTGAACCCAACAATCTTCTGATAATAGTTCTAGTCCAGTTTGGAAATATATTCTCGCTGCGGAATATGCTGTAGAATTTCTTGCCTTAGTGCCTGCTTTTAAGTTAAGTTGCGCCAGTTTCTCCTGTGCTTTTTGTTCTGTAATTAACTGAATGCCTTTATTCAAATGTCCGACAATATCAAAGATTTTTTCTTCTTGTTCGGTGTCAGATAGATTTTGTTGGAGTAATTGTCCGATTTGCAAATGAGTTGCTTGTTTTCGCTCTTGGGGAATCAGCGAATAGGCGGCTTGCTGTACTCTGTCATGTAAAAACTTATATTTTGCTAATTGTTTAGTAGTATTACCTGGTTCTAGGGTCAAGCGATCGCCTTCAATTCCCTGATAAAATTTATAAACTTCACTAATTGGTAAAATTAATCCTTCTTGCAACGCTTTCCACAAATCTGCGGCAGTTTCTATCTCTGACTGCTGAGAAACAATTGCCAAAGTTGCTAAATCAAAAGAGTTGCCAATACAAGCCGCTAATTGTAAGACATTTTGTGTAGATTGTGGCATTTTTTGTAATTGCCATGCCATAAAATCCACAACATCATTTGTAAGTGCCAGTTGATTGACTTGAGCAATATCACATTGCCAACAACCCAAGGCAAAATCAAATTGGATGAGATTTTCTTGATGTAATGATTTCAGAAATTGGTTAGCAAAAAATGGATTCCCCTGAGTTTTTTGATAAATTAATACAGAAAGATTCCATGCCAAATTTTCTGCACATCTCAGAGTGTTGGCTACTAACTGATTTAGTTGTAATTGATTTAGCGGTGCTAAAGTAATAGTATTAATTGTGGCTTGTGTTTTTTGAATTTCATTCAAAGTCAACATTAACGGATCTGCTGGTTTGACTTCATTATTACGATACGCCCCAATTAAGAATAGATAACCTGTATCAGCCATTAAAAGCTGGACTAAGTTTAATGATGCTGAATCTGCCCATTGCAAATCATCTAAAAATATCACTAAGGGATGTTCAGCACAGGTAAATATTTGTGTAAACTTTTGAAATAATAAATTAAATCTATTTTGTGCTGCTGTGCCTGATAATTCTATAGCAGGTGGCTGTTGACCAATGATGATTTCTAATTCGGGAATAACTTCCACAATTACCCCGCCATTTTCACCCACAGCCGCTAAAATTTTATTTTTCCATTGTTGAATTTGTGTATCACTTTCAGTTAAGATTTGACCTATCAAGTCACGGAATGCTTGGACAAAAGCACCCAAGGGAATATTCCGTTGAAATTGGTCGTATTTACCTTTGATAAAATAACCACGTTGTCTAACAATTGGTTTATGAACTTCATTAACAATTGCTGTTTTCCCAATTCCAGATAACCCAGTAACAAGCATCATTTCTGTTGCACCTTGGCTGACTCGCTCAAATGCTTGTAATAGAGTATCTACTTCCGCTTTTCTACCATAAAGTCTATCAGGAATAATGAAGCGATCGCATATATCCCGTTGTCCAATTTCAAAATGTTCAATCGTACCTGTTTCTTGGAGTTGAGATAGACATTTTTCTAAATCATATTTTATTCCCAAAGCACTTTGATATCTGTCTTCAGCATTTTTCGCCATCAACTTCATCACAATATCAGAAATTACTAGCGGAATTTCTTCCCTATTCCCTATTCCCTGTTTCCTGTTCCCTAATGCTGTAGGCATTTTCGCAATATGACAATGTACCAATTCCATCGCATCATTTGATTGAAAAGGTAATTCTCCGGTGAGTAATTCATAGAAAGTCACACCCAAAGAATAAAAATCAGTCCGGTAATCAATTGGGCGATTCATTCTTCCGGTTTGTTCCGGAGAAATGTAAGCAAGTGTCCCTTCTAAGACATTAGGATTAACAATCGCTGGTGTTTCTCTCGGTAATAAAGAGGCAATGCTAAAATCAATTAATTTAACTTGTTTGGTTACAGGATTAATTAAGATATTGCTGGGTTTAATATCTTTATGAATGATGCGATCGTGATATAAAATATCTAAGGTTCTACACAGTGAAATTGCAATTTCTAAAAACTCCTCTAGAAATTCTTGCCTACTCTTAGCTTTCCATTCTGGAAGAGAAATTCCGCCAAAATCTTCCATTATTAACGCATAGGCATTTTTATATGCTTCGAGGCTATAGGTTTGAATAATAAGAGGTGAGTTGAGATTTTTGGCAATGCTGTACTGATTGCAAAAAGATAAAAGTTCACTAAAACTAGGATAAGAGTTTTTTAGCAGTTTAATGACTACAGGTAAATTGTCAGTTTCTCGTACTGCTCGGTAAACTATAGTTCTGGAACCATCATAAATTTGTTCGCCGACTATATATCCGGAAATACTGACTGGAATACTAACCATAACTGCGTTCAGGCTGGAGAATTTCTGACTTTAGTATTCCCAAATTTCTCTAGGGGACTTCAAAAGCAAAAAAGTTGATCTGAATTGTTTTGAATAATGTGTGTATGGAAATACTAAGTAGATGTATTTAGTAACTCAGTAGTACAACAAGGCAAAAGTAAAAAGTGAGCCGCTGCGTTGGGTGGGTTTCCCGACTTGTACCCCTACGGAGACGCTACGCGTAGCGTCTCCGATTAGGAAAAGCAAGTTGCGTTAGCGACGAAGGAGCATCACTCTGAAGGAGTCAAAAGGAAAAAGAAAGAATAGTGATAACACAAGCCTTTTAGCAATTCCAGATGGTCTGTTTATTTACGCCGATCTGTAATAGTATGTTCAGTGTTTCCAACTACAAATTCATCGAAGAACTATACAATGACTCCAGAACTATCGTTTATCGAGGATATTGAGAGACTACTTAATTAATCTCGAAACCCAAGAAGTCAAATTAACTGACATTTCCCCAGAACAAACAGGAACAATGAACCAGGGTATTGACTACCGCACAGATTTTTATTCTTACAGAATACGCTGAAATACCACCAATAGATTGTTTTTCTGGACAATTAAATCAGGTATTTATGAATCTTTTAGCGAATGCAATTGATGCTGTAGATGATTTTAATCACAGGTTTAAACTTGCAAAAATTAAGTTAAATGCAAATAAAATTACTATTAAAAATTTCATAGGAAACTGCTGGTTAAAAATCTCAATTGTCGACAATGGTAAAAGGATTAGCGAAGAAATTAAACACAAAATTTTTGACCATTTATTTACTACGAAATCTGTAGGAAATGGTACCGGTTTAGGAATAGCGACCGCCCGACAAATTGTTGAATAAATCCACGCCGAAAAATTGAGTTGCAACTCGACTTTGGGTGTGGGAACGGAATTTGTGATTAAAATACCATTATAAATTTTTGCTCATCTTTATAAAAAATTTAATAAACTGGGAAAACTAAAACTGTCAATCATCAGGATTTAGCCGTATGGTTAGCACAATACTCAGTATTCCTGGATATCACATCACTCAAGAACTCTACAACGGTTCTAGAACCCAGGTTTACCGAGGGTATCGACAAACTGACTCATTACCTGTAGTGATTAAACTGCTGAAAAATCCTTACCCCAGTTTTAGTGAATTAGTTCAATTTCGCAACCAATATACCATTGCCAAAAATCTCAACTCTCCTTTAATTCTCCAAACTTATAGCTTGGAACCTTACCAAAATGGCTATGTGTTAGTCATGGAAGACTTTGGAGGGATTTCTCTTAAGGAATGGGGAATAGAGAATTGGAAGTCGGGAATGGGGGAAACCTTACAATCTCTACAGGAATTTTTAGAAATAGCGATCGCTTTATGCAACGCTTTAGAAATACTTTACCGCAATGCCTGCGACGGTCTACACCTAAGCATTATTCATAAAGATATTAAACCCAGCAATATTTTAATTAACCCCGAAACCAAACAAGTTAAATTAATTGACTTTAGTATTGCATCTTTACTACCACGAGAAACCCAAACCCTAGTTAATCCCAATGTTTTAGAAGGGACATTGGCTTATATTTCTCCAGAACAAACCGGGAGAATGAATCGGGGGATTGACTATCGGACTGACTTTTATTCTTTAGGGGTGACTTTTTATGAGTTACTCACAGGAGAATTACCCTTTAAATCAAATGATGCGATGGAGTTGGTACATTGTCATATTGCGAAAACACCTGCGGTATTGGAGAACAGAGAAGAGATTCCCCAGGTAATTTCTGATATCGTGATGAAATTGATGGCGAAAAATGCCGAAGACCGCTATCAGAGTGCATTGGGATTGAAATATGATTTAGGAAAATGTTTGGTTCAACTCCAAGAAAATGGCAAAATTGAGAGTTTCCCCATTGCACAGAGAGATGTGTGCGATCGCTTCATCATTCCTGATAAACTGTATGGACGAGAAGCCGAAGTAGAAAAACTACTGCAAGCATTTGAGCGTGTTAGCATTGGCGCATCTAAAATAATATTAGTTGCTGGCTTTTCGGGGATTGGGAAAACAGCAGTTGTCAACGAAGTACATAAACCGATTGTTAGACAACATGGTTATTTTATTAAAGGCAAATTTGATCAGTTTCATCGGAATATTCCTTTTAGTGCATTTGTGCAAGCATTCCGAGATTTAATTGGTCAATTTTTAAGCGAAAGCGAGGCTCAAATCCAGCAATGGAAAAACAAAATATTAGATGCTGTTGGCGAAAATGGACAGGTAATTATTGATGTAATTCCCGAATTAGAACGGATTATTGGTAGACAACAAACCATACCAGAATTATCAGGAACAACAGGCGAAAATAGATTTTATTTAATATTTCAAAAATTTACTAAAGTCTTTACCAGTGCAGCACATCCTTTAGTAATATTTCTAGATGATTTGCAATGGGCAGACTCAGCCTCATTAAAGTTAATGCAACTATTAATGACTGATACATCACATCTTTTGTTAATTGGAGCTTATCGTGATCACGAAGTCACTCCCATACATCCATTAATGTTAATTTTAGGTGAAATTGCTAAAACACAAACAACAATTAATACAATTAATTTATTACCACTAAGTCAAGAACAAGTTAATCTATTAGTTGCGGAAACACTGAGATGTCCAGAAAAGTTAGCTGGGAATCTTTCACAACTTGTATCTCAAAAAACTCAAGGTAATCCATTTTTCGCCACTCAGTTTCTCAAAGCATTGCATCAAGATAAATTAATTAAATTTAACTTTGATTTAGGTTGCTGGGAATGCGACATTACACAAGTAAGTCAGCAAGCAGTGACAAATGATGTTGTGAATTTTATGGCATTTCAATTACAAAGGCTGCCTTTAGCAACTCAAAATGTATTACAGTTAGCAGCTTATATTGGTAATCAATTTGATTTGGCAACTTTAGCAATTGTTGCAGAAATATCAGAAATTGAGGCTGCGGCTGATTTATGGAGAGCCTTGCAGTCAGGGTTAATTTTACCAATTAATAACATTTATAAGTTTTATCAAAGAGATATTCATGATGAAGCAGTTCGAGAAGATGTCAATCATCAACCATTAGTTCAATACAGATTTTTACACGATCGCATCCAACAAGCGGCTTATTCATTAATTCCCGCAGCACTAAAGCATAAAACTCATTACCGCATCGGACAACTACTCTTACAAAAAATTTCTCCCGCCGCCAGAGAAGAACGCATTTTTGAACTGGTTAATCAATTAAATCACGGCACCAGTTTGATTACTCAAGCAACAGAACGAGAGGAACTTGCACAACTGAACCTAACAGCATGTCGTAAAGCGAAAGCCGCCACCGCTTATTTAGCAGCGCGGGAATATGCCACAGTGGGATTGTCACTGTTGGGAGAACAAGCTTGGCAACAACAGTATGAAATCACCATCGCCTTGCATGAATTAGCCGCGGAATTGGCAATGCTGTGCGGTGATTTTGCGGTGATGGAACAACTGATTAACATTGTCATCGAGCAAGCACAATCCTTACCTGAACAGGTGAATGTTTACCGAATTAAAATTCAATCTCTAGTTTCCCAGAATAAATTTAGCGAAGCCATTGCGATCGCCCAAACAATTTTGCAACAGCTTGGCGTTACCTTTCCTGCAACACCCACACCAGCAGATATTCAACAAGAAATTCAGGCGATCGGGGAACTGATAGGCAACAGAAACATCGCAGATTTAGTTCATCTCAGCCTGATGACCGATGCCACAAAAATAGCAATTTTGCAAATTGCTGGTAGCATCATGCCTGTAGCTTACCTTTCTGGCTCTCCCTTGTTTCCCTTACTAATTTCTTTATCAGTCAGAACATCCATTCAGTATGGCAACACGCCAGCTACAGGCTATATTTATTGCTCTTATAGTGTGCTGCTATGTAATTTCTTGCAAGATGTGGATACAGCAACAGAGTTTGGTCAATTAGCACTCCAAGTTGTCGCAAAACTAGATGCTAAAGCGGCTAAACCGCAAGTATGTCTCCTCCTGGGACTATACATTCGCCAACGCAAATCTCACATCAAAGAAACCCTCCCACTCTTGCAAGAAGGATATAGCATTGGGCTAGAAGTCGGCGATCTAGAGTTTGCTGGACACAACGCCCACAATTTTTGCTTTTATGCTTTTTGTTGTGGTCAGTCTCTAATGACATTAGAACAAGAGACTCGCGCTTACTGCAACGGGTTAATGCAGCTTAACCAATTAACCACAGCCAATTATTGCCGCATATATTGGCAAGCTGTGTTAAATCTGCTGAGTTTGACAGAGAAACCCACTATTTTATCTGGGGAAGCCTTACAAGAAAATGAATTTGTTTCTCTACTGCAATCCGCCAATGATGGGTATGGGTTGTACATTTTCTCTTTGTATAAGCTGATGCTTTGTTTCTTGTTTGCAGAACTAGAAGCAGCCGAAAATTATGCAATTGAAGTCAGGCGCTATTTTATGGCTGGTGCAGGATTAGTCAGTGAACCTGCTTTTTATTTCTATGATTCTCTCCTGGCTTTGGCAAAGTTGCATCAACACCCAGATGAGACATCAGAAGTTTTACAGCGTGTAGCTGAAAACCAAAGCAAACTTCAGCATTGGGCGCACTATGCCCCGATGAATCACCAGCATAAAATTGATTTGGTGGAGGCAGAAAAACATCGGATTTTCGGAAAGTTCTATGAAGCAGGAGATTTTTATGATCGCGCCATCTCTGGAGCCAAAGAAAACACGTACATCCAAGAAGAAGCTCTAGCTAACGAACTTGCAGCTAAATTCTACCTCAACTGGGGCAAAGATAAAATTGCCGCAGGTTATATGCAGGAAGCCTACTACTGTTATGCTCATTGGGGAGCAAAAGCGAAAGTTAATCATCTAGAAAAAACCTATCCTCAATTACTCCAACCAATACTGCAACAACAACGCATCAACCTTAATCCCTTAGAAACTATAGCTTTTCGTGGGACTGTCTCATCGACTCACACTTCTACTAGCGACAGCACTAATTATTCAGAAATTCTCGATTTTACCTCTGTGCTGAAAGCGGCTCAGGCAATTTCTAGTTCTTTAAAATTAGACGAACTCATTGCTAATCTAATCCAGATTATTATCGAAAACTCTGGTGCAAAAAAAGCTATATTGTTGCTATCTCAAAATCAGACTTGGCAAGTTCAAGCAATTGGTTTAATTGAGCAGGGAAAATTAAACACTGTTCTAGAGCCGCAATTACTCGATATTTGCCCAGATATTCCCAAAAAAATTATCAATTATGTCATAAATACCCAAGAAACACTGGTGATAGACAATTGCCAAACAGATATACCAGGGGTAATTGGGGAATATATGCTGCAACATCAACCCCCAAGTGTACTTTGCACACCGATAGTTAATCAAGGATATTTGGTAGGTATACTCTACCTAGAAAATAAGTTAACTTCCGGGGTATTTACTCGCGATCGCCTCAACATAATTCATCTTTTGTCTTCTCAAGCCGCCATCTCCTTAGAAAATGCCCAACTTTACCAAAAAGCCGGACAAGCATTACAAGACTTACAACAAGCCCAATTACAAATTGTCCAAAGTGAGAAAATGTCTGCATTGGGTAATTTAGTAGCTGGAGTTGCCCATGAAATGAATAATCCTTTGGGCTTTATTGCTGCTAGTCTCAAACAAGCTAAACCGACCCTGGCTGATATTGTTGAACACTTAAAACTCTATCAAGAAACTTTACCCTTCCCCAGTGATGAAATTCTCCATCATGCCGAAGAAATTGATTTAGATTATAGCTTAGAAGATTTACCCAAAGTCATTGATGCAATGGTGATAGCTTGCGATCGCCTGAAAAATATTAGCACCAGTCTCCGCACTTTTTCCCGCGCTGATAAAGATTATAAAGTACCATTCCAAATCCACGAAGGCATCGACAGCACAATTTTAATTCTCAAACATCGCCTCAAAGCCAATGAACAACGTCCGGCTATTGAAGTGATTACTGATTATGATAACCTGCCGCAGCTTGAGTGTTTTCCTGGACGACTAAATCAAGTTTTTATGAATATTCTAGCTAATGCTATTGACGCTTTAGAAGAATCTAATAACCAACGCAGTTATGCCGAAATTCAAGCTAATATTAATCGGATCATCATTAAAACATCATTAGAAAATCAACATATAAAAATATCAATTGCCGATAATGGTAATGGGATGCCGGAAGATGTAAAAAAACAGATATTTAACCATTTATTTACAACTAAAGCGGTGGGGAAAGGTACAGGATTAGGATTGGCGATCGCCCGTCAAATTATCGTTGAAAAACACGGCGGTTCCATCCAATGCAAATCCTCTCCGGGAGAAGGTACAGAATTTGTCATCTTAATTCCCCTGCGATAATCAATAAGAGGAAAATTTATGAATAATGCAGTGCTTGAACAAGAAATTGCTTTGCTGCGTCAACAAAACGCTGAGTTGCAGCAACAGTTAGCACAATCTAAAAGTGAATCTAGCAAACGAATCATTCAATTAGAACAGGAATTGCAAGCAACTCAACAACTCTTACACAGTAATTACCAAACAGAACTCGCCCTCAAAACTTCTGAAGCAGAATTACTCACATTGTTTAACGCCATCCAAGATGTAATTATCGTTGTTGATTCCGAAGGACGATATCTAAAAATTGCTCCTAGTTGTGCGCCTTCACTATACAAACCGCCTACAGAACTTATAGGTAAAACCACCCATGAAGTTTTACCCACCGACCTTGCTGACTATTTTGTGGAATGTATTCAAAAGGTACTTAAGACAAAGAAAAATGCCACAATCGAATATAGCTTGCCCATTGGCGATCAAGAGATTTGGTTTGAGGGTAATGTTTCTGTAATGGATGAGAACAAGGTAGTTTGGGTAGCGAGAGATATTAGCGATCGCAAAGCAACTGAGGCAGCTTTACGTCAACAAGAAGTTCAGTATCGGAGTATTTTCGAGACTGTTAGTGATGGCATCAGTGTTGTGGATCTAAATAGTGGTAAGATTGTTGCTGCCAATCCGGCTTTTTGTCAGATGCACGGCTACTCTCAAGCAGAATTAGTTCAATTAAGTCCTCCAGATTTTATCCATCCAGATTCTTTGCAGAAATTTGGAGAATTTATTAATTCCATCAAGATGGGTGATGAATTTCACACTCAAGGTGTAGACATTCGCAAAGATGGTACTTGCTTTGATATCGAAGTCACAGGCAAACTCTTAAGCTACAATGGCAAACCCCATGCACTTTCGGTAGTGCGCGATATTAGCCAGCGTAAACAAGTAGAACAAGAACAACGCAGATTACTAGCGATTCTCGAAGCAACCACAGATATTATTGGTATAGCTGATGTGAATGGAAATAATCGCTATCTTAACCAAGCAGGTCAGAAGATTTTAGGCATTTCTCCCTCAGAAACCGATAAGTTTCATATCAGCGAGCTTATAGAACCCTCAATGTTAGAAACATTGCAGACACAGAGCCTACCTACTTTACTTGAGAAGGGTGTCTGGTCTGGAGAATCTAGATTACGCAGTCGTAGTGGAGAAGAATTTCCAGTTTCTCAGGTGATGATTGCCCATAAAAATGAACAGGGAGAAATAGAATTTTTATCAATGATCGCTCGTGATATCCGCGATCGCCAACAAATCGAGGCTCAACTTCGACAACAAGCAAAAGATTTAGCCCAAACTCTAGAAGAACTGCAACGTACCCAAGCACAAATGATTCAAGCTGAAAAAATGTCAAGTTTAGGTCAACTAGTTGCAGGAGTTGCTCATGAAATCAACAATCCTGTCAATTTTATTCATGGTAATCTCACTCATCTGGAAGAACATACCCAAGATTTATTGCAGGTAATTAACTTATGTCAACCTATGAACCTGCCAGAATTTCAAAATTTGTCGGAGGAAATTGACTTAGATTACATTCAGCAAGATTTACCTAAAATCTTGCATTCTATGAAAATAGGGACTCAACGCATCCGTCAAATTGTGTTATCACTGCGTACCTTCTCACGTATGGATGAAGCTGAATTTAAAGAAGTAGATATTCACGAAGGTATAGATAGTACTTTAATGATTTTGCAACATCGTCTCAAACAAAAACCCGAATTTCCCGAAATCCAAGTCATTAGAGACTATGCTTCTTTACCTTTAGTAGAATGCTACGCCGGACAACTCAATCAGGTATTGATGAATATTCTCACCAATGCCATTGATGCTTTAGAAATGGGAATGGGGAAAGATGAACTACCAACAATTACAATTCATACTTCCGTAATTAATTCTGGTTGGGTAAAAATGGCGATCGCTGACAACGGGATGGGAATGTCAGAACAAATTAAAACACAAATTTTCAATCCCTTCTTTACCACCAAGCCTGTTGGTAAGGGAACAGGTATGGGAATGTCCATCAGTTATCAAATCATTACTGAAAAACATGGTGGCAAGTTGGAGTGTTACTCCCAACCAGGAAAGGGAACGGAGTTTGTCATTACAATTCCCATTCGGCAGTGATTAGTCTTTCAGCGGATAACAAACAACGCCTAAATTAATTTTTTGTATCAAAAATAACTATATTATTTGGCGATTTGTAGAGACATCAATTTAAAAATCAATCGCATTGCTATTTATGAGCTAAAGTCTCCCGCCTTTGTAGCAAACTGGTTATAATTATTTTCCGTCTCTCTCAAAACTTAACATTATATCTTCACAGTATTTATATGGGGCGCTATCGTTCTAAATCTGACCTGCCCACAAAAATCTGCCCTGTATGTCAACGTCCCTTCGCTTGGCGAAAGAAGTGGCAAGATTGCTGGGATGAGGTGAAATACTGCTCAGAACGTTGCCGCCGTCGCCGTTCTGAAGCGAAAACAGACTAAGGGGTGAAATATGAAGTATGAACTATGAAGTATGAAGTGTAAAATCAACTTGAATTCAGACGCAAATAGCGCAAACAATTATAGATGCAGGTAAAGGTGCAACCCAAATTAATTATTCATGGAGGAGCAGGTAGTTCTCTCCACGGCAAAGGAGGATTAGAGGCAGTACGCCGATCGCTCCATGCAGTTATCGAAGAAGTTTATGCTTTGTTATTATCAGGGGCAAACGCTTCCGCAGCAGTGCTGCGGGGTTGCCAACTGTTGGAAGATGACCCCAGATTTAATGCTGGTACTGGTTCGGTACTGCAATCTGATGGTCAAATTCGTATGAGTGCGGCTTTAATGGATGGCATCTCAGGACGTTTTAGTGGTGTGATTAATGTCTCGCGGGTAAAAAATCCTATTGAATTAGCATATTTCTTACAAAATTCTCCTGACCGCGTATTGTCAGATTATGGTTCAGCTGAATTAGCGCGAGAGTTACAAGTACCCAGCTACAATGCTTTAACTGATTTGCGATTACAAGAGTGGATTCAGGAACGTCAAGATAATTTTAAAAGCACAATGGCTGGGGTAGTAGCCGAGCCAGAATTATTAGAAACCACCAGCAATGCTGGACGTGGCACGATTGGCGTAGTAGCTTTAGATGCTCATGGTGGCATCGCCGCAGGTACATCCACAGGCGGTAAAGGCTTTGAGAGGATTGGTCGGGTAAGTGATTCGGCAATGCCAGCTGGTAATTACGCCACTAGTTATGCGGCTGTTAGCTGTACTGGAATTGGCGAAGATATTATCGATGAGTGTTTAGCACCAAGGATTGTCGTGCGGGTTACTGATGGGATGACGCTCAAAGATGCTATACAACGCTCGTTTACTGAAGCCCACGAACATCAAAGAGATTTAGGGGCGATCGCCCTAGATGCCAGTGGGGCGATCGCTTGGGGTAAAACTAGCCAAGTCTTACTCGCCGCCTATCACGACGGTGAAAAAGTTGGCGACACTTTAGAAATGGCAGTTGGTACGCAAGTCGGCTGTATATCCTAGTGCTGAGTGCTGAGTATCAATCCGTTTGCTGAATGTCTAAACATATCTGAACTACATCTGTAAAACTTACTCAGCACTCAGCACTTTTCCTCCGCCATCCTTGCTTGACTACCTGACGACTACGAGCAATAACTAAACTATCGTTAGGCACATCTTCGGTGACTGTGGAACCTGCTGCCACATAGACATCATCACCTAAATTAACTGGTGCTACTAACACACTATTAGAACCAGTTTTGGTGCGATCGCCAATTTTAGTCCGGTGTTTTTTTACACCATCATAATTGGCAGTAATTGTGCCTGCTCCAATGTTTACTTGAGTCCCCGCTGTGGCATCACCCAAATAAGATAGATGGGCTACGTTGGTTTTATCACCTAACTGAGTATTTTTTAACTCCACAAAATTTCCGATACGGCAATTCGTTCCTACTTCAGTATGACCACGTAAATGCGCGTAAGGGCCAATCCGAGTTCCGGGTTGCACAATACTATCTGTAACTACAGAATATTGCACTGTAACGTTTTCGCCCAATTGGCTATTTTCAATCAAACTTCCTGGCCCGATGCGGCTACCAGTTTTAATACTGGTATTTCCCCGCAGGTGAGTTTGCGGCTCAATAATTACATCCTGTTGTAACTCTACAGTGTCGTCAATTGTAATGCTATGGGGATCGATGAGGGTGACACCTGCAAGCAGCCATTTTTCTTTGATGCGCCTTTGCAAAATTTCGTAGGCTGTGGCTAATTGTAGGCGATCGTTAATGCCTAAAATTTCTTGATAATCTGCTACATCCACAGCCATCACTTTTCCAACTTGGGTGACAGCATCGGTGAGGTAATATTCTTTTTGGGCATTGTTAGCTTCTAAATGTGGTAAGACTTTGGCTAAGTCCGGCCAACGAAAGCAATAAATCCCGGCGTTAATCTGCCGATTTTCTCTTTGAGCAGGGGTACAATCTTTATCTTCAACCATTTGTTGGACTATATTTGCACCATCGCAGAAAACTCGCCCATAGCCTTTGGGGTCAGATAACTGAGCAGTCAGAATGGTTGCAGCGTTTTGATTTTGTTGGTGAGTGAGCAATAACTGTTTCAGGGTTTCGGTGCGTAACAGTGGTACATCACCATTCAGCACTAATAAATCTCCAGTGTAGCCCTCAAGATAAGGCAGTAATTGCTGGATGGCGTGACCTGTTCCTAGTTGCACTGTCTGTTCTACAAACTCTAAGTTGAAGCTTGATTGTATGGCTGCTTTTACTTCTTGGGCTTGATACCCGACAATCACCATTCGTCTTGAGGGTGAAAGCGGTTCTACGCTGTCTAAAACTTTTTCTACTAGCGATCGCCCACCCAAAGAATGTAAAACTTTGGGTAAGCTGGATTTCATCCTTGTGCCGCGTCCCGCCGCTAGAATTGCTACAACTACCATAATCAAAAGTATGAAGTATCTTCGCCCGTGAAGTTCCCAAAAGGTAGTATAGCAGGAGGCAGAAGACAGGAGGTGAGACCGTGTGTCTTGAGCATTGGCAAAGCCGCCCAACGAGTGACCGAATTTTAGATTTTAAATTTTGGATTGAAGATTGAAAATTCAAAATTTAAACAGGTGACAGGTTCGCCTGACTTTAGGCATGGGGTCAATCTAAAATCTAAAATCCAAAATCGTGTGGCTGTACCCAAAGAGAAAACATTACTTCAAGTTGTAAGTATGAATAAAATCAGTAAATCGCTGCATTAGTTCAGGATTTCGCCACCCTGCTTGAGTTTCTTCCCACATCACAGATAAAGCTTCTGCTGGGCTGAAAGCTCTTTTATAAGGCCGCTCGCTAGTCAGCGCATCATAAATATCAATTAATTGGAAAACTTGCGCTAAAAACGGAATTTCATTCCCCTTCAGTCCATCAGGATAGCCTGAACCATTCCAGCGCTCGTGGTGATGGCGAATAATGGGAATTACACCCTGCATACTACGTAAGGGCTGGCAAATTTTTTCCCCAATTAAAACATGCTGCTGCATCATCTCCCAATCTTCCAAGGTAAGCTGCTCATTTTTGAGTAGCACTGCATCTGGAATGCCAACTTTACCAATGTCGTGAAGATAACCACCCCACATCAAATCTCGCAGTTGAGAGCGAGAAAGATTCAAGTATTCTCCAAAATTTTGTCCTAGTGTGACTAAACGTTCACAGTGATCTCCCGTATTCGGATCTCGACTTTCAATCGCTCTCGCAATTGAAAATAGCACTTGTTCTGCGTGGTCTAAGTCTTCGTTTAATCGCTTTTGTCTGACTAAGGACTTCACACGCGCGGCTAGTTCCACACGATCAAAGGGTTTGGTCAGAAAATCATCGGCTCCAACTTCTATTCCGCGAATACGCGATCGCCGATCATTTAATGCTGTAATAAAAATTACTGGAATTAACCTCGTATGTTCATCCTGCTTGAGTAAGTGACATACCTCAAACCCATCCATACCAGGCATCATCACATCCAGCAAAATTAAATCTGGGTGTTTTTGTGTCACCAACACCACAGCAGCCGCACCACTATCTGCTTCAATTACTTCATAACCTTCCATTGCCAACAATGCAGCAGCTGTCATCCGACTAGCAGCATGGTCGTCAACTACTAAAATTTTTGGTGCTTCAGTATCAAAGAAGCAATTCACTTTGGAGCCTTTGACTTGTAGAGTTCTAGATAATGATGAATTGTAGCCAGAATTAATCTCTGATTTACCCCAAGAAGACCCGGCTTTTCCTTCTTCAATCATTACTTCCTGCTGGGATAAGTTTAGTGGATAGTCCTCTAAGTCCCGCCATTCTAGCTCATTATTTGCATTTCCACTATGCACTTTCTTTTTGGGATTTGACCCACTCAGACTTTGTTGATTAGAGTTTGTGGAATTAGCACTCCAGTAAATCACAAAGGCACCCCATTCTTTTTAAATTAACAGTTTCTGTCTGCAAAAATCAAGTTTAGCTCTGCAACCATACTCCACTTTGCATTTTTACAAGCTTGCTGTCTTATTCTTAGCCTGCTTGTTTTTATCATGCCGAGGATATTTTTCTTTATAAAAATAAAATTTTACTAAGAGAAATTTGCCGCAAACATCCTAAATATCCATTCTAGTATCATAAATTCACCCAAATGTTAAATCAGGTTTTTTACGGATATTTTTAATGTTTCAGTATAGCAAGAGTGTTTTGTTCTTGTTATTTGGCTGGAAAATTATATTTTTATTTTGAGTTTTTATATAATTTTCAAAAAAAACTGTACTTACTGCCAAACTATTTTGACAATTATCATATTTGATAAATATTTTGTTTGATGTTAACTTTCCTAGTTTATACCTCGAAAACCAGAATAATTTTAAGATCATATTTCATTGCTCACTGTAGATTTTGATATCCATTAACTTACCATTTAGCGTTTAAATAGCTTAAGTTTTTATGAATCACTAGATGGAATTGAAACGTTTATATACATATTTTTAATTGTTACTTTGCCCATTGGGTATGATTTGAATTCTAAATATATTAGGACTTAAGCACTGTATATTAGGACTTATTCACTGTACAAAATGGCTATTTTGTGCATAACGAAAATCTGTCATTTCAGACTATTGCCTAAGAGTGCTGGAGCAATTGCGATCGCTGACTAATGGAGAGAAAAAGAAATCTCAATACCAAAAAATCTATCCACATATTTCATTGCTGCTATCTGTACTTCCTTCCTATTAATATCTGATGTGAATTAAACATACCCAAGCTATAACAAGGGTTTCATGCTGTGGTTTAGTCAATATGTTTAACAATTTTGACGTATTTACGCCTTTCCAGACTCTCAATCACATCAGCCTTTGAAAAAAAAGATTAAACATTAAGTCTATATTTATAGCAGAATTACCCAGTGTAAATTCCCCTATGGGTAAGTTTTATAGCGCATATCTACAGGTTGATATCATGTCAGATTAATCAGTTATGGTTCGGGGTATCTGTAAAGAAACAGCACAATTTTCTCCTCTGCTCCTTTTGCGTTATTCATCAGCAGTCTTTCACCGAACACGATATTATTCCTAGTTGGAAATCTGGTCTATGTGTTCCAGGAACTGGTGGGAAATATTTGCTTCAATTACAAGAGAAAATCTAGTGGTGTTTTCGCTGTATTTTGCCAACACAATTGTCAAACCAAGTCAGAATTAACTTCAATAGAGTCAGCTGTTTTGTTTTTCAGGAACCAACGTTTTCGCCAACGGGAAGTAGGTTCTAATAAACAAGCTTGTTGTTCTTGTTGTCGTCGCATCATGATCACATCAGGCGGATCATTTAATTGTGGATCGCGGTAAGGAATTGCAGCACGAGTTAACAAATGTTCTTGTTCTTCTAGAGAGAGGTGAGGAAGTGGTAAGTCACTGAAACACTCTGTACTTGGAGAATAAGCTGCAACTGTACCAGGCGATCGCCTTCCAACTGGCGGGGTAGAACCTATCTTTAATCCAGCCAATATCAGTGCTGTACGTACAGAAGCGGCACAAGAATAAGTTGCCAGTCGGCCTTGTTTACGTAAACAAACTGAGACTTGTTGAAGAAATTCCACAGTCCATAAGTGAGGACACTGAGGGGGTGAAAAGGGATCTAGAAAAATCGCATCTGCACTAAAACCAGATTTATTTACCTCTTGAATCGAGACTCTAGCATCACCAATGAGTAACTTTGCTTGCAGGCGTTCGGTTTTTGCTTGCTTTTCAAAAGCGAGTTGAGTCAAAATTGGCGTGTATTCGTAATTCCATTGATCAAATAAATGATTAGCGATCGCAGCTTGCGGTACAGTCGGATTCAGTTCTAAACCAATTAACTCCACATCACAATTAGGGTTTACTGCCCAGATTGTCTGTAAAGCTGCTGCTGTGTTGTATCCTAGACCATAACAAATATCTAATAGCCGCACAGCTGGTTTAAGCGCCGCTTGCGCTAGTTGAGTCGGTTCAACAAACTTAAAATAACTTTCTTGTTTCGCACCAAAATGACTATGAAATGATTCATTAAACTCTTGAGAGAAAAAGGTAAAAGAACCATCTGCTGTTGCTTGTGGTCGAAAGTGATCAAATTCTGGCATTAGACTTGGTTCACTAATGTTCATGGTCAATATTTTAAAAAAGCTTGACTAGTTATCACTGACTAAGAGTCCAGTATTATTAGGAAATTGATTAGTCAAATATTATTCTGATTCTTTAATTATTTTGAATTTTTATATCTATGGTTAACACTCAACTTTTTGTTTCACCAGCATGGCTTGTCGATCACCTCAACGATTCCCAAGTTGTGATTGTAGATTGTCGTTTTTCTTTGGCTGATCCACAATTGGGGCAAACACAATATCAAATAAGCCACATTCCAGGGTCATATTATCTAGATTTAAATCAGGATCTTTCCAGTCCTGTGGGTAAACATGGCGGTAGACATCCTTTACCTGATACTAACAATCTAGCTAAGAAGTTATCAGCAATGGGGATCAATTCCCAAAAAACTTTGGTTGTAGCTTATGATGATTCTCGCTTGGCTTTTGCATCTCGTTTATGGTGGTTACTCCGCTATCTAGGACATGAACAAGTAGTAGTTATGGATGGTGGCTATACTGCATGGCAACAAGCTGGATACCCAGTTACAGATATTATCCCAGAACTCCAGCCAGGGAATTTTATTCCTCAAATTCAACCCGAATTGGTAGTAGATATAGAAGTTGTTAAAAGTCGCAAAGATTTACCAGAGGTAGTTTTAGTAGATTCAAGAGAAAGCGATCGCTACCGTGGTGAAAGAGAACCAATTGATAAAATTGCTGGTCATATTCCCGGTGCAGTTAACTATCCTTGGCAAGAAGTTACAAACTCATCAGGTTATCTGCTTGCCCAACTACAGCAACGTCAAAGATGGGAAACCATAGAAACAGCTAAAGAAATTTTAGTCTACTGTGGTTCTGGTGTAACGGCTTGTGTCAATTTACTTTCTTTAGAATTAGCTGGCATTCATACAGGTAAGCTTTATGCAGGTAGTTGGAGTGATTGGATTAGTTATGGGTCAATGGTCAATGATCAATAGTCAAAAAAGTTAATTGCACTATAGACTTTGGACTAATTTTAAAATTCACCAATTTTAAAATTATAATAAACGCTCAAGAACCAGCTATCAAAATTAATATTTCTATCTGTAGAATCCCCAAAGCTAAAGCCACTCTGTAAATTGAAACTGCTAGAGTCAGAGACTCGGTAAATAACATGGCCAAATAGACGGTGATACTGGTCGTCTCGTTGTCTTTGCGTAAAATCAGAAAGATTTAATTGATAGTTAATCCCAATTTGTAATGGTTCTTGTAAGTAATAACTTAAAGAAACCCAAAAAGAATTAATTAGCCGACTGCGGTTGTTTGGTTCAGAAAAATTGGCACTAAATTCGTAGAAGCTATCTATAAATAATCTAGAATTAAGCGGGTCTCGTCTTCCTACCGATAGCCGCACTGCATTTTCGTCTAAAAAGCGATCGCCTGCTTGAAAGCGACCAACACTATTAGCATAGAAAAACTGTTGATTATTAAAATCTAGTTCTGCATACATACGTGGTGAAAGTTGTTGATAAATCCCTACGTTAAAACTTATTTGGTTATAGTTAAATCTTGATTGCTCCATATAGCGAATCAAATTACCATTAATTGAACCATTAATATAAGTTTTAGAACCTATAGGAAAGTATGCAGAAGCAAGACTAAGACCATAAAAAATTAAGCCATCTTCTCTCGGAAAAAACTCAGAAGCAAAAATGTTATTTGTATGAAAGTAGCCCAAATTAGCCTGTAAGGAACCTATTGGTTTAAACTTAGATACTGGCAATGGTGGTTTTTTTTGTGGTAAAGGTCGTGGTCTTACCCTTAACTCAAGTTCCTGAACACCATTAGCCTCAGATGTGGGCTTTTTTTGGGGTAAAGGTCTTTGTCTGACTCTTAGTTCTAATTCCCGCAGAATATTAGTTTCAGAGTTTGGCTTTTTTCTTTGTTGCAATATCTGTCTGAGCCTCTCTAACTTCTCATTTCTATCCGCTGAGGGTTTATCCAACAGTTCTTCTATAATCATGGGTGAAGGCTGAGGAAAATCTCTTGGCTGTACTTCTAGTTGTGGTGGATTATTTAAGAGTTGAGGATTGCTAGGAGAATTTGGCGGTTGGGGATTAGGCTCAGTATTAGGTTTTGTTTCAGGAGTGGTTTGGGCTATGATTATGTTTGACTCTGCTAAATTAAAATTAAATGGCTGAGGCAGCAGTAAATCAAAATTACTGACCTGAAACTGGCTGTTTTGGTCAAACTTATAACTTCCCAGGTTATATGCAAAATATTCTAGGTTTTCCTCATTTTGCTCACTAGATTCATCTAAGTTAGCAGCCCACGCTACATCTACGCCAATGCAACATTTATTTGCACCAATCAAAGCTAATAAAGTTGCAAATAAAAATTTTGTCCAGCCTGTGGGTTGCATCAGCATTGACGTTTTATCAACAAAACAATATAACCATTCAGCCCAATCATTAAAAAACAAAGATGTTAACTTTTAGAAATTAATTATTTGATTTTAATATTTTTTGATAATTTTGATTACATTGATTTATACCAGAATTTCGCTAAAATTTTCAATAAATCCACCGAAAATTTAGTTAGAAAACTAAAAAACTGATAAGTAAACCTAATATTTCAGAATCTATCTTCACTTGGTGTGGTCTTAGTTAAACTATCCAGCGTTCAAGCTATGTCTTGGAAATTTATTCCTTTTTTGATGATCGGTGTATGGGGAGTGATAATAATGCCTTCACCGAAGGCGATCGCAGTTACTCCATTGACTCGCGCAGAAATTCAAAATCTGCAAAATCTGGTGCAATTACTTCCTCGGAATAACAAAAAGCGACCAGCACGCAAATTAGATCCGATAATTCCTGGTGATGGTTTGTCTACTGGCAGATCCTCTTTGGCAGATTTGCGTTTTAACGATGGTTCTTTAGCACGGGTTGGAGAACGAGCAATATTTCAATTCCTACCCAAGACTCGGAATTTTCATCTGTCAAATGGGACAGTACTTTTATTGATTCCACCAGGTAAAGGACAGACACGTATTCAAACACCGAGTGCGGCTGCGGCAATTCGTGGTTCAGCATTATTTGTTCGTTATGACAAGCAAACAGACACCACAATTGTTGGGGCGTTGACAAATAGCGGCATTGAGGTTTTGAATCAGGAAGCTTCCCAAAATCAGGTTTTACAAGCTGGACAACTGATGGTCATCGTCAAAGGTGAATTTCAGGGCTTATATGATTTTGATCTCAAAACTTTTTATGAAACGAGTGATTTAGTCCAGGGATTAGATTTAACCAAGCAAAATAATACATCTAATCCAGATCCGGCGATCGCCAGCGTTCAATCTGAAATTGTTGCAGCTTTAGCAGCTCAAACACCCGTAGTCGGCCAAGGAGTCATAGAAAACCCATCTTTTATGGAGTTATCTATTAATTCTTCTAACTCAGCTGACCAAGGTGGGGTGTTAGACAATTCTCCAGTAGATTCTGTCTTACAAACAGGAGAAGTAATCTCAGATACTACTCGCAACTCTATTAATAATGACAACCAAAACATTAATACCATCAACATAAATCAGCCAATTAATGGTATTACTCCTGCCAATCCAGGCGGCAATCCGGGTGGTAACGGCAATCCGGGTGGTAACGGCAATCCAGGCGGCAATGGCAACCCTGGTGATAATCACGGTGGTAACCCTGGCGGCAACGGCAATCCGGGTGGCAATGGCAATCCAGGTGATAATCACGGTGGTAACCCTGGCGGCAACGGCAACCCTGGTGGCAATGGTAACCCTGGCGGTAATCCAGGTGGCAACGGCAACCCTAGTGACAATGGCAACCCTGGCGGGAATCCGGGTGGCAATGGCAACCCTGGTGACAATCCAGGCGGGAATCCAGGTGGCAATGGCAACCCTGGTGACAATCACGGCGGGAATCCAGGTGGCAATGGCAATCCAGGTGGCAATGGCAACCCTGGTGACAATCCAGGCGGGAATCCAGGTGGCAATGGCAACCCTGGTGACAATCCAGGCGGTAACGGCAACCCTGGTGATAATCACGGCGGCAATGGGAATCCAGGCGGGAATCCGGGTGGCAATGGCAACCCTGGTGACAATCCAGGCGGGAATGGCAATTCTGGTGGTAAACCTTTAGAAGGGGACTACCCTGCTCCTTAAACCTCTTCAGGCGTAACAATATGAAGTTAAGAATTATCGACTTTCGTATCTGATTCTTAACTTGAGATTTTATCACCCTCAATAATTACAGCCTTGCAATACATTTATCTTCACGGGTTTGCTTCTAGCCCTAAATCTGCTAAAGCGCTGGCTATGGGCGATCGCTTTACTAAAATTCCGATACAACTAAACATTCCTGATCTCAATGCTGGTGATTTTTCTGGGTTGACAATCACGCGCCAACTAAATCAAATCGCAGCAGCATTTCCTCATGATTCTGAACCCGTTACATTAATAGGCTCTAGTTTAGGTGGTTTGGTATCTGCTCATTTGGCGCAGCAATATCAACAAGTGGAACGCTTAATTTTGTTAGCACCAGCTTTTGGGTTTTTATCTCATTGGTTGTCTAAGCTAGGAGATGAAGAGATGAAGCGCTGGCAACAAGAAAAATATCTCATGGTTTACCACTATGGAGAAGGGAGATCGCTCCCTCTAAGTTACGATTTCATCACGGATGCAGAGCAATACCAAGAGGATATATTGCAACGTCCGGTGCCAACGCTAATTTTGCATGGCAGACAAGATGAGGTCATTCCAATTACTGCTAGTCGCCAATTTGCACGCTCTCGTCCTTGGGTAGAGTTAGTAGAACTCGATAGCGATCATGCTTTAGGCAATGTCACAGAAGAAATTTGGCAAGCAATTCACCTCTTCTGTCAGTTGCCGTAAAGCAGTAAAATATGAGACCAACCAACAAGCAATTTTCTCAGTTATTTGTTTTATTGACCAATGACTATTAACTAAAAATTATGCTTCCTTTTATTCGGTCAGATTTAGCCCAATTTACGGCTTACAAACCTCACCCTAGCAGCAATACAGCAGAACCAGTCGCCACAAAGTTTGATCGGCTGGATACAAACGAAAGTCCTGAAGATTTACCACCTGAACTAAAAGAAAAATTAGCCTGGACATATCAGCAAGTTATAGAAACAAATCGCTATCCTGATGGCGGACATGAGCTACTGAAAGATGCGATCGCTGAGTATGTAAATGAATCGGCTAATCTTTCTTCAGCCTTGTTTACCGCTGCTAATATTTCTGTTGGTAATGGTTCCGATGAACTAATTCGCTCTTTATTAATTGCTACCTGTCTGGGAGGAGAAGGTTCAATTCTAGTAGCTAATCCCACTTTTTCGATGTATGGGATTTTAGCTCAAACCTTGGGTATCGGAGTGGTGACAGTTGGCAGAAATCAAACCAATTTTGAAATAGACATAAAAGCTGCACAAACAGCCATCACCCAAACTCAAAATCCGCCAATTCGGGTAGTTTTTGTTGTACATCCGAATTCTCCCACTGCTAATCTACTCACTGCGGCAGAATTAGCATGGCTCAGAAGTTTACCAGAAGAAATTGTAGTAGTAATTGATGAAGCTTACTTTGAATTTAGCCAAAATACTTTAGTAGGTGAATTGGTACAACGACCCAATTGGATCATTTTACGAACTTTTTCTAAGGCTTTCCGTTTAGCAGCATTGCGTGTGGGTTATTGTATTGCTCATCCAGAAGCGATCGCCATTTTAGAGAAAGTCCGCTTGCCTTACAATCTTCCTAGCTTTTCACTGGCAGCAGCATTAGTGGCTTTACAAAATCGTCAACTTTTGCTTAGTTCAATTCTACAAACACAGAATGAACGCGACAAACTTATAGCAACCTTGGCGCAACATCCAGCCTTACAAGTAGGCGAAAGTGCCGCTAACTTTGTTTATCTACGTCTCCAGTCAAATAATTCTGATTCACAAAATACTACTTTACAAAGTCTTCATCAACAACTCAGAAGTGCGGGAACTCTTGTCAGACTACTGAATGAAGGATTACGAATCACTATTGGGACTCCAGAAGAAAATTCCCGTACCTTGGAAAGACTACAAGCAGCTATGGCAAATTTTGAATACTTAGTATCTAGCAGTTTATGATAACTAGTAATTAAATCTACCATCAATTTCACTGCCCAAACGACGTACTATCCCTACAGTTTGGGGAAAAACACCCACTAAAAGTGCAAAGGCTTCATCAGGTAAATCAGCCACCATTTCTGATGGAAAATATTGGTCAAACTGATCTAAAATCTTCTGCACTCGCTGTTGCGGAACCGGATTTTCGGTAATTTGCTTAATCAACCGAATCCATTGTCGTCGAATCAAGTAGGCTTTCTGGCGTTCCTCATAAGATTCTGGACTTAATAAAGATAAATTGCCGATACGCAGAACCATCTGGCAATCGCTGTCGTAATCTCCACCAACCGCTGCTCCCGGTCCAGCAAATTCTGCATGGTAGCGTTTAAAAAGTATTAACCCATTCCGCTTCCGACTATTGACAATAAAAACCTTTCCACTATGCAGAAGTGTCAAGATATCCGAGCCGTATGATTGCTCAGTTCCATCTGGCATAACAAGATGGTCAAGAAAACTGGTGTCGGGGTAATAAGTTGATACCATAGCGGTTTGATAGCGCATGTGCTTTTCGCTATCCATGTTTTTTATAACTTTTGAATAATTTGGTAGTGGGATGCACGTTAAGCAGTAACTTGGTGTTAAATCAAATTAGTTTTTTGCTTATCTTACTATCAAGAACTTTTTGTTCAATTTAATAATAGAGATGAATGAGATGTCGCTCATTAATTATGTAATCATATTTTATGAGATATGGCTGAATTTGTCTTTAAACTAAACTATAAAAAAATTAAAGTTTCTATAAAGATGAATAAATTAAATACAAAGTTATTATGAGGGAATTTTTATTTAGGGTAATTTTACTGATGGCTTCATCATAGTAGATATTATATATTGAGGAGTTTTGATTATTTTATTATTAAATAAAGTATAAGTAATTATTTTATATTAAGTGTAGAATTCCAATACAAGTCTGTGCATTATTGACCAATAATTTTACGCTTTACTTTCTCTTTCCTTTCTCTAAACCTAGTTTACAAATCCACTTGGATTATTACATTAAATATATTGTATGGCTATTTATGTAAAAATCACTTGAGCTAGAGTTGAAAAATCAGTCTAATTTGGCTCAATTTGTTTTGAGGCGATTTGGACAATAAAAAACTAACTTAGACTTAAAACATAGCCCAAATATCTTAAGTGTTTTATCCTAGACAGACTAGAATTTAGTTACATAAATTTGAATGAAAACTGCGATCGCTATATTTACATCCCATCCCACAACCTAAAATTTAGTCAGAAGAATCAAAATTTAAGTGTTTGTGTAAGAAGATTTGACGAGAACGTTGGAGAAAGAATAAATTCCAATTAGATTCTACTTTATACATTTTGTAACCTAATTTGAAATACAACTGTCGTGCTTGATGATTATCTTCTAAAACATGGAGATATAAGTCTTTAAAACCCCATTCTTGGCAAAGTGTTTCGCAACTCAGTAGTAACTTTGAAGCCACACCATTTCGACGATATTTTTGGTCAACAGCTAAATTAGATAGATAAAGAAAACTTTTGCCATTTTGTTTCCATGAATCATGAAAACGCAAGCCCAGTTCTACAGTTCCCACTAAATTATTAGCGCCAGTAATAGTAGTGTCAACAGCAACTAAACAAATATGGTGGGGTGCTGGTGATGATAACCGATTTCTGAAATCTTCGTAAATACCCAGACGTAACAATGGAAAAGCCCATCCCCAGAAACCAGTTTGAGAGTGAAAGCTTTCGGCAATAATCTGGGAAATAGCAGTCAAATCGGTAGGTGTAGCCGCACGAATTTGGAATTGTTGAGAAGCTTGATGCGCGGCTGATGTCAGTGGTTGTTCGTGAGATGAGTCAAAAAACCAGGATGTCAAGGTTAGTTTATTATTAATTGCATTTTACAAAAATTTTCTCAAATATTCTAAAACACCGTTTGCTACTGTAAATACAATTGTTTTTTGTAGTTTAATGCCAATAAGTTATTTGGGTGTTCTAGGTTCTTCTGTAAGTTAATAACACACTCAGCATCCTTTTGGTGAATTCACAACATTAATTGTCACAACCAATAACATAATCTCAGCAATTATGATCTATCGCTGCTAAATGCTCAAGATTGTCTGTGGGGAATACTATCTAAATCTTGATTGAGTTAGGTCTTTGACTACTTATAGGGGAAATTTAGTCCTGATCGCTGACTGATGTCGCTGCTTATTTATATAAATAAGTAAAGTTACAATAATCAACTTACCGTATTTATACTGAAAAAATCAGGCAAAATATTTTTGAGATATATATTGTACTTATTTGGCGATCGCCTAGATAAGCTAAGTACATGTTGTAATAGTTAAAGCAGCATTAATCTGTGACAGCCCCATGCCACTTGTCTAACTGCTGGTTATGATTGCTAAATTAGAATAAATAGTTAGTCTAATAGTATACTTTGCCTTTAATACTCATAGTTGTGACCTAGCTCACTCTCCCATGACCAACATAAATAAAATTTACCTGCAAATGTTATTACAACTGCAACAAAGGGCAAACTTAATATGCAGCTTCAGTTAGCTTTTCTGCCAGACCTGAATGCTGTGTGTATTCATCAAAAGTCTTCACGGGAGGTGAAACAACACTTGAAAAGCAAGCATCTACTCTTTAGTACCAAGATTGACCATTCCACTAAATCCGCTGTATCAGAGCAAGTGGCAAACATTACCAGCTATTGAGGCTAATTACTGTGAGTAGATACTCTTACACCCAGCATTTGTATAGCCATACAACCCAATTGGGCAAAATGCTCTGCTCTTACCTGATTCAGAAAAATTACCTCCTGAGCAGATTATTCTTTATTCAACTGCTGTTGCAGCAGGAAAGCGGTGCATGAAATCTCAAGTAAACAGTAAGCCGAAAATTTTGGTTGTTGATGACGAACCAGACAACCTTGATTTGCTTTACCGTACTTTCTATCGTGATTATAAGGTGTTGCGGGCAACCTCTGGCCCTGCGGCATTAGATCTTTTGGCAGAAGAAGGAGAGGTCGCAGTGATCATCTCTGATCAGCGAATGCCAATTATGAGTGGTACGGAATTTTTGAGCCTGACAGCAACTCAATATCCAGATATTATTCGGATTATTTTGACTGGCTACACTGATGTTGAAGACTTAGTGGAAGCAATCAACGCTGGTAAGGTATTTAAATATGTCACCAAACCGTGGGAAGCGGAAGAACTCAAAGCTGTGGTACGCCAAGCCTTGGATACCCACAATGTTCTGAAAGCTCGTACCCGCGAACTAACTCGTACCCTCCGACAAGAATCACTGCTGAATACTGTTACCAACACAATTCGCAGTGCTTTAGACTATCGGCAAATTTTGCAAGCAATTGTCGATACAGTTGGCCACATGTTAGAGGTAGATGTTTGCCTGTTACGTCCTTTTCAAGATGAGCAATTAGTAGACGAAGGGTTTATTTACCAAAAACCGCCCCAAGCTGAAACAGAGCAAGTCTCAGGGATTTCAGGAGAAGATGTGTCACCACCATCTTTCTTACCTTCTGCTGCTTTGTTAGCCCAAACTGTTTGGGAAACTCGTGAAGTTCAGGTAATTTACGATGTTGCTACAGATGAGCGAATTCAAGGAGAAAATTCCGAACTACAGCAAAGAGGAACAGCTTTTGCTACTGCTAATATTTACTCCAGCTTAGTTGTACCGCTAATTTGTCAACAAGAATTGTTAGCCGTTTTAGCACTACATCAGTGTCACCAGTCTCGCCTCTGGGGAACTGAGGAAATTCAGCTAGTGACAATGGTGGCAGATCAGGCCGCTTTAGCTTTATCTCAAGCTTATGCTTATGAACAAGTACGCGCTTTAGCGAAGCGAGAAGTGTTAATTAATACAATTACAACAGCAATTCGCTCTAGCTTAGACCCACAAGATATTTTTGCTGCTATTACCCACAAATTAGGCCAAGCCTTACAAGTTGACGGCTGTGCGCTGTCTTTATGGACAGAAGAAGAAGAATCTGTGCAGTGTGTTGGTTTATATGATAGTTTTCAACATTCTGACCATTCGCTCAAGCCAAGCCAAAATTTTAATTTAAATACTAATCTTGACTTAATATCTCAAAATTTCCCTTACTCGACGCAAGCTCCTATTAAAGATAACCCTCTGTTACAAGAAATTTTGCGGACACAGGAGCCGATAGTAATTTCTGATATGAGTGTCTGTTCTTTGGAACTGAAGGGATTTGATTTGCCTTTGAAAAAGCCAGCCCGATCGCTCATGGTTGTGCCTTTATTAGCTGATGGCAAATGTATTGGGAGTATTACCTTACGGGAAGGGCGAAAAGTCCGTGGATGGGTATCATCTGATATTGAACTCGCCAAAGCAGTGGCCGCACAAGCCGCGATCGCTGTACAGCAGTCACGTCTCTATCAAAAAACCCGTGAACAAGCCGAGCGTTTATTGGAACTAGATAAACAAAAAACTGAATTTTTCCAAAATATCTCCCACGAATTCCGTACTCCCATTACCTTGATTCAAGGGCCATTAGAATCTGCGGTAGCTGCTGGGGAAGGTCTATCTCATGCTCAAAGTGCGATCGCACTGCGTAACTCTCGCCGTCTGCTGCGATTAGTCAACCAATTACTCGACTTACAACGCCTAGATGCTGGACGAATGCAGCCAAGCTTTCGTCCCTGTGATTTAGTGGAATTTGTCAGCCAAATTGTTGAGTCATTTCGTCCCTATTGTGAGAAAAAACAACTGCATCTAGCAACTGATTTTACTGTATGTCCCAAGGTTTACTTAGATATGGAAAAATTTGACAAAGTGGTTTACAACCTCTTATCAAATGCCATGAAGTTTACACCTGAAGATGGCACAATCAGCGTTACACTGCAAAATCAAGACGAATACTGCATCCTCCAAGTAAAAGATACAGGAATTGGCATTATTCAAGAACAAATTCCCATGTTATTTGAGCGATTCCGCCAAGCTGAAGGCTCAGAAAACCGTTCCTATGAAGGTAGCGGACTGGGTTTGGCTTTAGTCAAAGAATTAGTAGAACTGCATGGCGGTAAAATCACTGTAGACTCAGTTTATGGTGAAGGAACGACTTTCACATTATGGCTGCTCACTGGCTATGATCACTTACCAATCAACCAAGTATTAGAAACACCTGCTGAATTAAATACTAGCCGTGCCACTGTTGAATTAGCTGATTTAGAACTCATCGAAGCCACTACTGAAAAGTTAGAACATATCTCCCCTAGTTACAATTCAGCACTCAACAACACCAAGTCGCTCATTTCGGCAGAGCCATCAACGCCGCAAACTTCTAAACACTCTATCTTAGTTGTAGACGACAACCCAGATTTACGAACTTACGTATCCGATATCATCCGCCGCAATGGCTATCAAGTCCACACGGCTCGTAATGGTTATGAAGGGTTTGGTGTAGTTCAAGAAATTTTACCCAGCTTGATTGTTACAGATTTGATGATGCCTTTGGTAACTGGGCTGGAAATGATTCGGATGATTCGCTCTGATGAGAAATTAAAAGGAATTCCAATCATTTTGCTTACAGCCAAAGTTGATGAAGAAACCCGTATTGAAAGCACAGAACATGGTGCAGATGCCTATTTAGCCAAACCATTTAATGACAGAGAACTTTTAGCAGAGGTCAGGAATCTCTTAGCCTTGAAGGAAAATGAACGACGAGTTGTAGAATTAAATACTTATCTAACAGAATCAGTTCTTAAGCGTTTTTTGCCAACTGTGTTAGTGCAGAAAGCCGCAGCAGGAGATTTAACTTTAGATTTACGTCCAGAACCACGGTTGATTACAGTTTTATTTAGTGACATTGTAGGGTTTACTCAATTAGCCAATACTCTTAGATCTCGACGGGTGGCAGAATTGCTAAATGAGTATTTAGAATGTATGACCAAAGTTGTGTTTGATAACGGCGGTACTGTAGATAAATTTATGGGAGATGCGATTTTGGCTTTATATGGAGCGCCAGAAGAACTGACTCCTAATGAACAGGTACGTCGAGCTATTAATACAGCTAGAGCAATGCACCGCGCACTCTCGCAGTTAAACCAGCGCTGGCGAGAGCAAGGTGTATTTGAAAGCGATGGACGTTCTAGTGTACAGTTTCGCTGTGGTATTCACCAAGGTACAGCGGTTGTGGGTATGTTTGGTAGTGCAGAACGCGCCGACTATACGGCTATTGGGCCAAGTGTGAATATTGCTGCTCGATTGCAAGCTGCTGCTGTTCCCGGTACGATTTTAGTTTCGGCTGCTGTGGCAGATTATTTGCAGGATGAAGAAATTACCAAAGGTAGTCCACTGAAACTTAAAGGAGTTGATGAAACTGTCCTGACTTTTGCTGTTTCGCCAGATCTAGTAGTTAATCGCTAAGATCCAAACGGAGTCTTTAGCAAAGCTTAAAGACTCTGAATTATCTTTGGCTTCGGTGATATGACAACGCCTGTTGCAGACAAAACTCCTGTTCCACCCAAGATTTGGAGACGACATAACGATCCTCCAAGTTTGTGGATTTTTGTCACTATTAGTTCAGTTTCCCTGCATTTGTTGATTTTCTGGCTGATGCGATCGTCTAATGTGTTTGGATTATGGTTTCCACAGCAAAGTCAAGCTATTGTTCCTATTGAGTTGGTAGAAATTTCTCCCACAGTAAAATCAAAATTACCGACAACAACAGTCTCACCCAAACCAAATATCTCATCCCAACAGAATGTAGCCAGAACTTTGCCAGAAACAGCCAAAAATATAGCTAGAAATCAGGATTCTGAAACCAGCATTCTGAATCGGAAGGAAGTTGTTTCTCCAAAAAACACCAAACCATCAGTCAAAAAATCTGTTTCACAACCCAAACCCAAAGCACAAACGACACCAAAACCCAGTTTTACACCTGACTTGACTAAATCTACGCCAACTCCCAAACCTACACCGACAATTCCTATTGCTAATCTTCCTTGGAATCGCCGACAAAGAATTATCCTCGGAAAAGGAAAACCATTACCAAGCGGCATTCCTTCAGAACAACCAACAAATTCGACCACAGGAACAGAGAATAATCCCCGCACTCCAATAGGAAGTCCTTCTCCAGGTTCCACCGATAATACTTCTAACACGCCTCCTCCAAGAAATCCTACTACTTCTCCAAGTCCTACTACCAATAAAACTTCACCCATTCCCACAAGAAATACTCCTCAAACTCCTACAGACAAAAATCCCACCACTTCTGAACAAGCTGGCTCGACAGTCACAATAGTGCCTTTCGCTGATCAGGAAATGCGTCAACTAAGCAAAGATTTACCTGATGTTCTGGCTAAATACCAGGGAAGTGGTACGAAAACATTAGCAGCGAATTCCCTCGATGGCGAAAATGGACTTGCACCTGCACAACTTGTAGCCAGCTTCGTAATTGATAAAAATGGTAACTTTCAACAGGCTGTAGTTATAGAAATACAACCCTCCAGCCTCCAAGGCGAAAAAAATTCATACCAACAAGCAATCAACGAACTTTTTAGGAACGAGAAGTTTACCCCAGCCTACAATCAAGATGGCAGTAAACCAGATTTGAGTAATCTCTTTGTCAAAATTACAATTCAACCTGTCAATTCTCATTAGATATTTGAATTTTTTGCAAAATAGTGTTAATATGTTTAAGTTGGAAATTTGCGGGCGTAGTTTAGTGGTAAAACTATAGCCTTCCAAGCTATTAATGCGGGTTCGATTCCCGCCGCCCGCTTAAAGATTATTTAAAGCTTTAATATTTTAATGAAACCAAGCTGATTTTAGAGCTTCACCACAGTAATTACAACTAATCCCATTTCATGAAGATCCTCCTATGCTTGTCTAAATTTTGTGATCAAGCTTATAGGCAGTAATCAATGGGAGAGTGCGATCGCTCAAGCTGATGATAAAATTACTAAAGAAGAAGCGGCAATTGAGTTTGCACGGCAGATATTGGAAAGTTAAGCTTTTTAACGCAAAGGTGCGCGGAGAAATTCTCAAGCTCCTTATCCTCTCTGCGCCTCCGCGCCTCTGCGTGAGATATATCACATTACCAATCATGATATAGCTTTTGAGCATGAAACATAATTTCCTCTTTTGGTAGGCGAATCTTAGGGGTTTGACGAGGATAAGAATTTTCAATAGCGCGTGTATCTTGCTCAACCACAGTTGTGACTGCACTTAACATTGAACGTCTTAACAAAGGTAAGAGAATTAGATGTTTGGGTTTGGTTAATACCAACACAAAAGTTTTAGTTTGAGTTTCTGTTTCTGGATACAAAATATGTACCTGCAAAATTTCTCCTAGTAAAAAAGAGGTGCGAAAAGTTAGGACTGATGGAAAAGCATACTCTAAAGTACCAATGTATATTTTAGGTGCAGTCATAACTAGAGGATTGCGGATGATATCATTCCATGTACTATCCTCACGTTCTAGCTCTTGCACAACTTTAGCCCAATATCCTTCATGCTCAAACACCGGAACGCGATTAGCTTTAATACCAAATAAGTCGCGGTGTGTACCGTATTGATGGTTATAGTCATAGTTAATTAACAAGTTATCTAAAAAAGTGCCGCGAATACTCTTTTCTCCAGCTACACCGACAAAACTCATACCTTCGCTAACTTTTGAGATGAGTTCTGGTACAGGAGTTTTCGGCACATGACCAGCGTATGTCCAAATGCAGTCATCTTTGATAATCAGTTCTAGTGGTGTTGTCAGAGGTTGATTTCCCACTTGACCGGACTGATGCAACCTTCCTTGTCCATCAAATTCCAAAGCGTGGAAAGGACAAGCAATTGTACCCCGTTCTTGGCAAATCCAGCCATCAGATAGAGGTGCTTGCATATGCGGACAAACGTTATCGAGAGCGAAAACTTCACCTTGCCCATTTTGCCAGAGGACATAATCTTGACCATTGAGAACAACTTTATAAGGCTTGTTAATGCCAAGCATGGAGCGATGGGCTATTAACCACGGTGCGCCAGGAAGGATTGCCATAGGAGCCTCCTAATAAAGTATGTAGGATGAGGGCGATCGCTCTAATTTCGACCGCGTTAGAGTAAAATTGTGACAAAACTTTCATATTTGATTTAAAAATACGACAGATTATTCATGTTTGTCAATAACTATGGCTATAAGTAAACCTGATCTGATGCGCCGTCAACCCAAGCAAAAGCGGAGTCAGGAACGCGTTGAAAAAATCCTCCAAGCCGCAGCCGAAGTCTTTGCAGAAGTAGGGTATGAAGCTGCAACTACCCATCAAATTGCAGCAAAAGCAGAAACGGCTATAGGTTCTCTGTATCAGTTTTTTCCCGATAAACTCGCAATATTTCATGCACTTGAAGCAATACACATGGAACGGGTGACAGCAATTCTAACCAAACTTATGCAGTCAGCCGACCAGCATCAATCATTATTAGAGTTTATTGAGTGTACAGTCGATATTTACGCTAAATATTTTGCAGATCCTATTCCTCGCGTTGTGTACATTCAGTATTTTGTTGCACCAGAATTATTTAAGCTATTTGACGAAACCTTTGATGAACAGCTAATTCAACAATTCGCCGCCTTCTTTCGCCAATGGAACCCAGACTTAGCTGTAGAAAAAAGTGAACTCCTAGCTGAAACGGTGCATCGAACTTACAACGCCTTACTATTGAATGCACTGAAACAGGATGAAAGTAAACGTCAAGCCCTTTATACAGAACTCAAAGCATTGTTAGTAGCTTATTTAACACCGTATACACTACCTCAGCAAGTAATGAAAGTAATGATATGTCCTCACTGTAATTCATCCCGCCTATCTAAAAATGGGCATCGTCACGGTAAGCAACGCTATCTCTGCAAAGATTGTGGTAAACAGTTCTTAGAAAAATCTGTTTAATGTATCGCAATTGACTGACGTATGAATAAAAATTCAAATAGCTGAAGAGCAGTTACAATAGCTATAGGCAAAGTTTATAGTTAAACAAGCCAGTAGATAAAGAATGGTAAACAGTTTTGTATTCGCAAAAGAAACAATTGCGAGCATTCAGAAGAATATAGAAACACTTGAGAGATGCCTGAATGAGCCTAATCCGCGAGATGAAACAATAGCGGCACTATACGAGTTAGCAAATAATCGGCAAATATCTCTCAGTCAACTTCAAGAAGAATTAGCGCAGCTACAGCAAAAACTAAGTAAGTTCAGTCGTCTTGGTGATGTGTTGAAGGAACAAGTAAAACAAGGAAAATTACCAGTTCTGATTTTTGTTAAATATAATCTTCTATTTAAAGAAATTTTTGATCAATTCTCACATTTAATTTTTTTTAAGCAAGGAAGAAATATTTTTACAAATCTCATTACCGATGCTGAAAATTTATACAGACTAATTAAAGATGAAGCTGAATCTGAAATTTATGAACATAATGAAAAATATATTCTTGAGGAAAGTATAAAATATGCAATACAAGCCTTAATCAAGGCTGGGTTACTTATCAACATATTAACTGAAGAGAAATTACAAAATTGGGCTTTAGAAGATATAACTCCCAAAGAATCAGAAGCTATGTTGACATCTTTGGCATCTACGAAAAAATGGGATTGGGTGTACAGAAATCTTGCATAGTCCTAAATTCATTGAAAAACAAGATGTTTTGAGTATACATAGTAAGCAGATTAATTTATATGGTGGCTCACTAGGTATACGTGATGAAGGCTTGCTAGATTCCGCTATTTATCAACCACAAGCAACTTTTGGTGGTGAGCTTTTACATCCTACAATTGTTGAACAAGCAGCAGCATACTTGTTTCCTATTACTAATAACCATGCTTTTGTAGATGGTAATAAGCTTACTGCTTTTGATGTGATGGTGACATTTTTGAATGTAAATGATTATGAACTGAATATGTCACCAGAACAAGCGTATGAATTAACAATGAAAGTTGCTGAAAATATCATGAGTAAGGAAGAGCTAATTGAATTACTGAAAGATTATATTACAGAATTCATTTAAGCTCTTCATGAAATTGGTATTTTTTACACTGTCACGCCTTCCAACTCTTCATCAGTCAACTCATATAACTGACGCAATTTATCTAATTTATCTGCATCAGCTTGCCAGAAACCGCGCCCTGATGCTTCTAACATTCTGCTAATAATATTGCGGAAAGCTTCAGGGTTAGCTTGGCGTAATTTCTCAGCCATTTCTGGGTCTAAAGCGTAGGTATCAGCCGCTTGGTCATAAACCCAATCATCTTTAAAATCAGCAGTTCCACCCCAACCAATTAAGGCTGTCATCCGTTGCGAAATTTCATAAGCACCACCAGAACCTTGATTTGCCATTGCTTGCGCCCATTTAGGATTGAGTAATTTAGTGCGATATTCCATCCGCAGCAAATCTTCTAGGTTGCGGGGGGTGGTGTCTTTGGAGAAACTTTCGACAAAGCTGGTAGTTACTTTTTTACCGCGTTGTTTTTCGGCGGCTTTTTTCAACCCGCCAGTGTTGGCGTAATATTCCTGAATATCGGTTAAACCATATTCTACCGAATCAATTTCTTGGACAATGCGATCGCTCGTTTTCAACAACTGATTTAACACCTCTGGTCTAGCTTGGCCTTTATCTTGTCTTCCGTAGCTAAACACATTACGGCTTTGCCAAGTATTACCTAACTCTTCCCCAGATTCCCAATTACCATCCACCACCCGATCATTTACCAAAGAACCAAAATCACCCGCAGGGTTAGAAAATAATCTCGCTGAAGCATTTTCTACACCTTGCGCCTGTAACGCCAAAGCGTGTTTCCGAATAAAATTCTGTTCTTCCGACTCATCCGTCTCAGCCGCACGTAAAAACAAATCATCTAATAATTCGATGATATTCACAAAACTATCGCGGAAAATCCCTGACAAATTACCCAACACATCAATACGCGGATGTCCCACCTCAGCCAAAGGTTTTAATTCATAACGGACAATTCTTCCCGTCCCTTCCTTCACAGGTTCAGCACCAACTAATTCCAACAGAATTCCTAACGACTCACCCTTAGTTTTAATCGCATCTAAACCCCACAACAACACCGCCACCGTCTCAGGATACTTCCCATGTTCTTGTAAATGCTGGGCGATAATTTTCTGTGCAATTTCCCTACCCCTTTCATACGCCGCAGGCGAAGGCATTCTATAAGGATCTAACGCATGAATATTCCTCCCCGTTGGCAAAACCCCAGCACCATCACGTAACAAATCACCACCAGGCGCAGGCGGAATATACTCCCCATTCAAGCCCCGCAACAGGTTCGTTAACTCATCCGTAGTTTGCCCTAATAAATTTCTTATCTGTATCTCTTCCTCTCCGTGTCCTTCGCATCTTTGCGGTTCGCTACCAAAATAAGCCTCCAAATAAGCCGCCATCTCCTCCTCATTCGGTGCTTCACCCAAAATATGCAACCCAGAAGAAAACAACCGATTTTCCAAAACCTGCAAATATTCGTACAACTTCACCAGATAATCATCAAAAGCATGACCACTAAACATTCTGATATTTTCTGGCGTAAAAGGAATGCCTAATTTTTTCGCATCCTCAAACGGACAATCGACATCTAAACCCGTATCTACAATTTTTTTACAAATCCCTTCCTTCAGCACATAATTCTTTTTGGGGTCTTCTCGATACTCCGCAATTAAATCGCGCAACGCCACTAATTCCTTATACAAACCTGCACGACCATAAGGTGGTACATTGTGCGAAATTAACACCCCATAACCGCGACGCTTTGCCAAAATTGACTCCGAAGGATTATTCGCCGCATATATATATAGATTGGGTAAATCACCTAACAAAATATCCGACCAAGAATAACCCGTATTTCCTAAAGGAGAACCCGGTAACCATTCCACTGTACCGTGCATTCCAAAGTGAACCACAGCATCAGCTTGCAATTCATTTTGCAACCATTTATAAAAAGCCGCGTATTGCGGATGCGGAGTTAAATCTCGTTCAAACATCAACCGCATCGGGTCGCCTTGAATGCCTAACGGTGGTTGTACGCCTATCCACACATTTCCTAACTGCACACCGCCAATGTGTAATTCATCGCCATAAGTTTTAATCCCGCTACCTGTTAAAGATTTCCATTGTTTCTCAACGCGAGATGTGCGGAGATATCCCAACCATTTTTCTAATTTTCTGGCATTAACAGTAATAGCGGAATCTGGGAAAGGTTTATTCATTTCCCATCTTTCCATCTCTTCATCAGCCTCTTTCACCTGACGAATTAATTCTTCCCCATCTTCTGGAATTTCGCCAACGTTATAACCTTGGTCTTTGAGTGCGTGGAGAAACTTGATCAGACTGCGAGGCACATTCAACAATGCAGCTGTGCCAACAGCACCGTAACCAGGTGGAAAACCATATAAAATAATGGCAATTTTACGTTCCGATGCAGGTTTTTGTCGTAAATCAACCCAGTTTTTGACTCTACCAATTAATCGCTTTACCCGTTCAGGAACCAAATAAATATTTTCGCCTACCAAACCACCGAGGGGAACGGTATCAATTGCACCGTCGAGTTCTGGTAAAGCATATAAGACTACACTTTGTAAGCCGCCGACACCTTGGCGTGTCCAAGAATGTATATCTTGAATTAATAATGGTGCAGCGACAATGTAAGGAACATTTTTAGCAGTTAAGATGCGCTTTGCTACTTCTACTTGCCGTCCTGCTTCCATTGAACCAGCCGGGCCACCCACTAAAGGAAAGCCAATGGTGGAAACTATGGCATCAACTTTAACTGCTTCTTGGGAAAGTGAGGGAGTTTCAATATTATTAAGTTGCCGTTGTTGCTGTTCGTAGTCGGTTGTCATCCAGTCCCGAACTGCTACGTGTCCTTCTACGCCGTTGATGAAAATGGGTAAGGGAATTAAGCCAGCTTCTTCAAAGCGACGAATTAATTGGGGAATGTATGGTTGTTTGGTGATGACGTGTTTGCGGTAAAGCAAAATTCCAACGACTGGAAACGGAGAAATAGTCCTTCTGCCTCCTGCCTCCTGCCTCCTGCCTCTGTTTTGATACCATTCCAAGTATGCTTTTGGCGATGCAAAAAACCCTTGGTAGTCGGGATGGAGTAATCCCATGTTGGGGGTTTCGACTGGTGGGGGAATGTCGCCAATTTTTAAGCCTAGATATTTCTCGGCTAGTGTCCAGAATAAAGAAGCGACGTTTTCTGGCCCGCCTGCATTCCAGTAACCATAAATAATTAACCAGTTGCGTAAGTCTTGGACTTTCTGCACTGGGACGAATTTTAAAAGTTTCGGGCCGATTTTTAAGAAGCTGATGTAACCTGCGAGTTTGTCTTCTTCGCGTCCGTTGCTGAATTTGTCGAGAATGAATTTAACTGGTTTGGGCATTCCTTTGGGTTTGTCACCTATAGCAAAGTCTCCCAGTTTGGTTAAACTCATCAATTCTAAAGCTGACTCAAACACAAGCCTGATAGGAACTTGGGCAAGGCGATCGCGCAACCACAAAACTTGGTCATAATCAAATAACAAGCTGCCAAAGAATACGTCAGCGTCATACAGTGCTGCTTCTAATTCCGCACGCTTACTGGTAATATCGCGATCGCTAAACACCCGAATATCTAATTCAGGACAGCGAGATTCAGCTACAGTTGCCGCTTTTCTGTATAAGTCAGCGTTGAACGATTCAAACCCAGCAATTAAGACGATCCGTTTCATGCCCGTAAGCTACGCAATATTTCTTTACTTAAATTCTAATCGGGGTTGCAGGCTGATTGTGAAACATCTGTCTTTAGTTCACCACGAAGAACCGAGAATTCCATAATTTGGCATTTTGGCAGATTTCCTCAAGTCTAAGTTGGTATGGTGATATCCGCGAATGTCTTTATGCGACAATTACCGACTTGCAGAATCCCTCGGCTAACTACCGGGGGGCTTTTTTTGGTAAAGTGCAAAATTTTTAGGCAACTGCTACTAAAAAAATATAAATGTTATGGTTTTGTTCTTTTAATCTAAAACTTCAAACTGATTCAGCTTTAGATGGAAACATAGAATTAGATGTGTATCTAACTAGGTTAATTATTTCTCAAAATTTAAGATTATTTTTATATATAAAAGGGCAGTTTACTGTTAAATTAACTCAAATAGTTCAATGTTTTTATACGAGTTGTTTAATAAGAATGAAGAGCGATCGCTTGAATATTCATCTGGGCGATCGCTTGAAATTCTAGAGGAAATTATGTTGACTATTTATCATCAAATCATTTGATGTCACCAGTGAATGTAAAAAATGATAACTAACCATTAACGTGATTTAATCTTTTGATAACGAAGTTCACTGCTTACCAAGCAAATATATTTTTATTTTCTCGTTTCACCAATAGTTGAGAAATCAAATTAAGATTTCTAGATTGTAATTAGATAATATAAATAACTTTGCCAAATCAATTTATTGAGGAAATTAGTAAGTAGATGATTTTTGATGATTAGCTGAATTTATTAACTTAATTAGCTCAATTAATTACTATTTAGTGGCTATGGCAAACTGTAGAGGTAACGCCTAAATTCTCGCGGACAGAATTAGCAACCTGAGCAACAAGTGTAACTTCGCCTTTGTTGTTAAAGACCCAACCAGATGCAGGAACTAGAGAGAGGCTATTAAGTGTCTTGGATGGTTTGACAGCGGGAGTTCGTGATTGGTGCTGTGGCTTTGCGGCTACAGTGCGGCGTGTGTCTAACCATACTGCATCGCTATTGAGATTGTCATTGGGACTGGGAGGTAAGCCACCACGTCCAGCTACGGTGAATTGATTGGCTACCTGTCCCGCTGGTGCGCCACAACCTTGAGCGATTAGTTGGGAAACATCTACTACAGTTTGAGGTAAAGTAGTTAAACCTTGGGTCGGATCAACATCGGGGTTGTTAATGTTCACAACTCCATTCACACCACCACGATCTGAACTAGCAGTAATATCACTTTCGGGTGTTGGAGATTGTCGTGGTTGAATGCCAAAGATGCCTCGTGTGGTGATATTAACTTGACCGCCATTACCTGTAAAAGCATTGGCTTTGATGTTGCTATCTTCTGAGGGGATAGCCACAATAAATGGCGCTTTAATATTAATGATGCCACCATTACCACCAGCATCTTGAGTTCCTGCTGTGGTGGAGATTAAACTCTGGCGGCGTAGAAGTAGCACCTCATTTAATGTGAGTGTGATATTACCACCATCACCAGAGGCAGTTTCAGCAATTAACTTGGCTTGATTATCTAATTGGACAATCCGAGCTTTGATATCTAAATTGCCGGCTTGTCCAGAGCCTTCACTACTTACTGATAATTCTGCGCCATCTCGTACCGACAAGCGATCGCTATTAATAATTAAATTACCAGCTTTCCCAGAAGCTTGAGCGTCTGTAAACAAAGTACTTATGACACTTTCACCACCAATATTAGCTGCACCCACAACGTCTATCGAATCAGTAGCGGTGATATTCAAGATTCCCCCCGCCCCTTCCCCAAAAGAAGCAGAACGAATTTCTCCGCCATTCTGCACTACCAACTGTCTCAGAGTGAAAGTTGCATTACCACCTACTTGACTAGAACCAAAATTAGCAGCGGAGATTCTGGCTCCATTTTCCACAGTTAGCAGTCCAGTGGTGATATTCAAGTTGCCGACATCGCCTGTAGCACCTGGGTCAGCACCGACAAAAATTCCACTACGAAAACTATCAAAGGGTGAAGCCGTAGCTTGCGAAGACGCGCCACTGACCAGAATTGCATCTGAAGCTTTAATCGTAATATCGCCGCCGTTACCGCTATTACGAGCAGTTGTGGCTATTTGTGCGCCACCCGTAATCGTAAGTTTTTGAGTTTCAATGGTTAAAGCTCCAGCATTACCAGGGTTTTCTATGTCATTTTGGGCAACTTGAGCAACAATACTACTAGCAATTTGACCATCTTGGCTACCTCCACGCAGTTCTATAAAATCTGAGGCTTTGACATTGATTTTGCCTGCGTTACCTAACCCAAAAGTAGAAGAATCTATAGTTGCACCATCTCGAATTAGTAATTGTTTAGTTTCAATTTTTATGTTACCAGCGTTACCTGTAGCTGACTCCAGAACTTGAGATGCGATACTGCTAGGAGAAAAACCATCTGGGGTTGTACCTGCCAATTCCACCAACTCTGAAGCTTTTACTTGTATGTTTCCCGCATTCCCTGCATCTAAAGCAAAAGTTCCTAGAAACGCACCTGCATCAATCGTGAAATTTCTAGCATTGACGGACAAACTATCTTGTCTACCTTCTCCAAGGTTATCAATAAATACCTGAGAACTATCGGTCAAGTTGACATTTCTACCTTGGAAATGAATGTCACTACCATCATTACCACTGCTATAAATAATCCCACCTTGGGAAACTTGAATATCTCGAAAATCTTGTACACCTGAATAGTCAAAGGCGTAACCTTTCTCAACTTCTGTCAGTTTAACTAAGCCTGTACCAACGCTACCTAGTTCAATTCTGCCTGCGGTTGTTGTCAGATTTCCTCCCTCTATCGCTACATCACCGCCTATCAATGCCAAGGTTTTACCAAGAGGCGCTTTTAAACCAATAGGGCTAGGAGGATCAGTATTATTCATTTCTCCATTGGGACTAGCTTGGGACTGATTGACAATTGTACCGGTATGAGAACCAAAGTATAGTCCGATAGGCGTGCTGATTGTTAACAATGGGTTAGGAGTATGATTTGTCGCGCTAAATTCTCTCCCATCAGCAAACTTAATACTATTGGCAGTACTGGCGACAAAGGAACCACCAACATTTAAGCTGGCATTGGGGCCAAAAACCATTCCACTAGGATTAATTAAAAATAGATTAGCCGTGCCGTTAGCTCTGATAATGCCATCTATATTAGAAATTGAACCACCTGTTACCCGTGCAAAGATGTTTCTGACTGCCGAGTTATTGTTGAAAAAGGCAGTATCTCCTGTCATTGCAGCAGTGTTGACAGAAAAAGAAAATTCTTGAAAGCTGTGGAATAGGTTTGTACCTCTAAGCGTACCGCCCTCAATCATTCTGACATTACCAGAGTTGCTGACAGTGGTATTTACAGGGAGGGTGTTATCTGGAATCATGTCTGCAACGGCTGGGTTACAAGCTAACAACCACAATATTGCCGTGCAATTCCATCTCCAAAATCGCATCAGATAGTTTACCTTTATCACGGCGATCGCACCTTAATTACGTAACAAAACTGTAAAAATCCAGAGATTTAGATCCCCGACTTTTTGAAAAAGTCGGGGATCTATGTTTTTGAGGAAAAGTTAAAAGTTTAGGACTGTTTTTTCAGGTGCTTGCGGTGTTGCAGTAGCGATCGCATCCCCAAAGCGCCTACACTCAGTAAACTAGCTGCAACAGTAGATGGTTCGGGAACTGGTTGACTCGTGTTTTGTCGGTCAATAGTAAATGTGCCACCGCTACTAGCCTGACTAGGAAAGAAGCCAACAATTCTATTAACTCCATCAAAACCTGTTAAATCATTAATCAGCCTAGAATCATCAGACTGAATAAACCAAACTACGTCAGGCTGATTACTAACTACTCCTCCTAAAAAGCTAAGATCATAGCGCAATACATTACCTAAAAAATTGATTCCACCATCAAAGAAGAAATTTTGTAAGGTATTTAATGTAACTGTTGATCCACCATCAATATTGAGATTACTGACACTACCGTCAGCTTCAGTAGTCAATCTGCTAATGGTTAAATCTCCCAATGGGCAAGGATCTTGACCACAAATAGCTAAATTACTTATATCAGAACTAGGCAATGCAATATTAAAATCTTGAATTGCTCCTGGAAAATATCCTAAATTGTCATTGCCTAAACCAGGGGATTGTTCAGGAACAGTAGCGTTTATATCAAAATCAATGATTTGTCCGTTAATGGAGCGTCCAGAATAACGCACTCTCCGCGCTTGTGCAACATCTGGCATCATACTAACTGCAAGAGTAATTAATACTGCTACTCCTACAACTTTTTTAAAAGCTTTGTTCATCATGGAATAACTCATCTCATTACTTAACTAATCTTTGCAATTGATTGCAAAGATAAACATTTGACAAACTCGTAATTAAAGATGCGTACCGAACTTTATTGAATTCAGTTTTAACCCTATTGTTGCTGCATGGAAAACAGCATTTAATTATTGTCATCTAAGCATAAATAACCAAATTTACGATATACATTTTTGTATTTCTTCGTATTTTCTTTATGAAAGCTACATACTTTTATCAGTAAATAGACGTAAATATTTTTTATTGTCAATCAATTAGTATTTATTTAAATGGTTATCAACCTACTGGTAACCTGCTGCTTGCAATAAAAATAATTTGGCGTAGATTCCCCCAGTTTTGAGTAAATCTTCATGAGTACCTTGTTCCTGGACTTCGCCATGTTCAATCACCACAATTTTGTCAGCCATTCTGACAGTAGAAAAACGGTGAGAAATCAAAAACACCATCTGATTTTGAGTCAGAGTCCGAAAATGATTAAAAATTTCAAACTCAGCTTGAGCATCAATCGCAGATGTAGGCTCATCAAGAACTAAAATATCTGCTTGAGTTCGCATAAAAGCACGAGCAAGAGCAATTTTTTGCCACTGTCCACCGGAGAGTTCTTGTCCACCTTTAAACCAGCGTCCAAGTTGAGTTTGAAAACTTTGCGGTAATTTTTCAATAAAAGATTGTGCTAATCCTTTTTGGGCTGCAATTTGCCAGCGATGTTTATCTTCAAGATTTTTAACATCACCAACACCAATATTCTCCCCAACGGTGAATTGATAACGCACAAAGTTTTGGAAAATTACACCAATGCGTCGCCGTAAAATATCAATATCCCATTCTTGTAAGTCCAAACCATCTAATAAAATTCTCCCAGAGTCTGGTGTGTAAAGTCGGGTGAGGAGTTTTATTAAAGTAGTTTTACCGGAACCATTTTCACCAACAATTGCTAGTTTTTCCCCAGGTTTTAAATGTAGAGAAATATTTTTTAAAGCAGGTTTATTACTACCTGGATAAGTAAAAGATACATTCTCAAAACGAACCCCATCTTGGGGCGATAAACCTTTGGTAGCGTAACCCCAAGGCTGAGTAACTTTTTCTTCTAAGAAGTCGTAGAGGTTAGATAAATATAAGTTATCCTCGTACATCCCACCAATGGAAGTCAAAGCATTAGAAAAAGTCGATTGTCCTTGACGAAACACGGTGAGATACATGGTCATATCTCCTAAAGAAATTTTACCCGCAACTGCTTCTATGACAATCCAAGCGTAGGCGATGTAAAAAGCAACAGTACTCACTAAACTCAGCAGATATCCCCAAAGTCCGCGCCGCAGAGTTAAATCTCGGTCTTCGCCGTAGAGTTGGCGAAAAACTTCGCGGTAACGTTCTAACAGCATTTCTCCTAGCTGGTAGAGTTTGATTTCTGTCGCAAAATCTTCCCGTGCTAAGAGATTTTCGATATAGTGCTGTTGACGAGTTTCCGGCGCACGCCAACTAAATAAGCGAAAGGCTTCACCAGCAAATCTAGTTTCGGCAATGAACGCAGGCATGGCTGCTACGATTAAAACTATGACCGCCCCAACAGAAAACTTGACTAACAATACACCGTAGGTAACGAGAGACAAGGCGTTTTGGACTAAGCCAAATGTGCGGTTGACGAGAGAAAGGGGACGGACTGAGGCTTCGCGCCTCGCATTGGTTAATTTGTCGTAAAATTCTGAGTCTTCAAACTGTTGCAGTTCTAAGGTGAGGGCTTTTTCGAGGATGAGAATATTTACCCGTTGACCAAGTAAAACTCGCAGTAAAGATTGACAAACAAGCAAACCGCGCTGACTACCGGCTAATAAAATAACTGCGATCGCTTCTAAACCAACATACCATAAAGGGTGATAACCACCGACTGCATTACCTTGCGCCTCCAATAACACAGCATCTACAATCAGTTTACCAATGTAGGCGATCGCAGCTGGTAAAAGTCCCGCAACTAAAGTTAACGTCGCCAAAGTCATCGTCAAACCACGGCTGGTAGTCCACACTAAATTTATCGCCCGTCCACTGTAGCGAAAGACAGACAGAGATTGTCGCAGAGTGTTTCTTACTTTTTTAGTCCCCATTATTATTCTTATAGCGTAGAAACACCGAGTTGGGGTGATAAGTAAATAAAGAGAATAACTCTTAACTCAACACAACGTATACTACGGATACATTCTGCCTGTAGCTTGATATGAGCCTGTGCATCAACCCCTTCTGCCCTAATCCAGAAAACCCGGACAATGATAATCACCGCTTTTGTCAAAGTTGTGGTTCCCAACTACTTTTAGAAGACCGCTATCGGGTTATGCGCCTGTTAAGTGATAAAACTAGCTTTGGCAAAATCTATGAAGTCTACACTAGGAGTACGCCAAAAATTCTCAAAGTACTGAAAGAACAACTCAATAACCACCCCAAAGCAGTGGAACTCTTTCAGAAAGAGGCTAATGTTTTAAGTCAATTAAATCATCCAGGAATCCCCCAAGTTGATGGTTATTTTCAATATCAAACCAGCAATGGATTCAAGCTCCATTGTTTAGTAATGGAGAAAATTGATGGTGTTAATTTAGAAGAATGGCTACAACAACAAAGTCACCAGCCCATTTCGGAAAAACAAGCGATCGCCTGGTTAAAACAATTAGCAGAAATCTTGAACATAGTCCATAGTCAAGGCTGGTTTCATCGTGATATTAAACCAGCAAATATCATGCTGCGAAATAATGGACAATTAGTTTTAATTGATTTTGGCACCGCTAGAGATGCAACCCACACTTATTTAGCCAAGTTAGGCGAAGGAAATCAAATTACAGCAGTATTTTCAGCCGGTTATACCGCAACAGAACAAGCCTGCGGTCAAGCTGTCCCACAATCAGATTTTTTCTCCCTAGGGCGCACTTTTGTTTATTTATTAACAGCACAATACCCACTACGATTTTACAATGCTCGTGATGATGTTTTAAACTGGCGACCAGCAGCAAATGTCTCCCCAAAATTTGCTGAATTTTTAGATAATTTGATGGCAAGAAAAGCCGCAGATAGACCACAAACTCCTGAAATCTTATTGCAACAACTGCGACAACTAGAACAGACAACAACACTCAAAACCACCCAAATTTCTCGTAAATTTCCTAGAGTAATAACTGTAGGAACTCTCCTAGTTATGGCAGGAGTATTAAGTTATGGATTATATCAATTGCCTAGACTGACATTTATACATAACAATCAATTAGAACATCTGCAAATAGACAACACTCTAAAATCTCACTCACACTACGTTAAAACCCTGTCTATCTCTCAAAATGGTAAAACTTTAGTCAGTGGTAGTAGTGATAAAACCATCAAGATTTGGAACTTAGCAGATGGCAGTTTAATTCGGACAATATCTGGTCATAATAGTGGTGTAATTGCAGTGGCTATTAGCCCAGATAATCAGACTTTAGTGAGTAGTAGTAATGACCAGACTATCAAAATTTGGAACTTAGAAACTGGGACATTAATTCATACTCTGAAAGGACATGAAGGTGCAGTTTGGTCAATTGCTATTAGCCCAGATGGACAAACTTTAGTGAGTGGTAGTGGCGATAAAACCATCAAAATTTGGAATTTAAAAACAGGCAAGTTAGTTAAGACGCTCACCAGCCATTTGAGCTCTGTAATGTCATTAGCAATTAGTCCTGATAGTCAAACATTAATCAGCGGTAGTAATGATAAAACCATCAAAATTTGGAATTTAACCACAGGTGAATTAATGCGGACAATCACAGGTCATGATGATGCCGTTATTTCTCTGGCTATTAATCCTGATAGTCAAACATTAGTCAGTGGTAGTAATGATAAAACAATTAAAATTTGGAATTTAGCCACAGGCGAATTAATTAAGACACTGACAGGTCACAACGCAGAGGTGTTTTCTGTAGCAATTAGTCCTGATGGCAAGACTTTAGCTAGTGGTAGCGGTGACACTACAATTAAACTATGGAATTTAAATGATGGTAGCTTAATTCAGACACTTACAGGTCACACTACTACTGTTTATTCTGTAGTTTTTAGTCCAGATTCGCAAACATTAGTCAGTGGTAGTAGTGATAGAAGTATCAAAATCTGGCGAATTCAGCAGTGAGATAGTAGTTACAAAACTCACAAAGAAATAATTAAGTTAAGTAGTCTTGGAGAAAATTTAGTAAATACATATCTACACTCATACTTTAGTTAAAATATTCTATAAGGTTTTTGAATTTTGTGTTAAGGTAGAAGATAAGAGTAAAATTAATTCATATTTATTTTTTATTATTAGCAGAATTTCACCTTAAATCCAAAATAATTGTTAGTTAATTATGTGATGTTATAATATTTATGGAATCTAATAAGTACAAAATTGAGTACAAGTTTCATTCAATCTGTATTGAAGAGGAATCATTAAGTAGAAAAGCTTACTACTACAAAATTTCTGGCGAATTATGTCATAACAGTGGATTTGTCAATTCAATTTCTGAAGCCGAAAAAGAAGCTAAAGAGAAAATTGATGAAAAGTTTAATCTGATAGATAAAAAAGCTGCGTTACACAGATATTGCGTAATGCGTGATTTTGAAAGCTTTGTGGAATTGTTAAATCAACAACAAGAAATTCCTAAAGAACTGGCGTATCAAGTAGCTTCTCAATTAGCTTTAGCTTCAACTTTAAAGTACTTTACCAAAGAAGCATTAAGAATTGATGTTAATAGTTCAGGAACTGTAGATGTTAGTGGAGAAATCAACACCGATAATTTACAGTAATTAAGTCAGTTTTTGACATAGTATTTTAGCGCTTGTTCAGCCTTGTCTATTTTTAGGTCAGTAATTAATTTGAGGCTTCACCATAACCACCGCTAATGAATATGGCAAAAGATAAAGAACTAGTTCTAAGTCATATTAGTCTTGAAGTCAGAAAATTAATCAAGATGTATGCTGCTGTTAATGAATGTACACAAGTTGAGATGTTAGAGCGCATTGTTTTGGAGTGGAATGCACAACAAAGCCGAACCGAAAGACCTCCAGGAGATGAAGATGAGTAGTGTAGTTTTATTTATATTTTATAAATAATTTTTGAGTCAGTCTTAATCGAAAGTTAATCAATAGCGTTGCGATGTACATAATTTGAAAATTAAATTTAGATTTATCTTGAGCAATACGCCAAATAATAAGAATATTTGCGATATTTAAACTTAAGTAACAAAAACTCAACATTTTCTGTCTGATGGCTGAAGAAGTATAGAGCATACTGTGTTACCTTAGTAATACTTGCAAGGCAAAGTGTTGAATAATTGAGAGGAAAAAATTATCGTAGTCCAAAAGCAGCTAATTAACTCGCAAATCAAGTCACCTCAAGTCTTCTTGATTGACCATGAAAATAATAATCGTGGTTTGATAGACACCTATGAAGCTCTACAGATAGCGCAGAGCGTCGAGCTTGACTTGGTTGTAGTCTCCCAAAACGAAGACATTCCAGTAGCCAAGATTCTCAACTATGGTAAACTTCAGTATCAAAAGAAGAAACGCCAGGGTTCAAGTGCTAGACCTACTGTAAAAGAAGTTCGCTTCCGTCCTAATGTCGGTGCGGGTGATTATAATTTGCGTATTAATCAAGCACTTCAGTGGTTGAGTAAAGGCGATTCAGTCAAATTTGCTATTCGTTTACGGGGTCGAGAAAATCAATATCGCCAGCAAGCTGGAGATATGCTAGACCGCATTGTTACTGATCTAGGTCAAGTTGGGAAAGTCCAATCCCTGGATAAACGCTCATTGATTGTGCAAATCATGCCTGCATAAAAATATAAACAGCGCTCTATATACACGAAATATAGAGCGCTTTTATTTACTTATAAATGGAAATTGCCATTAGTTGGCAGTAGTCATCATAATTTCTTGGATACTATTTAAACAAAAATCAATATGAGAGCGAATAGCTCGCTCATAAACTACGGTTTGCTGTGTGCGTACTCCTACAGCCTGATATATCAACTTAACTTCTGGGAATTCGCTCCAGTACATCAAAAAAATGTCTTTAGCAGGAGTAATAATTTCATAATTATTTTCTTGCCTTTTTTTTCTCAGCTTACAATTATTTAGTTGTAATTTTTGTCTAAATAATTTTTCAAATTCTGGAATTATATTTGCAGTAGTTTCCATACTTGATACACCTTGCAATTGCTTGTTAGGGAAAACATGATTCTGTAATGCTACTGAGTATGACATTAAGCTATCTAATATTAAAGCTAGTCATCTCAAAATTGTTAATTACATAGCACTTTTAGCAGTTGAATAAGACTACATATTTATCAAAAATACCTGCGGAAATTTAATCAATAAAAGGCTTCTATATTCTGGCGAAAAGCAATTAAAGCGTGCTTACCTTGCTCTTCTTTGAGTGCAGACAGAATTGCATTTGATGCTTCTAATGAGACTATTGTCTTGATTTCAATATTAGTGTTGTAGCCTGCTAGGTCTGACAAGCGTCTTCCGTGACCGCCTTCACCCTGCACTTGATTAATTGTATAGCCGCTGACGTTATGGTTTTTTAGCAACTTAACAATCCGGTCTTTGAGTACTGTTTCACCAATAATGGTGATTAAAATAGCAGGCTCAACGGGAGGGGTTGAGTTTGACATAGAGAACTCCAGAAATTCCAATTTAGGTCAATACGGTTCAGTTAAGATCCCCCCGCCTGCGGCGACACCCTTAAAAAGGGGTAATAGAGGGTTATGAGCCGCCCTGTTTAAGGGGGTTGGGGGGGATCTTCAGAAGATTAAAACGTTAACTGAACCGTATTGGATTTTAGGTGATTTTCCAGTCCATATTTTGTATTAAAAAGGCTCAAGCATTTCTGCCTAAGCCGGTAATAAATGCAATTAATATGCTGGATTAATGGGTTAGCTGAAAAAGCTAAATCTATAAAGCTTAGTAGCGGTTACGTGCGCCGTAGCTTCCACGATTACCACCAAATGAACCTCTGTCTTCTTTGGGTTTAGCTTTATTCACTTTCAGGTCACGTCCCATCCATTCAGCACCATCAAGAGCTTCAATGGCTGCTGTTTCTTCAGCATCTGTATTCATTTCCACAAATCCAAAACCGCGCATCCGACCTGTTTCACGGTCAGTAGGTAACTGAATGCGTTTTACTGAACCATATTCTGCAAAAACTGCATTTAGACTATCTTCTGTAACTTCGTAAGAAAGATTGCCTACATAAACTGACATAGATTGTCTCCGAAATCATAAGTGTCTGGAGATTTAGGTTTCGGAGAAAAGTCTGTAAATACCAAAAGGAAAAAGCCTGTCAATAATAAAAACAAACGCGGTCGCCGAATTAACTCTCACTCCTTAGTATGACATAGCAAGCAATTATCAGCGGTGAGTTGTCAAAAGCGTTATATAAAGTTATGTAAGCAATTTATCACTCAGTGTGGGTGATCAAGTTTGATGCTTGCAATAAGCTTAGTCTACGCAAGGATCAATACTTACCCTTGGTAGATAAAGGCTTTCGCAGTAATATATAAGCGCAAAGCCATCTTCTCGAAAGTTAGATTGACAATGATCCCTATACGGCAAACCTTAGTTAAATCTGATATTCAACTTTCTTATTTAGAGTGGAGTCAAGGTCAAGAGCCTTTGCTGTTATTACATGGGCTAGGCGACCATGCGCTGGTTTGGTCTAGCTTGGGAGCATATTTAGCAGCAGATTATCATATAGTTGCGCCAGATATGCGGGGTCATGGTGAAAGCAGCAAACCAGAGAAAGATTATAGCTTTGAAAGTGCGATCGCCGACCTCGAAATTCTCATGGATAAATTAGGATGGTCTTCCGCCCATGTTGTGAGTCATTCCTGGACTGGGAAATTAGCTGTTATCTGGGCTAAGAAAAATCCCCAACGGGTGCGAAGTATGGTGCTGGTTGACCCGATTTTTATCTGGAAAATGCCCGAATTCTTAAAAGCGACGTTTCCTGTGTTGTACCGCTTTTTATCTTTTCTCAAAGGTATGGGGCCATTTGCTAGTTATGCAGAAGCAGAACAACTAGCCCAACAATTAAACCAATATCAAGGCTGGAATGAACTACAACAGCAGGTATTCCAAGCAGGAATAGAACAAAAACCTGATGGTAGCTGGGGTAGTAAGTTCACCATAGCCGCCCGTGATGGGATTTTTGAAGATGTGATGCGTGTACCTGGCTTTACCAGTCCTATTGACACACCCGCATTGTTTGTTAAGTCTGATAAAGGTCTCAACCGCCAAGAATGGCAATTAAAACCCTACAAAACCAATCTGAAAAACTTACGTTTGTGTCAAGTTCCGGGAAACCATTGGCCTTTTCTGACTGAACCTGAGTCATTTAACCGGACTGTGGCGGCTTTCTTAGCAGAGTGTAAATGAGTCAATGGTCAATGGTCATTTGACTTTTGACTCTTGACTTTTGACTTTTGACTGACAATGAGCCTTTGTATAAATCCAGTTTGTCCCAAACCGAACAATCAAGATAACGATAAATACCGCTTCTGTCAAAGTTGTGGTTCTCCGTTGGAATTACCGGGGCGTTACCGCGTCATTCGCTTGTTGAGTGACAAAACTGGCTTTGGCAAAGTATATGAAGCATACACAAAAGATATGCCAAAAATCCTTAAGGTACTGCGAGAGGATTTGTCTGCTGATGCAGCTGCAATCAAAATTTTTCAACAAGAAGCTACTATTCTAGGACAATTACATCATCCGGGTATTCCCAAAGTTGATGGTTATTTTCAATATCAAACGCGCAATGGTTTGATATTACACTGCGCCGCAAAAGAAAAAATCGATGGCTTGGATTTAGAACAATGGATGAATAAACAGCAATATCGTCCAATTTCTCAAACACAAGCTATTGCCTGGTTACAACAATTAGTAGAAATTTTAAACTTGGTACATAGCAAGCAATATCTGCATCAAAATATTCAACCAGCAAATATTAAACTTCGTAGTAATGGGCAATTGGTATTAGTTGATTTTGGCACATCTATAGAAGTAGCCAAGCATTACCTTACTCAATTTAATCATAGTGGTGAAATGACATCAATTATTTCATCTGGCTACAGTGCATTGGAACAAATGAAAGGTCAAGCTGTACCGCAATCAGATTTCTTTGCCTTGGGACGCACTTTTACATTTTTGTTAGCAGGAAGGCATCCTTTAGATATGTATGATGCCAGAAAAAATTTGCTGCAATGGCGCGATTTTGTGTCTCATGTCTCACCTGCACTCTTAGATTTAATTGATTGGTTGATGGCAACGGATATAGAGAAAAGACCAAAAAATGCTCAGGAAATATTGCGGCAGTTAGGCGAAATTGAACAACAGAAAGTTAGAGCGAATATCGTTAATAATCTTCAAGAAAGACGATTTTTGCCAACTATTGCTAAAACAGAAATTAAAGAACAATTGCCTTTAATAGCATTATTAGCCGCATTAATGATGTCATTAAGCTTAATTGGTTTCATGGCTGTGGGAATGCGATCGCCTAAATTTTCTGCCTTGATTACCCAAAGCCAAGCTCCTGATAGAAAAGGTAAAATAGACTTTTTTACATATCAAGAAGGTAGAGATAGTCAAGGTAAAACGGCAGAATTTAGTATTGCGATTTTATCAACAGAATATAAATGGCTATTAAATAGCACGTTTCAAATTAAGCATAATGATCAAGTTGTGAGTCTTGATTTTTTAAAATTAAACCTAGAACAAGAGGGCATTCAAAAAATTATGGAATATCCCACAGAAATCATTTCTGTCGGTACAGCTACTTGTGAAGGCAATTTAGCAGTTGCACAACGTCGCTCTCTAGAACGTGCCAAGCAAGTACAAATGTTGGCTCAAAAATTATTTAAAAATACATCCAGTGTCAAAGGTTATCGCTTATTAAATCTGGGTCAATTTCAGCAGAATAAATGCCCATCTAGTCAAGATATCACTGCATATCAAAGAAGTATTATCATTATTGGTGTGAGGAAAAAATCAAAGGGGGTTATTTTAGATGAGGCGCTGCGAGATAGGTTCATCAATCAACCATTTGCAGATTTTAAATTAGATGATTATTCCTTGGGTTTAATTGACAAATTTGCAACCATTCCTCAACCTATTGTAATACCTGTAAAAAAGTAGATAGGTAGTTTGTAAATAAACGGTATGAGTATTTGAGAGGATGTTTGAAAAGTCGATAAGGATACTAAAAACCCCTCTCCAAACCTCTCCCCGACGCGGAGAGAGGCTTTGAACCGCTCCTTGCCTAGTAGGGAAGGGAGTAGGGGGTTAGGTTTTTAAGATTTTGATGTTAACAACAATAGTTTTCAAACATCCTTTAGGATAGGGATATGGCAAGAGATTAGGGCGTTGCATAAATGCGGGATGAATTAAGCTTTTTTAGCTAGGTTAACTATCGATTTTTGCGACTTTGCGCCTTTGCGCGAAACAAAAAACATCCCTCTAATCAGCAACGCCGAGATTAGAATTGGGTAAATTCATTTATGTATTCTAGTAACAACCCAAAAGATTGGTCATGGCCGTTCTGGCCTGTTGTTCCCCTTTATCCCTACAACAGAAGGCGAACACTTTGCCAAGAAATTGTTAAAGATACAATCTGGACATTTGAGCAGTTTCACGGCATTCTCTACACTATTGTGCCGATTCGGATGACTGTAATTAAGCTAACAGGTGGTGGTTTGCTGGTTTATGCACCTGTTGCACCAACTATTGAATGTGTGCGTATGGTGCAGGAGTTGGTAGGCAAACATGGTGCGGTGAAGTACATTATTCTGCCAACGAGTTCTGGTTTAGAACATAAGGTTTTTGTCGGCCCTTTTGCGAGATGTTTTCCCCAAGCGCAGGTTTTTGTCGCCCCCCATCAATGGAGTTTTCCCTTCGACTTGCCCCTGATTTGGCTAGGTTTTCCGCAAAAACGAACTTCTGTATTACCTGAAGATGCTAGTCTTGCGCCGTTTGCTGATGATTTCGAGTATGAGGTGTTAGATATCAATTTGGGACGCGGTTCTTTTGTGGAAGTGGCATTTTTGCATAAGCGATCGCACACGCTCCTTCTAACCGATACGATAATATCTGTACCCGAAAACCCGCCAGCTATCTTTCAATTAGACCCATACCCCTTGTTATTTCACGCCAGGGAAAATGCCCTCCAACCTATTGAAGATAACCCAGTAAACCGCCGTCAAGGATGGCAGCGTATTTCCTTATTTGCTGTCTATTTCCATCCTAGTGCGCTGGAAGTAACTAAACTAGGTGAAAGTTTCCGTGATGCAGTTAAAGCCCCAGACCATTCTCGCAAAGCGTACTTTGGTTTATATCCATTTCGTTGGCAAGAAAATTGGCAGCAATCATTTCACGCCCTAAGTGCTAACGGTCGTCCATTTGTCGCCCCCATTTTGCAAACCCTCATTCTGCCCCAAGCACCACAACAAGTTCTCGACTGGGCAAACAAAGTTGCAACTTGGGATTTTCAACAGATTATTTCTTGTCATTTTGATGCGCCTATAACTGTAAGTCCCCGTCAATTTCGACAAGCATTTAGTTTTTTAGAAAAGCAGCCATCAGTAAGTGGAGAAAGTCAGCCTTTGTTAGAGGAAGACTTTAAATTTATCAAAGAACTAGAAGCAAACCTACTCAAACAGGGTATTGCTACTCCTCCCAAGGAGAAGGTGTAATAAGTAAGCACGCAAAATTAATTTCTGAAGTCGCAGAAGTAAGTTTTGCGTACACATTTGTTATTTTGGCGATCGATCGCATTTGTTATATCTGGACTCGCAGAAATAGATTTTGCGTACGCATTTGTTATTTTGGCGATCGATCGCATTTGTTATATCTGGACTCGCAGAAATAGATTTTGTGTACGCGTTTGTTATTTTGGCATACGCATTTGTTATATCTGGATTCGCAGAAATAGATTTTGCGTACACAATTTTAGATTTTGAGCCAAAAAACAAAAATAAATGACTATTACGTTAATATGAGCTTGTATAAATAACTTTAGTTACCTGCGTATATAAATGGATATCGCGCTGATCGTCAAATTTCTCGCTCCCTGTCTGCCATTTCTGCTCAATGTGGGTGGTAAAGTTGCAGAAGGCGCATCACAAAAAGTTGGTGAGGATGTTTGGAATAAAGCTAAAGCTATTTGGGGGAAGTTACAACCCAAGGTAGAAGCGAAGGAAGCTGCAAAAGAAGCTGCTGCGGATGTTGCACAAAGTCCAGATAATAAAGATTTACAAGTAAGTTTGCGCGTGCAACTGAAAAAGATTTTGGATGCTGATACAGCACTAGCTGAGGAAATCGCCCAAATTTTGCAGGCAACAAAATCTGATGATAGCTCTGTTAGCCTCAACGCTCAATCTTACGATGAAAGTATACAGATAAATACAGCAGGTGATGTTAATCAGCCAAACTATGATTTCACCAAAAATATCAATAGCCCAAAGTAACTAACCACATTGCTGTTTATGGTACTGCACAGCAAGAAATAGTGGAGTGGCTAGAACGCAGTACCAAAGCTGAATCACCGGGAGTTCTCAAAGCGGGTAACTCCCCTAAAAATTTGGCTTATTGGCAAGGACGAAAAACAGAAATTGCCCAAATTCAGCAATGGTTAAATGATGAAAATACCTGTTTAATCGGTATAGAAGGCATCGGTGGCACAGGTAAATCAACACTGGCGACGAAGATTTATGCTGAAATTGCGGGTTTCCCCAAACGATTTTGGGCTGATGTCAGTAATGGGGCAGGTTTTAGCGATGTCGCCAGAGAAGTATTAACACAATTCGGCTTTCCGGTGCCAGAACAAGAAGCGCAGTTAGTAGAAGCGTTAGTTAGGTGTCTGCGTTCTGGGCAATTTTTACTAATTATTGACAACCTGGAAAGTTTATTACAACCTGATCGACAGTGGGGAAGTTTATTTTACGGTGAGTTTTTCCAAGCATGGGTGGAATCTGGTGGTAATAGTAAGGTGTTAGTCACCACCAGAGAAAGACCAGAATTAAAAGGCTTTGAATGGCTACCCTTGAAAGGTTTGCAAGTAGATGAAGGGGTAGCACTGTTAACAGCATTGGGCATTAAAGGGGATTTAAAAGAGTTTGTGGAATTAGTAGATGGGCATCCCCTATTGTTGAGATTGGTAGCAGACTTATTAAAGGAAGAATATTCACAAGACCCGGATTTAAGCAGATTAGCAGATTTAGGCTTAGGGAATTTGCGCCAGTTGTTGACAGATCCTCAAGTGGTGGGTGTGCATCGCCGGGAAAATGTGGGGATGGTTTTGGTATTGGATGCCAGTTTTGCAAGATTAAGTGAGTTACAAAAAACGTTATTGCAGAATATTAGTGTTTATCGTGGTGCGGTTGACAGTGTAGCAGCAGTTGCAGTGTTGCCGGGAAATTCAGCAGCAGAGATTGAGGGAGAATTAAGGAATATTGTTAAGCGTTCTTTGTTGGTAGAACAACTCAATGGTAAGCGGAGATTTAGATTTCAACCTGTGGTGTTGGAGTATGTGCGGTATAAAGCAGGGGAACAGACACAAGCGCATCAACGAGCGATTAATTATTATTTGTTGAATGTTAAACAAAAACCTTGGCAGACTAAAGATGATATCAAAGAATATTTAGAAGTTTTTCATCACTGGTTTCAACTAGAAAATTATGACTTGGCATTTGATGTCTTAAAATTTTGCAATGATTTTTTAACCTTGCGGGGTTATTACATCGACCAAGTGGAATTATATGGGCAGTTAGTAAGTAAATGGCAAGAAATTGGGGATAGAGAAAATTGGATTTATCGGGCTTCTCTCACTTCATTAGGCATTGCTTACAGTTCCCAGGGACAGTACCAACGGGCGATTGAGTTTTTCCAGTAGTCTTTAGAAATATCAAGGGACATAGGCGAGCGCAATAGTGAAGGTGCTTCCTTACAAAATTTAGGCATTGCTTACAGTTCCCAGGGACAGTACCAACGGGCGATTGAGTTCTACCAGCAGTCTTTAGAAATATCAAGGGACATAGGCGATCGTGATGGCGTTGGTAGTTTATTCAATAATTTAGGCAATGCTTACAAGTCCCAGGGACAGTACCAACGGGCGATTGAGTTCTACCAGCAGTCTTTGGAAATCAAAAGGGACATAGGCGATCGCTTAGGCGAAGGTAATTCCTTAAATAATTTAGGCAGTGCTTACAACTTCCAAGGACATTACCAACGGGCAATTGAGTTCTACCAGCAGTCTTTGGAGATATTTAGGGAGATAGGCAATCGTGATGGCGAAGGTAATTCTTTAATCGGTTTAGGCAGTGTTTACAAGTCCCAAGGACATTATCAACGGGCAATTGAGTTCTACCAACAGTCTTTGGAAATCAAAAGGGAGATAGGCGATCGTGATGGCGTTGGTAGTTCCTTAATCGGTTTAGGCAATGCTTACGATTCCCAGGGAGAGTACCAACGGGCGATTGAGTTTTTCCAGCAGTCTTTGGAAATCAAAAGGGAGATAGGCGATCGTGATGGCGTTGGTAGTTCCTTAATCGGTTTAGGCAATGTTTGCTATTCCCAGGGAGAGTACCAACGGGCGATTGAGTTTTTCCAGCAGTCTTTGGAAATCAAAAGGGAAATAGGCGCTCGTGATGGCGTTGGTAATTCCTTATACAATTTAGGCAATGCTTACGATTCCCAGGGAGAGTACCAACGGGCGATTGAGTTCTACCAGCAGTCTTTGGAAATCAAAAGGGACATAGGCGATCGTGATGGCGTTGGTAATTCCTTAATCGGTTTAGGCAATGCTTACAACTCCCAGGGAGAGTACCAACGGGCGATTGAGTTCTACCAGCAGTCTTTGGAAATCAAAAGGGATATAGGCGATCGCAACGACGTTGGTAATTCCTTAATCGGTTTAGGCGTTGCTTACTATTCCCAGGGAGAGTACCAACGGGCGATTGAGTTCTACCAGCAGTCTTTGGAAATCAAAAGGGAGATAGGCGATCACAATGGTGAAGGCTTATGTTTAATGAATTTAGGCAATGTTTGCTATTCCTTGGGAGAGTACCAACGGGCGATTGAGTTCTACCAGCAGTCTCTGGAAATCAAAAGGGAGATAGGCGATCGCAATGGCGAAGGTAATTCCTTAATGAATTTGGGCAATGCTTATTCTCGATGTGGCAGGATTCAAGAAGGATTTGCAGCTTCGTATCAAGCCCAGCAGATTTACCAAGAACTTGGGCTTCCTTTTGAAGCAATGCCTTATCCTCGGTGGCTAAAATCACTAATAAAATTCGCTCAACGTGGTTGGTTACATTTGATTTTGTGTTTCATTTTTGGGCTGATAGCCTTTCCTTTTGCCCTTGTATGGTTGATTCTGGTAATTTTATGGCGTTTAATGCGTTCCCAGTTTAGAAGATGAAAACTGATATCTTATGACCGTAGTTTTTGGGTGTGGTTGCGTCGCTTGTGGCGTTGGCTTCGCTCTTGGTTTCGGCGGTCATATTAGTTTAAGCTGGCAATGACATCAGTTATATAGTAGCGGGATTAATAGTTGTAATTTCTGAATAACGGGCAAAATCACTGATATTAAACGTCAAAATATGAGTTAAGCCATGCACCAGCATTGCTGCAACCAGTCGCGCATCGTGTACGTTGATTCCTCTAATTCCATAGACAACTACCAGCCTTTCCCATTCCTGGTAAATTGCCTCAGTATCTAGCAACAGTGGAAATAACACTTTTAAACGGTTAACTTCTGCTTGTGCTTCTGCTACACTACGCCCTAAACCATTTCGCTCAATTGGGCGTGTGTAGACGCTCCAAAATTCAATCAAGTTTTGCGGTACAATGTGCAACTGTTCACTGCGATTGTGTAACGTACTGATAGCATTGGCAGCATCAAGGTTCATGGGATGGCTAAGGTCTACACTCCTCAACAAAACATTAGTATCTACCAAGTACGACACTTAACCTCGCTCTCCATAAATACTTTCGCGGCTAATGGCTTCATCAGACAGTGTAGGTAGATTCAGCCCTCGGTGACTTTCTACCCAATCCCGAAATGCGGCTACCCACTCAGTAGGGGTAGCAGTTTCATAGAAAGGACTTTCCTGGGCTGGTTGCACCAGTCGCTCTAGCATAATATCCAGGTGTGGTTTAATTTCCGATGGACTGCGCTGGGAAATCTTCGCCAACAAAAGCGTAATTGTTTCAATGTCTTGACTATGAGATTTTTCTAACTCACTCAAATTGGGTTTTGGTTGACTGTTCATAGTCTGTTAGAACATAGCGATTTTAGTTAACATTTTAATTCTCCGCTTATTGATCAATTCCTACCTTGATCACGCATTTTTTACTTGTCTACAATCTTACTTGTTTCTGCATAAGTTGCGAAACTCAAAGGCGACTCTGTTTTGGCCTTGCAGCTTTTCAGACAAGCATTTGAAAAAGAACGGTTAGCAGTAGAATTAATTGTCAATAATCTGGCAGCAAAACCAACACGTTCAATCTTAGAGGTTACGGTGTAAACACAAGTCACAAATTTTCATGTTCAACCACATACCGCCTAGAACTAAAGTTCCAGGCTTATAGCCAAAGTCCACTCAAGTGGACTGAAAGACATTTTTGGTTGAGTTATCTTGAGATGACTGACGCTATGATACTCGGAATTTATTCTGAGGCGGGACTTGCGTCAAAGGCGGTGTGGGGTTATTTTTTGATTTCTGCAAGAAGTCTATTCAAAAAAGTGGGATGCTGCCTAATTTCATACTTCACACTTCATATTTGTAATAGTGTATGAGTAGAAATCAGGAGCAAATTCCTGTTATGCAACGTCATATTCAGTAAATATCACTAACGATTAGGTTTCCGCCGATGTCCAACAGTCTGAGGGGTAAGCTGCCACTTTTACTGACATTTTGCTTAGTTACTAGCTTGTTACCTGCATCTGGTTCGGTATTATGTCCAGCGATCGCTAATAACAACTACCTGGCTAATCGGGATTATGGCAGAGATGGAAGTGCGGGGACAAGTGGGCGATCGGGTAGAGAGGGCCGCGACGGTCAAAATCAAATTATTTTTGTCGATGGTTCATCAGTTAACCTCGACTTATCAGGTCAAAATGGCGAGGATGGGGAAGACGGTGAAAATGGTTATCGCCCTGACTGCGGTTATCAACCAGAGAAGGGAAATCGTGATATTCATGCAGCCGATGGCGGTGCGGGTGGTAATGGTGGTAAAGGCGGAGATGGCGGAAATGGGGGTTCTCTCACGGCTTATTACACCAATTTAGCCGACTTACGCAAAATTCTCGTTCGCGCTACCCCAGGTGAAGGCGGACGCGGCGGACGCGGTGGTAATGGTACGTCTGGGTGCAATTGTCGCAGGCGCAGTTGGGAAGTGGAAACCTGCAAAGGCACTCCCGGCAGTTCTGATTACAAATGTACTAAGAAGCGTTACAGATGCCATGATGGACGGGATGGCAGCAACGGTAGTGATGGTAGCGATGGTCATACTGGGCGTTTAGGAGTGTTGAGTATTGTTAACAGTAAAGAACCCTTGGCCGCTGAGACTCCTAGCATCAAATTATCAATTACCGAACTCGCTGGTAAACAATTCCCACTCTCGAAAAATAAATGGAACCTGCGTATAGGTGCAACTTCATTACTTGCGCCTGGTTCTATGGTTGCAGATGAGTACCGCGAATTTGCCCAGCGTTTAGAAGAGTCTTTTCAAATTGTTTGGCAGGAAAAACAACCGAGTCAAAGTTTTGGCAATCAACCTGTAACAGTCACTTTAAATGATAGTAAGCAAGTAGAAGTAACTTTTGCTGAAGATTTGTGGGTTGATGGTAACAGTAAAAATGAGAATAATTTGACAACCTATACCGTTAACCACGCAATTCTCAAACAAGATGTTACTCGGTTAGCCATAGCCGAATTTGCAGGTGCAGGAGAAAACCTCAACTTAAAAATAGTTGATTTAGCAGCAAAATCTGATGTGCTTCAGACTAAATTTCGGGTGAAATTCCGGGCGCGAGATAATTCTGGGGGTTTCTCTGACTATCAAACTGTTTATACAGGTGATGTTCCTGCTGAATTTGTCACCCGTGACTATAATCGGTTTATTTTGGCGTTAGGCAAGCTAAAAATCCCAGAAAATGCCCTCAGTTCTGGTACCAATGTTGATATTGAAGTGATAGCAACGCGCTCATTAGGCGAACGTTCGGCAAAGCAAACTATTAACTGGCAAAGTGTAATTCGTAAACCCAAATAAAAGATTAAGTAGATTTTTTGCTTTCAGAAATCATTTGTGCCAATAGAGACCCCATGAAATCTAAAAATTGATCCAATAATGTGCCGATAATACCGATGTAGAGTAAAAACTGAATAATGTTATTAGTATTACCTGCTTTATAGGCTTCCCAGAGAAGAAAGCCTAATCCTCTAGGGCCAATTAACATTTCTATGGCAATAACTGTAAACCACGCTACCCAAATGCCAACTTTTAGGGCATGAAATACATGAAATATGGCAGCACGAAAGTTATTATTTTGCCTGCGAAAATGTTGTAAACCTATTGCTACATTAATGATAATTGTCCAGAGGGTGGCAATAAAAATCACAATTACCGCAGCAGGTTCACTATCTTGAAATAATATCAGCGCAATTGGCAGTAGGGCTAAAGGTGGAATGCTATTAGGTATCTGAAATATTCTTCTAAGAATCTGATACACTGTAACATTTATACCAATGAAATATCCAATAAAACTGCCGAAAACAGCAGCCGGAATGTAACCTACAAACAGTTTTTGTAGGCTGGCTAAAAAGTCTAAAAATATAGTTTGTTCCATGCCTCAGTTTTTATTTGGAACGTTTACATATTACTGTGGCAATCAACAAAAAACAGTTAATAGATAACTCAAGGGAATATATGATAGTTTGCTGAAATTCAATTTATCAGAAAATCGAAGCTAAATCACAAAAATAAATAAAATCTCAATAATTCATGAATAACAAAATACCCGATTTCTCAAAGAAATCGGGTATCTAATATCTAGCTAATTTTTACTTATTTTCAACCGCAAATCATCATGTCATCATGTCTCAAAGATTATAGGCAATTGATGGTTGTACCACCTCTGTAACTTGTGCATGATCATCTGCTGATTGATTAACACGCTCCAGCCATCTTTGGGCTTTGGAATAGTTATCTTTCTGAACTTGTTTGATGGCTTGTTTGTAGTTGAGTGTGACTCCCCAAACATCAGAGGTGAAGCGTTTTTCTTGTTTCATTTTGTCAAAGAACTGCACAGCTTCTAGGTGTGATAAACCACCTTCTGTATTGGCGATCGCTAACATAACTTGATAAACATCATCGGCCATCTTGGCATCACCACAAACATAATAGTGGCATTGAGGATGACTCAGCTTTTGCCATATTTCTTGTGGTTGCTGCTGCATCAAATCTTGTACGTAGGTTTTGGTGTTGCCTTGGCGAGAAAATGCCACGTTTAATTCCGACAGCACGCCCTGATTGTGCCATGTCTGCAATTGCTCTTGATAGAGGAAGTCATGCTGATTACGACAACCAAAGAATAAAGCTGCATTTGCCAAAGGTTGTCCTTGTTGCCACAGGGCTTGTCGGTATTGCAAAAAGCCAATTAACGGTGAAACCCCAGTACCTGGCCCTACCATCAGCATAATTGCTTCTGGATCGCTAGGTGGTCTAAAGGTGGAGGTACGAACGTCAATTCGTACTTTTGTGCCTGGTTCCAGTCCAGCTAAGTAGTTGGAACATAGTCCTTGACGGACTTTGCCTGCATCGGTGGTAATTTGCAATACCCCAACGGTGATTTGAATTTCTTGGGGATGTAGCAAGGGACAGGAGGAAATTGAATACAGACGGGGTTTCTGTCTGGGAAGTAACTCTAGTAAGGCGGCGAGGGTAATTTTGGCGGCGGGGAATTCATCGAATAAGTCAGCCACGCTCATGTAATTGTCGGTGATATTTTTGGTGAGCGCAATGCTGTCGGGATGGTCTTCACCTTGGCGGAGAATTTCTAACCAAGTTTCTAGGCGTTGTTTTTCTGTGAGGTTTGGCGTGGCGGAGTGTAAATATGCCAATAAATCATTGAATGGTTCCCGCAAAGCTAAATCTAGTTCTTCCTGTAACACATGACCGACGGTTGTCGGTACGGGAATTGGGGGTTTGTCTTCGGTTTCCTGACCATCGGCGGTGACGTAACTGGCGCTGAAGTAGGTGTCTTGGGTGACATTGAGGCGATCGCAAATTCGCTGCACCAAGGCTGATGAATTACAAGGATACACTGCCACATGATCGCCTGTTTCATAATTCAGGTTGGTATTGGCAATATCAAAGCTGATAAATCGGGTGGAACGGCTACCAGGAATTACTTCTTGCAGCAGTTCTTGATTAGCAACTACAGGTACGGCTATACCGCGATCGCCACTGTCTACTATACAAGAAAGGTTGAGAACTTCTGCAGCGTTTAACAATTTCACTTGCAATTGCGGCGCATGAGCCGTAGTCGCATCGGCCGCTGTGGCATCTTCACCTAAGACACGGCTAATTAATCTCAGCCACTGCTTGAAGGTGTCGGCTTGTCCTTTGATTTCGTCAGCTTTATGTAGGGGAACAATACAGTTTGCCCCTGAACGAGCTAAGGCTTTATCAACCGCAATTCCCGCTGCACAGAATTGTTCATACACGGTACTGCCCAGCCCCAACACAGAATAATTTAAACTCATTAACGAACCGGGTGGTTGCTTTTTCAACCAGTACAAGAATTTTTTGCCGTTCCCTGGCATTTCCCCGTTACCAAAGGTGGAGGTGACAATCAGCAGTAGTTTTTCGGAGGTAAGGAGGTCAAGGTTATACTCATCTAGTTCCATCACCTTGGGACGATAGCGACTTAATTGCCGCGCCACAGTCCGGGCAAAACCTTCGGCTGTGCCAGTTTCCGAGGCATACAAAATCAAGATTCGGTCTTGTTTGTTGTCGTCTTCGGAAGCAAAAGTCGTGATTTTTTCCAGGTCAATTCCATCTTCTACTGCCCAGCGATCGGCTGCATGGTGATAGGCAGGTTCTAAATAAAAGTCGCGTGTTTGGTGATGCCAAACCGGACAAGCGCTACCGCCTGCTGGTGGTACCACCCAACCCCACTCAGCCGGACACTCTCTACCTGCTTTCTTTTCTCGCAAATCGTGGGCAAGGTACTGGCGCGAAGCAGATTGATGGTCTACCATTGTTACCTTCGCTTTTTGGAAGGAGTGCAGGACGGCAACATTCAGTTCTAAGGCGACGCGATCGCGCCACAATGTCTGCTCGGAACTAGTATCTAATTGCAGTACTTTGGCGATGTCTTCGAGTTTGTCGTAACGCCCTTCTTCCATGAAATCACGCATGATTTCTGTACCCATGTACCAGCCATTAAAGGGGACGCAAGCGTAGGTAATGCCACCAATATCCATACGGAAATTACTGATAGCCGGGATGGCATACCAGCGCAACCCTAAAGATTTGAATTCGGCAATGGTGGGATGTTCAATGTCTATTTCTAAAATTTCGTCTTTAGGGAATTCATAAAGCTTTGGCTCCATTCCCGGCACTTCAATCACTATCGGTAAAATATCGTAGGGTGTGCGGGGTGATGGTGGTTGCCAACCTAGTTTGATCACTGCTTTAGTTAAATCTAAGTTAGCGCGATCGCCCATTACACTGCCATCTGGTTGTTCGTAGGCGGCGTAACGCAGTAATTGGGGATTCCACAGGCGGGGCCCCCAACGTTCTTTCGGTTGTTTGGGACGAAATGCGGTCATGATCACTTGAATATTGCCGCCATTCGTCCCTAAACGCAAATGTTCGACTAATTCTTTGAACATTTCATCAGGGTCGGTAATATGACGGCAATCACGCACCACCATATTATTCCACTGAATCCGACCAATACATTTGGAAGCATTCCGCCAAGCTAACTGTGCGCCATAGGCGAGTTCTTCGTAGGTATGACTGTAAGCACCTGTGGCTTGGACTTCTGCTTGAATTTCTGCCCAACGTAGTTTTTGATGTTCTGGTTCCCAACCTTGTTCAGTCGCAATCACTTCGAGAAATTGCTTGGCTTTTTTTAATAACCTTTCTTCATTTAGCTTGGGCAATTTCATCACATTAGTGACGCGATTAAATAATGTTTGCCATGCCCGCCGTAATTCTGGGGTAAAATTCGGCACATACTTTTCAAATAAGACAAACATGGTGTCAGAAATGGCAGGGTATGCACAAGATGGTACTCCTACATTGCCGTGGATTTGTCCTAATAACCGCAGTTCCAGCAACAGTTCATCAGTGGTTTCACTTTTCAAGCAACGCATGAGAAAATCCAATGATTGAAACAGGTGCAAAGACAGGTAATCGATATCCGCCCTGCCAAAAATCGGCAATACAAAGGGATACTTTTCAAACAAGGTTTGATAAAATACCATCCCCATTTCTTGCTTGTTTTGGCTAAATACCTGCCAAGTGTCTGTCATCTCCTGGAGTAATTCTGGTGGTAAAGCGTCTTCATAACAACGGACTGCTTCTACCATTGGGACAATGATATGGGTATTAAAAAACTTGTAGAGGGCAGAGTTGACACCTTTAGCTAAATCTTGGCGATCATATTCTTCAATATAAGGAATCGAGGGTAACATCCACATCCACACTTGTCGCGCTTTCACCCAGTGGTGGGGACGCATCCCAATATCCGCAAACAAAGCCCCGTAATCTTCTACTGTATCGAAGTCATCGCCTTTTTCGTAAGGCACACCTGTGAGAGGTTCAGAAATGATGTTTTGGGTATGGGGCTGGAGTTGGTGAATACAGTAATCAAATAACTCATAAAAGTAATCTGTCATACTGTCGATCGCTTCACCAAAAATATGTTCTAGTTCTGGTTCTTCCAGCAACAGCCGTTTAAAGAACTTTTCCATTTGCAGTTCTTTCCAAGCCCGCATTTTATTCCAGATATCCTTGACGATGACTTCTTCATTAGCCGTCAGGGGTATAGCTGCGGGAATTTCTACTTCTTTGTCAGTTGTTGAGGTTGGTTTTAGTTGAACACGCGTATGGCTTGGCTGATTGGCTAATAAGTTGACGGTGCTGCTATGTGCTTCACCAATAGTCTGGGTGATCCGTGTTTTCAGGGTTAAGTAGGGTGCTAGACTCCAGGTGGTGATGGGAAATTCTAGTTCAATTGAGTTGTGTCCATGCAGAAAATCTTGCGCCGCAAAGGTCACTGTCCCTGCATCTTGCCAAGGTTGCGTCATATCACCTTGGCGATAACACAGTGTAATAGTAATGGCGCAGTCTTTGTAGTTAGTTAAATTTAATAGCCAGCTGGGCTGCATCCGCGAAAACAGATCTTTGGACAAAATAGATTGTCCTTGCTCTGAAAGTATCTGTACACGACATTTATATTTAAAATCTCCGCCAGATGGAACATCGGTGGCTGAGATTTCTGTTAAATGAATCAGTTGTTGATTGTAATCCATGAGTAAAAAATTATCGAGATGAATAGCAAGTTCAAGTTGATACCAAAATTCGCCGCAACACTAGAGTTCATCTAATTTCTGCGGGATTGAAATCTTCAAACAAGACATCAAAAGTTTGGGTAGTTAAGGTTTAAAATCCTCATTCCCTCCCAAGCGAAGCATCTTGTTGTGTAAGTCCTATTTTTGTATCGTATTGGTTACAAAATGCTCATTCAAAAGTCGGCAAAATACGATTGATCAAAATGGCCTAGAAAAGTTAGCCACCATAATTCATCATTGATTGGAGTTAGACCGATGATTCAGTGGCGTTGAAAATTTTTAATAATTGATTCTGATACCTGAACTATCCGTTCTGTATACGTTTTAAACGGGTATTTGCACATATATACTGACTCACAAATCCTTAAAGGGGCATTAACTAAGTTGGCGTGTTAGATGATACTTAATCTTGGATTATACAGTTTTTTTAAGTGTAAATCACTACAATGTTGCCGCTAAATTTTACTTTTTATTTCAACAATTAGTAAGTTCACCTTGTAGTATGGTAACTGCTTGACCAGAAATGAGTACGCGATCGCCGCCATCATAATATAATTTGACGACACCACCCGGACTAGATGCTTGATAAGCCAAGAAAGTATTCTTACTCAAGCGATCGCGCCAAAACGGTGCTAAACAGCAATGGGCGGCTCCTGTCACTGGATCTTCATCAATACCGAGGGCTGGTGCAAAAAAACGTGAAACAAAATCATATTCTGAGCCTGGATGAGTTTTGCTGGTGACGATTACCCCATCTCCCGGCAAGGTTTTCAAAAGTTGAAAATTCGGCTGCATTTGTCGTACTACATCTTCAGATTCTACTTCTACGAGATAACCGAGAGAATTTTGGTAAACAGCTTGAAAATTTACACCTAAAGCTGTACTGAGTTCTGCTGGTGCGTTCGTCGCTTGCGAGTGATTAACAGGGAAATCTAGCTCAATCCATTCATTTTGGCGCTTGGCAATCAGTAACCCACTTTTGGTATGAAATCGAGCCGCTTCATCCTTTGATAAATGTCCCTCAGACCACAGTACATGGGCGCTGGCTAAAGTTGCATGACCACAAAGCGGCACTTCCACAGCTGGCGTAAACCAACGCAGATTAAAGCCATCCTCTTGTTTGACTAAAAAAGCCGTTTCCGACAAATTCATTTCCTGCGCTACCAGCTGCATCCAGCCAGTATCTTTTGGTGCAGGCAAAACACACACAGCCGCAGGATTTCCCGCAAAAGGTTTATCGGTAAAAGCATCAACCTGAGTAATAACTTGTCCCATAGAGTTACTCTAGAAATGGCAGCTATATATATTTATCAAAACTGTATGAGATATTTACGGATTATCAAAGATAAACGTTATGTATTTACGCTGTAACGTAGAGATTAGATAACGTATCTCACAGCGCGAGTAATGTTAAATCAAGATAAAAACTTGAGGATCACCATTATCAGAGGTATCTTTGCTACCATCCATTTAGCGCTCCTTGCTTCAGGATTAGTTGGCTGCGTGATCCAAGTACACAGCCCACCAGAACAAACTGCAACACCAAAAGAGCAATCGAACAATCAACCTCAACCACAGCCTGAGCAAGCTATAAAACAGGACAAAAATGATGATCATGATCAAGATGATGATAAAAATCATGATCATGATGATAAAAACGATGATAAAGACTAAATAACAGAATTTATCCTTATTTTTAATTATTTATGGTTGCATACAATATCTCTAGTTCCTTTGCCGATACCCTAAGCCACAGACGGCAAAAACTCGCGCAGTTAATTGATTTCCCTGTAATTCTCTGGATCAGGAAGCAACAGCCCCCGCAATTTTAGAGCTAATACCTATCCATTTCGCGCCAGTAGTCATTTTCTGTACTTTGCCGGCTTGCCTTTGCCCAACGCCGCCATCCGCCTAGAAGCAGGCAAACTTGAGTTATTCATGGATGATCCCGAACCCAGTAGCGCTTTATGGCATGGTGAAACCCCCAAACGTGCAGAAATTGCCGAGAAAATAGGCGCAGATGTAGCGAAAACCCTGTCCGAATTGAAACATCGGGGGAGTGGCGCAGCCTCAATTCCGGTGCAGAACTATCGCACCAGCCTTGTGCAATCTCAAATTCTACACAGAGAGATTGCTTCACCATCCGATTTGGCAGGACTAGATTTAGAATTAGCCAAGGCAATTGTTACCTTACGCCTCACCCACGATGCTGGGGCGTTAGCTGAATTACGTAAAGCTGCGGCTGTGAGTGTGGCTGCACACAAAGCAGGTATGGCCGCAACCCCCAAAGCCAAACAAGAAGCAGAAGTCCGCGCGGCAATGGAAGGGGTAATTATTGCCCAGAATATGACAACTTCTTACAACAGTATTGTTACCGTTCACGGCGAAGTTTTGCATAATGAAGCATATCATCACCCACTGCAACCCGGTGATTTATTACTTGCTGATGTGGGTGCAGAAACAGAAATGGGGTGGGCGGCTGATATCACCCGGACTTGGCCTGTTTCTGGAAAGTTTTCCGCCACGCAACGAGATATTTATGATGTTGTTTTAGCGGCTCATGATGCTTGCATTGCCAAAATTCGCCCAGGGGTGGAGTATGGGGATATTCATTTATTAGCTGCAACTACCATTGCCGAAGGTTTAGTAGATTTAGGCATTTTACAAGGCAACCCCCAAGATTTAATAGAAATAGATGCCCATGCACTGTTTTTCCCCCACGGAATTGGGCATTTACTCGGTTTAGATGTGCATGATATGGAAGACTTGGGAGATTTAGCCGGATATGAAGATGGTAGGACAAGGAGCGATCGCTTTGGCTTAAGCTATCTGCGTCTCAATCGTCCCCTACATCCAGGAATGTTAGTCACAATTGAACCGGGATTTTATCAAGTTCCAGCGATTTTAAATGATCCTCAAAATCGCGCTAAATATCAAAATGTCTTGAATTGGGAGCGTTTATCTCAGTTTGCTGATGTTCGCGGTATCCGTATAGAAGATGATGTTTTAGTTACTAGTGATGGTAGCGAAGTTTTAACAGCCACATTACCAAATGATGCTGATACAGTAGAAAATTTGGTGGCTAATATCTCCAAGTAAGAGTTTTTATTTTATTTTCTTCTGAGAAAGTTTTTCTTTATTGGTAGTATTTAGTCAAATTTACGTCTTTGATAATAAGTGAATTTCCTTCTTATGAATATATTTTATTGCAAAACATTTTATGATAAAAATAATATAAATTTATTATCAATAAAAATCAGAATATTATCTGTGAAACTATTGCTGTAAATATCTAATAGATAAGAAGCAATAGCAAATAATATATTAAAATGTACTGATTTTTGAAAAAAATCACACATCATTTCTAATAAATAGAGTCAAAGAATTAGACTTTTTATATGAACAAATGAACAATACACATAAACATATTCTTATATGTGATGATTGCACTATAATTTGTTGGCTATTAAAAACAATTTTAGAAAGCAATGGTTATAAAGTTGATGCCGTATTTAGCGGAATAGAAGTACTAGCAAAAATAGAAACGCAAGTATTTGATTTACTAGTTCTGGATGTCACAATGCCTGGGATGGATGGTTATGAAGTGGCTCACCACATCCAGCAAAATTGTAATTTAAAGTGTTTACCGATTTTGTTACTGAGTGGCCATGAAGAAGATGCAATCCGCAAGAAGTGCCAAGCAAGAATAGCAGGCATTATCCGCAAGCCTGTTGACATGAATGTACTACTAGAAATAGTTAAAAAAGCCTTACAACCAAACGAATCTCAGCAAGTAAGTCTCGTTTAATAAGAGCGATCGCCCACACTGCCACACACCGCCAAAATCAGAATTTATACACAAAAGACGGTTGACCACCCCAACATCAGTAGGTATCCAGTTGTTCAAGTCGGAGTGAAAACTACTAAGCTGGTAGATAGCACGTTCAAATTCTACCGGAAATTCTGCATCGCTGTTTGGCGATTCAGGCTTCCCTATTGGCTAACTACTTGTAACTAAGATATGTTTGACGCATTAGCAGACCGTTTAGAATCCGCCTGGAAAAAACTACGAGGTCAAGATAAAATTTCGGAATCCAACATTCAAGACGCTTTGCGAGAAGTCCGCCGCGCTTTGTTGGAAGCAGATGTCAACCTCCAGGTAGTCAAAGATTTTATTAGCGAAGTTGAAGCCAAGGCGCAGGGAGCCGAGGTAATTTCTGGCGTGCGCCCTGACCAGCAGTTCATCAAAATTGTCTACGATGAACTAGTGCAAGTGATGGGGGAAGAAAACATTCCCCTAGCGGAAGCTGAACAAAAGCCTACCGTTGTGCTGATGGCTGGGTTGCAAGGTACTGGTAAAACCACCGCCACCGCCAAATTAGCTTTACATCTACGGAAATTAGATCGTAGCTGTTTATTAGTCGCCACAGACGTATATCGCCCAGCCGCGATCGATCAGTTGATCACCTTGGGTAAACAAATTGACGTACCAGTATTTGATTTGGGCAGTGACGCTGACCCAGTAGAAATCGCCCGCCAAGGTTTAGAACGCGCCAAAGCCGAAGGTGTAAACACAGTCATAATCGATACCGCGGGTCGTCTGCAAATCGACGAAGATATGATGGCAGAATTAGCCCGCATCAAAGCCACAGTCCAACCCCACGAAACTTTGTTAGTGGTGGACGCAATGACTGGTCAAGAAGCCGCCAACCTCACCCGCACCTTCCATGAGCAAATCGGCATTACTGGGGCAATTCTCACCAAGTTAGATGGTGATAGCCGGGGTGGTGCGGCGTTATCAGTCCGGCAGATTTCTGGCGCACCAATCAAATTTGTTGGTATTGGGGAAAAAGTCGAAGCCCTACAACCTTTCTACCCTGACCGGATGGCATCACGGATTCTGGGTATGGGCGATGTGCTGACCTTGGTAGAAAAAGCCCAAGAAGAAATTGACTTGGCAGATGCCGAGCAAATGCAGGAGAAAATTCTGTCAGCAAAGTTTGACTTTACCGACTTTCTCAAACAGCTGCGTTTGTTGAAAAATATGGGCTCCTTGGGAGGCATTCTCAAGATGATCCCTGGTATGGGCAAGCTTTCTGATGATCAACTCAAGCAGGGAGAAACCCAGCTAAAACGCTGCGAATCGATGATTAACTCCATGACCAAGCAAGAACGCCAAGACCCAGATTTATTGGCCAGTTCTCCCAGCCGACGACGACGGGTAGCGAGTGGTTCTGGTTACAAAGAAGCCGATGTCAGCAAGCTGGTATCAGACTTCCAAAAAATGCGATCGCTCATGCAGCAAATGGGTAAAGGTAACTTCCCCGGTATGCCCGGAGGTATGTTTGGCGGCGGTGGTATGGGCAACCCCTTTGCCGGCGCAGGCAACCGTCCCTCCGCACCTGGATGGCGCGGTTACACTGGTGGTGGCGGTGGCGGCACCAAAAAGAAAAAACCCAAAGATAAAAAGAAAAAAGGTTTTGGCAATCTTTAAGGAAGAGTCAATGGTCAAACCACTTTGGACTATTGACTCTTGACCCTTGACTATTAGTCAATAGCCGTAAACACTAATCAAGTGTTAAAATAGGCATTTCAGTATGGGAATTTATTAACAAAGGCACTTTCGCCCAGTTATTTCCCTCATCTATCCGCTGCCAAAAATCCATATAAACAGGAGAACGATTCTTCAACATGATCAAACTGCGCTTGAAGCGATACGGAAAAAAGCGGGAAGCGAGCTACCGTATTGTCGCCATGAATAGCCTCTCTCGCCGCGATGGTCGACCTTTGGAAGAACTGGGCTTTTACAACCCCAGAACCGATGAAGTAAGACTAGACGTTCCCAGCATCGTCAAGCGACTACAACAAGGCGCACAACCCACTGACACAGTACGTCGCATCCTAGTAAAAGCTAATGTTCTTGAACAGGTCAGTGCAAAACCCGCATCATAACGAAAACACACAATTTCTTCTGACAACTAATCCCAACTACGTTGGATTAGTTAAATTTTTGATGCAGCCGTTTTTAGAATCTCCAAAGACTTTAAGCGTTGATTGTGAAATTTCTCACACCCTGAAAAAGGCTTGGATTCGCATTGCCTTTGACAGTGAAGATAAAGGCAAAGTATTTGGTCGAGGCGGACGCAATATTCAGGCGATTCGGACAGTAATTGCCGCCGCTGCGGAACTTGCTGGACAATCAGTCTACCTGGATATCTATGGCAGCAGTGCTATGGGGCGAGACGGTATGTCTTTTGATGAAGACCGCGAAGAGCGACCGCCACTCCCAAAAACTAGGGAAAGAGGCGGGAACAACGGGCCTAGACCTATTGCTAAACCTCGTTTCCGCTAGGTTTAAACTAAAAAGAAAGGAAGATGAGGGAGAAAAAGTATGAAGTATGAAAGATGAAGTCTGAAACTTAATCCTTCTGCATTGTGCCTCCTCTCATTGACCTAATTTCTAAATGCTATTTTTGAATGCAACTTCTAAATATCTCTGTCAGGGGGTGAAAATAGGGAGTGGCTGAAGTTCGTCTAGGTGAAAATGAAACAATTGACTCGGCACTAAGACGTTTTAAAAAGAAAATTCAAAGAGCCGGGATATTATCTGAAGTTAAACGCCGGGAAAGATACGAAAAACCCAGTTTGCGCCGCAAGCGTAAAGCAGAGGCTGCACGTAAAGGTGTTCGGTAATAAGGGTTTGAAAGCTTAATTAATTTCAACCTCAACCTAGTAGAGACGCGATCGCGTCTCTACTTCTGCTAGAAAAAACAGTAAAAAATAACTATCTGAGATAGTCATTAGCCAGTAAAAATGACGAATCATTAGAAAATAATGTAAAAATAAAGTTAATTAAAAATCTGAAAAATACTGAGACCGTTGTTAAAAATAACTCCTCACACATTTAAGAAATAACTATGGCAGATGCTTTAAAGATTCAGCTGCCAAATATTCCCAGTGCGATCGCTCTTGCAGGTGATGGTGAAGAAAATCTCAAAATCCTGTCTCGGCAAACAGGCGCGGTGTTAGTACTACGCGGACAGGAATTACAGATTACTGGTACAGATGCACAAATTAATTTAGCATCGCGGTTAGTGCGATCGCTCGAAGACCTGTGGATTAAAGGCAATACCATTTCTAGTGCCGATATTTTAACAGCCCGTCAAGCCTTAGATAGCGATCGCGAAGACGAATTACAAGAATTACGTCGAGATGTTCTTGCTAAAACCCGTCGCGGTGATGAAGTCCGCGCCAAAACATTTCGTCAGCGACAGTACATTGAGACTATCCGCAAACGTGACGTTACCTTCTGTACAGGGCCTGCGGGTACAGGTAAAACTTATCTCGCTGTTGTTGTCGCCGTTCAAGCACTCCTCGCCAACCAAGTAGAAAAACTGATTTTAACTCGTCCAGCAGTAGAAGCCGGTGAAAGATTGGGTTTTTTACCAGGAGACTTACAGCAAAAAATTAACCCTTATCTCCGTCCACTTTACGATGCAATTTACGAATTTATTGATGCTGAAAAAGTCCCCAATTTAATGGAACGCGGCATCATTGAAGTTGCACCACTCGCATACATGCGCGGACGTACCCTAAATCATGCTTTCATAATAGTGGATGAAGCTCAAAATACTACACCTGCACAAATCAAAATGGTTTTGACGCGGTTGGGTTTTCGTTCGCGGATGGTGATTACAGGCGATACTACACAAACAGATTTGCCTCATAATCAACAATCAGGTCTATCAGTCGCTTTAGACATTTTAAAGCACGTCGAAGGCATTGGTTTTTGCGAATTCACCCAAAAAGATGTAGTGCGTCATCCCCTAGTTCAGCGAATTGTAGCTGCTTATGAAAAATACGAAAAATAGTTATTAGTCAATGGTCAATGGTCAAAAATTTTCAACTGACAAATGACAAAGGACAATTAATTATGAGTGCAGATTTAAAAGAATTTTTAGAAGCTTGTGAAGCTTTGGGAACTTTGCGTTTAATTGTTACCAGCAGTGCTGCTGTATTAGAAGCGCGTGGTAAAATCGAAAAACTCTTTTATGCTGAATTGCCTAAAGGTAAATATGCCAATATGCACACCGAAGGCTTTGAATTTCATCTCAATATGGACAAAATTACTCAGGTGAAGTTTGAAACAGGTGAAGCGAAAAGAGGTAACTTTACAACTTATGCAATTCGCTTTTTAGATGATAAACAAGAACCTGCTTTAAGCCTATTTCTGCAATGGGGCAAACCGGGAGAATATGAACCAGGTCAAGTAGAAGCTTGGCACGATTTAAAAGAGAAATATGGCGAAATTTGGCAGCCTTTACCAATAGAGTTATAAGTAATTTGTCATTTGTTCTAGTAATGAATAGACAGATTACATAATATTTAATTACGAATTAAAATGAAGGCAATTTGCAGTTTTTGCTTAATTGTTTTATTTATGCTGGGATGGGCTAGAAGTGCAGATGCAGGTGAGTTATCAGAACGCTTGACGAACTTTCCTCAATGGGAAAAATTAACTTCTGTACAGCCAGCTTCCGGCGATTTAGCTTATCCTGAATGGATGTTTGGTACTTGGAAAGTTACAAGTACATTGGTCGATTTAGTTGCACCTTTAGCGCCAGATATTGTTACACCTGGGTTTGAAACTAACCGTCAACAACTTAACCTACCTGTAAGTTTTATTGTTAGGTTTATTAAACAAAAACCATCAGTCACAGTTGGTTTAAAATTTATTCCCCAAATTAATAATTTTTCACCGATTTTAGTAGCAGATAGAGCATTTAATAGCTTGAATTTAGCGAAAGCATATTTAGGTGAGCAAGCAGTATTATCAGTCAAAGTAGATCCAGAATCTCCGAATCGGCAAATTACATTGTTACGCGGGGAACGGCAATTAGTCTCTATTGTGACAGCACGCGCTACAGAAAGTATTTCTGAGCATAAATACATCACTGCGGAAGTATTTCAACAACTCTTTAAAGGCGGTTCTCGACCTTATTTTAATTCTGTAGAGTCTACAACTGCTTACCATAAATTGCCAACAAATAATCCCACAATTGAGGCAGATCAAGTTACTGCGGTCTATCTTTCACCCCAAGATCCAAATTACTTTCAGGCTGCTTCTCACCCAGTTGCGCTGTATCGCTATCGGCTGGAATTTTTTCCTGTAGAACTTCCACCTCATCCAGAAGAATGATTTGTTGTATTAGCTCTTGACTATTTTGTATTACATTATGTAGTATGTTGTTCCAAGCTTAGGATCGCACTCTTGGACGGAATAGATCATGGCAAAATTTCGAGATATTCTCAATTATTATCGTTCCGACTGGAAACTGAGCATTTTCAGTATTACAGCATCGAGCATTTACGAAATTATTGATTTGGTTGTCCCCTATGCGATTGGTCAGATTTTAAATGTTTTGTCTAGCCAACCGTTAGATAAACCTCTGCAAAGTGCGATCGCATCTATCTCCGAAGTTACTAATTACCCAGTTGGTCAAACACTATCTTTAGTGGTTTTACTAGGTCTCATTTTTATAGCAACTGTAGTGAGAGCGCCAACGCAACCTTGGTTAACGATTTGGTTTCACTGGGATATTGCTTTAAGGTCGCGCCGAGATAAAGCTCAAATAGCTATAGAAAAAATCCTCTCTTTGCCCCTAGAATTTTATGATGTAAATAATCCCGGACGTATTGCCGGCAGAGTAGCTAGAGGGATTTCTAACCATACTTGGACATATCCAGAAGTTGCCGGACAATTAATTCCTAAACTGCTGCGTTTGATAGGAATTTTTGTATTTATCGTCGTGATTGAATGGCGAATTGCCGTTCTATACATGATTTCCTTCGTAATTATCCTCGCTTTTAGTTTGAAAGAATTACGGCGAATAATTTGGCACGAAGGTCGCTTGGATAAATATATGGAAGATACGGAAAGTCGGACTTCCGAAATTATCACAAACATCAAAACAGTGAAAGCATTTGCTACAGAAGCGAAGGAATTAAAACGACAACAACAACGTTTAAATCGGGAGCTAACAGTAGTAGATTACCGCATCCACAAAAATTATACAAAACTGGTAGCTTGGCAAAAAACAGTAATCCAGTTTTGTGTATTTACAATTTTAGGTTTAACTTTAGCAGCAACAGTAAATGGCCGAATTTCCCTTGGTCAGTTTGTGATGATCTTGACACTTTCGAGTATGGCGTATGCTGAACTAGAGCCGATTAGCACTGTAGCAGAAGTGTTTGCTCGACGCTATTCTTCTATGTTGCGGTTTCACGAATTTTTGGAAGAGCCAACAGGTTCTGATACATCCAGTCTTTTTGTAGAGAATGAAGCTGAATCGCCTTATCAATTTACTGGCAAAGTGGAGTTTTCTCTGGTGAGTTTTGGGTATCTTGCTAACCGTCCAGTTTTGCAAGATATCAACTTATTGATTGAACCTTACCAAACAGTCGCCTTAGTTGGCCGTTCTGGTTCTGGTAAATCAACTTTAGTAAAACTGCTATTGCGGTATTTTGAACCTCAAGATGGTCAAATTCTGATTGATGGCTATGATATTCGTACCTTGGATGTGGGTAAGTATAGACGCAGATTAGCGATCGTTCACCAAGAAGTAGATGTTTTTAACGGCACAATTTTGGACAACCTCACCTACGGTAGACCAAATGCCACCTTTGAAGAGGTGCAAGAAGCCTGTAAGATTGCCAGAGTTGATGAGGTAGTCCAGATGTTACCCCAAGGCTATTACACCGTTGTTGGGGAACGTGGCGTGAGGCTATCTGGTGGACAAAGACAGCGCCTCGGAATTGCCAGAGCGTTGTTAGTTAAACCAGACGTGCTAATTTTTGACGAAGCTACCTCCAGCTTAGATTATGAGTCAGAACGTTCCATTCAATTGGCGATGCGATCGATTCAGGGAACTTGTACCACAATTGTGATTGCTCACCGTCTGAGTACAGTCCGCGAAGCTGACAAGATTGTAGTGTTAGAACAAGGTAGAATCGCCGAAATTGGTAGCCACGAAGAACTTTTGCGCCACGAAGGTATTTACCAACGCTTACATTCTTTGCAAGAAACTGGCGAACTCTTGAGCTAGGTAGGCAATTTCAACGCAAGTCAATCTGTTTGTGGGGTGGATATAATTATCTTCGCCCTACAGACACCTCTAAGGAACTTACTAAAATTTTTCCTACTCCCCTTGCTATTTTTAAAATCTGCTGCTAAGATTGTAAATCGTGGGACATACGGGTCGGTGTCCGAGTGGTTAATGGAGACGGACTGTAAATCCGTTGGTTTACGCCTACGCTGGTTCAAATCCAGCCCGGCCCACCTTAAATTTTAGATTTTGAGTTTATTCAAATTCAAAATCTAGAATTTGTCAAAAGTTCGCCCGTGTGGCTCAGTGGTAGAGCACACCCTTGGTAAGGGTGAGGTCACGAGTTCAATCCTCGTCACGGGCTTTAAAAACACTGAATAATCAATAGTTTGTAGTAGATAGTCTAAATCACTTTTAGACTTCATCAATAATCACCCTACAGGTCAAAACTTGCATAGAAGTTGCATAAATAAATGGCGTTGCTGATTAGTTGAAGGATTTTGCCGCACGCACAGGCGCAGAGAGAATTAAGTATATTAGGCTTTATCTCCTGATTCAGCAACGCCATTTTTTCCTTGGGACTACTGTCTGACTGCTTACTTCACTTCTGCTTCAAATACACCTACCGGACAAGCAACGTTTGTTCCACCTAGACCACAATAGCCGTTGGGGTTTTTGGCTAGGTATTGCTGATGATAAGCTTCCGCGTAGTAAAATTCTGGCGCATCTAAGATTTCTGTGGTGATTTCGCCATAACGTGCCTTGGTTAGTTCTTGTTGATAAGCGTTTCGTGATGCTTCGGCTTGCTGTTTTTGACTTTCAGAATAGACGTAAATTCCTGAACGGTACTGTGTACCTGCGTCGTTACCTTGGCGCATTCCTTGAGTGGGGTTGTGGCTTTCCCAAAACACTTTGAGTATTTGAGCGTAACTAATAACTTGAGGATCAAACACAACTAAGACCACTTCATTGTGGCCAGTCATCCCTGTACAGACTTCTTCGTAGGTAGGGTTGGGTGTAACTCCCGCTGCATAACCTACAGCAGTGGTATAAACTCCTGGAAGTTGCCAGAATTTACGTTCTGCGCCCCAAAAACAGCCCAGTCCAAACACAGCTTGTTCCATACCTGCGGGGAAAGGTGGTTTTAGGGGATTGTTATTTACATAGTGATGAGCAGGTACTGGCATTTCTTTTGCCCGTCCTGGCAAAGCTTCTTCAGCAGTAGGGAGAGCCAGCTTTTTTTTACCGAATCCAAATAATACCATTGGTTCTAACTCTAAGGTTTGATATACATTTTCACTGTAGTTAATATTCTAACGATTCTGGCGATCGCTACTGATATTCTGCCAAAGCCTGCGATCGCATTTTGACTCGAAGCTGATACCGTTAGGAAATGAATTATTGAACCACAGAGAACACGAACAAAATGATCCCCAACTTTCCTTCAAAAGTTAGGGAGATGAGCCGCTTGACTTTCAAAAATCAAATGGATATGGATTGCTATTTTGCCTATTTATGCACTTTTATTTAGAGAATGCGATCGCATTCTATATAACTTTCTGCCAAATCCAAGGGCTATGAACGAACCAAGGATAGTGGCTGGTTCTGGCACTGGTGCAGGTGTAGTATTTTGACTAATTGCAACTTGACGAAGTTGTACTTGACCAGTACTGGTAAAGGTTAACCCTGTAACAAATGCAGTAATGTCATTAGGATCAAGTCCTGCACTAGGTTCAATACCTAATATACGGAACCTATCTACACCGCCATCACCAAAATTAAAGGCAAAACCCCCAGCAATATCTACTCCAGAATCAACAAAATCATTTGCTGTGCTGTCAAAAGTGAACAAATCGTAGAGGTTATCTCCAATACCAGTGGGCAGAATTACAGAGGCAATGTTTGGCCCTGAATCAACAATGTAGTCGTAACCAATTGCGACTGGAGGATCGATAAACACTGGCTGAGTAGGATCAGCAATGTTAAAGTCGAAATTCCAACCACCGTCTGTAACTACTGGGAGTAAAGGATTTTCTGGAGTTGCTCCTGGTAATGCACCGTTACGGACAGCAAAAGACCAAAGACCAGGAACAGGCTCAGGAAGATTACTGGTATTTTGTAAGTTGAGAATCTCGGCAGTCCGTGAGCCAGGCAGAGTGAAGAAATTAACATTATCACCTGCATCAAAGCCTGCTTGGGCTGGAATTCCACCTAGACCATTCACACCGCCACTAGCATTTCCTGTAGTCCACTCTAAGGTTTCATAACGAAATTCAATGTCAAAGTTTCCTGCGCCTGTGTCATTACGATTGCGGAGAACTGTCTGAAAAGTGTTCAATTTATCAGATCTGTTGGAAAAGTAGCCAACATTGTTCCACGTAACAACCACTGTGTCTGAGTTGGGGGAAGCAACATAAACTTCACCGCAGGTTGTACACCGAGTATCAACATCCGACCAATATGGTGCGATGATTGGTTGGTTAGCAATGGGAAAAGGATTGGGTGTAAATTGAACTAACCGACTTCTAAAGGTGAGGTTCCCATTGTTGTTAACAAAGAAGTTATTAAAAGTGTTCCCAAAAAAGTTGATCTGAAATGGGAGGTCAAGTTGGTTTGATGAGCCATCATCATTTCTCGGAAGGGCTAACTCTCCAAAACCCGCATTACCACCAAATCCATTCAGCAAAAGACCAGCTGCTTGAGCGTTATTAGCTGTACCTATAATTACAAATGCTGCACTTAAGGCAGTCATCGATAGCCTATTCAAAAGTCTGGAGATGGTCATTAGGATGATTTCTTAAACTAACGTGGTTTTACTGAGTCATTACTCCTGCTGAATATCTGCTGTCTCTGTCACAGAATGGCAGATTGAAATCGAAGGGTTTGGGAATCCTAAAAACTGAAACTCAGTAAGAGTTTAATATTCTGTTTAAAAAGGTAAAAGATTTTATGTAAATTTTTCATGAATTGTTCAGTATTTATACGTAAAAATTCTGTAAAGCCCGGTGGATGGCTATTCTATTAAAGTTCCAGTGAACTATGAAGCCACAGATACACAAGTATGTACCAACGGTAACAGCGGCCCTAATTGTTCTTGGCCGTTGACGGCTAAATCGCTGTGACACAAATACACTTTCTCAGATACACGGGAGAGTAAATCTGTCAAAATTCTGCGTAATCTTTCTTGTTCTGTGTTTTTTTCATCTTCGGCTGTCCAAGCTTCGCCTAATCTATGTTGTAAGAATAAGGGCGCACCGAATAAGGTAGCTGCACCACCTTTTGCCCATAATGGTGAACCCGCATCTAGCCAAAAATGCCAACGGTGCGATCGCCGACTCGAACGATATTGGAAAATAGTTGCTAAGGTGACGGCTTTTCTCGATAAGCCAATAGGACGCAAGGGATAAGGATTGGCGGTGATAGTACCACGTCGCAACAATTGAATAAATTCAGCCAAAGTAGTGCTGAGTGAGGAGTCCTGAGTTAAAGATTCTAATTCTCCCCCTGCTCCCTGCTCCCTGCCCCCTGCTCCCTGCCTCCTGCCCCCTGCCCCCTGCCTCAACCTTGTATCAATTTCCCAATAATGTTGGGCAGTTTCTAGCAGTTCTCGCAATGCGGCCATTTGGTCGTAGGGGGGGTTATTGTCTTTACACAGAAAGTCTTGAATTGCTAGATACAACAGAGAAATGGGGCTAGGTATTAAACGCTGTTCTTGTTGCGATCGCTGTTTTTCAATCCACTGTAATATCTGACTATAAGCTGTGGTTGCGGCATAGCCAATTCTATCCCAGCGCTCAAAAGATGTGACTGGTAATAAATTAGGTCGGTCAGGATGAGGTACAAAGCAATAATCAGCGATTAAACCAGCACGTACTGGGTCGATGTGAGTGCTGAGTACTGAGTGCTGAGTTAAAGATTCTACTTCTCCCCCTGCCTCCTGCCCCCTGCCCCCTGCTCCCCTGCTCCCCTGCCTCCTACTCAACACTACTAACATCTCAGCAACTGCATCTCGGTCTACCAAACGCCCCAAACCGGGATAAATTAATGCCAACATGGTTAACAATGCCCTAATCATTGGTGAACTAATCAAGGGGCGTTGGTCGTTGAGTGATTCAACGGGGATGTTTTGCTTAGTGAGAATTTCGGTGATAGTATAACGAGCGATCGCATCTAAACCAGGTGCAATTATGGCAATTTCTTCTGGTTGTATTCGTCCTGATTTGATAGCTTTGCCAATGACCTCGGCTGTAGTTCGCAGCAGTTCAGCACGGGAGGTAGTTTGAATTGATTGTACTGTTGCTGGTAACTGTAACATTACCAGTGGTTGTGTAATAAATTCTACTATTGGTGTAGCTAGTTGCTCTGCCAAAGACTCTTCCACGGGTGCAAACAAAGTTTCTAAGCGACAATGCCTGGCTAAACCTTCCAAATAGTTAGGATCTGCGCCTAATCCCCAGCGGATGGCTCCATCAGGATTGTAAGTAAATGCACCAATTGCGCCATGTTCTAAAAGTGTTTCACATAACTGACGGGCTACGGCTGGATAATCATCAACATCATCAGCTAGTATGGCTTGATACCTTTGGGTCAGGCGCTCTTGGTAATGGCGATCGCTTAACAAATGCTGAGAGTAGAGTTCAGTTATAATCCCATAAGTGAGTAGGCCTCGCTCTAAACACCAGTTACGCCAATCTAGCAGCAAAGATGCCAGAAATTCCGGCTCTAGATTTATGCCATTTTCCTCTAAACCTTTTTGCAAAACCTCTGCAATTCCTTCACAGGGTGTGCCACTATAAGCAGCTAGTTGCAATAAATCCAAAATCCGCCGCACTAAACGGTATTCATTCACTCCCACCCGACGCAATACTTCTGCATCTAATTGCTCACGCCAGAGTTTTGTTGCTAATTCCTGTTCCGTTTCTGGGCGTAATCTTACCGGAAATTGTGCCTTGAGATGCAACAACTCAATTAGTAAAGGCCAAAATAAAATAACTTCATCCTGAAAAAAACCTAATGGAGTTTTAGCACGAATAGGGTATTTTCCTAAAGTTTTTGTAACAATTTTGTCAGATAATTCTCGACGATTGTCATCATTGGCAGCTAAGACCAAAACTCCTGGTTCTGTTTGCTTCAAACCTAAAGGTTTCGAGATGGAATTGTCTGATTTTTTTCCGGCTTTTTTAGTATAAAATAATTCAAAGTTATGATTTTCTATTTGCAGCCAACGACAAAAATGTTCTACTAAACGAGTTGTCTTACCACTGCGGCTATTGCCGACAATCCAAACAGAATGCGAAATCACAAACTTTCTCCTTCTAGATTTGGTTAGTATATCTTGTGCGTTAACTTAGGGTTAAGAATCACTAGAAAAGGCTGGATAATTGCCTAAAATGAATAATTTTGTTTTTACTCAAAAAATTTACTCTTACTTACTAGCTGCTTACCGTTGGTACTTATTAACGCCACAGCGTTCTCTTGATGAGGCTTATCAAGCAGCGTTACAAATTAAATCCATAGAAGATGAGCATTTCAACGGACAGAAGATAGACGCTGACTCAAGCAGCTACAGCAGCAGCATGATGGATTATTTTGAGTTAGATCTAAAAAAACAATTAAAAATTGCCCGGATGCGCTTGACGGAATTTCGAGCCAGCCGTTGGTTTTCTAACGAATCTAATCAAAAAGCAGCCCGAAAAACCGGGATAGAATATCCCAGTGCTGACATCATTTTAGAAAAGTTAAGATTTATTGATGAAGTCATATCAAAATATACTGTAGCTGATATTGAGATTAATTCTGCAATAGTTACCCAACCACAAATAGTCAAAGTTGATGAGGTCGCTACACAAAAATCACCTGCTCCATTGACGACACCATCAGCCAATAAAAATATAGAACAAAAACTAAAACCACGGCGAAAAGCTGATACAACAGGTGTATTGCCGCGCTCGATTTTAGGTACAATTAGTCGTTTACAAGTTGAATTAGACCCTAATTCAGAGCAAGATGTTGTTCAAAGTTTTCGTCAAGCTCAAAGAAGAACCATTATATCGATCAGATTTATATTATTACTAATTATTGTACCTCTTTTAGCGCATCAACTATCAAAAACTTTGATTGTTGGGCCATTAATTAGTCATTTTAGACAAGATGAAACAGCCAATGTCTTTATCAATTTTGAAATGGAAGAAGAAGCTCTGGCAGAATTACAAAGATTTGAGGAAAGACTTAAATTTGAGAATTTAATTGGTCTGACACCAACGCTGAATCCAGAAGCAATAGAAGATAAACTGAAAGAAAAAGCAGCAGAAATTGCTGAAGAATTTCGGGGCGAAAGTGCTAATGCAATTAAAAACGTTTTTGCAGATATTTTCTCGGTAGTTGCTTTTGTGTGGTTGCTGCTGGTTAGTAAGCAATCTATTTCAGTACTAAAAGATTTTTTTGATAATCTTGTTTATGGCTTAAGTGATAGTGCTAAGGCATTTATTATTATTTTGTTTACCGATGTATTTGTAGGATTCCACTCTCCCCACGGCTGGGAAGTAATTTTAGAAGGGATATCTCGTCATTGGGGTTTACCTGCTAATCGAGATTTTATCTTTTTGTTTATTGCGACATTTCCAGTAATTTTAGATACGATTTTTAAATACTGGATATTCCGTTACCTTAACCGGATTTCGCCTTCGGCTGTTGCAACTTACCGCAATATGAATGAGTAGGTGGGGGAGTTAGAAGTTGGGACAAAGAAATAGGGCAATTATTAAATACTCAGCACTTTGTCATCAATGAAATATAGATTAGAAACTATCCTCAGTCTACCAATCATTATGTTGAGTTTTCTGGTGGGGATGCAGCCATTGGGATATCGAGAACTGAGTTCACCAGGATGTCGAGTGAAAAAATGGGATATCCCAGAGTCTTTACAAAACACCCAGCAAGTTCTGATTCAAAGATCGCCTGTTAGTTGTTGTCAAGATGATCTCTCATGTCTCGATCAAGTTTTATATCAACCAGAAAACAATCAATTAGCAGATAAACAAGCCCTAATTACTTCTATCGATCGCAGTTTACAATATTTGCAAACATCACGAGCGATCGCCGCTTATCAAAAATATCCAGTCACGGGAATTACCCGCGATCGCATCATCAAAAGTTTAACCAGATTCCGCCAACTCCTGCTCAAATCTCAATCTGCTAAAGAATTACATCAAGCCATCGAACGAGAGTTTGTTTATTACCAATCTGTTGGTAAAGACGAAAAAGGTACAGTTTTATTTACCGCTTACTATGAACCACTGTATATTGCCAGTCGCTCTCCCACAGCGGAATTTCGCTATCCGGTTTATCGATTACCTCCTGATTTCAACTCCTGGCCGCAGCCTCATCCTACCCGCTTAGAATTAGAAGGTGCTGATGGCTTACAAGGAGCGTCAGGAAAATTGCGCGGATTAGAGTTATTTTGGTTCCGCGATCGCCTGGAACCATATATGATTCAAATTCAAGGTTCGGCGCAGCTACAATTGACCGATGGAACTAAAACAACTATAGGTTACGCAGGTAATACAGCTTATAACTATAAAAGTATTGGCAGAGAACTAGCCAATGATGGCAAATTGCCTTTACAGGGGATGACAATGCCTATTATCCTCGACTATTTTCAACAGCATCCCCCAGAATTAAATATATATATCCCCCGTGATCCTAGTTTTGTGTTTTTTCAAGAAAACCACGGCGCACCAGCCCAAGGTTCAATTAATGTAGCACTCACACCAGAACGCTCAATCGCTACAGATAAGTCTCTCATGCCTCCCGGTGCTTTAGCTTTAATTCGCGCGGCTTTTCCTTTTATCACGACTAACGGTGAGATGGAACATCAGATTGTTAGCCGTTATGTGCTTGATCAAGATACAGGTGGAGCAATTAAAGGCGCAGGTAGAGTGGATTATTTTTTGGGTACTGGGAAACTAGCAGGCGATCGCGCTGGCGTTACTGTTAGCAATGGACAATTGTATTACTTGTTACTCAAGCCTTAAAAAACTAGACACTATAGCCATATTCACTGGCGTTAAGACAGTTTTGATTGTTCAAAGCATTAAAATTATTGGGTTCTTACTCAGCACTCAGCGAGAACTTGTGTTGAGCAAACTGTGGAGATTCAGCAGCATTTTGCTATAAATAGCAAAAAAATTTTCAGCCTGGAACTCATCAAATCATCTGCCGTCATTTTTGCTAATAGTCAATATTTAGACAGAGCAATGTTAAAGCTTGCTTTTATTTTATGCGTATTTAAGTTGATTGTGATATGAAATGGATTGCTTTTCTTTTTTTATAGTTTTATCACAGATAAGTTACTTATCTTAATATTTTGCCAAAACAAAAGGAAAATCAAATCTGAAATAATGATTAATTCCCTTGTATTTGATGATGTAAGTTTAAGTTCCAGTTACTACGACTAATGCTCGTTTATATTAGCAGCACCTTTATTCTGAATTTTAGCGATCGCGGGTTAACTACAAAAACTCAGTGCTGACTACGCTTCACTGTTAGGGGAGCATATTGAATGGTTACTAACCACTTCTTAGCTGCATTTATCCAGTCCATCATTGGGAGTTGAAAGTGTTCAGGATTTTAGTTGATGCCGATTTAATCTTAGATGCTTTGATAAATCGCCACAAATTGACAGAAGATGTCAGAGAATTACTCGACGGGGTGCATCCATCAATTAAGTTGTATTTAACAGATATTGGCTGGCAAAAAATAGCCGCTTACACTAGTCGCTTGCAAAACAGTCAAATTGCGGAGATAGTTATTGATTGGTTGCGCGAAAAAATTCACATTTGTATTGTTGACCAGCAAATTTTGCAACTAGCACGCTCGTTACCCTTGAGAGATTTTGAATCTGCTGTAGAGTTAGTTTGTGTCAGTGATCAATTGCTAGATGCGATCGTTACCCATACACCAGAGGATTTTGTGGAAGCACCAAATCAGCTATGGGTTTGGTCAGTTAGCGACCTGTGGTTGCGAGCCGATTTAGAAAGACAGTTACAAAAGTGTCTTTGATTGCTTAATAGTCAAGGTCAATAGTACTGAGTAAAACATATTCTCCCCTGCATCCTGACACTCTTACTGATTCTAGTGCCAATTTTTCAGGAAGATGGTTGAAAATAAAGTTTTTTTAGGGATTTTCTAGGCGCAGGTTTTTTTTGGTGCTAGGATCTAGCACTATATATTGAGATAAAAGTGCTGTAGCTGTGAAACAAAAGCCAAAACCGAGGATTGCTTTGCTTCGTGAGAGAGCAGGGCTGACCCAGCTTGAATTATCGCGTCTTGTTGGCGTAACTGAAAGCACTATTCAAAACTGGGAAAGCGGCAGAACTGGGACAGACCACATTGAAAGAATCATTAGGTTCTGCAAGGCCTTAGATTGCCAAGTAGAAGACCTAATAGAATATGTGAATGAACCATTAGAAGAACCTGTAGTGAAACCAAGTTCTATCAACGAAATACATCAGATATTGGGAACTGAAGCAGCAGCTTCAACCATAAATTCTGAAAGTGAAGTTACTCAAAAGCGTCAAGCCACGAGTAGCTAACATAGCTCTTAAGTAAATTCCCTGGACTAACCGATAGATAATCTCTCAAAAGTATTTGGCAAGAGATAATCTGTCGGTAATTTTCAAGTATTCAATTTTAATTAGTTTGATTGTATAGCAGAAGGCAGGAGGCAGAAGGCAGGAGGCAGGAGGAAAAGTCTTATTATTCCTGGCATTCCAGCTTTCAAATTGTCCTAACATATCTGACTACTGCTGTATCTCCATAAATTATCTACTGTTACAAACTGGTAGCCTTGTTGTAGTAATTGGGGAATCAAGACTTCTATTGTTGCAGCTACGTCTTGTCCGCCACACACACCATCATGTAAAACAATGAGTGAACCATTTTGTACTTGTTGGTTGACTCGCTGCACTACAGTGGTAATTCCCGGACTGATCCAATCTTCTGGTACAACACTCCACATTACCGGACGGTAATTCCATTGAAGGAATAAATTTAAAGTTTTTGGTGTAAATAAACCATTGGGAGGCCGAACATCGCGTACTTGTTCGGGTAGGAGGTTACAACTATCGTAGATAGCCGCTTGGGTTTTTGCTAAACTTTCTTTGAGTTCATTGGGGGTAAGTAAAGGAAAGGAACGATGATCGTAACCATGCAATCCAATCCAATGGCCGCGATCGCACACTGCTTTAGCAACCTCTGGTGAACGGTTGACACAAGCACCCAACCAAAAAAAACTGGCGGTAATATTGTAGCGGTCTAAAACTTGTAATACTTGGCGGGTGTATTGGGGATGGGGGCCATCATCAAAAGTCAGTGCGATCGCTTTGGAGTTGCGATCGCCACACCAAAGACAATTAGGAAAACTCGGTTGAAGAATCCGATAAATAAAAGGGAAAAAGGGAGCAAACTGCATTACCAATTTTTTTGTAGCTTCCCCTAGTCTAGCTTTAGAATTTTGGGTGTAAGGGTGTAGGAGTATAAGGGAATTATTTTCCCTCTGAGTTCAACTCGCCAAACTTCGGACTCCACCAACCTTTGGCTGTACTAAAATAAGCCACATCTTTATGCTTCTTATCTTGACGAGATGCAGCAGAACAACGCAGCATGGTTTTATTTTGTCCATCTTTGGTGTAGCTATACTCTTCTAGTGGTTTTTTACAGACTGGACAGGGATATGAGCTTAACTTAGCAGGCGGTTGGGAGTGATTTTCTGGTTTGGTTTCTTGGGTGCGTGGTGGTTGCCAAGATTTGCTGAAGTCACTCCAAAATAGGACTATATTTGCACAGCCACTGGTGCATTTGAGGAAATATTTTTTCTTGACCTTGCTGCTGGGAATTTTAGCGAGAAAATTATTACATTCAGGACAGCGAGTTTTAGAAGTATCATATTTGCGTTCAGCTACTGATGTTTTGGCACTTGATGGAGTTATAACAACAGTTTTGGCTTTTATTAAAGCTGGGACGAAGTAATTTTTATTCCAACTTGTTAAGTATTGCTGCCACCCTTGTTTGCCTGCGGCGATCGCATCGAGGGCGCTTTCCATTTTGGCTGTGAACTCTGCTTCTAGTAAATCTGGCAAAGCTTTCTGCAAAAAATCGTCCACTTCTAGCCCTAAAGCTGTGGGTTGAAGATTACCCTTGATTAACTCCACATAACCCCGCTTTTTTAAAGTAGCGACAGTAGGAGCGAATGTACTAGGACGACCGATACCTTTGCGCTCCATGAGTTGTACTAATTTCGGTTCACTGTAACGAGGTGGCGGCTGAGTCTGTTTTTTCTCCGAATTCGCATTCTCTAGAGTTAATGCTTGTCCCTGCTGAACCAGAGGTAACACACTATCTTTGCTGAGGTTATTCCAATAACGAGCGTAACCGTAAAATTCGACTACTTGGCCTCTGGCTTGCCATAACAAGGAACCAGAGTGTGTGATAATCTGAGTCTTGCAGAGTTGAGCAGCCCGACATTGAGATGCGATCGCTCTTTTCCAAATCATCACATACAAGTCAAATTCTTCAGCAGGTAATTCTTGACGTAGCTGGACTGAGGGACGAAACACATCGGTAGGACGAATCGCCTCATGAGCTTCTTGGGCTGTTTTAGCGCTACGATGCTTGGCAATTTGCTGTGGTACATTCTGCGGATCATGTTCTTCCAACCACTGACGAGCCGCAGCGCAGAACTCAGGACTTAACATTACTGAATCTGTTCGCATATATGTGATTAACCCAGCCTCATACAGCTTTTGGGCTAAAACCATCGTTTTGTCGGGAGCTAATTTCAGCTTGGAACCGGCGGCTTGTTGCAGAGTGGAAGTAATAAACGGTGGTGGTGGTTGACGATAAACAGTTTTACCTTCAACATGAACTACTTGATGGGGATGCTGACGTGCTTCTTCAACTAAGCGTGTAGCTTCTGCTTCCGAAAGAACCCGCTTAGATTCTGGCGCTTGGGTGCTATTACCCGCTGCATCATCGTGGGTTTCCGTTTCTGATTCTGGCGCATCACTGAGAGAATTGGTTGTACCTTTGTAAAAAGCCCGGAATCCTTCAGCGTAGTCTACCCACACACTCCAATAGTCTTGGGGTACAAAGGTGACAATCTCCCGTTCTCGCTGACATATTAGGTGCAACGTCGCACTTTGCACTCGCCCGACACTCTTCGCACCATTGTTTAACGCCCAAACCAAGGGACTACCTTTGTAACCAACAAGTTTATCGAGACAATCGCGGCAAAGTCCAGCACCGACCAAGTTAGAATCTAGTTTGCGCGGATTAGCGATCGCACTTCGTACCGCCGATGCTGTAATTTCACTATAAATAACTCGTTTTGGTTCTCGCAATCCCAGCACTTCTTTTAAATGCCAAGCAATTGTTTCACTTTCCCTATCTGGATCTGTGGCGAGAACAACTTCATCAACCTGCTTACTAACTGCCTTTAGCTGCTGGATAGTTTCTTTAGAGCGTTGGTCACGCGGTACATAGTTGCACTGGACGTGACCATCATCAATGACGAAACCTAAAGAATCTTCCCCCGTATTACTCAGTTCGCGGATGTGTCCACAACTAGCCCGCACAATCCAATCAGCACCCAAAATCTGACTGAGCTTTTTGACTTTCCCAGGAGATTCAACAACTAGAAGGCGTTTCGGCATAGATGCTTTTGATAACAGAGATTCTAGTCTTTGATATAGTAATACGATTTGATTGCTGAACTATCAATCAGCACGCTCTACTTCAAAAAATGCAATAAAATTAAACTCCTTCTCCCCTCCGCGCCTCTGCGTGAAACAAATTCATCCCGTATTTTTACTTTATTATTGAATTAGAATAATCGCCTCTTGAACTTTCGTTGCCAGGGCTTTTTGTAGACCTTGTTCAACTTTCTCAGTGAGTTTTTCAAAAGCGGCTTGATTTGTTGTTAGTTGTTCTCGAAATACATTTTCTAATTCTGGTTTTATTTGAATGCACATATCTGCAATTTTCTGATCGTTCATCAAACTAGAACGAATCCAACTGGGGATATCGATATTTTTCTTGATTGTTTCTTGGACAGTTTTGCGATTGAGTTCCATACCTGCGGCCATGACTGAAGCACCGTAGACTAATGCGATCGGCCAGGTTAAGTGTCCTGTAAGAATCAGAGTAATGATACTAGCAACAGTACCACCACCAATCACAACGTTGACGATAAATGCCACTGTGTCAGCTAAAATAGCATCACCAATTCGTAGTTCGGGGTTGACAAAAGCTGGTTCGATGCTATCTTCAAACCTTAAACTACTTCTGGGTATCTGAAACTTGCGGCAGATAGGGTCTGTTTCTGCTGCTAAGTCTGGTTGAATTTTGTTGTTAAACCAACGAATACATTGATTGTTAATTATTTGCTGGGCGACATTACCTTTTAACCACTCTTGTGCGCGATTTTTCATTGATGTTTCCAAATCAGCCAGAGTGCGAATTTTATTTTTTTGCCAGTCTTTTACTCCTGGTCTGACGGCGTGATCAATCAAGTTTTCTGCTAATGGTTGAGTTAACAATTCAACTAACTCTGGGATATGCCTACTAATTAGTTCTTTGAGTTTTTGAGAATCCAAAAGTTGATTCACTTCTTGTTGGAAAGCCGCCGCCCGCAGATCCCATCTTCCAACTCGCGCTAAACCCAGTGCAATGCAGCGTTCTGGTTCAGGATCGGGGCGGAGTTGGCTTTCAGGTTCGGGAAACATTTGCTGACAAATTTGATGGGTAAATTTCATCCGCGATGCACCACCAGTCATCAGCACTAATTTTGGGGTTGTCTCAAGTTGTTGTAGCTTGGTTTTGGCTTCGCTGACAGCATTATGAAATGCTTGAATCCAACTTTTATTTCGTAGTTCGGGTAAAGGTTGGTGTAGAATTTCCTCCATCATCAATTTGTTGACTTGGGGGATAAAATAGATTTGTTCGTTGATGGATTCAAAGCCACGGGCAAAAGATTGCGGGTCGTTATATAACTGTTCATTAGAAAAATAATCTTCTTTGGCTTTGCGACAGGCTAATTCACAACGTGCTTGGTGATGGGGATATTCTTGAAATACTTTTTCGAGTAATGGTTTTTGCTCATGTTTATCAAGAGTCCGGGCAAAAATTGCTTTGTCAATTAAGGATGCACCTAAAGCATTACTACCAAAATCTAACGGAATTTCATGTAAGCTTTTTACCAGTGTAAAATCTGTGGTTGAAGAGCCAATATCCACAATTAGCACCGATGCTAGGAGTTTCTCATACTCCAACTTTCCGGCTTCTTTGGCCTGCATAAAAGCCGCACGGGATTCGGGGATGACGTTGAGGTGGGGAATACCAGCCTCTTGAAGTAGTTTTTGATATGCTTGGCGATCGCTCACAGACCATCCTGAAGGACAACCAATGTAAAAATAACTACTTTCCTCGCCTTCTATTTGTTTGCTTTCTTGGAGTTTGTGGTAGTAAGTAGCGAGAAAAGTGGAGATTGTTTTTCTGTAATTTGCATCGTGGTTGGGTTTTTGCTTGAATGATATTGTCAGTTGAGTAACGCCAGCTTGAATTAAGGCTTGTTCCCCTACTAAATAACCAAGTTTGGGATGCCAACCTAAAGCGGTAATTTGGTTTTTCTTGTTATTAATTTCTAGCATTTGGGGCGGTTCGATGCTTTCGACTATGGCTTTGGCTACGGCTGTCTCACCATGTCCCAAATCAAAACCGATTGTTTCTAAAATTCTCATACTTTTATTGTCTGCTATTCTCTCGCCTCGGAGTATGCTGGCTCAATTACTCGACCACGCCGGAGTAAGCGATCGCCTTTTAACAAGGCAGGTGTGATGGTAACGTAATCTTTGGTGTTTGGGTCGATGCTCGGCTCAAAATCAAAATACTCCCGTTCACTTTGGGGTGCTTGCTGTTGGTAAAGTTGAGCGCGAATTCCTTGAGACATTAAAATTTGGGGGAGGAGTTTTGTTAAGGCGATCGCCATTTGCGGTTGTTCGAGAAATGATGCACCCATCAGCCTTTGAAGAAAATTCAGTAACTCTGGTAGTTCTTCTAAAGTGCGATCGTCTTCTAGTTTGTTTCCTTCGGCAAATCTAGCCACTGCTATGTCAATAGTATTCAGTGCATCGGCTAAGTTATCTAAAAGCAGTTTGCTATCCACTCGCAGCACTGGTTGGGGTGTCTCTAATGATTCCGTAGAGGTAACATTACTCTTGTCCAGTTGCAGCACAACTTCTAAACCGAGAAGCAGTGAAGTTAGTAATATACCCATCCACGCACTCAGGGTAATTTTCGTTAACGAAAATAAAGAGCCGAAAATACCTATATAAATAAGTGCTTTGAGCAGTTTTAGGATGACTCTGTTGGGGTCAAAATTTGCTGCTAGGTTAGTAATTGGCTTTTGCTCTTTTGGAATAACTTGAGACTGGTTAACCACAGTCAAAGTAGCGATTGACTGTCGTAGCATATCTAAAAAAAATGATGCTAAACGTACTTGAGTTAAATTTAGCTCGCTAATATAAATTCTTTCTAAATTATCAAGTCGATTTTGAACGAGCTTAACTATTTGTTCAACACTAGTTATATTATCAATCTCTATCTGTAGTTGGTTACGTTCTGCGTTAAACAGTGTAGTTATAGTTTTCATTGGTTAAGTTTACTAATCGCACTTCACCCTTTATAAATTTAGCTTATAGCGATTCCCTGATTGCCAGAAAAATTAACTCCCGATGGATAGACCTAGAAAGGCTATATCCGTGAAAAGCTAAAAGCTAAAAGTAAGGAGTAGCAATAACTCCTTACTTTTAGCCTTTTAACTAGTTATAGATTATCAGAACTTACGTTTCAAGGTTAACAACTAAGACAAAGTGTAAAAATCATATTCAACCAAACCATTGAGAAGGTTCACAACCAGGCTCAACTGTACCGCTTAAATGATGATTAATCCAAGCTGATTTATCTTGCATAATTGCAAAAATGCCTTGATGAATTAAGTTTTGTAAATGTAGTTTATGCTCTAATGGACTACGGGGAAATTTTTGCTCTATTGGACAATCTTTGATGATGTTTTGTAGCGGAAATTCTCGGTCAAATTCCTCGTTATAAAAACAGGGAATGCGGCTAATCACGAAATTAATCAGTTCTTGACGTAATTCAGGAATTACAAAGGTTTCTTGATAAGGATGATATGAGTATGTGTCTAATACACTGCCAATTTCTCTGACTACTGATTCGCGTGTTAAATTGACTACTGTTTTCATAAGTTTTTATCTCCTTTTAAATACGGTTGAGTCTTCTTTGAAAGAATTGATTCTTGAAAGACTCACTGAATTTTGCTCATCAGCCAAAAATACTTAGCCCAAATTGGTTTTTATACCCGACTTTTTACTTTTATATCGGTACAAAATTCGACATTTAGATAGAGTCGTTTAAGTTAAATTTTATACTTTAAAGCTCTGATCTATGTCTATAAATTCCCACTAAATAGTACAGTACCGAAACTTTATATCCACAATGCTAATTATTTCAAATTTCTATTTTTTTGGCGAAAATCTACACAAAACGCATCATAATCATTAGGGGATCAATTTTAATTTTTTATTAACAACATCCTTGAGACGGAAATATTCAAGGAAGTAAAACTTGCTAAGTAATTTACATTACTTATTGATTGATTACCTATTGTCTCTAAATAATTTTTTATTAAACTCTATGTATTAAAAAAAACAAATTATTGAGGTAGAAGTGTAGCAAATCCTGAAAAAAAGACCTGGCTACGCAGAGCAACCAGTCTAACGATAGATGTAATTAAAAGGTAAAAATTTTGAAAAAGTTCACACTAGTGAGAGTTAATTGATGCAGATGATGATTAATTGCAACGGACGCGGCCAGTCCAGAAAGCATTGCGCCTTCAACAAGATTACCGCCGCACCAATCACCACAACAAACCAAAGGTAGGGAAGTATTGGCAGATAAAACAGTTTCTGGCCAAGGATGACTAGGAAAGGCATAACGCCAACGATGTACTTGCAGCCATAAGGGTGTTTCTAACCAAGGAAGCGCTAGAGTTTGGGCGGCTTGCTGCAACATTTTTTGTCCTACAGGTTGTAAATCTGTGGTTTCTAGATGTTGTTGGGCAAAATTGGCACTGCTTTGGACGACAAATACAGGTTGTTTTGGCTGGGGGCGCTTACTACTATCTAAACCAATCCATCCCAAAATGGGATCATTGGTAAAACTTTGGGCTTGCCAATCTGGTAGGAGTAGGGAATCAGCAGGATAGCCAGCGATCGCACTGATACAAGGCGCAAATTCCACCGCCCGCAGGTTATTTAAAAAGTCTGTTCCTAATAAATTTTCTCCCAAGGGTTCTAACAACATCACAGCTTGGGGTGCAGGAATCGCCAGCACAAGAGCTTTAGCCGTGATTTCTTCATGACTAGATTCGAGAATTAACCGCCAAGCATTTTCGGGAGTTGGATGAATCGCCATCACCCGTTGATTTAATAACACATCCAAACCTTGAGCCAAAAATTTAGCGATCGCACTCATCCCCGCAGGTGCAATATAACGCGGTGCAGCGTTGGGGAGTTCGTGATGATTCCACACTGTGATAATTTGGCGATCGCGCAATAAATCGACAAACTCTTGGAAAAATTCACCCTGGGGTTTCAGATAACACGCCCCATGATCTGCCCAAGTTTCATGCAGGCGACGGGTAGCGACTCGTCCCCCCAAACCACGGGACTTTTCTACAACTAACACCGAATATCCCGCTTGCTTTAACTGCTGGGCGCAAACTAAACCCGCCATGCCAGCACCAATCACTGCAACATCTATCATTAGTTAATAGTCCTGAGTCTTGAGTCTTTGGTTATTATCCAATGACAAATTACAGATGGTGAAGGATAAAAAGACTACTAAAGACCGCCAAACGCTAATAGTAGAATAAAGTACAGATAAGCTGCACGGAAGGGAGGAAGGAACATTGGATGAACTCAGGGCGGCCTTAGAACTAGCAACCGATGATGAATTGCAAGATTTAACAGCAATTTTATTTAGTCGAAAGTTCAATCCCCTAGATTATGTTCAGACACCTGAACCTATCGAAATTCAAAGCCAGAGCCGCCAAGCTTGGTTAGACTCACTAGAAGAGCGTTTTCGGTTTTTGGCAGCGGATGGGGTAACAGTATTGCGCGGACGTACAAACCAAGTAACTTACCGCCAAGCGCTAATTCAAGTTTGTAAATATTTAAAAATTCCTTATTCCCATCAGTTAACAACTGTTGATTTAGAAGCAGAAGTATTTTTACATCTGCTTGGGCAAGTATGGAAAAAACTGCCGGAAAAAGAAAAACAAAAATTGACTGTCAAAGTACAGCGTCATTTGGTGAAAACAGAACTTAAAGAACCTCTACCAATCATGTTGCAACGTGACCCCTTGGGATTACTTTTTAAGGGTGGTAGTGCTTTAGCTGTAACTTCTGTCATTCAACCATTTATCCTCAAACAAATTGCTCAACAATTTGCCATACACTTTGCTACTTATCAAGTAGCGAAACAAGCCACAATTACAGGTTCAACAGTAGCAAAAACCCAGTTTGAAACATACTTCGCCTTGCAAATGGCGCGACGAGGTATGACGTTGAGTGCAGCGCGTTATGGAGCAGTTCGCACAATGTTTGCCTTTGTCGGCCCAGCTATGTGGACTTGGTTTTTGGCAGATTTAGGTTGGAGAGCGATCGCCACTAATTATGGTCGCATTATCCCGACTATTTTTGCCTTAGCACAAATTCGTCTCACTCGCACAGAATGTTGGGAGCCAGCTTGAAACTTGCTTTTGATCATCCCAACCCGCAAAGCCAATTTGCTTGGAATTCTTGCCAAATTGGGCTATTAATTTTTCCCCTTGCGCCGTTTTTAGGGTTTGTGGCGATGGCTTTGGCAGCTTTAATCACTTGGCTGCAACAATATCGCACAATTATTCGCCGCCCAATAAATCGGGGATTTGCCCTGTTTACTTTATTCCTGGTAATTACGTCAGGATTTGCAACAAATAAAACCGATGCTTTTTTAGGTTTATTTAATTTAGTACCTTACTTTTTTGTTTTTGCCGGCTTAAATAGTTTAATTCAGACTATTGCTCAATTGCGCCACATAGCTTGGATTTTGGTAATTGGTGCTGTACCAGTAATCATTATGGGCTTTGGACAATTGTTTTTAGCCTGGGCTTTAAAATTACAGTTTTTGTGGATTGTTTTAGATTGGGCGATCGCACCTGGAGGAGAACCGCCAGGGCGAATGGCGGCTTTATTTATGCACGCCAACCTATTGGCCTCTTATTTAGCGATCGTCTTTACTGTAGGGTTGGGGCTATTGCTAGAACAATGGCAATTAAAAAAGAAAAAAAATTACCAATTCTATTTTCTTACCCTGACTGTAATTGCCAGTTTTGCCGCCTTAATTTTAACTAACTCGCGCAACGGATGGGCGATCGCCATAATTGCCTGTTTAGCTTACGCACTATATCAAGGTTGGCGCATCTTGGTTGGTAGCGTTGTTGCTGTTGTAACTACCATTCTTTTGGCAGCTTTTGCCCCTTCCCCCATTGCCCAAATTTTTCGCCGCGTTGTCCCGGCTTTCTTTTGGGCGCGGTTAAACGATGAAATGTATCCAGATCGACCAGTTGCTTTAATGCGAAAAACTCAGTGGGAATTTGCTTGGTCTTTAGCACAACAGCATCCTTTCACTGGTTGGGGTTTACGTAGTTTCTCCGCACTCTACAAAGCCAAGATGCACATTGATTTAGGTCATCCTCATAACTTGTTTTTAATGCTATCGGCGGAAACGGGATTTCCTACTACTCTTGTGTTTTGTGCTTTACTAGCTTGGATATTAATTGCAGGCATTCAATTTTTGCGCCAATCCAATTATTTACCTAAAACCGATAAGTTAATATTCTTCAGTTATCTTTTGGTATTTGGGCAATGGATACTATTTAATACAGTGGATGTCACTTTATTTGATTTTCGAGTGAATACACTCTCCTGGTTATTTTTATCAGCTATTTGTGGAGTTGTATTTCACTCTCATCAAAATCACAAGCTTTCGGCAAATGAAAACTAGTACAACAAGTCTGAAGGGTGAAATAAATGCTCTTGTCTAGCCTATTTGTGTTGGATACTTGATTTACGCCTGTACTATCTATATAAGCAATTTTGCTCAAAAATAGCATTTAATTGCTTGCATTATTTTACGTGGTTACACTGTCGGCATTAGCAATTATTAGTTAATAAAATTACAGGTAAGTGTGGTTAATTTGTGATCATTCATAAATTAACCACTGTTGCTGATAGTTGGGAAGGTGTAAGGACAACCCTTTTGGGGGTTTCCTACATGACGGGCATCTAATCTTTAGATGCCCTTTTGTATGTTTTATTTTTTATCAGTTAAGCACTATTTTTTAATTTCATTCAAGATGGACAATATTATATGAAATTACCTTTTCAGGGATTTGCATTATTAACGATTGCATCAAGTTTACTGATGATTAATTTTGGTATTTCTTTACCTGCTCAAGCTGCAATTTCTTGTGAACCAGGTACTGTGGTTTATTATCCAAATAATTCTTTGGCAACTTGTTTGCTTGCTCAGAAGATGAATGTTCAAGTTTCTAGTCCTGTTGCCGGAACATCTAATTTTCCTTGCAAAGCCAGAAGTTATATTGTGTTTGATGAAAAAGGACAGTTTACTAGCTGTGAACTTTCAGAAAAAATTCAAATTAGAAACGGTAATTTAGTCGAGACTTGTCTAGCAGAATATAGAGTACAGTTCGCAGTTTCAGATCAAGGTGTTGTCTCTATTACTTGTACACCCTCCTAAGATTCTGCCGAGTAGAGTTGCACAATAACTAGAGAAGAAACAACAGCATAAGTGTAAGTACTCGGTAAAATGGGTGTGTCTGTAAAATGTGAAGACACCCAAGTAGCCAATCTGTATGTTCTCAACAGCTGATTTTCTTCAATTCACCCAATGGTCGGGTATTGCCACATTAGTATTTGCTGTCTTAGCAATACTGTCTTTTGTTTTTAAGTGGGGCATCCGCTTTCGGCTGGTAGGTACAACTGGCTTTATGCTGGTGCTAACAGGCGGGTTATTTGCACTTTCTTTAGTACCGTTAAGTCGGACAGTGATTCCCGGAGCCGGAAAATTTACCCTGGTTTATGATAATGGTGCGACACAAGCCGTAATTGCTATTTCACCAGCTATTTCCCCCTCACAGTTAGAGGCTACCCTGCGTCAAGCGGCTAATAATTTATATTCCTATGGTCGTTTGGGTAATCGAGGCAACAATTATCTAACGATTCGCGCTCGTACCCTGATACACCCAGAACCTGGGGTTTCTGTACCACTTTATCTTGGTCAAATCAAACGTTCTCTAGATTCACGGGAAGATGCGGAGATAGCAGTTGAGATTTATACAGATAAATTTGCTCAATTGCCAAAACCTACTGCTTAACCAAGCTCAAGAGTTACGCAGATGTAGAAAGGTGTAGGGGTTATATATCATGTGCTAACTAGCTCGGATCTCGATCATACCTGTTAGTTTTTTCACTTACACCCCTACACCCAAAAGCATCGCGTTTTTGAGATTGTTTCCGTTTTCATTAAATTTATAAGTATATTCTCTATTAGCAAAATCATAATTTTGTGTTCAAGAAGACATTAATTTTTTTTGTATTTGACTATACAATAAGGATTATTTTTGGATTAAGATAATACTTACCAATTCCATCAATGGAAAAATTCTTAGTAGGTGCTGGTCGTAAGTGATAGTGAGTTTTGTTGATAGGCGGCAGCCTTCTGGAAATATTATGTAATCCTACTAGCATCAATACAAATTCAGGTTTTGCCTAACTAGTTATATGCCCCATCAATCAACTACTACCTTGTCTACTCAAACATCTAATTCATTATCGGCACTGGCGATCGCTCCGGCAAAAGTCATCCGTGGATCTGGAGTATTGTCAGCATCACCAGCAGAGATTGCCCTTTTAGGCAGTCGTCCTTTAATCATTGCTGGCAATCAAACTCTAGCCCTCACTCAAGATACTTTACAACCAATTTTAGAACAACAACAGTTGCATACTGCTCAAGCATCCTATGGTGCCGATTGTTCGGAAGCGAGTTTGAAATCTTTAAGGAAGGCTGCGAAAGAACACAAAGCTGATCTGATTATCGGTGTTGGGGGCGGGAAAGCCTTGGATACAGCTAAATTAGTTGCCCATCAGTTACAGTTACCAGTGGTGACAATTCCCACTTCTGCCGCTACCTGTGCAGCTTGGACAGCCCTTTCTAATGTGTATTCTGAGATAGGGGCTTTTTTGTATGATGTGGCGTTACCTCGCTGTCCCGATTTATTAATTCTGGACTACGACTTGATTCAAACAGCACCACAACACACATTAGTCGCCGGGATTGGTGATGCGATCGCTAAATGGTACGAAGCTTCTGTGAGTAGTGGACACTTGCAGCAGACTTTAATTATTGCCGCAGTCCAACAAGCCAGAGTTTTGCGGGATATTTTATTTCAAAAGTCAGCCGCTGCGCTACAAAAACCAGGCAGTGAAGTTTGGCAAGAAGTTGTCGATGCTACCGTTCTACTAGCGGGAGTCATTGGCGGATTGGGTGGGGCGCAGTGTCGGACTGTTGCCGCCCATGCTGTACACAACGGCTTAACTCACATTGCCGGACACAGCAGCATTCACGGAGAAAAAGTCGCATTCGGTATCTTGGTGCAACTACGTTTAGAAGAAATGATTTTGGGTAATCAGTTAGCCACCACTGCACGCCAACAGTTGTTGAAGTTTTATGCAGAGATTGGCTTGCCCCAAAAATTAGATGATTTGGGCTTAGGCAATGTCAAATTAAGCGAGTTAAAAACAGCGGCGGAAATTTCTCTCGCACCTAATTCGGACATTCATCGCTTACCTTTCAAGGTAGGGATAGAACAACTGATGGCCGCAATGGTTTCTACCACGGCACCAACCGACAGTAGAGAATGTAGCAATCGGGTTGCTGCTAGGGCAATTGAAGAGCAAATTCAGGAGTAAATAACTTCCAGCAGCTTGCAGGATGAAATTTTATGCTTGATTTTTTGCCAAATATATTACCCAGACCAAAAATTTTTATCAAAGTCAGATTTTGCTAACTCATGGTTTTCTCAAATTTATCCACAGCCGCCAACTGTAGTATCTGAGAGAAATTTCACTCACAAATCAACTGTATCAAGAAGTGGTACATCAATGACACTGAATTGGATTGCCCCAGCAGAACGCATACAGAAACTACCCGCTTATGTATTTGCTCGTTTAGATGAACTAAAAGCAAAGGCACGGGAACAAGGACTGGATTTAATTGACTTGGGTATGGGGAACCCAGATGGCCCCACACCACAACCCGTAGTAGAAGCAGCGATCGCCGCTTTGCAAAATCCGGCAAATCACGGTTATCCGCCCTTTGAAGGTACTGCTAGTTTTCGTCGTGCCATCACCAATTGGTACAATCGCCGCTATGGTGTAGTACTTGATCCTGATAGCGAAGCCTTACCGCTACTCGGTTCTAAAGAGGGATTAGGACATTTGGCAATGGCCTATATCAACCCTGGTGATGTAGTTTTAGTGCCTTCACCGGCTTATCCTGCTCATTTTCGTGGGCCTGTAATTGCTGGGGCGCAAGTCCATAACTTAATTCTCAAACCAGAGAACGACTGGTTGATCGATTTAGCGGCGATTCCCGAAGAAGTAGCCCAAAAAGCCAAGATTCTTTATTTCAATTATCCCAGTAATCCCACCGCGGCCACTGCACCGCGAGAATTTTTTGAGGAAATTGTCGCCTTTGCCCGGAAATACGAAATTATGTTGGTGCATGACTTGTGTTATGCCGAGTTAGCTTTTGATGGCTATCAACCCACCAGTTTGTTAGAAATTCCGGGTGCAAAAGAAATTGGTGTGGAATTTCATACCTTATCTAAAACTTACAATATGGCTGGTTGGCGAGTGGGTTTTGTCGTTGGCAACAGTCAAATTATCCAAGGTTTACGGACACTCAAAACTAATTTGGATTATGGGATTTTTGCCGCATTGCAAACAGCTGCTGAGACGGCTTTGCAACTGCCAGATGTATATTTGCACGAAGTCCAACAGCGTTACCGCACCCGCCGCGACTTTTTGATTAAAGGATTAGGTGAGTTGGGTTGGGACATTCCCACAACCAAGGCTACTATGTATCTCTGGGTGAAATGCCCTGTGGGTACTAGTTCTACAGATTTTGCCTTGAATGTATTACAACAAACAGGCGTGGTGGTGACTCCCGGTAATGCCTTTGGGGTTGCGGGTGAAGGGTATGTGCGAATCAGTTTGATTGCAGATTGCGATCGCTTGGGTGAAGCCTTACATCGGTTTAAGCAAGCTGGGATCTCATATCAATCTGAAACATTAGTTTCTGTGCCACTTTAATAAGTGACCTCAGATTTTAATTATCAAAACCCCTAATACACTATAGTATGATAGGGGTTTTGGTGTAAAAAGAGTCAAAAAATATTAATAGTAAAATTCATAGTTCTGACTTTTGAATCAGAGCAAGCTAGATACCTAGATTTGAGATTTAAATGGTGTACTTCAATCATTTAAAATTGCTGTAAGTACCAATTATCTTGAAGTTGGGAAGTTCGTTGAAAGTATTTTTCTCTACTTAGTGCAGCACGGCGTAAATCAATAGACTATCCAACATAGTGCAGAAGTCTGGAATACAATTCTTTTGACTTTTGACTTCCATCTTGCGTTACTAGTCAGATTCATCTTCTAAATTTGATTTTAAAATTTTCTGTCTAGTAGCAATATTGCATTTTGCAAAGCTATTTAGTCGGGAGTTAAAGTTTTTTGGCAGTTTACAGTCAGCTATTTATTGACATCTACAGGCATACGCATTTTTTGAGAGATTTTATTCAGTTTTTCAGAATATTTTTACAATGCAGAAACCTGATCTGGCATTTTATGAAGTCTTCAGACTGGGGGTATCTGCTCGTATCAATTGGCGCATAGCTACCGAACAACTAAGTTAGATAATTTGCCGAATTTTAGCATAGTTGTTGATATTTACAGCAAAAAATTATGCTTGCTCAATATATCAAATCACACAGAACAAATTTCAGTAACCAAAGTCCTATATACTAGACATGAATTTAATAGGTTTGAATTTTTCGTTAATTATGATACAAAGACTATTAATCTTTAGATGAAATACTAACGCATCTCAAGATTTTCAGATTGAGTAAAAAGTATATCCCGGATCATCAAACAACTTTCAACTGCATGTGGTGTAAAAACTCAGAGGGGAGTGACAACATGGATTTACGTGGTGATGCCTTGCAAATCCTTAAAGAAACTAGTCGAACTTTTTATATTCCAATTAGTATTTTACCGTCAGGATTGCAAGAAGCCGTTGCATCAGCATATTTGTGTATGCGTGCCATTGATGAAATTGAAGATCATCCAGAACTGGATAATTCTACAAAGGCACAACTGTTACACAAGATTAGTTTGACATTACAAGCAGGAGTTGATGGCTTTGCAATTGATGCTTTCTCAGTAGGATTTAATGGCTATGAGGATGTCTTAGCAGAAGTAACTCTGAGAGTAAGGGAATGGTCATTATTAGCCCCTGAGACTATTGCACCACGAATTTGGGATGCAACCGCAGCAATGGCTGATCGGATGGCTCATTGGGCAGACAGAAACTGGAAAATTGAAACAGAGTCTGATTTAGATCGTTACACCTTTGGGGTTGCAGGTGCAGTTGGATTGTTACTTTCTGATTTATGGACTTGGTACGATGGTACACAAACCAACCGCACTCTAGCAATTGGCTTTGGTCGTGGCTTACAATCGGTGAACATTCTCCGCAACCATATTGAAGATATGGGACGTGGTGTAGACTTCTTTCCAGAAGGTTGGACAGTAACAGAAATGCAAGAGTATGCCTTACGCAACTTAGCGTTAGCAGATGCTTATACTCAAGCTTTGCCTACTGGCCCTGCTTTAAACTTTTGTCAAATTCCCTTAACTTTGGCACATGGTACGATTGATGCTCTAGCCAATGGTAAAGAAAAACTCAGTCGCAGCGATGTCATTGCCTTGCTTGAGCAATTAAATGCTGTAAATGTCAAAGCCAGTTAATAAATTTGATTCAGTACAATTGATTAAGTTTAATAGTGCTGATTTTAGATTGTGGTGTATTTTGTTTGTTAACCCAAATTTTTAACTACGTCGTAAATCTAAAAAGCAAGTAACCAGAAAATACAGACGTGATTAATGCACGTCTGTATTTCAAAATCAATTACAGCCGGGTGAAAATTTAGCAATTCCGCAGTTCCGACAGCTATATAATTCATCGAAAACTTGCCGTTTTAGGATGCAGAAAGAGCGTATTGTTTTAAATCAGTCAACGAACAGGCTTCCAAGGCTCTAGCGTGAGTGGCTTCCAAAACTACGGGTGGTGCGACACCAGCATCCATTGCTTCTTGCCAACGTGCGGCACACAAACACCAGCGATCGCCAGGCCGTAATCCAGGAAAATTATATTGGGGCATTGGTGTACTCAAATCATTACCACGGGATTTGGTAAACTCCAAAAATTCTGCTGTCACCTGGGCGCAAACAACGTGCATTCCCAAATCTTGCCCACCAGTTTTACAGTAACCATCTCGGTAATAACCAGTCATAGGCGAAGTACAGCAAATTTGTAAATCTGTGCCGAGTACATTTTTAGCTTCTGCCATTTTCTATTCCTTGGTCAATGAACCATAAGGTGCGTTACGTTTTGCTGTAACGCACCCATAATTTAAGCTTTACTGCTTGCTACTATATTTAACTTCTACCAAACACTGTTCCTAGAGAACGGGCAATGTTTTGCGGTTGCATTGCATCCATCGCGGCGGTTGGTTCGTAGCCGCAGTGAACCATACAATCGGCACACTGGGGATTACCACTGGCGCGGCCGTATTGACTCCAGTCTGTTTTGTCTAACAATTCTTTAAAACTGGTGTAATGGCCTTCGTTTAACAAATAACAGGGTTTTTGCCAACCGAGAACGCTATAACTGGGACTTCCCCAAGGTGTACATTCATAGTCTTTTTCGCCAATCAGAAAGTCTAGGAACAAAGGATTATGGTTGAAGTTCCAGTTTTTCTTACCTGATGTGTAGGGAGTGAGAATTTCCCGGAAGAGGGCGCGGGTTTGTTCGCGTTGGAGGAAATGATCTTGGTCTGGGGCCCATTCATAGCTATAGCCAGGGGAAATCATCATCCCATCAATGTTCAGGCTATCGAGAAAATCAAAGAATTCTTGCATTTCTTTGATATCTGCACCTTCAAAGATAGTGGTGTTGGTGGTGACGCGGAAACCTTTGGCTTTGGCTGCACGAATGGCTTGTACGGCAGTATCAAACACGCCTTTGCGATCGACACATTTATCATGCCATTCCCGCATTCCATCTAAATGAACGCTGAAAGTAAAGTAAGGGGAAGGTTGAAATTTGTCGAGGCTTTTTTCGAGTAACAACCCATTGGTACACAAGTAAACATATTTCTTGCGTTCTACTAACCCGCGTACAATTTCATCAATTTGGGGATGGAGTAGTGGTTCTCCCCCAGGAATGGAAACCACAGGTGCGCCACACTCTTCCACAGCGGCGAAGCACTCTTCTGGTGTGAGATTACGTTTGAGAATTTCCACGGGGTGCTGAATTTTGCCACAACCAGAACAAGCTAAATTACAACGAAATAATGGTTCTAGCATCAATACCAAGGGGAAGCGTTTGCGCCCTAAAAAACGCTGAGTTACCAGATACTTCCCAATATCCATCGCTTGTTGTAGATTAATTCCCACTTTTTTATTACTCCTCTCTATATAAGTAAAAAGTGCTGAGTGCTGAGTACTGAGTGCTGAGTAAAGAGTAAAGATTTCTTCTGCCTCCTGCCTCCTGCCTTTCATTTGACATAGCCTTCAGCGATAAACCAATCGACCGCATCTTTTAAGGCTGCTTTTAAGGGAGACTGGGGTAGTCCCAACTCGCGGACAGCTTTACTAGCGTCGTAATACATGTGTTGTTGAGCCATACGGACACCATCGATGGGGACTGAAGGCATTTTTCCTAACGGTGCGAGAATTGTCTCATCAATCCAAGCCACACTCAAGGGTATCCACGAGGGGATAGTGCGCTGGGGTGCTGGTAAATTGGTAATTTCGGCAAGTTGTTCTAGTAGTTGCTTGAGGCTGAGGTTTTGGTGTCCTAAGATATAGCGATCGCCTGACTTCCCTTTTTGCAACGCCAGTAAATGTCCCCAAGCCACATCCCGCACATCGATAAAATTTAGGCCAGTATCCAAATAAAAGGGCATTTCTAGCCGCAAAAACCGCAGGATAATATCTCCGGTGGGTGTAGGCTTAATATCTAAAGAACCAATTGGGCTACTAGGGTTGACAATTACGACATTTTGCCCTCTAGCGGCAGCTTGTTTCGCTTCTTGTTCGGCGAGAAATTTTGACTGTTTGTAACTGCCAATTAGCTTGTCTATGGGGCTTTGATAAGTTTCATCGACAGGTTTACCACCTAGTCCGACTCCTATGGCTGATACTGAACTGGTGTAAACAGTGCGTTCAATGTCGGCTTTGCGGGCGGCTTCAAGAATATTGCGTGTGCCGATAACGTTGTGGCGATACAGTAGTTGTTTGTCTACTTGCCACAAAGAATAATGGGCGGCGACATGAAATAAATATTGACAACCCCGCATTTGTTGCCAAATCTCAGGCTCTGTCAAATCGCCTTTGACTAGTTCCACATCCAAGCTGCGTAAATTGGCTAAATTGCTGCTAGGACGTACCAAAGCTTTGACTTTGTATCCTTGTTGCAGTAGTAACCGCACTAAGTGGGAACCGACAAAACCAGTTCCCCCTGTGACAAAGGCCTGCATTAATTTTTCGCCTCCTGACGAAAGCGCGGGAACCAGTCATCTAAAATGGCGTAAACTACGGGTACGACAATTAAGCTGAGGATTGTGGAACTAACTAAGCCTCCAGCAATAGCCACAGCCATAGGCGATCGCAATTCTGAACCAGCACCAAGACCCAAGGCAATGGGTAACATCCCTAAAATTGTGGAAGCAGTGGTCATCATAATCGGTCGCAGACGTACTGGCCCAGCTTTTAAGATAGCGTCGGTGCGATCTAAGCCTGATTCACGCAGTTGGTTGATATAATCCACCAGCAAAATCGCATTTTTATTGGCCAGTCCTAATAAAAAGACAAAGCCAATCAGCGAAATCATCCCGAAGTCGCTCTTGGTAAACAATAGCGCCAGTAATGCCCCTACCAAGGCCAAAGGTAAGGAAACACCAATCACTACCGGGTCTACCCAACTTTTGAAGAGTAAAATTAGCACTACAACAATACACAGGGCTGACAGCAACAAAGTCGAGGCAAAACTGCCAAATACCTCTGCCAAGCTGGCAGAATCGCCACCTAAATCAAGAGTCACACCAGGAGGTAAAACAGCTTTTGCTTCTGCCACAACTTTGTCAGTTGCATCACCCAATGATAAATTTTGACCAAGGTTGGCACTGATATAGGCGACTCGCTGATTATTCAAACGCTGAATTTGCAAGAATTGTCCTTGTTGATTAGCTTCACCTGTCACTGTAATATCAGCCAATCCGGGAATGTTGACTAAGCTTTCTTTAATTGCTTTGCTGGCCTTGGCTAAAGCTTGTAAATCATCACCTCGCAAGGCTACTTGCAAAGGTTTTTGTCCACCTGTATCGACAAATTGAATATCTTCGACACTGGTTGTTACTCCCTTTAATGTGGGCAAGCTGGTGCGGAATTGGTCTTGCAGTTCGGCAGTGGTAATATTGCGGTCTTCTTTGAGTTTGATGTAGAGTGTGCCTTTATTTGGCTCGCCTTCACGGGAACCAACAGTAGTAAATACTGTTTCCACGGCTGGCGATTTCCTCACAACTTCTTCTAATTTCTTAGCAACGTCTAGAGAGTCGTTGAGGGGGTTAGGCAACTGGAAAGCTTGTCCAGAAGGTGGAAGAGCTTGGGCAGCCGCCTGTTTTTGTAAAGCTGCTAAATCTGGTATTTGTGGTAAAGGAGCAGTATAAGTGATGTTAAACTCACCGCGATCGAGTTTAGGGATAAATCCTTTGGGAATCAGGGGAATCAAGGCTATCCCACCTACAAAACTGAGGACTGCTAATGCTACGACTAGCTTACGGTGTAGTAAAGACCAGTGGAGTAAGTTGCGGTAAGCATGGTTAAACCCTAACCATGTCTTGGCTTCTTTTTTACGGGGTTTAGCAGATACAGGTTTTAGCCAGTAAATAGCCAGCACTGGTGATAAAGTCCGCGCCACCAGCATAGAAGCTAACATTGCGGCTGAAACAGTTATGCCAAAGGGTTTGAAGAATTGTCCAACTACCCCACCCATTAAACCTATAGGCAGGAATACTGCCACAGCTGTCAATGTGGCCGCAGTCACAGTCAAACCAATTTCATTAGTAGCTAATAATGCCGCTTGACGAGGAGTTGCACCATCTTCAACATGGCGCATGATGTTTTCGACATCAACGATCGCATCATCAATAATACTGCCAATTACCAAGGCCAAAGCCAGTAGGGTAATTGTCTCTAAGTTGAAGCCGAAAATCGCCATGACGATAAATGTCGCCAACAACGAAGTTGGAATCGCCAATGCCGAAATGAGAGTGGCTCGCCAACTCCACAAGAAAGGAAAGATCACCACAATTGACAACACTATGGCTTCAATTAGAGCGTCTATGGTTGACTTGGTGGCATGACGAATATACTCGGCTTGGGTCGCAGCTAAGGTGAGTTTGACATCCTTGAGGTTGGTTCTCAACTTCTGCACTTCTTTTTCTGTCCGACTCACCACTTCTAAGGTGTTGGCGTTACCCCGTTTGATCACTTGAAAAGCCAGTGCATCTTGCCCATTAAACCTGACTAATGTGGCTCCGCCTTGGGGAATTGCCGCAGATGCATTTTGGGCTGTGGGTAAAGCTGGTTGAGAACTAGGCGCTCCTAACAAATTGACTTTCAAAACTCCCGGTACTTTGGTAATGACTGGGATAATTTTGTCTTGTGCTACCTTGGTCAATTCTGTGAGATTCTGCGAGGTACTCTCTATGGTGTAGCTAACGGCGGCTGATTCGTTCAGGTTCAGGGGAATAATTTTGTAATTTGCACCCTGCGGTAGACTTAACTGCTTAAGCGCAGTTTCTACCTTGCTGGTGGATTTTTCTAAATCAGTGCCAACTGCAAAAGCTAAACTAACGGCCGTTTGACCAGGATAGGCAGATGAACGCAGATCATCTAGTCCTTCCACAGAGCGTAGGCGCTCTTCAATTGGTTTGGTGAGCTTGGCTTCTGTATCGATTGCTGTTGTCAGTGGTGCTGTGGCGTTGACTACCACCACCGGAAAAGTAATATCTGGAAATAAAGCATACTTGAGGGAACTGAACGCCAAAAGCCCAGCTACCGTTACAGCAATCCAGAAACTCACTGTCAACCACGAGAAGTCAATGGCCAATTTGGAGATATTGAAGCGTTCTCGTGCAGATTTTGCGCTACTAACCTTTACCATCTTGGAAAATTTTGCTGGTGTCCCAATTAATTGTCATGCTACATTAATCGTCTCAAGTTTGGGTGGTTTAGTTTCTTGGGGTGGGCAATTTTACTTAATTAGTTTCTTAAAAAAGCATAAAGGATAAACGGTCAAAAAATTTCTTCTACTTAAACACTTAATAATTAATACTGAGCAATCAGCACTAGTACAACAAGGCAAAAGTAAAAAGTCAAAAGGAAAAAGAAAGAATAGTGATACTAAGCCTTTTCGCAATTCCAGATGGTCTGTTTATTTACGCCGAACTGCACTAGGTAATCAGTAATGTATTACTCTATGCTGAGAGCAAACTTGTGTTACTCACTACATCATCCTGGTTCTCACGGCAATTTTAAGCACACATAATTTTACTTATGAAAATTGGTTCTGTTGACCATAGAGAATTATTCTGTCGTAGTTTTATGGAGAGTTACAGGGAATATGAGCCTGAACATCTCCCTTGGCCTGATTTGGATAATGCAGCTTTGGAACTTTTGCGAAGCATCCCTTTTTGGGGTCAGGCTTTGAATAAAGAACGCCAAGCGGGTGTTATCGTCAGTGAATATGCCAAAACTTTAGACAGGGGCATTTTACAAGAGGCGATCGCTCTCCAAGGTGAAGAAGAATCTCGTCACGCTCGCTTGCTGAAAGTCTTTATTGAGCGTTATGACATTCCTATGCCTGCCTGTCCACCTATAGAAATTCCCGCTAACCTTGAACAGACATTCACTGTATTTGGCTTTGAAGAATGTCTCGATTCTTTTTTTGCCTTTGGCTTATTTGAAATTGCCCGTGAAGCCAGAGTATTTCCTGAGCAAATCTTCACAATCTTTGACTCAATTGTTGATGAAGAGGCACGGCATATTGTATTTTTTGTCAACTGGTTCACTGATTTGCAAATTCAACGTGGTTATGGGTTTTTACCTCTGCGGAGTGTGAAAACTCTCTGGTACTACGGCAGAGCCTTGAGCAGTGTAATTAAGGCATTTGGTGAAGCTGACCCCAATGGTGCTGGGTTCACCGCCAGCGGAGCCAGTGTGTTTAGTCAAGATTTAACACTTGAAAATTTTCTCAAAGTGTGCATTCAAGAAAACCAACGGCGAATGAGTAAGTTTGACTCGCGAATATTGCAACCGCAACTGCTACCTCGACTCGCCAGCATAGCTTTGAGTATTCTCCAGTTATTACCAAAACGTAAAACTTTTGCGGAGGGTGTAAGGGTGTAAGGGTGTGGGGGTATGGGGGTGTAGGTATGTAAGAGTATCAGGTTGTAAGGTATGGGGTGTGGGGGTAAGAATTAGCTGTAAGACTTTTTGACTCTACCCTATACCCTTACACCTCTCTACCCTTTTCATTCCCTCATACTCAACACGAATGATGATGAACACTGTGATTTTAGTGCCGCAGGGTGCGGAGTATAAAGCTGTGTGCCGCGGATTACGTAAAAATACAGAATCGATACCAAAGGTTTTATCGATACCAGTAGGGATGCAGCCTTTGACTAAATACTTGCAACAATGGGATAAACAGCAGGTGTCGCCATCAAAGGTGTTGGTAATGGGTTTGTGTGGGAGCTTGCGCCAGCGCTACACTGTTGGGGATGTAGTGTTGTATCAACATTGCACTTATCAAGGACAGGTGCAAGAATGCGATCGCAGTTTCACTACTCAGTTGTATTCTCCTTTACATCAACAACTATCTCTGGTGAAAGGATTGACAAGCGATCGCGTCATCTGGTCTGCTACAGAAAAATCTCATTTAGGTCAAACATCCGATAGTGATGTTGTTGATATGGAAAGTTTCGCCGCTTTGCAATTTTTTCAGCAAATGGGGGTAGCTGTTACCGTGTTACGTGTGGTTAGTGATGACTGTCAACATGATATTCCTAACCTTACAGATGCTATTAGTGCTGATGGTTCACTGCAAACTTTGCCCTTAGCATGGGGTTTGATTCGTCAACCTATAGCCGCTACTCGGTTAATTCGTGGCTCTTTACAAGGGTTAAAAGTATTAGAAAAAGTTACTCAATCTCTCTTCATTAACGGATAACCGATTTTATCGTCAGTCTACAGGTTTTGTGGCAGAACACAGTCCTGATAAAACAAGTTCCACCACTCCCTACTTGCAACGCAGCATTTGCAGTGAATCAATACTTAAAATTTTTAACCAATAATTTACGATTTTTATATATAAGGTTGTGATATTTTATATTTTATAAAAACACTGCCTTCCTTAGTATAGTTGGCAATTATATTATTTATTGCCGAGAGAATATAAATTAATATGAACCCCTTATTTGCAATCAGAAAATTAGAGCGTAAAGGAGTTAGAAGTACAGCTAATTCCTAGCTAATATAGCGATTTAACCTAACCATAATATAAATTAATTGTTTTTTGATTATCTTGATTAAGGTCAAGATTTAAGCAGTTTTTATTATCAATAAAGGGTGAAATAAATCAAATTTAAAGTATGACATATATTAAAAGTGCTTTTCAAGAATTTATCCCCACTTTAGAAGGATTTGACCAATTACCGTTAGAAGTAATTGTGAGTATTTCGGAAAAACTTGAAGCTTGGCGCTATCGTATTGGACAGAAAATTATTGGTAACGAAAGCATACCGCAAAAAGTCATCTTTCTTTATGAAGGACAAGTCCGCCTCTTGGGATATGAACCCCAAACACAAACAGCCATTACTTTAAAATTGCTCAAACCAGGCGCAATAATTGGGGAAATTAGTTTCTTGCGTCAGGTTCCTTGCGAAATTGCGATCGCCTCAACAGAAGTGATATGTTTAGCATTAAACCTTGACGAATATTTGCACCTATTATCACAATATCCAGAATTTGCAAAAACTCGCCAAAATCACAGCAACATCTCCGAAGTTTTTAGTGTTTTAGGTGTACAAGTAGCCAAGCAAGCTAATGCTGTTGCTAATTTTCAGGAACTATCCGAACAAGCTTTATTCAGCGCTAAAATACATTACTTATCCCCTGGTAAAACTGCCTATAACCAACTAGATAGCAACAGTATTTGGTTTGTTAGTGGCGGCGAAATTAAGAATTTGGCTCCAGGCGATCGCGTCGAATTAAGTGATAATAGTTCAATTGAAGTTTTGGGAAGAACTCCCGCCAGGTTAATTGGGTTCGCTCCAGAAGATTTATCATTTTTAGATAACTATAATACTCCGTCTGAAGAACTTGCTATTAATGACACTCAACTAACTATTACAGACGAGTTAGATATTCCCTATGCACCAGACGAAATTACTCCAGCAAACTATCCAGTACCAAAACAACAAAAATATTTAAAATATCCCTTCGTTCGTGGTAATGGAGAAGTAAATGCGACCTTTGCTTGTTTTCAAATGTTGTCCCAGCATTTACAAATTCCTTTGCGTCGAGAAGTTGTTCGGCGCATTTTATCTGAGCAAATTAAACGCCAAGGTAGTATATCTTTTCCAGCTTGTGCTTATTTAGCAGAATTAATTGGTTTAAAAGCGCAGTTAGTAGATTTACCTGCTAACACCCTTGAACGTCTTCCTACACCAGCACTAATTCGCTATCGAGGAAATTTTGCCGTTTTGTACGCCGCAGATGCACATCATGTTGTGGTTGGTGCGCCATCCCAAGGTATAGTACGCTGTAAACCAAAAGAATTGCTGGCGCATTTAGAACTTGAGGAAGGTAACTATCAGCCACAAATGCGGGTATTACTGCTGAGTGCTACCAAAGAAACACCACAAGAAAGATTTGGTGTATCGTGGTTTTTACCTTATTTGTCGCGCTACCGTCGAGTACTAATTGAAGTCTTTATTGCTTCCTTCTTTGTCCAATTAGCACAACTGGCTAACCCCCTCGTCATTCAGTTGATTATCGACAAAGTAATTGTCCAAAACAGTATTAGCACCTTGAATGTTTTGGGAGTACTACTGTTAGTAGTGGGACTATTTGAAGCGGTAATCAGTACTTTGCGGACTTACTTATTTGTTGATACAACAAACCGCATCGATATGGGTTTGGGTTCGCAGATTATTGACCACTTATTACGGCTACCACTGCGCTATTTTGAACGGCGACCAGTGGGGGAATTGTCAACCAGAATTAATGAGTTAGAAAATATTCGGCAGTTTCTTACAGGGACAGCATTAACTGTAGGGTTAGATGCGTTATTTTCGGTAGTTTATATTGTTGTCATGCTGTTTTATAGTTGGCAACTGACTTTAGTCGGTTTAGGGACAATTCCGATATTTGTTGTGATTACTTTAATTGCTTCCCCCACCATCAGTAAACAATTACGCAACAAAGCCGAACGCAACGCCGAAACTCAATCTTATTTGGTTGAGGTAATGTCTGGTATTCAGACAGTGAAAGCCCAAAATATTGAATTGCGATCGCGCTTTTCTTGGCAAGAGCGTTATGCTCGTTATGTGGGGGCTGGATTTAAAACTGTTGTCACCTCTACCTTGGCAAATTCTACTAGTAGCTTTCTGAATAAACTCAGTAGTTTACTAGTTTTATGGGTAGGTGCTTATTTAGTTTTACAAGGAGAACTGACATTAGGAGAATTAATCGCTTTTCGGATTATTTCTGGTTATGTTACTGGCCCAATTTTACGGTTAGCACAACTCTGGCAAAACTTTCAAGAAACTGCCTTATCTTTAGAACGATTAAGTGATATTGTGGATACGCCAGAAGAAGGCGAAGCTGACAGAGGTAATATTCCTCTACCAGCAATTGACGGTGCAATTAAATTTGACAACGTTTCCTTCCGATTTACACCTAGTGGGCCACTGCAACTTTCTAATATCAATATTGAATTTACCGCCGGACAATTTGTCGGTATTGTTGGGCAGAGTGGCTCAGGTAAAAGTACGATGATGAAATTACTGTTGAGACTTTATGATGTGGAGTCAGGCAGAATTTTAATTGATGGTTATGATATTGCCAAAGTCGAACTTTACTCTTTAAGAAGACAGATAGGCGTAGTCCCCCAAGAAACACTGTTATTTGATGGAACAGTACAAGAAAATATTGCTTTAACTAACCCGGAAGCAACTACAGAAGAAATTATCGAAGCAGCGCGTGTAGCTTGCGCCCATGAGTTTATTATGGGCTTACCCAACGGTTACAATACCCGCGTCGGCGAAAGAGGTGCGGGACTTTCTGGGGGACAGCGCCAAAGAATTGCGATCGCTCGTTCTGTACTCCAACGACCAAAACTGTTAGTCTTAGATGAGGCTACCAGTGCCTTAGATTACCCTACAGAACGCCAAGTTTGTTTAAACTTAGCCAAAGCCTTTCAAGGTAGCACAGTATTTTTCATTACCCACCGCCTAAACACCGTCAGCCATGCAGATACTATCGTTGTCATGGATGCAAGCCGAGTCATAGAACAAGGAAGTCATCAAGAATTAATGGCTGCTAAAGGTCATTATTATTACCTTTATCAACAGCAAGAAGTTAATTTGTAATTGGTCAAGGGTTAATCGCTAATTATTCATTAAAGGTAAAACTACTATGACTCAAATTAATGGTAATCGTCTCAATGGCAATAATGGTAACGGTAAACATCCTTCAGAAACTAAAACAGAATCATCCGTATTAACATCGTCAGATAAAGTTGCACAACAGCCTTTAATTAATCAAAAATTTGATAACTTTGAACAGTCTGTTGTCTTACGCCAATCTCCAGTTTGGTCACGCACAATAATGTTGACCTTGATAGTGTTAGCTTGTTTTGGCATTATTTGGGCTTATGTTGCCAAAATTGAACAAGTTGTACCTGCTACAGGTCAATTAAAACCCCAAGGAACCGTCAAAGATGTGCAAGCACCAGTGAATGGCGTAGTCAAAGAAGTTTATGTCAAAGATGGTCAAAAAGTTAACAAAGGAGACTTACTACTAACCTTTGAAACTGTGGCAACTTTAGCAGAGTTTAATTCATTAATTCAAGTTCGTAATAGCCTAATTAGGGAAAACCAAATTTATCGCCGTTTGATGAGTTCTAGTTACACTGTCGGCTCAGAACTGGAATTTTTACGGAGTAGATTACCCACAGATGCAGTCTTTTTGTTGAAAAGTCGCGCAGCATTAGTTGGCGAAAATGAATTGTTGCGGAAAGAATTAAGAAATTCAACAAATACTCAAGGACTGGGAGTTGATGAACAACAACGTTTGCGAGTATCTAAATTAGAATTAGCTACCCGTGCTAATGCAGCCCAATTAGAAGTTGAGAAAACTAAAAAACAACTTACACAAAATCAAGTTAAAATCGCGGACACACAATCTAGTTTAGCTATTCAACAGCAGATTTTAGATAGATTAAAAACTTTAGCAGAAGAAGGTGGCGTTTCTCAACTGCAATATCTTAATCAACAACAACAAGTCCAAAATCTTCAAGCAGAAGTCGCTCAATTACAAGAAGAAGACAAACGCCTCAAATATGATATAGAAAAAGGACGACAAGAATTAACTAATACTGTGGCGGTTTCTGGAAAAAATGTTTTAGAAAAAGTTTCGGAAAATAAACAACGCATTGCTGATATCGATAGCCAGTTTATCAAAATTGTCTTGGAAAATGAACAGCGGTTGGCAGATATAAACAGCAAAATTTCGCAAGCTCAACTCAATCTCAGATATCAAGAACTACGCGCCCCAGTCAGCGGGGTAGTTTTTGATTCACAAGTTAAAAATCCGGGTTTTGTTGCTAATGCTACACAAAAACTCCTGCAAATAGTCCCTAACGATAACTATATTGCTGAGGTATTCATTACTAATAAAGATATTGGGTTTGTGCGGGAAGGGATGAAAGCTGATGTGAGAATCGATTCCTTTCCATTCAGCGAATTTGGTGATATTAAAGGAGAGCTAATTTCGATTGGTTCTGATGCTTTACCACCGGATGAAACGCACAAATTTTATCGTTTCCCAGCCAGAATATCTTTAGATAAACAAGCACTAAATTTCAACGGTAAACAACTACCATTGCAGTCAGGGATGTCAACCACAGTTAATATTAAGGTGCGCGAAGAAAGAAGTGTGATGAGTCTATTTACTGAGATGTTTACCAAGCAAATTGACAGTTTAAAAGAAGTACGCTAAATCCGCAATTTTTGCGTATTGGGTGATAGGCGATCGCATTTACGCTAAAGTGGAGGCGATCGCATATTTATTTTTACCTATTTGTATGTTTTCCCCTCAACGCATCGAACCTGCACCCGGACAAGAATCAGTCTGGGATTATCCCCGTCCCCCGCGCTTAGAACCTACCAACAAACATATCCAGATAATTTTTAACGGCGTAACCATTGCAGACACCCACAACGCCCAGCGAGTATTAGAAACTAGTCATCCCCCTTCCTACTACATCCCGCCTGAAGATATCAAAATGGAATATTTGATATCAGTACCACAATCTAGTTTTTGCGAGTGGAAAGGACGCGCAGGTTATTACACAATTCGCGTCAGCGATAAAGAAGCCCAAAACGCTGCTTGGTATTATCCTAGTCCGACAACCGCTTTTGCCTCAATTAAAGATTATGTAGCCTTCTATGTCCATCTGATGGATGCTTGCTATGTAGATGGTGAAAAAGTTCAACCACAACCAGGAAACTTTTATGGAGGTTGGGTTACAAGTGATATTGTCGGGCCATTTAAAGGCGGGCCAGGTACTTGGGGATGGTAAATTTCTGAGTGCTGAGTTGAAATAATCAAAACCCTGTCACCTGTCCCCTATCACCTTGTTCCTACTATCAATACTTAAAACAACAACACCCAAACATCTACTCACTTAGGGATTTCCTCACATTCATCACTTACTTTAGGCTGTTACTGATATATCTTCAATCATCAGTTACAACGCCTCAGTTTACCAAGCAGAGGAAATATTAGTGTTCGAGTTGGGTGTTGTTGTTAGGACGAGACAGATTGAAATCAAACAGCGTTTTTACCTCTTAACTAATTTGAACATTGGCTGTTAATCTGCCAGGAAAGCTTTTCAGCTTCAATTACTAAATTATCACAGCTAAATCAACACAATAGGCTTTGATACTAAACTTTACTTTTGCATAGATTCCCGACTTCCCGAAAAAATTGGGGAGCGGGCGATCGCTGAATATCAGATTTTTGACGTTGCTCAACTGCTTATTGTTTCATGAGACTTTTCTCACACTATCTTAATTATCTTCTCATCAAGGTCTAATTTAATTTAGATTAAGCCCAAGTTAAACACTAATCATCGAGGCTGTACTTACAGTCAGGAGGCACATCCATAATCAAGCTTGGCTGAGGAAAGTAACGTAAACACAAACAAATGAAACTATCTGTAGATAAATACAAGGATATTTCTATAAATACATTCATAAAAAGATTAGGGGCATTTTTTCGGACTTCCACCCGTTGGCAGTTCAAGTCTCTTCTAGCATTATTTTTAACTTCTCTCTCTGGAGTCATAGTATTTTTACTGAATGGTTTATCTACACAGGGACGGTTGACAATATTTGTATTTCTCCTAGCAGTAATTTTGTGGTCAACCACCTCAATTAATGCTGGTTATGTAGCGATGGTTTCGGTGCTGTTGCTGCTGTTGACTGGAAGCATTTCTCAAGAACAATTTTTTGAGTCTTTGGGTTCCGATGTTGTCTGGTTAATGATAGGTGCATTTATTTTAGGCGGCGCAGTTAAGCAGACTGGTTTAGCCACACGGCTGACTCAAATAGTTGCAGCGAAAGCGCACAATGTCAGCAGTTTATTTTGGCTGTTAACTACAGTTTTAATTCCTCTGTCATTTTTAATTCCCTCCACCTCTGGACGCGCTGCTGTGACCCATCCGATTTTTCGCAGCGTCGCCCACGCTACGGAGGATGAACGGACTCGTCGCGCTCTAGCATTGTTAATGCCAACTATTATTCTTGTATCTACGATTGTTTCATTAACTGGAGCCGGTTCACATTTAGTCGCCCAAGATTTATTACAAGAAATTTCCGATAGAAGTATTTCTTTTAGTCAGTGGTTGCTTTACGGCTTACCCTTTGGAGTTGTTGCTAGTTATGCCTCTTGCTGGGTAATTATGCGGCTATTTTTAGATAAAAAACGCTTGCAACAAAAACTAAATGTGGAATATTTGCAATCAGCGCCTTTATCTGCACCAGAACGCAAAACATTGTTGATTGTATTGTTAATGTTGGCATTGTGGATAACTGAACAATGGCATGGTTTAGAAATTGCCACCGTCACCGTCATCGGTGCAATGATTCTCACCGCGCCTAACTTTGGAGTTATTAAATGGAAAGATGCAGTCAAAGCTGTTTCTTGGAATCTGATTATTTTTGTCGGTGCAACTTTAGTGTTAGGACGGGCGTTAATCAGTTCTGGCGCTTCGGGATGGTTGATTAATAATATTTTTCAATTTAGTAACATCAACAGCGCCAAATCTCATTTTTTGATTTTGCTACTCATTACAATTATTTCTCTAACTTCCCACATATATATGACTTCTCACACCGCTAGAGCCGCGGCTTTAGTTCCGCCGCTGCTTTACCTCGCTAGTAGTTTAAATATCAATCCTGTCGCTGTGTTGTTTCTTAGCACTTTAGGTATGGACTATTGTCTCACCTTCCCTGTCAGTTCTAAAGCACTGATGGTTTACCAAGATGCAGACGAAGGCTTTAAACCAACAGATTTACTGCGCCTAAGTTCAGTGATGATTGTGATTCACTTTGCTTTAATTCTGTTGTTTTACTTTACCTGGTGGCGTTGGGTAGGGTTATCTCTGTAATTTTTACCCATCTCTGCATTTTCCAATTTAACGACAAAAAAAGCGGCTGGATTGCCGCAGGAAATTAATAATGACACTAAACATTTTAATCGCTCCTTCTGGATTTAAAGAAAGTCTTGACGCGGAACAAGTCGCTGATTGTATTGCTATAGGTATCACCAGGGTTATACCCGATGTAAATATTTGCAAAGCACCTTTAGTAGATGGTGGTGAAGGTTTTACCAAAACCCTAGTAGCAGCCACAGGTGGTACTTTACATCACTTGGAAGTAACTGGCCCCGTGGGACAAAAGGTAGAATCTCACTTTGGCTTTTTGGGTGGAACTAGTAAAAAGACAGCCGTGTTGGAAATGGCGGCGGCGGCGGGGTTACGGCTTGTACCTAGGGATATGCGAAACCCCATGATCACCACAACCTATGGTGTAGGTGAGTTAATTAAAGCGGCGTTAGATGCTGGCGCTGAACGTATTTTAGTGGGTTGCGGTGATTCTGGTACTAACGATGGTGGTGCGGGAATGGCGCAAGCTTTGGGTGTGAAGTTGCTAGATGAAAATGGTAATGAGTTAGGTTTAGGTTGCAGTGAATTAATTAAACTTAAACGCCTTGATTTCTCACAAAAAGACTCTCGTTTAAATCAAGTTCAGATTGATGTAGCTTGCAATTGGCATAATCTTTTGTGTGGTGAGAAGGGTGTGGCGAGAGTTTTCGGCCCGCAAAAAGGCGCATCTCCAGAAACAGTAGAAAAAATGGCTTTAGCATTAGAACACTACGCCGCGGTTATCCAAGCAGATTTAGGTATTGATATGCGAGAAATGTCGGGTAGTGGTGCTTCTGGTGGTTTGGGTACTGGCTTACAAGCGTTAATTGGCGCTAAATTACACCCACGCTACGATATTGTCATGGACTATTTAGAATTAGATAGTTTGATTCCTCAAGCTGATTTAGTAATTACGGCGGAAGGTTGCATTGATTTTCAAACCCCACGGGGGAAAATTCCGGCTGAAGTTGCGAAACGTGCCAAGCGTTATCAATTACCCGTGATTGCATTGGTGGGTACGATTGGCGAGGGTGCAGAAATTAATTTTCAACAAGGGATTGATTATTTCAATAGTATTTTGACACATCCCTGTCAATTGCATGAGGCGATTTCGCAAACTGCAACTTTGTTAACTAATGCAGCTGAACAAGTTGCGCGGTTGTTGTTAGTTGGTAAACAAATTAGGCGTTATCAAGATTTACGTCAAGGTAAGGAAAAATCGAAACAGAGAGGGCGAAGAGAAAGAAGCGTTGCAGAAAGTTATTTAGTCAGTTCTGGCTATAAAATTAGAAGTTAGCAATTTAACGTGAGTTCGACGGATCTAAAAAACTCTCTCGAAATCTCTACGTTAATGTATAGCTAGAATTAATTGAATTTTTCCCCAAAATCTACTATTTATCAGGTTATTTTGGGGATTTTTGAATGTCTAAATTTTAGGAATAGTTATGCAGAATATTCTAATTGTTGATGATGAAATTCGCATTGCGGCTTTTATTGAAAAAGGCTTGCGTAAAAATGGCTTTAATACTGCGATCGCTAACAATGGTGAACAGGCTTTAGAAATGTTGACGACAGCTAAGTTTGACTTGTTGCTGTTAGATGTTAACTTACCTGTAAAGGATGGTTTCACTGTATTAACTGAACTTCGCGCTCATAATATGCTAATTCCGACAATTATAGTTAGTGCCAATCATGATGTGCTAAAACAAATCCCACAATCGGCAAATAAAACTGTTCCTTATATCAGCAAACCATTTAAATTTACTGATTTATTAAACAGCATCCGCACTCACTTATCTAAAAATAATTAAAATTTCCATGTGGTGCGGATAGTACCTACAAAAAGACTTTCGTTATTGGCGTTATGTTCCGGATTCGTAATGAGAAAAACTCCCGGTGTAATGGAAATATTATCTGTCACCCGCAAACGATAAAACCCTTCTATATGTAAGGAAGTATCCCTATCACTAACTAAACTACTACTGATAACTTTTGGTGGCATTCCAATAACTAAACCAGCTAAATTTCCTTCATTTCCCAAATCAGGAAATGCTAAACTCACCGCATAGTTTAAAATATCAGCATCATCATTTGTGACTGGTGACTCTGCTTTTGTATAACCAACCCAACTAGAAACAATAAATTTGGGATTGATTCGCCAGCTAGTTTCTAAACCAAAGGAATTTGCTGTAGTTGCAACATTACCAAAAGGACTACGCGCTGTTAAACTACCTGTGCTACCTGTCAAATTTACGCCACTTTCTCCACCGCCTGCATAGTAAGCATGAATATAGGTAAAAGCAATGCCTAAATTTGCACCTGGTTGATAATTCAAATGTCCTAATGCAGCAAAGTTACCATTAAATAAACCATTTTTGGCTGTTGGTAATGCTGCATCATTAGTCATGTAAGCAAAGCCAAGATTAGTGTTTTGATTTAGTTGATAGTTAAGCCCTAATCCTGCTCCATCCATACCGCGGACAATCGGGTTATATCTACCAAAGCGGGAAACTGCACCACTCCCACTACTGGCTAAAGGATTGATTGGTTCTGCAATATCATTTAATTCTAGTTCGGCGATCGCTAGTGTGGTTTTGATTCTATCACCAATAGGAAAAGCATAATATACTTCATCTAGACCAACATTGTTACCTGTATCTTCATCAAAGCCTAAACGAGTCATTCCTGTTCCAGTAATATTTTCATCAAATTCTGGAATATTCCCTGACTCTAAACGGAGGTTTAATTCATCTTTTCCCGTAAAGCTAGTGACAAAATTTAAGCGCATCCGTTGAGCAAATGTGAGATTATTATCAGCAATATTTTCACCAAAAACACTAGCAACAGTCATGATTGCTTCCGCTTCGAGTTTTGTTGTCGGAGAAAATTGATTTGCTACTAACTCAGCAGTTTGATTTTCTACAGCATCTACCCGATTGCTGATTGTTAATAATTCTGCGGCAAATTCTGATTGGAGTTTTTGAATTACATTTAAATCTTCTTGAGTTATCAAGCTATCTTTTGTTGTGCTAATTAATTCTTGAATTTTTGCTAAACAAGTGCTTAAACTTGCTGCAAACTCATAGCGTGACATAGCGCGATCGCCACGAAATGTACCATTAGAATAACCAGCAATACAACCATATCTTTCTATCAATGATTGTAAAGCTAGAAATGCCCAATCCGTAGGTTGAATGTCAGAAACTTGAGAAACTGATGTTAATTGTGAGATATCTGATGGAAGAGTCTCTGACTGATTTTCTAAGGCAAATGTTGGTATAGCAACTAGTGATGTAGCGAATATAAAATTCGATGTAAAGATGAAATTTTGATAGAAACTAGGCATTTTCAATGCAATGATTAATTATAAATATGTAGTTGGTTATACATAATAAATTAGCATCAAAATATGTAGGAAAATATGAGAAATTTCTCATGATTAAATATTAGTCTTCATATAAATCTAATTGCCTATTCCCGTCTCCATCAAAATATAGCTCATATTCAATTTCTCCATCAGTAATATCCACCTCATAGAAGTTACCTTCGGGTGTAATTTCTATTTCATATTTTGTAATTTTAAAGTTAGGATATTCTTGGCGGATGCGTTTTAATACAATATCAGGAAATTCTTTTGAGGTGACATAGTATTCAGTTTCCAACCATTCACCTGTATCAGAAAATTCAGCTTCGTATTTGATATTATTTTGTATATAAGTCGCCTCATAGCCGTAGTTAGTCTTTTCCCAAACACGAGGAATATGAGAATATTTTTCTGTAAATGCTTTGTCTACAATCTCAGGTGCTTGTATGCGGTTGTTTTGGTTGTGTGAACTATTGCAAGCCGAGAGAAATAAAATAAGCCAAGCATTAAAAGTGCCAAATATAATTTTTTGTATGTGCATAAGATAATGTCAAGCTAAATGCTGTTAATTGCCGTAGCTTTTAACGCAGTTTAACCCAACTCAGACATTCTGAGGAATTTTATTTTTACTTTATTAATAGGTCTTTTAAATATTTTTATTTTGAGGTGTTTATAAAGGTAATGTAATTGTGAATGTGGCTCCTCTTCCCAATTTACTTTCCAGGGTAACTTGTCCACCGTGAGCCTCTACAATGGCTTGAACTATTGATAATCCTAACCCGGCTCCTTCGGAACGACGGCGACTATTTGCAGCACGCGCAAAACGTTGGAAAATTCTTTGTTGATCAACTTGGGCAATACCTTCGCCAGTGTCACTTACCCAAAAGCTAAGTTTACCTCGATAAATAGCTGAACCCAAGGTGATTGTATCAGTAATTTTTGTATGCTGAGTAGCATTTTGTACTAAATTCATTACAGCCTGAGTCAAACGCTGGCGATCTGCAACAATTCTACCTTTAGCAGTAGTCTTCAGTTGCCAGTTGCGATCGCCTAAAGCTTGAACTTTCACAAATAATTCTTCGGTTAAAACGCTAATATCGACTGTTTCTAAATACAAAAAATCAGGACGTTCCGCTTTTGCTAGTAAACTTAAGTCATTCACAAATCGGTTCATCCGTTCTAGTTCATCCATGACTAATGCTAGAGTTTCTTGGATTTCTTGCGGATCATCACCCATCAACTCTAAATGACCACGAATAATTGTAATAGGCGTGCGTAATTCATGGCCAGCGTCGTTAATAAAATCTCGCTGGCTGATAAAAGCAGCTTGTAACCTATCCATCATTTCATTAAAAGTAGCTGCTAGTTCTGCAAGTTCACCCTCACCAGGAATAGAGAGGCGCTGATTTAAATCTGATTCGCTAATATTACGCACAGTTTGGGTTAACAAGCGTAAAGGTGCGAGAATTCTTCCCGAAGCAAACCAAGCTAATACTAAAGCTAAAACTAAAATTCCTGCACTCACAGGGATAATAACTCTGATAGCTTCTACTACTTCCCCATGTTCCCCAGCCGTAGTGTGGGCAATTACAAATACCCCAATAACTTCGCCCTGAATTTTCACAGGTTGAGCCAGATAAATAATACTTTCCACACTGCTACCAGGAAGCTTCCTTTCTCCTTCCTCTGGTTGAGTTAATTTTGACCAATATCGCATTAAAGCCGAGTCTCTGCTAAGTTCTTTTGGTCTACCTCTAGGGCTAGATTTATAAAATTTTCCTTCTGTTAAAGCAATTAAAAATGTGTCGTCTTCGGGAATTTGATTTACCAAAAAAGCATCAAAAAACTCTTTTAACTCTTCTAAAGATTTTGGTGGTTTAATTAAACGGTTATCTGCCTCCTTAAGTAGATTAATCGTATCGTCTTTTTCTCCATTTTCCAGATAATCAAATAATTTCGGATTACCATTAACTAATTCGAGAAAAGTATCCATTTTTTCGTTGATTTCTTTATGGACACGTTTCTCAACTTGGGCATATAAAAAATAACGAAATACTGGCACAAAAAAAATAAATACAAAGCATAAAATGAGAAAATACCAGAAAAAAATCTGGGTGCGTGTAGCCCAAAAAAAACTTTTAATATATTTTAAGCAAGTTTTTGTTACCCGTTCTTGGGAATTTTTATTTCTCCGCATTTTTATGTATACATAGCTATATTTAGCTGAGATTATGCTATTAATATATTATTTATTTTAGTGATATTATTTAGTTTGTTAACTGTTAATCAAAAAAACAATACGACACATAGAGTACTACTATAAGCGCTAAGTGTCGCATTTTGAATATTATTAATTAACTACTATAAATATGAAACTTGTCATGTCAGCATTCACTCGTAATTATCTTATTTGTCTAAGATAAGAAGACGATGAAAGTTTCATGAGAAATTTTTCATGTTCGCAGACGATAACCCATACCTCGAACAGTTTCAATCAGGTTATTGCCTAATTTTTTACGCAAGTAACCAACATAAACATCGACAATGTTAGAACCTGGATCATAGTCGTAACCCCATACCCTATCTAACAATTGCTCACGACTCAAAACTTGTCCAGGATGACGAAAGAAAGTTTCGGCGAGGGTAAATTCCCGTGCTGGTAGTTCTAGTGTTTTGTTACCTACTTTTACTTTACGCGATCGCAAATCCAAAATTATATTCCCAACCTTAAGTACCATCTCATCACTAGCTTGGCTGCTAACACTGTTACGTAATCTCGCCTTTACCCTTACTAACAATTCCTCAAATCGAAAAGGCTTAGTAATATAGTCATCTGCACCTGCTTCAAATCCTGCAACTTTATCTTGAATGTCATCACGCGCAGTCAAAATAATTACCGGGAAATTTTCACCTTGTCCGCGTAATTCTTCTAAAACATCTAAGCCGTCTTTACCCGGAAGCCCTAAATCTAAAATCATCAAGTCAAAAGCACTACCTAACGCCATTTCCGTAGCTGAGTGTGCATCAACCGCTACAGAGGTTGTAAAACCGTGAGAACGCAATCCTTTCTCAATAAACGCCGCTATTCTGGGTTCATCCTCAGCAATAAGAATTCGATTCATCCGATGCACCTATTTTTTGGGTTCTAAAGGTAAGACATCTGTAAATGTACTACCTGTTCCCAATGGTATTTTTTGGTAAACATTGCTGAATTTCCTATTCTTTTAGAAGATACTCTATATTCTGGGCATTTCAAATAGCTATGAAGGTAGAAGTTTTACCCCATAATCCTAACTTGCTGAGTCAATTTGAAAAAAACATATAAACTAGCAACTTATTAAATAATGCTACTTACTAACTTTCGGTTGAAATATTAAATAAGTTCCTCCAAGCCCCTCGACAATGGTGCGTGTATTCGCAACCATCATTTTTTGATAACTATCACCATCACTTTTTGTTTTTCCAAGACTATCCGTATAAAGCCCTCGTTCAGAAACTTTGACTTCTGCTGCTTGCGCCACTGATTGAATTAATTTAGGGTTAATATTTATTTCAGCAAAAATAGTTGGTACTTTAGCTTGCTGGATTTCGTTAACTAAATTGTTTATCTGTCCTTCTGTTGGTTTATCGTCTGGGTTAATACCAGCCAAAACTCCTGCTAGTGGAATACTATATGCTTTAGTATAATAAGCCATTGCATTATGGTTGGTGACTAATTTACGTTTCTCACGAGGAATAGTAGCTATTCTCGTTTTTATCCAACTATCTAACTGAGTTAGGTCACTTTTAATCCGTTGAGTATTACTATTATAAACTCCTGCGTTATCAGGCTCTAATTTCTTGAGATTGTTGCTAATTACTTCTACCATTTTGATACCATACTTAGCATTGTGCCAAATATGGGGGTCTGTAATTCTTTGTCCATCTTCAATAAATCTTTGCGGTTTAGGAACTGCTAACTGACTTACAGCTATTTTGGGTGCAGTATTGCTAGTTGATTTAATAATTCTCATCAAGCCTGGTTCAAAATTGTAGCCATTGTAAAAAATCAAATTAGCTTGGTCAATAGTTTCACGATCTGCCGTGTTTGCTTGATAGTTATGGGGGTCAGTACCTGGGGGAATTAAACAGGCGAGATTCACTGTATTTTCTGCAACTTGTTTAATTAAGTCACATAATATGCTGGTTGTGGCCACAACTTTAGGAAGACTTTCATCAAGTGTTGTAGTTTGTGTGAAAGAAGTATTAGTGGCTTGTCTTGCACAACCCACCAATCCAATCAATAAGATAGTAAAAGCAACGCGTAAGGAATGGATAAATAGTAATTTGTTTAGCATAATTAATTCCTAATAACTAGACTGAATCTAACGATCATCATTATTATTCAATAACAGTGAAATGTTAGATATTCAGGACTAAGTATAAGATTGCATAAGTTCATGGCAAAACAGATACACAAACTCTGTGTACTCCGCGTTTACCTCAGCGCTACTTTGCGTTTAAAAAAGGATCAATTAAAAATTGTTCAACAAAAAGATGAGGGAATTTTATACATCTTTTGACCAGATAATTAACTCGCCTTGTTCACCACCTGCGGCGAGAAATTGACCTTGGGGATGCCAAGCTAAGGTGGAGAACCCGGCGGTAGCACCTGTGAGAATTTGGGATACTTGTGCTGCTGCTGTCCACAAACACAATAAACCATCAGCGCCGGCGGAGGCTAACAAAAAGCTGTGGGGTGCAAATGCGATCGCATTAATCACATCCACATGATTAGTCAACACTCGTGCTTCCCAACCCAAGGATTCATCCTCTAACTTTTCCCAGACGACAATACCCTCAACACTAGAAGTAGCAAGTATCGGCGCACCTAGTTCAGTAGTAGCTTCTGACCATGCTAACTGCCGAATCTTACCAGGAAAGCCACGCATAATCCAAGGGTCGGGATTACTCCAGTCCAACACTGTGACGCTGCGATCCATATTCCCGGAAGCCAAGTATTTGCTATCAGGCGACCAACCCATAGCTACACTGACAGTTGGCATAGTCAGAAAGAATGGTTCTTCATCCCAGTTTTTACTCTCCCAAATCTTGACTCCTTGATAACCACCAATGGCTAAATACTGGCCATCGCTACGCCAATCTATCCCTAAAACTGAGGAGTTATCAAAATTTAAGGTGACGACTATCTCACCCAGATCAGCATCCCAGACTTGCACATAACGCCCCAAACTAAAAGCCAGTAAGTTACTAGTATGATTCCAAGCCAACTTATCTACCCAGGCTGGTGCATTTTCTAAGGTGGCGATGAGTTCATTTTCCCGCCAAATTTTGACTTGTCCATCCTGTCCACCAACCGCTAAAAATTTGCCATCGGCCGAAAAAGCCACACAGTCTACAGATTTACCGCTACCACTTTGCAACTCTATGGCATTGCCATCATTCCATAGCACCACCTCGCCAGCCGCAGATGTCGCCGCAAGAATTTCACCTGAAGGAGACCAAGCTAATGCTGTGACGTAATCTGACAGCATCCCGGAATCATAGATAGCAAATTCTGAGGATTGGTTAGTTGTCAAGTTCATTTTTATCTGCGTTTATCCGCGTTCATCTGCGGTTAATTTTATCTAAATCTAATGCAGAAAATTAGCTGTCTCAATATCAACCGCAGGGTAAGACGCAAAGAATTCAAAGAAAAAATGGGGTAATTCTTTTTCAGAACTACCCCAAATCCAAATTTTAGATGATTACCGCAGTTGCTTAAGCAAAGGCGGCAGTTTTCACATCATTGTTTGCCAAGATTTCTTGCAATTCTTCGGCATCTACTGTTTCTTTATCAACTAGCATTTGTGCTAACTGATCAAGAATGTGGCGGTTGCTGATTAACACATCTTTGGCGCGGTTGTAGGCTGTATCTACGAGTTTCCGCACTTCTTCGTCAATGGCAGCTGCGGTTTCTTCAGAGAAGTCGCGCTCTGACATGATATCGCGTCCGAGGAACATATTACCTTGCTGACGACCAAGAGCCACTGGCCCTAAGCGATCGCTCATCCCAAAGCGAGTAATCATTTGACGGGCTACTCTTGCTACCTGTTGTAGGTCGTTAGAAGCACCTGTGGTTACTTCTTCTTCACCAAAGATAATTTCTTCGGCTAAACGACCACCTAATGCCACAGCCATCTGATTTTCCAGATAGGAGCGACTGTATAAACCTGTGTCCATCCGGTCTTCGCTGGGGGTGAACCAAGTTAAACCACCTGCACGACCGCGAGGAATAATACTAATCTTTTGTACTGGGTCATAGTCGGGCATCAATGCACCAACTAAAGCGTGACCAGCTTCGTGATAAGCTACCAAGGTCTTGCGTTTTTCGCTCATTACCCGGTCTTTCTTCTCTGGGCCAGCTAACACGCGATCGATGGCATCATTGATTTCATCCATCGAAATTTCGGTTAAGTTGCGACGTGCAGCGAGAATTGCCGCTTCATTCAGCAAGTTAGATAAATCTGCACCAGTGAAACCAGGGGTACGACGCGCAATTTTATCCAAATCCACATCTTTGGCTAAGGTTTTGCCACGGGCGTGAACTTTGAGGATTTCGCTGCGTCCGGCGTAGTCGGGACGATCTACTACAACTTGACGGTCAAAACGACCAGGACGTAATAAAGCTGCGTCTAAAACGTCTGGACGGTTGGTAGCAGCAATGATGATGATCCCAGTGTTACCTTCAAAACCATCCATTTCGGTGAGTAACTGGTTGAGGGTTTGTTCCCGTTCATCGTTACCACCACCTAAACCTGCACCCCGTTGACGACCAACTGCGTCAATTTCATCGATGAAGACGATACAAGGAGCGTTAGATTTAGCTTGTTCAAATAAATCACGGACGCGGGAAGCACCCACACCCACGAACATTTCTACAAATTCGGAACCAGAGATAGAGAAGAACGGTACACCAGCTTCCCCAGCCACAGCACGAGCGAGTAAGGTTTTACCTGTACCTGGAGGCCCAACTAATAATACTCCTTTAGGAATTTTTGCACCGACAGCAGTAAAGCGATCGGCGTTTTTGAGAAAGTCTACAACTTCGTTTAATTCGAGCTTGGCTTGGTCAATCCCCGCAACATCACCAAATGTTACCTGGGTTTGGGGTTCCATCTGCACTCGCGCTTTGGATTTACCAAAGTTCATGGCTTGGCTACCAGGGCCACTTTGAGCGCGGCGGAGTAAGAAAAATAAACCAACTAACAGCAGTACAGGGAAAAATAAACTGCTTAGTGCCTTAAACCAAAAACCTTCATCAGTTTGAGGCAATACAGAAATATCAACGCCTTTAGAGGTGAGAGTGTTAATTAAGTCGGGGTCGTTAACTAAGGTGACTTTAATCTGAGTTCCGTCCTGAGCCTTAACAATCGCTGTAGAACGATCTGCACTCACCCTAACTTGTGTAACTCTACCTTTTTCAACTTCTTGAATAAATTGACTGTAGCGCCATGTTTGTGTGTTTTGTGGTTGTTTGTCAAAGAATGCTGTTCCCAGCGCAATGACAACAATAAACAGTAGCGCGTACAGCCCCGCATTTCTCCATCTTTTATTCACTAAGGTCTATCTCCTGTATATTCTGTGCTTTCGCGGAGCGTCTCTGTATGAGAGGGCATTATTAAGAATTATGTTAACTTATTTTAAGGTATACCAAAATGGTACGGTTGTCATGCTAAAAAGCCTCCTGATTTGCTGAAAATTGAGATGGTGGGGATTATATTGTAGCGACCCTGAAGCTTGCTCGACGGTATGAATGGGGATAATTTCTACCACACTATTAGTGTAGGCGATCGCTTCAAATCCCGTGACTAACTCAAGTGTCCAAGGTTCCTCTCGTACTTGTAGCTGTTGGTTTTGCAGCCATTGAATAATTTGCGATCGCATAATTCCGGGTAAAATCCCTACATCTAAGGGCGGTGTCCACCAACAATTATCTCGCCAGCCCCAAAGATTACCAGTGGTAGTTTCTAGCCAATTACCTGCAATATCAACTAAAATCCCTTCCTCGGCTGCTAAAGCTTGCACACTATTTTTAGCTAACCAAGCACCCAAATAATTTCCTGTTTTATGAGAAGGCAAGTTGCGAGAAAATTCTGGTTGTGCAATGGCGCATTTCACCCCATTTTGTTGTTTTTTTGTTAAATCTGCTGGTAAATTTCTGCCAATTATCCATTCCCTACCATCAGGAAACAAGGTAATTCTGAGAACGGGGAAATGTTGGATGAGAATTTCTGCACCTTGATGTATCCGCTGCCAATCTGGTTGTTGCCAAGTAAAAGCTTGTAAACTTAACTGGAGGCGATCGCAGTGTGCCTGCCAGTTAGTTAAACTACTATCGAGAGAATTTTCATAAACTCGCAATGTAGTAAACACCGTTGCACCATAAAGCAACCCCGGATCGTTAATATCTAATTCCAGGGTTTGAGACTCAATTAATTTGCCGTTATACCAATAAATAGGCTTACCCACTCTAGTCAACCCAATTTACTACTTGTACACCAGGAATCTGTCTAAAATGACGGATGTTTCTTGTTACTAAGGTTGCTTGATTAGAGAGAGCAATACTAGCAATCAATAAATCGGCTCGTCCTATTTTTCGGAATTTTGGGATGATGCGTAAACGCTCAAACTGTTCTGATGCGGCTTGACTGACAGGTACAACCAAAAGTTGACTAAGTAGGTCTTCTGTACGAAATAGAAGAGATTGCGCCTTGAGTAAATCTAATCCTGAATTGGCTTTTAAAAGATATTCGATCCTGCCACGCAAAACTTCTGCTTTCGTAATAATAGTAATGCCAACTTCTGGATCATTTACAGACCTTAATCGCTCAACTACATTAGCATTTCCAGCATAAAGATATGTGAGTGTGTCAGTATCAAGCAAATACATCAACCTTCAGACTCCGCATCAACTTCTGAGCGTCCCCTTGCTTGATAAATTGTGGCTCTCAATTCTGCTATTGAATCATCATCTGCTAAACTTCCTGCTTGTTGCAGAAGAATCGCTCGACTACTTTGATAACGTAGCCAGTCATCAATCGCCACTTTCAAGAATCTCCAGTCATCTTCAATTTTACGTCCTGGAATATTTCCCAAAGTAGCTTGATGCAAAACTGTTTCAATGGGTAGTCGTAGATATGCAGAGGTTTCTTCAAGGGTGAGAATATCCGGTAGTGTTAATTGTTCCATAACCTTATTCTCCAGTGTCCGACGAGTTTAGCCAATGACCAAATTCTGCCAAAAAGGAATCGTTCAATATTGCTTGGCGAATCTTTTGGGTAAACCGAATCAGTTCGGTGATATTGTGAATGCTGAGTAAGGTGTAGGCTAAAATTTCTTGCGATCGCACCAAATGAGAAATATATGCCCGACTAAAATTTTGACACGCATAACAATGGCAAGTTTCATCCAATGGTGCAAAATCTTCACGAAATTTAGCATTTTTTAAATTCCAGCGTTCGCCTTGCACCATTGCTGTACCATGTCTCGCCCAACGAGTCGGGATAACGCAATCAAATAAATCTATCCCAGAAGCGATCGCGATCGCCATTTCTCGATAAGTCCCCACACCCATCAAATAGCGGGGCTTTTCTGGTGGTAACAGTGGTGCAGTGGCTTGGACAATCTGCGCCATCAATTCTGCGGGTTCTCCCACACTCACACCACCAATAGCATATCCAGGCAAATCTAACTTAGCTAACGCCACAGCCGCCTGAGAACGCAAATCTAAATACACTCCCCCTTGTACAATCCCAAATAAGGCCTGATCTTGGCGTTGATGTGCTGCTATACAACGTTCTAGCCAACGGTAAGTTCGCTCAGTAGCTGTTTCTACTTCTTGGCGCGTTGCGGGGTAAGGCGGACATTCATCAAAGGCCATGATGACATCCGCCCCCAAAGTATTCTGAATTTCTATAGAACGCTCTGGTGTTAAATTGATAATCTGTCCATCATGGGGTGAGCGAAAGGTTACACCTTCTTCAGTAATTTTTCGCATCTCGCTCAAGCTGAATACTTGAAAACCACCAGAATCAGTGAGCATCGGCCCATCCCAGCCCATAAACTTATGTAACCCACCACCGCCAGCTACAATTGCTTCTCCTGGTTGCAGATGGAGATGGTATGTGTTTGACAATACCATCTGTGCGCCAGTATCTTTTAACTGGGCGGGGGTGACTGTTTTGACATTAGCCAGTGTCCCCACAGGCATAAATCTTGGGGTTTCCACAACACCGTGGGGCGTTAAGAATATCCCGGCTCTAGCTTTTGTTTGGCTACAACGAGCTAAGGATTGAAAAGAAAAATTCTTGGTCAAGGTAAAAGATTAGACGATTTCACTAAATGATTGTCATTTGTCCTTTGTCCTTGGTTATAGCAATTATTAATAGTCTTGGTTTATAGGAGCGCAAAACTTTGTGCCGCTACTAATGACAGATGACTAATGACAGATGACAATTCTAAAACGAATCAGAGCAGTCATCATCAATTTCTGCATCCCATTTGGCAGAGAGAACTTGTTCCATCATTGCTTCAATCGCGCTGACGTTGAAGGTTTTCTCTCGACGTTCTTGTAAAGGGGTAGTAAGGGGAATGAGCCGTAAACACATACCTTCTTGCATCAAATCGAAACAGGTTTCTTGTGGCGAGGACTGTTTCAGTTCTATGTAATCAAAACTATAAACATTCAAATAAAGCGCGCTGTTAGCCACTAAGGTAGAACGTTGCGGATTAGCGAATACTTCTATGACATCTCCTTCACCCTCGCTCACTACCTTTTCTCCGTGGGTGTATATGTAGTGAACTCGACCTAAATCAGAAAGTAATCGCCGCATATCGAGCTTATTCACAATCACGCCCGTGTCAACAATGCACGGAGCAGGTATCCTGGTGTCGGGTAGATGATGACTCATAGGAAATTTAAGGAGTGAGAAAAGGCGAGAACACAGCTAAAAATATTAAATGAATAGCTTAATTAGTTCCCTACATTTAAAAAATATCAATTTTGTGGTGCGATCGCTTCAATACTCTCGATCTAATTTACTAGCTAATGAATACACAAAATTTTTTGCTAGTATTACCTTGTTAAATTTGTTTTTTTATGTTATTATATTGAGCTAAAAAATTAGCTCTACGAGTCCAGCATAGCAAAATTTTTTAGAAGAGTCTGTAAACTAATAGCTATCTTATCCAAAGCTTTAAACTTTTCTACTAGTGGTTGTACCACAGTAATCAATATTATCCCTGAAATAGCTATTAAAAAAATGTAACTAATATGACTAAGTTTTCTCAGTGGTGGAAATCACCTCTGGATACTCTAATTGCAAGTGTAATATTTTACAGTGTTATTCCTTTGCCCTATATTCATGGCTTAGATTTTCGGGGAGTTTCTCGCTTTGCTCCAATAGTTGGGTTACTCATTGGAGGAATTTTAGGGCTGTGTGACACTGGTATGTTTTATTTGGGTATACCAGTATTAACTCGCAGTGCTTTAGTTGTGTGTGCTTGGATAGCTTTGACAGGTGGATTACACTTAGATGGTGCAATGGATACAGCTGATGGTTTAGCTGTGGGAAATCCAGAAAAACGACTAGAAGTCATGGCAGATAGCGCTACAGGGGCTTTTGGGGCAATGGCAGCGATCGCCATAGTATTATTAAAAACAGCAGCTTTAACAGACATTGAAGCTCACCGTTGGTTAATATTAATCGCTGCTTGTGGTTGGGGGCGCTGGGGACAACAACTAGCCATATTGCGATATCCTTACCTGAAACCGACTGGTAAAGGTGCATTTCATAAAGAAGCCATTCGTTCCTACAAAGATATTATTCCCGGACTGCTGTTGTTATTAAGTTTGAGTGGTTTACTGTGGTTGATAGATAGCCAAAACCTCTTTCTGGCACTAGCAATGATACTTGCCGGAAGTGCGATCGCTTGGCTCACAGGCCTATGGTTTAATTACAAATTAGGAGGACACACAGGTGATACCTACGGCGCAGTCGTAGAGTGGACAGAAGCCTTATTGCTCTGTGTGTTAACTGTCTTTTAGTGAAACAAAAGGGCAATCTAACTACTCAGCACTTTACTTAATTGGTTGCAGTTTTGTCACCTTCAGTTTAAAGTTACCCACTCCAGTTTCCCCAAAAGACCGAACACGAATAATATATATTCCTGTTTCGTTGATGCGGGTAAATAGTAGAGAGTTGCTAGTACCATCGGGGCCGTCATCGTTTTCGGCCACGGTTGAGCCATCTGGTGCTAACAGGGTAATGATACAGTCAAAGTTTTCCGAAGATAAATCAACCGCCAGATTATCACCTTTATTCAATTTAACTGTGTAGTCACGGGCAAATCCACCCTGTCCTGTGGGGATATCTTTTTCTGAGAGTGTATCAGAAAGTTCAGTGAGATTAGTTAAAGGAATTGGACTGTACAACTTACTTTGAGCTAATGCTGCTGTTGTACTGATACCAATTGCCAGAAAAGTAGTAGGAACAATGATGAATCTTCTTAAACCTGCTGTAAAAGCTTTACTCATAATCTCCGGCAGTGTTGTCACACAAGGTATTCGCTTAATTATAGATTTGTCAGAGATGACTCGCCTATGAACTAGTATGTTGGTCTTTGATGGCGATCGCAACTGCCGCTAACCCCAAAACTTTAATTCCAGACTGATGAAGTATTTGTACGGCAGATTTGGTGGTAGCGCCAGTAGTGTAAATATCATCTACTAACAATACTGAAGTACTGGGACAGCGATCGCGAAACTTTTTACCAACTACAAAAGCTTCAGCTAAGTTTTTTTCGCGTTCAGACACAGATAAACCAAACTGTGCTTGAGTTTCTCGTACTCTTTCTAAACCGTTGGGGTTTAATTTTAACTTAGTTATTTGGCAAAAGCTTTCGGCAATTAACGCCGCTTGATTGTAACCACGTTGCTTTTGCTTTTGCGGGTGCATGGGTATGGGGACGACTAAAAGTTGAGTATGAGGCTGAGGCGAGTGTAATAACCATGCTTCGCCTAACCATACACCTAACATCCGAGCAATATTTGGCTGGTTTTCATACTTCATCACAGCGATCGCTCGTTTTAGGCTACCACCATATACACCCCAACCAAAAATCGGTACTGCACCTTGCCATGATGCACAAGGATTTTTCTGACCACAATTTTGTAATTGTCTAGCACAGTATTGACACAAAGTATCAGATGTATTTCGCTGACACAAAGGACAATGAGATTGTAAAAATAGGTTGAGCAAACCTTGAAGATTATGAGTCCAACTGGGCATAGAGAATTAGCCTAGATATTTAACATACACGCGATCGCACCGTGCAGTTTCCACACCTATTTCTGGTAGATAACCACTGCTTTCGTATAACTTGACTGCTTCTACTAATATGCTGGCGGTTTCAATCCAAATTTGCTGAAAACCACGGGTAGCAATTGCGGCTTCTAGCTGTTGTAACAAATATTTGCCCAATCCTATACCTCTGACGCTGGGTAAAAGATACATTTTGCGGATTTCCACAGCTTTTTCTCCCCGACTGATGGGGTAATAAGCCCCAGTACCGACTATTTGGCTTTGGTGTTCAATAACCCAAAACTCGCCGCCTGTTGCTAAGTAACATTCTTCTACTTGCAACACATCTCGGTCAGCACCTTTGGGTTCCCAACCCAAACCGTATTCTGATAATACATAACTGATCACTGCGGCCGCTCTGGTGCGATCGCCCTTCTCCCAGTTACGAATTAAGAAATCTCGATAATGTTCTCTCATTCCGATGTGTGGGTTAGGTTTAAACAGAAAAATTTTCTGGATATATATCCCAATTTACCCACTAGATTGCTATTCTGGCAGAAACAATATCACGAGATACTCTGAAATGTATGTATTTTGCCTTGACTTCAATTTTTCATCTCTAAAGCAGAAGTTTGTTTGTTTTGCAGAACTTCTGTAGCTTTTTCCGCAGGAAGCGGTTTATAGAACAAATAGCCTTGTACATCTTCACAGTGAATAGATTTCAAAAAATCTAGTTCTTCTTGCTTTTCTACACCTTCAGCGGTGAGTCTTAGGCCTAAGTTACGTCCCAAGGTGACAATTGCCTTCACAATATGAGCTACTCGCACATCTGTGGTTAACTCTTGAATAAAAGAGCGATCAATTTTCAGGTTGTGCAGTGGGAGAAGTTGCAGGCGTGAAAGCGAAGAGTGGCCTGTCCCAAAGTCATCGATGGAAAGGTGAACACCCATTTGTTCTAAATTATGTAAAACATTTCTGGTAAATTCTAAATCGGCGATCGCTGTTGATTCCGTAATTTCCAATTCTAAAAACTTGGCATCTAATTCTGTCTCTGTGAGAATTCTGGCTACATCTTCTACCAATGTAGATTGGCGAAACTGTTTAGGTGAAAGATTCACAGCCACAGTTAAAGGCGGCAATCCTGCTTGTTGCCAAGCTTTATTTTGCAGACAAGCTGCTCGTAATACCCATTCACCAATGGGAATAATTAATCCACTTTCTTCAGCTAGAGGAATAAACACATTTGGCGCTATTAGACCCATCTCTGGGTTTTGCCAGCGTACTAAAGCCTCCATCCCAGTGATTTGTCCTGTCAAGATATTTACACGGGGCTGATAATATACGATTAATTCTTCCCGTTCCACGGCATAGCGCAAGCTTTTTTCTAAATTTAGCAGTTCTGGAGTTTTGGCACTGAGGGTAGTTGTATAAAACTGATAATTATTTCGGCCTAAATCTTTGGCATGATATAAAGCTGCATCTGCATGTTGAATCAGAATTTCTGGATTATGGCTGTGTTCATCAAACAAAGCAATGCCAATGCTGGCACTGATATAAAGTTCATGTCCATCAAAACAAAACATCTTTTGTAAGGCTTGCAAGATTCTTTGAGCTACTTGGTCTACCTCGTCTAGATAATTAACTCGTGGAAGCAAGATTGTAAATTCATCTCCTCCCCAACGTGCCACAGTATCTCCTTCTCGCAGAGATTCTTTTAGCCTTTGCGCCACAATTTGTAATAATTCGTCTCCCAATGTATGACCTAAAGTATCATTAATCACTTTAAAGCGATCTAAATCGAGAAACATGACCGCTAAACTTTCACGATTGCGGGTTGCGTTTGGTAGAGCTTTAGCCAACAGTTCATTGAATAGTAAACGGTTGGGTAATCCAGTCAGCATATCGTGGAGTGCTTGATAGCGAATTTTTTCCTCTACTTGTTGACGCTGCCAAGCACCGCTAATACTAGCCGCCATTGTCAATAAAGTTGATTCTTCATGCCTTGACCACAGACGCTCTTGAGAACAGTCTGCTAAACCAAGGCAACCCCAAAACTCATCTTCTAGTCGTAAGGGAACTAAAAGTAAAGATTTAATGCCATCCCTATCCAGGAGCTTTTGTTCAGCTATGGGAAATTCTTGGATAGTACCGCTAATAGATTGTCCGCAGGAAAGAGTTGCATACCAACGCGCCAGTTCCGAAGATTGATAAAGTTGATTTTGCCAGTGGGTGCGAGCGGCGGTAAAGTTAGTTCGTGTCCATTCAAATTGTAGGCTGAGAGCCATTTCTCCTGTATCTAAGTGGAGATGGTTTTTAAATAAATAGGCGCGATCAGTCTTCGCCGCTTCTCCTAAAACAGCTAGAGCTTTATCTATGCCAGTTTCGTAATTCATTTCCACTAGCAAGTAATTTGCAGCTTCGGCTACTGCCTGTAATAGGCGATCGCGTTGGCGTAATTCAGCTTCGGCTTGCTTCTGCTCTGTAATATCCCTGACGATAAAAGTTCTAATTAAGTCACTTTCAGGTAAGTAATGGATACATTGTTCAAAAACTTCCTGCTCAACTGTGATCTCGCGGGAAAAAGAATTTATCTTTCTATCCTCTACCGCATTGAGTAATCCTGTCAGCACAGGATGCTTGTTACCAATTTCTCGAATCTTCGGAAATTTCACCGATGCGGCTGGATTGAGATATGTAATTGTTCCCCCTAAATCCATCTCGATAATTGGGTTGGGGATGAGTTCAGGGAAAGATGCTAGGCGTGCTAAAGCCGTTTCACTGGCCGCTTCAAAATTAGGATCAACAATCAAAGTTTGAAACGGATTGGCAACATTCGCCTGTTCTAATAGAAAATCAGATATGTTTTCAATATCCCCACTTTCTGCAAAAGCCTTTTCGGAAATATAAGAAATTGCATAGTATTTAGCCTGGACTTGATTATTGCCAAAGGCAATTACGTCTCCATGTTGAAGATTATGGGAGACGCATTTCATCCCATTTACATATAAGCCATTGGTACTGGATTTACCCTTGAAGTTACCATCAATAATCCGAAAGCCATACTGGTCAGTTTCTGGAAGCGTGACCCGTAGTAAAATCGCATGTTGTCTAGATACTGAACGAGAACGCAGCACGATCGCGTTTCTCGAATCTCGACCAATGGAATAAGTGGTTTCTTGAAGTGGGATAGTTCTTTGTCCTTGCAAGTCTTGGACAACCAATAGGTGACGTATTTTCTCCCACTCATTTCCTGGCATTGCTCTTCCTCAAAATCTCATATCCTGGATTGAATGCTGAAAAATTCTACTTGTAGTCACTTGCTTTCACTTTCATACTTTCTCAAATATCTAGAGTAAATTTAAATGTATAGTATTTTACACAGTGTAAATACCTATTTTATGAGGTAAGGCTAATTTGACTTACCTCAAGATGCTTTTTTTATCACTTCATTAAGATACATTTATAGAAAAAAAGACTTAGTGAAATCACTGAACTATAAATTAATATTTGACTGTAATCCTAACCTAATTTTTTTGTAACATTGTTGAGAGAGGTTTGCCAATCTCAGTTGTTTTCTCTTGAAAACCACCAGCATAGTTAATTACGCAGATAGTTTTGTAAGTTTTATGATTTCCGTAAGCAACGCCACTAACTTTAAATGCAGAGTTAAAGATGTTTTTGCGATGTCCGCGTGATGTTACTCCATCATCAATAATTAATTGCATGACAATATCTTGGGCTGTATTAGGGCCATAACTAATATTTTCAGCCGCAGTTATCTGCCATTTACCATAGCGATTAATGCGCTCAAAAGGACTACTACCATCACTACCATAATGACCTGTATTGCCTTTATCCCCTTGGTCTTTTACATGAGCTTTTGCTGCTAAAGACATCCCTCTAGATACACTTAACGCGCCGACAGGACGTGCTGATTTGAGAAATGCGATCGCCTCATCAACAGCTTTGCTTCCTTCTTGAGTAATTAAAAAAGAATTTTGTGACAGTCTCAGCTTTTTCCCCTGAAACTGTTTTTTATAATTTTCTAAAATGGGAATATATGCCTTGGGATTTTGTCTAACTTTATTAGTTTCTTTAATTACTTCTTGTTCTATAAATGAAATATGATTGGTTTTGGCTACTAAATATAAACTAGATTCTTCATTCAACATTAAAATAGGTTCTGCTAAAGATGCTCTATATTGAAAAATTTGATTATAACAAATAGTAACTAAAATACTGATGATCAAGACTGCTAAATTCATGTATTTCACAATTGTTGCATAACTCATATATATTGTATTTTTTACAACGTGTCACCCTGAGAGTTATGCAATCAGCCAAGTATAATAAATTATTTGTATTACTGAGATAAATCGCACATAGCGAAAGTAAATTTTTTCTGTCTGTTCTCCTGCATATTTGTCTCAAACTTAAAGTGAAACCGTATTACACCCATTCTGAGGTTATGGGAAAATTCGGGAATTACGCCAAAGCTACATCTGAGTTTGACAGCAGTCTAATTGGTAAATCAGGTAAAGTAAAGATAAGTAAAGAAAGCGCGTTAATCATAAATGGCAGCTCTACCCTTACAGGAAATTTCTGCTCAGTTAGAAAGTTCAAATTTACGCGATCGCATGGTTGCACTTGCCAGTCTGCGCGATGTCCCGGCTGAAGATGCAGTACCTTTAATTAAAAAGGTGTTGGATGACGATTCTTTGCAACTGCGCTCTATGGCCATCTTTGCCTTGGGAATCAAGCAAACTGATGAATGTTATGCAATCTTAGTCAGAATTTTGCAAACAGACCCCGATTATGGCATTCGTGCAGATGCTGCTGGTGCATTGGGATATTTAGGTGATGTCAGAGCTTTTGAGGCACTAGCCAGAGCATTTTATGAAGATACTGATTGGTTAGTCCGATTTAGTGCAGCTGTGGCTTTAGGTAATCTTAAAGACCCACGCGCTCGTGAAATTCTCTTGCAGGCTTTGGATAGTAAGGAAGCGGTTTTACAAGAAGCTGCAATTTCTGCACTTGGGGAAATTGGCGACTTAGCAGCAGTTGATAATATTCTCAAATTTGCTCAATCGGATGATTGGCTAGTTAGACAACGGCTGGTAGAAGCCCTAGGAAATCTGCCCACGCCTAAGAGTATCTCGGCTTTAAAATATTTAGAGAAAGATAGTCATCCCAACGTTTCTGAAGCCGCAAGAATCTGCCTCAAGCGAATTGAAGAAAAAGGCAAGCAAGCATAAAATTTCCTTCTCCTGCTACCTTTTAATAATAAGAGGGACTTTTAGTATTTTGATGCAGGGTAATTTCATTTATGAATATTGAAGAGTTTTTTGAGTTAAGTGCTGGTAAATGGTTTTCTCACCGTACTAGCCACCATTTAGCATTTAAACAGTCTGAAGATGGCAAGTCAGATATTGTAATTGAGATGTTGGCAGCAGATCATCCAGAAGTGATTCAACTATGTCAGCAGTACGAAGTCAACCCCAGTGAAGCTTCCTGTGGTGCGAGAGTTACTTGGAACGGCACAATGGAATGGGATGAAGAGAAACACACAGGTTCGACTGTGTTAGTTACTATACCCGATGCTGATAATCCCAGTGAAGGTAAGTTACTCCGCGAAATGGGTTATGCAGAAAAAGCCCCTGTCGCCGGGCGCTATAAGATGGGTAGCGATGACGCATTAACCTTAACCACAGAGTACGAAACCATGTGGTCAGAAGAACGTTTGTGGTTTGCCAGTCCCAATTTAAGAATGCGCGTCAGTATTCTTAAACGCTTTGGCGGTTTTAGTATGGCTTCCTTTACTTCGGAAATTCGTATGGGTGGTAGTCCAGCAGCGGCAAAAGCAGCTGAAGTTAGTAATTCAGCTTCTTAACAGATATAGGAGGTAGGAGAATCTTCCCTACCTTCTCCCTACTATCCTAAATTTGCAGTAAGTTAGCGATCGCCTGTGGTAATGGCAAAATAATGATAATTAATAAAGCCATCGCCATTAATCCTAAAATGTCACGTCCATTATCCAATTCAGTGACATCGTTCAAGGCAGGTTCATCAATCAAAGGCATAAATAATAAAATTATCGCCCAGACAAAAAATTCTGACTGTACCAAAGAAAGTAATAGCAGTAACAAGCGAGCTATTTGACCAATTACTATCGCTGTGCGTTGCCCAAACATAGCATGAACAATATGACCACCATCTAGTTGTCCTACGGGCATTAAATTCAAGGCTGTGACAATTAATCCTAAAAAACCAGCCACAGCTAAGGGATGCAAATCAATAGCAGATTTAGCCGTTAACTGACTACCCAAAGCCACTTTGGAAAGTAATGCTAATAAAATTGAATATTTCGGATTCAGTGCATCTGGATTGAGAATTCCTGTTTTGTCAGTTAAAGGAACTATCTCAGAATGAGCTAAACCCCAAATTAAAATCGGTAATGTTGCGATAAATCCGGCAATTGGCCCAGCAATACTGACATCAAATAAAGCTTTACGGTGAGGAATTGGACTACGCATTTGAATAAATGCGCCGAAAGTCCCCAAGAAAAAAGGCATGGGGATAAAATACGGCAGAGTTGAACGAATTTTGTAGAACTTAGCTGTCAAGTAATGACCAAGTTCGTGAATGCCTAAAATTGTGATTAACCCCAAGGAATATGGCAATCCTTCTAAGAAAACATTTGGATCAGCCTTCAAGGTTGTGAGGTCAACACCAGCAATTCTCGCTCCCACAAAGGTGGTAGTCAAAATAGTTGTAATTAGTAATAGAAGTGCTATTCCTGGTCTAGTTAACTTTTCTGGTTTGTTTTTATTGACGGCTGAAGCCGACTGTGCATTAGGTACTAACACAAAGAAAGGTTTGCCATTCAGCCCTTCTTGAAAGATAACTAAAAAGCGATCGCCAAATTGTGATTCAATGTTGGCTTTAATTCGCTGGTAAGCTTGCTGGGGTGTCGTTCTTAACTGCCCTCGACAGATAATAGCTTGGGGTCGATACTCAAGATTTTGAATATAGTATACAGACCAGGGAAAACAATTTCGTAGCTGGCTTTCTTCGGTAGGTTCAATGGGACGCACTGGCACTGGTTCTGCGGTAGGATGGATAGCCGATTCTAATTTAGGAGCTTGGGGTTCAGTTTGCTTATTTGTTGGTGCTGTTCGCCCCCATTGAAACAACAGCCAGTATAACAAAAGACAAACAATAGAAGACCCAATAATTAATGACGGTGGCGGAGGTTGTTTGATTCCATATCTTACTGTCCATCCCGTCAATAGTAATGCTGGTGTCATTAACACTAGCCATAATAACCAAACAGGTGTGCGTGTAATGCCAATAGCACTGCGTTGCACCATCAGATAAGTAGCTAGTCCCAGTAGGAGGAGAAACCAAAAAGTCATGTGTTCTTTAATAATTTGGAAAAATATCCCACTAGCAGTGTCAGCACCACAGCCATCACCACAAAGCAGAATCTAAAACCCTAATTTTTAACAATAGTTAACTATTTAGGGTTAATTTTTTAGTACCAATTTGCCCAATGATTGCAACAGATGAATTGCTCAAAAGTTTAGACAACAACTGTTTTACAATCTGAAATCCCAAATGGTATAGGCATTTCAACTCTGTTACTAATTTTTACCACTCCTCATTGTTATTGAGTTTTTCTCATGTGTTCCTTACCCCAACAGCCCAGTCATACAGCTAAGTCCCCACGTCCTGTGCTAGATAGCATTTTTGCTTTTCCACCAAATCGGGACACATTGGGAGGAACCTCCTATTTCATTGTAAGAAATGAAGGGAATATCCTCATCGATTGCCCTGCTTTAGATCAAATGAATCTGGATTTTTTGCGATCGCATGGGGGTGTAAGGTGGTTGTTTATCACTCACCGTGGTGCTATTGGCAAAACACCAGAATTTCAGCAAACTTTGGGTTGTGAGATTTTAATTCAAGAACAAGAAGCCTATTTATTACCCGGCTTAACCGTTAATAACTTTTCTCAAGAAATTACTCTCACTTCTACAGTCCAAATAATTTGGACACCAGGCCATTCTCCTGGCTCGTCTTGCCTTTATTACAGCGAATTAGGCGGTGTTTTATTTTCTGGTCGCCATTTAGTTCCCAATCAGTACGGTGAACCAGTACCGTTACGCACGGCTAAAACTTTTCATTGGTCTAGGCAAATTAAAAATGTGCAATCTTTACTAGACCGCTTGACTCCAGCTACCCTTGAGTATATTTGTCCCGGTGCGAATACAGGGTTTCTCAGAGGTCAGCGGGTTATTGACCAAGCATACAAGCGGCTGGCTGTGTTAGATTTTCCAACTTTGTTGCAGTTACAACCTATTTTGTAAGTTTTGAGTAGGAAGTTGGAAATTGAGACTTCCTACTCTTAGTGTCTAGCCTTTTGCACCTACAGCTACTGCATTTTTCGCTAATATTTCGACGGCGGCTTGATATTGCAAATCTGCTGTTGTGGCAATTTCTTCGCGGGTAATAGGCTGTTGGGTAACTACTTGATCTGGCTTAATTCCTAATTTGTTAATATCTCGATGTTGCGGAGTTTCATATTTGGCTATGGTAACTGCCAAACCAGCACCATCGGATAATTCAAATAAAGATTGAATTAAGCCTTTACCAAAAGTAGTTTCGCCTACTAATTTAGCTCGGCCATTGTCTTGTAGTGCGCCAGCGAGAATTTCACTAGCACTAGCAGTTCCTTGATTGACCAAAATGACTAACGGATCTTTTGTCAGTGACGGGCCAAAGGCTTCAAAACTGCCTTGAATGCCTTGGCGATTAACTGTGTAGACAATGGTGCCAGAATCTAGCCATAGCCGCGCAATTTCAATCCCAGCTTGTAAAAGTCCCCCTGGGTTGTTGCGTAAATCTAAAATATAGGCAGCAGCACCTTTTTTCTCTAGACTATTAATAGCGTGTGCTAACTCCGTAGAAGCGTTGGCATTAAATTGAGTCAGGCGAAGATAACCAATGGATGTACCTTGAGGAGAAGTCCGCAATTGGGAGATAACTGGGTTGAGTTCAATGCGATCGCGCATGATACTAACTTCTCTGGATGCCTCTCCTTCGCGTTCAATCAACAGTGTTACTAAACTGCCAATGGGGCCACGCATTCTGGCAGCTGCCTCATCCAAAGTCAAGTTTTCTGTAGAAAATCCTTCAATTTTGAGAATGCGATCGCGCGGTTTAATGCCTGCTTTATCTGCTGGTGAACCTTCAATCGGCGAAACTACTTCTAGTTGACCTGTATGAGGATTGAGGGCAATTTGCAAACCAACTCCAGTTAATTCTCCAGAAGTATTGACCTGCAAGCTGCGGTACTGTTCTGGATCTAAAAAGCGGGTAAAAGGATCATCTAGGCTCTTGAGCATGGACTGAATCGCCGTGTAAGCTGCTTCTGTGCTAGTCAGCGGCTTCTCTAGAGCTTTTTGTCTAACTGCTGCCCAGTTTTGATGATTAAATGTTTCATCTAGATAAGAGCGATTGACAATGCGCCAAACTTCTGAAACGAGCTTTTGCTCATTTGTCAAAGCTGTGGCGGTGGGAATAACTCCACCAATCGCTAAACAAAACGCCAAAAATAACGACAAACTTACCCGAAAAACGTACTTTTGCATGAACCCCATTTTCAATTCCACCTGAACCCAAATTGTATCGAACTGCCCAGTTCTCTTGTTGTTGATGAAATCTATCTCTCGACTATGTTACTTTTTTTATAGAAGTAGTGCATTGCTCTCATCAAATTGTTAAGCAATCTGTGAGTACACAAGGCACTCTACAAACGATAAGATCTACTTTGGAACTGGCATCTTAAGTGTTTGGTTGCAAAGAGAACGCCATATATTTCATATTTACAGAGTGTTAAGTTGCTGAAAACGCTAATCACTCTGAACAGCAAAAAACCAAACAAACAACCTTTTTGTGAAAATCCCAAAATTGCCAATTGGGAGATTGATCAACCGCAACCGATTTTTAGGAACTTGAGATTGTATGGCCAACGTTTACGACTGGTTTGAGGAACGCTTGGAAATTCAGGCGCTTGCTGAAGACGTAACAAGCAAGTACGTACCTCCCCATGTCAACATTTTTTACTGTCTGGGTGGAATTACTCTGGTTTGCTTTCTCATCCAGTTTGCTACTGGATTTGCCATGACGTTCTACTACAGACCAACAGTTGCAGAAGCTTATGCTTCTGTACAGTACATCATGAACGAAGTAAACTTCGGTTGGCTGATTCGCTCTATCCACCGCTGGTCTGCCAGCATGATGGTGTTGATGATGATTCTGCACGTCTTCCGAGTTTACTTGACTGGTGGTTTTAAAAAGCCCCGCGAATTGACCTGGGTAAGTGGTGTAATCATGGCTGTGATCACCGTTTCCTTTGGTGTAACAGGCTACTCTTTACCTTGGGATCAGGTAGGCTACTGGGCTGTGAAAATCGTTAGTGGTGTACCAGAAGCAATTCCTGTAGTTGGGACATTGATTTCTGACTTGTTGCGCGGTGGTTCTAGTGTTGGTCAAGGAACCTTAACTCGTTACTACAGCGCCCACACTTTTGTTTTGCCTTGGTTAATTGCAGTCTTCATGCTGTTCCACTTCTTGATGATTCGCAAGCAAGGTATTTCTGGGCCTTTGTAATCTCATTGTTTGTTCAGCCAAAATGTGAACAGGCAATAGCTATTTCCAGAGAAAGTTGTTTGTTTTAAACTGATGGACAATTAGATATGGTATATCAGCAAGAAATCACAGACACTTTTACTGAGAAGCAAAAGCTACTACCTTGTCTCAGATAGCAAACGGCTAACATCAATGCTTTAACTGAAATTCAGCAGGAGAGCGCATTTAAACATGGCAACGCAGAAAAAACCCGATCTGAGCGATCCTACGTTAAGAGCTAAACTTGCCAAGGGTATGGGTCACAACTATTATGGTGAACCCGCTTGGCCTAATGACCTACTTTATATATTCCCAGTTGTGATCATGGGATCTTTTGCTTGTATTGTGGCTCTAGCTGTGCTAGATCCAGCAATGACAGGTGAACCAGCAGATCCTTTTGCTACACCACTGGAAATTCTGCCAGAGTGGTACTTGTACCCTGTATTCCAAATTTTGCGATCGCTTCCTAACAAATTGTTGGGAGTTTTAGCAATGGCTTCCGTACCCTTGGGGCTAATTCTCGTTCCCTTCATTGAGAACGTGAATAAGTTCCAAAACCCCTTCCGTCGTCCAGTTGCAACTACAGTATTTCTGTTTGGAACTCTCGTAACTTTGTGGTTGGGTATCGGTGCTGCTTTACCTTTAGACAAATCCTTGACCTTGGGACTTTTCTAAATTAGATTAGTTACCGAAAAGTGCTTTGACGCTTGTAAGTTTCAGTAGCATGTAAAAGGGTATGGGTGGTAGTTAAAACCACTCATACTCCCCAAAATATGCTAATGAAACAGTCAACAAGCGTCAATTTTAGTAATCCAGGTAGCATCTGAGATTTTTAGTTTTGGTTCTAAACAATAGCCAAAGTGTTGAGGCGATTTAACTCTGTCCCCTAACATCACAGCTATACCAAAATTCAAAGTCTCTATAATTCAACTTGTAAAAACATTTTTATTGAATAATCAAGTCACGGTCAATGCTGAGAATGGTGGAGCGAGACCATCTGACTGTCAGGAGCGAGCTTCCGCTCTTAAATAAAGTTCAACAATGGTTTGAACAATTTTGTCTGCAATATTTATTTCAACGTGGTTGGTCAGACAACCAACTCTATCGACTCAATTTAGCATTAGCAGAGGGCTTTACCAACGCAGTTCGCCACGCTCATGAGGCTTTACCGCCGGAAACAACTATAGATATTGAAGTTAGCCTATGGGTTGACCGAATGGAAATTAGAATTTGGGATCATGGTCAACCTTTTAATCCTGATGCGATCGCCGAGCCAAAACCTGGTACTCCCCAAGAAGGAGGTTATGGATGGTTTCTATTGAGGCGTTTAACTGATCGGGTAGTTTATGAACGTAGTCCAGATGAAAGAAATTGTCTGTTAATTATCGAGTACAGTCACCAATAAATATCCTAATGCTAAAAGACAAGGGAATTTATCAATACAGCAGAATTCAGGCTGCGCTGTGAGCGTCAGCCGAACGGAGCCAGGAGTCAGAATCCAGAAGTAAAACAGCCTTGATGTTTGGCTTTTAGTAACTGGAAATCCGCTGTAAGTAACAATTTGTGTATAAAAAAAATACTTCAGTTGAGTAAAGTCAGCATACGATTGAGGTGACGCTTTTGCTAAGATTTGGCAGCAGCATAGAGATTACTCAGGCTGTGAAAGAGTGAAACTTATCTAAATAAAAACGTAAATGCTGACTGATGTAATGGGAGAAAACCCGAAAGCTAGTAAAAAAGTTAACGAAACTCCTCACCATGTCTTCGTTTTTATAGAAATTTTTGCCTGTGAAGGTGGAATTCAATCTTATGTGAAAGATATTTTTCAGGCTTATGGGGAATTGAATGCTGGATATAAGACAGATGTATTTGTACTGCGGGATAGCTCTGACTGCTCAAATCCTTTTGAGTCTGATAGTTTAAAGTTTCATTATTTTAAAAATCAATCCCCGCAAATAGGCAGAATTGCTCTGGCCGGGGCTTTGTTAAAGTTTCTCTTACAAAAACGCCCCCAACATATTTTTTGTGGTCATATTAAACTTGCAGTATTAATCCAAACTCTTTGTCAGCCGTTGGGTATTCCCTACACAGTCCTCACCTACGGTAAAGAAGTTTGGGAACCTTTGAAAAGTCAAGAACGCCGCGCCCTCGCCGCCGCCAGTGAAATTTGGACAATCAGCCGCTACAGCCGCGATCGCGCTTGCGCGGCGAATGGAATTGACCCCAAAAACGTGAAAATGCTGCCTTGTGCAATTGATGGAGATAAATTCACTCCAGGGGCAAAACTACCAGAATTAGTAGAGAAGTATGGCTTAACAGATGCTAAGGTCTTGATGACAGTAGCCCGTCTGTGGTCGGGAGATATTTATAAAGGTGTTGATGTCACAATTCGGGCGCTACCTACAATCGCTCAGGTTTTCCCTGAAGTCAAATATTTGGTGATTGGTCGTGGTGATGACCAACCGCGATTAGCCCAGTTGGCAAAAGATTTGGGTGTCAGCGATCGCGTTGTATTTGCTGGTTTTGTCCCTACAGAAGATTTAATCGCCCATTACCGTCTAGCAGATGCTTACATCATGCCTTCTCAAGAAGGTTTTGGGATTGTTTATTTAGAAGCAATGGTGTGTGGTATCCCAGTTTTATCTGGCGATGCGGACGGTTCCGCTGACCCCTTACAAGATGGGAAGCTAGGCTGGCGAGTTCCACACCGCGATGCTGATGCTGTTGCCGCAGCCTGCATAGAAATTCTGCACAAGCACGACCAACGCTGTGATGGAGAGTGGTTGCGAGAACAAGCGATCGCTCATTTCGGTATAGCAGCTTTTAGACAGCAGCTATTGGCTTTAGTTAAAGGTCAATAGTCAAAACATATTTACAAATGACGAATGACAAATGACCATTGACTGCCTCTAAACTCGCTATCCTAGAAAGAGAGCAAGACAGTAATTAAAAAATGAGCTTTAACAATTCTCAATTGAATCTGGTAAATCTCCGCCCTTTGCTCACTTTATTAGCAGTTATCTGGTTGCTAGGTTCATTGGGCTTGGGTTGGTTAGTGAAGTCTGTATTTATTCTTTTTGCACTGCTGTCACTAGCACCTGTAGTTGCATTCTTTGGGTTTCGCTGGTGGCTGCAACGCAACTTAGTGGTTGACAAGTGTCCAGTCTGCGCCTACGAATTTACTGGTTTAAATAATAGCCAATTACAATGCCCTCATTGTGGAGAACAGCTATCAGTTCAGAAAGGTCACTTCCAGCGCTTTGCTCCAGAAGGCACAATTGATGTGACTGCGGTGGAAGTACAAGCCAAATCATTGGAAGATTAATAAAAAAGTATTCAGGAGTCAGAATGAAATTCTCGATGACTGACTGATGAATAAAATTTAACTTTGCAAGAGATTATTTAATGATGAGAGGTTAGCAATCAAGTGCTAACCTCTCATTTAATTTACAGCAGAGTCAAGAGCCTATTTTGATTCTGACATCATGTCCGGCAAATCAGTTATGGTTCGGTAAATCAGTGCAGAAACGACAAAACCCTCTCCCCTGCACCCCTGCTCCTCTGCACCCCTGCGGCCTTCATGATAAGTCTTTCACCGGACACGATATGACTCCTGGTTCTGCTGTAGTTAATGAGTTTAACTGGCCTTAGCCAACCTACCTTCAATTTCTGATGCTTGTACTGCACCAGTGTAATCACCAGTATTGATCACCAAGAAAGGCGTACCAGAGATACCTAAGTCATTGGCTAGTTGGAGGTCTTTTTCAACTGCTTTCTTCGCCAGCTTGCGATCGCTCTCAAATTTCGCTAAATTGAGATTCAATTTTTTAGCAATATCCACATACAAAGTTTCACCTAGTTGCTTTTGATTTTCAAACAAAGCATCATGGTATTCCCAGAACTTACCCTGTTGTTTCGCCGCCCAAGCCGCTTGCGCTGCTGGTAATGCTTCTGCATGGACTCCAGTCAAAGGAAAATTTTTATAAACCAATGTCAGATTATCTTTGTGCTTGTCTACTACTGACTTCAGAGTTTTATGTACCTCAGCACAGTAGGGACATTGAAAATCTGAGAATTCTACTAGCACAGTTTTAGATTTAGCCGCGCCAGTTGTTGGTGAATCCCCAATGATATCTTCAGGATTAGTTTTTAAATCATCTAAAAAAGCCTGTTGTACTTTCTGTAATTTCTCTTGCTTGCCCAGTTGATACTCTTGTAGGGCATTGATCACGAATTGTGGATTGTTACGGATAATTTCTAAGACTTGCTTTTCGAGTTGGGAATTAACATCGGTAGCTGCTTGTGCAGGTAATGTCCAGCCTAAGACTAGACAAAGCAGGCAAACGATAACCCAGGTACGTAAATACTGAAATAATTGTCGCATATCAAAATACTGAAAGTGATCTAGCACTATTTAAGTATTACCTACTGTATCTAAAGATAAAAAGTAGGGGAATGTAAATATTTCTTGTTGAGATAAGTGAGGATTAAACAGGGTTGCAGCCTGGTGATCTTTCGGGAATAGTTATCTTGATCTGGACTTTCTACTTAATTAAAAATTAAGGATTACCTATGATGACTTGGATAACTCATCCAATTTTGGATTTTGGATTTTGGATTTTGGATTGAAAATCTTGATTGCGAAACTATCAGTTGATATTTTGGCAATAATTTTCCAGGAACTAGCAATATAGTTGTGCTACTCCATTACTGCTTAATTTGATTGAAGTTGTCGCATCCTGTCACTTTATTACTCATAAAAAGTCTATAATGCCGTGTGACACGGCATCATAGGGATGAATACGTGCATGAACATTTAGCAAGAACTAGAGTGAATTTATGGGTAAGCAGCGTGTGCTGTCAGGAGTTCAACCAACTGGTAATTTGCATTTGGGTAACTACTTAGGTGCAATTCGCAACTGGGTAGAAATCCAAGACCAGTATGACAATTTCTTTTGTGTAGTAGATTTACACGCGATTACTGTACCGCATAATCCAGCGTCTTTAGCTGCTGATACTTACACCATCGCAGCACTTTACCTGGCCTGTGGGATTGATTTAAACCACTCCAGTATCTTTGTCCAATCCCACGTTTCCGCACACAGTGAACTTGCTTGGCTGCTTAACTGCATCACTCCCTTAAACTGGCTGCAAGATATGATTCAGTTTAAGGAAAAGGCTGTTAAACAAGGAGAAAACGTGAGTACAGGTTTGTTAATCTACCCTGTACTGATGGCGGCAGATATTTTGCTTTATCAAGCTGATAAAGTACCTGTGGGTGAAGACCAAAAGCAACATATTGAACTGACACGGGATATTGTCAACAGATTCAATCACCAATTTGCTAAGGATCAACCAGTATTGAAGTTACCAGACCCGTTGATTCGTAAAGATGGTGCAAGGGTGATGAGTTTGACAGATGGGACACGCAAAATGTCTAAGTCTGACCCATCAGAGTTAAGCCGGATTAATGTGTTAGATCCACCAGATCAGATTGCCAATAAAATTAAACGGTGCAAAACTGATCCTGTAAGGGGTTTAACTTTTGATGACCCAGAACGGCCAGAGTGTAATAACTTGTTAACGTTGTATATGCTGCTGTCTGGTCAGAGCAAAGAAGTAGTAGCCGCCGAATGCCAAGATATGGGTTGGGGACAATTCAAGCCGTTATTGACAGAAACAACAATTAATGCGTTAAAACCAATCCAAGAAAAATATCAGGCAATAATGAATGACAAGGGTTATCTGGAGTCTGTATTGCGTGATGGTAGGGAAAAAGCGCAAGCGATCGCAAATCAAACTCTCACACAAGTAAAATTGGCTTTGGGCTACTCCTTGCCTTTGTAGACGCTTTGAGGTGTGATTCGTTATACCCTGGAAGAATCCCAGACTATTAATGTGTATGTATCACACCCATAGCCCTACTGTGAGTTTATTCCAGAAAGCTGCCCAAGCAGGTGAATTTCTAGTAACTGCTGAGGTAGCGCCCCCAAAAGGGGGAAATCCGGCTCATACAATTGAAATGGCGGCGACTCTTAAGGGGAGAGTTCATGCTGTCAATATTACTGATGGTAGCCGTGCTGTGTTGCGGATGTCGTCGCTGGTGGCTTCAGCGATTTTATTACAAAACGGCATTGAGCCAGTTTGTCAGATGGCTTGCCGCGATCGCAACCGTATCGCTTTACAAGCCGACTTGATGGGCGCTCATGCTTTGGGTATTCGGAATATCTTAGCTTTAACAGGCGACCCAGTAAAAGCAGGCGACCACCCCGATGCGAAGAGTGTATTTGATTTAGAATCAGTGCGACTGCTGCAACTAATTCAAAAAATGAATCAAGGTGTTGATTGCAACGATAAACCCTTGACCGATGGCGCAACAGATTTATTTGTCGGTGCAGCCGTAGACCCTCAATGTGGTAGTTGGTCGGGTTTACAAAGCCGATTTGAACGCAAAGTCGCAGCCGGAGCGCAATTTTTTCAAAGTCAATTAATCACTGATTTTGAAAGACTAGAAAAGTTCATGGATAAGATAGCTTCTGTGCATAAAAAACCAATTCTTGCCGGAATTTTTCTGTTGAAATCAGCGAAAAATGCTCAATTTATTAATAGGTGTGTTCCAGGTGTAAATATACCAGAACATATTATTGATAGATTAGCCAAAGCCAAAGACCCCCTAGAAGAAGGTGTCAAAATTGCCGCCGAACAAGTACAAATAGCAAGGCAATTATGTCATGGTGTCCATATTATGGCAGTGAAGCGGGAAGATTTGATTCCCAAGATTTTGGATTTGGCGGGAGTGCATCCTGTTGATTTGGTTGTAGCGAAGTAGTCTAAGTCAGGTGTCGGATTTTTTCTTCCAGCAGTTGGGATTAACCAGCTGCTTTCTTATTGACTGAATATGGCAATGAGGATTAGTTGAGGTTAGTTCCAAACCTTAAGGTAAAAAGAGAGTACGATTAAAAGAGATTCATCCAATTATAACAATCTTCTCTTTATACTTGAGTTACTATCACAAAGGATTAAGTTGAAGGTAGATAATCAGAAGGAAGCATTATGACAAATTCAAATCATATCAATTTAGAAATACTAGAAGAAGAAAATGAAATAGAACAAGATGATATCGAGCCAGAAGAAGAGTTTATTAATGAACCTTTCGACCCTAATCTTATTCGAGTTGATACTCGACCAATGACTATTGATCTTGTGTTGAAAAGAATTAAATTCAATGAGATTGATCTGGCTCCTGAATTTCAACGTCAAGATGGTATTTGGACACCTACTGCTGAAAGTAGACTGATTGAATCTATTCTAATTCGCATACCACTTCCTGCATTTTATATGGATGCTACTAATGATAACAAATGGCTAGTTATCGATGGTCTGCAAAGGTTGAGTACACTAAGAAAATTTGCTATTGAAAAAACACTTGTTCTACAAAATTTAGAATTTTTAATACATCTTAATGGTAAAAAATATGATGACTTACCTCGTAACTATCAACGTCGTATAGAAGAAACATATATTACAGTTTATTTAATTGATAAAGGAACTCCTCCTGAAGTTAAATATAATATTTTCAGAAGAATTAATACAGGCGGAGTTCCTCTTTCTCCTCAAGAACTCCGTCATGCTTTAAATCCAGGGCAAGCTACAAAATTTTTAGATAAACTTGCTAAATCTCAAGAATTTAAAACAGTTACCAACATCACAAAAGCTCGGCAAAAACGTATGGATGATCATGAATTTGTTCTTGGTTTTATAGCTTTTTATTTAATGCCTTATGAAACTTATCCAATTAAACATGGTAGAGACTATTTTCTCAATGAGGCTATGTTAAAAATTAACAATATGACTCAGGATAAACTTTATGAGGTAGAAGATAAATTTAAACTTGCTATTCTGACAGCTTATTCTGTATTTGGTAAATATGCTTTTAGAAAAATGTTTCATAATAACCAAAAAATGCAACCTATTAATAAGGCTTTGTTTGAGGCTTGGTCTGTTACCCTTAGTAAATTAAATAACCAAGAAACTGAATTAATAAAACAACGCAAAGATAGAGTTATCAATGAATTTGTCAGATATATCGAACAAGATGACGAATTTGTGAAATCAATATCTCAAGCGGCTGTTAAAGTTAATTATAGATTTCAGACAATCGAAACAATTGTTAGAGAAGCACTATTATGATTGGTTTACTGCAATTGAGAAATTTCAAACCTTTTGAGCAACAGTCAATTGATTTCAAAACTCTAACCTTGCTTGCTGGACTTAACAGTACTGGTAAATCTTCTGTTATTCAGTCGCTTTTGCTGCTCCGTCAATCTTATCAACAAGATTTATTACCCTCTATCGGTTTAGCTCTAAATGGTGATTTAGTTTGCATAGGTACAGCTCAAGATGCTTTATTTGAGTCAGCAAAAGAAGACTCAATTGGTTTTGAAGCCTTATGGAGAAATGGAGCAAAAGGCACTTGGCTTTTTGACTATAACAAAGAAGCAGATGTTCTCACTCTTGCGTCACCAGCAACATCTTCTAATATATATGAATTAAGCCTTTTTAGTGATAAGTTTCATTACTTACAAGCAGAACGTATCGGCCCTAGAACATATTCCGATATATCTGATTTCCAAGTAAGGCAGCATCAACAACTGGGAACTAAAGGACAGTATACTGTGCATTTTATCTCTGTTTATAGAGACAAAAATATTCCCAATCCCAAACTTAGTCATCCTAAAGCTATCTCCTTAAATCTTATAGATCAAGTAGAAGCATGGATGGGAGAAGTTAGCCCAGGAACACGACTGCAAATAAAATCTAATCCAGATATGGATTTGGTAAGCGTTCAGTACTCCTACGGTTTGAGTAAAGCTCACCGTGCAACTAATGTTGGTTTTGGTATCTCTTATACTTTGCCGATCATTGTGGCAGTACTTGCTTCTGAGCCTGATACACTAATTGTAGTTGAAAACCCAGAGGCTCATCTTCATCCCAGAGGACAAGCCAAAATGGGAGAATTACTAGCACTTGCAGCGAGTTGTGGTGTTCAAGTGATTATAGAAACTCATAGCGATCATGTTTTAAATGGAATTCGTCTTGCTGTTCATGCAGGTAAGCTTAAGCCAGAGGATGTTCAATTAAACTATTTTCAACGGCAGGAACAAGAAGGGCAATTCTTCACAACAGTAGTATCACCGTGCATTAATCGCAGTGGAAGAATTGACAAATGGCCAGATGGATTCTTTGATGAATGGGACAAGAGTTTGGAAGTTTTACTAGAGCCTGTCGGAGAATAAAGAGTGGATTTAGAAATAGTTTTTAATGAACTATCTCTTCAAGCTCCTGCTGCTGATATTAACACAGCACGACTTTGGATGGAAGAATTTATAAATACAATACTTTCAGTAAAGCCACCTGCTGCGTTTAAAAGGAAGCTTCGTACTAAAAGTGATTTCAATCATTTACTACTGGCACCAGATTACCCTTTAGTTAAATGGCGCAACGATCCAGATGTAGATCCAGAAAAACGAAGATTTATAAGAACTCTTCAAGATAAAAATGATCCACCCTTACCAGAGATTGCTGATCCAGGAATTGAGGTAATTTATGAGCAACAAAAAGCTATTGGCCTCTATTACGCTTTTGTCTTCAATTCTCTTGCAATAAGTTTACCATCTGATCCACAGTGGAATTTAAGCCGTTTAAAGGTTGAGGTCATCACAGTAGACGAAGACGAAGTTGTTACTACTCATGAAACTGTATTACACGCTAGTTGTTGCAACCATGTAGAGGAACATTGCAATTGGATTCAGGCTTTTCAAGAGCGTCTTCGTCAAGAAGTTGTTGATGGCTTAGATTTATGGAACCGTAGAGAAGAATTATTCCCATCCCTGCTTTTTTGTGAAAACGTGAGTAAGCAAATACAAACTCTATATGTCGGTACTCCAGTGCTTAGACAGGTTGTTAAAAAATTGTTTGAGCTTGAAAACTACTGCAAAATTTGGACAGACGGAGCTTTTAATTCAGACTTACTACCAAGCAAAACTACACCAGAAAGTGCTTCTAGGCTCCAGCAATTAAAAGATGAACTCACTTTTTTGTGTCCAGATGGTAAGACACGAGTTTTTAGTTTTCATGTCCGGATGACAGGTGGAGGAGCTTGGCGGCTTCATTTCTCTGAAGAATTAGGGCCTGGCAAAATTATTATTGGTTACATTGGCCCAAAAATACAATAAATTTTCTTTTCCAGATCATACCCAGATACTAGAATCAGACAGTAGATTTATGAAATTTAATCACCAGTAGAATCCACTAAATAGAATCTGGGTCAATACCTAATTTTTGCAGTTTTGCGGCCAAGCGATCGCCTCTTTGTGTCTGTTGATATGCGATTTCTTCTGGCGTAGGAACTAATTCACCTTCAGCCGTAAAAAAGCGTAATTTATTTTGATCAATTCCTAAATACAACTCTAACTGCTGACTCCATAACCAACCTTGAGCGTTTGGTTCTAATGGTTGATACTTACCAGCTACCAAAACAAACCCAGCAAATTCTAAATTATGGGGGTCAAACCAAAAGTATTCCGGCGTGCGAAAGGTGTTTTGATAAATTTCTTTTTTTAAGCCTCTATCTGTTGCAGCGGTAGAATCTGAGAGCAGTTCAATAATCACGTTGGGATATTTACCGTCTTCTTGCCAAACAACCCAGCTTTTACGAGGTTGGCGTTCTGTCCCCAACACGACAAAAAAATCAGGGCCGCGAAAATATTCTGACTTGCGTTGGCGCGGACTGTAGTAAATAGTGATATTTCCAGAGACATAAAAATCATTGCGGTTGCTCCACCACAATTCTAGACACTGAATTAGCAGCGTCATTTGTAGCCGATGTAAGTCACTTTCCAAAGGCGGTTCGTCGCTATATAAATCCCCTGGGGGAAATATAACATCTTCTGGAGTTTCTAAATCTGGAGCAACAGACATGACTACAACTATCTCATTGCTATCAGTTTAGCGTAGCAATGCAATGTCATACCTGATCTTCAATCAGCGTGTGGCTAATGTAAAATCTGCGGTGAGTCGTTGTAAAACTTGTTTCAACACCATCGCTGTCCACTCGATGTCTGCTTCAGTAGTATCTCGTCCTAATGTGATGCGAATACCTCCCAAGGCGGCTTTTTGAGAATAGCCCATTGCTAATAATATGGGGCTAGGGCTGAGTTTACCGCTATGACAAGCAGCACCAGCACTAATGCCAATACCTGCTAAATTTAATTGTCGCACCAAGGTTTTACCGCTGAGTTTTTGGCCGTCGGCATATTCCAGACAGAAACTTGCATGATGTGGTAAGCGATGGATGCGATCGCCTGTGGGAATTAAACCGGGTACATCTGCTAACAATGCAAACAAGCGATCGCGCAAATCAATTAATCTTGGTGTTTCGGTGGCTAGTTCTTTGGCGGCTAATTCAGCAGCGACACCAAACCCAGCTATTATTGGCACAGCTTGTGTTCCAGAACGCAACCCCATTTCTTGCCCACCACCTGTCAGCATAGGCATTAACTTTACACCAGGACGAATATACAACGCTCCTGCACCTTGTGGCCCGTAGATTTTGTGGCTAGAAATGCTGAGTAAATCGACTGGTAATGTCTGCACATCAATGGGTAAACGTCCCGCAACTTGCACTGCATCGGTGTGGAAGATTGCACCATGCGATCGCGCAATATTGCCCAATTCGCTAATTGGCTGAACTGTCCCAACTTCACTTTGTCCGTAAATTATTGATACTAAGACAGTGTTATGTCGCAATGCAGCCTTTAAATCTAAGGGGTTAACTCTACCTTGGCTATCCACTCCCAAAGTTGTGATTTCCCAACCCCACATTTCCAGCATCCGTGCTGTTTCGGCAATGGCGGAATGTTCCACATTAGAAATAATGATATGTTGCGGTACAGTATACAACCGAGCAACACCAATAATTGCCAGATTATCTGCTTCTGTACCACCAGCGGTAAAAATAATTGATTCGGGATGAGTAGCGTTAATTAAGTCTGCAACTTGAACTCTGGCTTGTTCGAGAACTATAGCCGCCCGTTGTCCCCATTCATGCAAACTAGAAGGATTACCCCACTGTTGAGTGAGGACTGCTTGCATTGCTGCGATCGCTTCTGGGCGAGTTGGAGTAGTAGCACTGTAATCTAAATATATTTGCATATCACAACACTTAAGCGAAAAAACACAGACATGGGACTACTCACTATTTTCATCATAGATAGTTCTCTAGTTAAATCTTGAGAAAATGTGAATTAATGTGCATCAATAGGCGGATTTTTTAATTGCCAAGCAAGCTGTTTACCTCTTTAAATAGGCGTACTGTATTTTGGGAACAATAACTATGTTCACTACCAATTCACTTTTAGCAGATTACCGTGCCAATTTTTCGTCAACCCAGTTATTTTTGGCTATTTGCCTTAATATTTGTTACCACTGCTTGTCAACAACCTAAATCATCTCATCAGGGTTTATCACCTTTACCTCAAGATTCATTTATTCAAGTCTATTTAAATCATTCTGAATCTTCAGAATATCAAGAATCTTACCGTCAGCAAACTCGACTGGGAGATGACTTAGAAAAAATCATTGCCGATACTATTTCTCAAGCTAAATCTACTGTAGATGTGGCGGTGCAAGAATTACGCTTACCCAAGGTTGCCCAAGCATTAGTAGACAGACAAAAAGCTGGGGTGAAAGTTAGATTAATTTTAGAAAATAGCTATAGTCGTTCTTGGAGTAGCTATACACCAAATGATATCAAAAAACTAGCACCAAGAGACCGAGAAAAATATAATGAATTTCATCAATTTATTGATTTAAATAAAGATAACAAACTCAGCCCAGAAGAAATTAATCAAAGAGACGCATTAGTAATTGTTCAAAATGCCAAAATTCCCTGGATAGATGATCAAGCTGATGGTTCCGCAGGCAGTAGTTTGATGCACCACAAATTTGTGATTGTTGATAATCGCATTGTAATTGTTAGTTCTGCTAATTTTACCCTCAGCGATACTTCAGGCGATTTTACCAGTCGCACCAGTTTAGGTAATGCTAATAATTTACTAAAAATTGATAGTCCAGAATTAGCATCTGTGTTTACCCAAGAATTTAATATTATGTGGGGTGATGGCGCTGGAGGTAAGCCAGATAGCCAATTCGGTTTGAACAAACCACTGCGTTCTCCTAAACAAATTACTTTGGGCGCAAGTAAAATTACAGTCCAGTTTTCTCCAGCTTCTCCCACTCAACCTTGGAGTAAAACTAGTAATGGTTTAATTGGTGAACATTTAAATTCTGCTACTAAATCTATTGATTTGGCATTATTTGTATTTTCTGAACAGCATCTTGCCGATATTTTAGAACAACGTCATCAGCAAAGTGTAGGTATTCGCGCTTTGATTGACACTCAATTTGCCTATCGTTTCTACAGTGAAGCTTTAGATATGATGGGAGTTGCATTGAGTAATAAGTGTAAGTATGAAATTGATAATAAACCTTGGACAAATCCTATTACTAGTGTTGGTGTACCTGTGTTAGCTAAAGGGGATTTATTGCATCATAAATTTGCTGTAATTGATAATGATATAGTTATTACTGGTTCGCACAATTGGTCAGATGCAGCTAATAGTGGCAATGATGAAACATTGATAGTAATTGAAAATCCTCAAGTGGCGGCTCATTATGTGCGGGAATTTGCCCGTCTTTATGCCAAAACTCAAATTGGTTTACCATCAGAAATACAGGCAAAAATTCCAGCAGAGACGAAAAAATGTCCTAAGATAGTTGCACCAACATCGAGTCAAAATCAACTAACTCAAAAAGTTAATTTCAATACAGCTACTCTGGAAGAATTAGTCATTCTTCCTGGTGTGGGTAAAAAGTTAGCACAGAAGATAATTATTGCGCGTCAACAACAAAAATTTACATCCCTACAAGATTTAGAACGTATTCCCGGTGTGAGCGCAAAGATGCTAGATAAATGGCGTGATTATGTGAGCTTTTAATATATTTGCTTGACGTTTTATTAATTATTTGTATTTGCTTCATTGACCAAAAAAATTTAAATATTTTGCAGATTAAGAAAGCTTCGCTATAGAGTAATTGAGCGGTTGATTAGCAACTATAGCAAAAGGCAGGAGGCAGGAGGAACAGTCTGATTATTTCTGGCATTCACGCTTTCAAATTGTCCTAACATATCTGACTACCGCTATAGTTATTTACTGGCAATACTTGAATTGTAATGTATTGATTTATACATTTTTATTTTCTTTGACCAAGACCTAGTTGTTAATCTCAGCAATGAAGATTTGATCATTGTACGCGGCAACATCAAAACCGCAGAACAGCAACTTTCAGCTTGATTAGTGCCTGAAATTTTACGATAGAGGCTAGTACAACCAGGAAAAAGAAAGAATAGTGACACCATAAGCTTTTTAGTAATTCCAGATGGTGTGTTTATTGACGTAGACCTATGCTAATTGATATATATGACGATCGCTTGCCTAATTTAGAGCGATCGCCTTTTTATGCAAAATAAATATTTCTGTTGACTTATTTATATTTATTATTTATTTCTACTGAAAGTAAGAGGAAGTTTTATTCATAAATTTTCTAGCATGTACCCAGGTCAAGGTAACTGGAGTTAATTTATGCCTTATAACAAAATAGAAGAATTACCCCAAGATATTCAACAAAAACTGCCTCAACACGCCCAACAAATTTTCTTTGCTGCTTTTAATGCTTCCCAAAGCGATGGTTTAAGTGAAGAAGGTGCGACTAATGTTGCTTGGAATAGTGTAAGAAACGAATACGAACAAGGCCAAAACGGCGAATGGCACAGAAGGTCTGAAGATACAGCCGTACACAATAAAGCAGTTACTTCTGGTGGTAATTAAATCATAAAAATCAGGCTGACAGCAGAATGTTTAAGTTAACAAAACTTTCTGTTAGAGTGTGATTCATTCCAGCTTAGTTAGATCAATTAAATTGGAATTTTACTTGAGCAAAAGGCGCTTTGTAATTAATGCAAACCGCCTTTTGCGTTTAAATATTGGGAAAAAATTATCATATTTTGAGTCAATAGAGGGAAATAAATCATTACACTGAGAGGTAGATGCCCTGCTGGGATTGACCGTCCTATACAAATGATGACTAAACAAACTCACAGAATTTTAATCCTTGGTGGAGGCTTTGGTGGTCTCTACACCGCGTTGCGCTTAAGCCAGTTACCTTGGGAATCTCAGCAAAAACCCGAAATTGTACTGGTAGATCAAAGCGATCGCTTTCTATTTTCCCCTTTACTCTACGAATTGCTCACAGGTGAACTGCAAACTTGGGAAATTGCCCCTCCCTTCGCCGAACTCCTCCAAGGCACAGGTGTACGCTTTTACCAAGCAGTAGTATCAGGAATTGATACCGACCAACAACGAGTACAATTACAAGATGGGCCAGAAATTGCCTATGATCGCTTAGTACTGGCTTTAGGTGGAGAAACACCACTAGATATGGTTCCTGGTGCGACTTCCTACGCCCTACCGTTCCGCACCATCAATGATGCTTACCGTCTGGAACAACGACTGCAAATTTTGCAAGAATCCGATGCTGATAAAATTCGGATAGCGATCGTTGGTGCTGGTTACAGTGGTGTTGAACTAGCTTGTAAATTAGCCGACAGGCTGGGCGAAAAAGGCCGTTTGCGCTTAATTGAAATCAGCGACCAAATCTTACGCACCTCCCCAGAGTTTAACCGTGAAACTGCCAAAAAAGCTTTAGACGCAAGGGGTGTATTTATTGATTTAGAAACCAAAGTCGAATCAATTAGTGCAGATACCATCTCCTTAGAATACAAAAATCAAATCGATACAATTCCTGTAGATTTAGTTATTTGGACTGTAGGTACACAAGTAGCACCTGTAGTTAAAAACTTACCTTTCAAGCAAAACCAGCGCCATCAAATCACGACTACACCAACCTTACAAGTTCTTGACCACCCAGAAATTTTTGCCTTGGGCGATTTAGCCGACTGTCGTGATGCGGAAGATCAACAAATTCCCGCCACAGCCCAAGCAGCTTTTCAACAAGCTGATTATACTGCGTGGAATATCTGGGCTTCTTTGAGCGATCGCCCATTGTTACCCTTCCGCTACCAAAAACTAGGAGAAATGATGGCGTTGGGAACAGATAACGCTACTTTGACTGGTTTAGGAGTCAAACTAGATGGTTCTTTAGGTTATGTTGCGCGTCGTCTAGCCTATCTGTATCGAATGCCGACTTTAGAACATCAACTCAAAGTTGGTTTTAATTGGCTAGTCCGTCCTATTATAGAGACACTTTCTCAGTCAATCTAAATCTCATATCATTTTAGATTTTGGACTTCGGCTGCGCTCAGTCGAACGATTTTAGATTGATTGGGGGTTCTTCATCAGTGCCTTTCTTGTTTTGCATTGGTATCACCTTCAAAATACATAATCACAAACAGTTTGATGGAACGACCGAAAGTTATTTTTCTGGATGCTGTCGGCACAATATTCGGCGTAAAAGGCAGTGTGGGCGAAGTATATAGTCAGATAGCCAAAGAATTTGGTGTAGAAGTTTCTGCGGCCAGATTAAATCACGCATTCATCCAAAGTTTTAAAGCCGCACCACCACCAATATTTTTAGATGCAGAACCAGCAGATATCCCTCAACGAGAATTTGATTGGTGGCGGATAATTGCCCTTAATACCTTTGAGACGGCTGGTTTTCTCCAGCAATTTTCTGACTTTTCGGCTTTTTTTAGCGAACTTTACATTCACTTTGGGACTGCTGAACCTTGGTTTATCTATGCTGATGTTTTGCCTTCGCTCATGAACTGGCGGCATTTGGGCATTGAATTAGGAATCATATCTAACTTTGATTCTCGAATTTATTCAGTGTTGCAAAGTTTAGGTATTAGTGATTATTTCACTTCGGTGACAATTTCTACCCAAGCACGCGCTGCTAAACCTGATACCCAAATTTTTGCCGTTGCTTTAGAAAAACACGATTGTTTACCAGAAGCAGCATGGCATATTGGTGACAGTATTATCGAAGATTATCAAGGGGCAAAAGCTGCGGGAATGCGGGGGATTTGGATCAATCGGGATAAAAAATAGAATGTCTGCTAGAGACAAATTGCATACCGGGGATAGGTCATTACTCATGACCCATCCCCGTTTAAATTTAGTGGAGAGGATAAATTTATTTACGTTTGGTATCATCACTCCAAACACTATCGAAAGTTAATTTCTATCGTGCTATTTGGACTGGAATATTAACCACTTCTTCCGCATATTCTGGCTCGATTTCTGCTATAAAAAAAGATACCCGACTGTTTGGAAAAGTCGGGTATCTGAACCTATATATTGAAAAAAGTTACAAAAAAGGACGTGCTAAGAAAAAGCTGGCGATTGATTTAGCATCTACGGGTTCACCTTGTAAAATTGCGGCTTCCAGTTCCTCTGGTGTCATAAGAACCGTTTCAATGTCTTCGTCTTCGTCTTGTTTTGGTGGTGTTTCTAGCTTTTCTAAATCTTGGGCGAGAAAAGCATAAATAATTTCGTCGGAATATCCAGGCGCAAGGAAAAATTCTCCAAGTTTGCGCCATTTTTGGGCGCTATAGCCTGTTTCTTCCTCAATTTCCCGCTTGACTGTTGCTTGCGGATCTTCATTGCGTTCTAAAGTTCCTGCGGGAAATTCTAAGATTCTGCCTTGAACGGCGAAGCGATATTGACGTACAAGTACCAGTTTTCCTTCATTGGTTACAGGTACAGCTAACGCCCCACCTGGGTGACGAATACATTCCCATTCGCCTTCCGATTTATTTGGTAAACGCAAGCGATTGACTTCAAAATCAAATTTGCGTCCTTTATGAAACAGACGTTGTTTTAATAACTGCGGTAATTCTCTACCTAATGGCATAGTTATAGTTTTATCTTTTCAAAATCAACGAACAAACACTGTTTGTCGTTTGTGGGATCAGGATTTTGTGTGTTTATTGGTAGTGACTTGAATTGCTCTTCAGTAAATGTACATCAGAACAGTCTACATCTTTTACCAACTGTTTGATCGTGTATCCGGAAACTGGCTCAATCCAATCTGGAGCAATTTCGGCTAGGGGAACTAAAACAAATGCTCGCTCGCGCATCCGGGGATGGGGGATTTGCAGGGTTGGGGTGTCGAGAATTACTTGATCGTACAACAACAAGTCTAAATCAAGCGATCGCGGCCCCCACCTTTCTTGCCGCACTCGCCCAAATTGCTGTTCTGTGGCTAACAAGGTTTCTAGCAATAACTGCGGTGTCATGTCTACTTGCAAGGTTACGCAGCCATTAATGTAATCTGGCTGCGGTGGCCCTACTGCTTTGGTTATATACCAACTGGATGTTGCTTCTAATTGCATTGTTGGTATAAAGCTTAACTGAGCGATCGCTGCTTCTAAGATTTTTCGAGAATCACCAAGATTACTACCAAGTGCTACAGCAATCCGCCCAGACCTTTTATCACTAAGAGATTCTTGTCCACTATCATGAGGATGATTGATTATATTTTGCTCCCCATTGAGACCGGATAGTTTTAACAATTTTTCTTTAAAGAATTAAATAAAATTACCGACTAAATCTTGACAAAATTCACGTACTAATTATGAGAATAATATTTTCTGTAGCAATGAATTCAGTTAATTATTTATAGGATAATATACTAACACGAACGTAGTTAATTAACCCCTCAAAAGTCTTTTAGGCGGTTAATCTGCGATTAATTGGAGCAAGGAACTAACGTGGGGAATCTCACCTCCTGGTTCAAGCAACAACCAACAAAGTTTGAGTGACTCTGACAAGGAGGAACCGCGATTGTCGCCTGGTAATCAATATAAAAATGAGGAATCCACTGCCGAGAGCTTACCCCCAACCAAGGTGGGAAAGGTGAGGCAACTATTTGGACGGATGGGTAATGTTTCATCGGGAATAGTTACCATATTTACCAGTAGGGAAAAGCCGTTTTATCGTCGTTTCTGGTTTTGGGCAATATTAACTGTCGGTAGTGGCGTAGTTGCTGCGAAATACGTCATTACTTCAATAGATAAAACTTTGCCAGATAAATCAGAACTACAAGCTTTTGTCCGTGAGCAAACATTAACAATTAAAGCCGCTGATGGTAATATCCTCCAGCAACAAGGAGAAGCTACCAGAGAGCAACTTAAAATAGAACAAATCCCCGATAAATTAAAAAAAGCTTTTATTGCCTCAGAAGATCGAAGATTTACAGAACACAACGGTGTCGATCCCCAAGGGATTGTCAGAGCAGGTTTGAATAACTTGCGATCGCAAAATGTGGTAGAAGGTGGTAGCACCATCACCCAACAATTAGCCCGAATTCTGTTCTTAAAACAAGAAAAAACCATCTGGCGCAAACTCAAAGAAGTCCGTCTCGCCCAGAAAATAGAAGCAGAATTTACTAAAGACCAAATTTTAGAGCGTTATTTAAATTTGGTGTATTTAGGCTCAGGAGCTTATGGTGTAGGTGATGCAGCTTGGGTTTATTTCAGTAAGCCAGTAGACCAACTGACCTTAGCCGAAGCAGCCACAATTGCTGGGTTAGCTCCTGCCCCAAGTTTATATTCTCCCGAACAAAATCCCGCAGCTGCTAAACAACGGCGGAATTTGGTATTACAACGGATGCGTGAAGATAACATTATTACCGCTGCCGAAAGTCAAGCTGCGGCTCAAGAACCATTAATTGTCAAAAGTAGCTTGCCGAAACGGCTACAAGTCGAGTCACCCTACTTTACCAGTTACGTTCAGCAAGAATTGCCCAAGTATGTTGCCGCTGATGTACTGGCGGTTGGTGGTTTAACAGTAGAAACCAGCTTAGACTCAAATTGGCAAAAAGCAGCCGAAGCCGCAGTCACAAAAGTATTACGGAATCAAGGGCGTTGGGAAAACTTTAAGCAAGCTGCTTTGGTGGCTATAGACCCCCGCAGTGGGGAAATCAAAGCAATGGTGGGGGGTAAAGATTTTGGTAAAAACCAATTTAATCGCGTTACCCAAGCCAAACGTCAGCCAGGCTCAACTTTTAAGGGATTTGTCTACGCCACGGCGATCGCAACAGGGAAAAGCCCTTACGATACCTATTTAGATGCTCCCTTTATCGTCGATGGCTACGAACCAAAAAACTATAGCGAAAAATTTCGGGGCTTGATGAATATGCGAGATGCCCTCACTCGCTCTGTAAATATAGTTGCATTGAAAGTATTGCTAGATGTGGGATTTGCGCCAACGATTAAACTAGCCCACGATATGGGGATTAAATCGGAACTCAAACCCAATTATTCTCTAGCCCTTGGCTCCAACGAAGTCAACCTTTTAGAATTAACCAGCGCTTACGGCAGTTTTGCCACTCAAGGATTACACGTAGAGCCGCATGGTATTCGTCGCATCCTCAACCGCCAAGGCCAAGTTATCTGGTCAGCTAATTTTAAATCACAGCGAGCGCTTGATGCTGATAGTGCCGCAATCATGACCTGGATGCTGCGTAACGTTGTGGTCGAAGGGACTGGTGCAGCTGCTCAGTTAGATAATCGACCTGTAGCTGGCAAAACAGGAACCTCTGATGAAGCCAGAGATTTGTGGTTTATTGGCTACATCCCCCAAGCAGTGGCGGGAGTTTGGTTAGGTAACGATGACAACCGCGCCACTTATGGTAGTAGTAGTAGCGCCGCTTACACTTGGCACGAATTTATGGCAAAAGCCATAGAGGGAATGACTGTGGAAAAATTCCCTGAAAGGCCAAAGTTAGATGGTCGCAAAGGCACAATTAAAGCCCAACCCATCAAACCCAAGAAAATCCTCAACAGTTCTAGTTCTAGTGACGATAATGATGAGGTGAATTCCAGTGATGCTGATGATAGCGGCTCATCCAGAAGAAGACGCAGACGTAGTTACCAGCAGCAAGACAATAATACTGAGACACCCAGAAGACGGCGGCGCTTTCGCACTGTAGAAAATGATTCTAGTGCCTCAGCGACAGAACCATCCCCCCGTTCTCGCCGAAGATCTAGACAAGTTGAATCAGAATCTCCTACACCTAGAAGGTCTAGACATTCTTCACCGTCAACTAGTAATAGTTCTGGTTCTTCTGGTTCGGGTTCAGCATCAACACCCAGTTGGCGGGATAGACTGAGACCAGGTTCATCTTCACAATAATTAACTTTTCATGACGGCTGAGTTACCATCACTTGCTGGATCTGAGTTTGTCGCCACGTTAACCCAAGCTGACAAAGATAGCGATCGCCCATCAGCTAAAGTCATAGTTGATGCTCTGTTACAAGCAGAAAAAACCGCCAAACAGCAACGAATTAGCTATACTTTTGATTCTCTTGTCGGCACATGGCGACTCTGCTTTGCCACCGGAACACGTAAAGTAAGACAGCGCGGCGGCATAATTTTGGGTAAAGGCTTTTATTGGCCTAAATTTACGCCAACTTATATTTCCTTTAGTGAAGCAACATCAGCCAAAGCAGAAATTAGCAATCAGGTGAAACTAGGGTCTGTGTTTCTTAAACTCACAGGCCCAGCCAAATATTTAGGCAAAAAAAACCTATTGGCATTTGATTTTACCCACATCCAAATTAGTCTTTTTGGTCGTGTTATTTACAACCAGCCTCTAGGCGGTAATAAATCACAAACAAAAGATTTTGACAACAAACCCATCGCTAAATTGCCATTTTTTGCTTTCTTTTTAATTACAGAAGATTTTATCGCCGCCCGTGGCCGGGGAGGTGGACTAGCACTGTGGTTTCGAGAGAGATAATCTGGGCTAAATCAACTATCTATCCCAACTATTATTACGGTACTTTTTGTAACGTCCATAATGATTTCCACGATCACGGCGTGAACTTTCCTGCCGCCCATAACCTTGATTTCGGTTAAAATCATCACGTCGCCGATCAGGTGACTGATGACGATTTATCCGCCCTCGGCTATTTTGTTGACGATTACTTTGATTAATGATTTGGATAATTGTATTGTTATCCCCATTAATCGCCGCTGTTTGGTTTGCTCCTTGATTACTGTTAACCTCTGCTAGTGTAGGAGACGCAACCAGGCCAAAAGTTGTAACTGCTGTTAAAAGACTAAAAATAAATTTTTTCTTGCTCATCTTCGCCATACTTTAAATCAACTCATTGAATAACTACCAAATTTTAAATTTTAGTGGGGCTTGTACCCTTTTAATTACGAATTCGTAATTATTGAGCCACCAAATTTATCTTTTCCAGCCAAAATATCACATCCCATATTATTTAAAGGGTTCAAGCCTGCACCTAAATAAACTGATAGATTTCAGCGGCGGAAATTACGAGGTCTAGTTAAAGATGGGTTATAGGCTGGGTTGTAAACATCCACCTGCACCCCAACAGGAACTTTAATAGTCGGCCCATTTATCCCTGTACCGTTACCTCTACCACCATTAATGCGTTGTCTGCTGGTACGTTGTTGGTTTGCTCGTCCACTCCCTGTATACACTTGGGTACCAACTTGTGTAATTGCGTTTCCTGAGCATCTACCTTGATTTTGCAGATCTACATTGTTGCTCTGGCGGGAAGGCTGTCTAGAGCCACGTACAGCTACTTGCACGGAAACATCCGTCATTACACACTGTGCAGCTACAGGCTCAGTAACAGCAGGTGATATCGATAGTAAAGCACTGCTCGATAACCATCCAAGGAACAAAAGTTTGGATTTCATGCTTATCTCCTAGTCAAAATCAACTTTAATTACTATCGACACACAGTTGTAGAAGTTGTGCTTTGAGTAACGCTTCTACCTGAGTAACTTGTTTGATGCTTGGTGTAGCTAGAAGTGTAGCGACGACAGGGAGCTTGTCGATAATATCGTCGCAGGCGACGACGGGCAGAAGACTCAGATTGAGTATAGTAACTATCTGTTGATTGATCCCTGTCTTCTTCAGAAATGATTTTAATCCCGTTATCGGAATCAACGATTGTTGTACCGTCATCAGTACGGATCTCAACTCTGGATGCGCTGGCTGCACTTGGCAAAACCATCAGAGCTAATAAAATCGCTAAGGGTAAAGACTTTTTCGCTATCATAATGAAATTTCTCCATAAATGGAGGAAAAAAGCTTTTTGATGCTGAGTTAGTTCAAAAAGCCCAACAATTTTAAACTTGATTAACTCAATAATTAGCTTATAACTCCCAATCTTATTTAAGATTGGGAGTTTCAGAGACCATTTATAAAGTGAATACTTAGATAGGATATGTCCTCAAAGCAATAACACACCCTACTGGAATTTTATTTTTACTTTATAAATAATCGCTTAGTACTTAGACTATCTCCGACGCTGATCACGACGAATAGAGTTTCTTTGTATGTTAATTAGCCTAGAGCGTTGGCCAATTCTACCGCCATCACCTACAGCGCCAGCAGATTGACCTGTGTATTGACCATTGTCTTGATTGACACGTCCGCCAGAACGCCGACCTCTAATGCGCTGACGACTGTTTTGGATATTAATTTGATCTGCTCGTTGATAAATTTGGCTGTCATTGCCTACAATAGCAGCGTTTTGCTCAACAGTCTGAGTACTTGTTTGGTTAGTTTCAGCATGAGCAGGTAAGCAAGCCAATCCTAAAGCTGCAACAGAGAAGATGCTTACCAGATAACGTTTTATCAATATCATACTTACCTCAATTTGTTAATTTTTGAGTGCTGTCAAAGAAACACTTTTATGCACAAAAAATGTGCAAAATTAAGCGCAAGCTCTTTAGATGATGATTTTATATCTTACATGAATAGTTTCTCTGTAATTTAGAATAATTTCGTTTTTTATATGTCTATATATTTATATTATTTAAAAATAATGATTGGGGGAGTAAATCTAGCAAGGTATAAAAATCTCTAGTTCTAGCCTTGAACAATGATTATCAAATGAAGTATAGAGAAAGACTAGAAAATAAAGTAATTACTGGTACTTTACATAGACCTGGTTTTGCCCAAAATGAGATTTTTTAGCTTTTATCCCCCAGAATTACTGCCTAATAAAGTTTTTACAGTTGCTGAATTTAAATTTCATAATACCAAATGTCTTCTTCTCGCACGACGATGCGATGGAGAGATAGACGGTCAATTAAACCTTCTTCTTCAAATTGCCCTAAAATCCGAGTGATGGTTACGCGGGTAGAACCAAGCATTTCTGCGAGGTCTTCGTGAGTTAAGCGCATATCTATTAAACGTCCTTGTTCAACTTGTGAACCGAACTTTTTGGACAACCATGCTAATAGTTTAATCAGCATAGTATCAACTTTTTTATAACTACGAATTACCATCAATTCTTCAGCTTGTTGGATATGTGCTAGTAAGGTCTCTTGCGCTTGATACCAATTTTCCATGAGCAAGCTTTTGACTTCTACTTTGGTTAAGCACTCCATCTGATAAGGTTCCATTTTTGACAAGACTTTACCGATGATATCTCCAGGCCCCCATAGTCCTAGAGCAACTGTTGTACCATCTTCTAAATAAGTAAAAGTACGTACGAAGCCTTTTTCAATTTGCCAAAGAACATTTTGCTGGTCTGGCAGGAATGACCGTCTGGTAAAATGCTGTTTGGCGTTCTTCGCAGGTGCGTTAGATAAGCTTGAGTGTAAAGACACCATGATTATAGTACGATTTTTCGACGTATTAACCGTAGTATACATATAGATCAAGCTAAATGAACTTGTAAGTATAGAAAAAATCTGCTCTAGGATAGAGCCAAAAAAGCATCTTAATGCTGTTGTGAGGCTGATAAGTAACTAGCAAAAATTAATGCGTGTAAATATTTTCTACCAAAGGTATGGGCGAATGGATGTTCGCCCATACTGGGGTTTTTACAAAAATCAAATCCGACGGCTATAGGTTAATTGAGAGTTTTGCTAACAATGCCTATCTTCCACTACCATTAAGTCTTCAGCGTCAGCAGTAGTCTGTATAAGCTTTTCCAAACCTATTTTTAAGAATGTTATTACTTTAATTATGCCGATGAACGAGAGTGGCACTAGCTTGATTTACTGGCATGAGTATGACTTCATTAATATTGACATGGGGCGATCGCGTGGTGCAGAAAAATATCACATCAGCGATATCATCAGGAGTTAAGGGGTTTACACCTTGATATACTCGCTTGGCGCGTTCCGCATCGCCGTGAAACCGCACTTCACTAAATTCTGTTTCCACCATCCCAGGATCAACAGACGTTACACGTACAGGAGTACCTAACAGGTCTTGTTTCAAACCTTCCGAGATTGCTTTGACCGCAGCTTTGGTTGCACAGTAGACATTACCACCAGGGTAAGTTTGATGTCCGGCGATGGAACCAAGATTTACTATATGACCACGACCGCGCTTTACCATCCCCGGAACGACATAGCGGCTGAGGTACAGTAAACCTTTGATATTGGTATCTATCATTTCTTCCCAGTCTTGAAAGTCGCCTTCGTGTAGCTTATCTAAACCGCGACTTAAACCGGCGTTGTTGATGAGAATGTCTATATTCGACCATTCGGGAGGTAGGTTAGCAATGGTAGATTCTACCACCGGGCGATCGCGCACATCTAGCTGTAATAAATGAGTTGCTGTGCCAAACTCTTGATTGAGAGTATTGGCTAACTCTTGCAACCTTTCCAACCGCCGCGCCGCTAAAATCAACTTTGCACCAGCACCAGCAAAAACCTTGGCACAAGCAGTACCAATTCCACTGCTTGCACCAGTAATTAACACAATTTGATTTTGTAGGGAAATCATTGTTAGTCAAGAGTCAATGGTCAAGAGTCAATGGTCAATGGTTAAGAGCTAAGAGTCAAGTACAAACCAATGACAAATGACAAAGCGCAAAGTCTGAGCGCCGGAAGCCGGCGCTCAGAACTTTGTAAGAGAGGACTAACGACTAATTTTTGACTACTCGCAAACGCTGACTCACCATTGTGATCCCTTCACCTCGAACAATCACAGCTGAAATCCAGTGATTACCAGGAGTTGCGGGTGCGCGTCCGACTTTAAAGATGCCGCCTGATGTGAGTAATTGCAAATCTAAAGATGAGGGAGCGAGATATTTTTCTACTTTAACTGGTTCTTCTGTCGCTGTTCCTAGGAGAAAATCATCTCCTAATGGTTCTTTAACGATCGCATCAAAACTGTATTGTTGTCCGACTTTTACCTGCTGGGGTAATTTAATATCCAGTTGGGGTGGTTGATTACCAGAGGTAATTAAAGTACGTTCCCCTAAGATATCTTGACTAACAATTTTGCCGCCAACAATTCTTTGACGAGATGTGATTGTTGCATTCAGCGCCAATTTATTAGCGTTAGTCGATGGTGCGCTAGAAATGTTAGTCACTGTTTCGGCAATAATGCCATTACCTTCAGATTTCCAAGATTGCACCTTGGTTGTGTAGCGTAACTGGGGATATTGTTTCCAAAGAGTCAGCAGGGCTTTTTCCAAGTTTGTCCGGTTTAACCCATCTCCATTGGTAAAATTAGGACTATAGAATTGGAGTACGGCTTTAGCGTTGCCTTTACTAGCAGCTGTATCAATTTGTGTTAATAAATTGTTTAGTTCTGCGGGTGCCTTTGGGGGAGTTGCAGCTTGCACATGGTGTAAACTGCTAGTTAAACTCAGTGTCAGCAGCGATAATAACAGCCAACTTTGAGTAGAAAACCTGGGTTGGCGTTTGAGGAATACAGCAATAATGTTAGTCATTGGTAACAGTTTACTGATTTTATTCATGAACGTAGGGAAATTGTTTTATCTTAATTAAGCTAGGCGCTAAACGGTAGAGGTTTGATGACAAACGCACCGATAAAATTACTCATAGCTGCTAGTGGGACTGGTGGACATTTGTTTCCAGCGATCGCACTGGCAGAAAAACTGCCAGACTATGAAATTGAATGGTTGGGTGTGCCGAATCGACTAGAAACGCAACTTGTTCCCAAACAGTACCCCTTGAATACTATTCCAGTTGAAGGGTTCCAGCAAGGGTTCGGACTTGCATCTCTAGGCATTTTGGCTAAACTCATTGGTTCGATTATAGAAGTTCGACGAATTCTCAAACAGGGCAAATTTCAGGGCGTATTTACGACAGGCGGTTATATTGCGGGGCCTGCGGTGATTGCGGCGCGTTCTTTAGGTTTACCTGTAGTTTTTCACGAATCTAATGCTTTACCAGGAAAAGTGACACGGTTTTTTGGCCCTTGGTGCAATGCAATGGCGCTGGGATTTGACGCAGCAGCCAAGTATTTACCCAAAGCTAAAAATGTCTGTGTTGGTACACCAGTGCGATCGCAATTTTTAGAGGGAGAAATTCCCCCGCTAGATTTAACTATCCCCGATAATGCACCGTTAATTGTCGTGTTTGGCGGTAGTCAAGGCGCAGTGGCTGTGAATAAATTCGTCCGTCAAGCTGCGAGTGCTTGGTTAGATACTGGTGCTTATATTGTGCATTTAACAGGCGATCGCGATCCCGATGCAGGTATTTTTAAACATCCGCAATATATAGAGTTACCCTTTTATGACAATATGGCGGCACTGTTGCGGCGTGCAACTTTAGCAATTAGTCGTTCTGGTGCTGGTAGCTTAACAGAATTAGCCGTGTGTGGCACACCCGCAATTTTGATCCCTTACCCCTTTGCAGCGGAAGATCATCAATCTTACAACGCAGATGTATTTACCAAAGCTGGCGCAGCAATTACTTACAAACAGTCAGAGTTAACCGCCGAAATATTGCAAACTCAAGTTTTACAGTTATTGCAAAATCCTGCCGAGTTAACCAAAATGGGGGAAAATGCCAAAGCGATCGCCGTTCCTGATAGCGCTGATAAATTGGCTTCTTTATTACGAGAAGTGCTGGAAAATTAAACAATTTAATAGAAAGACACGAAATTTCGTGTCTTTTTTATATATGATGAAACTCAAAATCTGCCAGGATAAGTTCTGATAAATTTGCAGGTTTATAGCCAGTATTTTGGATAAGTCCTTTCCTTGGCTAGATTATTAAAAATAACAGCGCACAACACAAGGATAATAGAACCTTCTAATACCGGAGTGAAAAGAAAGTGCCAAGGAGCTTTAGTCATCATGACAACTAATACAACTGCACCTGAAGGTGGATGCAAAGTAGCAGTTAATTGCATGATTCCAATAGCAGTAGCAACAGCCATTCCCATAGCCCAAGGTTCTGAACCAAAAAGATGCAGAACAATCAGGCTGACAATAGCAGCCAAACAATTACCACCAATGACATTACGCGGTTGAGCCAAAGGACTATCAGGTACACCAAAAATCAAAACGCTAGTAGCACCAAAAGGAGCAATTAGTAAAGGAGAATTAGTTTTAACAGAAAGGTAAGCTGTTAAAGCTATGCCAAAAAAACTCCCGCACCAACTCCAAAAAATATGTTTGTGATGAGGAATCTCTAAAGTAACAGAGCGTCTACTTGCACGAATTTTAAACCAGTAGCCATGTAGTAATTTATAGTGAAAATTTTTGATATATGTATGATTAATTTGTCTTTTTGGTAAAAAACTTTTCATAGTTAATTATAAAAAATAAAAGAAACTAGCCTTAATCTAAAATGTTGCTTTTCTCTAAATAAATGTTAGGTAAGAATTTACATATATTTCAATATTTGGGGAGACATAAACTGAATCAATTTAAAAAGTCATGATTCCATGACATTAATGTTTAGAATACCTCCTAACCATGTCAATAAAACTTTAAAAAGATATAAATAACTAATATTAAATATTAGATAAAGTTATATTTTCCGAAAAAATAATCAGAAGTCGGTTTTTCTAGGAAAGAATTGTATTAATGAAAAAGCTTGGAATTAATTTTTCTCAACTCCAAGCTTCATTCTCAGTACAACATTGTCTACTATCTATTCATCACTAAATAAATCCCCCAAATCGCCATTGCGCGGAGGTAAGTACTAGCTCGGAAAGTCCCAGCTGCGGTAATTGCTTCTGGTGTGCGGAATTGCAAACCATTTTCATAAATTTGCTGCACTACAGCTTGCGTTAGCCGCAAAGCTTCATCTTGCATTCCCATTTGTACCAGAAACGCCGCTAGTCCAAAATTGATTCCTGTCCAAACTTCTAAAGGATGGGTAGCCTTGGGGTTTTCTGGTGAACCATCGGGAAGCACACCATTCGCCGCACCAAATTCACCATTTTGGAATTTCAAGAAACAAGCATCATACACAGTCTTCAGGGCAGATAAAGCGCGATCGCTCGGTACAATATCCGGTAGTTCTAGTAATCTGGCATAAAATTGCCCACATAATTGATCTGCCATCACCACAGCAGAACCACTGCCACTATCTAACCTGTAATATTGTCCATTCCACAACTTGTCCTGATAAATTGGGAGAGATTGCTGTAACCAACCCTCATAAATCAACTTCTGTTTCCCTTTCTCTGCATCTCCCTGGTTCGTTATTAAAATATCACTAATTGCGATCGCTGCCTCCAAAGCCGCCAACCACAACCCACCACAATAAGCACTCACCCCCAATAACCGCCAATCATCAAAGGTTTGATCTGGTGCGCCAGAGTTCTCTGGAATTCCATCACCATCTTTGTCGAAAGTTTTCAGATAATCCAGAGTTTGAACAATTGCATCCCAACAATCTGCTAAAAACTCGACATCATCAGCACCAGTCAGCAAATAATCGCGGTAAACTTGCAAGACAAAATCGCAGCTTAAATCCTTCCACAAATTACAGTCTTGATAGCAGGTGTAATTAGTTTTCTCCCACACGTGTTCATTGGGTGCGCCTAAATCGTGGGGTGTGGCACCAGCAACTTTACGGGTGGCGGTTGTTGTATCTGCACCAATGGTATAGTAATAGCCAATAATCCGTTGATGGTCATCACTTTGGGGAATTCCCCGTGCAAACGCCCGCATCACCGACTTTTCTAATTCGGGAAATAGTAGCAGCAAGCCAAAGGAACCGTATAACCGCACATCTAAACTTTCATACCAGCGGTAATCTAAACATTCCAACACCGCAAATTGGCCGATAGGATCGATTTCTGATGCTGCACTCCAGAGAGTACCACCACTAGTTAAGTCGTATAATTCATTAAATAACGCCATTTTGAACCAATCTGGCAAATCTTCGCGGTTGAGAATTGGCGCTTGCCAACTTTGAATTTGCGATCGCCATGTTTGATAATTTGCTAAGGCAGTAGTCGCAATTTTCCAGGCTTGATTCCCGTCTTTACCGAAGAAATCTGTATATCTACGGTAATAATTCACTCCCGCGGCAAATTCTGTTACCGGGAAATCCCAAGCCAACACAAAGGGAATTTCTAAAGTTTCCCCTGGTTGGAGAGTGAAGCGAACTGCGATCGCACTTCCTAGACGTTGATTTTCTCCTGCTGGATTAGTATCTAGATAATTAGGTAAAGAACCATCAGCCGCAAAGCTTTGCCATACCTCCTCACCCGTACCTTCAGGATGCCATTTACTGTGGTGAAAAACTTCCACTTGGGGATGTTTCACAGTTGCAATACACCAACTCCCGTCACCTTCCTGTACAGGTTCACTAATTCCCACTCTGCCTAAAAAACAACCAAAATATTCGGAATTTTCCACTACCTGATTGTAATTTCCCTGACTTTCACCCCAGCGCGGCTGATATTCATAAACTGGGCTACCATCATCGCGGATCTTGACTTCCGGCGACTTCAACGCATTAGTAAACCAGCCCACCATATTTTCCCAAGTCAGCATAATGCTGAGAGTAATCGGTGCATTGCTGAGATTATGCGCCTTCCACAAAAACACCGCCACCGGATAACTCGTTTCTTGATAATTATTTGCCCAGATTGGCGAAAACTGCTCACAAGTTAGCTGTGCTTGAAAGACATTTTCATACACAAACCAACTACGCGGATATAAAGCATGATAAGTCCCTGTTTGAAAGGAAGTAAATTCTCCCCTGCTCCCCTGCTCCTCTGCTCCCCTGCCTGTACTGGCTGGATACCATTGCCAAGCATTGAGACTATTATCTTCTGGTGATTGAGTAGATAAAGCGTAGGCTTGAGAAGATGTGCCATGAGACTCAAACACACTGAATTGACAACTCGGCACATTTTTAAAGATATGTTCACCGCCATCGATGTGCCACAGGTTAAAATCTCCTCTAGAAGAACGCCCGATGCAACCTGCACCAAAACCACCCAACGGCATCCCATGCCAAGGGCCATCATCAATATTACTGGCATAGCGGACTGTATAAGGTTTGTCCCAGCCTAAACCGATGGGACGATTCCAAGTGTAGTCAGGAATTTCTGGAGAGTGTTGATTTGTCATCGCCTGATGTCACAGCGTGCAGTTACGCTAAGGAAGCTTAACGCGATGTGTCATTTTTCTCAAGTTTTTTCTCCAAAGTATAAATGACTTCCTTTAGGAAGATGAACTGTCAAGCTAGTACGTTTACATTAATCACGGATGTCTGCTTAAGCACTAGGACATTTCAAGGCTTAACCTGCTGTTAAGCCTTTTTTTTTGGGAAATTTGGTGCGATCTCTTGCATCTTCGATACTTATTTGTAATAAACGAATCAAAATTATGCAAAAAACGCATGAGTGCGGATGCAATAAATTCCAACAAATGCGATTCTCATTGTTGTAGGAATAGGTTGATGCTGATAGAGATAGATACCCCTGGCAAAAACCGGGGGCTTTTTATTGGCTAGAAAAGTCAGGATTTACTCACAAAGGTGAGTAGCCAAAATTAAGTGTTAAAGCCTATTTATCCAGTAAATATTTAGTAGTGTGTGTTACAGCAAAGGGTCACGCACCACTACAATAATCAAGATTGTTAGTTTGTCAGTAAATAAATTTCAGATTTCTGTATATTTCAGTAATTCAACGTTATTTACCAACTTTTTTCGTGTTAAGTTGGTAAATAACAGATGAATTGAAAGATTGCTAATGAGTCCTAAACGCATTTTAGCTTTTAGTTGTTGGTTATTGTTTGCTTGCCTATTAGTTATTGGTTGTAATCAAGCAAATACACCTAACTCAGCCACAAGTGCTAGTCCAACACCCCAACTAACCACTTTAACTATTTCAGCCGCAGCTAGTCTCAAAGATGCACTCGAAGCAATCAAACCAATTTACAATCAGGCAAAACCAAACATTAACCTAGCCTACAACTTTGGTTCATCGGGTGCTTTGCAGCAGCAAATCGAACAAGGCGCAAAAGTTGATGTTTTCATCTCCGCCGCCACTAAACAAATAGATGCACTGGATAAAAAGGGTTTGTTAGTTGATGGTACTAAGAAGAATTTATTGCAAAATCAACTAGTATTAATTGCCCCACAAAATTCTACAAAGATATCAGATTTTCAAGATTTAACTTCGCCTCAAATTAAGAAAGTTGCTTTAGGTGAACCCAAGAGTGTACCTGCGGGACAATATGCTCAACAAGTTTTGACTGCGTTAAAAATTGCTGACAAAATTAAAAGTAAATTTGTTTACGCTAAAGATGTACGTCAAGCTTTGAACTATGTAGAATCCGGTAATGTTGATGCTGGTTTAGTTTACCTTTCCGATGCAAAAAGTACTGCAAAAGTCAAAATAATAACCACTGCACCAGAAAACAGTCATTCCCCGATTGTCTATCCTATTGCAGTACTCAAAAGTAGTAAAAATATTGATGTATCTCAAGATTTTGAGCAGTTTTTATCTAGTAATAATGAAGCTAAAAGTGTATTTAAAAAACAGGGTTTTGTCTTAGCTGGAAGTTGATAGAAAAATACATCTTGGATAAAAGATAGATATTTGATAAACTATGCCACAGGATTTATCACCTCTTTGGATATCTCTGAAAACTTCATTATTAGCCACATTTATTACTTTTTTTGTGGGGATAGCTGCGGCTTATTGGATGCTCAGTTATCGCGGTAAAGCGAAATCTTTAATTGAGAGTATCTTTGTTGCGCCGTTGATTTTACCACCAACAGTTGTCGGTTTTTTGTTGTTGTTATTTTTTGGTAAAAATGGGCCTGTGGGGAAACTCATGGAGCCTTTTGATATAACTATTGTCTTTACTTGGTATGGTGCAGCGATCGCCGCGACTGTTGTCTCTTTCCCATTAATGTATAAAACTGCACTAGGAGCTTTTGAACAAATTGATGGTAATTTGTTACGGGTGGCGAGAACCCTAGGCGCAAGTGAATCAACAATCTTTTGGCGAATTAGTTTACCTTTAGCCTTACCGGGAATTTTAGCAGCGACGACCTTGGCTTTTGCCCGTGCATTGGGCGAATTCGGTGCAACCTTAATGCTGGCTGGGAATATTCCCGGACAAACCCAGACGATTCCAATGGCGATTTATTTTGCTGTGGAAGCAGGCGCAATGGATGAAGCTTGGTTTTGGGCGATCGCAATTATGATCATTTCATTATCGGGAATTTTTGCGGTCAATTTTTGGCAGGAATTGAGACAACAAGGAAGACGCAAGGAAGTAGGAACAAGAAAACAAGAAAGACGATTGACTAAATCTTATTCTGCGTCTGCACCAACTTCCGAAATAGGACTGTTTGTAGACATTGAAAAAAAATTGCCCAGTTTTCATTTGCAAGTTTTCTTCAGTAGCGATGAGCAACCACTAGGCTTGTTAGGCGGTTCCGGCGCAGGTAAAAGTATGATTTTGCGTTGCATTGCGGGAATTGAAACGCCAACTAGAGGGCGGATAGTCTTGAATGGTAGAGTTTTGTTTGACTCCGAAAAGGGGATTAATCTACCCAGCCGCGATCGCCGCATTGGTTTTTTAGTCCAAAATTATGCTCTATTCCCAAATATGACGGTGGCTGAAAATATCGCTTTTGGCTTACCGCAAGGATTATCTGCGTCAAGTGTGCGCGGACAAATTGAAGAACAACTCATAGCGATGCAATTGCAAGGATTAGGCGATCGCTATCCCCATCAACTTTCAGGCGGTCAACAACAACGGGTGGCTTTAGCTAGAGCCTTGGCGAGTCAACCAGAAGCTTTACTTTTAGATGAGCCATTTTCCGCCCTTGATACTCATCTGCGTAGTCAATTAGAACAGCAAATGACTGCAACTTTAGCCGATTACCAAGGTGTCGCTTTGTTTGTGACTCATAATATGGATGAAGCTTACCGAGTTTGTCCAAATTTATTGGTATTGGAAAATGGTGAAGCCGTACATCAAGGTTCTAAATATGATGTTTTCGAGCATCCTGCTAGTGTGAGTGTTGCTCAATTAACTGGTTGTAAGAATTTTTCTCGCGCTGTCGTTCAAGGAACCCAAAAAATACAAGCACTGGATTGGGGTTGTCACCTCGAAGTTGTCCAACCAATTCCCGATGAACTATCTCACGTTGGTCTTCGCGCTCATCAACTAATCTTTTCCCCTGATTCAACTCAAGTTAATACCTTTCCCTGTTGGCTAGTGCGAACAAGTGAAACGCCTCATCGCATGACTTTATTCTTAAAACTACACACTTCTCCGAATAATCCCCAAGACTATCATCTACAAGCGGAGGTGTTCAAAGAAAAATGGGTACAGATTAAAGACCAACCTTACCCTTGGTATGTGCGTTTAGACCCCTTACGGTTGATTTTGATGGAAAACTAACACTTTTAACTCAGCACGGGCTGAACGCCCCGCTACCTCTCTAAGCGCAGCCATACCCACAGGGCTTTAAAGCACTATCACTAACGATATTGCTTGGCTTGGGTTTCATATAAATAGGCATAACGACTACCCAACTTGATTAGTTCATCGTGAGTGCCACTTTCCATAATTGTGCCGTTTTCCATGACATAAATGCGATCGGCCATCTTAACTGTAGATAAACGATGGCTAATTAAAATTGCTGCTTGATTTTGGATCAATTGACGGAATTTTTCAAACACTTCATATTCCGCTTTCGGATCCATTGCACTAGTAGGTTCATCTAAAACTATCAACTGAGAATCTCTTAAAAATGCCCGCGCTAAGGCTATTTTTTGCCATTGACCAATACTTAATTCTTCTCCTTGATCAAATAATTTACCCAAAATTGTGTCATACCCTTTGGGTAATTTAGTAATCACATCATCTGCACCAGAACGCCGCGCTGCAGTCATAATACTTTCTCGATTAGCGGGCAATTCAATGTTAGCTAACCAAATATTTTCCTGGGCTGTAAAATTATATTTAGCGTAGTCTTGAAAAATCACGCTAATGTCGCGGCGTAATTCAGCAATTTTATAGTCTCTAATATCGATACCATCAATAGTGATGCTACCAGCGGTTGGATCATACAAGCGACATAGCAATTTAATTAAAGTTGTTTTTCCCGAACCATTTTCACCAACTAGTGCTACTACTTCTCCCGGTTTGATGTTCAAATTGATATTATGCAGTGCTTGACGGGTTGTAGTAGAGTATTGAAAACTCACATCATGAAACACAATACCTGTCTGCATTGGTCGCGGTATTGGTTTGGCATTTACCGGATCAATTAATCTGGGTTTAAGGTCAAGAAACTCGTAGAGATTACCTAAAAATAAATTATCTTCGTACAGCGCCGAAACGTTAGCTAATAAACTTTTAATATCGTTCTGTCCTCGTTGTAGTGCTTGATAATAAAGCACCAAATCACCTAAACGCAGAACTCCGTTGATAGCTTGATAAATAATTAAAGCATAAATAGCAAATATGATAATTCCAGCGATCGCCTCTGCTGCAAAGTTAGCTATAAAGCGGCGGGTGAAAATTTTCAGGCTTTCTTTATAGATTTGTCTGCGGATGCGGAGATACCAATTACTAAAGTAGTGACCTAAATCAAATAAGCGAATTTCTTTAGCAAATTGGTCTGATGTCAGCATCCAAGCTAAATAAAAACTTTGACGTTGCATCGGTGTCCATTTGCGCTGCCAATCATACATAATACGGCTATATTTGACGCGCACTAACATTGCTGGTAATGCAGCCACAAATAAAACACCCAAAATGCCCCAATGGAGTGTTAGTAACAAACCAATCATTGCTACTAAAGAAATACTATTTTGCCCAATCTGTGCTAAACGATTGAGAATTTGCGGTGGTCGATAAGGTGCTTCTTGTTGCGCTCTTTGTAAGGTATCGTAGTATAAAGAATTTTCGTAATACTCTAGGTCAGCCTCAATAGATTTAGCGTTAATAATTCCTTGCATATAGTCAGTTACCCGTTGAGAATGGGCAGTGGTGACTAGTTCTGTTAAGGAGTTAGCCAGAGTGGTTAATAAAGTCACTCCACCAGCGATCGCAATTAAGACTAAAACATTACGAAATGCTGCTGCTTTGTCTGCTAGGCTCAGGTTGGCAGCTACTGCATCAATAATGAGTTTCGAGAGATAAATTGAGATTACTGGTAAGATACCTTGAATAGTCAGTAAGACTACACGGGCGATCGTCCAACCAGGGCTACTTTGCCATACTAAACGCAATGCAGGCAAAAGTCGCAGAGTATTTTGTAGCTTATCTCGAATTTTTTTGCCTAGTTGCATATTTAAAATGGCGATCGCAGTAAAGAATGTGCAAATGTCAACTCTAATTTCTTAGACTTTAGATTGTAACGGCAGATAGGTTCCCTTGAACAAGGTCATTTTCTACTAACTTCACCAACTCAGGCAGTGCCGCTAACGAACGTTGCCGCCGTAAACTATAAATCGGCACTTGTTGAACTACACTCATACATTGCCTAAAATGTTCTTTGAGAAATTCTGGCGCAGTCAAAGCTTGCATTTCTCTAGAGTGTCGGACTAATTCTCCAAAGCTTTGTTTTGCTTCTAAAGGAACTATTTCTGCGTGAGTTCCCCAACCTAAAACATAAATTTTTTTCAGAGGTACAGATTGTTGAAAGAAGCCGTCTTGCAATCGATGAACACGCTTCACAGTTTGGGAATTTAGTAAAGGTAAGCTTTCTGGTACATGGCCAAAAGAAGCCACCGCATCTGGCCAAAGCTTAATTTGCGGAAACCCAGGAATTACTAGCGATTGTTTTTCACCAACTTGAATTGCCAAAACATCATCTGTCAAAATGCTGTAGCCGTGAGCGTGAAAACATTCTGCTAAAGTTGACTTACCAAAACCAGAGTCAGCCATAAAGGCCACAGCATTACCATTGATGACTACACTACTAGCATGAAGGACAAGCAAGCCCCTCTGTCTTAGCAATACACAAATAATCACACCCACCAGAAAAGTCCGGATCATATCCTCATCAACACCTGGGTTGGGGTCAATGACAATTTCTTTACCGTCTTTCACCAACACCATACCGAATTCAGCAATTCTCGCTAATAGGTAGTTACCACCATCACTACGCTTTTGTTGTGGTTCATTTAGCTTACCCAAGCGGATAACTACATCCGCTGGTTTGTCACTGGGGATGAGTTCAGGTAAGGGTAATTCGGAGTGAATGCCTAAGTTGTATGCTGTGTAAACGTACATCTAATAATATTGCTGGATGACTACTAAAAAACTATTTTTGGTTATGCAAAACTCAATTTTACTAACGCTGTTATATTGACAAATTTCTGACAATCTGTAATAAAGGAAGCCATCAGGAAATAGTTTTCCTGATGTTTCCAAACATCTGATTTAAGTTTTCCAGTAGTCCTAAAAAGCTCTATTTTCTAGGAATACTGAAGTTTATCTTAGTTCTAGAGTATATTTGGGTGTAATGGTAAAACCAGTTAGTACCATTACACTCATAACTTGTCTAGAACTCTTATTGGGGAATAAGTACTCCACTTTGGGAACCATCTAGCCCTAGGACTGAGCCAGGAATCGGAGTAGGATTATTTCCGATTTGGAAAGTATCTGCATTATCTGTTGCACCAAAAGCATGGGTAACGTTTTCAACACTACCGTAGTTTGTTAATTTGGGAGCTTCGTAAGCTTTTTTCATTGTTTGGGTCTCCTGTTGGTTTTGTTTATTTCTTACTAAACTAGATGTTGGCTTTGAGACATTCACCAAATCAGTCTAGGTAGGAGCAGGCTAAAGCCGCACTGCCCCTAGTCAGACTTATGGTTTGTTTTATGTAGAATTCAGCCAAAGAGCGAATTTTAAGTATTCATCTTCCTCGATTGCTACCTACGGGAATGAGTATTCCATTTAGACAACCATCTAGTCCTAGGACTGAGCCAGGAATCGGAGTAGGATTATTTCCAATGAAGATAGTATCCGCCGTAGCATCGTCGCCAAAAGCATGGGTAACATCTTGAACATTACCGTAGTTCATTATTTGAGGAGCTTCGTAAGCTTTTTTCATATTTTCTGTCTCTTGCTTGCTTCGTTTATCTTTTGCTGGAATATATAGCCGTAGTCATTTAGGGTAGGTCAATATTGATTACTCAAAGCCTGATAGCTAATGGCTTGATACTCAGTACTTTGCTATCAATATTGGCTTGGAGATCCTGCCCAATTTAGTCTAGGTAGGAGCAGGCTAAAAATGCACTGCCCCTAGTCAGACTTATGGTTTGTTTTGGTTATGATTTAGTCAAAGAGCGAGTATGACAAATTACCAAATTGGTATTGTTTCATCGTTCTTTGTCTTAGCGATTGGGAATGAGTACCCCATTTTGGGAACCACTGAGTCCAATAGTTGAACCAGGAATAGGAGTAGGATTACTTCCAATTAGGAAGGTATCTCTTCCACCTGAGTGACCAAAAGCATTGGTAATATTTTGCACACTACCGTAGTTTGTGAGTTGAGGAGCTTCGTAAGCTTTTTTCATTGTTAAGTCTCCTGTTGTTTTTGTTGATTTGTAACTGGACTAGATGTTGGCTTTGAGATATTATTCACCAATTCAGCCTAGGTAGGAGCAGGCTAAAAATGCGCTACCCCTAGTCCGACTTATGGTTTATTTGGTTATGGTTCAGCCAAAGAGCGAGTGTTAAAGCTTTCCAAACTGGAATTGTAGAATCATCATTTGCATCCTCTGTTGTAGATATAAGATTGTCGTAGTATCTGCGGAGCGTGTTGAGATCCACAAATTCTTGAAGATTATTGGCATCATTGGTAATTACTTCATCTAACAGATGCCGATCAAAATGCAATAACCCACGCTGGAAGTTGGGTGTCATGTTGGTTTTGCCACCACGCCACTGTACTTCTTGGGGAAGAATACCTTCTAAACCTCTCCGCATCACTAGGCGATACCATCCTTGATTGAGCTTTTGTTCTGGTGGTAAAGATAGGCAAAATTCAATCAAACGTTTATCCATAAATGGATGACGTGACTCTAGAGAAAATGCAGCAGAACATAGGTCTCCTAATTCCAGAACTGTGGTAAACAAGGCAGAGTTTAAGGTACGACATTGTTCCTCTCTCACTGTAATAGCTGGATTTTGGTCTTGATCATGAGATGGTGTTAGAGGATTTATCCCGACTTGTTTGGCGAAGTGAGGGTTGATTAAAGAAATGACTTGAGGTTGATTTTGTTTGTGACCGCGGAGCGATCGCCAAATCTTCAAGATATATTGAGGAACCAAGGGTTTAATTCCGTAAGTGACGAACAATTTCCGCCTCGAAACTCGAAAATGCTGACTGATTTGCAACGCAGTTCGCACAAAAGTGAGCATTTTTCTCTGTTTGACTAACTCCTGTAAATAGGTAATTGCATATTTGTAGAAAATGGCTGCCAACGAGGTATCAAAGTGTTGAGATATTGCCTCAGCTTCTTGGATAAACGTCTCCCACTTTCCTTGACGTGCTAACTCGGCGAAATATGTTACCCCGTGAGATACTGTTGTATCACCATCAAAACCATCTAAAGAAATGCGAATACCTGCTTGTTGAGCAGCCCGATTTAATCCCCATACCAGAAAATGGCTAGGCCCAATAAAGGGTTCTTCCATGTATTTATAGTAGTCCTGCCATTCCGATAGAGGTCCTGATTGATCGGCGTGGACATAATGGGGGATAAATCCACCCTGATTTAATACAGGGTTAATATATTGACGTTCATCACATTCTGGAACATCTGCAAAAATATTCGAGAAAGTGTGCAGTTGTGCGCCTTTTTCTTGCAATATATCTCTGGCTACACAAGCAATGGAAGAGGAGTCTAAGCCACCACTCAAGTGACAACTAACAGGAAATGCACTGCGTAAGCGACAACGAACTGCTTCAGTAAACACCTCTCGGAAAGCTGCTGCATATTCTGCATCTGAGTTTAGTCTTAACTCTTGACCCACTTTTAAAGACCAGTAGGCGTGAGATTGTAATCCACCCATGTAACCCACTGTCATTGTGTGAGCCGGAGGTAATCTATAGATATTTTTATAGGCAGTAATAGATTTATCTTCTGTAAATGGGTGTAAATGGTTGGCGATCGCAACTTCGTTCACCACTTTCGTCACTTCTGGTAAACACAAAAGCGCTTTTATCTCAGAAGCAAAGTAAAATTTTTCTCCAGGTTGATAGTAATAATATAAGGGTTTGATGCCAAAATGATCTCTGGCACAGAATAATGTCTGCTTCTGTTGATCCCAGATCACAAATGCAAAATCACCCAGTAATTTGTTTGGACATTGCTCACCCCATTTTGCATAAGCCGCCAGTACTAACTGGCTATCTGTGATTTTTTCGGGTGGGCAATTATCAATGGATAATGCAGATATTAGTTCATCTCGGTTATCTATACGGATATCTGCTGTAATGACTAACTCGCCATTGCGATCAACTAAAGGTAATTTCTCTAGGAGCGATTCTGGAGTACTCCACAGCATCCGATGACCTAGACCAATTGCGCCAGAACACCATACATCTGCACCATCAGGCCCCCGATGAGCGATCGCATCTACCATCACAGCCAGCTTTTGTGGCTCAACTGACTGACTATCTAGATTGTAAATGCCAACTATGCCACTCATGATTTATATCCCTGCAAAAGACGGCAATGGAGTAAAGCGTGAGAGATCAGGAAGATAGCCGATGACTACTTGTCCTTGAGTTTCAATCCAAGCATGAGCTTCTAAGTTTCCAGCTTTGCCTTTAACGACTCCGATACGTAATTCAGGTGAATAACCATAGCGAGTCATTAATATTTGGCAAGTTAAAGCCCTCGCTAGGCATTTAGCTCCACCAGGGGTGTAACGCGTGCTAATGTTGATCGCCCAAACAATTTTATTTAAAGAAACTGGTTTTAGACTGGAGTTTGGCTGACTGTGCTGATTTATGAGTTTTCTTAAAGTATTAAAGGATAGTAACCGCATTCCTAGCCGCACTAATCCCAGTAACATGAACGTACTTAATAAAAATTGGCGATCGCTGTTGGTTAGTTGCAGTATTTTAAGCAGACGTTTCATTCTTAATTTCTATCAATCCTTTCGCTGCTAAGTCTTCTAGCAAATCCGAAATATCAAGTTTACATACCTCTGCTTCTACTTCATATTCTGCTAAGATAGCATCTTGAATTTCTTTGATAGTCTTAGGTGATTGAATGAAATTCCATATACTAGCCCCTACTTGATTCAGTCCATAATAAGCACCAGATTTAATATCAAGTATGACCACTTCTCCTTGTAATTCTGAACAAATTTGTTCTCTTGAGGCTACTACACTAACATTTTCAGATGAACTTAATTTTGTAAGCATTCTTCTAGTATAATCACTGATTTTTAATTGTTTATACTAAAATTAATTTATAACACCTTGTGGAAATTACTGTTACGTAAAAGTGATATCTTCATCCTTTGTTTTAAAAATAGCTGACTTTATAAAGTAATTGTGAAGTAATATAATATAGTCATATAGTCTTACTCTCTGTAGTTAATTCATCTACTGAATTATAAATGTTCAATGGCATATTAAAGTAATAAATACATCAACTAGCAGTTAAGTAATTTATTGACTAAAAAGTTTCGTATGTTCTCAATTACTTAAGATACACATGTTGAGATACAACGAAATTCACATTTTTGACTGGACAAAAAGGCAAAAAATGACAATGAGTATACAACGAGAAAAAGTATACTTATTATCTTATCTATACAATGACAAAAATAATATTTCAAAACTATTTACCTTAAGTCAATATATCTTTTGAAGGATATCTCAACTCAAGGTGAGAAGTATCGATAATTTAAATGGGCTTGCCAAGAAAGCAATTGACCTTTTTAGACAGAATAACAAATAAAAAGTTCCCTAAGCCGGAGATGAATTCTTCAGCCCACCCAGAATAATTGCTTAAGCTCAAAACCTATGTCGGGATGACTGGATTCGAACCAGCGGCCCCTTCGTCCCGAACGAAGTGCGCTACCAAGCTGCGCTACATCCCGCTAAAAAATAGTAAATATTTTTATTATGATACCACAAATGTCTTGAAAAAGCGAGTAGACAGAGAAACTAGAAAATCAGCAGATATTGAACTGTATGAGGCAGAAAAACAAAATGAGCAATGACAACTATATATATAGATTGCTTGCTACGATTAGATTTGTATAACTTTCAGTGGTAAAAGTGGATTGTGACTGTTAACCAAAAGCCAGACTGGTTGCGAGTAAAAGCGCCTCAATGGGAGCGCGTCGGTAACGTTAAAGAAATTTTGCGGGATTTAGCACTCAATACGGTTTGTGAGGAAGCGTCCTGTCCGAATATTGGTGAGTGCTTCAATGCAGGTACTGCCACTTTTTTGATTATGGGGCCAGCTTGTACCCGTGCTTGCCCTTACTGTGATATTGATTTTGAGAAAAAGCCAAAACCTTTAGACCCCACAGAACCAGCTAGATTAGCAGAAGCAGTTCGCCGTATGAGGCTGAATCATGTCGTAATTACTTCTGTCAACCGAGATGATTTACCAGATGGCGGCGCTTATCAGTTTGTGGAGTGCATTAGTGCGGTGCGTAGTGTCTCACCTCACACCACAATTGAGGTATTAATTCCTGATTTGTGTGGTAACTGGAATGCTTTGGAAATAATTCTCCAAGCTAATCCAGAAGTACTCAACCATAATACAGAAACGGTTCCACGGCTTTATCGTCGGGTGCGTCCCCAAGGAAAATACGATCGCACTCTCGAATTATTGCAGCGATCGCGGCAAATTGCACCTTGGGCATACACTAAATCTGGCATCATGGTGGGCTTGGGCGAAACCGATAGCGAAATCCGCCAAGTCATGCAAGACTTACGCGCCGTCGATTGTGACATTTTGACAATTGGACAATATCTCCAACCCAGTCAAAAACATTTGCAAGTTGATGCGTTTGTTACCCCAGAACAATTTGCTGCTTGGCAAGTATTTGGTGAAGAACTAGGATTTTTACAAGTTGTTTCTTCTCCCTTAACCAGAAGTTCATATCATGCTGAACAAGTTCGAGAGTTAATGGAACGCTATCCCAGAAAAGTGCTGAGTGCTGATAAATCAGTTATCAGTCATCAGTAAACAGGGAGTAGACTTGATAACTGATAACTGAGAACTGTTGAAAGTGGTGCAAGAAACTACCATTGCAATTTTGGGTGCAGGTGCTTGGGGTGCAGCTTTAGCAAATCTAGCAGCAGCCAATGGTCATAAGGTGCGACTATGGTCGCGTCAAGGAACAGAAACGCTCCAAGCTGTTGTTCAAGATGCTCAAATCGTGCTATCTGCTATTTCCATGAAAGGGGTAAGAACTGTAGCCTCACAAGTACAATCTTGCCCCCTTTTACCAGAAACAATTTTTGTCACAGCAACCAAAGGGTTAGAACCACAAACCACTGCTACGCCGACGCAAATTTGGCAAGCCGCATTTCCTAATCATCCAGTGGTTGTTTTATCAGGCCCGAATTTATCAGCAGAAATTCAAAAATTATTACCAGCTGCAACCGTAGTAGCCAGCAACATCTCCACTGCGGCCGAAAAAGTGCAACTGGTATTTTCTTCACCGCGTTTCCGAGTTTATACCAATCCCGATCCCCTGGGTGTGGAATTAGGGGGAACACTGAAGAATGTGATGGCGATCGCAGCTGGTGTGTGTGATGGCTTACAATTGGGAACCAACGCCAAAGCTGCCTTAGTTACCCGTGGACTTACAGAAATGGTTCGCATCGGCAATTTTTTAGGTGCGAAAACGGAAACTTTTTATGGTTTGTCAGGTCTGGGAGATTTGTTAGCCACTTGCAATAGTCCTTTAAGTCGTAACTACCAAGTCGGCTATCAAATGGCTTGTGGTAAAACCCTGACAAATATTCTTGCTAATTTGCCAGGAACTGCCGAGGGAGTCAATACTTGCCAAGTTTTGATGCAATTAGCCCAGCAACAAAATATCTATATGCCCATCACTGAACAAGTTTATCGCTTACTTCAGAGTGAAGTTACGCCTCAACAAGCACTTGATGAACTCATGTTGCGGAACATCAAGCCAGAGTATCACTGATATTAGTCATTTGTCATAGGTCATTTGTCAATGGTTAAAAGCCAGAAGAAAGTCCCAACGAAACTTATTTAATAGCCCAGTATGAAATATTGGCTAGTATTTTTACTCAGTACGGGCTGAACGCCCCGCTACCGCTAGAAGTATGAAATTTCATACTTTATTGGCTTTTCTTTTTACCTCCACTTCTCAACAATCCTGAAACAGAAAATACTAAATCGTCAGGAAATTACTTTTAGAGCCATGTAGATATGACTAACCAGATGTTAAACATAACTTTACTCAAAGATGTTTATACCAGTTAGAAAAGTAACATTTATCACTTATTAAGTTGAAATACTGACTAGGTAGCTCAGAAATTAAAGCCTATCTGTAGATTTGAATAGCTATTGGTTCAATCAAATGTTCAGCTGCTGAAGGATTTCGGCATTTAATGTTGGAAACACTAGTGCAGTTTTTGAAAAAAAATTGTATTGGAATCCTCTACCGTGTTATTTCATCTTGAATCACGGGAACAATAGCAACAGTTGATTTTGATTAGCTGACCCTTCGGGTTCTATTTCCAGAACCCATTCGGGGAACGCAGTCGCCTAGATTGGGGAAACCCTTCTACAGCGCTGACTCACCGTAATCTATTGTTACCTGGAGCCATTGAGACGATATGCCAGCAACATCTTTTTACCCGGATGCCGCCTACAATTCCCAAAAGTCCCGCCAGGTTTTAGACCCAGATCTCACGGTTGACGACGGTGATTTGTCGGTCGAAGATCTCCAAGACTTGGAGATAGTTTCTGTTGACCCTGCTAGTTTTGGTGCAAATACTAACCGCCGCAGCACAGACCTGGTACGTCTATATCTTCAGGAAATTGGACGAGTCCGGTTGTTGGGGCGTGATGAAGAAGTTTCAGAAGCTCAAAAAGTTCAGCGCTACCTACGGATGCGGACAGTACTTGCTAATGCCGCCAAGCAAGGAGATGCTGTAGTTGCGCCCTATCTGCGATTAATTGAAGTTCAAGAACGTTTAGCATCTGAACTCGGCCACCGTCCATCTTTAGAAAGATGGGCTGCTACTGCTGGTGTGCAGTTGTCAGATCTCAAGCCAACTTTGTCAGAAGGCAAACGCCGTTGGGCTGAAATTGCCAAGATTACAGTAGAAGAATTGGAGCAAATTCAGTCTCAAGGACTGCAATCCAAAGAACACATGATCAAGGCGAACCTGCGTCTTGTGGTTTCTGTTGCGAAGAAATACCAAAATCGTGGTTTGGAATTATTGGATTTAGTTCAAGAAGGAACTCTTGGTTTAGAAAGAGCCGTAGAAAAATTTGATCCAACTAAAGGTTATCGCTTTAGTACTTACGCTTACTGGTGGATTCGTCAAGGGATTACAAGAGCGATCGCTACTTCTAGTCGCACAATTCGCCTCCCGGTTCATATTACAGAAAAATTAAACAAAATTAAAAAAGCGCAACGCAAAATTGCTCAAGAAAAAGGTCGGACTCCTACCTTAGAAGACTTGGCAATTGAATTAGAAATGACACCATCTCAAGTCAGAGAAGTGTTGCTCAGAGTTCCTCGTTCTGTTTCTTTAGAAACCAAAGTTGGTAAAGACAAAGATACAGAGTTAGGAGAATTGCTGGAAACCGATAGCGTGACTCCAGAAGAAATGTTAATGCGAGAATCTTTACAAAAAGACTTGCAAAATCTGTTGGCTGATTTAACTACCCGCGAACGAGATGTAATTCTGATGCGGTTTGGTTTAGCTGATGGTCATCCTTATTCTTTGGCCGAAATTGGCCGCGCCCTTGATTTATCACGGGAACGGGTACGCCAAATTGAATCAAAAGCTTTGCAAAAGCTCCGCCAACCCAAGCGCCGTAACCTGATCCGTGACTATTTAGAGTCTCTGAGTTAGTTAATAGTCAGTCAGTTAATAGTCAAGGGTCAATGGTCAATAGCAAACAAAATTCTAACTATAGATTGTTGACTTTGGACTTATTTTTCTGGAGAAAATTGCTTTGATCTCTTCGGCTAGAATCTTTCTCAAGCTTATAAATAATCTTTTGCAGCTAGAGAAACTGACCCTTTGTTTCCCTACTTCTCAAGGTAGTTTGAGGATGGCGATCGCTAATCTAGAATTGCCCTAAGAGTTTGGTTCACAATGTTTGAGCATTTAATAAATATTGTCAATAAGCTTTAGTTGTTGCAAATTGCTCACAACATTTGTTATATTCTCAACTAATAGGCTTTGTTGAGAAAAATTAGTATGACAGTCTACACAACTACTTCACTCAAAGCAGAATTAAATGAAAGAGGCTGGCGTTTAACACCCCAGCGCGAAGTAATTCTACACATTTTTCAAGAACTTCCGCAAGGTGAACACCTCAGTGCGGAGGATCTGTATCATCGCTTAGAAACCGATGGTGAAGGTATCAGTCTCTCAACCATCTATCGGACATTGAAGCTGATGGCACGGATGGGAATTTTACGGGAATTAGAATTAGGGGAAGGCCATAAACATTACGAAATTAATCAGCCGTACCCACACCATCACCATCATTTAATTTGTGTTCGGTGCAACAGCACCATTGAGTTTAAAAATGATTCGATTTTAAAAATTGGTGCAAAAACTGCTCAAAAAGAAGGATTTCATCTGCTTGACTGTCAAATGACAATTCATGCAGTATGCCCCAAGTGCCAACGGGCATTAATGCCACTGTAGCACTGGGGCAGGATAACCAAAGAATTTTGGATTTTAAATTTTGGATTTTGGATTGATCAATTAGCCAATCTAAGACTCAATGGGTGATAGACCAAGATAAATCTAAAATTGGCAGAGTTATCGGAGGGAAGTAACGGCTTGGGGATTCACATTGATAAATATAAGCGGATGTTAAAAGCGTCCGCTTCTAATATCACTGAGACTGACACCGTAAAATTCCTGAGCTTGCTTAATTGCTTTTTTTGTATCGTCGGCCATAACACCGTTAAGCTTCCCTTTATAAAAGCCCTTGTCTCGCAGTCGCCGTTGAATTTCTAAAACACTAAAGTCACTCTTAGGCGCATTGTTCACCTTGCTATATAGCCTAGCTCTGGTAGTGGGGCCAGCAATTCCACTGGCGGCTAAGTAATTATCTGTTTGAAAGCGACGTACCGCATCTGAGGTATAAGAACCAAAGTAGCCATTTGGCTCTCCCTGTAAATATCCGGCTTTAATTAATTGTTCTTGCACAATTCTGACAGCTTCACCGCGATCGCCCATACGAAGATTGTCTCGATCAGCTGCTCGTTTTGGCGGAGTATCTTCACCAAAACCTACACCTCTTCCTGGCAATTTGCTAAGAGTTGCAGGGCCAACAATCCCATCAACATTTAGCTTATAAGCATCTTGGAAACGCTTCACAGATTCTTCGGTAATTGGGCCAAATATCCCTGTAGAATTCCCGTAGTAATAACCTGCTACCCGCAAGCGTTCTTGCAGAACCCTCACTTCTTCCCCTTCATCACCTTTCATCAGGTATTGAGAATTACTGCGCTTGGTGGCTTGGGTTGTGGTTTTTTGGACTGGTGTACTAGCAGCCGCAACTTTAGTTGTTTGAGATGTCCGCACAACTGTTGGTTTTTTTGCTTGGCTATTTGCTGATGATTTACGCCAGTTATCTAATTTTTGGAGTGTGGTGGCTCCCATCACCCCATCAATTGGTAAACCCGCAGCTTTTTGGAAGCGTCTGACAGCTTCTTCGGTGGGAAAATCGTAAACTTGGGTGATTTGTGCTTGATAAAAGCCTGCTTGTTGCAACTTTTGTTGCAGATTTCTGACAGAAGGGCCTTGATCTCCTCGTTCTAGAGCCAAGACACTATTGACACTACTGAGAATAGACAAGGTCAGCGCCAGAGGTAACATATACTTCCAAGCCTTACCAGAAAGTTTCCTCCAGTCTGGTGCTGAGGCTTTGTCTAACAAATCACTCAGCAACACCAATTCACTGGATTCACAGTCTTCATAGGCAAATGCTAGGTGCAAATATGCAAGGTTGTCCATAGTTCATTCCTACACCATTAATATTGATCTGGGATGTATTTTTCTTCGATGGCTGCTTCAGCTTGATGTACTAAATTTCTTAAATTTTCTAGTGTCAGTATATCTACATCCTCCCATAAACTGCGCTTGTGTGCTTCAAGTAATCGTTCAGCAATATCACGCAACGCATGAGGATTATTGTACTGAATAAATTCTGAAATGGTTGTATCAAATAAATAAGACTCTGCTATACCTTGATACATATAGTCTTCTACGCATTTAGTTGTGGCATCGTAGGCAAATAAAAAATCAACGGTTGCTGACATTTCAAAGGCACCTTTATAACCGTGGCGCATAACTCCGGCAATCCACTTAGGATTAATCACGCGAGAACGATACACCCGCGCAATTTCTTCTTTGAGTTGGCGAATGCGTGGATTAGTGGGAATAGAATTATCACCAAAATAAATTTGCGGATTCTTACCTTGCAGAGAACGGGCGGCAACTGTTAAACCACCTTGAAATTGATAATAATCATCAGAATCAAGTAAGTCGTGTTCGCGGTTGTCTTGGTTGTGCAGGACAATTTGCATTTGTTGTAAACGTTGTTGAAATGCTTCTGGTGCAGCAATTCCGGTGAGTTTGCCTTTGTCTTGGGTAGAAGTAATGCTGGTGTAGGCGTAACAACTCCAGTTGATATAGGCGCGGGCTAAATCTTGGTCATCAGTCCAATTTTGCGATTCAATTAAACCTTGAATTCCTGCGCCGTAAGCCCCTGGTTGGGAGCCAAAAATGCGATATTGCGATCGCACTGTTGCCTCTTGTTCTGTTAAACCTTGTGTTACCCAATACTCTGTATCTTGCTGAACTTGCACCGCTAAGGGGTTTTCTGTTGGAGATTCATCTAAGGCGGCGACTGCTATAACTGCTTGCTCAAATAAATCAATTAAGTTAGGGAAAGCATCGCGGAAAAATCCAGAAATTCTTAAGGTGACATCCACACGGGGACGACCCAAAATTGACAACGGCAAAATTTCAAAATCTACAACTCGCCGCGCTGCACCATCCCACACAGGGCGCACACCCAGCAATGCCAAAGCTTCGGCAATGTCATCACCGCCAGTCCGCATAGTAGCTGTACCCCACAAAGATAATCCCAGTGTTTTGGGATACTCTCCATGCTCTTGGGTATAGGCTTCGATTAAGTTCTCAGCTGCTTTTCTGCCAACATCCCAGGCTGTTTCTGTGGGTAAGGCGCGAATATCTACTGAGTAAAAGTTTTTGCCTGTGGGGAGAACTTCTGGTCTGCCGCGTGTGGGTGCGCCGGAAGCACCACTGGGGACGTATCCGCCATCAAGTCCGTGGAGTAAGTTGGTAAGTTCGGCGGGGGTTTGTTGGAGGGCGGGGAGGAGTTTTGAGTTGATCCAGTCTAGGGTTGTAGAGAGGGGGGAAGGGGGGAGAGTGGGGAGTTGTTCTACTAGTTCGGCGGCTTGTTCTTCTAGGAGTTCTACTACATCGCCGATGGTGCGACAGGAGTTAAGTTTCACGCAGAGGCGCGGAGGCGCGGAGTGAGAGTTTGGGAGGATGAATAAGGAGCTAAATTCGTCTGTTAGGGGATCTATGTCTAATCCCCAGGCTTGGGACAGGGCGCGGGTGATGCCGATGGAATGGCGGTTGGGGATACGGGCGATCGCAACTATTAAGTCTCGCAGTTGTCTACCTTGGGGACATTGCCCAAAAATATGCAAGCCGTCGCGGATTTGGGCTTCTTTGAGTTCGCATAGATAACCATCAAGTGAAGGCAAAAGTGAAAAGTCAAAAGGCAAAAGTGAAGGGTCTTGTGATGAAGTATTTTCTACTTTGGTATTGAGTCCTAAGTCGAGGTGGAGGTTTTCTTTGATGACTAGTTCGCGGATGCGATCACGGATTGCGGGTAATCTTGAAGGGTCTAAACTTTCGGCTTCGTAAAATTCATCAATTAAGTTTTCTAATTGTTGCAAAGCCCCATACAGTTCTGCACGAGTCATTGGTGGTGTGAGGTGGTCGATAATCACCGCTTGGGCGCGGCGTTTGGCTTGGGAACCCTCACCCGGATCGTTGACGATAAACGGGTACAGGTGGGGCATTGCACCAAAAGCAACTTCGGGATAGCAATTGCTGGATAAAGCCAAACTTTTCCCTGGTAGCCATTCCAGGTTGCCATGTTTGCCGACGTGTACCACTGCATCAGCCCCAAAACATTCTCTGACCCAGTAATAAAAAGCTAAATACGCATGGGTTGGTTCTAAATCTGGGGCGTGATAATTCAAACTAGGGTCAAGGTCATAACCCCGCGCTGGCTGAATACCTATGAAAATATTGCCGAGTTGGATTCCAGGAATGGGGAATGCTTCTTGACTCCCGACTCCCCACCGTTCATTAATACTTTGCTTGATTGTTTCTGGTAATGAGGCGAAATATTTCTGATATGCTTCACTTGAAAGACTTTGCCGAACTGGTCGTAACTCTCTGGCTTCGGGGTCATTGGTGACACCATCTGTCAGAAGTTGGATTAATTCTTTACCATCTGTTGGTAAGTTATCTAATTCATAACCAGCAATTTGTAAGGCTTTGAGGATTTCTACACAACTAGCTGGTGTATCTAAACCAACACCATTGGCGAGGCGACCGTCGCGGTTGGGATAATTAGCCAAAATTAGAGCAATGCGGCGTTTTTGGGGTGGTTTAGTTCTGAGGCGTACCCAATTAGCGGACAGTTGAGCGACAAAATCAATGCGATCGCTCACTGGTTCATAAACGACTACATCCGTTTCTAGATCAGAGTTACGTGTTTGCAAAGCTTTGAAGGACACTGCACGGCTGATAATCCTGCCATCTACCTCTGGTAGTGCCACATTCATAGCAATATCACGGGGTGATAACCCTTGAGACAGTGACTCCCACTGTTCAACGGAACCACCACTCAGGATTACTTGCAACACTGGCACATCTAAGTTTTGCCACAGTTCTGTTTCGGGTGCTTCTGTATCTAAACGCGCTAAGGAAAAACTGGTGGTATTTAACAGGATGGCGATTTGTTCTGTATCTTTGGGCTGGAAAAATTCGCTTAATTCATCTTGAACACTGGGGTCACGTAGCGAAGAAACAAAAACTGGGATTGGTTGTAAGTTTTTCTGAGCTAAGGCTGCACATAAAGCGTCAATCACCTTAGTATTTCCTGATAGATAATGAGCGCGGTAGAACAAAATGCCTACTTTAGGGAGCGAGAGATAGGATGGGGGGCAGGGAGCAGGGGGCAGAGGGGAAAATTCATCTCCCTTACTCCCAGCTTCTTTTCCTCCCTGCCTCATCTCTCCCCATTCATACAACCCAACACGAGGAACAATTTGCGGTGGTAAGGAATTAAAGGATGTCTCTAAGCAACTATCAGCAATAAATTTCAACGCATTCACAAAATTATTAACACCACCTTCGCTGAAGTATTGCCATACTTGGTTCACAATATCGACAGAAACAGTAGATTGAGAGACTAATTCCGGGTCAAGCGCGTCATCTCCTGGCATTACAATTAAGGTGGTACCGTTACGTTGTACAATTTCCTGCACCACTTCTAAACCATAGGCCCAGTATGCACGTCCGCCTAAAAGACGTAAAATAATTACCTCAGCAAGTTCCAAAACTTGCTCGCTATAAGCATCAATACTGATTTGTTGTTGTAACTGCAATAAGTTAGCGACTCTTAATGCAGGAAAATTTGTCGGTAATTTGGTAACTGCTGCTGCCAAAGTTTGAATGTCAGTATCCGCAGCCGTAATAAACACAAACGGCGCTGGAGTTTGTTCTACAAAAATTAAACCTTCTGACTGATTCCACCCGACTGATTTAGCATTTATCCGGTGCATAATCCCGCCTTACCGTCTTAAACTGTTGGTTATAACCCGATTCAAAAACATTCCACCCTAGCACAACCAGTTGCTCAAAGAGAGGTCATCTCTCCAAGTCACTGGCTCCTCATCCCCTTTTACCTGACCTTTGAAAATGCTTAGTTCACCTGATTTGAGCTTTTCTCAAAATTTGCCTTTAGTTGTATTTAATCAGCTTGGGGAATTGTTACAGCAAATGGCTCAATCTGTGGAAAATTCTGTGCTAGTGCTGACAGAAGCTGTACTGGCAAGGATTATCATATCTGAAGAATGGCAAGGTCAAAGATTCACATTGGTGGTTTCTGATCAGTTTAGTGCGCTTTTGTTAGGAACCTGTGAGCAAGGGAGCAGGGAAGCAGGAGAGGCAGAGGAGCCGGGAAGCAGGGGAGCAGGGGGAGAATTTATAACTCAGCATTCACAACTCTCTACTTCCTACGCCCCAATCAGCACTAGCTTGACTTTTAGTTCAGAAGCGATCGCCTCCTTTGTTGGCAAATTGAAGGATTTGTTTGCAAGTGATTCTGATACGCGTCACAATCTGGAATTCTACAGTCAAATTCTCCGCCCTAATGATGCTACGCTTCAAAGTCAATTCACGCTATTGTTATTAGAATATCTGCTGCCACACAAGAATCAGGCAGTAACAGAAGCTTTAAGCGCAAATCAGGGCGAAAATTTCTGTCAAGCAATTGAAATTGCTTTGCAAAAACAAATTTCTCAAGAAAGATTATTAAATCAAGTTACAACTCAGATCCGCAAAAGTTTAGATTTGCCAGTCATTATGGCAACAGCGATCGCCCAAGTACGTGATTTTTTGAAATTAGACAGGTTAGTAATATATAAATTTGAAGGGCCAAGGGTCAATACCCAAAACTTAACGCTTAATCAGCAAAATCATTCTCAACCCTCTATACAAGACTGGTACAAGTATGGGGGTTGTATAGTTTATGAAGCTAAGGCGACAGATGCGATTTCTTCGGTGTTAGATTATTCAGAAACAAATTGCTTTACACGCAATTCTGCTTGTTGGGATAAGTATCGCCAAGGTTTTACCTTAGTGGTTGAAGATGTGGAAAAAACTTATGCTCTGGAAGAGTGTTTGTTAAATTTTCTTCGTGCTAATCGTGTCAGGGCAAAGTTAGCAGCCCCAATTATGTTTGAGGAAAAACTTTGGGGGTTGTTAATTGCTCATCAATGTGAAAGTCCTCGCCAGTGGAATGAAAACGAACGAAATTTATTGACTTCCATTGCAGAACAATTGGCGATCGCCATTCATCAATCTGAGTTAATGCGATCGCTCACTCAAGAAAAACAAACTCTCGAACAACGGGTGCTAGAACGCACAATGGCTTTACGTGATGCTTTGTTAGCAGCTGAAGCCGCTAGTCGTTTACGCAATGAATTTCTCGCCACCATTAGCCATGAATTACTTACGCCGTTAACTTATGTTATTGGGATGTCTTCTACGTTGTTGCGCTGGCCTATCGGTGAGTTGAGCCAACGACAGCGAGATTATCTGCAAACCATCCACGACAGTGGCGAACATTTATTAGAAATGATTAATGACATCCTGGATTTATCACAAATCGAGGCTGGCAAAACAGCTTTAAATATTAATGAATTTTCTTTAGCACAAATGGCAGAAAATGCTGTTGCAATCTTAAGAGATAAGGCCACTAACGAACAAGTTAATCTTAAACTGGATTTACAAATTGATCCAAGGCGCGATCGCTTTAGTGCTGATGCTGAACGCATAGAACAGATTCTCTGGAATTTGTTAACTAATGCCATTAAATTTACACCTGAAGATGGCAGTGTGACTTTGAGAATTTGGGTAGAAGATCATACTGCTGTTTTTCAAGTTGAAGATACGGGAATTGGCATTGCTGAAGAGCAATTACCATTAATGTTTGAGAAATTTCAGCAGCTTGATACACCCTATCGTCGCCGTTATGAAGGTACTGGACTTGGTTTGGCATTAACTAAACAACTTGTAGAACTGCATCGTGGTCGAATTGAAGTAGAATCCACAGTGGGTATCGGCTCTATTTTTACTGTTTGGATACCTACTCAGTCAGCAAAAGTGCTAAGTGCTGAGTCCTAATTTATTAGTGCTGTTGGCGGTAGCGGGGCGTTCAGCCCGTGCTGAGAGAACAAGTTTTGACTATTGACTATTAACCAATGACAAATGAAAACTCATTTACAACCCTAAAACAAGGACTAATTGTATCTTGCCAAGCGCCTGTTGATTCACCTCTGCATGAACCAAAAATTATAGCTGCAATGGCACAGGCTGCTGTTAATAATGGGGCTGTTGGTGTCCGCATCGATACACCAATTCATATCAATGCTGTCAGAGAGGGCGTGAAAGTTCCGATTATTGGTTTATGGAAGCAAATAATCCCTAAGTATGATGTATACATTACACCTCAGTTTGATCATGCTGCTGCTGTTGCTCAAGCTGGAGCCGATATAATTGCGATCGATGCGACGACAAGGCATCGTCCTGGTGGTGAGACAGTAGTAGATATAATTACCCGCATTCATCAGGAATTAGGCAAACCAGTTATTGCTGATGTGGATACAATTGAGTCAGCTAAAGCCGCCGCCGCCGCAGGTGCAGATATTGTGGCAACAACTCTTTATGGCTATACTCCCAAAACTAATAATGATTCTCCGCCTTGTTGGGAACTGCTGACACAAATGCTAGAGGAGTTAAAGATTCCGGTGATTTGTGAAGGCGGAATTTCTTCACCGCAAATGGCACGTCACGCTTTAAATTTAGGTGCTTACGCTGTTGTAGTTGGCACTGCAATCACTGGTATTGATTTGCAAGTGAAGAATTATCAACGAGTTATGCAGCACGGCAGATAATGTTGAATGCTATTTTACGGAATTCCTGATACAAATTTTCTTTGCCTGCTCTTACGCCTCTAGGGCAGGTTTATTTCCCAAAATTAAGCTGATGTGATTTTGATGATTGTCTGCTAATTGCAACATCTCGTTTAATTTTAGATTTGGGAATGGGGATTACTCGCCATCCCCATTCTGTAATTTCAATATCCTGCTTGCTTGTCTACCACATTGCGTAAAGGCTGACCAGTTTGGTAGCGGTGGAAGTTATCAAGAAACAGTTCCACTGAACGCTGTTGAACTTTTGGAGAATGACCAGAACAGTGAGGGGTAATGAAAAGATTTGGAACCGACCACAAAGGACTGTCTGATGGTAGAGGTTCGGTCACTACTGTATCTAAAGCAGCCCCAGCAATCCAACCTTCGGTGAGTGCTTTGATTAATGCTGGTTCGTTAACTACAGCACCACGAGCAATATTAATTAAATAAGCATGAGGCGGTAGCGATCGCAATACTTCCTCATTGATTAAATTTTGAGTTTCGGCGGTGAGTGGTGTCGCAACTACGACATAATCTGCTTCCGGGAGGTGCGATCGCCATTCATCTACACCCACCACTTTGTCAAAATTTTCTAGTTCTTGGGGATGACGGCGAGTACCAATAATTTTCATCCCAAAAGCTTTAGCGCGGGAGGCGATCGCTTGACCAATCCCGCCCGCGCCAATAATTAACAAAGTAGCATCCGTCAATTCTTGAATCGGAAAACCTCTTTTCCACTGGTGTTCAGCTTGCAAAGCTTGCAAATCTGCCAGATTCTTAGCATGGGCAAGTATATAAGTTAAGACAAATTCGGCAATGGGAATCGCATGAACTCCTGCACCATTGGTGAGGATGAGGTCGCGTTCTAAATAAGTCGGAGTCAAAATATGATTTACCCCTGCATTCGGCGCATGATGCCAACGTAATGCGGGTGCTGCTGCTAATACACGATGCAAAACTGGGCTTTTCAGAAAAAACCAACTTAAATAAATCTCGGCCTCAGTCGCATCATGATCAAGATTGCCATCACTATCAACCAGTACAACTTTGATATCTGATGGTAGATGTGGCTCAATTTCGGCAGCGATTTCGATAGGCAAAATGATCTTCATCTTAAGTTACCGAATTACAGGGTTATTTTCGTTTGGGCTTCAATTTCTTTGAAACTTAATAACTACCTAACTGCAATAACTGTTTATACGCATAGCTACCTTCCCGATTCATTACTTGGTCAAGAATCGTTTCTCTGATGCTAACAAATGCTTCATTACCCCTATCTCTGGGGCGTGGAAGATTGACAGGTAAATCTAAAGCAATTCTGCCATCTTCAATCACAATCACGCGGTCAGCTAATGCTACCGCTTCTTCGACATCGTGAGTGACTAAAAAAGCTGTAAACTGCTGCTCTTGCCACAATTTTTCAATCAATCGCTGCATATCAATCCGAGTCAGCGCATCCAAGGCTCCTAAAGGCTCGTCTAATAACAATAAGCGGGGTTGACTGACTAATGCTCTAGCTAAAGATACTCTCTGTCTTTGTCCACCAGAGAGTACAGATGGCCATTCTTCGCCTCTATCTTGTAATCCCACTTGTTCTAGCGCCCACTGCGCCTTTTCACGCCAACCATCTTGTAATCCTAGCCCTACATTTTGAATGACGCGCTTCCATTCCAGCAATCGTGGGTCTTGGAACATAACTCTGACGGAACTACTCAGTTTCCGCAATGGTTCGCCATCTAACAGAATCCCGCCAGCACTTGCTTTTTCTAACCCTGACACAAGGCGTAATAAGGTACTTTTACCGCAACCACTACGCCCGACAATAGCAACAAATTCTCCTGGTGATACTTCTAAATTAATAGAATTTAAAACAGTTTTTTTGCCAAAAGCTTTTGTCAGATCCAAAATACTTAGTTGTGTTCCTTGTGGTTGATAACTCATAATATCTCCTGACTACATTGTTATTTTGTGTTAGCTTGATTCTGCCTAAGAATTTTGATAATTAGGATGCCAAGCTAACCATTTTCTTTCTAAGAATCTAGCAGTAGCATCTGCTAATTTACCCAGTAGGGCATAAATAAAAATACTCAAAACTACGACATCAGTTTGCATAAATTCACGGGCATTCATCGCCATATAACCTAAGCCAGAATCAGCGGCAATTGTTTCGGCAACAATTAATGTCAACCACATAATTCCTAAAGAAAAGCGGACACCCACAAGAATTGAAGATAATGCCCCTGGTAAAATAATTTGCCACAAAAGTTGTACTGGTTTTAATCCATAGACTCGTCCCATTTCTATCAAGCCTGGGTCAACGCTGCGGATGCCATGAAATGTATTTAGATAAAGAGGGAAAAACACCCCCATAGATACAAGAAATAATCTAGCTTGGTCACCAATGCCAAACCATAAAATTACTAGGGGAATTAATGCCAAATTGGGAATTGTCCGCAGCATTTGCAGTGAACTATCTAATAGTTTTTCTGCTAGGGGAAAAATCCCATTAAGTAATCCCAAACTAAAACCAATACTGCCACCAACTAAAAAACCAGAAATGGCACGTCCAGCACTAATGCCTATATGCTGAAATAATTCTCCGGTTGCAGCTAATTTAAATGCTGTAATTACTACACCGCTTGGTGCAGGTAAAATGCGATTAGAAAGTAAACCAGTTCTTGATGACAATTCCCAAAGCACTACTACTAAAATTGGGACAATCCAAGGGACTATTTTTTGGATTTGCTGATTTTGGAGTAATTCATTGAGCGAGATGCTGAGATTTTTGGTGTTTTTTAAGGTAATAGTCATGAGGCACTCGTTAATTGTTTAGCAAATTTTTCACTGGCAATAGAAGTCAATATTGGTTGTGTGTTTAGTGTTGGTTCACTCTGCAAAGGCAAGTGAGGGAATAATAATTCGGCAGTACGATAAGCTTCTTCTAGGTGGGGATAGCCAGAGAAGATGAAGGTTTCTATACCCAGTTGTTGATACTCCAACATTCTGGCGGCAACAGTATCGGGATCGCCCACTAAAGCTGTACCAGCACCACCACGCACTAAGCCAATCCCAGCCCAGAGATTGGGGCTAATTTCTAAGGTTTCCCGACTGCCATTGTGTAGCTGTGTCATACGTTGCTGCCCTTCGGAGTCGGAACTAGCAAAGGCTTTTTGGGCTTGAGCGATCGCATCTTCATCGATATATTTGATCAACTCGTTGGCTGCATCCCAAGCGGCAGACTGAGTTTCCCTCACAATTACATGCAGGCGAATACCAAAACGCACTGTTCTACCTTGTGCGGCTGCTAGTTGTTTAACTTCAGCAATTTTTTGGGCTACTTGTTCAGGCGGTTCTCCCCACGTTAAGTAAGTATCTATATGTTTGGCTGCAACTCGCTTTGCCGCTGCTGATGAACCGCCAAACCACAGCGGTGGATAGGGTTTTTGGACGGGCGGAAATAACAGTTTACCGCCTTGAATATCGAGATATTTACCTTGAAAATCAACTGCCTCGCCACTAATGATTCCCCGCCAAACTGTGAGGAATTCATCAGTTAAGTCGTAGCGATCGTCATGGCTCAAATGTAAGCCATCTCCTGCTAATTGCTTTGGTTCTCCACCAGTGACGACATTAATTAACAATCGCCCATGTGACATTCGATCAAATGTTGCGGTCATGCGGGCAACAAAGGTGGGCGAACTAATGCCGGGACGAATTGCTACTAGGAATTTCATCCGCTTGGTGACAGATATTAATGAGGCCGCAGTTATCCAAGCGTCTTCGCAAAAAGGCCCTGTGGGTAACAATGCCCCCGTATAACCCAAGTTATCTACAGCTTGGGCAATTTGCTGTAAATATTCTGGAGTCGCATCACGTCCTCCAAGTTGTGTTCCTAAATAATGTCCGTCACGCGCCGTGGGAATAAACCAAAGAATTTGCATTATTGTTATTAAGACTACATAAAACTACTGTAAATCGGTAGAGTTACCGTATTTTATAGTCATGATTTTACAGGAAATTATGGAAAAAGCAAGTCCCAATTTGACAAATTCTGATTTTCTGCTCTAGAAACTAAAGGTAGTCCGTAGCGCACCTACCCAAATAGCATTGTTAGCATCGTTATGTTCTGGACTGGTAATCACATAAAAAGTTGGTGTCACCCGCACATTGTCATTAACTCGAAATGTATAGAAAGCCTCTAAATGTAAAGACGTATCGGGATCTTCTCGACTTGCTGCGTTTGGTCTAGGTCGATAATCGTTGCTGGTAACTTTTGGCGGTACACCAACAATAAATCCACCGACGTTACCCTCTTTAAATAAGTCTGGAAAAGCCAAGGTGAGTGCGCCATTTATGATTGTCGCATCATTATTAGGGCCGCTTTCTTGATGAGCTAGTGTATAACCAAACCAACCACCGACAACAAAGCGGCGACTTGCTCTCCAGTTAAATTGCAGCCCAAAATTATCGGTTGAGGTGGAGTTTTGCTCAAACGGATTTCTAGCGAAAGCACTACCTGTACCACCAGTTAGGTTAAACCCAGTTCTAGTCCCAAAATATTTATGTACGTAAGCAAGACCAATATCTAACTGACGGCTAGGTGATATGGTCAGTTGACTAAATATGATGTTATTGGCATCAGCAAATCCGTTACCTTCACCACTGGCTCTACTTGCCTGAGTGTTATCTGCTGTGTAAGCTAAACTCAATTGCACTTGATTGCTAAATTTATATCCTAAAGCCGCACCCGCACCGTCAAAACCAGGTCTATAAACGGTCGGGTTAAAGGTGGCAAATCGAGAAACAGCGCCATTTAAACCGCCAATAGAAGAGTTTAAGGTTGGAGCATAGATAGCTGGTTGCAATGCCCTCGGCCCTACCCAAATAGTGGCATTTTTACCAAAAGGAAAACGGTAGACTAACTGGCTCAGATATACTCCTTCCTCAGTACCCTGATCAAATGTAAAGCGGGTCATGGCTGTGCCAGTACTGCTAGTCAAGTTAGGAATAGTGTTGCTTGATAAGATAGTTGAGAGTTGATCTTTACCCGTGAAGCTGGTTTGTAAGATTAACCGAGAGCGATAACCAAAAACGGTTTGAGTGTCGTCTTTGGTATCATTAGCTGGGCGATTATTGGCGCGATCGCCAAAGGTGTCAGCCACTATAAATACTGCATCACCCAGTAGTTTGGTAGTAGTAGAAAACTGATTGGCTTCTACTTCCGCAGTCCGCGCTTCTAAGCTATCTAGTCTCGCGCGTAATTGTTGTAGTTCTGGGGCAAATTCGGCTTGCAGCTTTTGTAAGGTCTCTAAATCTTCTTTTTTAACTAAATCAGCCGTATTAGAAGCAATTAATTCACTGAGGCGGTCAAGTGCTGCATTTAACCCAGCGGCAAATTCATAGCGAGTTAACGCACGATTCCCTTTGAATGTGCCATCTGGATAGCCGGCGATCGCACCGTAGCGCTCAACTAAAGATTGTAATGCCTGAAATGCCCAATCTGTCGGTCTAACATCAGATAGTTGCGACACTGATGTGACTTGTCCTGTGATTTCGGTTGGTGAATTAGCCGATTCTTGGTCTTGAGTAACTACAGGTGTAGGCGAAATAATTTTTGTTGGTACAGTCTCCTGTGTTGTAACATCTGCATTCGCTACTGAAGGTAAAAATAAAAGTCCATAAAAAACTGTAGGGATAACTAGCAAATAGTTCCACAAAAACTTAGACATGGGTTGTTTCTCGCACAATCTGGATTTATGTTCTGGCAAAAGGTCATAGAACCTGATTTAAGAGCAAACATGGATATAGAACATTCCAGGAATTTCTCTTTTCCAGTTTGCTTGATTGAAATATTTACTTGTTAGTTATCAATCTACTTCTTCTTGAATTCACAACAGATTCTTGATAGCTACTATCTCTGATTAGTAAGAGCTATCTTTTGGAAATTCTCCAGCCTAACTTGATTCTGGCAATATTCTTTAATTTTATGAGTCATTTAATTCAACTACAATGAATAAATCAAAGAATATTGTTGATGACTAATTTTTTCGGATTTTATAGTGTATTTGTCAAGCTAAATTTTTGAATTTTTATGCGAATTTTATGACAAATCAACAGTGGCTTGATATCAGCATGTATTTTTTATTGAAAATTTTTAACTGGCATAATTCAGTTTGTAAATCTGGTGATATTATCTCGGAATATCTACTTACTAGCGGTTTTCCTTAACTCAGCTATTCCTTGAGTCAGATTAGCCCTGATGTAGAAATAGCCTTAATTGTGGTTTATCGTTGATGATAGATAAGCAAACAACGGTAAATCGATAGATATTATGTTGTTAAAGATTACTCTTGTGATGTTTGCATAAACTAATGTAAAAAGCAAGCCCTTTTTATAGGCATAAAGATTGCTTCATATAACGTTACTTAGAAATTGATTTAAGAGGCTTGCTTTTTTTAGAGAACCATGAGAGACTTCGTTATGGCTAAACTACGGTAAACTGGTCAAGTTACCGTAGTAATTTACAAGTAAATCTGCTGGCAATCAGCCACAAAAACTGACAAGCTAAGGCTGTTAGTAAGCAGTTAGGCAAATAGGGAAAAATTTTCTCCGGTGTGCAGCTATCGAAGGGAGAGAAGGTTAATGTTGAAGACGTTAGTAAATAATTTTGCACTCAATTTACAAGCAGATGTACTTGTAATTGGTGGTGGCCCAGCAGGTACATGGGCTGCATTGAGTGCTGTGTCTGGTGGGGCGAGGGTGGTATTAGTAGACAAAGGCTACTGTGGCACGTCGGGATGTGCGGCGGCTTCTGGCAATGGAGTTTGGTATGTACCGCCCGAAGCAGAAGCGCGAGAAACTGCGATGGCGAGCAGAGAATCATTGGGGGGATTCTTAGCCAACCGCCGTTGGATGAAGCGTGTTTTGGATCAGACATTTACGAACGTCAACTTATTAGCTGAGTGGGGTTATCCTTTTCCCACTGATGATCAAGGTAAACCTTATCGGCGATCGCTCCAAGGCCCAGAATATATGCGGCTAATGCGGCGACAAATTCAACGCGCTGGAGTAAAAATATTAGACCACAGCCCCGCCTTAGAACTGCTAGTAGATGAAGAAGGCAAAGTTGCAGGCGCAACTGGGATTAACCGTCAAACTAGTGAAAAATGGAGAGTAATATCAGGAGCAACTATCATCGCCACCGGTGGTTGTGCATTCTTGAGCAAAGCGTTAGGGTGCAACATCCTAACTGGGGATGGTTACTTGATGGCGGCAGAAGCAGGTGCCGAAATGTCGGGTATGGAGTTTTCCAATGCTTACGGCATCTCTCCTGCCTTTTCCTCAGTCACCAAAACCCTCTTCTACAACTGGGCTACCTTTACCTACGAAGATGGCACGCCAATACCCGGCGCAGGTTCCCAACGTGGCCGCTCTGTCATTGCTGAAACCTTACTGCAACAGCCAGTTTACGCCATTTTAGATCAAGCTTCCGAACAGATGCGCTCATCTATGCGGTTAGCACAGCCCAACTTTTTCTTACCCTTTGACCGAGCGCGAATAGACCCATTTACCCAACGTTTCCGCATTACCTTACGCCTAGAAGGTACAGTGCGCGGTACAGGGGGAATTCGGATTCTTGATGAAACCTGCGCCGCTTCTGTACCAGGACTCTATGCAGCTGGTGATGCTGCTACCCGCGAACTAATTTGTGGTGGGTTTACAGGTGGTGGTAGCCATAATGCAGCTTGGGCGATTTCCTCCGGTTATTGGGCCGGCAATTCTGCTGCCGAGTACGCCTTCAATTTAGGACAGCAATCACATCAACGCCAGGTTCATGGTGTGGGTGAAGCAGTGTTGCAGCCAAAAGCCGACAACTCTTTTAGTCCAAACATCAACGAATTCATCCAAGCAGTACAAACAGAAGTCTTCCCCTACAATCGCAATTATTTCCGCACAGAAAAAGGCTTATCTGATTCTCTTTCCCGCCTAAATAGCTTGTGGCAGATTATCCGCGATACCCATATAGAAGACAGTCAACTCATCCGAGCGCGAGAAGCCGCCGCAATGGTAGCTACAGCACGATGGATGTACAGCAGTGCCTTGGAACGCAAAGAAACACGAGGAATGCACAAACATCAAGACTATCCCCAACAAGATGCTAATCAACAACATTACTTAATTAGTGGTGGTCTAGATCAAGTTTGGGTAAAAACTCAACCACTCAGCAACACCAATAAATCTTTATTAACAACAGGAGTAGCAGCGTGATTGAGTTAGTCAGCGCGTCACGCTGCATTCAGTGTAATCTCTGCGTTAACGTTTGCCCTACTAACGTGTTTGATCCTGTACCTGATGCACCGCCCACAATCGCACGTCAGAGTGATTGTCAAACCTGCTTTATGTGCGAATTGTATTGCCCTGTTGACGCTCTTTATGTATCACCAGACACCGAGCTACAAACCTCAGTCAACGAAGCAGAGTTGGCGGAAGCAGGTTTACTTGGTAGTTACCGCAAAAATATCGGTTGGGGAAAAAAACAAACTTCCAGCGCCAAAACCGATCAAACATTTCAAGTTTTAAAACAGATGAAATGAGGAGAAAACAATATTCAGAATCCTGAATGATTGCTCCTAACGTCTGAATTTCTATGCCACAACGGAGAAAGTAGATATGTTGTCGTTTGCAGTAGGGACTGGTTTTATCAGTCAAAGAAAAATATCAACTGTAGTTGTTTGTTTCCTGCTGCTACTAACAACAGCGTGTAGTCAAGGGAGTAATAATTCTAGAGTCCAAGCTGAAAATGTTAGCCCTACCACAACTACCTTACGCATAGGCTATGTGGGTAGTGCAGAACCTACAGGGCCACTAGGTTGGGCAAAAAAACAGGGAATATTAGAACGAGAACTACAAAAATCTGGATTTCAAAACGTTACCTTTGCCAGATTTGGTAACGGGCCAGATTTAAATGAGTCTCTGGTTGCAGGACAGATAGATGTGGGTTTTTTAGGGGATACACCAGCTATAGTTTTGAAAGCTAGGGGTATTCATACCAAGTTGTTGCGAATTACTCAATTTAATAACACTGCTTGGCTAGTAGCGAAAAAAAATGGGGCAAATTCTTTAACTGAGCTTAAAGGACAGAAAGTAGCTACCCAAAAAGGTTCATATATGCACCGTTACCTGTTGGGTCTACTAGATCAGACTAAACTTGCTAAAGAAGTCAAAGTTGTTCACTTAATGAGTACTGAGGCCAAGTCTGCTTTAGAACGTGGTGACATTGCAGCTTATGCAACTTCTAGCGATATGGGGCCTTTTCTCAAATCCCAAGGGTTTCCGGTGATTGATTCATCAGCAGATCACAATGGTTTGTCGGGGACATCATTAGTGGTCGCAACGGACAAGTTTCTCGCCCAAAAGCCGGATTTTCCTCAGAAATTCAACACAATCCTGACAACATCCGTCAAAGATTTAAAAGCTAACTCCGAAGAATATTACAAATATCACGCCGAGACTAGTAAATATCCAGTCAACATTATCAAGACATCGTACCCACTTAATCAAGTTCCTGAAGAACCATTTCCATCTGAAGGAGTGAAACTCTTAGAAGGTACGAAAAATTTTCTGGTATCGCAAAAGTTAGCGCAGTCAGATTTTGCTTTATCAGATTGGATGGTGAAATAATTTGGCATCATTTCTAGTCTGAGTTAAAAAACATTACCATCTCCGCCATGTACTGAAAAATATACAATCGGGATTATTCCGATGACTATTGCATTAGAACGCCCGAAAAAATCTAAATCGGCGCAGATTAGGGAAAAATTGGGTTATCACATCATTGATCCTGATGTCCATCCGCAAGAATTTTCACCCGCTTTTTTAGACTATTTAGAGCAAGTTGCACACGGCGTGAATTAGGAAATAGTAAGTCAAAAGTAAAACATACCTTTGCCTTTTCTCTTTTTACTTTTGACTTCAATACAGTTGTCTACTCGTTAACTCTAGGGTGGACATGATTAAATGTCCATCCTATTTTCCTAACTTGAAAGGAAATTGCATAATGGTACAAGCATTAAAAACCCTTCCTAATTATGACCCAACCTTATTTGAAGGTGCGGCGGAAGGTTACGCTCAGTACAGAACTAAATATCCACCTGCTTTATTTGAGAAATTAACAGAAATATTTAAGCTTAACGGTCAAGGCAGACTTTTAGATTTAGGTTGTGGCCCAGGATTAATTGCTATTCCTTTGCGGACTCAATTTGTAGAGGTAATTGCGATAGATCCTTCTTCAGAAATGTTGCAAGAAGCGCAACGCCAAGCAGCCGCAGTGGAAGCAAATAATATAACTTGGCTAGAACAAGGAGCAGAACTGATTGACTCTAGTTTAGGGGAATTTAAATTAGTCACAATCGGTAGAGCTTTTCATTGGATGGAGCGAGAATTAGTATTAGCAAAAATTTATGAGCTACTTGCTGATGATGGTGGATTAGCACTGATTAATACTAATGAGAATCCCTGGTCAAGTAACCTTCCGTGGAAACAAGCTGCTATTGGTGTTGTGAAAAAATGGCTAGGTGAAGAACGTCGCACTGGAAAAAGAGGACAAGGTGTTCGTAAACCAGTAGATCCGCCGCATGAAGTGGTAATTGCTAATTCTGCTTTTGCTCGTCAAGAAGTGTTTGAAGTTCCATTTCAAAAAACTTGGACAGTCTCTAGTTACCTTGGCTATTTATACACTACAGCTTTTGCATTGAAGATTTTCTTTGGTGATAATGCTCCAAAATTTGAAGCAGATTTACAAGCAGCATTACTAGAAGTTGAACCTTCCGGAGAGTTCAGCGAAGAAATCACCGCTAATATTTTGGTAGCTTTGAAGAATTAATCCACAAATTTAAAATTAAGCAAGAAAAGCGGGTTATTTCTATTGCTTACCGCAAATTTTTCAAGTTTGCCTCCTAAAAGTTGATTGAGTTTTCAGTCCCTCATCGAGTCAGAGTGGGTATTACCCACTCTCTTTCCTAAATAAAATATTTAAATTGAGTTATAAATTCTCAAAGTAAATAACTACAAATTTTTCTATCCATATTTTTTCCGTAAAAGAGCTTATGCCAGGTTTTCCAACAAAATTTAATTTTTGGCAACGTTTAAAAATAGCCCGTCGTTCTCTACTATTTATAGTTGGTTACTGTTTGGTACTATCAACTACTCTGTTGAGTTGTAACGCATCTTCTGATAATACTCAACAGCAAGCAAGCGCACCAAGTAATGCTGCAAAACAAGTAGTAAGAATTGTCCGGTCAAAGCAACTTTCTGCACTAGCGGTTTTAGAAAAGCAAGGTAATTTAGAAAAAAGATTAGAACCATTGGGTTTTAAAGTAGAGTGGCCGGAATTTGCTGCTGGGCCGCAACAGTTAGAGGCGCTCAATGCTAACGGACTTGACATTGCTTCTACAGCAGAATCACCTCCAATATTTGCACAAGCAGCAGGAACACCTCTTGTGTATCTAGCTACTACATCTTTTAGCGGTAAAGCTGTCTCGCTGTTAGTTCCCACAAACTCTCCTGTGAAAGCTATTGCTGATTTAAAAGGTAAAAAAGTTGCTTTTCAAAAAGCATCAATTGGTCACTATCTTTTAGTTAAAGCATTAGAATCAGTAGGACTAAAATTAAGTGATGTGCAGTCAGTTTTCTTACCACCTCCAGATGCTAATGTAGCCTTTAGTCAAGGTAAAGTTGATGGTTGGTTTATCTGGGAACCATTTGTGACTAGAGCCGAACAAAAGAAAGTTGGTCGGGTGTTGGTAGATGGTGGTAATTTGCGAGATACAGGCAATTTTTACTCGACTACAAAACAGTTTTATCAAGCACATCCTGATGTGATTAAAGCATTTTTAGAAGAGCTAGAAAAAGCTGATCTTTGGACTAAAGAACATCGTGAAGAAGTAGCGCAGTTATTAGCTCCAGTTACTCAGCTTGATGTACCTACTCTCGAAATTATGCACGCTAAGTATGACTATGGTCTGCGACCAATTACTGAGCAAGTGATTGCTAAACAACAAGAAGTTGCTGATAAATGGTACAGCTTGGGTCAAATACCTAAGAAAGTGAATGTCAGAGATGGATTTTTGACTCCCGAAGAATACGCCAAAATCACTCCCTCGGATGTGTTAGCGAAAAAGTAAGAAAGTTTCTAGTTAAAAGTGAGGAGATGTTATGCCAACATTAACGTTAACAGAAGTAAAAGTTACGCCGCTTAATGCGCCTTTGGGTGCGGTAGTAACTGGGTTGGATGCTAGTCAACCTGTTACACCAGAAGTAATTTTACAACTGAAGCAAACTTTGCGCGATCGCCACATTTTAATCTTCAAAAATCAAAAGCTGACAGATGAGCAACTGTTGAATTTTGCATATTACTTTGGCGACCTATATGTACCACCAGATGATGTTCCTGTGTTGGCTTCTCAACCAGGTGTCACTCCTGTAGTGATTAACGTTTCTAATGTCGATGGTGGTTATACAGGTACGGGAGAATTAGCCTTCCATTCCGACCACCATTGGACTCCCCGTCCTTCTGCTGGTTCGTTGCTTTATGCTTTGGAAGTTCCCAGCCAAGGTGGTGATACTTATTGGTTAAACCTCAATTTGGCTTATGAAACTTTGGATGAAGCAACTAAACGCCGAATTGCAGATTTACAGTTAATTACCTACAATCCATTTTTACGGGAACGTAACGCACCCAAAACTAAATATCGTCTTGACCGCAATATTCCGTTAATTAGTCCTGTTTTCCCTCATCCTCTGGTCAGAACACATCCTGAAAGCGGTAAAAAAATACTTTATTTGGACTATGCTACAGAAGTTGAAGTCGTCGGTTTAGAACCAGAAGAGGGTGCAGAACTCATCGAACAGTTGCGAGAACATTTAAATCAGCCGCAGTTTTACTACCAACATAAATGGTCTGTCGGTGATATTGTTTTTTGGGACAATCAAGCTACTTTACACTACCGTCAAGCGTTTGATGCAAATGAGCGCCGAGTCATGAAGCGCGTTAGCCTTGCGGGTAGCCGTCCTTTCTAGATTTTAATTTACCAGGTACTGCGTGATTTTTTTGGAGTAGCACAACCTACTCCAATTTTTTATTTATCTAAGTCAAGTGATAGTTTTTGTCAAATACTGTTCACCTTAATTGATATTTATTTTCTCAAAGTATATTGTTCTTAACAGAAGTAATATCTTGCAAAAGCTGAATTTTCCTAAAAATCTCAATTAGCAAGAGTCTTGTAGCTCTGAAAAAGCAACTTAGTCAGAATTTTTGGCTTGATATTTGTAAAAGGTCATTATAAGATTACAGGGTTTAGTGATAATAGGTGGCAATAACTATGAGCTTTTCCAGCATTGCTGTTGAGCAACGTTCTAAAGAAGCTCAGGCTCTGAGGTTTTTTCTAGGTTACAGTTTGGTGGGTTCCCTGGCATTGCATATTGCCCTACTAGGTTCTGGTATAGGCAACTTTTTGGCAAGAGTACCTGTAGACGGAGATAATGAACCCATAGAAATAGCGATCGCTGATACTCCGGCTCCAGAAATAGAAAAAACTCCGATAGAAGAAAAACAGGAACCGCCTGATCAAGTTGTGTCTCGGACTGAAACTCAGATTCCCGAAAAGTCACCTGTTATTCCTCAACAACAGTCAATAGCGATCGCTCCAGTCCAGAAATTTGTTGAAAAGCCTCAAACTCAGCCTGTTCAACGGCAACCAAAGCAAACCGTCCCATCAGATAAACCTTCAACCACTACTACTTCCAAAACTACACAAACATCTACAAACACTGGTGGTAGTTCTAGTACTACATCTGAATCAACCAGCACTAATAACGGTGGCAGTTCAGGATCGAGTGGTGGCACGGGAATTTTAACTGGGAGTGGGAGTGGTGTAGGTGTTGGTAGTGGCAGTGGTACTGGCACTGGTATCGGTAATGGTAATGGCACAGGTACAGGTACTGGCACAGGTACTGGCAGTGGCAGTGGTACTGGCACTGGCATCGGTAATGGTAATGGTACAGGTACTGGTACAGGCACTGGTACTGGTAATGCTAATCCAGTAGCAGTAGCTCCAAGGCAACCAAAAATTGAAGCACCAACCAATCGTAGTAATGGTAATGGCCGTGCTGCCTGCCGTCAGTGCGATAATAAATATCCAGAACAAGCAAGACGACGCGGTATTGAAGGGAATGTTGGTGTTGCAGTTGATACAGATGCTAGTGGTAATGTAACTAATGTCAGATTAACCCGTTCAAGTGGCAACCGAGAGCTAGACGAAGCGCATCTCAGACAAGCCCGTGAATGGAAACTGAAGCCGAGTGAGGCTGGTAGACAAGGAGTATCAATTGAAACTAATTATGCTATCCGAGGCTCACGACGATATCGAGAAGCTCAAGAACGCAAGCGACAAAGACAAGCCAGAGAAGCGGAACAAAGAAATCAACCAACAGCCACAGCTAATCAAAGTGAAGCTAGTGAAACTCCTAGACGCAGGCGGCGTTTAACATCGGGAACTATTGTTGATGTTCCTCCAGAAACAAGGCAGAGACGAGAATCAGCATCTACATCAGAAAATACTCCGCTGCGTCGTCAGTTGCGTCAACGGACAAACAGGAATACGTCACAGCCACGCCCAAGCGAAGCAGCCACATCCAGTGGTGAAAATAATGCACCAAAAGTGCGTCGTCGCCGCCGTCCAGATTCTGCGGCAAATTCTGATAGTAGTAGTAAGTTGCGGAATGCTTTGCGCCGTTCTCGACCACAATCTGAGTCTGCGCCTGCTGCGGCTCCCTCAGAGCCAAAGAATTAATGAATAATATTGTGTTCTAGTTATGGCAGTTGCTGAATAGATTTTTATCATGGTAAGAGCGTAAATCCTTGCGCTCTTACCTGTGTATTGTGTGGTTTTTGCAGTTTTCACCGAGGATTTTTGAGACAAGGAGATTGCCCATCGGTGGAAGATTCATCACCATAAATTGCTAAAGTATGATATCCAGGATCAGAATCTGTATAAAGTACTCGAAAAGTGTATAGCTTACTTTTACCTTGCCCTTCTGTAATCACTGTTAAAAGTGTTTTATCTGTGTTTGGCAGTCCGGGAATTTTTAGTTTAGGAATGCGCCTCATTTGAATGACATTGGCGGCGGAGTTTTTACAATCTCCAGAATTGAAATTTTGATTTTGCCCAAACTGGGTACAGACTGGCCCATCAAAATCTATGGTTACTTGTGATGGGTCATTTAACCAAACTTTTTTAATTGTTTCGCCAGCTGGTAAAAAGCTTAAATTTGTACCCTGTACATAAGAAACTGTGATAGTTGGCACTACGCCACTTAAACCTTGTGCTTGACAGGAAAGCATAGAACGCAAAACTACATTCTGGGCTATGGCTCGGCCAGCCAATAATATAATTCCAGATGAAATAATTACGGAGGCCAGAGAGAAAAAATTAGGGGCGTTGGCATTTTTCATGACTGCGATCGCTAAACTAAGTCAAGATTAAAAATTAAAACTGTAGTTGTTGATTAACGTATACCTCAACTTCTTTACCAGCAGCTATAAACCACACGTTAGTTTGTTGGGTTAATTGGGCAATTGCCTGTTGATTACGTTGGGAAATTTGGGGAATTACAGAGTTAAACCCACCTTCTAATACCCCAGCTAAAAGGTTACGTCGGGGATTAGTATTACTTACAATCGTACCTGTAGCAGTTGTTGTGACAACTTGAGCCTCTGTACGGTTAAATAACTCTGCGGCTTTACCAATACCACCCAAGACAAATAACCCTAAATCCATGCTTGCAATAGCTCCACTGGCATTAGGAAATTTATTTGCTATTAAAGGTCTACCTCTAACACCACGAATAATAATCGCATTTTTGGGTAAGGTTGTTTCTGTCAAAACACCGTCTTTTTGCGAGACAATTTTTGTGACATTTAACTGTAACAGACCTTGATCAGACAGAGATTTAATTTCCGCCAATAACTCAGTTTTTGCTGGAATCGCAACCTGACCATCGATAGATTTTAAAGGTTGTTTTAATTGAATGACAAAGACATTTTTATCTTCATCATCATCTTTGTCATTACCTCTGGTTCTAGTAGTTTCTCCAAAAATGGCTGTAGCTACCACAGCCTTAGTACTAGTACCCACAGCTACAGTTTTCGGGCCTTGAGTTTGTCCTGGGCTAAGTCCAGGATTAGTCTGAGGTTGTGGTTGAGTTTGGGGTTGTGTTACTTCTGGCGAGGTCACAGTATTGTTGTTGTTGGCTGGAGGAACTTGACTGATATTCACTCCGGATGTTCCAGTTGTCGAAACCTGACCATAACTGCCTAATTTAGCTAACTTTGCCCATTCTTGCAGCGGATCTGGTGGAGCAGGTGGAGTGTTAACTACTGGTTGTGGTGGTGGAGAAAATTCTGGGACTGTGCGACTTTCGGGGATAGCTGGTACAACAGCAGGCCTTTCTATAGCCGGATTAATTGGACGGGGAATATACACTACCTGGGCTGGTGTTTGCACTGCTGGGCGAACATTTCTGACTGTGGCTGTGCGGTTAGGTCTGGTATCTACTGACGAAACTAATCTGACTGGATTTCTGAGACTTTGTTGAGAGGCTGTTACTTCATCTGCTTGTTCAGCGAGAGCTAATTTTGTTTTTAAGTCTTCAATTTCTTGTTGTAAGTCTTGCTGGCGGGTAGTAGTGGCGGTTGTGGATGGAGTGGGAACAGAAACAGGATTGCTATTTGACTTTTGACTGCTACCACTCATAAGTTGAGATAAAAAACCACCAGCTAATAAAACTACTACTAAGGTGGCGGAGCCGACTAAAGTTAATTTGGCAAAAGGATTTGCAGATAGAGGTTGGGTGTGTTTAATTTCTGGCGGTTCAGTAGTCAAAGCCTCTGGAATGTCTGTCTCTTCTGTGGCTTCGACATTCACAGTTTTTGATTCGTCTTCAAAACCTACTAATCTAGCGATTTTTGATTCCCAATCGGCAGATTCTGTTTGTTTTTGTGAATCAGTCTGAGGGCGATTCACAAGATTTTGAGAAGAAAGTTCTGAAGAAATGGAATAAGAAGTCATGGTATATAGTTTTGGTGATAATGTTTAAGAACAATTTTTGTCTTTTATGTCACATATATTGTAAATTTCTAATCTCGCTTCGCCAAGGCGGTAAGCAGCTAAATGCCAAGACAGTGGTTTGTCTGGTAATGATGTTAATGCTTCATCGACAACTCGGACTAAAATTTGTTTATTAAAAGGACTTGATTGTCCTAGTTTGTCATAATTGGTAAAACTTAATTGATGAGCATACACTTCTAATTTCCAAGCTCCCTCTGTTATTTTAGTAGGCTGGGAAATACTATCAATTACTAATACATATTCACTTCCTTTATTAATATTTTGGAATTGTGAGCCTGATTTTAAATTTGTCAGTTCTAAAAGTAGTTTTTGTTTAATGTTATTAGATACCATCTGAGAACTAATATCCCAAGCTGTTTGCGGTGGTTGTTGTTCTGACCAAGTAAGCATGAGGCTTATGGTTTCCCCAACAAACCGCCGAATTGTTTCGGGATATCTTTCAATGCTTGGTTTAGGATCTACTGTGATGGCTTGACCGTCTATAAGTTGTACTAAACTTTGTGGTGTTAATTGTTGTTTCAGCGCCTGTAACATTGACCCATGAAACATTAATAGCAGTAAGGCAAATACATTTAAGCCGAATGTGGCGACGGCAAATAAAGGTAAAATGTTGCTTTTTTTGTTTTCTGTTTTGAGTATTTGCATGAATACTATTTATATAAAATTTACCTTAGAAAACTACTGATTGGTTTCTGATTGAGACATTGATTAGTTTTATCTTCTGGGTTATTGTATTCATCTATTAAACATAAATTCCGAATTTCATAAATTTCTAATTTGTCTGTACGCGTGCTATATATGGCTTTTTGTAGGTCTGTACTATTTTCATTAAGAGGATAGGGAAAATAATCTACTGCACGAACTAATAAATCTTTATTAAATGCTGTGACTCTTCGACGATTGTCAGAACGTTTGGTTTGTACTAAGTCAGCTACCATCCCTACACGCCATTTACCTGGAGCGATTTTTTGAGGCGGATAGAGGCGTTTGATGACTAACTGGGCGGTGATGCTTTGGCTGGTGTTGTTGGCAAAGACTTCTGGGGGTGTTAGTTCGGCGATCGCACTTAATAAACCTTTACGAAAATCTTCAGCAATAGCAAAACTAGCTATCCATGTGCTAGTTGTGACGTTTCTATTACCACCTTTGACAGTCCGCACCTGTATTCCTGGATCGGGTTTAGGTTTAGCGACTTCTTCAATAGTTTGGGGGGGTAAGTTTCCTGACCAGTTAAACATGGTGGTCATGGTTTTACTGACAAATCTGCTAATCGTTTCGGTGTCCCTTTCTAAGTCATCAGTTGCGCTAGGTGACTTACCATCAATCATCTGTACAAAGTTAGGTGGTTTTCTCAGACTCAGTTGGCGGATATTTAAGCCTTGAATAATAAATAAAGTTAACACTAATATTTGCAAACTGAAAGTAGCGATCGCAAAAGTTGTCAATACACTTCCTGTTTGTTTTTGTTGTCTTTTTTTAAGTAAATTGACCATACGATCACCTGCTAAGAATTCAGAAGTCAGGAGTCAGAATTCAGATTCGATTCTTCACCAAAGTTTCAGTATTACTAATAGCGCTAAAAACTGCAAACCCTCCTGCCGCAGCTAAAAACAACGATAACAACGGTGCTAAAATTCCTAAAAAGATAATAAACCACATTAAATCAGGGCTGGCATTGATATCTTGTCCCGGCCCGTTAATAATTACTGCTGCTGTTAATGCTGCAACAATATTAAACGAAATTTTAGCAATTCCCGCCGCTAAAAACCCTGTCATCCAAGCAAAAATCGGCTTTCCCGCCCCAGGTAATAATGAAGCGCCTACGGCTATGGGGCCTAAAGCTGCTATCAATAACATCGTAGCTTCTAGTAAATTTTGAAAAGCATATTGTAGTGAAATTAAAAAGTTTTTAATAGTTGTTTGTCCTGTATTGCCTAACAGTGCATTAAATGCGGTATCAGTAATAATTCCTGTACCAAATTTAATTTGATTAACTTGATTCTCTAATCTATCTATCCAAGTTCTATTACCGTATCTATTTCTATATTCTTGCCATAGGTCATCAATTTGTTCAGTGGCTTTATTCAAACAGTCAGTTTGTTGTTGACCAGTGAGTGCTTGACAAGGACGCAGTAACGAACCTGCTACCTCTTCCGCTACACTCATGTTGATTGCTTGCTGATAAGTTTGTTCTGTATCTGCTGTGGTAACTACTTGCTGATTCACTACATTGATAAAATTTCTCACCCCTAAAGTGAGGTTAGAAAGCACGCTTCCACCGCCAGGGTTACTTAATAAAACTACGACAACAAAAGGCCAAATTAAGCCAGATATGGGGCGAGAATATTCACTATAAATTACATCCTTTAGCCATTGCACCATAAAAAATAACAGCGTACCAACGGCAAAGAACACACCTAAATTTGTGATAGCTCCATATAAGTTATTACTGGTGTTATTTTGTAATAACTCTACCCATTGTTTATCCCAACTTTCAGCGATACTTTTAGCTGTTGTTGCTCCATTTTCAAGGGTATCTGTAATGCCTGGAAAAGCTTGTAAAATATAAAGCTGCATTTTAATTTACATTTTTTTATGATTAATGATCATGGTTCGCGCCCAAACAAATCTATTTGAGCCGAAGTCCGTAAAAGTCTGGCGGCTTCTGCTGCTGAATCAACCCGACGAGCGCGGTTTGTTTCTTCAACTTGCTGAGAAATATTCGCTAAATTTAAATTTGAGTATTGTATTGTTTGGTTTGTTTGGATTGTTTGAGCGAGATTTTCTGCGTTAATTTTTGCTTGTTCTTGGAGGATTTTAACGGTTTGTAAGTCTATATTCGCTTGGCATAAACCACCTGCTGTACCACCAGGCGCTACACCTGCTGTACTACCCTGTAAACCTCTTTCCAACATCTGACATGCCTGCTCTATAAGTCCATCTGCAAAACTACTCCTATCAGCATCTTCAACTGACTTAGCAATTCTTTCTATACTTCTTTCCGTATCTTCTAATTTAGTTTTTAGGCGTGTTTGTCCTTCTCTACCCAAAACACCAGATACAGCACCACGAGTAACTATGCGATTTAGTTCGTTACTCACCCCGGCACCATTGACTGCGGAATTATTTTCATATCTTCCTGATATGGAGTTAATCTCAATCTCGTTGCGTACTTGTTTACCAGCAGCAACTGGATCTGGTAGATTCAATTCGCCACTGGAATTACTGAGCGCACCTTGAGTTCTAATATCTAGTGGTCGGAAAGTTTCATTCACATTATTTCTGAGATAATTTTGTAAATCTACAGAATAGTATTGAAAATCAGTCCAGACCTTACCTAGTTGTGCCATTGCGGGCAGAATTAATAAACTAGAAAAAACTAATGTCAATAAAGTTGTTTTACTCATAAATTTTTACCTATATCTAAGATTAATTGCTAATTTATCCACTCCGCAGCGAAGCTAATAACTGACGAGCAAAGATAGAAATTGCTTCGTATTTATCACTATGTTGTTGCATTGCTTTTCTCCGAGCAGTTTGCTCATTGGGGTTATTAGCAACTACCGCTAATTGTTCGTAACCTGGATAGTAACGGCAAAATGTATAAATGCCGTTATCATCTAATAACCATTGGCTGTAAACTCCTTCTTTGCGCGGGAAAAAGCTTTCAGAAGCATTACGGGCAATAATATCGCGGGGATATTTCAAAATACTGACGAAGCTATCAACTGCAACTGGTTGGATACGACCGATGAGTCTGGTGGATAGGTTTTGCAGAATTTTGGATGAGGCTTTGGATTTAGCGATGGTATCGGGGTCTTGGGCTGATAAGATGACGCGAATCCCGGCTTTGGCACCGTTGGCACAAATTCTGCCTACTAAGTCGGCAATTTGGTCAAATTCAAACAGAATTGGCGCTTCATCAATAAAGAAGATAGACGCTGGGCTACTTAAGGCGCGGCGCAAAGCGGCAGAATAGGCGCTTAAGGAGAGGACGGCTGCATCTTCGTTATCAGCGAGGTTTCGCAGGGCAAAAACTAGCAGTTGAGCATCGGTGGGAAAGCTGGATGGTGAGGAAATTGCTTGTCCTACACGACTGGATAGCCAAAACCGTAAGCGTAGTTGAATTTGACTGAGCGCATCTTCGACTCGACCACTCACAGAATCGAGACGCAGATGTTCTGGTGAACAGAAATAGAGGAAATCGTTTAAAGTTGGGGTTTTTTGCCATTCTGGGCTACCAAATCCCCCATTAATGGCGAGGCGATATCGTTCTTGAATACCTTCATCAGCAAAGAAGGCTCCCAATGCTAGGTTGAGGAGAGAACGCACTGTTTGAGAGAGGAGTTGATTTTCGGTAGATGAGCCTAAGACCATTGTCATTAAGGCTGATTCGAGAAAGGCGACATAATCGAGAAGGCGATCGCGTTGTTCTTCGGGAGAGAGCGATCGCAAATCTGGTTGTTCAAATAAGTTATTCGATTGTTTGGAAATATCAAAGTACGCCCCATTCCCTTCCATAAACTCGGTATAGTCGGTGAATGTAGATGACCCATCTGGTTTAGGGAAATCTAAGGCCACAACCGGAATATTATGGGCTAAAGCTTGGGTTAAAATTCCCGATACCAACACTGATTTCCCTGCACGGGTAGTAGCAAACAGCGCTAAGTTTTTGTGTTGGTTAAACATATCTAAATGTATGGGTGTGCCGCCTTCTTCAGCAATTAATTCAAAGCCATATTTATCGCCGGCTTTGGTCATTACTAAAGGCATTAATCCTGGCACTTCACTGGTTAAATACAACTGTCGGCGGTTAAAGGGTTTAACTAACAATCCTTCCCACACTATGGGTAAAGATTGCAGCCAAACTTTCCAAGCATATTCTGTTTCTCGTATTACCTGGGCTGGACGTTGAAAACAGTTTTCAATATATCTGATGGCTTCATCTAATTTTGCCTGGCTGGGACGATGCACAAAAATGGCAATTCCCGCGTGAATCGGTACGGCTCCTTCATACAATTGTTCTTGGGCGGCGACCGATTTTTTTAATTTTAATTGGGCGTTGACATCAATTGTTTTACTTTTTTCTTGTGCCAAAAGTGCTGAGACATTTGATTGTTTCAATACCCTTTGTAATGTTGTTTTGACAATTGCAGGATTGGCGGCTGTTAACTGGCAAAAAATTTCTGTATCCACTACAGTTTCTCTCGCCAGGAGTTCCCATAAGTACCGCAGTTGCGAAAATTTATTCGGCCAACCACCTGGTTTTTCGAGAAAAGCCATCGCACCGATGTAATGATTGTTGATGTTCACCCAGCGGCGATCGGCACAAGGGACACTAGATTCCATCAGCAAGGTTGTACTGTGGATATTCTCAACCAGCAATTTACTACTAGCTAAGTCGGAATTAACTTGTTCGTGTAATCCAGTTTCATCTAATGTGAGTAATTGGGGAATTTCTATGGGTGGTGTATCGTTAAATCTCAACCAGACTTCTTCCCAAAGTTCCTCTGCATTTAAGGGTTTAATATCTAACCCCATTTTATTAGATAATATTTGTTCCCAACGGCAAAAACCTTGTTTATAAGCGTCGGTAATAACAGTTTCAATCCGTTGATTTTCTATTTCTTCGAGTTCACCTTTAAATTTTAACCACCACGATTCTGCTCTCGCCAATAGTTTTTCAATCCAATCATCGGCATTGGTAGAATTTGGTTCTACAGTATAAGTTACATATATTCGCAGAAATTTTGGCTTACGAATACCAGAAGTAGTCAGTTCTCTAATTCTGGCTCGTTCTGCCATAACTAAATATTTAATATCATTCGATGGAGAACGTTTGATTAAATCTGCTAGTTCTTGTTGTCGGTGTTTATCTGAACTAAAAGACCCTATATGTAAGGTCATTCTTTCACCTTCGGGGATATCTTTTAGTCCAGATTCAATATTATTAAATATAGTATTTATTTGTTCAGATCTTAAAGTCGTATGGATGCCTTTACATTCAAAGCCAAAGACAAAGCAAAATCTATCTCTTTGAGTTCCTTTCGCCAAAATATAAGCGCCAAGATCACGTCCATCTACTCCAATGCGTAGCATTGTTGCTAGGTGTAAAGCATCTTCAAATGGAGTTAATCTACTTTCGTTTCCTGGGGTACCGATGCTTTTTTTTCCGATTTTTTGCTTCATGATTAATTTCCAGCAAGCTTTGATAACGAGCAAAGCCTCTAGTCCAAGTGGGAACTCCGATAAATTTACTTAAAAAACGCCAACTCCTACCACCAGATAATATCCACCAAGTTGCTATTCCCCAACCTGCTATTAAAAATGTCCACAACCATTTTTGAAATTCATCGGCGAATAAGCCACCGAAAACGCCATTAACAATAAAGTATGCAGTTAGGGCAATTACTAACCAAGGAAAAATTTGATCGGCAGGAATTGGCCCTAATGATGGTTGTGCGCCTAAAATTTGATTGACTGGACGAAAATCTTGCTCCCGTTCTTCAGACATAGAATTAATTACCAATTATGAAGCCTGTCATAACATCGGCAATTGTGACAGCTAAGACAACTAATAAAGGGGTTCTGGCAATACTTTGCCAATCTTCGTCTTTTCGCACTGCGTTAATTACCCCAATCAACGAAACTGCAATATAAAGCAAGTAAATGCCTCGCAAGACGTTAAATATTAAACTAACTGCTGTTTCTGTACCGCCACTATTAGTAGTTGAGCCTTGTACTAAGTTAGTTTTGAAAAACCTTTCGGCTTTGCCAAAAAATTGTGCTTGTGCTGGGGCGGCTAAGTAATCTAACCAAAATAAACTCAGAATGACGACTGGTGCCAATATTTGTAGTGCTATGCGCCAGCGTTGCGGTAAATTGACTTGTTGCCCAATTTGTTGTATTGATATAACAATTAAACTGCCAATTAATAAACAAAAAAGTAGGAATGGGCTTTTTAAGCTGATAACGCTCAAAAATACGGCGCAAGCCAGTAAAAATGGCACTGATTCCAGGAAGGTAATGCGCCAAAATTTTAAGGTAGCCTGAATATTAGGTAATTTTTTCACAGCGCTATTATTTACAAGTTTACGAATGTTGTCTGCTCGATCACCCTGTCTAGACATTTGTGAATTTCCTGAGTTATTTATTAAATAATTTTAGTTGTTGCTTACTGAAAACCATGTTAATTTATCACAAATAATGGCTCATATAATAGAAATTATGTACTAACAGTATGATATGTATTCATGTTCTTATTAATTATTAAGAACAAGTTAACCAATTCTTAATATCGGGTAAAATACCGAACTTTTTATATTCTTTTCAATATTTTGCTTTGACCGACAATTATTTTCTCTAATTTGAACAAGTTCACAATTAATTGCTTCAATCACAACTTTTATCTCCTCTAAAAGTTACTAATCATAAAATTTGTAGCATTAAATATGCTTTTTTTTGCCTGGATAAATGCTAGACAGTTAAAAAATTTGTGATTAATACTTTAGTCATTGCACCTGTATAACTCCAGATGTGTACTGAAATAGAAAGCTAGTGTAATTGTGCAACAGTTGTCAATGAGGATGGTAGATGCTGTTTGCTGAAGTAATGGCTAATTTTTACACAGCGATCGCCTCGGCTTTGATTACCAATGGCAGATAACCACTGTCGAGTTAATCTGTTATTATGCTTAGATATGAGACTCAACTTTAGAACTTTTTCATCAACGAGCGATCGCCTGTGATACTGGTTGTAATTATCAGTAAAAGAGCTTTGCTCTACGTGATTACCCGCAATTTTATTGAGGTTGATGTGGAGCATTGGCACGTTTTTGTTAAAGAACTCTAATTTGTCAGTAATTTTGTCAAGTCTAGCACAATCGGGACTGTATTTTTTACACAAAAAGAATAAACGATTTGCTTTTTTATTTAACTAACCCGCCAATTAGCAACATTCGGCAACTTAAGCCTACACTGATGCCTAGCACAGTTGTAATCGGGAAATTTACGGTGAATGGCTAACAGAGAATTTTAATTTCATCTAGTAAACTACTGAATTAATTGCAATTTTTCCGCAAATAACAGCAGCTTCAGTTCGGTATTTATGAAAATTATCAAAAAATATAGATGAGAGTTTTCTTTGTGTCAGAGATAACTCATAATATCTTCACATTCTAGCTGATAATTCTCGATGAATCCGAATACTCATTTACAAATAATTTTAACTGACACACCTATCGGTACTGTATTACCGGCGATCGCTCAAACTAACCTACCTGACTGGTGGTTAGCTGGGGGTGCAGTCCGCAATAGCGTTTGGCGAGCAATATTTGGCGAAGACTGTGCGTTAGTCATCAATGACTTTGATATCGCCTTCTTTGATGAAGCTGGTAGCCGTTCCCAGGAACTATCTGCACAAACCAGCCTCACGGCAAAATTCCCTAACTATAAGTTTGATGTCAAAAATCAAGCGAGTTTTGCTCGGTGGCGTTCAGGCAAGCGTCCTTATACTAGTACAAAAGATGGAGTGCAAGATTGGTTACACACAGCAACTGCTGTTGCTGTCAGGTTAAATACCCAAGGAGAATGGGAATTTTTTACACCTTACGGATTAGATGATTTGTTTGCTGGCATTATTCGACCAACACCCGCACATATTCATAACCCAGATGCTCATAACAAAGCATCAACATTTCTCGCCAAGTGTCCCCATCTGAGATTGGCATAATTATAGTTCACCAAGAGCAAATTATGATTCCTATGAAAGGTCATGGTGTAATGCACTATCTCACCAAATAAAGTAAATCAATTATTTATAGCAATTGATAAATTCTGACAGATTGTTGAGAAAACGACTATGCGCTAAATAAGTAATTCATTTTTATGATTTGTTACCTATATATTAACTTTGAAACATTTGTTAATTAAAGGAATCATGTTTTGTTGAGCTATTAAGTAGTGATCAGTATTAACTCTTAATGCAAGTTTCCTAATAGTTTTGATAAAGAATTGTATTGTTAATCAAACAGATACTTATCGGTATTCATATACTGGATATTAATTTCCACAAAGTGCTATTTGCACTAGGAGGTTCCAATGGTTCACACTTTTGAAGTGTTGGTTGACATTAAGGAATATACCGATCAAGCCAACAATAGCTATCAATGCGGAACGTCAAGATACGAGATTAGCGCTGAGTCAAGAGAAAAGGCAGATGGTATGGCAAGGGTTCAGGCCAGAAGTGAACATCCAAAAGGCACTGAATATGATGTTAGAGTAACCAGACTTCTCAAATAAATTACAGTCTGGATTCAACAATAAATTTATTAATTGTTCTCTGTTTCCCAGTATTAATAAATAATTCTTAGTTGTGTAATCTTCCAAACAATAACCTTGATGTTGATTACAAAAATTTGTTGCCTATGTAAATTTTGATAAAAGTTGCAACAAATTAATCTCTGCATCATTGCGGGAATATTGCATCACTTTTTAAGTAGCACTATCACTTTCAAGATTTTTGCAGTAAGTAACTAACTAACTGTTCACCTGCGGTATCGATGTGGCGTTTTAGTAACCGCACGGCAGTTTTTGTATCTCGCTGTTTGCAAGCATCTAAAAGTTGATAGTGTTCTTTTTGAGAACGTTTTTGATAATCCATTTGTGCCATCTGCACACGCACATAGCGATCGCAATTTATATGCAGGTTTTTCACCATTGCCAATAGTCGCGGACGTTCAGCGCTGGTGTAAAGTGTGGCGTGAAATTCCCAGTTAAGTTGCGCCAACAAACTTACATCGGTGGTTTGATCAGTTTTTTCGAGAATTACTGCTGCTTTTTCTAAATCTGCTGTGCTTAATTTCGGGATTGCCAATTGTAGTGCTTTCACTTCCAAAGCACTACGAATCTCACAAATTTCTTGCGCTTCATTTGCTGTGAGAACCGATACCATTGCACCACGATTGAGATGCAGTATCACTAAACCTTCCGCTTCTAATTGACGCAAAGCTTCCCGCACAGGAATGCGACTCACGCCAAATTGTGTGGCGATTTCATCTTGTCTAAGAGATTGTCCTTCTTGAAAAATGCCACGTAAAATCGCTTCCCGCAAGGCATCGGCAATTAAATCAGGGGTGCTGCGTTGTTGTTGCAGCACATTGGCTGCTAAATCATTTAAGTTCATATTTTATATTGTATACAATTTTAGAAATATTGTATACAATATCCAAGGTTACAAATAATTCCCTTAACCAAACGGGAGACTATTTATGAGCATTGCATCTCAAGCAACAGACCGAGTTATCATCTTCGACACCACCTTACGAGATGGCGAACAATCTCCAGGCGCAACCCTGAATGTAGAAGAGAAATTAGCGATCGCTCATCAACTAGCTCTCCTGGGTGTGGATGTGATCGAAGCGGGTTTTGCCGTTGCTAGTCCGGGAGATTTTCAAGCCGTCAAAACCATTGCTGAACAAGTAGGAAAAGTAGACGGGCCAATAATTTGCAGTTTAGCCAGAGCCACTCGTAAAGATATTCAAGCCGCCGCCGAAGCCTTAAAGCCAGCCGCACATCCACGCATTCACACAATGATTTCCACATCTGATATTCACTTGCAATATCAGTTGAAAAAGTCGCGCAGTGAAGTATTAGCGATCGCCCAAGAAATGGTTGCATTCGCTAAATCTTTTGTAGAAGATGTCGAATTCTCACCAATGGATGCTAGTCGGACAGAACCAGAATTTTTGTATCAGGTATTGGAGGTAGCGATCGCCGCAGGTGCAACTACAATCAATATTCCTGATACCGTCGGTTACTGCACACCCAAGGAAATGGGAATTCTCATCCAAGGGATTCGGAAAAATGTGCCGAATATTGACCAAGTGATTCTTTCCATTCACACCCAAAATGACTTGGGTTTGGCAACAGCCAATGCCTTCGCAGCCATAGAACATGGCGTGCGTCAAGTAGAATGCACAATTAACGGCATTGGTGAACGTGCCGGAAATGCTGCATTAGAAGAAATTGTTATGGCCTTGCAAGTGCGGAAACATTACTTCAATCCGTACTTTGGCCGTCCTGTTGATGCTGATGCACCACTCACCAACGTTAAAACCCAGGAGATTTACAAAACGTCTTCCTTAGTTTCCCAATTCACCGGAATGTTGATTCAGCCGAATAAAGCAATTGTAGGAGCAAATGCCTTCGCCCATGAATCAGGCATTCATCAAGATGGCATCATCAAGCATCGCCAAACCTACGAAATCATGGAAGCTGCATCCATTGGATTGCCAGAAAATCGTATCGTTTTAGGTAAACACTCAGGACGAAATGCTTTTCGTACAAGGTTGAAAGAATTAGGCTTGGAACTGAATGAAGCCGACTTGAACAAAGCCTTCAACCGCTTTAAAGAAGTTGCAGACAAGAAAAAAGAGATATCTGATTGGGATTTAGAAGCGATCGTGCGGGATGAAAGCCAAAATCAAGCCGAAAGCGGCTTTCAACTCGAACACGTCCAAGTAATTTGCGGTGACTGCACTTGTCCCACAGCAACCATTACAATTGTCACTCCCGATGGCAAAATTCTCACAGATGCCAGCGTCGGTACAGGGCCAGTGGATGCAGTCTATCAAGTAATCAACCGCTTAGTACAGATTCCCAATCAATTAATTGAATTTTCTGTGCAATCTGTAACTGGCGGAATTGATGCTTTAGGAACAGTCACAATTCGCTTGAGATATCAAGATAAGATATTTTCTGGACAAGCATCTGATACAGATATTGTCGTAGCCGCAGCGTACGCCCATCTCCACGCTGTAAATCGCCTTTATCGTTACTTGCAAACTCAGAAAATTCCGGCTCAAGTGAGCGAGTAGAAATATCATCTATCTAATAAAAAAGGGATGATTAAATCATCCCTTTCTCATACCAACTTTATCTACACCCATAACAATTAGAACACTCGGAAAATAAACGGATAACGGAACGGTTCATCAGGATTGCTAAAACAGTGCAGCAGCGCCACAATTGTCAGCCCCCAGTGTAATAAAAAGCCCAAAGCTACAAGGGGAAAGAATAAAAGTCCCCCAATCCCAAAAGTGAGCCAAGATAAAACTGCAATTGGTACTCCAATTATGGTTGCCCAAAACCAAACATTGAAGTGGAAATTAATTGATTCTTTAGCATTACTTTTAACAACAGGGTCATCCGAAATAATATTAATGACAATCGGTACACCAATCGAAAACAACGTTGTACTAAAGAAAATTGCCCCATGACACAGAGATGATAACAGTTTGCGCTTATCAGAATCGAAAGAAGTTTGCATCCTGGTGGCTCCTTAAGTTACTTGTTATCTTTTATTGTAAATGGTAGTTTTTCAGCCTTATATGGCAGTTTACCGTACTTCGTAAATTCTCGAATATTTCTTAACCATTGATTAGCTTTGCCAATTACTCATCAGAGATAAATGATGGTGTTTCCCGTACCTACGCGTTAGAAAACTATAATTTTTCAGCAATCAGGTTTGAATTCTGAACTAGGTTTAGGGTCGGCTTTTTTAATAAAACTCTCAATCAAACAAATATTTAATAGTTAATGCCCACCTTACAGATATGTATTGTTTTCCATAAATTAAATATAAGTACTACTTTAAAAGTAATACTCATCAATTCTCCATAGCTTGGTGTTGAATCTGATTTAGACTGATAAATGTTAAATAAATAATTCATCAATGGCACAGGGAGAAATCTTACTCAACCCTGGCACTTTATGGACAAGTGTCAAAGAATGTACTGAATATGCTTTAAAATGTGGAGCATTACTGTCTATCCCCACAAAGTTTGAATTTGTTGAACAAGACGGTGTTAACTTTTTAGTCCGAATTTTATCTAACCTTGTTCGCAAAGACGCAGCGAAGAAACAGCAAGACAAACAAACTTCTGCTGGTAAGGAGTTCAACCCTTTCCTTCCCTACGAAAAGGATTTATTTGTGGCGGATGTTTCCGATACTCATGTCTGTATTTTGAATAAATTCAACGTGGTTGACTATCACCTACTCATCATCACCCGCGCATTTGAAGAACAAGAAAGCCTACTTACCCCAGAAGATTTTGCTGCTTTATTAGCATGTTTAGCCGACTTTGATGGTTTAGCTTTTTACAACAGTGGTAAAACCGCAGGCGCTAGTCAGCGACACAAGCACTTACAAATAGTACCTTTACCACTAGTTACTTCAGGAGTGCAAACACCTATTGAACCACTACTAACATCAGCAGAATTTGAAGATGGTGTAGGAAGCATAACGCAATTACCTTTTGTTAACGCCTTTGCAAATTTAGATCCCAATTGGGTGCAATCTCCGCTAACTTATGCTGAGTCTATATTAAAGGTATATCAAAATTTATTAAGTGCTGTTGGGATAGAAGCAGTTAATAATAATCAACCATCTGGTGCTTACAATCTGTTAGTAACTAGAGAATGGATGTTCATCGTACCGCGATCGCAAGAACATTTCCACTCCATTTCTGTCAACTCATTAGGATTCGCTGGTGCGTTACTGGTACGGAATGAACAAGAAATGCAACTCCTCAAAAACACAGGCCCAATGATCATCCTGAAAGAAGTGGCTGTACAAAATTCCCAGGTCAATAGTCAATAGTAATTTATATCTCCATCACTCCTTCAAGCCTGTCGTCCACTCTCCCCTTTCACAACCGCAGAGGTTATCAGATGCGCTAAACGCAAAGCCTCTGGTACATGACCACAGTCTGTTAGTCGCTGAAGCACTTGAGCCGTAACATCAGGTTCTGCACCATAAACTTGAAAGTAAAACGGTGGATATTCATAGACAGTGCCAGCATGAAGTATGGTTTCTAGCCGTTTTTCTGGATGAGGCAATCTTTGCATTGCGTAAATCATCGCGTTGAGTTTAGGTTGCTTTCGCATCACGGCAATACAAGGGCGCTCTAATCTTTCGGCTAACAATGGCAAATCAACTATATTAAAGCCACCTAAAGAAATTCCATCTAACAGCACTATATGGAGATGTGGTAAAAATTTGCCCCCAATTAGCAACTGACAAAGTGTTTCGGTTGCATCCCAACCATCAGCTTGTATCTCTCCCCAAACCATACCTTCAAAGCGAGTGTCTGCACAGATAACACCTGCAACCCCTACAGGTTTATTGGTGTTCCGCATAAAAGGAGCATCGTCAAAACCTACAGCACGAATTGTCCGGTGATTTTTGAGCAGAACTTTTAGTTCCATGAATATCTTTATATAACGCTGAAATTCTCAGAGCTTCTCCAAGACAACGATTATATTAAAGCTTTTACCCATAATAAAAACGCCCTCCATTGGAGGGCGTTTTTATCACTTTTCTACTGAAAGAGACGTTAGCGTTACCGTCTCAGAAAATTAACCATTGATAGCAGGAGCTTGAAGTGCAACAGGAGCAACATCACCAGCAGCCAAATCTAAGGGGAAGTTGTGAGCATTGCGCTCGTGCATTACTTCCATACCCAAGTTAGCGCGGTTGATGATATCAGCCCAGGTGTTAATTACACGACCTTGAGAGTCAATCACAGACTGGTTGAAGTTGAAACCGTTCAAGTTGAACGCCATTGTGCTTACGCCCAATGCTGTGAACCAGATTCCAATTACAGGCCATGCAGCTAAGAAGAAGTGCAAGGAACGGCTGTTGTTGAAGGACGCGTATTGGAATATCAAGCGACCGAAGTAACCGTGTGCTGCAACGATGTTGTAGGTTTCTTCTTCTTGTCCGAATTTGTATCCGTAGTTTTGGGATTCGTTTTCGGTTGTCTCACGAACTAAGGAGGATGTTACCAAGCTTCCGTGCATTGCGGAGAATAAGCTACCACCGAATACACCTGCTACACCCAACATGTGGAAGGGGTGCATCAAGATGTTGTGTTCTGCTTGGAACACGATCATGAAGTTGAAGGTTCCAGAGATACCCAAGGGCATACCATCAGAGAATGAACCTTGTCCAATTGGGTAGATCAAGAATACTGCTGTTGCTGCTGCTACTGGTGCAGAGAAGGCTAGGCAGATCCAAGGACGCATACCCAAACGGTAAGACAATTCCCACTCACGACCGAGGTAGCAGAATACGCCAATCAGGAAGTGGAATATTACCAATTGGTAAGGGCCACCATTGTACAACCACTCATCAAGAGAAGCTGCTTCCCAAATTGGGTAGAAGTGCAAGCCAATTGCGTTGGAGGAAGGTACTACTGCACCAGAGATGATGTTGTTTCCGTAGAGTAAGGAACCTGCTACTGGTTCACGGATACCATCGATGTCTACTGGGGGTGCGGCGATGAAGGCGATTACGAAGCAGGTGGTTGCAGCCAGCAAGGTTGGGATCATTAATACGCCGAACCAGCCGATGTATAGGCGGTTGTTTGTGCTGGTGATCCAGTTGCAGAACTGCTCCCATACGTTGGCGCTACGGCGCTGTTGTAAGGTTGCTGTCATGTCTTTATGATTGCTTTGGTTATGTATGTTTCAGGTGTTTTCACCTGTTGTTACATATCTTAAAGGTAATTATTGCTTTTTGTAAAGCATTCTGAGAAAAAATTTTTAACTTACCCTGTAGAAAGCTCTGATACCTAGTTATAGTCAGGGTTTTGCGGTAAATTGATACGTTTACAATTCTTCAAGATATCTATTTTATGACGGATGCTAATTCTGCCATTGTTACCTACAGCCCTGCTTATACAATCGTTCCAACTTACGAGTGCTTCAATCGCTGTACTTACTGCAACTTTCGTGCCAACCCCGGTGAGAGTTCTTGGCTGACGCTATCAGCAGCAGAGGAAATCTTAAAACAACTTAAAAATGAGAAAATCTGTGAAATTCTGATCCTTAGTGGTGAGGTACACCCTAATTCACCACAGCGTCAGGCCTGGTTTCAGCGAATTTATGATTTATGTGCATTAGCATTGACGATGGGTTTTTTACCACACACCAACGCTGGGCCTCTGAGTTTTGCAGAAATGCAACAGTTAAAAAATGTCAATGTCTCAATGGGTTTGATGTTGGAACAGTTAACACCAGAACTGTTGAAGACTGTACATCGCTACGCACCTAGTAAAGTCCCAGAATTGAGACTGCAACAATTACAATGGGCGGGAGAATTGCAAATTCCCTTCACCACAGGTTTGCTTTTAGGAATTGGCGAAACCGCAGATGATTGGTGGACAACCTTAGAAGCTATATCTAAGACTCATCAACGCCACCATCACATTCAAGAAGTGATTTTGCAACCTCACAGTCCGGGAAATCAGCAAACATTTGACGCACCAGGTTTTGACCCCCATCAGTTACCCGCAGTGATTACCAAAGCCCGTCAAATTTTACCGCCAGAAATTACAATTCAAATTCCGCCAAATCTAGTTAAAGATGAGCAATGGTTACTCGCTTGTATTAAAGCGGGTGCTAGAGATTTAGGCGGAATAAGCCCAAAAGATGAAGTGAATCCCGACTATCCTCATATTCAAGAACAAGAATTGAGAGACATTTTACAACCAGCGGGGTGGGAATTAGTGCCGCGGTTACCTGTGTATCCGCAATTTGATAGCTGGTTGTCAGAAGAATTGCAAACAGCAGTGAGTCTCTGGTGGAATAGATCCTGAAAGCTGACTGCATATCGCACCCCCCAAAAGACAGAGCTTGTACCCTAGCAACTGTTGTAAAATAGACAATAGAAGGATTCGGAGGGCCAGTTAACTGGTCATAAACGCCTATAGAGACTATCTTCGGAAATCTCCAAGGTTTAAAGTCCAGCCAGCTGAAACACCTACAGCGGCTGTACCACCAGCGTATACCAGGCGATCGCATCACAACGCCTGAGTTTTCCCAGCGTCTAGCAGCCATTAGCACAGAAATCAATCAACCCGTGTGTGCCTATCTCAACCGTCGCGGTCAAGTGATTCGTGTTGGGGTAGGCACACCGCGTCAGACGCAAATCCCACCGCTAGAACTGCCTCGTTATGGTGCAGAACGTCTTAGCGGTATTCGCTGTATTGCCACCCATCTCAAATCAGAACCACCGAATGAGGTAGCCCTGACAGCTATGGCAATGCAACGTTTAGACGCGTTGGTGCTGCTGAATATTACTGGAACAGGATTTACTCGGCGTGGTGGTGGTGCGACAGGTTATGTCAAAGAAGCTTATTTAGCTCATTTAGTCTCAGATACTAAACAATTAGTAACAGTCCAAAACTCAGCACCTGGTACGCAAAACTCAGCAATTTACTCTAGTATTTCCCCACCGATGAGCTTGGATATGTTGGCAGAACAAGATTTCATCGACTTAGTGGAAGGACTAGAAGAAGAATTCCGCCGAGAATTTGTTGCCCAGGAAGTAGATGCTGACCATGACCGCGTGTTAATTGTGGGAGTGATGACAGATGAATTAACTCCGCAACAATTTCACGACACCATAGCGGAATTAGGGCGATTAGTAGATACGGCTGGCGGTGATGTCATACAGACATTACAACAAAAGCGATCGCGCATTCATCCTCAAACAGTCATCGGTGAAGGTAAGGTGCAAGAAGTCGCCTTAACTGCCCAAACCCTAGGATGTAATCTTGTTGTCTTCGACCGCGACCTCTCACCCGCCCAAGTCCGTAACTTAGAAGCACAAATTGGTATTCGGGTAGTTGACCGCACAGAAGTCATTCTGGATATCTTTGCCCAACGCGCCCAATCCCGTGCAGGTAAATTGCAAGTAGAACTGGCACAGTTAGGATATATGCTGCCGCGACTGACTGGTAGAGGACAAGCAATGTCGCGGTTAGGTGGTGGTATCGGTACTCGCGGCCCTGGTGAAACCAAACTAGAAACAGAACGCCGGGCAATTCAGCGGCGAATTTCTCGACTGCAACAAGAAGTCGACCAGTTGCAAGCCCATCGTTCGCGGTTACGGCAACGACGGCAACATCGGGAAGTTCCTTCAGTCGCCTTGGTTGGTTATACCAACGCTGGGAAATCGACCTCACTCAATGCCCTGACTAACGCTGAAGTCTATACGGCTGACCAGCTATTTGCTACCCTTGACCCAACTACACGTCGTTTGGTAATTCCCCATGCTGACACTAATGAACCCCAAGAAATTCTGATTACAGATACAGTAGGGTTCATTCACGAATTACCTGCATCCTTAATGGATGCTTTCCGTGCCACCTTGGAAGAAGTCACAGAAGCTGATGCTTTATTACATTTAGTGGATTTGTCTCATCCTGCTTGGTTAAGTCACATTCGCTCAGTACGAGAAATTCTTGCCGCCATGCCTGTGACTCCTGGCCCAGCGTTGGTTGCCTTTAACAAAATTGATCAAGTAGACAGCGAAACGTTAGCTATAGCACGGGAAGAATTTCCTTTAGCTGTGTTCATTTCGGCAAGTGAACGTTTAGGCTTAGAAACCTTGCGTTTACGTCTTAGCCAATTGATTGCATACGCTGTTGAACCTCGGTAAATACCGAAAATAAATTTTGAATATTTAATGCACAATGCCGTAGTTCGTATAACTACGGCTTTCATTTTTTAATCTTGAATTACTGTGGTATTTCCTGAATGACAGGATGATTGAAAATGTGCTAGAACCAATAGCTATCAGTATAAAAAGTACAAAGTAAAGAATCCAGATACGCCAAATTTTTCAGCATTTTTGATAGTCTGCTAATTTTTACAAAGTTGTACTAGATATTTTTATTGTTCTGTAATTCAGAAAGTAAGTCGAGTTTTCGCCCAGATTTGACGAAACCTAGACATTACTTTCTTACTTTGATTTTTGCCCACTTTCCCGGCGATCGCTATCCTAACCACTAATCATTTATGTCAACAAATTCTCAACAAATAGAAAATAAGAAAGTCAAAGTTCAACTTCTGTTAGCAGGAGGACATCAGTACACAGTTTATTTGAATCCAGATGACCCTGTACTGCATAGCCTGTTAACAACTATTGTGGCTCGTGCTTATAAACAAGAATCTGCGAGTCACTGTTTATTTCAAGTTCCCATTAATGAAGGACATTCTGCCTTATCTTTTGCTAGTGAAAATCTTGTTGGTTTAGTAACCGAACCACCTCTTTGGATACAGCAAACTGAAAATGTAGAACCTGTAGCCAATGATATTTTGAATTCTAGTTATGTACAAATAGATAATTTTCTCTCGCCTAATGAGCATGAGCGCCTGATCAAGTATGTACTAGCTAACAAATCAAATTTTGTCTCTACTAGTACTTCTACTAATGATCAAAATTATCGTCGCTCAATGGTGCTGTACTCATTCCCTGAGTTTGCTGAACTAATTGTCAACAAAATCCAAAATATTATGCCTGATGTTATGAGTAAATTGGGAATGTCGCCATTTCCGATATCTCAAATTGAAAGCCAACTGACATCACATAATGATGGAAATTTTTACAAAATTCATAACGATAATGGTAGTCCAGATACTGCCACAAGAGAATTAACTTATGTTTATTACTTCAATCGAGAACCCAAGCGGTTTTCGGGAGGAGAATTATTAATATACGACAGTAAAGTGGAAAATAACTTTTATGTCAAAGCAGAATCTTTTAAAACTGTCGAACCGCGCAATAACAGTGTTGTCTTTTTCCTCAGCCGATATATGCACCAGGTTCTCCCGGTAAAGTGTCCATCTAAAGCCTTTGCAGATAGCCGTTTTACTATCAATGGTTGGGTACGCCGAGAAGCATCTTAGGTTAGATGCCTATTTACTTTGAATCATCTTCAAGTGAGGTGATATCCTCACTTTTTTATTTATAAAGAAGACTTAAAGATTAAATTTATTCTGCTAGAAAATACTTAAATAAGTTTTTTAAATGTAAACATATAACCTCTATATAAATACATAAAAACTATTGTTTTCCACCTTTAGATTAAAGTTCTTATAAAAATCTAGATAAACTATAGACTACTGATAATCTACTGTGGCAAATTATATTTATTAATCACTGAGAAAATAAAAGTTTCAGAGATTCCTATCAAGTGCATCCCACATTGAATTCCCTCCTAGAAAATAGAAAGTTTCGTTATACAAACTAACTGATATAGCAAGGGCTTAAATAATAAATTGCCTAAAAAATAGCTGCTCACAAGCAACTTGTAGACTCAGTTTGTCATAACTTAAACGCTCTATTTTGAAGGGATATTTTATGCTGCAATGCGATTTCATGAAGCTTTTTACAAGCAAAAAGGAGTTTTAAACAAGTGGTTCAAATGAATTTACAAAGACGAATAGGTTATATAACTTGTGGTTTTTCGTCATTGGCTATAGTTATGGCTGGGCAGATGTCTCAAGCAGATGCTGCATCTATCAGTTTTTCAGGCACAGGAACTAATACTGCATCAGGTGGAACTACTAATGCTTTAGGAGCATCAGTCATCTTTGATGACAGTCTAAATCCAGGAAAATTGACAATTACCTTAAGGAATACAGGTCCAGGTGCTTCAGCACCCTCTGATGTTCTGACATCAGTCTTTTGGGAGTATGGCGGATCTGCTCTAACAAACTTATCGTTATATTCTGCCAACGCTCCAACTACCATTGGAAGCAATGCAGGTAATAATGTCGATCTAAAAGGTATCAATGAATGGAAATTGCCAAACACTGGTAATGGTACCAATGATCTTCCTGGCATAACCCAAAACTATGGTATTGGTACTGCGGGATTAGGAATTTTTCAAGGCGGTGGTGGACAGCAATTTAATTACGGCATCATCAGTGGTTATGATAGTCCAAACCCAGCCGTAACAGGTGGGACTTTTGTGAAAGATTATGCAACCTTCGTTTTATCAGGTCTACCGAGCGCTTTCGATATAACGAAGATTGGTAACATTCGCTTCCAGTTCGGAACTAATCTAAGTGAACCAAGCTTTGCTGGTGTACTACAAACACCCGCGCCCGCACCAGCGCCAGCGCCAGCGCCAGCGCCAGCACCAGCGCCAGCACCAGCACCAGCACCAGCACCAGCGCCAGCACCAGCACCAGCACCAGCACCAGCGCCAGCGCCAGCACCAGCGCCAGCACCAGCACCAGCGCCCGCACCTACTCCATCTCCTACAACTTACTATCAGCCATCTACTTCTCAGCCGCTACCAAAGAGAGTTCCTGAACCTAGTACACTAGCAGCTTTAAGCTTATTTGGTATGAGTACTTTAAGGCTGAAGAAAAAAAATCAAGATGAGAAATCGCCAGCCTAAACAAGATAATTAAGTTCTCATATTAATTTAGATATGGGTTGAGAAGTAGATAAACACTTCTTGCCCAATTTTTTTGAGCCATAATTCTTTGATTAGTACAAGTCACCAGATTTACTTTTGGTGACAAACAAGGTTAAAGCAACTAGAACGAATAACGAAGTTTTAGAATTGAGAAGTATAAAACCAAATAGAGGACATTATGGCTGCTAACGTAGAAATTTACACTTGGAGGACTTGCCCATTTTGCATCCGTGCCAAAAGTTTGCTGACCAGTAAGGGCGTTGAATTTACAGAATACAGCATTGATGGTGACGAAGACGCACGAGATAAAATGGCTCAAAGAGGTAATGGCAAACGTTCTGTACCCCAAATTTTTATTAACGATCGCCATATTGGTGGTTGTGATGATATTCACGCCTTAGACCGTCAAGGTAAGCTGGATGAACTACTAGCTAGTTAGAGGTAATTTATAAAATAAGCAAGTATTAAAATTAGGCTACTGTCTGCTGCTAATCTTTGTGAGTTAGTTAAATCATCAGGCGTTAATCTAAATTGAAGAACTTAGAATTTCCTGGCGATTGAGGCAAACAGCGTGAAACTGGCTTTTATTATTGATCCCATCCATCTGCTTGACCCGTGTCATGATACCAGCGTTGCTTTGATGGAAGCAGCACAAATTTTAGGGCATGAAATCTGGATAACTCAGGCAAGCTGGCTGAGTGTGGTAGAAGGTAAAGCATGGGCTATTCTGCAACAGGTAGAACTAGTACCAATACAGTTAGTAGAGGGACGTTGGGTAGCGGCAAATCCTTGGTATACGTTAAGCCAACGTTCCTTAATGAAGCTGGAAACAATGGATGCCGTATTTATGCGGACAGATCCACCAGTTAATGATTCTTACCTATTTGCTACCTACATTCTCGATTATGTTGACCAAAACAAAACTTTGGTAATTAACAATCCCGATGGTATCAGGAGGGCAAACGAAAAAATGTATGCTCTCCAATTTAGTGAAGTAATTCCCGAAACTATTGTCAGTGCTGATAAGCAGTTTATCCGACAATTTGTTGAAGCTAAAGGAGCGACGGTTCTCAAACCACTAGGTAACAAAGCTGGGGAAGGGATTTTATTTTTACAAGCAGGCGATCGCAACTTTAACTCTATTGTTGAACTTAGCACCTATCAGGGAAAATTACCTGTGATGGTGCAAACCTATTTACCAGAGGCTAAAGATGGAGATAAGCGCATCATCTTGCTTCATGGTGAACCGATTGGTGCTTTAAATCGTCTTTCTAGTGGCAGTGATTTCCGCAACAATATGGCTGCTGGTGGTACAGTTGCGGAAACTGAAATTACTCCCAGAGAACATGAAATATGTACTCGCCTAGCTGAAAAATTACGCCAAGATGGCTTAATTTTTGTAGGTATTGATGTGATTGGTGGTTACCTAACAGAAGTCAACGTTACCAGTCCTACAGGAATTCGGGAAATCGATAGACTCAATGGGACTCGTTTAGGTCATCAGGTAATTCAATGGGTGGAACAGAGACTACAAGCTAAAAAATAAAATAATGGCGATGATTTTGAATATTTCACGGTCTGCTTTGGTGATTTACTGTCCAGTAACTCTAGAATCAAGGGCATAATTTGAGCGATCGCACCTGTCAGGTAAGGCTTCTCGCTTTTGAGACAGGTGCTAATAATAGAAATCAATCGTGACTCCGCTCAACATTTTTTCTAAATACAAAATTAGGACATAGGAGTCAGCAGACTCTTGCCCAAATAAATTTAGCCTGTAAGTAGTTTGGAGGAGTTTTTCACCAATTAGCAAAATCAAAAATGGCAACAGAATTTTTGCTTCTGTCCCTCGTGAAACTTAGGAATTAGCAAATTTTATACAGCGCTCAGTCTGAACTGAAACTGCAAATTTCATTTAAAATCTCAAATTCACAATTAATCATTTGCCTGGTGGAGTACGCCGTCTTTGGAGAAATTCAGGAATGTCTAAACCTGATTTTTCTTTAGGTTCTGCTACTGGTGTAGATGGATTTGCTGTTGGTGATTGGGAGGCTGGTTTTTTTTGTGCTGGTGCTACACGAGGATTGCTGGCATTTTGTGGTGGTGCTGTTGGGCCTTCACCTGTGAAGCCAGTGGCAATCACGGTAATTCTGACTTCACCTTGTAGTCGGTCATCAATTACTGCACCAAAAATAATATTGGCGTTGGGATCAACTACCTCATAAATTGTTTCTGCGGCTGCATTCACTTCATGCAAGGTTAAGTCACTACCGCCAGTAATGTTGAAGACTACTCCTCTAGCTCCTTCAATCGAAGATTCTAGCAAAGGTGAAGAAATAGCTGCGATCGCCGCTTCTCTAGCGCGTGATTTGCCTGAGCTAATCCCAATCCCCATCAGTGCTGATCCCGCATCTGCCATCACAGCACGCACATCTGCAAAGTCTACGTTGACTAAACCAGGAATAGTGATGATGTCAGATATGCCTTGTACCCCTTGACGCAACACATCATCTGCATAACGAAAAGCTTCCTGTACAGGTGTCTGTTCGGGAATCACTTCTAATAATTTGTTGTTGGGGATGATAATCAGTGTATCTACCCGACTTTTCAGTCCTTCAATACCTTGTTCTGCTTGGCTGGTACGGCGGCGACCTTCAAACACAAATGGACGTGTGACCACACCAACTGTCAAAGCGCCCATTTCTTTAGCTACTTCTGCAACTATTGGCGCAGCACCTGTTCCAGTTCCACCACCCATTCCAGCAGTGATGAATACTAAATCAGCACCCTCTAAAGCTGTGGCAATTTCATCGCGTGATTCTTCAGCGGCCTTCTGCCCAATCGCCGGATTACCACCTGCGCCTAAACCACGGGTTAACTTTTGTCCAATTTGCAGCCGACTTGGCGCTCCAGCTAAAGTTAAAGCTTGAGCATCAGTATTAATTGACCAAAACTCCACGCCACTCACATCAGACTCGATCATCCGGTTCACGGCATTACCACCACCACCACCAACACCAATTACTTTGATGTTGGCGACTCTACCTGGAACAATCTCGCCAATGCGGCTATTTTCTACTGATATTTTTTTACTGTCTTGGCCTTGAGCAAAGTTCAGCCCAGAATGATTAAAGGGATTATTTGAGTTCACTGCCAGCGAAAATCCTGATTGTCCCACAGATTGGGAGTTTTTATAGGTAAGCCCTTGGTTATTATCAAGCGTCATTGGATTTGTGAAAGGTAGATAAACGACTTTTCCGGGTGTTATTCACCTCAGAATCAACTATAGTTTGACACTGCCAAAATCTATAGGTACTGCTCTTGATTGTGAACATGACTGACAACCTTAACAAGATTGTCAATCTGAAAGTTTGCTATGGAAGCAGCTGTTAGAGCAGGCGATCGCATAGCTAATTCTAGAGAAGTATACCTACATTTACCTAAAGTTGATCTGTCTAACTTTAATAAGCTATTGATAGCTTTACTACTATGTTGCCGATTTTGCATAGTATAAATTTGGCATACTGAATGCCCTCCTATGATTTTGGTTAATGATTTAAGTTGGTCATTAATTTTACAACTACCTGTGATAGTTTTTTGTGTGCTAACTTTCGCTTTTCTGGAGTTTAATGAGTAAATTTTATTATTTCTTAATATTAAATAATACTCAAAATTAGGGTTACTTTTACTTTTATCATCTGTAGTATTGACTTGTTTTCCTTTGTAAAATCTAAACTTCATGAGCTTACAAAGCACACTAAGCTTATATAATTGAGCAGATAACATAACTGATAAAGATGCAAGGTGTCGCGTCTTATCTGCTTTAATAATATAGTTGATAGATTTAACCATTGGCGATAATTGCAACCTAAAAACTAAAATTTATCTTCTACATACATATCACTAGATTTTAGAGATAAAGGAAAATTTGGATTGATAGCCACAAAGGAGACTTGATAGTTAAGCCTCCTGTTATCTCTTATTAAAAGTTCACGCTAATTTTTTGAGTGTATTGTCAAAAAAGTGAAAATTATCAATAAACTTATATATTTATCTATTAGCATCAAATTTCTTAATTTACTGATAATATTTGATACATATAAATCAATATAGACTGTTTCTTAGGGTATTTGCGAGTCAACCTTTTGGCTTTTTTGGATCATATGTACTATGGGAGAGTCAGGATTTTTGAGATCAATATACTCTATTTGACTAGGATTAATTTTGGCAGGTAAATTTCGTAGTTGTGTCAGTACCTTGATTTGTTCTGCTAATAGTGAACTGGGAGTACCAAAATGTACATTGCCGATTTCGGTTTTCAGGATTAAATTCGTTAAATCTTGAAAATTAACTTCCATAATTTTCACAGAACTTTGACTTAGTGAGGGATACAGTTGAATCCAATATTTCTGATATTGTTCTGGTGTGCCAACAACTTTCAGACTTGGTAATTTCAACTTTGGATTCACTAATGTATATTTTTCTAACGGTATCCAAACACCATTAGCATCTAGCAAACCAGTAGAAGACTGTTTATTTTTAGCTGGAGTATTGGCTTCTGCAAACCTTTGAGCCATTGCTATAGGTACACGTTCTTGGATTTCGATAATTAACCCAGGCGGAAACAAGCGCCGATTAACAATTGCTTGAGCGATTGTCGGTTGTTTTTTCAAAGAGTCAGCGATCGCCGCAGGTTCAACCTTCCATAAAGATTGAGGATAAGATAGCTTCAGCATCGACTTAATTGCTGTTTCTGGCAGGACTTGATTCCCTGACTTGATCACAATTTGTTTGGGATCATTGAGTACCCATACAGGTTGAAGTGCTACCCAAAGCGATCCCCCAGCTAAACCGCTAATGGCCACAGTTCGCCAAATAGCTTGAATAATTTTCATTTGCCTCTGCCGACGTAATTTTTTGCGGCGCTGGGCTAAATCTGTCTGAGAAACGGAGACAATACCTGCCATTCTCACCTCTTGTTGATTACAATCTAAATTTTTAATTTGGCTGATAAAGTTGGTTAAGTGCAGAATTCTCTATGGTTTTCAGTATCACCTTACAGCAACAACAGCAAAATTTAGGTATGAGAAACTTTACCTATTTTATTTTGCAGTGTTGAGTTGCCATTAAGTTAATTCTGGTGAACTTAAGTTACCGCGATCGCCTACGAACCTGGCAAACGAATTAGCGTTGACAAAAATACTATTCTATGCACTTGTAATAGGTAACTTCTTTACAGTAATTATGCCTTTCTGCGACGCATATCGCATTAATTGTCAAAAAATATAGCTAATTTCGAGACACAGATGTTTTGTCGCAAAAGCAATATTGTGTCCCACATTTAACTCAAATGACAAAACATAATCTTGAGCTTGACATTATAGCAATCCTATTTGATTTGTAAACATCGTGCAGGGAAGAAGAGTATTGGCAATAAATATGCTTCTCGGTTCTTGTGAATGATTGAGAACGGCAAATGTTGATTCTGCCTTAATCTAAGAAGTAAAAATTTTACCAGCATTTATATCTGACATAAACCATAAATTAATCTCAGAGTAAATACTTAAATTGATAATTAAATAAATACATATTGAAATTTTGTGTCTGCTAATTCTCTTGACGACATTAACAACTGCATATAAGTTTGTATTCAGTCAAGTAAAAGCTTAAAGATTGTCAAAAGTTCAACAAAATAAGGCTAAAAGACAGATATACTGAACTTATCAGGGACAATTCCATTTCTAGTATTGTCTAATAGCCACTGGTAGCAAAAGCTTACCTAGTGAAACTCACCCGAAATTCAAAAACCAAGGTGAATTCATCTAATAGCTATAACTTAACTAGATATGCTTCGTATATAAATATACAAATAACACAGTATCTACAACTGCATCTACATCTCAATGATTAATACAGAGTATTTGTCACGCTTTTATAAAGCATGTAACCCTAGCTATGCGCTCAACATGAGCGATCGGCTTGATCAGCAGTACTATATAGATTTCGCCAATGTACGTGGCTGCAAAATTGTCGAAGAATTGCAACGTACAATCAGCCGTATTTCTCCCGATGAACCTACCTGTCAGTTATTTACAGGTCATATTGGTTGTGGTAAATCTACAGAATTACAACGCCTCAAAGCAGAACTAGAAGCTGTAGGATTTCATGTAGTTTACTTTGAATCTAGTCAAGACTTGGATATGGCGGATATCGATGTCAGCGATATTTTGCTGAGTGTAGCTCGTCAAGTCAGCGCTAGTTTAGAAGCAATTAAGATCCAAGTTCAACCACATTACTTTATCAATCTCTTCAAAGAAATTGGAGATTTTTTGCAAAGCCCTATAGAACTTTCTGGACAAGCAGAGTTGTCCTTGGGAATTGCGAAAATTACAGCCAAAACCAAAGATAGCGCCCAGGTAAGAAATCAACTGAGGCAATATCTAGAACCACGTACTAATAGTATTTTGCAAGCAATTAACGAAGAGGTTCTAGAAAAAGCTGTTGAACAACTTAAACTCAGAGGTCAAAAAGGTTTAGTTGTTATTGTTGATAATTTAGATCGAGTAGATATGCGTCCTTTAGCATCTGGGCGGACACAACCAGAATATCTGTTCATAGACCGAGGTGAACAATTACGCCGCCTCAAATGCCATGTAGTCTACACTATTCCCCTAGCGTTAATTTTTTCTAATGAGTATGAAACACTCAAAAACCGCTTAGGTGGAGGTATTGCGCCTAAAGTATTACCAATGGTAAGAGTTAGGCAAAGAGATGGTAGTGACTACGAACCAGGGATGTTACTACTGCGCCAGTTAGTTTTAGCCAGAGCTTTTCCAGCAGTTTCCTACAACGAAAGGCTGTCGTTAATCACAGAATTATTTGAGTATCCTGAAACCCTCGACCGTTTATGTCGTGTGAGTGGCGGCCACATCCGTAACTTATTAGGATTGCTATATAGCTGTCTGCAACGCCAAGATCCTCCTTTTTCTGGGGACTGTTTAGAAGCAGTAATTAAAGACTACCGAGATGACTTGCTATTAGCTATTGATGAATATCAGTGGGAACTATTATTTGAGGTTGTACAACAGCAGAGCGTAAAAGGAGAATCTGAGTATCAAAGCTTGCTGCGAAGTATGTATTTATTTGAATACCGCGATCCTGTTGGTCGTTGGTTTGGGATTAGTCCAGCATTAGCAGAGACAGAAAAAGTTATTGCTTGGCAGCAAAAAATATAATCGTACTGAGTGAGCTAATAGTTATTAGCATCAGTCATTAGTCCATCTTCATTTGACTAGTGACTAATTTATAATGAGCAATTTTTCCTGTTGAGGCTGTATTCCGGTTTTGAGATATGACAAAATCCCCATTCACAGTAGAGAGTGTTAATCATAATAAGAATTCTCTACAAAGGTTAGTGCGCTCAATCAAGCTTTCTAAAGGTCAATTTGCTCTTATTCTTGTGCGATGTAACTATCAGCAATTAAGAGAGCAAATGCTAGAAAATATTCGCTCTCTGACAAAAGATATAAACTTACAAGAAATCTATCTCCAACCAGCAACTAAAGCCTTACATACAACAATCATTACAAAATTAAGTCTAGATCATCCTGCCGTAATTACAGATTCTCTACCATCAGCAGTCATGGTTTTTGGTTTAGAGTCAATTCTGGCACTGGAAGACTTATTAACGAGTCTTAATCAAGCTAGAGATATCTATACAGCAACTTTTCCTTTTCCTGTGGTGTTGTGGCTACAAGATGAAGTGGCAACAATGCTGACCAAACTAGCACCAGATTTCAAAAGTTGGGCTGCCACTACTATCAAGTTTGAATTGTCAAAAGAAGATTTAATTGCCTTAATACGTCAAGAGACAGAATCACTGTTTGCTAAATTTTTAGAAGCAGGTGCGGAAAAATTTTTATCTAATGCTGCTCTTGATTTAGCACCTAAATCACAACATCGTCACGAAATTGAGTCTGCCAGAAATGATTTACTGCGTCTGTATAGTGTTCAATTAGAGCCAGGGTTAGAAGCTAGTTTAGAATTTGTTTTAGGACGAGATAAATACGCTAGTGACCAAATTAATAGTGCATTAGCTCATTATCAAAGAAGCTTAAGTTTATGGCAGAGAGAGGCTAAACGAGAAAATGAAATAGTTCAAAAAATAGAAGTATTAGATGAAAAATTAGAACATAATTATGCTTACAGAATTCGACAGGCAATAGTCTTATTCCATGTGGGTCTATGTTATCGCCGTATGGCTGACTTACATCAAATTACTAATAGTAACTATTGTCAACACGCTCTTTCATGGTTTCAGAGGTGTTTAGATTTATTAGAACAATTACAAAGACAAGATTTAGTAGCAAAATTTATTTTGCCTGCTTGTGAAATGCTGCAACGTTTAAAATATTTGGACGAGCTAGAAGTATTAGCACAAAAGTCTTTACATCTACATGAAAAGTATGGAAATACTGCTAAATTAGCACAAGATTATGGCTTTTTAGCAGATGTAGCAGCATCACGCAATAATTGGGTATTGGCACATGAATTAGCCAATACCGCACTTTCTATTGCCGAATTAGCAACAGAAGTTTCTCGACAGCAGGAAAGTTGGTATCTTTTATTGTTGGCTCGGACTCAGAAACATTTAGGGCAATGGGAAGAAGCAATTAGTAATTTAGAATGGGCTAGGGTAGTTTGTGAACTACAGTATGAACCATCGCTATATTTAGAAATTTTAGAAGAATTGCGATCGCTCTACTTCTTTGAGCGCCATGATTATGCAGAAGCATTCAATCTCAAGCAAGAAAAAGTTCAAATAGAACACCAATATGGTTTTCGTGTATTTATTGGAGCCAGTCAATTACAGCCAAAACGCTACAGAATTAACCCTGTTTTAGAAACCCAAAAAATTTCATTTATCCCAGAGGATATCGCTCAAGAAATAGCTGCTTCTGGACGGCTGCAAGATGTTAACCGTTTAATTGAAAGAATTACCCGTGCTGATCATAAATTAACTATCATACATGGACAATCAGGAGTTGGTAAAAGTTCAACTATTAAAGCAGGTTTAGTACCTGCTTTAAAGGGAAGAGTTATTGGTGAAAGGATTCCCTTACCGATTGTTTTATCAGGATATACAGATTGGGTAACAGCTTTGGGACGTAGTATCAACCAAACTTTAGCACAGTCAGAATTAGCAATTGCTGTAGAATTTACACCTACTATCCTCATAGAAAAGCTACGTTTAGCAACAGAATGTAATCATATAATAGTTATTATATTTGACCAGTTTGAAGAATTTTTCTTTACGAGTAACTCTAGCCAAAGATTAGAATTTTATAAATTTTTTATTGCCTGCTTGAATATTCCTTATGTAAAAACAATTATTTCATTAAGAGAAGATTATTTACATTATTTGTTGGAATTTGAACGTTTTAGTAAAGAAAATAATGATTATTTATATGATTTAGGTGTAATTAATAAAAATATTCTTGATAAAGATATTCGTTATTTTTTAGGTAAATTTTCCATAGAAGATACAAGAGGAATTATTTACAGTTTTACAAAACGCTCCCACTATGAAATGAGTGATGAATTAATTCATCAGCTAGTCCAGGATTTAGCTGGAGAATCAGGAGAAGTAAATCCAATTGAATTACAAATAGTTGGAGTGCAGTTACAAGCAGAAAATATCACGACACTCGAACAATATAAAATTTGTGGTAGTTCAGCAAAGCTAGTTGAGCGCTGGCTTGAGGAAGTGATCAAGGATTGTGGCGAAGAAAATGAAGATTTAAGTTGGCAATTATTATTTGAGCTAACTGATGAAAAAGGCTTTCGTCCCCTCAAGACTAAATCTGATTTAACCATTGCTTTAGGAAAGAATATCCATACAACATCTGGCACAAAATCAGACTGTGAGCTAATTCTCGAAATTTTAGTAGGTTCAGGTTTGATATTGCGGTTGCGTGAAGAATTAGGCGATCGCTATCAATTAGTCCATGATTATTTGGTAGAGCCAATTCGTCAGAGAAATAGTTATGGCATAGTTGCTGAACTCGAAAAAGTCAAATCTGAAAAAAAACGCGCTGAAGTTGCACAAAAGCTGTCTCAAGAACATCTCAATTTAATTTTGCAAAGGCGGTTGCGAGAAGCACGCATAGCAGGTGTTGTGTTGGCAATTATGGGTGGGACTATTGCCGCTTTATGGTGGCAAGCCGACTTGCAAAAAAGAGCCGCAATTCGTCAAACAATTCGCGCCGAACGTAGTGAAACTAATTTGAAAATTAGTGCGATCGCCGCAACTAGTGAAGCTTTATTTGCTTCCAACAAAGAGTTTGATGCCCTTTTAGAAGGTTTACGCGCCTGGAGAAAATTGAAACAAGCAGACGAAGTGTTACCAGAAACTCGAATGCGTGTAGTAACTGCCTTACAACAGGCAGTTTATGGGGTGTCGGAGTTAAATCGTTTGGAAGGACACACTGATATTGTTTGGGGTGTCGCTTTTAGTCCTGATGGCAAATTATTGGCTTCTGGTAGCCGCGATCAAACAGTGAAACTTTGGCGACCTGATGGAACTTTGCTACAAACTCTGAAAGGTCATACTGAGTCAGTCACCAGCGTGAGTTTTAGTCCCGATGGGCAAAGTCTCGCATCTTCCAGCCTCGACAAAACTGTACAAATCTGGCAGAAAAACCCAATTACGGGCGAATTTGATTTACAACCAGCCAAAACCCTAGTAGACCGAGGCTGGGTTTATTGTGTGAGTTACAGTCCCGATGGAGAGTTGCTGGCGACAGGTAATAAAGATGCCACAGTCAAACTTTGGCGTAAGGACGGTACTTTAGTCAAAGTTCTGAAAGGACATCAAGGGTGGGTAAATTGGGTCAGTTTTAGCCCTGATGGTCAATTAATTGCTTCAGCTAGTGACGATCGCACCGTAAAAATCTGGCGACGCGATGGCACACTAGTCAAAACACTGTCTGGACATCAAAATGGTGTAACTGTTGTGACTTTTAGTCCTGATGGGCAAATGATTGCTTCAGCAGGTAGAGATAAAATTATCAAATTGTGGCAGCGACAGCCAAATAGTGACGATAACTTTGACTTTCAAGCTTATAAAAATTTAGAGCAGCATACTAGTACAATTTGGAGCCTGAATTTCAGCATTGATGGGCAAAGGTTAGCGTCAGGAAGTGATGACAATACTGTTAACCTTTGGAGTAGCACCGGCACATTACTCAAAACCTTTAAAGGCCATAGTGATGCGGTGGCTAGTGTGGCTTTTAGCCCAGATAACAAAATATTGGCATCAGGTAGTTATGACAAAAGTGTCAAAATTTGGAGTTTGGATGCACCAACATTACCAATTTTGCGGGGGCATCAAGATAGAGTTTTGAGTGTCGCATGGAGTCCTGATGGGCAGATGTTGGCTTCTGGTAGCCGCGATCGCACCGTAAAACTCTGGCAAAGAGAAACAATTCGTGGCGAAGCCACAACCCGACTTTACAAAACTTTAGTAGGGCATACAGATAAAGTTCCTAGTGTAAGTTTTGACCCTTTCGGTGAACTGCTGGCATCAGGTAGTTATGACAAAACAGTAAAAATCTGGCGACGGGATGGCACTTTACTCAAGACCTTGCAAGGACATACTGATAGTGTTATGAGTGTCAGTTTTAGTCCTGATGGCCAGCTATTAGCATCAGCCAGTAAAGACAAAACAATCAAACTGTGGAGTCGTGACGGTCAATTACTCACAACCTTGGTAGGACACCAAGGTTGGGTAAACAGCGTTAATTTTAGTCCTGATAGCCAGCTGCTTGCCTCTGCTAGTGATGATCAAACAGTCAAACTGTGGCGACGGGATGGTACTTTGGTCAAAACGTTTTCACCCCATGACAGTTGGGTATTGGGTGTTAGCTTCAGCCCTACTGACCAATTAATCGCTTCTGCTAGTTGGGATAACACCGTGAGATTATGGCGGCGCGATGGTACTTTGTTAAAAACATTGTTAAAGGGCTACAGCGATAGTGTTAATTCCGTGACTTTCAGCCCCAATGGTGAATTACTGGCGGCTGCTAGTTGGGATAGCACAGTCAAACTGTGGAGTCGTGATGGCAAGTTAATTAAAACCCTGAATGGACATCGCGCCCCAGTCTTGAGTGTGAGTTTTAGCCCGGATGGTCATACATTAGCATCCGCAAGTGATGACAACACAATCATTTTGTGGAATTTGCATTTGGAAGACTTACTGTTGCGTGGTTGTAACTGGGCAGACAATTACCTTAGTCACAACCATAATGTTGAAGAACGCGATCGCTTTTTGTGTGATGGCATTAGTCCTGGCCAATAAAGATTTCAGTTGATCAAACCAAGAGCGATCGCTTTGCAAATTTTTTAATCGCTGTTTTCTTTAATCACCTCTGGTAGCAAATTTTCTAGAAAAGCTTTGAGTCTCATCCTCTCAATGTAAGGCCAGCCACCCTCAGACTCAATATCTTTCAGTAGTGAGTAAAGTTGCTGACGATTATCGGGCAGACTCTCCTGAAAAACACCATCCCGAATTGCTCGATGTAAATACTCCAACTGCCGCAGCAAGTTTAAAAGAGCGAGTGGATCTCCTTGGCAATCCCTCGCTACATCATTCACTGCTGAGGCAATTTTTTCCAATTCCTCAGAAAAATCTGTCGATTCAAAACTTTTGTTGCTCATGCAACTCTCTCTGTCAAAATTAGGTCTACTCAAATTTACCGAAGATTGTCGGTTTTCAGGCGCGATCGCCAGTGGTTAATACATAATCCTTACATTCAGAAATATCAGGCTTCTGTAAGCTTCTAGGAGTTGCTCATGGCTGATTTTGAAGTATTTGCTACTACTATTCGTTTTCACTGTCTCAAAGGAACTTAGTCAGTCTAGTTCAAAATCTCCTCTTTGCCAGATTAGTCTCCCCAATAATTTTGTGAACTCAGTCCAAATCAAAAACAATAGCAATCTCTCGCAAAAGAGAGTGGTGGCTTTGATTACAGCCTCCTAGGAAGCTAGATAGGATCAAAGACTTCCTACTTTAAACTAGAGTGCTTTGATTTTGAGTTAAAAAAAATCGTATGATCTGGCTGATTTCCCTATAAAGCAATGGGCTGTATGTAGTGGCAATACATACATAATACAGAAAGGCTTCTAAAACCCTGCAAATGCCTACGGTAGTTGCAGGGTGTGAAGCCCGACGTTAAAAGCATCACCGACAGCAAGCCTACCCTTCGGGAAAAACTGGCTATCGGTGAGGACAGCTTTTCGTCAGAGATCAAAACTTCGTGCAGTTTTACAACTTAGATATTAATTTTTGACATTGAGGTTGACCATGAGGTATCGCGCTTTAATTGTTGCATTCTTGGCTTTATGCTTGGGGCTATTAACTGCTTGTAGTGATGCTCCAGAGTCTAGTGGTAGAGATGTACTAACCTACGAACAAATTCGTGGGACTGGCTTGGCTAACAAATGCCCTCAATTGGCAGAAACAAGCCGTGGCTCCATTCCCATTGATGGTAGCCAGTCATATAGCATCAAAGAACTTTGCTTGGAACCAACTAACTTCTTTGTCAAAGAAGAACCAGCTAATAAACGGCAAACAGCCGAATTTGTACCTGGAAAACTGTTAACTAGATACACTTCCACCATTGACCAAGTACAAGGGCCGCTCAAGTTCAACTCAGATGGTAGCTTGACTTTTGTTGAAGAAGATGGTTTAGACTTCCAAGCTATAACAGTTCAACTTCCTGGTGGTGAGCGAGTACCTTTCCTCTTCACCATTAAAGACTTAGTGGCTCAAACACAATCTGGTTTAACCAGTATCAATACTTCTACTGACTTTGAAGGTCAATTTAAAGTGCCTTCTTATCGTGGCGCAGCCTTCTTAGATCCCAAAGGTCGCGGTATCGTTAGTGGTTATGACAATGCTGTTGCTCTTCCTGCTCAAGCAGATGATGAAGAACTCACCCGTGCTAATGTCAAGCGTGCCGAAATTCTGAAAGGTAAGATTTCTCTGCAAGTAGCCAAAATAGATAGCTCTAGTGGTGAAATTGCTGGCACATTTGAGAGTGAACAGCCTTCTGATACTGACTTGGGAGCCGGTGAACCCAAGGAAGTGAAGATTCGCGGTTTGTTTTACGCCAGAGTTGAGCCAACTCGTTCTTAAACTCAGCACATTGCTGGCATTTAAGATCACAATTTTGAGCCATTAGGCTTCATCACAAAATTTCATATCAGTCTTTAGGGAATGGATGGGTGAATTTTGAACTAAATTGACCTAAATGGCAACATATTTCACTATAAAAGGGCGATCAGCCCTTTTTTTATTGTCTTAGCAAAAAAGTAAACTTTTCCTCGGTTTCATTAACTACTATAAATTCTTCAATTGTGCATAATCTGCGTTTACGCTTAGTTACTGAACAATTTTAAAAATCATATTAATTATTTGACGTAAATACAGTATGTTCACTGATAATAAAATTTTTATTCATGCAGCAAAATCATAAGACATTCACTTCATAATCGATTAAATAAATTAAGTACAATTTCGGTTTTAAATCAAGTAAATTATTTCATATTTTGTTTATATGTAGTTTTAATCAGCTACAGCTAATACCAAATCACAATAACTAAAAAACAATTTCGCTTACTTAAATATTGCTCGATTATTCAAATTTTCATAGTGATAGCAATGCTGTATGACAGAGGATATCTCTGGTTAATATAGCAGGCTATGTGCTGTGAAATTTTGTAATCTTAGCTTGTTTAAAAGTGCCTAATTAACTGTTTATTTGCTAAATAAACGCGGTGCTATGCCTACCACAGCCACCAATGAACTGAAGCATGAAATTTGGCAGTTGTTGCGAGAATATAAAGAATCTCGCTCGGAAAATATCCGCAATCAACTGGTAAAACTCAATTTTGGACTGGTAAGAAAAGAAGCTCACTACTGGATTAACCAATGTCGTGAAAGCTATGATGATTTACTCCAAGTTGGTTGTTTAGGTCTAATTCGAGCTATTGAAAGGTTTGAAATTTCTAAAGGACACGCTTTCAGTTCCTTTGCTATTCCCTATATTCGTGGTGAAATTCAACACTACCTGCGGGATAAAGGTGTAACTGTCAGAATTCCTAGACGCTATTTGGCACTACAACAGCAAGCCATTGGAGTTTCTCGTTCTTTACGAGAAAAATATAACCGCCAACCTACAGACTCTGAATTAGCAGCAGCCTTGGATATTACTCTGAGTGAGTGGCAAGAAATCAAATTAGCATGGATTAATCGCGCTCCTCTGAGCCTAGATGTGCCAATTCAAGACTCAGAAGAAGGAGCTACCAGTTTAGGAGAATTAGTCCCAGATCCTCACTACCGTAGCTTTCAACTAGCTCAAGAAGACCAACTGCGTTTACAACAAGCATTGTTTCAGCTAGAAAAGTGTACTCGTGAAGTTTTAGAATGTGTGTTTTTGCAAGATTTGACACAAAAACAAGTAGCTGAACATTTGGGTATTAGTGTAGTTACGGTTTCTCGCAGAGTCAAGAAAGGGTTGGATTTATTAAAACATCTCATGTGTGCAACAGATGATTAAATTTAAGCAAAATAAAACCGTGTTTGTACTGGTTTAATTATGCTAAAAACAACCCTTAAAATCTAATAATTTAGGTTATAAAAGGAAAATACTTTGTCTGAAATAAAAACAGGCTGTGTAAATTTTCCCAAGCAAATTTTTCCTATAGCTTTTGAGAACGGCTAATGGCCATAAATTCCAAAATTGCAATTGCAACTATTTTAACTTTGGCGATCGCTGGATGCGCCTCAGAAAACACACCACAAGCCAGTACTCCTGCGCCGATTCCTGCGGCTCCAGCAGCACCACCAGCCGCAGCGCCACCCCCAGCAGCGCCAGCGACTCAGACTCAATCTTTTAATAACCCTGTGGTGTCTACGAAAAAGGCAACTAACGTTGTTTATCTTACTCCTACCTTAATTCAGCCCACTAATGGCAAAACCCGGATAGATTTAGTGTCTAAAGGGAGGCCTGATCCATTTGCACAAATTGTTAGTCCGATTGGTTCTGAAGTGGGGCAAAATCCGAATGCCAAGCAGATTCCTCGATTACCTCCCTTACCAACAGCTATTGCCAAAAATCGCAAAATGCCAATCAGCATTGCTGCGGCTATAGCGAAAAAAACTGCCATTCAATTCGCACAGGCTCCCAAATCTATTCTGCCTAGGGTTTTGCCACAAGTTGTTCCTAGTAGTCCTTTTGGATCTGTATTACCACCTGCACCCCAACCAGATTTAGCAAAAGCAGTGGTGGTGACTGGCGTAGTTTTGATTGGTAGAGAACCCCAAGCTATTATTCAAATCCCTAATGAGCCTTCAAGTCGCTATGTACAAGCGGGACAGAGATTAGCAAACGGTCTGTTGATTAAACGGATTGAAATGAATCAGGGTTCAAATCCGATCGTGATTCTGGAACAATACGGTATTGAAGTTGCCAGAATGGTAGGTGAAGCTCCTGCTAACTCAACGCCATCAGTGACATCTGCTACTGCTGGTAAATCGATTTCATCAACCATACCAACTCAAAATCTTATTGCTGTCGGAGCATCTTAAGGATGGATACTCAAGAAAAATTTGAATTTGCTGGTTTACCTCTAGCTGTCTATCGAGAGATAGCTGCTCATCTGCGCCAAGTGGAAGGAGTGGAAGCGGGTTTAATTCCTCAGTCATCTCAACAATTTGATTACAATCAAAGCCAAATTAATGGTTTGTGGATATCTTGGTCTCCTAACTCTCGTCTTGCAAGCCGACAACGGGTGCAGCAAATTTTGGCTTACTACCACAGCCTTTATGGAGTTTGACGACTGAAATTTCAGTAAGTGGCTCAAATACATTAATACTTTTTAGTTTGCTGGGTGAAGTCAATCTATCCAATCGAGTAACTGGTGATTGGGTAATATTTGTCTTGACCCTGTTTAATTGTCTGAAAAAATACCCAGTTTCTGGCTCACCATCAGCGTTGTATCCATTTTGGTAGATGCGGTTGGTTATTGATTTTGATAAAAAAATGTCAGTGTTTGACTCAAAACATGATAATAAGTGATGCAATTATAAATTGCTGAGGTAAACTTGCAAGCAAAGTAATGCAAAATATTACTCAGCTGCTCTTCGGTCTGGGCATCACTCAAAATGGAACACTGGCAATTTCTCATCCAGAAACAGGGCGATCGCTCTTGGCACACCTTGGAATCGCCAAATATACAAATTTTAGAAGGTCGGTATAGAGTTTTAGCTCGTTCTGACCTTCCCAATACGGATGTGGAAGTGCGGGTAACTCACTCTTCAACTCAAGAAGTTCCCCCTAAACGGCGAATTCAAAAGCAATCGCGGCGCACTACCTCAGAAGGTTTAATGGCGGTAATTCCCTTTACGCTCCTCAAGCCGGGAATATGGGAATTACGCTGTTCTGGCGATTTGATGTCAGATATTTTTGGTAAATCATGGCAACAGAGTGTCTATCTGCAAGTCTTGTCTACTTTGGCAGATGGCGAAATCGATAAATTAGCGGGTGGTGGCAATTTAGAGTCAAATTCTCAGGAATTTTTCATGGTTCCCTTGCCATACACACAAAATTTTGATGAGCCAGACAGTAGTGTTGGTAAACAGCCGATTTCTCTAGGCTCAGAGTCTCATACACAGAGCAATTTAGTTACTAACGAACTTTCTGCTGAAATTGCATCAATAGCCAGTGATGATACTGTTCTCACAACAGCAGAAGAAATCCCTGCTAGTGATGCGGTTATTAGTGAAGAAGCTTTACCTACAAGCGATCGCATTCCCACCACCATAGAGGAATTCCCTGCTAGTGATGCGGTTATTAGTGAAGAAGCTTTACCTACAAGCGATCGCATTCCCACCACCATAGAGGAATTCCCTGCTAGTGATGCGGTTGTCAGTGAAGAAGCTTTACCTACAAGCGATCGCATTCCCACCACCATAGAGGAATTCCCTGCTAGTGATGCGGTTGTCAGTGAAGAAGCTTTACCTACAAGCGATCGCATTCCCACCACCATAGAGGAATTCCCTGCTAGTGATGCGGTTATTAGTGAAGAAGCTTTACTCACAAGCGATCTCATTCCCACCACCATAGAGGAATTCCCTGCTAGTGATGCGGTTATTAGTGAAGAAGCTTTACTCACAAGCGATCGCATTCCCACCACCACAGAAGAATTCCCTGCTAGTGATGCGGTTATTAGTGAAGAAGCTTTACTCACAAGCGATCGCATTCCCACCACCACAGAGGAAATTACTGATAGCGAACTATCTGTCGAAGAAACTGTAGTAACGAATGAACACACTCTGTCAGTCGTCAGAGAAGAAATTCCTGACAGTAGCCTGGTTATTTCTCAACTGTCTGCTGAAAAATATGAAGATGGAATGATCGATCAGCCTGTTAATCCGGTGTGGCTGAAAGGTGAAACGGCAGAGCAAATATTACAAAGTTTAATAGATCAAGCTTTACCTACCTCATTATTAGAGGATGAACAGCTTGAAGAAGTGGAGACGATACAACCAGTACCACCACTCAGGCTGACTTTAGAGCAAGAAAACTATATTGCTCGTTGGGGACAAGGACTGAGTATTAATGCCAATGTAGAGTTACAAACACCACAATATCTGGAAGATGAGCCACAGTACTCAACTACTTTTCATACACTAGAGGTCAAAATTGAGCTACGTTCACCTTTGAGTTCGGGAATTTTAGCTCAGGTACGGCAACCTTTAGCAGATAATTTACTGCCTTTTACGATTAACTCTGCTATTAATATTCCGATTGATTGTGAATCTAAGCTGCTTTTGGGCGAACTCAGTTTATATGGCGCAATTAGTGATTTTGATGATGTCATACTTTTAGCTAGTCGCTCTTTTACAATCACGGCGGATGTCACAGAATTACTGGCGATGGCAACAGTGACTAAATCTAGTCAGCAAAACTTTTTAGATAACTCTAGCGCTGTAGGGGTTTCTCCACCAAATCAAGAGCCAGAAACATCGGCAAGTTTGAGTTTGGAACTTTTTAACCTTGTGAAAACTTCTTTAACACAACCTCAAACTATTCTGCCATCGCCGAACCAGCCTTTACCAGAACAAATTAATCTGTTTTCTCTCAAGAAATCGGGAGATTTGCGATCGCCACAACTACCACAATTGCCAAAGTTCCCAGAAAATCAAACTAGTGCAATCGCCATCAATGATGATCTGACAGAGGTGACTGCGGAAGGGAAGGAGGAAATTGAGTCGCAAGATAATGCTTTACTCTCCCAAACTACAATCCCCTTAGCACCCATTAACTTGGAACAGCTATCAATTAGAAGTCGTCCTGGATGGATGTTGGGTAATATATTCCCTTATCTCAAACGCCTCAAAAGTGTCCCGGTTGAGACAACAGAAGAGACAAATAATTTACTAGATGTATCTGAAACTGCGATCGTTGAAGATTCTTTACCAGATTTGTCTGAACCTGCGATCACTGAAGATTCTTTACCAGATGTATCTGAAACTGCGATCACTGAAGATTCTCTGTTAGTTGAGCCAGCGATTACAGCGGATGAGAACCTAGATGTAGATGATTCTGTACTCGAAACTGACGTTTCAAGCAGTTCCGAGTTATTTGCTGTGTCTATGCTACAAATGGCTGTCACACCAAGTTTAGAATTTAGTGATGACTCCATCTCAGAACCTGCTGCTCCTTTAAGTTCGGAATTGATAGCAGAGGTTAATCCTTACTCATCACCGTTAATTAGGAAGTGGATGCAGAGCCAAGGATACGTTGTACCTGAACTTCCTGTACCAGAGCAAAATCATCAAATTGAGGTTGTAGAGCCGGAAATTGCTCCTGTGGAGGAGGAAGCAATAGAGTCTGACTTATTCATCCCAAGTGTTGATGTTCAATTGTCATCAAATCTAGATACGGATTTAGAAAATCTCGATGGTGAATCAGAGGAAAATATTGAAGAACAGAGCAGTTTGGGTACCTCTGAACTTCAAGATGACACTGGGATTAGCATAATTACTGAGGAATCTGAGGAGTTAAATATCTCAGCAGAAGTTGAAACAGAAAATATTCCGCAAGAATTGTCTAACTATTCATTGCCATTAATCCAGCTACCGCTGACTCAAAAGATTAAAATACCTAGAGCTTGGTTAGGGCAAGAGATTGTTGTTGATGATACTTATAGTGACCCCGAAGAGGATTTTGCTGGAGAGCAAAAACAGCAGTCAAGCTCGGCTGTATCAAACTCATTACCTTTGGATGGGGAAATGCTTGAGGCTTTACCTACTCCTCAACTGTATATACCAGAAGGTGAACTGATTGCAGGCCAGTCTGTGCGTGTGCGTGTAGAACTACCAGAAGTCCCTCAGCAGGTGGTGGTGAAATTATGGATTGAGGATTGCCAAACTCGTGGGTTGTTAGATGGCCCTCATTTATTAAAAGATTTGCTACCTAAAGCTTTGGGTGGTGTAGAGGTGATGACTCAAATCAATATTCCTTTCGGCTGTGTGGAAATTCGTTTAGAGGCGATCGCCTTTCATACTTCTACTCAACAGGAAAGTCACAAAGCCACGGCTGTGCGGACTGTAATTCCACCAGACTTGCCAAATTATCAGTTAGATGAATTGCTGGGTTTGTGAACACCTGTTTTACATAACTGTGTTAAAAATCTTGAGAATTTAAAAAAGTTGGCTGAATTTGCAGTAAGCTCATCTTGAATTGTAGTGTGATTTAACAGGAAACTTTACCATGTCCACTGAATTTTTGCCTCACATTCTGGCTTATTCTGCATCGTACTTGTCTCCTATCTTTGTTCCCATTATTGGTTGGGTTTTACCAATTGCAACATTCTCGTTTCTTTTGGTATACATTGAACGCGATGATGTTGGCTAAATAGGTATTTAGTAATAAGTGATTGGCTACTGCAATTTTTACCAATTATTTATTACTAACTTCCAATTCACCAGATTGTGAAGCCAATTAATGATGATAAAACCGTCTGACTCTAAGAGTCAGACGGTTTTTTTGTACTGTTTTCTAAACAAGTGCTAGAAAATTCAGTGAATATATATTATTAAGTTCAAATCGCTTTTATAGCGAAGAACCGATTCCAGCGTAGGCTCCGTAGAAGAAGATACCTACAACAGTAATGACACCTAAACCTGCGATTGTAGCTACAACCCACAGGGGAATTCTTCCAGTTCCAGCAGACACAGATTTTCCTCCTCCCTTAATAAAAAATCAACTCAGATTTTAGATAAACAAAGTTTCACAAAAACAGTTCTAGTTAGTTAAAGAAGTAACTAGAAAAGAGAATACCGAGAACAAAAATCAGTAGCAATCCCAGGTATAAAGAAGTACGGTTGAGTTCAACCGGCTGATTATTAGTATTGGGCGTTCTTTCCATGATTTGCTCCTAGCGTTGAATAAATTGCATTGCGGCGATCGCGCCCAAGAAAAACACGGTTGGCACACCTAAAGTATGAACTGCCAGCCATCTAACTGTAAAAATTGGATAGGTAACTGGTTGATTGATGTTATTTCCGCTAGTCATGATCTCAAACTACTTTCCGATAAATTTTTCAACTTGCTGTTTGGCTTCATAACGATTCTTCACAATTGGCACTTCTTGCCGTGTTTGTGTGTAATATTCGTTAGGGCGAGGTGTGCCAAATACATCATAAGCCAGCCCAGTGCTAACAAATAGCCAGCCTGCAATAAATAATGCTGGGATGGTGATGCTGTGAATTACCCAATAACGAATGCTGGTAATAATGTCCGAAAATGGACGTTCTCCAGTGGTACCTGACATTTAGATCCCTACCTTCACAAAGACTGTTATTGAGTTTATTATCCTACAAAGTTTAGAAAGAGTTACAAGTTGCAACGCACTTCTCATAAATCAGCGTGAACACCTAAACTTTCGCTAGGTCTAAGCGGCTTTTTCTAGAGCAGCTTTTTCTGTATTGGCGTTATATTTCAGCAATACACCGCGATCGCCAATAATAAATCCTTGATCTGGCTTGAGAAACACTATCTTATATAGATTAGCGGCTACCTGTTCCACATCCCGGTCTTTCTCCCAGGTTTTACCACCGTCAGTACTCCGCAATAAATTACCGCTACCGCCGCCTATCCAAAGTTCTTCCGGTGTGCGATATGCCAAATCCAATAACCCCCAACTGGTGGATAACTCTGGATATACAGCTTCTTGCCATTCTTCGGCGTTATTGGGTTCGCTAAATTGAATCTGACCACCCCGTGCTAACAACCACAGTTGACCATTGTCATTGAAACCCATGTTTTCTACCCGCCGAGAACTATTGCGGTTATGGGGAACCCACGCATTTTGTCCTGGTTCCCAAGTTGAGTAAAAGCTCCCCTTGGCGGAAACAGCGACATATTTGCCATCAGCAGAACGTTGCATATTACGAACTACGCCGACGGCTGCTTCTACTTGAGCTTTCCAATTTTTACCGCCATCGGTGGTTTTGTAAATTGCGCCTACATCAGTAGCCATTTCCGCTGAGTTGGTTCCCAGCGCATGAACAGTAATTGGATTACCTGGTAACTTTTCGCTCAAAGGAATCCGTGACCAAGAACGGCCATCATCGGTAGTATGCAGCAGTAGCGAGGGTTCGCCGACAATCCAGCCTTCTTCCCCAGAAAAACTTACGGAGTCAAAACGATACCGAGAATCGTCTAATGCTAAAGACAAGGGTTGCCAATTTTTACCCCCGTCTTTAGTTTCTAAAAGCGTGGCGTTGCTTCCTACTAAAAAACCATGCTGAGAATCTTGCGTAAAAGCAATATCCAGCAACTTCTCGTTGGTTGGTACAGTGATGATTTCCCAAGGGTTGAAGCTAGTGGAAGGCACTTTGCTACAACCTATACACAAAACAACTACTATCAAAAAGGCAATTATGCGTTGCCAGCTTCTCACAATGAACTGCATCAGTATTTCTTAGTGTTTTCTAAATTCGTTTAGGTTTTACCCCAGAGATGCGATCGCTCTCTAGAATTAGGTAAAAAAAGATAGCGGGTCTTATTGTAAGCCGTAAAGACTGATAAAGAACAAGAACGCCAGAGCCAAAGCCCCAAAAATCAAGATATTCTTTTGCCCTGGAGTGAGCTTATTAACACCCAAACCAAAACCGAGATTTTCTTTAAAACCAGATGCTGTACCAGACGGGCCAATGTTGGTAAAAGCAGTTTTCTTGGCACTACAAACTGGACAACGCCAATTTACAGGCAGTTCTGTAAACAGTGTCCCTGAAGGGATATCATGCTTATCATCTCCCTTCTCAGGTTCATAAACATAACCGCAGGCGCGACACTCATAGCGGTCTAACGCTGGAGTCTCAACAGCTTGTTCGCTCATGGCTAAGGTCTCCCAGAGGGGAATTATTAAATATACGTTAAAAATTATGACATAACTGTTAGACTTTTCTATCACTTACACAAACGAATCAAATACCTGAAATCCGTTTGTTTCCCAGATTTCAGAAAACTCTAAAAGATATAATGTAAAAGAAATGTAACAGCGTTATTCACACCATAAGCGGTAGAAATTCATTGTGTTTGTCCTCAGCGGTTACGAGTACTTTCTAGGCTTCTTAATTATCTGTAGCCTAGTGCCTGCCCTAGCGCTTTCTGCTTCCAAGCTTCTCAGACCCAGTGGTAACAGCCTGGAACGCCTCACAACTTATGAATCTGGGATGGAACCAATTGGGGGAGCCTGGATTCAGTTCAACATCCGCTACTACATGTTTGCGCTGGTCTTCGTCGTCTTTGACGTAGAAACCGTGTTCCTATATCCTTGGGCGGTGGCTTTTCACCGTTTAGGGTTATTAGCATTCATTGAAGCGCTAATTTTTATTGCAATTCTTGTAGTTGCCTTAGTTTACGCATGGCGTAAAGGAGCTTTGGAATGGTCTTGAATTCTGATCTAAGCACCCAAGACAAAGAGAAAATCATCAACCCTATTGAGCGTCCGACAGTCACTCAAGACCTTTCAGAAAATATTATCTTGACAACGGTTGATGACCTCTACAACTGGGCTAGGCTTTCAAGTCTTTGGCCTTTACTATTTGGTACAGCTTGCTGCTTTATTGAGTTTGCAGCTTTAATTGGCTCTCGGTTTGACTTTGACCGCTTTGGGTTAATTCCCCGTTCTAGTCCCCGTCAAGCTGATTTGATTATTACTGCCGGCACAATCACCATGAAGATGGCACCCCAGTTAGTGCGTCTTTATGAACAAATGCCTGAACCAAAGTATGTGATTGCGATGGGCGCTTGTACAATTACTGGCGGGATGTTCAGCGTGGATTCTCCCACTGCTGTACGCGGAGTTGATAAATTGATTCCGGTGGATGTGTATTTGCCTGGTTGTCCTCCCCGTCCCGAAGCGATTATTGATGCGATCATTAAGCTGCGGAAGAAAATTGCTAATGATTCCATGCAAGAACGTGATCAATCTAAGCAAACCCACCGCTTTTATAGTACGACTCATAACTTGAAGCCAGTAGCAGAAATTTTAACTGGCAAGTATATGCAGTCAGAAACTCGCTTTACTCCACCAAAAGAATTGACAGAAGCTATTGGTCTACCAGTACCACCTGCGCTGCTAACTTCAAAAACCAAGGAGGAACAAAGCCGTGGCTGATGAAGAAACTAAACCAGTACCAGCAGGGGAAGATGCTTTAGTTCCATCTGGGCCGATTTCTCAATGGTTGGCAGGAAATGGCTTTGATCATGAGTCTTTAGCACCTGATAAAAATGGCGTAGAGATTATTAAAGTCGGGCCAGAATTTTTGCTCCCCATTGCTACAGCTTTGTATGCTTATGGGTTCAATTATCTCCAGTTTCAATCTGGTATTGATCTTGGCCCAGGACAGGATTTGGTCAGTGTGTATCACTTAGTCAAAGTTGGTGATAACGCTGATAGACCAGAAGAAGTGCGAGTGAAGGTATTTCTCCCACGGGAAAATCCTACAGTGCCTTCAGTATATTGGATCTGGAAAACTGCCGACTGGCAAGAACGTGAAAGCTACGATATGTTCGGCATTATCTACGAAGGACATCCTAACCTGAAGCGGATTTTAATGCCGGAAGATTGGGTGGGTTGGCCTTTGCGGAAAGATTACATCTCGCCTGATTTTTACGAGTTACAAGACGCTTATTAAAAGTGCTGAGTCTCAGTTGGTGAGAATTTTGATGTCTCATTACTAACCCTTCTCCGGTGACGGAGGAGGGTAATGTTTTTTTAACGCGGAGTTTCGCGGAGGTTGGCGCAGCGAAAAGTTGCGTGCGGGGGTTCCCCCCGTTGAGCAAACTTTTCAAGACAGAGGTACGCGGAGGGGGATGTTCTACTTTGGTGAGGATGGGTGATGATATGAATAGTTAAGTTGTACAGTTATGCGTTATGTCTGACGAATTATTAAAGTCTTTTCAGCAAGCTTATAGAAATTTAGAGTTATTACCACTCATTGAGACAAAAGACTTAGATAGATTTAGGGTGAATTATGGTGATGAGGTAATTGAGGAATTAGAGCAGTTAGTCGAAGATAGTCCTAATGGTGATGGCAAGATTATTTTTACCGGACATCGTGGTTGTGGTAAGTCTACTTTGTTGGCTGAGTTTAGTAGAAGAACACAAAACCGTTATTTTGTAGTTTTATTTTCGATTTCCGACACAATTGAAATGTCAGATGTTAATCACATCAATATTTTATTTGCCATTGCCGTTAATTTAATGTACGAGGCAGAAGCTCGTAGAGTTGAAATTCCTAAGTCTGCGAAAAATGCTTTTTATAAGTGGTTTGCTACTCGCACTAAGACAGAAGAATTTAACATTGAAGCTGAAACTTCGCTTGGGTTTGATTTGCTCAAATTGATTAGTAATAAGTTAAAGGCTGATGCGGCTGTTCGCTATGAGATTAAGCAAGAGTTTGAGAGAAAAATTTCTGATTTAATTGCTCGGATTAATGAAATAGCTGCCGTTATTCATGTAGCTACTAAAAAAGATGTTTTAGTGATTATTGATGATTTAGATAAATTGGAACTAGAAAGGGTAAATGACATATATAGAGACAATATTAAAACTTTATGTCAACCAAATTTTAGAATTATTTATACACTACCTATTGCTGTTTTAAGAGATAAGTTTCTCAGACGACTGATTGAGACGGAAACTAATGATCAAGTTGTAGTTATGCCTGTATTAAAGTTATTTGAACAAGGGCAAAGTCGTCAGGTTGGTGCAAAGCCTAGACCGCAGGCAGAGAATATTTTGTGTGAAATCTTACAAAAACGAATTGCATCTGAACTTATAGAAAAACAAACAGCAGAAAAGATTGTTTTAAATAGCGGTGGTGTGTTGCGAGAATTGGTGAGAATTGCTAATGAATGCTGCCGCATTTGTCTGCGATTAATTAGGCGTAAACCTGAACAAGCTGTGGTTATTGATGAGCAAATTTTAGATGAGGCGGTTAATAATATCCGTAATGATTTCGCTGTGCCTTTGGGGAAACTGGATTATGGCATCTTGCAAACTACATATAACAACTTTATGCCTGATGATCCGAGAGATTCTGAGTTTTTAGATTTGCTCCACGGACTTTATATTTTGGAATATCGCAACCGCAAGAACTGGTACGATGTTCATCCAATAGTTGTAGAACTCTTGAGAGACCGGGGGTTAATCAATGACAGTTAATGAACTATTTGAAGATGGAGAAAATCAAGATATTTATGATGACTTAATTGTTTCCATTGAGGCTAAAGCACATCGGTTGAATTTGCTAATTGCTGTTTGTGATGATGCTAGTTTTCGGGATAAGATTATTGCTCAATATGAGGCAGAATTACAGCCACAAATTCGTTGCTATCGGGTGACATTGGCAAGGGGCGAACCAAGTTTGAGGGCTGCTGTTGCTCAATTGGTGAAAAGAGAAGAATATTTGCAGCAACATAACTCGGCAGTAATTAGTGTGACTGGTGCAGAACAGCTTCATTTTTTGAAGTTGGGGGAGGAACGTTCAGAACAAGAGATATTTTTCGGTTATTTACAGTGGACTAGGGAAGGGTTAAGAGAATTTCCTTTTGCAATTGTTTTGTGGGTGACTAATCAAATATTAGTTGAGTTAATTAAAAAAGCGCCTGATTTTTGGAGTTGGCGCAATGGTGTTTTTCGGTTTGCGTCTAGAAGGAAAAACACTGTTTCTGCTAGAGAATTAGAGCCGATTCGATTTGCTTTTAGTGGTAATGAATTATCAAGTTTTGATGATGACAATGATTATTTATTGCCTATAGAAGATTTGCAAGGATTTATTCAAGATTTAGAACAGCGTGGTGTGAAAGATGCAACATTAGCAACTTTATACTTTAGTTTAGGAGATATTTATAGAAAAAGACTCGACCGGAGTGAGTGTCAAGATTATAAAAATGAGCAAGAATTAGGCATTAAGTATTTAAACAAAGCTGTAGAATTGCAAAAAGAATTAGGTTTAGAAAAAGACTTAGCCAGCAGCCTCAATAATTTAGCATTACTCTACGAATCCCAAGGCAGATACAGCGAAGCGGAACCTTTGTACATTCAAGCTTTGTCACTGTATCGCAAACTCCTGGGTGAAGAACATCCCGATATCGCCACTAGCCTCAACAATTTAGCCGCACTCTACGAATCCCAAGGCAGATACAGCGAAGCCGAAGCTTTGTATATTCAAGCTTTGGCACTGAGGCGCAAACTCCTGGGTGAAGAACATCCCGATGTCGCCACCAGCCTCAACAATTTAGCAGAAATCTATCGTTCCCAAGGCAGATACAGCGAAGCCGAAGCTTTGTATATTCAAGCTTTGGCACTGAGGCGCAAACTCCTGGGTGAAGAACATCCCGATATCGCCATCAGCCTCAACGGTTTAGCCTCACTCTACTATTCCCAAGGCAGATACAGCGAAGCCGAAGCTTTGTACATTCAAGCTTTGGCACTGTGGCGCAAACTTCTGGGTGAAGAACATCCTTATGTAGCCACCAACCTCAACAATTTAGCCACACTCTACGATTGCCAAGGCAGATACAGCGAAGCAGAACCTCTTTACATTCAATCTTTGGCACTCAGGCGCAAGCTGTTTGGAGAAGAACATCCTGATGTCGCCACCAGCCTCTACGGTTTAGCCTCACTCTACGATTCCCAAGGCAGATACAGCGAAGCCGAAGCTTTGTACATTCAAGCTTTGGCACTGTGGCGCAAACTTCTGGGTGAAGAACATCCTTATGTAGCCACCAACCTCAACAATTTAGCCGCACTCTATCGTTCCCAAGGCAGATACAGCGAAGCCGAACCTTTGTACATTCAAGCTTTAGATATTTTTGAGCGACGCTTAGGGATAGATCATCCAAATACTATAACTGTACGTAAAAATTTAGCATATTTGCGCGATCGCCTGTCCTCAGAATCATAACAGCGATCGCCTAATCTCGGCTTTTCATGTTTTAAGCAAGAATATTCTTGTTTCAAATAAGAACGTTCCTATTTTAAGTGAGAACGTTCCTATTTTAAGTGAGAACGTTCTCGTTCTAAGTGAGAATGTTTCTGTTTCAAGTGAGAACGTTCTCGTTTCAAACTAAAAGTTGTGTGTTCTGAAGTGGAATGATGAGGTTCTGAAGGCGATCGCTTAAGCTTTTTACTCGGAGTTTCGTGTTCTGAGGTGGAATGATGACGTTGTGAGTGTGATCGCTATCGTTGAAAAATCCTCTGTGAAATATTATGTCATCTATTCCAGCAAGATATGCGATCGCCTGCCTTGATTTTGCGGATTTATACTTAAGTGCTAAATGTGTAAAGTTGATACAGCAGATAGCCATCAAGCTTGTATATATGCAAAATAGAAATTTGTAGGAACTGCAATTTAAAACTAAAGTTAGTAAATCAATATTTTTCAGTCAGTATGATGGAGCAAAATGATCATCAACAGCGCCGCGCCGCTAATCAAGAGTTTGAACAATCTCTCAATCAATTGGAAGGTATTTTACACGACGAAAATCTGGCTGAGAATGAAGCAACTCAGGCTGAGGAAATAACTGATGCCGAATTAGTGGATGAGTTGGGCGATATTGATTTAGCGGCTTTTGAGGATGCCGTTGCTGATATTGAACAATATTTGCAAGAAAAGACAAAGTGATGTTTGTCTAGCCAGCTGTTATTTGTCGCCGAGCTTCATACAACATTAAAGCAGCTGCGATCGCCACATTCAAAGACTCTACTCCAGGACTCAGGGGAATATTCACTTGTTTATCTGCTATGTTTGCCAAGTCTGCCGATAAACCTGCGCCTTCGTTCCCCAATAAAATTAAACTGGGTTTGCGCCAATCAATTTCCCAATAAGTTAATTTTGCTGTCGGCAAAGTCGCTATCACTTGCATTCCCGCCTGCTGACTTTGCTGAACTGTGGTTAATAAATTTTCAGTCACTGCCATATTTAAGCGAAACCATTGTCCAGCACTAGCACGCAACACTTTGGGATTATCTAAATCCACGCTATCACCTGTCAACCACAATCCCGATGCACCAGCCGCCGCCGCTGTGCGAATAATCGTACCTAAATTTCCTGGGTCTTGGATGGTTTCTAAGGCTAAAACAACACCATCAAAGGGGACTTGATTGATAGATTCGCTGCGTCTGGCTGTGGCGACTACTCCATCTGGTTGTATTGTAGTGGCGATCGCTCCTAAAACTTCCTCACTAACAATTTCGGCGCGATCGCACCGACTACAAACCTTTTCCCACAATGCGGTATGACTAGCTTGCCAATCTGGTGTACAACACACCGTTTCTAATGGATAATCAACCGCACAAGCTTCCTCCAACAAATGCGTCCCTTCCAGCAAAAATAATTCCTGCTTGTGACGCTCTTTAGTAGAGTGCAGCTTGCGAATTTGCTTAACGAGAGAATTTTGTAAACTAGTTAACACAATTAAAGGCAAAAGTAAAAAGTAAAAAGTAAAAAGTAAAAGTTTCTGCCTTTTGCCTTTTACCCTTTAACTTTCAATGCGGAACCCGGGACTTGAACCCGGAAGCCTTGCGGCACTAGAACCTGAATCTAGCGCGTCTGCCAATTCCGCCAGTTCCGCTGGCATCGATTTTATATCGACAATTTATAATTATTACTCAAATGTTTATTTTTGTCAAGTAATAGCCAAATATTCTGTGTCATAGATATTCCAGAGCGAAGATTGGGAACTATGATGGGTGGTTAGATTTTGCCCAAACCAAAGTACAGTATCTAGGGAGTATGGCGATCGCCAATGAGCGTAATTTCCCAATTCACCTTAGACTAAACTATGGTTATTTCAGCCCTTAGTTCACTAGCTAAAAAATATATTGATTAATACAAGATGTAGACAAATTAAATCTTTACTGTAGAATCAAAACCAACTTCAACCCTTGAAAACTACGTATTATTTTTGGAGGTAGGCTTATCAATCCTTCTACCAGCTTACCAGATGCCAAGCTTGCACCTCAAGCAGACTCCTCAGTCTTGCAAATTTGGGGTGGGCATCCTTTGCATGGTCATGTAAAAATTAGCGGGGCAAAAAATTCAGCACTAGTAATCATGGCTGGAGCATTGCTCTGTTCTGGAGATTGTCACATCCGCAATGTTCCCTTGTTGGCGGATGTGGAAAAAATGGGACAAGTTTTATCAGCCTTGGGTGTACGCGTCTCACACCAAGGTGACATTTTAGATATTAATGCCAGCAACATTACTACATCTAAAGCTCCGTACGAACTCGTTACTCAACTACGCGCCAGCTTTTTTGCCATTGGTTCCATACTAGCAAGGCTAGGAGTAGCGCAAATGCCTTTACCTGGGGGCTGTGCTATTGGTGCTAGACCAGTTGATTTGCACGTCCGGGGACTGCAAGCGATGGGAGCCGAAGTACAGATTGAACATGGCATTTGTAATGCTTATGTTCCCGGCGGCGGCAGATTAAAAGGAGCCAAAATTTACCTCGACACTCCCAGTGTGGGAGCAACGGAAACGTTGATGATGGCTGCTACCCTTGCTGATGGTGAAACCATCATCGAAAATGCTGCTCGTGAGCCAGAAGTTGCTGATTTGGCGAATTTCTGTAACGCAATGGGAGCTAAAATTCACGGTGCTGGTACTAGCATAATTACAATTGTGGGTGTGCCTCAATTGCATTCTGTTGACTACAGCATTATCCCCGATCGCATTGAAACCGGAACTTTTTTGGTAGCAGGTGCGATTACGCGTTCCGAAATCTTACTATCCCCAGTCGTACCCGACCATTTAATTCCCGTGATTGCCAAACTCCGAGAAATCGGCGTACCCATCATTGAGGAAGGCCCAGATTGCTTGCGACTGCTACCTGCGGAAACCCTCAAGGCGACATATATTGAAACCTTACCTCATCCCGGTTTCCCCACAGATATGCAAGCACCGTTTATGGCATTGCTCACCTTGGCTGAAGGTGACAGCATCATTAACGAATCTGTGTTTGAAAATCGCTTGCGCCATGCTTCCGAGTTAAATCGCTTGGGAGCAGATATTCGCGTTAAAGGCAATGCGGCCTTTGTCCGGGGAGTCCCGATGTTATCAGGTGCGCCTGTATTAGGCACAGACTTGCGTGCATCAGCAGCCCTCGTCTTAGCTGGACTAGCAGCGGAAGGTTTAACTACCTTTCAAGGATTGCATCACCTCGATCGCGGCTACGATCGCCTTGATCTCAAATTGCTGCAACTGGGCGCTAAAATCAAGCGTGTACAGGAAATCCCTACACCAGAATTAACATCTAATGGCAGTAACCCGCCAGTAACAATTTCGACTTAGTAGTTCGGTGGGCATTGCCCACCCTACTTAATCGTTATAATGAGGAGTGTTTGCTTATTTACTTGCAAAAATCTACAACTTAGCTTTAATTAGACTGTCTAAAGTTGTTTTTTTATTCAGTCACTTTAAAAAAGGTAAGAAAAAATGCTTAAGCCCATCAAGATGATGACGGAATCATTTGCACCTAATTTAATGCGTGACTTAATTAAACTAATAAAATTTAAAATAACTCAATTAGTTAATAATGCAGTGAGGTTTTATTGGCAAGTTATGGGGATTTCCCCTCACAGTAATTTGCTAGGATTAACTTATGCAAATGATAAATTCACTGATGGTGCTGGAGCGCAAATTCAAAGAATATATAGTATTTATGCAGCTTCCCGATTGCTTCAGGTGCCATACATTCATTCACCATTAACTAAATTAAACTATCAAGGTTTGGTCGCTCTTGAGCAAAATACTACAAATCAAGATATTGTTAATGAGTATAATCAAATATTTAAAATATCCTCTGATAGAGAATTACCAGTCGATTATACTACTGAATATATTAAAAATCTAGATTTATTGACTTTTGAAAAACTGAGAAGAAAGGCACTAAAAAGCAAAAGGTTCATTTTGGCTAAAGTCTTGCTTCCCTATAAAATCACAGATACCTATCCAGAAGCTTTACAATGCGTCAAGGATGTATCCCCTTTCTCTTTGCAGAAATCATCAGTGATTCGCATTGCCATACATGTGAGAAGAGGTGATTTATTGTTTGTTGCTTCTCACAGAATGCTGTCAAATGAATATTATATTACCGTAGCTCAAAAAATCAGGGCAATTCTAGATCAACTTAAACTTGACTATGTGTTTGAATTACATACCGAAATGCCTACACAATCTTTTACGGTAACACCAAATCAACATAGTATGTTAAAAAGTAATGTGGTTGTTGATCCTAAATCAACTCAGTTGGCAGAATTTGATGTCATACCTAATTTAGAAAAGTTTGTTAATGCTGATCCCATAGAAACGCTTCAAAGAATGTCATCAGCAACCGTTCTGATAATGAGCCACTCTTCATTTAGCTATTTATCAGCTATTTTGAATGTAAAAGGAGTGATTCTTTACCATAAATTTTGGCATAGTCCCCTGAAAAGTTGGTTAATAACTAACAATGTAGGGGATTTTTCCCAAGAGGAATTTATTCAGCAACTCCAAAAAAATTTAGCAGTGCCTGAACAAATTTCTAGTTTGATAGAATGACAATAAGTTATTCTGCAACACCTCATTTTTTCAACTTGCTACATCATGTCATTTATTAAAACCCCGCTGATTGGTTTAAAAGCTGACTCCTTTCGTCATCCCTTAAACCTGGAATCTACCAAAACTCTCAAACAGATACCAGGTATTGATTTGATGGTACGAAATTGGCTGGGGCCAATGGCGGAGCAAGTTTTTTATGTAGAAAATATTGCCTCTAGTATTTTAGTTAGTGAAAATCAACTGCCTGATTTACATAAATTATTACTAGAAGCTTGTAAAACTTTAGATATTGAGCCACCACAATTATATGTGCGGCAACATCCAGCACCTAACGCCTACACTTTTGCAATGCGCGGTAAGCAGCCGTTTGTGGTGCTGCACACTTCTTTGATAGATATTCTTACCCCAGAAGAAATTCAAGCGGTAATTGCCCATGAATTAGGGCATCTTAAATGTGACCACAGTGTCTATTTAACGCCTGTAAATTTATTAATTTTAGCGGCGGCAATTGTGCCAAATGTGGGTAATTTGCTGGCGCAAGCCATCCAAACACAACTTTTAGAATGGGTACGCTGTGCTGAGTTTACATGCGATCGCGCCGCTTTGTTAGCCACCCAAAACCCCAAAGTGGTCATGTCTGTACTCATGAAACTTGCAGGCGGTTCACCCACACTCGCACCCCAACTCAATCTTGATGCCTTTGTTGACCAAGCTCGTGCTTATGATGATATTAGTAAGACAGAATTAGGTGAAATGGTCAAAGCAGCCCGCACAGCCCAATTAAGCCATCCTGTCCCAGTCTTGCGTGCTAGAGAAATTGACCGTTGGGCTAGTAGTCAAGAATATCAAACTTTACTGCAAAGTCACGGGTTGAAAAATTCTGGTGGAGTGCCAGCAAAAGGCGGTTGGCGTAACTGGTAAACCGAGATAATCTGCGGTATGTCGTAGGCGATCGCCCTCATGTAAGATATGGGTATAGTCCCAAAATCTTCTAATGACCAGGTTTCCCTACGACCAATTTGCCAAAGATTATCTTAAAGAATTATTACAACCATTAGGAGAAATAGAAACTAGCCAAAAAGTCTCTGCGGAAATCCGCGAGATTGATGTTTATTTCGCACCGACATCTCAATCAACCAGCGATAAAATAGAATTAGGTTTATTAGGAAAAATTGCATCTGCACCTGCATTAATTGAACCCTTTAGAAATGCCGCTACAATTGCCGAAATTCGCAGTTGTATGAATAAGCTATTTGATATATTTGCCGAAATCAAGCGTCAGATTAAAGTTGATAACAATCGGATTACAGAATCAGAATTACCTCGGTTGTGGATTTTATCACCTACGGCTTCGGAGTCTATCTTAGAGGGTTTTAGAACTAGCCAAGACATAGAAAGCTGGGAAGTAGGCGTAAATTTTCTCGGTGATTATTTAAGAACAGCAATTGTTGCAATTTATCAATTACCAGGTATTAAAGAAACACTATGGCTGAGAATTTTAGGAAAAGGCAGAGTTCAGCAACAAGCAATCGATGAACTAGAAGCACTGCCCCTAGAAAATCCCTTACGTGCTAAAGCAATTGATTTATTATTAAGTTTGAAGACGACCTTGGAAGTAAATCAAAATATAGACGCAGAGGATAGAGATTTAATTATGCGCTTATCACCTATTTACGAGCAAAAATTAGCAGAAACTAAACAAGAAGGCATTCAAGAAGGTATTCAAGCAGAACGACGTAAGCTGATAGAGAATTTATTGCGCTTCCGGTTTGGTTCTTCAGATACGAAACTAACAGGGATTATAGAACCATTATTAGCTTTATCACCAGACGAATTTACTCCTTTATTACTGCAATTATCGCGCGAAGAATTGTTAGATAGATTTATGTAGAAGATGTGCAAAAAATTTTAGGTAATTAAGAAAAAGCTTTTTGGTATGCTAACTTGAGCAGACTCAAAAAAGTAATTTTTCAAGCAAAAACGCCTTTATGACAGATGTCTCTCAACCAATTAACCTCTGGGAATACGAACAGTTAGCCAAACAGCATCTCTCACAGATGGCTTTTGATTATTACAGTAGTGGCGCTTGGGATGAAATCACATTACGAGATAACCGCGCTGCATTTGAAAAGATTAAATTGCGTCCTCGGATGTTAGTTGATGTGAGCGATCGCAACTTAACTACTTCTATTTTAGGAAAGCCTCTACAACTACCTTTATTAATTGCACCGATGGCGTTTCAGTGTCTAGCCCATCCAGAGGGAGAACTTGCCACAGCTTTAGCAGCAGCCTCCACTGGTGTGGGTATGGTGTTGAGTACAATGGCAACTAAGAGCCTAGAAGAAGTCGCTGCGGTAGGTTACAAACATAACGCCTTGCAATGGTTCCAACTTTATATCCACAAAGACCGAGGCTTGACTCGAAATTTGGTAGAAAGGGCTTACGCTGCTGGTTATCAAGCTTTATGTTTGACTGTAGATGCGCCTATTTTAGGACGGCGAGAGCGTGATATGCGTAATGTATTTACCTTACCACCAGGATTACATTTGGCAAATATTACAAATATCTCAGGGTTGAATATTCCCCAAGAATCAGGAGAATCTGGATTATTTACCTATTTTGCCCAGCAATTAAACCCTGCGGTAACTTGGTCTGACTTGGAATGGTTACAGTCTTTATCGCCACTACCTTTGGTACTCAAAGGTATTTTACGAGGTGATGATGCTGTGCGTGCAGTTGAGCGTGGAGCCAAAGCAATTGTAGTGTCTAATCATGGTGGCAGACAACTCGATGGAGCGATCGCGTCATTCGATGCACTAGCTGAGATAGTTGCATCTGTTGATAATCAAGCCGAAGTACTGGTAGATGGTGGTATCCGTCGCGGTACAGATATCCTCAAAGCCTTGGCTGTTGGTGCAAAAGCTGTCCTCATCGGCCGCCCTGTACTGTGGGGATTAGCTGTCGCTGGGCAAGTTGGTGTATCGCATATCATCTCGCTGTTAGAAAATGAGTTAAGCGTAGCAATGGCTCTGAGTGGTTGTACATCTATAAAAGATATTGACTCTAGTTTAGTGACTGGAAATTACTTGCAATAACTTCAAAAGATATGTTATATTAGGAAAGTTGCACCCAAGGGCGGGTGGCGAAACTGGTAGACGCACCACACTCAAAATGTGGCGACCTTGCGGTCATAGGAGTTCGATTCTCCTCCTGCCCATTCTTAATAGTTTTTCAATCTTGTCATACTCAATTATTCTCAATATTATCTATCCTGTTCTGCGGCGCTGCGTTCTCGTGCCAAGCCATCAATAGCATCACCCAAGGCGGTGGTGAGACTTTTGCGTGTTTGAGCGTGGCTTTCTTGTTCAGTTTTTAATGCTTGCAATAGGCGATCACGCTCTTTGATGGCTGCAATCAGTTTTGTTTGCAATTCTTCTACCGCTTGGATTTGGGTAATTTCTGCTTGGATGGCTGCTGTCGCTTTACCGTCAGCCAGTGTTGCGGCTTCAATACCTTGGAGTTTGTGAATATCTGCTTTGAGAGATGCGATCGTTTGTTGGAATAGATGCGCGTCTGTACGGCGTTGTTCTGCTTCTGTATTGTAGAGTTTACGCCATTTTTCCGCACTTTCCCAAGCTGCGGCTAAATCAACTTTTTGTTCTGCCAATTGGCGTTTGAGTGCTTGAATTTCCGCTAACCATTGCTGCGTTAAAGATGTACTTTCACTCATTTTTCTAAGGTTGTATTTGTATAGTGTCAGTTGTAACTGCACTCTGATTATCTGTCACTCTTAATTTAGAGGTGTATTTGCCATTGCGATCGCTACTTCTTTGCGCCTTTGCACGCCAGTTGCTTCAAGTCGGCGGAGCCGCCCAACGCACTGGCTCGCCTTTGCGTGAGGCAAATAAATATCTACTAAAACGGGATAGGCTAACCTATCCCGTCAAGATATCCTATCGCTTAAACTTTAACACTGAGTTTAAGTTCCTGTAGTCCAAGAGTTGATGTACTCAATTTGATCTGGTGTCAAGCTATCGATATAAATGCCAATAGCTTGCAACTTCAACCGAGCAATTTCTTGGTCTACCTCGGTAGGAATAGAGTGTAAACCAGGTTCCAATTTACCTTGATTTTTCACTAAGTATTCACAAGCCAACGCTTGGTTTGCAAAGCTCATATCCATTACAGCGCTGGGATGTCCTTCGGCTGCGGCGAGGTTGACTAAGCGTCCTTCACCCAAAACAATCACTGATTTACCGCTCTTCAGTTTATATTGTTCGGTAAAGGGGCGGACTTGCTTAATTTCTTCAGCTTGACTAGCTAAATATTTCAGGTCAAGTTCGATATCAAAGTGACCAGAGTTACAAACGATCGCACCATCTTTCATAACATCGAAATGCTCACCGCGAATGACGTGCTTGTTACCAGTCACAGTAATAAATAAGTCACCTTGGGGTGCAGCTTCAGCCATTGGGAGAACGCGGAAGCCATCCATCACCGCTTCAATTGCTTTGATGGGGTCAATTTCGGTAACAATTACGTTAGCACCCAAACCACGGGCGCGTAATGCTGTACCTTTACCGCACCAGCCATAACCAGCAACGACAATAGTTTTGCCAGCTAAAAGAATATTTGTCGCCCGGATAATCCCATCCAGGGTTGATTGTCCTGTACCGTAGCGATTATCAAAAAAGTGCTTGGTGTCTGCGTCGTTGACATTCACAGCCGGGAAGGTGAGAACACCGTCTCTGAACATCGCGCGTAAGCGCACAATTCCGGTTGTGGTTTCTTCTGTAGTCCCAATTAAATCTGCAATTTGATGTTGACGTTGCTGAACTAGGGTAGCAACCACATCACTACCGTCATCAATAATAATGTTAGGACGGTGGTCTAAAGCAATTTGGACGTGGCGATTATAGGTTTCGTTATCTTCGCCTTTGAGTGCAAAGACAGGAATTTCATGATCGACAACGAGACTAGCAGCTACGTCATCTTGAGTTGATAAGGGATTACTCGCAATTAAAACTGCATCTGCACCACCAGCTTTAAGTGCAATGGCTAGATGTGCTGTTTCTGTGGTGATGTGGGCGCAAGCCACAAGGCGAAGCCCAGCAAAAGGTTTTTCTTGAGCAAAGCGATCGCGGATTTGCCGTAAAACTGGCATTTCCCGTCCAGCCCATTCAATGCGCTGTCTTCCCAAGGGAGCGAGGGCGAGGTCTTTAACCTCGTGCTTTAATCGGGGAGATGTTGCGGTCATAAGTTCCTCAAAAACGTAAAAAATGTACGTAAATATCGGTTACGCACTTTATTAGTTTATTGTACGACTAGGATTTTTGGGTTGTTTAGTTCGGATTTAGAATTGAAGGGCGTGAAGGGCGATCGCTCCTGAGTTTAATTTATTGCCTGTCTAACCAAGCCTGTAAATCAGCCAAACTGTTAAAATCCAACAATGCTTCGCTTAAATCTTCCAAAACAGGCAAAGGCAAATAGCAATTGCGGAGCGCATTTCCCCAGATGCTACTGAATCAAATCGGTAAGCTTCTGCATTACTTGGCGGTGTGGCTAGTAATTGAAACAACAGTGTAGGAGATTGTTGAAAAAGTTTGTAAAATATTGAATTTCAGCCCATGAAGTAGCAATAACAAGATATGTTCAATATTTTAAACTTATTTATCTGCCTGTATTAGTCTTGTCGGTGCTGGACTTATGCTTTTCGGAAAAGTCCTAAAAGGAACTGTGACTGATACTGGTGGAATGGTTGCAAGTCTACGCTGCGTTCAACTTGCTAAAGATACTAATGACAGGCTCGACAAGATTTTAGCTGAGTTGGATAACGAAAGTTAGAGACTTATTCCCAATAAATGCTTTAATTTATCTCTGGTAAGAAAATAATCATATATTCTGCTAAGTTAGCTCCAAAAGTTGATGAACCAAAATGTCATCTATCTAAAGAATTAAAAAATCGAAATGTCATAATTTTCAACATTTAAGCAGAAAATTCAACTTTAGATAGGTACAATTACTAAAGTCAATTTTGGAGCATAGCTAAGGAAGTAATCAAAAATAGATTTTTCTTAAGGAGGTGTTGGAGTGCGTTGGCATTTTTTGGCGATTTTTGGTTCAATAACGGTGTCTGTTGTGTCTTTACCACCAGTAACAGCCCAGATTCCATTGTTACCACTGTTGCAAACTCCCAGCAGTCCCAGTAATGACTCTGATAGTAGAACTGTTTCTGACTGGATTTATTTAGATGGTCGGCGTTTATTTCAGATAAGCGCCACGAAAACTAATTTATCAGAGCGCTTACAAAACATTCAGCGAAATTTGAATCAAATTAGCCAGAATTACTTTCAATCCTCTGAACAAGAAGTCAATGTCGAGGTGCGTAAAGTTAACGAAATACCTGTAATTCAGGTTAATGGCGAATATCTGATGAGTGTCACTGCGGAGGATGCGAAACTCCGACAGGAAGATCAGCAGATATCGGCGAATCAAATTGCTGATGCTTTACAAGAAGATTTACAGCGAGCAAAGCAAGAACGACAAACTCAATATCTGCTCAATCAAGGTAAAATTGCTGCTGGCATTGGTCTGGTAATGGTGGTCACAAGTTGGGGTGTATATTATTGGCAGCGTCGTTCACGAAAAGAACCAGCACAGTCAGTTCCCTCAATCTCTTCAACAGCGCAACCAATTACTACGCAACTGAATCAACAGCAACATCGTCATTTCCAGGAAGTTAAGAAGCGTTTGTTTCAGTTAACGCAAGCAGGAATCTGGGGAGGAGGCAATTTTCTAATTTTGGGTCTATTTCCCTACACTCGGCCGTTTCAAGTAGCTATTCTCTCCGCTGCTCAAATTCCGATAAAACTCGCTGTTGTGGTGTTGGGGACTTATGTCGCTACCCGTTTCAGCTATGCTCTCATTGATCGCTTTACTACTACACTCATCAGCAGTGGTGCGTTGTTAACATCCGATACCTCGGAACGTCTGCGTTTACGCGTCTCTACCTTTTCTGGCGTGACTAAAAGTATTGTCACGGGTATCTGGATAGGAGTTGGGATTTTACTCGCCTTAGTTTCTTTGGGTATCGATATTGTTCCCTTACTTGCAGGTGCAGGTTTAGTTGGTGTTGCTGTATCTTTGGCTTCCCAAAACCTGATTAAAGATGCAATTAACGGCTTCTTGATTATTCTGGAAGACCAGTATGCTTTGGGCGATGTAATTAATGTTGGCAATGTGGGCGGCTTAGTGGAAAATCTCAATTTGCGGATGACACAATTGCGTGATTCTGAAGGACGCTTAATCACCATTCCCAATAGTGAGATTAAAATTGTTGCTAACCTTTCTAGCCGTTGGTCACGCGCCGATTTAACTGTTCCCATTGCTTATGAAGCTGATGTTGACCATGCTTTGAACTTGATTAAAAAAGTAGCTTTAGAAATGGATCAAGATTTGCAATGGAAACATCAAATTATCGAAACTCCGCAGGTTTTAGGTATTGATAATTTTGGCGATCGCGGTTTAATTATCCGTGTCTGGATTAAAACCCAACCTCTTAAACAATGGGATGTCGCACGGGAATATCGCCGCCGCCTGAAAGTTACCCTCGACCAAGCAGGAATTAATATCCCTGTACCACAACAAACAATTTGGGTGAACGATGCACAGCTATTGAATGCACAGATGAATGGAAAAGCAGATGAGTCAATAGTCAATAGTCAATAGTAGTGTGGGCAAAATCTTGCCCACCTCTGGGCAAAACAGTACATTTGTACTATAATAGATATAGCATCCACAAATCCTAGTGCAGTGCAACTATGATCAAGCATTACATTCTCAACCTCAATCCAACTGCCAAGCACGAATGGGATCGCTGTATTTTACGTGACCCACTGACGGCAAAACGCCCAGATTTCTCCCGATTAATTGCCGAAGCAGTTGGTGCTGATACAGGAAGTTATTTAATCAGCGTAAATATTGAAATACAGGTATTAGAACAAGCCGCAGTACCCCAAGCTGAACAACTTTCACTTTCTTTTCCAGAGGTAAATATCCAATCGCCAATGAGAGAAGCGGCGTAAAGGGAGAGCAGAGAAGGGGAGAAACTTACCACTGTAATTGAATTGGCCCACCAAACTTCCGCATCTCTGCAAAAAATTGTCCTTGCGCTCCTCCATCTGGTAGCGTTGCTAAATAAACTGCTGTTTCTGCGCCTTCTTCTGCGGTGAATGGCGCATTCTCACCTCCCATATCAGTTTTCATCCAACCAGGAGAATAGGCATTCACAAGAATATTCTCATGTTGGAGTTCCCTCGCCAGAAGTATAGTTAGCCCGTTGATCCCGACTTTGGAAAGTCTATAGGAAGGTGCTAGGGGGTAGTAGTCACCACCCATTGTATGCAAAGAGGCCATTTCGGTAGAAACATTCACAATGCGACCGTAGTTGTTGAGTTTCATCAAGGGGATGAAAGCTTGAGAAATTCTCAGTACCGCGAGAACATTGGTGTTAAATGTAGCTTGCATTGTCTCTGGCTGAACAGTTAATAAGCTGGATTCTTCTGGTGTGGCTGTAGGATTAATACCAGCGTTGTTCACCAGAATATCGACCTTACTGTAGGTTTGTTGTAGCCATTGGGTAAATTCGGCAACACTAGTATCACTATTGACATCGAGTACATGATAGTTAACATCTAGTCCTTCACTAGATAACTGCTGCTTGGCTGTTAGACCATCTGTTTCATTTCGGCTGGTTAACACAACATGAATACCGTTTTGAGCCAATTTTCGAGAGATAGCATATCCTAAGCCACGATTACTACCTGTAACTACGGCAATCTTGCTTTGAGTTGTCATGTTGATAACTTTTAAATAACTGTTAGTTTTACTTTACTGAGATGTTATAAATTAATCAAATTGATTGAAATAATGTGTTTCATCGATGGGATTAATAGATTTATCTGCCGTTGATCTAAATTTGCTGGTTGCATTTGAGGCACTTTTTGAAGAAAAAAGTGTGACAGCCGCAGCTACAAGGCTGTATTTAGGGCAACCAGCCATGAGTGCGGCTTTGGGAAGATTACGCACGCTATTTCAAGATGATTTATTTATCCGAATCGGCAGGGAAATGAAGCCTACAGCCAAAGCAGTGACAATTGCACCCGGTATCAAAGCGGCTTTACAACAAATTCGGCAAACATTAGCCGCCAGCCAAACGTTTGATGCCACAACTTCTCAAAACACATTTACCATTGGCAGTTCAGATTACACCAGTCATGTTGTGATGCCCAAACTTTTGCAAGTTTGTCATCAAATTGCACCAAACATTAATTTTCGTTTGATTGGTTTTGCTAAAGACTCGGTAGGAGAATTACTAGAAAATCGAGAGATTGATTTAGCCTTGGGTGTGTTTCAAAATCCACCCAGGCAAACGATACAGATGCCGTTATTTGCAGAACACTTTGTTGGCATCTGTCGTCGAGGGCATCCTGTGATTACTCAAAATGCGATCGCACCAGAAAGTTTTGCTAATCTGCTCCATGCTCTGTTTACCATCAGACAAGATGAAATTGGTGAAATCGACAAAGTTTTAGCTCAGTCCAATCTCCAACGTCGCATTGTGTTGACGACTCCCCATTTACTAGTACTACCAGCAATTATTTCATCTAGTGACTTAGTGGCTGCTGTGCCATCACGGTTAGTAACATCCTTGGCAGATCAAGGTGCAGTAGAAATTTTTGAACTGCCTATACAAACACAACCGTGGATGATTTCAATGTTGTGGAGCCGACTAACAGATCAGGATCAGGCAAATTGTTGGTTACGACAGATGCTCAAGAGCATTTGTGAGGAAATTTAAAACACAAAATTCTTAGAGTCGTTCAAAGCGTTAGCAGATACATTGCGTAACCTTACTAACTCCAAAGCTACACGTTGACCAGCAGTACCATCTAAGTCAATTAAAACTGAGGTGTCTGTTCCTGATGTTTGCAACTGTAAGTAACCGCCAGCAATGGCTGTGGCGAAGTTCAAGTTACTTAAATCTAAACTTCGCCAGAGTGCTTGTAAGACAATTTTATCTGTACCAACGGCAAAGTCTGTAATTGTATCGCCGCTATCCGCAAGGCTGGTATAAACAAAGCTATCTGCACCAGTACCACCTGTCAGCACATCTGCACCTCTCAAGCCTGCAATCAAATCATTGGCAGCCGTACCTCTGAGATTATTAGGATATGCTGTGCCATTAATTACAGATGCTTCATAAGCTCCGATATCTACCCGACCATTAGAAATACGTCGATAACCACTACCACGTTGATCAAAAGGTATGCCTTCGGTAGTATTGCCATCTCTATCTAAGTCTGCAATGTCGGCAGGTATATCGGCGTTGTTACCTGCGTTAATGGCGGGACTGCCATAAACTAAGGCGTGGGTTTTGACTGGGCCGCCATTGTCACGCAGGATAGTATCAATAACTTGGGAAATGCTGACTTGCAGTTGTTCGGCAGGGTTAAAGCCAGTACTGCCATCAAGGTTGCCAATCAGGTTATAGCCGTTGCTGATAAAGTTACCAAAAACATCAGGGTTAACTGCACCAGGAATGTTATCGTTATTGCCTGCTATGATACTGTTTTTGATGGTGGCTGTACCTGTTTCGGAGTTATAGATACCTGCGCCGTTAGATACAGTGTTTTCATCATCGTAGTAAGACTTGTTGAAGGCGATCGTGCTGTTGCTGACGGTTAAAGTGCCAGAGTTATAAATTCCACCACCTTCGGAGTAGGACTGGTTGCCACTAATGGTACTGTTAACTAAAGTTAGAGTGCCAGAGTTGTTAATGCCACCGCCAATGCCTGCGATGTTGTTGTTAATGGTGGTGTTAATTATGATCGCAGTACCGTTGTTAAGAATACCACCTCCTAACCCTGCTGAGTTATCGCTGATAGTAGAACTAATGATAGTTATGGTGCCATCATTAACAATCGTGCCATTTGCGGCTCCATCTGGATTGGAATTACCAGTGATAGTACTTCTAATGACTGTAAGATTGCCAGATGCTGAGTTATAGATACCGTTGCTGTTAATATCTCCTGTTACTTCTAAACCTCCTATATTACTGCTGATGGTGCTGTTGCTGACAGTTACATTGCCACTGTTACGGAGACCTGCTCTGCCGGAGTTTGAAGAGTTATTACTGATATTGCTGTTATTTACTGTCGCTGTGCCACGAACAACAAGACCGGCTGTACTAAATTCAGAGTCTGAAGTGTTGCCATTGATAGTACTTCTGTCTATTTTGATAGTGCCATTGGCAATAAGTCCGCTAGAATTTCGGCCGCTATTGTAATTAATCGAGCTATTAGTTACTGTCAGGGTTCCTGAATGAATGACTCCACTCGACCAATATGACTGATTATTATCTATGTGGCTGTAGCTGATGATCAGTGTGCCTGAGCTATCAATGCCAGATGAAGCACCATTAACATCAATTGCTCTATTATTACTAACACTACTATTTTTAATCGTGAGGCTGCCATTACTTACAATGCCGCTAAATGCGTTGTAGTATGGGTTGCTGGATTCATTGCCATTAACACTGCTATAACTTAAAGTTACAGTGCCAGTGCTGTAGATACCAGTACCATCACCTGTGCCTCTGTTATTGTTGATGGTGCTGTTTTTAGCTGTTAAAGTCCCAGTGTTATATATACCTGCACCGTTGCCTAAGTTATCGGGGAAGTAAGTGTCATTGTAGTACCCGGCAGAGTTGCCATTAATAGCACTGTTGTTAAGAGTGACAATACCAGCGTTGTAGATACCACCCCCATCGCCTGCATAAAAGAAACCCTCAGCATCAACTTGGCCTGCATAGTTAGCTGTAACGCTGCTGTTGTTGACTTTTAAAACTCCAGAGTTCGAGTTATAAATGCCACCACCATTGTTGCCGGAACTGTCTTGACCACCAGAAAAGTTATTGCGAATGGTGACATTTCTTAATGTCAGATTACCAGCATTGTAAACGCCGCCACCGCCTCTTGTATCTGTGGCATAGCCATTAGCAATTGTTAAACCTTCAATGTCAACAGTGATGCCGTTAGCAATTTCAAATACACGAGATATGTTGTTGTCTTGAGCAAAATTGTAGTTACCGCTGATGGTGAGTAAGTTTGAGCCTCTACCATCAATGCTGAGGTCATCGGCGATGAACAAACTACTACCGCCAAGGCTGATAGTATCGGCAATGTTGTCGGTGAAGAGTCCGCCTGTAAACCTGATTAAGTCTTTGCCGACTGAGGTATTGGCATTTAAAATTGCTTGCTGTAATGAACCAAGACCACTGCTTTTAGTGTTGGTGACGTTAAAGGTAGCCATTGTTTATCTCACTCCTGTTGGTTTTGGTTGTGTCAGCAATATGAGTAAGCTTTTTGGCTGCTTACTTTCGCTAAACACACAAAATGACGGCGCTGTTAGGAACAGTGCTTTTTTGGGTATGGGAACAATTAATGACAATTCTGGAGAGACACCAGTTAGATGAGGCTGGTGTAGACTGATTGCATAAAGTGGAGCAGGGAAAAGTAAATCAAGATTAGGAAATTAAAATCGCCTATTCTTTTTGGTTTTTATTGGAAAAACCAATATTTGCTTTTGCAATAAGTCTGGTTTGGGAGTTGATCAGCACTAGTTTTTGATGGTAATCTCGAAAATTTATTTAACCCAATGAATTTAGGTGATGATTAAGATTTTACTAATACTCTTTTGAGAGAATATTAAGTAAGATTACGTAATTGGTTTGTGAGGCGATCGCCCTTTTTAATCTGCGTCAAAATCAAGTCTGCAAATACAGTTTTTTGTGGCAGTTTCAGTACATTTTTACTATAATAGATATATCAAGTAAAGTTCTCAAAAAAGTAATCTTTTCGCTACTCTTAGAAGAAGTTTGAAAGCAGAGAATAGAAGTATTTTTTAATACTTCTGATATCTCTTTTACTAGGTGATGAATTGAGATTTTCAGAGGAAGAATAGTTGATGATGCAAATGAGTCATTATCCATCTGCGATCGCTCAGGCTGCTCAACGTGTAAATGAACTAGACTCGCAGTTGATGGCCGTACAGCACCAAATTAACCGCTTTGAAGGGAATGCAGATCGGGCTGCGGCTTTTGATGTAGATTTGAAAAATGATGCTCAACGCAAGGCGCGGCGCTTTGAGGTATTACTGTTGAATCACGAATATCAGAAGGCGATAGATACACAAATTCAACTGACTATGGAAAAAGCTAATGCGATCGCGCATTTAGAATATCTGCGTAACCAGTTGAGTGTGGCGAAGTTAGAGGCGAGATTAGCGATCACGCAACAACTCACTGATTATGAATCACGGGAATTAGTCGGTTTGTAGTATCTATGTAGAGACTTTGCATTGCAAAGTCTCTACTGTAAGATTTATGCAGCTTGATTAGATTCAGACAAGCTAGAACGCGCATTTAAAGACAGCATCACGCGGGAAATACCCGTAACCACAATGCTAGAACCTAACAATGTACCTAGTAGCCAAGGTGCGTTGCTAGGAAACTGAAACCAAATAAGTGCGCCTAAAAATAGGGTAATAATGCCATTACCTAATACCCATGTCCAGTTTTGTTGGGGACGTAAGCGGAATGCCAAAATTAACTCGAATGTACCTTCTGTGAGCAAAAAGCTACCGAGTAACAGGGTGAGTGTGAGAATACCTGTTCGAGGATAAATTAATAGCATCACACCTGTAGCAATATAAAGTGCGCTTAAGAGAATTTTCAACAAAAAACCTCCTTCGCGGCGGGTATGAGTCGCATAAACAAGCTTGGCAAATCCCGCACTCATCAGAATTAGCGCCACCCAACTCTCAGCAAATATAGTTGTAATAACAGGCAAGGCGATCGCTATAATCCCTAAAATAATCAAAAGAGCGCCAATTACAATTGAAGTATTAACTTGCTTGTTAATATCGCTAGACTGATTGATATTATTAGTAACATCGTTTGTCATACAAAATTTTTCCTTAATCTTGAGTAAACTCTAAGATTAGGTTAAAAATTTTTCTTGAGGCTAAACAGAGTCTTAAGGTAGACACATTGGTAATAAATTAATCCTGAGTATCCTCAAAATCTACGACCTCAGTATTACTCAAATCTATTTTCCCTGAAGACAACAGTTGAGCAATTTGCTGGTTAATAGTTACAATCTCAAAACGCTGTCTAGCCATATTTCTGGCATTGTCAGCCATAGTTGCAGTTATTTCTATGTCTTCAAGACAAGTGTTAATTACTTTTGCTAGTTCCTGGGGTTCTCCAGGTGTGGTTAAAAAACCATTTACGCCATGTTCGACTAATTCCTTAGCGCCGCCTGCTTTGGCTGCAACTATAGGTGTACCGCATAACATCGCCTCAACGATGACTCTACCAAAGGGTTCTGGTGAAGTGGAAGTATGAGTAACTAAATTACAAGCTGACATTAATTGCGGAATATCAGCACGAAATCCTAAGAATTTGACACGATTTTCTAAACCCAGTTTGGCAACTTGTTGATGTAATTCTTGGACATAATCTTGTTCTCCAAATAAGGCATCACCTACTAAAATTGCTGTGACTTGTGGTGGACACTTCGCTAATGCTGCAATTAAAATATGTTGTCCTTTCCAGGGAGCGAGTCGGCTGAAATGTCCAATTACAAATTTATCTTGTAACTCTAATTCTTGCTGGAGTTTTTGAATTTCTACATCAGAAATTTGATATTTTTTACTATCAAAACCGTTATAAACAATTTCTGTTAATTCTGCCTTGCCTCCAGCTTGTACAAATGCTGTTTGACTAGCCTGAGAATTAGCAATGACTAATGATGCGAAACTATTAGCTAAGGTAACAGCTACTCGCAAATTAATTGAGCTAAAGTGTTCTAAAGAAAGAATATCGTGTAAATGATAAACTAAGGGACGATGGGCTAAAAAACTAGCTAATGCGCCGACAACTAATGCTTTTTGAGTATTTGCATAAATTAAATCGTATTTTCTGGCAATTTTAGTAACTTTAATTAATAAAGGTACGAGTTGAATGAAGTTGGCTAATATTTGGAATAAATTACTTTGCTTTTTAACCTTAATTGTTTTTTTTGTTAATACTTCAACTGGGATTTGATTTTGCTGGAGTAATGTTTTAAAGTCGCCATCGGCAAACAAGCCAACTAAAGCGCGATCGCTATAGGGTTTAGCAATATCAATTAAACAAAGTTCTGCACCACCAGGCTTACCACTTTGGTCTAGAAATAGAATTTTCATATAATATTTACATTTGATAAAATTTTAACTTTAAGCTAAAAGCACATCCCGCACTTTTTGAGCTATCAAAGACCAATCATAGTGAGTAATAGCATATTCACGACAGTCTTGACGAGAAGGAATGTGAATTTGTCCTGAAAGTATATTTTCTAATTTTTCGGCAATAGCTGAAACTTCGATTGAACTAGTAATTAAATCTGGAGAAAATTGAGTTAAAATTTCTGGCATCCCCCCAACTGGTGTACATATAACTGGGGTTCCACAAGCTAAAGATTCAACAACTGCTAAACCAAAGCCTTCAAAAGATTGACTAGGCATCACAGTTAATTCAGCAGCTTGGTAAGCTATAGGTAATTGCTCATCTGGTAGAAATCCTAAAAATTTTACTGTATCTTCTAAGCCTAATTCTTTAGCTTGCTGTTGGAGTTCATCTTGCATGTAACCACGACCAGCAATTGCTAACCAAACATCTGGAATCTTGGGTTTAATGATTGCTAAAGCTTGTAATAATTTATCAATACCCATCCGATAAACTAAGCGGCGAGATGTAAATAATATCCGCCGATTATCTGGCCAGCCTAGTTGTTGTTGTGCCTCTTTTTGTGACAAGTTTGGTTGAAAGCGATGAATATTCACACCACCAGGAATAATGTGAATTTTTTCCCAAGGTACTTGATATTGTTGATGTAAAATATTGCCAAATGCTTTACTCAAAACAATAAAGCGATCGCAGTGATTATAAGTGTTTTTTTCGATTAACCAACGCTTGATAATTAGACTGATTTGATTAGTAGCTACTTCCTGCTGACTTTCTGATGACCAAGGGCCATGAAAGTTAAAGGTAATAGGGATATTTGGTGGTAAAATATCCATAATCGGGAAGCTATACAATGCAAAATGCAAATTAATTGCATCTGGTTTTTTGATTTTTCTGTTCTGAAAGTTACTGCGAATAGACCAAAATCTTTGCCAAATTGCCGTATCAGGATTGGCTAAGTTAGTTAACTGAATTGGAGAATTTAAATCAGTCTCTGGTAAACCAACTCCACATAATTCTATTTGGTCTTGACGCTCTGCTAATTGATGAGTTAGTTCATAAACATACCTTTCTAACCCTCCAGGTGTTTTGGGAAACCAGCCTAAACCCAATGTCAGTATAGATGCAGGGTTAGGCTGATAATTTTCTTTTTTATATTCCACTGACTTCTCTCCTATGATTTTGAGTGTGCGTATTTTTACTATCACCCTCAGATTAAATACTTTTTCAATTTTGCAGTAGATTAATTCGACTAATACTTATTTCCTGTGATTTTTACAAAAATCAGCACTCTTTGTGTCTTACTATATGCAGATTTTGATTCTAGATATCTAACTACTAAAATTTAAAAAGTTAATCATCAAAGAAAAGATTTTTTTGCAGAGGACAATAATTTATAAACCATTTATATGCTAGTGTCAAGCAAGATTTTTGTTGTTTAAATTACATCATTTTTTTTCCTAATTTTTCACCAAGTAATAAAAAATATTGATTTTGGGTATAATTATTGATGCTGTGTATTCAGTTTTACTTTTTCAGCTATTTATCAGTAAATCTTGATACAAATATAAAGATTATTCTAGGAATTCCTAGCAGCTACTTGAAAAATTTGTGTGTTTTTCATAAATTTTAGGTAAATATCAATTTTAAAATACCCAGTGTTTGCTATCTATGTAATATGTCCTTGAAGAATTAAGCTTAATTGTTGGAATTTCCAGCAGGCAGACTATATCAGGTGAAACTACACATACCATCTCACCATAGACAGTAGTTGATTATTTCTCCTTAATGCACCAGGGTATTTGAGTAATCTCTATTTGTGTTGATTATATTAGTCAGCATACAACTATCTCTAGTCAATTTTTAGCCAAAATTATGTTAGTGGCAGACTTTTTCATGTGTGTCTAGATGCGAGCAGTCTAAAAAAATAATTAAAAATATTATGCAAATAAATATACAGATGCACTTGAGAAAAATTTATCGACAACTTAATAAATACATCCAAAGAATATTTAAATCAGGAAATAATCGGCAGTTCAAACCCATATATTTTATGTTGATGGGGATAGCTGTTGTATTTATTGCTTTTACCCTAGACGTAAGTACTGAAACAAGTGTTACGGGTGTGGCTGCAAGTACTTATAAAACATCTTGGATAGGAAATTCTTTTGGCGGTGGCGATAAGTGGGTACAAAATAATATTGAAGCAATGTATGTTGCACCTGATGGCACAGTTTATACTAATAGTCATTGGGATGAAGCTGGTAGAGAAGCAGGTATATATAAAGATGGCAATGTAATTGGAACTTTAGAAAGTACTCACGGCTGGAGTCGCAGTGGTGGTAAGGCGGTAGCAGCTAATAGTAAATATATTTATATTGCCTTAGCGCAAGGCTCAATTGGTAAAACAGATGAAGATTATCCACCAGAAGGGGTAACTTGGTATACTGTCAGACGCTATAACTTAGAGGGAAAACCAGCACCTTTTAATGGAGGAAGGGGTTGGGATAAAAGTATGTTAATTATCAGTAATAAAAGTGAAGTTACTGGATTAGCAACTGCGGGAAATGAGTTATATGTGAGTGATGCTGCAACTAACAAAATTCGCGTCTACAATAGCGAAACTATGCAGGAACTACGTAGTTTTAGTGTAGTTAATCCAGGCGCGATCGCAGTAGACAAACAAGCAAATCTCTGGGTTCTGCAAAACCAAAATAAAATTTTGTGCTATTCTTCCACGGGTAAGCAATTACCGCAACAAATTACTAATATCACCAAACCAACGGCGATCGCGATTGATCATCAAGATAGACTTTTAATTGCAGATAACAGTCAGCGTCAGCAAGTATTAATTTACAACATCAAGAATCAGCCTGTGCAGGTTGGCACTTTTGGGAGTAAAGGCGGTGTTTATGCAAATACGCCTGGGGAAGTGCAACCATTGAAACTATATGGGATTACTGGAATTGGTGCAGATACCGCCGGGAATATCTATGTCAATAGCAATGGATTTAACAAATCCGGTACAGATTTACGCAAGTTTTCACCAGCAGGGAAGCAACTATGGCAATTACACGGATTATTATTTGTTGATAACGCTGATGCAGATCCGCAAACCGATGGTTTAGAAGTGTTCACTAAACAAGAACACTTCTTGATGGACTACAACCAACCGTCAGGTAAGCAATGGACTTACAAAGCTTACACCTTAAATCCCTTCAAATATCCCCAAGATCCGCGCTTACACACTTCCCCAGATGCTACTTTTGTCCGCCGCATTCAAGGTAAGCGGTTTTTATTTCTGACAAATATGTACGCCAGCTTTATGCAAATTTACCGCTTCGACTCGGCGAAAGATGGTAAGATTGCCATTCCTGCGGGGATGTTTGTTGGCACAAATGGCGGTGGTGAAAAATCAGTTAGTGGAAATTGGCCGCCACATCAACCAAATAAAGGAGAATGGATTTGGCGCGATCGCAATGGTAATGGTGCATTTGATCAAGGTGAGTATGATCAAAGTGAAGACTATCCCTATTTAGGTGGTTGGTGGGTTGATAGTAAAGGTGATATTTGGAAAGCTTTACGCACTCAAGATGGAATTGGGATTCGCCACTATCCCCTCCAAGGACTAGATCAACATGGTAATCCTATGTATAGCTATAGTTCGATGCAGAAGCAGAAAACTCCTAGCATGATTACCGATGTGCGCCGCATTGAATACTTAAAAGAAACCGATACGATGTATTTATCAGGCTTTACTGTTGATCATCCAGCGATCGGTGATGATGCTGGAGTCGTCGGTTCTGAGATTCTCCGCTTTGATAATTGGCGTAAAGGTAATAATCCCACACTTCGTTGGCGCGTTGTCATTCCCCACGACACCACAGGTAAACGCGAAGTCTCCACCGCCGCCATGAGTGTTGCTGGCGACTATGTATTTGCTGTGAAAATGAAAACAGCAGAGGTTTATGTTTACAATGCCAAAACAGGCGCTACTGTCAAAACATTAAAACCAGGCGCAGAAGTTGCAGGTGAAAGCGGTTGGATTGATATACCCCAGGGTATCCGCGCTTTTCGGCGTTCTAATGGTGAGTATGTGGTGTTTGTTGAAGAAGATTGGAAAGGTAAAGTAATTATGTATCGCTTCCAAAGTTAGCTTTTCCTGTAAAAATTAGTGTGTTTTAGATCCCCGATTTCTTACATAAGTCGGGGATCTATTTGTATAGGAATAATTTTCAAAAAAGTAGGATATTGATACTAAATAACTATAGTTATTAACATAAGAAATTGCTTTACATTGCTGATTATTTTTTCATCAAATAAATAAATATTGAGCTTCCATCTATGCGATAAGTGAACTATCATACTAAATACATTTTACAATAATCACTCAATAAAGTTTATGTACAGTTGTAAAAAACAAGCTGAAAGCTTTGAAATAAAAAGTAAATAGATATAGTTATTATTTATTCGAGCTTGATAGATGATCAACAATCCTAACCATCAAAAATAAATATATAAATATATCTATTCACATCCATATTTTTTGAATAAACATATATGAAAATTAAAAGTTATTTACAACAGTTACAAAAACTAATTCCTGGAGTTTGGCTGGAGAGAATGCAATATATTCATTCCAGTTTACTCATACGCTGGATTTTGCTTCAAGGTAGTCAGCAATTAACATTTAACCAAAAATCTGCTATGGTATTTTCTCCTCATCAAGATGATGAGACATTTGGTTGTGGAGGGATGATTGCTCGCAAATGTGAGCAGGGTATTCCAGTAATAGTGGTGTTTATTACCAATGGTCAAGGTTCAGGAAATATAGATATAGAATCGAGAAATAAAATTATTCAAACTCGCAGACGAGAGGCAATTAAGGCATTAAATGTTTTGGGTGTTGAGACATCAGCAATTCACTTTTTAGAGCAAGTAGATGGAGGACTGCAAGAGTTAAATACCGCAGAAAAACAAGAAGCGATCGCCCAAATATCTGAACTTCTCCAACATCATCAACCAGAGGAAGTTTATGTACCCCACAGAAAGGACTGTCACCGTGATCATGAAGCGACATTTTATCTGGTAAAAGCCGCAATTCAGCAAGCAAATATTAAAGTTGACCTGCTGCAATATCCTATTTGGTTATTTTGGCGATCGCCATTATTTATTATGCTCAAATTATCAGATATAGCCGCAGCTTACAGTTTTTCAATTACCTCAGTGCAGCAGAAAAAAAATCAGGCGATCGCCGCCTATACTTCTCAACTTGCAAGTCTACCTCATGGGTTCGTCAATCGCTTTTTGGGTGCTTATGAAATATTTTTTAAAGTTGAGTCTTAATTATTATCTACCTCCTACTATCAATGACATCTATAGAGAAAAAATCCTATGAAAATATTACATATTACAAATCATGTCGAAAAAATTGGTAATGGAATTGTTAACGTAGCCGTAGACTTAGCCTGTCTGCAATCACAAGATGGTCATGATGTGGCTGTAGCTTCTGCTGGTGGAGAATTTGAAACATTACTAGCACGTCATAACATCAAACACTGCCAATTAGATCAATCCAGACAACCACTCAATTTACTCAAAGCTGCTTGGCGTTTTAGCGAGATTGTCCAGCAGTTTCAACCAGATATTGTCCATGCACACATGATGACAGGTGTCGTCCTGGCAGGTATTCTCCGCCAAGCATACCAGTATCATTTAGTATCTACCGTTCACAACGAATTTCAGCGTAGTGCTGTCTTAATGGGATTAGCAGATCGAGTCATCGCTGTTAGTCAAGCAGTATCCGATTCAATGGTGCGTCGTGGTATACCTCAGAATAAATTACGCGTGGTTTCCAACGGCACATTAGGTAGTCCTCGCCATCCCAACATTCAAGATTACCAACCTCTACCCTTACATCACCCAGCCATCACTACCGTTGCCGGGATGTATACTCGTAAAGGCATTGCAGAGTTAATCAAAGCATTTACAAAAATTGCGCCTCAGTTTCCCGAAGCACACTTATATTTAGTAGGAAACGGGCCAGACCGTTCTATATTTGAAGCAATAGTAGACAATATCCCCTGCGCCAAACTGCGTCAACGCATTCACTTTGAGGGCTTTCAGGCAGAACCCCAACGTTATATGCTGGCAACTGACATCTTTGTCCTGGCTTCCTACTGCGAATCTTTTGGCTTAGTGCTAACAGAAGCGCGAGAAGCGGGTTGTGCCATTGTTGCCAGTGATGTAGACGGCATTCCCGAAACATTAGATAATCGCCAAGCTGGTATTTTAGTGCCACCAAAAGATAGTCAATCTTTAGCCAATGTTTTAACGCAATTACTTGGTGATTCTGTACAACTTCAGTATTGGAAAAACCGCGCCAAACAAAATTTAGAACGGTTCAAAGCTGTACGAGTGCATGAAGAAACAATGAATGTGTATCGTGAATTAGTGAAAAACTATAACGTCCGTACCATTATGGATACCAAAGAAGTTTTACTCATGAAAACTCCCACCGCCCCAATGCGTTAAATTAACTGGGAAGTTCTGGTTATGTTGCGATCGCCATACAGTTGGAGCTAATTTTGTAGAGACTCATTCAGTTGTTGTTGAAGTTGTTGGACTTCTGCGATCGATAATCCAGTAATACGAGCCACAACTTCAACTGGAAAACCTTCTCGTAAAGAATTATTGGCAATCTCTCTCTGTTTTCTTGCCTCTGCTTCTTCCTGAATCGAACGGTAAATCACAGATTCTTGCATAATGTCTCTCCGCACTAGACTATAAATCACTTTATACCGATTTTGTTTTGAGTAAATCTAACGTTTGATGAGGTATGGTGGGGCGATCGCTATAACTATTCAATCGCCGATTGGATCGTGCGGCTTACCTAGGACGTGAGTTTATGCGAGCGGAATTGGCATTGGTAACAGGACAAGACTACGTACACGATTAAATAGGTTTGTGATAATTTAACGTTTGTGGTTAGTGGTTGCCGATTCTCTCAAACTCAGCACCAGCGGCTTCCTTCAATCCGCTGCACCGCAATTGTTAGACCGCGCAAGAGAGCAGACTCCAACAGTACTCTAGTCCGACCTCTCCGCGTACCTAAACTAAATTTTTACCGCAAAACATTCATCTTTTAAGGAAGCACATGATAGCCCTAACCTAATTCGATTCTTAGAAACGCTTTGCTAACATAGCAATCTGCTTTGGGGTTTTTGCAAGCTCAGTCGAATCACCATTACGCCAGTAGATTTCTTCTCCAATATATGAGAGTTCTTCTTGAGGTGGAATGGTAATAACAATAATACCTAAGCCGTAGAATGAATTAAAATCCATGTTCGACAAAATTGAGGTCTTTAGCGATGGAGACATCTCAGAATTCTTTATCGCATCCTTCCACTTTGAGAAATAATTCTCTACTGATAGTCCCATAACTTTAGCTTCTCTAATGACTCCAACAACAAATCGTTTTCCAATTTTTTTAGGTTCTATACCGTCTAAACTTTTAATCCGAGCTGCATCATCCTCTTTATCAGTAACACCAATAATGACCTTACCCATTCTGTTTGTTCCATTATTAGCAATTGCAGCGATAGTCTTGATGACCTTATCAATAAGTTGAGAATCAACATTACGTTTATCAGAAAGTGAAAGAAGTCCTTGCTTTAGCTCGTAGTCAGCTAGTTCGATCTCTGATCTTCTGATAGCTTCCTCAATATCAGTTGTTGCGTGGCTCCCATAAATTTGAGAACGAATATCAGCCTCAACAAAGTATTTGCCAATCAGCCCTTTTATCTGATCTATATTTTTGCGCCTTTCACCAGGTAATGTTGCCCTTCTACTTGTTTCTAATCTTCCGGCTAAGTCAAAAATATCTTTTCTGATACCCGCATAGTCAGTAATTTTTTTGCCTTCCTTAACAATGAGTTCGTGAAATGCGATTAAAAGGGTTGTGAAAACAGATGGGAAGGCATTAGTTGTTCTCTTTTTAAAGACAATATCTCTGAGCTTTTCAGGTTTGCCTTCATTGCAAACCTTGATAATTTCATCAGTGCAAAACTTAAATTCTTCAGCAAACTTTTCGGAACCATACACTTCAAGTGCATTTGATACTCGATCAGATTCGGAAGTTCCAAGTTTGTAAATTTCATCAAGGGCATCTTTGGATCTCTCAATCATCTCTCCACCCGTAATACACGCTGCGATATCCGCAATGCACTGCTCATCCATACTATCTCGCAAGTCAGTTGAGCGTAAAATGCCTTGATTTACCCAAAATACCTCATCAGCGGGAATTGCATATCCATGTTTCGTCATTGGTAAGTCGATACTAATAGATGGCATTGACCTAAGTAAAAGAATATCAGCGGTGTTATCTCCCCGTAGAGTACAAGCAACTTTCCTAACCATATTAGAGAAATCGTTTTGCACACCCGCTTGCCGTCTTTCTTGGTCACTCAAGCGCCGCCCGAATGTATTAATTCGGTCAAAAACATCGTTTATTTCTGCTTCTGTTGCATTACGCATTACTGAGAGAGCAAGAGTATAGTCCAATATCGTGCTAACTTCTCGTTGCGAGAGATATTCTTGTGCTAAGTTCGGTACGAACAAGCCTTCATCTGCACGGCTTTTTGCTGTTGGAAAATACCGAAGATCAAAATATTTTCCATCTGGCGCAGAAAATGCCGTTTCAACGAAGGACATAATAGCTTGTAATCTTTGCAAACCATCAATTATTTCATAGGTTCCTGGTGCATTATCCCTCTCTGCAATCAAAATTGCTGGCACTGGATATTTTTTAAGAATTGATTCGATGAGCTTCTGCTTTTCCTCCAGAGTCCAAACCAATTTTCTCTGGTAACGACGATTCACATAAAGTTTATCTTCTACATACCATGTATAAACTGACTGAATCGACGTTGGCTGAGAAACCAATTCTGCCATTTTGAGTCCTCCGCTCTCAATTTAGGAGCTAGATGATAATGCTGTTTGATTATAACTACTCTCTGCGTGAGATAATTTAACCCTGTTGGTGTTGATACAAGGGTGAAAATTTATGGAGTACGATTTTAAAGCCTTGGCGGAACTTTACAAAAACGCACTCCTAAATGACGTACTCCCATTTTGGGAACAGCACTCCTTAGACTTGGAACAAGGCGGTTACTTTACCTGCTTAAATCGTCAAGGCCAAGTTTACGACACCGACAAGTTTATCTGGTTGCAAAACCGCCAAGTCTGGACTTTTTCGATGTTATGCAACCAATTAGAAAAACGGGAAAACTGGCTCGAAATTGCCAGCAATGGTGCAAAGTTCCTCGCCCAACATGGCAGAGATGCTGAAGGAAATTGGTATTTTGCCTTAACTCGTGAAGGTCAACCCCTAGTACAGCCTTATAATATTTTTTCTGATTGCTTTGCTGCAATGGCTTTTAGCCAATATGCCTTAGCCTCCGGTGAAGAATGGGCGCAAGATGTGGCAATGCAAGCTTACAACAATGTATTACGTCGCCAAGATAATCCCAAAGGTGAATATACTAAAACTTATCCCGGCACACGCCCAATGAAAGCCTTGGCTGTGCCGATGATTTTAGCTAACCTGACTCTCGAAATGGAATGGTTGCTACCAAGTGAAACTTTAGAAAGTGTTTTAGCCACAACCGTTAAGGAAGTGATGAGTGATTTCCTCGACCAAGAACGGGGATTAATGTACGAAAATGTCGCCCCCGATGGTTCTCATATCAATTGTTTTGAAGGCAGATTGATTAATCCTGGTCACGGTATCGAAGCGATGTGGTTTATTATGGATATCGCCCGCCGGAAAAATGACAGTAAAACGATTAACCAAGCTGTTGATGTGGTGCTAAATATCTTGAATTTTGCTTGGGATGAAGAATACGGCGGCTTGTATTACTTTATGGATGCAGATGGACATCCGCCACAGCAATTGGAATGGGATCAAAAGTTGTGGTGGGTACATCTAGAATCTTTAGTTGCATTAGCAATGGGTTATCATCTGACAAAACGTGCCGCTTGCTGGGAATGGTATGAAAAAATGCACGATTACGCCTGGAAGCACTTTGCTGATCCCGAATATGGAGAGTGGTTTGGCTATCTTAATCGGCGTGGAGAAGTATTATTAAATCTCAAAGGCGGTAAATGGAAGGGATGTTTTCATGTACCCCGCGCTTTATACCTATGTTGGCAGCAGTTTGCGGCTTTGAGTCGGATTTTCCCTACTGTTGTCAGTGAATAGCAAAAACCCCGGCGAAACTTACCGAGGTCAAAGGAGAAGGTCTAAATGTCGATGGGATATACCGAAGTCTCAAAATCTTAACTAACTACAAACCCAAATAAAACTAAAGCTGTTACAAGTGCAGTTGCAACTGCGCCTTGGATAACGTAACGGCGTTGTTCCCAAATGGCTGGATACTCGGCGTAATACATCTTAGGTTCGGTTGCATAGTTATTCAGAATGCCATCTTCGTTAATTGTGGTATACATAATTTTTTTCCTTGCTTGTTAACTTATGTAAATAAATTTAACAATATTGTTACAAAAGGTCAAGTGGACTTGACAAAAAAAGTTTTATTGATTTCATTGCTTTAGCTTATTGATGCTGATGTTTGGGAAGATGTCGGATAGTCCATCTTGGTTTTACACTGAAGTCTGGAGTGATGAGGAAAAAGTTGATGCGATTGTTAATGAGTACATTACTTGCCAGTGTTAGCCTTGGAGTATCTGCATTAGCTGTTCCAGCACAACAGTCGGTTTCTAATACGCAAGTTGCAGCAATGGTAGAAGCGCTGCGAAAAGCTGCACCCCAAACGGGTAAAGTCAACGATGGACTTTATAGTGATTGGCAAGTTCAACCTGGTACAGTCAAAGCTTGGTCGAAATTTTGCCTCAAAAAAGAACTTACACCAACACAGTTTGAAAATAATCCAGCAACTGCACGCCAAGTTATTTCTTGCATTACGCGTCGAGAGTTAGACAAACAGTTACGCGCCGCTAACAATAATGAAACTGCGGCGGTTAATGGTGTTGCTTGTTGGTGGATGACTGGTAACTATACAGGTTGTAACAGTGGCTTTACTGCTGCTTATGTCCGAAAAGTTGTTACTTTTTATCAGCAGCAGCGTACTAAACCCTCTACTACTCAATCATAGAAATAGTGTTTATCTTGATTGCCTATCCCCGAACTGACCGTTCGATTTGGGGCAAAGGTATTGATTTTTATTCGTTATCGGGGATTGTTGTAAGATTGTTGACTTTGTGGAAATTGATTAAAAGGTAGAAAGCACCCTGAAGGTTGCGGATGATGGGAGTGGAATTTTGTTTTAGGTGGGTTAGCGATCGCCTAACCCACTCCTAGTAATATTTAAAAATTATTCTTCGTCTTCGTCTTCGTCATCTTCACATTCTTCTTCGTCTTCTCCAAATACTTCATCTATAAGTTCTTGAGCGCGTTCGTTGGAAATATTCAAAGCTTCTTGCAACTCAGAAATATAATCTTGTTCGCTATCGGGTACTTCTTCATCAATACCTACTACCAAAATAGCGGTGATGTATGCGGCTTCACGATAACCTCTGTTTGGCAAGGATTCAATCGCTTTGGCAATTAAGTCTTCTGGATCTTCCTCTTCTAACAGAGAGACTAATGTTTCGCCTAATTCTTCAAAATCTTCTTCAGAATAATCTTCAAATTGAGCAATTTCGCCCAGCATTTCACTCAAAGCGTATTCTTCGGAGTAGCTAATACCTTCACCATCAGCTGCGCCGGAAAATAGCCCGATAAGAGCGATCGCAACTTCTGGTTCTAAAGCAACTGAACTGGCGCTACGGCCTTTGGGCAAACGTCTAGACATAAAAATCCTATAAAAGTTTGATACTGCTTAAGCAAGCAATTTCTCAGGCTGGAAATCGCTTCTTCGTTAGCATTCCCAAAAAAATCAGAAAAAACACAGGAATTCTGGTTTTTTTAGGTAAACTTTTTTTCATCCTTGTGGTTGCTTGCTTTTGCTTTCGCTAAAAGTGCTGTCCCATAAGCGGCTTCGGTGTTTTCTGAGGCAACTACAGGTACTTTTAAATGCCGTTGACGAATAGCATTCCAAGTAGAGTTTGCTGCACCACCGCCTGCTGTATAAACTCGTTGTACCTGATTTGCTCCCAAGTTTTGTAGTAATTCATAACCCCGTGCTTCTATCCGCGCCATACTTTCTAGCAAACCATGTAAAAATTCCCTTGGTTCATCTGGACGGGGTGTGAGTCTTGGTGGTAAATTAGGGTCATTAATGGGAAAGCGATCGCCTGGTTGCAATAAGGGATAATAATCTAAGTTGCTAACTTTGGCTGGATCAATTTCCTGACTCAAGCTTTCTAACTCTGCATTGGTAAAAAATTCTCGCAACACTGCACCGCCAGTATTAGACGCACCGCCAGTCAACCACAAATCACCAAAACGATGACTGTAAATTCCATATCTGGCATCTTCTATACGGGTATGGCTTAATAATTTCAGTACCAAGGTTGAACCCAAAGATGTCACCGCTTCCCCTGGAGATTCTGCACCACTGGCAATAAAAGCGGCGATACTATCAGTTGTGCCTGCACATACCAAGCAATCTTTTGGTAAACCGAACTGAGATGCAATATCCGGGCGAATTTCTCTAATTGGCGTTCCTGGTGCTAAAACTGTTGGTAACTGAATCGGTATTTCTAGTTTTTCCAACCATTCTGGATATTGCAACGCTTCCACGTCATAGCCTAACTTTAAAGCATTGTGGTAATCACTACTACCCAATTGTCCATGCAGGAGAAAGGCTAACCAATCGGCTTGATGCAGAAAATAGCGAGCTTCTGAGAAAAATGCTTGCTGTGACATCCACAGAAGTTTGGCAAGACTGGAAGTAGCACTTAATACTGTATGGTTGGGCGGCGCAATTTGCCTCAATTGCTCCAACACAACTGCTCCCCGTGCATCGTTGTACAGTAAAGGTGCAGCTACAGGCTCACCAGCCCCATCACACAGCAAAACAGTAGAGGAAGTCCCATTGATAGCGATCGCTCTGATTTCTCGCCGCAATGGCTCAGAAATCTCTGCTAATAAGCTCCATAAAGCACTTTTCCAGTGTGCAGCCTCCAACTTCTGCCCAGAATAGCGCACTTCTGTTTGTATCTTGCCTTGCTCATCAATTACCACCGCCCTTGCGCCAGAAGTGCCATAATCAATTCCTAAATACAAATCCATATTTTTATAAATTTTTATAATGAAAGATAACTATAGACTACTGACCGACAAGGGCTTTTGTTGCATCTTGTAACAAGATATTCCCCAAAATCAGCAAAACAAGGAAAAGTAGTAAACGAACTGTCCAATATTGATTTGAGCTTAGGAGATTTTGAACCATGCCCATCTCAGATACCCAAGTTTATATTGCTCTAGTTGTGGCGCTAGTTCCAGGCCTTCTGGCTTGGCGTTTAGCGACAGAACTTTACAAGTAAAACTACGCTCTGACTTCCTAAGCAGAGCTTAACAGTAAGTGCCACACCCTTACACAACAATCAGGCTTTGCTTGGTTGTTGTGTTTATGTTTGGAGACAGGTAATTAAAGATATACATTGCACCCATCACAGACAATGTAGGCGATCGCACATCACAATTTTTTATCCCCCAAATCATTCTTGTGGAAAGAAGAACATCTACCACAAGTTAGAGGCTTTTAAAATTACACGCAGCAAACTGTTAATCATACCGGGTTGCAATTGCTGAAAGCAACTTGGGATGCAGAGAAACTCTTCAGGGGTCAAACACAATGGTTAAGCTGTCTAACCCTGCTCTCCACGAAGAACCCCGTTATCAGCCAGCACCAATAATTCCTCTCAAGCAAGAGCAATCTTTACTTGATTGGTTAGCTAGTACTGGTCGATTACAACCTTACGTATTTGCAGAAAACTATTACGAAGATGAGGAAGAGGACGAGGAAGAAGTGGTAGAGCCAATCGATACAGATGAATATGAATCAGAAGAAATCGACCATTTAGAGGAGTGAATTTAACCACCAACAACATAAACTGCTGTTGGTGGTTCATTTTTGCCGTATCCTACAAAAGCAGAAATGGTAAATTCTCCCATCCTCATACTGTTTCACTTTAAATTTTGATACAAATAGACCGCAGGGGGCAGGGAGCAGGGAGCAAGGGGAAAGAATGGAAAACCGATAACTTTGTATCATTTTTTTCGTGAAATTGTATCTCGTAATTTTTAAATCTGATGATGAATGACAAAACCAGTGGCTCCAGATTGATTTCTGAAGTTAAACAATGTCTGCTGTTAGCTGTTCCGTTAGCAGCAGCACAAGTAGCGCAATCAGCAACTGGCTTTGTAGATACAGTGATGATGGGTTGGCTAGGAAGTCAGACGATCGCATCTGGAGGTTTGGGTGCTGCGCTCTTTATCTTTTTTTTGATGATTACTACAGGGATGATTACGGCTGTCAGTCCTTTGGCGGCGGAAGCCTACGGAGCCGGAAAGCTGGAAGAAGTTGGCAAGATTGTGCGACAAGGGTTATTGATATCTCTGCTGTTAGGGATACCGATTACAGTCTTACTTTGGCATGGAAGTACTTTGTTGGTGCTGTTGGGACAAAATGCTGATACCGCCGCATTAGCGCAAACTTATTTAAGAGCGATCGCTTGGGGTTTTATCCCTGGATTGGGTTTTGCTGTGCTGAAAAGCTTTCTTTCTGCCCTCTCACAACCGCAGTTAGTGATGGTAACTGTGGTCTTGGGTACGTTACTCAATATTACAGCTAACTATGTTTTAATGTTTGGCAAATTAGGATTACCCGCCCTTGGATTAGCTGGTATTGGTTGGGCAAGTACTCTGTCATTATGGAGTATGTTTATTGTCTTGATTATTTATATATTGAGTCAGCGTCGCTTTGCTGTTTACCAAATCTTTCAATTTTCAGCTAATTCCAGTTTTCAGCAACAAAATCGCCACATTTTTTGGGATATTTTTCAGGTTGGCTTACCCATTAGCGGATTAATTGCCGTAGAAGCGGGATTATTCACTGTTGTCACATTTATTATCGGACAATTAGGGACAACTGCTCTGGCCGCCCATCAAATTGCTTTGCAAACGGCTTCTATGTCATTTCAGATGGTTTTGGGCATTTCTTTCGCCACTACAGTACGTGTAGGACAGTTAGCCGGAGAGCAAAATTTGAAGGGTGTGCGTCTGGCTGGATATGTGGGAATTGCTTTGGGAGCCTTGTCTATGGCGATCGCCGGATTGATATTTTGGCTAGTTCCAAAATTGGTGGTTTCACTTTACCTGGATATTGACAATCCCAACAATCAAGATGTGATAGCCTTGGCAATGAAATTACTGGCGGTAGCAGCGATTTTTCAAATTGTTGATGGAATACAAGTCACCGCAGCTGGAGCGTTACGCGGACTAAAAGATACTCGCATCCCAATGTTGATTGGAGTTTTTGCTTATTGGTGTGTTGGTTTATTAACTGGTTACGCTTTAGAAATTTGGTTTGGGTTGGGAGCGCTCGGTTTGTGGTGGGGTTTAGCAATTGGTTTAGCTAGTGCGGCTATAGTCTTGTCTTGGCGGTTTAACATTTTGTCTTCTAGGTTGAGAAAAGGAGTTGTGAGATTCCCTACTCACAACTCTTAATTTTCACGACAGTTCTAAATCACGCAATGTTAAAGTAAATGTCGTCCATCCCTGGTTACTGATGACTTGAATGCTACCTTGCAGTTGTGCTATTAATTTCTGGACGATCGCTAAACCTAAGCCTGTACCACCTTGGTTCCAAATGTCTGTATCAGGGATGCGGTAGAATTTTTCAAAAATCTTGGGTAATTCGGTGATGGGGATTTCGGCTGAGTTACTAATGGTAATCAGCATTTTGACTGAAAATTCCGAAATTTCATGGCTGACACTCAAAATAATTGCACCGCCACTAGGCGTATACTTACAAGCATTATTGAGCAATTCCACTAAGATGCGTTCTAAGCAGGTACGGTCGGAGAATAGTGAAGGCAGATTTTCTGGAAGATTTAACTGCAAGGTTTGTTGATTTTCTTGAGTGCGGATTTGAAATGGCTCGATTAACCAAGGTAGCCATTGTTGGAAGAGTAATAAATCAGGAGCCAGCAGGAGATTAGATGAATTTTCGAGGCGTTGTAACTCTAATAAGTCGTTGATTAATTCCATTTCCCGATCACACTCTGCTTCCAAAACGTCCAGAAAGTAATGCTGTTCTTGAACAGCTGTGGACATCTGTAACATTTGGATCATACCTTTCATGTGGCACAGAGGCGATCGCAATTCATGGGAAACTAAATTTAAAAAGTCATTTTTGAGTTGATTCAGCTGCTCCCACTGAGCTACAAGTTGCTCTTGTTGCATTTGCTTTTGTCGAGCTTCCATTGCTTGTAACCGTTCACTCACATCCCGAAACACTAACACTGCGCCTGTAATATTATCTTTGTCGTCTTTGATAGGTGCGGCGCTCTGCTCAATTGGTGTTTCGCCCCCATTTTGAGCAATCAGTAAAGTTATTGTCGAGAGAGGTGCGATCGCCCCTGATTGTAAAACTTTTGTTAGCGGATTTTCTAAGAGTTCACGAGTTGTTAAATCAATAATTTTAAATATTTCTGATATATTTTTTTCAATTGCTTCTGATTGTGTCCATCCTGTCAATTTTTCCGCCACCGGATTCATAAAAGTGACTAGTTGATTGCTATTACTCGATATCACTCCATCACTAATACTATTTAATAGGGTAGATAACCATTTTTGATTGGTTTTTAATTGTTTTTCTAGTCTGTGTTTTGTAAGAGCTATTTCAATATTAGTTTGTAGTTCTCTTTCTTTAAAAGGCTTGAGTAAATAACCAAATGGCTCGGTAATTTTAGCTCTTTCTAAGGTATTCTCATCAGCATAAGCAGTTAAATAAATTATGGGAACATCTAAGTATTTATGAATTTGCTCCGCAGCTTGTATACCATCCATTTGCCCCTTTAATCTTATGTCCATTAGCACTAAGTCAGGGATAATTTCTACAGCTTTATTAATTGCTTCTTGTCCTGAAGAAGCAATAGCCGGTACTGTATAACCAAATTTTCTCAGTCTATTTTGTAAATCTTTAGCAACAATAGATTCGTCTTCGACAACTAAAATATTTGCGTCTGTCATGTATGTATTTTGTACAAGTAATTACCAAGCAAAGATAAAAATAAATTTGTTAAAAAAATCCATGAGATGAAAACCTCTTTCTGCCTCCTGATGTCTGAGTATGTTAAATATGGATTACCTAACTTATATTAATGGAAATGTTATTTGAAACTCTACACCAGGATTAATTTTAATATTAATATTTCCTGCTATTTGTTGAGTCAAAGCATCAACCAACTGCCAGCCCAAAGATGCTGTATTTTTGAAATTAAAATTAGGTGGTAAACCCACACCATTATCGCTTACGGTAATGGTAAATTGCTGTTCGACTTTTTCTGTAATTCCAATAAAAATTTCGCCATCTCCACCATTAGGAAAACCATATTTTAAAGAGTTAGAAACCAGTTCATGAATAATTAAACCACAGGGAATTGCTAAATCTAAGCCAAGTAACACCTGACAATCAACATTAAATCTTAAAGAGATTGCACCTTCGTAAACTTCGTAAGAACTAAATAAACTGGTGACTAAATCTTGAATATATTCCCCAAAATCGATCCGAGCTAAATCAGGCGATTGATACATTTTTTCATGAACCAAAGCCATTGAGGCAATGCGCTGCTGACTTTGTTGAAAAATGACCAGATCTTGTTTGTCTTTAATATACTCAGATTGCAAATTGAGCAGACTAGAAATTACCTGTAAATTATTTTTGACTCTGTGGTAAATTTCTTTCAGTAAAACTTCTTTTTCGAGTAATGATGCTTGAATTTGCGCTTGAGAATGTTTGCGATCGCTAATATCTTCAATGACAGCAATAAAGTAATTAGGCTCTCCAGCAATATTGTGTGTTAAAGATACAGTCAGATTAATCCAGACGACAGAACCATCTTTGCAAAAATAACGCTTTTCGATTGTATAAGTTTGAATATTACCTATTAATATTTCATCAACATATTTCAACGATGTAATTAAATCATCGGGGTGAGTAATTTCTTGAAAAGTGCGTGACTCTAATTCCTCGGCTGTATACCCAACAATATCACACAGCCTTTGGTTAACTAATAACCATCTTCCATCTAAACCTACATGTGCAATACCAACTGCTGCTTGATGAAATGCTGTACGGAATCTCTCTTCACTATCTCGTAATGCCTTTTCTATCTCTCTACGTTTAGCGATTTCTGCCTCTAGTGATTCGTTGATTCTTTTTAACTCGGCTGTGCGTTCTTCTACTTTGATTTCTAGTTGCGCGAGTATTTCACTCAAAGTTTCTTCGGCTTGCTTGCGCTCAGTAATATCAGTATGAGAACCTACCATCCTGACTACATTACCAGCTTCATCCCACAATGCTTGACCCCGATCTAATATCCATTTATATGTCCCGTCTTTACACAGAACTCGAAATTCAGTCGCGTAAAATGACGTAACTTTGGCAAAGTGATCTTGCACTGCTTTCACTACAGAATCTAAATCCTCTGGGTGGACTCGTATCCAGATTTCTTGAAGGTTATTTTCAATCTCATTGTCTGCATAACCCAGCATTTCTTTCCAACGAGAGGAAAAGAAAACTTTATTTGTTTTGATATTCCAATCCCAAATACCATCATTATTACCACGTAAAGCTAATTGCCATCGTTCTTCACTTTCTCTGAGTATTTCTTCTGTACGTTTACGTTCGGCAATTTCTGTTGCTAGTTGAGAGTTTGCTGCTTCTAATTGTGCATGGCTAGGTAAAGCTAGTGCTTGAGGGATCAACGGTAAAAGTTGTACAGCGGTAGTTACCGAGATTAAAGCTGTGATTGCTTTAATCAATCCTGATAACCAATAGGTGGGATACCACAGCGTCCACACATCCATCACATGAGTTGTACCGCAAGCGATGATAAATGCACCAAACATTAAAAATATCCAGCCGAAAGGCACATCTTTTCTTTTGCTGACGAAATACACCAGTATGAATGGAATTGAATAATAAGCTATGGCAATTAGTGTATCTGAAACAACATGCAGCCAGACTAATCCTGGCTTCCAAAGATAGCAATGCCCGTGGGGAATAAACTGGTTAGGAAAAAAAAACTATCTAAAAACGCCATCCTCAAAACCTATTTATTGTAAAAGTCTTTACTGGAGCGTCATGGTTGGCAAAGAGTTTTTTACCTCCTCAATGTACAGACACCCACAAAGTACCTATGTCCTTCATACTGCATAATAATGCACTTTTAAACTAAGTAATGTAATAAATATTGATTGACATTAAGTTATCTCAAAAACGAGTTGCTTGTTACCGTAAATATTCTGAAATTGGCATTCTCTCTTATAACAAATATAACTTATTCTGATAACGATTTTGCCTGTAATATGAATGACCAACTATTGTTTATCCAAATTGATCTAGGCTAGTCAATTTAAATAGCTATTAGTATTTGGTTAAAAGATGCAAATATGCTTCAGCTTGGTTAGTCATCTTGTAAGCAGTTACGCTATATTTTCATTGAAATGTTAGATTTATTTGGAGAATAAAAGCAAAATGAAGCGTTTTTTGACTGGAATTATTGTACTAACTAGCTTATTGATCACACCTGGTTGCTCATCGGTACCAAAATCTGGAGAAACGCAGGTATCTGCTAGTGATTCACAACATACGGATCATCCGCATGATATGTCGAGTGATCATCAAGAAAACTCAATGGAACATACTGGTCATGAAGCTAATACAAAAATTACTACCCAAGCTAAACTGACTACACCAAAAAATATAGTGCCGAATCAGTCTGTAAATTTAGTCATTAATGTTCAAGATACTGCTGGCAAATCTATCGACAAGTTTGATACTTTTCAAGAAAAACTTATGCACTTAATTGTCGTTAGAGATGATCTCGCTACTTATGATCACATTCATCCAACTTACAAAGGTAATGGACGTTTTGAAGTAAGTACTAATTTTTCTAGTCCTGGTGATTATAGCTTGTTTAGTGACTATAAACCATCTGGACAAAAAGAGGCAGTTTCACTGATGCAGGTCAAAATTCCCGGCTCAGTTCCACTACCGAAAAATTTAGAAAAGTTTGAAAAAACCAAGGTTTTATCTAATACTAAAGTTAATCTTAACTTTGCTAATAAAAATATTTCAGCAGGTAAAGAAGTAACCTTAAATTTTGATGTTAAAGATGCAGCAAATAATCAGCTAATTAAGGATCTACAACCTTATTTAGGTGAAAAAGGGCATTTAGTAATTGTAAAAAGCTCATCACCTTTAGCAGTCTCCGATTATATTCATGCCCATGCTCTCAAAAATAGCGCTGATGGACAAATACAATTTGTCACCAGCTTTCCCCAGCCGGGAACTTATAAACTTTGGATGCAGTTCCAGCGCAATGGAAAAGTTGACACAGCGGATTTTTGGGTCAATGTAGTATGAGTTTGGCGATCGCCTATACTAATTCTGTAGACAAATGGCGATCGCTTACATATTTATTTAATATTAATTTTACATCTATCCAAAAGTATATTTTTAGTTATTTAAAATACCTGCAAATCAAAAATAGTAGTTTTTGTAGGATGCAATTTGTTGCATAAGGGTTGCAATTAAATATCAATCAGTTTATTGTGTTTGATTAAATCACGAAAATTTGTACTGTTTGTTGAGAAAAGCGGGTAGAAAAAGTGGTAGGGAGAAAAATATATAACTATAAGTTCGTCCTACTTCTGATTACTCTATTCAGGCTTAACTTAACAGTATTTTAACTCAAGAGAAAGTGATAAAACCGTGTTGTAGAGGCGTTCTGTGTAATCGAACTTACAAGAAACTATAAGGGCTTGCTGGTATGAGACTATCTGAGCTAGATCCACTCATCCCGCTAAATGATTTAAGAGCAGAACTCTTGAAGTTACCGAAGGGTTACTTATTTTACGAAGCAGAACTGGTAGATTTTTTATCTCGCAGAAGATGGCCTGAGAGTGATCGCCGTATTGACCGTACAACTTTTTGGCGCTGGCGAAACGATAACGGAATTGAACGCCAAAAAGTATTTAGTCGATTGGATCTTATCAAACTCTGTCGTATCTGCGACCACTACCGTGTAGATGGAACTCGTAGTGAGTATTTAACTATCATGAAACAAAAAAAAGAGTTAGCTTTTAACAGATGAGGATGAATCTTTAATACCAAAATACATAAACCCGATTTAGGCATAAATTCAGCCAAAAAATTGGGTTTTTTTACTATTATTCAAAATTTATCTCAAACAAATTTTTACTTTACTTGCTGATATTAATTGAAGAAATGATTGGTAGAACCTAGACACAGACAGCAATTCCCCATCTAAAATCCAAAATGGGATGACATCTATCTATAGTCAGAAAATATATTTAGGTAGCATAAATTAAATCATGCTGTAAGAATGAGGTTTTTATTTAATTCTCCAGAGAGAATTTATAAAAAATAATTTATTTATAGACCTTGAATGTGCCACTATGTTCACCATTGGTGATTATGTGCTGAATCAACAAACAGGTCATCTAGGAAAAGTGATTGGTTACGGGCAGCAAATTATGAACCATAATATGGAAACCGTAACTTTGAAAGTGCTAGTAGCTGAGACTGCTAATTCTCAGAGACGAGAGTTTGTATTCGAGGATCAAGTTTCAGCTTGGGTAAGGTGGTCTGTAGTATGAAACTGCCATTGATATGTGAGAAATTATATTGAAACTTATTAAATAGAATTCAGTATAAATTTTTTATCAGGGGCAAATTTATTAATTGGTTTATCTAGATAATAAAGGTGAAAAATTATGGTAAAAGATGTGATTTTATGTCTCCAAGAAGCTGCTGCGGAGATAATATTTAAACCTAATTCAATATCTAACAAACTTAGTGAATGCTTCATTAGTCCGCCTTGTGGATGTGCTAATCCAGGGAAAGAACTGAAGTGTGAAGATTGTCCTTATCTTGAGGCTTGTTTATCTAGGATTAAATTAGCAAGTGAGGAGTGGTAAGCTGTTAAGCATTTAGTTTGCACATTGAGGCCGCAAGGGAGAGGGTTTACAGCTTTTATTACCATGAAAATGATGCAATTTAAATGACGATTAGCTTAATAAAAAGATATGATTCCTAGCTTTTTTCTACAATAAACTAGCAGAATTTGTATCTAAAAATAACGTTGCCTGTGATTGATGACGGAGAATCGATGCAGGACAATCGGTGCTTATTGTTTGTTGTAACATCTGTTTTACTACCTGAGCTTTACGTTTTGCTGGTGCTAGACAGATAATTTTATTAGCTGAACAAATTAATGGCAGAGTGACTGTAAAAGCATACTGTGGAACACTGTCAATATTAGGGAAGTGGCCTGTATTTACTTGTTGTTGGCGATTGACTAGATCTAATTTTACCAACTTGACACTATAAGGATCTTGAAAATTCGCTACCGATGGATCGTTAAAAGCCAAGTGTCCATTTTCGCCTACGCCTAAACAACATAAATCTATTGGCTGTGCTTGCAAAAGTTGAGTGTAGCGATCGCATTCAGCCACAGGCTCTAATGTATCACCTTGAATATAGTGAAATTGCTGCGGATTCAGTTTATTTTCTACACGTTCGTGCAGATAACGCCGGAAACTTGCAGGATGATCAGCCGTAATTCCTAAATATTCATCTAAATGAAATAAAGTAATTTTTGACCAATCTACACCACCCAACTGTATTAACGCATCTAAAAATTTGAGTTGGGAGTTACCTGTTGCTAATAAAACAGCTGCTTTATCCTGTTTTTTCAGGACATCTTCTAAATATTTGTGTACGATTTGTGCAACATCGATAGCCATTTCCGCTTCAGAATTGTAAATCTGTACGGCTAAATCATCAACGTGAAAAAAATTTTGGGTAGCTACCATTTTTTGAAGTGTGAAGTGTGAAGTGGGAAGTGTAAAATTCACCTGGACAATAGTTATAGTGCTATTTCTACTTTTGCCTTGTTGCACTAGTTCCTAATATCAGTATAAAGGGAATCAAATAAGGTAAACTATGTAAATAAAGTTAACAATTATTTACAATTAAAGAATTATGCTAGATGCGATTCTCTTCGACTTAGACGGGACTATTGTTAATACTGATCCGATTCACTACCAAGCTTGGCAGCAAATGTTGGCAAGCCACAGCATCGAGATTGATGAAACATTCTACAAATCTCGGATTAGTGGTCGCTTGAACCCAGAAATTGTCAAAGATATCTTGCCGCAATTATCAGCAACAGCAGGACAGAAGTTTGCTGACGACAAAGAAGCGCTTTTTCGCCAACTGGCTTCCCAACTACAACCTTTAAATGGGTTTGCTGAACTCATAGCCTGGACAGACACACATCAGCTAAAACGAGCATTAGTCACCAACGCCCCCAGGTTAAATGTAGAATTTGTGCTTGAGGTTTTAGGGATTAAAGAAGCTTTTCATACAGTGATTTTGGCAGAGGATTGCACCGCAGGTAAACCTGATCCTGCACCTTATCAAGCTGCTTTAAACAAATTAAAGATTAACGCAGAGAAAGCGATCGCCCTAGAAGACTCTCCCTCTGGTATTCGTGCAGCCGTTGCGGCTGGTATTCCTACCATTGGCATCGCCTCCACTCAAGATCCACAAATTCTGCAAACAGTCGGCGCATTTATGGCAATTCCAGATTTTACCGATTTGCAGTTGTGGGCGTTTTTAAATTCTTTGATAATTAGTCAACGGTCAATAGTCAATAGTCAATAGTTGTTGGGTAAAAGTACTAGCCTCTATTGAACTTGTTCGCTGCTGAGGTGGGCGATCGCTTGTTTAATCCAATCTTCCACATAGGCATCTTTTGGTAGTCCAATGTCTTCACTCACGACGTGTAAGGCGTGGCTGACTTCATGGGCTGTATAACCTAAAGCGAACAAAGTCATCTGCACTTCTTCCAAAATCCCTGGTGCTGGGCCGCCTGTAGCGACGAAGAACCCGGCTGATTTGCGCCACTCAATCAACTTGCTTTTGAGTTCCAAACAGATGCGTTCTGCGGTTTTTTTGCCCACTCCAGGGGCTTGAATTAAGATTTGGGTGTTGCCAGCAATAATCGCTTGGACTAAATCTGGTAATTCTAAAGTGTCTAAGAGGGCGATCGCTAATGCTGCACCAATACCGCTAACTGTTAACAAGTGACGAAATAAGTCCCGTTCTGCTGGTGAAGCAAAGCCGTAGAGTAAAGGCACTTCTTCCCGAATTTGGTAATGGGTGAAAATTTGCGCCACCCCTCCCGATTCTGGCAACTGCTGTGCCAATCGTTGCGGAACTTGCAAATCGTAACCTATGCCATTGACTTCCAGAGTCAGAATGACGCGATTACCGTTATTTGTCTGAACGCCAGCAATAATACCTTTGAGATAGCTAATCATAAGAATCCAAAATATTGCAAACCTTCTAAAATTCCCCCAGCACAAGAGCCTTGTGCTAAGTATCGATAGTCAGCAGGATACTCAGAATGCCATTGGAATAACTCTGATCTGGCATTACCGACTATGATTCCCCGTTCATTGCCCACAGCGAACAAAGCAATATCATTACCTGAATCACCGCAGACAACTGTTTGTTCTGCTGCAAATTGCCATTTTTGCCGAAGAAACTGCATTGCCTGACCTTTATCGCTGGAACGCGGCACAATGTCGAGGTCAATACCGCTGCTATAGATTAACTTTATATTTAAAGCATACTTTTGTAGTTTTGTCTCAATCTGTGGTAAAATTTTATCTGCAAATTCTTGTTTAACGAAGAAACTTACCTTAAACGGGCGTTGTTCAGAATCCGGTTGTGGTGATAATTCTGGAAAAGACTTAGCTACTGAAAATACCAATTCGCGGTTCCATCCAGGCGACAGGATATCTGACCAATCTGCATCTGGGCTGTCGCTGTTATTGAGATAAATTTCTGTCCCAACAGAACAGACAAGCGCATCTGGTTCGATGAGATTTTTTTCAACTTGCAATTCGCGGTAAAGCACAGGCGATCGCCCCGTAGCATAAGCTATTTTTGTGCCGTATTCTTGGCGATGTTGACTCAGTATTTGATTTAGTTCTACTAAAGCTTCGTCATTACCTACGAGGGTGTGATCCAAGTCAGTGACAAAGAGAAAAGGTTTCATAATTTTTTCCCGTTAGTAGTTGCCTAAACACCTGAAAATTCTGCGGAAAGGGATTTTCAGCTTACGTTCCGAGTTACTCTACCAGATTTTTGCTCTTGTGTATTATTACTAACGGGAGAATTATGCTTCAGGTTAAAAATCAGTCATCTATAGCGGTAATACCATTTTGGATTTTAGATTTTGGATTTTGGATTGGGGAATTGCTTAAAGATGAGCTTTTCACCAATCAATGTGTCGCAATCATTTTTCAAATTGGTATAAGTTAGGACTTACGCACTGTACAAAATAACTATCTTGTGCATTAACGTAAATACGTTGTTTCAGGCTCTTATCAATCACCTTTAATTGAGTGCGATCGCTAAAATCTCATTGAAAAATCTAGCTATTAGCCTTGAAAACTCCACCCGTTATTTTGGCTTTTCTGTCAATGCGTAAGTCCTATAAGTTTAGGAATAGCGCCTGAAAAGTTCAGATACCCGACTTCTTCAAGAAGTCGGGTATCTTGTTGTTCACTTTGTGTATTGATAAACTTTGCTAAAACTACTCATCATTCAGGGTTTCAATCAGTAAATCTACTTGCTGTTGTCGCTGTTGCAAGAAGCTTTCACATTGACGTATATGCTCAACAGCAGTAGCAAACTGCTCAAATACTTCTTCTAATCCTAATTCACCCGCTTCAATCCGGGCAATAATTTTTTCAATTTCCACTACCTTCGCCTCGTAATTCACACTGGCGATCGCTTCAGAATCCGAGGAACTTTTGCGTTTAACCATCAATCTTTTTGGGTTTTTGTAGTCACTTCCGTAACTTTCACTTTAACTTCTCCCTGACCCAACTGAATCAACAATTCTTGCCCGACGGTTAACTCTGTTGCAGTCCGCGCGATCGCCCCATTTTCTTGACGTACCACCGCATAACCCCTATTTAACACGGCTTTGGGGTCGAGGGTGGCTAACTTTTGCCGTAACATTTCTAAGTGCTGTGTGGCTTGTTGCGATCGCCTGCTGGTGATTTGCAAAAGTTGCTGACGCTTCCACTGTAACTTTTGCATTTCTTGTTTGACTTGCCTATCTAACCCTAACCTTTGCAAGCGATTACGTAATGTTTGCAGTTGATTTTCAGCAGATGTCCTCACCTCATACACCGCATCATATAAAGCATCAATTCGCTGCTGATGTTGAGCATACAACTCTGACAAAGCAGGCACAACCAATTCTGCGGCTGCGGTCGGTGTATGTACGCAGACATCAGCAACTAAATCTACAAAGGATTCATCTCGTTGATGACCAATCCCAGTAATTACCGGGATAGAACACTCGGCTACAGCCCTGACAACACGCTCATCATTAAAGCAAGCTAATTCTTCAACCGCACCACCACCCCGCGATAAAATTAGCACCTCAGCGCGACCATCTCTTTCTACCCTGGTGATCGCCTTAACTATCGATTCTGGCGCTTGTTCTCCCTGTACTGTTGCTGGCGAAAATAATACTTGTAAACCTGGGTATCTGTGCTTGAGGGTTTTTTGAATATCACCCCAAGCCGCAGCAGTGGGTGAAGTCACAACTGCGATCGTTTGGGGATGGGGTGGAAGCTGCTGCTTTCTTTCCTCGTCAAATAACCCTTCTGATAGCAAACGGTTACGTAATTGTTGATAACGTAATGCTTGTAACCCTACACCCGCAGGTAAAGCTTGCCAAACCGTTAACTGATATTCTCCCCTTTGCGGATACAGACGGATACTACCCAAAATGATAATTTGTTCGCCAACCGCAGGAATTTGTACTAGTTTTGCTACTTGGCTATTCCAGGCGACACACTTAATCCCTGCTGTTCCATCTGGATCTTGGAGTGTAAAAAATAACCCACTCCGATGGTGATTCACGCTAGATACTTCCCCTGTTACCCAAACTTGCCGTAGTTGCTCATCTTGCTCTAACAGCAAGCGGATATAATCAGTTAAACCAGCTACAGAAAGCGCTGTATTGAAAGTTACAGAGTCAGTAAAATCGGCCGTCATTAATTAAGGGGGGCAGAATAAACTAGCAAATTATCTATCCAAATCCTAACAAAACCTTGCATTTCCCAGCGTGGTAGTGCTGAACACCTCAGATACAATCTTGCTTAGGAGACACCAACTTAGCCAGCCGGTATGGTGAAAGCCATAATAGTTGAGGGGGAGAAAGACTACTCAAATTAGGTAGCGATCGCGTTACGATGTTGTCACGTTTATTTCTCTAAGAAATCCTATTTCCGCATTTTCTGGCTAAAATAGTATATCTGTTCTACTTCACATCCAAACCTAACACTCCATAAATCCATATATATAGATAGAGGCAGTAATGGCTATCAACACTGATAATTCCGGCAAGCAAAAAGCCCTGAATATGGTACTCAACCAGATTGAGCGCAGCTTTGGTAAAGGAGCTATTATGCGCCTGGGCGATGCAACCCGGATGCGGGTGGAGACAATTTCCACTGGAGCGCTCACCTTAGATTTAGCTCTAGGTGGTGGTTTGCCCAAAGGGCGGGTAATTGAGATTTATGGCCCAGAAAGTTCTGGTAAAACGACAGTTGCACTACATGCCCTCGCTGAAGTTCAAAGATTAGGTGGTATTGCTGCTTTTGTGGATGCTGAACACGCCTTAGACCCTACTTATGCGGCAGCTTTGGGTGTAGATATCGAAAATTTGCTGGTTTCCCAACCGGATACAGGGGAAGCTGCTTTAGAAATTGTTGATCAACTAGTGCGTTCATCTGCTGTTGACATTGTAGTTATCGACTCAGTAGCAGCATTAGTTCCCCGCGCTGAAATTGAAGGCGATATGGGAGACGCTCATGTGGGTTTACAAGCACGCTTGATGAGCCAAGCTCTGCGTAAAATTACTGGGAATATTGGTAAATCTGGTTGTACAGTAATTTTCATTAACCAGCTGCGGCAAAAAATTGGCATTACCTACGGTAGTCCAGAAACCACTACTGGTGGTAACGCCTTAAAGTTTTACGCTTCTGTGCGCTTAGATATTCGCCGCATTCAAACTTTGAAAAAAGGTACAGAAGAATTTGGCAACCGCGTTAAGGTAAAAGTAGCTAAAAACAAAGTAGCACCTCCTTTTAGGGTGGCGGAATTTGACATTATTTTTGGTAAGGGAGTGTCAATTTTAGGTTGTTTAGTCGATATAGCTGAAGAAACAGGGGTTTTAACTCGCAAGGGTGCTTGGTATAGCTATAACGGTGACAACATTTCTCAAGGTAGAGATAATGCTATTAAATACTTAGAAGAAAAGCCGGAATTCGTTGAACAAATTAAACAGCAAGTGCGTCAGAAACTTGATATGGGTGCTGTTGTTTCTGCTAATTCTGTAGCTAAAGTCAGTGAAGATGAGGAAGAAGAATACGAAGAAGAAGAATAAGTCAGATGGGGTGCGTTCAAGTTGCACATACTCTGCTTAAAGCTGTCATTAGTCCTTTGTCAATACGAATTACTCAGGACTACCTGTTGTGTTTTAGCTGATTGAGCAGTGAACAGTGACAAATAATAACTGTTCACTGTTTTTTTATATTGGCGAAGGCGTAATTTGGTTGAAAAATCTATCTAAAATATCTGATTTCTGTTCTGTACTAAAACCATCATGACTATTTGGAGGGTTTAAGCCAAAATTTTTGGTAAATGGAACAGCTTTGTCGGTAATTTCAGGTAAGTACTTTTCTGGAGTAACATAACTCAATGTATCATCTATATTACAGCTTTTGCGAGATGAAAGCTGCATCAGTAATTCCATTGCTACTGTTGGTAAAATGCGTCGGTTATCGTTGTAGAAAAAATTAAAAGTAAGATTACCGATGCGAACGCGATCGCCTTCTTTGAGTCTAATGCGCTGATAGACACGTTCACCATTCACAAAGGAACCATTAGTACTTTTAAAATCTACTAAGTAAAAACCTGCTTCATCTTCTTGATCTATATCTTCATCTTCTTGATCTATATATTGAATAGCCGCATGGCGACGAGACAGATATTTATCACCTATACATATCCCACAATGGCGATCGCGTCCGATTGTCCAAATTTGTTGTGCTTGTAGTAGCGTTTGAGTTTGATTATCTCCCAAGTTAGTGACTAAGTAAACCTTGTCATCATTCACTACACCTTGCACATAACTGGAGTTTAAACCTGTCATACCAGACAATGATAGGTCTTCCATCTGAAGAATATCTTCTAGAAGTCCACTATGGTGTTCGTACAATTTGACAAATACTTGATATAAGCTTAACTTTCGCTCTATTTGCTTACTCTGGAACTCAGCAATTTTGGCTGAATTTTTTAGTGTAAATAGATATGATTTGCTGATGTTGGTCATGAACTTTTTTCTCAGCCTACAATCAGGAACAATTGCCTGTTTAGTTTTTGTTGCTATTTTAAAAATTTCGCAACTCAATAGAATTAAGTTTGACGATTTTTACTAAGAATTCCTACTTAAATTTTGGTACTTAGTTATGAATATCGTAAAACTTGAATTTAAAAAAAATATTATGTAACTTTGTTTTATATTGTAAATTACTGTAGTCTAATTTTAACAGATGCTAATCATTAAGAATAATTTAAGCATTTCTTAAGTAATATTAGAAAGATTAAATTTACAGCATAAATTTCGGAGTGAATACGAAGAGCAAAATTAAGTAGAGCGTATTACTACTTAATTTTGCTCTTAATTAATCCAAACTATTAGAGTCTAATACTTACTTTTTAAAATTGGTAAAAATCTGCAATTTTTCACTATTGAATTACAGTAAGCCACGTTTACCATTGGGACGTACTGTCATCCAATTAGTTTTTGCTAGTGCTAGTTGCTCATCTAAAATTTTGGCTCCAGTTAGATTAGCACCACACAAATTAGCACCTCGAAGATTAGCATTGCTCAAATGAGCATAACTAAGATCTGCTCCCCGCAGGTCTGCTCCTTCCAAGTCAGCATGATTGAAATAAGCTTTGCTTAAATTAGCATCTCTGAGATTGGCGCGAGTGAGACTAGCCCTACCAAAATCGCTATTGTGAAGATTTGCTCCTTGGAGATTAGTGCTTTGCAGTTGAGCCGAATGGAAATTGGTTTCTGACAATTCACTACCTTGGAGATTCAGGAAGTTTAAATTATGTAAGGCAAAATCTCTTCTTCCCTTGAGATAGGCTGTTAATAAAGTTTGACTGTCTAATCTACGTCCAGCTTTGGATTGTTGAGTATTCGCACTATTGCTATTGCTGTTAGGCAACATTCCTGGTTTACCCATAGCTGCTGGTCTTATTCCACCAGCATCTGCACCAGCGGCCTCGGCAATTTTAGCTCGTCTAGCCCGAATGGCTGCTGCTACCTGTGCTACTCCTGTAGCTGTAGCTCCTACAGCAGAAGGATTGCTGCATAAAATAGCAGAGTTGTCTCCAAGTTGCGATGTTTTTTCTTTAGTATTGGTGTCAGATTTTACTAGCAAGCTTTTAGCCAAACTATCTAAGTAAGGCTCCATCTCTAAGGCTCTGAGAACGTCTGCGGCTGATTGGTAACGATTGCGAACAGAAACATCTAACATTTTTCGCAATACACCAGTCAAGTGATCACTCACATGCACCAACTGTTCCCACATCATTTCACCTGTTGTGGGATTGTAATCTAAATCTTTAGGAGTTTTGCTAGTGAGTAAATAAATACAGGTGACTCCTAAAGCGTAGATATCACTCGCGTAAACTGGACGCATCGCCATTTGTTCTGGCGGTGCAAAACCAGGAGTACCAATTGCATAGGCAGTTAAGGCGGTCTGTCCTGATTGACTAGGTGCAGCTTGAGTAACTTGGTTTTTGACAGCACCAAAGTCAATCAAGACCATTCTGGCATCTTGACTACGGCGAATTAAGTTGGCTGGTTTGATATCACGATGAATTACCTTCTGCTCGTGGATGTATTGCAGTAAAGGTAAAATCTCGCTCAAAAATTGTTTAACGCCTGCTTCGCTCAAAACTCCATTAGCTTTGATTTCCTGCTGTAAGGTAGCGCCGCTAATATATTCTTGGACTAGATAGAATTGTTCCTGTTCTTCAAAATAGTCGAGTAGTCTGGGGACTTGAGGATGGTTGCCGATTTTACCTAGAGTTCTAGCTTCTCGCTCAAATAGTTCTCGCGCCATTTGCAAAACGTGAGGTGCGTTGCCTGAAGGACGTAATTGCTTGATGACACAACTCGGTTCTCCAGGTAAAGCTTCATCCTGAGCTAAGAAGGTTGCTCCAAAGCCACCTTGACCTAACGGTTTACTCACCCGATAGCGATCGCGCAGCAGTAGGCGCGAGCCACACGACTGACACCTTTGGCTATACACTACATTTTCTGGATTGGGACAGGTTGGATTTAAGCAGTAGCTCATGCACTGTCAACTCGCTGCGCGAAGAATGGCTGGGAGCATTACGCTCTAGTTTAATTATTTAAACCAAAATCAACTCTTGGCAGGTAATTTATGCTGGAAATCCTTTGAAGAGTTCCTAAAGTTTGACTGGTTTATCTAAGCGATCATCACAACAAGATAGCTGATGTGAGGCGCGATCGTCAGTAGTTATCAAGCTATTTGTGTAATAAGTTATTTTCAGCTAAAAATTCTACGTATTTTTACAGTTACTTAAGTAGTGCTGAGTTGAAAGTGCTGAGTGCTGAGTTGAGAAAGCGCCTACGGCACTAATGTTTGCAATTGCTTTGCAAATTAGTACTCAGCAACACCACTTGCTTCAACTTTGGGAACCAAAGCAACGCAGTGGCTCCTCAGCACTCAGCGAGAAGTTGCGTGCGCGGGTTCCCCGCGTTGAGCAAAGTTCGGAGGGTTCCCAAAGTTGAGCAAACTTCGGTAACTCAGCACTCAGTACTTACAGATTAGACAATACTTCCCGTGCAACAGCTAGAGTCTGCTCAATATCTTTTTCAGTATGAGCTAAAGACGTAAACCCAGCTTCAAACTGAGAAGGTGCTAAATAAACACCACGTTCTAACATACCGCGATGAAAACGTCCAAATTTTGCGCTATCTGACTTTTTAGCATCTTCGTAGTTATGAACAGGCCCAGAGGTGAAAAATAAGCCAAACATGGCACTAATGTAACCACCGCAAGCTCCATGACCAGTTTCTTGGGCAATTTGCAGTAACCCGTTTGATAGCTTTTGAGTAATTCGGTCAAGATACTCATAAGTTCCCGGTTTTTGGAGCAATTCTAGGGTTTTAATGCCTGCTGTCATCGCCAAAGGATTCCCGGAAAGAGTTCCTGCTTGATACACAGGGCCTGCGGGAGCAATCATGGACATAATCTCTCGCCGTCCTCCATAGGCTCCTACTGGCAAACCACCACCAATGACTTTACCTAGTGTTGTCAAATCGGGAGTAATGCCAAATTTCTCTTGAGCGCCACCGTATGCAATACGGAAGCCTGTCATAACTTCATCAAATACTAATAAAGCCCCATGTTCTTGGGTGAGTTCCCTGAGTCCTTCTAAAAAGCCAGCATCGGGAGGAATAAACCCAGCGTTACCAACAACTGGCTCTAGAATTACTCCAGCAATTTGGTCGCGGTTTTCTTCAAATAAGGCTTTGACTGCTTCCAAGTCATTGAAAGGAGCCGTTAGGGTACTGCTAGTTGCTGATTTTGGTACTCCTGGGGAGTCGGGTAAACCAAGTGTCGCCACACCTGAACCAGCTTTTACCAAGAACATATCAGCATGTCCGTGGTAGCAACCTTCAAATTTGATGATTTTCTCGCGGTTGGTAAAAGCTCGCATCAGTCGTAAAACTGCCATACAAGCTTCTGTTCCAGAGTTCACAAATCTGACCATTTCAATGCTAGGAACAGCATCAATGACCATCTCTGCAAGAACATTTTCTAGAACTGAAGGCGCTCCAAAACTAGTGCCTTTTTCTAAAGCTTCATGGAGTGCTGAGATGACTTCTGGATGAGCATGACCGCAAATTGCTGGCCCCCAAGTACCCACATAGTCTATGTATTGGTTGCCATCAACATCCCAGAAGTATGCTCCTTTGACACGATCAAAAACTATGGGTTGTCCACCTACAGATTTAAATGCTCTGACAGGAGAACTGACTCCTCCTGGCATGAGGTTTTGGGCGGCGGCGAAAATTTCTTGTGATTTTGTGGTTTTAATTGTGGTGTTTACCAAGGCTGTCTCCTAAAAGTGAGGAACAAAAAAAGCTCTATCTTAGGATAGGGTTAAAAACTGTGCATAATTTCTATCCTATAGAAATAGCTGAACCAGGAAAATAACAACCATGTTGTACAAGTCCAATGATGACTTGCCTTTAGAAATCCGGAATCGGTTATCTGAGGCATACCAGGAGCTTTACCGTGCTGCTTTTAACTCGGCTCTCCATTGGTATGGTGAAGCATCAAAAGCTCATCAAGTTGCGTTAAGTGCGGTTAAAATGCAGTCTGCAATGGACAGAAATGTTGTTGTTTCAGGCTAAATAATCAATTTTCATTTTCGTAAAACATACCAGCTGTCATATTGAGAATGGTATCGTGAATCCATTAATCATTGTTGTTAGAGTCAAGTAAGTTGGTATGTTTTCTACCGAATCAGATTCATTGCGTCACGCTATTCCCGTTGAAACAATTCGCTACGATGAACGGGGTTTGGTAGCGGCTATTGTGCAGGACTATTTAGATGGCACAGTGTTGATGTTGGCGTGGATGAATCGGGAGTCGTTACAAAAGACTTTGGAAACTGGAGAAACTTGGTTTTGGAGTCGTTCCCGGCAAGAGTTATGGCATAAGGGAGGGACTTCGGGACATATTCAAAAAGTTCAGAGCATCCGTTATGACTGTGATAGTGATGCTTTATTAATTGGGGTGGAGCAAATTGGAGATGTTGCTTGCCATACGGGTGAGCGCAGTTGTTTTCATCAAGTAGATGGCAAAATTAATCCACCGCCAGCAGATACATTATCCCAGGTGTTTCAGGTGATCTGCGATCGCCGAGACAACCCCACGGATACTTCTTATACCTGCAAGCTATTCGCAGGCGGCGATAATAAGATTTTGAAAAAGATAGGTGAAGAATCGGCTGAGGTTGTCATGGCTTTTAAAGATGATGAAGCAGATGCAATTGCCGGTGAAGTTGCGGATTTGCTTTATCACACCTTGGTGGCCTTAGCTCATCATCAAGTTGATTTAAAGGCTGTATATCGAAAGTTACAAGAACGCAGACGGTAGCACAACAAGGCAAAAGTCAAAAGTCAAAAGGAAAAAGAAAGAATAGTGATACCACAAGTCTTTTAGCAATTCCAGATGGTCTGTAGAGAATAAAAATAGGGGCGAACGGCCGTTTGCCCCTACTAATTCTGACTTCATACTTCACATTTTTTGTAATTCTTATCATTCGCTGAAATTTTCCTCACTGATTCCACAGGGTTTCCACAGGCATTTTAGTAGTTTTCCACAGACACTCCACGAGATGATCAGCACTTGCGATGTTACTGGGGATTTTTACTTCACAGTTATTGCTTAGTTCAGTGACTGAGTTTTTGTGAATTTATGTAACAAAAACTTAGCTCTAAGTCTGATTATTGCGTCAAGATTTCTTTTTTAAAGAACCGGTTTTAACATTTCGCAGCATTGACAAACCTACCCCCTCTTGAAGCACAATGATGCGACTGGCACTTTTTTCTAGCCCAAGTTATCTGGGGAACTCAAAACATTCCTGAGATGTTTGGAGGTTCCATTCTTTGCTTCAAAAGTGCCAGTAAATTCGCTTGATCGACCTCAGAGAAGGAAAATCTCATGAACGCAACGGTGAGCATTTTTACGGAAATTCCCGAAACACTCCATGAATCCCTCAAAAGCTATTTAGAAACTCACCCTGATTGGGATCAAACCCGTGTGCTAACAGCAGCATTGTCACTGTTTTTACTCCAAAATGGGGATAGCGATCGCCGTGCTGCTCGTGTTTATTTAGAAACTTTATTCCATAACTGCTAATTATGTAGTAGGTAACAGGTGACATTCCTGATATCTTAACTATCTTGGCGATCGCTATACCAATCAGGACTTAGGCAAAAACAGAATACATAAAAGTCAGGGCGAACAAATGTTCGCCCTGACTTAGTATTAATTATCAAACAATTAATTCAAGGGTTAGTTTCCAATTGCGGAGAATGAGTAGGACATTCAAACTTATAACCTACGCCACGTACAGTCTGAATTAATGCTGGTTGGCTGGCATCAACTTCAATTTTCTTACGAATTTGACCGATATGTACATCTACAACCCGTTGGTCGCCAACATATTCATAGTCCCAAACCTCTTGAATTAGTTCGGCTCGTCGCCAAACTCGCCCAGGATGGCTGGCTAAAAAATGTAACAGGTCAAATTCTAAGGCTGTTAGGGGTACTGGTAGGTTGTTCAATGTCACTTCCCGACGGACGGGATCGATCATCAGTTTTTCAAATACTAGGCGTTTTTGTTCTGCCGTTGTCACAACCCGTTGTCGCCGCAAAATAGCAGCAACTCTGACTTCTAACTCTCCTAAACCAAATGGCTTGGTGAGATAGTCATCAGCACCTTTAGCAAAGCCGCGAATCTTGTCAGCTTCATCCGCACGGCTAGTGAGCATGAGAACAAACACACCATTACGACTTTGCATCTCTTGGCAGAGGTTGAACCCAATAACGTCTGGTAAATTTACATCTAAAATTACCAAGTCAGGGTTAAATTGCTCGAATAGCGCTAAGGCTGTTTTACCATCCTCAGCCGCCTCCACCTGATAGTTCTGCTTAATCAAAAAGCGTTGGATTAAGTTGCGAACCGCAGGGTCGTCATCAACTACAAGAATCTTGGCAGGAGCCATGACCATCACTTTGCACAAAAATTCGTAAGATTAACAGGAGAATTGCGTATTTGGGATTGTTACACAACCTTTGCTAGTGTTACCCGCACTTGAGATGCTGGTACTGTAATCGCTAGTTATAGCAGTTCTGTAACTTAGGAAAATTTCCTACTCCCAATTACGTGGTAATTTAAAGCTTTTCAATTTTAATATCGATATGCTTGTGGATACCACTAGTGATTGTGAAGCTAGTTCATCTAAATTGCCTCAAGGCACGGTAAATTGCCAAATTTGAAACATAAAAATTAATTTTTTCATAAAAAAATAAGTTTTAAGAAGTCTTAGTTCAAATTCTAGAGTAAAGCCCTCACTGGTCAACGACATGAGGGGATACACGGAGTTCTAGCAATATGTTAAAGTTGCTATAGTTAAATTTCCTGGGTCAGTTTAACTTACCCGTGCTACTATTCCTGGTAGAGCATATTAAGTTGCTGGCAACATTTGTTTAAATCTAGGCAAAACCTAAAGTTGTTTTCCAAAAAGCAAAATACCGCCGCTGACTAAGGTTGAAGTGTAAACTCCCATGAGCGATCAAAATCCCTACGACAAACTTGGGGTGTCCGAAGATGCAAGCTTTGATGAAATTCAGGATGCTCGCAATCGCCTATTGGAGCAACACAGTGGCGATGCTAAGAGTCTGGAACTCATTGAAGCTTCTTATGACGCAATTTTAATGGATCGGTTACGGATGCGTCAGGAAGGCAAAATCAAAGTACCTGAGCGAATCCGGTTTCCAGAACTACGAGTGCAATTTCCTCCTAAAGAAGTTTCCACTCCTCGTGAACAGTCGCCTGCATGGCTACAAAGAATATTAGATCAGCCAACAACGGCAGATGTACTGTTACCAGGTGCTTGGTATTTGGGTTTGAGTGCTATCGGTATTTTTTATCCTGCCACGGGTGATCAAGTTTTACAGTTGGTGTTAGTGGTTGGGGTAGGTATTAGTGTTTACTTTCTCAATCGTAAAGAAGGTAAGTTTGGTAGAGCCGTTTTGTTAACGCTGATTGGTCTGATACTAGGCTTGATTATTGGCGGATTAGTTGCAAGCTGGCTTTTACCACAATTCAATTTAGGTAGGCTGAGTACTGAGCAATTTTCTACAGTGTTCACATTTATATTATTGTGGTTGATTAGTAGTTTTTTGCGGTAAGGTATAAAGCTTGAAATTCTTTATGGGTAGCAGATGATTTATGCTGTTACCCATTTTTTGCACAAGAGGCACTATCGGAGAGCTAGAGTTCTATTCTCTAAGATGAGAGCCACTGCTGAACTTAAATCGGGAACAATTAAGTCGGGTTGGTACAGTTCTAGTTGAGTGCGATCGCGGATACCAGACTCGACTGCCATAACTTTAATATTATGTTTTTTAGCAGCAGTAATGTCGGCTTCTGTATCTCCTACCATCCATGTATCAGCAGCGGGAGATAGTTCTTTTAATGCTTTTGCCATTAACAATGGCTTATCTTCGATGTCACGAGTCTTAACATAATCGTTAGTTAGGCAATAACAGCGATTTTCTGGGAAAAATCTCCCTAAATCAAATTTTTGGAAGGCAAAGTCTAATTCCCTAACTCGTCGCATTGTCATGACTGCTAAATCAATTCCAGCTGCTTGAATTTTTAACAGTGCATCTACAGCACCTGGTACTAGGGTGTCATATTCAAAATAAGGTTGTGTATGTACTGTTTTCCGCCGCAGTTGGGAAAATTCTTGTGCTTGCGTTTCATCAAGGCCAGAATTTAAGGCAATTTGGATTTCGGGAATGCGCGATCGCTTCTGTTGCCAAAATTCAGCTTTTTTTAGTTGGCGAACCGCTTGTCCTGGACGTTTAGTTTTTTCTAAACAATATTGATAAACGCGATAGTACCGTTCAGAAACATCAACAATGGGGCCGTCGAAGTCGGTAAATAGTCTTAGCATCGGCGGAATTTAAATGTTAATTTTTCTTAAGAGTAACTTACTTGTGTATCAATAGTCATCAATCAATATATTTATATAAATATTTATTTTAAATTGTTGGGTTAAGCAATGCAAAACCCAACTTCTTGATGGGTAAGACTAATTTAGAGGGGTAGAAAGGATGATTCAGAACTAAAGTTGCGTGTCTGAGATTTTTTGTTGAAGCTGCCCATACACTAAATTAGTCCGATCATGCTACTACTCTTTGAACGTTGAAGAATCAATATTCAGCAAACGGCGTACAGCTTGTTCTATATCTGTTTCTTTGATTAAAGATTCTCCGATTAAAACGGCGTTAGTACCGGCTTCAGCCATGAGGGATAAATCTGTATTTGTATACAAACCTGATTCACTAACGACGATCGCACCTAAGTTTTGGATTTGCGATCGCCTGGCTGCTAGTAGTCTTTGAGTTGTGCTGATATCCACGGTGAAGTCAACCAAACTTTGGTTGTTAATCCCAATCAAGCGAACATCATCTAGCTGCAATACTCGATCCAGTTCCCCTAGGGTATGCACTTCTATTAAGGCATTCATCCCCAAATAATGAATAATGCGTTGAAAATCTTGTAGTTGTCTATCTGTAAGAATTGCGGCTATCAGTAGAACTGCATCTGCACCTGCGGCTCGTGCTAAATAAATTTGGCAGGGATCAATAATAAACTCTTTGCAAAGCAGTGGTACTGATACTTTGTGGCGAATTATCCGCAGACTTTCAAAACTACCTTGAAAAAATGTTCTTTCAGTGAAAACAGAAATACAAGCAGCACCAGCACGTTGATATGCTTTGGCGATCGCAATAGCATCAAAGTCTGCACGAATCATGCCATAACCCGGAGAAACTTTTTGAATTTCTGCAATCAGACTAGGATGATGAGGACTTTGTTGTAAAGCTGTTAAGAAATCTCGTACAGTTGGCGCAGCTGTTAACTGACGTTGCAAAGAAGCTAAAGACATGTGTTGTTGAATCTGTGCTACTTCTTGCTTTTTCTGCCACACAATTTCTCTTAACATGGGTTGGAGATGAGAATTCACAGTAGTCATCGGATAAATCATAAGTTGTAAAAAATTGGCAGATGAACTAAATCAGAAATTATGAAGCATTCACCTCAGCCAAATAAATCTTGCTGAGTAAAGTTGTTTTCACTAATCTTGCAAAGCTGAAGTTTTGGCATTTTTATAGCAAAGTTACAATTACACCAAAACTTTTAGTGGAGTAACGAAACCCAAAATCATCCAGGCTTTGTTGGGTAAAGCTGCCGCTACATGAATTGTATTAGCCTATAACGGCTATTTCAAAACATGAAAATTAGCCAGAAACATTCTGGCCAATGATTAAATTTCTTCTGGGTAGTTAAGGCTGTACAATCACTGATAGCAAGTGGAGTTTTTAAGAGCGTACCCAATTTGATTTGATGTCAAAAACGCCTAATTTTTGTTCGGAATCTTTTGCTTCTTTTCGCTTTGCACCTTCAAGTAAGTAGTTATTTTTTAGGAGGCGAATGTAGGTGCGATATGGGATGTAATCTATAGGGTTATAACCAGAAAACCGGAGCATTAAAACACATGCCCAGGAATACTTACCGGCAATAATTGCTTTAACAATTTGTTCAACTTGTTCTGTATTAATTTTTTTGGCGTTTTGTAAATTGTCGAGTTGATGCATAAAACCCTCTCTCTGGCTTTAAGCTCCAGATTTTATAGTTTGGATTGTCTCTAACACCAAAAACTCTGTTCAGGGTATCCGCCTATTAGTTCACGGATATAAATAGGATGTAGTAAAGGCTATATAATCGATACTTTCTTTCACAATTAAACAAATATTGTCAACCCATAAGCGCTGGGATTGATTTGTTTTTATGTTTGGCATAGCTGACTGGGTGGCTGTTCACAGGCCTGAAAAAAGTTTTGACTCGGAACTACTTCAAATAAATCACCCTGGCTAAAGTAGTCAAGTGCCACCTCAACTAATTTCACCTACTAACCTGTTTCGTGGTCAGCGTTGTGTGTTGGTAGAAGACGTTGAACCCTATTTGCGTGGTAGATTGCTGGTGCTGCTTGTGATGTCTGGCGCGATCGCTTTGTGCCGAGAAAGTGAAAGCTGTTTCCCTGATGGTTAATCCCATTAGGGAATTCAAGGCAATTGCCCATCTTTTATATCGTTCTGGATATTCGTAGCTGCTGGTAAATAAGCCTCTACGCTGAGAATCCAGGTGAAACAGGCTATCTGCTAAGGCAGTGTCTAGTGATAGTGCGCGATACACGAGCATCGCCAAAGGTATTGTAGATGGGTCAATCACAAATCATCGGCATTTTTTTGAAACTGTTGGAGGGAACATAGCGCGATCGCCTGATTTTCCAATTAATCTCGCTATCTCAACAAAACTAGTTTGACACTACAGCACAAATGAAACTTGAAAATAGGGGTGGATTAAATCAACTAGCATTATGATCTGCTGAGTAAATTTAGAAATATCCTCCCCCTATCAATAAACCGTGTTGCAGAAGCTGCTTCTTTGTTAAGACTACTGAATATTAGGTCGCAGATATATGATCATTGTTTTGCTAGACCTATCTGTTTTTTCGCTCTTGCCATTGATTAAATTTTGTCAAGACTATTTATTGGAAAAAATGCTGCAAATGCAATCTGGTTTGGGGAGATAACACTGTCTAGATAACCATAAATGTGTCAGGCTAACTTTAGTTTTTTGTCCATTCCATGAATTTTATGTATTCTAAAACACATTAAATCTTAATTTTTTTTATTTCTTCAGAGGGAAGTAAAGCCAATTATTTTACTTATTTTATCTGTTGATTTATTTTAACTATCAAATTATTTATCTCTTTAGATAGATGATTTAGTCTATTATTTTATAGTTAGATCCCATAGGGAATAAAATTTAAAATAATCAATGCAACATGAGAAAATTAAGAATATAAAATACAAATATATTTGAAAAAAATATATTTTTGTGGATGAGCAAGAAAAGTAAATATATTCTAGTTTACAGCACAGTAGCCACACTGTGAGAATTTTTATTGCATTCAATAATGATGTAAGATTGTTATATAAACTTATACTATTTAGCTCTAGCTCAATACTAATTATTTATTAGATGGCAGGAATTAAAAATACAGGTTTTGATTAGGGAAATATGCTAATTCTCTTCTGAGAATTGCAATATATTAGCAATAAGACTGAAGTAATCTTTATCTTGTCTATATAAAAATCTTAATTTATAACAAGAAATGTTTTTTCTCAGTAAAAAATCGAAGTGATATCTTTTTATTGGTAGAATATTTTTAAATAAATCAGAAATTTAAATTATTTTTTAATTTCCCTTTGCTATTGCCATTAATGATTTACAGCCGGATTCAGACTGTGAAAGTTGCCAATTCTCCGCTATATAGCTTTAGTGTCAAATAGTTAAAAGGAGTGCGGGATATGAATACTAACGGCTACACGTTAGTTCTTTCCATCTCGAAATCGGTGCTAAAGCCACAATCCGAGTTGTGGGGATTTAACTACTTTTGTAGGTGTAAGAGTGATGAAATAGTAGAGTTAAATATGCACACTTTGATTGAGGAATTAAAACAGGTTAACAAACATTTACTGCAAGAAATTGTAGAACGGAAGCAGAAGGAGGCAAGTTTAGAAAAATCTGTCATTTTACTTCGTTCTATTTTGGAGTCAACGGCTCATGGCATGATTGCAGTTAGTTTGGAGGAAGATATTGTTAGTTTTAATCAACAATTTGTCCAGATGTGGCAGATACCCAACTCTCTGACAATATCGAGACATAGTTTTCCATGCCAAGCTTTTTTTGAGAATCAACTCAAACAGCCGCAACTATTTCGGGATTCGATGTGGGAAATGAAGTGTGATTGTCAGAGCGATCGCTACGATATTCTAGAGTTAAAGGATGGTAGAGTCTTCGCTCAATACTCTAAACCGCAGAAGGTAAATCACGAAGTGATTGGTAGAGTTTGGAGTATTTGGGATATTTCCGAACTGAGCCAAGCTTTAGAACAGTCTAAACAACTGGGTGAATTGAGAGCGCAATTTTTATCTATGCTTTCTCATCAATTGCGTACACCGTTGAATGTAGTTTCATTTTCTAATAGCTTACTCAAGAGACACATCCATGAATGGACAGAGGAAAAAACTAAACCATTATTAGATCGCATTCAAATGGCTGTAGAACAACTCAGCAAGATGCTAGACGACATTATTTTTTTTGCTAAAGCAGAAGCGGCTAAACTTCACTTTGAGGCTAAACCACTGAATGTAGTGCGGTTGTGCCATGAGATTGTGGCACAAATCCATACCTACAGTAGCCAAAACAGAATTAATTTTGTCAGTCAAGATGGCTGTTTTACTGCTTTTTTCGATAAAAAATTGCTGGAGCCAATACTGAAGAACTTGCTCGACAATGCAATTAAGTATTCTCCATCAGGTGCTGCGGTGGATTTCCAACTTTCATGGGAACAAAAGACGGTGATTTTTCAAGTCACGGATAGGGGTATTGGTATTCCTACAGCAGATAAAGCGCGGCTATTTGAACCATTTTATCGAGGTAGTAATATTGCGAATCTACCGGGTACTGGACTAGGACTAGCAATTGTGAAAACTCTGGTTGACTTACACGGTGGTCATATTGATATGAAAAGTGAAGTTGGTGTAGGCACAACTTTTACTATTATGCTGCCATCAGTGAAATAAAAGTTTTGAATGAGTTTTTTCAACCTGCCACAAATCTTAGTAATAGAACAATGATGCACACATCGTCGCCAACAATTCTGGTCATTGAAGATGATGCTGTTACCCGCAATCTCTTCTTAGACAGTTTACAAGCTGAAGGTTATGACACAATCGGTGCAGAAAATGGTCGTATTGGTATTCAACTAACACAAGAGCATTTACCAGATTTGGTGATCTGCGATATCTTAATGCCAGATATGGATGGTTACGATGTTTTAAATGCTTTACGTCAAGACCAACTGACAGCGATTATTCCTTTTATTTTTCTGACCGGTAGCGATACTAAGGATGCTTTACGTAAAGGGATGGAGTTAGGTGCGGATGATTATCTGACCAAACCTTTAACTGTTGAGCAATTGTTGAGGGCGATTAATATTCGATTGGAAAAACAAGCTCTGCTTAGGTATTGGTATGCTACTCAAACACATCAAATATCGCAATCTATACCTGCAAACATCGCGGTCTCGAACACTCCTGAGCCATTTTTCCCTTCGGTTCCTCAATTCCAAAAAGTTTTCGACTACATTGAAGCTAATTATCACCAAGGAATTACCTTAGCTAAAGTTGCTGAGGCGGTGGGTTATTCCCGCGCTTATTTAACTAATAGAGTTGCGAAACAAACAGGAGAAACTGTCAATGGCTGGATTGTTAAGCGGCGAATGATGGCGGCGCGTTCTTTGTTGAAGAATACTAACCAAACCGTTGAGCAAATTGCTTTGGCTTTAGGTTATCAAAATGCTTGTCACTTTTCTCGCCAGTTTCGACAGCATCATGGCATACCTCCCAAACATTGGCGAAAAAAGCAGGAGTTTTTTAATACTTGCACTCAGTTGGAAAAGTGTTTACCTGTGGCTCAAACATAAAAAGGCCAGCAATCATTTTAATTATTCTTTGGCTGAGACAACTGCTGGATTAATAGTTGCACACCCAAAGCTATTAATCCGATCGCTACTATCCCAAATATCCCACTGCCTAAAGCAACTATACCAACAACTAAGGTGCGTACCGCAGAGGTAATTTTGATGACGAGTTCATTAGTAGAATGGACTGGTTTGCTGGCAAAGGAAGTTGCGATCGCTATCATCAGCGAATATAAAGCATAGGACATTCCACTGGAAATTATTGCACCTGTGATGCAGCGTAGTGGTGATGCTTGCGCCTGGGTTGCTGTTTCTTGTGGTGTGATGTTTTCACTCATAAGTTAAATCAAAGGTCAAAGGTCAAAAGGCAAAAATTAAAAGGCAAAAATTAAAAATTTTTTTTACTTTTTACTTCTTACTTATTCAGATGCTATCTGAATGCCGTGTGTAATGGTGCGAGTCACGAACAATTCTAAATCTTCATCGGGTATTGCTTCTCTGATGGATTGTTTCACTGCTTGGGCTTGTGGTTCAGATTCGACAATTGCAAAGACACTCGGCCCAGAACCAGACATCATTGTTCCGAGAACTCCTGGTTGAGTTGCAAAGAGTTCGCGTAGTTGCATAACTTGGGGATGAGCAGGTAAAACAACACGCTCTAAGTCATTGTGCAGTTTTTGGGCAATTTCGGCTGCATCTTTATGCACAATGGCTTTGACTATTCCACCAGAATGAACTGCGGCGGCGCGTGCTGCTAAATCTTCGGTAGTTTTAATATAGGTATGACCAAATTCTTGACGATAGGTTTTGTATGCCCAAGGTGTAGAAATTTCTAGACTGCGATATTTGGCTAATACTATATATATATGATCTAAATTTGGTAGTGGTGCAAGTTGTTCACCTCTACCTGTGGCGATCGCTGTCCCACCTGCGACACAAAATGGTATATCTGAACCTAGGGTAGCTCCCAATTCTTCGATTTCTGTTTGGGTAAGTCCCAAGTTCCAGAGTAAATCTATTCCTACCAAAACTGCTGCGGCGTTTGTTGAACCTCCCGCCAAACCAGCCGCGATGGGGATGTTTTTCTCCAGTGTAATTTCCACTCCGCCATGTTTAGCCGCAACTTCGGGAAATTGTGTCGCCATCAGTTCGGCGGCGCGATAGACGAGATTAGTTTTATCGGTGGGTACTTGAGGATGGTGACAGTGGACGCGAATAGTTTGTTCACTGATGGCGCGGACAGAAATTTTGTCGGCGAGGTCGATGCTTTGCAAAATCATGACTAATTCATGATAACCATCAGCGCGATCGCCAATGATTTCCAGATACAAATTTATTTTGGCAGGAGCAATTAAACTGTAGGAACGCATGTTCAAAAACATTAAGGATTAAGTGTGAAGTCTGAAGTGTGAAGTCTGAAATGAATACTTCATACTTCAGACTTCATGCTTCCCACTTCATTAGCGAGAGTTACCCATTGCTGAGTGCTGATTTCTTCAGCTCTAGCTTGGGGATTTATTTCTAATTGTTCCAGTAATTGGGTCAGGCGATCGCGGTCAATTACAGATTGCAAATTATTCCGCAACATTTTGCGCTTTGACCCAAATCCTAACTTTACCAGATTCTCTAATCTGCGTGGGTCGTTGGCAAGAATTTCTAATCGACGCGGACGCAACCTCACTACTGCTGAGTCTACTTTTGGTGGTGGATAAAATGCACTTGCGGGAACTGGACAAATTAACTCACATTCTGCTAAATACTGCACCCTTACTGATAAAGCTCCAAAAGTTTTTGACCCGGCTTTAGCATACAATCTTTCTGCTACTTCTTTCTGAATTAATAGCACTATGGAATCAAATGGTTTGGGGTTAGGATTGGCGATGGTTCCTAATAGTTTTTCGATGATTGGCCCGGTGATATTGTAGGGAATGTTCGCCACTACTTTATTTGCATTTTGAAATTGAGGAAATGCTACTACATTTGTTTCTAAATTTAACTCCAGAAAATCACCTTGTAATAATAAAAAATTTTCTTTATTTCCTAACTCTTTGACTAATAACTTACATAAATCTCTATCGATTTCAACTGCTACCAAAGCCTGTATTAAAGGTAATAAACGTCGAGTTAGAATGCCTGTACCTGGCCCAATTTCCAGGATGCGGTCATTTGTACTACACTCTGCCGCCTGCACAATTGCGTTGAGTGCCTTGTCACTTTTGAGCCAATGTTGAGCAAATACCTTGCGCGGTCGTACCATCTATTTTTCTTGTCCTGTAATGTTTTGGGCGTTTAACAAAAAATCCATTTCTTACTTTTTGCTTACTTTTGAATGTTGTTTTTTATAACGAATCGTTGTTTTTTGGTTGACATTACAAAAAAATGTAGTAAAGTTTGACCTAATATCTGTGCTAGGTGCTAGATAGTGTCATTCAAAAATCAAGGCACAGAAGATATCTTTGATGGCAACAATTCAAAAAATGCTCGAAAAACTTGCCCTGTCAACCTGTGGAATGTTGCACAAAGAAAACTAAATCAACTAAATGTGGCAATTTATTGAGATGATATGAAAATACCTCCAGGTAATAAGTTAGAAGCATGACAAGGTGACAGAGAAGGTCAGCATAGTATTAGAATTAACAAGCAATATCGAATATGTTTTGTGTGGACAAATGAAGGAGCTTATGAAGTAGAAATAGTAGATTATCATGATTGAGGTACATATTCATGAGAATACCTAAATATCGTCCTCCCAACCATCCTGGAGAAATTTTACTCAAAGACTTTCTAGAACTACTAGAAATATCCCCAACCGAACTAGCTCAAGCAATTCACGTTCCGCCTCAACACATAAATGAACTAGTAAATGGAAAATGCGGAATAATACCAAGCACAGCCTTGCGGTTAGCCAAATTTTTGGGAAATAGTGCAGAGTTTTGGTTGAACCTGCAACAAAACTGGGAACTTTATCAAGTCTTTCAAGAAGAAGCAGAAGATTTGAACAGCATACTGAAATTTACCTGGAAAGAACAAGTTACTTGATGATTTATCTTACGAGAAATTCTAGCGATCGCACTTCATCATCATCAGTTACTCTACAGGGTATCAGGGTCAACACCCAAAGCGCGTAAACGTTCGCGCAAACGAGCATTTGATTGATCAGCTATTGCCATACGTTGGCGTTCAACTTCCATTTTAGCTAAATCTGCATTCAGTAAAATGGGCGTACTAGTAGTTTGTTGAACAGACAGATCCCCGACTTCTCAAAGAAGTCGGGGATCTGATGTCAAGATGTATATAACGAGAGTTATCAAGACTCACCGAGAGATGGAAGTGCGTATTTAACTGGTAAAAATAATAACACAAAGCTACTGTGTGGCGGTTCGTGGTACAACCCTGCCCAGCCCTGTCGGTCTGCCTCCCGTTTCGACCTCACGCAAGTGCTTTGTGACCGCAATGTTGGGTTTCGTGTGGTTGCGGTGGCGTAAAACAGTTATCAGTACGATCGCCTCTCCTGTAGGTTGGGTAGCGCGACAGCGTAACCCAATAAATCAAGCTGAATTTTTGTGGAGAGAGTATGGCTGAATCAATACCTCCGCCGGAATTCCCAAACAGGAATGCAAACGCCGAATCATATCTAGTGTTAGTGGTTGCTGGCGATGCAAAACAAGAGTCACTTCCCCATGATTTCCAATAATAGGCTCTAAATCCTGCCAAGATAACCCACGGGATTCGAGATAGTATAAGATTGCCTCAATTGGGTCTGGTGGAATGATGGGATAATGTTGCTGTTCATAAACTTCCACCAAAGTTGTTAAAACTTCCAAGCGATCGCATTCTGGTGTATTTTGTTGGGCATCAAATAACCGTGCAATTTCATCAAGCACTGCACGATAATCAGCTTCATTTCTGATAGGGCGGAGTTCCAGCATCTACTTCACCTTAAATCATTGTTGCATCTACGTTATCGTACTCAGAGTGTGTTCCCACAAAGCGAATAAAAATAATTTTAATGTCATAACGGATGTGAACAATTAAACGGTAATCATTGCCTTTGATATTAAAAACAACCCGATTATTAGGAATAAGACTGGCATTGCGATAAATACTTTTGATATCTGTTGGAGAGTTCCAGTCTGCACGAGAAGCTTCATCATACCAAGCTTTTAGAAGCTGTTCAGCTTCAGGATGTGTTTCCCAAAATTGCCTTAAGGTACTGCGGGCAATGATTCGCATATTAGAATTACAAGATTTTTCCAATTATATCTGCATAAAGGCGATCGCCCTCCGGCCAAAGATGTGTGCGATCGCCTTTATCATGCCTTCATATTAATGTATAAAACTATACTTGTTAACCACAAATACAAAAATTCTTGTTAACAATTATCCAGTTTGAAGAGGTATTAAATAATAACAAATAGTCAGGCAATCGCCTTAAAAACTCAGCATATTGTTTTACTCAAACAAGTAAAAAATACTTTAAAATCATATACATTGGAATTAAATGATTATTTGCGGCTTTCGGGTTGGTTAATCGGGATTTCAATCACAAATTCTGCTCCTTTTTGCGGTGCTGAGTTGCAATATAACTTACCGGCATGTCTATCTACTATAATTTGATAACTAATTGATAGACCTAATCCTGTACCCTTACCGACATCTTTAGTAGTAAAGAAAGGGTCAAAAAGTTTAGAAATTACAGATTGAGTAATTCCCATACCATTATCTGATATATGGATAGCGATTCGGTTACTATTAATCTGTTCCGTGCGGATACAAATTTTTCCTTGTTCGCCGACAAAAGCATCATCTAAAGCATCAATAGCATTACTCAAAATATTCATGAATACCTGATTGAGTTGACCAGGATAACACTCTATTAGAGGTAATTTGCTATATTCCTTAATAACTTCAATTTCTGGATGATCTTGTTTACATTTGAGACGGTTGTGTAGAATCATTAAAGTACTTTCTATACCTTCATGAATATCTACTTTTTTGAATTCAGCTTCATCCAAACGAGAGAAATTACGCAGCGATAATACAATTTCTCGGATGCGTTGAGTTCCTACTTGCATAGATTGAAGTAGTTTAACTAAATCTGTTTTGAGAAATTCAAGGTCAATATCTGCTATTTCTGCTTGAATTTCTGCGGGAGGCTCAGGAAAATGTTGTTGATAAAGTTCTACCAGTCCTAATAAATCTTTAGTATATTCACTGGCTGGAATCAGATTACCGTGAATAAAATTAACTGGATTGTTAATTTCATGGGCTACACCTGCAACCATATTACCCAAAGAAGACATTTTCTCACTTTGAATGAGTTGAGATTGAGTACGTTGAAGTTCTGATAAAGTATTTTCTAAATTTCTGGCTTGTTCTTGTAATTGCATTACTGCTTGTTTGCGTTCAGTTTCTGCCTGTTTACGTGATGTAATATTTAACGTTGAGCCAACAATCTGATAAATTCTGCCTTGACTATTTTTCAAGGGATTAAGAGTAGTAAACCACCAAGTTTCTGCACTATCAAAAGTTAAACATTCTTCATAATTAATACTATCACCAGCATCTACACAGCTTTGATAACGTTGAGTTATACCAGCACCTTCAACCTCACCATGTAATTCTTCTGGAGTTTTACCTACAATTTTTTCGTGATTAATCCCGACGATTTTTTCTGCGGCCGAGTTACAACCAGCAAAACGAAATTCACCATTTTCTAAAACATTGACTACAAATATTAATTGGGGAAATCCATCATAAATAGTGCGTAAAAATTGCTCCTTCTCTTGCAATTTAGCTTCTGCTTGTTTGCGATCGCGGATATCACGCGTAATAGTTGATAGATATAAAGGTTCACCAGTTTCAGGATTTTTGATCAAAAAAAGATTGTAATCAACAGGTATTGGTTCTTCGGTTTGAAAGTGTCGGAAACGATATTCGCCTTGCCAGACACCATCTCTCATCACTGTAGGAATAATATGCTGATATACATATTCTTTATCTTCTGGGCTAAAGCATTGATCAATTGTGAAATCTTCACTAAAACTTTGACTATCTAATCCCAACAGTTGTTTGCCAGCTTCATTCAAGAAAATAGGTTTTCCTATTAAGTCAGCACAGCCAATAAAATCACTGCTATTTTCAATTAGAGAAACGAACACTTGCCGTTCTTTTTCAGCTTGCTTACGTTCTGTGATATCGGTGACAGTGACAACTAGTTGATAAATCTCGGAGGAACTATCAAACAGCGGCGTGACATTAAACAACCACGAAATTTCTTGTCCATCCAGTAAGAAAGATTCTTCAAAAAATATAGTCTTGCGAGATTGGATACATTTTCTGTAGTGTTGGCGATAACGATGTGCCACATCAGCAGGTAATCCTTCTGCCATTGTTTTACCCACCAAAGATTCCAGTGGTATCTGAATCAGTTTGAGAATGGCAGGATTGAATTTAGCGTAACGAAACTCTGTTCCGTCATCCAAGATATCTAAAACATAAATACCATAGTCTACGCCCTCCCAGATGCTTTGCAAAAACTGTGCTTGCTCTCTAAATTGTTGTTCGGTTTGTTTACGTTTGCTAATATCAGCCAAGTAACCATACCAGATAATCGCTCCGTCTGCTTGCAGTTCTGGTCGAGATACACCACGCACCCATCCCTGTTTACTAGAAGTATTTCCTACACGCCACTCATATTCAAACTTTTGCAGAGTTTGGGCAGAGTGCATAATTGCAGCTTGCAACCCAGACAAATCATCAGGGTGGACATTCGCAAATCCCACAGTCGCATCTTCTTCAACTTTTTCTGGTTCTAGCCCTAAAACTTCTCGGCATCCAGAAGAAACAAAGGGGAAAGACATAGTACCATCAAGATCAAGCCGAAATTCATACAGCATTCCTGGTACGTTATCTGCCAACTTCTGAAATCTAGCTTTACTCTGGCGTAAAGCTGCGGTGCATTCCTCTAATTGCTGATTTATTTGTTTGAGTGCGATTTCTGCTGAGTTCCTGGATGACTCGGTATGCTGACACTGGGTAACTACCTGACGCAACTCCATGAGTTCTGTTTGCAGGGAGTCGTAAGTATTTTTATCTACAGTAATCAGATTGCCAGCCATAGTTTTATTACTTGCCCAGTGGGGAACTGAAGTGAACTTAAGTTATATGTTTCCCAATCTCAGATAAACAAGAACCATAGCTGCAATAAAATTCTATATAAATAGAGGTTAATATCCCCGACTGCTTAAATCAGTCAGGGATATTTTTATTTACAAATGATTGAGCAACTCACCTAATTGATGTTTAATCAATAAACCTTTGAGAGTGGAATTTTCAGCTTTTAAAGCCGTATTTTCTGCTTCTAATTCCTTAATTCTATCTTGTAAAGCTTCTTTAGTTGTTCCTTGCCGATGAATGACAACTTCTTTATAAATAGCTAAATTTGCATCCTCATTAATCCAGCGTTGATAAGTTTTAGTATGCTCCTGTACTGTATGCCCCATGTAATCAGCCATCGTTTTAATCGGCACTCTTAACCGATGACCGCGAATTGCATAAGCATGACGCAAATCATAAGGTCTAAATCCGATGTCAGCAGTTCTAAATTTAACTTGCAGTTTGGCAGTTTTATTACTCAGAGTTCCGGCATTATAAGGCAATTTAATCTTTTTCAAATCAAATAATTCTATCCAATGGGGATGTATGGGGGGAATTCCACAACTGCGTTCACCTGTTTTAGTACCTTCAGTTAAACTAGGATTTAAAGTAACTAAATGAAAGGTATTTGTTGCATCCATAAAAGCATCTATATCAACAGCAAATAACTCATGGGGTCTTAAACCATAAGTAGCTAACATCCCATAAGCCCATTGCCATTGCTCTGGTTCTGTCAAGTTATCTTTACTAGCGTATACAGATAATGGACTGCCAATTTTGCTAAACCCTTGAATAATTTCTTCGTCGGTTGGCACTTTGCGAATCGTTGGGTTGGGTTTAGGGGTAGCGTAACTATAAATTGTGGCAAAATTGGTAATTCCGCAAAATTCACAAAACTTTTTTAACTGCCAAACCAAGAAAAAGCGAGATGAGGTATTCGGTTTAGTTTTTTCTAACGCCACTTCTAATGCTTGGGCAGACATGAGCATATCTGGCGGTAATTTTTTCAGATGGCGCAAATAATGAGTTTCCCAGGTGCGGATTCCTTGCCTATTTTGTTCATGAGTTTTCCAAAATTGGCGCTCATATTCTTGAATTAATTCACTGATGAGTTTGGTAGATTTTGCTGTGTCTGGCAGTTCGATTTTTTGGGCTTGTTTACCTAGTAATTCTGGAGTCCATTGAAATTGTTTAGTGATTAATAATAAGTCTAATTCTCGCGCTTTTAAAACTGCTATTTTCAAGCCAGTATCATTAGCAGCAAAACCACAAGAAATTGTATATTGTTTATTAGGACTACCTTGTTTACCAATATCGCCCGGTCTACAAGGAAATGTCCCTTGTAAACCGATGGTTTTATGACTAGTTAATTTAAGTTTGATTTTGACCTTTTCTAGACTTAATGCAGAGTTAGCTTGCTGAAGAGAAAATTTGATTCTTAAATATTCCCGTTCTATTTTGGCAAATTCATCGGATGCAGGGTGTTTTGCTTTCCACTGCTTCCATTTAGATGGTTCCCATTGGTCAATTGTTATACCATCCCATTCAGCTTTACGGGGGTCGTAGGTGCTGGTTGCGTTACTGGGCATGATGATTTAATTTGATTGCATTAGTCTTGGTTTTGAAGATAGCTAATCACAGTCAAGAAGTAAAGCCAGAATAAATTAGTTAAGGCACAATTTGCAAATCTATACGGAATTAATACTCAGGACACTGAAGTTAAGAAAGGAAGTATGGCAGTACAACTATTATGAGTTCTAGATATTTATTACCATTTATCGTTGTGGCGATCGCAGCCAGTCTTGGCAGTTGTAGTTCTAATCCTACACCCACATCCAGCAAAATTGACGACCAAGCCCCAGTAGCTACAGCTACCACCAATCCAGCCCCAACTCCCAGCCAAAGCCCTAGCATGGCGCAACTGCGAGCCAGAAATACAAAGATTGAGCCATTGGAAGCAGCACCCAAAACAGAGACAAATAAAACTGTCAACGTTACTCTCTACACCAGCGATACTCAATGTCAAGAACTAATTCCTCAAAAGGTAGAAGTACCAGCCACCGAACCTGTAGCCAGTGCAGTTGGTAAAATTGTCGAAGAAAGAGACACCGCCGACTTTAGTTTGTCTGGCTATCGCGTGAATATCAAAAATGGCGTGGCTACCGTTGATTTGCGCTTATCTCCTCAATCTAAGCGCCAAATAGCCTCACTTTCTAGCTGCGAACAGTTTGCTTTATTTGGGAGTGTCCGCAAAACTCTTATGAGTAACTCGCAATGGAAAATTAAAGACGTGCGCTTCACAGAGAAAGGCGAAGAAATTGTCCTTTAGTGATTGGTGATTCAGTCCTACTTCTCAACTATCAAAAATCTGTTATTCGGGTGGGTAAATTTTGCCCATACTTGGAATGAGCAGGTATATATGGGGGATAATGCGATCGCCTCACCAATATTTCCTGATTTAAAATTGACGGCGGCTCAAGTTTTGCAAGGTTAATGTGCGATCTCCAATCTTCCAACTCCAGGGTTTGAATTCTACCGAAATGACGCTGATTGTGAGTGACTAAAATTAGATTATTAGCGATCGCAACTCCCGCAATCAGTAAGTCAATATCATCAACGGGAATACCTTGGAGTCGCAAGTCTGCATTTAACCACGCTAAACCTACCATTGATTGTTAAATGTTACTCAATAATTTCATCATATTGATTGGTATCTTCTCCAGATAATTTTTTTATATCCTCCAAGACATCTGCCAAGGTTTTTTGATCTAGCCATTGATGACGTTCTTTAGTGTAGTCACCTTTACCGGGGCTAAAATATTGAATAAACCGAATAGTATCAGCAACTCCCAAAGAATTTATTAAAGCTTCGTAGCCCTGTCTGATAATTTCATTTTGAGTTTTCATCATTGCTTTCCTCGGCTTGTATTACTTCAGCCAGCCATTGAACGGGATTATTAACTACAATGTTAATTAATTGAGAGTTTTTTTGAGCTTTTTTGAAGAGCCTGTCATCCGTTGTCAGAAATACATCAGCTTGGCTTCTTTCCGCACTGGCGATGTGGGTGGCATCATAAGTGGAGAATCCTAATTTTTGAAGTTCGGCGGCTCTGTTGTCAATAATGGGACTGTTAATAACTTTGATTTTAGCAATATTGAGTAATTTTTTGACGTTTTCTAGTCTTTCTAAGTCAGGCATTTGGTTTAATTCGGCGATTAACGCACTACTATTAATAAGTTTCCAAGTTGACAATTGACATTCCCTGAGAATTGTCATGACTGCCTGTGCTTCTAAATAAATACGAGATTGTGTCTGGTCATCAAACGGACGATTCAAACAACAAGCATCCAGATAGATTTTATATTGTTTACTCATGGTGTTTATGAGTAATTTCTACATGATTACAAGGGCGATTGATCGCATATTTAGTATATTATCGCGTCAAGGCTTAGATCCCCGACTTCTATTCGTCGGGGCTAGGTAACAGAGGTGAATTGATGTGCGATCGCACCTCCTAAAATGGTAGATGTAGGTTGGATGGAGGCGCACAAAGATATTGATAGCAACACAGTAAATCGAGATTGCGCCGTAACCCAACACCAATTGCTGTGTCAATTTGAATTGTTGTAGTTGAGAAATGTAGCTTTTTTTATGTCATTTGTTGGGTTCGGTTTCGTCTCACCCAACCTACAGGAGATTGCGATCGTACTACCAAGCCCTGCCCCCCACAAACACAACCCGAAAACCTACATCGATAAGCCAGTCGCCACGTTCAACCCTAAAGCGACCCGCCGAACGGCAATACCTGGGAACGTCACCCCACGAACCACCGCGCAGAAGACAAGAAAGATTATTATTTTCACCTAACCAAGTACTGCCGTCACTGGGTGCATTATTATAATTTTCGTGCCACTTATCCTGACAAAATTCCCATACATTACCACACATATCAATTAAACCAAAGGGGTTAGCAGGAAATTTCCCGACATCAGTTGTTTGCTGACGATATTCACCCTTTGGTGCAGTAGCGTAAGTATAATTTCCGTCATAATTTGCCAACTCAGTGGTAATCGGTTCACCAAAATAAAACGGCGTAGTCGTTCCCGCACGACAAGCATATTCCCATTCCGCCTCACTGGGTAAACGGTATATCTTACCAGTCTTTTTCGACAATCGATCGCAAAACTCCACCGCATCATCCCAAGAAACACATTCTACAGGGCGGTTAGAACCCTTAAAATGGGATGGGTCGGGATTTAAATCAAGATTTACCTGATCAAGAGCCGCAACGGCTTGCCATTGAGCTTGGGTGACAGGAAATTTCCCCATGAAAAATGGTTGAACAGTAACGTTATGCTGTGGACTTTCAGAGTAATCTCGTCCTTCCTCATTCTCTGGCGAACCCATGAGGAATGTACCGCCAGGAATTGACACCATTTCTAGAACTACGCCATTACCCAAATCTTCAGTAAAAAACTCGGCGCTTCCCTGACTGCGGTTGATGATTTGTCCTTTAGCGTCTACCTTCACTATTTCAAACTCAAATTGATTGGTTTGAATTGTGTTAGGTAACGTAGAACCCCTCTCCAAACCTCTCCCCGAAGCGAAGAGAGGCTTTGAGTCTTGCTCCCCTTCCCTGGTAGTGAAGGGGCTGGGGGTTAGGTTTGAGGGATACGCCGCGTCAGGTAATTCTTCCGCAGATACAGGCGATTTTGGTTGTCCAATAATGCGTTTTTCTATCGGTGCAACATCTTCATCCCGCAAACCTAAATGTTGCTGATAATCTCTTAAATCATTGAGCGTTCTTTCACTTAGGGTTGGTTCAATTTCAACTGTTTCAAGCAGTGTTGCTTCATATTCGTCTAATTTGCGCTGATATTCCAGATATGGTTGTTTAACTTCCGCTTCAATTGCATCAGCCACATCAGCATCAAGCTTTAACTGGAGACGTAATGAGTTTAACAGCCTACGAGCAGGAATGGTAAACTTGCCCTGATTTATGCGGCGTTCCACTTCCTGACGATACTTCAGATGAGGGTCATCCTTGGGCGACTTCGCCAGAAAAATCCGATAACCATCTTTAAAAGGATAAAACTCCGGTGTCATCGCGGGAGATGCTTCTTGGACTTTGGTTTTGGCGTAGTCATGCAACTCATCCACCGCAATAAAACCATCGCCATCTTTATCGGCTACACCTTTTTCTATGCCTTCTACTAAATATTGAGTGTAAATCGACAAGTCTAATTCATCAGATGCAAAGGCATATTGTGTAGAAGTGGAAGCAGTGAGAATTGCTGTTCCTTCACCGCCTAATTGCTGTTGTAGGTCAATCGTACCACTGTCTTTAGCTGTCAAACCTTTGGCAAAAGCACCACTAAAGCAGCAATCTAAAATTACTACCCTGCGCTTAGATTTACTGTCATTCATCCATCGGTGTACACTTGTGGCAGCTACGGCTGTAAATGGAAGCAGTTTATTTTGATTTTTTTGAGTTTCGCAAGTCGAGAAGTAAAAATCACCATTTTCAACCGTCACCCCATGACCAGAAAAATACAAAAGCACTAAATCATCTTTTTGACGATTAGCATACAAGTTATAGATTTCCCTTTCCAATTCCTGACGCTTGGGATTTTTCAGCACCGTGACATCATCAAAACCACCCATTTCCGGGTTCTCTAACACACGCCGCATCGCCTCCACATCTTCCACAGCCTTGGGTAGCGGTGCTAGTGTCGGTTCATGATATTCACTAATTCCAATTAGCAGTGCTACCTTAGCCATTATTGCTATTTGACGAGTTGTTGAGAAATTCTTGGGCTTTTTGGTAAGCAAAGTTAAATTCTTCGCGGCTACTGGCTTCGATGTTGAGTTCTCTACCATCAGGCGCTTTCACCATGATTTTAATTGGTTTGTTGCCAAAGCGATCGCCCAGAAACCCAAACAAAGATTTCAGGTTTTTGGCGTTAACCTCTGCATTCAACAACCCCAACAAAAAGCCACCCAACGCCTTAGAACCTTCTGGTACATCCGTAACCGCAACTAAATCTGCGTCCTCCACCCCATCCACCTCGCGCAACTGGGGAAGCAAATTCTGTACTTGGGCTTGCAATTCTTCATCATCCAAACCCAATTCAGCCAGGGAAACAGTCACCTGAACATTAGATTTAGTTACCATATACACGTTTAAATATAATTTAGAGTCTATTTAAACGATTGTATCGGTTATTTAGGCGATTTGAGTAAAATTGCGGTGATAAGGGTAGGGTGGGCAAATTTTGCCCATCTTACGAACCAGATTGATTTAACAACCATTGTTCAATCAATTCCGTCATAATATCGCTCATTTGTCGTTCTTGAGAGACTGCGGCGGACTTGAGTTGCCGATGTAATTGTTTAGGCAAATAAATAGTTGTCCGGGTATAATCTGGGTCAGTGCTTTTAGTGCGAGAAGTGGGTTTATCGTCAATATTTGGAAGTTGATCTCTGAGTTGACGACTACGCGCAGCGTCAATCAAATCATCAAAACGGCTAGTCTTTTTTTTGTTATTCATTTTAATTATTTCAATATTTCTTTTCCGGCTTCAGCGTAACACCGCCAAGCTATTTGAGCGTAAGAGTCTTTTACAGCATTCACCGGAACTCCTTCTAAAGCCGCACGTTGAAATACAGCTAGACGGCGAATTCCTGATTGAAATACAGGTAAATCTGCACTCAATAGAGTTGTTCTCGCTTCTTCACCCGCCTTATTAGGATAAGGGGGAATAATTGTTAGTAAAATCCGATACTTAATTTTGAGTTTTTGCAGTGAATCTACCATTTGGATTGTTGCAGCTAAAGCGATCGCATCTGGTGTAGTTGGTATAACTAATAAATCACAACCTTTCGCTAGAGTTTTTAACTCATCTGCATCCGGTCTGGCTGGAGTATCAATTACTATATGTTCATAGAGTTTAGCTAAACTAACTGCTTGCGCTTCATCCGCAACTTTAAACGGTAAACAGCCCCGGTTCGACCAATCTAAAGCACTACGGTTTAAATCTCCATCTACCAATAGTGTGTCAGCTTTGTTCTGTAAATACGTAGCTAAATGCAACGCTGTCGTTGATTTACCAACTCCCCCCTTAAATGCGGCTACGGTGATGATCATTTTGGTTTTCAACAGGAAATAACGCCAAAATTTTACCCGATATAAACATCTAAATATTTAGATGTTTATTAAATGTTTAGATGTTTCAACGTTCAGATGTTTAATAAATTAAATATTTATATACTTTTATTTAGTATATAAATATTTAGTCAGTTAAATTTATTAAGTAAAAAGAGTGTTGAGCATATTTTTTATACAAACATTACTGATAAGCTTTTGGGGAAAAACTTCAAACCCTCTCCCCTGCTCTTCTGCTCCCCTGCCCCCTTGCAGTCTCAACAAGCTAATCTGTTGCCCATTCCCTTTTTGATAGACAGGTGTACCGAAAAGTTTTACAATTTGTCTCATAAAAGTAAATGTACTTACTGCACCATCAAGCCCAGCATAGTAAAGATTTTCTGGTGATTCTGCCCGCCCGTGGAATCATTCTATTAAGATAAGAAAGTCTTTATGAGAGGGTAGAAACAATGGATGTAAAACTGATCCTAGTTGGATTAACAGTAGTATTTACTGTTGCGTGCCTATTTTTTGGCACGAAAAATGGATTTTATGATTCAGAGAACTATCATGGCAATGGCTCTGCACACTAACTAGCAGTCATAAAAAGAAACTAAGAGCTAGAGACAAGAGACTAATGAGTAGTATTTTTACTCAGCACTCACCACTCAGCACTTTTTCCGGCTAAATCATGCCCAACTTTTATGAACCAGTACAGGTTTGTAAAAAGCGTTCTCTCCAATCAAAAATCCGTAATCTCAGGGTATATGGGCGCAGTACAAAACTTAGCCCTATGTCACAAAAGCAAAATCTCCAAAACTCCTAGCTTTTGCGATATATCAAAGGTGATTAGATTGGAGGGGGGAAAGCATGAGGGATAATCTGTCGGCATCCTCTCGCTTTGATACTGAGGAAACAAATGTTGAATTAAACTGTTTTCCTTACAGTGTCCAGCATAATGATGAGGGTGTATGTTTACTGGTCAAAATGGGGCCGCATCGCATTCTGCTAGATTGTGGAATGGAGAATATTGCTTCCTTACACAAGGGGCTAACTAAGTCGGCGCGTCGGGGTAGTTCACCCTTACCAGCAGATGTGGTATTGATCAGTCACGCTCACCCAGATCATGCCAGGGGTGTGTTGGCATTACACAAAGCTTTCCCACTATTACCTATTTATGCCAGCGAAGTAACTACCAAGTTACTGCCATTGAATTGGCCAGAGCAGAACCCCACAGAAATTCCCCAATTGTGTCATGCTCTACCATTGAGATCGCCTATAGAATTGCAAGAAGGTTTAGTAGTAGAGTTATTTCCCGCCGGACACTTACCAGGGGCGGTAGCAATTTTACTCACCTATACAACCGAGCAGCGCGCTTACAAAGTACTATATACAGGCGACTTTTTCTTATCAAATTCCCGCCTAGTAGAAGGTTTGCGCTTAGAAGAATTGCGGGGATTAGATGTAAATGTGCTGATAATCGAAGGTACTTATGGCACATCCCGTCATCCCCACCGCCGTAACCAAGAAAATCAACTAGCAGAACGAATTAATCGAGCGATCGCAGAGTATCATTCTGTCATCCTCCCCACACCAGCATTAGGTTTGGGACAAGAACTACTAATGCTGCTGCGGAGTCATCATCACTTCACCGGGCGAGATTTAGATATTTGGGTGGATGGTACCGTAGCTAAAGGTTGTGATGCTTATCTAGAATTACTCGCCTATCTTCCCCCATCCGTGCAGAACTTTGCCCGCCATCAACCCTTGTTTTGGGATGAACGGGTACGTCCTAGAGTCCGACGCTTGCAGCCAGAACGGCGTACTGTAGTAGGACAGTCACCCTGTATTGTTCTCACAGACTCAACCGCTGATTTAGGCGAATATTGCCAACCCAATACAGGCCCTTGGCTGATTCTTGTACCCGAAAAAATTGATATAAAAATTAATAAACAATATTTAGCCCCCACCACAGTAGAAAGCTACCTTCTCGCCCAACATAGTGACGGCCCTGGTACTACTCAATTAATTCACAATTTACGTCCCCAGCACGTCTTATTTGTCCACGGTTCGGCTGCTTACCTAGCTGATCTCACTAGTTTAGAAGAATTACAAAACCGCTATCATATCCATTCGCCGTCAGCTGACACCTTGGTCGAAATGCCGATTGGGGATACATTTGTCCAGCCAGCTGCACCGGAAACTAACTACGAAGGTGAACTGACAGAATTAGCCACAGTCATCACCATTAGCTTACCAGAAGCAATTACAGAAGACCCACGTTGGCGGGAGTTTGCCGATACTGGCTTAATTGAAGCGCGTTGGCAAGGAGAAGAAATTGTCTTGCGGGGGTTATCGCAAAGAGAATTACTCAATCAAAATAGCGATCGCTATACTTTATCTGATGTTGACTGCTGTGGAACTTGCCGACACCAACGAGGACAGCGCTGTTGGAACCCTGTTTCGCCTTTATATAACTTTAAAGTCACACTGGAAGGTTATTGTCCAGCTTTTGAACGCATATCAACAACTGAGTCCTGAGTGAGGAGAGATTAATCTCACTCACCCAGGACTTAGGACTGTGCTTTTAGTTAATCAGGATTGGAATCGGTAAAATGGTTACGGATGCGTTCAGCTTCAGGACAATCTTCAGTTAGGAGAGGTTCGACATTACCCCGTGGTACGGAAGCTAACTTTTGAGTGACAGCGCCAATACTTTCGAGGCGAACCATTTCTTCCCAAGAACAAACTTCGTCTTCCTCATCTGTTTCATAGCGTAGCGTCACCAAATCTCCCTCTATGTCGATGATGCGGGCGCGTTCTATCCAGCGTTGCTGGTCCCGCAAGAAAACACATACCTCCCGCCCATCGCAACACAGTTGATAAATCTTGCGGTGTAGCATGTACTGCTTCTGCCTTTTTAAACAACGTACGTTAAACCTGAAAAAATTTGGGTTTTACCCCAATAGATTACATCCCTAGAGAAAGTTAGTTTCACGGTTAAGAATGTAGTGCGTTTAATGACCCTGCCTTTGAATTTAGGTAAATTTTGGATCATAAACTAGTAGCTACTGCACCCGTTAAACTCAATCTCTTTCAGGGTTGTAAGAGAGAATGTCTACTTCATAGAAGTCACACAATCCGGGATTTGTCCTAACCAGTTTAACAGCTGCTGGTGAGTCTTTCCTATCATTATGTAATAATAAATACTCCAAAACAAGCGGTGATTGCGGTTGTTTAAGTTGCCTACTTGTAGTCATGGGCATTACTGGGAAGTCTGGGGAATCTGCTGTACTTTTACCCCTGTGTATTTGATCTTAACTCATTATTTTGCTGACCTTCATTGTTTTCAGCAACAACATCTTAATGAGTTTTAATTTTTAGACTTTTACCAGGGGAGTGAGACACTCAATTTCTAGAAACTGGTTGTAAAGGTATAGAGATTGGCTAACTTAGTTAGATTTGTATGGGGTCAGAAATTTTATCAGGCGATCCGAAGAACCCTCTCGTTTGATTTTACCTGCCGCCACCGCATCATACAGATCTGCCAAAGCTACCAAATCCTCAGACTGATAGCATTTAGTCGCTAGGACTTGATGAAGTAGACCCTCAGATTCAACACTAAGATATCCAGTTTGAAAAGCAGATTCAACGAGTGCGCGAATCATTGTAGTTAGGCCATCATCAGCAACTTAATATATCTAGTGTGGAATATTTCTCTTTCCCAGTGATTGATATAAAACGTAGATACTTGTGATATTAATTACATAAAAAGTGTGATTTAAATCACACTTTTTAGTGATAACACTCGTATCTGATTCCTTTGTTAACCGTATAAACCACTAGAAAGAAAAGAACGTTTTTTGAGTTTTAGGATGTTTTAATCATTGTTACTGAAGATAAAATATACTAAATAGCAAATTTTAATTTGTTAAAAATTATACTTAGTACAAAATTGGCGGAAATCTTCATCCTGTTGACTCAATTGCACCCAGTCAAGGTTTAAAGAGATAAATTTTTGTGACAAACGATCGCAAGCCGGGCGTTCTGTTGCGTAATGTCCAGCATCAACTAAAATTAAACCGCGATCGCGGCTTTCTTGAAACTGATGAAATTTACAATCAGAAGTTAAATAAACTTGCGCCCCCGTTTTCACCACTGCCGAAATGTAACTCGCACCGGAACCACCCAAAACAGCCACCCGTGAAATTGTTTGGTGTAAATCAGCCGTTGGCGAGAAAATCAAATCAGGCGGCTTGAGTTGCTGTTGAATTATTCCCAGTAACTCTTGTAGTGTCAGTAATTTTTCCAGTACACCAACCCGTCCGTAACCCAAACCAGAAACAGTCGGCACAATGGGCGTAACTTCTTGAAGATTGAGAATTTGCGCCAAAACATCAGCCGTACCGTCTTGTACTTGGTCAAAATTAGTATGAGCAGTATATATACCAATATTGTGAGTAAAAGCTGACCGTACCATTTCGGATATTGCTTCACCACGGCGGAAAGATTTGGGAGGAGCAAAAATCAAAGGATGATGAGCAAAAATTAGATTAGCATTTTGGGCGATCGCTTCCTCCATTACCGCCAAAGTCGGCGTTAAACACACCAACACCCGCGCCGACTCTTGCAAAACACCAGGCTCAACTTGCCAGCCACAATTATCCCAGCTTTCACACCAAGCCGGATTCGCCCATGCTTCAAACCAGGTTATTAAATCAACAATTTTCATAATTAATCTAAAATATTTCAGAAAAAACCGAAACTATTTTACCTCCTGCCTTCTGCCCCCTGCCTTCTTCAGCGCTTTTGCGGTTGAATATTCAACTGTAATGCTAACTGCTGACGTATTTCCTGAAAAGGCTGATTCCAGACAGGCTGACTATGCCAATTCCAAGCGGTAACGGGGATAAACCCTTCACTAGCAAGATAAGTTAGCAGACGATATTCATCTTCTGGTTTACGGGAGAAAGGAAAGGGATTACGAAAGCCAGTGTCACATAGCTTATAACATGTCACCTGATCGAGACTAATGCGATGTATTAGTTCTTGCCCTTTAGCCAGTAAATAATCTAAAAAAATTAGACTGAAAGGCTCTACATTAGCGCGAGTTTGTGGTTCTTTTTGTACCCATCTTGCCCACTCAAAACCATACATAAAATCGTGAACGTAACAAAAGCGTATTTCTTGATTAATTCCAAATAACTGGCTCAGAGCAACCATTTTGTTAGTAAAATTCTTTAAAAATGCAATAGCATCATCTCCCAGTCCCAAAGCTTGCCGCAAAATACTACTTACCATAAAATCACAATCCCAAAAAATATTGCCAGGAAAGTTTTTTAATTGAGCATCTAATATACATTCCAATGTATGTTGCAGATTTGATATTAATTTAATATCTGTTGTTTCTTCCGCAATTAAATTTTCCAATTCTGCAAAGCTCGTAATTAATTGTTTTTGAGGATTAAGTGATAAAGGATTTACCGAATTCTGGGACAGAAATTCATCAATAATTTGAAAGTTATAAGTAGAAGGCAGGTCTTGCTTCATACAGATTCAACTAGCCTCAGCCAATAATATATTTCATTTTATTGGCTTATATGTCTAAATGCCTAATAATATTAACTAGACATAAATAATATTAATGTTTTTATTTTTATAAAAAAGCCGCATTTTAGCGCTCAATCTTCAAGATTGTGGATAATATAAATACCTTGAAAAGCCTCAACTTATCAAGCTTCTTCTGCGGCTATAAGTGAAGTAAAAAATTAGGAATAAAAACTTATCAGCTATCTTTTAATTAGCCAGAAATATGCACAACTAACTCGCGCACATGACTGCGTTGACGGTGTTCCCAAACATAAATTCCCTGCCAAGTACCCAATACCAAATAACCACGATTAATAGGTATATGTTCAGAAGTGTGAGTTAATGCTGAACGGATATGTGCTGGCATATCATCCGGCCCTTCCGCATCATGGATGTATCCACCAGATTCTGGGACTAGTTTAGCCATAAAGTTAGCTAAATCTACTAATACATCGGGATCAGCATTTTCTTGGATGACTAAACTCGCGGAAGTGTGGCGTAAAAATAAAGTGCAAAGACCAGTTTCTACACCAGATTCAGAGACTATCGCTTCAATTTTGGCAGTAATATTATGAAAAGATTTGCCAGTAGTAGAAACTCTCAGTAGCTTTTGGTAGTGAACCATCTGTAGATTAATTGACTATTCACTAATAATATAGACTTTCTTAGGCAATTGGCTGCAAAGTTTAGCCACAATTTAGCTATATTATTGAATGAATAGTCAAGAGCATTATAAAATATTTTTCTGCTTATTGGGTGATGGCGATCGCTCACCAAAATTCTAGTCATGTTTTGACTAATTAGGTAAAGTTTGTCAACAAGTTATAACTATCTAATTTGCTCAATTAAATTTACAAATATTTTTATTCAAACTAGCAGAATAATTATACTCGCCTTTGTGCTTTCGGGCATTATCTAGAGACTAAACTTTTCAGAATTGACTTCAGAAGTTTTTCTACCCTAGCAAGCAAAGGAAATCATTCCAATGGCACATTTGTTTGAGGCATTTAGGATTCGTGAAATCACCTTGCGTAACCGTATTGTCGTTTCACCCATGTGTCAATACTCTAGTACAAATGGATATGCTAACAACTGGCACTTAGTACATTTAGCTTCTCGCGCCGTTGGCGGTGCTGGTTTAGTGTTCACAGAAGCGGCGGCTATAGAAGCGCGTGGGCGAATTAGTCCGCAAGATTTGGGTATATGGTCAGACGAACACATAGAAGGTTTAGTCAAAATTGTTGAATTAATTCATAACTTTGGTGCAGTTGCAGGGATACAACTCGCCCATGCAGGGAGAAAAGCCAGCACCGCCAAACCCAGTCGCGGCGGAAAAGCCTTAGATGAATCGCAAGAAGGTTGGCGACCTGTAGTTTCTGCTAGTGCGATCGCCTTTAGTAAAGAAAGTCCAGTACCAGAAGCCTTGAGTATTAGCGAAATTCAACAAATTATTCAGGCTTTTGTTCAAGCAACTCAACGTTCACTGCAAGCTGGGTTCAAAGTCATCGAAATTCATGCAGCCCACGGCTACCTACTCCATCAATTTCTCTCACCCTTAGCTAATCAGCGTCAAGATAATTATGGTGGTAGCTTTGAAAATCGGACTCGTTTGTTATTAGAAGTTGTGACAGCTGTGCGCCAAGTCTGGCCGGAAACCTATCCCTTATTTGTGCGTATCTCCGCCACCGATTGGATAGACAAAGGTTGGAACATTGAACAAAGTGTAACCTTGAGCGAGAAACTCAAAACTTTAGGTGTAGACTTAATCGACTGTTCCTCTGGAGGCATTATCCCTGGCATTAACATTCCCGTCAAACCAGGTTACCAAACTCAATTTGCTGAACGTATCCGTCGGGAAGCAAATATCCATACAGGTGCAGTCGGCTTAATTACCTCTCCCGAACAAGCCGACCAGATTATTCAAACAGAAGTAGCAGACTTAGTTTTATTGGGGCGCGAATTACTCCGCAATCCTTACTGGCCGCATTTAGCAGCCAAAAAACTAGGACACGAAAAACTCTGGCCAGTACAATATGATCGTGCTTGGGTGTAGGTGATAGAGTTATACCGTTTCACTTTCAATTTGATACAAATAGACCGCAGGGGGCAGGGAGCAGGGAGCAGGGGGAAAGAATGAAAAACCCATAAATCTGTATCATGTATCATTTTTTTCGTGAAATGGTATCAGCACTCAGAACTTTTAACCCAGCACTTTCAAAAAAGGGAGCTGACAATAACAGCATAGATGTGTAAAGTAGTTGAGGACTATTTACTTTCTCAACCTACATCCATCTATGGATAGAAAAACAAAACGCCTACTGCTGCTTGTAGCTTCCTGTAGTATTGCTGGGGTCATTTTAGGTGGTACTAGCAGCTGGGCAGAGAGTAATTTGTGTTTACATGCTAGTCAAGTTACCAGTGACTGCTTAACCCAAGACCCCATTGAAAAAACTATCCAAGGAATGAGTACCGGGTTAATCGCCGGGGCTGGGGCAGCTTTTGGTGTAGCATGGAATATCCGCCACCAAGACTAAAATTGATAGTTGCGATCGCGTACCCATAGGCTCACAGGCATAGCTTTACCCTGTGGGTCAACTTTCACCTTGACGATGATTGATCGCAATTGTCCGTCTCTCGTTTGCCGCACAACTTGAGAAACATCATTATTGATTTGTTGCCTTTCTTCATCTGGCACATTATAGTTTTCGATCCCATACTGTACATAACCATCCTGATAAACACCTTTTAAGGCGGCTTGATTAGTAGGAAGGGATCTAGGTTGATTACTAGTTACTCGTACAGGTCTCCAAGCCCTAGGAACACCACGACTAAAAGATGGTTGCTCCTGTAAAATTACATACAAAGTAGTTCCTTCGATTAATTGTCCATTCCGCCCGCGATTTCTCCGCAATAATTCTTGCCAGCCAGAGAGTCTTCTGAGGGTAGAAATCCGAGATATATTGTAGTCAAGCTCTAAAGAATTACCTTGCAAGACATTGCGAGAATTCACAGGTACAGTTTGCAAAATTACTTCTTTACCTGTGAGGTTAGTATACGCCGATAAGAAAGGTACTGCGAAAATAATTCCCGCTTGAATTGCTAAGGGAAGTATCAACCGTCCTATCGGTAAAGGCTTATTGGCTCTTTGTTCGGTAGCTAACAAATAATCCCGAAAAGTCAGCTTCTCTGAAAATTCAGCTTCGGGAGACAATGATTTATTCTTAGTAGATTCAGAACTTTTACTAGATTCAGACTTTTTAGCAGATTCCGAAGGTTCATTTTTCATGAGCGTAGTCCTAAAAATCAAGGTAGTGAGTAGAATCAAACGAAATTATTAGGACTGACGCAGAGAAACTCTCAAAACGGCGATGTACAGAGATTGCTTTTGCTGACAAATATTTATCCATGTTCATCTGCGGTGAATTAATTTTTGATCACGCAGAGTCACAAAGGAGGACACTTGCGTGGGCGGGTTTCCCGACTTGAGCAAAGTGTCCGTCGCAGAGGAGAAAATTAGGAAGATTTGGCATTACCGGAAGACTTAGAGTTAGAACCTACACGGCGTTCAAACCAAAGTCCAGCACTAATTAACGCCGAACCGCACATGACAAACACCAGAGATTTCAACAGAAGTTCAGTGTCATATTCCAGCATTCGACTAATCACTTGCAGCGTTAACAACAGCATACCGCCCCAAAACGATCGCCTGTCATTAAACTTCAATCCTTCCCGAATTAGTCCCCAAGCTAACACTGTGAACAACACATTGAAAGCAAAAACCCCCAAATCATCAATAGGGTTGATAGCTTGATGCCAAAAAGGTACTACAGCTGTGAAGCCTAGAAAAGTAACAATCAACGGTAAATTGAAGATTGCTTCCCGACGAATAGGTTTGTTGCGTTGACGGACTAAAAACAACCATTGCAATACCACCAAGCCACTGAGAATCCCCAAATCAATGATTGGTCGATACCCGAATATATTTATGTTACTAGTTGACGAAGAGAAATTGTAGCTAGAAGTTTGCCACAGCCAACGAAAAGACAGCACATAAAAAGCTAGACCAAAGGCTATCAATGATAAATCACGGGCTAAAGATTGAAACAGCCTGTAATTAATTGTGGGGAATAGCAGGTCATCGTAGCTCCAGAATAATGCAGGGGGCAGGGTAAAAGCAAAAGATGCCACCCAAGGCGCAGTTTCCGCAAGATTTGACAGCGGTAAGGGGTCGAGATTCAATTGTAAAGAACTGGCAAAAATAAAAGCTGCGATCGCAAAAATCCACCGAGAACGGCAGAAATAAGCTAAGGGTACAAATAATACCCACGACAGCAAAGGCATGTGTTTAATGACTAGTATTGCCCAATTCCATTCATTGGCGGAATAACGTAAATCTCCTAAACCTGTCCAATAGCCAATCTGGATGAGGACAATTCCCAGGATTCCTAGAGAATTGAGGGACAGACTGTAAGCCATAACCAAAACGCCAAAACCCCAGGCAAAAAACAGTTCTGGCGTTGAACCGTTAATATTGAACACATCAGCCATCAATGCGATAGTTGCACCAAAAACCATCGCACCTAAAATGAGCAATCCTTCACCCAGGAGGCGTTGACTACGTTTGAGTTTTTTGCCTTCAGGAATGCCAATAGCGGCTTGTCTCCAGGTGTAAAAACCAGTGATAGTTGTAGCCATAAACAAACTCATCATGATGATGAATTTGACATCCCGCGACCATCCTAGCCAGTTAGCAGCAACAAAAGTAATAATTCCCAAGGTGAGGAGGATACTACCAATCATGACCGCAGTCATCATTGAGCGATCGCGTGCAGCCGCTTCTAGGTTATTAAATTGATAACGGTCTGCTATTTGTTGGTACTGCGAAGCACTAATTAATCCTTCATCTCGCCATAGTTGTGATTCTCGGCGTAACTTCCGCTGAAAATTATCCAATATCATGACCATCTCCAAAGCAATGAGGTAGTTTCACGGTCAAACAACTTTAGATTTTGGATTTGAGATTAACCCCACAGATAAATCTAGGAGCTTGTACCATTAAGGAACTATTGGTCATCGTCAGAATAGCGGTTATTGTATTTTCAGTATGCAGCCAAGGCAGTGCATAGCATTGTTCTTGTGTAACAGTTTTACTAGGATTAAAAATACGTATAATTATTCACACAAATAATGGAAAAGCCTTCCAATTTATTACTGAAACTTTCACGGCGTTTATTTGAAAGCGCAGAAGAACAAGAAAAATTTATCGCAGCCTTAGTTAATCCCCAATATTTTGCCCCGTCTATTCTTTGGTGTCAGCCAAAACCAGAAATATCACCTTTTGCAGTAGAAACACCTTTAACTTGGCAACCACAATTTATCGACAGATTAGCTTTAGGAGAAAAACCAGGTCAACATCCCCTACATAATCAAGGATATTTCTATTGCTTAGATTTTTCTTCTGTATTTTCAGCTTCAATTTTGTTAGCAATTACTCAGCCAATATATGCAGTTTTTGATATGTGTGCGGCTCCAGGTGGAAAAAGTATATTTGCCTGGAAAGCTTTGCACCCAGATTTACTAATTAGTAATGAAGTGATTGGCAAACGTTTAGGTATGCTCATTTCTAATTTAAAACGTTGTCAGATAAACCCATCGATTGTACTTAACAGAGATTCGAGTATTTTTGCTGAAAGTATCCCCTCCTCTAGTAACTTAGTAATTGTTGATGCGCCTTGTACCGGACAATCATTACTAGCCAAAGGTGAAAAAGCACCAGGATGTTTTCATCCTACGGCCATTAATAAAAGTGCCAATCGCCAAAAACGGATTATTGCTAACTCTGCTCAAATAGTCGCATCTCAAGGCTATCTTGCTTATATGACCTGCACCTATTCTCCAGAAGAAAATGAGCAGGTTTGTGAATGGTTTTTATCACGCTTTCCGCAGTTTCAAGCAGTCAAGGTTAGCCATTTACAAGAGTATCAATCGCACCTTACAACTATTCCTTGTTACCGTATGTTTCCGCAAAGTAGATTAGGTGCTGGAGCGTTTGCTGTGCTGTTTCAAAATACTGCTGAGGGTGAGAGTCAGGAGTTTGATTTAGGTGCGTTATCTGCGGTGTGGATGAATAATAAGAATGAAGCTCCAGAATAGAATGTTTATTTGTGCGGGTATAAGGTACAAGTCCTTACCCGTTCAGAGTAAAATATAGTTAGTAAATTTGGGGTTTAGTTGAGAGACACTTCTATGATGAATTTACAAGAAATTATTAATTCTATTAATAGTTTACCCATTGAAGAACGTGAATATTTATTTGAATTTCTACGTAAAAAAAAGGAGGAAACTAGAGGGGATAATTTTTGGCAAGGATTACAAAAATTTAGAAAGGTAATTCAAGGCGAGGAGATGATTTTTACTGATGAAGATTTTACCGATTTACGAGATAGTAGCCTGGGTAGAGAAATTAATTTATGAGTTTGAAGTTCTTACTTAATACTAATATTCTCTCAGAGCCAGCACGTCCTACACCAAATGAAAATGTTTTACATAAACTAGATATTCATAAGTCAGAAGTGGCTGTTTCTAGTATTGTTGTTCATGAACTTTTATATGGTTGTTTGCGTTTACCGGAATCTAAACGACGAGAGTCTCTTTTGAATTATATTTACGAATCAGTCTTGAATTTACCAGTCTTAGATTATGATTTAAAGGCAGCACAGTGGCACGCCCAAGAAAGAGCTAAATTATCTCAAATTGGTAGAATGCCTGCTTTTGTAGATGGTCAAATTGCAAGTATTGCTTACAGTAATAATTTAATTTTAGTCACTAATAATGTTTCTGATTTTGCGTTTTTTAATAATTTAAATATTGAAAATTGGTTTGTTAATACTGTTTAAGTAGGAAGAAATTAATGAATATATCAAAGCAATTTATGAAAAATGCTACCTTTATCTAAGTAAAGGTGACAAGCTGACTATCACCACTGATAAACCAGAGAAAAATATGAGTATCTAAAATAATTTTCACCCGCCCTCAAATGCGTTTAATATATCTTCAGGCAGAGGTGCATCAAAATCATCAGGTACAGTAAAATCTCCTGCACATAAACCAAAAATTCGTAGCGGCTTATTAGTATTTTGAATTGGTTTTAATTCAGCAATTGGTTTATCTGCTTGAATAATAATAAAACTTTCACCCGCCTCAACTTGATTCAGGTATTTTAAGGGGTTTTGTTGAATTTCATCAACTGTGATTCTCTGCATTTGAGTAGTTTGGTATTCAAGATTCTTAGTTTAATAAATTATTATTGTTTTATTAAACTACACGAAATCAATTTAGGAGTCTGCTAAGTATCAGAATCGTACAATATTTTTAAATGTGCGGGTAAATCTATCTCTTGAAATTGTTCAACAGGAATAGTAGGCAGACCACTTAATTCTGATAAATCTCTAATTTTTCTTGTTAATAATTCAATTAAGGTTCCGTTTTTTGTTAGTTGAAATAAATCTTCCTTGTCTAGAACAATGATTATTTTATTGGTTCTGGCATGAAAAATTATCTGGCGAAGTCTACAATCGCTGACGGCTCTTTGTCTTGTACTATCTCGTTTAGGAAAGCCAGACGCTCCATTTAATGTAACAAAAACTCCAAGACCTGCACCTCGCAAATTATGCTCCATTATGCTACATAATGGAGCAAATTGATTTTCTTTTAAAGGTTCTTTTGTAGCTTTTGCCTCAATTACTATATTTCTATTTTCCTGTTTAAGATATAAAGCTTTACGTACAACTTCCCAACTAATATCATCACCAGTTACCAGCAAATCATATTGAGGGCCAGCAGATTGAAAACTTTTAATACTTTGTACGCCTTTTAGACTTTTAAACAATAACAGTACGATCTTTTCTAGTAGTTTGCCAGCATCTTGTGTTTGTTTAGGTGTGGGAGTTGCTAGTTCTGTATATATTTTTAATTCATTCAAATATTCAGCAAGTTTCTCATCTACCTTATACAAATAAGAAGCTAATTTATTTAATGCTGGATCTCCTTGCTCCAGACGTTCCATAGCTTTAATTATGCTGTCAACAAGTTCATCATTACTTTCCATGACTCAATTAAACAAACTCAATTGGTTGTTTAGATATCGCCATAAGATCAAACGATAGCTCATCATAATTTTCTAGAACCATATCACAATAGGGGCAAGTCCAAGGTAAATCAGGAAAGCCTTTACCATAAGCAATTGCATCTACAGGAACATCTGGTTCGCAGTTATGGTAGATAAGAAGCTTCATTTCACAAAGTCCTTCTGCTTCAAGAACCGCCAAGATAGCAATGGCATCAGAGTATTCTATACCCAACAGCACAGCAAGTTGATGCGGCATTACATTGGTCGAAGCCGTCATAAAATGCTTACTCAGTTCAGCTTTATGATTATCAGACAAAAAGCCTAAACGCTCTTTGTGAATTAAGCTAACCATTGCCTTAGCCTTAAAGTCCAAGTTCTTTTAGCAGAAACCTAAGAACAGAAGTACTACCACCATAATACCCTGAATGGCACTTGAGGTGTTGAAGAGAATCTTGGGTTGTAGAGTTGGGTTTTAGTCCAAAATAGCAATGTGCTTTGATGAGATGCTTAACTTTAAGTTTTTTTGACTGCTCTACCTCAATTTCAGTCGTAGTTAATTCTCTGTCCAGTTGAAATTCGTAAGATTTTGTACCCCACTCTTTGATTAGGGTTAACAAGATAGCATCTTCAGCATTTCTTATCTTTTCTGGATCACCTACCAAACCAAGCTGATTGAATACCGAATTAGCTAATTTTTCTGACAAAGCTTGTAATCCTTTAACATCAATCTCCTTAACTCCTGCACTATGAGCGTTGATCGCAAGCCCTGATGCTTCTGCTCTAATGCGTAGATGTCGCCATTTATAGGGAGTATGATTAAGATATTTATCCCACATATCGTGCAGAACAAGTTGATGAAGATTAGGATGTTTCCAGTCTGCTTGACAATGATCAGCTAATTCATCAAAAAATCCAGGAATATGATGCCAAAAAGGAAATTGAGATGGTTCGATCCTTTCATCTATTGTTGAACTACAAGTAAATCCATTCCAGGAAAAAGCTACATAATCTTGTGCTACCTCAGCAATGACAGACCAGCGAATATAGCGTTTATCTAGTTGGTCAGCAATTCCCTGTCCCCTACGAACATGCTCGACAATTCTATATGTTCTGATGTACCACGTTTTAAGAGGTTCATTTGATTCTTGAATTGGCCCGTACCAATCTTCCTGACCAAATTCTGTTAGTAAAGATGCAGAATTATTTAAGGTTGGTGTCCGCGTTAATTTACCCAGTTTCAAGCTTAACCATTGTCTTGGTTGCTTTACATAAGCAACTAATATTTGATCTGAAGTAAGCTGACCTTTTTCAAGTGCATTGGCTATATGTACGGCTAATTCAGCTTTTTTAAGACGGCTTGTCCCTGATGAGATAAGCTGGAGGGTTTCACTTGTAAACTCATTACTAGATAAAAATTTTTCACAGAATTCCCTACCTGGAGAAAAACCATGATCAACAAAAGCGTGAATACTCATTTCGTGTTGACGCACTTGAAAGGTTATTAAAAAAAGAGCATAGCAAAAAGTATCTACGCTTAAGCAATTGATAGTAGGGCAGGCATCTTGCCTACCCTAACAGAAGTTAACCCAAGGCAGACTTGAGGTCACTCTGTGCTTGTTCCAAAGCCTGTGGTAATTTACTGTCATCGCGGCCGCCGGCTTGGGCGAGGTTTGGTCTACCGCCGCCGCCACCGCCGCAGATTTTAGCGATCGCACCGACAAATTTTCCAGCTTGTAAACCTTTCTTGTTCACCTCTGGACTAAAGGCTGCAACTATGCTTACTTTGCCAGCTTCGGGAACAGAACCGAGTACTACAGCACCGTTACCGATTTTTTGCAGTAAGCGTTCCGCCGCAGTTTTTAATGATTCGGGGTCAACGCCTTCGAGTTGGGCAACAATAATTTTATGGTCGCTTACTGTTTGCGCTGTTTCTAGCAAGCTGTCAGATTTAGCGATCGCTAGTTGTCCTTTTAGCGTTTCTAGTTGCTTTTCAGCGTTTCTTAGTTCGCTTTGCAGAGTTGTGATTCTGTCTGGTAGTTCTTCGGGTTTAACTTTAAAGCGATCGCTTAAATCTTTGACTACTTTATCCCGGACATTTAGGTAATCTAGTATCGCCGGGCCGGAAACTGCTTCAATCCGCCGTACTCCAGAAGCTACACCAGCCTCAGAAATAATCTTGAATACGCCAATCTCCGCAGTATTACTTACGTGCGTACCTCCGCACAATTCCATCGACACGCTAGGAAAATCGATGACGCGGACTTCTTCTCCGTATTTTTCCCCAAACATCGCCACAGCACCTCTAGCTTTTGCCTCAGCTAAGGGTAACACTTCGATTTTTGCGGAGTGCGCCTCAGAAATCCAAGTATTCACTTGTTCTTCAACTTGTTGGACTTCCTCACTTGTCAAAGCGCGGGGACAGTTGAAGTCAAAGCGCAATCTGTCGAAGGAAACCAGCGAACCAGCTTGGGAGATTCCCTCATCGACGATTTTCTTTAACGCCGCTTGCAATAAGTGGGTGGCGGTGTGGTTTGCTTGGGCGCGACGACGACAAGCAGCATCAATTTGGGCGGTAACTGTATCGCCTACACGCAGAGTTCCGCGTTCGATGCGTCCGAAGTGAACGAAGAAATCAGATTCTTTCTTCACATCTTCCACGCGCACTACAATACCATCGCCAGAGATATAACCGCGATCGCCTATTTGTCCCCCAGATTCGGCATAAAATGGGGTTTGGTTGAGGACGATTTGTACTTCTGTTCCGGCTTCGGCTGCTTCTTCGGCGACACCATTGACTAGTAATACTTCCACTTTCGCCGTCGCCGCAGCTTGGGTATAACCTAAAAATTCCGTGGCGTGGATGTGTTCTGCAAGTTTGTCCAGGGAACCTTGTACAGTTAAATCGATGGTTTCGTGGGCGGCTTTCGCACGTTCCACTTGCTTTTGCATTTCGGTATTAAATCCGGTTTCGTCAACGGTGAGGTTGTTTTCTTCCGCGATTTCTTGAGTAAGTTCTAAAGGAAAACCGTAGGTATCGTAAAGGGTGAAAGCACTTTCTCCGCTAATTTCGGTTTGTCCTTGCTGCTTCACTTGTTGGATAATTTCTTCCAGAAGTTTCTCACCTCTATCCAGAGTTTTGAGAAAATTCGATTCTTCCCGTTCCAATTCTGCTTTGATAGCTGCTTCCCGTTGCCGCACATTGGGGTAAGCTGATTCTGAAAGAGCGATCGCAGTTTCTGCAACTTGGTTGATAAAATTCCCAGAAATCCCTAGTAATCGCCCGTGACGTACCACCCGCCGAATTAAGCGACGCAACACATAACCCCGTCCCACATTCGAGGCGCGAATTTCATCAGCAATCATGTGAACCACAGCACGCACATGATCACCAATGACTTTTAACGAAACCTTTGTTTTCTCATCGCTTGTATGATAGTCAATGCCAGCAATTTGCGCTGCCGTTTTAATAATTGGGAAAATTAAATCTGTTTCATAGTTATTCGGCACTTTTTGGAGAATTTGTGCCATTCTCTCCAAACCCATACCGGTATCTATATTCTTATTTTGCAGTGGTGTTAAATTACCGGACGCATCCCGGTTGTACTGCATAAATACCAAGTTATAAAACTCGATAAACCGGGTATCATCTTCTAAGTCAATATTGTCGTCACCGCGTTCCGGGTGAAAGTCGTAATAAATTTCCGAACAAGGGCCGCAGGGTCCAGTGGGGCCAGAAGCCCAAAAGTTATCATCTGCACCCATCCGTTTTATTCTGGCTGCGGTTACACCAATTTTGTCACGCCAGATATTATATGCTTCGTCGTCTTCTTCAAAGACGCTGACGACAAGGTTTTCGGGAGAAAAGCCAAATACTTGTGTGGAGATTTCCCAACCCCAAGCGATCGCTTGTTCTTTAAAATAATCACCAAAGCTGAAGTTACCCAACATCTCAAAAAATGTGTGGTGGCGTTTGGTACGTCCGACGTTTTCAATATCGTTGGTACGAATACACTTTTGGGATGTGGTGGCTCTTTTAAATTCAGGTGTGCGCTGTCCCAGGAATATGGGCTTAAATGGTAACATCCCCGCGATCGTCAGCAGCACGGTTGGATCTTCCGGTACGAGGGAAGCACTAGGGAGAATTTGGTGTTTCCGTTGAGCGTAGAAGTCAAGAAATAAGGTGCGAATTTCGTTACCGCTGATGAATTGGGGATTAGAAGACATGGGTAAACTGAAGTATAAAGTTATTAAGTATCAGGTGTGAAGTATGAAGTTACCGTTGATTTTCTCGTACTTCCTCCTTCACCCTTTCTTTTGATAAAGTATGCCGCAGGAGAAAAAATTTCTCCCTCTAGCCTCTATTTTTGCATTTTGTTTCGGTTTGCTGCTAGTAATTTTTACTTAGAGAGCTATTTTTGCAGCGATCGCCTACGCCTATATAAGTAATGTTACTACCTCACTCTAGCCAGATGTGTGCGATGCCGATGCAGGAATAACATTGATTTGTAAAGCAAATATTAAAATTCATCAAAAGAGGTATGTCATGGCACTAAAACTAAAAGTTCCCAACATTACTTGTGACAAGTGTGCTGAAAAAATTACCGAATCTATTCATGTGATGGAACCTGATGCTCAGGTTGATGTGAATGTTCAAGACAAAACTGTCACCGTAGAATCCGCAGCTTCTGAAGAGTCGATTAAACAGGTAATAGTTGCTTCTGGGTACAACATTGAAGGTTATTGATTACTTCATAAAATTTTTACGAAGTTTTTAAATTAGCTCGTTCTATATCTGAATATTTTGCCTCTCGTAAATTCACTTATTAAAGAGGTGAAATTAACTTAATAAAACCTAGGACATAAATATGTGTCACTAGGTTTTCTCCGTGCTAAACCCTTGCTGTTAAAACCTTACATAACATTCTTTATATTTAGTTAGCATCTCGGTTTTTACGGAATAAAGGCAAATTTTATTTTTTTTTAAACATTTAGCGTGGTCTAATAAAATCAAGCAACACAAATAAAAATAGGTTATTTTATTGTGTATATAATTGCCGATGAATCACACCTATAAACTACAGTTGTTTTATTAAAGCTCAATATAATTTCCGTATTTTCACTGTTTGAAAAAAAAGGTTCAAGACAGACAGTAATTATCAGGACTAGAGAGTTACCAGGTTGCATTTAGGGTCATACATTAAGATGATATTAAAATTTTTAGAATATAGTTAATTTAAGGTTATGACTATCAAACATAGTGAAATCTATCAATCATAAAAATACTGAAAGATTCACTGTTTTAAAAAAATAGTAGGAATTTTTAGCTTGAAATAAGGCAGATATAAAAAAAATGAATATTTCAATTCTGGTCTTTGGAAGTGATGAATTTGTTGCTCAACTTCCCGATCAGATCCTGGATGCAACCGCTTTTAGATTAGCAGTTATTACTGATTTCCAGGAGGCAATTTCTCAACTTGAAATTGAGCCGCCTGATGTCATATTTGTACAAGCAAGTTTGGATGGAAGTATAGAACTGTGCGGTTGGTTAAAAAACCAACCCCAACTCTCTTGGTTGTATTGCATCCTTTTCGAGGATCGTTCTTATCAGTTAGCTGCTAAAAGTGAGCAGGATTTGTGTTGGGAATGGGAAATGACGGCTACTGCACTCAGACAAGGTGCTGATGCTTATATTTGGCAGCTAACTCATGAAATAATCGACAAGAATACTGTCAGCGTAGCAGCCCATCATCAGGTAATACTCGCTCAATTAAGTGTGGGTTTACGGAAAGCTCAAAAATACCGTGAACTGATGCGGACAAATGATTTATTATCTGCGATCGCTTTAGCCGATTCATTAACAGAAATTAGTAATCGTCGCGCAATGGAATGGGATTTACCTCGACAAGTAAAAAAAGCTCGCACTCAAGCTACTCCTTTGAGTTTGATTATTTTAGATATAGACTATTTCAAAAAAGTCAATGATACTTATGGGCATTTAGTGGGCGATCGTCTATTACAATTATTAGCTTACAGACTGCGACACAACCTCCGAGCTAAAGATACGCCATTCCGTTATGGTGGTGAAGAATTTGTCGTGGTTCTAAGCAACACCAATAGTGAAGAAGCGATGATAGTCGCAGAACGCTTAAATCGCATAGTTGCAGAACAACCATTTGCCATTGATCAAGAACTGACTATTCCGATTACAATTAGCTTAGGTGTTGCTACTCTCCAAGCTAACGATGATGATAAGGGTTATAGCTTACTCCATCGTGCTGATCAATGCCTGTTGAATGCGAAAAATTTAGGGCGTAATCAAGTAGTTAATGGGGAATATACTGATTTCTCCTATCTGAAAGCTGTGTCTTCTTAAATAGGATATACAGAGTTGCTTGTATTGCTTTCTTTGTCATTAGTCATTTGTCATTGGTCATTTGGATTGACAAGGACAAGGGACAAATGACTAATGATAGTCTTAAGGAGAAAATCTCCAACTTAAACCCATACCAGCTTTACCATTTTTCCGCCCAATAAACAATTTCTGCGGCTGTACTATCAATGGCTACACCGTAGCTATCACCATGATTCCATTTAAATCCCGGAGTACCTCTATCCTTCGCATTCAAGACTAAGATTTCATAGGAAGGCGGAAAAGATTCCCCTCCTGTATCACCAGTGTAGAAAAAGGTGGTGGGAATACCATTAGGAAGGTTGGCGTGGACGTTGGTATCCCCGCCTTGATATTGACGTTTGGCAAGTTTTCTGTATTGTGCCAGTAATGTTTGAATTTGTGCGGGGGATTGTTTTTCTCTGACTTGCAAGAAACTACTGGCTTGGGCTACACCAGGAGAGTAAGCAATTCGCACATCCTTTGTGTTCGCTGAAATTTCGCGGGGAAAATGCTGAATTTCTGCTGGACTTGCCCAAAGTTGATTGCGGATTTCACTGTAGCGCGATGTATTAGTAATGATTTTCGCATCAGTAGTACTACTAAACGCTTTTCTGATTAAGAAACTACCGCCAACAATTCCTAAACTCCCCAGAGAAAGGAAAACTATCATGGCGGCTTTAGCAAGGTGCGATCGCTGCATTGCGTTGGGTACTGCTAAACTTTATCTGCATATACCCAATAAATAAACTATATTCGTAAGATTGCGGAGCTACTACTAATAATATTGATGAAATCTTTGTGGAATCAGGGAAAATACGGGAGTTTTATAAAATTATCGTAAATATATTCATATCCCCGACTTCTTCAGAAAGTCGGGGATCTCTTAAATCCAGCCAACAATCATCCCCGCCAGTAAAATAAAGCCAATCCACACATTCTGCCGAAACATTTCAGCGTAAGCTGGATTAGGTAAATCTTGGTGTTTCAAGCGCCAATACTGCCAAACCCAGCCAATAGTAGCTAGTCCTAAAGTCATCCAAAAAGCTAGGTGAAGGTGAATCACCATCCCCAGCCAGCCTAATAATAAGATTGTGCCAGCAAAGAAAATGCCAATGGCATCTGGGGCATAATTGCCAAAAAACAAAGCGCTAGAATTAATACCTATGCGTCGGTCATCTTCGCGATCGCTCATAGCATATACAGTATCAAAGCCCAATGTCCAGAGTACAGTTGCACCCCACAATAACCAAGTTGGTAGGGAAATACTTCCAGTCACAGCACTCCAGCTAATCAACACCGCAAAACCCCAAGCGATGGATAGTACCAACTGCGGTACAGGAAACACACGCTTTGCCCCTGGGTACAGTATAATTACGGGGACGGCGGCGACTGATAGCCAAAAGCTCAGAGGATTAAGATAAAATGCCAATATGGCGGCACATCCCAGGGCAATCATCGCCACGGCAATGCCAACTTTAATTGATAAAGCGCGGGAAGCTAAAGGGCGATCGCGTGTCCTCTCAACTTCTGGGTCAATATCTTTATCCCACAAATCATTGACCACACACCCAGCTGCACTTGTGGCGAGAGTACCCAACACAATCACCCCCACCAAAGGTAAAGGCGGTTGTCCAGCCGCAGCCAAAACCACAGCCCACAAGCCCGGAATCATCAAAATTAACCGCCCTTCCGGTTTATGCCAGCGTAAAAGCCGGATAATTACAAGCCACACAGGTTCTTGCTTAGGTTCTGGCGTAATCAACATACAAATCAAACAAAATTACTAAATTTTGATAAGTTAACACTTCTTCACATCTATAGAATAACTTTATTTGTTATTTGTAAAAACACAACCTAAATTTGCAACGATGGACACATATTCATTGTGAAAAAATAGGGGTGTAAGGGAAAAAATTAACAAGTAAATAATACTGATAAATCAACCCCTACACCCAGCCCCAGCAAGAGTTTCATTCGTTTCAGGGTCTACCATCTCAACACGCCATCTTCTATCGTCCTTCCTAAATAGAGAGAGAAAACTAGATGCTAAATTTAGTTTCCGCTGGCTGGGAGAGTGTCAAAACTCCACCAGTTCAGCAACACCGGATTATTGCTGCCATTGATTTGGGAACCAATTCTCTGCACATGGTAGTGGTAAAAATTGACCCAACCCTACCAGCTTTTAGCATTTTTACCAGAGAAAAAGAAACTGTGAGACTGGGCGATCGCGATTTAGTTACTGGCGATTTAAAACCAGAAGTCATGGATAGGGCGATCGCCACTTTAAAACGCTTCCAAGCAGTTGCCAAAACTTTTAATGCTGAAACCATCATTGCTGTAGCTACCAGTGCAGTGCGAGAAGCCCCCAATGGCAAAGATTTTCTCCACCGAATAGATAGCGAATTAGGTTTAAGCGTTGACTTAATTTCTGATCAAGAAGAAGCACGCCGCATCTATTTAGGAGTGCTGTCGGGGATGGAATTTAACAACCAGCCCCACATCATTATCGATATTGGCGGTGGTTCTACAGAAATTATTTTGGGAGACAGCGAAGAACCGCGCACACTTACCAGTACAAAAGTGGGTGCAGTGCGACTCACTGGAGAGTTCATCTCCACCGACCCCATTAGCAATATAGAGTTTCAATATCTGCAAGCGTATGTAAGGGGGATGTTAGAACGTTCTGTAGAAGATGTGTTAGCAAATATTCAGTTTGGCGAATTTCCCCGGTTAGTCGGCACATCCGGCACAATTGAAACTCTCGCCTTAATTGATGCTAGGGAAAAATTGGCGATGATGCCTTCTACTCTCAATGGTTATCAATTGAGTCTCCAGGACTTACAGGGCTGGGTGAATCGCTTGGCAAAAATGACCAATGTCGAAAGAACAGCCATCCCAGGTATGCCAGAAAAGCGTTCAGAAGTGATTTTAGCAGGTGCGATCGTCCTGCAAGAAGCCATGACCTTATTGGGTGTAGATTCAGTCACACTGTGCGGGCGGGCGCTGCGCGAAGGCGTAATTGTTGATTGGATGCTGACTCACGGTTTAATCGAAGACCGCTTACGTTACCAAAGTTCCATCCGCCAGCGGAGTGTGCTGAAGCAGTTAAGCAAATACCAAATTAATATTGAACACAGCGATCGCGTAGCTGTCTTTGCTCTGAGTTTATTTGACCAGACTCAAGGCATTCTCCACAACTGGGGAGATGATGAACGTCAACTTTTATGGGCAGCAGCAATCTTACACAATTGCGGTCATCATATCAGCCATTCTGCTCATCATAAACACTCCTACTATTTAATTCGCAACGGCGAATTACTAGGCTATACCGAAACCGAAATCGAAATCATTGCCAACTTAGCCCGTTATCATCGCAAATCTCCACCCAAGAAAAAACACGAAAATTTCCGCAATTTGTTGAGTAAAAATCATCGACAAATCGTCTGTCAATTAAGTGCAATTTTACGATTGGCAGTCGCCCTAGATAGACGACAAATTGGCGCAATATCTCAGGTTAAGTTTAAGTATTATCCTGATGTACAAGAAGTTTATCTATCAATTTTCCCCTCTCATTCTGACGATGATTGCTCCCTAGAAATGTGGAGTTTAGATTATAAAAAAGGCGTGTTTGAAGCAGAGTTTGATGTTAGGTTAATTGCCACCTTAGAAGCTGTGAAAGTAGCAGTTAACTAATATTAGAGACGCGATAACTCGCGTCTTTCCTGTAATACCATTTCACGCAGAAAATGATACAAATTTATAGGTTTTTCATTCTTTCCCTCTGCCCACGCCAGTCGCTACAAGTCGGGAAACCCGCCCAACGCGCTGGCTCCCCTGCGGTCTATTTGTATCAAACTTAAATAACCTGTTTTCTATAACGGCAAAATTACCGTAAATGTAGAGCCTTTTCCTAATTGTGAAACTACCTTGATTTCACCATGCAATAATTGAACTAGACGAGACACGATCGCTAATCCTAAACCTGTCCCGTGAGAATCTTGCGGTTGTTGATTGACTGCACGAAAATAAGGCTGGAAAATTTTTGTTTGAGCATCCGAGGCAATGCCTAATCCAGTATCAGTAATAGATATAGCCCAATTTTGTTCAGATTCTTGATAACATTGCAAACGCACCGTTCCAGAGTCTGTATAGCGAATGGCGTTACTCAGTAAATTAGTGAGAATTTGCTGAACTCGCAGCGGATCTGTAGTAACTTGATTGGGAGCGCGATCGCAATCAATAATTAAAGATAATTCTTTATTCAGTGCTAGGGGTTCAATTATTTCGACAACAGAGTTGATCAACTCACGCACATCAGCCACAGTTGGCTGTAAGATCATTCTGCCAGCATCATAACGAGAGATTTCCAGAGTATCGTTAATTAACCGCAGAATCAGCCGCCCACTTTTCATCACGCGCTCAATACTTTGGAGATTAGAAGTAGAATCCTTGAGTTCGGGATTTTGGCGCTGCTGTCGGAGAAACAAGTCTGCGTAACCAATAATGGAAGTTAACGGTGTTTTTAATTCATGCGCCAACTGCGACAGATTATCTTGACTAGCGCGAACCAAGCGAGTGAGTTCTTGGTTAGTCAAGCGTAACTGACCTTGGAGTTGTTCTAACTCTTGTAGCCTTCCGTAAGTATAGCTGTTAAAGCAACGGGCGATCGCTTCATCAATTACCGTATCAATCAGACGCACAGCCCGTAAAAGTTCCACAGGAGATGCTTTTAATAAATCTTCTTCTAGAAAAGCAAAAATTACAAACCGCAGTAAACGATACTCTCGTGCAATTTCTGCTGGTTCAAATCCTTGTTCAGCACGTAGCAAGCCATGTTCTAAACTTGCATCAACTACTGTTTGTAAATCACTCTTTTCTGACTCCGAAAGTACTGCTGCTAAAGCTTTTAAAACACGAGGTAAACTATTACGTACAGCTTTAAAAGTTAGTTCCTTCGTGGCCTCAATTTCTTCATCTTGATAAACTGCTTTTACCCATTGCTCAACAATCGCATCACTTTTATTAGTCAGCGTTTGGCTAAAATCCATCTGAATATTTTATAATACAGCATCTTCAATCAGAAGTAGCTTAGTGCGTTTTGAATAGTCTTTGCACCTTACAAAAGATGGAATTTAGGAAAATAGAGAATAATTTAACAATATTTGTCAGTCTAGCTGCGACTTTAATCGCTAAGGCGAGTATGCAATTATACTTTTCCAAAAATATCTTAATATTAAATCATTTGTTAATAGCGATATCCTCGACTTCGCCAAGAATGCGGGTATATAAAACCATCAATTTTTATCAAGCTTAATTCAATTATGCTGAATACCCATTTGCTCATTTTCCAACGCTTTGAGAATTTTGAAATATAAATTCTCAACTCTTTGTACTTGAGCCTCACCAATAGCAGCATAATGAGTTAAACCAGGAGAACCATTAACTTCGATAATCACATAATTATTCATTGGCATAGTTATATCTTCAGTAATAATGTCTAACCCTGACAGTCTTAATCCCATATCTTTAGTGACATTTATCGCTAACTTTTGAAAATCAGGATGGATACTTTCAGTCAAATCTACACCATCCCCACCACTCGATAAATTGGCATTATCTAACAAATAAACAACCTGATTTTCGGGAATGACACTATCTAACTTCAGCTTTTGTCGCTTTAATTTTCGCTTGATGCGGAAATCATGAACATCTATATTGTTTTTTCTACCATTAGTCGTAAAATCTTTTGATTTTTGCTGTGTCAGTTCTAAAATAGTAGACTTACCATCACCGACTACACATAAAGGAATTCTTTGATATACCGCCAGCACTTCATCATCCATGACAACAATTCTGTAATCATTGCCAACATAAAATCTTTCGACAATTAATCCTGGCGTAATTCGTAAGATTTTTTTCGCAACTTGATAATATTCTGTTTTATTGTAGACTTTAGTAACAAATCTGCCTTGGCTCAGGTTAATGGGCTTCACAATCACCGGAAAACCTAATTCTTTAGCGTAATCAAATCCGGCATCAATATTTCTCTCACTTCCTATTTTTTCACATAATTTCTTGCTAAAAAAAGTTTGCCCTTCAGTAACTTTATATCCAAAGTGGTTGAGAAAAAAATTAGAATATGCTTTATCTTTAGCTATTTCGGCAGAACCAAAACCGTTAATATTTAATTTACTATGACTAAAACAAGCTTTATTGCCATTTTTAAATGTAATATGCCCGACAAAAGCATATTCAGGATCTACGACAACTATTGCACCTATTTGCGGAGCAATTTTTTGAATTATGGATGTTACTAATGGCATTTGCTTTATCCAAAAGTATAATTCGCAGAAATTTTAACGAATTGGTAAGTATTGGTCAATAATATAATAAAAATCAAACAATTTTTAGGACTTTATTTTCAGCAAAATTTATTTAAAAATAATTTATAAAAATTAATATTATTTTCTGGATAAAAAATGTTTAGTTACTAGTATTTTTTTACACATAATACTTAAAAAGTATATATTGAGACCTGAATATTTTTTTCCGGTTGGTATTAAATGTGCATGTAGAAGTAAGTAAGCTGAGTGGAGATGCCACACTTGTTAATAATTTAAATTTTGGATTTGTTTTTGCCTTCTTTAGTTGCTAATGAAGGGTTTTAGACCGATCGCCAGTTAAATTTACAAGATAAGTTATTGTAAAACGCTCCGCGAAATCTTGACAATCCAAAAATAATCGAATAACAAGGTGGCAGCAGCTTGAAAAAAGGCGTTAGTGCATCCCCGCCAAGAGAAGTCAGTAACGCCTTCACTGAAAATTACACACGGATAATTTAAATCATGCCACAAAATACGGAATACAAAGCTAATCAAACCGAAAATCAGGCGATCGCCTATAAAGAACGCCTCAATTCTTGGGCAATTGCCCGTTTACAGCCAGATGCCCAAAGAGAAATTGTCGCTCGCTTTCGCAGTCGTTCCGATGCCGATGGTTATATGCAGCGCCTACGTCAAATGATGCCAGATGCTTCTTTTATGGTTGTATTTGATTGTCAACGCGAAGAAGTTGTAGCTTAAAGTGTCGATTTGTTATTTAAGTTCAAATTTGAAGGATTAAGGGTGCGCTCACCATTATTATTGAGGTGCGTTACATCCTTATTAACGCACCAATATTAGATCTGTATGAGTATAGGGAATGAGGAGTTGGGAATTAGGGAATAGTGAAAAATCATTGTCCCTCATCCCTCCTCCAGATGCAAACTATTTAGGCAACACTTCCCCCAGTGCTTCTATCAGTCGGTCAACATTTTCTTTACGGCTATTAAAGCCCATCAACCCAACACGCCACACTTTACCAGCCAGTTCTCCTAGTCCACCGCCAACTTCAATTCCGTGTTCTGTTAACAGCTGTCGTGCGATCGCTTTACCATCCACCCCTTCAGGAATGCGGACTGTAGTGAGAGTCGGCAAACGATATTCCCGTTCAACGTGCAAACTCAGTCCTACGTCTTCTAGCCTGTCCCAGAAATATTCCACATTCTTTTGATGACGTTGCCAGCAATTAGCTAATCCTTCCTCGGCAACTAAGCGCAGGGCTTCCCGCAGAGCATAATACAAGTTGATTGGGGCTGTATGATGATAAACGCGTTCACTACCCCAATACTTACTGAGTAAAGTCATATCTAAATACCAGTTTGCCACCTTTGTGCTACGGCGCTGCAATTTCTCCCAAGCACGGGGACTCATGGTAAAAGGTGAAGCCCCAGGTGGACAACCCAAGCCTTTTTGACTACAGCTATAGGCTAAATCTACTCCCCACTCATCTAAAAATATTGGTACGCCACCAAGGCTAGTTACAGTATCCACTAATAACAACGTGCCAAATTCTCGACACAATTCACCAACACCTTCCAATGGTTGACGCGCACCTGTAGAAGTTTCAGCGTGAACCAAAGCCAAAATGGTTGGGCGATGGGTTTCCATTGCGGTGCGGAGTTCTTCTAAAGAGAAAACTTGCCCCCAAGGTTTGGTAATGCTACGCACATCAGCACCATATCGCCCAGCCATATCAACAAGGCGATTACCAAAGTATCCCGCCACACCGATTAAAACCACATCACCGGGTTCTACCGAATTGGCGATAGTTGCTTCCATTGCAGCAGAACCCGTACCGCTGACAGCGATAGTTAAGGGATTTTCGGTTTGCCAAACGTAACGCAGTAACGACTGAATTTCATCCATCAGCCCTAAGAAATCTGGGTCAAGATGCCCTAGAGGAGAGGTATTCATTGCCTGGAGAACTGTAGGATGGGCATTGGAGGGGCCTGGCCCTAACAGTAACTTGGAAGGGATTTCTAGAGGTTTGAGTTGTAAGCGCTGACTATCGTTAATTGAGATTGTTGGCGACATAATTTGTTGCTGTCTAGACAGTACTTACCGGATCATAGAGCGATCGCATCACCCTTGTATCGTCTTGGGGCTAACACATTACCACTATGAATCAGCAAGTATTTCTGATGTGTGTAAATTAAGTATGTAACAGGTACTTCCCTCTCAGCCAACAAAACTATGATATTTGCAGGTAAACGTCCCAATAACTTGGGTGTAAATAATGGCAAATTAGCAGCTTGCCCCAATTCGCCTAATTGTGTATCTAGCCAAAGTACAGATGCAGTTCACCAAATCGCACCGCTAACTTTTAATACTAGTCCAGAACAAGCGATCGCCAATCTCAAAAACATTATTCAGTCCTTGCCTAGAACCACAATTATTGCTGAAACTCAGGACTATTTATATGCAGAATTTAAAAGTGCTTTGATGGGATTTGTTGACGATGTAGAGTTTTATCTAGACCGGAATGCGAATGTAATTCAAGTGCGTTCAGCTTCTCGTTTAGGTCAAAGTGATTTAGGTGTTAACCGCAAAAGAATTGAAACAATTCGCGCCCAACTCTAGAAATTCAAGTAAAGCATGTAATGTTTTGTAAAGTTCAAGACTGAAAATCTTTACCCTTTTTGATAAATAAAAAAATTCCCCACTTCTTTAAGAAGTGGGGAATTTTTCATGAAGTATATCTTCATAAAAAGATGCGTATAAACGCGAATCCTGAAATTAATTAACGTAGCAAATAATAGTTGCAACACACCAACATGTGCTGTAGTCACCACCTAATATTATTAGGAAATAAATATGTTAAAAGTAGGTTTTAAAAAAAGCTTATTGACAGCGATCGCAGTTATCTCAATATTACCTGCAATTACCCAGACTGCTCAAGCTGGTGCTGCTAACAATGTATTTGGAGCCATTTCTTATTCTCCTTCTACTAAAGTTTATTCAACAGGAATTGCTAAAACAAAGCAAGCAGCAATCAACGCATCTTTAAATAAATGTCGCCGTGAAAGTGCGGCTGGAGATTGTACAACACCATTATGGTTTAAAAATGCTTGGGGAGCTTTAGCTGTGGGTTCTGATGGTAGTTATGGTACAGGCTGGGGTACTAACCAATCTCTTGCCAAAAAATATGCTGTAGAAACCTGTCAGAAATACGGTGGTGAAGATTGTCAAGTTGTTTTAATTAAACAAGCCAGATAATAGGCTATTTAATTTAAAAATAGACAGGTATGGGCAACGCATTCTCAAACAAGAGGATGCGATTTTTTTATATCTCGCACCCCTACAAAAGCATCGATTTATCTTCTGGCAATTCCTGAAGTCACAGTACTGCGAACATGACCATTTTTGGCAAATTTATTTTGCAAAATTTGGCGATAAACTTCTTCATAACCATCAGTCATCCGCTGAAAGCTAAAATTGTTTTCGACATACTGACGGCAAGTATACCTGTCTAAGTCTGCGACTTTGTTAATGGCACTCACACATTCCGCCACATTATTACAGATAAAACCGGATTTTCCGTCGGCAATTACCTCAGATGTCGAACCTAATTTCATCGCAATTACTGGCGTACCTGCTGCCATTGATTCCACCATCACCAAACCAAAGGGTTCTCGCCAAGTAATGGGAAATAAAGTAGCTACTGCACCACCCATAAGAGCATTTTTTTGTTGATGATTCGCTTCACCTAAATACTCAATTTGTTCGCCATCAATTAAAGGTTTAATTTCTCGTTCAAAGTAATCTACATCAACAACATCTACCTTACCAGCCATTTTTAAACGCCAACCAGATTGTTTAGCAATTGCTATTGCTAAATGTGTTCCCTTCTCTGGAGATATTCGACCTAAAAATGCTAAATAAGGCTGTTCTTCCGGTTCAGGATGAAACTTGTAACTACTTACATCTATACCATTGTAAACTGTGGCTGTATAATTCAAACCTAGGGAATTTTCCCGTTGGGTATGAGAAATGCTGATAAAAGGTTGACGTTTCGCATATTGAAACATCTTTTGATTATCAGGGGTAAAAATACCGTGTAAAGTATGAACTGTCGGGGTACTCACAAGATTTGCATAAGGCAATGCTGCACAGCCCATGTGAGAGTGGATAATATCAAATTCATCTGCCCGTTCATATACAGAGGCTAACTGCAACATTTCATAAATGTTATATTCCTTGATATCCTTATCGAGTCGTAAAGCACGAGGATGTACTGATTCTAGCTTGGCTAAACTAATAGAATCACCCGATGCGAATAAAGTAACTTCATGTCCGCGTCGCACTAATTCATCGGTCAGTAACCCCACAACTAACTCAATACCCCCATAAGCTGGAGGTGGTACTCTCTCCCACAGTGGGGCAACTTGAGCTATTCTCATTACAAACCTCCTAAAAGATAAATTTTGAATTAATAGTGTTTGTTTTTCAATAGCGATGAATTTTGAGTGGAAATAACTCACTAGAGTAGTAACTCAGCACTTTTTCCTAGCACTATCAACTCAGTTTAAAAAGTAATTTTCTAAATAAGTGCATCAAAATATTAGACTTTAACTGCTAAAGAATTTGTCTATCTTTGTAGATAAATTTGACTATCCTCAAGAGGTAAACAGAGTGCATTGATTTAGTCTCTTTGGTTTGGGTATCAAAGGCATCGTCTTTATCAGCTGATTTTTTGACTTTTGAGTTAAATTAGATACACTAGGAAAATATAGAAAATCACTAAATTCTCAAGATGAATATTTCGCCTACACAAAAAAAACCGCATGTCGCATGGCAAGCGGTTTTGTCAGTAATTATGTATATTTTTATGTATTTACCTATACTTGTATTAGGATTTTATAGTTTTAACCAGTCTCCTTACAGTGCAACTTGGCAAGGATTTACCCTCGATTGGTATAGCAAACTCTTCAGTGACGATCGCATTTTATCTGCTTTGAACAATAGTTTGATAGTTGCCTTTTGTGCCGTGGGAATTTCCGCCGTGTTGGGAACCTTAATGGCGGTGGGATTAGCGCGGTATACATTTCCAGGTAAGAGTTTGTATCGGGGTGTAGCTTACTTACCCTTAATTATTCCTGATATTGCGATCGCCGTTGCCACTTTGGTATTTCTCGCCGCCTTTGCTGTTCCTTTGAGTTTATGGACAATTGTCGCGGCGCACATCGTATTTTGTTTAGCCTATGTAGGGCTAGTAGTGGGTTCAAGACTTAATAACTTAGATCCCCACTTAGAAGAAGCTGCACTAGATTTAGGCGCTACACCAGTACAAGCATTTATTAAAGTATTACTACCACAATTAATGCCAGGAATTGTAGCTGGTTGTCTGCTGGCTTTTGTTCTCAGTTTAGATGATTTTCTCATTGCTAGTTTTACCGCTGGTAGCGGTTACAACACCTTGCCAATGGAGATTTTTAGTCGGATTAGAACAGGTGTGAAGCCTGATATCAATGCTCTCAGTATGTTGCTAATTACAGTATCAGCAATTGTTGCTTTTATAGCTGAATTTATGCGGATTTTAGGAGAGAGAAAATAGTTAATGTATAACTACATCACCGACTTATTAAATAAGTCGGTGATGTAAAAAAATGGATATAAATTCAACTGTATAAATAATTCACAATAGCTCAATTATAACAAAATCTATTCAGCGTTAATTAGTACTTACATCCATCATCAAATACCCTTGACAATGGCAAGATACCTATCTTATGATTCCTGGTGGAATGGAAATTAGTGCTATCATTCATTCTCAAAATTAAACAGTACCCAACACACAGGGACAAATAAATTACGCTCATCTGTATGTTTTCATGCTGGTATATATGCAGATGAAATTTAGTTGATATTTATTTGTCTAGAAATCGGTTTTCAATTCGATAATATTGGGGCTAACTTTGGACAAGTTGCTACCTCCTCCTCGTTATGCAAATCTGCCAAAATCCCAATTGTTCAAATCCCTTTAATGCTGACGGCAATAGATTTTGCATAAGTTGCGGACACAGCAGTTTTGGCAAACTGCTAAGAAACCGTTACCGCGTATTAAAACTATTAGGCGAAGGCGGATTTAGCAAAACTTACGCAGCCGAAGATGCAGATAGACTAGATGCACCTTGCGTCATTAAACAATTCTTTCCGCAAATTCAAGGAACCGGACAACGTACTAAAGCCGCGGAATTCTTCAAAGAAGAGGCATTTCGACTGTATGAACTCGGAGAAAATCATAGCCAAATTCCCAGATTATTAGCTTACTTTGCCCAAGGTTCGAGTTTATATTTAGTTCAAGAATTTATCCAAGGTAGAACCCTCTTAGAAGAAGTTCAAGAGCAATCTTTTAACGAAGAGAAAATTCGCAAAATATTAACTGATTTATTACCAGTATTAGAATTTATTCATGCTTGCAACTTTGTTCATCGAGATATCAAACCAGAGAACATTATCCGGCGTGATAGCGATGGCAAATTAGTATTAATTGACTTTGGTGGTGCAAAACAAGTAACCCAAACTAGCATAGCTAGACAAGCTACAGTAATTTATACAATGGGTTATGCTCCCAGTGAGCAGATGGCGGGTTTTGCTTGTCCGGCGAGTGATTTATATGCTTTGGGGGTCACTTGTGTGCGGTTACTAACGCAATGTTTACCCATCCAAGATGCTTACGGACAAATTAAAGACCCCATTTATGATGCCATGAACGGTCAGTGGTTATGGCAGGAATATTTAGATGCACAAGGTATTTATATTAGCGAAGACTTAAGAAAAATTTTAGATAAATTACTGCAACATTTAGCAAGCGATCGGTATCAATCAGCCACAGAAGTTTTGAATGATTTGAAATCGGCTAAAACAGTTATTATTGAACCACAAATAACTCAACTGACATTACTAAAATTACCAACAGAACCAAAAATAATTAAACCCTTACCGCCCTTAGAAACCTGTGAATTTGCAGTAGTTACAGTAGATACAGGCGGTAGAGAAGTTAGCCGCGATCGCACCACCGCCGAGTTCTTTGTGGAAGAATTGAGCAAAGGCGTAACCTTAGCAATGGTAGCGATTCCCGGCGGTACTTATTTAATGGGTTCACCCACCTTTGAAGGCGATGCAGATGAACGTCCCCAACATCGAGTAGCGATCGCACCCTTTTTTATGGGTAAATATCCTATAACCCAAGCACAGTGGCGTGCTGTCACCGCCTTACCCAAAGTCAAACAAACCTTAAATCCCTATCCTTCTAAATTTAAAGGACTTAATCGCCCAGTAGAAAACGTTTCTTGGCACGAAGCTGTAGAATTTTGTGTCAGACTCTCCCAACAAACCGGAAGGGAATATCGCCTCCCCAGTGAAGCCGAATGGGAATATGCTTGTCGCGCCGGAACCACCACATCCTTTCATTTTGGCGAAAAAATCACTACAGAACTAGTCAACTACAGCGATAGCGATACCTATTTGATGGAAGGAAAAACCAGGTATCGCAAAGAAACCACCGATGTGGGAAATTTTCAAGTCGCCAACGCCTTTGGATTGTACGATATGCACGGGTTAGTTTGGGAATGGTGCGCTGACCCTTGGCACAACAATTACCAAGGCGCACCCTCAGATGGACGAGTTTGGGAAGATGGCGGTGATAGTAACCGCCGCGTCTTGCGCGGTGGTTCCTGGAACTTTGGTGCAGAACTGTGTCGCAGCGCCAGCCGCAGTTGGAATGAATCAGACGGCGGTTTAAGGATTTGCGGTTTTCGCGTCGTCTTTTCTGTGGGATAGGACTTTATTCATCCTCCAAAAAATAGCGATCGCCCTAGCTTGTCAACATATATTCATCCAAAATTAGTATAGTCATTCACTTTCTGCAATATATGGACTTGACAAAAATATTAAATGAAGGACAAGTAATAATTCCTGAAGAATTACTAAAAGCTTATGGTTGGGAAGTCGGTCAGGAATTAATAGCAATTAAAATGGGTGATGGCATTCTTCTCAAACCCAAACAACTTTTTACAGCGACTACCTTGGATGATGTTGCAGGTTGCTTAAAATATCAAGGCGCACCAAAATCCTTATCGGAAATGGATGAAGCAATTCGTCAGGGTATAGAGGAATACTGGTATGGTGGCAGTTGATACTAACATCCTAACGACTGAACTGAAATATAACTGTTAATCACATAAAGCTAAGTCAAACCAGAAAGTTGTCCCGATGCCAATTTCACTTACCAAGTGAACTTTACTCCCATGTCTTTCCACAATATTTCTGACAATTGATAAACCCAAACCAGTCCCTTCTAAAGTATGAACTCGGTTTTCCACGCGGAAGAAGCGGTCAAAAATTGCCTGTTGGTCTTCTGAGCCGATACCAATACCAGTATCAGATACTTCTACGCGCACACACGGAGATTGATTGGGAGCGTGGGGTTTGGGATCTAATTGATAGGTGCGAATAGCTACTTTCCCCCCTGCTTTGGTAAATTTCAAGGCATTTCCGACTAAATTAGCTAAGACTTGGAGTAATAAATCATAATTACCCAGAACCAGCGGTAAATTAGGAGCAACTTCTTGAATTAGTTCAATACCTTTATCTTTAGCGTTGAGTTGATAAGTTCGCAGTGTTTGTTCAATAGCTTGGGCGAGATCTACACCATCAAAGTTGTAACTCCGACCAGATTCTAACTTAGATAAGTCTAAAACATCGTTAACCAAACGAGTCAGGCGATCAGTTTCATGGTTGACAGTTTTAAGAAAATCCTGACGCTGTTCTATACTCAAGTCTTCGCCATAGTCGTGCAGCGTTTCAATAAAAGATTTGATATTGAATAACGGTGTGCGGAGTTCATGGGAAACGTTGCTGATAAATTGGCTCTTAGCTTCGTTGAGTTCTACTTCCCGCGTAATATCTTGTACAGTAATCGCAATCCCTTTAATACTTTCCCGTTGGAGATTGAGTACTGTAGTTAACAAAATCCGAATGGTGCGCTTGGTTGGTTGATTGAGATGAATGCGGAACTCGGCGCTGTCGCATTCTCCCGCCGCCATTTCGTAAAGGGGACGAGTGATTTCCATCTGAATAGCTGGGGGTAATTGATGTAAAACATTACTACCTACAACATCATTGCCTTCCCAGCAAAAAATTCGGCGTGCTGTGGGGTTGACTAAAATCACCTGCATATTGTTGTCAATCAACACCGCACCATCAGCAATCGTGGAAACTAACGTTTCTAGTTTGGCTTTTTCTGCTGTTAGTTCTTCAATATTTTGTTCTTCATAGCGTTCTAGACGCTCTGCCATATCATTGAAACTGAGAATTAACTCTCCGAGTTCACCGCCTAGGGGTAAATCGATGCGCTGCTTGAAATTCCCAGTGGCGATTTGTTTCACACCAACTAACAGTTCTTTAATTGGCTTGGTAATAGTTAAAGCATTAATGACACCAGCCAAAATTACCATCACCCAAATCGTGATAAACACAGCAATGGTGACATCACGGGTGAAATTCGTGGAAATGACGGCGGTTTGGTTGGGATTGATGCCAATAGCCAAAACACCCAGGTATTTTTTATCGACGATGAGGGGGACAAATACATCGGTGACAATGCCATCTGGGGTGTTATGTTGCCGCACCATTGGCTTATCGTCATCACCAGGGTAATCGTCTGGCAATTGTATGCGTCGCTCGATTGTCAACAAAGAGTTTTCCACCTCTCGTTCCCAAAAGGGAATGCCAAAAAAGATTTTGCCGCTTTCGTCAGCGTAGAGCATATACCTCACACTGGAAGTACTGCTATAAAATCTTTGGGAAAATTGAGCAACCTCAGTGAGATTATTTTCCGCAATAAGAGGGGTAACATTAGCAGCAAGTAGCAGCCCCAAGTCGCGGCCGAATCGGGTGTCATTCAGACGAGCATCTTGCTGAATTGTATTTACAGCCCAAAAGGTCAGACCACTCATCACCAAAGAAACCACTAACGTGGCAACAGCTAGAAGCTTAGTTTGGAGGGTGAAATCTGACCACCAATTGGCGATCGCTTCTCGGATTGTTTTTAACAGAGCTAACATTTTCAATAAAGTTGTTAGTAGTTTTTGTGATAAACCCCAACAACTAAAAAATTAACAGTTAATTTGTCTAACATGGTAGAGAAAAGTCTGAATTCTGAAGTCTGAAGTCTGAAGGTTGGTTAGCAAAGCCGTTACCGTAGGCTAAGGCAGAATACATTTCATAATTCACACTTCATACTTCATTTAGCACTCTATAGCCAATGTCTCTCCTATAATATATTCCTTCAAACTGAATAGATTTCAAGCCTGTATATGCTTGGGCGATCGCTTGTTGAAAATTTTCCCCTGTCCCAGTCACATTTAACACCCGTCCCCCGTCAGTGACAACTTGCTGTTGGTCGTTCAATTTTGTCCCCGCATGAAATACGGTGACTCCTGCGGCTGCTTCAATACCAGTAATTACCTTGCCTTTTTGATAATCTCCCGGATAACCACCAGAGGCCGCCACTACAGTAGCTGCTGCGCCATTGTGCCAAGCAATGGGGGGCATTTCTCCTAAACACTGCTGTACACAAGCCAGGATTAAATCTATCAAGGGTGTGGCTAACAATGGCAAAATCACCTGGGTTTCGGGATCACCAAAGCGACAGTTAAATTCCAACACCTGAAAATCACCTTCCGGTGTAATCATCAAGCCGGCGTAAAGCACACCACGATAGTCTATGCCTTTGGTGCGGAGAGTAGCGATCGCTTTCTCTAACACCTCTGTTTGCACCCGTGCCATTAATTCTGGTGTAGCGATCGGCGCTGGGCAGTATGCTCCCATCCCCCCAGTATTATCGCCCGTATCACCCTCACCGACTCGTTTATGGTCTTGCGCCGGCAACAAGGGACGAATTGTTAACCCATCAGTCAAGGCTAAAACTGATACCTCTTGGCCAATTAAACACTCTTCAATTACGACAAACTCACCCGCACTGCCAAACTGCCCTTGAAAAATGGCATCAATGGCGGTCTCTGCTTGTTCTATTGTGGTAGCAACTGTTACGCCTTTCCCTGCTGCCAAGCCATCAGCTTTCACCACTATCGGCACACCCTGAGCTTTAATATATGATTTAGCAGCCGCCGCCTCCGTAAATACCGCAGCCTTAGCTGTCGGAATACCAGCTTCCTGCATCAGAGACTTTGCCCAAGCCTTGCTGGCCTCAATTTGCGCTCCAGCTTTGACAGGGCCAAATACCATTAGTCCTTGCGCTTGTAAGTAGTCTGTAATTCCCTTCGCCAGTGGGACTTCTGGCCCGACTACTACCAAAGAAATGTCATTTGCTAGGGCGTATTGGCTGATCCCTGCAAAATCATCGACTGCCAAGGGCAAATTCTCACACCTTGCCATATTGGCTGTACCACCGTTCCCCGGTACACACACCACTTGTTCAACTTGCTCTGATTGCAATAACTTCCATGCTAGAGCGTGTTCACGCCCTCCGTTACCGACAACTAAAACTTTCACTGATTTCCTCTTGCGTCCCTTGTGACATGAGAATACTCTAGGAAGTCAAAAGTCAAAAGTCAAAAGTCAAAAGACTTCATCTCCCCAACCTTTGCGCTATTGCCAATGACAGCTATGTACTAGAACTACTCGCGGATCAATTTTTCACTAATTTAGGTACTGATGCAAGTCCTTGATCAGGCAAAGGTATAAATAAACTTACTGACAGCATATTTCTCGATAATAAAAGTACATTATTTAGGTAATAAAACTAGGGAGAGAGACCATGATGATTCCGACTTCGGAATTCTACTGTAATTATTATGTTGGAAATTAAATTAATCTTAGGAAATATCTATCAGTATACGTAAGTAATTTTGCTATATTTTCATGATTAATTTAAACATTACTGCTAAATGGTGACGTTTCTACAAGATAAGTATTAACCTGTGAATATTGCCGTCAGGGAAATATCAAAAAACAGGTAAATAGAAAATATGACTAAAATTATTGTTACAGGAGCAGCAGGCTTTATTGGTTCTCACATTACAGAAGTGCTGCTACAACAAGGAGAAGAAGTAATCGGTATTGATGAATTTAATGATTACTACGATCCAATATTAAAACGTAAGAACATTGCTTACTTAAGTTGCTGGCCTAACTTTAAATTAATTGAAGGAAATATTCAGTTTTTAGATTGGCAAACCTTACTCCAAGATGTAGAAATTATTTACCATCAGGCAGCACAAGCAGGGGTTAGGGCTAGTTGGGGTGAAGGTTTCCGTGCTTATACTGAACGTAATATCAACTCTACACAAGTTTTGTTAGAAGCAGCTAAGGATGCGAAAAAACTTCAAAGGTTAGTATTTGCTTCGACATCTAGCGTTTATGGTGATGCAGAAACTTTACCCACTGATGAAAGTATTTGCCCTCATCCTGTTTCACCCTATGGCATTACTAAGTTAGCCGCAGAACGGTTGTGTGGACTGTATCAGAAAAACTTTAATGTGCCGATTGTGGCATTACGCTATTTTACAGTTTACGGGCCGAGACAGCGCCCAGATATGGCATTTCATAAATTTTTTAAAGCTATTTTGCAGGATGAAGCAATTCCGATTTATGGGGATGGACAGCAAACGCGGGACTTTACGTTTGTGAGTGATGTTGTTGCGGCAAATTTGGCTGCGGCGAGTGCAGCGACAGCAGTTGGTAAAATTTTAAACATTGGTGGTGGTAGCCGAGTTGTGTTAACAGAAGTTTTGGACACAATGGCAGAAATTGTCGGATCAGCCGATTAAGAAAAACTACATTGAAAAAGCAATGGGAGATGCACGCCACACGGCGGCGGATATATCCCAAGCCCAGAAAATTTTGGGATATCAGCCGCAAGTTTCTCTGAGGGAGGGATTGACACAAGAATGGCAGTGGGTGAAGGGATTATATTAAATGAGCAAGATTTGGATGTAATGCGATCGCATTTTAGGAGTGAAAGTCACAAATCTCTGAAAACTCCAGCGATTGCTTTTTTGTCGATATGCGATCGCTGTATCTTAGAAGTATTATTCTTAGGTCAGGCGTAGGTTGGGTTGAGGCTTTGCGAAACCCAACATTTTCAGGATTTTATTGGGTTACGCTTCGCCAATTAATGTAAATGCTGCCCAGTTAATTGGTAGAGAATTTTCTTTAATTCTGCCTAGCATGGCTTGGCGTAATGCTTGGGCTTTATCTGGATTTTTTTGCAGGTGTTGATAAAACTCAGTCATGAGTAACTGGGTTTCTTCATCGGGAATTAGCCACAGAGAAACTAAGACACTGGGAACACCAGCAGAAATTATCGAACGAGATAAACCAATCACGCCATCACCTGTGATGCGTCCGCGTCCGGTTTGACAAGCACTGATGACAAATAATTCGGCTTGCAGTTTTAAGTCTAATATTTCTTCGGCAGTTAGTAAGCCATTACCTGTTTCATTTTGATTTTCTGGATTTGGTGCTAATGCAATCCAACTTCCTAAACCGCGAATATCATCAGCCCATCCATGAGTTGCTAAATGAATAATTCGGGCTTTTGGTAGGAGTTTTAAAATTTGGTTTTTGGTGGCATCTTTACCGATGATGGCTTTGGTATTTAATAACCGCGCAATTTCTTTGGCTTCAATTTCTGCACCAGGTAAAGCTTCTAATTGTTCTGGTTTTTCCCCAGGTTTGTAAGCGACAAGGGGCATGATAGGATTACCGACAACTACGGCATTTTGATTAGATGCGTTTCGTGTTTGGATGCGTTGTTTATGAGTTAAATCTAATACTTGAATTGACGGTGTAGTGAGGATGGTGTGTTTTTCAATGAGGCATTTATTGTCTGCATCTTTTAAAGCAGGGAAAGGCACAAAAAATAATGATGATTGAGGGATGAAAATAACATGAGCGTTAGGGTCTTTGGGTAATTCTTGGGCGATTGGTTGAATCAGCATTTCATGGAGTTGCTGTAGAGGTTTTTTCCAAAGACGAGTGTTAGTGCCAAGAATGCTGTTAACTAAATTTGCCAGATTGGTGTTTTGTGTTTGCCACAATGGTTTAATGTCTCGGCGATGAAATGTGGCTTCACCGTTAGGTTTGATTACCCAAATGTAGAGTTCTGATTCTTGAGCTTCTTCTTTTCCTTGAATTTTGAAGTCATCGTAAATAATAGAGTATTGCACCAAGGTAGAGTTTTGTTGTTTGGCAATTTGTTTTATCTCGCCTATTGTTGGTGCAGAGAGCGATTTCATTTCGTTGCTATCTTTATTCAAGCGAGATGAGAGTAATTCAACAAATGCTCTAGCACGTCCACGTTCAGATATTTCTAAAGCTGCATCGGTTTTATTTTGGGCGATGAGGACTTTTTGTAAGGTGTTGTAGGTGTTACTTTGTGTCTCGAAAATTGAGATTTTGTTGGTGTCATTTAATTTTTTGTCTCGCAGAGATTCATAAACCTTAATTCCCTTATAAAGCGTTTTCTCTGCTGCGGGGAGATTACCCGATTTGTAGAGAGCATATCCTAAATTGTTTAAAGACTGTCCTTCACCGAAACGGTCTTTGATTTCCCGCGCGATCGCTAATCTCTGCTGGTGGTACTCAATGGCTTTGGGGTAGTCTCCTAGTGAATAGTAAGCAACACCGAGATTCCCTAGTGACTGTCCCTCACCGAGACGGTCTTTGATTTCCCGCGCGATCGCTAAAACTTGTTGTAGGTACTCAATGGCTTTTGGGTAGTCTCCTAGAAAAAAGTAAGCATTACCGAGATTTCCCAGTGCGGCTCCCTCACCGAGACGGTTTTTAATTTCACGAGTGATCGCTAAAACTTGTTGTAGGTACTCAATAGCTTTCGGGTAGTCTCCTAGTGAATTGTAAGCATTACCGAGATTTCCCAGTGCGGCTCCCTCACCGTTACGGTTTTTGATTTCACGGGCGATCACTAAACTCTGCTGGTGGTACTCAATGGCTTTGGGGTAGTCTCCTAGTGAATTGTAAGCAACACCGAGATTCCCTAGTGACTGTCCCTCACCGTTACGGTTTTTGATTTCACGGGCGATCACTAAACTCTGCTGGTGGTACTCAATGGCTTTGGGGTAGTCTCCTAGTGAATTGTAAGCAAGACCGAGATTTCCCAGTGATTGTCCCTCACCCAGACGGTCTTTAATTTCACGGGCGATCGCTAAACTCTGCTGGTGGTACTCAATAGCTTTGGGGTAGTCTCCTAGTGAATTGTAAGCATTACCGAGATTTCCCAGTGCTACACCCTCACCGTTACGGTTTTTGATTTCACGGGCGATCGCTAATAACTGCTGGTGATATTCTATGGCTTTGGGGTAGTCTCCTAGTGAATTGTAAGCAACACCGAGACTTCCTAGTGCTGCACCTTCACCGAGACGATCTTTAATTTCACGGGCGATGGCTAATCTCTGCTGGTGGTATTCTATGGCTTTGGGGTAGTCTCCTAGTGAATTGTAAGCAACACCGAGATTTCCTAGTGCTGCACCTTCACCGAGACGGTTTTTGATTTCACGATAAATATTGAGTGCTTGTTGCCAAGACTGTAATGCTGCTTTAAATTGACTGATTTGATACTGCTGAACACCTTGGTCTAACAGTCTATCTGCTTCGGCTTTGCGTGAGTCTGGGGTTTGTGCTGAAGCGACTAAGTTGGAGTTGAGGAGAAAATCTAGTTTGGGTAAATCTAAGTTGATGCTGAGGGTTGCAATCAGCAAGGCGATGAGGGCATATTTGCAGAGTTTGAAGTGCATCGCGGTGAGTCGTGGCCAGGGTTGAGGTTTATTTTAATACAACCACAGATTGCCAAAATTAGCCTGAGATTAAAATTCTATTTTCTAAATCCGGGATATGGCAAAATGCTGAGTGAGTCTTTAATATCATGTACGCTTGATTACTTACTGAACCCTCTAAACCCCACCCCGCCACAGCTACGCTTTGTCTCCCCTCCCCGTTCACGGGGAGGGGTTGGGGGTGGGGTGCAATGATTTTGGGAAATATAACTAATTAATCGGACTTGATATAAGACTCATTCATGAGTATTAAAGACTCATTAATCGAGTTCCAAGGCTCATTAATGAAGTTCCGAAACTCATTCACGAATATCAAAGGCTCATTAATGAAGTTCCGAAACTCATTCACGAATATCAAAGACTCATTAATGAAGTTCCAAGACTCATTTACGAGTATCAAAGGCTCATTAATAAAGTTCCAAGACTCATTCACAAGTATCAAAGACTCATTAATGAAGTTCTAATACTCATTCACAGGTATCAGAGTGATTCGCATGATGGATAATTGTTTGTGCGATCGCATTTACGTATAATTTTTTTTCAAAATTACTCTCAGATAGATGCAGCAGTGTAGACTCGGCATTTAAAATCTCACAGTCATGAATGAGCAAGATTTGGATGTAGTGCGATCGCAAATTTTGAGTAACCCCAGAAATACCCACACATCTTGCACTTATCGTGTATGCCAGAAAACTAATTACTCCCATTCTTGAAATTCATTGCTGGTGTTGCGAAGTAAGCTATTAATTTGGGTGCGATGAGTTTCAAAGTTAGCAGCGATATAAATGAGTAAAATACCCAGTAGTAGCCCAATGACCCATTTTAAAAACGGGTAATTTAAGCTAAAAATTACTAATTGATAAATGCTGGTAATTAAAAAAGTAGCTGTCCCAACATAGAGAAAAGCCCGAATTCGCAAAGCTAATCCGGCAAAAATAGCAATGAGGCTGAAAATTCCAGGGATAAAAACTCTATTTTGATGAAAGAACAGCGCCCATCCACAAATGAAACTCATACCTATAAGCCGTAAAATGTGACGAGATGATTTATATTCAGGTAGTTTTAGCTGTGGATCAATTTGGGCAATGTATAACAGTGATAATCCACTGGCGGTAAAATACCACAAAGCATCAGTGAGATTTAATTGGTATAACCATTTAAATAATGCCCAATCAATTAAGGCGACGCTGATATATGTCACCCGAATATTCTCACTCACCTTGGCTAAGATGATGTAGAATCCGGCTACTATTAATAGGGTAATTGGGTAAATTGGTAGTCTGGTTTCCCATAAAATGATCAGTGGCAGAATGTATGCAGCAAGTTGCCAAGGTCTTTTTGACCAACCCCAATTTTCCCAGGGTAAGCTGTATAAAAAGTAGGCTATTAAACAAGCGATCGCCCCATTCCAAGGTACTAACGGCCCAGCTATCCACTGTCCCACGGCAGTTTCTCGCCAATAAACCCGCATACCCAATACTTGTAATAAGCCGAGGTAAACCCACATCTCTTCTGTGGTAATTCTGCCGAAAACACGCGGCGAATTGGTCGTACCTCGTCCTTGAAAGATGGCATACATAATTAATAATGCCCCTGTACCCAAGCCTACAAGGCGGTTACTGTGAATTGGCTGGGGAATGGCAAGGGTTAATAATACACTACTCCAAGCCCAGTGGAGATGGGCGATGCCTTGGATTTCTTGGCGGCTGAGGCGTAAGTATTGGCTTAACCAAGGTGATAGTCGGCTGTAAACAAGCATGATGCTTGTACCTAATGTTGACATGGCAATTAACCCATCACCTAATGCACCCCCTCTAGCCTGGGACATTTGATAGAACAATAGTTCATAAGCAGAAATTGATACACCAATAATGCCGAAGTACAGCAGAGGTTTGAAATCTGGGTGTCGTCTACCTACACCTATGACAATTAATGCGACACCCAAGGTAAATAAACCTGTCCACTCAGTAAAAGTAGTTAAACGCAGTAAAACACTAAATGCGCCATAGACTAAGGGCAAAATATGTAAACTGCTGGGAAGTTTTTCTGGGTGATATTTTCGTCGCCACCATTCGCCAAACAGTTGGGTAAATAAACCTAAAACGATATTAGCGATCGCCACTCTAATTGTCGAACGTTCCCCGAAGCTTAATACTTCGGCAATGAATAATTCCACACACCAACCAATAGCGTAAAATGCCCAATTTGTTGGTTCTCGCCAACTACGATAAGCAATAGCGACTAAAGTAATTGCACTGGCAACTAAATACCAAACTCCTGGGGTGACGGTGGCTTGATAAACTAAGACTGAGTGTAGTGTCAGGGTGGATAGTACAGTACAACATAAAGCGATCGCCCATTTATCACTAGCTTCTGCATAGATAGCGGCTAATTCATGGTTGCGTTGTTGCAATACTTTCCGCATTAACCATAAACTCAAAGTGGCGATCGCACCAACTACTAACCAACCTGCAACAGCGAGGCGGGGTAAGCCTGGTATACCTTCCCACAACAGCGCCGCCACAAAACTCAATCCTAAACCAATGGTAAAGGCGGCAGATCCTTCATTTCTTAAATAGCGGGTATTGAGATACATGACACCCGTACCCACCGCCAAACCAATAAATCTAGTTCCTGGTAGAAGTATAGTTAAAAACTGCACTGCAAACACAGCCAACCCACTCAATAAAGCCCTGATGGTGCGGGGTTTGCCTGTGGTGCGACTCGCTAAAAAAGTCAAAGATAAGGGTGTAATTAACCAAATCGCGCCCCAATATTGTTTGTTAACAGTGGCATCAAAAAATAAACTAAAACTGACGATGGATAATACTAACCCGAAATGCCATGCACTACTTTGCCAGCCACCATTACCGCCGAGACTAAATCCCCATTCTGCCACCATCACAACTGAGATAACAGTTGCCCAGAGATAATGGGGGAGAGTGGGGAAAAACCAGTCTATTACCGAGAAAAGTGCCAGTAACCCGATGAAGTGAGTCAGGTAGATTAAAGGCGTGGAAGATGGCGAACGGCGTTTGGTGACAACAATTAAGGTGATGGTAGAAAAAACTAGATTTAGCGATCGCAAAGTAGGATTAATTGTGGCGATGGTCGTTAAACTAGTGCCAAATAATAGTGCGAGTGCTTCGCCAAAATTTGCCAAATCTCGTTTCTCGGCGTGACGCAAGCGATCGCAAAACCATACCATAAAGATTAAATAAGGAAATAATGCCAAACTCAGCAACGCCCAAGGTTCATTTTGCGCTTGCGTAAGATTTGTGGCAATTGCGATCGTCCATTGTCGCGTTCCTGGTGGTACTAATCGCCAACCCAGCCAAATTGACTGTAAGCCGATAAAGAAAAGCGCCGCTAAATCAATGTGGTGACTATATCTCTGCAAACGCTGACTGACATACCACAAAGCCAAACCACTCACAGCCAAAGCTTGCCCTGGATAATCTGCTACGGCGACAGCCCAACCGAAGAATAGTAAGATTCCACCCAATAATTCCCAAAAAGTATTGAGTGCTGGGTGCTGAGTATTATATACCTCTACCCCCTGCCCCCTGCCTCCTGCTCCCTGCTCCCTGCCCCCTGCTCCCTGCTCCCTGCTCCCTGCCTCCTGCCCTCTGCCTTCTGCCTCCTGCACCAACCAAGTAATCAACCAACCACAGACACCAATGGCTAAACCCAGTTGCGTAACATTTACCCCAGCAACAAAAACTGCTCGTGACAGCAGTACTATCAACGCATAAACAATAACAGTAGCAAATAAACCCAGTTGATTTTCGGTGTTGATGCGTTGTTGGCGACGAATGTGATAGACAGTCAGTAGAGTTGTGCCAATCATCGCTGTATATACAGCAATTAAAGGAAAAACGTTGATTTTCCAACCCCAATGTAAATAACTCAGCGCCAGAATATTGATGAGTGGTAATTTGCTGATGCGGGAGTTGGGAAAAACTGTACGGTTGTTGCAGAGTAAAACTGTAATGAAAGTTAGGGTAGGGGCAGCGATCGCTACTGTCAACCAATTAAGAGGATTCTGCCACAACCCGAAACTATCCATTGCCCAAAAATTCACAGGCACGAGAAATAAGGTGACAATTAATAATGTCTGAGTGGTTAATCTCAGATTTTCTTGTCTACCAGTCCAAAAGCTTAAACCCCAAAAAGTTAAAGTATAAGCAAATAACACCCCATACTGTCCCGCAGCCGGAAACCTTTCCCACTGACTTGCAGCTAATACGCCAGAGGACAGCACTACTAAAAATACACCTAAAAATAGCAGCCAGCGAACACTCAATTCTTCTCCCAGAGATTGCAACATCCTCGTTACAAAATTTGGTTGAGAAGGTTTTTTGGGCGGTGCTGGCGAATAAGCAATTAATGGTTTTTCTTGTCTTGCAGTTACACCTGCTACCAATGGTTTAAGTTCGACTTGCGGCTGTAACACCACTGTACAGGAGAGATACTCTCGACACAGCTGCTTAACTTGGGCATCAGAAATCAAACCTAAGCGTAGCCACAAATCTAATCCCTCCAATAATTGTGGATGGGAGGATGGTAGCGTCAGGTTAATTTTTAACGGGCGCTCTGGAGATGATGACATAAGCAGCAGCCGTGTAGGTATATACTTAAATCGTGGTTTGGGTAAAGTATATCTTGGCTCAACTTGTGCCAGTTAGTAGAGCGATCGCCAGAATGTTTTAAGGTGAGTTGGATGAATCTCTCCCCAACCCCTCTGTCTTGAAAAGTTTTGCGCCGGGAAACCCGGACGCGCAACGCCAGTTGCTTTATGCCGGGGAACCCGTCCAACGTACTGGCTCAACTTTTCGCTCCGACGCGGAGAGGGGCAGAAATTTTTTGCGTTTTCAACAAAAAAATTAGGGTGTCAAAGCCTCTCTCCGTTTCGGGGAGAGGTTTGGAGAGGGGTTTTTAACATCCGTCGAACTCATTCCCTTTATCATCGAGACAATTTCACAAACACCTTCTCACCCTTCATCTGAACTGGATATGACTGTAAAGGGACATCAGCCGTCAAACATTCCCCAGTCTCTAGTTGATATTGAAACCCATGTGCTGGACAGGTGATGATGCCATTTTCCACCTTCCCAGTATCCAGAGGTGATGCGAGATGAGAACAAGCGTTGCGGTAACAGGTAATGCGATCGCCTTGCCGATATAAAATTAGTGTATGTCCCGCAACCTTAGTCGCAAATATGCCTAAATCTGGAATTTGCTCCACAGTTGCTACTCGTACCCAAGCAGTTGTAATGCTGGGAGCAAAGGGACTAGTTAAACCAGTATTAGTATTATCTACCGCAGGGCGATCGCTTACCGCAACAACGTTAGTAATTTCTGGACAATAATTCTTAATTGCTTTTTCTACTCCCTGAGATAATGTCAAATGAGAAGCTGGACAACTGCTGCAAGTTCCGATTAACCTAACTTCTACAGTATCCGGTGGTTTAAAAGCGACTAATTCTATATCCCCATTGTGACTTTTTAGCCCTGGACGTACTTCTTCTAGGGCGGATTGAATGCGTTGTAATATTGGTGGGAGTGGTGGTTTAACTAAGTCGTGATACAGCAAAACTGCATACACAACTTCATCATCCACAGCATGACGTAAAGCTGAAATAGATTCTTGTTTGAGGCTTTTAATCAATCGTGTCAGTGCTTCTTTATGCAAAGCTTCAATCGCTCGTTTCAGACCGACAGCTACACACCTTTGACTTTCATCCCACTCAGATATAATTGCCTCAAAGCGGTTAATTTCTTCAACGAATTCTTCGAGGTTGGTCATTAACAAAAGTATGAAGTGTGAAATTATTGTGGCTGTTAGCTACTTAATTATTTCATTTTGAAATCTTTAAGTAGAAAGGGCATTAAAATACCCGTAATTAAGCTAGACACAGTTATGGGAATACACAAGGGAATATCTGCTTGGGCAAGTGCTATTAGTGATAGCAAACCAACGCCAATTCCAATTGATGTTTGTTGCACAAAATGCAGAGGTTCGCGTATTAGCTTGCCTTTGAAGAATAATTTGGCAGAATACCAACCTAATTCAAACATTTTCTCTCCTAGAAAGTTTTCAACAAAGTTAATAAAGCAAATCCTAAAAGAATAGCTGGAATAGCACCAGCCGGGGCAAACATTGCTCCCAACATAGCCGAGAAAGAATAACCAATATCTTTACCAGCTAATATCATTCCACCAATTGCACCGCCAATCATCGAGATGATTGTTGCTATGATTAACCACACTAATGCAGTAACTATATTCAGATCACTAGATACCATACTCGTGAGAAAATCACTCACACTAAAATTGCTCAATAACTCACTCATTTTTTCTTCCTTTGCGGTTCGTTAATAAATCTGGTAAGCCTAGCTAATAGCCCTAATTTCTATCTCTACATCTTTTAATGCCTGCACGACTAACTCAGCTTGTTCCAACTGTTGATGTTCGGTGAAAATAGACCAAGCTTCTTGATAGTAATTTTGGGCTTGTAAAAGATTTTTAGAATTACCTAATTCTGGGTTTTCCGGATAATCAGGTAAGTTGAATAAAGCATTAGCTTTGTTGGAAATTGTGTTAGCATATTCTAGAGGTGTATCTCTAGAATTACGCACTTTTAACGCTTCATTGTATGCGGCGATCGCCTTTAAATTATTCTCTACAGGATGAGAACTAACTAAATACTGCAAAGCATTCCCCAAGTTGTTTTGCAACATAGCATATTCTCTGGGATGGTCAATCAAATTAATATGCTTTAAGGCAACTTCAAATGATTGCACTGCTAACCCCTGACGTAAATATTCCCGTTCTGAGGCCATTGGCATCGAAAGGTAGGCGATCGCAATATTGTTGTATAAAATCGCGTAATCTTGCGGGTAATCTTCCCAGGTAAACACCCGCAAAGCTTCATGATAAGCCTGGATACTATCACTAATTCTGGCTAAGTTATAGGTTGCTAGAGATTGCAACACCAAGCCAAAATTCATCTGCGCCTCCGCCACCTCTTCCGGCGTGGCTAACTCTTGTAAGATTGGTAATGCCTCTTCATAACCAGCCTTAGCTTGCAGCAGCAATTCCGTATCCGCGTGGGGAATTATTTGTAAAGTCCCAGCCATCCCCACCTGGGCTTTAGCCTTCAGCAAAGGATACTCCTCACCAGACATTTCATAAGCCCGATAATATAGCCCAACAGCATTCCGCAAATCTTGGGCAGTTTTTGGCTTCTTTTGAAAACCTTGTGCCATTTCGATTAGCATCTGGATTTTTTCTGCTGTCGTTGCTGACTCTGAAGCGATCGCTGCCACAGCTGCTTTCACCGCCGAATCTGTAATGCTAGGTGTCATAATTACCCTACTCTAGCTATTAAAAAAATTACTCGATTCATGCCCTCGAAATACACAAAAATTTCCTCACTACCAAAGGCTATTAAAGTGTGAAGTATGAAGTGTGAAATAAACACATCCATATATTTAGTTAGACAGCAACTAATTATGGGCAACTTATTGATGCTGTGGTTTGCAGTGACACATCAAAGTACAAATTTTATACTTCAGACTACCCTACGGGTACGCCAGAGGCGAACAGACTTCATACTTTCTTCCCCAATTTCCTTACTATAAAACACTCTATTTCCAAAATTCTAGAGGGTAATTAACAATATTATTATCAAATTACAACACGAAATTCATAATAATTATTTTTTGTATCATCAGTAAACAAAATATATATTTAACAGATAAAAATACCTAGTTTAATGCCTTCTATATGCCTCCGCTTATCTGCATGATATCTTCCGAATATCCACAAATAATTATTTTTTATTTAAGAAAATAAAAATAATCTAAAAATACATTATTGTAAAAGATAAACATCAAAAACAGGTGAGACTCTACAAGCGCCGTAGACGCAAAGCGGCTTGTCGCCAGACATCGCCTGCATCATATCTGAGAAAAAATAAACCAACACATAGCCAATGACTAACGTACTCTGGCTGCAAGGTGGTGCCTGTTCAGGCAACACCATGTCGTTTCTAAATGCCGAAGAACCGACAGTCTGTGACCTCATTGCTGACTTTGGCATTAAGGTGCTTTGGCATCCTTCCTTAGGATTGGAACTAGGCAACAACTTACAAACCCTATTATGGGACTGCATTTCCGGCAAAATCCCTTTAGATATTTTGGTATTTGAAGGTAGTGTAGTAAACGCCCCCAACGGCACAGGTGAATGGAATCGCTTCGCCGATCGCCCGATGAAAGATTGGTTAATTGACCTAGCGCAAGCTGCCAGCTTCATAGTTGCTGTCGGAGATTGTGCTACTTGGGGCGGAATTCCCGCAATGTCTCCCAACCCCAGCGAATCCCAAGGCTTACAATTTCTCAAACGTCAAGAAGGTGGCTTTTTAGGTAAAGACTTCCGCGCCAAATCTGGCTTACCTGTAATCAATATTCCCGGATGTCCCGCACACCCTGACTGGATAACGCAGATATTAGTGGCGATCGCTACCGGACGCATCGGCGATATTGCTTTGGATGAACTAAATCGTCCCCAAACCTTCTTCAACACTTACACCCAAACAGGCTGTACCCGCAACGTCCACTTTGCCTACAAAGCCTCAACCGCCGAATTTGGTCAACGCAAAGGCTGTCTCTTCTACGACTTAGGCTGTCGCGGCCCCATGACTCACTCATCCTGTAACCGCATCCTCTGGAACCGCGTCTCCTCCAAAACCCGCGCCGGAATGCCGTGTTTAGGTTGTACAGAACCAGAATTTCCCTTCTTTGACCTCAAACCCGGAACCGTATTTAAAACCCAAACCGTCATGGGAGTTCCCAAAGAACTACCACCAGGAGTCAACAAAAAAGACTACGCCCTCCTCACAATGGTCGCTAAAGATGCAGCCCCACCTTGGGCAGAAGAAGACTTTTTTACAGTTTAGTCAATAGTCTAAAGCTTTTGACTATTGACCATTGACCATTGACTATGGACAAAATAAATGGGAAAACAAACATTAGATATATCACCCGTCGGGAGAGTCGAGGGTGATTTAGATGTTCGCGTGGAAATTGCCGACGGCTATGTAGTCAACGCCTGGACTCACGCCGAACTCTTTCGCGGATTTGAAATCATCCTCCGTGGCAAAGACCCCCAAGCTGGATTAATTGTTACACCTCGGATTTGCGGTATTTGCGGTGGTTCTCACCTAACTTCTGCATCTTGGGCGTTAGATACAGCCTGGGGTACAGAAGTGCCACGCAACGCCATCTTAGCTAGAAACCTTGGTCAAATTGTCGAAACTATCCAAAGTATTCCGCGTTACTTTTATGGATTGTTCGCCATTGACTTAACCAATAAAAACTACCGTAGTAGCCGCTTCTATGATGAAGCAGTCCGCCGCTTTTCTGCGTTCACCGGGAAATCTTACGAACTCGGTGTGACCATTTCCGCCAAACCCGTAGAAATTTACGCCCTCTTGGGTGGTCAATGGCCTCACTCTAGTTACATGGTTCCTGGTGGTGTGATGTGCGCCCCCACCCTCACCGACATTACCCGCGCTTGGGCGATTTTAGAATACTTCCGCACCAACTGGTTAGAACCTGTATGGTTAGGCTGTTCTTTAGAACGCTACGAAGAAATTCAGACTTACGACGACTTCATGAACTGGTTAGATGAAGACATCAAACATCGTGAATCTGACTTAGGCTTTTATTGGCGCATGGGTTTAGATATTGGTTTAGATAGATATGGCGCAGGTGTAGGTAAATACGTCACTTGGGGATATTTAGCCCACGAGGATAAATACCAAAAGCCCACCATTGAAGGGCGGAATGCGGCGATGATTATGAAGAGTGGCGTGTATGATAGCTTCACCGACACGCACACCTTGATGGATCAATCCTTCGCCCGTGAGAATTTAACCCATTCTTGGTACGATGAAGGGACAGCAGATATTCATCCAGGCGATCGCACTACAAAACCTACTGCCAATAATACAAAAGACTTCGACAATGCCTATTCTTGGGCAAGTGCAGTCCTCCACAAAGACTTCGGACGCTTAGAAGCAGGCCCCTTAGCGCGTCAGTTAGTTGCGGGTGGTAATCACGGCGAATCTTGGCAACATCATGACGGTTTTATCTTAGATGTATTCAAGAAAATGGGCGGTGCAAATATTCACGTCCGTCAATTAGCGAGGCTTCACGAACAAGTTAAACTATATCGCCAAGCCGAACATTGTCTGCGTGAATTTGTATTAAACGACCCTTGGTATATCAAACCCACAGAAAAAGACGGTAAAGGCTGGGGTGGAACCGAAGCAGCGCGGGGTGCTTTGTGTCACTGGGTAGACATAGAAGGCGGTAAGATTAAGAATTACCAAGTAATTGCCCCTGGTACTTGGAACATCGGCCCCCGTGACGGTGAAGGTAAACGCGGCCCAATTGAAGAAGCTTTAGTAGGGACACCTATCAAAGATCCAACAGACCCTGTAGAAGTTGGACACGTCGCGCGTGCTTTTGATTCATGTTTGGTGTGTACAGTCCACGCCCACGATGCAAAGACAGGCGAGGAGTTGGCACGTTTTCGGACAGCGTAAGTTTAAACGCAGAGAGTTTGTTATGAGTGAGTATGGCTAATGGCTAGTTAATATTTATCTATTAAGTGCTAATAATCACAGCCAACTGCGCTTAAAACAACCTCTGCGATTTTCTTACCTAATATTGTGGCATTTCCACAATGGCGCTTGTTCCTTGAATACCATAACGAGTCACCGCAGAAATAGCGACATCTTCAACTTGGTTATTATTTAACAAAGTTGAATTCTGCCCAGTCGGTAAAATATTGGTATTCCATTCATTGCCTGTTTTGGTTTGCACAACCCATAACCAAACAGGCTGTTTACCTGTGGGTTGCCATCTCAAAACTGTTTTAGTGCCAGTGACATCTTTTTCTAGGCTCACCTGGGGTTTTTCTGGGGGTGTATTATCTAACCAAGGTGATGAAGGGACTAAGGCCGAATGATGATAAACATCTTGTGGTAATAAATCGGCTATTCCGCCGCGATTTTGCAGCAGAGGTTTCATACTAAAGTGAATATTGCCATCTGAACCAGTACGTCCTTGAGTGGTTTTAATTTGATAGACAATTTCTTTAGCAGGCCAGGCTGTACTACTATTTTGACCGATACGGCTAGTAAAAATTCCTGGCCAAATGTGGCGAGATTGAGTGTTTTGTTCTATCCACCAGTTCAACAATACAGGATAACTTTGTTGTGCCTGTTCAATTTTCCAATAAAGTTGGGGTGAGAGATAATCTAACCAGCCATTCATTAACCATTTGCGAGAATCTGCATATAGTTCTTGATAAGCATTAAAGGCTTTGTTATTGCCTATTTGGCTGGGAAATCCTGGTTGCCAAATACCAAAAGGACTAATACCAAATTTCACCCAAGGTTTAGTACTTTTAATGCTCTGGTAAAGCCGTTGAATTAATGTGTTGACATTTTCTCGCCGCCAATCATTGTGGTTTTCTGTACCTCCTGATTTTTGATATTTTTGCCAACTGATTTCATCAGGAAAATCAATAGTTTTATTTCTCCTATCTTTTTCAGGATAGGGATAAAAGTAATCATCAATGTGAACGCCATCGATATCATATCGATTCACAACATCCATAATTACTTGAACTGTGTAGTCTTGCACAGCTTGTTCTCCTGGGTCTAACCAGAGATATTTGCCGTAATGTTTGACTAATTCTGGATGGGTTTTGCTGATATGATTTGCGGCAACAATCGATTTTCCTTGGGGATGACGAGCGCGATAAGGATTAAACCAAGCGTGTAATTCTAGTCCACGTTTATGGGCTTCTGTTACTGCGAAAGCTAAGGGATCATAATAAGGCGCGGGTGGTTTACCCATCTGTCCAGTTAAAAACTCCGACCAAGGTTCTAATGCAGATTGGTATAAGGCATCACAACCAGGACGGACTTGTAAAATTACGGCATTGAGTTTTAATTTGGCCGCGCGATCCAGTATTGTAATTAGCTCTGCTTGTTGTTGGCTGGTGGTTAAACTCGGTTGAGAAGGCCAGTCAATATTGGCGACACTAGCAACCCAAACACCCCGAAATTCTCTGCTGGGTGATGGGGGGACGATAGCGACTGGCTGAGTTGAGGAGTTAGCCATTTGGACTGGAAGCAGACATAACGCAACAGCTAGGAGAAAGTAGAGAAGAAACTTGATGTTTCTAACTAGATGATGATTTTTCCGATGCTGTGCTAAACGTAAAAATCCACTAAGAAAAATGTCTTTGATGTTCACAAAAATTTTGGAGGAGCGTTTAACAGATTAAACTATAACGTTATGGAAAATTCCTCTACACCCTCTACGCGCCTTGCTTCCCTCGATGTGTTTCGGGGAATGGCGATCGCCTCTATGATTTTAGTGAATAATCCCGGTAGTTGGGATTATGTTTATCCGCCTCTCGACCATGCCGAATGGCACGGTTGCACACCGACAGACTTGGTTTTCCCGTTCTTTTTATTTATCGTCGGTGTCGCAATGCCGTTTTCTTTCGCCAAGTACACCCCAGAAAATCGCCCTACGGCTACTGTCTATCAGCGCATTCTCCGCCGGGGACTGATATTATTTGCCCTTGGCTTGTTCCTGGCGTTGTTTTCTTTAACCCTTGATTGGTTAATTAAAGGTATACCTCCCAATTTCAGCACCCTGCGAATTATGGGAGTCTTACAGCGCATCAGCCTCGCTTATGTATTCGCAGCAATAGCAGTTCTCAACCTTTCTCGCCGTTGGTTGTGGATATTATCAGCCGTTGTCCTCATTGGGTACTGGTTAGCAATGCAATTTATCCCCGTCCCCGGTTTTGGCGCAGGGAATCTCACTCCTGAAGGTAATCTTGGCGGTTACATCGACCGGATAATTCTTGGCAAACACATTTATCGTAGTGGTTCTTTTGACCCGGAAGGTTTATTTAGTACTTTGCCAGCAGTTGTTACCGTCTTTTTAGGCTATTTTACAGGTGATTGGTTGCGAACTCAGCCAATTAAAAGCCGCACTAGTATCAATTTAGTAATTTTTGGTTTAATTGCTCTTGTGATTGGATTATTATGGGGATTTTTGTTTCCTATTAATAAACAACTATGGACAAGTTCTTACGTTTTATTTACTGCGGGTTGGGCATTACTAACTTTAGCTTTGTGTTATGAACTCATAGAAGTCCGTCATTTTAGACGGTGGGGACTACCATTAGAAGTGATGGGGCTAAATGCTATCTTTTTGTTTGTTGCTTCTGGCATATTTACCAGAATCTTACTTAAAACGAAGATTGGCAGTAGCACAACTTATACCTGGATTTATGAACACTTATTTCGCCCGTGGGCTGGGACGTTTAATGGTTCGCTAATATTTGCCATAGTTATGGTTTTATTTTGGTGGACGATTCTTTATGGAATGTATCGTCGGCGTTGGTTTTTTAAGATTTAGTAGAGGTAAATCGCTGTTCGCCCCATAGATATAAAACCATAAAAAATTCCTCAGTCATCCGGAATTGAAAAATTGAGCTTTGTAGCTTTCCGTATCCACACAGCAATTATTCAGTCATTAATCTGAAAATACGGAAATGGCAGTAAAGCAACTATCACAACTAAATTTAGCTTCTTATACTTCCAATAAAACATTTTATCCATCCCCAATTGCTTGGGAAGATCAGGTGTTTTATTTTATGATGCTCGACCGATTTTCTGATGGTAAGGAGAATGGATATAAAGATAATGCGGGAAATGTTGTTTCCAATGGTGTAACTCCCTTATTCACTGGTGAGCAAAATAATGCCACACGCACACCAGAAGGTGCAGAGCGTTGGCGAGAAGCAGGTATAAAATACGTTGGTGGGAATCTTAAAGGACTAACTAGTAAAGTCGGATATTTAAAGCGTTTAGGCGTTACCGCCATTTGGATTAGTCCGATTTTCAAACAGGTATCTTTTCAAGATACATATCATGGCTACGGTATTCAAGATTTCTTAGAAGTTAACCCTAAGTTCGGTAGCAGTGAGGACTTGAAAGAGTTAGTGCAAACTGCTCATGCCAATGGTATTTATGTAATTCTTGATATTATTCTCAACCATTCTGGTAATATCTTTAAATACGCAGCAGGTGATGTTAACTATAATGGCACACCTTATCAAGTCAAAGGTTTTAATGACGCAACAGGTCAACCTAGCATTCCATTTCGTAAAACTGACCCCAATAATCCTGCTACTTGGCCTCAAGAAAATGACGCAATTTGGCCAGTAGAATTTCAAGACCCATCTTTATATACCCAAAAGGGACGCATTAGAAATTGGGATGGCTATCCCGAATTTTTAGAAGGCGACTTTGAGGATTTAAAAGATATTCGTCATGGCTTTGGCGGACTAGATGATTATGTGATCTCTCCGGCTTTAAAATATCTGGCTCAGGCGTATAAATATTGGATAGCCTACGCCGATATTGATGGTTTCCGCATTGATACTGTCAAACACATGGATAAAGGTGCAACTCGAATTTTTGCTTCGATGATTCATGAGTTTGCTCAAAGTATTGGTAAGGAAAAATTCTTTTTAGTTGGTGAGATTACTGGCGGAAGACAAAGAGCATTTGAAACTTTAGAAGAAACAGGTTTAGATGCGGCTTTAGGTGTAGATGACATTCCTGACAAACTTGAATATTTAGTGAAAGGATATCGCAACCCTAAAGATTACTTTAGTTTATTCCGCAATTCTTTGCTGGTGCAGAAAGAATCTCACATTTGGTTTAGAGATAAGGTCGTGACGATGTTTGACGACCATGACCAAGTGCGTAAGGGACAAAACAAAGCCAGATTTTGTGCAGATAAGGACGCTGCAAAAGTAGTCCTAAATGCTTTAGCGCTAAATGCTTTAACCCTGGGAATCCCTTGTATTTATTATGGGACAGAACAAGCCTTTGATGGTCATGGAGATAGCGATCGCTATTTACGTGAGGCTATGTTCGGTGGAGAGTTCGGCGCATTTGGGACTAAAGGTGTTCACTTCTTTAATGAAGAAAATTACGTCTATCAAGAAATCTCCAAAATTCTCAAAATCAGAAGCGAGAAAAAAGCCTTAAGTCGTGGTCGCCAATATCTCCGTTCAATTTCTGGTGATGGTGTCAACTTCGGTTTACCGCAGATAATTGGTAATGAAATTCGTTCTGTTGTACCTTGGTCTCGTATTCTCAGTGATCAAGAAATAGTTGCGGCTATTAACACCGACTATAACCAAGCTCGTGAAGCTTGGGTAACTATTGATAACGAATTACACAATGAAGGTGATTTCTTCACTTGCATTTACTCCACCGATAAACAACAAGTAGGACAAAAGGTGAAAATTGAAGCTAGGAATGGTAAAGCCGTGAAAATTGCTGTTCCCGCCGCTGGGTTTGTAATTTACGCATAAATTTCTGTTAATTGCTCGAATTTATTTCCTCTGAGAGCGCATATATGTATATGCGCTCTTTTTTTATTGGTATTGATGGAGCGATCGCAGTGTTCAAATTTTTGTCACTAAAATCTTTATCTAATAAATATTCTATGCAAAAATATCAAATTTGAATACAAAAATTAATCCTACATCAATATGAAAATATATATAATTCCTAACCTAGGTGGTGAGCAAAATATGAGTACTGACTTCATTTTCTAGGTAACTACAGGCCTCAAACATAGCAGTTTTCAAGCACATCAAATACGCCACCAGCTTTGTCGCGCACCTTCACGCCACTTGCTATAACTTTGGGAATCAAAGTAACGCCGTGGCGACCCTTAGCAAGGGGAGGGTTGGAGAGGGGTAATTTTGTACCGCACCAGAGTTAGAAACGCTATCAACTTTTTTATAATCGCAGTATATCAAAAAAATAAATTTCAAAATGTTGAATTCAGACACAATTGATATCATTGACTGTACCCATGAGCCAATTCATATCCCTGGTTATATTCAGCCACATGGTTTACTTTTAGCTTTAGAAAAAACACAGCTAAAAATTATTCAAGTTAGTGAAAATACTGCTCAATTTTTTGGTATATCCGCAGCAGATTTAATTGGTAAAGATTTAAGTTACCTTTTTTCATTAGAGCAAATCCAGTTAATTAATGATTATCTCCAACAAGAAATTTTAACATTTGTCCATCTGTTTGAATTAAAATCTCAACTGCATAACATTGGTGGAGAAAATTTTCCGAAAGTGTTTCTCGGAATTATGCAGCGATCGCACAATGTTTTAATCTTAGAATTAGAACCACATTCTTATCCAAAAAGTAGTCCATTCCTGGGATATTATCATCTTTTAGAAACAACAGTTTCTCAGATAGTTAGGGCTAAAAATTCCTCAGAACTATTTCAAATTATTGTCAAAGAAGTTAGAAGAATTACTCAATTTGATCGAGTCATGCTTTACAGATTAGAAGCAGACTACAGCGGAGTTGTGATTGCTGAAGATAAACAAAGCCATCTAGAAAGTTATTTAGAACTACACTATCCAGCATCTGATATTCCAGCCCAAGCTAGACAACTTTACTACGAGAAATGGTTGCGGATGATTCCCGATATAAATTATCAACCAGTACAATTAATTCCGCCCCATATATCCTTAGATCTGAGTGGAGCAACACTAAGAAGCGTCTCACCCTGGCATATAGAATACTTGCAGAATATGGGGGTTACAGCAACTATGTGTATCTCTCTAATTAATCAAAATAGGCTTTGGGGTTTAATTGCTTGTCATAATTACACACCTAAAAAAGTTGATTATGAGACACGCAAAATTTGTGAATTTATCGGACAGTTTGCCTCAGTTGAATTACTCAATCAGAAAGAACGGGCATTAAATTCCTATCGCCAACAAGTTAAAGTAATTCAAGAACAACTTAGGCAAGCATTATCTAATAAATTAGAATATATCGGCAATGTCTTCCAACGCAACGAGTCCAATTTATTAAATTTAGTCCAAGCTCAAGGGGTCGCCATATTATTAGAAGAACAACTAACACTAATTGGTCAAACTCCTGCTGAACCCGAAATGAGAAAGCTAATAAATTGGCTTTCTGAGCAAAAACCCCCAGAAATTTTTTCTACTGATTCTTTACCACAACTCTATCCACCAGCTAAAAAATTCAAAGATAAAGTTAGTGGCATTCTCGCAATTTCAATTTTCCTTAATCAAAGGTCTTACCATATTATTTGGTTACGACCTGAGCAAGTGCAAACAGTTAATTGGGCTGGTAATCCTCATACATCAATTTCTGTAGCTGCAAATAAGACTTTGCGTCTAACTCCACGTAAGTCATTTGAACGATGGAAACAAACAGTTCAAGATAAATCCTATCCCTGGCAAAATTTTGAAATTGAAGTTGCACAGGAAATGAAAAATAACCTGATGTTGGCAGCACTAGAATTTTCCCATGTAGCGCTTCAACAAGCAGCTGAACAAGCAGAAATTGCCAACCGTGCTAAAAGTCAATTTTTAGCGAAGATGAGTCATGAATTGCGTACGCCACTCAATGCTATTTTAGGTTTCACCCAAATTATGACCCGGAATAGTTCTTTATCTCAAGATGATAAAGAGCATTTAGATATTATTAGCCGTAGTGGTGAACATTTATTAGCTTTAATTAATGATGTTTTAGAAATGTCAAAAATTGAAGCTGGTCAAATAACTCTAAATGAAAGTTGTTTTGATTTGTATCGTTTGATTTACTCAATTCAAGAAATGTTTGCCCTGAAAGCCTCAGATAAGGGATTAAATATCATTACTGAGTTAAGTTCAGAAGTAAATCAATATGTTTGTGGTGATGAAGGTAAGCTCAGGCAAATACTGATTAACCTGCTAGGCAATGCTATCAAATTTACAATTGTTGGTCATGTGGCACTGCGAGTATCTTATGCTGATCATGCTTCATTTTCCGAAGAATCAGACAAGATAACTGTAGAATTTGCTGTTGAAGATACTGGCCCAGGAATTGCCAATGAGGATTTAGAGTTAATCTTTGAAGCATTTGCACAGGCTAAAGGTGGACGACAGTTTATGCAGGGTACTGGCTTAGGACTAGCCATTAGTCGTCAGTTTGCCAGATTAATGGGGGGTGATATTCGCACTCACAGTGTTTTAGGTCAAGGCTCAACCTTTACTTGCAGCGTGCAAATGACTGTTGTAGATAAAGTGGATGTTTTGCCTTCAACACAATTAGCCAGGCGAGTCATTGGTTTAGAACCTGGTCAACCTAAATACCGTATTTTAATTGTTGAGGATGTTTTAGAAAATCGTCAGTTGATGGTAAAACTGCTGAAGTTTGTTGGCTTTGATGTGTGTGCAGCAGAGAATGGTTTAACAGCTGTTGATATCTGCAAAGCTTGGCAACCGCATCTCATTTGGATGGATATACAAATGCCTGTGATGAATGGTTACGAAGCAACTAAGCAAATTCGCGCTCATACTCAAAGTAAAGTTTTAGCAATTATCGCTTTAACGGCGAGTGCTTTTGAAGAAGACAGACAAGAAATTTTGCAAGTAGGCTGTGATGATTTTGTTGCCAAACCTTTTGAAGAAACGGTTCTATTTGACAAAATGGCGCAATATCTTGGTGTGCGTTACATTTATGCCGAAAATCAGCAACAAAATCCCCCAGAATTAAAACACCAATCTCCAAAATTAACTGTATCTGATTTAGCAGATATGCCAGCAAATTGGATTGCTCAAGTTCATGAAGCGGCACTGATGATAGATGATGAAAAACTTTATCAACTTTTCCAAGAAATTCCGGCAAACAAGGCTCAAATTGCGGCTGCATTGAAAGATTTAGTAGATAACTTCCATTTAGAGACTGTTATTAACTTGACTAAAGCAATCTTAGATTAATTTCTGGTACTCTTCTCTTCATCATGCAGTTACATCTGATTTTTTAAATATGGACTTATCTAACTCATCTTCTACTCATTCTGCTTTAATTTTGCTGATTGATGATACCCCAGATAATCTACGTCTGTTAGCCAAGATACTTGAGTCTAAGGGATTTAAAGTAAAAAAAACTGTTAGCGGTAAAATGGCAATTCAGGCTGCACAAATAGAACCACCTGATTTGATTTTATTAGATATTAATATGCCCGAACTCAATGGCTATGAAGTTTGTCAACAATTAAAATTACAAGAAAAAACCGCTAACATTCCGATAATTTTTATTAGTGCCTTAGATCAAACTATAGATAAAATTAAAGCTTTTGAGTTAGGGGGAGTAGACTATATTACTAAACCTTTTCAAGAGTTGGAAGTGCTGGCGCGGGTGCAAAATCAATTAATTATTTATCAGCAGCGGCAATTACTAATAGCGCAAACTCAACATTTACAGCAAGAAATTCAAGAGCGTCAACAAGCACAAGCAGCTTTGCAAGCACTCAATAAAAGTTTTGAAAAACAAATTATCGAACGTACTGAAGAATTACAAAAATCTCTAGAATTTGAGGCAAGATTAAAACGAATTACAGATACAGTTCGTGACAGTTTGGATGAAGGACAAATTTGGCAGGCAGCAGTGGCAGAGTTGGTAGTTGGCTTGGAACTAGATTGTTGCTATGCAACTATTTGTAATAATGATTTAAAAACTTGTGTTGTTGCTCATGAATATAGCAATACTAGTGATATTGGTTGGGGTATTAATTGTATTAAACAAGTAAAAAACTGGGTGGGATTTCCTACAAAATTGCGGACAGAACACTGCACTCAATTTTGCTGGTACTTTCTCAATAGTGATAATATATATGAGCGAAAATATGCTATTTTATTATGCCAAATTTTTGATGATCAAAAAATTTTAGGTAGTTTATGGTTGTTTAAATCAGTAACAAAAGCCTTTGATGAACTGGAAGTAAGGCTAGTCAAACAGTTAGCAAATCAATGTGCGATCGCGCTGCGCCAAGCTCGACTTTATCAGGCTGCTCAAGCACAAGTTGAAGAGTTACAACGACTGAATCAACTCAAAGATGATTTTCTCTGTTCTATCTCTCATGAATTACGCAACCCCATCGCTAATATTCAATCATTTATCCAGTTATTAGAAACAGAATTAACGAGTATAAAACAACATAATCACAAGGTATCCCAATACTTGACAATTTTATACGAAGAGTCAGAAGGCGAACTTCAGCTAATTCAAGATTTACTGGATTTGCAATATTTAAATGCTGAGTTTTATCCCTTACAATTAACAACTATCAATTTGGCTGATTGGATTCCCTACACAATCGAAGTATTTATAATTCAATCTCAACAACAGCACAAAAATTTGCAAGTTCAACTGGCTCCTGATTTACCATTACTAACTACCGATATATCTAGCTTGAGCCGCATTGTGCGTGAGTTAGTCAAAAATGCCTGTAAGTACACGCCTCCAGGCGAAAATATTACAGTCACTGCTCATCAACAAGATGATCAGCTGCATCTTTGCGTAGTTAATTCTGGTGTAGAAATTCCTGAAGTTGAACTATCTCGCATTTTTGACAAATTCTACCGCATCCCCAATATGGGACATTTAACTGCTGGAGGTACTGGTTTGGGGTTGGCTTTGGTGAAAAAACTAGTAGCACTTTTAAGTGGCTCTATTGTTGTCGAATCACGCACCAGAGAGATTTGCTTTACCGTGGTGTTACCACTGCTTCCCCATATTCATGAAGACACGGTAAAAGAACTTGACGACTAAATATTTTTACAGTACAAATATACTAATTTAATTTGCTGATTATGTAAATATATTACACTCCACCACTACACCAGCAGGAGAGCCAAGTTAATGAAGCTATCGAAGGTAGACTTGAGCAGTTTAGTAGCGATCGCTCATTCTGAAGGATACTTGCAGTTATTGCTTGATAGAGGTGATGAACTGGAATTTTTAGAAATTCCAGCACCAATAGAAGCTTACGAAGGTTTGCAACACTTGAATGAGATTGTGGCAGAAACTGCAACACTTCCTATTGTAGAAGAACCAATTGCGATGCTACCAGTTAGCTCATCAATGGCGATCGCAGTTGGGTATAATGAGAGCGATCGCATTTTACAAGTAGAGTTTCACAACGGTGCAGTCTATCAATATGCAGAAGTTGAGCCAGAAACTTGGGAAGATTTACATGAGGCTGACTCTGTTGGTGAGTTTTTCAATGAAGAAATTAAAGGCAGATATCTGTCGGAACGCATAGATAATATAACCATAGTAGTAAATAATTCGTGAATCAAAAGAACCCCGACTTTTTAACAAAGTCGGGGTTTTGATTAGCATTAGGGACTTCCAGAGAAAAGAGTGTAACCCTTGTCTGGGAATCTAGTTTACTCGCCCGATGTATGAAACAGATGATATACAGGCTCAACATGACTTGTTGAACGAAGTTTCTACATTAGTAGCTCGACATATTATCCAAGAATCTAAGAGCTTTAACTCCAGACAATTTCGCCCAAGCTTATGCTCATTGAGAATCTGGACGAGCGATCGGCAAGTTAGTTTTAACCGGATTTGCACAATAATACAGATTAGTTCTTGCAACAATTGATATTTAAACAGGAAAAATTAAACATGATTCATGCTTATGCAGCCAAAACAGTAGGTGCAGCACTAGAACAATTTGAATACGATCCAGGTGTGCTGAAAGACCAAGAAGTGGAAATTAATGTTGAATATTGCGGACTTTGCCATAGCGACCTAAGTATGCTCAAAAATGACTGGGGTATCAGTCGATATCCCTTTGTGCCTGGCCATGAAGTTGTGGGAACGATCGCAGCTGTTGGCGATCGCGTTACCACGCTCAAAGTCGGTCAGCGTGTCGGATTGGGGTGGTCTTCCCATTCTTGTATGCACTGCGAATATTGTATGTCCGGCGATCACAACTTATGCCTAACCCTAGAGCAAACGATTATCGGTCGTTATGGCGGATTTGCTGATAAGGTACGCGCCCATGAAGAATGGGTGATTCCTCTGCCAGAAGCAGTTGATCCTGCTAAGGTGGGGCCGCTGTTCTGTGGAGGTGTTACCGTGTTCAACCCCATTGTTCAATTCGATGTCAAGCCAACTGATAGAGTTGGTGTAATTGGGATCGGAGGGCTTGGACATATAGCATTACGATTTCTAAAAGCTTGGGGATGTGATGTCACGGCATTTTCAACCAATCCAAATAAAGAGTCTGAAGCCCGTGAGTTAGGCGCTAATCACTTCATAAACTCCCGCGATGCCAAAGCGATCGAGTCTGTTTCCAACTCGTTTGATTTGATTCTCTCAACAGTAAATGCAGATTTAGATTGGGCAACGTACATTAATGCACTGCGCCCCAAAGGACGGTTACATTTTGTGGGAGTCGTACCAAACCCAATTCAAGCTTATGTGTTTCCTTTAATTGCTGGGCAAAAATCCATATCGGGTAGCCCTACAGGTAGCCCGATAACAATCGCAAAAATGCTCGACTTTGCTGCGCGTCATGGCATTGAACCTGTGACAGAAACTTTTGATTTTAGCCAAGTAAATGAAGCGATCGCTCATTTAGAAGCAGGCAAGGCTCGTTATCGAATTGTTTTAAAGCATTAGAAATAAAGAAGCCATGCAAGAAATTGAACATAAAATTTCACGTTTGACTAATTTTGGTCAAGAGAATTTACCAAACTTAGGCAAGTGGTTTGTTGATATTTGTTAAGGAGCAACGTAATTGTTAGAAGTTAAATAACGGTTTTTCTTGCAATAGCCATTCTCCTCACTGCGTTCTTTTATTGTTGAGTGCAGAGATTTATTTTGGTGGGAAAGAGCAGTTGCCTACAGCAACTGCTCTCTTCCCTTCAGAATGATGATCATTTTTAGAAGTTGTATACCTTATATTTAAATTTAGCTAGTTACCTCTAAAATTATGTTAAATTATATACAAAAAACTTATATAAGTATAATCTTAGTTCAAGAAGGGTTATTGTATAGTTTAGTTTATTTTTATCAGTAGTCTTTAAGTATAAACTATGATAGAGTTTGCTGTCATTACTTCAGTAATTAAGAAATATGCGCCTCAAGCTAGTCAAATAATTATTAAACAAGCTCAAAAAAACGAAGCTGTTATTAAAGTTTTACAAGAATTAAAACTCAATCCTACTCAAATTATTGATGACGTTGATACTGTTTATGCTTACACACTGGTAAAGTATGGCGTATTTAAACCAGAAGCAATTTTAAACTTGTTGAGAGAGAAAGTAATTAAAGATTTTTTTTGGGATGCTTATAGTAATAATGCTGGTTTTGGGTTTGTAGAAAATACCAAAAAATTTCTGAATCAAAATAGCGAACTCAAAACACAGATTATTCATAGTAAAATTAATTTTTCGGCGGAATTAGAGGAATTTGGCGAAACTTTTATTGCAGTTGCCAAACAAACTAAATCATCTAAATATCAGCCTTATCCAGATTGGAATCTAGATGTTTATCCCAAAGAGTTTAAAGCCTTAATTTTTGAAAAAACGCGCCTATTTTGTGGGCGTGATTTTGTGTTCAAAGCTATTAATAAATTTTTCGCCACTCAACCCAAAGGTTATTTTACTGTGATTGGGGATGCAGGGATGGGAAAAAGTGCGATCGCAGCTAAATATATTTCGATGATCAAATGTCCTTGTTATTTTAATGTATTCGCAGAAGGACGCAATAAACCAGAACAGTTTTTAGCTAACATCCGCCAACAATTAATTAAGCGGTATGCTCTACAAAACTCAGAAAATGCTGATTTAAGAACCTTACTGCAAAAAGCTAGTGAAGAACTCAAAGGGCAAAAACTTGTTATTGTTGTTGATGCACTGGATGAAGTAGAACAAGCCGGAAATAGTAATCTTTTAGATTTACCTCAAAATCTACCTGATGGGATTTATTTTTTACTGACTAGACGACCTTATACTCAAGAAACTAAACGTTTAACGTTGTCTCCTGATACGCCTGTGGATGAATTAGATTTAACAAAAAGTGATTATATAGCTGCGAGTCAGGAAGATGTCAAAGAGTATATTCAACTTTTTTTGCAGAATGATCATCAGCTGAAAGTTTGGATTAGCGATCGCCATATTTCAGAAGAGACTTTTACTCAGGAAATAGCTGTTAAGAGTGAAAATAATTTCATATATTTACGCTATCTATTACCGGGAATTTCTGAAGGTAAATATAACGATTTAACTTTAAAAGGATTACCCCAAGGTCTGCAAGATTATTATACAACTCATTGGCAGCGGATGGGGATGAATAATGAATCTAATGAACAAAAGGTGAAAATACTTTATATCTTAGTAGAAAGAGGTGAAGCAATATCTCTCAGCATGATTGCAGAAATTCTTGATGAAGATGAATATAATGTGAAATCGGTGTTAAATGATTGGGTTGAATATGTAACACCGACAGTCAATGTAGAAGAAGGAAAAACTTACTATAGTATTTATCATCGGAGTTTCTTAGAGTTTCTCAAAGGGCAAGATAAATTAGGTAAAGGACGCAAACTGTTTAGAGAAGTTAATAAAATTATGGCTGAGTATATGCTCAATGAGATGGCATAAATGAGTAAAATTTCTACTAAATTAGCCGCAAAATCACCAGAATTTCAAAACTTGTTTATGGGTCAATTTCCTGAAAAACAATTAAAAGCAGGAAACTCGGCAATATATTATCAAACTCTCACAGATTTTGATTTTATTGCTCTCAAAATTCAAGATCCGCACTTTGGAGTAGAAGCCCTGATTAGGGATTATGATTTGATTGATGATCCAGAGATATTAGCGAACTTAGAAGCAGACGAAAAACTAGATCCAGATAAAATCAAAACTCTGAAATTAATTAAACGTGCTTTACAGTTATCCGCCCATGTTTTGAATCAAGATAAAACCCAATTAGTCGGGCAATTATGGGGAAGATTACAGGCTTTCCCGCAGTCAGAAATCCAGACAATATTAACAGATGCAGTCCAAAGTAAAAGTGAAATTCCGCGATTCCGTCCGACTACAGCCAGCTTAACTACTCCAGACGGAAATCTACTGCGTACCCTCACAGGACATAATCACTCAGTAAGTGCAGTAGCAATTACACCAGATGGTCAAAAAGCCATTTCTGCATCTGATGACAGTACCCTGAAACTCTGGGATTTAGAGACAGGAAAAGAAATTTTTACTTTCACTGGTCATTACGGCTGCGTCAATGCAGTAGCAATTACACCAGATGGCAAAACCGCCATTTCTGGTTCCGATGACCATACCCTGAAACTCTGGAATTTAGAGACAGGAAAAGAAATCTCCACCCTGACTGGTCATTACGGCTGTGTCAATGCAGTAGCAATTACACCAGATGGACAAACAGCAGTTTCTGGTTCCGATGACCATACCCTGAAACTCTGGGATTTGGAAACTGGTCAGGAAATTTTGACTCTCATTGGTCATGACAATTGGGTAAATGCAGTAGCAATTACACCAGATGGTCAAAAAGCTGTTTCCGGTTCTGATGACCACAACCTGAAACTCTGGGACTTGGAAACTGGGTTAGAAATATTTACCCTCAGAGGCCATAACAATTGGGTAAAGACAGTAGCAATTACCCCAGATGGCAAAAAAGCCATTTCTGGTTCTGATGATAAAACTCTAAAAATCTGGGATTTAGACACAAGTCAAGAAATATTTACTTTAACTGGTCATGACAACTGGGTAAGAACAGTAGCAATTACCCCAGATGGCAAAAAAGCCGTTTCTGGTTCTTATGATAAAACCATAAAAATCTGGGATTTAGAAATAGGAAAAGAAATTTTTACTCTTCCTGGCAAACGTTATAATAACGACGCTGCAAATATATTAGACATTACCCCAGATGGCAAAAAAGCTGTAAAAATTTGGGATTTAGCAATAGGAAAGTCCATCTCTATCCTTACTGGATATAACGAATGGGTAAATGCAGTAGCCATTACCCCAGATGGCAAAAAAGCTCTTTCTGGTTTAGATGATAAAACTCTAAAACTCTGGGATTTAGAAACAGATCAAGAAATCTTTAATCAAACAGGCCATAACGACTGGGTAAATGCAGTAGCTATTACTCCAAACGGTGAAAAAGCTGTTTCTGGTTCTGATGATAAAACTTTGAAACTCTGGGATTTACCAACAGGAAAGGAAATTTTTACTCTTCCTTTAGAAGCTTATGCAAATACAGGTCATAAAGGTTGGGTAACAGCAGTAGCTATCACTCCAGATAGCAAAAAAGCTCTTTCTAGTGCATCTGATAACACCTTAAAATTGTGGAATTTAGAAACAGGTCAGGAAATTTTCACCCTCACTGGTCATCAAGGTTCAATATGGGCAGTAGCTATTACTGCAAACGGTAAAAAAGCCCTTTCTGGTTCAGAAGATAACACCCTAAAATTGTGGGATTTAGAGACAGGAAAAGAACTCTCTACCCTTAGAGGTCATAGAGGTGCAATCTGGTCGGTAGCTATTACTCCTGATGGAAACAAAGCTATTTCTGGTTCTTGGGATAACACTCTAAAAATATGGAATTTAGCAACAAGTCAGGAAATTTTTACCCTCACTGGTCATACTTATCGAGTCAAAACAGTAGCAATTACTCCAGATGGCAAAAAAGCCCTTTCTGGTTCTGATGATAAAACTCTAAAACTTTGGGATTTAGAGACAGGAAAGGAAATTTATACTTTGACTGGTCATCAAAATTGGGTCAGATCAGTAGCAATTATCACTGATGGCAAAAAAGCCATTTCTAGTTCTGATGACAAGACGATAAAGTTGTGGAATTTAGAGACAGGAAAAGAAATTTCTACTTTTATTGGTGACACATCTATTGTGTGTTGTGCTGTTTCCCCAGATGGCTTGACAATTGTAGCAGGAGAACAATCAGGACGTGTTCATTTTCTGGTGTTAGAAGGTGATTAAAAAATGAATAATATTACCCAAAATACAAGTAATATTCCCAGATATCCCCCAGAATTTAGACAAATTATTAACGCCAAAAATCACAAATTTGTCGGACGTGAATTTGTCTTTGCTGCTATTAACAACTTTCTCAACCAATATGACCGGGGCTATTTTACTATTATTGGTGAGCCGGGAATTGGTAAGAGTGCGATTATTGCCCATTATGTTAGCCAAAATCCCGGAACTATCTATTATAATGTCGAAATTTTGGGTAAAAGTCGCGCTGAAGAATTCCTGGCGATGGTTTACAATCAATTAATAGAAATTGCTCAAAATCAAGGCATTAAAAATATACCTGCTGATTTGATTGAATCTACCGTAGAAGATAGTAGTTTTTTATCGTTGTTACTGCAACAAATCAGCGACAAATTAAATTTTCAACAAAGATTGATTATTACAATTGATGGTTGCGATAGAATTGATATCAACAATCAACCACGCGGATCAAATATTTTCTATTTACCCCGCTACTTACCAGAAAAAGTTTATTTTATCCTCACTCGTCGTCCTTTTCTAACAGATAAATCAGGTTTATTAATTGAAACCCCATCCCAATCTTTAGATTTATCAGTGTACTTAGAAAAAAATCGTGCTGATATCCAAGAATATATTAAAACTTATTTAAATGAATTGTGCCATTCTGATGATAGTCTGAGTGCAGAGAAGAATTTTGAAGATATTTCACTTAACAATGATGAAACAAATTTTATGTATGTTAGCGAAATTTTAGCAGCAACTAATAAAGACATTTATCCCCCAAACTTACAACTCTATTATCAAAATCATTTAGAAAAGATGAATTTAGCAATTTGTAAACAACAAACAATGGCTTTACAGGTGTTAAATATATTAGTTCAAGAGCAATCAATACCAAGAGAAATTATAGCGTCAAGGTTAGATACAGATGAATATGAAATTAAGGTAATTTTAGATCAGTGGCACGAGTTTCTACATTTAAAATCAATAGCTAAAGAAATTTATTACAGTCTTTATCATGTTAGTTTTTGTAATTGGTTAAGGCAACAAATTTAGTCTAACTAGCTAGTGATTAACTGCTGAAATCTTTCATTATTGGCAATTTCATCAAAATCAATATCATCCGCTGCTTCTTCTTTATATCTGGGATTAATTTCAATTGCTTGTTGCAGACATTCAATTGCTAATTCGGCTTGTTTTTGCAGTGCATAACAAGCTGCTTTGTTGTAATAAGCGATCGCATAATCTGGTTTAATGGCTATGGCTTGATTAAATGCCGCGATCGCATCATCATCCAGCCCTAATCTTACCAGCGTATAACCGCGTTTATCCCACAGTTTCGGAGATTCTGGTTGAAATGTTAATGCTTGCTCAAATGAAGCTAATGCTTCTTCGTATTCATCCAGTTCGATGAGGGATAGACCACGATTTAACCAAGCAGTTGCATCATCGGGTTTGATTTTGGTCGCTTTATTAAAACAAGCAAAGGCTTGCTTATGCTGGCGGAGATTACCGAAAGCTACGCCGCGATCGCACCACGCTTGATGGTAATCTGGTTGCAACTTGATAGCTTGATCATAAGAGGCGATCGCATCTTGATAACGCTTTAATCTAGCGAAAGTTAAACCACGTTTCAACCAAGCAGTTGCATTCTCCGGCTGGATTTTGACTGCTTGATTGTAGCAGGCGATCGCTTCTTCATATTGCTTTTGGGCAAATAAATCATCACCCTGTTGTAAATCAGCTTCTACTGATACTGGCGGTTCTGGAGTTTGTTGTTCTTTTGATTCTGTAATTTCTTGCAGAATTGACTCTTTACGTTGTTGAGCATCTAATTGTAAATCCGAAAGTTGCGCCACAAATTCCGTTTCTAATTTTTCCAGTTTTTCCAGAATGAATAACTTTTGTTTTTGAGCATTTACCTGTAACTCTGAAAATTGTGCAGCAAACTCTAAACCCGATTTTTCCAAATTTTCGATAATTAAATCTTGACGATTTTGGATATCTAATTGTGCTTCTGCTTGTAATTTTTCCAGATTTTCCCATAAAATCTGTTTTTGTTGCTCATACTCTGATGGCAAAATAGAAAGTTGAGATTTCAGACTATTTGCTAATTCTATGATATTATTCAGAGTTTTATCTTTTTGTTGTTCAGCATTTACCCTAATTCCCGCCAACTCTGAGATAAACTCTGTTTGATTTTTGACCAATTCTTCAAGTAAGTTATCTTTACGCTGCTGACTTTCAGAACGTAATCCTGATATATGTAAATTAAAGCTTTGTTCTAATTCGGAAATATTGTGTTTAGTTCTATCTCTTTGTTGTTCAGCATCTACCCTAATTCCTGCCAACTCTGAGATCAAGTCTGCTTGAGATTGTAACAAACCTTCAATTAAGGTATTTTTTTGCTGTTGAACATCCGATTGTAGATTTGTAATTTGAGTTATGAAATCATTTTTAGACTTTTCTAAATAGTCCCAAGTTAAATGCTTGTGTTTTTCAGTGCCTAATTTGATTTCGGAAATGTGCGAAGCAAAATCAGATTCTAAATTCCCTATATTCTCTAAACTTATATCGCGTTTTTGTGCAGCAGCTAACTGCAACTCTTGTAATTGATTACTAAATTCAGATTCTATATGTTCTATATGCTTTTGCAGGTGCTTTATTTCTGTTTCTAAGCTGGATAATATACTATTTTTTGATTGCATTAAATCAGCAGAAAAAGTAGATAAATTATCTTGTTCTTGTTGTATCTTCTGCTGTAAAGCTGCCGATTCATTTTCTAATTCTCGATTGATTTTTTTGACTTCTTGAATCAAATTTTCGGCTTCTTGCTTAACAATAGTTATCTGATTTTGTAAATTTTCTATGCCTTGTAGCTGTCCCATTGCTCTGTCAACAATTTCTCGAATTGCGACTCGCCGTAACAACCAAAATAAAGCAATTACAGCGACAGGAAATAGACTGAGTATAACTAACCAGACATTGAGCAAAATATTTGTCTGATTCAAATTAGATGGAACTTGCTTCCGCAGTTGGTTTAATTCTTCCCGTTCTGGAGTTGAGAGTACCTGCGCTACAGTTTGTGCTTTGGCGATGGGTGGTATAGTTTGTCCACTAGCCAAACCAGCAGACAGCAGCAAGGGTGAAAATGCGATCGCGCTTTTCAAGACTAATGCTAAAACAAATTGATTCTTGCTGTACATCACAACCATCTCGATGAGTTTGTGCCTTTTTCCAATCTATAACAGAATTTAGTTATCGGTTGTATGTACTCACTGCACAATAGCTGAGTTTCTCAAGTTGATTTGTAACTTAAGAAACTCAGTGGAGAGGAAAAATTACCCTGAAAGTCAAATTTATTCTGGGTTCAACCTTTTTTGACGTTTTTGGAATTTGGTGTTGCCAAAAATGCTGTGTTGTACCAGCCATGAGCAGAAAACTGCCATGTGTTAGCTCAACTTCAGCTTTCAAATCTTTGTTGTGCTTGTGTCTGAACATAAACCTTCTCGCACCACCAAAGCTGACAGAGGCAATTACAGGATTTTTACCTAGTTCTTTCTCTGCATCCGTATGCCAAGAAATGCCATCATTTCCATCGCGGTAAAGATTAAGTAGAACACTGTTAAATTGTATTTCTATAACCTTCTCAATGCGCTCTTTTACTTTTAGCAATGTTGGTGTCCAAGGTTCTGGTTCCAGATGAATACCTGAAAATGTATATGAGTGTTCTTTGTCTCCATACCATGCTGTTTTTCTCGGCAAATTTACCTCTTTGCCATAAGCATACATACTATCTTGTCGCCATTTGATTTCATCTTGCAGCAAGCGAAAAAACTCATCACTTTCTTGCTGACTAAAGAAACTGCGATAAAAAGTAACTTCAGCATCTGGCAGAGATAATTTTTTACCCACTATCTCGTCATTTGCTTCATCCTTAACATTAATAAACCCTGAGAACAAGTCTCCTTGAATAAAACTTGGAGAAATTTTACTTTTCATATTATTCCTTAGTATTCTGGCAAGTTTACCGTGAATTGTATCTCATACCTATCTATTTTAACCATCTCATATCTTTTAGTTTTAACGTAGAAAACTTCACCATCAATTGATTCATTTGATGTTACTGAGTTTGTAACTTGACAAGATTGTAAAAATAACTCATGAAATTTATTTAACCTATCTTTACGATGATTACCTGGACTTGTACAAATAATGCGATTTAATCCTTTGAAAGAATTAGTCATTAATCTATATAGTTGTTCTAGATTAAATGCTTCTACATCAATGATATTGGAGAAAATGTGAATTTTAATAGTATTTTGGTCTGAAACTAAATCACTAGAATTTAAATCATCAATATACTTGTTAACTACTCTTAGCATAGTTGATGTAGAAAGATTATTTTGAAACATTTGCTTAATAAAATAGCAACCACGATTTAGTGCTATTGAAGATGGCTCTATAAGGGTAATTGATGTGATATTGGGTTTGATACAATATTGAATGAAATAGTCAATCAAAACGCAAGTTGCAAGTGCTTGTCCACATCCCCAATCGATAATTTCTATATTTTTACCATCAGTGTAGAGAAAGTTAGTGCAGTCAAATGCAGCACAAAGCTTGTGAAAATGATGTCCACCATAACAAGCAATGTATCGGTCACATTCTGTTTCGTTACATAACACTGCTGTGCCGCGATCTAAACCCTCAAACATACTAGGAACACTTGCTATATGTCTACATTTTTCGACACAAGACCTGTAAATACTATCAAAAAATCTTATTTGGGCTGTCTCTATGTTTGGAATGTTCATAAAAGGAATAGTAAATGTACTGCTATCTCTTGTTAAAATTGTTGCTGAACAAGATTAAAAAAGTGTACAGCAGTTTTGAAAAAAAGGGAATATAAGCCCACTTGTCTTGAAACTGATGTGATTACAAAGGATAAATGACAGCCAAATGTTTCCGATATAAGAAGGCAAATATTAGCCTTCAACTATCTACAGTGACTTGTGGTGAACATTTCGGAAATGGTACCGTCTACAAGTTGGCACAGGAGTTGAAAGAGTTCTCAAATCATGAAGCGCAGACGCATAGTAGCTGGTTTTCAAGCAACACTCTTCAGTCTTAGCTTAGTCTCAACATATTTTTTACCTAACTCTACTATTGTTGCTGCACCGCCGAGAACGCCAGATCAAACAGTAAATTGCGAGATGTTAGTAGTCGGTGGTGGACTTTCTGGGGTAGCCACAGCTTACGAAGGGTTACTAGCAGGCCGAACAGTGTGTTTAACAGAAATTACTGATTGGTTGGGGGGACAAATTTCTTCTCAGGGGACATCTGCGTTAGATGAACGACCAACCCAACGCGATCGCCAATTCTATTCTCGCGGGTATACTGAATTACGCAACAGGATTCAACGCCATTACGGCAAACTTAACCCTGGTGAGTGTTGGGTAAGTGACTCTTGTTTTTTACCCCGTGATGCCCACACAATTCTGATACAGATGCTCAAAGATGCAGAAAAAAAGGGCAAAGGGAAATTGCAATGGTTTCCTAATACTGTAATTAAGGAAGTAAATATTAATTCTAGTGGGAAAATCATTGATGGTGCGATCGCCATTCAACATCAAGCAGCTAAAGGCGCACCACCCCTCAACACCTTTACCCTAGCGCAAACATTTAAAGATGCTTATACCTACCAAAACTCATCTCGCTTGAGCAAAAAGATTATTCGCTTTGTTCCCAAAGTTAGCAAAAAATCCACCACCAGCAATTCTCCCCAGTGGTACGTTGTTGATGCAAGTGAAACTGGCGAAATTATTGCCCTAGCAGATGTTCCCTATCGTTTGGGTATTGATGGGCGTTCTTTCCTCGAACCTTCTGCTTCCAGCACCAGTAATGATCCTTACTGTACTCAAGGTTTTACCTATACCTTTGCAATGGAGGCTACTAGGGAACCACAACCCCAAACAATGCCCCCATTCTATTTACAGTATTCACCATATTTCAGCTATGAATTAAAAAGATTAGCCAACTTTGGTTTAGTTTTTACCTACCGCCGCATCTGGAACCCCACCCCCGGACAACCCACACAATTCAACGGTGTGAAATTTACTGCACCCACCCCAGGAGATATCTCTATGCAAAACTGGACTTGGGGTAACGACTACCGTCCAGGTACTGCCAAAGATAACTTAGTTTACACTCGTCAACAATTGCAAGCCGCGGGACAGTTAAAACCAGGCGGTTGGATGGGCGGACTCAGGACAGAAACCCTCCGCAAAGGTGAAGAAAACGCCTTGGCATATTATTACTGGCTAGTCGCTGGAACTACAGATTCTCAGTTAGGCAAGGGTGTAAAAGAACCGCAAACACGAAATCGATTGCTGACAGGCTTAAATTCACCAATGGGAACGGTGCATGGCTTGTCAAAATATCCCTATATGCGAGAAGGTAGGCGGATAATTGGTCGCCCTAGTTGGGGACAGCCCCAAGGCTTTACTATTTGGGAAGTTGATATTTCTCGCCGCAACTACAACGATGAGTACTACCGCAAAACTTTAACTGCGGATACTTATCGTCAGTTAAAAGCGACACTGGCAGGTTTAGAAGCTGCATCAGTAATTACTGGGCAAGTCTCACCAGATAAAGCATTACGCCGCAGCCGTTCGACAATTTACCCAGATGCTGTAGGTATTGGTCATTACGCCATCGACTTTCATCCTTGCATGGTGCAAAGTCCACCAGAAACCCCAGGTAACAAAGAACGTCCCGGCGAAAGACGCGGCGCAGGACAAGCTTATCCATTCCAAATTGCGCTACGGGCAATGATTCCCCAAAAAATTGATAATTTAATCGTTGGTGGTAAAAGTATCGCTACTAGTCATATTGCTTCAGCAGCTTATCGGGTACATTCCTTTGAATGGTCTTCTGGTGCTGCGGCGGGAACTGTAGTAGCTTTCGCCTTAAAAAATCATATTGCACCATACCAAATAGTGGATGATTTACCCAAACCAGAACCACAACTGCAAGCATTGAAACGCTTGTTAGAGCAAAATGGCAATCCTACTGCCTTCCCTGACACCTCAATATTTAATCAAAACTGGGAAGATTGGCGATAGTTACTTGAGGATTGGAAATGAGAAAGATGTTTCTTTAATTTCCAGTCCTTATTTAAGATGAGTGCGATCGCGCCATATCATATCCAGCAGATTACTTATGATATATCATTGCGAATGCAACGCAGTGGAACGACGCGATCGCAATGAGTCTGCGTTATGAGACTCGGAATTTATTTCCAAGCGGGACAGATACGCTCAACCAAGATTTGTGTAAACTCAGCACTCTTAAGTTTATAGGCTAAAGCGTGTAGTAAAATTTGCCTAAGTGCGTAAAACTACATAATGGCTTTAGACTTCTCTGGTCAAAATCTTCGAGGGCGCAACTTTAAAGAACAAGACCTTACGGGTGCAAATTTTAGCTATGCCGATATTCAAGGCGCAAACTTTAGCGGTGCTAACTTAACAGGAGCAAACTTTAGCCACGCCAAAGCTGGATTTCTCAAATATTTAGCGATTCTATTAATTCCTTTTTCATTCCAACTTTCAGTAACTTTAGGAATTTTCTGGACTTTCAACGGTTACTTTGTATCGTCAACATTTATCTTATCTCGTACAGAATACCAGCCAGTAGGCTGGGTTATTTTGCTCATATTGATTGCTTTCTACTTCTTAACAATTCGTTTGGGAGTAGCATTCGATTTAGGAGTCGGAGCCTTTGCATTTACTATAGCTACAGCATTCATAATAATTATCAGTGGCGGAGATAGCTATTTCAATTTAGGTGTAGCCATTGCCTCTGCTGGATGCTTTGCCTTAGTGTTTGCGGGAATAAGCACATTTGGACTAGTCATAACCCTAGCCATAGTAGAAGCAGCTACTGGAGTATTAGCCATAGCTGTAGCTGTAGCCTTAACTGGAGTAGCTACTGGAGTACTAGTCTCAGTTAGTAAATTATCTCTATCTAAAGTTGCAACAGCAGCCTTTGCCTTAGTTGGAACTTTACTAGACATTTACATCGCTTGGCAAGCGATGAAAGGAAACGAAAAATATTCTCTAGTTCGTAATTCAGCTATTGCCTTTGCAGCTATAGGTGGTACAAGTTTTCGTAACGCTGACTTAACCAATGCTGACTTCACCAAAGCCACACTCAAAAGCACAGATTTCCGCAACGCTAATCTCACCCTTACTTGTTGGCATCAAGCCAAAATGCTTGACCGTGTTCGCCCTGGTAAAACCTATCTGCAAAACTCACAAGTTCGTCAACTGTTAGTTACCGGACAAGGACAAGACAAAAACTTCGATCGCCAAATCCTGCGGGGTATCAACTTCCAAAAAGCTAACCTAGCAGATGCCAGCTTTATCGGCGCTGACCTCAGTGAAGCTAATTTACAAGATGCTGATTTATCCAGAGCCAAACTTAAACAAACCCAACTAGACGCAACCGATTTCACAGGCGCAATTCTCACAGGTGCATTCATTGAAGATTGGGGTATTACAAATGATACTAAATTGCATGGTGTGAGGTGTGAATATGTCTTTATGCGTTTACCCACCAAAGCCAACCCCAACCCCCTCCGCAAACCCGATAATCAACAAGAAGTCTTTCAAGACGGCGACTTTGCCGAATTTATTCAACCAATTTTTGACACCCTCGACCTATATCACAATCAAGGCGTTGACCCTCGCGCCATTGCTATTGCGTTTAAGAAATTAGCAGAAAATCATCCCGAAGCTCAGTTAGAAATCGTTGCAATGGAGAAACGCGGCGATGATAAATTATTACTCCGCGCCAAAACTGCGGCAGATGTTAATAAATCGCAACTGAGTGCTGAATATTTTGCAGATTATAATCAACTCAAAGCTTTATCTCAAAGTCAACAATCATTACTTATAGAAAAAGACGATCGCATTCGTAGTTTAGAAACGATGCTGACAACTGCTCTCAAGCAGCCCAAATATTATATAGAAGGAGATAATGAAGTGTCTGATATTAGCGGCATTAGTATTCAAGGCAGCAGTAATGTTAGTGGTATTGCGGGTGGTGGTTCTGTTGCCAACTTAGGAACAATTAGCGGCAATGTCAATATTGCCATTAATGAGTTACCCGATTCCCCCAATAGTGAGCAACCAGGAATTAAAGAATTACTCACACAATTACAAGCGGCAATTTCCCAATCTTCAGAATTATCTGATGAAGACAAAGCCGAGGCTTTAGAACAAGTCAAAACCTTAGCCGAAGCAGGCCAAAATCCCCAAGAACAGACCAAGCAAAAAACTGCTAAGACAGCCATCACCATGTTAAAAGGTTTATTTTCTGGCTTACCCGCCGTCGCCACATTGGTAGAAGCCGCAAATAAATTATTACCTGTAATTTCTAAACTATTCGGGTTGGGATAATTCTGGAGGCGCAGATACCCGACTTCTTGAAGAAGTCGGGTATCTTGGGGAATGTGATGAGGCAATTGCGATCGCCTACAATATAGACATAAAGCGATTGTTTAAAGATATATGGAAAAACTAAACATCAAAGAAGAAGCAAAAAAATTAATTGAGCAATTGCCTGATAATTGTACATGGGATGATCTAATGTACGAGATTTATGTCAGACAAGTAATTGAGGCTGGACTTGCTGACTCTCAGGCTGGTAGAGTAACTTCTGTACAAGCAGTTAGGGCAAAATTTGGACTACCAGAGTGAAAGTTTTTTGGACAGAAACAGCTATAGAAAACTTATCAGCTATCTACACTTACATTTCCCAAAACTCACCACAATATGCAGCAAGGATAGTAGACCGAATTACCAGACGTTCGGAACAAATTTCTAATTTTCCTTTATCTGGCAGAATTGTGCCAGAGTTTGAAACTGAGCAGATTCGTGAAGTAATTGAAGGTTCATATCGAATTATTTATTATATTAAGCCCGAACAAATAGAGGTTTTGGCTGTTATACATGGCTCGCAGCAATTCATACAGTAACCGTAGGGTGGGTACTACAATGCCCACCCTACAAACTAATAAAAGAATTAATTTTTTTCAACATTAATTCTAAAAAAGTAAAATAAAATCTGCTGACTATCATCCAAATATGGGACAGAATGCAACAATAGATCCGAACTTTTTCTTAGTTTGTGGACTGGGCAGTTTAGGGCAATATTGCGTATCTGTGCTGAAGGAATTTGGAGTTAAAGTCAATGCAATTGAAGAGATAAATACTCAAACTTGGGAAATTCCTGAATTACCAGATTGTATAGATAAATTAGTCACTGGTGATTGTCGCCAACCAAAAATATTAGAACAAGCAGGAATTAAACAGTGTCGGGCAATTTTGATTGTAACAAGTGATGAGTGCGTGAATATAGCCGCAGCATTTGCTGCGCGATCGCTTAATCCGCAAGTGCGTTTAGTTATCCGTTCCGCCCAAGATAACCTGAATGAGTTACTACAACAAAGTTTGGGTAATTTTATCGCCTTTGAAGCAACGCAATTACCAGCTAATAGTTTTGCTTTAGCCGCATTAGGCTGTGAAACCAGAGGATTTTTTAATTTAAATAACCGTTTACTGCAAGTGTTCGGAGTACACATCAATGGTTCCCATCGTTGGAGTCATTGTTGTCTTTCCGAAGTTAATACCAGCCATCGCCGTGTACTTGTCCACGCCAGAGCCGGAAAACCTCTAGCCAAAGGTTTCTATCAATGGAAACCAGATGCTAAACTCCTTCCCGGAGACTCTATTTTTTATGTAGAAGCAACTGAAAATTTCACTACTCATTCCCCAAAACAGATGAACACATTTGGACAATCCTGGAATGAGATTGTCACTGAGATAAAATGGCAAAATCTGCACCACAAATTAACTCAGTTTTGGGAAGAAAGTACTCAAACCCGTCGAGTTGCTTTTATTGGCGCATTATTTTTGGTGATTTTGTTCTTGTTAGGAACACTGCTTTATAAATCACAGTATCCCGAAATGACCTGGCAAGATGCGCTGAATGTGGCTTTGGTATTGAGTCTCGGTGGCTATGGTGATTTATTTGGTCAGCAAAAAATACCTTTTGTAATTACATGGTGGCTGCATTTATTTAGTATTACCATGAGCGTTACTGGTACACTGTTTGTCGGCATTCTCTATGCTTTAATGACCGAACGTGTTTTATCTGCAAGATTTCAGTTTTCTAAACGTCGTCCCCCCATTCCCAAAACAGACCATGTAGTCATAGTTGGGATGGGAAGAGTTGGTCGAAGAGTCGCCGAGTTGTTGCAAGAACTCAAACAACCCTTGGTAGGCGTAAATACCAAAGACATTGAACCAGGAATCTTGCCCCAAATGCCTTTGGTTTTAGGAAACATTAACAGTGCTTTAACTAAAGTTCATATTCAAACTGCCAAAAGTGTCATTGTCGTAACCGATGATGAAGTGACAAATTTAGAAATTGCCTTAAAAGCACGCACCGTCAACCCAAAAGCCAACTTAGTCATTCGTACCTTTGACCCACGTTTTAGTGAAAATGTGGCAAACCTGCTACCTTATGCGAGAGTTTTGGGAGTGTATGAATTAGCCGCCGAGGCTTTTGTAGGTGCAGCATTTGGGGAAAATATTGTAAATTTATTTCGTTTAGATAACCAAACAACTCTTGTTACCGAATATCAAATTGAAGCTGACGACACCCTCAATGGCAAATTAATCGCTGATATTGCTTATGGCTACGGACTAGTGCCAATTTTTCATCTGAGAGCGAACCAATATACACCCAAGTTTATGCCCTCTGATGATATGAAATTAATTGTAGGCGATCGCTTAATAGTTTTAGCCACCATTGAAGGGCTACAAGCAGTCGAACGCGGAACCATCAAAACAGGTAAATGTTGGGTGCGAGTCGCAAAAACCATTTCCCCAGAAGCCACCTTTGAAGGCGCAGCCGTGATTTCACGCGTCACTGGTTGCGATATGCAGCTGGCGAGAACTTTAATGAATCAAATACCCGCCACTCTGCAACATCCCCTCTACCTACACCAAGCACATCGTTTAGTACATGAATTGAGTAAATCTCAAGTTTCCGCCTATATTGAATAGTGCTGAGTGCTGAGTCATATATTTTTCCCTACACTCTAAACCCTGACACCCCTAATTAAAACTCTCTTTTCGGAATTTCCTCACGAAATTCAATCACTAATTGCATTGTTTCCACAGTTAAATCGCGTAAATCTCGATTCAGAAAAACTGCACCTTGCGGCCCGAACCAACGGTCAAAAATAGCCACATATTGACTATCGTCGTTGACAAAGCCTTGCATGAACTTGACCAGGGAATAATTTACAGCGTCGAGGAACTTAGAATTATCCTCTGGAACCATACAGGCTATACCTTCTCGTGAAAAAGGTCTATCAGGTGCGATCGCAAAATTATCAGGATTTTTGGCCTTTTGCAACCATCCCTCCAACAAAATACTATCGGATGCAAAAGCATCTATTTTGCCTTGTTCCAAAGCCGCATATCCTTCTGCACGGCTTTTCAAATACACCAATTTAGCTTGGGGTTGCGCCTGTCTAATGGCTAATTCATTTGTAGTTTGCGCCAAAACACCAATTCGTTTACCAACCAACGACTCAGCCGAACCAAGATTACTTCCTGATTTCACTAATAATTGCGTTCCAGTCACACCATAACTCACCGAAAAATCAACTTGTTTATCTCGTTCCCAAGTAAAACTACTAGCATCACAAACAATATCAACTTCGCCCTTAACTATTTTGGGAATTCTCTGTGCAGGAGTCACGCCAACTAGTTTTAATTGAATTTTTTTGCCTAATTGTTTTTCTAATTGTTGTTTAATCAAATTCAACATATCTACAGAATAACCAGTCAGCTTACCTTGGTTATCTGTGTAAGCAAAAGGCAGTGCATCTTTACTGGTACCCGCAGTCAGTACCCCTGTACGCGCAACTTTTTGCATCACAGTCTCGGCTGTAGCAACATTAGGCATAATTGCCGCCAACGCGAGACTAATCACAGGGAGAGCGACTTTAGTATATTTAGTTATGTTTATGAATCCAGATAAGCACTTTAAATCAAAACTTTTATTCACAGCACCCTCACATTTAAACCTTGGGTTAGCAACAATCTGTTGTGATGCACAAAATACAGTAATTATCCCTGTCAAATACAAATTAATTTAATCCGGTAATGATTCTTTACTTTGATAAATTTATCAAATAATCAATAGCAAATATCAGCAATAAAAAACAGGACTTACAGAGATTGTAGTCCTGTTAAACTGATTTTTAGCTAGATTTAAATTTTGCTTGGTACTAGCACTTTTGCTTCTACTTTCACACTCTTCACACCTTGGACTTCTTTAACTAATTTTTCTGCTTTCTGTAATTCTGTACTAGAAGCAGCAGTACCTTTAATTACAATGTCACCTGCTTTAGCTTCCACCTCTAATTGATTGTTTGGTAAGTCTGCTTTCAGCTTTTTGGTAACTTCCTTTTTTAATTCACCCTCAGATTTTGTAGTTACAGGAGTATTTTTTGTTTCTGCTGTTTTTTCAGTTGCAGTTTTAGGTGTTTTATCTGTCGTTTGAGTAGTCTGTGAAGCAGGTTTTACTGATGCTGGGGAAGATTCATTATTAGTGCTAGGTGTTTTAGCAGCATCTTTAGGAGTTTCTTGACAACCAAAAGCACCAACTAACAGAATGCTACTGATGATAAACGGAACTAACTTTTTCATTTCTGTCTCCAAATTGAATACTTGTAGCGGTCAATAGAGATAGATGCTTTTCTGAAGAGAAAAATTCAAACACAATCAATGAGGCTATAGCAAAACGGCTAAAGTCAGCAGCCGTAAATTAATATGCAAGTTGCCAGCTATTAACAAACTGTAGATGCCAAGATAATTTTACAGGGTATATCCTGTGCCATCTAATAACGGTTTTATGATGTTATCAAATTAATTATCTACTTGCCTATAATTCGTCAAAAATTTATATAAAATATAATTTTGCCCTAGTTGGTTTTGATACATTATGTACAAAAATACTCTTGTGAATGACTGGCTTACTCTATGTAGAAAAAACCATAATTCTGATGTTCGGTTAATCTGAATTTCTAAATTTAGAATAATTGATAAATTCAATATAGTGAAGCGCAACAGAAAATAATCCTATGAGTAATATTTCCCATCATCAGCCAGATAATTTTATGCCAGCAGATGCTAATAAAAATCAGTTTTGGCAATATGTTCAATCTCTAAATCGAGATACCGTTGTCCAACTATCTAAACCAGACTCGGCAGAAGTATTACAATTAATTCAACAGGCTATTGTGGCCATGTTGGGCAATTTACCTCATGACAGATTTAATACTGTTATTACTACTAACCGTGAAGAATTAGGTAAATTATTAGGTTCGGCGATGGTTGATGGCTATTTTCTCCGTAACGCCGAACAAAGATTTCAAATAGAAAGAAATCTTCAGATAACGGATGACAAAGCTACAAATCCAGAGTAATTCCAAACATCCGAAATTTGATACATGATTAGACTTCTCTGCGTTGTGGAATTTGTATTTAGTAACCCTCCCAAATCTCAGGAGGGTTATTTTTATAACTTTACTTACAACCTAAAGACTCGCGTGTATCTGCACTAGTTTTAGAATTGACACCACTAGCTTTAGCGCAGAGTTTTTTAATTTCCGTTTTATCTAACACTGCATTAGTGAAATCTGCACCTGTAACCTCAACATTATCAAAAGTCGATCGCAGCATCATTGCATCTGTCAAAACTGCATCACTTAAATCAGCGTTTTTGAATCTGGCTAGATAAGCTATGCCATTGCTAAAATCTACACCGTGCAGATTCACCCCTTCCAGAACAGTACCGTTAAACACGCCGCCACGTAAGTCAGCATTGCTAAAATTAGCATTCTCTAAATCAATGTTGGTAAACTCACTCCCAATTAAACTTTGACCAGAAAAATCTTTTCCCTTAACTTCATCTCCCGCAGAACGAGTAATACTCGAAGAACTCGCAGCCTCGGCCGACAAGGGAAATAAAAATAGAACCATAGCCAAAGCAAAACTAGCTAGTATGCGGAAATATTTCATAATGTATTCTTAACAAATCTCAACACTTCTATAAATAACATTACTAGGTTGAAGTCTGAAGGGTGAAGTCTGAAGTATAAAATTTCTGCCTTGACTTAGGATATATAGATGTTGAAGAGCATAACTACCTGTGGCTAATCAAGAAAACATCGCCGCATCCTTGGCGCGAACTCCTTTATATCAACTGGGTGTAGAACTCAAAGCCCGCCTGACCAGCTTTGGTGGTTGGGAAATGCCTGTACAATACAGCGGTATCACCAGCGAACATGAAGCGGTGAGAAATGCTGCTGGGATGTTTGATATTTCCCACATGGGCAAATTTACCCTGGAAGGGAAAAAAGTCATTGACCAACTCCAGGGTTTAGTACCTTCAGACTTGAGTCGCTTACAACCTGGTCAAGCCCAATATACAGTATTGCTCAATCCCCAAGGGGGAATTATTGACGATATTATTGTTTATTATCAAGGTGAAGAGAAAGTGGCGATCGTTGTCAATGCAGCGACCACAACCAAAGATAAGACATGGCTATTACAAAACCTCAATTTAGATGAAATTCAATTTCAAGACCTCTCACCCGAAAAAGTTTTAATTGCCCTGCAAGGGCCACAAGCTGTTAAATTTTTCCAGCCATTAGTAGAAGCAGACTTACAACCAGTCAAAGCATTTGGTCATTTACAAACAACCATCCTTGGTAAACCCGCCTTTATCGCCCGTACAGGTTACACCGGGGAAGATGGTTTTGAAATCATGGTAAACCCAGAAGTAGGCATAGAATTATGGCGTAGTCTCTACAACGCTGGTGTCGTTCCCTGTGGACTAGGTGCAAGAGATACCCTGCGCCTCGAAGCCGCAATGGCACTTTACGGCCAAGACATCGACGATAACACCACACCCCTAGAAGCAGGTTTAGGGTGGTTAGTTCACCTTGATAGTAAAGGTGACTTTATTGGGCGGTCAGTCTTAGAACAGCAAAAAGCTAACGGAGTGCAACGCCGACTCGTCGGTTTACAAATGCAAGGACGTAACATCGCCCGTCACGGCTATCAAGTTTTATCAGCAGGTCAAGTCGTTGGGGAAATTACCAGTGGTACTATCTCTCTAACACTTGGTTATCCCATTGCCTTGGCTTACGTTCCCACTAAACTAGCAAGTGTCGGCCAGCAGATAGAAGTAGAAATTCGCGGGAAAACTTACCCAGCAGTTGTAGTCAAACGCCCCTTTTATCGCTCAAAAACTAAAAAATGAAAGATCAAGTGACAATTTACTACGCGTAATTTCACTTCATACTTTCTGCTTCATGCTTTGCAGTTTTTAAGGAATAATGTGTTGTGAACTACTCAATCTACAGTAAAGCTCATAATCAAAGATGACCTGCATTACTGTTGGGCAATAATTTTTTTGATATTGGAGAGTAAGTGATATGTCTAAATATCCTGTTGATTTGAAATACCTAGATAGTCATGAATACGTACGCCTAGATGGTGAAACTGCTACTATCGGTATTACTGAATATGCCGTAAACCAATTAGGTAGTATTGTCTTTGTAGAATTGCCAGAAATTGGCACTACTGTTGAGAAAGGTGAAGAATTTGGCACAGTTGAATCAGTGAAAGCTGTTGAAACACTATATTCACCAGTCAGCGGTACAGTCGTAGAACGTAATGATATTGTAATGGATGATCCTGAAGTCCTATCAGATGACCCCTATGGTGAGGGGTGGTTTTTGAAAGTGCGCGTTAATGACCCCAGTGAACTTGAAGATACTTTGACTGCTGATAATTACAGCGCCTTGGTAGAAGGTATGTAAGAAGTGTGAAGTGTGAAGTATGAATTTCATACTTCGTACTTTTCCTTAAATGCCAACTTGTTAAAAGAATTTTTTATTGCAAAATATTAAATAGTAGCGTCCGGAGTTCGATTTGTGGTATCTCATGCACCTCAAACCAAGTCTACCATCCCAGCAAATTCACCGTCCTCTATTTTTGTTCAGCGACATATAGGCCCTAACACCGATGAAATTCAGCAAATGCTGAAATTTTTGGGTTTTGCCAGCCTAGACGATCTAATCGATCGCACAGTACCACAAGCCATCCGATCGCAGCAAACGCTACAATTACCCGACGCACAAAGTGAGTACGCAGCCTTAGCCAAGTTAAAAAACATTGCTGCTAAAAATCAAGTGTGTCGTTCATATATTGGTATGGGATATTACGGCTGCATTACACCGCCTGTAATTGGTCGTAATATCTTAGAAAATCCCGGTTGGTATACTGCTTACACTCCCTATCAGCCAGAAATTGCCCAAGGACGGCTGGAAGCATTGCTGAATTTTCAAACTATGATTATTGACTTAACAGGTTTGGAAATTGCCAACGCTTCATTACTAGATGAAGCCACCGCCGCCGCCGAAGCAATGAGTATGAGTTATGGTGTCAGCAAAAATAAAGCCCATACCTACTTTGTTTCCCGTGACTGTCATCCCCAAACCATTGATGTGTTGCAAACACGGGCGAAACCTCTGGGAATTAACATCTTAGTTGGCGACCATCAAACCTTTGATTTTGCTGAACCGATTTTTGGGGCAGTGTTACAATATCCTGCCACCGATGGCACTATTTACGACTATCGCGCCTTTATCGACAAAGCCCATGAAGTAGGCGCATTAGTTACAGTCGCCGCTGATCCTCTCAGCTTAACGTTACTTACACCACCAGGTGAATTTGGCGCTGATATTGCTGTGGGTAGCACACAACGATTTGGTATTCCCTTGGGGTTTGGGGGGCCTCATGCGGCGTACTTTGCTACTAAAGAAGAGTATAAACGCCAAGTTCCAGGGCGCATTGTTGGGTTATCCAAAGATGTCAACGGTAAGCCTGCATTACGTTTAGCGCTACAAACCCGCGAACAGCACATTCGCAGGGAAAAGGCAACTAGTAATATTTGTACCGCACAGGTGCTACTGGCTGTCATGGCGGGTATGTACGCCGTTTATCACGGGCCAGAGGGACTGAAGAATATTGCTGAGAATATCCACAAGCTAACTTTCATCTTGGCAACAGGATTAAAGCGTCTGGGTTATAAGATTAGTTGTGAAAATTTCTTCGATACCCTGCGAGTAGAGTTAGGCACACACAGCCTAGAAAATATTCTTGCAGGATGCCAAGCCAGAAATATTAACTTACGGATTTTTGATGAGACATCTGTTGGTATCTCTTTAGATGAGACAACTACCCCAGAAGATTTAATCGACCTGTGGCAAATTTTTGCGGGTAAAGATGAATTACCCTTCTCTATAGAAGCATTAACTAACTCAACTTCGGATATTCTTCAACTTCGCCAAAGCAGCTACCTCACCCATCCTGTCTTTAACCGCTATCACTCCGAAACAGAGTTGTTGCGTTATCTGCACAAACTAGAAACTAAGGATTTATCGCTAACTACATCGATGATTCCTCTAGGTTCCTGCACAATGAAGCTGAATGCAACCGCCGAAATGATTCCGGTGAGTTGGGAGGAGTTTGGCAAGATACATCCCTTTGCACCGCCATCGCAAACGCGGGGTTATCAAATTCTGTTCCAGCAACTTGAGGCGTGGTTAGCGGAAATTACTGGGTTTGCTGGAATTTCGCTACAACCAAATGCTGGTTCCCAAGGTGAATACGCTGGACTTTTAGTAATTCACGAATATCACGCCAGTCGAGGCGAAGCACACCGCAACATCTGTTTAATTCCCACCTCCGCACATGGAACAAACCCCGCCAGTGCGGTAATGTGTGGCATGAAGGTGGTAGCCGTTGCCTGTGATGGTGACGGTAATATTGATGTAGATGACCTCAAAATCAAAGCAGAAAAGCATAGTAGTGAACTCGCCGCTTTGATGGTGACATATCCCTCAACTCATGGTGTGTTTGAGGAAGGTATTCAAGAAATTTGTGCGGTTGTGCATCGCCACGGTGGACAAGTATACATGGATGGGGCGAACATGAACGCCCAGGTCGGGTTGTGTCGTCCTGGCGATATTGGTGCAGATGTTTGTCACTTGAATTTGCACAAAACCTTCTGTATTCCTCACGGTGGCGGTGGCCCTGGTATGGGGCCAATTGGTGTCGCCTCCCATCTAGTACCTTTTTTACCTGGACACGCTGTAGTTCCTCTCAATAAATCCACTCAGCACTCAACAGGCGCAGTCGCCGCCGCACCTTGGGGTAGTGCCAGCATTTTGGTAATTTCTTGGATGTATATCGCTATGATGGGGGCGACTGGTTTAACAGAAGCTACGAAAGTGGCAATTCTGAATGCTAACTATATTGCCAAGAGGCTTGAAAGCTACTACCCAGTGTTATACAAAGGCAAAAATGGCCTGGTTGCCCATGAATGTATTTTAGATTTGCGATCGCTCAAAAAATCCGCCAACATCGATATTGATGATGTTGCTAAACGCTTAATGGACTATGGTTTCCATGCGCCGACTGTCTCTTGGCCTGTGGCAGGTACTATCATGGTGGAACCCACAGAAAGCGAATCTCAAGCAGAATTAGACCGTTTTTGTGATGCCCTCATTGCTATTCGCCAAGAAATCGCCGACATCGAATCAGGCAAAATGGATGTTGAGGATAATCTCTTGAAGAACGCACCTCATACAACCGAAAGTCTCATCGTTGGGGACTGGACTCATCCCTATTCCCGCGAACAAGCCGCTTACCCCGCACCTTGGACACGGGAATCTAAATTCTGGCCTAGTGTTGGTCGTATTGACGCAGCTTTTGGTGACAGGAATTTTGTTTGTTCTTGTTTGCCTATGGAGGCATATTCAAATTAAATCAAGAGTCAGCATACAGAATTCAGAATTCTCTAGGTATCTAGGGGTTGTCTGTATGGGAAAAGATGTTGCCCTAATTTCCTTCTGACTCCTGAGTTCTTTTCTCATAAAGAGCGCTGTGCTGGCATACTAACAACAGCATTCTTTTTGACACCTCAACCAAGGTGCCACTCTACCATGATTGACAGTCTGATTCATGCCTATACTCCTTTTCTCATTTGGGTTGGGATAGGATTACTAGGCTCTCGGCTAATTCCAGATAGTTTCCTTAAGTGGCTTGGTAATGGGTTGTATTGGGTGGGAGTGCCATTACAAATTTTAGTTTTGGCGCGTCACACTGATTTATCTCATGGTCTCGTCATACCCGGAGTGGCAGTTGGAGTATTATTGCTAAGTCTGGTTTTAGCGTTGTTGATTTGGCAAGCTTTACAATGGTTCAGAAATCGAAAACAACAGCCAGATTTACCAAACTCGGACTTAGCAGTAGATATGTCTTTGATGCAAGCCAGTTTGGGCAGTTTTATTCTAGCTGCCATTCTAGGTAATACAGGTTTCGTCGGACTCACACTTACTCAAGTACTAACTAGTCCAAGAAACAATGACTGGGCAGTATTATTCAGTGTTACCAACAATGTTATCGGTACTTATGGAGTTGCTGTATTAATTGCCAGCTATTTTGGCAAGAGCAAAATCAACAACAACTGGTGGACTCAGTTACGGGATTTAGTCACAGTTCCCAGCTTGTGGACATTTTTTCTCGGCTTGAGTACTCAATTTATTGAATTACCAGCAGTAGTTGAGACAGGATTAGAACAAGCTGTTTGGGTAGTTATTGCCTTAGCTTTGTTACTTGTTGGTCTGCGACTCGGTACAATCACGGGCTGGAAAAGTTTGAAAATTGCTTCAATTGCCAGTGTTCTAAAAGTATTTGTTGTACCTGTATTAGTAGGATTAGGCGCTACCTTTTTAGGTGTTACTGGTGAAGAACGGCTAGTGCTGGTGTTAATGTCTGGAACACCCACAGGGCTTTCTGTACTAATTTTGGCAGAAGTGTATGACTTGGATCGAAACTTATTAGCCAGTAGTATTGCCTTGACGTTTATCGGATTATTTCTGGCGCTACCTTTGTGGCTTGTCTGGTTTAGCTGATGGGCTACAACAACTTTGATAATTTTTGATACAACTTTTAGTGAGACTTTGAATGTTAGGACACTATAGTGTATCGGAATCAGCCAGGGTTTGAGCAAAAAATCTCTCAAGCCTTTCAGACAGCCTAATTTTTGCTTAACCAGATATATTATTTAATTTAAATGAGTGATGATCATTGGCGATCGCATCTAAGATGCTTATAGCTTATTCTTTTAGAATCTTTATTGACATAATATTATGGGGTTCAAAAATTTCTATGGTGCTTAGGAAGCCCTAGCGCTGATCATCTAGTCCGTGTGTTTACCAAAGTAAGGAATCATATTATATTTTTATGTCTATCGAGAATCGCGCTAGAAATTCTCAGAATTGGCCAGTAAGTCGCCATCCTAAAAATCTTTTCTATGGGATATTTGCATCTTTACCCCTACCCCTAGCCTTGGCATTACCAGCAGCTGCTTTGCAAGTGCAGTTATCTCCCAGTAATCCGCAGTTGGGAGATACCCTGTCTGTCATGATTGATGTCAATCAACAAGATAATCAGCAACCAAAAGTAGTAGTAGGCGAGAAAACCTATCCAGCTTTTGCCGTTTCCCCCAATAAATATCGTGCTTTGATTCCTACAACTCCACTGGAAGCAGCTGGAAACAGAACATTGAAAGTCGCGGGAGATGGCCAAGTACAGAACTTAACAGTCAAATTGCGATCGCGCAAATTCCCTGTACAACGCATTACTCTATCACCAGGCAAATCTGCTGATGGAGCCACAGAGTACGAACTCAAGCGTGTAGCAGCTTTCAAAGCCTTGCAAACACCAGAAAAATATTGGAACGGTAAATTTATCGCCCCCAGTAAAGCCCGGATTAGTTCAATCTATGGCGTACGTCGTTACTATAATGGTAAATTTGCAAAGGATTATTATCATCGGGGTGTTGACTACGCCGGAGCCGCAGGTTCACCTGTAACTGCGCCAGCATCTGGGCGAGTTGCTTTAGTTGGTACAGTATCTCAAGGCTTCCGAGTTCATGGCAATGTAGTTGGCATTGATCACGGTCAAGGAGTGACCAGTATATTTTTGCACTTAAGTCGCATTAACGTTAAGGAAGGCGATTTTGTCAAAGCTGGTCAATTAATTGGCGCAGTCGGTTCAACAGGTGCTGCTACAGGGCCACATTTGCACTGGGGTTTATATGTCAATGGCCAATCTGTTGATCCAGTACCCTGGCGAACACAAGTTTTTGAATAAAAAATGTGAATTAAATAGTGCGTGTGCATAATTTGTAGATTATGCACCGATAATTGGGCAAGATAAATTGGATTTGTACCGTCCTTACCTTACTTGGGTGGCTTAAATAAGATGAGCGTTATGAGTATTGAGAAAATTGTAGAACAAGCTCTCCAGGATGGTTATCTCACACCCGCAATGGAAGCAGAAGTTGGGCGAATTTGTGATAACGCATCGGAACTATCAATAGAAGAGTATATGGCTCTGGATCGATTAATGGGAGCCTTATTAACTGGTGAGGTAGTGGCGGTACCTCGCAAACAATTTATCAACGTTATGGAAGAATTGGTCTTGACTGAAGCGATCGCCCGTGTCGCCGAAATTGAAGCTACCAGCGAAAGTTCTCTAGATGTGGGTGATATCGCCGCTTATGCTCTCAACCGCTTACCACCTTTATATGCAACCACAGAAGAAGGTGCTAACTACCAACGGATACGTGCCAAAGCCGATCTACAAGAGTTGATTTCTCAACAAGTAACTGAAGCAATCGGTCGTAACCTTGACCAACCCAACGACAACAAAACACCAGTTTTAGCTAAAAACACTGGTAATGAAGTTCTTAAACAAGTTAGTACCTTACTCCAAGTTTACGCCCCTAGCTTTGAGCAAAAATGAATCTTGGTCAATAGTCAATAGTCAGGATGTTTTGACGATGAACGTTTGACTATGGACTCTTGACTCTTGATTAATCACGGACTGTTACCAATGTGCCTACTTTAACTTGGTCATATAACAAACGCACATCAGAGTTACGCATCCTCAAGCAACCGTGAGAAATAGCAGTCCCTAGCAAGTGAATATCTGGTGTACCGTGAAAGCCAATCTCGTTGCGTCCATCTGTCCAAAAACCAATCCAGCGTTCACCTAACGGACTATCAGTTCCTGGCGGAAATACCTTACCAGTGATGGGGTGTCGCCAAATCGGGTCATGCTGCATATTCATCACTTCAAAAGAACCCGTAGGCGTTTCCCAACCTTTTTTACCTATAGCGATTGGGTAACTGGCTATAACTAAATCTCCTTGATAAACATAAGTGCGGCGATCGCTTAAATCAACTACCACTTGTGTTTTTATTCCCAGTTTATTAGAAGTTTTTTGTTGATTGGAAAACTGGGTAAAAAAGGATGTTGGTTGAGCATCATTATTGATATTTTCTGTTTGTTCTGGTTCCAACCCGACTAATCGTTTGTTATTGGGTATATCAGTGTCTCTAGCTACATTTTTGATTACTGTACCCGACTTATGATGAGGCTGAATGTCAGAAGATTTAAATTGATAATTCCTCTGCAAATTTTGCCCAGGAAGAGATTCATCAGCATTTGTAGACGCACCAAAAGCTGTTTCCCCATATATACTCCCAGGAAATTTTCTATTAGTGGCTGAATTATCCGACTGTTGTTGCGTTGTGGTCACTCGCCAATGAACAGCTAACGATAAGATGGCTGTGCCGAAACAGAGAAACATTGCTATACGCGTTACAGATTCATTTCTTACCATTGCGATCGCCTATTATTTATCCCTGACAGATCCATCTCTTGGAATAATTGAATGCGCTCATCATTCAATTATCAATAATTTATAAATACTTATCTGTTTCCTTATAAATTTGCCAATCTTTCTGGGCAAACTAAGTCTAAGCGGATGTCCCAGCAAATAAGACTTCTGGTGAGAAACCTTTATTCCTGTAAAGACCGAACGAAGGTTTTTTCCGTTCAGGCTTTTTTCTAGAACTCTCCAAGTGCAGGAATCAATCATTAATGGTGTGGGTGGGAGAAAATCCATGTTTGAAAAACTATTGCTTGCAATCACAATCACATTTTCCATTAATTTCTTTCTTCAAGTTCGGATACCAAATCCAGCTAATACTGGTGCTATTTATCAGGAATATCCAGAAAAAAACACAATTCTGGTAACTAGACCGGAAAAATAACATTCTTTTTACAGGATGCCAGCAGAAATTCATAAATTCTGACTCATAATTAATAATTATGAATTTTTGCGAGCTTCATAAATTTCTGGCAACAATCACCAAAAACACGATTCTACTCTACCCTTAGTGAAGTTACCACGATCTCTAAAACAGTCTAACGACTTCTCTAACTTCAATTCAGTATTCAAAGTAGAAGCTCAGAAATTTAACTATTTATCTGTCAGCAGATCTAGATTTTTCCCCCGCAGTAGGACGCAAAATCAACGGTTTAGATGGATGTAGAGATATAGGGGTGTAAGTGAGGAAAAAGCTATACATCTGTCTTTGACTAGGTAAGTACACTTAAATTATTGGATTTTCATAAACAGTAAATTTTGTCAAGCGTAAATAGTCAGTTGCTATCAGCAGCACAATTATACGTAAAACTTCTATGAGTAGAAATGTGCCACCATCCTACTAAAAATTGCCTCGTTTCCATGAAAAACCAGATTTGCTGACTATTGACGTAACTAGGAATCTCACCCCTATTCTCTGCTTTGATGTTCCAGTCATTAATCCGGCACTTAATTCAGGAACATCCGGTCAGTTCATAGGTCTAATAGTAAGGGATGATTTAAAGCCAATACGATCTATGAGTCAATCGATTGCTGTATCCTGGTCAACGGTTGATGCGAAATGTACAGAAGCATCGGTGCAAGTTGACAAACTCTCAAATCACGATCTAATTTTGCGCTGTCAAGTGGGATTGCGTCCAGATCGTGCTGCGTTTGCAGAACTCCTGCGCCGCTATCAAACCCAAGTTGATCGAGTTTTATACCACCTCGCTCCAGATTGGCCTGATAGAGCCGATTTAGCTCAAGAAGTGTGGATTCGAGTGTATCGGAATATCAACCGATTGCAAGAACCTGCTAAGTTTCGCGGCTGGTTAAGCCGGATTGCCACTAACTTGTTTTACGATGAATTGCGTAAACGCAAGCGGGTTGTCAGTCCCTTGTCTCTAGATGCTCCCCGCACGCTAGATGATGGCGAAATGGATTGGGAAATTGCTGGTGACACTCCAGGCCCCGAAGAGGAGTTGACCACTAGAGAATTTTACGAGCAATTGCGAGAAGCGATCGCCGATTTACCAGAAGTGTTTCGGACTACAATTGTCTTACGAGAAATCGAAGGCATGGCTTATGAAGAAATTGCCGAAATTACAGGGGTTTCCTTGGGAACGGTAAAATCAAGAATAGCCAGAGCAAGATCCAGATTGCAAGCTCAATTGCAAAATTATCTAGATGCCTAAATTACATTCTCTTTTCTTTGTTTAATGCCAGAATTTAAACATTGATTAAGAATTGTCAGGAATCAATCGGCGTATTTCTGCCGTCAATGATCAACAAATCAGAAATTTCTCAAAGAATTTCCGAGAATTGCTGGCTAATTTACCCGTGTATGAATTAGTAATAATGTTAAGATGACTACTGATTCTCAGTTTAACGACCGTTCCCATTTGCAACTTCCTGGAGATTTGTCAGAAGGGATTGATCAACATACCAATGAATCAACGGGTACTATGAATATGGTGAAGCGCGATCGCTTCGAGTTATTAAGTGCATACCTCGATGGAGAGGTAACAGCTACAGAACGCAGGCAAGTAGAAGAATGGTTGGCAAACGATGCCTCCGTTCAGTGTTTGTATGCCAGATTATTAAAACTGCGGCAAGGTTTACGGACTCTACCAGTACCAGATACCGCACAATCACCAGAAGTCACAGCCCAACAAGTCTTCTCTCGGTTGCGGCGGCGTTCGCGTTTAGCCTGGACATTTGGCGGTGCAGCGGTTGCTGCTTGTGTGATTAGCGTAGTTTCAGGTTTGCTACCTGGAAGTGAATTTAGAACACCACAGCTGGCTCAAAAACCACAAGTAGAAGTAGAAGAATCTACACCAGTGGCAAAAACATCTCCTACTCCTGCTGCACCATTGATGGTGGCATTAAATAATCCTGTGATTGAAATCCCGAAAGCAGCAGTTACTTCTCCAGAAAAGACTATTCAACTCCAACAGCCTGGACTAAAACAAATTGAGCCAGACTTGAATTAGTCTCAAGTGAGGGTTAAACCGCAGCCACTCCACCAACCATCGGTGAGAAGAGTGCCATTTAATTGGTTAACAAGCTCTAAATTCATCACATAAACCCAAGCCCAACCCAGAACGTCGCCTTGTGGTGTGTAAACTTCACCTTGTAGGCGATTGTAAAGGTTTTCTGTGATTGGTCTATTGGGTTGGTAATCTTCTAGATGATCTAAAGCTTGTAAAATTTTTGGTTCACAGAAAGAAAGCAAATAACCGTGGACTTGATTCTGTCCTGATGTTATTGCTGGGTAGCCCATAGGCAAAGCAAACAGTTTGCCTAATATTACTGCCCTTTGAGCATTTACCACCTTACCTGCACAGTATTTTTGATAATTAGCTTCACCGGGTTTGAGTGTACCGTAAACAAAAACCCGCAATTCTTCGGCAAATTTTGTCATTTGTGTAAGTTAGTTTATCAGCTGTCACCATTTAAAAATTAGATTTAGTTCTCTTTAGTTCTCGTCAATTCAATACTAATTTTGCCGCCAAAATCAGGAATAGGTGCTGCGGGTTTGGTGACAACTACTTGGACTTGCGTAACGCGATCGCTCTGGTGCAAAATAGTGTCGGCAATTGTGCCTGCTAACTTTTCAAGTAAAGCGAACTGAGATGTTTTGACTAAGTTTTGAATAGTGCTAATCACACTGCGATAATCGAGAGTATCTGCGATCGCATCAGTTTTGGCAGCTTGGGAAAGATCTAACCATAACTTGACATCCACCTCAAACCATTGCCCTAAAACTTGTTCCTCTGGTAAATATCCTGTGTAGCCATAGCAGCGAATTCCCGTTAAATAAATACAGTCCATAGTGTTTGAGATAAATTTGCTATACAAAATTTAACAAACAACGGTGGGAAAACCTATAAATTCACTGAAAGTCAGTCTGGGAGCATGTCACAATTGAATATTGTCTGATAGCTACCTAGGATTTGATGCTGGTCGCCTATAGGAATGTTAATCAACTTTGGGCTTTTGTCTTGACGGAGACATTAAAACGTCTAGGTTTAACTTGTGCTGTAATTTGTCCTGGTTCTCGTTCTACACCCCTAACAGTTGCCTTTGCTCAACAAGTACCCGATATTGAAGCTATATCTATTCTCGATGAACGCTCTGCGGCTTTTTTTGCCTTGGGAGTAGCTAAAGCCACCGGCAGATCTGTTGCACTAGTTTGTACTTCTGGTACAGCAGGCGCAAACTTTTATCCCGCAGTGATTGAAGCCAAAGAAAGTCGCGTACCACTGCTAGTATTAACCACCGATAGACCACCAGAACTGCGAGATTGTCACTCTGGTCAAACCATCGACCAAGTGAAGTTATATGGTAGTTATCCCAACTGGCAAACTGAGTTAGCTTTACCTGCTGCAAATATGGAAATGCTGGCTTATTTGCGACAAACGGTAATTTATGCCTGGGAAAGAACACAAACACCAACAAAAGGCTCAGTACATTTAAACATTCCCTTCCGTGACCCCCTTGCGCCAGTTCCCGATGGTACTGACTTTCAGCTTGACCCAGAAGTATTCTTTACAGCCGCCACAAATACTATTTCCATTCCCCACTCCCCATTCCCCATTCCCGAAGCATGGCAAAATTGCGATCGCGGGATAATTATTGCTGGAGTGGCTCAACCTCAAAATCCTCAAGAATATTGTAGAGCGATCGCAACACTCTCTCAAACGCTGCAATGGCCTGTCCTCGCTGAAGGACTTTCGCCACTGAGAAATTATGCTGACCTCAACCCTCATTTAATTTCCACCTACGACCTGATTTTACGCAATCAGCAATTAGCAAAGCAGTTAGCACCCCAAATAGTAATTCAGGTAGGAGATATCCCTACCAGTAAAGAATTGCGGACTTGGTTAAGTTCTACACAACCCCGACGCTGGGTAATTGACCCTAGCGACCAAAACCTCGATCCTCTCCACGGAAGAACGATTCATCTGCGAATCAGTGTAGATCAGTTGGGGATATGGGAAAACGACAAAGAGAATTCCCGGTCGGAATATCTGCAAAGTTGGTGTATTGCAGAAGCGAAAGTCAGAATCGCCGTTGACCAGACTATGGCGAAAATGGAATATTTATTTGAAGGTAAAGCGGCCTGGTTATTATCTCAAACATTACCACCAGGAACGCCGTTATTTATTGCCAATAGTATGCCTGTGAGGGATGTAGAGTATTTTTGGCAACCGAATAATTTAGGAGTGCGGACATATTTTAACCGAGGTGCTAATGGGATTGATGGCACATTATCCACCGCATTAGGAATTGCTCATCGTCAACAAAGTAGTGTCATCTTGACAGGAGATTTAGCGTTATTACATGATACTAATGGTTTTTTAATCCGCAATAAATTTGTCGGTCATCTCACAATTGTTTTAATTAATAATAATGGTGGTGGAATTTTTGAAATGTTACCCATCGCCAAATTCGACCCACCTTTTGAAGAATATTTTGGCACTCCCCAGGATATTGATTTTGCTCAATTGTGCGCTACATACGGTGTCCAGTATGAATTAATTACTTCTTGGGAAGAATTACCGAGAAAAATAAATCCATTACCAAATCAAGGAATAAGAGTTTTAGAGTTGCAGACAAATCGTAAAGTTGATGCTAAATGGCGACAGGAGAATTTAGGAAAGTTTGCGTGAGCTATTGTGATTTAAATGTGTTAAAAGTTAGGAAAATAACTTATATTTCATAAATTAAAAGAAAGAAGTCATGATAAATGAAAGAATTATAATTGGGAAAACAGTTGAAGAAGCTACTGAATATGTAAAAGGCAATGGTTACGAATTGATCATAGTACAAGACAACTGGATGATACAAAATCTAGCTACTAGAGGAGTATATGTAGTTGTGGTAGATAATAAAGTAACTAAGCTTAAAGATGTTCATCATTAAGGTTTAGTTGAGATAACTAGACATTTTCATATTCTGAAGTGAATCTCAGTAACCGAACCATGATTAAGCAATCAGTGCAGAAAATCAGACATCTTGCAATTATTCAAAAATCATTAAGCAAAACCTCCATCTAATTTTGCTCTTAAGGCGCAAATATAAATAATGGCTGGAATGAGCCTTTTATAATTAGGGCTTGTCAATTGCCATGCAGTGAATAGTCCTGCACCTATCCACCCAACTGGGCCGATAATTACCGCTATTGTACTTGACATTGTTGTGTAGGCAACAAAGGGTAAAGTAACTCCTAATATTCCCGTAAGCGTACCTAATGTTGTTGAAGCTAGTAAGTAAATACCAAAACCAGACAATTGAGCGCTTGTTAAAGCAAGAAAAATACTAGTACTTCCTAATAATTCACCGCCTTTATCAAATTGTGATGCTGTTTTTCTTAACTCCTGTTCCATTTCTCGCTTTTGTTCGGGGGTCATTTTTTCCAAGATTGTTGCCATCACCTTCTGTGTAATTTTTACCTCCATCTCACTAGCAGATTCATATTTACCACATTTAATTTTTAACTTTTTAGCAGCTTTCTTAACTATTTTTTGATAACTGGGTTGAGCATCACATATTTCGTTAAATATATAAATTGCAGCATCTTGACTTGCCTCCCATAGACGATTAACAATAGCATCGACTGTTGGTTTTGAGGCTTTAAGAATATCTGCCAATGCTTTCCTATCCTCTAATGAAGCACGATCTAGTAAAGATTTAAGGTCATTCATATTTTTATACCCTTTAAGATAAGCAATCCTAATAATAAGATTCCCAACAGTATTGTTTATATCTCAGGGCTGAATATAACAAGGCTAAAAAGCTACTTCATCAAGGAAACCATTTCTCACTGCCATAATCGTTTTACTGTAGTAATATCCCTCTCAACTAGTAGCGTGTGCCTGTAACCAAGCTTCCAAATCCGCGATCGCTACAAAATCCAGCAATGCTTCACCCAATGCTTCTACCTGTTCTAAAGACAACGCCTGAATCTGGCGCTGAAGTTCATCGTCAATTGTACCTACTCGTCGGTTCAACTGTCGGAGAATGAGCGATCGCGCTTCTTGTTCTCGTGCTTCTCGAATAGCCCGTGGTTCTTCTGAAATCAGTCCCAACATTGCTTCAATCTCCTCTCGGCTTAGGGTAGAAAACTTGTAGAGTATAATCGTCGTCACTAAATTTATTATCGCTTGTTCTGATTGTTGCTGTGCTTGTTCTAGCAGATACCGCGCTGCTTCCACTGCTTCGGTTTCAGGCGTTGTCGTCAGCAACATCAAAGCTAATACTAAAGGTTGTTGTCGTAAATCGCCTAATTCATCCAAATATACTCGCCGGACTTGATTGCTTTGTAACAATGCTTGGTGAATCCGAGGATTTGAAGGTTCCAAATTACGCGAAGGAAAAATAACCACGCCAAACCAGTCATCATAACGAATCGAGTGGCGGTAGAGAAACAAAAACAATTCGCTAAAAAAGCGATGGTACAAGTCTTCGTCCTTTTGAAACTGGACTTCAGCAAAGAAGACAACTTGAGATGCTGCATTAGCTGGAGGTAGAAACACTCCGTCAATTCGGAATGCTGTTTCTTTAATTTCCACCGATTCAAATAAATAATTCTCTGCTTCTGATGGTGGTTGATCTACTAATTCAAACAGCAAACCGGGAAATTGTTGGAATAATTTGTAGAAAATAGAGTCGCGGCGCATTGCGATTGTGAGTCAATTACCAGCCCTGATTTTACTGGAGAGAGGAAATTTTAGCGATCGCTTCTCAGTCCGCGATAAAATTCTCAAGCACAATAGCGCAATTCTTTCTCATGCAAGTCAACTGGCAATCTGTCAAAACCTACGAAGATATCCTTTATCACAAAACCGATGGCATTGCAAAAATCACCATCAACCGCCCGCACAAACGTAATGCTTTTCGTCCGAAAACTGTCTTTGAACTCTATGATGCCTTTTGTGATGCCCGTGAAGATACAAATATTGGCGTAGTTCTATTTACTGGTGCTGGCCCCCATACTGATGGTAAGTATGCTTTTTGTTCTGGTGGTGATCAAAGTGTGCGGGGAGAGGCGGGTTATGTAGATGATGCGGGAATTCCTCGTTTGAATGTGCTGGATTTGCAGCGTTTGATACGTTCGATGCCGAAAGTTGTGATTGCTTTAGTTGCGGGATATGCGATCGGTGGTGGACATGTTTTACACTTGATTTGCGACCTCACCATTGCTGCTGATAACGCTATTTTTGGACAAACTGGCCCCAAAGTTGGCAGTTTTGATGGTGGTTTTGGTGCTAGTTATCTCGCCCGCAGTGTTGGGCAAAAAAAGGCGCGAGAAATTTGGTTTCTCTGCCGTCAATATAATGCTCAAGAGGCGCTAGATATGGGTTTAATTAACTGTATCGTGCCGGTAGAAGAATTAGAAAATGAAGGTGTTCAATGGGCGCAAGAAATTTTACAAAAAAGTCCCATCGCCATTCGCTGTCTCAAAGCTGCATTCAACGCCGATTGTGACGGACAAGCTGGTTTGCAAGAACTCGCGGGGAATGCAACTTTACTGTATTACATGACAGAAGAAGGTGCTGAAGGCAAACAGGCATTTTTAGAAAAGCGATCACCAAATTTTCGTTCTTTCCCTTGGCTACCTTAATATGGCAAAAATCGCACCTTTGAAGCATACCAATTTGAGCTTAGGTAGTTTAGCGTTGTCTAGAAAAGCTTTTTGACAAAGTTTTCAATTCACAAGCCAAAATTGGTATTAGGTGCGATTTTTTGAGATGTCAACGTTTACAGCACTAGCAATTTTCAAGAGAAATATTTTTTTAATGTCTATAAACTGAGTCTAATAAGAAATAGTGGCTAAATTAGCACTCACCGTTTTAGCCTCAGTCTCTTCAGTAATTAAATTAGCTATTTCTTCAATAGGCACAACTGTTATATTGTCGGCAACAGAAACTAGAGAATGTCCAGCATTTAATACTGGTGTACCATCTGGCAAACTCCAAGAATCTTCTAAAGTTTCCCAAGAAGGTGCAAAAGGTGGAAGTGCTAAAGAGCAAGCTTTCCAACTGGCTTGCACCGTCGCTCCCAACTGTTGACACATTCCGCCACGGCGACCTTCTGGTTTGTAATGACGACAATATCTACAGGCAGATGTCAAAAAGTTTATCGGTTTCATTTGAGTTCATCTTTAGTGCTGTTCAGGGCTGTCTTGCATATTTATATTCTGCGCCTAGATATAAATACGTAATATTGGCAGCAAATTATTATTTACACTAGGTTCTAGCGATCCCAACAGAAAAATAAACTTCATGATGTTTTTAGAATTTTGTTATATTTTTAAATGATTGTTAAAGTACTTACCTACTAATTTTTGGCTGAAAATAGCTAGGGATCAAGGATAAAACTCAAAGTTTAGATTTAACTTATGTTTAGCTTTAATGTTTCAAACAAGCTTATATATAGCTAATTAACGATAAATTTGTGTATCTAATTTAGCAATCAAGGATGAAATTTACATAATTCTTACTGAGACATCATCTGTGAAAGTTTATTGGCTGAGACATCCTTTTTACTAAATTAAGTACTCAGTCATTTTGAAAATTCAACATTGTATGTGTCGATCAGTACTAAGAAAGTAGACAACAACAGGAAAATAATTTAGTGGGATTTTAGACAATTTGCCTAAAGAAATTACTTAAAATCCTGGCAATAACAAAAAAATAGATGGCTTTAGTTAAGCCAAAAAATCTATATGAGGACTGTCAAGGTCTTTTAACATCTCAGGCAGAAATATTAGACCTTAGTTTTAGACTTATTTTTGTTAAACCAATTAGCCGAATCCTGAGTTTTTGGGATAAATATCAACTTGAAATCCCAATTATTAATTTCTAACTATTTGTTAAAAGGCTAGGAATTAACCTATATTTCTTAAGTATTTCTCAGAGGGTGACGGTAAAATATGAACTTTACCAAAACTTTTCGAGTTTTTTTGCAAAAATATCAACTTTATTAAATTTTAGTTAAAAAATATTAAGTATTTGACTGTTCTGAAACCGACGTATTGACAGCAAAAATCAACAGTGTGGGTACAAGTAAACCTTTATCCTCTAAGCCTTACACCCAATCTCAATCAATAACTTATGTTCAAAACTGCTTAGAGGCACAAACAGCACAAACTTGCCAGCGCTGGAGTTCCCCTGGAGGGGTAGGAGATTGACAATGGGGACAAAGAGGTAAACCATGCGATCGCACTTGCATTTTTTTAGCCCATAGTCCAAAGGCAGTCTGAGGATTTTCCAAGGCCTGCGAATCATCACGCTGCACATCACTCACATTTCCCAGATAACTAGGATGTTCTTGCGGCGAACCTGTGAGTTGTTGCTGTGGCTTTGCTGAAGAATTCTGCCACCCAGCCGTAGAAAAGCGGATATCAACCAACGGGTTAGGCAAATTTTCATTTAACTTTAACAGGATGATTTGGCGTTTAAAAGCCAGATTTTGCGCCCAAGCAGCACTTGAAGTCGCCACTCGCAAAACATCACGCTGAATCACTAACGGTTGGGTATGTTTAGCGGCGGCTGCACCTACCACTTCTGCCCAAAAATGAAGCACTTTTTGAAATGGCTGCTCTTGCCATCTGGCTTGTTGTTCTAAAAAGCCTAAAATATCATTGACTGATTTCCAAGACATCCTTACTTCAAAGTGCTGAGTGCTGAAATTCAAGATAGTTCCAGAAAGTCTATAGTGATGCGAAATTTTTCGCTAGTATTAGCACACATTAGCTCTATTCCATTCCACAGTCTAGGTTTGAGGCAGACAGGTAATGAGTCAAAACTCGCCAATAGATTCCGGTATTCAATCATCTAAACCACCTGAGTTGAAGCCACCACTAGCCGCAGCCCTGGCCAGTTTGGAAGTGCAACTAGATCAAGAGTTGGCTAGATACCGTCGTTCACGCATAGCATCAAAAACAGCTTATCAATCCCGTACAGGCAATAACATTAACACTCAAACCCAGGACACAACAGAAATAACAGCACTAGGGGGCAAAATTCAGCTACCTGTAACTGAAGTTAAAACGAGTATACAGCCTGCATCTGTAACTGAAGTGTCTCTAGAGAAACCAGTAACAACAGCTAAGGCGGAAACGACAGAACAGCCCCAACAGAAATCTTCTAGCAGTTCCAGCCAAACTCAAATTCCCCTACCATCACCAAATTCTACTAGCAGTAGCAGTATAGTGCCTGCCACGGCTCAAGTTACTCCCAGTGAAAATCTAATGCAGGCAAAGGAAACTCCAACTCAGCCAGACGATTATTTGGAATCGAGTGAAGCATTGCTGCGGAGTTTAAATGATGAACAACAACAACAAACAAAGCCCGCCAGTAATTCTAACGATAGCCTGCTATCACCTTTAGGTATCGGCTCGATGTTGTTGCTGTTGATGGCTAGTTTGACCTTGGGTTACATAGTGTTTAATCCAAAAAGCTTGCCACAGTTGAGTTTCGATAAAATATTTAATAGTAATTCCGCTGCTAATACCGATAAAACTCAGACTCAGGAAACAGCCAGCCAGCCCCAGTCTCCAGCCCAAACGGAACTTACACCTATACCGAAATATCCCAATTTGGCAACAAAAGAGTTTCCTGAACTGAAAGACCCCAACGATATAGTTGGTTTACAACCAAAAACTCCCCCAAGAGCGATCGCACCTGTAAATCCACCTGTGGTAATTTCCACTCCAGTTGCACCACCAGTGGTTAACCCCTTACCGGATGTGCAGCCAGTACAGCCGTTGAATCTACCGCCTATCGCCACAGCCCAAGCTGTACCGCAGCCGACCGTGACTCCCCCACAAGTAAATGCCGAAATCCAACCAGCAGCAGATGGGTTTTATCATATCGTCATGGATAATGAAGGCGATCGCACGGTTACTTCTGTACGCCAAGTAGTTCCCGATGCTTATTTATCGCGCGACCAAAAGCTGATTTATCTCGGTGCGTTAAAAACTAAAGAGCAAGTGCAGAAAAGATTACAAGAACTACAAGCCAAAGGCATTAAAGCACGGGTGCAGTAGCCATAAGTGATAAAAATCTACGATAGGATGAGGAAAACATCGACAAAATGCTCTGCCTGTTGACTGACAACAAGCGAAAAATGCGGTTTTGGGGTCTCCCCAAGAAAAGCAATTTTTCAAGAGAGTGAATGGAGAGCCGATATGGAATTAATCAAACGTATCCTGCGGGTAATTCGCGCTAACCTCAATAGTCTGATAGGCAGTGCAGAAGATACAGAAAAAATTTTGGAACAAGCCGTCGCCGAAATGCAAGAAAATTTGGTGCGCTTGCGACAGGGGTTAGCACAAGCTATCGCTACCCAAAAACGCACTGAACGCCAAGCAATAGCCGCCCAATCCACGGCAGAAACATGGTATCGCAATGCCCAAATTGCCATAGAAAAAGGCAATGAACCTCTAGCCAGAGAAGCTCTAACCAAGCGTCGCGCCTATCAAGAAACGGCCACTTCCCTCTCCCATCAAATCGGTCAACAAACCGAAATTATCGAGCGACTGAAGAAAGATATGCGATCGCTCGAAGTCAAGATTTCGGAAGCCAAAACCAAAAAAGATATGTATATTGCCCGCGCCCGTTCAGCGGAAGCATCCTATCGACTTCAAGAAATGCTCAGTGGAGCTTCGGCTACTAGTAGTCTCAATGCGTTTGAACGTATGGAAGAGAAGGTTTTTCAGATTGAAGCGAAATCAGCAGCGATCGCCCAACTAGACGGTGATGATTTGCAAAAACAATTTGCTTCTCTAGAATCTGCTAAAAGTATTGATGCAGAATTGGCAACAATGAAACAACAGGCACTGCATGAATCAGAAGGTACACCACAACAGCAATTACCTCCAGATTCAGAGCCATAAAAAGTAGTCAATCGCTATAGTCAGGGTATATCTTAACAATTAAGAGGTATCAGGAGGTACCGAACCAAGCCGGAAAGATTACATTTAAATAAGAAACTATTAAATAGTAAAAACCTTAACTGTTCATCCAAGTACCGAAACTGCAAAAGGAAAAGAAATTATGGGATTATTCGATCGCATTAAGCGAGTAGTCAGTGCAAATATCAATGATTTGGTAAATAAAGCTGAAGACCCAGAAAAAATGCTAGAGCAAGCCATCCTGGAAATGCAGGAAGACTTGGTGCAGTTGCGTCAGGGTGTGGCTCAAGCGATCGCCGCCCAAAAACGCACTGAAAAACAGTACAATGATGCCCAAAATGAAATCAACAAATGGCAGCGTAATGCTCAACTCGCACTGCAAAAAGGCGATGAAAATCTCGCACGCCAAGCCCTAGAACGGAAAAAGACGTTCACTGAAACCGGCACAGCACTCAAAACTAGTTTAGATCAGCAAAGTACTCAAGTTGAAACACTGAAGCGCAATTTAATCCAGCTAGAAAGTAAAATTTCCGAAGCCAAGACCAAAAAAGAAATGCTCAAGGCGCGGATTACCACCGCCAAAGCCCAAGAGCAACTTGAAGGTATGGTACGCGGGATGAATAGCAGCAGTGCAATGGCGGCTTTCGAGCGGATGGAAGAAAAAGTCCTGATGCAGGAAGCCCGCGCCCAGTCTGCCGCAGAGTTAGCTGGCTCGGATTTAGAAAGTCAATTTGCCAAGCTAGAAGCTGGTAGTGATGTGGATGATGAATTGGCTGCTTTAAAAGCATCTCTATTACCACCCGCAACTCCAGCCAATCAGAACTTACTACCACCAGAGCAAACTACTCCTTCCCAAACAACCCCTCCCAAATCGAATGAAGTAGTTGATGCTGAGTTGGAATCTTTACGCAAGCAACTAGATCAAATGTAAAATTTTGTTAGATACTGATTTGAGCCAGTCCCACACCTGTTGGTTGTGGGATTTTGCGTCGGTGGTCAAAAGTCAATAGTTGAGAATTCTTGTAGTTAACAATAAACTATAGACTTTGGACTATTGACAACTTTGGGATAAAGTATTTTTTGTGCCAAGTAATTGATGTCAACTAATGGAGACTGCCATGAGTAAGGGTGTAATCACCATCACTGATGCTGAGTTTGAAACCGAAGTGTTGAAATCTGAGCAGCCTGTATTAGTTTACTTTTGGGCTTCTTGGTGTGGCCCATGTCAGTTGATGTCACCACTGATTAATCTAGCTGCCAACAAATTTAGCGATCGCCTAAAAGTTGTCAAAATGGAAATTGACCCCAATCCAGTTTCTGTGAAGCAGTACGGGGTAGAAGGCGTACCAGCCTTAAGGCTCATTCAAGGGGAAAAATTATTAGAAGCAACTGAGGGCGTTATTGGTAAAGAAAAATTACTGAGTTTACTAGATACGCATTTAAATCAAAATTAGTCAATAGTCAATAGTCAATACTATGGACTATTGACCATTGACCATTGACCATTGACCCTTGACTAATATGCAATTTGCACAGCGTTTACAACCTCTACAATTTAACGTGTTTGCTGAGATGGACAGAGCCAAAGCTGCGGCTTTGTCAGTCGGACAACAGTTAATTGATTTGTCACTGGGGTCTTCTGATTTGCCTACAGAGGCGCACGTTCTGGAAGCGATCGCCCAATCTCTCAATGACCAGAGTACTCACGGTTATTTGTTATTTAACGGCACGCAAGCATTTCGTCAAGCTGCGGCTGACTGGTATGAGCAAAAATTTGGCATCAAGGTTGATCCAGAAACAGAGGTGCTACCTTTAATTGGTTCCCAAGAAGGTACGGCTCACTTACCTCTAGCTTTATTAAATCCTGGTGATTTTGCCTTATTGCTCGACCCTGGTTATCCATCCCATGCAGGCGGAGTCTATTTAGCCAGTGGACAAATTTATCCTATGCCTCTACTGGCAGAAAATGGTTTTTTACCAGTATTAGCTGATATTCCCGCCCCTGTTGTGGCTCAATCGAAGATGATGGTGTTGAGCTATCCCCATAATCCCACAGCGGCGATCGCACCTTTGGCATTTTTCCAAGAAGCAGTGGCTTTTTGTCAACAACACAATATTGTTTTAGTTCACGATTTCCCTTATGTAGATTTAGTATTTGCGGAAACTGCGGGAATAGGCGAGGGTTTTCCTCAGTCTTTAGTTCCTTCAATTCTGCAAGCTGATCCAGACAAAAGCGTCTCAATTGAATTTTTCACGCTTTCTAAGTCTTACAACATGGGCGGTTTCCGCATTGGGTACGCTATTGGCAATGCTGAGTTAATCAAAGCTTTACGTCAAATCAAAGCCGCAGTTGATTTTAATCAGTATAGAGGGATTTTAAATGGGGCGATCGCTGCCCTGACTGGGCCGCAAGCTGGAGTAACAACTACAGTCGCTACCTTCCGTCAACGACGTGATGCTTTCGTGAATGCCTTACATCGCATTGGCTGGCAAGTTCCTAGCCCTCAAGCCACTATGTATATTTGGGCTAAGTTACCTTCTCCTTGGCAAAACAATTCTGTCGAATTTTGTACCCAGTTAGTTAAACAAACTGGCGTAGCCGCTTCTCCTGGCGCTGGTTTTGGTAAATCTGGCGAAGGATATGTCCGTTTTGCTTTGGTACACGAACCACCTTTGTTAGAAACTGCTGTGGAAAGAATTGCGAAGTTTCTTTAAGTACGTCGATGCTAAGTGAATTTATCAACTCTTGATGTTAAACTTGCCAGAATTTTATTAATACCCACCTACGCTGGGTTTGTTTAAGATAAACTACAGAGAAATTACTGAAATGTCATCGAGATATTACAATCTATCGACGACAGTAAATCACAAGTAATTAACACAGGTGCATGGCAAGTAGTGTGGTAAAAATTAGCGTTTGTGCTTTGTCTTTTGCAGTGATTGGTGCTTTAGGACAGCAACCTCTTTGGGCATTCAGCAATACTTCAATAGCAGAAAATGTAGAAGAGATGAATTTCCAGTCTGAAGCCACTGAAGATGGGAAGAACATTGACAGCACAAATCATTACTACACACCAAGTTTAATTCCTCAACAGCCTAGTACTACTAGTGCGGCTCCGCTATCAACCTACATTCATCCATATAGCAATAGCTGGACAAACCTCAAGAGTGCATCTCCTCGCCCACGCAAAGTGCCAGAATCTTCAGCAGTACTAGGCTTGATGGCGATCATCGGCTGGTTTGGTATACAACACAAGCGGAAAAAAGCTCAGTAAAAAAGCAACTTTTGTAATCAGCGTAATATTAATGACACTAGTTAAATCAGTAATTATGTATAATTGCTGATTTAAATCACAAAATATTAGTCATCTTTTTATTCATAATCTACAACAGCTTTACCCAATTAAGTCTCCCAGTTTCTTAAACTAGGTTGGTGTGCGTAACTACTAAACATGGCTAAAAAGCTGGTAATTTTTTTAACCAGCCGCATTCTTAAAAAGCCAAAGCCTGTAGTCAGGCTAATCCAATTCTAGAAACAAAGACAGTATATAAAATTACCCCAAAACTGGTGGAGACAGTAAATGAAAAGAACTTTCCAAACACTTGTAATTGGTGCCTCATTGGCTGTTGGCGTGAGTGCGATCGCCTCTAACCCAGCACAAGCTACAACTTTTTCTTTTAATAACACCAACGAAATCAATACCTACACAGGTGGCTCAAACGGCCAGTTCATCAAGTCAGACACTACTGCTGCTGTTAAGGCTTTAACAGATAAAGATGCCAGTTCCAACGTTGAACTTTGGTACAGCAGTGAAAATCCTACTGCTAACGTTGGCTTTACTGCAACAAAAGGACAATACAGCGCTACTGTCAGCAGTGTAACTAAAGACGACTGGAATAGTTTTGGTTCCCAATGGCTAGGTGATTTGTTGAATACTTACACTCCATTTAAATCAGTTTGGAATGGGTTTTCATCAACTACCCAATCATTAGTCACCAGCTATTTTCCTTCTTTGGGAATGGGAGATCCCAACATTGGTGGCTTCCAATTCGGTGCAAATGGCGGCGTAGAACTACAATTAGTTGGTCACTTGGATGTTAAGAGTCAGCTTTCTAGTACACTTTCTACCAAGCTGAATGAAGCGTGGAATGGTGGAGTTAAATTACTATTTCCTGGTCAAACAACTCTACCAACCGCTTCACAAGTCCAGACTAAGATTTCATCACTTCAAACATTGTATAATTCGTCTTCAACTCCTGCTGCTACCAAGGCAACACTGCAAGCTCAAATAGCTCAACTAACAACATTTAAAGATGTAATCAGTCTGCAAACAACCTTAAGCCTCTACCAAGGTGTAATCGGTGCTAGTGAAATCGCCAAAGTAGTTACTGGTGGTAAGACTTACTACGCTTACAGCTTTAACTCCACAGCATCTGGTATTACTGCTTCTGATGACGGTGTATCTTACAGTGCTATTTATAATTGGCAAACACCAGGATATGTTTCTTCCACTTCTGTACCAGAACCTTCGGTAGTACTTGGTATGTTAGGTGTAGCTGGAATCGTTGCTACACAACGCAAGTTAAAAAAAGTATCAGGTTGAGACTCTGGTTTTCATCTTAAATAATCAGCCAAGGAGCATAACTTGCTCCTTTTTTTTATAAAAAATTAATCTGTTTTATGTAAAACTACTGTTGCTTATATCACTATATTAAGTCATTTATATAAGTGAAAATACATTAACAGGGATACTAAAAAAGTTAAATTTTATTAAAAAAATTAAATAAGTATAGGGTAAATATTAAGTGTTTATGAAGATTTCTCTATAAACTGCAATCATGCTATTTATTAAATATTAGAAAAAAATTAATTTTTATTTACTATTGTTTGAAACAGCAAAATAGCTTCAAAGTAGAAAAACTTAATTCAACAACACAATAGATTCTTTGTTATTCCATTTATCAGCTTAATAAGTATTTTTTGGAATATTAGTCTTAAATTATATTTCCTAATGACAGCACATTTACTTACTATAAATCAGCAAGTGCATCCACATCAATTAAAAAGGATTTTACTCATTGAAGATAATGATGTAAATAGAATGTTGCTGAGCGATTATCTAGGTTACTGTGGATATCATGTCAAAAGTCTATCAAATGGCGCAGCTTTGTTCTCAACAATAGAAAACTTTCAGCCAGATTTAATGTTACTAGACTTAAAATTACCAGATGTTGATGGTTATTGGCTGCTAGAACAAATCCAACAACATTCATATTTACCAAAGATACCTATTATTGTGGTTTCAGCCTTTGCTTTTAAAGCAGATCAAGAGCGAGCTATAAGTTTAGGCGCTCGTCGTTATCTTGTCAAACCTATAAACTTGACTGCTTTGATGATGACGATTCAAGAAGAGTTGGCTTGTCGCTGCATCTAAAATTTTGAATTTTGACGATTTTTATATTTCAAATTCACATTTTTATTACTTCAAAATATCTAGATTTTTCGTAATTTTACGGAAATTGATTTTTCAATTAGACAAAATCATACATTTTTACGCTACTTTCTGAATATAAATAATACTGTCAAGAACAATATACCCTATAAAAGCTGTTCAGCGTTTTAGCCGAGTATATACGTCAATAATTTTAGATATTGATTATCATAGAATTATTAACCTTTAGATTGAGTTAACAATTCAAGTCATCGCTGAAGTTAGCAAATTGGTGATTTTGACATATTATCACATAAAATCCTAGTTGCTGAGGATGATAATTTCCTCTTGCTTAAACCCCAAAAAAGTTTACAGGAGTTAGGATGTAAGGTTTTAGATATGGCTGATGTTGGAGAGTAAGCTGTAAACCATCTGAGAGATTTTCCTAAAGTTAGTATTATTTAATATCAGATTAATTGAGAAAATCTGTGGTATATGAGCTAATATGTTTCCGCCAAATAAGTTTATCTGTAGAAGACAGGGAACAGAAACAACAAGCTTATCTTAACTGGATTGCTAGATAATCATCTCAATATTATCTCGAAAAATTTTTACATATTCGTATTATATAGCGGTTTCCCATTATAGAAATTCTAACTTATCTCACCACTGTTCTCAGTAAAATATACCTCACTAAAACGAGAAACGCTATATTTAAATAGGTATTTGGTATATATGAAATTACATCAGAAAAACACAAGTGATTCTAGAAAAGATGTTGTAAAATCTTTGGCAGAAACAGAACTGTATATTACTGCCGAAATGGCTATTGAACAGCACAAAATTAACAAACAAATGCAAGAAGAACAGCAACCAATGGTGGCAATTATTAACAGTATGCAACATGCTGTAATTGTCACAGATACTCATGGTTGCATTCAATTTATGAATTTAATGGCTGAAGCACTCACAGGTTGGAACTCAAAAGAGGCTTGTGGGAAAAGTTTAGCAGAAGTTGTGCAATTAATTGACAAAGATATAGAAGAAACAATTGAAAACTTAGCGACACTAACAATAGTAACAGGAGCAATTTTACATTTACCAGATAATTGTGTGTTAGTTGCTAAAAACGGTAGAGAAATACTAGTAGGAGATTATGCTGCACCTGTTCGTGATAGTAATCACAATATTACTGGTGTAGTAATAGTTCTTCAAGAAGTTACCCAACGCAAACTCATAGAGTCACAATTACTCCAAAATGCCTTTTATGATGGACTGACAGCATTACCAAATCGAGCTTTATTTTTAGATCGATTGAAGCAAGCTGTAGAAAGAAGTAAACGCCGAATAGATTACCGTTTTGGAATTTTATTTTTAGATTTAGATGGCTTTCAAGAAATTAACGATCGCTTTGGCCATGCAATGGGCGATGATTTACTAGTAGCGATCGCTCGCAGGCTCGAATCGTGTCTCCGTAGTGGTGATACCGTTGGACGGTTTAGTGGTGATGAGTTTGCGGTGCTGCTAGAAGATATTAAAGATATTAATGATGCTATTAACGTTGCCAAACGAATTCAAGATACTTTAGGCTTACCCTTAACCTTAAATGGAAATCTGATTTCTACCACAGCCAGTATAGGTATTACCATCAATCAAGGTGGTGGAGACCAACCGGAAAAATTACTGCAAAATGCGGATGCAGCTATGTATCATGCAAAACAGCAGGGAAAAGCCCGTTATGCTGTATTTGATGTAATTGTTAAGCATGATAGTCAGGAATAGGCTGGAAAGTCCTTTGGTGTTTGTGTATAAAAAATTGCTATAGCATGATTGGAGATGGAATTGCTGTTACCCTCACAAACCTTCAGATGAAATGGATGAAAATTATAGCAGAATGTAGGAGGAAAAGTCTTACTATTCCTGGCATTCACGCTTTCAAGTTAGTTGTCCTAACATAATATGACTACCGCTATAAAAATATAAAAAAGGGTGGTAATTGCCCACCCTAATTGCAAAGTTGAATTGTGAATTTCACATAACAGATTTAAACCACAGCCGATACTTCCTTCTGAAAATAAGCCTGCATAACTCTTTCAGCAATTTGACGACTAGTTAAACCTAATTCTGCCTTAGATTCTTCTGGGGTAGCGTGTTCAACTAACGTGTCTGGGATACCAATACGCTTCACTGGGACAACAATATCAGCATCAAGTAAAGCTTCAGCCACAGCAGAACCAAAGCCACCCATCACACAACCTTCTTCTAAAGTGACAACCCGGCCAATTTTCTTAGCCAACGGTAAAATCAACTCTGTATCTAAAGGCTTGACAAAACGGGGATTAATCACTGTTGCTTCAATGCCATGTTCGCTGAGAATTTCTGCCGCCTGCATACTGGGGTAAACCATTGTGCCGTAGCCAATGATTAATACATCATCACCATTGCGGAGAATTTCACCCTTACCAATTTCCAAAGGTTCCCAACCTTCTTCCATTAAGGGTACACCGTGACCATTACCACGAGGGAAGCGCATAGCGATCGGGCTACTGGTATGATTAATCCCAGTGACCATCATCTGTTGCAATTCTGCTTCATCCTTCGGTGCCATTAACACGATGTTGGGAATGCAGCGCAAATAAGCAATATCATACATTCCTTGATGGGTGGGGCCATCAGCGCCAACAATTCCCGCCCTGTCTAAACAGAAGAACACAGGCAAGTTTTGAATACAAACATCATGAATAATTTGGTCGTAAGCCCGTTGTAGAAAGGTTGAGTAGATAGCAGCCACAGGACGCATCCCTTCTGATGCTAAACCCGCAGCTAAAGTTACAGCGTGTTGTTCGGCGATGCCAACATCTATATATTGATTAGGTAGTTTAGCTTGTAGCTTGTCTAAACCTGTACCAGTGGCCATTGCTGCTGTAATACCGATGATTTTCGGGTTTTGTTCAGCGAGTTTGACTAAAGTATGGGCAAAGACTTTGGCATAAGCGGGAGGTTTGGGCTTGCTGGAAGGAATGGCTTTGCCAGTTGTTAAATTAAAAGGAGTTTGGGCGTGGTAGCCTACTTGGTCTTGTTCAGCGATTTCATAGCCTTTACCTTTGATTGTGGCTACGTGTACCAAAACTGGCCCTTGTATTTGATGCGCCTGTTGGAAAGTCGCAATCAATTCTTCTAAGTTGTGTCCATCAACTGGCCCCATGTAGGTAAAGCCCAGTTCTTCAAATACCGCCCCCACTTTGGGAACCGCCAAGCGCTTCATTCCCTCTTTAATGCGTCCCAATTCTGGAGACAGAGATTCACCAACGAAAGGAATTTGTTTGAATTGTTCTTCAAAGTTATCTTTGATGAATTGTACTGGCGGGCTAAGGCGCATTTTGTTGAGATAGCGAGGAATCGCACCCACATTGGGAGAAATTGACATCTCGTTATCGTTGAGAACCACTAACAAGTTAGTTTTAGGCATGTGTCCAGCGTGGTTGATGGCTTCCAATGCCATACCACCAGTTAAAGCACCATCACCAATGACAGCAACGGCTTTAAATTTTTCGCCTTTAGCATCTCTGGCTAATGCCATACCCAAGGCGGCGGAGATACTTGTAGAAGCGTGTCCCGCGCCAAAGTGGTCAAACTTGCTTTCGCCGCGCTTGAGATAACCAGCAATTCCTTCTTTTTGTCTGAGAGTATGGAAGTTGGCGTAACGTCCTGTAATCAGTTTGTGGGGATAAGCTTGGTGTCCTACATCCCAAATAACTTTATCCCGATCTAAATCTAATGTTTGGTAAAGCCCTAGAGTTAACTCTACAACACCCAAACCTGGCCCTAGATGACCCCCTGTTGCGGCTACTGTTTGGAGGTGTTTATCGCGGATTTGGCGGGCAATCTGTTGAAGTTGCCGGATAGATAAACCGTGCAACTGATTGGGATGGGTGATTTCACTCAGATGCATATTATAGGGTTTTCCTCTCTAATTTCTACTTCTGGTATTCTGATTTTCCCACGGTCGGGTTGTCCCCATGATTATGGGGAGTTGCAATTCTGTTACATAACCCATTAAGAATTAGAACTTACGTAGTCGAACTCTCTCAGAACTTACTTACAAAGATTGTCTGTGGAAATTGGGTGTAAGAGTTTTGCATACCCATAAGCCTCGGTACCATTGGCAAAACCATTAATTTTTCGTTGAATTGCGTAAATTTTGGGAATATGGGTAAGTTACCTCGGTTACTAAGGGGAAACTGTATTATCAGGCACACTCGGCACTTCTGGTGTATCTGGTAGTTGTCTTTGGCGTTGCAAATATTTACTCAATACGTAAGCCATATCCCCACGAGTCATAGGTTGTAATGGAGAAATATTACCTTGGCTATCTGTGTTGACAAATCCTTCTGAGATTACAGTCGCGATCGCTTTTCTCGCCCAGGTAGGAATTGATGTAGCATCAGGATGAGAGGAGAGAATGTCATTGACTGTACTATCATCAAACTGAAATACGCCGTAAGCTTGAGCAAATATCGCTAAAGCTTCTGCCCTAGTTACTCTTTGGTTGGGAAAAAATAAATTCCCTCGATAGCCTTTCATAATGTCTGTTTTTAAGACTATCTGAATATCGTTAAATGCCCGATTAGAGGCTGGGACATCGGCAATCACAACGTTTTCTTGACTAACAGCTTGTCGTTTATCTATTCGAAAGACTTTCACCATAATTGAGGCTAATTCTGCCCGACTCAGCAATCTTTCAGGATAAAAATTGCCATCGGCAGAATTTGTCATCCATTGGGCTTTAATGACCTGTTGAATGGGATCTGAGCTTGTCTGAGAAGGAGTTTCTGTTGATTGTGCCTGAACACTTAGAGGAAAACTTTGGAGTAGCACAACTAAAGAAATAGCACTAAAGTACTGGCTGATATTTCTCATTATTTTCAGATATTCATTTATGAATACAAAAAACTGTCAAACAATTTTAGATTTTGGATTTTACTCATCAGATGACGACGCAAAATAGTTAAGAAATGTTGCGAAGCTGAGTTGAAGATTACAGTTACCAGTTACCAGCAAACTGTAGCTCACAATAATTTTTTTAGTAAAGCGATATCTGATAAACAAAACAAAAATCATCTAAAAAGGAGTTTGAGAATGCAGCAGCAAACATTTAAGCAACATCCGAGGCTAGGCACGGAAGTATTACAAGGTGGCAATTTAAGGGAACTCACAAACCAACAAAGACAGGAATTTAAACAATCGCTTTGGGAGAATGGGGTAATTGTCGTCAGAAATCAAAACATGACGGCATCACAATTGCAGGAATTTACCAACCATACTTTTGGCGAGTCAGGCTTTAAGTATCTGCCGAAATCTCTAGATCCAGATATTCACCCAGATTTGCAAAGTCCTGGTGTATCTATTTTAGGAAATCCCAAAGAAAGCTCTCCAGAAATCATCGGACAATTTGCTTGGCAATGGCATCATGATAAAGACCATCTGCCCAGAACAGACGGTCTAGATATGAATTCTTTGTATGTGGTGATGTTGTACGGGGTGGAAATACCAGCACAAGGACTGGATGGCAAACCCCACACTACCGAATTTATTGACATGGTAGAAGCTTATCAAAATCTTGAGCCTGGATATCGGCGGCAATTAGAGCAAATGTCCATGTATCATCTGCCGCCCAGAAGTTATAAGCTAGGGTCTGATGTGCCAATGAAAAAGCATCCTATCGTCTCAATTCATAAAGTAACTGGACACAAAGGATTATATCTAGGTTCAGACACATCAATAGCTGTAGGCATGGAAGATGACCTGAGTTTGGCGAAACAGTTTTGGCAAGAACTATTTCAAAGAATTTTAGAATGTACGCCAGTTTACGCTCATGTTTGGCAGCCTGGAGATTTAGTTGTTTGGGATAACTCACAAGTTATGCACGCAGGTATTCCTTATGATGGCAGTAAGTATAAGCGTGTGGCATTACGTGTTGCCGCCGTGGATAAGACCCAAATTGTCTAAAGCTGAAAGCATTTGTGCGAATTGTACTGATATTTTCTACGTGCCTCTGTAAGTTAAATGAATTAGATTTGGCTTACAGAGGCACATGAATTACAGGGTTAAGCGCTAATTTTACCAAGAACCCCAAATCGCAAAAGTAATTCCTGGTGTCTGCATATTTACAAACATAGTTTGTCCATCAGGTGAGAAACAAACTCCAGCAAACTCCGATGTGTTGAGAGCATTCTTCGCAAACTTGTAAAGACTGCCACTGGGAGTGATCCCTAAAATATAATCAGTTCCATCTCCATCTTCACAGAGAAAGATATCTCGATTGGGGAAAACGACAATATTGTCTGGATTATCTAGCACACCAGAATTGTTAGGTTCAATATATAGTTCAACGGTATTGTTAGTGGGTGAATAACGCCAGATTTGCCCATCTCCAGTACTACCCCCACTCTTACAAGTGAAGTAGACATAACCACTGCCATAAAATATGCCTTCCCCACCAGAAAACCTCGCAGCACCGCTGTTATACCCGGCTGTTCTGACAGTATCAGAGGTGGGATCAGGATTAGTAATCTGTACCCAGTTCACCGACCTAGGTGTATTTTTGGGGAAACCTGTAGCTGTGTTGATTCCAGACGACCCTATAATCCTTAAGGCGTATAGTGTGCCGCCAGCACTCAGGTTGTTAATATTATTGGGAACGAAGCGGTAGAACAGTCCATTTGGCTGGTCTTCCGTCATGTAGATATACCCTGTGTTGGGGTCTACAGCAGCAGCTTCGTGATTAAAACGCCCCATAGCGGTTAGGGGAACTGGAGTAACAAAAGTATTGGCGCTACTGGGAACTTCAAACACATAACCATGCTTTTTGCCGTTATTGGTTTCAAAGGTTTCCTCGCAACTTAACCAAGACCCCGAAGGTGTAGGGCCACCAGCACAATTGCGAATGGTTCCCGCTAGGACTCCCCGATGTTCTACCAAGTTGCGAGAAGAATTAACGACCAATTTTGTACAACCACCTCTCGCACTGGTGTTGTACTTGCTACCAGTAGGAGCATTCAAACCATTGCTAGAAGTGGGCGTGAGTTCGTGGTTCCGAATCAGAATTGTATTACCATTGGCTCCAGCAAAGGCGGCCATACCATCGTGTCCCCCAGGAACTGTATAGCCGTCGGTCATGGTTTGCCCTGTTTCTGATAATCTCCTGTAAGAGAATCCCGCGGGTAAATCTAGGACACCTAGAGGATCGGTTTGCAAAGCACCGTAAGGCCCGGCCGCCAAAGTGCGTTTAGCGTAAAAAGCTTGTAATGGTGATAAGAGAACTGCACCAGCTGTTCCGGTTCCAGCTAGGGTAAAAAATTTCCGCCTTGATAAAGTCACTATGTTCTCCTGAATTTAGGTACAATTTGCTGACCGCTTAATTGCTAGTCGTTATTCAGAAGTTTTAAGTGATTAATGTTAAGAGACTGCTAAGATAACCTTATAAAAGCCATATAAAATCTAGTTAAAAACTATCATCCCGCCTGTTATCAGATGATAGTTTTTAAGATTTAGACGGTGACGAAATAGTTGGCGCTCAGGCTGAGGTTGGTAGAGCCTTGAATGATAGCCACTAGTTCCAGACTACTTTCATTCAGGAATAGGGCTGTACCTGTAGGTAAACCAGTCGGTACAGATCCCAAGCTATAGCTAGATCTCGCGCCAGATAATTGGATGGTGTCTTCTAAAGTATTGAAATCAGTAATTAGGGCATAGTCGCCTAGACCGGAAGTGCTGGTATTCCCATCGCTGTAGAAGACACCTGTAGTAGTACCGACAACAAAGCGATCGCTCCCCACACTCCCAGTCAAGCGGTCAATTTCACCAAAACCCCTACTTACTGCGGCATCTGCGCCGGTGAGTATGTCGTTTCCGTCGTCACCAAATAAGCGATCGCTCCCAGCCCCACCAAAGACAGAATCGTTACCGCGTCCACCATTGAGGCGATCGCTCCCACTCTCCCCATAAAGCAAATCATTGCCGTCTCCGCCTGTAATCCGGTCATTGCCAGCATTGCCCCGAATGGTATCATTCGCTGCACCACCCGACAGAACATCATTACCAGTAGTACCTAGAAGATTGAGTGCAACAATTACCTTGTTATTTTTGGTACTGTTATAGTTCTCACCCAAAAACCCTGCATTCAGTACTGTATTTAAGTTGAGGAGAGTGCCGTTAGATTGAGTAAAGCTATTGCCTTGAAGTAACTGTGTATACAAAGTGTGGGCATAGCTATGATTACCCAAAAAACTAATTTGTCCTGGTTGGAAAAGATCATTCCAGTTGATATACAGGTCTAAGGTGGCTAACCGCGCATCATAACCGAGGGTTTCACTGGTATGTATGGCTGTCACACGAGTCGCGTCTGTGGGATCTAGGCGATCGCCTGTTGCTGCACCTTCAAATTCTGGCCCGGCTGGATCTAGTCCAACAATTTGCCCAATAGAACGCCCAGTAGAAGCACGATAAGCAGAGCCAGCAAACCCGGCTACGTGCGCTCCTAAACTATGCCCGATAAGGTTGATATCAGTTGCATCTACGCCGCTATTTCTTAAGTAAGTAGCTAACTGATTACCTACATCTCGTGTGTTGGCCGCAGCAGTTGGATAATATAAAGAACTAGCGCCTGCTTCCCAATCTACGAGAATGATGTTTGCATTCGACTCGCGCTGTCGAATGGTTTGGGCAATGTTTACTACCCAATCTGCGGGTATATAGTTATTACCAGCGTTACCAGCAGTGCTTTGATAGCCATGAATAATCGTGTATGTCGGTGCATCGGTATTAATACTTCCTGAACGGTTAATAGCACCGTTACCCCAAATATTAAAACTAACTTGAACCATAGGAAAAATGTCTGTTTTTTGGGAATAAATTTTTTGGCAGCAAAAATTCATTTACTTAATTGCGGAGATATCTGCAATCAAGTAAATGTCAGATTAAAAATTATTTGGTGCGGCTGAATTTATTGATAAAAATGATTTTACTGATGACTAAAATCTTTGTAGAGACGTGATGGAGCAACATCTCTACACGGATTTATATCTCAATTCAGCAATATTCAGAAATTTAAATAATTGAAAAACTGATTTTGCTATAGACAAATTAAACTGATTACTTAATTTTTTAGTAAAAATTAGTATAAGTTTAATTTAAAAACAAATAAAATTTTATTTATGGTTACAGGTGCGATCGCCTGTTGAATATTCAAAATCGCACAAAAGACTTATACCTACAATTTTATCTATGCAGGTTCACAATCACAGCAGAGACACAAATTTAAAATTTCCTAGTGTGAGATTTACCAACTTTGTTCAAGTTGTTTATGAGACGAAACCTGTTGGGGCTTTTCGTGAGAAATCGCTTTGAGTTTAGAGGTGAATGACTCGGAGCGATCGCTTGTTTGGGGCGTAAAGCGGTCAATTGGAGGATGATTGACTGTAGATGTCAGCAGTTTTGCCTGTTTGTCAGGGTTTGATGATGGAAGATGACTGGGAAGCATTGGTTGTGAATTCAGCCTGGGTTTAACCTCGGTGGCTGGAAGGCTCAATGTTGAAGATGCCAAAATGTTTTTGACTCGTTGACTATCTACTCGGCTCGATAATGTCTCTGTTCGTTTGTAGCTTTGCTGATATTTATCATCAACAGCAGACGATGAGTGTGTTGTTGCCAAATTGGCAACATTCGCTACATTTTCTGAGCTAATATCTTCTTGAGCAGGTGGTAAGGCTGGTGTAGTCAGCGCCGTTAATATTTCTGGGAATTTGCTACAAATCAGGCGTTCAAATTCCATATTGAAATGATATATAGGCTGCTGTCGGCGTTGCCAAAATGCCATAATTTGCTGTACAGAAATGGCTTTATAGCGACCTTGATAAAGCGCTTCAATGACTGCTAGGTGCAGCCAATCTAGAGGATATTGATTTTGCCAACGGTTAACTAGCTCAGTGGCACTATAGCCGCTGAGGTCGAAACTGTAATGAATAAGTAGAGCAGCTGCCAATTCGGCAGAAGTTTCTGGCGTTTTGGTAAACATGGGACTATTGGCTTGCGGCAACAGGTATAAATTTTCGACCCATCGCCTATAGCCTAGCGTGTTTTTAGCTATAGGGTTGGTAAACAAGAGTTTCCAAGTGGATAAGCAGTGTTTTTCATTTTACTTGGTCAACTCTTGGCTGTCGAAACAATATAGGGGGAATTAATATTTGGTGTGCGGTTAATAGCTACTAAGGCTTGATAAACCATTGCAGCTACTTCCGCCCTTGTGGCTTCTCGCGTTGGGGCGAGTAAATTGGGCTGGGGATAGTTGACAACAATTCTTTGTTGTGTAGCGGTTGCCACCGCTTTTTGGGCATAGTCAGGAATAGTATTACTGTCAGTGTAAGGAAGTAACATATTGCTTTGGGCTGCGGGTAAGCCGAGACCGTTGACCAGAGAAACAATCACTTGTAATCTTTGCACATTTTGATCGGGGCGGAAGGTGCGATCGCTAAATCCACTCACAAAGCCACCACTTGCCGCAATTTGTAAAGCTTTGTATGCCCAAAAATTCTGGGGTACATCAATAAATTCAATGGCTGGGCGTTTGGGCGCGGGGTTAAAAGCCGCCGCCACTAAAGCTGCATATTGGGCGCGAGTCATAGGTTTATCTGGCTGGTAGCTACCATCAGCGAAACCGTGGGTTAAATTCAGGCTGGCTAAGGCGCGAATAAATGGTTCCGCCCAGTGTCGGTTTAAGTCGGCGAAGGTGGGAACTTCGGCATCAGGACTGACAATATAAGGTGAGGCGATCGCTTTTTCTTTGCTGTTGGCGACTAATGCCTGATATATTAAGGCGGCCATCTCACCGCGGGTAATGTCTCGCAGTGGTTCTAATCGGTCAGATTGGGGATAGTTAACAATGATGAGTTTTTGTGTAGCGGCGGCGACTGCATTAGTAGCATAACTGGGAATTTGGGCGCGATCGCGGTATACACTCAACACATTCGGAGTGCCACCGCCAAATTTTAAACCATTAACAATAGATACAATCGCCTGTACCCTGGTGAGATTATTGCCTGGGCGAAATGTCCCATCAGGAAAACCGCTAATAAATCCAGCATCCGCCGCACTGGAAATGGCTGAAGCTGCCCAAAAATCAGGTTTTACATCAGGAAATTTGCTAGATTTGCTGCTGGGTAACTGAAAGGTTTTCGCCAGCACAGCCGCATATTGGGCGCGAGTAATTGGGGCGTTTGGGCCAAAAGTGCCATCAGGAAAACCACTAATTGCGCCTCGACTGACTAAGGCTTGCACAAACACCGCCGCCCAGTGTCCCACTAAATCAGGAAAACTGCTACTCCCAGTAACTATTCTCGGACTATCTTCGGTAGCGGCAATAAAATTTACCTGTCCTTTAACTAAAGTCGGATTTAACTGATTACCTGCGGAAATGAGGGGTTGGGCGGTAGCATTTTGTAAATCAAACTCGCCATTATCTTGAAAGATATTCGCGCCAGCATCTTGGCTATTACCTAAATCTGGCATAGCATTCGCATTGACTAACAAACCACCTTGGGCATTTTTGATAATTAAATTTTGCCGTAATACCGGACGAGCATCACGAGACAGTGCGATCGCGGTACGATTTTCTGATAATTTATTATTGGCAATTAATGGGGCGGCTGAGTCGGTAACTGCTATCCCCAAAGGATTTTTTTGAAAAGTGTTGCGTAAAACTTCCCCTTTACTATTACGCGCCATAAACAATCCACTAGCAGCATTTTGAACAAACACATTATCTAAAATCGCTGGTTTGGCATTACCTGTCGTAAATATTCCTTCCCGTCCACAATTAAGCAACGTATTGTTAGCCATGTAGGGAATTGATGATTCTATCCACACCCCAGTGCCTTTAGGAATAGGATTAGTCAAACTCACACCCATCAGACTGGCATCACCCAGCAGCAACAACGTAATATTCTGTACACCAAAACTTGGGCTTTGATATTCCCCACCCCCAGAAATGATAATTCCTGCACCTTTATTAACTTCATTACCAATAACTGTTACACCCGCAGTCAACACCAAGGGAAACTGTTCACCGTTAGCGGCGCTATAAGTGCCAGGTGCCAACTGAATAATTATCGGTGTTGTGGTTCTTAACGCACGGGTGAGAGTTTTAAACGGACTCAACCGCGAACCATCATTTGTATCTTTGCCTGCTACAGGGTTGACATAGAGTGTGGCCACGAGGGTGGAGTTTACCATTGGTTGTTGAGCTGCAAGTGTTTAAATGTCACGGCATGAATAATAACTTATCGCAGGAGGCAGAATAATTTGAGATTTTAAATTTTAGATTTGGAATTGGTTGATGAAAAATCCCAAATCGGACTTACGCAAAAAACTTTGTCATCTTCTGGTTTAAACAAAATTTGTTTCTTGTAAAAATTCGATAATTGCCGCATTGATCACTTTTGCTGAACCTGTTGAAGCATCATGATAGCAATCAGACAGAATTTGCAACTGAGAATTGGCAATACAGCGATGTAGTTTTTCGCCATGACTAGCAGGAAACCAACTATCTTTATCACCCCATAAAATTAGTGTGGGACACTCAATATTAGATAGCTTGTTTTGAATTCTACTCAGCATATTCGGTTTATTGCTTTGCAAGTTTTCAATCTCTCGCGCAGCTAGTTGTAAATCTTCGGCAACTTTTACCAAAGTACCGGGAATTTCTGTAAAAGGATAAGTTATCCAATGCACATCTTCTTGGGACAAAATTGATGGGTCAAATAGCACTCTACGCCGTTCGATCGCCATGATTTCTCTAACTAGAGGTGCGAATAAATAAGCTAAACGTAATGAATCTATTGTTTGTAAAACTTCTATTGGAGTCTGAGCCAAAATTGACATTGCCCAATGGGGTAAGCGGTCGGCGAAAATCGGTACATTAACTACTACTAACCGTGCTACTAATTCTGGCTTTTCTTGCGCTAGGGCTAAAGCAACTAACCCACCTAAAGACTCTGCCACAAGCACAACAGGTTCATCACATAATGCTTGAATAATGCGATCTAATTCAATAACTTGATGCCCATCATGTTCTCGACGCAGGCAAGGTTTTTCAGAAAATCCAAAGCCTTTAGCATCAAAACAAATTACTCGAAAATATTTTGATAGTGGTTCAACACTATAACGCCAGTTATAGCTCCAGCTACCCATACCGTGCATTAAAATTAAGGGCTTACCTGTACCTTTTTCTCCATAAGCAATTTGTACAGGATATCCTTGAGCATCAGTAATAATTAAACTTTGTCGCCCTTGCGGAAAAGTTGCTTGCCACCAATCTTTCATTCTTTTACTAATTTAATATCTAACCACCAGTTATTACTCGCCACAGAGTGCTAATTAATAGCACTGGTATTGTAATTAAAACAATGCCTAGTAATAATAAGCCTAATAAAACTACTAACACAAACCAAGTGTCTGCTTTGTGTGTACTGCGAGGAACTTTTAAATGTTCTTCTAATAGTTTGAGATTATATTCGTTGGATTTCCAAGCAAAATCAAACAAGTCTCCGGCTACAGGTAAACTACCTACCAAGCTATCAATGATGATATTCAAGATCATTCTGCCTAAAGTAGCTTTAGTAGCGCCTAATCGTGCGGCTTCTAAGATGATGTAGCTCGAAAATACCAATCCTATAACATCACCACCCACAGGTAGTAGCCCCAATAGTGGATCTAAACCTACACTAATTTCTGTGCCGGGAATAGTGATGGCTTTATCCATAACGCGACTTAACTGGCGCAGCCGCCTCAAGGAAGGTGCTTGAGCGTCAGGATCAATTTGAGGAAACCGTGAGGAAGAATCAGGCATTCAAGCGATCGCTTCTTTGATGTTGAACCGTTCAATATTTTACTGCTGCTGGGCAATTTGACAAGAGTTTGTCCTAATACTTAATTTACAAGTGCTGAGTCAATGGTCAATGGTCAAGGGTCAATGGTCAATATTCATTTGTTCTTTTCCCCAGCTTCGTGGCTTCCTACTTTCTGGTAGTGCATATCTTCGCCAACAATCACGTTTAATTGATTGCCTATGAGTAAAACAGCAGCACTCATCCATAGCCACAACATTAAAACGATGACAGTCCCGACTGCACCATAAACTTTATTGTAGTTGCCAAAATTGGCTACATAAAGCCGAAACAGTGATGAGAGTATTGCCCAAAAAATCGCGGCTAAACTTGCTCCTGGCATAATGGGTGTACCGGAATTCCACACACTAGGCCCATAGCGATAAATAAAACTAAAGGCGCTGGCAACAATACTTAAACTCACAGGCCAGCGTAACAACTGCCAAAGGTGCTGCAAGAAAAGTAAAGAATGATGCTCATGCACCACTATAGTCAACACTAAGTCACTGACAAAGACTAAAAACGAAGCCAACATCAACAGTACAATAGTACCAAATGTCAAGCCCAAGGATATCAGTTTAGCTTGCCAAAAAGGGCGGCTATTTTGTGATGGAGTTTGATGGATTTGATCAAATGCAGTCATCGCCGTACTTACTGCACCAGAAGCAGTCCAAATAGCGATCGCAAAACTCAGAGAAAATAAACTACTATTCTTAGAATGGGCAATTTCTCTACTGGCAAAGTCCCGAATCAAAATCAGTGCTTCTTCTGGTGCAACTTGACTCAACAAAGTTGCCATTTGCCTAAAGGTATCTTGTAAAGATTCTGCCAACAAGCCGATAGCCGTGAGTACTGCCAAAATAGCCGGAAATAAAGATAACATGGCATTGAAGGCAATTTCAGCCGCCAGTCCTAATAGTCGTCGTTCGATTGTCCGAGCAAAGGTTTTTTTGAGGGTGCGCCAATTAAGATGGCGAAAAAAACGGACAAAACGCGGCTTTGGCATAACTAACTATTAAGTCTTCACAAGCACAATGTCACAATAACTCATAGCAGGTGATAGGTTACAGGTTACAGAGTTAAAAGTTTACTGGTGTCTAAGTTTTATCATCTATCGATATATATATCAAAGAGGCGGGAAAATTTAGAATTTCCCCGCACCGATGTTATCTAATGATTTTTAGTTCAGAAGATAGCTAGACAGCTACAGGTGTAGCGAATTTAGCATAACGCTCTATGTAAAATTCTTTGGGATTAGCGATCGCTTTTACCGATTCTCGTTCTTTGAGTGCATGTTTCCACTGTTTCAGACGGGCAAACTCCGCTGGTAGAGGAAAATCACGGTATTTTTTCAGGGCAGCCCAGCGCTCAAACCAAGGGAAAAAGGTGAAGTCTACTAAACTTACAGATTCACCAAACCAATAGGGGCCGTCTTTCGACAACTTCCCGAATGCTTCATTTTCAATGAATTCTAGATGTTTGTAGAGTTCTTTTTTCGCTTCTTCTTGTTTTTGCAGATCTGGACTTCGCAAGAGGCTAGAAAAAGCTGGCACAAATCTAGTATTTGCAAAATCAATCCAGATGCGGGCTTGAGCTTTACCTATAGCATTGTTGGGTAGAAGCGATGGGTTGGGAAATACCTCATCCAGATATTCATTAATGACAGCAGATTCCCAAACGCGGCGATCGCCATGCACCAGTGCGGGTACTTTTCCATAAGGGGAAATATCTGTAAATCCCGCAGGTTTATTCTGCAAATCAATTTCAATCAAATCAAAGTCGATACCCTTTTCTTGCAGTACCAGACGAGAACGGTGAGCAAAAGGACAAACGACGGCACTATATATTTTGACTTCAGCCATGTTGATGTTCCTTTGTGAATAGGAATTTTTTAGCCGGCTTTGAGATGCTTTCATCCCAAATCTGTTAATTAGACAGAGACAGAAAAACTTTCTTACCTTCTGCCTTCTACCTCCTGCCTCCTGCCTTCTCTACAGCCAAGGCACTTCTTCAGGTGCGTAACGGAAGGCGCGAAAAACTGAATTCTGCTCTCCACGAGCTACTAACGACTTCTCTCCAGGGACGTTACGAGCTGCAAAATGTGGGTTGATGTATTCCCAAACTAGTTCCCCTTCTTCAGTCACCTCAAAGATGCGTCCATAAGCACCTTCGGTAATCAACGTGTTGCCATTAGGAAGGCGTTGCGCTCCTGATATGTATGAACTAAAGAAGTTGTGCGGAGGGCTATCTGTATATTCCCAAACTATTTCTTGAGTTTGGCGGTTCACTTCAATCACACGGGAGAAATTTAACGCTGTGTGACGACGATGTGCGCCGTTATCAAAAATCAAGATATTGCCGTTGGCTAATTCGTTAGGAAAATGCTGCTGTGCTAGTACGTCATCCCCTAGTGTCCAGATGATATTTCCAGTTTGGCGATCGATAATAGCGACTGTGGAAATATTACGGAAGCTCACGATAATATTGCCATCAGCGAGTTCGCCGACAGTGTTACCGTGAGTCCATTCATGGCGTTGGTCTTGGGGAGTAATGACAAACTTTTCCGGGTCGAGGTGTTCGTAGGCGTGCCAAGTCCAGACAATTTCGCCTGCGGGAGTCACTTCGTAAAGTACATCTGCATAGATATCACCATCTGCTTCTGTTCCCGCTACACCGCCTTTGATGCGCGGAACCAGAGATTGGGGAATCTTTTCAATGGCTAATAAAATTACATTCCCATTGCGGAGTTTACGCCCATCATGATGATGGTCTGGATGGTGATATTCCCAGATGATATTGCCTTTGGGGTCTACTTCTAAAACCACACCACCTTTAAAGGCTGACCATAGAGGGAAGCGTGGGGGAATTTCTGGTGTCTTACCGTTATAGAAAAGATTGCCATTGGGTAAGAGATAACCATATAAACCTGGCGGATAAGGTAGGTTCCATTGATGTACTACTTCTCCTTGCAAGTTCAAAAGATAGACTTCTCCATCACCTGTTAGTGGTGTAAAGAGTGTATATCCTTTGAAGGCTTTCTCCGGATTATAAGCCTTTAAGCCAGTACCCCGACGGCGGATAGTATTTTGTTCAACAAATGTTTTGGCGATCGTCATATTCTACCTGGGAAATTGCTCATGTTTAAATTCAAATCACAGAATTCAAAACTTTTAAGGTGCTGGGTTGGGATGTTGAGTGTTAATTGCATCCAACTCTGCCAAAATCTCTTTACTGAGAACTAAGTTCACACTTTCTAGATTTTCTTGGAGTTGTTCTAAGGTTGTTGCACCAATAATTGTGCTAGTCACAAACCAGCGACTCCGCACGAATGCTAAAGCTAGTTGTGTGGGACTAAGTTGATGGCGTTTAGCTAGTTCCACATAAGCGGCTACTGCTTCAGTCACTTTAGGTTTCAGATATCTTTGACCAAAGTTTTCAAACAATGTAATTCTTGTATTTTCTGGTTTGTCGTTGAGATATTTACCAGTTAAAAAGCCAAATGCTAAAGGGCTATAAGCCAATAAACCAATGTTTTCGTAATAAACTGCTTCAGCTAAAGCTCCATCAAATACTCGATTGAGTAAGTTATAGGCATTTTGAATGGAGATAACTTTTGGTAATCCTAATTGTTTGGCAGCATTACTAAATTGTGTGACTCCCCAAGGAGTTTCATTACTTAACCCAAGATAACGAATTTTTCCGGCTTGGATGACATCAGCAAAGGCTTCTAGTTGTTCTACTATGGGAACTGATGGTTTAGCTTGGGTGGGGTCAAAAATGGTCTGACCAAAACGTGGTACATAGCGGTCGGGCCAGTGAATTTGATAAAGGTCTATATAGTCTGTTTGCAATCTTTTTAGACTATCATCTACAGCTTGTTTAATATTATCGCGCTCAATTGCATCTGCTCCTCCACGTAACCATTTAAAGCCACGTCCTGGGCCAGCTATTTTAGTAGCGACGATCACTTTATCCCGCTGCTGATGTTTTAACCATTCGCCAATGTATGTTTCTGTAAGACCATAGGTTTTTTCGCTAGGTGGCACTGGGTACATTTCCGCAGCATCAATGAAATTAACCCCATGAGCAATAGCATAGTCTAGTTGTTGATGGGCTTCTTCAATACTGTTTTGCCGCCCATAAGTCATAGTGCCGAGGCAAATTTCCGAAACGTTTAGATCACTTTCACCTAATTGATTGTAACGCATGTTTTTGTGTTATTTTTTGATGGTTTGATTGTAAAAAGATTCCTAGAATATTTCTTGTGTTAGATTGTTGACTTTTTCATTTAATGATTATCACTGTGATTATGTCAACTGTTAATGTTTTGATATTTCACCAGTGAATAAAACATAAATTAACCTGATATATTTTTCAGGATTTGATGTTATAAACTCAAGTCGAAAGTTTACATATAGCTACTCAGGATAATGGCTGTTATTGGATGATTTGTTAAGGCTTATCTTATAAGCTACTATAAATCGGTCTATTTACCGTAGATTGTACCAGAAAGTTATAGAGATACTTCAGTTACAAAAGTTTATATAACCTGAGTAGGGCTAAGAATTTTGCCTTTTTGACTCCTCTAGCAGACTTGTAAGACAGATGTTTCCTGTATTTGAAGGAGCTTAGGGATTGACTATGGGTCTTTTCCATTCACAATACTCTGTCAATTAGCTTGCTTTTTCGATTTGCCTGTGCTAACTTTTGCATGTACTCTATACAACGATAAGTCGCTCGATAAACCGTTGTTAAGGACACGATATCACAGCTAAATGGGCGGTAATTTTCTAAGGAGAGTGCTGGAGTTCACCTCTAGCCTCTCATGTTTCTTCTGAAAAACGGTAGTATGCAACATCACACAGATAGCACAATAGCTTGTGGATGACTCCGAGGCTGGAATAACTAGGCTATGGATTGAGAAAATGCGATCGCACTTTTGTGATTAAGAAAGCTTAGTAACTTGACCTGAAACTATTTTTTAACTTATGACTAAAGTTTTAATTCTCGATGCTGATCAACAACCGCTATCTCCGGTGCGTATCAGCCATGCAAGGACATTGTTATCTCAAGGGAAAGCATCTGTTTTCCAACGATATCCCTTCACCATTATTTTGAAAGAGTCTTTTTCGCAAATTAAACCAGAGCAACTTGGCTTTACACTTCAACTGATTGCCGTTAGTGCCATAAAAAATAAAACGAGGATTGATATGAGTCCCTTTTCTAAGCGTGGTAATCGATAACGCAGAACTCAGAGAATTCAGTCTGGATTTTTTCTAGCTTCTGAATTATTCCGCCAAGATTTTTATATGGGAAAACAGGGGAGTTTGAAAGTTATCACTCCTGATATTTTGTGAACTTCCCCTAATTTAATAGTATACAACTGTAACTCTATAGATTTATAGTATTTAAAAAGATTTGGAGAAACATTTTTGATGATTAGCTTGATATATCGCTACTTAATCGCTAGGTGGCGATCGCTCATTCAATTTAGCAATATTTCATTACCTAAATTCCGCTTTCATTATGCGCCTTTACCCATCACAGGAGCTTTCATTACGGGTCTTTGTTTGAGCTTGATATTTGCGGCTTGCTCATCACCATCAAATGTTAATTCTGCCAATAGTAATGCCAATCCAGTTAGTGATTCTGCACCTCCAGAAGCGAAAATTGTCAGATTTGGTTATCAAAAATCACTGATTTTATTGAAGGCTAAAGGAGTATTAGAAAAGCGGTTTGCACCAGAAGGTAAATCGGTAGAATGGATTGAATTTCCCGCAGGGCCACAACTACTAGAAGCAATGAATGTGGGTAGCATTGACTTTGGTCATGTAGGAGAATCACCGCCAATATTTGCCCAAGCCGCAGGTGCCGCATTGACCTATGTTGCTGGTATTGCTCCTAGTCCAGCGGGTTCAGCAATTCTTGTCCCAGAAAATTCTTCAATTAAGCAATTGAGTGACCTGAAAGGTAAAAAAATTGCCTTTCAAAAAGGTTCAAGCGCTCATTTATTACTAGTTCAAGCTCTGCAAAAAGGGGGAGTGCAATATAGTGAAATTGAGCCAAAATATTTACCACCATCAGATGCACGAGCAGCATTTGTCAAAGGTAGTGTAGACGCTTGGGTAATTTGGGATCCGTTTTATGCAGCAGCACAAGAGGCAACTAACGCGAGGGTTTTAGTTGATGGCACAGGTATTAATAAACAAGGCGGATATTATTTAGGAACCCGTAAGTTTGTCACGGAAAATCCCCAAACTGTGAAGACAATTCTAGAAGAAATTCAAAAACTCGAAGAATGGTCACAACAGCATCGAGAAGAAGTAGCACAAACTCTTGCACCTGTGTTAGGTATTGATTTAGCAACCATGCAAAAGGCAACCAGTAGACGTAGTTTTGGGGTAGTGCCAATTGATGACAATTTGATCAATTTACAACAACAAGTTGCAGATACCTATTATCAATTGAAGTTGATACCTAAACAGGTGAATGTCAGAGATGCTGTATTAACCAAAGAACAATATGCAGCATTTTCACCAAAGGTTTAACACAAAAAAATCAGAACTTAGGAGCCAGAATTCTATTACTGAATTCTGTGCAACTATTAGGTTAAACTTATCCTCTATCATTACCTATGAGCAATCCTACAGAACTATTGCGATCGCGCTACGGTGAACTTCCTTTTAATTCTGAAATTAATTGGAATGAATCACTCACAACATTGCTATCGCACCGTTCCATCCGTTCTTATCTCAGCAATCCTCTACCGCCAGGAACCCTGGAAATCTTGGTGACAGCGGCTCAGTCTGCATCTACTTCTTCAAATCTGCAAACTTGGAGTGTGGTAGCAGTCGAAGATACCCAACGCAAAGAAGAACTATCTAAGTTGGCGGGAAATCAAGCACACATCCGACAAGCACCTTTATTTTTGGTTTGGTTAGCAGACTTGGCGCGGTTGAGTTATGTAGCTGATAGTCGCGGCATTGCCCACGAAGCTCTAGACTATTTAGAAATGTTTGTGATGGCGACTGTTGATGCTACCTTAGCTGCACAAAACGCCACGATCGCAGCTGAATCTCTCGGCTTGGGAACAGTATACATCGGCGGGATTCGCAACCGCCCCGAAGAAGTAGCACAAATCCTCAACTTACCTTCCTCTGTATATGCGGTGTTTGGGTTATGTGTGGGTTATCCAAATCCCGAAGTGAATGCGGCCATTAAACCGCGCTTACCGCAATCAGCCGTACTGCATCGGGAAACTTATAAATTAGCCGAACAAGATGAAGCAATCGCCCACTACAACGACATCATTAAACAGTTTTATACTGAACAACAGATGAATATTGCTGGGGATTGGTCACAACATTCATCAGAGCGCATTGCAACTTTAGAATCATTAAGAGGACGCGATCGCTTACGGGAAGCCTTAAATAATCTTGGTTTTCAGTTACTGTAAAAAGTTAAAGGTGTAGGGGTCTAAGAATGCAGAAGAAAAAAACCCTTACACCCTTATACCCTTACACCCTTTATAACCACTAGTCTTTGTGTACAAGTCCTCACAAGAAACTATTTCTTCTTGTTCTTGTGGCTTTGGCGACCTGCTTCAGCGTGCTGTTCGCTTGTACCACCCTGAGTACCCTTTGATTCAGTATCTTCTGTATCGTCAGCGTCATCTTGTTGTTTCTTACGACCACCGCCGTGAGAATGCTTTCCACCTTCACGACCAATTTCGGCCATGTGTTCTCTATCTTGGCTGACAGTTTCGCCACCTTTACGACCAGCTTCACGAGCTTCTTCGGAAGTGAATTCGTGAGCAGTACCTTTTTCATGAGCAGCGTGTCCGCCTTTGCTGGCGATTTCGCGTTGCTTATCTTCATCCATAGAAGCAAAGCCGCGTTTGCTAGTATCTGACATAATAATGCTCCTGGTAATGAACTATAGTTTTTGACTTTTGCAGTCAGTAAAAACTTTTAGTTGATACACGTTCTCAATTTAGCTATCTAAAAAGCAGCTTTCATTGGCCATAGGAGAGAATCATGTCAGACCAAGCCCCCACTTAAGATATATAACCTAAGTTATTGAGGATAACAATTGAATTGCAGACTACTTAAACATTAACTTTTTCTCTTGGGGTTCTGATTTGTTCAATATCTTCTGCTGCTAATAACTCCCGAATTAAATGTGCTAAAGACTTCTGCACCAAACGCGTCCCAATTTGCTGACCTAAACGCTGCACACCAGGGTTAACTAATAATTGGGCAAACTGAGGAGCCATTTGTACTGGGTCAAAACCACGGGTTTCTTGAAGAATTTGCAAAATGTTTTTCACATGCTCTAAAGTCTGTTGTTGTTCGACTGTTGCGGCTTGTGTTTCGTTAACTGCTGTTAAACCTACCCGTTCGCGGAGTAAGTAGGTGAAGTTGTGCAGCACATTTTTACTTAAAGCATTAACTCCGTTGACGAATTCATCTACTAATCTGTCACGAATAAATGCGCCACGTTCCGAAGAGAGAAAATCTAAACCTTGATTTAAAACTAAATTAAAGTCGTAGTCTTCATTATTGCGGGCATTGCGTAACAAATTTTCTAGGCGATTCCAGCGGAATTTGCCTTCTTTAAATAGTAAATCTCGCAGTGATGTTCTTAATTGGGGTGCGGGGTCAGTTAACAGACGTTTGGAAACGTAAGGGTAAGCTTCACTGAGAACTTTGAAGTTAGGATCGATAAAGATTGCAATTCCTTCCAATGTCACCAGAGAGCGAATAATTAAAGCGTAGTAGGGAGGAACGCGGAAGGGATATTCATACATCAACGCTGAGAGTTCATCGGTGATGCTTTTAATGTTGAGTTCTGCTACACTCGCACCTTGAGCATCAGCAAATACTCTGGCGAATGCGGGGATAATGGGCGTTAAATCTGTGTCTGGTGTTAAAAAGTCTAGTTTGACGTAATCTTGGGCTAAACCTTCAAAATCACGGTTGACGACGTGAACGATCGCCTCAATTAAACCATATCTTTGGGGTGGCTGAATCTCGCTCATCATCCCAAAGTCGAGATAAGCTAATTTCCCGTCTGGGGTGGCTAATAAATTACCTGGGTGCGGGTCGGCGTGGAAAAATCCATGTTCTAGTAGCTGTCGCAAAGAACACTGCACACCAACTTCTATTAAATAACGTGCATCTATGCCTTGAGCGCTAATTTCTGCTGTCTGGGTTAATTTTGTCCCGTTAATCCATTCCATCGTCAGGACGCGACGATTGGTATACTCCCAGTAAATCTTCGGTACGTATATGTCTCTAATATGACCATATAATTGAAAAAAGCGCTCGGCATTTTCACCTTCATGGATATAATCCATTTCTTCAAAAATGCGATCGCCTAATTCATCTAAAATTCCCACTAAATCACTCCGCACCCGTTTGACGTTGTGTTGTACCCAACCAGCGATGCGGCGCAAAATATACAAGTCAATTGTAATTCTTTCTCTTAAATCAGGACGTTGGACTTTAACGGCAACTTCTTCACCTGTTTTGAGTTTGCCTTTATACACTTGTCCCAAGGAAGCCGCCGCAATGGGTTCAACGGAAAGTTCTGTATAAATTTCTTCTGGTGCTGCGCCTAGTTCTTCCTCAATAAACTGGTAAGCAATTTCATTCGGGAAAGGCGGTAATTGGTCTTGTAATTTAGTTAATTCTTCTAAATAAACAGGTGGTACTAAATCGGGCCTGGTGGATAATGCTTGACCTATCTTGATGTAAGCAGGCCCCAGTCGCGTCAACAATTCTCGCAGTTGCACAGCGCGGCGACGATCATTTTTAACAACTTTTCCCCGTTTACTATCCCACCACACCCCAAAAGCAAAGGCTAGAGTTGGTTGCAATACCGTAGCAATTCGCTGCAAAACTTGTAGCGGTCTTTTTCGATAATGCGCCGCAACATCTAAAGGATTGTACTTGATCGCTTCATACTCGGCGTTTTGGATTAACTGACTAGGCGTTCTGACAACCAAAGCTTGTGTACCATTGTCTGATACGACTTCAGTCTTATGTAGTTCGCCCTCAATCGTTTGGGAAGTTCGGGGAAGTGTCTTAACCATCATGAAGAAAGCCACCAGTCGAATGGAACATGTTAAGTATTGTAACAATATGTTTAGCCATCAACATCCCTAATATTGGGGATCAGCTTAATTAGCATTTTCCGCATAAGAATGTTGTGGCTACTACTACTCAAAATATTTATTTACACCAGCAGAGGCAAAGACTAGGTTTGCTACACTGAAGACGTACTAGTTCCATTTTAAGTGCTGAGTTGAAAGTGCTGAGTCAAGACAGTGAGTGCTTACCGTACTCCATATTCAAGATTCTTTTTTTAATAGCACACTCAGCAAGAAGTTGCGTGCGGGGGTTTTCCCCGTTGAGCAAACTTCGGTAACTCAGCACTCAGCACTAACGGGGGAAAAGCTTGATGTTGCTTGGTCTGCGAATTGAAAACTTTGCCCTAATTGACCAACTGGAACTAGAATTTGGCGTTGGGTTAAATGTCTTAACAGGTGAAACCGGGGCAGGAAAATCGATTATCTTAGATGCGATTGATGCGGCCTTGGGTGGTAAAGTCTCCAGTCGAGTGATCCGCACTGGGACAAACCGCGCAATGGTAGAAGCAACTTTTAAATCTCATCAGTCTTTAGCTGCTTGGTTAACTGAACAGGAAATAGATTTAATAGATGAGAACTCAGTAGTTATTAGTAGAGAAATTACAGCCACAGGTAGTAATATTCGCAGCCGATCACGGGTGAATGGTGTGTTAGTGAATCGGCAACTCATGGTAGGATTGCGCGATCGCCTCGTTGAAATTACAGCCCAAGGTCAAACTGTACAAGTAGGACAATCTGCCCAAGTTCGGGAATGGTTGGATGTTTACGGTGGAGATGCTTTAATCAAACAACGTCAAGTGATTGCGACCGCTTATCATGCTTACCAACAAGCCCATTTAGCTTTAGAAAAACGTCGCACATCAGAACGAGAACGTCTGCAACAACTCGACTTGCTGACATATCAAGTGCAGGAGTTGACAACAGCCAACCTCAGCGAACCGCAAGAATTAGAACAACTTACACAAGAACGGGAACGGTTAAATCACGTCGTTGATTTACAACAGATGAGTTACAAAGTTTATCAGGCTTTGTATCAAAACGACGGAGACACACCAGCCGCCGCCGACTTGTTGGGAGACAGCGAAGCCACCTTAAATGACATGGTGGAATATGATAGCCAACTGCAATCATTATTAGAATTGGTGAGAGACGCACAAACCGCAGTTGTGGAAGTAGGAAGACAGATTAACGCCTACGGGGATAGTTTAGAAGCTGATCCGCAACGATTGGAAGAAGTAGAAGAAAGAATCCGGGAATTAAAGCAAATTTGCCGCAAGTATGGGCCGACACTCACAGAAGCGATCGCCTACTACCAACGCATCCAACAAGAATTAGCCGAACTCAACGATAGCGAACATTCTATCGAAAGTTTGGAGCAGCAAGAAAAAACTTGTTTTGATAAACTTACCCAAGCTTGCCAAAAGTTAACTAAACTACGCCGTCAAGCTGCGAATAACTTAGAAACTCGGTTGATCGCCGAACTCAAACCATTGGCGATGGAAAAAGTACAGTTCCAAGTGGAAATAGTACCCATCGTTCCCACTGCGGCGGGTGCTGACAAAATCACCTTTGTGTTCAGTCCCAACCCTGGCGAACCATTGCAACCATTAACAGAAATCGCTTCCGGTGGAGAAATGAGCCGCTTTTTATTAGCTTTGAAAGCTTGTTTTTCTCAAGCCGACTCCGCCGAGACATTGGTATTTGATGAAATTGATGTCGGCGTTTCTGGGAGAGTCGCCCAAGCGATCGCCGAAAAATTACACCAACTCGGTCAAAGCCATCAAGTATTATGTGTTACACACCAACCTTTAGTGGCAGCAATGGCTGACCGTCATTTCCGGGTTGATAAGCAAACTATTACTCAAGGCAAAGGTAAAAAAACTAACAACGGCAGTACAGAGCAGCGTACCGTTGTGCGAGTCACTTATTTAGATAACATCAATACACGCCGCGAAGAACTAGCGCAGTTAGCCGGGGGTAAATCTGCAAGTGAGGCGATCGCTTTTGCCGAGTCTTTATTATTACAAGCCGCCAACCACCGCAGCCAAGAATTATAGGCCTAGATGATTTTCCGCGTAGACTATACACAATATTTGAAAAAGTAATGAGTGACAATACTCATCTTAAATCCATAGCCTAAGCGCCTCTTGTCTTTTATCAAGATGTACTTTACTTAACCGAAAAATAATTTTATTCATAATTAAAAATTATATAAAATAAGTTGATTTATTCTCTTTGATTATTAATAATCTTCAAGGTCTTAACTGTCTTAACTGTCCTTGCGTTCTTCTTAGAAGTCAGAGATATTAAAAAACATCAAGTGAGTGTTACTTTTTTCCAGAATTTTCAAGTAAAAACCACAACAAACCTCAAAAGGTAATGTTATGACTAATGTGAAAGAAATAGTACCAGCTTCAGAATTTTTGAAAAAAAACTTAGGCATTTCCGAAGCGCCCTTTGAAGCATATATTAACTACGGATATGCGCTACTCACTATTGCTGGAGCCGATGGAGAAGTTTCTGAAGGCGAACTTAATTGGTTAGAAAATCATCAGCGCTTGGCTGGTGCGCCAGAAGAAATAATAGCAAAATACAAAACATTTGCATACAAAAATGCTGATTTAGAAGGCATCCTGAGCAAGATTTCAGTTGATGTTTCTACTTGGTCTAAATCAAGGTCATTATTGTATCATGCAATTCAAATGTCTCGTGCCGATAACAATTACTCAATTGAAGAGCAAAAAGCCGTGAAAAAAGCTGCTAAATTGCTAAAGGTTGAAGATGATATTGCGCTTGCTATTAATAGATTAGTCGAAACAGAAGAAGCAGTAACTTCACTGCGTAAAGCACTATTACAAACTGAAGTTTTAGCTTAATCAAAAAGATTGTTATTCTTTGATATAGTTTGGTTTTTTCCAGCCGTTCTACTAACAGTTATTGAGAAAAGTTCAAGATATCAGTATTACTTAATAACTTTGAGAGCGCACATATAATCAAGGTTTCGGGCTATTTTTCACAAAATGATTTATCAGCCCGAAACTATTGCCATATATGGAGGTAAACAAGCCTTTATATGACGTAATATTCATTAAGTTCTGTGTTTTATCAATATATTTGAGATGCCTACCATCAGTCAAAAATCAACAAAAAAAGCTTGGGCAGGTGCGATCGCCAAACCAGCAACAGAATTTCCGCTGACCCAATTGCCAGTTATCTTTGGTAAAATCCCCAATGGCTTACGCGGCACACTCTACCGTAATGGACCTGGACGGCTAGAACGTGGCGGAAAGCTGATGGGACATTGGTTTGATGGAGATGGAGCAATTCTCGCTGTTCATTTTACCGATGCAGGAGCTACCGCAGTTTATCGTTACGTACAAACCTCTGGTTATCAAGAAGAAACCGCCGCCGCTAAACTGCTTTATGGTAACTATGGTATGACTGCACCAGGAGCCTTTTGGAATCAATGGCTCAAACCAGTGAAAAACACTGCAAATACTTCGGTGATAGCCCTTCCAGATAAACTTTTAGCACTGTGGGAAGCTGGTAAACCCTACGCTTTAGATTTGCAAACTTTAGAAACCCACGGCGAAGATGATTTAGGAGGGTTAAATCAAGGATTAACTTATTCTGCACATTATAAGCGCGACAAGCAAACAGGGGAAATTTTTAACTTTGGGGTCACTCCTGGATTAAATGGCAAACTCAATCTTTACCAGAGCAATTCCACTGGGAAAATTACCCAAAAAGCAACATACTCTCTTGATGGAATCCCGATATTGCATGATTTTGTGTTAGCAGGGCAATATCTTGTGTTTTGCATTCCGCCAGTGCGGCTGAATATTTTGCCTGTACTGCTAGGTACAAGCTATAGTGATGCACTAGAGTGGCAACCCCAACTAGGAACTCAAATTTTAGTTTTTGATCGCCAGACATTATCTCTGGTGAGTCGTGGTGAAACCGAACCGTGGTATCAATGGCATTTTGCCAACGGTTATCTAGATGCTAGTGGTTCAGTGATTGTAGATATTGCTCAATACAAAGACTTTCAAACTAACCAATACCTGAAGGAAGTATCTACAGGTAAGACTCACACTGCTGCTGAAAGTAGACTCACAAGAATACATCTTCAGCCTCAAACAGGCAAAGTTACAACCATTGAGCAAGTGCTAGACAGACATTGCGAGTTCCCCAATGTACCACAGCCAAATGTCGGGCAATTTTCTCGGTATACATATTTTGCCTCATACCAACAAGGCACAGATATTAGCCAAGAACTATTAAATGCGATCGCCCGCTTTGATCACCACACTGAAATCCTGACAGAAGCGAAATTCCCAGAAAATCTCTATCCTTCAGAACCATTACCTGCTCAAGATACCCAAAACCCCAATCAAAGTTGGGTAATGACAGTTGTCTACGATGGTAATTCTCATAGTAGTGAAGTTTGGGTCTTTGATAGCGATCGCCTGGACGAAGAACCCGTTTGCAAACTGAGATTACCAAGTGTTATTCCTCCAAGTTTCCACGGAACTTGGAATCAGGCTTAAAGAAGTAATAAGTCAAAACAAAGAACAGCGAAAAATTGATATTTAAGAGATGAATATACTAATTATCCTGGGTGAAGTCATATTTTTAATCATCATTTTCTGGCTGTTTAACTGGCTGATTGGCATAATCTTCAAGCAGGTCGCTAAAGCTTATTGGATGCAGAGAAAAACTGAAAATATCACCTTTTTGCGCCGCAGTATTGGCAGAATTTTCATGCTGATTGCTGTGGTGCTATGTCTGGCGCTGGTTGGTGTGAATGGAATTATAATTTATCGCGGTGGCAACGTTCAAGAATTTCAACTTAATCTGATTCGCAGTCTTCCTACTCAATTTTGGATTAATTTATGTACTGCAAGTTTAAAAACTATCACTTTGCTATTGCTAGTTAAATTTACCGTACCACCTTTAAGCCAAGGGATTGACTGGATTTGCGACTATGCTAAGAAAGTTGATCAAATCAAAGCTAATGATGAGAGTGTGGAGGCTTTTTTTCAAACATTAAAAAGAATTATTATTCATAGTATCTGGATATCTTCTGCTATTTTATGTGCTGACTTTTTGTACCTACCAGCAGTTGTTACTAAATATCTTTTTATTGCCTTAAAAATTTATCTCACTATCTCAGTTGGTTTACTCATTGTCAAAGCAGTTGCCACTATTGTTGATACTCTTGATGCGCTCAGTTTAAAATTTTCTAATTCTAACAATTTACTGCGTTTATATGAACGTTTACGCCATTTAATTCCCCTCTTCAAAAAATGTTTAGAATATGTTCTTTATGTAGGTATAGTAAATCTCGTTCTGCCAGAAATAGAACCAATTGCTTGGATAAGTGCTTATACACCTAGAATTGTCCAAATTATTGGAGTTTTCTTTATTAGTAACGTTTTGATAGAAGTCGCTTACTTTATTCTGGATGAATTTTATTTAAGGACTACAGATAGCAATGATTCACAGCGACAGAAACGGCTAACGCTAATTCCTTTAATGCGGAGTTTTGCCAAATACTTTATCTATTTTACTGGCGGAGTAACTATACTCAAACTGATTGGTATTGATCCTGCACCTATCTTAGCAGGTGCAGGAATTGTGGGGATAGCAGTTGGGTTGGGGGCGCAAAACCTAATTAATGATGTTGTTTGTGGATTTTTGATTTTGTTTGAAAACTATTACTTAGTTGGTGATTATGTTGAAGCTGGGAAAATGGAAGAGAGAACTGTTGAAGGGGTTGTAGAGGCGATTGAACTGCGAACCACTCATGTTCGTCATCCTGATGGTCAATTACAGATTATTCGCAATGGGGATATAGGTTCAATTATCAACTATTCTAAGCAATATATATATGCCAGGGTAGAAGTTAGTGTTTCTTACGACTCCAATTTAGATCATGTATATAGAGTAGTGGAAAAGGTAGGACAGCAGTTAAAATTAGATGAACAAGATGTCATAGAACCCACGCGAGTAGCTGGAATAGAACATTTTGGAGAGGATAACTTATTGTTGCTGACGTTGACAAAAGTTAAGCCAGGAAAACACCTGCATATTCAGCGCGTTCTGCGTAAGATATTGATGGATGCTTTTAATCAGGAAGAAATTGAAATTTGCGGTTTTGCTAAAAACTGAGAAATCAAGGATTAAAATCATCATCTTGATTTCCAGCTATAAATACTCTTATTCCCTTGTGGTTTGATAAATTAAGCATTTTGATAATTTTTGCGTAAGCTAGTAGATTGGGTAAAACAAAGTTAACGCCAACACAGAGATTTATGTTGGGTTGCACTGCACTTCACCCAACCTACATTTATAAATACTTTTGTAATAACAAATGTAATTTTTCTTTTGTTGCTGTTGGTGCTTTATCTAATTGAGTCAAAATGGCGTATTTCAAGGCGGAGTGTGCGTCACTGGGTGGGGGATTTTCACTCAAACGGCGGACAGTTTCTTGAATGACTTTTTGGGCGTTGACTGCGTTGCGTTGCAAGTTACCAATTACCATCTCAACGGTGACGCTATCATGGTCTGGATGCCAACAATCGTAATCGGTGACTAATGCTAAGGTTGCGTAGGCGATTTCTGCTTCTCTGGCTAACTTGGCTTCTGGTAAGTTGGTCATCCCAATTACCGTTGCGCCCCAACTGCGGTACAGGTTAGATTCGGCTTTGGTGGAAAATGCTGGCCCTTCCATGCAGATATATGTGCCGCCACGATGTAGGGTGACATCTGGTAAATTGAGAGATGCGATCGCCTCTGCTAAAACTCCAGCTAAATTGTGACAAATCGGATCACCAAAGGCAATATGCGCTACAATTCCCTCGCCAAAAAAGGTGGAAATACGATTTTTTGTCCGGTCTATAAACTGGTCTGGGACTACCATATCTAATGGTTTGGCTTCGGCTTTTAAAGAACCCACCGCACTAGCCGAAATTAAATATTCTACCCCCAATTGCTTCATTGCATAGATGTTGGCACGAAATGGTAATTCCGAAGGTAACAGGGTATGATTGCGCCCGTGACGCGCCAAAAAAGCTACCTTTGTCCCTTCTAGTGTCCCCAAAATCACAGCATCGGAAGGCGAACCAAAGGGCGTTTCAATTTGCACTTCTTCTATATCCTTCAAAGCGGCCATTTTGTATAGTCCGCTACCACCAATAATGCCAATTTTAGGGTTAACCATAACTTTTGATACTTGTTGCTGATCTGCCTAGTTATTTTACACAGGTGGGCGAGACTTATGAGCAAATCAAGCGAGAATTCCACCTTGATAGTCAAGCATCCCAGCAGTTATCGGCAATAATGACTCAAAAATTTGGTTGCGATCGTCTCAAGTGCATTAATCCATCTCAAGGATACAAAAAAGAAGCTTACACCATCTCAAACTCTAATTGATGACTCTTGAGAAAATCATGGGTGAAATGATCCACCACATTTGTATCAGCTAGTTCTAAATTATAAAAATCTACAACTTCATGATCAAAATAAGGGCCAGCGTGCCAAGTTCCCTCATTTAATTTAATAAAACAATTCCCTGGAATCCGAAAAGCAGCAAGTTCTTCTAAAACTGGTTCATCCAATTCATTATGAGGAGGACAAACAGCAATGAACCAATCCTTTCCTTCTAAAGAACCTAAACATTGAGTACATTTTACATGACGCGTAATTTTATTAAACTTTCGTCCACGCTTTTCTAGACACATAATATAAAATCTTGGAGTTCCATTTTGCAGATTTAATTGAGCATCTTCTGTATCAAATTGCTTACCATCTGTGGTTGCAAAAATCACTTGTCCATAACGCCGAAAATTTTCTGCGGTGACTAATTCTGCTTGTAATTCTTGAACTGTTTGTGATGCACTCATAATATTAAAAACCTACTGTTCTAATTCTTGAGGAATAAGTGATTTAGGAATTAAGGAAGCTTGGATTTCTTTATCTGAAGGTCTTGTATACCACCAAGCCCAAGCGATTAACACTGCTTGTAATGGCAATCTAATTGCTTGAACCCAAGGTGAATCTGAATATGGGATGGTTTCAATTTTAATATGATTAACTGCCATGTTGATATTGGCAGGAAAAACAGCAATAAATAGCAGCACCAGTCCCCAAGCAGCAGCTTGACTCACAGGCGGAACTAATAACCCAATACCACCTAAAATCTCATAAAAGCCACTGAGATAAACTAATTCTAAAGGGTAAGGCAGTTGTGGCGGCATGATTTTAACGTAAGGTTGCGGTACTGCAAAATGTGTAATACCGACGATGATGATTGATATTGCCAAGATGACACGAAAGAGTTCCTTACGTCTGTTCATGGTTGAGGCTGATTTTATACTTGCGCTTACCAATTCAGTTTGGTGATATGAGGTGAATTTGTCTTCAATCAACAGTAGGAAATATCACCGAATATTAGTTAGATTTTAAAATGTGCTTGCGATCGCTCCCTGATCCAATCCTGTAAAATTCCATTGACTAACGACCCCGTTCACCCGCTGCTAATAATTTCTCGAACTCTACGAAAAGACTCTGTACGGTTTGTGTTCAACGGGATTGTTAGACCGTCTTGACTTTGCGAAGTTTGACACTACCGCCTTCAACAATCTGCATTGTTAGCTGATAGCCTTCCATCAATAACATTCCAACAAGCGGTTCTGAATCAGCTTCGTCCACTGGGATTGTTAGCAAGGTGCTATCCCAGACTACAGCAGCTTCGTAGACGTTGAAAACACACTCACTGCCATCTCCAAGAATTGCCCGTCCTCGTCTTTTCCATCTCAAGTTTAACTCAGCAATCGCATCTGGAGGCAACGACAGCCAACCATTGAAACCTGTGTCTACAATCGCATCTTTTGTAAAAACTTTGCCATCAAAGCGACGAATTGAAAGTGGAATAATTGGTTCAAATTCTGCATTGACTACTCCAGTAATCATGCAGTTCTCGGAGTCCGTCCGCCAAATCGACGAACATGGCGAGAGCCAATTCGGACAATCCAAATTTGAGCATCGGGGTGACGGGTTTCGAGGCGATCGCAAGCTACAATTTCGCTTTTGTCAATTTCAAAGTCACCAGTTTCAAGATCAATCGCTACAATTTTGCCGTCATTCCCAGCCTCAACTTGAGGTTTGATCTGAGTTTCATAAATATAATCACCTCGTTGGGCAAATTCCTCTTTGCTGTAGCGGGGTTGTCGTACTGTCATCGTTCCAATTTTCGGTTTGTCTATGGCTTTATTGTAAGCTGATGCCGATCGCTTGTTAGTTAGATTTTAAAATCTGCGATCGCTCCTGTATCCAATCCTGTAAAATTCCATTGACTAACGGCTCAACTCACACGCCGCTAGTAACTTTCAGGGGATGAAGATGTTCTAACTTTCGGTCTCGCGTGCAGTGATTTGTTAGACGCTCGCTTAATTGGCAACCTAACTAATCTATCTTTATGAGCCAGTTGCTTCTGCTGCAAGTCATTAAAAATCGCTCTTAAGTCGTAATGAAACATTGAGCGTATTCTTCTCTATACTTGTGAATTTCATCAAGAATTTCATTTTTATACATGACTAAACCTCTGGATTATAACCACTAAGCTCATAGGGAGTGCAAATAACTGGCAATATATAACCGATATCAACACTAATCTGCGCCAGCTTACGCTGAATTTGAGCATTTGCCATGTGCTTGCAGTTCCAGGTTAGCAGATAATCTAAGTTATAGACGGTTGCTAATGCCATGTGTTAAAGCATCGTTGGATGCTTTTTGAGGAAGATTGCTTTGATTCAGAAAGGCTTGTGACAGTTGAAACGCTTCTTCCGTCAGTTCAAGAAGCATTAGGGATTGTGACTTTTAAGACAGTCGCTACGCGAGCAGCGATCGCACTTAAGCGGCATAACGGTGCGCTTGATCGGCCGCAATTAACCTCAAACTCAGGACTAACAGCTTTCGGCAGTCCGCTTCAAGCGAATTGTTATGCTGCGATCCTTCGGGGTGCGGAAAATTCCTGAAACCCTTAACAGGTAAAGTTCCTGATTTTTGAATTTGATTACAATCCAAGAGATCGATCAAAGACTGTTCTAGATGGATTCTCAACTCGTTGAAGCAACTTAATTGAAGATAAAACTCCAAAGTACTTCCCCATTTGGATCTGGAGATATACAATCCACCCATTCTTCTCTTATTGTGCCGAAATTATTATAAGTCCTCAAAGTTCCCCAGGCGTGGTGCCCAACGCCAGATGAAGCTATGTATCCTTGCCTACCTGGTGCAATAGTGAAATTGTAAGATGTAGAGCTAGTAACAGACCACGACCAAGTAAAACCGACTGTTGCAGCAATTGTATCAGCGGCTTTGTCGTTTAATGATATATTTACTGACACTCCCATTGTCGTACTTACAGTATAAGTGTTTGTACAACTGATTGCACCTGTGGGACACACTATTGTGTCAGTAACTCTAACATAAGGTAGCCTTTCCCAAAGATGACCACTTTCTTTGAAGGAGTATTGCGTCCAGCCACCTGTCTCCATAGGAATAATGGCGGTTGACATGCTCCCAATACCAGGCTTTTGCTCAAGCTCACTAATAGAGGATTCTTCCTTTTGTTGTGGTGAAAGTTCACTATTAGACTTGTATTCTTTTTTTGTTACTTCATTCATGTACTCCTCAAAAGAAAGCGGCTGGATAACATCCCCTACCTGCTTAAAAGTACTTCCAACAAAGCATTTATTTATATGATCATAGTTGGGCTCGCCAGTCATTTCACTTTCCCTCTCTAGTTAATATTTTAGGGTGCTATTTCCCCTTTGAACACGTATGAACAGTCAAGAAGATACAACAAAATTGAATTTACATTCATAATTTGTGGCATCAGAAGTAGTCTTATGTGGTTTTCCATCATAAATCTTCACTTAACCCAATCCCTTTCATATCCCTAGCAGTGTCGTTTAGCCGCATAACTATTTATTATACGGAAACTTTCTGTATAATCTTTTTCTCAGTCTTGATATATCAAGCATTACATCTAGATCTTGACTTAATATGCGGAAAACTTCTTTTTTACCCTCTTATTTAGGTACTATACTGTATTTTTCCGTATAATCACCTTTCACGGGAGAATTATATAGAATTTTTCTGCCTATCTCTTAATGTTATAAAGAGTTTTTCCGTATAACATTCCTATTTAGAGTATTCAACAGAATTTTTCTGTATAACATCCCATAGAATTACACCCAAAGGAATTGCTTGAACAAATACAGTGTGTCATTCGACTTATCTTGCCAATCAAAGATAGAATCAGAGTCTCAGTTTATGCCGATCGCCTGTTAATGAGATTTTAAAACTTGCGATCGCTTCTGTATCCAATCTTGTAAAATTCTATTGACTAACTCTGGTGCTTCATCTTGGGGGCAATGTCCTACGCCTTCTAGGGGTATAAACTTTTCTACTGACGGGTAGTTAGCTAACTCTCGCCCTAAATTTACTGGTTCCCAAGGGTCGGCTGTTCCCCATAAAATAATTGCCGGACAAGATAGTAATGGCAGTAAGTCTTCTGGTAACGGCCCGGTGGAGTAAGAAGTAAATGCCAAAAACACAGCCACAGCACCCGGATCTTTGGCTGGCGCTGTGAGAATATCGACTAGTTCATCTGTGACTGTCTCTGCATTGGCGTAAGCTTGCAGCAAGATTTTCCGCACTGTTTTTGGTTTGGCAACTTGATTAAAAAAGAATTGCCCAATTGGTTTAATAGACAATACCCGTTGTAAAATTGGCGCACCCACACGCCGAGTCCAAGGTAGAGTTTCTCGTTTGCGATCATGCAGTAATCTTAAAGAACAGTTAATTAACGCTACTCCCAAGGCAATGTTTGGAGAACTAACTGCGGCTTGCATGGCGACAATACAGCCAATGGAATTTCCCACTAAAAAAGCTGGTTCACCCACCACTTCCCGGCAAAAGTCTGCTACTTGCTGTCCCCACAGTTCTAAAGTGTAGGCAATTTTTTCTCCTGGCTGAGGTTTAGCAGAACCACCGAAGCCAAGCAAATCTATGGCATAAACCCGACAAGTTTGGGCTAGTGCTGGGATGTTTTTACGCCAATGCCACCCAGAAGCGCCAAAGCCATGTACTAAAATAACGGCAGGCCCGGTAGTTCCTTGAGTTTGATAGCAAATTGGGAACCCCTGCCACATCCAAGTTTTTGCGGTTAAAGCAGTTGTAGAAGTATTCATCAGAAATCTGTATTTTTATTTACTAATTTTAATATTTCGTAATCTTTTTGGTAATTTATCTTAAATTGTAGAGGTGCTTGTAAAGAGTGTACTAGCAATAAAATTAATCAAGAGATAAATAAATCACTTTTTTAAATTTAAGGTAAGTATAAAAACTGAGTTAAATTTATTGATAATTGCTTGGAAAGTAGAGAAAACCTAGATATTAAAATTACTGCCCTATAGATTTAATGTAATATATTTATCAACGGTTCGATATTCAGTAGTTTTACAATTTACGGTTTCTCTGTTGATCTCTACAATCGTTTGATATCGAGCATCTGCAATAGGGTGGTTGGCTGCCAGAAAAATGACGCTAAATTTCACCTAAACTTTTGTTCCTAGTTCCTTCTGGTTCACGAAGATGACAATACTAGAAACAATTCATACTCCTGTTGGCGGCTATGCCCCGGATTTTGAACTGCCAGGAATTGACGAGCGAGTACATCATCTCAGGCGTTATTTAGAAAAATACCGGGCAGTTGGCGTTGTTTTTATTGGCAACCACTGTCCTTATGTCAACTTATACCTAGATAAGCTCAAAAAAATTCAAGGGGAATTTGCTGGGAGTGGCTTTACGCTAATTGGGATAAATGGCTGTGATGCTATTAAGTACCCGACAGAAAGCTTTGACAACATGAAAGCTTTTGCCACACATCAAAGATTAAACTTTCCCTATCTTTGGGATTCTACTCAAGATGTTACTCGGAGTTTTGGCGCAATTAAAACTCCGATGGCTTTTTTAATAGATAGTAATGGTATGGTGCGTTATAAAGGGCAAATTGATAGTTACCCGCAAGCGCCATCATCTGTAAGAGAAGATTATTTGCGAAATGCGATCGCTTCTTGGTTTAAAAGTCAAGCAATTAACCCGCAAGAAACAGAACCAGTAGGAACTTCATTGATTTGGCGCAACTAGACATATATAGTCATTGTGCTGCTATCTTAAATTGGAGGCAATTGCAACTTTTTCGATAAAGCGTAACTTCATGGGAACGAATTACCGACGGGTTTTACTTAAACTAAGCGGTGAAGCCTTAATGGGCAACATGGGCTATGGTATTGATCCAGAAGTGGTCAAAGAAGTAGCACAAGAAGTAGCAGAGGTGATAGCCACTGGCGTTCAAATCGCCATAGTCGTTGGCGGCGGCAATATTTTTCGTGGCGTGAAAGCGGCATCGGCGGGGATGGATAGGGCAACCGCTGACTACATCGGCATGATTGCCACGGTAATGAATGCCATGACGCTGCAAGATTCGCTAGAACGAATAGGGGTACAGACGCGGGTACAGACTGCGATCGCTATGCAAGAGTTAGCAGAACCATATATTCGTCGTCGTGCCATCCGTCATCTTGAAAAAGGACGGGTGGTAATTTTTGGTGCTGGTTCAGGAAATCCCTTCTTTACCACTGACACGGCTGCGGCATTGAGAGCCGCAGAAATTGATGCAGAAGCGATTTTTAAAGCCACCAAGGTAGATGGCATCTACGATGCTGACCCCCAAATTTATCCTAACGCCAAACGTTTTACTACCCTGACCTACGCACACGTTTTGACTCATGATTTGCGGGTAATGGATAGTACTGCGATTGCCTTGTGTAAAGAAAACAATATCCCAATTCTTGTATTTGACTTAACGGTGCGAGGTAACATCCGCCGAGCAGTCATGGGAGAATCAATCGGCACCCTTGTGGGAGGTTCTTGTGAAATTAGCTGAAGCTGAGAGTACGATGCAAAAAACCGTTGAGTCTACTCAACGCGCATTTAATACAATTCGCACTGGTCGCGCCAATAGCAGTCTCTTAGATAAGGTGTTAGTGGATTATTACGGTTCACCAACACCCTTAAAATCACTGGCGAATATTAGCACGCCAGATGCAACTACAATTTTGGTTCAACCTTACGATAAAAGCAGTTTAAACATTGTTGAGAAGGCTATCTCTCTTTCTGATGTGGGTTTAACACCCAATAACGACGGTTCGGTGATTCGGTTGAATATTCCGCCATTGACTAGCGATCGCCGTAAAGAATTCGTTAAACTGGCTGCTAAGTACGCAGAAGAAGGTCGTGTTGCTATTCGTAACATCCGCCGTGATGCTTTAGACTCCATTCGTAAGCAAGAGAAAGCCTCAGAAATTTCTGAGGACGAAGCCAAAGACCAACAAGATAAACTGCAAAAACTAACAGACAAGTACACAGCTAAAATTAACGAATTATTGGCAGAAAAAGAAAAAGACATCTCAACTGTCTAAAGTATGAAGTTTGAATTCTCAAGTGTGAATTTTAGAAGTTCATACTTTTGTTTAGCTTGATTGAGAAAAATCGAGAGGCTCAGATACCCGACTTTTTAAAAGCCGGGTATCTTGTAGTTTACGAATAATTGATCTCAATGAACAATCATATTTGCTAACCTAGGGCTATTGGGGTTTATTGTCAGCCCAAGAGGTTAACATGGCTCATTTAGATCTGCGTCGCCCCCAAAATACTAACGGCGATTTTTATGTAGATACTACCTGTATTGATTGTGATACCTGTCGCTGGATGAGTCCAGAAGTTTTTTATCGTGTGGATGAACAGTCGGCAGTTGATCATCAACCAAATAATGCAGCAGAAAGATTAACAGCACTTCAAGCACTTTTAGCTTGTCCTACAAGTTCTATTGGGACAGTTGAAAAACCTAAAGATATCAAAAATACTCAAGAAACTTTTCCGATTTTGGTAGCAGAAAATGTCTATCATTGTGGCTATCATTCAGAAAAATCTTATGGTGCTGCTAGTTACTTTATTCAATTATCAGAAGGTAATATTTTGGTGGATTCTCCCCGATTTACCCCACCTTTAGTGAAGCAACTAGAAGAAATGGGGGGAATTCGTTATATGTATTTGACTCATCAAGATGATGTAGCAGATCATCAAAAGTATGCTGAACACTTTCAATGTGAAAGAATTCTTCACGCTGATGATATTTCTGGAGGTACTCGCAATGTAGAAATTCAGCTAACAGGTATAGACCCATTTGCATTAAATTCAGATTTATTAATTATTCCTGTTCCTGGACATACCAAAGGACACACAGTTTTACTCTACAAAAATAAGTTTTTGTTCACAGGCGACCATCTTGCTTGGTCAGAAAGTAGGCAGCAATTAGCTGCATTTCGTGACCATTGTTGGTATTCTTGGTCAGAACAAATCAAATCAATGCGGAATTTGGCTAATTACACCTTTGAATGGGTTTTACCAGGTCATGGCCGGAGATTTCATGCAGATGTTGATACTATGGGTCAGCAAATGCAAAAGTGTATTACCTTAATGGAAAGTCTTTGATGATTCACTAAAAAATAAAGACCACTCGCAAATCCCATTCTTTATCTTCACGGACAATTTCAATTTGTCGAATAAATTCTCGCAGGTAAAAGCGTCGTTCTGCTTCTGATAAATCTAACCAAAATTGCGGAATAGAAACGGCTTGAGCGACAGAACGTAGATTAACTGGGGGAAGTGTCGCCAGCTTTGCTTGGAGTGCAGAGATTTCTGTGCGGAGTTTGTACTCTCTAAATTTTGCTGTTTCTGCATCTAAAATGCCAGTTTCAATTAAAGCAGGTAACTGAGCGAGAATTTCTTGTTGACGAGCGATCGCATCTCCTAAACTATTTTTTACTGTATCCAGTTCAGGAGAATTCATTCCGGCTACTGCTAATGGTAAATCACGGCAAACTTTAGCGATCGTAGATTCTAAGATGTCTTGATAGGGAATAGCTCGACACTTGGGATTGAGAGGACAACTAATAGGACGTAAATAAAGGTACTCTTTATCTTGATAGCGGCGAGTAACACGAGTGACTGTCGTATGAGATTGACATTCACCGCAGACAACTAACCCAGCTAAAGAACGCGGCGCACTTGCAGTTCGAGAGGGTAAGCGACTATTACGGCGCAAAAGTCGGTCAATTTGAGCAGCTTCTTCTCTGGAAATAACAGGAGTATGAGTATCAGAGATAATTTCACCATTGAGATAAGCCGTATCTCCCCGATAGACAGGATTAGTTAACCAGCGTCGCCCAGTAGTGACAGAAATTTTCTTTCCGTATTTTTTTGCCAAGTAACGCACTGCGCCGCGCAAGGAACCGTAGAGTAAAAAGTTATCGAAAAACTCTTTCACCACTGGGGAGGTACTGCGGTCAATAATGTATTTACCTTGACCACGGCGATAACCGTATGGTGTTTTTCCGGGGGGAGGTGCTGCTTCTAAACGATTGCGGGCGTGTCCTTGGCGGATGCGCCGACTTCGTTGTTGATATTGGATTTCTTGGAGTAATTTCAGTAATTCAGCCCGGAAATGAGATTGCTCTGATGTGTAGGCTTGTTCGGTAGCAATTACAGCTATACCCATCGCTTCTAATTCATTTAAGCGATCGCTTACTTCCTCTACCGTATCTCCCAATTCTTCCAAGCGACGCACCAGCAAATATTCTACTGGTTCATTTTGGCAGTCTGTGATTAGTTGTTGTAATTGTGATCGCTTTGTGTATCCATAGGTATCTCTCTTAACTAAATCTTCATAAACTCGTTCTACATCCCATTGCCAATTAATGCTTTGAGGCACAGATTCTAAGAGAGGATCATAATAAATGTAAGCAATAATTTTCATCAGTCAGTATTTAATAATCAATAGTTGTATGGTGCCAACATCAGCCACAAAGCTACTGAATTAAGCTTTTTGTAATTGCCAATTGTTGTAAACCATAAAAGTTCATAAGGTAAATAATAATTTTCAGTAAAGATTTAGCAAAGAATCCTGATATTATTTGTTCCCTAAATTATCAAGTTATCAACACGCAATCTCTCTAATTAGCAAAGATATTTTAAAGTTTAGGTATGACTAGCATCATGATCTGCTTTAGAGTATATATAATGATATTGAGATCAAAGTTAAGTAGCATTTTGTGGTTATCTTTCAGATAATATTCTGTCATATAGTAGCTAAAATGCTTCTAGTCATGAATTTCCCTATTTAGTGACATACAACAACTCAGTTGAAGACTGCTTGTAATCAAAAATAAGCAAGACTTTAACTTAGATATTTTGATGTGAGTAGATGAAAAGTGCTATTGATTGGTTTATTTAGATTGAACTAAATGGCTGTTATTAACAGCTTAACAAGGATACATCAAAAAATATAGTGATTTTTACTTAGTATCTAACAATCAAGGATAAATCAATTAAATAAGTATGAGAGTAATTTCTTCTCTAGTCCCTCATCCTCAATCCCTATTTTAGGCTAGGTTTGAATCAATAGACATCTTGCAAAAGTAATTATTGGTATGGGAATTTTAGATTGTTGCCGCGATAAATGCGGCAAGTCAGTAAAGCCTTATACAAGACAAAAAATATTTATGCAAGAAGTCTAATATAGTTTAGTAACTCACTACAGTATGTTATCTCTTCTTAAGAAGAAAACATAATATCTGCAAATTTGCGGTTTGTTAATTATTCAATAATAAGCTAGTTAAACAGACTAGAAACTTAGCATAAATCTGCTATTAGAGCAAATTTATTTCTGCTAAATTAACTGAAAATTATGCGTTCTTTAGCAGACTTGAGATGAAACTTTATCGTGTTGCTATTAATTAGCTCAAACCTAATCTTTTTATCCAACTGGCATTAATCATAGGATTTTAATTTATGTATCTAAGAATCAAGCGTCGACAATTTGGTCAGTTAGTTATTGCCAGCGCGGCTACAAATATGCTCGTTAATCTCGTCAAAAATAAAACCTTAGCACAAGAGGCGCGATCGCTAGTCGGAGTTAGACTGCCTGCAAGCAAAAATCAGCAAAACGCTAAAATCTCTCTAGATTTAGAAAACACCAGTCCAGCATTTACCTTAGTGTCTTTAGATTTAACAACTGGTGGTGAAAGATTAAGTACAGCAATTCCTGCAAGTATTGTTGATAATCTAACGACAAAAATTGAAACTGCTAAAAGAGCGTTTTCTACTGAATCAAGCCGAATTACTGGTTTTACTAGCTTTACAGATGGCACGATGGTGATGCTTACAGTAGAAACAACCCAAAAAGGGAATCATAGTAAAATTATATTTACTGATAATAAATCTAAGAAATCAACAGCTAAAAAAATATCAGGATTTAAAAATGGTAATCATACAATAGAAGGAGTATTAGGAACCAAAAATAACAAACTTATTGGAATTGCTAGTGCTAACAATGGCGTTCCTCCTTTCTATCTAGTAATGATTGACCGTAACAATGGCAAAATCACCTCTGGTGATGAGTTAAAATTACCCGAATTGCCACGAAATTTACGCTTCAGTAATCTAGCTCTTAGCCCTGATGGTAAGTTTTATGCGACTATTTTGACTTCAGACGGTAGAACAACTTTAGTGCAGCTAGATCCTAACAAGACCTCACTACTTACAGGCAAATTATTAATTACTACTGTGGCAGGGTTAACATACAATAGAAAATATTTATCCAATGACTTACTTAGCTTAACTTTCTCTCCCTCTGGTCAACTTATTGCACTTGCTAATCTCAATAATAGTCCGAAAAATTCTGTTTTTTCTGTGGATATAAAAACTGGAAATATGACACTTTTATCACAAGTAAATGCAAATAAAATTGCCTTTATTCCCTAGCAGAAAGATAGTGTTTATTGGTTGGGGAAAGAGGCTATATTTGGCTCACACTACTGTTAATTACAAGCTTTTAACTGTAGGTAGTAGCTTGTTCCATTACTGTTGACTGATCTCAATCACATTTCCATCAGGATCTTGGGTAAAAATGGCAGGGCGACCGGAGGCACTCGCTTGAATAGAATAATTGTGACTGAGTAATTCTTGTTTAGCTTGTTCTAAATCAGCCACAGCAAAAGCAATGTGGGGATTACGTCCCCATTTTTCGTTTGGGTTATCGGTTGGTGTAGTGGATGCGACTATTAGATGTATTTGATAGTTGCCGACTTGATACCATGCACCTGGATATTTGAGGGATCGGTCAATTTTTGATAATCCCAACACTCGGCTGTAAAAGTGTTCGGAACGCTCTAAATCAGTAACGAGAATGGCTGTATGAAGGCTCTGGGTTATCTGCATTGTCAGTGATGATCGCTGTTGTTTTGATTTTGACGTATTTGCGGCACAACTAGCCGATCGCTCCTGGGATTCAATCTGGAGCGATCGCCTTTATTTTGAGATGAGATCATTTGTCCATAAGGGTTTGAATGCTTTTTAAGCTTAAATGTCATGAAACAATAACATTTAAGCTCTGTTCAAAAAAGCAAATGTCATAGTTCTATGACAATATGATCCCGCTAGAGCTATTAAATTCGTAAAAGCTAGGAAAAAGTGCCTTGAGACCCCTTGATCAATACCGAGGGTTACTGGTTAATATTTACTTAACAAAACGACTCCTCCGATCCCGAAAAATGCTTACCCAAGCATTTAAGGAAATTAAAAGGGAGTGACCCTCATTTTAAAAGCAAATTAAAAAACTTTAAAAACTGGGCAAAACCAGGAGTCAGGAATAAGAAATTCATCTGAAGAAGAATGGCACTTTTTATAAAGCATTCTGTAACTCAGAGAGATAATTACCTTTCAAACTACTGGAGGCCAAATTAATGGCAAAAGAACGCCCACCGCTAGAGGAGATGACATTACGGCAACTACGTAAAGTTGCCAGCGAATATAGCGTCTCCCGCTATAGCCGAATGCGTAAATCACAATTGCTGGCAGCAATTCAAGAAGTCCAGCGTAGTAAAGCTTCGCTTAGTCCATCTCGTTCACTGGAGGCACAGGAAACCGTGGAAGCAGCAAAATTTGAACTTGGTCAAGAAGACCGTACTGGTGGCTCTCTGGCTGATGTTGATGAATTACTCGCAGATCTACCAGGTGGTTATGGTGAAAGTCGAATTGTACTTTTACCACGCGATCCGCAATGGGCTTACACTTATTGGGATATTCCCAATGATCATAAAGAAGAACTGCGGCGGCAAGGTGGACAGCAGTTGGCACTGCGAATTTATGATGTCACCGACATCAGTCTTGAATATCAAAGTCCCCACAGCATCCAAGAATATCCTGTTGATGAACTAGCCAGAGAATGGTACCTACCAATTCCTGTAAGCGATCGCGATTATGTCATTGATATCGGTTATCGGACTTTTGATGGTCGTTGGTTAATTTTAGCTCGTTCTGCCCAAGTACACATTCCTCCTGTGTATCCATCTGACTGGATTGAGGATGTCTTCATCACCGTCAACTTTGAAGAAGACTTGCGTGGTAGAACTCTGTACGAATTAGTACCACCTGCCAAGAAACTGGCAACAACAGCCGGTGCAAATGGTGGCAACCCCATTTACGACCAAATCTTTGGCTTGGCAGAATCTGCCGAAGCACAACGGGTTGCAGGTTCTCTGTTTGGTTCCATGCAACACGTACCTGGTTCTGTACGTCCCGAACAAGCTATCAGTTCCTACGTCTTCCCATCTGGTGTAGGTATGTGGGCAGTTCCCACCACCTCTGGTTTAAATATGTCAGGTGTGGGAATGTCTGGTGCAGGCTTCTCAGCTTCCGCCGTACCAATGCGTCCTCGCCAGTTCTGGTTAATTGCCGATGCTGAATTGATTGTTTACGGTGCAACCGAACCCGATGCTACCGTAACAATTGGTGGTCGGGAAATTAAACTGAATCCTGATGGTACATTCCGCTTCCAAATGTCCTTCCAAGATGGTTTAATTGACTACCCAATTTTGGCAGTTGCTGCTGATGGTGAGCAAACACGCTCAATTCACATGAAGTTCAATCGTGAAACACCATCTCGCAATACTAACACTAAAGAAGAAGCCATTCCCGAATGGATTTTCTAAGTAATCCGAAATTGGTATTTTGAATTATAACCCGCTATAGTCGTTCTGTAGCGGGTTTTTATTATCTTAGTATGTGGATCAAAAAAATATTTTTCTTATCTATATTTATCATGACGATAAATTTGTTATTAGCTTGTAAAGACGATACCGCGAATTCATCAACAAAAGCAGCAAAAACCTGTCCTGGTGAAAATCCTCAATTCAGTATTGAATTTTTCAAAGCTAATAATCAAGGTCAGAAATATGCCAAAGGCATTAATCATGTGATTATTTTTAATCCTAAATCACCAAAATTAGATTTTAAAGTCAATGTGGGTTTATCTCATAAACTTTATGCTAAAGATAAACAGGGAAAATTCATCAGAAATTATGTACCAAAGCAATTTAATGAAATTATTACTGATGCAAATTCTCAGTTAAATGGCCAACGACCTCTAGCCGCAATTAATGCTGACTATATAGGCACCGATGATAAACCACAAGGCTTAAATATTTCTCGCGGAGTTGAATATTCTGGCGCATTTAAAAATCGGCGTTCTTCTTTTGGGATTTCTGGAGGGAGACCCCAAGAAAGAATAGCTACACTTCAGGCGGGAAGAAGAAGTAACAATATTCTAAATTACAATTTGGTTGGTGGTAATGGCAGATTTTATCGTCAAGGTAAATTTAAAGATATCTGTCAAGATTTAGGAGAATTTGCCTGTAAGCAAGTGACAAATCGTTCTATGGTGGCGACAACAAGTAAAGGTTATGTAATTTTATTAGTGAATGACTTAAAAGCTAATTCAGTCATTGAAGCTTTGCCAGTAAATCAAGAGTTACTACCAGATATGTTTGATGATGTTTTAGCTGGAATCTCCCGTAATAACTGTTTAGGTAAAATTCAAGAAGGAATGTTATTTGATGGCGGTGGTTCTCCCGGATTATATTACAACGGAAAAATTTATCTAGAAAATGGTGGTGCAATTGGTTCTGTATTTTTAATTTACAAAACATCTAATTAATTTTTTTCTAGATTTAATAAATGCGATCGCTTATTTAGCAGCGATCGCATTTATTTCTGACTACTAATCAAGTTAAACAGTAACTCTTGTACCGTCAAATTTAGTAAAGGTAAAGCCTCGGAACTCTTCGTTATAACCCAATCTTTCATCTCTCAAGAGGCTAATAGCCACTTCTTCACCTAAAGCTAAACCAGCTGCACCGTCAGTCCGCCAGTGAATACCGCCGTGACCTCGACCAATGGCATAATTTGTTGCCAGCTTGTTCAATTCACCACCCACTGTTAATGGTTCACCAGTGTAGGGAATTAACTGTGTTGGGTCGTTGGGATCGGGTACTACTGGGTTAGGAATAACATGATTTTCATCAAAGAAAGCTTTTAATAATGTCACATTAACACCTGCGATCGCCGCCGCACCACCTGTATATGAGGAATGTAACGGTGCTGCTTCTGGATAAGCTTGCGGTAGCAAATAAGTACCAAAGTTGCTGTAAGTTCTTGCCAAAGCTTGGGAATTCAATATCTCAGGATGAATCGGATATTGAGTGCTATTGACAATGTTGTTATAAACTAGTCCACCGTATGCTTCTGGTCGCAAAATGCGGTGTACATAATACTTCTGCCAATATGAGGCTCGAATTGCCCGTGATGTTCCCAAATTTAACAGTGCTTGCAAATGCCCAACTGCAAATGTGGCATTAGAACCCACTTGAGTCCGAGAATTGACATAAGGATTACCCGGATTCAACGGTGCGCCAATTCCACCATCAATCAGTGGGTCACTCAAACTAACTGGGGAACTGAGTAGTAAAGAAGCTCCGTAATACAAAGCGCCACCAATATGGGCAAACTCTCCCAAATCACGCACAGTAGATACATAACGGCGTTTGGGATCATAATTAATCGCTCGGCCAGAATTGCCACCATTCTGGACAGTCAGCCATTCGTTAAAATTGGTGAGAAAATCATTACCAGGGAGCGCAGTCCGAATTACTGCCAAAATATACTGGGTTCCCCAAGGAATATTCCGCAATAAAAATTGGGAAATGTAAGGGCCGTTTAATATCCCTGGAGGAGTTACGTGTTTTGCAGTTCTCCCGGAACGATCAGAGCGATCGACATAGCTGACACTACCGCGAAACAAAGTTTGTGGGGTGACACGACCATTGATTTTTGGCCCGTAAAAAGCCGACAGTCTGTTCAACTCTTCAACAGCTGCCAACACTTTGGAGTCATCTGTATTGTTTTGAAATTTAGAAAAAGGCACATCACGCAGTAAAGCTTGCCAGTATAATTCCACTGCTTCATCTGCGCGTGCAGCACTAGCTAAAACTGGTGGTGGTGGTACTGCTATCTGAGCAGCATTAATGCCTTCAAGGCTGATTGCCAGCGGCCCTTGAGGGTTAACTAGTTTTCTTGTGCCACCCAAAATAATCTTTTCATACTGATTGGGGTCTTGGCTGGTTAGTGCGCTAATCAAAGAGTTGTAAGCGTTGAGATTGACTTCACCTCGTTGGTTGTGGGGCAAACCTCTAGAGTCGCTGCCAATTTTGTTGGCATACCTCTCTTCATCACCGTTAGTTGGATGTGGTGGAATGGGAAAACTCCGTTCTAGTCTTGCAGCTTCAAGTCTGACTCGGTAGGCTTTTTCAACAAACTTGTTGTAGTTGAACCGCCCAACAATATCTCGTTCTCTAGCTTGAACAACACCTTCTTTTTTGAAAGACGAAAACGTGGAACCCATCATACCTGCAACCACACCAGTTGCCGTTAACATAGTGGTGCGGTTGATAAATGAACGTCTGCTGAAGCGTTTTATCAATGAACGGCGAGTTGGAGAATTTTGGTTTTCGTTTTGAGCTTGATTTGTTGACTCAGATTCAAATTGCATCAAATTTGCTCCTAAATTAAAAAAAGTCAATATGATTTAGAGCTACAGGTAATTTCCTGTAAACATTGCTCACTTATGGCGCATCATCGGCAACATAATGCGTTAAAGAAGTTCTGTTTGGAGATGTAGAGAGTTTCCTATTTCCTGTCCCTGATGTAGAAAAAATCTATTTACCAGTATTCAGGCTGAATTTCTCTGCCTACCGTTTTTTATATATGCACTCACTAAACTACTAAAAATTTATCGATTTACAGTATTTAGTGATCAAATTAGAATTTCCCACAAATCAGCTAGAAAAGCAATATGATTGTCTAAATAAAACGCGGAAACTAGATTCTGTCAGAGTTTTGCGACAATTTAGCTTTTTGAGAGAATGTCGAAAATACTACCTGTGTCTAAGTTAATTTCCACCAGACACTAGTTTCTCAGGACTTACGCACAAAGGAGACCGGGTGTTGACGGGTAAGTCCCAAATGCTTGTATATTCGGACAAATTTTAGGTCAAATTCAGTGTTTCAGCAGTAAACATAATTTCTTGGAGCTTGCGTTTGCTGCTGATCTGTGTGAATATTCTATCAAAATAACGGTAAACTGCTCGATTTATCGTAGTATTGATTATACTTATAGCCTGAATGTTACCGATGTTGCTCAAGTATTTATCAAATCGACTTATGAAGATTGTCAGCAGCTTTCTTCAGAATTATGAAGTATGGAGAATTAATACATTTGCCTTATTCTTTGCTTGCGGGTTAATGTTAACGCTGGTGATATCTGCGTGTTCTACTAACAATGCCAGTAACTCTACCGCAACACCAACAGGAAATCAAACCGCGACAAATCAAGGTGTGGTGGTTCGCATTGGCTATCAAAAAGCCGCAACTATTCTCAGTGCGATTAAAGCACAACAAGATTTGGAAAAAGCCTTTGCAGCTAGTGGTGCTTCGGTAACATGGGCAGAATTTCCTTCTGGCCCCCCAATGTTAGAAGCAATGAACGCTGGGAGTATTGATTTTGGCTACACAGGTGAATCCCCACCAATTTTTGCCCAAGCTGCGGGTAATCCCTTGGTTTATGTTGCTTACGATCCTTGGAGTATCAAAGCCGAGGCAATTATTGTGCCGAAAAACTCATCTATTCAAAGCCTTGCAGACCTCAAAGGTAAACGAGTCGCTGTTGCAAAAGGTTCCAATACTAACTATTTATTGGTCAAAGCCTTAGAAAAGGGCGGAGTAGATTACAAAGATATCAAACCAGCTTTTCTGCAACCTCCTGATGCGCGTGCGGCTTTTGAAGGTAACAATGTTGATGCTTGGGCAATTTGGGATCCTTATTTAGCGGCGGCGCAGGCTGCTACCGGCGCACGTACCTTAACTGATGCAACTGGGTTAGCACCAAATCGGGGTTATTATTTAGCGGCTAAATCTTTTGTAGACAAGAACCCTGATGCTTTAAAAACAGTGTTGGAAGAAGTCAAAAAAAGAAGCGACTGGGCAAAAAATAATCCTACAGAAGTTGCCAAATTTCTCTCCCCAGCATTGGGAATTGATGCTGGTGTTTTAGAAGTGGCAGAAAAAAGACGGGACTATGACGTACTACCCCTAACAGACGAAGTAATTCGCGCACAGCAGCAGATAGCCGATACATTTTACAAAATCAAGCTGATACCGAAATCTGTCAATATTAGCGAAATCGTTTGGAAAGGCGAGAGATAGGAGGCAGAAGGCAGAAGGCAGGAGGTAGTCTAAATGAAAAAGGAAGATTCCCTACACCCCACACCCTTTTTTATAGATATGAATATCAATACTCAGTGGATTAAAACCGATGTGCTTGTCATTGGCGGTGGTACAGCAGGAACGATGGCTGGAATTAAAGCCAAACAAGCAAATCCTGATGCAGAGGTGCTGATTTTAGAAAAGGCTAACATACGAAGGAGTGGTGCGATCGCAATGGGGATGGATGGCGTAAATACCGCCGTCATTCCTGGACACTCCACCCCAGAACAGTACGTCCGCGAAATCACCCTCGCTAACGATGGCATTCTCAACCAAAAAGCCGTATATCAAACAGGCAAATTAGGTTACGAAGTCATCCAAGAATTAGAAAGCTGGGGTGTGAAATTTCAAAAAGATGCCCAAGGAAACTATGACTTAAAGCAAGTGCATCGTGTGGGTAAATATGTCTTACCCATGCCAGAAGGTAAAGATCTCAAAACCATTCTCACCCGCCAAGTCAAACGCCACAAAGTCAAAGTTACAAACCGCGTTATGGCGACGCGTGTCTTAGTCAAAGCCGGACGTGCTGTTGGCGCAGTGGGATTTGATGTCAGAAATGGCGACTATATAGTTATTCAAGCCAAAGCCGTCATCCTTTGTACAGGTGCTTGTGGCAGACTCGGCTTACCTTCCTCTGGCTATCTCTACGGCACTTACGAAAATCCTACAAACGCTGGGGATGGCTATTCTATGGCTTATCATGCAGGCGCAGAACTCAGCAATATTGAATGCTTTCAAATTAATCCCTTAATTAAAGATTACAACGGCCCTGCTTGTGCTTATGTTGCCGGGCCTTTTGGCGCACATACAGCCAACGCCGAAGGAAATCGCTTCATTAGTTGCGACTATTGGAGTGGTCAAATGATGTTGGAAATTTGGAAAGAATTAAACTCAGGGAAAGGGCCAGTCCAACTCAAAATGACCCATCTTGATGAAGATACAATTGCCGAAATTGAATCTATACTTTGGGCAAATGAACGACCAAGTAGAGAACGCTTTCATCAAGGGAGAAATGAAGATTATCGCACCCACGGCGTAGAAATGCACATTTCCGAAATCGGCTTATGTAGCGGTCATAGTGCTTCTGGTGTGTGGGTAAACGAAAACGCGCAAACAACAGTTCCCGGTTTATATGCAGCCGGAGACATGGCCAGCGTTCCTCATAATTATATGATTGGGGCATTTGTTTTCGGTCGCATAGCAGGAACTCATGCCATTGAATATATCCAAGATTTAGATTTTGTTGAACCAGATGCCGAGTTTTTAGAAACAGAAAAAACTAGAATTTACGCCCCGTTAACTCGACCACATGGTGTACCTCATACCCAAGTCGAATATAAACTCAGACGCTTAGTTAATGATTATCTTCAACCACCCAAATCAGGTAACAAAATCGAAATTGGTTTGAAACATTTTGTGCAGTATCAACAAACATTAGATTTAATGGGCGCGCGCGACCCTCATGAATTAATGCGTTCTCTGGAAGTGCATTTTATTCGTGACTGTGCAGAAATGGCAGCCAGAGCATCATTATATCGTCAAGAAACTCGCTGGGGTTTATATCATTACCGCTTAGATTATCCTGAAAAAAATGATGCTGAATGGTTTTGTCACGTCAATTTGAAAAAGAATGAATCAGGACAAATGATATTGTTTAAACGTCCTGTAGAGTCTTACATTGTAGAAGTAGATACAGTTAAAGAATCATACAATGTAGCTGTAAGCTAAAAAAAGCAAAAAAAATGCCTATTTATAATTCAATAGGTCAACAATATTCAAAAACTCGCGTTCCTGATATCCGCATTGTAAATCAATTAATTGATTTACTCAATTTACCAAAAGGTGGCGTTATTGCTGATATTGGTGCTGGTACGGGTGGTTATAGTGTAGCCTTGGCTAACCAAGGATTGTTTGTTTATGCTGTTGAACCTTCTATTGTGATGCGACAGCAAGCAGTTGTACATCCTCAAGTGGAATGGTTTACTGGCTATGCAGAAAATTTAGCTTTACCAGATAAATCTGTTGATGGTGTTATCAGTATTCTAGCAATACATCACTTTTCGCATCTCGAAAAAGCTTTCCAAGAAATGCACAGAGTTATTAGAGATGGGGCAATAGTTTTACTAACTTTTGATATTAGATTAGCTCAAAGAATTTGGCTGTATGATTATTTTCCTTTTTTATGGGAAGATGCTTTACGATTTTTACCGCTAAACGAACAGATTGATTTACTTCAGCAGAATACTAAAAAGCATGTTGAAGCTATACCATTTTTGTTACCACACGACTTATCTGATTTATTTGCAGCCGCAGCTTGGAGACGACCAGAATTATATCTTCAAGCAGAAGTCCGGGCGGGAATATCATCTTTTGCATTAGCAAATCAAGATTTGGTAGAACAAGTAGAACAAGGAGTAAATGTACTTGCAGCCGATTTAAGTAGTGGAGAATGGAATAAAAAATATGGTGAAATTTACAAGTTGAAAGAGATTGATATAGGTTATCGTTTTATTTTGGCAACGCCTGATTAATAATTATAGTTAAAATCTATGGCAAAGAAAGTTGCTTTGGGTCAACAGATAAAAATTAAAAAAGCGGAGATTAAAGATGCAGAACGAATTGCTATTCTTGGCGAACAACTTGGATATTCTCTAACAAGTCAACAAGTAGAACAACGCCTTGAGAAAGTTAAAAATAATTATGACCATGTTGTTTATGTTGCGACTTTAGCAAATGATTATGTGATTGGTTGGGCGCACGCTCATATTTGTGATTTACTAATTATGCCAACTCAGGCAATTCTTTTAGGTTTAGTGGTAGATAAAGATTATCGTCATCATGGAATTGGACGTTATTTAATGCAGCAAATCGAACAATGGGCTGCTATGAAACAATGTGATGGCGTTATGTTACGTTCTAATATTATCCGCAAAGAGGCACACTTATTTTATGAGAAAATTGGCTATACCAATATCAAACAATCATTGGCTTTTTATAAACCATTGAGTTAGCAATAATATTTAATGTTTAAATTACAAAATCAGGGAGTAGTTTTATGGCTTTAATCAATCAAAGAATAGATGTACCTGTGATCGTTGATGAATCAAAATGTTTAGAGAAATGTACAGCCTGTGTAGAAGTCTGTCCTTTGGATGTGTTGGCAAAAAATCCAGAGACAGGGAAAGCATATATGAAGTATGACGAGTGTTGGTTTTGTCTACCTTGTGAAAAAGAATGTCCAACCAATGCTATTACTGTGCATATTCCTTTTTTATTACGTTAAATATTAGAGTATTTTGAATTATGAGTGATGATATACAGCCTTGGCTAGAAATGTTGCGATCGCCTGATGTAAATGAACGCTTAGTAGCCGTCAAAACCTTACAACATCTCGGCGATGATGAAACAGTAGACGCACTCATCATTGCCTTACAAGATGAAAATATTGCTGTGCAAAAAATAGCTATATCTGCTCTTTGGGAAATTGCCAATCCTGTAGCAATCCCTGCTTTACTTGAATGCTTGAGTTCCCAAGATGAAGATATTCGGACTGAAGCGACATCAGCTTTAAACGAGTTAGTTAGTCAAGATGATTTATTACTTTTACTAAATAAACTACAAATTGATGATATAAATACACAACTAAATATCTCAGTGTTGTTGCGGAAAATTCATGATATTCAATCGTTACCTTATATCTTACCGTTTTTAAAATCAAATAATCCCGAATTAAGAGAAACCGCAATAACTACGTTGCGATATCTTAATCAACTAGAAAAATGCCCTGAAGCTTTAGATTTAATCTTTGATGAATCAGCTGTTGTGCGTCGTGCTACTGCTTTAACTATAGGACATTTACAAGATACCGAAGTAATTACTAAACTCAGTCAAGCACTGATTAATGATAGTGACTGGCAAGTGCGGCGGAATGCAGCTAAATCTTTAGCTATTCAGGCAAATCATCAAGTAATCTTTGCATTAGAAACTGCTTTAAGTGATGAACATTGGCAAGTCAGAAAAGCATCTGCACAAGCGTTGCAAAAAATTCCAGATGTACAAGTTATGCCACAATTAATTCAAGCATTAACAGATGAATATGCAGATGTGCGGAAAGAAGCTGTAATTGCTCTTGGTAATTTTGCTCATTCTGATGTTATTAATCCTCTGCAACAAGCTTTAGATGATCCTGATAAGGAGGTAGCTATTCAAGCACAACGAGCGATTTATAAAATACAAACAGATATTGTTTTTAACGCAGAGGAACGCTAAGTAAGCGCGGTGAAACCAGCCCCCGTCTTGGCGGTTTCCGTCACGTTAGCGCAGCGTTAGCGACGCAGGAGCGTCACCCGAAGGGAGGTACGCAGAGTTTTTTCTGTTGAATGAAAGTTTTTAAGAGAGTTAGTAATAGTGGGGCAATCAGAAGTTAATTTTTATCAGCAAGAAGTAGTTGAACTCCTCAAACAGGTCATTGAACCAATTTTAAAAAATGACGTTGTTAGTTTGGGAATGGTGCGAAATCTTCGTATAGTTGATGATTACGTTTACTTGCGGTTATATATTGGTTCTCATCAGCAGCAATTAAAGTTAGAAGTTGAATCTAAGTTATCGTCTTTATCTTGGTGTAAAAAGGTTTATATTCAAATTTGTATAATTCCTGGTGTAAAAATAACTCTGGGAATTTCTAGTGGTAAAGGTGGCGTAGGTAAATCAACAACAGCCGTTAATATAGCCGCAGCTTTAAGCTTACAAGGTGCAAAGGTTGGGCTATTAGATGCTGATGTTTATGGGCCTAATTTGCCGCAAATGTTGGGTTTAGGACAAGCTGATATTGAAGTAATTCATACTCCGACGGGTGATAAGTTTTTACCTCTGGAAGTGCAAGGAATAAAGTTGATGTCAGTAGGGTTACTGGCAGAAAAGAATCGTCCTTTGGCTTGGCGGGGGCCTGTACTGCACAAAATTATTACTCAATTTATCAATGATGTGGAATGGGGTGAATTAGATTATTTATTAATAGATTTACCTCCCGGTACAGGTGATGCTCAAATTACAATTATTCAAGAAAGCCCAATTTGTGGTGTTATTTTAGTGACAACTCCGCAGCAAGTTGCGATCGCAGATGTTCGCCGTAATATATATATGTTTCGCCAAGTCGGTGTTCCGGTGCTGGGGATTGTGGAAAATATGAGTTATTTAATCTGTGGTGATTGTGGTTCACACACATATATTTTTGGGAGTGGTGGCGGTGAACAACTCGCAACGGAATTACAAGCGCCACTGTTAGGACAAATCCCAATAGATCAGCGCATTTGTAGCGGCGGTGATAGCGGAAATCCGATCGCAACTAGTGAACAAGCTTCTCCAGCAGGTGAGGTTTTTAGACAAATTGCGATCGCACTTCACACAACTTTCCGCAAAATCTAAAATCCAAAATGGTATTACACACTAGATATACATAGCAAAGTAATCATTGTAGATTTCTGTATTAGTCATAACTGTAAGTTCTATTTGTTTGAGTTCTGCATCTGTAACCGGACTTGTAGCTAAATCTAAGCTTTCTTGAGGAATAAAATCACCACAATATTCATTTGCAGGGAGTGCAGCATTCATCTTTTGGGGATAACTCAATTTGAGATTATTCATGATAGTAATGAATTGACTGCGGCTGCGATCGCTAAATCTGGGATTGAGGCGTTTTTCTTCGCCAATGGTGGAAACTGTACGTCCTTTGTAGTCGTGAGCCGGATAGACTAAGGTATCATCTGGCAAGGTGAATAACTTTTGTGTGACCACATCATATAGAGTTCCCGGATCACCTTCTTGAAAATCTGTACGTCCACAACCACGAATCAATAAGGCATCGCCGCTTAAAAGATGGGTTTTGTTGACTAAATATGCGATATGGCTGGCGGTGTGGCCTGGTGTAAAAATTGCTTCAACAATAACTGCTCCCACCTCGATATTTTCACCACCAACCAGAGAGCGATCAGCTTTTGTCACAGCCGGATTTATGGGAACAATCACCTGACAACCTGTTTTTTCTCTGAGTTTACCTGCACCTGTGATGTGATCTGCATGAAGATGAGTTTCTAGACAGTAGCGGAGTTTTAATCCCAGTTCGTTTAGTGATTGCAAATCGCGGTCAACTTGCTCTAATACAGGATCAACTAAAACCGCATCTCCTGTCTGCTGATCTGCAATGAGGTAAGTATAGCTACTGCTTTCTGGGTCAAAGAATTGGCGAAATAGTAAAGTTGAGTGGGATATTTCCGAATTGCGCTCGCTGCTCTCGCTATTCAACCAAGACATCACAGGAATCGCACGCACACGCACTGGTAATGACTGTAATAACGTCTGAGATAATTGCTGTGCCTGTATTCGTAATTCGGGAACCGCGATAGTTTCCCATAAGTCGCCCTTGCGTGGAGTTCCCAAGGTATAAAGCAAGGTGGAAACTTGATCATCTGCTGTATATAAAGCACCTTGGGTATTTGTATCTAAGCCTAAACCGATACTATTAGGGCGAATTAATCTTTGCGATCGCAAATTGTCAATCAAAGGATGAGGCGAGTGGCGATAATCGGCAGCTAACCCTGTACAATTCACTACCCGCTTGACGTGTAAGACAGTATTTGTCTGGGTTTTGCGCCCAGATATAGTTACTGCTACCCCATTTGGTAACAGTTGATATTCCTGAATCCTTCCTGAAGAAATGATCAGTTGACCAGAATCCAGCATTTCTCTCATCACATCTGCTACTCTTTGAGCAATGCGGTGACGATGTACATCCCAATAGGGTGTCAAATGTCGCAAAAAACGTTGCTGTTCTAAGGTCGGTAATTTTTGCCAAATTTGTTGAGTAATGGGACGTAGTGAATCAATCACTGCTCGCCAATCATAACCTTGAGATGCGGCATTTTCTACCTCACTTCGTAGCCAATGTAACCAACCGCGTACTGTTGTTGGCGAGCTTTCGGGAGTTAATCGGTGGGAATAAGGTTGAGATGCTTGATGTTTTTGCGGAAATAAACCTCGACGAGACACAGCATAAATTTTACCTTGATGATGGCGATCGCGCAGAGATAAAACCATATCTACCATTGTCAACCCTGTACCCACAAGCAACACAGCCGCATCAGGCTCAAGGTCTGCTAGTGCATCGGTTGACCAAGCATTTCGCCGATAACTTTGATTTTTACTATCTGAATTATCTGTTGGCAGTGTAAAAGGCGAGTTTCCTAATGCCAAAACCACTTTATCTGCCGTAAAACAGCGACCACTACGCAACGAAATGATCGCACCTTTGTCTTTGGGTTCTATTCCGACTACTTCATCAGTCAAGCGTTCTAGTTGCACATCGCTAGGTGCTGTAGCTTCTGCTTCTGCCAAAATCGACTGAATATATAAACCGTAGACTTTACGCGGGATGAAGCTACTAGCATTAACTTCTTGTGCAAAAAATGATGCTAACTCATTCTGATTATATTGAAGCCAGCGCAACAGATGTCCCCCATCATGAGCAAATGCACTCATGTTACCTGCTGAAACATTCAACAAATGACAGTTGGTATCTGTGCTGTAGGCAATGCCTTTGCCAATTTGAGAACTGCGCTCAATCAGCTTGATAATTAGGGGTTGGCTGGCAGTTTTTAATAGGTGCGTAGCAACTAGAGAACCACTAAAGCCTCCACCAACAATAGCTATTGTGGCTGGAGTATGAGTAGTGAAAGAATTAGGCTTCATAGCAGTCTCGGTTCAATTATTACAGCTAATTTGTCAAGTCTTTTTACTAGGAATAAATTTTTTCTCCCCCAGCCAGCAGAAGTCAGACTTGATGTCATTTAAATTCTCATAATACCTGCTTTAATATATAAAATACATCTAATCAATGGGAAAACCGTATTTAAATTAACTCTACTTTATCACTACCATGAGAGAATAATAATCAAAAAAAAGCCGAAACTATTACATAGAGAATCATCCAGCCGTATCAACAGTTCAATTTTTAGACAAATATTGCCAGTGATATATAGCGGTAGTCAGATACGTTAGGACAACTTGAAAGCGTGAATGCCGGGAATAGTAAGACTTTTCCTCCTGCCTTCTGCTATAGAAAGCTGTTTTCAGATGGCGCGGAGTTTCGAGGCTTTCAAGTACTTGCATATATGACAATACAGTTCAGATCCGCTGATTTTTTCTTTTCCTGTTCCCTTATCTCCACACAAGAACTTTCTTAACTGAACCGTATGGACATCTAGAATGCGTATCTGAATTACTACAGGAAACATTACCAAAAATAGCGATTCAGGATTGCATCATTTTTTAACTACATTACCTGGGGAAATAAAAAAATTAACTCTATATCTACATCCAGTTGAGAATTTTGCAAATGTTATCGACTAAATCTAAAGGCATAAATGGTTTGATGATGACTCCGGCTACTCCCAAGTTACGAAATTCTGCTTGTTCGCTAATGTGGAATTTTGCTGTTAGTAAAACAGTAGGAATATGGCTAGTTGCGATATTATCTTGGAGTTTTTGAAATGTGGTCAGTCCATCCATTTCTGGCATCACCAAATCTAGTATAATCGCATCTGGTTGCTTAGATACAGCAATTTCTATGCCTGCGCTACCCGAAGATGCTGTGATTACATCCCAATTTGCGGCTGACTCTAGAGAGATTTGCACAATTTCCAGCACGCTATCTTCATCATCAATAACTAGAATTCGTTTTGTCATTTTTAGTTTATCTTGATTATATAAATAAAGTTCTGTACCAGAATAATTAGTACTTTTTTGAAGAACGAGAGTTATTTTGGCAAGAAAGTAATTATTGACCAATGAAAAACTTGAGATTCAGAAACTTACCGTAAAATAGATTGTTTAATTTTTGCCATATAATATAAGTGTTAAAACTTAGATTATATATTGTATATAACAGGTTAGTTGCTGGTTGGTAATAACTTGTAAAAAAATTAAAAAATGTAATTGAAAGCCCAGTACCTTGAATGAATATATATTCTGTTGATCTGAGTAATTAGCCATCAATTAATAAAAGTTAAAAGTTTAAATTCACCACAAATTGATTGTGAAAATTCTAATAGTAGAAGATGATACAAATATCATTGAAATACTGAGGGTAGCACTTTCAGAAAAATATTATTTGGTGGAGGTAGCTACTGATGGTAAAAGAGGTTTAGAACAGGCTTTAGCCACTGCCTACGATTTAATTGTGCTGGATGTGAGCCTGTCGATAATTGATGGTATAAGTATTTGCCAACAACTACGTAATCAAGGTTGTTGGATACCAATTTTATTACTAACAGGCAAAGATAATATTGCTAAAACAATTACTGGGTTAGATGCTGGAGCAGATGATTATGTACTTGAGCCATTTAATTTAGAGGAATTATTGGCAAGAATCCGGGCTTTGTTGCGTCGAGGTATGATTAGCACAACACCGATAATTCAATTTGGGGCTTTGCTTCTTGACCCTAGATGCGGTCAAATCAGTTATCAGGGAAAAATTCTGCCCCTGACTGCTAAGGAATATGCTCTGCTAGAACTGTTATTACGCAATAGTCGGCGCATATTCAGCCAAAGCTCCCTGCTAGATCATTTATGGTCTTTGAATGAAATTCCTTCAGAAAATACTGTGAGAGCGCACATTAAAAGTTTGCGTTCTAAACTGAGAAAGGTAGGAGCAAAGGCTGATTTGATTGAAACAGTTTATGGATTTGGTTATCGCCTCAATACCAAAGAGTTAGAAGTTGGTAATGTCCAGCCAAAAATTATGGGGACAGAAAAGCCGATACATAGCATAAAAGCTGATGAGGAAAGTGACGATCGCCTATTACCCACAACTGATTCTGCCACAGAACAGCGCATCAAGTCCCAACTTGCTGGAGTGTGGGAGCGTTATCAAGATAAATATAGCGATCGCCTGGCAATTATCCAGCAAGCTGTGAAATATTTACTAGAAAATAGGTTAACTGAAGATTTACGACAACAAGCACAACAACAAGCCCATACTTTAGCCGGTTCTTTAGGTACCTTTGGCTTTGATAATGCGACTTGCTTGTGTCAAAACATAGAAACAATTTTAAAATCAACCGAAACACTCGGTCAAACCCAAGCAGAACAAATACAAATGCTGCTGCTGGAGTTACAAAAAATATTAGAGCAAAATCCGACATTAATTCCGCCACAGTCAGATGTTCAAGCTACTTATCTCAACCAAGAATATCGCCTGTTAATCGTTGATGATGATCTGGAATTAGCGCAACAAGTAGCAGCAGAAGCAACTATTGCGGGAATTGAAACTGTAGTAGCTGAGAGTATCTCTGCAGCTAGGTTAGCGATCGCTCACTCTCGACCAGATGTCGTATTGTTAGATTTATGCTTTCCCCAATCTCCTGAAGATGGCTTTGCATTACTCGCAGAACTCACAGCCCTAAATCCTCCCATACCTGTATTAGTATTTACATCACAAGATAGTTTTACCGAACGGGTAAAGGTAGCAAGAATGGGCGGAAAAGGCTTTTTACAAAAGCCTGTTTTTCCATCAGAGATTATGGAAGCGATCGCTACTATTCTGCAACAATCCAATACATCATCAGCCAAATTGTTGATTGTAGATGATGACCCGCAAATACTCGATATTCTACATACAATTTTACAGCCTTGGGGATTTACCCTGACTCTGTTAGACGATCCGCAAAATTTTTGGGATACCTTAGAAGAATTTATTCCCGATATGCTGATTTTAGATTTGGAAATGCCTAACTTCAGTGGAATCGATTTGTGTCAAGTTGTCAGAAATGATCCGCATTGGAGCAATTTACCTATATTATTTTTATCAGCGCATAGAGACACTCAGATAGTGCAGAGAGTGTTTGCGGCTGGTGCTGATGATTATGTTACTAAACCCATTGTCGAAGCAGAATTACTGGCGCGTGTTCTTTGTCGTTTAGAACGCAGCCAAATTATCCGCAAATTTGCAGAGATTGACGCTTTAACGGGAATTACCAATCGACGGAAATCCGCCCAAGAACTAACTCGATTGTTGCATCTTGCAGAACGTCAAAATCAACCATTTTATTTTGCAGTTTTAGACTTAGACCGTTTTAAATATATTAATGACCAATATGGTCACGATGCAGGAGATCAAGTTTTAAGCCAATTGGGAAAACTCTTAAAGCAATCATTCCGCCAAGAAGATGTAGTGGCGCGTTGGGGTGGAGAAGAATTTGTCATTGGATTGTATGGTATTACCCAACAACAGGTAGTGAAACGACTTAATCATTTGTTAGACTCTCTGCGTTGCCTAGAATTTACCACTAGCAATCAAGAAAATTTTACTGTTACCATCAGTGCTGGAGTGGCAGAGTATCCCAAAGATGGCCATGATGTACAAACGCTGTATCGTGCTGCTGATGCTGCTTTGTACCAAGCTAAAGCCGCAGGGCGTGATCAGATATTTTTGTCGAAGATGAATTAAGGTTAAATTTCGGCGATCGCTATTTTTATTTTGTTGCTAGGTAATATCCAGTTCGGCAAATTACTAAGGTGGGGTATCATGCTGGCGTTTGAGGAGTCGGAGCCTTTGATGTTTGGGGGTCGAGTGGATGCAATACTTTTCGGATAAGGAATTTACTCGTGTTCGCGTAGCGTCTCCTTTAGGAGAAGGTAAGCAAGGGTGCAGGGGTGCAGGGGTGCAAGGGAGAATTGACAGTAACCTCTCCCTTCCCCTCTGCTCCTCCGCCCCCCTGCTGCCTCAACGAAGAGACATCTTAATCGAAAGGTATTGCGAGTGGATGGGGTGATATTAATCCACTTTCTATGTCTTTTGATATAAGTTTGTTTGATTTGTAGATATTAAAGTGAAAGATTAATTCTGATAGAAACTTATGACAACCGAGCAAGAACTTGTTTGAACGTGATTATTTCAGAAAAACTAACTCCTATCGCGATCGCACAGAAGTTACTCGACAAAATCGATTTAAGTAAGCTTTCAGCGTTTGAAGATGATATCGTACAGTGAAAGCAAAATCTCCACCACAATCAAAATCACTACATACCACTCTACTCGTTGGCTACTACTATGCTGCATAAACTCCAGTACCGTTTGTGCAGTTTGGGAAATTAGCTCTAGTTTGCGTTCCAAAGCATTGTGACGCTCACGGATTTCGTATTCATCCTCTAAGCGCAGATATAAATTTTCTAACTGTGGGGATTCCCAGAGCAACTCTGGCTTATCGATAATCTCGACACGACCCACTATCTTATGTTGAACTAACAACGTTGTTCCTAGTTGACGCAGCAATTCCCGACTCTGCCGCCGACTTCTGTTTTCACGCTGGAGACTGGCAGCAAACGGTTCAATTTGATCGAATACTGCCGCTAGGCTAGTTTCATAATGAGACAGCACAACACTTTTTGCGAGAACATCAGCCACTATTTGCAAGCGTTCTACACTCAATTCACGCAGAAAAATTTTTCCTTCCTTGACTCGTTCACTTTCCACAATGTTGAGATGAACTTCCACTTGTTCTGTCTCAGGTTGGCTAAAACAGTCATGAACTAGAGAAGATAGCTGGCTCAAAAAGGCTGTATTTGCTACAGGATCAAGGTTAAACAGAACAACTACACCATAGCCCAGCAGTACAGCACAACCACACTCACCTACTTTCACCATTATGGGCATAGTTGCCAAGCAATCATAATTTTCCAATTTCTGTAGATCAATCTTTTTGCCAAGAAATAGGGCTTGCGCTTTAAAGCTATCTGTATCACTAAAAAGGAATTTCTGCATTGTTGCCCTATGCTATGTTTGGCCTATTAACCTTTAGTGTTGGCGGCGCAATTGATCCGGTCTTGGTGGAGATTACCACAATCTCAGTTGATCAATCAACCTCTTCACTACTACCAATAAATGCGCTGGTATTGTGGTAATTACCTTGTCTCTAAGTTATGGCAAGAACAATGAGTCCTTAAAATTCCTTTAAGGTTTTCCGTATGTTTTTTTTAACCTATTGTCAGTAGTATAAAAATTCATATATTGCAACCCACCTTGTTACCTAATATCTGAGTGTACAGTTATTTTGTTAGGTTTTGTTAGAAACTCTACTCTTAATCAGAGTATCAAACTGTCAAATCAAATCAAAAGTTACCATGAACAAACAATCATTTAACTACAAATACTCAATTATTCTTTTATTAGGTGCTTTAATTGTTAGTAACGGATTTTTTGGGAAAGTATCGGCTCAAAATATTCCTACTTCAGATACTACTGATTCTGTTGCCGTCACTGTCACCAATCAAGAGTTTCCTCAATGGGGATATTACACGGTGCGAAGAGATTTACGCAGATGTGCTTCTCCAATATGCGGTGGATATTTCATCAAGCAAGTCAACTTGCAAGCTACTCCTTGCTTAGATGGTATTTTTCGTGAGGAATGCTATGTGTCTGCAATTGATTGGAGTTCTCTAAAAGTATCACCATTAGAACTGGTAAAAATTCAAAATGATGATGGTAGTCGTCTGCTTCTCAGAGGAAATATCATTCCAGTAACATTGCCCGGATTTGGTGAGTTTGGGAATTTGAGAGTAAAAGAAGCCTTTGTAGCTGCTACAAATACCCCAGCAAAAGGTACTTTTGTAGCACTAAAAGACAATGGTATTCGCTGTATCACTACTCCTTGTTTCTCCACAAATCAACTGATTTTGAATAAGCCGAAGATTTCTCAAGTCTCGTCAATCGATTTGAGTCAAACGGGTGCAACGCAAAAACAAATTGATGCAGCAACAAGCGAAATTTTTGGTAAAGGTTTGATTGCTGTAGGTAGAACGGAGGTAGTAGAAAACGTAGATCCCACAAGGAGAGGTACTCAGTTTGTGGGTACGCAACTGTATCTGAGAGTGAACCCAAAGTAAAGGAATGTTGGTTAGCTCAGGTAAATATAATTCCCAAAATAGACAAGCTATGCTGAGAGCGATCGCACTTTAACTGGTCGCGTATTTCAGAACTAAGTATTGATTGACATACAGCAGTCAATCAATACACAGACTAGTTTTCCTTTGCTGCTGTATCACCAGGGCCAGCCGTGACAATCACCACATTTTCTGGCTGAATTAAATCTTTGATCACCTGTTGAATTTGAGTCATATTTACAGCTTGAATGCGTCGCGGAAATTCACGGATTTCTGCGGGAGAAAGACCCAAAACAGCATTATTTAAAATGATGCTGGCAACTTCGCTGGGATTCGCTAATTCTACTGGGTAGCTGTTAGCAATGGAACGTTTAGCAGTATTTAATTCTGCTTCAGTAATACCTTGTTCGCGTAACTGCTTGAGTAAAGCGAGGGTACTAGCGATCGCTTTTTGAGCATCTGTAGGCGCAGTCTGCATTTCAATTAAGAAGGGGCCAGGATTAATACCAGCCGCAAAACCACTGTAGATACCATAAGTCAAACCGAGGCGATCGCGCACTTCTGTACCCAAACGGCTAGATAAAGTATCACCGCCTAAAATTTGATTCAACACCAAAGCTGCATAGAAACGGGGGTCTTTGCGAGAAATCCCGTTGTAGCCAATGTAAGTTACAGCCTCAGCTTTACCGGGAATCACTTTATTCAAGCGGGTGGAAGTTTTTGGGAGTGAGACTTTGGGTAAATTCAACGCAGGTGGTTTACCTTCAGCTTGCCATTTTGCAAACGCTTGATTCAACAAATCTTTTACCTTCATCGGGTCAAAATCACCCACTAAAGCCAGTGTCGTTGTATCTGGACGGTAATGTTGACGATAAAAACTCAACAAATCATCACGAGTAATAGCCTTTAAACTCGTATCTGTGGAAAAACTGTGAAAAGGATGATTTTCTGGGTAAATTGCTTGTTGGAATACGCGCCTTGCTAAAGTACTGGGGTCATCTAACTGTACTTGCAAACTTGTTAACGCCCGTTGACGACTCAGTTCTAATTGGTCAGCCGGAAAATTAGCATTCTGCAACACATCTGCCAAAGTTTGAATTAAGATGGGCAAGTTTGCCGAAAGTCCTTCACCGCCAATGCTCACACCTTCGCGGCTGGCGCTAAACTCTAAACTGGCTCCCCTATCTTCTAAAGTTTGAGCTAAAGCCAAAGCATTTTTCGTTTGGGTTCCATTCATTAAGTTTTCTGCGGTGAGAATGGCGAGTCCAGCTTTTTGATTACCATCAAACTCAGTTCCCGCATCAATTTGACCACTAATGTTAATTGTGGGCAGACTGCGGTCAGGTAACAGTAAGACTCGCAAACCATTGGCTAAAGAAAACTGCTGTGGTAGAGGTTGTTGATTAGATACCGTAGATGAAGTAGCCGGAGGTAAATATTTCGCCAGTTCGGCTGGGTCTACAGGTTTACCAGGGCTAAAGTTTTCCACAGTCCGACCAGAACCACTACCAGAAGTTCCGGCTTGACCATCTGGTTGAGTTGGTTCAAAAAAGCCAATGGTTTGTTTAGCTGGAACAAGGTAAGTTTTTGCTACTCGTTGCACATCTTCTGGTGTAACTTTGGCGATCGCCGCTAAATAGCGTTCAATATATTTATAATCTCCCGCTACAGTTTGGTTATACCCCAACTGACTAGCTTGGCTGCTGATATCTTGATTACCTAAGACAAACGAAGCTTGCAGTAAAGTCTTCGCTCGGTTTAACTCTTCTGCACTCACTCCTTTTTGTTGTAATTCTGATAGCGATGTTTGCAGAACTTGGGCAATTTGCTCTAGCTTTTGACCAGGGGCGGCTGTCGCATCAATTTCATACCAACCCGGTTCAATTAATTCCGCCGCACTCGCACTCACAGAACTAGCCAGACCAGATTCTACCAAAGCTTGATAAAGTCTAGAACTGCGTCCCCCTGTGAGAATTGCATCCATCACATCAATTGCAGATACATCAGGATGCTTGATGTCTGGCAAAGGATACACAACATGCAACAAAGCCGCACTTCCCGGTTCTTTTAAAACTATGGGAGTAGAAGATTTAGAAGTTTGACCCTTGACCCTTGACCCTTGACCATTGACTCTTGATTCTTGATTCTTCGTCAACTTGCCAAAACTTTCTTTCACCGCCTTGAGTACAGGTTCTGTGGCAAAATCCCCTGTAATTACCAAAGTCGCATTGTCAGGACTGTAGTAAGTTTGGTAATAATTCCGCACCTGTTCGACAGTGAATTTTTCCACATCGGCTTTTGTACCACCTACAGATAAACCATAAGCCCGATTGGGAAAAGCCGCCTGCATTACAGCCCGATTTAAACGGTAGCTTGGTGAATTTTCATACCCTTGCAACTCAGAAATTACCACACGCTTTTCACTGGTGAGTTGCTCAGTGCCAATCAAAGCATTTTTCATCCGGTCTGCTTCTAAAATTAGCAGTGCTTGGAGTTTATCTCGCTGCACTGTGCCAAAATAAGCTGTTTCGTCGTAACTAGTAAAAGCATTAAACTGACTACCTAAAGCACTAAACAAACGGCCAAACTGCACTGGACGTTCTTTCGTACCTTTGAACATCAAATGTTCTAGTTGGTGAGAAATACCACTTTCCCCTTTACCTTCGTTGCGTGAACCAACTTTGTACCATACTTGCACACTCACAACCGGAGCAGTATGGACTTCTTTAGTTAACACCGTTAAACCGTTGTCTAATACCGTTTTTTTAACTCCTTGGGTAAAAGATAGTCCGGAGACAGGCGCAACGGCGACTGGTGTCACCGCATTGATCACGTTACCCGAAAAAGGTATAAAACTCAGAAGAAAACTAAGTAAAAATGCTAAAAACATCTTTGAGCGTCGCTGCATAAGCAAATCAAAATGCGAATTTGTAATTCATAACGGCGATTCTAGCGAATCATTGGGTCAGTTGCTTTAAACCTCGATTCTCCATCTACTCCCACAGAGGAGAGATGGTGGCAAAATTAGGCGATCGCTTATTATACTTACAACCAACGTTGTTGTTTAGCAAAGGCAATACTGCTCAAAACAATTAGTAATATCACGCTAATTACAACTGGATATGCCCAAGCTTGCTCTAACTCTGGCATATATTTAAAGTTCATTCCATAAAAACCAGTAATGAAGGTGATGGGTAAAAATACAGTAGAAAGAATTGTTAACCGATTAATGCGTTCACTGGTTTTGCTGGCAATGTTATCCCGTTGAATTTCCATTAATTCTGACATCCAAGCTCGTAAAGCTTGGTATTCTTGCCAGAGATGATCAATTTGATAAACTAACTCTTGATTGAATAATGTTTTAACTGGCAGAGTAATCCATTGAAAATCTTCATAATTCATCATTGCTAGAAGTGACTTAAGATTTTGAAAATTCCGCCGCCCAGAGCGAGTAGATTGCCTCATGGCGGCAATTTTATGATAGGTTGTTTCATCACCAGAATTGGCTAGAACTTCATCTTCTAAATCATCAAGCTGTCTAGAAATATAATCAAATACACTATGATAATTATTTAAAATATCTTTAAAAATCAAATATAAAATATAATCAACTCCCCAGCTTTGAATATCTATGTTTTGTTTTTGGATGTTATTGAGTAATATAGTTAAAACTTTGATTTCTGTAATTTCAAAAGTAATAATAAAGTTGCGACCTAATACAATACTCCCTCGCGCTACCTGAAACTCTCGATTTTTGAGTTGATGAGTGAGGATTTCATAGCCATCAAATAGACAATCTTCCATATCTTCATCAATTCCTGTGAGGGAATGGTTAAAAATCATGTCGATGCGAGATGGATCAAGTTGAAAGTGGTTAATAATTTTAGCGGTTCCGGTGCGATCGCGAAAATGAATACAGCGTAACCAGATATTCTGAGAACCATCAATCTTTTTGAGTATCGGCTCAACATCTTTACTAGAGAATAACTCTAGGTGATTCTGAGAAAATGTCAACAGAGTTAGCATATAGCGTTCCTAATTCAGTTGTGATCATTACTCACAAAGCAATTCTATTTCTCCTAGCGGCAACAGAATTTTGCTTTTAAGCTAATCGTCATTTAAGTTGCACCATATTCATGGTAATAAAAGCTGCAAACCCTCTCCCCTGCTCCCTGCTCCCTGCTCCCTGCCCCCCTGCGGCCTCAATGTGCAATCTTATTTGCTTAACAGCTTAAGTGAGCATCACAACGACTCATGTTTTCCATAAATATCATGAATTCGTGGATGGCGCATGGCAGATATTTAACAATTGAATTAAATTGAAATCTATCACTGACTAGGCGAGGTTCCCTCATCAAAGGGACGGACAATAGCAGGTTCAGGCGTGACTTCTGGTTGAAAAATGGCTTGCAATGCTTGTTCTAGGGTTTGCGCCATGACGATGCGGTTTTCGTAAGCTACAACTACCCGCACTAAGGTTGGTAAACTATTCTGGGTGGCTTCTAAATATATTGGCTCGACGTATAGTAATGATTCTTCGATGGGAATGACTAACAAATTTCCTTGAATTGCTCTTGAGCCTTGACGATTCCATAAAGAAATTTGCTGAGAAATTACTGGATCTTGGTTAATGCGTGCTTCAATTTGTTCTGTTCCGTAAACTAGACGCTGTTTAGGAAAGATATATAACAATAACTTACCGTAGTTATCGCCATCCGATCGCGCTGCTAACCAAGCAACTAAATTTGTCCGCTGTCTGGGAGTGTAAGGTAACAGTAAGATAAATTCTTCAAAAGGAACAGTAGGCAGGTTGGTAATTAAATAATACGCCTCGACTGGACGCGCTTTATCACCATAAATTTCGTTGGGAATTTGCCACTGGTCTTCGCGGTTGTAAAATACTTGGGGGTCGGTCATGTGATAAGTTATCAACCGTTCCGCTTGAATTTGAAAAAAGTCGGCAGGATAGCGGATATGATTACGGATGGTAGCTGGCATGGCGCTAAGAGGTTTAAACATCTTGGGAAAGATGTTTGCCCAAGTTCTAATTATGGGATCGCTGAAGTCAGCAATGTAAAAATTAACAGTACCGTTGTAGGCATCAATGACTACTTTAACGGAGTTGCGGATATAGTTAATGCCTTCATTATTCGGGTCAGAATAAGGATAGCGATCGCTAGTTGTATAGGCATCTACTATCCAATATAAATAATTTTTTACACCAGGAAACCCGTAACCAATACTAGGATCAGCTGCGACTAAGTAAGGGTCACTATCAAATTTGAGAAAAGGTGCGATCGCCCGAATTCGTTGATTGATATTCCTCCGAAATAATACTTTTGTCTCTGGCAAAAAGTCGCGAGTGAAGAGCATTTGCCAATCTTTTAAATACATAGCAAATAAACCGCGTCGCCATGCACTACCAATCGAAATGCCACCTATACCATCATAAATGTTGTAAGCGTTATCACTTCCACTAGGATAATCTAATTCTCTAACTCTAGTGCCAGTCATGACATAGGTGTTAGTAATTTCACCGTAATAAATTCGGGGTAGACCAATAGGAATGCTATCTCGAATAGCGTCATTAGAAGTTGTGAGAGCGCCATTAGCCGTACCAGCAATATCTTTGACAAAATATTCGGGTAGTCCCCCCGGTGCGACTGTATTCACTGGACTCAGAGTAAATCCATAGCCATGTGTATAAATTAAATGTTGGTTTACCCATGTCTGCGCTTGTTGGGGTACAGCACCATAGTCTAATTCCCGCGCTGCAATTAAGACTTGTCGCCGTTCAATTAATTCAGTTGGTGTTTCCGGCGCAGTTGGTTGCTGTAGAATTGCTTCTGTTGCTAGGGTATATCGATCAATATCAGCACCGAAAAAACGATAGTAAGGACGAATTTGTTGCAGTTGGCGGTTCGTTTCTAAAAGTGGACGCTGATCCCAAAGGCGAATGTTGCGAATTGTTAAGTCATTGGCGCGGATATCCGCTTCAGTTAAGGTTCCTTGGGGGTTGAAGGTTCTCGCGTCAATTGCTTCTAAGTCAAATGCTTGGCGAGTTAAGGCAATAGTCCGTTTAATATATGGTTCTTCTCGCTGCAATTCATTTGGCTGAACAACGAGATACTGTACCACTGTTGGTAAAACCACCCCAGCAGCCACAGCCACCACCAAATAAACCCCCAAACCGTAAAATACCCAGTGACGATAGGGAGATTTTCGTCGCCAAACAACTGTGCGCCCCAACAGGTAAAATGCGATCGCCACTGCTAAAACACACAACACTGTGTAAGCTGGTAACTGTGTTTGCACATCGGTGTAGCTGGCTCCGTAACTCACACCTTGTTGAGAATAAACTAGTTCGTAACGACTCAGCCAATAACTCAAGGCGACAACTAGCATTAACAAGCCACCCATCCCAGACAAATGACGCTGCTGTGGCGATGAAAACCCAGGAAAAATCCCCTGACTTAAACTGTCTGCGGAAAGAAGATAAATTAGGCTAACGGCGATGAAACCATATAAAAATAACCCCATTAACCAAAGTTCCATCAATTCCCCAACAGGTAGGGAAAAGATATAAAAGCTGATATCTCGATTAAATAAAGGCTCGGAGTAGTTAAAAGCAGTAGGATGAAAATATTGCAGAACTTTTGCCCAGTTGTGGTAAATTATCCAACCAAACAAAACACTAAATGCACCAGCGATCGCCGTTAATAACCAGCGAGGATAAATTACAATAGCGATCGCAACTCCCACAACTAAGCCAACATACACAACTTGAGTAGTAATTTGCCTACCCAAAGCCCAAATTGTCTCTAGTCGGAACAGGGAAATTACAGGTAAACTAGTTTGGTTCACAGAAGACTGCCAATAAGCAAAGGCAATTTGACTGTAGTGCGTCAGCATTAACCCAACTAACAAGCTGAATATTGCAACTATTGGTAGTAACCAGCGTAATTTAATTGGCAATATACCTGTGTAAGTTATCTGACTGTTATCATATTTTGCATACTGCGGACTGAGGAGGTTTTTTAGTTCTGCACTCAGTCCAGCTTCCTCACGCTTGACTTGGGCAATTTTTAAAGATGAGGGATATTTTAGTCGCTGTGCTAACTCTAAATTTCCCCATAAGTAGATAGCACTAATGCCTGCAACAAATAATACTAAACTAAACTTAGTTACTACCCTTAACAAGAATACTTGGAGATAGCCAACTTCTTGAAACCAAAAAATTTCTGCTCCTAGACGGGAGGCTACATTCAAAAACAGCCACAGCCCTAGGAGTATTATGAACAGTCTCAAGCACCATTTCCAAAGCATTTTGTGGCAGCCAATCTATTGCTCAAGGAAAGTATGTCATAAGTCGTAACTATATTTCTATAATCTGAGAATGTGGAAATTTGAGCATCTCTCTGAGATGAGAAATACTCAAACTCTGTGAACTCTGCGCGACGGACACTTTGCTCAAGTCGGCGGAGCCGCCCACGCAAGTGTCCTCCTCGGTGGTTTTTTATTTCACGCAGAGGCGCAAAGGCGCAGAGAGGAGGGGGAGTTGTTTACAATCCGGCGACAACTTGCTGTACTCGTTCTACACTGGGATTATCTTGTTTTTGCGAGTAGAGTTTCATTGCTTGTTCAAAGGCGAGTTTAGCTTCTGGTTTCTTTTTCAAAGCTAATAAAGCATTACCTTTATTTTCATAAGCTGCGGCATAATTGGGATCTCGTTGAATAATGCGATCGCAATCTTTGATAGCATCCTCATATTTTTTGCGATTAAACCGGGCTAAACTGCGTTGATAATAAGCTTCGATATAGTTTTCATCAATCTCAATGGCGCGGTCAAAATCTTTAGTTGCATCTTTATGCTGGCTAATAGCTGAACGAGCGAGGCCGCGATTTAAATATGCCCAAGCCCAACCACTAGAATTATCAATAGCTTTATCATAATCTTGAATAGCACTTTGATAATCTTGCAGTGCAAAACGCGCTAAACCTCGGTTATTGTAGGCTTCAGCAAATTTAGCATTGATTCTAATAGCTTGGGAAGCTTCGGTAATGACCGTGGCATAATCTTTTTGAATGCGGCGAATTGTGGCGCGTCCGTTATAAGCTTCTGCATTGTTAGAGTCGAAGCGAATTGCTTGGTCAAAATCAGTTAATGCACTTTGATAATCATTCTGCTCGATGCGAGTTAGCCCACGATTGCTGTATGCTTTGGCATAGCTAGGGTCAATTTCAATAGCTTTGTTATAGTCAGCGATCGCAGCTTGATAGTTTTTTAATTTACTCTGAGCAAAACCGCGACTGGTATAAGTTTGAGCATCTCTAGGATTTAATTCTATAGCTTTGTTGTAATAGGCGATCGCATTTTGATATCTTCTTTTACTACTGAGTGTATTTCCCCAACGGCTGTAATCTCCAGCATCAGCACGAATATTGTTAGGTAGGCTATCAACATCAAGATTAGCACCCCTTAAATCTGCATTATCTAAGTTGGCGCTATTTAATTTACTACCAATCAAATCTGCACCTTGCAAATTCGCATTGTAGAGGTTAGCATTTTGCAAATCAGTATTGTTCAGTCGGGCATTACTCAAGTCAGCATTTTGTAAGTTCGCATAACTGAGATTGGCATTTTTCAGTTCTACACCCCTCAAGTTATAACCATTCAAATTCACTCGACTCAGGTTAACCCCATTCAACGACACCCCACGGAAGTTAAAATTTCTCAAATCTGCATTACTTAAATCAACACCATTGAGATTTACTCCCTGGAGGTTGACATTATCAAATCGCACACCCCGCATGTTAGCATCAGTCAGATTTGCACCATTTAAATTAGCGCCACTTAAATCCGCATTCGTTAAATCAGCACGACTTAAATTAGCATTTCGCAAATCTGCGCCACTTAAATTAGTGCTACTCAAGTCTGCATCACTTAAGTTTGCACTTACCAAGTCAGCCCGAAAGGCGTTAGCACGAGACAGTTTCGCCTTACTTAAATTAGTATTACGCAAATTAGCGCCACTCAAGTCAGCATTGCTTAAATTTGCACCACCCAAATTTGAGTCAGATAAATCAGACCGCAACAAGTTTTTCCAGCTAAAATCTGCCCCACTTAAGTCACATTTCGGACATTTATTTGTATCTATTAGCTGTTTAAGATGTTCTGGTTTGCTTGCATAAACCGGAAGTGTCATTAACAGTGGAGTCAAAATAGTCAGAGTTATCAAAAACTGCTTTAGATTTTTTGCTTTAGTAGTCTCAGTAAATTTTCTTAGCATCCGTCACTAATCCTCAAGCTGCTTCTAATTTTTACAAGCTCAAAACCTAGTATTACGGATAAACTCAGCGCTATCTTTGTTCCTGAGTACCACTTTGCGCTACTCTGCGCTTACCCTTGCGCCCTTTGCGTTTCAATTTCCACCCTCAGATGACAAAATGTAAAAACCCTGCTCAATATTGAACAGGGATATGTAAATTTTCTTTATTAAAATTCTCAGCATCCAACCTAGAACATATTCATAATCGTAATCACACTTACACTGGTTAATATAACCAAAACGCCCATGAATACAGATACACCTAGTTGGTTGGGTTTAGAAGTGTTCATTTGTGTAAATTTCCTTAATTATTATGCTTTGTTTAAGAATAACAATCCCCGTATAAATATCTAAGAAAGTCAGGTAAAACTTAAAATAGCGCAAAGCTTCTTAGTAAAGACTGCTGTAAGTGCTTACATATCAGTAGGAAAAATCGCTGAAACTGTCCAAGCTAGTTTTTATGGTTGTAAAATTACTGTTGACAGCGATCGCAAATAACACTCAACAGTTAACAAAAAACTATGTTGTGTCATTAATTTTCATTTTTAACCATTAACGATTAATTTTTATGATTAAAATCCTCCACCTTTCAGATATCCACATGGGAAGTGGTTTTTCCCACGGTCGAATTAACCCGACGACTGGGTTAAACACGCGTTTGGAGGATTTTGTTAATACCTTATCGCTGTGTATTGATCGCGCATTAACTGATCCTGTAGATTTAGTCATATTTGGTGGGGATGCTTTTCCTGATGCGACACCGCCGCCTTATGTCCAAGAAGCCTTCGCCTGTCAGTTTCGCCGCCTTGTGGATGCTAATATCCCCACAGTCTTATTAGTCGGAAATCATGACCAACATTCCCAAGGTTTGGGAGGCGCAAGTTTAAATATTTACCGGACTTTGGGTGTACCGGGGTTTATGGTAGGTGATACGTTGAAAACTCATCATATCCAAACCCGCAACGGGAAAGTCCAAGTAATCACTCTACCTTGGTTAACTCGTTCTACATTAATGACACGCCAAGAAACGGAAGGTGTGTCATTAGCGGAAGTCAACCAATTATTAACAGATAGGTTACAAGTCGTTATTGAAGGGGAAATTCGCCGCCTTGACCCCGATGCGCCGACTATATTATTAGCTCACTTAATGGCGGATAATGCAACTTTAGGCGCAGAACGTTTACTGGCGGTGGGTAAGGGTTTTACTTTGCCGTTATCGTTATTGACGCGACCTTGTTTTGATTATGTGGCGTTAGGACATGTTCACAAACACCAGAATTTAAATAAACATAACAACCCACCAGTAATTTATCCCGGAAGTATTGAAAGGGTAGATTTTAGCGAAGAAAAAGAAGATAAAGGCTATGTGATGGTTGAACTGGAGAAGGGAAATACTACTTGGGAATTTTGTCCTTTACCAGTTCGCAGTTTTCGCACCATTGAAGTAGATATATCCAAAGCCGAAGATCCCCAGGGCGCAATTTTGAAAGCGATCGCCAAATATGATATTCAAGATGCAGTAGTGCGATTAATTTATAAATTGCGTTCCGAACAGTTAGATGTAATTGAAAATGCTGTCTTACATACTGCCTTAAAATCCGCCCACACCTACACCATTCAACCAGAACTACTCAGTCAGTTAGCGCGTCCCCGCGTTCCCGAATTGAGTGCGAGTAGTAGTATTGACCCAATGGAAGCATTGAAAACCTACTTAAATAATCGTGAAGACCTTAAAGAAATTGCTGCAACTATGCTAGAAGCTGCGGAAAAGTTGCTATCTGATGATGTAGAAATTTGGTTAGAAGGTGCTGCTGATTGATTATTTCCAAATCATAGGAGCGATCGCCGCGATAATCAACAGAAAAACAATTTCTAAAACATAGCTGACATACACAGTGCTATTGAGCAAACCATCCCAAAGATAACCTTTACGTTTAGGCTGGGGACTGCGTTTTAAAGAATGACTCCAACTGGTGTAAATACCGGGACTGTTGAAACCACAGGTATTCTTTAAAATCAACTCAATTTCAGCGACGCGGGGATAAAAACCGCGCTGAAAGTGCTTCCATTGACTTTCGAGAATCCAGAAAAATATCGGGATAGAACAACCGATAATAGCGATCGCACTAGCTTTTGATTGTTGCTGTAACATCAAAGCTAAAACACCCCCAGTCCCGGTAATTCCCAGCGCCTTAATTACCCAAATCTGCTTATTGTAATCTTCAATAGTGTTTTGCAGAAAAAAGTATTCTTGTTTGAGCAAGTCTAATTCAAAATCACTCAAAGGTTGGGGCTGAGATTCAGATGGTGATGGGTTAGACATGGGTATTAGCAGAGTTTACTGAGATGAAATTAGCATAATTTGTAATTCGTGTACCAACAAAAAGATCCCCGACGAGTGTTTGATACTCGCCCACGAGAATAAAAGACTCATCCACGAGTGTTTGATACTCACTCACGAGAATAAAAAACTCACCGACGAGTGTTTAATACTCACTCACGAGACTAAAAGACTCATCCACGAGTGTTTGATACTCACTCACGAGATAAAAAGACTCGCCCATGAGTGTTTGATACTCACCCACGAGACTAAAAGACTCATCCACGAGTGTTTGATACTCACTCACGAGATAAAAAGACTCGCCCACGAGTGTTTGATACTCGCTCAGGAGAATTGCAACCTGAATAATCAAGTTACAATTTAAATCAGTAAATTAAACGATTTTGTAAAATTAAGTAGAGGACTGACACAGCTAAATTAGTGCAATAGTAGATATTTTATCCACGCTCATCGGCGTTTATCGGCGTTTATCGGCGGTTAATTCCACCCAAATCTATTGCAACATTTTAGTCCGGTCACGCTAGTAGGGTGTGTTACGGCAATCTCAGGATTTGAGGGTTAAAGAGTAATCAGAGCTTCCAGTTTGGGGATGCTAGATTAACTTTGGGGAATCCCGAAACTTTGTTACAAATTTGGGCAAGAGTAAACGATGGTGCGTGTTAGCTATGGTAATGATGTCAAAGCGCGGGTAAAGAAACTTTTAGAAAGGTTTTTGGCTTATGCCAATGACGAGTTAGAAGACGGTGAACTTTATAAAATTGCCCTCAATTGGGAAACACCGCAGCAAGTCATAGTTAGAACACAGCTAAGAGTTCTGGCGGAACTTAGCGGTTTAACTAAAGAAGAAGTCAGGGAAGCATTAAAACGACTGGAAGATTATGTAAACATTCTCGAAGATTTGCGCGAACATAAACGAGGCTCGGAAGACTGGCACTTTCGGCTAGAACTTTGGTATGGCAAAAGCAACAAACACGGGAATTTGCAAAAATTTGATGCCGAATGGCAACGCCGACGAGAAGAATTACCAGGCGTGCAGCTTGCAGAAGGTAGAAAAACTCAACTAGATATCTCGCAATCCCAAAATACCCGATCTTCTCTAATGCACATTCTCCACCTTTCAGACCTGCACTTCGGCACACCTGACCAAGCAAAACAGTGGTCTAATCAACTAGCAAGCGACTTGCAAAACGAACTCAATATTCCTCACCTGGATGCCCTCATCCTCTCCGGCGACATCGCCAACAAATCAAGCCCCGACGAATACGAAGCCGCCCAACAATTCCTTAACGAACTCCGCCACGAATTTAACCTGAAACCAGAGCAAATTATCATCGTCCCCGGTAATCATGACCTCAACTGGTCACTAGCAAAAAAAGCTTACCAATTAATTGACCGCGACGACTACGAGGGACAACTAAAACCAGGTGAATATATAGAAGAAAGTGCCAGTGTTATTCGTGTACGAGACGAAGAGAAATATAAACAACGCTTTGAACACTTCTGCAACTTCTACCAAACCATCAAAACCAAACCCTATCCCCTAGACCATGACCAACAATACACCCTCGACCATTTCCCCAATCAAAACTTACTCATTCTAGGTTTAAACTCCGCTTGGCACTTAGATCATCATTACAAATCCCGTGCCAGCATTAACATGAATGCACTCAGCAACGCCCTCACAGCAATTCGCCGCAATCAAGATTATAAAAACTGCCGCAAAATTGCCGTCTGGCATCATCCCCTCGATAGCGCCTGGGAAGACCGCATCAAAGACCAAAGCTTCATGGAACAGTTAGCCGTCGCAGGTTTCCGCATCTTCCTCCACGGACACGTCCACAAAGCCGAAACTAACCTCTACCGTTACGATATGAGTGCAAATGGTCGCAAACTTGACCGCATCTGTGCAGGAACTTTCGGCGCACCCACCCAAGAACTTAACCCCGGTTATCCTTGGCAATACAACCTGCTAAAAATTGCCGAAAACAACCTCACTGTCTACACTCGTCGCCGCGAAGAACTTAACGGTGCATGGAAACCCGATGCACGCTGGCTAATGGGTGCAGGGCAAAATCCCTTACCTTATTATGAGATTTCGCTATAAGTAGCCATTATGAACTGCGTACACCAGGACACATAAAAATGAGTATTATATATCTACATTGATATTCGTCAAAAAGGACTAAATTAAACCTAACTTGAGATGACCGGGTTTCGACACTTCTCCTGCCGGAGAAAGCAGTCGAAATGCGTCTTCTAAATAATTGTGTCCACCTACTTAAAACCAAAATTCAGATCCCTCCGCCTACGGCGACCCCCTTAAAAATGAGGCAAAGGAAAGTTATTAGCCCTCATTTTTAAGGGGTTTGGGAAATCTTAACCAACAACAAAATTCACCAATTTACCAGGTACGACAATTACCTTTTTAATCTCCTTACCTTCCAGGTGACGTTGCACAACTTCTGATTCACGGGCATATTTTTCTAACTCGGCTTTATCTGCTTGCGCCGGAACTTGAATATCAGCACGCTTTTTGCCGTTAATTTGAATTACCAAAGTAATTTCATCAGCGATTAAAGCAGCTGCATCAAACACTGGCCAAGTTTGGGTATGGACTGAATTTTTATTACCCAATAAATGCCACAATTCATCAGCAATGTGTGGCGCAAAAGGAGCCAGTAACGCCACTAAACTTTGAATTCCTTCGGCATAAATTGGCGAATTTTTACAGTCGCTATCAGTTAAAGAATTACTCAACTTCATCAATTCCGAAATAGCGGTATTGAATTGATATTCATCTTCTAAATCTTCGGTGACTGATTTAATGGCTGTGTGAATTGCTCGGCGTAATTCCTTTTCTGGTTTACTTAAATCAGCCAGTTGTGCTTGCTTACGTGATACCCCAGCGGCCGCATAATCTGTTACCAAACGCCACACGCGATTTAAAAAGCGGAATTGTCCTTCCACATCGGCTTCATCCCATTCCAAATCTTTTTCTGGTGGCGCTTTGAATAAAATGAACATCCGCGCTGTGTCTATACCATATTTAGAAATCACATCTTCCGGTGCGACACCATTACCCTTAGATTTGGACATAGTAGCGTACAGACGTTGTAATGGTTCTCCGGTTTGGGGGTCGCGGGGGTCAGCGGAGTTAACCAAATGGGAGGGAACCCATTTATCTTTCCCGCCCTTGTTGGGATTCATATAAGTTAAACCCTGCACCATCCCTTGAGTTAACAACCGCGCAAAAGGTTCATCAAAATTCAACAAGCCGCGATCGCGCAATACTTTAGTAAAGAACCGTGAATATAATAAGTGCAGAATCGCGTGTTCAATACCGCCAACATACTGGTCTATGGGCATCCAGTCGTTAGTTTTGCTGAGGTCAAACACCTGCTGTTCATTCTTTGCATCAGTAAACCGCAAGAAATACCACGAAGAATCAATGAAAGTATCCATCGTGTCGGTTTCCCGCTTGGCTGGCGTACCGCAAGTTGGACAAGGTACATTTACCCAGCTTTCTAACTGTGTCAACGGTGAACCACCACGTCCTGTAAATTCCACTTCTTCGGGTAACTGTACTGGCAAATCTTGGTCTGGGACTGGCACAATTCCGCAGTTTGGACAGTGAATTACTGGGATGGGTGCGCCCCAATAACGTTGCCTAGAAATTAACCAATCTCGCAAGCGGTATTGGATGCGTTCTTTGCCAAAACCTTGTTCTTGGGCATATTTGACTATTGCAGCTTTCGCTTCAACTGAATTCATCCCCGTAAACTGCCCAGAATTAATTAAAATTCCTGGTTCAGTATATGCTTCGTTATATTCAATTTGGATGAGTTGAGTCACTTCCTCAGTTTCGGATGTGGGCGTTAAATCAAAACCTGCCACATCTTCTGGTGCAGCAATCACAACATCAATCGGCAAATCATAAGTCTTGGCAAACTTAAAGTCCCGTACATCATGGGCTGGTACACCCATCACCGCCCCAGTACCGTATTCATACAATACATAATCAGCAATTAAGATTTGCACTTCTTCCCCAGTGAAGGGGTTAATGGCTTTACCACCCGTAGGAACACCCCGCTTTGGTTTGTCTTCGGCGGTGCGTTCCAATTCACTTTGATGGGAAACTTCGGTAATAAAAGCGTTTACCGCTGCTTGCTGGTCTTTAGTGGTGACGCGCTTGGTGAGGGGATGTTCTGGGGCTAAAACTACATAGCTAACACCAAAAACGGTATCAGGGCGAGTGGTGTACACGCCGATTTTTTCATCCATCCCCATAATCGGAAATTCTAAATACGCACCGACAGATTTACCAATCCAGTTTGCCTGCATTAACTTGACACGTTCCGGCCAACCTGTCAATTTATCCAAGTCGTTGAGCAATTCTTCGGCGTAGTCGGTAATTTTGAAAAACCATTGGCGCAATAATTTGCGCTCGACTTTCGCACCACTGCGCCAAGAACGGCCTTCGCTATCAACTTGTTCGTTGGCTAATACGGTTTGGTCGATAGGATCCCAGTTCACCGCCGCTTCTCTTTGGTAAGCTAACCCGGCTTGTAAAAACTGCAAGAAAATCCATTGAGTCCACTTGTAATAATCTGGTGAACAGGTAGCCACTTCGCTTTCCCAGTCGATAGATAAACCCAAACGCTGCAATTGCTGACGCATTTGAGCAATATTTTGATAAGTCCACTTAGCGGGGGGAACTCCACGGTCGATGGCTGCGTTTTCTGCGGGTAAGCCAAAAGCATCCCAACCCATCGGGTGCAAGACTCGATAACCTTGCATTCGCTTGAGACGAGCAATCACATCTGTAATTGTGTAATTACGGACGTGACCCATGTGTAAGCTACCCGATGGATAGGGAAACATGGATAAAGCATAGAATTTCGGCTTGTTGTTGTTTGTCGGGGTATGATCTAAACCAAGTTCCGCCCAGCTTTTTTGCCATTTTTCTTCAATGGCGGCAGGAGAATATTTATTGAACGCAATATCATTACTTTTAGCCTTTAAATTCTCAGTCATGCTCAGTCTAATACTCAAATGTGTAATTTTCAGTGTTTGAGAGTGAGTTTTGAGCAAAATTCTAGATTGAGAGTCTATGCTCAAAAATTTCTCATTCTTTATTATCCCTTTGTCTCTGTTTTATGTAGCTCAGAGTTAGGGAAGAAATCAGTGCGATCGCAGCATAATTTATTTTTGCAGATGTTCACTACACATCAACAAGCGATCGCTATTCAACAATTAAAAAAAATTTATCTGGCGATGACTAAAAATAACGCTAAACTCTTATGACGAAAAAGCCCTGAAAGTCAATTTGATCACCACTGATGAAGTTAGCCGATATCCTCAAAGACTCAAATTACAAGCTGTCGCAGTTTGAGAAGCCTGAAATTGAGCAGTTAGAGCAAACAATTACCCTTAAAGAAACCAAAAACGGTGAAGTTCCTTATACCGTTTGTTTGGTGCGTCAAAAGGCGATTAAGCTCACACCAGAGGAAGCAATTCGGCAATTATATTTACGGGTTTTGCGCGATCGCTTGCACTATCCCCTCAGTCGCATTCAGGTTGAGTATGGGGTGAACTTTGGGCGAGAGGTAAAACGGGCGGACATCGTAGTGATGGACAAAGACCGTCCCAACACGGTTTACATGATTGTGGAGCTAAAAAAGCCAAAGCTCAAGGATGGCAAAGACCAGCTGCGCTCTTACTGCAATGCTACAGGTGCGCCGATCGCAGTTTGGACAAATGGCGATCAAATTTCCTACTACCAGCGCAAAGACCCCAATTATTTTGAAGACATTCCAGGGCTACCAAATGCGAATCAAACCCTAGCAGATATTCTCCAGATCAAGTTCACCCTGGAAGACCTGATTGCTAATGACAAGTTAGTGAAGGAGAATAAATCGCTCAAAACTTTGATTGAAGAAATGGAAGATGAGGTGTTAGCTAATGCTGGGGTAGATGTATTTGAGGAACTGTTTAAGCTAATTTTCACCAAGCTCTATGATGAGTGGTATTCTGGGCAGGGTAACAGGCGAGCTACCCGTTCTTTAGAATTTCGCAATACGGGACAGACAGAAGCCGCACTAAAAAATAAGATTCAGGATTTATTCGACAAAGCCAAGAAGAAGTGGGAAGGGGTGTTTAGTGAGGATGCCAAAATTAGCCTCACGCCGTCTCACCTGTCGGTTTGTGTGTCATCGTTGGAAAATGTGAAGCTGTTTAACTCCAACCTGGATGTGATCGATGAAGCGTTTGAGTATTTGATCAACCAGAGTAGCAAGGGCGAAAAGGGACAGTTTTTTACGCCGCGCTATGTAATTGATATGTGTGTGAAAATGCTCAACCCGCAAGAAGATGAGTACATGATAGATACGGCTGCGGGGTCATCGGGGTTTCCGGTGCATACAATTTTTCATGTCTGGCGGCAGATTTTAGAGGATGAGGGTTTGGCAGCAAGTCATTTGTTTTCGCTGGAAGATAAGCCGCCCCGGTGCAAAGAGTATGTGGAAGACAAGGTGTTTGCCATCGACTTTGATGAAAAAGCGGTGCGGGTAGCGCGGACACTAAACCTGATTGCAGGGGATGGACAGACGAATGTATTGCACCTGAACACCCTGGATTATGAACTCTGGGATGAAGTCACCGAGCAAGATGATTGGGATAACATTTACCATGAGGGATTCAGGCGACTGAAAAAGCTGCGACCGAAAGCTAGCAAGGACTATCGAGAGTTTCAGTTTGATGTGCTGATGGCGAATCCGCCCTTTGCGGGGGACATCAAAGAACCGCGCATGATTGCCCGCTATGACCTGGCAAAAAAGCCCGATGGCAAGTGGCAAACCAAGGTAGGGCGAGACATTTTGTTTATTGAACGCAACTTGGATTTTTTGAAACCAGGGGGGAGAATGGCGATCGTGCTTCCCCAAGGACGGTTCAACAACTCATCCGATAAAAACATTCGAGATTTTATTGCGGAACGCTGCCGGATTTTGGCGGTAGTGGGGCTACATGGCAACACCTTTAAGCCGCACACAGGCACAAAAACCTCAGTCCTATTTTTACAGAAATGGAACGACGACCCCAAAGCAGGCGCACTTTGTCCCCGACAGGATGACTACAACATCTTTTTTGCCACCATGCGAAAGTCAGGGAAGGATAACTCTGGAGACAAGATTTGGCGCAAGATTTCATCGTCTACGGCTTCACCAAGCGATGAGGAAATCAGCGATTTGATGCCGCCCTCGCCAGTGCAAAGAGTCGTTGGCGTAGAGAGCGATTTTTTGCAAGATGATCACAGTCATTTAGTGGTGGATCATGACCTGTATAACCACGAAGGAATGACGGAAGACGGCATTGCCGAAGCCTTTATTGAGTTTGCCAAAAAGGAGAAGCTCAGTTTTTTTGAACTCAGCCCATCTGTTATGCCGTTTGATGCAGTGAAGTATCAGCAGTTAATGGATGGGCTTGAAGCAGTTGAAGTAAGTTTAGGCGATGTAATTAAGCACAATATTACTTTTAGAATTGATAGTGAATTCTTCGAGACTAAGTATCTTGAAGTTGAGCAAGCTATTAAGTCTAAAACCAACACTCTGCTAGAATCCCTTGCAAACTGGATTACTCAGGGGCCAAATCCTAATTTTTCTCAAGATGAAAGTGATATTCACTGTCTCAATGGGAGGAATATTGCTGGAGGAACTGTTGCTTATGAAGGCTCTGATTACATTGCGGAATCTGAATATCACAATCTAGAGAGATTTCAGATAAAGAAGAATGATATTTTAATTACACTTAAAGGTTATGGTTCTATTGGAAAGCTTGGCTTTGTCAGTACGATTAAAAAGTCAATTTTTAGTCGAGACGTAGGCATTATTAGACTAAAGAAAAATACAATTAATCCAGCCTATTTATTTATATTCCTCCTAAGCCAACATGGAATTTTAACTATAGACAGGGGAAATACAGGAGGAACAGGGCAGAGAACCTTAACAACAACCTACTTAAAAAATATGTATATCCCTCGATTTAAGTTCGAGGATTTTATTGGTGAGTTTGTTTACAAATCGGAGGAACTTCTTAAGCAATCCAGCCTAATTTATCAACAAACTGAGGATTTGCTGTTGTCGGAGCTTGGCTTGAAGGACTGGCAACCCAAGGAAGAAACAGTTGCTGTCAAGAGTTTTGCTGAGTCGTTCCTATCCTCCGGTCGCTTAGACGCTGAATATTACCAGCCAAAATATGATGAGGTTGAGCGACGTATTAAAAACTATTCTGGTGGTTGGGATTATCTAGGTAACAAATTTTTCGTAGAAACAGGTGAATATTCAGAAGAATATTTTCCAAAATCAGTAAATTTCAAGTTTTATATTAGAAATACGAATATAGTTGGAGGCCAAATAAATATTGATGACAATTACTATGTTCAACCTGAGAAATTTTCAAAATTTGTTCAAGAAGGAGATATTTTAACAGCTAGAGTTGGAGCCATTGGTTCTTTTGGAAATGTATATAAAGAATTAAACGGATCTATCTATTCTGATAATGTTCTTTCTCTAAGACAGGTTCAGAAAGAAAATTTGCTGTCTAACGTATACACTTTGTATTTCAATACAAAACCTAACCGAGAGTTAATGGATAAATTCTCAGGAGGTTCTGTTCAACCGTTAATAACTCAAACTTCCATAAAATCTCTACCAATACCTATATTTGATTTGCAATTTCAACAAAAAATTAATTCAAGACTAGATGAGAGCTTTAAACTAAAAAAGAAATCTAAACAACTGTTGGAAATTGCTAAAACAGGAGTAGAACGGGCGATAGAGACTGATGAAGCAACAGCAACGACTTGGATAAACCAACAACTTGAAGCCTTGGGGGTAAGACTAACGTGATTATGCAGGCTGAAGCAAAGAAAATCCATACAACCGAAGAGTATCTCGATTTCGAGGTAAATTCAGATATTCGGCATGAGTATATCAATGGAGAAATAATCCCTATGACTGGCGGTACTCCCGAACATAATGAAATTGCCAGTATTCTTAATGCCGCCTTAAGAGTCAGTTTGAAAGGTAAACCTTACAGTATTTTTGTAGCGGATCAACGGCTTTGGATTCCTGAACGCAAGCTTTATACCTACCCGGATGTCATGGTTGTCCCCCGCCCACTCCAACGACAACAGGGACGAACTGATACGATTACTAACCCGGTGATGATTGCTGAAGTGCTTTCAAAATCGACCAAAAGCTACGATAGGGATGAAAAATTTTCAGCGTATCGTACCATTTCCACATTTCAAGAATATTTATTGATTGATCAGTACACTGCTCATGTTGAGCAATACTCTAAAACAGACTCCCACAAATGGATATTTACTGAATATGACGATCCAGAATCGTATATTTCACTTTCATCAATTCCCTTTGAAATTCGTTTAGCAGATATTTATGAAAGTGTTGAATTCGAGCCATAGTGGAAATTGCTAAACCAGTAGTAGAACGGTCAATTGAGACAGATGAAGCGACGGCAAAGACCAGGATAAACCAGCAATTAAAAGCCTTGGAGGTCAACCGATCATGATTACTCAACCTGAGACTAAACGTTACACCATTGATGAGTATTTAGAACTAGAAATCGCCTCCGAAACACGCAACGAATATTGTGATGGAGAAATCATTCCTATGACTGGTGGAACCCCAGACCATAATGATATTGCCAGCAACCTTGTAGCTATCCTAAAAGCAGCATTGCGGGGAAAGGCTTACCGGATATTTATCCTGGATCAGCGACTCTGGGTTCCCGATGTAAATCTCTATACTTACCCTGATGTCATGGTTCTACCCAAACCCATAGAACTGCAAACGGGACGCAAAGATACTGTGGTTAACCCCTGCTTTATCGCCGAAGTATTGTCTAAATCCACCCAAAATTATGACCGTGGTGAGAAATTTGTTGCTTATCGGACAATTTCGACTTTCCAAGAATATTTGCTGATTGATCAATATCGCATACATGTTGAGCATCATCTCAAAACAGCCGCCCATCAGTGGCTATTTTCAGAATACGATGACCCAAGTGTCACCCTTTCTTTGAGTACCTTGGAGTTGCAAATTCAAATTGCCGAATTTTACGAAAATATTGATTTTTCCACCGTTTGAGTTGAATGGCTAAAACAGGAAGAGACTGAGGCAGCGATCGCAATTTTATAACCATCATATAAATGATACAATATGATGCCTCTAGAACTGTATTCTTACAGTTATCTAGTTAAAAAACACTACTTCTCCCACTTAGGAGCAATTATGACAAAGAAACATCTGTCGGCGTTGGCACATCGCACACTGGTTATCTTTGTCACTATGCTAATGTCATCGGAGTTAATGATCACGGCGGCTAGGGCGAATCATCTCTACATAGCCCAAAAACCGCAAAATACCACTCCTGAAAGCCAAAGAGCCGCCACCCAAGCCAAACAACTGCTGCAAGAAGCACAACAATTATATGAACAAGGTACAGCGACAGGGCGGCAAGCGGCGATCGCAAAATATGAAGAAGCATTGAAAATTTGGCAGCAAATTGGCGATCGCAGTTACGAGGCTACCACACTCTTAGCGATCGGCACACTTTATTACACTCAAAATGACAATCAAAAAGCACTAGGATATTTTCAGCGAGGTCTAACTATTCGCCGCGAACAAAAAGACCGTTTTGGTGAAGCGGTGATGTTGAATTCTGTTGCTAATGCTTACGCTAACTTGGGTCAACCTCAACAAGCCCTAGAATTTTATAGCCAAGCATTACGATTATTTCGCACTGAAAAAAAACCTGATTTTATTGTTAATACTTTAATTGGTATTGGGGGCGTTTATTTCAATGCGGGGGAAACAAAACAAGCACTACAAGCTTATAATCAAGCCCTGGGAATTCAACGTCAACAAAAAAATTTAGATGGACAAGCCGATATTTTACAAATTATCGGCATTACTTACACTAATTTGGGTGAACCGCAAAAAGCTTTAGAGGCTTTTCAACAGTCCTTAGAAATTCAAAAGACGAGAAATAATCTGAGTGGACAAGCTGATGCACTCAACTATATCGGCGTACTTTATTTATCTATTGGTGATGAGCAAAAATCGCGGGAAGCTCTCAATCAATCGCTAAAACTGCAACAACAAAGTCAAGGTAATCTTTCAGGAATCGCTTTGGCATTTAACCTCAGTAAGCAAGCTGTAACTCTGACTGGAATTGCTGGTAGCTATTCTTTTAGTGAACCACAAAAATCTTTAGAATACTATAACCAAGCGCGATCGCTTTTACAAAAAGCAGGTAATCCCCATTCAGAAGCCGAACTATTAGGACAGATTGCATTAGTCTACGATAGATTAGGTGAAAAACAAAAAGCCCTTAATACTTTAAATGAAGCATTAACATTACAAAGGTTTACCAAAAATCGGGCGAGGGAAGCTTTCACCCTGGATACTATGGCTGGGATTTATGCTTCATTAGGAGATTATCAACAAGCAATTAATATTTACAATCAAGCCCTAAATATTGAACGTGAAGTCAAAGATGTGAAAGGGGAAGGCGATACACTAAAAAATATCGCTTCAGTTTATAAGTTGCTTGGTGATAATAAGGCAAGTATTGAAACTGCTAATCAAGCCCTAGAAAAATTTAAAACTACAGGCGATCGCGATAAAGAAGCGCAAACTTTAGATAATATTGGCAGTGCCTATCGCGCTTTAGAAAATTATCCCCAAGCCTTAGAATATTACAAACAAGCGCAGCAGTTACGCCGTGAACAAGGCAATGTGATAGGTCAAATTAGCGCCATTAGTGGTATCGTGCGAGTCTACGAAGCGTTAAAGGATTATCCTAAAGCCCTAGATGCTACTAACCAAATTTTGACATTAGCACAGCAAACAAAAAATAGTTTTGCCGAAACCAGTGCTTACGCTTTCTTCGGGAGAGTTTATTTAGCTGCGGGTGATTATCAAAAAGCCTTAGATGCTTCACAAAAAGCCGTGACTGGCTGGCAAAAATTAGGACAAAAAGAGGCTGAAGCCAACGTTATTGGTAATTTAGGCAGAACTTACAACGCCTTAAAGCGGACAGAACAAGCGATCGCCACTTATAATCAAGAATTAAAATTGCGCCAGAGCATTGGCGATCGCACCGGAGAAGCAGACACCCTGTATTATATAGCTCAGACAGAACGCGATCGCGGCAATCTCACCACTGCCCGTACCCACATAGAAAACACAATTAAAATTGTCGAAGATATCCGCACCAACGTTACCAGTCAAGACTTGCGGACATCTTACTTTGCATCTGTGCAGAAATATTACCAATTTTACATTGACCTATTAATGCGCCTACATAAACAAGAACCAGCCAAAGGTTATGATGCTTTGGCATTGCAAGTTAGCGAACGTGCTAGGGCGCGTAGTCTTTTAGACTTGCTCACTGAAGCCAACGCAGATATCCGCCAAGGCGTAAACCCCAAGCTACTGCAAACAGAACGCAACTTACAGCAACAACTCAATGCTAGAGAAAAACTCCGTATCCAACTTTTAAACGGTAAATATACGGAAGCCCAAATCCAAAATTTAGACAAAGAAACTGCACAACTACTACAACAGTATCAGCAAGTTCAAGTAGAAATTAAAAATAGCAGTCCCCGTTATGCAGCCCTAACCCAACCACAACCCTTATCATTAAAGCAAATTCAGCAACAAGTCTTAGATGATAATACCTTGCTCCTAGAATACTCCTTGGGAGAAGAACGCAGTTATCTTTGGGCTGTCAGCAAAAACGACATAACTAGTTACGAACTACCTAAAAGCGCCGAAATCAAAACCGCCGTCCAAAAATTCCGCGATGCTTTAACCGCCCCATCCCAAAGAACCAGTATTGCTAGAAGCAGCAAAGCCGCGGCAGAATTGTCACAAATGATACTTGCACCAGTCGCCCAGCAACTCGGAAAAAAACGCTTAGTTGTCGTTAGTGATGGCGCTTTACAGTATGTACCCATCACCGCATTAGCCGTCCCCAATAGCCAAACCTATCAGCCACTAGTCACAACCAACGAAATTATTTCCCTTCCCTCAGCCTCAACTATCGCCCTGCTGCGTCAGGAAGTCAAAGGGCGGAAAAAAGCTGCCAAAACCTTAGCTGTACTGGCAGATCCCGTATTTTCTGCCCAAGATGAACGCCTCAACGGTCAACCAGCAAATCGCCCAACGGTCACTCAAAACTTGAATCTCTTTGACCAGCAACAATTATCACGTTCAGCCAGAGAAGCAGATATTGACTTTGAACGGCTGCGTTTTACCCGTAAAGAAGCCGAGGAAATTCTCTCTTTCGTATCCAATAAAGAACGTAAGCAAGCCTTAGACTTTACCGCCAGTCGAGATGTCGCCACAAGTCCAGAGTTAAGCCAATATCAAATTATTCATTTTGCCACTCACGGCATTTTAAATAGCACCAATCCAGAATTATCTGGGGTCGTGCTGTCGCTGTTTGATAGCAAAGGAACACCCCAAAATGGCTTTTTGCGCCTCCGCGATATTTTTAACCTAAATTTGCCAGCAGAATTAATAGTTCTCAGTGCTTGTCAAACAGGCTTAGGTGAAGAAGTCAAGGGAGAAGGATTAGTTGGGTTAACCAGAGGATTTATGTATGCGGGAAGTCAACGTGTTGTAGTCAGTTTGTGGAGTGTTGATGACGAAGCTACATCAGAATTGATGAAATTATTTTATGCCAATATGTTACGCAAAAATTTAAAACCTGCGGCGGCGTTAAGGGCAGCACAAATAGAAATGTCACGTAATCCAAATTATGCTGCACCTTATTATTGGGCTGCATTTACATTACAAGGAGAGTGGAAGTAAAAATAATATTGAAATCAAGTCTGATTGACAGAAGAGGGATATCTCCTAAAATTACTGTTTCTGGGCGCAACCTTCTAAAACTTTATTACCCAATATCAAAACAGCCGAGTAAGGGTAGTTTTTATCTGACATCCCATCACTGCAAGCACTGACTTTTTCCAGAATTAGCATATTATTGCCCCTGAGTTTGTAAACTCTTACTAGATCAGCGGAGCGACCTGCTGCTGCTAGAGGTTTAACATAAGGAAACGTTTGTTTCTTCACCTCTGGAGAAGAGTAAACAATGCCATTTTTACTGACAGTTACGTTCCAAAAAGGTTCTGTACCTAAAGCGACAAATTTTTCACTGTTAGGAGTTACTGCTTGCAGGCTAGAACTGTGAACTAGTAAACCACCACTCAAGCTCAACAATGCAACATAAGGGATAAAAGCTTTCATTGCTCAAGATTTTTATGCGATGAATATTTAATAGATACACATTGACTATGCCAATTCCGCTTGGCAATAAAAAGCCCCAACAGCATTGGGGTTAAGATCGAATAGTTTTAACATTTCCAGAATAATAAATACTTGTAAGCTAATCGTCATTTAAGTTGCACCATGTTCATGGTAATAAAAGCTGCAAACCCTCTCCCCTGCTCCCTGCCCCCCTGCGGCCTCAATGTGCAAATTAAATGCTTAACAGCTTATGGGCTGTGAAAAATTTTGTATCTATTTCCAAGAAGATAGCGGCGGAACTTGTGTTAATTCATGGCTGAGAATTTCATGAATGTAGCCATTAGTGGCAAGAAGTCGACCGGAATTGATTTGCAAAGGACTACCATCATAGGCAGTGACTTTACCGCCAGCTTCTTGTAATAAAATTATGCCAGCGGCTATATCCCAAGGCGAGAGTCCTCGTTCCCAGTAACCATCAACACGCCCACAGGCTACATGGGCTAAATCAATGGATGCTGAACCGCTACGTCTCACCCCCTGGGTAAGATGAGTCAGGTGACAAAATTCGGCGTAATTATTATCTGAGGTTTCGCGGCGATCATAAGCAAAGCCAGTGACTAATAAGCTTTTACCCAATTCACTTGTTTCGGAAACTTGAATGGGGCGGCGGTTACGGGTTGCACCTAAGCCAGCCGCCGCCCGGAATAACTCATTATGCAACGGGTCATAAATTACGCCTACCTGTGGTACACCGTTAATTAATAGCCCTATAGAAACGGCAAAAAAAGGGTATTGGTGAGCATAGTTAGTAGTTCCATCTAAAGGATCGATCGCCCACAGAAATTCATTATCTTGATTGCCAATCTTACCTGATTCTTCCGCCAAAATAGAATGCTGCGGCAAGTGACGGTGCAGAATTTCTAAAACCACTGCTTCTGAGGCTTTATCCGCCGCCGTTACCAAATCACCAGGGCGGCCTTTTTCTGTGACTGCATCTTCTAATTTGCCTAAGTAACCTTGTAAAACTCCACCCGCAGCTAAAGCCGCCTCGGTAGCAATATCGAGAAAAGTTTGTAGTTGAGTCATTGGTTAGTCAAGAGTCAATAGTCAAGAGTCAATGGTCAATGGTCAAGAGTCAATAGTCAAGAGTCATTTGTAACTCTCCCCATATCTTCGACTCAGCACTTTCATCGATTCAAAAAGCGAAACTCCGCCGGAGTTTGACGCATAGGGTTTTCTGGGTTCCAAATCCCTTCTCCCATAATTCTCGCCCACTGTTGGGCGCGTTCTAGGCGTTGGTCGTATTTGTGATTAGGCGATCGCCCAACAAATAGCGCATATCCTTGTTTGACTATTTGTTCGTTTAATAACTGATTATCTTTCCAGACATAAGCCAGTGTTCGCCCCAGTTTATCTTTATTTTCAATATCAAACTCTAGTTTGATTGATTGTTCTATCCCCCCAATTAACTTTTCTAAACTTTGTCTAGCTTCATCGCCCCAGGGGTTTTGTCGCAAGTCTGGCGCATCAATCCCAATTAACCGCACTGGGGAAGCAAAATTAGGTTGTTCACCCATACCCAACACTTCTAAACTTTGCCCACTTACCACACGCGCCACTTTCACCAGGATTTGATGATCTGCGGGTTGACTTTTGGCTTGACAACTTACCAGTAGTAATAAGCAGGTTAATATAGCTATTTTTCGCGTCCAAAACCCAAAACGCCCTAAAACTGTAGCGATTTGCATATTTACTCCTGTTTCTAGTAGAGGCCAAAACGGCCTCTACTAGAAAAACTAAATTTTAATCTTCGTCTAATGGTAAACCTGCTTTGACTCTGCCTTTAGCAAAGTAACGCCCAAATTGGAGTTCGTAGACTTCATCCTCGTCTTGTGTCTCCACTTCTAAGTCTGAACGGGCGTAACTCACACACAGCAAAGCATAACCTTGCCGACGCAACTCTAAGGACAAACCAACCGCCTCTGGTTGGTCAACTTCTCCCGACAAAACCCTGACAGCGCAAGCGGTACAAGCCCCATTACGACAGGAAAAAGGCAATTCCACCCCTTGGTTTTCGGCAGAGTGTAGGATGTAGCGGTCATCTGGGACTTGGAGGGTGTATTCTTTGCCAGTGGCGCGATCGCGGACTTTAATTGTGTATGTACGGGACATCTTGATTTTGAATTTGGGTTTTGACCTTTAGATCTCTACTCTAAAATGTCTTTTAATATGTTGTTTGCACTTTCTATAATTTTATATTACAATAATAAATTGTGACACCTGGAGAGGTGGCCGAGTGGTTGAAGGCGCAGACCTGGAAAGTCTGTTTGGGGGTGACTTCAACGAGGGTTCGAATCCCTCCCTCTCCGTTTTTGTATATAGCAAAAATTGCAAAATTTTAAACTTTAGCTGGCTTTAGTTTAAAATTTTGTATTTTTATTGCAGCATCAAATACTTCTAAAGTTATTTAGACTCTTTAAATAATTATTCTTAGTCAATCTCAAATTCTGTTGTGTGACTATAGTCAGAGTCAATTAAAACCTGAATAATTGAAACTAAAAATGTTCTCCAGTTGTCATAATTAGGAATGAGCATTCTTTGAGCGTGAGCATTGAGTATAGCCATATACTAAAATGTGATGTTCAAAAATGGAAATCCAGGTTTTGGGCATCTATTGAGCATGAATGAGGGTTTGACGGGTAAAAATATTGAGATTGCGTTACTTGTATGGAATTTCACATTTCCGTAACTCCAGTAGGGCAGAATGACTACTTGGTGCGAACGGAACAAGTCGCGCCTGGGGTGCCATTGGCAGAAGAACTAGTGACTTGGCCTGTAGCTGATTGGTTAGCAGCCGCAGGACATTTGATGAATGATCCTTTGAGGTCAGTTTTACAGGGAGATGCGTTGATACAGTCCACCGCAGGCATCGCCAGAAACTCTGTAAACTTGGTGGCATTGGGTCAGCAATTTTATAATGCTCTGTTTAAAGGCACTCTCAGAGATAGTTGGATTACAGCTCAAGGCATTGCCCAAAACCATCAACAAGTACTGCGCCTCCGGTTAGGTCTTAAGGATAATAGGTTAGCACGTCTACCTTGGGAAGTCATGCACGCAGGCGATCGCCCTCTAGCAACGGGGCCTTATGTGGCATTCTCGCGCTACCAAAGTGGCATTCTCACCAACGCTCGCTTGCCCTCCAGAAATTTACCACAACTGCCAGAAGATGGTGTAGTTAGGGTTTTAATGGTGCTGGCATCGCCCACAGATCAAATGCGGCTGGGTTTGTTGAAGCAAGAAGCCCTGAGACTGCAAGCAGAACTGCACCGTCATGCCTCCCGCACGGCTGACAGTAGCATTTCCCTACCCGAAATTGAACTCACTATTTTAGATCAGCCAGGTAGAGAAGAATTAACCCAAGCCTTAGAACAAAGTAGATACCAAGTTCTTCACTACTCCGGCCATAGTGACTTAGGGCCAAGTGGTGGCGAAATTTATTTGGTTAGTAGCAGAACTGGCTTGACAGAAACCTTGAGTGGCGATGACCTAGCAGGTCTGCTCGTCAATAATAATATTCAAATGGCTGTGTTTAACTCTTGTTGGGGAGCATACACAGCAACAAGCGATACAACAGAAGAAACAGGCGAACGTAACCTGACTGAAAGTTTAGTCAGACGCGGGATCAAGTGCGTTTTGGCTATGTCAGAACGCATTCCTGATGAAGTTGCACTCACGCTGACACAACTTTTGTACCGGAACTTGAGTCAAGGATATCCGGTAGATTTATGCGTTAGTCGGGTGCGTCAGGGATTAATTTCAGCTTATGGTTCGCACCAAACTTATTGGGCATTACCAATTTTGTATCTTCAACCCGAATTTGATGGTTTTTTGGGAACAGAACTGCCGAATTTTACCAGTACAGAGTCGCTGAATGACAATAGCCGGAGTGTGAAGGTATCTTCTACCACAACTTATTCTGCTATGACGGATGAAGCCCAGATAGCTTTACCCATTGATGACATGATGCCGGGTTTAGGCCATGATACTTCCGAGTTGGATTGGTTGGGTGAAGAGACTTGGGGCGATTTAGTTGATGAAATTGAATATGACGACCCCAGTTATGCCGAAGATTCAGCCATAGTTTCGGATTTGTTTCGTCAGATAGATCAGCAGATACCCAGCAATAATGGTCAATCTCCCTTGACTGAAGAAGTACCACCCAATCACAGAGAAAATATTTTTACCACTAGACAAATGAGTGGCGAGGTAACACCCACTGATAGACAAGGATCATGGGGAAATTTGGGTGCAACACCCAACGAAACTGTATCAAGTCAGGAAGAAACTTGGCCGGCTTATGAAGCATCGTTACCCACATCTGTGCCTAAACTTCGTCGTTCTAATTGGCGACTGATTTTGAGTATTTTTGGGGTAGGTGCGATCGCTAGTATCCTCGGTTTCGGTTGGTGGTGGCAACTGCGCCGCACTTCAACTTTTGCCGACATCCCCCAAATACCCGTTCAGCAGTCTCTGTCTAGCAAAACTAATCCGAAAATCAATTTAGAAACTAGTCCCACAGCTATTATTGCTACTAGTGCCATAGAAAAATTAAGCCAAGGTGACTTGTCGGCTGGGTTGGTAGCTGTAGAAGAATTATTAAATCGTGGCGCATTACAATCTGCCCAAACTGCCCTAAATGTTGTGCCAATTAAGCAAGGAAATGATCCTGCACTCAACTTTTTTAAAGGACGACTAGCTTGGCAGTTAATTCAGACTGGAGATAAAAAATATACCATTGATGATGCCCGACGTTTTTGGGAAGTTGCAGTGAAAGCAGAACCAAACTCGGTTTTGTATACCAATGCTTTAGGGTTTGCCTACTACGCAGAAAGTAATGTAAATCGCGCTAATGATTCTTGGTTTAAGGCGCTAAATTTAGCTTTAAATCAGCAAAATTCCGCAAGTGTAGCCCTTTCTGTGCAGAATGCTCCCGTTCCTCACGATGCCTTGACTGCCTACGCTGGTTTAGCAATTGGATTGTATAAATCTGCACGCAGTCAACCGACGGTCAAACAAGGGCAATATATGAAAGAAGCGATTAAGTTGCGTCAATTGGTAATTAATCAAGACCCGGTAAATTTTCAAGTAAATAAATTAAGTAATAATTGGCTTTGGACAGAAAAGGCCATTGCTGATTGGCGATCGCTCCTGCAACAAAAAACTCAAGAATGAGCAACACTCTTCCCATTTAGCATCAAATTTTAGCTTGATAATTTATCTCATATATGATATGCAGAGCAAAGAAAATGTAACAATTTGTCTCTGACAGGGAAAGCAGAAGAGATAAGTTTCTGTAACATTAAATAATAATAATAATGATGTTCAAAATTAAGGAATTACTTCATGCCCTACACGAATGAAGAAGGTGGTCGTCTTAACAATTTTGCCCAAGAGCCAAAGGTTTATCGAGCAGAACCTCCAACAGCAGAGCAAAAGCGTAACTATATTATTCTTGGTGCAGTCGCCACAGTTTTGGTCGGCGGCTTAATTTTTGTCGCCTTTTCCGTTTCTCACCTCAGTTAAATAAAAACTGTTTTTGTTAATAAAATTTAATTTTATTGTGGTGTTGCAGGTTTTCGTTGTCAGGGGAACCTGTTTTTTATTGGTGATGTCAAGACTCTAAAGTCAAAATATTTATCCCAATTCTCTAAATCCAGACTATAGATAATTCTCCCCCTGCTCCCTGCTCCCTGCCCCTCTGCTGCCTATGTGTAGCCATATTTTGGGGAATTGGTATTATATGTATCGGCATAAAATTTTGCGTTCCGGCTTGACAATGGCAGTCATAGTTCAATAACGTTCAGTTAAGAACAATAGTAAGTAGAAAAGCCACTTGCGTGGTGATCCAGGCTGTGGGAAGATTACCCCGAACTAGATAGGTCTACTTAAAATAAACCTTGTTTAGGTGATGTACACTGTTTCTTGGCTGTTGAGCCACCATGAGCGTGAATGATCCGGCACACCACGATAATTTTGCTTGGAATCGGCAAGTATATCACCGTTTGAAACTTGCCCTCAGTTTGGGCTTAAGAAGACAACTGTTTTTAGCCGTATGTGACGATTTACAGTTGCGAAATCAAGTAGCAGCGCGGCTGCATTCAACGTTAGCTTATCCAGTTGGGCAAGTTTTATATCAGCCCCAAGATGGACAGGAAATTAGTAGCACTCCAGCTTACCCGCGATTAGTGACTTTGCGGTTGAATTTAAACGAGCCTAACCCTGTAGCCCAGATCAATCAATGGCTGGCTAATTATCCCCCACCAATTGTCGGTGTAACCAAAGACAACCCTGGTAGATCTTTACCAATACCGACATTTCAAATTGTGGGTGTAGAACAGCTAACAAAGCAACCTGTAGCAGTGCAACGGTTATTTTTACATTCTCTGCGCCTCTGTGAAGAAGCTTTTTCTAGCCAAGAATCTAGCGGATTTTTAGAATCTACGGTGTTGTTGTGGATTTCGCGTCCTTGGTTGTCAGCTATTCAGCAGTCAGCGCCCCAATTTTGGCGTTGGCGTACAGGTATATTTACCTTTGCGGGAGAACCCACGCCAGCAAAACGCAATGTCAATTATCCAGAACGTGTTTCTAATTCCAGAAATTTGGATTTCGGGAATTTAGAGGGGACTAGTGTCAACGAATCCACAATTGAAGCACCAAGCAAAACCCCACCTCCCGCAGAAAATGGTACGGTTCCTGTAGAAACACCAGCGAAGCGCCTTAGTAGTGTTTTAGAAATTCCCCCGCCACCGCCAGGATTTACCAAGCAAGAAGCTCACTTACCAGAATCTTTGGTTAAATCTAGTGAGACTACTAGCCCTACTCCATCACTGTCTGCGTTATCCCATATTAGCCAGGAGTTAACAGAGTTAGTATTAGCGACGATTAATGCCAAAATTGCTCAAGAAGAAGATGAGAATTGGCAACCACAACAGATTCTGTTGGTTATTGAAGAATTACACGTTAAGCAAGCTGCAAAAGAGGATTTGGCCGCAGCTTATCATCAGTTGGGTAACTTATATCGTTTGCGGATTGAGCAAGGACATTCCACCCTAGAAAACTTGATGGTATCAATTCTGGCTTATCAAGAAGCGATCGCCTACGATGAACAATCACCACAATTACCCGATATTCTCAATGATTTAGGCACATTGTACTGGATGTTGTACCGCACGCCACCCAATGTTGAGGCGGGACAAAATTACATTGAACAGGGGATTGAATTTTATCACTTAGCTTTGAAGATGATTTCTCCGCAGACTCACCCAGAAACTTATGCACGGGTGCAGAATAATCTGGGAACAGCATTCGGTGATTTAGCCAGGTTTTCTAACCCTGCGGAAAATTGGCAACAGGCAGTATCAGCTTATACAGAAGCATTAGCCCATCGGACTGTAGAGATGGATACGCTGAAATATGCGGCTTGTCAAAATAATTTAGGTACAGCGTACTGGCATCTGGGACAATATAATCAACCAGTGGTGCATCTGAAAAAAGCGATCACCGCATATAACCAAGCACTGGCTCATTACAATGCCGAACAAGAACCCCTCAAATATGGGATGATTCAAAACAATATCGGTACAGCCTACTGGAATTTAGCACAATACGAACAACCTGCCGACAATCTTCAGCAAGCTATTGATGTTTACTGCGAAGCTTTAAAATATCGCACCGCCGCCAATGTTCCCAGTGCTTGCGCCGCCACCCAAAATAATTTAGCTACAGCTTACTGGCATCTAGCGAATCTGCCGCAAACCACCAAAGAACGCAAGCAAAAGTTACTCAAATTATCAATTATTGCTTACGAAGAGGCGATTGCTTTGGCACATTCTCTCAATGGTATACCGCTAAGTTTTGATTTGTTGGCGGCTCATAATAACTTAGGACTAGCCCATTATCAGTTAGTAACAGATAATTCTTTTAATGGCGATAAATCCACGCGATCGCACCATTTAGAAATTGCATTAGATCACCATTTACAAGCTTTAAATGGATTAAGTAAACAACCAGAAGCTTATCAAACTACCTTTGCTTATATTGTCAAAACAATCCGCGCCTTCCACAACGAATTAGGCATTCAAGGACAAAATTTAGCTTTATCAAAAGTTCCTGGTCAATTGTTACCAGAAATTTTGGCAAAGTTGTGAAAAATTTATCACCTTTTAGCCACTATATAGCTATTAATCTTTTCCCCAAATATGTCTATTCAAATTCAAATCTTCCACAATATCGAGCATGAGATGTATATTTTCAAAATATTCTCGCATAGGGGCGAAGCTTAACATCTTTTTAAAAAGTTTAGGCTCAAAAATATCATCTGCATACTCAATAGCTATATAGATCATATTTTGCACAAATGACACATAAATATTTTTTCTAGCTTTCTTTCTAAACTGAACTAGCTTGACCATTAAATTGGTAGACAAAACATATCTGGCTTCAACTTGATTGTCACCATAAACAGTAAAGAATTGTGAAAACTCTGGGTCTTCTAATTTAACTAAATTTTCTTTATTTTGGTTCAAAGCATAAATATTTGTATTTAATAAATTCGGTAAAACTATAGTCTTACCACTAATCTTTTTATTAAAGTCGGCTTGAAAAAATAATCCTTTAAATACTGTTCTTCTAGACACCTCATTTTTCATGATTTCTTCTTCAAAATGTCTATAACTAATTTTTTCGCCTCGGAGTATTCTCACGATTATATAAGGAATACTTTTAACAAGCTTGATGACTAATAATATAGAATACAGTGGCAGTAAAAATCCAAAAACCATTCTAACGACAAATGGAGGAACCATCATGGAATGCAACATTTTTAAATGTTGAGAAAAAGAGAGATATTTTATCCACCGATGTTGTAATTCTACTTCTGTAGAAATTTCCGAAAAGAAAATTGGTGTTTCATGAACTTGTCCAAAAATACATTCTTGTTGCTGTATTCTATTAGGTTTTAATAAAGGTTGAAAAATCTGGCTATGAATAAAGGCAGACAGAGTATATTCATTATCTACTTCTGATGCGTAACTAGAATAATTTAGACTTTTATTGGTATTAATAAAGTCAAAAATCTTTTGAATAATTTTTGGTTTAAATCCCTCGGTATAGGTTTCTATAGCAGAAGTATAAAAAGCAATCCATCCCCATAAACAAGCTAAGAATCCTAGTAAAAATGAAAATATCAGAAAATATGGTAATGGAACTTGATTAACAAAACAAAAAATAAGATATTCGATAGGGAATAATTTGACTAAAAGGCAAAATATGATAAATATAATAATACTAACAAACGAGACTGATAGGATAGTTTGTTTTCTAACTGATTCCAGTTCTTTTAAATCATCCAACAAATTTTCTTGGCAAAATATTTTAAAATTATTTAAATTTCTCCTTGTGATTTTGGAATCATTGATTTTTTCTTTTGGCTGTTGAGACGTTGATTCTATCGCAGAATAATTATCTGGTAATAAAGTTGATATAAATTGCTTTGCCCAAATTTGTGTTACTTCTTGCTCACTATTAGTAAGTTGTTGACAAAGTGCGATCGCTTTTTCTAATTGTTCATTTCCTTTATAGGCTTTAACCAACCACATCTGCGCTTGATGATAATCTTTGAATCCTGCATCAGTCCCTTGATAAAATTCTTCTAAGGCTTGAACAGCTTCAGCATAACGGCGAAATTTTAGCGCTTTATTTCCAGTTATAAGTAATTTGGCTGCTTGTTCTGCTGTGAGGAGTTGTTGATGAGTCATTGTGGGAGTGGTTTGATTAGAGGCTATTTATACAAGAAATATTAATTAGTGGCGACTTGTTGTAGGCTGCGGATACAATTAGTTTTTTAATGCCACACTTTAGATTAGACAGTTCACTATAGTTATTAAAAATTGCCTAAGATATTAGCTAAATAGATTTCTAACATTTACAGTTTGTTTTTCTTGGGGCAAAATTTGGAATTGTACTTTTAACTGATAGTTCATCCATGATGCAAACAAATTTGTGGGAAACATTTCCACAACATTGTTATATTCGGTGACAGCACTGTTATAAAATCTTCGCGCGGCTGAAATCTGTTCTTCAATTTCAGTCAGCGAATACTGTAACTGGATAAAATGCTCGTTGGTTTTGAGTTCTGGATATGCTTCGACTGCGATGATGATATTATCCAAGTTTCTAGATATTTGGTCTTCTATCGTCACTCTTGTACTTTCACTTACACGTTCTGAAATTACTTTAGTTCTGAGTTTGACAATTTCGGTTAAAGTTTTCTGCTCAAATTCCATATATTTTTCTGCAATCGCTACAAGATTAGGTATCAAATCCCATCTTTTTTGCAACAATACATCAATGGTGGAGAAGGCATAATCAACCTGATTTTTACTTTTAATCAACTTATTATAAAGATTGGCAAATATACACGCAGTTATCAGCCAGAATGTAAATAATACTAAAGCTGGTGAAATAGACATATTGGTAACTGTAAATATATCAACTGATTTAAACCTGTTAATATGGATTTTAGTATCAATTAGTGCTAATTAATAACAGTGTTTTTAGGTAATAAGTTTCTTAAATTATCGTTTTAATCAGTATAAATAATGAAATAGGTTATATATTTAGTATGCTTATTTTTGAGTTCGATGATTGAACATTTAGTATTAATGTAAATTAAAATCTATTATTAATTTTTTCAGGTATATTTACTTAAATTCATTTCTGAACAATTAGATCCCCGAATTCTTTAAAAAGTCGGGGATCTGAATCTCACGAGTCAATGAGCTAGAGGAGTTGCTTGTTTTTTTAATTGGTCAATTACCGCAAAACGGATATCACGTTTTTCTGTAATTAACTTAATTCCAGCTTGCTGAAAATTTAAGAAATCTAATCCTTGTTCTTTACCGCTAATTAAAAAATCATTAATAGCCACTGTATAAATCTTTTGTAAATCAAGATTTTGACCATTAATTAACCAATGTCCGGATTTTTTTTCTTGAGTAACTTTAGCTGTTTGCAGGTAGCCACCAGTCCCTTTATTAGCTTGTCCTTGCTCTAGTACTCTTTTTAATAATTCGCCATTCATTTCTACCGCCACAACTTTACCACCAAAAGGTAGTATGCGAATGACATCATATTGCGTAATTGACCCTGGCGGAATTACATCATCAACTCGAATTGAACCACCATTAAATATAGCTAAATCTGCATTTGGAACTTCCTGCAACATCGCCTCACCAATTAACTTGGTTAGCTTTGTAGGTTTATTCCGGACGCTGGCTTCTAAACCATCTAGAGGAACGGGAATTTTAGCTACTTCTTGGGTTGGTTCAAAACCATTAGCGCGAAATGCTTGATAACCGCGGTTTAGCCATTCTTTGACTATTTGTGCTGTTTTCGGTTCTTCAGGAATTTTATCGGTAATTGGCATTAAACGAGAGTTAATTTCCAGGTTACGCTTTTTGGTGTCGTAGCGCAGTTGATGAATATATACTGTACGTGCGTTCGCATCGGCTTTAAATATTGGGGTAAAATCCCGATCCCGCCATTGTTGAATATTTTCGTGTTCGTGACCGCCGATAATCAGGTCAATTTCTGGTATTGTTTCTGCAAGTGTGCGATCGCTCTCTATGGGTAAATGAGTTACAGCTACCAAAATATCGACTTTTCCCTTCAACGCTGCTACCTGCTGTTTGGCTACCGTTAAGGGATCTGTGTAACTGACGTACTTTTGTTTATTACTATCGAGAGTGACACCAATTAACCCAACTCTGACAATAGCACCGCGATCGCCTTTAACATTAAATACTATCGACCTAGGGACACTTTTGAAAGGTTGACCTTGACTATCCGACACATTCCCAGAAAACCAACGAAACCGAGATTCTTGCAATCGTTGATAAAATAAGTTTTCTGGTAAGTCAAATTCATGATTGCCAAAAGTTGCATAGTCCAAACCTAAAGCATTCAACACAGCTACCATCTGCTGTCCTGCTAAAGGTATACCGTTAATTTTGGCTGTTCCTAAAGCCGAAGGACTGAAAAAATCTCCAGCTAACACAGTATAAGTGCGCGGGTTTGTTTGACGTAATTGTTTTCTTACAGTAGCGACACGCGCCAAACCACCACGACTTCCCCCTTCCACTGGTGTAATTTCGTAGATGTCATTCAGCTGCAAGAGATTAATATTGACAATTTCTGCAAATACCGGAGTTGTGAAAGTAACTGTAGCTAATAGCTGTAAAAATATGCTGCACCCAGGTAATATATGTTTCATATTTTTTGATTAGCAGATTTTATCTAGATAATTGATAAATTGATTTTTGTCACGCCACTACGTATATTGCCAAAATCAAATATACATTTGAATATTTAATATTTACTTAATATATAGTGAGTTGCATATCACCGACTTCTATAAGAAGTCGGTGATATTTTTTGCAAATAATAAAAAAGCTAAAAATTCAGGTAATACCAAAAGATAGAAGATATCCCTGAGATAAAAACTTATTGTAATAACGCAACTTCTATCTCAGGTTAATAATTGTGACTAAAAGTGAAATTGTGCATCAACAAAGACCGCTGATTGTCGCGGGAATTATTTTAGGATTGGGTTTAAGTGGTTTTATTGACGGAATTTTACTGCACCAAATCTTGCAATGGCATCACATGGTCAGTACTATTAAACCTTTAACCAACGACTCTAATATAGATTTAAATATGGTGTGGGATGGCTTATTTCATGCCTTAGACTTTGGATTAACCGTGACAGGAATCATCCTTTTGTGGCGTGCTGGCGGTCGTGATGATGTTGATTGGTCATCATCAACCTTTTTTGGGTCTATACTCATCGGAGCAGGATTATTTGATGTAGTTGAAGGCATAATTGACCACCAAATTCTCGGTATCCATCATGTGAAGCCAGGAACAAATCAGTTAGCTTGGGATTTGGGATTTCTCGTATTTGGTGCGTTGCTTGTGTTTGTTGGCTGGATAATGCTACAAAAGAGCAAAAAAAGTTACTAACTTTCTTTATGACTACTGATACCTTTGAAAAAACTAGCTGGAGTTGGGAAGTATCTCAATTTCAGCAACAAATCGGCGAATGGATAGAATACCAATTTGACCGCTTTCAAAATTCTGTACCAAACTTGTCGCCAGACTGGAAAATTAGTCCTTGGCTGAGTAATTTACTAATTTTGTTGTTTTGGCTGATACTTGCAGTATTTTTGGCTTTCGTAGCTTGGCGCTTATGGCAAGAATTCAGTCCATATATATATTCTTGGTTATCTGGGGGTAAAGATGCTGGGGATGCTGCGGCGAGAAATCGCGCTCATGATTTATCTGTAGCACTTTTGCTAGAGCGATCGCAAGAATTTTACCGTCAGGGTAATTATCGTGAAGCTTGTCGTTGTTTGTACTTAGCAATTTTACAAAACCTGCATGATACCAAGCTCGTTCCGCATAAATTCAGCCGTACCGATGGCGAATATTTACAGGTGTTACGTTCAACTGTTACCCCAGTACAACCTTACGAAACCTTGATTACTACCCATGAACAATTATGTTTCGGCAATGCTGAGATATTGCCAGAAAATTATCAACAATGTCAGCAAGCCTATCAAGAAATTATTAATCAACAACACAAATCAGCACTCAGCACTTAAGTTATGAAAAAATCAAATCGTGTTGCTTGGATAGGAGCGATCGCACTTGGTGTAATAATTTTACTTAGTTTATTCGCTGCTCCTAATACTAAAATTTACACTGGTTCTACTTATAGTCGGGCTGCTGATGGCTATGGTGCTTGGTATGCTTATATGCAGCAACAAGGAATAACTATTCAGCGTTGGCAAAAGCCTCTAGAAAATTTTAAACCTGAAAAAACTCCTGTCACTATGTTAAGGGTGAGTAGTTCCCCTAGGGAAGCTTATTTGTTATTTGACGAACAGGAATGGTTAGATAAAGGCAATAATTTAGTAATTTTAGGTGTCAAAACACCTGTAACAGAAGCTAAATTTCACTCTCTGCAAAAATCAAATTTTGGTGATATTGTAATTGCCACAAAAAGACGTAATATCAAAGTAGAAAAACCAAGCATTTCTTTAGGCGATCGCTTTGGTGCTGTTGTTTGGGAAGAAAAAAAAGAAAAAGGTAAAGTAATTTTTTCTAATACTCCCTATTTAGCAGCTAATGCCTATCAAGATAATTTAAGCAACTTTCAATATCTTGCCAGCTTAGTTAACCAAAAAGGCAACCAATTATTTGTAGATGAATATATTCATGGTTATAAAGATTCAGATGTCAAGCAGAGTGAAGGTGAAGGCGACCTATTCAGCTATTTTGCCAAAACACCGCTGTTTCCTGCACTAGTTCAAGTAGGAGTTTTACTATTAGTCTTAATTTGGGCAAAAAATCAACGCTTTGGTAAACCAATAGCCTTAGAAACTCCAGTTGTAGATAACAGCCAAGCATATATCCAAGCACTAGCAGGAGTATTAGAAAAAGCCGAATCTAGCAACTTTGTTGTAGAAATGGTAGGTAAAGAAGAACAAATACAACTGCAAAAAGCTTTAGGATTAGGCACAACATTACTAGAACACCAAACACTTTTGCAAGTTTGGCAAGAAAAAACAGGTACAAATACAGCAGAACTCGACGCAGTATTAAAATTATCTACCCAAAAACAGCGCATAAGTGAACGAGAACTGTTAAGCTGGTTGGCAAAATGGCGAACCCTGAAGGAAATACCCAAGTAATTTCCTATTTTGCACCAACTTTGACAGCAACAGCTGTATGTTTATGCTTGAATATTTTATTCATAAAAATTATGAGCCAAAATCATTCTGTATTTATTGACCTTGACCAAAACCTTAATCAAATTATCGTCGGACAATCTAGCCTCATAAAGCAGTTGCTAGTGGCTTTATTAGCAGGTGGACATGTAATTTTAGAAGGTGTACCCGGAACAGGTAAAACACTTTTAGTTAAAGTTTTAGCGCAGTTAATTCAAGGTGACTTTCGTCGCATTCAACTTACACCAGATGTGTTACCTTCCGACATTACAGGAACAAATATTTTTGATTTAAATAGTCGTAATTTCACCTTAAAGAAAGGGCCAGTTTTTACAGAAGTGCTTCTAGCAGATGAAATTAACCGCACTCCTCCCAAAACCCAAGCGGCGCTGTTAGAAGCAATGGAAGAAATGCAAGTAACTTTGGATGGTGAAAGTTTACCTTTACCGGATTTATTTTGGGTAATTGCGACACAAAACCCTTTGGAATTTGAAGGGACTTATCCTTTACCAGAAGCACAGTTAGACAGGTTTTTATTCAAACTATTAGTAGATTATCCCGACCAAGCCGCAGAAAAACAAATGTTACTCAATCGCCAAGCCGGTTTTGCAGCGCGACGTATAGATATTTCTAGTTTAAAACCCGTAGCAACCGTAGCAGACATTTTACAAGCACGGCAAGAAGTGAAACAAGTGCAAGTCTCTGAAAAGATTATCGATTATCTCTTAGCTTTAGTGAGAGCTTCGCGCCAATTTCCAGATTTAGCTTTAGGTGCTTCACCCCGTGCTGCTGGTGCTTGGTTACAAACATCCCAAGCCGCCGCATGGTTAGCTGGACGAGATTTTGTCACACCAGATGATGTGAAAGCTGTAGCTTCACCTTTGTTACGTCATCGTTTGCTTCTTAAACCAGAAGCGATGCTAGATGGTTTACAAATTGATGCGATTATTGCGTCAGTAATTAATCAAGTACAAGTCCCCCGATGAGAAATCAAGACCTAACAGGTAATGAATTAGCTTTAGTCAATCCTAGCTCTAATTTAAATATTAATTACAAAATCTAACCAAGTATGCAAAGCAATCCATCGTCAAATGAGCAACAATCAAAATAGAATATTCAATTTAATAGTTCCTCGTTTGACCAAAGGGATATTAACGATTCCATCTCCAGATTATTGGTTTAAAACAGTAATAATGTTAGTGTTTTATTCATTAATTACTTTACCAATTGGTTTATATTCTGGATTTCTAAAATTTGGGTGGGCGCAATTAACACTAGGAGATTTTTTTAAGGTTGTAGGCATTTGCTTATTTGCACCAGCAATTACTGAAGAGTTATTTTTTCGAGTTTTACTACTACCTCACATTACAGAAGAGGTGACTAAGATAAGAAAAATGTTGTGGGGATGTGTAAGTTTGGCAATTTTTATTGTTTACCATCCTCTCAATGCTTTAACAGCATATCCGGCTGGGAATCCCACCTTTATGAATGTAATATTTTTATTCCAGGCAGGAATTTTAGGCATTATTTGTACTGTTGCTTATTTACAAAGTGGCTCTCTATGGCCTTCAGTTATAATGCACTGGATAATTGTAGTAGTTTGGCTAGTACTTTTTGGTGGATATGAAAAACTGAGTACTTGATGAATTGATTGAATTATTCAGCGTAAAATTATCATTTATATTTTTAAAATGGTTCCTGCAAGAAGAGTTTATTTTTTATTAGGATTAGGAATTGCGATCGCTCCCATCCTATCCTTATTTATCACCATTCCCGTTAGCATCGCCATCACTTTATTATTCGATGCCATTATTCTGATATTGATGATTGTGGATGGGTTGCGAGTCCGTCCATTACGAGTGCAAATCAAGCGCGACTTACCGCAACGTTTATCGATTGGGCGAGATAATCCGGTAATGTTGACGGTAACAGCCGCAAATACTGACGCAATCATTCAAATTCGTGATTACTATCCCCCAGAATTTGGCGTATCTACCCCGACACTCACCGCCACTATTCCCACTAACACTACCCAAGAATTAACTTACACTGTCCACCCCAGACAACGCGGCGAATTTCCTTGGGGAAATATTCAAGTGCGACAGTTGGGAAGTTGGGGGTTAGCTTGGCATAATTGGCAAATACCGCAAAATGTTTCAGTCAAAGTTTATCCTGATTTAATTGGGTTGCGATCGCTCTCTATTCGCCTCACCTTACAATCATCAGGTTCCATCCGCCAATCTCGCCGGATGGGTATCGGTACAGAGTTTGCAGAACTGCGGAACTATCACACTGGTGATGATTTGCGCTTTATTGATTGGAAAGCTACCGCCAGGAGAACTACTGGGAATACACCGCCTTTAGTCAGGGTATTAGAACCAGAACAAGAACAAACCTTGATTATTTTATTAGACCGTGGTCGGCTGATGACAGCACAAGTCAAAGGCTTACAGCGATTTGATTGGGGTTTAAATGCTACTTTATCATTAGCATTAGCCGGATTACATCGGGGCGATCGCGTCGGGGTGGGTGTATTTGACCGCCAAATGCACACATGGGTATCACCAGAACGCGGACAATCTCATCTCGGTAAATTAATTGATTATCTCACGCCAATTCAACCAGTTTTACTCGAATCTGATTATTTAGGTGCTGTTACCAATGTAGTACAAAGGCAAACTCGCCGCGCCTTAGTAGTTGTCATCACCGATTTAGTTGATGTCACCGCCTCTACTGAATTATTAGCCGCACTTTCCCGGTTAGCACCAAGATATCTACCCTTCTGCGTCACTTTGCGAGATCCCCAAGTTGATCATCTAGCGCACACATTTACTCAAGAAGTCACAGCCGCTTACAGTCGTGCTGTGGCTTTAGATTTATTAGCACAACGTCAAGTTGCTTTTGCTCAATTAAAGCAAAAGGGTGTCTTGGTACTTGATGCACCAGCAAATCAAATTACTGATCAGTTGGTTGAAAGATATCTGCAACTTAAAGCCAGAAATCAGCTGTAAGATTTCAGTACGTTTTGTTGTAGTTTAGGGACATCCAGCATCGAGTATTATGCCACTACTGCAACCGCAAAGTGTAATGGTAAAACTCTTCATTCTTAATGTAATCTCGCACTTCATAGAGTTTTTGCGCGGCTATGTTAGAAATTTGAGTGGCTAAAATTACTCTAACTGCTCCACTTTCTTTTGCGTATTCTTCCGCAGCACTCATCAATAAATTTGCAACTCCCTTGCGGCGATATGACTCTTTTACATACAAATCGTTCAATATCCATACTCGTTTCATCGACACCGAAGAAAAGCTAGGATAAAGCTGAGTAAATCCAACTAACTCCCCATTCTCATTAGCTGCAAAAACTACCGAGTCCTTATTCTTGAAACGTTCTTCGAGAAACTCTTTAGCAGCTTCAATATTTGATGCCTGATTGTAAAAAATACGATACTGATTAAATATTACTGAAACACTTTCAAGATGATTAATATTAGCCAAGAAAACTTCCATTGAGTATCCTCATCACTTCAATGTAGTTTACACCTATAGACTGTTCAAGCGTTGCAAATAATCCAAGAAATACTGAGCAATCGCAAATTAAACCCAGATATAGAGACATATTGTACTAGCATTTCATAAACCGTAGATGAGGCAGTATACGGATTTTGCTATAGCATCTTAATTCTTGTTGAATCACAAAAATTAGCCAGCAACTATGAAGTCAGCTTTTTGGTAGATGAGTTTTATCAAAATCCGATAAAACATTTAATAAATACAGCTTATCTTTTTATAAAAAATCTCTTTGAGAAGTTATTTTTCATAAAATACGTTAAATTGATAAACAAACCGTATATTATTTAAATAATATCTCACAAACTGTTCTAAAAATCAAGCTATTAGCAAGGCAAAGCAGCAATTTATTGATGAGCAATGTAGTCGTGAACTGTTAATTGGGATAAATATATGACAGGTAAATTAGAAGGAAAAGTAGCAATTATTACTGGAGCTTCTGCGGGGATAGGTGAAGCAACTGCGATCGCCTTAGCCGCAGAAGGAGCGCAAGTAGTGATTGCTGCAAGGCGTTCTGACCGATTAGATGCAGTAGCGCAAAAGATTACGGAGAATGGCGGCAAAGCATTACCGATAGTTACAGATGTTACCGATGAAGCCCAAGTCAAAAATTTGGTAGATAAAGCGATCGCCGCCTGGGGAAGAGTTGATATCTTAGTCAACAATGCGGGAATTGCTGTTATCGGCGAGATTGACGGCGGTAACACAGCAAATTGGCGACGGATGATTGATATCAACGTTTTAGGCGTGCTGTATGCGACACACTCCGTTTTGCCAATTTTGAAAGCACAAAATTCTGGACATATCGTTAACATCTCTTCAGTGGCGGGTCGTACAGCTAGAGCCGGGATTGGGATTTACAACGCTACAAAATGGGGTGTCAATGGTTTTTCGGAAGCATTACGTCAAGAAGTTTACCAACATAACATCCGCGTCACTATCATCGAACCCGGTTTAGTTGATACAGAAATCAACGACTTGATTGACGACCCCATCGCCAAACAACGCAGCGAAGAACGACGTAAAACAGTCACCCCACTAGAAAGCGAAGATATAGCCGCAGCTATTGTCTATGCAGTGACTCAACCGCCACGGGTGAATGTAAATGAAATTCTCATCCGTCCCACACAACAGGGATGGTAATTAATTCCCCAACATTATTGGAAATTACAAAAATATGACCACTCCAACTACAGCATCTACCTGGGAACAGTTATCGGAAATTGCTCAAAAACATACCCCAGCGCGGCGGGTACGGCGACCAGGACAGTCTCCATCTACTGCACCTATTCCTAGCAGTCTGCATAAACTACCACCAGGCACCACACCACCCGTATTGCTTTACCGCGATACAAACTCTTGGTGTCCTTTTTGTGAAAGAGTGTGGTTTGCTTTAGAAGAAAAACAAATTCCCTTTGAAACAGAGTTTATTGACTTAAGCAATAAACCCAAATGGTATACCGATTTAGTTCCCACAACCCTTGTCCCAGCAGCCAAAATTGAAGGTGAGTTAGTCTACGAATCTAAGGATATTCTCTTAGCTTTAGAAGCCAGATTTCCTAGTCCGTCACTACTTCCTGAAGATCCAGAAGAAAACGCTGTAGCTAGACAGTGGGTGGAAGATGCAGAGACTAATGGTTTTCGCAATCTTGCTTATAAGTTCTTGCGGGAAACTCCGACCGATGCGGATGAGTTAGCTAACTTGCAAGCGACCTTTGAAGCCAGTCTAGACGAGTTGGAGCAAACTTTAGGCAAATATCCAGGCCCCTATTTTTTATCAACCTTTAGCTTGGTTGATATTATGTATAGCCCCCATCTAGATAGACTGGCGGCGAATTTACCTGTGTATCGGGGCTATCAAATCAAAGGAAATCTCCGCTTTCCACGAATTAATGCTTGGTTTGCAGCGTTGAATGAACGTCCTGCTTATCATCGAGTCAAATCAGACGACATCACCAATAATTTACTGCTGCGGCGGAGATTTGGTATTGAACCAACAGGAAACGCCTTACCTTTAAATACAGCAGATAGTAATGCTATTCAATATCGCGCCGAAGCAGCAGAAAGACTCAGTGATAACCATGAAGTTGCGATCGCAGATATTATCAAAAATTCCGGTGTGCAAGCACTCGCTGTAGACGGTGATATTACCACAATTAAAGAAGCAGTAGATTTGCATTTAAGACTGCTGGCAGAATATCTAATTCATGGTGATAGCGCACCCTTACCAGGAGGTCGCACTGGTGGCAAAAATAGTATAGAAACAACAGTATCAGCAGTTGGTGCGATCGCTCTTGCCTACGTCAGAAATCGTGTCTGTGCGCCGCGTGATATGAGTGCTGGTGCAGCCACCGCATTCCGCGCCGCAGTGGATCAGGTTTTGGCATCTTTGTATTAAGCTCATAATTAATTTCATAAAATTGGGAAGTAGAAATTTCTACTTCCCAAATAACCGTAACCGCAAATTTGAAACCCTACAGTAAAGAAATGATAGAGAGGGGAGTTGAGCAAAAAAAGCTAGGTGCTACTTTTGAGCAACCGCGACACCATTCGGTTCACCAAGCACTTTGGCAAATCTTTCTAAATAGAAACTGACAGGATTTGCTACTGCTTGAATAGACTCACGACTTTCTACTGCATTCCACCATTGCAGCAAGCGGGGTGTTTCTGTTGGTAATGTAAACTTACGGAAGTGTTCGAGGACAGGTAAACGCTCAAACCAAGGATAGAAGCTGATATCCACTAAACTAAACTGTTCGCCAAACCAGTAAGGGCCATTACCAGAAAACTTACCTAATCCTTCTTGCTCAATATACAAAAGCGCTTCGACAAATTCTTTTCGCCCTTGTTCTTGTTCTTGAGCATCTTTACCACGCAAGAACTTGTTAAACGCAGGAACAAGGCGGGTATTGGCGTAATCAATCCAAATTCGCGCGATCGCTTTTGTTGTAGGATCATGAGGTAACAAAGCTGGCTCTGGAAAGACTTCTTCTAGATATTCATTAATCACCGCAGATTCATAAATTTCTACATCCCCATGCTTGATTGCGGGAACTTTACCATAGCGCGAAATCTGCGTAAAATCTGATGGTTTGTTCTGTAAGTCAATTTCAGTTGGCGTAAAGTCAATTTTCTTTTCTAGCAAAACTACGCGGGTTCTTTGAGAAAAGGTAGAGGCTTTAGCGAAGTAAAGTTGGAGGTTACTCATGAAATTTTTCCTTGTATGGCAGTTTAAATTGCACCTTAAAGTTCAAGCAAACAGAAGTTTACTCAACCTTAAAGTACGATAAATCTATAGGATTGCCGTAGAATATCAAGAGTATTACATATCCTTTGGGAAAACACAACATTACTCTCAACATGTCTTCCTTGCCTCTTTTATCGAATAGAACTGCTAGATATGTAATACTTAGTAATAATGATTGTTAGTAAATCTAACTATTACCAGTCTGTTAGGTCATTCTACACCACAAAACATCAGACCAAAACCAGATATAAAGATGATGAAAGAAATATCACGTCGCCAATTTATCACCACAGCCACCCTGACGACAGGCTTTGTTTTAGCAGTGCAGCCTGTATTTGCCAAAGTAATTACCACCAATAGTAAGGGCTTAACTGCGGGTGCGGTGAAAATTCCGGTTAAAAATGGTGAAATCCCAGCTTATAGAGCCGTACCTGCGACTGGCAGCAATTTTCCCGTGGTTTTGGTAATTCAAGAAATTTTTGGTGTGCATGAGCATATTCAAGATGTTTGTCGTCGCTTTGCCAAATTGGGATATTTAGCGATCGCACCAGAATTATTTGTGCGTCAAGGTGATGTGTCAAAATTAAGTAACATAGACGAAATCCGTCAAGTAGTAGCGAAAGTCCCCGATGCACAGGTACTATCCGACCTAGATGCAACAGTCAACTGGGCAGTAAAATCAGCTAAGGGAAATACCAAGCGAATTGGAATTACAGGCTTTTGTTGGGGTGGAAGAATAACATGGCTATATGCTGCACATAATCCCCAAGTCAAAGCAGGTGTAGCGTGGTATGGCAGACTTGTGGGTAATGCTAGTGAACTCACACCCAAACATCCCGTTGATATTGCTTCCACATTAAAAGTACCTGTCTTGGGGTTATACGGCGGTAAAGATACAGGCATACCTGTAGATACAGTAGAACAAATGCGCGATCGCCTCAAATCCAGCAGCAGCAAATCTCAAATTATCGTCTACCCAGATGCACCCCACGCCTTTTTTGCAGATTATCGCCCATCTTACCGCGAGCAAGAAGCTAAAGAAGGCTGGCAAAAACTCCAAGCATGGTTTAAGCAACATGGGGTGTAATATCTTGTGCAGTCAAAGACTCATCATTAGACTTGCAAAGAAGCAAGGGAGAAGTTGAAAGATGAAAAAGTCCAACTACTACAACAATATTGCACCAATCTATGACCAAACACGTTGGTTATCAGAAACAATAGCAGAAGAAGTAGCGGACTTTATTCTTCAACTTGTTTGTGCCACACCTGAGACATCTTTTTTAGAGCCTGGTGTCGGCACAGGATTAAATATTATTCCTCTCGTCAAACGAGGCTATTCTGTAACAGGAATTGATGTCTCGGAAGAAATGCTAAATCAATGTCGTCAAAAATTAAATGGTACTCCTGAAAATTTGCGGTTGATTCAAGCGGATGCGTCACAATTACCATTTTCAGATAACAGTTTTGATGTTGTGTTAACTGTTCATATACTCCACACAGTTGCTGATTGGAGAGCATTTTTAGATGAAATTGAGCGAGTGCTGAAGCCAGGAGGTTTTTATCTCAATTGTCAATGGATTACTCCCCCAGCTAGAAGAGAATTTGAAAGCTATTTCCGAAAAATCCTATCTAAGTATGAAGAATCAAAGCCGATTTCTCAACCAATACATGCAATAGATGTACAAGAATATTTACATCAAAAAGGTTACATTGCTAATTATTTAGTAGCTAAAGAATGGTTAGTCAGCAACACAATTGATGATTTAATCAATTTTTTTAAATCACGAGCCTACGGTTTATGTTGGGGATTGTCAGATGATAAATATCATTTGGCTATCAACGAATTTAAAGAATTTTGTCTCAATCATTATGGTTCGTTAGATAAAATTATATCTTCTCCAGCAAAGTTTGAAATCTGGGCTTACAGAACACTCTGAAACCATATCGAAATTAGCTGAATTAGCAAGATAAAAACTAGTAAATTAAACTTGCAATCTGAATTAGGAGAAATAAACTCAATGACAACCACTGCATTAATTGTTGGTGCTGGTAATGGACTGAGTGCATCCCTAGCGCGTCTGTTCGCTGCTGAGGGGATGAGTGTTGCTTTAGCAGCACGGCAGATTGATAAGCTGAGTACATTGTCTCAAGAGATTGGCGCGGTTAGTTTTGCCTGTGATGCTTCTCAACCAAACGAGGTACACCAACTGTTCAACAATGTAGAACAAAAGTTAGGAGCGCCAACCGTTGTAGTTTACAATCCAAGTCTGCGAGTTACAGGTAAACTCATTGAACTTGACCCCAGTGAGGTGGCGAAATCGTTGGAAATTACTGCTTATGGTGGCTTTTTGGTAGCACAAGCCGCAGCTAAACGGATGTTGAAATTAGGAGAAGGGGCAATTTTCTTTACAGGTGCGTCGGCTAGTGTCAAAGGTTATCCGCGTTCTGCGCCTTTTGCGATGGGGAAATTTGCTTTGCGGGGTTTAGTTCAAAGCATCGCGCGGGAACTCGCACCGCAGAATATACATGTGGCGCACTTTATTATTGATGGCGGGATTCGTTCAGACATACGACAAGAAGCCACCGATAAACCGGATAGTTTACTAGATCCTGATGCGATCGCCCAAACTTACCTCAACATTCTCCGTCAACCCCGTAGTGCTTGGACATGGGAAGTAGAATTACGTCCTTGGGTGGAAACATTTTAGTACGGCGAATAAACAGTTATCAGCCGCATCTACACAAAAAATTCGCTCTTGCATAGTGGCCATTTTCCAAGTTGGGTACTGACTCATTCACTCCATTACCGTCATAAATATTCCTGTTTTGTATCCTACACATCTTAACAACAAGTAATTTCTAGGGTAAAAGTGGATACAGCTAAGAATTATAAAAAATCATCATAGAAATAGTATGAGTGAATTAGCGGTAATCAGCTTTAATGATAAATATAAAGCAGATGAAATGCTTCTAGAACTACTAAAACTGGAACAAGAGCATCTAGCTGATTTAGAAGATGCAGTTGTCATCACAAAAAATGCACAGGGTAGGATAAGGGTTAAACCCTATCATGATTTAGTCAAACCTGGTGATTTGAGTAATGAGCTTTGGGGTGGCATCATTAGCGCAACTTTTTTTCATCGCACTCTTACCATTAAAGAAAGTGTATTTGACAGTAGTTTTTTAACCGAAGTTGAAGCAGCTTTAACCCCTAATTCATCTGCTATATTTGTTTTGATTAATGATTTTGATCCCGAAAAAATAATTGCAGAATTTCATCGATTTGAAGGCAATTTAATTAGAACAACTCTGTCTAAAGAGCAAATTGAGTATCTAAAGAAAACTCCTCAAAAAGTCTAATTAGAACACCAATTCTGTAATCATGAAACAACCCCTCTTCGATGCAGAGAGGAGAGTTGAGCTACCCCATTCCCTCGCAGGGAAGGGGGCTAGGGGCTAAGTTTTCGATTAGTGAATCGATGCTCTAGTTCGACTGCGAAAGACTAGAGATGAAGATGAAATTGACTAACGACGTTTGCGGTTACAATACAACACCAAAAATATAAATAATCCTAGTCCCACAAGATATTTAATTGGGTTTGGTACATTGGGATTAGGCGAAAAAAATCCTTCTACTGTACCAGCAATAATTAACATAGGTACAATCCCAAAAACTAATTGTGCTGCTTGGGAACCATAAAACTTTAACGCATCACCACGGCGATATTTACCAGGAAATAAAATTGCTCTCGCTAATAATAAACCTGCACCACCAGCAAAAAAGATGGCGGGTAATTCTAAAGCACCGTGGGGAAAAACAAAAGCCCAAAAAGGGTAAGCTAAATTATTTTGACCGACTAAAGTACCAACAGCGCCAATTAATAAACCATTGAATACCATTAAATAAGTTGTGTATGCTCCCGCAGAGATTCCACCAGCAACCGCACCAAAAGACACCGAAAGATTATTAATCATGATGCTGCTGGATGCTAACGGTTCAACTCCCACAATCGATCCCATCCATAATTTATGCTCATCCCGTACCTGAGAAATTAAGTGTTGTGGTACTACAAGAGACATAAATGTTGGGTCTTGCCAAGCATACCACCAAGCCACCAAAGCCCCTAGCAAAAACAAACCTGTAGCTGTAGCAATGTAGACAAATGTTTGCTGCACCACAGATGGTAATCCCCAACGGTAAAATTCCAGCGCCGCCCGCCATTCTTGTCGCCGCGAACCTTGGTAAATCTGCGTGTAACCACGAGTTGTTAAATTTTGCAAACTTTGAATTAAAGTTTGACCAATTTGTTGAGTGCGGGCGCGGGCTAAATCAGCTGCAACAGAACGATATAAACTGGCTAATTCTCTAATTTCCTGGGCGCGGACTGATTTCAGCCCCTTTTTTTCTACTTGCTTTAATAAGGTATCTAAACGCTGCCAATTTGGTTCTCTGCGGGCAATCCAACGTTGAATGTTCATAAAGTAGGGGAGTAATTTGTAAATAACGTGATGTGCAACAACCCCCCTCAAAAGGGGGACTTTGATTCTTGTTCCCCCTTTTTTAAGGGGGGTTAGGGGGGATCAAAGTTGATCAGACTTGTGTGTATACGGAGCCTGGGAGGAGAGAGGCTTTGACTCTTGCTCCCCTTCCTAGTAGGGAAGGGGTTGGGGGTTAGGTTTGAGCAAAAGTTGCACACGGCGTTAAATCATTTAGGATTGTTAGATTTTAGGTTAGCAATTAAGATTCATTTTCTAAAATTTAGTCATCAACGCAGCCCGAAACCTCGATAAATTCTACATTTCTTAATTACGAATTACGAATTACGAATTACGAATTGCTCTAACCTACCTTAAGATAGCCACAAATTCACAACTGTACTTTCAGGGAAATTTGGCATCATGTCTGAAAACCTTGGTTCTCCCACTCCCATACAACCACTCAGCGTTGGGAATGTTGTCAGTGCAGGAATTCGCCTGTATCGTTCTCATCTTAAGGATTATTTTTTACTGGCGTTGAGAGCATATATATGGTTATTCATACCTGTATATGGATGGGCAAAGTGTTACGCTCTCATTTCGCTGATTTCGCGTTTGGCTTTTGGTGAATTAGTTAATCAGCCTGAAACAATCTCATCAGGTGAGCGCTTTGTCAATTCTCGGAAGTGGCAATTTTTGCTGATGATGCTGTTAATGTTTCTGGTAGGTATAGGTATTGTTGTTGGGATGGTGATTTTATTTGCGTTGTTTGGTGTTTTATCAGCAGCCTTGGTTGGAGGAGTTGGTCAACAGGGGAATCCTGCTAGTATTGTTTTATTGATTGCGATCGCTCTTGTTGTAGGTATTGCAGCTTTTATCGGAGTTTTATGGCTGTTAACGCGGTTTTATTTAGTGGATGTACCCTTAGCTATCGAAGAGAATATTGATGCGACATCAACCATTAGCCGCAGTTGGGAGTTAACCCAAGGTTATGTTTGGCGGATTATGTTTATTTCCTTTGTGGCTTTTTTGATTACAATACCAATTCAAATAGCATTTCAAATTGTTTCGGGAATTGTTCAGTTGGTTCTTGGCTCCTTGATTGGAGAAGATTTAGGATTTTTTACTCTAGTTTATTCTGTGTTAATTTTGGCTTTAAGTTTTGCTGGCAGTGCTGCAATTGTACCGTTTTGGCAAACAGTCAAAGCAGTTATTTATTACGACCTCCGCAGTCGCCGTGAAGGGTTAGGCTTGCAGTTACGCGACCATGAAATTTAAAGACTAGTACAAATATTATTATGCAGTTTTTTAACCGCGTTAAATTCCGCACACCCGAAAGTGTCGAACTAGAATTTACCCTCGCTGGTATAGGAAACCGTGCTTGGGCTTTACTAATTGACTATTTCGTATTGGCTGTAATTTTATTAGTGTGTATCTATACCTGGATTTCTATATCTGGTCAGTTAGCCGATATTTTTCAGGATCAAGATACTATTGGTTCACAAGTGGGACTTTGGTTAATCGCCATTACCTTTTTACTTCTGTTCGGAATTTACGTTGGTTATTTTGTATTTTTTGAAACTATTTGGCAAGGACAAACCCCAGGAAAACGCTTTGCTAAAATTCGCGTTGTGCGAGATGATGGTAGACCTGTTGGGTTAGCCCAAGCAACTTTACGTGCCTTATTGCGCCCTTTAGACGAATTTTTATTTCTGGGATCTTTTTTAATTATGTTTAGTCGTCGGGAAAAGCGCCTGGGTGATTGGGCGGCTGGTACAATTGTGATTGAGGCAGAAAGAGCGATCGCCTCAGCAACTTTCACAATTTCTGAACAAGCTAAGTCGCTTTATACAGAATTACTCAGCATTGCCGATTTATCTCAACTACTACCAGATGATTTTGCCATAATTCGGGAATATTTGCAGCGACGCGGCGCAATGGCAGCCAAATCAAGAGTTGCTCTTGCTTCTAAGTTAAGTCAACAAGTTGCAGCTATTATTAACTTAGAGCAATTGCCAGAAGTCCCTCCTGATATATTTCTAGAGGCTATTTATTTAGCTTATCAACACAAAGAATTTTAGTATTTTCTCTGCTGGCGGCGCGGATGGGTAGGTGTAGAACATCAAGGTTAAAGCATAATCGCTGTATTCCTTTTAGTACAAGCTTTTGCAGAAGAATTTAATTAAAACCCTCCGCGTGCCTTACGCAGTATATATTTCAGCTATTTTCGTTCAATTAACTGACTTTTACTTGTGTTAAAATCAACCCATCCGCGAAATCGAACCTTGAAAACTAAATATAGTCGACTTTTTTGGCTCCCGCAATTGCAATTTCAACTAATCCCTATTAGGGATTGAAACTTGGATTAATCAGCACGTAAGAATTCAGCTGCGATCATTGCAATTTCAACTAATCCCTATTAGGGATTGAAACAAGCCATTGATTCAAAGCCAGATAACGCTGGCAGATTGCAATTTCAACTAATCCCTATTAGGGATTGAAACGGATGCGCTCAAGAAATTGGCATCAAAGGACAGATTGCAATTTCAACTAATCCCTATTAGGGATTGAAACGTCTGAGCCGCCTGCCGAAGCTCAAGCAAATCGATTGCAATTTCAACTAATCCCTATTAGGGATTGAAACGTAGTATTTGTTCCAAGATATTTGATTTTTTACGATTGCAATTTCAACTAATCCCTATTAGGGATTGAAACTGACAGTCCCTTCTATGTGGATGGGGTAATTACCATTGCAATTTCAACTAATCCCTATTAGGGATTGAAACATATTTCCACTGAAACAAATGTGATGGTTTATTCGAATTGCAATTTCAACTAATCCCTATTAGGGATTGAAACATCGTCCCGCCAAAGTATCTGCTACTGCTCGTGGTGCAGCAGATTGCAATTTCAACTAATCCCTATTAGGGATTGAAACATAATAAATTTGCGTTTAATGACTCCTGCCAATTTGGCAGGTTATTGCAATTTCAACTAATCCCTATTAGGGATTGAAACTTGGGGTTCCGATCCACATGATCCGCCTTGATATTGCAATTTCAACTAATCCCTATTAGGGATTGAAACTTAAAGCTGCTAAGGTTTCTATTACTGATAAAGGTATTGCAATTTCAACTAATCCCTATTAGGGATTGAAACTTTGTCTAAATTTTTTTACTGTTCTGCCATAAACCATTGCAATTTCAACTAATCCCTATTAGGGATTGAAACAATCGGGTTGGGAGCAAAAAAGAAAATGGGTGGAATTGCAATTTCAACTAATCCCTATTAGGGATTGAAACTGGCTTGAGATACTTTTATGTCAGTATTTAGTATTTGAATTGCAATTTCAACTAATCCCTATTAGGGATTGAAACATAAAAAACAAATACTTAAAACTTCATAACTTATATTGCAATTTCAACTAATCCCTATTAGGGATTGAAACCAATATACTTGAGCCGCTCTACTATTTTCCCAGGAGGGTTTAATTGCAATTTCAACTAATCCCTATTAGGGATTGAAACAGTTAAAGCTACTTACAATATTCCTGATATTGATTGCAATTTCAACTAATCCCTATTAGGGATTGAAACGATATTAACTCAAGCTTTGGCTTCCTGTGGTGTGGATTGCAATTTCAACTAATCCCTATTAGGGATTGAAACTAATGACACAGCTAAAAACTTAGGTGTACCTACGTATTGCAATTTCAACTAATCCCTATTAGGGATTGAAACCAGCAGCAGATTTCAGTGGTACTGGTGCTAGATAATTGCAATTTCAACTAATCCCTATTAGGGATTGAAACTTACTAATGTTTATATTTTCACCTATTTTTTTGAATTGCAATTTCAACTAATCCCTATTAGGGATTGAAACTTTACTGTGGATATTTAGCGAATTTGATTCAAATTGCAATTTCAACTAATCCCTATTAGGGATTGAAACTTTGAAGTAGTTCACTCACCATTAACAGGGAAAAATTGCAATTTCAACTAATCCCTATTAGGGATTGAAACAAAAGTTTAGCCTATCTTAATAAGAAGATTACAGGATTGCAATTTCAACTAATCCTTATTAGGGATTGAAACTAATTTTTCTCGAACCAATGCCTCATCTCTAAAACCAGTTAAAACGGCTGTTCCATCTTTAACAAAAAGCGGACGTTTGAGCAGCATTGCATCAAATGCAAATGCGTCAATCCATTGTTGTTCAGTCCAAGTCTTTTTTTCTTCACCTAAAGCGCGGTAAGATTGCCCAGAGGTATTTCGCATAGGAGCATAACCCAGAGATTTTACCCAATTTTGGATTTGCTCACGGGTAGGTGGATTATCTTTAGTATTGATAAACTCATAGTCAATTTGGTTATTTTGCAGCCAAGTTAGAGCTTTTTTACAAGTACCGCAATTAGGAATGCCGTAGACTTTAAGAGGCATAAAAAAGTTGAATAATAGTTTTCAGATATAACATTAACAGTTAACAGTGGTCTAAAAGGCTGTTTGAAAAGTCATGATTGATTTATCAAATATTTTTTACCCCACCCTAATACCGTTTCACTTTAAGTTTGATACAAATAGACCGCAGGGGAGCCAGCGCGTTGGGCGGGTTTCCCGACTTGTAGCGACTGGCGTGGGCAGAGGAGCAGGGGGGCGGAGGAGAAATTATTCGTATCATTTATTTAGTGAAATGGTATAGTCCTCACGCTACATACTTCAAGTCGGCAAAGCCACCCAACGCAGTGGCTCCCCTGGGAAATGGGAGGGAACTAGATGTGTGAAAAGTCCTCTTGTTACGAATTATTTGCTCCTAATTGAAGGCTGTAAAGATTGGCATAGACTCCTTGTTGTTCTATGAGTTCTGTATGAGTACCTTGTTCGACTATTTGTCCTTGTTGAATGACTAACACCTGATCGGCCTGAGTCACGGTGCTGAGACGGTGAGCAATGACAAAGCTAGTACGATTTTTTAACAAACGAGCGATCGCACTCTGCACTAGTGTTTCTGTACGAGTATCAATACTACTAGTTGCTTCATCTAAAATCAAAATTCGTGGATTAATCAACACCGCACGGGCAATACTAATTAATTGGCGCTGTCCTTGACTCAGGGGCGCACCTCTTTCACCTAATTGGGTGGCGTAACCTTGTGGTAGTGAGGTAATGAATTCATGCACATTTGCCAATTGAGCCGCACTTTCTATATCGGCTTGGCTGGCGTATGGAGAGCCAAAGGCAATATTTTCGGCAACAGTCCCACTGAACAAAATATTATCTTGTAAAACAATGCCAATTTGACGGCGCAAACTAGCTTGCGTCACACTCCGCACATCAATGTTATCTATTTTGACTGCACCACCAGACACATCGTAAAAACGCAATATCAGGTTAATAATAGTGGTTTTACCTGAGCCTGTTGACCCTACTAGTGCAATCATTTGCCCAGGACTAGCGTGTAAATTCACTCCTTTGAGAACCAGTTGCTCTGGGTTATAGCCAAAGGTGACATTCTCAAATCTCACCTCGCCTTGAATAGCCGGCATTTCTTCAGCATCTGGCGCATCTTGGAGTTTGGCTGGTTCATCTAACAGCAGAAAAATTCGCTCTAATCCGGCAAAGGCTGATTGAGCTTGGGTGTAAAACTGGCTGAGAATTTGGATGGGGCGAAAAAATTGCTGGACGTACAGTAAAAACGATGTGACGACACCAACTGTGGCGGCTCCGGTGACAGCGAGATAACCCCCAAATGCTAGTACACCTGCGGTTGCGAGGGTATTGAGAAAATCAATCGACGGTAAAAAGGCCGCAGTAATAGCCACCGCCTCAACATTCGCATCTCGATTAGCAGCGTTGAGAATGTCGAATTCTCGAATATTGACTTGTACACGATTAAATGCTTGGGCTTCGCGCACACTGCTAATATCTTCTTCTAACTTGGCGGAAAGGTCGCCAATTGTTTGGCGTGTAACGCGAAATCTGGCTCTCGCCCACCGGGAAAATAAACTAGTAGTAAAAATCATCAGTGGCACAACTAGGTTGCTCAACAAGCCGAGTTGTAGATTAATTGTCAGCATTGCAATGACAATACCCACCAAACTGAAAACGTTACCCAACATTTGGGCGACGGTTTGACCAAATGCCTGATTTACGGTATTAACATCATTTAATAAGCGACTCATTAAATCGCCGGCTTCACTGCGGTCAAAAAAGCTGAGTGGTAAACTCTGGATTTTCAGAAAAATATCTTGTCGTAGTTGTGCCAACAATCGCTGCATAATCCAGCCGACGCGAACAATTTGACCACGTGTTGCCGAAATACCCAGTACATAGATTAGTGCTAGTAATCCTAACAGCAGCAACAACCCCGGTAAATTACCTTTAGCAATGAGATGATCAATTGACCAACCCAGTAAGAACGGCCCGATCGCCTGCGTTGACGCACCAATTAGTACTAATGTCAAGGCAATCGGAATTTCTTTGCGATAGGGACGCAGATATTGTAAAAAGCGCCGTAAGGTTGAGAGTTGCTGAGTTGCCAGTTGCTCGGATGCAACAATCGGGCCTGTAGCTCTCATAAGAATTTAGGATTTTAGATTATAGGTTGGGGATAGGGAATTGTTGTCTGCGGCTGGCTAGGAATTAATGATTTGTCGCAATTATTGTTTGTTATACGTTGACAAAACCTTTCAAATCATCTCATAAATGTGCTGCGGAAGTCATATTTGATTGCTTGATTTGAGATTCCAAAATTGCGCCGTAAAGTGGGCTGGTTTGCATCAATTCTTCATGGGTTCCTTGGGCTACCAATAGACCTTTATCTATCAACAAAATGCGATCGGCATTTTTAACGGTACTAATGCGTTGCGCCACTACAAAGGTGACACAAGCTTTTTGCTGCATTAAATTATCTAGTTCAGCTTGAATTTGGGCGGCGGTTTTCGCATCAACCGCAGAGGTACTATCATCCAAAATCAGAATACTGTAATCAGTGAGTAAGGTACGAGCGATCGCTATCCGTTGTTTTTGTCCACCAGATAAGCCAACACCGCGCTCACCGACAATTGTTTCGTAGCCATCGGGCAAGCTAATAATAAAATCATGAATCTGGGCTGTTTTTGCTACCTCTATTACCTGTTCTAAGGTGGCTTTGGGTTTGGCGTAGGCAATATTCTCACGGATAGTGCCAGAGAATAAAGTTGTTTCTTGAAAGACAATGCCGATATGCGATCGCAAACTTTGCAACGTAAAATCCCGCACATCCCGCCCGTCAATACGGATGGCTCCCCCAGTCACATCATAAAAACGCGGAATCAAGTTCATGACTGTGCTTTTGCCGGAACCTGTCATGCCCAGAACAGCAATTAACTCTTTGGGCTTGGTTTCAAAGGAAACATTTTTCAGCGCTTCGCTTGTGGCTCCCGGATAGCGAAAGGATACGTTTTCAAAGGTAATTCTGCCACCACAAATTTTAAATTGTTGGGCATGAGGGCGATCGCGGATTTCGACTGCGGCATCTACTACTTCAAATACTCGTGTCGCCGAGGCTGCGGCTTGGGCGATCGCTGGGGCGGCAAAACCAATTAATAAAATAGGTTGAAAAATTAACACTAAGTAGGAATTAAACGCCACCAATTCCCCAATGGAAAAGCTATTGCTAATTACCTGGGTTCCGCCATAACCAAACACTGCCAGCGTTACCAAGTTACTCAGCAAAAAGATAAAAGGGAACGTGTTACGAATGGCACGAATCGTCTGCATATTTGCGGTGACGAGGCCATCGTTCAAGGTGGTGTAACGCGACTTTTCGGCGGACTCCCGCACAAAGGCTTTAACTACACGTATCCCTAGCAAATTCTCTTGTAAAACAGCATTCAAATTCCCCAATTGCTGTTGTATTTGCCCAAACAGTTGGTTATTCTGACTAATGAATTGTGCCATCAACCATGCTGATATCGGTACTACTGATAGTGTAATTAAAGCGAGTTGCCAATTCATCACGAGCAAGATTACCGCAATGGCTACCAATGTCACCAATCCCCCAATCACCTGAATCAAGCTAGTACCGACAAATGTGCGGATTAGCTCAATGTCACTAGTCACACGGGTTAACAATTGGGAGGTTTGCGATTGGTCATGATAGCTAAAACTGAGATTTTGAATTTTGCTGAAAATTTTGTTGCGTAAGTCATAAGCGACACCTTGAGAAGCGGCTTCTGCCAAATAGCTTTGACCAAAGTTAAACAAACCTCGTGCGATCGCCGCTACTACCATCCAAGCCGCACTGTAAAGTACTATCTGTAAGTTTCGCGGCGCAATTCCTTGATCAATTCCCCAACGAAATAATTGCGGAGTTACAGCATTTGCCACTGTCAATAATAAGACACTGATCAAAGCCCCCAATGAAATCCAGCGGTAATTGCCTAAACTCTCCAGTACCCGCTGAATTGAACGCATCGACGAAGTTTGCCGGAGTTCTGGTCGTTGCACCAATTGTCGTCACCTCCAACTAATACCATTTCACTTTAAGTTTGATACAAATAGACCGCAGGGGGCAGGGGGTAGGAGGCAGGGGGCAGGGGGCAGGGAGCAAGGGGAAAGAATGGAAAATCGATGATGAATTTGTATCATTTTTTTCGTGAAATGGTGTCAGAGGATGTCTGAAAACTTTTTGATGTTGTATTTGAGATTTGTAGATCCCCCTAAATCCCCCTTAAAAAGGGGGACTTTGATTCATTTCCCCCCTTTTTAAGGGGGGCTAGGGGGGATCAGGCAAAATATTTAATACTTCTCAGACATCCTCTAATAATTTTGCACACCCACACCCCTACCCCGTGACACCCATGTTTTACTCCCCACTCCCTATTTCCGCACAGTCACCACTAGTAATTGTACTGTGACAGTCGTACCTGATGCAGCATCAGAAGAAATAGAAAATTCTCCACCATGAGCATTGACAATGCGTTTCGTAATCGCCAGTCCCAGTCCTGTACCAGCAGATTTTGTTGAGAAGAATGGCTGAGTGAGTTTAGAGAGAATTTCTGAAGGAATTGGCTCACCGCCATTACAAACATTGATGCAAACTTGACCTGGAGATGAATTTTTCACTTCCCAAATAATCACATCTCCTGAAGCAACTGCTTCACAAGCATTACGCACAACATTGATAAATACTTGTTTGAGCTTATCTTTATCTCCTAAAATTTTGACTGGATGTGGGCTAGGGATAAATTCAATTTTGCGTGAGAATGCTTCTGGCATTTCTCTAATTAATTGCTGCAATTCCTGAATGAACTCATTCACATCTAATTCACCCAGTTGCAACACTTGGGGTTTAGCATAAAGCAAAATTTCACTCAGCAGATTTTCTAACCGTGTAGCTTCGCTCAGTGCTAACGATAATCGCTCTTTAGCTGCTGAGTTTAATATAGTTTTTTTGAAGTAGTTTAATCCCATGATCATTGTCGTCAAGGGATTCCGAATTTCATGGACAATCATGGCTGCAAACTCGCCAATAGCTGCGAGTCGTTCTTGTTCTACCAGCTTGGCTTGGGCTGTCCGCAGTTCGGCAGTGCGTTTTTCTACTTCAGACTCTAAAACTTGATTAAATTTGCACTGTTGTTGGTAGAGATAATAATTATCAATTGCTGTAGCTGCCCGTTCTGCAAATACTTCGGCAACTTGAATTTCTTCTTTGGTAAACTCTCTTTGCTGGCGATGAAAAGAGCAGATAGTCCCAATTACTTTTCCTTCTGCTGTCCGTAATGGTATGCCTAAATAAGCATAGTAACCTTCGGGAATATGCCCATACTCAGGATTTTTTACCGCATCTTCTACTGCTAAGGGGCGACCAATTTCGATTACAGTCCCAGTGAGCAAACCATGTAGTGAATAGACATGTTCACCCTCACCCATATCAATACTACTGGCTAGTACTTGCTCAAAACCTTTTTGGCACACGGTCACAACTGACCAATCTACTTCTAGTAATTCACTAACTCCACAGGCAATACTCTGTAGGTAACTATTTAGCTCCCCAGATCGATAGTTCAAACAGGATAAAAATGCGATCGCTCGTCTTTCGCGCTGCCATAGTTGCTTTTGCAACAAACTTGTTTTACCACTGGCTTTGCTCATATTTGCCTGTTGCAGAAGTTAATAATTTTTTAATAATCATTAATCCTAAGTTCAAAATCTTCTCCAGTAATTATCCTGGACATATATCATAATTTAACTAACTTTGGATTTTCGATTTAATCATAAGAAATAATACTGGAATTACATCCTAATTTCTACTATTAATTAATAAATATTTGATTAAATTAATAAATTTTAATAACATCTCAATTATAGAGTAAATTCGTTAAATAGTTCCTGAATATTATCTACTAATAATATAGAGGTTAATCTAAGATTAATACATAGTTAACAATTAGCTAAGTTTAAAGCTATTGCAAGGTTACGATGAAAATATAGCCGTAGTCAGATATGTTAGGACAATTTGAAAGCTTGAATGCCAGGAATAATCAAACTTTTTCTCCAGCATAGCTGCCTTCTGCTATAAATCTGCGACGCAGAACTGATATCAGTTATCATTCATTCCGTGTATCTGTGCAGAAACCAGAAAACCCTCTTCTCAGCTATCTCTTTGTAAGCTAATCAGCATTTAAGCTACACTATTGAAATTGTAAATAAATGACTTAAACCCTCTCCTCTGCCCCTCTGCTCCCCTGCGGTCTAAACTGCAAACTAGGGGCTTAACAGCTTATGTGATCACCCGTAATCTTAATCTCTTATTAATAAAAAACAGTATTTACACTGTCGGCAATTGTAAAAAATAAAGCGAAGATTTTGATAGATATTATACTCGTTATATCAAAAATAACGGGAATTAACTAGATAACTGGTCTGGCAGAATAAATTCTCTAGTTACGTTGGCAAGTCCTATTTGTCAAGGACTACAGCGACTTTGCTCGCCGAGAAAAATGACTCAATATTCATGCGTGGGTATTTAAGTGTGAAGACAGAATTGATAATTAATTATACGCACAGACATAAACAAATTTGTCAACCGCGCATAATACCACTGAAGCCTTTAACATTCAGCTTTGTTATTGCAGCAGTATTGTGCAATTATCATCAGGCGATCGCCCAAACTTCTAATCCTCAGACCTTACCATCTGGAAGGATTGAAGAGATTTCTGTTCCTTCCTTACCTTCAGATGCACTACCGCAACCATCAGACCAAGAGCCATTACTTCCACCTGTGCAGTTACCTGGTGAAGCGACACCCACAGAGGATGATTCTAATGCCAAATTCCGGGTTGAGCGCATAGAAGTTGTTGGTAGTACAGTATTTAAACCAGAAGATTTTGCCCCAATTACAGCCCCTTTTGTGGGACGAGAAGTAACCTTTGCAGACTTATTACAAGTCAAAGAAGCCATCAGTAAGTTCTACACAGATAAAGGCTATGTCACTACAGGCGCTTTAATTTCACCGCAAACAGTAGATGCGGGAGTGATCAAAATTCAGGTAGTCGAAGGTAGTTTACAAGAAATCCAAATTGTCGGGAATCGGCGATTAAATAGCAACTACATTCGCGATCGCATCCGCATTGGTGCAGGAAAACCCTTGAATGTGCCACGCTTACTGGAAAAGCTGCAACAACTCCGACTCGATCCACGCATTAAAAATCTCTCAGCGGAATTGCAAACCGGTACAACTCCCGGAACGAATATTTTACGTGTCGAAGTTCAAGAAGCCGACACCTTCACAGCTACAGTCACCTTAGATAATGGGCGATCGCCCAGTGTTGGTAGTTTTCGCCGGGGTATAGATGTACAAGAAGCCAATTTACTAGGTTTGGGAGATACCTTGAGTGTGGGATATACCAATACCGACGGCAGTAATACAATCGCTGCTAGTTACACATTGCCCGTTAATGCTTACAATGGCGCTTTATCTTTTAGTGTTAACCAAGGCTGGAACAACGTCATTGAAAAACCATTCAGCGTTCTGGATATTCAGTCAAATAGCACCGCTTACGAATTTGGATTTCGTCAACCATTACTGCAAAAGCCAACCCAAGAATTAGCGGTGGGGGTATCCTTTTCACGTCAAGAAAGCCAAACAAAAATCGGTCTAGATAATATTGGCGGCTTTCCCTTATCACCTGGTGCAGATGATAATGGTAAAACCAATATTTCTGCCTTACGCTTTACCCAAGAGTATACCCAACGCAGCAGTAAACAAGTTTTTGCCGCGCGATCGCAATTTAGTCTGGGAGTCGATTGGTTTGGAGCCAATGTCAGCAACGAGGCTCCCGATAGTCGCTTTTTTAGTTGGCGGGGACAAGCACAGTGGGTACGACAATTCGCACCAGATACCCTGTTTTTAACTAGAGGCGATTTACAAATAGCCGCAGATACCCTCGTACCTTTAGAGCAATTTGGTCTGGGTGGACAGCTAAGTGTGCGGGGCTATCGCCAGGATACATTACTCACAGATAACGGTATCTTGTTTTCCTCAGAATTTCGATTTCCGATTGTGCGTGTTAACAAAATCCAAGGAGTCCTACAACTAGCACCTTTTATTGATGTTGGTAAAGGCTGGAATACCAAAGGGAACAATCCCTCTTCAAGCACATTAGTAGGTGCTGGGTTAGGGCTGTTGTGGAAACAAGGTAATAACTTCTCCGCCCGTTTGGATTGGGGGATTCCGCTGATATCAGTGGATGGTGCAAAAGAAACTCTCCAAGAAAATGGTTTGTACTTTTCTATGCAGTATTCGCCATTTTGATAGAAAAAGTGGCGTTGCATCAATGCGGGATTGTCATGGCGAGTGCAATGAAGTAATACCCTGCGGGAAGCTGCGCGTCTACACTTACTTCGCGATCGCTACGTAACCTACTAGTTCGCCGTAATACCAATTCACAAAAATCTTGATACACATACAAGAACTTGTAGGAGCAAACGGCTTTCTGTCCAGTGTGAGAAGCGGGTTTTCTTACTTGAGTAAACTGTTCAATTCTGATTGAGAATTGCTGTATGCACATAAATTTTGTCAATCTCCCTGTCTCAATCATTTTGTGAATTGGTATGACTGCATTGGGAACAATAAACACGTAATAAAAAATAAGAAATCGGTTGATGAAATTAACTTTTGTTGGGTTTTACTTTCTCGGTGTAATCTGCATATCTGCAATTTACAATAATTGTGTTCAGGCGCAAGTAATACCTGACAACACTCTTAATACTGCTGTGAGTGGTAGTAGTAATTACACTATCATCAACGGCACTCGTGTCGGCAATAATTTATTTCATAGCTTTAGCCAATTCTCTATACTTACAGGCGATTCTGTTCTGTTTAATAATTCCACTACCGTAGAAAACATCTTCGCCCGTGTCACAGGTGGGAGTGTGTCGAATATCGATGGCACAATCAGCGCCAACGGTAGTGCTAATTTATTCTTGCTGAATCCTGCGGGGATTTTGTTTGGGGCTAATGCTAAATTGAATATTGGGGGTTCTTTTGTCGGCACTAGTGCAAATAGCATTAAATTTGCAGATGGGTTAAAGTTTAGCGCCACCGATACTACATCGCCAGCCTTATTAACTATGAGCGCTCCCGTAGGTTTGCAACTTGGTAGCAATCCAGGCGCGATTACCGTTCAAGGAGCCGGACACAATGCTAACTTCAGTGCATCGTCATCAATATCTGGACTCAACCTCGGTACAAGAGGATTACAGCTACAATCTGGCAAAACCTTAGCATTAGTGGGTGGGAATATTGCCTTAAATGGAGGCTTACTCTCCGCACCAGGAGGACAAATAGAACTGGGTAGCGTCAGTAACGCCAATGTTGTTCTCAATTCCACTTCTCAAGGCTTTACCCTGAGTTATCCCAATACAGCAAGTTTCGGCAATATTACCCTCACCCAACGAGCTTTAGCATCTACACGCGATCTCAGTCGAGGAAATGGCGGATCTATCAATATTCAAGGAAAGCAAGTAAGTATCCGCGATGGTTCTTTGGTATTTGTTCAAAATCGGGCGTTGCATAATAGAGGGATGACTTGAGGGTATCTACTGTGCAATGTCCATACTGCGGATCTACGAAAATTCGTAAGAACGGAAAGCGAAGAAGTAAACAAAATCACATTTGCGTATCATGCGCTCGCCAATTTATTGATTTGTACGAGCCACCAAAAGGATATTCTGAGGAATTGAAACAAGAATGCTTAAAAATGTACCTTAACGGTATGGGTTTTCGTGGGATTGAACGAGTCAAAGGAGTACATCATACTACTATTATTTATTGGGTCAAACAATTGGGAGAGAAACTTCCGGACGTACCGAAAGAAGATGTAATTCCAGAAGTTGGAGAACTTGATGAATTAGAGACATTTGTTGGTTCAAAAAAAACAAAATTTGGTTATGGACAGCAGTAAATCACTTTACTCAAGGTATTTTAGCCTGGGTTTTGGGAGACCATAGTGCCGAAACTTTTGAGCCATTGTGGAAAATTGCTAAACAATGGAAAAGCTATTTTTATGTGACAGATGGCTGGAAAGTTTACCCAAGCTTTATTCCAGATGGAGACCAAATTGTCAGTAAAACATATATGACACGAGTTGAAAATGAAAACACTAGGCTTAGACATTATTTAGCACGCCTTCACCGAAAAACTTTATGCTATTCCAAGACAGAAGAAATGCTGAGATACTCGGTTAAATTATTACTTCATTATTTGAAGTATCAAACTGTACCTACATAAATCGATTCATCCCTTCATTCAGCAACGCCCAAAATCGTAGTAACCAAGCTGCTGGTAATATTGTTGTTAATGCTACAGAATCATTGGATATTATCGGTAAGTCACCTAATTTTGCGAGTTCTAGCAGTTTAGTCAATGACACCATGTCTTCTGCCGCAGCAGGGCATATCATCGTTAATACCCCGAAGTTAAATATTGATCAAGGTGGTTACATCTTAAACCGCACATTTAGCTCCGCCGCTGGGGGCAACATTATCATCAATAGTGATGCAGTGGATGTCAATGGTTTTGCATTGGGCGATCCTTCACCTTTTCGAGCCGTTAGTCAAATATTAACCGCTTCTTTTGGTAAGGGAAAGGGCGGAGATATTTCCCTTACCACGCAAGATTTATCTATTTCAGCGGGAGCCAATATAGCAGCTAGACCTTATTCTTCAGGTAAGGGCGGCGATGTGAATATCACAGCAGATACAATTCTGGTGACAGGTGAAGGAACTCCAAAAGGTAGTTATTTTAGTTTACTTTCTGCTGCCACATTCGGGGTTGGCGATGCCGGGAATTTGGACATTAAAACCCGTAAGCTATCGGTTCAAGCTGGTGGTAGAGTATCGGCTTCGAGCATAATTCTCGGAAATGCAGGTTCACTGACTATCAACGCGTCAGAATCGATTGATGTGAGTGGGATGAAACCTGGAGAAACCCCCAGTTATATTGGTAGTGCTGTTCTACCTGTAGGCGCTTTTAGTAAAATTTCCCGCGCTAATGCAGGTAACGCTACTATTAACGCCCCACTTGTTACTGTCTCTGATGGGGCGACGATTTTTGTTCAAAATACTGGCTCTGGGACAGCGGGCAATTTGCAAATTAATGCCAATACCCTCACACTCAAGAATGGTGGAAACCTTTTAGCTTCCACAAAAGCAGGCGAAGGCGGTAACATCAATTTGCAACTACGAGATTTACTACTTATGCGTTATAGCGGTTTTATTAGTGCCGAAGCAGCTGGTACTGGCAATGGTGGCAATATTAGTATTAATGCTCCGGTGATTGTTGGGCTGGAAAATAGTGACATTATTGCCAATGCAGTACAAGGAAAGGGTGGCAATATTAGCATTACAACTCAAGGGATTATTGGTCTAGAATTCCGCGATACTTTGACTCCCAGAGTTGACCTGACCAATGATATTACAGCTAGTTCTGCATTTAATGTCAATGGCACGGTGGAAATTAATAACATTGGTGTTGACCCAAATTCAGGTTTAGTAAAACTACCAGCAAATGTAACTGATCCATCGCAGCAAATAGCGAGTGGTTGTTCCGCTAATCCCAGTAGTAGTTTTGTCGCTACCGGACGAGGTGGGATACCACAAAATCCCACACAGGAAATTAGGAGCGATCGCACTTGGTCTGATGTCCGCGACATCTCTGCATTCCACCAAACACAACAAGTCCAAGCCCAAACACCCAAATCACCAGAAACTCTTGTCCAAGCAACTTCTTGGCATCGTAACACCCAAGGCAAAATTGAATTAATTGCAGCTAAATATTCTACAAATGTTCAGCCATCGTTAAGCTGTGCAGCAGTTCCCAAAAGTTAAATTTAAATCTTCATAGTATTAAAACTCTCATCTGGGAACACTAAATTACCTGTAGAAAATTAGAGATGAATTGATGAAAGTAAGTTTTGCTAACTTGGGCTTCATTGGTGCAATTTTTCTATCTATGATTTGCAACAGTAGTGTTCAAGCGCAAGTCAAACCTGATGGCACTCTCAATACCATTGTGACTGGCAGTAATAATTACACCATCACGGGAGGCACTGTTGTTGACAAGAATTTATTTCATAGCTTCAGCCAATTTTCAATTCCCAGCAACGGCTCTGTCACCTTCAGCTATAGCGGCAATATCCAAAACATTTTCAGTCGCGTCACTGGCAATAGTGTTTCTGACATCGATGGAAGCATTAACGCTAGTGCAAATCTATTTTTACTCAACCCTGCGGGGATTATTTTTGGTAAAAACGCCAGTTTGAATATTAGTGGTTCCTTTGTAGCGACAACTGCCAATAGCATTAAGTTTGCTGATGGAACTGAATTTAGTGCAGTTAGTCCGCAAACAAATACATTGTTAACTATGAGTGTGCCTATTGGACTACAAATGGGTAATTATCCCTCACCTATACAAGTTCAAGGTACAGGACATAGCTTAAATAGTATCAATAGTTTTTCTCCTTTAATTCGTAATCCTAGCTCAACAAAATTGCAAGTACAGTCAGGCAAAACCCTGGCACTGGTGGGTGGTAATATCAATTTGAATGGCGCTACCATAACGGCTGAAACAGGGCAAATAGCATTAGGTAGTTTAGGTGGTGCAGGATTAGTTAGTTTAGTACCAACTACTCAAGGCTATAAATTGGAGTATGAGCAGGGACAAAGTTTTGCTGATATTCAACTGGCGCAAAAGTCGCTCTTAGATGTGAGTGGGTTCAACTCTGGTGCAGTTCAACTTCAGGGCAAAAATATCAACTTTACTGATGGTTCGTTGATTTTCTCCAAAAATTATGGCAGTCTTCCCAGTGGAGATATTCATTTACAAGCATCAGAAGCGATCGCAATTATTGGCACAACACCCAATGCTAAAATTCGCAGTTGGATTCGCTCGGAAGCCTTGGGGAAGGGAGCCAGCGCCAATATCAGTATCATCACTCCTCGTTTGAAGCTTCAAGAAGGTTCAGGAATAAATACTGTAACTTTTGGATCTGCTAACAGTGGCAACATTCACATAAAAGCGACAGATATGCAAGTATCGGGCTTTTCCAGCCTGAATCCTACTGGTGTCACCTCCATTGCCACTGGCACCTATGGAACAGGAACAGCTGGTAATCTTTTAGTGGAGGGGAATAATTTACTAGTTTCTGAGGGAGCTTCTTTATCTTCGGTGACATTTGGTCGAGGCTCCAGCGGTCAGGTGATAATTCGTAATCAAAATACCACAGTCATGGGCGAAAGCCCTTCTGGGCTTTATAGCAATATTAGTCTAACTAGCTTTGCAACTGGAAATACTCAAGATTTGATATTAGATACTGGCAAGTTACAAATATTGAATGGTGGAGCAATTGGTTCATCTGTATTCTTTCAAGGTAATGGCGGAAATGTAAAAATCAAAGCCAGGGAGGCGATCGCCATTAGTGGTAGCAGTAGTAACAATAACAGTAATATTAACTCTTCTGCTGTGCGTTTAAGTCCTCAGTTACGCCAAATATTTAGCCTCCCAGATATACTGACGGCAAATGCTGGTAATGTCAGTATTAATACACCTAAGTTGACACTAAGCGATAGTGGGACAGTCAGTGTTACTAGTCAAGGTACTGGTAACGCGGGTAATCTTCAGATCACCGCAGATCAGATCCAATTAAAAAATCAAGCCTTAATTCAGGCACAGACAGAATCTGGTCAGGGTGGTGATATCAACTTGCAAGTAGGAAGTTTGCTGCTGATGCGCGATCGCAGTAAAATTACAGCCACAGCAGGCGGTCAGGGTAATGGCGGTAATATCAATATCAACGCACCTATCATTGTGGGTTTAGAAGATAGTGACATTATTGCGAATGCAGTACAAGGAAAGGGTGGAAATATTCAAATCATCACTCAGGGGATTATCGGTTTAGAATATCGTCCGCAACTGACACCACAAAATGAGATTACTGCTAGTTCCCAATTTGGGGTGAATGGTACAGTGCAAGTGAATAATGTTGGTGTTGACCCTAATTCTGGTTTAGTGGAATTGCCAGCAAATGTCAGTGATCCATCTCAACAAATTGCTAGTGGATGTGCAAATACCAACGGTAGTAGTTTTGTCGCCACAGGAAGAGGTGGGATACCGCAAAATCCCACACAGGAAATTGGGAGCGATCGCACTTGGTCTGATGTGCGTGATATCTCTGCATTCCACACAACAAAGCAATTGCCAGCCCAAACACTTTCTTCCCCAAAAATTCTTGTCCAAGCAACATCCTGGAGACGTAACGCCCAAGGCAAAATCGAATTAATTACTACTCAAGTAGCCAATGTTCAAACATCTCTCACTTGTGCTGCACAAATAAAATAATAGCTACTCTACAAAGATGCTTCGTGTTAACGAAAGCAGTGTTTTGTGCTGACTATCTAGTGCAAGCAATACTCTCAATATATCAGGATAAAGTATTTTAAGTAATGTTAGGGATGTATTTTGTAGTTAAAAGACCCTATAACGGGTAAGAATCCCAATTATTTAGATAGGAAATCTTGATTAATATATTATTTCATAGATTTGAAACCAGACTATCTATTCACTTTGGTATTAATAATTATTGCTAACATAATACACCCAAAATATTAATGAAATTATCTTTACTTTGTTTATTGCCAAGTATTAGCCTAATTTGTTGTTTGACTGTAACATCTCATGTCAAAGCCAACACTATCACTAACCAGAAATCTCAACAAATAGCTGGTCAAGAACTAGCTTTTAAGAAACAAGTTTTATCTAATTTAGGCTCAGTTGGTCGCGTACAACAAGCATATTTTTTAGAAAATGGAGTTTTCGCAACTCAAATTCAACAGTTAGGATTAGATGCAAATTTTGAAAATAGTATTCCCGGTTATAGATGGCAGATATTTACTGATAGAAAAGCTAAGAAAGTTGTCATGACTGTATTAGCACCGCAGCAAAATAGCTCTCGAACTTATATTAATTTTGTTGCTTTAAGCACAACGGATACAAATGACAAAATCACAATGTCTACTCTGTGCGAAAGTGAGCAAAATAAGTTAGTTATTCCTAAACTACCAACTAAAATTTTAAAGAATCAAGGTATTGAATGTCCATCTGGCTTTAGAAACTTGGAATTGAGTGAACATGAAAATAAAATCTCCGAGCAGTTAGAAAATGAAAAACAGCAGAGAGTATTGGTTAGTATTATAAACTCTCTACAGCAGAAATATTATGAACGCAATCAAGTGTTTACAGATGATATAGAGAAGCTTTTTGGATTTTCTATAAGTAAAGTCGAATCATTTTCTGAGTTAAAATTAAAATTATTACCAATCAAAAATATCCGAAATGGGATTATTATTATAGCTCCGTTTCCTAGTCAAAAACAAAAAAGTTATATTGGGATAGTTAAACCTAATAAATCTAGCACTATACAGCGCAAGTCAATCATTTGTGAAATTTCCGAACAGGAAACTCTAGATTTAGAAAATTTAAATAATCTACCTATCAATGATTTACTCATTTGTCCTCAAGATTCTCTCCAGATAAGTCTTATTCCAGAGGAAACTACATTTATAAATCAAGAAATTGAAAAACTTACAAAGTATCAGGCTGAAATTCTAGAAATTGATCAACCTCAAAAAACACAGGTTTTACAAGTTGCAGATAAACTAGCGAAAGAAGGTAAATATTTGCAATCTCTACAAAAGTATTATTTAGCATTAGGAGTTTTAGGAATTACTGAATACGATATTTTCGCAGTACTTAGTGCAGAAAGTGGGTTTAATCCAATTGTAGATACATTTTTTCAGAAAATTAATCCTGTGCTAGAAGCTGCAAAACCTTCGTTATTAGAACAAAGACAGGAAATCAATTCGGAAATGTATAGTTTCTTTGACAAGTTTTCCGCCGTCAAGAACAGCACAGCACAAAAAATTCAGGAATTAGCAGCTTTACAGTTAGGCTTCAATGTTTTAACTATGCCTAACCAAGATTTAAAAATACCCGAAAATAAAAATGAGGAATTCTCGGAAGTTGCGGAATTATTACGAGAGCAGTTTAATGATAAATCACCGCAATTTAATAATAAATTACCCAACAATTTACGCAGTTATGTGAATAAAAATAAAACTGCGATCGCCAGCATTCGTAACTTACTATTGAGTGAGGAAATACCTCGCTGGGGGTTGGATTATAAATCGATTAAGGAGGGAGATTTTAATGCTCCTAGTCCGAGCTATTTAAGTATTGTCAATTTACATCGTTTGTTGGTAATTGACATTTTAGATAAGCAGCAGCAAGGGAAGAATCAAGAGATGCTGAAATCTTTAGAGGCATCTTGGAGACTCAGTACATCATTCCAGGATGAACCATCTTTAATTGGTCAACTTGTGAATATAATTATCAGGCGATCGCAAATCCGGGTGATGGAGAAAATCGATAATTTACCTGTAGTCTGGCAAAAGCGATTACTGGAAAAAGACTATACAAAAGCTATGATCCAGGCATTGAATACTGAAGCTTTTTTTCAGCTACAAGGCTTAGATAAAATTATCCCGTTAGATAAAGATACACCGTTATCTCAGCTATATCGTAATTGGTATGGAGTGAATACATATAAACTGAATCAAGAATTTTATGCTGAAATAGAACGAAAAAAAGATAATCTTTGTTCAGTTGACTTACAAGCTTTAGAAAAACGGTATTTTTTAGCTAATAGCTCCGTGAAACCAAGTTATGTCAATGAGCTTTTGAAAGCACATCATCTGATGTTAGAGTCAGAAATGTTGCAAAAAGTTTTACAGATAAAAGCAGCTATTCACCACGATAAAGCCTTACCAAATTCCCTCTCTCAAATGTCATCAAATGTTTGTTTGGGTAATCAATGGGTCTATAAATCTTCATCTGATGGTAAATGGTTGATTTATCTTAATCAACAACCCATTTGGCAATCTCAAATTCAGCGATCGCCACTAACTTACACAGGAAAACTTTAAAACCCCTTACCCTCCCAGTTAACTCCCAAATCATTTCCTAGTCAGTTGAGTTAGAAACCAAAGCATTTTGGGAATACTAAAATATGGGTATAAAAGGCGACTAGTTTATGAGTTTAATTGAATTGCCAGCCAATGTTACTGATTCATCGCAGCCGATAGCTAGTGGTTGTTCTAATACAAATGGTAGTAGTTTTGTCGCCACAGGATGCGGTGGTATACCGCAAAATCCCCGTGAAGATGTGAGGAGTTACGCAATTATGCACTTGGTCTGATGCACGTGACAGGACATCTCTGCATTTTTGCAAATCAGCAATGTGAATACTCAAGCACCCCCATCTCCCTGTAATGCTGATTTGTCGATTTAATGTACTCCAGAAATTTCTCAGGCTGCAAATTTTCCTCTACCAACTTTGAACCCATTAGTCACTAACGTATGAATCTCCAAATTAAAAAACGTCGTTGGCTATATATCAGTCTGAGTCTTTTGAGTTTGTATTTGGCAGTTACTATTACACCTGCTCAAGCATCTATACAAGCACCAACAAATTCTCCTTATAGCCTCAATGTCAATATATCCGCTACGGAATCTACAAATTGGCTAGAACAAGGACGACAGCTTTACCATTCAGGGAACTTTACAGAAGCGGTGAACGCGTGGCAGAAGGCAGTACAAAATTACCATAGCCAAGGCGATCGCCGGAACGAAGCTTTAAGTTTAAGTTACCTATCGTTGGCACAACAAGAACTCAACCAATGGGAAGTCGCCCAACAATCTATCGAACAAAGTGTAAAAATTTTGCAAACTTCTCAACCCTCTATAGATGCAATTATCTGGGCGCAAATACTGAATACTCAAGCAAATTTACAACTACGTACTGGCAAAGCGGAAACTGCCCTAGATATTTGGCGACAAGCTCAAAAATATTATGAGCAAGCAGGGGATAAGATGGGCAGCTTAGGCAGTCAAATCAACCAAGCACAAGCCTTACAAAGTTTGGGATTTTACCGTCGTTCAAAACAGCAATTAGAGGCGTTAGGGCAGAAGTTAGTCGCAATGCCAGATTCCGAAATTAAAGTTAGTGGGTTGCGATCGCTGGGTTTAGCTTTACACGCCATTGGCGATCGCAACACTCAGCCAGTATTAGAACAAAGTTTAGCCACAGCCCAGCAAATTGCCGCTAAAACTCAATTAAGTTCTATTCTTGCCAGTCTGGGGAAAGTTGCTTCTGATTTGCAAGACCCAGAAGCCGCCCTAAATTACTTTGAAGATGCCGAAACCACAGCTACAAATCCTAATGAAGCTTTACAAGCGCGTTTAGCTCGATTCAAATTATTAGTAGATTACGACAAACTGGAATATGCAATTCCCCTGGCACCACAATTACGACAACAGTTGTCAGAACTGCCGCCCAGTCATAGTTCCTTGGGTGCAGCAATTAATTTTGTCGCCACATTGAATCGCTTAAAAAACCCAGAGCAAGTTTTACCCAGTCAAGATTTGGCACAACTGATGGCCAGCACTGTTCAGTCTGCCCAAAAAATTCAGGATAGTAGCGCTCAATCTTATGCGCTGTATGAGTGGGCGCAACTCTACAGTCGCCAAAAACAGTGGTCTCAGGCACAGGAACTAGCCGAGAAATCTCTGAATATTGCCCGTGAAATTCAAGCAGATGATTTGATTTCTCAATCAGCATGGCAGGTTGGCAAGTTATATAAACAACAAGGTAATCACCCTCAAGCAATTACAGCGTATACCGAAGCAGTGAAGTCATTAAAGGCATTGCGCGGGGATATGGTGGCGGTGAATCCTGATGTGCAATTTTCCTTCCGGGAAAGTGTTGAGCCTGTCTATCGAGAACTAGTGAGTTTACTGCTAGATGACCAACCTAGCCAGACAGCATTAACTCAAGCACGAGAATTGATTGAATCACTACAAGTTGCTGAACTGGATAACTTTTTCCGGGAAGCTTGTTTGGATAAAGCCCAGCAAATTGATAAAGTTGACCCGACAGCAACAGTTGTTTATCCGATTATTTTAAGCGATCGCTTAGGCGTAATTTTCTCTCAAGCCGGAAAACCACTACGTTACTACGCCACTCACAAATCTCAAGCGGAAATTGATCAAACTCTAGAGAAGTTCCTGGTTGCTCTCAACCCAGTTTCCGACTCAACCGTTCGGGAGCAATTATCCCGACAGATTTATGATTGGTTGATTCGTCCAGCAGAAGCAGATCAAGCCTTCAAAGATACTAAGACATTGGTATTTGTGTTAGATGGGCGATTGCGGAACATTCCTATGGCAGCCTTATATGACGGTAATCAATATCTGATTGAGAAGTATGCTGTGGCACTTTCACCAGGATTGCAACTGATGGCGGCTCGGTCACTCCAGCAAAATCACATTGATGCGATTGTCGGTGGGATTAGTGAATCTCGTGCTGGTTTTAGTGCTTTACCAGCAGTGGAATCAGAAGTGAAGCAAATCGCCCAAAAAGTGCCATCTTCAGCCTTACTCAACCAGCAATTCACCAGTCAAGCCCTCGCCGATCAGATCAAATCTAATAAGGCTAATGTTGTCCATCTAGCAACCCACGGACAATTTAGTTCTCGTCTCGAAGATACTTTCCTACTTACGTGGGATGGACAAGTGAATGTGAAAGAATTGTCCGAACTCCTGAAAAATCGTAGTGGAAACTCATCAAAGGCGATCGAATTATTAGTACTAAGTGCCTGTGATACTGCTAGTGGAGATGATCGTGCTGCTCTGGGATTAGCAGGTTTAGCAGTGAAATCCGGCGCTCGTTCCACTATTGCCACACTTTGGCCAGTTAAAGATAAAGCCGCCCAAATGCTCATGACTCGTTTCTATGACCAACTACGGCAGCCCAAAATCACAAAAGCTGAAGCACTACGACAGGCACAAATTAACCTAATTCGCCAAACTGATTTCCGCGATCCGTTCTTTTGGTCTGCCTTTGTTTTGGTAGGAAACTGGTCTTGATTACGTACTATTACTGTGAAATTTCGGATGAAACAAAACACTTATTTTATGGATTTTTCATCCAAATTCGGATATAAATGCTAGTAACCTTCCCTACTTTAACTAGTGTTTAGAAGCTTTTCAGGAGTTGTCTGTACAGTGGTTATTCATGTATTTTCTATCACTGCTTAATGAGATGAGGTCAAACATAATGAAACATCGACATCTAACTACATTGAGCATCATTGCTCTGATTGTTAGCAGTACATGTGCTAGTGCATCTGCCATAACATTTACTCCACCGGTTAAAAATTCTGCACCCAAACAAGCAACTGGAGGTGCTTCTCGCGGCAGTATCTTTACCCCAAATAAAAGTAATAGTGCGCCTAGACAAGCAACTGGAGGTGCTTCTCGCGGCAATGTCTTTACTCCAAATAAAAGTAATAGTGCGCCTAGACAAGCAACCGGAGGCGCATCCCGTGGCAATCTCTTTACTCCCAAAAAAGATAACAGCGCTCCTCAACAGGCATCTGGAGGCGCATCCCGTGGCAATCTTTTTACCCCTAAAAAAGATAACAGCGCTCCTCAACAGGCATCTGGAGGAGCTTCCCGTCTTGGTACTTACTACTTGAATCCTTCGACTGTAGCAGCGACTGGGCCGGCAGCGCTCATCGCCCTTCTACCAGAAAGCTTCTATGGCACAACGATTTCCGGACACCCTACAATTTTGGTCTACCTTCCTCCTTCTAATGCAGAAGAAGCCGTGTTTAGCCTCAAAAATGAAACTGGTAATACACAGTATCAAATGACCATTCCGGTTGTGGGGAAAGCTGGAGTAATAGCAGTCAAATTACCAGCGGATGCACCTGCTTTAGAGGTGGGGAAAAACTATCAATGGTTCTTGGCGCTGAAAGTGGATGGCACACTTAGCCCAAGTACACCTTACGTTGATGGTTGGATTGAGCGTATCCAGCCTACTGCTGAACTGGCAACAGCAATGCAGCAGGAAGATGCTCTGAAGCGAGCAACTGCTTTAGGTAAAAATGGTGTGTGGTATGACTGTGTAGCCACAATGGCTGGGCTGCATACTACCCAACCTAAAAATGTCACCGTGATTAAGCAATGGCAAGAACTTCTGTCCTCCGTTAGCTTAAAGGATATTGCAACAGTTCCCTTAGTAGCATCTACTAATTAGGGACTAGGGACTGGGGACTAATAACTAAGAAGACCCCAATCCCCATTACCTAATCTCAGACAAGTATTTAGTGGAGTCATGGCTGACGAATGCGAATCAATGTTATAAGCCTCTGGCGAAATTATGTGGCGTAAATTCCAAGGTTTCATCCAACGCTCTCGCAGTGTTTTAATTATTACTCCCAGTGTCGCTCTCACAGTTATTGTTGGGCAGTCATTGGGACTTTTTAATTTGCCGGAGTGGAAACTTCGTGATGAATGGATGCGACAGCGTGCGTGCGAAGCACGCGCCCTAATTGGGTGTTCGCAAAATATCATCGCTGACGAAATTGTTATTGTGACAATTGATGAACGCGATATCCAATCAGTTGGTAAATGGCCCATTCCAGATTTATCACTAGCACAATTACTAGAAAAGATCCGAGCGCAACAACCCCGCGCCATAGGCTTGGATATCTATCGAGATTTACCCGAAGGTAAAGGACATGAACAACTTGTCCAAATCTTTCGTAACACTCCCAATTTAATTGGCGTGGAGAAAATTACTGGGGAGCGTGTTAATCCGCCACCTGAATTGCAAAAACTGGATCAAGTAGGATTAGCCGATTTGGTGTTAGATGGCGATCGCCATGTGCGTCGTGCCTTACTTACCTCGACTGATGCCAAACAAGAGGGAAAAGTTAAAGCGGGACTGGCAACTCTTGTCGCCCTCAAGTACCTGGAAGTTGACAAAATCTCCTTAGAATCCGTTGACGAAAAGCAACAGAAGTTTCGTTTGAATAAGCAAATCTATCTACCACTCCAAAATCAAGAGGCGGGTTATTCTGATGCTGATGTTGGTGGCTATCAAATTTTGCTCAACTGGTATGGTTCAGAAGCGGCATTTCGCACAGTGGCTATGCGAGATGTGTTAGCAGGCAAAATTCCGGCAAAGATGATGCGCGATCGCATGGTATTTATTGGGTCAACAGCTGCTAGTACCAATGACTTTTTTAGCACACCTTTCAGTTCTTCTTTGATTTCTGCCCAAAAACCTACACCAGGTGTGATTATTCATGCCAATATTGCCCATCAAATAGTCCAAGGCGCAAAAACCGGCAAAGCCAACCTCCACGGTGTTTCTGGAATTACAGCGTCATTTTGGATTATTGTGTGGTCTTTGATCGGTTCTGGTGGTAGTTGGTTTTTAGCGAGTGTGCGTACCCAGCGCCAGATTCCAGGAGGGAAAATTCTGTGGGCAACTGTAGGTATCAGTGGTGCTTTGATGGGTGGTGGCTACGGGATGTTTCTGCACGGTATTCTAATTCCAGTAACTCCAGGGTTAGCAGCATTCATTAGTAGCGTCATTGCCACTACTAATGCCTATAAACAACAGAAATTAGAAGAAGCGAATCGACAATTAGAAATTGCCAACTCTCAACTCCTAGATTATTCCAAAACTCTCGAATTCAAAGTTGAAGAGCGAACTCATGAACTGCTGGAGGCCAAACAGGCTGCTGATGCTGCTAACGAGGCCAAGAGCGAGTTTCTCGCCAATATGAGTCATGAGTTACGCACACCGTTAAATGGCATTCTGGGTTTTGCCCAAGTACTAGAACTATCGCCAAACTTGACTGAGAAAAATCGAGAGGGAGTCAGCATTATTTATCAATGCGGTATCCACCTACTGACGCTGATCAATGACATTCTAGATCTCTCGAAAATTGAAGCTCGTAAATTAGAATTAGTCACAACTAACGTACATTTACCCACTTTTTTACATAGTGTAACTGAGATTTGTAGTATTCGAGCCGAACAAAAAGGAATTGGATTTCATATTTTAATGGACAATTCCTTAGCAGTTGTGATTCAAGTAGATGAAAAGCGGCTAAGGCAAGTTTTGATCAACTTACTGGGCAACGCTATCAAATTTACAGACACTGGTAGCGTCACATTTAAAGTAGATGTGATTGAGCAAGAGTCTTCTCAAGTGAGCAATGAGACTAAAGAAATAAGTTATCAGAAGATTCGCTTCCAGATTGAAGATACAGGTATTGGGATGTCACCAGACCAATTAGAGAAAATCTTTTTGGCCTTTGAGCAAGTAGGTGAAGCTGGACGGAAATCTGAAGGTACAGGTTTGGGATTAGCCATCAGTCAAAGAATTGCCACATTAATGGGTAGCCAAATTCAAGTACAGAGTAGCTTGGGAGAAGGTAGTCTATTTTGGTTGGATTTAACACTACCAGTACCAGCGTCTCATGACTGGAATACGGGAACTATTGCCGCCAGCGATCAGAAAATCATAGGGATTCGGGGTCGTACGCCCAAAATTTTGATTGTCGATGATGATCACAACCACCTTTCTCTGTTGAGTAGTCTGCTACAAAAAATTGGCTGTCGAACTTTAGAAGCAATCGACGGCAAACAAGGGTTACAAGTAGCAACTGAGTATCAGCCAGATATGATTGTGCTTGATTTAGCGATGCCAAACATGGATGGTTTTGAGCTAATGGTGCAATTACAAGAAAATCCCCACACTCGTTTGATTCCGATTATTGTTTCTAGTGCTAGAGTGTTCGAGGAAAATCAGCAACGAAGTTTAGAGGCTGGCGCAACAGCATTCTTACCCAAACCTTTGCAAGTTGATGAACTATTAAATGCAGTGCGATCGCTCCTCAAAGTGGACTGGATCTATGCCCCATCTCCATCTCAGCAGTTACCTGCCAAGAATGAGCCAATAGAGCAGAATAGTGAATTGACTTTGCCATCTCAGGAGATTTTGCAACAACTATATCATCTAGCAATGATGGGGGATATTCCCGCGATCGAGGCAATGATCACAGAGTTAATTAAACAAGATAGTCAGTTCACTCCTTTTGCGACTACCTTGGGTAAACTTACTGCCAATTTCCAAACCACAAAAATCCGTAAGTTCCTGAAAAAATTTGTCACCACGGAGTCACATCAATGATCACTGAAGCTCTTTTGAAACCAATGCACATATTATTGGTGGACGATAATCCGAATAATCTGAAGGTGCTATCTGAAGCGATTAAGGGATGTGGTTGGAAAGCACTGATGGCGACGGATGGCGAGTCAGCGATTGAACAAACAGAATACGCTCATCCCGATTTAATTCTCCTTGATGTAATGATGCCAGGTCTTGATGGATTTGAAACTTGTCGCAGGCTGAAAGCTAATGATATCACTCAGAGTATTCCTGTCATTTTTATGACTGCCTTGTCTGATGCTACAGACAAAGTGAAAGGACTGGAAATTGGCGCAGTTGACTACATTACCAAACCTTTTCAACAAGAAGAAGTCATTGCTCGACTCAAGTTACATCTAAAAATCTCCCATCTGACGCGCACATTGGAACAGCGGGTGCAAGAACGTACCGCGGAATTAACCCATTCTATACAACAGTTACAACAAACCCAATTGCAATTAATCCAGAGTGAGAAAATGTCTACTCTGGGACAGCTTGTTGCGGGTATAGGTCATGAAATTAATAACCCAATTGGTTTTATTAGTGGCAATTGCGCTTATATTGAGCAATATGTGAAGGATCTTTTTCGTTTGGTGAATCTGCAACAGCACAAGCTACCAGATCCAGATCCCGAACTGGAAGAACTGATGGAAGAAATTGACTTAGAGTATTTAGTTGAGGATTTACCAAAACTTCTCTTATCAATGCACCAGGGAATTGATCGTCTCAAAGACATCAGCTTATCTTTGAGAACCTTTGCTCGTGCCGATATTTCATCTAAGATCAAGTTTCAGATTCATGAAGGACTTGATAGTACCATCATGCTATTAAAGCATCGCCTTAAAGACCAAGGCGATCGCCCTAAAATCGAAGTTGTTACGCAATACAGTGAGTTACCCCCAATTACTTGCTATCCCGGACAACTGAATCAAGTGTTTATGAATATTATTGCTAATGCTATTGATGCCTTTGATGACCTGCATCAAAACGCCTCAAAACAGAAGATAGCCCCTTGTCAATACACAATCACAATTACTACATCGGTTGATGAGCAGCAACAAACAGTGACAATTTGTATCGAAGATAATGCTTTAGGTATGCCGCCGGAAGTGCAAGCTAGAATTTTTGAGCCATCTTTTACAACTAAACCTGTGGGTAAGGGAACTGGTCTAGGATTAGCGATTAGCTACCAAATCATTGTCGATAAACATCATGGACACATCCGCTGCTCGTCAATTTCTGGTCAGGGAACGAAGTTTGTGATTACTCTACCAATTTAGCTTTGCACTCTTGGCTAGGAATCATAGCAACTATTGCTATCATATTTTTTTAGACTATTTAGTAGCCATTAAATCAAGCCAAGCCACTAGCTTTTCGTGGTACTGTTTAGGTCTGATACCAATTCACCAAATGATTGAGACAAATAGATTGACACAACCCAGGCGCAGAAAGCAATTCCCAATCCAAAATCTAAAATGGAATGAAGCCAGTTTTTTGAGTTGGTAATTAATCTCGACAATCTGTCTTAGTTCATCCTCAAAATTGGTGTAGACAATGCGCTGTTCTTGAGGTTCAATAAATTTTCCTAAATCCCATAGTTGACGATGTGTTTGCGTAGGTCAACTCTGAATATTGATCAGGACTTACGCATAGGTAACGGAGAAATGAGAGTTTGAGAGGTGTTTTGCGTAAATCCTATTGATGCTAAATGACTCAACTTGGATGTGTGCAATCAAGTTCAGTTGCGCTTTCATGAGATATTGAAAAAGTATCAAGCTCAATGAAATGTAAATAAATTTAGGTTAAAGCCAGCAGCTGGATTTGAACCTGCGACCTTCCGATTACAAGTCGGATGCACTACCACTGTGCTATGCTGGCATTATTAAGCTCACCGATTTCTGATTATAGCATAAGCAAAATATTTGTCTAGAGGAAGCTGCGAAAAAAATTAGCTTGGATCTTCGAGACTGGAAGGTTAGTCCCTAAACCTAAATAATTACATCTTGCAGCAGTGGTTTTATTTCAATTAAAGTCAGATAGGCAATGGTGAAAATGCGCTTCTTATCTGATTTTTGCGTTGCGGAGATTGCCCACCCTACAGTTATTGAGAATCGAGACAAAAAAATCCTTGAGTTGCCGATAAAGTTGATAAATTAATATTCATAGCAAAAGCTAACTAAAAATCCTGGGCTGGACGCAAAAAGATTGAATACAGTGGCAAACTGTATTTTTTTTGACACGGCTAGGTAAAGAAACAGCAATGGATGAAGGAGGCAAGAGGCAGAAGGCAGGAGGCAGCAGGTTTTGTGCAGAAGGGGATTCTGAACCCTCCTGAACAATAGCTACTGAACTTTCGTTCAGTGGAGGTCTTAAACCCTTCCTCCTGCCTCCTGCCCCCTAACTCCTGCCTTCAAAGATAATTGTTCTTTACAAATCAAAAATATGGCAGTGTTAATCGGACGAGATGTATTAAGTCTGGCGGACTTCAGTCCAACGGAACTTCAAGAAATTCTGGAATTGGCTGGTAAGCTTAAATCTCAACAGCTAAAGTTGCGGTGTAATAGGGTGTTGGGTTTGCTGTTTTCTAAAGCTTCCACTCGCACGCGTGTGAGTTTTACTGTGGCGATGTATCAACTGGGTGGACAGGTAATCGATTTGCATCCTAATGTTACCCAAGTGAGTCGCGGCGAACCAATTCAAGATACAGCACGGGTACTAGATCGATATTTGGATATTTTGGCTATTCGGACTTTTGCCCAGCAGGATTTAGAAATTTTCGCTAATTATGCCAAAATTCCTGTAATTAATGCGCTGACTGATGCGGAACATCCTTGTCAGATATTGGCTGATTTATTGACGATTCAAGAATGTTTTGGGAAGTTGGCTGGTTTAACTTTGACTTATGTTGGTGATGGCAATAATGTGGCGAATTCTTTGATGCTGGGTTGCGCTTTGACGGGGATGAATGTCAGGGTTGCTACTCCCCAAGGATTTGAACCAGATGCCAAAATTGTAGAACAAGCAAGGGCGATCGCGGGTGGTAAAACTGAAGTTATGCTGACTCATGACCCGGAATTAGCCGCTAAGGATGCTTCTGTACTTTACACTGATGTTTGGGCAAGTATGGGTCAAGAACAAGAAGCTGATGACCGAATGCCAATTTTTCAACCTTATCAAATTTCAGAACAACTGCTGAGTTTGGCTGATCAAGATGCAATTGTTTTACATTGTTTACCAGCCCATCGCGGCGAAGAAATTACTGAAGAAGTAATTGAAGGTTCTCAGTCACGAGTTTGGGATCAGGCCGAAAATCGTCTTCACGCACAAAAAGCTTTGCTGGCTAGTATTTTGGGGGCTGAGTGAACAGTAACAGTTAAAAAGATAAAAGGCAAAAGAATTAAACTTTTTCTTTCTTTTGCCTTTTATTTTTTTCTTTCACCTTGTTATCTGGATTTTTTTGTAGTACTAATGTTCTAGGGACATTTGTATTTACTTGCAACAATTATTATGGAAAGACTAACAGAAGCGCAACAAGAATTATATGAATGGTTGGCAGAATATATCCGAACGCACCAACATTCTCCTTCAATTCGGCAAATGATGCAAGGGATGAATTTGAAGTCGCCAGCACCTATTCAAAGTCGCTTAGAACATTTACGAAATAAAGGCTACATTGAATGGACTGAAGGTAAAGCCCGCACAATCAGGGTTTTGCATCCAGTTAAACAAGGTGTACCTATTTTAGGTAATATTGCGGCTGGTGGTTTAATTGAGCCTTACACGGAGGCTGTAGATTATTTAGATTTTGGCAACTTTTCTTTACCGCCACAAACCTATGCTTTGCGGGTGACAGGCGACAGTATGATAGAAGATTTAATTGCTGATGGCGATGTGGTATTTTTACGGCCAGTCTTAGAACCAGATCAGTTAAAAAATGGCACAATTGTTGCAGCAAGGGTGGATGGTTACGGTAATACATTAAAACGTTTTTACCGCAATGGCGATCGCGTCACTCTCCAACCTGCTAACCAAAAGTATAGCCCCATTGAAGTTTTAGCTATGCAGGTACAGGTTCAAGGTTCTCTTGTTGGCGTTTGGCGTGGATATAACTGAAGGTAAAAGTCAAAAGTCAAAAGGCAAAAGAAAAAATTTTTACTTTTAACTTTTGACTTTGTATTAGGGTTCATCACCAACTTTGTTTTTGATTTTTTATGTACCTAACGCAAAATTCGGTGCAGCAAATACCTGCTTTCCGGCTAAGAATACCTTTTGCTAGGGAAGATAAGGGTAAGTACCATCACCAAGCACTACCAGGATGTCCGAGGATACCGTCATCTCTGCAATTGCGCCAGTATCAGCATCAAGCTGTCACTAATTGGTTTGCTAACAACGGTAGAGGTACGCTAAAAATGGCGACTGGTAGTGGTAAGACTATCACTGCACTGGCGATCGCTTGTGAATTGTACCAGCAAATTAACTTACAAGTGCTGTTGGTGGTGTGTCCCTATCGCCATCTTGTTACTCAATGGGCGCGAGAATGCGAAAAGTTTAATTTACAACCGATATTAGCCTTTGAGAATGTCCGCAGTTGGCAAAGTCAACTTTCTACTCAACTTTACAATTTGCGTTCTGGTTCTCAAGGCTTTATCACCATCATTACTACTAACTCGACATTAATTGGTGAAGGTTTCCAATCGCAACTCAAGTATTTACCGCCGAAAACGTTAATTATTGGTGATGAAGCCCATAATTTAGGCGCACCAAAATTAGAAGAAAGCTTACCTCGACGGGTTGGGTTGCGATTAGCTTTATCTGCTACGCCTGAAAGATATTTTGATGATAGCGGTACGCAATCTTTATTTGATTATTTCGGCCCGGTGCTGCAACCAGAGTTTACATTGCGGGATGCGATCGCTCAAGGAGCTTTGGTACATTATTTGTATTATCCAATTTTGGTGGAATTAACGGAAACAGAAAGTATTGCCTATTTAAAGTTAACTAAAAAAATCGGACGTTCTCTACTATATCGAGAACGCAAAACTGAAAATTCACCCAATTTTGAAGACAATGAAGATTTAAAACCTTTATTAATGCAACGGGCGAGATTAATTGGTGCAGCCGCAAATAAATTATCCGCCTTACGGCAATTAATGGCAACACGCCGCGACACTACTCATACACTTTTTTATTGTAGTGATGGTTCGTTGGAAATGGGACGTTCATCTCTACAACAACTCAAAGCCGTTGTGAAAATTTTGGGAGGAGATTTAGGTTATAAAGTTAGTACCTACACAGCCCAAACGCCGTTAGCCGAGAGAGAAGTTTTACGTCGTCAATTTGAAAATGGTGAGTTACAAGGTTTAGTCGCCATTCGCTGTTTAGATGAGGGGGTTGATATTCCCGCCATTAAAACTGCGGTGATTTTATCGAGTTCTGGAAATCCTCGTCAATTTATTCAACGCCGAGGCAGAGTTTTACGTCCCCATCCGAGTAAGGAACGTGCGACTATCTACGACATGATTGTTTTACCACCAGATTTAGAGAGGGAAACCATAGAAGTTGAACGCAACTTATTAAGAAAAGAATTGCGACGGTTTATAGAATTTGCTGATTTAGCCGATAATGCTGGTGAAGCTAGGATGAAGCTATTAGATTTACAAAAACGTTACAGTTTATTAGATATTTGATAGCCTATTGATAATCTGAATACTTATAAGGCAACTGCTGGTGATGAAATAAAACTTCTATTTTTGTATTAAAAATCAACATTATAAAAAATCTATTAACTTGCGTATATAATAGTCAACATTAAAATCAAAAATTAATCTGTCCAGAAAGTAAAATTAGCTTTATGGCTAAAAAATGGTCATATTTGAGCTTAATTATTACTAATTGGGCTTTTGAGATAACTTTAATATAAATTACTGAAAAGTTGAACAATGGAGCTACTGTTTGATGAACTTCGGCAAGCCAATCAACAGTTGCAGCAGGAGAAGAAAGATGCTGCGTCGAAAAGCGGAGGAATCACTTTGTCAAATCCAGACAGAGTTAGAATTACGCGTAACAGAACGCACGGCTGAACTAGTTGAGGCAAATCGGCGCTTGCAACAAGAAATTGAGCAACGCAAACAAGTCGAAGCAACACTCCAGCAGCGTGAAGGTCAGTGGCAAGCTCTATTTGATCATACTCTTGATGCGATCGCCATTGTAGATGATGAAGGCAGGTATGTAGAAGTCAACAAAGCCGCCTGTAATTTGTTTGGTCTATCTAGAGAGGAACTTTTGCGTTCTCAGATTGCAGATTTTACAAAACCAGGCTTTGATTTTGCCCAGGTTTGGCAGCAGTTCACCGAACAAGGTCAGATGCAGGGAGAATTTTCTATACATCGTCCCGATGGAGAGATTCGAGAAACAGAATTTGCGGCGGTTGCTAACTTTATCCCACATCGTCATCTTTCAATTTTGCGCGATATTAGCGAACGCAAACAAACGCAAAAAGCTTTGCAGGAAAGGGAGGAACGGTTACAACTTGCTCTCCGGGCTGGTAGCATTGGCATTTGGGATTGGAACTTCCAAACCAATAAAGTTGTGTGGTCGGAGCATCTGTTCTCTCTATTTGGTCTGACCCCCGATACATTTGATGTTAGCTATGAAAATTTTTTAAAGATTGTCCATCCCGATGACCGCGAATTTTTACAGCAGTCAGTTATTCGAGCTATTCACGAGCAAGTACCTTACGACATCCAATTCCGAGTGATTCTTCCGGATGGTACAATTCGCTGGTCAGATTGTAAGGGGAAGATTTTCTACGATGATCATGGTCAGCCAGTGCGAATGATTGGGGTGAATATAGATATCACCCATCGCCAACAATTTGAAGAAGATCTCCAAGCAAGTGAAGAACGCTTCCGCGCCCTAAGTACTTCAGCCCCCGTCGCAATTTGTCATGTAGATGTTAACAGCAACGGTTTATATTCCAATCCTCGCTGGCAAGAATTATCGGGACTAAGCGCTGAGGAAAGTTTAGGCAAAGGTTGGGTACAAGCAATTCATCCCGAAGACAGGGAAGCTTTATTCGCAGCTTGGGAAAGTTATTTACGTGGCGAACAAGAGTTTTTAGAGGAATACCGACTTGTTACTGCCCAAGGAAAAATTCATTGGGTTGTTGGTCGTATTGCACCCATAAGAGGAGCTACAGGTGAAATTGTCGGTTATGTCAGTGTTAAGGAAGATATCACCAAGCGCAAACAAGCAGAACAGAAAATTCGTGAACAAGCAGCTTTAATTGATATCGCTAGTGATGCCATTTTTGTCTGCGATTTAGAAAACCACATTCTGTTCTGGAACCAAGGGGCTGAATGCTTGTACGGTTGGACAGCCCAGGAAAGCTTTGGTAAAAAAGCTCATGAACTGTTTGACAGAAAATCATTATCGCAACTCGAAGCAAGTCTAAAAGCTACTATCGAACAAGGATCTTGGCAAGGTGAGTTAGAGCAAATTACCAAAATAGGGAAAGAAATTATTGTTGCTAGTCGTTGGACATTAGTCTGCGATGAATCAGCAAAACCTCAATCCATCCTAGTAGTCAACACCGACATCACTGAGAAAAAACAACTAGAGCAGCAATTCTACCGCGCTCAACGCTTGGAGAGTGTAGGAACTCTCGCCAGTGGCATTGCTCACGACCTGAACAATGTCTTTACGCCCATGATGATGATTGCTCAATTGCTGCCTTCAAGATGCAAAAATGTTGATGCGCGGACTCAACAAATGTTCCAAACACTAGAAACCAACTCTAAACGTGGCTCTGATTTAGTTAAACAAATTCTCACCTTTGCCCGTGGTACAGAAGGTCAACATATCCTTTTACAACCTGGACATTTGCTCAAAGAATTGGTCAAAGTCATCAAACAGACATTTCCTAAGTCTATTGAAATCGTGACTGAGATTCCCACAGATACACTATGGATGGTAAAAGCCAATCCTACTCAATTAGACCAGGTGTTCATGAATTTGGTAGTCAATGCCCGTGATGCAATGCCTGATGGTGGTAAGCTGACCATCACTGCCGAAAATCGTATGATTGACGAAACATACTCCCGAATGCGCCTAGAGGCTCACGTAGGAGGCTATATCGTTGTTACTATCTCAGATACAGGGACGGGAATTTCGCCAGAGTTATTAGAACGCATATTTGATCCCTTTTTCACGACTAAAGAAGTCGGTAAAGGTACAGGCTTAGGTCTGTCAACAGTGTTAGGGATCGTCAAGAACCACGGCGGTTTTGTGGAAGTCTCAAGTCAGGTAGGTAAACAGACAAAATTTCAAGTGTTCTTACCCAGAGGAGAAGGTATAGCAATCGAAGCGATGGTACAGACAGATTTGCCTAAAGGTAATGGTGAGTTCATTTTAGTTGTAGATGATGAAGCAGTGGTTCAACAAACCACACAGGCAGCCTTAGCAGATTATAACTACAAAACCCTAGTAGCTAATGATGGCCTTGAAGCGATCGCTCTCTATGTGGAACATCAGCAAGAAATCAGCGCTGTGTTGCTAGATATGGTTATGCCCAACATGGACGGATTTACTGCCATCCGTACCCTAAAAACCCTCAATCGCAACGTCAAGATTGTTGCCAGCAGTGGTTTACCTGCTAGTGAGCAAAAGGCCATTGCGGCTGGTGCAGATAAATTTCTGCCTAAGCCTTACACAGCCACAGATTTATTAACTACTTTATTGGATGGGAGCTAAAAATATTAATATTAGCTGTATGTTTGCTATAGAAAAAGTTGCTAAATATTCAATTACAAAAAATTATAAATAGCAATTATATCAGCAATTAAATTAAAAGCACAGTTTTTTTGTCAAAAAATATTGAAATTTATTATTCCTAATTGACAGAGTTTAGGAATATTAGTAACAGTGGCTTTACCGATGTAAAAACAACAATTGAGGCGAGTACAATGTAGAAAAACGCTAATAAAAAAACGAAGATGTCGCTAGAGCAAAATATCGATGATGTGCAAGAGCCAATTACTAGCGCCTCGCCGGAAGTGCGGCAAATTATTGAGCGAATCTGGAATCTAGAAAAAAGCAGGCTGGATAAAAAAAGTAATAGCCCCATCAACGATGATATTTTGGCAATTGTCAAGGAAACCGTACAATGAAGCTCACTTCCATTAAACTGTGTAACTTCCGCTCTTTTTATGGCAGAACACCAGAGATAGTTTTGGCTGGTGGTGATATTCTCAACACCACAATTATTCATGGTAATAATGGAGCCGGAAAAACCAGTTTACTGAATGCTTTTACCTGGGTATTATATGAGAAGTTTAGTGCTGCTTTTGCTTCAACAGAACAGTTGGTAAATAAAAGAGCGATCGCGGAAGCCAAAACTGGGCAATCGATAGAATGTTGGGTAGAAGTAAACTGGGAGCATGAGGGTAAACGCTACAATGCCAAACGTCAGTGTCGGATTTATAAAGACAAAACTGACTTCGACTTACTCAAAACAGAATTATTAATGCAAGTTGCTGGGGATGATGGTAGATGGTATTTTCCCCTCCAGAAACCAGAAGAAATCATCGGGCAGATTTTACCAGCAAGTTTACATCAATACTTCTTCTTTGATGGGGAACGCATTGAAGAAATAGTTCGTTCTGACAAAAAAGCGGAAATAGCTGAAGCTATCAAGATTTTCTTGGGGGTAGAGGTAATTAACCGTTCTATCAAACATCTCGGTGAAGCCAAAAAAAGTTTAGAGAATGAACTAAAAGCCATTGGTGACTCGGAAATTAAACAACTTTTAAAACAGCAAGAAAAGTTGGAACAAGAAGTTGCTCAGATTAACACTAGACAAACAGAGATTAAGCAAGAATTAGAACATCAACAAAGCCTTAAAAAAGAGACAGGTAATCGTTTACAGGAACTGAGCGCAGCTAAAGAACTGCAAGAAAGACGGCAAGAATTAGAAAACCAAAAAACATCTCATCAAGAAAGTCTCCGTCAAACTAGAGACACACTCAAAAAAATTATTTCAGCACGCGGGTATACAATTCTATTATCAGAGACTACAACACAATTTCGAACAATTATCCATAATTTGAAAGCAAGCGGTGAATTAACGTCTGGAATTTCGCGGGAATTTATTAACGAATTACTCCAAAGTAACCGTTGTATTTGTGGTGCTGAATTAAACGCAGGTAGTCATAACCATACAAATGTAAGTAATTGGTTAGAAAGAGCAGGTTCTTCAGTGGTGGAAGAAACTGCAATTCGCATGAGCGCACAAGTAGACGAAATCGACAAGCAAGCTGTAACATTTTGGGAAGAAGTAGACAGAGAACAAGCCAGAATTAATCAGTTACGTCAAAATATTTCGCAAATTGAAACTGAATTAGATAGCATTCATGAACGCTTACGTAAAGATGCTAACGAAGAAATTAGTAGTTTGCAAAAACGCTTAGATGAAATTGAAAGTAAAATTGATGAATTGAATCGAGAACAAGGTGCAAATCAACAGCGAATTTCCCATTTAAAAACTGAGATTGATGCTTTAAACAAACAAATAGCCAAGCAGAAACTGAATGAAGAAAAACAATTATTGGCACAAAGACGCATCAACGTCACTCAAGATGCAATTGAACGCTTAACTGAAGTTAAAAATCGGCAGGAAAAACAGTTTCGTTGGCAATTAGAAAAGCGATTACAAGAGATATTTACATTAATATCATTTGCACCATATTTACCTAAAATCAGCGATAAATATGAACTCACCTTAGTAGAAAATACAGCCAGAGTAGAATCACTTGTTGCTGCATCTACAGGAGAGAACCAAATTCTCAGTTTGTCTTTTATCGCCAGTATTATTGATAAAGTCCGCGAATGGAGTGAAAAGCGCAAAGTTTTAACTGTACCGAATAGCAGCACTTTTCCCATTGTGATGGATTCTCCTTTTGGGAGTTTAGATGAAAGTTATCGTCGCCGCATTGCTCAAACATTACCTGAGTTAGCAAATCAGTTAATTATTTTAGTGACGAAAACTCAATGGCGTGGAGAAGTAGAGCAAGAAATGGCGAATAGAATTGGTAGGGAATATGTACTGACTTATTATTCTTCCAAGCCTGATTGTGAGCAAGATTATATTGAGTTGGGTGAGGAAAGATATCCGCTAGTGAAGCAAAGTCCGAATGAGTTTGAATATACTGAGATGATGGTAGTTGAGCGTAATTGGTAGTATGAATTTGTTTCACGCAGAGACGCAGAGGCGCAGAGAGTGAGAGTTTGAGAGATGAAACAAAGTCAGCTGTCGCTACATTACCATTCATTTGTGTGTATCTGCTCAAACTCGGCTGCAATTACCTGTTGCAATTCTCTAGCTTCTGCATCGCTCAAAATTTCAGCAAATTTGGCTAAAGGATGTTCTTGTTGCGGTGTCACATCATTGTCTGGTAACTGACGTAGAAAATTAGTAATCACATCAGCAAGGGATAGTTTTTGTTGCTGCGCCCAACGTTCTGCTTTTTGGAGCAAAGCTTCATCAATATCTAATGTAATTTTGCTGGTCATGACTGTATTTGGTCTGAGACTTTCTGATTTTAGCCTGTACACCTCTTCAACATGATGGCGAGGTAAACTGGTGGAATTGACTGATGTGAACCTTGTCCTATGCCGGATTTTTTATTGGAAGTTGGTACAGAAGAACTACCTGCGAATTTTCTCAGTGATGCTATCGTACAATGGCGATCGCGCATTCCCCAAACTCTCGCAGCCAATAGTCTCAGCAGTGAAGCTATAGAAGTTTACGGTACTCCCCGACGCTTGGCGGTGCTTATCAAAGGTCTACCACAGCAACAGCCAGACCGGGAAGAAGAAATCAAAGGCCCTCCCGCCCAAGCTGCGTTTAAAGATGGTCAAGCAACACCCGCAGCGGTAGGCTTTGCGAAAAAGCAAGGTGTGGAACTCGACGCGCTACAAATTCGCCCTACAGACAAAGGCGATTTTGTTTTTGTCAATAAAAAAACTCCTGGTCGCCCCGTAGCTGATATTTTGACCGAACTGGTTCCCCAATGGATTTTTAATTTAGAAGGTAAGCGGTTGATGCGCTGGGGTGACGGCGATGTGAAGTTTTCTCGCCCGGTGCGGTGGCTGGTGGCTTTGTTGAATGAGCTAATATTGCCGATAGAATTGGTTAATGGTTCCGATAAAGTTACAAGCGATCGCATTTCTCATGGTCATCGTGTATTACATCCCAAACCTATAACTATTAATCAAGCAACTGATTACGTTGATACTCTCCGTTCTGGCTATGTAGTAGTTGATGATCATGAACGCTCAACTACAATTCAAAAAGAAGTTTATGCAGCCGTTAATCATCTCAATGGTTCCACAGAAATCTATCCTGACTTATTAAAAGAAGTAACTAATTTGGTAGAATGGCCTTCGCCAGTGGTTGGTAAATTCGACTCAGATTTTTTGAATTTACCCACAGAAGTAATTACGACTGTAATGGTGAGCCATCAAAGATATTTCCCTGTGTTTCAAACAGAAAATCACAAGGAATTACTACCCAATTTTATCACTGTTTCTAATGGCGACCCAGCAAAATCAGATATCATTGCTAAAGGTAATGAACGAGTAATTCGCGCCCGATTAGCAGATGGACAGTTTTTCTATAATGCCGATATAGCTAAACCTTTAGAAAGCTTTTTACCGCAATTAGAAAAGGTAACTTTCCAAGAAGATTTAGGTTCACTGCGTGCCAAGGTAAATCGCATTGTTAATATTGCCGAGCAAATTGCTACACAACTTGGTTTATCGACAACAGATAGCCAAAATATTCAAAGGGCGGCTTTATTATGTAAAGCAGATTTAGTCAGTCAAATGGTGTATGAATTCCCAGAATTGCAAGGCATTATGGGACAAAAATATGCTTTAGCTAGTGGCGAACCAGAAGCGGTGGCGACGGCAATTTTTGAACATTATTTACCACGGGGAGCCGATGATATTTTACCGGAAACGTTAACAGGACGAGTTGTCGGTTTAGCTGATAGATTAGATACCTTAGTTAGTATTTTTGGCTTGGGGTTAATTCCTACAGGTTCATCTGACCCCTTTGCTTTACGTCGGGCTGCTAATGCGATTGTAAATATTACTTGGGCTGCAAATTTAGGAATTAATTTAGATAATTTATTGCAGCAAACAGCAGCTAACTTTGCCCAAGAATATAGCAAAGAACCAGGGCAATTAGTTACAACCTTGCAAGACTTTTTCCTGCAAAGAATTAGGACATTACTGCAAGAAGAGAAAGAAATTGATTACGATTTGGTCAATGCTGTTTTGGGAGAAAATGACCCAGAATATACAGAAAGAGCATTGCAAGATTTATTAGATGTCCGCGATCGCGCCTTATATCTGCAACAAATCCGCAACGATGGTACTCTCGATAAAATCTACGAAACCGTCAACCGTTCTACCCGCCTCGCCGCCCAAGGTGATTTGGATACCAAACAGCTAGAACCAGCAGGTTTAATTAATCCTGAACTATTCCAAAAGTCATCAGAAAAAGCGTTTTATGATGCCATTGTGGAATTAGTCCCCCAAACCCAAACCGCCCAACAGTCACGTAATTATCAACTGTTAGTTGCAGCGTTAGAAAAAATTGCTCCTACCGTCAGCAATTTCTTTGATGGTGCGGATAGTGTGTTAGTGATGGATACAAATCCCGAAATTAAGCGCAATCGTTTAAATTTGCTGGGATTACTGCGAAATCACGCGCGGGTGTTATCTGACTTTGGGGCGATCGTTAAAAATTTGTAGCACATATCAACAAAAGGTGGTGTAAATGTTACCAATTAGCGCTAGTATAGGGAGTGCTTAACCAGGGGTCTCTGCTACAGTCTATGTCCAAAGCTCATGTAATTGGATTAGGTAAGTCCGGTGTTGCTGCGGCGAGATTGTTGAAACGGGAAGGCTGGGAGGTGGAGCTAGGCGAGCGAAACACCTCTGATACCTTCCTGCAACAACAACAAGAACTTGCTGCCGAACAAATCACAGTTAAACTAGGATATTCCCTAGATTTAAACAGTCCTGATTTACCCCAATTAATTGTTGTTAGTCCCGGTGTACCTTGGGATATTCCCGTGTTAGTCAAAGCACGAGAACTAGGCATTGAAACTATTGGCGAAATGGAATTGGCTTGGCGAAATTTAAAATCCCAGCCTTGGGTAGCAATCACGGGTACAAACGGCAAAACGACCACCACAGCCTTAATCGCCGCCATATTCCAAGCAGCCGGATTTGATGCTCCTGCCTGCGGTAACATCGGCTATGCAGCTTGTGAAGTTGCCCTATCCCCCAAACTTCCCGATTGGGTAATTGGTGAAATTAGCAGCTATCAAATAGAATCGTCCTCATCCTTAGCACCCCGCATCGGCGTGTGGACAACATTTACACCCGACCACCTCGCCCGTCACAAAACTTTAGAAAATTACTACAACATCAAAGCCAAGCTTTTGCAGCACTCCCAATTGCAAGTATTTAACGGCGATGATGCTTATTTAAATAAAGTCGGTCTGAGTCATTGGCCTGATGCTTATTGGACAAGTGTCAAGGGCCAAGATTTTTTAATTGGCGACAAAGGTTTTTACATTGAAGACGGCTGGGTGATTGAGAAATTAAACGCCACCTCCACACCAACCAAAATTCTTCCAGCCTCTGCATTACGTATGGTAGGAGAACACAACCTACAAAATCTCCTCATCGCCGTAGCCGCAGCACGGTTAGCAGACATTCAAACCGACGCAATTACCAAAGCAATCAGAGAATTCCCTGGTGTTCCCCACCGCTTAGAACATATCTGCACTTGGGAAGGTATTGACTTTATCAACGACAGCAAAGCCACCAACTACGATGCAGCTGAGGTAGGGTTAGCATCGGTGAAGAGTCCCACAATTTTGATTGCAGGGGGAGAAGCCAAACCCGGCGATGATACAGGTTGGTTAGCCAAAATCCAAGCCAAAGCCGCCGCCGTATTACTCATTGGCGCAGCCGCACCAGCTTTTGCCCAACGCTTACAAGAAGTAGGGTACACCAATTACGAAATCATCGAAACAATGGCAAAAGCTGTACCTCGGTCAGCAGAATTAGCCAAACAGCATCAAGCACCTGTAGTATTGTTGTCTCCCGCTTGTGCAAGTTTCGACCAGTATCCTAACTTTGAGGTGCGTGGAGACGACTTCCGCCAGTTGTGTTTAGCTTGGGCGGGGCGTTAATAAATTATATACATCATCGCGCCCGTTTTATTAGTTATTAGCAACCTGACAAATTGCCATAATATGTGATGAATATTTGTTAGTAGTGTAATGAACAAGTTCTAGTCCTGCACCTTCTAGTTCTTGGATAAGTTTAGGCATTTCATACTTATGATGTCTCCAAATTGTAATTTCTTTACCCTTGGGGATTTCAACAGATTTATCTATTCCTTGAAAGCTGAAATCGATATTGTAATTATGCAGAAATTTGATATTAGCGACTACACTATCTGTTGCTAAGTCATACTTTCTAACCAATTGACAATCTTGAGATTTTAGCCCAATGCTATTTTTGATTGAGCGATATATTTCTTCTGCATGATACTTACAGCCGCCTCTGGCTATTCCATCCCATTGAGAGTTAGAACCAATTTCATTAGTAAATATAAGAAAATCATTTTCATCCATACTATTTCTAAAGTTCTTCAGTACCTGATTTCTATTGTGATGGTTGCCCATTGTTACACCTAAGTGCAGAATGATTTTGAGGTTTCCTGAGAAATTTGCAGGGATACAGCTATTTTCAATGTCCATTTGTTGGTTGATATAATCAATCTTCGGGAACCAAGCTGTAAAATTTTTTCTAGATACAGTCAGCAATCCTTCACTAATATCTAAGGCGATGTATTTATTAATTTTATTCAATTGATTGAGTTTAGCCACAAAATCTTTAGCCGGATATGAATTTCCTGCACCCACATCAATAACATTAACTTGTTCACATTTTTGAATATTGCTATAAATATATGCAAAATTGTTCCTTAAAAGATCAATTTCTACACTTGATTTGCGATACCATTTAGGACTAACAAATTTTTGATAAAACTCATGCCAAATTTTCGCTCCTTGACCTTTATAAGCATATTTTAAAGGAATTTCCCATCTAGTTTCTAATGCGTGAATGATTTCTAAAACTTCTGCTTTTGAAAAAACAGAGTAGAACTCAGAACTTGGCTTTGCTACGCGAGTATGAGAAGTTGAATTATCTAATGAAATTGGTGAATTGCTAAGAAACTTTTTAGCCATTTAGTCCTTGTTCTGAGATGTTTTGCAGTATGAGGTAGTAAATAATTGGTCACTACTGTGGCCAGTCTTGTATTTTCCCATACATTGCTCTCAAACAAGCTGTTAAATTTTATTCTGTGGTGGTCGTCTAAGAGGTTGTTTTAAAAGTCTGCTTGTTGGTAGCAAAACACTTTAGAGCCTCCTAAATCACCCTTTTTAAGGGGGACTTTGATATTAGTTCCCCCCTTTTTAAAGGTACTTAGGGCAGGAGTTGGAGGTTAGGTTTGAGAGAAAGTTGCACATACGTTACCTTAATTCCAAACACTCAAAGTGTGTAGACTACAAAGTCGGTATAACCAATGCCCACCCCTCACTATTCTTACATTACCCAAATCTCCCACTTACATAATCTGCGGTCTTTTTATCCACAGGATGATGAAAAATAACTTCTGTTTTGTTAAATTCAATCAATTCACCCAAATACATAAACGCCGTATAGTCAGAAACCCGCACGGCCTGCTGCATACTATGAGTAACAATTAATATTGTTACTGTTTCTTTTAACTTGCCAATCAACTCTTCAATACTGGCAGTGGCTATGGGGTCTAATGCAGATGTCGGCTCATCAAATAAGACTATCTCTGGTTCAGTAGCTAATGCACGGGCAATACATAACCTCTGCTGTTGACCACCAGAAAGATTATAGGCTAAATCATTTAACCGATCCTTGACTTCATCCCACAAAGCAGCGTTGCGTAAAGCTTTTTCTACTTTGTTATCAATCACACCGCGTTTTGATTCGCCCCGGACTCGTAAACCATAAGCAACATTTTCATAAATTGATTTAGGAAAAGGATTAGGTCTTTGAAAGACCATGCTAATTCGCATCCGTACTTCAATGGGGTCAACTTTATGACTGAGGAGGTTAATTCCATCTGGTTTAAGAGTGATTTCGCCTTTGTAGCGATTTCCCGGATATAAGTCGTGCATCCGGTTAAAGCATCGTAGCAAGGTGGTTTTACCGCATCCAGAAGGGCCAATTAGGGCTGTTACCTGCTTGTCTGCAATGGGCAAATGAATGTCTTTGAGGGCGTGAACTTTGCCACCGTAGTAAAAATTGAGGTAATCAACAGAGGCTTTGAGAGGAGTTTCTACCATTTGATTTTTTGGCGTAAACGATAGCGGATGTAAATAGCAACAGCATTCATGGCGAGGGTAATAGCAATTAGCACAATACCTGCGGCGGCGGCGTTCACCTGAAATTCGGCTTGGGGACGAGACACCCAATCAAACATTTGAATTGGTAGTACTGTGAAGGGAGCCAGTAACCAAGCAAAGGAGACAAAAGGGAATTGTCCTGTGATGGGGGAGTCTGGTAAAAAAGCGATAAATGTGAGTGCGCCAATGGTAACAAGGGGTGCAGTTTCACCGATCGCTCTGGCTAATGCCACAATAATTCCAGTTAAAATTGTGCCTGTAGAATATGGCAGGACATGATCCCAAATCATTTGCCATTTGGAAGCACCAGTGGCGTAGGCGGCTTCACGAATACTATTGGGAATGGCGCGGAGAGCTTCGCGGGTAGTGACAATCACTACTGGCAAAATTAATAATGCCAAAGTTAACCCAGCAGTAATAACACTTTGACCCAAGTTTAAGCCATAGACAAACACACCCAATGCCAAAAGTCCATAAATGATGGAAGGAACTCCGGCTAGGTTGGTAACGTTAATCTCAATTAAGGCAGATATCCAATTTTTGAGGGCGTATTCTTCTAAATAAATTCCTGATGCAATACCAATGGGAATTGCTGCTAATGCGGTGACTAGCATGACTAACATTGTCCCTACCCAAGCCGAGAGGATACCTGCTTGTTCGGCTTTACGACTGGGAAATGAGGTGATAAATTGCCAAGAAAGACGCGGCCATCCATCACTAAACAAGTCAAAGATTAATGCGAATAAGGTGATAATACCGACGAACATGGCCAACAAGCCAATGATGCTAAAAATATTTTGCGATCGCTTGTTGCGCGTGATAATTTTGCGAATGTAGGGAATAGTTTGACTAACCATGTCAATAAATTTCTCGATAGCGCTTGCTGAGGAAATAACCAATAATATTGAAGACCAAGGTCATCAGCATCAGCGTCAGTCCCACTGCAAAGATAGTTTCATACTCTAAACTGCCGTGGGGTAAGTCGCCCAGACTCACGCCTACAATATAAGCAGTCATTGTCGCCGCTGGTTCCAAGGGGTTAAAGGTGAGATTTGGTTGTCCCCCAGCCGCAATAGCCACCACTATTGTTTCACCCACAGCACGGGAAATTCCCAAAATATATGCAGCGGAAATACCAGAAATAGCTGATGGCAAAACTACGCGTAATGCTGTCTGCAAGCGTGTCGCGCCTGTTGCATAAGATCCCTCCCGTAAATGTGTTGGCACAGCACGCATCGCATCTTCACTCAGGGAACTCACGTAGGGAATAATCATCATCCCGATGACTAAACCTGCACTCAGCATATTAAAACCAGGTAAGTCGGGTAAAACAATTTGCAACAATGGCGTGACGAATAATAACGCAAAGTAACCGTAAACCACAGTCGGAATACCTGCAAGTAATTCCAACACAGGCTTAACTACTTCTCGGACTATAGGAGGCGCAAATTCACTCAAGTAAATTGCAATAATTGTCCCCAAGGGAATAGCTACGAATAAGGCGACTGCTGTTGTAGTTAATGTCCCAGCCACTAAAGGCCAAATACCAAAATGCTTGTCATCAAATAAAGGTGTCCATTGAGTATCTGTCAAAAATTCCCATAACGATACTTGATGGAAGAATTTCACCGACTCGTAAAGCAAAATACCCACGATAGCTATTGTTGTTGCTACCGAAGACAATGCTGCGAGAAACAAGATAAATTCTATGATTCGTTCCCGCAGATTACGTAATAGCTTGGCAGAAAATCGAGTTTTTTTAGCAATAGTCATGCTCTTTTGAAGGAGGCAGAAGGCAGAAGGCAGGAGGTTTTGTACCCAACGGGAAGCTAACGCAACAGAAGAAGATTTTGACCCCTCCTGAACAATAGCTACTCTCACAAAAGTTCAGTAGGGACATTAAACCCTTGAACATCCGCTTATAGCAGGAGTTAGGGGTCAGTTTTCCTCCTGCCTCCTGCCCCCTAACTCCTGCCTTCAAAGATAAAATCAGGAAATAAGTTGAATTACTGAGCTTCTCGACGCAGCAGTTCGTCAATTTTTAGTCCCACAGCCTCTTTACCACCAAAAACCGTGCCAAATCTCTTTTTACCAAAATGGCTTTGGGCTGTGGTATATGCGGAAGCTGGTAACGCTACATATCTTGTTTCTTGGGCGAATTTTGCCCCATTGCGTAAATAGAACTGCACAAACTGTTTCACTTCTGGTTTATCCACAGACTTGGAACTGACATAGATAAACAAAGGACGAGATAAAGGAGAGTAACTACCATTTTTCACGGTAGTTGGCGATGGTAATACACCATTAACAGGTACTGCTTTTAACCTTTTTTGGTTTTCTGCATAGTAGGCGTAACCAAAATAACCAATGGCGTTTTTATCGCGGGAAACACCTTGTACAAGCACGTTGTCGTCTTCACTAGCTGTAAAGTCACCACGGCTAGATTTCGCTTTGCCCACAATAGCTTCGGTAAAATAGTCAAAAGTTCCCGAATTAGCACCAGGGCCAAACAACTTTAAAGGTGCATTGGGAAATCCCTTGCGGATTAAACTCCAACTATTAACTTTACCCTGTGCGCCTGGCTCCCACATTTTTTTGAGTTCGGCTACAGACAAATTCTTCGCCCAAGTATTTTGGGGATTAACTACTACTGTGATGGCATCATAAGCTACTGGTAGTTCCATATAACGAATACCAGCCGCTTTACAAGCTTCAATTTCTTTTTGCAAAATCGGACGGGAAGCGCCGGAAATATCTGTCTCACCCCGACAGAATTTTTTAAACCCACCACCAGTACCCGAAACACCAACTGTCACCCTAACTCTACCGCCTTGAGATTTTTGAAATTCTTCTGCTACTGCTTCTGTGATGGGGAAAACAGTACTAGAACCATCAATTGCAATAGTTTTCACGCTTTGGGATTGAACAGCAGACATGGATAAACCCAAAGTAGTTGCTATCATCGAAATCCCAGCAGTTACTGTCCAGCTATTAAGCTTCAAGCTAATTTTACTCACAACAACGATCCTCTTTTGTTTGATACTTTGTGCTTCCAAAGGGCTAAAAAATTGATCAGGTTAATAACTGGTCAAAACTTTATCTATCACTGTAAAAAAAGTGACTTACCAAGGTAATAAAAAAATTAATTATTGGTTATAAAGTAGTTAAGCTTTGACGTATTTTTGATTATGATGATGCGGTTAAGCAGCAATAAATTCTTGAGTATTTTTCTAGAGATGTATTGTTAACCTGATCTCTGCTGAATCAACAATCAAGCAGAATTCTGGAGTGGAAATTTATAAATCAGAATTAGAATAGTCTCTCTATCTAGATTTGAGACTTAAATTATGTATTTCACTTATTTAAAATATGCTGTATTTTCCAGCAATTATATGTTAATTTAAATGCTGGAAAATCAGTTATTAAAGTATTATTTAAATTTAGCCATAACATAGAAGTTTATTTTTTAATCGATTAAGCACTTAGTCTAAATTAAGTATAATATTTTACTAATATAATCAAATGATTAGAACAGAACAAAATTCACTTTGTACACATAAAGTACATTAAAGTTGATTTTCTTTCTATTTTCTGGCGTAAGTATGTAATATCTATATTTCAGTTTCAATTTTGTAGCGATCGCCACCGTGACACTTATAGACTAGCTACTAAAAATACATAATCTATTTAAAAAAACAATGAAGCGCTATAACAAATTTATTCAAATTTTAAAAAACAATTTGCTTTTTAGAGAAGAATTTATAAAATAGGTCTAAATATCATTTTTTGCTGGCAATATCTAAAAATAAATCTCAAAAAATCCGAAATTTAGCAATAAAAAATCGGAAAGTTGTAGTATTTAGTGGTAACATATTTTACAGTAAATCTTAAGGAGAGTCAGGATTTTTTACCTGAATCTTATACAGATATCTAATATCAGTATATTTGCTGTATAACGAAATTGCAGAAATTAACTTCCAGTTTGATCACCAGTGTAGTAATACAAAGCCACGGATTTTCATGATTGCGTTTAGTCAACATCTATACACTTACGATTTTCTGGCATGAATAAGCTAATTCCAGCAATCAAAGTTAAAAATCTTAGCCTTTACTACAACACCCAAAAAATCCTGGAAGGGGTATCAATGGATATTTACCAGGACAAAGTAACAGCAATTATTGGCCCTAGTGGTTGTGGTAAGTCTACTTTTATTAAAAGCCTCAATCGGATGAACGAATTAGAAGCTGACGTTCAAGTTGAGGGGAAAGTAGAATTTTACAATCAAAATATTTATGAACGTCGAGTCAATTTAAATCGATTACGTCGCCAAGTCAGCATAGTGCTGCCTAAGCCAAATCTTTTTCCTATGAGTGTTTATGATAATGTTGCTTATGGCGTAAAAATTCTGGGATGGCGACCGAAGGTAGAATTAGATCAAATTGTCGAATCTGCTATCAAAGACGCTGATCTTTGGGATGAAGTCAAAAATAAACTGCATAAATCTGCTTTAGAACTCTCTGGCGGACAGCAACAACGACTCTGTATAGCCCGTGCTTTAGCAGTGAAACCGAAAATTATTCTCATGGATGAACCTTGTTTTGGGCTTGATCCGATAGCGGCGACAAAGGTGGAAGGTTTAATTCAGAGTTTGCGTTTGCGATCGGAATTAACAATGGTGATTATTAGCCATAATTTGCAGCAAGTCACGCGCATATCTGATTTCACAGCTTTTTTCAGTACCAATGAACATCGCATTGGTCAAATGGTAGAATTTGGACTGACAAAAAAAATTTTTACTAACGCCTTGGATGTCCGCACCCGTGAATATGTGTTAAGCCGCCTTGGTAGTAGTAAATATGAAAATCGATAAAAAGTATGAAGCATGAAGTATGCAATCAGGCTGAGGAAAGAGTATTTTGTGTGTACTGTTTTTTCTAAAATCTAATATGAGTCCTATATTTATTATTTATCAAAATTGGTGATGTTCAGATCCCCGACTTCTCAAAGAAGTTGGGGATACAAGGGAATTTATTTTCAGGAGTTTTACGGTTATCAAATAGTTTATTGCATAGATATAACATGGGTATTTTCCTGGCTTGGATAATAACTTAATCATCTAAGCTAAATTACCTGTGGTAATTTATGAGCTATGCTAAAGCAACTGAGTTAAATGGCTCAGGTCGAATCACCGAAATTCAGTCATTTGAAGCCGAACAAACGCTTGTCTGTGCTGCTTCTGGTAGCAAAACTGAGGTAGCAGTTTTATTATTAGATGCGGAAAACTTACAAATCAACACTGAAACCGAAAAATTTTTAACCACAGTTTGTACTTGTCCAATTCAAATTAAAATAGCCTTTGCCAATTGGTGTAGCATGGGCAAACTAGATGTAGAGTTGCATGGACGTGGTTACGATTTAATTCATGTCCCCGTAGGTAAGGATAATGCTGACGGAAAAATGATCGCCTTTGGTTCATCTATTCATGAAAGATATCCCAAAGCGAGAGAAGTTTTGGTTTGTTCTTCTGATAAAGTGATGACTAATTTATGCAACCATCTACGGCAACATGGCTTAACAGTATATCAAGTAAGTCAACAAGGTGAAGATATTACAGTATTAAATAGTTATACAGGTCAGCTTGTGACACGAGGTAATAATGCTGTACCAGAAATTCCCGATATTTCTCAATTTATTCTACAAATTAAAGAGTTAGTTAAAGCAGAACAAAAACGCATTCATAGTTACTGGATTAACTTAGCTACAATCTCCCAAAATTATAAGGATAAGTATAAAGTAAATATTACTCAGGTAGCTGCTAAACACTTACCAGGGAAGAAAGCTAGGGAAATATTTGTAAATTACCCGGCAGAATTTGTACTTCATCAAATTGAGCCAAATGCTCCGGTATATATCACATTATTTGAAATTGATCCTACTAAAGATGCAGTTACAGAAAGTGCTGCTCATTCTCCATCAACAAGTATTAGTACTAAACTACAATTAGAACAGGTACTAAAAAATATTGTTAGTAAATTAACTAGCAACTCTCCCGGAAGCCATATTAACATTAACCTTGTAGGTAGTGAGTTTAAGCAGCAATATGCTAAATCTATTACCGAACAAATCAAAAGCTTGCAATTAAGTGGTAGTTTTATTAAATTCCTACAATCTTGTACTTCTTTTAAACTCAAGCAAACTCCCAAAGGATGGGAGATAGCAGTTAAATAACCTCCTATTCAAACTCTTGCTTATTCAGGTGTAATCATGTAGGATGCTTACATAATTATTGCTTAGGAAGGACTTGATAATCTAGCAAAACAGGCAGAATTTACACATAGATAAGCTCTCATGCTAGATTTTCGAGATTTATGGAAATTGCTCACGTTCACTTCTATGTAGAAAATGCTCCAGCTTGGCGGGATTGGTGCGTAGATTATCTGGGATTTACCGCAGTTAATAGTGGAATAAGTTCCAATCACACTTGTACGGAAATGGTACAAAGTGGCGCTATTTGTTTTTTGCTATCTTCACCATTATTGCCCACAAGCCCGGTTGCGGAGTTTTTGCGTCAACATCCTCCTGGTGTGGCGGATATTGCTTTTGCCGTAACAGATGTAGCAGATGCGATCGCTCAAGCAGCAGCACAAGGAGCTACAATCTTAGAACCCATCCAAGAATATCTCGGTTATAAATGCGGGAAAATTGCGGCTTGGGGTGGAATGACTCATACGTTGATGGAAAAACCAGCGGGAGGAAAACGGGAAACACGCGATCGCCCCATGTTTACGGCCATCGATCATCTAGTATTAAATGTACCAGTTGGTGAGTTAGAGCGTGCTGTGGCTTGGTACAAAAACGTTTTAGATTTGCAACCGCAACAAGCATTTAAAATTAAAACCGATCGCTCTGGGTTATATAGCCAAGTGCTAGTTTCCCGCAATGGCAGTGTACAATTACCCATTAATGAACCAGCTTCTAGTAATTCGCAAATTCAAGAATTTTTAACTGTGAATCGCGGTGCGGGGATTCAACACATTGCTTTGCGAACATCCAACTTGATTAGTGCGATCGCGCAATTACGCAGCCGTGGTTTATCTTTACTGTCAGTTCCCCAAACTTACTACTCCCAGCTAAAAAAGCGGACAGAATTTCGCTTGTCGCCCTTAGAATTAGAAGCGATCGCTCAACAAGAAATTTTAGTAGACTGGCAAGCTAATAGTCAAAACGCTTTGTTACTGCAAATTTTTACTCAACCTATCTTTGCACAGCCGACATTTTTCTTTGAGTTTATTGAAAGGCGTTTCCAAGCGCAAGGTTTTGGCGAAGGAAATTTTCGGGCTTTATTTGAAGCAATTGAAAGCGAACAAATAAAACGCGGAACTTTGCAATAAAGCAGCAATAATAAGTAATAGTAATTCACCAAAATCTTGATAGTCAGCAACGGCGGAATCAGCCTCGTTAACTTCATAGCGAATGAAAATACTGCATCTACCCTGAACCTTTGTAGAGATGTTGCAATGCAATATCTCTTTATTTTTCGTTACATTTTGCGTAATTATTTGAGAAAGTTGCTAATTCATGCAGTATTTGTTGACGCGTGATGAACTATTTTAAGGAATGCTGCACATACTACCCAAAACTTGGATTTATTTGTTATCGTGATCCCAAAGGAATTATTAAGCATCCACAAGATTTGTCAGACGCTAATTAAGCGCCAAAATACCTGCTGGGTGCGAGATATCAAAGTTATTCACTAAAATTTAAAACTCATTAACTAGAGTATCTATTTGGGAGGTAACACTTATGGTTACAGTATCTCATCAAACATTGTCTTCACTTTCTCAAGAGCGATCGCTCATTCTCTGGTTTGATGAGGTAGGCATTAAAGATATTCACCTAGTAGGTGGAAAAAATGCCTCCTTGGGAGAGATGATTCAACAGTTAACCCCTAAAGGTGTAAATGTACCAATGGGGTTTGCAACTACCGCTTATGCTTATCGTTATTTCATCCAATCAGCGGGATTAGAAATCAAGTTACGCCAACTTTTTGCTGATTTAAATGTTGAGGATGTAAACAATTTACGCGAACGGGGAGACAAAGCGCGATCGCTATTACTGCACACACCATTCCCTGAAGATTTACGACAGGCGATTGCTAAAGCTTACGCGAGTTTATGTGAGCAATACTTAACAGAAACTGATGTTGCAGTTCGTTCTAGCGCCACCGCCGAAGACCTCCCCGATGCGAGTTTTGCTGGACAGCAAGAAACTTATTTAAATATTGTTGGTGTTGATGAAGTAATTACAGCTTGTCATAAATGTTTTGCTTCTATATTTACTGACCGTGCTATTTCTTATCGCCATACAAAAGGATTTGATCATTTTAATGTGGCTTTATCAGTTGGTGTCCAAAAAATGGTGCGTTCTGATTTAGCAACATCTGGGGTGATGTTTTCTATTGATACCGAAACCGGGTTTAAAGATGCCGCTTTGATTACCGCCGCTTATGGTTTAGGAGAAAACGTTGTTCAAGGTGCAGTTAATCCCGATGAATATGTCGTATTTAAACCAACATTAAAAACAGGTTTTCGCCCAATTATAGATAAGAAATTGGGTAGTAAAGAAATCAAAATGATTTATGTGCCGGCAACGGAAATAGATATCATGGCTTGTGCTGCTGATAGCGCCCATACATTAACAGTTAGAGCCGATGATGATAATTGTAAGTTAACCAAAAATGTACCCGTTAGTGAAAGCGATCGCACTAAATTTGCCCTGAATGATGAAGAAATTTTACAACTAGGAAAATGGGCTGGCGTTATCGAAGACCATTACTCCCAAGTCCACGGTAATTACACCCCAATGGATATTGAGTGGGCAAAAGATGGCATTACTAATCAACTATTTATAGTCCAAGCACGTCCTGAAACTGTGCAGTCGCAGAAAAATGGCAATGTCTTGCGGAGTTATCGCTTAATATCAGGGAAAGAAACCCCAACCCCTTTAGTTACCGGACGCGCCATAGGCGAAGCCATCAGCCAAGGTAAAGTGAGTGTCATTGTTAATGTCCACGATATCGACAAATTCCAACCAGGGGATGTATTAGTCACCGAAAGAACCGATCCCGACTGGGAACCAATTATGAAACGCGCCAGTGCAATTATTACCAACGCGGGTGGACGTACCTGTCATGCAGCGATTATTGCACGAGAATTGGGTGTGCCGGCGATCGTTGGTTGCGGGAATGCAACACAAGTCCTCAAAAACAATCAAGAAGTTACAGTTTCTTGTGCTGAAGGCGAAGACGGTCAAGTTTATCCCGGCTTGTTACCTTTTGAAGTCAAAGAAGTTCCTCTAGAAAACTTACCCCGCACTCGCACGCAAATATTAATGAATGTGGGAAATCCCCAGGAGGCTTTTAGTTTATCTGCAATTCCCAACGATGGCGTAGGTTTAGCGCGGACAGAATTTATCATTGCAAATCAAATTCAAATTCATCCAATGGCGTTAATTCACTACGACCAATTGCAAGATGCAAAAGTCAAAGCCCAAATAACAGAAATTACCTCACTTTATGATGATAAACCACAGTATTTTGTTGATAAATTAGCCCAAGGTATAGGCAGAATTGCCGCCGCCTTTTACCCCAAACCTGTGATTGTGCGGATGTCAGATTTTAAGAGTAATGAATATGCCAATTTATTAGGTGGTAAACAATTTGAACCTCATGAAGAAAACCCCATGCTAGGTTGGCGCGGTGCAGCACGTTATTATGATGAGGGTTATAAAGCCGCTTTTGCCTTAGAATGTCAAGCCATCAAGCGAGTTCGGGATGAAATGGGTTTAACAAATGTCATCCCCATGATTCCATTTTGCCGCACTCCCGAAGAAGGAAAGTTAGTATTAGCAGAGATGGCAAAAAATGGCTTGCAACAAGGTGTAAATAACTTGCAAGTTTATGTTATGTGCGAGTTACCCAGTAACGTAATTTTGGCAAAAGAATTTGCCAATGTTTTTGATGGTTTCTCCATTGGTTCCAATGATTTAACTCAGCTAACCTTGGGTTTAGACAGAGATTCGGCTTTAGTCGCCAGATTATTTGATGAACGCAGTCCCGCAGTTAAGCAAATGGTCAAAATGGCCATTGAAGCCGCCAAAAAACGCCACCGTAAAATCGGTATATGCGGACAAGCACCCAGCGACTACCCAGAATTTGCCCAGTTTTTAGTCGAACAGGGCATTGATTCTATTAGTTTAAATCCCGATTCTGTGTTAAAAACAATGCTGGAAATCGCAAAAGTGGAAAATCCTGAGTCTTAAGTAAAGCGATAAATTTCAAATTCTAGAGACTCAGAACCCCGACTTCTTGAAGAAGTCGGGGTTCTTCTTGTTCACGAGGATGTTTTTACCGATATTCTTGAAGAAGAGCCACTTAATGCTGGCGTACCAAAAAATCAGATTGTGTTGGGGTTCCGGTCTGAAGAACTGCGGCAAAATTCAGAATTTGCGATCGCCTAAAATTCACTATCATTAGGGTGGGCAATGCTCACCCTAAAAAATTTTTCCAAAGAAAGCAGAACAAAGGGGAAAATAACAAAAGACTATTGACCATTGACTAATGACTAAAAATTGGTTCCGCATTGGGTTAGTGAGTATCTTTTTACTCTCACTCGCTTTGAGATTTTGGGGACTAGATAGGTTTAACACCTTAGTCTTTGATGAAATTTACTACGCTAAATTTGGGAATAACTATCTCACCCATGTTTCTTTTTTCGATGGTCATCCACCGTTAGGAAAACTGATAATTGCCCTAGGTATCTGGCTAGGTAGTCATGTACCATTTTGGCATGAAAGCGTGAATGGACTCACAGGTTCGCTGCGATCGCCTTGGGATTATCGTTGGATTAATGCTTTTTTAGGCTCGTTTATCCCTTTACTAATTGCTGGGATTGCTTATCAATTAAGTTCTCGGCGCAGTTTTGCCTTAATTGCTGGCTTATTCACCGCTGTTGATGGCATATTTATCGTTGAATCTCGCTATGCGCTAATCAATATATATATAGTTTTATTTGGTTTGTTGGGGCATTGGTTATTTCTTTTAGCCTTAAATAACCAGAGACAAAAACGGAAATTATGTTTAATAATTGCGGGTATCGCCTTTGGTTGTTCTATTACGACTAAATGGAATGGTTTATTTTTTCTAGCTGGTGTTTATGTTTTGTGGATATTTGCTTGGATATGGCAAATATTCGTCACAAAAATCAATCATAATGATGCAGAAATTAATCAAGAATCTTTATCACCGCTGCAAAAGTTAACACAATTATATGTTTGGCAAGTTGTCTTATTTTTAGGAGTTCTCCCACTTACCGTTTATAGCCTGATTTGGATTCCCCATTTACAACTAGATACCAAATATGGATTTATCGCCGTCCACAAGCAAATCTTAGCTTTTCATGAACGGCTGGGTGGGAATAATGCTGAAGTACATCCCTACTGTGCTGCTTGGTATAAATGGCCGTTGTTAACTCGACCAATGGCATATTATTACCAAACAGCCCAAAAAGCGACTGATCCATTACCTGGCTTGGGGCCTGAATTACCTGCTGGTGCCGGGAAAATTATTTATGATGTTCATGCAATGGGTAATCCTTTTTTGTGGTGGTTTGGTGTGACTGCCATTTTATTTTTAATTGGGATGCTCATTGCTTCAATGGTAATGTTTTGGCAGCAGCAAAAAAGGTTTACCTTACCAAAAAATCTCACTGTTGATACATGGATTGCCTTATATTTAGTGGTAAATTATGCCACTAACTTAGTCCCGTGGATGGGGGTATCGAGGTGCGCTTTTATTTACCACTACATGACTGCTGTGGTATTTGCATTTTTAGCGATCGCTTGGTTTGTCGATCAATGTCTGCGTAGCTATTATCGGCAATTACAGGCGATCGGTGTCACCATTTCTTTGATGATTTTGGTAGCTTTTGTGTATTGGTTGCCCATTTATTTAGGTTTACCTATCACATCCGCAGGTTATAAACTACGGATGTGGTTTAACTCTTGGATTTAAAGCAATTTAGCCTTAAAATGCCTGTTATAATCTAAGCTTTTTATCCTTAATATTGCTACATATATACAGTGTAAACAATCATATATTTTTTACATTTCTTATCTGTATTTATAGAGCCTGCCTGCTAGACTGAAAACGCAAGCAGGATAGATAAAAGATATACAACGCAACTGAGGTATTAAAAGTTAAGCATCGCCAAAAACAGAATTGATGAAGAAATTTCTCATAATCCATCATTCTGCGTTTTTAACAGTAAAAATTGATTAACTAGTTAATTTCTAGAATAAAAATTATACAAGCTTACATCTAGAAAGTGTCATAAAGCTATAAAGTCAATAGGTGTAGAACCTCTATAGACTCTATTTTTGATGCTCTCTAGGTATAGAGGAGAATCCTAATGGAATTAAACTTACAACTTCCGAGCATCAATGTTACTAGCTTAAAAGAAGCTCCGATTCATACATCTCGGCAAATTCAGCCGCACGGAGTGCTGTTAGTTTTGTCAGAACCAGAATTAGAAATATTACAAATTAGTAATAATACTTGGACTGTTTTCGGGATAGAACCCGAACAGATGTTGCAAAAAAAACTAGAAGATTTACTTGACTCGTTTCAACTCGAAAGAATTAAAGCAGGGTTAGCAGAAGATAATCTGGAATTTATCAACCCAACAAAACTTTGGTTCAGAAAAAAAGGTGATGAATACGTTGTTTTCGACGCAGTTTTTCACCGCAATTCAGAAGGGAATTTAATCTTAGAACTAGAACCGACATTTTCTCAAGAAAATATCCCATTTTTAAGCTTTTACCATCTAGCAAAAGCTTCTATTAACCAGTTAGAAAAAACCTCAACGCTGCGGGACTTTTGTCAGATAATTGTCCAAGAAGTACGGAAGGTAACTGGTTTTGATCGGGTAATGCTATACAAATTTGATCATGATGGACATGGTTCAGTTATTGCCGAAGAAAAGCTAGAAATCTTAGAACCATATTTAGGCTTACATTATCCTGAGTCAGATATTCCCAAACCCGCCAGAAAATTATTTGCCTCTAATTCTATTAGAATTATCCCAGATGCTCAGGCAGCACCAGTTCAACTGATTCCGGCAATCAATCCAGTTAGTCAGCGTTCATCAGATTTAACTAACTCAATTCTCCGCAGTCCTGCTGCTTGTCATCTTGAGTACTTGCACAATATGGGTGTGGGTGCTTCTTTGACTATCTCTTTAATTAAAGACAACAAACTCTGGGGATTGATTGCTTGTCATCATCAAACACCTAAATTTGTTTCTTACGAATTGCGGAAAGCCTGCGAATTTTTAGGCAGAGTGATATTTGCAGAAATTTCCGCCAGAGAAGAAACAGAAGATTACGACTATCGCATGAATTTGACACATATTCAATCATTGTTGGTTGAATATATGTCCCAAGAAGAAAACTTTATTGATGGGTTAGTCAAACATCAGCCAAATCTCTTAGATTTAACCAGCGCCCAAGGTGCGGCTGTGTGTTTTGGTGAGCATTGTACATTAATAGGTGAGACTCCCGCAGAAGAAGACCTGAATTTTTTAGTGCAGTGGTTAAAGAATAACGTCGATGAAGAAGTTTTCTATACAAATTCTTTGCCCCAGGTTTATCCCGATGCAGAAAGATTTAAAAATGTTGCTAGTGGTTTGTTAGCGATTCCGATTTCCAAGCGCAATTATGTTTTGTGGTTCCGACCAGAAGTAATTCAAACTGTAAATTGGGGTGGTGATCCTAATAGAGCGTTTGAAGTTAGCCAGACAGATGGAGATGTGCGTCTGTGTCCCCGCAAATCTTTTGAACTATGGAAAGAAACAGTCCGCCTGACATCTTTACCTTGGCAATACGTCGAAATTAAAGCTGCGCTGGAATTACGAAAAGCGATTGTTAATATTGTATTGCGCCAAGCCGATGAACTAGCGCAATTAGCGCAGGATTTAGAACGTTCTAACGCTGAATTGAAAAAGTTTGCCTACGTCGCTTCTCATGACTTGCAAGAACCACTCAATCAAGTGGCGAATTATGTGCAGTTATTGGAGATGCGCTATAACGCAGAACTGGACGAAGATGCCAAAGAGTTTATTAACTTTGCCGTTCAGGGAGTCAGCTTGATGCAGACATTAATAGATGATGTTCTAGCATACTCCAAAGTAGATACACAGGCGATCGCCTTTCAACTAACTGAAGTCGAAACAGCCCTAGAACGCGCCCTCGGTAACTTACGACAGCGCATTGCCGAAACCGGTACTATAATTACCCATGACCCCTTACCCACAGTTATGGCTGGTAGTACCCAGCTAATGCAGCTATTTCAGAACTTGATAGCTAACGCCATCAAATTCCGCAGTGACCAACCACCGCAAATTCATGTAGGAGCCGAGAGATTAGAAGATGAATGGTTGTTCTGGGTGCGCGATAATGGTATCGGCATTGACCCCAGATTTAGCGATCGCATTTTTGTCATCTTTCAACGCCTACATACACGAGATGAGTATGCTGGTACAGGGATGGGTCTAGCTATCTGTAAAAAGATTGCCGAATGCCATCGTGGTCGGATCTGGGTAGAATCACAACTTGGAGAGGGAGCCACCTTCTACTTTACAATTCCAGTTGGAGGGCGCGAGCGTGAGCGTAGAAATGGAAGAAAAGCTCAAAACAATCTTTTTGGTTGAAGATAATAAAGCCGATGTGCGCTTAATCCAAGAAGCATTGAAAAATAGCTCAGTGCCGCACCAAGTAGTGACGGTGAGAGATGGGGTAGATGCTATGGCATTCCTACGCCAAGAAGGAGAGTATGCCGATGCTCCCCGTCCTGACCTGATTCTGCTAGATTTGAACTTACCTAGAAAAGATGGTCGGGAAGTATTGGCAGAAATCAAAAACGACCCCCTACTCAAACGTATCCCCGTAGTTGTGCTGACAACCTCAAAAAATGAGGATGATATCTTTCACAGCTACGACCTCCATGTAAACTGCTACATTACTAAATCCCGTAACCTCAGCCAACTATTCCAAATCGTCAAAGGCATCGAAGATTTTTGGCTATCTACCGTCACCTTACCGTCAGAGTAAGTAAAAAGGCAAAAGTAAAAAGTAAAAAGTAAAAAAGAAAAAATCAGAACTAAAGCTCAAGATTTCTTTTGCCTTTTGCCTTTTGCCTTTTGCCTTTTGCCTTTTGCCTTTTGCCTTTTGCCTTTTCACTTCCCAGGATCGAAACCAGAAAACTATGGCTGGAAGCTTAGTAAAAATCTTGTTAATTGAAGACAATCTGGCAGAAGCTAGGTTATTGCAAGAGTTTTTGCAGCAAGCCGATGCGAAAGAATTTGTGCTAGTTCATGTCAAGCGATTGCAAGAAGGACTCAATCAACTCAGAACCAACAATTACGACATCATTTTATTAGACCTCACCCTACCCGACAGTCAAGGATTATCATCTCTGCCAGTGCTGATTAATTGTGCGCCGAGCTTGCCAATTGTCGTACTCACCAATACTAACGACGAAGAACTAGCAGTGGAAGCAGTTAGGGAAGGAGCGCAAGATTATTTAGTCAAGCGTCAAGTCAATGCTAATGGCTTGGTTCGCTCTATATGTTATGCGATCGAGCGTAAACAGCTATTAGAAACATTACGTCAAGTTAATCAGACATTACAAGTGCGGGTTGATGAGCGCACCGCCGAACTAGTGAAAGCTAACGAAATCAACCAGTTCCGATCAGAATTTGTTTCGATGCTTTCTCATGATATTCGTCAACCGCTAAATACCATTCTCTTAGCCGCTGGATTACTTCAAAATAACGAAGATAAATTAACTCAAGAGAAAAAGCGGAATCATTTACAGATGATTCGTACAGCCATCAAGAATATGGCACAAATGTTAGATGAAGTGTCGTTAATTGGTAGGGCTGATTCCGGCAAATTTCAATGTGACCTTGAGCTATTAGATTTAGAAATATTTTGCCGTCAACTAGTAGAAGAAGCACAATTATCTCTTAAAGATAAAAATTTAACTCTAGTTTTTGCAAGTTATGGAGGAGTTGGTGAAGCCGTCTTGGATGAAACATTACTGCGCCACATTTTAGGTAATTTACTAGGCAATGCGATTAAATATTCATTACCTAATGGCAAAATTCAATTTGAATTAATTGGCCAAGAAAATTCCGTGATGTTTCGCTTTCAAGATTGGGGTATTGGCATTCCTAAACAAGACCAAAAGCGGATGTTTCAGCCTTTTCAACGTGCAGAAAATGTCGGCAGAATTCCTGGTACTGGCTTAGGCTTAGCAATTGTCAAAAAGTGTGTGGATGCACATGGTGGCGAGATTATGGTGAATAGCGAAGTTGGCGTTGGTACTACATTTATCGTTACGTTACCTTTAATCAAGCTTTAAACTCTGAAAGGCTGTTTGCAATCGCATCACTCACTGACTTGTTGAATACTTGTTAGGCAGAGCTTGGCTTTGGTAAACCAACATTATCAAGACTTGGTTGGGTTGCGCTACTGCTCTACCAACCTAATTTTCTGCTTTCAGCAGAAAATTCTAGTTAAATATTGATGAGAAAAAAGAGACATAATTAATTCTATTCTGCGACATCTGGTGTCAGATACTTTATTGCAATTCAAGTCAGATGGGCGATGTGCAGATTTTATTGAACCCCTATTTTTACGGTGTGGACATTGCTCAACTTACAATAATTGAGAATGCTACAAGACACATCCAATTTAAAAAATACCTCATCATTTCGATTTAAACCCACAGAAAGTGCGCTATTTTTGTCCCGATTCATACTTGCTATTCTCTTGCATTCAAAAATCAAAGAAAGCATGATGTTAATAGGAAGAGACAAATCACAGTTTGCTTCCCAAAAACAACTTGAATCTAGAGGTTTATTATCATGGCTGAAATTAAAATCACTCAACTCAACTCTGAAAAAACTGCTGATGAAATCATTGACTTAAAGGCTAAATCTGCCAAAGATTCACCCGAATTTACAGCTTTCACAACTGTACGTGGTGGAGTTGCTTTTGCAGTTGCTAAATGGTCTTCTTTCTTAGCTTAAGATAGTTTTTTAAAATAGTTCTGAAATACACAATATTTATTGCTGCTTTCAGAACTATTTTAAAAGGAATTTCCACAGTGACATAGTTAATTATATAAACTAACGTCACTGTGATTTATCTCATATCTAGCCAATTCTCATCATCGCTTTATTTACTTAGGACTGTATTAACTGCTTAGGGATAAAAATCAGGAGATAATTTTATGCCAACTCTTAATAGTTCACCAATAGCTTGGTTAAATAGACAATATTTTGATCTTGGCCCTTTAAATGGTGGCAAACCACATCATTATGGGATTGAATTTAGTTATAATAGTTTAATAAATAACAAAACACTTCCCTATACTGTACAAGTAAATATTTCTCCTTTTTTTAGAGAATCTCTGGTAAAAGAAACTGGGATGTTTCAATACCATATTGATCATCCACTACAACTAGCAAAAGAATTACGTACCGAGCGTTGGGAAAAATTTTGTGAGTATTTAGCAAATTATCAAGAATTGCCAAATCTCACTAAACTACGCGTGATGAATTTGTTGAGAAGCTTGTGCTTTCATCGGGTAGTGAAAGAGTATATCCCAGAGATATCTAGTGCAGAAATTGCCAGTGATGTAGAACTGGCTACTCTCGCATGGTGTAGAGCGCTTTCGAGCTTGATTACTCACTTTGACGATCGCACCTTTGATTACATACAAGAAATTGAAGCGATCGCCACTCATGCGCCATCAGGAAGTAAGGTAAAAATCAATGCTGGTTTACAAATGGTAGTTGAGTATGCCAAAACATTTGGAGATTTAGCCGCATCTGAATTTTGGCGTGAAGTAGTTACCAAGGACATTCAAGAATTAAAACCTTCACTCAACGATTTTGAATTTAATTTGTTGATGAGTATGTACTATCGTTCTGTTTCTTTTGTGCCATTTTTACGCAGAGATAAACAGAAGGTAGTTGAAGAAATGGATTTATGCGAATCTCACGCCAGAAGTTTAAATCCTGAAAATGAATTGCAACAAATTGTAGCGCGGGAAAATCTTAGCCTGTGTATGGAAAGCCGTTCTAAAGAGTCTATCTGGCTCAAAGATCTCGATCTTGCAGAAGAACGAGTACGCCTAATAGTCCAACTAGAGCCTTTAGAGCCTAGATATCACTTAGAGTTGGCAGAGGTGTTGAGCAAGCAAGGTAAACTGGAAGAAGCTGCCAAAGTTTATCGTTCAGCTACAAGGTTAGGCCCTCCAGGTACTCCAGTGGCTTGGTTTATGGCTGGTCAATGTCACGAAAAAATTGGTGAATTAGAATTAGCTAGTGACTGTTATCTGGCTTCTCTGCAAATCGAGCCAGAGGCTATCTCAGTTGTCAAACACCTATCGAATATAGCTCCTCGCTTGGGAAATCCCGGACTTGTAAATTGGAGTAATTTGCGTTTAGCTGAACTCGAAGAACAGCAACAAAAATTACAGCCTAAAGCTGCACCTAAATTCCAAAGTGAATCTCTATCTGCATTAAAGCGATCAGCAGATAAAGTATTAGTTTAATATAACAATTAAGGTATAGCAATCCTAAATGATTTGTCAATAAATCTACTTATTCTTTCATATCTAGATAAGTAGTTTATCAATCAAATAGGATTACTATATCTCATTTTTTGTGTTCCACATCATCAATAAATTAATGAAAATGACAGACCCTATCGTAATTACCAACCAGGATATTCTGCATCAACTGAAACTATCTTGTAAACTGCCAGAAATCATTGAACAAATTACCGCTGATCATATTGTAAAAGCTGCTGCTGTGGAAAATGGGATTAGGGTAGAAACAGAGGAGTTGCAACAAGCAGCAGATAAAATTCGGTTAGCTAATAATCTTGATAGTGCGGCACAAACATGGCAATGGCTGGAAAAAAACCATTTATCCCTTGATGATTTTGAACAAATTACACATAGCAGTCTGATTTTTGGCAAGTTAGCAGCACATCTCTTTGAAAATAAAGTTGAAGAATACTTTTTTGCCCACCAGCTAGACTATGCTGGTGTAATTATGTATGAAGTTATTTTAGAAGATGAAGATTTAGCATTAGAACTTTTTTACGCTATTAAAGAAGGTGAAATTAGCTTTTATGAAGTTGCTCACCAATACATCGAAAATATAGAATTACGTCGCGCTTGCGGATATCGTGGGTTAGTGCGCCGCAGAGATTTATTACCAGAACTATCTGCGGCTATTTTTACTGTTCAGCCACCCCAACTTCTCAAACCAATTTTTACATCAAGAGGAATTCACTTGATTTTGGTGGAGGAAATTATTCAGCCGGAGTTAGATGCTCAACTGCGCCAACAAATTGTGGCATATTTATTTGCGGAATGGCTGAAACAGCAAACTCAACAAGCTACACATCAGCTTCAGTTTGACTCAAATCAAAAAATTAACTCTTTATACTCAGTTTAAAATTACTTATTATTAGTCACTATATAATCAAAAATATTAATTTTTGTCCAAACTGCTTTAATTGATTATAAATAGTATATATATGTTATAAAGCATATATATTTTGATGAAAATCTTCTGCTAGATACCATAGAGATATAAATTTGTAAATAATTAAGGGACAAAACTTAGCTTTGCAAACTAAATATTTAAGCTGTAAAACTTAGGAATTAATTTCACAGATTTTCGGGACATAAATGTTTTAGTTTATGTCCCGAAAACTTTTTATCTAATAAGCGATCGCCTCATCGCCTAGACAACAGATATCACCTAGACTTCATCATTCAATGAGAATTGAAACGAAAAAAATATTTATTTGTTTTTACGGAAATTAATTTTTTGTATATGTATTTATAGCCCGGTGCAATTTAACCTGTACCGCTGATTGTCATTTACCTGATGTCTAATCTGTATTGGGTAAATAACAACAGACATATCAATTTATAGTGCATTTTTACCGTTATGTCGTACCAACAAGCACAACATGACATCCCAAGGGCGCAAGCACCTACAGGTAAGTATTTAACAAAGTTTCAGCGCAAACTGCTGCAAGAAAATTTGCAAAAAGATTTATCTGATTCCTATCGTCAGCGAATTGAAATTATGTTGTTGGCGGATGAAGGAAAGTCACAAACAGAAATTTGTCAGATTTTGGGCTGTTGTGCTGCTACAGCACGCCATTGGATACACATTGCGCGAATGGGAATGGCGCATCAATGGCAAGATTTCCCAATTGGTCGCCCAAAAGCGGTGAATGAGCAATATTTAGAGCGATTGAAAGAACTTGTCAGTAATAGCCCCCGTGACTATGGCTATTCTTTTCGGCGATGGACAGCCAATTGGCTACAAAAACATTTAGCAAAAGAATTAGGTGTGGAAATTAGCGATCGCCATATTAAACGACTCCTGAAACAAATGGGGTTGTCTACATTACCAAAATCTCAAAATGCTGAAGTAAGCAATACTCAGCCAACGAATGAGTCCAAAATTTTGATTAAAGATTTGCGATCGGCAAGATTAACAGATGATAGCGATTTCTTGTCGATGAAATTTACAAAATTAGGCAGAAATGTAGATCCTTATGGCGCATAATCTATCTGTTCAGTTGGTTACTCTAGAACAACTCAACGCAAGTTTGGGCTGTTCCCTCTCGCTCGAAGAATTTCAGTTCTGTCTGCAACAAGCAAAATCCCTTAATCCCAAAGTTGGTAAATTTTGGCAAGGCATAAATGTTGAACCGGGCATTTATATTGTGGTATCAGGCAAAGTCAGGTTACTAGATGAAGCCGATGAATTAATTGCCACGTTAGAAACAGGAACTTCCTTTGCGGAATTTACCTTATTTCCAGAAGCTAACTTCAAACCATATTCAGCTAGGGCTTCCGTTAATTTACAACTGTGCTTTATTCCCGGTGATATATTGCAACCATTAATGGCCAAATATCCCGAAATTCGGGGTCATCTTTGGACTAAAGCCTTATCCCGTTCGCCACAACAGACAGACTCAGATGATTTTCCCCTCACAACATCACATCATCAAATAGACATTGTTGCGCCACCTGTCGAACTTGCAGACAACAAAAAGATTAGCAAAGCTTACTTCCCCAACCCTACCCAGCGAGTCGGCCATTTATGGCAAAAAGTCACTCGGCGCTATCCATTTTTTGCTCAACAAAGTGCTTCTGACTGTGGTGCAGCTTGTTTAGTGATGGTGTCTCGCTATTGGGGTAAACGCTTTAGTGTGAATCGCTTGCGAGATATTGCTAATGTAGACCGCAACGGTGCATCTTTGCGCGGTTTAGTGATGGCGGCGGAAAGTCTCGGCTTTAATACTAGACCTGTCAAAGCTAGTTTCAACCAGTTAGCCAAGCAAAAACTACCAGCGATCGCTCATTGGGAAGGCAAACATTATATAGTTGTTTATGAAATCACACCGAAAGATGTGATTATTGGCGACCCCGCCATTGGTCAAAAAACCCTCAGCCACAGCGAATTTAAAAGTAACTGGACTGGCTATGCTTTGCTGTTGCAACCAACAGCCGCCCTCAAAGATGCCAAAGAAACCTCTACACCTTTTTGGCAATTCTTGAGATTAATGCAACCCCACTCGTTGGTAATACTGGAGGTGTTGATTGCTTCAGTCTTTATCCAGATATTTGGACTGATTACCCCTTTATTTACCCAGTTAATTTTAGACCGTGTGGTTGTACAGCGATCGGAACTCACATTAACAGCCGTGGGTTTAGGATTGTTGATGTTTAACTTGTTTCGCGTCGCCATGATAGGGTTACGCCAATATCTGTTAGACCACACAGCTAACAAAATCGACTTAGTTTTAATTGTGGGTTTTATTCGCCACACATTCCGGCTACCGTTGAGTTTTTTCGAGTCACGTTATGTGGGAGATATCATCTCTCGCATCCAAGAAAATCGCAAAATTCAAAGATTTCTATCTGGTGAAGCCTTATCTATCCTGTTAGATTTATTCACCGTCTTTATTTATGTAGGATTAATGCTGTGGTACAGCTGGCAAATGGCACTACTAGTATTAGTTATAGTCCCACCTTTTGCCTTATTAGCATTGATAGCTACACCTTTTCTCCAAAGGATTTCACGAGAAATATTTAATGCTGTTGCCAAAGAGAGCAGTTACTTAATTGAAGCCCTAACTGGTGTACGAACAGTAAAAGCTACAGCCGTCGAACAAAATGTACGCTGGCATTGGGAAGAGTTATTAAATCAAGAAGTAAAAACCAACTTCTCCAGCCAAGTTATTAGTAACCGTCTGCAAATAATTAGTAACACAATTCAAGCCTTGGTAACTACTGCCTTGTTATGGTTTGGGGCGCATTTAGTCATCCAGAATCAGTTAACAATTGGTCAATTAGTAGCATTTAATTTGCTATTAGTCAATATTATTACACCCTTTCAAAGATTGACAGTTTTGTGGAATCAATTACAAGAAGTAGTAATTGCTGTAGAAAGGATTAATGATGTTTTAGATGCAGAACCAGAAGAAGATTTACAATATCAGCTAAGGCAAAACTTGCCGCAAATTCAAGGCAGTATTCGCTTTGAAAATGTGACTTTTCGCTATCACCCAGACAGTGATGTGAATATTTTAGAAAATCTTAGTTTTGCAATCAAGCCAGGGCAAATGGTAGCTTTAGTGGGGCGTAGTGGTTCAGGTAAAACAACCATTTCTAAGTTAGTTTTAGGCTTATATCCCCCTACTGATGGCAAAATCTGGATTGATGGTCATGATATTACCAGTATTTCCTTACGTTCTCTCCGTTCTTGTGTGGGAGTAGTTGACCAAGATACCTTTTTATTTGGTGGCACAATTCGAGAAAATATTAGCTTAGGGTATCCTGGAGCAACTTTAGCAGAATTGATAGAAGCAGCTAAATTAGCTGGTGCTGATGAGTTTATTAAAAAGTTACCTTTGGGATATGAAACTCAAATAGGTGAAGGTGGTGGTTTGTTGTCTGGGGGACAACGACAGCGAATTGCGATCGCTAGGGCTTTGTTGGGTAATCCGCAGTTATTGATTTTAGATGAAGCTACTTCTCATTTAGATACCGAATCTGAAAGAATTATTCAACAAAATCTCACCAAAATTCTTCACGGAAGAACAACATTAGTTATAGCCCACCGACTTTCGACTGTGCGGAATGCAGACTTGATTTTAGTTCTAGATAGAGGGCTGCTAATTGAAAGTGGAACCCATGAAGAATTAATGAATAAAAAAGGACATTATTTCTATCTCAATCAACAGCAGTTCCAGCTTAATAATTAATGGTTAATAGTCATTTGTGATGCTCTTGATTGTCTCTCCTCTTCATTTTTAGCACCTACCTCCTGTTTTGAAAAAATATGACAGATACATTTAATGGTAAACGACCAAATACATCTGATCAAGCAATTATAGACAAGTCTACGCCAGCAAAAACTGATGATTGGTCTGATGTTACGCGAGAAACACTAGATAACTTACCCGAAGTGTGGACGCGAGGAATACTATATTTTTTAGTAGTGTTTGTCTCAATTATTTTACCTTGGACAATTTTTTCTCAGATTGATGAAACAGGTACAGCTAGAGGCCGAATTGAAACTCAAGATAAAACCATTAAGCTCGATGCGGCTGTGGCGGGGACGGTAGCTGAAATTCAAGTAAAAGAAGGAGATTCAGTCAAAGCCGGACAAACTTTATTAATCTTAGACTCGGAATTAGTCAAATCTGAATTGCAACAAGCCCAGGATAAATTAGAAGGGCAATTAAATCGATTGACGCAGTTAAATTCAGCGAAAAATCAACTATTTGTTTCTTCGGCAACGCAAGCGCAACAAAATCAATCGCAACAGTTAGAGAAACAATCACAAATTGAACAATTCCGCCAAAATCTGCAATTAATTACCAATAATTTTAATTTACATCAAGAAGAAGGAATAGCACAATTAAACCAAGCTAAACAAACTATTATACAACACGAAAAAGCGAAAAAATTAGCTGAAGTTAGCTTGGCGATCGCCCAACGAGAACTAGAGCGTTATCAAAAGGCTTTCAAAGATGGAATTGCGGCTGAAGTTAATGTTGTGGAAAAAGAAGATGCTCTACAAGAAAGAATAAAATTCTATGAACAAACAAAAGCAGATATTCAACAAGCAAAGTTACGTTTAGCAGAACAACAAAGCAGTTATGAACGGAATATTCGCCAAGCTAATGCAGATATTCAACAAGCCCAGTTACGTCTCAAAGAACAAGAAACAAGTTATCAAACTTTAACTCGTTCTGGCAAATTAGCCATTTTAAGAATTGCTGAACAACAAAAAAATCTCGAAACTGAGATTACATCTTTGCAATCAGATATCGCTCAAACTAAAAGTCAAATCGAATCGCTCAAATTTCAATTGCAACAGCGAGAAATCAAAGCTACTACTAACGGGATTATATTTCAACTACCAATACAAAAACCAGGAGCTGTTGTCCAATCTGGAACAATGGTGGCGGAGATAGCACCTGCAAATTCACCTTTTATTATTCGCGCCACAATGTCTACCACTGAAAGCGGTTCTTTACATACAGGATTACCAGTCAAGCTAAAATTTGATGCCTATCCATTTCAAGATTATGGAGTGATCTCAGGAGAGTTAATGAAGATTTCTCCGAATACTACAGAAATAGACACCCCTAATGGCAAAGTTGCGGCTTATAACTTAGATATTGCGCTCAAACAAAACTGTTTGCCCTCTGCTAATAAATGTATACCCTTGCGCCCAGGTGATACAGCCATAGCCGAAGTCATTATCCGCCAACGGCGAATCATTGATTTTCTACTTGATCCATTCAAGCAGTTACAGCAAGGAGGAGTTAAGTTGTAATATTACCCTTGTTTCACAAACAAAGCGCGATAAATTGGTTCGCCTTTATTTTGGGTAAATATTTCTCGTTCTGTGGGTACGGCTAATGGATTTTCTGTTAACCATTCGTCTGCACCAACTCGTGTAAAGGCTGAGTTTTCGGCAAAGCGATCGCACATTTCCACAGCGACAAATTTCATATCTGATTGCAGAAATACCACTCCACCCACTGCTAAATATTGGGCTAATTCTGCCACTAATTTTGGTTGCACTACACGGCGTTTAGCATGACGAGTTTTAAACCAGGGATCGGGAAATTGAATCGTCACCCGTTGTAACATGCCTGGAGTTAAGCCTGATAAAAGAGATTGTAAGGAGTTATTCGCATTGCCATACAAATAATACAGGTTAGTTAAACCCAAGTCAGAACGCAACTGATTCGCCTCCACTACCAATGGTTCCCGAATTTCCAAACCTAGAAAATTCCAGTTAGGTTCTACCTGCGCCATTTGCAACACAAACCTCCCTCTCGCACAGCCAATATCTAAATGCAGTGGTTGGTTTGGTTGTGCATAAATTTTTTCCCACTCAAGGGGATTGACTGGTGTACGATATTTTTGGGCAAGTGGGTTAACGTGTTGGCGGACTCTCACAGCTGGCAAAGTGAAAACTCCTTGTAGTAACGACAGTAAACAGAGATTTGCCGATAAAAAATTAGGTATACTATTATATAATAAATTTAATTTGACAGCTAAATAATTAATAAACTATTCAATTTTAAAAATATTAAACATTCTCTGTTGAGCAAAAAACGGTGAAAAAAACTCAAATATTCAGTCAAAAATATGAGCTATCTTAACCGTAAAAATAGCTCATATTTTTCTAATAGCTAACAAAAATATAAAATTTTTCAATTATGCGTGAATAATTCAGATCCCTGGCTTCTTTAAGAAGTCTGGGATCTAAGTTTCATATACAAATGTTAAGTCATGATTTTCCGGCAGAGTTGCCAAAGCAAAGGTTATACTTTGTGGAAAAGGCTTTTTTTTACCCGTATTTATAAAATTGTCTGCAAATCAATGGCTCTCAATTTTCGCTTTGCTGTAGTCAGCGACTTACACATTGCGCTTCCCCATACAATCTGGGATCATCCCAGTCGGTTTCATTTGGTGGAAGTTAGTATTCCGGCTTTTGAAAGTGTCATCGAACATATAACACAACTTGATTTAGATTTTCTGTTGCTTCCAGGGGACTTAACTCAGCACGGTGAACCAGAGAACCATCTTTGGTTACAAAAACGCTTATCTGAGTTGCCATTTCCGGTGTATGTTGTTCCGGGTAATCATGACGTTCCTGTTGTAATGGCAGATCAGCAATCCATTGGTTTTGCTGATTTCCCTCATTATTACGGCAAGTTTGGTTATGACAATCCTGAGCAAATTTACTACACTCATCAAGTGTTACCTGGAGTGCGGTTGATTGGTCTTAATTCCAACTTTTTTAATGAAGAAGGTCAGCAATTAGGTCGTTTGGATAATCAACAACTAATTTGGTTAGAAAATGTTCTAGCAACAGCGACTGAAGAATTAGTCTTGGTGATGGTGCATCACAATGTAGTTGAGCATATACCGCAGCAGTCGCGCCATCCAATGGGCAATCGCTATATGCTGCAAAATGCGCCGCAACTGCTAGAATTGCTCCGTCAGTATCAAGTCAAGTTAGTATTTACAGGTCATTTACACGTTCAAGATATTGCCTGCTCTGATGGTGTTTACGATATCACTACTGGTTCTTTAGTCAGTTATCCTCATCCTTATCGAGTTTTTGAGTTTCGCCAAGATAACTACGGTAGAGAATGGTTGCAAGTTTTATCTCATCGTGTAGAGTCTGTCCCTGATTTTCCTGACTTGCAACATTTATCAAAACAATGGATGGGCGATCGCTCTTTGCCTTTTTTAATGAAATTTCTCACTCATCCACCTTTAAACTTACCACCAGAACAGGCTCAAGAAATTGCCCCTAGTTTGCGTTACTTTTGGGCAAATATCGCTGATGGAGATGCTCTGTTTGACTACCCGCAATTTCCTCAAAAAGTGCGTCATTACATTCAAGCCTACAGTGCGATCGCCCGTTGTGGTACTCCTCACCTCATTGATAACAACAGCACCCTACTGTTGGAAAAGATGGGGGATTAAGGGTGTGAGAGAGCAAGGGTGTAAGGGTGTAGGGGAAGAATTTCTTACTCAGCACTTATCACTCATGCTGACGACAAATGCCAAACACAGAAGTGTAACCATGTAAAAAAGTATTACCGCCTACAGGGCCGATTTCGCCACCACAGAAAAAACCACCAATCGGTATATTTTGGAAGTAGCGCCTAAATAGTGAGGAATCAAAATTAGGTTTACCATAAAGTCCTTCACCTCGACCGATGCAAGAAAACATTAAAGCGGCGATCGCAGAGGATGAAGAAGCTTCTTGATTGTGATATTTCTCTAGCAGAAATTCCAAATCTTCTGCGGAAGCTTCAGCATCACGTAAATGAAATTGTAGACGTTGACCAGGGCGAACGCGATCGCCAATTGCGATCGCACCTCCGGCGGGATCTACCCCTAAAATACTGCGAATTAAAAAGTCGCCTTGTTGCAAAGACAGCTTAAACTCATCCATCGCTACGCCCACAAATAAAGAATGCTGGGCTAAAGTTCGTTCTTGATCGCTCAAACTATTAATTAAATCTCGCAGCACCACCAATGGCACTTGCTCATCTAGTTCTAAAATAATATTGCGTTCAGCCTTGGTAACTTGCATCGGCTGACCAATGGGGCGACAGCCCTGAGCCACAATCGTTTCTAGTACAATATTGCCAGTCAAAGCCAAGGCGACAGTTCCTTCACGATAGAGGCGATCATTACAAAATAGAGCCTGTCGTCCACCCATACCACCACTGGCTTGTCCTCCCACAATCACAGAACCAGGATAAGCAAAATCTAAACCTTGCAAAAGTTCGTTGATTCCTGAAGAAAAAGAACTAGACAGCAAAATAAACTGCGGTGTGGCAGATGGTTGTACACCAATTAAATTCACCCAAGCATCTGGCGAACTATCTAAATCGGGTAACTCTTCCGCCAAAATATGAGAAACTTGGAGATTTACTCCAGGCAAATGTGCCAATGTCAAGCTCAAAGCCGCTTCTGCTTCTATTTCTTGGGTTTGTCCATCAGTTGTAGTACCAATTACACCACCACCGCTACAACCAATCATGACGGGTACGGAAAGTTTTTCTGCCAGCAAAGGTAAAAGCCGGGAATATTCACTAGCAAAAGCAGATGAAATAAATACCAGCCCTAAATCCGCCTGTGCTGTTAACAAAGACGTAGTTTTTTGCACCACCTCCGTAACAGCGGCTTCTAGAGAAGGACGGGTGGATAGGGCATTAGCCCACTGCATTTGATCTGCCATGAAATTTCATCTCTTCCTTTTTCGTAGTGCTTTTAGCCCAAGGTTTTGAAGAGGCAAAGCTGTCTCACAGACTGCCTCACCGCACTGCTTCACCTCCTACATAGCTGCCTTCACAGACAGATATTCATCAATTCCCATTACATGCAATAAATATAGTTGATAGATGCACTTTCGCAGTACGGACTCTAGAAAATCTTAAAAGATAGACAAAGATACAGTCTGAATATCCCCATTTGCCGTGGTTATCAATCATTCGCCTGCCACATCCACTAAGTAGATCAACTTATTAGGTAGAATGATGAGTGGTAGTACAGAAAATAGCAATTTTTGAATTTTTCTATACTAGTATTAACAACACACAACAAAACGACAGCTATGAGCGAAACCAAAGCAAAAGTTGACATTCAAGAACAAATTCAAGAAGAAGTAGAACAAGCTCGTGCAGTTTGTGATATTTCAGGTAGCAATTCTGCTGAGTGTGCTGCGGCTTGGGATGCAGTGGAAGAACTACAAGCTGAAGCTTCTCACCAGCGCCAAAGTAAGCCTAAAAATTCTCTAGAACAGTACTGCGATGACAATCCAGATGCAGCTGAGTGCAGAGTTTACGATGAATAGACATTGAGTGGGTAAACTTCTATTCATCCAACAGGCAAGCAACCAACATCTGTTTACTGCGACCTTGTACTTTATCTGTTTAGGGTAGGTTTTGTAACTGACCCTCAATATAACTTGTCAGTTAGTACAAGCTACAAATGTAAAAGATATGCAAGTTGCTTGTTTTTTTTACCTATAAAGAGATGAATTTCGCCCCAAGGAAATATTCACACACCAATAATTAAATTAATATTAATTTAGATATTGAGAAATTTGACTATCAGTCCAACATCAGGCTACCCATAACTACAGCCTCTGTCCTACTCTGTACTATGCCTCATTTTGTTGCTCAACGGAGTAATTTATTTTGCATGACTATTTAAAGTATTTGCAGAAGTATCCGTTATATTAAATATCTGTTCTTCATGCAAAATTTTTATTTATCGTCTGGCAACAACAATGGAAGACGTTTGGTTTCGCCCATATATCTGGGCTGATTATCGACTAGCAGTATTATTTACGTTGATTATTCCCCTAATTCTGCTAATTTGGGCATTTGTACAAAGGGCAGAAGGTATACAACGCCTATTAATGATTTATTGGCGAGTTGCTAGTCTTTTGGCAATTACAATTTACTTGATGATAGCTGAGTATCCAGTCAGCTTTATTTCCGGGTTGATAGCACGGATTTTGATACCCATTTCTCTGTGGTTTTGGGTGGATCTCAATGATGAAATTGAGTATCAACCAAGTGGCCCGTTGAAGCTGATTTTTACCTCTTGGCGTTGGGCTGTGACAGTTTATAGCCTGCTGGGTGCGATCGCTTTTCTCCCGTTTATCGGTTGCGCTTTTTCTGAATCAGCCATTAAAACTCCCTATTGTCGAGTCTGGTTTGAAGCCCCCTTACTCTTTAAAGATTATTTCCATCACAACAGCAAGCCTGGATTTCTCGGTTTTCTGGGCATCATCTTTTTAGTCATTTATGTGCTTTACTTAAGCTACTTTGTTCTCATTAAGCTGGGTAAACAAGGACGTTCAGCTACACCTCAGTAATTAAATACAAAGCCAAAGTTCCAATTTGATGAATAATTCCATTGGCAAGCGCCTAGAACAGTACACCACCAAACGCCCCCAAGAAGTTTTATTGATCACGGTGGAAATAGCCGATGAACAAGACAAAATTGCGGTTTTTAAAGGTTTTTCGAGTTCTTTGATGCGCCCCACAGCTTTTGATCCTGATGTCCCAGTGCTATTAGATGCAGCCACAATTCTAAGTATCGATCGCATCGCTAGTCCCTATAATCCTGAAGCACCCCGCTACATCGAAAAAGGCATCTCTTGGGAAGCAATGCAAGCTTTGTTGTCAGAAGTCGGAGTTTAAAGGGAGCAGGGGAGAAGAATTAATGACTATTGACCAATGACTAATGACTAATGACTAAGGCCGGATACACTTTACCTGTCTTTGCTTGTGCTGGGGCTATGGCGGCGTTACATTGGTTACGCCAGCGTCAGCCTCTGCAAACTGTAGCGGTTGATTTAATTACACCGCCGCAAATTGCGGAAATCCCCATTGAACAAGTAGCAGGGTTATCAGAAAATATTGCGCTGGCAATTACACGGAGTGACCCTGGTGATAATCTTGACCTCACGCGCGATACACCAATTTGGGCAATGGTGGAGTGGGGTGGAGACACGGAATCAGTCGTCACAATTAAAGGTGGCGAAGGAATTGGCAAAATTCTCAATGCAGATGAACAGCCGGCGATTTATAGTTATGCCCAAAGATTATTGCAAGAGAACTTGCAGCGTATGCTCACACCGAGCGAGAAAATCACAGTCACAATTATTTTACCGTTCGGGCGATCGCTCGCTGTGCGGACTTCTAATGCTGCCTTTGGTGTAGTGGAAGGACTTTCGCTATTAGGGACAACCGGGATTTCTCAACCTTTAAGTTCACCAGATCAGTTAGCGGCTTTTCGGACAGAATTACAACAAAAAGCCAGCCGTTTTGCCAGTTTAGTTTTTTGTATTGGTGAGAACGGCTTAGATTTAGCGCAAAAACTTGGGATTAATCCCGAACAATTAGTCAAAACAGCTAACTGGTTGGGGCCGATGTTGGTCGAGGCTGATGCTTTAGGCGTGAAAGAAATCTTATTGTTTGGCTATCATGGCAAGTTGCTGAAACTCGCTGGAGGGATTTTTCATACCCATCATCATTTAGCCGATGGTCGGCGAGAAATTTTAGCAGCCCACTGCGCTTTGGCGGGTATGCAGTCATCAGATATACAAGTAGTATTTAATAGTGCAACTGCGGAAGCGGCGCTGAAATATCTGCGAGAATTAGATACTTCTAAGGGTAGTGATTGGGTGAATTTAGTTTATGGAGCGATCGCCCAAGCGATAGATACACGTTCTCAAGAATACATGCAAACCCATAATAACCGAGGTGCATCTGTAGCAAATTGTGGCTCAATTCTCTTTGATCGCGATCGCAAAATTATCGTAAAGAGTAAAACAGCTTGTTTCTTGAGCGAGAAATTATGTTAACTTATTATGAATAATCATTAATAATCTACATAAATAGCTTTTTCAGTAACCACTCTAGGGTAAGTTATTCCTTCTAATACTATGTCAGACTGATTAGCCGAGCAAACGCTTCATAACCCGCGTTTGTAGGGGACTCCTTTACCATTTACCAGCCACAGAAAGCAAATAGAGCAAAGTGCTGAGTATATAACCAGTTACTAGCTTTGTGCAATCAACTATTGTTCTCATCTATTTGACTAAGGCTATAGATGGTATTTTTGTCAGATTACAGTGCAACTATCTACTACTTCATTCACACTCCCCCATCATGAATACAGCGGTGACTCTACTAACCGAACAAGCGCCTCAACCAGTAGAAGATTTGAGGCGGCTTGATCGTCAAATAATTGTGATTCTCGACTTTGGCTCTCAGTATTCCGAACTAATTGCCCGACGCATCCGGGAAACTCAAGTATATTCTGAAGTTCTGTCTTATCGCACTACAGCTGAACAATTGCAGCAACTCAACCCCAAAGGCATCATTCTCTCTGGCGGGCCGAGTTCAGTTTATAGTGAAAAAGCCCCCCATTGTGACCCAGCAATTTGGCATTTAGGCATTCCCATCCTGGGTGTATGTTATGGGATGCAGTTGATGGTCAACCAACTCGGCGGCGAAGTCGCAAAAGCCGATCGCGGTGAGTATGGCAAAGCCTCATTATATATAGATGATCCCACAGACTTATTAACCAACGTCGAAGATGGCACAACCATGTGGATGAGTCACGGAGACTCTGTAATTAAAATGCCACCTGGTTTTGAAGTCTTAGCACATACAGAAAATACTCCTTGTGCTGCCGTTGCTGACCACGAAAAGAAACTATATGGCGTGCAGTTCCATCCAGAAGTTGTGCATTCCCTTGGTGGTTTAGCCTTAATTCGCAACTTTGTTTATCATATCTGCGAGTGCGAACCCACCTGGACAACCGCAGCATTTGTAGAAGAAGCAATCCGCGAAATTCGGGGTAAGGTTGGCGATAAACGTGTACTTTTGGCGCTATCTGGGGGAGTAGATTCTTCTACATTAGCCTTTTTACTGCATAACGCGATCGGTGATCAGCTGACTTGTGTATTTATCGACCAAGGCTTTATGCGGAAATATGAGCCAGAAAGATTGGTGAAATTATTCCAAGAGCAGTTTCATATCCCTGTAGAATATGTGAATGCCCGCGATCGCTTCTTAGAGGCCGTTGCTGGTGTCACCGATCCCGAAGAAAAACGCCGTCGCATCGGTCATGAATTCATTAGTACATTTGAAGAAGCATCCAAACGCCTTGGCCCCTTTGATTATTTAGCTCAAGGCACACTTTATCCAGATGTGATCGAATCTGCCGATACCAACGTTGATCCCCAAACAGGTGAACGGGTAGCAGTCAAAATTAAAAGTCATCACAACGTTGGCGGCTTGCCTAAAGATTTGCGATTTAAACTTGTAGAACCTCTGCGGAAACTGTTTAAAGATGAAGTCCGCAAAGTTGGTCGTTCTATTGGTTTACCAGAAGAAATCGTTCAACGCCAACCCTTTCCCGGCCCTGGTTTAGCAATTCGCATCATTGGCGAAATCACAGCCGAACGCCTGAATATTCTCCGCGATGCAGATTTAATTGTGCGTCAAGAAATCAATCAACGTGGATTGTATAACGAAGTTTGGCAAGCCTTTGCTGTTTTATTGCCAATTCGCAGCGTCGGCGTAATGGGAGATCAGCGTACTTATGCTTTTCCTATAGTTTTGCGGATTGTTACCAGTGAAGATGGTATGACCGCAGATTGGGCGCGTCTTCCTTATGATGTTTTGGAAGTAATCGCCAACCGGATTGTCAATGAAGTTAAAGGTGTGAATCGCGTAGTTTACGACATCACATCCAAGCCACCTGGAACCATCGAATGGGAGTAATAGGTGGACGATGAGTAAAGCGAAATTTAAATGAAAAATCGAGGTGGGAAATACCCACCTCGATTTTTCATTTAAGCCTCACGCAAAGGCGCAAATAAAAGCGTGCAAATAAGGATTTTTATAAGACGTTCAATAGCTACACAAAGTTTTAAGTAGTCTTAATTTTACTCTTTTTAATTTGATACTCCTTCGTTTCAAATAGAAAGTCACACAATGTTTTAGCTGAATTAACTGCTAACCTGGCATGATGCTCTGATGGTTTGTAAGAAATGACATGAGAATCACTCATTGTATTCCGCAACGTAGCTAGACCAGAAACTATACTTGTTAGCCCTGAAAGAATTTGCCGTAAACACTCTGCAAGGCTTTCCTGACCTGGAGAAAGATTCAAATGCTTTTGAACTCTCTTGTAAAGCTTTGGAAGATTTCCGTCATACTCTGATGGATTAGGGTCGAACTCTTTTTCTATTGCCGCTAAAACTGCCTCAACTAGAGATCGCGCATTAGTTATTGCTCCGTCAAAATCACCTTCAGCTAGTTTTTTGTCACATTTTTTGATTTGCTCATCAATAAAGATATGTGTTATCTCAACTGAATTCTCATACGGATGTAACAAATTAATTTGAGTTCCACCTAGCTTATAAATTTCCCACTTCTTACCCGCAGGTCGTAATTCGTAGTTATCAAATTCAAGAAATTGGTTAAGGTATTCAACTGCAACTTTAATATCAAGTTCTTTTGCAAAAAAATGACGAGGATCAAGAGCCGTGAGCAGTATATCTTTCATAGTCGGCGTATCATTAAATTCACGCAACTTTTCCTCGGCATACTGCCAACGAGAAGGAAACCCACTACCGTAGATATCCTCCAAACCAAATTCATTAAAGAAAGCAACAATTTGTGGGCCAGTTCGATAAGGTGAACGTCCTTGATCGCCTGTGACAATAGTGCCAAGTGCTGATATTGTTTGTTCTGATAACTTCACATTTAGACCAAGCTTGTATATCCTAAACAATTATTTTAATAAATCCCTTTAATGTTGAGCAAACTTAAAGCACTGTGAACTTTCGGTGATGTTGGGTTAAAAAAGAAACATGAAAATTATCAAACCCATCACCAATTGGTTAGAAAATCGTGCCAGTACCCCGACATACGGCGGTTGGGTGCTTGCGGGAATTGCTATTTGTTTTTTTGGGGCGGCTGTGAATACGATGGCGGGTTGGCTGTACGCTATTAGCGGTGTGAGTGTGGCGCTGTTAGCAGTAGCAGCAGTTTTACCACCGCGATCGCTTGTGGGTTTAACTATCACCCGCCATTCGATTCAACCTGTCTCCGCTGGGGATGACTTGACTGTAGAATTAGAAATCCACAACCCCACACCACAATCTGTCAGTTTGCTGCAAGTAGAGGATATTTTGCCCTTTGTTTTGGGTAAGCCCATCAAACAGGCGATTGAAATTATTCCGAGTAAAAATAGTTACCGTTGGGTTTATTACCACCCGACCCAGCACCGGGGTATTTATCGCTGGCACAATGTTGAATTAGCTACTGGCGCACCTTTAGGTTTATTTTGGTGTCGTCGTCAGCGAAATTGTGAGGCGACGGCGATTGTATATCCGACTGTATTACCGTTAACTACTTGTCCATTAGTGGATGAAATGGGGCTAGAAGAAAGCAAAAAAGGCGATTCGATCAATCGACCTTTGCAGACTGCGACATCGGGATTAGTGCGATCGCTCCGTCCCTACCGCATCGGAGACCCCACCAGACTCATCCACTGGCGAACAAGCGCCCGTTATGGTGAATTAAGAGTGCGGGAGTTAGAAGTTGTCACAGGTGGACAAGAAATAATTATTGCCTTAGATAGTGCTGGTAAATGGCAAGAAGATGATTTTGAACAAGCCGTAATTGCCGCAGCCAGTTTGTACTTTTACACACAACGTATGGGGATGCCTGTTAAACTCTGGACAGCATCGACAAGTTTAGTTAAAGGCAATACCAGTGTTTTAGAAACCTTAGCAGCTACCACATTTTCAGAAGATGCTAACACCACAGAAGCGCCAAACTATCCTTTAATTTGGTTAACTCAAAATTCTCTGACACTATCTTCTTTACCCAAAGGTAGTCGCTGGATTTTGTGGCAAAATAATAATTCCTCAGATCAAACATCAGTGGTAGTTAATCGTGATTGCCCTGGTGTTGTGGTGCAGAGCGAACAAGCATTGCAAACTCAGCTACAAAAACCTATACAAGCATTGTAAATGAGTATTCTATGTATTCAATATTTCAATGAATGCTGATATATTCAGGTTTTTGTCAGACATCATCATTGAATCTGTTCAGGTTGGGGAGATATCCCCAGTAACAGCGCCTTGAGGCTGAGGTACAATGCAAAGAAATATTTAAATTATGAGCGGCCGATCCACATGATCACATCAGAAGTTAACGCAAATTCCAGCGATAAAAGCCTAGAGGCAATGCGGCATTTTTCCGAACAATACGCCAAGCGTACTGGAACTTACTTCTGTAGTGAACCTTCGGTTACAGCAGTGGTAATTGAAGGGTTAGCCAAACATAAAGACGATTTAGGTGCGCCTTTGTGTCCCTGTCGCCACTACGAAGACAAAGAAGCTGAAGTCAAGGCTACATATTGGAACTGTCCTTGCGTGCCAATGAGAGAACGGAAAGAATGTCACTGTATGCTATTTTTGACACCAGACAATGAGTTTGCTGGAGAACAACAAGAAATATCTCTCGAAACTATCAAAGAAGTACGAGATAGTATGGCATGAGCGAAACTATGCCCCAAGAGTTTTGGCAAGGTGTAGAACAGTTCAATTCTGGGCAGTTTTACGCCTGTCATGACACCTTAGAGGCTTTGTGGATCGAAGCCAATGAACCCGAAAAAACTCTTTATCAGGGTATTCTCCAAATTGCTGTAGCCTTGTATCATCTAAAAAATAATAATCTGCGCGGTGCGGTTATTTTACTTGGAGAGGGCAGCAACCGCCTACGCCGTTATCCAGATACTTACGGCGGTATTAATGTAGATGAGTTATTAAGCCAAAGTGCAGCATTATTGACGATATTACAGCAAACAGGCGTAAACAATATATCCGCAGATGAATTGCTTCAAAGTCAAGTTTTGCCTATACCGAAAATTGTCCTATCTGACGATTAGTCAAGTTTTATCAGGTGGTTAGGAATGAGGAATTGGGGAATAGATTTTTCTACTCCCCAATTTTTTGCTTAATTAATCAGGCTTGAAAGATGTTCAACTATTCTTTACTTTTGCCTTGTTAGACGTTGACGATTTCTCTAGGTGGTGTTGCTTTGTAATAGTTACTAGGTGCTTCATTACCTACTTGTAGCGGCGATTTTTGTCCAGTAATCAATCTTGCGCCACGTTTGCGGGTGACATAATTCCATACCCACTGAATCATCACTACTAGTTTGTTATCAAACTCGATTAAGAAGTAGATATGAATCACAAGCCAAAATAGCCAAGCAAAGAATCCTTTGAGTTTGATAAAGCCTAAATCCACAACGGCTAGATTTTGCCCAATCATGGCTAAACTGCCGCGATCGCTATAATTAAATGCAGGTAGGGTATTACCTTTGAGTTTTTGCTGAATTAATTTGGCAACATATTCTCCTTCTTGCATCGCTACTGGTGCAACACCAGGTAGAGGTTTGCCATTTTGATGGGAGAAGTTAGCTAAGTCGCCAACTATATGAACATTGGGATAACCTTTGATGCTTAAGTCGGGTTCAACAATTACTCGTCCGGCGCGATCGCACTCTGCACCTGTACGTTCGGCTAAAACTTGTCCCATTGGCGAAGCTTTCACACCTGCTGCCCATAATACTGTTTTTGCAGCGATTTCTTTCACTTCATCCCCTTGCTTGAGGGTGACAACATCGTTTTCAATGTTGGTGACTAAAGTTTTTGTTTTGACGCTGACACCCAATTGTTGTAAGGATGCTTCGGCTTGTTGAGATAATTCTGGTGCAAAGGGTGGCAGAATCCGATCTAGTCCTTCTAAAAGTAAAACTCTCGCTTCTGAGGTGTCGATGTTGCGGAAATCTTCTTTGAGGGTTTGATAAGCGAGTTCGGCGATCGCACCTGCTAATTCTACCCCTGTCGGGCCGCCACCAACAATCACAAAAGTTAACCAAGCTCGACGTTTTTCTGGATCTGTTTCTTTTTCGGCTGCTTCAAAAGCCGAGAAAATCCGGCGACGCATTTCTATCGCATCTTCTACGGTTTTTAACCCTGGGGCAGAATCTTCCCAGTTATCTTTACCAAAATAGGAATGCTTGGCACCTGTAGCCACTATTAATGTATCGTATGGTATTGCTTGATCACCCAACAAAACTTGCTGTGCATTGGGATCAATATCATTCACTTCACCCAGCAACACTTTTGTATTTTTGCTCTTGCTGAGTACCGAACGCAACGGTGAGGAAATATCGGCGGGTGATAGTGTACCTGTGGCAACTTGGTACAGCAATGGTTGGAACAGATGAAAATTCCGTTTGTCAATCAGCGTAACGTTGACTTTAGCCTTAGCAAGTGCCTTTGCCGCGTACAGTCCACCAAAGCCGCCACCAATGATCACAACTTGATGGGGTGGGTTATTCTCAAGGGAGTCTACCATAAGAAGAAATATTTCCTAGTGTTACGGGTGCTGTAACTATTCTTAACAAATATGTATCAAACTTGTCATATATTTTTCTGTTCATCTTGCACAAATGAAAAAAAGATAAAGGTGAGCAAGGCTACAGTTACAAGGCGATAGATATTACATTGATATATTGCCCTCTTAGCTCTAGTGCCTATCGCCCTTTGCATAACTTTTATCTAAGCAAAGGGCGCTCTTTAGAGTATGAAGACAAGGTAAAAATTGTATCTCTCGTACTGCCCTGCGACCTTAACGATAAGTCTTTCACCAGACACGATATTATTCTTGCGCGCCTGCTTTTTGCAAAATCTTGACTATATCTTGATACCCGTTAAATTCTGCCAGCATCAAAGCTGTATAACCACCACGATTTTTTAAATTGGGGTTGGCACCAGCTTGGAGTAATATCTGCACAGTCTCAGTGTAACCTCCAGAGGCAGCCCACATTAGTGCTGTGGCTCCGGCTATGTCTTGAAAATTGACATCTGCACCTTTGGCTAGTAACAGTTGAATAATTTCTGTCTGATGGCGTTTAGCCGCCTTTAACAAAGCTGTCTGACTGTCATTTCCCAGCGTATTAGGATTAGCGCCGTAGTCTAATAATACTTTGACGGTTTGAATATGTCCCAAGGAGATGGCAGCGATTAAAGGAAGTTCTGATTCTCCATAAATATTGGCACCAGAACTTAGCAGTGCTTCAAGAATTTCGCTGTGTCCTTGCAAGACGGCGACTATCATCGGTGTGTCGCCTAAATTATTTCTAAGTTGGGCATTTGCACCCCGACTGAGTAAGACTTGCACTACATCAAGATGTCCTTCGACAACGGCAATATGTAATGCTGTTTCACCGTCTTTGTCTTGCAGATTAACTTGGGCATCTTTATCTAGTAAAGCAGAGGCGATCGCACTATTACCAGATGCCGCAGCAGCCAATAATGCTGTACCACCATCACTGTTTTGTAAGTTAGCATCTGCACCTGCGGCTAATAATGCTTGGACAATCTCTAAATTGCCCAAGTCCGCAGCAATCATCAACAGTGTTTCACCATCTTCATCTTGAAGATTTACATCAGCGCCATTTTGTGCTAGAGCTTGCACAACTTCTGGGTGTCCTTGTTTGACTGCCAATTTTAAAGCAGTGTCATCATCTTTATCGGCAATATTTACTTTCGCACCAGCCGCGAGTAATATCCGCACTATCTCTACATAACCTTTGAGTGCAGCGGCCATTAATGCGGTGCTGCCATCTTCATTGATAGCATCAACATCAGCACCTCTAGATACTAAAAGCTGGACAATATCTACTTGTTTATTACTAGCAGCCAACATCAACGCCGTTAACCCATAGCGTTTTCTGGCTAAGTTGATATTTGCCCCCGCATCTAAAAGCGATCTCACAATTTCGGTGTAACCTAAATTAGCAGCATACATTAATGCCGTAGTTCCATCGCGATCGCACCCATCCACCTTGACACCAGCAGCGAGAATTTCACTCAGCCGCTTGATATCACCATTTTTCGCAGCCTTCAGCAGCAAGACATCGTTGTTTTCAGTCATGAATTAAATCCTGCCTGGGCAGTTTTATCATCTATTCCCCAAATTTAGTTTGAAATTCTTTAAGTACTTTTGCAATAGGGGTGTCTGGATAAAGTGCTGAGTGCTGAGTAAACACACTCCAGCATGACTAATTAATTACAAATTACGAATTACGAACTACGAATTACCCTTGGACTTATGCTAATTTTTATTAAGATTTAAGAATTGGGCGAGAACACGATGACTCCGGAAATATCTCCCTCGGTAAAATACTGGCTTAACTTTTTCCACCCGCTAATGATGTGGGTACTTTTAGCGATTTCACTTTATGCTGCTTATTTAGGATTGCAAGTACAGCGTACCAGAAACGCTCAAGGGGAAGAAAAGAAAGAACTGATTAAAGGTAAATTTAACGTCAAACACTACCAAATTGGGTCTATTCTCTTAGCTTTGATGGTAGCAGGCGCAGTTGGGGGGATGGCTGTTACCTATATTAATAACGGAAAGTTATTTGTAGGGCCGCACTTGCTTGCAGGGCTAGGTATGACTAGCTTAATTGCTTTTTCGGCTGCCCTATCTCCTTTTATGCAAAAAGGAGCCAATTGGGCAAGAGTAACTCACATTTTGTTGAATTTCGTGATTTTAGGCCTATTTACTTGGCAGGCTATCACTGGCGTACAAATTGTGCAAAGAATTTTGAGTAATGCTTAGTTATTAGTCAAGAGTCATTAGTCAATGGTCAAAAATCTTTGGACTATTGACTCTTGACTTTTGACCTAGCGCTTCTTTTTAGAATTAGCCGGAAAAGGTATACCTATCGACTGATGAAAATCTTCTTGAACTTTGCGAGTTAAGCGGCGAGAAACTTGGCGGACAATTTGATTAAGTAAGCGATCGCCTGTAGATTGAATGAGAGACTTGGGCAATCGTTGAATAAATCTGGGAAAGTGAAGATAAACTTTTAAATCTAAATCCCATTCCACTTGCGTTACTCCAGCGGAAATCTCAGCATCATCACTGGCATACTCTTTTAGTTGCATTGATGCTCGATAATCTACGTCATAACCTGGTGCTTGATAATCAGGAATGGGGATAGTCCGAATGCGATATATGCCTTCTTCCGGTGGTAAAAGTTCTAAACCAATTTTTGGCTCCACTTCATAACCAAACGAGCCAAAACGACCAATAGTCAAAGCATAGCCATTTTCTCCCAATGGCTGCACCTTCATTGGTTCAGCGCAACGTGTAAACCACGAAGAATGAGCATTGAGATATTCAGCAACTTGATGTATTGGGGCATACATCGCCATATAATCGCTGTAGCAACCACAAAACTGTGTTTGTGCCGCTAAAGTAGCATCTGTAACTACATGATCAGTTTCTACTAAGTTGGATTCTACAGGTAAAACAGTTTCTTTTATATCCAAGGATTGATATTCGCCGTTTGTTGAAAGCATCAAAGCATTCCCCTCTGAGTTGGCGTTTGGCTATATTTATAATTCCCAGCTTACTTGGGTGATTTCGCAGGCAAGATCTTATTTTGGCTGAAATTTCAAGATTCTGTCATGAACTTTATGAAATCACTAAAATACGGATAAATCACATACTAGTTTTTTAGGATAGCGTTTGTTATGAAAGCATTTGTAGCAGGGGCCACAGGTGAGACAGGCCGCCGAATTGTCCAAGAGTTGGTAGCGCGTAACATTCCCGTACGTGCTTTGGTGAGGGATGTAGAAAAAGCTAGAGCGATTTTGCCCCCCGATGTGGAATTGCTTGCAGGTGATGTCTTGCAACCTGAAAACCTCGCTACAGCTTTAGGAGACAGTACTGTATTGCTGTGTGCAACAGGGGCAAAACCAAGTTTTGATCCGACTGGGCCATATAAAGTAGATTTTGAAGGTACTAAAAATTTAGTGGATGCTGCTAAAGCCAAAGGAATTGAGCATTTTGTGTTAGTTTCTTCGTTGTGTACATCACAGCTATTCCATCCTTTGAATCTGTTCTGGCTGATTTTAGTTTGGAAAAAACAAGCCGAGGAATATATTCAAAAAAGTGGTCTCACCTATACTATTGTGCGACCTGGTGGATTAAAAAATGAAGATAACTCTGATGCGATCGTCATGCAGAGTGCAGATACATTATTTGATGGTAGTATTCCTCGGCAAAAAGTTGCCCAAGTTTCTGTGGAAGCACTCTTTGAGCCAGCAGCCCGCAATAAAATTGTTGAGATTGTTGCTAAACCAGAAGCTAGTACTAAAACCTTTGGAGAGTTATTTCAGCAATGCTGAGTCTAGAGTCTGTAGTTAATAGTTAACGCCGTGTGCAACTTTCTCTCAAACCTAACCCCCAACCCCTTGCCTACGAGGGAAGGGGCGCAAGAAAGTAACAAGATTCAAAGCCTCTCTCCTTGCAGGGGAGAGGTTTGGAGAGGGGTTTAAAAAATAAGTTGTACATCGCGTTAGTTAAGGCAAAATACCATTGACAAAAACGAAGGAGTCAAAATCTGAAACGTTTTGAACTTAAAGGCGTTGAAAAATTAATCGGCCCGATCGCAGCGCTGCTGGCTTTTGTATGCTTATTGCAGTGGTATCTCTTTGGAGATTTGCGATCGCCTTCCGATCCCGTCTTTAATGATAATCAACCACCCCTAGTCATGAAAGGCGGCGACCCTTATATTCGCGCCTTAATGCGAACTATTTCCGCCAGCGAAGCTAATGGGAACCGTCCTTACTCTCTCCTATATGGCGGACAACAAGTAACAGACCTCAGTCGCCACCCAGAAATCTGCGTCACCATCGTTACTGGGCCAAACACAGGTAATTGTTCCACTGCTGCGGGGAGATATCAAATTATCAACACTACTTGGCATAATATTGCACCACGCTATCACCCCAACCCTATGAGGATGGTGTTTTGGACTGCTTATAGTTTTGAGCCTGAATTTCAAGATACAGTAGTTTATCGTTGGTTGAACGATACTCAAGTTTGGGGAGTAGATATTCCTAAACTGCTGCGTCAAGGCAAAATCATTGAAGTGTTACGGCGTTTATCTCCAACTTGGACAAGTTTAGGATATGGAATAGAAACTAATTCTATCAGTAGTTCTTTACCTCAGATTTATCAAAAAATGTTAAAGGAAGAGTTAACCGCAACCAATCAACCAGTATTTGCCATAACACCAAATCCAGCACTTACACCTCAAAAGAAATAGAAGGTAAACACATTAATGTAATCATCCGAATTTTTAAGTTTTTGGTAAAAAAGTGCAAAAGTCTTGAATGTTCTGCACAAAGTTGTTAGTACTTTCTAAGTGAATATTGTGAGCAGAATTACTAATTATTCTTACCTGAGCTAGTTTGTCTCTTTTAGCTATATTTGTGTTAATAATTAAAAATTTCTCATCATTTTTACCTACTAGTAAAAGCAAAGGTACTGTATTATCTTTAAGTTTTTCCCATAAAGAAGGCTGACTTCCAGTTCCCATGAATCTTAGTGACTTAGCTAACTCCAGCGGTTGATTTTGTAACCGACTCTCTAACATCCTGGCAAATTCTGGATGATTTTTGATAACGCCAAAAATCGGCTGATTATACCAGTTTAATAAAAATTCTCGAAACTGATTTTTGGAAACACATCTTGTTAGTTTTCTTGCTATTTGTTCATCTTTTCTCACACGTTCTAATCGTTCTTGTTCTGTAGCCAAACCAGGGGAAGCTGATTCTAATATAACTTTGTAAAAACGTTCAGGAAAATGCAATGTCAGATATAAAGCTAATCTTCCACCCATTGAATAGCCCACTAAAAAGCATTTAGGGATATTCAACTCATCTAATAAATTAATTAAAGCTTGAGCAGTTTGTTCAATTGTATAGTATTTATCTTCACCTAAAACTTGAGTTTTACCATGTCCGGGAAGGTCAAGTGTGAGATAAGAAAATTCTGTACCTAGCAATTGTATAACTTCATCAAACTCATCTAAATTGCCAATAAACCCGTGCAAGAAAAGAATAAATTGTTCGTTTTTTGAGTTAATTAACTTATAATTAAATTTATAATTTTCTTGCATATTTTAGTTATTATAAACTAATTAATTAAAAACAAACTTATGATTATTTCGGAAATTCATAATAAGCTAATATATGACATAAAGTGATATTATGCGAAATGAAATGCTTAACATCCGTTGTGAAACTTTGCCAGACTATCCAGCAATAGCTGAGATAAATATATTAGCCTTTGGACAGGAAAATGAGGCTAAACTTGTAGATAAAATTCGCCATTCAGACTGCTACATTCCGGAACTTTCACTAGTTGCTGAGATTGAGGATGTCGTAGTCGGTCACATTTTATTTAGCTATATTAACTTAGTGAATGAAGAAAACCTACAGGTAATCGGTTTAGCACCTTTGGCAGTTCGTCCAAAGTTTCAAAGACAAGGTATTGGCAGCGCACTAGTACAAGCAGGGTTAAACATAGCAGATGTAAGAGGAGAAGCCATAGTAATTGTATTAGGTCATCCCGACTTCTATACTCGCTTTGGATTTCAGCCTTCTGTTTTTTATAAAATCGAGTCTCCCTTTCCAGTACCAGAGGATGTTTTCATGGTTAAACCACTGCAAAACTATCAGCAAAAGTATATGGGGAAGGTTGTTTATCCACCTGCTTTTGATGAAGTTTAAAGCGATCGCACGCACACTGCCTTATTTTCTAGGCAAAAACGATTTAACTAATGGGATTCCCCCAATTACTACAAAAAGTGAACCCATGCCAGTAAACATAGCAGGTAAAAACCATAAAGCAAACCAAGAGTTTATCTTGGCAGATTCTGGCTCTTGAGGATTGTAAAGAATTTCTACTTTTTGACCTTTAGTATATGCTGGAGGGTTGCTACCACTATTGGCTTCAAATTCTATTGGCTTACCAGAATTTGCAGTAAAGCTTATTACTGGATAATAAGCAGTAGAAAAACGGCCGTTACTGTCTCTAGATGTATGTTTCTTCAAATCAATAACAGTTCCTTGAGTAGAGATAGACTTGCCAAAAAAATTGCGCGTATTCACGCCAATTATGATGCCCATGATTAAAAAAATGCTGCCAACACCAGCGAATATAGATCCAAATGCACGAAAAAAGGTCACATCTTCATTCGTCATATAATTTTTAACAATTAAGTAGATATTTACCCTTGAGTACCAAAATTTTGGTATAGCATACTTTATATTTCTGATTTAGCAAAGGTGATTTGGAAAAGAATATCTAGATTTGGCGATCGCGGCGATTATAAGGTGAGTCAAAATTAATGATCGGGCCTATTGGCATAATCCCATTAGGATTCAATTCTGGTAAACCTACATAATAAAGTTGTTTAATATGACTGATATTACACCATTGTTTGACACCAGGAAATTGATATAACTCTCGGCAATAGTTCCACAAATTAGGATGCTCAACTAATCGCTTGATATTACACTTAAATAAACCATAATATACTAGGTCAAATCGGAATAGAGTAGTAAATAAGCACCAATCTGCTAAGGTAATTTCTTCACCGCAGAGATATGGTTGTTTACCTAAAACTTTTTCCCAATATTCTAGTGCGAGAAATAATTCTTTGAGTGCTTGTTCGTAAGCAGTTTGTGATGTTGCAAAACCAGTACGATATACACCATTATTTATCGGTTGGTAAATAGCATCTATAGTTTTATCAATTAAAGTTTGCAACGATTTGGGATAAAAATCTACCGTCTTCTCAGCGAAGAAATTAAACTCTGTATTTAATATGTAAATAATTTGGCGAGATTCATTATTGATAATAGTTTGTGTATGTTTATCCCACAACACTGGGACGGTAACTCGCCCGGTATAATTTGGGTTTGCTTTGGTGTAAACTTGCCAAAGATAATCCGCTTGGTTGACTTTATCTCGAATACATCCTGGTTTATCAGAAAACTTCCATCCTTGGTCACTAATTACAGGGTCAACAATAGAAAGACCAATAACTTTTTCTAGCCCTTTCAAAGCGCGTAATAAAACAGTGCGATGCGCCCAAGGACAACCTAAAGAAACATATAGATGATATCGGCCTGCTTCTGCCCTAAATCCACTGGCTCCATCTGCTGTAATCTGATGATGAAACTGTGTTGGCATTCGCTGAAACTCACCGTTTTCGTTGCGTTCTGTCCAGACAGTTGTCCATTGACCGTTAACTAATCTACCTAATGCCATATTTTTGCCTATATTAATTAATTTGTTATCTAATCAAAAGCGTTGCTGCCATAATAAACACGCCGTAAGTATAGCTACTATGAACACCACTTGCACCTACAGCCACAAATAACGGTACTAAGTGTCGTCTGTGGGTAAGCTGTTAAGCATTTAATTTGCACATTGAGGCCGCAGGGGAGCAGGGAGCAGGGGAGAGGGTTTGCAGCTTTTATTACCATGAACATGGTGCAACTTAAATGACGATTAGCTTATCTAAAGTGTAAGGAGCGAGTTGGCGATAGTGTAGCAGGCTTTTGACATCATTTTGCGCGATCGCCTGTGCCAACCATTCATCAAATTTTGTTACCCATAGTGGTGGTTTGACATTGTAACTGGCGTTTGGCTGAAGAATGAACTGCGGAAACTGGCGCAGAAAATTTTGTACAGCACCAGATTTTACTGGTATGTCCGATGCGCCATGAGAAATGAATACTGTTGGTAAATAAGTCATAAATTAACTTAATTATTTCTAATTAGTTTAATTCTAGTTAGAAATATTTGGTTTAAATAACCTAAAAAACCAAATGCAAGCGACTGAGTAAAACACACAATAGTTCTAACTCAGACTTTTCTAGCTGCTCAAAGCGTTCTTTGAGGTGAGCAATATGGAGAGGAAATATCACCTCAAACAAGGCTTTTCCTTCATGGGTAAGTTTGACAATCACACTACGGCGGTTGTCTGCGGGTACTTCTCGCAGTACTAAGTTTTTTTTCTCCAAGCGGTCTATCACTCCTGTCAGGGTTCCTTTGGAGATTAAAGTTTTCTCACCAATTTCTCCCATACACATACCAGATGTGTTACTCAGAGTTGCAATAACATCAAATTGTGCTGGTGTGAGGTCAAATTGTCGGATGTGAGCTTCTGAATAGGCGGAAAATGCTTGATAGGCTCGCACTAATTCACGCATAGTGAGAATAAACGGCTCTTGCGCCGCTACTCTAGCTGAATAATCAGACATAGGGATATATAATTTAAATAGACTATTCTAGTTAGAACATTATGATAAAAATTAAGCATCAAGGCGAAGATTTCACCTTATGCTTGATCTAATTAACAAGTATTTTCTTGCTAGTGCATTTCGTCGTATTCTGGTGCTTCAACGCGTCTAGCTTCTTGACGGGAAGGCGGGAGAAACTCAGCCCGACGCACAGGAACCAAAGGTGCTGTAGAACCACCTTGATAAGGATGAATTACCTGCACCGTACGAGTCGGACGATTGCGAGGGCCAAACAAAGCCAAGACACCAGCAACAACAATACCACCACCAACAGTCAGCGTCGCGCCTCCTACAGCCCAAACAATAGGTGATGTCCACCAAGCATTTTGAGATTGCAATGTTTCAGATGCTACAGCTTGTTTTTGCTGTGCTAATTGCAATTGTTGAGCGTTGAAACCATCGATTAGCCTTTGGTTCTGTACCCTTAGCTGTTCGTTATCGTTTTTTAAACGATCCATATCAGCTTTTAACTGATTAAATTCTGCGCGTTGCTCAGGGTTAGGCGCTGCGGGTGGCTGAGTATTGGGATAAGGCTGTCCGTAGGCGGATGGATATTGCACGGGTGGCTGTAGCTGGGGTGCAACTACAGTGGGGATTTGGGGGGTAACAGCGAAGTTAGGTTGTAAGGGATTATTTGTTCCCTTGAGCAAAACAAGAGCCGCCAGCCCCGCCACAGCGACTCCACCGATAAATGCCATACTCTCACTCATCGCCTTTGCCCCTCAACTGCGACGTAATCATTTGTGACTGACACACTCTCACACTCATAATCTTTTACTTACTCAACTTCACCTAAACACTTCAAGTATAAGCGGCAGTATCAGCTAGTTTTTTTACAGCCTGCAATCTGCTGTTAATATTCAAGACCATAAACGTCAAATTGTCTACTAAACTAGGGTAAAAAAACTGCACTGTTATACATTCTTAATCTACTTTTTCTGAGGTGGCAAGAAAGTCATTAGTCATTGGTTAATAATTCTTCCTTACTCTCTATTCCTTAGTTATGAGTGCAGATTTGAGACTTTGGCAAAATTGACCGATCGCCTGAAGCCCTTCTTCTGGTGTGGCTTCTGCCAAACGTTTGACAAAAGCACTACCAACAATTGCCGCATCTGCGCCCCAATCTCTCACCTGACGGGCTTGTTCAACTTGAGAAATGCCAAAACCTACCCCAATGGGTTTATCAGTAACATTACGAATTTGTTGCAACAAATCTGATACTCGTACCTCCATTTGCGATCGCATCCCAGTAACACCAGTGACGCTAACTAAATAGATAAACCCTTGGGAAGCACGGGCGATCGCTTCAATTCTATCGCTAGAACTAGTAGGTGCTACCAATAAAGTTAAATCAATCCCTATCTCACCAGCCGGTTTAAGCAACCCAGCCGCTTCTTCTAAAGGTAAATCAGGTACTACCAACCCTGCGACACCAGCCGCTGCAATTTGCTGGAGAAACTTTTCAATACCGCGGTGCAGAATTGGGTTGTAATAAGTAAACAAACTAATCGGCGCTTGCAAACTGGGGGTAATTCCTTGCAACATTTCTAGAACGCCTTCTAATTTCGTTCCCTTTTGTAAAGCGCGGGTAGCAGCCGCTTGAATGACTGGCCCATCGGCTAAAGGATCAGAATAGGGAACACCCAGTTCAATTATGTCAGCACCACTGCGATCAAGGATTTGCAAGGCAGAGGCGGTGGTAGCTAAATCTGGATCACCAGCAGTAATAAACGGAATCAGAGCGCACTCTTGATTCCGTTTTAAGATTTCAAAGCGATCGGAAATGGCGGTCATTAGTCAAAAATCAAAAGTCAAGGGTCAATAGTCAAAAGAATTCACAAGAACCTAGAAAACGGTTAATTCTTATAGAAGTTGATATCTCTTACTCCTAGAATTGAGAACAGAAAATATTTCTCTGTTCCCTGTTTCCCCTTCGGGGTGAGTCAGTCGCTCATGGGGGTTTTCCCCTTGGCGTTAGCCTCTCCCTTTGGGAGAAGACCGCGCTGACTCACCTGTTCCCTTCTTCCATGACTATTGACTATTGACTCATAAAATGATCACTTTACACCTGAGATTGCTTTTCTTGTTCAATCTCAGTTTGAATTTTCGCTAGTTCTTCCGGCGTAAGTTCATCCAAACGCTTTTGGAAAAACGCTTGTTCATAGTCTTCCCGTTGCTGATGGTAGGTCATATTGTTATTCACAGCGCGGTAAACATAAGTGCTTACCCAACCAATTAAGCCAATTACTACTAGGACAGCCTGGCTCCATATCCCAGCTTGTTGACTATCTACACCAACTAGCTGTAATCCCACATAAGCCAAGCCACCAGCAATAAAAATACCTAAACCAATTACAAGAGCGTCGATGCGTCGCATGAGAGTTATGACCTACCAATCTCGTTAGACTTCTATTTTGCGCGGTTGTGGTCGCAGATTGACAAACGGCGACAGAACCAATAAACCGGGAAAGAAGAAGAAAACCAAAAAGTACATAATAGTACGCTCAATAGAGGTAGCCACATACCACCGCTGCTTGAGGTAAAACAGTACAGCCACAGGAATGACTAATAAATAAGCTCCAGCCAAAATCAGATACAGCAGGGCGACGATCATAGGTTTTTTCTCTTTGTAGACAAGGCCATTCGGTGCATCTGTTTCTCATCATAGGCTGAATGCGTAGCTTGAGGAAAGTCTGATTAATCATACCGTCCAACAATTACGCAGTTTTACCTGGACAAAACTCAGGATAGTGCTACAATAGCAAAGCCAGTATCTAATCAGTGTACTTGTCACACCCAGATGAAGATGCTTGTCGAAAGTGAAAGATTGCCAAAAAAATTCGGCGATCGCTCAAAATAGACAAATTTCTTAAATCTAGTTGCACAAAATACACATTAGTGGTGGAATAGATGAGGAGGTATTTGCTGCCTCCACAACATAAGTGGCTCCTAAGTAAACTTGGGGGTGTGGCGGAATGGCAGACGCTACGGACTTAGAAAACTGAGCCTTGAGGAAGAAATTCTTCAAGTGGAAGCTCTCAAACTCAGGGAAACCTAAATCTGTTTCCAGACAAGGCAATCCTGAGCCAAGCCTAAAATTAAGTACTGAGAAAAAAGTGCTGAGTGCTGAGTAATTTTAAAACTCATACTCTTAAATTTTAACTCAGAGTTTTAGGAAGGTGCAGAGACTCGACGGGAGCTACCCTAACGTCAAGGCGAGGGTAAAGGGAGAGTCCAATTCTCAAAACCGGAAGGTAGTAGTGAAAGCTGCAAGAGAATGAAAATCCGTTGACCTTAAACGGTCGTGAGGGTTCAAGTCCCTCCACCCCCACTGAAAAAATCAAGTTAAATAAAGCCTGCTTAGATATATCTAAGCAGGCTTAACTGTATATATACAATTTGAAAATCAATTGCAGGATGGCGATCGCACTTAATTTAAACGAGCTATAAAATTAACTCCCCTGTCCTACACCCAAAAGCCCTATCTCCAGTTCTGGTATTTCACCTTTTCTTCGTAAAATTTCCGTCTAAACCCTTGATTCGTCATCTCGCTGCTTCAGCCTTGTTTCCGTAATTCTCCTGAAAAATTTAGTTTTTTAAATTGAATCTTGAAGAAGACTTCAGTAAATTCATCAAAACTCATTCAAAAAATTACTTTATCTTTGAAAACTTGATTGCTACTGGTGGCTGACAAAGTTAATCTAATAAATAATAGATTCATACACTTCATTGGTCTTGAGAACTTCCATGACCACTCATAGCTTATTTACGGATTTAGAAGATCCAAATTTTATCAAACCCCATCTTCAGCCATTAAATCTCCAACTTGGGCAAGAAAAAGTATATGGCTTCTTCATGGAAATTGTTAATCAAAAGCCCCCAGAAGAGGTCTTGCGAGAATTTAAAAGACTATTTTTCGATTTTCTCGAATCAGGCAGTTTAAATACTGTACCCATCATTCGTAAACTCCTGTTAGCTAATCATGAGCAGGAATTTCGCAATACTATCAAACGCTGTTGCTATATCATCGTCAATAACTGGGCATCTAAAAGAGAATATGAATATATTCAAGAATTAATTAACTTATTGGTTAATTATGATACATGCTGCAAAAAAAGCAGTTATACCAGTTTACATATTTATAAAAGCTGGCTAGAAAATTTTGTTAAAAGTGACGACTATCAAGAATTAAAACTCTTTGCTAATAGACACGATCATAAGAGCAAAGTTCATTGGGCTAATCGTTATGCAGCTTATTTACTAGTTGCTCAATCTCTTGATGCTAATAACCCCAAAGAGCAACAAGAAGCAGCCCAACAGCTTTCTCAGCAAATGAAAGACAACTTCAAGTTTGAATTAGCAATGTATATTGCTCGTTCTCAGTCTGCTGCTTCCAGTAATAGCCGTTATGTAAATCCTAGCATTTTGGGCGATAACGTTTTGCGTTTAATCAAAATGATTATCGTGAAAAAAGGTGCATTTAGTTATGAAAATCTAGCCCATATATTTATTAAACAAACTCAGGGTCAAACCTTTAAAGGATTTAAAGAAAGCATCCGTAAGTACTTGTTTTTTTCGGTTAAAAACATAGGTTTTGTCAAAACTATAAATCGCCAGCTAACAGAAAATTTATCTAACTGGAAAACAGAGTGTGATGAAGAAATTTTAGATAAAAATTTGTTTCTGAGAAGCTGTAATCGTCTGATTGATTGTCTGACTACAGAAAATGGTCGAGAGCCTTCACATCTATTTACTTTATTGCTATCTCAAGGTCATCCATTAACCTTGGTGATTATATTACTCAAAATTATCTTAATTTGTCAAAATTCCCGCAGTCATTTAGAAATTAGAATTGCCCATTTAATTCGCTATTACGAAAAATTACCACAAGATGAATGTAAATGGGTAATTAATTTTCTGGAAATATTTAATATTACTTTTGCCATCTACGCTGAGAACATTGAATATAACTTGATTAAAGTGCCAAAAAATCGGCAGAATTCCCAAGGAAAATCAAAGATAGAAACTTATCATGTTTTTTCACAATTAAGGGAAAACATCTATAAATAAACCAGTGAAAGTGCTTTTGATTCAGCACTTTGCTGTATTTAGTGGGAAAACATAGCGATCGCCGGGAAAAGCTGATAAGATTCGCTTTTAATGAGAATCGAACATCCCAAGTAGATTAATACTAAAGGAAAGACTTTGCGACCATAGCGAGTCAGCATAGGAGCTAACAGAGGATTACGCGTTAAATTGTAAGAAAGAAAACACCACATTCCCACAGTTAAATAGCAGACACAGAGAATTACGCCTAAGCTGGGGAGATTGCTACTAGCAAACAGTGGTACGTAAATTCCAATGTTATTTCCTCCATTTGCAATGGTGACAGCAGAAACACGATAAGTTTGACGGTCGCGCAGAGTTTTCCAGATAGATTGTTTTTGGCGCTTGGTTGAAGAAGCAGAGAAATCAACAGATACAGCTTGTACTGCTTCTTCCGCTTGTTCTCGCGTTAATAGATGATTAATCCCAATAGCTATAGGTAAAAATCCTAGTAAGCCAATCCAAGCTGTGGGTAAAATTAAACCACCTAAAAAACCAGGAAGACTAGCAAATATTAATACTGTAAACCCTAAAAACTCACCAAGAATAATATTTTGCGGACGAAAATGACGGTTAACTTTACCAAAAAAAGCTGTCAAATATAAATTGTCGTCAAAAGTAGTGGCAAAAGCAGCAGAGATGCCGATAATTATTGTACTAGTTAGCCAATTCATGATTGTTGCGTAAGGTAATGTAACACTCCAAAACCTGGAGAATTGATTGTATTGTTTTAGCTAGGTACCTTAGCCGCGTATGTCATAAATATTAGGGCTAACAACTAAATAGGAGCAAATATTCTTTTTTGTTAAATCGATAAAAAAAGATTATGAACTTGAGGAAATTAACAGATGATATGTCAATTCATCTAAAACCTGGTCTGATACTCAATTACAGCGCGACTATCATCTTCTAAATTAGTAGAAGCCCGTACCCGCAATTCATCATTAATACGGTAATTTATCCCCCATTGAAAGGGATCATTGGCAGTTAAAATTTTAATGCTGGAAATAGAAAACTTTGTGGAAATATCAACACCAGCTTCTGCCGCTAATTCTAATGTAGAACTGCTTCTCCCAGCTTCGGGATTATCAGAAATCACAGTTGGAAATATGCGAAACTCACTTAAACCAAAAGCATTAGCAATTTGGTTAAATGTTGTCTGAAAATTATTAAAGACTGCTGAACCGGCAATATTAATTAAGCCTAATGTACTATCAGCACGCCCTTGAGTATCGACAAATCCCCCGCCTAACAACGCGACAATTTCGGTTTGACTGCGTGAAGGACTGCTGGTGAGTTCGAGATTTTCGTTGAGTTTACTCGCAGGCCCTTGGACTCTCGCTTCAACTCGCACACTTTCTAAAGAACCCAATCCACCTACGCTACTTGTTCTAGAGAACTCGGAAGTTTGGACTGCATCCAGTACCTTAGCAAATAGCTGCACATCTAGGATGGGATCACGCGGTTGATCAGATCTAAATGTCGCTGTATTTTTATAGCCGCGAGCCAAGTTAAATTGGGTGGTAAATAAATTCACTCCACCCTTTTGGAGACGGATTGTACCATCGGGTATAGGAGAAGATAAAGCCCCATTAACTGTCAGATTACCTGTAGCGAGAAAACTGAGAATCGGGGGACGGGTAATTTGGATATTGTTACCTAATGTTAATTGCAGATTATTTAATCTGGCTGTATTGGGATTATTTCTCGCCTCAGTTTTATCTTGCTTGTTAGCTTTGACAGCATCGCTAGTTGTAGATTGATTAGTATTGGTTGATTCTGCTAATAAAACCTGACCATCATACAGACGAATTTGACCACCAATCAGTGGATTTAAGGCTGAACCAATAATTTGTAAATTTCCACTAGCGCCGCCTTTATACAATCCTTTGAGATTTAAATTTAATTGCTCAAGATTAACCGTGAGGGGATTATTTGACGCTTCCCCATTATTAAATACAGGAAGTTCACCAGCAGCCACTACTTGACCTCGACTAAATCTGCCTTGCAGACTTTCTACTACAATGCGGTCAAAATTGAAATTAATCTTACCTGTCACCCGTCTGATTTTACCGGGTAAAGCTTGGGCTGCAAAAGTTGCATCTTTGACAGAGGCAATTCCTGTTAACTCTGGACGCTGTCTAGTTCCACTTACTCTTAGGTCAATTTCCCCTTCACCTTTCTCAAAGGCTATCTGATCAGTCAGTAAATTTAACAGGGCTAATCCTTCATTTCTAACTTTCACATCTAAACTAATTTCATTGCTGGCGGGTGCAGTAGTGGCGAAGGGCAACTGATAGGGTATGCTGCCAGTAATGTTAACTGGTTCTGGGCCAGCCACGGAAACATTACTACCAAAGTTCAAACGGCCATTGATATAGCTAAAGCTGGCGGTAGCTGATTCTACAGGCTTTTGATTGAGGGTTCCGTTGGTAATTTCTAATTCGCCTTGGGCTTGGGGATTGGTGATACCGCCTGCTAAAGCTGCTGAGGCGTTGAGATTACCTGTGATATCCACTGGGAGTTTGACAAAGTTATTAATTAAAGCGATGGGAAAATTAGTAACGCGCAACTGGCCTGATTGGTCTTTACCGCCGATGTTTCCGGTAAAAGCTAAGAGACCATTGTCTAACTCAACACGTAGCGGACGGAACTGCAACACACCATTTTCAAAGCTACCTTGGGCAATAATCTGTTTAGCATTGTAGAATCGCTCGCTTTCACCTTTTTTCCCCCAGGTAAAGTTCTGCCCGTTAATATTAAATTGCACCGATAGTCCGTTGGCTGTGGCGGTATCTAAAGCTACTTCCCCGTTGAATGTTCCTTGTAAGTCTGCTAGTTCTGGTAAGTAATTAGAGTCACGCCGTTGTTGTTGCTGTTGGGCTAATTCTGCGTCAATTTCGTACAAGCGTCGCAGTTGATCGAATAAAGGTTGATTGGGTAAACCCCGTGCGTAGGTAGTTAAATCGGCGGCTGTACCATAAGCTGGTTCTGATATGCCTCGTTGAAAGTCTTGGATTTCAAATATCTGGGCTGCGGCTAAGACATCTTGGATTTTACCTTGGCTAACGTTGAGTTTGCCTTGGAGTTGTGGCCCTCTCGGAGTTTGACCGAAACTCCCTGCAAAGGCGTAAATGCTGCTACCTTTGACAAATTTACTACTGGTAAGAGTGGCTTTGCCATTGGCATAGTTGAATTGCGCGGTTAACTGGTCGCCTTGGATACGTCCGATTTTCGGTTGGGCGATCGCTAAATTACCATTGGCTAAGAATGTTTGGGGATTTACTTGCAAATCTCCACTAATTAGCCCCGCTACCTTCCCAGTTCCTAAACGCAGGGCTGGCGGTACAGAAACATTCAAAATTTGTAGGGGGAAGTTCTGCACATTCAAGGCGATATTATTGCCTTGAAATTGACCTTTAGCTACAGCATCTTGCCACTGCACTAAAAAGGATTGGGGGCGATTATTGCCATCTAAATTTAGGGCAATGCGATCGCGGTTGCCAATCAAATCTAAGTTCAGGCCGCGCCCTTGGGCTGAATCAATACTACCCGTTAACAATGGCTCAAAAGCAATGTTCTGGACAACCAAGTCACGTAAGGCAATTTTGCCGTTGACGTTGGGTAATGGTAACTTCCCTGTAACTCTACCGTTAAAATCTACCTTGCCTTTCACAGCTACCTGATTCGGCAAATTAATCGGTAACTGTTGCAAATTATAGTCTTGGGCTTGGACATTCAAATTTAAAGCCGTAATTTCTGGTATCCCGGCTTTGTTGGCGTTGGCGGTGATGTCACCAGTCACATTTAAACCAGGGGCGGTGAGTTGATTAATCGCTAGTTTCTCACCATTCCAAGCGATCGCTGCTGTTAATGGCCGTTCTAAACCCGGCAAGCCTTGGGATAACTGCACGTTACCAGAGGCATTCACATTCGCTAATGTGGCAGAACCCAACGCCCCAGCTACTTGTAATCTGCCCCCCAATTGACCCCGCAACTGCTGATTTAATTTTGTTAACTGCACACCAGCGGCATCGACTAAGGCTTGATAACGACCGTTATTTACTTGAATATTGGTGGCGGTAATTGTCCCCCCAGCAATATTCAACTTTCCTTGACCACTAGCTTGAATAGTTTGTGGTTGGAAGGATGCAACAGAACCAGCAACATTTAATTGACCTGTTAATGCACCTTGAAATTGTGGCGGGACTGCGACCAACTTTTGCAACGGTACATTACTCGCTTGAATTTGCGTTTGATAACGACCGTTATTTACTTGGATATTTGCGGCGGTGATTGTCCCTCCGGCAATAGTCAACTTTCCTTGACCACTAGCTTGGATGGTTTGCGGTTGGAAGGATGTCACTGAACCAGCAACATTTAATTGACCTGTTAAATCTCCTTGAAATTGGGGCGGGACTTTGGTCAAACGTTGGACTGGCACGTTATTAGCCTGAATTTGCGCTTGATAACGACCGTTATTGACTTTGATATTTGTGGCGGTAATTGTCCCACCTGCAACAGTTAACTTGGCTTGACCATTAGCTTGAATACTTTGCGGTTTGAAGGATTCCACCGAACCCGCTACATTAAACTGACCAGCTAATCTACCGCGAAGTTGTTGTGTATTAGGCGTGAGTTGCTGTACAGCCAGATTATTGGCGACCAACTGAGCTTGATAGATTCCCTTCGCCAGTTGAATGTTTGTGGCTGTAACTATACCATCTGCAACACTGAGATTAGCTGTGCCAGTACCCCGAATAGTTTTCAGGCTGAGGTTATCTCGATTGCCGGCGATTTGGAATGTTCCTGCCAAGCGCCCTTGCAAAGCCGAGGGAGCTTGTTTGAGAATACGTCCTAGCCGCACATTATTGGCGACTAATTGCGCCGCAAAGTTTTGGTTTTGGAGTTGGACATTGGAAATGGCGATCGCCCCACCCGCAATCTGCACTGCTGCGCCTTGAGTGCGAATCGAGGCGATTTGAAATGGCCCACTAGTACCAGCCAAAATCAACCGCCCGTTAAATTCTGCCCCATCTAAGGAAATATTTTGCAGTTGATTTTTGTTAACAAAAGGTTCTAACTGTACGCCATCACCTGTAACGTCTGCTTGCCAACGTTCATTCGCATATCTACCTACTGCCCGCACTACGCCACGACCAACTCTCAGGGCGACATTTTGGAAATAGACGGTGCGATCGCTGGTGATAATAGTTTCACCCCTACCGGGGTATGTGGCTTGGGGTACTTGCCACTGTACGGTGGTTTTGACATTGGAGGGAGCGCCAGTGACTTGGGCTGTGGCGGCGACTCTGCCGATTTGGAAAGTTGGGCTGGAGTTGTAGATTTTAGCGATCGCATCTCCACCAATATTCTTAGCAGCAAAATTCAAATTCAGTCTTGGAGTTTTGCCAACAGCGATTTGGCCACCTCCTGTGATTTCACCTCCCACAGTGGTTGCACCTTGAATATCTCTCAAAGTTAATAAGGCTGCATTCGGTGAAAATTCAAACTTACTCGTAATACTTTTAAAATTAACTTTATCAATCCGGGCAGTGTTAATTGTGGCCACAGCACCCGAAAGAATTGGGTTGGTGGCTTTACCTGTGATTTGTAAATCTGCTTTGAGTTGCCCAGCTACAGGTACAGGTAGTTTCAGCTTGAGTGTTGTTTGGGCATTGGCAACACTCACTGTTTTGATCCGCCCTGTGAGTTGATAGCCGGCTTTACTATCAATAATGCCGTTAGCAACTAAGGGAATTTTGCCGTAGTTAGTATTGAGATTATCAAGCCGTATTTCTGTACCTTTAAAGTAAATGTCTCCTTCTGTATTGCTTAACAGTTGAGGTACGCGGGGAATTTGCAGTGTGACTTTTTGTAAATCTGCACTGCCATATAACAAAGGAGTTTGCTCTGGTGCTAGTTTAATTTGCAAGTCTCCATTGACTCTGCCTGCTTGTAAGTTCAGCGGTAACTTCACCAAATTAGTCACAGTAGCGGCGAGTAAATCTTTTCCTTGCAACTGAAGATCAGCAACTAAAGTTTTCGTCCGCGCCTGTCCTTGAATTGCTACATTCCCACCCGTTTCTGCCTGTCCCGCCACATCAAACTTCACCAGTTGGTTATTTTCCACCAGTTGGGCAGAACCGTTAAGTTGGGCAAATGTTACAGGTGATGTGACTCTGCCAACACTTTTATGAGCTAGTAATATTACCTTGCCATTGCGTAGCCGCAGATTATCTAAATCAGTTTTAATTAATCCGCTTTTACCTGGTGGCGCAATGGTAGTGCTAACCCAACGTCCTTGCTCGTCTTGTTCAATGTAGACATCGGCATTAACTAAGGTGACATCAAGCTTGAGTTGACGATTAAAAACTAATTGCCACGGATTAAAACCTACTTCTACAGTCTCTACGGCTGCTTTATCTGGGTCTGTAGGCGTTGCCGGAATTTCCGAAGCCCCAAACTGCACACCTGTCAGGGAAAAATTGGTCACTTTTCCCAATTTCACCGGACGGTTAATGGTATTGGTAAGGCTTTGTTCTGCTAACGGCGCTAACTCTTTTTGGACAAAACTTTGTAACCGCCAAATGCCCAAAATAATTCCTACTAACAAGATTCCTAACAAGGGAATGCAACCACGACTTAAAATCAACAACCACATACGCACACGGGTGCGGGATTTGGATTGACGTTCTTGATGGCGAGAGTTAGTCATCTGGTTTCACTCTATACTTGCTGAACCTAGGGGGAACGTTACTGGCACTAACAGCATATTTTGTTCACTATGCCAAATCCCAGGAGCCAAACCAATTTTAGACCTGGAAATTTGCATGACCTTGGTCAACTCATGTTGTTCAGGGGAGTTGGGGGAATATTCAATTAAATTTTGTGCTATCTGGAAACTTTGATGAATAAATCAAGTTCAAGTGTGCGGGAATCTACATATAAAGGGAGTTGCAAAATGCCAGCCAATCAAAATTATCTGACCCACAACTAATGATTCTATCTCAAAGCCTAATGTTTATAGGTAATATATAATTCATTGATTTAAGCAATTTTACGGTAGTAAACTTAATTTTTTTACAGATAAACGGAAAAATCTCAAATAATGCCTGATACTATTTATACTATATTTTTAGCGATTCATAAAGATGAAGTAAAGACTTGCAAAGTAATATCTAATAGAGTCAGCCAAGTATATATAGGGAACACCTGCGGTATCACAAGAAAGGTGACGCTGCTAAGGTCACTAACACTAACGCCAACAAACCTTAACTCATCTACAATCTGATACCTTCATAAAATACCTTCTGATTCCGCAAATTTTCGCAAGCGTGGCAGACATTGACGCTGATAAAAGCTACTCAAAGTAGGAATAGGTAATTTAAATTCCTCTGATAGTTCTTTCCAGCTAACTTCTGGCGGTAAGCGTTTGAGAATCAAGACCTGACAAGTCACATCTGGGCGACCTTTAATGTGAATACTGCATAATTCTCCATCTGCATCAGTCTTAGCCCATGTTTCCACATTTTCGAGAATTGGCGGGACTTGGGGTGTCGCCTGGAGGTTGTCGGTAAAATCAATAGTTTCTGTATTTCCACTTGACCAAGACTGGCGTACTTGTAGAGGAACCGTTAAGGCTTGTTCTCGATGATGGTTGAGGTAAAAGTCTTGGAGTCTGCGTTTGAGATAAGCATTTAACCAAGTGACCACAGTACCATAAGTAGGGTCATAGGTCTGACCAGTTAAACCATCACAAATATTTCGACAGAAATACAACCAAGTTTGTTGCAAGGCATCTTGATAATAGATAGTACTTTCCCGCCAAAGTCTGTCTGAAGTTAAACGGATGATTTGGGTCAGCAGCTTCTGACGCTGCGGATTTCCTGGAGGATAGCCGCAGGCTTGAGTAACTAAGTTGCGTAACTCTTCATCGAGTTCCATGATGGCAATTTTGACGAAAAAATAGCAAGAATATTTTAAGTATTGCTTACAATGACACCCCAAATATTAACCCTATGTTATGGATAGACAATCTTCTTGACTAGAAGATTCCCGATTTATTTAGCACTTCAAATCAATTTTGTGAGCAGGACTGCTTAAAAAAGTAATCATTTCGTCACACCAAGCTAACCAGGCGTTCTCCGACTGAATTCCACATCTGAGGGTGACATATTTAAATTTCCAATCATCTGGTAACTCTTGGGGTTGGAGAAAGAACTTTTGCTCAATTTCTTGATAAATAACTAGTCTTTGCTGATGTTCACGCCGATGGGTTTCTAGCTTTGTCAGGATAGTTTCACGCTTCACTAAATAACCAGCATATAGCTTGACAAGTAAATCATTTTTAAATGATGTTGCTGTTTCAGCTTCCGCAATCCAATCACATAATTCCTGTTTGCCTAAGTCTGTGACTGAGTAAATTTTTTTATCTGGGCGGTTTTCTTGTAAAACTTTTTCCGCTTGCAGCCAGCCTTTTTCTTCGAGGCGACTTAATTCGCGATAAATCTGCTGAAAGCTGGCTTCCCAAAAAAATCCTACTGAACCTTCTACAGATTGATCAAACCTTTTAGCCAAGTCATAGCCGCTACACGGGCTATCTATCAATACTGACAAAATTGCATGGGCTAAAGCCATAGTTTTTTATTGACATATTCACATAGTTGAATATATCATGCTAATTATATTCAACTATGTGAATAATCTGTTAGTTGAATAAACAAGTTTATAAGGAGAATCTAATCATGACAAAAGTGATGTCAGGACGCTTCACGGCTGAAATAGACACACCATTTGTGGTTTTCTTGATTGGGATGCGTGTTAACCAATTTTGGTCTTTTTCCAAGTGGCTACCTGTGGCTCAAGCAATGGCTCCGATGCTGAAAACCTTACGTGAGCATCCCGAAAAAGGCTTTTTGGGTGGAGAACATTTCTTTAATTTGTCTCCAATATCGACGTTGATGCTGTCATACTGGCGATCGCTAGAAGATTTAGAACACTTTGCTCGTAATCCTTCTGATCTGCATTTACCTGCTTGGCAACGTTTTAACAAAGCTGTTGGCAATGATGGCACTGTCGGGATTTGGCACGAAACTTACATCATCGAACCCGGACATCACAAAGCAATTTATGGCAATATGCCAGCTTTTGGTTTAGCCGCAGCAACCAAACTCGTTCCCATCACCAAGCGGACTGATACAGCTAGAGCAAGAGTGCAAAGAGTCATCAATTAATTCCCGTGAAATATCCTGAAAAAGTTCTGAAAGCACAAAACTCTACTTTAATTTGCACAATGATGGCGAGAGATGGAAGCCAAAAAAATATTTTTGGTAACTCTGTCACAATCCAACATGGAATCTAGGAGCATAAATCTATGACTTCCTTTCGCCCAGAAGATGTGCAGCAGATTCTTCAGCGAGCAATGGCTGATAAACAACAAGAAGATTTTTCCGAACAGCAGTTACAAGAAATGGCCGCAGAACTGGGTATTTCATTTGTCAGCTTACAAACCGCACAACAACAATGGCAACAGGAGAAAGAAATTATGAAACGGCGGCAAGCATCTAACTCTCACCGCCTACAAAAAATCAAGCCACATTTGATTAGCTTTCTTGTGGTTAATCTCTTTTTAATTGTGTTGAATTTGGTAGTTAGTCCTGGTTACTTCTGGGCAATTTACCCTCTACTAGGTTGGGGGTTGGGTCTTGCTCTCCATGCTGCCAGTGTTTACCTACAACAATAGGACTTACCGAACAAGGCAAAAGTAAAAAGTTAAAAGGCAAAAGAAAGAAAAAGAAAAATGGTTTGTTCGCGCGGCTTCTCTTCAGAGAAGCCCCTAAATTTATTTATGGGGATTATCTTTTTACTTTTTACTTTTTAAGCAGTGCAACGATTAATTAATAATTTTAGTCAGGGGTTTAGGGGTGTGAGGGTGTAGTGTTCAAAACCTTACACCCTGATAACTAGCCTTGCTTAACTACATTCCCAGCCAGGACATGAAATTTTCCCACCAAGAATAATTCAAATCACCCAGACTCAACTTCATTTTTTGGCGAATGTCTTGGATCTTCCAATTAGTGAGTTTTGCCAAAGTTTGGGCTTCTTGTTCAAACCGCTTGGGTAAAGACCGCTTGTATTCTCTACCAGCTTGACATTTGAGGTCGCCTGTAAAGGGATGCTGTAGAATGTATCTGCCTTGAAAAGATTCTTGGTTAGAGGTGGCTTGAAATATTGGGTCTTCTGGGAATTTGTCACGGGTGTAGCGAATATGCAATCGGGTAATAAATACGTTGCTACTAGAAAACGACGGACGACGGAAATTTGAGGGTACTGGCACATCGTCGCTGGAATTGTTATCTAGCCAAAATACACCTGCTTGCTTAAGTTCTTCTTGGTTCAACGGTTCGGCTGAACAAGGGTCACAACTACTCATATCCCAAGCGTATTCTAAGAAAGCTACCTTTCTGTCTTCTTTGAGATATGCAGTTTGAAACATGGACTTGTAGAAATCACTAAATTCATTTTTAACAAACACAGGAATATTGGCATCAGAGGGAACTTTCACGGTGCGGTAGTTAGTGATTTCTGCTTGCCCTTTGGGCGAGAGGACATAGACAATCAAATCCTGGGCTGCGTTGGCATTAATCATACCTAAACGAATGGGCAGCATGAACTTGGGTGATTGGTAGGAAATTTGTAGGGGACGCAGGAACTGATAGCCAGATTGCTCAAATTTATCGAGGTTGACTTTCGCCACAAAGAATTTCATCCCAGAGCGAATGTATGGTTTAAGTAGCTGTTTCGCGCCTCTGGGAATTTTGTAACCGTTACGATTGAGCCAAGTTTCTAGTCCGCCCGATTCTTTAGCACTCAAAATCACAATGTCGTATTCACCAACATTGAAACGTGCTTCGACGGTTACGCCTAAATCACTCGCACTACCTCTGGCGGCTCCTGCTGCTCTGGCTGCTGGTGAGGGTACGGCTTCGTTAAGTACTCGGTCATATTCAGTGCAAGGATCAGAGTCGAAGTATTCTACTAAGCGTGGTGCGCTAAAAGCATCTAAACGCTCGACAATTTTGGGTGGAGCAATCCGGACTTGCTCTTTTTTTAAGACGGTTGGCACAGGTACAACCATTGCAAAATCTTTGACTGCACCTTGAAAGTCATTAGCCATAGTTAAAACAGTGCGATCGCCATCCCGCGCTAACACTACCTGAGATGCTTGGTTATATAATTTACTATCGGCTTTGGCGACATAAAAGCCACAAAATGCCCAGGCTGTCGGGGCAAAACACAGCACAGCTAACACTGTGATTAATGATGAAATTATCAGTCTAAATCGCTTCATTTTATACCTCTTTTTAAAATGCTGAGTTTTGAGTTTTATCTTCTTCCGTGACTTCTAGCCAAGAGAATCTGGGAGATGACCACAGCCAATCTAAAAGGATGGTCAACGGTGCAAGGGCAAACAATGACCAAAATACGGCGGTGGAGATGAAGAAATTATTTCGCAGAATAAAAGTTAAGCTGGCGATGCAGATAGCCCAAATCACACGCCCAATTTTGGCGTTGGGAATTGAGCGTGGATCTGTCACCATAAATAAAGCAAACAGCAGTAAAGACCCACTCATTAACCGATGCCAATATACATCCCAAGTCCAACCTAGATAGAAGTTGCGGATGGCTTCTAGCAGCGAGTAGGAACCTAAAAAAGCTACTGTGGTATCCCAACGACCAATGCGTTGCAGAATCAATCCACCAGTTCCGGCAAATAATATGCCATACCACCACTCTTCACCCCATTGTCCTGGTGATACCCAAGCATCGGAAGTAAGAGTCAAGACGGTGATGATGCCAAAATTGGCAGGATTGAAGAAATGTTTATCGCCAACTTTCAAGAAAAATTTACTGGCGATCGCACTAACTGCTGCTAACAGCATTGTTGTCCAATGGTCAGCCCGCAAGAGCAAACTCAGTCCTAGCGAAGTAATCAAAGCACTACGCAGATTTATTTGTTTTTCCTCTTGACCATTGACCAATGACAATATCCACTGCGTTGATAAACAAGATGCGATCGCCACAGCAATCATCTCTGGTCGCAGTGTCCAGTCTCTTGTGCCAATTCCCAAGGCCAGAAATGAACCCAGAAATAGAATTTGATAGTCCCGTATATCTTTCAGCAACATTACCCCTATATTCAGGGATTACCCGGAGATTTTTCCCCAATCTAGTCGAGTAAAAGCTCAAATACCATTGCTGTTACAGATTTTGTTACAAACAAGCAGCTGTTGAGGCTGGGTGTATGGGTTTTTGCGCCCCCATACCTTACACTTTTCCCAAACCCTTGATTGTTTGTAAGCTATAGCCATAGCCAGAAAGATTAGGACGTAAACTATAAGAGTTAGCATTGCATCTACCTCATCCCAATGGCAAAAGCTTATAGTGATGATTTCCGGCGAAAAGTTATGCAAGCGATTGAATTAGATGGTCTCAAAAAGTGCGAGGCAAGCCTTCTGTTCAATATCAGTCGCAACACAATTAACTTGTGGTTTCAACGCAAAGCCGAAACAGGTGATGTCAAGCCTAAACAGAGGAAAGTATCGCCGCACAATGGCAAAATCGGTGATTGGGAGAAGTTTCGCACCTTTGTTAAAGAGCATGGGGATAAAACTCAGACTGAGATGGCACAGGTATGGGAGGGAGAGATTAGCCAGCGCACGATTTCCAGAGCGTTAGGAAAGATAGGAAATTCGCGTAAAAAAAAACTTACGGATATAGTCAACGAGACGAAGCCAAACGGGCAGCGTTCTTAGCACAACTGGAAAATCCGAAAGCATCGCATCTAGTATATGTTGATGAGTCTGGCATGGATGAACGCGACAACTACGGCTACGGATACTCCCCAATAGGGGAGCGATTCTATGACCTCAAATCAGGTAGACGGCAGGGTCGCATTAATATGATTGCTGGGTATCGACAAGGAAAAGTGATTGCGCCATTTACTGTCGAGGGGGCTTGTAACCGTACCGTGTTTGAGACTTGGTTAGAAAATTGCTTGATTCCGGTGTTATGTTCAGGCCAGTGGGTGATTGTAGATAATGCCACGTTTCATCGGGGCGGTAGGATTGCTCAATTAATTGAAGCCGCAGGCTGTCAGTTAATCTATCTGCCACCCTATTCGCCAGACCTCAATCGTATTGAAAAGTGTTGGGCAACTTTGAAGAGTAAGGTTCGCAAGCTATTACCTCATTCTAATAATTTACGTGATGCAATGGAAACTGTTCTCAAACAAGCAGCGTCCTAACGAAGTTGGCTACAGCTATATTACGCCTACAAGTTGGACTATTGAAATTGTGAATAAAAGACTCATACCTTCTCCTCAGCTCCCCTGCCCCTCTGCCCCTCTGCGGTCTAAACTGCAAATTAGGTGCTGAATAGCTTATAGTTTTTAATTAACGCTGTGTGCAACTTTCTCTTAAACCGGACGGGGAGCAAGAATCAAAGCCTCTCCCCGCTGCGGGGAGAGGTTTGGAGAGGGGTCTGAAAAACTCAGCAGCACATCACTTTACTTTTTTGGTCGTATATTTCCCCAAATATTCACTCTGCCGTCAAAACCGCCGCTGGCTAAAAGTCTTCCATCAGGACTAAAAGCGATCGCACTCACCCAATCACTATGTCCATAAAGTGTATTTAATAACTCGCCTGTAGTTAAATCCCACAGTTTAATCCCATCTCTACCAGCACTAGCTAGGGTTTGGCCATTGGGGTTGATGGCGATCGCATTTACCCAGTTATTATGTCCTTTGAGGATACGGACTAAGCTCTTTGATTGGATATTCCAAAGTTTGATGGTGCGATCGCGGCTCGCACTGATTAAAGTTGTACCATCTGGTGTAAAAGCTACAGCATTCACTGCTTGAGAATGTGCCGAAAATGCTCTAATTAATTTTCCGGTCTGCAAGTCCCAAAGCTTGATTTTACCTTGATTATCGCCACTAGCGACAGTCTGTCCATCTGGACTGATTGCTACTGTATAAATTGAGTCACTAACTTTGATTAGTGTTGTCAACGGGCGTTGTTGTAACAAATCCCACACCCGAATTCCGTCTAAAGCACCACTTACTAGGACTTTACTATCAGGAGATACAGCTAAAGATAAGACATTGCTGGTGTGTCCGACAAAAGAACGACGAAATTTATTATTTTTCAGATTCCAAAGATTAATTGTGTTGTCGGTACTACAACTAACTAGAGTTTGACCATCTGGGGCAATCACCAAAGATTCTACAGATGTTTTATGTGCTTTACTATTCGCCAACCTTTTACCCGTTAAAGGGTTCCACAAGCGAATTGTACCATCATTTTCTGCGCCACCACTGGCGAGAATTTTCCCATCTGGACTAAAAGCTAGAGATTTAACAGTTCCGGCGTGTCCCACCAAGCTATAAATTAGCTGAGGATTGACAAAATTAGTGGGAGCTTGGGAATCTGGTATTTGTGCGATCGCGGCATGAGCAGTATGAATCTCAAAACTTTGCCAAATAGTTACTGGCAGAGTCAATGCTGCCATAAATGCCAAAACAATATATGGGCGTAGCCCAGAGCCACTCCCCATTTTTCCCTCACTCCTCACAAGTTTTTCCTCACTGTTTAAAAAGTTAAGTCAATTTATTTCCCAATTGTGACTCAACATTTCAGACTCAGCACTTCTTAACGAGGTGGCTTTTTCTTCGCCACAGTCAGTATCGGTAGAGTCGGACTAGATGAGCGCGAGGGTAAGTAATGTTGCACCACAGGTTCCTCTGGTATGGGGCGATGCTGCTGCATTCGCCACAACTTAAAGGCGAGACTGATACCTGCTGTTCCTAACCCAACGGCTAACAATGACCAACTATCATCAAATCCACCAATCACAGCATCTACAATGCCTATCGTTATCAAGATACTGATAATTGGCTCTTTTCTGTAGGCTGATTTCAAAAAACGAGGTAATGCAGCATTCATCACAGCTTGGTTTATCCAAATCACCTTTGTGTAAGTTTACCGAGAATACCTCACCACCAGATGTCTTTTATCAAAAACACATCTAAATATTATAATTTTGATCAGTAGGTGAGGAAGTGTAACAATTAGCTTTCCTGCATATTTGCCACCCTACAAAGTTATAGACAGCAAATCCTGCAAGATAGTTCTCTTGATAAAGTTTTAACCAGCTGAACATGCCAGCTGGTTAAACCTGTCTACTTACTAGCTTACAACTAGAAAGCTTTTGCTTTGTGATGGCACTACTTGAGACCGAGCCAAGATAGCACACCTTGATTGGTCACGTATTCAATTACCACCATTAAGCCGAAGCCAATCATCGCCGCCCGACCATTGAGACGTTCGGCATATTCATTAAAGCCAAATTTGGGGTCTTCTAGTTTAGGGGTAACTGTTGGTTGTGGTTGTGTCATGTTCAAAAAACCTCTGTTCGGCAAACGGGACTTGAGAGTAAAATCTTAAATCGTCACTTTTGTAAGATTTGAGCCAGAGAGCTTAAGAACTCTAGCAGCAGCTTCTCAAATGTAGCTGTGCTAAGGCTCGTTTAACAATTTGTAATTATTCTTTATATATTGTAGTCAACTATGACAATAGTCAAGGGTAAGAGTTTTCAGCTTTGTTACCGTGAAAGGGAAAACTAAGGTTGTAGATAGCTATATCTAATACGGAAGTGTCAGTCTGAGACTGGCAGGCTAAATTAAACCAAAAATTCATCAGAGGCGTTATATGGAAATTGGCGTTCCCAAAGAAACGAAAGACCAAGAGTTTCGAGTAGGTTTAAGCCCATCTAGTGTGCGAGTGCTGCACGAAAATGGGCATAAGATTTTTGTCCAGACACAAGCAGGTAATGGTGCTGGTTTTACGGATGCAGATTACATCAGTGCTGGTGCAGAAATTGTCTCTTCCGCAGAAACAGCTTGGAATCGAGAATTAGTAGTTAAAGTCAAAGAGCCGTTATCAAGCGAATATAAATTTTTGCAAAAAGGGCAAATATTGTTTACATATTTGCATTTAGCAGCCGATCGCAAATTAACCGAACATTTAATTGATTGTGGCACTTGTGCGATCGCCTACGAAACCGTAGAACAACCAGGCCCTAACAGACTACCTCTACTCACACCCATGAGTGTCATAGCAGGTCGCCTATCAGTGCAGTTTGGCGCGAGATTTTTAGAACGTCAGCAAGGCGGTAGAGGAGTACTTTTAGGTGGTGTTCCCGGTGTTAAGCCAGGCAAAGTTGTAATTTTAGGTGGCGGTGTAGTCGGCACAGAAGCAGCGAAAATTGCTGTGGGGATGGGTGCGACAGTGCAGATTTTAGATGTAAATGTAGAGCGCTTATCTTATTTAGAAACTTTGTTCGGTTCGAGAGTTGAATTACTTTACAGTAACTCTGCCCACATAGAAACTGCTGTTAAAGAAGCTGACTTACTCATCGGTGCTGTTTTAGTCTTGGGACGCAGAGCGCCAATTTTGGTACCCCGCGAATTGGTAAAACAGATGCAGCCTGGTTCAGTAATTGTTGATGTTGCTGTTGACCAAGGCGGTTGTGTCGAAACCTTACACGCCACCTCTCACACCAATCCAGTCTACATTGAAGAAGGCGTAGTCCATTATGGCGTTCCCAATATGCCAGGTGCAGTACCTTGGACATCAGCCCAAGCACTCAACAACAGCACATTACCATTCGTTGTGCAGTTAGCAAATCTAGGCATCAAAGCTCTAGATGTTAACCCATCCTTAGCCAAGGGTGTCAACGTCCAAAATCATCGCCTTGTACATCCTGCGGTGCAAGAAGTATTTCCTGATTTGGTGAATTAACTACACATAGGTCAAATCAATGGTTAAGACAGCAAATATATTGGCAAGCTTGAAGTAATATCTTGCATCTATTCCTAAATTTCTTAATGATGAATTTCAAGCCAACATTAAACGTCTTGGCCTATCTTTTAATATCACCCATAAACCCACTGTTCTAATACAGTGGGTTTATTTTTATGGGCGTGGCGTTTGAATTTTAGGAATTATCCAGACGCAAGGTATTTTGGAATTTTGCTTTTGGGACAGGAAGCTTTATTGCGGTACTTGGTCAAAGATTAGCCTTTGGTGCTGTACTCAATATCGTAGAAACAAGAGGCGAGTATAGGCATAACTATGGGGAATATTATGAGGAGAAATCATTAATGGAAAACCCTAAATTATGCAATTCCTGAGAAATATTCGCTGGCGCACAATTCTTTCATTAGCTTTCATTCTCCCCATTGGACTTTTATACAGCCATTATCGCTATTCTGTTTCGTGGTTAAACCAAGAAGTAGGCGGGATTTTTTACCAGATATTTTGGTGTTTGTTTGCCTTTCTATTTACAACCACTCGCGCTTCCGTTTGGCAAATTCCTTTATGGGTATTGGTCATTACTTCTTTGGTAGAGTTTATACAATTGTGGCATCCACCATTTCTGGTTTGGGTACGTTCATTTTGGTGGGGCAGAATGTTAATTGGTACTGCCTTCACCTGGGCAGATTTTCCCTATTATTTTATTGGCAGTGGCTTAGGATGGCTGTGGTTGCGGTTAATAGTTCGGGGAACAAAACTAAAATAATTTAGCCTAATGGTGTGATGTGTCAGGATGCTCATCAGACTTTTTCGCACCTTTCACCGTTCGTCGATCCGATTTTTGTGATAAAGGTTTAGTATGAGAGCGATCGAGACGCTTTTTCCCTTTGGGTCTATGCTTGCGTTCATCTAAAATTGGTTCGGGCTTAATTTGTGAATTAGCACCAAAGCCATTAACCACTTCAAACGGCAATCGTTGTTTAATCAGCGTTTCGATATCTGCCAAAAGATTATATTCATCGGCACACACCAGCGATACAGCTTTACCTGATGCACCCGCGCGACCTGTACGACCAATGCGATGAACATAATCCTCTGGAACATTGGGTAAATCGAAATTGACCACATGAGGCAATTCGCTGATGTCGAGACCGCGTGCAGCAATGTCCGTTGCTACTAATACCTGTAAGCTGTCGTTCTTGAATTTTGCCAAAGCGTGGGTACGTGCCGATTGGCTTTTATTACCGTGGATAGCCAGTGCTTGAATACGTTCTTGGGTCAATTGCTTCACCAAACGGTCAGCACCATACTTTGTCCGTGTGAACACTAGCACTTGATACCAGTTATTTTGCCGAATCAGCTGAACCAGTAATTGGCACTTGCGATCGCGATCTACCTTGTAGACTTTCTGTGTCACAGTGTCAGCAGTAACGTTACGGCGTGTTACCTCGATCATCTCTGGGTTATCTAGCAACCCCGTAGCTAGTTCCTTAATTTTGTCCGAGAAGGTAGCGAAGAATAACAAATTTTGTCTCTGTTTTGGTAGAAGCGAGAGAATGCGACGGATATCACGAATAAAACCCATATCCAACATCCGATCTGCTTCATCCAGTACTAAAACCTCAACATTTGCAAGGTTAACTGTCCTCTGCTGCACATGGTCTAGCAGTCGTCCTGGAGTAGCGACCAGAATATCCACTCGACCCCTCAAAAGCTTTTTTTGCGGATTAATGCTGACCCCGCCAAACATAGCCATTGTGTTTAGTTTTAAGTACTTGCCATACTCACGCACACTTAACTCCACCTGGGCGGCTAATTCACGAGTCGGAGTGAGAATCAGCGCCCTGATAGGGAAGCATTCATCAGATGTGCTTTTAAGGCTCTTTTCAGACGACAATTTTTGCAGCAGCGGCAGAGTGAAGCTGGCTGTTTTTCCAGTCCCCGTTTGCGCCCCAGCTAACAAATCACGCCCTGACAAAACCGCAGGAATTGCCTGCATCTGAATTGGTGTGGGTTTGGTGTATCCTAGCTCGGTGACGGCACGGATAATTTCATTAGACAAGCCGAGATGAGAAAAAGACATAGAACTCCGTAAATAACATCGGCCTGTCGCCGCTGGCGGCATCAGTCTTAGGCGGACGCGCGTTTGAAGGGTGGTATGGGCGGTAGCGCAAAGACTGAGAGCGAATGCCGCAGTTCTGCATTCTAACAGAGTCGAGTCTATATTTTAATGCTCTTCAGATATTCTGACTTACGCTCCAGTCATCCTGGATAAGCCTAGTTTATGGATAGTATTTATTATTTATTGTCAAGTTACATTGATTATTTGTAACAACAAAGTTAAATTTATTTACATAAAGTAACAAAAAACAAAAAAAATTATGTATACCACTATTAACGACAGCGGTCTTCTGAATAACTACGCAACTGAACCCCAAATTTACTACGCTGAATATCCCAACCAAGAGGCGCAAAATCGTTATAAATTACAAGGTGCAGTTGCTACCCTACTAGTTACTGCTCTAGTTTTGGTTGCCTTGGGCGTTAGCTAAAATTTTTGAACTTCGGTTAGGTTATCTTTATCATCGCCATTTAGACTTATCTTAATTTCCTCGGTACTTAAAGCCGAGGTTTTTTGTTGGAGTGAGCGCCTGTGAAGAGAATTGGCGCTCCCTTGGCTTTCACCGATACCAAGATATGTCATACTAGATTTAAATAATGCTTCTGTTTACGGGATGCAGAAAATTCCCTTCTATGTCATCTTAGAAAACGAGAGTTAATTCGGTGAGTATTTTTGTTTTTAGTATTGACAGGCTTTTACCTTTTAGTATTTACAGAGTTTTCTCCGAAATTTACATCTCTACACACTAAAAATTTTGGAGACAATCAATGTCAATTTATGTAGGCAACCTCTCTTACGATGTTACAGAAAATGATATTACGGGCGTTTTTTCTGAATATGGTACAGTAAAGCGAGTACAAGTACCTACAGACAGGGAAACAGGCCGTCTGCGTGGCTTTGCTTTTGTGGAAATGGGAACAGAAGCTGAAGAAGCTGCTGCTATCGAAGCTCTTGATGGTGCTGAATGGATGGGTCGTGGACTCAAAGTTAACAAAGCCAAGCCCAAAGAAGACAGAGGTTCTTCTGGTGGTCGTGGGGGATACGGTGGTGGTGGACGTAATCGCTACTAAGCTTGATAGTGTTGCTCATTTTATGGGGTGACATTTTATTGAGGCCAGAGACTAGAGGCGCTTAGGTTAGAGAAGATATACCGCATTTGATTGGTAATTGCTATAAAACCAGAAATTTGAAGAGTGCATTTTTCGGTCAGGCAAAAAATTTATCTTTTTTTTACACTGTTAGTGCCTACTCAGTCCATTGATGAATTTAATTTAATTAGGAGAGATAATGACCCAAATCATAGTGGGTGAAAATGAACACCTGGAGTCAGCATTACGCCGATTTAAACGAGAAGTTTCCAAGGCGGGAATTTTTCAAGATATGAGGAAGCACCGTCACTTTGAAACGCCTATTGAAAAATCTAAGCGTAAAAAACTTGCCTTACAAAAGCAGGGTAAGAGACGCTTCCGTACTTAAAAATTGACATAGATATTATAAAGAAAACCCTCATAGTGTTTATGAGGGTTTTCTTTATAATTATTTACCAGCAGTCAGCGAAAGTCCCCCATTTATCCCATCTATAAAATCAAGGAGTCGTATCCCAGCGATCGCTCCACCTAACACTACTCAACTACAATAGATATATAGACTTTGTTGCGAATTGTATAGTTAGGGATTGGCTGTCATGGCTCCCGCCGTTTTAATTCAAAATCTGCAAAAGCGCTACGGTACTGTTGAAGCCGTCAAAGACGTTTCTTTTGAAGTCGAGCCAGGAGAAATATTTGGTCTACTCGGCCCCAACGGTGCAGGTAAAACTACGACTCTGCGTGCTTTGTGTACCCTCACCACTCCAGATGCTGGCAAAATCGAAGTATCTGGAATTTCTGTGTTAGACAATCCCAGAGTAGCAAGGCAAAAACTCGGTTATGTAGCGCAGGAAGTCGCTATAGATAAAGTGTTGACTGGAAGAGAACTGCTGCAATTACAAGCGGCGCTTTATCACCTCCCTGGCGCAGTAGCAAAACAGCGAATTCAGACGGTTTTAGATTTACTGAGTTTGCAAGAATACGCTGATAAAAAGACAGGAACTTATTCTGGTGGTTTACGCAAACGGCTCGATTTAGCGGCTGGGTTACTCCATGCACCGGATGTATTGGTGTTGGACGAACCATCGGTAGGACTTGATATCGAAAGCCGTTTTGTTGTGTGGGATTTCCTGCGGAAGCTGCGGGTATCAGGAACTACAGTATTAATTACCAGCCATTATTTAGAAGAAATTGACGCACTAGCCGATCGCGTCGCTATTATTGACCGTGGGATTGTCATTGCCACAGGTACACCCTCACAATTAAAAGATAGGGTAGGAGGCGATCGCATTACCTTACGCATTCGGGAATTTTCCCCCCTTGAGGAAGCCGAAAAAGCCAAAGACCTCTTACAAGCTTTGCCTTTTGTCCAAGAAATCATCATCAACAGCGCTCAAGGTAATTCCCTCAATTTGGTAGTCACACCCCAAAATGATGCCTTAATTACCATCCAGCAAACCCTCAATCATGCCAGTTTACCAATATTCGGCATTGCTCAATCTCGCCCTAGCTTAGATGATGTCTACCTCGCCGCCACCGGACGCACCTTAATGGATGCAGAACTGGCCGCAGTGGCTAACCGTGATCCCAAAGCCGAAAAGAAGCAAAATATGAGATAGAACTGCCTGGCAGAGTCAAGGGTCAAAAGTCCATAGTCCAGAGTTTTTGATCCTTGACCATTGACTATTGACCATTGATTATTGACAAAATCATTATGAGTGTTACTCCTAAATCTGATGTAAATTGGCAGCAACTAGCCTCACCTGCTGATGCTGCACCTAATTTTTTCGGTGAATTAATCCAAGAGACCTTGGCTTTAACTCGTCGCTTGTTTATTCAATTACAACGCCGTCCTTCAACTTTATTAGCGGGAATCATTCAGCCTGTCATGTGGCTGGTGTTATTCGGCGCTTTATTTCAAAATGCACCCAAGGGCTTATTTGGAAGTACGACAAATTACGGTCAGTTTTTGGCCGCTGGTGTAATTGTTTTTACAGCTTTTGCTGGAGCATTGAACGCCGGATTACCTGTGATGTTTGATCGGGAATTTGGCTTTTTAAATCGTTTATTGGTAGCACCCCTCGCATCGCGGTTTTCGATTGTCTTTGCTTCCGCTATCTTTATTATTAGTCAAAGTTTGCTACAAGCGGCTGTAATTGTTGGTGCAGCAGCCTTTCTAGGGGCGGGGCTACCAGATGCTGTGGGTTTGAGTGCGATCGCCCTCATCGTCTTTCTCTTAGCTTTGGGCGTAACTGCTATTTCTCTTGGTTTAGCTTTTGCTCTACCTGGACACATCGAATTAATTGCAGTAATTTTTGTTACTAACCTGCCTTTACTATTTGCCAGCACTGCTTTAGCGCCTTTATCTTTTATGCCCAAGTGGTTACAAGTTGTGGCTACACTGAACCCACTTAGCTATGCAATTGAACCTATCCGCTATCTCTATCTCCACAACAATTGGGGATTGGGCAGTATAGTCATGCAAGCACCTTGGGGTGATGTTACTTTTGGTGGTGCTTTATTAATTTTGTTTGGCTTTGCCGTTGTTGCCTTATTCAGCATTCAACCCCAATTACGGCGGACTCTTGCTTAAGATAAAAGCATGGTGTCGTTGGAGCGTATTAGAGAAGAATCTCATGCAAAAATCATTTTTATCAGTTAAAAGCTGCTGTGTGGCTACTTTAGCCGGAATTAGCTTTGCCTCTTTTCTCACAGCCCAACCGAGTTTGGCTCAACTTAATACAGTCGATGCCAATCCTGGTGATAATTCCCTAGATAATACCAATCCATTTTCGACTAACTCAGGTGGACTAAACCCCCTTGACCTAATTCATCGCGCCCAACTTGGTAATCTCAACTGGAATACTCAACAAAAAGATGACGAATTAAACTCAGCGGTGGCTGAATTAAACCGCAAGCGGGCTGCACTCAAACAAAATCCCAATCAACCAACAAATGGTACTTCTGGACAAGCAGTTCCTGGTTTACCAGCCATCACATCTCCCAGTGTGATTTCTCCAGTGCAAATTTTCCCTCCACAAAACTGAATCATATTCAAAAACCTCACCCTGTCTGTAAATCCTTTACTGAAGCTAGATTTTGCAGTCAGTACAAGGAGATAAAGACAAAAGGTGAGGTGAATGAATTTTGGATTTTAGATTTTGCGGAAAGTTGAGCCAGTGCGTTGGACGGGTTCCCCGGCTTGTTCGCGTAGCGTCTCCGATTAGGAGAAGCAACTGGCGTTGCGTGCGGAGAGAACTTGCGTGCGCGGGTTCCCAGCGTTGAGCAAACTTTCCAAGACAGATTTTGGATTGAGAAATTACAGACCCAGTGCCGCTAAAATATCGCTGGCGTGGTTAGAGGTATTCACGTTGGCATCAACATGAACAATTGTGCCATTAGGATCGATGACATAGGTGACACGCTTGGCATAACCACCACCATCAACATCGTAAGCTTGAATGAGAGACTTATCGGTATCTGCCAGCAGTGGAAAGTTCAGATTGAATTTTTGAGTAAAAGCTTGATGAGACACTTCATCATCGGCACTCACACCCAAAACCACTATATCTTTACCTTGATATTGCTCTTGAGCATCACGGAAGCTACACGCTTGTTTGGTGCAACCTGGAGTGTCATCTTTGGGATAAAAATACAAAACAACTGTCTTACCTTTAAAATCAGACAATGAGACAGTGTTGCCATTAGTATCTTTGACGGTAAATGCAGGTGCATCCGTACCAACTGCTAGAGGCATAGTGAACCTTTCCTGTTTCAGTTTGTTGATGACTTTGAAATTTTACAATAATTTACAATGATTAAATGAATTACTAAAAAAACAGTGTAAATACCAATATCTAAATAATTTTTAGCGCAGTAAGTAACTGGTAATTTAAAATACTGAAATTTTCGTCCAATCACCACAATATACTTAAATGGCTACAATTAATTCCCCAACCTCAAAAATCTTCTCTTACTCACGTACCACAGTAGAAAGAGCAGAGCGATCGCTGATTTGTTGTCCTTTCACTGTTGGTTTATTCACAGCCATGCGTAACCAGAGTGTACCATTAAATGCGATCGCCCTAGAAAATGGTATCCAGCAAGGTTATACCCAGCGTCCCTTATCAGAACTGACTTGTTACAACGCCTTAGACTGGTTAATCCAAGTCGGTGTACTGCGGCGCGAAGTTGATGGACAGGGAATTACTGATAGTTTTCGCCTCACGCCTTTAGGTTATCAACTAATAGAAAAATATCAGGGCAAAAATTGGCCTGCCCCTTCCTGGCAAGATTACCTGTACAATGCAGGCATCCGTTGGTTGAGACTACCTTTTTAGAATTGAAAATTTTAAAGTTAATATTTAGGTTACAAAAGGGAACAATATATCTACGGAAGCATCAAACCCAATATAAATTCTTCATCAACATCTGACCAATTTTTACAGATTTTGATAAGAGTTATGTAAGTAATATGGGGCATTAACGTAGGTGTGGATATTTTTCCTACCTGTAGTTCTGTTAGCTTCTTAGCGTATAACTGTTGATGAACGGATGGCGATATCACCTGTTCATAACCTATTCCACCTCTTATAAAAAACCGACATTAAGTATGAAAGCAATTATGGTAGTGGGAACAACATCCCACGCAGGGAAATCACTGTTAACTACTGCTATTTGCCGTTTGTTGTCGCGGCGTGGTTGGCGAGTGGCTCCCTTTAAAGGTCAAAATATGGCTTTAAATGCTTATGTCACTGCTAATGGGGGCGAAATTGGTTATGCACAGGCGGTACAAGCTTGGGCTTCTGGGGTGGTTCCTTGGGTAGAAATGAATCCCATCTTACTCAAACCCCAAGGTGATATGACTTCCCAGGTAATTGTCAAAGGTAGATCTGTAGGGCGAGTCAAAGCAGCAGATTACTACGAGCAGTTTTTTGACCTAGGCTGGCGGGCGATAGAAGAATCTCTCCAACATCTATCCACCGAATTTGATATGTTGGTTTGCGAAGGTGCAGGGAGTCCAGCAGAAATTAACCTCAAGCACCGCGACCTGACAAATATGCGGATAGCAAAATATTTAAATGCACCGACAATTTTGGTAGTAGATATTGACCGTGGTGGTGCTTTTGCTCATGTAGTCGGAACTTTAGAGTTGCTTGAGCCAGATGAACGGGATTTAATTAAAGGTATTGTAATTAACAAATTCCGTGGGCAGCGATCGCTCTTAGATTCAGGGATAAAATGGCTAGAAGAACGCACCAAAAAACCTGTAATTGGCGTTTTACCTTACTTTCAAGAACTATTTCCCGCTGAAGACTCCCTCGACTTACTAGATCGCAAATCATATAAAACTCAAGCTGACCTCAATATAGTTGTCATCCGCTTACCCAGAATTGCCAACTTTACCGACTTTGACCCCTTAGAATCAGAACCGACAGTTTCTGTGAGATATCTAAGTCCAAAACAAGACCTAGGACACCCAGACGCGGTAATTATTCCAGGGACAAAAACCACCATTGCCGACTTAATTTTATTGCAGAAAAGCGGTATGGCAGAAGCAATTCAAAATTATGCTGCTTCTGGTGGTACAGTTTTAGGGATTTGTGGCGGCTATCAAATGTTAGGACAAATTATTGCTGACCCCGAAGGTATAGAAGGACAAGCAGGGAGATTCCAAGGTTTAAATTTATTGCCCATTAGAACCGTCATTACCGGACAAAAAATTGCTCGTCAGCGCCAAGTTAGCTCAAACTTCCCGCAGATGGGCTTACCTGTCAATGGGTTTGAAATTCACCAAGGGCGATCGCGCATCGAACAACCACCAGATAGTCAAGCGTTTCAAGCGTTATTCGATGATGTTAACCTAGGGTTGGTGGATAGTTGTCAATCAGTTTGGGGTACTTATCTGCATGGATTGTTTGACAATGGCCCTTGGCGACGAGCTTGGTTAAATCGCCTGCGTCAACAGCGAGGTTTGAAATCCTTACCCACAGGTGTAGCCAACTACCGAGAACAGCGAGAGCAAATCTTAGACTCACTGGCTACGGAAGTAGAGCGCCATTTAGACTTAACACCCTTTTTGTCGTAATTAGCCGAAAATTTCATGAGTGTTAGCGTGCGATTTTTACCAGATGATGTCACCATCAATGCCGAAGTGGGAGAAGCACTCTTAGATGTAGCCGAACGTGCTGGAGTGATGATTCCCACTGGCTGTCTTATGGGTTCGTGTCACGCCTGTACCGTAGAACTGGAAGATGGCGATGTCATCCGTGCTTGTATTTCCGCAATACCGCCAACCAATGAGGAGTTGAGGATACATTTGTTTAGCGACCCAACTTGGTAGTTTTTGAATTTTTCAAGATTTGGATAGATGGCATTAGTAAATTAATTTAAATTTAAATAAATGCCTAAGAAAATTCGAGAGCTTAAGCAAATGCTTCGCCAAGTTGGTTTTACAGAACTAGCCGGCAAAGGCAGTCACAATAACTGGGTACATCCTTTGTATGCTGGAAAAATCACGATTGCGGGCAAAGATGGAGCAGATGCTCAACGCTACCAAGAAAAGGAAGTCAAACAGGCAATTGAGGCAGTAGAGAGTAGTAAACAAGATGAGTAAACTCAAGTACCAAATGGTGATTCAGTGGTCGGAAGAAGATGATTGCTTCTTGGTAGGATTTCCTGATTTCCCTGGACAACGTTGGCGCACTCATGGGGATACTTACGAGTCAGCTGTTGCCAATGGCATTGAAGCACTTGAATCTTTGATTATTGCTTATGAAGCTGTGGGTGATCCACTTCCACCGCCAACAGTTTTTAACGCTGCTTAATTTAAACTTGTTAATAATACACTTACTTGTATGAAATATTTGAGGAAAGGCTTACAAATCCTGCTTCTGCCTTCCCTTTGTACAAAGTAAGTTGTAGGCAGTTCAGTTAGCTTTAACATTTAAAGCATATTGTCTAAATCTTTCCAAATCAGCTTGAATAGTTGATTCTACAACTCTTCCTAAAAACAAGTTATCCATAATTTTGCCAATGATGCCAGGGATGGCATAGGACACAGATAGTTTGACGATGCTACTATTGTGGCGATCATAAAAACGAATTGCTCCTTGGTTGGGCAACCCATCAATTGATTTCCATTGGATAATTTGGTTGGGAATAACTTTAAGAATTTGAGATTTCCAAGTAAATTCTAAACCGCCAGTGTTGAGTTTCCAAATAGATATTTCTGGATCATCAGGCGGGATTTTCACCGAATCAATCCATTTCATCCAACGAGGCATTTGCTCTAAATCAGACCACAGACTCCACACTAAATCAATGGGAGCTTCTACTTCTACCTGTACGCTATGCTCTAGCCAATCTGACATTCTATGTAATTCCTCTAGGGTTCGCTACTGCTTGATCGTCTCTAAAATCGCTTTTGCCGCCTGTCTTCCCGAAATTGTCGCTCCTTCCATACTATCGATATAATCTTGCTGGGTGTAGCTACCTGCTAGGAAGAAGTTTGGTATAGGAGTTTTTTGGTTAGGGCGATATGCGTCCATCCCTGGCGCTTCTCGATAGAGAGATTGGGCAAGTTTGACGACACCATACCAAGTCATGTTGAGTTCCCGCGATGAGGGGAAAAGTTCATGGACTTGCTTGAGGACATGCTGGGCGATCGCTTCGTTACTTTCTTTAATAAACGGATCTCCTGGTGTTAATACCAGTTGCAGCAACGAACCTTCTCCTGGGCGATAGTAATCGCTGGGACTAGTTAATGCCAAGTCGGCAAAACAAGAAAAGTCTGCGTCAGCAGTGTAGAGTAAGTTATCTATGCCTGCTGCATAGTTAAGTTGTTTACGTTTCTCTGCATCTTGCAGTTCTGTCACCCAACCATCAAACCGCAATTGTACTGTGGCAACGGGGACTGCATCTAATTGATAAATATTGTCAAATTCTGACCATTTCCGCCAATCGGATGGCAAAATACGCTGAATTCCGGGAATATCACAAGCACAGACATAGGCATCAGCAGTAATGGTTTCTGTAGTATCGCCCTGAGCTACTACAATGCCAGTAACGTGGGTTTGTCCATCATTTTCAGCGAATTGAATTTCTCGCACTTGGCGGCGAGTATAAATTTTAGTGCCTCTTGCGGCTAAATAATCCACAATAGGTTTATGTAAGTACCCATCAGGGGAACCTTCCAGCATCCGCAATACAGAAGCTTCACTTCTCACAGCGAAAAACTGGAAGATAGTCAACATACAACGGGCAGAAATATTTTCGCAGTCAATGAATCCCAAAGCATAAGCAATGGGATTCCACATCCGTTTGATGCTACCTTCACTGCCACCGTGACGACGAAACCAATCGGCAAAGCTAATTTTATCTAGGTTGCGGATGGTTTTCATCGCTCCGTCGAAGTCTACTAGTCCTCGGACTATGGGACTAGTTCCTAGGGCGATCGCATTTTGCAATTTGTCTTGTAATGATAGTTGGGAAGTAGTAAAAAATGCTTTCAATCCATTAAACGGCGCACCTGTGAAAAAGCGAAAATCTAAAGCACCAGTGCGTCCCCCTTTATTAATAAAGGTATGGGAGTGTTCTTTCAGGCGTAAATGTGACAACGCCCCTACTTTTTCCATTAAGTCAAATAATTGGTAGTAGCAGCCGAAAAAGACGTGCAACCCCATTTCTACATGGTTGCCATCACTATCCACCCAACTGCCGACTTTACCACCAACAAACGGACGGGACTCAAAAATCTGGACTTCACAGCCAGCATCAGCTAAATCTACAGCGGTTGCTAGCCCAGCCAATCCCGCACCTACGATTGCAACGCGCATTCCGTCCTACCTCTTCAGTTTCTTTACAAATTGTAACTGGGTTGGTGTCGGAATTTGCTATTAACATCAAGCCTATTTGCGAGGTTTTACACTCGCTGAGTTAGAAGTTAATTGTCAGAGATTTATCAGGAGTCCACCAGTATGTAGATGCACGATGGGTTTTAACCCACTAGTAATAAAATTGCATTTATTACTTTATTTGATTCCTGATCACTAAATTTACTGCATTCAAAATGCTTGTGTTAAGCTACACAAACTTTAGTAAAGGTGGACTGAAAAAAGTATGATAGAGATTTTTTAGGTATCCCAGCGACAATCTACGACGCTGTAGAAAAAATTCCTGATTTTCCCTATCTATTTTGCTTCTTTGTTGTCATCAGATGTTGGTAATCCGCGAATAAGTTCTCGAATTACATCTGTCGCAGGTCTACCTGTTTGCTGACAATATTTTTCTAGTTTCTCTGCTTCCTGTGTTGCTAAATTCACAGTGATACGTTTAACGGCCCATTTTTTATTAGTCATTATCATGCTATCTGCTGTATATTAACACCATCAAAACAACAAAAGACTCCAGACAAGGAGGAATAAGATTATCAGAGTTTGTGTCAAGAAACAAGCAATGCTATAGACACAAAAAATCGTCATTTTGTCAAATTATTCATCATTTTCCCAGAAGATAATCATAACGGGATTACTATTGTGGCAGGAAAAGTCCTTAGTGTACATTCATGTCTTGTAACAATTGCACTAATGATGTTTTCAAGAAAACCAGACAATTAAATTCTCTAAATTAATTTGAGACACCTAAGTTTCACTCAATCGAGATTACCAAGATTTTTATTCACATAAAGCATTTCAACTTCTCTGCTTTATTAAGATCAGCGTACACTTCTTAAGAGACAATTTTTTGAATAACTTGAGACCTTAATAGGTCTACTGATTATCAGGTGTGTATATTTGGCTGGTAATTACCCAATAGTACGCACCTATAAGCGATCGCTCTTATGTGAAAAAGTATTTACTTTGATCTAGCGACTGTTTTTTGGTACTCATTGGGTGTAGATATCCACAAATTCCTATTTAGTGTTTAAGTCATCATGAGTCGGCTCCTTTATCTCAGTCGGTTAAATTTGAGATTTTATTAGTAACTACTAAAAGTAGTAATACAGTGATGTTTGGCGTGTTTACGAATCTCCGCAAAGATTTTCGTAAATGTTTAAAGATATTTGTGTTGTCTGCACACATCACCATCTTTGTTTCAAAAGTTTATCAAGCAAAATAAACATCTGCTTTCTATCCCAAATATTTAGCCAGATTTCACTACAAATTTAGGAATATCTCTAAATTTGTATATCTAAAAATCAAAGCAAATTAAAATTTGCCCTCCTGGAAATTTTCCATCATAAAATTATTTAGTAAGCACTTACCATATAAGGTAATATCTGCTTGATTTTTAGTGTTAAGGCTATTATAACCATGATTTTTAGGCTTTAAATAAACTTCATTTAATACTTAATTACCATCTTTTCTCAACTTTATAAAGAAAATACAAAGAAAATTAATAGCAAATAAAGATTTAAGTAATTTCCTAGAAATATGATGCTAATGATTATCAAGAAAAAGAATATTCCTAAATTTTTAGGATAAAGATCAAAGCTTATTTGATTCCATAATTACTTTGAAAGAAAAATATCTCTGCGGCGAATAGCATCATGTAGTAAAAACATTACTAAAAAGCCAAATAATATCTATGCTTCATGAACTTTGTATAAAGTAATTAACTGCACAAAGCGAGCGCATCAGAAATATGGGAACATCACCGCGAATCTTGGTTAAAAGAATCGCACATACTCGTATTTCACTTGTCAGATAACTAAATCCTGATTTTTTTATATGTTCTAGACAAAAAAGCTGAAAAAGCTGGTTTGATGCGGTTTTTCTCCAGAGTAGACCAATAAGAGCAGTGTTGAACTCAGGTGAATTAAGCACAGCGAAATATCCAACAACTGTGGTTTGGGGAGATTCTCAATTTAGTTATGGTGATTGCCGAGTATTTGTGGGAATTACAACTGCGGCATAAGTTGCAGCATTCCCAGACCTAAATCTTTTGGTGAAAGCGATCGCGCTTCAAACAAAGCCACCATATCACGCAGTTGAGGATTACCACGAGCCGACCCTGTTAGCCCTTTGGCTATGATTAAACCGCAATAACCTTTGGTATTTTTACACCGCTGATTCCATTTTTTACGAGCTTCGACATGAATGGGATCATCATCTAAAAATTCACCGAAGAGAAACAATTCACCATTTTGAGTTTGTAACAAACCCAAATCGTAGCGATCGCCATCAAAAGGATCTGCTCCAGGATTAAAGCAAATGGCTTGTAGTCCACCTGCCGCCTCTATATTTTCAATGACAGTCTTAGCTTTGGGGCGGGAAGTTTGAATCAAAATTACAGGTAATCCATCGCCTACCTGCTTAATTTCGCCAGCGGGATGATAAGTTACCCCTTTACGCAGATACTCCAGCATCTCCCACGAAACCACACCCAAACTCAGAAAAGAATCTTCAGGAATTAAGTCATCGCGTAAAGACCGGAATATTGGTAAATCTGGTGTTGCCATTTCCGACTCCGACACACCAAACCCTGCCATTTCCTCTAACTCAGCTGCCAACTGTGGCATTGAAGCAACCGTCACAGATACTGATTTCGTGCCAGTATCTGATTCTGGTAGAGAAATCCGATAGCGATGGCTGAGTTCAGGGAAAGTTTCATCACGTAACTGCCGACGGTGATCACGAATGAAGCGACACAGGCTTTCTAAGGCAACATAAACGACTAGTGCCTCTTCATCATATAAAACAGACCGCAGTCCTTCTAAGGGGTGAATATTGCCGAATGTTGGGGCAATTTCAGCTAAAGGCATCTCTGATAAATTGTCAATTTCATCCTCATCTTCGTCATCAGCATCTAGACTTTCAAAAGTGAGAAACAGACAATCTTGCTTGAGAAAAGCTTCTTCTAAACGTCCTTGCGACTCTTCACTTTGTAAAACGGCGGCACGAAATCGTTGGAGTGATTCTTCCGAACGATAAAACAAAATGCCATACTCCATCCCCAACATACCCATAACTGAGGCATAAAGCGTCCCGACATCCCATTTATTAATTTCTATAGATAAGATTTGTTGCTCTTCCAAAAATTCCCAAGGAGCTGCTTGCCAAAGAGCAAATGCTTTTTCTTGCAAAGCTTGGGCGTACTGTGGTGGTAAATCTGGGATTTGGCTATCAACAACTTCCGCAAAACCGCGAAATAATTCATCAATTAACGGTAATTCTGGGGCGTAGTCAATGGCAATATCCAAATCTTGTAATACGCCGCGTAGGTAAAATTGAATTTCTCGGTCTCTGACCACAATTTTGTGAGGTCTAGCAGGTTTAGCAGGGCTGTGGGGATGCTCCATTGCCCGCATAAGGGTGCGAACAATTGCTTCCGGGCCTGTTTCAGGAGGTACTACGTCCATACCACGGACAACACCTTGTGAGCCATCAACCCAAAGAATGCAATCACCATTGGCGGATGAATCAGGATGTGGGATGGGTGATGATAATGGACGGCGATCGCCCTCCCACACAGAAGGAATTTGAGGTAATTTATTCAACCGACGACTGGTAGAGCGATTAAAACTTGTCATAGAGTCAGTTAATCAAAGGAAGCAATTTGCATGTCAATTGTTGGGGATGGCTCGCCTGGGAGGAGACTTTCCGGGCTGCACCTGAAGAGGGATTGCGACTCAGGCTGCCACAAGGCTGAAATTCTGAAAATACCGAATCTATCAATATACCGAGTCTCTCAATTCTAGAATAAAAAGCTTTGGCTGCTTTTGACAGAGTGTTTACAATTGGCAATTTCTGTCCTTAATATCGCTAGAATATATACAAAAATTACCCATTAACCCAGCAGCAACCATCAGCTTCTATCAGGTTACTAGTTATAAGGAGTTAACAAAAGATGACACAAGCAACGCAGCCTCAACAACGCGGCATTCTGTTAAGCGAAGCAGCCTTGCGCCAAGTCAAACTCCTGCAAGAAAGGCAAGGACAAGATTTGTGCCTGCGGGTAGGCGTACGCCAAGGCGGATGCTCTGGGATGTCTTATATGATGGACTTTGAGGATACAAGCAAGATCACCCCCCAGGATGAAGTTTTTGACTATGATGGCTTCCAAATTATTTGCGATCGCAAAAGCTTGCTTTACCTCTATGGCTTAATGCTTGATTATAGCGATGCGATGATTGGCGGTGGTTTTCAGTTCACCAATCCCAACGCTAACCAAACCTGTGGTTGTGGTAAGTCATTTGGTGTGTAGTAAGATTGTCAATTGTCAATTGTCCTTTGTATTTACTCATGACCATTGACCATTGACCATTGACTAATGACTAATGACTAATGACTAACACTGTTGAATCCCTGTTTGATACGGGTTTGGAACGCTATAAGGCTGGTGAAGCAGTGGATTCTTTGATCCCTGTGTTTAAGGAGGTATGCGATCGCGCTCCTAAAACTAGTGCAGCTTGGATTTGTTTAGCATGGTTGTATCTGTTAGATAACAAAGGCAACTCAGCTTATAAAGCCGCACAAAAAGCAGTCAAGTTAAGCCCACAAGACCCTCAAGCCAGAGTTAATCTAGCTTTAGCAATGCTAGAAACTAGTCAAAAAGGCTTGCGTCAACATATTGATGCTGTACAACAGTTATTCTTGGTGAACCCAGAATGGCGCGATGAAATCAAAAATAGTATTGAAGACGGTCTGAATAGAAAACCAGACTGGGATAGTTTACTAAAAGTCAAGAAGTGGTTATTTGAAGAATAGCGGTTAGGGGCTAGAGGTTAGAGTAAGATTCCTATGATCGTCAATATCTAATAGCTAATTTCTAGTTCTTGATTCTTATGTTCCTAGTCTCTAGTCTCTAGGCTCTAATTCCTAGTCCTAGTCTCTATTCTCTAATTCTGATATGAAAGATAAATTGTTAAATTGGCTGAACTTGATTTTGGTAGCCGATGTATTCTTGGTTTTATTTGGCTTTGGTTGGTTTGCGATCGCGGTTTTTGGTGATGCTGCGGGGATAAATTTGGGTCTTGATTTATGGCATCAGCTTTGGCAGCCAGTATTTAACCCAGCAATTGGCATTTTGATGGGAGGCGCAATTCTCAGCGGAATTATCAGTTGGGTATCTCGCAAATTTCAGGCTGATTAATTATTCGTCAATGGTCAATAGTTCAATTTTGCTACTATTAACCATTGACTTTTATCTTAAAATCTGACTCAAAGCTGGTTGTAAATTCGGATATTGATAAGCAAAACCAGATTCTAAAGTACGTTTCGGCAAAACTTGTTGACCTTCTAACACCACAATTGCGCCATCTCCCAGCAGGGCTTCAATGGCAAAAGCTGGAACAGGTAGCCAAGAAGGACGATGCAATACTTGGCCTAGAGTTTGGCTAAGATCATTCATTCTGACTGGATTTGGAGCAGTGGCGTTATATACCCCTTGCATATTTGACTGATTTAAAGCTTGCAAAATTAAGTTAACTAAATCGTCAAGATGAATCCAAGAAAACCATTGGCGACCACTGCCAATTGGCCCCCCAGCAAAGAGTTGAAAAGGTGGAATCATTTTGGCTAAGGCACCACCATTGCCGAGAACAATGCCAAACCGCAAAATTACGAGTCGCACCCCAGCTTCTTTCACTTTTGAGGCTTCTGCTTCCCAAGCTTGACAGACTTGAGCCAGAAAATCATTGCCAGAGACACTGGTTTCATCAAAGGTTGCGGTTTCACTTGTACCGTAGTAACCAATAGCTGAAGTATTAACTAACACTTTAGGTTTAGGGTTAGCTTTAGTTATGGCTTCAACTATTTTCTGAGTACCTAGCTGACGACTGTTGAGGATTTCTTGCTTGCGTTCTGTTGTCCAGCGTCCCTCACCAATAGGTTCACCAGCGAGATTAACTATAGCTTCGCAACCGGCAATTGCATCTTGCCAAGCACCCGATGTAGTTGGAGTATAAGTAACAATCTCAACATTTGGGAAATTTGTGGGGGGAAAAACCTTTTGAGCAAAGCCAGAGTTACGCGTTAACACCAATACTTGATGACCTTCTTTGTGGAGTCGTTCTACCAAACGACTACCGACTAATCCTGTTGCGCCAGTAATTGCTACCTTCATAATGCACTTCCACCAAAGCCTTATTTTAAAGTTTTTTATCAATTTTTCAACTTGTGTTTCTCTGGGATATTGATGAAAAGCACTTAGTTTTAGCTTATTTCCCAGTACCTTTATGTAATCAATCTGTAACGAATTACCGTTTGATGGCTTCGGTATTATACGATGGACGGAGTGTTGCAATACTTGGGGCTATTATGGCTCGCTATACCTGTTCATTTACGATTTCTCTTTCTATTGACCATCTTCAGCCGTTACTTTTAGATCTTCTCCAAGGCTGTGATTTGGAAATTCAGTATTACAACGCTGATTACATTCTGGCTCGTGAGATTCCGGGTAATGTTTCGTTCTCCAAATTGGTCAAGGTGGAAGTATTCATTGACAGATCAAGCGCTACGGAAACAGAATCCCGGATGAATATCGTTATTAAAAATGAGGAATTGCCACTCCAACTGGATAATCACTGCCGACAAATGTTTGAATTTGTCAAGCAGGAGATTGAACACAGTCGCCATTGGCATTTAATTGAAAGTCTTGCCGGTTGACATCGCTGACTAGGCTGGCTTTGGGTAAAGCTATCTCTGACAAATTTGGGTATTGAAAAACGAGTTAGCTAATGGTCAACATCTATCTGAAAATTAACTAGTGTTTAATCTTCCATGTCTTCTGGGTCGTCGGTCATACCGGGGTTGATGAGGGTAATATCATATTCGCTGGAATCTGTTTGTCCTGAGCGCTGAGTATTTCTCAAGAGATAATAGATGGCACGTACCTGGGGGCCAAAAACGATTTCGTCTTCATTTTTTAAATCGTGAGCCGGGATTTTGCGGCCGTTAATCATCAATCCATTGGCACTGGGTTTACCTTTAGCATCACCATCGACAATCCGATAGTAATAGCTATGAGTGTTTTGCCCTCTTGGCAATCGTACTAAGGTAGCATGACGGCGAGAGACAAACTGAGAGACTAAACGGATGTTGCAATCTCGGTCTCTACCAATAGAGTAAACAGAACTTTCTAGAGAAAATTCTTTGCGACCCTGATCATCTTCAAGAATCAGTAGATGGCTTTCATTAGTTTCTGGTGCCATTGATATATCGTTATGACTATCAGCGAAATTTTGATTGATTAGTGTTGGTCTATTATTGTTTCCTACCATTCTTACGTACTACAGTCTGTGGTAATAACTCTGACAAACTTGAAAGCTATTCTGACTGAGAAGAGTAGAACAGGAATGTTCTACTCTTTGAGATGTATAACATCTAACTATCGATTTAGTTTAACCTGAGTTGGTAAAAACCGACATTTAGTTTGCAGTTTTACATTCAACAGCAGTCTTGATCAACGGTGAGCTAGTCTTCGCAAAAATATAGAGTTAGTCACAACACTAACTGAGCTAAAGGCCATAAGTGCAGCGGCGTTGGATGGACTGAGGACAAAACCCATAGTGGGTAACAAAACACCAGCAGCTAGAGGAATGCCCAAGGTATTGTATGCAAAAGCCCAAAATAAATTCTGGCGGATTTTGTTGAATGTGGCACGACTCAGGCCAATTGATTCTACAACGTCACTTAAGCGATCGCGCATCAAGATAATTTCCGCGGTTTCCATTGCCACATCTGTGCCTGAGTGTAAGGCAATGCCGACATCTGCTTGGGATAAGGCGGGAGCATCATTAATGCCATCCCCCACCATTGCCACTTTAGCAGCAGATTTTGTCTGTAATTCTTGGATAAAGGCAGCTTTTTTGCTGGGTGGGACTCCGGCGATGATATCACCACTATCTAATCCTAGTTGTTTACCGATCGCACTTGCTGCTTCTGGGCGATCGCCACTCAGTAGCATGACTCTTAAACCCAGTTGACGCAATTTATCTACTGTGGTTTGGGCATCTGGTCTGAGAGTATCTTGAATAGCTATAAGTCCCGCTAAACTACCGCCAACGGCTACACAAACAACTGTTTTACCTGCTGTTGCTAGTCTTTGAATTTCTTGTTGGGCGGTTTCACTCACAGCAACTCCATGCCAACTTAACCAATCTTGATTGCCTAACAGTACTGTTGTATTTTCTACAACCGCAGACACTCCTAATCCTGGTTCGGTATGGAAGTCTGCCGCGTTAGGAATAGTTAACTGTTGGCGTTGTACTTCTTGCTGAATTGCTTTGGCTAAGGGGTGGTATGTGCCACTTTCAACGGCGGCGGCGAGTTGAATCAGGGAGTAGGATATGGGGAGTTGGGAGGAGGCAATTTCCAGGCAATCAGTCACAGTAGGATTACCTGTAGTGAGAGTACCAGTTTTATCAAAGACTACGGTATCTAGTTTGTGGACTTTTTCTAAAACATCACCGCCTTTGATTAATAAACCTTGTTCTGCGCCTACACCAGTACCGACGAGAATGGCTGTGGGTGTGGCTAGGCCTAAAGCACAGGGACAAGCGACGACCATAACGGCGATCGCTAGTTTTAAGCTGGTTAAGAGTGCTGAGTGCTGAGTGCTGAGTACTGAGTGCTGAGTGCTGAGTACTGAGTGTGTGTTGTGGGCGGCGTGACTCATCATTTCCATGCCACTGGAGGTGAGATCAGGCCAGAGGTAGGTGCCGTAAAAGTACCAAAATACAAAGGTTAATACAGAGACTGTCAACACGCCATAGGTGAAATAACCCGCTACTTTATCGGCTAATTTTTGTACGGGTGCTTTGCGGGTTTGGGCTGCTTCGACTAAGGCGACAATTTGCGCCAAGGTGGTATCGTTGCCTGTACGAGTTGCCTGAAGTGCGATCGCTCCTGATTGGTTGATAGTGCCGGCGGTGACTATATCCCCTGGTTGCTTGCTGACAGGTACGGCTTCACCAGTTAACATCGATTCATCTATGGTTGTTTGCCCAAAGCGAACTTCACCATCTACAGGAATTTTATCTCCAGGCAATACCTGTAACCACTCGCCAACTCGTACTTGTTCTGCGGGAATTTCCAGACTGTTAGCAGCAACTCCCCATTTTTCTGGGTCTGGGTTGGGAATTAACCTTGCTACCTGTGGTTGGAGGGCGAGTAATTGTCTAAAAGCAGCAGCAGCTTTACCTCTGGCTTGTCGCTCTAATGTTCTGCCCAATAAGATAAAGCCTAACATCATCACTGGTTCATCAAAGAAGCACTCCCAACCCATTTGCGGGAATAACAGGGCTACTAAACTGGCAGTGTAAGCGGTGAGTGTTCCCAAACCCACTAAGGTGTTCATATTGGGACTGTTGCGCCGCCAGCCTATCCAACCATCGACGATGATGGGACGGCCAGGAAATAACAGGGCTAATGTTGCCAATCCACAGTGAAACCAAATGTTGTCTAATATGGGCAAAGTTACGCCAATGATGCTGCTGAAATGCCCAATTCCTGACAACACCAGTAATATAGCAGCGATCGCCAATTGTCGGAATGCAGCACGCATTTCTTGGTGCTGTCTTTTTGCTGAATCGTTTAAAGCAATTTGGTTACTAGATTTGCGGGGTTGAGTTGGGAATCCAGCGGTGGTTAATCGCTGTGCTAGTGCATCTGGATTTACCACCCCAACTTCTGACTCTACGACTGCTACTTCTGTCGCCAAATTCACGCAGGCAGTCTTGACCCCTGGATATTGGGTTAGCTGACGTTCTACAGCACTTACACACCCAGCACACTTCATTCCTCCCACATCCAGAATAATTTTCTCGGATGTTAGGGCTAGTTCTGGGTCAAGGTTCGTTTTTGGCACAAGTTGCATGGCAAGTTTTTGGATTCGCTACGAACATTTCACGCCTGACTAAAAGCGTCTCTAATTCGAGGGTAGGCGAAATCTGGAACTATGACTGAATGTAAATAACATTAATTTTCTTTATTTGTCTTTTGGCTTTGGCCTCAACTGCGGTTCCAGCGTAGATAAGTCACATAAAAAATAGCTGCAAACTGCAATGGCAGCATGAAAACTACACTCTTTAAATAAGAATTAATTTCTAAATTAGACATAGCACTAAAATATCCACAGCTTAATAGCAGTAAGCAAAACCAGATGAGATGTTTACGTTTGATAGTTGGCATGGCATGAAAATCAGACTGTTTTCTCAAAAGGGTAGACTAAATAGCCATTTCATAAAGTACGTAGGGTGGGCATTTGCAGTCAAAATATCAATCAACCAAGAATAAATACTTACTGTAGAAGCACTTGACCTAAAAGAGATTTGCTAAAATTGATATATAGTTCGCCTATTTGTAATAAGTGAGATAGTCGGAAAATAATTACTTTGTATAGAAGTATTTACCCTAATAACAAGATAATTCATAATTCGTAATTACAATTAGTGGGTCTTTATTCTCTCAAAATTACGAATTATGAATTAGTAATTATTTAGTAAATATAGCGGTAGTCAGATATGTTAGGACAGTTTGAAAGCTTGAATGCAAGGTATAGTAAGACTTTTCCTCCTGCCTTCTGCTATATATGACTCTTGGTTACTTTAGCTAACTAAACATTTAGTTTTCTCTTTTGGCTAAAGGAACACAAGAGCGAATTAGCTTGTGCAGTAGAAATTTTAGAACCAGCCCTGCTTATTCACAAAGTAAGTATCTACGAATTCTTCCGAGGACTTGTTTAAATAAATCATGCCTTCAATCAGTCCTACTAGTTGCATAACTATCAAGGCAATTCCATAAGTGAATGTGCCTGCAACTATAGATATAGCTAACATCATGAAGCCTTCTGCGGCGTAGCCTAAAATAAATTTATGAACGCCAAACCCGCCAAAAAGAATCCCACAGTAACCAGCCAGAAGTTGCTTATTAGGATTACTAGTAGGGTTGAGATTTGCCATAGTATTGTGACTCCTCAAAGATTAGGTAAAAAATTAAATTTTTCTTTTGATTAAGAACCAGTAATATTCAGTGATATTTTGCAATTAAGGTTCTTTAAGCTCAACAAAGATATTGTGAAATAACTAAGAAAAAACCTAGTTTTTCTTAGTTGTGCATAAATAGTAAGCTAGGAAAAAATGTTTATGGGAACTGGGATTTTGTTAGTATACGTCTAACTTCTGTCCAAAGAAAGATTTTAACACTTTAAAAGAAACACTAAAGAATATGAGTAATCAAAGCAAGTACTTTGTAGCCGAGAACTAGAAAGCTATTTGATGTATATATTTAATTAGGATTATGACACCAAATACAGCAGTTTTGCAGATTCGTAAGTATGATTTCTCTGGATGAGTATCAAGACTCAAGAACAGCAAAAAACGGCGGTATAATACCATTTTCTACAAGCCCATTAATGTTATTTCCGGACTTTTTTGATGTGGCTACGATGATGAGATTCCAATTTAGCGAGAAATGTCTAATTAACTACAGATGACATATATCTATTAACTAGAAAATTATGCCATCTTGGTTTCAGTGAATTGAAGTTACACTGAATACTTTATTTAGTTGTCGTTCGTAACTCCTATTGTTAAGTACTATTATTCAATATTGCCTGTAACACACAATACATAGGCAATCAACATCTGAAAAATAGCTTTAACTATCTAGATAATACTAAATGTTTATCTAGAAATTTTGTCATCTATTTAACAGTAATCATGATATTTCCGTTGCCGTCAATATTGTTAAATTTGAGTCAAAATTCACTGAATACTTAATTTAATCATGACCAGCGATAAATCATGACCTACGCAGATGAAATCAGATATTTTTTGTTACCGCAACCGTAGAATACATGTTTTATTAATTACCGCCTAATAAAAACAAGCTAAGTAGTGTGCCACTATTCCAAAGGCTGTGGAGTAGCATAGGAGCGAGGAGATTGCGCGATCGCGTGTAGACTACTCCCAAGACGATCCCCAAGGCGGTGAGTGGTAAAACTTCTGACAAGCTAAGATGAGCGATCGCAAACAATAAACTACTAGCCAGAATTGCGCCCCACACTGGTAAGTAACGAGTTAGGGAGGGCAGCAAAAAGCCGCGAAATAAAATTTCTTCAAATAGTGGGGCGGCGATCGCAGCTGTAGAGAAAAATATACCTAGTGCTACCCCATCTTGGCTTTCTAGTGCCAATTGCAATAACGGATTACTCCCGCCTTGTCCTTGCCAGAGTTTTTGATTAATCAATGACACCACGACAACTATAGGTAAAGCGGTGCAATAACCGCCTAATCCCCACAACCACCAATTATCTCGTAGCTGTAATTTAAACCACAATCTTGGTAGAGGGAAAAACCGTTTGATGGAAAAATACATCACTGAAAGCGCACCCACAGCCACAAACAGATAACTAATTAACACAGATACAGCTTGTAGGCGCACACCCACAATCGGGCGGGGAATCGGCAGTAGAGACAACAACAGGGGAACAAATATCTGTCCCATAAAGAAAAATCCCACGACAAAAACTTGGAGTATGGTTTCCCCATCCCAAGGTGTTGTCCAAACTAAATCACCATTTTGTGCAAGTAACGCCTCTTTTCCTTTCAGCAAGCGTTGCGTCAATAAGAAAATTAGCAGGATTGTCCCGATCAATGCTGCCAAAGCTGGTATCGTACCGATGAGGGTGAGTTTAAATACAGCTTGAGATGCTGCTGATTGCTGTGCGGCTGTAACTGCTGCTAAAGATTCTTGACGTTGCTGGAGTTGGTATAGCTGAATCAAGGCTGTGTTACGAAACCAACCATCTAAATTTTTTTGAATCAACTGTTGAGCATTAGGTAAAATCCGGGGAGGATTACTCCAAATTCCACTTAAGACAGTAGCTGTATCTTGAAATTCAGTATTGAGTGTAGGCTGTTGTAATTCACCCCAAGTTTTTAAGGCTAAGTCTTGTTGTCCTTGTTGTACTTGTAAAATCCCCAGACGCAAATCTAATTCCCCTAGTAATTGTTGCTGTTGCTTAAGGGATTGCTGTAATTGTTGCCGCGTTACTTCAGGAGAGGCGTTAGTATCAACAGTGTCTTGTGGTAGGGGTTTAGCTGGAGTTGTAATTTTTGGCTGAGAACTTAGCTGTGCAAGTTGCTTTTCAACTTTATCTAGATTAGCTTGTACAGATATTTGTGCCTCTTGATATTGCTTTGTAGCATTTTCTAGAGGCTGGTCTTCGAGTATAGCTTGGCGAACCACCTGAAGATTATCACCATCTTCTGGCTGCCAAGCTTGGGCTTGCAGTGCAATATTTGTTTGATAAAGTTCCAGACGACTTTGGAACTGGGGTTTTTGCCAACTACTGACTAGAGATAAAGTTGCCAATCCAACCGCTATCACAGTCGAAATTATTAAAACCAATCGTTTGATCGTCATCTATCCCCCTTTAACAAACCAGAACATGCCCCTTGGGAATTATCGCAAGAAAAAGCAGGAGGTGGATAGATATCATCAATATTGTGAGTCTACTTTACAAGGACAGCGGCTCAGATCAACCCACCATGTTATACCGTTTCACTTTAAGTTTGATACAAATAGACCGCAGGGGGCAGGGGGCAGGGAGCAGGGAGCAGGGGGAAAGAATGAAAAACCCATAAATTCATCTCATTTTTTTCGTGAAATGGTATTAAATGGCAACCTGCGGCATTGCTTCCCCTGTGCGAAAGATTTATCAATACAACCTACTAATTTTTTTGATTTCTTACCTAAGTACAAAGTAATTTGAGCAAAGCAATTTCTCCCATGTTGTGACTTTAACTACAAGATCCCCGACTTTTTTAAAAAGTCGGGGATCTGAGCCTCTCGATTTCTACAATCAAATAAGATTGCTATATAGTATATGGCTACAAAAGCTTTTGATAATTGAGAAGTTAGATTTTACTAAGGTAGACTCAGAAAATCTATTACCCTGATTATTTTCTAAATCTAAATAAAATTTTTAACCACAGGCTTACGAAGATTTGAGTTTTCCCGCTGATATTCATTTTCTCATCAGCTTCGCCAGCTTTTTGGGTAACACTTGCATGGCGGTAATGTAGATTAGTAAACTAAATTACCTGTACCACGTAATTGTCTTAAAGAATTGATGCAATAAGGACAGTCGCACTTAAAGATTCTAATTGCCGCATCACTTTCTTCGTCTGTAAAATTCAGTTCTGCAACGTTGGTGTCAGAAGGTCTGGATGAAACCACCATAGATTTAGGTGCAGGAGCAGCTTTAGGGTCTCTTTCAGAATCTCGAATACAGACAAAATCTTTTAGTCCGTGGGGATTAGTGATACAGGTACGACCATCATCTGTGTGCATTAATCTTTGGGTGAGGTTAACAGAGGCATGGGCTGGATTGATTGCTGCCAATGTAGACATGAGAGAAGTAAAAATTGCCGAACTAGAAAGCAAATTAAGTACTAATTTCTTGTTCATATATTTCCTGATAGAACATCTCTGATTGCCAAGCCTATCCTATTAGTTGTTCTCGGTCAAGATGATGTTAATCATAAATATAAGTTTTTGCTAACATATTGCATCTTTTTTGCCATTTTTGGCGAAAGATAGCAAAAAGTTGTTTTATTCATCTATCAAACTAAGTAAAATAATTCTCTATTAAAGGTCACGCCATGAAGCTAGTCGAGGATACAAACTAACTAAATAAAACTAATGAGTATTTCAAAATTTTTATGGTCTACCAAAAAACATAAATATATATAATTGCACGGTGGTAAAATATAATAACTTGTGTTATCTGCTTAATAATCGGTTTTACATAAATAACTGTCATTAGAGATTGTGAATAAACTTCAATTCCAACCTCACAGATGAAAACTGTAAAGCGGTTAAAGCTACTCTTAGCTATAATCCTTACCGATGCGTTAAATTTTCTATACTCATCCGAGGTATTTGATGACTACTCAAACTCATCCTTCAGTTTTAAAAAAAACCGCAAGTGTGACTTTATCCACACCTGTACAAGCCACTCTTTATGTTTCTTTGTGTGCTTTGACACTGTGGACTGTTTACTTTACTACTAACCCAGCTATTCACGATCGCGTACACTCTGTACGTCACCATACTTTGCTAGTAGGTTGTCATTAGAGGTATTGATGATCTGAACCGATGGGGAAGTAGGGAGATAAGAAATTTAAACTATTCTCCCCATCAGCACCGAAATATATCAAAATTATGGCGATCGCTACGGCTAGATAAGCTCCACTAGCCTCTTTCAAGATATATGCTAAAAATCAAAAAGTTAAAGGTTTATCTACTCCTCAGTACTGTGGCTGGTTTGATGAGTGTGGGTTTTGAACACTCTGCTGTCTTTTCGCAGTCATCGCCTCAAGCAAATGTGCGATTAACTACTGAACCGCCAATTAGCCAAATAATACCTTTTGAGGCAGAAGCCAGCAGCCCCCAAAAGCCAGTAAAACTGACACTGCAAGCGGTCGATGCAACAGGTAAACCTGTAGAAAATGCCAAAATAAATTTAAAAATCTTTACTCCCCCGAAAAATCCTTGGTTTACGACAGATTTTCCCATAGTCGAGGGAACCAAGCTGTTAGATATACAAGCGATCGCTCCTCAAGGTCAACTGCAAGTCCAGCAAATTTTACCAATTCGGGGTAACTACCAACTACAAGTTAATGTTACTCCAGTAACGCCCAATGCTTTTACTCCCATTCAGCAAAATCTCTATCTGTCAGTTCCAGAAAATCCCGTTAAATATCGTAATTTTGCCATTCTCGCCGGAATTTTATTGATTGTCGGCTTAGGTGGTGGCTGGGTAATTGGGGGACGACAAGAAACCCAACCAGGAGAAATTGCGCCCCAACGAGTAAGATTATTGTTGAGTGGTGCAACTGTTGTCGCCATTATTGCGTTATTAGCAATTAACCTCAGTTCAGAAATGGCACAATCGCAGACATCGCATGGAGATCATCATCACCACACATCTGCGGCTGAACCGGAAACTGATAACTACGATATTGTGAAACAGCAGGGTTTACAAGTGCAACTGTTGGGTGATGCTAGTGCAACAGTTGGCGAAACTGATAAGTTACAAGTGCAAGTTGTAGATGAAAAAACTCAGCAGCCTGTTTCTGATGTCTTGTTAAATATTCAAACGACTGCAAAAGAAGATGGCTGGGTTGCTTTCGCTTACCAAGGTATCCCAGATGCTACCGGGAAACTTACTTGGGAACAGCAATTTTTTGATGGCGCACCTCACAATGTTTTGGTAGAAGTTTCGCCTCAACCAAACGCTTCACGACGATTTTCACCTTTGCGGGTGCAAAAAAATGTTGATGTCGAAGGAGTTGCGCCACCATTGTCCATCCGGCTAATTGTTTTGGCTTATCTCACCGGAATCATTATCATTGGGTTGTTAGTGGGATTGCAGCTACGTCGGCAACTTAGTCTACAACACTAACGTTGCACCTGTTGAATTAGAGTTTGGGTTTGTTGATAGCTGGCGGTGTCGCCTTGTTGACGAAAAAGTGTGGCTGCTTGCTGGAGATCGGCGATCGCGTTACGTTGATCGCCTAAAGTATATTTAGCCAGTCCCCGATTACCATAAGCATCAGCTAACTGAGGATTTAAGCTAATTGCTTGGTTAAAATCAGAAATCGCCGCTTGGGGATTTTGCTGTTTAAAGTAAGCAAGTCCGCGATTATAGTAAGCATCTACAGACTGCGGATCAATTTTGAGTGTAGCGTTAAAATCGGCGATCGCCTTTTGCAGATTTCCCAGTTGAGCATAAATCGTTCCCCGACTATTATAAGCGTCTACATGGTGAGGATTGAGTTGTAGCGCTTGGTTAAAGTCGCCAATTGCTGCTTGTAAGTCTCCCAGTTGTGATTTAGCTAAACCTCGCAGACAAAAACCTTCATAAAATTTAGGATTTTGCTGTACTACTTTGTCAAAATCTGTGACTGCTGCACTAAAGTTACCTTGTTCTAATTTTTGCACCCCTTGTTGAAAAGATTCCTGAAAATTTGTTTGACTACTTGGTGTTTTTGCATATACAACCGCAGGTGTTGCACCAAGCAATATTGTAATTCCCCAGACGGCAATTTTTTGCTGGATATGGTTCATAATTTCACCCCTTTACACTTGCAGTATTCTTTTATTTCTACATTTTAACCAAACAACCAAGCATAAATAGTTTGCCATAGCAACCAAGCATTTAGAATAATTATGGCGATCGCTGCTAACCATGATAAAGTCTTCAGCCACCAAGGATTAACAAATTCACCCATTAAGTGACGGTTACTAGTAAACATCACCAATGGTACTACCGCAAATGGTAGCTGTAAACTTAAGATTACTTGACTAAAAATTAATAAGCCGCTTGTACTTTTTTCGCCAAAAAACATAATAGCAATTAATGCTGGCACAATTGCAATGAGCCTTGTCAATATTCGACGTAACCAAGGTTTCAGGCGTAAATTTAAGAAGCCTTCCATGACAATTTGCCCTGCTAAAGTGGCTGTGAGGGTTGAACTTTGTCCAGAAGCTAATAATGCTAAACCAAAAATTGCACTAGCTGCATTTACGCCCAACAAAGGAGAAAGCAATTTATAAGCATCTTGAATTTCTGCGACATCTTGATGGCCTGAAAAATGAAAAGTTGCAGCTGCCACAATTAAGATTGCTGAATTTATAAACAATGCAAAACATAAAGCCAATGTCGAATCAATAGTGCTGAATTTAATTGCTTCCCATCGCTTTTCATTAGTTGGTTGCCAATCTCGCGTCTGCACAATTGATGAGTGCAAATACAAATTGTGTGGCATAACTGTTGCGCCTAAAATGCCAATAGCAATGTACAGCATTGCTGAATTTTGTAAAATTTCTATTTTCGGGGCATAACCTAATAAAATTCCGCCCCAGTCAGGACGCGAAAATATAATTTCGGCTGTAAAGCAAATGCCCACAGTTCCTACTAACATAATTACTAAAGCTTCCGTATAACGAAAGCCTTTATTTTGTAGTAATAACAATACAAATACATCTAGCGTTGTGATGCACACACCCCAACTTAGGGGAATACCAAAAAGTAATTGTAAAGCGATCGCACTTCCTAAAACTTCTGCTAAATCACAAGCTGCGATCGCAATCTCACACAGTAACCATAAACAAAAGCTCACACGCGGACTAAAATAATCTCGACAAGCTTGAGCTAAATCTTTCCCCGTCGCTACCCCTAACCGCACACACAACGACTGCATTAAAATTGCCATCAAGTTGGAAAGCATAATCACCGTTAGCAGTGTATAGCCAAATTTAGCCCCGCCAGCTAAATCAGTCGCCCAGTTCCCAGGATCTATATATCCTACAGAAACTAGATATCCTGGCCCTGCATACGCCAATATCTTGCGCCAAAAACTTTTCGTATGGGGGACTTTAATGCTGCGGTGAACTTCAGGTAAGCTAGGCTTTTTAGCACTATTCTCCGAAAAAGGCATTCGTTTATGCTTAAATTTTCATAATTTCCTCATAATCTTACAAAATGCTGAAGCAAATACATCTTTCTGGAGATAAATTCGCAAATATTCACATTGACTGAAAATTTCTCTGCAAATTTCTCTGCAAATTCAACAGCATCCTTAAATTATCACTTGATAAAGATTATCTTTCTTAAAATTTTAGCTTGCAAAAAATATTTATTTCTAATAAATTTGAATACATGCTCATATATTAAATAAGCTCTGAGATTTGACAAAATGCAGCATAAAATACATTCAGAAAACGCCAATTGTTGCACTCATAGTCATGAGAATCATAACCATGCTCATGAACATAATCACGAGGACACTCATAATCATGACCACGGTGGAGAATTCATCCTCAAAAATGAGATATATTCTCTAATTTTGATAGGTGTTTTATATGTATCTGGACTAATTTTTGAACAACAATTACACAATACACCTTATTCTCTTGGGGAATATCTAATTTTTATTCCAGCCTACCTGCTCAGTGGATGGAGTGTGTTAAAAACAGCAGGACGAAATATCATCCGCGGGAGAATTTTTGATGAAACATTTTTAATGACAATCGCCACATTAGGCGCTTTGGCAATTCATAAATTGCCTGAAGCCGTTGGTGTAATGTTGTTTTATAAAATTGGAGAATTATTTCAAGATATCGCCATTAATCGTTCTCGCAACTCTATTAAAGCTTTATTAGAGGTACGCCCAGATTATGCCAATATTGAGACAGGCAACCAAGTAAATAAAGTATCTCCAGAAATAGTAAAAATTGGAGATATTGTTATTGTTAAACCTGGAGAAAAAATTCCTTTAGATGGGGAAATTATCACCGGGAATTCTCAGATTGATACATCTGCTTTAACAGGAGAATCTGTACCACAAACGGTGAGAGTTGGAGACACAGTATTAGCAGGAACAATTAATCAAGTTGGCTTGCTGAAAATTAAAGTCACAAAATTATTTAATGAATCTTCTATCGCTAAAATTTTAGACTTGGTACAAAATGCCAGAAGTAAAAAAGCGGAAACTGAAAAATTCATTACAAAATTTGCTCGTTATTATACACCGATAGTTGTTTTTATTTCTCTGGCAGTAGCAATATTACCACCTTTACTCATTCCTGGCGCTACATCTTCAGAATGGGTTTATCGAGCTTTAATATTATTAGTTATTTCTTGTCCTTGTGGACTAGTGATAAGTATACCTTTGGGCTACTTCGGTGGGATTGGTGGTGCAGCAAAACGCGGTATTTTGATTAAAGGCTCGATGTTTTTAGATACTTTAACTACAGTTAAAACAGTAGTTTTTGATAAAACAGGCACTTTAACAAAAGGCGTATTTAAAGTAGTAGAAATTGTCCCATTTAATGGGTATAGTGAACCAGAAATTCTAGAATTAGCAGCAAAAGTAGAAGCCCATTCTCATCATCCCATTGCCCAATCAATTAGAGAAGAATATGGTGATACTTTTGATATATCAGAAGTTACAGATTATGCAGAAATTGCAGGTCATGGAATTAAGGCAAAGGTAGGAAATAAAGTAGTGTTAGCGGGAAGCGATCGCCTACTACATCAAGAGCAGATCAACCATGATACATGCAATGTAGAAGGTACAGTAGTACATCTAGCAGTAGATAAGATTTACGCTGGATATATCATCATTGCTGATGAGTTAAAACCTGATGCAAGAGCAGCAATTCAAGCACTGAAAAAAGTAGGCGTAGAAAAAACAGTTATGTTAACAGGAGATAATCAGGCGATCGCGGCTCGAATATCTCAACAACTTGGTATAGATTCCTATATTGCCGAGTTATTACCCGAAGAAAAAGTCTCTGCAATTGAAAAGTTACTTAGTCCCAAAGGTCAACATGGAAAAGTCGCCTTTATTGGTGATGGAATTAATGATGCACCTGTAATTGCTAGAGCCGATGTAGGTATGGCGATGGGTGGTTTAGGCTCAGATGCAGCCATCGAAACCGCCGATATAGTCATCATGACAGATGCGCCTTCTAAAGTAGCTACAGCAATCCAAATTGCTCGAAAAACCCGCACAATAGTTTGGCAAAATATTAGTTTCGCCTTAGCAATTAAAACTGCATTTATTGGCTTGGGAATTTTAGGTGTAGCCACAATGTGGGAAGCTGTATTTGCTGATGTTGGTGTAGCTTTGCTGGCAATTTTTAATGCTACTAGAGTAATGAAGTAACAGGGAACTGTCAGCAATAGGAGTCGTCAGTTTAACTCCTACTACTAGTAGTGTACCAAGAAAATTATGACAGGTTTAAAGTAGGATAAAATCGTTGAAATTTAACTCTGGCATCTGAAGCAACAAAACGCCAATCAATTTTTACTTTTCGGTGATTACGCTCTTGTTCCCAAGCTTTGATTTCTTGGCGTAAAGTCTCAATATCTCTAAGGCGACGGTCTAGACATTGACGTGAGAGAACAGAGATTTCAATTTCTACTTGATTAAGCCAACTACCATGCTTGGGAGTGTAATGAAACTCTAAACGCTCAAGAATCCTTCTAGCTTCACCTGGAGGAAAAGTTTCATATAAAGCAGCAGGAGTATGAGTATTTAAGTTATCTAAAACAACTCGAATTTTATCTGCTCTTGGGAAGTGAGTATCTACCAAATCTCTCATTTGGTGGGCGAAATCTTTTTTGGTTCTTGATGAAGTGACTTCTACGTGTCGCCAACCATAATGCGGAGCATAAAATACGAATAAGTTACAAGTTCCTTCACGAGAGTATTGATAATCTATGCGTGGTGGTTGGTCTGGTTGACAAGGTAATGGTTCTACAATATCAGCCAATAATTGGTAGGGTCTTTCATCAAAACAAACAATCGGATTAAACGGCGTAAAATACTCAGCATATAAGTATAGTAAGTTTTCCATTCTATATATATATTCAGCATTTATTTCGCCAATACACCATTCCTGTTTCAGCCAAGGTTTTATCTTGTTTTTTTAAGTGTTGTACGTACTGTTTCGTCCGAAATGCTGTCAATTATTTCCAAGCTAACCAGCTTGTCAGCTAATAGTTGCATTGTCCAACTCTCACGTCCAGATGGTGGGTCACTACAGGCTGTTGCAATCAAAAAAACTTCAGCTTCTGGAGTTAATTTTTTCTCTCTCCCCTTACGAGGCCGTTCGCTTAAGGCTAACTCGATTCCTTCTTCTACATATCTTTGACGTGTACGGTGAACTGTTGATTCTCCTACCATTAGCATTGAAGCTATCGCCTCGTCTTGATAACCTTGATCTGCCAACAGTATAATCTGCGATCGTTTTAAAACACGAGCTGAATTTTTTCCTTTCTTGGTTAAATCAACCAACTGTTGATGTTCTTCTTGAGTCAGGTTAACAGTATATTTAACTGGCATAGTGTCTTAAGTGTTTTTAGACTATGTTCTCACTTAGAACACTACCTGTCAAAATTACTCTGGTGGAATACTACTCACTCAAGAAATATAGTGTATCTACCAATTAAAAACATGACAACGGCTGCATTAGCTTTATTAATTAGCTACTCAGCACACCCAGCCGTTGCGCTACCGCAAAATAATTCTCATCACTTCACTGTTACCCAATCACAACAATTAACAGATACTTTAATCGTTCCCGGCGAACGAGTTGGGCCGATTACACCTACAACCACCAAAAAAGATTTAGTCAAACTATTTGGTGCGTCTCGCCTAGTCGATAAAACTATTTCTGGCGCAGAAGGAATCGGTAGTTTTGCCGCAACTCAGTTAAACTTAGGTCGAGAGCGATCGCTTTTAGTCGTTTGGAGTGATAACACTCGTACCAAACCGCTAGATGTGCGTAACTTAGGAACTGCTTGGAAAACCCGCGAAGGTATTGGTGTTGGGACTCCGTGGCGTGAGTTACGTCAAAAATTAGGCAATTTTAAACTATATGGACTGGCTTGGGACTATGGCGGGACGATTTTGCTAGACAGCAGCAAACTATCCTCCTATCAGGGTAAACTCATCCTGCAAGTAGACGCTGCGCCTAATGCTGACCAAAAATATCCTCATCACTATCGTGCTGTATTAGGTGACAGTACCTTTTCTTCTAGCAACCCTTACTGGAAGCCTTTAGGAATGAGAGTTTCACAGATGATGGTCTTACTTAACCCAGAGCAGTAGCGATGCACATTAGTCGGAATTAAAATCTTAACGCTTGATCAGCCAGAAAAATTGGCATCTCAGATTAATCAGTGTCTATTTATACCATTTTCTATTTCTGAAATCGCTATACTTATCTCTAGGTTCTACCTGGGAATGATGAAGTGGCTTTGCCACTTCTTTTTATTTGAGCCATAGCCTAGAAAAAAGCAAAAATTTGACTTTAACTTTTCAGCTTTCAGCATTACTTAATCATTAATTAAATCATCACGCCATTTATTAGGGTTTTCTTGAGCTTCAACCTCGCGCGATCGCGCTAACTGCCAAGTTCCCCATGTCAGAGGTTTTTGTTTTTCAACATGGTTGATCAGTTGCACAATAGACTGATCCGCTTTAATCGGAGTTTTAAAATTAAACTGCATTGTCTTAAAAATTTTGTTGTCACCCTTAACAAAATTTTGACCAAAAAGCTTGAGCATCCACAGCACAAATTGATTAAATAACTTTCCTAAAATTCTTTTACGTTTTTTCATCATTAAAATAGTTCGTCCTTCCGTTTTGCCACCTTCTATAAGCCGCAGGGCAAACATAATATGTAAACTAAAAAAATCAAACCCCAGTGTCACGATAGAAGTACTAGCATACCAATAACAAATATTGTAAGTAATCGACCTTGTGGATATCCTCCGAATAAGTTTTTTAAAGCTATAATCTCCCCGGACATCGGTAGTGTTACGGAAAATAATTGTATTTGGACTATATTCCTCTGTATCAAAAATAATTTCAAATGGCAGTTGGTGGATTGTATTAAAATGTTGAGCATCAATTGCATTAATCATCACTATATTAGGATGACAGTTTTTGAAAAAGTGAAAACCAAAGGTAACATCGAACTCATCTTGGTCTACATCTGGAATAAATGGTAGTGGTTGTTGTGTGGCTTCTCCTGTCCAAATCCAGATCATGCCGTACTTTTCCTCTGTCGGCCAAGTCTTTAATTTAAGAGGTAATGGCTCATATAAACAGGGAATTTCTACACATATTCCTTGACTATCAAATTTCCAATTATGGAAAAAACAGCGTAATTCATTACCTTCTACTTTGCCTTCAGCAAGATGAGCGCCCATGTGGGGACAGTAAGCATCACAAATAACTACCTGTTTATTTTGACCACGGTAAATTACTAAATTTCTCCCTAAAATAGTAACAGGTTTAACTTCGCCTATTCGCAGATTTTGAGATGGCATTACCCAATACCAGCCCTCAATAAAACGCTCTGAATTATTAAAAGTTTTAGGTTTACGCATCTAACTAAAATTCTGCGAGTTAACATTCATTTGCACGTTTCACGAGTGGTGAAGCGGTTCCTCTAGGAATATCATGTTAATCTCATAAAAACGGTTATTTTTAGTACTAGCTAAAATTTGAATTTAATTAATTAAGTAATACTCTGTATATATAGGTAAAGACAATAGTAAAATTCTGGCTTAATCAGATAAAGTTGCATGATAAACAACCCCAGTATTATCAGTAATTGCAAAACTGAAACTGCGGAAAATACCAATTAATTTAAAAATATTTTGATTTAATAAATAATTAGAAAAGTTGGTTTTTCATAAAAATAAGGGTTCAAAGCAATTTATCCTTGAACCCTTACTCTAACTGTTACAATAAGTCCATTAGTTTCTCATTAAGAATTAGGCTGCGGGATAGCCAGCATCGGCTAAAGCATCCTTAATTTTTTGCTCAGAAGCTTGAGTCTCCACACTAACAAGCTTAGTTGTCGGATCGGCTTGAACGATTGCACTACCATCAACTGTTTTCACAGCATTGGTAATATTGTTTGCACAAGCAGAACAAGCCATGTTGGGAACTGTAAGTGTAAGTGTCATAGATTTAGGATTTGAACGATAAAATTATTTAGACCAAGCTTGATACCATTGCTGCATCTGTTGAATTTCCGCAGTTTGGGACTTGATGATAGCTTCAGCTAAGTTGCGAATTTCTGGATGAGTAGCATTATTTGCTACCATCTTGGCCATCATTACTGCTGACTCATGGTGTGGAATCATCTGGCGAATAAATTCCTTGTCAAAGTCAGAGGCATTTTTTAATGTCTCTAAATTCATCCCCATACCCATCATTCCTGAGTGCATGGACATTTCCGGCATATTTTGGCCTCTACCATGAACCATTCCCATACCAGTTTTGGGAGTAGCAGGAACTTCCGCGCCATACCATTGTTTGTACCAAGCTTTCATTTGGTCAATTTCTTGATTCTGGTCGGCTTTAATCGCAGTAGCCAGCTTTTTAAGCTCAGGATGTTGTGCTTTTTGCAAAGCTAGATCTGCCATCTCTACTGCTCCCTGATGGTGAGGTATCATCATTTCGATGAAGTGCTGATCTACTTGGTGTGTCCCAGCCATCTTGTGTGGCATGGAACTGCTTGTGCCACAAGGTGGAGATTGTAAAGGACGCTGTTGCGCGGCTCTGGTAGTGTAAGTAATGGATAAAGCTGTAATAGCACTACCTGCGAGTATACCTACCAGCCCATAAATTGTTGATTTACTTAACATACTCTTCTTCCTTTTTTTCAAAGGAACTATTTTTGTTCTAGTTGTTACATCCTGTTCACAGTCAATAACTAGACTCAAATTTATCCTAGACTCTCCAGCCGCATGGAGAATCTAGCATAGTTTACAAGTTGTTACATTGAGCAAATTCTGATTGGGCGATCGCAGGTTTACATATCTTTATATTACAATTTTTCTATTTTTTTCCAAATATCAACATTTTATGTAATGATGAGGTGTGAGAGTTAATTCGGCGATAGCGTTTGTTTTTAGTATTGATAGGCTTTTTCCTCTTGGTATTTACAGACTTCTCCCCGAAATCTAAATCTCTGCAAACTTGCGATTTCGGATTAAATTTATGTCAATTTACGTAGGTAACCTCTCTTATGAAGTTACACAAGATGCTCTGAACAGTGTTTTTGCAGAATATGGTTCTGTAAAGCGCATTCAGATACCTACCGACCGTGAAACAGGTCGTCTACGTGGCTTTGCCTTTGTAGAGATGAGTAGCGATGCAGAAGAAACCGCTGCTATTGATGCACTTGATGGTGCTGAGTGGATGGGTCGTGACCTTAAAGTTAACAAAGCCAAGCCTAGAGAAGATCGTGGCTCCTTTGGTGGTGGTGGTAACAGAGGAAACGGTGGTGGTGGCTATGGTGGCCGTAACCGCTACTAAGTTCAACCCTTTAAGAAAATAGTATTGAGATGAATAAATAATCTCAGTTAACTAAATTAGAAAAGGCTCAAGTTTTAGTACTTGAGCCTTTTGTTTTTGCTAATTTTATTTATTAAAAAATAATTAGTAAATTTTCTTTCTCTGGTGGAACTGAGCTTGTGGATTTTCAGTAAACATTGCAAAAATACCGCACTTTCAGCCCAAAAACTTGGGAAATATAAGCACCAAGGATGTTTTAAATGTAGTTTTGGCAGAAAGTTTTTGTGACGTACGACCTCAATCAATTCACACTCAATAATATGTCTGAATGTGGTTTAGCATTACGCCAGTTAGGGAAGAAGACTGAGTATTGAACTACTATAAATAAAAGTTTTCTAAGCTATTAGCAGGCGTTTAATTCAAACTTAAACGCCTATTTAAGTTAAGCTCCTTATACTCTTTATCTAATAGTTTCGCTGTAATTCCATCATCTTTATTCTTTAGCAATCACAATATCGTTAGATTTAATCACAGCATAGGCTTCTTCTCCCGCCACTAGACCCAACTCTTCTACAGATGTTCTCGTAATCATTGAGGTTAGCTCAACTTTGTGAACAATTTCTAGTGTTACCTCACAATTAACAGCCCCAGTCACAACTTTTTTCACCACACCCTTGAGAATATTCCGGGAGCTAACTTTTAAAGCCTTCTTAGGACTACTAACTTCCGTAGTAGGTATTGCCAAATTTTCCTGATTTACCTGTGTAATAGTTTGTTTGGTTGGTATAGGCGCTTGTGATGCTTGGTGCTTATTAAGACCACGGACTAACTCCCGTAGAATCTCGGTTTTGGTGCGTTGTGAGTCCTGGCAAAACTCTTCGAGAATTTTCCGTTCCTCTTCCGATGTTTGAAATGTGATCCATCCTTGTTCTTTTCTTGGCATAATGTTACCAATTCAGTTGGTAAAGACTGGAATGACGCTCGGTATGATCCTACCAAGCGCCATCAAATTGCAGAAGAACCTATTGCTACACCATCTTTCTATGAAAAGAAGACAAGTTCTTTCCTTTTTTGGCACAGCATTGGCTAGTTTGTTACTTGCTGTTTGCTCAACATTCATTGTACCTTCTGTTGTTACGGCACAGTCGAACGTCAATTTACTTATTTCGGCGGCTGCTAGTTTAAAAGAAGCATTGGAAGAAATTAAACCGATTTATCAACAAAGTAAACCCAATGTCAATATAAATTATAACTTTGGGGCTTCTGGAGCATTACAACAACAAATTGAACAAGGCGCACCAGCTGATATTTTTATTTCCGCTGGGAAAAAGCAAGTAGATGCTTTAGAACAAAAAGGGCTGTTGCTTCCCGGTACACGCGCGATTTTGGCAAAAAACCGCCTTGTCTTAGTTGTACCCAAAAATATTACTAGCATTACCAGCCTTTACAATCTCAAAGAATCTAAAATCAAGCGCATCGCTATTGGTGAACCCAGAAGCGTTCCGGCTGGTCAATACGCGCAGCAAGTTCTACAAAAGTTAAAAATTTGGTCGCAAATAACTCCTAAACTGGTATATGCCAACAACGTGCGTCAAGTTTTGGCAGCGGTAGAAAGTGGTAATGCTGATGCAGGTTTAGTTTATGCTACTGATGCCAAAATTTCTGACAAAGTAAAAGTAGTTGTGGCGGCTGATGAGAAATATCACTCCCCAATAGTTTATCCAATGGCTGTTGTGAAACGGAGTAAGAATGCCATTGCAGCTAAGGAGTTTAGTCAATTTTTATCGAGTAGTGCAGCTAAGGCGGTACTCAAAAAATATGGCTTTATACTGCCTTGAAAAAGGGTTGAGTAAATCTGAAGTGTTTCATCTGTAGGACTGACGCAAGCAAGGAAAAATTAAGGGTTGAGTCAGGGTGTAGGTATTCAAAACCCTTACGCCCCTATACCCTGGCTAATGAGCTGACTTCTCTCGATTATCGCAGCCGTTCGCTAATGAACAATGACCAAAAACCAAGGTGAACGCCAGCCTCTAAATTCATCCGTAATAATAAAGGCAGGTGTTACTTCGGTTTGGTTATGTACTTAACTTGGTTAGACAACAATAGTTGGTTAATGGAAATTGGTGGTCAACGCATACTAGTTGACCCTTGGTTAGTTGGCGAGTTAAGTTTTGGCTTAGATTGGCTGTTTAAAGCTTCTCTCAAACAAGAAAGATTAATTGAGGAAGATATCGACTTGATATTGTTGTCTCAAGGTTTGCCAGACCATGCACATCTGCCAACATTGAAGCAACTTGACCACAAAATTCCTGTAGTGGCTTCTCCTAACGCTGCCAAAGTAGTTCAAGATTTGGGTTACACTTGTGTCACCTGTTTAGAGCATGGTCAAAGTTTCACTTTAAATAATCAAGTAGAAATTAGGGCTTTGCCTGGTTCTCCCATTGGCCCTACTCTGACAGAAAATAGTTATCTGCTGAAAGAATTAGCAACTAATTTCTCGCTCTACTATGAGCCACATGGCTATCATTCACCACAACTAAAACAATTTGCACCTGTTGATGTCATCATTACGCCAACAGTTGATTTGGCATTGCCTTTAATCGGCGCAATTATTCGCGGGACAAACAGCGCCTTGGAAGTCTCTAAATGGTTGGAACCGCAATTTATCCTACCTACAGCGGCAAAAGCAGATGCAATCTATGAAGGGTTGATGGTAAATTTTTTAAAGGCTGTGGGTACGGCGGAAGATTTGCGTACTTCGCTTGAGAAAAATAATCTGACTACTCAAGTGCTGGAACCTAAACCTGGCGATCGCTTAGAATTAGCTTTAAAAAAGCGTGCTGTAACCTGCTAAACTTTGTATAGGCGATCGCCCGTTGTCACAGCAAAAATACAGCGATCGCTAATCATCACCAAGAGCAACGAAAAAACCTCACAGCCAGATTTTTCATCAATTTTAATATTCAGTATATTTTGATAAACTTTTTCCGGAATCAAGAAACCCCAACTGTAGTTATATTTCACAATTATCTTTTCAGGCAAACTAAGTATAGAAAGTCTGAAATTATCACAAATAAATATCAGTACTAGAAAGTATTTATTCTAACTTTTAAACCTAACGGAAGTATAAACTTATGAAACTTTCAACTTCAACAGCTTCCTTTATTACAGTTGCTTCCATGATGCTTACCGCAGGAATTGCGTCTGCTCAAACAGCTACGGATATCACATCCGCAAATATTGACGTAACTCACATCACAACACATGGTCAAGTAATAACTACAGCTATTAACTCTTACATGTCTCCTAGTAATGTTACTACTTTCCGTGGAATTCAACCTTTTAATCTTGTTTATCTTGCTTATCAAGGTAATCTCAAATTACAAGGCATTCCTAGTGGCAGCACACTGATATTTCAACACCAAATAGGTACTCTGAACGCAAAAGATTTAGTTCAAGCTGCTGTTAAAGCCAAAAAACTACCAGATCAATTTCTACACGATTCCACTTATCTCAGTGCGGTTGATGTACAACTGTCATCTTTACAAAAGACTTTTTTGCGTTAATTAATACATATAAATTCTATCTCATCTGTGAAAATAACAGGTATTTAGAACCCCGATTTCTGGAAAAAATCGGGGTTATTGTTGTTTATGAATGATTGATAATCAAGCCCTTTATTCAGCCATAGCTTAATTTTAAAGATGGGGATTTACTTATTCCTTTTCCAAAAAATGCAGATGATATAATAAACAGAATATTCGGTTTTGGTGGAGATCAGCCACCAAAGGTAACGGGGAAAGTTCGGTGGAAATCCGGCACTGTCCCGCAACTGTGAAGGAAAGACAAAAAACTGAAAATTAACTTTTCAAGTCAGGATGCCCGCCGAAGTATACTAATAAGTCCAACACATCTGCGAGGTACGGATGACTGCTGCTCATACTACTATTACAACTAATTCGCCTGCGATCGCTTCCCAGACTCATACTTTATTTGTTTGCCAAACCTGTGCCAGCATTTGGCAAGATGGTAAGCGTGTAGGTGAAAGCGGCGGTCAAAAATTACTGCACCAGATTCAGCAACTAGCACAAGATTGGGATTTGCAAGATAAATTTTCGATCCAAGCTGTTGAATGTATGAGTGCTTGTAACCGTTCTTGTGTTGTCGCCTTTGCTGCTAAAGGTAAGTTAACTTATCTGTTTGGTGATTTAAATGTTGATAGTAGTGCGGCGGCTATCCTAGAATGTGCTAGTCAATACTACGCTAAACCTAACGGATTATTGCCTTGGTCAGAACGACCAGAACCCTTGAAAAGGGGTATTTTAGCGAAAATTCCCTCCTTGTAGTCAAGTGCTAAGTGCTGAGTATAAACGTGTTTTAATTTTGGGTGGCACTGGCGAAGCTGCGGAACTCGGTGCGAAAGTTGCAAGCATCACTGGAATTGAAGCGATCGCATCTTTAGCTGGTCGCACCCGTGAACCATCAGTTCCATCTGGAAATGTGCGGATTGGTGGTTTTGGTGGTGTAGAGGGACTGGTGGAATATCTGCGTCAAATGAAAATTGACTTATTAATTGATGCTACTCATCCCTTTGCAAATCAGATATCCTTCAATGCAGCAGCGGCGGCCAATGAAGTAGAAATACCCAGATTAATGTTAATTCGTCCGGCCTGGGAAAAAGTGACAGGCGATCGCTGGATTGAAGTAGAAAGTAATAGCGCCGCCGCAGATGTTTTAAAAAATCAAGCAAAAAGAGTATTCTTAACTGTTGGTAGACAAGAACTAGGCACCTTTGCACACCTCCAAGATATTTGGTTTTTGATGCGGATGATTGATCCTCCTGGACAAGATGCCTTAGTACCACCAGGAATGATATTGTGCGATCGCGGCCCTTTCGTCTTAGAAAATGAAAGGAAAATTCTGATTCAGCACAACATTGATACCATCGTTAGTAAAAATAGTGGTGGTGATGCAACTTACGCCAAAATTCTGGCTGCGCGAGAACTGGGTGTACAGGTTGTTATGGTCAAGCGTCCAAAAGTACCAGCAGGCGAACAAGTTGCAGATGTTAATAGTGCAGTGGCTTGGTTACTAAATAAATTACACTGTTAAAAATAGAGAAATTTCAGATTTTTTATCAAAAAAAATTATAATATATCTTGGTTTAACAATTTATTTATGTTTAAGTTTTAAATTACAGAAATGATTCAGAAAAACTCAATATCAACTATCAATGGTGAGATTTTATCACCCCTCACAGAAGAATTTCTTAATATTGAAAAAGCCCAACGGATGGCGAACTTTTTCAGCTTTCTAGGAGATGCTAATCGTCTGCGAATTCTCTCTTTTTTAGCGCAAAAAGAATTGTGTGTGAGTGATTTAGCCACCTCATTAAAGATGAGTGAATCTGCGGTTTCTCATCAGCTAAGAAATTTAAGGGCAATGCGTTTAGTCAACTACCGCAAGCAAGGCCGTAATGTCTTTTATCGCCTCCACGATAATCATATTCTGCATCTTTATCAGGTAGTAGCCGAACACTTAGATGAACCTGAATAAAATAGGAATTTTAATTGTGATGATGGTGATAACGACTGAAACCTGGGCCATAAGTTGCTAAAAGGTTTTCTGGCGATAAAGCAAATTCTGGCTGACCAGTGCAAACCACAGTTTGATTGAGACAAAGAACGCGATCGCAATGGCGGCTTACCATATCAATATCATGAGAAACTTGTAAAATAGTCCAGCCTTCTTCTTGTTTTAACTCATTTAATAAAACATAAAAATCGGCTGCACCTTGCATATCAACCCCAGCAAAAGCCTCATCTAATACCAACAGTTTTCGCGGCATAACTAAACAATAAGCAAGTAACACCCGCTTTAGTTGACCACCACTGAGAGTTCCTATCGGTTGATGTCGCAAATGATAAACCCCTGTACGTCGTAAAGCTTCTGTGACTGCGGCTGTTTTATCTCGGTTTTGTTTCCACAGTTGAGAAAACAACGAATGTTTTGCCTTGGCTTTTTGCTGTTGAAATTCTTGATTCCATCCCAAACCAATTAATTCAGCCACAGAAATAGGAAAACTGCGATCAAAAATGAAATTTTGTGGCATATAGCCCAAGCAGTGACGTAAATTGCCTAGTTTTGTAATTGGATAACCAAAAATTTCGACTGTGCCAGCATTGCGAGGTAATAAATCTAAAATTGCTTTGACTAAAGTACTTTTACCAGCACCATTTGGCCCAACTATAGCAGTATCTGTTCCTGGTAATAATTCAAAGGAAACATCTCGCAGCGCTAAATAATTTCCTTGATATACAGTTAATCCGTCTACTTTTAAAATAGGTAAATTCATAAGAACAAAAAATTATTTATTGAAATTCAAAATAGTATTTTACTGACATGAGGTTTCGAGAGTCTGCAAATTTAATCTCATTGCTTTGAAATAGTATTGCGGGTCTTTTTCACCTTTTTCTAAAGAATCTAGAGTCTGCAAATTTAATTTTAAATCTTGTGCCAGCGTTTTCAGTAATTTATTATCTACACCTGGTTCACTAAACAAAGCTTTAACTTTGTAATTTTTGACTGTATTAACTACTGTTTGTATCTCTGTTGGTGATAATTGATCTTCGGGAATTTGGACTACAGCAACTTGTTTAAGATTATAGCGTTGTGCTAAATATGGATAAGCATCGTGAAAAGTCACAAAGGTACAATTAGGTTTTTTCTGTAAGGCTTGTTGAAATTCACTATTTAATTTGTCTAACTCCTGGATATAAGCCGCCGCATTAGTTGTGTAAAAGGCTTTATTTTCTGGGTCAGCAGCAATTAATCCATCTCGAATATTCATTACTTGCTGTTTTGCTAAAACAGGATCTAACCAAACATGAGGATTCCCTATGGCGTGGTCATGGTCTTTTTCTGCTTTTGCGGTGGTTTCCACTGGGGAAATTTCATTTAAAGGTTTAATCCCTTGACTAGCATCGATTTCAACTAACTGAGCATTTTGGGCATTTTTAACGGTACTATCCAAAAATTCTTCTAAGCCTAAACCATTTTTCACTAATATCTTAGCTGTGGCGATCGCCTTTACATTATCTGGTGTTGCTTGGTACTCATGCACCTCTGTACCAGGAGGAACTAAAATTTCCACATCAGCCGCATCACCTGCCACCGCCTTGGTCAACAAATACATCGGTAAAAATGTCGTTACGACCTTGGTTTTAGCTGATGGTTGGGAAGCCTCTTGTACCTGTGGTGAATTCTCAACACTGGTTTTTTGATTTGTATTTGCTTGGTTACAGCCGCTAATACTCACTAGCAATGTGAGTAAAGAAATTAACGACAATATACCTCTGGGTTGTCTTTTCTGATTCGTAGTCATCCGATTCCTTTGAGAAAGGGACACTTGTTTGATGTTTACCACTATGATAATGATACTTATTTCTAATGCTCAATATTATAATAATAATTATCATTCTCATGCAATCAACTTGAGAAAAATTTTGTGTCGGCAAATACAGCAGATATCAGTAAAACGTATTTTTTTTACCTAAAAATTACTTAGAAAAATAAATATTTCTTGACCTTATTTATTAAAAGAGTTACTCAATACTGATAATATTTTGAGAATACTTTTTAAAAGTGTTGTTGAACAAAGCGCAGTTTTCAGCGCTACCGACGGTAAAAGAGTGTGAGAGTAAATGCACAAACAATTACATTATTGGCTGGCTATTCCAGCAGCTTTTAGCAGCATAATATCAATTAGTAGTAATACATTAGCTAGTGAAATATCAACCACATCAGATGAGAAAAATCAGCCCTTAGTTGTTGTTAGTCCAGCTAAACCACTTGAGAATCTATATCAAGAACAGACAATGGCACAAGTTACCTCCGTGTCGCAATTGTCGGACGTACAACCTACAGATTGGGCATTCCAAGCGTTGCAATCACTAGTAGAGCGTTATGGTTGTATTGCTGGTTATCCAAATAGTACATATCGTGGTAATCGCGCACTCACACGTTATGAGTTTGCTGCGGGTTTAAATGCTTGTTTAGATAGAGTCAACGAACTACTAGCTACAGCCACGGCTGATTTAGTTACCAAAGAAGATTTAGCCAAATTACAAAAACTCCAAGAAGAATTTACCGCAGAACTAGCCACATTGCGGGGTCGTGTCGATGCTTTAGAAGCACGCACCTCTGAGTTAGAAGCTAATCAGTTTTCCACCACAACCAAACTCAGTGGTACTGCTATTTTTGCACCCATCAGCTTTTTTGCAGGCGATCGCGCCGATGGTAGTAATCTTGATAGAGGAACTTCATTTGGCGATAGAATACGCCTTGACTTCAACACCAGTTTTACAGGTAAAGACCTGTTAAGAACTCGACTGCAAGCCACCAACCTGGATGCGTTGTCCGCTTCCACGCTCACACCAGAAGGAGATTTGCGGTTTGTAGATAATGAAAATTTCGGTTCTGGTAATAGTAATGAGGTAGCTATAGATGCACTGTTGTATAGCTTTCCTCTAGGCGAAAAAACCACAGTCATCCTAGAAGCCAACGCGGGTGCAGCCGATGACTTTACCAATACTGTGAACCCGTTTTTTGACGGTGATGGTGATTTTGGTGCATTGTCTAACTTTGGTACACGCAACCCAATTTATTATCCTGTTGCTGGTGCAGGAATTGGTCTAAGACACCAGTTCAACGACGCATTGGAATTAAGTTTAGGTTATCTAGCCAGCAGCCCTAACGACCCTACCTCTGGAAATGGTCTATTTAACGGCGCTTACGGTGCTATAGGACAGTTAACAGTCCAACCGACTAAAGGTTTGACTCTCGGTTTTACCTACGTTAATTCCTATAATGCTGATTTGACCGCTGGTAGTAACCGTGCTAACTTGCGTACTGCTTTGGCAAGTAATCCGGCTTTTACAGATGTTTTAGGAGAGGGAATAGATCTACCAATTTCGAGCAATTCCTACGGCTTCCAAGCATCCTTCCAACTTAGTCCGAAGTTTGCTATTGGTGGTTGGGTTGGCTATACCAACACGCGCACCTTAGCAGCAGTTGATACAAATAATGGTACTATTCCTCGTGGTGAACTGGACATTTGGAACTATGCAGTCACACTCGCTTTCCCCGATTTAGGTAAAGAAGGTAGTGTTGGGGGCATTATTGTGGGGATGGAACCAAAAGTCACAGGTGCCAGTAGTGGGTTAAGAAATACTATTGGTACAGACTCTGATACTTCACTGCATATTGAAGGCTTCTATCAATACAAACTCAGTGATAACATCAGCATTACTCCAGGAGTTATCTGGTTAACTGCGCCAGACCATAATAACGACAACGATGACATTGTGATTGGGACAATCCGAACCACATTCACTTTTTAAATTTACGTGAGTTCGATGAACCTCTGCCCAACCCCTCTCCGATGCGGAGAGGAGCTTAAATATCTTAATTACCAACGAAAAATTAAGCGTTCAAAGCCTCTCCCACGGTGGGAGAGAGGTTTGGAGAGGGGTTTTTAATGGGTCGAACTCACGTTAAATTTTGAAACTTTCATAGAAGACGCAAATAATAACTTTGCGTCTTCTATGCTGTATTTTTATGCAAATAAAATTAGGTGAAACTCTCCAAAATTCTAATTGTTGGTATCAATGATTCTGCTTGAACGAATAGCATACTTTGCTCAGGAAAAGCCGTCCAATTTTGGTTAGATAAAGGTTCTGAAGCAACAATAAATTGACTTGGATGACTTACATCATCGCAACACCAATAAGGGCTTGAGTTAGGTCGAGGGGGAGTATTATCTTCCCCTCGACCTAACTCAATACCCTTACCTGAAGCAGGACTTTACAACTCTAACGTATCAATGCTTTGGGCAAGAGTAACATCATTCATGGTAATTCCACCTGCATCGTGGGTTGTCAGTTGAACTGTAACCTGGTTATAAACATTGAACCACTCTGGATGATGGCCTTGGGTTTCTGCAATCAGTGCAACGCGAGTCATAAAGCCAAATGCTGCGATAAATGAGGTGAATTCAAAGTGACGGTAGAGTTTACCGTCTACAATCTTCCAATGATTGAGTCTTGCGAGCGCGCGCTCCAGTTCATCTGGTGATAGCACAGCGCAATGTACCAATTGATTGCCAATCATACAATTTATGTCTCCAATCGATTTATCAGAATTGCGTCAAACTTGAAGGGCATCATCTCCTGTTGGATGCCCTTCAAAGCCTGATCAACGGGAGATGATGTCCTCAACAATCGATCAATGGCGCTGCGCGGCGAGAGTGGGGGCGAGTGCATCCCGCAGATAAGGACGGCTATACCAACTCCAGAGTCCTTCGGTCACTGGCACAATGTTTAATTCGGCACGCCACTCGTCTAGAGGACGTTCCAGTCCTTCTTCAAACTTCACCGGAAACAAGGGTGTAGCTTGCCGTGCAATGCGGATGCCTTGAGAAACTAGGTCAAAATTATATTCCAGAGGAGAATTGATGCCTTCCCGTGCTTGATTAGCCATGAACGCTAACAACGAACCAACCAAATCAATGAACGTGAATGCGGGATAGCCAATTTGCCCAACCGTCACTGAAATCACTCCCAGTTCACCGTAGTCATCAAAGCTAAAGCCCGTCAAAATATGATGCAGATCATGAGTTTTGCGAACGCGATGGGTAATATAATCGACATCTGATTCAATCTTTCGGAGGCGATAGAACTGTAGATCATAGTTCATGGCACTGAGTACGCGAGCATAAGTCCAACCCAATGAGCCTTCCGGCAGCTTCAGCAAGGTTTCCAGATCAAACTCTGGGCCCATATAACGCTCATCAACTAATTGTGCTGAGTCTGGATTTTGACGGACAACCTGCAAACATCTTTTCATTTGCTCACTATCAGTCAAAGCATCCTCAATATCGAAGATGTTTTGCGTGTCAACTCTCCCCCCAGCAACCATGTCAACTAAAGACAGCAGTTTATCAACATTTTCAGGAGTTGCTAGTTCGTTGATATATTTGAATCCCATGATTGTTACCTCGCGGTGCGTTGTTTGTTTTCGACAACTGCATCCTACGGTGACTCCACAGGTAAGCAATAGGGGATTTTTTTGATATATGTCAAATTTGATAAAGATCAAATTTCCTGGGCTAGATGACGGCGGCGTTGCTGATTTCGATATCTGGCGCGGATACGACTGAGGGTTTCTTGGGTGATTCCCAAATAGGAGGCAAGATGTCCTAGCTTGACGCGCTCAAGGATATCAGGGTGTCTCTGAACGAGATCCTCATATCGTTCAAAGGCGGTTTGAGTTTTCATGAGAAAAGCTTGTTCTTCTAACTCAACATAATAATGTTCAGTCAATAATCGACCAATTTTATTCCAGTCAGGGTCGTTTTCATACAGATATTGCAACCCATTATAACTTGTTACAAAAAACTTGCAATTTGAAACTAATTCAACATTTTGTTTGCTGGGTTTTCTCAAAATAAAGCTATAAAGTGAGCAAATAAAATCATCTTCGAATGCAAACCTTGATGTGATTTCTTTGTCTTCAATGCAGTAGAATTGCCGAACTACCCCTTCAATCAGGAAATATAAGTGGCTCGATATTTCGCCTTCCTTCAGGAGCCGATAGTCTTTTGGGAACTCCTGGTACTTGAAAAATTTACGAACATTTTCCTGCTGTTGTTTACTGAGTATGACTACTCGATCTAAAACTTGAAATAGCTTTTCGTATTGATCAATTTCTTGCTGCATATACATCATGTATGTATAGGTGAGTATAATCACTACGATAATATGAATACTTATTTTTTCTGAAAATAAATGAATTGTCAAAAATATTTAAGTGTTAAAAATATAGCCATAAAGGTATTGAATTAGAGGATGTTTGAAAAGTTTTAGGCGAATATAATTCGCTACTACACAAACAAAGTCCGCCTGCACGGACTAACAGAAAATTAAGGTTTTTTAACCCGCGTAGGCGGGTTTTGTCCGTATAGCCGCGATTTCCAATCGCCAGAGCTAGTATTAATTTAGACTTTTCAAACAACCTCTTAGGTCGAGGGGGAGTATTATCTCCCCCTCGACCTAACTCAACACCAATAAAGACTGGGTGCTTGTGTACGCTAGGCATAGCGCGTTGCTGGCTGTCTGCGGTGCTTCGGATATAGCTACTAAACCTATTGCCAGCGATCGCATGGTAGCAGAATTACCCAATGCTCACAAAATAACTCTGCAACCAGGTGGACACATGGCACTGATGGAACAAAATCGTCAGTTTTCGCAAGCTATTGAGGCTTTTTGTGCAACTGGTTCTCAAATTAGTGAGCTTCCTTAATAGAAGGCAGGAGGCAGGAGGCAGAGAGCAGCGCGTTGCGGGGGTTCCCCCCGTTGTAGCGACTGCGGAGAGGCAGGAGGAAAAGTCTTGCTATTCCTGGCATTCAAGCTTTCAAGTTGTTTTAACATATTTGACTACCGCTATAACTGAGTTACTAGGGAAAGATTTATCTCATATTTATTTCTTAAAAAAGTAAAATATGCTCTTTGATCACAGATGTATGAGTCATATTTGATTTGGGAAAAATCAGTATATTTAAACAAATTTTTTGTGGTTTCCTGTTTTCTGTTTCTCATTACCTACCTAAATAAATAACTTCATTAATCAAACCAGAGTCCTATAGCTATCTGACTAATGAAAGATAAATTAATTATGCCTATGCCCTATAGTGAATTCTCAGTGTTGTCAAGATGAAATAGTGGTGACTTTTTCATCTAAATTGCGGCGCAAGAATCATCTATTTGGAGCAAGAATGCACTTATTAATAGGGTAAGAGATCATCCTGTTGCCCACATTTAAATAAAGTTAGATTCCGGTTTCAAAATTAATGGTTGGCAAACTCACGTTTAGTTAATTTTGCTGGGGCAGTTGTAGGGTGAGGTAATGGAAACTCCTAAAATTAGTAATTCCGCGTTGAGAAGGCTTTCAGGGCAGCAAGGATTGTTAGTAGGGTTGGGGTTAGGTCTCGTTGTTGCTATTGGCGGAATGACTGTGTTTTCGCATTTTGGCAATCAACGTTCAGCTGCACCTACTGGAAATGCTCCCACAGCTAATGGAAAAAACTCGGCATTACAAGTAAAAGTTCAGCAAGTTGGTAATAGTACAACCGAAGAAAGTTCTAATTTTGTAGGAGCTTTAGAAGCACAACAAAAAGTAACGCTACAGCCGCAAATTCAAGGGCGAATTGAATCAATTTTGGTGTCTAGTGGTCAGAGGGTACAAAAGGGAACAGCGATCGCAACTTTGAGTTTAGATCAAACTCAAGCCAATGTTGCTAGTTCCATCGCAGCCACCAATGCTGCTCAAGCTGGGTTAAAAACAGCGCAAGCACAACTACAACAAGCTGAGGCACAACGGACAAAAGTTGCTGCGAATGTTCAGTTGCAAAGAACACAATTTAATCGTACCCAGCAGTTAGTTACACAGGGAGCGCAAGCCAGACAAGAATTAGATATTGCTAGAAATAATTTACAAGCGGCGATCGCAGATTTACAAGCCGCAGAAAAAGAAGTTGCAGCGGCTGGTGCAGCAGTTCGTCAAGCCCAAGCGAATGTGCGCGAAGCTCAAGCAGGTACGGCGGCGGCTCAAGTTAATGTGAATCAAAAACGAGTAGTCGCACCCATTGCTGGCGTAATCAGTGAATTTCCTGTCAAAGTGGGAGATTATGTCAACACCGGACAAACAATCACCACAATTATCCAAAATGATGCCCTGGATCTAAATCTTTCTGTGCCTTCCAATCGAATGCCGCAACTGCGAATTGGATTACCTGTAGAATTGCTCAATCCCAACACACAGCAAGTAATCGGCCAAGGTGCAATTAATTATATTTCCCCAACGGTAAGTTCTGATCAGCAGTCAGTATTAAGCAAAGCCCGCTTTCGTAACGCCCAAGGACGATTGCGCGATGGGCAATATGTACAGGCGCGAATCATTTGGAATCGACAACCAGGGATATTAATTCCCACCGTTGCGATTTCTCGCATTGGCGGACAAAGTTTTGTGTTTGTCACAGAAGACACCACCGTCAACGGTAAACCGCAGCAAGTTGTACATCAGCGTTTAGTCCGTTTGGGTGAGATTCAAGGCACAAATTATCAAGTTCTTGACGGACTGAAAGCCGGCGAAACCATCGTTACTTCTGGCATTCTCAAACTCAGAGAAGGCACACCTATTCAACCCCAATCTTAAATCCAGGACATCCGATCATGTCGATCGCTAATACCTTTATCAAGCGTCCGGTTTTAACTACCGTTTGTTCTCTGTTGATTTTGATTTTGGGAGGCGTGTGTATTCCTCTACTCCCACTCAATTACTTGCCAGATATTGCCCCCATCCGCGTTCAAGTCTCCGCTAACTATACTGGGGCGGATGTTTCTACAGTGGAAAGTGCTGTTACCACAACAATTGAGCGTCAACTGAACGGGGTCGAGGGAATGCAGTACATGACCTCGAATAGTTCTGCTGGTAGTAGCCAAATCTCTGTATATTTTGGTTCGGAAACTGATAAAAATATTGACCAAGTAAACGTCCAGAACCGGATTGCTCGTGCTACACCCCGCTTACCCACAAGTGTGCAACAACTTGGTGTAACCGCGCAGACAGCTTCTACAAGTATCTTGTTAGTGTATACATTTTATGCGGAAAATAATGAGTATGATCCGCTATTTATTAGTAATTATATTGACCTAAATTTGCGCGATCAACTGCTGCGAACACCGGGGGTCGGCGATTTAACAATTTTTGGCGAAAAACGTTATGCGATGCGGCTGTGGCTCGATCCTAATGCCTTAGCAAGTCGACAATTAACTGTCGCAGATGTAGCGACAGCATTGCGATCGCAAAATATTCTCGCTGGAGCCGGAACTTTAGGTCAAGCACCAATACCTGCTGGTCAAAGTTATGAAATTCCGCTGCGGGTGAATGGGCAGTTTAAAGATGCTGCGGAGTTTGGCAATCTGGTGATTAAAGCGGGGACTAACGGTAATTTAATTAAACTCCGAGATGTTGGCCGGGCAGAACTCGGCTCAGAAACTTACGCCAGCAATGCCAGAAATAATGGTAAACCTGCCATTGGGCTGGCAATTTATCAGTCACCAGGAAGTAACGCGCTGGATGTGGCAAAAAACATTGAAGCGCAGATGGATGAATTGATTAAAGATTTTCCGCCGGGATTAAAAACTCAGATTGTTTACGATACCGTTGGGTTTGTGCAAGCTTCTTTAGAAGAAGTAATCAAAACCTTAGTCGAAGCGATCGCTTTGGTAGTATTGGTGATTTTTCTGTTTCTCCAAGACTGGCGAGCTACGATTATTCCCATTGTGGCGATTCCGGTTTCGTTGATTGGGGCATTAGCCTTTGCTTACATATTTAAATTTTCTCTCAATAATTTGACCTTATTTGGCTTAATTTTAGCCACCGGGTTAGTTGTGGATGATGCGATTATTGTTGTAGAAGCGATCGCCAGCAAAATTGAACAGGGAGTTAGACCGCTGCAAGCTTCCTTTGAAGCAATGGAGGAACTGACGGGAGCAGTAGTTTCTACTTCCTTAGTGTTAATGGCGGTATTTATTCCCGTGGCATTTTTTCCTGGTTCCACCGGAAAAATGTATCAACAGTTCGCTTTAGTAATTGCTTTTTCTATCGCCATTTCCACATTTAACGCCCTTTCCTTCAGTCCGAGTATGGCGGCGATTTTACTGCGTCCACCCCAACCTAAACGCGGCCCCGTGGGTTGGTTTTTCAACAAATTTAATCAGATATTGCAATGGATTATTCAAAAGTTTATTGCGATCGTTAACTTTTTGATTCGCTTGCGTTATGCTGTTGTGGCATTGTTTGTAGTGGGTTTAGCTGCAACCTACTTTATGTTTACTCAAGTGCCGACAGGGTTTGTGCCTAATGAAGACCAAGGCATTGTTTTAGGAATTATTCAAGCTCCTGATGGCGTTTCTCTCGGTTATACCGATGAAGTAATTACAAAACTTGAACAAATTCTGGAGAAAGAACCAGAGATTGATAATGTTTTTGCAACGTCAGGATTTGGCTTCGCGGGTAGTGGTTCTAATCGCGGTGTATTTTTTGCCAAACTTAAACCTTGGGAAGAACGTACTCAACCAAATCAAAGCGCCACGGCAATTTTAGGAAGAATCAATGGCGCATTTCAATCAATCCCCGAAGCCATTATCACCGCAGTTAGTCCACCACCAATTCAAGGTTTTAGCACCTTGGGCGGATTTGAGTTACAGCTTGAAGACCGCACCAACGGACGATTAACAATTGATGACTTTTTCGCCAATGCTCAAGCAGTAATTGCCCAAACTAATCAACAACCAGCCTTAGCAGGCGGCGTGTTTACGCAGTTTACCGCCAGCACACCCCAGTTTCAAATCAACTTCGATCGCGATCGCCTAGAAGCCCTCAACGTTGATTTTCAGCAAGCTGTCAACACCCTCTCATCTGCCGTTGGTTCCCAATATGTGAATGATTTTACCTTGGGACAGCAGAGCTATCGCGTTTATGTCCAGGCAGACGGCAACTATCGACAATCACCAGATGATATTCGGCAATTGTATGTGCGATCGGCAAATAACCAAATGGTGCGCTTAAGTGAGGTAGCAACACTCACACCCATTACCGGGCCAGCCGTCATCTCTCATTACAACGGCTTCCGCGCTATCAGTCTTCAAGGTAGAGAAGCATCGGGTTACAGTAGTGGACAAGCCATCCAAGCAATGCAGCAAGCAGTAAATACAGCCGCCATTCCCGGAATTGGTAGCGACTGGATTGGCACAGCGCGGGAAGAATTATCTGCGGGTAGCTTGGGGATTCTGATTTTTGGTTTCGGAATTGTAATGGTGTTTCTCACCCTTTCGGCTCAGTATGAAAGTTATATTGACCCAGCAATTATTTTGTTGACTGTACCCTTGGCGTTGTTAGGTGCTTTGAGTGCTTTAGCATTACGCGGTTTAGTCAACGATGTCTATGCCAACGTTGCATTAGTTATGTTAATTGGACTGGCATCAAAAAACGCAATTTTGATTGTCGAATTTGCTAACCAAGCCTTTGAACAAGGGATGACAATTCAAAAAGCGGCTTTAACTGCTGCTCAAGAGCGATTTCGACCGATTGTCATGACATCAAGTGCATCATTACTAGGGTTTTTCCCTCTTGTCATCGCTTCAGGAGCCGGTTCTGCCTCACGCTGGTCGTTAGGAACAGCTTTGTTTGGCGGATTACTTGTTTCTACCATCTTGAGTTTGCTGATAGTACCAGTGCTGTACGTCATCATCAAGAATTTAGAAGAACGCTTTTTAAAGCGCAAACCTTCTCATCGTTCTGGCTCACCTGATTCTGAGAGACAAGCAACAGCAAATACACAACCTAAATCGGTTGTGACTGTAACCCAGAACCCTGATGATCACCAATCTCATGATTCAACTCACTAAAAATTAGTTTTTTTCATCGGCAATGTTAATGTGAGGCGTTACATTAACATTGCGTTATTTCACATTGTGAATGTTAAGCAACACATTGTGAATGCGTCGCCTGACATAATAAATGTGTTGGCTGACATTGTGAATGCAGCGACTAAATTAAGAATTTCATATTACAACAGGTAAAAATTTAGGTGCAAATTTGTTAAATCCACAGATAATCAAGCTATACCCGCAAGAACACCAATTCAGTAATCTTGGAAGAACCTCTCCCCCGACCCCTCTCCGCATCGGAGAGGGGAGTTGAGTTACCTCCTTCCCTGTGAGAATTAAGTTTTTGATTAGTGAATCGATGCTCTAGTATGCGAGTAAATTGAGCATTGGAGCAAAACAAATGAACGCCAAATTAATTACCTTCTCTGGCATAGTCACCGCATTTTTAGGTGCAGGTATAGGTTTTGTTGTGGCTCATTTACTTCCTTGTCCATACACAAGTCCAATGTATAAAGATTTAGCTCAAAAATACGCCATTATTGGTGGAGTTGCGGGTTTATTAATTGGTTCCAGCCAAGAAATGATTCGAGAACTCAAGCAAGAACGCGATGCAGAAGAAGACTTGTTTCAAGATTTGAACAAAGCCATTCGTTCAAATACGACAAACAAAATTACGGATGATGTATAACCTGTTTGCTTAAGTTCACAAACACAGCGGTTGAACAATTAAATCTTTTAAAGTAATTGTGAAATTACGCTGTTGTGCTGTGGCAATAAATGAAATGATCGCCTCACAAGTCACAGCCACAGTTAACATCACCAAGTTTCGCGCTAAAGGATAGTCACAGACATCATCATTCACCTCAGAAGGTACGCGATAAACTTCATTCCAAATAATTTCTGCATAATCAGCAGCTAACCCAGCATGAATACAAGGAATGCTAAATTGATCAGCATAATCTTTCAAGGCTTGACGTGACACACTGTTGTCAAAAACATCAACAATTAGCTGACTATCTTTGAGTAGTTGATTGGTATTTTCTGATGTCAATTCTTTAGTTTTGGCATCAACTTTAGTACCAACTGCACGATATAAATTATTGGCTAAAATTTTGGCTTTGAATGCGCCGACATCAGCACGGTAGTAAGGTTGAGTGGAAAGATTGCGTTCTTCAATGCGATCGCGATCAATCACTGTCAGTTTATCAAAACCAGACCGCGCCAAGTTCTCAGCAATATTAGCCCCTAATGCACCTGCGCCGCAAATTGTTACAGGATAATTCTTTAACTTTGCCATAACAGCATTGCTGCGATAAAGCTGTTCGTGAAAAAAAATACTCATTATTGCTTTGCTCCAAGTTAAAAGTAAAAAATAAAAAGACAAAAGTAAGAAGTAAAAATAAATATGAATCACTAAAATTTCTATAAATTCTCTTTTTACTTTTAACTTTTTACTTTTAACTTATAGTTGTTGTTCCATGACAGCAACTAAAGATTGCAAGTCGAAATCGCGATCGCGTCCACTCAGACAAATACCAGAACTAATTACCGTCAAATCAGTTTTAGCGATCGCACTACTGTGACGCACACCATCCGCAGTTGTCCAATCAACTGTCCAGTAATCACCGCGATCATGAAATTGGTTTAATTCACCACCACCCATCTGCAAAGCTTTTTTCAATCGCTTTTCATCTTGTTTGGTTTGATCAAAACCCTCAATCCGCTTAGTTGCTAATTCATACACAGTGCGAATTTCTGGAGTCAAGTCCTTAAACTGCAATTCCTCCACTGGAATCAGTCGCTTCACAGCAGATTGTAGAGTTTCTACAATTATCGGATCTGTACGGCGATCAAGATCCTCAAACCAGCAAGATTGTCCATTCCTACGAGCGATAATTTGCTCAAATACTCCAGCCTCAGTTACTAAATGTACTGCGATCGGCTTTACTACCTGCGATCGTTGACGCACATCTACTTCATTCACCGGATATGCTAACCAAGTTTTTCCCTGTAATTGAAGTGCTAACCGCAACCTGATTTGAGGAAAATGTTGCAAGTATTCTCCAATGTGGGGTAAGTCGGCTTCTTCGACAACCTTTGCTGTCTTCGTATCCACAGGCTGAAAAATACCCCAACCTTCAAATTTACTCGGCTTTGGTATGAAGGTGTAAACCATCCCCGCAACCTTTGTGCGAACTCGTCCACCTTTGACACAAGGCGCGAGAAATTCGGTAGTAAATAACTCGGCTTCTGCATTAGCAATTTGATTAATTAGCTTACGTATATTAGTCATAGCGAAGAGTGATTTACGCAAAATTACATAAGTTTTTTATAAAATTTAAGTATATAAATGATATGTCACTTTTAGTGGCAAATTAGAGATTAAATTAAGAAAAACAGAAGGCATTTACACCAAGTTTGAATAGGTTGTAAAAAAGAAGATATTTAAATCTCACGCAAAGGCGCAAAGACGCAAAGAGTATGAAGACATAGTATGTTCATTTGCTACTTGGAATTGCTATATTTGCACCATCAAAGTAAAAATCATGACTACAGAAATACAAGAGTTATCAGAGTCTCGGAAAAAGTTAGCATCTGCTTATCGAGCAGTTTACGCAATTGGTGTTTTGTGTACCTTTTTCGGTTTAGTAGTTTTAATTGCCGTAATTTTAAGTGATGAGCATCGAAACGCTGAAGATTTGGTATTAGGAATTTGTTTTTTATTTTTTGGTATACTCTATACATTTTTAGGTTTTTTTGTCCAACGTAAATCTAAAATTGCATTAGGTATTGCAGTCGGATTAATGTCGATAAATGTGTTCAATGGCATTTACAATTTGATTCAAACTGGTAAACCATTTGGCTTACTCATTCCCCTCGTATTTTTTAGTCAGACATTAGAAGGATTCAAAGCCATACAATTATTAAAATCCAAGACTTGAGGTAAATTTGAATCTTGTTATTGCTTCCCAACTATGAATATAATCCCGCGTGCAAGTTGATGGAGCATTGCGTTTTCTTAGTTACTAGAGGGACTCCACTGGTGAGTTATTACACACTCTTTAAAAGATGGCTACTTTCAAGCCAACTTCCCAGGTTCTTCGCACTCCCCGTTCACAAACGCCCACTGCATTTGACAGTGTTACTTTTCCTCTCGTACTAGTATGTAGGCTCCAATAGTCAGGTCACGCAAGAGATGAATTAAGGTTTTTAGCAAAGAGTAAATATTGATTTTTTGCGCCCTTGCGCGAAACAAAAAACATTCTACTAATCAGCAACACCAAAATTGCTTGAGGTTATTAAGTGCGTCAAGTATAAACATAACGCACCCCTTTTCGATTCTACTTATCCTCACGCACAGGCAATGGCATATCTAGAATCTCCATTAGCAAGTCTAGGCGAGAGGGACGTGTTAGCAGTGGAACAAGATTAGGCAAGCTGTAATAGTCGCCGGCGAAGGTGAAGGTTTCTACTGGTGCTTGCTGCTGCTTGAGTTGAGTTTCTAGCCAGTTGTAATAAGTACCAAGACGAACAATTACAACATTAGGCATAACTGCAAACTCACGACAGTAAGTCTTATAGGCTTCACTGAAGTAAGGTGTAGCATTTTCACCTTCATCTGTCACCAGAATAATTTGGTCAACTACCTGCTTTTTCTTCCGCATTGCTTCCAATGCACAGCCGATACTCGTACCACCGCCTGCATTGATGTGCTGGAAGGCACGCTCCCAATCTGTTAACTCTTTGCCTTTAGCGGTGACAGGGTAAGGAATGGTATCGAAGGCGTAGACAAACAATTCTGCTTGGGTGATACCAGAGATCAGCGCAGCAAGTTGCTTACCAAGAGCGATCGCATTATCCATTGAACCAGATTTGTCAATCAGCAAAGCGGTTGGACGCGCAATTGTTCCGCGTCGTTTCACCTGCTCATTAGTGACTTTTTCTAGTCGCGCAACGGTATCTGCGTCTAAGTCTGCGGTGTTTGCGGCAATCTGGGCTTTAAATGCAGCCACACGCCCACTTTTAGATGCTTCTTCCAGCTTAGAATCAATCAGCTTTTTGACTTCTGGATGATCCATTGCACCCCGCGCCTGGAGTGACTTGAGGTTATTGATCACTTCTTGGGGAGTCATGCTGTTGATTAACGCCACCAAAACAACTGGTGTGAGTTGTTGGATTGCACCGATCGCAATAGTATAGGGAATCTTGAATTCCACAATCAATCTTGCTTGTTCGGCGGTACTTTTTGCCTTAGCCAGTTGCTTCAGCACATTTGCCAAAGAACCCTCTGGTGGAGTGTCGCGGAATAAAATCGCATTTGCACGTTCGTTTGGTTTGATGTGCAGAGACGCATACAAATGCTTCATGGCTTTACGTCCTCGCAGCGCCGCGCGATCGAATAAAACCGGATTGCTTTCTCTGGTTTTGAGGTAACGTCGCACCGCAGTCCGCGCCGAACGTGGCATTTTATTCTGCTGCTGCTTCATAAAATCTACTACACGAGCCACCTGATAAGGCGGAAACTCTTGCAGCATCATAAAACCAGCTTCTCTGTGTTCAGTCAAATTGCTGGTGAGCAAGTGAGCCACAAACACTTCCTTGTGATCGCGGACATCACCATAACGCTGATACCAAACTGCCAAATGTCCGTAAAATATGGGGTCGAGTTCAACTATTAACTTATGAATTTCTGCAACTTGCTCAAGTTTGCGGTGAGGCGTTGTCAGCAAACTATTGAGCATTTCTAAACGCAAGTCGCGTTCTGTAGTATTCATAATACCTCCTCTAGTTATGTTGCATCAGGAGGCAGATGTTGCACGCGGGGTGATATTGTCACCGCGCAAGTTGTAGAAGCATTGGTGTAACTGATTCAGAGTTATGTAAGCTTCTGCGATCGGGGCGCGGCAACAACTGCCGATATTATGTTATTGGAGAGAAACAACAGCACCAGTTTCCTCTAGTTGCTGTTTGAGAGTTTCAGCCGCTACTTGATCCAATCCTGACTGCACCACTTTAGGAAGAGAATCTACAAAGTCTTTTGCTTCTTTGAGTCCCATTCCAGTTAGCGCACGGATGACCTTGAGTAAGGCAATCTTTTTCTCCGCCGGAACCGATACCAATAAAACATCAAATTCGGTCTGAATTTGCGGTTGAATTTCATCTTCATCTCGTTTACCAATCCGAACTAATTTCGGTGTGGAACTATCAACATTGAAGGTTGCTTCAATCTGCTTGACTAATTGAGTAGTTTCATTGGTAGTGAGAGACTTGATTTGTTCTAAAATTTCTAAAGTTTTCACAGACATATAGCAATCCTAAATCATTTATTAAATTCTCTTTGTTCTCTTTCTTTGTGTCCTTTGTGTCCTTTGTGGTTCGTTAAAAAAATATTTTTCACAACTCAGGCAGGATTGCTATATCAAACTCCAATGAGTTGCATTTAACTCATAATTTGTGATGAATAAAATCACTTCATGTAAGTCGAAAAAGCTGTTGATTCATACACGGGGGTTGTAGATGCCCTATGGGCAGCTTCCCGAAGGGTACCCGTAAACTCTTGCTTTTAAGTCAAGTGCCTATTCCAATTCGGCTAGTATGTATGCCTTTGCGGTTAGGACACGAAGTGAAAAATTTTAAGTTTGAGAAAGTTGTTTTAAAATCCATCGGAGTTGTTTTTTATTACACTGTTGTTTTTTCACAGCATAAATTCCACCGGCTGAACAATACTCATTAAGTACACCTTTAAAAATATCCTTTGTATAATCTTTTGGGTCATAGGGAAAATCTTCAAAAGTAACGAGATACCATATATCTTTTATTTTTTGGTATTGATGATAATTATCAATGGGAATAACATCATTATTGTTTGGGAGACTCCACCTATGAGTTACTCGCCTTGCTACACAAAGAATCCCAGTTTCTGGATGAACATAGAAACAATTGCGGTCAATCCCATCTAATTTAATTCCATACCACCGATAAGACTTCCCATACAAGACACCATCAATGATTTCTACGTGGCGTTCAACTAAATCCCACAAATGACCAATAACGTGCTGTCCTGTCATTGTGTTATTCTTTAAACGTTGACAGAGTTTGCTATAAACATCATCCCAAGGTTGTCCAACATTACAGCGCAAAAACCGACGCAAAGGGCCAAGCTGATCTGAAGGATACTTTGTTCTATGTCTGCGGTTAGTTTTAATTATGTAGGGATTGAATAACCCATATTCAGTTGCTTCTTGGGTGAGTTTATACAGTTGCTTTTGATAGCCTGTCTGCTTTTTTAAACTAATTCTTCGACCATGACGAGGACGTTCAATCACAACTTCGCTCAAACGATGTTCGCTCATAACTTATGTTATTCAAAAATAGTTTTACTGATGGGTTTTTGTGGCTACATAAGTTATGGAACATCATGGAAATCACCTCTCTATGATTGAATTAATGTTTTAGTTAAATACAATTTCAATTATTGGAATTCCGCACAAGTTAGCAAAGCTATTTCACAGTCGCCTTTACCAATTAGGCCACGCTCCCATTAGTGGAAGCGGTAGGAATTGAACCTACATATCCGTTGCCGGATGGTGTGTAGGCTTTACAAGTTAGGGCGCGGAATAAATTCTTAAAGAATTCCGTGCAAGTTCAAAAAGCTTTTTACAACTACGGCCGTTCTTACCAAATATTGGCAGTGGACACGCACGCTAAATCTGCGAGAGACTTAGAAATCATGCTTCGCTAGTTCGATCGCTCGAATTTTACTACCTTAGAGCCGTTATCAATATGTATGTATGCTTGATGTGTCAGGACACGGAAAATTAGGGTCTTCAACCGTAGACAGCTTCAGGACGCACAATCAAATCACCACTAGGGCGGCGATCTACGATGTAAGCAGAAAGGCGATCGCTATTGACATCTAAATGTCTAGCTACCTGTTCTTTGACTGCTACATCATTCATCTCTGCAACAATGCCTAGTTGTCTTTCTGCAACATCAACAGAACGTCCTTCAAATCGAATATGAACCATTGGAATCACCTCTTTTAAATTACAAATGAGTATTAGTGGATCTGATCGGAATTGAACCGATACCCTCCCTGTGAGAGTTGCACTCACTCCTCATGCAAGTTGAAAAAGCCGTGGTAACACACGCAGGAATCGCACCTGCAACTTATCGTTCTCAAGACGATCGCTCTACTTATTGAGCTAGTATGTAAGCTTTTTCGGTTAGGACACAAGTGGAATCCGGGAACTCTACCGTTAGAGCTACAGACCCATGTTTTCATGATTGCAATGCTCTGATTGAAATCAAAGTCATTGCAAATGGAGCCGTTGGGAATTGTAGGCTTTGCCTTCCCGAAGGGTACACAAATCCTGCAACCGTCCGTTTGTTGGTTTCGGAGCAGTCGAACGCCAATCGCGGCCCCAACAGTGGATAATGCCGAAAATAGCTGTGTTTATCGATTCATCAAGGTTCTGCAAGAATTCGTGTTTGCTTTTTGAGTGGGCTGCCACCTTTGTATTACATTTGTAGTATGTATTTCAAATAATGTCAAGAGGATAGTTAAAAGATTTAGGGAGGTAGCACCGCACCTCTACTTCGCTCGGCGACCAGCGTAAAGAAGATTCTTATACCGTTTCACGAAAAAAATGATAAAAGTTTATGGGTTTTTCATTCTTTCCCCCTGCTCCCAGCCCCCTGCGGTTTATTTGTATCAAACTTAAAGTGAAATGGTATTACCCCTTGCACCCAGCACCCAGCCCCTTATTCTCTTCAATAAGTCGGACATCTTTTTGGGCTATATATTGAAATGATTTTGTGAATATTCCGGGACGAATTTCACCGTATAAATACTATGAAAAAATATCATCCGTCTTGAATATTGTGGAAAATACGGTTATTTAACTAGTTTTAGTAAATGATATTTTATCCAGAATTTTATGCTGCATTTATCTAACATTAATTGAATAGAAACTACATTAGTAAGACAGTTATTTAGTCATACTAACAATGTCGATAAAACACAAAACAAAATTTGCTGTGATTCCTCTATCTCTAGCAACAGTTACCTTAGCGAGTTTAATAGAACCAGCTATGGCTGTTAATTTGGGAGTCGCGCAAGATTATAATGTCTTCGTGTTTGGAGACATGAATCAAAGTTCTGACTCTGAAGGTCGGGTAGCTGTTGGTGGTAATGCTACATTCAGCAATTTTGGGATTGCTGACCGTCTAGCTAATTCTAATGGTACAGATACTAGATTGATTGTAGGTGGAGATTTAACTTACAACGGCGGTCAAGTTTTTGGTGGTAATGCTGTCGTAGGTGGTAGTGTTAAAACCCCTGTTAATTTCAACTGTTCTCCAAACTGTGGTGTTCGTTCAGGTACACCGCTTAATTTTGAGACAGCCCGCCAAGAATTAACTTATCTTTCTGACTCTTTAGGTGGGTTAAGTGCAACAGGTACTACAGAGTATAAATGGAGTGGAATTCATCTTCAAGGCAACAATAGTGATTTAAATATTTTCACTATTGATGGTTCACAGTTTTCTAACAGCAGTTATTTGAATATTAGTGGAGTAGGTACTAATTCTACAGTAATTTTTAATATTTTAGGTAATAGCGTCAACATTAGTAACTTTGGACTTAATCTGAATGGACTGAATAAACAAAATATTTTGTTTAACTTTGTTGATGCTACTCAAGTAAAAACAACTGGGTTCTCTTTCTACGGTAGTGTACTTGCAACTAAAGCTAATGTCCTCTTTAATAACGGGAATGTAGAGGGAACTTTAGTAGCTTCTTCGTTATCTGGTAGTGGTGAGTTTCACAATACTCAGTTTGCTGGGAACTTACCTAACATACCCAAGCCACAGCCACAAACCCCAACTGAACCAACGAATCCAACTCCAGAAACACCTGTAACTCCAACGAATCCCACTCCGGAAACACCTGTAACTCCAACGAACCCCACTCCGGAAACACCTGTTTCAACTTCAGTACCAGAACCAAGTACGGTTATGGGGTTACTTTTTGTAGTTGGTTTATTTGGCTTTTCTCGCCGGAATAAATTATTCATTAAATCAGCCATAACTAGTGAGAAAATTTAGTCAGTAACATTCAATTATGTCTGAGAAACTAGATCCCCGATTTCTTTGAGAAGTCGGGGATCTAAGATTCTAAGTTATTAAATGTTTGATTTATAATTTTTGACATGAATCAAAATCAAATTCATTCCCAAAACTGGTTACAAGAAAGTTATATTAAGGCGTATAAATTTGCTGCGATCGCTCATCAAAATCAGAAGATGCCAGGTTCAGAACTGCCTTATATTATGCACCTGAGTTTTGTGAGTATGGAAATTATTGCAGCTTTGAGCGTGGAAACAGTAGCTGATGGTGATTTGGCAATTCAATGTGCAGTTTTACATGACACCATCGAAGACACAGATACAACTTTTGAGCAAATTAAAGCTGAGTTTGGTGAAGCAGTCGCCCAAGGTATACTTGCATTAACTAAAAATAATAATCTGGCAAAGCATCTTCAAATGGCGGATAGTTTAAGGCGGATAAAACAACAACCGCCAGAAGTCTGGATGGTAAAGTTGGCAGATAGAATCACTAACCTCCAAGCACCGCCACATTACTGGAATCAAGAAAAAATTGCCAAATACCGAGAAGAAGCTATGCAGATATACACAGCTTTGAAAGATGCAAGTCCATTTTTGGCTGCACGGTTGGCTAGTAAAATTGAAGGCTACAAGGCATTTATCAATTCAGAGGATGTTTAAACCAGTTGAAATCAGGTAAATTATGCACTGTTGATGTGAGTTTTTTGACTAGTAAGGGAAGACTACTATTAGTTGGGTGTCAATAGAACTAAAGGAAGGGATTTTGATATTTGATTGATTTTCCTTTAACACATTGCTATTGAAGATTCTTCTACGTAGATATCCAGGAAATAACTCCATTATGATTCAAACATCTTTACTCGACGACGAGATAAAATCGTTAGAACTACCGATAGAACGTGATCAGTTTCTGCGGACTATTATCCGAGAATTAGCTGGAACTTTACAAGATGTGGTTGGTATTGAAGAAGCAGCAGGTTTTTTGAATGTAGTTGGCTATCGAACTGGTCAGCACGTCAACCAGATATATCATAACGGCTTGCAACTATCCAATCTCTCCCGTGAGCAGGTAACAGCAGTTCTTGTCGATTGGAAACGCCGGATTCAAGGCGACTTTTATGTAATTGAAGAAAGTGATGAGAAAATAGTTTTAGGCAATCGCAGATGTCCCTTTGCAGAACAGGTAGAAGGGCGCGAAGCTATGTGTGTGATGACATCGAATATATTTGGTGCGATCGCAGCGGATAATCTCGGTTATGCAAGAGTCGAGTTAAAAGACACAATCGCTAGAGGTGCAAAGGAATGCACAGTGATTATTCATCTCAAACCGAGTGAAGAAGTAGAGGATTTTGCTGGACAAGAATACTTTAAAGTTTAGTAGCAGCATGAAGCTGATAATCTCGTGGCTGTAATATGTCTCGGCTGAAGTTGATTCCCTGAAACATAGCTGAGTCTTTTCACTTTTACTCTGTTCGTGTTCCGTGCAACAGCAAAGATACGGCTGCTATACCTCAAGATCATGACACCTGATCAATTTTTAACCTTTGCCCAGGTTTTGCCAGAACCTATGCTGCTGATAACTAGCACAGGTGAAATTTTAGCAGTCAATCAAGGTGCAACTAAATTGTTTAATAAACCTAGTAAAGCACTGATTGATCAGTCTTTTAGTGAGTTTGTCACTGATTCGCCAGAGAAGGTAGCTGATTATCTTAAAGCTTGCGCCCAAAGTCGTCAAATGATTTTGGGCGCTTTTAGTATTCACCAAGCCCAAGGAGAGGGAATTGCTTGTCGTAGTCAAGGGGGGGTAGTTCAGCCGCGATCGCCTCAAAGCCCCGCAATCATTTTACTACGGTTAGAAAAGCGCAAGAAAAATGAATTTGTTGTGCTTAACCAAAAAATTCATGCACTAAGTAAGGAAATTCAACAGCGCCAACGCATTCAGGTTGAACTAGCACAATCGAATGAAACCTTAAAACACACTCTGATCAAACTGCAAAATGCTCTGGAGGCTGTGCAAACAGAAAAAATGTCTGGGTTAGGACAGTTAGTTGCCGGAATTGCCCATGAAATTAATAATCCCATTAGCTTTATTCATGGAAATCTCGCTTATGCCAGTGAATACTATGATGATTTACTCAAACTAATTCACCTCTATCAACAAGAGTATCCCCAGCCAACACCTAAGATTGAGCAAGCAATTGACAACATAGATCTTGATTTTCTGCAAGAAGATATCCAAAAATTACTCCAGTCTATGCAGATGGGTTCTCAGCGGATTGCTGAGATTGTCAAATCTTTGCGAAACTTTTCTCGATTAGACGAAGCAAAATTCAAGTTAGTTGATATTCATGAGGGTTTAGAGGCGACATTGATGATTTTACAAAGTCGCCTCAAACCTAGCGCTGAGTATTCTGGCATTGAAGTGATTAAGGAATATGGTGAATTGCCGTTGATTTATTGTTCTCCTGGGCAACTCAATCAAGTATTTATGAACATTGTAAATAATGCGATTGATGCTTTAGAAGATGCGGAAAGATGGCGATCGCTGGCAGCGTCACCAGAATTAAAGCAAAATTATCCTAGTCGCATCTGGATTCATACAGAGAAACTCAACGATTGTTACATTGCCATTCGCATCAAGGATAACGGTAACGGTATACCCTCCCAGATTCATCACCAAATATTTAATCCTTTCTTTACTACTAAGCCTGTTGGTCAAGGCACAGGATTAGGCTTATCAATTAGTTACCAAATTATTGAGAGCCATAATGGTCGAATTAATGTGATGTCTGATCCAACCTGGGGAACTGAATTCAGCATTGAATTGCCGATTGTGGAAGAATCAGACCTAGAGTATTAAGCAACAACACAGACAGGTTATAAATTAACGCAGAATAGAGATATGGCTATAGTCCTTATAGCCTATTGTTTGTTTTACCTGAAATCCCTGTGCGTAACCGTAACCTGGAAGAAACTCATTTAAACCGCGCCCGTGCTAGTCTCCGACAAGCGTTATCTTGGTATGGATATCTTCGCAAGTCAGGACAGTTATCATTTAACCCAGAATTGGCGGGTTTGGTAAAGCCGGAATTAGAGGTTTTGAATGCCACACTCAGTAAACTGGATTCTAATTTAATTAAAATAGCTGTTTTTGGTTTGGTGAGTCGGGGAAAATCGGCAGTGTTGAATGCGTTGCTGGGAGAGAAGATTTTGCAAACAGGGCCGTTAAATGGGGTGACTCAATGGCCGCGTTCTGTGAGATGGCAACCAGCAGGAGGCAAGATAATTGTAGAGTTAATTGATACTCCGGGATTAGATGAAATTGCTGGGGAATCACGGGCGCAAATGGCGCGAGATGTGGCGCGTCAGGCAGATTTGATTTTATTTGTGGTGTCTGGTGATATTACGCGGACTGAATATCAAGCATTGCTAGATTTACGTCAGGCGCAAAAACCGCTGATTTTGGTATTTAACAAAATTGACCTTTACCCAGATACAGATAGAGGGGCAATTTATCAAAATTTACAACAACTTGGTGCAGGACATCCCCAAGGTAAGCCTTTGTTACCCGATGAAATTGTGATGGTGGCGGCGGAACCTGCACCGCTGGAAGTACGAGTAGAATGGCCGGATGGGCGAGTGAGTTATGAATGGGAAACGCCACCACCGCAAATTGAAGAACTTCAAGAAACTCTGTTGAAGATTCTTAATCGTGAAGGCCGATCGCTTTTGGCTTTAAATGCACTACTACAAGCACGGGAAGCAGAAGCGGCGATCGCGCAAAAAACTCTTGATTTACGCGAACAAGAAGCAGAAGCCATTATCTGGCAATTTACTAAATATAAAGCTTTAGCTGTAGCGCTCAACCCGATTGCTGTTTTAGATGTGCTTGGGGGAACTTTTGCCGATTTAGCTTTAATTCGGGCTTTGGCGCGGTTGTATGGTTTACCAATGACTAGCTATGAGGCGGGGAAAATTTTTAAAACTATTTTAATGAGTTCTGGTGGTTTATTAATTGGAGAATTAGGCAGTAGTTTTGTATTAGGATTAGGTAAAAGTACCGCAGCGATCGCTAGTGGTGATAATCCAGCAAATATTACTGGCTTTGCTGGTAGTGCGATCGCGCAAGCGGGAATTGCTGGTTATGGTGCTTATGCTGTTGGCAAAGCTGCTCAAGTTTATCTTGCAAAAGGCTGCACTTGGGGAGAATTAGGCGCTAGTACTGTGATTCAAGAAATTCTCTCGCAGGTTGACCAAAATACAATTCTGTATCGTTTGCAACAAGAATTAGGCTTGAAATATTGAGAATTTCAAAGAATTATTTCCCTAATTATTACTGTTTATCAGCCTTTATCAACTTGTATCAAATTCTGCTGATAATTGCCCTAGATGCCTAATTTACAATGCACTATAAAAGTGTGAAGTAGGAAATTTATAGCTAAACATAGCTATGCAGAAGCTAAAAACATTTTTAGTCTCTGAAAAGGCGATCAGTTTTATACTTTGAGACTTCAGACTTCTTACCTTTTTGCATCAAAAATGACAAGAGGGATTTCCCAATTAATTTAGTTTATTAAAAGAGGGTATTCACCACAGCAATATTTTTTTAGCTTATCTAAACTGAAAGTATTGGCTTGTGAATTTCACAGCAGCACACATCTCTCTCTATCTCAGTAAACAAAGGTAGATTTATCATGACAGCAACTTACGACAGATTCGACACTGCAAACCAATCTGAGCAAAATGGTAGCAAAACCATTGAACAAGCAATTTTTGAAGCGATCGCAGAAGCTCGTTCCACTTGTGAAGTAACCGGGGATGGATCTCCTAACTGTGCTGTAGCTTGGGATATCGTCGAAGAATTACAAGCTGAAAAATCTCATCAACAGCAAGCACAACACCGCAAAACCTCTCTAGAATCATTCTGCGACAGACACCCAGAAGCTTTAGAGTGTCTGATTTACGATGTTTAATTCTCGCGTAAATTAGCCATTGCTGATTTCGTCAATTGTTTAATTACATCTAAATTTGGCGGTGGTGTTTCACTTTCCATCCCTAACCATAAAAGATATTCTACATTCCCGGCCGGGCCTGTAATGGGCGACCAAGTTAAGCCTTTGTATTTCCAGCCTAATTGATCTGCGGCTTGTAATACCTGAAAGATGGCATCAGCTTGGTCGTTAAAATCACGCACTACACCTTTTTTGCCAACGCGGGATTTTCCTACTTCAAATTGTGGCTTCACTAACAATACGGCTTCACGGGGAGCTTGAGTTAATTGCCACAGTGCAGGCAAAATCTTGGTTAAGGAAATAAACGATACATCCACCACCGCTAAATCGGGAATGCGATCGCCTTCACTATACAATTGTTGGGGTTGTAGTTGTCGTAGATTTGTGCGTTCTCGCAAAATCACCCGTGCATCATTTCGCAACCGCCAATCAACTTGGCCGTAACCGACATCAATACCATAAACTAAACTGGCTCCTGCTTGGAGCAAACAATCAGTAAAGCCGCCTGTAGAAATTCCACCATCTAGACAAACCCGTTCAGCGGTAGGAATGGCGAATTTTTCTAAAGCTTTTGCGAGTTTTTCGCCTCCACGGGAAACAAACCGCGATCGCTCTTTAACTTTGATTTGCGCCGCAATATCTACTTCTGTTCCCGGTTTATCAACTATCTGCTGATTAACAGTCACTTCTCCCGCTTGAATTAGTCTTTGTGCTAAAGCGCGAGAAGTACATAAATTTAATTCTACTAATAATATATCGAGTCTTTGTTTAACCAACTAATATTAGTTCTCCTTTATTAAAAATCGAGTAGTTCAGATCCCCGACTTCTTTAAGAAGTCGGGGATCTTATTCTCCTGATAATATTAAGTCTAAAGCACGGTTAATAATTTCTTCGCTGTTAACCAGCTTTTCTAATTCTTCTGGTTCATAACGACCTTCTTCTACTTCTAAAGAAGCTTGATCAATGGCATTTAAATAAGCTTCTGCCAAAGTTTCTCGGAGTTCTTCTGACATGAGATAATAACCTCCGGCTTTACGGCGCTTATTTTCTCGTTGAATTTCTCGAACTGAATTCCGAATGGAGACATCCCAAGAACGAGTTGTGCGATTTTCAGCTTGTTGTTTAATTAGATGCAACAACAAAATTACAGCATAGCTACGAATCGTTTTGATGATGTCATTGCGGCTCATTTCTGCTAATTCTTCTACTATAATTAATGCTCCTGGGATATTACCTTGAAGCAGCAATTCTTTCAGAGTTAATAATTCTTCCATAATTAGCGCCTCATACCATTTTGCATTTTAGTACAAAAATAGTAAGGTGCGTTAAGAGGTTGTTTTAAAAGTCATAAAAGATACTAAAAACCCCTCTCCAAACCTCTCCCCGACGCGGAGAGAGGCTTTAAAACCCCCATTCCCTCGTAGGGAAGGGGGGCTGGGGGGTTAGGTTTTTAAGATTTTGATGTTCACAATAATACTTTCCAAACATCCTCTAAGAGAGTATTCCTAACGCACCGAAAATCTTGGATGGTGTAGGGTTATGTATTTTAAACTTTATTAGATATTTCTTCTGTGCTTCCTTTCAAGCGAGTGATTGAACTTTTGCGGATGCGATCGCTTTTGCGAACACCACCAGCCATCTCATATTCCGTGCTGTCATTGCCATATTTAAAAGCAACCCCAATTAGCATTTTTTCATTAAGAGCGCCTAATTTTTTTTCTAACTCTTTCATTGCCATTTTGGAAGAGTCAATCACAGCTAGAGCAGTATTATAAGCATCAATTTTGCTACGATATTGCTCAATTAGTTGTGTCATATTTTGCAAATTGCGCTCGTCTCCAAAATCCATATTTGGATCAATTGCTTTCAGTCCAGAGACTCTTAATTCAGCTTTTTCTAAAACGCGGGGTGTACGTTTTTTCAGAGACATAGCTATTCTCCTAATAATACTTCTAGAGCTAGTTTGTCTTAATCTAACTGCATTCCGCGTCAGCAAAATTCACAAACATTAATATTTGTTATCTGATTTTTTTGGGTAAAAACTGGTGTTTTTGCTTAAATTTAAAAGACGTTGCATTGCAACGTCTCTACATTTTGCTTATTGCATCAAAATTGACCTAGTTAAAATACTCATCACTTCGGCTGGATTGACGGTTGGGAGTAGTGGACTCCAATCTCCCACACTGGCGTAGCCAATTACTTGCAAATAGTGAATTGTACTGGTGACGGCTTTGGGTGAACCAATTAATAAATGTTTAATAGGTTCTCGGTGGGGAAATGGCTGTTGAGAAATTTGATTGAGGATGGAGGAATTGCTATCTTCGCCTAAGAACTGCGCTAATTTTGATTGGGCGGAATTTGGTAATTGTGCCATCATGATATTTATACTCCGATATTGGGGTTTGTATAAAGGCGATCGCTTTCTTCTTCGCGGGATTGGGCGATCGCTTTTATCATGTCTTTTAATGTAATGTATAATTTTATACTTGTCAATTACTAAAGCAAAGATTTTTGTTAAAAATTTGCTAGTTTTTACAGAGACAAATTATGTTGCGTCAGAGTAATCTTAGTAAGACTACTTAACAGAATTACTGCAATTGTGAACAGTGATTTAATTTAGATAAAGTTGATAATTTGGCTAAGTACAATTACTAAGTGAATATAGGATTTTGTATTGATTACTAACGACAAGGTTTCGTGTAGTGACGACAAGGTTCTGATTACTAACGACAGAGTTCTGTGTAGTGACGACAAGGTTCTGATTACTAACGACAGGGTTCTGTGTTGTGACGACAAGGTTCTAATTACTAACGACAGAGTTCTGTGTTGTGACGACAGGGTTCTGATTACTAACGACACAAGATGTAGATGTAGGTTAGATGTATAACGATGTGAAACCCAACATTTCCGAATTTTTATTAGAGGATATCTCAGAAGCATTCCTGCTAACATCTAAGTTTTAAAAACCTAGCCCCCTTCCCTACAAGGGAATGGGGGTTTCAAAGCCTCTCCCCGAAACGGAGAGAGGTTTGGAGAGGGGTTATTAGTATAATTTTCGACTTTTCAGACATCCTCTTAAGCTGAGTGAAGTGGAGCGCAGTCTACTCTTCTATGATTATTCAACTAAATGAACCCAAGGCAAAACAAAATGAACCTGATTAAATAAACGTTTATCACCTGTGTAGAAGTTTGCCTGAAATCTTTGGGCTAATGCTAAATAATGAGCATCATAAGTAGCTGGGAGGTTCAATTGTTGCGCGATTTCCCAAGCTTGTTGATGAAGTTGCTGATCACCGTAAAATTGAATAGATAAATTTAAAATATTATTGAGACATTCTTGAGCTTCTGTAGGCAATAATTGTTTTGCCAGTTGCATTCTATGAAATACATTTGTGACTTCGTAGCATAAAAGAGTTGGAGCAATAATCTGAGCTTGGTTCTGTTCCCAGTTATCCCATAAAGTCAAGTATGGCGATGTTTTTGAGGCTGAAGTAACTAACTTAACTAAAAAATTAGCATCTACACAAATAAATATTGCAGTCATGATTGTTGTTGACTGGGTAACTAATCTGCTAACAATTGTTGATCTCGTTCTTCTCGCATTTGATGAATTATTTGGTCAATATCTGGCTCAAAGGGTTGCCCATTATATCTTTGTTGAATAGCTTGAGCATGAGTTAAAATTTTGGTTCGTACCTCTTGCCAATTAGATTTATGTGCTAATTTTTGCTTTAATAGTTCTTGTTCTTCAACAGATAAAGCTTTGATGGCATTAACTAAAGATTCAACAAGCTGAATGTTCATAAGTTGTTGCAATATAATATTAAAATAAGCATTGTGTTGATTGTTAACTAAAGTAGCATAGTTGCAGTATCTAACAGTAAACTAGTTCGAGTCTATTGCAACGCATTGGATTTAAAATCTAAAGTTTTGCTTTAAATTGCGTAATTTAAGCCTAAATACTTGTGTTACTAAATAAGTAGGATGCACCTAAATTAAAGTAGCACATGGAACCTTTAACTACTGCTGACGACAAGCCGCCTCACGTCTACACACTTGACTCTGTAGCCACCACTAAAACCTTACAAAAAACGGGTAAGAGAACAGTTAAGAGATTATTAGCTGTAGGTGCAGTTTCTTTATCTTGCCTGTGGTTGTCTGTAGTGCCGATGGGTAAAGCATGGACGCAAACTAGCAAGAATGCAGAAGTTTCGACTTATATTAAAGAGTTAAAAGACAAAGATGCAGAGGTTCGCTACAAAGCTGCTGAAGCCCTGGCGGAGATGGGAGGAGAAGCAAAAGCGGCTATTCCGGCTTTGATTACGGCTTTGCAGTCTGACAAAGATGCAGAGGTTCGCTACAAAGCTGCTGTTGCTCTGGGGAAGATGGGAGGAGTAGCAAAGGCGGCAATTCCCGCTTTGATTACGGCTTTACAGTCTGACAAAGATGCAAGTGTTCGCTCCTTTGCTGCTATTGCCCTGGGGAGTATGGGAGGGGAAGCAAAGGCGGCAATTCCCGCTTTGATTACGGCTTTACAGTCTGACAAAGATGAAAGTGTTCTCTCCAATGCTGCTATTGTCCTGGGGAGTATGGGAAGGGAAGCAAAGGCGGCAATTCCCGCTTTGATTAAGGTTTTGCAGTCCGACAAAGATGCAAATGTTCGCTCCTTTGCTGCTGCTGCCCTGGGGAGTATAGGAGGGGAAGCAAAGGCGGCGATTCCGACTTTGATTACGGCTTTGCAGTCTGATAAAGATACAAGTGTTCGCTCCAATGCTGCTTATGCCCTGGGGAAGATGGGAGGAGAAGCAAAGGCGGCGATTCCGGCTTTGATTACGGCTTTGCAGTCCGACAAAGATGTAAATGTTCGCTCCTATGCTGCTATTGCCCTGGGGAGCATGGGAGAGGAAGCAAAGGCGGTGATTCCGGCTTTGATTACGGCTTTGCAGTCCGACAAAGATGTAAATGTTCGCTCCTTAGCTGCTGCTGCCTTGGGGAGCATAGGTGAAAGCTTTCAAGACAAAGCAGGTACTATGCCTTTTGCAAAGTTAGACAAAGCCATAGCAGATTTAGAAAAAGCACTCAAAGCCTTAAAAGATAGTAAAGATAAAAATTTAGGCAACAGCATCGCCTCTATCACTCGATCGCTTGATGCCTTAAAAACCAAAAGACAATCGCGCCTCCTCGACAGAACTCTAGAATGGATAGCAAAACACCCTTGGGTAACAGGGGCATTAATTTACATTATCTTCTTCCCTTCCCTCTGGCTTATCTTATTACGAGTGCGTCCTTTATGGATATTACACGTCAACAACGCCCTCAAACCTTTATCTAGTTTTAAATTACCCGATGCCTTTGGCGGTTTAACTTTCCCTATCCGCACATTATTATTTATCGAATTCTTTAACTATCACCCCAGAGTGCTTGATGCTTGGGTAGAAAAACGCCTCAATTCCGCCAAACAAGGATTTAACAAAAAGAAAACCGTCACAGAACGTTCTGTTTACGTCCCCATTCCCGTAGTTTTAGATAATCATAATCTCGCACAACTCACAGCCACAGATTTACAACCAATATTTAATCAAAAACGCGCAACATTATTAATTTGGGGAGAAGGTGGTGCTGGTAAAACTAGTCTCGCTTGTACTTTGGCGCAATGGGCAATGAATGACAATGAAACTCAGCGCCTTGCTAAACACCGGATGTTACCAGTGTTAATCGAACAAGAATTAGATCATCCTTTAAAAGAAACCATCGGCGGGCAATTGCAAGCACTAATTAGTGAAGCTCAAGCAATTGACAATGAATTATTAACAAACTTACTGCGCCAACGCCGCATCTTAGTTATAGTAGATCACTTTTCGGAAATGGGTGAAGCGACACGCAACAAAATTCATCCAGCCGAAACAGATTTCCCAGTAAACGCCCTCATTGTCACTTCTCGCTTAGAAGAAAAACTAGACGAAGTACCCAAAACCACAATTCAACCGTTGCGCGTTGCAGGTGATAAACTCTCATCTTTTATGGAAGCGTATTTAACCCAACGCCGCAAACGTGATTTGTTTACCGATGTGGAATATTTTGATGCTTGTCGTCGTCTTTCATTGATGGTAGGACAACGCAATATTACCGTATTGCTGGCAAAACTTTACGCCGAACAAATGATTGCTACAAAAGAAGGAACAGCAATTGATTTACCAGAAAATATTCCTGATTTAATGCTGGCATATATTAATGAACTAAATCGAGATAGATTAGCAACTGAACCAAATAATCGTACCGTTCAAAAAGATGCTCAAGTAATTGCTTGGCAATGTTTAAAAACAACATTTCATCCTACATCTGCCAAACTAGAAGATATTTTAGCTGCACTTGATGACAGTGACACAGCACCAGAGCGTTTACAATTTTTAGAAAAACGTTTGCGATTAATTCAAACAATCGGCGCAGCGCAAGATAAAGTTCGTTTGGCATTAGATCCATTAGCAGAATATCTCGCTGGTTTATATTTAATAGATACCTACGGTGCAGATACAGCATCATGGCAAGATTTTCTCACTCAAGTTAACGCTATATCAGATGTCGAATTAATTAAAGGTTTCTTGTTAGCTGTGCGAGATTGTTGTTTAGCCAAGGGTAAAGAAGCCGGAGTTCCAGATTTTGTAGCGGATGAATTAGCATTGAAGACTGGTTTAACTACGCCAGCACCTGCGGTATTAATTAATTCTTAATTTGTACTTTGTAATTATGTGATGTTTACAACGCGAGAAGTTCAGATACCCGACTTCTTAAAGAAGTCGGGTATCTCGTTGTATCAATAATCAACGTGCGATGGTTGTGCGGTAGGCGATCGCTATTTGTAGATAGAATAAATTAAAGTGATTTTCAAACAAAAACATCATCATGTCTTCGCTTCCCGTCAACGAAGCTCAAAAGCAGTTACAACAGCTAATCGACCAAGTTGCAGAACAAGGTCAACCTGTAATTATTCAAGGCGATCGCGGTAATGCTATTCTGCTGTCAGAAAAAGATTGGTCAGCAATTCAAGAAACTCTGTACTTATTATCTGTGCCTGGAATGCGAGAATCTATCAAAGAAGGACTAGCAACTCCTATTCAAGAATGCGATGAGGAATTGAATTGGTGAGTTGGCGTTTAGTTTACACAAAGCAAGCACAAAAAGATGCGAAGAAACTAGCCTCTAGTAATTTAAAAGAGAAAGCTGAGGAATTACTCGCCATCCTTGAACAAAACCCTTGGCAAAATCCTCCACCTTACGAAAAGCTAGTTGGCGACTTAACAGGTGCGTATTCTCGCAGAATAAATATACAGCACAGATTAGTATATGAAATCATTGAATCCGAGCAAGTAGTCAAAATAATTCGGATGTGGACACATTATGAGTAAATGCCTAAATGCGTAGAGACTCGTCTTCAGTCATCACCTTTCATCTTAAATAACTGTAGTATGCTTACATAACCCGTGTAAATCATACTAATGAGTTTGGTAAACCTAACTACAGCTAAAGTTTCAATTATTATTCCCACTCTCAACGAAGCCGGAAATATTAAAGGAGCGATCGCCAGCACTCAATCTAGTGCAAATATAGAAGTGATTGTGGTTGATGGTGGCTCTAGTGATGACACAATAGCAATTGCTCAATCATTAGGTGCTAAAGTTATTTCATCATCTCCCGGTCGTGCAGTGCAAATGAATGCAGGTGCGGTGGTAGCAAGTGGCGAGGTGTTGCTGTTTCTTCATGCAGATACTCGTTTACCTGTGGGGTTTGATGCAATGATACGCACAGCACTGCAACAGCCTGGAAGTGTCGCTGGTGCGTTTGATTTGCAAATTGATGCCGCAGGTTTAGGTTTAAGGTTGGTGGAATTGGGAGTAAAATGGCGATCGCATTTAATGCAAATGCCTTATGGTGATCAAGCAATCTTTTTAACTCAACAAGTATTTCAACAAATTGGTGGTTTTCCTGAGTTACCTATCATGGAAGACTTTGAATTAATCCGGCGATTAAAGTCTACAGGAAGCATTGTCATTATCAACACGCCAGTTATGACTTCAGCGCGGAGATGGGTAAAAAAAGGCATTATTCAAACTACCTTACTGAATCAAATTATTATTATTGCTTATTTGTTTGGCGTTTCCCCTGCGCGAATTCGTAGCTGGTATCGCCGGGAAAAGTTTAAGAGAATTTAAGCTATCTCTCATTTAAATAGCTTATCTTAATTAAAGACTATATAACGAACCACAGAGACCCAGAGAATACAGAGAGATGTTTGCACAAATGATTTAGGATGGACAAATCATGGTGACACAATCACAGCCAAAACTCAAGGGCAAACTTAAGTTTTTACTATTAACGATACTTGTAGCGGTAGTGATAATTGCTGCGAAAATTTTTAACCTTCCAGCAATTTTTACTACTTTAGTTGTTCAGGTCAACAGCCTGGGTGTTTGGGGTATAGTTGCTTATATAGGCATTTACAACTTAGCAACATTATTATTGATTCCTGGTTCAGTTCTAACTTTAAAAGCAGGTTGTTTATTTGGTTTGTTTTGGGGTTCAGTATATGTTTTAATTGCTGCCATTATTGGTGCAGTTTTAGCATTTATGATTGGACGTTATGTATCTAGAGATTGGGTGTCACGCCAAATTGAGCAACATCCTAAGTTAAAAGCCATTGATGTAGCAGTTGCTAAAGAAGGATGGAAAATTGTTTTGTTAACGCGGTTATGTCCCTTATTCCCCTTCAACTTATTAAATTATGTTTTTGGTGTCACGCAAGTTTCTCTTAAAGATTATGTATTAGGTTCTTTTGGCATTATTCCTGGAACAGTCATGTATGTCTATATTGGGACATTAGCAGGCAATTTAGCCATGAATAATATGCCAACTTCAGCCCTCACTCCAGAGACAAAAACTTATCAATTAATTATGCAAATTATTGGTTTACTGGCTACGGTGGCTGTAACTATTTATATTACTAAAATTGCCCATAAAGCTTTAAATCAAAGTATTGCGGAAATAGAACCAGTACAAGAGCAAACAGAAAAATATGGAAAATAAATTATTCATGCTCAGTTGGCGGAAATCAAGCCAATTGTTTCTGCCAATGTTAGCAATAATAACTGTAGCGATCGCAATTTTATTTCACCCAGAATCAGCCCTTGCTCAAACAGCAGCACCAACAACCTCATTCAACCCCCAAGTTATTTTACGGAATGCTTTGCAATGGATTGAGAGTTTAGGAACAGTTGGTGCATTAGCTTTTATTGGGTTGTATATTATTGCCACCGTGGCTTTTTTACCTGGTTCAATTCTCACCTTGGGCGCGGGTGTAGTTTTTGGTGTAGTTTGGGGTTCATTGTATGTATTTGTGGGTGCAACTCTGGGCGCAACAGCCGCATTTTTAGTCGGACGTTATTTAGCCAGGGGATGGGTTGCAAATAAAATTGCCAATAATCAAAATTTTGCTGCAATAGACCGCGCGGTAGGTCGAGAAGGATTAAAAATTGTTTTATTAACTAGACTTTCTCCCATATTTCCCTTCAACTTATTAAACTACGCCTTTGGTGTTACAGGAGTTTCCCTCAAAGATTATTTTATTGGCTCCGTTGGTATGATTCCTGGCACAATTATGTATGTTTATATTGGTTCCTTGGCGGGAAATTTAGCCCTAATTGGTACAGACAGTCAACCAAGTAACCCCACAATACAATGGGCTATTCGGCTAATTGGCTTTATCGCCACAGTTGCAGTCACAGTTTATGTCACCCGCATCGCCCGGAAAGCTTTAGCAGAAGAAGTAAAAATAAACGATGAAGCCTGAAATCTAAAATTTAGTACTTAATATTCTATAATTCACGCGATGTGCAACTTATTCTTGAAACCCCTCTCCAAACCTCTCCCCTGCAAGGAGGAGCCACTGCGTTGCGCGGGTTTACCGCGTTGTAGCAAGTGGCGTTAGAGGCTTTGAATCTTGCCCCCCTTCCCTTGTAGAGAAGGGGTTGGGCGTTAGGTTTGAGAGAAAGTTGCACACCAAGTTAATTCATAATTTACATTTCATACTTCATAATTCACACTTCATACTTCATTATGGAATTAGCAAGAGTCATTGTTCGCCCAGTAGATGAGTACAACCAAAAATTAGTGTCTCACGTACATCCTGCTAACTGGGTAAATCCCCAACCTGCTGATTGTTACGACTTGGTAGTTATTGGCGCAGGAACAGCGGGATTAGTTGTAGCCGCAGGTGCAGCAGGTTTAGATTTAGGTTTAAAAGTCGCATTAATCGAAAAGCATCTCATGGGTGGAGATTGCTTAAATGTGGGTTGTGTACCATCAAAATGTATTATCCGTTCTGCGCGGGTGATTGGTGAAATTTGGGACGCAAAAAATTTAGGAATTAATATTCCCAAACAACAAATTGAAATTGATTTTCCCGCAGTTATGGAACGGATGCGGCGAGTGCGGGCGGGTATTAGTCATCATGACTCGGCGGAACGTTTTAAAAATATTGGTGTTGATGTTTTCTTAGGTAATGGTCGATTTGCCAGCAATAATACTGTGGAAGTTGCAGGTAAAACTCTGCGGTTCAAAAAAGCGGTAATTACTACAGGTGCAAGGGCTGTAAAACCCTCTATCCCCGGTATTGAAAATGTTGGTTATTTGACTAACGAAACTGTTTTTTCCTTGATTCAACGCCCAGATAAGTTAGCTGTAATTGGTGGGGGGCCAATTGGTTGTGAATTAGCGCAAACCTTTCAACGTTTGGGTTGTGAAGTTACACTATTACATCGCGGTTCTCACCTGTTAAATAAAGAAGATGCTGACGCAGCAGAAATTGTGCAGAATGTCTTAATTCAAGAAGGCATTCGCGTGGTGTTAAATTGTCAATTAGAAGAAGTGGTGGCTGTGACCGAAGGAAAAAGACTTTACTTTTCGACTAACGGTTACAGAGATTCGGTGACAGTGGATGAAATTTTAGTAGGTGCGGGACGCGCGCCCAATGTCGAAGGTTTGAATTTAGAAGGTGTGGGTGTAGAATACGACACGCGGCGCGGTGTCAAGGTAAATGATTATCTGCAAACCACAAATCCTAAGATATATGCGGCTGGGGATATCTGCATGGATTGGAAATTTACCCATGCTGCTGATGCAGCGGCGCGAATTGTCATTAAAAATACCTTGTTTTCACCTTTTGGGTTAGGGCGTGCTAAACTCAGCAGTTTAATTATGCCGTGGGTGACATACACATCTCCAGAAATTGCCCATGTAGGAATGTATGAACATGAAGCGAAAAAACAAGGTATTGATGTAGCGACAATTAAGATTCCTTTTAGTAGTGTAGACCGCGCGATCGCAGATAATGAAGAAGCCGGATTTCTCAAAATTCTCCACAAAAAAGGCTCAGACGAAATTCTTGGTGCAACCATCGTTGCCAGTCATGCAGGTGAGATGATTTCGGAAGTTACTACCGCAATTGTCAATAAAATCGGTTTGAGTAAATTAAGCAGTGTCATTCATCCCTACCCCACCCAAGCCGAAGCGATTAAAAAAGCCGCCGATGCTTACCGTCGCACTCTGTTGACTGCGAATACCAAACGCATTCTCGGATTTTTGACCAAGTTATCCTAAAAATCTTGAGTGTTTAAGAAACATTGTCTTGAGAATATTGCTGAGTCAAATCAGCAGAATGAGACTCTACATTACAGTTGCCAGCATTAATTAACAGTGAATTTGCCACATTAACAGCGGAAATTAGATAGAAGTTGACTAAAGGTAAAAAAAGTTACACTCTTTAAGGTTTCATCTTCCCGCATTGTCTCATAGACTAGGGGCAGGAACCTTATTAAAACTGGCTGAGGAAAGTGGAAATTGACTGAGACGAACAACCTAAACTCTTCCTTTCAGGATGTGACCCGCAGAGAATTGCGCGATTTAGTGAGAAATCAACTGCAAATGCTGTTAGAAGCAGCAGATTTACAAGCAGCAAAAGCAATTCTTGTACCTGTACAGCCTGCGGATATTGCGGAAGCGATTGAAGGTTTACCAGAAGCAATGCACGCTTTAGCTTTTAGGTTGCTTTCTAAAGATGAAGCGATCGCAGTTTATGAATATCTTGACTATAGCGTGCAAGAAAGGCTAATTGAAGAATTAAAAAGTCAAGAAGTCCGTGATATTGTTGATCAAATGTCTTCAGATGACAGAGCTAGGCTATTTGATGAATTACCTGCAAAAGTTGTCAACCGCCTCCTAGAACAATTAAGTACTACAGAACGTCAGGCTACAGCTTTGCTGTTGGGTTATGAACCTAATACAGCCGGGCGAATTATGACTTTAGAGTTTATTTCTCTAAAAGAAAATATTACAGTTACTCAAGCTCTAGAGCGAATTCGCCGCTTGGCTAGTGCCAGTGAAATCATTTATTATCTTTATGTCACCGATGCAGAAAGACGGTTAACAGGGATTGTATCTTTGCGAGATTTGGTCACATCTCAGCCAGAACAAATCATTGGTGAAATTATGACCCGTGACGTTATATTTGTTCGCACAGATACAGACCAAGAAGAAGTAGCGAGAATAATTCAAAGATATGACTTTTTAGCTGTGCCTGTAGTGGATAAACAACAGCTTTTAGTCGGAATTGTTACAGTTGATGATGTCATTGATATTTTAGAAGAAGAAACCACCAAAGATATTTATGCTTTAGGTGGTGGTGTGCAGTCGAGTGGCGATAATTATTTCCAGATGAATTTAATGGAAGTAGCGCGTAAACGAGTGCTATGGTTATTTGTTTTATTAATCACTAATACAGTTACAGGCACAATTATTAAATCCCAAGAAGATATTTTAACCAAAGTAGTCACACTAACAGCTTTTATTCCTTTATTGACAGGAACTGGTGGTAACGTTGGCGCTCAATCTTCTACAGTAGTGATTCGTGGGATGAACACAGACGAAATTCGTTCCCTTGGGCCATTACAAGTAATTGGCAGAGAAGCGATCGCTGGTTTATTGTTAGGTGGTATGTTGGGGATAGTAGCTACAGTCTGGGCTTACTTTTTGCAAGGACGAATTGAAGTAGCGATCGCAGTTGGTAGTAGTTTAATTGCAATTTCCATCTTAGCTTCCGTGTCTGGTTCCGCACTGCCATTCTTATTTCGTCTGTTGCGTTTAGACCCAGCTTTAATGTCAGCACCATTTATTACCACAGCCGTCGATGTCTTAGGAGTTTTAATTTATTTCAATCTGGCACGAGTCATATTACAGTTATAAACAAGATAAAATCTCAAACTCTTGATTTTCTCTGCGTCTGTGCGCCTCTGCGTGAGCAAATTTACCCCGCATCGCTCAATTCCCCCAACTACTTAACTTCAAACCCCCGCAACCCTTCTGGTTTCTCATACTCAGTCACCACCTCTTGCACTATCGCCGCAGGTGGGCCAGCGTGACACCAGCGAAGCATTTCCTCTACAACCTCCCGCGCCCCTTCAAATACCGCTTCTACCCGACTATCAGGAAGATTTCGTACCCAACCAGTTAAACCCAACTGGCTGGCGGTATCAACTGTTGCATAGCGATAGCCCACTCCTTGAACTCTGCCAGAAATTAAGACATGGGCGCGAATTATTTTTGGTAGTTGTGTGGAATCTTGCATAAACTGGTCAATTCTTTACGATTTCCAGTCTACCTGTTATGTGAATCTAGTACAAAATTTTAATTGCCAACTCAATTTTTTGGCATATCAGTTGTTTAGCAAACATAACTGCTGTAATAGTAGCTAAAGATAATGATAAATTATTGTTTGTACATCGTCATAATCAGCGGATGCCTGCATCCCTAATTACAGATTACCATCTATCAATCTGCTAATTTTAAAATTTGAATTCTGCCTTACTTATGTCTAATTTACCACCTTTAAATCCCGATACAATTTGGGGAATCCTCAAAGATCAAATTGATGATGTTACAGTCAATCAGTTAGTTTGGTATTACTTAGGATATCGCTATAACTCCACAACAGATCAATGGGAAAATAACGAAGTTATCTCCGAATGGCGAAATGAATACCCAGAACCGCCTAACTTTCTCGAAAGTCGCCCTGCAACCATGAAGTTAACTCGTTCTATCCCCAAAGAATATAAACAGATTGTCAAAGAGAAATTGGGTTTTAAAGGTTACAAAATTGGGGAATTTACGCCTAGAGAAACACGCAGAGCCACAGCCGCCAATTGGTTGTTAAGTTATTGGCAGCAACAAAATCCCGAATTATAGTTACTTGGGAGGTTTAAGATATTCAATAAATCTTGAGTAGTTAAGCCCAAACTATAAGGCAACTTCATATAACCGCCATACTAATATTCAGTTGATATGAGAAGAGTTCAACTGAATATTATTTTTGAAATATCATATATAAAATTAATTTTACTTATTTGAAAAAATCTATCGGCTGATGGTAGATAGTTAATTATTGACGGATATTCTGTATTTTTCGTAATTATCCTGCAAAAAACACCCATTTAGATATTATCTAGTCTCTCCACAGATAGAGGAAGTGATTATTTAATTATTTCCGTAGACCGATTTGCAAATTGATTAATAATTACGAAAATACTCATATTCGCTTTATATACTTGAAAAATTTTTATGGCTAATCCCATTGAATTTACTTTATTTGCCCCTTATAACAAAGGCGCTGCATTAATTGGTTCTTTTTCAGATTGGCAAGACATTCCAATGGAAAAAGGAGAAGATGGTTATTTCCGCACAACTGTAGAATTAGAAGATGGTGCTTATCAATATAAATTTCGTGTGCAGTCAAAATCATGGTTCTTTGAAGCAGATCAGTGGGTAGAGGTAACAGACCCTTATGCAACTGATATTGACGAATTAGGTGGTAAAGATAATAGTATAATCCGCATTAAAGATGGACATAAAATTGTTGATACTTATGTCTGGCATCATGATGATAAATCCTTACCAGCAGACCATGAATTAGTTATTTATGAATTACATGTTGGGGATTTTTCTGGTGGTGAAGATGACCCTTATGCCAGAGGTAAATATAAACATGTTATTGAAAAGTTAGATTATTTATCTGATTTAGGAATTAACGCTATTGAGTTACTACCAGTTAAAGAATATCCTGGTGATTATAGTTGGGGTTATAACCCAAGATATTTTTTTGCAACTGAATCTAGCTATGGTTCTACAGAGGGTTTAAAGCAACTTATAGACGAATGTCATAGCCGGGGTATTCGAGTAATTATGGACGGGATTTATAATCACTCAGAATCTTCTAGTCCTTTAACTCAAATAGACCATGATTATTGGTATCACCATGCGCCGCGTGACCCTGATAATAGCTGGGGGCCAGAATTTAATTATGAGTTCTACGACGAAAATTTAGAGACTTATCCCGCACGCAAATTTATTGGTGATACAGTCCGTTTTTGGGTGCAAGAATATCATATAGATGGCATTCGCTACGATGCAGCTAGACAAATAGCTAATTATGATTTTATGCACTGGATAGTTCAAGAAGCGAAAAAAACTGCTGGTGCTAAACCTTTTTATAATGTTGCGGAACACATCCCAGAAACTACTAGTATTACCAACATTGATGGCCCGATGGATGGCTGTTGGCATGATAGTTTTATGCACACAGTCACAGCACATATTTGCGGTGATAGGTTTGATTTAGAAAACCTTAAGGATGTGATTGATCCGAAACGTCAAGGTTTTATGGGTGCGACTAATGTCGTTAATTATCTCACCAACCATGACCATAATCGCGTGATGGTTGAGTTAGGTAATCGGAATATTTTCGATGAAGAAGCTTTTAGGCGCATTAAATTAGGTGTGGCTATTTTGATGACGGCTGTTGGTGTACCTTTGGTATGGATGGGACAAGAGTTTGGCGAGTATAAACCTAAAACTCAAGAATCATCAAAAATTGATTGGACACTACTAGGTAATGATTTAAATCGGAGTTTATTTGATTACTACAAAGGCTTGATTCATTTACGGAAAAATAGTCATGCCTTATACACCGAAAATATTGATTTTATCCACGAAAACGCCGAAGCTAAGGTAGTGGCTTATAGCCGTTGGAATGATGAAGGTTCCCGTGTAGTTGTGGTAACAAATTTTTCCGAAAACTTTTTAGGCGGCTATCACGTTCCTAACTTTCCTTGTAGCGGTACTTGGCATGAGTGGACTGCCAATTATGATGTCGAGGCTGGCGATGATGGGATTATAACTGATCTTGGCCCTTATGAAGCTAAAGTATTCGTTTGGCAATAACAGGATTCTCTGACATTGAGTTAGGCAGATTATAACGAAGTTAAGGGGGTGATATTTGCCCCCTTTTTATTCATGATTAGACAATGGGCGATCGCCCCAATTTTCCCCGTAACCAATTACAGTTAAACTATCAATAGACTCAGGAATAAAGTCTGTTTAAATAAAAATCTATGAATTGATTGTTGTGCTTTTGACTTAAAATGTGTATATTACTTTTCACTCCAGCAACGAGATCATCAAAATCTCCAGAGTCTCTCCATGCACAACAAATTATCTAATACTAACATTAAAAGTTCACACATCTTATTAACGCCTCACGACGTTAAGACAAGATTGCCACTCACTAAATCGGCAGAACATACAGTTTTAAAATATAGAGAAGAACTAGAACATATTTTAGATTTTCAGGATAGCAGAAAATTTATTGTAGTTGGGCCTTGTTCTATCCACGACACAAAAGCAGCGATAGAATATGCTGAGAAATTAAAAATATTAGCGGATAAAGTCAAAGATAAACTCTTATTAGTTATGCGAGTTTACTTTGAAAAACCTAGAACAACAGTAGGCTGGAAAGGTCTAATTAATGACCCTGATATGGATGATTCTTTCCATGTGGAGAAAGGCTTATTAACTGCCAGAAGCTTACTATTAAAAATTACAGAATTAGAATTACCCGCTGGAACAGAAGCCTTAGATCCCATCATCCCACAATATATTAGTGAATTAATTACATGGTCAGCCATTGGGGCAAGAACCACAGAATCACAAACTCACAGAGAAATGTCTAGTGGACTTTCCATGCCTGTAGGTTTTAAAAATGGCACTGATGGTAATATTCAAGTAGCTTTAAATGCGCTCCACTCCGCTAAAAGTCCCCATAATTTTTTAGGGATTAATCACAAAGGACAAGTCAGCGTTTTTCAAACTAGAGGTAATCCCTACGGTCATGTAATTTTACGGGGTGGAAATCAGCCCAACTACGATGTAGCTAATGTCAAACTAGTAGAAGAAAAATTAAAAGAGTCTAACTTACCACCAAGAATTGTGATTGACTGTAGTCATGGCAATACAAATAAAGACTACAGATTGCAGTCTCAGGTATTTGAAGATGTGATTCAACAAATCGTTAATGGTAATACATCAATAGTAGGTATGATGTTGGAATCGCATTTATATGAAGGTAATCAACCATTAAATTGCCAGCCAGAAGAATTAAAGTATGGGGTTTCTGTAACCGATAAATGTATTGGCTGGGAAGAAACAGAAAGAATTATTTTAGCAGCCCATGAAAAATTGAGGTAGTAGCAGAGACGTTGCAATGCAACGTCTCTACATTAGATTCACAAAAGAGTGCTAACTTCTTTCAAATAAACTCTGGTAAATGGTTCATCTTCTCCCAAGGTGTAGTCTTCAATTAACCCTTTACGTTTAATGGAAACATCATTGCCTTTTTTAATTACTACTGTGGAACCATCAACCAAATCACGCACTAACATCATTTCGGTTTCAGTGGGGTTATCTAAAATGACAATGTTGCTACCTTGATAGAACATCCCCTCTGTATTCAAAGTCTCTGATTCATACTCAGCAATTAACAAATCTAGTTTGGGATTCCGCAGTAAACTTTGAAGATTGCTGTTGTAATCTGGGCGGAGAACTTTTTGTGAGCGATTAACAAAAACAGCTTCACGACAAACAGCGCCTATTGTCCATTCAGGATGTTGTAATAAAATATGGTCAATGGTTGTTTGTAGTTCCTGAACGGAGATTTTGTTAAAGGTAATAGTGGGAATTCTGGCATCAATTCCAGATGCAAAAAAAGTTTCTAAGATGCGAGAAGGAACATCAACACTTTCGCCCACGGCTGGGTTGAGGTGCATCAAAATACCAGGGGCGGCATTGATTTCTAAGATGGCAAAGTTCCCCTGTTTCCAAGATTCGGCTAAATCTTCGGTAATTACATCAATGCCAAGACAAGTTAGGCGAAAATGTTGGGCAATGTCTTGAGCCAGGATAATATTATCATCATGAATTGTATGGGTGGCATTGATACTCACGCCACCAGCAGAAAGATTGGCAACTTTCCGCAGGTAGATAGTTCTACCTTTTTCTAGAATACTCTTCAAAGACAAACGCTGTTCTTCTAGATACAATTCCATCGCCTCATCAATTTGAATTTTACTCATTGCTGAGGTGGGTGAATCTAAACGTTCAGGTTTGCGATTTTCTTGACGGATTAATTCGTTAATGCTGGAGTAACCATCACCTGTCACCGATGCGGGACGGCGTTCTGTGGCGGCGACAAATTTGCCGTTAACACACAGTAAGCGAAAATCTTTACCCGCAATGCTTTTTTCCACAATTATACGTGCAGGTTGATTATCGGGAATTGCTGCAAAGGCGCGACTATAAGCTGATTCCAACTCGTAAGAATCTTGTACTTCGGCGGTGACACCAATTCCTTTATGACCAACTACAGGTTTTACAGCTACTGGGTAGCCAATTTCTCTAGCTACTATCAAGGCTTCTTTTTCACTAGAGACAATTTCACCTTTGGGAACTGGAAAGCCTAAATTACCCAGAAAGTCTTTACAGTCATCTTTGCGGGTGGTGAAGTCAGAATCTATATGGCTATCACAGTCAAAGGTGGTAGCGACACCTCGAACGTGTTTTTTTCCCCAGCCGTATTGCATCAGTCCTTCATCCCAAAGATAAAAGGCGGGGATACCTTTTTCGTCGGCGGTGCGTAATAAGGCGTAGACTGTGGGGCCACCATAGACAGATTCGCGGAATCTGGTTTGTAAATTTACTAGTTGGTCATCAAAGAGAAAATCTTCGTCTTGACCGATCGCTTCAAACCAATCCCAAACACAATAAATTACGGCTCTAGTTGTGCGAGGATGCAGTGATTGAATGCTAATGCGGGTAAACTTGTCCTCTGGCTTGACATTGAAGTGGCCTAGGTGCAAGTCCATTTCCAGCTTTCCCACTTCTGAGGCGGTGCGTGCAAACAAATGGGCGTAAGATTCATAAGTTTGATTGCCTATAAGGGGATAGCGATCGCTAATTCTGGCAACATAATCTTCTATGGGCAAAGGTTCTCTATACCCAGTCAGCGCCACATCAAATACTAATGCGCCTCTATCTAGATAGGGGTTCGGCCCGGCGTAATGCTGGAAGTTGAAAACATCAAACACATCTGTTCTTCTGGCATTTACACGGACTAAATTGGTGCTTTTTTCTTGAATCATTGATTCTCAACCTTTGCTAAACACCCTGAAATTTCAACTTTAATTTGTGGTTGCTTAGACTCAATCAATTATTGTAGATTGATTCAATTTAACTTGGGCAAGCCATAACTTTGTCTTTGACTTTGTTAACCTCACCCTAATTGTAATCATTAAGTATTTTCAACTATCTCAGGGCATAATTAAATTCATCCAATATTGAATAAAAACAAGAGCATCTTACACGTAATTGGCAATGATAAAAATATACCCTTTGAAGGGTGATTTTTTTTTGAGAAAAAGATATAAGTAGAAAAATATGGTTTCGAGGAGACAGCCAAATATGAATAGCACAAAAGCTGATCTCAGAGATGAAGTTAGAGAACTTGCCGAGGAAGCTTTTCACTGTAAGCTGATTTCGGGCTATGGAGATGGCCCAGATATCAACGAATTTCAAATTGTCTACCAAGGTAAACCAAGACATTTACCTCTGGAACAAGCACGTTTATTTTTAGTGAACTTGCTTTACAAAATTCGTCCCCAGTAGGAATCTTTTTTTAGATGTGTAGATGACTATACTCAAATTCATTGAGCTAAGACAATAACACAAGCCAGTTATAACACTTCTCTTTTCAGCTTTATCATCATTGATAGAGCATATAAAATAGTCCCTAAAAACTATGAGGTTTTAGTGAGATTACTTGAGAAGAGTTATACATAAATTATTACTACATAAGTAATTGGTAATTCTGCCAAATGAATTACCAATTACGAAAAATGCTATATTTGACAACACTTTTTATATATACATAAAGTTATATATAATTTAACTTTTACTAGTAAAAATTAATCTGCCCAACGGCTGATTTGATTGTGATAATTGTCATGTTTTATTGAAATTAATCTAAATTAAATTCTAATCCGGTTATCCGGGGGGCATTATGACAGAAACTGCACATAAACGCCAGTTGGTAATTATTGGTGGCGCAGAAGATAAAGAAGGAGATTGTGTGATTCTGCGAGAATTTGTCCGTCGGGCTGGGGGTATAAAAGCCAATATTGTAATTATGACGGCCGCCACAGAACTGCCTAGAGAAGTGGGGGAAAATTATATTAGAGTTTTTGAACGGCTAGGTGCAGAACACGTTCGCATTATTGATACAGAAACTCGTGAAGATGCTAGGTCTTCTACGGCTTTAGAAGCTATTGCTAAGGCGACTGGGATATTTTTTACTGGAGGAGACCAAGCGCGAATTACTAGCATCCTCAAGGATACCGAAATTGATGCGGCTATTCATCAACGCTACGCTGAAGGTGCAGTGATCGCAGGTACTAGTGCGGGTGCGGCTGTGATGCCCGATAAAATGATTGTTGAGGGTGATTCTCAAAGTACACCACGGATGGAAATTGTGGAAATGGGGCCAGGTATGGGTTTTCTCCCAGGGGTAGTTATTGACCAACATTTCTTACAAAGGGGACGCTTAGGACGTTTAATTACAGCTTTAATTCACGAACCTGCGGTGTTAGGATTTGGAATTGATGAGAATACGGCGATCGCAGTGACTGATGACCAAATCGAAGTTATTGGTGAAGGTTCGGTCACAATTGTGGATGAATCGGAATCTACATATAATAATGCAGACCAAATTCTCCGCGATGAACCTTTAGCAATTTGCGGTGCGAAGCTGCACATTTTGCCACATGGTTATAAATTTAACCTGAAAACTCGGCAAGCGATTTTGACTAATGGTGTTGCGGCTAGTGAAGCTGTGAATGAATCTGTAGTAGGCGTTTAAGGAAAGTAGGTTGGGTGAAGCGACAGCGAAACCCAACAAACAGAATCTCATACGGTTTTTAACAAACCACAGAGACGCAGAGGTCGCTGAGAGAAGATCGCACTACACTTTATGATCAAACCACCAAGGGTCTTGATTTGAGTTGGTTTTAATCAAAAACGCTTTTTTCCGCAAAAATCGTTTGATGGCGGCTGCACCCATACGTGAACCGCCTAAACCGGAGAATTTGAAAGCGTTTTTTTCACCTTCGTGCATAATGGCGGTGAGGGCGGCATCATTAATACTGATAGCACCTGCATCTATTTGTTGGGCAACTGTGATAGCTTCAGTTTCGGTTTCCGCAAACACCGCTGCACTCAGTCCATAAATTGAATCGTTGGCTAAATTTACTGCTTCCTCTACTGTGGCAAAAGGCATGATTGGCATGATCGGGCCAAATGTCTCTTCGGTCATGACTTTCATTGTATGGTTAACATGAGTCAGTACTGTGGGATGACACCACCAACCACCGCCTAACTCTTCAACTTTACCGCCACAATGAATTACTGCACCTTTCTGCACTGCATCGGCGAGATGTTCGTTAATTATGCCGGCTTGTCTTTCAGCAATAATGGGGCCGATTTCGCCACTTTCAATCGCCGGATGGGCTAGTTGTAGGCGATGCGCTTTAGCTACTAACAGATGATAAAACTTTTCAAAGATAGATTCGGCAACGTAGATTCGCTCAATTGATAAACAAGACTGTCCGGTGTTAACGACAGAACCCCATAAAATCGCTGATGTGGCTAATTCTAAATCGGCAGATTCCAACACGAGCGCCGGATCTTTCCCGCCTAATTCCAAAAAAGCGGGGATAAATCTTTGTGCTGCGGCTTCTGCAACTTTGCGTCCAGTGGCGACACTACCTGTAAAACAAACTAAATCTACATTCTCAATCAAAGCCGCGCCAGTTTCTCCCGCACCTTCCACAAAACTGAAAACATCACGCAAGGCGGGAACTTGATTAATTGCAGCTATCAGTGGGGCGATGAAACGCGGTGCAATTTCACTGGGTTTAACAACTACAGCACAACCCGCCAACAGTGCGGGAATGGTATCTATCGTAGACAGCAACAGAGGGAAATTCCAAGGACTAATTACCCCAACTACAGGGTAAGGCGTTGATGTTTGTTGTAAGGCGATGAACGGAATTGAAGTATTTTTCGCCGAATCTTGTAATAAATCTGGCGCTAATCCACACCAGCGATCGATGCTAGAAAGGAATGAGTCGATTTCCATCACTGATATAGATAATCTACCCGTATCATTGACCAAAGCATCTGTGAGCTTTTCGCGTCCAGCCAAGATTGCTTGCTTCCATTCTTTTAAAGCTGCAACTCTCCCCTCTACGCCCAGTTTTTGCCAACGCACTTGCGCCCTTCGCGCCCGGTTACATTGCTGCGCCAGCAGTTTCGGCGGCGGTGGGATAATTACATAATCATATTTTCCCGTTCGCGGGTTACGGACTTCGATTGGTTTTGTCATTTGTCATTTGTCATTTGTCAATGGTCAATGGTCAAAAGAATCTAATTTCAGACTTCAGACTTTTAAATCACTCCTAACTGAGATAGGCGTTCTATAGTTTGTTGCTGTGTTTGGATGAAGTGTTGGCGATCGCACTCTTGATTTAGCATAGTGTTTGCTGGATAAAATTGTGACTGGCTATAGCTTTGGGCGTAGAGTTCAAATCGCTGGCGAGACAGTAAATTATTTAACCCTGGACGACGGCGATCGCGTCTTAAAGCAGTTAAATCTATCTCTGCAAAAGCTGCCATACTTTCGCCTGCACCTGTTTCTGCTAATACGATACCGCGATAGTCAACTATTTTTGAGCCACCATCAACAGAAGCGCTGGGTATAGAACTATTAGCTAGACCTGCGGTATTCGCAGACACAACGTAAGCCATATTTTCCACAGCGCGAGAAATTTTCGCCGCATCTTTAGGTGTGAGGTTTTTGCTATAAACTTCAGAGGTGGAATGCAGAAAAATTTCTGCACCACGCATTGCTAAACACCGCGCCACTTCTGGATACAAAATTTCTTCGGAAGCTAAAGCGGCTAAATTGCCAATTGCCGTTTTCGCCACAGGAAACACCCCTTCTAAGCCGTAACAATCAAGATATTTATCCCAAACATCATGAGGTGTTGGTGCAAATAACGAATTTAGCCGCCGATACCGCAAGACAATAGCACCAGCAGGGTCAATCACAAAGCAAGTTTGAAAGTATAAGCCAGGAAAATTGGGGTCGAGTTCGTAGGCGTTACCAGCTAAAAATATCTGATGTTTTTGGGCAATTTTACCGAGAGATTCATACTCGACACCGTGCATTTCTATACAAGCTTTTTCTCCCCAAACAGCCAAAGGTTCACCCATCGGGAAACCTGTCAGAAAATATTCTGGTAAAACAATTAAACGACAGTCAAAACCAATAAAAGCAATACTGGCGGCGATTTGTTGCGCCAAGCGGTTGATAGTATGATGAATGATTTCTTGGACAGCGTGGCGATCGCTCGCTTGATTCACAGCATGACAGCTAACTTGCAGTGCTAAGGCACGGTATGATGCGATGGAATTTGGAATATCTGCCATGCTGTTTGCTGCTCAAAAACGCCTCACTATCAATTTACTAGGATATGTTCACTCTTCCTAGGCGATCGCGCGACATTCCCATAAATTATGCCTCTACCGCATCATTGTTAAATTCATGGAAGCTTTACCTGATAATTGGTCAAATATTCAACCTGACATTGTATATTTTTCAACCAGTGGTTTGCTTGTGTCATTTGCAAACGAACAAATCAAGTTAGGATTGAAGTATGATTCCAAAGGAAAACATTTAAAAGCGATTGAGAAAGGACAAGTATCCCCTCGCGGTAATGTTGGTCTAGTGACTTCCCAAGAATTAGGCTACGATTTAAAGTCGAAAATCTTAGGTAAAGGTGGCGATGCCTGCGGCGGGCTGCGCCTACGCCGATTTCATGCAAAATTTATTGATGGTATATCGCACTTTCCCGGTTTAGTAACAGAACATTAAGCCCACATAAGCATGACAAGACTTCAATTAAAGAATCACCAAGTTTGGCAAGATTTAACTGAATTATTGGAAAATCTAGATGCCAATATTCTTGTTAAAGAACATCTTGAACAATGTGAGTATAAAATATTTGGCTACTGGGATGAACAAGATGAATACCATGAAACAATTACTTTACCTTGTGATTTAAAGGCTGAATTAGTCAGTAGTTCTATTGGTGTTAGTCAAAAAGAACGCTTTTTAAAATTAAAGTTTTTACTCATCGCTGCTGTTGATGCTACCACGCAAACACCAAATAATCACACACACAAAATTGGGGAATTAGTTCTTGTCTATGATGAAAACTTGGAATTTATTGATGAGAATTGGTTGTTAGATATCGATTCTCCAATGTTAATGCAATGATAAAAGAGAAGTAGCAAGCGCTTAACATAACGGTATTGTTTTAATTCCTTTACTCCTCACGGGAATGGAAACCTGTTGATCATGTCGGTTTCTTTACTTTTCCCCCTCACGGGGATGAAACCCTAGCAAATGACAATTGATCAAATAGCTGACTGTCAGCAATTGCTTACATATCAAAAATTCCGTATTGAACACAAAATAGTTAAGAATAGACGCATATTTAGCACCTACACCTAAAACCTGCGATGATAGTTTTCGCAGTTCTGGCAACTGGCTGGAGAATAAAGTAGTTTGAGTGGCTTGATCTGGTGTTGCCGATTTAACTATAAACTGACTATTAATGCTGCAACTTTTATTCTGCCAGTTTGGCTATTTATCGGGACTGTACCCGGAAGCCAGTAGGAAGGCGGGAATAAGTACTAGTAAATGACCAACAATTTTGCTGATGAGAATTTGGACTGCAATAGTTGTACTAACTTCTTCTTGGCTAGTTTCCGGGTTGGTAGCTTCTCAGCCAATCAATGCTACAGTAGCGATCGCCGACGAAAAAATAGCATCATCAGGGTCAATTTCTCAAGCAAACAATACTAAAAAGTCGGTAGCGATCGACAAAGCTGAGTTTGGCATAGCGAGAGTTGATGCTAGAGGTAAAGTTAACTTCATCCCCACATTCAGAGTCCCACTACAAGAAGGTAGTAAATATGGGTGGCGAATTCAACTCAAAGACTACCAAGGCGAAGTTACATGGCGAGAAGTCCTACGCTTACCAAAACCCCCAGAAACTTGGGCTACAGATGATGGTGAAAACTTCACAGTCTCCGCTGACGGTACAGAGTCGGTAATGAGGCGCAAAACCATAGCTAATGATGGTGTAATCGAAAACTATTGGACGATCGCCGCAGGTGATCCACCTGGTAAACATAAAATACAGGTATACGTTGATGATCGTCTAATTGCAACTTTCGATTTTGACGTTTTTCCCGTAGACAGACAACAATCAACAGGCAGAAATCGCAGCTTATAGCAATTTTAAATCATTAGTAAACAACAAAATACCCGACCTCTTAAAGAAGTCGGGTATTTTAGCGCTAATCCAAAATTGATATTAGCCAATAGATTCAAGATTCAGCTTGATAACCTTTTTCTTTTCTTCTTCGGCTTTAGGCAAAGTCAGAGTCAAAATACCATCTTTATAATCAGCAGTAACATTGGTATTTTGAATGCGAGTTGGTAAAGGAATCAAACGTTGGAATTTCCCATAATGGAATTCACTCTTGGTTACACCTTTCCCTTCTGCTTTAGTTTCAGATTTCCGTTCACCGCTGATATATACAGCTTTTTCTGTAACTTGCACATCTAGGTCTTTAGCTTCAATTCCTGGTAATTCTAGCTTGAGATGAATAGCTTCTTCAGATTCGTGTAATTCAGCCGCCGGAACTTTTGTAAGACTTCTTTCAAGTAAAGTAGATGGGAGCATTTCGTCTGCAAATAAATTGTTGATTTGTCTTTGGAGAGTGTTCATTTCTTGCCAAGGATTCCAACGTACTAATGTCATATCTCCACCTCGTTTAATTTCTAATTTTGTGTAGTCGATTTAGGTTTAAATCATTTGCGTTGTTTTTATAGTATTCACAATCCAGTACAGTGTAAATTCGGTTTTTATCACCAATTACATCATGATTTCCGAACCTTAGTATTAGTACGGTAAACCCCCATAATATTGGTGTGGTAAACTGAACTTTAGAGATTACCAACTTCTTTACTAATTCGGGAATATGAATATTTTGATTTTTGCCTATCTCATCAGCTAACTATAAATGTTGTCAAAATAGCAGAATTAGTTAATAGATTAAATATAGAATTTTGACTCATTATGCTTGTCGAAAAATCATATTCCCATCATCACCTTATAATCAATCAATAAACATGGTAAATAGTTGGCTTTATCTCATTGCAGCAATCTTATTTGAAGTTGCTGGTACAACTTCCATGAAATTGTCTGAGGGGTTTACAAGAACTATTCCCTCGGTTTTAATTTTTATCTGTTATGGAATTTGTTTTAGTTTTTTAACTTTAGCTCTTAAAAAAATTGAAGTCAGCATTGCGTATGCTGTTTGGTCAGGTTTAGGCACAACTGTAATCGCTACTATTGGGGTAATTTGGTTTCGTGAATCAATGTCTCTTACCAAACTTTTCTCAATAGCTTTAATTATCATTGGCGTAATAGGGGTAAATTCTGCCAAATAAAAAAAGCCCTCGTACATTTTGCGATGAACGAGGTGAGGATAGGAGTAATCAATGAGGACTTCCTGTTATATTTGTCCTTTTAGAGATAAAGAAGTTTGATGTCGATCGCTACAATAAAAACAGCAGCAATCTCTCAAAAGAGTGAGCAAAATAAGCAACCAACCTAAATCCGTCCGTTGTTAATGCTTTAGCATGTTTAGTGTAGTAAAAGTTGGTTTATCAAGCCCGCAAGTTATTTCCCATTCATAATTTAGCAGTGCGGCTTAGGTATATGTAGCCAACTTGGCAGGAATACAGTCAATATGCTTCAAAGCCAATATGAATTAGAATGTGTTACGGCTATGCAAGAATTTGTTAGTTTAAGAGAATAAGGATTAGCCGTAACGCACCGAGAGATATGGTGCATTAACCACTGCTATAAATAGATATGCAAAAACCCCTAGATATTAATTAATATCAGGGGCTTACGTCAATTAAAATTTTTCTTTTTTACATCAGGAGTATTAAGGCTTGCTGGCTACTCTTGGTTGGTCTAAATAGCCGTAAACAATTCGAGAAACTTGACTGATAAAATCTCGCGCTTTTAAATCATTAAAAGGTCTTCTGACAAAAATTCCGGCTAAGTAGCGCTTACCAGATGGCATTTGAATAATTCCGGCATCACCTAGTACAATGCCTAGAGTTCCGGTTTTGTGAGCAATTACCGCACCTTTACCCAAACCAGAGGGTAATAACTTGGTGTTGTGAACACGCTGCATAATATCCAAAACTTTGCTACGGCTAGAATCAGTCAATAATTGATTTTTTGCAACCAACGCAGACAGCCTGACTAAATCTTTAGCGCTAGTTGTATTAGTTCCCTTAAAGTCGCCGAGTAAATTCCGCACAACGGTGTTTTGCAGACCCCAACCACGAAAACGCTGATTTAACTTAGCTTTACCACCTAATCGGTCAATTACCATATTGGTAGCTGTGTTGTCGCTGATGGTAATCATCTTAGTCACGGTTTCTATCAGACTAAAACGAGTTCCCGCACGCTTGTATTGAAATTCTCCAGAACCTCCAGTTATTAAGTCACGCCGCATAACTAAGGTTTCATTCAGTTTGACTCTACCTGCATCTACTTCTTGAAATAACGCTACTAAAATGGGAAACTTGATTGTACTAGCAGCCGGAAAGACTTTCTCACCATTTAAATCTAGATAGTTACCAGTATCTAAATCTAAAAAGAACATTCCTGCATTCAAAGAACGATAACGAGCAGCTAAGGCTTGTACCTGCGATCGCAATTGTGGTATTTCCTTACCTAACGGTACAACTCCCGCAAACAAAGAAACATCACTCACGGAAACCGGAATTTGCTCTTCACTAGTTGAAGAAACATTATTATCAACAGGATTTTGAACCCGTTGTACCGATGGAAATTTCACTATCCAATGAGTGGAAGAATCACCTTGCAGCAGTAACTTGTTAGGGTCTACAGTGTATCCAGGTGCTAATTCAACTACTAATCTTGTTGTGTTATCGTCAACCTTACCAACACGGATTTCGCGTACTGTGGAACCAAAGTTTTTCCGAACTGTATTTGTGTTCAGTTGTGTACCAGGAAGATCGATAACTAACCGCGTGGGATTTTGAATTAAAAATGCTCTTGGTTTAACACCAGATACAGTAGTAATATTCAGTTGATTTTGTGCGGTGTCAAAACTCCAAGATTCTAAGCGAGATGCTCTTACTGGAGAAGAAAGCAGGACAATACTGACAACGCTAAACAGAAATAAGCGTAATCTCATGCGTGTGATTATGTAGAGCGAAAGTTGAATTTACTTGCACCAATTTTCGAGGATGTCTCGGTTGATCCGGACTAAACTCGAATCATAATTCGTTGCAAATCATTACGTCAAGACACGGAAACCGCATAATAGTTCCTTTACACCAAATTTAATTAGGAATAGAGGCAGAAAATAGAACTGATATGTATCGATTTTTGACGCTATGTTTTATAAACTTAGTTATAGAGTGTCAGCAATGATAAATTTTCTCTATAAAGGTTATTTTTGTCAAAACTCTACAATCTATAGTCAAAAATCAAGCTTCTTTGGACTAAAGACTATTGACAAAAAATTTGAGATTTTTTGGTTCAGATTAACTAGAAATATATGAAACGCCGCTTTAACCGTCAGATAATTGGCCTAATGGTGTCGGTAAACCATCAATGCTGATGCTGTTTTTCTGTTGTTGATATTCTCGGACTCCCTGTTCGCCTTTTTTAGCAGCCCAATTTACTAGTGTTTGGCGTTGACCTTGGTATTCGTAAAGAGGAACGCCGAAACCACAGGAACTTTGCACAATCTCAATATCTGCTACGATAATTTGACGAGTTCCTGGTAGCGGCGGAAACACTGAATATACAGAATCCCAATCAGGATAGCCCGGTAAAATTACGTATCCTTGACCGTACAGTCGCAAGATGCGCGCTGGTTCAGTAAAGGCGCAAAACATGAAGGTAATGCGACCATTTTCTTGCAGATGGGCTGAAGTTTCGTTACCGCTACCTGTGAGGTCGAGATAGGCGACTTTGTGGGGTGATAAAATCCGCAAGCAATCGAGACCTTTGGGTGATAAATTAACGTGACCTGTAGCACTCAGAGGCGCGGTTCCTACAAAGAAAAGGTTTTGGGCTGCAATAAACTCTTGCAGTTCTTCGGTGATTGAGTCAAATAGTTTAGCCATAGACGATTAAGAATACAAATGTCAGATATTCCAATGATGTAATTTTTTGGGCGTTGAGTAAGTTAGTACGCAAAATATACTTTAACTCTCAACGTCGGGCGATCGCTTCTCAAGCAAAGCTACAAACTACTGCTCTGTTTAAATTTGTTGCAAGTTCTTATTAGTAATTACTCTGTTCAAAACCACCTCTCGCAAAAGTCAAGCAATAAAGCCAAAAATTCCTGAGTTAGCTTTTCTCAACTGTATACTTACACAAATACTTCAATTATCAGGGTTGTAGCGAATCAAGCCTTGAACAAGAATGAATAATTATGTCATCAAAACTCAACCGAATTTGACATAGCTTTTTATTTTGTCTACTCCTTATTGATAAGATATATCATTTAGTACCGTAAACTGCTAGTCTAACTGTAACGTTGTCCATTTAGTTCCTAGAGATATTGCCCATGTATCAGTTGTTTGTAGCAGGTGGCGTAGTCATGTGGCCGCTGCTGGCGTTTAGTGTGGTGGGAATTGCTTTAATTATTGAGCGAGTGCGCTTTTGGTATCGCATCAATACTCGGCAAAACCGCATAGTCCGAGAAGTGTTGAATCTCTACCGCCTTGATAATGTTGTTGGCGCGTTGGATAAGTTGCAAAAGAATGCAGATTTGCCTGTAGCCCGGATTTTTTTAGCGGCGTTGCAATTAGAAGAACCAACCCCAGAAGAATTTCGGCTTGCACTAGAAAGTGAAGCGCAAGCCGAAATCCCGGTTCTCAAACGTTTTCAAAATATGTTTGACACAATTATTGGTCTTGCACCACTTTTAGGTCTACTTGGTACTGTATTGGGTTTGATTGCTTCTTTTGCATCATTAAACTTGGGTGATGTAGGCGGGACAAAAACCGCAGGAGTTACAGCAGGTATTAGTGAAGCGCTGGTATCCACAGCTTCAGGTTTAATTGTGGCTATTTTTATACTTTTATTTGCTAATACCTTTCGAGGGTTATATCAACGTCAGATTGCCGCAATACAAGAATATGGTGGACAATTAGAACTGCTCTATCGCCGCCGCTATGAACGAGGAGACAGAACCTATGCGTCTACAAGATGAGCCAGATTTACCACCGCAAATCAACATCGTGCCAATGATTGATGTGATATTTGCGATTTTGACATTTTTTATTATGTCAACATTATTTTTAACTCGCTCAGAAGGTTTACCCGTCAACTTACCCAAAGCTGCGACAGCTAAACAGCAGCAAGTTCCAGCTAAAATTACCGTTACAGTCGATAAAGATGGCATAGTCAGTGTCAACCGTCAACCAAGCACTGTTGAAGGTTTAGCTGGACAATTGCGTACCTTGGTAGGCGATAACCAAGAAGCATTAGTAATTGTGAATGCTGATGCAACAGTCACCCACGGTAAAGTAGTGGCAGTGATGGATCAAGTCAGACAAGTCCAGGGGGCAAAATTAGCGATCGCCACCCAAAAGCCTTAGTTTATTAGTTATGAGTAATTTGTCATTAGTCATTTGTCTTGACTAATGACACTCTTAACCTGTCTGCTACTTTTGCCTGCTGCTATAATCGATAAAATTCAGCTGATGACTCTCGTAGTTTTCCAGCATTGAGGAAAACTTATGAGCATTTACCAAAATTGACTATATAATTGATTCCCCACTCCCCATTACCAGCGGGATCTACCATCAATACGTGAGAGTCAATCATAATCTAGGGAAATATCGGGGTTAATTTAGTAAAAATTTTTATGCAGTTGCGCCTGTCAGATAATGATCTGCTGCTTAAATCCCGATTGTCCAAATCCCCTAAATCCCAAAGGAAAGCAGTTATGCCAAACTTGTAGCACCCCCTTGGTGCCACTATTAAGAAATCGCTTTCGGGTGATTCGGGTGCTTTCCGATGAGGGGGGATTTGGCAGAACTTATTTATCTGAAGATACCGATAAACTCAATGAACTGTGTGTAATTAAGCAATTAGCACCGAAATTTCAAGGAACTTGGTCGCAGAAAAAAGCAATGGAGTTATTTGCAGAAGAAGCCAAGCGACTGCAAGAACTCGGCGAACATCCGCAAATTCCCACACTAATTGCATACTTTGAACAAGATAACTGCCTTTATTTGGTGCAACAGTTTATTAATGGGCAGAACTTGTTAAAAGAGTTACAACAGCGCAAAGTCTATAAAGCGAATGAAATTCAAGCAATTTTACTTGATTTACTGCCTGTACTCAAATTCATTCACGATCGCGGTGTGATTCACCGAGACATTAAACCAGAAAATTTAATTCGCTGTCGATATGATGGGCGCTTAAGTTTGATTGATTTTGGTTCTTCTAAGCAATTAACCGAAAAAGTCAAGAATAAAAATGGTACATCCATTGGTTCGCATGGTTATTCTCCACTGGAACAAATCAGAGATGGGAAAGCTTACCCCGCTAGTGATTTGTTCAGTTTGGGCGCTACCTGTTTTCATCTGCTAACAGGAACATCCCCTTTTCAATTGTGGATGGAACATGGCTATGGCTGGGCGAACAGTTGGCGGGAATATTTGCGTAGTCCTTTGTCGCCAGAATTGGAAGGGGTGATGACAAAGCTGTTGCAAAAAGACTTAAGCCAACGCTACCAGTCAGCCGATGAAGTGATTAAAGATTTGATTCCCTCACTCCCACGCGCCTTACCCGCCGCTGGACAATCATCAGGAAAATTCACCGTAACTCAACCAAGGTCAAAGTTCTCCTTTAAATATGCTTTTGTCAAAAGTTTAGTTTTAGGCGCTGCTTTCATTTTGTTATTTGGTTTTAGTGATACTTGGTATCAAAAATATCACCAAATTCAAACTAGTTTGTTATCGAGACTAAAGCCAGGAAACTACAGTCCTACTCAGGGTGAAGTTGTTTTTGGTCAGTCACCCAATGTTCCCGTTAAAAATATTTCCTTAGCTAACACCCTCAAAGGAACAGCAAAATCTGTTGTCTCTGTCGCCATTAGTCCCGATGGGCGGACAATTGCTAGTAGTGGCGAAGGGGAACGCATAATTAAAATGTGGAATCTGACCACAGGAAAAGAAATACTAACCCTGAGTGGACATTCGCAAAAAGTTAATGCTGTGGCTATTAGTCCCAATGGCAAAACTTTGGTCAGCGGTAGTGATGATCAAACTATTAAAGCCTGGAATTTGGCAACAGGTAAAATAGTCTACACACTAACAGGACATACTGATTCCATTCAAGCATTAACAATTAGTCCCAATGGGAAAATTTTGGTGAGTGGTAGCGATGACAACACTCTCAAAGTTTGGAATTTAGGCACAGGAAAGCTAATTCGCACACTTAAAGGACATAAATATTGGGTGCGGTCAGTTGCTATTAGCCCAGATGGACGTAACTTAGCCAGTGGAAGTTTTGATAAAACCATTAAACTTTGGCATCTTTATCAAAATGACCCAGCCCGCACACTGACGGGAAATCCCAATACAATCACATCAGTAGCATTTAGTCCTGATAGTACCACCTTAGCCAGTGCCAGCCGCGATCGCACTATTAAACTTTGGGATGTCGCATCCGGCGAAGTTATTCGCACCTTAACAGGTCATGCAAACACCGTTACCTGTGTGGCTTTTAGCCCAGATGGTATGACATTAGCCAGTGCCAGCCGCGATCGTACCATCAAACTTTGGAATTTAGCCACAGGAGAAGTCTTAAATACATTAACAGGTCATGCAGATACAGTGACATCTGTCGCTTTTAGTGTTGATGGTAAGACTATTATCAGCGGCAGCGAAGATAATACCATCAAGGTTTGGCGTGTATCACAGTAAAGATGGCTTTTGGGTGATTGTATTTTAGTTTGTAGTGAGAGCGATCGCGTTTTATCCTTGAAGCTTCGGGTTTAAAACGCGACAGTTCAGGCTTGAAATGAGAATGTTCCTGTTCAAAACAAGAACGTTTTAGTTTGAAACTAGAATGCTTTAGTTTGAAACGAGAATATTCCTGTTTCAAATGAGAATGCTTTAGTTTGAAACGAGAATATTCCTGTTTCAAACGAGAACGTTCGAGTTCAAAAGCTGAAATTTGGTGTTCATAACTCAAAATGACACCATCAAAACACATCTAAAACTCTTCTTTGCGCCTTTGCGCCTTTGCGTGAGACAAAAATAGAGGACACAGAGAACACAGAGGGAGAGAAAAGAGGTGGTAATTTATCTACCAAAGATTTCATTGACTGTAATTGTGACATCAGAGAAACCTGGAATTGACAAACTTTCTCCACCAGCAAACTTTTGTATATGCTGATATCCTGTGGCGGTTGGTTGTTGATAAACTTCCACAACTTGCTCATTAATATCTACTAACCAAACCGCAATTATATTTGCTTCTGCATACAAAGGAATCTTTTCTTCTCGGTCATACATTATTGTTGAATCAGCAACTTCAATTAGTAAGAAAATATCTTGAGGTTGGGGGTGTGCGGTTGCATAAAAATCATCACGGGGTTTGAGTAATGCTACATCTGGCTGCGGTTGTGAATTATCGCTCAGTTCCACAGGGTCTTGAATAGCAATGAGAACTCTATCCCTTAACTTACTAGACAAGAGTTTATTTAAGCACTTTACACAAGCAGCGTGTTTTGTCCCAATAGGCGACATCTCAACAATTTCTCCCCGGATTAATTCAACTCGGTCATCTTCTGTGAGAATCCCCAACTCAAACATTTTGTGGTATTGCTGCACTGTGAATTTATATCTTAATAACTGCACAGTCATCACCGCCTCCACAGTCGCTTGTATTTTAATTATGTAATATCAATGACTGGAGCAAGCTAAAATACTCCTGAATCTTTGTGGTTAAAGCTCGATACTTACAGTTATTTTAAGAATAGATATACAATGCTTCTCGGATAAAGGTTGATTCATTCTAGATGCAGATCCCCCCGCCTACGGCGACCCCCTTAAAAAGGGGGTAAACAGAAAAATAGCCCCCCTTTTTTAAGGGGGGTTGGGGGGATCTGCAAGAACTCATAACGCTAAACCGAAAAGTATTGGGATAAGTGAGTTTTTTCTGTTGCCTTTTACTCTATGACAGCAATTACATTAAACCTAAATTCTATAATTCAACTCACAAGAGAACAATTTTATCAACTCTGTGAAGAAAATCCCGATTTAAAATTAGAACGCAATGCCCAAGGAGAATTAATTATCATGCCACCCACGGGAGGAGAGACAGGCAAAAGCAATTCTCATGTTAATGGTCAAATATGGTTCTGGAATGATCAAAATCAGTTAGGCGAAGTATTTGATTCATCTACTGGGTTTACTTTACCAAATGGTGCTGACCGTTCGCCCGATGTTTCTTGGGTAGCAAAATCTCGTTGGGATGCGTTAACGAAAGAGCAAAAAGAAAAATTTATTCCTCTGTGTCCTGATTTTGTCATTGAGATACTCTCACCTAATGACAGCTTAAAGAAAACTCAAAATAAAATGCAAGAGTATATGGAAAATGGCTGTCGTTTAGGTTGGTTGATTAATCGCAAACAACAAGAAGTAGAAATTTATCGTCCGGGAAAAGCTGTGGAAATTCTCAAATCACCTCAAATCCTTTCCGGTGAAGATGTGCTACCTGGATTTATCCTCAGTATGCAGAGAATTTGGGCGTGATGTCAGCAGGAATTTATGAGATTGAAATGAGAGAACAATGCTACATTGCTCAATTACAAATTCCGAATTAATATAACTTTCTCCTCACTCTCTGTACCTCTGTGCCTCTGTGTGAACCTTAAAATTTTTATTTTTAACTATTCCGCTAACGATATGTTTCTTTTAAAAACTTTGCATAATTTCCCCGCACAGTCATAGTATGAGGATGACCCACACCCAAACTACGCTCACAAATTGCCAAGGCTTGCTGAAAAAGAGGTTCGGCTTCACTGTACCTTCCTGTTGAATGGTAGAATAATGCCAAATTATTGAGGCTAGTAGCAACATCGGGATGTTCTTTTCCTAACAGGCGTTGTCTGAGTTCTAAAGCTTGCAGATACAGAGGTTCGGCTTCACTGTACCTCCCTGTCGCACGGTAGAGTGCTGCCAGATTATTCAGGTTAGTAGCGACATCGGGATGTTCTTTTCCTAACAGGCGTTTCAAAAGTTCTAAAGCTTGCAGATACAGAGGTTCGGCTTCACTGTACCTTCCTGTCGATTCGTAGAGTTCTGCCAGATTATTCAGGCTAGTAGCGACATCGGGATGTTCTTTTCCTAACAGGCGTTGTCTGAGTGCTAAAGCTTGCAGATACAGAGGTTCGGCTTCACTGTACCTTCCTGTCGCACGGTAGAGTAATGCCAGATTATTTAGGCTAGTAGCGATATCAGGATGTTCTTTTCCTAACAGGCGTTGTCTGAGTTCTAAAGCTTGCAGATACAGAGGTTCGGCTTCATTGTACCTTCCTGTCGCACGGTAGAGTTCTGCCAGATTATTCAGGCTAGTAGCGACATGGGGATGTTCTTTTCCTAACAGGCATTTCAAAAGTTCTAAAGCTTCCTGAAAAAGAGGTTCGGCTTCACTGTACCTTCCTGTCGATTCGTAGAGTGCTGCCAGATTATTCAGGCTAGAGGCGACATAGGGATGTTCTTTTCCTAACAGGCGTTGTCTGAGTTCTAAAGCTTCCTGAAAAAGAGGTTCGGCTTCACTGTACCTTCCTGTCGCAAGGTAGAGTTCTGCCAGATTATTCAGGCTTTGTGCGACATGGGGATGTTCTTTTCCTAACAGGCGTTTCAAAAGTTCTAAAGCTTCCTGAAAAAGAGGTTCGGCTTCACTGTACCTTCCTGTCGCACGGTAGAGTTCTGCCAAATTATTTAGGCTAGTGGCGACATGGCGATGTTCTGCACCAAGGCGACGTTTAATTGATTCTAAACACTGACTTAACCAAGGTTCTGCATCTTTATACAATCCTTGTCCTTGATAAAACCAACTTAATCCGGTAAAAGCCCAAATTAAATCTTCATCCTTAATGAATGCTGTTAAATGATTAGTAGCTTCTGCTAGATGAGAAATCAGGGGTGTGAGTTGTTGAATTAAATAAAGGCTAGGCTGTTGAGGGATTTGCTTTGCTATTTCTACCATCTGCACGGCATAAACTGTCTTCACCTCATCTGCATCACTTGACTCATCCAACTTTATTTGGAAATATTGCCGAATTAGAGGATGTAAACGAGAAATTCCTTTACTTTGCCGTTGTAATAAATGCAGTTTTAGCAAATCAGCAATGGCTTTCTCTTGAGTTTCTTGCTGTTCATCATCTTCCATTTCTTCCACATCAAAAGGAATATCAGCCAAAGCATATAAACTTAGCCGACAACCAAGTTCTTTTGCTTTCTCATCCAACTGTTCCCAACTCAAATCAAAAGCTTCAGCTACACCGTACTCATAACGCATCAACGGGTTAGCTTTAGCCATTGCTTCATGTTCCAGCCGCTTTCTCTCTAACCGTTTCAACAGAGTTTGCAGTAATAAATCTGGCATTGTATCCAGATATCGTCCCACCAACTCTAAAGCTAAAGGCAAATATCCCAAGAATTTACAGATTTCTCTCGCCACTAAAGGCTCATTTTTGAGTCTGTCTCTCCCCACCAGCGACTTTAATAATTGCATCGCCGCCAATGGTTTAAGAACACCGAGGCTTAATTGCGGTAGAGTTCTATCAGATCCCAGGCGAGTTGTAAGCAATACTTTAAACTTTGATGAGTTCGCAGGGAGATAAGGCTTAACTTGGGTTTTGTAGTCTGTGACATCATCAAACACCAGCAAAACATCCCCAGCATCCCACCTATCCCAGCAAAGTTTTACCCGGTCTACTAATTCCCTATCATCCGGCGCAATAAATTTAAACTTCGCTTCCGCAAATCTCAGAATTTGAATCCCTATATCAATACCCTGTGCTGATAACCAGCAAACCCCACCAGAATATTTTTGCAAATTTTGTTGAGCATACTGGGTTGCGAGTTCAGTTTTCCCCACACCACCCATCCCCGCCACCGCGACAATAGCAACTTGCTGAGATTGTTGTATCATCTCGTGCAGTCGTTGTAATTCCGCTTCTCTCCCAACAAACCTTTCCCAAGGTACAGCCGGGGGGATATTGTGCTGAATTTCTTTTTTCGGCTGGGTATCGCTGACACCTTTAGATTTTTTTGTTAGGTAAGCCTTTAATGTTTCCAGTTTTCCGCGTTTAGAGGTAGCTAACTCAGGACAACTCCCAGCAAACTTGTCATACACCTCAGTCATGCGCTTTTTGAACGCCGCCGCACTGATATTAATCTCGCTGGCTAGTTTCGCTTCACTTTTACCGGAGTTTTCCGCTTGTAACCTGACTACAAAGGCCGCCGTTTGCTCTGGGGATAACTCATGAGTAGCAGCTTCTTTTGTTAAAAACTCATCCCATTGCATAGACAGCCTGAAAAAATCTACTTGATTCTACTTATTTTCTATTTTGCTTCTACTTTATCTCTATTTCCCAGGAATTTCCGGCTGTGATGGCAAGAATACGATTTACACAGTCGAGTTTTTCACAAAGTTAACCATGAATAACACTTCTACTAACTCCCAAACTTCACAGTTAATTCCCGCAACTTCCCCAGTAATTGAAAAACCTTCTGCTTGGATACGCGATGGGTACAGTCCAACAGAAATCATTCTTGCAGCAGCAATTTTAACTTCCTTATTAATGGGCGGAACGGCTACTGTAATTATGGCAATGACTGGGTTAGTCAAAACTGTAGTCCCAAGACAAAAAAGAAAGTAGTCGCTTGTTAACTACCAGTACCATTAGCCAGTGAGTTTAATCGCTGGCTAATGGATATACCTTATGTCACCGAGAATTGATATAACCATCGAGGCGATCGCACAACCTTAGAAAATCTACCTGTATTAGTCCGATATAATATTGTGTCATTCTTTGTTTTCCTAACTGGAGAAACCAATGGGTCGCGCCAAAAAGGTTGTCTTAGCATATTCAGGTGGTGTAGATACTTCTGTGTGCATTCCTTACCTCAAGCAAGAGTGGGGTGTGGAGGAGGTGATTACTCTCGCAGCAGATTTAGGCCAGGGAGATGAATTAGAGCCAATTAAAGAAAAAGCGCTCAAATCGGGTGCTAGTGAGTCTCTGGTAATTGATGTCAAAGACAGCTTTGTGAAAGATTACGCTTTCCCGGCGATTCAAGCTAACGCCCTTTACGAAAATCGCTATCCTCTAGGAACGGCGCTGGCTCGTCCTTTAATTGCCAAGATATTAGTAGAAGCAGCAGAGAAGTATGGTGCTGATGCGATCGCACATGGTTGTACTGGTAAGGGTAATGATCAGGTACGCTTTGACGTTTCCTGTGCTGCCTTAAATCCCAGCCTGAAAATTTTAGCACCCGCGCGGGAATGGGGTATGAGCCGGGAAGCAACCATCGCTTATGGGGAAAAGTTTGGTATTCCTGCACCTGTGAAAAAATCTTCGCCTTTCAGTATTGATAAAAACTTACTCGGTCGCAGTATTGAAGCGGGTGTGTTGGAAGATCCAGCCGCCGAACCCCCAGAAGAAATTTATCAGATGACAAAAGCGATCGCAGATACTCCCAATGAGCCAGAATATATTGAGATTGGCTTTACCAAAGGTATACCCACAACCGTCAACGGTACAGCTAAAAACCCCGTTGAATTAATTGAAACACTCAACGAGTTAGCAGGCAATCATGGCATCGGTCGCATTGACATGATTGAAAACCGCTTAGTAGGCATCAAATCACGGGAAATCTACGAATCACCAGCCATGATCGTTTTAATTCAAGCCCACCGTGATTTAGAAAGCCTCACCTTAACCGCAGATGTCACCCACTACAAGCGCGGTATTGAAGACACTTATACCAAATTGGTCTATAACGGTTTGTGGTACAGTCCCCTAAAAGCCGCCCTAGATGCTTTCATTCACCAAACACAAGAACGCGTTTCGGGAACAGTGCGGGTGAAACTGTTCAAAGGTAACGCCACTATAGTTGGCCGCTGGAGTGACAACACACTTTACACCCCCGACTTAGCCACCTACGGCGCAGAAGACCAATTTGACCACAAAGCCGCCGAAGGCTTTATCTACGTTTGGGGTCTTCCCACCCGTATATGGGCGCAACAAGATAGATAAACTGGCTAATTAATAGATAAATTACGCAATGTGCGATTTTATCTCAAACCTAACCCCCAACCCCTTACGCCAGTTGCTACAACGGGGGAAACCCTCCGAAGTTTGCTCAACGGGGGAAACCCCCGCACGCAACTTCTCTCCGCAATGCACTGGCTCCCCTACAAGGGAAGGGGAGCCAGAATTAAAGCCTCTCTCCGTTGCGGGGAGAGGTTTGGAGAGGGGTTTTAAAAATAAGTCGCACATCGCGTTAAATGATGTTTCGCGCCTTTGCGTCTCTGAGCGAAACATTTTTTTATGCAGATAATTTTAAACACATCGGTGTTGAAATCTATGCTTTTTGTTACGGAAATCTGGTCAAAAAAATAAGTTATGTATGATATGTTAGGGATTTTAAATTATGCCAATAAATATTAACATTTAAAACGTGATACCCTTGCTGTGAGAGATTTACAAAGAATATTCTGAGTTAAAAATAATGCTGGAAAACAGCAATAATTGATACAACTGCTAATTTTTGAAAACTAGTCTTCATTACAACTTTAAAAATGATTTAGTCGCACAATGGGGGCAGAGAAAGATTACTAAATATTTGCGCTCGGAGACGAATAATGGTAGCGATCGCAGAAAATGTTCAGCATCGGCTTACTGTCCAAACTGTAGAAATTGCCCCAAACACCACGGCGATTCGCTGTCTTGACTGGGATCGCGATCGCTTCGATATCGAATTCGGATTGCAAAACGGTACGACTTACAATTCTTATTTAATTCGGGGCGAACAAACAGTTTTAATTGACACTTCTCACCAGAAGTTTCGCCAACTGTATTTAGACACCCTCAAAAGTATCGTCAACCCCAAGACTATTGATTACATTATTGTCAGCCACACAGAGCCAGACCATAGTGGCTTGGTGGAAGATGTATTGCAATTAGCGCCGCGAGCCACTGTTTTAGCTTCTAAAATTGCCTTGCAATTCTTAGAAGGTTTGGTACATGATCCTTTTTCCAAGCGGATTGTGAAAAGTGGCGATCGCATTGATATTGGCAAAGGTCACGAAATTGAATTCGTGAGCGCGCCTAACTTGCATTGGCCTGATACCATCTTTAGTTTTGATCGCAAAACCCAAACCATCTATACTTGCGATGCTTTTGGGATGCACTTCTGTGACGATCGCACCTTTGATGAAGATTTAGAAGCGATCGAAGCTGACTTTAGGTTTTATTATGACTGTCTCATGGGGCCAAATGCGCGATCGCTATTGAATGCGATGAAGCGGATGGGCGAACTCGGCAAGATTAAAATCATCGCAAACGGTCACGGGCCTTTACTTTATCATCATCTAGATATCCTCACCGAGTGCTATCAAAGCTGGAGCCAAAGACAAGCCACCGCCTTAACCACCGTTGGCTTATTCTACGCTTCTGATTATGGTTATAGCGATCGCCTCGGTCAAGCCATTTCTGAAGGCATTCAAAAAACTGGCGTTGGTGTAGAAATGCTCGACATCAGCACCGCCGAAGCTCAAGAAATTCAAGAACTCGCAGGTAGAGCCGCAGGTATTATCATTGGAATGCCTCCTTCTACTTCCGTTGCGGCGCAAGCTGGGATCAGTTCCTTAATATCAGTCGCTAAAGACAAACAATTCTTTGGCTTGTTTGAATGCTTTGGTGGTGATGATGAACCAATCGATACCCTGCGCCGGAAATTTATCGACTCAGGTGTCAAAGAAGCCTTCCCAGCAATTCGGATTAAACAGGCTCCTTCTGCATCCACATATCAATTATGTACAGAAGCTGGCACAGACTTAGGACAAGCCGTCACCCGTGAACGTAACATCAAGCAAATCAAAGCTCTTGATGTGAACATGGAAAAAGCCTTGGGACGGATTAGCAACGGCTTATATATTGTTACAACCAAAAAAGGTGATGTCAGTAGTGCGATGTTGGCTTCTTGGGTGAGCCAAGCCAGCTTGCAACCGTTAGGATTTACAATTGCCGTTGCTAAAGACCGCGCCATTGATGCTTTGATGCAAATAGGCGATCGCTTTGTGCTGAACGTCTTAGAAGAAGGTAACTATCAAGAACTGAAAAAACAATTCCTCAAACGCTTACATCCCGGTGCTGATAGATTCGCAGGTGTGAAAACCCAAACCGCCAAAAACGGTTCACCCATTTTGACAGATGCTCTCGCATACATGGAATGTGAAGTGCAAAGCAGTATGGAGTGCAGCGACCACTGGATTTTGTATTGCACAGTCCAAGACGGTCGTGTTTCCAAACCCGATGGCTTAACCGCAGTTCGCCATCGCAAAGTAGGTAATTACTACTAAATCAAGTCTGAATTATGAAGTCTGAAGGATGAATTGTTATGACTTCACACTTCATACTTCAATACGGTTCGGTTAAGATCCCCCCGCCTACGGCGACCCCCTTAAAAAGGGGGTAAAAGATAATTTTCCGCCCCCCTTAAAAAGGGGGGTTGGGGGGATCTCAAAATACTAAAACGTTAACCGAAGCGTATTGGGTAACAGACAACAGCATAAAAAGACTTTCCTATTTCCAACTTCATACTACCCTGTGGGAAGCCACCCAAAGGGTGTCTACACACTTCATACTTCATCATGTCTTTTACAGATTTTATTCAATCCGTTAAAGCTCGGTTTTTCCCCTTTTTATCTCCACATCACCCAACACCTATGAGCGATTCCAAACCCCGTGACGTACAGGTTTTTCCCATTGCGACAAACACCAGAGTTCTCAGAGCGCGTAGTCAGTCACGTTTGCGGTTTGAAATTGAATACGCATTAGAAAGAGGTACAACCTCTAATTGCTATGTCCTTGAAGGTGATAAAACTGCGATTATTGACCCACCTGCTGATACCTTCACCACAATTTTTTTGGAAGCGTTACAGCAGACCATCCATTTGAAAAAATTAGATTATGTTATTCTGGGACATTTTAGCCCTAACCGAGTGGGAACCCTCAAAGCATTACTGGAAGTTGCTCCCCAGATTACCTTTGTTTGTTCACTACCTGGTGCAGCTAATTTAAAGGCGGCTTTTCCAGATGATAGTTTAAATATTTTGGTGATGCGAGGGAAAGAAACCCTAGATTTAGGTAAGGGTCATGTGTTGAAATTCTTCCCCACTCCCAACCCCCGCTGGCCAGAAAGTCTTTGCACCTACGACCAGCAAACCCAAATTTTGTTCACTGATAAACTTTTCGGCGCACATATCTGCGGTGATGAAGTTTTTGATGACAACTGGGAACAAATCAAAGAAGACCAACGTTACTACTACAACTGTTTGATGGCTTCTCAAGCGAAGCACGTCGAAGCAGCTTTAGAAAAAATTTCTGATTTCCAAGTGCGGATGTATGCAGTTGGTCACGGGCCGATAGTTCGCACTAGCTTAATTGAACTGACCAAAGCATATAGCGACTGGAGCCGTTCTCAAAGAGATCGAGAAATTTCGGTGGCGTTACTATATGCCTCCGCTTACGGCAATACTGCCACATTAGCACGAGCGATCGCTTTGGGATTAACTAAGGGCGGCGTTGAAGTTCAATCTATCAACTGCGAATTTGCCAGTTCTGAAGAAATCCAGGCGGCGGTAGAAAAATCAGACGGTTTCATTATCGGTTCCCCTACTATCGGCGGTCATGCACCCACACCTATTCATAGTGCTTTGGGCATTGTCCTGAAAGTTGGCGATAACAACAAAGTTGCGGGTGTCTTCGGTTCCTACGGCTGGAGTGGCGAAGCCGTGGAAATGATTGAAGGTAAATTGCGCGATGCTGGCTATCGCCTTGGTTTTGAAACCTTAAAAGTTAAATTCAAACCCGACGATGTTACCCTCAAATTCTGCGAAGAACTCGGTACAGACTTCGCCCAAAATCTCAAAAAAGCCAGAAAAATCCGTGTTCCTCAACAAGCTGCAACACCAATAGAACAAGCAGTAGGCCGCATCGTGGGTTCAGTTTGTGTAATCACCGCCAAGCAAGGTGATGTTTCTACCGGAATGTTGGGCGCTTGGGTATCACAAGCCACCTTTAACCCACCAGGTTTAACTGTAGCGATCGCCAAAGAACGCGCCATAGAATCTCTCATGTATCCTGGTGGTAAGTTTGCCTTAAATATTTTGGCAGAAGGCAATCAACAAGAATATATGAAGCATTTCCGCAAGAACTTCGCTCCAGGCGAAGATAGATTCGCCAACTTTGGCACCACTGCGGCTGACAATGGTTGCACAGTTCTTACCGATGCTCTCGCCTACGTCGAATGCTCAGTTGAACAACGTATGGAATGTGGCGACCATTGGGTAGTTTACGCCACTGTTGACAACGGTAAATTAATTAAACCGGATGCGGTAACAGCAATTAATCACCGCAAAACAGGTACTCATTACTAACAAATTTCCCTTTTCCCTACCGCCCTGCGGACATTTACAATAAAAGCCAGTGCTGAATTTTCTAGGCAGCACTGGCTTTTTTTTGTTCCGTCACTAGATGTGATTTTTCCTAAATTTTGATGAGTATTTGTAGGGTAGACATTCTCTCGTAAAACCTCAATAAATCCAGAATATAGTATTTAATGCCTATCTTACAAAAAGCCAGGAATTAGTCAAAATTTCCTCTAAAGTTCTCAACTTCACGTCTAACTCTTCTGGGTGCGTCATTGTAGGGAACTTCCTGACATCCCCTTCTACCTCGGAACCAGTAATAGCCATCAGCATTGGTGACGTATCTGTCTCTGGGACAGGCATAAAAAACTCTAGGACGACGTTGACCGCCATTGATAAATTCAGATGCTTCATTGTCTAATTCTTGGAGTAAAGTAGAGGTTTCACTCATGATTTTTCCCTCCGATTTGACTAATTTAGTTAATTTTGCAATGATTAACAAAACAAATTTTTGTTCTGTACAAACTTAATATTCACTGCACGTAGTTTAAATAGTTCACTACTAATATATCGTCATACTATATGTATAATAAATTTAGTTAAAGTTAATTCTCTAGATAGAAGTATTCCAAAAATAAACTATTCGCATCTCTATTGCTTTCGCTCATCGGCGGTTTTCAATCCTTGCTCAAATTCATCAATAGCTTGAATTGAATCTGAAATTGTCAGACATTGTTCTAGCAAAGAAATATCTAATTCTGGCAGTATTTCACTTTGAGAGAGAGGTTCATACCCGTAAGTGTCAGGGTAAACAGTGGCTTGCTCTTTCTGAGAATTGTCTCGTAAATGATATAACTTAAACTGATTTCTCTCCCAAAACCAGACTTCTGTAACTCCTAATCTACGGTAGATTTCCAGTTTGCTGACACTGCCACTTGTTAAAACTACTTCTATGGCTAAATCTGGTACTTTTTTCTCTTCACCTATACAGTAACACTCGTCTGGTTCTGCACCAGCTTTTTTTGCTTTGTTTTTAAAAGTAGAACTTCCCATAGGTACAAACCGAATGCGCTTGCTGTAAAAGAAACGCTCTAACAGCATCCCTAAATTCGTTTTGATTTTTTCATGTCTGATTGATGGCGACACGATTTCTAATATTCCATCTAAATAATTAACACGGTAATGAGAGTTATTTTCTAGTTTCGCCAATAGCGATTCATAGCTGTCCCAACTCACACCACTACTGATAAACCTTTCTTCTGGGTCGTTACTATGACCTAATTCTGGCTCATCAATTAGTTCTTTCAGGCTGCTGACCATTGTCATTTCTCCTGTTAATTTTTATATGGTAAATTGAACTGAGCGATCGCACAAATCAATTTTGATAAGCTTGGCATTGTTGGGTTACACTGCGTTTCACCCAACCTACATTTATTTTATTTTTATAAGTAAAACTTATTTAAGTATATTTCAGTAATAAATCGGTATTAAAATCAGACATTATCGCATTAAAATGCTTTTAATTAATGTATAAAAAGAGGCATATCATATTATTTAATGAGTAATAATTTTAATACTGTCAAAGAAGTAAAACAGTGGAGAAACTTTCGATTTAATGATCAACTCTACGATTTATCACATCTTAATGCACACTGGGCTGAATATCTTGACGACAGAGACGAGAGTAATCCAATTACATACAAGTTTATAGTAACGTATGGCTTACACTGCTTCACTAAAGAATCAAATGAGCTTTCCACCAGTACCGAATCACAATTATTGATATACCACGCACCAAACGAGTCCAGACAATTCAATTTTGAGAGATATGAACTCTCAAAGCAGTTACCTAGCATTATTAAGTCACTACATGAAAAGACAACATTAGTCTGCCACGCAGGTTACGGTAGGTTTGCAATTGTTAAAGTTTTAAATTCAAACAGTATTGAGGTTGATTATTTTGTTGTTTTCACAGTATTTAAAGAAAGCAAAAAACTTAGATTACAGGCGTTGCATAATAGAGGGATGACTTGAGGGTATCTACTGTGCAATGTCCATACTGCGGATCTACGAAAATTCGTAAGAACGGAAAGCGAAGAAGTAAACAAAATCACATTTGCGTATCATGCGCTCGCCAATTTATTGATTTGTACGAGCCACCAAAAGGATATTCTGAGGAATTGAAACAAGAATGCTTAAAAATGTACCTTAACGGTATGGGTTTTCGTGGGATTGAACGAGTCAAAGGAGTACATCATACTACTATTATTTATTGGGTCAAACAATTGGGAGAGAAACTTCCGGACGTACCGAAAGAAGATGTAATTCCAGAAGTTGGAGAACTTGATGAATTAGAGACATTTGTTGGTTCAAAAAAAACAAAATTTGGTTATGGACAGCAGTAAATCACTTTACTCAAGGTATTTTAGCCTGGGTTTTGGGAGACCATAGTGCCGAAACTTTTGAGCCATTGTGGAAAATTGCTAAACAATGGAAAAGCTATTTTTATGTGACAGATGGCTGGAAAGTTTACCCAAGCTTTATTCCAGATGGAGACCAAATTGTCAGTAAAACATATATGACACGAGTTGAAAATGAAAACACTAGGCTTAGACATTATTTAGCACGCCTTCACCGAAAAACTTTATGCTATTCCAAGACAGAAGAAATGCTGAGATACTCGGTTAAATTATTACTTCATTATTTGAAGTATCAAACTGTACCTACATAAATCGATTCATCCCTTCATTCAGCAACGCCAGATTACATATTATGAGTGCTTACCCTAAAGACGAACGCATAGGTAAAGTAAAAAAAGTAAGCTTTTTCATCATAGCCAAAAACTTATTGAATAATAAAAAATTACCGAGTTCATAAATAACAAAGGCTCCTTGAGGAGCCTTCGCCAAAAAATTTTTTTTGGTATTCAGAACGTCTTTACCGGAATTCCTCGACCTCTAAGGGTAACGGGATGTCATGTTCAAAACATGTCTGCTGCATCCATATCAATAGTATAGTGCATACTTCTAATTGGGTCAAGTCAAGTAACAATAGTTTAATGGCAACTGTTTAGCCCACATTCCGCAGGTGATTTGTAAATCTGGCTATTTTCCATAACCCATATAGAGCAATGCTTTGAGGTATTTAACCTTTATTCTGCATTCTGCGATCGCAACTGAGTTGAGCGTCAAAATGAAGCTTATTGATACTATTCTCAATAAATTTAGTCTGTTTGACCTTCCATACTTCTATAACCCCCTATAGATAATAAAAAGCCTGAAGTGTTTGTAAAAGTTGAGTTTTAGCCATTTTGTAAAAATTTGGATTTTGGCAAAAATACCTGCGGAGAGCAAAATTTTGAGTATATTTACTCATGCGGAATATGGGGTTTAGGAAAGTTTTCGACCAAAATAACGATAATTTCTTTGCTGACCTGCAAAAATCAAAATATTAGTTGTAGGATAAGTCAATTGCTCATCCCACAAAACTGTAAAAATCCATTGTAATTATTAACTACGCTGCCAGATTTTAATGGTTTTATCTAAGCTGGCGCTGACTAACATATCACCGGAAGTAGTGAAGGCTAAGGCTGTAACTATATTGCTATGTCCGGTAAATGTGCCAAGTAATTCTCCGGTGTTGAAATGCCATAGTTTAATGGTTTTATCTGCACTACCACTGGCGATAATTTGTTCGTCTGGACTAAGAGCGATCGCATATACTCGATCAGCATGGCCTTTGAGAGTGCGAATTAATCTCCCTGTCTCTAAATGCCAGATTTTGATTGTCTGATCCCAACTACCACTAATTAGCCACTGGCCATCAGCACTGATGGTTAAGGAACGCACAATGTGAGAATGTCCGGTTAAACTATGCAGTGGTTCGATTTCTTGCAGGGCGTTACATTCTGAGAGTTGGGCTGTTTTCCAGACTTTGATTTTGCGGTAACTACCAGTCACCAAGGTTTTGCCATCTGGACTCAAGGCGAGGGCATGGGCGGCTGTATCATCTAAAGATAGAGCGACCGCTACCTGACGATACATTAAATCCCAAAAAAGCACTTTTCGATCATCGCCACCAGTCGCTACCATTCGCCCATCGGGGGTAAAGGCTGTACAGCGCACTACACCATTATGTTTGTGCAGAATATCGATTAGTTCTGGTGCGCCGACGTGCCAAATTTTCACTGTGGAATCTGCGCCAACACTGACTAATGTATGACCATCGGGACTGAAAGAGATAGAATTCACATCATCCACTAACCTTGATGCTATCCAAGGAGATTCGGATAATGTATCAATTAATTCACCTTTGCTTAAATCCCATAATCTTGTTTCGCCGCGACTCCCACTAGCTAAAATTGGCATGACATTGCCATTGTGACAGCGAGAAGTAAAATCAAGGCAATGAATACCTTTTGTATGACCTTTTAATGTCTGCCAAAATTCCCAATCACCAATGATTTCTTTTTGGGGATGATCTGATGAAACAATTTGAATGTTTTCCGCGATCGTTTGCTCTTCAACTGTCGGCAATATATCTTTTTTAGTAGTCTTTTTCGCTGTTAATGACTCTAAATACCAACTTAATCCCCCCGCATATAACAAGTTACTAGGAGTAACAGATAATTTAGTTTCTGTGAATTCCAGTTGATAACTAGGCAAAAAGCCAGCAATTACAGCGTGCTTTTCATAGCCTAATTTGCCATTAGATGGATAAAACAGACACAAGAAAATTAATACTTGGTGGTTGAGTAAATCATCTTGCGTGACTGACCACCTAATTTTATCTTTCTTGATACCGTTAAAACTTTCTCCATCGGCAGCATAAACTAACACACTCTGTTTGGGATTATCAGCCAGGAAGTATGTAAATTTACTTTCACCACGTAAATTGCCTTCATCATCTAACACCATATTTTGGATAGTGTCTTGGGGCAACTTTTTCACTAATTTACCTAAACGTTCCGCCATCACTTGTTCAACAATTTGCTCTCGCAAAAGATAATCTTCGGCTTGTTGTTGAAAGTGTTTAGGGTAAGGAATCACCCTATCAGGCGGTTCGGGATATTCTGGCGGTATAGGCGGCGGATTTTTGGCGAGAATTTCGGCTTGGTGGCGCGAAAATTCTTGAATTTTTGCCAATGAATCACCCCAAAATGCCATAATTTCGCTGTGACAACCTTTAACTTGACTGTCTAATAAAGATAAGTCGTAAGTTTTAGGTTTTTTCACACGTTGAAGGAAATCAGCTTGCTGGGCTTTGAGTAAGCTAATCCAATCCATTTGCATTCCAACGGCACAATGTTGCATACCTACGGTAAGCTATACCAACGCAATGACTCAAGTTTATAACTTCTAGTAAAATAAAAATTCGGTAATCTTCGCAGTCTAACAGAACACATTTATGGATATGTATCTGTAAAATTCAGTGTGAGAACATCATTTAAATCTAGTCACAATGATCTAATTGATACCAATCTGGGATCAGCAAGCTGCTTGGAGATTGTTCAGAGAAACTTTTAGTTCAAACTTTTTTCCGACAATCTCAAATCAGCAATTGGTATGAGTTAGATAGAATTAAATGATGTCAAATAATTCTATCGAAACTAGAGAATAAGATACTGTTTCTAGGAAACAGTAATCTTGTTCAAGACGAGTATGATTTAAACAGAACTTGCAAGTTATTAGCATAGTTACTCAAATTCAAGCTGATAATAAATATTTTTGCTAAATTATTGAGATTATGCTCTCAAAGTTGCAGAAATATTTCCCATAATTGTGTATACTAAAAAGCTGCAAAAATGCGTGATGTAATAAGTATTTAGGAAATAGAATGATGATTGCGATCGCTTGATTCTAGCTGTTTAATTTTTTTCTGTAAATCAAATTCTTCATTACTCACGATCGTTTCTAAATTAGCTATTCTTTGCTCTAATAGTTTCAATTGCTGTGGTTGTAAAGAAGCAGCTTTGGATTTCTTATCATCAGCACGCCATATAGCGATTGTCCCAGCTGTAGCACCACCAATAGCAGCTAAAGGAAGTAGCGCACCACTTCTAGTCACAGCAGAAAGGGGAATACAAACTGCTAAAATACCCACTGTGATTCCCCAAATTCGTGTGGTAGATATTACTCTTACATCTTGAGATTTTTTAGTCATCAGTCTTGCTCTATATAGAGTTACTGACTAGATTCGCATGATCATCAGCAAAAATACCTCCTACGATGGGATTAATTAGTTGAGACTGGGTGTGTGGAGGTAAGGTTATGGGGGTGTAAGGGTTTTAAATACCTACGCCCTAGTTACTGAACGCATTCGAAGTACACTCTCATACCCCTCAACACTGCGCTAAAATTTGAACTTTTCGTTTTTTTGCGTAAGTCTTAACTTTGATAAAATCCCTGGAGCGAAAGTAATTACTAATTCAGCAATTAATCATGACAAGTGAATCATACATTTTTCTGGCTGGGGCAAGTCGTGGCGTTGGTAAAGAAATTGCCAACTGTTTAACAGCACAAAAACTCCCAGTCAAAGCACTTTTGAGAAATGAATCGGCTGCGGCTGAATTAACAGCAACAGGTGTTGAGGTAGTTATCGGTGATGCGTTGCATGTTAATGATGTGGAAGCAGCCATGATTACCAATGAACCAATCCATACTGTAATTAGTACGATTGGCGGTTTACCCACAGACACAGAAAAACCAGATTACCTGGCTAATAAAAATCTCATCGATGCTGCAATCAAAGCTAGAGTCCAAAAATTTATTCTAGTGACTTCTATTGGTACTGGTAATAGTATTGGCGCATTATCTCCACAAGCATTAGCTGCACTGCAATCAGTTTTAGTAGAAAAAGACAAAGCCGAACAATATTTAATTGCTAGTGGACTCACCTATACTATTATTCGTCCTGGTGGGCTGAAAACAGAACCCGCCACAGGCAATGGCATTTTAACCGAAGACACAGGTATTATTGGCAGTATCCATCGTGCCGATGTGGCGCAATTAGTTTGTCGTTGTTTAAATACTGAGCGTACCAATAATAAAATTTTGTCAGCAGTAGACAAAAATATGCTATTCGGACAAATAGAATTTGCCCCATTTAGTTTAGATTAGCGAGTAGGCAAGATAGCGCCAGAAATTGATATGCTAAAAACCGAGACCAGTGAAGCAGAGCAGAAATAATTTTAAAAAATCTTACCTCCTGCCTCCTGCCTCCTGCCTTCTGCCTCCTGTCTCCTGCCTTCATCATCATTTTTGTAAACAATGCCTGCGCCTACTATCACTCCAAGCGTCGCCTCCTTTCCCTTGACTGCCGTAGTCGGTCAAGAAGCGATAAAATTAGCCTTGCTGTTAGCAGCGGTCGATCCTGGTTTGGGGGGAGTGGCGATCGCAGGTCGTCGCGGTACGGCAAAATCTGTTATGGCGCGTGCTATTCACGCCTTAATACCACCAATTGAAGTTGTTCCCGGTTCAATTAGCAACTGCGATCCCATCCGCCCCGATGAATGGGACAATTTACTATTAGCCGAATACGCCGAAAAAGAGATTCAGGATGTCCCTACACAAATCATTCCTGCGCCGTTTGTGCAGATTCCTCTCGGTGTCACTGAAGACCGACTTTTAGGTTCTGTGGATGTGGAACAGTCGGTTAAACAAGGAGATACAATTTTTCAGCCTGGTTTACTCGCCTCTGCTCACCGCGGGGTACTATACGTAGATGAAATCAATTTATTAGATGACCAGATATCAAATCAACTTTTAACAGTATTATCCGAAGGTCGCAACCAAATTGAGCGAGAAGGCATTAGTTTTCAGCATCCTTGCAGACCATTATTTATTGCTACTTATAACCCAGAAGAAGGCGCACTGCGAGAACATTTACTCGATAGAATTGCGATCGCCCTTTCTGCTGATGGCGTACTTGGTCTAGATCAACGAGTCCAAGCAGTAGAACAAGCGATCGCTTTTTCTCAATCTCCCCAAGAATTTCTCCAGCAATACTACGAAGACCTCGACGGACTAAAAACCCAAATTATCCTAGCGCGGGAATGGTTAAAAGAAGTCACCATCACCCACGACCAAATCGCCTACTTAGTCAATGAAGCCATTCGTGGTGGTGTCCAAGGACACCGCGCCGAGTTATTTGCTGTGCGCGTTGCCAAAGCCGCAGCCGCCTTAGAAGGACGCACCACAGTCAACGCCGAAGATTTACGTCGGGCTGTCGAACTGGTAATTGTACCACGGGCAACTGTAGTTCAAACACCACCACCTGACCAACCGCCACCACCTCCCCCACCACCACCACAAAGTCAAGACGAGTCGGAAGAAGAACAACAAGAGGAAGAGGAAAACGACAAAGAAGAAGACCAGCCAGAAGAACCAGAAGAGCAAGAACCCCCCAGCATTCCCGAAGAATTTATCTTCGACCCAGAAGGTGTGATTCTAGATGAAAGCGTGCTGTATTTTGCTCAAATGTCCCAGCGTCAAGGTAAATCTGGGAGTCGCAGCATCATCTTCTCCGAAGACCGGGGACGTTACGTCAAGCCGATGTTACCCAAGGGCAAAGTCCGGCGCATTGCCGTAGATGCGACCCTGAGAGCCTCCGCACCCTACCAAAAAGCTCGGCGTGAAAGACAGCCAAACAAAAAGGTAATCGTTGAGCAAGGTGATATTCGCTCAAAACGCTTGGTACGTAAAGCGGGGGCGTTGGTAGTATTTGTGGTAGATGCTTCTGGCTCGATGGCTTTGAACCGAATGCAGTCAGCTAAGGGTGCGGTGATGCAACTGCTAACAGAAGCTTATCAAAACCGCGACCAAGTAGCGTTGATTCCCTTCCGGGGGGAACAGGCAGAAGTTTTATTACCCCCAACACGTTCTATTGCTTTAGCAAAAAACCGTCTAGAAAGATTACCCTGTGGCGGTGGTTCGCCTTTAGCACATGGTTTAACTCAAGCTGTGCGCGTTGGTTTAAATGCTCGGATGAGTGGCGATATTGGGCAAGTTGTAGTCGTCGCAATCACTGATGGCCGGGGGAATATTCCCTTAGCGCGTTCTTTAGGTGAACCCCAAGAAGCAGGAGAAAAACCGGATATCAAAGGCGAGTTATTAGAAATTGCTGGCAGATTTCGGGCTTTGGGAATGCAACTATTGGTAATTGATACCGAAAGTAAATTTGTTTCCACTGGTTTTGCCAAAGAACTAGCCCAAACAGCCGGAGGTAAGTATTATCATTTGCCAAAAGCAACAGATAAAGCCATTGCTGCCATGACCAAAGGTGCGATCGCTGATCTAAAATCACGGTAGTTAGTCTATTCTAGACATTTCATCACTATGGTTCAGTCTTCTAATGAACGTTTAACTGTGGAAGAATTTCTCGCACTTCCTGAAGGTGATGTTACATACGAACTTATCGATGGTCAAGCTGTTCCGAAATATAAAAATGATGAAATGTCACCAAAATTTTTTCATGGTGCGACGACTGGCGCTTTATTTATAATATTGTCTATATGGGCAGAGAAAAAAGGCCGGGTTGTAGTTGAGTGGGCAATCAAATTAACCCGCAATCAACAAGATTGGATGCCTATACCTGATTTAACTTATGTTTCTTATAACTGTCTTGCGGCTGATTGGTTGGAAGATGAAGCTTGTCCGGTTGCACCCGAATTAGTGATTGAAGTTATCTCACCCGGACAAACTTTTGGAGATATGGCCGAAAAAGCCACAGATTATCTCAACGCTGGTGTTTCGCGTGTTTGGGTTGTCGATACACAAGCTAGAACTATTACTGTATTTGCCCCAGCTTCCTTACCTATGACGTACCGAAATCATCAAGTAATTACTGATAATTTGTTAGCAGAATTAGAAATTACCCCTAATGCTATCTTTCAACGCGCAGGCTTAAATTCCTAAAATTTATTTTAATAGTGAAGTTTTTTCGGAGACGGCACCCTGAATATCAAGCCCATCATTACCAATATGAAGCATTCAATATAATAAGTGGTTGGGCAAGATTAAATTCATTAACTGAGCAAGAGAACTATTAACAGGAAAACAATGTGTTTAATTAATCTTGTCTAAGTACTTAAATCCAGAACTTGGTTTATTTATTAGAAGCGATTTGAGTTATGGAGTTTTCCTGTCAAAAAATTTTGTAGTATCGAACATCAAGACCCTGATGCCACTACTTGTGGTTGCAAATAATTGATCAAATCATTAATGCCCTTTTGCAGATACCGCGTTACGGTCATTGGACTAGTACCAATGTTTTTAGCAGCATCCTTGCGTGAAAGTTCTTTTAAGAAGACCATTTCTACTGCCATCCGGGGTTTGTCTTCTAGCATATTGATTGCCCCTTGGAGTTGTTGGCGTTCTTCTTCTTGTTGTTGCATCACAGCAGAACGAGGACAAGGAAGAGCTTCACCTAAAGTTATTTGACAATCAACATAGTGAACTGCTGTAGCATCCAAACTCAAAGGCATCCGATTTTGTGCAGCTAACTTAGTTTCTTGCCATTCTTGCACAGATACCTTCAGTACCTTAGCAATTTCTGAATCTTTGGGAGGACGACCCAACGCCAAAGCTAATTCTTTGCGAATTTTTTGTCCTTCATTGTACAGTTCTTGCCAACGACGAGGAATTTTTAATAGCGTACTGCGATCGCGCAAGAAATGCAGCATCTCACCGCGAATATATGGTACAGCAAAGGAACTAAACGCATATCCTTGACTAGGATCAAAACGCTCAATGGCCCTAATTAAACCAAAATAACCGATTTGTTCTAAATCTTCATAAGGTTCATTACATTGATGGCTGAATTTATGAGCCATCTTCCGCACTAAGCCAGTATGTAACTGTACAAGTTGATTACGAAGTTTAATTGAGGGATTCTGGTGGTATAAGTGTAATAACTCTATCCCATCAATTCGCATAGAAGACTCAATTGCTGCCATATCAATTCCTTTGTATTAACTCCTTTTCCTGAAAAAACGGAGTTGCGTATGTGTTCTTCAAAGCTGTAATTATTTTCCTTAGACCACGCTGATTAAACCATCGTCGTTCCACTGAACTTAATTCGCCGCTATCTCAGGCATTCAGTGTTTTTACGCACGATTTTACAGACTCTGTTGTTGCCGCTGATTTTTGTTTTATCTATAAACTTGCTGAGTTAATTAATGTTTATTTTTTGCGAATAACTCTAGCTATTTTCGTGGTTAAATGCTTGGCTTATACCCAGAGATTTAGCCCTAGGTAAGCAATAGAGAAAAACTCTACAACCTTAATTTTTAACTTAAGTTAAATATCTCTCCAGAAATAAAAATCGTAGCAGAACATTAATTTTAATATTTGCTTAATAAATCGTTGATTATAAAAATTAATAAAATACCTAAACCAGAAGCATATATAAATTCGCAAAAGTTCAGCCCAAAAGCTAAAACCAACATTATCAAGACTTTGTTGGCTTGAGCAACATCAAAACCGCACCTAATATTCTCTTAATAGAAGGGTGTATTGTGTGGTGAAAATGTATTTCTCGAAATGGTTTTTTAGTATTGCTGAATTTGAGTAATTCACTTCTACCATTCAAGACCCATAGTGGCGCATATCTCAGACAAAATGTATTGATCAACAATTAAGGCCGATTTTTCTAACAAAATACCCTAGCTGCTCAATGAAAATCTTGGTAACAATAGGAATATACAGCATTTTTTCCAGCGAAAAACTCAAGTATGAGCAATACAAGTAACTTTCGTGAAGCTATCCGAGACGCTAAAACACAAGCCCTCATTGGCCCTAATGTCATTGCCAACGCCCTACCTTACGTTGGTGGTGGTCTGGTTTTAACTGCATTAGGCACCTATGGTGGTTTAGGCGTTATCCGTACAAACCCTGGAATTTTCTTCCCTACCTTTATTGGTGCGGTAATTCTAGAGTTAATTCTCTTCTTTGTCGCCCAAAATGTTGCTGAAAAAGGTAAAAAAGCTATTGCCTTGCCTTTATTGGCAACCTATAGCCTCTTATCTGGGTATACTCTCAGTGGTTTAGTATTTGTCGCCTTAAGAACCCAAGGTGTCGGTATTCAAGGCATTGGTTTAGCCGCCCTCGGTTGCGGTGTCACCTTTATTGTTGCCCGTCAAATTGGTTCAAATCTGTCTGAACAAGACGGAATGGCTTTGTCAAAGACCATCAGTCTCGGTGTTATTGCCTTGCTGGTGGTCTGTGCAACACAATTTATCTTTGCTTTGTTTGGTGTTTATACCCCAACTTGGCTAGAAATCGGTATTTCTGGTTTAGGCGTATTTCTGTTTGTGGGCGTATCCGTTGTAGACTTCTACATCCTGCCCCGTACTTACCGCAACGACCAATACCTACCTGCGGCTTTGTCGATGTATCTTACCTACATCAACCTGTTTATCTTTATCTTACGGTTGCTGATTGCCCTCAATGGCCGTGATTAACTCACGATAAATAGCAAAATTTAATAAATTTTTAACCGTGGTGCAAAATTACTAGCCACGGTTTTTTCATTGTCGTGAGATATTGAAAGTTATTTCTCTAATACAATATATAGTCTATACAAGAGAACTTGGTTCAACTGCCGCTAAAATCAAAAAAACAAATAAAATCTAAAGAGCAAACTTAGAAAATCCATCCAAGTAGCTCTTAATTTAGCAAGCACTATGGAAGTCTTAGAACTCAAACGCGAAATCGAAACGTTGTCTAGCCGCCTGGGTAAAACCCAGGACTATCTTTGACGTACCTGCACTGACAGCGAAAATTCACGACTTAGAACAAATATCCGCGCAGCCAGAGTTTTGGGAAAATCAACCCGAAGCCCAAAAAACCCTGCAAGAACTTAACGATCTTAAATCCCATCTGGACACTTACAACCAGTGGCGAGCCAGTTTAGAAGATACTAAAGCAGTGGTGGAACTGTTGGAGTTAGAAACCGACGAGTCCCTACTGCAAGAAGCGGAATCTACTATCACTAAGCTCAACCGTGACCTTGACCAGTGGGAGTTACAACAGCTACTCTCTGGCCCCTACGATGCGGAAGGGGCGGTGTTGACAATTAACGCTGGTGCGGGTGGTACAGATGCTCAAGATTGGGCATTTATGCTGCTGCGGATGTATACCCGTTGGGCAGAAGCTCATGGTTATAAAGTAGCACTCAGTGAAGAATCTGAGGGTGATGAAGCGGGCATCAAATCAGCCACCCTCGAAATTACTGGGCGTTATGCTTATGGTTATTTGCGGTCAGAAACAGGTACACATCGCTTAGTGCGAATTTCACCTTTTAATGCCAATGGCAAACGGCAAACTAGTTTTGCTGGGGTGGAAGTTATGCCACAAATAGATAATTCTGTGCAGTTGGACATTCCAGAAAAAGATTTGGAAGTTACGACATCTAGGGCTGGCGGTAAAGGTGGACAAAACGTCAACAAAGTAGAAACAGCAGTACGAATTGTACATTTACCTACAGGTCTGGCTGTGCGCTGTACAGAAGAGCGATCGCAGCTGCAAAATAAAGAAAAAGCCCTCGCCCGTCTGAAAGCTAAACTGCTGGTTATCGCCCGTGAACAAAAGGCGCAAGAAATTGCCCAAATTCGCGGTGATATGGTGGAAGCTTCCTGGGGGAATCAAATTCGCAACTACGTATTCCATCCTTATCAGATGGTAAAAGATTTGCGTACCAATTCCGAAACAACTGCGATCGCTGATGTGATGAACGGCGACCTCGATATGTTCATCCAAGCCTATCTCCGCCAAGAAAATCAGCTAGTAGACAGTAATTCTGCTTAAAGTCAATCAACAATGGGTAACAGAGTCATCTATAACCCATTGCCTGACTTTCAAACCGAAAATAGACAAAATGGCAAGAGAACTCCCAGGAAACTGTTACATTTATATGTAAAAGAGTTTGTTACGAAATAATTATGAGTGACTCTCCTTCAACGGAACCTCAACCAAGCTACGTCAAACTTGCCATGCGGAATATGGTGCGTAAAGGCGGCACTTCCATCAAACATTTTTTGTTAAGTGCTGTAGGACTTTTAGCTGTTCTAATTGGTCTTGCTTACTTAACCCGTTAAACACCCATCAAAATTCAAAGTGCTGAGGAGCGTTTGTACTTGGTGCAAGTTGAACTAAATTTGCAAGATATTTTTTCCGAGTCTTCCCCACAATTAGCCGTAAATGTTGGGGATGAAACCTGGGAGAACTGGTTTCATCGCTGGTTAGAAAATCTTCAACCTCATCTACCGCCAGCGCCAAGCTATGAAATAGGGCTGCGTTTAACAGATGATGCAGAAATTCAATCATTAAATGCTCAATATAGACATCAAAATAAACCCACAGATGTTTTAGCCTTTGCTGCTTTAGAGACTGATTTGCCTTATTATGCGGAAATGCAGGATGAACCTATGTATTTAGGTGATATCGTGATTTCGGTAAATACAGCCCAACGGCAAGCCCAACAGCAAGGGCATAGTTTAGTAACTGAGTTAGCTTGGTTAGCATCTCATGGGCTTTTACACCTTTTGGGTTGGGATCATCCAGATGATGAGAGTTTAATGCAAATGCTCAAGCAGCAAGTAATAATACTGGAGACAGTTGGTATTGATATTGACATAGAATATTAAAGATTTTTATGCCTATCAGTGTTAATTTTTAAGCATCCTCTTATAATACTCCTGTAGAAAATTGCCTGAAGTTGACCGGATAACTTCAAACAGCGAAAATTCCCAGTTTACCTAACTTTATTGTTCTATTTTTTAGCTTATGTCCCAACAAGTTTCTCCTCCACCACCAAACCAGTTACCAAAACTGATAACGAAGGAAAGGGAATTTTCGTGGCAAGTTGCCGCCAATTTACTTGTTAGTTTTAAGTATGCTTGGGCTGGCATCACCTACAGTTTTCAAACTCAACGCAATTTTCGCATTCATGTGAGTTTTTGTGCTTTGGCGATCGCCCTCAGCGTATTCTTACATTTATCACCTGTAGAAATTGCAGTCATTGGCATTACTAGCGGCTTAGTTCTCGCACTCGAACTACTCAACACAGCAATAGAATCTTTGGTAGACTTGACAGTTAAGCAGACCTACCACGAATTGGCCAAAGTAGCCAAAGATTGTGCGGCGGGTGCTGTGCTGGTCTCAGCTTTAGTTGCAATCTTAGTCGCTTGTACTCTAATACTGCCGCGATTAATAGTATTGATTATGTCAAACTTCTAAGTTTAGACATTAATTACACTCATCCATAAAAATTTCTCAACTACAAATTAAATAATTACTGACGCTGACGGCTAAAATCTGGTAATGATCGCCAGGAGTGTAGGCCGTGATTGTAGTCATCGATAACTACGACAGTTTTACATACAATTTGGTGCAGTACCTCGGAGAACTAGCAGCAGAGTTCCCCATCGCATCAGATATTCAAGTTTTTCGCAACGATAAAATCACCATCGAAGAAATTCAAGGTTTGCATCCCGACCTTGTAGTCATTTCTCCTGGGCCAGGTCGTCCAGAAGATGCGGGTATATCTTTGGATTTGATTCAACAACTTGGCCCTAGTTTGCCAATTTTAGGCGTATGCTTGGGGCATCAAAGTATTGGTCAAGTATTTGGTGGTAAAATCGTCTCTGCTCCAGAGTTAATGCACGGCAAAACTTCCCAAGTGACTCACACTAATGTGGGTGTTTTTCAAGGATTAGAAAATCCGATGACCGCCACCAGATATCATAGTTTGGTGATTGAGCGCGAAACTTGCCCCGAAGTGTTAGAAATCACCGCGTGGGTTGAAGATGGCACAATTATGGGAGTGCGACATCGGAACTATCCTCATATCCAAGGAGTCCAGTTTCACCCAGAAAGTGTGCTAACTTCTTCAGGAAAACAGTTATTGCGAAACTTTCTGGAACAATTACAGACGAGAGAGTAATTAATGAAACGACGACAGTTGATTGGCTATGCTGGGGCGGGGTTAGTCACAGCTTTAGTTACTACAATAGGTTCTCACACTGAAGCTAACGCACAATCTGGCGGTTTATCAGTTCAGTGGTTGGGTCATACTTGTTTTCTAATTAGTGGTGGCGGAGTAAAAATTCTTGCCAATCCCTTCCGCACAGTTGGCTGTACTGCTCGTTATCGTGCGCCAAAAGTTAGTGCAAACTTGGTTTTGATTAGCAGCCAATTACTAGACGAAGGTGCAGTAGAAGATTTGCCAGGAAATCCCAAGTTAGTCTACGAAGCTGGAGTTTATGAGTTCCAGGGGATTAAATTTCAGGGAATTTCGACAGATCACGATCGCAAAGGTGGGAGACAATTCGGCAAAAACACCGCCTGGAGTTGGCAACAAGGTGGAATTAACATTCTGCACTTAGGTGGTATTGCTGCACCCATTTCTCTAGAACAAAAAATCTTGATGGGTCGCCCTGATGTTCTCTTCATCCCCGTAGGCGGTAGTGCTAAAGCCTATAATGCCCAAGAGGCTAAACAAGCAATAGATGTATTAAATCCTAAACTGGTGATTCCGACCCACTACCGCACCCAAGCTGCTGATGCGAATGCTTGTGATATTTCGCCCTTAGATGATTTTCTCAACTTGGTGCAAGGTATCACGGTACGTCGTAGTAATAGTGACACTATCAGCATCACTGCTAATAAGTTACCAGAAGATAAGGTGATTCAAGTTTTAAGCTACAAATTTTAAGCTAAGTCTAATTCCTTATCATTATTAATAAATGTAGGTTTGGGCAATGTCCACAATGTAAAAATTAGGTTTTGACCGACTTTTCCGCATTGCCCGCCTAACTTAAAAGATATAACTTATCGGCTCAATGGATTTATATTCTGCACTGCCGAATTTACCTCTTTTGACCTTGTAATAAATCAACCAGACACCAAGGGAAGTGCGATGATTTTTGATCAACCACTCCCGCCATTGATGGCGATCGCTAGCATAAATCGATTGTAATTGCTCCTCAAATTTTAGCATGACCAAAAATAGGGGTAGTGTGAAGGTAGCTGCGGCCAGGAGCAAACTAAATGGTTTAGTTTATCTAACTATGGGCGAATATAGCTGACAAGAGTACTGCAAAGTATTCTATAAGCTTTACAAGATAAGCGCTTCAGGATTTGGCGCACTTTTTGAGAGAGCAATCAGCGATGCTGCGCTATGAGCGATCGCAACCATGTGCTCGATTTGGTATGAGACGCGACAAAAGGGTTAAGCTTGAAAATGACACGCACGGGTAAGGGTCATGGCGGATTCGGTCAAAATATTCAATGAGTATTCAAATCGAGACTTAGAGCAACGGAAAGTTTGGTACACGCCAGTTGTGGAAGCTTATGATCGAGGCAGACCCCGCTATCCTGAAGCATTAATTCAGCGAGCGATGGAAGCCGCTCACCTTTGTGCTGATTCAACTATTCTCGAAGTCGGCGGCGGTTCAGGAATTGCGACAATTCACTTTGCTCAGTTAGGATGTGCAATCGATGTGGTAGAACCGAATCCAGCATTCTCCCAAGTGGCAGAACGTCGTCTTGCAGCATTTCCTTTGGTTCAACTCTTTCAGCAATCCTTCGAGGAGTGGCAAGTTAAACCGCAAGCGTATGACATTGTACTAGCAGCAAATGCTTGGCACTGGATATCATCCGATATCAAGTATGTGAAAGCATCACAGACTTTACGGGCGGATGGTTCTCTCGTTTTACTTTGGAATATGACGCTTGAACCGAGCCATGAAATGTATCAAGTCTTGAATCAGGTGTATCAAGCTTACGCGCCCGCGATCGCACCGGAGTACGAAGGTCGAGAGAAACAAGCTGAAATCGTCGCAGGCTTGGGAAAACCTGTCTCTTATTCAGGATTGTTTGAGCCTCCCTCCACAGAGATCATTCCTTGCTCCCAAACCTATAGTGTTGATCGGTATCTCGATTATTTGAGTAGCGGCTCACAATATGTTGCCTTAGAGTCGCAAGTGAGAGCAAATCTATTTTTGGGATTGAGAACTGCGATCGAACAGCAATTCGAGGGCGAAATTCAACTGTTTAATTTAGCTGCATTGCAAATTGCACGGAAGATCTAATTAGTTTGCCCCTGGCCGCAGCTTCCGTAACATTACCCCTAATAGGTGATTAGCTAAATTAATATTCTCCTAACATTAATAGCGAATGCGTGGGTCAACATAAGCATTAATAATGTCAATCAAAATGCTTGCGCCAACCACAATCGCCCCAAAGAATACCAATAAACCTTGGACTGTGGGATAATCGCGATCGCTGATTGCTTGATACAAACGATTGGCTAACCCAGGCCAAGAAAATGTCACTTCCGTTAAAATCGCTCCACCCAACAAAGAGGCAAAGGTTAACCCTAAGACCGTAATTACTGGAATTAAGGCATTTTTCATGGCGTGAGAGACTAAAATCTTATTTTCTGCAATTCCTCTCGCTCTAGCCGCTTCTACATAGTCAGCACGCAAAGTTTGTTTTAAATTCACCCGCACAATACGCTCAAAAATTCCACTCAGTAAAATTCCTAAAGTGAGGCTGGGGAGCGCAAGATGGTGCAAAGAAGCAAAAAACTGTGTCAAGTTACCACTAAGTAAGCTATCAAAGGTATACAACCCAGTAATTGGTGATGGCGGCGGTAACGTCGGCGGAAAACGGTTAGAGTTGGGAAACCAACCCAGTTGTACAGAAAAAACTAATTGTAACAGCATTCCCGCCCAAAACATCGGTAAAGCATAAGTAATAATCCCAAATAACCGCCCGCCCACATCAAAATATGTTCCAGGGCGAGAAGCGGAAAGCGTACCTACCAAAATACCAACAATGAGGGCAACAGCCATACTAAATACGGCTAACTCCACTGTCGCTGGAAAATATTGTCCGATGATGTCCCAAACATTTTGCCCGCGACTTGTTAAAGAAGTTCCTAAATCAAAACGCAGTATATTTCCCAAATAATTTAAATACTGTAGCCAAATAGGTAAATTTAATCCTAATTGTTTGCGTAATTCTTCTTTGGCTGCTTCTGGCGCACGTCCACCCAAAATCGCATCGGCTGGATCTCCTGGTGTCGCTCGCAATAATAAAAATACGATAGTAATGATAGTTAATAGTTGTAGCGGTGCTAGGAGCAACCGCGAGACAATGTAATACTGTAGGGCTTTTGAGCGAGACATATTTTAAGTTATGAGTCAAGAGTCAATGGTCAAGAGTCAATGGTGAGCCAGTGCGTTGGGCGGGTTTCCCGACTTGTTCGCGTAGCGTCTCCGATTAGGAGAAGCAACTGGCGTTAGCGACGCAGGAGCGTCACCCGAAGGGTCAAGAGTCAATGGTCAATAGATAGTAATTGTGCTAATTCAATGAATCAAACTTTTATAATTACTAACTTTTGACTATGGACTTTTGACACTTGACTAATGACTATTTTTTGATGGTTTTATAAATCAAATTTTGGGTAGGGTCAAGTTGCACATTAGCTACACCTTTTTGGGCAAATACATAGTCTTTGTTTTGCCAAAGCGGGACGTAAGGTACATCATTAGCTACTTGGGTTTGAATTTGAGCGAAAATCTTCTCTCGTGCAGCGGGGTTTTGTTCTTTGCGTTGTTGGTCGATGAGTTTATTCATGGTTTCGCTATAGTAAAACGAACCTTGAGTTTGACTACCGCCATCTTCACAGCCTTTTGCATCAGAACCTTTTTGACAAGCTAAGAAGGGTTGGACGTAATTATCAGGATCTAAAAAGTCGGGATACCAATCAAGCAAAGCTGCGGGATATAAACCTTTAGAAATGTCTTTAAAGAAAGTCGGCCCTTCTACTGTGTTGACTTCTAATTGGACAATGCCATCCATTTTAGTATCGGCAAGGGATTTGAGCGTCTGGGCTGCTAAACTCCGAGTTGGTGAACTTGAAGGATACCAAACTGGGATTTTGACAGGATTTTCTTTTGAGTAGCCAGCTTTAGTTAATAATTCTTTAGCTTGATCAAATTTACCATCACCATATTTATCTTTAAATAATGGTTGGGAAACGTTGAATGTAGTAGGAATCATACTGTAAAGCGCATCAGCTTGACCGTATAAAACTCGCTCATTTAATAATGGACGATCAATAATTGCGGCGATCGCTTGTCTAACTTCTGGTTTATCTAAGGGTTTTTGATTGCGATTTAATACCAGATAACTTACCACACTACCTTGAGCCGTAATCGCTTGCCAATCTCCTTTTTTACTACCATCTTCCAAACTGCGAATTTGATCAGGTTGTAATGATAAATAAGCTACATCTACTGCACCTGTCCGAAAAGCATTAAACAAGTTAACTGGACTTGTTTGAATTTGTACGTTAACGCCTTGATTGGCTGGTTTGTCTCCCCAATATTTATCAAATACATCCATCCGCAATGAGTCTGTACCATACTGGGCTAATTTGTAAGGGCCAGTACCGACAAATGTATTAGGTTTAAATTTACCCGCACCAATTTCGTAAGCTTTGGGTGACACTGCACATACTCCAGAAAACGCGAGTAAGGAGGGAAATGCAGCAAAGGGTTTTTTGAGCTTGATTGTTAGCTCGTTTTCACCTGTAGCGGTTACTGAGTTTACTGTATCAGCTAATAAAAAAGAAGGTTTACCTTTATTTTCAATAAATCGCTGAATACTAAACTCCATTGCTTTAGCATTGAAGGGTGTGCCATCGTGGAACACTACTCCTTGGCGTAGGGGTATGGTGTAAGTTAAACCATCTGGGCTGACTTTTGGTAAACTTGTCGCCAGTTGGGGCTTAATTTCTGTACTACCTGGTTCGTAAGTGTACAGGCGATCGCTCATATTAAACACTAAACCCAACGATGCCAACTCATAAGCATCCGCCGGATCTAAAGTTCTCGGCTTTGCAGTTGTACCAATAGTAATGCGTCCATCACCCCCAGGAGTATTTGCATTACCTGACGGCGTGGTATTTGCTTGTTGTCGCGTACCACAACTGATGACTAAAAATAAACACAGACAAAATAGAGATAGGAATTGGCTAACCCGACCCCACCTTCGCACAGACAAGGGAAACAAAGTCATACCTTTCAAATTTTTCAAATCAGCGGTCAGTAATCATACTATATGTCTGGCAATAATACCCAATTTTTCCCATTGATGCAGGTTTAAGATAAGCGATCGCTATTTATTTGCTATGCAAACGAGCAATGTTATCTGAGTATTACAGAAGCTAAAAGCACAATTATTGAATTTTATTTAACTATTGAGTTATATCAAAAAATGTTACAAAATCTAATTTTGCTCACTAAGTATTTTAATGTAATATTTTAAACTCATTAGTTTAAAAATTCTGCCGACCTTATCAGACAATCTCTGCGTTTAAAAATCCGTAGAACTTGATTATTTAATTTGAATTTTGCCTACCAAATGAAATTATCTTAAATTAATAAGATTTTGTGAAAGAAAATTTGTTAAGCTGCTCAATTAGCTTTAGTTGTTAACATTTAAAGTTAGCCTATTAACTAATAAGGATAGGTTTTAAAGAGAATTATCAGGAACATTGCCATCATAGCTTCAGTGGCAAGGCAGCTTTACTTACTACATCTACCGAGAAAGTTTAGAGGGTGTTGATATCAAAATTTATAGTCAAAATAGCGAGATAAAACCGTGAAATATTTTTTTCTTTCTGAAGGATGGAATATAGGTAGAGTATGGTCATCCGATGGATTGTGGCAAATCACCGCATGGCGACGACAACCAGATATTCAGCGGATGAATATTTGTATAGTAGAAAACAATGAATTGCTCTGGCTTTATCGTACAGAAGAAGCTGTTTTAACAATAGAAGTTAAACCATCAACCTCAGAAATTGCCAGCCAAACAATTGGTCAAGTAGTGCTAAAGCGTCTAATGAGTTCCGAACAGGTAATTGAACGTCTGAATACGGCGGAAGCTAAGTGTCAGCTACAAAATATCCACTTGGTGACACAGTAATTTAGCTGAGTCAGGAATTACGTACAAAAATTGCCAGTTGAAACTGGGTGTAGGTGAGGATCTTTAAACTTATAAGTAACGCGATGTGGCACTCCTACTCCCTTACGCCCTTATATTCTCATATCCCTACACCCCTTCCTCTTCCCATTACCAGAACATACGTAAATGAAATTGTGACGGAGATTTGTGAGAAAATAACACAGATGGGATATTGATCGCATCTATTTACACGCTTGCAAACAGTTCCATCAATAGTTACACTTTTTAAAACATTCTCATTTTTGTATGGCAATTGCGTAGACGACCAAAAGGCGGCTGCCACAAAGGTAGCTCGCTCTATTACCCAAATACTCGCAAGGTATTTGCCAAGTTCTCTCAGAATAAGGGTTGGTTAAAAAAGCGATCTCTACCCCACAAGGTACAGCTACCACAGCGTCTAAGTGTTGCCAAATAAGCCACACAGTCTGAATCATCAAGACTGAGCCGTGGTTAAACTCAGAACCCTGGCAATAAAAAAACTCAGAGATTTCTTTGAGAAGCGGTCTTCGCCTATCTGAGAAATTCAGTAAAAAAATTGCTTTGTAAACATAACTCTTCGAGGAGGAGCGTAGTCGATGGGACTACCTTGGTACCGAGTACATACAGTTGTTCTGAACGATCCAGGGCGGCTGATTTCTGTACACTTGATGCACACAGCCCTGGTGGCAGGCTGGGCTGGTTCAATGGCGTTGTATGAACTAGCCATTTACGACCCCAGCGATCCAGTTCTTAACCCCATGTGGCGACAAGGGATGTTCGTGCTGCCCTTCATGGCACGTCTAGGCGTTACCCAATCTTGGGGTGGCTGGAGCGTCACAGGTGGCCCGGCGAGTGACCCTGGTTTCTGGTCTTTTGAAGGTGTAGCTGCTGCTCACATCGTACTTTCTGGTTTATTGTTCCTAGCCGCAGTTTGGCACTGGGTTTACTGGGATTTAGAACTATTTAGAGATCCCCGCACTGGTGAACCAGCCTTAGATCTGCCCAAGATGTTTGGGATTCACCTGTTCTTATCTGGTTTACTTTGTTTTGGTTTTGGCGCATTCCACCTCACCGGACTTTACGGCCCAGGTATGTGGATTTCTGACGCTTACGGAGTCACCGGAAGCGTGCAAGCGGTAGCACCAGAATGGGGGCCAGATGGCTTTAACCCCTTTAACCCCGGTGGTATTGTGGCTCACCACATAGCTGCTGGTGTTGTTGGCATTATTGCTGGTTTATTCCACCTCACAGTCAGACCTCCCGAAAGGCTATACAAAGCTCTACGGATGGGTAACATTGAAACCGTACTTTCCAGCAGTATTGCTGCGGTATTCTTTGCAGCTTTCGTCGTTGCCGGCACTATGTGGTACGGTAGCGCTACAACCCCAATTGAACTTTTTGGCCCTACCCGCTACCAATGGGATCAAGGCTACTTCCGTCAAGAAATTGACCGTCGTGTTCAAGCTAGTGTTGCTAACGGTGCAAGCTTGTCTGAAGCTTGGTCACAAATTCCTGAAAAGCTGGCATTCTACGATTACGTTGGTAATAGCCCCGCCAAAGGTGGTCTGTTCCGTACAGGGCCTATGGTTAAGGGTGATGGTATTGCTCAGTCTTGGCAAGGTCACGCCGTCTTCACAGATGCTGAAGGTAGAGAATTGACTGTACGTCGTCTACCTAACTTCTTTGAAACCTTCCCCGTAATTTTGACCGACAGCGATGGTGTTGTTCGCGCTGACATTCCTTTCCGTCGGGCAGAATCCAAGTATAGTTTTGAACAAACTGGTGTCACTGTTAGCTTCTACGGTGGCGACTTAAATGGTAAGACCTTCACAGATCCTGCTGATGTGAAGAAATATGCCCGTAAAGCTCAAGGCGGTGAAATCTTTGAATTTGACCGGGAAACCTTGAATTCTGACGGTGTATTCCGTACCAGTCCTAGAGGTTGGTTTACCTTTGGACACGCGGTATTTGCTTTATTATTCTTCTTCGGTCACTTATGGCACGGCGCTCGGACAATTTACCGAGACGTATTTGCTGGTGTAGAAGCCGATCTAGAAGAGCAAGTCGAATGGGGTCTATTCCAGAAAGTGGGTGATAAATCAACCCGCCGGAAGGAAGCCCTCTAAACAAGTATGAAGGGTGAAGTCTGAAGTATGAAATTCATTGCTTCACTCTTTATGTTTCATTTTTTACTGGCTGGATAAGCAGGAGCTTTTGATATGGAAAGCGTTGCATACATCTTAATTTTTACTTTGTGTATAGGCGTTCTGTTTTTTGCGATCGCCTTCCGCGAACCCCCCCGCATTGAGAAAAAAGACGAGTAGTAGATTACTATTCCTCAGCTTTGCAAAATATCCGCTGTTATTTAGCGATAACAGCGGATATTTTACTTATTTATATATATATATAATCGCCTTATACCATTCGGCAGATTGCAAAAGGCAATTTGTTATGTGATATAATCTTCTATCTGGAAGTCGATATGTGTTAACACTAGCTTTCTACGCTAGGATTAATAAGGATGTAAGTGTACACTGGTCTTCAGTGACTTACACAGGCATTACGATTATGTCACAAAAATTTACGGAGACTAGAACCAGGAACAAATCAGCATGGTCAATCAGAACATAACCGCTACAGAAATTGGATTTACTCACGAAGATTTCGCTGCTCTACTTGACAAATACGACTATCACTTTAGCCCTGGAGATATTGTACCAGGAACGGTTTTCAGTATAGAGCCGCGCGGCGCTCTGATTGACATCGGTGCTAAAACAGCAGCATATATACCTATACAAGAAATGTCTATCAACCGGGTAGACAGCCCGGAAGAAGTATTACAGTCAAACGAAACACGGGAATTTTTCATCCTCACCGATGAAAACGAAGATGGTCAGTTGACCCTTTCAATCCGCCGTATTGAATACATGCGGGCTTGGGAGCGTGTACGTCAGTTGCAAGCAGAAGATGCAACTGTGCGTTCTGGTGTATTTGCGACAAACCGTGGTGGTGCATTGGTACGCATTGAGGGATTGCGTGGATTTATCCCTGGTTCCCACATTAGCACCCGCAAGCCTAAAGAAGAATTAGTGGGTGAAGAACTACCATTGAAGTTCTTGGAAGTAGATGAAGAACGTAACCGCCTAGTTCTATCTCATCGTCGGGCGCTAGTTGAGCGTAAGATGAACCGCCTGGAAGTTGGCGAAGTAGTAATTGGGACAGTTCGTGGTATCAAGCCTTACGGTGCTTTCATCGATATTGGTGGTGTTAGCGGCTTGTTGCACATCTCAGAAATTTCTCACGAACATATTGATACACCTCATAGCGTGTTCAATGTCAATGATGAAGTGAAAGTGATGATCATTGATTTGGATGCAGAAAGAGGCCGGATTTCCTTGTCTACCAAGCAGTTAGAACCAGAACCCGGTGATATGATTAAAAACCGTGATTTGGTCTACGATAAAGCTGAAGAAATGGCAGCTAAGTATCGTGAGCAACTGTTAGCTAAACAACAAGGTATAACTTTAACACCAACTGCTGAAGAAGTTGTTGCTGAAGAAGATATTCCAGCAGCTACCGAAACTGAAGAAGAAATCCCAGCAGCTATTGAAGAAGAAATACCAGTAGCTATTGAAGAGTAAAATCAGTAGATAATTGCATTAAAACCTGAAAAAAGAGGGGTAATCCCTCTTTTTTTGTTGTTTATTCATAATTTGAATCTTTTTTAGCGGGGTGAAAGATTTTGGTAACTATTAAATGTCAAAATGTAAGTTTTTCTAATATTCAGGCAATTTTTTTTGACAAAAACGGTACATTAGAAGACTCTGAAGATTATTTGCGATCGCTGGGACAAAAAGCAGCACGAATTGTTGATGCTCAATTTCCCGGAATTGGCGAACCATTATTAATGGCTTTTGGGATCAATGGCAATTCTATCGATCCGGCGGGTTTATTGACAGTCGCCAGTCGCCGAGAAACCGAAATTGCTACCGCAGCTTATATTGCTGAAACTGGTAGAGGATGGTTTGAATCACTCAGAATCGCCCGTCAAAGTTTAAACGAAGCCGAGAAATATCTCGAAGCCTCTCCCGCACCTCTTTATCCTGGTAGTTTGGAATTGTTACAATCTCTCTCAACCGCAGGACTCAAACTCGGTATAATCTCAGCAGCCGTAACAGCTGAAGTTCAAGCTTTTGTCGCTAGGTATGATTTGGGTGATTATCTCCAAGCTCAAATCGGTGTGGATGATGGCCCTGGTAAACCAGATCCAGCTTTGTTTTTGCAAGCCTGTGAAGTTGTGGGAGTAGAACCAAACACTGCACTGATGGTAGGTGATGCGGTTGGCGATATGCTTATGGCAAAAAACGCCAAAGCCGCAGGTTGTATTGGGATAACCTGGATTGGAAAATCAGATCATGTCCAAGGTGCGGATGTGGTGATTCATCAACTAAATGAAATTCAAGTATTAGGTGTCTGATTTTAGTTGGATTCCAGCCTGAACTAAATCAAAATCTGGGGGAAAATGAGTACTGCGATCGCAATCTGCTTTTTCTAACTTTGCACCTTGGAGATCAGCTTGGCGGAGATCAGCTGACATCAATAATGCTCCCCGCAAATCTGCATTTCTCAAATTAGCTTGCGAAAGGTCACAAAAGCTGAAGTCAGTCCCTCGGAGATTAGCATCTGCAAGATTCGCACTGTTTAAGTCAGCATAACTTAGGTCTGAACCTTTGAGGTTTACCCCTGCCAAATCAGCATCACCGAGTTCGGCTTTACTAAAATCTCGTTCTCCCTCAGCATATTTTTCTAAAAGAGTAGCCACCGTATTAATCGGCTGTTGATAATTTATTTCAGACATAAAACAGCCTCAAATATTTTTGTTTCAAATTCATCATAAAACTGCTGATGCACAAAATTACAAGAGAAATTGCATCAATTTATCAAATTATAGTAATAGTAATTTACAGGAATTTTCTTATTCCTCACAAGTTCCTCAAATTCTTTTTATAGGTTCAAATCATGAACCATCAAAACTAATTACATTTTAAACGTGCAGATTTAAAACTAATTTTTAGTGCATGAAAGCAAGCGAAAAACATGAATGCAACCGTTATGGTAATTGGTTACGGTAATGACTTGCGTAGTGATGATGGCATTGGTCAAAGAATAGCAGATGAAATTGCCTCTTGGCATTTATCGGCGGTGAAATCCTTAGCAGTTCACCAACTAACACCCGAATTAGCTGATGCTTTGGCAAATGCAGAATTGGCAATTTTTATTGATGCTTATGTGCCTTCAGAATCTTTTGATGTGCAGGTGCGATCGCTTTCACCTTCTAGGGAAAATGAGATCGCTGGTCATGCAGCCGATCCCCAATCACTTCTAGCTTTAACCCAAACACTCTATGGCCACTGTCCGCCTGCTGTGTGGGTGACAGTACCCGGAGTTAACTTTGAATTTGGCGATCGCATCTCACAGATCACTGAAACAGGTAAAGCAATCGCACTCGGAAAAATTATGCAGATTCTCGACAAGTTTAAAAATTTCTGGATGAAATCAAACCTGTGCTGAACTCAAGCATAGACTGAAAACAAAATATGACTTACACACAAAGATTGTCTATTGAGACCGGGTATAGCGGGTAAGGGTTTTAAACCTTAATTGTTCGTTTTCTGGCGAAAAATTCATTCATTACTCAGCGAGAACTTGCGTGCGCGGGTTCCCCGCGTTGAGCAAAGTTCGGTGACTCAGCACTATTACTTAAGGAGGATTGATGCAGAAATCTCTCAAGCCCACAAGCGATCGCGCCTTTGATATCTTGCAGGCAGAGAAGCTTAATCCTCTTGATGCTATTTTTGCACCAAAGACTGTAGCTGTGATTGGTGCTAGTGAAACACCTGGTAGCGTAGGACGCACTCTGCTATGGAACTTAATCACGAATCCGTTTGGGGGAACTGTTTTTCCCGTTAATCCCAAGCGCCATAGTGTGTTGGGAATCAAAGCCTATCCCAAAATTGCCGATATCCCCGAAACTGTAGATTTAGCTGTGATTGCCACACCAGCACCCACAGTTCCAGGAATCATTGCGGAGTGTGTAGATGCGGGGGTGAAAAGTGCGATTGTCATCTCTGCGGGTTTTAAAGAAGCTGGTGCAACAGGTATCGCTTTAGAACAAGAAATTTTGACACAAGCCCGTCGTGGTAACATTCGCATTATTGGCCCTAACTGCTTAGGAGTGATGAGTCCCCTAAGTGGCTTAAATGCGACCTTTGCCAGTGCAATGGCGCGTCCGGGAAATGTCGGCTTTATTAGTCAAAGTGGCGCGCTGTGTACGGCGATTCTGGACTGGAGTTTTCAGGAAAACGTCGGTTTTAGTGCCTTTGTTTCCATCGGTTCAATGTTAGATGTGGGTTGGGGTGATTTGATTTACTATCTCGGTGATGACCCCCACACCAAAAGTATTGTGATTTACATGGAATCTATTGGTGATGCGCGGTCTTTTATTTCCGCCGCGCGAGAAGTTGCTCTCACCAAGCCAATCATTGTCATTAAAGCGGGGCGTACAGAAGCAGCCGCCAAAGCCGCAGCTTCCCATACAGGCGCGTTGGCGGGAAGTGATGCAGTGTTAGATGCAGCTTTTCGCCGTTGTGGGGTGTTGCGGGTTAATAGTATTTCTGACTTATTTGATGTGGCGGAGGTATTAGCAAAACAGCCACGTCCCAAGGGGCCGCGCTTGACTATTTTAACCAACGCAGGCGGGCCAGGAGTCTTGGCGACCGATGCTTTGATTGAAGCTGGTGGCGAACTAACAGCAATTTCCTCAGAGGCGATCGCATCTTTTGACAAAATCCTCCCCACTCACTGGAGCCACAACAACCCAATTGATATTCTGGGAGATGCTGATCCCCAACGTTATACCCAAGCTTTAGAAATTGCGGCGAATGATCCCAATAGTGACGGCTTGTTGGTTATTCTCACACCCCAAGCCATGACAGACCCCACCCAAACCGCCGAACAATTGAAAACTTACGCCAAAATCCCCGGTAAACCAATTCTCGCTAGTTGGATGGGTGGTGCAGAAGTTACGGCTGGTGAAACGATTCTCAATCGTCAATCTATTCCTACTTATCGCTATCCAGATACGGCGACGCGGGTATTTAGTTATATGTGGCAGTCTAGCTACAACTTGCGTGGTATCTACGAAACCCCTGTTTTACCTGCGGTTGATCCCAACTCAGGTATACCAGACCGCAACTTAGTCACCAAAATTATTTCCGCTGCTCGTCAAGACGGGCGAACAATCCTGACAGAGTTTGAATCTAAGCAAATATTAGCAGCCTATGGCATTCCAGTTGTAGAAACTTGTGTAGCAAAAAGTGAGGATGAAGCAGTTAAATGTGCTGAGGGTATTGGCTATCCCGTAGTTGTCAAACTGTATTCCCACGTCATTACTCATAAAACCGATGTCGGCGGTGTGCAGTTAAATCTTCGAGATACGAAAGCAGTCAGACAAGCCTATCGCACCATCAAATCCTCCATTGAAGAAAAAATAGCCAAAGACCCTCACTACTCAGCACTAAAAACTCAAAACTCAGCACTCTTCTTAGGCGTAACAGTACAGCCAATGGTGAAAACCGACGGCTACGAACTGATTATTGGCAGTAGTCTTGATCCCCAATTTGGGCCAGTGCTGTTGTTTGGTACTGGAGGGCAACTAGTAGAAGTATTTCAGGATCGAGCGATCGCTCTGCCTCCCCTGAACACAACTTTAGCGCGGCGGATGATGGAACACACCAAAATTTACAAAGCCCTCAAAGGTGTGCGGGGAAGAGAAAGTGTTGATATGGCAGCCCTGGAACAATTGATGGTGGCATTTAGCCAGTTGGTAGTAGAACAACCGTGGATTAAAGAAATAGATATCAACCCGTTGCTGGCAATTCCTCCAACTGCTTTAAACTCTGGAGGATTGATTGCTTTGGATGGGCGCATTGTTCTGCACACCCCAGATATTCAAGAACAGCAACTACCAAAATTAGCCATTCGTCCCTATCCCAGCCAATACATTAGCGAGTGGGCAATGAAAAACGGTATGTCAGTTACCATTCGTCCCATTCGCCCAGAAGATGAACCATTGATGGTGCAGTTTCACCAGACGCTATCAGAAGAAAGCGTTTATTTTCGTTACTTTCACTTGATTAAGCTGAGTCAGCGCATTACTCACGAACGACTCACGCGCATTTGCTTTATTGATTATGACCGCGAAATGGCGCTGGTAGCAGAACACCAAAATCCACAAACAAAAACAAAGCAGATTTTGGCAGTTGGGCGATTAAGTAAACTGCACGGTACCGATGCAGCGGAATTCGCTATGATTGTGAGCGATCGCTATCAGTGTCAGGGTTTAGGTACAGAACTAGTCCGGCGGTTACTACAAGTTAGTCGTCAAGAAAACATTGGCCGGGTTACAGCCAACATCCTGAGTGATAATCACGGAATGCAACGAGTTTGTGAGCAACTTGGTTTTCATCTTCAACCTACGAGTGACTCAACTGTGATGCAAGCTGAAATTGCTTTGTAATAAATTGAAAAAGCGCCGCTTGAAATACTAGCGACGCTTTTTTTAGGATGATTAACTAAAGTAAGTGCAGTTTACTCCGAGCTTTTATGCAGTTGATATGTCAGGGGTTGCTGATTATTGGGTACATCATTGGATGAATAATGAGCGATGACAAATAGAGGTAGCGTTAAAGTTAACAGAGCGATCGCGGTTCCCACAAGGTCTGCCAAACGATGGGAATATGTAGCGGTAGGGTTAGCAGACTGACTATTTGAATCCATACAAATTTGAACTTCTTCAACTCACTTGATAAGTTTTATCTCTCGGAGAGATTCTTGATGCCATTTTAGCGATTTTTTACTGACTACTGTGTAGCAGTCAAAAAAGTGAACCAGTTTGGCAGGTGTCATAACAATAATTTTATCTCCGACAAGATTGATACAAAGTTCAAGAAAAACATTTCGGAATTATCTAAGTGAATATTATGTTACAGTCTCTTGCTATGATTTGCCATCTTTTGGTTAAGCAGAGGTTAATAAATTGCATCAAAAACTACATTTTTTCTTTTGTGCTGATATAAATTATTAACTTATATTAGAGCAATTGCTTTCATTATAACATCTGCAAATACTCGATACAGGCTGGTTTTAGAGTTTAGATAATTTTACTCACAAGCAAAGTCTACCGAAATATTACTGAAGACTTTGATGATTTTTACTATGCCACTCAGCATAACAAGCAACCAATTAAAATTGGCTAATCATAATTAAATGAGCAGATAAAAATATACTCTCAATCAGCATAGACATATTCACTGACTAGTAATTGCAAATTCAGTAATCACACGAAAAATAAATTTGTTAATTTACTATACTAGTGTTATGTAACATTACTTTGGGTTTGTCAATCTATACATAGGTAGAGTACAAATACCTGAAGAATTAGAGCAGGCGATCGCCAAATATTTCTGATTTACGACTATTAAATAAATCAAAGTTTGATGACAAATTCATTACATAAAAAACCGCCACTAAATGATGGCGGTTGTCTGGTTAAGCAATCGGAGGGTAATTAAAGATTACTCTGGGAATTTTAGAGTTGCTGTAGCCGAATTTGCACTTACTGATTCTCTAAAATTGCCCATTTAAACTAACCTCTGCTATATGTATTCATCGGTTCCTTGATAAATCGAATGTAAAGATGTTTAAACGTAGACTTGATCACGCGGGGCATAGCAAAATCAATTGGCATTAATTTATCTGGTAAGCGCCAATCTGAGATTTGTAATAAATCAGGATGTAACAGCGGAAATTCAATTTCATCTAGTTCAGGACAAACCCCAAGTCTTTGGGAAGCAGCAACAGTTGGAACTTGCTGAGGTGAAACATTGAGAATTTCTAACATCGCCCTATCTAAAGCAAATACATTTGATGCTGCGGCTAAAATTCCTAAATTCCTAGGTTCTCCACCACTAGGGCCATTGCCTTCATGACCAATAATGCCATCTAAAATTGTCAAATCTGGGTTGATTGTTTTAGCCGTTTCTACTAACATCTCTCCAAAACGGTTAGCATCTTTCCCAGTTTCCATGTGCCACCAAGCTTTCATCTTACCGGGAACGCAACCAAATAAATTTTTCACGCCCATTGTTAAAGTCAATTGCAGATGTGATTTAACTTTGGGCAAATTAATAATTACATCAGCTTCCATCGCCTCTTTGCACAGTAGCAAATGGTTGAAATTTTCGCTGACTGTTTGGTAACGCTGACCATGAAATTCGACGATGGGAAGATTGAGTTCTTGAATTAAAGGTAGATAACCATTCGCAATGGCGACTCCCTTCGCACTTCCAAAAGCGGGACTATCGCCTAAAAACGGTTTACCACCAGCTTCGATAACCATTTTGGCAACTTCGTAAACCAGTTCAGCGCGGGTAGTACATTCCTTGGTAGGACGTGCGCCTGTGAGGAGATTAGGCTTGAGTAATACCTTTTGTCCGGGTTTGACAAAAGCGGTTATTCCTCCCAAGGGTTCTAGCAAAGTGGTTAAAGATTCCCGTAAAGCTGCGCTTTCGTAAGACGTAGCCCTAATTAAGCTGACAGATGGTTTGTATGTCTGCATAGGTAAATAATTGCGTGTAGTGAAGATAGGAGAAAGATAAATTTCTTTCTTGTTCTATCTTCCTACGTTGTTTGAATCGATAGATTAAGATTCTGTCTTGAGGGGTACAATACTACTCATTTGTTCTAGATTTAACACTTCGGCTAATTGGGCTTCTGTCATCAGCCCTTTTTCTAAAACAATCTGTCGTAAAGATTTACCACTAGCTAAGGATTCTTTGGCGACTTCCGCAGCATTGAGATAACCAATATGATTGTTGAGTGCGGTTACTAAAGCTAAACTACCTTCAGCATAAGCCAAACAACGATCGCGGTTGGCAGTAATATTTTGAATACAGCGTTCTGTCAGCACGGCGATGGTATTGCCCAGAATTTCAATGCTGTGAATCAGATCATAAGCAATTAACGGCATCATCACATTCAATTCTAATTGTCCCGCTTGGGCGGCAAGAGCGATCGCACTGTCGTAACCCATCACCTGGAAACACACCATTGATGTCATCTCTGCCATCACTGGGTTATATTTTCCTGGCATAATCGAGGAACCTGGTTGCACTGGGGGAAGTTGAATTTCCTTCAAACCAGTTTTCGGCCCAGAGTCCATCAATCGCAAATCGTGAGATATTTTGACTAAATCCTGGGCTAAGTTGCGTAAAGCCCCAGAAACGTTGACAAACGGTGCCATACTCTGCATAGCTGCCATTAGCTGAGGTGCAGGTTCTAAAGGCATATTCAGCAATTCTGAGAGAACTTCCACCACACGGGCGCGATACAAAGGATGGGTATTCATCCCTGTACCCGACGCACTACCACCCAAACCCAGCACCATCAAATCTCCAGATGCAGTATAGATGCGGTTTTGATGGTCTGTGAGAATTTGCGCCCAAGCTGCAAAAGTATCACCCAAACGCACAGGTACAGCGTCCTGCATGTGGGTTCTGCCAGATTTGACAATATCTTGAAATTCTACCGCTTTGCTTTCTAAGGCAGCGATCGCTTTTTCTAAAGCTGGGTGCAATGTATGAGTCAGTGCTAATAAACCACCAATCCGAATCGCTGTGGGGATGACATCATTGGTAGACTGGCCGTAGTTTACATGGTCGTTAGGATTAACTTTTTTGTAATTACCTTTTTCATCACCGAGAATTTCTAACGCCCGATTTGCTAAAACTTCGTTAACATTCATGTGGTGAGAAGTTCCAGCACCAGCTTGATAAACATCTACCACAAACTGATCGCGTAATTGTCCGGCGAGGATTTCATCGGTGGCTTTGACAATTGCTTGACTAACATCTTGAGAAATACAGCCTAATTCACCGTTAACAATTGCAGTAGCTTTTTTAATTATCAAGCAAGCATCTACGTAAGTAGGTAAAGGTTTGATACCGCTGATAGGGAAGTTTTCTGTGGCGCGTAAAGTTTGGATGCCGTAATAAACGTTACTAGAAATTTGGCGATCGCCCATTGAGTCGCGCTCAATGCGAAAATTTATATTGTCAGTCATACTATTGTTTTGGATGATCTCAAAATACAGATCATGCCATGTAAATGACCCTCAGGCCTTGTTTACTATCTGCAATCTTTCAGCAACAAATCAATTGATTTACGCTAAACTCCAGTTTAAATACGTGCAGGTAAATATTATGATTAAAACACCAACTCGCCGGATATCTTTAGAAGAATTTTTACAATTACCAGAAACTAAACCAGCAAGTGAATATATTGATGGTGAAATTATTCAAAAACCTATGCCTCAAGGTAAACATAGCATACTTCAAGGTGAATTAGTTACGACAATTAACGGTGTAGGCAAACCTAAAAAGGCTGCACGTGCTTTTCCAGAACTACGCTGTACTTTTGGTGGACGTTCCACTGTTCCAGATGTCGCTGTATTTGCTTGGAATCGGATTCCAGTAGATGAAAAGGGTAACATTGCCAATGTTTTTAATACATATCCAGACTGGACAATTGAAATCCTCTCTCCTGAACAAAGTACAACCAAAGTTACCAAAAACATTTTACATTGTTTAAATCATGGTACTAGCTTAGGTTGGTTAATTGATCCAGAAGAATATTGTGTTTTAGTTTATCCGCCTCACCAGCAAATAATATATTTAGAAAACGAAGAAGATATATTACCAGTTCCCGATTTAGTCAGGGATTTAAATTTGACATTGGGGCAATTATTTGGTTGGTTAAAATTATAAATAATTCCTCAACCCAAATCATGACTTTACCCAACTGGATTACTTTTTCTCGCCTTCTGGGTGTCCCATTTCTGCTATACGGTTTGTATAATCCTACTTCTCAGGCTAGGTGGATATGTTTGGCGATTTTTCTTGTGGCGGCGTTAACTGACTGGTTAGATGGATATTTAGCGCGGAAACTCAACCAAGTTAGTGATTTAGGTAAATTTTTAGATCCTTTAGTCGATAAATTTTTGGTGCTTGCGCCGTTGATGGTATTGATTGAGTTAGGGAAAGTTCCAGCTTGGGGAGTGTTTTTGATTTTAGCGCGAGAATTAGCGATCGCAGGTTGGCGGGTGAATCAAACGACGATCACCGGGGCGAATATTTGGGGTAAGCTGAAAACGGTGAGTCAAATAGTAGCGATCGCATTTTTGATTGCACCTTTATCATCACAATGGCAAACTCTATCATTAATTGCCTTTTGGATTTCGGTTGCTTTAACTTTAATATCAGGGTTGATTTATCTTTTACCGCCAAAGGTGAGTACTGTGGAGTAAAATTTAAACGCAGAGGTGCGCTAAGTTTACGCGTAGGTACTCGGAGTTTTTAATGAGAATTAATGAAACATTTTGGTCTTTTTCTAGCAATGAGATAATCGTCTTCTAAAATTGAGATTAAATATTGACCATAGCTACTTTTAGCCATTGGTTTAATTAATTCTTTGAGTTGATTAGCATCTATATAACCTTGATTGTAGGCAATTTCTTCAATACAAGCTATTTTTAATCCTTGCCGTTCTTCTAACGTTTGGATAAAATTAGCAGCTTGATGTAAAGATTCATGAGTTCCTGCATCTAACCACGCATATCCTCTACCTAAAAGCTCAACTCTTAATTTTCCTTGCTTTAAATAAGCCATATTCACATCAGTGATTTCTAGTTCATTCCGCGCCGAAGGTTGAAGATTAGCTGCAATTTCTCCAATTTGAGCATCATAAAAATAAATTCCGGGAATTACATATTTAGATTTGGGTATTGCAGGTTTTTCTTCTATTCCTGTTACCCAACCATCCGCATCAAATTCAATCACGCCATAAGGCCGCGGATCTTTTACTTGATAGCCAAAAACCAGTCCACCTTCTTTTAGTTGTGCGGCTCTCAGTAATACTTCTCTTAAACCATTACCATAAAATAGATTGTCACCCAAAATTAAGCAGACTGGCTGATTGGCAATAAACTCTTTTCCTAAAATAAAAGCATGAGCTAAACCTTCTGGATAAAGCTGTTCAATATAGCTAAACTGTAAACCCCATTGACTACCATATTTTAAAAGTTCCTGTAATAATGGCAAATCATTTGGTGTAGAAATAATTAAAATTTCTCGAATTCCTGCCAACATTAATACAGACAAGGGATAATAAATCATCGGCTTGTCATAAATCGGCATAAGTTGTTTACTCACAACATTAGTAATCGGATAAAGACGTGTACCAAAGCCACCCGCTAAAATAATTCCTTTCATTTGCGATTTTCGTAGTTTTGTTTCAACCAGTTTAGGTAAGTTGCTGAACGTACTTGATTGACCCAATCTGAATTATCAAGATACCATTGCACGGTTTTTCTTAAACCACTATCAAAGTTTTCTTGAGGTTGCCAACCTAAATCACGCCTGATTTTACTACAATCAATTGCATATCTTCGGTCATGTCCAGGGCGGTCTGGAACAAAATTTATCAAAGAGGAATAGGAAAAATTAGGTTTTGGTACTAATTCATCAAGTATGGCACAGATTTTGTTTACAACTGTTAAATTTGTTTGTTCGTTCAGTCCACCAATATTATAGGTTTCACCAATTTTTCCCTGTTGGAAAACTAAATATATAGCCTCACAATGGTCGATCACATAAAGCCAATCTCGAATATTCTGGCCATCACCATATATAGGTAAAGGCTTACCATCTAGAGCATTTAAAATTATCAAAGGAATGAGTTTTTCGGGAAATTGACGCATTCCATAATTGTTTGAGCAATTGGTTGTTAAAGTAGGCAATTTATATGTGTGATAGTATGCCCGCACAAAATGATCCGCTGCGGCTTTAGAAGCGGCGTAAGGACTATTAGGTGCGTAGGGTGTATCTTCTCGAAAGGCTGGGTCATCAGGTTGAAGTGAGCCATATACTTCATCTGTAGATACGTGTAGAAACCGAAATTGTTGCTGTTTTTCTGGTGAAAGTTTTTGCCAATAAAATCGACTGGCTTCTAGTAAATTAAATGTACCAAATACATTAGTTTGAATAAAAAGCTGCGGACTAAAAATAGAGCGGTCAACATGAGTTTCCGCAGCGAAGTTGATAATTACATCAGGTTGATATTGATTTAACAAATAACTCACTAATTCAATGTTACTAATATCGCCTTGCACAAAATGATAGTTGTGATCGCCTTTTAATTCCGCCAAATTTTCTAAGTTACTAGCATAGGTTAGTTTGTCTAAATTAATAATGTTAAACCAATTATTTTTTCGGGCTAAAAGAATAAAGTTTGCACCGATAAATCCAGCACCACCAGTTACTAATGCTGTGAGCATACATCTTTAAGATTTGATTTATTATTTAACTTATATATAATTGAACTTATATTAAGTATGTTTCTATAAACAAAACTAACACTAGACGAAATCTCTATTTATTTTTACTCCTCCGAATAATAATAATATGTATCAAACAGACCCTCCTCGTCCCGCAAAAAAATTCTTACCTACAATGTATGAGCTTCCTAGTGAAGATCCAAAGGAACCTGGCTTGCCCGACCAATTTCATATTTGGCAATCTCGCCTGTTAGAAGACACTTTCTCTCCACCAGAATACCCTGGAGATGAAATATTTATTGCTAGTGATTTAAATCTCTATTATGACCCTCACTATCCACTATGGTACAAGCACCCAGACTGGTTTGCGGTTGTAGGTGGTTCTCGTCTTTATGAACAAAAAGATTTACGTTTAAGTTACGTGATGTGGCAAGAAGGTATTGCACCTTTTGTAGTAGTTGAATTCCTATCTCCAGGAACAGAAAAAGAAGATGTGGGACAAACTCTGCGGGAGGTTAACCAACCGCCAACAAAATGGGAAGTTTACGAACGACTTTTGCGAGTTCCTTACTATATTGTCTTTGACCGCTACACTGATAAATTACAAGCTTTCCAAATGATCGCAGGGCGCTACAGTGAAATGGATTTAACTACACCAAGAATTTGGATGCCGAGTTTACAGTTGGGGTTAGGACTTTGGCAAGGAACTTATCAAGGAATTGAGCGATTGTGGTTACGCTGGTATGATGCAGATGGAAATTGGATTCCTACTCCCGTGGAGCAGGAAAGCCAGAAGGCTGAACAATTAGCCGCAAAGTTAAGAGAATTGGGAATTGATCCCAACCAAATATAAATCGCTACACGGCTTTTAAAATATCGTCATCTACAGAGAAATCAACTTCTTTCTTATCCCTGCCATTGGCTAGATAATCATTGTTCAAGGAATCTGTTAACCCAGAAATTAAATCATATTCGGGCTGCCAATTTAATTCTGTTTGCGCTTTTTGTACCGATGCGAAGAAATGTTGAACGCGCATCGGAAAAGCTTTGCGCTTGCCAAAATCAAACTTTTTCGGGTCGTAGTGAACTATTTTAATTGCATCTGGTGATTTGCCAGCCGCTACAGCGCAAGCACGGGCTAAACCATCAAAAGTCAGGAAGCGATCGCCTGAAATATTATAAATCTGTCCCATCGCTTTTTCATTACCCACAACCAAAGACATGGCTGTTGCTAAATCTTGCACATGACCTAACTGGGTAATATGTAATCCATTACCCGGAATGGCAATTGGGCGATCGCGCACAATTCTATCAAAAAACCAGCTTTCTAATTCGTTGTAATTACTCGGCCCGTAAATATACGTTGGGCGAATAGAGGTAAAGGGTAAGCCTTGTTCAGCCAAGTAAGCTTCTGTTTCATGTTTACCCTTATGACGACTTTTAGGGTCTACCGCATCCCCTTCAACATGGGGTAACTGGTCAGATTTGAGATATACTCCCGCCGAACTCATGTAAATAAACTGCTGCACTCTACCTTGGAAAATTTCTGCCAATGGCTGACTATCACTGAGTTCTCGACCATTATTGTCAAAAATGATGTCAAAATTTTCTTGTGATAATTTTTCTTTCAGCTGTGCTGCATCCGTGCGATCGCCTATAATTTGTCCTACTCCTGACGGTACAGAACGATTACCACGATTGAACAGTACCACCTCATGGCCTTGTTTTAAAAGTATTTGAGTTAGGTAAACACCAATGAACCTAGTGCCACCCATAATCAAAATTCGCATAAATTCCCCTTTTATATCTAATGCAGAGGCTAAAGGTTAGAGGTGAGAGGTTAGAGGCTAGAGCTTAGAAGTTAGATATATAAAATTATCTATCGGTTTTTGATACTCATCCCTAGTCCCTAGCCCCTCATCCCTACGCCCCATGTCCTACTACCCCATTTGAGGTTATCAGGTTGTTGCATCCCTCTGGAACCACTTGTGCTGGAATTCCGTCGGAAGTTCAATCTGGGGCGCTTCCTTACAATTTGTCTGACTATATTTTCCACCTACTCAAGTTAACTGTGTCCTTGAAATATGCTCTGGTTCATGAGTGGTTAACACCTAAAGCCACCGGTGGTTCAGAACTAGTTGTACAAGAAATTCTGAATCACGTTGATGCTGATTTATATGCCCTAATTGACTTTGAATCCAGCAATTCTGAAAGTTACTTGTACAAACGTCAAATTGGTACGACCTTCTTACAAAACTTTCCTTATGCGAGGAATGGAGTGCAAAAATATTTGCCTTTGTTACCCTTGGCAATTGAACAACTGGATTTGCGTCAATATGACGTAATTTTGTCTTCTTCTCATGCTGTAGCTAAAGGAGTTCTAACTACCCCTGACCAGCTGCATATTTGCTACTGTCACAGTCCTATGCGTTATGCCTGGGACTTGACTTTTGATTATCTCCAGCAAAGTAAACTAGGTAGTGGTTTACCAGGGTGGTTAACAAAGCATCTACTACATCAGTTGCGCCAGTGGGATGTCTTAAGTGCCAATCGCGTTGATTACTTTATTGCCAATTCCCAGCACACAGCGAGAAGAATTTGGCGTTGCTACCGACGAGAAGCCGCAGTTATTTATCCACCAGTTAATGTAGAAGCTTTTCCGCTTTTTCTCCAAAAAGAAAATTTTTACTTGACTGTTTCCCGTTTAGTTAGCTATAAGCAAGTATCTTTAATTGTCCAAGCTTTCAATAAATTGCAGTTACCATTGGTCATAATTGGTACAGGTTCAGAAATGGAAAAAATTCGCCAAATCGCCAACTCTAACATTAAAATACTGGGTTGGCAGCCTGATGATGTAGTAAAAAAATATATGGCTCAAGCCAGGGCATTTGTGTATGCAGCTTGTGAAGATTTTGGCATTGCCTTAGTAGAAGCACAAGCTTGTGGTACTCCAGTAATTGCTTATGGGGCTGGGGGTGCTTTAGAAACAGTGCAGGATGTGCGATCGCACAAAGAACAAGGAACTGGTATATTTTTTCCAGAACAAACAGTAGCAGCCTTGACAGAGGCAGTGGAAAAATTTGAAATGTATCGCAATGCCATCAATCCTGAGTATTTGCGATCGCACGCTACCCAGTTTTCACCGCAAGTTTTTGCACAGCGTTATCTAGATTTTCTCAACAAGTGCCACAAAAACAGACCCTACTTAGAATAATGGTCGAAATTTGTGTACGGAAATTGTGTATGCTTTTGGAACTTCCCTCCAGAAGCACCTCATTTTGGCTTTAAGATTGGGACTATGTGTGGTGTGGATTATTAAGGAGTATGATGACTGCCCAGAGCTCACTCCTCTCCGGCAAGCGAAGCCTACGGCAAGACGCTAGCTCGTCTACGCGTACTTTCTTAAAACGTAGTAAAAAAACCAAGACACCCAAGGTAAAACCCAAGGGTTTGTCCGTTCAGGCTTTAAACGGAGAGTTTGTTAAGCGACTATTCGACATCGGGTTTTCGCTATCAGTACTGATTTTGTTTTTTCCCCTTTACTTAATTTTGGCCTTACTGATTGCACTAAGCTCAGAAGGCCCGATTTTTTATGTCCAAGAACGGGTAGGTAAAAACTACAAACGCTTCAATTGTATTAAATTCCGCACAATGGTGAGCAATGCAGACGAAATACTCGTGCAAATGATGGAAACATCGCCCCAATTGCGGCAAGAATTTGAAAGCAGTTTTAAGCTGAAACATGACCCGCGAATTACCACAATTGGGAGATTTCTCCGTATTACTAGCTTGGACGAATTTCCTCAATTTTGGAATGTTTTAAAAGGAGACATGAGCGTCGTTGGGCCGCGCCCCCTAGTAACAGAAGAATTACCAAAATACGGGAATCACATTGGTCAGATATTAACAATCCGACCAGGAATTACTGGCTTGTGGCAGGTTTCAGGACGTAATGACATCCCTTACCCCAGAAGAGTTCAAATAGACCTACACTATGTGAAATTTCGGAATTTCTGGCTTGATTTGTGGATAATACTCAAAACGATTGATGTGGTCATCATGCCTAAAAATAACGGAGCTTACTGAGCAAGACTCAACATTGATCATAGGGGCAATAAATGCCCCTATTTAACTATCTATTTAGTCTTCTAGTTTCAATTTTTACCAGTCTTTAAGCCAACAACCTAATAAATAAATCCCTCAAATTTTCAATTGATCTAGGCTTAACAAAAATCAAGACTATATAAAGTTTTGGTAAAATTTACGCAATAAATTAAAAATTTACTCCAATCATTGAGTTAATCTACTCAAAATTGACTTGTTAAATAATTCTTAATTAAGTATATTTGTTTACGGCAAAATTCTGCTATCAATTAAGACCCGTAAGTTTCCCATTAGGCAATTTAGCCATTAGCTGCTAGGTTGTATCAGTTGGAATGGAACTATACAGATCAAAAATCACAAGGGATAATTGAGCATGGTGCAAACTAAGCGAGCGTTGATTACTGGTATTACAGGTCAAGATGGTTCATATCTAAGTGAGTTTTTGTTAGAGCAAGGTTACGAAGTTCATGGAATTATTCGTCGGACTTCCACCTTCAATACAGACCGCATTGATCATATTTACGAAGACCCCCACAAAGATGGTGTGCGGTTATTGCTTCACTATGGTGACTTGACGGATGGTACAACGCTGCGACGAATTTTAGAAGAAGTTCAACCAACCGAAATATACAATTTGGGAGCGCAATCCCATGTGAGGGTGAGCTTTGATTCACCAGAGTATACAGTTGATGCAGTGGGTATGGGTACACTGCGTCTATTAGAAGCGATTCGAGATTATCAGCAACGCACTGGTACTGAAGTCCGTTTCTATCAAGCCGGTTCTTCCGAAATGTATGGTTTAGTCCAAGCAGTACCGCAAAGCGAGACAACACCATTTTATCCCCGCAGTCCTTACGCTTGTGCAAAAGTTTACGCTCACTGGCAAACAGTAAATTACCGCGAATCTTACAATTTGTTTGCTTGTAACGGTATTTTGTTTAACCACGAGTCTCCACGCCGTGGAGAAACTTTTGTTACCCGTAAAATTACCAGAGCAGTAGCGAGAATTGTAGCTGGCAAGCAGAAAAAGCTGTATATGGGTAATCTTGATGCTAAACGAGATTGGGGTTACGCAAAAGATTACGTCCGAGCTATGTGGTTGATGTTACAAAAAGAACAGCCAGATGATTATGTAATTGCAACTGGTGAAACCCACTCAGTGAAAGAATTTTTAGAGTTAGCTTTTGGTTACGTCAATCTCAATTGGCAAGATTACATAGAGTTTGACGATCGCTACCTGCGTCCCGCCGAAGTAGACTTATTGATCGGTGATCCTACTAAGGCAAAACAAAAGTTAGGTTGGGAACCGTCAGTTACCTTTGAAGGATTAGTCTCCCTCATGGTGGAAGCAGATTTACAAGCATTGGGTCACACTTCACCCAATGGCAATGGTTCATCAATGCCTGTAGATATTGCTACTATTCGTCAAGAATTGGGCGCTCTCCACTTCTGATTCACACCTCTGAGGATAAAAATATGACCGCCTTAGAACTGAAAAACAAAAGGATTCTCGTCACAGGTGGGGCGGGATTCCTCGGTCGTCAGGTAATAGATCAGCTGTGTAAGGCTGGGGCTGATAATGCGAAAATTACAGTACCGCGATCGCGTGAATGTGACATCCGTGTTTGGGAAAACTGTCAACGCGCAGTTGACCAACAAGATATCATTATCCATCTAGCGGCTCACGTCGGTGGCATTGGTCTCAACCGCGAAAAGCCAGCAGAGTTATTCTACGACAACTTAATTATGGGAACCCAGCTAATTCATGCTGCCCATCAAGCTGGAGTAGAAAAATTCGTTTGTGTTGGTACAATCTGTGCCTACCCTAAATTTACACCAGTGCCATTTAAAGAAGATGACCTTTGGAATGGCTACCCAGAAGAAACTAACGCACCCTACGGTGTGGCGAAGAAGGCGTTGTTAGTTCAGCTGCAATCTTACCGCCAGCAATATGGATTCAATGGAATTTACCTATTACCTGTGAATTTATACGGGCCAGAAGATAACTTTGACCCCAGAAGTTCTCACGTAATTCCCGCATTAATTCGCAAAGTTCACGAAGCCCAAATTAACGGAGATAAACAACTTCCAGTTTGGGGTGATGGTAGTCCTACCCGCGAGTTTCTTTATTCTGAAGATGCAGCACGGGGAATTGTTATGGGGACGCAAAACTACCATGAATCGGAACCAGTGAACTTAGGTACTGGTTATGAAATCACCATCCGTGATTTGATTACCCTGATTTGCGAATTGATGGAGTTTGACGGTGAAATTGTTTGGGAAACCGACAAACCCAATGGTCAACCCCGCAGATGTTTAGATACAGAACGCGCCAAGCAAGCTTTTGGCTTTACCGCACAAGTTGGCTTTAGAGAAGGGCTGAAAAATACCATTGATTGGTATCGTCAAAACGCTGCTTAAATACAATACAAATGCTCTAGGCTAGGTTTGTAGAGACGCTGCTACGCAGCGTCTCTACAATTTTTATGAATAGATTTTTATATGGATATAGTTGATATACAGCTAGATAAAGTTAAACTACGCCGCACATTACTAAAAAAACGGCAATTGATGTCTGTTGAAGAATGGAGAGAAAAAAGCGATCGCATTTGCACTCAAATACAAACTTTTATTTTTTATAGTGACGCAAAAACAATACTCGCATATTTCAGCTTTCGCCAAGAACCTGATTTAAGTCCCTTATTTGCAGATACTAAATATCAATGGGGATTTCCGCGCTGCGTTGGTAATTCCCTATCTTGGCATATTTGGCAATCTGGAGACTCACTGCAAATTAACAGCTATGGTATTAGCGAACCATATACCGATGCACCAACTATAGACCCTAGTGAAGTCGATTTAATTCTTGTGCCTAGTGTAGCTTGCGACTCTCGCGGATATCGCTTGGGTTATGGTGGTGGATATTATGACCGCTTACTCAGTTCTCCTGAATGGACAAATAAATCAACTATAGGTATAGTATTTGATTTTGCTTACTTGCAGCGAATACCGATCGCACCTTGGGATAAACCTCTAAAAATTGTTGTGAGTGAAACTGGCTTGACTGGAAAAGATTAAAGCTTCAGGATAATGAAGACACATAATCAAATATTTTCTATGAATAATCCAGTATCATCTACCACTGAGCAGGAAGCACTGCTTGATGAGATTATAGCAACTAGTCTTCAAGCTCAACAGCAAACAGGCCCAGACCTCCGCCAAATTCATAGCAAAAGTCATGGACTCCTTTGGGGAGAGTTGATTATTGAACCCCATCTTTCTGAAGACTTGAGAGTAGGTTTGTTTAAAACCCCTCAAACTTATCCTGTGTGGATTCGTTTTTCTAATGGTGGTGCGCCTCAAAAACGTGGTACGTTCAACTCCGATAGCCAGCCTGATGTTCGCGGTATCGCCATCAAGGTGATCAATGTAGATGGACAAAAAGTGCTAGATGACGAAGAAAAAACACAAGATTTTATTCTCAACAACTATCCTATTTTCTTGACTAAAGATGTTCGTGATTATGCCGATTTAGCCAAAGCAGGTAGTGGACAACTTACACCAGAGCGAATGGAAGAACTGACTTACGCCTTTGCTATTTTGCAAAAAATTGGTAGTAAGAAGATAGGTAATCCACTTTTAATTCAATATTGGAGTATGGCTCCATTTAAGTTTGGCGATAAATTTGTCAAATTTTCCGTCAAACCACAACAGCCGGAACAACCTCCCGAAACAATTCCAGAATCGGAAAACTACCTACGGGAAGCAATAGTCAAATATTTGACGCTAGAAGGTAAAGAAGCCTCTTTTGACTTCCTGATTCAGTTTTATATAGATGATGAAAAGACACCAATTGAAAACCATATTCAGGAATGGCAAGAAGCAGATTCACCATTTATTAAAGTTGCAACTGTGCGTATTCCTAGTCAAAAATTCGATTTTGAAGAACGCAAGCGTTTAGATGAAGGTATGTTATTCTCACCTTGGCATACACTCTTAGAACATGAGCCTGTTGGCAGTGTGAATCTCTCGCGCAAGCGGCTTTACAGCGAACTTGCACAATATCGCCGAGAGCAAATTGCCCAACGCTTGCGGGAACCACAACCTCATACAGTAGTTCAAGATGAACCACTGTAAATCAGATTGAAACTGCTTAAGTTCAGGGGTTATATTATATTCGATAGCTTGCGTTAGAGACAATTGTTTCTGACGCAAAAAATACAAATTTATGTAGATAGAGATATGTAATTATCGATGATCTTTACATTGCAAACTTTAGTAGATGGCACAATAAGTTTAGAGATTTTTGATTGCAGAATTACGTTTTAATTATTTGAATAATTCCAGGTTTATAATTAGATTTCCAATTATAAAAATTAGGTTAATTATGAAATTTATCAAGCACAATCCCAAATTAAATATTTTATTAATTTATATAGTTTTAGGAGCGATCGCACTATTAACACTATTTCCGCTGCTGTGGTTAATTAGTACAGCGTTGAAATCACCCACCGAAAATATATTACAGTCGCCGCCACAATTACTTCCTAGCCAACCGACCCTAGGCAATTTTGTGAGTGTTTGGCAATCTTTACCATTTGCCCAATATTTATATAACAGTACTTTGGTTTCTGTACTGACTGTTGGTTTAAATTTATTATTTTGTGCTTTGGCTGCTTACCCTTTAGCCAGACTATCATTTCCAGGGAGAGACTGGATTTTTGTGGCGATCGTCTCGACAATCATGATTCCCTTTCAGATTGTCATGATTCCCTTATACATCCTGACAGTCCAGCTAGGTTTAGTAAACACCTATTGGGGAATGATGTTTCCTAGTTTAGCCTCGGCTTTTGGCATTTTTTTACTGCGACAAGCTTTTATAGGTGTTCCTAAAGAAATTGAAGAAGCTGCGCGGATGGATGGTAGTTCAGAGTTAGGCTTGTGGTGGCACATAATGTTACCAGCCATTCGTCCTGCGTTAGTAACTCTAGCAATTTTCGTTTTTATCGGCTCTTGGAGTGATTTTCTCTGGCCGTTAATTGTTATTCAAGACGAAAAACTCTATACCTTACCTTTAGGCGTGGCAAAATTAGCGGGTACTTTTTCTTTAGACTGGCGCTTAGTAGCTGCTGGTTCGATAATTTCCATCGCCCCAGTACTAATATTATTTCTGTTTTTACAACGCTACATCGTACCGACTGAAACTGGTAGTGGTGTTAAGGGTTAATTTTAACTAACAAGCTCCACTCTTATTCAATACAACCCAGATGGTTTTAAATATCAGCATCAGGTCATAAACTATAGACCATTTACGTTGATAATCAACATCCATTTTTACAATAGTTTCAAAATCTTTGATGCTGGAACGTCCATGAACTTGCCATTCTCCCGTCATACCTGGCTTAACTTTTAATCTTTCCCAGTGATGCGGTGCATAGTGTATAACTTCATCAGGCGTAGGGGGGCGCGTTCCCACTAAGCTCATTTCTCCCTTGAGAACATTCCAAAACTGGGGAAATTCATCTAAGCTAGTACGACGCAAGAATTTACCAATGGGAGTGATGCGGGGGTCATCAACAGCTTTAAATATGTGACCTTGAGCTTGATTTTTGACCAAATGCTTGATTTGCTCGGCATTTACTACCATTGAACGGAACTTCCAAATACGGAACGGCTTACCGTTGATACCACAGCGAATTTGAGAGTAAAATATGGGGCCGGGACTAGTGGTTTTGATGATAATTCCTATAGGAATTGCCACAATGCTTGTGATGATTAGTCCAACAATAGCCCCTAGAATGTCTATTAATCTTTTTGTGATGCTTGAGGTTGATCTGTGTAAGGGCTGTTTGACAAAATTAGCTGCTGGACGTTGATTAGCAAGAGCTAACACATCTACAGCATAACCTCCTGTATGAGGATTAACAGTAGGTCTTGACATCATAAGAAGTTACAGTTAAAGAGGGTATCGTGATCTGCCTACATCTGTACTGAGTGATAATATAAACAAAAATTGCAGCAGTAATAAATTTCGCACTCAAAATTTATCCAATCTTTGAATTCAATGGCGGATTTTAAATTTCTGGTATTGAATGTATAAAGTGATTCTAGTTAAAAGACTATTAATACCCACATACTAGCTGCCAACCCAATAGTTGCTAAATGTTGCCAAAAAAGCGATCGCAACGGTTGACGGGCTATTTTTTGTGTTAATACCATGGTTAAAAGCACGGAGAAAATTAAAGTAGCGCCTTGCAAAAAGCTGATGACTGCTGGATGTGCTATCAATACAGGCAAATGTGCGCTATTCAAGCCAAAAGTAGCCAAAGTCACGGGTAAAATTCGCCCCCCTTCTGCCAAACCTAAATGTAGGTAGTGAGCTAAATTTCCGCCTAGCACCAATGGTAAGTAGCTATATGCAAGTTCGGTGAATGATTTTGGCTTGCGTTGAAAATTGAATAGCTTGATCAAACCATATCCTACCCAAGCCACAGCAGCGGGGATAAGTAAAACTAAGAGTGATAACCCTAAATGCTGCCAAAAATCATTTAAATCCAGTTGCAGACCCAACCATGACTGCAATTCTGGTAAACGATGCAGATATACACCACCCCAGAGTAAAAATAACAATGCAACCTCATATTTGCGTGGTACATGAGTTGTCCACAGTTCAATTCCGGGGGGACGCAAGTTAAATTCAACGGAACGATGGGGACAGGCTTTTAAACAAGTCATGCACAAAACACAATCTCTGTTATCTTCTAACTGGGCTGGATGAGAATATAACGGACAGCCATTGGTTTCCATACCTTCGCCTTTTTGCGGCCCACCTTTATAACATTGATAGGTGGTGCAGGTAGCAGAACAAATACCTTGTTGCGCCCGTAGTTCCGTCATAGAGAGTTTGGCAAATAAACCATTCATTCCGCCGATGGGGCAAAGATAGCGACACCAAAACCGCCGTTCAAATATGGCGGAGAAAATCATGGCTCCGGCGGTAATTAACAACAGCAAACAAGCAGATAAGTAAGCTGTGTTTTCTAAGTGCCAGAGTTCTTCCCAAAGGAAAATTAAAGTAAATAAGCCAAATAAAAACCATCCGCCCCATTTCTCGGCTTTTTCTCGCGGCCAGCGTTTGAGTTGACGGGGAAATAACCACAGAGATAGCTTTTGGGTAATTTCGCCGTAAATCATGAAAGGACAGACGCTACACCACACGCGACCTAAAAAGGGAAAGATCAATAAAAAGAATGGCCACCACCAAGCCCAAAATAAATTTAAAGCAAAATTGCGATCGCGTGTTTGCGGCCCCACAAATAACACTGCAATGAGGATGGGAAAAACTACCACAGTAAAGCCATAGTTAATCCGGTCGGGCCACCAGTCACTGCGTAAGAACTTCCGCAACCCAGGATAGGAATTCAACAAGTTGACGCGAAATTCTTTTTTCTTGGTTTGGGCTGACCAGAAGATTTCTTCGGTTAATTCTTGTCTTACTCCAGCTTGAACAATTGCTCGTTCTACTAAATTTTTTAACTCCTTGAGATTGCCAGGAAAGTCATAGGACTGCAAGCGACGTAAGGCTTCTGGTGTAACACGGGGTTTTGGCAGTCCGCGCGATCGCACATAAAGACTGATGTAATATTCTACCTGTGCTTTAATATCAGTTTTTCGCACGCGCACTGGCGGGACTTTAATTACCCGACCGACGCAGCGTTCAATTTTCGATTGAGTTTTCTCGGAAATTATCAAAATCCGGGCTTGACTGGAACGAGGTGCAGCGGTTGGTTCGCCAGTACGAGTTACGGGGTTATAAGTGCCTGTTTTGATTAACTGCACCATTGCTGGTAATAATTCTGGGGGCAATTCTTGGATGTTGTTGAGTACTAAAGTGCCTTCTCCCAACCATTCCAACAGGCCTGGTTTGCCACCTGCACGACCAAATAAGTCTATACCGCTAGTTTGGAGAATGCCACAATTGATTTTGATAATCGGTTCCCGACGTTTAGGTGAACCGTAGTGAATGAGAGCGGCTATATTATCCTTTTCTAAGCCTGGTTCACCGAAGATTTCTACAGATTTGCGGTCAGCGGCGGCTTCTCGTATTTGTTCGCGTAAGCGTACTGCATAGCGACTTGTACCCACAATACCCCGTTGAGCTTTGGTAACTAAATAGGGACGCAACGCAACAGAACGTTCTTGTTCGTAAGTTAAAGCTGATGTGACTTGGGCTAATTCTTGCGCTAAAGAGCGAGATAAGGCTTGGGTTATTTCTGGGTATTGGCTGGCTAAGGTGCGAAATTCCGCCGCCGGGATAGCCCATAAATGACATTCCATGAGGGCAACAATTGTCGATGGAGTTAACTCATCTAACAGCAGTTCTTTGAGGTTAATTACTGCCCCTGGAAGAAAGCCACAAGCGGGGGCAAAGTTACCTTTGTTGCTAGTCTCGCTTTCAATGTGACCGTCTTTAAGGATATAAAGGGCTTCCGGGGGAGTACCTGCGCTGACTAAGTGACTGTCTTCTGGTACAACTGTTTCTTCTAGAGCTTGGGCGATCGCATTCAACGCCGCAGATGAGAGAATTCCTAAAGTCGTATGTTCTTGTAGCCAAATGACTATTTCTTGTGATGTCATTGTGGGTTATCCGTGCAGGCTGCTTGCTGTATAAATGGAATTATCCCTGATCGGAATGGTAAAAGTACTGTGTGATGAGTTTGTCTGATGTGCCTAATCTTTGGGTTCCCTTGGCGCTTTTAGGTTTAATTGTCTTGGCGGCGCTATTTTTTACCCGTAGCTAGAATTATCTGCGATCGCATAATTTTCATATAAATGTGATAACACTGTCACATTCGCTTGCTATCTTATATTTCAGTAAACAAATAGTTTGCTTCTCACATCATACCGTCTGCCCTTTTGCTTTTGAAAAGCAGTAGGGCTTTTTCAATACATCATCTTATTTGATAATTTATTTTAAGCTAATTTTTAGGTATCACTATAAACTAACTTTTAGGTTTCAATTCTAAATTGATTATGTAATTTTTATCAGTATTAGTATATACATACATCAGCCATTAGCTAGGTTATTTCTCTATCTAATGGAGGAATGAATATACCTCAAATAAGTACTAAATAAGATACTATTCCGATCACCTGACGAACTATAAATTTGAATCTTCTCGTTGCTATTTAGCGGCGGGAGATTTTTTCATAGGAGGTTATAAGTTACAGAGTTAGCAAAATCATACTCTTTTCTACTCCCTACTCAAAATCAAACCAGACTACTAAGGATTACAATACATACATTGGGCTGGGTCAGCAAATTCTCTACCATTAGGAAATAATTTTTCTTGCTTAAAACCACATTTTTGACAATGATAAATAACTGAAAGTGTCAAACTAGTGGGTATAGAACACATTTCACATGGTAGACCTGCTATTTTTTCAGTTATGGCAAAACCAGGTGCAGAACATTGTGGACATAAGCTTTTAGTTTTATTTAATAAATCTAAGGTGGCTTTGGCAATATTTTTCATGCGGGTTGGATTATAAAGCGCCCGCATATCTGTTTCTACGCTAACTTTACCATCTACAGAATTATTCAAGGCAGTTTGGATAGTTTCTTGGAGTTTTGCTGCTGTTGTAATTCCTTTGATTATTTCCATACTATTTTTAGCAGAATCTTTCCAGGAAACAACAAGACCATGTTCAGGAAATCCCACTTTTTTAGCAAAATCGTATGCTTCTGGGAGATTTTCAACGACCTGATGATTAAAGTTCGTTTCTATAGAAAATTCCTCGCCAATAATTTCTATCTCGTTTTGTTTATCTAATAAAATAACAATTTCTCGATTGGAGTAAATGTATGGTACAAGTGGATGAGGTACAAAACTACCTTCACTAGCGATCGCTAAAGTTTCACCAGTCAAGTTTAACGCTTTTTCCGCTTTTAATTTTGCGGCTGTAATTTGATTTCCAGGGCGTTTTATTTCTCTAGTAAATGTGCCAAAAACATCAGTATTAAAATTAGTTGGTACTATAGTTTTAATATCTAATTCTTGTTCTAATAATGGCGCAATCACCTTTTCTTTTTGGTGCATTGTCGCAATTACACCAACTCTTTTGCTAAATAATTGCTGAATTTGCATTGTGCAATTACCTCTTAATACGAATTAAAATAAAGCATAGGTGCGCTAACAAAGTTAAACGCACCCGAAAGAATTAAGTTTCTCAATTCATATCAGATGAAAGAGGAATTATCTTACCCAAATTTTTTGTGAAAGAGCTACTTCTCTAACTTTGTTCTTGAGGAACTTGGTTTATCTGCGCCATCAATTGTTCTTTATCACGCTTGCGTTTCTTAGCGTATAGCTGAATAGTAACCGCCATGAAAATTATCAAACCAAAAATCCCCCAAGCGGTGATATCTGTTGGTAGATTATTTTTGAATACAGCCAATAGTACAATCACCACCAACATAACTGTAGGTGCTTCGTTTAAAGCTCGTAATTGTTGACCACTCCAGCGACATTCATCCTTCGCTAACTTTTTCATCAAACGACCGCAGTAATGATGATAAGCCAATAAAATGGCAACAAATAGCAGTTTGAAGTGTAGCCAACCTTGTTTTAAAACCTCTGGTTCGGTACTCAGCAAACCTATCGCCATCGCTACTGTAACTAACATTCCGGGAGTAGTGATAATGCGATAAAGACGTAGTTCCATGATTTGATACTGATTTTTCAGTATCGTGCGTGCTGGTTCTGGTTCTTGTTCGGCTTCAACATGGTAGATAAACAGACGCACGAGATAAAATAACCCAGCGAACCAAACTACAATGCCAATAATATGAAATGCTTTAAACCAAGAATAAGCCATGAATTCTCTTCTCCATTAAGGTGGCTTTAATACATCGTAAGTTATGAAGTAGAAGGCAGGAGTAACAACCTTTGATATCAGCGAATATCTTTGATTTGCATTTTACATTTGATTATGTCTACCTACTTAGTTAACTTTCTACATTCGCTTAAGTTCGCATTAAATGCTGTGCCAAATCATCTAATTAGCTATTGGTTAAACACAGATAAATTATCTATATTTATCTATGGGTTCGTTTTTTATAATATTGATTTTTGCCAAATTTATTTCTGACTAATTATTTACACGTCTGACAAAAGGCAATAAGTCTTCTAAAATTGTTTTATGGTAATGTTCTTGAGGGTAATGCCCAACATTATTAAGCTTTACTAATTCTACATTGGGGGCAGAATCACTAAATTTTTGTGCTATGTCTATGGATAACCAAGGGTCAATCATGCCCCATTGAAGTAGAATTGGTTGTTCCCATTTTTGAAAGCCAGATTCAATTTCTGTCATTGCTTCTGGTAGTTGTAAATTACGGATAGTTGATAACAAACCTCTACCAGCCGCAGATGTTTTCAAAAAAGGTCGGCGGTAAATGTCTAAATCTTTATCTTCGATGCGGTAGCGACTACCACCTTCTAGGGTGCGGTCAACTAATAATGGGTCTTGCGTCATCATTTCACCTGCTAAAGGTAAACCCATTTGTTTGATTTTCCAAGGTAATTTAGCAGTAGTTGAAATCGGTGCATTTAAAATAGCAATGTTGGCAATTTTTTCAGGATGTCTCAAGGCATATTGTAAGCCAACAGAACCTAAAAATCCTTGAACAACTAAAGAAAATTTTTCGATTTTTAGTTCTTGAATAAATCTGTCTAAAGCTGTAATAAATGCGTCAGGAGTGTAGGCAAAATCACGTTTTTCTGGCATTGAAGAAAAGCCATAACCAATCCAATCAGGTGCGATCGCTCTTGTTCCTTGACTGGCTAAAGCTGGTAGAATATTACGCCAGCTATAACTTTGAGACACTATTCCGTGCAGTAAGATTACAGGTACTAAATCACTTTGTCCAATCGGTTCAGCTTCCCGATAAAACCACTCTAATGAATCAATTTTTACTTTATTTTCGGTTACAGACACGCTACTTTCCTAATAAAAACTGAGAATTCAGAATACAGAAGGAATATTAATTCTGAATTCTGACTTCTAAATTCTCAAATAATCATCTCACGAATCGCAGATGCTGTTGCAGGTGCTAGTAACACACCGTTACGATAATGTCCGGTGGCGAGAAGGACATTGTTAAATCCTGGCAGTTTTTCAATTATTGGTGCTGGGCAACCTTCTGGGCGGGGGCGTAACCCTGACCATGTACGGGTAATTGTGGCTGAGGCGAGTTCTGGACAAAAGGCGATCGCTTGTTGTCTAACATCGTCTAATAGTTGATGATTAGGTGGGATTTCATCGCTATCAGTCGGAAATTCCACCGTTGCGCCTAGCCAATAATTTCCGCCACCTACAGGAACGATATGTACATCATTGCAGGTAATCATCGGCTGAAACTCAGGATTACCGATGGGATTTGCTAAATGTACTTGTAATGCTTGTCCTAGAACAGGGCGGATATCAACTTTTTGGTTTAACTGGGCTGTTAGTAGTGTGGAACCCAGTCCAGCAGCCACCACAATCCAATCAGCGGCAATTTCTCCTGCTGTAGTTTCGATTGATTTTGGTGAGATATTTAGAACATTCACACCAAATTGGAAGTTCACGCCTTTTTTTTGGGCAGCGTCCACTAAGGCTAAGGTAAGGGCGGTAGGGTCAAGTTGACGGTCTTGAGGTGAATAAACTGCGCCAGTGATTTTGTCATTATGGACTTGGGGACACATACTCTTGAGTTTCGCCCTGTCCCAAATTTCTAGATTCCAACCTTGGGAATGACGAATTTCTACTAATTTTTCCCAATTCTCAAAATTTTCCTCTTCCCAACACAAGTGAAGTATACCTTGACGATTGAAAGGGATGTTACGCCCAGTTAATGCTTCCAAGTCAGGAATTAAAGTTTCGTAGCGTTCAATACTAGTTTGCCGCAACCGCCAAGCTTTGCCCTTGATTTTTTGACTGATAGCACCCATCAAAACCCCAAGGGCTGCACCTGTGGAAGCTTGTGCAGGTTGTTGTTGGTCAATAACAGTAATTTGTAACCCTGTTACTTGACTCAGTTCATAGGCGATCGCGGCTCCAATGACACCACAACCGATAATAATTACATGACTCATTGCTTGAATATTGAAGAGTTATGAGCTAGAACCGCAAGACGGAAGTCAAAAGGAGCCAGTGCGTTGGGGAGACAGCGCGGTGGGCGGGTTTCCCGACTTAAAGCGACTGTCGTCGGCTTTGCCGACTTGTAGACGCGCTCTGCGCGGCTTCTCGCAGAGTAGCAACTGGCGTTCAAAAGTCAAAAGTCAAAAAGCTTACTATACAGGCTTCTTCATTTCCGACTTCAAACTTCAGCCTTTGTTCTTCTAACTCATAACTTATCACTCAAAAATCACTGCTTACGAATCAGCTTGCTTGTTACCTTCAGGCAACAGTTGTAGAAATTTGTCAACATCTGTAAAAGCAGCTTTGTAGTTACTTGAGGCCAGTAGACTATTGCCATTACTAGCCGCTTGATCGACTTTCACCAAGTGATTTAATAAATCTTTGGTGATTTGACGGGCTGTGGTTTGGTCTTTGGGTAAAAGATGGGGTGTGATGTAAGTCATGGTCAGTCTAGCTTCTGCCATTGGGCCATGAATAAAGTTACCCACCTTGATCCACTCATTTTTTTGGATGAGGTCTTTTAGTTCGTCTGCGCGATCGCGCACAGTCTGAATTTCAGGCACATATTCCTGAATTTGGGCAATTTGATCTGCTGTATAAGTTGGAGGTGCAACGGCGACCCCAGGGCCACCACAACTAATGAGGAATGTAGCTAATAATACCAGAATGATTGAGAAAATCGAGCGTTGACGCGCCATAAACTGAACTTAACTTTTTTTAACGTTTGCCAGCTAACAGTGTAATTTTAGATCGCCAGGGTAATTTATCGTTCTAGCCAGTAGATGATTTTGCGGAAAATTCTCAAATTTTTCTTAGACCATTATTGAACGAGGGTAAAGTCTCAGACACTTTCCTAAAATTTTAAGTATAATTACTCATATATCTATATCTGAAGTTTCATACTTCATATTTCACACTTCATACTTCATACCTGAGTAATTGTTAAGGAAAGGTAATCTTTTAGTTGCGAAATTTAAAACGTCTTGATAAGCTGAAACACTAATAAGATAAGCTTTCTGGCGGTTTTCTGTCGTCGCATTGCCCTTAGCTGACTAACTATTTAGGAGTGTTTTTTAGTGAACGCATCTGAACAGGCAACTAACCTTGAACTAGCCAGCAAGATTGCCACGGTAGTTAATTTATTCAAATTCCAGTTTCCTGATGCGAAATCGGATTTGAAACCTTGGAAGAATGACCCCGAAACCAGAGAATTAGTTGATCCAGATTCGATAGACATTGGCTTTCACTTTCCTGGAATCAGCAAATCCTGGCGTAGTCGTAGTGTATTAATTCAAATTCGCTTTCATCAAGATCCAATCACAAACTTACGTCGGGCAATTGGCATAGAAGTAGCTGGATTTGATCATCGTGGTGAAGCGTGGCGACTTTCGACAGTGGAAAACTGGAACATTGTGGGTGAATCTGTACCGTCTCTACAAATCGGCGACAAGCTAAAACAATTTTGTCGGCAGATTTTAGAACTGTTTAATGAGAAGTCTGAAGTCTGAATTCTGAAATTTCCGAGACTGATGATTAAATATCAGGGTCTTCGCCTAATTCCCTTAACCGGGCGGCTAAACGTTCAGCGCGTGCTTGGGCGGCTTGGGCTTGTGCCTGTGCAGCTTCAGCTTGTGCCTGTGCAACTTCAGCTTGTGCTTGGGCGGCTTCTTCTGGTAGAGGTACAAGATTACCATCAGAGTCATAAAACCGTAGCCAGATTGCTGTTTCTCGGTCTATTGTGCCTTCCCAAGTTCCTAACCATAAACTTAAACGCTGACACCACAGCCAGCCGTGTTCATTTGCTGTTAAGGGCTGATAGTTTTGATTTGCATCTAAATGCCACCCTTGTAAAGAATTAGGGTCAAAGGGGTCATAGACAAAATAATCTGGTGTGCGGAAGGTTTGTTGATAAATCTCCTTTTTCGTCACTTTATCAACCCGCGCCGTAGATGGTGACATCAATTCCACAATGACATCTGGGTAACGGCCGTTTTCTTCCCAAACGACCCAACCTTGTCTGGGGATAGTACCATCAACGTTGAGTACAGCGAAAAAATCGGGGCCGCGGAAATCATTGTTACGTGCTTGGGTACTGCTGTAGTAGATGAACATATTACCACCTGTGTAAAAGTCGTTTCGGTCAGCCCAAGCTTGTTGCAATGACCGAATTAAGACATTCATGGCAATACGGTGGCGATTTGATTCCAATGGTTCTCCATCATCAAATATTAAATCTGTGGGTGGCATGGGGGGTTGCCAGTCCACAATATCATCTACGATATCAGTCGTTTGGGATGTTATTTCTAAATCTGGCTTACTTACTGTCATACCAACCCCCTAAAGTAGACTGTCAAGAACTGTGCATACACTAATCATGACCAATTTTGCAGCCACCATCCACACAGTAGGCTGATTGATAAGTAGTATCACGCTTGCCAAACAGAGTATAACGATTATCGCGGATTTGTTCGTAGAAGCGATCGCCTACCCATTTCATTCCCGGTAAAGCACGGTAAGCATCGACAAATAGACTTCCCATTGGCAGTAACTTGCCAATTTCTTCAGCAGCATCGCTACCTTGCCAACGTCGTTCAGGGGCATTAGCGTCAATTAATATCATTCCTTGTTGACAATCTTGAGATGTTATTCCCCACTGCGTAAGTTGTTGCTCGTTTTGCATAGAAGTATAAAGAAACAGCTTGCCTTTGTCTAATGTTTCTAAAAATTGCACTAAAGTAACGCAGAGATTGCAATTTCCGTCATATATTACGTAATAACTCATTGAAATAGCACCTCTTTTCGTATTACGGTTTAAGTATAGTGTTACACATAAATTAATTATCTCTGCGGTGAGAATGATGCAGGAAGAGACTATCTTAAAAGTTGATTTTACTCAAGAAGATGCTTGTGCAGAAGTTCTGCCGCGATCGCACATCAATTCTAGTTACCATGCTCAATGGGATAGTATTCGTTTAGATATTTACCAACAGCCTGCCCACGAAACCCCCGAACATTCGCCCCAACAACATATCATCTCTATTAACACAGCCCATCGTTTAACTAAAGCAGAACGCGTAATAGATGGACACTTTCAGCAGGAATACATCTTTAATGGTGATGTAGCGATTGTTCCTGCCAACACCCATCATATTTCCCGTTGGACATCACAAACTGAATTTTTGCTTCTTAGTTTGGAACCTGCATTTTTCAATCGCATCATCTTAGAGTCGGTTGATTTACAAGGTGTGGAGTTAACACCTTACTTTGCTGCACCGGAACCATTAATTCAGCAAATTGCTTTAGCACTGAAGTCAGAATTAGAATCAGGTGGTATGGGTAGCCAACTTTATATTGAGTCTCTCAAAACAACACTCTGCATTCACTTGCTGAAACACCACTCAATAGCCAGCGATAAAATTCCCCAATTTGCAAATAACAAAGGACTTTCGCCCAGAAAATTACGTCAAGCTATTTCATATATTCATGAAAACCTAGAAAGAGATTTGACTCTGGCGGAAATTGCTGCGGTTGTAGGAATGAGTATGTATCATTTTTCTCGCCTATTTAAACAGTCTACAGGTTTTGCACCTCATCAATATGTGCTGAATAGCCGAATTGCTAAGGCAAAAAAACTCTTGAGTGCAACTGAAAAAAGTATTGAACAAATCTCTGAACAAGTTGGTTTTCAAAGCCAGAGTCATTTTACTAATGTGTTTCGTAAATTTATGGGAATAACACCCAAAACATACAGAGAACAGGTGAAAATTTGATAATAAATAGAATCCAGTAGTCAGACAATTTTGGATTCTAGATTTGACATTTTAGATGGAAAATCTTATTTTTCAGTTAGCTGAATATCGCATTGTATTGTTCTGACTCCTGAATTTTGCTTCAAATTTTCCCGCTCATAATTCCTGACCATTGGACTTTTTTTTGTTGTTCACGACGGTAAGAAAAGAAATGTTCAGGAGTTTGGTATGTACAATAAGGAGCGATCGCTACCTGTTCTGCACTAATCCCCAAATTTTCTAACTGCAAAATATTTACCTGTCGCACATCAACTCTCACCTTTCCTGCTTCCGGGTCAGCTAATAAGGGAGAATTGGGTAGTTCGTGTAACACCTGAACAATTTTTTGGGTGTCGTTATGTGATATAATACTGGCTCCAATTTCCGCAGCTACCTCAACCGAGACTTGGTAAACTTCACCAGCGATCGCGGGGCCAAGGGCAACTCTTAAGTCCTCTAATTTACTGCCTTGGGCTTGTAACCGAGCGATCGCTTGGGGGACAATCTTCGCCGCTGTACCCCGCCAGCCTGCGTGTAATGCAGCTACCTGTCCAGTTCGCACATCTCCAATTAACACAGGTGTACAATCGGCACTTGCTACCCACACCGCTTGTAAAGGTGCTTCGGTGATTAAACCATCAGCCGAGGCAAAAGCCGATTCTTCATCTTCGGCAATTTCCCTGACTTGCGAGTCAACTTCTTGGGGAGTGAGAACTGTATTGCCATGTACCTGTTTTAAGCGATACGTTGATGCTTCTGGGTGCAGAACTGGAGTTAAATCTTGGGGCGATCGTGGCCAGAACTGGTGAGTAAAAAAGCCGTGTTGCCAATTTTCTAAAAGACTACAGGTAAGGTATGGCAGTCCTTCCCAATTGCGCCAATGCCAAGTGTGCATCTTGAACCTAACCAAAATAGAGGGTATTGAGCATAAGGTTTTGGTGATACGGGATGAAAAAATAATTTTTTTCTCCCAACTCCCAACTCCCTATTCCCTTTTATCAAAATCAGCCAATTAATGTTAACTTGAACAACGGGATTTCGGTTCATGCCTGTGGAATTTGATCGGCAAAAGTTGGAATTAGCGTTAAAAGCAGCAAGAAACTGGGAGAATTCCCCATTCTCGCTGCACATTTTTGATAGTGTCACTTCCACTAACCAAACATTGTGGAATTTGTTAGCACAAGGGGAAAAAACTGGGTCTGTGGTAATTGCCACACAACAAACTGCGGGTAGAGGACAATGGGGAAGACAATGGATTTCTCATACTGGCGGGTTATACCTTTCGATGGCGATCGCGCCTAAACTAGAAGCTAGTGCCAGTTATCAATTAACTCTTGCTAGTGCTTGGGGCATTGCTTCTCAACTGCGTTGTTGTGGCGTAGATGTGGGAATTAAATGGCCGAATGATCTAGTTTTAAATGGTCGCAAATTAGGCGGCATTTTAACAGAAACTAAAATAAATAACGGGTATATTACCCAAGCAGTAATTGGAGTTGGCATTAACTGGACAAACCCAGTACCCGAAACCGGAATTAACCTCGAAATGTGGCAAGCCTCCTACGCTACTAAACCGATTTCTTGTCTGGAAATTCTCACTTCCACCGTTTTACGGGGGATAGAATCCGGTATGGAGTGCCTTGTTCAAGAAGGAATAAATATACTCTTGTCTCGCTATTTAGAATTACTAACTAATGTGGGTGACAAGGTATATATTAATGATTTGGCAGGCACTGTAGTTGGTGTTACTTCTCAGGGTAAATTACGTGTTTCTTTGGAAACTTATGATACAACAGACATAAAAACAACAGAACTTTATATTGAACCAGGTACAATCAGTCTGGGGTACCGTAAATCTTCTGTCCCATTATAGGTTTGTTATGAATTTCGCTCTTTGGGCAAGACAAACCACTGGCATCATCTCTTTAGGCAAATTTAAAACAACTGAGAGAACCAATGACGCAGCGCAATACATCTGCCCATAATCCTTCCCACGGCTTGAATCAGCAAGGTATGACGAAAAAACGTTTTGTATCTACCCTGCCAGCCCAGAGTCTCTGTTTACTAAGTAGCTTCAGCCTGCTTAGTAGTGGCTTCGTATTTGCCCAAACAGAAACATCCATAGATAACATTGTTCCTGTAGAAAATTCCCAGTCAACAGGTAAAACAAATTTCATAAAAAAAGATATTGTTATCCCAGAAGCCCCCAAAGTACAAGGGGAATTTTCGCAAAGACGTGCTAACCTCAGCCAAAGACTCCGCAAACCAGAGGTTGCACAATCCAAAGAACCTGTTAGACAGTCAAAACCTCAAACTGAAACAGCCGTTGAGCCAGTTTTTACAACTCGCCGCCGCACCCCAGCCGTAACTGCACAGCCAAAACCAGTTAACGTCCGCACCGCCAAAACCAAGCCGGAAGTTGCTCAACCAAGTATTGGCGTGAGAGAAGAGATAGTCAAACCAGTTGCGCCTCGCACCATCCCAGAAAAACTTCCAGAAGTTGCCCAACCAGTTAATAACTCGAACAGCACGGCTGAAGCGACCACAGGAAAAATCAAAGACTCTAACAACGCCTATATTGACCCCAACAATTACGGCACTTCCGCTACAAATACCTATCAAGCACCTAATTCTGTAATCATCACAGAACGTTCTAGTGGTTGTCGCACAATTTTGCCATCGGGACAGGCTATATCACTGGGTTTTTGTAACCAAGCTCAACCTGCGGCTAATCAGCGTGTGGCTAATTCCGAAAGTAAACCAGCCCCCACTTGGCTCAAAAAAAGTCAAAATGCTCAGTTAGCTAGTGTTCCACCAGTACGGACTGGGATAACTGCTGGTAATAACTCTAAAGGCGTTGCTTATAGTGGGGAAGTCAAGACGGCTTTTCGTCCGAATCGGTTTATCCCTAATGCCAACGAATTCGGTGCTACCAGAGTCAGTAGTACTCCTGTTGCGCCCAGTGCTGGTGCTTTACCCGCACCCATGATTGAAGGGAATTTGGCACCCCGTGTAAGTACTGTGGCTTACGATATTCCCTTAGCATCAGTTCTGCCACAAATTCCATATACCAATACAATTGCTTATCGTGGCGGTAGTGGCATTAACTATCCTCTTTCGGTTCCAGCCACAATTACTTCACTGTTTGGTTGGCGCGTTCATCCGATAACAGGCGATCGCCGTTTCCACGCTGGTACAGATTTGGGTGCGCCGATGGGTACACCAATTCTCGCCGCTGCTAAAGGTCAGGTGGATACAGCCGGCTGGGTTGGTGGTTATGGTTTAACTGTCATCCTGACTCACAGTTCTGCCCAACAAACCCTTTACGGTCACATGTCCGAAATCTTTGTTCAACCCGGTCAAGTGGTAGAACCAGGTATGGTCATTGGAAGAGTTGGTAGTACTGGCAACTCCACAGGGCCTCACCTGCACTTTGAAGTACGTCACCTCACACAAGACGGATGGGTTGCTGTTGACCCAGGTGGGCAATTACAAGCAGGTCTCAGTCAGTTGATACAAACCATGCGTACAGCCCAAGTAATTGGCGAACCAGGAAGTTAAAAGTCAAAAGTAAAAAGGCAAAAGTAAAAAGAAAAATCTTTTGCCTTTCTATTTTTACTTTTTACAAATACCCGTGTTCTGCTAAAAATGCGGGACTAATTTCATTAAATCCAGTCTCATCTGTCGATGTTGACTGTTTTTTGCCAGGGTAAAGAAATTTTTCCACATATTTGCCGAGAATATCCCCTTCTAAATTCACCCAACTGCCAGGGGCAAGATAGCGAAGATTAGTATCAGAGTATGTGAGGGGGATAACAGCTACAGTGAAGTGCGAAAGTTCTGGTTCGTAGGCGGCTACCGTAAGACTAATGCCATTCACTGCTATGCTACCTTTAGGGACAATGTAGTGCGCGATCGCTTCAGGTGCAGTGAATGTCATTTCCCAAGAAGTCGCGGTCTGTTCTGCTGTGAGTAATCTACCTACACCGTCTACATGACCCATCACAAAATGTCCGCCAACTTTGCTACCCACTCGCAGCGAAGCTTCTAAATTCACATATTTTTGTTGTGTTTCCTCCAGCCCTAGCGTAGTGCGGCGCAGCGTTTCTGGGGAAGCCGTGGCAATAAACCCGTCTTTTAAAATTTCTTCAACAGTCAAGCAAACCCCATCTACAGCAACGCTATCACCATAAGCTAAATCCTGCATAATGACATTAGATGGCTGATTCACACAAGTAATTTGCCAAGAATCACCCCCTAAGGGTTTTATTGTTCCTAAAGTTTGGACTAATCCTGTAAACACGGCTGTTCTTTGAAACTAACTCTATTTATTGCCTAATTTTGCCGAAAATCAACTGGTATTTCTTACAAGAATGCAAGACATTTTAAGTATAATTTCTGACTGTTTTTATTATAAGGTTGATAACACATTCACATCTTTCTCAAGGCATACTTGGTTAAGAAGGTTATTGTCTATGTAGACTCCTTTAACTTACTCTGGTGTTCACACCAAGTTCGGAGTTTAATAGAAGCAATTATAGAGAACCTGCCTATGTTTATTCCTTCTCGATACAGCCCAAAAAAAGAGTATAAATTGTTACAATGTCTCAAACTCTCCCAGGATTGTAGAGGCTTCGCCAATGATTGAAATGAAAGTCGCTGGCATAGCATTAGATGCCATAACTCGCAGCCCGATTGTACTGTTAAAAGATGCCTCAGATCGGCGTGCTTTGCCAATTTATATTGGTCAAGAACAAGCTAGGGCAATTATGGGGGCGCTGGAGAATCAAAAGCCGCCCAGACCATTAACCCATGACCTAATTGTGAATATTCTAGAGACGTGGAACATGACTCTAGAAAAGGTGATTATTCATTCCTTGCAGAAGGATACATTTTATGCGGCTTTAATTGTGCAGCAAGGCGAAGTCAAAAAAGAAATTGATGCTCGTCCCAGTGATGCGATCGCTGTTGCCCTCCGTACAAATACGCCAATTTGGGTAATGGAAGAAGTAGTTGCTGATGCCTCAATTCCGGTAGATCGTGATGCTGATGAAGCAGAACAAGAAGCCTTTCGGGAATTTATCTCCAATCTCCGTCCTGAAGATTTGATTAAGCGCTTCGGTAATGGCGATAGCTAAAGAAAGTGCTAATTAATGAGTGCGGAGTGCTGAGAAAGAAAGATTTCAAGAATTAAAGAAGTAAAATAATTTTTCCTTCTTTCTTTTTCGCACTTCATTCTCGTACCATTGTGAATTTTAGATTTGGAACTTGGGATTGTAAAACAGTTATTTTATAAGCTTTTAGGCAATCCATCTGTCCTCATCATTTTTCCAATGGGTATCACTTCTGGTAACTTGAAGTAATGCAATACCGACGCTTTGGCAAAACAAATCTCCACCTCTCGGTTTTTTCTTTAGGGACAATGCGTTATTTGGCTGATGCTGAAAATGCTCAAAAAACTATCGCTCAAGCCTTAGCGCTAGGAATTAATCATATCGAAACAGCCAGGGGTTACGGTAAAAGTGAGGAGTTTCTTGGCCAAGCACTTCAAAGCGGGTTGTCTGTACCTCGTTCTCAACTGCATATTACTACTAAAGTTCCGCCAACAGCCGACGCTGATAGTATGCGTCGGTACATTGATGAATCCCTACAACGATTACATCTAGATTATTTAGATTGTTTGGGAATTCATGGTTTAAACACTTGGGAGCATTTACAGTGGGTACAAGCCAAAACTGGCTGTATGCAGGCCGTGCAAGAAGCGGTTGGAGATGGTCGAGTGCGACACGTTGGCTTTTCCACCCACGGAACTTTAGAAGTGATAGAGGCAGCAATAAATACAGATTTATTTGAATTTGTCAATCTGCATTACTACTATTTCTTTCAACGTCACGCCGCAGCAATTCAGTTAGCAGCTGGAAAAGACATGGGTGTATTTATCATTTCCCCAGCTGACAAAGGTGGAAAACTCTACACACCACCTCAAACCCTCAAAGATTTATGCCAACCCTATTCACCTTTAGAATTAAATTATCGATTTTTACTGAGTGACAACCGCATTACTACTTTGAGTATCGGAGCAGCCCAGCCAGAAGAATTAATCGAACCTTTACAAGTTGCTGATAGTAATAGTGAATTAACATCAACAGAAATTTCTATTTTTCAGCGTTTAGAAAATCATCAAAAAACTATTTTAAACACTGATGAGTGTAGCCAGTGCTATGCTTGTTTACCTTGCCCTGAAAATATCAATATTCCAGAGGTATTGCGGTTACGTAATTTAGCTGTGGCATACAAGATGACAGACTACGGGCAATATCGTTATGGGATGTTTGAAAATGCTGGTCATTGGTTTCCCGGAATGAAAGCTAATCGCTGTACAGAATGCGGTGATTGTTTACCGAGATGTCCACAAGAGTTAGATATTCCAGCTTTATTAAATGATGCTCACGCAAGATTAAAAGGTAAAACTGGTAGAAGATTGTGGGGATAAGTTAGCAAGTAAAGCACGGTAGAAAGCGTCAGATACCCGTCTTTTCCAAGAAGTCAGGTATCTTGTTGTTTACAAATGATTTAGGACTGCTATATACACAAGATTACTCCTGTTAAGTTAGCCTAAAATTTTCAAGACTTAACAGACAAACTTAGATTCATTGACTCTTCAAATTTACAGGTGTAATTACCCGCAGTGGCAAAAGCTTTGGCTATATGTAACACTTTTTCTTGTAAGATATCTAGCAATTCTTCACCTTCATAATCAGCAATATGTGCCATTTTTAACATATTGTAGTTAATGGTATCGTGAGGTAATTTTAGCTGCTCAAAATCTGGAGTTAAATCATACTCGCCATCCTGTAATATATGCTGATCTCCAGCATGATAATGGACATCAAACCAATCTCTTGGTATTCCTCTTCCACTTGGTGAAAAAAGTATTTGAGAATCTGGAGAATCAATGACACATTCTGAAATACCTACAGCGATAAACTCAATAGCTAACATGGCAATTAAGGCGTTTCGCATATCGGTTTCTTTATTGATTAAAGTATCCATTGCGATAATTGGTTCTGCTTGTTCAAGCTGCGCTATGAGTTTCGCTCCTTCTGGAGAAAGTTTACCTGTATGGGAATCAGCCATTATTCCGACAGAAGCCATTAACTTCTTCCAATAATCTAAATGACTACCTTCTTCAAAACCATAATCTTTGGCGATACCAGAGATTCCATATTGTAGGGAAGCTAAGATTGTTTCTCGTTCTTTACCTGTATAGTTAAAGACTAAAAGCAAATTACGACTAGAATTTTTGTCGGAAAAACGATTCAAAAACTTTTTGACATTTTTGATCACAGTTCGAGGAAAAGTTTTGACTATTCCCCAGTAAATTGCTGAATATGTTACCAGAGAAAAATAATCGCCTGCACACATCCCTTGTACTACATTAGAACCAGCCATAATTTGTTTAACTCTATGAGAGAGTTGGATTAACTCATCAGGCATTTCTGTTAGCAATCCCAACTCATCAACAAGAATTTTACCTTGTTGTAATTCTTCCAATTTAATCAAGGGTGTATTCATGATCGTTCTATTTTTACAACTGTGTGGATTCAGACTAAAGTGAACAATTATGAACCAAATTAGAGGGTGTTTTAAAAGTTGTTGCTTGTGATTATAAGTATTGGTTAAAACCCATATTTCAAGCCAATTATTACCCTAATTTTCAGGTTTTCCTGTGGAGTAAGGGAAGTTTGTAGAGTGTGTCTACAAGTTGGTATGACAAAGTTTGCGTCAGGTCGGCACAGCCGTCCACAGCGCTTTGTCACCAACATAATGGCTCCTCTTTTGCTAGAGGTATCTAATACTTTTTGTTAATAACAAGAAGGCTTTTAAAGCATTCTCTAAAGAGGATATTTGAGAAGTGTTACGTATTTATCCTAGCCCTCCAAAAATGCTTTAAAGTCTCACTTTTAAGCGTTATTTAGGAGGTTATGCAAATCTTAGCTACAACTTCAAAAAGTTTTCAAACATCCTTTAAGAGTAAGGTTAATTACATTCAAACTAATAAGTAGTATAACGTAGGTTTTTTTGATGCTCAATGAATTATTGACAATAAGTGTCACACATATTTCTCACAAATAATAAAAAATAAATTTAAATAACCTGATATAATGCTTGCTCTTTTTAATACACATTATCTTCAAATAGGCTCAAATAAATTAAGTAATAATACGTAAACTAAAAAATAGAAATGTAGATTAGTATTAACAGATTTTAATATAAATTCTCTGTTTATGAATTCATGTTTATCTCGCAAAACTCTTTTGTAGTAAGCAAAATACACTCTATATAGTATTTAAATAATCGGGTTAGATAGTAGTAATATTAAAAACAAATTTTTGATTACACTATAATTTAAGTCTTTATACAGTTCAGAGTTTTAGTATAAAAAATAAATAAATTTTACGTATATTCTTGGGGTAAATTTTAAGTTTTTGCATAAATCTTTAACTAAACTACATTTATTTTCTAGCTAGATATTTATAATTTGCTAAATCTGAAATAAAGGAAGCGAAGAAGTTGTCGCTACTAGTAGTAACCCAGTTTTGCTGAACAAATAAATTTTGGCATTGCTGAATGAAAAGATGAATTGATTTATTTGGGTACAATTTTAGGACTTACGCAAAAAAACTCTCAAAATCTAATTTCATAGTTGGAGCTTGTGGAGTCTCCAGAAGAAATCGTGGGGGCTGAAGAATTGAGGTAGGGAAGCGATCGCCTATTTTTTGTAAAATATTTATTGTTGGTTATAGCTGTTTTATTTACTCTGTATTTTTTCCTAGTTACGCAGCCAGTATAAAAAGTTGATTAATTAAAATTCTTGGGTAAAAAGTTTCAAACCTTGAGGAGTTGTGAAATCCTTTGAGGATTACTAGAGTGAACTGCGGAAGATATGTAGTTTTGGGACAATATAATGCAAACTAATTGGAAAATTGGAACTTTATTCGGCATCCCGTTGTTTTTAGACCCTCTGTGGTTCGTGATTTTAGGACTAGCAACCTTGAATTTTGGCGTGGCTTACCAAGAGTGGGGGTCTACCATAGCTTGGAGTGCGGGGATAGTTATGGCATTGTTGCTATTTGGTTCGGTATTGTTACACGAACTAGGTCACAGTTTGGCAGCGCGATCGCAAGGCATTAAAGTTAATTCCATCACTCTATTTTTGTTTGGTGGGATTGCAGCTATTGAAGAAGAATCAAAAACTCCGGGTAAAGCCTTTCAAGTAGCCATAGCTGGGCCGTTGGTAAGTATTGGGTTGTTTTTCCTACTCAGGGTTGTAGCAATCTTCATACCTGAGACTAATCCCCTCAACGTTATGGTGGGAGATTTGGCCAGAATTAACTTAGTTGTCGCCTTATTTAACTTGATTCCTGGTTTACCGTTAGATGGTGGTCAGGTGTTAAAAGCAGCACTATGGAAAGTTACAGGCGATCGCTTTCAAGCGGTACACTGGGCAGCAAGATCAGGGCAGATTTTGGGTTATGCGGCGATCGCTTTAGGATTTGCGATAGATTTCTTTACAAGAGAATTAGCCCTTGGTTTGTGGATTGCGATGATTGGTTGGTTTGGCATTCGTAACGCCAACACCTACGACCGTGTAACTACATTACAAGAAACTTTGTTGAAGATGGTAGCTAGTGAGGCGATGACACGGGACTTTCGCGTAGTTGATGCTGATCAAAGTTTACGCGCCTTTGCTGACGCATATCTATTAGATAGCGCTACACCGCAAGTTTATTTTGCGGCTTCTGATGGACGTTATCGCGGTATGGTTGCCATTGACGATTTACGCTTAGTAGAAAGAAGTGAATGGGAAACTCGCACTCTTCAAAGTATTGTTCATCCTCTCACAGAAATAGCGACTGTTACCGAATCAACTGCGATCGCTGAAGTTATCAATAAACTCGAAAATGAACAATTACCACGCGTCACGGTGCTTTCTCCGGCTGGTGCAGTAGCTGGTGTAATTGATCGGGGTGATATTGTTAGTGCAGTTGCACAAAAGTTAAATATTCCATTCACCGATGTGGAAATTAAGCGGATTAAAGAAGAAGGTAGTTATCCGCCAGGGTTGCAGTTGGGAGTAATTGCTAAGTCTACTGTTAATTAAATTTTTAACCGCTGATATACGCGGATGAACGCTGATAGTTAGGGAAGATTATCTGTGTTGATTCGTGAGTGTTGGCGGTTATTGTTTGATATCAGAATTTACTAGATTGATATAATCTGACTTTTTGCTTTGCTGCTTTCTGTCTAATACATTTAGTTTCGGCTTTATTTGGTACATGAGGTCTTTCACTTAATACTTGTTTTAATTCTTCGTAGGTAATTTTAATCCCAGAGCCTTGAGGAAAATCACCATTGTTATAGATAACATAACCACCGCGATGGAAGAACCACTCATAACAATCATTTTTAATGCCGAGAATTTGCTTTGTATGCAATGTTCTTAACCAATCTATTCCGTTCATTCATCTCTCCAGAACAATAATCAACTGCAATCAAAGTTTAAATTTACTCTTCCATTCTTCTTTGCACCTCCGCGCACGCCAGTCGCCTCAATGGGAGGAAACCCCGCACAGCGCTGACTTCTCTGCGTGAGATAAATGTTTTTTCGTGTATGGCACACTACCTTTAGTTATTAAAAATAATATAACCCACGAAAGAGTTAGAGATTAGATGTATTTTCTAACATCAGGGAAGATAGCTGAATTTTCAAGTGACATTCATGGGAGCGTATGACCGAGTAATTGCTTCTGGCTACTGACTCAAAGCTGGTTACAACATCTTGCTGCTAAAAAGGCGATCGCTTCCTATAATTGTGCGCGGGTATTTCTGCACAATGAAAAGCTAATTTCTTAGACATTCAAACAAGCGGAAAATTCTATTAAATCAAAAATGACATTTATTTTTAGAGATTCATAACTCTATATAGATGCACTAACAAAATTGCAATAAGGAAAATATGGTAACAAAAAACAGTATCCGTGCATTAGGCGTATTTGCTAACTCTCAACAATTAGAGCAAGCTATTAATAATTTGAAGGCTTCTGGCTTTTCGATGGACAGCGTTTCTGTGATTGCGAAAGATGTGGAGCAGGGAGAAAATATAGGTGAAGCGCAACTGAGCGATCGCATAGGTAATCAAGATGTGAATGCAAGCGCACCAGTCGGAGATACTCTCACAGCAACTAGTTGGGGTAGTTTGTTAATAGGTTTGAGCAGTCTGGCGCTTCCTGGCTTGGGTGCTGTACTAGCCGCAGGTTCTGTAGGTGTAGCCTTAGTTAGTAGCGTTGCAGGTGTGGCTGTAGGCGCAGCAGCAAATCAAAACTTGGTCAAAGCCTTAACTGATTTGGGTGTTCCAGAAGAGAGAGCGAGAATTTATAGCGATCGCCTGCAACAAAGTTATTATTTGCTCATCCTAGAAGGCTCAGAAGCCGAAATTCATCGCGCTGAAGCAATATTGCGCGAACAAGATATTCAAAATTGGGGTGTTTATGAGTCTAAATAGGCTGAAGTGTGAAATGAAGCAAACCTGATAGAGTTTTTTGGCGTTGCTGAATGAAGGGATGAATCGATTTATGTAGGTACAGTTTGATACTTCAAATAATGAAGTAATAATTTAACCGAGTATCTCAGCATTTCTTCTGTCTTGGAATAGCATAAAGTTTTTCGGTGAAGGCGTGCTAAATAATGTCTAAGCCTAGTGTTTTCATTTTCAACTCGTGTCATATATGTTTTACTGACAATTTGGTCTCCATCTGGAATAAAGCTTGGGTAAACTTTCCAGCCATCTGTCACATAAAAATAGCTTTTCCATTGTTTAGCAATTTTCCACAATGGCTCAAAAGTTTCGGCACTATGGTCTCCCAAAACCCAGGCTAAAATACCTTGAGTAAAGTGATTTACTGCTGTCCATAACCAAATTTTGTTTTTTTTGAACCAACAAATGTCTCTAATTCATCAAGTTCTCCAACTTCTGGAATTACATCTTCTTTCGGTACGTCCGGAAGTTTCTCTCCCAATTGTTTGACCCAATAAATAATAGTAGTATGATGTACTCCTTTGACTCGTTCAATCCCACGAAAACCCATACCGTTAAGGTACATTTTTAAGCATTCTTGTTTCAATTCCTCAGAATATCCTTTTGGTGGCTCGTACAAATCAATAAATTGGCGAGCGCATGATACGCAAATGTGATTTTGTTTACTTCTTCGCTTTCCGTTCTTACGAATTTTCGTAGATCCGCAGTATGGACATTGCACAGTAGATACCCTCAAGTCATCCCTCTATTATGCAACGCCAGTTTTTTTACTCAGCGCCTTCAAGTCAAATGAGAAGTTTATCTTTTTAAGAGTATCTATGCAGTTAAAGCCAATCAATCAGCAAGTCGTTGCAGTCGTTGGTGCTTCCAGCGGTATTGGACGCAAAGCCGCTTTGGAATTTGCTCAACGTGGTGCAAAGGTAGTTGTTTCTGCGCGTGGTGAGTTGAAGTTGAAGTCTTTAGTCGAGGAAATTCGCGGCTTTGGTGGAGAAGCAACTTATATTGTTGCTGATGTGCAAGAATTCGATCAAGTAAAAGCGATCGCCGATAAAACTGTCGAGATATACGGAAGACTTGATACTTGGGTTCATGCTGCGGCGATCGGGATGTTTGCGACGTTTGAACAAACAACCCCAGAGGAGTTTAAGCATGTTATTGATGTGAGTTTAATGGGTCAAGTGCATGGTGCAATGGCGGCATTACCTCATCTCAAGCGTGAAGGACGGGGCGCACTAATTCATGTATCTTCAATGGAAGGTAGGCGATCGCTTCCTTATCAAAGTGCTTATTCCTGCGCCAAACACGGGGTTGAGGGCTTTCTAGAAGCTATGCGCGTCGAATTAATCCATGAAAAATGGCCTATCAATGTCACAAGTATTAAGCCAGCCGTAATTAACACTCCATTTTGGAATAATGGCTTAACTAAATTAGGTGTGAAACCAGCAGGAATACCACCTTACTATGATCCAAAAATTGTAGCTGATGCCATCCTCTACGCAGCAGAACACCCCATTCGTGATTTGTTAGTTGGAGACATAGCTAAATTACTAGATTTAGCTCAAAAAATATCACCTTCGTTGGTAGATTCTTTGTTATTGTTGTTTGGCTTTAATCTACAACGTAGTAGTGGCGAACTAAAATCTGAAGATGCACCCAACAATTTTTATTACCCTGTTCCAGACGAGAGCAGAGTTGATGGAGATTATCAAAATTTAGTCATACCTAGTATTACTGATGCCCTTGGTAAATTACCACTTTTTCAATTAGGAACAGGAGCTTTATTAGCTTTAATAGCAGCACAAGTATTCAAACAAATTGAGTAATTTGCAGTTACAATTTGCAGTTACATAGACTGAAAGTAAAGTTAATGCTCATACATACCTTTTGATAGAGTTTAAATTTGAGATTTCCAGTTGAATAGAAAGTATGATATGTTGCCAAATAATCAGATTAACCAGATTGATATCTATAAGAGGTTAGTTGGCAATTATCCCAATTCTCTAAACTTATATTTGCAACAGCTTTAAATCTACAAACATTGAGGCTGTCAAAACTGTAGAGATTGTGAATTGGAATTACTATTCTCAAAAATTGAACCATAACAAGAGTAACAAAGAACATGGAAAATATCCAGACCGCAAAGATGGTAGAACGTTACTGCACTTTAACCATTGGAATTCTCTTTTTATTATTAGGTTTGGCAGGATTTACACCTGCTTTGGTATCTTTACCAGGAACTAGTGAATCCTTCGTCCCTTTAGATGCTTCTCCTAACGCTTACGCTGCGGGATTTGGTTATATATTTGGTTTATTTCCTACCAATTTTCTGCACAATTTAGTGCGTTGTGCTGTCGGACTATTAGGTATTGCTTCTTATAACAGTGCTAAAAGCGCTCGGTTATTTAATGGCGCTTTTGCGATTGCATATTTAGTAATAGCAATCATGGGATTATTACCATTTGCCAAGACATTTTTCGGGTTTATGCCACTTTTTGGTAATAATGTTTGGGTCAATTTCCTATCAGCGATCGCGGCTGCTTATTATGGCTTAGTAATTCCATCAAAAGTGGCTGGTGTGAATTTATCACAAAATGTTTAATCTCTCAAAAATTACTTAGACGAATTCCAGGAAAAAATCAGGCAAACAACAAGAATATTTTCTCAAGTATCTTTCCCTAGCTCCAGTTTTAGCGGTGATTACAATCTCAGTAGCTTTTTCTACCTGGGCAATTTTTAATTACTTTTTCCCTGATCTTCTCTTCCATCCTATGCCATAATTCAGGCAATTTTGGCTCTGAGATTTTGGATTGATTTTATAGCGTAATAGGTGCTTGTACCATCAAGGAATTATTATTCATAGATAATGAAATTCCAATTTGGTCTGAGAACACCAATTCAGTATATTTTTAAACCCCTCTCCTATGAGAAGAGGGGTATTTATTTCAAGACTAAGATTAGTTTTTGCTAAATCAATCGGTTTATTGATAGCAAATATCTGTTATTAAGATGAGAATTATATCATCTCATGCTTGATTTATATTTAGGCTAATGTTAACTGAGTTTTACTCCATCCCCTTGTAAACCTCTGGTAATCTCCACCAAGGAACATTAGGATATTCGTGATGTTCTTTGTGATAACCAAAATGGTAGCAGCTGATAAATGACCAAAAAATAGGTAGTGCAATACTTCTTGTTTGATGCACACTTGTATATCCTGATTCGAGCCTTCTATGAGGTAGGAATGTACCAAAATAAAATAATTGTATTGAACTACAAATAGATGGTATTACCCAAAATAAAATTAGATTAATTTGCAATATATTTAAGACATATCTCAAAATAATAAATACAACTATAAATCCAAGATGTTGCTTCCAACTCCAATAAGATTTTATGAAGTTAAAATACCAAGCAAAAAAGTTTTGGTATTGGTTATCGTAAAAATCTGGATCGTCTTTAGTACTAGGATAACGGTGATGTAAACAATGCTTTTTTAATAACTCTTGATAAGGAAATAGCCCATACAACAATACAAATATCTTACCTATCCAATTATTGACTTTAGGATTCTGGGGAAACACTACGCCGTGCATAGCATCATGAGCAGTAATAAATAATCCTGTATATATAAATGTCTGCCATAACATGCCTAAAAATATTAATACAATAGGAATTTTAGAAATATTTAATGACAAAAATAAAGTGATAGTTATTGTCCACAATACTAAAATAATGCAAGCGATAAAAATACCTTTGTTATTGTTTTTTTCAGTATTGATAATAAAATCTAGCTTTTTTGATTGTGAAGATACTAAATTAATCTGACTCATGCCGTAAACTCTTGATTTATGTGTTATGGGTTATCTACAAAAGCAATTATTAATTGTTGATTAGTATATTAATTAATTGACCATAAGTAAGAAAAATTTTCCAAATTAAACAGATATATGATGAGCTTAGAAAGTGACACTTATATAATTGAACAACATTAAATTACTATCTGCTTCTTAGTAACTTTTTAGTAATTTAATAATAGCTATGAACTCTAACTAAACTCTCTATCTATAGTTTCAATAGATATACTGTACCAAAGCAATATATTGGTAATACATTTTATGTATCGCCAAATACCTAATTAACTATTTAAATATAAATTGATAAAGAGATAGGAATTAATTAACTACTATATAAATGGTATTTATTAGTTTACTATATTTTTGGTATAGATATTTTTAGTTTTAGTATAAAATATTTATAGCGTTGTTTATACACCACACAAATTTATCCTGATTAATTTGGATTTCTCATCAGATTTAGGTACTATACCCATCCTCAATTAATTGTGAAATTACTTGTTGAGCTAGGGAAGAGTGAAAAGAAAAAAAGGATTTGCAAACTTACTTCGCTTTTTCACGCATGATTTAGGAATCCTATAGCAGAATTCAGAATAAGATTAGGATCTAAACTTAGCTTTAAGACTTGAATGATATACTTCACTTACTAGAAATATGCGGTATATGTTCTATGTCATGACTTTGGTGGGGGTACCAAATAATATTCTTAAATCTCATAAATCTCTAGAGGCAAGTTATCAGGGTCTGGAAAAAAAGTAAACTTTTTGCCAGTAATTTCATCAATTCTAATATTTTCTATCTCTATATTATGCAATTTTAAGTAAACAACAGTCTCTTCTATATTCTCAACACAAAAAGCTAAATGTCTTAAGCCACAAGCTTCGGGATTGCTTAATCGTTTGGGGGTATTAGGAAAAGAAAATAACTCAATTTGAGTATGCTCATTAATACGTAAATCTAATTTATAAGAATTTCTTTCGGCTCGAAATGTTTCTTTGATAATCGCAAAACCTAAAACGTTTACATAAAATTTTTTCGATTGTTCGTAGTTAGAACAAATAATCGCTATATGATGAATGCCACTCGTCTTCATAAAAACTTCTAAAAGTGTAGTAACATTCTAACAAGGCATCATCTACGAAGAAGTGATCGCGTTTTAATCTTTGATAGGGATTAATAGAAATTGTAATCGCGCCCTTACTTCATTCAATATCGGCTAATTAAAGATAAGAAAATTAAATTAATATGTAAGAATGCCTGCTTCTATCCATCTTTCCCATTTTGGGGGGTTGGCATTATGTAGTCGCAACGACTCAGCAATTTGTTGATGCTGCAACTGAATTTGACAAGCGTTATCCAGTGTTTCTTTGACACGAAAATCTGTTGCGTAGGAAGCTTTAAGCTCTCCTAGCATGATGAGGATCTCTACTACAGCAGGTATCTTAGTTGGGCGAAATTTTCCAGAATTGGGATAGATACCTACAGCTTTCAACTGATTAAATGCCTGTTGAAGTTCTTTATCTTTGGGAGATTGCCATTGCCGATCAACTCGATTGTGAGCTTTGATGTCTAGCCTCCATGTTTTGCAACGTTTTGGATTTATCCAGTTTTTAGTCTTAAGAACCAGCAAACACCACAAAACTACTTCTGCTTCACCTGGAGTGGAGTCGGCGTTGTGTAGCCTATCATCTAATAGGTCATCAATGTCATCATTCAGTGGGTTATCGGATTCATCATCCAAAAGGTCATAATTCCAATGCTCCTGCATCCATTTGTCATAGGATGAATCAAACCAGTTCAGTGAAGGAACGTCTCGCTCTTTTTTGTTGTGTTTTTGCCACAGTTGAATATAGGCATCACTTTTTACAGCATAGTGTCCTATTTCATGTAGCACATTCCACCATTCTTCATAACCATCAAAGATTGGGATATTCTCAATCCCAATTTCCTTTCCGAATAATTTCACTTCGGCAACTGTAGGTGTAAGTTTCATAGGTTTTCTTTTATCCACAGGTATTGAGAAAGTTGAATGAAATAGCGTGACACTACATCGAGACTTTTAAATCTACAAATGCACAGAAGCAAATTTCACAAAACATTCGTAAATTCGCTATGGGACTTATATTTAATATTTGAAAAACCTAGGAATTACGTAAAAATTGCCAAGAAGTTGCAAAAAATTATCAAATTATTAATATAAAAGCAAAATCAAAAATTATCTTGATGGAATCCAGCCATTTTCAGAACAAACTCCGATTTCTGCCCTTGGCGGGATACACCAATAATTCTGTCCATCAAATACCAAACCTTCTTTGATGGAATTTAACTCAGAAATTGGGTTCCATTCTTTATTTCCTTCTTCGTCATAATATCGATACTGTTTTCCTCTGACTTCCAGACCTTGATCTGTTCCTCCGAGGATATAAAATCCATCTTTAATAGGAGTAGATGATAATTCGAGCAAAGATGACTCACAAACTGTTCCTTCGCCTTTACAACCTTTTGCTATTTGTCCATTAGATAATAGGCTGTAAATTTTTCCGTCTTTTAAAAGTAGTCCTAAGCCACTGCCATCTTGCAAGATAATAGGATTGGCGAACTTACCATTATATTGAATTGAACTTTCAAATGTACCGTTCAGCTTAACTATGGTGGTTCCGTCAGGTGCGATCGCAATCGATTGACCTGTGCCACTTCCACCTAAAAAATTAAACAAGCGAGTGCCGATAAATGGTGGTTTCTCTGAATCAACAGACAGCACAGTTTGTTGATTATTATTTGTCTTTTTCTCAATTGACCAACGCCAAACTAGCCGTTCTGTATTACTGCGGTCAGCGATCGTTGCCGAAATCGACAAAAGTTCTCCAGCTTGGTTAGTAAATTCAAATAGACAAGCCCCAATTCCTGTCCCCGCACAGTCTTTCACCTCTTTATATCCGAAATCATATAATTCTTTCACAGAGGCATCCCGAAGATTAGGTGCATCACCTTGTAAATTAGGTCGCCAACCTTGTTGAATTACAAGTTCTCGTGCTTGTTGATATGGCATACCTTCTTGGAGAACAGGCTTTTTGACGGGATTGTCAGAATTTTTAGGCTGGGTTGGATTGGCCGCTGTTGATGAGTTTTTGTCTCCTTTGTCTGCAACAGTTTGACTGAGAGCATTAATATTTATACTGTTGCTTTGCTGCACATTGGGAGTTGCAAAACTGGTACATCCACTGGCGATCGCACCTAGTAAACTTGTCACAATAGCTCCAGCAAGCATAAACCCACAGAATTTCATATTTTTTAATATCAGTTATGTACCTTGATAAAAACGCCAAACTTTCAATCTCAGAAATCAATAATTTACTTAGAGTTCAAACTACAGTTGTAAATTGCGTGATTCCTAAAGTACCACTTAATCCTGTCACTTCAATCACTGTATCCGTATTAGCATTAAACCCAGCTATACTATCATTGATAACTACAAAAGCACGGCTACCAAAAGTAAATCGAGCAGCAAAGTTAGAGCCAAAATTAGACATAGTTAATCTAGCTTGAATTCCACTTGTATCAAGACTTGTAACCGAGCCAGCATTTAAAAATCCAGCGCGTGTACTTGCCACTAGAAATAGATCATTACCTGTATTAGCATTGAAATCGGTGATTCTATCAAATTTATTGAGGAGAGAATCAGTTAACTGGCGGTAGTCAAACCTATCTACACCTAAACCTCCAGATAAAGTATCAATCCCAACACCACCAAATAATCTGTCATTACCAGCACCACCACTGAGGATATTGTTACCAGAGTTGCCTGTAATAATGTTATTAGCTGCATTACCAGTACCATTAATTGCTGCTGTGCCTGTCAAAGTCAAATTTTCGATATTTGCTAAAGCAGCGATGCTGAAAGTGACACTAGAAGAAACTGTATCTACACCTGCTCCTGCATTTTCGATAATGGTGTCAGTCGTGGTATCAACAATATAACTATCATTACCTAAACCTCCCGATAAAGTATCAATCCCCGCACCACCAATAAGTCTGTCATTACCAGCACCACCACTGAGGATATTGTTACCAGAGTTGCCTGTAATAATGTTATTAGCTGCATTACCAGTACCATTAATTGCTGCTGTGCCTGTCAAAGTCAAATTTTCGATATTTGGTAAAGCAGCGAGACTAAAAGTGACACTAGAAAAAACTGTATCTACACCTGCTCCTGCATTTTCGATAATAGTGTCAGTCGTGGTATCAACAATATAAGTATCATCGCCTAAACCTCCCGATAAAGTATCAATCCCCGCACCACCAATAAGTCTGTCATTACCAGCACCACCATTGATAATATTGTTATTTAAAGTTCCATACAGAACATAATTTGTTGGATTTCCATAGCTAGACAAAATAAAGTCTGTCGTGTTAACTGCATAATTACCAAAGTCATTAAAATACCTAAAAATTGATGTATTAATTTCATCGAAAAGATAGGTTTTGTAATAACTGAGGTTAAATTGACTTGTCGTGAAATCTATTAAACTCTTTTGATTTAACTGTGCTAGTATCTCTGCCGCAGCAATACCGCCGCGTAAATGCGCCCCGCCTAGAATACCAGATAAAGAAATAGTAGTTTGCTCTGTATATATGATTCGGTTTCCGTTCACATCTCTCTCGAAGTCAGTGCGAGCAGCATTTAATCTGTAATATCTAACTGTTTTAACTCCTTGATTAGCAGAGTTAGATAAATAAGTCTCAATATTGCTGATGCTTCTTGCACTTAATCCAGAATTGATATAGCCATAATTGACAAAAAATGCTTCCCGAATTGCTGTTTCTTGAGCAAATGGATTTGTCTTCCAAGACTCAAAGCTAGTTACTCTATTCTTGCCTGTCCAAGTTCCATTAAAAATTCCATCATAATCATTACCATCACTATTGTAGTAATCTAAGTCTACAAATAAAACTTCTGAAAACTGGTACTTACCTACAGCATTTGTGTTTAAGTTTTGTGCGCTGTACTGGAGTGGATCTCCTGATTGTCTTCCCGATTCTAATGCTCCTAAAGCTTCTAAAAATTGCTCAAAATTTCCCTTTGACATTATAAAACTCCTAATAAATTAACTCAAAAACATATTTAGCGGTTATGGCAAGTAGGTATAGACAAAGATGTATTAGGTGTGGCTGTGAAATTATGAGCCACTAGTGTCACTTGGCCTTGATTATTAAATATCCAGCCAGTAGCAGGAATCAGATTTGGGATATCAACAACTTTTGGTAATTGTGTATGTGTAGCTCTAGATTGATTTATTGACGCTGTCCTATTTCTTAAGCGTGTATCTGACCAAATAACTTCACTACTTAGAGGTTCATTAGGAGTAACAGGAAGTCCACCACGCCCAGTCACTGTAAGTTGACTACCTTGAGAACTATTAACAGCAGCACAGCTTTGCTCAATTAGTTGAGAGGGATCGATAATATTTGTTGATAAAACTAAAACACTACGCGTAGGATCAACATCAGGGGTATTAATATTCACTACTCCATTAATCCCAAATTGGGAACTTGCTGTAATATCACTTGCTGGAGTATTAAAAGGTCGGCTCTGAATTCCAAATAAGTTTTGCGCTGTAATATCAATTCTTCCTCCACTGCCTGTAAAAGCATTAGCAGTAATGTCAGTATTTTCTGAAGGGATAGCGACAACAAAACCATTTGGGATATTGATTTTGATATTTCCACCATTACCACCGGATGCGTTTGTACCTGCTGTGGTAGAAATTGTACTGCCACGACGTAAGAATAATAAATTAGCAATACTTAAGTTGATATCACCACCATTGCCAGATAAAGTCTGGGCTGTAATCTTACCGCCATCTAACCGGACTAAACCGGCTGTGACATCTATATTTCCTGCCTCTGCTAAATTTCCAGTACTACTCACGGAAACTTGCGACCCATTTTGAACACGTAAAGTATCAGATGCCTTGATAATGACATTTCCACCCTTGCCAGTTGCTAAAGTGGCTGCGGATATTTCTGCACCATCCAAAATACGTAATTCAGGAGTTGTAATTCTTATTGCTCCGGCATTGCCTGTACCTTGAGTTTGACTAAACAAACCACTGGCAAATCTTTGATCTGATGATCTTCCAATCAACTCTACTGTTTTGGTAGCATTTACAGTCAAGTTACCACCTTGACCTGTACCCAAAGTACCAGCTGATACTTGTGCGCCATCAAAAACTTGAAGTATGGGAGTGTTAATTGTTAAGTCTCCTGAACTGCCTGTAGCTTGACGTTCAGCTTGAGCAAACAACCCACTGGCAAATTGACCATCTTGGGAACGACCGATGAGTTGGGTTGATTCGGTGGCATTTACAGTCAAGTTACCACCTTTACCTGCACTCAAAGTACCTGCGGAGACTTGTGCGCCATCCAATATCCGCAGTATGGGAGTGGTAATGATGATGTTGCCAGCGTTTCCTGAGCCTTGGGTTTGAGCAAACAACCCACTGGCAAATTGACCATCTTGGGAACGACCGATGAGTTGGGTTGATTCGGTGGCATTTACAGTCAAGTTACCACCTTTACCTGCACTCAAAGTACCTGCGGAGACTTGTGCGCCATCCAATATCCGCAGTATGGGAGTGGTAATGATGATGTTGCCAGCGTTTCCTGAGCCTTGGGTTTGAGCAAACAACCCACTGGCAAATTGACCATCTTGAGAACGACCGATGAGTTGGGTTGATTCGGTGGCGTTTACAGTCAAGTTACCACCTTTACCTGCACTCAAAGTACCTGCGGAGACTTGTGCGCCATCCAATATCCGCAGTATGGGAGTGGTAATGATGATGTTGCCAGCGTTTCCTGAGCCTTGGGTTTGAGCAAACAACCCACTGGCAAATTGACCATCTTGTGAACGACCAATGAGTTGGGTTGATTCGGTGGCGTTCACTGTCAAATTACCACCTTTACCTGCACCTAAAGTACTTACGGAAATTTGTCCGCCATCCAATATCCGCAGTATGGGAGTGGTAATAGTTAAATTACCTGTGTCGCCTAAGCCTTGAGCTTGAGTCAGTAAGCGACTATCTCTGCCTACCAATTCTACTGATTTAGTAGCATTGACTGTTAAGTTTCCACCGTCACCTGCGCCCAAAGAATTGACTGATATCTGTCCTCTATTTTGAATCAATAAATTACCACTATGAATTGTCAAATTTCCACTATCACCTGCATTTGCGGCGGTACTTTCTGTTTGTGTAAACAAACGGCTCCCACTACCAGTTACTTGCAATAATTGGGAAGCATTAATATTTAAATTCCCGCTTTTGCGAACTCCTGTTGTGGAAGACACAACCTCTGCCCCATCTTGGAGAAGTAATATAGGGCTGGTGATGGTTAAATCTCCAGATATAGCAGTACCTTCATTGAGAGTAAATAAGCGATTGTTACTCCCAATTAATTGCACTGATTCTGAAGCATTGACTGTCAAACCTTCACCAATACCATTGCCAAAAATCCCGACTTGAACCAACGAACCATCAGTCAGCGAAATGTTAGCGCCTTGTAGGTGAATACTGCCGCCTAGACTGCCTATTGTTGTGGCAGTAGCTTGCCGCAGATTAATATTCTGAAAGTCGTTTACACCTTCATAGTTGAGGATGTAACCTATAGATGTTGGTGTCAGGTTCACCACACTATTACTACCAACACTTCCCAGTTCAATTCGTCCATTAGGTGCTGTTACCACACCTCCTGTTAGGGTTAAATCACCACCTACAAGTGCCAACGTTGTATTTGCCTGCACTTGTAAACCTATCAACTGATTGAGGCTATCAGTAGTTCTAGACTGATTCTCAATTCTTCCTGGATTTGTACCAAACTGTAAACCAATAGGCTGGTTGATAGTTAATAAAGCATTAGCATCAGGATTTGTCGCACTAAATTCTATTCCATCTGCAAATGTCACACTACTAGCAGTACTGGCAATGAAAGAACCACCAATATTTAATCTGGCATTCGGCCCAAAAATAATCCCTTGAGGATTAATTAGAAAGAGGTTTGCTGTACCGTTAGCGCGAATTGTGCCTTGAATGTTAGATGGCATGGAACCTGTCACCCGACTAATGATATTCTGCACTGTTGTAGCGTTGTTGAAAAACGCTTCACTGCCTACTGGTACAGAAAATTCACTAAAGCTATGAAATAAATTTGTGCTTTGTGTGGCTCCACCATCAATCTGAAAATTAGGGCTGTTGTTAGTTACTTGGGTTCTTTGATTTATGGGTAAGTAGACATCAGCTTTGATTTGTTGAGCTAACGTGTAGGGCATACGCGTATAAGCAATAGCGGCCAACAAACTTAAGTTACTTGCCAGCTTCAGCCACATTATGTACCCCCACCTCAAAAATTGAGCTACTGTTTAGTATCGGCTTTTTTGCTTTAAACTTTGACGATCATACTATTTTTTGCCTGATCAAGTTACTTGCTTTTACTGTTAGTGGCACAGTTGAGTCACCTAACTCTTACACTCAGTAGACCGAAAAGTTCTGCGATCGCTCTTTTGTGAATACCTGCCCAAGTGTTTTTTCTCTAAAATCTGAACATACTTGCGCTGCACCACCAATAGATAAAGCCAGCGATAATAGTAGCGCTGCACAATATGAAACGCATCAAGTTATTTCGCGGCATTTGCTGGTTATTTTCGTACAGTATCAATCTACGCCATTATAATGCTCAAAATGAGTGTAGCAATACTCGTTAAATGTGCAGTGAGTTATAGTATTTCACGAAAAAAATGATACAAATTTATCAGTTTTCCATTCTTTCCCCTTGCTCCCTGCGGTCTATTTGTATCAAAAATTAAAGTGAAACAGTATTAGTAATAGACTGGGTTGTCCAAGTAGGGACTTGGCAGCGTGGCCCTTGTGGATTATTTTGTGCATTTTTATGCGACTTTTTTAAATTGAAAAAGAAAATTATTTAGCATATTTTAGCCACAAACTTGGGATAAATTATGACTGATATTATGCTATGAAAGTATAAAAAATAGTGTGATGCGTTATAGCTTCAGCCTAACGCACCACACTAGCGATTTACTAAAAACTAGATTAAGTCTAAAAACAATGCAAATCGGTGTTAATCATACAACCAAGTATTAGCAGCGAAATCATCTTTAGTTTCTGCTGGCATATCGGGGAGTATGTCTGGTGAGCGATGAGATTTTCTATAATCAACTGGATTGTAATATTCCTTCTTCTGGGGGACAATACTTGCCTTTGGTTGTTGTAGAGCTTTATTTTCTTCGATTAACTTAGAATTAGCTTCGGCAAGTTGCAGTGCTGTTTTTTTCGTTTCATCAAGCTCTTGTGTGAGGTGTTCTATTGATAGTTTTTGTTCAGATAAAGCTGATTGTAATTCTTTAATCTGCTTTTGCAGAGCTTTTTCTGTGGCCTGATTTTTTTCTAAAGTTGTTTGTAAGTCTTTAATAGTAGCTTCTAAATCTGCTTTTGTAGAAGTATTCCGTTTAGCAGTTGCTGACTCAGCTATTTCTGCATCTGCGGCTGCTGTTTGTTCTTCTGTAACTTCCACAGCCGGGACTTCGATTGCACCTTCATCAACTGCACTATTAGGTGTTAATTTTTGTGCTTCTGCTTGAATTAAGTCAGAGAGATTTTGTTTCCTAGCCATTATTTTCTCCAATCACGCTGTAGTTCATCAGCCACGCGGCGGTAGTCTGATTCCGCCTCCCAAGCATTCTTGCCTCGCCATTGATTGATTGCGACACCCTCTAATGCGGCTCGTTCGTGGGCTTTATAGGTACGGATGAAGCCTTTACAAACAGGGATACCTAGCTTTACGAGAGTGTTTTGCGCTTCCATAGCTTCACCAATACTCCGCGCATCGACTTTAGTTAAGAGTACACGATGAGGAACTCCTGTGGGGACGACAGCTGATTTTACTGTTTCAATGAGAACAGCTAAATCCATTGCTGCTGGGGGTGTAGGTAAAACTATATAATCTGCGATCGCTACTACTGTTGCCAATGCTTCAGAGTGCAGCGCCGGAGGCGTATCCACTACTACTAAATCGTAACCTTTTATTTTACGTAAATTTCCTAAAAGTTGAGGATCTGTCTCTTGAGATAAATCAAAGCCCATTCCTTGCTCATTGCGCCCAAACCACCAACTGGCAGAACCTTGAATATCTGCATCTACTACTAGCACTTTTCTTTGCTTGGCAAACTGTGCAGCTAAATTGATAGAGGTAGTCGTTTTGCCGACTCCTCCTTTACCGTTGAGGATAGCGACGATTTTTGGCACTGCTTATGCTTACTTCCGATCCTGCCATACAAGAATATACCGCTTTGTGTGTCCCGCAGTAGCAGAAAAACTCGCCAAAATAAAAATAGTCTTGATAAATGCAAATGCTGGCAAAATATTATGACAGTAACGAAAAGTTTGCCTGATGGGCCAAGAATCCCGTACTGGCTACGAATCATTAAGTTTATTTTTCGGCCGATAGAGTATGTTGAAGATTTTGCCAAAGTTTATGGTGACAACTTTACGGTTTGGCGTAAAGGCGATAATCATTTGGTGTATTTCAGTCATCCCCAAGCATTAGAGCAGATTTTTACTACTGATGCTAGTCACTTTGCGACTGGTGGTGGAGGAGGCGTTTTAAAATATTTGCTTGGTGAGAATTCCTTGATTTTACTAGATGGCGATCGCCACCAACGCCAACGCCAATTACTCACACCGCCTTTTCATGGTGAGAGAATGCGGGCTTACGGTCAAGCTATCCAGGAAATCACTCAACAAGTTAGCAATGAGTGGGTGATAGGTAAACCCTTTAACATCCGCGCTTCTATGCAGGAAATTACCTTGCGTGTGATTTTGCGCGTGGTGTTTGGTGTGGATGAAGGAAGCAAGTTTCAACAACTGCGCCAATTACTCAGTTCTGTCTTAGACCTCATCAGTTCTTCCCGAATGTCCGCCGCCTTATTTTTTCAGGTTATGCAACGCGATTGGGGTAAATGGAGTCCTTGGGGAAGGTTTTTAAGCCAACTGCAACAAATTGATCAACTAATTGACTCATTGATTCAAGAACGTCGTGCCGAATCTGGGCAGAATCGTCAAGATATCCTCAGTTTATTGATTTCGGCTCGTTATGATGATGGCAAGCCTATGTCAGATGCAGAATTACGCGATGAATTAATGACAATGTTAGTTGCGGGACATGAAACCACTGCTTCTGCATTGACTTGGGCTTTGTACTGGATTGACCGTTTACCAGAAGTCCGCGAAAAATTACTCCAAGAATTGCATACTTTGGGAGTTAACCCCGAACCCAGTATTGTTGCCAAATTACCTTATTTAACAGCAGTTTGCCAAGAAACCTTGCGAATTTACCCAATTGTGATCAATGGCTTCTTTAGAATCGTCAAGTCGCCAATTGAAATTATGGGTTACAAGTTACCTAAAGGAACAGCAGTTGTCCCTAGTATTTATTTAGCGCATCATCGAGAAGCGGTTTACCCACAGCCTAACTTATTTAAACCAGAACGCTTTTTAGAGAGACAATTTTCTCCTTACGAATATTTACCCTTTGGTGGCGGAAACCGTCGTTGTATTGGTTTGGCCTTTGCTCAGTATGAAATGAAAATTGCCCTGGCAACAATTTTGTCTCAGTTTCAAGTATCTTCTGTCAACAAACGCCCTGTGCATCCCGTGCGTCGTGGTTTAACTCTAGCCACACCAGCCGGGATGCAGATGGTAGCGACACCGCAAGTCAAGCAGGTGAATACACCTGTGAAAGTGTAAATTTACTAAGCAACTAGTACCGCTACGCGGAAGTTAAAAGTCAAAAGTCAAAAGTCAAAAAGCTTATATTACAAGCTTTTCACTAACTTGAAATGGTATCTTTATTTCCGCCGCGTTGTACTAGGCATATTGATTTCTCATTTTGCCTAATTGCTTGATCAAATTTTAAGTTGTTGAATTTCTGCTTGCAGATTAGCTCTAGCAGACTGTTCTCCTACCTCAAACATCAGAGGCGTAAAATATATATGCTGTCGTTGCAAAAATTTTTCTAGTACTTGTTTGCGACCTTGAATATATTCAACTTCTGCTACCCAAGCGTATTCTTGACGGATAGCGTGAGCATATTTTTGATAATCCACTGGGTCAGCAGCTAAAATTGCTAAATCAGCATCTAATAAAATGTGACTATCAATATCGTCAATAGCCGCTTGGTGGTGTTTTGTGTTGAGAATGAGACGCTGAACAATTGTGATTTGACTGATAGGAATTGCCAAATTAGTTAATAACTGACAAGCATATTCCGCACTTTTGGCTTCGTTGTCGTTAGCTTGAGGATCATAAACCACATCATGAAACCAAGCTGCAAGTTGTACAGCAGGTAAATTTTGGGTATAGGCTTGCAAAGTCTGAATGTTATTCAGAACATGATGAATATGTTGCAGTGTATGGTAATAACGGCCAGCAGTACAATATGCCGCAACTAATTGAGTAAAAGTTGCGGCAATTTTGAATTGGTCAACGCCAAAAAATTGTAGTGTGTACTGCCAGTGATTAAATAAGATATCTATTTTCTTATTCCCCACTACTTACTTCCTATTTCTTACTGTTAGTTAACTGAGAAGATAGCGCCTCCCAGTTAATTACAGCAGGTTTTGTTCCTTGGCGATCGCACCTGAGTTTAAGTTTGTTAATATTGCGGTTGAGCCTCAGTTGCTGGTGGAGTTTGATTATCAGCTTCTGGCGCAGGGTTCGGTGCTGCTTCAGGACTTGGGGTAGGATTAGCCTGCGGCGGCTGATTATTACTTGTCCCCGCAACTCTAAATTTCGGCATCTTATATATTTTCGCTAAAGCTTCAATCAGCGAAAAATCATAGACACTCAGAGCTTTATCATCGTAGCAATTGGGAGCATCTGGAGATTTTGTCATCATCTCCGGTACAAGACTTGAGAGTGCTTCAGGAACATTAGTAATATTTTCTGTGTATCTCATCTGCTCAGTTGTGATGTGTGCAAAACACAAAGCTCTAATCTGAAGCGCATCTTTTACAGGAATTTTCAGGTAATTCAATTCATCCAAATTTGATTTAAAAATACCAGCTACACCTTCAGTCCAATAGCGCTGACGATATTCTTCATCCTGCAAAGCACCATCTTTTGGAGATACTAATAAATCTTTAACTGCGCTAATAAGTGCGCCATTTGTGCGAGCTAATTGAGTTAAATTCAATAATTCTTTGTTGAGTTTTTCGGGAGTTTGCTCATTTTTAGCCAACAATTTTGAGATTTTCAGCCAAGCACGCTGATTAAAAAGATGAGCTTGTCTGAGGTTTTCATCAGTGATTGAAGGTTGAATTCTGGAATCTGGTGGATTTTTGAGGAAGAAATCAACCATGCTGAGTCGAGCATAGCGAGTCATACCTTCAATATTGTCCAGAGATGCAGCTTTTTTGTAATATTCTTTAGCTTTGACTAAATCTCCTAAATGTTCCGAAGACTCCCCTAAACCAATTTCTACTTTGGCTTTGTCTTCATCACTACTAATGAATTTTTTGGCCTGAAGAAAACTATCTTGAGCTTTCAGCCAGTTAGTATTTTGTAAATATCCTTGTCCTTGAGTAATATAAACTTTTCCCCATGCTGGTAATGATGTCGCCACAGAACCTGTAATAGCTGTCATTCCTGCGGCGATCGCTAAGGCTGTGGGTGCTTGTTTGGTAGGCGGTAACTGTAAGTTTGTAAATAGTTTTTCGAGGGTTTTTCTCCCACCACTGGTTAAGGCTGCTGCGCCACCTGCACCCAAACCGATGACTTGTAATACCGCCGCCATGTTTTGTGATAAGTCGGCTTGTTGAACTTCTTGTCCTTCAACTTTCTGGAAAAATACTTGGCTGCTATAAGCTGTAAAAGCAGCACCAACACCCAGACAAAGTACAGCCAAAGTATTGAGTAACCAGTCACGGCGTGTACCCGGTTCTTCTTCAGAACCAACGATCGCAGGTTTGAGTTCCCACCACCAGCGATTTTGCCGTTTTAAGCTATCCTTCCATTGTCTGATTTGGTTATCTTTGTTCAAATCAAGTCGGTATTGTTTTAATTTGTTGTCTAAAGTAATTAGCTGTCTAGCCAATTTTTCAGGAACAGGTTTATTGCGATACGCTTGTTCTAATGCTTCTTCTACTCCATCACGAGCCAAAAGTGCTTCTAAAAGTTGATCGGAGGACGGTGGTTTACTACTTTCAATGACATCAATTGTTTTTTCGTAACGAGCGATCGCTTCATTTGGCAAAGGAACAGAACGAGTAAAAGACCACCACCAATTCATCTCTGGTGGCTTCAGGTTATTTTTCCATTCATCAACGATATCATCGTTAGCAAAAGACCAAGATTGCGCTTTTAAGCGCTTGTCTAATTCAATAATTTTTTCAGTGAGATGACGCGGTGGTTGTTGTTGCTTAGTCCAAGCTTTCTCTACAGCGTCCCGTGCTAACAACACTTCTAATAATTCTTCTGAAGCCGCTTTTGGTGGAGCTTCCATTTCATCCAGAGCTTCTTGATAACGCTTAATTGCTTGTGCTGGGAGTGGTTCAATGTTACTTAATTCCCACCACCAAGTATTAGATGTAGTTTTACTTAAACTCTTTTTCCAATACTCCAACTTACCATCTCTAGTAATCACATCCGAGAGCGATCGCAACTTTTCATCCAGGTCGATGACAATTTTAGCGACATGTTCTGGTAAAGGTTGATTATCACGAGAAGTTTCAATGGCATCGCGTGCCAGTAATACTTCTAAAATTTGTTCTTGAGTAGGATGGGGAAGCGCTGCTGATAATGCAGAGATAGCTTGTTGATAGCGTTTTGCTACCTGGGTAGGTGACATAGCTAACGGATATTTTAAATGCCACCACCACATATTTGGAGGAGCATTGAGACTATCTTTCCATTGTGCTAGTTCATCATCCTCGCTGAGAACTTTTACTTGTGCTTTGAGACGCTCATCTAAACTCAATAATCTGGCATAAGTAATACCAGTGGGGTTTTGATCCATTTGCCTTTTCTTCTCTACCCCATCACGCGCTACTAACACAGCCACTTTTTGGTCAAATGTTGCTTGTATCGGTGATTCTTCTAAGGCAATTAGAGCGTCTTCATAAACATCAATTGCTATATCTAGTTGTGATTTTGAAGATACAGCAGGCTGTCCATTTGTATGAACCATTCTTGGAATATTCCTTGGCTAATCTATATTTGTATGAGCGATTTTATGTTTTTATATACTTTGCATTTTCTAGCATTTATCTGCTTACTCAAAAGTATCTATATTCAAAAAAATCATAAATATTAGTGCCAACGCAATGATGACACTAATATCTATATCTGCCACAGTAAATGCTTGACCTTTTATTTTTTAGAACGCTGCCAAAATCAAAATAGAGAGGACTCACCTCTCAAGTTATCTGCTACAGAATACTAGTTATTTAACAGCCTTGAGACATTAACGCATACCAAGTATTAGGGCCAACAATCCCATCAGGGTTCAAACCCTGTGTCATTTGAAAGTGTCGGACAGCATTTTCTGTTATCGGGCCAAATGCACCATCAGCACTTAGAGAATATCCCAATGCTTGCAAAGTTTGCTGCACCATATATACATCTTGGGTTTCACAGCCTTGTTGCAACAAATAACCTGGATAAGACATTTTCTCTCCTATGTTTAAAATGTTAATTTTCTGTCAAACTTTTATAGTTAATGATGTTATTTAAATCCCTTTACATGAGATTTAAAAATTCTTTATTAATCATAATTATTTGACTGATTACCACTTCCAAACAAGCCTATCAAATGCGATCAAATTGACTTGATAGAAATTTGATATTGTGAATTAATTTGGAATTGCATTTTGAGAAATTAAGTATATTTTTGTTTGCAAATTAGCGAATGTCATCAGTTGAATTACGTAAGAAGTCTAGGTAAGATATATTGCGTTTGATGAAGCTAGACGACGATTTTTGGACTTATGCAAAACTATATGCGGTAGGGGAAAGCAAAAAATGTTGGGGAGGATGGGTAACAATTCAACGGGGTAATAAACATTAATCCTCCCAACAAACTTAAACCCTGGCTCCCAGTCTCAACGGACAACTTTTCTACATCAGCCCAATGATTAATGGTTTTTAAGCTTTGCTAGTATTCTAAAATGACCAAATGCCTTGTTAATGTATAGCTTTCGAGAGGATACTCCATGACTATTTGGGTAAATGAGCAAATTGATCCATCGGGTATGATTTATGCCTGCATTGCCTGTTGTAATGAGTCTCAAGCCAAAGATTGTCATGAGTCCTTTGCAAATAATTTGACTGAGAAACAAAAAGCCGACGGTTGGACAGCAATATTACGGATAGTCGATTCTTGGGATGAAGTACCAGTTAATGCCTTAAAACTCGATTGATGAGTTGAGATGAGGTGTTAGAGACTGGTGAGAGTACCTGATGCAATTAATAACTGCGATATTTTAAGGTTAAAATAATCAGGCTTCTGAGATATCCAACTCTCAGCAGCCGTATTTTGCCTGTCACAGATAACATTTATATATGAATGCTACACAAGAACAATTAAAAATCAAATTTGAGCAGGCAATGGTGGCTGCTTTTGGTGATGAATACGCCACAGTAGACCCTATTTTAGTGCCAGCGGGGAATCCGAAATTTGGTGATTATCAAGCGAATGTAGCCTTATCGATCAGTAAAAAATTAGGACAGCAACCCAGAGCGATCGCCTCTGCTATAGTCGAAAAGTTAGATGTCTCGCAAATCTGCGAACCACCAGAAATTGCTGGCCCCGGTTTTATCAACCTCAGACTCAAAACAGCCTACCTACAAGCACAACTCCAGGCTATTTACCCAGACTCTAGATTAGGCGTTCCCCAAGCAAAAACACCCCAGCGAGAAATTGTCGATTTTTCCAGTCCGAATATTGCCAAAGAAATGCACGTCGGACATTTGCGTTCCACAATTATTGGTGATTCTATCGCCAGAATTCTAGAATTTCGCGGTCATGATGTTTTACGGTTAAACCATGTGGGTGATTGGGGTACGCAATTTGGTATGCTTATTGCTTACCTGCGAGAAGTTTACCCCCAAGCTTTAACTACTGCCAACGCCTTAGATATCGGTGATTTAGTCAGCTTTTATCGCCAAGCTAAACAGCGGTTTGATGCTGATGAAACTTTCCAAGAAACAGCACGCCAAGAAGTTGTGCAATTACAAGCAGGCGCAGCAGATACCCTTCATGCTTGGAAACTGCTGTGTGAACAATCCCGCAAAGAATTTCAAGTTATTTATGATTTGCTAGATATCCATTTAAATGAGCGAGGAGAATCTTTTTACAACCCATTGCTACCCGCCATTGTGGAAGATTTAGCCAAATCCGGCTTACTTGTCGAAGACCAAGGCGCAAAAGTTGTTTTCTTAGAAGGCTATACCAATAGAGAAGGTGAACCTTTACCTTTAATTGTGCAGAAAACTGATGGTGGTTACAACTATGCCACCACAGATTTAGCCGCCTTACGCTACCGCATTCAACAAGATGCAGCCAAACGCATCATTTATGTGACCGATGCAGGACAAAGTAATCACTTTGCTCAATTTTTCCAAGTCGCACGCAAAGCTGGCTGGATTCCAGATGATGTGGAACTAGTGCATGTTCCCTTTGGCTTGGTGTTAGGGGAAGATGGGAAAAGAATCAAAACTCGTGCTGGGGAAAGTGTAAGATTACGAGATTTGCTCGATGAAGCAATTATCCGCGCTCGTACTGATTTAGAACAGAGATTACAAGAAGATAATCGTACTGAAACAGCAGAATTTATTGCTAATGTTGCCCAAGTGATTGGTATTAGTGCAGTTAAGTATGCCGACTTAAGCCAAAACCGCACCAGTAACTACATCTTTAGCTATAACAAAATGCTGGATCTCAAAGGCAATACCGCGCCTTATATGCTTTATGCTTATGCACGGATTCAAGGTATTAGCCGTAAGGGTGGCATTAACTTTGAAGAATTGGGTAATAATGCTCAAGTCATATTAGAGCATGAAACAGAATTTGCCCTAGCAAAGTATTTACTACAATTGGGTGAAGTTGTTAGTAATGTGGAACAAGATTTATTGCCCAATCGTTTATGTGAATATCTGTACGAATTGAGTAAAAAGTTTAATGTATTCTACGATCGCACTCATGGAGTTAGGGTATTGGATGCAGAAGAACCACAGCGCACATCTCGCTTGGTTTTGTGTGATTTAACCGCCAGAACCTTAAAACTGGGATTATCACTGTTGGGAATTCAAGTCTTGGAAAGAATGTAGGTTAAAAAGGGAGTAGGGAGTAGAAAATAAACTTTGTTAATGTTTGGCAGAAAAAAACATTTTCAAAGTGTACATATCAACAGCAGTAATATTTTACCTTCTGCCTTCTACTTTACCTTTACCCAATTTTCAAGATGCAATGTGTAAGCCTACTGTATCATGAAAAAGACCAAGCTGTAGCTATGATGGGGAGGCTGTTTAACATCGGGAGCCATTTATCTGCTCATTCAGGATTCAGGACTCAAAACGCAAAATATCTATGTTAGCAGGCAAAATTTTGCAGGGTGGAAAATATACCCTCACCCAAGAAATCGGACACGGTGGCTTTGGTATTACGTTTAAGGCTACGCATCACTACTTAGGTCAAGATGTAGTGATGAAAACTATTAACGAACGCTTGCGGCAACATCCAGATTTTGCCAAGTTCGAGCGCCAATTCCAAGATGAAGCCAGACGACTAGCTACTTGTATCCATCCCAACATTGTACGGGTCAGCGACTTTTTTATCGAAGAAGGGCTACCTTATATGGTGATGGAATATATTCCTGGTGACACTTTAGGTAATGCTTTTGTCCTACCAGGGATACCCTTACCCGAAGCCACAGCTATTCATTACATCCGCCAAATTGGCGCAGCTTTACAGGTAGTTCACAATAATGGTTTGCTGCACCGCGATATCAAACCAGATAATATTATCCTCCGCCAAGGAACTCAAGAGGTAATATTAATTGATTTTGGGATTGCGCGGGAATTTAATAGTGGTGTCAAACAAACTCACACAGGAATAGTTTCTGAAGGCTACGCACCCATTGAGCAATACCTAACACAAGCACCGCGCACCCCAGCTACAGATGTTTATGGTTTAGCCGCAACCTTGTATGCTTTGTTAACAGCACAGGTTCCTATGCCAGCATTATTGCGCGATCGCGAAAAAATGGCTTCCCCAAAAGAATTACAACCCCACCTAAGTGCAGCAGTCAATCAAGCTGTGATGCGGGGTATGGCGGTTGATTCGCGCTTTCGTCCATCGACTGTGGCAGAATGGTTACAACTATTGCCTGGTAGCGAAAGCAATGGCATAGTTCCAGGCGTAGCAACTAATATAGTCGCCACCGTTGATTTATCATCCCAGCCAAGACGAGGTGTTTTCGGTAAGAAACACAAGCAAGCGCGTCTAAATCCGATTACAGCATTTACCAAACAACTAGCTGGTTTTCAAGCCTTAATTGGTGTGGGTGTAGCCTTAGTTGCAGCTACCGCAGGTTTTGGCATAACTCATCTATTCTCCTCAAATACACAGCCAGAGTCATCTTCCAAACCACTGTTTACTAACCCAATCACCAAAACAGGGGAAAACAATACTAATCCCCAAGGTTCACAGTCATCTGTGGAAGAAGCAACTAACACTAACAAAAATACTCAAAATACGGCTGTTACTGAATCAGCCTATATTCCCAAACGCCGCAGAAATAATCGTCCTGCACCCACGCCAGCAGCAACAACTAGTAGAGAAAATCCTTCCGCAACTAACTCAGAAACCTCATCTCGGCAAAATCCTGAACAAGCTGCTGTTGCGCCTAACACCTCACCTACACCATCACTAGTAGATAAACTGAGAGCTTACCGTTCTTATCGGGAAATTAATCGGGAAGGTTCAGCCAAGCGATCGCCTGATAATACTTCACCAGCTACTAGTAATCAAGCTACCCCAAATCCATCAGGCAAGCGAGCAAATCCTGTAGTGATACCAGTACCACCACCAACCACAGAATCAAAAAGCTCAGATTCTTCGGCTGTCGTTGTCCCAACTATCGAACGTAAGCAAAATTCTTCTAGTGACAATCCATCTTCCAAAGATGAAAAGCCACCAACAGATAGTAATACTAGTAACTAAGTAGTTTAGGGTCTTAACGTAAAAATGCTATCGTCTGGTGATGATGTAGGTGCAGGGATCATGAATGGTAACATCTCTGGTTCAGCCGTAGTAGCAGCGTTGGATGGTTGCAACTGTCCAAAGCGAATGAAAATACCAATCCCCAGACCAAAACAAAAGCAAAAACTAATAAAACCAAACGAAAGTAATTGCATCAATTTTTGGTTTACCATCATGCACTCCTCAAAAGATGGTATTAGTTTACTGCAACAAAACTGAAACGGGGAGATTTTTGGCTAATAGATTAAGGTGGTGAAGAAATCAGTCAATGATTCACCTGGACAACAGAATACTTTTAACGCTGTAACCTGCAACCTATCACCTATTACCTGTCCACTTTTTCCTATTATATATGGGTGTAAGGTTGTAAAAAATTAATTAGATTGATGGTGGATAGATATGTTAAAAGGTGATGGTTTTGTATTTCTCACCAAACAAGAGTATGTCTTTAATGTTTTGATGTTAAATGCTGCTCTTAATTCAATGGCTGAAATTTCGGGAACGCCAGTTGAACAAATATTTAACTACATTCGAGAAATGACAAGTGAACAGTATCAGCAACTCACTGTCGAACAAATTGAGCAAATAATTGCTGTGAATGAAGAAAAACGAGAATAATTTAATCAATTATCTGGGTAAATATTAATTAGGGTATGTGATGGCTACGTCTAGCTTTGAGCATTCGGAAGTATCATCAATAGCCGTAACGCGCCATATTTTTGGGTGCATTGCAGCAGCAAACGCTACTTGAGAGTAATCAACGGAGAGGGGGGGATTTGAACCCCCGAAGAACTTACATCCTTAACGCATTTCGAGTGCGCCGCATTCAACCACTCTGCCACCTCTCCAGATATTGAGAAATGCGAATATGTTCCTAAGTCATGATAACATCCCGATACAAAGAGCGATCGCTTGTGCTGAAAATCAGCATCAGACGATGATGATTTAAAATTTACGTGAAACTTCAGCGTTAAGCAAAACGTCAGTGTTTCAGCCATCACTTATCCCAAGCTATTCCAGATTGTAGAGGTTATCGCTGGAGAAAGTACTTGAGATAATGAGTATACAATCGGAAATCCTGAACCCCAAATTTCTATGAAGCCCTGCAATCAACTGCTAACATCACAAATACGACGCTTTGGTCTAGCCTTGGTATTACCAACCGCACTCTTGGGTGCGTTGACATTTCCTAGCCAAACGCAAACAGCAACGGCTCAATCTGCTGCGGGTAATCGCCCTTTAACCATCCGTTCTGATATCCAAGAATATGACGCTAAAAGTCAAATTATTACAGCGCGTGGTAATGTGCAAATGTTGTATCCAGCGCGGCAAATCCAAGCAACTTCGGCTCAAGCACAATATTTTAGCAAAGAACGCCGCATAGATTTCAGTGGCAATGTCTATATTTTGCAACAAGGCGGCAATAGTATTCGCGCCGAGAAAGTGACATATTTAATTGATGAAGGAAGGTTTGTGGCTTTACCCCAAGGCAATCGCCAAGTAGAGTCAATTTATATGGTGGAAGACTCAGAACTAGGCGGACAAAACACTACACCAGCCCCCAAAACACCAAATCTCAAGCCTGCCAATTAATATTTAAGTAGAACTGCTGAGAATAATCTTCTAGCTTATCCTCACAATCATAATTATGCAGGTCAACTTACTTAGTATCAATAAACGCAGATAGTGAAAATTGTTTTAGAGAATATTCACAAATCTTACGGCAAGAGAGCCATTGTCAATCGTGTCAATCTTTCCGTTATTCAAGGCGAGGTCGTTGGTTTATTAGGCCCAAATGGCGCTGGTAAAACCACGACCTTTTACATTGCGACAGGTTTAGAAAGACCAAATCAAGGGCGCGTTTGGCTAGACACTCAGGATATTACTGGTATAGCAATGCACAAAAGGGCGCGTTTGGGTATTGGCTATCTAGCGCAGGAAGCTAGTATATTTCGCCAACTGAGTGTGCAAGATAATATCCTCTTGGTTTTAGAACAAACAAATGTCCCCAAACGGGAGTGGTCGAAGCGATTAAATACTTTGCTGCGGGAGTTTCGGTTAGAAAAAGTAGCGCACAGCAAAGGAATTCAACTTTCTGGTGGTGAAAGACGGCGGACGGAATTAGCCAGAGCTTTAGCGGCTGGACAAGAAGGGCCAAAATTCCTACTGTTAGATGAACCATTTGCAGGGGTTGATCCTATCGCTGTGGCGGAAATTCAAGAAATTGTGGCAAAACTACGCGATCGCGGTATGGGAATCTTAATTACAGATCATAATGTGCGTGAAACTCTCGCCATTACTGACCGCGCCTATATTATGCGTGAAGGACAAATTCTCGCGGCTGGCACATCAGACGAACTTTACAGCAATCCTCTAGTAAGGCAATACTATTTAGGTGATAATTTTCACATTTAAATATTTAAATTCATAAATTACGAATTAACCAGGGTTGACCAATCAAATTTTGTTTGCTTATGATTGCTACAAATCAAAAGTCTTTTTATAGTATTAATTCACTGCTGCCATTTACGATTATGGATCGTTATTTGCTCAGTGAATTGCTCCCACCATTTTTGTTTGGGGTTGGGGCATTTTCTTCAATTGGCGTGACAATTGATGCGGTATTTGATCTCATCAGAAAAATTGTTGAATCTGGTCTACCTGTAGGCATCGCTATTCAAGTTTTCTTGTTAAAGATGCCATATTTTATTGTGTTAGCTTTTCCTATGTCTACGCTGTTGGCTACTTTAATGACCTACAGCCGTCTTTCTAGCGAAAGTGAACTAATTGCCCTACGCGGCTGTGGGGTGAGTGTCTATCGGATGGTGCTACCTGCGGTGATGTTAAGCTTGATAGTTACAGGTATGACATTTATCTTTAACGAACAAGTTACACCAACGGCTAATTATCAAGCAAATCGAATTCTAGACAGCGCCCTAAAATCAGACAAACCAATTTTAAAACAGCAAAATATTTTTTATCCAGAATACCGCGATATTCAAGAGGCCGATGGAAGTAAAACAAAGCGACTAGCACGGCTTTTTTATGCTGACCAATTTGATGGTAAACGGATGAAAGGTTTAACAATTATTGATAGAGCTACAGAAGGGCTAAATCAGGTAGTTGTGGCAGAATCGGCGCAATGGAATGGTTCGCAAAGTGTCTGGGATTTTTATAATGGAACTATTTATTTAGTTGCTCCTAATGGTTCTTATCGCAATATTTTAAGATTTGAACAGCAACAACTCAAACTCCCCCGCACACCGCTGAGTCTGGTAGAAAAAAGCCGCGACTACGGTGAGATGAATATTTCCGAATCATTAGAACAGTTAACAGTGGAGAAATTGGGAGGCGATCGCCAAAAAATCCGCAAGCTGCAAGTGAGAATTCAACAAAAAATTGCTTTACCGTTTGTCTGTTTAGTTTTTGGCTTAGTAGGCGCAGCAATGGGAACTGTACCTCAGCGTACTGGGAGAGGTACCAGTTTTGGCGTATGTGTGATTGTGATTTTTACTTACTATTTAATGTTTTTTATTAGTGGAGCGATCGGACAAGCAGGTATTATCTCTCCCTTTTTGGGTGCTTGGTTGCCTAATTTTATTTTCTTAGTTATAGGTTTATTTTTATTGATGCGAGTAGCTAGACGTTAACCTTGAATTTCATCAAAGTGCTTAACGCACCGTTTTATCCGGTGGTGCGTTTGGCTAAAGCCGTAACACACCCTACTAAAGATTTACTACTCCAAAATAAAGACAATGAGGGGAAAATGGAAAATGAGCGACAACTTGGTAGAATCCTACTAGCCGATCATAAAGAGATAGAGAAAAGGGTAAAGAAACATTGCAACTTAAAGACGCTTTTGCTGTTTTTTTGGCTGCGGTGTTTCTCCCTTCACCAAAGTTTGCATTTGCAAGTTTCTAGTTATACCCTCTGAATTTTAAATTTTTGCGACAATTTTTCTGATGACAACAGCAATTTCTGATCAAAATACTGCCGATTTAGCCGCTGATGATTATGTCGTTATTGGCTTGGCAACCTGCTTTATTAAAGAAGATGGGGAAGTTCATCAAGTTGAAGTAATTGAACCAATTCCCTCTGCGTCTTTAGAGGCATTAATGAAAGATATTCCGACTTCTTACAAACTGGCTTATGCTACAACCTTGGGAGCAGTATTAGATGGTGAGACACCATTATTACCCGCAGGCTTCCCCACATCGGCACAGTTTGGGGAAGAATTTGCTCAACGGGTGTTTGCAGCGGTGCGGACTTATAAACGCACCGAAAGCAGCAAAAATCTGATTCCTTTAGGGACAACTTACACTGATTTTAAGTATTCCATTGAACGCAAACGCGTGTTGAATGCTGCCAGAGTTGTGAATAAAGAAGACAATGTGAAACAGCATTCACATACACATAAAGTTCTTTAAATACAAGGAATTATGCTAAAACTTTACGGTGGTGCTTTTAGTCGGGCGGCGATCGCCAAATGGTATCTCGAAGAACTCGAAATTCCCTATCAGTTTGTTCAGTTAGATATGCAAGCTGGCGAACATCGTCAGCCAGAATATTTGCAGATTAACCCAATGGGTAAAGTCCCGGCAATAGTTGATGGCGATTTTCAACTTTGGGAATCGGGAGCAATTTTGCTGTATTTGAATGAGAAGTATGGTAAATCTTCAACTTCTCTAGAGGAACGTGCAGAAATATATCAATGGGTGTTGTTTGCTAACTCTACCCTCGCATCAGGAATTTTTACAGAATCCACCAGAGAGCGAGAAGTACCCAATTTGTTAACTCCGTTGAATGAGATTTTTCAACAAAAACCCTTCGTATTGGGCGATAAATTTAGCGTTGCGGATGTGGCGGTGGGATCGGTTCTTGCTTACATACCCATGATGCTGAAACTAGATCTCAGCGCGTACCCAGCAGTTGTGGAATATATCAACCGCATATCTGAACGCCCAGCGTTTAAAAAAGGAATTGGTGGAAAGCCTTAAAAGTAAAAAGTAAAAAGTAAAAAGTGAAAGGTAAAAAGTAAAAAGATAATCCCCATAAATAAATGGAAAATTTAGGGGATGTCGAGGATACTTTTAAAGTATCCTCTAAGGCAATTTTCTTTACTTTTGCCTTTTGACTTTTAACTTTTAACTTTTACTTTTACCTTGTTAACCTGTGATTTTAGCTAGTGCTTTATCCAAAGCTTGCAAAGCTTGGTCAACTTCAGCCTTACTCACAATGAGCGGTGGGACAAAGCGGACAACCTTTGGCCCTGCGGGGACAAGTAATAAACCTTCTGCAATGGCGGCGTTGACAACTTCACCAGCAGTTAGCTCGATGTCTGCTGCTAATTCCATACCATTGATTAAGCCCCAACCCCGCACCTCAGAAATATAATTAGGGTATTTGGTGGCGATCGCTCTTAATCCAGAACGCAGCTGTTCTCCCCTCTCTTGAACATTCTGCAAAATATTCTCTTTTTCCAAGGTTTGGCAAACACTCAGCGCCACACCACAAACAAAGGGATTCCCACCAAAAGTGCTGGCGTGTTCTCCTGGTTGAAAAACAGCACAGAATTTTTTACTCATCATTGCACCAATGGGAATTCCACCGCCTAAACCTTTGGCGCTGGTGAAGATATCTGGTTCGACACCCAGATGTTCATAACCCCATAAATGACCACTGCGCCCCATCCCGACTTGCACTTCATCAAAAATCAATAAAATGCCGGTTTCATCACAAATCCGCCGTAGTTTTTGGAAGTAAGCCACATCACCAGGACGCACGCCGCCTTCGCCTTGTAATGGTTCGATTAAAATTGCTGCAACCTGATAATCTCCTTCATCTAACTCACTAATAGCTGTTTCGACAGCGGTAATATCGTTGTAAGGTACGTAATGGAAACCAGGAACCAAGGGATCAAAATATTTTTGATACTTGGGTTGTCCGGTAGCGGTAATCGTTGCCAAAGTCCGCCCGTGGAAGCTGGCGTTAGCCGTTAAAATAATTGGCTTGTCTATTTCTAGAACTGTATGGGCATATTTACGTGCTAATTTAATCGCCGCTTCATTAGCTTCTGCACCAGAGTTGCAGAAAAATACGCGATCAGCACAAGAATGTTGGATAATCCATTTGGCTAATTCCCCTTGTTCAGGAATGTAGTACAAATTAGAAACATGATGCAGCTTTTGAATTTGGCGTGTCACAGCTTCAACCATTGCTGGGTGGGCGTGTCCTAGTGTGCAAGTGGCAATTCCTGCCACAAAATCTAGATATTCCTGCCCCTGTGTATCCCAAACCCGGCATCCTGCACCCTTGTCCAGGGCTAAAGGAAACCGACCATAAGTTGACATCACGGCTTCGTTAAAGCTATCCGTATCAAAAGGAATAGATGACACTGAACCTGATGCTGGGGGGATGCTGGCTTCTTCAACTAGAGTTTGAAAGCTCACTACCGCTCCTCCTGAAAATATTTCATCTTAGACTTACTTACTAGTTTCCTCGAAATTGTTAAAAATTTCTTGGGATTGATCGCAAATTATGATTTCTTTTAGGCTAACGCTTAAATATCCTTAAACGAAGAACACTGGTGAAAAATAACTTTGTATTCCACTCTTGAGATAAAATATCAACGCATTCAAAAAGAGTTAATGGCAGGAGCGATCGCCCTTGGGGGTGTGTTCCTGATTGGCACTTTATGGTACAGATTCGTTGAGGCGTGGTCATGGGAAGATGCCGCGTACATGACAGTCATTACCTTGGCGACTGTGGGATACGGAGAAACACACCCTCTGGGCAGCCGTGGACGCTTATTTACCATTGCCTTGATTTTATTGGGCGTAGTTAATATTGGTTATATTGTCAATAGATTTACAGAAGCCATCATTGAAGGCTACTTTCAAGAAGGAATTCGGCTACGACAACAGAGGCGGGTAATGGAATCCTTGACAGGACATTATATTATTTGTGGATTTAGTCGTACTGGTCGGCAAATTGCCAGAGAATTTCGGGCAGAAAGTGTACCCTTTGTCATCATAGATTCGGAGATTGAATCTGTACAACGGGCGCAGATGGAAGGTTATATAGTATATCAGGGTGATGCCACACTAGATGATACATTGTTCCATGTGGGGATTGAACGAGCCATTTGTATAGTTGCGGCACTACCTTCTGATGCAGAAAATTTATACACAGTATTATCGGCAAAAACATTAAATCCAGAGATTCGGGCGATCGCTCGCGCCAGTACAGAAGAAGCATTACAAAAGTTACAGCGTGGTGGTGCAGATGCCGTAATTTCACCATATATTACCGGAGGAAAACGGATGGCCGCAGCTGCCCTCAGACCGCAAGTATTAGATTTTGTCGATGGGATTCTTTCGGGTGCAGACAGACAACTGTATATGGAAGAATTTTTACTTGATCCCGCCTTCTCTCCCTTTGTGGGACAAACACTGCAAAAAGCCAAACTGCGATCGCAAACTGGTGCATTAGTCCTAGCCATTCGCCGTAGCGATGGTAATCTCATCGGTGGCCCCACTGGTGACACAATATTAATGTCAGGAGATACCCTAATTTGTATGGGTACAGCCGAACAGTTGCGGAGTTTGAATCAAGTTCTCGTTCCCATTGGTTCGCAAAAATTACGCAAGCCGAAAAATCAGTGATAGGTGATAGGGGACAGGTGATAGGTGATAGGTTACAGGGGACAGGGGATGTATGGCTCATCTTGAAAAGAGCGATCGCAATTTTTACCTCTAAACGGCTATCTTTGCAACAATAATAATAGTTATATAAATTTACTCCTACCTTCTGCCTTTTCTGCCTTCTGCCTCCTGCCTCCTACAGAGTCATCTACCCGAAACCTTATGCTTACCCAAGATAAACAACAACGGAATTGGCAACCTATTATCAAAGCATTTGAGGCTGTCCTTGGTAAAAATGGTGTAATTCAACGCCGCGAAGAATTAATTACCTATGAGTGCGATGGTTTGACTAGCTATCGTCAACGTCCCGCTGTGGCTGTATTACCAAGAACCACAGAACAAGTCGCTGCGGTAGTGAAAATATGTAATCAGTATGCTGTCCCCTTTATTGCCCGTGGTTCCGGTACAGGATTATCTGGCGGGGCTTTACCATTAGAAGACTCTGTATTGATTGTCACCTCATTAATGCGACAAATCCTTAGCGTTGATTTAGACAACCAGCGCATAGTTGTACAGCCAGGAGTAATTAATAGTTGGGTAACGCAAACTGTTAGCGGTGCAGGTTTTTATTATGCACCAGATCCTTCCAGTCAAATTATCTGTTCTATTGGCGGCAATGTTGCTGAAAATTCTGGTGGAGTGCATTGTTTAAAATATGGTGTCACAACCAATCACGTTTTTGGGTTAAAAATCGTCACACCAGAAGGCGAAATTGTCGATTTAGGCGGACAAATTCCCGAAACACCGGGATATGATTTAACAGGTATATTTGTTGGTTCGGAAGGGACTTTAGGAATCGCCACAGAAATTACTCTCAGAATTCTCAAAAGTGCCGAATCAATTTGTGTATTATTAGCAGACTTTACAAGTGTAGAAGCTGCGGGAGCCAGTGTTTCTGATATCATCAGTGCCGGGATAATTCCTGGTGGCATGGAAATGATGGATAACATTAGCATCAATGCTGTAGAAGATGTTGTGGCAACTAATTGTTATCCGCGAGATGCTACCGCTATTTTATTGGTGGAAATTGATGGTTTAGAAGTAGAAGTTGCAGTAATTAAACAACGCATTACCGAAATTTGTCAACAGAACGGAGCGCGGAATGTAACTGCTGCAAGTGACCCAGAAACCCGCTTAAAATTGTGGAAAGGACGCAAAGCTGCTTTTGCTGCGGCTGGACATTTAAGCCCAGATTATTATGTCCAAGATGGTGTAATTCCGCGAACTCAATTGCCTTACGTGCTGCAAGAAATTGAAAACTTAAGTCAACAGTATGGTTATAAAATTGCTAACGTCTTTCATGCTGGCGATGGCAATCTTCACCCTCTAGTTCTTTATGATAATTCTGTACCTGGTGCATTAGAAAAAGTTGAAGAATTAGGTGGAGAAATTCTTAAACTCTGCGTAAAAGTTGGTGGTAGTCTTTCTGGTGAACATGGTATTGGCTCAGATAAAAAATGCTATATGCCAGAAATGTTTAACAGCATAGATTTAGAATCAATGCAATGGGTACGACAAGTATTTAATCCCCAAGGTTTAGCCAACCCAGAGAAGATATTCCCCACACCCCGCACCTGTGGCGAAGCCGCAAATGCTATGAATCACAAGCAGTTTGAAGGTGTGGAAAGATATTAACCAATGTATTTTTACACGTAGATTTAAACCTAACAGCTTGTCAAACTGACTGATCAAATTTGTTTTGCATAAAATATTTGCACAAGTTTGATCAAGTCACTTTTGGCAGGTTCACCATTATGCAACCATTTTATTAAATCATGAGGATATAACCAAACGCTCTCAACAAAATCATTTTTATTGTAATTAGGTTCATAATCTAATTCAATTTCATAAACTTTCATAAAAGCAGATACCTTATGTTGATGTGGCGTTAAATATCCTAATAAACTAAATTTAACCTTGTTTAACTCTAAGTTCAATTCTTCATTAAGTTCACGTCGCAAAGCATCTTCATAATTTTCTCCACTTTCAACATGACCTCCCATACTCACATCAAGGCAAAGAGGAAAAATCCTTTTTTCTGCTGAACGTCGAGGTATCCATAACTGACCTAATGAGTTAGTAACAAAAGCATTAACAACTCTAAAATTGCATAGTCCTTGACAATATATGTCTGAACGTCTTTTCTTTCCAATAATGCAATCTTTCTCATCTACAATATCTAGTAACTCATCATCTTGGAGCATAATAAAATTCCTCTATTAAATTTTGCGTGCAACAAACTTCAAATTAAATCGCCTAAATAGAAGTACTATTATCCGGAAGATGCTAAATTATCTTGTATTTATAAGTGTCCTTTTCAAACGCAGTCAAACCTACTAATGAATCGGTTGACTAAACATTGGATTATTTACTTAATATCTTTAGAATTTATACTTTGCATCACAGTATTTTCTCTCCCTTCTTTTTCATTTTATTCTCAACCAAAGAACCAGCAAATCGTTACAGAAATTCGTGGGGTTTGGTTAACTAATGTCGCTAGTGGTGTTCTATTTGTGCCTTGGGGAATTGACCGCGCTATCAATCAATTATCAGCATTGCATTTTAATACGATTTATCCTGTGGTGTGGAACCGAGGTAATACTTTTTATAAAAGTATTGTGGCAAAAAATATTATTGGTGAAGAAGCTGAACCTGTGCTGAATTTTATCCACGGTGGACAGGATGTTTTAACAAAGATAATTAAACTTGCTAAACCAAAAGGTATAGCGGTTATTCCGTGGTTTGAATATGGTTTTATGACACCGCCAAATTCTCAGTTAGCCAAACTTTATCCTAATTGGTTAACTATTGGGCAAGAAGGTGTAAATTCTGTGAAAGAATTTTTGCCGGAAGATGTTAACAATGGGGCTGTAAGTAAGCAGGCTTGGTTAAATCCTCTACATCCAGAAGTTCAAGAGTTTATTTTAGGGATGATTTTGGAAGTTGTGAGTAATTACAATATAGATGGTATTCAACTTGATGACCATTTTGGGATGCCTGTACAATTTGGTTACGATCGCTTCACAGTCCAACTCTACAAGCAAGAACATCAAGGTAAAAATCCGCCTAATGACCCGTTTAACAAAGAATGGATGCGTTGGCGGGCTGACAAAATTACCGCTTTTATGGGTAGAATCTATCGCAGCATCAAAGAAATTGAACCGAATGCTAAATTATCGCTGTCTCCGAATGCACAAGCTTTTGCTTATAAATACTATCTGCAAGACTGGGAAACTTGGGTAAAAAATGGCTGGGTGGATGAGTTGGTGCTGCAAGTATACCGCCATAACCAAAATAGTTTTAGAACAGAACTGCAACAATCAGCGGTGAAATTAGCCCAAACTAAAATTCCTGTAGTTATTGGTATCTCTACGGGAACTTTGCGAAATCCGGTGAGAATTTCTCAAATTAAAGAACAAATTGATATGGTGCGCGATCGCTCTTTTTCTGGTACCTCTTTTTTTTATTGGGAAAGTTTATGGGGCTACATCGCACCCGAAACACCCCACAAACGGCGCAAAGTTTTCCAAGAACTGTTTAACACTAAAGCTATTAGACCTTTACCCGTAGACGAAACAGGTAGCAGACTCAGGCTTTGATCAAGGGGGGGCGCTAAGTATAGCAGAAGGCAGGAGGCAGAAGGCAGAAGGCAGAAGGCAGGAGGCAGAAGGAAAAGTCTATTCCTGGCATTCAAGCTTTCAAGTTGTCCTAACATATCTGACTACCGCTATAACTAATGACCATTGACCATTGACTCTTGACCACATTTGAACTTTTTTGATTTTTCTCGCGCTGTATAGTAATCTCTACCGTGCTTTACTGGCGAGAATTTCATGTTCTTCACATCTACTAAAACTCAATTTAGTTTTACATTGCAGTGGGCGATCGCTACTGTGGGCGGTTTTCTGGTAAGTTTGTGCTGGATTGAAGTCGGTGAAAAGTCAGATGTGGGGGTAGCGCAAGCTTCTTTGGGAGGTTTGGCGATCGCATTTCCCCAAAGTTTGATCATTCGCGATCATATTTTGTCTGGGCGCTGGGTGTTAGTTACTTTGTTAGCTTGGGCGACAATCACCGCTATTGGTGTGGGTGCTGTGGGTTGGATTGTTCCTAATACACAAACTTTTCCCCTCAGAGTATTTTGGGGGACAACTTTAGGTGCTGTTGGCGGCTTTGTGATTGGCTTGGCGCAATGGACAGCCATCCGCAAGTCTGTGGCTTTGTCATGGCGCTGGATATTTATCAGTGCGATTAGTTGGGCGATCGCTGTACCCAGCGGTTCAATTGTGGGAATAGTTTTATTACGCTTCACACGGTTATTTTTAGGTGAAGTTGCTGGTTTAGCAATTACTTGGATTGTGGTGGCAATCTTAACAGGGATCAATGCTTACCGACTATTGCGATAGTTTCTCATCACTGAGGAAGTTCAAATAATCTTGCAATATTTTGTTATTATGATGTTAATTGCTTTGTATATTAAAATAATATTAAGAAATGTAAGTTTTGGCAAATATTGCTTTTGAGTATACTTAGATATGTGCAACAATCTTAAATCATTCTTCATAAACAATGTTCAATAAGTTTGCATCCAATTGCAAATGTACTCTTACCTTCAAGGAGCTATATTTGTTGAGTTTACTGCTATTAAATTTCTGCTATTTCTGATAAGAAATAACAGAAGAACCAAATATCAGTCAAGCAAAGACTGACAATGCTTTGCTGTAGCGCTAAAAAGCATTTTTCATGACTTAGCATCATCAGGGGTAGCGCTTAGAGAAGTCATTAATAGCAGACAGGGACGCTCCGATGAATATAAATCCGGGTGAATCAACCATTGAGTTGAAACAACAATTGCATTCTCAGGTTCTCTTTGACACAGAATTAGACAAACACAGTAGCAGTAGTGAACAGTTTTTACTGAGCATCTATAATTCTGTGCAGACATCTATATTTATTGTGGATGTTCTCGAAGATGGAGATTTTCGCTACGTAGCTTTAAATCCAACCCATGAGCGATGGCTAGGAATTAGTTCCGAAAATCTGAAGGGGAAACAACCCGAAGATATTCTCTCACCAGTTGATGCGGCAAAAGTGCGTCAGCATTATGCTGACTGTGTGCGTTTTGGTAAAACCATTTCCTACGAACAATGCTTGCAATTTCAGGGAGTGGCGACTTGGTGGAGTACCACACTCACACCATTGCGGGATGCGAACTCTAGAATTTACAGACTGATTGGCACAAGTAGTAATATCACTCCCGTGAAGCAAGTAGCCCAAGCGAAAGAAATACAGACAGCCCAAGAGCAACTTTTAGAAGCGATCGCCCAATGGATTCGAGAATCGCTAGACTTAGATACACTGCTGCATCAACTTGTGAAAGAAGTGCGGCATTGTTTGGGTGGCGATCGCATTTTGGTTTACTCTATTCAACCTGACGAAACTGGTGTAGTCATTGCCGAATCGACAGTCACAGCTAATTCATGTATAGGGCAGAAATTCCCCGATTCTAGCTTGATTGGCAAATATCAAGAACGTCATGGACGTGGTTGTATTCAAATTATCGAAGATATTTATACAGTCGGCTTACATCCTAGCCAAGTCAAGTTGCTAGAATCTTGGCCAGTCAGGGCTAATTTAGTCGTACCGATTTGGTCACAACAGCAGTTGTGGGGGCTGATAACTGCCCAGCATTGCCATCAACCCCATCAATGGCAAGAAATCGAAATTGACTTACTCAAACAACTCGCAACCCAAATTGGTATAGCAGTCCACCAAGCCAAACTACATGAGCAAGTACAACATCTGCAAACCCAGCTAGAATTACAAAAACAGCTGCATCAAGTCCAAATACAGCAAGCCCAGAACTTTCAACTACTAGTGCGCCGCATTACCGAACAAATCCGCGATCATCAACCAGCAACTCTGGTAATGCAGACAGCCACTCAAGAACTAACTCAGTTATTGCAACTCCAGTCTTGTTACATTGAGATTTACAGTGCTTGCGAAACACAAACAACCGTTACTTATGAACACACAACTACCTCACCCGAATATCAAGGACTGACCAGAAAAATTGCAGACTTGCCAGCAGTTTATCAACCATTGTTAGCAAAACAACCTTGGCAATCTTTAGAAATAGTTCCCGGATGGCACCCGCAATTACAAGTTCTCACCCAGTTAGCTTGTGCAATTTTTGACGACCAAGGCATTTTGGGTAACTTGTGGCTCAATCGAGCTACCCAAGATATGTTTGATGAATGGGAAATTAGTTTAGTGCAGCAGGTCGCCAACGAATGTGCGATCGCCCTTCGCCAAGCTAAAATTGACTCTACCAATCAAGTACAAAAGCAAGTATTAGCACAGCAAGAACGCCTGAAAAACGAATTTTTAAGAACCCTTTCCCACGAACTACGCACACCCATAACTAGCATTAGCCTCGCCGCCCAAACCCTTGAAAGTGTGCTTACCCCAGAAGGCATCTTAGATATCGAAATCGTACCCCAACTATTGCAGATTTTGCAGAACGAGTGTGGGCGAGAAAGCAAGTTAATCAGCGATTTAATGCAACTCTCATATCTCGAAGCCGAACCGCAGACTCCCACATTCATCGCCATTGATTTACAAACATGGCTACCTCCTATTGTGGAATCTTTTCGAGACCTTTCCCATTGCCAAAGACAAAAATTGTACCTCAATATTAATCAGCAACTCCCACCTCTAGAAACAGACATCACTGATTTAGAACGGATTATTACCGAACTTTTAAACTATGCGTGCAAATATACCCCATCAGGCGAAGCAATTAGCGTGTTCGCTGATTTCACAGTCGATGCAGTACAACTGAAGATTAGCAACTCCGGCTTAGAAATTCCGGCTAGTGAAATGCCGCGAATTTTTGAACCATTCCATCGTCTGATGAAAAATGATCCTTGGACATATAGTGGTACAGGATTAGAAATGGCTTTAGTACAGAAGATGGTGAAGCATTTAGGTGGCTCAATCAATGTAGAGAGTGTAAATGGTCAAACTACCTTCATGATCAAATTTCCGAGATAAAGCAAAATTCAGAAGTCAGAATGAATCGTGACGACTGACTTCTGAATTTTGTTTGATCAACTACACTGTAATCCGCTGCCTGATTAACTTTACGTTGGCAAAACCAGAAAAAATCTGCTATAATCGTAATCTGTGCGGGTGACTAGCTCAACGGTAGAGCAGTAGACTCTTAATCTATTGGTTGCGGGTTCAAATCCCTCGTCACCCACTGCTTTCAGGAATTTAGAGGCAACGGCGATCGCGTTCTAAATCATAAATCACTTTTTCGAGATACCAGTTATCAGACTTACCTTTATGTAATTGCCTTTGACGCTTCAGCAATCGTTTGGCTGTTGCACTGTCGCCACGAAGCATTTCTATTAACTTATGTTGTAGTTCTCTGTTTTTTGGGTCGGTTATGTATGAACGGGAATACTTCTGGTTGCGACGTGGCTGATGTTGAGCCTTTGGTGCTGGAAATCCGTATGGTACTCTTGGTTGGAAGAGATGTTTTAGCAATTCCCATAAATAGCTGATTTTCCAAATCAGATGTATTACCAAACGCAAGAGATAAAGCAGTTGTGCTAGAACTTCCATAGATTAAGTCGCATTACCAACTCAATCCACCATGCGAAATTTTCTCAGACTTCAGCATCAGAATTTTCGCGCATTTGTTTTTAAAATTACTTTGTTGCTTCATCGCCATACTGAGAAATAGCAATCTTTGATTTGGCGATCGCAATTAGCAAAAACTGTGGTCGAGTGTGTACTTTTAAACAGGTATTAGATGAGTAGCAGATTCATCAATAAAAGCTGAATCTACTTGTAGGCGTAGTATATCAGAGATAGTGTTGTTTCAGGATTGCAATATCTGGGAACACTAAGATCTCACAGGCTGAAGGATTTAGTGGTATGTTGACAATTCCTGGATATCAATTGAGGGAAGAACTCTACAACGGTTTAAGAACACTAGTTTATCGCGGATATCGAGAAGCTGACAACAAACCTGTAGTAATTAAACTGCTAAAAAACCCTTATCCGAATTTCAGTGAACTGGTGCAGTTTCGTAATCAATACACCATTGCTAAAAATCTGCATACACCAGGAATTATTGAAACTTATAGCCTGGAAGCTTACCAAAACGGCTATGTCATAGTCATGGAAGATTTTGGGGGAATTTCTCTCAAGGATTATTTTATTTCTCAAAAACCACAATTTCATGAGTTTTTACGAGAGTTTTTAGAAATAGCGATCGCCCTCTGCAATATATTAGATAAACTGTATCGTGATGGCATCATTCATAAAGATATTAAACCAAGCAATATTTTAATTAATCCCACAACTAAACAAGTCAAGTTAATTGACTTTAGTATTGCATCGTTATTGCCCAGAGAAACTCAAACCCTAATTAATCTCAATGTTTTAGAAGGTACACTAGCTTATATTTCTCCAGAACAAACTGGAAGAATGAATCGCCTAATTGATTACCGCACTGATTTTTATTCTTTGGGTGTTACTTTCTATGAGTTACTAACTGGAGAATTACCTTTTCAATCAGACGATGTCATGGAATTACTGCATTGTCATATTGCTAAAAAGCCTCAAGAAATTACAAGTACACACATTCCCCAGGTATTTTCAGATATTGTCATAAAATTAATGGCAAAAAATGCTGAAGACCGCTATCAGAGCGCCTTAGGACTAAAGTATGATTTGGAAAATTGTTTAACTCAACTCCTAGAAACTGGACTAATTCAAAGTTTCCCAATTGCGCGGCGGGATCTGTGCGATCGTTTTATCATTCCCGAAAAACTTTATGGGCGTGAACAAGAGGTTGAAACTCTCCTAAAAGCATTTGAACGAGTTGCTAATGGTACAACGGAAATCATGTTAGTGGCTGGTTTTTCTGGGATTGGAAAAACGGCGGTTGTGAATGAAGTTCATAAACCAATTGTGAAACAACGTGGTTATTTTATTCAAGGTAAATTTGACCAATTTAACCGCAATATTCCCTTTTCGGCATTTGTACAAGCTTTCCGCGATTTAATGGGACAATTACTCACCGAAAGCGATCAGCAAATTCAACAATGGCAAGATAAAATTACGGAAACATTAGGTGAAAATGCCCAGGTAATTATTGAAGTGATACCCGAATTAGAACTAATTATTGGCAAACAATCACCTGCATCAGAAATATCGGGTAGTGCAGCCCAAAATAGATTTAATTTGCTATTACAAAAATTTATTAAACTATTTAGCACTCAAGAACATCCGTTAGTCATATTTCTAGATGATTTACAGTGGATTGATTCTGCCTCATTAAAACTTGTCCAATCATTAATTGGTGAGGCAAATGCTGAACATTTACTACTTATTGGTGCTTATCGAGATAATGAAGTTTCTGCGGCACATCATTTAACATTAGCATTAGATGAAATTGCTCAACAGGGGATAAAAGTAAATACAATAACCTTAAAACCACTAAATGAACTTAAATTAAATATGTTAGTGGCTGATACTTTAGCTTGTACAGAAAATTTGGCTTTACCACTATCACAATTAATTTATCAAAAAACTCAAGGAAATCCATTTTTTGCAACCCAGTTTATCAAAGCCTTACACAAAGATGGGTTAATTTCTTTTAATTATGATCAAAGACACTGGCAATGTGACATAGCACAAATAAATCAGCGATCGCTCACAAATGATGTCGTTGAGTTTATGGCATTACAATTACAAAAGTTACCACAACCAACGCAAGATGTTTTAAAACTAGCAGCATGTATCGGGAATCAATTTGATTTAGAAACATTAGCCATTATTTCTCAAAAATCAAAAACAGAAACAGCAATATGTTTGTGGAGAGCCTTAAAAGAAGGTTTAATTCTACCTCAAAGTGATGTTTATAAATTTTTCATAGAGACAGAAAATCCAACTGCTAATCAAGAAAATTTGGAAATTATTCCCTATAAATTCCTGCATGATCGCATACAACAAGCCGCTTATTCTTTGATTCCTGTAGAAGATAAACAATTGACTCATTTAAATATCGGTCAATTATTATTAATCAATACTCCCAAACATCAACAGCAAGAAAAAATATTTGCTATTGTTAATCAACTTAACTGGGGCATAAAATTACTTACTACAGTTGAACAACGAGATGAATTAGCACAGTTAAATCTCAATGCAGCGGAAAAAGCTAAAGCATCAACAGCATATAGTGCTGCTTGGGAATACTGCACAGTCAGCCTAAAACTGTTACCTGAAAATAGCTGGCAATCTCAATATGAATTTACTTTAACAGTATATGAAACAGCAATAGAAGTAGCTTATCTCAGTGGCAACTTTGCAGACATAGAAAGGTTAGCAGAAATTTTACTGCAACAAGCTAAAACAATCCTTGATACAATCAAAGTCTATGAAGTTAAAAGTCAGGCTTTAGCTGCTCAAAATCAACCATTAGTAGCTGTGAATACAGTACTACAAATTTTGAAATCATTGGGTGTAGAATTCCCAGAAACACCAACTCCTAATGATATTGGTTTAGCATTACAAGAGACACAATTAGCTTATCAAGGTAAAGAAATAGGGGAGTTAATCAACTTACCATTGATGACTGATCCCATGCAATTGGCAATCATGCGCTTAATATCTAGTATTTTACCTGCGGCTTTTCTTTCATCTCCTATCCTCTATGTATTACTCACATTTAAAGAGGTAAAAATATCAGTAGAATATGGCAATAATTCTATTTCTAGCCATAGTTATGCCTGTTATGCTGCAATTCTTTGTGGAGGAATGGGAGATACTGAAAATGGTTATAAATTTGGGCAACTAGCTTTAGATTTATTAAATAAGCTTAATTCTCAAGAACTGCAATGTAAAGTGAATTCTTTAGTTTATGGCTTTATTAAACATTGGCAAGATGCCCTTATTACAACTTTAATACCTCTGCGCGATGCTTATACTGTGGGATTAGAAACTGGAGATTTGCAATTTGCTGGATATGCAGCAGTCATGTACTGTGCATTTATCTACTTTGCCGGGATAGACAAGGAATTATTAGAGCTTGAACAGGAAGTATTAGCTTTTCATGATTCTATTTATCAAGTCAAGCAAATTACCGCAGTTTATTACTTTCAAATGTTGCAACAGGCAATCCAAGATTGTCAATTGGGGAGAAGTTCATCTCAACACTTGCAAGGAGATTTCTTCGATGAACAAATAATGTTACCCAAGTACATAGAATCGAACGATCGCCTGGGCATATTTTACCTAAACTTTCATAAATTATGCTTAAATTATTTATTTGAAGATTATCAACAAGCAATTATTGATGCTGATTTAACAGAACAATATTTAGATGGGGCTGTTGGTTTTCCTTATATTCCTATTTTCTATTTTTATGATTCTCTATCACGCATAGCTGCGTATAAAGAAACACCACAGGTTGAACTAGATAAGTTACTGCAAAAAATAGCTGAAAATCAGCAAAAGATGAAAAATTTTGCTGATCATGCTCCCATGAATTATCTGCATAAATTTGAATTAGTCGCAGCCGAATGTCACCAGTTATATGGCAATCACTGGGAAGCAATTGAAAGTTATGATCGTGCTATTGCGGGAGCTAGAAAAAATTGCTATATGCGTGAAGAAGCACTGGCGAATGAGCTTTTGGCTAAATTTTATCTGAAGTTAAATAAAGAACAAGCGGCTCAAGGATATATGCAGGAAGCATATTATTGCTATGCCAGATGGGGAACAAAGGCTAAAACCGATGATTTAGAAAAACGCTACCCGCAACTACTCAAACTTATCCAGCAACAGCAAAGACTTAATTTTAATTTATTAGAAACTATTGCAACAATTGCTCAAACATCCACTACTAATAGCACCAGTATTACTGATGCCATAAATTTTTCCTCCGTCCTCAAAGCTGCTCAAACTATCTCCAGAACCATTGAATTAGATGAACTTGTTACCAGCTTAACTCAAATTATTTTAGAAAACTCTGGGGCGAAAAAAGCTGCATTAATTCTCCCTGAAGAACAGGGTAATTGGCAAGTTAAAGCAATTACTTGGATCAATCATCAAGCAAATTCTCAAGGTAATATCGAATCTATAATTAACTCACAACCTATAGAGACTTGCCCAGATATTCCTAAAAGAATTATCAATTATGTCAAAAATACTCAACAAACAATTATCATCGATAATTGCAAAATAGATATTCCTGGCATAATTGGGGAATATATGCTGAAGCATCAACCTAAAAGTGTATTATGTATACCAATTATTCAACAAAGACATTTAGTCGGTATTCTCTACTTAGAAAATAAGCTCACAGGAGGGGTGTTTAATAGAGATCGCCTCGAAGTAATCCAAATGTTATCAGCCCAAGCAGCTATTTCGTTAGAAAATGCCCGTCTGTATCGAGAATCGCAAGTAAAAGCCCAACAGCTACAACAATCTCTCCAGCAACAAAAAACCTTATTTCAAGTTGTGACGCAGATTCGAGAATCTTTAGACTTAGATGCGATTTTTGCCGCAGTTACCCAAAATATTCGGCAAATTTTGAATGCTGATCGGGTGGGAATTTATCAATTTCATCTAAATGGGGATTATGAATATGGGGAATTTATCGCTGAGGATGTCTTACCGCAGTTTACTTCTGCTTTGGCTGTGAAAGTTCAAGATCATTGCTTTGGTGACAATTTTGCCACTTTGTACAAACAAGGACGCTATTGCGCCATTGATGATATCAACACAGATGCAGTCATCGATTGTCATCGAGCAATTTTAGCGCAATTTCAAGTGAGAGCATCATTAGTAGTGCCAATCATGCAAGATGACGAACTTTGGGGTTTACTCTGCATTCATCAATGCGATCGCCCCCGTCATTGGGAACAATTTGAGATTCAATTTGCCCAGCAAGTTGGCGCACAAATGGGAGTTGCACTTCAACAAACAGATTTATTAATCGAAACTCAAAAACAAGCCACCCAACTTGAACAAACACTGCAACATCTCCAGCAAACTCAACTGCAATTAGTCCAAAATGAAAAGATGTCTGCATTGGGTAATCTGGTTGCTGGTGTGGCGCACGAAATGAATAATCCCCTTGGTTTTATTTCTGCTAGTCTGGAACAAGCTAAACCAATGTTGGCTGATATTATTCAACATTTACATCTGTATCAAGAAAGCTCAACTGCTGCTAATCCTAATATTCTCAAACATGCCCAAAAAATAGATTTAGATTTTTGTTTAGAAGATATGCCACAGATGCTCGCTTCTATGATTTTAGCTTGCGATCGCTTAAAAAATATCAGCATCAGTTTACGCACTTTCTCCCGTGCTGATCAAGACTACAAGGTGCTTTTCAATATTCATGAAGGTATCGATAGTACAATTTTAATTCTCAAACATCGCCTCAAAGCTAACAACCAACGTCCAGCAATTATAGTAATTACTGATTACGGTGATTTACCAAAGATTGAGTGCTTTCCTGGACAATTAAATCAAGTATTTATGAATATTTTAGCTAATGCTATTGATGCTTTGGATGAATCAAATGTTGGGCGCACATTTGCAGAAATTGAGGCAAATCCCAATCAAATCAAAATTACAACTTCAATAGTAGAGCAGCAAATGATCATGTCTATTACTGACAATGGTAGGGGAATGAGTGAAGCAGTCAAACAGAAAATATTTGACCATTTATTTACGACAAAAGGAGTGGGAAAAGGTACAGGATTAGGATTGGCGATCGCGCGTCAAATTGTAGAAGAAACCCACGGTGGAAAATTAACCTGTAACTCTGTTCTCGGTGAGGGTACAGAATTTCTGCTGCAACTTCCTCTATAACCATCGATAATATAAAGGCTGAGTCTGTACTCTAGAATTGGTAATATTGTATTGAACTTAAGAGGCTGAAATTAGCATTTCATGAATGTTCGGGCATTTTTCCAAGCTGCGACAGTTGAAGATAGTTCTTCACCCTACAACAGCATTCACTTGAAAGTTTTCTACCCAGCCCAATTATCAGGTAGTGAACCAGAAGGGAATTTGGGTTTTGTTCCTGCTAATTCTCAAGAATCTAAGTTTCCAGTTGTTATTCTTTTCAACGGAATTAACTGTGGCCCTGAAATTTATCAATGGTTGGCGATTAAATTAGCACAGCGTGGGCTTGTTGTCGTTACATTTTCCTGGATTGCCGAAAATTTGCCTGGGCTGGTGGCTCTCACTCCAGGTATTGATCTGAAAATGTTACCTCCTATTATGTATGGCAAAGGCCCGACAGCTGCCGCTTTACCAACACTACTAAGGGTGTTAGAGAGTTTACAACAGGAAGGGATTTTGGCTGGCTTACTTGACTTAGACAAGATCATTCTAGGTGGACATTCAGCGGGTGGTAGAGTGGCGATTGAAAGTGCAGAGCCAAGATTTTGCTCACAAGTAGTAGCCGCCTTTGCTTATGGCGCACATACAGCAGCAAATGTAAACCTAGGATATGAAGCCGGCACAATCTTACCTTTACCTGATTCTTTACCTTTATTAATGATTGGCGGAACCTGTGATGGAGTGATTGCAAAGAGTAGCCATAGTTATGGAGTGACTTGGGAACAACCTACAACTCCGATTATTCGGACGTTCCAAGAAGCGATCGCAGGTGGTAGAAAAGATAGTTATTTACTTCTTTTGGAAGGAGCTAACCATTTTTCTATTACCCATCCATTTGATTCCACAACTAGTAGACCATTTCTAGACTTTCCAGCTACACAGCCAGAAGAACAACTGCGAAATTTAATCGCCGAAACGATTGGTTTATTCATTGATGCTCACGTTCGTTACCAAACAATTGCCCTGGAAGCTCTCAATCAAATGTTAGTATCTAAAAATTATTTAATTGCATTATTTGACCGTAAATGACCATGTTTTCATCTTCAATAATGCTTTTTTATGCAACAAAGTTAATAGGAAGAATAATCTCAAATTCTGTTTCTTTAGTTGGGTGCGATCGCATAGTTAAAGTGCCGTGATGTTGTTGGATAATTGAATAGCTGACAAATAACCCCAAACCTGTACCACGACCAATGGGTTTTGTCGTAAAGAACGGTTCAAAGATGCGGTTTTGAATCTCTACGGGAATTGTACTATCTGTATTGGCAATCGCAATGCGTAAGCGTTGATTGTCTATGACTTCAGTGCGAATCCGAATTTGTGGTTTTTCACCGCATTGAAAATTATCTCGTATGGCATCAATGGCATTATTGATAATATTTAGAAAAACTTGATTTAAGTGGCTAGGATAGCATTTCACCAGAGGTAAGTTACCATACTCCTTGATTACTAGGATTTCGGGTTGATTTACCGCATATTGCAAGCGATGTTGTAAAATTAAGAGTGTGCTTTCAATACCGCTGTGTAAATCTACCAGTTTAATTCCCGATTCATCCACCCGCGAAAAATTGCGTAAACTTAATACAATCTGGCTAATGCGATCGCTCCCTACATCCATTGATTCGAGAACTTTATTCACATCCTGAAACAGAAAATCAATATCAATAGCTTGACTTTTGGTTTTAATAGCTGGACTAGGTTCTGGATATTCTTGTTGATAAAGTGTTAGCAAACTCATTATGTCTTGGAAGTAACCCTTTGTATAAGTGATATTTCCTTTGATAAAACTGACTGGATTATTAATTTCGTGAGCAATTCCTGCTACTAATTGCCCCAAAGATGACATTTTTTCTGTATGAATTAATTGGGCTTGAGTTTGTTGTAACTTTGTTAAAGTTTGCTCTAAATCTTGGGCTTTTTGGTTGAGAGCTTGGGTTTTTTGCTCTACCTCTGCTTCTAAAATACAAGAATAATTTTCGATTTGTTGGTACAAGCGAGCATTTTCTAAAGAAATAGCAGCTTGAATACAAAGAAAGTTGAGAATTAGGATGCGATCGCTAGTAAACACACCGCTGGTGTTGTGATTCTTTAAATATAAAATCCCCATTAAATGTCCTTGATTAATAATGGGCAAACACAACAAACTTTTTGGTTGTTGTTGCCGTAAATATTCATCAATTACAGGTAAATTGGTTTTGAGTTCATCAATCACCACAATTTCTTGAGTATTTTTCACATATTGGATTAACTTGACAGGTAAATTGGGATGATCCTTCTAAAGGTTCGGCAAAAAGTTCTGTGTTCTCAGGTGTAGCAATGGCTCTCAACAGCCATTCTCCTTGATTATTCAGCAAAATTAAGGCACAGCGATCGCCACCAGAATTTTGCAAAATTATCTGAGTTAGTTGGTGCAGTAGTTCATTAAGTTGAATCTGACTAGAGATGGTTTGAGAAGCTTTGAGAATGGCAGCAAAATCTAGCGTTGCATTAATCGACGAGCTAGAAGAAAGGGAAGTTGTCAAGGAAGAATGAATCACAACATTGGCGGTAGACAGACTCGCTAGTGTGTCCAATGGATTCCAGTTCTGTGTAGTTTTTTGCAGAATTGGACGCAATAAATTGGGGTAGCGTTTTTCTAAATCATCAGTTTTGGCTTTTGCACCCCAATGAGCATAGCAGTAGTAAGCTTCCTGCATATAACCTGCGGCGACTTTCTCTTTGTGCCAATTGAGGTAGAATTTGGCAGCGAGTTCGTTTGCTAATGCTTCTTCTTGGATGTAATTATTTTCTTTAGCGTTGGCGATCGCCTGATCATATAATTCCATTGCAACGTAAGGTTTGCCCAAAACACGGCAGCATTCGGCTTCTACTAAATTCAATTTGTGCAAATGATTTTGGGGAACTAAATCTGCCCATTGCTGAAGTTTTGCTTGATGAAGTTGAACGCGCTCTAAACTAACTGATGCTTCACCTTCAGATCCTTGATTCAACATAGCTAACTGGGCTAAAGCATCGTAAAAAGGCAGCAAAACGCTGACAAATAACCCCGGAACGCCATCTAAGTATTGTGCAGCCATAGCAGCCTCAGCGATCGCCTGCTCATACTCACCAAATAAATAGCAGAGAATCAGTTTGTTAATCTTGGCGTGATACACAGCCGGACGATCATTAACTTCTTGATGTTGGGGTAACATTAAGTCTTCGTTGTAAACCTCCCCGATTAACTTAAAAGGAGTTTCACTACAACCCAGTAAGTTTAAAGTAGCTTGGTGATAGGTTTTTTGATAATTAAGTGCTGTGGTTTGCTTGAGTTGGGCGATCGCCTTACTATATATAGCTAACTCTTGTTCTAATGCCGTTAATTCTTTGCCAGCGCAATAAGAGTGGAAACTATAACCAAATATGCACCACACAGCCCATTCCAAATCTCCTGTTTCCCATCCACTTTGGTAGCCTTGTAATAAAGATATCAATGTAGATGTGAGAGGATCTTGCCAATGTCTAATGCAATTATTAAATACTGCTTCTATCTTGGCACGCAGTTGTTGGGCGCATAACTTCTCCATTAAATTTAAAGCTAATTGCCCAAATTCATAGCTTGTTTTCATTGCACCGGTAAAAGCACAAAGAATTAAACCATAACTTGCATAGGCAAAAGCAGATAAAGCTGTATTACCATGTTGAATAGATAAATTAACTTGCTCACAAATAATTAAAGGCAACATTTCCGGACAGCCATTATAAGCAGCCCCAAACGTACTCGACAAAATCCGCATTGCAGCATGGGCGCGAGTATCTGTCATTAAAGACAAATCGATTAATTCTGCGGTGGTTTTTCCCACCAATACTGAGTGAGTTTTCTCTAATGCTTGATTAATATCTTGGTAAGTTGGTTGAGTAGGTAAATTTATCCCCAACTGATGCAGAACCGCCACAGATATATCTAGTCCTAACCGCAGTTGATTTTGGGCAATACAAGCTTGAATTTTAATTTCATAAATAGGTACGCTATCCCAAATATTGTTAACTTTACTTAGTACTATTTTCGATAGCTGTTCCATCTGCCCAAAATCAGTATTTAGATAAGCAGCTTCCGTCGCTTCAGTGTAGATTGCCAGCATTAAGTTATATGATTCTTGCCAATGATCATTGGCTAACAATTTTCTAGCTGTTGCATAATACTGGACAGATGTGGCGTAAGCCGTGGCCATTTTAGCTCTGCGTCCGGCAATTAAGTTCAATTCAGCTAAATATTTCTGCTCTTGAGTGGTAACTAAATCGATTCCTAGTTTGAATTGATTGACCAAATCAAAGATTTTTTCTTCAAGTTCTGCTTTGTCGGTATGCTGGAGTAGCAGTTGTCCAATTTGATAATGAGTAGCTGCTTTTTGGTCTTTTGGAATTAAATAGTAAGCAGCTTGTTGAATGCGATCGTGCAGAAATCGATAGGTAATATTTTTGATATGGCTATTATTGCCGTTGGCTTGCGTGTTGCTCAAATAAAATTTATATAGTTCACTTTGGGGCAAAATCAAACCTTCATGCAAAGCTTTCCATAATGCGGTTGCAGTAGTAGTGAAAGACTGCTGAGAAACTATGGCTAAAGTTTTTAAATCAAAAGCATTACCAATACAAGCAGCTAACTGCAAAACATTTTGCGTTGGTTGAGGTAACTTCTGCAACTGTTTGGCGACAAATTTCACGACATCATCAGTAAGAGATAGGGACTGAATTTGGGTAATATCACATTCCCAATAACCTTGCTGATGATTAAATGTAATTTCCCCATCTTCATATAACGCCTTGAGAAACTGGGTAATAAAAAACGGATTACCTTGAGTTTTACGCTCAATTAATTTTGTCAGAGGTTGCGCTCGCTCGGTTTTACAACGTAAAGTATCAGCTACTAACTGATTTGTATCCTGCTCAATCAGCGGTGCTAGAGTAATAGTATTAATCGTCGTTCCAGCTTTCTTCATCTCTTCCACCATCAACATTAACGGATGTGAGGGCGACACTTCATTATTCCGATAAGCACCCAACAACAACAGATAGTTTTTATCTTCCATCAACAGTTTAATTAACCCAAAAGAAGCCAAATCTGCCCACTGTAAATCATCCAAAAATATCACCAGTGGATGTTCCGCTGTCGTCAACACCGCAATAAACTTTTGAAACAGCAAATTAAACCGATTTTGTGCCGCAGTTCCCGATAGTGACGGTGCTGGAAGTTGTTTACCAATCACTCGTTCTAGTTCGGGAATTACCTCAATCAAAACTTGTCCATTTTCTCCCACCACTGCTAAAATTTGACTGCGCCACTGTGCCAATTTTGCATCCGATTCTGATAACAACTGTCCCATCAAATCTCGCAAAGCCTGGACAAAGGCACTGAAGGGAATATTCCGATTAAATTGGTCAAATTTACCTTTGATAAAATAGCCTTGCTGACGGGTAATTGGTTTGTGGACTTCATTAATGACAGCGGTTTTGCCAATCCCGGAAAATCCCGCTACTAACATCATTTCTGATGTGCCATTGGCGACGCGCTCAAAGGCTTGTAATAAGCGATTAACTTCGGTTTCTCTACCATATAGTTTTTCGGGAATTAAGAAGCGATCGCAAATATCCCGTTCACCGATGAGAAAATCTGTAATTGCTCCTGTATCTTGGAGTTGCGCTAAACAAAGTTCTAAATCATACTTTAATCCCAAAGCACTTTGATATCTATCTTCGGCATTTTTCGCCATTAATTTCAACACAATATCTGAAAGCACTTGCGGAATTTCTTCCCTGTTCCCGATGACTGTTGGCATTTTCGCTAAATGACAATGCACCAATTCCATTGGGTCAGTGCTATTAAATGGTAATTCTCCGGTTAACAATTCATAGAATGTCACACCCAAAGAATAATAATCACTCCGGTAGTCAATGGCGCGGTTCATTCTCCCGGTTTGTTCTGGGGAGATATAAGCTAAGGTTCCTTCCAAAACATTGGGATTTTTGATTTCTTGGGTTTCTTTGGGTAGTAATGAAGCGATGCTAAAATCAATGATTTGGACTTGTTTTGTTTGGGGATGAATTAAGATATTTGCGGGTTTAATATCTTTATGAATCACTCGATTTTGATGTAATTCATGGAGACTGGTGGTGAGTTGCAGGGCTATACTCAAAAATTCTGCCAGGGAGAGGGGATGAGTTTGCATATATTCGCGTAATGCGATTCCCCCTGTATCTGCCATCACCAGAATATAACTGTTGTGATATGTTTCTAATGATAATGGCTGAATAATGCCGACAATGTTGAGATTTTTGCTAATGGTGTATTGATTGCGGAGTTGCAGTAGTTCTTGAAAGGTAGGGTATTCTGAGGTTAATAGCTTGATGACGACGGGGAGTTGATCTGATTCGCGGATAGCCCGATATACTTGGGTTCTGGAGCCTGCGTACAGTTGTGCGCTTATTTCATATCCGGGAATGATGGGGGTAGTGTTTACTGTCACCATCTATACATACCTCATGTCAGCAAAAAGTAGTGCAGAGCTTGTCTACACTCCGTTAGTATTCCCATTAACGAGATGTTGACTAACAATATATGGACAGAAGCATAGGCTTTTTACTAACTAGCGTTGCATCCATACAGGATGAATTCAGATGTTTAACTAAAATAAAAGATTTATTCTTAACGCCTTTGCGCCGACTCTGCGAGTTCCGCCTCAGTGGTGAACGAAATAAAATTCATTAAGGCATATTTGGTTTTTGTTGACATCTGTGAATAAAAAAGTGAAGCAGGGAACACTAAAACTAAGTATTTCATTTTCAAAAACTTTATGGCAACAAACGATTATGATGTATCAAAATCAGTACAAGAATGTCATAAACAGTTGGGGCTTGCTGTTCAATACCAAAAAATCTTGGCCAGGATTTTAGCGAAGATTCGGGCATCTATAAATTTAGAATCTCTGTGTTCAACTTCTTGTCAAGACATTTGTCGGCAGTTGCAGATTGAGCGTGTGGCAATCTATCAATTCAATGCTGACTGGAGTGGTAGTTTCATCAATTGTTTGGGCTTTGCTGAACCACCTTGGGATGCAATGACAGCCTTTGGACAGGATTTAGTATGGCAAGATTCCTATTTGCAAGAAACTCAGGGAGGGCGATATCGCAAAAATGAGCCGTTTGCTGTGGCTGACATGTACGACGCGGGTCATGCGCGTTGTCATATTGAAGTATTAGAACAGTTTCAGATTCGGGCCTATGCGATCGCACCTATTTTTATTGGTGCCAAACTGTGGGGTTTACTAGCTGCTTATCAACACTCTGCTCCACGACAATGGGATCGTAACGAAGTTGAATTTTTAGCTCAAGCTGCCAGCCATATTGGTGTGGCTATGCAGCAAGCAGAAATCATTGAACAAACCAAACAACGTACCGCAGAACTGCAAGATGCGATCGCTCGTCAACGTGCATTGACGGAAGTGGTCGGGAATATTCGCTCATCAGTAAATCCTGAAATTATTCTCAACACTGCTTGTCAAGAAGTCTGTAAGCTTTTAAAGCTAGAGAGGGCAGCAGTTTTTCGCTTTGATGAAGACTGGAGTGGAGAATTTGTTAGCCAATTCGGTATGGTCGAGGCGCAGTGGAATAGAACCAATCCCTTTGGCAAAAATTTAGTTTGGCAAGATACTCACCTGCAAGAAACCAAAGGTGGGCGCTACCGCAACAACGAAAGTTTTGCCGTCAATGACATTTATCAAGCCGGACATAGCCGATGCCACATTGACATTCTTGAGCAATTCAAGATTCGGGCTTATGCCTTAGCGCCTATCTTTACCGGGACAAAACTATGGGGACTGATTGCAGCCTATCAACACTCTGGGACGCGCCAATGGGCAAATTACGAAGTTGAATTTTTAGCACAAGTTGGAGCGCAATTGGGTGTGGCGATTCAACAAGCTGAGAACTTGACCCAATCAAAACAACAAGCCATTGCCCTACAAGATGCGATCGCTCGCCAACGCGCATTAACAGAAGTCGTCGGCAAAATTCGCTCTTCCCTAGATATTGATTTGATTTTGAAAACTACATGCCAAGAAGTATGTAAACTGCTGCGAGTAGAGCGAGTCGGAGTTTACCGTTTTCACGAAGATTGGAGTGGCGAATTCGTCAGTCATTTTGGCATGTTGGAAGCTCAATGGGACAGCATCAATCCTTTTGGCAAAAATCTCGTTTGGGAAGATACCTATCTCCAAGAAACCAAAGGTGGGCGCTATCGCAACAATGAAAATTTTGCTGTCAACGACATCTACCAAGTTGGACACTCGCGCTGTCACCTAGACATTTTAGAGCAATTCAAAATTCGCGCCTATGTATTAACCCCAATTTTTGTCGGACGGAATCTGTGGGGATTGCTGGCAGCTTATCAACATTCTGCACCACGTCACTGGGAGACTGTAGAAGTAGAATTTTTGGGACAAGTAGCTAGTCAACTTGGAGTAGCACTCCAAGGTTCTCAAATGGTCAGCCAAATTCAAACTCGCGCTGACGAAATGCACCAATCGGCAGAACAGCGGCGGATTTTATTTGATTTAGTCGTCAAAATTCGAGAATCATTAGATTTAGAGACCATCCTGAAGACTACAGTACACGAAGTGCGGCGATCGCTAACAGCAGATCGAGTCGGCATATTTCGCTTTGACCCTAATGTTGGTTTTTGCAGTGGTGAATTTATTGTTGAAGATGTGCTACCCAAATTCGATTCTACCTTGTCTATAAAGGTGCAAGATTATTGCTTCGGCGACCAGTTCGCACCGCAATATCGTCAAGGGCAATTGCAAGTCATTTCTGATGTCAACAGCATTGGTTCCAAAGTACCTCATTTGGATGTAATTGAACGCTTCCAAGTCAAAGCGCAGATTGTTGTGCCATTGATGGAAGGTGATGAATTATGGGGATTGTTGTGTATTCACCAATGCACCCATGCACGTCATTGGGAAGAAGAAGAACTAGAATTTGTCACCCAAGTAGCAGCGCAAATCAGCGTCGCTTTACATCAAGCCAACTTATTTCAACAATCTAGTTTGCTGGGTCAAACCCGTGAAGAAGCTAATCAACTCGCCCAAGCGTTGAATGAGCTACGTACTGCCCAAATGCAAATTATCCACGCAGAAAAAATGGCTAGTTTAGGGCAATTAGTCGCGGGAGTTGCCCACGAAATTAACAACCCAATTAATTTCATTTACGGTAACTTAGAACACGCTCACCAATATACCCAAGATTTACTGCACTGTGTGAAACTTTATCGGCAATATCATCCTCATCCTGCGCCTGAAATCCAAGAGTTTTTCAAGAAGACTGAAATAGACTTCTTATTTGACGATTTACCAAAAATATTTCAGTCTATGCAAGTCGGTAGTGAAAGAATTTGCGAAATTGTGACATCGTTGCGAAATTTTTCCCGTCTAGATGAAGCTGATTTTAAAGTCGCAAATATTCACGAAGGCATTGATAGTACATTAATGATTTTGCAACACCGCTTGAAGCCTTCAGGTGATGCTGCTCCTATTCATGTTATCAAAGAATATGATTCCTTACCTTTAATAGAATGCTATCCCGGTCAGTTGAATCAGGTATTTATGAATTTGTTATCCAATGCGATTGATGTGTTAGAAGAGCGAAACTTGAAATCTGCTCCCGAAGTAATAGCCGCAAAACCTAGCGAAATTCGCATTTCTACTTCCATACTCAATAAAGATTGGATTGTTATTCGGATTGCTGATAATGGACTCGGTATGCAGGAAAATATCCTGTCTCGACTATTTGATCCTTTTTTTACTACTAAAGTTGTCGGTAAAGGCACAGGACTAGGGCTTTCTATCAGCTATCAAATTGTCACAGATAAACACAACGGTAAAATATATTGCCACTCTGAAATCGGCCAAGGCTCAGAGTTTGTAGTTGAACTACCGATTCATCAGGTGACGAATAATAAATCGTTAGCTAAAGTCAATTTATCAGAGCAAAAATAATAAGTCTTGACACATAAATATCATTGTCTTGATATTTAAGAGAATTGGCTAACCTTAAATTTAAATGTTTGACCTTCTCTATTGATAAAGTATCGATTCAGTAATCAAAAAACACCAGTCTCTATCCTGATATCAGGAGAGATTATTCTATGATTACTGAATTTTTTTATATCTACTTTGGGCTTATACCATTTTGAATTTTAGATTTTGCGGAAAGTTGCGTGGGCGGGTTCCCCGACTTGAGCAAACTTTTCAAGACGATTTTGGATTGATAAAGGGTTTACTGGTAAGCTGTTCAGAAATCCATTTGTCGCAATCATTTTTCAAATTGGTATTATTTAAGCTAAACATCCTTTTTGTATTTCCAAAATTCATATTATTAAATATAGGACTTACGCAAAATTATGAAAAAACGTAGACGCGCAAGCAGCTTCCCGCAGGGTAGGACACGAAGTTATAAGAATTTGAGAGAGTTCTTGCGTAAATCTTCAAACAAATAAGTGTTTCTAAAAACAATGGGTTGAAAAAAAATTAACTTATCTATTACACTTCAGTCATAATTGGAGTATTGCTCAAAAGATAAGTTATGGCTATGCAATAAATGTTGGTATTACTTGTATATGTACAACAAGTGGGTTACTTGTCGCATACAACTATGAAAATTATGCCCACAAACAGCTAATGCGTGCTTATCGGATAATTTTGTCAAATCCCCAAGGAAATGTTATGAATAATTTTTAATCCCCTATTGTTAGAACTAATTCGATGACTATCTACTTTTATAGCACCCGTGAACAATATGGCTGCTTTTCTAACTTTTCAGACCACGGCTTTGTTTTGGATGATTTATACTGGTATACTAGTGAACATTATTTTCAAGCGCAAAAGTTTGTTGGCACATTCCATTTAGAACAAATTCGTTTGTTAAAAACTCCCAAAGAAGCAGCAAAAATGGGCAGAGAAAGAAGTCGTCCTCTGCGTCAAGATTGGGAGCAAGTTAAAGACGATATCATGAAGAAAGCCGTGTTATGTAAGTTTGAGACTCATTTAGATATTCAGGAAATATTACTAAATACAGGTAATACCGAAATTGTCGAAAATTCTCCCATTGATTATTATTGGGGTTGTGGAGCCGATGGTAGCGGTAAAAATATGTTAGGGATAATTTTAATGGAAGTGCGCGATATCCTACGCTCAAATGGTGGCACAAAACTGGGAAATGTTACGGTAAAATAAACTAATTGCTGTTAATATTAGCCCTTGCAGTTATCACAAGTTCAGCAATCGAGGGAGATATATTTACCAGTAATTATGACTAACAATATTTGTTAGATAAATTTATTAATCAATGTTTACTTAGAATTCCTAAAAGTAGATTGTTTATAAATTTAATTTAAGCCTAACAGAATTAGCCAGGAGGAAACAAAGGAGGCAAAAAGATGCTCTTATCAAAAATTAAAGTCAAGCAATATTGTAAATGGTTTTGGGAGGAAAGCTTGGGAGGTGAATATGATGTTTGGGGTACGAGTACTTATTTTATCGAAATTGGTGATAATCGATATCCCATAAGACAAATAGAAGTTTACGAAAATGGCAACGTGTTATTTTATGACAGTAGCCACTGTGCAGATAATTACGGTATGTTATGTGATAAAGCAATACAGGAAGAGGATATTCAAGAATTTGGGATTACTGAAGCCGAATTTGAAAAAGTATGGAATACAAAAATCCCCATAAATCGATAAGTTGGGGTAGTAGAGATAAAGTATTGCTGACTTGATTAAATAGACACATGACAACTTCGTTCCATAGTCCAATGGCGATCGCTTGATTGATACACTCTCACACCAACCAAACCCACGCTAGTAACCAACTGATTCACTTCATTTAGTGTGAGTGCAGCGTGGAGAGAATCACGAAACAATTTTTGCTGACGGTGATCAAATTCATTACCAATGCTGTCTACTAAAGCATTCATGGTGGTTTCATCTACTGGACGTAATAAATCACGAATGAGCAAACCGCCGTTAGGTTTGGTGACTCGTTTAATTTCTTGAAAAAATGGCACAGGATCAGGTAAATGGTGAATCAAGCTATTGGAAATCACCAAATCAAACATTCCATCTGCGTAGGGTAACTGTTTGGCATCCACTAATGCCAAACTAATTTGCTCATACAATCCAGCTTGCTGAATATGTTGCGCGGCAATTTTGAGCATATTTTGAGCTAAATCAATGGCCATCAATTGCCATTGGGGACGCATTTGACAGAGCAGAACAGGAATGCGACCAGTACCAGTCCCCGCATCCAGCACTAAACATTGTTCTGTCGGACAAAGCGCGATCGCTTCCTTGGCAAACGCTGTATTAACCTCGGTAAAATCCATTGCATCATAATCAATGGCTTCTTCCCAAGTGTCCATTACTTCTGGTTCCAACACTCTTTCCATGATCAATCCTGGCGTGAAATCAACAATACTAAAGTAATCTTTCTGAATGAAAGATAAACATTGATTTTGGGAACACTTGATTTACCAGCTTAGTTTAATGGTAATTGGTCAATGTCAGACGGTGAATGGAAAAATAACAAAAATACCTCTCCTACGTCAGTGCCTACAACCCGCCTTACGCCAATCAAGCGTAATACCATTACCCATGAATTTGATCCAAGTGCGGCTGACGCAATGTTTGCTGAAGACAGTGACACTCAGTTATGGGAAGCATCTGAACTATTGCGCCAAGGAATGCAACAACAACAAGCTGGAGAACTGATTGCGGCGTTGAAGTCTTTGCAAAAATCTCTAGAGTTGTTTGAGGTAATTGGAGATATACAACAACAAGAGCAGGCACTTTCTTTTTTAGCCGTAGTCACCTACGCTTCTGGAGATTATAAAAGTACTATTTCTTATGCCCAACAGTGTTTAACTTTGAAAAAAGAGACACCTGATCCATCTATACAGATGCAGGCGTTTTCTCATTTAGGTAATGCTTACAGACACTTAAATGACCATAACAAAGCGATTAAATATTTAGAAGAGTGTTTAAAAATTACCCGCAACTTGCAAGACAAACGTAGTCAAGTTGCAGCATTAAATAACCTAGGATTAGTTTATAAAGCAGCAGGCAACTTAAAACAAGCGATTGAGTATCAAGAGCAAAGCTTAAAACTCGTGCAAGAACTCCAAGATAACTGGGGTATAGAACAGGTACTAAAAAATCTGGGTAATGCTTGGTATGCTTTGGACAATTATCCTAAAGCGATCGCCCACTATGAACAGTGTGTCAAAGTAGCACGCATTCTCAACAACCCGCGTAGTGCCATTCAAGTACTCAAGAATTTAGGCAATGCCTGTTATGCTACCAGTGATTATGGCAAAGCCATGACTTATTATGAAGAACGTTTGCAACTAGCCAGAGAATTAAAAGACAAGCGTAGTGAAGAACAATCTCTTGGGAGTTTAGGCGTTACCTGTGAAGCTCTGGGAGATTACAGCCAAGCAATCAAATATTATGAACAACGCTTACTCTTAGCTAGAAGTATTAAAGACCGTCGCATCGAAGAACAAGCTCTAGCTAGTTTAAAAGTTGCTTGTTATGCCTTGGGTGATTACGCTAAAGCTATGCAGTATCAGGAATAGTCACACGATTTTGGATTCTAGATTTTAGATTGACCCCATGCCTAAAGTCAGGGGAACCTGTTATACAATTTTGGATTTTAGATTTATTAACCGAATAAATTCGGGGGAACCTGTCACCTTTTTAAATTTTGAATTTTGAATCTTCAATCCAAAATTTAAAATCTAAAATTCGGTCAAGGGTTATTGATTGTTTTACACCCCTTGCTCTCTTACATCCTTGCTTCTTGAAGATAAACTAGCGCTTCCTCCGTTTCCACTTGAGGAAATTCTGTATAAAAATTACTGACACTACGGAAAAACTCTGGTGTTTCTAAGAAAATCAGGCGATCGCACCACTGGTGTAACCAAGGAAGCAACTCTGGTGGTGCGACTGGCGCACATAGCCAAACTGCCGCTGGAGCCAGCTTTTTTATAGTAATTGCTGCTACCGCCATAGTCATCCCAGTAGCAATCCCATCATCAACTAAAATCAGCGTCGCCCCTGCTGGATGCACTGATGGACAAGCCGAACTCAAATATGCTTCTAACTCTTGAGCTTGATTCATCGCTAGATTGAGTGCAGTTTCTTGCCAGCGCGATGTATATTTCCAGCGACAAAGCTTGGGTTGGTTCCACAACACATCACCAGCCGCAGTTACTGCACCAATTGCCAACTCTGGGTTATCTGGATGACTAATTTTTTTAGCTACAACTATTGTCAAAGGACAATCTAAAAGTTGGGCAATTGGTGCTGCTACTGGTATACCCCCTCTTGGCAAAGCATAGACAATTGGTACAGGCTTAATACCAGAGTCAATTGTTTGTTGAGTCAGCATATTATGAATCACTCGCGCTAACTCAGCACCCGCCTGGGTACGATTCTCAAAAAGAGGGGTGTGTAACATACTTTTCTTGAGGGCATTGTTTTTATCATGACTTAAATTCGCTGCTACAATAAAACTCATACCAATTTCAGTATTGAGCAACAGATAAATCTAGCGAGATTTTACTGAAATTCAACATCAGGTGCTGATCCCAACAAGCGTAGTTTCATGAGCAGTGATATTCAACTCAGTCTCTTTGGTGAATCTAACTTCTCTCAAAAAGAACTGATTCCTACAGATGCCAAAATTCCCATTCTGACGGGAACCTACAACAATATGACCGAGTTGGCACAACACTGCAATCAGTGCCAGCGTTGCGAATTAGGACAAACTCGCACTCATGCGGTGGTAGGGCGTGGTCATCTCAAAGCCCCAATCATGATTGTGGGAGAAGCACCAGGGCAGAACGAAGATGAAACAGGCTTACCATTTGTTGGTAGATCTGGGCAGTTGCTAGAGAAAATCTTGGAATCTGTGAATTTAACTACTGAGCATGATGTATACATTGGTAACATCAATAAATGCAGACCACCCAATAATCGTGTTCCTACTCCTCAGGAAATGGCCGCTTGCATTCCATATTTGTTAGAACAAATTCGCTTAGTTGATCCAAAAATCATTTTGTTAACAGGTGCAACGGCAGTTAAAGGATTAACTGGCGAAAAACAGGGAATCACCAAAATTCGTGGTCAGTGGATAGAGTGGCAAGGCCGTTTATGTATGCCAATTTTTCATCCCTCCTACTTATTGCGTAACCCATCTAAGGAAAAAGGCAGCCCAAAATGGTTGATGTGGCAAGATATCCAAGCAGTACGCGCTAAGTATGATGAACTTAAACAAAATCTTTGAGAATGAAAGTCACAAAGTTTAAATCAATCTTAATTTTTACAATTTAGCTGAGAAATTTGGTACGAGAATACGGCTGATAATGAAAAATTTTGTATTCTGAAATTATTAGCAACAATCTAGTTGAACCTAATTTGATCACTATTCAATTAAATAATATTTGTCAAAATAGAATTCTGGATACATTCTGTATGAGTGGTGGATGAATAAATTGAGTTTAAAACCTCCACCAATCCTAAAAATTAGTGGGTGATTTAATTAGTCACTAAGGGATTGTGATTCTTGAATTATTCTTTAAGCTGGTGTTTTTTTTGTAGATGTTTGATAAATTACTAAAGAAATTCTCTAAATTTGCCCTAACTCGTAATTAGTGTAACTGTGCAAATTCATTCTCACCAAGAATTTGACCCCAGATCAAACAAACCTGTTGAACAGGGGTTGCGAAGAGTTTTAGATCGCTTGGTTAGCACAATGCAGCGTGATGCCTTGATTAGACAAACGACTAATCAATTGAGAGAATCGCTTCAGGCCGATCGCGTTGTTTTATATTACTTTTATTGGCAATGGCAGGGACAGGTTACTTTTGAATCCTTAAGTTCAGATAAATATTCAATCTTAGGTTCCACAGGGCAAGATAATTGTTTTACTGATGAATATGCAGCTTTGTATTTAGCTGGCAGAATTAGAGCGATCGCTGATATTGATCAAGAATCATTAGAAAGCTGTCACCGAGAATTTCTGCAAAGCATCCAGGTACGTGCTAACTTAGTTGTGCCTATTTTAGTCCCCAAAGGATTGTGGGGTTTACTCGTGGCGCATCAATGTCAAGCACCCCGTATTTGGTCGCAAGCAGATATCAACTTAATGCAAACAGCAGCCAAAACCCTAGCCACAGACTACAACATTTTAGGAAGTTAAATTATGCAAACGGCGAATCTGTGATCATTTCGCCGATAGGAGCATCTACAATAAAGTTAAGTGAATTAAGTTTCGAGGCAAACTCTTCAGGGCAGACACTTAACTAATTGCTGATAAAACTGTCGTTGATTCAGAGTTTAAGCTGTAATTCCACCATCAATCTTCAGACTCGCACCAGTGACAAAGGCGGCTCCGGGGCTTGCAAGATATGCAACCATATCGGCAATCTCGTCGGCTTGACCGTAACGACCGATGGCGATCGCTTTTTTTAACTGCTCGGCAAAAGCTCCATCGGCTGGGTTCATATCAGTATCAACGGGGCCAGGCTGAATATTGTTGACCGTGATACCACGTTCCCCCAGATCGCGGGCAAGTCCACGGGTAAAACTGGCGATCGCACCCTTAGTCAACGCATAGACAGAGCCACCCACAAAGGGAACAACATCGCTATTAATGCTACCAATCATGATAATTCGTCCCCCTTTGCCCATGTGACGTAATGCCTCCTGAGTCGCCACAAAGACTCCCTTAATGTTCACTGCAATCAATCTATCAAACTCATCGAGCGAGAACTGATCAATCGGGGCTAAGACAGCAACTCCAGCATTATTCACTAAGATATCGAGGCGACCAAAAGTTTTTACGGTTTGGGCGATCGCGTTTTTCACTGCTTCAACATCTGTACTATCCGCACGAATTGCCAACGCCTGACCGCCTGTCGCTTGAATGGCTTGCGCTAAATCCTCTGCTTTCTGTGACGAACTAGTGTATGTAAAAGCGACAGCAGCACCCTCCTGGGCAAGACGTTTGGCGATCGCAGTACCAATGCCACGCGAACCGCCAGTAACCAATGCAACTTTATCTATGAGTGGTTGATTCATTTTGGTAGATTTTTATACTATTAACATCTGCGAAGACTGGGTGTAGAGGATTAAGGGTATCTCACAAGTGTAGATTGACTCTAAAAATCATAATTTAATCAGAGTTCCATTACCCCTTACACCCTCACACCCTTCTCTAAAACCCTAATTTTTCGTTTTCTTGCGTAAGTCCTATGGTTGATATTAATTGGGATTTCCAGTTAGCTAAGTCTGCTAAAGAGCGATCGCGATAACGTCCATAACGCTCTTGTTTATTTTTGATTTTTGCACCTAAATCCGGCAAAATCCCGAAGTTGGGCGGCATTGGTTGAAAATGTTTGGGAGAAGCCGAACTAATAAAATCTAATAACGCCCCTAGCATTGTTGTTGGCGGTACAATCAACGGTTCTTTACCCAAAGCCAGTCGGGCTGCATTGGTTCCCGCCAGCCAACCACCAGCGGCGGCGGCGGTGTAACCTTCCGTCCCAATTAACTGTCCCGCCGCTAATAACGTAGGACGTTGTTTAAATTGTAATGTCGGTTGCATCAGTTGGGGTGCATTGATAAAAGTATTACGGTGCATAACTCCCAGCCGCACAAACTCAGCTTTTTCTAAACCAGGGATCAGTTGAAATACGCGCTTTTGTTCACCCCAACGCAGATTAGTTTGAAAGCCTACCATATTCCACAGTTGTCCGGCTTTATCTTCTTGGCGTAACTGCACCACAGCGTAGGGACGCTCCCCCGTGCGGCTATCAGATAAACCCACTGGCTTTAAGGGGCCGTAACGCATGGTATCTTCGCCCCGTTGTGCTAATTCTTCAATTGGTAAACAAGCTTCAAAAAACTTTGCCGTTTCTCTCTCAAAGTCCTTCAGTTCTGTTTGTTCGGCTTGACACAGAGCTTGCCAAAACTGCAAATACTGTTCTTTATTCATCGGACAGTTGAGATAGGCGGCTTCACCTTTGTCATAACGAGATGCCATAAAGGCAATGTCACGATTAATTGACTCACCAACAATAATCGGACTAGCCGCATCAAAAAAGCTCATGTACTCCATTCCGGTGAAGCGGTGCAAGTCTGCGGCTAAGTCAGGACTAGTTAACGGCCCGGTTGCTAACACTACAATGCCTTCGGGGATAGCATTGACTTCACCACGCCGAAATTCTACTAAAGGATGGTTTGATACAGCTGCTGTTAAATCTTGACTAAATTGGCCTCTGTCTACCGCCAGCGCCCCACCAGCCGGAACCGCGTGTTCATCAGCTTTAGATATAACAATAGAACCTAATTGTCGCAGTTCTTCGTGGAGTAATCCAGCAGCGCGATCGCTAGCCATCGCCCCAAAAGAATTACTACAAACTAACTCTGCCAAATGTTCTGTATGATGGGCAGGGCTAAAGCGTTTGGGACGCATTTCATGAAAAATTACAGGTACTCCCGCCTGGGCAATTTGCCATGCTGCTTCTGTCCCAGCTAGTCCACCTCCAATTACTTGTATCGGTTGTTGTTCCATAATCATCTGCGTTTATCTGCGGTTAATTACCACTGTAATGTATTAGTTCATCACATATAATTCAGGATGGTTAAAAGGGAACAGAGAACAGGAAACAGAGTGGTTTTGGAGGAGGATTTAGACCTCCCACAAAACGCTTGTCTTTCAAGACGGGGCTTCATACCCAAATGCTTTCGGGTGATTGGTAATTCCCCAGAAGCTGGGATAGTCATCTATGACGCAACAACCAATGCCATCCTGAACCTTTGCGAGTCAGCCAGGAATCATTAAAGTTAGTATGATGCTCGTCTAAATAAGGGTTATAGGCTGGATAAACATCAAAAATTGCATCATTTTCGACGCGAATTTTGAGATGACGACAACTGCCTGCAATTTCAATAGTAACAGTATCAGCAGTGGAATTACTCTCATAGGGCTTTAAAAGATACTCTCTGATGGCTGCTTGTTTTAGACGAGAAAGACAACGCACCCGCACTGTTGAATTTTGGTCAGGACTATCTAATAAATATGGTAGAAGTTGGGAGTTTTGCGGAGTATGTTTGGGAATTTCGGCATTTGCTAAAGCTGGCACTAACAGCGCCATAATTGCACTAGTAAACATGATTTTGTTCATAAATTTTTCCAAAAGCTAAAAATTGCCAAGGCGCTAACCTTGGCGTTTTCCCGTTAATTATTTTTGTATTTTTTGTAGGATGAACATTCTGCCCATCCTCATATTGAAAGTTGAATTATTTATCTTCAAGTAGTTGGTTAACTTGTTGTCCGCGACGACCAGTTTTAATTTCATAACGGCGAGTCAGGTTGTCTTGGTAGTTCATGTCTCTAGCCGCAGCAGCGTTAACGAAAGCATCGCAATTTCTACCTTGAACAACGGTTGAAGAACTACTGCTATTTTCTTCTGTGCGGTTATTGTTGTTATCACGAGATTCGCTATTATTTTGGCTACCTTGACTAGCACCACTACCGCTAACACCAATCCCAAAAATGCTGACACCACCTCCACCGCCATCATTGTGGCTGCGAGAAGCACTAGAACGAGTGCTGGTAGAGGTTGCTAAGGCGATTTTGCTGGAACTATTGCGAGTATTGTTACCTAAACCAACATCGCTACACAAGGCGCGGGGATCGTTGGCAAGAGTTTTGGGATCAACCCAAGATTGATGGTCGCCTAAACCTTGAATTTCACTATTACCTACTGGGTTACTGGGTGCAGAATTATTCACATTTGCATTACCGACAGCGCCAGGAATCACATTACCTGGTCTGAAGATACCCGCAGGTCTAACATCAAAGGGGCCTGCAAAAGCAGGGAATGTAGTGGTCAAAAGTGCAGTAGCAGTCAACAAAGAACTGGTGATATGGCAGAATTTCATGGTTGGTCTCCTAAAATTTAAGTGTTTTTCGCTTGGGTTTAACCCCTACACTCACTCAATAGGTTGACCTTGATTTTTTTATGCAGCCCCTTGGCAGATTTGTGAAAAAATTCTTTGATGTCGCCATGATGAGCAACTGTGATCACAGGAATGATCAGAGAAATAGGCGATCGCACTTTTCATCATCTATTTCCGATAAAGTAATATATCAATATGTATATATTATTTACATAATTGTAGGTAATTTACTGGTTTTGGGATTAATAGAGCAATCAACCTTGTTGCTTCTATTCAATCATGCAGTATCCTCTGGAACTTACTTTTAAATTTTGGGCATTAGCACCGCAAATCTCTATTGTTAACGCTCAGGGTAATTTGGCTTTCTACGTTAAACAGAAACTTTTTAAGCTCAAAGAAGCAATTACAATTTTTGCTGATGCTGAACAAACTAATCCTTTATACTACATCAAAGCCGATCGCATTATTGACTTCTCGGCTAGTTATGAATTTGCTGACACTAATGGGACAAATATCGGTGCAGTGAAACGTCGGGGCTTAAAATCTATTTGGCGTGCGCGTTATGACATCTTTGATGGCGACAGTACTTATTTAACTATCCAAGAGAAAAATCCTTGGGTGAAAGTTGCAGATGCTTTATTTGCCGAAATACCTATTTTGGGTATGTTTACTGGTTATGTATTCAACCCCGTCTATTTGGTGAGTCGGGCGGATGGTACGGTGGTGATGCGTTTGGAGAAAATTCCCACTTTTTTGTCACGGAAATTTATTATCAAAGCTGTTGATCAAATGAGCGATCGCGAAGAGCAGCAGATTTTGTTAAGTTTAATTATGATGCTGCTACTAGAAAAAAATCGTGGCTAATATCAATAGGCAAAATAAAATTAATATTAATTTTATTTTGCCTAACTACATAACTAAATAATTAGCCAATTAGTTTTTGCCAAGAATTTGGCCCAACAATTCCATCAGCAGTTAAACCGTTTTGCTGTTGGTATTTCTTGATGGCAGCTTCTGTTTGTGGGCCGTAAACACCATCAGCTTCCACACCAACACGGTATTGTAAATATCGCACCACCGTTCCCCCAGCGTGGTTGGGGCGGATAATACGTTTGGCTAAAATCAAATTTATCGCATTCCATGTAGATGTGTTAGCCACTCCAGATGGGGCTATTCCCACAATTTTTTGAAAGTTCTCTACAGCAGAACTAGTTATTTCTCCCAAGACATTATCTTCTACTAATGGCTTACCATTTTTATCGGTAATTTTTAAACGATTTAAAGCTTTTTGTAATCTGAGCGTTGTGGTATCAACATTCTGTTCTTCATCTGGAACTGGAGGAACAGGAGTGGTAGGAACTTTACCCGTTAAGCCTTTGACAATAGCATTAGCCATTGCTTCCGAGTTAAAAAGATTCACATCTTTTTGGGAATCAATAAAGCAACCTTCGACTAAAATCGCAGGCATATTAGTATTGCGGATCACGAATAAGTGAGAACCACTTTTAACACCCCGATTAAAAAAGCCTAATTTGACAATTTCATCTAATACAGGCTTCGCTATTTTTCTACTTGTCTCACTACCTGCAAACACTTCTGTGCCGTTGGCTTGGCCGTTAAAGGAATTAAAATGTATAGAGACAAATACTTCCACTCGATTAGCATTGGCTTTATTGACTCTTTGTGAAAGTGAATCTTTCACAGAAGAGCTAGGGCGGTCTGGTCTACATGAAATGACTTCATGCCCCAAAGCCTTTAATTTTTCTATAACTTTATTGCCGACTTCTAATGTTAAATTATCTTCTATTTTTATTCCTCTAGCTCCAGTGTCTGGGGGAGAATTATGTCCGATATCAATGCCAAATTTCATGTGCTAGTCCTTGTTTTTATTTGATACTAATTTAACGCTTGAAAGCATAAGCTTTTACTTTCAAGTACTCCATATTTGCCTAAATTTACTATTTATAATAAACTTCCACTTAATTCATTTTTATTTTAACAAATGCTAATTGTTATTTACTTTATTTATTAACATAAACGAAATTATAATAATTTGTTAATTTTTTGGTCAGAAAAAAATATCAACTCTCTTACTGCGTTAACTACATAGCGCAGTGAGGCTACTGCGTCTGATTTCAGAACGCTTGGGAATTAATCCTCCGCATAGGTTTTAAGCAAAACAAATTAAGAATAGCATGTGATCCAGGCTTGTTTCCCAGATGCTTAAGTTCACTTCATAACTCCAGTTATGGCGTATGAAGTGGTAATCAAGGTGCGATCGCCGCTAAAATGCCTACTAACAGTTGTAATATGAACGCCCGTTAGAGACATATAGCAGGAGGCAGGAGGCAGAAGGCAGAAGGAAAAGTTTTACTATACCTTGCATTCAAGCTTTCAAACTGTCCTAACATATCTGACTATCGCTATAACATCGTAATATCTCTAATTGGTGTAGTGGATTTTCCTGAAATTGAGCCGAATGAAATCTTTTGCCCTAATATTGCTCCTCATACTCTCCAGTTTCTACATATTTCCAGCTTATGCTTCTGTATGCCGTAATTACGACGGTCATCAGATTTGCATTATCAGTATTAATCGCAGCGCCAAAAATTATTGGGAATATCGGGCTATTGTGAGTGTGGATGGTGAAAAAAGACCCCTTGAGCTATACAACTGTCGTCAAAAAGTGAGAATTAAGTTAGATGGGACTGTTGTACCCTTTGAAAATAAAGACCCTGGCCAGTTCATCTGTAGCTTTTTCAAGAAACCCTGACTAATAGACAAGGGTGTAGAGAAGAGATTGACGTTTGTCTCCTCAGTTAAAAATATGCAAATTAAATGTGACTTCTAGGGTATTTATTTTCTCTGTGCGGCAAACACACAACCAATGATAAACACCGTGAATCCCACGTAACCCAATACAGTTACCCATTCTTGCCAGTCAAATGTATTATTCATCTGTAATCACAACCATACTCTCCTTTAAAATCCTAAAGGCTGGCGTTGCCACTTATTCCTGGGTGTTGTCCAAACATAGTCAGATAAATTCCCAAAAAATTTTTCTCGCTTTCCGGAATTAGTCTCGGTGCAGTGGTATTACCTATCAGTACAGCGATTTATACAGAAACTCTATATTTAAATTTGGGCAATATTGCCCCACTGCCTTTCTTAAAAGCCCGGCCATTATGGCTGGGCTTTTGAGTATAAGCAATAAGCTGGTGTACTTCCTACGACTGATACCATTTCACGAAAAAAATGATGCAAATTTATGGGTTTTTCATTTTTTCCCCCTGCCCCCTTCCCCTCTACTTCTTCGGTCAGCGTTTCATGATGACCGCTGTTTGGTGTAGTCTGGATATTTATAATTGCGTTGTAGTGCTAAATACCTTGACGAATCAAATTTAGTGCTGGTCTTCTTCATACTGAGTTAGATACCATATTGCAACGGTTAAGTGTGCTGAATGATTCGATTCAGAATCAGCTAAAGTGCATTGGTTGAATCTTGTGAGCAGTTCTCAATCTCGTAAATTGTTGGATATTACTGGTTTCTCTGACTGATTGTGCATAATTAGTTTAATTTTAGTTTTATAAATAAAATTAGATTATGGGACTCAGATATGAAGGCGATGCCGTCAAAGAGCAAATCCCTATTCTGAGTTTTTTACTGTTAATAGCTGAGAAATAATATTGAAGAAAGTTAAGTAGAAAATGTACTAAATATTCTCAGGTTGACACGGAAAGGCTGAAGAGAAGAGTTCATTTTTTGTAGCAGATGAATGGCGATCGCCCATAGGCGTACCAAGCAACTATACCTATGAGTTTGTATCTTTAACTTGAATGGCGATCGCCCAAAAATAGCCCATAATCTAAATTAGATTTTTTTATATCAAATTATGATAAATTTTTGCCGAAAAATTATGTAATTTTGCGTATAATCAAAAAGTGTCTGCTCAAACTATAAACATTAAATTTTTTCTATTGACACTCAACTGTCAGAAATTAAAATAAAAACTAATTCTCAATCCACTCCATCCTATCCCTTGTGGGATAGTTCGTCTGTCATATCAAAAAAGACGAGAAATCCCCATTGATTTTTCTGGAGAAAAGATGTACCTAGCACATTCATTCATCAGTGATGGCAAGCAGCAGAACTCTCAGAAGCCTTTAATTTTGGCAGTGGAAGATAATGATGATAATCTCCTGCTAATTAGTTATGCTCTTGAGTCGCTAGGCTGTCAATTCATTTGTCAATCAGACAGTTCCGCAACGTTTTTGGTAGCTAAAGAGTATCAGCCAGACTTGATCATGCTAGATATTTTGTTACCTAGTCTCAGTGGGATTGAAGTTGTCCGTTATCTGAAGAACGATTCGCTAACTTACAAAATTCCCGTACTTGCGGTTACAGCTTTAGCCACCAGAGAAGATCGAGAACGCATTCTCCAGGCTGGATTTGATGACTACATTAGCAAACCATTCTTAATTGAGGATTTAGAAACGGTGGTGCGCCGTCTGCTAAGGGGAAAACTAGAGCCGCATTCCAGTTATGAACTGTGTCAGGATTAGGACAAATTCGCTACTCTTTGCTTTCTTCAAGACTTTTTGGTAGTCGTACTGTAAACACACTGCCTTTACCTAGTTCAGAGGCAACTGTAATATTACCACCGTGTGCTTCGGCAATTCTATAGGAGAGATGCAGCCCTAAACCACTACCAGATCGCTTATTTCTGCCTTGACGAAATCGCTCAAAAATTCCTGCTAGGTCTTCTGGGGCGATACCATAGCCTGTATCTTCAATTGTGATGATGACCCAAGTTTTACCTTGAAGGTTGTTTGTTTCTTCCGAGAAGCGAATTGTTATTCCGCCTGTATCGGTAAATTTGATGGCGTTACCGAGGAGGTTATTGAACACCCGACGTAGTTCTAAAGCATCGCCCATCACAATACCAGGATCTGTGGGATTTGGCGCTAAACCACTGGTATCTACTTCTACATATAAATTTTTCTCACTAGTTAGGGGTGATAATTCGCTAACTACTTCTTGAACTATTTCTGGTAAGTTGCAAACTTCATCGTTAAAGGTCTTTTTCCCTGCCTCTAAACGATAAACTTCTAGCAAGGTATTGACCATTTGCATTAAGTTTTGGTTGCTGCGAATCATGACGGAAATCGCTTGTTTCATTTCTGGAGAAATTTTGCAGAATGTTTCGTCTTGAAACAAACCCAGCATTCGATCAGCCGCTACTAGAGGGGTACGCAAATCATGGGTGAGGCGAGATACAAAATCTTCTCGTTGGCGAGACATTTTTTGCTGTTCGTCTAAACTGTGCTTGAGTCGCAAAAGCGATCGCACTCTCGCTAAGAGTTCATCTGTATCAAAAGGTTTGCGAATAAAATCATCAGCACCATTGTCAAGTCCTTCCACAACGCTCGATTCATGAAAGGCGGTGATTAGCAGAATCGGAATATAACTTTTAATTTCTGGGTTCTGACGAATGCGACGGGTAACTTCATAACCATCCATCCCTGGCATCATCACATCAAGCAGAATTAAATCAGGTGGAGATTGTTCCACATATTTTAAAGCTGATTTACCGTCGGAAACTAAATCAATTTGATAACCTTCACTTTCTAAAATTGTTTGCACCAAAATCAGGTTATCTTTAGTGTCATCAACAGCAAGAATCCGATCAATTTTAGGCTTTTCCACTACAGACATGATTAATCTACTTTTGTGCTAGGGATTTATAGTTTTAGGTGAGGATACCTCATCAATGAGCGACGGGATGGGGGAGAAGATTGATGAGGATTATGAGCCGAGAAAAAAATATTTTCACCATCAACATTTAAAGCCGGGATGTTTCCGGCTCCATTTTGGGATAATATTTGTCGTGGTAGTTCAACTTTAAACATCGAACCAACTCCTAATTCGCTCTCAATAAAGATGATGCCACGCATCATCCTGACTAAGGAATCGACAATGGCTAAACCCAATCCTGTACCCGGATATTTCCGCGTCAGACTTTGATCGACTTGGCGGAAGGCTTCAAAAATGTGTTGAAAATCTTTGGGTGCTATCCCAATACCTGTATCACGAACTGCGATCGCTATCCGATTCTCAGGAAGTTCTTTGATTTCTACCCAAATAGAACCTGTTTCGGTAAACTTAATCGCATTCGATAGCAAATTGACTAAGATTTGGCGTACACGTACCGAATCATTAAATACCCAAGGGTTATCTAAATTTATCTGTATTTGCAAAGCTATTTTTTTAGCTTCTGCTAGGGATTGCATCTCGCTGACAGTTGCATTGACTACTTTTGTTAAATCAAATAATTCCGACTTTAATTCTAATCTTCCGGCTTCCAATTTAGAAAAGTCTAGAACTTCATTTAATAACATCAATAAATGCTTGCCGTTATTCAGAACCCTCTCAACCATATCAGTTTGTTGAGGTGTTAATTGACCAAATTTTGGCCGCAATAATATTTGCGAAAATCCAATAATCGCATTCATTGGTGTTCGCAATTCGTGAGACATCGTAGCTAAAAATTGCGTTTTTAGTCTTGATGCTTCGATTAACTTGAAGTTTTGCAGTTGAATTTGTTGCCGTTGTCTTTCGAGTTCTTGATTTTTGCGGATGAGTTGTTCGTGACTTTCTTTTAACTGTTGGAGTGCTAAATTTGCTTGCATTTCGGCGCGATATACTCGCATAGCATTGCGTAAAACTTGTGCCAATGTTTCTGAAGATACGCGTGATTTAGAAAGATAGTCTGTAGCACCAGCTTTCATCAATTCGACAGCAATTTGTTCATCTCCTTGTGCTGTCAGAACAACTAAAGGAACTTTGATTTCTGATGCGTGTATCCTGTGAATTAGTGTTAAGCCATCTTGATCTGGTAAGCGATAATCTAGGAAAACACAATTAAATGTGGTATTTGTCAAAGCGAGTAGTGCTTCATGGCCATTACCAGCCTCCGACAGTTCCATTTTGACACCTGCTTGTATCAAGGCGCGGCGTACTGCCATCCGGTCTACTTCATCATCATCTACAACCAAAATTCTCAGCGCTTCTTCCATTTGCTTTTATTTTCGCTGTCCAATGCGATTTGAGGTATATCATTTTTATTTTCAAGCTATCCAAATAAAAAGTATGAGAGTTGAGTTAAATGTTTGGATATAGGAATTTTTAAAAAAATTATATCTTGAGGACATTTGTCTATTCATTAATAATATCCCGATTTGGGAATTATTTTGCGGAATATTGTCAATCTTAAATTATTATTTTAGCTGGCTTTATATTTATTCCCTCCTCTGTTGTACATATTTGCTATCAACTTTTAGTAAATTAAGGTAGTTCACACAATATCCAGTATTTGTTTAGGGCGGACATTGTATCGACAAATTTATTGAATGTGAGAGGTTTGAGGATATAACCAGCAACATTTAAGTTATAAGCTTGTACTCTATCTTGATCCTGGTTTGAGGTTGTCATCACAACTACAGGGGTTGTGCATAAATTGGGATCGGCACGCAATTCTTGGAGAAATTCAATGCCGTTCATTTTTGGCATATTTAAATCTAGTAAAACTAATCTTCTCTCAGTTGGTAAATAGGGAAATTGATCTTGATTACTCCGCAACATAGCGAGGGCTTCTAAACCATTACTTGCTAGGTAAATGGGATTGGTAATATTAACTTTCTTAAATGCTCGCTTGACATTCATGACATCAACTTCATCATCCTCCACTAGTAGTATATTAGTAACCCTTTCTATCATCTTTTTAGGAAACAACTGGAAATTTTGTTTTTGTCAAATAAATCACTAATTAAAATAAATTTGATTATTAGCATTTAATTACTTATGATATTTTTAAAGTTAGTAATTAATAACTGCATAATCATCAAAGAGAAAAGCCTAAATAAGCTCACTATTATTGTAAATGAGCCTGTTAATGCCTGTCCTCAGCCATTAGTGAGAGTTGTAAACAAATATTTTGCCCCCTCAGCTTGAGCAGTTTTACTCTTGTGATTGTTTCTTCCAGGTGAAGTGAAAACTGCTACCGATACCAGAGTTTGAATCTAAATTGATCGTACCGCCTTCTGTTTCCACAATTTTTTTGACGATCGCCAATCCAATGCCTGTGTTTTCCTGGCGATCGCGGGCGGTTAAAGTTTGAAAGATGCTAAACACTTTCTGCTGATATTCTGGGGCAATACCAGGCCCGTCATCGGCTACAGTAAATTTGTAGTGACTACCTTGGTCTGTTACAGAAATATTGACCAGGCCATCAAGGCGTGAGTGATGCTTAATCGCATTTTCGATCAAGTTGATAAATACTTGTTGTAATGGCATCCGCTTCGTCATCAAAATAGGCATGTTTGATGCAACTTCAATTTTAAAAGTTGCTGGTGGTGAAACAAAATCAATTACTTCTTGGAGTAATTCGCCGACATTGACCCAACATAAATCGGTATGAGTACGCCCAATCCGCGAGTATTCCAACAAGCCATTAATCAATCCTTCCATGCGCCGAACTCGACCACGCAACAAATTTAACTGTTGCTGGTTTTCTTGGGGGAGTTGACCATTCAGGTCTTCTTCTAACCATTGTGAGAGATTAGCGATCGCTCTGAGTGGTGCTTTTAAATCATGAGAGGCGACATAAGCAAACTGATCTAATTCCTGATTCCGCTTTTGTAGAATAGCCGTAGTTTGGGTCAGGACTGTATTTAAGTCAGTCAGTTCTTTTGTACGTTCTTGGAGTGATAGTTCGATTTGTTTGCGATCGCTAATATCAATACATGAACCAATAAACCCGACAAACACACCATCCTGAGAAAACCTTGGTGTACCTGTATCTAAAACCCAGCGATATTCTCCATCAAATCGGCGCAGGCGGTACTCCATCACAAATGAGTTGCGGGCATCAAATGCCGTCGTATAAATATTGATACACCGTGCCAAATCTTCTGGATGAACGCTTTCCGTCCAACCGTGACCTAACTCTTGCACTATTGTGCGGCCAGTAAATTCTAACCAGCCTTGATTAAAAAATGTACAGCCTTGATCCAGACCAGACATCCAAATCATTACAGGTGCGGTATCTGCCATGATGCGAAATCTGGCTTCGCTTTCTTCTAAAGCTTGCTGGGTGGGTTGCTGTTCATTGAGATCAATGACTGTGCCGATATAGCCAATCACTGCGCCGTTAGCTTGAGTTTCCGCCACGGCTTGACAAAACACCCAGACAATCTTGTCTGGAGAATGGCGAAAGCGAAATTCACATCGCAAAGGCTGTAAATCTGGGACACTGCGTCGCCAGGCCTGATCTAGCATTGGCAAATCATCGGGGTGAATCGCCCTACGCCAACCTTGACCAAAGGACAATTCTGCCGCACAACCAGCTAATTCACACCATCGCTCATTCACATAAAGGTAGTTACCTGACAAATCTGTGCGAAAAATGGCGACTGGTGACATTTGTGCTAAGGAAGCATAACGATGCTCATTGTCTCGTAATTTTTGTTCATTTAGCTGGCGTTGCCTTAAATTACTCTCAGCAATTTCTGGGGAGTGATGCGATAATGAGGCCACAGATTGATCATCAGCAGTGGGTGAATCAGGCAGATTTTGACCTTGTAAAATTAAAAAAATAATTTGTCCTTGTTGATTAGTGATCGGCTTAATGGAAAAATTAAAAGTTAATAAGCGATCGCCTGCTCCTAATATCTCAACTTCGTAATGTACAGATTTACCTGTGGCGGCAGAAGCAACGGCTATTTTTATCGCTTCTTGGGTTGGCGGCGAGTTATGCCACCAGCAAGCTTCCCATAAAGGTCTACCCAGTACGTCGCTACTAGTCAATCCACAAAAATTTAACGCTGACTGATTAATTTCTAGGAGGTTGCCCTCTGGTTGCATTAATCCGATGAATTTGATAGTGTCAGACAAAATATGTTTGAGAAATTGCGAGTGTTGACTTTTGGCTAAAGCAATTTTAAGTTTTTCTAATTTATCCATTTTGTTCAGCTTTTCAGCTACTAATTATGATTAAATATTCGGGGTATTGACTATTTTGTGAATCATCATTAAAGGTTGTTAAAAGCGATAAATTGCCACAAATATTTCATATTTGGTTGTACAATATCTATATATCTCAGGCTAGATATTTAAATCTATCTATTTGAAAAAATTAAAAAATCCTACTTCTATCGGTGGATGCAAGCCGTTTGCAAGATCATCTATCTTTGGTTTGGGAAAACATAGATAAAGTGGCTGACAAAAGCGGTACTTATTAAAAGACGCAATCAATGAAGAGTGAGTGTAGCAATGAACGAAATCAGCATTATTTTAATTGAGGATCACGATCTCACAAGAATGGGTCTGAAGGCTGCATTGCAGTCTCACAGCGGATTAAAAGTAATTGGGGAAGCAGCAAATGCCACCCAAGGGATGAAACTATTAGAAACAGCCAAGCCAGATGTAGCAGTGGTAGATATTGGCTTACCTGACATGGATGGGATTGAACTCACCCGCAAATATAGACGTTATCAAGCCGAGACAGGACAAACAGCTACCAAAATCCTGATCTTGACAATGGATCATACAGAGGATGCGGTATTAGCGGCGTTTGCGGCTGGTGCAGACTCTTATTACATGAAAGAAACCAGCATTAGCAAGTTAACAGAGGCCATACAAGCAACTCACGGTGGTAACTCCTGGATTGATCCGGCGATCGCCAATGTGGTATTACGCAAAATGCGTCAAGGTATACCAGGGGAAAACCAAAAAGGTGATCAGCCCAAGACCGTGAAAATCGAAGCATTAGCCACAGAATACGAGCAAGTTCTAGAAACCTATCCTCTCACCCAACGAGAATTAGAAATTTTAGAATTAATCGTCGCTGGATGCAGCAACGGTCAAATTGCTGAGAAACTATATATCACCGTTGGGACAGTAAAAACCCACGTCCGCAACATCTTAAATAAACTCTGTGCTGATGACCGTACCCAAGCCGCCGTACGTGCTTTACGTTCTGGATTAGTCGCATAGAGAAGTTAAAAGGCAAAAGGCAAAAGTTATAGCTGTAGTTACTGGATTGATGCTCAAAAATTAGCACTTTACTCCCAAACAAGAGAGTCTTTTACCTTTTTACTTTTTGCTTTTTAAAACTAATCTTTCGGCTAAACAATCAGCAATTCGCTGTGCAGCACCCGGTTGACCCATTCGCCGCAAACCATTCTCAGCGATAACTTGTAAGCTGTCAGGGTTTTGTAGCAGCGATCGCATCACCTTCGCTGCTTGGGCTGGCTGTTCAATTAAAATCAAAGACTCTCCTAAAAGACGGCTTTGGGCTTCGGCAAAAGCATAATTGTATTGTGGCCCTTGACCAGGAATGGCGATCGCCGGCTTGCCTAAACCAACAAATTGTTCTGTAGCAGTTCCCGCCATTGCGATCGCCACATCGCCCAAATGCAAGCAATCGTTATAAGCTTGTTGGGAGATGAGTAAATAGGCATTGCGTTGCTTAAAAATTAAAGTATTAGCATCAGGTAGAGAAATCGGGGATTCCGTGTGGGGTCGCCAGCCTTGAACCTGTAAGCTAGAAGTTAATTGGCTGGTATCGAGACTGGGTGCGATCGCCGCTAAAAACACTACACTACCAGAAGTATGCCCAACTGCATCTCGTTCTTGAAAACTCGCCAGCAACGCAGAGACAACTTCCAGAATCACTTGCCAATTATTATAAGCTTCTGGTGGGCGAGAACCCGGAAGCAGAGTCACAACTAAAGGTCGTGCGAGTTCTTTTTGTTGGGTATCAACAGTATAAAATCGTTGCATCCCAAAGCTGGGCGCTAAACCATCCATCATCGGATTTCCCACATCCACAGCCGGAATCGGCCATTGTTTTAATATCTGTGTAGTCAAAGCATCTCTGGGAAACACCGCCCGACAACGGCGACGACTCATCAACCAACGTTCCCAAGGATGGTAAATTGAACCAGAAAAATTTTCCCAACGGGCAGATTTTGATTTACGTGGTAACAATCCTGTTTCATCCTGCACATAATACTCAGATTTTGCCGTACCGACAAAAGCATAATTCGCGCCACTAAAATAGGCAAATAACAGCGGGACAATATCACCCACCGCTAAAATCCCCGCTGGCTTACCTGATTTTTTTTGCGAACTCACCCACCGTCGCATTGCTTGAATTTGGCTGAGAGTCAACTGTACTAAACCACCGCGCACATCTCGCATCAGTTGACGGTTATCCATATATATAAAACCACCAGAAGGCATCGTCCGTACTGAACCAATCAAAGGAATACCCAAATTTTGATAGGCGTGTCCTTCTCCCACCAACGGTAAAGCAAAAATTTCTGGTGGGTTTGCTTGTTCCTGAAAAGCTTGCAAAATTCGGACTGCTATTATATCTTCGCCATGACCGTTACTTAAAACCAGTAAGCGTAACCGAGAACTTGTAGATGGTGACTGACTCATAAGAAACAAAACATCAAGATTTACTGTCAAAATAATTTGTAATTGATAATTCGTAATTAACCCATAGAAGTTAGCTAAGGGCTTAAAGCTTATTACTTCCGTCAATAAATTGAGGGAACCACGGCTGTTTTTACTCAGCCAGTGGCGTAGGCTTGCATCCTTTAATTACGAATTACGAATTAGTAATTATTTGTTATGCAAATTTCTAAAACCGCAATTTTAACTTTAGCTACTTTAGCGGCTAGTAATGTCACTCAACAAGCCCTAGCTGCACCAACTACCCCAGCCAAGGAGACGAAAAAAGACATAGTCGTTCCGGTAATTGAAGAAACTCCCATACGTACCGAAGCAGTTTCAGCACCAGAAACTGTGGTTACGCCGCAATTTTCCCAAAAATCCCCAGTTATTAGCAAAAATTCGCCAGTCGTACTAACTCCAGTTAATCAAAACAAGACTACTTTACCGACAGATAATAACTTAGTCGTCACAGCGACAGATGTCCAGATAGTAGGCGCAACTCCCGAATTGCAAGAAATTGTCCGCCGAGTTATCAAAACCCAGCTTGGGGGAGACACCAGCCAAAACCAGTTACAACAAGATGTCGCCGCAATTTTAGAAACTGGTTTATTTACCACTGCCAACGTCAACAGCCGCAGCACCGCCACAGGGTTGAGTGTAACCTATCAGGTGCAACCAGTCATAGTGCGATCGCTGCAACTTTCCGGTGCAAAGGTACTAACTTATCAAACTGTTCTCGAACGGTTCCAACCTCAATTTAATAGCGCCATCAGCCCCGCAGGATTGCAAAAAGCTGTGGAACAAGTCAACAAATGGTACACTGATAATGGTTATAATTTGGCGCGGGTGCTATCAATTAAACCCAGTCGTGAGGGAATTCTTAACATTAATGTCGCGGAAGGTTTGGTAAGTGAGATTAAATTTCGCTTTGTCAACGATGAAGGTCAAACCGTTGATAGTAAAGGTAATCCTGTTAGCGGACGCACCAAACCAGACTTTTTACGGCAGCAAATTCAACTCAAATCAGGGCAAATATTTCAAGAAAAATTAGTCCAACAAGATATTCAGCAACTATATCGCACAGGCTTATTTTCGAGTGTAAATGTTGCTTTAGAAGGTGATGCCACCAAGTTAGATTTAGTTTATGAACTCAAAGAAAATGGGGCGCGGGCGATTAACTTAGGTGGGAGTTATAACGCCGATCAAGGAATAATTGGTACTGTTAACTATCAAGACCAAAATGTTGCCGGAAAGAACAATATTTTAAATTTGAATGTGGGTGTCAGTAGCCGTGACTTACAATTTGATGGGAAATTAATCAACCCTTATCGCCCCAACAATCCCGATCGCCTAGGATACACCGTCAACGGCTTCCGTCGCCAAGAACTTTCTGAAACCTTTGACGACACCATCAAATTAGCCAACGGCGATAAAGTGCGAGAAGGGCAAATTGGCGGGAGTGTCAGCTTGCAAAGACCGATTGACGGTTGGGATGCTTCTCTCGGATTGAATTATACCAGAACCACAATCCGCGATCGCCAAGGTAATGTTACCGCCACCGATGCCCAAAATAAACCCCTATCTGCCAGCGGTACAGGTATTGATGACTTAACTACCGTATCTTTCACCGCCGCCAAAGACAACAGAAATAACCCACTCAACCCCACTCAAGGTTCCTTACTCAAATTAAGTACAGAACAATCTATCCCCATCGGTCAAGGTAATATTTCTCTCAACCGCGTCACCGCCAATTTCAGCCAATATGTACCAGTCAAGGTATTCGATAGTAAGCAACCGCAAGTATTCGCTTTAAATGTCCAAGCTGGTACTGTCATTGGGGATTTACCACCTTACGAAGCCTTTAATTTGGGTGGTTCCAACTCTATACGCGGTTACGATGGCGGCAAAGTTGGGAGTGGACGCAGTTACGTTTTAGCTTCCGCAGAGTACCGCTTCCCCATCCTACCCATAGTTGGCGGTGTGTTATTTGCTGATTTCGGCTCAGACTTAGGTTCTGGTAGCACCGTTTTAGGAGACCCTGCTGGTGCGCGTGATAAACCCGGTTACGGTTTTGGCTACGGTGCAGGTGTGCGTTTAGATTCCCCTCTGGGGTTAATTCGGGCTGACTACGGCGTTAACGACCAAGGAGAAAGTAAAGTGCATCTGGGCATAGGGCAGCGATTTTAACAGTGTTTACTATTGACTCTGGTTGGATATGACGGTATTTAAATGCTTAACACCCTGTAATAACTCCAACCATGTCTACCGAACAAAACAAAGCCATTGCCCTGGAATTCTACCAAGCCTTTGATACGGGAAGTATTGAACAAGCCAAAAAAATCATCGCCGCAAATTTTACAGCCCATACAACAGGCGCATCCGAACCTCTTGATTTAGATGGTTTTATCGAGTATGGGTTGATGATGCGTAATGCTTTTCCTGATGGAAAGCATACATTTGCAGATGTGATTGTTGAGAATGATAAAGTTGTCACCCGTGGCACATTCAGCGGAACTCATCAGGGAGAATTACTAGGTTTTCCGCCCACAGGTCAGCAAGTTAAATTTGCCGTGATGCACATCAATCATATTATTGATGGCAAAATCGCCGAACATTGGGGACAGGCAGATATCATGGCTTTGATGCAACAACTAGGTATTCTTCCCCCATCAATGTAAGTAAAAACTCAGCACTACTTTGCGCTTACTCCGCGTTACTCTGCGTTGGAAAAATTGTTGATTAATTTGGCTGGCTCATATAACCGTAGCACTACATCAAAAACCCAAGGCATTTTTAGGTATAACTGCCTTTATCGTCGGGACACAATATTGTATACTTAAAAAATGGCTGTCATCTGTCTTTAGATATAAAAACAATAGACTAAAGTAAATATAGCAGGGAAGCCTCTTAATTGATGAGCTTGCTTCCAACTATTATGTTTAAACTGCTGAGATATGCCAGTATTTTTCTAATTGCTACCTATTTGCTATTTGCTTGTTATGGTTCAGTACCGACTGAATTGAAACTTCCTCCCTTAAAAGTACAATTCGGCTCTTTTGTTGGGGAGTATCCAGGCATAATTGCTCAAGAAAAAGGATTCTTCAAAGCCCAAGGGGTAGATGTAGAAGTAATTTATAAAGGATACACCCAATTGGAACAAGCAAATTTCAGTGCGGGTAAGTATCATGGTATTTCCTTATCTTTAGGAAGTTTTATCGTCTTGAGTGCCACAAATCCCGATATACAAGGCGTTGTTGTGATAGATGAATCAATAGGTGCAGATGTGGTAGTCGCTCAACCACAAATTAAAACCGTTGCTGACTTAAGAGGGAAAAAACTAGGAGCAAATCTCGGCGGTTTTAGCGAAGTTTTCGTGATTGAGATGTTGAAAACTGCTCAATTAACTACCGATGATGTGAACTTAGTTAAATTAGAGGCTTCAGAAATTCCTCAATCCCTGAAAAATAATTTTATTCAAGCCGGACATACTTGGGAACCTCATCTTTCTGAAGCGATTAAATTAGGAGAAGATATTCTATTTACCAGCAAACAAACCCCTGGCTTGATTTTAGATATGATTGTTTTTCGCAGTGATATAATCCGCGATCGCCCTAATGATATTCGTGCATTTGTGCGAGGATGGTTGCAAGCATCAAACTACTGGAAAGCAAATCTTCAGGAAGGAAATGCTATCATCAGCAGGGTGTTAAAAATTCCTAACAATACAATCTCTTTAGAGGGAATAAACCTAACTGATTTAGGTGCAAATCAAAAATTATTTCAATCTAGTAACCCTAACTCTATATACAAAACTGCCAAAATCTATGCAGATTTTTTTATTCGTGCTGGAAGCGTGACGCGCCTTCCTGAGCTACAAAGTTTGTTTAATTCTTCTTTCTTAAATCCTGCTTCCTAGTTTAGAGCCATGCAGCACTTTCTTTTGGGTAGCATCCGCACAAAGTTGATTGCCTCATTTATCGTTGTTGCGTTGATTCCGTTGCTGTTATTGGCATTTATTAACAAAGAAACAACTAAAAAAGCCCTAACGGAAAACGTTCAACAAGCCTTATCTGCGGCGGCTAACCAAACCAGTAACAGAATAGATGCTTTTATTGAAAGAAGTCTGAATGCTGTGCGTGTAGAAGCACTTTTACCAGGCTTGGCAAGCTACCTCAGCTTAACTCCAAAAGAGCGAGATAATAGCCCCGAAAAGCAATTGGCAACAGAAACATTAAGCCGCCTCAGTCGCAAAGATATGCTCAATATTATCTCATACTCTTTGCTCGACTTAAACGGAAAAAATGTGTTAAATACAACAAATACACTGGACATTAGTCAAGATGAATCAGATCAAGATTATTTTAAAGAACCACTGCAAACTAAATTACCTTTTGTTTCTAGCATGAAGCGATCGCCAAAAATTCATGACCTTGTTACCATCTTTTTTAGTAGTCCAGTTCGCAATGCCAAGGGAGACATATTGGGTGTATTGCGTGTTTCATACAATGCTACAGTCATTCAGCAGTTAGTAACTAGAGAAATTAAACAGACTGGAGATAAAACTTTTGCAATTCTTTTAGATGAAAATAATATTTATCTAGCGCATAGTACTGCACCAGAGCTAGTTTTTCAATCAATTGTACCGCTGCCTTTTGATGTTTTTAATCAACTGCCAATTGAAGAGAATTATATACCAAAATTGGCAACTAATGAGTTAAAACTGAAGCAAGCTTTGGACAACAAACAGGTATATTTAACTGCTACTCTGTCAGCAACAGGGCATCAGGTTAATATGATTGCGATCGCGCATTTAAAATATAAACCTTGGTCTGTATTATTTGCACGGCCTCTTGCTGTTGCCTTAGCACCAGTAGAAAAGCAAATTCGTGACACAATGTTTTTATTTGCATTGATTGCTTCAATCGTGACAATTATTGCTTTTGCTATTGGGCAGTTGCTAACAAAGCCAATCATTTATCTGACCAATATCGTTTTACATTTTAGCGCAGGTAACTTAGAGATCCGCGCCAAAATCAACTCCAAAGACGAAATCGGTCAACTGGCGAAATCTTTTAACAATATGGCACTTCAGTTGCAAACATCTTTGGCAACTTTGGAGCAACGCGTACAAGAGAGAACCGCAGAGTTAGTCATTGCTAAAGAAACAGCCGAAAATGCCAATCAGAAACTAGAACAACTGGTAAATCTCGATGGTTTAACTCAGATAGCGAACCGTCGCTGCTTTGATGGACGACTACAAGCAGAATGGAAACGCCTCGCGCGAGAACAACAACCCCTCTCGCTAATTTTATTTGATGTTGATAAATTCAAACTTTACAACGATTACTATGGTCATCTTGCAGGCGATGATTGTCTCATCAGAGTAGCGCAAACTGTCCAACAGACTGTTCATCGTCCGACTGATTTGGTAGTGCGTTACGGTGGAGAAGAATTTTTGGTATTACTACCCAATACTGACTTAGCAGGAGCGATCAAGGTAGTGCAAAGAATTCAGCAAACAATTCATGATCTAGCGATTCCTCATGCAGAGTCTGATGTCAAGAATATCGTCACTGTGAGTTTGGGTATTACTTGTGTTATTCCCACCTTAGACATCAAGCCAAATACACTCATCGCCTTAGCTGATCAAGCACTGTACAATGCCAAAGTACAGGGACGCGATCGCTATTGCATAGCAGTATCAGAGGATACAGTATAGTTACATTAACCCGGCTGATTCATATAACCGTTGCAACATAGCGATAATTTTCGCACCATAGTCTAAATCTGCTGACCAACGACCGGAAAGTTGACTAATTAACGGCGCAATTCCGCGAGTCACAAAGCGAAATCTGGGGTCAACAACTTCATTCACCAAAGGTTCTAAACTGGCGTAAGCTTTTAAATGTTGAATATGCGCCCTAACTCCAATTCTGGCACTTTCAAAGGAAGCTGCGGCTGCGCCACCACCAATACTACCAAGTCCAGCAAAATTATTTTGTTCTGCTCTAATATCACCACCAAATCGTAAAAATCCGGTTTCTAAACACATTTGACAAAAAGCAATATCATAGTTGACACCTTCGATTGTGGCTTCTTCTCGATAGAGTTTTGGTAAATCAGGAAACTTGCCTAAAGCATTTTCATTGTTATTTCGCAAAAATAGTTGTAGCTGCACTTCTGAAGTATTTCCGCGGGAAATAATTTGATCCATTTGACCTTTGCAAATCACTAAAATTGAACGTAAGTTAACAGTGCGCGTTCCACCATCCCACGCCACAGAAATATTAAAATCTCGTAATTCTACAGCTTTCACATACACTACTCTGCGGTAAGTAATCCGGTTGACATTCTGTGCTGTTGTTAAGTCAATCCGCAGCCGATCTACTAAATCAATAGGAATATAAGCATTACCATTGACTAATATTCCTTGTTCTGAGTAATTCTGTCCGTTGATGTTGATATTGATAGATGGATAAGTTGGTTCAGTTGGAGTTCCTGGCATGGGGTCAATGACACGACTCCAAGAAGCCAGCCCATCAGCAATACCTAACGCAAAATCACGGCGACGATTTTGCAGCAAGGCGCGGTCATCAGGACTACTGAGAAATCCGACTTGCATTAATAATGAAGGCAGTGTAGTTTGACGACAAAAGGCTAAACGTCCCAAGCCACTATCTGTATCTGGCTTAACTCCACGATTGGGTAATTGGGGAATACGGCGTAACAAACCGACTAACAGCAGTTCACCATTACTTTTACGCTCATTATTATTGGCAATATAAAATACACTAGCCCCACGTACAGTTGGGCTACTGGCTGCATCAGCATGAATTTCTAGGGCGACATCACCCCGACGACCACGAGAATTTATCCAAGCGATGGAGTCAGCCGCACTTAAATCATCAGGAACTGCTAAAACTTCAAAAGTCCGCGCCCGCAGTTCTGTGACAATTAAATCTCGCAGCAGAATCATTTCTCTAGCTTCGGTGGTTCCCCCAGCGATCGAACCTGGATCGATTCCTCCTGCTTCTTTGCCTCCGTGAGCCGCCGAAATAAATATACGCCCCATCTTCAGTATTTCCTCTTAAAAAATTAAGCGTAAGCAATTTTATACATAATTCTTCGCCTAGCCACAAGAATATAATAGTTATTAAGAGTCGATGGTCATTAGTCAATAGTCCATTGTGTTGACCATTGACCATTGACCCTTGACAAATGACTAATATGCACATTCCCCGCTTGCACCCAGACACAATTGAGGAAATTAAACAACGTGCTGACATTGTGGATGTTGTCTCAGAACACGTAGTTTTACGCAAGCGTGGTAAAGATTTTGTCGGGTTGTGTCCGTTCCATAATGAGAAAAGTCCTAGCTTTACAGTCAGCCAGAGTAAGCAAATGTATTATTGCTTCGGCTGTCAAGCTGGGGGAAATGCGATTAAATTTTTGATGGATTTGGGGAAACAGTCTTTCACCGAAGTTGTGCTGGATTTGGCGCGGCGTTATCAAGTGAATGTACAAACTCTAGAACCTGAACAAAGACAAGAATTACAGCGTCAAATGTCATTGCGTGAACAGTTGTATGAAGTTCTCGCGGCGACAGCAAATTTTTATCAACACGCCCTGCGCCAAACCCAGGCGCAAAAAGCGTTACAGTATTTACTTTCTCAGCGTCAACTCAAGGAAGAAACAATTCAGCAGTTTGGCTTGGGTTATGCCCCCGCAGGTTGGGAAACGCTATATCGCTATTTGGTGGAGAATAAACATTATCCAGTGCAATTGGTGGAAAAAGCGGGATTGATTAAGCCGCGCAAGGAAGGAGGCGGTTATTATGATGTATTTCGCGATCGCCTGATGATTCCCATCCGTGATATTCAAGGGCGCGTGATTGCGTTTGGTGGACGCACATTGACTGAGGAACAGCCAAAATATCTTAATTCACCCGAAACGGAACTATTTAATAAAGGTAAAACCTTATTCGCCATTGACCTAGCTAAAAATGGGATTGCACAACTTGACCAAGCTGTGGTGGTAGAAGGATATTTTGATGCGATCGCTCTCCACGCGGCGGGGATTAATAACGCTGTCGCTTCTCTGGGTACAGCTTTGAGTTTAGAACAAGTCCGCTTGGTACTACGTTACACCGACTCTAAACAGTTAGTTCTCAACTTTGATGCTGATAAAGCCGGGACAAATGCAGCAGAACGGGCGATCGGCGAAATTGCAGATTTAGCATATAAAGGTGAAGTTCAACTTAAGATTCTCAATATCCCAGATGGTAAAGATGCTGATGAATATTTGCACAGCCACAGTACAGCAGAATACCAAGAATTGTTAAAAAATGCGCCACTTTGGTTAGATTGGCAAATTCAGCAAGTTACTCAAGATAGAGACTTAAAACAGGCGACCGACTTTCAACAGGTAACTCAGCAGATAGTAAAATTACTGAAGAATATCACTAATAATGATACGCGCAACTATTATGTGGGTCGTTGTGCCGAAATTCTCAGTTTGGGCGATACAAACTTGATATCCTTAAGAGCAGAAAATTTGTTAACTCAAATTGCTCCATCTACAACTGCTTATTCTCAGCCAATATCCACAAAAAGAGAATGGAGTAGTAAAAAAACATCCCCATCTCCCATACCCACTACAGAACGCAGTCTTTTAGAACACGCCGAAGCTTTATTACTGCGGATATACCTGCATTGTCCCGAACAGCGACCAGCAATTATTCACGAACTTGAAGAACGAAATTTAGATTTTAGCTTGTCTCACCATCGTTCGTTGTGGCGGCAGATTGTCGAATTAACAAACGGTCAAGTTAATCTAATCTCCAGTTTACAAGACAAATACTTAGAATTAGCAGAAGAAATAGAATTAATTTCCCATCTATTTCATTTGAATGAGACAGGTAAAAAAGAAATATTACGTACCCCGCAAGTTGTCCAAGCTGCAACTGCTTGTATGGAAAGAGTATTGCGCGAAAAACGCTATCGTTACTTTTTAGAACTGTGGCAAGAAACTGATCCAGAAACAGAACCAGAAAAATGGCGATCGTATTATCAGGCATTCTACACCGAAAAAATCAAACTTCAAGAACTAGATCGCCAGCGACAATTTTCCATCACTGATTTGCTGTAGTAGGCTGACTAAATCTCATGCTTTATTTTAAGTTCGCGGTTAATTTTTTCTCAATGATTTGGCGAAAAACCTTAACCTAAATTTGTACTAATTTTAACTCATCCTTTGCTCATACTGTCTGTCTTCATCAGAAGATTATGGGGTAACGAAAATAAAATACGCTAAATCTATCAAGTTTTAGTTGTATTGATCATATCAACCTTGGACAGAAGTCAAATGGGAGTTATTCATGCGGTTGAATAAATTCAAAATCGCACATTAATAAAACTTTCAAATACTGAAGTCTAGACCTGAAAAAGACGAGATGCTGCCCAGCATCAACCATCATATTGGGATTTTTTGTGTGGATTTTTTGATTGAACGTGAGGAGTACAAATGCTTGAGGCTATCGTTGTTGCTTGGCTATTATTGTTTTTTGGTGATTTTTTATCTACATTTGTTTACCACATACCTGAGCATGTTTTTGGTAGCCTCCACTTAAGAACACATCATTCTTGGAAGAAAGATTTTCGCCACTATGCCATATTAACGTTAAATCTTCAGGTACTGTTAGATGGTATTTTGGGAGCTTTGCCTTATTTAATTATGGCAGTTATGCTTTGGTCTTTCTCTCCCATTGGTGTAATTTCTGGACTGCTATTAGGGCAGTTTCATGTATGGTGGAGACACGTTAGTATTTTAGGTTGGCAAACTCCAAATATTGTGAATATTGTGTGCCAATTTCTCTTCATTACAACTCCCGAAAGACACTGGCTACACCATCATAAAACTAACCTGGGCTTTGGGGATATTTTTACTTTCTTTGAGCAACCTGCACAAGTTTGGCTCCGATGGTTGCGTCTTGTGAGAGTACGTCTGCGTTATATCAATTTTGGATTTTAGACTTTGCGGAAAGTTGAGCCAGTGCGTTGCGGAGGTTCCCTCCGTTGTAGCAACTGGCGTTGCGTGGGCGGGTTCCCCGACTTGAGCAAACTTTTCAAGACGATTTTGGATTGTAAACTGATAAAAAAGCCTCCCATATTGGGAGGCTGAAACTTTAGCGGAGACAACTTGTTAGCCTATGGGAGTAACAGCGATCGCACCACCAAATGCGGCGAAAATAGCAGAAACGACGGCTGTGGCAAATAACCACCAAGCGGCTGAGGCTGCGGCTTTGCGGGTTTCTTCGGCTTGCTTTTGGGCTTGATGCTTGACTTCCTCTAAACGGCGTTGGGCTTCATGTTGGATGCGTTCAGCACGTTGTAATACTGTGTTACGGGCGCGTTCAACTTGATCAATAATCCGGTTGGCATCTTCCTCAGAGATATCCTCACGGGAACTCATGATGGCGACTAGAGTATCACGGTTGAATGCAGATAAGCGATCGCGCAAAGCATCAAATCCTGCTTGGGGATCGTCAAATAACTGGCGTACATCGCGCTTAACTCCATCATAGTTAAGTTCTGGGCGATCTAAAGAGTTGAGATAGTTGCGGATACGGGCAAAAACTCCGTCAACTACATCCTGTATCCGTCGTTGAATACTCCGCACTTGCTCAACAAATTGATCCCGTACAGAAATCATATTATCAGCGATTCTAGCGGCTTCTTCATCGCTCATATCTTCCCGAATCTTCAGCAAGGCAATGATGGTAGAACGGTCAAAATGAGTTAGGCGATCGCTCAAACTTTCCACTCCTACCCGTGGATCATGCAGCAATAATTGCAAGTCACGCTTAATGCCTTCAGGGTTGAGTTCTTCTTTACCAGTTTGCCGCAGATATTCTTCTAAATAAGCTTTGAATGTATCCATTCTTTGCTGTGTACGCGTCGCCAACCGACGCGGCGCACGGACAACATTGCGGATGGATGTTTGCACAGAGTCAATCACTTCGTTAACTTGTTCTTCACTCAAGTCTTGGCGTTGACTCAACAATTTGACTAAGGTATCTCGGTCTACCTGCGATAACCGCCGCCGCAATGCAACTGCACCTTCTTTGGGGTTTTCAAACAAACGATTCAAATCTCGTTGAATTCCTTCGGGGTTGAGTTCTGCTTTACCAGTGTTCCGCAGATAATCTGTAATTGTGGTTGTTACAGAATCATATTGCTCTTTGGCTCTGTCGGCTACAGCTTGCGGTGCATGGCGAAGACTATGCCAAGAATCTTCAACAACATTGATAATGTCATTAACTTGGTCTTCGCTCAAATCTTGGCGCTGACTCAACAACTGCACTAAAGTATCACGGTCAAAGCGAGACAATCTCGTCCGAATTGCACTCATCCCGGCTTGGGGATCTTCTAATAATCGCTTGAGATCAGCACGAATCGCATCAGGGTTTAATTCCGCTTTGCCTGTGTTACGCAGATATGATTCCACATTCAACCACAGAGTTTCTGCTTGATATTTTGCCTGTTCTGCTATACCTTGCGCTTCAATCAAAACGCGATCGCGCTGTTTTTCCAACTCATCTAGAATTGGTTCAACTTCATATACCTGGACATCGTTGCGTTCTAGGAGGATTTTCCGCATTTCTTCACGGTCAATCACTGCTAGACGACGTGAGACAGTTTCAAAATCTGCATCTGAATCTGTCAATAAAGGATGGAAATTTTTTTCAATTCCTTCCGCGCTCAATTCTGCTTTTGGTGTCACCAGCAAATAGCTTTCGACTCGCCGTTGCAAATCTTGAGTAATTTCTCTTTCTTCTTCGGCTGTAACTGTGACTAAGACTGATTGACGCACAGCTTCTAAGCGATCGGCAATTCGCCCAATTTCGCCTTGGGTGAGTAATCCCCGCTGTTGGAGGATATTCACAAAATCATTGCGGGAAAGCCGTTCTAATTCTCTTTTAATGATCCCAGGATCGGCGGCTGGGTCATAGATAACATCCCGGAATTCTTGAGCGATTCTTTCTTGACTTAATTGCCAAGCGAATGTGTTATGCAGATAGTTCTCAACATCAGCGCGAATTGGGCTGTAAGGTTGGGATGGGGTAGGAAGACCTAGTTTATCTGCTTGTTCTGTGACTTTATCTTTAGCTGTAGATAGGGATTGCCAGATTTTTTCCACATCGATATCTGACAAATCAGTGCGTCCCAAAACAATCCCCGTCAGGGCTGTGAATCCTTGTTGTAATGTCCGCTGAATCAGGCTGGGGGCGGCTTCCTGGGTTGCTTCTTTAGAGGAACGAGTTTCGGCAATTAACTGTTCTAGTTTGGCGTTCAGTTCGTCGGTTCTGGTTTGTCCTGGTGGTAAAGATTTGAGATAGTCAACTAATTCGCCTAGACGGTCTTGAGTAGGCTGATGTTGTCCTAGTGTTTGTTGCCAAACACTATACAGTGTATCTGCGATACGCTTAACGTCACGTTTAGAAAGGTCAGTGCGACTGCTGACTAAATCAATAAATTTTTGGCGGTCGATATTGCGTAAATCTGGACTGCCAGCGATCGCTTTTAATTGCGGATCATTGAGTAATTTTTCAAATTCACCCCTGATTCTTGATACATCCAGTTCGGGGGGACGGAGTTTTTCTAAATAATCTTCGACATTTTCCCGAATGCTGATGGGGTCAATAGCACTGCCTAATTCGCGCCGTACAGCGGCGGCGGCGGCTTCTGCGGTTGCTACCACTTGCTGATTGACGGCTTTAGCGCCAAGGGCGGCAGTTGCAGTTCCCATAATCGCTTGAAAACCGGAGGTAGCAGTGTTAACCACTGAACCAATTAAAGAACCTACGGTAGTGGAACTTACCCATACTAGTAATAAGAAGTATGCGCCCCAAATTACTAAACCAAGAATGGCTCCTAGTCTGGGATCGAAAATAACTAAGCTTAATTTTACTGCTAAGAAACTGGCAATTAATAAGGCGATGGTGACGGTAACTAGTGTCCAAATTCCCACAGCCGTGCCAATTTTGCGAATGGTTCCACCAAAACTGCCAGTTTCTCCATGATTTGCATCCGCATCGGATGAATGTCCGAGGTAGGAAATACCCGCTGCAACGGAGAGATTTGTTAGCACTAGTTGAAAAGCAAAAGCAAGAATCACGCCGGAGATTAAGGCGACAAAAAAGCGTGGCCCGGATGTCAGCACCGATGCCTGCGCTGGCGTGACGCTTGAGGGATCTACAGAAATTTGTGCTACCCATAATAATGGTTTGTAGAGTCCCAACATAATTCCCGTACTTTGAATCATTGTATTTCCTTCTTTTAAAGTTTAACTTTGGAGGGATTTAAGAATGGTGTGAGCAGCAACTATGAAATTTATGTCTGTAACTATCGCCATACCTAACTCTCGTAAATCTCAGAATCCTGGAATTTAGGCGATTTCAGCATCCATCTGAAGTTTGAACAATATATCTAGCGTCGGGTAGAAGTTTGTTTATCCATAAGATTTAATTTTTAGGATATTTGTTGAATTAATAAAGCAAAACGCCCATTTATTACCAAATTTAGGCGTTTAATTCCTATTTATTAAAACTAGATAAATTACTATGTTTTAATCTTAGCCTAAGCAAAATTTAGTTAATAGTAATTTACATTTATTTACAAATATGATTTTTATCACCCTCTGAAGGCGGAGATGTTGAGACTTTCAGGCTTTTTTTAATCGTCCACAAGAAGTGCTTGGAGTTTGTACCTACAGACGGAAAGCAATCTATCAATAAATAGCTAACGTTAAGTTAAGTAACAAATGAGTTTGGAATCAAACAATGGAAACTCGCTCCTCCACGAATTTGCCAACAGTTGCTACTGAATATAACGGTATTGATCGTAATGCTTTCGTCTACGGTTGGACTCCTCAAGCTGAACTATGGAATGGTCGTTTAGCGGCGATTGGTTTTGTGGCTTATTTATTGTGGGATTTAGCAGGTTATAGTGTCCTGCGCGATGTATTACACCTAATTGGTTACTAAAACAAAAATTTGGAAATATTAGCTAATTTTTGGAGGAAAAAATGCAATCTCGGACTACAGAAACTCGTTCTTCTACCGACTTACCAGGTGTTGCTCAAGCTTATAACGGCATAGACCGCAATGCGTTTATTTTTGGTTGGAATCCCCAAGCAGAATTGTGGAATGGTCGTTTAGCGGCGATTGGTTTTGTGGCTTATTTATTGTGGGATTTAGCCGGTTATAGCGTCCTGCGGGATGTATTTCACCTAATTGGTTACTAAAGAAAAAAGTCGAAAAAACTAGTTTATTTTTGGGAGAAAAATCATGGAAACTCGTGAAACTCGTTCATCTACTGATTTACCAGTGATTGCTAATGCTTATAACGGCCGCGATCGCAATGAATTTCTGTTTGGCTGGACTCCCCAAGCGGAATTATGGAATGGTCGTTTAGCAGCGATTGGTTTTGTCGCTTATTTGCTGTGGGATTTAGCCGGTTATAGTGTTCTACGTGATGTATTGCATCTGATTGGTTATTAAGTTTAGGGAACAGGTTATAGGAAGTAGGGAACAGTAAATGAGGGTAATAGTTTTACTTACCTACACCCTTACACCTGTCAGCAGGGGGGCAGAGGGGAATGGGCAGTACTCCCCTGCTCCCCTGCTGTCTTTACGAGTAAATTTCAGAGCCGAACCGTATTCCTTACATCCCTATACCCCTAGCCTTGGGAAGGCGGAACCAAAATCTGGAACCGCCTTCTTGACGTGCTGAATAACCTATACTTCCGCCCCAATGCTCAATCGTCATACGGCAAAAATAAAGACCAATACCGCCTCTACCTGAACGATTTTGACCTTGGGAAAATTTTTGAAATAAATTATCTACCATTTCTGGTGGTACACCTTCACCTTCATCATCGATAGTGAAGCGAATATATTCTGCTTCTGCTTGTAAACCTATAGTGACAGTAGAATTTTCTGGACTGTGGCGATAAGCATTTTCCATCAGATTTGTAATGACCCGATCTAAACGCGATTGTTCACCAACAACTTTCCAATCTGCTGTGATATCAACGTCAGCAGCAAGATTTAACTGCTGATTAGTCAGAGCAAAAGTAGCTTGGAATAGCTCTATTACTTCTTGTATAGCCACTAAAATATCTGGAGACGTATGAGTATCTACGATAAAACTTTCTAGCGATCGCACCTCAGCCGAAAAAGCATCTAAAATATTTCTAATTAACATTTCTTGCTTAATAGATTGCTTGCGGGCAATTTCTAAATGTTCTTTGCCTCTATCTGTTAAATTTTCAAATTCTAGCAATGCTAAACAGCAGTTAATTGCATTTAGTTGCCCTGCTATATCATGGATGATGCAATTAATTAATACTTCTTTTTTTTGATTTTCTTTTAATAATTGCTGATAATTTAATTGTTGTTCTCTCCCTGCTTGGATTAAGTGTTGCTTGTATTTAAATTTATCTTGGGCTAATTCAATTAACAAAATTTTACTTTCATGGACACACAAAGCATAAGCTTCTAGTTGTTCTTCATAACCATTTAAATTTTTTTGACTCCAGATACCAGAACTTAGCTTGCCAATGCTATTGCTAGACCAAACATCTTCGGCATCAAACAAAAAATTTTCTAAAAAAGCAAATTCCTCTTGGGGAATTAACATATTCATACCAAATTTTAATTCTTGGCTACAAAAACGCCTCAACCAATTAGGTGGTTGAGCCGTAACTCTAAATAATCCAATATCAATTTTTTCTAAAACTAAAATATTTAAAGCTAAAAATAAGTCAGATAATATAGTTTTATTCATAACATAAATATATAGAATTTAATTATTTATTCTTTAGGTGGTTGATTGAGTAATTTATCAGATTTTTCTTGTAATAAGTTGGAACGATTTGCTTCTTGTTGCATAGCAGAGAGATGTTTTTCATCTAAAATACTATTTAATAATAATATCCAATCACCTTCCTCTGAGGGAAAAATATGGATGTCTGCACAGATACCAACCTCCATTTTAATCAAGGGTAAAAATATAGGAGTATCATCTAAAGGTAGTAAACCCTCTAGGAAAAAAACTTGCTGGCATATAGATATTCCTGGACTAAGATTCATAATGCCATACTCAGATAGTTTTCCACCCCAGGCTACTAGACAACCATCTTTTTTGACTAATAAATAGGCAAGCGATCGCTCTTCTATAATAAAGTTGAGAAGATATAAAATCACAGCATGGGGAATGTCTACCATTTATCCATTTAAGATTTTATTAGTAAGAGTTTGAAAAACTTCTTCTACACCCTGCCCAGTTTTAGCACTAGTATTAATCACAGTCCAACCTTGTTGGATAATGACATCTAGTTCATGAGCTTCGATTTCCCATTCATTGGTCATATCCCACTTGTTAAATACCAAAATAAAAGGGACTTTACCAATACTTTCTTCTACTTTAGTTTGTAGCTCAAAAGCTTTATCCAGAGTATTGCGCCGAGTGCCATCTACAACTAATATATAACCAGATGAACCTCTGAGATATGACATCCGAACTTTTTGAAACTCGTCTTCACCATAAAGATCCCAAAGGATTAAATTGACATTATTCCCCTGAAAATCCAGAGTCTTTTTGTCAATTTTGACACCTACGGTAGTATAATATTTTTCCGAAAAAATGCTGTAGATAAACCTGGAGACTAAACTTGTTTTACCTGTAGCAAATGCACCTACCATACAAACTTTTTTCTGAAGCATATTTATTTAGTTTTATCAATTATTAAGACTTGAAAAGATACTCGGCGATTTAGCCGTTTAGCATCTAAATTAACTTCGCTCTGGTAAGGTAGTTTAGAACCTACAGCCACAAGTTTAAATTTATTGATGTTAATTCCTGGAGAATTGAAATAAGCTAAGATTTTATTCGCACGGGCTTGACTGAGAAACAAATTTTGTCGTTCTGTTCCCGTATTATCAGTGTGTCCTCTAATTTGAATCTGCACATCTTTGTCGATAGAGTTGGCTGTATTGAAAAGCTTTTGTATAACGTTGCGTAAATCTGGTAGCTTGTTAGTTTCTCCGGGAATAAAATTATCTTTTCCTTCTGCAAATAAAAGTACTGTTGCGTCAATTTTCTTTTTAGCTGACTCTAATTCTCTCAGTTCAGTGGATATAAGATTTTTAGTTTGAAATTGTGTCACTCCTGGTACAAAACGCCATAGTTTCTGAGATTCCAAAATCCAGTTGTGTGGTGCATAGCCAGTGGCAGAAAGAATGCCATTATGATCAACTTCTAGCACTACAGTTTTTGGTGGTTGTAGTAGTTTGGCTGTTCTTTTAGCTATTAGTTGTGGTTCCAAAGATAGGTAAGATTGCCACTTACTAATTACTTTGTCAGGATTGAGATTTGTCGGTTGTATTAATGTGTTGGGATCTACAGCCAACGGATCACGCATTCCTGAAATAAAATGCTTCCCGTTGTAATAGCGCGTATTCACCACTACAATTCCTGGCTGAGAGTTGAGTTTATGGAGATAAGTTTGCCAACGGATATTTTCTCTGAGAGTAAAAAAGCCCCAAGTTCCAGCTGCGATCGCCATTAAACCTAAAAAAGCCCAGGCATAAGTATAATTTTGCTTTGACGCAGTTTTATACTGAATGGCTAAACAACTTTCTAAATAAGGTTCACTAGCTTGAAATGGTTCTGTTTCTCCCGCAAAGCTATACAGTTCTGTACCTAGTTTAAGATGAATTTTTTCAATAGCTGCTTGAAAAACTGCGCGTAATTCTTGCGGCGGTTTACCACGAACAATCCCGGCGATGATTGCTTGTGGCCCTGCTTCAATCCAAATTGTTAGTTCGCCAAATCGCAAACTACGTAATGTATCTTCTTGCCGGACACCAAAAGAATCTTTGACAAAATCTTGAATTGCTGTCAACATCGCCGCTACTAAATCAGGATCTTGAACAGCTAATTGCTGGAACATTACATGGTGCAGCAATAATCCTGTTTGTTTGTGAATCAGAAATATTTGTTCAACGCGGTAAATTAAAGTTCGCAGCAGGACAATTTCCGCAAATGATTTCCCTGTACGTTGTGCTTCTAACCTCCACTTTACACTTTGTAGCGACAAACTATGTTCTAGAGCTTGATTGAGCGATTGCATCATCTCATCTAAAGATGTGGCGATCGCTTTTCGCGCCGCTGGACCGATGATGGGAAAAAATGCTTCTGAAAGTACATTTTCGTCTTGGGTGACAGAAGCTTGAATTGCTTCTTCCACAGTTGAAACCATTGCTTCTACTAGTTGTTTATCTTGCTTAGAACGCAAAACAACAGCTTCGGGAAGCAAATGACTGATATCTTCTGGGAGAATTTGGGGATTATTTAATCGTTCGTAAAGTTTATTCAGTTGACTTGGTTCAACACCGAGAAGGACACTACGAAGTAAATTCAGTTCATCTTGATTGAGCGAATCTAAGTTAGAAGATTCCCCATTACGGCTTGTAGCTTCTAGAGGTACTCGATTCGGGGGATAGTTATTCATTACCCAAATCCCTTAATTTACAATTAACATGCAGTTGCATTCTATTAAATCAACTAACAAGACAATTAATTTACAATGTCTCTAGCGTAGTTGTTCTACTAAATTAATAGTCTTTGAGAGGGAACCGAATAAAGCAGTATTATTCAGGAATAATGCGAGAATATGAGCTTGATGCTCTATACACTGAAAAACATGTGAAATTCAGGATTTATTATCTGTATTCAAGCGAATTGCTAATTCTGTGAATAAAGCTGCCAGCTTAGAACGGTCTGTTTTCTCTTTTTGGAGTTCTTGGGTTTCTCGTTTCAGCACCGTTAAAATTTCTTCATACTTTTGCTGAAGGTCATCTTGTAAATTTTTCGATTGGGTCAATATCTGTTCACGCAATTCTCGTTGACGGTTAGAGGTTTGTGCGTCAACTTGAGCAATTTTATTTTCTAAAGATAGGTTAATATTTTTTTGTTCTTCAGAGTGCGATCGCATCATCCCATCGCGTTCTAGCTGCTCTTTTTTCACCTGTTCTGTTAAAGAATCAACCTCTTGTCTCACATAACTTTCTAAAGCATCTAAACGTTTGCGCGTCTCATCCCGCATATTCACAAGTTCAGCAATTAAACGGTCTTCCAAACGGGCAAATCTTTTGTCAACATCGCGTATCTGGCTACCAAAAAGAATATCTCTGACTTTATCTAAGCTGTTAGTTTCACCAATCCCATTAGTACTAAATTGCAGCTTATTGTTGACTGAATTTGACCCCCCTTGCCCTGGTTCTACAGTATTTTGATTGATATATTCTTCAGGCGGGTTCATAAGTTTGATCCTTCTTGAAGCTGAATTTGGTTTTGTTCTTATACTTATGATGCTACATTTAGAGCCTATGCAAAACCATACACTTAAGTATATTTAAGCACATTTGATAAAAAACATCCTCCTTAAGAAGGATATATTATAGATTTATGTTAATTTTAAATAAGAAACCGCACTAACACGTATAACCCCGACGTTACCAATTGCAAAAACATTACAGGAATACCGTAATGCAGAAAAGTTTTAAATGAAATGCGACGACCATGCTGTTCAGAAATACCAGCGGCAACTATATTAGAAGAAGCTCCGACAAGTGTACCGTTACCTCCCAAAGTTGCCCCAAACATCATGGCGTAAAACAAAGGTAAAACTTCAGCCGGAAACTGCCCTTGAAAGTCTTGTGCTAAAACTTCTGCTGGTGCTAATCCTACAGTCACAAGATATTGTTTAATTAAAGGAACCATCGCCACCACTAAGGGAATATTCGGCACCACACTAGATAATATCCCGACAAAAAATAATAAAAAGAGGGAACCGAGAACAATATTTTTCCCTAAAATAATTGCCAAAAACCCCGATAAACCATTAATTACTCCTGTTTTTTCTAACCCTCCAATCAATACAAAAATACTCATAAAAAATATTAATGTACTCCAATCTACATCCCGCAAAATGTTATTAACTGTATCAATGCGGGTGTGATGAGATAGTAACAAAGCTAAAGCCGCACCTAATAAAGCCACAGCCGCAGGAGAAATCGGAACTGGTAAAGATTCACCAATCACAAAAAATACTAATACGAACGCAATGATAACTGCGCCCACAGCGATAACCCGTGGATGATTAATTTGGGGATGAGGCAATTCTTCCAGGCTATCAAGTTTGGTATGCCAAATTTTCCGAAATAAAAATGGGAGTGTGGTTACGATTGTGGCAACTGCAATCACTCCTCCTAAACTTAATTGCCATAAATATTCTGTAAAACTAATATTAATGGCATCCCCAACAATAAAAGTAGCAGGATCACCTACTAAAGTTAAGAGACCAGCACTATTAGCTATAAAGACCATTAATATTAATAATGGTACAAAATTAATACCTATTTCTTGCGCCATTGGGGGAATAAGCGGCGCTAATAACATAACTGTTGTGGCATTGGGTAACACTGCACAAATAGGAGTAACAATCCCCACAATACTGAGTAACAGTCGTTTGCCGTCGCCTTTAGCTAAGATGACAATTTGAGTGGCTAAATAATCAAATATTTTTGTCGGTTCAAATGCCCGCACAAGCACCATAACACCAAAGAATAAGCCTAATGTTCCATGACTATTGCCGATATATCCTACGGCTTCTTTTAATGTCATAACGTTGGTGAAAACTAGTAACAATGCTCCCAATAAAGCCGCAATAGTCAGATGTATCCATTCCGTCATAACTAGGATAATTACACCCAAAAATGTGAAAATGCTCAGGAGAGCTTGCAAGTTTTCCACGTTGTTCCTCTTGATTTGTGCTTAATTGCATACTACAGAAAAAGCCACCTAAAGTATAGGTGACTTTTTATAAGCCTTATTTAACTAAAAGGATATCTAGAAAATTTTTGGTTTTGTAATTAAGATTTGGCTATCCCTCTTCTTTGAGGAGGGATAGGGGGATCAGGTTAAATATTTAATACTTCTCAGACATCCTCTAAAAAATTACTGCTATTTGCGACAGCAGTTATTCATCAATGCCATTGGGTATGCCTAAAATAGCACAAGGAAAATTAAAACCTAGGGTCTGAATAATTGCATGATTAATGGATCTACACCCCAGAAATAGAACATTAGCTGCCTCTAATTCCACAACTTTTGTCAGTTCTGTAGCAACATCACCGAACCGCAAATGCGATTTAAAAGAACCTTGCCATTCTTCAGCTAAACTTCGGGCTTGCCAAAGAATTCTGTCTGCTTCTTCTAGAGGAGCTACAATTTGTGCTTGTAGATGTTGGGTGATGCCTTTAAGTTTTGGTTGAGTTAATACGGATGTTGTCGATTGGTATACATCACTTACTCCACATTCGCATGGTGTTAAATAATTTGCCCAATTTACTTTATCCAAATACTTATCATTTTGGTTTTCTTCTACTACATAAACTGCTTGGACTGTAACTTGCTGATTTGTAGCTAAACGCGTTTGATGAGCAATCCAAAAAGCGAGATCTAGTGCGGTATGACTATTAGGTGAAGCGTTGTAAGCAACAATTAAGTTGACTGATGGTGCTGTTTGATAATTTGTAAAAGAACATCTTTTTGGCTCTGGTATTAATACCATTTGCTCAACTAAATCATTTCTACCTATGGCGCTTTGCAGGCGTACTAACATTGGCTTAATGTTCACAGTTTCACTTCTCCTAAAGAAAATAAATGATGAATGAGAAGCAGGGTAAATGAACTATGAAGTATGAAGTGTGAAGTATGAAATTAATAGTAAAAATTTCATCCTTGAGACTTGATCCTTCAAGATTCATTTTTGATCCTTTCTTTAAAGAAACCCCAATAACAACTGCTATTACAGCCAAATTTTTGGGAGTTCCTTCCATTACCGACGGAGTTAGCTGACGGGCTAAGACTGGAAGGTGTCTTTCTTAAAGATTAGCCCCATATATTTGGTTCCTCCGTTTCAAATCATGATTGTTGATGGATTTGAATTAGGCGACCCGCTAAAAGAAATAATAAACTAATTTACTCATTTTGGGTGAAATATCTATCGAGGAAATTCAAGGCATAATTACGCAATTCAAAATATTCTTGGGAATTACGCATAGCGGCTCGATCGCGCGGATGATCGAAAGGTACTTCTAAAATTTCCCCAATATTAGCGGCTGGGCCATTAGTCATTAAGACGATGCGATCGCTCATATAAATAGCTTCATCAACATCGTGAGTAATCATCATTACGGCTTGGCGATTATTTTCCCAAATATCTAATACTTGTCGTTGTAATTTACCTCTAGTTAAGGCATCTAAGGCTCCAAAAGGTTCATCCATCAGCAACATTTTTGGACGAATTGCTAAAGCTCTTGCAATGCCTACTCGTTGTTTCATACCTCCAGAGATTTCATCAGGATACTTATCTGCTGCCGGGGTTAAGTTTACCATTGCCAAGTGTTCGTTAACAATGCTAATTTTTTCGGCACGATTTGCATTTTTTAACACTTCATCTACGGCTAAACGGATGTTTTCTCTGACGGTTAACCAAGGTAATAAAGAATAATTTTGAAAGACCATCATCCTTTCTGCACCTGGCTTACGGATTTCCTTTCCATCTAGTCGCACTGACCCAGAAGTTGCTGTTTCTAAGCCAGCAACAATTTTTAATAAAGTTGATTTACCACAACCAGAATGACCAATTACGGAAATAAATTCATCTTCACCAATGCTGAGATTGACACCATCCAGAACCACAAAATTACTTTTATCTGGTGTCGGATAAGACTTGACTAAATTTTCAATTTCTAAGAAGTTATTACGAGACATAACTTGCTGTTCAGTATCGATTGAAGTGGGTGTATATTTCATCATCAAAGGCTCCGCTAAAATTTGAACTATTTGTTAGTCAATATTGAGAATTAATACCTAAGACATAAAAAAACGCACCGGAGATTTAGCCCGAATTTCAAAACTGTTGAGATAGCCTACCGGGTCACTAGGGTCAAAGCGTTTTTTGTCAATAAATACTTCTGCTGCTTCAACTTTGTAATCGTCTTTAGGGCATTCAATACCCATTTCTGAGGCTATTTCTCGATATAAATCTGTTCTCCAACCTTTTTCGGCTAATTCCTCGGCATCTTTAGGAAATTCCTTGATTTGTCCCCACCGGGCGGCTTGAGTCATTAACCAAATACTTCTCGACTGCCACATAAATGTTGAGTGTTCATTTGGCTGTTTGGGCAAGTTATCGGGAATATCGTAAAAGATGGTGGTGTCAGCAGCTTGGATGGTGCGGTCTTTGCCATCAAACCCGCCATAGTTGTAACTTCCCAAAATGCCTGGGGCTGTAAATTTGGTAATTGGGGCATTCTTGTTTTTTGGTCTAGCACCAGTAAAGGAACGGTTGGTAAGTAGTTCGGCGACTTCTTGGCGATTTTCTGGTTTACTACAATATTGACAAGCTTCAATCATCGCCTTTACCAAAGAACGATAGGTTTTAGGATATTTATCGATGAAGAATTCCATCACACCTAATAATCTATCGGGATGTCCTAGCCAGACTTCCTTACCTTGGGCGAAGGTAAAACCAACACCTTCGTTACCTGCAATTGCTCTGGTGTTCCAAGGTTCGGCTACCATATAAGCTTGCATTGCCCCAATTCGCACGTTTGTCACCATCTGGGGAGGTGGGACGATAATGACGCGAAACTCTTTGAGAGGGTCAACACCAGCCGCCGCAGATATATAACGCACGAAGTATTCGTAAATCGCAGAACTTAGAACTACTGCCCAAACTTTATTTTCGGCTGATTGCTTGTCAAAATAAGCGCGGAAATCTTTACCAAAGGCTTCTAATGCGCCTTCGCCATACTGTTGTTGATATTCGTACCACGGACGCAAGCCAAAATCCCACATAGCTTTGTTCATCGTCATGGCGTTACCGTGGCGATGAATGGTCATAGCTGCACACAAGGGTGCGTGGCGTGCGCCTTCCGCCCCAATTCTGGCGTTAGTTACAGCACCCGATACGACAGGCGCAGCATCTAAACGACCAAAAATTAGACCATCGCGAGAAGTTGCCCAACTCGCTTCGCGGTTGAGTTTGACGTTTAAACCATACTTGCGAAAGAAACCTTTTTTCCAGGCGATCGCAAATGGCGCACAATCATTAACAGGAACGTAACCAACAGTAATATCCGGTTTCTCTAGGTCTTGAGGCCTGACTACGGGTTTGACGGCTAAAGCTTCTTCTGTCAATCCTGATGCAGATCTATCTCCTGAAATTCCACAGGAAGATAGGGCAATTCCGGCTGTTGTTGTGCCTATTCCTAATAAAAAATCTCTTCTAGTCCAGTTATTATCACCCATTTTTGTAGCTCCACTGGTGACGAATCTTTTCTATTTCGCACAAAGGTTAATTAATGTCAGTTGGGTGAACCTCTCCCCAACCCCTCTCCGCGTCGGAGAGGGGCAAAAAATCCTTGTATTTGAGAAATAATTAGGTTTTCAAAGCCTCTCCCATCGTGGGGGAGAGGTTTGGAGAGGGGTTTTTAACATCCTTACTTTGTGTATTAATGACTGCTGAATTCTGTTATTTCGCGGTTGTTGGGCGATGAGTAACTAATTCTTGGAGTTTACCAACGGCGGAATCGAGAATTAGTCCAGTTAAACCAATAACAAATACTGCAAGGAACACTGAACTCAGATTCAACCGACTCCATTCATCCCAAACAAAGAAGCCGATACCGATACCGCCTGTCAGCATTTCTACAGCGACGATAACTAACCAAGCAATGCCTAAACTAATTCGCAAGCCTGTGAAGATATAAGGTAAACTGGCAGGCCAAATAATTTTGGTAATTCTCCGCCAGCGCGGCATTTCTAACACCCGTGCTACATCTAAATAATCTTTAGGGACGCTGGCAACTCCCAGGGCTGTGTTGATAATGGTCGGCCATAGGGAGGTAATGAAAATTACAAAAATGGCTGAGGGATCTGCCAAGTTAAAGATAGCTAAGGCAATTGGCAGCCAAGCCAAGGGTGAAACAGGTTTAAATATCTGAATGATAGGATTAAGGGCTAACATTGCCGGCCTAGACATCCCAATCAGAAATCCCAAAGGAATGGCCACGACTGCACCTAACAAAAAACCAATCAACACGCGGCGCAGACTGGCAATTAATAACCAGCCAATGCCTAAGTTACCTGGCCCGCGTTGATAAAAGGGATTTAAAATATAGTCTAAGTTGGCAATTAAAGCCTCTGGTGGTGTGGGCATCAATTCATGGTTAGCTAAGGCAACAGCCCACCACAATAAGATAATTCCTAAAAAACCTAGGATGGGTAGAAAGACGACATCCTTAATGATTACAGGCTTTGTTTTCTGCCATACAGCTTTACCGGCGATCGCTAAAATCGCTGCTAAATTTAATTGCAATATCATCTTTAACCTCAGCAGGTTTCAGTACGGGTACAAAAATTTGAGCAGTACCAGCCTTGGACACTGATGAGATCAACACATTATAAAAATGCTATCTCTTCAGTCTCCTCTCAATGCCTACGAAGTTAGCTGACGGGCTAGGGCTGAGAGATGCCCCTCTTTTTAAAAGTGCTGAGTAATGAGTGCTGAGTGTTGAGTTAAAAATCACTCTGTACTTTTTACTTTTCACTTTTCACTTTCTATAAGATACGCCCCAAAATTTGGTTCCTCCGCTTCAGCGTTGCGTAATTTGACGCGCTGAATTAGGCTGACTTACTCGAATTGTCAACAATATAGCGAAATATAACATTGCTGTCCAGTAAAAACAACTTCTGGGGATAGATTATATTCGTTGATTTAGCCTAATTTGATGAATCTTTGGGTGAGTAATGATGTGTGACGCATCTACACCTTTGACTCATTAGGACTGATTATCCGATTTATCAAAAACTCAAGACAAATAGGTAAAATCTATCTCTATAAGTACATAATCTCTTCCCTGATGTAGTTGAATTATTTCGTTAATTTTGGGCAAAAAAACACTGTTCTCGATAAACTAGTTGTAGAGCAAAATTACTTAACTAAATCTATACAAAATTTAACGTAATGGATTTTAGTCTCATACTGGCTGAAAATACTCACAGTATCATCGAGAAATGGATAGCAGCAGTCCGTCAAGATAGACAGATTGAAAGTGCTGATGACTTATCTTATACAGCGATTAAGAATCATATTCCTGATATTTTTCAAGCAATGATTAGTGTACTTGCAGAATCTCAGGTTAGTGACATCAAGTCTATACTGACAGCCAGTTGGCAGCATGGATTACTTCGGGCGGAACAAGGGTTTGATCCTACAGAAATTGCCAGAGAATATCGTCTATTGAGAATAGTAATATTTGATACTTTAGAATCAGCTTTATTACAAGGAACTCCAGCGGAAATTGTGCGTTATATGCGTTTAATTGATGCTGTAATAGATGAAGCGATCGCTCGATGTTTTAAAAGTTATGTTGATGAGCGTTTGCGAGAATTAAGGCATCTGTATTTATCATTAACTCTGCATAACGAAGAACTTACACGGTTAATTAATGCCAATCAAGACACGTTTTCGCAACTCGCCCACGAACTAAAACATCCTTTAACATCAATTATTGGCTACTCAGATTTATTTTTACGACAACAAAAACGCAATTCTGATATTAAAGATACTTATACTAATTTAGAACATATTGAGCGTGTATTACGTAATGGTAGACACTTACTCCGCTTAATTAATGATGTATTAGAATTATCAAGATATGATGCGGGTAAGGTACAACTTCAAGTCGCACCCACCAATGTACAAGAATTGGTGATTAACGTGTGTGAAATGTTAGAACCTTTAGCTGAAGAGAAAGATTTACAAATTATTGTAGACTGCGATCGCTGTCCCCAAAAAGTTCTAACTGATGAGTTTCAATTGCAACAAATTATTACCAATCTTGTCAGTAATGGGATTCGCTATACAGAGTCAGGCTTTGTGAGAATAGTATGTCAAATTTTAGACGAAAACAACTGGTCATTTACGGTTGCTGACACAGGAATTGGGATTGCACCGGAAAACCAAGCGCGGATATTTGAACCTTATTATCGTGTAAACAAAAGCGATCGCACCTACCTACCAGATAGTACAGGATTAGGGCTGGCGATCGTTTCTCGGTTAGTCAAATTACTCCAAGGCGAAATCAATTTAGAATCTCAGCTAGGTATTGGTTCTACATTTACTGTAACTTTCCCCTTAGAAATAAATAGCTGACAGAACTAATTACATCCTTCACAAGTTCCTCAGATTGTTTGCCTAAATTAAAAACTGGGCAATCATAACAGGAACTTGTGAGGGTTGATGATGGTTAATTACAGAGAACGAATAATTGCACTTTGGACAACATTTCTCCTAGGGACATTGTTTCACACTCAACTAGGTTTAATGCCGTTATTTCATGGCTTATCTGTAGCAGAATCTCAACACGCCTCACAACTCAGCGATATTTCTATAATTATGTGGCTAATGCTGGGATTTTTCACACTACCCATATTGGCGATAATTACTACTTCTTTTACGGAATCTATACGCTACCGCGTGTTGCATTTTGCATTGACTGTGTTTTATAGCGTGATGAACTTGCTTCATCTTGTGGCAGATTTATTTGTGCAGCCAATTCTGTGGTATCAGATAACCTTGATGGTAATTTTATTACTCATCGGTTTGTTATTAAACCTTGTGTCTTTTCAATGGATGAAACTACAACCTAAAAGCAATAAACCACAACCAAGGCTAATCTCTCCACACTCTTAGAAGTTAGATAAATCTCTACAACATACCTTCTTGTTTCAACTTAGCCAGCGCATTTTCAGCAGCAGCTTTTTCCGCATCTTTTTTATTGCGTCCCTTTCCTTCTCCGTAATCTTTGCCATCAACAAATACTTTTGCGGTGAATATTGGTGCGTGAGACAAACCTCCTACCTGCTTTGTAACATATTCAGGCGGGTTTATTGTTATATTGCGTTGTACCCATTCTTGAAAACGGTTTTTTGAGTCTACATTTGAGCGCACTACAACAATTTGTTCAGGTACAGAATCAAATAATGGTTCAACAATAGCCCGTACTGCTTCAATATCACAATTATTATCTAAATAATAAGCACCAACAACAGCCTCAAAAGTGCTACTCTGCAAATTAGGATTTTGAAAACCACCATCTAAAATCGCTCCTCTTCCTAACCGCATTCTAAAATCTATACCAACTTCTTCAGCAAATTTGGCTAATTGCTTTTCATCTACTAATGCAGAACGTCTGCGAGTTAATTCATCTTCTCCCTTTTCTGGGTGTTGACGATAAAGATATTCACCACTTAAAAAGTTGAGGATAGCATCACCAAGAAATTCCAAGCGTTCATTATGTTCTCCTTCACCGGGGTTTTCATGAACATAAGAACGGTGAGTTAGCGCATGACGTAAAAGTTTTTCATTCCGAAATGTTAGAAGTTTGTGCATTTTATTTTTCAATCATTTTTCATAGAAGGAAATGGGTAGGTAAGATACCTACCCAAAAATCAGTCAACTTAAAAGACAAAAGGATTTTCTAGAAATAGATAATCCTTTTTAAGCTTGGTGGAAATAGACTATTTCCGCGGGAAATATTGCATGGGCGGCAAGAAAGACGTAAATTTTCAAATGAGTTAGAACCACCACGACTTTTTGGTAAAAGGTGTTCAATTGTCAGATCGTTTTCTAATGAATACTGTCTACACCACCAACATTCAGAACCATAAAAATCAATAAGCTGTTGCTTCTTATTACGTTTTTGTTTGGAGTTCATGTCCTATTGTTTCCTTTTGCTTGTTATTGGCAACAGCATGGAACATCAAATACTTAGCATCAGGTTAGTGTTATGCAACAAACATCTGTAAGAGAAATTCGTACAACACTATGTAAACTGAAGTATCAACGCTAACTTTTATAAGTTAGTTAGAGGTCGCAAGCCCGATATTTTGAGGCTTCTAAATGAGCTTGTAAGCAACTAGGTCAGTAAAAGCTAACACACGTATCTCGCTAAGAAACTAAACTTTTATTTAATTTCTTAGCCAGATACTCATATTCAGAAGTTACTCATCTAGGTGACTACAAACTCACTCAGAAGACTCAAAATGCCGCTGTAGGATTCACATTTGATTTCCGAAAAATCAAATTAGTTAGAAACTTGAAATACAAAGGTTTGTTTCTCTGTATACTGAGCAAGATTCAAGTAAGATTCCTACAACAAGGATTGCGACCACCAACTTCAGCTTTGAGCTTTAGATAATGAGTCCTTTGCTGCATTGAGGAAAATATAACACGTACAATTGCCCTAATGTCAAGTGCATACTAGTATTTTTTTGTATAAAGAAATCTTAAAGTAATTAGTTCTTACTCGGAAATACCTTGCTTAACTCTAGAGATAAATCAGGGAAACAAGGCAACACTACTACTTGATTAGGTAAAACAATTCGCTTGTTTAAATAACCATATTTATCATGATTATCTTGATAAGGTTCGCTGTAACATTCTAAATAATTATCGAACAAATTAAATATCCAATAATGAGAAATTCCAGCTTGAGCGTAAAGAGGAATTTTCACATCTTGGTCATAACTTAATGAAGAGTCTGCAACTTCCATTACTAACAAAATATCAGTAGGCTTAGGGTGCGCCGATAGATAATCATCACTGCTATTTTTGACAATAGCTAAATCAGGTTCAGGCTCACTATTGGGAAGTAAAGTAATTGGTGCTTTAGATTGTAATGTTGCTTTATCTCTTACTAATTTTGGTAGTTCCCGTAATAAGTTTATTAAACAAGTTGCGTGGGCTGTACCTTTACATATAATTTGAATAATTTCCCCGTTGATTAATTCAATATGTTCATCTTCATGAAAAAAGCCTAATTCTGTAATTTTGTGGTATTCATCCAGTGTGAAACGTTTTGGTTGAATAATATTCATAAGTTTCACTCGCCGGATATTTGCACAGATACAGTTCGTTGACGTGGCCCATCTAATTCAAAAAATAATACAGATTGCCAAGTTCCTAATGCTAATCTTCCATCCGCAATGGGAATGATTTCACTGGTACTCAACATCATTGCTAGTAAATGAGAATGGGCATTCATTGGTTCATCTTCTGGAACATCTCGTAAATGCAAATCATTGTGTAAGTAACGGTCTGACTCTGGTGCTAATTTACTGAAGAATACTTTGATATCTTCTAATAATCTGATTTCATATTCATTGATAGCTAAAGCTGTTGTTGTGTGGCGTGAGAAGACTAAAATTTGTCCGTTTTGAATTGAGGTTTGAGCAATTAAATCTTTGATTTGTGGGGTGATATTGTGAATATTAATTCCTGGTGCAGTGGCGATTTCGATTAATTGATGAATTATTGGCATTTCTAGAAATTTAGATACTGTTCAAACACCCAACGACTGGAAGTCGCGGCTATAACAATCCAGTCTATCTATGCAGACTATCAGAAATCCTACTCAAAATTGCAGCGATCGCCTCATAATTAAGAAAGATTAAGCCTGAGTTAAAAAACTGACAATGAGCCAAACAGCCCTCAATTTAGTAGCCATATCAGTCTTTCTGATGACTTTATCGGTACTGCTGGGGCCATTAATTAACTTATCGCCGACAGTACCAGCACTCGCCACTTTCACCATTTTAGGAATCGCTACTTTAGACAGTTTTAGCTTGCAAGGTAAGGGTGGAACTATCTTGCTAGATTGGATTGCGGGATTTTCGAGTGAACACCGCGATCGCATTATCCACCATGAAGCGGGACATTTTTTGGTCGCTTCTGTGTTAGGTATTCCCGTCACTGGCTACACTCTCAGCGCCTGGGAAGCTTGGCGAAAAGGACAACCAGGACAAGGCGGTGTGGCGTTTAATGACGCTGAATTAGCTGCACAATTAGAAAAAGGTTCTATCAGCGCCCAAATGCTAGACCGTTACTGCACAATGTGGATGGCTGGTATTGCGGCGGAAGCTTTGGTATTTGAACGCGCTGAAGGTGGCGGTGATGATAAAGCTAAGTTGGCGGAAGTCTTAAAAGTTGTGGGTTTTTCTGAGTCAGCCTTTCAGCAAAAACAACGGTTTCATGTTTTGCAAGCAAAAACTTTGTTAGAAGAAAATTGGTCAAGTTATGAAGCCTTAGTCCAAGCTATGCAACAACGTGCTTCTGTGGAAGAATGCCAAAGTGCGATCACTAGTACAAAGTAAAATATGTAAGGGCGAAAGGCCTTTTGCCCTTACTAGAATGGGTTGATTAATTGAATCCCAACAGATAACCAATAGCTTTCATTACACCCAAATAAAAATTACCTTCTCTTTCTCGGAACAGTTGAAAGGGTTGCATAGGGGAACCAAAAAATGGTCTGAGAGTCCAACCTAATTGGCTACCCACAAAAGCATAAAGAAATAGCCAAGATTGTAAGATTCGCCTGCGAGTTTTACTACCATCATCCTCTTGTTCTATCACTATATTTGCTGCTTGATACAAAGCGGAAATACCGATAAATCCTGTGATAGCAAAGATTAATACATTTAATACCAGTATAAATTGATAGTTATTGGTGGTGAGCAAGAAAAAGAGAGTGATTGGTGCAAAACTAAATAACAAAACACTCGTAACAGCAACGGCTGTGAGTACTAAAATAAAGTGCTGCCCAAAACTCCGCTTAGAACCAAAGATAATATTAGAAAAAAACAGTGTGGGCAGACAAATTAGCAAAGTAATTAAATAAAGTGCGGGTAGTTTCACCGCCGAAGAAATAGCCTGCATCCAACTATGAGAAGAGCCAATAATTGCCCCATAAATGGCAATAAAAATCGAACTACAAACTAGCAAAGAAATTATCTTACTGGGGATTCTAATTCCTTGACGGACTTCATCTAAAAAACCTTGGCGATCGCGCAGTAAGCCAATTAACACCGCAAAGTATTTAATACTGCCTGCTTTCCGTTCCATTATGTTATCCTCACACACATATTATTTAACTTTCATCACAGTAATCAGCACCAGAACCATACTTCCAAGCATCTACCAAGCGATACCAATAATATTGTTGATGAGTGGGTAGGCTCTTAATCCATGTTTCTAACACTGGACTCAGAGTAAACAAGGCAGTGTAAACACCTAAATTACCGTAATGCACCAGCCAATCAAGTAAGTTGACTAAACCAACTTGGGGAATTATCTTGGCAATTAATTTTGGATGAGATAATCCAGTTTTAATTAATGTTTGTGTTAATGCCGAAAACTGCACCACATCTTGCAAAAATGGCTTGAGGACGGGATTCCCTAGATTTTGCATTTCTAGAAATACCGCCGACAGCAGCTGATTAATTTGCTCTGGGGGGATATTTTGATTTATACCCACACTCATAGCTTTTTGAAATAACCAAGTTACGCTCAAATTTGGTTGATATGGTTGCAGTAGTGACAATGCCTGTGCAGATAATTGATTGGTTTGTAATGCTGCTTCTACCCCAAAAGTTAAACGCTGCAAATGACGCACCATTGCGCCAAAACCACCAAAACTTAAAGGCGATTGGCTACCACTGCTATCTCCAACTGGTAAAATCCGATGCCAAGGAGTTTTGAGTGGACTATTGCGGTAAGTTGGGAAAAAACCAAATAACGCCCGTTGAAATTTTAAATGTTGTAATTCCACCCCCTGATATTTTGGCAACAGGTGTAGATATTCTGCAAATAAAGTTTCTAAACTCAAGCGTTGTGGATGTGCATCCATGTAGGTAAATAAGTAGGTGGTTCGGCCATCTCTAGCGGGAAAAGCTTCCCAGAAGTATTGGCACTGATTCTGCAAGGATGTAAAGGATAACAACAAATCGCCAGATTGATTTTCCGGAAATCCTTGAGCGCAACTTCCCACAACTAAACATAAAGCATCTGGTTTTTTACCTTGGCGTGCTTGTTGGCTGATGGGAGAAAGATGTCCCATTGCGTCGATGAGCAATTTCGCTGAAAATTGCTGGTTGACTATTACGCCATTTGGATGAACAACCGCCTCAATGAATGGTGTATTTTCAAATAACTGTCCGCCAGCTGCGAGGAATTTGGTTTTTAATGTTGCGAGTAGATATACAGGATCTACGCCGATATTGAGGACATTTTCTACCCAAACTTCTGTACCGCCAGCAAAACTTACCCTGGCTGGATTATATTGAGTAGCGATCGCTGTTTCTAATTCTTCATCAGTCAGCAAGTTTAATTGCAAAAATACTTCTAATTCTGAGCGCGAAATATTCCATTCTTGTTCTCTCCCTTTTAATATCCCGCGCTCAATTAACGCCACCCGTAACCCACGTACTGCTAAGGCGCAACCAATTAAAATACCTAAAGTCCCGCCACAAATAATTGCATCCAATTCTACATTATCTAAATCTTGCTGACTTTCCTTAACTACTGTTGGTATTGGCGCAGTATTTTCTCGAATTGCTGTCAGGATGTCATCAGTGCGACGTAACCAGCGCAACGCATCACCAGGAAGTTGAGACAGAATTTCTTCAGTTAGTGAACTAGACATAATCGTGAATTCCCGCAGAGTTCCTACTTATGATCGTATCTTTGCGGAATTTCACAAATTAGTACATTTGTATTAAAATGCTGCTACAATGCCTAACAAGCTCAGTCGTATTAGCAGAGGAACTATGAAAAAAATCGAACACAGTTGTAAAAGTTCCATCTTCCGCCCTTCATCACAGCCTGCAATTATCCCCCTACAGCCACAACAAGAAAAGATAATTAGTGGTTGGGAGCGTTTAGTGGCGCAAGCCCAAACTATTAATCAAATGGCCGCAGAATTAGAAGCTGAGATTTTAGAGTTAAAAGCAATAGCTAGTGCTATCAACAGTCAAACAAATTATTTGTCAGGAAATGCTAAATCGCGTAAAAGCGTTTGTAAGTATTTCACAGTTAGCATTCCTTGGGTGAAACAAAAATCAGATGAGTGCTTAATTTTGACGACGCGAAAAGTTGATTTATTCCGAGCCGAAAGAGAAGCAGCATCACTAGCCCAGAAACTTAGACAGCAAAATAAAAATAGAAGATTAGCAGCACAGCGACACAAAAAAAACCAAGAAAAGGCTGATACTGAGACAAAAGTTTTTTTCTTGGGGGCGCTAATCAACAAATCTTAAAGTTATGAAAATTGAATTGTAGTACGCCTCATCGGTTGTAACAGTTATGCTGATTAAAGTGGCACTGGTACTTTTTTGCTAAGTACTAGATGCCACACTGCTACAATCCAGCAAAACGCCCTAATATTTGCATTTTGGCAACAACTAGAATGTAATATCTGGGAAGATCAATCAGCGCATAAAAGGGGTAAAAAGAAGGTGTTAAATATCAAGACACTTTTGGTGATTGCCGTTGGTTTTTTACCATCCCTGTTTTCCTTATGGTTAATCCGTAAAACCCAATTACGGACAAGGGCGCAGCTGAGACAAGCAGCCATGAATTTTTCTGGGACAAGGGGTAGACAAAATATCAGACCGATGGATGGCGATCGCTACTACCTAGAAGGAGTAGGCTATCTTATTGGTGACATTAGCTGCAAATTTAACGCCCGTTCTGGTTACATCCGTTGTGCTGTTAACCCCTGTGGCCCTTGTCAAGGTTGTCGTTACTACGAGCAGAAAGAATTAACTAGTAGCGAACAAGCCTAAAGATTAAATATTTAAACTACTTTGCCATTCAGAAACAAGCCAGGTTATACCATTTCACGAAAATCCTGATACAAATTCATTGGTTGTTTACTCTTTCCCCCTGCTCCCTGCCCCCTGCGGTCTATTTGTATCAAACTTAAAGTGAAACGGTATTATTCTTTCTGTTGTGTTTATTCATTAATCAGGAACAACCGGACTCAAAGGACTAAGGGGAGCAGTAAACACGTAATAAATTACTCCAGAGCCGAGAATCATAATTGCCAAACTGAATAAAATTACCCAGCGGTCTGTAGGTTCATAATTATCATCTTCAATATCACGACGCACTGCAAAATAGTGTGCCGTTGACAGCCATACCGTAACTAAACCAACTAGCGAAAAGACTAAACCCAACTTCCAACCATTACCAGGTGTGGGTAACAGCGGGACTTGAAAGGCTCGTAAACGCACGATAACGACTCCAAAACCCAACAGTGCGATCGCAGTTCGCATCCAAGCAAGATAAGTGCGTTCATTAGCTAAATGATCCCTGATTCGTGATGGATTTAGCCTTCCTGGCTTTTTCTTTTCTTCTGTTGGCTTAGACTCTAATTGCATCAATAACACCCTTAAACCCCAAGAGGCTCCCCTCCAAAAAATTCCCAAGTAATAGCAAATTTCTTTCCAGATAATTTGCCACTTGTGCGGCGATCGCACTTGCAAAAAATATTTAATTTGTTTGTACATTTTTGCCAAAATTTATTTTAATGCAGATATCTTAAGAACACAAGCCTGAATAATATTATGACTGCCAAAAATTAGCCAAAATCCGGTTAATTTTTAGCATTATGCCTTATTCTGCTCATTTTTAACGCTAGATAATCATCTAGCTAATAGCGATCGCTCAACTAAATTTTTGCATATTTGAGTAGGCACATTAGTAATGTGTGTATTTATTATTGTTATTTTCTACTGTATTTAATCTCATCAATAGAATCAAATGTTTTTATTTGTCAAAATTATAAATATAAGTGATTAAATTTGGAAATCCAGGTTTTTAGGAATAGTTTAGTATGGCAGGGATGACACTGGAGCAGCTAAGAATCTTTCTCGCTGTAGCAGAGCATCTACACTTTACGCGTGCAGCTGAAGAGCTTTATATTACTCAGCCAGCCGTTAGTGCAGCAATTCACAACTTAGAGCAAGAATATGGAGTCAAACTGTTTCATCGGATTGGTCGCCATATTGAGATTGCCGAAGCTGGTAAGTTATTGCAAGTGGAAGCACAGAAAATTCTCGACCAAGTGACGTTAACAGAACGGGGATTGCGGGAATTGAACAACCTGCAACGCGGCGAATTAAAATTAGGCTCAAGTTTAACCATTGGTAACTATTGGTTGCCAAGTAAAATTAGTGAATTTAAAAGTAAGTATCCGCAAATTTCTGTTGATTGTTGTTTGGCAAATGCCGAAACAATTTGTGAAGGAACGGCAATGGGTCAGTTTGATTTAGGTTTAGTTGAAGGTGATGTTAAACCAGCTTTACAGAATACTTTAGAACGAGAAATAATTGGGAGCGATCGCTTACAAATAGTTGTCGGCAAAACTCACCCTTGGTTTGAGCTAGGAGAAATTACTGTTGCAGAACTAACTCAAACTTCTTGGGTAATGCGAGAACCCGGTTCTGGAACGCAGCAAAGATTTGAAGAAGCCCTCCAAAATTGGGGTATTAATATTAGTGAACTGAATGTAATTTTAGTTTTTAATAGTGGCGAAATGGCCAAAGCCGCTGTCGAAAGTGGTGTAGGTGCAACCGGGATTTCTGAGTTAATGGTCAAAAAAGAAATTCAGCTAGGCACTTTACGGGCAATTCGAGTTTGCAATCACCAAGCAGATTGCAGTAAAGATTTAGAAATAGTCCGACCATTTTTTAAACTCAAGCATCGTCAACGCTTTCAAACTGCTCTGGCTAAAGTCTTTGAACAAACCTTGATTGCATCATACACCACCATTAATTTTCCCGAACAATCTCTAAATAAGACAAAAATAAAATCTTAATTCTCTATTTTCTTTCAGTCCCCACAGCAACACAGTAAAGCGCCGCATGACGTTTACCATCAATACCTAACATGGTATTCAAACTCATATCATAAAATCCGCCTATGCAAAGACTAGCCAAATCTAATTGCACAGCCATCAGACAGATATTTTCGGCTTGATGACCAGCTTCTAAAAGTGCAAAGCGGTAGCCACGCGCACCGTATTTGCATAGCGATCGCATAAAAACCGATGTAAACATAAACAAAGCATTGGCATTCAATATATAATCCTGTTGCAATAAAGGTTTGACAAAATCGTTTGGTACTGCATCATTCACCCGATGCAAGCCATGACCGCGTGGCTCATAGTGATATAGCCCATTAGCTAAATTTTCTACCGCTTGCGTTGCGACAAAAACCTCCAAAGGATAAAGCCCTCCCGCAGATGGTGAGTTTCGCGCTTCATAGGTGTAACCATCCATTTGACGCAACCCATTCAGTCCGCATCCAGCATCAAGCAACTGCGCTAATTGAATCAGCGGCATAGTTGTATTAGCAAACGATCGCACCGAAGACCGTCGCGCTAAAATTTGACTCAGCGAGTTATCATGTGGTGCTTTTGGCAGTTCCAAAAAAGGAGCCTCCGGCATATAGCGCATTTCCGTCGCCGGAACACGCTTGACATAACTTTTCGGCACTGGCGAGTTCAAATGATAAAGCAACGCTAACTCTAGTGGCTCGTTGGCTGTATACATAGTTCTGATTTCCTGACATTAAGTAGGTAGGTGTTAAAAATTGTCGTTATGACAAGGCAGGAGGCAGAGGGCAGAAGGTGAAGCAGTGCGGTCTTGGGGGTTTCCCCCATGAGCAACTGCTGAACCCGAAGGGCAGGAGGGAAGAGGTTTTCAAGCCATTTTACTTTTTGTTACATAGTTTGGTTTATTTGCACAGTTATACTTAAACGGAAAATGGGTATAGGGGTGTAATAAAATCCAAAATCCAAAATCCAAAATCCCAAATCGTTTTAAGCCATAGGATGTGGACAAGGGTTGAGGTCGTTTGCGGTACGTTGTCCACCGTAACCTAACCTTTTTGGTACCTCGAATAACCGCCGAGTACCCAACGGTTCTAGCCCATGACCAAAATATATCGGGACTAATTCACTGGCTAAAGTCCGTACAACACGAAAACCAAGCGATGCAACATCAGGGGTGGTAATTTCCACTAAATATGGTTCAGCACCAACGGAATGCAACCTTGTAATGACAGTTCGCAATTTTTCTGCCTCGGCTGAAGACGGGTAAGTTGGTAAATCTTCAACTGTGAGGTAATTTTCATGCTCAAATAAAAATTCCAACTCGCATAACCGAGCCGTTTTATAGAAAAAAGCGCTGTGATCGTCTAAATTCTGCACATCTTCATATTGATTGAGATTAGCCCCAGCGCCATTAGCTTTGCGTTCTATGTCACCAAAGCGGGCTTGACAAACTTCAAAAATCGCCTTACGCAGTGCTATTGACCCATCAAGATGGCATCCTAAACCAGTCGCCACAGCTGGACTTCTGCCAGAACGGTCAATTAACATTGCCATAACAACGGGGATGTTAATATCAGTTGTCAAATAGAAGGTAACTAATTCAATGCCAAATCGGGCATAGTTGCGTAAAATTTCGGTTTCAATTCCGGGACGATGAGCGAAATAAATGCGGGGAGCAGGTAGGCGATTTAACCATGTAATGATAAAAGCATCACGCTCAATCAACTCGCATAAGCCACTGTAAGCCGCAAATTCAAGAGTAGGGCCACTAGCCATACCATTAGAGGTGACAGGTAAAATATAATCTCCTGGTTGATTGCTATCCCAGTCAAAATAAACCATGAATGCTGGGACTAACACCTGTTGGTTACTGGTCAGAGATATGGCATTTATCCATGAAGTCTGCGTTAATTGATCAAAAGCCGGAAAGGGAAAGGTTGGATCAGAATATTGGTTATCAGAAAACGAGAAAAAAGTTGGTGGATGAACGGCGGGATGACTTAAATCTGCGTAACTGCTCACAATTAGTTGCCGATAATCAACAATGCTGCCACAGTAGCGCTCTACAGCTTCGCCAACTGCCCCAAAAATTGCTTGTTCATCAGTCATCCCCCTGCCTACACCGTAGCGTAAATCATCCGATTGTTTGCGAAGCTGGAAATTTGCTAATTCAGCTTGCCACAAAACAGGAAAATCAAACTCTGTATAAGGCTTAGTAAATCTATCAATGGCGCGGATGATTCCCGTATGGGGACTAACTAAATCGCGCCAACGAGGACTAGCGATCGCAACATTCACTCTATTCTCTCCTGTCATGAACAATGGGGACAGCCAGGTTTTTTCAGCACAACGTTGTGAGTTAGTTTTGTACCCAGTAAGTCTAAATGCACTAATTTGCCATCTGTAGCAATAGGTAAACCGAGAAACATCTTAATAGTATCCAGCGCCAAGTAACTTCCGACTAACATCTGAGCGATGGGTAAATTTTCTTGCAACCTTGGTTGAGAACGGCGTTCTCGGTCGAGAAATCGCTCAATTGCCAATTCCGCTTCTGGTAGTTTGGCACAAGCTATCGACCGCATCCGATAGCAGAGATAACAAGGGCCATCTTGAGCAAAGACTAGTGGGCCAAAAGTTCCTTCCACACCAGCCGCCCCACCCGGTAGCAATGGGCGCTGCATTTTCAGGCATAATCTGTTGAGGCGATAGGCGAGATTAACAGAAACAGCATCGGTGGCGACAATTACAAGGTCAACATCTTCCAGCAAAGCATTAACTGTGGCATCGTCCATCAAATTATCTATCACAATCTCAGTGTCGGTGATTTCTGCGATCGCCTCAATTTGTCTTGCTGCTTCCACACCCCGCAAAGCACCGATTTGATTAAATACTAAGCCTGACATCATCATTGCATCGGAGGGAATTGTGCAGACATCATCACACAGTCGCAGATAACCAATACCAGCACTAGCCAAGTTAATTGCAGCTATCAACCCTGAACCACCGAGTCCGAAAACAGCAATCCTTGCGTTGGCTAAGTGTTTTTGGGCATCTTTTTGCTGAAAGCCTAACTCATGATAAAGACTAATTTGCGGCAGTAAATAAGCTCGACTATCTAAATCGATAGTTTCTTCTAAAAGCTCCTCAACTAAGCGATTTTCCATCAAAAACTCTAAACATTGATTGAGTGAAGCATCTGTCAATTTTTCGCCAATTTCCGCCCGAATTTCTCCTATCGTTCGGGAGCCATCTAGTAAAGGCAATACCATACTTTCTACATCGTGCAGTGCTTGCCCTTTAACTGTTAAGGTTCGCCGCGTCGTATTGAAGATCATTGTTTCTTCGCCATGACAATCTGGCGGTATAACATGAACGACAACGTGTTCTAGTAGACGCAGATGCTGATTATCATTTAATTTCATAGGCATTATTTTATTGTTAAAGCTCCACAAAAAAAGATAAAAAAGCAATTTTGTTTAGCGAAATGTAGAGAATAAAATTCTATGTTTTCGTAGCTAGAGCAATCTTAATTTATGAATATTTAGTTGGATTCAGATTCCCGAATTATTTGAGAATTCGGGAATCTATGTATTCACCAATGATTTAAGATTGCTCTAGAATTGTTATTCTCTCTCCATACGATTTAGTATCCAAATCCGAAATCATCACTGTCATCTGGCACACTTGATATAGAGCCAGTTTCACTAACTCTACATCCTCCACATCCACGACATCCGCATCCGCGACATCCTCCACATCCACGGCATCCACAGCCTCGACATCCAACGCATCCAATGCAGCCTCGACATCCAACGCAGCCTCCACATCCGCCACATCCGCCGCAATTAGCAAACCATCTTTGCTGAGTCTCAGATTCCAACATTCCTGGCATTGCCAATTTTTCTAAAGCTGCTATTTCTTCATCAGATAACAAAAGTTGTTCTAATTTGTCTGCTTTGTCTTCCAAACGCATATCTATTGTTTGTTGGGTCAGTGTTTTTTCTGCAAGCATCGTCACTTACTCCTGTTAACTTCAATTTATGAGCCTATTGGCAAATCTGCATTCAATTTTGTGAAAGCTTTGATGATGTTTGTACATCAACTAGCCTTCATCTAAGAATGGATATTAGAACGGGTAGATGTGAAGGATGACTAGAAAATAAGACAATGGTTAATGCTTAACTATATATACCCACACAGGTATAGTTAAACAAAAACACTCAGCTTTTAATTCAGAGTTTTACTAATCCACAAATGGTCAAAATCACTGTAAAATAAGTGATGGGAACTCATGGATAAAATTGAGGTTCCCTAAAACCTTGTCTTTGATAAAACGTTTGCTACTTTTAGCAAAATACTTGTCTTGTTTTGATCATCTGACTTCTCTAACATTATCTTTTTCTAGAGTTTTTTATTCTTTCTTAAGTAGTATAGTTTTTACCCGGAATCTTAATCTTGCTCTTTCTTAAGTAGGATGTTTTTTTGTTGAGATAGACTCTAATATAACTTGCTGCATTGGGGAACTGATGTAGAACCTAGCTTGAACACGGCTATGTAGACTAATACACAACAGAGATAAGGTGGGGTTCACTTAATACCACATAAATAATTAGGTTTAATTGATGAGCGACTTAAGAGTTTGGTTTGCAGACTACACTAAAGCTTTATTTCGTTCTCTACCTTTGCTATGGAAAGCAGCACCGAGAGAAATGATATTTTTGATTGCTGTCACTTTATTGCAAGGGTTTCTTCCAGCTATTAGTGTTTGGATTACCAAATTAGTAGTAGATACGGTAGCAGCAGCTTTAACATCTGGGAGAGAATTAGGGTATGCAATGCTTGTACCTTTGGTAGCAGGATGGGTGGGAGCTTTGTTACTAGAGACATTGCTGTATCCTTGGGTATTTGCACTTCAAGGAGATCTCAATGACAAGTTAACGGCTCACATTAGCTTATTATTAATGAGTAAAGCTGATAGTTTTGCAGATTTGAGTCGTTTTGAAGATTCTGTGTTTTATGATGAGTTACAACTTCTGCAACAACAAATCGGCTATAAACCGCTGAGTTTATTAGAAAATTTAGTGGAATTAAGTCGTTCTTTTGTGACTTTGATAGTGATAGTTGGGCTATTAGTTCCCCTAGCTTTTTGGATACCATTAGTGATTGCGATCGCAACTATACCCCAAATAGTGGTTTCTTCTCAGTATGGCAAAACTATTTGGCTAACTTTATTTGAACATAGCCCTGAAGCGCGGAGAATGCAATATTACACTTCGGTGATGCTGACTGATACCTATGCGAAAGAAATTAGGTTGTTTCAGCTAGGTTCATTTTTTATCGCACGTTACCTACAAGCGTTTCAGTCTTTACATCAAACGATGCGCCATCTGCGAGGAAAACAAGCATTTTGGTCATCTACTTTAGCTATTCTTAGTACGTTGGGAAATGGTTTTGCTTTTTACTGGGTAGTACAGAAAGCTTTTCGTGGCGATTTCAGTCCTGGTAGTGTACTTTTATTTGTACAATCATTGACTTACTTTCAAAATAATCTCGAAAGATTTGTCGCTAATTGGGTAGATTTGTTAGAAAATGTTCTTTATATGCAGCAGTTTTTCAATTTTCTCGACAGTCCCGTCCCGATGCAAATAAGTATACCTGGTGAGAAAGTGCCAACTCCTATTCGGTCAGGTATTACTTTCGAGAAAGTTGACTTTTCCTACCCAGATAATCGTTTAGCTCTGCAAGATATTTCTTTTACTATTTATCCGGGAGAAACAGTTGCCATTGTTGGAGAAAATGGTGCGGGTAAAACTACTTTAGTGAAACTTTTGACTAGATTATATGACCCAACAAAAGGATGTATTTTAGTTGATGGAAAAGATTTAAGAAACTTAAATTTAGAACAGTGGCGGCAGCAAATAGCTGGTGTTTTTCAAGATTTTGGGCATTATGCGCTGACTCTGGGAGAAAATATTGCTTTGGGAAATTTAGCTGCTTTAGAAAGTCCAAATATTCTCAGATATGCAATCGAAAAAGCTGATATAGCTAAACTAGTTGATGATTTTACTACTAGAGAGGATACACCACTGGGAAAGCAATTTGGCGGTACGGAAATTTCTGGTGGTCAATGGCAAAAGTTAGCTTTAGCTCGTGCTTTTGTGCGTCAATCAGCCCAACTATTACTATTAGATGAACCAACTGCCGCACTCGACCCTCGCAGCGAATATGATCTCTACCGACGCTTTATTGAATTAGCCGAGGGTAAAACTACAATTTTGATTACTCATAGACTCGCTTCTGTACGGATGGCTGACCGAATTTTAGTTCTCAAAGCTGGTCATTTAATTGAAGATGGCACTCATCTGGAACTTTTACAACGTGGCGGTGAATATACAACTTTGTGGAATATGCAGGCACAACATTACGGGGTATCTGAAGAAAATTTGTAATTCGTAATTAATCCTATAGTTTGGGTAGAACATAGCTGAACCCAACATAATTAGAAGTTCCTAATGATACCAATAAAAACTTGTCTGTCTCAATTATCCCTGTCGCTTATTCTTGATGTCAAAGTATTTTTTCTAGATACTTTATTAAGTAAAGCTTAAGTTTTAATACCGAGAAATATATTGCGTTATACCAATTCTCTCAAATGAGGCAACACATTCAAACCCCGAAACCTATGCCATGTCTGACTTGATTAATTACGAATTACGAATTACGAATTGGTATTATGGCTAATCCTGGCTTGCAAATTCTCACATAGTTGTAACAGATAATACTTGATAAATAGGATATGAATCGATTATTTTAGCAAGACTCAAAGATGCTCTACAATAACTAACAAGACAGTTCAAAAAGGTATCACATTCTCAATTTTTATCATTAACCTTTTGATAGATTAGACCTGATCAAAAAAAGCTGTATATTGGGACGAGCTAACATATAATTTATTATTGCTCTTCATGCTGTATCAGTAAATTGCATCTCAACAGACCGAAAATTATTTACTGTATTTTTAGTAACCTGATAAGTCATGACATCCCCTGAGCCTCAAATTGATTTTGAAAAAGAACTTCCAGAAACATCAGAACAACCACCTCAAAATAAATGGCGCTGGTGGCGATTATTATTAGCTTTAATACTCATAGTCGGGGGTGGAGTGGCGATCGCTTGGCGTTTACTTACTCCTGTACCTCAAACACCGTCAACTCATGCTCAAACACCAGGAGTAAGAGCCAAAATTTCACCTGTGCAATTAGGCACAATTGAGGAAAGTGCAGACTATATTGCAACTTTAGAATCTCGGCGTTCCATCAACCTCCAGTCGAGAATTCCCGGACAAATTACCCAGATATTTGTCAAGCCGGGACAGACTATCACCGCAGGTACACCCATTATCCAAATAGATTATAAAGCCCAACAACCAACAGCCCTAGGCAACAATAGTTCAACCCAAGCAACCGCAGCACTACTAGAAAGCGCTCGCGCCACACTCCGCGCTTTGGAAGTAGAACGGATATCAAAGTTGGCTGAGGTGCAATCAAATCAATTAGATTACGATAGATCTGCCAACCTAGCAGACCAAGGTGCAATATCACGACAGTCTAAGGATTTATCTGCTAACAGACTGGCGACGGCGAGAGCTAATCTTGATGCGGTGAATTCTCGAATTCAAGCTCAAAAAGCTAGTATCTTGCAGGCGGAAAATGCTATCCAGCAAGCCGATATTAATAGTAGACAACCACCAGCATCACTTCAGTATGACAAAATTACTGCACCCTTTGGTGGTACTGTGGGCGATATCTCGGTAAAAGTTGGTGATTTTGTCACGACTTCTTCACGACTCATGACTGTTGCTGAAAACCGACCGTTAGAAGTTGCTTTAACTCTACCACTAGAGCGCGGCCCCAAATTACGCAAGGGAATGCCTGTGGAAATTATGAATTCTCAAGGGCAAGTTTTGGGTACAAGTCGAGTATTTTTAATTGTTCCCAATGTGAGCAATCAACCGCCATCAATCTTAATTAAAGCACTGTTTAATAATCCCCAAGGGCAGTTAAGGGCTGGTCAATTAGTGCGGACAAGAGTGATTTGGAGTCAGCGTTCAGGGGTGTTAATTCCGACTACAGCCGTAACTCGTGTGGCGGGTGAAACTTTTGTTTATGTGGCGAAACCACAAACAACCCCTCAAGGAGTTTCGCAGTTAGTTGCTCAACAAAGGCGCGTGAAGTTAGGCAATATCAAAAATAACTATTACCAAGTTTTGGCAGGATTACAGCCGGAAGATGAAATTATGATCTCAGGGTTGCTGAATATTCGGGATGGTGTGGCTATCGTTCCTGAGTCTTAGTGTGGGTAAATTTAACCTTGGTGCGTTAGTTTAAGAGCAAATTATCGCTAGTAAAGCAGGATTAATATATGGCAGCTTTAACAGGGAAAGTTGCAATTGTAACTGGTGCATCGCGGGGAATTGGTAGAGCGATCGCTTTAAAATTAGCTCATCAAGGTGCATCTGTTGTAGTTAATTATGCGGGAAATGTAGCCAAAGCCCAGGAAGTTGTTGCAGAAATCGCACAACTGGGAGTGCAAGCAATTTCTATCCAAGCAGATGTGGGGAATGTAGCTGATATTGAAGCACTGTTTCAAAAAACAATTGCCCATTTTGGCAAAGTTGATATCTTGGTCAACAATGCTGGCACAATTATTTACAAGCCAATTACAGAAATTACTGAAGCAGAGTTTGACAAACTTTTTGCGGTCAATGTCAAAGGTACTTTTTTTGCCTGTCAACAAGCTGCACAGCATTTAGCAGTAGGTGGCAGAATTATTAATTTTTCTTCATCCACCACAGGGATGATGTTACCAACCTACAGTGCTTATGTAGGAACTAAAGGCGCAGTGGAACAGATAACGCGGGTGTTGTCTAAAGAGTTAGGTGCGAAGGACATCACGGTGAATGTTGTTTCTCCTGGCCCAACAGATACAGAACTGTTCCGTGAAGGTAAAACCACAGAACAAATCAATCGTTTAGCCCAAATGTCGGCTTTTAACAAGCTGGGTGATGTCCAAGAAATTGCCGATGTGGTGGCTTTTTTAGCTAGTGAGGAAGCACGTTGGATAACTGGGCAAAATATTCGCGTCAATGGCGGGGCTGTTTGAGAAATTTGTCAATAAAAAATGTTGCAAATTTTTAGTTTTATAATCTTCCTGGAACAGCAGGCAAAACAGGTAAAGAATGATGAGCGTAAAAAAATTTGTATAAAAGGTTTTCTGGTATACAAAATTTCCTCATTAACCTGATTTAAAGCCTGTTTTTTTGCTAGGCAATATTAGCTGATAGGTATCTCAACACTATGGATTTATCCAACATTACTACTCTGCATAACTTAGAAGCAGCCTTCGGTGGTGAATCGATGGCTAACCGCAAGTATTTGTTTTTCGCTAAAGTTGCCAGTAAATTAGGATTTGCGGATTTAGCAAAACTTTTTCGTGAAACAGCAGAACAAGAAACTGAACATGCTTTTGCTCATTTTCAGTTACTGCATCCAGAACTAGTGGTTGAAGATCCTGCTGCTTTAACTGATGAACAAAAACAGCAAATTGTCTCTCGTTGCTTATCTTTAGCCATTGAAGGTGAGACTTACGAATACACTACAATGTATCCTGAATTTGCCGCAGCGGCACAAAGTGACCGCGACAATCCAGCCGCCGCCGAATTTCTCAAACAAGCACAAGAATCTGGCGAACACGCCGATACATTTCGAGAAGCCGCACACCGTTTTGGCTTGCTTAAATTTATCGAAAATTACCACGCCGATCGCTACACTGAAGCATTAGAAGTCTTAAATGGTGGACAAGCAGTCACCAGAATAGCAAGTGATGATCCTCAAACTCGCAAATGGATTTGTCGTCAATGCAGTATGATTTACGATCCGGTGGCTGGCGATCCTGATTCGGGAATTGCACCGGGTACACCGTTTGAAGATATTCCTGATGATTGGCAATGTCCAATTTGCGGCGCTACCAAAAAGACTTTTAAACCACTAGAAGAAAAAGTCGCGGCTTAAGATATAAAGATTAGAGACTAGAGGCTAGGAACAAGGATTTTTCTCTGATTAAGATTGGCTGAGTAGAAATTACTAGTCCCTAGTCTCTAATCCTTCGTCTCTTTTTCATCTGCACATTTAGTTAATAGAAAATTACAGTAAAATACTCAGCAACTGTAAAATTCTTGTTTATCTACACTAGCTATTACACTATTTTTCAACTAACTCAGAATAAATGTAATATTCTGTATAATTGCACCCTTCAGCCATTGAGCGATCTCTGAACATTTGGCAACAAGCATGTTCATCTTCTACAGTTATTTTTTGGTTTATGTCTGCGGGACGGTGCGAATATTCTTCTATTACTTTCAATGGTGTATTAATCACTTCTTGAGTATTTGTATATTTTCCTAGTTCGCTGCGAAATTTATGTAGTTGCTCATCTTCAGGCGTTACCAAAATATTCATTGGTTGAGTACCTCTGTTATCTGTTCTAAAATTCTACTGTGTTTTGCTATGAATAACCTTTTGGGTAACTATAGAAAACATAAATAAGTTGTTAACAAATTTATTTATTGCCTGTGCCGTTTTATATCTGTTTACGAGTCAGTTCATAAATCAAACGGATTGTTATTTTACAACACAATAAAAAGACAAACATTAAAATACTTATACTGATTTTGGGCATGAGTCGGATTTTACACGTATTTCTGCTGCATCGTAGTCGCTGCTAGTTTATATTTACAACGGCAATTGTGAAAATCCGCTGAAGTCAATTGATACAAAACAGCACCCCATCCTAAAATTAGGGGACGGGAGTTTCACAGCCCATTAAACTTAGATGAATGCTGACGACTTTTTTAACCAAGGGTTTAACAAAAATTTGCAAGGAGACTTTCAAGGAGCGATCGCAGATTACACAGAGGCGATTCAGCTAAAACCTAACTTTGCTGAAGCCTATTATAATCGCGGCAATATTTTTTATAGCTCACTCCGAGATTATCGTGCAGCAATTGCCGATTTCGACAAGGCAATTCAACTTAAACCTAATTTTGCTGAAGCTTATCATAACCGAGGCAATACCCTTTACTCTCTAGCAGATTACGAAGAAGCGATCGCTGATTATGAGTGGGCATTAGCCATCAATCCCAACTTAGCAGAATCCCATCACGGTCGCGGAAATGTTTACTGTGCGTTAGGAGAGTATGATCGAGCGATCGCTGATTACCACCAAGCGATCGAGATTAATCCTGAGTTAGTGACACATATAGATTTTGATATAGCACGAGCTTTTCATTATCGGGGTGTAGCTCGCAGCGAAAATGGCGATTACCAAGGTGCATTAGCAGATTTTCAGCAAGCATTACAGTGGTACCCCCAGTATGCTGCCGTTTACAGCAGTCGAGGGAATATTTTCCATATTTTAGAAGAATATGAGCAAGCGATCGCTGATCATGAACGAGCATTACAGCTAGATCCTCATTTGGTGGAAGCTTATCATTATCGAGGTAATACTTGCTATGTTTTAGGCGACTATCCAGGTGCAATTGCTGATTATAATCGCGCCTTACAAATTAACCCATATTTTGCCCAGGCGTACTACAATCGCGGACTTGTTCGTGCTTACCTCAAAGATTATCCAGCGGCGATCGCAGATTTTAACCAAGCTCTGCAATTAAATCCTGATGATGTGCAAGCATACTACGAACGGGGATTAGTCCGGGCAACTTTAGGCGATTATCCAGGTGCGATCGCCGATTATGAACAAGCACTAGCTAAAAATCCGACTTTAGCTTTAGTCTACGGTTTTCTGGCTCATGCCCGTTGTCAGTTGGGTGACTATCAAGGCACTATCGCCGATAGCAATCACATCTTGCAAATTCACCCCGAATATGCTGAAGGATATTGCGATCGCGCTACGGCTCGTCGTTGTTTAGGCGATTATCAAGGAGCCATTTTAGATTACAATCGCGCCTTGCAACTCAAACCTAATTTAGCTACAGCATACTATGGTCGTGGTTTAGCCCGCGAAGCGCTGCAAGATTATCTCGCAGCAGTAGAAGAATACACCCAAGCAATCAAAATTGATCCTGATTTTTCTCAAGCTTACTGTAACCGGGGTAATGCCCTCCGCCTTTTAGCCGCTGAACAAAGAGCTTTAGCCGATTACAATCAAGCCATCAAAATCAACCCCAGTTTAGTAGAGGCTTATTACAATCGGGGTTCCCTGCGCTATGCTTTGCAAGACTATCATGGTGCAATTGCCGATTACACCACAGCTTTGCAGATTAACCCCAACTCAGCAGCATTTTACAGCGATCGCGCCAGTGCCTACTATGCTCTGCAAGATTATCATGGTGCAATTGCTGATTACAATCAAGCCATTGTCCTTGACCCCAGTTTTGCCGAAGACTGGTATCATCGCGGACGCAGTCGTTTGCTGTTAGGCGACTTACAAGGCGCATTAACTGACTTAAACCAAGCCTTGCAACGTCAACCTCATTGGGCTTCAGCTTATATGTTACGTGCTGATGTCTATCGCCAACTAGAAGATTTTCAAGGTGCGATCGCTGATTTTCAACAATCTGCCAATATCTATTATCAAGAAGGAAATATTGAGTATTATCAACAAATGTTAACAGCGATCGCTCAACTAAAATCTAACGTCTAAGCGAGGAAATTTTCTGCTTAATTAGCTAGATTAAGACAGTTTTTGCATAAAGTCTATGTTTATTTGGTAAATTAGTGGTTTGACATAGATTTCTCAGCTATTATGATTGATTAGCGTATAGTTTTGTTGTTTTTTGGGAAAGGCGGAGAGCAGATATAAATCAAGCATCCGCCATTTATTTTGCCATAAAATTTAAAGTATAAATACTCACTTTGATGGTTCTAACCACAGCAATATCACAACATCAAATATCCAGCTAAAGATTTGGCAAAAAATTAGCTATCTTTTATACAAAAAATTCATCAAAGCATTGGTAAGATAATCCGACTACATACAGATTTTTCTGTAGTATTATCTTTAATCCCAATTAAGTATTTTCCCTGTTGCCTCAATAACTCATCCCCAAATAGTATTTACGACATTGTTTTAATCCTCTAAACTATTGTGAAATCAATTCTCCAAAATTACTTAGAGCAAGAAATTTGGCTATTAATACGAGACAAGTGGTATTTCGCAACAATTATCAATGTTTGTGATGATTTGTTATGTTTTAAACACAGAACGCATAACAAAGATACAGAAGAAGATACCTTATGGGAAATGGTTGTGAAAACCAGTGAAGTAGTTGCCATTGATAAAGTTATATCTGTGATTAGTAGAAAACCAGATGTGTTTATTTCCCGTCTGTTAGAAACTAATAGACCAACAGATAATCAGCAACAAGAATATGAAAATTAAAAATAATTAGTGTAGTGTAATTCTTAATGAGAAGGGTGGCGTGATCGCTTTACCCTTCTCTTGCTATTATTCCTCATCAATGCCAAAAGTCACACATGGACTATCAATTTCTTCACTGGGTTGAAAGGAACTGCAAAAAGTCACAACTGCACAATTAACATCAGATTCATCAGGATGAATGCACTCTATTACTGATTCTGTTTTGACATGAAAAGCACAGTCATTACATATAGTTTGGCAATTTAACTGAGGCTGCTGCGAAATGTCATCGCAATTATCTCTTAATGTTTCTAAAGCTTGAAATATAGATTGAAGTTGCGGGGTTTGAAATACCTGCGCGGTAGATGTAAAAAACTCCGAGAGATTAGCTAATTCTTGATGTTCATATACACTGGCTTGGCAAACCATTTCTAATTGATCAATTTGCCGCAGAAATTGAGACTCAGGTGAATTACCTTGCTCATATTCTTCCCACAAATCAATCCAGTATGAGCAATTAGGGAGTTTTTCTAGAATCAAAATCAAAGAATTTCTTTCTAACTGATATTTTTCTGGTTTATCAACGTTGTCCCTAGGAGTTATATCACCAGCATAAACTTCTCCTAAGTCATGAATTAAAGCCATCTGGACTAATTTAGTTTTATCTATTTTAATTGCATAAATATCTACTAAAAATAATGCTAGTAGAGCAACACCAAACGAGTGTTCAGCGATGCTTTCACAATACTTAGGCTCAATACCGTGTTGTAACCAGCCCTGACGATATAATTGTTTGAGATGATTAAATTCAAAATAAGCTTGAATAATTGGCAAAGTATTCTTGCCTGCTAATAGCGTCATTGGTAAAGCAGCTTTTGTTTGCATTTTAAGTAGATAAATGAGGCTGAAATTCCCGACTTATCAAAGAATTCGGGAATCTTATGCTTTCGCATGAATAACTGAAGCGATCGCCCTAACTAATTCTTCTGGAACCACAGGTTTAGCAAGATGTAATTGAAAGCCAGCCGCGAGTGCTTGGCGTTGATCATACTCAGCCGCATAGGCTGTCAAAGCAATAGCCGGAATTTGCCTGTATTTTTCTGGAAATTGAGTTTTGATTTGCTGCATCAAGGTATAACCATCGACATCTGGCATACCAATATCACTAATTAAAACATCTGGTAAGTATTCTGCCAATAAAATTAATGCTTCTGCGGCCGATGCTGCAACTTTTACTTCTGCGCCATACATGTTGAGAATAGCAACTAGTAAATCTCGCATATCAGCATCATCATCTACAGTCAATATCTTAATTTGGTTGAGATTGATGTCCTGTACTGATGTTTTATCGTCTTGGCTATATGCCAAATTATCGGCAATTACAGGCAATCTAATTGTAAATGTTGCCCCTAAACCTTCGCCTAGACTCTCTACGTTGACTGTACCACCATGCAGTTCTGTGATGTGACGCGCGATCGCCAGTCCCAAGCCTAAGCCACCAAATTTGCGCGTTATTGTACTATCCTCTTGGCGAAAATAGTCAAATACGAAGGGTAAAAACTCAGGATTAATACCTTTACCTGTATCTTTGACTTGAATTTGTACCTGTTTGCCAACTTGCTCTAAACAAATTTCTACTTGTCCATCATCGGGTGTAAATTTAATTGCATTGGAGAGCAAATTCCACATCACCTGTTGCAGCCGTCCCGCATCTCCTGAAACCTGTCCCACATCAGGACTAAATAAAGTTTGGATGTGAATATTTTTGGCTTCTGCTGCCAAGCGTACCGTTTCTAAGGCTGCTTCAATGGTAGTAGTTAAGTTGATCATTGCTACATTTAAAACTATCTTGCCACGTAAAATCCGCGAAATATCTAACAAATCTTCAATTAGTTGAGTTTGTAATCTAGCATTACGCTCGATTGTTACCAAAGCTCTTTCTGTTGCTTCCCCATCTAACTTTCGGGAACGTAGCAGTTGTGTCCATCCTAATATCGGATTTAAGGGTGTTCGCAGTTCATGGGATAAGACAGCTAAAAACTCATCTTTAATCCGGTTGGCGGTTTCCGCTGCTTCCCGTGCAGACTGTTCTTGTTTTAATAGTTTTTCCCGTTCTGCTTCTGCGTGTTTGCGTTCTGTGATATCTCGACAAATTGCTTGGACAGTTGGCAAACCGTTGAGTGTAAACAGCGTTGCACTCACTTCCACGGGAAGCCGTTGTCCGTCTTTTGTGGTGTGAACTGATTCCACAACAATATGCTGTTCGACTAACAGCCTCTCGATACCCGTTTTAGCATTGATAGAGGATGAATCGATAATTTTAGCAACCGACATTGTGAGTAGTTCATCTCGGTCATAACCCAGCTTTTTACAAGCTTGTTCGTTGACTTCAATAAATTGTCCTGGTTGAAAATCGCTGGTCAAATGATAGACTAACACCCAGTCTTCCATACCGTTGAACAGCGTAGAGAAGCGTTCTTCCCTTAGTCGCAGTGCAGTTTCTACTTGTTTGCGATCGCTCACATTAAACAATGCGCCTTTGACACTAATCAAGTTTCCCGCCTGATCGCAATTTACCTGTCCTCGGTCTTCCACCCAGATCATTTCGCCATTGTCTGGACGCAAAAAGCGAAACTCGGAAATGTAACTACCTTGAGTGGCGATCGCTTCTTGGACTTTAGCTTGGTGCTGTTGTAGATCATCAGGATTAACTAAATTCCAACCCTCTTCTCCTGATGCAGTCAGCATTTCCGGGAGTAATCCTAAAACATCACAGGCGTTAGCAGAGCGGTGAATTATGCCTGTTTGAGCATCCCAAGACCAAGCCACCATCCGAGCAGCTTGTAATGCTAAACGTAAGTTTTCTTCACTTTCACTCAGTGCTGCTTCTGCTTGAATGCGATCGCGTAGCGCAGCTTGCTGTTCGCTAATATCAATCGACATCCCCGCAACTAATTGACGACCCCCAGCATCTTGGAAGGGAAATTTAAAGGTCATAAAATGATATTCCCTATCCTCTAATTCCACTGTTTCTAGATACTGAATCAGTCGCCCATTATGTAATACTTCTAAATCATGACTACGCACTTGTTGAGCCGTTTCTAAGGGAAATAAATCAAAATCTGTCTTGCCAATTAAATCTGCTGGCTCCCAGTTGAAAAGTCTTTTTACAAGTGCGTTGACATAAACATATCTTCCATCTGCATCTTTGATAAAACCCGTAATTGGGCTATGCTGCATAAAACTCTGAAATAATTCTTGGCTCTCTCGCAGTGCTACTTCTGTGCGTTTGCGCTCCATAAATTGCCCAATCTGACTACCAATTGTTGCCATCATTTGCAACAAATCTTCGTCTGGTGCTTGAATGTGGCTGCTAAAGCATTCAATTACACCTAACATCTCATCCCCTAAAAGGATGGGAAAGCCAAAAACTGTATTTAAACCACTGTTAATTGCTGTTGCACCTCTAGTAAAATTTTTGTCTTCACTAATTTGGGAAATCCACGTAGGTTGATGGCTTACCCAAATCCGACCGGGAAGTCCCATCCCTGGTGCAAAAGTCTTTTGCTGATTTTCTGCAATGAAGGCTTGTAAATTACTACTTGGTGATTGCCAACTATTAACGTGACGTAAAATATTTTGGTGAGAATCTACTTGCCAAATCACCCCTAATTGCCATCCCAGACTTTCACACAAAGATTGCAAAATTGCGGGTACAGCATCAACTAAAGTGGTCGCCTCAGCTAAAACGCGAGTGACAGCGTATTGTGCTGCTTTGCGCTGTTCTTCCCGTTGGCGATCGCTAATACATTGCGCCTGTTCGCCCATCACAGCTTGCTTTTCGGTAATATCAAAAGTTAAGACATATATCCCGTTAGCCGATGGATAGGCGCGATGTTCTAACCAACGTTGCGACTTGAGATGAAAATATTCAAAATTAACCGAAATTTGTGCGGATGCTGCTTGATGTAATTGCCTGTAAAGTATGCTGTCAACTGTCTCCGGCAATAATTCCCAAAAATTTTCACCTAAAATATTCTCTTGGTCAATACCAAATAACTTTATCTGGCAATGATTCATGTAGATACAACGCCATTCCCGATCCAAAAACCAACAACCATCAGTAATGCTTTCCAGGAAACTTTCACCGAATGCAATCATAAATTCAGGCAAATTGAAATCTCTCTGACCAACTACCGCCCCCGTCACCTCACTGATTTCGCTTTCCCGTGATTTCTTGTCTTCAGTCAAAGCGTCTCCTCATTCTCTACAAAATTCTTATACAGTTATTAGCTTCCTGTTTTACAGTTAATAAAATGTTTTGGTACCAAAAATACATCAATTAACATTGAATAATTAATATTTTTCTTTTGTTATCTATTAAAAGCAGGATTTTAACTAATATTTTGCACCATACTGAATAAATCTAGGGTAGGCAATGTCCACAACGTAAAAATCAGGCTTTGACCGAATTTTTCGGATTACCAACCTGACTTTAATTGCAATACAGCGATTGCGACAAGATGTATTTAACTGAATTAAAAGCAGAGAACAGGGTAAAAAGCTTTGTGAACTGGGTTTTTTTGCTGAGTTGATGTCCTCAACTAACTAACAGCAGTTATTGTGGCAAATTGTCAACTCATGTGCGTTAAATTACTAAACAATAGTAATAGTCGTCGTTGAGCAGTTTGTTTATGACTCAAAATGATAACAACGAGCAATCTACGAGCCATGAGTTATCTTCACATTCCGGTGCGAGATACTGGGGTAACGTGGAGGTAATAGAAGAAGGTGATAGCTATAGAATTAGTCGCGTGGAAATTAAGCCCAGGCATGGTATTAAACCACAAATCCATTACCATCGCAATGAACATTGGGTTGTAGTATCTGGTGTGGCCAAGGTAACTTGTGGAGAGACAGAAGTATTGCTGAACCGCAATGAATCTACTTACGTTCCAGCTGCAACATTACATAAAGTGGAAAATCCTGGCTTAATTCCCTTAGTAATTTTAGAAATTCAAAACGGTGAATATTTGGGTGAGGATGACATTGAACGTCCTTATGACCTCAACTTAATCAAACCACCATCGGAAAATAAGTGAAGATAGTCAAGAGTCAATGGTCAATGGTTATAACCAAGTGCTGAGTTTAAACTCAGTTGCATGAAAGCTTTGAATAATCAGCAATTACCTCATTTATTTAACTACAGCTATAAAAGCAACTTTTGACTTTTGACTTTTGACTTACTTAAAACCATCCTTCTTGTTCCAAAGTTTCGATTAGCTGTAAGCCACGAGGGTCGCCTACGCCGAGTAGTGCGGCTTTGGCATCTTCTCGCACGCCTAAATCTTTGTCTTCAGCAAAGGCTTGAATTAAGGCATCAATGGCTGTGGCATAAACAATATTAGACGGCAATTCTTTGCATAACTGTCCAATTGCCCAGGCGCTATTACTCCGAACTGCGGAAATTGGGTCTTGGACTAAAGCTTCAATTAAAGCGGGAATTGCCCCAACAACAGCTTCGTAACCCACTTCAGCCATTTGAGCTAAAGCACTAGCCGACCACAACCGTACAGCGGAACTATCTGTTCTTAAAGCATCTGCTAGGGGTGCTAAACAACGGCGATCGCGGCAATTACCCAACGCCCAAACTACACCTTTGCGTACATAACCGTTCCAATCGTGGTTGAGTTGGGCAATCAACGGTTCAACCGCTTCTTTACTAGGATTGCGACCAATACCGTATGCTGCACTCACTCGCACTAAAGGACATGAATCCGTTAACAGGTGAATCAGTAGGGGGATAGCTCTTTCATCTTCAATATCACAAAAAGCACGCGCCGCCAGCATTCTCTGCTGCGGTTGCGGATTTTCCAGAAGGGCTAACATCACTTCTGGATCGGGTTTTGCCACTTCTGACTCAGCAGTTAGTGGCTCCATTTTATCGAGAGGGCTTTCTAGCTCTACGTCAGGATCGAGTAGGCTTAGGTCATCGTCGTCATACATACTTCATTTAGATGCCAAGTGGGATTTTAAAAGAACCCCCCGTGCCAATAATTCTACGCCTGATAGGTATTTGCTAGATTATTGTACACTTTATGTTCACCATGATTAGATTTGTCTGGGAAATTGGGAGATATGAAGTGTCACAAGAGGCATGGGGGCAGGGAGCAGGGGGCAGGGAGCAGACTGAGCGCCCGATTCTACTCCACCGCAGTAATACCGTTTCACTTTAAGTTTGAGACAAATAGACCGCAGGGGGCAGGGGGCAGGGAGCAGGGGGAAAGAATGAAAAACCCATAAAGGGGAAACCCCCAAGACCGCGCTGGTTCACTATTGACTATTGACCCCAATTTGTTTGACCATCCACAGAGATTGAGTGTGATAACCGAGTTGGTTGTAGAGATTTACAGCTGGTTGGTTAGATTCAAAGACTTGTAAGCCAATTTGCCGATCGCCTCTTTCTATTGCCCACTTTTCTAAATACTGCATCAAAGCTTTACCAATGCCCAGTCGTCGATGTTCTGGGATAACATAAAGCAAAAAAATATGAGCATGGCGATCGCCATTAACTTGATCTATGGCATTTCCTACCCAAAGGCAAGCAACGGGGGGAGGCGAGAGAGACAAGGAGGACAAGGTAGACAAGGGAGAATTAAAGTTATTTACTTCTTCTGCCCCCCTGCCCTCCTGCTCCCCTGCCTTTTCCATATCCACCCACCACAAGGGCGTATCTTTGGATAAATACTGCTCGACGGTACGGGCGAGGTGGGCAAAATCTTGCTGAGGAAATCGCTCTTGGTAAGTTCGTTGCATGAACTTGACTAGGAGCGATCGCTCTAATGTTGAGCCACGACGAATCAAATACCCTGGTATTAATTGCTCAGACACTTTATTTGCTGAGGGTTAACAAATCAATAGCAGTAGCAGGTAAAATCACCCCAGTTCCTTCAATGGGTGCGGGTGCAGCCATATCGGCAGGCAAAAAGATGCGGGCGCTGACTGCTACTAAAGCAACGATAAATACTAAAACTACGAGTAGTGGGGCGATGTATTGACGAAATATAGCCATATTCAGTAAGTCAAAAGTTAAAAGTTAAATGTCAAAAGAAAGAAACTGAGTGCTGAGTTGAAGAATTTTCCCTTGCCTCCTGCCTCTAACCTCTATTTTTAACCTTAACGCCGATCGCGTTCTAAATCATCAATGACTCGTTCGCAATACCAACTTTCTGGCATCCCTGGATAATTTTGCTTTGCTTGCTCAATTAAACGTTCAGCTGTAGCAGTATCACCATCTAACTTAGCAATCAGCCTATTTTTGAGTTGAGTGTCGGTGATGCGATCGTTAATCTCTGTTACGGACATATTTTCTGGCACAACTTGGGACTGTTCCCGACGCAATTGCCAAAATAGAACGTAATAAAGTGTCCCAAAAATTAAAATCAGGCTGAGTGTACCAAAAAAAGTAAAGAGATTAAAAGTCAAGAATCCAAGCACTAACTGTGACAGGACATAGCCAAGTAACAAACCTGTAAGTAAAAGAATAAATGTACCAATAACAACAATTACTTGGCTTCCCATACATCCTCATCTTCTTCCTCAAGTCCTGGTCTAGATATTACCACTGGCTTTTGATTCCAGGGCGCAACAAACGGTAAAAGTAACAATCCTGGTAAGGCTGCTACTAAGGTTAACAAGAAAAATACAGGCCAGCCTGTGGCTTTCGCCCAATCGCCTGCGGGTGCTGAAAGAACATCTCTACTAATCGCCATTAAGCTAGAAAATAAAGCAAATTGAGTGGTTGTAAAACGGTGATTGCAGAGGCTCATTAAAAATGCCACTGTAGCAACTGTGACTAATCCGGCACTAAAGTTTTCGATATTTACTGCCAAAATTAATAACGAGTAATTTTTGCCAGCAACGGCTAAGGCATAATAACCCAAGTTGCTCAATAATTGCAGTATGCCAAATATCCATAAACCACGATTTAGATGAATTTTGGTTAAGATTACACCGCCAGCTAATACACCAACAGTTGTAGCGAGAAAACCTATCCCAGCTTGAATTGCCCCAATTTCGGTTTTGGTAAAGTTAATTTCTCGCAAAAACAAATTAGCGGTAATACCAACCAAAGAATCACCCAGTTTATAAAGAATGATAAAAATGAGAATTACTCCAGCTTGAGCCAAGCCAAACCGATGAAAAAATTCTTTAAAAGGTAGAAAAATTGCTTCTTGTAAGTTTTGTGGGGCTTGGTTTTCTGGAGCTTCAGCAAGTAGCTCATCAGGCAATAATAATGATGACACTATCCAAGCGACTATCAAAGCTGCCAATAGCCAATAAAATATGGGCAGAGCAATAAAGCCAGTAAAAACGCCTCCCAGTAAACCAGCTACTAGCGCTGTAATAAATAGCACGAAGATTACATCTTTGGCAGATATAGGCGCAGTTTCTCGGTGGTTAATGCTCTGTGGTTCTCTGGGCGCAGATAAGGTGACAAGTATACTCCCCGCCATTAAAGCCGCCATGAGTAAGTAAACACCATTCCAAGGTAGGCGATCGGCTAATACCAAGGCTAAGGAACTAGTGACAAACAAAGCAACCCGATAGCCTAATACCCAAACCGATGCACCTGCTTCCGCTTCTAGTGGGTTTAAGATGTCGGTACGGTAAGCATCGCCGGCGATGTCTTGGGTCGCACTTAAAAAGGTGATAATTAGACAGTTGATTGCCAGAATTTGCAATACTTGGTCACTTTGGGAAGGCTGTTGTAATGCGAGAGTGGCGATCGCAATTACTAACCCAATTTGAGTAACTATCAACCAACCCCGTCTAGCACCTAAAAATGGCGGTACAAACCTATCTAATAAAGGCGACCACAAAAATTTTAGGGAGTATGGTAACGCTAACAAACCAAATAAAGTAATTTTGCCAATATCAACCTTGGCATCTTGCATCCACAGTTGCAATGTTCTACTAGTTAAGAACAAAGGCAATCCAGATGCAAAACCCAGTAATAACAACGCGCCCATTTTGCGACTTTGGACGGCTTGGCGTAATGCTTGGATTTCTCTCATCGTTTTAGTATTTCTAGACTCATCTAAGCGAATTGCAGTTATCTTGCCATAGTTAGTGAATAGTTGCGTATAACTTTTATCAAAATTGCCATACCTTCACTTACGCTCAAACAACGGTTGACTTAATAATTGTGTTAAAAATAATTCTTGGTATGGGTTTTTACATAAAGATTTGATGAATTCACCTTTTAAATACTGTTTGTGGTGTTGAATTGTGAGAAATTTTAAACAATCACATATTCAATACAGTTACTAGCCGCTTTTTAAGCGCTCGTAAACCTATTTTATTAGTAGTTAGTTTAACTATTAATTAAATAGTAAATGCTTATTTAATTTCATATAATTCAATAATTATGGCGGTATTTTCATCGCCTGTTTACTCTATTTTTTTATTGAGCTAGATGATTATTTTATAGTAAATAAATAATGAGTTATCTATCTTTAGATAGTAGATAAACAAGCCAAATTTATCTTATTAAGTTAATAGATTTTGTAAAAACTTACTCCTGTATAGGATGTAATGCAAATATATATATCTACTTAATAGAAGGTATTTGTTTTGCAAAAGTTGAGTTTTTATCATCAAGATGATTGTTTAAAAATCCAGTAATTGATAACATTGAGTCGCTAAAATATGGTGCAACTATATACACCTGATGAGATTGATCAGCTGCAACAAGATATCCCTTATTTAGTTGAAACTTGGAATTGGCTGAGAAGTTTTTTAGCTAAACCTCATCCTGAGTTAGGTAGGAATGGGAATGTTTGTCCATTTATGCCTAAAGCACTAAACTTAAACTGTATTAGGTTGAAAGTTATTCGTTCTAAAAATCTAGATCGGCAGGAAATATCAGATATAGTTTTAAGTTATCGGAATGCTTTTCTAGATTTAGAACCAAAAAACAAAGAAGAATCGATTTATAAAGCGATAATACTCATCTTTCCTGAGATAAAAAATGAAGAAGCGACGATATTAATTGACAGTATCCAAAAGCAACTCAAGCCATTCTTTGTAGAATCAGGATTAATGTTAGGAGAATTTCATAAGCGTAATGAAACGGGTGGATTACACAACCCCAATTTTCGTCCTCTTCGCAGTCCTATTCCAATGTTAGCAATTCGCTTTATGGTTGAGTCTGATCTGCCTTTTCTTCTAAGTGCTGATGATCTATATTCTCAAATTAGATATTTAGAAGCTTATTTAAAACAATTCCGGAAAAAATTCAAAGATGAAAACAAATTTAAAACTGCTTGCCAAGCACTAGATTTAGCAAAAAAACAGATAGCAAAAGAAAATAATCTAATATTCTATGAAATACATCAATAAATATCGAACTTTTTATTAAACTGAGATGAACAATAAGGTCAATACTTTGAGTAATACTGAGACTTTCACATCTTTACAAGAGTGTTACACGACTGAAGTAATTAATACTTCGTCTATGTGTATTCACGAACTATTTGAGCAACAGGTAGAAAGTTCTCCTGATGAAATAGCCGTGGTATTTTTAGACGTGCATAGCGAAGGCACTCAAGTAGGAGCATTCTCCGACTTGAGTGGACTAGTATTAGCTTCTCATTCGCGTAGCGTCTCCGATAAGAGAAGAGTAAATCAGCAACTTACTTATAGGGAGTTAAATCAGCAGGCGAACCAGTTAGCCCATTACCTGCGCTCTTTGGGAGTTGGCCCAGAAGTATTAGTGGGCATTTGTTTAGAACGATCGCTGCAAATGGCGATCGCAATATTAGCAGTTCTCAAAGCTGGAGGTGCTTATGTGCCTTTAGATCCATCCTATCCTTTAGAGCGTTTAGCCTTCATCTTGGAAGATACTCAAGCGCCCATACTACTAACCCAAGAAAAATTCCTCCAGAGCCTACCAAATCACAGTGGCAAAGTAATTTGTCTTGATTCAGATTGGCAGGTAATTGCTCAAAACAGTCAAGAAAACCCAATCAATAAAACTAGTCCTGATAACCTCATATATGTCATCTACACATCTGGTTCCACAGGACAACCAAAGGGTGTAATGATTCCCCACAAAGGCATTTATAATCAGCTTTACTGGCGACAAACGACCTTTAAATTAACAGCCGCAGACAAAGTTTTGCAGACAATTTCTTTTAGCTTTGATCCCTCCGTCTGGCAAATATTCTGGCCATTATGCTTTGGCGCACAGTTAGTCATGGCTCATCCAGAAGGACATCGGGACAGTGCTTATTTAGTTAAAGTAATTTGCGAACAGCAGATTACTGTCATGGCACTGGTACCTTCTATGCTCCAAGTTTTGTTAGAAGAGAAGGGAATTGAAAATTGCCAATGTCTCAGACATATTACCTGTGGCGGCGAAGCTTTACCCGTTGAACTCATAGAGCGTTTCTTTGAGCGCCTGTGCCTGGATAATGTGCTATTTAATTGCTATGGCCCAACAGAAGCTTCCATTGATGCTAGTTTCTGGAAGTGTCAAAGAGGAACGAATTATCTTGTGGCTCCGATTGGTTACCCTATTACCAATACAGAAATTTATATTTTAAATGAGGATTTGCAGCCTGTTGCGATCGGTGAACCGGGTGAACTGTACATTGGTGGAGTTGGTCTAGCGCGGGGCTATCTCAACCGTCCGCAACTAACAGCAGAGAAGTTCATTCCCCACCTTTTTAGCCAAGAACCAGGCGCGCGTTTGTACAAAACTGGAGATTTAGTTAGTTATTTACCAGACAGTAACATTGAATTCCTTGGTCGCATCGACCAACAACTGAAGATTCGCGGCTTTCGCATTGAACTAGGAGAAATCGAAGCCACACTCAACCAGCATCCAGCGCTAAAACAAACCTTGGTAATGGCGAGAGAGGATGTTCCTGGTAACAAGAGACTTGTGGCCTATGTTGTTGCCCATCCAGAACAACTCCCTAGTCAAAGTCAATTGCATCGCTTTTTGCAAGATAAATTGCCTGAGTATATGATACCTGCGACCTTTGTATTTTTGGATGCACTGCCATTAAATCCAAATGGCAAGGTAGACCGTCGCAGCCTACCTGCACCTGAGTCATTTATCCAAAATCTCACAGAATTTATCGCTCCCAGTAACTCATTAGAACTGCAATTGGCCCAGATTTGGCAACAAGTTTTAGGAATTCAATCTCTTGGGGTGAAAGATAATTTTTTTGAGTTGGGTGGAAACTCACTGTTAGCAATGCGGTTATTAATTGAGATTAACCGCAAGTTGGGTAAAAGCTTACCCTTATCTACTTTTTTGATGGCGCAAACAATAGAACAATTAGCTAATGTGTTAACTGACCAAGAAAAATCCATACCGTTTTCATCTTTAGTGCCAATTCAAACCACTGGTACTAAACCACCTCTGTTCTTGGTTCATGCAATGGGAGGTAATGTCCTCTTTTATCGAGACTTGGTCAAGTATTTAGAACCAGATCAACCAGTTTATGGGTTACAAGCACAGGGACTGGATGGGCAACAAACACCTTGTACTTCCATCGTTGAAATGGCATCTCGCTATCTTCAAGAAATCCGCCAGATTCAGAGTCATGGCCCTTATTTTTTAGGAGGCTTTTCATTTGGAGGTATGGTAGCTTTTGAGATGGCTCAACAACTTTATGCTCAAGGAGAAGAAGTTGCTTTTTTGGCTTTGTTAGACACTCCATCTTCACTCTCTGGAAATACTCCAGCCAACCAATTAGGAAAATCTCAGTTTTTTCATTTATTTAAACTTTTAAGTTTGAAACCAAAAGACCAATTAGCTTATCTATGGAACAGGATAAATTGGCATTTTACAGTAGGGAAGGTTAGCATTTTTTATCAGCTTTATCTGCGTTATATCAAACGCTCACCGCTGGACTTGCAACTGTTGGCTGTCACTTGGGCTAATCATCAAGCAGGAATGCTGTATTTACCCTTAATTTATCCTGGTAAATTGACTGTGTTTCGCGCCAGTAAATCAGAAGTAGGTTTAGACATAAAGCCTGATTTGGGATGGAGTGATTTAGCAGCTGGCGGTTTAACAAGCTATGAAATTCCTGGTTCTCATACAACTATGATTCATGAACCAAACGTCAAATTTCTAGCTGAAAAATTAACTATTTGTTTACAACAAGCACGAGCCAGATTACTTAACTTTTCTTAATTGCATAAACTTGATGTCCTCTGATTTCTACTCCATGAGCAATAAGGCATTTTTGCCAACCTTCACGGGTACCAATATCACTTTTTTGCTGGAGTAAACCTAATTCCTGTTCTTGTTGGGTAAGTTTAGCAAATTCTTCATATTGGGGATAGTTAGACATGACAAAGGTTTCTTTACGATGCAGAACAGGTGGGTTTGCCCGATTTGCATAGTCTCGGTGAGTGACGTATAAAGTTTTTAAGTCAATTGTGATGCTGGCTTTTAAGGCTGGATGGGGGTCTGTATCGAAGTCTGGATAAAATAAATAGGATATTTGCGGTTGGTCAAGGTTATATTTGATCAGCGTCGCCCCATCAACACGCCCAATGGTGCGACTGGCGCAACCTTCGTAAATGCGGAGTAAAGGGTCGAGGGCGGCGAGGGCGGAAACATGAACGTAAAGTGCGCCGCGTGTGTGCTTGCCGATTTTGCTTTTTTCACAGGCTGTTTGGACTACTTTTGGTCTACCTAAACTAAATAGTTTTTGGTCGGCGACTTCGCAAGCTTCTTCGTAACTACCGAAGAAAGCTTTAATGTCGTGGCGCATTTCTGGCGCTAGTTGTGAGAATTTGGGGCGTTTATCAAAGTGGGTAAGGGCAAGGTAAACTTGAATATCTAAAGAACGATGATAGGCGATCGCATCCCATTCTGCTTCATCGGTGGCTTGCAGCACAACCGCAAAGGCGCGGCGGAAGTTACCAAATTCGCTTAGTAGTTCTTGTTCGTTGGCTAATTCACCTTTGACAGGTAATCTCCCGCGTTTGGTAAAAAATGCCATCAGCGGTGCAAGTTGTTCTTGATAGTCTTCAAAACGCTTGCTAGGAATGCGAACTCGCGGTGTATAAGTGCGCGAAAAGAAGCGAATGGCTTTGAAACTTTCTTTTTCGGCTTCGTCGCGGAAGACAAAGTAAACACCCAGCGCTATCGGAACTGCATCAACGTTGAGAATTTCATCAATATATTTTTTGAGTTCTGCTTGCTCGTAATATTTTTGAAAGGTATTACGGCTAGTAACAATGCCGTCATTATAAGCGAGTTGCGCTTTGCTAGGAGCATTAATTAATACTTGAGCCGCCACAATTAAAACTTTGCGGGTGAGTTCCCAGGCTTTGATTAAACTTTGGTTGCGTTCTTCTAAATCTTCGATGACGTTGACAACATAACCCAAGTTAACCACATCAGCCGGAGTAATCTGTTGATTGGGGTAGTAGTAAGGATCCCAACCTCCACTGGTATAGCCGAGGTTCCCGACTCGCTGTACATCGCCACCGTAACCGCAGCCGTAGTCAAAAAAAGTTGTGTCCTGATTGATGATTGACCATTCTATGGCTAATCTTACAGGACGAGAGATTTCTGTGCGAGCGATCGCAGCGCGATGACGATCAATTTCTAAGTAGCTCTCCGGCATAATATTCAGTTAACAGTTAACAGTTAACAGTTAACTAATATCCTTTCCATCTTTTATCGCCAGTTCAATTAAATCTTCAATTTTCTTGATATTTGGGTCGCCAGCTAAGTAGCCAATACCACGATGCAAATGTAGGCGGAATTGGGTTGCTAAGGTTTCCTTATCGGTAGGGTAGCCGTCATTATGACAGCGTTGCTTGAGGGCGAGCAGAAGAATATCCGACATTTCGCCACCAAAGACGCGCCAAGTCATTTCTACGTTACTATCTTGGGGAATTGGTACGGGGGAAGGTGGGGTTGTTTCTGCTAGAGAACGACAAAACGCCCAACGGCAAAGAATATTCCATTGGTCAATTTTGGTGTTGCGTTTGAGTTTTTGCAGTTGGTCTTTTGCTGTTTGGGAAAGTTTAATTCTTTCGATTGGAGATTCCATATCTTTTACCAAAAATATTTATTTTCCATCACTGTAGTTTGACGAGTGGATGAGTCGTATTTGAGGAGGTATTCGCGGGCGATCGCTTCATTCTTCCGCAGGGTTTCGACTTCTTTTTTACCAATTTCCGTATCAGTAGAAAGAAGAATTACCTGATGACTGGCGGCGGGGAAGTATTTTTCTACTAGGTTTTGGCGGTGGGAAGAGTCGAGTCTGCCCAGGGGTGTGTCAATGGCTACTGGTAAACGCAAGCCAGAGACTTTGGCGAGTCCCCAAAGAAAGGCGATCGCAAGTAACTGCTTCTCTCCAGCCGAAAGACGATGTTTTGGAACTGGTTTACCATCAAAATCGAACAGAGATAAAGCAAAGGTTTTTGTATCAATAGCGATGCGAAATACTAAATCAGATTTATGCAGTAAATAGAGAAAACAATTTTTCACTTCCTCCTCTAATTTATTTAGCTTCCTTAGCGTTAATTTTTCTCGGAAAACCTTCAGAGTTTCTTGAACTTTAGAAGCTGAAGTAATAATATGTTCTCTATTTTTATGTTTTATACTTTTGTCAGTATAATCGTTTAATTCTTTTTTAGTTATTTCAATAGCATCCGTTAACGCTGCTAATTTCTGTCTTGTTGTTTCATACTTTGCTTTAGCTTGCACAACTTCTTTTTGCGAATCTTCTACAGCATCACGCAGCTTTTTATAAGCTTCTGGTTCTGCTGCTGTCTGCACTTGTCTTTCTAAAGTAATAATTTCTTCTTCCAGGTTTTTGAGATTAACTAAATGCTGTTTGGCATTATTACGCGCATTTTGCAAATGATATCTCACATTATCTAATTGACTCAAGTTTTCCTCATCAGCTAACAACCAAGGTTCTTCAGCTTGCAGTGAACTTGCATATAAACTATCGACATCCTCAGCTAAGAAAGCTTGAATTTTATCAACTTGGTCAGCAGCAATAGTTACCTGAGTTAGCCATTCAAGTAAGCGTTTATCTCGTTCAATTAAAACATCTCTCGCAAGTTGCACCTGTTGATTACGAAATTCACTTGCACCTTGTGTTTGTACTTGAATCAATAAATTAGGAATTAATGCTAAAGGTAAAATATCCGCAGCTAATTCACATAACGACTGTCGAATTGCTTCTAATGCAGAAGTTTTTTTCTTTTGTTTCTCTTCTAACTGACTGCGTTCGGCGGCAATTTTACCACCTTCAGATACAAATTTATCTAAAGCTTCTCGCTGGATATTTTCTAAGGCTTCAACTTGATTTTTTAAATTAGCTAACTCTTGTTCTGTTACTTGATAATCTTCTTGCTGTTGTAATAACCTTTTCTCAATATCTTCAAGATTGGCTAAATCTTTAGTATCCGCCATCTCTCTCCGCTTGCGGGTAATTAAGACATCTAAATCAACTGCTAATTTATCCGCTAATTCTAGCCCTAACAGCCCACGAATAGCTTCTACAACAATTGGTGGTGGTGTTTCTTGTTCTGCTAGTTCTTTTACCTGTTCGCCATCAAATAAAAATAAATTAGAAATTCCTAAAGGTAATAAATTTTCTATATAGTCATCCCAAATATTTACCCAAGACTCTGGCCATGTATCACTATCGCCTAAAATTCCTAGTGTATCTTTACCATCTTTAGGATTTTTTTCCCAATAGCGTACAATACGATATTTGACTGGTTTATCGTCTTCGATATGTTCAAACAGTAATTCTATCCTGGTTTTTTCAGTAGAGTTAGCTTTACTATTAACACATTGAGTCAAAAAATCACTATAGCTCAAATTACCGCGCGTCGAACATTGAGCGCGTTGTCCATATAATGCTAAACGAATAGCATCCATCAGCGTAGTTTTTCCCCCGCCATTCATCCCACCTAATAAAAGAATCGGACGGGGATTTTCTTCAATTCTTGGGTCAAGATTAATTACTTGTTTGCCAGAATAAGGGCCAAAATCTTGTAATACGAGTTCCAAAAATATCATTTGTCTTTATAGATAAAACATCGGTATCGGTCGAGATAGGATTTTTAATCATTCCGGGCGAATTCCATTCGCCCCGTCTTTTTTAACTTAATTGGTCAGAATCTGCCTTGTTAAAATACTCATAACTTCGCCAGGGTTAGAACTAGGTAATAAAGGACTCCACTCGTTAACTTCGGCAAAACCCAGTTTGTATAAAGTCAAAATTATATTGTTAACACCTTTTTTAGAACCATAAATTACAACTTTTACCGACTCTCTATCGGGTGTTGTTTGTATAGAGTCGTTGGTGGAAGCAAACGGTGTGGTGGCTTGACAAGTATCGGCAAGAAAGCTTTTAGTCATTGGAATTTACCTGTTTATTAGCAAGTTTTGATGTTACCTATCGGCAACAAAACTATCTTACACTTATAGTTACCCATCGGTAACATTTACTCTGTTAGAAGCCTTTGACACAATCAAAGGCATGGGAAAAGCAGGTAAAGCACTTAAACAGGTGTTAGAAACATACAGCATCAGCCAAAACAAGTTAGCGGTCACAATGGGAACAGGACGACCAAACGTTCACCGTTGGGTGAATGAAATTAGAGATCCTGTTGCTGATACGCTGTTAGAAATTCGTGATGCACTCAGAAAAATTAACCCAGCAGCAGCAGACGAGTTTATCAGGCTGTACTTAGGAGATGCTAATGATGACCAGCAAGTTTAAGCCTTGGTCTGTTTCTTTTTAAATTTCATATTTGACCAAGTTTTTGCCTTGTCAGCAGATTTTGATTTGTTTTGTGTATCAATTTGTGTATCGGGTGTACTTGGTTGTTTCTCTGGTGCTGAGAAATCGGCTAAAGTTAGTTGTTTAACTTTTTCAATATCACCTTGTTCAACTGCTGTTTTCAAATCTCGTTTTAGACGAGCATTTTTCACTGCTTCATCTTTAGAACGAGAACTGGTAACAAAGCATTGTTCTAAGCTTTCATAAATTCCTATACGACGCGACATTTTCCGAAATTGGCGTTCTGTGTCTAAAAGTTTTGCTATCAGTTCTAAGTGCATCTCATCATCTGTACAGACTTCTTCTAACACAGCCCATTCATCTCTGCCTAATAAGTTAAAATCTGCACCTGGACGCGGATCTTTAAATTCTTCACCTGTAACTTCTTGATGAATGCGGGGTAAGCTGTCGTCAAATTCGTGTTTTTCTTCTAACCAAATTCGGCGAATTGCACTCAATTCTTCTAGGGAGATAAGAGTAATGTCGCGCATATTTTCCGGTGCTGTTTGGCGGATTTGTGTTTGAGCTTGTAACAACCGTCTTAACCAATGTTCACGCCAGTATTTTGTATATGGCCCCGGTATTGGTTCAACAGAGACTTTTCCATCTTTATTGCGTTCAAATAATTGGACTTCTCCCCGACGAAGCCTTCGGAAATCTCTTTTGTCTCTATCATCTTCAGCATCTAATTCATTACGGATATCTAATAAGGGCTGCATCCATTCTTTTTCTTCATCATTCTGGATCATCGCCTGCATAGATTTATCTTGATTAACTAATGTGCAAACCCAGCAGCCAAATCGTGAATCACCACAACTCGGAGTTGAGGTATCTATAACTAAAGGACATTCATTATCTGCTGTTGCACCTCGATATAAACTGAATAATTTTTTATTACTATGTCCCCAAGGATTATCAGATTGGTTCAGGTAAATCCAGACATCATTATTACTCCAATCTTCTATAGGAGTATAAATTAAAGAATTAGGAAGACTAGCATTAGGACTTAAGCGTTCTCTTACTCTACTTGCTTGATGTTTTTTCATAGTGGCAGCACGTTTAGCACTTTCGGCTTTGCGAGTACCCAAAACAAGTATTGTTTCACCGTTGGCTCGAACTATTTCACGAATAAATTGATTAGCTGGATTAATTTTCAACCGAGGCGTACACCAGCGAAACTGATTGCGGGGGGCTGGATAACCTTTACCAATGAGATTTACCCAAAAGGTGTCTTCCACTACTGGGTGTAGTAGATGAGGTTGAATCGGCATTCCTTTTTCTTTTGCAGCCGATTCCAGTTGCTTTATAGATTGACGAACCCATGCGGCAACAATAGGATTTTCTACCTGAGTATCTGTTGTAATTACATGAATTGTTTTAGTTCTTTTTTTTGGAGGCAGAGCAGCGATCGCATTCCAGACAAGTTGCAAAACAGTGCTAGAGTCTTTGCCCCAAGATACGCCAATGATCCAAGGTATAGCATCCAAACAATACAATTCTTGAATTTCAGTGGTAAGAGCTTGGATATCATCTACCAATTCTGCTACAGTACGTGTCTGCTGACCTTTATTTTCTAGTTTTTGTGCTTCAGTCATTGCTTCCTACCTCTGGAAATTTGGGCGTTACCGCTTGTTTACTCTAGTGTATGGAATGCGCGGCTCCCCAAAAAGTTTTTAAAAACTGATTTATTAGTATCTAACTTTTTGGACAATATAGCTAGGTTACAGGACTAAGTTTTTAAAAATTAATATGAGTGACATTGCATCTAACCTCACTACCGATATTGCAAAAGAGTACCTGGAGAGAGAAAACAAGGATAAACAGGTACTAGCTTTACTCCTAGAAAAATTTTTAGAGAAGAAAGACCAAATTCTGGTGCAGAAAACGGAAATGGGCGGAAGTGAAGCCTATATTGGTTCTGTGACTCTGGAATGGTTTGCAAGCCGAGTTCATTTTGCTTCTGGTTTACCTCTGCTGCAAAAAAAATATAATCCAGAGACTGATAATATCGAAATCGATGCAGATAGTATTGATGAAATTCAACAGCGTCCTATTGACTGGTCGCGTCAAGCACCTCTAGTTCAATATTTGGCTGCGAGAAAAAATCATAAGTTTCCCCCAGTTCTCGTAGTAATTAATCAGCCTTGGGTTGATGACTCTAAAGCCTCTGAGTGGGATAGTGAAGAATGCGCTATAAAGTCTACTACCGATTTTACGCCTCTAGATAAAGATGGTAAGGTCGGCTTACTCAATGTTTCTGAAGAAAATGTGACCATTTATGCACTAGATGGTCAACATCGGCTGATGGGAGTTCAGGGTTTAATTGAGTTAATTAAAACTGGCAAACTCCAGCGATATAAAAAAGATAAAACTGCCGATGATAGTTTTATTACTGTCTCAGATTTAATCGAGCAATATCAAGTAGATTCTGCTTATTTGCAAAGCTTACCTAAAGAAAAAATTGGTATTGAATTTATTTGTGCAGTAAATTCTGGAGAAACTCGTAACGAAGCTAGAAGAAGGGTAAGGTCGATTTTTGTTCATGTTAACTTGATGGCTGCACCTTTAACTAAAGGTCAGTTAGCGCAGTTAAATGAAGATGACGGTTTTTCTATTGTGGCGCGAAAAATTGCGGTGACTCATCCACTTTTAGAACAGCGTCCAAATCGAAATCCGCGTGTTAATTGGAATAGTGCAACTGTAGCCACAAATTCTACAGTTTTAACGACATTACAAGCTCTACAAGATATGTCTGAGCGATATATAGGTCAAAAATTTCCTCACTGGAAACCATTGGAAAAAGGTTTGATTCCGATGCGTCCAGAAGACGAAGAAATTGAGCAGGGAATTGCAGAATTTAAAAAGCTATTTGATAACTTGGCTAATTTACCTAGTTACAAGATTTTGGAACATGAAGATACACCAGTTTTACGAAGATTTAGTTTTGAAAAAGGTGGCGGTGAAGCAAATATACTTTTCCGCCCTGTAGCGCAAGTTGCTCTAGCCCAAGCTTTAGGATTTTTAGTATTTAAAAAAGGGGTTTCTCTAACTACTATTTTCAAGAAGTTGAAAAAGTTTGATCAGCAAGGCGGTTTTACTGGGATGGAATATCCTCAGTCTCTTTGGTATGGGGTTTTGTATGACCCTAATAAAAAGCGAGTGCAGGTTTCAGGGAGAGATTTAGCAGCTAAGTTATTGATTTATATTTTGGGCGGACTTCAGGATCAGATGGAAATTGCTGAACTTCGCAAGGCACTGGCTAATGGGAGAACTGTAGAAAATAAAACAATAGGTTTTGACGGTAATTTGGTAGAACTAAAGCAGGTAGGGCTACCACACATTCTTTAATTAAAATTGATTGCTGTTTTCTCGCCTCTCGAAATATTATTATGCTACCCTGATACGTAATGTATAAAGGGAGTCTATTTTGTGGCATGGCTATATGGCAGTGATGCCGTGCAACAGCTAAGTGAAAACGTCGTATTGTATGATTTGGCACAGATGCGTGGAAATAGTGCTGTTTTAAGCCGCATCCCCGATAATATGGGCGGTGTCTACGCTTGGTATCGTCGCTTTGAGATTGATGCTAATGCGATCAATGATCCTGAAGTATTCGTTGATTATATTTTAGGGGAACTTTGTAAGGATCATTCGGCTCCGAGAGAAACAAAACTGCCTCCAGCACACCGGATAAAACTCGAACCAGAGACTTCATTTTCTAAAGAGCTTTTGCTGAAAGAGTTAGCTGCTGATTCGTCATTTCGCCAACTGCTCTTTATGCTTTTAAGCAATTCGCTAATATTTCAGCAGCCATTATATATAGGAAAGGCAACTAATTTATACTCTAGGATTCGCAGTCATATTAGTGAAGGTAGCATTTTACGCGATCGCCTTGCGGATGCTGGACACAAAATTAATAGATGTAGGCTGTTAGTTATTCATACTTCATATAATACAAGCACTGCTCCAGATAGTGTTGATGAAGATGAGGAATTAGATAATCAAATTGAAGAAGACTATGAATGTTCTAAACTCGCTTCAGACAAACTAGTTGAAGATATTTTATCTAGACTATTTCTTCCATCATTTACTCTTAGATACGGTTGAGATCAAATGCTGATATTCTCAAATAATGAAGGAAAATCAAGATTTAATAAACCTCTGTACGGTTTAACTGGTATTTACACTTTATCGGAAGGTGTAGCACTTCCATACGTTCTTTCTTTGGTTGATGTCAACCGAGCTATTGACGAGTTAAAAATAGCTGAACAAATCCCCGCTTCGTTAGATACAAAATGGTCTCTTAAAGAGCTTTTTCAGCGAGAAATTGATGAGAAGAGAGTAGAAGATGACATAGTTAAAGGTTATCTTTTAGATCCAAATAAGCTGAAGTTTTTTAATGCAATTACTATTGTATTGATGCCAAAGGACAGCGATGGTAAGATTCAGAACGCTTTCGATGAGACTACAAACTTAACACCTCCCCCTATACCTTGGGATGGCACAGATCCTGATGACGAACAATGGAAGAATTTCCAAAGTGAGGTTGCGAACTTCGGGGGTGTTCAATTTGTTTCTACTGGAGTTTCTGCTCGGCTGCGTTGGGATGAAGATAGAGTATTAGCAGTAGCAGTAGATGGACAACATCGTCTTTGGGCGCTCCGTACCTTTCGTGAAGATCCCAGGTTTCGAGGTGGTACTCTTCGCACAATTGAGCAACAAACAAAAATACCAATTTTATTTATCTTGCTTCATCCTAGTGCGGGCTTCAAGAATCTTCAGAGTGCTTCTGATTATTCAATCCGGGGAATCGCTCGTGAATTATTCACTGATTTGAATAAGAATGCTAAGACTGTAGATAAGGCTAGAGAGCTTATTCTTGATGACAAAAGCATTAGCGCCCAATGCGTTAGAACTTTATTAACTGAGAGTACAGGGGAAGATGCGAAAGATAAACTTCCTCTTTCTCTAGTACGCTGGCAAGACGACTCAAACCGATTTGATGGCTCCTACTACCTAAATTCACTAGTTCATTTAGACTTGCTGATTTCAGCAGCACTGGATCTGAAACCACCACGCGATCCAATGGAAAAGAAGCAGGTACTAGATTTTATCGAAAGTATTGACTCTGCTCTTGGCACAAGTGAGGAAAAAGTTCAGTACGAGGGACGTACTCTTGAAGAATATTATATAGAAGACTATTGTGACGAAGATGGAAATCCCGTTACACCATTTTCTCGAATACCAGAAAATTACCTTGGCTCTGCAATAGAAGGTTTTAAAGTTAACTTTCGTCCTTGGCTACTCAAACTTTTACTCGAATTTAAGCCATATCGAAACCTGCTCCAGTATGCTCGTGAACATGATTTGATTGAGGGTACTTTTGGTAGCTACCAAGCTCAGACGAGTAAACATAAAGGAATTATTCGAGAGCAAGAAATTGCTAAGGATAGTGATTGGAATAGCCGAGAGATACTCTCGCATCAAGTTGCTATTAATAGCATGAAAGATAATCAATGGGCTTTCAAAGCCATATTCCAGAAAGCTATAGTTCGTCTAGGCAGAATTGTGGAGTTTGATTATAAAGCCAAAGACACAAATTTAGGTAATATCGATAACGTATTAAGTTGCCTAGATAGATTATATGACAAAGGTATTTTAAAAGTGGATGCTAACCTGCCAGATTATCCTTTTCGTTTATGGACATTTATAGCAATAAACCAGGGTACTGACAAAATTAAAGTTGCGAAAACTGTAGAAGATAGAATATTTTCCTTATTGTGCTTGTGGTATTTCGGCTCTCGTAAAGCAGAAATCGACGCTGCAAGAGGTTCTCAAATTTTATCGCGGCGAAAACTACTCAATTTCTTTAGTGCAGATAAAAATAAAGCTGAGTGGGCAGGTTGCACAGATGCTTACAAGGCATTATATAAAGGTTTTGATACTGTTGCTTTTTATGGAAAAGAACATGAAAAAATGAACACTCAACAAAAAGAAGAGATGGTTCGAGATAGGTTCTCTGCTATACTCGCTATTGGTTTGCCAGAATTAAATACTCAATCTTCACTTCTCCAAGTATCAGAGGAAGATGATGAACTTGATAATGAATAAATACATATACTAAAATTCAGTTTTGTTTAGCTTGAACAGAAGGTAATTCACAAGAGAAATTTGCTAAGGTTAAATTCCTCTTCTTCACCTTCATTATTAAATCTTTCAGAACTAAGCATTAATAAAAGCCGCTCGGAATAATCTACTGCTCCACGCAATTCATTCTGTATGATTTCTAGCCCGGCATTAGCATACTCTTCAAAAATATGGATACGTTGCTCGTCAGCAAGATCCTCTTCACTAAGAATCTTAATGTCTTTGGTTTCAGTAATAGCCAATAAATTAATTAACAGAGCAAAACTGTTAGAAAAATAATCCTGCCGCAGTGGTGATATATCTTTAGCAATTCCTTCTATAGGAACTCGTTTTTTATGCTTTGCACCTAAAGCAGCAGCAAATACCATCACTTCTACATAAGTTTGAAAAGGCCCTGTTGTGTCTTTTGAGGCAACTAATGATTTAACTAACTCGGCTTTATCTTTAGCAACCCTGATTCTATTTGCAGCCATTGATTTGAATATTTACGTTGTAGCTATGATAACCGAAAGATAAGATAATCCCTTTCAAGGCAAACAAAAAACGCCCCCCTGAAAAGGAGAGCGTTTTTTATTAATTATTTAGAGACAATCTCTAGAAAATTAACCGTTAATAGCAGGAGCGCTCATTGCAACAGGCTTAACTTCACCAGCAGCTAAGTCTAGGGGGAAGTTGTGAGCGTTACGCTCGTGCATTACTTCCATACCCAAGTTAGCGCGGTTGATGATATCAGCCCAGGTGTTGATAACGCGACCTTGGGAGTCAATCACAGATTGGTTGAAGTTGAAACCGTTCAAGTTGAACGCCATTGTGCTGATACCTAGTGCTGTAAACCAGATACCGACTACAGGCCATGCAGCTAGGAAGAAGTGCAAGGAACGGCTGTTGTTGAAGGACGCGTATTGGAAGATTAAGCGACCGAAGTAACCGTGTGCCGCTACGATGTTGTAGGTTTCCTCTTCCTGACCGAACTTGTAACCGTAGTTTTGAGATTCGGTTTCGGTTGTTTCACGAACCAAGGAAGAAGTTACCAAAGAACCGTGCATTGCGGAGAACAAGGAACCGCCGAATACACCAGCCACACCTAACATGTGGAAGGGGTGCATCAAGATGTTGTGTTCTGCTTGGAACACGATCATGAAGTTGAAGGTTCCAGAGATACCCAAAGGCATACCATCAGAGAAGGAACCTTGTCCGATTGGGTAGATCAAGAATACTGCGGTAGCAGAAGCCAAAGGCGCGGAGTAAGCTACGCAGATCCAAGGACGCATACCTAAGCGGTAGGATAGTTCCCACTGACGACCCATGTAGCAAGCACATCCGATGAGGAAGTGGAAAATTACTAGTTGGTATGGGCCACCGTTGTACAACCACTCATCTAAGGAAGCAGCTTCCCAGATTGGGTAGAAGTGCAAACCGATCGCGTTAGAAGAAGGAACAACTGCACCAGAGATGATGTTGTTTCCGTAGATCAAAGAACCAGCAACAGGTTCACGGATACCATCGATGTCTACTGGAGGAGCAGCGATGAAAGCGATTACAAAGCAGGTGGTTGCGGCCAGCAAGGTTGGAATCATCAACACACCGAACCAACCGACATAAATGCGGTTTTCGGTGCTGGTGATCCAGTTGCAGAACCGTTCCCATACGTTGGCGCTAGAGCGCTGTTGTAAGGTTGTGGTCATTTTCTTATGATTGCTATGTTTCGTTAAATATTGGACAGACAAAACTTTTTATTGCCTGCTGAAATAAGTCTACATGAATTTACTTTAATCGGATGTTTCGCTTAATATTCTGTAATATATTTTTGAATTTTACTCACTTGAATGTAAAGCTTTGACTCGGATTTATAGTAACGATTAACAGCAGCAAAAGCCTTGATTTAAATGAGGTTAAGTGATTTCAATACCTCATAAATTTTATTCCAGCGATCGCTATTTACATAGTTTTACATTTGTTTACAAATTAACTTTAAATTCTCTCATAAAAAATATTTGGTAATTTACATCAAATATTTTCGGTGAATGAGGCAGAAATTTTCAGAATCAACCCATAAACTCAAAGATTTAGCTTAAAAATCAAAATATATATAAGGTAAGCTGCCTTCTGGTGCTAACAACCAGACAATATAAAAGCACAAGGGTACGAAAACCAGCTTAATTGGCCAGTTTAACTCTAGTTTTAATCGACCATTCAACGCGTAGACCAGCCCCATAAAAGCCGCTAAAATCATCAGCATCCAGGTTAGTTGGTAAGGGCTAATAGTTAAAGCTTCTACGTAAACTTTTTGGGCGAACTGTGCATCAGCAGTGTAACCCCAAAGATGTTGAAATACTAAAGAAGAATCTTGGAGATTAGGTAAACGAAACCAAATCCAAGAAGTAAAAACCATCAACTGAGTTAACAGCCAAGCAATAAATATACCAAAAGGGTTTTGCCAGAATTGCGCTATTTTTTCATGCCGATCGCTCAAATCATCTGTTAGGCGATGAACGGCTAAAGCAATTCCGTGGAGAATACCCCAAACAAAGAAACCCCAGGCGGAACCATGCCAAATACCTGCAATTACCATCACAATAAATAAATTCCAGCAGGTACGTATCAAACCACGGCGAGAACCACCTAAGGGAAAGTATACATAGTTACGTAACCAATCACCTAAAGTTATATGCCAGCGCCGCCAAAAATCGGCAATACTGGTGCTGAAATAAGGAAAATCAAAATTTTCTGGCAGAACTAAACCAAACAACAAAGCCGTGCCACGGGCAATGTCTACATAACCATTAAAATCTAAATATAATTGCAAACCATAAGCAAAAGTCGCCAACCAAAGATCACCACTACCTGCGCGTTGCAAATTTCCAAAGCATAAATCTACAAAAATACCTAAATTATCTGCCAAAAGTCCTTTTTTGACTGCACCTCTAGCAATTAACCATAATGCTTCGGCTACTCTCTCAGCGGTGGGAAATTGGAGTGTATTTAGCTGAGTTGCTAAGTTGTGGTAGCGCGTAATTGGCCCGGAAATTAATTTGGCAAAAAACAGTTTGTAGGTAGCAAATTTCAGAAAATGGTCAGTAGCAGGAGCGCCACGATAAACATCTATTAAATAAGCAATACACTCAAAAGTGAAAAATGAAATTCCCAAAGGTGCAATCATTTTAAAAGATGCTTCTGGAGCGTTGGTTTGTATAGGAAAAACTAGGTTTAATATGGGAGAAATATATTTAAAACCTAGCAATAATAAAACATTTAATATGACACCTAGCCATAATAATTTTATTCTACGACTACTCCAATCTGCATTAGCATACTGCCATTCCTCATTAGAAATTTGCCAATCAAGATTATGTTCGCCTGGAGAAGTATTTTTGCCAATTTCTCTACCTAAGCGAAAGTTAATAAAGGTCAATGTGATTAAAAGCGGGATGTATTGAATACTCCATGAAGCATAAAAAGCCAGACTGGCAATTAATAAAGTCCATAATCGCCATTTTTGTTCGGCTACAGTCCAGTAAATACCTAATATACTGAGTAAAAATATGCCGTAGGAAATTGATATAAAGTTCATATTTTAATCATTAGTCAATGGTCATTTGTTATTTGTGATTTTTCATCCTTGTCTCCCCTACCTATTTCGTTGACCAAGGAATTACGGGGTCGATTGCTAGTTTTTTCGAGACTTCGTAAGCACCAAAGCGGTTAAGATGGCTGGGGTCAGAAAAATAATCATTTGTTCTTGGCCAAAGTTGGCTAAAATCTCGATAAATAAAATTAGGATTAGCCGCTAACCGAATCATGTATTGTTGAAATTCTTGCTCATATTTTTTGCGGACTGGATCTAAATACTCAGCCGTGAGAGGCATATTAATAAACACCAGAGGAATTTGCTGCGATTGAGTAAATTTCAAAACTTCTTGGAAGGCTGTATCTTGATTGCCTTCTATATGAAATGATTTATAGTCATTGTCATAATTGCCAGTAACTCTGGGATGTTTTTGATAGTATCGAGCCGGATTAAACCGCACCGATAATGGTAAGAAACCATCAAAATCAACTGCTTGCAGAGAAGCTTCATCTTCGGAACTTTCAGAAATCGATTCAGTTGATGATGTCTCTGGGGAATTGCGATCGCTAATTAATGGCAAACTATCAAATTGCTTATGCAGCAAGGATTTAAGCTGGTTACGATTTTGATAGGTACTAGAAAAAGCAGCTAAAATCTGATTGAAACCATTATTTATAGCTTGATAATTAGTAATTTCATCTGGTTTTTTATCGGGTTTGGGTTTCTCTGGGGATGTTGCCGGATTTTTAGCAGTTTCTTCATCAACAGCAGTGTTTTGGGCTTTTTCTAGGATTTTTTGATAGCCTGGAGAAGCAGCGATCGCATTAAATGTGATATCGTCTCGACCACTATTAAAAGCACGAGAACCATCAGCCCAAAGAATGAGTTTTGGCAGTTCTGTTGGCTCTAGTACTTGACGAATAATAAAATCTACAACTTGGGCTGTCGCACCATTCACACCAAAGTTAAAAACGTCAAGATTGGGATATCCCTGTTTTCCTAACCCTTTGGCTAATGCAGCCGGATCAACTCCCCGCAAAGCCCGCGAAGAACCAATAATTAAGATATCTGGCGGCTTGCCTTTAATATTTAATTGTTGTCGATACAATGCTAGTTGCTCATCTAATTGCCGTGCATTAAAACTTGGCATTTGCGATCGCGCTGCTAATAAAATTGCCGATGCTGTGGCTTTTTCTTTTAGTGGTGCGGCTGTTAAAGCTGTAGACTCAGGATCATCCTCATTGACCGTAAATCCAGAGGCGTTAAAGGCTGAATTTTTGGAACCGGATAATTTTTGCCCAGATGAATTAGCCAAGAATTCTAATTTTTCTTGATGTTTGGCTTTGGCGGGTGCTGGCGGCTTTTGTTCAGCAGATGCAGCAACATTAGTTACCCGTGGTTTATGTGGTAATGTCCGAGCAATCAGTTGACCACTAATCCAATCAGTTTGGAGTGTGAGCAAGAGTCCCAATGTTCCCCAAACTAAAGCAATTTTGAGTCCACCTTGTAAATCAGGATCTGCTACATCTGACTGTCCGACTTCTGTAAATATTTGTGTGCCTAACAATAAATTTTTAAATGTTGTGCTGGTAGTGACAATCCAATCTCGCGCTACTTCTGTGACAAAATTTTGAACTTCTTCTGAGGTTAAATCGGGGCGGAAAATGGGTTCTTGGCTATCTTTAACTATCAGTTCACCCACATATTCAGAAGCCGCAGCAAACTCTGGGGTAGCTTCGGGAACTAAACGTTGGCGCTGCACAAAATCTACGCCATGATGCCAAACTGGTTCTTTATTTCCCGCACGACGACCGTAAACCCTTACCCCGGTGATTCCCGGTAATTTTAACTGGCGGACAAACTGGGTAACTTTATTAGCTACTTGTTTACGGTTGGGACATATAGGCGCATCGCACATAATGTGCAGTAAGTCACCTTTGTGGAGTAAAATGACGCGAATCCCGCCTGTTTTTAAGCGCCATTCTAAATCAGTATTTAATAAGCGTTCTAGTAAAAAATGAGTTGCTGGTTCATCTCCATTGATGGCTAACTCTAAAGCAGAAGTAGCCAAAGCTGGATGTTGCGCCGCAGGTAAAGAAATCCAATCAATCCAAGCTGGTTGCTTTTGGGCGGTTCTTTGCCCGTAAATCGTAGCACCGAGAATACCTTGAGGAGCGATCGCATCTAGATGGGATACGATAATATCGAGACATTTTGTTTTATCGGGTGCAGGTGCATCTTCTAAAGGATCAAAAGCAGGGGAGCAAAAAAGATGCAGAGTGGATTCTTTAAGTGATGCTTGGACAGTGACTTTAAATTCTAATAATACTTCTGTTAATAACCGCGCGATCGCTTGTATATCTCCCCAACGCGCCCATTCTTTGAGCATCACTTCTGGAGGAGTCAAATCTACCCGCAGTACCCAATCATTACTGGTTTCCCCACTAACTTGGGAAGTAATAACTGCATCTTGGTAGCCAGTCAGTTTTAACAGTCTGAGTTTTTGGGCAATTGTTTCTGCCAATAAGGAAGAATCAGGACTGTAGGCAGATTGACAAAAAACCCATAAACGATTTACGGGCGATTGATTTTTGTCTTTGGGTTGGTGCGCCTTAATTTTGACTTGAACGCCCACACCCAAAGAACTAAGAGTTTCACTGAGATAATGAGCGATCGCATTCGGGTCGCCGCGACGGGCTAAACTCTCATTTGAGATAATCATCGCCCCGCCTGGCTTTGATGATTCCGCGTCTTTTAATGCTTGCTCTACCTGTTCTAAATGCTTATCTAATTGATTTAGATGCACCCGATGGCACCATTGGGGACGATTTTCGCCCTTTTTTCGCCCATAAACCAATACTTGGTATATTGAGGGTTGTTCGTTATTCGTTAAGACATCTAAATTAGTTTGCTGGAGTGCGTGGAGTAAATCAGAAAGAGTGCGCCAGCGTTGAGGACACTCGATTGCTTCACAAAGAATATGTAGGTCATTTCCCCGCAACCGGATTTTCACCCCTAAAGTGTTAATCCCTGTTGCTTGGCTTACCCATTGCACTAAAGTTTGCTGGCTATCTGGTAATACTTTTTTCATGGGCAGTTAACTTTACAGGAAGCGAGTATTCGGGGGTATTGCCTGCGCTTGTAAACTAGAACCATAACGTCTATCACATTTTGCTGTTTTTTTTTAACACTTTTGTTACCTTCTGTGCTTGCAAAATAGGCCAAGATAGTCTTATATCGTTGCAAGTCATACAGATTTTGAGTTTCGCGTTTCATTTTCCTCGTTTGCCAACAACCAAAAATTAGCAATGCCTCCTATCACCTCCCAATCTTCACCCAACCCCGAACTAAATCTGGTTTTGTTTAGCATTCCCCAATCTTTTATCCTGGAAATAGGTACAGCGTCCATACTACTGCTGCTGACCACCGAAAAATTCACACTCAAAGCCCTAGAATCTCTAGGGCAAGCTAGTGAAGAATTGTTTCGCGGCGATCGCTTGCCGATTCTTCCCTTTCCCAATCACGATGAATTAACCAATAAAAGCTAAAACTTATACTTAAAAAAATAAATCGCTCATAGAAAACAATGAGCGTAAATCACAAAGTTCAAAAATGTAAACAGTAATTGGCTGTACAAGAGAAGCAAATATGAGTTCGCTTTTATACTCTGTGTCACACGCTGCGAATTATTACCCTGCGTCAGAATTATTTTTACGTCGTCGTCTCCAAATAGTTGAAGAATTATGGGAGAACGTCCTGCGGCAAGAATGTGGTCAGAAAATGGTAGACTTATTGCGGCAGTTGCGAGATTTGTGTTCGCCAGAAGGACAAGCCACAAACGACCAAGCCGCTTCAGCCGTTAAATTGATTGAACAACTAAATATTAATGAAGCGATTCGGGCGGCGCGGGCTTTTGCGCTATACTTCCAGCTAATTAACATCATAGAGCAGGAATACGAGCAAAAGCAGCAATTAACCCGTTATTCAGAAATAGAAACAGAATCTAAGGGCGCAGAAACGGTTTCTGATAGTAGCTACTCTTCCAACGATAAAGAAGATGATGCCTTTGTTAACACAGGTATAGGTTCAGACTTGTTAGCCAAAAATTGGGTTAACAAAATGCACAACAAACAGAAAGGCACTTTTGCCACTCTGTTTCCCCATCTATACGATTTGAATGTACCACCCCAACAAATTCAACGGCTAATTTCGCAGTTGGATGTGCGTTTGGTGTTCACAGCCCACCCCACAGAAATTGTCCGTCACACCATCCGCGATAAACAAAGACAAGTAGTCAATCTTCTCCAACAAATAGATGCGGTAGAAAATCGCGCTGGCGCATATCCTTGGGAATCAGGCGAGTTACGGGAAAAGCTACTAGAAGAAATCCGGCTGTGGTGGCGTACCGATGAACTCCATCAATTCAAACCCACAGTTTTAGATGAAGTAGATTATGCCCTGCACTACTTCCAAGAAGTATTATTTGATGGCATTCCTCAACTGCATAAACGCTTTAAGTATGCTTTGAGTAAAACCTTTGATTGGTTAGAACCACCGCGCAAAAACTTTTGTTCCTTTGGTTCCTGGGTAGGTTCCGATAGAGATGGGAACCCATCAGTCACACCAGAAATTACGTGGAAAACAGCTTGCTATCAGCGCAAAATGGTACTGGAGAGATATATCCAATCAGTGAAAACATTGATTGAGTTATTAAGCATCTCCATGCACTGGAGTGATGTTTTACCTGATTTATTAGAATCGCTGGAATTAGATCAGTCCCAGTTAAGTGATATATATGATGCCCTGGCGTTGCGTTATCGCCAAGAACCTTATCGCTTGAAACTAGCTTATGTACTCAGACGGCTGGAAAATACCCGCGATCGCAATTTAGCATTATATAAACGCGAAACTCCCACCAACGAAGATGCGCCAATGTACCGTTCGGGAGCCGAATTTTTAGCAGAACTGCGGTTAATTCAGCATAATTTAAGCGAAACTGGTCTGAGTTGTCGAGAACTGGATAATCTTATTTGTCAAGTGGAAATCTTTGACTTTAACCTGACACAATTAGATATCCGTCAAGAATCAACCCGTCATTCCGATGCGCTGAATGAGATTTTAGAATATCTGCAAGTTTTACCTCAAGCTTACGACGACCTCACAGAAGAACAGCGCGTGGCTTGGTTAACTTCAGAATTGCAAACCCGCCGTCCGTTGATTCCGGCGGAATTGCCATTTTCTGAAAAAACCAACGATGTAATTGAAACCTTTAGAATTTTGCGATCGCTGCAACAAGAGTTTGGTGTCAATATCTGCCAGACTTATATTATTAGTATGTGTCGTCAAGTCAGCGACGTACTCGAAGTTTTACTCTTAGCCAAAGAAGCGAGATTATTTGACCCAGCTATTGCCGTCGGCACAATTCAAGTTGTACCGTTATTTGAAACCGTAGAAGACTTACAGCGTTCTCGCAGCATCATGCGCCAGCTGTTTGAACTTCCCTTATATCGGGCTTTATTAGCTGGTGGCTACGAAAATATTCAGCAAAGACTAGCTACCCCTGAATCAAATCAACATTCAGTCCTCACCCCCGACTTGCAAGAAGTCATGTTGGGTTATTCCGACAGCAACAAAGACTCCGGCTTCTTAAGCAGCAACTGGGAAATTCATAAAGCCCAAAAATCGTTACAGAAAATTGCTGAAGAATACGGTGTGGACTTGCGGATTTTCCACGGTCGCGGCGGTTCGGTGGGGCGGGGTGGCGGCCCTGCTTACGAAGCGATTTTAGCCCAACCAGGCCACAGTATTAACGGGCGCATTAAAATTACCGAACAAGGCGAAGTGTTAGCCTCGAAATATTCCTTGGTGGATTTAGCTTTATACAACTTAGAAACCGTCACCACCGCCGTTATTCAAGCAAGTTTGTTGCGAACAGGGTTTGATGATATCGAACCCTGGAATGAAATTATGGAAGAACTAGCAGCGCGATCGCGGCAACACTATCGTGCTTTAATCTACGAACAACCAGATTTCATCGACTTCTTCAACCAAGTCACTCCCATTGAAGAAATTAGCCAACTGCAAATTAGTTCCCGTCCCGCGCGACGACCTTCTGGTAAGAAAGATTTAAGCAGTCTACGGGCGATTCCTTGGGTATTTAGCTGGACACAAACGAGAGTTTTGCTACCTTCCTGGTATGGAGTCGGGACAGCATTGCAAGAATTCTTAAATGAAGAACCAGAAGAACACCTCAAATTACTGCGCTACTTTTATATGAAGTGGCCGTTCTTCAAAATGGTGATTTCCAAAGCCGAAATGACCTTGGCTAAAGTAGATATGCAAATGGCGCGACACTACGTCCAGGAATTATCCAACCCAGAAGATCAAGAACGGTTTGAGACAGTTTTCGAGCAAATCGCCAGCGAGTATTATCTCACAAGAGATTTTGTCCTGAAAATTACTGGACACAATCGACTTTTGGATGGTGATCCTGTATTGCAGCGTTCAGTACAATTACGTAACGGGACAATTGTCCCCCTGGGATTCATTCAAGTTTCATTACTCAAGCGCCTGCGCCAAGCCAAAAATACTACAGCTACCTCTGGTGTTATTCACTCCCGTTACAGCAAAGGCGAATTACTCCGAGGCGCACTATTAACCATTAATGGTATCGCTGCGGGAATGAGAAATACAGGTTGATTTCAGAGTCAAGAGTCAATAGTCAAAAGTCCCCAGTCCATTGACTATTGACCCTTAACTAAAAGCAAAATCCTAACCTATACCCTGCTGAGGATAAACCCAACATTGAGTAATCAACACTGTCCTAAGCTTAGTGAGTACGGCTATAAATAACTATTCACTCCGACTAGAACGCGATCGCAAATTACTCAAATTTTTCCACGAATTGGTACTTGTATCAAAACAACGCCAAGAACCATCCTTACTTTCTTGATAACAAAACAAAGTGCGATCACCACTATACAAATTATCGGTTAAATAATATACTAGCCCCCGAAAAGGATAAGTTTTGCGACTTAAACGTTTAGCTACAGCTTGATTTGGACATTCCACAATAAATACTGGTTTTCTGTTCAAGTGAGCTAACGAGAATATACACATACGTAAAATCGCTCTTAGCCAACTTTCAGAATTATCGAAATAATCATCAATAATCCTATTGGTTAGTGCTTTTTCCAGGGTGCGATCGTTGTTTTGAGAAATGTGCGCCTCAGACATAGCCTCACCTATTGCCATACCGATGGTTCGAGGTTAATCCAAAATTTCCCAAAATGCCAAGTCCTGATCCACACTCCACCAGGAACCCCTTATCCTTCCTCACTCCGCGCCCCTTTGCGTTTACCTCCGCGCCCCTTTGCGTTCAAATCACGATCCCAACACTGGTAAAATCTACCCAGAACGAAGAAAGAGCAAATAGCCATGACTGCTGAAACTAATCAAGTAAATTCCTCAACCACAGGTGCAGATGCCATTGATGAAGCGATCGCTAAAGGGATAGATTTTGATGGTACTCCCATTCCTACCGCCAAGCTAGACCTTTATCACCAAGTCATGGGGCTAGAAGCAAATAGACAGCGTAGTGGTGTTTCTAATACCATGCGATCGCGCATTGTCAGAATTGGTGCTAAACATATTCCCCAACCAGAACTCGATCAAAAGCTCACAGAAGCAGGTTTTGCACCTCTCAAAGAAAAAGAAATTGCCTTTTTCTACGGCGGTAAATAGTTAGTTACCTTGAGTGGGTTAACAACAGCGTAACCCACCATAACCAGACACTTACTGTTCCACAGTTCTCACAGTCAAAACCTGCGGTGGTGTAGAATCTGGCGGATAAATCACATCTACCTGCACTTGACGTTGGCTTGCAGGAGTTAGAACAAACTGCACCAATGGTTCCAAAACCTGACCAGTTCTGTGCCATAGATGCACATAGCGTGTATTTTGTTTTCCCTGATCATCAACATAACGTAGCCGCACAGTACCCCGGAAAAACGGAAAATCGAGAGAGGGTTTGCGGAAACGAACACCGCCTTGAGAAAGCTTGTCTTCTTTTAAAGGTGTTTCCAGTGTGACTGTAACTTTTTGCGGTTGGTTTGTATTATTCTTTAAAGGCAAACTCAGATTATATTCCACCCCATAATTACCGTGCGCTTCGTAGGCGGTATCAGGGTAACGCACCAACATTTGCGCCGTTTGGATTTGTTGAGTACCTAATCGACCACCACGCAGAGTAACTAAAGGATAGGAAATCCCTTTACCACGCTCAGGAATAGTTAAATACTGGGCTTTGGGATTATCTACCAAATTAGCTTGCCATTGGGAACCTTGAGATACACCAGCCACACGTCCATAAATTAATGAACCACCTTTAGCATCGGGTGGAGTTGGAGTTTTATCTCTTGGGCCAGCAAAACCAACATTATTTAATAAAGCTTGCCATTCTTTAAGAGTAGGCGCACGGTCGGAACCATCAGCATTTTTTTTCGCAAACATTGCTAAACTCGCTGCGTACACTTTGTTACTACTCCGTAGACGCATAAAACTAGAGCGACCATTCACAGGCTTGGCTAAATTCTTGACAGGAATGGGATGATTCAGCAACATCCGGCTTCCGCCGGGAGGAATGACTATCTTAGCTGGGAAATCTGCTTGACGGACACCACGCAAAACATCACTAACAGCCCTCGCTCCAGGCCCAGAATAAACTTTACCATCATTATTTTCTTGGTAAGGCGGCAAGGTGACAAACGGTGCATCTTGCATTAGATAACTCGCCGCTTGCAAAACATCGACCGTCAAAGGTTTTTTACTAGGGTTTTGCAGCAATACACCGATGTATAACGTTTGTAAATCTTTGGGAGTGTGGGTGTAATGATGGGCAAATAAATCAAAGCGTCCTTGAAACGGAAAATTGAGGTGGGCTGCGGAAACTTTTTTACCATTACCCGGAAAGGTAGAAAGTAAAATTCCCTCATTTTTAATCCATTCTGGGCTGTTGCTGTTAAAAACAGGAATTTTATCTAACTGGCCAGGTAAGGCGCGGACTTCTCCTGGTTGTACAATGTCTTGAGGTGCTGGTTTGGGCGAAGTTTGGGCAACAACTGCTGAACCATTCTGAAAACTTTTGCAGCCAAGTGTTTGAGTAATAGCAATTCCCAATAAGAAAATAAATAAAGGCGATGCTAGTTTATTAGTCATAAAGAATTAGCTCCAGAAAAGTGTGGTGTTAAAAACCAACTCGAATAACTACAGCATAAGTTCAACAAATTAACAAAATTAGAACAAGAATTATCTATATCACAGCAAATTGAGGTTACATAGAAGCAAGATACAATAAGGGAGATTACTGAGATAAGCGGCTAAAAGCCGCTTGATAGCCAAAAAAGAAGTTGGGCAAGTAGGGTATGGCTGATAAGACGATTGATTTGACAAATTGCGATCGCGAGCCGATTCATATTCCGGGATTGATTCAGCCTCACGGGGTCTTGCTAGTGTTGCAAGATACTCACCTCGAAATCATGCAAGTAAGTAATAATACTCGAAAAATAATTGGTTATCAACCAGAGGAACTGTTAGGCAAACAGCTATCATACTTACTGGATGCCAAGCAAATTCAGAAAATTCAGCAATGCCTCACAGAAGATTTCGAGAGTATTAATCCCCTCGACTTGTCACTCAAGCATTCAAATAAATTTATGTATTTTGATGGCATTGTCCATCGTTTAGATTCAGTCATTATTTTGGAACTAGAACCAAAAAAGGCGAAACAAAAAACCGATTTTGTTGACTTTTATCACCAGGTGAAGGGAACTATTACCCGGATTCAAAAAGCACCTACGTTGCTGGAGATGTGCCAGATTGTGGTGAAAGAAGTTCGGCAAATTACTGGCTTTGAGCGCGTTATGGTCTATCGGTTTGATCAAGAAGGTGCAGGCTGCGTCATTGCTGAAGATACTGACCAGGAAATACCTTATCTAGATTTACACTACCCACCTTCCGATATTCCCAAGCAAGCTCGACATCTTTACATCCTCAATTGGTTGCGGCTGATTCCAGATGTTAACTATCAGCCTGTTGCCTTAATTCCGCCAAATCACCCCCTCACCAATCAACCCCTCGATTTGAGTTTGTCGGTGTTGCGGAGTGTCTCGCCAATTCACCTGGAGTATATGCGAAATATGGGCGTGACAGCTTCCATGTCCATTTCTCTGATGCAAAATCAACAGTTGTGGGGATTAATTGCCTGTCATCATTCGTCACCTAAATATATTCCCTACAACATTCGTACCACTTGTGAATTTATTGGACAGGTGATGTCTGTAGAACTGGCAAATAAAGAAGCCAGTGAAGACATCGACTACAAAATGCAGTTGAAGTCATTACAAACTCAATTTGTCGAGGCTTTATCTCAAACCAAGTATTTCCTCGATGGAATGGTGCAGTTGAAATCTCAATTACTCAATTTGGTAAAAGCTACTGGAGTGGTGATTTACAGCAGTAACCAGTGTATTCAAATAGGGGAAACACCATCAGAAGCAGAAGTACATACTTTACTCAACTGGATTAAACCACAACTGGATCAAGGTGTATTTGAAACACCATCGCTCTCCAAAAACTATCCAGATGGTGCGTCGTTTGCAGCGATCGCCAGTGGAGTGTTAGCCCTAGAAATTTCTAGGGTACATCACAATTACATTATCTGGTTTCGGCCAGAAGTCATTCAAACTGTGAATTGGGGCGGCAATCCTCATAAGCCTGTGGAAGTTTTGTCCGATGGCAGTTTCCGGATGTCGCCGCGTAAATCCTTTGAGTTGTGGCAAGAGACGGTGCGGGGTTATGCCTTACCTTGGAAACTCTGCGAAATTACAGCAGTTATAGAATTACGAAGTTTAATTGTCGGTATTGTGTTACGCCAGGCCGACGAATTGGCTTCAATGAATTTTGAATTACAACGCAGCAATGAGGAACTCGATTCCTTTGCTTATATTGCTTCCCACGATTTGAAGGAACCACTGCGCGGCATTCACAACTACGCTAACTTTTTGATGGAAGATTATGCAGAAATACTCAATGAAGATGGAATAGCCAAACTGCAAACCTTGGTGCGGTTGACGCAACGGATGGAAGACCTAATCAATTCACTGCTGCATTTCTCTCGCTTAGGACGCGCCGAAATTATGCGGCAAACAGTGAACTTGCAGGATTTATTACAGCAGGTAATTAATACCTTCAGCATTACACGACCGCAAAGTGAAATTGAATTTCGGATTCCGCAAACTCTGCCCAAGATTGAGTGCGATCGCGCCCAGGTGAATGAACTTTTCACCAACCTCATCAGCAACGCTATTAAGTACAACGATAAAGCACAAAAGTGGGTGGAAATTGGCTACATTCAACAGGAGTCGCCCAACACTCCGCTAACAGCACTACCAATTTTCTACGTCCGTGATAACGGCATTGGTATCCTGGAAAAGCATCTCGACAAAATCTTTCAAATCTTCCGCCGCTTACATGGACGGGACGAGTTTGGCGGTGGAACTGGTGCCGGATTAACTATTGCTCGAAAAATTGTAGAACGGCACGGGGGGAGAATTTGGGTAGAATCTACACCTACTCAAGGTAGTACATTTTACTTCACATTAGCACCGGAGGCAATCACTTGAATCTTACTTCCACTTCGCCTATCTCCAAAATACCCCTGCTGTTAATTGTGGAAGACAGTAATGAAGACTTTGAAGCACTATACAGATTGTTACAGCGATCGCCCATAAAAATTTCCATCCAGCGGTGTGTAAATGGCGAACAAGCCTTAGCGTTTCTTTACCGTACTGGGAACTATCGCGATCGCGAAATTTCTTTAATGCCAGGGTTGATTGTTCTGGATTTAAACCTGCCTGGAACTGATGGTAGAGAGGTATTGCGCCAGATCAAACAAGATGATCATCTCAAAACCGTTCCAGTTGTCGTGTTCACTACCTCCAATAATCCCAAAGATATCGAAGATTGTTACCGATACGGAGTTAACAGCTACATCGTCAAGCCGATAAATTTTGAGCAATTAAAACGAGATATACAAACGCTGATCCGCTACTGGTTTGAGGTGACTAAGCTTCCTGAACATCTGGAGTATTAATCCTGGTTCTGTCAAAGTGTTGATACTGATTTTCTGTTAATCGGCACATTATTTTTATTCCATCTCACCCTCTGAGCAAATTAACCAAAAATATTGAGCCTGCACTGTTGATAATCGCTATTAAGAACACTTCAACTATTGATAATTCTCAGCTATATTAAATTCAGTTTCGTATTCTGATTCAAGAATTGCTTAAATGGAAATACTTATTGAATCAACTAAAGAATTTGAACAAGATTTAGAAAAATTTAACAATAGGGAAAAATTTAAAATTATTAAGAAATTGAATCGTTATGTAGATTTAATTTCCAAAAACAGAAAATTACTAGAAAATCAGGCATTTAAATTAAAAAATATTAAATTTAACACTGAGTATGATTCTTCTCTTTATGCCTTAATAATTGATAAAGATTTAAGAATTATCCTCACAATTGATGATGATCCGATTTTTGATGCTACGGTGATCACTTTATTTAGAGTTGTTAGTACTGAAAATGCTTCACAAGCATATAGTTCAGTCGCTGAGTATCTCTACCAAGATTTTAGTATGAAAAATCAAGAGATTGAGGTTCAATCTAGCTGATGCCACAGATTAAACCACTTCTAGATGAACATGGTGTGATTTATGAAGCTATGAAAATTTTACCTGATGAATTAAAAATTGATTTTCTCGAAGCATTGGCAGAATTAGAAGATAATGAATGCCATAGAACTAGAACTTTCCCCAAAACGAGACTGCGGAAAGTTAAAGGCATTAAACAAGCAATATATCGCGCCGATATTGATAAATTATCTGGCTGGCGTATTCATTTGCAATATATTGATGGGAAGATTCATTTAAATGATATTATCGAAGGGCAACGCCACGATGATGTGATTGAAGTTATTAAATCTAAAAAACATAGATATGAGTAAATACAGCAAGCTTCAAGTGATCATTTTCTCCGCTTGAATAGTAGTTTGCCCGGATAATTCCTGAATTATTATATATTTTTAACTGCGAAATCGCTAATTTTATTTTAGATAGCAAAAGTTTGTGTTTGATTAACTTTTTTAGTTGAATACTTTGTCCTGGTGTTACATAATCGATAGCGAGATTGATGGTATTTTATTTTTGAACAAACTTCTTTATTCTAATCGCAATACAAGCTATGACACTCAATTTATATTTACTGCGACATGGAGAAACTACTTTTAGTCAAAGTGGTAACTTCTGCGGTGAAACTGATGCAGAATTGACAAAAGAAGGAATGGAAATGGCATCGAGTTTTGCCGATGTTTATCAAAAATTGCAGTGGGAAGCTGTTTATGTTAGCCCGATGAAGCGCACAATTGCAACTGCCAAGCCATTTTGTGATGCTACTGGAATGGAGATGCAGTTGCGTGATGGACTTAGAGAAGGTAGTTACGGACAATGGGAAACTAAGAGTAAATCCTTTGCTCAAGAGAATTATGCCCAAAACTATGTAAACTGGTTGACAGAACCTGCTTGGAATGCGCCAATAGGTGGAGAAACTGCGGTAGATATTGCTAACCGTTCTATGCCTGTAATTGCAGAAATTCAAGAAAAACATCCCGAAGGTAATGTTTTAGTAGTTTCCCATAAAGCCACAATTCGGATTATGCTTTGCAGTTTACTGGGAATTGATTTGGGACGCTATCGCTATCGGGTGAATATTTTAGTCGCGTCGGTAAGTATGGTTAAATTTGATGTTAATGGCCCTTTGTTAGAAATATTAGGCGATCGCCATCATATACCCGATCATATTCGCTCTCGTCCAGGAACATAAATTGCTACAAATGTAGTAACGGAACCCAACATCATCGAGACTTTGTTGGGTTTTGCGATCGCTTGCAGCTACTCTCAAAAAAATCTAGGCTTTATAAATAAGTAAAAAATTCCTGGGGAACTAACCGAAGTTCACCAGATTTAAACCGAGAAATGTCAACCCATAATGCCCGATGATGATGGGTTCCTGATTCAGAAAACATCAAACTTTCTAGTTGATAAAACTTGGAATCAGCAAAATCGCATTGATAAAGCTGAATGATTTCATGACCTTGGCGATTGTTATAGATAAATAAATTTTCAATACAACCCAAATAGATAATATTAGTTAACTCAGCTTGAATTTCTTCTTGAAATTCTCGCTGTAAAGCTGTATAACTAGTTTCCCCAAAATCAATACCGCCACCCAAGGCGCGGTAAAAATGAGACTGCTTTGCTGGGTCATAACCTTCGGAAACAAAAATTCGCTCACCATCCCGAATTAGTCCTAAAGCTATGACCCGAATTTCCCCTGATTTACTCATTCTTGTCACTAATTATCGTATATAGAGTAAGAACGGCTTTCGCTATCTTCTACAGGCCAATCTTCATTTTCGCCGCCAATATACAATTGTTCAATAGTGACATATTCTTCACTAAGCTGGGTGAGAGCGTTGATTAAAATATCTAAAGAAATCGCATCACTAGTTCCCAAATCAAACCAGCAACGCGCCCATTGTCCTTCGTACTCAATCTCGCCCATGTTGTGCATTAATGCTAACAAGCTTTTGTCATAACCTTGTGGGTCATAATCCATATAGCTGATTTCTAGTCCCGTTTCTTGAACTTGCAAATTTTCAGCGTTAAATGCACCCAATTTACCTAAGTAAAACCAGGAATTAAAAACTTCTTCTATATATTCTTTTTCTCGTTGCGAAGGTACGGTGCTAAAACCTAACCAAATCCAGACATCAAAGGGATTAAATTCACGAAACTGAATGTGCATTCAACTATCTCAATTACTGTCGCTCAGAATAAGCATATCAAAGAGATGGCTATTCAAGAATCAAGCCTCAAGCCTGAGAAATGAAGCCTAAAATTTCATACCTCAGACTTCAGACTTTTTTGGTTATCTACCGGAATTATTGAGTTGATTGACCGCACTATTGCGTTCTCGCTCAATTTGTTTGACTAAACTAGCGGGTAATTGGGATTTTTTGGTTAAAGCTTTGTCAAAATTAGCGATCGCATCTCGCAGCAACTCTTGACTTTTTTCGCGTCTTCCCTTTTCCTTGAGGATTTGGGCTTTGAGATAATACAACTCCGGGTTATTTGGTGCGCCTGCGATCGCCTGATTAGCATAATCTAAAGCTTGAGTGTACTGTTTCAAATCTCGGTAGCCAATCGCAATTCCCCGATCCGCCAAATATCTGGGTGCAGCACTTGTCTCTAGCCGCCCAATTGCCTCATCAGGATTGGCAAAAGGCAAATTCACAGATAGCATTAAATCCATATAGCCTTTGAGCAAATTCAATTCTGGGTCTTTGGGCGAAATCGCTTCAGCCTTATCTAAATACTGGTAAACTTGCCGCAACCGACCTAAAGCTTGGGTAGCACCTTTCGCCGCACCTTCCCGCGTCACAATTACCGCCCCTTCAAAAAAATGCCCAACGGCAGTGTAAATATTACCACGGAGTGGGTCATTAGCAATTAATTTCTGCCCAGCGTCTAGAATTTGCTGGCTGTAGTTATTTAAACTTGTAAAATCGCCCTTTGTGTATGCTAACGATGCTTGCATTGCATAAGCTAAAGGTTCATTTGGTTCTTTGGCTAAGGCTTCCTTGAGGTGACGTTCGGCTTCGGGATAATTACCTTGTTGGAAAATAGCTTTAAAAGCTGCTTCTGTATGATCGCCAATTTGATGTGGTTCGTTGCGGCCAAAGGGGTCGCCAGCTAAAGATGGAGTTACCCACAGACTAAAGGCGATCGCAGTTGTCAAACTTGTCTGAGCAAATCTACTTAATTTAGTAAGTACTATTTTTGTAGCGGGAAATAATTGAGTCATCAGCACCCTCAGAATAATTGCGGTGGAAATAGCTTTATATGTTACCTAGAATGCCAAAAAATTTTCATCTTAATTGAGTTCTATTTTCAGTCAACACATTCTCAACAGGTTGACTTGGCTAATTTTTGCAAGTTCCCAGAATTGTTACCGTCCTGAATTTAAGGTTCTTCTGCCAAAATGGAGAGATAGTTTGGCTGTGAGATCATGCTTGAAGCGAGTAACATGGCATAAATTAATTCGGAATTTTCCGATTGTGCTTGGTGTAGTTAATCTTGGTTAGTGAGTCATTCGCCAATTTTTGGTAATTTTAACAAATGCTCTATCTCAGAAATTTAATTTATCATCCCACAGCTTGCCCAACCGCAATTCTCAAGTCAATTAACCTAGAATTACCGCCTCAACAGTTAGGTTTAATTATCGGCCCTAGTGGTTCTGGCAAAAGCACCTTACTAGAAATTTTGTCTGGACTAGCCGAACCCACTTCTGGCGGAGTGTTTTGGCGAGAACAAGAACTCATCGCCGAACAACTACAACAACTGGCTGGAATTGTGTTTCAGTTTCCTGAACGGCACTTTTGCGGCGGGACAATTTTAGAAGAATTGCGCCTAGGACATCCTGAGTTAGGGTCAGAACGAGTCAAGCAAGCCCTCAGCGAAGTGGGATTAGAGCATTTATCCTTGTCTGCCGCGCCTTATGCTTTAAGTGGAGGACAGCAAAGGCGTTTAGCTTTAGCAGTGCAATTAATTCGTCAGCCGAATGTATTGTTATTAGATGAACCTACCGCCGGTTTAGATTGGTCAATGCGCCAGCAACTAGTCAACTTATTGGCGAAACTCAAACAAGACTGGACATTGTTAGTAGTAACACATGATGCTGGAGATATGTTAGCGATCGCCGACCGTTGTTGGACACTCAATCACGGCGAACTGCAATCAGTTGATCCAGCAACACTTAGTAGTAAAGTGAAAGAACCCCAACCAACAGTGTGACTTCAAAAGTATGAAGTATAAAGTAAGAAATTTCATCTTTGAGTCTTCTGCCTTTTGACCATTGACCATTGACCATTGACTAATGACTAATTCCACCAATCCCTTGCTGCCAGAAATGGCAGAAATTTGGCAGCAAACCCTTAATTGGCAACCAACTACACAGCAACAGACACAATTCCAGCAACTTTATGAGTTAATTCTGTCAGGTAACAGCCAATTAAACTTAACGCGGATTACCGAACCCCAAGAATTTTGGGAAAAACATCTCTGGGATTCCTTGCGGGGAATTGTACTAAACAACCAATTTATTGCATCTCTTCAAACAGGTGCATCAGTCATTGATATTGGTACAGGTGCAGGTTTTCCTGGTGTTCCGGTAGGAATGATTGCACCCAACAGCACAATTACTCTGCTAGATTCCACCCGCAAAAAAATTGCTTTTATCGACAAAGTATTAACTACACTAGAACTCAGCAATTGCAAAACTCTCGTTGGCAGAGTGGAAGAAATTGGTCAACAAACCCAACACCGCCAGTCCTATGATCTTGCCTTAATTCGCGCCGTCGGTACAGCTTCAGAATGTGCAGAGTACACCTTACCATTACTGAAAAAAGGTGGTTTAGCAGTAATTTATCGAGGTACTTGGACTGAAGAAGAAACTACAGCTTTGCAAAATGCTGTTAAACAATTAGGTGGTGAAATTGCCTCAATAGAACAATTCACTACTCCCCTAACTAATAGCATCCGTCACTGCTTATATCTGCGAAAAGTAGCAAGCACACCGTCTCAATTTCCTCGTGCCGTTGGCATACCTCATCAAAAGCCATTGTGACGGGGGAAAACGCCTCGTTCCGGTCGCAACGACATTATCGACGTTGTAAGTCCTACTAAACACTCAATACTTCTAAAATATGTATTTTTTCTTTATTCAATAACTTAGGCTTCTAATTGCTAAATAGGGAACAAAAAAACATGGTTTAACCTGTTAAAAACCTACTATATTTACTTTTCATAAAAGTAGGGCAAAGTATGGTTGCTTTGAAATATTTTGCATTCTTTGTACTACTATTAGCAGCACTATTATCAGCAATTAAGCAAATGAGTCTTGCTTTGGATGAAGGAAATCTTGAGCGCTTTACTCTTTGGACAAGTGTTGCTTCTTTGATTGCAGGTTTACCAATTATATTGTGGTAAATCTGGTAAATCTTTGACTTCGTAAGTTGGTCGTTGCCGGGTAAAGTATGAAAGATAAAAGTTTATACTTCATACTTCCTCTTCATTCACAACATCAATGGTTCCATTTCATGCTGATACCATTGTTGGTCAACGCGTTCAGCGACTAAAGGTCGAACAATAAATTTAAGTGGATAACCATCTTGAACATCAACTCGCACGCAGGAATAAGGTAAGCGTGTTTGAGAACCGTAACCATAGCGACCGACATAAAGTAGGGAATCTGCAACTTTGCGAATCGGACTACTAGGAACTTCAGTAAACCTCTCTAACAATTCCGTTCCCTCACTGCGCTGACGGCGAGGACGGCGACCACTACCACCGGAGACAATGCAAGGAATATGAGAATCTGCATATCCTGTATCGGCTATGCGGAGATATTCTAAACAGTGAGCATGACCGTTAAATATTAAATCAACTAAGGGTCGGCCTTGTGTGAGGGAACCAAGATTTTCTTTGACTTGTTCCAAAACCCAACGTAACCGATGACGCACTGCTAAAGTTTGTGCTTGACTCCATTTTGTGGCTTCGGTGACGTATGGAGGATGGTGAAAAAAGAGTATCCGGCCGCGAACTTCTGAAGTATGCCAAGATTCAATGAGTCTGTCGCGCAACCATTCTAGTTGTTCAAAATCAATTGTGGGTGACTGATGAGATGATAATTGTTTCTCGATGTCAATTTTGACTTCGTTAATTTGGTCTAATTTGGCACTAAGGTCGTCGAGTTGTTCCGCATCGGCTGGGTTATCGGGATTGAGGCGATCGCTTATTGCCAAAATCTGTTCTTCTTCTTTGTCTATTTCTTGGCGGCGCTTTTGCAATTCCCGGCGGTAAATTTCTCCGGCTTGGGTTGTTGGTAAAGGCGATGGCATATTAAATGTGTTGGAATCCAACGCGAAAAAATCTATACCACCATACCGAAAACTGTAATAACGATTGGGTACACGGGTAAATTCTCCTGGTATGTAACGCAAACAACGACCAGTGTCTGTTTTACCTGTGTAATTTTGGTCTAAATGGTGGTGTAATTCTTCAGGAAAAGTTAAAGCGGCTAGATAATCTAGAAAAGCGCGTGAATAAGCATCTCCTTGATTAGAACCATGCCAACCAATTTCAAAATCTTTGTAACGCAACATCCGCCTCAACCTGAGTGTGCTACCTGTTAACCAACGGTAGACAAATGGCACATCATAATAATCGTGATTGCCGAGAACCGGTAAAAACGGTAAGTTAAAGGTCATGCGATCGTAAGCAATCTTCTTGGGGTTCTCGCCACCCACTAAAAATTCTCGGTAAGGTTCAATAAAGTTGGCTGGGTAATATTCATGGGAACCTACCACATAAATCACATCACCGGTATGCAGCACAAAACGACAATCATCTTTATGCGCCAGCATTAATTTAGCTACTTCACGTTGCGGGTGGTGTCCGTAATGAGATTTTGTACCACTATCTCCAATCACCAAAAACGAAAATTCGGGATTCTCATCTTTGCCATCGTCAATTATCATACTGGTTTGATCGATGCCTCGCTGGAGCATAGTGCTATGTCTCCACCGTACCCTCTCCTTCATTTTTTGAATTTTTACAGGAATTGGTGGTTCAGAAATCAATCTCATACTTTAACAATGCTTTCCTAACGCATCCCAATTGTAGCGAGTTGTTTTCATAATTACTCACTGTTGCTCACCACGGTTAATTGGGTGTATGGCTGATTAACTGGAAGAAATTTGTTTCGCGCCTACTCTGCGAGAACGCCTGATGGCAAATGCGCCTTTGCGCGAAGAATCAATCTTTAATTATGGTTAAACATCTGAATTCATCCAGCATTTATGCAACGCCTAATTGATCTGTTAGTCAGCTTTTAATTTTGTGTGGATGAGTATTTACAGAAAAATTCAGATGCCATAAGAAGCTAAGTCAACGCTGATAAACTGGGTTGTAAACTTAACAAAAAGTTAGGATAAATATCTTACGTATTTGTTACTAATCTTGAAAATGAAAATGTGTACAAGCCAGTTGTCACTAGATTATAGTAGTTTTACGGAATAACACACCACTAGAAATGGCTAAGTAACATTAACGTCTAAGTATCTGTAGTTGATTATTGACAAGATTATTGACAAGATAGTTTATTTGTAGGCTTTCGCAGCAGGAGACACATAATTAACTAATCCAAGCAACTAGAGATTTTCACAGGTAACACTGAAAATTGTCAACAAGACTAGATAAAATTTTGCATAGATCTGCGAAATGCAACCTATCTATGTTGTATGAACATACAGTAAAGCCCAAGTGAAGGGATTGACTATGAAACCGTTTTTCCTGATAAGATGCGTCTGTGTAACCTTAATGCTTGGCTCTCTCTTACCTGTTAGCGCAGATAAAGTTGTAGCCCTGCCTACTTACTTAGCTCAAGCTCAGTCAAACTACAACCAATATATGCAGATGGGTTACAGTGCTACCCGTCAGAGGAATTACTCAGCCGCTTTGAATTATTTTAAACAAGCACTTCAGGAAAGACCAGGCGATCGCTACGCTACCACAGCGGTGAACAATATCCAAATTTATGTATCGCGCGATCGCCGCAATGGTAACAAGCGTCAAACCTACGTTACTTATATTCCCACCAACTTGGGCAAACCCGTGCGGCAAGTACAGGGAGGCACCCGTGCTGGGCAACGTTTAAGTGAAAACGGTGCTGTTTGCATTCCTGGTAAAAAACGCTTAATGGCGCTAACACCAACTTTAGATTTAATGCAAAGAACCACAGCCGCTAATCCCAGTTTCTTCTTTTATGTACCGCAAACATCTGCACCAGTCATGGAATTGGTTTTGTCAGATGATCAAGATAATGTTGTGTATCAACAAACCTTGCCAACACCAACTAAAGCTGGTATTGTCAGCCTGAATTTGCCAGAAAAATCAGATGTACCAAGTTTAAAAGTTGGTAAAACTTATCACTGGGACTTTTCGATAATTTGTGATCGCAGCGATCGGCAGCTTGATTATGTAGTTTCTGGCTCCATTCAACGTATTGCACCAGATGCTGCACTGATGACGGAATTAGAGAAAGTCAAACCAGAAGAACAAGCGGCAATTTACGCCTTATCCGGATTTTGGGAAGATTCTTTAGCAATTCTCAGTGAATTGCGTAAATCTAGCCCTAACGACCTGACAATTAAAAATGATTGGGAAGATTTATTACGCTCAGGAGGTTTAGAAGAAATTACTCAAGAACCTCTAGTATCTTGCTGCACAATACAGTAGACCTCTAGGGGTAAAAATTAACTCATCAATCAAAGATGAGCAGAAACTTTACCATCGTTAAACAATGATTAAGAAAAACTTTTAATTTCCTGCACGCAAAACCTTATAACATCATACGTACGTATAACAGGAGCATTAATAACCAACAAACTTCACCAAGCACAACTGTCATCAATTTGTATAATCACTAGACTTCACACAAAATTACAAGCAATCAAATATCAAGCTGCTTGTGCAGTTACATCCGCTTGTGTTTCAAATAAATTGTTTATTTGTTAGCTATCAAGGCAGTAGTAGCTGATAGTTTTTCTATGAACTTTTACCTAGTCTAGGGAATTTTATCCAGTAAAACATACTAAAACTCTAACGTTATAGCAACTGCAAACAATGATTAGTCAAGTCCCAGAAAAACAGATGCACATAGTCAGGTGGCTGCTTGCTATCGGCTGGCTGACATTAATTTTTTCTTTATTTTATGATCCACTTTCGGTTTGGTTAACCGACCCAAGTAATACAGCAAGTCCTTTCCATCTCCATCCTGAGAGGTACCTCGATCCTGATGAGTGCGTAGCAGTCCAGGGTGTGTGTTTACCAGAACAGCCTTACCCAATGGGAGCGCGGATCTTTTGGGCAATGGTATTGCCCATCGGGATCATGATTTTGGTGCTATTGGGGCATGAAGTTTGGCGGCGGATTTGTCCGTTGTATTTCTTCTCCCAAATTCCCCGCGCTTTGGGAATTCAGCGCAAGCGCAAAGTGGTTAATCCGGAAACAGGTAACGTGCGTTATGAACTAGCTGGGGTAGAAAAGGAATCTTGGTTAGGGCGGAATTACCTGTACCTGCAAATGTTCCTCTTTTACCTGGGCTTGAACATCCGCATTTTGTTTGTGAATAGCGATCGCACCGCAATGGCTTTGTTTTTGCTATTCACCATCACCTCGTCAATTGGTGTGGGTTATTTATTCAAGGGTAGAAGTTGGTGTCAATACTTCTGCCCAATGGCTCCCGTGCAGATGTTTTATACAGGCCCCAGAGGCTTATTAGGTACTGATGCTCACCTCAAGCCGCCTCAAAGTATCACTCAATCTATGTGTCGGTCGGTAGATACCAGTGGTAACGAAAAAAGTGCCTGTGTTAGCTGTCAATCTCCTTGTATAGATATTGACTCCGAACGCTCCTATTGGGAAGGCATTACCAGACCAGACCAAAAATTAGTGTTCTACACCTATTTTGGCTTGATGTTTGGCTTCTACTTCTACTACTTCTTGTATGCAGGCAACTGGGACTATTACTACTCAGGAGCATGGACACATGAAGAAGGACAATTAAGCACCCTATTCAACCCTGGTTTTTACATCTTTGGTCAAGCTATTCCCATACCCAAAATTATTGCTTCTCCTCTGACCATTGGGATCTGTGCTGCCCTAAGCTACTTGATTTGTCAAACCCTAGAAAATGCTTATCGTGCCTTCCTCAAGCGCCAAGGTAGAAACGTTAGCGAAGAAGATATATTACACGTCTGCTTTGTGTTGTGTACATTTATCTCCTTTAACGTCTTCTTTTCCTTTGGTGGTCGTCCCAACATCAGCTTGTTTCCCCAATGGGGGATTTTGGTACTGAACGCCGTAATCGTGTTAGTCAGTAGCTTGTGGCTACACAGAAGTTTAGGACGCAGCAGAGACAATTATTCCCGTGAGAGTTTAGCGAGTAGTTTGCGTCGTCAGTTGAACAAACTAGCGGTGGATTGGGGCAAATTCCTCGAAGGGCGATCGCTCCAAGACCTCCTACCCAACGAAGTCTATGTTCTAGCTAAAGTCCTCCCTGGTTTTAACCGAGCCGATAGACTGCGTGTCTATAAAGGCGTATTGCAAGAATCTCTCCAAGAAGGTAACGTCCAATCTGCCGACAGCTTAGAAGTTCTCAAAGATGTCCGCAAAGAACTCAACATTAGCGATGAAGAACACTACTCCGTACTCGCCGAACTAGGTGTCGAAGACCCCGCCCTACTAGATCCTCAAAGACAACTCAGCCGCGAAAACCAACTGCGGATTGACAGTTATCGTCGCGCACTCGAATTAGTTATTCAAGAACTAGTAGAAACAGGCACTCCCTTATCAGATGCCTTTGAGCGCAAGCAAAAGCAAATCATGAGCTTGCGTCAAGAGTATGCCATCACATCTGCCGAACAAGAACAAGTCTTGGCAGAAATGTTTAATCAAGATGGCGCACTACTAAGGACAGCCGAGACTTTATTATCTCAATTGCAAGACTTAGCGGTTCGCTATCAAGCGCTGCAAAACTTAGTTTCCAATCCCCAAGCCCCTGTTTACGTCCTATTGCGACAAGCAGTCCAAGAAAAACAAAAACTGATTGTCACCCAATTACTCAGCATCCTAGAAATTTTAGGAGATACCCCAGAAGCCCTCGACATTGCCCGTTCTATCGGTGTACTGGCAGCAAATATTTTAGGTGATATTCTGCGGTCTAACGAAGAGCAGTCGAAGTGGATATCTCGTCTCAGTATGAGAGTCATCGCCTCCTTACGCCAAGCCAAAGACTTAGTAACTCAGTCAGTTGGTATAGCCACAGACATCAATCCGGGAATCGCCGATACACAAATCGACGCTCCCAATTCCATTCGGAATTCTGCTCCCGCCACTACCTCTACTTGGAGTTCTATCGTAGCGCCCACCCAAATCCCAGAACCAGCATTACGTTCTGATGTGATTATTGATGTCTTAATGCAACTACTACAAGACATTGATCCCTTAGTCCAAGCAGCCAGTCTGTATGCGCTACATCAAATCGATCCTAGTCTTGGTTTCCAACAAGCTCGTCAGTTGTTAGATACAAAGGCCACTAAAGATCAACTGGTGATCGAAACAGCCGGACGCATTCTTGGTCAAGGACAGACCCACGCCAAAAATACCGTACCGACCATGATTGCTCAAATCAAAATCATGGGACGTGTAGAAAGACGGGTGTTTCAACAGTCAACAGTTCGTGTCGGACGTGAAGTTGGCAACGATATCATCATTTCCGATAACCGCGTTTCGCGTCAGCACGCCATATTCTACTTAGATGAAAAAGGCGTGAGCGTCAAAGATTTAGGTAGCAGCAACGGTCTGCGGATTGGTAAAACACAAATCCTTGATCAGCAAGCACAACTTCAACAGGGTGATGTTGTCCGCTTCAGTAGTGGCGACGATCTAGTGATTCTGGTGCAATGGGAAATGCAAGCCCAACAAGGAGACACCTTAGCTGAAGCTTTAGGAACCTTAGAAAAGTTGTTATGGCTGTATAAGAGCAGCTTCTTCTCTGGACTAAAAGCAAATGTCCTGATTGATTTAGCGAAAAATAGCCATGTCCGAGTCTATCGACCAGAAGAAGAAATTTGCCGTATGGGTACAGTGGCTCATGATCTGATCGTCTTAATCGACGGTGAAGCTAGAGTCAGTCAAAGCATGGGTAATCAAGATTTGTCAGGAATGATTTTACCTGGGCAAACCATTGGTGAATTAGAAGTATTAAACCACACTAACTATGCGGCAACTGTAGTAGCATCCGGTACCAGAACGAAGACATTGAGAATCAATGCTGAGAATTTTGAGGCAGTGCTGGCCCAAGACACCTTACTAGCCAGAAATATCTTGGAGCTTTTGAGTAATCGTCTGCAAGCAAGTCTAGGACAAGCTTGTTCCATAACGCAACTCTAATAATTTAACTGGGATGGTACTGCCATCCCAGTTAAACCAATCAACGCCAGTTTTTTGGCACTCCTCATTACCTCTGTTGAGTTTAGGTAATGATTACAACATAAAATGTAAACAATTTCCCTGATTTTGACAGTATAAACACATAGAAATTGACATATTAGGTAATTAATATGCTTAAACTCAGAATCATTGATCCACAGCAACCCAATGAACTCAAAGAACTAGACCTCAACTTAGACACAATGCTCAATCATGAGTGTCTAATTGGGCGCTATCCTAACTGTAATGTGGTGTTAGATAGTGCCGAAGTCAGTCGGATGCACGGCAAAATTTCTCTCAAAAATGGCAATTATTATTACACTGATTTGGCAAGTCGTGCTGGTTCGCGGTTAAATGCAGAACAAATTCAAATCAATCAGGATTATGCTCTGAAAACAGGAGACATGATGCAGATTGGGCGGTTCTTTGTGATGGTGATCGGAGCAGTATCCAGCAATGAACCAACCATGATCGATTTGAATGTTAACGTTACTACTAACGTGATCACGACAAGTAACGGTCAAGCTCTACAGCCAGAAATAGCGATCGCAGCTGTTGCTTCACCGTCAATTCCTGAACCACAGCCAATCTCTGCCGCAGTCGCCCAAGCTCCCGAAGAGTATATGCCACTAGCGACAGTAGATCACAGCCAAATTGAGCGTTGGATGAAGGGAGATTTAACCGTTAAATGTACCCAAATCATTGATGAAACCAACGATGTCAAAACCTTTCGCTTCGTTGCCGACCCACCAAAGCTCTTTACTTATAAACCAGGCCAGTTTGTCACTCTCGACCTAGAAATTAACGGCGAACAGGTGTTGCGTTCCTACTCCATCTCATCCACACCTTCCCGTCCCCATACCCTAGAAATCACTGTTAAACGCGTCCCCGCACCTAATGATGCTGGGTCAGATGTCCCACGAGGTTTAGTTTCCAACTGGCTACACGATAACCTCAAGGTTGGTAGCACATTGAAACTGAATGGCCCAACAGGTAAATTTACCTGCTTTGCCAATCCTTCACCAAAACTGTTGCTAATATCAGCAGGTAGTGGCATCACACCCATGATGTCTATGTCCCGCTGGTTGTATGACACCGCCTCTAACGTTGATGTCGTCTTTTTCCACTGCGCCCGTAGTCCCAGAGATATCATTTATCGGCAGGAACTAGACTGGATGGCAGCAAATCATCCAAGTTTTAATCTGGCAGTTAGCATTACCCGTCGTGAACCCGGTCAAAGTTGGATGAGTTTCACCGGCAGACTTGATCCAGCAATGTTAAAACTAATTGCGCCAGACTATAAAGAACGCACAGTTTATGTATGTGGCCCGAACCCATTTATGGAATCGGTCAATGACTTGCTGGAAAGCATCGACTTTCCAATGCAGAACTACTATGAAGAAAGCTTTGGCCCACCTCGGAAAAAAATCAAAAAAGCCCCAGAGCTTGCGGCTAAAGTAGAAGTTTCTCCTACTCCTGTGGGTAATTTAGGACTGCGCCAAATGTTGGGCAAAATCTCCACAGAAGCAGCAGTTCAAGATGTAGCAGCACGCGTAGCAACAACCCCAGTCGCCGCTACACCAACTCCAGTCTCTCCCCCTCCAGCATCTTCTAGCCAAACACTGATAGTTTTCTCGAAATCAGGTAAAGACGTACCTTGTGACGGTGAAGAAAGTATCCTGGATATGGCTGATCAAGAAGGAGTAAAAATCCGCAGTAGTTGCCGTTCTGGGGTTTGTGGCACTTGCAAAAAACGTAAATTAGAAGGAAATGTCAAAATGGAAGGCTATGATCCCGAAGCCTTAGAAGAAAGTGAAATTAAAGAAGGTTATATCTTAACTTGTGTGGCTTATCCTGTCGGTAGGGTAGTGATAGATGCTTAGTTACTCAATCCAGCAAATTTAAAAATCATCGAGGAGTTGGGATTGCTGAATATCGGATAAATTGTCGTCCTGACCAGGGTTTTCTGGTGGCAAGACTTCAATATTTTGGCTAAATGGACTTAACCCCAACTGCATTCGCAAAGCCTCATCATATTTAGCATGTTCCCAATTCCTAGCTAATTTAACTTGCTCTGGATTCAAGTTTTGGGCATCTCTGAGATCAGCATTTTGCAAGTCGGCACCTTGAAAGTTGGCTTTCTCAAGATTGGTCGGACTGAGGTCAGCACTTTGAAAATTGGCATATTTGAGATTAGCCCCTTGCAGATTGGCATAACTGAGATCCGCTTCTTGAAGATTGGCATAACTTAAATCAGCCCCTTGAAGATTTGCACTCCAAAGGTAGGCTAATTGAAAATTGGCATGGCTTAAGTAAGCATTCTGAAAATTTGTGTAGCTGAGGTTAGTACTTTGTCCTTGAAGATTGGCATTTCTTAAATTTGCTCTCTCAAGATTGGCATATCTCAAATCAGCTTTTTGAAGATTCGCATTGCGTAAATCAATCTCCTGCAAACAAGCATTTTTCAGGTTAGTACCTTCGAGATTCGCATCTCGCAAATCGGCTCCTTTTAAGTTAATTCCAGCTAGATAAGCTTTATCGGCTGTGAGTCCAGCCAAGCTAACACCATCATCATTCAAGTCTTGTAATGCTTGAATTCTACCTCCACTAGCTCGTTGTCCATAAGCTGAGTTAATTACACGCCATGCTTCATAATGTGCCTGTTTTTTGCGGGAAGGAGTTTCTCGGAAGTAAAGAATGACCGCCGCTAAAATACTCAAGTCTTGCAGAGTACCAATAAACTTAGAGCTAATCAATGATTCCACAATACTTTTAAATGGAGGTTTATCTTCAAAAACCCGAATCACTACTATTGACAATACAAATATCACAGCGAAAATAATCCACTCTTGAAAATCCTGTATCCATTTACGTAAACGTTCACGCATTTTTATTTCCTTCTTGTAGTCAAGATATTGAACGACAAAACTAGTGTTGATAGAGTTTTGAGAATCTGAGTTATGAAATTTATCTCGTACATCGTTATTGCCTGTCTAGTACTATTAACAGCTTGTGCTTCTCCTTCTAATGGTGCTGGGCCACAGCTAAAAGCTCAAGCTCAAATTAGTGGCCCTGGGATTACAGGGACACTGAAAGCCGTACAAAATAGCGAACTTCAGTCTGTTTGGGTGGCTGTAGAACTTAAAGGTGATCCCAAAATCTTGACTCCAGGATTACATGGGGTTCACATTCATGAAACAGGTGCTTGTGAAACAGGTACAGAAAAGCCTTTTAGTTCTGCTGGTGGACACTTTGACCCTGGCCCCTTTGGTTCATCAAAGCCGGTAGAAAAGAACCATCCTTATCATTTAGGTGATTTACCCAATATTAAAATTAATCCTTTAGGTCAAGGTCGTTTGGAAGCATTTATTAGCAGTGTGACTCTTTCTGATAGTCCCATCAGCTTATTTGATGGTGATGGTAGTGCAGTTATTATCCATAAACTCCAGGATCAAAAGAAATCTGGTGGTACAGCCGATGAGGCTGGCGGTGGTCGTCTAGCTTGCGGTGCGATCGCCAAAGCTAACTAATATAAATTAGAGTAGGGAGAATCAAAGATAATTTTCCCTACTTCTAGAGATTTAATTACTTTTGTTCCAGTTCCGATACACAGCATTAAAAGTCTCAATGATCAATCTACAATTACTTTTAATGTGTATGGCTAAACTAACGCCAAAGTTGTGTACTTTAACGTAGTTGACCTACCATAAAGATCCAACTTTCGTAAGACTATGTTTGCAGGGGCGAAAAAATTATTCACACAGCCAGTCATAGTTACTAGCGTGCTAGTTACACTCATATTGGTTGGGGTTCAAAGGCTCAGACTATTAGAATACTTTGAACTGAAGGTTTTTGACCAGATGATGCAAAGGCGTGCAGATCTACCTCCTGATCCTCGTCTTTTAATTGTGGGATTTACAGAGCAAGATATCCAAGAACTCAAGCACATCACACCCACAGATGAAGAACTAGACAGACTCTTAGGTAAATTAGAAAGTAACCAAGCCCGTGTCATTGCTTTAGACTTCTTTCGAGATGTACCTATAGAAATAGAACCTGGTCGTGGTAACGCCAAACTGCTGAACCGCTTGCAAACAAACAAGAAAATTATTCCAATTTGTAGCACGACAACGCCCCCGCCACCAGGATTAGATGCAAATAATGTCGGGTTTGCCGATCTTCCAGAAGACCCAGATGCAGTTATTCGTCGCGCTCTGCTATTTGTTAATCCTGAGCCAAAAACACCTTGCCAAAGTCAGCAGTCTTTGGCCGTTGCAGCAGCATTGAAATATCTAGCAGACACAGCCAAAATCCAACCACAAATTACCCAAACAGGTGACGCATTACAATTAAAATTAGGTAAAGCTGTGTTTCAACGCTTACCACAAGATGCTGGCGGTTATGTAGAAGCAGATAATGGTGGTTTTCAAATATTGCTCAACTACCGTTCTTTTCATAATGTTGCCCGAACAGTCAGTTTTACAGACGTACTCAACAATAAAGTCAATCCTGATTGGGTTAATGGCAAAATCGTTTTAATTGGCGCTACAGCACCCAGTAAGCAAGATATTCGCAACACTCCTTATGCTACTGGTAGACAAGACAACGCGGGAAAGATGCCAGGAATTGTCATTCATACTCACATTGTCAGTGAGATTCTCAGTGGAGTTCTTGACCAAAGACCAATATTTTGGTTCTTCCCTCAATGGGGAGAAATAACTTGGCTTTGGGGCTGGACTGTAATAGGTGCGTTGATAGGATGGAGAATTAAGCATCCACTGCTTTTAGGATTAGCCAGTGGAGGCGCTTTAGTTTTCTTGATAGGTAGTGGCTTTATTATTTTTACCCAAGCCGGATGGGTACCACTAGCACAGCCTGTAATTGGATTAATTGCAGCAGCTGGTAGCGTAGTTGTCTACACAGCCTACTCGGAAAAACTACAGCGAGACAAAATTGCTAATCAGATTCAAGAACAAGAAAAAACCATAGACTTATTGAAATCACTGTTGCGAGAAGGTGGTGCTACTAGTAACGAAGCCAAGTCACCTGTTGATAGTCAGCCCCAAAGCGGTCAATTGCTGAACAATCGCTACAAGGTTGCACAAGTACTAGGTTCTGGGGGTTTTGGTTATACTTACTTAGCCGACGATACCAAACGCCCAGGTTCGCCAAAGTGTGTTGTCAAGCATTTACAACCAGCACAGAAAGACCCTAGATTTCTCGAAATTGCTAGGCGTTTATTTCGTGTAGAGGCAGAAATTCTGGAGATTTTGGGTCAGCACAAGCAAATTCCTCAACTACTGGCTTACTTTGAAGAAAATCAGCAATTTTATTTAGTGCAGGAGTATATTAAAGGGCATTGCTTACAAGATGAATTGATTGCTGGTAAGCGTTTTGAGGAAGCTGAGGTGATCAAAATCTTAAGGGATGTTTTGAAGGTATTAGTATTTGTCCACGATCATAATGTGATCCATCGAGATATCAAACCCAGTAATTTGATGCGTCGCGAAACGGACAATAGGATAGTATTGATTGATTTTGGTGCAGTCAAACAAATTCAACCACATCAAGAAGAAGAAAGCTTGACCGTGGCGGTGGGGACGCTTGGCTATGCTTCACCGGAACAACTTATGGGTCAGCCACGGTTGAACAGTGATATTCATGCTCTGGGAATGATTGGAATTCAAGCTTTAACTGGAAAAAATGCTAAAGAAATTGAGCGTGATCCGCAGACAACTGTACTAATTTGGCGCGATAAGGCACAAGTTTCGGATGGGTTAGCAGCAATTTTAGAACGGATGACTTCTTTTGATTATCTAAGAAGATATCAAACTGCTAAAGAAATTCTGGAGGAGCTAGATAAGCTCTAGCGTTAGATAGAAGCTTTGAGCAAATAAGTAAATTTCTACTATGAGTAGTGATGTTGCTGCATTTTTGTATTAGCGGCATACTAGCTCAACTTTTCGCATAATTTTAAATTTTGCTGCCTTGTGCCGAAAAATATATAAACTTGTACTTCATATATACAAAAACAGCTTTATCTAATATTTACTTTTGATGGCTCTATTCATATAAATTAAGACATAGCCTCCGACTCAAAGCTTTGATACAACTGGTTTTATCCTCGACACTTTCAATTCAGTACTAGCTACACGCTCTGCTACTGCTAACAGCACTTTTTTTGTCCCATAGCCAATTTCTTCGCGGCGCTTTGTCGATGAGATAATAAAAATTGACAATAAAATGCGATCGCTTCATCCGCAATTTTTTCTTACTTCTGAAATAGGCGATCGCCATAGCTATCTACTGTATTATGTATATCTTGAATATTGTAAAATTTGGTATATAGATATTACTGTACTACCTAAAGGATGATTGTATACAAAAAGCTGATATCTGCTGCAAAATAGATATTTTTAGCGATAATGATTGCTACTATACTCGATAAGTACTAACACAGAAGTCAAGAATGAATAACTTTGGGACAATTAGAAGCAATAAAAGTTCCTAATTTAAATCCCTGGATAAGATAAAACAATTAATCTGGCTGGCAATGACAACAGCAAGGTCAATCCATTCTTATTTAGTTAATGACTGGCATCAATGCTTGGCTGTAAACCCTCCTTAAGTCAAATCGAGCTAATTTATGAAGCACAGACTACTTACTGTTACAGCACTAATGACAATAACATGGTTTACATCTTTAGGTAAAATCAAACCTGCAATAGCTGATCAAACCTACAGAAGTAATCTCAATCAGTTGACCGCCATTAGTTCTAGTTCTAATCAAAATGGTATTGGACAACAATTGTCTCTCATGCTTGTAGTCGCTGGTAGTGGAATATTTGGCTGGCTGGCGGTGAAAAATAACAAGTCGGTCTTGAGCAAACTTTCTGGGCAAAAAACAAATTTAGCCGCAACTGTCCCCGGAGAAAAATTTATCTCAACGGACATAGATACTAAAGAAAATCTGCATAATATAAATACAGAAGTTACAGATATTACAACATATATTAAACGAGCTTATAGTCATTTCAAACAAGGAGATAGTCAAAGAGCTATTGATGAATTCAATCAGGCGATTGGGATAAATCCCCAAAATGCTTATCTGTACGGTGAAAGAGCTAATTTTCGCCGGAAGAATCTTGGTGACAAACAAGGAGCAATTGATGACTATAGCAAAGCAATTGGCATCCATCCGCAAAACGCTCTATTCTATCTTTGGCGTAGTCAGACTTACAATGACCTAGGCGAACAAAAAAAAGCGATGGAAGACTACAATACAGCGTTGCGTCTCGCTCCAGAAAATACGATGTATCACTCCTTTCATAATGCTTCCAACTTCAGAGAATAATTATCTTGATAATTGCTAAATAAATACCATCAAGCCGCTGCATCGATAAGCGATCGCACTGCAAGTAGAATTTAATTAATTATTAATATCCATATTAATCGTCATCAAAAATACTTAAAATATTTTGGGGTAAATTATTCTGAGATGTAATATCAGCAGAACTATCCTGATTTTTCAAGATTACTCATCTCTTAGCTAATCTGGAAAACTTATCAAATAGAAATATTACCTACGCAAATATACTGGTAGAATCAGTAGATAAATTCATCTGTAAGAATTTTTGGGTGTGTATATCTATCTCTATCTATCATGTCTGCTGAATATTTTTTGAGTCCGAAATATCAGATGCGCTCGCTCAATCTGTTAATTTTTGCAACCTTGTTTCTCGATAATTTATCTCTTAGTCCTGTGAAAGCGCAGACGGTGAATATTCATCTAGTAGCTCAAACCAGGCCAAATCTGCCAGCACCAGAAACTTTGCCCAGGCCACAGCTACCGCAACCTACGCCACCAGAGACTCCCACCCTACCACCTCCAGAAGACTTATTCCAAACGCCTAGGGAAACTACTCCCCCGCCAGAAACAGCCCCCAGTGGTGTACGAGACACAATTCTAGTCACCCGCTTTGAAGTAATTGGTAGTACTGTATTTAGCCCGGAAGAACTAGCAAAAGTTACCCAAGAATTTACTGGTAAACCCATCACCTTTGCAGAATTGCTGAGAGTCAGTGATGCAGTGACAAAACTTTATACAGACAAAGGTTACATTTCATCTGGGGCATTTATCCCAGCTGATCAAACCTTCAAATCTAGAGGTGATGTAGTCAAAATTCAAGTAATTGAAGGTAGCGTTGAAAGTATAGAAGTTAGAGGACTCAAACGGCTCAACCCAGATTATGTGCGTAGTCGCATCGCCGTAGCTACTGGCAAACCCCTCAACGTAAATAAGTTACTGCAAGCACTGCAACTATTGCAACTTAATCCCTTAATTAAAAATATCTCGGCGGAATTGGCAGCGGGTTCTCGCCCTGGTAGTAGCATCATTGATGTCAAGGTATCAGAAGCCAAAACCTTCAGCGCCCAAGTTAGCTTAAATAATAATCGAGTCCCTAGTATTGGCAGTTTTCAAAGACAAATTCAACTTACCCAAGCCAACTTATTAGGTTTAGGTGATGGACTTTCCCTTGCTTATGCCAACACGGATGGTAGCAATGATGTTGATGTCAGCTACACATTACCAGTCAATCCCTACAATGGGACAGTGCAGTTTCAATATAACTACACCTCTAGTAATGTAGTAGAAGAACCCTTCGATATTTTAGATATTGAAGGTAGATCTCAAGACTTTGCTGTGACATTTCGCCAACCGCTGATTCAAACTCCCACCACAGAATTTGCTTTGGGAATTACAGCCAATCGGCGCAACAGTGATATTGGCTATTTAGAGTCTTTGGCTGGTGAACGTATTCCGTTTCCTTCACCGGGATCTGTGGATGGGCAAACGCGCCTTTCAGTACTGCGATTTTTTCAAGATTGGACACAACGCAATAGTAGAGAAGTATTTGCAGCGCGATCGCAATTTAGTTTTGGTCTAGATGCCTTTGATGCTACCAACAGCGGCGCGCCACCAGATAGTAGATTTTTCTCGTGGCGGGGACAAGCGCAATGGGTACGCCTCTTAGCACCCGATACCTTACTCTTACTACGTGCTGATGCTCAATTAGCTGATAGAGCATTAGTACCCCTAGAACAGTTTGGTTTAGGTGGTCAACAAACAGTGCGGGGCTATCGTCAAGATTTACTCTTGACAGATAATGCTTTTTTTATATCTGCCGAGTTACGCTATCCCATCCTGCGCGCTCCTCAATTAGGAGGTGTATTACAACTAACACCATTTATTGATTATGGAACTACTTACAACAGTTCTAATCGTGCCGATCCCGACCCCAACAGCCTCGCCTCTGTGGGATTGGGATTATTGTGGCAAAGCGATCGCATCAATGCCCGTTTTGATTGGGGAATTCCCTTAATTGATGCGAATTCTCGCAATAACACCTTGCAGGAAAATGGGCTGTATTTTTCCCTAGTTTATACGCAACCATTTTAAAAGTCTGAAGTTTGAATAATCAAACAGAGTTCTGCCATTACAAAATAAACCACTTTTAGCAAAACTTTTTTCCGCCAGTCTGAATTACAAATTCAATTACCAGCCTTTGCCCGTGGGAGCGACTCATCCTATGTCTGCACTTCTTTTTTTAGCCACACTATCACAAATTACTCAACCAGTTACCCTAATTCCTAACTCTTACCAACTGGCTATTCAAAATATTACTGCGCCTATCGCCAATACTCTGCTATCAACAAGTCCACAACAAATTTTAGAACAGGGTATTCAAATTTACCAATCAGAAGAGTTTACAGAAGCTGCAAGGTTATTCCAACAGGCCGCGGGAAGCTTTCAGGTTCAAGGAGATCATCTAAATCAAGCCCTAGCATTAAACTATTTGGCATTGGCTCATCAGCAAGTAGGGCAATTACCCCAGGCTCAGAAAGCGATCGCAGAGAGTTTAGCATTATTAAAAGTTGCTCGACAAAGCGATTCTCGTGAGTATTTATCGATACTTGCCCAAGCGCTGAACACTCAAGGACAAGTGCAACTAGCATCAGGACATTCCCAAGAAGCATTAACCAGTTGGGAGCAAGCCACAGCTATATATAGCAAAATGGGTGATGATGCCGGGAAGATAGGTAGCCAACTCAATCAAACTCAGGCATTGCAAGCATTAGGACTGTATCGCCGCGCCAAAATCACCTTAATTCAAGTAAATCAAGTTTTGCAAAAACAACCAGCTTCTCCTCTAAAAGCCACAGGACTACTGAATTTAGGTAATACCTTGCGGTTAGTAGGGGATTTAACTCAAGAAGATATTCAGGTAAAAGATTTAGACCAACTTGGCTCTTTACAAGTGTTAGAGCAAAGTTTATCCATAGCCCAACAAGTATATCCCCAATTAATTCCCGAAATTTATTTGAGTTTAGGAAACACTGCCCAAGCATTGAGTTTAGGTAAAAGTCCCGACGAGAAAAGTCAGAGAATTACACAAGCTTTAGATTATTACCAAAAAGCTGCCTTTACAAAATCACCCTTAACTAGGGTACAGGCACAACTCAATCAGATGCACCTGTTTATAGATCAGCAAAAATGGCATCAAGTACAAAGTTTGTGGCCGGAAATTCAGCAACAACTGAATACTGCACCCACAAGTCGCAAAACCATTTATGCGCGGATTAACTTTGCTCAGAGTTTGACATGTTTTAAACAGCTAACTGAACCTGCCAAAATGGGAATAAATGCTGGTTGTCCTAAGAATGAGCTAGTAGCAGATGCTAGTTTGAGTAATGTAAAAAGCTTGGATGGGGCGAATGTGGAATGGAAAGCGATAGCCCAAATTATTGCTACCGCTGTTGACCAAGCCAAAACCCTCAAGGATACGCGGGCGGAAGCTTATGCTTTAGGGACATTAGGTAATTTGTATGAGCAAACTCACCAGTGGTCAGAAGCGCAACAACTTACCCAACAAGCATTAAAATTAGCTGAAGGTATTGGTGCAACTGATATTGCCTATCGTTGGCATTGGCAATTAGGCCGAATTCTCAAAGCGCAAGATAATCCCCAACGCAACGAACAAGGGGCGATCGCGTCTTACACCAAAGCCGTGAACATTCTCAAGTTGTTGCGGAGTGATTTAGTCGCCATTAACCGCGAAGTGCAGTTTTCCTTTCAAGAGGGAGTTGAGCCTGTTTATCGAGAACTAGTGAGTTTACTGCTGCAAAATTCGCCATATCAAGACAATTCTGAAGCCAGCCAAAAAAATCTCAAAACTGCCAGGGATGTAATTGAGTCATTGCAATTAGCAGAATTAGACAACTTCTTTCGCAAAGCTTGTTTAGATGCTAAACCTGTGCAGATTGATGAAATTGATCGTACAGCCGCAGTGATTTATCCGATTATTTTGAGCGATCGCTTGGAAGTAATTGTTTCTTTACCCAACAAGTTAAAGAGCCAAAAACAGAACTTGTTATTACGTCCCAAACCAATTCCAGTTTCTCAAACAGAAGTAGAAAAGACTATCCAGAAACTCCGAGCAACATTGGTAACACGCTCAACTCGTGACTTTTTACCTGTTTCCCAAAAAGTTTATAACTGGTTAATTAGAGATATTGAACCTCAATTACAAGCATATAAAGTGCAGAACTTGGTGTTTGTTTTAGATGGAACACTGCGGAGTGTACCGATGGCTGCACTGCATGATGGCAAACAATATCTCATTCAGAAGGGATATAACATTGCGCTGACACCTGGGTTACACCTGTTACCTAACCGTTCCTTAGCCAGACAAAAACCGCGTACCATTGCGGCGGGAATTACAGAAGCGCTAGGAACCTTTGAAGGACTACCCAGTGTCAAAAACGAAATTGCGACAATTCAACAAGAAGTACCAGCAAAAGTGCTGCTCGACAGCCAATTTACCAAAATAGCTTTAGAAAAAGCCATCAAGTCATTTTCTGCACCTGTAGTTCACCTTGCAACCCACGGTCAGTTTGCTTCCAACGCCGAAGACACATACATTTTGACTTGGAAAAATTCTCAAGAGAAAGACCCAGCTTTATCAAGCGATCGCGTTAACGTCAACGAATTGAGTTCTTTATTGCAAAGCAGAGAGACAAGTCAAAGAAATGCGATCGAGTTATTAGTTCTGAGCGCTTGTCAAACCGCTAGTGGCGATAAACGTGCTGGCTTAGGAATTGCAGGATTTGCTCTGCGTTCTGGAGCGCGTAGTACATTAGCAACATTATGGAGTGTAGACGATCAAGCTACTGCAACCATTATGGGTGAGTTTTATAAGCAGTTTGCTAATACTAAAGAGAGTAAAGCCGAAGCTTTAAAACGCGCTCAAATGTTACTTTTGACAGATCCTGAGTATAAGCATCCTTACTATTGGGCCCCTTACGTTTTAGTAGGCAACTGGTTATAAATCAAATTGATTATTCTCGGAATTCATCTTCAATATTCTCTTTGATTCAGCTACATCTGTCTTCAGTAGGGTTAAACTCTAAATCTGTGTTTGATAAGGTGACTAATGGCAACATAAATCACCAATAAATTCGTTATGACCTATACTCAAACCAGCGATCCCACCATTCGTAAATGTCTCCAATCTTGGCGACAATTGGATGTAGATCAACAACTAGGTTTATTCTGGTTCATCTATAAAGAAATGGGTGGTGCTGTAACTCCTGCGGCTCCTGCGGCTAGTACTGTTTCTCCAGAAATTGCCGAAGGGTTATTTAATCAAGTTAAAGAATTAAGTCACGAAGAACAACTACAAATTCAGCGGGACTTGATTAATAAAGCAGACACTCAAATTGGCCGAGAATATGGTTCTTTGGGCGATACCACCAAGTTACTATTTTGGTACCGTCTATCTCAAGGAATGGATAGCAATGTAATTATTCCTGTACCTGCTGGTTATCGCCTTCCCTCAGAAGCTGAAGCCCTGTTAAACCAAGTTAAAGAATTACCTTTTGAACAGCAAATAAACCTTTTCCGTGATTATGTTTCTCCAATGGGTGCTGAACCTAAAGGTGGTGCAGAAATTTAATAACCAGCATTGAGAACTACCGCTTTGTTGGCTTTTTATAAAGACTAACATCTAGACCCACAGATAAACACAGAGTAAATATAATATTTACTCTGTGTAATTTTTTGGTTGCTCATTAGGATAGTTACACCCTAAATTCGTAACGCCCTTTGTTTTGTATCTCATACTTTAAATTGTCTCTTCACAAGTTGCATCTATCTGACGAGTGGTTGAAAAATTTTGTTTTTTTATTAATAAGTGACTAATGTTTTAATCTGTTAATCACAGATGTGAAATATCTCTATAAAAAAGTAAAACCCTAGGACTGGGAAACCCTAGGGCTTGTAACCTGACCACCTTTACTTTATTTATAATTTATAAAAAATTTTAGTGTTAGTTTACGATGGACTTAAAGATGTGTTTTATGTCTGAGAAAATAACTCAAAAATATAGTAATCTGCTTTGATTCTTGAAATAATTTGCGTAGGAAGGGAATAGTAAATAGATAAAAAGGAGTAAAAGTTGATTGAGTTCAGAAAATTAAAGATAAAATCTCTGAGCTTATGTCCAAAGATGTAATTATAAAAGCTTGATTGCTGGCAATAAATAAGGAAAAATAAAAGCATCATGATACATGATTGTAGCCAATTACAGTGACAGAAAGCCTAACCAAAGTCCGCAATTGCGGACTTTTTATTTATTGTTCTAGATATCTTTTAGCTTCTTGACTGCAAGAATGAGACAAATCAAATAAAAACATAGCCAATTGCAGACAGCTAATGGTAGAAAGCTATTAGCGATTTGCAAGTAACTTTTATGACAAATTTTCTCCAGCCGCCAAGATTACGCATTGGTGAAGAAGATAGTGAGGAAGAAAGACGCGCCACTTGGCTAGAACTTTTTTATGATTTGGTGTTTGTGGTTGCAGTCTCGCAAGTAGCGCATAATCTGAAAGAAGATATTTCACTATCGGGATTACTGGGATTTGTTGTTTTGTTTATCCCGATTTGGTGGTCATGGATTGGAACGACATTTTACGCTAACCGCTTTGATAGTGATGATGTTGTACATCGGTTGCTGGTTGGGGTGCAAATGTTAACAGCGGCGGGGATGGCTGTAAATATTCACCACGGCTTAGGAGAAAGTTCTTCGGGTTTCGCCTTGGCTTATGCACTTGGTCGGGCTGTGTTGGTGGTGGAGTATGTGCGGGCGGGGATACATATTCCGTCGGCGCGTCCTTTAACAACTCGTTATGCGATTGGTTTTGCGATCGCATCTTTGATTTGGTTAAGTTCCGCATTTTTGCCAGTTCCTTGGCGATTTGCACTCTGGGGCGTAGGAATTGTGATTGATTTTGGGACACCATTAACCGCCCGTAAGCACCAGATTGGCTTGCTTCCGCACGCCTCCCATTTACCAGAACGTTTTGGATTGTTCACAATTATTGTGTTGGGAGAAGCGATTATTGCAGTGGTTAACGGTGTTTCAGAGCAAAAATGGCAGGTCTTAACTGTAATTTCTGCGATTTTTGGTCTGATGATCGCGTTTAGTTGGTGGTGGGTTTATTTTGATAATTTAGGGGGAACACCAATTGAAACCGCACGCACACAAGGAAAAGTTGGGACTGTTAATATCTGGCTTTATACCCATTTACCATTAGTGATTGGAATTGCGGCTACTGGAGTTGGTGTAGAAGAAATTTTGGTCAGTCAGCCAACTATAGCGTTAGCAGATCCGCAAAGATGGTTGATTTGTGGTTCAGTAGCATTATGCTCGTTAGCAGTGGGTATTCTGCATCGATATGGCGTGATTCGATATTGTAAGATTCGTTCTATGTATCGCTTGGTTGGTGCAGTTGTGTTGTTGGCGATCGCATTTTTTGGCAAAGGTTTATTACCTGTTGCAGTTATCGCCTTAGTAGCTTTAGTTTCTGCTGTACAAGTGATTCAAGATTTGTATCAGAGTCGCCCGAATAATCGTTTGGCCGATCCAGAAATTTAAAAGTGCTGAGTAAAGCAACCCAGTATTAGGATTAATCTGCGATCGCCCACCTTACATAAGGACGAGAAGTGGTTACAGTTTTGTAACTAATGAGAGTGTCTGGTACTGGAATTTTCTGCAAGTCTACACGGAAATATGCCTTTTTATTTTTGAATTGCACATTATAAAAAGGATATTCCTGACTTTGGGTTTGACCAACACAAGTAGCGTAGTTATTGCGTAAAGGTGAAACGAACTCTACAAAATGTTGATTCTTTGATGGAATTAATTTAGTTGTATCGGCAAAAGCTCTAGTATCGGCAATTACAGTATGTTCAGCACCGCCTTCATAAGGTAGCGTCAACCACCACAAACCAACAGTCTGCGGACAAGTTCCGGTTGTACGTTGCACTTTTAATTGCACATTGGGTTCAGCTAGTGGACTTTGTGAAGGTTGTGCTTGCGCTGTAGAGGCGATCGCTACTGCTGTAACTAAAGGGCATAAAATACCTGCAAAAATTGTCAATCTTGCCAACTTATACATAACTCAAAATGTTTATCAGACTAACTATTACTCATAAATTGACTTGGCAAATGTAGCAAAAGTGCCTAATTAATTTGATTTATTCCTAACGTGTTTTCAGTTACAGTTACGACCTAAGAAACAACGCAACAATATTGTTAATTACGACAAATTACGCATTCCTACCATCAGCTGTCTCATGAAACCTCGAATTATTGTTTGCGGCTTAGGGCGTACTGGATATAAAATCTTTCGTCTGCTGAGACAGCAGGGCGCATCGGTTATTGGTATCCATCACAAACCAATCCCTGGCGAATGTTCACCAGATGTAATTATTGGTAACTTACACGCAGCAGCAACTCTCACTGCTGCGGGAATTCACCAAGCACATACTTTGGTGATCGCGGGTTCTGAAGATACGTTGAATTTATCAATTATGATGCAGGCGCGGGTATTAAATCCACGACTTCGCATTATTAACCGCTTTTATAATACAAATCTGGGTGAACGTTTAGATCAAACTCTTCCAGAACATTTGAGTATGAGTGTTGTAGGGTTAGCCGCACCACTCTTTACATTTGCGGCTTTAGGAAATCAAGCCATAGGACAAATCAAATTATTTGATCAAACTTGGCCTGTGCAAGAAGAATATATTGATGAAAACCATCCTTGGTTGGGGTGGAATTTAAGTAATTTGTGGGAAGAACCCGCAGGAATGCCCATTTATTATTTACCTGTGCGCGGGGAAATGAATTTAATTGAAGGGGTGCTATCTGGGCAAGAATTACAAGTAGGCGATCGCTTAATCATAGCGATTCAACCGCGTATTCGTTCTATCCGCAGGTCGTTAATTAAAAAAGTTCTAAAAGTTTGTACCAGTCTGCGCCAGTTTCAGCAACATGGCAAATCGGTGGTGATTGGTGCGATTGTGTTAATGGTAATTATCGCGATCGCCACAGTCACTTATCGGTCTACAGAACTGAGTTTATCTCTAGTTGATGCTTTGTATTTTTCTGTTGGTATGATCACTGGCGCAGGCGGTAACGATAAAGTTGTCGAAAATGCCCCTAATAGTATCAAGTTATTCACCATTGTAATTATGTTAATTGGCGCAGTGGTGATTGGGATTTGGTACGCCATGCTAACGGATTTTGTCTTAGGGAACCGCTTCAAGCAATTTTGGGATGCAGCCAGAATTCCTCAACGCCATCATTATATTGTCTGCGGTTTAAGTGGCATTGGCAGCAAAATTGTCCAGCAACTTCATACTAGTGGATATGAAGTCATCGTTATAGAAACAGATTCTAATAATAAGTATGTTAACTCGGTGCGCGGGTTGGGTATTCCTGTAATTCAAGGTGATGCTAGTTTCCGTACTATTTTGCAAACCATTAATATCACCACTGCGGCGGCGGTGTTAGCTGTAACTAGTAATGATGCAACTAACTTAGAAATTGCCCTTAAAGCCAAAGGGATAGCCCCAAAAATTCCGGTAATTGTCCATTATGCTGACCCCGATTTTGCGAGGATGGCGCAACAAGTTTTTGATTTTGAAGCTGTCCTCAGTCCCGCAGAACTAGCCGCGCCAGCTTTTGCTGCGGCTGCTTTAGGTGGGCGCATTCTCGGTAATGGCATCACCGCTGATAAACTTTGGGTAGCCTTCGCCACATTAATTACACCATCACATCCCTTTTGCGGTCAATTGATTAAAGAAATAGCCGTGTCTGCTGACTTTGTACCGTTATATGTAGAAACCAACTCTCAACGTGTCCAAGGTTGGGAATTACTGACAACACAGCTGGCGGAGGGAGATATTTTATATTTAACAATGCCTGCTAATCGGTTATATCAATTGTGGCGGGAAGATCGAGTATCGCAGAAGAGTTAGGAAAAGAAAGGGTATAGCGGTTTAGGGGTATAATTTTTGCGATCGCTCTCATTATGATTGTGATGCTTGAAAGATGAATTGCGATCGCTCACATTGTAATTGTGATGCTTGAAAGATGAATTGCGATCGCACTCATTGTAATTGTGATAGTTGAAAGATGAAATGCGATCGCTTACATTGTGATTGTGATGGTGGAAATATCAATTGCGATCGCTCTCATTGCGATTGTGATGCTTGAAAGATGAATTGCGATTGCTCACATTGTGATTGTGATGCTTGAAAGATGAATTGCGATCGCTCACACTGCAATTGCCAACTTAAATTTCTCGTCGGAGACTTATTTTAGCTACCTGGGGAAACCAGCAGTTTAGTTTTACCGATTCGCATTTTAGGCGATCGCATCTGCAATACTTGTAAAAAAGCGATATTGCCTAATTTTCTTCTCTTGACTCTTCTTGAGAGACATCTGCTAATTTTACCTGTAATTTTTGTACTTGCTCTACTGTTAACCCAGTAATTCGCGCTACCGTTTCCACTGATAAACCTTCACGTAGAGAGTTAACTGCTACTTTCTCTAATGCTTTTTTTTCCCAGCTTGTGATAATTTCCATATATTCTTCCTTTTTATCTAATCCCATTGTAGTAATTACCGCCCTAAAAGTTTGTTCTTCGGCTTCATTTAAATTTAAATCAGTATCAACAAAGCCGGAAATCAATTGCATTCTTGCAGGATCTAATTTTAGAGTAGTTAATAGCCGCAAACATTCTGCTTTCACCTGCGGACGTTCTGCTGGTGAAATATTCATTTTGGACATTAGTGCTGCTGCAACTGGGTTTTGTTGATTTAAATAATCGCGCCAACTAATTCTATTTAATTGAATTGCGGCAAATTCAAATTTGAGTACATCTAAATCAGGAAAGGTAATGCTATGCGTTTGTGGTTCTTGTTTTAGTGGTTCATCAAAAGAGAAAATTACGACGGGGTAGATTGGTAAATCATATTTTTCGTAAAGTCTTGCAAAATATTTAAACATTCGTTTTGCAAAATCTTGCTGTGTATAAGATTGAGCTTCAACATGAATTAAGAAGAAAGTATCTTGTTCTCGATATTTTACTTTTGCAAGTAAATCTATGATTTTTTTATCTCCCGCAGTCACATCGACAAGTAATTGTTCTGGTAAAAATTGAATCGAGTCCTTATTTATATCACCAGCAACAGCAGGAAGAAATAGCTCAATGAATTCAGTGAAAAATGTAGAAATTAATTCTTTAAATAAACGATCATGATCGATTGACATAATTTGGTAGTATTAATTCTCTTCTTCTAGTAATTGTTCAATATATTTCTGCACTAAAGGCACTTGAAAAGCATTACCTTCTTGAGTCAAAATTTCTTTGCGGGTGAGTCTTCGTACTGTTCCTCTATCTTGTGGTGTGGGAGTTTCGCCTTGAATTATTCGCTGAAGTAAATTGCGGTCATTCTCTGTTAAATTATTCCAGATTTCCCGAAAATATTGATCGCCTCGCTCTAGCACAATGGTAATAATTTCTTGTACATTTTGCGCGGTGGCTTTTACCGTCTCTAGTTCACGGCGATTTGCTCTAATATCTTTGTTTAAAAATTCTACTAACTCATAACACATCAACTGCACAAGATAAGGTTGACAGCAAGTTAGTTGAATAATTAAATTTACAGCACTTGATTCATAAATATTAGAAAAATCTTCGATAGGACAGGTAATTAATTCACGCGCTTCAGACTCTTGCAAATAACTCATTCGCAAGGCGCGAGTGTTAATTAAATAATCAGTCCAGTAAGGTTCAAGTTCTGATAATTGATGAGAACCACTAAAGAGCAAAATCCATTGTTTTTGATGTTGCAGCAAATTGCGAATAAAGTTGAGTGGCGCACGGCTGTTTGTAGCTGTAACTACCTCGCTCAAGCGTTCATATTCATCTAAACATAAAAGAAATCGCTTACCAGAATTGCTACGTTCGATTTCTGCTAACCAAGTTTGCAATGCGGGAAATGGATCTTCAGCTAATTTATAAGCATCTGGAGTTGGTAAGTGTATTTTGCGGGGTAAGCGGCGTGCAGTATTGATAATTTGCTGAGATAGATTTTCGGCAAATCCTTTAAGTGTTGTGGCTGATGCTGCACCTTGTAAATCTACCAACAAAGGAACGATATTAGGGACAACTTTGTCAGGTAAATATTTGAGTGCAGAAGTTTTACCAGTTCTGCGCCCACCGTAGAGTAATAAAACTGGTGGCTGGTCGGAAAGTGTTAAAGTTTCAATTTCTCGGAATATATCAATTCGCCCTTTAAAGCGATTTGTAGCTGTTGCGGGTTCTAAGGAATTACCAGCAATGTAAACTTGGCGAATTTCTTGTGATTGTTTTGCTGTTTCTGCTAAAGTGCGTTGTGCTGTTTCTAATATTGTTAGCCAACGGTTTGTAATGCTGCCAAATTGAGTAGCTAATGAAGAATTTTTTGCAAAAGCTAGAAGATTTTTTAGTTCGTACAAAGAATCAATAGGAAGTTGTAATAACTCATACTGACGGTAAAGTGAAGTTGCTTCTTGTGATGCTCGTACGCCTTGGCTAATATCTAAAAACTGGGGCAGAATTGTCCCAAGTTCTGATGGCGGTGGTGACGGAATCCAAGTTAGTTCATAAGAAATATCGGCAATGTCTCCTAATCTTCGGCATTGGTTGAGAATATTTATAGCAATTTTGATAATTGCTTGTGTTGCAACTTTTTGTTGGTTAGTAGATGTAATTAAATAATCAATAGTTTTACGAGCAATGACTGGGTTTTCTGCGTAAGCCTCTACAATCATCCTATCCATGAAAGGCAGAGGTAAAAAAATTAATTCATCAAACCAAGGAGGCAAATATTGTAAATAACTTCCTGAACTTTGCCAGCGAGAAATAAAAAAAGTAATGAACATCCAAATCAATTCCGGCAACCAAAAGTAAACTCTTATTACACCAAAAAACCACGCCACGCCAACCGCCACGCCAACCGCCACGCCAACCGCCTCGCCTCCCACCGCGCCGAACGCCATGCCAACCGCCTCGCCTCCCGCCACGCCGAATGCCACGCCGAATGCCACGCTAACCGTCACGCCGAATGCCACGCCGAATGCCACGCCAACCGTCACGCCAACCGCTACACCTCCCGCCACGCCGAACGCCACGCCGAACGTCACGCCTAACGCCATGCCTAACAAAAATATAGCTGCTAAAAATACAGTAAAGATGGCAACAACTAAAATAACTAATCTATTTCTATAGCTAACACGGTCTAGAACCCTTCCTATTAGCCAGCCCAACAAAAAAATCAAGCTTCTGAACCAGTTAAAAGATTCGCCACTAACTAGTGTGAAAACTGGTGCAACTAGCAATACAGCAAATATTGGCGCTAATGCGGTTAACCACCAAATTTGCCCAGCATAGCGACGTAAACGCGGATTGCTGCGAAACTCAGCTTGTTTATCAAAGGGATCATTTCTCGGTTTTAATTCTGGATGGATATCGCGTAGCCAGCGTTCAAAGGTAAAAGGCTTGAAGTAAATCCAATACAAAAGGCGCAGACATTCAGCTACATAATTCCACAAGCCTGATTTTGGTGAGGTTTGGCTCATATCATGTTCTGTAAATAATTTGTTTTATGTCATTGTGAGGCGTAGTGAAGTGTAGTTTGGGTTAAGGAATAGAAACTCAACTATAGTTAAGACTTTGTTGGGTTATGCTATTGCTCCACCCAACCTAATTTTTTATTTAATCCCTAATTGGTCACGCACAAAATCCCAAACTTCATTCCAATTGATGACGCGTGTAAACACCAAAATAACCATTACTAAAATTGCCATTCCTTTAATCCAGCTACTCACATCATCTACAGTTCCGCCCAGAAATTTAACTACGCGCCCTAGACGTACTGGTAAATTCCAAACTAACCAACGCAGCCCACGCCACCATCGGCGCGAATCTAACCGAGACTGTGGTAAGCGCCGAGATTGTTGAACAAAATGAGTTTTTACCCAGTTTTCATCGTGTCCCTGCTGACGTGCTTCACACACCAAGCCTCCTGCTATTTGCAGTAAAAATGGATGACTCCCAGCTAACTGCTGAGTTAAACGCTGTTCATCCATACTTAAAGCAGGTGCAGCATTATTCACTGTACTAGCTGGTAGGCGGAGCAAATCTTTGACTTCATCTTCTTGCAGTTCTCCCAATTTAATCACATGACCTAAATTGAAAAAAGAAGAAGTTAATTGATGTTTTTTGCTGTAAAAATCTAATTGATGTTGTGAAGCGATTACCAACATCACAGAGTTGTGATTCATCAAAGAACGCAAGTTGTTGTAAAAGTCATTATTAAATTCGCTCTTGTTGTCAAATAAAGTTTTGAAATCATCTAAACATAAAACTGGTAATACACCTTGCCTTTTCCATTCTCTGATTGCATCAGAAAAAGCTACACGGTCAAGGGGTCTAATTCTTAAAGGGTCACTTAAAGCTGGGTTAGTCGCTACACTAGAAAAATTGAGTAACTCTTGCGCCACTGCTAAATAAAAATTTTCCTCTCGTTGACAATGTACACTTTGCAAGGAAAGGTAAATTACAACGTAGCGGCTAGGGTTCTGCACTCGCTGTTCCCAAGTTAGAAAAAAGTGATACAGCAGCGAAGATTTACCAATGCGCTTTTCACCCACAATGTTAATACTTGTCGGCTGTGCGCCACTCATCCGAGATGCGATCGCGTGTAATTCATCCTTCCTACCAACAAACAATCTGGGGTCTTCAATCATTCCCGCACCCACAAACGGGTTAGCAGGCAGCGATCCAGAAGTCATGTAAAATTTTATATGAGTTTAATTTATTTCAGTGTAATTGCTTAAAAGCATAGCATTATATTTTGTTCGGTAAAAGACTCATCATCAAAGGCGCAAAAGTTGCAAGGAAAGCAGACATTACAATTGAGATGGTGAAAAGATGAAATGCGATCGCTCACATTGTAATTGTGATGGTGAAAAGATGAAATGCGATCGCTCACATTGTGATTGTGATGGTTGAAAGATGAATTGCGATCGCCCACATTGCTATTGTGATGGTTGAAAGATGAAATGCGATCGCTCACATTATGATTGTGACGGTGGAAATAACAAATGCGATCGCTCACATTATGATTGTGATGATGGAAAGATGAATTGCGATCGCAAAACATCTACAAACGATAGCCGACGCTGAAGTAAAAACCATCATCTTGGGCATTTGTCCCTCGGTCATCTAAGTCTATCAAGGGATATCCGTAATCAAGTTTGATATCAAGCTGCGGTATGGGTTGAAATAATACGCCGAGTCCGATACCTGCAATAAATTTCTGACGTTGTAAGGTATTCGGATTATCATCCACATTCCAGACGTAAGCCATATCAAAGAATGGCGCAATTTGCAGTGTTGAATTACCAGATGCGTCTCGTTGTACTGTTAAACGGTCTTCGATAGTCAAGCGTACACCGTTATCGCCAGCGCGGACATTTTGGCGATAACCGCGGACTGATTGACCGCCACCCACAACAAACTGCTGGGCTGGTAACAAAGCATTGGGTGTAAGTTGTAACTCAGCTTGGGCAACTAATATATTATCTGTACTTAGACGTTGCACTCGCTGGGCTTGTGCTAACCAACTAAAAAATTGCCCATCGGGAATTGGACTGGGATTGCTAGTAGCATCAAATATACCAAGACCGAAACTAAATAGCGATCGCAATGCCCAAGCACCATTAATATCCCGAATTACATAATCTTGACCAAATTTAATCACACGGGTGCGACTATTCCCTTCATCATCTGGGCCAAAACCAAAGGGTGTTGGCCCTGCAAAGGTAAAAGTTTGACCATTCTGCACTGCAAAACCCAGAGATAAAGCAAATTCTTCACGGGGTGTTCTAATTAGTGGTTGTCTAAAACTAATTTCATACAGTTGCGATTCTCCACTGATATCAAAAGCCGCAAATGGTTCTTCCACAACATTTGTATCATTAAATGAGGTTCGCAGTTGTAGAGTCCCATCCATCGGGTTGAGTGGGAGGCGATAATTAAAGTCAAAAACATTTGCGCCACCCCTAGTTGTTAAATAATAGGCAGCACTAAATTCATCACCCAGACCAGAAAGATTGCGATAACTAGCATTCACGCCCAATCTTTCCGAACCAATGCTAGGAGGAGAATAATTATCAACAGTCAACGCTGCATTAAAGGGTTGTGCTTCAGTCACGCGCACAATCAAAATACTTTGACCAACACCACTACCCGCCCGTAAACTAGCTTCCACGTTAGCAAATAAAGGGTCAGCCCGGAGTAATCTTAATTGGTCTTCTAATGCAGATGTCAAAAGCGGCTTACCTGCGCCTAAAGCTACACGACTACGCACATATTCAGGATTTAACCGTCTTGTACCTTGAACCTCAATTTTTTCGATTCTCCCTTCAATGACTCGGATTTCTACTACACCATTGTTCACAGTTTGGTCTACAACAATTGCCCTAGACGTGATGTAACCTTGGTCAAGGTACACTTGAGTGATGGCATCAGCAGCTTTGCGGAGTTCTTCGACTGTAACTTCACGCCCTTCTACAGTCTGAGTAATGGTTTTAAATCTCTCTGGGCGAAAAACTGTACTCCCTGTGACGTTGATTTTCTCTACCTTAATAGTTTGAGAAGCTTCTGTAGGTTGAGTTTCGGGAGTTGGTGTTGGTGTTGGTTGTATGGGTGGTTGTGACTCTGGCGGTAAAGGTTCGGGTGTTGTTCCTGGCTGAGGAAAGCGGTCTTGATTAGGGTTTCCTTCGGAATTGGGTGCTTGTGCAAATGATGGCAAAGTTAAAATTACACAAGCACAACTAAAAATCAAGCTAGTAGATAGCCAATGTATATATTTTTTGAATAAACCAAAATAAATTGCAGATTGTAAATTTGACATTTTAAATTTTGTCTATAAAAAATCATTCCTATGTAAGATTTATTGTTTCTGGTTTTGCTATATTGTGTCACTTTTTTATTATTTTTTAATGTACTTCTCCAATTAAATTAAATCCTCCCCAATATTTGGCATTAGGATACTGCTTCATTGTGGCTAACATCGCTTTTTGTAATGCTTGGGCTTTGTTAGGGTTCTGCTTTAACTGGCGATAAAATTCAGTAGTTAGCATAGATGTCGGTATATCTGTTGCTGCCCATTGTGAGACAATCACACTAGGAACACCAGATGCCATCAATGCTAGAGATAAACTCAGTACACCATTACCCATACTACCTTGTCCGGTTTCCCCAGCACTGATAAAGGCTAACTTAGCACGCAAACGCTTACCTTTTGGTTGATTGTACAAGTTGAGAATTTCGCTGGCGGTGAGTAGTCCGTTATTTTCTCCAGCTAAGGCGATACCTCCGGGGCTACCTTGTCTTTTGATATCATCTAAAACACTATATGTTGCCAGATGAATGAGTTTTGCTTTGGGTAATAAAGGTAAAATTGCTGCCTTTGTGGCTTGGCTACCAATTAAAGCCTTAGTTTTAAATAAATCAGCAACAGCTAAAGCTTCTTGTTCTGCATTGATTAATTGTGGTAAAGGCTGGGGTGTAGCGTTAATTGAGTGAGCGATTTTCGGCATGGTAGGATTGCCCACAACAACAACTTTACTACCACCTGTTCTACCTCGTTGTTCTTTTGCTAATTTGAGTATTTGAATTGCTGGTACAGTTGAAATGGGATGTTTTTCAATTAAATATTTGCCAGAAATATCAACCAATGCTGGAAAGGGAACAAACCATAAATCATCTTGGGGAATGAATATGATTTGGGCTGTAGGATTTTCCGGTAATAAATCAGCAATTGGCTTGATGAATAATTGATGTAACTGCAACAAAGGATTAACAAGTTTTTTACCTTGATTCTCTTGACTATTGACACCTAGATAATTAGGAATACTAGCAACTATTTCAGAGATGGAATTAACTGAATCAAATGTATTTTCCGGTATTGGTTTGATTTTACGGAATGTAATTTTCCCTGTGGGTTGAATTACCCAAGTATATAAGCCATCATCAGGAATGATAGTATATTTCACTAGAGTAGCTTTTTGCTCTTTAGCAATTTTTTGAATGTCGGTAACTGTCGGTAATATAATTGATTTAGGCGCGATTTTAAGATTATTATCTTTTGCTTCAGAAGCTAACCGCATTCCTAATAATTGGAAGGATGCCATGATACTACTTTGTTCAGAGATTTCTAATGCGGACTCTGGCTGATTTTGAGTAATCAAAACTTGTTGTAGTAAGTTATATGTATTCCTTTGTTCCGCCGCATAATCAATTGTGTTACCTAACTCTAAACGTAAAGATGTCCAATTTTTAATACTTGCTTGTAGCGTAGTTTCAGCATCATCTAATTTACTAGAGTTTAAATAAACAAAAGCTAAGTTATTTAAGGCTATACCTTGAGTGTAATTATCTTTATTAGCTTTAGCAAAGTCTAGCTGTTCTTGATATAATGCAATTGCTTTATCGTAATCTTTAGCAAAAGTATAAATGCGTCCTAACTGTCTGATGACTTCAGATTTTTGAGATTTATCTGTAAGTTTTAGCTGTTGTTGATAAAAAGCGATCGCAGCTTGAAAATCCCCTTGAGTTTGATAGATTTCGGCTATTCGTTTAAAGGTTAAACTGACGAGGGTATTATTGTTTAATTCTTGGGCTAATTTTAGCTGTTGTTGATAAATTGCGATCGCCTGGGGATATTGTCCTAATTGACGATAAGTTGCAGCGAGGTTCTGTAAGGCATCAATTTGCAGTTGATAGTTATTATTTGCCTTAGCAGTTGTGAATTGTTGGGAATAAAAAGCAATCGCTTGTTTATACTCAGTTGCAGCATCATGGTCTAAACCAACATTACCTAAAAAAGCTGCTTCTCTATCGGGATTACCAATATCTTTTTTGAGTGCTGTTGCTTGTTCTTGATATTTTTTAGCTAACTTTTCATCGCCCAGATTAGTATATGTATTGCTGAGATGTTCAAAAATTTGCACTGTCATTGATTGATTAACAAAGTCTTGAGTTAGCTGTAAACTTTGTTTGTAAAAATTAATCGCAGTTCTATATCTACCGAGAGTAAAGTAAGCGTCACCAATGCGAAATAGTGCGGTGGCTTCTCCAGTGCGATCGCCTATTGTTTGATATAGTCTAAGTGACTCTTGTAAGGATGATAATGCTGATTTAAACTGTCCGTTGGTTAGTTGTCTGTTACCAAGATTTAAGAGTAAGTTAGCACGATATTGTTGTGCGTCTATTGGTTGGTTGGAGTTGGCGGAAAGTGGTAAAAGTAGCAGGGAAGTTAAGATTATTGTTAAAAATAGATGGGGTTTCATAGTATTTTTTATCTTACGCATAGACGCGGTAGCGGCTTCTCGAAAAGTAGGCGCAAAGAAGAAAAATTTGCTTTTAATCAAATCCTGGTGGTAGTTCTAAGGGTGAGAGTTTGTCTGGTTGAGAAGGTGTCGGTGAATTTGGGTTAGGTGATGTATTGTTACCTGAAGATGGGGAAGTACCAGGCAGTTGTGTAGGTTGTGTTGCGGGTGGTGGGGGTATAGCTGGAATTTGGGTTTTTGCACCTTCTAGTTGTGGTAGTTGTGGTTGATTGGTTGTTGAGTTAGGCGGTAAAAAAGTTTCAATGGTGACGGAACGACTAACTTTTTCACCAGTAGAATTAGTAACTTGTAAAGTAATTATTTCGCTACCGGGTTGTTGATTAACTGGGTAAGGTATTGTACCGTTACGAGGGATATCTCCTGGCGCGGGAAGAAGTTCGACTTTAATATTATTGCTACCTTCGACTTTCCAAGATAAGTTGAGAGGTTTATTAGGTTTGAGTGGATTAATTCCTATGGGATATTTTGGTAATGGGTTATTCCCATCAATTTTAAATTCGATAATTTTGCTGGGTAAAGGTTGGACTTTTACTAAGTCTGCTTTTTGCGAAATGCTTGGTTTATCTGTATCGGTTTTAGTAAATACTTGTATTTCAAATATATAGTCTCCTGCGCCGCGATTATCAGCAGGAACATTGCGACAGTTTAATTGATTTTCTTGCTGGGTACAGAAAGTTTTTAGTGTGTCGGGAATACCTTGGCTGACATTATAAGTTTGTTGTGGACTATTAACTAAATTTTCTGGCGATCGCCCAATAATGCGTAATTCTTTTAATCTATCTAAATCATTGACTTTCCAATTGAGGCGAATTGTATCTGGTCTAATTTTGGTATCACTATTTTTAACTTCTTGATAAACAGATTGTGCTGGAGAAAATTGTAGAAGTTGCGGTGGGGGAATCGGGATAATTTTAATCGTATTCGTTTTAATTGTGTCGGCGGGCAAGTCTGGATTATCATTAGCAAATGCTTGCATTTGAAAAATGTAATCTCCTGATTTACGCGCATCAGTCGGCACATTAGCACAAGTTAATACTGCACCCATTTGACAAAATGGTTGTAGTTCTGCGGGAAGTTTACCATTAAAGGTATAAACTACAGGTTGCACCGCTGCTGTACCATCAGCAAATAAACCCGTTAACGATAATGTTTGCAATTTTTTGGGGTGGCGAATTTGCCAACTTAAGCGAATAAAATCGCCATTCGATGCTTGATAAGTCGCATCAGAAGAGAGAAATTGCAAGATTTTCGGAACTGCTGGGGGACGGAATAACCACAGCCAAATCAAAAATGCGATCGCTGCTACACTACCTATAACTGTCAACAATACAAGTAAAAATTGCCACCAAGGACGCGGTTCCCAAATTAAACTTCCTGGTAAAGCGGGATTAGGTAAAGGTATTTGTTGCTGATCTACTAATTCAATGCGAAAGTTAAGTAATCTCCCCGCGCCAAACATCGGACGATACCACCATTTCACAGGTGCCACTGTCACTTTTGTCGACACTTTTTCTCCCGGTAATACGCGCAACAAAGCCGGAGAAGTTACGTAAGTACACACCTTATCTTCATCTATAGGAACTGCTTCACAAGCAATTTCTCTGACAGTGTTACCCGCATTCGTCAACTTAACTTCAAAAGTTCCGCCTTTGCGTCTCACTCGATTTACCACTATCAGCATCTCTGCATTTAGCAAATAAGACGGCAAAATTTCCCAATATATGACATCCAATAGCATCAAATCGGGATTGTTGGCAGAATACAAGCGGATGCTAGGGTAGTAAAGTCCGGCATTTGCGCCTAGTGATGGCTGAAATTGAAGTAAGATTTCTCCTTTTTCGCCTGGGTTGAGATTTAAACCCATGTTGGGGATAACAAGTCCCGCCGTTTCCAAACCTTCGGGATAGCGGATACTCACCCATTCTTCAGGTAAATCAAGACAACTGAGGCGAAATCTATCTACCCTATCAGAACGGTTGTGGACATTAACATTAACTTGTAAGATTCCGCCAGGGAGAATTTTGGCAGGCGATCGCGAACTCGTTAAAGGTAGTAAGCTAAAAGTCGGGTCACTAACTCTAACTACAGTTTCAATTGCTGGTAAAACCTGAATTTTTGCCCCATGTCGAATTGGCGTATCTTCGGGATAATGCAACGGTGCATCCACAACAATTGAATAGTTGTAAGTGCTAGGAATTGCCGTTACAGGTACTTGAAATTCAAATAACACCTCACCCACAGAATTTGGACTCAGTGCTAACCTTTGCTTAGGCGCGTCACACCATTGAATTAATTGTGGTGATAATTCATCAATAAAAATATCAATTAAAGCACTTTCTTGACCTTTATTAGTAACCGTTACATTCAGGTCAAAATTTCCCCCAGCTTGAACGGCGTAATCCCCAGAAGGATTAAAAATAACTGCTAGAGGATTTCCAGGCGCAAGGGTTTGTTGTAGGTTTTGCTGTTGAATGCCGCGTTTAGCCGCTAAATTAACCTTGTATTTTACCTCACCGGAAGTTAAGACTTGCTGAACAAAACCTTCTTCAACTAATTCATCTAATAAAGCTAAAGTAGCTTGTTGATTTAAATCTAAATGAAGTGATACTTGCGTAAGAGAAGCACTATCTGAATGCTTAATTAACCACTGCACAATTTTGCGCTGTTGTGGTGGCAGAGTCAACACATCTGCCATACTCAAACCGAGTTGGGAATTGCTAGTTCTCGAATTTATGGCAGTCATATCTTACCCCCAAAAAAGTAAAAAGTAAAAAGTAAAAAGTAAAAAATAATTCTAACTGCGTCTATTAGCGTTAATTATTATTCCTTACAACCAATATTTTTATTTAAATCTCGAATATCTAACCTCACTTTATGATCGTCATTACCACTAATAATTAAAATTTTATTTTTCACAACTTTAATATCTACACTATTAAATCTTTGTCTTTCCGAACGGATAGGTTGACCAACAGGAGATATTCTTCTACCTTCTTTAGTTAATGGCCATAGCATTACTCGATTATCGTCACCACCACTAACTAAATAGCAACCATCTCGACTAAACGCCACAGAACGCACTGCTTTACCACCATGACCATCAGACCATTTATCTATAACTTGACACTGACCATTATTTTTACTCAGACATTGTTGCATATTCCATAAAGTAATTTGCCCCATATTATCTGCTGTTGCTAATAAACTTGGTTTATATTCCGCACTATCTACACTGACAATATAATCATTTTGACTACCGGGAGGATTATATGGAACTTTCCATAGTTTATTTTGGGAAAAATTCCATATAGCTAAGTTATTGTATCTACCACCGATTACTAAATTTTGTTTATCATTGCCAGCTAAAGTTAAACTATAAATAGGAAAGTTCACATCTTTGCAATCAACAAGAAATTTAACATCTTTGCAACTATCATTTTTTGTTAAACTTTGATGATCATCTAACAGAGCGCTATCTACATCCCATTGCAAAACTAAACCACTACCATGACCACTGAATAAATAGTGTGAATCTTGACTAAATTCTAAACCTAGAACACGGTCTGCTTTATCATTTGAAAAAGTAACTTTTGGCTTTTTCGTACCGCCAAGCACATCCCAAATTTGGATTTCACCATTTTCTAAACCTGCTGCTACCACGTCATTATCCACAGGTTTATAGCGCACAACCCGAACAGATTTACCTATATTTTTAGCCATCCTCCCATCATCTTGATTAACGAAAGGATTAGTAAAACCAGCAATCTTCCATCTGATAATACTTTGGTCTTGAGAACTGCTAACAGCGCGATCGCCTACTCCATTAAACTGCACAAATGTCACAGCACGACGATGGCCAAAAAATGGGTTGTTGGGATTGAGCCATGATAAAAACCAGAGTAGATATAACAGCAAAATTCCTAATCCCATCTGTAGCCAAGGATGTAAAATAGGATGAAGAATTAGTTGTAAATATTGATTCTCGTTGTTAATATTTACGCGGGTATCTGATGCAATAGCCTTGATTTTAAATGCTAGTTTTTGCCGAAAACCTAACCACCTGCGCCGCTGACTGACTAATAGTTGTAAATTATTATTTTCTCCGGGGTTTAATTCTATAAATTCTGGTTGAACTTCCCAAAAACATTTACGCTTGCCTTCCGAGTCTTCTTTGACTTCAATACTTATCTTTTGAGTCAAATTACTATGATTTTGGCATTCAAGTTGGTAAGTTGCCGAATTAACTCTCAACTGAGGTAGCCAAGTACGAAATGCAGGTATATGTTGTTTTTCTGGAGTGCATTGAAAGTCAATCAATCCGGCTGGATTAACATTAATTATGCCTTCTCGACTACTAGATGGAAGTCCGTTAAGATAATTAGCTTCAATAGTAAAAGGATATGCTTGACTCGGTACTTCTTCCGCAATTGGTAACTGACATAAAAATGAAGTCTCTGCTTTATTACCTGGTGGAACTGGTAATAGTTTTTCATCCCCATTAATAAACCATTGGGGTTTAAGTCCAATCGGTTTTAAAGAAACACTCGCAGGTAATTGACTAGGATTAAAAACCCGCACTGGAATCTCAATTGTTCCCTGTGGTTGAGTTGTAAATTCTCGTATTGGTAACTCAACCTGCATCGGTACAGCACCAACACCTGCTTCAACTATCAACCGTAGTAATTGTCTGTCCTCATCTCTTAATTCCAGCGAAAAAATTCGCACTATCAAATTCATTTTGCCGATAAAACCAGCAACAGGCGTATTAATAATTGTGACTTCAAATTTTGTACTATCCCCTGGCGGATTTTTCGCACTCACCGCAGGTTTAATACTGTACCAATTAGACCCTAAACTTTCACTACTGCCAGCTGCAATGATTTCGATTTGAAAAGAAGCAAACTGATTGCTTTCATTAACTACAGTCACTTCAAAAGAAGCTGGTGAACCACCTGGTTGAAAGTTCAATACTTGTGTAGAAATTTTAGTGTTAACGAGATTAACTGCCATATAAAAAAGTTAAAAGTTAAAAGGCAAAAGTTAAGAAATTATTCTAATTTATTGAAAATATTTTTTAAAGCATCAGGTTTAGTTGAGACAGGAATCGCAGTTTGTTGTCTTAATTGCGTCATTCGCTTTCTATTCCAAGCAAAATTGAGAATATTAATGCCTAATTCTTGGGCGGTGCGAATCGTTTCTCGTGTTAAAGTTAACTTTTCATCTAATCCCCAAGCCAGTGATAAATCACCAATAACTAAAACAATGCCACCTGCAACTAAAATTTGCAGATGCTTTTGATTTATAGCTGGTAAAGCAGCAAATAAAAATGGTTGTGTTCTTAATGGATGATATTTATCAAGTCGGCGTAAATCTTCTAAAGGTGTGCCTAAACTTTCCGTAATTTCTAAAACACTTTCTAATCTATCAACTGCATCGGGGGGTGATTCTACTAATAAAATTCCTCCACTATCTAGATAACTTTTGAGATTAGCTAATTCTTGCATATTTAAAATTACTGGTTCACTCCCAGTACTAAATAGCAAATCATAATTAATTGCTATTGTTGGGTCTATGAGTGGAAAATTTAAGCGGGGAATTTGTTCATCTCCTTGGAGAGTATAGGTGAGACTTTCGGTGTATCTTAATAAGGAAGCGAGATTAGCAAAACTATTACCTTCCTTAGTTTCCTGGGTATCAAGATGCGCCACTTTTACCACCGCCGTAGGACGCGATCGCGCAATTTTCCGATAACGAAAATCCAAACTATTCAAACTAGGATAAAATACATCTTGGGGATTTTCTAAAGTTACTAATCCCGGTTGTAATAATATTCGGCATAACTCCACCTCACAAGCATCAGGCGGTGTTGTTTTTTCATCAATCCGAAAAGTTTCTGCTTCAAATTCACTAACTTGTTTGCGTTGTAAAGTATCTGGATCTACATAACGCACTACTAAATAAATGAGTTGGGGTTTTTCTTCTCTAATATCAGCTGATATATGAAAATCTATCGGTTGCGGAACAACAATCGGATTTCCATTCACATCAATTGCAATTCCTGGTTGAATTTGTAACCATCGCCCATCGTTATATTGTGATGGTACATCCTTCGGTGCAGGAATCAAACTTATCCCCAAACCCTGAACTATTCCCGGTTCATTAAGTGATTGATAATGAATATTTTGTCGTTGACGGTGATAATCATGCGATCGCTTCCACCGTTCAGCGTTAATCAATAAACCGTCTTGAATTTGTAGTCGTTCTAGGGGGTGAATTTCCATAATTAGGGGAGTAGGGAGTTGGGGAAGAACCAATGACTATTGACTATTGACTATTGACTATTGACTCATCTATATAAATTTCGTAGGTACAAAATGCAGGTTTTTCTTGCTCAATAATGTGTCGCACTAATTGTTCATCTACTTGATTTGGGCGTTGGGGACGGAGACGGACGATAAAATGATACGGACGACCGCCGCCAATCATTGCATCTTCACCTAGGCGTGTATTACCTAAAACAAAACCTTCGCCGCGAATTTCTTCAATACAAATATGTTTATCAACTTCTCTTGTAATGTGTTCATCTAAAGGTAAATCTGTATAAAGATGTATATATAAACGCAAACCTCTACGAGTTCCCCGCCAGCGATAAAGTTCAACCGCCGAACGAATTAAATAACGTTGTCTTTCTATCGTCCAACGACGGTCAACAGGCCAAGCTACCCAGTGCGCGAGAAAAGGTAACAATGTCTGCGGTGCGGTCATGGGGTCGAGATAAGCCCACAACACATCCAATGCTTGTACTGAGGGTTCAAAAGCCTGTTCAAAAATTTTCAAAAAGCGACCAATAAAATCAACTTCTCGATAAACCGCAGGTAAAAACTTGGGATAGAGACTGCGGGGACGGACATATAAATTTAACCCAGCCGTTTCAACTAACTGTCTACCAGTCCCCTCCTCGGCGTAATTAACATGAATGCGACTGTGATAATCCAACACCAAAGATTGACCAGCCGCCAACGCGGGAGTTTCAAAAAAGTCGGCGGGAAGTTGGAAATATAACACCACATCCATCCGCGATCGCGGTGCAAGTTCATAACCTTCCATCCCAATGCGACACCACTCAGCCGGAAAATTCCCCTCCACCCGCACATTTAACCGCAGCATCCGACTACCCAAGTTTTCTAGCTGTAAAACTATCTCACTCGGTTCCGGCGGATGAACAACCAAATCACACCCAGCACGTACCGTAGTTTGACTACTAAGTGCTATTTGCGAAAAATCATCTGCACCTTTACCCACCGCCGACGTTTGAATCGCGTTAGGTAATTGCATCGAAGTTAATTGCAAGTGCAGAATTTGACTAGTCATATCTTTCTTTGCGCCTTTGCGCCTTTGCGTGAGACAAAAAATAGGTTATTGAATTAAATTGACCACATGACCAGAACGCAACCGCGTATTTTGCCAAGAACAAATAAGACCCAACGCCCCCGGATCAATCACCGGATTTTGGGGAAGCGATCGCACCCAAGTTGAACCCACATAGCGCAGTTCAAACAACTGCACTACCCCCAAATACCGCACCGCCGGAAATTGCTGAAACAAATTGACAATATCCGAAGGGTAAACAGGTCTACCAAACGGCCAGCCTCTCCCATCCTGACCACCAGTAATCGGATTCAAAAACCGATACAACGCCACCCGTAACTTCCCTAAAATCTCCTGCTGGGCGGCGGGGTGGTTATATTCTGGTTCCAGCGCAACTTCTGTCTGCACTGCTACCCCCACATATTCCGGGGCTTGCAATTTAACTTGTATTCCTAATAACCTCCGTTCATCTAAATAAGCAATAATTTGGTCGCGCAATTGCGGACTCAGGCTGAATAATTCCGGTTCAATACCTTCACCACGATTGATTGCATCTGTATTCGCCGCCGGAACAACCAATAATTTGATAGTTCCGGCTTCTTGTGTAGTTGTCGGTGGTAAGCACCGCACCCGCGCCACCGCACCACCGCCCGCTTGTAGCGTCAGCACCTCAAAATCTTCGGGAGTTACCGCGCGATCGCGGGTTCGCAACATCGCCGGAACGCGAATTACCGCATCTTCCAAAGATTCCGCATCCGAACCGTTACGCGCAGGTGTATGGTTAATCAACCTCGCCACATAAGGAACCGCATTTTTCGCTACGGTAATGGTTCCCCGTTGCACATTCCCCTTACGCCCGCCACCAGTGCGGTATGCAACCATCCGAATTACCGACCCACGCAGCGGAACAGCCCCATATTGCCTTTCTAACTCTTGAATATTGGCAAAATTACCCACTCCTCGCCTAAATTCCGTCTGTTGCTGGAGTTGGGCTGGTTCTCGAATCACCGGGCCAAACTGTACCGTCCCGGTGCGCGAATCGATGGTGTAGTGCAAATCTTGGGGAAGAGAATTAGCAAAATCGCTGACTTCATACCACCGTTGAGGAATTCCCCCAGGTGGTGAAATGATCAAATATTCATCTTCCCGACGATTCAACACCGGAACACCCTGTAATTGAAAAGTCTGTCCAGGTGTACCGTCACTTTCCCCTAAAATTTCATTACGAATCAATTCACTTTGACTCGCGCCCACCGTTCCGCCGATGGATCTAACAGCCAAACCAATCATCCGGGGCGCACTGCTATATCCTGGCTGATTGGGTTGGGGTGCAGTATAAACACAACGCAACCAACGTCCTTGGTAGGCGGTGAAAGTAGTCACAGGCCAGGATTGCGGTAAATGCAGGACTATATCTGCACCTTGTAAGGGATTAATCCCTTGAGTCGCTAATTCACTAAAACTAAAACCTTTGGTGCTGTCGTCAGATTCTTGCAGCAGTACCGCTTCCCATTCCACACCGTTCCAAGCTTCCCAACGGCGCGGCGGAATATCGGGATTAATCCCCGTGGCGGTGGCGGCTTCTCCTTTTAATTGCAACGCCAGAACATTACCTTCACACTGCGATTCCCCATCAATAACTAAATAAAAAGTGTTTCCGGGTTGGGGTTGTTCTTCAAACAGTGCCAATTCCCTACCATACCATTCACCATCAGAGCGCATCGTCCATAAATTAGTAAAGCGATCGCGCAAAATTTCCGGTTTTTGATCAGCAGTGGGACAGGTGAGAAAGTGGCGAATTTGCGGTTTATCAATAATTAAAGGCCGATCTGTAGTGAATGCGATCGCCTCTTCTGTTTCCGTGCGAATTGTCGCCACCTCCACCCCAGCCGGAATCGTGTAAGTGTCAGGTAAAGCCGCACTCAGATAAAAAGTAATATCCGCCACCGCAGGCGCAGGTGCTTGCAACCTGACACCTAATAACTCTAAAAAAGTAATGTAATTGCGCTTGGGTACTTCATTAAACCGCAGCAACATTTGGTCAGTTAACCAAGCAAATAGCTCAATCAGCGTGATACCTGGGTCACTGGGGTTATAATTCGTCCATTCTGGACAATAGCGCGGAATCCGCAGAATACACTCATCAACTAAATCTTTAAAAGTGCGATCGTCTAGATTAGACTTTGGTAACTTTGGTAAAAAATCAAATTCCACAATATTAAAAATAATTAGTTAAAACACACAAATGACAAATGACCAATGACAAATGACTATTGCCCATTCAAATAAAACGGAAATACTAAACTCCGCGAATCATGGCTATCTTTAGGATGATATTCAATCACAATATCTACACGACCTCGCAGCGGATCGGGGTCAGCGCGCACTGCATCTAAAACAATACGCGGTTCCCACATTTCCAAAGCTTCTTGGACGTGTAGACGCAAAAGTAATAAAGTTTGCGTATTCATCGGTGCAAAAGTCAACTCCGACAACCGCGAACCAAAGTTAGGACGATACACCCGTTCGCCCAACTCGGTACGCAAAATCAGCATCATCGACTCTTCAACATTGCGATCGGCCTTACTAAGTTGCAGACCTCCTTGGACATTCACCCTTAACGGAAACGACCAGCCCGCACCCAGGTGTTGATTTTGATTGAGTTCTGGCATGGTAGGTATATAGTGATGAGCAGTCTACGCTACTTTATGCTGATCAACAAAACAAAAACCATTCGCCAAAAGTCGAGTTAACTTGAGCGTGAAAATAAAACCTATGTATATTTACTGAATATACGAAAATCAATGAATCTACGGTGAACTATCTTAAATTATTAATTTATAATCGAGTTGCCTCAATTATTATTTAAAATTTTAATTTTATCAAATCAAAGCTGATACCTGAAAACATGGCAGTTATTTATGAATAAATTCACTAATAATGCGTGACAAATCACCATTAATTATGTATAAAAAACTGATGCTTAAGCAAAATCAGCAATAAAATCAGGATGAGAGCCGATGATTAAAAGCAATTTAAGCAATCTGATTGTTAAAAAAGATGTATTAGCTCTTTTAAATGATTTTGCTAAAGCAACAGATAGCCAGTTCACAATAGAAGATATAGAAGGTCAAATACTCTTCGGTACAGCAGTAGATATTTCAGAGATCGCCTGTCCTATAGAGTTCTCTGGTGAACTTATTGGTTGGGTACATAGTTCACAGCAAGCCGCAGGAGTTGTGGCAATACTAATCTATGCACTCAAACAAGAGTCTGAGAAAAAAAATCTCGCTCATGAATTACTCGAAAGATATCAAGAAATTGATTTACTTCATGATATTTCAATTCAAGTAACTGCCAGCCTCAATCTCAAACAAGTTTCTCGATTGCTAATTCAAGAAGCTGGTCAATTAATCCCATCCACTGGTGGGGCTATTTTATTATTAAACAAAAAAACAAATATTTTTGAGACTTTGGCTGAAATTGGTGCCAATAGCTATCTTCAGCACCCGATAAAATTAGGCGAAGGAATTATCGGTGATATAGTTCAAATGGGCAGAGGCGAAATTATCAACAATATTGTATCTTATCCTCGATTTATTGGGGAACAAAAACAATTTAATTCGTTGATTTGTGTCCCGTTAAATGTCGAAGAAAGGGTAGTTGGAGCAATTATTATTGGCAGCGAAACTGCAATTAATTATACAAATAGAGACTTAAAACTATTAAGCATCTTAGCAATGCAAGCAGGCGTTGCAATTGAAAAAGCCCTGCTTTATGAACAAAGTTGTGAAGCCGCTAAAATAGCCCAAATCCAAGCTCAACAATTGCAAACTACACTCCATGAATTACAACAAACACAAGCACAGTTAATTCAAAGTGAAAAAATGTCAAGTTTGGGGCAGTTAGTTGCTGGAATTGCCCATGAAATTAATAATCCAGTCAACTTTATCAGCGGTAATATTAGCCATGCTCAACAGTATGTTGATGATTTATTGCGCCTAGTGCATATTTACCAAGATAATTGCGAATACATCCCAGAAATTCACGACCTCACTGAAGAAATCGATCTAGACTTTCTCTCCAAAGATTTGCCTAAACTAATAGGTTCAATGAGTCTAGGAATTAAGCGTGTTCGTGAGATTGTTGTATCTTTACGCAACTTTTCGCGCACAGAACAAGCACAAATGACGGTAGCAGATATTCATGAAGGCATTGATAGTACATTGTTGATATTAAATAATCGCTTAAAGACAAGCTGTGGAAAATTAGGAATTGAAGTTATTAAAAATTATGACGTACTGCCTTTAGTTGAATGCTATCCCAGTCAACTGAATCAGGTATTTATGAATATTATTGCGAATGCGATCGATGCCTTAGATGTTCAAGAAAAAGAGGGGATTATTACTATTAGTACCTCATTAGAAAATGGCAAAATATTGACAAATCCTCCATATATAGTCGTTCGGATTCAAGATAATGGTTCAGGAATGAGCCAAGATGTGCGCGATCGCCTTTTTGAACCTTTCTTCACTACAAAACCCATTGGTAAAGGCACAGGCTTAGGAATGCCCATCTGTCGCAAAATTATCGAAAAGCATAACGGTAAAATAGAATGCTTCTCTGAACCCGGACAAGGCACAACTTTCTGCATTCAAATACCCATCACTGCTCGCAAGAATGCTGATTTACCAAAAAAAATGCTAAATAAAGGTTCTTTTACCTTTCAACCACCAATTAACACCGTCGGCGCACCTATACCCACAACCGTAGTCAACGGCACACCAGTTACAGTATTCACACCAGCTACCTGAGATGTGACTCGCGCCGCAGGCCTACCACCAATCAAGACGGTAAAAGAACCCATTACAATACTGCCAGTTACTACAGGCCCCGCTACTAAATCACCAACACAAGCTGCGGGTAAACCTGCAATTAAAACATTAGGCACACCAGGCCCAGTAATCGGATCGCCTGTGACAGTTAAATCAGTTAATCGTGCTGCTGGAAACATAAGTTTTTTAGGGAGTGGGGAGTGGAAGAAAAGGTAGGGTGCAGGGTGCAAGGGGGAGAAGAACAAATGACTATTGACTATTGACCAAATTAACAATTCAACCGAATTATCCCGCCTAAAATGCCGACGGAAGCTGCACCGTTGATACTGACCGCAGCGCCAGCATTGACGCTGACCGAACTACCAGAATTAGCGGAAATTGCGCCACCAGCATTAGCACTCAAAGAACCTCCAGCTTGCACGCTGATGGAACTACCAGATTGGATACTTACAGTTCCAGTCGTTCTCATTGTGATACCGCTGGGTGTAAGTTCAATACTTGTACCCCCTACAGTTAAGGTAATTTTTTGCGTTGCAGTTAAAGCAATTTCTCCACCGTTGACACTAATTTTCTTGGCTGTCCCGGTTGTCCCAGATTTAACTGTAATGTCACCTGTGGAAGTCAAACTAATAGTTTTATTACTATCATCACAGCGAAATTTGTGTCCGCCTGTAGTTTCTAATTCGGCAAATTTCTCGCTGTCATTCATTCGCAAATTATGACCGTCTACTGTTTGCAGATATGCACCTTTTTTAGTGCCTTTGTCTTCTTCGACAAATTGCAGTTTATGTCCAACGCGGGTTTTAAACGTCCGTAGCCGCACTTTCCCGCCAACAACAGTATCAGCCACTGCTTCTGGTGGCGCATCTGTGCCATTCCACACACCACCAATCACATAAGGACGGTGAATATCTCCGTGTTCAAAGGCTACTAAAACTTCGTCGTTAATTTCTGGTAAACAGTCAAAACCCCGACCTATACCTGCACCTACACTCACAACTCTTGCCCAATTGCTTTCATGTTCTTCAGTTAATGTCGGAAACTTCACCCGCACACGACCCCAACCTTTCGGGTCGTTGTTATTACTAACCACACCCACTAAAAGAGTTTGTCCTGGTTGCAGATGTTTTTGGGGTGACAGAGTTGCTAACAAGTCTCCTGAACGCAAACCACGGACACTAAACTCTGTGACAAATTTTCGCTCATGGAACAGATGGCGCGTTTCGGTAACGTAATAGCTACCACTGTAATTACCCATATCTGTCAACTTAATTACTTTACCCGGTCTGATTTCGGGATTTCCTTCACCTTTAGCATCAGCTGCAACAAATTCACCGCCTAGTTCATTACACAAAGCTTGGGCAATTTTCTGGGATTCAGCGGCACTAAACACAGGCTGATCTACCACAATCATTTTCGGACTGATGCTGAATTTTGTGCTAGTTGAACTGCCTTTACCGTTATCTGTGCTGGTAATTACTTGTTCTGTAGAGGCTGTAGAAATAATAGGCTTCTTTGTAGTGTAGTCCCACCCCCGCACTTCCACAGAACTGACTTGTTCCGCAGTACTAACACGAACGCGGAAGCTATGGATATCTTCTAACCATTTGAGCGATAAAGATTGGTCTTGTGCGGGTTGGCGAAAGTTTAATTTGCTATCTTGCACATACAACTCAAAGCCGAGACGGGCTGCTCTTTCCCGCAAAAATTCCATATTGGTCTGATTTTCTTGAAAGACGTAATCATGAACAATACTAGTAGAAGTAACTGTACCTGCTGTAATGCCTGCTTCCTTAATAACTTGATTCACAACATCGCTATCGGTGACATTTTGAAAGGAGCGATTATATCGTCCTCGATGCAAGCGATGAGAAACATCATAGCCACGAATCACGATGGGAGCTTGAGAACCACTGGTGAACTCAGTTTCTATGGCTGTAATTTCCCCTTCTAATACGTAACCTTGCTCTGCATCTTCAAAATCTGCGTTTTGCGTCGTGCTGGAAATAAAACCGAGTTTAATTTTTTTACCAATAGCAAATAACTTTTGATGTTTCCACGTTTCCTCTGCTGTCAATCCTGGAAAGTAATCATTGCGAATCACTAAAGTAAACATTCCTGGTAAATGTAGACTTTCTTCTACTGTGATTTGCAAAATATCATTCAGCAAATCAGCAGAAGCAAGAGTGCCATCAATTTGCAATAGTGGTTCAGGGATGTAAAGGACAGCAGGCATAGGTATAGGCAAGAGGAGGTTGCCAATAGCCTAATGAATATGGTGCATTACAGACTATTCCCCAAAGGTCGAATTAACTCCGGCTACTTCTGCTGTCGCCAGCCCGGTTTACACTGCTAGATGTACCCATGCCTGGCTGAGAAATTGATTCATCAACTTCTTCTAGAGTGAGGTTAACTTTAGCACGTACTGGTGTACCGTCGGGCAGAAATAAAGTGAGGCTGTAGTTGAGAGATTGGACAAAACAGCGTAAATATTGCTGATCACCCCAGGTAAATATATACACTGGTGGGCGTTTTTCTTTACCTGCGCCAGCTTCGGCAAAGTTAACGGCTTTTTCAAATTTTTTGAGATGGGTGAGAACGCTAGAACCATCTTCATAGGTATCAAATATGATATTACTAATACTTAGCTTGCATGGTTCTGGGTAAGCAAAACTAACTTTTGGTAAGCCTCTTCCGGTACGCGCACCGCTACTTTTGGTCAAATTAATTTGCTGCGAGAAGTCTAACTGGCTGGGGTTAAACATGAATTCGATATCTGGCGCAGCTTGTTCTGTGGCGATAAGTTTTGCTTTGACTAAACGAGTTGTCATAGTTGGGGAGTGGGGATGGAATTGATAAAGTGAAAAATAAAAAGTAAAAAGTAAAAAGTAAAAAACTAATCTTTACTTTTGCCTTTTTCCTTTTGCCTTACTAGCCCCTATTTCCTGATTATTTTTGCTGAACTGTCAAAGTATACTTATGCTTGGCATCAGAGTTAAATGTACCGACCCAAATCTGATAAATACCTTTTTTCCAGTTGCGATCGCTAATACTAGCATCTTTACTTCTACCAGTGTCATCACCGCAACGAATTGTGTCATCGTTTGGCCCTTTGATGAGTAAAGTTGTATCAGTATTACCTGTATTAACCAATATTGTTAGTTGGTCAAAGTCTTTTTCTAACACCATTGTGTAATCTGGTTTGGGGTCTGCAAAGCCTAGACAAGCTTTTTTATCGCGATCGCGGTTACTAATGGCAGACAATGAGAAAGAACCACCTGTATAACCCGAAAATTTACCTTGAACTGTTTCAAACCCCGGTAACAGACTAAACTTACCAAAATTCGCTGTTTCTGCGATCGCTGGTGTCGCAGTTACCGTGGCTAATATGGCTAAAACCCAACCAATTCGTTTCTGTAGTCGGGGGCGACAGTCTCTCATAGTAGCCCTCCAACAGGCTTAACTAAATGTAGTTATATATACATATTGTAATTAATTAATTCCCGAATAATTTGACTGGTCTGTGCCACATTAAGATGTGACACAAAAAGATATTGGTCATTGGTCATTGGCTTCCTCTTCTTTCTTAATTTCATACTTCATACTTCTTTCTTACTCTTGTAGCTGCAAGAAAACACCGCCTTTAAGTACGTTTGTTTCGCTACCGTAACTACTGACTGTGAGCGATCGCAAACTATTAAAAAATGGTTTACCTAGTACTTCTATAAGCTTCAAAACAGGAATTTGTCTTTCTAAAATTCCTTGACTTTTTACCCAATCAATGTATATATATCCTTGGTTGGGTTGGGGAATTGCTGCAACACTATTTTGGAAATTGCGATCGCTAATTAATGATTTTTCTTGATTGGTGAGAACTTCATTCATTGTTGCCAAGTCGGAGGCAAAAATTTCGTAATTATCTAAGGTTGTGTGTATACCTTGAGCTTGGGCTTCAATAGTGAATAATGGTCGGTCTTTGTCTGGTGTTTGTTTAGCAGTTAACTGTGTCCAAGCGGAGATTTTTTGTTGATCTAAACTTAAATTACTACTGCTAAATCCACTGGAGGCGGCGATCGCATCTAATTTAGCAATCCCTTCTGGTACGCCTTCTGTTTTCTCCACAACAAAAATCCAATCGGGGATATTTTGTCCAGGATGGGGTAAAAGTGCGATCGCATATTCTCCTGTTACCCAGCTAAAAATATCTTGAGCAAAGTTGATTCCCCAGGTTTTCTGCACTTCGGTTAATGGTTGTACCAAACGAGAAATTACATCTGTTCCTGAACCAGAAATAGCTGTTTTCATTTGTGTCCAGAATTTGGCTAAATCACTGTCACCCAAGTTGCTTAAATTAGCACCAGAAATTGCTAACCCCGCCGACACTGGAATATATCTCAACGCTCCTACTGGTTTTGCTAGGGGCGATGATGGCGGCGTGAGTTCTAATTCAGATAAAAAGCTGGTTTCTGCTAATAAACCTTTGGAGTTCAAGCCTAGTGAAATTATTTCACTATCGTAAGTTGGTTCTGGTAGTTTTAAACCTTGCCATTGAGCAATGATGGGAAAATTTAAGAAAGTAACAGCTAAGGAAGCTGGCGGTAATTGCTGGAGAGCTTTTTGATATTGGGGAGAACTAGTTAAATTGAGGTCTGGTGCTTGGACGTTGTTAATTGCATCTTTAACGACACTAGGAGCATTGGCAAATAACACAAAGCCATCACCAACCACTGCGGCGGCTAATTGGCTATCGTAAAGCACTTTCACACCTTGATATTCTTCGGTATCTAAGTTAGCTCCAGCTAATACCCGTTTAGAAAATAGCAACTCGACAAACTCGCGGCTTTTGTCTTGTTTATTGGTAGCTAAAACCATGAGATATCCTGGCTGCTGTCCGTTGGCGGAATCACGGTCTAAATCTGTTGTCGTCACAGCTAGGGTAATTTCGTTTCCTAGCCAAGGCTGAATATCTTTTTGATAATCGATGCCACTCTTAGCTAATAAACTGGTTTTGATTTGAGAAATTTCCCCATCTCGTTCTAAGGCTTGCAAACGGTCAGGGTTGGTGAGTAACGATACCATCACCGGAGAAAGTTTCGATACAAAAATAGCTGCACCAGGTTGGGAAGTCGAGGCGACTAAGTTCACAGGACTTTTGGTAAAGAACCAAAAAGCTGCGATCGCCATTAATAAAAGTGCGATCGCACCAGCCGCGATTAAACCAAAGAATGAGCTTTGCCGATTCACCATAAACCTATTCAATAATCAGTTTCACAGCCATTTAACCAGAATTAGTCAAGACTTAAGCAACTAACCCACTAAATCAATGTGTTTAGTTGTCAACAGTCAATGGTCAATAGTCAAGCTTTTTTTGACTATTGACAGCCTCAACTAAAAATCTATGATACGTAGCTATAGTTCCGTTATTAAGAATGGATGCTCATGCTAAGGGAAAGGTTTTCTGTCAACATAAATGTATAGGATCGTTTACAAAAACTTCATGACAGATAAATCCTTTGGTCAACCCATGACTCAGATTAGTGTTGAGGAATTAGCAGAACGTTTAGCTGCTGGTGATGCAAATATTCAGTTAGTAGATGTACGTGAACCCCAAGAATTAGCGATCGCTAGTCTTCCAGGGTTTGTTAACTTCCCGTTGAGTGAATTCGCTAACTGGAACGAACAAATCTTCGCAATGTTGAATCTAGAAGCTGAAACTCTGGTACTTTGCCATCATGGCGTTCGTTCTGCTCAGATGTGTCAGTGGTTACTGGCTCAAGGATTTACCAATGTAAAAAATATTTCTGGTGGTATTGCTGCCTATTCCCACCTAGTTGACCCAACAATTCCGCAATATTAGTCAATGGTCAATGGTCATTAGTTATTAGTCATTGGTTCTTCCCCGTACTCCCTACCTTCCGCTTCCCACAATCAGCATTTACCCTGACGACATTTATCTTAAAGGGTGAGAAAAATAAGTATCTAACAATACAGCTTATATGAGCAATTTGTGGGAAGATACTTAACAATTAAAAAACTTTAAATCGTTAAATAACTTTTGCTGGGAATATTTATTAGTTCAGAATTAGCAATCTAAGAATGTTGCTATAAGTAACTATAATAGAAATAAACATTTTGCTATCTTAATTAATTAATATTTAGTCTTTTTTGCATTAGCTAAAAAATTTTTCCAATTTTTCTTAAATTTGCTTTCAGTCATAAATACCTTATGGAAGTCCAGTTGACAAATCGACAACAGCACATACTTTGGGCAACAGTACGTCACTACATTGCTACAGCAGAACCTGTTGGATCAAAGGTTTTAGTTGAAGAGTATGACCTAGGTGTAAGCTCGGCCACCATTCGGAATGTGATGAGTGCATTAGAAAAATCTGGGCTACTTTATCAACCACACACCTCAGCCGGAAGAATCCCTTCTGACTCAGGCTACCGCATCTATGTTGACCAGTTAATTGCACCTTCTCTGCGAGACACTACACGAACAGAAACTTTAGCTAAAGAAGTAGAATTGTCACTCCAACAACGGCTGCAATGGGAAGATTGGAGTTTAGAAGCCCTGATCCACGGAGCCGCGCAGATTTTAGCCACATTGAGTGGTTGTATTAGCTTAATTACTATGCCACAAACTTCAACAGCCTTAGTCAGGCATTTGCAATTGCTGCAAATTGAAGCTGGTAGAATTATGCTGATTTTAGTCACAGATGGCTATGAAACTCATTCTAAAGTAATGGATTTGCCGCCTGTAAAAGAAGATGCTCAACTTGATTCTGAAGTAATTGATCGTGGGTTGCAGATTGTTTCTAACTTCTTAAATAGCCACTTACGAGGGCGGAGTTTACTAGAAATAGCTAACCTAGATTGGAGCCAATTAGATCAAGAATTTCAACGTTATGGAGAATTTCTGAAAAGTGCAATTGCGGAATTAAGTCGTCGCACTCAAGCACCAAATACGACACAAATTATGGTGCGGGGTGTAGCAGAAGTTCTGCGTCAACCAGAATTTTCCCAATTGCAGCAAGTCAAAACGATTATGCAATTGTTAGAAGAAGAACAAGATAAACTATGGCAATTAATTTGTGATGAACCAGAAATAGAAGACACTAGTAAATCTAGAGTGACAGTGCGAATTGGAGCAGAAAATCCACTAGAGCCGATACGTACTTGTAGTTTAATTTCTTCTACCTACCGCCGAGGTTCTGTACCTATAGGTAGCGTGGGAGTTTTAGGGCCAACCCGCCTAGATTACGAAAGTGCGATCGCAGTAGTAGCCGCCGCCGCCGATTACCTCTCAGAAGCTTTTAGCTAACAGATTTTTAGCAATCCCACTGACTGAATTTGTATATTTAATTACCCTTGATGATTTAGCTTCATCTAGGTTTTAATGGAATTTACTTCCTCATACGTTTCTACATTACATAAATTACAGAGTATTATCCCAAAAACGCAGTTAAACTCATTTCTCAAGTGAAACGCATTTTCTGAGGAAGAATTAAACATTAAGCTCGGCTAGGGGATTCAGTCAATGATCAAAATTGTGGGATTGTTAATGACCGGATTTTGGTTGTTCATGCTTTATGACTGTATTCGCAACGAACCGAAGCAGCGATTATGGCTGTGGATTTTGATTCTGGTTAACTTTCCGGGTGCGATCGCTTACTTTTTCACGCGCTGGATATCACGAAGTAATGTCCCACTTCTTAATTATTTGAGTTACTGGAAAAGTAGCCACAAACTGTGGACAGCAGCAACACAAGCAAGAAGTATAGGTATAGGCAAAGTTAACATTGGCGATTTTGGAAGATTTTATCAAGCAGAAACAACCTCTAAACAAGATTTAAAAAACACAGATGATAATCTGCAAACCCTTTGGAATGCAGCAGTTATTGATATTCAAAATCAAGAATTTGCTTCTGCTCAACAGTATTTACAAACTATATTAAAAATAGACCCAGATTATCAATATGGTGACGCTTCTTTAATTTATGGCGAAACACTGTTTGCTTTACAAGAATTTGCAGCAGCTAAACAACATTTGGAAAATCACATCCAACATTGGAGTCATCCACAAGCTTATATAACATTGGCTAAGATTCTCTATCGACAGGGTGATGTGGAGACTGCACGTAATTATTTGGAAACTATTATTGTTAAAGTTAAAGAATCTTCTTACTACCACTACAAGCGTAAACAGGTTATAAGTAAAGCCGAGAAGCTATTAAAAACCATAAAACGTTAAAATAAAGTTATTTTTAAGTTTATGTTGAGGAAGGTAGCTTTGTTTTCTCTGTGGATTGGGTTGATTATTTATGCGTTTTTCTTAGCGCCACCCGATCAACCAGATACATTTGAGTTAATCAAGAAACTGTCTATTGGACAATGGCAAGGGATTAATCCTTTAATTATTTCGTTATTTAATCTCATGGGGGTTTGGCCTCTCGCCTATAGTGCATTAGTATTTACTGACGGTAGAAGTCAAAAAATCCCAGCTTGGCCATTCGCTACTGCATCTTTTGGTGTCGGTGCGTTTGCATTATTGCCTTATTTATTTCTTCGAGAACCAAATCAAGAGTTTGTTGGCAAAAAAAATATTTTCATTAAACTGCTAGATTCGCGTGTGACTGGTATTATCCTCACAGTAATTGCCAGCATACTAGTTGCTTATGGAGTACAAGGTGGCAACTGGCAAGATTTTATCCAACAGTGGCAAACTAACCGCTTTATCCATGTGATGAGTTTAGATTTTTGCCTACTGTGCATATTATTTCCGGTGTTATTAGGTGATGATATGGCGCGTCGAGGCTGGAAAAATAATCAACTATTTTGGTTAATCAGTTTAGTACCTTTACTTGGCCCCTTGATTTATTTGTGTGTACGTCCAGCATTAACAGAAGATAATGCAACAGATATAGCAAAGCAACAAGTGATTGATTCACATATCTTGTAATCCTCTCTAACAAATAGAATTCGCGGCTACAACAAGCAAATCCGCCTGCCTCATGTCACCCAAAAGCCTTGATTTTGAGCGACATGAGACAGGTTTTGTTAGTGTAGCTGCTTACACTGGAATTTCAATTAAAAATTCAGTACCTTCATTGATAACAGAGTTACAACTCAATTTTCCGCTGTGAGTTTCTTCGACGATTTGACGGGCGATCGCCAATCCTAATCCCGTTCCTTTTTCTACAGCTTTCGTAGTAAATAAATTGTCAAATACCCTCTGTTTAATTGATTCATTCATCCCCTTGCCATTATCAGCAATGGCGATTTTAACTAGATTATTTTCTAGTGAAGTTGTAACGCTAATTCTGTTGGGTTGAGCTTTTATTTCTTCAAAATTCCGTCCAATGTTTGATTCTTCTAATGCGTCAATAGCATTAGCGAGAATATTCATAAATACCTGGTTTAATTGCCCAGGAAAACACTCTATTTGTGGTAAATTACCGTAGTGATTCACAATTTCAATTGCCGGACGTTGTTCGTTAGCTTTGAGACGATGTTTGAGAATAAGAATAGTGCTATCAATGCCTTCATGAATGTTAAACGGCACTTTGTAATCTTTATCGGCACGAGAGAAAGTACGTAAACTAGTGCTGATATTTTTGAGCCTGTCACACGCCAAAGTCATGGAATCAAGCATTTTGGGCAAGTCTTCTAAGCTATATTCCAAGTCAATTGATTCGGCATGGTCTTCGATTTCTTCACTTTTGTTTGGAAAAGTTTCTTGATATAGATTTAAGTGTTCCACAATATCATTAAAGGTGGGTTTAGCTTGTTTAAGACTGGCAGCAATAAAACCCAAAGGATTATTCATTTCGTGAGCAACACCAGCAACTAAGTTACCCAAAGCAGACATTTTCTCACTTTGAATTATTTGTAATTGCGCTTGTTGCAAGGCAAGTTCTGCTTGTTTGCGATCGCTAATATCAATCACTACCCCATCCCATACAGTTACCCCATCAGCTTGTCGCGTTGGCCTTGAAGCAAATTGCACCCATTTCACCCTTCCCGAAGGCAGGACAAGGCGACATTCTTGTTCAAAAGATGTGAGATTTTGTGCAGAGTAGGCTAGTGCTTCTATCATTGCTGCATTATCGTCAGGATGGTGCATTGTAGAAAGATTATGTATCCCTGCCATCACCAACTCTGGATCTAACTCATACAACTCCCAACAGCCAGAACTAACGTAGGGTGTAGAGGTGGAACCATCCGCAGCCAGATGGAATTGGTATACCATACCCGGAATATTATTGGCTAAATTTTGAAAGCGGATTTCATTAGCCTGCAATTGCGTGAGAGATTGTGTCAATTTTTGAGCATAGTTCTGGGAATTTTCATAAAGTCGCGCATTTTCTAGGGAAATGGCGGCTTGAGCGCAAAGTAGATTGAGGAGTTCGACGCGATCGCTTGTAAACGCTCCTGCAACTAAACTATTTTCCAGATATAAAATGCCCATCAATTTGCCTTGATGCAATATTGGACTGCACAAGATACTTTTAGGCTGTTGACGCAGTATATACGGATCTTTGACTAAAGTGGGATCTGCTGTTGCATCCATCAGAACAACAGTTTGGTTGTTGTGCTTGACTTTGTAAATTACCTTGTGGGGAATATCTTGACTATCTTCAACCCGGAGGTTCTGTAAAACAACTGGCTGTTTTCCTAGAATAATTGAGCCTTTAATCAGCAGGCGCGAGTCTCTTAACAGCATTAACACGCATTTATCAGCTCCCGCATTTTCGATGACGATTTTCAGTAAAGATGCCAGCAATTTTTCTAGTTCGATTTCACTGGACATTGTGTGGGAAGCTTTGAGAATCGCTTTTAAATCTAGGGTATCGGAAACACTGCTGCTAGACGTGGCAGAATTTGTGGAGGTGACAGTCCCCAAAGCGAAAATAGTTTCATCAGTTGAGAAGGCTGAACGACTTTGCTGTAATATCGGGGCAAGTAGTTGGAAATAGCGTTTTTCTAAATCGGCAACTTTGGCTTTTGCCCCCCATTTGGCGTAACAATAGTAAGCTTCTTGCATATAGCCTGCGGCAACTTTTGCTTTACCCCAGCCCAGGTAAAATTTAGCTGCTAGTTCGTGAGCTAAGGCTTCTTCTTGGAGATAGCCATTAGCTTTAGCAAGAGAAATAGCGCGATCATAATATTCTATTGCTTCTGCTCGATTCCCCAAGACTCCATACCACTCTGCTGCTACCAGATCGTATTTGTGTTGGAAATTCATGGGTGCGTGCGTTGCCCAGTATTTGAGAATTTCTTGGTTACTAACAATGCGTTCTTTTATCTGCTGTTGTTCTGAAACTGAGAGTTGTTCAAACACCGCTAGTTGCGCTAAAGACTCATAAAAATGAAAGATGGGTACATAAACAAAAGACAGAACAGCATCTAAATACTGTCTTGCTTGTCGGGCTTGTTGTAACGCTGGGGCAAACTCAGCGAATAGATAAGAAACAATTAGTTTGTTCATCCACAGCAATGCTAATCCAGTGCGATCGCTTGCGGCTTCATGCAATGGTAATTTTTCCTGTTCGTTGTAAGCTGTACCGCTCAAATCCACAGGATGATCTGCATATCCCGTTAAATTCAGGATAATTTGTCGAGCTAATAGAGCATAAGTGAGAGTGAGATTTTGCTTGAGATGAGCGAGTGCTTGACAATACGCATGAGATTCTACTTCTAGTTGAGTTAAATTTTGTCCAGCAAAATAGGAGTATAATACGTAATTATACGCACAATAACCAGTAAAAGCCAAATCGCCCACGCCCAAACAACTAGAATAGGCATTTTGTAAAGGTTGTAAAGTCTCACGCAAATGCCTTTTGCCATGTCTAGTGTAAAGATAGACCAGTGATAAAGTTTTTCCTTTGAATTGGGAATTGGGATCTTGAGATAGTAAATCCAGGGCTAACTGACCAAATTCATAGCCTAATTCCAAGTCGTTTATGATACCACATAGCAATATTCCATAAGAAGCATAGGCAAAGGGTGATGTTGACTCATTGCCGTAGACAACTGATAGATAAACCTTTTTTAAAATCACCACCAAATATAAGAGTGGCTGAGATAGATAAGCTGGAGGTGCTACTGATGTTAAAATTCGTGCTGCTGCCAGAATCTTGAGATCTGTTGCAGGTGGGAGGTGAAGTAATTCAGCAGGTGAGCGTCCGCCAAGGACATGGGAAACGGCATCAAAGGCAGCTGTTACATCTGCTTGACTAGGTACTGAGGGCAGTTCTACATCTAATTGTCCCAGAATAGTAATTGCGCCAGCGATCGCATCGGCAACCTGAGCCTGAGCAGTGAATGACTCAATTATCACCTCATACACGCTGACTCGATCTAATGGCGTTTTGGCATGGCTGAGAACCAGATCTACAAAGGTTTGCATCTGTGGCAAATCACCAATGAGATGGGCTGTTTCTGTCGCTATTTGATGCAGTTCCAGAGTCAAGTTATACTGAGTTTCCCAACTGTCTTCAGCCAGGACTTCCATACCCTTCTGGGCATATTGCAGAGATGCAACATAAGCTGTGGCGGTTTTGGCTTTGCGACTTGCCAAAAGGTTGAACTCTGCTAAGGCTTGACGTTCTGCCGATTGGGTGAGTAATTCTTGTGCCAAGTTTAGTTGACTGACAATCGTAAAAATGCCATCTTCTAGGTTGGCTGCTGGTGTATTGTTGAGCAGTAATCGCCCAATCTTCAAGTGAACAGATTGTTTTTCTTCGGGTGGAATCAAAAAGTACGCTGCTTGTTGAATGCGATCGTGCAGAAACTTATAGTAACAGTGTTGAGTGTTAGAAGTTAAGTGTTGAGAGTCAAGTTCCAAGTTTTGATAAAATTTGTAGATTTCGCTCTGCGGTAAAATTAGTTCTTCTTGCAAAGCTTTCCACAATGCTGTTGCTGTTTCTATTTCCGATTGTTCGGAAATAATCGCCAGAGTTCCTAAATCGAATTGGTTGCCAATACAAGCAGCTAACTTCAAAATGTTTTGCGTTGCAGGAGATAACTTTTGTAGCTGTAATGCCATGAATTCCACGACATCATCGGTGAGTGATAGCGCTCTCACTTCAGCAACATCGCATTGCCAAGAGCCTGTCTGCCAGTCAAATACAATCAATCCATCTTCATATAATGCCTTCAAAAACTGGGTTGTGAAAAACGGATTTCCTTTGACTTTTCGATAGACTAACTCAGTCAAGGGTAAAGCGCGATCGCTCTCACAACTAAAAGTATCAGCAATCAAATGATTTACGTCAGATTGACTTAACGGAGTTAGCTCAATGGTATTGACAGTTGCTTGTTTTTTTTGGATTTTCTCTAATGCCAACATCAGCGGATGAGTGGGAAAAACTTCGTTATCACGATAAGCACCAATAATAAATAAATAGCCTCCCTCTGTTTGACTCATTAACAACTTCATTAAATTGAATGATGCTGCATCTGCCCATTGCAAATCATCTAAAAATATTACTAATGGATGTGATGCACTGGTAAAGACTTGAGTAAATTTTTGAAATAATAAATTAAAGCGATTTTCTGCTGCTGTTCCTAATAATGCTATTGCTGATGGTTGTTCGCCAATAATTCTTGACAGTTCAGGAATGACTTCAATAATTACTTGACCATTTTCGCCAACAGCCTCTAAGATTTTATTTTTCCATTGCTGAATTTGGGCATCACTTTCTGTTAATAATTGTCCCATCAAATCCCGGAATGCTTGCACAAAAGCACTGAAGGGAATGTTACGTTGAAATTGGTCGTATTTGCCTTTGATAAAAAAGCCGTGTTGTCTGGCAATTGGTTTATGAACTTCGCTGACGACTGCGGTTTTACCAATCCCGGAAAACCCAGCAACGAGCATCATTTCGGTTGCACCAAGGCTTACTCTATCAAAGGCTTGTAGCAGGGTTTGAACTTCGGTTTCTCGTCCATAAATTTTATCAGGAATGAGGAAGCGATCGCACACATCCCTTGTGGCTATTTCAAAACTCTCAATTTCACCAGTTTCTTTTAGCTGATGTAAACATTTTTCTAAATCAAATTTCAATCCTAATGCACTTTGATATCTATCTTCGGCATTTTTCGCCATCAATTTACTAACAATTTCTGATAGTACAGATGGAATTTTGGAATTGATTTCATGTACTAATGGTGCAGTTTTAGCAATGTGACAATGTACTAATTCCATTGGATCATTTGATGCAAAAGGTAATTCACCTGTGAGTAATTCGTAAAAAGTTATACCCAACGAATAAAAGTCGGTGCGATAATCAATCCCACGATTCATTCTCCCTGTTTGTTCTGGAGAAATGTAAGCTAGTGTCCCTTCTAACACATTGGGATTGACGAGGGCTTGGGTTTCTCTTGGTAATAAAGATGCTATACTAAAGTCGATTAATTTAACTTGCTTAGTTTCGGGATTAATTAATATATTGCTGGGTTTAATATCTTTGTGAATAATGCGAGCGCGGTAGAGTATATCTAGTGTGTTGCAAATGGCTATTGCTATGGGCAAAAATTCTTGTAAAGACGTTATATAGTTAGCGAAATAATGTTTGAGAGAAATCCCGCCAAAGTCTTCCATCACTAACATATAGCCATTTTGCACAATTTCGAGGCTATAGATTTGGATAATTAGAGGTGAATTGAGATTTTTGGTAATGGTGTACTGATTGCGAAACGACAAGAGTTCATGAAAGCTGGGATAAGAGTTTTTCAGTAGTTTAATCACTACTGGTAACGAATCACTGTCTTGATAACCACGATAAACCAGTGTTCTTGAACCATTGTAGAGTTCTTCAGTTATGTGATATCCGGGAATATTCACAAGAGTAGTAACCATACAACTAAATCCTCAAAATGTTGTGATTTATTATTCCCGGATATATTATATTTTTTATAAACTAGAGCAATAATTTACAAAGGAATTTGGATGATAAATTCTGTACCTTCACCCAGGACTGAGTTACAGTATAATTTTCCACCGTGGGTTACTTCGACGATTTGTTTTGCTATAGCCAATCCTAATCCTGTACCTTTCCCTACAGATTTAGTAGTAAATAAATTGTCAAATATTTTTGATTTAACTGATTCATTCATTCCCTTGCCATTATCAGCAATAGCAATTTGAACTAGATGATTTTCGAGGGAAGCGGTAATTTTAATTCGGTTAGGATTGGCTCGAATATGATCAAAGTTGCGTCCCTGATTTGATTCTTCTAAAGCATCAATAGCATTGGCTAAGATATTCATGAATACCTGATTTAATTGCCCAGGAAAACAATCAATTTGAGGTAAATTCCCGTAGTTGGTGAAAACTTCAACCGCCGGACGTTGTTCGTTAGCTTTGAGACGATGTTTCAATATTAAAACTGTGCTGTCAATTCCTTCGTGAATATTAAATGGCACTTTGTAATCTTTGTCAGCACGGGAGAAGGTGCGGAGTGAAGTGCTGATATTTTTTAATCTGTCACACGCCATCGTCATAGAATCAATTAGCTTTGGTAAATCATCTAAGATATATTCCAAGTCAATTTCGACCGCATGATCGAGAATTTCTGCACTCTGGTTTGGTAAAGTTTCTTGATAGAGTTTTAAGTGTTCGACAATATCAGCGAAAGTAGGTTTAGCTTGTTTGAGACTGGCAGCAATAAAACCCAAGGGATTATTCATTTCATGGGCTACGCCAGCAACTAAGTTACCCAATGCAGACATTTTTTCACTTTGAACAATTTGTAATTGAGCATTTTGCAAGTTGTGTAATGCCTGTTCTAACTGTTGAGTAGATTCCTGAGAACGCTCATATAGTCGGGCATTTTGTAGAGAAATCGCGGCTTGAGTGCAGAGTAAGTTGAGGAGTTCGACGCGATCGCTCGTGAACGCCCCCGTAACTAAACTGTTTTCTAGGTACAAAATTCCTACCAACTTGCCTTGATGCAAAATCGGACTGCACAAGATACTTTTAGGCTGTTGACGCAGTATATACGGATCGTTGGCTAAAAGCGGATCTGCTGTCGCATTTACCAGGACAACAGTTTGATTGCTGTGCTTGACTTTGTAAATTAGTTTGTGGGGAATATCTTGACTATCCTCAACAGGAGTTCTCTGCAATACAACTGGCTTTGTTCCCTGGGTGATAGATCCTTTAATTAACAGGCGCGAGTCTAGTAAAAGCATTAACACGCATTTATCAGCCCCCGCATTTTCGATGACGATTCTCAATAACGATGCCAGCAATTTTTCCAGTTCGATTTCACTGGAGATCGTATGGGAAGCTTTGAGAATCGCTTTTAAATCTAGGGTATTTGAGACACTGCCGCTAGAAGTGGCTCCACTGGTGGAGGTGACAGTCCCCAAGGGGATGATGGTTTCGTTAATTGAGAGGGTCGAACGGGTTTGCTGTAATATGGGGACAAGTAGTTGGGGATAGCGTTTTTCTAAATCGGCAACTTTGGCTTTTGCACCCCATTTGGCGTAACAATAGTAAGCTTCTTGCATATAGCCTGCGGCAACTTTGGCTTTACCCCAGCCCAGGTAGAATTTAGCTGCCAGTTCGTTAGCTAAGGCTTCTTCTTGGATGTAGCCGTTGGCTTTAGCAAGACAAATAGCGCGATCGTAATATTCCTCTGCTTCATAATTCTTGCCTAATACTCGATATTTTTCTGCCTCTACCAAATCCAATTTATGCTGGTGATTCATGGGTGCATAATCCGCCCATTGCTTTAACTTGGTTTGGTTTTCTGTTACACATTGCAATGTTGCCGATGTTTCATCTAACTGTGGATTCAATTGTGCCAAAGTCAGCAGAGAATCATAAAGATAAAATACTGGTTCGCTGACTAATCCCGCACCAGCCATAAAATAGCGCCTGACTTCAATAGCATGATTTTTCGCTGGCTCAATTTCTCCAAACAAGAAACAAAGCATTAATTTATATAAATGGAAAATATACAATCCATATCCATCATTGGTGGATTGTAGCTGCTGGAGAAATTCTGTTTCTTCCAGGGCTTTTCCAGACAAAAGAGTGGTATTCTCTGCCAAACCAAGCAGATTTAAAACCGGTTGCCAATAAATCCGACAATAGTTTGCGGTTGTCAATTGATTTATCTGCATTAAACTATGGCAGTAGGCGGAAATATCCTGCTCTAAGGTAGCCAGGGGTTGATTACACCAAAAAGAATTGAGACAAAAAGTGTGTCCATTATATCCAGCAAGTACCAGGTTTCCAAATTCTAAGGCACTGGTGTAACCTTCTTGCAAAAGGGGTAATGTTTCTTGAATGTGAGATTTGCGGTGTACGATAAATATCCCCAAAATCATCAAAATCTCTGTTTTAGTGGCTTTGGCATCGAGTTTTGAGATGATCTGGAGTGCCAGAGAACCAAACTGCGTTCCTGTATCTACGATTTGGAAGAAATTGCAGAGAATATTGCCATAGTTCACATAGCCGAAAGTAGAATTCGATGTGTTACCATACTGAATAGAGAGTTTAACGGACAAAGTATTCAGCAATGGGTACAACGGTGAGCCAGTGAGGTAAGCTGCTGGGCTGATGATATTGCCAATCTTCAGAATAGCGAGTTTTTCGGCATCTTGCATTTGTGGCAAGTTAACCAAATCAGCAATTTGCCTATTTCCAATCAGTTGCTCAATCTCTTGGATTTCTTGTTGCCAATCTGATGGTGTCGGTGTTTCAGGAAAGGTAATACCAAGCTGTTGTAAGACTGGTTGAGCAAGTGCGATCGAACAAGTCAATTTACTTTGAAAAATCTGAGATTGAATTCTAATGCAATAAACATTAACCTTTTCTAATAAAGAATGTGCCTTTTCAATGACAGTATCAATGAACTGTTCCATCGACTCAAAATTACCATTTAGCAGTGCTACTTCTGCTGCTAATTCATGCAAGGCAAGGGTCATTTCATACTGCTGCTGCCAAGTATTTTTTCCCAACAAAGACAATCCCACTGTGACATATTCACGCGCTGCTTGATAGGCGGTAGAATTTTTGGCTTTGCGAGATGCAATCAGATTAAGTTGTGCTAGTTCATTTCGTTGAGTTTGTTCGCTAATTAAAGCCGTGCCGTAATTTAATTGATTGACGATTTCAAAAATCCGGTCTTCTCTTGCTTGTGCGGAAATCTGTTGTAGTAGCAGTTGTCCGATTTGGTAGTGAGTCGTCTGTTTTTGGTCATCAGGAATCAGGGAATAAGCTGCTTGCTGTACTCGGTCATGTAAGAATTTGTATGTAACAATCAGTTGATTTTCCGATGTACGTGCTTGATTTTCTTGCCCGACATAAAACTTATAAATATCACCAATTGGTAAAATCAACCCTTCTTGCAAAGCTTTCCACAAAGCCGCAGCCGTCTCAATTTCCGATTGCTGCGAAACAATTGCCAAAGTTGCTAAATCAAAAGAGTTACCAATACAAGCAGCTAACTGCAAGACATCTTGTGTTGATAGCGGTAATTTTTGCAGTTGCCAACTCATAAAAGTTACAACGTCATCTGTAACTGCTTGAGCCGTCACTTCTGATATATTGCATTGCCAACAGCCTATCTCAAAATCAAATTGAATTAATCCATCTTGATGCAATGCTTTGAGAAACTGTGTGGCAAAAAACGGATTTCCTTGAGTTTTTTGATAAATCAATACAGAAAGATGCCATGCTAAATCTTCTGAACATTTTAGTGTATCAGCAACTAACTTATTTACTTGCACTTGACTCAGTGGTGCTAAAGTAATCGTATTAATCTTTGCTTGTGATTTCGCAATTTCATTCAAAGTTAACATCAATGGATGTGTTGGATTGACTTCGTTATCTCGGTACGCACCGATAATGAAAAGATGGCTTGTATCAGCCATTAATAGCTGCATTAACTTGAGCGATGCCGAATCTGCCCATTGCAAGTCATCTAAAAATATTACTAAGGGATGTGATGCACTGGTAAAGACTTGCGTAAACTTTTGGAATAATAAATTAAAGCGATTTTCTGCCGCTGTTCCTGATAACTCTATCGCTGGTGATTGTTCGCCAATAATTCTGGAAAGTTCGGGAATTACTTCAATAATTACTTGACCATTTTCGCCAACAGCCTCTAAGATTTTATTTTTCCATTGCGCTAATTGAACATCACTTTCTGTTAGTAATTGTTCCATTAAATCCCGGAATGCTTGCACAAATGCACTGAAGGGAATATTGCGTTGAAATTGGTCATATTTACCTTTGATAAAATAGCCGCGCTGCCTGACAATTGGTTTATGTACTTCGTTGACAACCGCAGTTTTACCAATACCGGAAAACCCAGCAACGAGCATCATTTCTGTAGCACCAAGGCTTACTCTATCAAAGGCTTGTAGCAGGGTTTCTACTTCAGTTTCGCGTCCATAAATTTTATCAGGAATCAGGAAGCGATCGCACACATCACGCTGTGCAATTTCAAAGGATTTAATTTCACCAGTTGCTTCTAGCTGCTGTAAACAATTGTCTAAGTCAAACTTTAATCCTAATGCACTTTGATATCTATCTTCGGCATTTTTTGCCATCAATTTCATGACAATCTCACCCAGAACTGAAGGAAGTTCTATTTTGGGATTACTTAACTTTTCTGGGAGTTTTGCCAAATGAGAATGTACCAACTCCATTGGGTCACTAACTTGAAAAGGTAACTCTCCTGTAAGTAATTCATAAAAAGTTACACCGAGGGAATAGAAATCTGTGCGATAATCAATCCCACGATTCATTCTCCCTGTTTGTTCTGGAGATATATAAGCTAGTGTTCCTTCTAAAACATTAGGATTGATTAGTGTTTGCGTTTCTCGTGGTAGTAAAGATGCAATGCTAAAGTCAATTAATTTAACTTGTTTGGTTTCGGGATTAATTAATATATTACTGGGTTTAATATCTTTATGAATGATGCGATCGCGGTAGAGTATATCTAAGGTATCGCACAAAGCGATCGCTATCACTAAAAACTCTTTTAAAAACGCGACACTTTGATTTTGGGCAAAATAATCGGTGAGAGAAATTCCCCCAAAGTCTTCCATTACCAGTGCATAGCCATTTTGGAAGGGTTCGAGGCTATAGGTTTGAACAATCAATGGTGAGTTGAGATTTTTAGCAATGGTATACTGATTGCGAAACGACAAGAGTTCATGGAAGCTAGGAAAAGAATTTTTCAGTAATTTAATCGCTACTGGTACTAAGTCGGATTCTCTAACTGCTCGATAAACTTGGGTTCTAGAACCACTGTAGAGTTCTTCAATGATGCGATATCCAAGAATACTAGCAACAGCACTAACCATACAGCTAAATCCTCACTATTTCTGGTGGATTTAGTATTCCCAGATCGTTAATGATAAGTGAAGAATAGAAGCAAATTGTCAAGCATGGTATTTGCTGTGTTAGCATACTCCCTACCCTGAAGGGTTGAAATCTGTGTCAAAATTTACGTGGGATGGCATAACAGCTTCTTTTAAAAGTAAAAACTAATATTTTTTATTTCTAACCTGCGGTAAAAGCTGAGATTGGTATTTTTGAATTTCCTCTAAAATCTCTTGGCGTTGTGGATGACCTTCACTCTTATTTACTAATGGAAGCGAATTCGTCTAATACAATTACCTTTGGCTGTGGCTCAGGATTGTTTGCATCTGGTTCTAGGGAGTTCATAATTTTTATCTTTGAAGTGTGTTTGTTTGAGTAAATTTTATAAGCGCATTTTAATGTTTATATATTCGCTTACTTTCGCTCCAAGCCACAAAACCAATACCTAAAATTACGCTCAATCCTACTATAAAACCTGAACGACAACCACCAGTGAGCAACAGCATAGCTAAAAATTCAAGCCCAACATAAGCTGTTTGCTTGAGTGAATAAAAAATACCTTTAGTTGGTGCGTTAGGTTATCTTAATTTACGTCCTGCATTACGCACAAATATTGCTCCAGATTTTGCCGGAGCAAATAGATAATTTTATCTTAGCGATCGCTGCTGATCAAAAAATAGATTATGGGAAAAAATAATACCCATAATCTAGAGTTTTACAGAGTTTACTACTTTTGAAATCAGCCTAATTTTTAGCGGGAATTATAAGCAACTAGATGAAGTACATCACGCACTATGCTATAACCATTTAAATCCCACAGTAGATAAGCAAGAAAACCAATCATAGCTAAACGACCGTTCCAAAGTTCAGTCTGGGGAGTTATTCCAGCTTCCAAAGCATTACGATCTTTGCCATTGTATGCGGTTTCTGTTTTATCACTAGGATAACGTTCCATTGTTAAATTTCCTAAATAGAATCATTTCATTTCTTATAGTAGTTACCAAACTACATACTATTATCTGTCTCTAGTTTCAAATCACCAGTAAATCTTGAGAGAGAGTTTTCAAAATCAATAAATATCACAAAAGATAAGTATTATTTATCTACAGATACATAATTTATAGATGAGTAAAATTTCCGAATATCAACATTTTACTCATCAATGTTATGGCTAAATTGCTAGTGAAATACTGCTTCAGTTAGAGGAATTATAAATTTTGCTATTAATTCAGCAATGAGTCTAATTCAAGCATAAATCTTACGTATGAGGAAATTTTCGTACTTGATACTCGGCTGACTCTATTAGCTGATAAATATCTCCTAATGCTTGAGCAAATTTACTATCAATAACTGCTAAGTCTGCTTCAGAAATAGCTTGCCACTGTTCTCTTGTTGCCCAACGAATAATGAAAGTAACTTCTGAAAGATTGTGTGGGTTAATCCAAACTTCTTTACTGAGGAAACCGGGATACTTAGCTAAGGCTGTTGTCCAAATTTCTGCATCTTGTTGGATAAAACTTTCTCGCCGATTTGGGTCAACCTGGAATTTTAGCAGTTCTATAACCACACCTATTCATTCCTTCTGTTTGCTAATTTGCCAAAATAGAGATGTAGGCTAGAATTAACTCCGCTTCCAGCATAGCTTGATTGCATACACTCAAGAGCAAGGAGGCTGGTTTGAAATAAATAACAGGAAGGACGTATGGATAGCAACAATTGGTTGCAACAGCTAATGATGGTAGGAATTGGTACAACGTCTTTGGTAGCAGAAAAGTTGCGAGAAGTCAGTGATGAATTAGTCAAAGACGGCAAGCTAAATCCTGAGCAAGCTAAGGCGGTAATGGATGATATTGTACAGCAGTTAAAGTCGGAGCAAGGAAACTGGGATGTTCAAATGCAAAGACAAATGCGGAATATGATGCAGGACTTAGGGGTGGCGCGTCAGTCTGAAGTAGATGAGCTACGGGGAAGAATTGACCGTTTGGAACGTCAAGTACGTGATTTAGAAAATAAGCTTTGGCGTTAAATCTGTCCTTTGTGATTTAAACTAAATGTGTTCTGTTAGTATTGCTTTTTCCAAACGACCTCAGTAGGGAGGACTAATTTTGAAAGCAATTTTACTCAGCGTGGGTGTCATGCTGGTTTGTGTTGTGGTTTTAGTGTTAGGGCAATTAGGCAATAAACAAGATACTGCCATTGCTGCTAATTTGACTCAATCGCAATCATCGCCCACTACCATTACAAAAAACGATACTCTAATAGCGAACAACACTATGTCTGATAAAAATGTTGTCACTACTTCCTCTGGGCTGAAATACGTTGAAATCAAAGAGGGAACAGGGGCAACTCCTCAGTCTGGCCAAACAGTTGTAGTTCACTACACTGGCACTTTAGAAGATGGTACTCAGTTTGATAGTTCCCGCGATCGCGGCCGTCCTTTTAGCTTTCAAATCGGAGTAGGACAAGTGATCAAAGGTTGGGACGAAGGACTTAGCACAATGAAAGTTGGGGATCAGCGTGAGTTGATTATCCCCGCAGAGTTAGGCTATGGTTCCCGTGGTGCAGGTGGCGTAATTCCACCTAACGCTACCCTAATTTTTGATGTAGAATTGCTTGATGTTAAATAAAGTATGAAGTCTGAAGTATGAAGTCTGAAAATTTTATACTTTCAGACTTTATGCTTCAGAATTTAGTAATTTGGTCTTGCTAGGTTTTTAAACTTGGTATATTGCGGGTCGAATAACAATTTCACTGTACCTGTTGGGCCGTTGCGGTGCTTTGCTACTATGACTTCAGCAATGCCGCGATCGGGGGTATCTGGTGAATAGTATTCATCGCGGTATAGCATAATCACCAAGTCCGCATCTTGTTCAATACTGCCGCTTTCTCTCAAATCAGATAACATTGGTCGCTTGTTGGTACGTGCTTCTACGCCGCGACTTAACTGGGATAAAGCAATTACAGGCACAGATAATTCACGGGCTAAACCTTTGAGACTTCGCGTAATGCGAGATAATTCTTGTACGCGGTTATCACCTGCACCTTCCATTAATTGCAAGTAATCTATGACAATCAAGCCTAAATCTGCACCTTGTTCGGCTTGCAGTCGTCGGGCTTGCGATCGCATTTCGTTAACGGTCATATTCGGCGTATCATCAATATAAATTGGCATCTCGGAAAGCATACCAATCGCCCGACTTAAAGGTTCCCACTGGGTTTGGCTGATGCGTCCACTCCGCAGATAACCAGATTCAATTCCCGCTTCACTCGCTAATAGTCGCTGTACTAGCTGTTCTTTAGACATTTCTAAGCTAAAAACCGCGACTGGTAATTTATAACCAGCAGCAATATTATGAGCTAGGTTCAAGCAAAAGGCTGTATTGTGAACACAGATATCATTAGCCACAAAATTGTGTGTTTTAGGAATTGTTAAGTCATAGACTTGCTTGTAACCTACTAGCTCAATTGCTACAATTTCATCCCAGTAGATATCACTAGTAGCTAACTGTTGTAGTTGTAAATTTTCTAAAGCAGTTGCTAAATTCCACAGCCGTTCTCTTTTTAAAGCACGTTTACCGACGTGCATATTTGTATAGTTTTGAATACCAGCACGTTTGGCTAAACTTGCCCAAGATTCGTTACCTTTAGCGATCGCTATCTGTTCCCAAATTTCAACTGGAATGAGGTCACAATTAGTTTGATATCGCTTTTGTGATATTGCTTCTGCAACTTTTTCTAAGGCTGCTTCTTTACCAAAAATCCCAATTTCTGAGATAAATGTTTTGATACTCTGAGCATCAGTGATGTCTAATTGCCAAGCTTGTCTGCGAGTGTCTTGATATTTCACCAAACGTTTTTTCAGTCTGGCAATAATGCCAAATCGCAATAATAAATGTTGTATTTGTCTTGCAAGTTTTTCGCTGACAGAACAGTAACCTAATTGTGATTGACCGCTTGTAAGTAAAGTTGCCCATCCATCTGTAGCAAACAGACGATTGAGAAACATAGCTATTTGCGATCGCTCTACCTGAAAAACAATGGCTGGTACTGTTTTAGTATGAGCATCTTTACCCCATAACCCTAATTTTTCTAACCAAACTGTGAGGGCATTACCACTAGTCTTGCTGATGCTAGTAAATCCATGAGGTGCAAATTCTTCGGCTTCCGTTTCGAGAAGTATACACAGTTGCTTAAAGGTATCAGAATTTGGTACACACTGCCCTTGCTGCCAAATACTGAACAAAGATGGACTAACATCTAACTCACAACTCAATTGTCTAGCAGTTAAACTTTGAGACTGAACTAAAGTTTTTAAGCGTTGAGCAAACAACTGTCTTTGACTAGCAATAAATTCTAAATCACCTCGAACACAAAGTGATGGTGTGTGTTGTCCTTGGGAAGTCTCCCAGCGCACAGCCAAACCGCCAAAATCAGCCACAGCTTGAGAAAATTCTGCTTGGAGTAACGGATTACTATTTGTAAATCGTGGATTACTATTAGTTAAACCACCATCACCGATTAAATAGGCGAGTAATTTCACCTCACATTCACGCAGAGTTTTTGTGCCAAATACATCTATTTTGCGCGGTACAGCAATTCGCTCTCCAACTTGGATATTTGCTAATTTTTGCCAGCCTTGAATAGTTAGAAATGGATGGGTAATTGTGGTTTCAATGGTTCTTCCCAAGCGAGTTGTTACCCGAAAAACAGGTTTGATGCCATCATCTACAAATGCTGATGGTTGGGTAAAGCTAAATTTCCAATTATCATTCAACGTCAATAAGGAGGCTTGTCGTTGTTTGTACAATTGTTCAATAGTGGTAATTTGTCCATCTGCCAAGACGATTTCTGAATCCAAGCTGAGACATTTCCCCATTGACGGCCTGCCAGCGACGATAATTAAATCAGAACGCTGAAAACCGCTAGTCATAGCATCTAAATCATAAAAGCCGCAAGGAATCCCAGGTAAAGCAATACCTTGGTGGCGCGTTTCAATATCTTGAAAAGTATTGACTAAAGTATCAGAAATATGTACTAAACCCGATTGAGGCCGTTCTTGGGTGACACCAAAAACTTTCTGTTCGGCTTTATCTAAAACTAGTGGTAATTCGGTTTCTGTTTCATAACCAAGATGGACAATTTCGTTGCCAGCTTTAATTAACTGTCGCCGCAGGTATTTTTCCATAACTAATCCTGCTAAAGCGTCAATGTTAACCGCTGAAACTGTACGGTCTACAAGGGTAGCTAACTTATTTCTACCGCCAATTTTGGCTAGTAAATCATTATCTGTTAACCAGCTAGTAATTGAAAGTAAATCTGTAGGTTTACCTTGGGCGTGAAGACGCAAGGCGGCTTGATAGATTTCTCTGTGGGCGCTAATATAAAATGCTTCGGCAACTAGGCGATCGCTAACTCGACCAATCGCTTCTGGATCTAATAAAATTCCCCCCAAAATCGCTTCTTCTGCTTCAATATTTTGGGGTGGTAGGCGATCGCTACCATCGCCTTGAAAACTTAGTTCTTCCGCCATAATGCGATTTTGGATGAGTAATGAGGATGTCTCTATTACCCTTATAGTCCAAAATCTGCGAGAGAACACAGTTGCAACTCGGTGATTACTGACAACTTGCTGAAGAAATTAGCAACCACAGATTTAACACTGATAAAACATCTGTGTGTATCTGTGGCAAAATCTCAGCAAATCGTTAGCTGGCAACAACTTCAACGTCGATTTGCGCTGTTACGTCTGAGAACAACTTAATTTCCGCTTTGTAAGTACCCAGCTTGCCAATATCGGGGATGGTAATACCACGACGGTCAACTTCTTGGCTGGTAGCTGCTTGAATTGCATCTGCTACGTCTTGGCTGGTAACAGTACCGAAGATTGCTTCGTTTTCACCAACTTGCTTGGCAATTTTCAAGCTGCCAACTTTTTCTAAAGCAGCTTTTTGTTCTAGCGCTTGTTGCTTGAGTTCTAATTGCCGTTGACGCTCTTGTTCACGACGGCGTTCTACTTGCTTGAGAATACCAGGAGTAGCACGGGTTGCTAAACTCTTGGGAATGAGGTAATTTCGAGCATAGCCAGGAGCTACTTCTACTAAATCGCCTAATTTTCCTAACTTGCTGACATCTTGAGTCAAAACTAACTGTACGCGTTTCGCCATTGTTTTCTGTTTTTCCTGTAAAATCTCAATAACTTGGGTTGCAGCAGGATAGCCTACATGAGTGTAACTGTATCCCAAGCAGCTTTGTCTATACCCTAAAGCTTACAGATCCTAGCGAAAGGCGGGGGGCGATCGCAACTGTTTAGTAAGTCAAAAGTCAAAAGTCAAAAGGAGCCAGTGCGTTGGGCGGCTCTGCCGACTTGAAGCAACTGGCGTTCAAAAGAATAAAAATTGAGATTAGCAAGGGTTTTTGACTTTGTTAGTTTACGTAAAAATTTTGCGAACTTGTTTTTTGACTGTTTTGATTGTTGTTTCCCATTGACTTTGTTTTGGGGGTGCGGGAATTTCCGCCGATGGTATTGCTGGATTTAAATTGCGGTAATGTTCCCAAATATCCCAATAAGGACAGCCTGGTTGAATGTGAATCCCAGCCCAGTGCAAGAATTGCAGAGGTTGATTAACTGTCGGGTCAATGAGAATTTGACCTTGTTGCTGAAACTGGGGGCTACCCGCCCAATTTCCTGGGGCTTTCCCTTCTCGACGCACAATATTAAAACGCCGGGGAATTCGCTTCAGCAGGAGATAGTTGAGAATTGGTTGATCAGAAACTTTTTCGCTAAAGTCAAAATACTCTGGATGGGCGGCACATTCTGCAAAGGTGTCGTATAAATCTTGTTCGGAAAAAATATTTTTCTTGGAACCCCAAAAACCACTATTAAAAATATCTTTGGTTTCAGCTTGAGTAAATACTTGTGCTTCTACAACATGAGGACTAAAAACATTTTTTATTCCGCCTAAATGTTGATAATCGCAACAAATAAAGTCGTATTCTGCTAAATAATTAAAGTTATTACTGAGTTTTTCAAAGACCACCACATCAGTATCGATGTACAAAAATTCATCAAAGGGGCCAAACCAACAAGCTGGTTTACGGAGTTTATTGGGACTGGCAAAAAATTGTCCACCAAAGATGTCAAATAACTTCTGGGAAAGATGATTAATGAAATCTAAATCTTCATATACCTGCACACCATAATGTTGATTGAGTATTGCAGCTATATTGTGATAGTTTTCATTATATGGAATCATGATGATCGGAATATCCGGGTCTGTTAAGCGGATACTATTCAACAGAGCGATCGCATGATCTGTGACTTTATCGTTCGCAAAAATATAAATTCCCCGACTCATCTTATTTCCCTCCTACTGCCAAACCTAATTTTTTGAGAATTCGTTTACCTAAACTCGGAGGCGCATTATAAGCTTTGGGTTTAGTTGTAAATTTTGGTCGCTTTTCTGGCTCTTTCAAGTAGCGATAGTGCAAGAAAATATCTCTGTAAGGAAAATCAATATTTTCTCCAGCACAAAGGCGATTAAATAGTTTAGAAGATAAGCCAATATAATGCAGAAATGTTAATTTATTACCTTTGTCGTAAAGCACATTTTCCCGGTTAGCAAATTGTGGTGAATTAGCACAACAACCTGTTAATTGATTTTCTGGTAAATTGAGAGAAAAGTTGTAATAAGATACATTACTTTTCATTCTCATATAATTCAGTACAGACTGGTTAGGAGCGCCCATATACAAAATTTCTGAGTCGCCATTATTCAACTGTGATAGTAACCATTCTCTTTGTTCGGGGGGAAATATACCTCGCTTAGAAGCATAAAAACCAGAACAGAAAATTTCTGAGGCAATACGCTCTTGGTTAAATACTTCATACAGCTTAGGCGATGAAATTTTAAATATATGACCAGGGTCTTTATATTGAAAGTCGTAGGCAACAAAATCATATTCATCTAACTTGTCAAAGACAAAATCTAAGGGCTGCATGACTAATGTGTCAGCATCCAAATAGATAAATTTTTCAAAATAACTGCCTGGATCAAATGCACAATAACGGCGATTTTCCCCAACGCGATAAAATTTCTGAATGCCTTTAGCTTGCCAAGTTTCAATCGCTGTTGGGTGAGATTGCCAAACACGATGAGAAAATTCTTCCCAACGAGCAAAAATTTCTGGATCTTCTAAAAGAGTGACATTTTTTCTGGATGCAACTTCAGCACGTACTAAATCTATCTGATCATTATAAGCAATCACGCATACTGGCACATCGCCAGCATTAACTTCGATGCTATTGAGTAAGGCTACAAGTTGGTTGTAGACATAATCATTAGCCAAAGTATAGATGCCATTTGTCATACAGTTTTATCCATTATTTTTCACAAAATTTCCTAGCCAATTGAGCAGATTTAATTTGTGCAGAATTATTTGACGAGCTTCCGCGATCGCATCTTTGGCTGCATACCAAGCATCAGGGGTAGCAGTTACTTCTTGAATATAAGCGATGCCTTTTTCATCCAAGCTGGGTAATCTTAAAAAACTCCCAGGTGGTAATAATTTATCTGCCGCAGGGCCGCCATAGTATATTGGCAAACACCACGCTAGTAGAGCATCCCAAAGTTTTTCACTTACATACCAATTATTATCTGCATAGTTTTCAATTGCCAGATTGTAATAATACGGAGCCATACCATACCATTTATTACCAAGCTCACCCTGCGATTTTGCTGATGTAGGTAAGTCACGCCCATACAAATCAAATTTAATTTCGCTGGACTGCATCGATTGCAAAAAACTTAACCGTTGACGATGATTAGCTGTACGATTAATTCCAGAAGTAATCCAACTACAGGGAGCAACTTTTTCTGGAGGCGGCATTTCGTTTAAATCTTTAAATGAGTTGCTGTGATACCAAATAGCTGGCATATATTCAGGAATTGGTGCAAAATCATCGGGGCCAGAAACATAGCCACAATATTGTTGTGCTGTGTGATAAACTTTTTTATGTTTTCCTACTACTTCATCTAAGGGCGGTTCTCGCATGAGGTAAATTATTTGTTCTTTGCTGACTCCCCGAAGCAAAGAATTAATATCTACTTCTGGCGATCGCTGTTTTTTTTGCAGGCGACTTAACCAGGTTTCTTTGGGCTTTTTGAGTATGTGCGGAAAATCAAATTGATACATTAATAAAAACTCAGGCTTACTAGCTAATGCCTGAATTTGGATGTTTTGCCAAACTCCAAAAGGATGGGGTGTTTGTTGCCACAGCCAATCGCCTTGAGTCTTCAAGGCTTTATAGCTGCTAATCATACCAACTTTTGTGATTTGCATTTGATTTCTTGATTTTGGGTGATTTAATACAGTTACTGGATTAAGCTACAAGTTGAGGACGATAAGATTCATCAACATAACTGAGAATTTTGGCAGCGCGATTTTCCCAAGAAAATTGTTGGACAAATTCGATGGTATCTGGATAGCCATCAATTTTTTTGGGATGAGTTTCTAAAACTTGTTGGAGGGCTGCGGCAAATTTAACGGGGTTATCTGGTTCACACCAAGCTGCGATCGCTACAGTATTTTTAAATTCCATTAATGAGGGAATTTCTGTTGCCACAATCGGATTTCCCGAAGCTAAATAATCAAATAGTTTTAAGGGTGAAGTAAAAGTAGCAGCTTTTCCCGAACAATGGGGATGAGCCAAAATATCGGCAGCTTGCAATAAAGGTGCTAATTCATCATGTAAAACATGACCCAAAAAACAAATATTATCTGTTTGTTTGGCTTGGGCTAATTGTTGATAATGTGCAACTTCGCTTGGTTTACCACCAGCACAAGCAAACTGCACATTTGGCATTTGTTTGGCAACATCAATTAAAATATCAATGCCTTTAAATTGTTGAAGCGCCCCGGCATAAACTACTAAATGCGATCGCTGATTTTGCAAAAGTTTCTCTCGCCATGCGGCTGCTTGTTCTGGCTGTCTCTCCATGAATAAGCGATTGAAGCCATTGTGGATTTTAATCAGTTTTTCTGCTGGCATTCCATGTTTAATCATGCTTTCACGGACGGTATCGGCAACTGTGACAGCAACTTGAAATAATGGATGGTTGACTATTTCTGGTTCAAATTGTTTATCTTCATGGTGGTGATGCTCATAAATTGCTGGCACACCATTTTGAATTGCTGCTTTGACAAAATTCCAATTCCAAGTGTGGACAATTTTGGTAGTTGACCGAATATGAAAGGGAAAATAATACTTTGTAGCGATGGTTTTAGAATTAGTAAATTTATTTTTAAAATAATCAATAGGCCAAGGCATTGGTAGCCTAGCAACTTGTAATTTATCTTGCAAATTGTAATATTTAATAACGCTTTCTGGCGGTTTTTCTGGTTGAAAAGGCTGTAATAAATGAACTGGGTTCATTGCTTCCCAACCTTTTTGGGGATAAATCAAAACTGTAGGACAACCTAAGTTGGCGGCTCCATTGGCAGCGTTAGCAGCCTGGACGTAATAAGCGTCTGGTTTGGGTAATTCTTCGGTAAGAAAGAAGTTATAGTTTTTTTGTAAACTATGGTTTTTCATAAATATTATATTTTGTCTTCAAATTTTTCTAGTTTATCAATTAATTCAATAGCAGAATTATAAGCATTTGTAATCAATTGATGTTGTTCTTCAGGAGTGTAAATGGCAGTTTCAGAAAGGGAACGCAGATTGTTTAAGCTAATGTTTAAACAGTCACGAAACTCAGAAAACATCAAATTAAAGCGTTGATATCGATGATTGAGGTTTTGATTGGCTTCTGTGGAAGAGAGAAATCGCTCTTGAATTTGCATTTTCAAAATGTCTTGAAAAATATCAATTGTGGTGATAATTCTCAAAGCAGATTTATAAGATTCTTCGATTAATTCTTGCTGTTCTTGGGAATTATCGATTAAATCATCTATGAGTAACCCCAACACGCCAATCATTGAGTTGAGGCGGGTGCGAATTTCGTGGGAAATGCGGGTTAAACTTTGATGTTGTTGAGCGTTATCATCTGGGCGATCGCCAAACTGCATCGTATACAGGCGAGAATAGTAACCACCTTTTTGTAAAAGTTCTTCGTGGGTTCCGACTTCTACCACTCGTCCTTGATCGAGGACGGCGATTTGATTAGCTTTTTGGACTGTGGAAAGACGGTGGGCGATGACTAAGGTGGTGCGATCGCGGCTTAAATCATCCAATGCTTCTTGGACTAAACGTTCGGAAACCGTATCTAAAGCGCTGGTGGCTTCATCTAAAATGAGAATTTCGGGATTTTGCAGTAAGGCGCGGGCGATGGCTAATCGCTGTCTTTGTCCCCCCGATAACATTACGCCGCGATCGCCAATTAAGGTTTCAAATCCTTGGGGTAATTTGCTGATAAACTCGTAGGCATTCGCCCGCTTGGCGGCGCTGATGATGTCATCTTCCGTCGCTTCTGGTCGTCCGTAGGCGATGTTATTCTTAACGGAATTATTAAAGAGAAAGGTGTCTTGGCTAACAATTCCCATTCTCTTGCGTACAGATGTGATATCAAATTTCCGCAAATCTGTACCATCTAAGTTAATACTGCCAGCGATCGGGTCATAAAATCGTGGTAAGAGGTCAGCAACAGTTGATTTCCCCGCGCCAGAACCACCAACTAGCGCCAAAGTCGTACCACGCGGTAAAAATAAATCCACATCTCTGAGAACTAACTTCTCATGACCAGGGTAAGCAAAGGAAATGCAATTAAAATGCACTCCTTCTTTTAACTGGGTATAGATAATTTCACCTTTAGGCATAAAAGGCTTATCATCTAACCTTAAAAAATCTGTGACTGCTTCGACACTGGCGCTGGTGCTGGCAAAACTGCTTCGCAGTCCATTTAACTGGGAGATTAATGGTAGCAGTCGCAACAGGATTAATAAATATGTGAGTAATACTGCGGAAAGAGAAGCAATTTGATTAGCAAAAAAAGTTTTACTTAAAAATACAATCAAAATTAAAGCGCTAATTCCCATAACCTCACTCAACGGTGCGATTACTTCTGAATTAGCCTGAGATTGGAAATCTGCTTTTTCCCGTTCCCGAATTAATTTTTGAATTCTGTGATATTCTTTGCCTTCGTTACCTGTTGATTTAACTAACCGAATGCCGTTGAGCGTCTCTAACATTGAAATTGAATAAGCTTTCGACATTTCAGTTAGCTGCTTCCCAAATTTTTTGGCACGGGCAATAGCGTATTGATTTACCAATGTCACTAAAGACAATAAAGCGGTAGAAGCTAATGTTAACTGCCAAGAAATTGATAGCAATAAACCAATAAATACTAAGATTGTAATCCCTAAAATAGCTAATTTGAATGTATTACCAATAGCTGTAGCAGAGCGCCCAATTTCTCCGCCAAGACGGTTGATTAAATCACCAACTTTCATCTTGGCGTAATAATCTATATCAATTTCTAGTAATAATTTTAATCCGGCTTCGCGCATATCTGACATCAACATACGCGTTAAAGAATTAGATACTAATGAGCTTGTATAGGTAGCTAAATTCTTTAAAATAATTACCAATATAATTGCCCCAGCCATGACTATGATGCGGTAATTATCTGGTACACCATCAAAGGGAGTCATGATTTTTTTGAGAATTGCTGGCGCTTTAGTTAAATCAACATCTTGCCCGACAATTTTTAAAATAACCGGCACAATTAAAGCTGTGCTGACACCATTAAACAAGGCTCCAGAAAATCCCAAGACTATAGTCAGCAGAATTAAACCTGGATAGGGTTTGGCAAATCTTACTAGTAGCTGCTTGGTAGACATTGCGGATTTATCAAATTTTATATATGCTCAATACAATATTATTCATAAATTAATTACCAAACCAGCTAATCCTCAAATAAATATTTTTAAATTGGCTTTTTGTAATAACAAATCATCATGAGACGGGCATTAGCCTATCATTTAAAACTAATGTTTACAACCGCGCAATTACTGACTTGAGAGTGGCTGCCATCGCCTCAATGCTATATTTTTCCACACATCTTTGTCTCGATTTTTTGCCGCGTTCATTGGCAGCATCTAAATCTTGAAAAATGAGTTGAATTTGCTCGGCAATTTGCTCAGGACAACCAGGTTCAACTAAATAACCTGTGTCACCTAAAATTTCAGGAATATCGCCAACTCTTGTGGATAATACAGGTTTGGCCATTGACATACCATCTGTCAATTTTAACGGGAATTGCGCCCGCGTTTCGGGAGTGTCTCGCTGGGGAACAACTATAACATGAGCCGCCGCAACCACATCAGGCATCACATCTGCGGGATAATTGGGCAATTTGATAATCCAGCGTCCCCATTTTTGTCGGAGTTCTTCATCATAATTGTCGTAGGGACTACCACCTACAATTACTAGTTTTAGGTCTGGTTGATTCAGTGTATCTAAAGCAATCAAAACGTCTTCTAGCCCTTTATAAGGTCTAGGTGCGCCAGGAAACATTAAGATGCGATATTCAGATAAACCATAGCGATTTCTACTTTCTTCAGGTTGATATTTAGCCGGATCAAATAAAGCAGTATCTTTGCCGTTAGGCACAGAAATTCCCCCAAACCGCTTTTGCAAAAAGCTAGTATGTGTTGTGATAGCATCAGCACGCTTGACCAAATTTTCCATCCATTTAATATATAAAGGATGGTAGGGAATTCTTAAAACACCGTCTTTTTTGAGTATGTCTTTAGCTAATTGTTTAAGTGAGGGTTTATACTGCCAAGCATCGCCACCATACCAACTAAGTTCCCAATCATCTATGTCTACGATTACTGGTTTTTTACTAAATAATTTCTTAATTAGTGCAATTCCAAAGCTGGCTACTTGCGGCTTAATTGCATAAATAATATCACCATCAATTAATTTTAAAATTTTGTTGATAGATTTAAAAAATCCAGGATAATTACCACCTTCAACAGTTTTTAATTGAGCTTCTGAAGGAATCGCTCGGTATAATTCTTTATCAAATAAAAAACCGATAATTTCTACTTCACAATCTAATTTATGTAAAGCTTTTTCTAAAAGTGAAGCTCGAATAAAACCATCGTTAGTTGATAAATTCCAAACTAGTATGGATATTTTGGGTTTATCTTTCATTATTAATCATATTCCTTGAAGATAAATTATTTTTGTCGCCAGGGATTTGTTACTTGATCAGGCAAAAATAACTGAGCGAGTTTATCAAATATTCTCGTGTACAAGGAACGAGTAATATTTTTAGCATACTGAGGTCGGTAAGGATAGGTACAATGTAATACTTTAATTTCTTGATCAATTTTGTAAGCATCTTTCCACTTACTCAAAAAATTATACGTAGGTGGTAAGACTTTCATTTTAGGTTTAACGGTGGCGATCGCAGTAGCAAAAGCTCCTTGATCTCGTAATAATAATTTATCTTGATGTTCAGTGATAATTCCAAAATATCTTTGAAATTCACTAAATAATTTCTTGGTTTCTTCAGTTTTCCGAAAGGCAATTAAGCCGCTATTATATTGAATATCGTTTTCTTGGAGTGGGAAGCCTACAGATTGAAGAGTTTGTAAAACTTTATCTAAGTTTTCTTGTTGACTACCACGCAGTAAATTGGTAGCTTTTGATATATCTGGTTGGACATCTTCAGTTAACAATAAGTCAAATTCATCTAAAGATTCAAAGACATCATTAATATTAGTTAATAAGCAAATATCTGAATCTAAAAAAATTGTTTTATCAAATTCTGACGCATTATATAAAGAGACTTTAGCCAGTCGTGATGCTAATACTGTATTTTCATGCTTTGGTGCTGGCTTGAGGATGACATTTTTAAATACTTTTAAAAAAGGATATAAAATTGGCGGAACCTGGTCAATTAAAACAATTATTGGTTCATGATGAAATTTGCGGATTGCGGCTAAAAAATGAATGCAGTCTTGAAAAGAATACAATCCAGTTAAGATGGTAATAAATCCTCTGGTTTCTTTCATAAGTTAATTATTAATTGTATGTATTTGCAAACATTATTAATCTGCTATTTGTGTCATCAAAAGTTCTGAAAATTGGTTAAAATTTACAAAATATTGCCAAGCTAACTTTTTATTTAGATGTTTGAATATCTATAAAATGCAGCTTGGAAAATAATTATAGAGATTACGCCAGTTAGATATGTTGGCAATATTATATAGGTGTAGTTGATGTTGTTGTAGAAGTTCTAGTTTTTTCAGCAAACATAGGTGTGCTGATAGATGATGAATCTTGTCATCTAGACCATCATAATACACAAGGTAGGAATGATAGATGCTATTGATGATAAATTGAATAGTCAATCGCGCCTTACCAGTCGATTAATTTTAACTGCCCTGTTTGAATCTGATCTAGGATGCGGTTAACCTGGCGACGGACTCTATCGTTGATTAGACCATCAGTAAATGCTTGAGAAAGTAGCAATGTATGGTCTTGACGACTCAGCTTTCCTGATGAAATTATTTTATCTACTATTTTTTTAATAGCAATTTCTGATTGACTATCAACACTAATGTAGATAGACGGGCGATCGCTCATTACTTCTCCTGAGAAATGTAAAAAATTACAGCAATATTTGCTAACTGAAGTATAGGTAAATGCACCCCAGATCAAGATTAATGTTGGTAGCCAATAGCAAATATGTACACCATTTGATAACAGTCTTTTTAGCTATTTTTAGAACTAAAAAGAACACAATAAATCTAACTTCGGATTTATATATACTCCCAGAGGATTTTTACTGATAAAAATAACTGTTTTTGATGAGTTTTTATGTTGCCTTCAGTATTACCACGGTTGTAGATTAACATGCTTGATGCAGTTTACCCGCTAGAATAAATAAAACCAAAAGTTTACGGTATCTCAAAAATACCAAGAATTTATTAATGTAAGGGAGTTAAGAGGAAATGCGGGTACTCCGTCTTGAGGCGCTCTCAGATAACTACATATTCTTACTACACAATACGCAACAAAATATTGCCGCCGTTGTCGATCCAGCAGAAGCAGAACCAGTTTTGAGCAAACTAGCAGAACTCAATGCGGAGTTAGTAGCGATTTTCAACACTCACCATCATCATGACCATGTAGGTGGTAATCAACAGTTAATGCAACGCTTCCCTAAACTGACTGTATATGGTGGTGCGGAGGATAAAGGGAGAATTCCCGGACAGCAGGTGTTTCTGCAACAAGGCGATCGCATTTCCTTTGGCGATCGCCCGGCTGAGGTCATCTTCGTTCCCGGCCATACCCGCGCCCATATTGCTTACTACTTCCCACCCCACACAGCAGACGAACCGGGAGAATTATTTTGTGGCGATACTTTATTCGCTGGTGGTTGTGGTCGCTTATTTGAAGGTACACCGACACAAATGGTGTCATCTTTAGAAAAACTGCGTTCTCTCCCAGATAATACCCGTGTCTGGTGCGCCCACGAATATACCTTAAAAAATTTACAATTTGCCCTCACTGTTGATGGTGAGAATACTGACTTACAACAGCGCTATGCAGAAGTAAACACTTTTCGCACTCAAGGAAAAGCCACTGTCCCTTCTTTATTGGGAGTAGAAAAGCGTACCAATCCATTTTTGCGTTGGGAACAACCATCCCTACAACTAGCCGCCAACAGTAATGATGCAGTGCAAACATTCGCCCGCATTCGGGGAATGAAAGATAGGTTTTAATGATCAATGGTCATTAGTTATTCACCCCTCTCTGCCCCTATTTCCCATGTCTTACGCTTCTGGCTTCAGTCCAAACTACGCTACTGCAAAATACCGTTTCTGCGCCGCAGCACAAGCATTAGGTTGCCAATTAGAAACATATTCTATTGACCAAACAGGCCCCGATGAAGAGGACTTAACTATTGATGTGGCAATATTAGGAACCTCACAACCTGAACAAATTTTGGTTGTTTCTAGCGGCTTGCATGGGGTTGAGGGTTTTTTTGGTTCTGCTGTTCAATGTGCTTTGTTAGAAGAACGTTTGATTGGTTGGAGTCCCAGCCCAAGAACAGCTTTGGTGCTGTTACACGCTTTAAATCCTTATGGTTTTGCCTGGGAACGGCGTGGGAATGAAGAAAATATTGACCTTAACCGTAATTTCCTGCTACCTCATGAGGAATATACAGGTAGTCCTGAAAAGTACGGGGACTTGAATAGGTTCTTTAACCCTACTTCACCACCATCGCCTTTTGAACCGTTTTTGATGAAAGCGATCGCTACTATTTTCCGTCACGGGATTAATTCTTTAATCAATACCTTACCTGTAGGTCAATACGACTTTCCCCAAGGTCTATTTTTTGGTGGAAACAGACCATCGAAAACATATCAAATATTAGCGGCTCATCTTCCTCGATGGATTGGTAATGCCAAAAATGTTCTGCATATTGATTTACACACTGGTTTAGGCAAAAAAGCGACTTATAAACTGTTTATTAATGACCTCCCAGATTCAGCATCAGCCCAATGGTTAATCGAAAAGTTTGGTGCTGATGTCGTGGAACCTTATCAACCAGAGGGAAAGATGTATAAATTTCGTGGGGGTTTAGGAACTTGGTGTCAAGCGATGTTTCCCCAGTGTGATTACAAGTTTCTCACGGCTGAGTTTGGTACTTACCCAGTTATGCAAGTAGTAGAAGCCTTACGGGCCGAAAATCGCGCTCATTTCTATTCTCCGCCAGAACACCCTGATAAAAAATGGACGCGCCAAAGATTGGCAGAAGTGTTTGCACCAGCAGATATGACTTGGCGGAATACGGTGGTGTGTAAAGGTCTTGATTTAGTCGAAAAAGCAATCGAAGTTTGCTTTCCTACAGAAGTGATTTAAAACTCAGCTTACCTTTGCATTGAAAAACAGCAAGGGTTGAATCTGGAGAACTTTAAAATTGGAATTTACCCGCAATATTATAAGTAGAGTGACATAAATAATTGTAATTAAGACAAGGCAGGAAGCAGGAGGCAGAAGGCAGGAGGGAAGAAGTTTTTAATATTTTGCCTAAGACTTGTCTATTTAATTTTATTTGTGTCTTTCTAGTTAAATCTAAGAGATATTTTTGATTGCATTTAGGAAACAAATAATGGCAGATATTGGCTTTACTCATATTGCACTGGGAGTAACCGACATCAATAAAAGCATCGCTTTTTATCAGAAGTATGCTGGAATGAAAGTAGTACATCGTCGCACCGATGAAACTAATCAATTAGAAGTTGCTTGGATTAGCGATTTAACTCGACCATTTGTGATTGTGCTATTGCAATTAGATCAAGCACAATGTCAGCCTTCATCTGGGTTCCATCTTGGCGTAGCCTGTCAAAGCCGTGAAGAAGTAGATAGTCTCTGTTATGAGGCGAAATTAGAAGGATTATTGCAAGAAGGGCCTCATGATTGGGGTTCTCCGGTTGGTTACTGGGCTTTTATCCGTGACCCTGATGGTTATCAACTTGAGGTTGCCTATGGTCAGGAAGTTAGTTTGACGATCGCCCAAACACAACAACCAGAATAAGGATAGGCGATCGCTATTATAAGTACTGGCAGTTACAGCAGTAGCCAAGTTTGTTAGGGCATCGGTAAATGAAGAATTGAAGAAAAACTTAGGATTACTGGCAAAATCAACAACTAAATTCTGATAAAACTCTGCGTAACTTTGCCCTTACCTCTCTACTCCTCTGCGTTCCCAACTCTCTTAGTAGGAGCATAACTAATGATTACTTTCCCAGAAAACACCCAAACCAGTTATAAACTACCACCGCAAGCAATCGAGCCTAGATGGTTTCAAACGGCGCGAGCAATCATACAACCAATCGAAAATCTAGATTGGCATCAAAAAAAATATGGCGATATTTTTATTTCCAGATTTGCTGGTTTTCCTACACAGGTAATTATTAGTAATCCGCAAGCAATTCAAGAACTGTTTACTGCTGATGCCAAGTTGTTTGAATCAGGTTCAGGAAATAAAGTTATTCAACCTTTGGTAGGCACAAATTCATTAATATTACTTGATGGCGATCGCCACTTACAACAGCGGAAACTTTTAATGCCGCCTTTTCATGGGGAACGGATGAAAGCCTATAGTAATTTGATTTGTGAAATTACTCATCAAGTCACTAGTCAATGGCAAGTTGGGCAATCATTTATCGCTCGTCCTAATATGCAGGAAATTTCCCTAAAAGTGATTTTAAGCGCTGTTTTTGGGCTAAAAGCGGGGGAGCGTTCCCAAAAAATTCAGCAAATCTTAGTTGAGATGTTGGATACTTTTAATGAACCGTTGAGTGTTGTTTTCTTATTTTTCCAATCATTACAACAAGATTTAGGTGCTTGGAGTCCTTGGGGGAAATTTATTCGACGTAGACAGCAACTAGATGAGCTAATTTACCAAGAAATTCGAGAACGTCGCCATCAAGCAGATTCCCCAGGTGAAGATATTATGAGTTTGCTATTGTCTGCACGAGATGAAAATGGTCAACCCATGAGTGATGAGGAGCTACGCGACGAGTTGATGACTATGCTATTTGCTGGCCATGAAACTACTGCGATCGCATTAGCTTGGGCTTTATATTGGATTCATTATGTGCCAGAAGTCCGCGAAAAATTACTGCAAGAACTTAATTCTGTTGATATCTCAAGTACAGACCCTACAACGATTGCTCAACTACCATATCTGAATGCTGTTTGCTCTGAAACACTGCGAATTTATCCAATTGTTTTCTTTAGTTTACCGCGCATTTTACAAGCTCCTATGCAATTGATGGGTTACGATTTACCCAAAGGTATAACAATATCTGCTTGTATTTATTTAACTCATCATCGCCCAGATATTTATCCAGAACCTCAGCGTTTTCGACCAGAAAGGTTTCTGGAACGCCAATTTTCTCCTTATGAATTTGTGCCTTTTGGTGGTGGAAATCGTCGCTGTTTGGGAATGGCGTTTGCTTTATTTGAAATGAAATTGGTGCTGACAACTATCCTCTCTCATTACTCATTAGAGTTGTTAGAAAAAGCTCCTATCAAACCTGTGCGGCGTGGCATAGTATTTACACCGGCTGGCGGTGTGCATTTGATGGTAAAGGATAAGTTTTAAAGTCAGAAATCAGGAATAAATTTACTACCTAAAAATAGGCAAAAGCTGAATAAATTAAAATTTTTACTTTTGCCTTTTAACTTTTTATTTTTGCCTTATTCTACTAGTTTGGGTATGCTAATTAAAAACTCAGTTCCTGCTCCTGCTGTGGACACACAATGTAATTCACCACGGTGTTTTTTGACAATAATTTGATAGCTAATTGATAACCCCATACCTGTACCTTTGCCTACGGCTTTAGTGGTAAAGAAGGGGTCAAAGATGCGATCGCGAATTTTTTCGTTGATTCCTGGCCCGTTGTCAGTAATACTAATAACTATGCGATCATCTGCTTGCAAATATGTGCGAATCTGAATTTGTGGATGGGGAATAGCGACTTCTTCTAAAGCATCAATAGCATTTGTTAACAGGTTCATAAATACCTGATTCATCTGTCCAGGGTTACACATCACCTGTGGTAAATCCCCATACTCTTTAATCACCTCAATTTCTGGAGATTCTGGTTGAGATTTCAAGCGGTTTTGCAATAGTAGGAGCGAATTATCTATACCTTCGTGGATATTCGCTAATTTCATGCCTTCTTCATCAACCCGTGAGAAATTACGTAAAGACAAGACAATTTGACGAATGCGTTCTGCACCACTATTCATCGAATCTAATACTTTAGGTAAATCTTGGCGGATAAAATCTAAATCAACTGCATATATTTGCTGGTGAATTTCTGGTGTTGGTGGGTAAAAATATTGTTGATAAAGTTCAATTAAATGTAATAAATCCTGTACATAATCGTTGGCATATTTCACATTGCCATAAATAAAATTCACAGGGTTATTGATTTCGTGAGCAATACCTGCTACCAACTGTCCCAAACTAGACATTTTCTCTGACTGAATCAGTTGAGCCTGGGTTTGTTGCAATTGTCGCAGTGTTTCTTCTAGCTGCTGAGTTTTAGCGCGAAACTTGGCTTCTGATTTTCTTAAAGCTTTTTCTGTACGCTGTCGCCGTAGTTCTTCTTGTTTGCGAACTGTAATATCGTGGCAAATACCAATAAAGTAAATAATATTGCCAGTAGCATCTTTGATGGCTGATAAGTAGCAACTATGCCATTGCCAATTACCATTTTTGTGTTTCACACGATATTCAATTGCCTCTTGCTGTTGACCTGTGGTGGAAACTGTGGTGAAATAATCTACACAAGTTGATAAATGTTCTTGATGTATAAAGCCCGCAAAATGCTGACCTTCAACTTCTGCTACTTCATGCCCTAAGATATCTTTCCAGTTGGAAGATACATAAGAAAATAAACCATCAGGAGTAAGCGAAAAAATAATATTGTTGGCGTTTTCGACAATAGTCCGAAAGTTATCACCACACTCAATAAAAGCTTCTTGAACTATGTGAGTGATATCACGCACAAGTACGATAATTTCTTGTGATTCTAAGGGTAATAATCGGGCTTCAAAATGTGCCTTACTTTTTCCTAAATCTAAACTATATACAAAACTAACTACAGCCTGAGTTTGCAAAGCTTGATTGATTGCTTGATGAAAGCGGATGACAAGAGATGTTGGTAAACACTCTAGTAATTGCTTACCAGGAATTATGCTGGATGGGTTAACTAAATTATATGTTTTGCTTGATTGATATTCTAAAATAATACCGTGGGGATCAATCCGAAAGTACATATCTGCAAGCATCTGCCAAATTGCTTGAATTTGAGAAGTTTTCGGAAATGAGTTTGGTTCTGTTACTATCTGGTTATCAATTTTTGTTGCTAGTTCATGATTAGCATTTGCTAATGCTATGGTTATTAACTTGCGATCGCTTATATTTTTTGTATTGCGCTTCTGCACTATTTTCGTGCTTTCATCAAGTTTATTATTTAAGTTTTGCACCCTTTCAGAGAACACTTTTACCTGCCTACTTCTACGGAGAAGAATATGATATAAAATCTGAAAAATTAACTTAAATTTTAAAAACTGTTTATTTTCTATCCTGCGATATTACCCCAGAAAATAAATAGTTACTATTATGATCTTAGTATTATCACTTTAGTAAGACATCTATCTTAAGAGTGGGTCAGATCACTGGGTAAATAATATTTTGCGTAAATAGAAATGTAACATAACTTTGCTGCTGCAAAATCAATTATGCTTAAATTTTTAAGTAATAATGTTGAATTTTTTGTAAATTAAAATATTTTCAAATATTACAAAATTGGTATTGATATAGCTTAGACTTTGACTTAATTAAGTTATTTTAATCTTTCGACTTAAAATTTGACAGTAATCTTAAATGATACATTTTATACAGAAAAAGCTGCGGAATCGGATTATCAACGATTAAAAATTAGCTTAAATCCTGATTTTTTCGTTGTAGACATTGTTTTTCAAACATAAAAATTATCAAAAAAGAATTCTTCAGAAGTGCATATTTGTGCATTACTACTCACTAAGATGAGATTCTGGGTAATAAAGTTAAATTTTGATTAAAAATGACTGTTATTAAGTTTTTGTACAGAATAAATAGCTGTTTGCTTGAGAACAGATATACCTAGATGCTAACCAATTCCCAATAAATAGATATCACAGTTCACCATTGCATCAGGGACATTGTAGTCTCTGATATCAGCAAGATGTACCTCACTTAAACGAGGAACACCATCACATCTGCTGGCAACTTTTATGTTATAAAACTCACATAAATTTTATTTTTAACGGTAACTATTGTATGGAATCTGAAAAATTAGCAAATTTTAAAGAGTATGGCGAATTTATACTCCAGAAAATTAACTCGGTACCGCAGTATCCTTCTAAACAAGAAGACTGGGTTCCAGCCAGCCTAGATGAATGTCTGGAACGTTTGCGAGAAACTGCCCAGAAAACCGTAGAACTTGCAACTTCCCCTGTGAAAATTGGTGTGATGGGAGAATTTAGTAGTGGCAAAACTTTATTATTAGGTAGCTTAATCGGATATGCAGATGCGTTACCAGTCAATGAAAACCCCACGACGGGTAACGTTACAGCCATTCACCTCATCCCCCAAGATGAATTTGCAACTACTCAAGTGGGAAATTTTACTGTTGAGTATCTTTCCCATGAAGGGGTGAAAGAGTGCCTGCGCTATATGTTAGCAGAAGCCAGCCGCAGGTCAGCAGCAGCCGGACTTGTGCCTATACAGGTTGCACAGTTAAACTCTGGCAAAGATATTCTGGCTTGGTGTGAACAAGCATGGAATCAGAGTAATAATTTAGAGTTACGCTATTTGCTGCGGGAGTTGGTGTTATTTGTGCGTGCTTATAGTTCCTACGGCGAGGCGATGTGTAGCGGCCATTATCAGATTGATCATGCCACAGCACGGGAGGGTTTACAGCTGGCAGAACAACCAATGGCTATTCAAACTCTCAGGTTTGCAGACTTACCGCCAGCACATATCCGTTTACCCAGTCCACCCCAAAAGTTAGCCACCAAGTTATTGCAAAATAGCTTCCCCTTAATTCGCCGCGTTGATATCGAAGTCAAAATCTCGCGGGAAATTTGGGATGTGACAGACGCTTCCGAATTTATTTTGTTAGATTTTCCGGGTTTGGGTGCGGCGAATTCCGGCGCGAGGGATACCTTTTTATCACTGCGAGAATTGGCGGAAGTCCAAACAATTTTAATCTTGCTCAATGGTAAATCGCCGGGGAGCGATCGCGCCAACAAAATCTTCACCATGATGCAGCAACAGCGTCCCGGACAAGACCTGAAAGATTTAATTCTTGTCGGTGTCGGTCGTTTTGACCAACTACCCCTAGAAAGTGAAGGCGGCGAAAGAGAACTCGACCAACTCATCGAAGAAACCAACACTCCTTTATATGAGAATGCTGTTGTCCAAAAACTTAGAGTTCTGCAAACAACTATTGATGGCGCGAGTGCATTCACAACTCAAAAAGACCGCATTGTATTGTTATCCCCTTTGTTAGGACTAGCGGAATTAGCCAAACGTTCGAGTAGTGTCAAAGCTGGTTCGCCAGAATTTTTATCTAACTTAGATTATCCTAATTACCTCGAACGCTCAAAGCGGTTGCAACAAAAATGGACTCGCCTCAGCGAAAGACTATTAGAGTCGGATGCACGTAGTCAACTTGGAAGACAATTAGGTTATTTTGCTCAAGATGGCGGTATTGCCAAACTGCGAGAATTAATTCAAAATCACGTTGCAATGCACGGACTTAAGCAACTGTATGAAGACACCCGTCGCGCTGCTGAAAGTCTCCGTCAACAACAAGAAAACCTCAAAAATATCATCGCCGAAATTCACGAACAAGGTATCCCAACTGTTGATAGCCCAACATTAATTGATTTGCGAAATGCTATCGATAGTTTAGATAAAACCTACCGCAACTTTCAAAAAGAATTAGGCAAAGAACCACTCAAAGACCGCCGCGGAACTGTCGTGAGTGAAGTTGTGAAAGACGAACTCACATTTAAAATTCTCAACTGGAACCAGTGGACTTTATTATTTAACAAAGCGAATAATGGTGCTATCACCATAGCAGAAACCAAAGGCGCGGCCGGGAAGTTATTTGAAAGAGGAAATCGCATTAATAATACTTTGCCAAGTAAGAGTGATGATTTCTATCCTACCTTTGAAAAAACTGTGCAAGAAGTCGAGATATTTGCCCGCGATCGCATTCGGCAAGCAGTGGTAGATTTATTAAATAAACTCTCCAATCAAGTAGCTGAAGCACGGGACTATCTTAAATCTCTTCTCTCACCCGCAATGGAACAAGAAATCGAAATTGGTTTTGGTGGAGAAGAAGCCGACTTATTTTATAAATTACTGTTAGGTTCCGACCCCAATCAATGGAAAGAAGCTATCCTTGCAGAAATTAATAGCAAAGATAAAGAAATTGCTCCCGAATTGATATTTCCCCTCGCACGCCAAGACGAAAAACACAACATTGGTCAAATATTTGACTGGTCACCCGAACGAAATCAAAATTCACCTAGAGCCAGCCATCATCAAATGTTAGTATTACGTTTACGTGATGAAATTACTGCCAGCGCCAGTTTACATTTAGTGCAGTATGTGAGTGAAGTAAATCAACAAGTCAACTCAGAAATAGAAGGCATTTTAGACCAAATTATTCCCACACTGCAAAATGTTTCTAAAAAAGAAGCATTGCTGAGATACCTTGCTGCTGGCGACTCACCACCAAAACTTGCTATTCCCACTTGGTTAAATATTCTCGCAGAAATCGCCACCACTTCTGATTTAGATATTCCTAGTTACTAAGGAATTAGTCACGTAAGAATAATTAACCGCCGATAAACGCCGATAAATTCATATCATTTCGGTCTTCTTTGCGCCTTTGCGCCTTTGCGTGAGATAAAAGAAAGGAACTAAAAAATGCCAGTAGAAATTCGCCTCCCTCCACGCTTTCAAGTCCAAGTCAACGAAAACGAATATTTAGAACTCCCCACCATTCAACTAGTTGCTATTGGTAATAATGTACCCCACATTGCCCGGATCAACTTCTCCGTTAAAGGTACACCCAGCGAAATAACTACCCAAATTCAAAAAGCATATAAACCCTTTGATGCTGTCACCCCAAAAATTTCCCAAATCGGACAATTAGAACAATATCCTTGTAAATTAGAAAAACCTTTAACCGAACCAATCAACTGTACCTTACAAGTAATTGTTGAATATTTTGATTCCGATTTTTCAGGGGAACCAGTATTATCTGAACCTAAGCAAGTTCAGGCTGTTTGTTATTTATGGACACCATCTACTGCTGAAGCGCAAATTATGAATTCTGATTCATTACCAAACCCTTATGAAGAACCAGTTAACTATCAGCCAGTCAAAAGATTTCCGGGATGGTTTGCGTTAGATTTTGGTACATCGAATTCTACCGTGACTTTGTTTGACCCGATAGAAATTCCCATTGCCGAAATTTTACCACGGGAACAGGAATTAAGATTGCGCGATCGCCTCTCCCAATGGCTCAATTCTCCCGCTTCCGAAGCATTACCAGATATCAGTGAAACTGAGTGGCAGAAATTTATTATTGATATTAGTAAAAACTTAGAAATCGAACCCAGCCGTTTAGGCGAAATCTTTGAAAGTGATAATAAAGAAAGATTTTTAGAAGCAATTCGCCAAATTGAATTATGTTTAGGTAATAGCGAAAAATTTCAACGTGCCGCTAGTAAAAAATTATATCAAATATATCACGAAGTTTTTCGCGTTCCCACCTTAGAATCGCAAAATTTAATTCCTGTAGTTCTAGATATTGACCGCCGCGATAGCGAAATTCCCAGCGAGTTAGAAATTTACAACTTAGAAGTATTAAAACTGAAAATGGGGCGAGAAGCAAGAGATAATCGAAAAAAAGCGATCGCCCAAGGCACTAGCAGTTCTTTAAAAGAAATTATTAGCCGTTTTCATCATTCACCAAAGCGGTATTTTGGTCAAAATAAAACATTCCCTGTAATGTTAAATGATACCGAAATTAATATTAATGTTAACCAATTAATTCAAGCAGCTTGGGCGCATTTAATTGATTTAACCGAAGATTATCGCCAACGCGCTAGACGTAGATTTTCCGAAGGTGAACTGTTAACCGCCGTTGTTACCTATCCCACCGTTGCACCGCCAGTAGTTCGCAAAGAAGTTAAGCAATTAGTAGAACAATTAGGTATTGATGATGTACAAACAGCTTATGATGAAGCTGTTTCCGTAGCGATATTTTTCTTATGGCGAGAATTCGGTGGTAATTTAAATATTGGCATTGAATCTTTTAAAACTCGTTGTCGCCGCGATGGCAATAAATGGTCACAAAATGTATTAGTTTTAGATATTGGTGGCGGCACAACAGATTTAGCATTAATTGAATTAACCTTAGAAGATAAAACCCCCTTCTTTGCCAATAATGAAGACAGAGGCTTAGGCGGAAGATATTATAAATTAACACCAAAACTATTAGGTTCATCGGGACATTTACAACTCGGTGGCGAATTAATTACCCTGCGAGTATTTAGGTTATTAAAAGTTGCGATCGCAGATTTTCTCCTCACAGCAGTTACCCGTGGCGATATCGATAGCGAAAAACTCGAAGACTTAATTAGTTCCGAACTAAACGAGCGTTTTCTCGACCAAGGTAAATTCAAAACAAGCAGCTTATTAAAATGCTTAGATAGAGAAAATCCTGAAGGCGATGCAGCTTATAAAGATGCCTTAGATACAGCGGAAAAAGTCCTACCAACCCGTTGGCAGCAAGCACCACAACGCCTACAAACCTTTTACACACTATGGGATTATGCAGAAGCCGCCAAACTCAAACTCGGACAAAAATTGTCAACCGATAATTCACTTTTAACCTTTACAATATCCGAACAACAAATTGCCGAACTTCTCACCCAAAGCGCAATTAAATATCAAATTCACAACCCCGATAATATCTCCGTCACCCTAGATAATCAACAATTTGAACGTGTCGCCACCTCCGCAATTAAAGAAGCCATTGGTATTGCCAAAGGCTTAATGGAAAGCCGCTTACGTTCAGAAGATAATACCATCGATGCTTGGAATACTCACAAAGTTGACTGGTTAATTCTCTCAGGAAAAACTTGCAATCTCGACTTAGTACAACGCCATATTTACCAAGAATTTAGCAAGTCTCCCTACTTCGTTTGGAACCCAGAACGCATCACCTTTGTTTTAGAATTTACTAAACTCGCCACCTCCGCAGGTGCGTGTTACGCCGAAAAATTACGCCGACTCAGATTTGATCCCGAAGAATCAAAAGCACTCCTACAAAAAGGCGCGAATCAATTAGAAATAGACGTTAAAAATCTATTTTATTACCTACCTTGTAACTTCAAACGCAAAACCCAAAGTAACGAACTACTACCAGTATTTAAAGCAGGACAAGAACTCTATCAAATTGCACCTTGGGAAACAGTTGCCAAAGTGCGTACAGCTTGGCAAGGTATACAGTTAACTAATATTATTTATCGCCAAGATTACGAAGACGGTGATTTAAGACTGTGGGGAAGCTTCGACGGTAAACATCTCATGGAAAAATTAGGGATGGAAGAAGCAGAGTTTCTCAAAAAAATCAAAGTGCAATTTGAAATTGACCAGACATTACAATTTAGCGTTTTATTATGCCAAGGAAATCCTCATTATTTAATTGATGTTCCCGGTATTGATGTTGGTTCGGCAATCTTAGCAGCTTCCGAAACCTCATTATTTGCCGACGGTAAACTAAAATGGAACATCGCCGTAGAACGACCAAATAAAGACTTAACTGATGGCGATATCGCAGTCAACGTCATCGAATCTGCAACAGTAGATCAACCAAACGCCTATCATTTAGTCTTTGAAATCGACTCAAATGATAATCAATTTCTACACGAATTTCATTACCTCCGTGATGGTTCACCCCAACCAGGAAAAGGTTTAATTAGTAATCCTTTACCACCCTTTCCTTACACTGGAGAACACACATTTTATGTCTATCAAACCGACACTGAAACTAATAGAAAAAAATGGATACGTATCGGTTCACTCAGTAAACCATCCGTCACCACAGACTACCCTTGCCAATATCGCGTCACCATAGACAACAAAGGTATTTTGCGAATGCACTCCGGCGAAGTTCCCTACTGGACATCCACAAGTCAAGAATGTTTAAAACAAGAAGGTTGTGTTTATCGTGCAGAATTAGAATTGCAACCCAACGAAGTTGATAAAGAACGCGATCCTTTCTGTGGAATACATTAACTTACTCCGCGTTACTCCGCGTTTACCTTCGCGCCCCTTTGCGTTTAAATTAATGCAAGCCCTTACTCACCATGCAGCATCTACGTCAATTATTAGAAACAGAAAACTCCGAATTAGCCAGGTTATTGCGGTGTAGCCTGTATGGACTAGAAGCTGCATTAAACCAAGCCTATACAGAAATACCTGATGATCCTGGTACTGAAATTTGTGCAGAATTGCTGCAAGAAATCCAAAATTTGTTGCAGCCTCCACATCAAGAAGAAACGACTGTTATCCAATCTTCAAATGAATTAAAACTAAATTATCTGCGTGATGCTTGGGATGCTGACTCAGAACTAAGTTTATATTTAGGTGATGCACAATTACAAAGCCAAACCGACGCTGATTTATGGCATGAGATTCACCGTAAATTACTACGAATACCTGATGATTTAGCTGCATTTTGGCAACAACGCGCCTTAGATTTAGCTCAAGAAATTGGTGCAGTAGAAGATAAATCTAACTTCTATCAACTTCCATTTATCAGAGATGAAATCATTTACCCTGGACTCAAAGGTAGTGTGAATGTTCAGGGATTATGTTTATCTCAAAAAGCACTTTTAAAATCAAAGTTACATCCAATTCACGAATCGGAAGATTTACAATTACTCTCTGGCTTATTAAATTTATATCTCAAATTTATAGAAATAGAACCAAATTTACATCACGCCTTAAAAAGTATTTTTAGCTTTGATATTATTCCTTTCAATTCCAAACCAGAACAACAACAACAATATATAGAAGCCTTAACAGACCGCTTTCATCGCACCCAAAAAGCCGAAGAAAATAACGATATTTTAGCTATTGTACGTGCATGGATTGATATAGATGAAGCCATACATTCTTTAGTATTCATTCCCCCCGTTGAACGTTATTCTTGGTGGGGAAAATTACAGCAAGAATCACGGCGAACCTTAAAAAAAGTTGCGGATAAAGCCAATAAATCAGGACACAATGTCAGAATTCGCCAACTCTCAGGACTCTATGCGGATATATGTGCTTTTTCCAAAGATGATTTACAGCTAAATTGTGGCGGTATCCCTGGAGAAGTTTTAACTTGTTTGCGAGTCTATGCACGCATTAATCAAGAAGAATTCCCCGGACGGGTAATATTTCGTTCATTACGCTAGAGATTATTAATTTTTATGCTGCATAAATAAAATCAGAACTTACGCAAAAGTATGAAGAAACGAACCGCAAAGGACGCATAGACGCGATAGCGGCTTCCCGCAGGGTAGGAGACGAAGTGATAAGAGTTTGAGAGAGTTCTTGTGTAAGTCCTAAAAAGATTAAAATTACTAATCTAAATTATATAGTTGTATCGTTAATCATCGATGTTGTTAAACTTTATCTCATTTTAGGGAAACCTAACTTATGTATAGGTTGAAAGAATATATTTCAACCCATACTAAGTTGATTCAGAAACTAAAAAATAAGTAGTTGAGTAGAAAAATGGTAAATCAACCACAACGCCCTTTAATATTAGATGGCAGTACTGACGCTTCAAATCCTGGAACTCTCAACGTTGATTATTTTTATTGGGTTCTTTCATTTCCTAGTCAACCAATTAAGTTGATTCTACCAATAATTGCTTTGCTTGCTTTAGCTATTTTTATTGATTGGATTTTTGGTGCTGCTATTCTGGACGTAATGCGTAAAGGTAAAAGTTTGGAACATTTACCATTCGCATTATTGGGAGTTGCTATATTCAATATTTTCTTTGGTATTGGAATATGGTGGTTTCTAAAACCGCTTTCATTTCTTGCAGTCTACATCCGTGAATATTTCATTTATGGTTGTGTTAACCCAGGTATTGTAGTTTCATCAAAGCCATCTTTAGTTGCCGTATTCACTGATCTCAGGACAGATATAATGCCATATTATGCTATTAAAATTCTCCATCAACCGCTTCGATGGATGAAAAATGGAGTTCCACCCGTGGGTACAAGACTGGCTACAGTGGCTTTATATGAAGGTAATATTAACAAAGGTCATTGGGATACTTTTCACCCAATAGCTATTGATTGCGTAACTGGGAACCAAGCTGATATACAAAGAGTTTTAGAAAGTATACCTGATTGGGAATGGGAACAGCTTGAAATAGGTCTTGAATACATTAAAACAACTAAGCCAGGATTGTATTTTCTACCTTCTCCGAATCCATTTGAATAGTTTAAGGACATCTGATTATTTTAATTTTATTTTCATGCTTATACCCAATTTTATGAGTAGAGACGTTGTATAAAAAGTCTCTACATTTTTATCAAGAAACAATATTACTATTCCGAAAAAAACACAGGTAGGAGAAATGCAACAACAACTCCAATCAATACAAACGCCTCAATAATTCTCAAACTTAAATTATTATCTAACAATTGATTAACTCTTTCACCAAAATTAGTTTGGAAGCTATTCCACCAAGTACGGTAACGAGTAACCCATTGATTTGGACTATCTTCTGGGTGAACTTGCCATGAAATCATAGACAATAATAATGGCGCGCCACCCACTTTCGTAGACATTAAAAGATGAATAGCTAAACAGCCAACTATCACACACCAAGCGATAAGATGTAAGGTATACCAAATATGATTAATTTCTCCAGCCGGAAGCCATTCTTCTTTCATCATCCTGCCAGAAACTACGGAAAAAACTGAAGCAATTAGCATAAGAGTGTTAGCTAGTCTTTGCAAACTCACCCACCAAATTGGTTTACCAACTTGGCGCAGTTGTTCCCATGAATTAGCTTGAATAAGTCGCCTATTCCCAGCATGAAAGCTGTAAATTGCAAATGCTGGTAGGAAAATCAAGAAAAATAAGGCAAAAGTGCCATGAATCCCTTGAATATCGCCAAGTTGCGGAAATGAAATTTTACCAAATCGTCCATCGTAGGTATTGTAAACTAGAAATCCAGTGATGATGGCTGCGATCGCTAAAATTCCACTCACCCCATGCAGTAGTCGCAACCATAACGGTTGATAGGGAACAGAACGAGGCATAAAAACATTTATTCTGCACAACAAATATAAAGATATTTTAAGACAAAGCGCGATTTTTTACTTATGCTCAAAAGTCCCCTCCGCTATCCTGGAGGTAAATCTAAAGCGATAAAACAGATTATTGAATACATTCCAGATAATTTTTCGGAATTTCGAGAACCTTTTGTTGGTGGCGGTTCTGTATTTATTTATTTAAAGCAAAAATACCCTAATTTAAAAATTTGGATTAATGATTTAAACCCAGAACTATTCTTATTTTGGAAACTAGCTCAATCTGATATATCTGTATTAGTTCAAGAAATACGCCAAATAAAAAATCAATATACAGATGGTAAATTATTATTCACAGAGCTAACTACTATTGACGTAAAAAAGTTGTCTCATTTAGAAAGAGCAATACGGTTCTTTATCCTTAACAGAATTACCTTTTCTGGTACTATAGAATCCGGTGGTTTTTCTCAAGAAGCTTTTGAGAAAAGATTTACACATTCCTCAATAGAACGTTTAGAAAAACTAAAGTCTATTTTAACAGCAGATATCAAAATAACTAACTTAGATTATAGTTACCTGTTAAATGAAAAAGGGGAAAATATATTTTTATTTTTAGATCCGCCATATTTTAGTGCTACTAAATCTAGACTATACGGTAAGGATGGAGACTTACACACCTCTTTTGAACATCAAAGATTTGCTGAAAGCTTAAAACAATGCGATCATCCTTGGCTGATTACTTATGATAATTCTTCGCAAATTCGGGATAATTTTCAATGGGCGAATATTTATGAGTGGGAATTGCAATATGGCATGAATAATTACAAACAAAATGGTGCTGCGAAAGGGAAAGAATTATTCATTACTAACTATAAAATAGAGAAATTTCTATGAATAACTAACTTTGATAGCTGCTCATTTTCCGGTACGATAGCTGCCATATCCGCTTCTTAGGAAGCCTTGGCGATCGCATTTTCATCACTTACAACCCTAGCTATGACAACTTCCTCAGAAATTTCTACAAGTTGGTATATTCTGCTACAGCAATTAATAGACGGTCAATCCTTGACACGCCCCCAAGCTGCGGAATTGATGCAAGGGTGGCTGAGTGAAGCAGTTCCCCCAGAGTTATCAGGAGCAATTTTAACCGCCCTCAATTTTAAAGGCGTTTCCGCCGAAGAATTAACGGGTATGGCTGAAGTCCTACAATCTCAATCTAAAGGACTCAGCACTCAGCCCTCAACCCTCAGCACTGTCATAGACACTTGTGGAACTGGCGGTGATGGTTCATCAACTTTCAATATTTCTACGGCGGTGGCTTTTGTTGTCGCGGCTTATGGTGTACCTGTAGCTAAACATGGTAATCGTTCCGCCTCTAGTCTTACAGGTAGCGCGGATGTTTTAGAAGCATTGGGTGTCAACTTAAGCGCGCCTAGCGAAAAAGTCCAAGCCGCGTTACAAGAAGTCGGGATCACCTTTTTATTTGCCCCTGGTTGGCATCCAGCACTGAAATCAGTGGCTCAATTACGCCGAAATCTCAGAATTCGCACTGTTTTTAACTTACTAGGGCCGTTAGTCAATCCCTTGCTTCCAACTGGGCAAGTGGTGGGGTTATTTACACCCAAACTTTTAGAAACTGTTGCTCAAGCGTTACATAATTTAGGGAAACAAAAAGCGATCGTTTTACACGGACGCGAAAGAATTGATGAAGCCAGCCTGGGAGATTTAACTGATTTAGCTGTGTTATCTGATGGCAAAGTGCAGCTAACAACTATCAATCCTCAAGAAGTGGGTGTAACACCTGTATCTATCAATGCTCTTAAGGGTGGCGATGTCCAGGAAAATGCCGAAATTCTCAAAGCTGTGCTGCAAGGCAAAGGAACCACAGCACAACAAGATGCTGTAGCGTTAAATGCTTCTTTAGCTCTACAAGTTGCAGGGGCGATTCCCTTATTAGATCACGCCCAAGGTGTGAGTGTGGCTAAGGAAATTCTACAGAGCGGGAGTTCGTGGACGAAGTTGGAGGCTCTAGTTGAATTTCTACAGAATTAACTTCTGAATGGGATTGGGGACGGAACTCAACAACATTACGTTTAATGGTGACATCGTAATTGCCAAAGAAATCATGTCCTAATAAACCAGTTTCCAAATCTGTGCCAGCGATCGCCACTGGCACTCGATTCACCCTCACCCCACTAACTGTCATTGAATCGACATAACCAACTGGAAATTCTACGGCTCTGGAACTGGCAGTATTTGCTTTGGCTTTACCCACAGCAACAATCCCTAACTCATTAGCCATCTGCTGAGTAATTACAGTGCCACTTGCTCCTGTATCTACAATCATGTCGAATTTCTGCTGACCGTTAAAGGTAACTTCCACAATCGGCGTACCACCAACGCGGCGTTTGATTGGGGCAACAAACACATTTTTTTCGGGAGGCGGAACTTCTACCGCTGAAAAAACTCGCTGTTCTGGCTGCTGTCTGGTTGTAATAGTCGGTTGTGGCATAAATTTAGCCACAGTTTTGGGCTGAGGAACTGCCACCACTATTTTTTGATTATCAGTTGAGGCCTGCTGCAAATTAGGATTAGCCTTTTGCAGGGCGTACTTCACCTTCCGTTGGTATTCAACAATTTTGCCTTGAGCCGAGACAAAATCTGGACTTTGACGGCTGACTTTTTCCATGAGGGCGATCGCCTCTTGAAATTGATTAGCCACTAAGTTCCAATCCTCAACCGACTGTGCCGATTGGCTAATACTCACGGCTCCTGCGGCTTTGTCTAGTCCCAATTCAAACGAATTTGGCTCAAGTTCCGACGGCGGCAGTGCTTCAGGTTCCGGGCGGTTTACTGGGGCTGCTGATTCAACAGAGGGCTGTACTGATGAATTATCTGTCACCACAGATTGTTGATTAACAACACTCTCAGTAGTCTGTTTGTCTTCACTACAGGCAACACCCAAAACGGCTAAAGCGCTTGAGATCAAAATCAGGGCTGCACGAGATAAAAAAGACTGAAGCATAATTGATATCTATTTTACCTACCCAAACAACTGCAAAACCACTTCTGCCACCGATTACCCTGGAAAAATTTTGTCTGCTTAATTTTTAATTCTTAATTAATTACCTAGAGAATGCACAGTTGTTGAACTCATGGGATAATTAACTCTCGCAGTATTGACTATATTGGGGATGACAGACTGCTCACTATTAACTTCCCCATCCCTAATCTATCGCCTATGTCCCTGTCTGACGCAATACCTGCTCTACTTGTCTTGGCAGATGGCACTGCTTACCGTGGTTGGTCTTTCGGTGCGACGGGAACCACCATCGGGGAAGTGGTGTTTAACACTGGTATGACCGGATATCAAGAAGTGTTGACCGACCCTAGTTACTGTGGTCAAATTGTGATTTTTACCTACCCTGAATTAGGGAATACAGGCGTTAATCCTGAAGATGAAGAATCGTTAAGGCCGCAAGCGCGAGGGGCGATCGCTCGCAATATTTGTCATAAACCAAGTAACTGGCGATCGGCACAATCCTTACCCGACTACCTCAAACAGCACCAAATTCCTGGTATCTACGGCATTGATACCCGCGCCCTCACCCGCAAAATTCGGATGTTCGGCGCAATGAACGGCGGGATTTCTACAGAAATTCTTGATGAGGCAGAATTACTAGAACAAGTGCAGGGATTTCCCAATATGGCTGGCTTAAATCTAGTCAAGGAAGTCAGCACGCCCCAAGTTTATGAATGGATGCAGAACCAACCATCCCTGATTGGGAATTCAATCAAGAAAACGTTACCAATGGCGGAGAAACTTTTACTGTTGTCGCCATTGATTTTGGTGTAAAACGCAATATTTTGCGCCGTTTGGCTAGTTACGGTTGTCGCGTGATTGTTGTTCCGGTAAACACACCAGCCGAGGAAATTCTCAGCTACAACCCAGATGGCATCTTTCTCTCCAACGGCCCTGGCGATCCAGCCGCCGTGACAGAAGGTATTGCAACAGTCAAAACTCTCCTAGAAAGCCAAAAACCTATGTTTGGTATTTGTATGGGACACCAAATTTTAGGTCATGCCCTGGGTGCAGAAACTTTTAAACTTAAGTTTGGCCATCGGGGTTTAAATCAGCCTGCGGGTTTACAACGGCGCATCGAAATTACCAGCCAAAACCACAGTTTTGCCATTAACCCAGATACCTTACCTCAAGCCGTTGTCGAGATCAGCCACCTGAACTTGAACGATCGCACTGTTGCTGGTGTCCGTCATAAGTCTTTGCCCATTTTCTCGGTACAGTATCACCCCGAAGCCAGCCCCGGCCCCCACGATGCTGATTACTTATTTGAGCAATTTGTCCAAGCAATGCGATCACTAAGCACAGTTACTAACGCTGAGGTTAAGTAAAAATATAAAAAGTGCTAGATGGAGACTGCCAAAATCAAAAGTTAAAAGGTAAAAGTCAAAATATTTTTTACTTTTTACTTTGCCTAAACTCTACTATCCCAGCAGGTTGTAGACAATGTGCATAAAAACCATCTATACTTGAGCGTTCACTTTTAATGATTGAGGAGGGAATTATTGCTGAACCACTTAATCTAACCGTAAGCCTGAGAGGCACTCGTGAAGCCCGGGATAACTATCAGCTATTCCGCCTCACAGGTTTGTTAGATGCCTTTTCTGAACCGACATTTAGCAAGGTACTGGGTAGTAAAATTGAAGAGGGGCCAAAGCACATTATTCTGGATCTCTCAAAAATTGACTTTGTTGATAGCTCTGGCTTGGGAGCCTTGGTAAAGCTGGCCAAGCAGGCTCAAAACGCTGAAGGCACCTTGCAAATTGTCTCCAATCCCCGCGTTACCCAAACGGTCAAACTTGTTCGCTTAGAGAAGTTTCTCTCTCTGCAAACTACAGTGGACGTGGCTCTAGAAAACATCAAAGAGTCTTGATAGTTTGACTAAAGGGTGAAATTCAGCTATCCGATAGTTTATCTGGATAGCTTAATTTTTATCAAAGCTGGCTTTTCTACCTCTCTCGTAAGGAGAGAGGTAGAAAAGCCAGCCATATTGATATATCAAAAACTTAAATATTTAAAAGTGTTTCCGGGTAGGGAATGGTAATTAGTCTATTTCCTGTTCCCTGCTGTCTTGTATCTAATTTCTTAAATCCAAAATCTCCTATAAAAAGATAGAATTAATTGGGTAATCCTGATAGTATAGATTGTGCTACGTAAGATACTATAAACATACTCAAGAAAAATTAATTACCTCAAAAATATTCTGTTAAGGAATGATGAATTTGTGGAGTCCCAGGAGGAAGAGCCAATAGATAGACAAGATGAACCTCCTATACCTGATTTATCTTGGGTGCAAGCCTGTTTAGCAAACACAGTGCAATTACGCCAAGCAATTCCCCCAACACAAGTGCAACAAATTTCTCCTGCTGCTTTAGCATATATAGGAGACGCAATTTATGAGCTTTATGCTAGAATACTCTATCTATTGCCATTACAGCGGCTAGAAAATTACCACCGTTTGGTAGTGGCCCAGGTGAGAGCGGAAACACAAGCCCTACATTTGCGATCGCTGATTCCTCATCTGAGGGAAGCCGAACTAGAAATTGTCCGTCGGGGACGTAACGCCTCTACAGGACGACCCAAGCGCCTTGCTCCCGAAATTTATCAACAAGCAACTAGTTTAGAAACTTTGATTGGTTACTTGTATCTTACCGATATCCCACGCTTAACCGAATTGTTGCAGAAACTTCATCTCGAACAAGAGTGAGAAATTTCACCTGATGAATCAGAAATTGGTGTGTTCGGTTTAACACCTTAAGAATTCAGGATGCCTACTCATAAGCTAATAAATTGAAACTCATTATGACTAGCAAACCCAAAAAACTCCAGACATCTGGCGAACCCAATCGTGGGCGAACTGTGAAAATTAAAAGCAAACGTTTTATTGGTAATCCTATTCGGAAAGCCAAACCAGGAGAGCGAGAAAGTCTTCCCACTCCCAGCAATTCCCACCCAAATCGCCACTTATCCCACCCATCTCCTGTTCTCAAAAATACAGAAGATAAAGATAACGAAAGTGATTTGATCTACGGTCGCCATCCAGTTTTGAGTGCTTTAGAAAATCAACGTGAACTCAATCGGATTTGGGTAACAACTCGGTTACGTTATGATCCCCGATTTCACAATTTGCTACTTCAAGCAAAAGATAATGGCTCAGTTATTGATGAAGTAGAACCTAAGCGCCTAGATCAAATTACTGGAGGTGCTAATCACCAAGGTATAGCAGCCCAAATTGCTCCCTACTCATACCTAGAATTACCAGACTTAATTGCCAAAGCCAAATCTGCCGCTAACGATCCCGTCATTGTAGTAGCTGAGGGCATCACTGACCCCCATAACTTAGGAGCCATTATCCGTACTGCTGAAGCAATCGGCGCTCAAGGCTTAGTTATTCCCCAAAGAAGGGCTGTGGGGATCACCTCGACAGTGGTAAAAGTAGCAGCAGGCGCTTTAGAAAACTTTGCTGTAGCTAGAGTTGTTAACCTGAGCCGCGCTTTGGAAGAACTCAAAGAGGCTGGCTTTTGGATTTACGGCACCGCCGCCACAGGTAGCGAACCTATACATACAGTCCGCTTCACTGGGCCTGTGGTTTTGGTGATCGGTTCTGAAGGCGAAGGCTTAAACATGTTAACTCAACGTGCATGTGATGTTTTGGTGTCAATTCCCTTACAAGGAAAAACGCCTAGTTTGAATGCCTCAGTTGCCGCTGGAATGGCACTTTATGAGGTTTATCGCCAACGTTCTTTGAACACTTTGTATCTGAATAAGTTACAAAAACCTCTTTGAAAAATAAGAGCAAAAGAGTATAAAGAAATGTGAAGCATACAAAATAGCAGCGTAGTATCTAACAACTACTACCAGATTGATCAATCAGCAACTACCATGAAAACCATCGGGTACGACATGAAAGAAGCTTTAATCAACACATTTAATAGTCTCGGATTAGCGTGGTGGGTGGAAATATTAACACAAAACCCCCGTTGCACTTACTACTTTGGGCCATTTCTGACTTCTGCTGATGCCAAAATAGCCTTAAAAGGCTATGTGGAAGATTTAGAACTTGAAGGGGCGCAAGGAATACAGGTGAATGTAAAACGCTGTAAACCAGATAATTTGACAATTGCCGAAGACTTGGGGGAACGGATTGACCGCAAAGTAAAGCCTGCCTTTAGCGGTCAGATGTAATTTAGGCAAAAAATCAATCGATTTTAGATTTTGGATTTTAGATTAACTTTCCATCCAAAATTGCAAATCTAAAATCTAAAATTTTCTTGGTGTGCTTCTAACCATTGGTCAATGTCACTTAGTACCTGATGCGGAATTTCCCAGGGGAAAAGATGTGCAGTATTGAGATAACATTGCCACTGGCTATTCTTGAGTTTTCTGGCAGTTTCTAAGCTAGATTCGGCTGTGATGTGGCGGTCTTGTGCGCCTGCTAGTACCAGACTAGGGCAATTAATCTGCTCTAGTTCTGTTAAGCGATTGTATCTAGATCGTAGCGCAGTGGACAAGGCACGAGTTGCAGCAGGCGAGGTTTGCCAATAGGCTGGTACAGCTTCTTGAGCAATGTATTTGTAGGCAGTAGCTGTATGTTGTTGAATCAGGTAACGAAATAGCGATCGCTTGCCAAATGTCTCAATATTCCATTGCCAACTAGGCTTGATTAAATTCAGTATCCCAGCTATTCCTGTATAAAGGTTATCTTGCCAAGTTATGGGAGGATGACTGCCATAAGGTCTAGCAGCTGTGGCTACCAAAATTAGCCCACTAACACGCTGCGGCATCCTCAAGGCTAATTCCATTGCCAAAATACCACCCAAAGACCAACCCAATATCAGGCATTTTTCAATTTTACAATGGTCTAAAAGCGCCTCTAGGTCAGTTAAATGATCTGTCATGGCAAAATTACCTCGATAGCGGCTTTTGCCGTAACCACGCAAATCTGGGGCGAAAGTTTGAAAGCGTTTTGATAAGTGATTGGTAAATACAGAAAGACTACGACCAGAACCTGGATGACCATGTATCGCTAAAATAGGAAATCCTTGACCTTGAACGTAGGTGTTAAGGCTGATAGCATCCACAAGTTGAATCATACAATTTTAGATTTGAGATTTGGGATTGACTCAATAGTGTAGTCAACACTATTCACATAATTTATTTAGCTGTAGATTAATTGCATACTACAAATTTCACACTTCATACTTAATTAGTTGACTTGAAAACTAAAGTTAAAACTAGCCCAATGATTCACATTTAATTGATATAAATCGTTAGCTGCACCATTCATTTCGTCTGTGGTGATGCTGGCGTTATGTAAATCTTGTAAGACCGCTTGGGCAATTTCCCAAGGATTGACTAATGCACCAATCGGTTGTTGATCTCCCACAGGATACTTAGGCGTTTCTAAAGCTTTGACGGTGGTGGTGAAGGGTGCAATACTCAGAATTAATTGGTGTTCACATTCGTAAGCTGGCCCCGAAATTGTCCATCCAGATGTAGCAACATTTTGTGGCAAGGTGATAGTTTCGCCAGCCGGGATCATCACTTGTTGGAGTACGGGTTTAGTTTCGGAAGTGTTTGGTTCTTCAACAGTTTGCCAAGGATAGAAGGCAATAGCAGTTCTATGGTTTTTTAATCCTAGTAGCATTAAATATACTGAGCGATCGCCTTTATTTTGGATGCGATATTGAATTCGACTACCAATCTGCACAATAGGAGTGCTGAGTGCTGTTAGCGGTGCGTTCAGACCGTTGAGTGATTTTTTGGGAATTTTTGGGTCAAGAGTGCGTAAGGTTTCCCGTTGTAGGATTACTTTGGGTGATATACCATTAACTATTTCTAAACTGCTCTTGATTGGTAGGCGGGAAGAACCCTCATTTTCTATGAGTCGCCATAACTTTGCTGCTAATAGATGCGGTAATTTTGCTCCTAATCGGGTTACTGCTACTTTTACGGCTTCCCCAACTTCACCTGCACTGTTAGCAATTAACTGTCCAGCAGGAGTGAATAAGGCGTAACGGCTGGGAGTTTGCGAAAGTTTACCAAATACATAATCTAATGTTTGTTCTCCAGTGACAACACTAACCATAGATGCCATTGCGGCAAAAGCGCTGGTAGCATCAACTCGTTCAATTCTTTCCAGTCCTGAATCTAAGGCAATGTTTAAACTGATATTACGGGGTAAAACCCTCATGGCTTCTTGGACAAGTTGTCCAACTTGCAGAGGATTTGCAACATCTCCGGCAGAAATTTGCGCTTTTGCTGTTAACCCTGTGCGCGATCGCAATATTAACTGTTCGCCATTCACCGATGTAAACCGAGAATTCACACCGTAGTTTTCTAATACTTGTGGGGGAAGTCCGCCTAACCAGATTTGGACATTTTTACCGTCTTCTTCTGTAGCAATAATTGCTCCTTCTGCACCAGTATTTTGGTCTAACAGCAAACTTTCACTGGTTAAAGCTTTTTTACCATTGACTAAACTGGGCTGCTGTTTGCTACCCCATTTGAACATTGTACTATCCACATGAGAGAGGCTGAATTGCAGCGTCGTCGCTGGAGTAGTTTCCCAGAGATATTGGGTTAAAGCATAAGTAAATAAGCCAGCACTAAAACCAGAAAATAGTCCTTCCTTAGCGACTTGTTTGGGATCAGAAGTAGCAGATAAGATGACAGCAGGGCTAAATAAAGTTTTGGTTTTGAGTTGTTGGAGAAATTCGATTTCTGCGGTGGCTAACTGTGCTGTTGGTAACTCTTGACGGGTACGAATGCGCCACCCTGTTGGTTGAATTGTACTAGGCGTATCATAACTAGTATCTAAGACTGCGGTAACGCGTTCTGTAGGGAGCGATCGCAGTAATAATAAAAGAGTTTCTTCTAACAGATAAGTGGCTATATTTTCATTTTGAATTTCTAAATTTTCGTTTGTTGGCACTAAAGCGTTTTGTAGCGTATCCTCCGACTCATTTAATTTGATGCGAGTCCCATAGCCGCTAAAGTGAAAAACGACGACATCATCAGATTTAACTTGTTTACCAAAATGATCTAAAAAAGCTGCTTCAATAAATTCGCGGCTGGCTTGTTCATCAGTTAACGTCAAAATATTGGCAGCTAAGAAGCCAAACCGATGAATCAACAATTCTTTCTGTAGTTCCACATCAGTGAGACAGCCACTAAGTGAGGGACTTTTGCGGTATTGATTGATGCCGATTAATAAAGCTAATTTGCGGGAAGTAGGTTGTGCTAAAGCCTGGGAATAGCTATCGCTCAAAGTCAACCATTCAGCTTCAGTAACACCCAACACCGCAAGTATTGAGCCAATCCGTTGTAAAAAAGTCCGACGCTTCATAAATTAGCTATCAGTCCTCAGCCTGTCAGCTAACAGCTTAAGGGGCTGAAGTCGTGACTGTAAAGTTAAAGTTTTTACTATTTACCCCTTAACAAGTTTATAACTTACGCACTAAGGCCGTCTGTTGCAACTAGGTGTCAGGGGTTAGGGGTGTGTGGGTGTAACGGTTATGCTCATTTACACCTCACATCCATATACCCAAAAGTGTAGGTATTTAAGCTTGTGATGAATAAGGACTATCAAAATCACGAGATTATCCGAGTTCTATTAACCCCTACACTTCAAATTCATGTTTTTGGCTGATTAAGTCAAAGCTGGAACCGGGATAGGAACTCGCATCGCCCGCGCCAACTCGGCTGCAACTTCTGGGCGGGAGAATTCTGGTGGTGGTAATTCACCCCGACGCAGCATTTCTCTCACTTTTGTTCCTGATAGGTGAATGCGTTCTTCTGGTTTGCTGGGACTAGTTTTAGTCGTCGCCATTTGCTTGGTACGTGTGCAGTAAAATGCGTGTTCAAACTTCATTGGCACAATTCCGATTTCACTTGGCTCAAATTCATCAAAAATGTATTGAGCGTCATAAGTGCCGTAGTAATTGCCCACACCTGCATGATCTCGTCCGACAATAAAGTGGGTACAGCCGTAGTTTTTGCGAACTAAAGCATGGAAAATTGCCTCGCGGGGGCCAGCATAACGCATTGCTGCGGGGTTGATGGCTAAAACTACGCGATCGCCAGGATAATAATGTTCTAGCAAAATTTCATAGCAGCGCATCCGCACATCAGCTGCAATGTCATCATCTTTAGTTGCGCCCACCAATGGGTGCAAAAATAGCGCGTCTACAGTTTCCAAGGCGCACTTTTGGATATATTCATGAGCGCGGTGGATGGGGTTACGAGTTTGGAAACCCACAATGGTTTTCCAGCCATTTTCCCGAAACATTTGTCGTGAAGCAGCAGGATCAATTTGATAAGTAGGAAACTGGGGATGAGAATCTCGTTGCAACAGCCAGATATCACCAGCAAGATGTACAGAACCTTGGTTATAAACTACCTGCACACCAGGATGATTTGCGTCGTCGGTGCGGTAGACATTGACAGCTTCGCGCAGTTTGTCGTAAGTATATTTTTGTGTAAGTTGTAAAACCCCAATAAACCGACCTGCGGGGTTATCTAAGCGAATCAAGTCACCTTCTTTTAGAGGAGAAGCGACCTCTTCTGCTACGGAAAGTGTAATTGGAATTGACCATACCAGACCGTTAGCCAGACGCATTTGGGTGACAACGCGATCGTAGTCTGACTGATTCATAAAACCAGTCAGTGGACTAAAAGCACCGATCGCAATCATTTCTAAATCAGAAACCGCACGCTCATCTAGTTGCACGCGAGGCAAAAAATCCGCCTTAGAGAGAAACTCTTCTCTTTGTTCCGGTGTGGCGATGCGATTTACCAACTCTCCACCGTGCGGCGCAATAGCATCTTGATGGTGACTCAACGTAATCCCCTCTTAGCGATAACTGTAATTGTTGCAAACTATGTATTAACTAACTTATCAAATGCTGGTACAGAGAGTAAAAATACTTCTGTAAATTGCTAATTAAGAACTGAAAATTTAACAGACAAGTTTAAAGCTGGATTGGTAGCAAATAGAGTTGTAGTTACTTCCTTTCAGCAACCTTTTGCCACTTTAGATGGCACAAAATGGCAATTATTGACATAAAATTCAGAGATATCAATAAAAATAATGGGGAAATCATACCCGTGAAAAGCATTAATATATCTTTGCCTGACGCAATGCGAACTTATATAGAGGAACAGGTAGCGGCTGGTAGTTATAGTAGCGCGAGTGAGTATTTCCGTGAATTAGTACGCCAAGACCAAAAGCGTCAAGCATCTGAACGTTTGGAAGCGATGCTTTTAGAAGGTCTAAATTCTGGGAATGCAACTGAGATGACTCCTGACGATTGGGAAAACATTCGCCAAGCTGTGCGGGAAAAAATCGTCAAGCATCAACAGTCAAATCAAGGTTAATGAGCGAGGTACACAAACGGCCGCAAGTTATCCGCGACTTGATAGAATTAGCGACTTATATTGCAGAAGACAACCTGGAAGCTTCAGATAGGTTTCTTATAGCAGCAGAAACAACTTTCAAACAATTGGGGAAAATGCCAGGAATGGGAAAATCTTGTCAATTTTCTCATCCAAATTTAGCTGGTGTTCGTCAGCAAGCAATCAAAGGATTTAAAAAGTATCTTGTTTTTTATCTTTCTTCAGATTCAGGTGTAGAGATTCTGAGAGTCATTTATGGCGACGAGATATTGAAGCAATCTTGTCTGAAGATTTAGGAGAGAATAAATGAGAATAGTAAGATTATAGAATGTCAAATAATCAGAATTTTAATATAAGAGCAAAAGTCTTAAATCTTAAGACAGGGAAGTTTACAACTAAAACTGTGTCTTTAGATAACCTTAGAATTCGCAGAGAATTAGCAAGCCAACTTTCTTCAGAACAAATTACCCGAATTAAAAGAATTTACTCATTTTTGGGTTATTTGTTCAGAGATAATTTTGAAGATTGGGTAATGGACTTTACACGTGATATTTTTCCAGAAGTGGAAATTAGATGTTGGGAAAGAATTACTATTGTTTTTATAGAGTATACAAAGCAGAATACTTTTAGCTTTAAGCAAAAAAGAGATATCCTATATAGACTTATAAACCTCTCTTATGGAGAAAAACCAAAAGATAAATTATCAAAGGAATTATTTATATTTTGGGAGCAACTCATAAAGGAAACAATAGAGAATAATACTCAACATACACCTTTGCCAATAGAAGGAACTGATAAGAGTAGGACAGATATCACTGGGGAAAATATCGATTATATCGAGTTAGCTAATGCCTATTATAAATATATAAATAAGCATGATTTGAATTATGAAGAAAGAGATAATATATTAGTGAAATTGATGCATCTGATGGCTGGAGAAGAGCCTAAAGATGAGCTTTCGAGAGAATTACTTCATATACTTGAAAATAAATTTAATCCGCAGAATATTACAGATGATAGAGAGCGAGTTGTATCCGTAGTGGTTCAACGCAAAGGACAATCAAGGTTTCGGCGTGAGCTACTAAAAGCCTATCAAGGAAAGTGTGCTATTACAGGCTGTACCGCAAAAGAAGTTTTACAAGCTGCTCATGTTATTCCCTATCTTGGAAAAGAAACAAATCATCCTGCAAATGGAATTTTACTTCGGGTAGATCTACATATACTTTTTGATAAACACTTACTATCTATTCATCCAAAAAGTTATGAGGTAGTAATTTCTCCTAGTTTATTCGGGACTGATTATGAAGGACTTTGCGGCAAAAAAATACTACTTCCTGATAAAGATAGATTTAAACCTAATTCAATTGCATTGGAACAGCATTATCAAACTTTTTTACAAAAATCTGAGAAATAAAAATACGCCTCCTCACTTGTAGAGGGGCGCAAAAACGGAGTTGGGTTCAACCAAACTGCTCAATAATACCGCCACCTAACACCTTTTCCCCGTCGTACCAAACTGCTGCTTGTCCTGGGGTAATGCTGAACTGGGGTTCATCAAATACCAAGCGGACACGGGAATTTTCTAGAGGAATTACCGTCACTGGTACAGGCTGAGAACGATAGCGGACTTGGACTTCGGCGTGAATTGGCGTGGTTGGTTCAGCAATGGAAACCCAGTTTACTCGACCTACTGTACATTCTGGCTGAGTTACCTGGGTGCGATCGCCCACCACGACACGATTATTTACAGCGTCTAATTCCACCACATACAACGGTTCAGCCGCCGCAATTCCCAAACCTTTGCGCTGACCAATGGTGTAATGATGCACACCATCATGCTGTCCCAAAACTTTGCCTGTGGTATCGACAATTTCGCCTTGTTTGGGAGCGAGATACTTATCTAAAAATGCCCGCATGGAACCGTTGCTTTCGACTAAGCAAAGGTCTTGACTTTCTGGCTTGTCGGCAGTTTTCAAACCGTATTCATTCGCAATGCGGCGGGTATCTGCTTTTTCCATTTCTCCCAAGGGAAATACAGAAGCTGCGAGTAAATCTTGAGACAAATCATACAAAAAGTAAGACTGGTCTTTGTTGCGGTCAACTGCTCTTAATAATTGATAACGTCCAGTTGCTTCATCGTAGCCAATCCGGGCATAATGACCAGTAGCAATGCGATCGCATCCCAATTGTTCACGGGCATATTCCACCATTGGGCCAAACTTCACCGTTTTATTGCACTGTGAACAAGGCAACGGCGTAATGCCAATGCTGTAACCAGATACTAAATAATCAACAATATTTGTCTGAAAGACATCCCGAATATCGACAACTTCATGGGGAATCCCCAGTTGTTCGCAAATATCAGCTGCGTCGATCATTCCTTCAGAGCAACATTGCCCTTTGCCTTTCATTAGCCAAAGGGTTAAACCAATCACTTCATAGCCCTGATTATGCAGGATAGCAGCAGCGACAGAACTGTCAACGCCACCGGAAAGACCAACGACAACTTTTTTCATATCTCTAATTTTTTTAGACTAGCAGCTGCTGACGATAAAATTATGCAAAACTTGCACTTGATTCAGCACTAAAACAGTACTCAGAGCGCGAATAGAGGCTTTTCACACAAGCACAATACGGCAGCCGCGCGACTGCTCAATTGTAGCATATATATCTCAAACCCTTGCTAGTTAAGCACTTGGGTTAATAAATGAATAATTCGTCATGACAACAACTAAAATTTTGTCAGTATAGCAATTGCTAAATAAGTTAGGGCAGAGACTAATCATCAAATATGGATACTTAAAGGCTTTCAAACCTGTTCCCTTTTAACTGTCACCCGTTCCCTAATATGTATCCATTGCCACCTGTCCCTGCTGAATTTATGCTTAGACTATATAGCTTGAAAAATGTTGTTACTACTATGTCCATACAGTTATCAGGTCAGTTTATGGCATTGCCAATAATACCGTTATTTTTGGGAAGTTCCTTAGTAATTATTTCCCATACTCAGCCAGCCCAAGCACAAATCAACAGTCATCATATTTTGCTGTCACAACAAACAGTAATTGAGACATTACCACCACCGCCAGATACTTTAATCACCCCTGAGAATCAACAAACTTTACCCCAATTGCAACCAGGGCAAATTCAGCAATATGAGCCAAATCCGCTGATTTCCCCATCCACAGACAGTCAATCTCAGCCACAGCCTGTAATTGTTCAACCAAGTCAGCCAAATCAATACAGCCAGAACTTTGAACGCTACTTTGTATATGTTGATAGCGATAATTACCAAACCCTGCAAAGAGTCCGCCAAATTGAACCAGGGGCTTATATCCGGCAATATCAAGGACGTTCTATTATTCAGTCAGGAGTATTTAACAGAGCATCTAACGCTCAACAGCGTGTCAGACAATTAGAATCATTCGGGATTCGTGGCGCACAGGTTGTCAGCTTTGCTAACGGACAGGAAATACAGACTTTTAGCAATAACACCAGAGGATCTTCTGAAAATAAAAAGAATAGATACTATGTTGTTATTCCAGGGAAAACCCAAGACTTGCCGATAATTGCTGACACAATTATCCGTAAAAGTGGATATTCGAGTTTAGTTCAAGAAAGACAAAAGCCATACGGCCCCCATGTAGCGGTAGGGCCGTTTGCAGAACGCGGTGATGCGGACAGATGGAATAAATATGTACGGGATTTAGGATTTGGTGATTCCAGGGTTTATTACAGTAGATGAGTCCTGATTAATGAGTCCTGAGTTAAAAGTTAAAAAGTAAAGAGTTTATGCTAATTTTATAACCTTTAACTCAACTACTATTAGCAGATGAACTGGGAAATTTATAATAATGGAAAACGCATCTCCTATTAATATCAATCACTCTCAAAATAGGCAAGAATATATTTCTCAAGTTGTAGTCACCGCTGGGCAAATGCGGGATATTGAAGGGCGGATATTTACCGCTGGAATGCCTGTAGCTGCTTTGATGGAAAAGGTGGCGGGACTGATTACCCTTCGTATTCAAGAGTTGTTTCCCTTGTCTGGGAATATTTATCGTGTAGGGATTTTAGTTGGCCCTGGTCATAATGGTGGCGACGCGTTGGTTGTCGCCCGTGAATTACACTTTCGTGGGTATGAAGTTTGGATATATTCGCCTTTTTCTAAGTTAAAGGAATTAACTGCTCAACATTGGCAATATGCTCAAAATTTGGGTATTTCTTGTTACGAAAATTTTGAACAATTACCGAATTGTGATTTTTTAATTGATGGGTTATTTGGGTTTGGATTAGAAAGACCGCTTACTGATGCGATCGCTTCCGCAATTAATCATTTTAATGAATGGCAAAAACCGATTATTAGTATTGATATCCCTTCGGGTTTGCATACCGATACGGGCGAAGTTTTAGGGACAGCGATTTGCGCTACTCACACCTTATGCTTGGGCTTGTGGAAGCTGGGTTTATTGCAGGATCATGCTTTAGAGTATGTTGGCAAAGGGGAATTAATTGATTTTGCTATTCCGTTTGCAGATGTAGAAGCAATATTGGGAAATACACCGAAAATTAAACGGATTACTAGAAAAACTGCACTTGCTACTTTACCTTTGCCACGTCCAGCAGTGACACATAAGTATAAAGCAGGACATTTATTATTAATTTGTGGTTCAAGACGTTACGCTGGTGGGGCAATTTTAACAGCTTTAGGGGCGCGGGCTAGTGGTGTGGGGATGCTCTCAGTGGCTGTTCCTGAATCGTTGAAATCTATTTTGGTGTCGCACTTACCAGAAGCATTAATTATTGGTTGCCCAGAAACAGAGAGTGGGGCAATTTTACAACTACAATTACCAGAAAATACAGACTTAAGTTCTTTTAATGCGATCGCCTGTGGCCCTGGTTTAACCCGCGAAGCGACTCCGATTGTCAGAGAAGTTATTGAAGGCGATCGCACTTTAGTTCTAGATGCCGATGGTTTAAATATTTTGGCACAACTAGGAACTATCCCCACCTTACAAAAACGCCAAGCCACAACTGTACTCACACCCCATACAGGGGAATTTCAAAGGTTATTTCCTGATGTTTCTGATGCCAAACATGACAGAATCCAAGCTGTCAGGGAAGCCGCAGCCCAAACTGGCGCAGTAGTTTTGTTAAAAGGCGCGAGAACTGCAATAGCCAATTCTCAAGGTGTAGTCTGGATTAATCCCGAAAGTACCCCAGCTTTAGCTCGTGGTGGTAGTGGTGATGTGCTGACGGGTTTACTAGGAGGATTATTAGCACAAGCAGCAACAAAGCAAATTCCTGTAGAAGATATTGTAGCTACTGCGGCTTGGTGGCATTCTCAAGCTGGAATTTTAGCAGCACAAGAGTGTACAGAACTAGGTGTAGATGCGTTGACATTGACACAATATTTAATGTCTGCTGTCAAAACTCAACAGTGCTAATCTATTAGACCTCTTGCATAAATCAGATTATGCCTACTAAACAAGCGAATTTTCTGTAACTCTTTGCGCCTTTGCGCCTTTGCGTGAGACTTAAAATTCGTGTTTTATAACATTCGTGCAAGAGGTCTATTGCATTCAATGAGAGCGATCGCCACCAAATATATCGCTTGAAATACTAATTTCGATACACTGATTTTAATTATGGGGATTTCCTTATTCCCTTTTAAAATTTTACCTTCGGTTTCTTCTAATTTCATCAAATACCAATACCTCTGTGGCGAATAGTAAAGGTAAAAAATAGTATATGCCGCGATAAGCCAGCATTGAGCCTAAAACAGCCGCCGCAGAAACTTTAGCTGAAATAATTAATAAAATTACTGTTTCAAATACACCTAAACCACCAGGAACATTACTCACAATTCCCGCGAACATTGCTAATAAATAAATTCCTAAAAAGTCTAGATAAGATAAAGCTATGTTGGTAGGTAATAGAGCATAAAGTACCGCTGCGGCTAACATCCAATCAAGGCTAGAAATAATTATTTGCATTAAGGATATTTGCCACGATGGAAAGCGAAACTCATGGCTGCGAATAATTAATGTGTGTTTAATAGCCAGACTACTAATTAAATAAATAATAATTGAGGTGAGAAATACCACACCAATAGGACGTACGGTGGTAAATGGTAAATGTAGTTGCGTAGGAATATTTAAAGGGTGAATCAGAAAGAGTAACCCAGCAACCGCAAACATTCCTAACCAAAAAGTGAAATTAACAAAGGCAATTATTTGGGCGATCGCCATTCGTGAAACTTGCCATCTAGAATAAAAACGATAGCGGATAGCACTACCTGTCAACAAGGCAAAACCGATAGTATTGCTGAAGCTAGAACTAATAAAATTAGTCAAAGCAATCTTTTGCCAGTGTAGGGCATGATGAATATAAGCAAAGCCCAAAATATCATAGCCAACCATCACTAAATAACCTAAAGCCGTCAACAAAATTGCCCAAATCAGGCGTTGTTTGGGAATTGCAGCGATCGCCGCCAGAATATCATGATAATTATACTCGCGTAGTTCGTTAGCGATCGCCAATACAGATAACACCAGCAGCAACAAGCCAAATAAAGAACTAAAGTTAATTCGCAGCTTTTTGGGCATTATTTAAATCCTATTCGCAAATATTCCATTACCTTGACACAGCATTGTCATATCACAGGTTTAAGCTTTGGATGGAAAACAATCACAGCTTAAATAAGTAATGTAGCAACTTTCCATGACGGATGATGACTGTTTTGAAGATGCTTTAGTAGGTTCCTCAATTCACCTGCGGCGAGGAATAAATCTACAAGTTTGCCATAGTCCTGGTGTGTCTCCACCGATAGTTTTTATCCACGGTGGAATGGGCAATCATTTTAACTTTAGAATGCAGTATGAATTTGCCCAAAATCAAGGTTGGGAAGTTCTAGCTTATGATTTAGCTGGACATGGAAAGTCTAGCTGTTACTCGCGTTATTCTATCGGACGACATTGCCGAGATTTAGGGCGATTATTACATAAGTTTGGCATTATATCGCCTGTGTTATTTTGTCATAGCTATGGCGTTCCTATCGGTTTAGAATTTGCCCAACACCATCAAGTAAGTGCCATGATTGCTATTGCTGGTGGAACTCATGATTTAGCACCTTGGTGGGAAATTCCGTTGATGAAGTTAATGGCTTGGGGTGGAAGATATCTTTATCATTTACCAAGAGTGCAAGTCTTCAATAACTTTCTCTCAACTTCTTACCGTCACAGCGTCATGGAAAGATTTTTTGCGGAAAATCCTATACCAACTGATTTTGATGCTTACAAAGCCTTAGAAATTTTTTGGGACTATAACTTTTTTGTTCGTCATCCACTACCGCAGAATTTGCATATTCCAACTTTAGTAATTACTGCGGGAAAAGACCCCATGTTTACCCAACAAATGGGGGATGAGTTAGCGAGTCACTTTGTGAACAGTACTCACTTACATTTTGCCCAAGCTGGACATCTCGTGATGGCAGAGTGTGCAGAGTTAGTTAATCAGGCGATCGCAAATTGGTTAAACCAACAAGTTTATTTTTAACTTCTGACTATGAACTACAAAAAAATCCTACTACTAATTGCAGTATTAAGTTTAGTTGGCTGTAAATATTCTCAAACTATCGCTGCTAAACCAGCAAAAACAATCATAGCTTCCTTACCAGCGCAACCAGATGCTAATATCTTAGCTACTCCCCTCACCTATAAAATTGAGTCTTACGACAGCCAAGTAATGCTAGGAAAACGCACCTACGGCGTTTCTTTACCCCCTGGCTATGAACAAAATTCCCAACAACGTTACCCCGTAATTTTTCTGCTTCATGGTGGACATGGTGAACCCATTGATTGGTTCAGTGATAAAAAAGGACAAGCACTCAAAACATTAACCAAACTCTACACCACAGGGAAATTACCACCCAGTATTATCATTACGCCCGATGGTAATGACAAACGTGGCTCTAGCCCCTATTTTGATCCCCAATATATCGACGGCCCCAATGGTAAAGTTTCTACAGCCGTGGGATCTGAACTGGTGAAAGTAGTGCAGAGTCGTTATCGCACTTTACCAAATCCCGATTTTTGGGCGATGGGTGGATTATCTTCTGGCGGTTGGGGGGCGATGAATGTCGGGTTGCATAATTTGCCGAACTTTTCAATTTTATTTAGTCATAGTGGTTATTTTAAAGATAATAGTGGAGCGCAAAATAGCCCAATAATTTATATTAAAACTCTGCCTAATCAAGCCAAAAAAAGATTGCGAATTTATCTAGATTCAGGGCTATCTGATACCGAAGAGCTTGATGATGCTAAAGCATTTATGCAAGTTCTTAGCCAACAAAAAATTTACAATCAATTTCGACAGTTTCCTGGCAGTCATACTTGGCAATATTGGCGAGAACATTTAGCCGATTCTCTAACATTTGTTGGCGAACAATTTCGGATTGCGGAAATTGCCCATGCTGCTGATATAGCTGTAGCCAACTTCGTTAGGACGCTGCTTGTTTGAGAACAGTTTCCATTGCATCACGTAAATTATTAGAATGAGGTAATAGCTTGCGAACCTTACTCTTCAAAGTTGCCCAACACTTTTCAATACGATTGAGGTCTGGCGAATAGGGTGGCAGATAGATTAACTGACAGCCTGCGGCTTCAATTAATTGAGCAATCCTACCGCCCCGATGAAACGTGGCATTATCTACAATCACCCACTGGCCTGAACATAACACCGGAATCAAGCAATTTTCTAACCAAGTCTCAAACACGGTACGGTTACAAGCCCCCTCGACAGTAAATGGCGCAATCACTTTTCCTTGTCGATACCCAGCAATCATATTAATGCGACCCTGCCGTCTACCTGATTTGAGGTCATAGAATCGCTCCCCTATTGGGGAGTATCCGTAGCCGTAGTTGTCGCGTTCATCCATGCCAGACTCATCAACATATACTAGATGCGATGCTTTCGGATTTTCCAGTTGTGCTAAGAACGCTGCCCGTTTGGCTTCGTCTCGTTGACTATATCCGTAAGTTTTTTTTTACGCGAATTTCCTATCTTTCCTAACGCTCTGGAAATCGTGCGCTGGCTAATCTCTCCCTCCCATACCTGTGCCATCTCAGTCTGAGTTTTATCCCCATGCTCTTTAACAAAGGTGCGAAACTTCTCCCAATCACCGATTTTGCCATTGTGCGGCGATACTTTCCTCTGTTTAGGCTTGACATCACCTGTTTCGGCTTTGCGTTGAAACCACAAGTTAATTGTGTTGCGACTGATATTGAACAGAAGGCTTGCCTCGCACTTTTTGAGACCATCTAATTCAATCGCTTGCATAACTTTTCGCCGGAAATCATCACTATAAGCTTTTGCCATTGGGATGAGGTAGATGCAATGCTAACTCTTATAGTTTACGTCCTAATCTTTCTGGCTATGGCTATAATTTAGGTGTTAATCAGCCAACACATAAATAATAATATCCCCGACTTATTTAAGAAGTCGGGGATATTAGCCTCTTTTACGAGCTATAAATACATGAAAATTTCTAAAATTTTTCTAAGTTTAGCAGGTGCGATCGCTATTCTTAGTACTACAACATATTACTATGTTTTTATCTTAGGTGCGCCACAATTAGATCCACCCCAAAAACAAGCAGATACAGGCTTAAAATTTCAGATAGAAACTTTCAATTCCCAAGCGATGGGTACAGTTCGCCAATATGGTGTGATTTTACCTCCTAACTATCATAAAAATCTCCAAACCCGCTATCCAGTTATATTTTTATTACATGGTGGTCATGATGATGCGCGTGCTTATGCTGACAAATATGCCATCATCAGCGTATTACATGAATTATATAAAACTGGCAAATTACCACCATCAATTATCATTACACCAGATGGTAATGATAATCGCGGTTCTAGCCCTTTATATGACCCCGATTATTATGATGGGACTAATGGCAAAATTGCCACTTTAATTGGTTTAGAATTAGTACAAGTTGTTAAGTCACGCTACCGGACTTTAGACCAACCACAATTTTGGGCTTTAGGAGGTCTATCTTCTGGTGGATGGGGAGCATTTAATATTGGGTTACGCTATCTCAACAACTTCAATATATTATTTAGTCATAGCGGTTACTTTACCGATAACAGTGGAGCGCAAAATAGTCCTTTACAAATAGTTCAACAGCTATCAATAGCTGATAAAAAACGACTAAGAATATATCTTGATGCAGGGTTGAATGATTCTAATTTATTGGCTTCTACTAAAGCTTTTCACGAAGTACTAAATAAATTAAATATAGCTAATGTCTTCTATGCTTTTCCTGGAGGTCACGGTTTATCTGGAACCGATATTGGCTGGAATTACTTTCACAAGCATTTAAAAGATTCCCTATCTTATGTGGGAGAACAATTTAAAGCAGCTAAAAAATAGTTACGTGGATTTTAGTAGATAAATATAATAATAATTTAAACTAACTAATGATTAAGAACTTCAAAACTCAAATTGGACTTTGGAGCGTAGCTGTCCTAACTGGGTTAGTGGGAATAGTCAATGTTTTATCCGCAGTTACACCAAACTTGTATGGGCGGAATCATTGGTTAAAAGAATTTTTACCCTTTGAAATTCGTGCCAGCGGTCATATATTTGCTGCCCTAACAGGCTTTGTTTTGCTAACATTAGCGACTAATTTATTACGCCGTAAGCGTGTTGCTTGGCTATTATCAATTAGTCTATTAATTATTTCGATTTTTAGCCATCTACTCAAAGGATTAGATTATGAAGAAAGTATATTGTCTGGTATCTTGCTAGGACAATTAATTTTGATGCGCCATGTGTTTACAGCCCAATCAGATAGACCTTCAATTGCTAGAGGTGTGCGGGTATTGATTGGGGCTTTGCTGTTTACCTTGGCTTATGGAACAGTAGGATTTTATTTATTAGATGGTAAATTTACAGAAAATTTTAATTGGCGAGAAGCCATAATTCAGACTTTGGCAATGTTTTTTGCGGAAGATAATTGGAGGCTACAACCTACTACTAAATTTGGAGATTTTTTTGCTAATTCTATATATGTAATTGCTGCCAGCACAGTTACCTTTGCAGTCGTGATGCTGTTGCAGCCTGTATTTTTGGCAAATCCAGCAACTTCCATTGAACGACAAAAAGCCAAAGAAATTGTTGAACATTATGGTTGCTCTTCGTTAGCAGCATTTACACTGTTAAGCGATAAAAGTTACTTTTTTAGTCCTTCTGGTAAAAGTGTGATTGCTTATGTGCCGAAAGGACGGGGTGCGATCGCTCTTGGAGATCCCATCGGCCCAATTGAAGACCGCAAAGAAGTAATTGTCAGTTTTCAGCAGTTTTGTCAACGCAACGATTGGTATCCTGCTTTTTATCAAACTTTACCCGACGATATCGACCTCTATACTTCGCTAGGATTTAGGGTACTGAAGATTGGCGAAGAGGCGATCGTTGACTTGCAGAACTTTACTCTACAAGGTAAAGCGGGTAAAAACTTTCGCCCATCAATTAATCGGTTAACGAAACTTGGATATCAAGTCAACTTTTATCAACCGCCCATAGCAAATGACTTGTTACATCAACTCAAACCTGTGAGCGACGAATGGTTAAAGATGGCGCAAGGTTCGGAAAAACGCTTTTCTTTAGGGTGGTTTGACGAAACTTATCTGCGTAATTGCATAATTGCTGTTGTGCATACTCCAGAAGGTGGGATTGCGGCTTTCACCAACGTTTTACCAGAGTATCAGCTAAACGAAATCACCATTGATATGATGCGCCATCGTTCCACAATGGAAAATGGGATGATGGACTTTCTGTTTACTTCCCTGCTGCAACATTTTAAAGAAGAAGGCTACGATAGCTTTAATTTTGGACTTTCCGCTTTGGCTGGAGTTGGTGACAATCCAGAGTCACGCCGCTTAGAGAAAGTTCTACACTATCTTTACGAACATTTAAACCACTTTTACAACTTCCAAGGCTTACACGCCTACAAAGACAAGTTTCGTCCCAGTTGGGAACCCCGTTATTTGGTTTATCCTAGTTTAACGGCTTTACCCAATGTCGTTGTCGGCTTAATACGCGCCGACTCAGGCGATCGCCTCCTCGATTATTTCAAACCAGGAGCCTAATTATAGCAGGGGGCAGGGGGCAGGAGGCAAAAGGCAGGGGGCAGGAAGTAAAAGTCTTTACTATGCCTGGCATTCATGCTTTTCAATTTCCTCACTTATACTTCGACTGCTATAAATAAATTTTGGATTTTATTAGCTTAAGTATAATCGCGTAATTCGTAATTATAGCAGGAATGAAAAATTACGAATTACGGATGCAAAATTACAACTTAACTTGTTGTAAATGACTGCGGGGGTTATATGTACGTATCGCCCTAATTTTTTCATAATACTCGCGTTCTTGTGGGCTGAGGTCTTTTGGTGGGGCGATCGCCACTTTCACCATTTGATCACCGCGGCCACCTTTAGGTAGCGGCCAGCCTTTACCCCGTAAACGTAACGATTGACCAGAACGCACTCCCGCAGGCAGCTTAACATTTACATTGCCATCGGGTGTAGGCACATCAATCGAAGCTCCCAAGGTGGCTTCATCGGGTGTAATTGGCACTTCACAAACCAAATTATCGCCTTCAATTTGGAAGAACGAGTGAGGTTGCAGTTCAACTTTTAAATATAAATCTCCCCGTTGTTGCGTCATGGGGTTGATTTGACCTTTACCCCGCACCCGCAAACGAGTACCGGGTTTAGCACCAGCGGGAATACGAACGTCAATGGTTTCATTCCCCAAACTAAAGCGCTTCTGTACACCAGCAAAGGCTTCCGCAAAAGTCAAGCTAATTGTCGCTTCCGTATCTGGAGCAGCACCAGCACCAACATCTTGGAAACCAAAATCGTTAAAACCGCTGCCAAAACCGCCACCAGGTCTACCTGTAGCCGTGCGATAAGAGTAGTTTTGTCTGCCAGTTGAGCGAGTACCAGGCGCACCACCACCAAAGCGGCCTAACAACTCATTAATAAATTCATCAAAACTGCCGTATTGGCTGAAATCGAAACCATTCATATCAACCCCAGCACCGCCGCCAGGGAAACCTTCACCCACTTGTTTCCAATATTGACCAAATTGGTCATATTTTTTGCGCTTATCTGGGTCAGATAAGACTTCGTAGGCTTCGTTGACTTCTTTAAACCGAGCTTCTGCTTGTTTGTTACCTGGATTAACATCAGGGTGAAACTTGCGGGCTAGTTTACGAAAGGCTTGCTTAATTTCTTCTGGAGTGGCAGTCTTACTAACTCCCAAAAGTGAATAATAATCTTTGAAGTCGGTTGCAGCCATCTACCAGCCTCCTGTAGAAATTTCCTTTAAGTTTTTTTGTAAGATGGGAGATTTATATTTTGCTAGGTATAATGCCCAGCAATGAGATTCTGATTTTAAATTAACAAACAATACACCAAATCAAGTGGGGTTCTTGCTCACTACACCAGCGCAATTTCCGTACTCTGGAAAAAAGGAGTGAAGTCTGAAGTCTGAACTTTCATCCCCCTGCCCCCTGATTTCTGCCCCCTGATTTCTGCCCCCTGCCCCCTGCTTTCTGCCCCCTGCCTCCTGCCTCCTGACCATTGACTCTTCACCCTATTTTAATCAAGTCGTCTAATCCTTCTTCTACACTTGGTGGAGCGTCCCGGAGTTGACGGTGCATCCGCAAGATTACTTCTTCGGGAACTTGGCGATCGCGGCGTTTATTTCGGGCTAAACACAGCCATACTGGTGTAGTAATCCAAATTCCGACGATTTGAGTAAAGCCTAAGTTGCGGGTGAAAGCGATAAGTTCGCGGCGGTGGCTTCTTTGGGCATTAGTTGCATCAAAAATCACTGATTGATTGACGCTAATAGTTTGTTGGAGTTGCCGTTCAACTTCTTGCCAAACCAGAAACCAAGGCCCTTGAATTATTTCATCCCCAAACAATTGCCCCCGGATAGCATCTGTAGAAATCAGCTGCATCTGGGGGCATTCAGCAATTAATTGTTTTGCCACAGTTGACTTACCGCTACCCGGAAGGCCAATGAGTAGTATAAGTTGTGTTAGCGGTAGCGGGGCGTTCAGCCCGTGCTGAGTGCTGAGAAGCCACTGCGTTAGGCGGGTTTCCCGACTTGTTCGTCGAAGGCGTTCCCGAATGGTAGCAAGTGGCGTTGCTGAGTCAGAAGCTAACAGAGAACAGTGGTAATCAGTTATACTCATAACTCCAAGTTGAAAACTCAGCACTTTTAACTCAGCAAGAAGTTGCAAGGGGGGTTTCCCTCCGGGCAAACTTCGGTGATTCAGCACTTTTAAATAATTGTGCCATCAGGAATCACAGCGTTTTTCAAAACAACGACAATACCGCTACGGATGTAAAAGCCTTGACCTTCACGGTCAGCTTCTTGCACGTTATCTTTGTTGATAATTTTCACATCGTGACCAATGCGAGCATTTTTATCAATAATTGCCCGACGAATAATGGTATCTGTACCAATACCTACGGGGATGTCATTTTTTTCGATGCTGCATTGACGTTCGACGGAAGCTTGATAAAAGTCTGCACCCATGAGCAAAGATTCCTCGATGACACAGCCCGATTCAATCCGCGATCGCACACCTAAAACTGAATGTTGAATGCGGCAGTTTTTCAAAATACAGCCTTCACCAATAATTGATTCGGTGACATGGCACTCTAATAATTTGGTAGGTGGTAGATAACGTGGGCGTGTGTAAATCGGTGCTTCTTCATCGTAGAAGCTAAAAGGTGGTTGTGGTTGCTGGGTCAAGGCTAAATTGGCATTATAAAATGCTTCAATAGTCCCAATATCTTCCCAGTAATCATCAAATAAATAAGCTTGAATGTTGTAATCTTGGGCGGCATCAGGAATAATTTCTTTGCCAAAATCAGTCCTTTCTAATTTTTCCCGCAACAACTTGATCAAAACTTCTCTTTTGAAAACATAAATCCCCATTGAGGCGATGTATGGCTGTTGTTGGGCTTGTTCTTTATTTAAACCCAAGACAGTGGTATCAACCTGCATTTTAGCTAGAGCCTCACCTTTGGGCTTTTCACTAAAATCAATCACTCTACCAGCTTGATCAATTTTCATCAAACCAAAATCAGAAGCCCGGCGATCGTCAATGGGTATTACTGAGAGGGTAATATCAGCATTGGTGTCTCGATGGCGCTGAATAAATTGGCGGTAATCCATCCGGTAAAGATGATCACCAGAAAGAATCAAATACTCATCTACATCCCATTCCTCCAACATCCATAGATACTGACGCACCGCATCGGCTGTACCTTGGAACCAGTTTGGGTTTTCTGGTGTTTGCTGTGCAGCTAACACTTCCACAAACCCTTCACTGAATCCACTAAAATTGTAGGTACGCGCAATGTGACGGTTCAGAGAAGCTGAGTTGAATTGTGTCAGGACGTAGATTTTAAAAATTTCCGAGTTAATACAGTTACTAACAGGGATATCGATTAAGCGATACTTCCCTGCCACTGGTACTGCTGGTTTTGCCCGGAGTTTGGTTAAAGGGTAAAGGCGGGTGCCTGCGCCACCACCGAGAATGATTGCTAAAACTTTTTTCACAAAATTTCTCCCGACTGCCTTTCAACTCTCACTCCCAGTTTATGACTGTATGTAGCCTCTGATAAGGGGGGATCGAAGATTCTCAGAAATGAATTTGGGAAAATCACGTAAAAAGGGAATGGCAAAGTCTTTTGGTATCAATGTTTGATGATTCGTTCAGATATTCATCTAAGTGGCAGGGGCAATCTTGAATATCTCAGATCCAAAAATTAGTTCACCCAACTTTCTCTGTGAGAAACAGTGCAATGAAATTAGCAGTATGAGGAGCGTGCATACTGTGACATACTTGCTCCTAAATCTTAGCTGCATAATATCTATCTCTAGCAGGCTAAAGTCAAGCGATGCAACAGCTTATTTTATTTACAGGTCATGCAACAACCCCATCATCGTTTATAGATCATGAACCCTAGGCGGCCAAAAAAACCTCAGTCTTCTACTCCTGACCAAGAATATCAGGGAAATCAAAATGAATTATTTCCCATTGTAGGGATTGGTGCATCTGCCGGAGGTTTAGAAGCATTTACCCAATTACTTAGCCATTTGTCTAGTGATACTGGTATGGGATTTGTGTTGATTCAGCACTTAAGCCCCGACCAAAAAAGTATGTTGGTTGAGATTCTGTCACGAACTACTCAAATGCCGGTACTGCAAGCAGAAAATGAGATGGTGATAGAACCGAATCATGTTTATGTGATTCCCCCCAATGCCATGATGACCATCTCGGAGGGAAAACTACAACTGAGTCCGCGTCAAAAGATTCGCGGTCACGTTATGTCAGTTGATACGTTCTTTTTTTCCTTGGCGCAAGAACGGGGAAGCAAAGCTATTGGGGTGGTGTTGTCTGGGGGCGATGCTGATGGTGCTAGGGGTTTAGAAGCAATTAAGGAAGCGGGAGGAATTACCTTTGCCCAATGTGAAGAATCGGCACAAGTGAGTAGTATGCCGAATACGGCGGTGGCTTCTGGTCAGGTAGACTTTGTGTTAACACCACAAGCGATCGCTCAAGAATTAGCCAAAATCAGTCATCATCCTTATGTTAGCCATCCCATCTCCGAAAAATCGGCTGAAGTTATCACCACAGATGGCAATGCTCTTTCCACCATCTTTAGTTTGTTAAAAGCTGCTACAGGGGTTGATTTTAACCACTACAAGCAAACCACTCTCAAGCGGCGCATTCTGCGGCGGATGATTTTATATAAGTTAGAGAGATTAGAAGATTATCTACGTTATCTTCAGGATCATCCGGCAGAAGTGACAGCCTTGTATTACGACGTACTAATTACGCTGACGAGTTTCTTCCGCGATCCGGAAGCGTTTGAAGCTTTAAAAACCAAAGTATTTCCGATTATTACCAAAGAACCAAGTGATTCTGCCATTCGCATCTGGGTGGCGGGATGTTCCACGGGTGAAGAAGCCTACTCAATTGCGATTTGCTTACTGGAATATTTGCACAATCAAGGAATTAATCGGCCTATCCAACTGTTTGCTACTGATGTTAATGAGATAGCCATTGAAAAAGCCAGAATCGGTATTTACAAGCATAACCAATTAATCGAGGTTTCAGCCGATCGCCTCCAGCGCTTTTTTGTCCCTGTAGAAGGCGGCTATCAAATTAGCAAGCCAGTGCGAGAAGTGTGCGTTTTTGCCAGACAAAACCTGATGGCTGATGCGCCTTTTTCGCGCCTAGATTTGATTACCTGTCGCAATGTCCTGATTTATTTGGGTTCTGGTGTTCAAAAGAAACTCCTCCCCATTTTTCACTATGGTTTGAAGCCAACAGGCTTTTTAATGCTAGGCACATCAGAGACCGTCGGCGAGTTTAACAACTTGTTTGCTTTGATTGACCGCAAGTATAAAATTTACTCTAGCAAAATGGCTGCTACTCGGCCGACGATTGATTTAGTTACCAATAATTATGCCATCGGGGCTACCAATCAGCCGCCACTAGTCAGAGAAGAGATGGCGAATGACTTAGAAATTCAAAAAGTGGCTGACGGGATTATCTTAAACCAATACGCTCCCGTTGGTGTAATTATTGACAATGACCTAGAAGTTGTCCAATTTCGGGGACAAACTAATCCTTATCTGCAAATCCCATCAGGCAGACCCAGTTTTAATCTGCTGAAGATGGCTAAAGAAGAATTACGGCTAGAACTACGCACTGCTATCCACCAAGCCAAAAAGCACGGAATAGCGGTGACTAAAGAAGGTATCCAAATTAAAGACGCAGATCAAGTCAAACGGCTCAGAATTGATGTGATCCCATTTGATGCGCCTGTAGTAGTTACAGGACGCTACTTTTTGGTGATGTTTGCAGAGATGAGCGCGATCGCCACTTCTATGTTAGGTGTAGCTGGTGAAGAGTCAAGCCCAGCCACCAGTAATCGCACCCGCAATCGCGGACGCAAACCAAGCGATGATCAAAAGGAAATTAACCAACTCAAACAAGATTTAGCCACAACAAAAGAATATTTACAATCGATTATTGAAGAACAACAAGCGACTAATCAAGACTTGAGAGCCGCTAACGAAGAAATTCTTTCTAGTAACGAAGAATTGCAAAGCACCAATGAAGAACTAGAAACGGCTAAAGAAGAAATTCAGGCAACTAATGAAGAATTAAACACAATTAACGACGAACTGCAACGCCGCAATCTCGAATCAACTCAAGTCAGTAACGATTTACAGAATCTTCTCAGCAGTATCAATCTGCCAATTATTATGCTGGGAGGCGATTTACGCATTCGTCGCTTTACTCCTGTAGCCGAAAGAATTTTTAACCTGATTCCTTCGGATGTCGGGCGACCATTTAGTGATATTAATCACAACTTAAATATTCCTGACTTAGAACAGCAGATTATCGAAGTCATACGTACACTCAACTTTAAAACTCAAGAGGTACAAGACCAAGAGGGACACTGGTATGATTTACGCATTCGTCCCTATCGCACAATAGACAACAAAATTGACGGTGCTGTAGTGGTTTTGGTGGATATTGACGAACTCAAACGCAGCGCCAAGCAAATTTTAGCAGCCAGAGATTACGCCGAAGCAATTGTCGCCACTGTGCGAGAATCTTTGGTAGTGTTAGATACAGATTTACGCGTAATTACCGCTAATCAGTTTTTCTACGAAAAATTTCAGGTATTGCCAGCAGAAACCGAACAGTGCTTGATTTATGAAATCGGCAATGGGCAGTGGAATATCCCGCAATTGCGATCGCTCCTAGAAGAAGTTCTGCCCCACCAAAGCCAATTTCAAGACATGGAAGTTGAACATATATTTGAGCAAATTGGTCAGAAAATTATGCGGCTGAATGCGCGGAAACTGACGCACATTCACGATGCACCAATGATCCTTTTAGTCATTGAAGATATTACTCAACAAAAGCAGTTAGAAATAGAACGGACTCAACTTTTGGCTCAAGAACAATCTGCCCGTGAAACATCCGAAACAGCCAATCGTGCCAAAGATGAATTTTTATCAATTCTTTCTCATGAACTGCGAAACCCCCTGAATGCGATGCTGGGTTGGGCTAACTTACTGCGAACTCACCAATTGGATGAAGAGACAGTGAATCAGGGTTTAGAAGCCATTGAACGCAGCGCCCAGGCTCAAGCCCATCTGATTAGTGATTTGTTGGATATTTCCCGTATTAGCTCAGGTAGACTGCGAATGGAAGCTCAATTTATTGAGCTTGTGCCGATTATTGAAGATGCGATCGCCGTTGTTCGTCTAGCCGCAGAAACCAAAAACATTCAAATCAACACGAGTTTAGCTCCCTCCAGCAGACCGATAGTCGGTGATCCAGTTCGCTTACAGCAAGTTGTCTGGAATTTACTGTCTAATGCCATTAAATTTACCCCAAATGGAGGGAGAATTGATGTCAAATTAAAATACGCTGCTTTTCAAGCGCAAATTCAAGTCAGCGACACAGGTCAAGGTATCAATCCTGAATTTCTCCCTTATCTTTTTGAACGCTTCCGTCAAGCTGATGGTAGCAGAACTCGCTCAAATGCTGGGTTAGGACTAGGACTTTCGATTGTGCATCACTTGATAGAACTCCACGGCGGTACAGTAGAAGCCCACAGCCGTGGAGAAGGTCAAGGCGCAACATTTATTGTCAAGCTACCACTACAAAATAACCAAAACGAAACTTCGGATATATCTACTACGTTGCCATTTTTCACCAGAAACAGTCCGCCGGAAATCTCAACTGATGAACTTCCTTCCCTAGTAGGTATGCGGATACTGGTGGTGGACGACGAACCAGATATCCGTCGGTTATTTCAATTAATTTTAGAAGAATATGGAATTCATGTCACAGCAGTCGCCTCAGCCAGCGCTGCACTATCAACTCTGATGGCCAATCCTAGGGGGTATGATGCACTGTTGTCTGATATCGGTCTCCCAGGAGAAGACGGTTATACACTGATTCGGCAAGTCAGGGCGCTGAGTCCCGCCGTCGGTGGACAAATTCCCGCCGCTGCCCTCACAGCTTATGCTGGTCATACAGAATATACCGAAGCTTTAGCCGCCGGATATCAAATGCACCTAGCTAAACCGATTGAACCCCAACAATTAATAGTTTTAGTTGCCGCTTTGACGGGGCGGATTTGAAGTAAGCTGTTAAACATTTAATTTGCACATTGAGACAGCAGGGGGGCAGGGGGCAGGGAGCAAGGGAGAGATTTTGCAGCTTTTACTACTATGAAAATAGTGCAATTTAAATGACGATTAGCTTACTAAGTGAATCAATTTTGGATTTTAGATTGAAAGATTTTTCTAATCTCAAAGACCCTCGCGGACTCGCTAACGCTGCGCTAACAGCAATCCAAAATCTAAAATTCTTCCGCCCCCTGCTCCCTGCCCCCTGCTATATTAGGCTGGCCACCACAGTAGCTAAGTGTGTTGGTTCGATGGGTTTGGGTATGTGTGTTTGATAACCGGCGGCGATCGCTTTGAGCCGATCTTCTTCTCGTGTAAAGGCTGTAACCGCTACAGCCGGAATATGAACACCTACTTCCATTTCCCACTGCCTAACTTTTTGCATAAAATCATAGCCGTCTTCTTGGGGCATACCAATATCAGAAATAATTACCGTGGGCTTCCACGCCAACACTTCTTTTAACCCCTGGGCGGCTGAACCACAGGTGCGTACTTCTGCTCCCTGCTGTATAAGTACTGCGGAAATAATATCTCTAGCGTCGGTTTCGTCATCCACTACCAGCACTCGCACACCCTCCAGTCTGTGTAAGTTTTTTGGCTCTACAGGTTTTATTGGTGCGGTGCTGATGTTCTCTTGATTAACCATTATCGGCAGTTTAATTGTGAAAGTTGCACCCTTACCTTGACCTTCACTATCAGCTTGTATTGTCCCGCCGTGTATTTCCACTAAATGACGGGCGATCGCTAAACCTAGCCCTAAACCGCCAAACTCTCTTGTAGTTGAGCCATCAGCTTGACGAAAACGTTCAAAGACGTGTGGCAAAAATTCTGTCTTGATGCCCACACCAGTATCACGCACGATAATTTCCACCTGGGAGTTAGTCTGTTGAAGTTGCACTTCAATACGTCCACCTTGGGGTGTGAATTTGACAGCGTTGGAGAGGAGGTTCCAAACAACCTGTTGCAGCCGATTTTGGTCGCCCAATACCAGATCAACCTGGGCAAGTTGTAACTGCAAATCGATGTTTTTAACTTCAGCGGCGTGACGCACCGAATCGATCGCACAGACAATCACAGTAGCTAAATTTAGCGGCTGTGGTTCGAGGCGGAGTTTGCCAATAATAATCCGCGATGTATCGAGGAGGTCATTTACCAATTGTGCCTGGATTTTGGCATTGCGTTCGATAATAGCGATCGCCTGTTGGGTTTTTTCTGGGTTAAGTCTCCCGGTAATGAGCAACTGCGCCCAGCCACAAATGGCGTTGAGAGGGGTTCTCAGTTCATGGGAGACAGTAATTAAAAACTCATCTTTGAGACGATTAGCGGTCTCTGCCTCATTCCGCGCTGCTTCGACTTGGGTTAAGTGTTCGTCTCGCTCACGCTGACGCTGCGCCAGCAAGTCAGCAGACATTTCTAAAGCTTTGCCTAACAAAGCTACTTCCTGAATGCTTGAGGCACTGATGCAGGGATATTCACCTTGAGCCAAGGCTTCTGCGGCATCAGCAGCCTCTGTGATGCCTTGAGAAATTCGGTGTGAGAGCATAAAGGCACCTACACCACTTACGACCAGTAACACCAAGCCAGAGCCAATAACAAGCCACATAGCACGGCGAGTCGGATTTTCAATCATCTCAATCGGTACAACAACAGCGGTTGTCCAATCAAAGAAGCTGGCTCGTTTGAAGGCAAGGTAAACTGGCGCTCCTTCTAAGGTTGTATCGCGGTAAACTCCCTCGGTTGTGGCGGTGATTCGCTTTACAAAAGATGGTGTACTAGGCTTTCCCACAAAGCGCCCAGGGCTGCGAGTCCTGGCTACAACTATACCGCGACCGTCAACAACAGTACGTGTCCATTCTCCATCAACAGGTGTCTGGGTTTTGATGACACTGGCGAGTGCTTGCGGGGTAATCACGGCATTAAGTACATACTTGAGCTTGCCATCGCGGATGACGGGAACACGAATGGGGAATGCCAATTTCCGCTTGACACCTCCAAGGACAAGATAACCCACAGTGGGTTGGTGTGTTTTAACTACACGGCGCAGACTTTCCGGTTCATTTACCAAAGGTAGTGACGCACCAAAAGGATAAGAGGTGTTCACCAGTTGTCGTCCGTCTGGGGTGAGGAGAATCACATTGAACCAAGTTGGCTGCGTCTGGACTGTGCGCTTTGCTTCGTTATAAAATGCTTTTAATTCATTGTTGTCGAGTCGGTCAGAGGCTGCCAGTGCTTGGAGTGTCCTGGTGGTACTGGAAACTTCGCGCTCTACATCTTGAGTGAGGTTACGTGCTGCTAGAACCAAACGGCGTTCTGATGCTGCACGCTCATTGAGAGAGAGTTTGTAGACAACAGCAACAGCAAAAAAGACAACAGGAAGTAATGTCCCTGCCACCAGTAACACCAGATGCCATTTTAGGGTCAGTGTGCGATCGCCTAAAACATTCAAGCTGAAATTTATACTTTGATTACGCAAGCCGGCTCCCAAATTTAGGGGGAGTTTGGTTTTATTTGATCTTCTCACGCTCTTTTGCTGAAAGCACACTAAGTAATTTGTGAGCTTTCATCATTTGGATTATAACTAGCGGCGATTAATCTTGTGCTAATTTATAGTTTTCTGAAATTTACTCCTTATAAATTGGTAATTTCAACCAATCACTCAATTCATGCGCCAGCCAATTCAGTTCTGAAAGAGTAACAGAAAAAATTTCAGATTCATTGGTAAAAATTTTATATTTTCTGTTTATTGAACTAATTATTAAACAATGTTTATTGTCTCTGTCTTTTGTACATTCTAATTGAATAATATTTTTCTTAAAACCATACCTACCATAAATTTTAATTCCTAATATCTTAAATGTTTGATAAATATATTTTTCATTAATATATAATTGCATTTTACCGAATAGCTCTAGTAAAATAATAAAAATATTCTTACTCAAGATACCAAAAATTGATAAAAAGAATGTGATGATAAATGAGTATACAAAAAAAATATCTTGGGATCTAAAATGTCTATAGTGTAGTTTAAAATTGTTTTATACCCTAAAAACAATAGTATAAATGCAATAATAATTGAAAGCCAAAAACTAAGATCAATTATATCTGTACCAGAACTTCTTGAAGGAATAATAATTTCGATAAAATTATCATTATTATTCAAAATTACTTTGCTATCAGGGTGGGGGGAAAATCTTGAATTAGTTGTTTGTCTATAAGCATGAGTTATATTTTCACTTTGTTCTAAGCTTTGCAATGCTTGTTCTGCATTAGCGAAGCGTTGGCTATCTATAGGTTCTATCATCCTCTTCAGCCAACTACTAAAACCATAGTTAATATTAGCCGCGTGTTCAAATTGAATTCGCAAGCCCACAGATGGTAAATCTGCTGGATGCTGACCTGTTACGAGATAAATTAAAGTTGCGCCTAAACTATAAAAGTCAGAAGCAGGAGTAACGTTCCCACCGAATTGTTCTGGTGGAATATATCCATAGGTGCCTACAATCGTCATGGTACTGTTATTTATGGCACCAATTTGGACTGAGCCAAAATCAACTAAGAACACCTTATCAACACTCTTTTCAGAGCTATTTACCAAAGGAATATTACTAGGCTTAATATCGCGGTGAATTATAAATGGCTGTCGCCCATGCAAATATTGGAGAATTTTTAGTACGGCTGTTGCTAATTGCTTGACTTCTACTTCATTAAAAGTAATCCCTAATCTAATTTGTGTTTCTAGAGATCGAGCTAGGATATAACTTTGTACAAGTACAAAACCTTGTATGTCAGATGTATCTATCTCAAAGTAGTCAATGTAGCGAGGAATTGCAGGGTGAGAGAGTGCTTGGAGTGTAGCCGCTTCTTGCTCAAATAGTTTATAATTTGCCCATCCAAGTCCATCGTCAAAAGTGAGTATTTTTAGTACTACTAGCTCTTGAGTTTTTAAGTCACGAGCTAAAAGTGTTCTCCGCCCTAATTTTTTTGATATTTGTTGTAGTACTTTGTAACGTCCTACTAAAATCTTTCTATCAAAGTTCACCATAATATCTTCTTCCTTTAGTAATAGCACTAATCGTCATTACGGTTGGCTGTATTTTGACCTTTCTGCAAAATAAGCAAAACTATTAAACTTTTTATGATGTATGTATAATCTGTGTACTGACAGGAGATTACAGGCGAATGAGGTACAACTCTATACCAAGAGGCTTTCAACCTTGTTCCCTGCTGTATGTTTGCGATGCTAGACTTAAATATCTGCACAGGAAATATGAAACCCCAAGAGTTTTCAAGGCAAATGGTGTACGAACCGCAGCACTTCGCACACCAGATGGGGTTAATTTTTGCAATCAGAAATATTCGTATTGCGTTTATGTGCTAATCCCGCTTGTTCATTTGCAGGGCATCCAGGTTCATTTGCTTGAGATGGCGATGACGTAGGTAACGCTTGAGATGGTTCTTTAGATGACACTTTACAACTGACCATCAAAACCGCTATTCCAAGTGCGATGGCTAATTTCTTTACTGTTATTTTCATTGATTTCAGACCTGTAAGCTACATCAATCAAAATCAGGACTTACATACATACAGGATGATTTATCCCACACAGAAAAAAGTTGCGTGTAGGAGTTTCTTCGTTGAGCAAACTTCTCCTCATCAGAGATAATCAGGAGTTTTAGATTTGAGTAGATGAGATTTCATACCCTGATTCAGCAATACCTATTTAAAATCCAGGTATTAGACCTCTTACATAAATATTTGAAAATCAGAATTTTAAGCTCCACGCAGAGAGAAGTTGCGTACAGAAGTTTCTTCTTTGAGCAAACTTCTCCTCATCGGAGACGCTGCGCGAACAGTGGCGCAGAGTAACTAGAAATTTACCTGTTGAACAGTTGATAATCTAATTTATGTAAGAGGTTTATTGATTTGATCGCACCAGTGTTAGATTTTAGATTTTAAATTAAAAATTATTTCGGTTCATACCTCAATTCTACTTAATGAAAGTTGCATTAAGTCAAGGAAGCCTTTCACAGTAGTGACTTCCACTAATGGGTAGAACAAATTTAAAATTTAAAATCTAAAATTATTTGACAGAGTTTACTCTAGAGAAAGTGACATTATCTATTGCCACACTGTTATTGCTTTTACTGGTCTGATGAGGTACATATTTAACTGCGTCTGGATGCAGTTAAATATTCTTGTTTATAGCCTATTGTACTATCGTACTACAAAAGAATTATCAAACTGTGGACAATCAACATAAGGAAGATTATCTTTGGGGTTACCGGCTGAAATCAGCTGAAACTGCGCGAGAAACAGTAAAAATGCCAAATCCAAATATAGTTAGGACAGCGATCGCTCGAAGATAGTTCGCCATAAATTAATTACTCCTTGATTGTACTAAGTTGATTTTCCCATTCAACCCATTTGTTAAAAGCTGAATAGTAGTAGCAATTATCACCAGTATATCTTTTATGTTTAATTAACAAAAAGAAATCTTTCAAACAAATAGATACTAGTAATAGCAGAATTATCTACGCTATTGTTGCTACTTTTTTGTTTGCTAAAATGCTAACTCCAAAAACATTAGCCTGAACCAATTTTTCTAAGATTGGTGACCTTGAAATATTTACTTATATCTAGATGAAACCACAACTCGCCAAAGAGATTTAATTTGTTGATAAGCCTCAATAGGTGCTATTTTTCCAGATGTTTCTAGACAGGTAATATATTCAACATGCTGAGAAAAATCTCGTAATATAGCACTAAGTTCTGAGGTATTTAGCCCTATATCGCTATTTTCTTCTGGCTGCGGATAACTTGCCACAAGTCCTCCTTGCTTTACTTTGTAATGCCTATAAGCTTTAGAACTTTAGATAAAATACCAAGTTCTACCCAAATAATAATAAACATAATAAATCTAAAAAGTCTAGTAGTTCTCAATCCTTGATTTTGGTTTTGACTAAAATTTTAAATAGTATTAATTCCAGATAATTCCAGATAATTTCAGATAATTTCAGATAATTTCAGATAAGCGAACTAAAGCCAAAATAATTGAAAATTAAGCATATAAATTAAACCTTTTTTATTATTAGGAATCAGGAAAAATCTTCAATTCATCAAAGAACATGGATTCAAATAGAACACCAAGATCGCTGTCTCTTTCTCTAATGGGCAAGAACCGTGTAAAAGCACGATTGAACCAGTTAGGATGGAAAGCAATAGATTTAAGCAAGGCATCAGCATCAGATATATCTCAATCTATTGTTTGCCGATTTCTACAGTGCAAACCCGTAGACAAAAAGAATTTTCAAGAGCTTTGTGAGGCATTATCGTTGAACTATGTAGATCAAGCGAAAGATCCTATTTACTCAAACTCTCGTATGAATGACCAAGGGGAAGTTTTTATTGATCGGCCAGTGGTAAAGGAATGTCTTCAAGTAATGATGCAGCCCGGTGGGTTGGTTCATGTTTGCGGATCACAGAAGTTGGGAAAAACGTGGGTGCTAGACCAAGTAGCTCAAGTGCTTACTAATCAGGAAGGTTATGTAACAGTGAAAATAAATTTCGGCGAAGCAGATGAGCAATGTATAGCTGACGTAGACCGCTTCATAGAATGGTTTACTGAGTCTATTTATCAAAGCATTAATGAAGCGTTAGCCTTAGAGGATATTGACTTCCAAGAAAAATGGAAAACTCAGTGTCACAGTGTTAGTGTAAATACAAAATGCCGTCGTTTCTTTGAAAAGCATATCTTGCCAAAATTGAATACTCCTTTAATTTTGCTTATAGATGATTTTCATCTGCTATTCAATCACCTAAATACTTATGAAGAGGTTAGCAAAATTTTACGAATTTTCCATGAATTTACTAAAAAACAAAGCAAAGATCAGTTTGTATGGAAGAAGCTGAGGATAATATTCACTTATGCTGATATGGAGACTCCACAAGTTAGCCCAAATCATTCGCCTTTTAATGTTGGTAAAGCCATTACATTGACATGGTTTGATGAACAGGAAGTAAAAGAACTGATCAAACAATATGGCTTAAATGAACAATTAGGAGAAGCTCAATCGGTTAAAATTACCGAAGTTTTGGGTGGACATACTTATCTAACAAACATGTTTCTCCAATTTCTAAAAAAAGAAGAAATGTCTATAGACATAGACACAATATTGGAGATTAGCACAACAGAACAAGGAATTTTTTACCATCATCTAGTCAAACAAAACCAATATTTACAATACAATGAGCCAGCCAAATCAGCATATCATAAAATAGTTAAACAAGAATATGTCACATTAGACATGAAAACTATATTATACTTGCGTAATTTGGGTTTGATTAAATTTGATTCAGAATCAAAGGCTTGGATTCCTAGCTGTAAGCTATATGATATGTATTTCAATGAAATACTAACATGAACTAATCTAACTCTAATTCCGATGCGGCCTAGGAAAAAGGTGCGATAGTTAAAAATAAAACCGCACCGTAATATATAGATAGAGTATTACAGATGAAATGCAATGAAGAAAATTAATCTCACCACTGAGAATGTTACTTTACTTCATTGCTCATCATAAATTTTTTATCAAAATTTATACATCGGCAAATAACTGTAAATAACTAATAAAAACAGAGGCGATTTATGGAGAATGAATACTATTTTTCGGGAACTCTAGAAGCAAATCATAGTACTTATGTTAAACGAAAAGCTGATAAGGACTTGTTGGAATATCTTTTGCAAGGAAATTTTTGCTATGTGCTAAGTACTAGACAATCTGGCAAGTCAAGCTTGTGTAATAAAACAGTTGTCGAACTATTACAGCACGGCGTAGTCTGTGTACAGATTGATTTGTCTGGATTCAGCAGTCATAATACAACTGAAGAAGGTTGGTATTTAGATTTGATTGGTGAAATGGTTGATAAATTCGGTCTAGATATAGAGATTGACGATTGGTGGAAGCAAAACATTAATCACTCATGTTTGTACCAATTGACGAAGTTTATAGAAGATATATTACTTACAGAATTTTCCCAAAATATAGTAATTTTTATTGATGAGATTGATTGTGTTTTAGATTTAAAATTTTCAACAGATGAATTTTTTGGATTCATTCGTTTTTGTTATAATAAACGTGTTAACAATCCTAAATATAATCGCCTTACATTTTGTTTGGCGGGAGTGGCTTCACCTAGTGATTTAATAAAGAATAAAAAACGTACACCATTTAATATTGGTAAGGCTATCGATCTGGAAGGTTTCAAGTTGGATGAAATGGAGCCACTCAGGAAAGGATTAGAAAGTAAATATTCTGATTCTCAAGCAGTAATTCAGTCGATTTGGTTTTGGACACGAGGCCAGCCATTTTTGACGCAAAAAATCTGTCAAAAAGTATTAGATGTAGCCGAAAAACGAAAACATATCTCTGTTGAGCAGGTAGTAAAATCCGGCATTATAGATAATTGGGAATGTGAAGATAAACCGCAGCATTTAATAACTATCCAAAATCTAATTACGAGATCTGGTGAACGACGTGCCATCTATTTACTAGAATTATATCAACAGGTTTTATTAGCTCAAGAATTTGGGATTCCTCTAGACAATAGTCAAGCGCAGAGTGAGTTACTACTTTCGGGTATAGTTGCAAAACAACAGAATAACTTAATAGTTTATAATCCCATCTATAAGAAAATTTTTGACTTAACTTGGATTAAAAAACAGTTAGAAAATTTGCGACCTTATTCTGAAAATTTACGTGCTTGGTTGGCTTCAGGAAAAAAAGATGATTCACGATTATTGCGGGGAAATGCTTTAAAGGAAGCTATGAAATGGATGAATAGTAAAAATTCATACTCGCAAGATGAGGAATTTTTACGGGCAAGTCAAATAAAAGAAAGCAGAGAAATTGAATTAGCATACATAGGGAGAGCCATTATTGTTTTATTTTCAACTATTTTGATCGCTATGTTAATAGTAGGATTCACGGCTACAGAATTAAATTTATTAAGGGAAGAAATAGGTGCAATAAAAAAAGAATTAAATCAACTAAAAACTAGATAAAAGGAATGACCGCTATCTAACAAGCTATTGGCTACAATATTGCTATGTCTGAAACTTTTACTTCTTTAACTAAACGCCCGACGTTCATCTTAGTCGATGGACATTCTTTAGCATTTCGTTCTTACTTCGCTTTCGCCAAAGGAAGAGATGGCGGACTGCGGACTAAAACAGGGATACCGACGAGTGTCTGCTTTGGTTTTCTCAAATCTTTGTTGGAAGTTATGGCGACCCAACAACCACAAGCAATGGCCGTGGCCTTTGATTTGGGTTTACCAACTTTCCGCCACGAAGCTGACGATACTTACAAAGCCGACCGTCCAGGAACACCAGAAGATTTTGTGCCTGATTTGCAAAATTTGCAAGAGTTACTCGACGGTTTAAACCTGAAGATTTTTACTGCGCCTGGTTACGAAGCTGATGATGTGTTGGGAACATTATCACAAAAGGCGACGGCGGCTGGCTATAAAGTGAAAATTTTAACAGGCGATCGCGACTTATTTCAATTAATTGACCCAGACAAAGAAATTACTGTTTTAAATTTTAGTCCCGATGCTCTAAAACGCGCTACAAATAGTATTACCGAATTTAGTACCGCCCAAGTTCAAGAAAAATTAGGCGTATTACCTACACAAATTGTCGATTTTAAAGCTTTGTGTGGTGATAAATCAGATAACATTCCTGGGGTAAGGGGAATAGGCGAAAAAACCGCAGTTCAGTTGCTGAGTACCTATGGTTCTTTGGAGAAAATTTACGCTGCACTCGCTGAAATTAAAGGCGCAACTCAGAAAAAACTCATCGAAGGTGAAGAAGATGCTAAAAAGTCGCAATATTTAGCCCAAATAGTCACAGAAGTTCCCCTCGAAGTTAACTTAGAAAACTGCAAATTAACTGGATTTGATACAAGTATCCTCACTCCTATTTTAGAGAAACTAGAATTCAGTACTTTTTTAAAGAAAATCAACGAACTTCAACAGAAATTTGGTGGTGTAGTTCCAGAAACTCCCACAACATCAGCAGCACCAATTACTGATGATGATAGTGATTTATCATTTTTTACTGCTGCTGAAACAGCCGCATATCAACAGCAACCAGTTTCGGAAATTCAACCACGAATCATCAATACCCCAGCCAAACTTACCGAATTGGTAAATTTATTAAAACAATTTACTGACCCTGCAAAACCAGTAGCGTGGGATACAGAAACCAGCGATTTAGAACCACGAGATGCGGCTTTAGTTGGAATTGGTTGTTGTTGGGGAACCCAACCAGATGAATCAGCTTATATTCCCCTAGCGCATAAAAACGGCGAAAATCTAGATAAAGAAATAGCACTTGCAGCGCTACGTCCAATTTTAGAAAGTGTTGATTATCCTAAAACATTTCAAAATGGCAAATTTGACCGCTTAGTTTTTCGCTGTCAAGGAATTAACTTAGCGGGAATTGTGTTTGACACCATGCTGGCTAGTTATGTTTTGAATCCAGATACTAGCCATAACTTAACTGATTTAGCTTTACGATATTTAGGCTTATCTATCCAAAATTATGCCGAGTTGGTTCCCAAAGGTAAAACCATTGCTGACATAGATATTTTGGCTGTAGCCAATTATTGTTGTTTACAAGTTCATGCAACATGGCAATTAGTACCAAAATTACGCGAAGAACTCGATAAGTTTCCAGCTTTATCGCAACTATTACTCGAAGTAGAACAGCCATTAGAAACAGTTCTCGCAGAGATGGAATACACAGGTGTTAGCATTGATTCTGCTTATTTGCGAGAACTATCACAACAGTTAGAAATAGATTTAGCCAAGTTAGAAGCACAAGCAACTAAAATAGCCGGAGAAAAATTCAATTTGGGTTCTCCAAAACAGTTAAGTCAGATATTGTTTGAAAAATTAGGATTAAGTACTAAATATTCTCGCAAGATTCAAACTGGCTATTCTACTGATGCAGCGACTTTAGAAAAGCTATTAGAAGTTGATCACACTGGTTTTGTTGAGGCGATAATAGAGTACCGTACTTTAGCTAAATTAAAGTCTACTTATGTAGACGCACTCCCCGCATTGGTACGGCCAGATACTCATCGGGTGCATACTGATTTTAACCAAGCCGCCACATCAACAGGGCGTTTGTCTTCTTCCAATCCAAATTTACAAAACATCCCAATTAGAACAGCTTTTAGTCGCCAAATTCGCAAAGCATTTTTACCAGCAAAAAATCACTTAATGGTAGCTGCTGATTACTCACAAATTGAGTTGAGAATTTTGGCACATTTGAGCCAAGAACCGTTGTTGGTGCAAGCATATCAGCAAAATGAAGATATTCACACAGTCACGGCTCGATTAGTCTTTGAAAAAGATGATGTTTCCGCAGATGAAAGAAGAGTAGCAAAAACAATTAACTTTGGCGTAATTTATGGTATGGGTTCGCTGAAATTTTCGCGTTCCACAGGCATAGATAAAAACGTGGCTAACGAATTTATTAAGCGATTTAACGAACGTTATGCTCAAGTTTTTGCCTATTTAGAGGGAGTAAAAAAACAAGCGATCGCTCAAGGTTATGTCGAAACAATTCTCGGTCGTCGGCGTTATTTTGATTTTACTAATAACAGTTTACGCAGGTTAAAAAATAGTAACCCTGAAGATATTGACTTGAGTAAATTAAAAAATTTAGGCCCTTTCGATGCTGGGTTACTCCGTTCGGCTGCCAATGCACCCATTCAAGGTTCCAGTGCTGATATTATCAAAATTGCAATGGTGAGGTTGCATGAAATTTTAAAACAATATCAGGCACGTTTATTATTGCAAGTTCACGATGAATTAGTGTTTGAAGTTCCGCCTCACGAATGGTCAGAATTACAACCGCAAATTAAATCAGTTATGGAAGGTGCAGTGTCTTTGAGTGTGCCGTTACTGGTGGATGTGCGTGCGGGAGATAATTGGATGGAGACAAAGTAATTCGTAATTAGAAGTTGAGGGGAATAAATTCTGCTTCCCCTCTGCTTTTTTAACGCAGGCGGCAGAATTTGCGATCGCTGCAATTATCCTAACAAACGCTTTAACTTTTTGTAGACATCATCATCATTGCGTTTACCCAATAAAATTACTTCTACTAAATCTTCTTCAGGAAAAAAACGATAAACAATGCGATATTCGCCACTATCAACTCGATAATAACCTTGATAGCCAGATAGCTGCTGACTATCAGCAGGTAAAGGATCAATATTCAAAGCCAATACTTTTTTCGCAATCTGCGCTGCTATTTTTGGCTGCAAACCATTCAAAAAATCTAGAACAGTTGCTAAACCATCAAGCCTCGCCATTCGCTAAACGCTCCAGTGCAGATGTAAAATTCTCAGTACCAACCATTGTTGATTGATTCAGAGCTACTTCAGCCGCTTGACCTAATAGCATATCCTCCAATTCATTCACTCGATTAATTAATTCTTGATAATTTTCTGATGACACCAATATTGGTTCTGCTGCTGTGAGGTGTTCAATTGCGTATGCAAACAATTCTGACAAGTCACAATGATGGGATTGTGCTAAGGCAAGTGCTTTTTCTAGGGTTTTAGTATCAAGTTGCAGTTCGACTTTTTCCATGCAGGCTGATGTAGAAGTGTTGATGCTAGGGTGATTCTAGCATCTGGGATAGTTGATGATCTTTGTGCGTCCGTTCTGTGATTAACGCAGGCGACAGAATTTGCGATCGCTATCATTTTCAGGATACTGCCAAGAATAAGCAAAATGACTCACTCCCGCTAGTTGGGGCGCAAATTTGCGTAATGCTTGCATTTGGGCTTCTAGTGATGGGCGAGTGGTGGTTGATTGTCCCCATGCTCCTGCCAAGGCGGGAATAATTTGTGTCCCAGGTTTGGCAACACTGATCACCCGTTGCACTTGGTCGGCAATACAACTAACATCACTACAAACTGCATAGGCCATAGCGTGCCATTGCAAGTTACTCGGAAATCTATCCCAAGGTTGCAAGCGGGAATCATAACCTTGTCCCACCATTTGATTACCATCTGGGAAAAATACCACTCCCGATGGAATGCCTACTTGCTGTGCTGGATAACTGGCTAAAGCGACAAAATCTAAGATGCCTTGCATAGCGTGGGCAACCATCAATTGCCACAGTTCAACTTGCAAAGTTGGTTGTCTGTCTGCGGCTGGTAAAAGTGACTTTTGCTGTGGTGGCGGAGTCCTACCTTGCCACATTGGTTCTCCTTCTTGGGGATACAGTTTATCGACTTGATCGATATCTGCTACGGTGACGTATCCCTTAGTGAGGAACCGCCGCATTAAATCTAACCCTTTGGAATTCAACGCCCGACGAAATAAAGCTTCTTGGGTGGCTGGGGTAAATAGCCATAAATCAGTGACTTTTGTCGCAATTGAATTAGTGCCTGTTTGTCTGGGATAACGCACATAATCAAATAGCAAACCATCTGGGCGACGGCGGAGTACTTGCTGCACCATCTGGAAGTAATCGCGTTTGGTCTGCATGTTGTAGGGGTCAATAAATACTTGCGAACTGTTCTCTACAACATATAAGCTGGTTTGCCCTTTGCCATTCCGGGCGATCGCTGGTTCTCGATCTGCACGTTGGGCGTATGTAAAGCCAAAATTGGTAGTAAACATCCAAGAATAAACCTTTAATCCCCGTTCTCGTCCTTTTTGAATGGCGATGGAGAGTAAATCTATCTTTTCTGTTCCAGGTGTACGCACTACAGAAGGCCAAATTGTGGGGTTATCTGCTGCTGGTAGTAGTACTTGCCCATCATAAAAGGTTTCTACATAAATTTGGTTATAGCCACGATTGACCATGCGATCCATAATTTGGTCAATTGTCCCTGGTTGAATGTCACAGGGATAAAGACGCAACCAAACAGCTTGAATTTTTGGCCAATTACGACTGCGACATTCTTTTAAATCTTGGGCGTGTTGGCGTATTAATTGCTGGTAGCGGCTTTGGGAATCGCGATCGCCTTTTAGTGCCAACAAACGTAATTTTTCTTTTGTTTGCGCTGCTGTGGTCGATAACAGGCAATCTTGTTTGACTTGCGCTTGTACTGGTTGGCTGATCAAGTTAGGCATTAACAGGCTACTGCTAAAAATCACAGCGAACAAGCGTTGCCAGAATAATTTTGCTTTGAAATGTTTTGCGGGACGGTGAGACATGCCTGCAAGGTAGATGTACAAATTCACAGGAATTGAGTATTAGGGTGTATCAATTGTTATAGTCGAAAAATAAGGGCTTGGAAGCCTAATTTGGAAGACTGCCAAAACCCCATTACTGTTGCTAGATTTTTTTTAGGTTCTTCTATTCAGCAATGCCGTAATATCCACAGGTATTTCTCAAAGGTAAAATTTTAAACTCAGATATAACTTGGTAAAAATAAATAAATCAAGAGTCCAAAGTAATAACTCTGGACTCTTGACTTTGAAAAAATATAACGGAATAGTTAAGCACCACGCTTTAATGCAGACTCTACTTGCTGGAACTCCTGTTCTAAACGGGTTTTCAGCTTTTGAGGAACTGGACGGTTTGGGTAAGAACTGTAGTGTCCCGCCAGAGAGTTGAGGGCGGTACGCATGGTTGTAAAAGAACTTAAACCCGAAATCGAACCAGCCCGTTGATAGCGGGCAGAAAAATCGTTTATTTTTTGACGCGCATCTGCCTGTAGTTCTGCTCTATCTGGTGAACTTTCAGATACTTCTAGGGCTTTTCTCAAGGTACTGACTACAGTCAATGTGTCTTGACGATAGTCCCCCGACAAACTATCAGGACTAGAACAGCCAATTAAACCAATGGCTAAAACCAAAACTAAGGCAAGCAGACGCGACCAATAGCGTTTCATAAGCATTATCTGAAACTACACGTAAATCACCGTCCATCCTATCTTGGATTGGTATCTTGGGGATCATGAGGAAAGTCAAAAGTCAAAAGTCAAAAATCAAAACTAATATAATTTTCGACTCAGCACTTTTTGATAGAGAGTATCACGTTGTTGATAAGGTCGTTTTAAAGATGCGATCGCATCTTGCAAACTTTCCACTTCCATACAAGTTCCACCCACAGCACCCGCCATTGTGGTAATGTGTTCTTCCATTAAAGTGCCACCAATATCATTACAACCCCAAACTAAAGCTTCTTTCGCCCCAGCGAGTCCCAACTTTACCCAACTTGGTTGATGGTTAGGAATCCAATTCCCTAAGTAAATCCGGGCTACAGCCCCTAATAACAAAGCATCAGTTAAGATTGGTTGATCGCGCCCCACTCGACGGCGTAAGGATTTTGGCGCTTCTTGGCCAACAAAGGGTAAGACAATAAACTCGGTAATTTTTGCTGGATAGCCTTGATTAATGGCAGTTTGTTGCAGCGATCGCAATTTTTCTAAATGACCAATTTGCTGTTCTGGGGTTTCGATATGTCCCGATAGCATGGTGCTAGTGGTGGGTAAACCTAATTTATGGGCTGTGGAGACAATTTCTAACCAAGTAGCTGTGTCAATTTTCTCTGGACACAAGACTTTCCTCACTTCATCATCTAACACTTCGGCGGCTGTACCTGGCATAGAACCAACACCAGCATCACGCAAAGCCGCAATCACAGTTGCATAATCTAACCCATCAAGTCTGGCGATAAACTGCACCTCTTGGGGCGAAAAGGCGTGTAAATGGATGTGAGGAAATGCTTGTTTAATAGTTGCAACTAACTTGAGGTAATAAGGTAAAGATTTACCGTTAATCTGGGCTTGGGGGTTTAATCCACCCTGCATACATATTTCTGTCGCTCCCCGACGAACTGCATCTTGCGACTTTTCTAAAATTTGCCCCCAATCTAACCAATAAGCACCTGCATCACCATCATCTCTGCGGAATGCACAAAAACTACAATGCTGTTCGCAAATGTTAGTAAAGTTAATATTGCGGTTGATAATATATGTTACAGTGTCACCTACCTGATTGTAGCGGAGTTGATCGGCAGTGCTACGAATCGCGGCGATCGCCTTGGGGTCAGTTTGTTTTAACAACACTACCCCCTCTTGAGGAGATAAATCGTACCCCAGTAAGGCACGCTCAAGAATGTTTTCAATAGAAGTGTTTATCACAATTAATAGCTAAAACTTATAAAAATACTTTTGACTGTTGTGCTGGCTGTTGGTTTGAGTCTATAGCTTTTATTAAGCCCTATTTCGTTGCCTCTGGGGATTAAATTTTTTATCATTAAAAATCTCAGCTTAATTACTTAAGAAAATTTGCTAATCGTAAAATTACTTATCATTACTAATTTTATGGCTTTTAGGCAAAAATTCAGTAGATTTACGGAAACGATTTATGGGTTCTTCAGGTAGACTCTATTAACTCCTGAGTTATTACCTACTTAGTTTTACATAGTAGTATTAATTCTGTAATTACCTAATCTTTGCACCTACTCGTTAGGTGCATTTGTTTTCTCAGTGATTTACTGATATCAGCCACATAGGTGTGAGGGATGCAGGGGGAAAATCACAGGGTTAGGAAAGGGTGCAGATTTTGATAAAGCTGCGATCGCATCTGCTAATATCTGGAATTTTTGGGTGTATTTTAAACTGAGTTAGCGCTTCACTGATATAAAACAAGCAAACTTAAATTTACAAATCAAGTCAAAATAGCAATAATTTAACTTATACATGGTGCAGCTATGAAAGTTTTTTTAGGATTTTAATCACAATTAAGAACTGAAAATTGAATAATTGCTTTTTTAATATTTTCAGTAAATTTTATTTTAAAATAATTCACAATATTCATCTATAAACACTGCTGTTAAATGAGCATCTTTTGCCAAATGCCTCAGCATTTGTCATGCTAAATTTATTCACCTACCCATCTAGTAGAGTGTTATATTTTCATTCTTTGTCTCATCATATCCGGAAAGTTACGGCAGCAGTTTAAGTATAACGCAATAACAGAAGTTGTTGGCAAATTGGCATGACAATTTTTACTATTACAGTTTTTAATTTAGTAGTAATTTGATTAACTTCTATTGAAGCAGTAAATTTGGCGAATACATAGAACGCTGGGTTCAACCTCAAACTCATCTGGCGTGAGATTGAAGTGAAATAAGCACGTTTTTTATTGATTTATTTAGCAAATTATATAAATCAACTTAAGCCCAATAACTTTTTTAAGTATGTTTACAAAAGCCATTCCTCAAAAAATATTTATTACTGTTTTTATCTTGATTGCTCTCCATGTAACGCCAGATGGCGCTCAAACCGCTCGTTACACTGATGCCATTCAATCACTTGTTGATTTTGGCACCTTTGCCCTTCAGCCAGGATATCGTTCTCATATTGATATCCTACAATTTAAAGAGCATTTTTATGCCGTAATTCCGCCTGGAGTACCGATTTTATTGTCGCCTTTATATTTTATTTATCGAAATTTAATGAATTCCCTAGGTGTTCCTGTAAGTGAATTTTATTGGGCTGGGTTTACCATGCTCTCTAATATTACTATCATGGCTCCTTTATTGGGAATTGTAGCTGTAATGATGTTTAAAATACTCAAAAATTTTACAGGAGATCTGATTAAAAAACTGTGGTTAGTGTTTATTTTTATCTTTGGTTCTTTAAATTTCTTTTATTCAACTAACGGGATTTGGAGTCATGCCTATACAATGTCATTTATTTTTATAGCTTTTTACCTTATTGTTAAGCAAAAAAATAGTTTTTTAATTGGTTTATGTCTCGGCATGGCTCAAATGCTTGATTATATTGCCATATTGCCAATCTTTCTTTTATTAGGTTTTTGGTTGTATGTAAATCTAAAAAATAAATCAAAAAATATTTTTCAAAAAATAATTTTAATTGGTTGTGGATATTCAATATTTTTAGCTATTATCCTGTATTATAATTATTCAATTACAGGTTCAATATTTACAACACCTAATTCACTTTTCTTAAAGCAATTAAATCAAGCTAAAGAAGGTAAAAATATAGCTCGCGCCTTTTTTAAATTACCTACGCTTGAAATTTTATGGGGATTAACATTTAGCCCTTATAGAGGAATTTTCCTCTATTTTCCTATGACATTTCTTTTTGTTATCTCTTTACTAAAAAATAAAACTATAAAAAACAGCGTATGTTTATTTTCGGGGATATTTGTTTTATGTGTATTAATTTATAATTCTACTTACTATGCCTGGTCGGGTGATGTCTGCTTTGGCCCCCGGCATTTAGTAGTTGCTACACCGTTTATTATTATTCCAATTGTGTATTGTAAAACTAAATATATTAAAATATTAGGAACTTTATCAATTTTCATCAATCTATCCGGAGTATCAACAAATCCGTCTGATAATTTATTGACAAATCTAGTGATGTTTATTTCCAGAGGACTATTTCTCCACTGGCTAGATTATGGATATAAAACTATATTGCCTAAATATTTTAATGTTCATGTTTCTCTAATGACACCTTTCTTTATTTACCTAGCAATTTTTAGTTTAATTTACATAATTTGGCAACCACTAATTAAAGAGTACCAAGTAACCCAAAATCTAAACATGCAAGAAAAGCTACATCAGTCTTAACGCTCACTAATAAAACAATATATACTGACTAAATCTCATCTCTTGTTAGTTATGTTTTTTCCCAAATTGATTTAGCTCCATGAGAAACAACCAAAACAATACATTATTAACAGTGCCATCTGGTGATTTGCAGATTCCAGAATTTCCGCATCAGAATGTAACAACAGACAAGACAAATATTTATTTCTCTCTAATAATTCCCACTTATAAAGAGCGTGACAACATCGCCAAGGTCATCAAGATTCTATGCGAACTGATAGAGGAATTTATCTCAGAAGATTACGAGCTAATTGTGGTAGATGATGATAGTCCAGACCGCACTTGGGAAGTAGCGCAATCAATGATGGCAGAATATCCTAACTTGCGGGTGATGCGTCGCCAACAAGAACGGGGATTATCTTCAGCAGTTATCCGCGGGTGGCAAGCTGCTAGGGGGAGTGTTTTAGGAGTAATTGATGGAGATTTACAACACCCACCAGAAGTGTTGGCGCAGCTGTTACGCGGTATCGCACAAGGCGCGGATTTGGCTGTGGCGAGTCGTCATATAGAAGGTGGCGGTGTCAGCAGTTGGAGTGCTGTCAGACGTTTTTTGTCTCGTGGCGCTCAAGTGTTGGGTTTGATTTTCTTACCTGGGGTATTAGGGAGAGTTTCTGACCCGATGAGTGGTTATTTTATGGTGCGTCGGAGTTGTATTGCAGGTGTAACGCTTAATCCTGTAGGCTACAAAATTCTCCTAGAGGTGATTGGACGGGGAAATGTAGGAGAAATCGCAGAGGTTGGTTATGTATTCTGCGAACGCAAAGAAGGCGAAAGCAAAGTGACATGGAAACAATATATAGAATACTTACATCACTTATTGCGCTTACGGCTAACTACAAAACAGGTAGGACAAAAATCTTCTTTTCCCATTGGTCGATTTCTCCGCTTTGGCTTGGTCGGACTAAGTGGGGTATTTGTGGATATGGCAATACTTTATCTACTTAGCGACCCGACGACTTTAGCTTTACCCCTAACACGGAGTAAAATCATTGCTGGTGAAATTGCAGTTTTTAATAATTTTTTGTGGAATGATGCTTGGACATTTGCTGATGTGAGTCAGAGACAGCAAGAATGGCATCATCGTCTGAAGCGGTTTTTGAAATTTAATCTTGTTTGCTTGGCAGGATTGGGAATAAATGTGTTGGTGTTAAATTTAGTCTTTAATTTTGTGATTCCCAATCGTTATATTGCTAACTTAATTGCGATCGCAGTTGCGACAGTTTGGAATTTTTGGGTGAATTTAAAACTGAGTTGGCGCGTAACTGAGGTGAAATAAGCGAACTTAAATTTACAAATCAAGTCAAAATAGCAATGAGTTGACTTGTAAATGGCGCGGCTATGAAAGTTTTTTTTGGGAGTGCATCAAAATTTTACCAACATACGATCCTGTTTTTTTCGACCTTTGCTAACCGCCGCGTGCCTTTAGCAGACGAAACTTCTCCCTCAAACCCGATAGCGGGGAATTGGCATTTTGTGACCAATAGTCGCTGGTTTCATCCTTTGTTGTTACTGCTATGGTTGATGATTGGTCTGGGTTTGCGTTTAACTAATTTAACAGCCAAACCACCTTGGACTGATGAATTTTCGACTTTAGTGTTTAGCTTGGGGAATAGTTTTTTACCAGTACCCTTAGACCAAGCGATCGCACCTGATATTTTATTACAACCATTGCAACCTCAAGCAAGTGCTACTATCCAAGATGTTTGGGCGCACTTGAGCCATGAAACCAATCATCCGCCACTATATTTTTTCTTAGCTCATTGGTGGATGCAGTTATTTCCGACACAACAAGGACTAGTTTCATTATGGGGGGCGCGATCGCTCTCGGCAATTTTTGGTGCTGCGTCTATTCCCGCCATCTATGGTTTAGGCTGGCTAACTTTTCGTTCTCGCTTGATTGCACATATCGCTGCTGCCATCATGGCGGTATCACCTTACGCTATCTTTCTCGCACAAGAAGCGCGTCATTACACTTTGGCAATTTTGTGGGTGATTGCATCTTTTGCTTGCTTAATTATCGCTACACGCCACATCCAAAATCGGACACAATTACCCATCACCACAGCACTGGCTTGGGTAGTTATTAATGCTTTCGGGATTGCAACCCATTACTTTTTTGTTCTTACCCTTGGTAGTGAAGCCTTAGTTTTAATTTTCCTCGCTTGGCGACAAAGTAATTTTACATCTCCACCGTGGCGGCGGATTTATGCGGTTGCTGCTGGTACTGCTGTCTCAGGAATAGTTTGGGTACCAATATTTTTACAGAATAATTATGGTGATAAATTAACAGATTGGATACAACAACCGCGCCAAGGATTTGAATGGTTAAACCCATTTTTTCAGGCTTTTGCAGCTTGGGTAACAATGCTTTTCTTACTCCCCATCGAATCACCACAGTTAGCAATTATTTTAATTTCTGGGCTGGTGATGTTGATTTTCTTTATTTGGTTTTTACCAATATTTATTCGCGGCATAAAAGTTCAATTAAAACAACCAGAAACTCAGGTTTTATGGGGAATTATTTTAGCGGCGATCGCTTTATTTTTTGTCTTTACTTATTTTTTAGGAATTGATTTAACTAGAGGCGCTCGTTATAACTTTGTGTATTTTCCCGCCGTCATTCTTTTACTTGGGGCAAGTTTAGCAGTTCGTTGGCAAACTCAGGAGAAAAATTATAAAATCACAGGCAAACAAGCTTTAGCAATAATTTGGCTCATGGGATTTTGTAGCGCAGTAACTGTGATTTGTAATTTAGGCTATCAAAAATACTATCGCCCCGACTTATTTTTACAACTCATTAGACAAACATCCCAAATTCCAGTTGTGATTGCAACTACTCAAATTACCCATGTTCAAATGGGTGAAATGATGGGTATTGCTAGAGAGTGGAAAATTCAAAATACGCCATCACCATCACTCCAGTTTGTCCTGGCACATCAAGACCAAAACCCAAATACTTCTACAAATACTCTCAATAATATTTTAAAAAACCTACCAAAACCCTTTGATTTGTGGTTAGTAAATTTCCGCGCCCCCACAGCAGCAGAAACAGAAAAATGTCTTGCTGAAACTAAATCTCTACCAGCAGTCAACGGCTACGAGTACAAAATTTATCATTGTGAATAGTCCGTTCTTTCCCTCCGCGTACCTTAGCGTTTACCTTAGCACTACTCTGCGTTAAAAAACTCTGGTACACCCACAGGCGATAAACCTGCGATCGCCCGTAAATTTTGACAGCGAATTAACTCCGTAAAATTTAACCCAGAACCTCCTTCTATTTTGGCTACGGCTTCAATTGCAGATAGTAAATGTTGCGCCGCTTCAGCTTCTAAATAACCCCGACGTTGGGCTACTTTAATGGCTGCTATATCAGCATTTAACTCCGACTCTGATGATTTGTGACTACGCCAAATACGCAAAGCGGCGATCGCACTTAATCCCCCAGCCACCGCCACACCAACTGCATCTGACTGCGACGATTCAATTAATCCCGCCAACAATCCCACCAGCACGACACCTTGATCAATATTTGGTTTAAACCATTTCACGCCAATTAACCAGCTAACCTTCTGCAACAGCAGTAAATCTCGTTGTGGTTTGGTTAAGCGCCCCCACAAGTCAAAATTAATGTATATCGGTCTATCTTGATTCCAAGGCAAGGGAAAAGTAGCATCAATGACCTTGGCTTGCTGTGGTTTACTGACTATTTTGGTCGTCATTCTCCCAGAAGCCGGCATCACATCTAATAACCGACGAATTTCCGCATTTGGTTCCATCTTTGTGTTCTTTGCGCCCTACTCTGCGAGAAGCCGCTTGCGCGGCTATGTGGTTCGTTGTTCTGAAAAATTGAGGGGTTCAGATACCCGAATTCTTTGAGAAGTCGGGTATCTCGTCCTTTACAGAAATTAAGAGTTGTAAAAAAACAGACGGATTTATGAAAATACTAGATAAACAGATCTATATTAATTCGGGCTGATATGCTGCCTGCTGAGATTAAATTTTAAATTACATGGACGCTTTTGCTCCCATCCCACCTGAATGGACATCTGAGGCAGTTCACGCTTATGAATTTTGCTGTCCTACTTGCCATTCTAGTAGTCGAGAAGCATTACAAGTTTGGATCAATCGGCGATCGCCTGTGATCTCAGAAGAACATCGCCGCAAATGGCAAGAGTTCTATAAATGCCATTGTGGTTGTGCATGGTGGGCTTGGAGTAGCGACAGGCCTCCATCAGATTTGGCCAAGCCAGAAGATAACGTTAATTTGTGAAAATCGTGCTTAACCCTGATTTGTCACTTTCGCGGTAGTCTTGCCAGGGGTATAAAAAGCTATTTTCGGAAGTGAGCAGTTTTGAGGTATTTAAATCTCTGCACATAGGTTGTATTTCCGAACTAAAACAGAAACTAGAGGCGTGTTCGATACAAGGCGAACACACCATCTTCATTTACCAATTAAAAAACCCATACCACCGAATCAATATACCAAAGATATGAATTTCAACTGATAAGAAAAAATTCTGTTTAGTAATATTTGAGAACAGTCGTTAATTCGATGGTCGTAACTCGGCTTGAATTTGCTCACCGATTCTGATGGCTTCACGCCGAATTTGCTCAGTATTAACCGTGAATACCTTACGCTCAGACATCAGAACCTGACCATCTACAATCACAGTATCAACATCTTGGGCTTTCGCTGCATAAACAAGATGGGAAATAACATCGTAAAGAGGAGTTAAGTGTGCAGATGTGAGGTCTACTTGAATTAAGTCTGCTTGAAGCCCCACCTTAATTGCACCAATTTTATCTGCCAAACTTAGAGCTTCTGCACCTCCCAAGGTTGCCATCCGTAAAACTGTCTTGGCAGGTAAAGTAGTGGGGTTAAGGGTTGTGCCTTTATGGATGAGAGCAGTAAGACGAATTGCTTCCCACATATCCAAATCATTGTTCGACGCAGCACCATCCGTACCCAAACCAACTTGAATACCTGCCTGCACCATTGCCGGAACTGGTGCAAAGCCAGAAGCCAACTTTAAATTTGATTCAGGATTATGAATTACACCAACACCACGTCTTGCCATCAGCGCAATTTCACTTGCGTTAGGCCAGACTACATGGGCAGCAAAAACTCGCGGCTCTAAAAAGCCAAGATTTTCTAGGTGTTGTACTGGAGTGGCATTATAACGTTGTTGGATGTCTTGGACTTCGGTTTGTGTTTCTGCGAGGTGAATTGTCAATGGCACATCATATTGACGTGCTGCCTGGATAGCCTGTGTAAGATGCTCTGGCGAGACAGTGTAAGGCGCGTGGGGAGCGAGGGCGGGGATAATTCGCGGGTTACGCCCTTTCCAGCGTTTCACGAAATCTACAGCCGCCGCAAACGCATCATCCCAGCCGCGAAAACCAGGACTGGGAAAATCTATCGATGAAGGTGCAATTACAGCCCGCAGTCCACATCGCTCAACTACTCTAGCAGCGACATCTGGATAGAAGTACATATCCACAAACGTCGTAGTACCACCGCTAATCATTTCCCAACAAGCCAGTGTCTCGCCAACACGAATGAAATTTTCGTTAACGAAGCGTCCTTCTGCGGGAAATATGTAATTTTGTAGCCAATCTTGTAAGCTCAAGTCGTCCGCCAAACCGCGAAACAACACCATTGAGGTATGAGAGTGACCGTTAACTAACCCTGGCATCAATACCTTACCTTCGCCTGGTAATCTCTTAGAGGCTCTGTAAGCTGCCAAAATTTTATCTTGTGTATCGACGGCAACAATTTTGCCGTTGTTGATGGCTACCGCACCATTTTTAATTACGGGTTGTGCATCATTCATGGTGACGACAAAATCACCGCCAACAATCATTTCTACTTGCTGTCTGTGTTGATTGCCCCAACGGTAATTATATTGGGCGAGAGCTACTTGACCTGTAAAGGCAATAAACACCGTACAGACAAATAAGATTAGTAGCCTGTAGTATTTTGGAAACTGGTGTTTCACACTATTCTTCCTCACTAATTTTTGTTCGTCGTGGGAAAATAGGTCTAATTCTTAACCTAGAATTAAACAGTAATTTTACTGACACCAATTAATATACAAATAACCTGAAATATTTCTGATAAATATTTATAACAGCAGTACTTCTGTCAAATCTCCAAACACATCACAGATGATGGGCGGTGTTGGTTTTAGAAAAAGCTCCAGGATTGGGGACAAACACGGCCATTCTTAAAAATCTCTACGATTAGACGGGCGATCGCCAATTTGAGAAATGTCGAGCTAATCGATGTGTACCGTCATAGGCAAAAAACTTGGCATTAGACTGACTGGTTTACTGTTAATCTCGAAAACGTCGAAGCCCTAGGCGATCGCATTGATCAAAATCAGCTTTAGTTCCATCGAACTCACGTTAAATAAAAGCCCGCCTAAAAACGGGCTTTTATTCATCGCATCCAAAACTAAACTTTAGAACGAGAAGGTGGTACGAAGTGTACCGACGTAGATAGTATCGTTGTTGTCGTTATGTTCTGGGTTGAAAACTACCAACAAGCCAGGAGTCACTAAAATGTTATCGCTGACTTTGATTTTATAAAGACCTTCTAAGTGATAAGAAGTATCTCTGTCGGTATTTGCTGTAGTACCAAAATTCAGATTGGTGACTTTGGGTGGTTGACCAAAAATGATCCCCAAGGTGTTTCCTTCTCTACCCAGGTCTTTGACAGCTAGATTAGCCGCCCAGTACCAAATCTCTGCGTCACCGGAAGTTGTCCCAGCGTCAGCTTGTGCATCGGTGTAACCTACCCAACCACCAACTGAAATCTTATCAGTGGGGCGGAAGTTAGCCATGAAACTGTAGTTGTTAGCTGTGGTACCAATGTTACCGAAAGGTCTGCTAGAAAGAGAACTACCTTGGCTACCAAACAGGTTGACATCAATATCAGCACCATCATTTTGATAAGTGTGAGAGTAGGCAAAACCAAGGTTGATCTGTTTGCTTGGTTTAAAGTCTATTTGACCAAAGTAGGCATTAGATCCGTTGAATAGACCATTACCTTGGGATGGGTCACTAGCGTTAGGTGCAAGATACGCACCTGTAAGACTAATAGGCCCTTTGGGGTTTACAGTGACTGTCAACCCAGCGCCACCAGGAGATGATGCCCGATAAATTGGGCTAAAACGTCCGTAACGAGAGAGCGCACCTGTACCACTACTTCTGAAGTCTGGGTTGAACACGTTGATGTTATTCCACAGTTCTGCACCAAACGCGTCAATCTTGACTCGCACTGCGTCACTCACCAAGTTGAATTCATAGTTGAGTTTATCAACTTCAACTTCATTGTTGTTATCACCATCATGACCTAAGCGAGTCATGTTGGTGCCTGTAACACCTGTGCTAAGTGTAGCAATGTTTCGAGCTTGCAAACGAGTCTGCAATCTATCTGAACCTGTAAAGCTAGTGTATAAGTTCAAACGAACCCGATCAGAAAAAGTGACAATGCTATCTAAGTCACGATTGTTGGTGGTATTGGTGTCAGTATCAGCGCGATCATCACCAAAGGGTGCAGTTACACTGAAAATAGCTTCACCGACCAACTTGGTGGTAGTGGAGAATTGATTTGCTTCTAATTCAGAAGTGCGTGCTTCTAGTGCATCTACCCGACCACGCAGAGTTGCCAGTTCGGCGGAAAATTCTTCTTGTAAACGCTGTAATGTGGCTAAGTCTTCTTTGGTAACTAAATCAGCTGTGGCTGTAGCAATTAGTTCGTTAACCCTGTCTAAACAAGCGTTCAAACCAGCAGCAAATTCATAGCGAGTTAAAGCCCGGTTCCCACGATATGTACCGTTGGGATAACCTGCAATACAACCGTAACGTTCTACTAAGGACTGTAAGGCTTGGAATGCCCAATCTGTTGGCTGTACATCCGAAAATTGAGAAACGGATGTTACTTGACCCATGCTGTCAGGTTGTGCAGACAACTGATTAACAGTTGTAATTTGCTCGTTAGCTTCTCCAGCTAAAGCGCTGTTAGCAGCTAATAAGGTCGCAGCTAAAACTGCTGGACTGACTTTCAGTACATTCCAGAAAGAGTTGTTCATGATTTTGCTTTCACTCACACCATACCGTCAAACAAAGGTTTACGAACATATATTCCTTAATTATTTTCTCAGGAAATATACTCATAAACCTTGTTTTTATTATATCACGTAAGTGTAATTTTAGAAAGTGAAAGTTGTACGTAATGTCCCTACGTAAATAGTATCGTTTCTGCTGTTGTTTTCAGGGTTGAAAATTACCAGCAAACCAGGGGTTACTTGAATGTTGTTGCTCACCTTGATTTTATACAGACCTTCCAGATGGTAAGTACTTTGTCCATCTCTACGATTAGCAACAGGATTTTCTGTCACTGTTGGTGGCTGACCAAACACGATACCAAGTACGTTACCTTGTTTACCAAGGTCTCTCAGCGCCAAGGTTCCAGCCCAGTAAACAACATCTGCATCTCTACCTCTGTTTGCGCCAGTTTCAGCTACCGCATTGGAATACCCAGCCCAACCACCAATCGTCAACTTATCACTAGGGTTAAAGCTTGCTTGGATACCGTAGTGATTACCTGTGGTAGCAACACCACTACCAAAGGGCGCACCAGCAAATGTACTACCTGTAGCACCTATGAAGTTGATAGCGTTCGTATTGGTGTTAGTCGGATCTGTATCATTATCTCTCCCGCCGTCATAAGTATGGGCGTAAGCGAGACCAATATTAAAGGCTTTACTGGGTTTAAATTCTATTTGTCCAAAAGCTGCATAGTCACCGTTGAACAAGCCAAAACCTTCATTGGGGTTACTGGCTTTAGAAGCTAAATAAGCTCCGGTTACGCTAATAGCACCTTTAGGGTTAAGAGTAACTGTTAAACCAGCGCCGCCAGAACCTAAACGATAAATTGGGCTGAAACGTCCGTAACGTGAAATTGCACCTGTACCACTACTTCTAAAGTCTGGGTTGAAGACGTTGACGTTTTCCCACAACTCGCCAGTGTTAGCATCAACTTTCACCCGAATATAATCGCTCAAATTGAAAGCGTAGTTAATTTTATCAACTTGAACTTGGTTATCAGTCGGGTCAGCAAACGACAAACGGGTTTGGCTTGTACCAGTTACGCTTCTGTTGTTGACAATATTCCCAGCTTGTAACCGGACTTGCAGTTGATCTGTACCTGTGAAGCTGCTTAATAAGTTTAAACGCGCCCGGTAGTCAAAAGTAGTGTTGGAAGTTAAATCTCGTGTTGGTGTCTGGGGATTAGATACCGCTTGATTGTTTCCAAATGCTTGAGATGCGTCGAAAATAGCTTCACCGACCAATTTGGTGGTAGTGGAGAATTGATTTGCTTCTAATTCTGCGGTGCGTGCTTCTAGTGCATCTACCCGACCACGCAGAGTTGCCAGTTCGGCGGAAAATTCTTCTTGTAAACGCTGTAATGTGGCTAAGTCTTCTTTGGTAACTAAATCAGCTGTGGCTGTAGCAATTAGTTCGTTAACCCTGTCTAAACAAGCGTTCAAACCAGCAGCAAATTCATAGCGAGTTAAAGCCCGGTTCCCACGATATGTACCGTTGGGATAACCTGCAATACAACCGTAACGTTCTACTAAGGACTGTAAGGCTTGGAATGCCCAATCTGTTGGCTGTACATCCGAAAATTGAGAAACGGATGTTACTTGACCCATGCTGTCAGGTTGTGCAGACAACTGATTAACAGTTGTAATTTGCTCGTTAGCTTCTCCAGCTAAAGCGCTGTTAGCAGCTAATAAGGTCGCAGCTAAAACTGCTGGACTGACTTTCAGTACATTCCAAAAAAGTTTTGTCATTATCTTAACTCTCACTCACACCCACTAGTGCAATATATGGCTGTATTTTGGCTACAATTGCTGCTTTTTTTCAGGGTATACACATATAATTACAGGCATCAATATACCAGATACGATGCAATTATCACAAGTCAATAAACATTGTTTTTAACTATAGTTTGTGTTGTAAATTTATTTGGTAAACGCAAAATAATCCGCCGTTTGTATCTTAATAAGACACCGTCTTCTTCAAACTGTTGTAATAGTCTTGTAATTGTCACCCTAGTTGTGTTTAAAACTTCTGCTATTTCCTGATGGGTGATGTTGATATCGATAACTTTATCTTGTTCGACATTGCGACCAAACTTATCACTGAGCCATAATAAAAATTTCCATAAGCGCAGGGAAATTGGTTTGAGATGAACTATGCTTAAAAGTTCTTCTGACTGTTGAATATGGTTAAATAAACCTTCAATCTCTTGATGCCATAAATAAGATGGTACAATGCTGACCTCTACGCTGGTAAGGCACTCAATTTGGTAGGGTTTAACTTTCGATAAAGGAGAGCCAATTAAATCTCCTGGCCCCCAATAACCTAAAGTGATGAATGTTCCATCTTCAGCCCAAGTTAGGGTACGAACTGCACCCCTATCTATGCGCCATATTACCTCATTTCGTAGGGGAATAATTTCTTTTCTGGCAAATATTTTTACTGATAGTTGTTCACTTACAGATGCCGTGGAGAATGTTGGTGTCAAACTGGTGGATGTCATTATAAATTTTATGGTATGTAGTGAATGTTTTGATAGGTTTACAAGGAGATCGCAGCAATTATGCTAATTATTTAAGTGATTTTTGGTAATATTTAACAGCTAGTTGCTTGATAAATTCAAAATAATTTGTAGATAAATAATAGATTGCTGATTATGTGGCTAATTAAATATTTTGATGTTGTTTATTAGCGGAGATGGACGATTTTGCGATCGCAATAACTGCTGGTTTAGGGGGTGCATTAGGGGTTTTATCAGGCCAATTAGAACCAATGGGAACTTGACGAGTTTGTAATAATTCATCGCCTGTGGTAGCGGTAACGATAAATTGTCGGATCTCGATCGCTTGGTCTTTACGAGTCCCATTTATTTCACCAGGGTGTTGTATGGATAAAAACATCGTTGTCTGATCATTTGTGAAACAAGGGCCAGTAGTTTCACATTCCATTGGTGCTGTGGCAAATAAAAAAGCTTTACCTGCATCTGTACCACTGGTAGGAATAAACCATACAGAGTTATTGCCAAATAACCCAGACAAGCTGACAGATTTTCCTGGTTCAGCGTTACGATTATTTACCGCATGATTGAGTTTGGCGGTGGAAATGTCTGTTACCATCCAGACGTTACCTTGAGGATCTAGTAATAAATTATCTGGATTGGCAAAACCCATACCGCCTGCGGCTGGTTCTCCACCTGTGGCTAAGATTTGCCAACGAAAAGTCATAGCAGCGGGTTCATTGTTATTTTCGGTTAAACGCATCACCCAGCCATATTCATAACCTGCTTCACCTTTGGGACTTTTAAAGACTCGCACATCAGAACCACCTTGTTTGTCAGGCGCACCAGAAGTAAAACTGATGTATAAATCCCCATTAGGGGCAATTTCCGTATCTTCTGGACGTGCTGTGCAGGTAGCACCAACTGCATTGGCGGCGTAATGTGCATCAATTAAAATTGCGCCTTGCTGTTCTTCGGTGTTACCAGTGTAAAGGTCTGCGAGTTTTTGATATTTTTGTTTGTATTGTGCGATCGCCTCATCTTTGGTAATGGGTAAATAACCCGTCTTCAGGTCGGATTTTTCTGCTTTAGCGCCTAGTGGTAACAAAATAATATTGCCAGCAATACTACTAGGAACATCTGGATTAATAGGAGTCTCTGCCTGGAGTGCTATCCAGCTACCTGTACCATCGGCGTTGAATTTAGCGGCGTACAGCATTCCCTGTTGTAATAACTGAGAATTAGCCTTGTCTTGGGGATTCGTTACCTGATCGCGGCTGACAAATTTATATATGTGTCCTCCCCGGCGATCGCACCCCGAATAAAAAGCTAGTGGTTTCCCGGCTTCTACTCGCACACCCACAGCTTCATGGCGATAACGTCCTAACCAAGTATGTTTTGTACCGTAATCTTGGGGGTTAGCGGGGTCAATTTCCACAATCCAACCATATTTATTCCCGGCTAAACCAAACACATTCCCTTGACCGAATAATTCCTCATCACCCAAAGCAAACGGTAGTGTGCTAGGGTCAAAAGCTGTACCATCGGCATACACTGCTTCTGGGACTTGAGCTTGAAAATTTTCTTCGGCGCTGAGAACTGTACCCCAAGGTGTTGTTCCCCCCGCACAGTTAGCAAAAGTACCGATAATGCGATCGCCAAGTTTATCAATATATCCCTGACCTATTTGTTTGCGAAATACTGCAATCCCGGGGCCAGTAGCTTTTAAATAGCGATTATCTGTTAAGCCAGAAATCCCACTAATCCTTCTATCTGCTGGGGAATTAGTTCTTTCCCACTGACCATTAGCTGTTTTACGCAGCGAAATTACCCCTAAACCTTGGTCTAATAAAGCTGCTTGACAAATTTCTGCAATTTTAGGTTTTACTGTGTCATTATCTGGCAAAGCATAAGCATTAATCGCACTTTTTCCTAAGTTTGTGCTTGCTAAAGCTACTTTCACATCGGCAAATGGTAAAGATTTACCAATCACTTGCTGATATGTTTCCATCCAAGGAATAGCGCTGATATATTCAAAGTTCACTGCTAGATAACCAGCATTTTCTCCCGTCGGTATAAACGATAAATAGTCGTTGTTGTACCCAAAGCGCGAATCACCAACTTGATCACCCCAAGCAGCAATTACTTGATATTGAAACCCTTCTGGCAGTACCAAGTCATCAACTACTTCATAACTACTATATTGGACTTGCTGCTGTTCTGGGTTAAAGCCTGCGGTTTCTAAGGGTATTGGCCCCTTAATGGGTTGAAACGAAAATACAGATTCCCCTACTGATGATGTGCTTTTTTGCGTCGTAGTATTTTGACCGCAACTTGTAAGGTTAATAAGCGCTAATGCACTAGCGCTACCTCCCATTAATAGTAAGAAATCTCGACGCTGAATAGTCATTTATATCGGTAAAGCGATATTTATTGTGCTTGCGGACACTTTAATCATGCAAGGTTAAGAATAGGTAAAAATTTAGTGAAATCTAACTTAGTTAAGCAAGTTTTAACTTTTTGGGTAATCCAAAATAATAGGAAGTTCAGATCCCCGACTTCTTAAAGAAATCGGGGATCTTTTGATTCATCATCTGAAAAAAGCGAGAATTGGAATGTGTAATTTCCAATTCTCGCTTTTTTTAAAGTTGTATTTAGTAACACAATATTTGCTAAATAATCAATTCCGTAATTGGGAAAAATCTATCATCAATTGTGTTTAAGTGCGTTGACCAGTGACAATATATGCTACTCTTTGACCAATATTAGTAGCATGATCGGCCATACGTTCCAGACAACGAATTGCCAGCGCCAACAGGATAATTGGCTCTACAACTCCAGGTATATCTCGTTGTTGAGCTAAAGTTTGATAAAGGTGATCGTAAGCATTATCAACAGCATCATCTAGATGCTTAATTCCCCGGCCACCAGCTTCATCTAAATCTGCCAAAGCTACCAAGCTAGTTGCTAACATCGCCTGTGCATGGTGTGACATGATTTCAATTTCTGGCAAAGATGTATGAGGCTCATAAGGAAAGAGTTTAATGGCAATTTTAGCTAAATCTTTAGCATAATCACCTATGCGTTCTAAATCTCGGACTAATTGCATGAAAGCACTTAAACAGCGCAAATCTTGGGCTGTTGGCGCTTGTGTCATAATTGCTGTGCAGTCTGATTCTATTTGTCTATAAAAACGGTCAATTTTTTTATCTAATTTGGGTAGTTCTTCAGCAGCTATTAGGTTACGAGCAAACAACGCTTGGTGGCTGAGGCGAAATGATTGTTCTACCAAAGCTCCCATACGTAAAACATCTCGTTCTAAGCGCCTGATGGCACGCGCCAACTGAGAACTGTCCGGGTTGGGATTATAAACGACAGCTTCCACACTTGTATTCTCAAAAGTGAAGATACTATTAACTATAGTCTTGGCTTTGAGAGTTTGCCACAACTTCGGGAAGTATCACCTGCATCCAAGCGCCGCCTGTTTGGGGGTGATTCATGGCTTTGATGGAACCACCGTGAGCTAAAAGAATTTGTCGGACGATCGCCAATCCTAAACCATTCCCGACAATCGATCCAATAGAATTATCGGCTAAGGATGAATGAGTTCTGGCTTTATCTCCGCGATAAAAGCGCTCAAAAATATGGGGTAAATCTGCTTCCGAAAAACCTGTACCTGAATCAATTAAATTTAGTTCTAAGGTGGGATGTATAGAATTATCTTGATGATGATCTTCAGAAAAGGTAATTTTTGCTTCCACTTGAATATTGGTGCTAGGAGAACTGTATTTAATACTATTGTCTAGTAAGTTGAGAAAAACTTGATAAATCCGGGCTTGATCGGCTTTAATCCAAATGTCTTCTGGCCCCGAATAGTTAAGTGAGAGATGTTGTCTTTGTGCTAAGGGTTCTAAAGTTTCCCACACAGATACAATTAGCGATCGCACTTCCACTGGCTCTAGATGCAGTTGCATTTTGGGGTTAGCTTCAATTTGCGTTAGTTCTAACCAGCCTTGTACCAAGCTAATGAGTCGGTCAACTTCTTGCATCAGGCGGTCAACCCAGCGGTTTAAAGGCGGTTCTAAGCGATGTTGTAAGGTTTCTGCAACAAGCCGAATTGAAGTTAAAGGCGTTCTCAGTTCGTGAGCTAAATCAGAAAATGAGCGATCGCGTTCTTGATTTACGTCTAGCAGTGGTTGACGATTTTCTAGAAATACGCCTACCTGACCGTTGGGTAAGGGCAAGCCAGATGCCCGTAAAGTCATAGACTTGATGGTGGGTAATTCTGCTGGATTGTCGGATGAAGGATGAAATAACCACTCTTTCGTTTGGGGTTTGTGGCGATCGCGCGTTTGCTCAATCAATCTGTCTAATTCATAGGAGCGCACTAACTCTAATAACAAGCGTACTTGTCCTGGCTGCCATCTTTGCAGATATAAAATTTCTCTTGCTTGTTGGTTACACCATAGCAGTTGATTTTCTTCATCTACTTGCAAATATCCCATTGGTGCAAAATCCAACAGGTCTTGATATGTTTGCAGGGATTTTTGCAAATCTTGGCGCTGCTGCTGTAATGTCTTGATTTCCTGACGCAAACGAGGTAGTAGCGGCAGCGCTACCTCAGTAGAACTAGAGTAGGGTTGGAGAACTCTCCCCAGGTAGCGGTTCAGTTGAACCTGTTGCCAAATCCAAAAACCGATACCTACCGCCAAACCTAGAATAAATCCCAATAAGAACATTATGAGTCCCAGTTGCTAGTTGCGTCGTGATTAATAAAAACTAACAACTATATTCACAATTATCCGAAACGATAGCCAAATCCTCTTACAGTCACAATATATTCAGGATGGCTGGGGTCTAACTCTAATTTCTCTCGTAACCAGCGAATGTGAACATCCACAGTTTTGCTATCCCCAACGAAATCTGGCCCCCAAACCTGATCGAGCAATTGCTCCCGCGACCAAACTCGCCGCGCATAACTCATAAACAATTCCAACAACCGGAATTCTTTTGGGGAAAGGTTTACTTCTTGACCCCGCACTAACACACGACATTCTTGGGGGTTTAAGGTAACATCTTTGTGTTTCAGAACTGGTAGCTGCGGTAGAGTGCTTAAACGTTGGCGACGCAGCAATGCGCGACACCGAGCCACTAATTCCCGCATACTAAAAGGTTTGGTGAGATAGTCATCTGCGCCAACTTCTAAACCCAACACGCGATCGGTTTCACTACCCTTAGCACTCAGCATTAAAATCGGTACTGGATTGCCTTGATGGCGTAGCAAACGACAAATATCTAAACCATTGATTTGCGGTAACATCAAGTCAAGAATTACCAAATCAAAGGGAAACTCGCCTGAATTGGCTTCAAAGTTTTTGAGATACTCGATCGCTACCCGCCCATCTGGCGCTGTTACGACCTCATAACCTTCCTCTTCCAAGGCTACAGATAGCATCTCTTGGATTAACTCTTCATCTTCTACCACTAGAATCTGGCTGGTGTGTCCGATATCTGCTCTAGCAGAATACTTGGTCGATTCACTGGTGTACATTGATATCACAAAAGTCTGCCCTGTGCTTGTATCAATATGAGAATTGAGTCAATTATCTAACTTCTCGGTGCATTTACAGTCGCACCGTTGCAAATTAATTTGCAAAAAGTAACATATGTAACAGCTATATCTACAAATATTATAAAGCAGATTTATTGCATATTGGCAATAAAAATTCTTTGTCAAACCTAGAGCGACAGTTATGATCAAGCTTGTTTTTACTGATTATAAGTGGCAAATTAGGTGACTTTACACCGCCACATCGCTGAGAAGCAAGCTTTTTACCACGCCCTACATATATTCTCATTCCAGCAGCCATTCTCTATTGACAAGGGCTAATGAGTTTGAGTATAGTTATTAGTACAAAAATACTATTGCTTTCCCAGTAGAAACCATATTTACAAAAAGCAGTACGGTAAATTTACATCGTACTCCAGTTTCAGTATTTCTTCATTCCAGTATTTGTACTGAACAAAAACTACTGTTTTAAAGGTTACTCTGATGTCTGCATAGGGTAGCTATTGGTATGGTTTGTTACCCCATCAATTCATTGCTAATTAAGGGAGTTCGAGTATGACTTCAGTTGCAGTTAAAGATAGCAAACAGCAACTAATACAAGCATTTCAACAAATTTTAACTGAAAGAAAAAAATTAGAATCAAAAATTGCTACTAAACAAGAAGAAGCAGAAAAAGTCAAAAACCAAGAAATATTAACTGCGGCTTCTACATATACAGTTGATAGCATTGTTAAAGGTTTAGCTGATTTACAATTGGAATTTGGGAGTATTGTCAATTCTCTGTCAGAAAAGTTAGCCAAAGAAAACTCCAAGTTAGATGAACTAAACAGAGGTATAGAAATTGCCACTCAACATCTGCAAGAATTACAAAAAATCAGAATTGTTGCAGATACATTAGATATTCTCACTCAAGAACATCAAGAAAAATTAAAAACTCTTGAACAAGATACTACCAGTAAGAAAGAGGCAATTGAAAAAGAAATTGCTCTCAAGCGTAAAGAATGGCAAAAGGAACAGTCAGAGTATGAAGAAGCAGTCACAGCATACAATGATGTGACTAATAAAGAACGCCAACAAGAACAAGAAGAATATCAATATAAACTAGAAACTACTCGCAAGCTTAATACAGATGTTTATGAAGCCAAGAAACGCAACTTAGAAAGAGATATTCAAGAGAAAACACAAGAAAAAGAAAAAGATTGGGCTGAACGGGAAAAAATTCTGTCTAGTAATCAAGCTCTGTTTAAAGAATATCAACAAAAAGTTACAGCTTTTCCTGGGGAATTGGAAGAAGCAGTTAAAAAAGCGAGAGAAGAAGCAATTAAAGAAACCAGCCAAAAGGCTAAAATTGAAGCTGATTTATTTGAGAAAGAATGGGAATCTAGTAAGCAAAGCTATGAACAAAAAATTCAAAGCTTGGAAGAAACAATTACAAAGCAAGTAGAGCAAATAGAAAGTATTTCTACACAACTACAAGCTACTTTGAAGCAAGCACAAGATTTGGCAATGAGGGCTTTTGGTAATTCTGCTGCTAAATAGGCAGTTCTTATCTAAATAGTTGCGAATAATAGGAGGTTTATAATGGCTAGTAAAAAACTCACAGATAAGAATACAAAAGCAGAAATTTTGCAAGCCTATGAAGAGTTGACAAAGGAAGCTTCAGGACTAAAAACCCAACTAAATCAAGCTACAAAAGCTAATCGAAATGTCGATGTAGATATAGAAAAGCCAAAAGTAGAACAAAATACAATTATGACTGAGCCAGCAACTATCCAACAGAAGATGAATTTCACAATTGAAAGTTTAGCTAAAATTCAATTAGGCTTCGGTAGTGCGGCAAATGAGCTATCAGAACAGTTAACCACACAAGCTTCTAAATTAGGAGAAATTAGGCAATCTGTAGAAACTGAAATTACAGCGTTAAAACAACTACATAACTTAGAAGTTGCAGAGGATACATTAGATATTTTGATTACAGCCTATGAAGATAATTCTAAGGCATATCAGGAAGAATATAGTCAACGTTATGAAGTCTTATCACAAGATATACTTGAGCAACGTATTGCTTGGCAAAAAGAACAAGAAGAATATAAGCAGTCAATTAAAGAACGCAATGATAGTTTAAATAAAACCAGACAACGAGATACAGCAGGGTATAAATATGATTTAGAACTGCAACGCAAATTGGAATCTGATGAATATGAACAAGTGCAAAAAACTTTATACAAGCAGTTAGAAGAATTTCAACAAGCTACAGAAAAACAATGGAATGAACGTGAAAAACAAATTGTAGAACGAGAAACGCAATTTGCAGAAGCCAAATCTAAGGTAGAAGCATTCCCGAAAGATAAAGAAGCAGCCTTAAAAAAAGCTACAGAAGAAGGTAAGGGTATTGCTCATTATCAGGCGAAAGTAAAATCAGATTTATATGCGAAAGAAGTAGAAGGACAAAAGCGTTTTTATGAGCAGAGGTTACAATCTCTAGAACAAACTATCAACAATCAAGAAACACGTATTCAGAATCTTTCTAAACAGTTAGACTCGGCTTTGAAACAAGTTCAAGATTTGGCAGTTAAGGCTATTGAAGGCACTGCAAATGTCAATTCTTATCAGGCTATTAAGGAGATAGCTTTAGAACAGGCAAAAAGCCAGGTAAAAAATAAATAGTTAGGATACAAATAAAATAATTTAGAGACGTAATATTAATTACGTCTCTATTATTTAAGCCTAATTTATTATGAGTTTTTAATGATAATTAGGGATCTGTTTTATTTGGTTTACCATTGTTCAGAGGTTTTTTGCGGGGAGGAATAGCTTCATTAGATTTTTTATTGGGTTGTGGGTTAGCGTTTGATTTTTGATTAGACATAAGACTACGGAAATTAACGATAAGTTTACATACAACAAGGATATTACTGAATCCAGAAATTAGTTAAAAAATTTACATACAAAAATAAAAAAGAGACGTGATTATAATCACGTCTCTTTGTCGAGAAGAAACCCAATATTGTAAAAATTAAAAGTCTTATTACCTGTGATTACTATAATTAGTTACGTTAGTTTTATACTAGATTATTCTGGTTTATCAAGTTTGTTAGATTTCTGTTGATTAATTCTGTCAATTTTCCCGATAGACTGAATAGCACCAGGTTCTGTTTTCCTTGGTTTACCGTTATTAAGTGGTTTTTGACGAGTCATAAGAATAATCTCACTGTTGGTAGAATCTTTACTACTTGAACTACAACAGTGTAAATAGCTATTCCGGAAATTACATACGGCTAAACAGACATAACCTGAGTTTGTCTAGCCGCAATTTTGAATCAAGCTATTTTTAGGCGAAGGAGGAAAAGTCCAGGTTTGGGGGTACGTCCTGAATGCGTCCTGGCCCGATCGCTCGCAGTGCTTCTGGGAGTAAAATATCGCCAGTGTACAAAGCGCGTCCCACAATTGCACCTGTGACACCTTGCGCTTCTAAGGCTAACAAACTCAACAAATCAGTCACAGAACTCACACCGCCAGAAGCAATTACCGGAATAGAAATAGCATTGGTAAGTTCGCGTAATGCTTCGATGTTGGGGCCACTGAGAGTTCCATCGCGATGAATATCGGTGTAGATAATGGCTGCTGCACCTAATTCTTGCATTCGCACCGCTAGTTGGGTGGCTAAAACTTCTGAGGTTTCTAACCAGCCGCGAGTTGCTACTTTACCATTACGCGCATCAATGCCGATAATTATTTGTTGAGGAAATTCTTGACAAAGTTCTTGGACTAGCTGGGGTTGTTCAACAGCGACAGTTCCCAGAATTGCCCATTGTACACCCAAGTTAAACACTTGCTGCACGCTAGAACGATCGCGCAATCCACCACCAACTTCAATCGGTACTGATATTGCTTGAGCGATCGCTTCAATTGCTTTCAAGTTTACTACTTTACCTGCTTTGGCTCCATCTAAATCTACTAAGTGCAATCGAGTTGCACCTTGATCTACCCATTGTTGAGCAACATCAACAGGATTTTCGCTAAAAACTTGCGATTTTTCATAGTCTCCTTGATACAGTCGCACACAACGACCTTCAAGTAAATCAATTGCTGGAATTACGTCCATTTAACTTTCCTTTAAAAAAATAGGGAGTAGGGAAAAAAGTGTGAAGTTTCGGGTTCTGAGGTTGAAGTTCCAAGTTCAAAGGTCGAAGTTTCGAGTTCTGAGGTTGAAGTTTTGAGTTCAAAGGTCGAAGTTTCGAGTTCAAAGGTCAAAGTTTCGAATTCAAAGGTCGAAGTTTCGAGTTCAAAGGTCAAAGTTTCGAGTTCAAAGGTCGAAGTTTCGAGTTCAAAGGTCGAAGTTTCGAGTTCTGAGGTTGAAGTTTCGGGTTGTGAGGTTGAAGTTTCGGGTTGTGAGGTTGAAGTTTCGAGTTCTGAGGTTGAAATTTCGAGTTCAAAAGTCGAAACCATAGTATCTACTCCTGCCTCCTGCCTCCTGCCTCCTGCCTCTTGCCTTTTAATTCCTTAACAGCTTGGCGAAAACCAATTACAAGCAAGATGTTAGCTAGGGTTAAAAATACTTCCGCACCACCGTGTAGCCAATCTACATTTGCTAAAGTTTCTCCATAATGAACCTTAGCGTAAATACCTACCGGAATGGTCACGCCCACAAATACAAGTGTGCCGTAAAATCCATATAGTGCTAAACGTGGCATTTGCTGACTACGGCTAATAAACCACAAGAAACCCAAATAGGGAAATAGAGAAAGGGCAAATAGGGTTTCTTTCGAGATCATGGTTCTGATTTAATAGATGGAACTGCAATAGTATCAGTGGGATTTTTGACAGACTTGGTGGAACGCCAAATCCACACCGCAGCTGCCCACAGGGTAAAATTACCAACTAAGGTCATGGTAGCTTGTAGCGTTACCAGCCATTCTAAAGAGTCTGCATTGTCAAAATAATGCCAAGTACAAGCACACATAGCACTAACTAAAGCTGGTAACATAGCCAGGGACAATCCCCACCAACTACGATTACCAGTGAGTTCGCCGTAAGTCCAGATTAACCAAATCGCGGCAATCCACTCAATAACGCTAGAAATATGAATAATCCAAGTGGGAATTGATAGGACGTGCATAGGAAAGTTAAAAGTCAAAAGTCAAGGGTCAAAAGTCAAGAGTTAATCGTCCTCTGATTCTCCCTTCAGTTCATCTTCCCACAAGGAAATTCATCTTTTGTCGACAAGATGGCTGACTTTCTATGAACTACTAGGAAAAAGTTGATATTCTAAAATCCAAACTCTCAATATGGGAACTATGCGGGCGTTATTGTCTGGTTATTACGGTAAAGGTAATGGTGGTGATGAAGCTTTACTGGCGACGCTTCTACAAATGTTGCCATCTCATGTCACGCCTGTGGTGCTTTCTGGCAATCCAAAAGAAACGCGCGATCGCTACAATGTAGAAACTCACAACCGTATGGCTATGCTACCTGTACTGCAAGCTTTACGTTCTTGTGATGCTTTTATTTGGGGTGGTGGTAGTTTAATTCAAGATGTCACCAGTACCATTAGCCCTCTGTATTATGGGGGATTGATGACATTGGCGCAAACAATGAATTTGAAAACCATTGCTTGGGCGCAAGGTATTGGCCCTTTGGTGCGTCCGCAAACTCGTTGGTTAGCAAAACACAACTTTGCTGGTTGTACCAAAATTAGTGTGCGCGATCGCGCCAGTGCTGCTTTATTATCAGATTGGCAAATTCCCCATATCATTGCACCTGACCCGGTTTGGGCGTTACAAGGAAAACCAGTACCAGGATTAGCAGATTTACCTGCGCCAAGAGTTGCTGTAACATTGCGATCGCATCCTCAATTGACAGCAAAACGCCTAGCTAAACTCACAAAAGCATTAGTGGATTTTCAAACAGCTACCCAAGCATTTATTTTACTGCTGCCATTTCAAAAAAGTGAAGATTTAGGCATTGCCCAAGCCATTCAACCTCATCTTGCAGATGTTAGTCAAATTTTATGTCTGGAAGATCCACAACTTTTAAAAGGTGTATATCGTGGTGTTGAAATGGCAATTGGAATGCGATTACACAGTTTAATTATGGCTGCTGCTGAAGGTTGTCGCTGTTTTGCCCTCAGTTATGATCCCAAAGTTAATCGTTTGATGGAAGATTTAGCGATGCCTGGATGGGATTTAGATAATTTACCAGATGATGCAAATATTATTAGTAAAATTTGGCTGGAACATTATGCAAATGGTGAGCCACTTTTATCAGCACAAATTCAATCTTTAATAGATCGTTCCTTGACGCACCGCGATTTGTTGAGTGAAGCTTTAAGTTAAAGTTTTGAATAGTAATGAATAGAGAAAATTTTATTTATGATAGTAAGTGTGACAACTTACAAAAAGCTCTTGATATTTATACAAATGGAGGTCGAATTTTATGTGCAGTATGCGGTTCTGAATTAATCATAATTGGTTATGAAGATAAAACTTTAATCACAAAATATCAATCACAGCCTGGCATTTATTGTCCAGTTAGTCCAAAACATATATATGCAAAATTTATTTTTGCAGAGCATTTTGCAGAATTTAGACGAAAATTGGATTATAAAGAATAATCTGAGAAATGACTTATAGTTTATCTGAGATAAACAAAATAATCCTCAAAATAAAAATTATTACAAATGAGAAATAATTACTCTGAGCGATCGCTTCTAAATTTAAACTAGAATCATGCTATCAAATTCTACTAATTTATTACGACTATCTCAAGGACAACTCAACTTACTAGAACGTTGTCCCCGTCAGTTTCAGCATACCTATTTAGAACAACTCAATTCTCCCTCAGATCCAGAACACGAAGAAAGACAAACTTTAGGTAGCCGCTTTCACTTGCTAATGCAGCAACAAGAAATAGGTTTACCAATTGATAGTTTATTACAAGCAGACCCGCAACTGCAAAGCTGGATGTCTGCTTTTGCCAATGCTGCACCAGAAATTGTCACACCTCTAAGAGATAATAAAACCTTTCGGGACAGTGAACACTACCGCACCCTACAATTTCAAGATTATTTACTAACTGTTATTTATGATTTATTAATTGCAAATAACCAACAAGCACAAATTTTAGACTGGAAAACCTATCCAAAACCACCAGATAAAAGCAAATTAGCCCAAAATTGGCAAACACGTCTTTATATGTACGTGTTAGCTGAAACTAGCGAATATTTGCCAGAAAATATTTCTATGACTTACTGGTTTGTTCAGTCTCAAGGCAGACCACAAAATATAAAATATACTTATAATAATAGACAACATCAGCAAACAGAAAAAGACCTTAATGAACTGTTAAATTATCTGTCTAATTGGCTAAAGCTTTATCAAAATGGTCAACCATTTCCGCAAATAAGTGAAAGTAGTAAAGCTTGCGATTACTGTCAGTTTGCTATTCGTTGTCAACGTACACCATCAACTGAAGGTAAAATAACATCTCCACTTCCAACTATTGATAGTATTCAAGAAATTTCTCTTTAAATAATAATTACTATATAGGTTTAGAGTCAGCAATTAGCACTTTGGTATATAACTAAATACATTATATTTAGCATATTTTTAAAATCTCATGTTTTTGACTATTAAATTATGACTAACTTTGACGAAAGTGATTCAATTTATGTTCGTGAATTAGGAATTGATGATATCGCTCCTATATACCATTTGGGCGAAGAATTATTTACCAGCGATTTATATCCGTACCTATACCGTACTTGGGATGAATGGGAAGTAATTGGACTTTATAATACAGATCCAGAATATTGCTTAGTAGCTGAAACAAATGGAGAACTAGCAGGATTTATTTTAGGAACTATTATTACTAAAGCCTCTTGGACTTATGGTTATATTTTGTGGCTAGGCGTTAACCCTAAATATCAACGTCAAGGCGTAGCAGACAAATTAGTTGATAAAGTCGTTGCTCGGATGATTGAAGATGGGGCAAGATTCATGTTAGTAGATACTGATCCTACCAATGTAGCCGCAGTGAAATTTTTTAATCGTAAAGGATTTGGTAACATCCGGCAACATATTTTCTTGTCGATGAATTTAAGTAAACATCCGCATTATGGCAGACTAATTGATTACGAACATCAAAAAGCAGAAAGAGCAGGTTACAGGCGATCGCGTCCGACAATTCGTCCACGAAAATCGGACGGTGTTGCTAATGAATTAGTCCTCAATCCTTTAGTAAATGAACCTATAAAAACTGAAGAATAAAAATAACAAATGACTAATGACCAAACACAGTGGCTTTTAGCACCAACTGAACAACCACCAGATTGGTTTATTGCCGCAGTAAAGCCTTACATACCTGCATCAAGTGGATTATATGCCGCACAATTATTGTGGCAAAGAGGTATCAAAGATATTCAACAACTAGCAGCTTTTGTTAACTATCAAACCTATCAACCTGCTAGTCCTTTTGAATTTGGAGCAGAAATTCACCTAGCAATAGAAAGATTACAGCAAGCACGTAATACTAGTGAAAAAGTTGCTATTTGGGGAGATTTTGATGCTGATGGTATCACTTCCACCGCCGTGTTATGGGATGGTTTAGGACAATTTTTTCAGCAACATACCCACTTAACTTATTACATTCCCAATCGCCTCAGAGAATCTCACGGACTGAATAATTCAGGAATCGAGAATTTAGCAAAACAAAAATTTAAATTAATAGTTACTTGTGATACGGGTAGCACAAATATTGATGAAATTATTTATGCTAAACAGTTAGGTATAGATGTTATCGTTACAGACCATCACACTTTACCCGCAGAACGTCCACCAGTTAAAGCTATTATTAATCCCCGTTATTTACCAAGCGAACATCCATTATTTCATCTTTCTGGTGTAGCAGTTGCTTACAAATTAGTAGAAGCACTTTATCAAACTCTGCCCAACATCCCGCAAGATGCACTAGAAAACTTATTAGACTTAGTCGCAGTAGGGTTAATTGCTGACTTGGTACAACTCAAGGGAGATTGTCGGTATTTAGCACAATTGGGAATTCAACGCTTACAAACAGACTTTAAACAACCACCAACAGCGCGACGCAGGCCAGGTGTAGGGCGATTATTAGAATTGTGCCAAAAAAGTGGCGATCGCCCCACAGATATTTCCTTTGGTTTAGGGCCGCGCATCAACGCAGTCAGCCGCATTCAAGGCGATGCGAGTTTTTGTGTAGAATTATTGACCAGCCGTGATGCCAAACACTGCAATCAATTAGCTGAAGAGACAGAACTTGCCAACACTCGCCGCAAGTCATTACAAAAAGATGTGCAAACCCAAGTAGCCCAAAAACTCACCCAATTAGATTTATCAACTACCAGCGTCATCGTTCTCGAAGATCCCCAATGGCCAGCCGGCGTGTTAGGTTTAGTCGCCGGACAAGTAGCCCAAGAAACAGGCCGTCCCACAATTTTGTTAAGCACTGAATTAGCAGGGGAGCAGGGGAGCAGGGGAGCAGGGGAAGAATTAGCTCCTTTATCTTCTAACTCAGCACTCAACACTCAACACTCAGCACTTTTACTAGCTCGTGGTTCAGCCCGTTCCATCAATTCTGTTGATTTATATCAACTAGTCAAAGACCAAGCACATTTATTACATCGTTTTGGCGGACATCCCTATGCTGCGGGTTTGAGTCTACCAGTAGAAAATATACCTTTATTTACCCAAGCAATTAATCAGCAGTTGCGGCAATCTTTGGGTAGTACAGAATTGATGCCTACAGTTCAAGCAGATTTAAAAGTTACCGTAGCAGACTTAGGCAAAGAATTATTTTTAGAACTGAAACTGCTAGAACCTTGCGGTATGGGAAACCCAGTCCCAAAACTACTCATCCAAAACTGCTGGTTTGAAAATGCTTGGCATCGCAATCAGCAAGACTGGCAAGGAAAAAAAGTACAGTACATTAAAACAGATTTTGACATTCGGGATGAATCAACTAAAAATCCTTTTCCTGGTGTGTGGTGGGGACACTATAAAGATGAATTACCTATAGGTAAATCTGATTGCATAGTCGAGCTAGATTACAACAGTTTCAAAAAACGCTACGAAATTAGATTAATCGCCGTCCGCCCCAGTGCTAACTCAGAACTCAATCAACAATATTCAACACAAATCCTCGACTGGCGCAACCAAGAATACTCAGTACTTCCCACATCCCACTCACCACTCATCCTAGAAGAATGCCCCACTAGCTGGGATGAAGTACGCATTTGGTGGCAACGTTCTCTTTACAATCATCAAAAATTAGCCCTGGCTTGGTCTAAACCTCACCTACAACCACCCCAAGAAATTTGGCAGACGCTAGTTGGCATAGCTAAATATCTGAGTCGTACACAACAACTAGTTACCCGCACACAACTACTAGCAAAATTAAGCATAGGCAACCAAAGCTTACTGTTAGGCATCAAAGCTTTAAAATATTGGGGATTTATCGTCACAAGACAAGACCGTTCTTTACAAATTAGCCAAAATCCCCAAACAATTTCCGCCAACCTAGCGGATGCAGCCGTCACTCAATTTTTGGCCGCAGTCAGCGAAGAACAATTTCAGCGACAGTATTTTGCTGAAGTACCTTTATCTACTATTGTGGCGATTGTTAATCGACCAATAGCATGAAAGTGACAAGTGCTGAGTCATTACAGTACTCGCTTTTGTATACTTGCATAAACAATAAAACTTATTTTTATGCCATAGATAGTGCTTAATTACACCTATATAAATTTTAAATTTTTAAGATGCAGACTATTTCTTATGTTCATCATACTAGCTGTCTATCCATCTTCATTATAGATATATGTATAAAAAAATATATATATTAGAAAAATTTACTGCTTTGACAGAGTTGTGATTTGGTAAAAATTCTGATACTTTTTGATGACCCAACAAGGCTCTACCAATGCTCCATCTAATTTGCCAACCTTAACACAACTTTATATATAGTTCTCAAAGCTAGATTTATCCGAGTTTTTTCCTAATCAAAGCTTCACATAAATTTCGGTAAATTTAGCAAGCCGAGAACCAAAAACTACGAGTTAGAAATAATGTAGCAATCTTGCGTTTATCCAGTTTGAGAAGATAATTTCCCAATTTCCCATGACAACAAAACTATTCCAAACTCTAGCAGCAGCGACTACCTTAGCTGGTATCGTAGTTACCGCAGGCGCAGCAAACGCAGCTTCACTTTCTTATTCTGCTCAATATAAACCTACAGATGCACCAGCTTCAGCTGATGGCTTCTACGCGACAGATATAATTGACGAGATAATCAGCGTCCAAAAATTTGACTCAAAATTAGGTACTCTCAAAAGTGTAACTATAGATTTTGTCGGTCAATTAAAAGGAGATGCAGCTTTTGAAAACAGAAGCAGTAGATCTACTCTTGCTACAGTAAATCTTGCAGGTGAGTTGAGCTTGGAACTACCAAAAGGTGTACTGCAATTCTACGTCGCTCCAACCCAGTCTTATAGTTATAATCTCGCTAGATTTGATGGAATAAACGATTTCGGTGGTGCTTCCGGCAGAACAGTTAATGGGCTGAGTGCTACTCTAACACAAACAAGAACAGTCACCAGCGGCGATTCATTTTTCCAAGAGTTCCTCGGTAAAGGAACAGCAGACTTTACTTTCAACGCATTAGCAAATTCCAGAGTTACAGGTTCAGGCAATTTCGACTCTCAAATTAACACATACGCTTCCGCAGGTTTGACTGTCACATACGACTATGACCCCAAATCTGTACCCGAACCTTCTGCTGCAATTGGTCTTGGCTTAGTAGCAGGAATTGGTTTAATGTCACAGCGCAAAAAAAGTTGGCTCAAAGCGTCTAACTAATTGGTTGAAATAGGTGGTTTTTCTCATCTGATTGAATCTACTACCAATTCAAGACCAAAAAGCACATTGCATAGTTACAAAGATGTGCATCTCTTAGACTGCTTTTCATGCCGATTATTACTGTCAGAATCATCTTTTATTTAACTGTGGAAAACCTAGACAATGAGTCTGGGTTTTTTATTTTGTTAAACAATTACAGCACTTTTACCAAGCTCGGCAACGATGCTGGAAGAGATGAAGAATTAGAGATGAGTATAAATCTACTTTTAAGTGTAGGAATTTTCCTGTTCCCTTTTAATCAATCAGATTGTGCCAATGCCTGTTAACCTCATACTGGGAGTTCATAGGTTAAAAATTTATGTATCTAGCATCACCTGATGATCAGACTCTACTTACACAAGACATTAAGTTACTAGTTTTAGATATAGATGGCACGATCGCCGGAAAATCCAATACTTTAAGCAAACCTGTCAAACAAGCGATCGCCGCAGCCCAAGCTAAAGGAATTCATGTCGCAATTGCTACTGGACGGATGTATCGTTCCGCCTTACGCTTCCACCAAGAAGTAGGCTCTAACCTGCCATTAGCAGCTTATCAGGGAGCCTGGATTCAAGACCCAACCAACCAGAAAATACATCGTCACTTGCCTGTAGCCGGAGAAATCGCATACCAACTACTAGACTATTTTGAACAACCCCAGTGGCGATCGCTTCTTTCTATCCACTTTTACATCAATGATGAACTTTATGTGCGGGAGTTAACCAGAGAAACCAAAATTTATGCACAACGCTCTGGAATTACCCCAATTGCTGTGGGTGATTTGCGCCAAATCTTAATTGAACATGAACCAACAAAAATTTTAGCTTTGTGCGATGACACAGAAGCGATTGATCGGTTACTGGGAAATTTGCGTCGTCAGTACACACCCGCAGAACTTTACCTAACAACTTCTGTTGCTACCTTTTTTGAAGCTACAAATCCTGCTGTCAATAAAGGGGCGGCTGTACGTTATTTTGCAGAAGAACTTCTAGGTTTACAAAGAAACAATGTAATGGCTATTGGTGATAACTTTAATGATGTAGAAATGTTGGAATATGCTGGGATTGGTGTAGCGATGGGTAATGCACCAAAAAACGTGCAAGCTATCGCTCAGTGGATAGCTCCTAGTGTAGAAAAAGATGGAGCCGCGATCGCCATCAAAAAATTTTTACTCTCTTAAAGATTGCTATTTAAGCTTTTGTACATCATGAAATCAGAAAGAACACCGACGACTGGCCGTGTTTCGTCTCGGTGTTCTTGCTGGTTCGCTCCTCACACAACTGAAAGTATAGTCGAACTACTTTCATGGGTCAATAGCTATGATAAAAATTGTTATATTTCTTGTCAGAAACACTACTGATTGAATACCACGCTTATTCCTAACAAAATTGCGTAGCTGTTTCTGGAAAATTCAACTTTATAACTTCCATAAATTATTGAGTCATGCCAGTTTTTATATGTGTATCAAGATTTTGGTGAATTAGGATAACTCCTGTGAATTTGTGAGTTTTAGGCAACCATAAAAGTTCACAGTTCCCACGGAGCAGTAACTCCTAGTTTTTCTACTAGCAAAAATCTCAACAAATGTTGAGTAATGATCACCAAACCTAACCGAGCTTGAGCTAGTTCAGGTGAATAAATTTTTACATCACCCCAAATGCGGCACTGACACCAGAAGCTTTCTAGCGCTTGACTCAACTTCAAAGCTGCTTTTTGCCAGTTAATTGCATCACTAGTACTCGCACATACCAAGTTGTCCACTACTTGTACTAACTGAGCAAGTAAATCTTTCTCAGTTGAGAGATTGAGCCAAAGTTGCTTGTCATGATTCAACCAAGGTATTGGCTGTTGAGGTAATAGCTGCCCAAATGCAGGATGATTATCTGGTAAAGGTTCCCTCAGTTTGATTAATCCCTCTCGATGACCTAGCAATATTAATGAACAACAGCGTGCATGGGAGTATTGAACAACAAAAATATTTGCAGGGTTGTAGTCTTTAAATTTTGAGTTTATTTCTTCTGTTCCCATCTTGCCGTCTTGTCCCAAGCATCCCATCACCAGGTGTTGTAACCAAGTTGCCAAAAAAGGAGGAGTTAATTCTAAATAAATCCAACCGGGTGGAACAATTTTGACCTGACAAACGTCACCACTGGTCGCCGATAATTTAGATCTGATACTATCGGCTATATCCATAGCGGTGCAATTATGAGATTTTGATAACTGCTGTGCCACTCCTGAGATATACAAAATTTTGCTGTTATCTCTATCTTTATATAGATGATTTTTTTTAAATTCTATGAATTGCTTTTTTTCTACCTGTGTAGTTTCACTTAGTGTATTAAACAACAAAGCATATAGTAGCTGCTTAATTGACGAGTAATTGCTGGTTATTGACTGACTCTGCACTAAATACGATAAGAATATCTTTTGATTATTTCTCTAACATTGGCTTGTCATCTTTCTTTAGATATAAGTTTTATATATATAAAGAAAAATGAGAAGAGCATAAAATTTAATAAATATTCTATGAATAGTAAGTAAACTTTACTACCATCATTGTACAGTAAGAAGTATAACAAAAGAGTAGGGGCAAAATTGCTTTCTACTCTTTGGATGGCTGGCGCTGTTAGGCGTTAAGCCTACCCGTCAACACAAAGACACTCCTTGCACCTTGTTTTATAACGTCTTTGTCTTCAGCCGAACGCTCTTTGTTACCTATGCAATCTCCATCCTCCTTTTCTGAGGCATCACGCCCTTTTTTGACTTGGCAACGTATTCTTGATTGGGCTCAAGAACACTATCGTTGCCGCACCTTTAGCAAAGATGAGCGCATTCCAGCTAGACCTGGATTGCTTTATTTGGTGCAAAGAGGTGCGATCCGTATGGTAGGTACTGCTCAAGTTAGTGCTACTGCCAGTCAGCTAACATCTCGACGCATTAACAGAACTCCAGAAGAAGCCTTCTTGGGTTTTGTGGGAGCAGGACAACCATTTGAAATTGTGGCTCAGTCACCATTCACCCTCCAAGCATACGCGCACGTTGACCAAACTGCGGTGTTATGGATGTACTGGCACGATTTAGATAATTGGCCTCACTTCCGGCGCGAAGTTATGGATGCCTTTAGGTATCAGCATCAACGTAAATTGTTGTGGCTGAGTGCTTTAGGCCAACGACGCACAATTGACCGACTTTTAGGATTCCTCACATTATTGATTGAGGAATATGGTGAACCGGCGATGAGTGAAACTGATCCCGATGTGATTCGAGGCTATTGTTTGCCTTTCCCTCTAACTCATGCCCAAATTGGTAGCGCGATTGGCTCTACTCGTGTAACTGTTACCCGCTTAATGGGCAAATTGCGTCAAAGAGGTTTAATCCTCACTCAAGGAGATAATCTCATTTGCTTGCCAGCAGAATCAATTAATAGAGCAAGCTAAGACGCTTTTAGAGTTCCTGTCACGGCATCTATTAGAACTTGACCCCGATCAGTCATCAGTAAGTTGGCGCAGCAACACCTCCTTACTGTTGTGTTTGACCAATCTGTTTGACCACCACAAACAGATTGTGCGTAATCGGGTAGTTTCTAGATAAAAAAGCCTCTGTGTGAAGTTTGTTTCTTGTACAAGATATTCACAAGGCAAAAATAATAGTTCTTGGTAGAGAACTTATTAATTATCTTGTTTGCCTTTCAACAGCAGGAACTAAATTGAACCATAAAGATAATGCTTGTTTAAGGCAAAAGCGTAGTAGATTCCAGTAATAAAGATCAGCCAACTTTATCTAAAGTTTGGGTGGTCTTGAAAAAAACTCACAATTAGAGTCGAAAGTATTGATTACCCAAGACTTTTTCAGTGCAATTGTCTATCTTGTTGTTATCAGCGGTGCAGTGGAAATACAGTTGATTCACATAATTGGAGCCTAACCCTAGGCTCCAATTGTCAATTTTGCCTGTATGTAGCAAAGTACTGAACATAAATTTACGCGGTTTGAGAAAAAAGTTGCAAACGGCGTTAAATTTAGTATTTTTCAGCTTTTGAATAATCAACATAGACCTAATTTATGCTTGGATTGCTATAAATCGCCAATCTTGATTAGCGCAGTCTGACAAATCCGGCTTTAGCAATTAATTCTTGACCTTGATTTGTGAGCAGCAAATTTGCGTAAGCTTCTCCGGCTTGCTGATCACTTTGTCCATTTTGTTTCACAATGACAAATAAACGTCTGGTGATGGGATATTCACCAGTTTGAAATGCTTCTGTATTCAGTTGGTTACGCTGTTGCGGGCATTTTTCTAAGGAAATATAAGGTTTTTTGTAAGGTTCAACAAATTTGTCTGGCTGTCGCCCCAGTGGTAAAGCCTTGATGCTACACTGTCCAACTACTTCTGGTGCGGAGGCATAGTAAATTGCACCAGGGTTTTTGGCTATTTCTTTTAAGGCATTAGTTGTAGTATCAATAAATTGCACATTGCTACCAAATTTTTCTCCGCCTAGGACGTTCTCATCAAAAAACTCGATAGTTCCGCTGTCTTCTGGACGGCGAGAGTATGGGGTTATTGGTAGCTTTGTTCCGCCTAATTGCTCCCAATTAGTAATTTTACCTGTGTAGATATCTTTTAGCTGGGCGAGGGTTAATCCAGACAGATTGAGATTAGGGTGAACAGCGATCGCAATTCCGTCAATTGCTACTGGAACAGCTTTGATTGTAAATCCCAATTGTTTTGCTTGTTCGTTTTCTTCTGGTTTCAAGGCGCGGGAAGACTGAGAAAATGCTAACTGATTACCTAGTAGCATCTTAATTCCTGTACCAGAACCGGGTGCTGCTTCTATCGGCTCGGTGTAGCGTAGTTGAAATCTAGGCCAAACAATTTTTACTGCTGAATCTACTTGTTGACGGATGGGTGCCCAAGTAGTACTACCCCCGTAACTAAATAATCCTGTGGGAACATTGGGTACTTGGGAAAAAGTATCAGTACTTGGTGTGTCTACCCGTGTTTTATTAAAATAACCAGCTTTGATGCCATAGCTGTGAGAAAACCACCACAACAAACCACCCACTAGTCCCAAGGTGATTGCTAGTGTTAGAACCAAAACTTTAGTTTCATTAGTTCTATGTTGTTGCGTCATAGTTGGTTGTATGGTTTTTTTACCTTGAAAGTAATTTCTCATTTTATGGGTAACTCTAGGTTAAAGTTTCGTTAAACTCTAATTCGCTAGATACGATTATTTTGGTACGAAATATGCTACACAGTACCTCGATCTAATTCCTGAAATTACTGGCTGCGGGTGACAGGTAGAAACGTAATTAGTTTTATTTAAAACATCATAGATAAGAATTTATATATAAGCCGAAATAGTGTTGTAACGGCAATAGCTATCAAACTGCCAGCAAGTCCTAGTATGACTATTTGTTGAATATCCATTCCTGCTTGCAAGGAAGGAATGAAAAGAACGATCGCAAAGGTAATTGCTGCAACAATTAACAAATTTGTGGTTTTAATCCAGCGTCGAGTTTGAGCAAAAATGATGACACCCAAAATCACCATTGTGATCATCACAACGATTATGGGTAATGGGATGAGGCTAAATAGAGCGATCGCAATTAATGCACTTTCAAAGCCGCTAACAGCTGCCCCTGATAATAATTCCCTAGTAGAAAAAGCGGAATTTGACTGTATTACCTGGGGTTGAGGTGATGTGTTTCCCAGAGTTGTTGGGGGTATGAACTGGGGAAAAAGGTCTTTTAGCACCTCCTCTGCTGATTGAAAGCGTTGACTGACCGCAGGCAAGAGCATTTTATCTAAAACATCAGCTAGGTGGGGGTTAATATTCACATGCGATCGCCATGTCCACTGGTTAATTAATGGGTCGAATAACTGTGTGGCTGGTTCGCCTGTGAGCAAGGTAACAGCAGTCACAGCCAAAGCATATAAATCGGTGCAGGGAAATACTTGATTCCCAGTCATCTGTTCTGGGGGAGCAAATCCGGCTGAATAAATTCCTGTGGATGCGGCAACCGCACCTGTTGCGACATTTGTGACTTGCTTAACTGCACCAAAATCCAAGAGAAATAGTTTCCCATCCTGGCGGCGCATGATATTAGAAGGCTTGATATCTCGATGAATAATACTTTTATCATGGACAAACTTGAGTACTGTCAGGATTTCTTGCAACATGTATAAAATTTCTGCTTCAGAAAATTTCCCCTTTTGCGTTAGTTCTTCCTCAAGATTTAGCCCATCAATATATTCTTGTACTAAGTAAAAAAACTGTTCTTCGTGATTTGGCTGATTGAAGCCAGGAACAGTAATTTGAAAAAAAGCGTATAGTTCTGGTATTTGTTCGTGTTCTCTGCCAATTTCGGCGAGGACATCTGCTTCTCTTTCAAATAGTTGTTGGGCGATTCGCAGTTGATTGGCACTGATGTTTTCCGCAGGTTGGAACTGTTTGACTACACAGGCACGAATTCCTGGAATACGGCGATCACGTGCAAGAAAGGCGGAAGCAAATCCTCCCCGATCCAGCAATTTGGTGGACATGTATCTACCATCGAGGATGAGTGGCATTCCGCAGGTAGCGCAGTATTTTTGCTGCGCTGTTTTTAAGGTTGTCGCTTCATCTAGGTCGGCAAAATAGTTTTTCGGGCGGGGGCAGCGTGGACGGGTGCAGTAAGCTTCCATGTTAGTTTTGAGTCAATAGTCCACAGTTAGTAGTCAATAGCCTGTAGCCTTTAACTAGTGACTATTGACTATTGACAAGTATCAGCCCTCGTCAGAGGAACTGGGCGTTGCTACATCTAATGTATTAACTACTAGCTTTTTTTCTGATAATTTTACCAGGTCTTGGTTCCATCCTGGAGTAGCAAACTGCGGCAAAATTTCTTGACTAAATGCCTCTGCTGCTTTCGATCTATACCGATTGGGATTAAAAATCAGCCAGAGTGTGCGTTTAACGATCACTCCTTCAATGGGGGAGCAGTGTAGCACACCCATTTGTAATTCTTTGGCGATCGCTGATGTCGAAACGAAGGCAGCCCCTAAGCCTGATTGCACGGCATTTTTGATGGCTTCTATGGAGTTGAGTTCCATTTCTATCTTAAAACGTCTGGTATCAATCTCACAGCGTGCTAGTACTTGATCGATGACCTTGCGAATAGTTGATTGTGAATCTAAAGCGATGAATTGTAATTTATATAGGTCGTCTTTTTGAATTGTTTCAAGTTTGGCAAAGGGATGAAAGACTGGCAAAATCAGTGCCAGTTCATCTTCTGCATAAGGAATAATTTCCAAAGATTCTGCTAATTCACCTGGAATTTCACCACCGATAATTGCTAAATCAACTTGTCCATTGGCTACACTCCAAGCAGTTCGCCGAGTCGAGTGAACGTGCAATTGCACTGCCACATCGGGATATTTTTGGCGAAACATCCCAATCATTCTGGGCAATAAATAAGTCCCGGTGGTTTGAGAAGCGCCAACAATTAATGTACCGCCTTGGAGATTTTGCAAATCTTCAATAGCGCGACAGGTTTCTTGACACAAACTGAGGATTTTTTCGCCGTAACTTAAAAGTAGATGCCCTGCTTCGGTTAATTGTGCGCGACGGCCACCACGGTCAAATAAGGGAACATCTAGTTGCCGTTCCAGATTCTGCACTTGCAAACTAACGGCAGGTTGGGAGACGTAAAGACTATCAGCAGCACGCTTGAAGCTCCCTTCTACAGCGATCGCTTTTAGGATACGTAACTGATCTAAAGTGAAAGGAAGGTCAGACATAAGGCTCAACCCACAAACTTTGAAAGGAGCAACTTTGGCAATAAATCCGATTTCATCACTAAAAAGTGAGAGATGATTTATTGCATCTTAAAACTTGAAGACTTGACTCGAAAAAGACAGTAATATTGCATCTTTGCTCAAGTCCCCTGTTGAATACTTTGTGTTATTGGTTGTACTGTATTAACTTTTGTTTAAATAACTTCACCCATGTCTACGATGCCCGATCCTTGGTTTACTCCCAGTCATTTTGTCATGTTGGGGTTACAATTTGCTTTTGCGATCGCCCACAGTGGCGGGGCTGCTCTACGTCCATTGGCTGAGAAGCACATAGGAGCAAGGCTTTATCGCATTTTATTTGCATTAGTTAGTTTACCGTTGGCTGTCATCTTAATTATTTACTTTTTTAACCACCGCTATGATGGCTGGCAAATTTGGCAGGTACAGGGATTACCAGGGGTAAAGGCTGTCGTTTGGGTGTTGTCAGCAATTTCGTTTTTGTTTTTGTATCCTGCCACCTTCAATCTACTAGAAATTGCGGCTATTCAAAAGCCCCAAGTCCATCTGTACGAAACAGGGATTATCCGAATTACCCGTCATCCCCAAATGGTAGGACAAGTTATTTGGTGTATTGCCCATAGTCTGTGGTTAGGAACTAGCTTTACCCTCGTAACATCTCTGGGATTGGTATTACATCACTTATTTGGAGTTTGGCATGGCGATCGCCGTTTATCCCAACGTTACGGCGAAGCTTTTGAACTTGTGAAACAAAGAACTTCCATCATTCCCTTTAAAGCAATTATTGATGGTCGTCAATCTATCTTATGGCAGGAATTTACCCGTCCGGCTTATTTAGGAGTAGTAATTTTTGTAGCTCTGCTGTGGTGGTCACATCCACTGTTGATAATAGGAACTAGTAAGATAGGATGGTGATTTTTGCTGATCCCCACTATCAACAAAAAATCTGAGTCAATAGAAACTTCCACTTATCAATTGCTCCCAAATCAATGTAGGATCAAATCAACTAGTAGTCAGTGGGGGTAAACTTAGCCAGTTTGATCTTCATATAGTGGTAAGTCGCTGATCAAATACTTTGGTTGAGAATTTAATGGCACAGTATTTTCAACGCCCTCTATCACACAGGCAATCAGGAGTTAAAAAAATCAAAATGCCACTGTGACAATCGCGCTGGCTTTTTTATCAGAGTTAAAATCAAAGCAGAAGAAATTTTTGAATCATCTTAATCCTGAATGCTTATTCATAGGTAGGTGCTGACTAGGTTGCCAATTCTCCCTGCTGATAGCTAGTTTGATATTAAAACCTTATAATTTTCGAGGCGTCATGGTGTTGTCGGTTAGTGAGCGGACATTTACTCAAGAAGTTTTAGAATCTCCAGTACCTGTTTTAGTAAATTTTGAAGCACCCTGGTGCGGCTTATGCCGCATTATCCACCCTTTATTGTTGCAATTTAAATCTCAATGTGGGGAGCAAATTAAATTGGTGGGAGTTAATGCTGATGAAAACTTCAAACTATCCAACACATATCGTCTCAAGTCACTACCTACTTTACTTTTAGTAGAAAACGGAATTATCCGACATCGCCTAGAAGGTTTTCGTGGCAGAGACGATTTACGTCTGGCGTTAGAAGAAATCAAACTCACCTACACCAACCGTTCTAAAACATACAACCATTCCCAAAAGGCAGATTTAGAATGTCGTACAGCATAATATAAGTCAATAGTCAATAGATAATAATTTTGATTGTTAACTATGGACTTTTGGCTAAATCTAAAACCATGCTTAATTACCCCACCCAATTACCCTTGGGTGGGGTATTTTATCATCAGGGGTGTGTGTCACAATTATTAACAGTTCCGACCTGGACAGATGCTTGCGGAGGACAGCCACCGCAAAACTGTCCTAAGCTAGTCAAGAATTCTAAAATTACGCGTCAGTGATGGAAGCAATCTATGAATATGCCTGGCTGATTCCAGTGTTCCCTTTATTAGGGGCAATGCTGGTCGGTTTGGGATTAATTTCGATAAATCAGGTGACTAACCGCCTGCGGCAACTCAACGCTGTGTTGATTATCTCCTTGATGGGAGCAGCGATGGGTTTGTCGTTTGCCTTGCTGTGGAGTCAAATTCAAGGACACCCGACTTATCTCCGTACCTTGGAATGGGCAGCAGCGGGAAATTTCCACCTGAGCATGGGCTACACTATTGACCATCTAACCGCCCTCATGCTGGTAATTGTGACAACCGTAGCCTTTCTAGTCATGGTTTACACCGATGGCTACATGGCACATGACCCAGGATATGTAAGGTTTTACGCTTATCTGAGCTTATTCGGTTCCTCAATGTTGGGTCTGGTGGTCAGCCCCAACCTAGTGCAAATTTATATATTCTGGGAACTGGTGGGGATGTGTTCCTACTTGCTGGTCGGCTTCTGGTACGATCGCAAGTCAGCGGCAGATGCCTGTCAAAAAGCATTTGTGACCAACCGCGTCGGTGACTTTGGTTTATTACTCGGTATTTTGGGACTGTTTTGGGCAACCGGCAGCTTTGATTTTCATATCATGGGCGATCGCCTCGCTCAACTAGTGCAATCAGGGACAATCAGCAATTTCCTTGCCGTTCTGTTTGCGATTTTAGTCTTCCTCGGCCCAGTGGCGAAATCGGCGCAATTTCCCCTCCATGTCTGGCTACCAGACGCAATGGAAGGCCCGACACCCATTTCTGCCTTAATCCACGCCGCAACAATGGTGGCTGCGGGTGTGTTCCTGGTTGCTCGGATGTACCCTGTTTTTGAACACGTTCCTGCTGCTATGAACGTCATTGCCTTTACTGGGGCATTTACGGCATTTTTAGGGGCAACCATTGCGATTACGCAAAACGACATCAAAAAAGGCTTGGCATACTCCACCATCTCCCAATTAGGTTACATGGTGATGGCGATGGGAGTAGGTGCTTACAGTGCTGGTTTATTCCACCTGATGACTCACGCTTACTTCAAGGCGATGCTGTTCTTGGGTTCCGGTTCTGTAATTCACGGTATGGAAGGAGTTGTTGGTCATGACCCCGCTTTAGCCCAAGATATGCGGCTGATGGGCAAACTGCGGAAATATATGCCCGTCACAGCTACAACCTTCTTGATTGGTTGCTTGGCAATTTCCGGTATGCCTCCTTTTGCTGGCTTTTGGTCAAAAGATGAAATTCTCGGCAAGGCATTTGAGGCCAACCCATTTCTGTGGATTATTGGTTGGCTAACTGCTGGGATTACAGCTTTCTATATGTTCAGAATGTATTTCATGACATTTGAAGGCAAATTCCGGGGTAATGACGAGAAAATCAAAGACAAGCTAAAAAAAGCATCGACAATCATTCTGGAATTACAAGCTGCGGAACCAGCCCCGAATTTTGGCCCTGGGGCAATGAAACACGGTGAACTAGCTGCCACAGGAGACCATCATGGTTCTCATGGTCATCACAGCGATTCTCCCCATGAATCACCGTGGACGATGACCCTGCCATTAGTAGTGTTGGCTGTGCCTTCGATTTTGATTGGTTTGGTGGGAACTCCCTTTGCCAATTACTTTGAGGAATTTATTTACTCACCCAACGAAACTCTCAGCGAAGTTCTCGAAAAAGCCGCCGAGTTTGACCCGACCGAATTTTATATTATGGCGGGGGCTTCAGTGGGGATTTCCTTGATTGGGATTACCTTAGCTTCCTTGATGTATTTGCGCGGGAAAATTGACCCAGCGGCGATCGCTGCTAAAATCAAACCCTTGTATGAGCTATCCCTCAACAAGTGGTACTTTGATGACATTTACCATCGTGTTTTTGTCCTCGGCTTACGTCGCGTAGCTAGACAAGTCATGGAAGTTGACTTCCGTGTTGTTGATGGTGCTGTCAACTTAACAGGCTTTTTCACCCTGGTTAGTGGCGAAGGGCTGAAATATTTAGAAAACGGTCGCGTTCAATTCTATGCCTTGATTGTGTTTGGCGCAGTTTTAGGCTTAGTGATCGTTTTTGGTATCACCTAATGTTTATATGGGTGGGCAAATGTCCGCCCTTAAGTTTTTTTAAGAGTCTAATTTAGACTCTTTTTTTTGGCTAATAGTCGGCAATTCAACCCAAATTAGAGAAAATCTACTTGATATTTACAGTGAATTAACAAGTGGAAATATCCAACAAAAAGGAGTCTAGATTTAGACTCCTTTTTTTAGCTGATAATTAGATTTTAGCCGTAAGTTGGATTGAGGAATGTAGACAAACTCCGCGCGACTACCTGTTCGCTGCAAGCGTTCCCCAAGGTTAACCCGACATCCTGCGAGCTAGGCTTTTCTTAAGCTTGGTTAACCTTGCGTTTATTATTGGCCATCAACGCTCCCAAAGATAAACCTAATAAACCTACGATGCTACCTGGCTCAGGAACAGGAGTAACATCTGCCGGTACTATCCCCTGATAAGTTCCAAAAGCACCTCTAGTAGTAAAATACAGTGTTCCGAAATTGGGTTGGAAGGATAAACCGCCACTGGCATTTGTAAAATCAAGAGACCCTCTGAAGGGGCCACCACCAGAACCGCCGAAGTTGACGAAACGACTACCATTATCTTGGATTCTTACAAGAACATTAGCCAGTGGCGTGCGAATATCTGTGTTTGTAAAGCTGCTTCCATTATTGAAATTAAATGAGAAGTTATAGTTTGGTAAAGATGTAAGTGCAAATGTTCCATTTCCAGGATCACCGTTAAAGCTAAACGTTCCTGTTCCTACGATGGGAGGAGTTACAGTATTATTGAATTGATTAAATTGAAAATCAAAGGTCAGTGCTTGTGATTTGAGAGGTGAAGCAGCGATCGCAGTTACGGCTATTACACTTGATGTTAAGAGAGCAAATACATTTTTGTTCATTTTGATCTGTTGTAATCCAGTATTTTAGATTTACTGATACAAATACTAACAGCATGTAAATATTGTTACAGTAAATTGACTTTTTATTTTAAGTGAAATTTTGGACAAAATATAAAAATATTTGACATCATAATTAATAGGACTAGGACTTACGCATTGACAAAAAGCATCAATTACGGGCTTTAATAAATGCCTGCACTAGTGATGTTGTTCAAAATATACTCGCGCAAGACTTCTGTAAATAAATTCCTTTGGACTTCATACCAATTGGTAATTGTTTTTTCAGAGCGCATTAGCTCCAATCTGACAAATGCTTGAAGTGAGCAAAATATGTGAGTCTTGATTGCTTGGCTATCTCTAACCATAAATCGACAGATTCCACAGACCTGTTTGATTGCCCGATGAAATGTTTCAATTTTCCAATGGGTATCATGAATTGTGATAAATTCACTCCTCGATATTTGTTGGAGCCTATGCTCATCAGGTAAATATAAAATATAGTGTCTAGAGTCTTCTTTTTTAAAGACTTTCCTAAACAACTTAATAAATCCAAATTCTTTTAGATGAGTGATTAAACCTTCATCTGGAATCTCTAGAGTGCTTATCTGGCTGTATTTACCTACTTGATTCGAGACAGTTCTATTTTTCTCAACCCCGAATAGAAAACCCAATTTCTGGTTTCTTAGAAATTTCAAGTTCTCCACTCCTGAGTACCAACTATCCCCAGTTACGACTCTTGGTTTTAAACCCCATGCTATTACCTCAATTACCATTTCGCGGAAATAGTCGTTCTTGGTTTTACCTTCCCTTTTGTCATATATTCTGTAATTAATTGGAACTGAATTCTCATAAATATCACTGTAATATAGTGTGATTAAATTCAATCCCTTGATGCTTTTATGATATTTACCTGACCAAAAATAACCTATTAATTCTGCATGTTTTGGGTCACTGTAAAGCTTCTCTATGACCGTATCGTCAACACTTAAAATCCCTCCTACCAAATTAATTATGCTCTTTACCCTATTGTACAAATCATAGGGAGTGTATCTCTCTCTGAGTAAAAAGCGATTTACACTATCATCTGAAACATCTTCCAATATCTCTGCTAATCGGCTGCATCCCCCATGCTTTGGCTCTGATAGCAGAAATAGAGTGTAATGTTCCAGATTACATTGTGCTGTTGAGGGTTTGCTGATTTCTCTAATTTTCCGATACCTGTGAGTAGACGACACCAATCTCAAGCCAGCATTATATTACTACTGTGTCAATGCGTAAGTCCTATTTAAGTATAATTAAGGTGGTTAAATGCAATTTAGAAATGGCGTTAGGAAAATTAATTATATCTTGGGTTCCTGCACGATAAAGAAGACCAAGTAAGCCTGTAACATATCGTTTTTGATATCACCTGATTTTTATAGGGGTGGGCGGTCGTCCGCCTTTTTTTTATCTTACGCAGAGGCGCAGAGTCGCAGAGAGTAATTGAGAGTTGGGTCTTAAAGGACGACACAATTTTTAATACCAACTATAAAAGTTTAGCCTTACAGTTCCGCACTAATTTTTTCAAAATATTTAATTATCTCCAAATAGTAAAATCGTACAGAACATTTAGTCATTGTTAAAAATTGTCTAACACATCATTATTATTTAGAAGACTTTCATACTCGGTAAGTAAGAACGAATAAGATTATAGAATAAGCGATCTTCAGAAAGCGTCATTGGTTTTCCTTCTTTTAGATCAAGTCCATGCCGAGTACCACTACCATTTGGTGACGAATGATAACCATGTAGATTTTCTAAACATTTCAAAATATAGTTGATTGCTGTCCCTTTATTTGCTTTACAAAGTTCATTCACGATTACGTTAAAGTATTTTCCTTTTATCGACCTAAAGCTCTGAAACTGGGAAAGTCTGCCCTGCTGCGGCTTGTCGTAAGGATTCTTGGAAATCGGCTAGTATTTGCGCTTTTGGCTCTTGTTCATCAATTAAAGCTAAACCACTAACACTATCAGGATTGATGTAACTCATCAGCTGTTGCCAAAGTTCTATAGGAACAAGTACATCTGTTGTTTTACCATCAGCGTTTGTGACATAACGAATCTGGCTGTTAATTTGTCCGATGCTCATAGGCTGATTTCTCCTGTGAAGCTTTTCTGACATCAAATCGCTGCACGATGTATTTTTGGCGACTGGGTTGGGTAATGCGATCGCATCTTTATAATCCCTATAATTCTAGTTTAATGACTGTTTACGGTAAATTTTTGACTAAAAGGCAAGTATCTTAATGGATATTCGGTAGCCCTTCAAGTCAAAAGATACTGCCAAGTGAAAAATGAGAAACTGCCAATTTAATTAAATCAACCTAACAAGGAATGCCAAATCCTCAAAAAGCTGCTAATTAATAGCTAGGGCTTCCTTGATAAACATGGTCTTGATTTCAGATAAATTGTGATGAATACAGCTAATTTCCCGTGGCTGACGACGATTATCCTATTTCCGATTGCGGCATCACTCCTGATTCCGATCATCCCTGATAAAGATGGTAAAACCGTGCGCTGGTATTCCCTGATTATTGGGTTACTAGACTTCGCACTGATTGTCTACGCCTTTTATACCGGGTATGACTTCTCCAATCCAGATTTGCAGCTGTTTGAAAGTTATGCCTGGGTACCACAACTAGATTTGAAGTGGTCAGTAGGGGCAGATGGCTTATCCATGCCCCTAATTCTTTTGACTGGATTCATTACTACCCTGGCAATTTTGGCAGCATGGCCTGTAACCCTCAAACCCAGGCTATTTTACTTTTTGATTTTGGCGATGTATGGCGGACAGATTGCTGTCTTCGCAGTGCAGGATATGCTGCTGTTTTTCTTGGTGTGGGAACTGGAATTGATTCCGGTTTACCTGCTACTGGCGATTTGGGGTGGTAAAAAGCGCCAATACGCAGCGACAAAGTTTATTTTGTACACGGCTGGTGGTTCGCTGTTTATTTTAGTCGGCGCGTTGACGATGGCCTTTTATGGCGATACAGTCACCTTTGATATGCGATCGCTCGCTCTCAAAGATTACGCCCTCAATTTCGAGTTGTTATTGTATGCTGGCTTTTTGATTGCCTATGCCGTCAAATTGCCAATTATTCCCCTGCATACCTGGCTACCCGATGCCCACGGTGAAGCAACAGCACCTGTACACATGTTACTGGCAGGTATTCTTCTAAAAATGGGCGGTTATGCCTTGGTGCGGATGAATGCCCAAATGCTGCCTGATGCCCATGCTTATTTCGCCCCAGTGCTGGTAATTTTAGGGGTGGTGAATATTATCTACGCTGCTCTGACATCCTTTGCCCAGCGCAACCTCAAGCGAAAAATTGCTTACTCCTCAATATCGCACATGGGCTTTGTCCTCATCGGTCTCGCCTCCTTTACCGATTTGGGATTGAGTGGAGCAGTTTTACAAATGGTGTCTCACGGCTTAATTGGGGCAAGTTTATTCTTCCTGGTCGGTGCAACTTATGATCGCACACACACCCTTATGCTAGATGAAATGGGTGGTGTTGGTAAGCGAATGCAGAAAATTTTCGCTATGTTTACTACCTGTTCAATGGCTTCTTTAGCATTGCCAGGAATGAGTGGTTTCGTAGCAGAATTAATGATATTTGTGGGCTTTGCCACTAGCGATGCTTATAGTTCTACCTTCAAAGTTATCGTAGTGTTTTTGATGGCAGTTGGTGTGATTTTAACACCAATTTATTTGCTATCGATGTTACGGGAAATTTTCTACGGCAAAGAAAATGAGGAATTAGTTTCTCACCAGAAACTTATCGATGCCGAACCCCGTGAAGTCTTTATCATTGCTTGTTTGTTAGTACCAATTATTGGTATTGGTTTCTATCCCAAATTGCTAACTCAAATTTACGACGCTACAACCGTACAATTGACAGCAAGATTGCGTGATTCTGTACCAACTTTGGCACAGGAAAAAGAAGCAGCACCAAAGCTTTCATTGAATGCGCCAACAATTGGTAATTAGACAAGTATTGTTAAGTCCGATTTATATTTTTGAGGGCGGGTTTTATACTCGCCTTTTTTATTTAGGACTTACGGCCTATCCTATCTAAAACTGTATTATTGCTGGAGATATTCAAACTTTGCGATATCTACACATATCAAAATTACATTATTTTCTAAAATCTTTCTAGAAATAGCATCTACTCAGACCAGTCATGTTAAACTACAACCCGTTACACTGTTTGCCGTCTTCCGAAGAGCTACCAGACTCAGAGGATATACCTGTGGATAATGAACTACAAGATTTAATTCCCAGTTTGCTGAAAGCGACACTGGCGTTCGTATGGTCAGAACGCTGGGATTGGTTTTTTGGCGTTAATATGGGGATTTATTACGACCCAAAAAAAGCAGCGATCGCTCCTGATGGATTTCTCAGTGTAGGAGTGAAGCGCTTTATTGATGGTGACTTACGCCTGAGTTATGTTATGTGGGAAGAAAAACAGCCCCCAATTTTAGCACTAGAGGTTGTTTCTCAACTCAGTCATGACGAATACAGTACCAAAAAAGAATTTTACGCCAAAGAATTAGGAGTTTTATACTACGTTATTTACAAACCCTTACGAAAGAAAAAGCCACATCTGGAAGTTTATCAATTAATAGATGGTGAATATATCCTTATGTCAGGAAATCCCATTTGGCTACCAGAAATTAATTTAGGAATTGGTAGCGAAATAGGACTTTATCAAGGTATTGCACGGGAATGGTTGTATTGGTATGACGAGCAAGGACAAAGGTTACCTACCCCAGAAGAACGTATCCAAGAAATAGAAGAACAGTTATATGTTGAGCGACAACTACGTATCCAAACAGAACACAAAATGCAGCTACTTGCAGAACAATTAAAAGCTTTAGGTGTAGAACCCGAAAATTTAGCCTGAAGATTGTTATTCAATCTCTCGTAATTACAAGCCATTTTCCTCAAGAACCCTGTTGAGAAACGTGGCTTGTGATATTTTTTGTGCAAGGTGGTGAATTAACCTGCTAATACCATTTTAGATTTTGGATTGGGAATTGCTGTCTGCGCCTGGGTTGTGTCAATCTATTTGTCTCAATCATTTGGTGAATTGGTATAACGAGGGAATTCTATATAGCGATCGCGCTACCATCTCTCTGAGATTGTTGACTACCTCAAGGGACAACTCACCCTCTGCTACTAAAGCCTTGAATATCATCAAAATGCGATCGCCTCATTTCCCAAATTTTCGATCTATAGCTGTAGCCAACTTCGTTAGGACGCTGCTTGTTTGAGAACAGTTTCCATTGCATCACGTAAATTATTAGAATGAGGTAATAGCTTGCGAACCTTACTCTTCAAAGTTGCCCAACACTTTTCAATACGATTGAGGTCTGGCGAATAGGGTGGCAGATAGATTAACTGACAGCCTGCGGCTTCAATTAATTGAGCAATCCTACCGCCCCGATGAAACGTGGCATTATCTACAATCACCCACTGGCCTGAACATAACACCGGAATCAAGCAATTTTCTAACCAAGTCTCAAACACGGTACGGTTACAAGCCCCCTCGACAGTAAATGGCGCAATCACTTTTCCTTGTCGATACCCAGCAATCATATTAATGCGACCCTGCCGTCTACCTGATTTGAGGTCATAGAATCGCTCCCCTATTGGGGAGTATCCGTAGCCGTAGTTGTCGCGTTCATCCATGCCAGACTCATCAACATATACTAGATGCGATGCTTTCGGATTTTCCAGTTGTGCTAAGAACGCTGCCCGTTTGGCTTCGTCTCGTTGACTATATCCGTAAGTTTTTTTTTACGCGAATTTCCTATCTTTCCTAACGCTCTGGAAATCGTGCGCTGGCTAATCTCTCCCTCCCATACCTGTGCCATCTCAGTCTGAGTTTTATCCCCATGCTCTTTAACAAAGGTGCGAAACTTCTCCCAATCACCGATTTTGCCATTGTGCGGCGATACTTTCCTCTGTTTAGGCTTGACATCACCTGTTTCGGCTTTGCGTTGAAACCACAAGTTAATTGTGTTGCGACTGATATTGAACAGAAGGCTTGCCTCGCACTTTTTGAGACCATCTAATTCAATCGCTTGCATAACTTTTCGCCGGAAATCATCACTATAAGCTTTTGCCATTGGGATGAGGTAGATGCAATGCTAACTCTTATAGTTTACGTCCTAATCTTTCTGGCTATGGCTATAGTACAGTGCGATCGCTCTTTGATGATACTTATGTATTATTTCTGCTAACTTACAAACTAAAACCTAGTTTAAGCAGATTTTTGCTGTAAAAATCTAGAAAATGCTAATTTTCAGAAATCTTGTTATAACAGTTTTACTATTTTCGATCAGCAGTTACAGCCGCAAACAGATGCAATAAAAAAAGTCAATAAGTCTAAATACTGTAGCTATAAGTTGTTAATTTAGTAAAATTTGTATGAATTCGGAATTACCAATTATTACTAGCGATCGCCTATTATTACGCATTGCCATCAAAGAAGATATTCCCCAAATATTAAAATATTTTCGGGAAAACAAAGATTATTTGACTCCATTTTATCCTCAATGGGTAGATGATTTTTTTACAGAAGAGTATTGGGAATATCAACTAGAAAATACATTTTTAGAATTCATTCATGACCAATCTTTAAAACTCTTTATTTTTTCTAAAAAAAATCCTAAACTCATTGTCGGAACTATTAATTTTAATAATTTTATTCGGGGAGCCGCCCATTTTTGCTATGTAGGTTATAGCTTGGCAGAAAATGAACAAGGTAAAGGCTACATGACAGAAGCACTAAAAGAGGCAATTCAATATGTATTTGATGATTTAAATTTTCATCGGATTATGGCAAATTATATGCCACATAATCAACGTAGCGGTAATGTGCTAAAACGACTGGGATTTGTCGTCGAAGGATATGCTAGAGACTATTTATTAATTAATGGTAAATGGCAAGACCATATTCTCACAAGTCTGATTAATCCTCATTGGCAAGCAGGGCAAGACTAATTTATGCCAATTATGGTTATAAATAGAGGGACATAAATAATTGTAATTAGGACTAGGCAGGAGGCAGAAGGCAGGAGGGAAGAGGTTTTTAACTATAGCCCAATAATTACACTCTTGATTCCACTCTTAAACCAAAGTAGGTAAGGACTAGCTCAGTTACGCCATTGTTGATGACTTCATGAACTTCTCCTGGCTCTATGGCGATACAGTTTCCGGGAATCAGAGGATATTCTTGGTTGTCAACACGAATTATCCCTGAGCCAGCTTCGACAAAAAATACTTCACACATATCTCGATGGGTGTGTGCTGGTGCGGTGTGTCCGGGAGCAAAACGGGCTTGAGAAAAGTTAGTGAGGTGAGGTAAATCGCCAAGGCGTAACATCACCTTTTTTTTGATATCGGGATTGTGAGAAACGGATTCTTCCGGCAAATTATTGAGGGAAGTGGTAATCATTGTGGCCTTAAATCGTTAGATAGTTCTACGATACCCCTAGACCCATCAATGCGGACTCGTTGACCATCTTGCAATAACCAAGTTGCACCTCTGACATCCATCACAGCAGGAATACCATATTCACGGGCGACAATTGCGCCATGAGATAATCTCCCGCCAGCTTCCGCAATTAGTCCGCCAGCCCTAACTAACAAAGGTGCCCAGCCAGAATCGGTGTAAGGTACAACCAAAATAGTATCGCGGTCGATTTGCGGTAAGTCTTGTAAGTTTCGCACAACTTTGACTCGACCGACTGCTTGTCCGTGGCTGGCGGGAATACCTTGTAATACTTGGTCAGAGTAGATAGGAGAGGGTGCAAGCGGATGGGGTGGTGTATTACCGTAAATTAAAATCGGGACTTGGGGAATTTTGCTATCTTCTATAAATTGCGATCGCCTATATTCGATAATTTCTGGTAAGCGTTCTCGCAACGGCGGCTCTCCTTCGGCAATGAGTTGTCTAATTTCAGCGATTTCTAAAAAGAAAATATCTCCGGCTGTTTTGAGTAACCCAGATTTTAGCCAAGTTTTCTCAATCGCTACAAATCGCCAGCGCAATTCGGCTAATAGCCGCGAATACACCTCCGTCACCCGTCCTTTAATATCTATACGTTCTTGGACAAAGCCACGCTTGCGTTTACCTGATAAGGCGCGATTAATCGGGTCAACATCCCCAGTTTCAGGTTGATTACCTTGAATCAACTGCACGAATAACTGCTGAATCGGTCGGGGGTCTTCTTTCCAGGTGGGAACAGCAATGTTAGTCCCCACATCACTTAAATAACCGTAATCTTCTAGCAGTTCGTTAAATTCGTAAAGAACTTTTTGTCCTTCGGGAGTTTGTTCTAACTGTTCAAAAACTCTGTCTGGTTCAAACTCTGGTAATACTTGTCTTGCATCGGCGGCTAAAGCACTGAGCGATCGCAAGGCGGCGACTTCTGGTGTCACACTGTTATCAATCTGCCCATCTTTTACCCGGAAAATTGATTGTCTAATTGCTGCACTCAAGGGCGCTAAAATGCTGTAATAGGTACCACGTCGCAGTAATTCTAAGTTAAAGTCAATTCTGGCTAAGATTTCCGCCGGCTCCATTTCCTCAATTGATTCATGGGCTAATTGAGATAACCCAGGAATAAATAATTGGCGGTAGTCTTGCTTAAATTCTTTATCTAAATTTAATTCTTGTTTCAGCAACTGCATTAATCCTGGCAGATTCTGCACTGTTGACTGCAACGGCGGGGTACTCATTTTTGCGCCTCTGGTGAGAAATTCTAAACTTTCTGGCGGTAAACCCATCCGCAGAAAAATATCTCCTAAGAGGGAGGCATTAAAATAAGCTCTAGAGTAGTGCAATGTAGCCGTATCTGTAAAATCTAACCCAGAAGCGCGATCGCCTAAAACAATTGTGAAAATATCTCCCCAAACTCCACAAGTTAAGGGTCGATTAATTGACCAAGTTAAGGGGTGAATTACACCAGGAATTACTTCCGCTGCAATTTTTCTTGTCCAAATTGGTAATAGGGTAGTAATTGGCCTTGCTTGCAACACCCACAAAGTTTGTCCGTCATAACTCCACTCAATATCTTGGGGAATACCGTGATAACGTTTTTCGATGCGGTGGGCGAGGTAAGCTACTTGTTTGAGGATGGATTGGGGGACTTGTCCCGTCCCTTCTATATGAATAGATGAAATATTATCTGTCTCGACGACAAAGGCGCGATATGGTTCTGGTGTAACTTGTCCAGAGACGATTTGAATCGGGCTACCAGGTAAAGCTTCAATGACAATCGCATCACCTTGCTGGGTAATGGGATCGCGAGTAAAAGCCACACCGGAATATACGCTTTGCACTTGCTGTTGTACCAGTACAGTCATGGCTGTTTCTGGTAAACCGCGATCGCTACGATACTGCACAGCCGCTGGATGGTTGTAAGAATCACGCACTTGGGCGATCGCATTTTGCAATTGCTGTTTGCTGGTGACACTGATTACAGTTTCATACTGTCCAGCGGCGGAAGCTTGTTCAGAATCTTCCCCAATGGCTGATGAACGCACAATTAACGGCGATAAATCTGATGGCTGAAGAATGGCGATTAACTTTTCTGGATCAGCACCAGGAACAATTACCCAACCTTTCGGTACAGGATAACCCCAACGCTTAATTTGCGAGAGAGTAGCAGCTTTTTGCCCAACTATCGCCCCATCTAATTCATTATCTAAAGTCAAAATTGGGCGATCACCCTGCAACTTTTCTAATGTTGCTTGTGTATCCGTTTGTGCTTCTTGGGCTGGTAAATCTAAATCGTCAGGCATTTGCCGATAAATCCAGCCTAGTAAGCCAGCTAAGGCGATCGCTGCCAGCATTCTAAATACATCATCCGAATGCACAATAGTCACAAGTAAGGGAAACAAAACTAACACCCCGTACTTTACTGGTTTTTTGGCACGAAATACTAAAAATGTCGTGATTGCCAAAAAACTGACAAATACCGTCACTAGGGGATCATGGATGAGAAATCCCCAAGCAGCATTAGTGGTTCCTGCACCTTTACCTAGCCAAAATCTACCTAAGACTAAGGCTATCAAGGCGACTATTTCCCAAGGTGATCCATCTGGGAAAAATGCACGAGTCAGAAAAACGGCGGCGATTCCTTTTAACGCTTCTGACAATACTGCCAAAAGCCCTACTAATGTGCCGCCATGATAAAAAGCAGCCGAGACGCTAATGTTTTTTGTGCCTATTTGTGACAATCGCCTACCTGTTAACCCGTTGGTAATCCAGGCTATCAGCGGTAAGCCGCCTAATAAGGGGCAGGCAATTAAAATAACTAAGGCACCCCAAAGTTCAAGCATTGTTGATGTTGGATTTTAGATTTATATTGCATCTAAAATCTCAAATCGCAAAGTCTAAAATCTTTTTGAAGTTTTTTTAAGGGTGTGCAGACATTTTCTCAAAGTCGAATTCCGGGGTCAATGGCCAGAATTCTGCCATTTAATAGAACTTACGCATAAAAGCGCAAAATCAAGGCTTTGGGCAAGGTTACAGGGGCGTATGGGTGTAGTTCTTAAAAACCCTTACCCCCCTAAAACCAGTCTCTACAGACAATTGTTGTACGTAAGTTCTAACTTTGTTACTTAATTTAGGGCATAAGCCGCTTGCAGCGCCCAAATAATCAGGCCAGCAATCGAACCCAAAAGCAACACGGTAGAAATAGTCACCAATTTTGGAGAGTCTGCACCCTCAAATTTCATAATTCCTCTATTTAAGTCGGACATAGCCTTTAATCCTCCTTCGTTAGAGTCCTAATTTGTCCGTTTTGATTGTAGTCCTTCTGTTAGCAAAACAAGTTAAGTTTCTTCTGTTATTTTGTTTAAGCTTTGCAACAAATACATCCCTAAATTTACTTATGCCGTTAGTAGTACTATTTTACTTTATACAAAGAACCAAGATACGGCAGGAAATAGATAGGAAAATCTCTAGGTATATGGCTTTATTCTGAAGATTAATACCTTATTCTCCTGCATTCTTCTATATACCTGATTTGACTTATTCAGAAATAATCATGTTGGGCGCTAATTAATGAGATTTTTCAGTGAATCTACGAGTTGATAAATCTATGCTTTCAGAAGGACATACTGAAAAAATATAGTATAGTTGATTACTTTATACTTGTAGATTTGCATAATTTATCGCTGAGGGTTAACAAGTGAAAGTAGTAATATTCATGATTTTGGGAGTAATCGGACTACTAATTGTGATGGAGATGGGATTGCGATCGCTTTTTGGTTTTGGTAATCCCCTCGTTTATATTGGCGACTCCCAGATTGGTTACTTATTAGCACCAAATCAAAGCACTCGTCGCTTTGGTAATGGCATTGAAATTAACGAATTTTCCATGCGTAGCAGTTCCATCGCTAAAATCCCTGCACCTTCGACGTTGCGAGTGCTGTTGTTAGGCGACTCCATCGCTAATGGCGGTTGGTGGACGGATCAAAAAAATACCATCTCCAGCTTAATCATGAATTCGCTAACATCAGCGATCGCTGACAAATATCTCCAAGTCGAAGTTTTGAATGCTTCGGCTAATTCTTGGGGTCAAGAAACGAACTCGCTTATTTGCAGCGATTTGGCAGTTTTGAAGCACAGGTAGTAGTTTTATTAATTAATACTGACGATTTGTTTGCTCATACTCCTACAGCTTTACCAGTAGGACGCGATCGCAACTATCCAGATAGTAAACCACCTTTAGCATTAGTCGAAGTATGGCAGCGTTATATCACTAAACAACAGCCAATTCCCGAACTCAAAGCACTTCAAACAGAACCAGGCGATCGCGTCGGTGTGAATCTCGCAGCAATTAAGCAAATTCAAGCCATAGTTCGTCAACATAACAGCAAATTTCTCTTAGCTATGACTCCTTTGCTGCGAGAACTCGGCGAACCTGGCCCCCTGGATTACGAAATTACAGCGCGTCAACGGTTGAGTGAGTTTACCAAAACCCAGCAAATTTCCTATATAGATTTTTTACCGCTGTTTAATAAAACTGCCAATGCTCAGGCTTTATATCATGACAGCATTCACATGAATTTACAGGGTAATCAGTTTGTGAGTGCAGCAATTGAGCGATCGCTTCTAGAAATTTTGCAGATCAAAAGTCAAAATTAACCTGTTTCACTATTTTCAACCGAGAAAAAGCGCCAGTTAAAGCGGAATAAAACTGGCGCGATCGTGTTATCGGTTTGTTAGCATGTTATAAACAAAGTGAATTCAACAGAAAACCCAGCTTTCTTTCCTCAGTTCGAGAAAATTCTTTGGTTTTCTTTATCAGGCTACCTAAAACAAATTAATGTCGAAATAACCGTAGTTTTTCTAACATTTTGCTTTAGGTACAAATTATTGCCAGAATAACATATACCTGAGGAAAGATGAGAAACTTACTTAGCATTTCTTAATTTTTTGTCTAGAAAGTAATTTAGTTTACTAAACGCATTTATTGATTGTCATTACCAATTAATGATGTATGAGAAAAAAATAACCTCCGGGGTTAAATAACCACTGGAGGAGATGAGCAAAGACATTTTGTGGACTAGTCTAGATATAAATTTAGCTCTATTACTCAATCAATGCACTCCATCTTAAGAAGAATTAAAGGTTAAGTTGATAAGTTATTTGGATGACAATTTCGCTAACCGCTTATTTGACTGATGTTGTCAGTAAACAAACTTTAAATAGCAAATACTCTCAAATATTGCTGTAATTGTGATTACCATTAATTTTAAATAATTATACTTGCCATCAACCTAAGTAGAGACTTGAGAATTTTTCTAGCAGATTTTTCTAGTCAATACCGAGTTCCGCATCTTGATATATGTTGATATCAATATACAAAGCTTACTTTGATTGAAGGATTTTGCCATACAGTTGTACAATAAGATATAGATGCGATCGCTCTTCGCTATTCACCTTACAACAAATTGCCTTTGAGCAAGTGTTAGCATCCTGTGGTAAGTTGAGATGCAGAGGAAATAGATAAAGAGCCTTATATTTGTAGGCAAAGGGAATATCTCGTAAAACTCGCTCTGCTCAGAATTCATAACTCTGGGGCGGTTATTTTTGGAATCTGCAAAATTAACACAATACCTGTGTATTAAGCTAGTGCTGCTAAGTATAAACTCATTAGTCATTTTTCAATTTGTTCTCATCAATATTAATGACTAATGACACAAGACAAACTCTGCAAGTCAATGTGTAACTTAGACAGATAACAGCTTAATCACAAATAGCTTCACATCATTTGCTGCTATGTAAATAAACTAGCACAAATTCTTTCTTGGTCATTTCTCAACAGTCTGCACAAATTTAAAATTTCCGAGGATTCAATGACTTTCACTAATTTTACCAAACCCAGAAATGCCTATAAACCTCTGGAACAAGAATCAGCCTCATCAGGGAAAATTGTCTTGAAGAATCCTGCCAAAATCGACAATTATCACAATAGAGAACCAAGAACTAGCAGTTCAACAATCAACGGATTAAACCGTGGGCGAGTTGCAATTTTTATTGATGGTGTCAATCTATTTCATGCAGCTTTACAACTAGGCATTGAAATTGACTATCTCAAACTCCTTTGCCGTTTAACCTCTGGTTCGCGGTTATTACGGGCTTTCTTTTACACAATAGTTGATGTTACAAGACCAACACCAGCACGCCCACGAGCGAACGAAAAACAACAAGGCTTTCTGTTTTGGATGCGGCGAAATGGTTATCGAGTAGTTACCAAAGAAGCACAGCTGACAGACACTACAAAAAAACCTAATTTGAATGTAGAAATTGCTGTCGATATGATCACTTTAGCACCTTATTACGATACTGCTATTTTGGTCAGTGGCGATGGCGCTTTAGCCTATGCTGTCGAAGCTGTCACTAGCAAAGGTGGACGAGTGGAAGTCGTGAGTTTGCGACCGATGACCAGTGATAGTTTAATTGATGTAGCTGATTACTTTCTTGATCTCGATAGCATCAAACAAGAAATTCAAAAAGATTCCCATTTGGGTTACAACTATCGGTCACTGTCTAATTCTCAACTGTAAATTCCATTACTCATCCTCCATCGTAGGTTTTTAGAGTACAATTACAAGCCAGGAAATAACTCTGCGTATTCCGCTAAATTTTGAATTGCGATGGATATTTTAATTGTTGAGGATGAATCTGAAATTGCTCAGTTAATCCAACTGTCTTTAGAAAAAGAAGGATTTTCTTGCCGCATAAGCCGCGATGGTGTGAACGCTTTGCGGATGTTTCAGGAGCAACCGCCTGATTTAATCATTCTAGACTTAATGATTCCTGGATTGGATGGATTGGAGGTTTGTGCCAGAATTCGGCAAAAACCTGGTACAAAAGACCCTTATATTTTGATGTTGACAGCCAAGGGTGAAGAAATTGATCGCGTGATTGGTTTATCTACGGGTGCTGATGACTACATGGTTAAACCCTTCAGCCCTAGAGAGTTAGTGGCGAGAGTGCGGGCGTTATTGCGGCGTAGTCTCCGCCAAGGCGGACAACACCAAGTCACGCGGACGCAAAACTTTATCGTCGATGTTGAACAACGGACGGCTTCTCGTCAGTTAAATTCTCAGGAAGCAGAAATTTTAGACTTAACCAACCTGGAATTTAATTTATTAAGCACCTTTGTTAGTAATCCTGGGCGAGTTTGGAACCGCACCCAGCTAATTGATAAACTCTGGGGGGATGATTTTTTTGGTGATGAGCGAGTTGTTGACACTCATGTAGCGCGGTTGCGGAAAAAAATCGAGCCTGACCCAGCTAATCCCTCATTTATTAAAACTGTTGTTGGAGTCGGCTATAAATTTGAAGACTCTGCTGTAACGTGAGCGTGATGAACAAAACAGAAGGCAAAAGTAAAAAGTGAGCCAGTGCGGTGGACGGGTTCCCCGGCATAAAGCAACTGGCGAACTCGCAAGAGTTAAAAGGCAAAAAAAGCAGTAACATTTATAGGGTAATAAGCTCCCTGAAAAAAGTATTTGCTTCAAATTCCCTAATTCTGGGGAATTATTTTTTACTTTTTACTTTTTAAAATGAGTTGGCCTTGGACGAAATCCTTGCCTTTGGCATCACGTTTGTTTTTTTCCCACTTGGTAGTCATGATTGTGGGGGTAGTGAGTTTTGTGATTATCAGCAAAGTCTCGTCACCTCGTTTTTTTGTGCTGCACTTAGAGCGACTACAAAGCCAGGGTTTAGATTTAATTAACGTCCGGACTGAACTAGTGGAAGGTTTTGAAACAGCTTGGCGGCGTAGCACGATTTGGTCAGTGATAGTTGGTACTACAGCGGCGGGAGGATTGAGCTACTGGGTGTCTAAACGAATTATGCAGCGGTTGACTGAAATGGAACAAATTACCCAAAAGTTTGCCGTTGGTGAGTTAGACGCGCGATTACCTCTGTCGGAGATTCCCGAACTGAATCGCTTAGGTGCTAGTTTTAATCGTATGGCTGCCAGTTTAGAGGGTGTAGAAGCACGGCGACGAGAATTAATTGGTGATATGACTCATGAACTGCGGACACCACTGACAGTTGTGCGCGGTTACTTGGAACAATTAGCAGATGGTGAAATAGAACCTTCACCAGAAGTTTATCGGCGTTTAGCCAGAGAAACTAGACGCTTAGAAAGATTAGTGAATGATTTGCAAGAACTTTCTAAGGCAGAAGCTGGTTATTTACCAATTAAAATACAGCCGATAAATCTACTTCCTTTATTAGAGTCTTTAGTAGAAAGATTTAACGAACAACTGTTAGAAGATGGGCCAGTGCTACGTTTAGATTGCCCCACACCATTACCTTTGGTATTAGCGGATGTTGATCGTACGGAACAAGTGTTAGTTAACTTGGTAGGAAATGCAGTTCGTTACACTACCAATGGCTCAATTACTGTGCAACTTTGGCCGGAAGCATCTCAACTTTGGATTGCTGTGATTGATACTGGGATTGGTATTGCGGCACAGGATTTACCTCATGTATTTGAGCGCTTTTGGCGAGCCGATCAATCGCGCGATCGCCATTCGGGCGGAACTGGGATTGGTTTAACTATTTCTCGGCATTTAGTTGAATTACAAGGTGGAAGAATTCAAGTAGAAAGCGAATTAGGAATTGGCAGTACATTTCGTTTTTGTCTACCTTTAGCTTAAACTTTCTTGGGTACAAAGAATTGACACAAGCTAGTCGCATTACTGTCATACTCAATTGATAGTTTGAAGATATTCAAACTAGAGTTTTAATTGATTTTTGAGATGACTACTTTTGTACTAGCTTCTTGTTTAGTGAGTTTACTAACTATCTCTGGCTGGGCGGCGATCGCCTATTTATTCCCGCCAAATCACTCCCAAGATTAATAACTTGAATGGTCAACTGCCATCTTCTTCCCAATTTTCACTACCCAACAGGTCAATAATTCTATCTCGGAGCAAAAATTCATTTTTTTCAAGCTCAAGTTCAAAAATAGCCCAGTCACGTTCAGGGATATACTTGCACAAAGCATAAATTGGTCTCTGGCGACTAATAAGTCCCTTTTTAACTAGTTGACGTGCTTCGTCTTTAATTAGTTCAATGTCGTATTTAACAGCAGTGTCCATACCTGGTTCCTTAGTTTATGATCAAGGAATTACATTCCCAAGCAATCAATGCTTGGACTTTATCTTAAAATTATCAAAAGAATTTGAGAAAGTTGTGAAGAACTACAGCATAAAACCTAGCTGAAGCTATGTAATAGAGGATATTAATTCATATTCATCAACATATCTAATTAATTTGGCTTTTAATTTAGTTCTACGTAGACAAATTCTCAATATCTACACTTTGCCCAGAATGACATATTTGCATAAGGTTGTTATCAGCCTCTAGGTAGAGCATATTTAGAAAAGTTTATATAGATTGATTAAATTGATACAATGATGAGCTATTCTTCCTGCTCTAAGGCATACTTTGCTTGCAAAAGTTGCTGCTTGTCTTCTTCGCTGACAGTAGGATATTTTAACTTTAGAGACTCTAATTTAGAACAGATAACATCAGCCACTACCATACGCATAAACCATTTGCGATCGGCAGGAATAATATACCAAGGTGCATGTTTGGTGCTAGTGTGCTGAAAAACCTCTTCGTAAGCAGCCATATAATCTGACCAAAAAGCCCTTTCTCGAACATCATTAGCCGAAAATTTCCAATTTTTTTCTGGAGCATCAATTCTCGCTAAAAATCTTTTTTTCTGTTCAGATTTTGAGACGTTAAGAAAAAACTTTAAAACAATAATGCCATTATCTACTAAATATTTTTCAAAATTATTTATTTCTTCAAATCGCTGTTGCCAGATTTTATTACCTTTTGGCAAATGAGGAAGTTGCTGTTTTTGGAGAATTTCTGGATGAACCCGCACTACTAAAACTTCTTCATAGTAAGAGCGATTAAATATGCCAATCCTACCCCTTTCAGGCAAAGCCTTCATTGTGCGCCACAGATAGTCATGGTCTAACTCTTCATGACTAGGAGATTTGAAACTAAAGACTTGGCAGCCTTGGGGATTAATCCCAGACATCACATGTTTAATGGTACTATCTTTGCCAGCCGCATCCATTGCTTGAAAGATAATTAGCAAAGCATAGCTATTTTGGGCATAAAGAGTATCTTGATATTTGGCTAATCTTTCTATGTCTGACTTTAATTTGAGTGCTGCATCATTTCTGTCATGATAATTAGCTGTATAAGCCGGGTCATAATTGTTGAGGAGAGAAATCTTTGAAGCGGGTGGCACAATAAAAGCATCGTGATTCATATAAAGTATGAAGTTTGAAATCTCAAGTATTTATGGTGTGTAGGATGGGCAATGTTCACAGCTGCAAAATTTTATTTTGACTAAATTTTCAGCATTACCCACCTGAGTTTAATTGCTATAAAACATCGCTTATGTTATCGTTTTTTGAGCTTTTTTGGCCTGATAGTGGGTCGCATAGTTTCTCGACCAATCACAAACATCCCCGCTATCCCCAAGCAAACAAACCAAACATATTGGTACCAGTATTGGCGAATCTGTCCAACTGTACTCAGTTCTGGATGCAGTGTATTCAAGTACAGTAGCAGCACCAGTATCATTAGTGCGCCAAAACCTACAAAGCTTAAACCTACACGTAGACGTATAGGCTGCAATTCCCAGTCACTAATTTGCTCTAGGTCAATTTCTGCCAATTTTTGCAAGGATGTTTCAGCAACAGTTGAGACTTCTTGCATTCTGTTACTCAATTTTGGGGGCAAAATTGGCACTAATGTTGTTACTGTAGGCCGACGTAGTAACGCTTCGGTATCTCGTAACAATTCTAATGGTTTACGTGCCGTTACTGATTGAGTAAATTCTGTGTTTTTTGTAGCCGTCGTGGCGGTAGCTTCGCCTTCAAAATCCATAGCAGGCTATAGAAAAAAGAGGATACAAATAGCCTAACTAATCAGTGGAAGCCGCGCAAATATCTTTAGTGTCTATGTCTTGATGGGTTCAATTTCACCACCAAGACAGATATATAAAATTTAGGAAGCGGAGGATTGTAATTTTTCTAATCTTGCTAACACTTCTTGACTATGAACAGATGGGTTAACTTTGACAAAAGTCTCGCGCAAAATACCTTCTGGGTCGATGATAAAGCTGTGGCGCATAGAGACAAAACCAATCCAAGAACCATAAGTTTTGCTGACTGCGCCAGTTGTATCAGCTAATAGGGGAAATTTTAATCCCTCGGAATCACAAAATTCGGCGTGAGAATCGACATCATCAGCACTGACACCAATTATTTGAGTATTTTTTGCTAAATATTTGGGTAAGTCTTGCTGAAAACGCCGTGCTTCGATAGTACAACCTGCTGTAAAGTCTTTGGGATAAAAGTATAGTACTACCCACTTTCCGCGCAAATCTGTAAGAGAGATTTGGCCGTCGCCTGTGTTGGTAGGTAAAGTAAACTCTGGTGCAGGTTGATTCACTGTGGGTAATTTACCACCCAGCGCCTGAGCCGTTGGAGAAAAGTTTAACCAGCTGATGAGGGCAAAACAGCTGGCGAATAATATACTCAAAAAATTGCGCCGAGAAATCATGGTTTAGACCAAAATTACAACTTTACATAAGTTTATAATTCTTGGTTACTGTTATTATCACCTTGGTCAGATTCACTAGGACTATCTGTGCTTTCAATGTATTGGCTATCGAGAAGAAAAGCTCCTCTAGTAAAGCGGATACCCCAATAACCTCCAGGACGGCGGTCAAGGACGATACCTTCTTCGCCAAGATTGATCACATCTGGGGGACGTAACATCGGCATAGGGTCGGCTGTTTTGACGTAAGGTGGTAGCGCTACAACCCGGACTTTACTACCAATAGCGAATTCTTTGGACATATAAAAAAAGCTAGAAGTTTGAATTAACTCCTAACTTTATCCTAAAGGGGTTGCCAATTTTGTTGGGGTAGAGTAAATATAGTTGGGAAGAAATTAGGGAATGCGAAAGGAGATGGAACTTATCCCCTCCCGCCATCTTCTGCAAGGAAGCCTAAATTAAGTAAAAAGTTAAAAGTAAAAAGTTAAAAAATTTATTTGGTAATAGAAAATATTGCTTGTACTTCAGTTAGGGGTAAGTGCCAAACTAATTCAGGCTGCCAAGTATCGGGGTCAAAGTTGGAGTGATTACCACGCTGATATGCTTGCCATAATCTTTTCCATGTAAATTCTTGACGAGAATTGAGATTTTTATAAATAACCCTTAATAGACCTAATCCTATAACAAGATTAAACAATCCAAATTTTGCACCTAATAAAAATGCTTGTACTTCTGCTTCACCAATGGGGTCTGCACCATAACCTGTCAGAACGTGAACACCATCGTGGAGTTGTTTGCGGCGAATACCTGTGGTGAAGGGTTTGAGGCTGTGTGTATCGAGAAAATTAACCCAAGCTTGACCAAAAGTGCCGACAGGGAGCGATCGCAATTTTTCTACATACACAATTTGTGGTACATTTTTGCCGCGTGCTTCAGCAACGCGATCGAGTGTATCTAAAAATTTTTGGATGGGGGGATGAGATTTTGAGGAAGCAATATCAGATTGCATAATTTTGAGATTAAGGATTGTGTGGGGTGGGTTAATTCCCACCCTGGTTAAATAACTAGTACAAATCGGCGAAAATAAAGCACCCATAAATTGCTGAAAAGCTCACTATACGGGTTGCTTGATTTCAGACTTCAGACTTCAAACTTTTTGTACTAGTCGTGCTTATCTCGGTAGATGGTACGAGAGAGACGATTTTCGCGGCGATTGAGTTGTCTTCTTTCTTGAGGAGTTAGATGTCTATCACTACGAATATCCCGTCTTCTTTCAGCTTCCAAAGATGCTTCACGCCGTTCTAATTGCCGTAATTCTGCTCTATCAATTGAGCCGTTTTTAACACCGTGATAGATGCGTTGTTGTTGATTGACTTCGCGGTGATGAATTTCCCCAGCAGAAGCTACAGCAGGTAAAAAAATAGCAGTCGCACATAGAACAATGTATGCAAAGCGGTTCATAAACATAACCTTCTAACTAGTGATAGTTTTTGCTCTGAACTTCAATGCGGGTTTGGCAGAATTAGCTATTGGGTTGTTGGCGTTGTTGACGGCGCTGTTTGCCATTTTGACGTAATTGCTGAAGTTTTGTCCGTTGTTCTGGAGTTAAAACTGCTTCAATTTGTTGTTTAGAAGATTCACGTATTTGCCGCATTTGAGTTTTTTGGGCTTCAGTTAAATTCAACTCAGCAAAACCCTTACCACCTCGACGGCCAACACGCTGTCCAGGTTGACCTTGATTAGCTTGTCTTTGAGCGCGACGTGCTTCAAAGGCTGCTTTTAATTTATCTTTTTGTTCTTGAGTTAGAACATTTTCCATTTGACTGCGGGTGTTGCGTTGAATTTGCTGAATTTGGGTCTTTTGGGCATCGGACAGACCTAATTCTGCCCAAGGGCCTTTTTTACCTTGCCATTGTCCTTCTTTTTGAGCTTGAGCAACTAATAGAGGTGAATGAGATAAGGCTTGAGCTTTAACAGCAAAGGATGTTGCAGACAGAGTAAGAGCGATCGCACCAGCAATTAATGATAATGACTTCAGTTTCATTTGTTACCTTGTTTTATTTTCCTTCTGAGGATGTCATCATCATAGGAATTTACTCTTACTCATCACATGAGGATAAAGTCATGGTTACACCCATGACTTTAGTCATACTTTCTTTTTGTGTTATTTGAGTAACAATAACTTGTAAATTATAGTTACAACAGAATGCAAAATTATCTATATATGTACATTTTCTAGTACAACTCTCAATCAAGCTGTAATGATGAATTAATACTTACTATTATCACTATTAACCCAAGTTTTTAATTACAAATATCAAATAATATGAATCAACCTATTCAAATTAACAATCATCCTTTTCGGTTTTTACTGTATCTAGAATGGATATTGCTAACTCTGGCTATTTCTACATCTACTTTTCCTGATCCTTCGCCGCGATTTGCTAATCAATTCCCTGAACTTACTATTGGCTGTTTAATTATCTTTGGGTTTATGGGTTTGAGATTACCTACAGGTAAACCTATCTATAAAATAATTTACACAGCCATTGAAATTATCTTACTATTTATTACGGGGATGTTTGGCGGAAGAGTTGCGCGATTGTTCCCGTTTATTTACCTAATTTTAGTAACTCGCAGTTGTTTAATTTTTCAATTACCTGGACGCTTAGTTGTCACAGGTTTGTCTTTCTCTCTATTTTTAATGACTTTGAATGCTCGTTTACCTCGTGCTTTACCCCCACAAGCGCAAGAGCGTTTTCAGTTTATTACTTTCAACACGGCACTGTTATTTGGATTAAGTTTAATTTTTGTTTTATTATTAATGAATACTGTATTATCGGAACGGCAGAGTCGAGAACACCTAGCGATCGCTAATGAAAAACTGCGCCGATATGCTTTACGAATTGAAAATCAAGCTACTCTAGAAGAACGGACTCGCATTGCCCGTGAAATTCATGATTCTTTAGGACATTCTTTAACAGCATTAAATTTACAATTAGAAACTGCTTTAAAATTGTGGCAGTCTAATCCAGAGAAAGCTCAAACATTTTTATCCAGAGCTAAAGAACTTGGTTCTAAGGCTTTAAAAGATGTGCGCCAGTCGGTTTCAACAATACGAGTTAATCCCTTGCAGGAAAAAACTTTAGAGCAGGCTATTTCTGTACTTTTAGAAGATTTTCATCGAGCTAATGGCGTTAGCCCATGTTGTTTTATTAACCTGGATTATTCCCCACCTCCAGAAATTAATATTGCCCTTTATCGCATTATTCAAGAATCATTGACAAATATTTCTAAATATGCAAAAGCTACAGAAGTGATCTTAGCACTGACTAGTACGAAAAAAAGCTTACGTTTAATGGTTCAAGATAATGGGATAGGTTTTGATATTCAGCAAAATACTACTGGTTTTGGCTTACACAGTATGCGCGATCGCACTTTAGCATTGGGCGGTGAATTTAAGATTAACACTACTCCCAATTCTGGCTGTCAAATTATAGTTGATATTCCCTTATAAAGTTGCAGAGTATGATTAGAGTTTTGCTGGTAGATGACCAAAATTTAATTCGCCAAGGTCTCAAAGAATTATTAAAATTGGAACCAGATTTAGAAATTGTCGGAGAAGCAGAAAATGGTGCTATAGCTGTAGATTTAGCAGCAAAATTACAGCCAGATGTAGTGCTAATGGATATTAGAATGCCAATTATGGATGGGGTTGCAGCTACACAAGCAATTCATCAAAATTTTGGTAACATCAAAATTTTAATCCTCACAACTTTTGACGATGATGAATATGTTTCCGCAGCATTACAACATGGTGCAATGGGTTATTTACTCAAAGATACACCTTCAGAAGAATTAGCTGTGGCAATTCGCGCTGTTCACAAAGGTTATACTCAACTAGGCCCAGGAATAGTTAAAAAACTATTGAATCAATTTCCTAGTGGTGGTTCAACACCATCAGAACCTGTACCGCCTAGTTTAACTGAACTGACACCCAGAGAAAAAGAAGTTTTAAAGTTAATTGCAACAGGTGCTAGTAACCGGGAAATTGCTAAAGAATTATATATTTCTGAAGGTACAGTCAAAAATCATGTGACTAATATTTTAAATCGTTTAAGTTTGCGCGATCGCACTCAAGCCGCTATTATTGCTAATACATTTTTGTCTTATTTAAATGAGTCTGATTAATTCAGTTGAGCCAGCCAAACTAACTATTATTTACATCTAGTCTTAAACTAGCTAATTTTCCATAAATAAAGCCAAGCATTCATCTTTTAAAATGCCTTTTGTGACTTTAATATTTCTAAAAGACTTGGCTATTATCTCTTCGCAAAAAACATGAATCTGCGACTGATTGATCGTAATTAAATCTTGAATGGAAACTCCATAAACAATTTCGGATATCCCAGCCCAAATACAAGCTGTCGCACACATAGGACAAGGTTCGCAAGTTGTATATATCCTGTAACCCTCTAAAGAATGGCTTTTTAGTTTATTTGTTAAACTGCGAATAACATTCATTTCTGCATGGGCAGATGGATCATTATTTCGCTGCACAGTATTATATGCTACCTCAACAACTTCGTCATCCTTGACAATCACAGCACCATAAGGCCAATCACCTTTTTTTGCTGCTTCTAAAGCTAAACGCATAAAATATTCTTGGTTCATTTTCGTTATTATCAGGGAAAAATCATGCTCAATCATATCTCATGATTTATGAGATGCAAGTACAGACTGGAAAGGTCGAAAAAATATGTTGTTAAGTAGAGAGAAAACAGAATTTTATTTAACGGACTTGGAAACACCTATAGGTAAAATTATCAATCTGACAATTGCCGCTTTAGTGCTAATTTCGTCAGGAATTTTTGTGGCTCAAACTTATAATATTCCTTATAATATTAGGTCTGGGCTAGATTTAGTTGATACTGCTATCCTTGTAATTTTTGCGGTAGAGTATATAATTCGTTTCTGGAGTGCTGAAAACAAACTTAAGTATATTTTTAGCTTTTATGCAATTATTGATTTAATGGCAATATTGCCATTTTTTCTCGGTGCAGTAGATATCAGCTTTATTCGCCTATTAAGATGGTTTCGGATTTTAAGGTTAATTAGGTTTATTGATCAGAAGTTTTTGTTTGCCAGCATCAGCACAGAAGATGGTTTAATTTTCGTGCGGATACTATTTACATTATTTGCCATTATTTTTGTTTATTCGGGGTTAATTTACCAAGTTGAACATCCAGTAAATCCACTCTACACTACATTTCTGGATGCGTTTTATTTCTCGGTTGTGACTATGACGACTGTCGGATTTGGGGATATCGCGCCAATTTCTGAAGTCGGTCGTTTATTAACTGTATTGATGATTTTAACAGGTGTAGGCTTAATTCCTTGGCAAGTGGGAGATTTAATTAAGCGTTTGGTAAAAAATGCAAATCAGGTAGAAACTGTATGTTCCGGCTGTGGATTAGCTTTTCATGATATGGATGCAGCTTTTTGTAAAAGATGTGGTACTAAATTGCGAATTGGCAGTAATGGTGGCTAAAACTGAGTGTGATATAATACCTTGCAGAGTTGAAAAAGCGAGATGTATTAAAAAACCGCTGCTAAGATTTTGAAAATTAATTTTTCCTAACTTTAGGAATTTCCTTATAAGGAGTAAAAGTAATGGACACATTACTGCATAATCCAGTTGCAGATATGTATGGGCCAAACTTTCTGCTATTGTATGGTGTTGTTATCATCGCAACTTTGTTATTGTGTGGGCGATTAGTCCAAGATCCAACACAAAATCAACCTTTACCGTTAATTCCATCTAAACCAGATCCTTACAAAATCGCTTATTTGCGTTCTCAAGCAACAGGAGTCGCTCATTTAGTATTATTCAACTTGATTCAGCAGGGTTATTTGCAAGTCAGTAAACAAACTATCAGTCAAGCATCTAACCATCCTGAGATTTCAAATTTACAACCAGTCGAACGGCAAGTTTTTGAGAAAATTTCTGAACCTGCTACGGCTAAAACATCTCTGTGGTTAGCGACTCAGTGTGTACAGTCATTCTGCAATTCTTATCAAGAAAAGTTGCATGATGAACAATTGTTGTATAGTGCGAAGTGGCAAGAATGGAATATTAAAGTCGGCTTGGTTGGCGCGATGCTAATTTTTGGCTTGGGTGGCTATAAGCTGCTGATAGCTTTGCATAAGGGACGCTACAACGTTGGTTTTTTGATAATTATGGGTGTGTCGTCCATTATTTATCTGCTGTGGTACATGAGTCAGCACAAGTTTCTCAGCCATCTCGGAAAAAGGTATCTGCAACAACTCCAAACCACCTTCAAGCAACTGCGCGAAACTTCTATCGTCAACAATAATTTACTGGTATTAGCACTGTTTGGTGTTGAGTCTTTGGCTGGAACTGCCTACGATGCTTACTATAAAGCGTTTTTCCCGCCAGCTTATTCTACGACAAGTAGCCGCAGTAGTTCGTCTAGTAGTTCATGTAGTAGTGGTAGTTCCTGCGGGAGTTCTTGCAGTAGCGGGAGTTCCTGCGGTAGTTCTTGTGGCGGTGGTTGTGGTGGTTGTGGTGGCGGTTAGAGAGAATGTCATACAACAGGCTGTCTGAAGAATTGAGACTGAAAGAATGTTAGATAAACCTGTACCAAACACAATTACAAAATCGGTAATACTCAAGTTACTGATTATTTCAGTGGCAATAGGTTCAGTGGTGGCGATCGCTAAAATCATACCAGACACGAATGACCCTGAATTTCTGCTGTTTTATGGTGCTGTCGTTACTGTCACTGTGCTATTTAGTAGTTGGCTAGTCCTAGGTTTTGATTTACTTGCAGGAACTCGCTACGACAAATATCAAAATATTTTTGTACCTGTGATAAATACCGCCTATAGGCAAAATAGTAGTTCTGGCGGCTGTGGCGGTGGTGGCTGTAGTGGCGGTTGTAGCGGTTCCTGTGGCGGTGGATGTGGCGGCTGTGGTGGATGCGGTGGAGGATGCGGTGGAGACTAAAAAATGATGTTATCTGAACTTCCTACTTTGGGTGTCGGGTTAGGTTTTCGAGAACCATTCAAAAGTGATTTGTTTCTCAACCGTCCACAAGTGGACTTTCTGGAAATTGTGGCGGAACATTATCTTGATGCACCTGTACAAAAACAACAAGAGTTAGAAATACTGGCTGCACATTTCCCGATAATTCCCCACGCCATTAATTTATCGCTGGGTAGTGCGGAAGGTTTAGATACAGATTATTTACGCAAACTTGCAACCTTAATTAAACAAATTAACCCGCCTTGGTGGAGTGAACATATTTGTTTTACCAAAGCTGGCGGTGTGGATATTGGACATTTGTCACCCTTACCTTACACCAAAGAGGCTGTAGATATACTCTGTCGCAACATTGCCGAGGTGCGGCGCTTTGTTGATGTGCCGTTAATTTTGGAAAATATCACCTATATGGTAAAACTTCCTGGTGCAGAGATGACCGAAGCACAATTTTTGGCAGAAGTAGTAGAACGTGCTGACAGTGGTTTGCTGTTGGATGTGACGAATTTACATACCAATGCGGTGAATTATGGTTATGATGTGCATGATTTTCTCAATGATTTACCGTGGGAACGTGTTGTACAGTTGCATTTCGTCGGCGGACATTGGCACGATGGGGTATTAATTGATAGTCATTCCCAGTCAACCCCTGCGGAAGTTTGGCAAATAATGGAGGAAGTTGTAGCCCGCATTCCCGTTAAAGGGATAGTTTTAGAACGGGATGAAAATTTACCTCCGTTTACAGAAATAGCCCAAGAATTGCAAACAGCACGAAAGATTATGAATACATATTGTGTGCCTGGCGACTGAAGTCTTGGCTACACAGACAAAACCCTCTTTCCTCCTGCCTTCTGCCTCATGCCTTCTGCCTTTTCCCAACTAAAAATATTTATGTCGCTCTACTTAGGAGTTATCTAAAGATGGGGTTAGCACAAACCCAGCAAGTTTTAGCCCAGCTTTACACTAATGCTGAATTTCGAGAGCGTTTTTTTACTAACCTGCAAGCTGTGGGTGTGGAGTTGGGTTTGAGTGATGATGAAGTACAAAATTTAGCCGAAGTTTCATCGCAGGAGGTGAATATATTCGCCAATTCTTTGAAGTGGAAGCGATTAGGAGAAATACGGGAATTATTACCTCGTACTGCTAAGGCGTTGGGAAAAAATTTTAATACTTTGTTTTGGCGATATGCGGAAACCTATTTACCCACAGGCATTAAAAAACATCAAGATGATGCGATCGCTTTTGCTAACTTTATGATTAAAGTGGCGCAAAATGAAAACTTAGAACCTGCTTGGATAGGTGATTTAGTCAGGTATGAAAAAACTTGGTTGTTAGCATATCAACCTGGAATTTGTTTGAAATTTTGTTGGTTGCGTTACGCGGTACATCGTGATTTCACGGCAAAACCAACTTTGGCAATTTGGTGGCGTTGGTCGGAGCGATCGCAATTACGTCATATAATATTACCTCACGCAGAGTCGCGGAGAGTATCAGGAGTTGTAGATTAGTTTACTCATGAATAAAATAGACCGTCAACGGGAACATCAAGCCAATGAAAGAACTTTTTTAGCTTGGTTGAGAACTTCCATTGCTTTAATTGGTTTTGGTTTTGCCATTGCGCGATTTGGTCTATTTTTACGCCAATTAAATACGGCAATTACACAACAGGAACCAACAGTACATCCTCTATTTAACTCGGAAAATTTAGGAGTTGCTTTAGTAATTGTGGGAGTAGGTGCGATCGCTTTAGCTGCTTGGCGATATAATCAGGTATTCTGGCAAATTGAACGCGGTGACTATCGCCCCAATCGTTTATCAGTTTGGATTCTCACCGCAGTTGTGATGATTTTAGGTTTAATGAGTATTCCTTTACTATTTTTACACAATCGAGTTACACCACGCCCATCTTTAATGTCACCTCAGCCACAAACGAAAAATATTAGGTAATAGTAATTAGGATTTAATTCATAGAGAAAGGCATAATTTAAAATTAGATTTTGTGCTTTTAAATATAATCAGTTAAAATTTTAGAATAGATTCAACAATCAAACAAAGCTAGTTTTAAGGTGGAAATCAAATCCCGACCCTGTACCCCCACAAATGAGAATTACTCGTTTAAAAACCTTGGCTAGAAAATGTTTTGGCGATTGAGTACATCATTAATAGATATTAATAAATAAAGTATTTCGGATGAGATACTAAAACTTACAATCACTATTTAGAGTCAACCTCAAAGCCCGCAAGTGGTCAATCAAATATTATCCTAACCAGGGATAATCTTACCTACATATATTGGATTTTCCAGTTGGATGCAGCTAACATGAAATACCAACTTCTAGGCTTTAACTATTTCTAATTAGTATTACAACGCTGTCTGATAGTGCCGTTTAAAGGCTAGGACTACAATTATGAGTCAAACCTTTGCAACCATCGACGGGAATGAAGCTGTAGCCCGTGTTGCTTACAAATTAAATGAAGTAATTGCTATTTATCCTATCACCCCCTCTTCGGCAATGGGCGAATGGGCGGATGCTTGGTCAGCGGAAAGCCGCCCTAATCTTTGGGGTACGGTTCCCAGCGTTGTACAGATGCAAAGTGAAGGTGGTGCGGCTGGTGCAGTTCATGGGGCGCTACAAACAGGTTCTCTGAGTACGACTTTTACCGCTTCTCAGGGGCTATTGTTGATGATTCCCAACCTCTACAAAATTGCGGGGGAACTCACTAGCACAGTTGTTCATGTGGCTGCACGTTCTTTGGCTACACACGCTTTATCCATTTTCGGCGACCATAGTGATGTAATGGCGGCGCGGGCGACTGGTTTTGCTTTGTTGTGTTCCGCTTCAGTGCAAGAAAGTCACGACTTAGCACTTATCGCCCATGCAGCAACTTTCAAATCAAGAGTTTCGTTTATGCACTTTTTTGATGGGTTCCGCACCTCTCATGAAGTGCAGAAGGTGAAATTACTCTCAGATGACGATATTAAATCGCTCATTCCCGACGAATTAATTTTAGAACACCGCGCCCGTGCTTTAACCCCAGATCGCCCTGTGTTACGCGGGACTGCCCAAAACCCTGATGTTTACTTCCAATCGCGGGAAGGCGCTAACTCTTACTACAACGCCTGTCCAGAGATTGTGCAGGACATTATGGATCAATTTGGCGATCGCACAGGTAGATACTACCGCATTTTTGAATATCACGGTGCGGAAGATGCAGAACGGGTAATTGTCATCATGGGTTCTGGTTGTGAAACCGTCCATGAAACAGTGGATTATCTCAACGCCCGTGGGGAAAAAGTCGGCGTGGTGAAAGTGCGCCTCTACCGTCCCTTTGATGTCCAAAGGTTTGTTGATATGTTACCAGAAACTGTACAAGCGATCGCGGTTTTAGACCGCACCAAAGAAGCAGGTAGCGCCGGCGAACCACTATATCTCGATGTGGTCGCAGCTATCCACGAAATCCGCGCTGAACGTGGTAGTGGTAGAGATAAAATTCCTTCAGAAATTGTCGCTGCTCGTGGTAGTGGTAGAGATAAAGTTCCTTCAGAGATTGTCGCTGCTCGTGGTAGTGGTAGAGATAAGCTTCCATCTGTAATTGTTGGTGGTCGTTACGGCCTTTCTTCCAAGGAGTTTACTCCGGCGATGGTGAAGGCCGTCTTCGACAACCTCGCGCAACCGACACCAAAAAATCATTTCACTGTGGGTATTCACGACGACGTTACCCACACTTCCCTTAACTTTGACCCCAACTTTTCTATCGAACCCGATAACGTCGTCCGAGCGATGTTCTATGGGTTGGGTTCAGATGGTACGGTAGGGGCGAATAAAAACTCCATCAAAATTATCGGTGAGGGAACCGATAACTACGCCCAAGGTTATTTCGTCTACGACTCCAAAAAATCCGGCTCGATTACCGTTTCTCACCTGCGGTTCGGGCCGCAACCCATTCATTCTACCTACCTCATAGACAAAGCTAACTTTATTGGCTGTCACCACTGGGTCTTTCTAGAAAAAATAGATGTGCTGCAAGCGGCGGCAACTGGGGCGACAATTTTATTAAATAGTCCCTTTGCTCAGGATACTGTTTGGCGAAATCTCCCGCCAAAAGTGCGACAGCAAATTTTAGATAAGCAGCTGAAATTGTTTGTAATTAACGCCAACCAAGTCGCCCGCGACAGTGGAATGGGGGGACGCATCAATACAATTATGCAAGTATGCTTCTTTGCTTTAGCTGGGGTATTACCACAAGCAGAAGCGATCGCCAAAATTAAAAAGGCGATCGAAAAAACATACAGTAAAAAAGGTGCAGATATCGTCCGCATGAATATGCAAGCGGTCGATATGACCTTGGATAATCTGCATCAGGTACAAATTCCCACCGCCGAACAAGGTAAATGGCTAGATGAGGAATTATTCTCTACAACTTCCTTACCTGTGAGTGCGCCCGAATTTATTCAAGAAGTTCTTGGTAAAATCATGGTTTGGCAAGGTGATGATTTACCTGTCAGCGCCTTACCACCAGATGGAACCTTCCCCACAGGGACAGCCAAATGGGAAAAACGCAATGTCGCCCAAGAAATTCCCGTTTGGGAACCGGATGTCTGCGTACAGTGCAATAAATGTGTGATGGTTTGTCCGCACAGTGCTATTCGTGCAAAGGCTTATGCAGAAAGTGAGTTAGCTAACGCACCCTCGGCTTTTAAGTCAGTGAATGCCAAAGATAAAGACTTTAATCATCAGAAATTTACTATTCAAGTTGCTCCCGAAGATTGTACAGGTTGCGCTATTTGTGTAGATATTTGTCCAGCTAAAAGTAAATCTGAACCTGGTAAAAAAGCCATTAATATGGCGCAGCAACTACCTTTAAGAGAACAAGAAAGAGAAAACTGGCATTTCTTTTTAAACTTACCCAACCCAGACCGCAGAAATTTAAAATTAAACCAAATTCGTCAACAACAATTACAAGAACCTTTATTTGAATTTTCTGGTGCTTGTGCTGGTTGTGGTGAGACACCTTATTTAAAATTATTAACCCAATTGTTTGGCGATCGCGCAGTTATTGCCAACGCCACTGGCTGTTCTTCCATCTACGGCGGAAACCTCCCCACCACCCCTTGGACAACCAACGCCGACGGACGCGGCCCGGCTTGGTCAAATAGTTTATTTGAAGATAACGCCGAATTTGGTTTTGGTTATCGCTTATCTATAGATAAACAAGCCGAATTTGCCGCCGAATTATTACAACAATTAGGCAGTGAATTAGGTGATAATTTAGTTCATTCCATCCTCAAAGCTGAACAAAAAAATGAAGCCGATATTTGGGAACAACGAAAAAGAGTTGCATTATTAAAAGAAAAATTAAATAAAATTCTCACTTCTGAAATAGATCCTAATTTAATATCTAAAACTAAAATTCTCCAATCCCTTGCTGATTATTTAGTTAAAAAAAGCGTGTGGATTGTTGGCGGTGATGGTTGGGCTTATGATATTGACTTTGGGGGGATTGACCATGTGTTATCCAGTGGTCGCAACGTCAATATTTTAGTAATGGACACAGAAGTATATTCTAATACTGGCGGCCAATCTTCCAAAGCCACCCCCAAAGCAGCCGTAGCCAAATTTGCCGCCAGTGGTAAGCCTGCACCCAAAAAAGACTTAGGCTTAATGGCGATGAACTATGGTAATGTCTACGTAGCTAGTGTAGCTTTAGGTGCAAAAGATGACCATACTCTCAAAGCATTTTTAGAAGCTGAAGCTTACGACGGCCCATCATTAATAATTGCCTACAGCCATTGCATCGCCCACGGCATCAACATGACCACTGGGATGAATCACCAAAAAGCCTTGATAGAATCAGGACGTTGGTTGTTGTATCGCCACAATCCCCAATTACAAGAACAAGGTAAGAACCCCTTGCAATTAGATATGCGCCCTCCAACGCAATCTGTAGAAGCATCAATGTATCAAGAAAATCGCTTCAAAATGCTCACCAAGAGTAAACCAGAAATTGCCAAGCAGTTGTTAGAACAAGCACAAGCCGAAGTCGATGCCCATTGGCAAATGTATCAATATCTGGCAGAACGGAATCCCTAAAACCGCCTTTATTATGATGGAAAGACAGTTAAATCTGCGGGTATAAGGTAAATTTTTTCAAAGTTATATTCACAATAATTCTGGATATCATTTTGAATTTGGTATTTATGCAGAAAATTTCTATATAGTTAGCCGATATTCGGTATTAATATGGATTTTTACCATATAATTGCTAATTATTTTATATAATAAAATATAAAAATTTACATTATATTAAAGTCTAATAGTCATTAAAATAACACCTCGTTAATAACCTGGAGCCGATTAGCCAGAGGTATATGCAGTTTAACTCCTAGTTAGGTGGCTTCTTGGCTTCTTAGCCACAAAACACTGAGAGTTCATGAGTCTTGTGTTAGCCTTGCACAAGCAACTCCACGGATAATCAAATCAGTTATGGGCAAAAGTCAAAGTTCAGAATCCCCTTTTTCAAAGGTTCTTCAAATTTTCTTGATAGAGATTAATGGCTTATCAGATAGTCTGCCTATCATTATGGAATCCATGATAGAATCTCGGCATAAATCAGCCCAACAAGTAAATCATTTTTTTGAAGAGTATGGAGAGCTTTTAGAAAAATTTCAAAAAGACGAAAATGGCCATAATAAGAAAGCAGAGGTATATAAAGTTGGGCTTGAACATTCGTATGATATAGAAAAATTAATCCGTATACATTCTAACTTCAATGCGGCAATCCCCATAATTTTAAAGGGATTGTTGGTTATGATGGTCAGTCAGTTTGATGCTTTTCTAGGTAGGCTGATAAAAGCCATGTATTATGCAAAGCCAGAGATGCTTAACGCTTCAGAAAAGCAACTTACTTTTGCTAATCTTGTCCAATTTGATTCTCTAGATGCTGCACGAGAATATATTTTGGAAAAAGAGATAGAATCAGTTATTCGTGAAAGTCACTCAGAGCATTTTGAGTGGCTAGAAAAGAAACTCGGCATATCTTTACGTCAGGGATTAGATATTTGGTCTACATTTATCGAACTAACAGAACGCCGTAATCTTTTTGTTCATACAAATGGTATAGTTTCATCTCAGTATATAACAGTATGTATAAAACATGGTGTGAAAATTGAGGAAGATTGTGTTGTTGGCAAAAAGCTCAATGTTAGTAAAGATTACTTACAGCAAGCTTATGAAGTGTTGTTTGAACTTGCAACTAAATTGACTCATGTTGTATGGAGGAAGCTAATTCCATCTGAATTAACTATTGCAGACGAAAAACTAAATGAGGTTTGTTATGACCTTTTGAAAGAAGAAAACTATACTCTTGCAAAAAGGATTTTGTCTTTTGCATTAGAATTACCAAAGCATAGCTCTCAACAAGATAAGCTCATTTTCACTATAAATAGTGCAATTGCTTACAAGTGGGGAGGTGAACCGGAAAAAGCTAAAAAATTAATATCAGAAACAGATTGGAGTGCTTGCGACAAAGCTTTTAAATTAGCTAGCACAGTATTATTAGATAGATTTGATGATGCAGCTAAGATTATGAGGAAAATCGGTAATGACGGTGAAGTTCAGAAAATTCATTATAAAGATTGGCCAGTGTTTAAGGATTTTCGCCATAGCACACAGTTTTTAGAGGCTCATCGTGAGATTTTTGGGGAAGCCCTAGAGACTGTCGAAATTTCAGCAGGTTCTGAAATTGGTGAGCAAGATGATATCAGTTTCTCCGTTACAGGTAATGACGAGTTGCCGCGTGAGGCTCATTAAAATTTGTGCCAGCAAAAGACATCTATCATAACACTGTAAAACGAGCCTTACAAAAGGATGGATGGACAATTACCCATGATCCATTTCCATTGCAAATTGGTAAAAAGCGTTTGTCGGCTGATTTGGGTGCAGAACGTCTTATCAGTGCTAATAAGGGAATTCAAAGAATTGTGGTTGAAGTGAAGAGTTTTGTAGGACAGTCTGATGTAAAAGATTTAGAACAAGCATTAGGGCAATATGTTTTGTATCAGCAAATTCTTAGCGAAATGGGAATTGAGAGAACCCTTTATCTAGCCATATCTCAACCAACCTTTAATAGCGTATTCACTATAGAATTAGGACAGGTATTACTTAAGAATCAGGTTGTCAAGTTAATTGTCTTTGATGATGAAAGTGAGGCGGTTGTGCAATGGATACCCGATTAAAATACCAAAGCATTATTAAGTCTGTCCTCCAAAACCATGCAGACTTTCGTGCTACTCTGCCTGATGGTTACACCTGTCAAGTTGTATTTGATGATGAACGAGGGCAGTATTTAGTTCTAGACATGGGTTGGAATGGTGAGCAATATCTCCATACAACTCCAATTCATATTAGTTTGATAGGTGATAAAGTCTGGATTCAATATGATGACACAGAAGAAGGTGTAGCAACTGATTTAATGACAGAAGGTATATCTAGAGAAGATATCGTACTTGGTTTTCGCCATCCAAAAATCCGGCAGCATACAGGTTTTGCCGTGGCTTGATAGACAAGTGTTGCTGTGAAATTTTCCAGTTGCGAGAACAAGGTAAGAAACCCTTGCAATTGGATATGCACGCTCCTACACAGTTTGTAGAGTCATCAATGTATCAAGAAAATCGCTGCAAAATGCTCACAAAAATAAGCCAGAAATTGCCAAGCAGTTGTTAGAACAAGCACAAGCCGAAGTCGATGCGCGTTGGCAAATGTATTAATATTTAGCTGAACCGAATCATTAAAATTATCTCAGTTGGTATTCTGGTTGAGAATGATATGGTGCTAAAGCATCCCATTTCAACACATCGTCTAGCAAAGCTTGATAGCCTAATGTATTGGGATGTAAACCATCGACGTTCATTCTTTGCTGTAACCAAGTTTCACCACGTCCCATCCATTGGTCGAAAATATCCAAGTAAGGAATTTGGCGTTGCTGACAAGCTAGGCGTGTAGCTTCTTTGTAACGGTGTTGGTCACTGTGATTAAAATAAAAACAATCAAGAAATGGCATCTTGGTTTCATCCACGGGTGTCATACCCACAAACAAAACTGGGCAAAGTTGTTGTGCCAAATCTAGCAAATGGGCTATATCTGTCTCAAAAATGGCAAAATCTGTGTAATTTTTCCCATTGGGACGACCTAACCGTGCTGAATCATTCAACCCGACGGAAAGAATAATTAAATCTGGAACGCGGTTGCGGAGTTCACCGCGATGGCGAAATTCTACTTCTAGTCTTTGGGCTACCTGTTGTGTGCGATCGCCTCTAACACCTAAATTATATAAAACATGACCAGCACTACCGGGCAACATCCACCATCGCCGCAGTTGTTCTACCCAACCACCACGTTCGGGATCACCAAAACCATAAACTATGCTGTCTCCAAGAGCGACAATCTTCAAAGACTGACATTGATTCGGGGCTAAAGACAGTTGCATTGAAGAAAGAGCTTGTAATGTTTGCATCTTAAAAAAGACTATATTTTATATCTTTACAAGATTCTATACATTTCTACACTATTTCAACGTATCTTTTTTGTCATTCATACTGCAATATTAACTTTTCTGAATTACGTCGATTATCTGTTAGAAGCTAACTTATCAGCCACACGGGTAGTTTCTGGTAGTCTGTATTTTGGTGTACATCGCAATACATAATCAATGGCTGTAGTCAAGCTAATTTTGTGACCACTAGAAATATACAAAGGTTTAACCCCAATGCGAGTCCGTAAAACTGCACCAATGGTTTCACCTTTATGTATGAGTGGTTGCCAACTACCTCTAGTTTCTGGCAATTCCTGATGTTTGCCAATTAACAGCGATTTAGCCACGCCAATTGTTGGCATATCTAAAATTACCCCAAGATGGCTGGCTATACCAAATCTCCGGGGATGAGCAATGCCTTGTCCATCACAAAGGATAATATCTGGTACTGTTTGAATCTTTTCTAAGGCATCAAGTACAGCGGGAATTTCTCGAAAGGAGAGAAACCCTGGAATGTAAGGAAATGAAGTCGGACGGTGTGCGAGGGTTGTTTCTACAACTTGCAAATCAGGAAAACTCAGCACTGCTACAGCGGCACGGCTAATTGTCCCATCGGCGGTAAAACCCATATCTACGCCAGCGACATAACTGATAGGTTCTCTTAATTGATCTTCTGTAATTACTTGTTGACTCAAACTTTCTTGAATAGTGATAGCTGCTTCTAGGGTTTGAGGCCAAGTATGAGGTTGATAAATCTTCATGATATATGAATAAAACAATCGAGTTTAATGGTGGCGTAGACGCAAAGCGGCTTGTCGTTAGACATCGCTAATTTGATGAAAGTTATTTAATTATTTATCAATAGCACTATCAGATAAATCTTTCCTACTGCTTCTATTTGCTGTATGCTGTAATCCCTCTATACGGTCATCCAGACTAATCAATCTAGCGACTACACTGCACCAACGCCAGATAAAAGCAATAAACAGCCAAATTTCCCCATATTCAGCCACTCTACCTACAGGTTGATTTTCTCCCTAACTCAGAAGCGATAAACTTCACTCTACAGGTCGATCCCAAAGTAGGATGATTCAACGTAAATATAAGTTAGGTGAAATTCGCTAGAAAAATTGTTGTGAAGAAACTACACAGAATTGATGGCTATATTAAGTTTTATCTAGCCATAATTAAATTGATTCACAGCAATAATTTATGGCAAATATCTACCTAAAAATAACTCACTAGTAAAGCATGGATTAATTTTTTCTGCCACCATTTTATCTGATGATGGCTCAGTCTGGCTTTGCTAGAAAAATATAACTTATGTGTTGTTAACGTTGTTTTTGAGGAATTCAAATGAAAAATATGACTTCTGTTTTATCTCTACTGCGTCCAGTACGTTTTCTCATTGTAGCTTTTACCTGTGCATTAATATTGGTGTCTAATGCTTTTCCAGCTTTTGCAATTGAAAGCTATAAAAGTGACCCAACAGAAGCTACAACACAACTGCTAGAAACTCAAAAGAAAACTGATGAAATTGGTAGATCTGCACCTCCTGGACTGAAGAAGGTGCAAGAAGAATCTAATAAAGGGCTTAACGAAGTGCAAGGAGATGCTGACATTGACAAAATGAAGCGTCCTGACAATTCTCAAGGTGCAACTTCCGTTGAAGATGAAGTTGAAAATCTGTTGGAAAAAGTCACAGGTAATAAGAAGTAAAAATCAATGAGACTACTTAGCAGATCCAAAGGTAATACAAGTAAGAATATTTGGTAATTATGAATAAGACTGGAATCAGAATTCTTTACCAAATAAATACTTTGACTGCTAGTTAGGAAAAATACTCCTCATACCTCCTCCCTTCTATAGAATAGTTACTCAATTTAAACACCTTGGTTGATTAATTTGACCAAGGTGTTTATTTTTATTGATAAAGTAGATTTTTTAATTTTTTCTATTCAAGGTTATAAATCAATCTGAACTTAAGTCATAAATAATTTGACTTTGGCAATCATTCCTATGGTTGATGTAAATGATGTTTGAATTTTGTGAACTTATAAATAAGTCTATTTAGGAATTAAATTCAATGCGTGCGATCAACATTGGTTTGACAGAAGAACAGCGTCAAGGTGTGGCAAATCTGTTAAATCAAGATTTAGCAGATGCCTATTTACTTTTAGTAAAAACTAAAAAGTATCATTGGGATGTTGTCGGCCCTCAGTTTCGTAGTCTGCACCAGCTTTGGGAAGAACACTACGAAAAACTGACTCTCAATATTGATGCACTAGCCGAACGGGTTCGTGCTTTGGGTTGTTACCCTATTGGGACAATGGAAGGATTTCTGCAAATTGCTACCCTCAAAGAACATTCAGGTGATGTTCCCACAGCTACAGGTATGGTAACCAACCTTGTGGAAGATCATGAGCAGGTTATTCGCAATCTCAGAGAGCATATAGATCAGTCTAGTGATGAGTTTCATGATGAAGGAACTGCTGACTTTTTAACTGGACTTATGGAAGAGCATGAAGAAATGGCTTGGATGCTGCGCTCATTTATTGAAGGACAAGAATTGCAGCCAGATGGAACCAAGCCAGCTACAGGATCAAAAACTCCTGTGGGTGTGTAATTGAACGCAGATTTATCCCTTTTATCCCTAAATTTTAGAGTCTGACTGAACATACTAGGCTGCGGGAAGAACTTATCTCCCGCATTTGCCTCTTTAGCCAGTGCGTTATAAAAAAGCAGATTTTCAGGAGTATTCAAGTGCCAGAAGTCTATCAAGCAGAACGTACTATCTCAGCGGTAGTTAAAGAACAGAAGCAAGTTGATGATGTAATTCGACGTTTACTAGACAGAGGTGTACCCAGAGATCATATTTCGGTTCTGGGACGAAATTTCCAGTCGGAAACCAGAATTGCAGGCTTTATTACTAAGAGAGATGTAATTTTAGGAGGTTTGAGAACAGGGGCGATTTTTGGTTCTCTGTTTGGCTCTTTCCTAAGTTTGCTCACAGGTGTAGGTGTACTGTTCATTCCCTTTGTTGGCCCAATTGTGGCTGCGGGGCCAATTAGTGCATTACTGTTGGGGGCTGCAAGTGGTGCGATCGCAGGTAGTGCTGGTGCTGGTTTAGTCTCAGTTCTCACCGCTTGGGGAATGCCAGAAGATAAAGCCGCAGTCTACCAAACCCGTTTACAAGCTGGCGAATTTTTATTAATGGCAGAAATCCCCAGCGATCGCGCTGGCGAATTTCAATTGCTTTTAGAAAGTGCTGGTGCTGAAGAAATTAACACAATCGATAAAACATTAGCTCATCCTTGTCCTGGGCCATGTAACAGTGCAGAGGATTTATCTCCTGAAGTACGTTCGCATTTGTCTGCACAAGCTCAACAAGTATTCATTGAGCGTTACAATGCCGTATTGAATGAAACTAGTGATGAGTTTAATGCTGAACAAGCTGCTTGGCAGGCAGTACATCAGCGTTTTGATGAAGACCAAAACGGTGTTTGGTCAAAGGAAAAAGTTAACGTTTAGGCGATCGTTTATTTTGGTTTGTTAGCAAGCAATTAATCAAGATTTTGGGGTGAAAGGATATGTTGATTGAGTTCCTTTCACTCTATTTTTATGCTTTTATGATTCCTCTCGAAATTCTAGAATGCGTTTAGCCGTGACTTGTGGTTGCTCTAAATGGGGGATATGACCTGAGTCTTGTATCCAAATCAGTTTACTGTGAGGAATTGCCCGTTTAAATCTTTTAGCATCTGTAGTGCCTAAAATTTTATCTGAGTCGCCCCAGAGAATTAATGTCGGCTGTAAAATTTGTGCCAGTTGCTTAAATCTAAAGGCACTGTAGCCACCACTTTTGGTAAAAGCAATTAACGCTAAATGCCAACTAGGCATATCTAGATGCAATCCGCCACAATATGTAGCATCCAGGGAAATCAGACTGGGGTTTTTATAAGCAGTCCGAGAAATGCGATCGCGCACTTTAGGATTACGCAAAAATTGTGTAGCCCAATTATCTAATGGCGGAAACATAAATTTCGCCAAGGGTGAACCTGCCTTTAAGCCGGCACTATCAATTAAGACCAGTTTTTTGACGGCTTCTGGGTAAGTGAGGGTAAAATCAAGGGCGGCGGCACCTCCCATTGATGCGCCTACCAAAATTACAGGCTGCTTGATTAAAGTTTTCCAGAAATAATATAAATGGGTTTTAATGGCGACAGGGCTAAATGGTATGCCTGCTAGTCTGTCGGTAAAGCCAAAACCCAGTAAGTCAACTGCCCAAGTTTCATTATTTTCTGCCAACAGTGGCAACAGTCGGCGAAATTCTAATACGGAACTATCAAAGCCGTGAATTAGTAAAATCGGTATCCCACCACTACCTTGCTGCACATAGGTAGTGGTAATTGGCTGATTAGATAAAGGAGTAGCGATCTCTTGACTTTGAATACTCCGCGCTAGGGCGATCGATTCTGGCTCTGTTAATTGACTAACTGCGGTCGGTAAAAAGCTGGGAAACATAACTTATAATTTACAGCACCCCATTACCAAAATAATATTGATTGGTCAAATGGTGGCTCAGTGTAGTGAAAAAAACACTACTCAATGTCACAATTGGAGCCAAACCCTCGTAAAATAAAGATTACTTATTTTAGTGTCTCAGGAGCTAATGCCATGCCAATGGCTGTTGGCGTAATTGAAACTTTAGGTTTTCCATCTGTGTTAGCCGCAGCAGATGCAATGGTGAAATCTGCCGCAGTCACGCTAGTGTATTATGGCCTAGCAGAAAGTGGCCGCTTTGTTGTTGCTGTCCGAGGACATGTTGCTGAAGTCAAAAGAGCCGTTGAACAAGGGATAAATGCGGGGGAGCAAGTAAAAGCTGAAACAGTAATCACCCATTATATAGTTCCTAATCCCCCAGAAAACGTGGAAACAATACTACCAATCCACTTCACCGCCAAATCAGAACCTTTCCGTATCTTCTAAAAGATTTTGCCATTAAAATCTGTAACGAAGCTTTCTACAATTAACTTGTAGCGTTACCACATACGTTTATTTATACAGGAGATTGCTAATGTCATTACAAGCAGTTGGTTCGCTGGAAACTAAAGGTTTTCCTGCTGTGCTTGCAGCAGCAGACGCAATGGTAAAAGCTGGGCGAGTTACCCTCGTTGGTTATATCAGAGTTGGTAGCGCACGTTTTACAGTCAATATTCGCGGAGATGTATCGGAAGTCAAAACCGCGATGGCTGCCGGTGTAGAAGCAGCAGAAAATGTTTATGGTGGAACATTAGAATCTTGGGTAATTATTCCCCGTCCCCATGAAAACGTTGAGGCTGTTTTACCAATTGCTTATACTGAAGAAGTGCAACAGTATCGAGACTCTGTAGAAAATCCCATCATTGGTAGGTCTGGTAACGGACGCTAGATTTAAGTTCATTAGCATATTCATCCAACAGCTAAAGTCAAAAGTTCTCAGTCTAATTGCTAATCGATGATTAATAATTAAGACTAGACTATTGACTTTTTGCTAGATATGTTATTCCGATTTAATTGAGATAGATGTTAGTCAAAAACATCACTTCGACTCAACTGACGAATAACTCTTAAGAGAAACAAATTACTTTTACAACTAGTTGTCAAATTTGCATATAATTAAAAATTAAAAAAAATTTCCTTACCAAGAGTATTAAATTTTAAGAAAATTGTAGTGTTAGCGATCGCTTCCCAAATTCTAAAGACTTGCCAATAGCCAGAAAAAACTAAGGAGTTAACTATAAATTATAGCTTTCGGGCGTGAAAGCTATAGATAAACTACTAAAGATTAATAAGAAAAATTACATAATTACCCAACAGCTAAAAAAAGACTTTATGGGGTGAAACTTATCTACCCAAGATAACGTCTTTTGGGTAAATCCCACTAATTCTTTTGCAGAAGTGTCAACTTTCTAGCTTTTACTAACTGAAGAACTTTAATCGCAATTTTTCTTGATCAGTTTGGTTGGGGATAAATCTGCTTTAAAAGTATCTTGATGATAAGTTTACAAAAATTAAAATTTTTCAGAGATAGAAACAAAATTTCTGAATCCTGAAATTTATATTATTCAGAGAATAAAAGCTAAAACTACAATCTGAAAACTTCTGCATAAAGTTTGGGAATAAAAACGTAATAAGAATAGAATCGCTGAAATGTCTTCATGAAAGCGACCGATTCATGGACAACTGCCAGCCAAGATGTTAAGAGTGATTGACGATAAACGGGGGTTGTGATGCAAACTTTAAGGCAAGGTTTTGAAGAATACAATCTCACTATGGCAAAAGATGCAGACCAACTGGCACAGTATTGGCTTAAACGTTTAGCTGCCGAAATTCCAGAACAAAGTGTATCTGTGAGGGAGAGTATTGTTCTGTGGCTTTTGGGAAAAGACTTAAACCGATTTGAACTATTAAATCCCAAAGAACTGGAAATTGCCAAGCAAGCGATGGAATATCGCTGGAAAATTTTACGTCAACGCTACTTGGGTATTGGCCGAGAACGTGCGTATCGTAACTTAATCACACGATTGGGGAGTTTAGTGAGCTTACGCCATAAAATTCAAACTTGGGTAGCGTTAAGCCGCGATCGCCAACGCAGTGTCATGGATGTATTACAAGAAGTGATCCAAGAATTACTGCAAAGCGACACCTATATGCAGCAGCAAATGGCTTGCATTGTGGAATTTACGCCCGACAGAAGACTACAAGATACACTCCTGTTTGCCAGTGTAGAAGAGTATGCGTTGCGCCCAGTCCGCAATCAACCCCTACTCGTTTACCGATTTGTCAACTACTTGCGTCGGACTCAGCGTGGTGGCTTAACTCAAGTACCAGGTAGTGACATGGTGAGACTCGTTTCCGAAGAAATTCTCACCGACGACAGTGATAATCGCGTTAATTTGGTAGATACCCAAGCGATCGCCGAATATCAAGAAGCACAACAACTAGAAGAACAACAATCACTGCGCCAATCTGTGCAAACAGAATTTGCCGATTATTTACAAGCAAATCTCGGACAAGATGCAGTCGAATGGCTGAAGTTGTATCTTCAAGGCAAATCTCAAGATGAAATTGCCAAGCAACTGCAAAAGCCGATTCGGGAAATCTACCGCCTGCGCGAAAAAATTAGCTACCATGCAGTCCGTGTCTTTGCCCTTAAAGGCAAACCAGAACTCGTCAATAGCTGGTTATCAATTTCCTTAGAAGAACATAACTTGGGACTTACACCGAGTCAATGGCAGCAACTTTATCAAAAATTAACTCCACTGGGGCAGCAGGTACTAGATTTACGCAAAGCAGGTAATTCCCTTGAAGCGATCGCCCAACAGTTAAACCTCAAAAGCCATCAGGCAATGGGAGAATGGACAAAAATTTATCTCATCGCCCAATCGTTGAGAACCGAAGAATCAGGAGCATAATCAGCGATCGCCGCAATTCCTACCCATAAATAAATTGGGGACTTTGCGGAACGCAATTGGGAGGGTTTTTCAACCTAGCAACCTTTCCCCTGCTCCCTTAATTATTTAACTAAGTATCATCTTACTGAGAGTGATTAATTTAATTTTTACCAAGATAACAAAGTATCTTTATTTACTGCCAATCAACTTAGAGCAAAATAAAATATAAGGAAACTTTAAATAATCAAAAATTATGTTGTCTTCAGAGGACAAGCCAGTTGATACCGCAACCAGTGAGCAGCAGGTACTATCAAACATATCGATCAACTTAGAGCAAGAAAGCGATCGTCAACAAATATTTCAGCTAATTGATCATCTCCTGTCCTTTGAAGCTTGTCTGTACCATCAAATTTTGCCCTTTCGGTTAGAAAGTAACCAATTACTCCTGGGTATGGTGCATCCACAAGACAGCAGCGCCCTAGATTATGTGAATCGCATCTTAGCTTATATCAACTGCACAATGGTGACTCAAGAAATTGCCAGTGACAGCCACCGCCACATCCTTTCAGCCTACCTCAACTATAAAAATACCTTTAGTGCATCTCAAAATCAGCAGCAACCACCAGCATCAATACTGGCAAATATGGAAACTCCTGAAAATACTCGAAAATTAACAGATTTGCCCCCGCTTCCAGAACCGAATCTTTCAGCTTTAGCCAAAAAGCTCAGAGAAGAGATCACCGAAGCAGTACTCACCAATAATTTAACTATCCTGCCAGTCCCTGCACCAGAACTATCTACTCCTGTAGAAGTGTTAGCATTACTCCCACCCAAAAAACTACTAGAAGAATTACTCGGTCGAGTGCTTGGTGGCGGAATTGGTCGCTTGTATTTAGAAAGACAACCTTACAAAGGTAGGATACTCTGGAGTGATAATGGTGTTGTGCAATCAGTATTAGAAAATTTACCGCTATCAGTTTTTCAAGGCGTACTGAATGAATTAAAGCGATTTGCCAGCTTACCTGTTACCACAATTACAGAACCAAAACAAATAGAAAAAGAATGTGTATATCAACAAAACCGTGTATTATTACGCCTGCGAGTGATGCCAGGAATTTACGGTGAAGAAGCTACACTACAAGTGTTACGGGGAGCCGCCTTAAAGTTTCATCAACAACAACAATTAGCCCGTCTCAGCCGAGATGTTTTGGGTATTTCTCAACAACTCAGCTATAAATTACAGGAACTAAATCAACGACTAATACTCAACTCTAACCTTACATCAGAGCAATCAGATGCTTTAGATAGCTTAAATCGCATAGTCGAAAATTTAGAACAACAAGTCAAAATACTCACAGCAAATAGCGATTCAATGGGCAAATAATAAATCACAATTGGGTCAGTAAAACCGCTGATTTCGATCCCTGACATAATTGCTATGTTGTAAAAGAACATTAGACCGAATTACCATAATTTTAAGTATTAATCATTACATACTTTAACTGTATTAATACTATGGTAGCGGTTTTAAAACTTATATTAGTCAACTTAATTTTCCATTATTGAATTCATTTTTACAGATATTTCATGCAGACTGAGGTTTTTAGTGAACTTTTCCCCTTGCTGAGTACAGCCAACCCACAAACTTTAGAATGGCTGCTCAATGTTGCAATTGATCACGAATATCCCGTAGGACGTGCCGTCTTAATGGAAGATGCCTGGGGTAACGCAGTTTACTTTGTGGTATCTGGGTGGGTGAAAGTCCGCCGTACTTCCGGAGAAGATTCTGTTGCTATAGCAATTTTAGGTCGGGGCGATTTTTTTGGAGAAATGGCGATTTTAGATGAATCTCCGCGTTCAACTGATGTCATTGCCCTTTCGCCTGTGAAGTTACTCAGCATTTCTCGTGAGCGTTTTATTCAAATCTTATTTAAAGATCCGCAATTGCATCATCGGATGCTGCAACTGATGGTGCGAAGAATCCGGCAATTTAACCAACGCTTACAGATTCGCTCTTCTCCACCAGCTGTAAAACTGGCACACACCTTAGTAAGTTTGGGTGAAAGCTATGGACAAGACTCAGCCCCAGGTAAAGAAATTTTTAATATTCCCTTTAAAGATCTGGCTGAAGTGACAGAAATCGGAGTAGAGGAAACCACCAAAATCATGGAAAAATTACATGAAAAGGGATGGATTACAATTGATAATGTTAATAACATCATTTACTTGGTTAACTTCAAGCAATTGATGAATTTGGCAGGCAAAGTCTAATTTGAGTTGAGTGTAGGGTAGCCACAATTTCAGATACTGTGACAATTAATCCTATATCAGTTTGCCAACTCACAGACTCGCTAACAATAGCACTAACAGCTGATGTCTTTGTCAGGAAGCCTTTACGAAGTTATCAACGGCAGAGACCCCAGATGCGACTTTTGGCTATGGTGTTGAGCATAAAGATATTGAGTTACAAGTTTTGAAATCACCTCTATTGACTATTGTGGATGAAACACTTCTGAGCATCAAAAATGCTGGAAACACATGCTTGGCAAGAAAAATTAATTAATTATGGATAAAAACATCTGAAACTTTGACATCAACTATAAAATATTAATTAATTGTAAATTTTTCCAATCTCACGTTCAGACTATTTTATTCATAGTTCTTTACAAACTCCCTCCATTGACTATTAATTATTGACTAATAACTATAAACTCATAACTTATCACTCCTGTCTACTACTACAAATGACTGAAGCAACAGCACCTCGTCTCGAAATTGGCGTTAAGGAAACCGTACCGACGATTCACTACCTGGTAGCAATGCCCCAACCAGAAACCCATCTGTTTGAGGTGAGCTTGCTGCTGGTTAATCACTCATCCCCAACACTCGACTTGAAAATGCCCGTCTGGACACCAGGCTCCTACTTAGTGCGGGAATATGCGAAAAATTTACAAGATTTTGCTGCTTTTGCCGGGGAGCAGCCCTTATCTTGGCGCAAAATCAGTAAAAACCACTGGCAGGTAAACACAAACGGTATTTCTGAAATAACCGTGCGTTACCGCATATTTGCCAACGAGCTATCGGTACGGACAAACCATTTGGATAGCACTCACGGTTATTTCAACGGTGCAGCTTTGTTTTTTAGATTACGAGGCTGTGAAGGGTTGCCAATTCAAGTAACTATTGTACCGCCCCATCCTGAATGGCGAGTAACTACGGCCTTGCCATCAGTTGATGAACAGTCTTCTACTTTTTATGCTGCTGATTTTGATACTCTGGTAGATAGTCCCTTTGAAATTGGTTATCACGAGTTATATCACTTTGAGGTCTTGGGAAAACCTCATGAACTAGCTATTTGGGGTCAAGGAAATTACCAAGCACAACAAATAATTGCCGATATTCAAAAAATCATTCATGTAGAAGCCCAGATGTTTGGCGGTTTGCCTTACGACAGGTATGTGTTTCTACTGCATTTGTTTGCCCAAGCTTATGGCGGTTTAGAGCATAAAAACTGCTGCTCCTTAATTTATCAGCGTTTTGGTTTTAGCTCACCAGATAAATACGATCGCTTCATTCAACTGGTGGCGCACGAGTTCTTTCACTTGTGGAATGTTAAACGGATTCGCCCAAAAGCTTTAGAAGTTTTTGATTACGACCGCGAGAATTATACATCTTCTTTGTGGTTTTGTGAAGGTACTACCAGCTACTACGATTTGTTAATTCCCTTGCGAGCAGGAATTTATGATGCCAAGTCATATTTTCATAATTGGAGTAAGGAAATTTCGCGGTTTTTAACTACACCAGGGCGGAAAGTGCAATCATTGGCTGAGTCAGGGTTTGATGCTTGGATTAAACTGTATCGCCCAGATGCTAATAGTAATAACTCCCAAGTTTCCTACTATCTGAAGGGAGAGATGGTTTCTTTATTGCTAGATTTGCTGATTAGACAACGTTCTAGAAATCAGCGATCGCTAGATGATGTGATGCGGCTGATGTGGCGGAAATTTGGCAAACAAGAGATTGGTTACACACCCGAAGAATTGCAGGAAGTAATTGAATCCGTCGCAGAAATGGATTTAACTGACTTTTTTAATCGCTACATTAATGGCACAGAAGAATTGCCTTTTAATCAGTACCTAGAACCTTTTGGTTTACAAGTGATTGCCGATAGAGAAGAAGAACCTTACTTTGGTTTGAGGTTAAACACCGAAAATGGACGAGAGATCGTCAAATTTGTCGAATTTGGTTCACCCGCACAATTGGCGGGAATTGATGCAGGTGATGAGTTACTGGCTATTGCCGGCATACGAGTCACATCTCATCAACTAAGCGATCGCTTAAAAGATTACCAACCAAACGACATCATTCAAGTTACAGTTTTTCATCAAGATGAACTCCGCACTTGTTCTGTCACCTTGGCTGCACCACGTCCTAGTAAGTATCAGGTAGTTCCAATCAACAATCCTGATGCTACACAAAAAGAAAATTTTGCTGCTTGGTTAGGTGTACCACTGACATCTCTTCGTTAATACTCCTACTCTTGCATATTTTGGGGACTAAGTGACAACTAATAGGGGCGCAAAATATTGCGCCCCTCAGCATGTCTACCATTAAATATCAGTATACTGACAAAATAAATCATAGATTTGCTTTCAGCAAATTAAGTTGCTTAAGCCTATCTCTAGCTGGAGCATAACTACTTTATACTTGATCAAGATTAAAATAAAATATTAATTACAACTTAATATTTTTACAACAAAAGACATATATCACCTGAATGTCATGAATTGATATTACTTGGTTATTTTCTTTTTAATCTTGACAAATAAATTATGCAATTTTTTGATAAATTATACACAAATATTACCCAAAACCAAAGCTTACTATTTGTAGGGCTTGATCCCAACCCAGAGATGATGCCTAGTCGTTATCGGTCTCAAGATGTGATTACTGGTTTGGGGGACTGGTTGCAATTTATTATTCAAGAAACTGCGGATTTTGTTTGTGCATATAAGCCAACACTCGGCTTTTATCAGGCTTTAGGTATTCCTGGTTTGGAACTGTTATACAAAACTTTAGCAGCTATCCCCAATCATATTCCCATTATTTTGGATGCCAAACATAGTGATTTAAATACCAGTAGTATTTTTGCCCACACTGTATTTGCAGAATGGCATGTGGATGCAATTACTCTCAGCCCATATACAGGGCAAGATCATGTTGCGCCGTTTTTGGTTTATCCTGATAAAGCAGTGTTTATTTTATGCTGTACTTCTAATCCTGGAGCCGAAACTCTACAACAGTATCCTGCTAATGATTCACCGCTTTATTTGCAGGTGGTCAAAGAAGCAAAAAACTGGGGAACCCCAGAAGAATTAGCTTTAGAAGTAGGAACAACTAATCCTGAAGTTTTGGGTTTAATTCGGGCAGTGGCACCAGAAAGAACCATAATGGCACGCAGCATTTGGGCTGAGGGTAGTAATCTTAAGCAAATCTTAGAAGCTGGCTTAAATAGTAATGGTGATGGATTGCTAATTCCTGTACCTCAAGATATGTTGTCAAACCCAAACTTATCCCAGGAAATCCAATCTTTACGTGCCGAAATTAATCAAACAAAAAGTCAAATTAATGCTGATGCTTCTAGCTGTTCTGTATGGCTACCTGATGTTCATTTTGAAGATCAGCAACTCCAGAATGATTTAATTTTGCAACTTTATGATATTGGTTGCATTATGTTTGGTAAATTTGTGCAAGCATCAGGAGCGACGTTTCCCTATTACATAGACTTACGCAAAATTATTTCTAATCCGCAAGTTTTTAATCAAGTTCTCAGTGCCTATGAAAAAATTATCAGAAACTTGACTTTTGATAGATTGGCGGGTATACCTTATGGTTCTTTGCCAACGGCGACCGGTTTAGCGTTGCGTTTGAATTGTCCAATGCTTTTTCCGCGTAAAGAAGTGAAAGCACATGGAACACGTAAGGTAATTGAAGGAAACTTCGCGCCTGGTGAAATAGTAGCGGTAGTAGATGATATTCTCATCAGCGGCAAAAGTGTGATGGAAGGAGCAGAAAAATTGAAATCTGCTGGTTTAAATGTGCATGATATTGTAGTTTTAATTGACCATGAACAAGGAGTGCAAGAAAAGCTAAGAGAGAATGGTTATCGAGGTCATGCAGTTTTCACTATTTCACAAATCATCACAACTTTATACCAAACACAACGAATTAATGATGAACAACTTTTAGCTTTTAGAGAAAGCTAGGAATAATTATGAATTTATCAGTTAATCGGCTCTTAAAATGGCTAATTTTAACGCTGTTATTTCCGCTATTGTTTCTGAATGGATGGCTATTGTTGCGATTATTTCAATATTTTCAACCTTTAGTTACTATTCTTGTTTTGGCTTCTTTGTTTGCGTTTGTTTTAAACTACCCTGTTTCATTATTGGAACGACAGGGAGTTAAACGCAACTATGGAGTTACCCTCGTTTTTGTATTAGCAAGTTTGATGCTGGTGACTTTGGGAATTACATTATTACCCATAGTTTCTGAGCAGTTTCATGAAATGGTTAAATTACTGCCTCAATGGATTGATTCAACTGAAGCAAAATTGCAGGGTTTAAATGATTGGGCTTTTAGTCAGAGAAATAGCATAGATTTTAGTCAAATTTTTACTAAAGTTACTGATAAAATTCCCGATGAAGTGGAGTATCTATCAGATAAGCTTTTAAGCATTATTGTCGATACGATTGATAGTGTTTCGGGAGCATTAATTACAGTAGTTTTAAGTTTTTACTTGTTGTTAGATGGGCCAAGACTTTGGGATGGCATATTTAAGAAGCTGCCTGGGGATTTTACCCAACAAATAAGTAAATCTATTCAGCAAAACTTTCAAAATTACTTGATTGGTCAAGGAACCTTAGCTGTACTGATGGGGTTAAGCCAAACATTCATGTTTTTGTTATTTCAAGTCCAGTTTGGCTTGCTGTTTGGTTTGGGAGTGGGAATTTTAAGCTTGATTCCCTTCGGAGATGTGTTGAGTTTGATTGTCATTACTTTAATTATAGCCACCCATGATTTTTGGTTAGCCGTGAAAGTGCTGGCAGTAGCTGTGATTATTGATCAGTTGATTGACCAAGCGATCGCACCACGATTGTTAGGTAGTTTTACAGGTTTAAGACCAATCTGGGTGTTAATTTCTTTATTGGTGGGAACTTACATTGGTGGCGTGTTGGGATTAATTATTGCTGTACCAGTGGCTGGTTTTATTAAAGATGTTGCAGATGGTTTTGGTATATCTGATGATGCTAATACTGCGGTTGCAGGTGAAGATGCAGAAATGCTTCCACAAGAATCTACATCTGGATAAGTTGAAAATATTAAATGCCTTTAAATCCCATTTCGCTTTCTACTTGTTGTACTTGCGTAGAGTTTGCCTGATCTGCAGCAGTCGCAAGACGATTTTGACGCATAACTCCCAGTTGGCTGATTAATATCCCAACTATAATCAAACTACCACCTATATATTGAGGTACAGTCGGGACTTCATCGAGGATAAAATAAGCAGCCACAATACCTGCAATTGGAGTAAACGAACCAATTAAGGAAGCGACAGAAACCGTAGTAGCTCTCAAACCTTTAAACCATAGGGACTGGCCTAATACTACAATCACCACGCTATACAGCAACATCCACCGCCACAAAAAAGGTGAAAATACTTCTACAAAATGGTGTTGACCGTATAGCCGTATAGCCAGAAAGAAAAATACTACAGTCCCCAGAGCAGTCCGATAGATGGTAAAAATTCCTAAAGGAATATGGGAGACATATTTTTTACCAAGCACTGTAGCTATTGCTGCTGCTACTGCTCCCACTGCTGTCAGAATTTCACCTGCACCCAAATGAAAGCCTGGTATATTCATCATGGTATGTCCAGGCGGCTGGAGTAAGACAGTTAGTGCAACACCAACAAAAGCAGCGATCGCACCAATAATTTCCCAAATATTTACCCGTTCTCTTAATAACCAGATTGATAAGGCTAAAGCTAGTGGCGGTTCTAATCTACCAACTAAAATTACATTATTAACATTGGTGAGTGCTAATGCCTGGAAAATTAAACCAGGAGCCAACGCCCCTGATAGGATAGAGACTACCGATAACACTAGCCAATGCTTTACAGATATTTGCTTTATTGCTCTTTTGTTCCACTGTCGCCGATAGATGATGAGCAGCACCATCAAAGCACAGATATTGCCAACAAACAAAACATTACACAGCGAAATTGGGTTTCTCCCATTTATTAAGTTTTGCGAACCAATTTCTGTTAATTTCCGAGTAACTGCACCAGATGCGCCAAAAATGAGGATTGCCACCCAGAGATAGGCTTGGTTAGGAATTTTGTTAATGAAACGATGCCATCTTCTCAGGCTAGTCACAGCAATACCACTTGCAGTTGCAATAAAAGTAACGTCAACAATACTAAAAATCTTAGCTTAAGTCTAGGTGAGAACAATCTGAAATAGCCTTAAAAATTAGCTGAGATTTTTGACATCACAATTACCTGAGAAAATGCTGAGTTTAAACTGAATCTTATTAAGGAATAAATTCAGACAATTTATGGCTAAGTTTCAGATGAGCTTCAGTAGTATCTGAGATGCTCTGAATAGCTACGAAGCTCAAATATAAGGAATTAACCCATGAAATTCGCCCCTTCATTACTTACAGGTGTTGCCATAGCTGGTTTATTGACAGTTGGGAATGTTTCATTTCAGGCTGTAAAACCTTCAATTTCAATACTTCCAGCCTCAGCTGCTGATGCTACAGGTTTGTCTGCTCAACAAAAAATTGATTTGATCACTAAGAACAAAGGTGTTTTTGGTAATGGTGATCAGCTGCGTCGTTTCTTCTTTGGCGACCTTGAACCTATCGGAATTCAACCTGGTGGTGCAGGTCATGTAGTTAATCTCTACAACAAAGCTAACGATGTGACATTTTCTTATTGTTCTACCTTTGATGTAGTTGTAGCTGTGAAAAAAGGTAGAGTCGAGAAGTTTGCGGCTAATGAAGTTAAGTAATTGTTTGTAGTAATTAAGTAATATAAATATATTTTAGGGTAGCGAACATGATACTAGTTGCTACCCTAATCTTTTTTTCGGCTAGTTTGGATATAACAACGGAGAAGGGGAGATTCGAACTCCCGGAACCTTTCGGTTCATCCGATTTCAAGTCGGACGCATTCGACCACTCTGCCACCTCTCCAGTAAAACTGTCGAGCAACTGCTTACCCTATATTTTTTGGTGAGCAACAAAGCTGACAGATAATAATATATCTTACATCTACGCAGGTTGCACTACTGAAAGTAAATATCTACAACTTACTAGGGGAAAGCTCATACAAAATTTCCTCTGAGATCACTTGTAAATCTTTGCCTACCCAAACCAAGGCAGCTTGTGTAACTACACCTGCCTCTAAGTTGACAATCGAGAAATTCCGCTGTTTGTGTCCATCATGTTCGATAATTCTGGGGACGCTGGCTGCATTTAAGTAAATTGTGCCTTCCGGACTTCTAAACACTGATGTGCGTAACACTTTTTTGGTGTGCCGCAAATTGTGGTGCATGTGTCCAAAGGTAACTAAGGGAATGGTTTTACCCATATTGATCGTCTGAGAAATGGCTTCGGCAAAGTCTGGATCGCCAAAGTCGCCGCCGATAGGATGCCAATCTTTACCACAGGGATCTTCGGGGCGATCGCCTAACCCACTCGGCCCATTGTGTCCCAGAAAAATAATTGCGTCGCCAGCAGCGCTTTTGACTGCATTGGTAATTTTAGCTGCTGATTCTTCCAGATCTGTGACACCGTAACGTTCTTTGCAGATGTCTGCAAATCTCCATTCTGGGCCACCCCAACTAAAAGGACGGCCGCCAACTACTGTTAAATTCCAGTCGGGAAAATCTAACTTGCTGTAACCGACATGGGCTGCACCCAATAAATCAAGTTGTTCTTGTACCCAGTCTTCTTGAGCGCGATCGTAGGGACATTTCTTTCGTCCCCATTCTGTAGCAGTGTACCAAGCATCGTGGTTGCCCATGATTGCTGCTTTGGGGATATCAATGGAAGCGATCGCTTTTACCACTTCCACTGATTCATTGCCAAAATCTCCCACAAATAGTACTAAATCCACACCCAAAGACTTGAGTGCAATGGCATCGTCCACTTCCCATTGGTCGTGAATATCTCCAACTACAGCAATTTTGAGAGTTTTTGATGGTTTTTTTTGACTGGTCATGCCGCTTTCCTTGCTGTCTATCTCCAGGATATGAAACTCAGCCAAATTTGGACACAATCTTCTGATGAGTGTGGAAGAGAACAGGATAAACCGAGCGATCGCTAAACCATTATGTTACCTACAGCAATTATTTTTATCTCAGGACTTACGCAACTGGCACACCTATTTTTTGGTACAAGAGTTAATGGTCAAAAATCAAGGTTTTTTTGGACTATTGACAGCCTCAACGAAAAAAATCTGACACTTGCGTAAGTCCTATATCTGTTTAAGACTAATTATTAAAGAATAAATATTATCTAGATTGGGAATTAATTACTATTTTTTCTTAAATTGATAGTTTAATTTAACACTCTGACTAGATTAAGTGAATCCTAATTTTTTTTACTTTTCAAGTAAGTTATTATTTGCTGACGTGAGTAGGAAAACCGTACTGTCTTGGGGCGCAATCTCTACCTGATAAATATGTGTTGGGATGGATACAATCTATATGTGGCTTAAGTAATGCTGTGATTGATCAAAGCTGAAAAAAATCATACAGCATTAATAGGAGAGCATAAATATGGGAAATCAATTTAAAACAGTTGCATTGCTTGGTGCGCTCAGTGGTTTATTAATTGCTATCTGTTATTGGGTAATTGGTGGCACTAGCGGCTTAATTATAGGTATAGGTTTAGCAGCAGTAACTAATTTAATTTCTTGGTATCAATCAGATAAGATTGCATTAGCAGCATATCGCGCCCAACCAGTGAGTGCAGCCGAAGCACCAGGGCTATATAGGATGGTGGAAAAATTAGCTGCACGCGCTAATATACCTATGCCAGGAGTTTACATCGTTCCCGGTCAAACTGCTAACGCTTTTGCTACAGGACGTGATCCAGAACACGCGGCTGTGGCTGTGACTGAAGGGATTTTACGTATCCTCCCAGAAGACGAATTAGAAGGTGTGATTGCCCACGAACTGACTCACATTATCAATCGTGACACCTTAACCCAAGCCGTAGCTGCTACTATTGCCGGTGCTATCTCTTTCCTCGCACAAATGGTGAGTTACGGTTTGTGGTTTAGCAGTGGTTCACGGGATGATGACAGAGGTGGTAATCCGTTAGGAATATTGTTAACTGTATTGTTAGCGCCAATAGCTGCAACAGTAATTCAACTGGGTATTTCTCGTACCAGAGAATTCTCTGCCGATGCTGGTTCTGCCAGATTAACAGGTAATCCCCGCGCTTTAGCCCGCGCCCTCCAAAGATTAGAAGCAACAGCACGACAGTTACCTTTAGATGCTAATCCAGCTTTTGAACCCTTATTAATTATCAATCCTATCTCTGGTAAGTTTTTGGGTAACTTGTTTTCTAGTCACCCTGACACAGAATCACGGGTTGAACAATTGCTGAAATTAGAACAACAACTGTCTACAAAATATTAGTCATTTGTCTTTTGTTGGGAAAATTAATTACGAGGATATTGTAACTATGACTGGTAATAATTTTGAATCAATTGAATCTACTATAGTTGTAGAAATCAGTTCTCAAACTAATGAAATGGTAGAAGCAGAAATGGCTGGGGAGACTGATGAAGTGAAAAACGAAACCAAAGCTTTAATTGAAGCACTCAAAAGACGCGCCCAAGCTGAAGCAGAATCAGCCGGTACTCTTACCCGCGAAACATATTTAAATGCTGTGCGCCAAGCGAGAGAAGCCATTGAAGGCGAAAAACTCATTGAACGCGATCGCCTGGAAAATGCTTGGGCTGTTATCCAAGAAGAAACAGAGAAAAACTGGCACTTACTTTGGAAAGAATTTGCTGATTTTGGCGATCGCCTCCAAAATGCAGCCAAAGCCGCCTGGGAAGCCTTCAATGCCCCTCGTACTCACTAATTACGAAAGATTATTTCATAAAACTCTTGTAGGGTAGGCTGGAATGCCTGCCCATTTTTTTAACCCAAGCCCAAAAATTTAGAAATCAACGGCAACAGTTTACTACCTGCCTCAACCAGTGTGGCTGTAGTGGGTAAACTAGCGATCGTCCCTTTCAAAATTTTCACCGCCGTTTTTGCCGCCTTTTGCATCGCCCCTTCTTGAGGATTTTTACCCGCTTCAGCTAAAGCTTGTACTTGTTCTAACGCTTCCGCCTTATCTTCTTCAGCTAAATCTTTGTCCGCCTCAATCGCTGCTTTCAATTCTTCTAATAATTCTTTAATTCCGGGTTTATCTGGTTCTGGTGAAGGTGGTAACTGATTAATAGTATTTGTTACCATACCGCTAATTTCACCTAAATTAATTGTGCCGCTATTATTAAAATCTCCACCGATACTGCCAATATTAAAGTTTCGGCTAGAATCGTTACCATTAGGCATATTTTTATTCTCTACCTTATTATAAACTTGAACGTTAATTGGCTTATTGGCTAACAAGCTAATGATTTCTTTCATATCTGCACTTTGTTGGCGATAAATGACTATTTGTTCATCTTTAGCTTGTAATTGAGCTTTATATTTTTCCTCAACAGCTTGCAGTGCTAACTGATAATTTTGCGTAAAATTACTATGAATCTTTTCCTTATCAGCATCAACAGGTACTGCGACCTTCACAACAACTACACCATCACCTTTATTTTCAATACTCTGAATTGCTAATTCTATGTCTTCGTTTTGTACTTGTACTTTTTTGAAGGCAGCAACAAAAGCTTTCCAGTCTATACCGTTGCGAAAAATCAAATCAACAGTATTTACAACTTCTTCAAATAGTTTAGTAAATTCTCCCGGTTGAAAATCGCCACTACTAGGACGGCGTTCTCTGTCATCTGTTCCAGGCTTGGGATTTTCTAGGAGATAAATAAAGCGACAATCAACATTATCTAATTTGGTTGTGCTTTCAATATTCCAAGCTTCTACACAAGCGCCAGTCATTTGAGCCTTGGTAAAATCAGTTCCTACAGCTTGAGCTAAAGTTAAATTTGCCCCCTCCAAACAAGCTCCTTTAAAGGTAGCTTCACTAATATCAGCATCTTTTAAATTTGCTTCTTTTAAATCTGCACATATCAGGTTTGCGCCTTTAAGATTAGCACCAGTGTAAGATTTTCCTCTACCGTTACCAGTTACGAGTAAATTAAGAATAGTTGGGTTGGATAATATTGAATCACCTACTCTAGCAAAGTCGAGTTTTTTCGATTCATAAAAACAGGTATGCGTTATATTTGCTTTTCTAAAATCTATAGTTTTGAGAGTTGCACCAGTAAAATCCGCATTAGTTAAATTAGCATCATAAAAGCTAGTTCCACCTGTAGTAGCAAAGTTAATTGCTATTGGATAAATCAAAGAATATTTGGGATCTACTGCCAGTATTCGCCAACCTATGTAAACACCTTGAATAGCACCAATTGATACCATGATTGCAACTGCTAAGTCTGCAAATAATTCAATTTTCGCTACCATTCCAGATGTTTTAACAACAACACTAATTCCAGCTACAGTGCCTACTAAAGATGCAATTATACTTGCAATACTAACAATTGTAGCAATTATAGTTCCAGCTACTGTACTTACCCCAGCTATAGTAGCTGCTACAGTGGTAGCTCCTGTTAATGTTCCTATTGCTGTGAAAATAACAGATAGTGCTGTTGATACATGACCAGACACAGCTAAAAATATTACTAATAATGTAGAAGTTGCTAATGAAAAAGCTATAGATATTAAAGATAGTGGGAATCCTTTTGTAGTTGTGACTATAAATGGAACTATCAAAACTACAACAGAGGTAATAATATGAACTATAGGATCAGGATTCAGTAAGCTTTGATTAAATACAGTAGTTAACCCAGCTGTAAATGCTGAGAGTATAGCTAGAAATGATGAAAACATTGCTAGAAGCAATACCCAGTATCCTGGTTGTCCAGCTTTTGCACCTGTGAAATTAGCTCCTTTGAGAATAGCATTAGTAAAGTTAGCCCCTCTAATATCTGCACCACTAAAATTAGCCCCAGTCAAATCTTGACCTTTAAATGAACGACCTCGCAAGTTTTGACCGGAGTAGTCTGGCGGCATAATTGCGTTACTAAGCATTATCACTGAGATTATATACAAATTTACAGCGTAATATTCCGATTTCGCTCAATATTCCGATTTCGGTCAATATTTGGTTAAATTTATTTGTAATCACCGTATGATAATGGTGTATTAGGGCTACTTTTATTCTCTCTAACGCTCAGGTTTTGCCATTACCTTAAAATACCTGACTACAAAACTAAATAATTTACTAAACATGAATCAATTATTATTTGAGTGGGATAACGAAAAAAATAAAATCAATCAAAAAAAGCACGGTGTTTCATTTGAAGAAGCAAAATCAGTATTTTATGATGATAATGCAATTGAATTCTGGGATGAAGATCATTCTGATGCGGAAGACCGATTTTTATTGCTAGGTAGAAGCTCAAAAATGCGAATATTACTAATTGTTCATTGTTTCCGAGAACAAGAATCTATAATCAGAATTATTTCCGCACGAAAGGCTACTCAAAAAGAAAGTCAACAATATCGAGGATAAAATAATGAAACCAGAATATGACCTTGCTAATATGAAAAGTCGTCCTAATCCTTATGCTAAACAACTAAAGCAACAAGTCACTTTACCTTTAGGCATTGAGGTAATTGAATTTTTTCAAAAAAAAGCAGAAGAAAAAGGGATTTCTTATCAAGAATTAATTAGTTTATACCTTCAAGATTGTGTACTTAGTCAGCGCGAGCTATCTTTCTAATCAGAATATTCTCTTAGCCTTACGCCACCAAAAGATTATTTTCCAAATGACGAGAGAATTTAACGTGATTATAGAGCGAGACTCTGACGGTTATTTTGTTGGCTCCGTGCCGAGTCTGGCTGGATATCATACCCAAGCTAAATCTTTAGACGAATTGATGGAACGTATAAAAGAAGCGATTGAACTGTGCTTAGAGGTTGGGCAAGCTTAAAAATCGTTTATCCTCCTGCCTCCGGTTGGTGAGCGTAGCCGAACCACTGCCTTCTGCTAAGATATTATGCCATCGGTTCTTCAATTAGATACTATTGATGCTAGATAATGGGAAAGCTTTGACTTTTATTGACCCATCTAGCCCGGAAGAACACACTAACTACTATGCGAACTCACTATTGCGGCGAACTCCGAAAAGAAGATATTGGAGAAACTGTTACCTTGTACGGATGGGTAGACCGTCGCCGCGATCATGGGGGCGTGATATTTTTAGATTTACGCGATCGCTCTGGAACAGTCCAAATTGTCAGCGATCCGCAACGCACCCCCCACTCTTATGAGCAAGCCAATGCTTTGCGGAATGAATACGTCGTCGAAATCACCGGCAGAGTAACGCAACGTCCCGAAGAATCTCTCAATACCCGCATACCCACAGGTGAAGTGGAAATCTACGCGGACAAAATTACATTGTTAAATGCAGTCCGCAAGCAGCTACCATTCCAGGTTTCCAGTGCTGACACTGAATCGGTGCGGGAAGACTTAAGACTAAAATACCGTTATTTGGATTTACGGCGCGATCGCATGGCGCAAAATATGCAGTTGCGTCATCAAGTTGTCAAAGCGATGCGGCGCTATTTAGAAGATGGGGAAAATTTTATCGAAGTGGAAACACCCGTCCTCACCCGTTCTACTCCCGAAGGTGCGCGGGATTATGTTCTACCCAGTCGTGTCAACCCTGGCGAATGGTTTGCGTTACCCCAATCACCCCAGCTATTTAAACAAATCTTGATGGTATCTGGTATGGACAGATACTATCAAATTGCCCGTTGCTTCCGTGATGAAGATTTACGCGCTGACAGACAGCCAGAGTTCACCCAATTAGACATGGAAATGAGTTTCATGTCTCAAGAAGAAATTATTGAACTCAACGAAAAGTTAGTTTGTCAGATTTTCAAAACCGTTAAAGGGATTGAGTTACCCCATCCATTCCCGCGTTTAACCTACGCTGAGGCGATGGAACGTTACGGTAGCGATAAACCAGATACCCGCTATGATTTAGAATTAGTCGATGTTTCCGATATCCTCAAAGACTCTGGTTTCAAAGTCTTTAAGGATGCTGTTGCTCACGGTGGGATTGTCAAAATCCTTCCCATTCCTAACGGTAACGACCGAATTTCTAATGTCCGCATTAAACCAGGTGGCGACATTTTCCGAGAAGCTAGTGAAGCTGGGGCGAAAGGTTTAGCTTACATTCGTGTCAGAGAAGATGGTGAAATTGATACCATCGGTGCAATTAAAGACAACCTCACAGCTGAACAAAAAGCCGAACTTCTCCGCCGCACAGGTGCAGAAGCCGGACATTTGTTATTGTTTGCGGCTGGGGATGTTGGTACTGTTAACAAAACTTTAGACAGATTACGGCAATTTACAGCCAGAGAATTTAGTTTAATCAATCCTGAAAAACTCAATTTGTTATGGATTGTTGATTTCCCGATGTTTGAGTGGAATGCTGACGAAAAACGTTTGGAAGCATTACACCATCCATTTACCGCACCGCACCCCGATGACTTACACGACTTAAAAACCGCCCGCGCCCAAGCTTATGATTTGGTATTTAACGGCTTTGAAGTTGGCGGTGGTAGTTTGCGAATTTATCAGCGAGAAATTCAAGAACAGGTATTTGAAACCATTGGCTTATCACCGGAAGAAGCACAAAGTAAATTCGGTTTCCTTCTAGAAGCTTTTGAATACGGTACACCGCCGCATGGTGGTATCGCCTACGGTTTAGATCGTTTGGTGATGTTACTTGCTGGGGAAGAATCTATCCGTGATGTGATTGCTTTTCCGAAGACACAACAAGCCCGTTGCTTGTTAACAGATGCGCCTTCTGGGGTAGATGTTAAGCAATTGAAAGAATTACATGTTGCTTCAACATACAAGCCAAAGGCTTAGTAAAAAGTCAAAAATAAAAAGGTAAAAGTAAAAAGAATATGTCTTTTTACTTTTGACCTTTAACTTTTGCCTTAATTTATGCTGTCTAACTTTTCTCCAACAAAAAACCCGCCGCAGCGGGGATTTCCACACAACAAAACTATAAACAATCAACTCTTGCTTTAGGGAATTTAGCCAAGGTATCTCATTTCTGCTTCTAGTTGATTAATCAACCTTTCATTACCTTGAGCTTTCGCTACTTCTAAGCGATGCTCTAGATTTTTTCTCAGGTTTTGTCTGTGGACTTCTTTGGTTTGTCTCATAGCTTCTAATCTATTTTGACTCATAGTAATTAACCTCATTATTCTTTTTTATGTCTATTAATCATAACATAACATATATTTTGTAGCTGTTGCTACAGAAAATTATGTCTTAATACATATTTTAATAATTGGCTTATGTTAGAGAGTCCAGAAAATCCAGCATCGCTCCTAACTTTACTCAGTGATTTTGGCGATCGCGATGTTTATGTCGGGGTGATGAAAGGTATAATTGCCCAAATCAACCCAATGCTCAGGGTTGTAGATTTAACGCACCAAATTCCGCCACAAGATATTGTTGCTGCTAGATTTTGCTTGATGAATGCTTATCCGTACTTTCCCAATGGAACAGTACACATAGCAGTAGTAGATCCCGGTGTGGGTGGTAAAAGAAGGGCGATCGCAGTAGAATTTGCTGGAGGGTTTTTAGTCGGCCCCGATAATGGCATATTCAGTGGAGTATTAAGCCAAACTCCCGCCATAGCAGCCGTGGAACTGACAAACTCTGATTACTGGCGCACTCTCCAACCTAGCCGCACTTTTCACGGTAGAGATATTTTTGCACCTGTGGGAGCTAACCTTGCTAGTGGTGTTCCCCTTAGACACTTAGGACAAGAAATCAATCCAGCAACTTTGCTAGAACTAAATATAGGCAAATGTCAAACAACTAGCCGTGGTGTGTTGGGGCATATTCAATATATAGATCACTTTGGTAACTTAATTAGCAATATTCCGGGAAATTACGTCGCAGGTAAAACATGGTTAGTAAAAATTGCTGGGTTGACAATACCAGGGTGTGAAAAGTACAGTAATGGCGAAATTGGCGCAGCTGTAGCCTTAATCGGGAGTCATGGCTGGGTAGAAATAGCCATCAATGGAGGTAATGCACATTCACAGTTGCAGATAAACTGCCAAGATACTTTAGAAGTGATTAATTATTAGACTAGAAATTGAGATAACTGCACACTCATCACTATTAATCTATGACTACGCAAACTATATCTCCATCACCAGTGTATCAAGGCCAGTTTGGCGAATTCACAATTAATCAGAGCGATCGCACTGGTGTTATTATCTATCGTGCTGGGTTAATGGTAGCTGCACTCAGCTTTACTGCGGGTACTGTTTTGGCATTGTTTTACAATAACCCAGCTACCATCCAAGCAATTACCCCTTTATATACCTGCTTTAGTTTAGCTCTCGGTGTCAGTTTGCTAACTATCCATATATATATGGCTCCACTGCACCGACTGTTACAAGTTTTTTGGTTAATTGGGAGTATTTCTGCGTTTATTTTTGCTCATGTTGACAGTCAACCTTTTGCTGTGACTGTATACACAAACCCATTGACTATTTTAGGTATAGGTTTTACTTTTGCAGCGTTGACAGGCATTTATTTTAAAGAAGCATTTTGCTTTAATCGTCTCGAAACAAAAGTTTTAACTTTTACAGTTCCCTTGCTTTTGTTGGGACATCTTGTCGGAGTTTTACCAATTCAGTTAGAACAGATTTTATTAGGAGTTTGGGCAACTTTATTTTTAGTATTTGCTTTGCGTAAAACCTTCCAAGCAATTCCCGCTGATATTGGTGATAAATCGGTATTTGCTTATTTAAAAGCCCAAAGTTCCGCTAAGGTTTAATGCGGTTAATTAAACACCAAGAAATTTGGACACTTACGGCGCAGGGATGGGCTTTATTGTTGGCAGTTTTGGCTGCTACTATATTTTTTGTCATTCATAATTTGTACCCATTTCTCGCCGTAAATTCTCCAACTAAATCAGCCGATGCGTTAGTAATTGATGGCTGGATATCAGATTACGCTTTAGAACAAGCCGCCGCCGAATTTCAAGCTGGTTCTTATCGCCAAATATTTACCATCGGCTCAAAAATAGAACAAGGATTTTATTTAGCTGAGTATAATAATTTTGCCGAAATAGCTGCTCGTACATTATTTAAATTGGGTATATCAGAAGAAAAATTGATTGTTGTTCCTGCACCTAATGTAGTTAAAGATAGGACAAATGCTTCTGCTACAGCATTATTGCAGCACATATCAGATAAAAATTTACAGATAGATTCAATTAATTTATTTACAACTGATGCTCATGCTCGTAGAAGCTGGTTGATATTTAAAAAGATATTTACACCTAAAATTCAAGTCGGAATTATTTCTGCCAAACCCCAAGATTATGATCCACAAAAATGGTGGAATTCTAGCCAAGGCGTGCGGGTAGTCATGAGTGAAGCGATCGCCTACATTTATGCCAGATTGATAAATTGGCAATTATAGTCAATAATTACATATTTTCTCCCCCATACCCTAACGTCCTCATACAGTCTTTAATATCTTTGTCTCCTATTTTTGGTAAAAACTACTATAATTGAATCCACTGGACAAAACATTTGCAACCCAAAACAACCCCTAACTGTGTTTACAACTGCATTTGCACCAACAGACAAAACCCAACTGGGTGAACTACCACGCGATTTATTTGCGGCTATTGAGCAGCTGAAAAAAGAACTCAACGCGGTCATTTTAGCCCATTACTATCAAGAACCAGATATTCAAGATATTGCAGACTTTATTGGTGATTCATTACAACTAGCAAAAGCCGCAGCACAGACGAATGCAGATGTGATTGTCTTTGCAGGTGTACATTTCATGGCAGAAACCGCCAAAATACTTAATCCTGATAAATTAGTACTGTTACCTGATTTAGCAGCTGGTTGTTCTTTAGCCGATAGCTGTCCACCAAAAGAATTTGCAGCTTTTAAAGCAGCGCACCCCAATCATCTGGTAATTTCCTATATCAACTGCTCGGCTGAAATTAAAGCCATGAGTGATATTATCTGCACCAGTTCTAATGCGGTCAAAATTGTGCAGCAGATACCAAAAGATCCAACCAATTATTTTTGCGCCAGACCGGAATTTAGGGCGCTATGTAATGGAACAAACTGGCAGAGATTTGGTACTGTGGCAAGGTAGCTGCATTGTCCATGAAACCTTTTCGGAAAAGAAAATCGTCCAGTTAAAAATAGCACATCCTCAAGCCGAGGCGATCGCACACCCAGAATGTGAAACTAGCGTTTTGCGCCACGCCAGCTACATTGGCTCGACAGCAGCTTTACTCAAATATTGCCAAACCAGCGCGTCTCAAGAATTTATTGTGGCGACAGAACCAGGAATCATTCACCAAATGCAAAAACTTGCTCCCCAAAAGCAGTTTATTCCTGCGCCACCGACAAATAACTGTAACTGTAATGAGTGTCCTTTTATGCGACTAAATACATTAGAAAAACTGTATTTAGCTATGAAAAACCGCGCTCCTGAAATTAGCATGTCTGAGGATATTCGCCTGGCGGCGTTGCGTCCTATGCAACGAATGTTAGAAATGAGTGCTTAGTTCGCTCAATTATTCGTGAACAACAAGATCCCCGACTTCTTTAAGAAGTCGGGGATCTGAGCAAGCTATCACACTATTTGATTGGAAAGAAATGCTGTTTGAGTACGTCCACCTGTGAACAGTTCCAATAATCAATGTGAGAAATAATTAAATCGTCAGCATTGAGTAGTAATTCACTCCAGCCAGAAATAGAAAGGCGGGGTTTCCAAGGTAAAGGACTATTCCAACTTAGTGTCCACTCAGTTTTGATGGTATCTCCTAAACGTTCAATGTTATGCAAATCCATTTTGGGATTTAAAAAGAAAGTTTTGATAAATTTAATCATCCATTGATACAGTTTAACGCCCCGAAATTTAAAAACCATATCTTGAAAATAAACATCTTCAGCATATATTGAATATGTTTGATTGTCTGGAAATCTTTGATAATCATCTTTGAGAATTTCGATAATATCCATAATCAATAAACACTTTATTGTAATATTGGCTGTAGGGATAAAACAGGAAGCAAAAGTATGAAATTCATACTTCACACTTCATTCCAAAGCCGTTCTAGTTGATATCGCCAAGTGGCTAATACTTGTTCTCGATCATCAGCCGATTGGTTAATTTCCCCCATCAAGCCTTCAGCATAAAATCTATCCAAGTTTTGCATTGTGGTTTGCAGAGATTGTCCTTGCTGTTTTGCTGCTTGGATAATTTGGCGCAGGCGGTTTTCAATGAATCGATTGAAGACATCATTTAAGCCAGATTTATGTAGAGATATTAGCCTGGCGATCGCATTGGCAAAATCTGCACTCGCTAATGTACCGCTGTTATGGTGATATACACCCCAAACTACCCCGTCATAGATGGCGTAGCGGACTTCTTGAGTTTCATCAAAGTTGGCTTCTAAAAATTGTGTTAAAAATGTTTCCGCTTCTTGTAGCGGCATAATTGGCAATAACACTCGCAACCAAGTTTGGTCTTCTGACAGCAACACTAACAACCGAAAAGTCGATGAGTCTATTTGCCAAGATCCTGGTGCGATCGCATTCACTGCTCCTGCACCAAATAATTCTGTCAGCGTTACCGCAATTTCTTCAGGTGTCATAGTTTAGATTGTAGCTTTACCATCTAGGGTAACGCTTTCATGTAAGCTAATCGTCATTTAAATTGCACTATATTGATGGTAATAAAAGCTGCAAACCCTCTCCCTTACTCCCTGCGGCCTCAATCTGCAAATTAAATGCTTAACAGCTTATCTAGGTTGTTGTGTTGTCATTTATCATTGATGAGTTTTCTAAACTCCTAAAGCAATTTGCATAAATTCTCGGATCAACTGTGATATCTCTACAGAAAGATTTGTGTGATATACCAGGATAAATTTATGAATATTCTATCTAAGACTAGTAAAAATAATCGTCAGGGTTCTAAAAAATGTCTCACAGTCAGTGCTTTGGCTACCCTTGTGCTGACAGGAGGATTAGCAGTTCAAAGTGCTGATGCTCATTGGTATCAATGGTATCGTTCCACTGGTGTTGTTTATACCCAAAGCAACATTCCTACTCCCAATGGTAACTCTATTCTTGGGTTCCGCCGCGATGCTTTAGGTACACTCACACCATTACCCACTCCATCTTTTCCGACTGGCGGTGCAGGTATTCCTAATGCTCCCATCGTCGGGGGTGGCCCCGTTTCCATTACAGCCTTTGCGTCCGATCAAGAAGTGATTGTTAACCCTGAAAAAACAAAGCTTTTTGCTGTAAATTCTGGGTCAAATACTATTGCTGTGTTTAACATCAACAAAGATGGTAATCTTTCTCCGGTAGAAGGATCGCCGTTCCCTAGTGGGGGAGTAGCACCAGTTAGTCTAGGTTTAGCAGGTGATATTCTGACTGTAGTTAATCAAAACTTATTACCTCAGATTCCCTCCCCAGAAGCCAGCGATTCTCTACCGAACTATACTACCTTCCGCGTAACTCCAAGGGGTAGATTGATTCCTATCCCAAATTCTACCGCGTCAGTTCCCAGAGGTTCTCTTCCAACCCAAGCACTCATCTCTCCAAATAAACGTTTGCTATTTGGTATGGATGGCGGGACTGGGTTACTGCGTTCTTATCAAATTCTTCCTAACGGTCGTCTGCAACAAAGCCCAAACTCACCACAACAGCTACCTCCAGCAGCATTCCCGCCAAATCCATTAGGTCTCACACTAGGACTCCAAGTTCATCCCCGACAACCAATTTTATATGTGGCGTTCACACTCAGTAGGCAATTAGGAGTTTATGCTTACGAACCAGATGGGGATTTGCATCTCCTCAAAACTGTACCTAATTCGGGCTTATTCATCTGCTGGATTGCTATTAACCGGGCTGGAACCCGTCTTTATACCACCAACCCTGGTGACAACAGTGTAACTGTCTATGATATTGCCAAAGACCCAAGCACACCAGTAGAAATTCAGAGGGTTGTACTGAGAGGGGAGATGGGTACTGGTGGCGCTCAACTAACTCTAGATGCTACTGAGTCATTTCTACACGTTGTCTCTCAATCAGCTGTAAATATTATGCCGGCGAATAATAGAATATCTGTACTGAAGGTTAATCAGTATGATGGAACTGTGAGTGAAGTATCTTCTTCACCCCGATTAATACCATCTGTAAATAATAGCTTCCCGCAAGGTATTGTGGCTAATTAAAGTTTTATTTTGTGTTGATTACAAGCCTAATCTTTGTGATGAAAAAGGCAGAAGGCAAGAATTATAAATTCTTGATTTATGAATTGAAATCTTGCCTTTTGTGGTTATATATTTACCTTCAGATACCCGACTTCTTAAAGAAGTCGGGTATCTTTTAGTTTACAAATGATTTAGGACTGCTATAGTCCATCAAAATATCATTAACTTTCAAGCAAAAATTAGCCAATTTCATAAAAAATTGATGACTTTAGTCATATAGCAATTAAAAATTATTAGTGACTTTAGTCATGCAGAGAAAATGTCCTTTTTGATTGATAATAAGTTATAAATTTTAAATTTTATGTTGATATAGTCACTATAGCGATCGCATATAACTAGCTCGGTAGCCATTTTCGATAACGGACACAGTTATGAAACTTGATACATCAACCCCTGTAGATTCATCAGCTTTACCTTCAGAGCCGAAAATTAGAAAAAAGTATAATTGGCTACCGTGGCTCTTGATACTAGGGCTGTTGGGTGGAATTGGCTATGGTGTTTATTACCGAGTAGCCGTAATGCCGCGCCAAGAAGCCAAACAAAAGACTTTAACACAGTCAGTAGAAAGACAAAACTTAGCGATCGCAGTTTCCGCAAATGGCACAGTCAAGCCGGAACGCTCTATTAACGTCAGTCCCAAAAATTCTGGCGTACTCAAAACATTGCTAGTTAAAGAAGGGGATTTTGTCAAAAAAGGTCAAATTCTCGCCTACATGGATGATTCTAACCTGCGGGGAAATTTGACTCAAGCACAAGGACAACTCGCACAAGCTGAGGCAAATCTACAAAAAGCCCAAGCAGGTAATCGCCCCCAAGATATTGCCCAAGCGCAAGCACAATTAGCACAAGCCGAAGCAAATCTGCAAAAAGTAGAAGCAGGTAATCGCCCCCAAGACATTGCCCAAGCGCAAGCACGTTTAAGAAGCGCCCAAGCTACCCTAGTGCAAGCAGAAGATGATTTACGGCGTAATCAACAACTGTACAATTCTGGAGCGATTTCTCTCCAAACAGTCATCCAAAAACGGTCAGCGCGTGATAGCGCCCAAGCCCAAGTCAATGAAGCACAACAAGCATTAGCCCTGCAACAAGCAGGTTCACGCTCAGAAGATATTCAACAAGCCAGGGCTACAGTTAAACAGCAACAAGAAGCTTTAGCCTTATTAAAAGCTGGAACCCGTCAAGAAGATATTGAAGTAGCCCGCGCCCAAGTCACATCGGCTCGTGGTTCACTGCAAAATATCCAAGCCCAAATCAATGACACTATCATTCGCGCACCTTTTGATGGTCTGGTGACGCAAAAATTCTCTGATCCTGGGGCTTTTGTCACTCCTACAACTTCAGGTAGTGCCGTTTCTTCCGCCACATCTTCTTCGATTTTGGCTCTAGCTTCAACAAATCAAGTTGTCGCTAATTTATCAGAATCAAATATTGCCAAAATTCGCCTTGGTCAACCAGTGACCATTAAAGCCGATGCTTACCCAGGTAAAGTTTTTGAAGGTAAAGTCAGCCAAATTGCGGCTCAAGCAACCGTCGAGCAGAATGTTACTAGTTTTCAGGTCAAAGCATCTTTGTCTGACCCGCAAAACTTACTTCGTTCTGGGATGAATGTCGATATGGAATTTCAAGTTGGTGAAGTAGAAAATGCTTTAGTTGTCCCCACAGCCGCAGTTGTTCGGCGAGAACGCGCTACAGGTGTATATGTTTTAAGCGCAGATGATCAACCTAAATTTACTCGGATTGAAACAGGCGTTACCGTTAATAATTTTACAGAAGTTAAATCAGGATTAACCGGTGATGAAAAAGTCTTGCTGAGTTTCCCACCTGGGTCAAGACCGCAATCAACGCCACGAGGTGGTGTATTTCCGGGTTTAGGCGGTGGAGGTGGTCGTTCTTCTGGTGGAGGTGGTCGTTCTGGTGGTAATGCTAATTAAAGGTAAAAGGCAAAAGTAAAAGGTTTATATATTCAGGCTGTTAGTCCAAAATTGCTATGGTGAAGAGTTTAGAAAAAATTGCCAAAATTCCCAAAATTCCTAGTAAGTCTACAGTACCGTTGACAGAAATATTATCAATGGCGGTGGAGACACTGTGGAGTAATAAATTACGCACCGGACTGACCATGCTAGGAGTGATTATTGGTATTGCTTCCGTCATAGCTATTACATCCGTTGGTCAAGGAGTGCAAAAAAGCGTTGAGAATCAAATCCAAGCATTAGGAACAGATGTATTACAAGTTTTAGCGGGTGCGCCTAGAAGTGGTAATGTCCGCCAAGGTTTAGGTTCTACCACTACCTTAACTTGGGAAGATGCCAAAGCCATAGCGCAACAAGCGCCATCAGCAGATTTAGTTTCGGCGTATCTTCAAAGGAATGCTCAAGTAGTATATGGTGGCGAAAATACTTCCACAACAATTTACGGCACAGACTTAAATTATCCAGACGCACGCAATACTCATCCTCAAGAGGGGCGGTTTTTTAATCAAGAAGAACTTGATTCTAGTAAGCAAGTTGCTGTGCTGGGGCCGACAGTCAAGAGAACGTTATTTGGCAATAGTACAAAAGTCATTGGCGAACAAATTCGCATTCAGGGAGAAACTTATGAAGTGATTGGGATCACAGAACCGAAAGGCGCTCAAGGGCCGATGGATAGAGATGACCAAATTTTTATTCCTCTAACTAGTATGTCGGGAAGATTGGTCGGGAATAATGCTTTAACAGGTGTGTCGGTAAGCGGAATTTTAATTAAATCTAGCAATCAGGACAAATTAGAAGCGGCTCAATTTCAAGTTACGAATATTTTGCGCTTGCGTCACGAAATTTATCCCCCACAAGTTGATGATTTTCGGATTACTAATCAAGCTGATATTGTTAGTACCTTCACTAATGTTGTCGGTTTATTTACAATTATGGTCGTAGCGATCGCCGGGATTTCTCTGGTGGTCGGCGGAATTGGTATTGCTAATATTATGCTGGTTTCTGTAGTAGAACGAACGCGAGAAATTGGCATTCGTAAAGCCGTAGGGGCAACTAATGCCGCTATTTTGAATCAGTTTTTAGCCGAGGCGATCGTAATTTCTATTGTCGGTGGTGGTATTGGTATGGGCAGTGGGATTTTAATTGCCTTTGTTGCTGCCAATATTTTTAAATTTCCTTTTGTGATTTCTTTTGCTTCAGTAATTGCAGGTTTTGGACTTTCATTATCTGTAGGTTTAGTTGCTGGTGTTATTCCGGCTAGAAATGCAGCAAAATTAGACCCTATTACAGCTTTACGTAGTGATTAATTTCATTAATAACAAAAAATTTAATAGTAGTTAGATATTAAAATAATAACTTACAAGTAAAAAGTAATAATTGATATTTTTACTCGGTACTAAATAATATGGTAAACATGATTTGGATGGAATCTATTACTAAAACATACCAATTAGGAGAAATGAGTGTTCCCATTCTCAAGGGAATTCAATTAGCCATTGAAGAAGGCGAATATGTGGCAATTATGGGTGCGTCAGGTTCGGGTAAATCGACGCTGATGAATATTTTAGGATGTTTAGATAGACCGACTAATGGTAACTATATTTTTGAAGGCAGAAACCTAACTACTTTTAATGATGATGAGTTAGCATATATCCGCAATCAAAGGATAGGTTTTGTTTTTCAACAATTTAATTTATTAGCACGGTCAACAGCACTAGAAAATGTGATGTTGCCAATGGTTTATGCTAACTTACCCAAAAGTAAACGGCGTGAAAGAGCCTTGGATGCGTTACGCAGAGTGGGGCTAGGCGATCGCATTCTCAACCGTCCTAGTCAACTTTCTGGGGGACAACAACAACGAGTGGCAATCGCCCGTGCTTTAGTTAATAGGCCTGCATTAGTTTTAGCAGATGAACCAACAGGTGCGTTAGATACAGAAACTTCTTATGAAGTGATGAATTTACTCACAGAATTAAACCAGCAAGGCATCACAATTGTGATTGTTACCCATGAGCCAGATATTGCGGCTCAAACTAAAAGAACCATCCGCGTGCAGGATGGTTTGATTGTCGGTTAAATTGGGCAATTACCTAATAATTAACCGCAGATTTAGCGGATATCCTCCGTTCAGGTGAAGTCAGACAAAATCAAATATCGTAAACTTTCTGTTTTACTCCCCATTCCCTATTTTCCCGTTAATCTCTAAACCTTATGCTGTCTTCTGTGCATTCTACCTGGGTTGTTGTGGCGATCGCCCTATTAATTTCTGCTGTGCCAAAGAGCGCCAATGCTCAAACGCCACCGCAGACACCGCCACAAAACTTAAATCCTAGTGCCAATCCTCTACAATTTCCCACTAAACCACAAGAGGTGCAGATTCAAACAACTGTCCCTCTAAGTTTGGCACAGGCTCTAGAATTAGCCAGACGTAACAATCGCAATTTACAAGTCACAATCTTAGAGTTAGAACGTAGTCGTGCTGCACTGCGAGAATCTCAAGCAGCTTTGTTTCCCACTCTTGATATCAACGGCAGTGTAACTAATAGTGGTAATGGTTTTAGTAGTAGTACTTCTCAACCTAGTACCTCTTTTAACGGTACAGCACAACTAAACTACAACCTCTACACCTCTGGTAGCCGTCAAGCAATTATTAAACAAGCTGAAGAACAGTTACGTATAGATGAATTAGATGTCGAAAACCAATCTAGAGAAATTGAACTCAATATCAAAACTCAATACTACAATTTGCAACAAGCAGATGAACAAGTCAGAATTAATCAATCTGCGGTAGCCAATGCTCAAGCCAGTTTGCGAGATGCTCAAGCCAGAGAAAGAGCCGGGATCGGAACACGATTTGATGTACTGCAAGCTCAAGTAAATTTAGCTAATGCCCAACAAGACTTGACAAATTCTCTATCAGACCAGCAAATTGCTCGTCGTCAGTTTGGGACTTTACTCAGTTTACCGCAGACAGTAGATATCACAGCGGCTGATACAGTAGCACTGGCAGGACTTTGGCAACCAAGCTTAGAACAAACTATTGTTGAAGCCTTTCAAAATCGCCCAGAATTGCGGCAACAAATAGCCCAAAGAAATATTTCTGAACAACAGCGACGACAGGCGTTAGCCCAGGTAAGACCGCAAGTTGGTTTAGTCACAAGTTATAACTTACTTGATCGCTTTAACGATAGTGTCAGCATTACTGATGGTTATTCCATTGGACTGCAAGCCAGTGTGAATTTATTCGATGGCGGAGCAGCCAACGCTAGGGCGGCGCAAGCTAGAAGTAATATTGCGATCGCGGAAACTCAATTTGCGAATCAGCGTGACCAAATTCGCTTTAATGTGGAACAATACTACGCTCAACTACGCTCTAACTTAGATAATGTGCAGACTTCTAGTGTAGGTTTAGAACAAGCTAGAGAAGCATTGAACATCGCCAGAATTAGATATCAAGCTGGTGTTGGTACACAAACAGAAGTGATTGAGGCAGAAAATGACTTGACCAGAGCCGAAGGTAATCGAGTTACGGCAATTTTAGATTACAATCGCGCTTTAGCTAATCTCCAACGTGCTGTTAGTGCTAGAGCCTCGCGCTAGGCATAAAGAATTATCATTAAAAATCAGTAGACTCTAGCGAAAATAGAAGATGAAAATTGCACAAACTGAGGTGCTGATTTCTACTTTATCTGGACAAATGCCTGCTGTCTTAATCACATCAGATCAGCCTGGACGCAAACCCGCTGTGTTGCTTTTGATGGAAGCATTTGGCGTGACCACACACATACAAGATGTCGCTGTCCGAATTGCTCATCAAGGGTATGAGGTACTAATACCAGATTTATACTATCGTGAATTGCCAAATAACAAATTTGGTTATGACGAACTAGAGCAGGCGATGGCTATGATGTGGCGGTTAGATTTCGGACAACCTTTGGAAGATGACATTCGCGCCGCATTGAGGTATTTGAAGTCTTTGCCAAATGTTGATGCAGATCGGATTGGAGTCACGGGATTTTGTTTGGGAGGTGGATTGACTTTTTTCACCGCTTGTAAGTTATCCAACCAAATCGCTGCCGCGGCTCCCTTTTACGGCATGGTTTTAGATGAGTGGATTGAGGCCGTTGCAGATATTACTGTACCTGTCTATTTGTTTTTTGGTGGTCAAGATATTTTTATTTCGAGCGCTCGCATTCAGCAAATCAACACTCGATTTCAAGAACTGGGCAAAGACTACCACCTCAAAGTTTATCCCGATGCAGGGCATGGCTTTTTCTGTGACGAACGCTCAGACTACAACCGCACCGCTGCCGAAGATGCTTGGCAGGAATTAATCGGATTCTTCGAGCAACATTTACATCCAGGGAAATAATATCGTGTTTGTTAAAAGACTTATCATACATACCGCAGGGAGCAGGGAGCAGGGGGAAAAAGAGTTTTGTCTTTCTGCACAGATATGCTGAATCATTAGTGATTTGCCAGATATGATATAACTTCATGAGAAGCAATGACAAAATCATCTTCCCCTAGAGAGATTGTTATGCAGAAAAATTAGGCTTCAATAGAAATAACCGTATATATATACGGACGGAGCCTTATGAAGCGGGATAGTGCAGGTAAATTTGTGAGTAATTGCGATGGTGAAACCAAACAGCGATTTAGTGTCACGCTGACTGCTACTGCATGGCAATTATTAGACGCAGAGGCCAGAAAGCAAGGGACTTCTCGCTCGGAAGTAATAGAACAGTTTGCCCGCAGTTTGACTCAGGAAGAAGAACCTGCATCTTCAACAAGCAGATTTGCGGCATTGGTGGATGACTTTAGTCATTGCCAACAAGCCGAAGATACCCTCCGACAAAGTGAAGAGCGACTGAGAATTGCTCAACAAGCTGCTAATGCTGGCGTGTGGGACTGGGATATTACAACTAATCAAGTTACCTGGTCAATTGAATATTATCGTCTTTATGGTCTTGATCCAGCCATTACTCAAGCTTCATATCAAAATTGGCTTTTGTCTATTATTGAACCAGACCGCGATCGCACCGATCAAGCAGCACGCCAAGCACTAGCACACCGCACCGACCTGAATGCCGAATTTCGCATTCTTCACCCCACCCAAGGCGAGCGATGGCTAACAGCAATTGGACAAACTTTTTACGATGACAATAATCAGCCAATACGGATGACAGGGATTGCATTGGATATTACTGAACGCAAACTTTCAGAAGCAGCTTTGTTGGAAAGTGAAAAACGCTATCGATATTTGGCTGAATCTATTCCTCAATTAGTCTGGACAGCAGATACAAAAGGGGTACTAATTGATGTTAATCAACGTTGGTGTAGTTTCACTGGGCTAACACTAACACAAGCACAAACTGAAGGCTGGCAAGCAGTTGTGCATCCTGATGATGCGCCGAGGCTGGGTGAAAATTGGGTAGTGGCTCAACAAGATGGAACTTACTATCAAGCCGAAGGCAGAATGCGCCGCGCCGATGGTATGTATCGATGGCATTTACATCAAGCTGTACCGTTAAAAAATGAACGGGGTCAGGTAATCAAATGGTTCGGTACCGCAACAGATATTGAAGACCAAAAACAACTAGAACAACAGCGTATTCAACTGCTACAACAAGAACAAGCTGCGCGGGAACAAGCTGAAACAGCTAACCGGATTAAAGATGAATTTTTAGCAGTCCTGTCCCATGAGTTGCGTACACCCCTCAACCCCATCCTCGGTTGGGCGCAGTTACTGCAATCCCAAAAATTAGACCCAGCCAAGACCAGGGAAGCCTTAAAAACTATCGAGCGCAATGCTAAACTCCAAGCCCAATTAATTGAAGATTTGTTAGATGTGTCTCGAATTTTACAAGGCAATTTGAGCCTCAATGTTAGCCCTGTGGATTTGACATTGGTAATTAAAGGTGCTGTCGAAACAGTCCGACTGGCAGCACAAGCTAAGTCAATTACCATCAAAACGATTTTGACCTCAAATGTGGGGCAGGTGGCTGGAGATTCTACCCGCTTACAACAAGTCGTTTGGAATCTGCTGTCGAACGCTCTGAAGTTCACACAGTTAGGAGGATTGGTAGAAGTTCGCCTAGAATGCTTTGACTCAGTTGCTCAAATTACGGTTAGTGATAATGGCAAAGGTATTTCTCCTGAGTTTCTCCCATTCATATTTGATTACTTCCGTCAGGCTGATAGCGCAACCACCAGAAAGTTTGGCGGGTTAGGTTTAGGACTAGCAATTGTGCGTCATTTAATTGAGTTACATGGTGGCACAGTTCAAGCTCAAAGCCCAGGAGAAGGACTAGGCGCAATTTTTACATTGAGGCTACCACTAATGCCAGTTCAAAGCCAAATCAACCAGCATAGTCAGCAGGTGAAGCCAGCCTTAAACTTAAATGGCATCAAGGTTTTAGTAGTTGATGATGATTTTGATAACTGTGAATTTGTCACCTTTGTGCTGGAACAGGAAGGTGCAAACGTAGTTATGGCAAGTTCTGCAAAAGAAGCACTCACAGCGTTGAGCCACTTCCCAGCAGATATCTTGTTAAGTGACATTGGAATGCCCCAGGTAGATGGCTATATGTTGATGCAGCAAGTGAGAAATCTGCCCCCAGCGCAAGGAGGAAATATTAAAGCGATCGCTCTGTCGGCTTATGCTGGAGAAATCAACGAAAAACAAGCCATCAACGCTGGATTTCACCGACATATTTCTAAACCTATAGAACCAGAAGAATTAATCACAGCAATTGTCGAATTAGTTGATTAAGGGCTGAAATATCCGCAGGGGGCGGGGAGCAGGAGTAAAGAATGGAAAATTGATAAATTTGGGTCATTTTTTTGGGAAGTGGTGTAATAAGGAGCCGAACTCAGGTTTTTTAGCTAAAAACTAGACAATATATAAATATTACTATATAGCAATATTATGAATGAGTTTAGTAAAACAGGAGTTAGCCATCGTGTTATTCCGACAACTATTTGACATAGATACAAGTACATATACTTACTTGATTGCAGATTTAACAACAAACACAGCGATTTTGGTCGATCCAGTTTTAGAACAGGTGGAGCGCGATCGCCAATTACTGCAAGAATTAGGACTAACTCTCAAATACTGCTTAGAAACCCACATCCACGCAGATCATATTACAGGAGCAGCGAAACTGCGGGAAGCAACGGGTTGTTTGGGAATTGTCCCAGAAAATGCCCAAGCTGTCTGTGCAGACAGATTTATCAAAGATGGTGAAGTATTAGAATTAGGAAAAGTGAAAATAGAGGCGATCGCAACGCTCGGTCATACTGATAGCCATAATGCCTATTTAGTTAACGGTACTCATCTACTCACCGGAGATTCGCTGTTCATTCGGGGTTGTGGACGCACTGACTTTCAGAGCGGCAATGCCGGGATGATGTATGATGCCATCACCCAAAAATTGTTTACATTACCTGACGCAACCTTAGTTTATCCTGGTCATGATTATCGAGGTAATACAGTTTCCACTATTGGTGAAGAAAAGCTATGGAATCCTCGGCTTGTGGGACGTAACCGCGAAGAATTTATCCAATTAATGGCAAACCTGAATTTACCCAACCCGAAAAAAATCATGGAAGCCGTACCCGCCAATCAGCGCTGCGGTGATGTTGCTGCGTAATCAAACACCATCTCTGCATCAAAACTTACGCAAAAACTCTCATTTCTCAATAATTTCTGTAGTTTGTCATTCCACCAATCAAGTTTTCCCTCCGCCCATATCTCTGCGTTTACAAATTCTCCTCAAAGTTAAATAATCATGACAACTTCTCATACACACAAATTACAAACCGTTGATGCTCCAACTCTCAAACAGTTGCTCAAGCAAAAAACTGTCACTCTAATAGATGTGCGTGAACCATCTGAGTATGCAGGAGAACATATTTTCGGCGCACAACTAATTTCTTTGTCCAAATTTGAGCCACGCAAAGTTCCTCAAAATCAAGACACTCAAGTAATTCTCTACTGTCGTTCTGGGAATCGCGCAAAAATGGCAGCGCAAAAACTCTTTGATGCTGGATTTACAGAAGTAACTCATCTTGATGGCGGTATAACAGCTTGGAAATCAGCAGGTTATCCCACCACAATTAATAAACAAGCCCCAATTAGTTTAATGCGGCAAGTACAAATTGTCGCGGGTTCTTTGGTGTTGACAGGCACATTACTCGGAGCATTGGTTTCTCCTTGGTTCTTGCTTTTGAGTGGCCTGGTGGGAGCCGGATTAATGCTGGCGGGAATTACAGATACCTGTGCGTTAGGAATGCTACTGGCTAAACTTCCTTATAATCAACGGAGCAGTGTATGACCTGGATAATTGGGCATTTACTAGCTGCTTGTATTGGGGTGAGTTTAGGTTTAATTGGTGGTGGTGGTTCGGTATTGGCTCTGCCAGTTTTAGTTTACGTTATGGGTATACCACCAAAATCTGCGATCGCTATGACTTTGGCGATTGTCGGTACTGTGAGCCTATTGGGTATCATTCCTCACTGGCGAGCTAAAAATGTGCAGTTTAAAACAGCATTCATTTTTGGTACTGCAACGATGTTGGGAGCATTTATCGGGGCAAAAATTGCCATGCTACCTGTCGTGACCGAAACTGTGCAAATGATGTTGTTTGCCATCATGATGTTGGTAGCTGCGGTGTTCATGATTCGTCGTAGTTCTCAAAAAATAGCCGCAGATGATCAGTTAGCTTTGTATCCCCCGCCAGTTTGTAAATATTGCTGGTTGTGGTTAATCACCGAAGGATTGGGAGTTGGGATATTAACTGGCTTGGTTGGTGTTGGTGGTGGATTTGCGATCGTTCCAGCTTTAGTACTGTTGGGCAAAGTACCAATGAAAAAAGCGATCGGTACATCGCTCTTGATTATTGTTTTTAATTCAATTGCTGGATTTTTGAGCTACTGGGGACATATTTCTTTCAATTGGCACTTAATGTTATCTTTCATTGTGGCGGCTAGTGTAGGAACTATTTTTGGTGCCTACTTGGCAGAGTTTGTTCCTGCTCATAGACTTCAGAAGAGTTTTGGTTATTTTTTGTTAGCAGTTGCAGCTTTAGTACTGATGCAGAACTTTCATAAGCCTCAGTCAACACGCGTATCTGGACACATCCCTGCAAAAATCACTCAACACTATTGTATGCAAACATACAAAAAAATTGCTCTCTTAGTTTTTTTCTAGATATGTAATACCGTTCCTCACAAAATCCTCACATTTTTTTCTTAAGCTTAAATATATATTGGTCATTACCAGTGCGGTGCGAAAAACTCTATCCTTTTCAATACCTTTGCCAATTTACGAGGGTGAGTTGATGTATAAACTCTTATTTCTCCGAGGCTGGGCAAAAACAATGAGTCCTAAAAATTCCTTCAAGGTTTTCCGGAAGCAATTTTTAATGTATTGCACGCAGTCTCAAGGGTTTTAACTTCCTAGCTACTTTGTAAGCTAAACGCTTATGTATGAGTAATTTTGCCGTTTTTGCCAAAATTTTTGTAGGCGGAAGGAAATTATGGAGTGTAAATTTGTTGTTCAAAAGCTAAAAGGTGGAAAAATAATTTCTACCAAAGACTATGCACAAAATAGTGAACATCCAGGTATTGAGACAATTGTTCGGGATAATTGGAAAGCTATTTTGAATATTGTAAAAGATGGAGTTATCGCATATTTTGGCTCAGGATTAACCAATTACAAGGAGGTTTATGAATCTGTTAAAATCATTTTATCTGGTTCTGACAAATCATATTTTACAAAAGGCTCTGAAATTTTTATTGAGGACAAATACACTTACGACAAAATACAAGTTATTTTTCAAGCATGGTCAGATGATGAACTCAAGAAAAATACATGCCGAGTAGTAAGTTTTCCTGAAGGAACAGCAAGATTATTGAGTGAGAAAAGTGAGGGAAAATTTTACGAAGCTAAGTTCATCTTAGATACTTCCAAGATGGAATCTAATAAAACTTATAGATTTATTGGAGGTGCACAAGATGATGGATTTTATTTTGATGTTTCAACGACAAGCCAAATAGATATTTTCTTCATCAATAATGATGTTAGCTCAAACAACTTAGTTAAAGATTACTACCTCGGTTGGCAACATAAAGAACATTGGGGATTTGCTACATTACGTCTTGTAAATGGTAGTGTGTTTGAAATCAAAGGCTTGGCATACAAAGATTATATTAGCCTTGCTCAAATGCTACGGCGCAACGTGAACCTACTTTATGATCAATTAAATGATCAGATCATAAAGACTTAAAAATCAATGGGTTTCCAAATTACCTAATTAACAAGAGGGAAAAATGTCAGATAAAAATATCAAGTTGTATTATCCTGGATGGTTACATAATATACACAAAGGTTTCATTACTCTGAAATTCGAGGATAACACTCAAATCGAGATTCGTGACTTACCCTATGAAGACTTTAATGCAATGGTAGATCTTTTACGTAACGAAAGTAATCTTTGGTATTCAGATGACCGAAATCTGCTTGCAACTCTGGCTCAAAAGCCAGGTGAAAACTGAATTGCTATGGCGTTTCTCAGTCTGTTGAGGGTTAGTTTCACAGTCTAAAGTTGTTCTGGAGCAGGGAAGTTTAGCTTACTTGATCCAATCGAAGAAAAAACTACATTAGGCATTGTATCACTTCCTTAGAGTGGCAGAGCTAAAGATATTTGGTTACTGCTGCTCAATTTATCTGTAGAGAGATCGCACTCTTTGAAGTAAATAAAATTAATTGTAAAAGCTTGCTGTTGACAAATTCGGTTTCCGAAATTTCTCATACAAAGCATGAAATATTTGTTCTTGCGTAAAACCTTTCACTGCAATGGGTTCAGAATCTACTTTGTAGAGAGTGATGGAAGAGCGATAAGATTCACATTTTGGAACACTTATTGAGCAAGATTTTCATACAATTCAGAAAATTAAACCAGTTGGATTATTTACTTAAAGTATTTTTCTCTAAAACACCAATAGACTTTAATATTAGGAGAAAGAGATGAAGAAACAACAGCAGATTAATAAAAGTTTTATAAGCCTTTCTCGGAAAGCTTTATGGATTACATTGTTGTTATTTACTACAGTTTTTACTGTCTTTGTTTCGTTATTTAAAGATTCTGTACAAGCTCAAAATGCGTCAATAGCGAATCCAAATACTTGTAATAATAATTTGTATCTGTATGTGTTACTGGGATTTATAGTTCTTGCTATTGCTGTCACACTTATTTTTTTTATTGTTACTTTTGGAAAAGTAATCCCAACACTTAACAAAGATGATCCTGACAAAACCTTAGAGGAACTGTTTCAAGTATTTTTTTCAAAAGATAGTAATACGCTTCAAATGTTTACTGTTGGTACATTAATTTTCTCTACACTTTTTCTGGCACTTACAGGTGCACTAAATGAAGGAGTTCTTGCTTTTTTCAGTGCTATTGGTGGGTTTGTTTTAGGAATTGCACGGAGTCCTCAACAGTCACCAAAGAATCACATAACTCAGACTTCCCAAGAAGGACAAGGCAATAAGGGTGATGATGAAAATAATAGGTAAATCAGGTTATATATGATGTAAGCTTTAGTGATCGCCTCATCTGACAACAAAATACTCACTTTCGCTTTGCAGATGTCTTTCTCTTTGGATAGTTCAACTATGCGATCGCATAGCTTTTATTAAGAATTCTACAAGGTTTGCATTTTCAGTAAGCTTTGGCATTGGCGTTCTTCTTGAAGTGTGATCGCTCAACTTTTTCTATTTGGAGTCCATTATTACTACTATATAGTAATATAATTAAACTAGTATAGTCAGTAATCATTATGTTAGAAAATTCACCTGCTGCCCTTGGGCCAATTGCTGATTATTTTAAGGTGCTTTCAGAAACTAGCAGACTCCAGGTTTTGTGCAGTTTAAAATCAGGTAGCAAAAATGTCTCAGAAATTATTGAAGCCACCGGACTGGGACAGGCGAATGTGTCCAAGCATTTAAAAATTTTGGCACAAGCGGGAATTGTTCAGCGTCGACCACAAGGGGTAAGTATTTATTATGAAATTGTCGATCCTTTGATTTTTGAAATCTGCGAATTGGTGTGCGATCGCCTCTCAATTCGTCTAGAGCAGCAATCAGAGCAGTTAAAACAACTAGAAGCATTACGTAGCCGTTGAAATCGAATACCAAAAGTCAAATGCCACATCCGCCAGTGTTATGGAGTTCAATCCTGAACTCTATAACACTGGCGGATGTCTTCTACATTGAGGCAGCACAGTTTGGTAACTATAGCAGGAGGCAGGTGACAGATGACAAAGTTAAAAGCCTTTTGCTGTCTAAGTTTCATTATTTACAGATGTCCTAAGCAACTTGGCTACTGCTATAACGTCAAGTATGAAGTTTAATATTTTTATTGACTATATAACCAATAAGTTATATAGTTGAATAATAACAAGAACACCTTGTTAATTTTACACCATTCCATTCACATTCATAGAACAATGACAACGCTTATAAATCAGCGCAGTAGCACTAGTTTATGGGGAAAATTCTCTAACTGGATCACCAGTACAGAAAATCGAATGTATGTCGGTTGGTTTGGAGTCAGCCTGATTCCGACTGCTTTAACTGCTGCGATCGTCTTTATCCTTGCATTAGACTTGTCCGGAATATTAACTTAGGAAAAGAAAAATGGTAAAACGTTAAATTGAGCGTCTACCATTTTTCAATATTAGTTATGGTTTTTGATTATATCCAAAAGTATCCACACCGGACAAAACAAATTTTAGGAATTAGTTATGAACAGTTACAATCGCTATTGAATTGTGCGATAAAACGTCACCAAGAAATTAAAACAAAACTCCAAAGCCAAAAAATTAGAATTAATGTGGCTGGTGGTGGTCGTCCCGAAAAATTGTCAACCGAAGAACAAGTATGTTTATGCCTATTTTATCTCAGACAGATGCCAACATTTCAAGTGTTAGGAATGTTATTTGGCGTATCTAAGACAGAAGCCAACGATACTTTTCATTATTGGATACCAATCTTACGAGATATTTTACCTGCTAGTTTATTAAAACAAGTCTCAAATGATGAAAACGACTTACTCTTTGTTCAGGAAGTATTAACCAATTTTAGGCTATTAGTCGATAGCCTAGAACAGCCAATATATAGGGACTCTGACCAAAAAGAACAACAAAAATATTTTTCTGGTAAGAAGAGACAACATACATTGAAAAGTCTAATGTTTGGGATGCCAGAAGGGAAAGATATTGTGGAAGTAGAAGTAGGAGTCCCTGACCCAACAGCAGATATAAATTTGTTTCGAGGCTCTCAAAATAAATTTGATAAGTCTCAACCTTTTTCAGGCGATAAGGCTTTTCAAGGTGGTGAAAACATCATTACTCCTCATAAAAGGAAACCGCAGCGAGAATTAAATCAACAGCAAAAAGATGAAAATAAGGCTTTGTCTAGTAATCGGATATTTATTGAGCATTTGATTCGATTACTTAAAATATTTCGCATAGCCTCACAAAGGTTTCGATTAAAGCTCGATACTTATGAGCAAATTATTTTAACAGTTTGCGGATTAGTTAGGTTAAGAATCGGTAGCTTAGTTCTGCCAACTTAGTTACTAGCAATAATCATAAATTTTTAGAAATTAGGAGTTGATTTTTATGCCTCTAAACTATCACTAACTATCTCAAACCCTTGTAACTGCGTTTTGACGCAAATATCAAAGTTTTGTCTCAAAGCTTTGAACCGTCTGCCTTTGGAGTTTGCGGACAAGTCTATTAAAAAGTCTAATGATTGGGATGCCAGAAGGAAAAGATATTGTTGAGGTTGAAGTAGGCGTTCCTGGCCCAACAGCAGATATAAATTTGTTCCGCGACTCTCAAAAAAATTTTGATAAGTCTCAACCTTTTGGAGGCGACAAGGCTTTTCAAGGTGGCGAAAACATTACTACTCCTCATAAAAAGAAACCGAAGCAACAATTAACCGAACAACAAAAAGCTGAAAATAAAGCTTTGTCTAGTAATCGGATATTTATCGAGCATTTAATTCGACTACTTAAAATATTCCGGATTGCCTCACAAAGATTTCGCTTAAAACTTGAGACGTATGAGCAGATTATTTTAACAGTCTGTGGGTTAGTGAGGCTAAGAATTGGTAGCTTAATTCTGCCAAATTAGCTATTAAAAATAGTCTAGAAATTCTCAAAAAAAGGAGTTAATGTTTATGCTCCTAAACTAACAGTAACTATCTCAAAGTCTGATTACTACGTTTTTACGCAAATATCAAAGTTTTGCCCCAAAGCTTTGAACAGTCTGGCTTTGGAGTTTCCGGACAAGTCTAATGCAGCGCTTACCGAGATTAGTCCGCAAAAGATTACCTTAGCAGATGGTCGAATTTTGCCTTTTCAATACTCAATGCTGATTCCACCTTTTCAGGGCGCACCATTTTTAAGGTCAGCACCAGGGTTAACTGATGATAAAGGTTTGGTGCCTATTTTACTAACATACCAACATCCAAAGTTTCCCTCAATTTATAGCTTAGGTGTAGTGGTGCAATTAACTCCGGCAGAAAAGACACCTGTGCCAATTGGTGTACCGAAAACTGGACAAATGACGGAAGCAATGGGAATGGCTGTAGCGCATAATATTGCTAGGGAATTAGGAGTGATTCAAGCCTCCTCAGTAACACCAACCCTGGAAGCAATTTGTATGGCAGATTTTGGTGATAGAGGGATAATTTTTATTGCTGCACCAGTATTACCAGATTCTGTAACGGGAAAACGCCGGATTGCTGTAGCGAAACGGGGTCGTTGGGTAAGTTGGCTCAAACTAGCTTTTGAGACATTTTTCTTAACTAAAATGCGTTTGGGGATGTCTGTACCTTGGTTTGAGCGTTGGGGTTTGCGAATTTTGGGTTTATCTTTAGTGGAACCGCTTTCAGATTCGCCCAGGTTGAGTGTAGAAGATATTGCCCATAGTAAGCGATCGCCAAAGCCAAACACATTACCTGTCAATGATAGGTTTCTCTAGATACAATGCACTTAGCCTTCTTGTTGAGGAATATCTCATAGATGTGTCCAGTTGGTGTTCGGACTAGTAACTCTACACGTAACCTCGAAACTGGTGCAGCCAAGCTTTGGCTGCTACTAGTAGGAGTCAATCAATATCAGGATGAGCGTATACCTTCCTTAAGTTATTCTGCACAAGATTGTCAGGGTTTAGGTGCAGCTTTAAGTGCAGCAACTGAGGGATTTCCGCAGAAAGAATTACGAATTTATTGTGATTATAGTGAGCATCTACCGTTAGTAGAAAATGTCCGCAAAAGTCTGCAAGAAATTGCTGCTGCGACTAAAGCAATAGATACAGTTCTCGTTTATTTTTCGGGTCACGGGATGTTAGAACCATCTAGCCAAAAGGTGGTTTTATGTCTGCAAGATACTCAACAAGATAATTTAGTTAAAACTGGGTTGCAATTACAAGAATTATTGCAGATATTAGAAAATTGTGCCGCACAACAGCAATTAGTTTGGTTAGATGCTTGTCATAGTGGTGACTTAACTTTTGTCGGGTCAAAGGGAGACAAAAATGCTTTACTAAATTCGACACAAGAATTAGTAGAAATTTTGCGACAAAGGGCAGCACAAAGAAAGGGATTTTATGCTTTATTGTCTTGCGATCGCGGTCAGCAATCTTGGGAATTTCCCCAATTAGGTCACGGAGTTTTCACCTACTATTTAATTCGCGGATTACGAGGAGAAGCCGCAGATTCTCAAGGAATCATTGAAGCAGATGGATTATATCGTTATGTTTATCATCAAACTTTAGCATATATAGATAAAGCCAATCAACAATTGCGTGTAATTAATCAACTGAAAAAAGGTAGAGGAGATAATCAAATTCATTCAGAATATACTTTGCAAACACCCAAACGAATTGTTGAAGGTGTAGGTGAAGTAATTTTAGGACTAAAACCAAATCATAAAGGAATAGCACGTCATCCTCGACAAGGTTTAATAGTAGATGGAGTTTCTCAAATTAAAATTGCCTCGGCTTTAATTAAAACACTCAGTAACTCTGGCAACTTTGAAATTAATTATTGGACTGGGCGCGGTAATAGGACAAATTTAGATGTCCGCAAAGCTATTCAAAAGTGCTTACTCACAGAATCTTTTTCTGAATCACCCAAAGAATATCACATCAAAGAAACAGCAACTATATTTTTATATCTACACGGACAAATTCAAGAAACAGCTAAGGGTGAGTCAGTATTAGTGCTGGCTGATAATACCATCATCAATCGTTCTTGGTTAAGAAAACAATTACGTTTGTCTAAGTCACAACAAATTATTATTTTAGATTGTCCTTGTGCAGAAAGTAATATCCGTGATTGGGTAGAAGAATTACAAATAGGAACAGATGTAGGACAATGTTTAATTGCCTGTACTGCGCCACCTGATAGCAGTGAAAAATTTGCGTCTACTTTGTTAGAAATATTCAGTAAATCTAGTGAATATTCGGGTCTAACTGCTGCTAGTTTGATTACACAATTACAAATAAATTTAGCATCTACAGAAGTTAACTTATACTTTTGGTTATCAGGTTCCCAAGGCATTATTGAAGTTTTCCCAGAAAAAAATTCGTTGGTTAATGAAAGTTTTGCTCAACCAACTGAAGATATAGAAAATTTAAGTTCATCTTTAGGGATAGATTACTCTCAATTGCGAGATTTATTGCAAGCTGGAAGATGGTTAGAGGCAGATGCAGAAACTACCAATCTGATGTTAAAAATAGCTGGGAGAGAACAGCAGCGCCATCTTGATTTGCCGAGTTTAGCAAACTTACCTTGTGTTGATGTACTTACTATTGATCGCCTGTGGGTAAAATACAGTCACGGACGCTTCGGCTTTAGTGTCCAATATCGCATCTGTCAAAGCATTGCTAGTCAAGCATCTGACCCAGTATTATCTTTGATGCTTGGTAGTAATAAAGTTGTAGCAGCAGAAACTTGCATTGATTTTGCCAACCGTGTCGGCTGGCGGTTAAAAGATGCTTGGATAAGTTATGAGAACCTAACTTGGTCTGAAGATGCACCGATGGGATATTTACCGTTTTTTGGCTTTTTTGAGTCAGTTTGGCGAGTCAAACTCTTAGGCGTTTGGGAATGGCATAGTGCGATCGCTACAGCCAATTGGTGGCAATTATCCGTTAAGCTATTCTCACGACTAGAAGCTTGTCAAACTACCAAAATCTGAACGTTTAGGAGCGCTATATAATCTGAAGATATTTAACTGACATGATCATAATCAGGTAAAATTACCTCTATTTCTCTTAGTTTACGTAATTTATAACCGATTAAACCTACTAACAGTAAGCCGATTGAAGATAGAACATACATGAGTACCATACCAGAACCTTTTCCTGTACCCACCAGATTGTGAAATAAGGGTTCTAAGTTACCTCCCGGCATCATAGCAGGCTCAAAAACATGATCTGCTAGTGTTCCTGCAATTAAGTTAGCCCCCGCGGAAACTAGTAGCAGAATCATTGATTGACTTGCAAAAACACGCCCCTGAATTTTAGGGTCAACCTTAGTTAACCAGATAGCATCATTAGAACTTCCCAGCAAGGGAAAATTGAAGGATGAGCATAATTGTGCTGGAATCCAAATCAAAGGTATGCGACCCAAACCAAGAATAATTTTGCTGAAGCCAGCGCCTATCATCCCCAGCAGTACTCCATAAATACGAGGCTGCTTTTTCCCCCATATATTAATTAGTAAAACTCCTAAAATGCCCCCAATTCCAGATACTAAAAATAAAGTACCTAATAGTTTTGTATCATCTCCAGAAAGTTCTAAAATCATTGGTTTATAAACAGCTTCACCAATATCATGAATAAACCAAAATGTTGCAGTCAATGTTAATAGAATTAGCAGGCTAGGGCGGGAAATGATATATTTAAAGCCAAAATTAATATCATGTAAGAAATTAGTGCGATCGCACCTACTTAATTTTGTAGTTGTAGATTGGGGAATATGTATGCGTATGACAGTAGCGATCGCAAAAAAGAAAGAAGTGATATCAATAATTAAAATTCCCAAAAGTCCAATTATTCCATACAGAACACCAGCTAGAGCCGGAGCAACAATAATTGCGCCATGACCTGCTAAAAAGCCCAAACTACTAGCCTTGCTATATTCATGTTTGGCTACCATTGTCGATATTGATGTAGAGTAAGCCAGTTCTTGAAATTGCTCAAAAGTACATTTAACAGCAAAGGCTAAATATAAGTGCCACAATTGCAGGTTATTGGTTAAATAAAGCAATAAAACTATAACAGTTACTATCCCGCCAGCAGCATCTCCTACTATCATTAATAACTTACGATTCACCTTATCTACCACCAAACCAGCGATTGGTGTAATCAAAACTTGTGGGATTTGTGCGAAAAATTGAAACAAAGCTAAAGCTGTAGCTTGATGTGTAATTTCCCAAACCCATATAGCCAAAGCAAAGGCAGTCATACTACTACCAATCAAAGAAACCATCTGACCAAGCCAGAGGATAACAAATTTTTGCATACCGTTATAGGCTAATCTCACTCATTGCCTGTTAACTTAAAATTAGTTTAAGTGTGGTTTAGCCATAACATCTTTTTGTTTACTTTTACGATGACGATACTGATACATAACAAAACCAGTAATTAAAAGAATGGTAGGACTCAGACCAACAAAAAGGTAAAGAACCCGACTGCTTAAGCCCCAAAATGTTCCATAATGTAAATATTCAAATGCAGAAAATATACTATCTGCCAGTGGTAATTTTAGACTATTAACTTCGCGCAATACTGTACCACTGTACTGATCTAAATACACTCCACTTCCACCGTAAAACATTTCATGATTTTGCCGTTTGCGGATGTAAACTGCATCTTCTGGTTGGCTGGGAATACTAATAGAAAATGTCTTGGCTTCAGGAAAAACGGTGTGAGAAATTTGCAGTAGTTGAGATAGTTTTAAAGGAGCTTGATTAGTAACGGGTTGAGAAGTAACTTCTGGTAGTTCGGAAGTGAAAGTAACTGCGTAAATAAGAGGATATGAAAAATCAGAAAAGTTCCAAAAGAACCCTGTAACAGCAGTAAAAGCCAGAAAAATAGCTGTAACCACTCCCGCTACTTTGTGAATATCAAAATTTACTCGTTTGATATGACCATCCCACTTAATTTTGAATCCAGTAATCAACTTGCGCCAACCAGGCCATAAGATTAATCCTGTGATGCACAAAATGAATAATAATATCCCACTCATCCCAATGATAATTTCACCATTTCTACCTAATAAAAGACTGTAGTGAAGTTTGAGGATAATTCTTTCAAAGCTGGAATCTGATTCATTCCAAGCCATAACTGCACCAGTATAAGGATGAATGAATATGCGAGTTAGTTGATTAGCTGCATCAAACAAACCTACTTCAAAAGGTAAATCAGAAGTAGGAGGTAATCTAATGCTGTCTAATTTGAGATCGGGACGATTAGCACTGACAGACTTGGCTGTTTCTAAGACAGCATCAATGGAAACCATTTGTGGCTGAGGAACGATAGAACCAACTTGTTGGGTTATGAGAAACTGTCCCATCTCCGGCTTGAATACTAACAAACTACCTGTAAAACTGACAAAAGCTATTAATAGCCCTACAGCTAAACCAACATAGCGATGGAGAATAAAGACTGTATCCCGAAATTTACGCGATCGCATAATAGATACTTCTGAATGAATCTCAACATTAGAGCTTGACTGAAACACTACCTACAACGGTAAATGGTGCGCCAGGAGACAGCAAAAAGCCAGCAGAATCGTAATAACGAATATCAAATAGATTCTTGAAGTTCAGACCAATTTGATAATTGTCTCGCTTATAAAAAATTGCTGCATCTGTTCTGACAAAGGAAGGAATTGTAATGGTATTGGGTAAAGTAGCTTCTCTATCGCCAACAAAAAAGACTCCCCCACCAAAGCCTAACCCTCGTAAATTGCCTGTTTGAATCTCGTAAGTTGTCCATAAACTAGCACTATTTCTCGGTGCGTTAACTAATCTGTCACCAACTGGTAAGTCATTATCTTGCGTCACATAGGCATCGTTGTGAGAATAAGAAGCAATCACATTCCATCCAGGTAAAATCTCTCCTGTTATATCTAGTTCTAGACCTCGACTCTTGACTTCTCCAGCAGCAATAGAAAATGGCGATCCCAGATTATTCAAATCACTGGTCGCTACGTTATTCTTAGTAATCTCATAAGCCGAGAATGTCGCCGTTAGTTTACCATCTAAAAACTCACCTTTAACCCCCACTTCATATTGTGTGCTGCTTTCAGGTTCTAGTGGTACTCCGCCCTCACTTACAGCAAATTCATTTGGTCTAAATGCACGAGAGTAACTACCGTAAAGAGATAGATTGGGGATTGGTTGATAAACTAAACCAACTCGTGGGGAAAATCTCTCGTAATAACGTCTTGTAATTTCAGTCTCCGCGCCATTGATAATGTCAGGGTTAAATTCGTCTCTAAAATTAACAAAATCAAATCTTCCACCCAGCAACACTTTAAGATTTGGTAGTAATGCCACTTGATCTTGGAAGTAAACACCTACTCGATATGAATTACTTTCATCCTCAAATCCTTCGTCAAAGGTTGTGGGAATAGCTGCACCATATATCGGATTTTCAATGTCTAGTGTCGGTACGTTATAAGAAATCCGAAATGGATAACCAAAAACACTTCTACCCAATTCAAACCCCAACAGTACTTCGTGTCCAATGGGGCCAGTTTTAAATTTGCCGGTTAAGTCATTTTGCCAAGAATATTCTCTAGAGTAATCACCTACTTGGTTATACCTACGAGCAACCGTCCGACCATCTTCAGCAAAGGGATTTTCAAAATCCACTGGCTGAAAGTTGGAACGTGCTGTGTCAACGATTTGTACAGAAACCGCACTGCGGAATCGCCAATTGTCAGTAAAGCGATGGTCTAGAGCAAAATTTATTCGATTGGCAAAGAGTTCATAGCGATCGCTTGGTTCACCAAAGTTAAAACTAATTGGCAAATCAAAGGATCTACTGATCGGCGGTAAACCTCGGTCGTAGGATTGGTTGAGGTTAACATATTCATATTGCAAATCGACATTTGTGCGATCGCTTAACTTGACCCTTAAGCTAGGCGCAAAAGTATAAAGCTCTTTATAAGCGAAATCTCGAAATCCACCAGAGTTCTCATAGGCAGCAATCAAGCGATAAAAAATATTGTTCTCTTGATTTAGTGGCCCAGAAATATCTATCTCTGGTCGATAGTAACTATAGCTACCCGCAGAAAATGTTGCTGAGTAATAAGGTTGTTCAAGTGGCTGTTTAGTAATGTAATTAACAATACCCCCAGGCTCTAGTTGACCATACAGCACCGAGGCCGGGCCTTTCAGAACCTCTACCCTGTCTATCGTTGCCGTGTCAGTAAATCCGGTGAAACTATCTTGTCTAAAACCATTTCTCAGGTTGGCATTGGTATCAAATCCCCGAATGGTATAAGTATCCGTCCCAGCGTAATCTGTTTTGACTGTCACACCACTGACGTTACGCAGCACATCAGCAATTCTTTGAACTTTTTGATCCTCAATTACTTGACGAGGAATTACCTGAATAGCTTGGGGAATCTCAATGAGAGGTGTATCGGTTTTTGTCGCAGTACTAGCATCAGGAACCTTATATCCTGAATCTTGCTCTCCTGTCACTACCAATTCAATCGGTTCGTCAGTTTCAGATGTTGGTTCTTCCGATGGTGTTGCACTAGTAGGTTGTTCTGGTTGTGGCGATGTGGCAGAAGGTTGCTCTTGCGGCGGTGTTTCACTAGTAGGTTGTTCTGGTTGCGGCGGTGTTTCACTAATAGGCTGTTCTGGTTGTGGTGTAGAGGCTACAACTGGTACAAAACTCAAAATTAACCCTTCATCCCCATCAAACAACTCTACCGTTGGTAAGCTAACTTCTCCTGTCACTCTGACTTGGATACTATTGGCATCTTTATTAGTAACGCTAACTTCTGTGATACCTGCAACTGGCTTTTCTTGCCGGAATGTATTGTTGTTGGGTAAACGTAGTTGAGCATTGGGAATGTCAGCAATATAGCTATTGCCTGACTGACTATTCAATACTTGCAGTTGATCCCCTTTGGTTGTTTCTAAAATGATCTCTACACCTTTATCTGTAGAATTCACCTTGACTGCTGTCACTTCTATAATTTCTGTTGGTTTGGCAGAATCTGGTGTAGAAGACTGTGCTAATAAAGAAGCACTTGTGTGTTGTGTGTCTTTTACTTGTTCTCCCAGAGTCGGATTCCCACCCAATACACAAATAGAACTGGTCAATAACGAAATTTGCAGAATTTGACGTAGCTTCATTTCTAGCTTCACACCTAATTGAGAATTAACAGCAGTAGTTTGGAAAATAGGAGAGAAGTCAGACGAAAATTATTATCATTAATTTTGTTTTACAGCTTATTGATAATTATCTTCATAAAGTTTTTCTGACTTTATTGCGAAATCTTCTCTACTTAAATAGGAATTTACACATTTTTTGTAAGATTAAACACAAAAACTTGATTAAAAATGGCGATCGCCGAATGACCGAATATAAGCAACAAAACTTCTTTCTTCAAGGTTTTCCCGGAAGTAAACAATAGTTTTTGCGGTCACACACTACTGAAAGTGGTGATCCGGTGTTAACGCTGAAAATTACAGCTAGTGCTGATTTCTCAGCATGTATGACAACTGAGAAGCCGCGATAAGCCTTATCTTACTTTATTGAGAATTATTTGTGAAGTAGATATTGATAATTTACGAAAAAGGTATTAAAGTAATTGAGGAAATTGAGAAAGACTTTCAATAACCTCAGCTAATAAGTAAATCAGCATTCATATAAAGGGTGCTTATGATTAGGATAAATCAATGATATAGCTAGGATTTTGCCCACAATTTATCTGCATCTGCGATATCAGATTCCGCATTTAATAAGGTTGCATCCCCATGCCAGAAAGTACAACAGATCTGCCTGAGAATTGCCAAGAAGTCTCAATTATCAAATGTTCAACATTAGTTGAAGTGCTACGGCACAGAAGTAGTCAACAAGCAAATATACAGGCTTTCACCTTTCTGCAAGATGGCGAGACGCAGATAGCAACGCTGACTTACCAAGAATTAGATCGGCAAAGTTGCGCGATCGCTTTGCAACTGCAAACATTAGGTTTAAGTGGTGAGCGTGCCTTATTGCTTTACCCACCGGGAATAGATTATTTACCAGCCTTCTTTGGGTGTTTGTATGCAGGAGTTGTCGCAGTCCCGGCATATCCGCCACGCAACCAACGCAACACCCCAAGAATTTTAGCAATTATCAAAGATGCTCAACCAAAAGTCATCCTCACAACAACAGCAATTCTGGCGCAGTTGCAGTCTTTACTGGCTGATAAATTTGCTATAGATAATATTCACTGGTTCACTACCGACAACCTCGCACCAGATATAGAACAAGCTTGGCAAGAGCCGAAAATTAATATAGATACTCTGGCATTTCTGCAATATACTTCCGGTTCCACTGGTACACCCAAAGGTGTCATGCTCAGTCATGGCAACTTGCTCCACAATGCAGAAGTCACACGCCAGTATATGGAACATACCTCTAGAAGTAAGTTTATTACTTGGTTGCCTGTTTATCATGATATGGGATTAATTGGTGGCGTATTGCAACCTTTGTATAGTGGTTTTCCTTGTATTATGATGCCACCAGCGGCTTTTCTCCAGAGGCCTTACCGTTGGTTACAGGCGATTTCTCATTATCGAGGTACTACCAGCGGCGCTCCCAACTTTGCCTATGAACTGTGCATTGAAAAAATTACCCCAGAACAACGCGCCACCCTAGATTTAAGTAGTTGGAATGTGGCATTTAATGGTGCTGAACCCATTCGCCACGAGACTCTAGAAAAGTTCGCCGCCATCTTTGCTGAATGTGGATTTTGTCCAGAAGCTTTTTATCCTTGTTATGGTATGGCAGAAGCCACTTTGATGGTATCTGGCAGCGTCAAATCTGCGTTAGTGCGGAGTTTATCTCTGCAAAAAAGCGATTTAGAAAGCAATCATGTCATAGATGCAGTTACTCATACAGATAGCTGCACAACATTAGTTAGCTGTGGTCGAGTTGTACCTCAACAGCAGATTGTGATTGCTAACCCAGAAACATTAACCAGTTGTGATCCTGATGAAGTGGGAGAAATTTGGGTGTCTGGGCCTAGCATTGGTCATGGTTACTGGAATCGTCCAGAAGAAACAAAGGAAACTTTCCACGCTTATTTGCAAGATACAAAAGAAGGGCCATTTTTGCGGACTGGAGACTTGGGCTTTTTACATAATGGTGAGCTTTTTATTACTGGTAGAGCTAAAGATTTAATTATCATCAGAGGGCGTAACCTTTATCCACAAGATATAGAACTGACCGCAGAACGGAGTCATCTATCTTTACGTAGTGGTAGTAATGCGGCATTTACAATTGAAGTAGATAATGAAGAACGGTTAGTAGTGGTGCAAGAGTTAGAGTTTCGCGCCAAACCTAATTTAGAAGAAGTTACAAGGGCAATTCGTCAGGCTGTAGCCCAAGAACATGAGATACAAGTTTATGCAGTTGTTTTAATTAAAGCTGGCACTATCCCTAAGACTTCTAGTGGTAAGATTCAACGCCGTAGTTGTCAAGCAGAGTTTTTTGCAGATAAGTTGCAAGTAGTCAATCAGAGTATTTTAGATAGTAGTGAAGATTTAGACATAACCAGCCTGATAAAAAATGATAAATCTCTAACTGCATACTTGCAAGAATTGATAGCCAAAGCCTTAAAAATCCCAGTTCATAAATTACCACTTCAACAACCCCTAACAACTTTGGGTATAGATTCCTTGATAGCTTTTGACCTCAAAAATGCGATTGAAGTAGATTTTGGGGTGAGTGTATCTATCAATGAGCTTTTGCAAGATGCCAGTATTGAGTATCTAGCACAGCAAATTGTAGCTGAGGCGAAAGATATTATCCCAAAACAGTGGGAATTAAAGCCAATTTCGCGGGAAGGACAACTACCTTTGTGTTTGGCGCAAGAACGCTTGTGGTTTTTAGAGCAATTAGAACCAGGGAATCCATTTTATAATGTAGCGATCGCCATCCAACTCAATGGCATACTCAACATTACAGTTCTCCAGCAAAGTCTCAATGCAATTGTCCAGCGTCACGAAAGCTTACGCACCAGCTTTACATCTGTAGCTGGACAACCTGTGCAAATCATTCATCCTCATGTGAATGTGCAATTAGCTGTTGAAGACTGCACTATCTGGAAATCTATAGAAATTCTCATCCAGGAGGAAGCCCAAAAACCTTTTGACTTATCCCAAGCACCACTGCTAAGGGCAAAACTTTTGTGTCTATCAGCCAATCAACATTTGCTCCTGTTAACCACACATCATATTATTTCTGATGGTTGGTCAGTGGGCGTTCTCATCCAAGAACTAGCAACAGTCTATCAAGCTTTTATAGAGGGCAAAGCTTTTCCTCTGTCTGAACTACCTATTCAATACGCTGATTTTGCTTACTGGCAAAGACAATGGCTGCAACAAGAGGTGCTAAAAACCCAACTAAATTATTGGCTGCAACAACTTAATAACAGCCCAACTTTATTACAACTACCGACAGATAGACCAAGACCTGCTGTCCAGAGCTTTATGGGCAAAAAGCACACACTAACATTACCTCAACATTTAAGTGCAGCAGTCAAAGACCTGAGTCAGCAAGAAGGCGTAACAGTCTTTATGACATTTTTAGCGACTTTTCAAACACTGTTATATTCCTTATCCCATCAAGAAGATATTGTTGTGGGTTCTCCTGTGGCTGGGCGTAACCATAGCAAAACACAAGGATTAATTGGCTTTTTTATCAATACTTTAGTTTTGCGTACTAATTTGAGTGGGAATCCTACTTTTCGAGAGTTATTAGGCCGCGTCAAAAAAGTCGCTATAGAAGGCTATAGCCATCAAGACGTACCTTTTGAAAAGCTGGTAGAAGAGTTACAACCAAAACGCAACCTCAGCTATAACCCTTTATTTCAGGTAATGTTTATTTTTCAAAATACAGGGATACCATCAATTGAACTTCCAGAATTAACTTGGAAACCGCAAGAAGTAGATAGTGGTACATCAAAATTTGATTTGAAACTGAGCATTTGGGAAAGCACAGTTGGATTTCAAGGTTCAATTGAATACCAAACAGACTTATTTAATCCTGCAACTATTAGTCGTCTGGCTAATCATTTTGAACTATTGTTGCGAACCGTAGTTAATCAGCCAAATATCTCTTTGCAAGATTTAGCTGCTAGTGTTGCCAAGTTTGAGCAAAAACAATTAGAAACTATCAGTCTGCAAAAACTGAAGTTGAGTAAACGAACTGCAATTAGTCAAGGATAAAAAACTTTCGGCAAATTTATGATGATTTCTAATTCTGTAAAACCTAGTCTAAAAAGTTTAGGCATTGCTAAACGTCAAGCTATCACAGATGTAGTGAAAATCACACCATTGATAGCGGAAAATTATCTACCGTTACTTATCCAAGCAACTGTAGAAGGAGTTAATTTAGTTGCTTGGGCGGCTAATAATCAAGAATTGATTAAAAAATCTTTACTCCAGTATGGGGGTATTTTATTTCGTAACTTTCAAGTAACAGAAGTAACGGAATTTCAGCAGTTTATTCGAGTAGTTGCAGGAGAGTTATTAGAATACCGCGATCGCTCCTCACCTCGCAGTGCAATTCAAGGTAAAATTTACACATCTACAGACCATCCAGCTAACCAAAAAATTCTGCTGCATAGCGAAAATTCTTATGCGGCTAACTGGCCTTTAAAAATCTTCTTTTATTGTGTGACCCCAGCCCAACAAGGAGGAGAAACACCAATTGCTGATATTCGCAAAGTCTATCAAAAAATTTCTCCTACAGTTCTCGAAAAGTTCGCCAAGAAACAAGTAATGTACCTCCGCAATTTTGGCGATGGATTTGGCTTACCTTGGCAAACTGTGTTTCAAACAAATCAACCAGAAAAAGTCGCGGAATTTTGTTACCAAAATCATATAAAATTTGAATGGAAAGCAGAAAATAAACTGAGAACCTACTCTATTCGTCCTGCGATCGCTAAACATCCAATCACAGGTGAGTATGTTTGGTTTAACCATGCCTTATTTTTCCATATCTCTAGCTTAGAAACGAACATCCGTGAGTCGTTATTAGCAGAATTTAAGGAAGAAGATATACCACATAATACTTATTACGGAGATGGTTCACCAATTGAACCAGAAGTATTACATGAAATTCGTACTGCTTACCAACAAGAAACAGTAGTTTTTCCTTGGTTGACTGGAGATATTTTGATGTTGGACAATATGCTTACCGCCCACGGAAGACAACCATTTTTCGGTAAGAGGAAAGTAGTTGTCGGTATGGCAGAAGCATATAGTACAGATGATTAACTACTAAACACATAAGATATTGCTTTCTTTATTCTCCCCGTCTCTGCGCGACGGCAGTCGCTACAACAGGGAGCCAATGCGTCGAGCGGCTTAAGCAAGCTACGCATAGCGTCGGAGAAGCAAGTTACTGCCTCCTCTGCGTAAAAAAATATTTATGTAAGAGGACTATTAATCAAGAATTTCTTTCAAATTATCTAACTAGATTAACCATGTTTCAAGAAATTCAGGGTTTTCAACTTTCACCCCAACAAAAGCATTTATGGCAACTACAACAAACTGATAGCCAGACATATCAGGTGAAAGCTGCTGTCTCCATTACTGGAAATCTTGATATTCAATTACTCAAAAATGCACTAGAAACAGTTGTAAATAGGCATGAAATTCTGCGTACTAATTATAAATGTCTGCCTGGGATGATAATTCCTGTACAAGTAATTACTGAACCTAGACTAAATTGGCAGAACAACTATGATTTGACTAAATATACAAGTGAAGTACAGCAAGAAAAACTTCACCTATTATTTCAGCAATTTAATCAACAAAAATGTATTTTAGAAGTAGAGAATAATTTACATTTAGCATTAGTAACTTTAGCTGTATATAAACATTTTCTATTTCTCAGCTTACCTGCATTATCAGCAGATAGGGAAACTCTGAAAAATTTAATCAGAGAAATTAGCTATATTTATGCTGATAAATATGATAGCCAAGCAGAAATAATACAGTATGCTGACTTAGCAATGTGGCAGAATGAATTATTGTCAGCAGCAGAAACAGAAGTAGGTAGAGAATACTGGAATAAGCAAGATTTTTCTGCTATACAAGCCTTGCAATTGCCTCTAGAAAAAGAGAATGTTTCAGAATTAGGATTTCAGCCCCAAACTCATACTTTCAGACTAGATACTTCTCTGGTAGCGCAACTAGAAACACAGTATCAATCTGCATTAGCTAATTTCTTCTTAGCTTGTTGGAATATCTTGCTGTGGCGGCTTACAGGACAAGATAATATAGTTATGGGAGTAGGTACCAATGGGCGGAAATATCAAGAACTAGAATATAGTTTAGGTTTATTATCAAAATATCTGCCAGTAAAGTGCGAATTAAAAGAAGATTTAACTTTAGCGCAGCTTTTAAATGAACTTAGTCAAACTCTGAGCGAAAATTATAACTATCAAGAATATTTCAGCATCAATACATTAAAAGATGTAGCGCCAAATAACCAAATTTTATTGCCAATTATTTTTGAGTATGACGAAATTATAGAAAAGTATAACTTTGGACATATATCATTTACTATTGGACATTTAGCAGCTTGCATTGATAACTACAAACTTAAACTAGCTTGTGTTCGGCAAGATAATTTTATTGATTTAGAAATTGCATATAATAGTAACTATTTTGCAGCAGCAGATATTCAACGTTTAGCAGAACAGTTACAAACATTAATCAACAGTGCAATTTCTCACCCAGCAGTAGCGATAAGTCAGTTAAAAATTCTCAGCAACAGCGAAATACAAATACTATCAGAGCTTAACAATACTCAACTAGCTTATCCTGTCAATGAGTGCATTCATCACTTATTTGAAGCACAAGTAGCCAGAACTCCTGATAAAGTTGCTCTAGTTTTTGCTGAACAACAGCTTACTTACGAGGAAGTAAATCATCGTGCTAATCAAATTGCTCATCATTTGCAAAAATTGGGTGTGGGTGCAGAGATATTAGTAGGGTTGTGCGTCGAACGTTCTTTAGATTTTGTCTTGGGTATTTTGGGTATTCTCAAAGCTGGTGGTGCATACATACCATTAGACCCCACATATCCCCAAGAACGCTTGGCGTATATGTTACAGAACTCGCAACTAAAGGTCTTATTAACTAAAGAGTGCTTGATTAAAGAATTACCAGCACATTCAGCAACAGTTGTTTGCTTAGATGCAGAAAGCAATTTAATCGCCCAGCAATCAAGAGCAAATTTACAACAGACAACCGTTGCGGCTAACTTAGCCTATATAATTTACACCTCCGGATCAACAGGTACACCCAAGGGAGTTAGAGTTACCCATACTAATTTGTGCCACTATGTACAGGCGATGCAAACTGCACTGGGTATTGTAGCAGAAGATAAATATTTACACACAGCATCAATTGCGTTCTCATCCTCTGTCAGACAGTTGATGGTTCCTCTCACTAAGGGAGCAACTATAGTAATTGCAACTTCCGAACAGCGGAAAGACCCCTTGACACTATTTGCAGAAATTCAACAGCAGCAGGTGTCAATTATTGATATTGTTCCTTCTTATTGGCGGAACTGCAATCATCTTTTGAGTAGTTTACAACCAGAAGTCAGAACAAAGCTTTTAAACAACAACTTACGCTTAATTGTCTCAGCTAGTGAACCTTTGTTATCTGATATTTGCACTCAATGGCGGTTTGGGTTCCAACACCATGCACGTCTGATCAATATGTTTGGTCAAACAGAAACCTGTGGTATAGTTGCAGTCAATCCCATTGCGATGGGCGAATGGCAGCTTTGTGCGATCGTACAAAACGAACCAATAAAAATCGTCCCTCTTGGTCGCCCCATTGCCAACACCCAAATCTATATTTTGGATCAATACCTACAACCTCTACCAATAGGTGTCGCTGGTGAATTATATATTGCTGGCTTAGGTATTGGTCAAGGTTATCTGCATCGCCCAGATTTGACAGCCGACAGATTTATTCCCAACCCCTTCAGTACAGAACCAGGAACAAGGCTATACAAAACCGGAGACTTAGGCCGTTATTTACTAGATGGGACAGTTGAATTTATTGGTCGTAGCGACCACCAAGTAAAAATTCGTGGCTTTCGTATCGAACTAGCAGAAATAGAAGCTGTGCTGTGTCAACATCCATCGGTGCGAGAAGCGGTAGTTATTGCTAGGGAAGATGCTGGAGAAAAAAGATTAGTTGCTTATTTAGTATCTAACGATGAGAATCTCCAGAATTCTAACTTTAGTAATTGTCGCAGCTTTTTAAAAGAAAGATTACCTGATTATATGCTGCCTGCTCACTTTGTGATGTTGGAAGCATTACCCTTAACACCTAATGGGAAAATTAACCGTCAAGCATTACCAACACTAGAACAAATACAACTGCAAACAAACGCACAAAAAACGCCTCTTACTCCCGTAGAAGAAGTGATAGCCGGAATTTGGGCGCAAATTTTGAGTATTAAACAAGTAAATATTGATGAAAACTTCTTTGAGTTAGGTGGCCATTCCCTATTAGCTACTCAAGTTGTTTCTCAATTACGCACAGCCTTTCAAATAGATTTACCCCTGCGGAGTTTGTTTGAATATCCCACAGTCACTACACTGGCAGAACATATCGAGATAGCCCGAAAAGCCGGAAGACAACTACAATTACCACCTATTCAACCAGTTGTGCGAGACGGTGTATTCCCACTTACTTTTGCCCAAATCAGGTTGTGGTTTTTGGCACAATTAGACCCAGGAAGTAGTACTTATAACCTGTCTCGCGCCTTAAAATTGCAAGGGGCGCTGAATATCACAGCCTTAGAACAAAGTTTGAACGAAATTCTCAGTCGTCATGAAGTACTGCGAACCAGTTTTACTTGTGTAGATGAACAACCAGTTCAGGTAATTAATGATGATTGCAGTATAAAAATTACCATAATCAACCTTCAACATTTATCTAGTGAATCGAGAGAAATAGAAGTTAAAAAACTGCTTAAACAAGAAGCACAAACCAGCTTTGATTTAACTACAGCCCCACTATTGAAAACCTTACTTATACAATTAGCTGACCAAGAATATGTATTAATATTTACTATTCATCATATTATTGCTGATGGTTGGTCAGCAGGTGTAATTGTCCGCGAACTTGCCGCACTTTACGAATCATTTTGTAACAACAAATCTTCTCAACTTCCAGAATTACCTATTCAGTATGGAGATTTTGCTATTTGGCAGCGTCAATGGTTGCAGGGCGAAATTTTTCAGCAACAAATGAACTACTGGAAACAGCAATTAAGTGGTAGGTTACCAATATTAGAACTGCCAACCGATAGACCAAGGTCTGCTATTCAAACTTTTGCTGGAAGAAAACAATTTTTCACGATTTCCCCTACCTTAACTGCTGCACTAAAAACTTTGAGCCAGCAAGAAGGAGTCACATTATTTATGACTCTTTTAGCAGCATTTCAGACATTACTTTATCGATACACTGGACAAGAAGATATTCTCGTTGGTTCACCTATTGCTAACCGCAACCGCAAGGAAATAGAAGCGCTAATTGGCTGTTTTGTCAATACCATAGTATTGCGGACTAACTTAGCAGGTAATCTGAGTTTTCGGGACTTACTCAAACGAGTGAGAGAAGTTACTTTAGGCGCATACTCTCATCAAGATTTGCCTTTTGAACAGTTGGTAGAAGAATTACAACCAAACCGCAATTTGAGCCGTACACCACTGTTTCAGGTAATGTTTGCCCTTCAGAATGCCCCAATGACTGAACTGAAACTGCCTGGTTTAAGTATTAACATAGAGGAAGTAGATACAGAGACATCTAGATTTGATTTAACTCTATTTTTAACAGAAACTCATCAAGGTTTGATGGGAGTATTTGAATATAATAGTGATTTATTTAATGCTGAAACTATCATTAGAATACAGGGTAATTTTCAGACATTATTAGATGGGCTGGTAAGTAATCCTGAACAGGATTTAGTGAGTTTACCTATCCTCACACCACCAGAAATCCAACAATTGTTAGTCACACAAAATAAGACTCAAACTGATTATTCATCTGTTTGTATTCATCAACTATTTGAAGCACAGGTAGAACAAACCCCTGATGCGGTAGCAGTAGTATTTGAGAATGATCAGTTAACATATCAGGAACTTAATCAAAGAGCCAATCAATTAGCACATTATTTACGAAACTTGGGAGTAAATGCAGAAGTATTAGTAGGGATTTGTTTAGAACGTTCTTTAGAAATGATTGTTGGGTTGTTGGGGATACTCAAAGCTGGCGGCGCATACATACCTTTAGACCCAGCCTATCCCCAAGAACGCTTAGGCTATATGTTAGTAGATGCCCAACTATCAGTGTTAATTACTCAAAAGTCGTTATTAGAAAATTTACCACCTCACCAAGCTCAGGTAGTTTGTTTAGATGAGGAATGGGAGAAAATTACTCAACAAAAGACTAGCAATCTAACTCACGAACTTACTCCCGAAAACTTAGCGTATATAATTTACACTTCCGGTTCGACTGGGAAACCAAAAGGTGTACAAATTGCTCATAGTGCTGTTGTCAATTTCTTAACTGCAATGCGGCAAAAGCCTGGATTAACGCCCCAAGATATCTTACTATCTGTCACCACTTTATCTTTTGATATTGCCGCTTTAGAAATATTTCTACCCTTAATTATTGGCGCTCAAACAGTTATTATTAGTCGTCAAATAGCCTCTGATGGAATTCAATTATCAGAACAATTAACGGTTACTGGTGCAACAGTGATGCAAGCTACTCCAGCCACTTGGCGGATGTTGCTGGCTGCTGGATGGCGTGGAAACAAGCAATTAAAAATTTTGTGTGGTGGTGAGGCTCTTGATTACACCCTCGCCCAACAATTACAACAACGAGGTAAAGAAGTCTGGAACTTGTATGGCCCTACAGAAACTACAATTTGGTCTGCTGCATTTCTAGTAAAAGATAGTGTGGCGATCGCACATCCAATCGCTAACACCCAATTTTATATCTTAGACGCATACAATCAATTAGTACCTATTGGTGTAACTGGGGAATTACATATTGGTGGAGCAGGTTTAGCTCGTGGTTATTTACATCAACCAGAACTGACAGCCCAAAAGTTTATATCCAATCCGTTTAACCTAGATTCTGCTGCTAGGTTATACAAAACTGGAGACTTGGTGCGTTATCGAGCAAACGGCACAATTGAATTTTTAGGACGAATTGACAATCAAGTTAAATTGCGTGGCTTCCGCATTGAATTAGGCGAAATTGAAGCAGCTTTAAACCAACATCCAGATGTGCAAGCTAGTGTAGTTATAGTTCGAGAAGATGAACCAGGTAATCAGCGATTAATTGCTTATGTAGTTCCTCAGCCAGATCAGACATTGGTAATAACAGAACTTCGCCAGTTCTTAGCAGAGAAATTACCTAATTATATGCTGCCTGCTGCTTTTGTAACTTTGGCAAAATTACCCCTCACACCTAATGGTAAAATAGACCGCAGAGCCTTACCTGCTGCGGAAAATACTAGAACTAATCTAGCAGCAGTTTTTGTGGCACCACGCAATACAATTGAAGCCGCGATCGCCGAAATTTGGCAGCAAGTTCTGGGTATTGCACAAGTAGGCATTAACGACAATTTTTTTGAGTTGGGCGGACATTCATTATTAGCGACTCAAGTCATTTCTCGCTTACGAAAAATATTAGGAATAGATTTACCTCTACGTGCTTTATTTGCATCGCCAACGGTGGCTGAACTCGCCACAACGATTCAACAAACAACAGCAAAATTAGGACTGAATACTGTTGTTATTCCACGGAGAGAGAGAGAAGCAAATTTACCTTTGTCTTTTGCCCAAACTAGATTATGGTTATTAGAACAATTATATCCAGGTAATAGCACATACAATATTTCTGCTGCGGTAAAGCTGTCTGGTGATTTAAACATCACAGCCTTAGAACAAAGCCTGAATGAAATTATTGCTCGTCATGAAGTATTGCGGACTACTTTTTCGCTAGTAGATGGACAAGTATATCAGGCGATCGCACCTACTTTAAATGTGCAGTTACCTGTTATAGACTTATGTCATGTACCAGTAGCAGAACGTGCTGCTGAGGTGGAAAGACTAGCAATTATTGAATCACACCGCACCTTTGATTTAACTCAATTGCCTTTGCTGCGGTGTACTCTTTTACACCTAGATGAAAATGAACATATTGCCTTACTAACCATTCATCATATTGTTGCGGATGGGTGGTCAATGGGTGTATTGATCAAAGAGTTAGCCACTATCTATACCGCCTTTTGCACAGGGGAAACCTCTTCATTACCAGAATTACAGATTCAGTATGCAGACTTCGCTATCTGGCAAAGAGAGTGGTTCCAGGGTGAAGTATTACAAACCCAACTTGATTATTGGCAGCAGCAATTACAAAACCTACCAATTTTAGAATTACCTACGGATTTTCCTCGTCCATCGCAGCGCACCTTTCGAGGTGCAAAACAAACCCTGATATTCAATCAACACCTGTCTAAAACTATCAAACAATTGAGTAGCGAGAATGAAGTAACGCTGTTTATGACTGTGTTAGCTGGATTCCAATCTCTACTACATTGCTACACAAATCAGAATGATATTGTCGTTGGAACTGATGTTGCCAACCGCAACCAAACGGAAATAGAAGGATTAATTGGATTTTTTGTCAATCAATTAGTATTGCGGACTGATATGACAGGAAATCCCAGTTTTCGGGAATTGTTGGATATAGTGCGCGATCGCACTTTATCAGCTTACACACATCAAGATTTACCTTTCGACAAATTAGTAGAAGTATTAAATCCAGAACGCGATTTTAGCCGTTCACCTTTGTTTCAAGTGAAATGTATTCTCCAAAATGCACCTATGCCAGTTTTAGAATTGCCAGGGTTAAGACTCAATCTATTAGATATTGATAAAGAAATTGCTGAGTTTGACTTACTTTTAATTCTCACAGATACAGAGCAAGGATTAGTTGCTGATTTAAAATACAGCACAGATTTATTTAAAGCAACGACAGCATCTCAAATATTGCAAAATATGGAAATACTTATGAGTCGCATTGTGTCACAGCCTGATATTAAATTGCTGGAGCTAAAGACTATGCTTATTGAAGCAAACAAACAACAGCGTGTTGTGCAAGAGCAAGAGTATCAAGAGACTCTCCAACAAAATTTAATAAACATTAAACGTAGGTCTAAGTAAGCACAAAAACAACAATGTATTTCTTGATCAATAAATAGGAAAAGTTAATCATGACTACCAAAAATCGCTATGCAGAATATGATAGTTTAGCTTCTATGTACGATGACCAAGGTACACAGAGGCATGATATTGTCGTAGAGCAATTAGAACAATTAGTATTACAACATCTTCCAAAGCCAGCGCATATTCTAGATATTTGTTGTGGCACAGGACAAATCGCCCAAAGACTGCTACAAAAAGGCTATCAAGTTACAGGTATTGATAGCTCAGAAGAAATGCTACGCTATGCCAGAAAAAATGCACCTAATGCAGAATTTATCTTAGAAGATGCTAGATTTTTTCACTTTACATCTATTTTTCATGCAGTCATTTCTACAGATGTTGGCCTTAACCTGATAAATACTCTGGAAGAATTACAAAGTGTTTTTCAAAACGTATATCAAGCATTGCGAGAAAATGGTATATTCATATTCGACTTGTATGTAGAAGAACTGTGTATAGAAGATTGGCAGACTACTAAGATTCAAGGCGAAGCTAAAGAGAACAATGCCTGGATTAACCAGTTTGACTACGATGTAGAGACAAAAATAGGTTGCGATCGCACTACAAGATTTGAATTAATCGATGGTCAATGGCAACGCTTCAACATGACTTTTAACTGGAAGCTTTATTCTGTAACAGATGTTAAATCTGCTTTAGCAAAGGTAGGTTTTACAGATATTGTTTTTTACGATATCAAAAATGATTTTGACATAGAATCATCAGGTCATGTTGGCTGTTTTGTTTGTCGCAAAAGCTAAATATTTTTTCCTTGCTGAATTTAGAGTCGTAAAGTTTTAATTGATACTCATAACCTCCTACACTCTGCTTTCTAAGTCCTGACTTCTTTATATTTGAACTAACAAATTCAAACATTTCTATTTTAATATGGAAGAATTACAAAAAACTTCAGTTAATGCACTGCCAGTATTTAAGCGTAAATCGCTAAAAATCTCTGCACAAGATTTAATCGAGACAGAATATTTCAATCAAGATAAAAACTTTCCTTTAGTGATAAAATCTTCTGTAAGAAAGTTAGATTTAGCAGTTTGGGCATCGACTAATCGGGATTTTATTAACGCCCAGTTGTTGAAACATGGAGCGATTCTTTTTCGGGGTTTTAACATTGATGCCATAGCAGAATTTGAGCAAGTAATTAAAGCGATTTGCTTTGAAGCTATGGAATATCGCTATCGAGCTTCACCGCGGACTCAAGTGAGTGATCGAATCTATACTTCAACTGATTATCCAGCAGATCAAAGTATATTTCCCCATAATGAACATGCTTATTCTCCTAGCTTTCCGTTGAAGATATTCTTCTTTTGTGTGACCCCAGCACAGCAGGGAGGTGAAACACCAGTTGGTAGTTGTCGAGAAATTTTTGCGCGGATAGAACCCAAAATTCGAGAGCGTTTCATCGAAAAAAAAGTTATGTACGTGCGGAATTTTGGTGATGGTTTTGGCTTACCTTGGCAAACCGTATTTCAGACAACTGAAAAAGCAAAAGTAGAAGAATATTGCCACATTCATGATATAAAAGTTGAATGGAAAGATGGCGATCGCTTAAGAACACGTCAAATTGGCCCAGCTGTTGTTAAACATCCCCACACAGGTGAACTTGTCTGGTTCAATCATGCAACTTTTTTTCACGTTTCCACATTAGAAAAAAATACCCGCGAGGCATTACTAGCTGGTTTTAAAGAAGAAGACTTACCAACTAATACATATTACGGTGATGGTTCGCCAATTGAGCCTTCAGTTTTAGCATCTCTGCGGGAAGTTTATCAGCAAGCAATGGTTAGTTTCCCTTGGCAGAAAGGGGACATTTTGATGTTAGACAATATGTTAGCAGTGCATGGACGCGCACCTTTTGTAGGGACACGACAAGTTTTAGTAGGAATGGCAGAAGCACTAAATATCAAAGAACTTTAGATTATAAAAATGGAATTTATGAATATGACTACAGAAGTAATTGAAGGTTTTCAGCTTTCGCCTCAACAAGAGCATTTATGGTTATTACAGCAAGTAACTCCAAGTTCAGCTTATTTTGTGAAATGTAGTGTTCTCATAGAGGGCAACATTGAAACTAATAAATTAATTGCAGCTTTACAAACTATTGTGAATCGTCATGAAATTTTGCGGACAACATTTAAATATGTACCAGGAATGATGATTCCAGTGCAAGTTATTTCTCATGCCAATGTCAGCTTAAATCAGCAATATCATCTAGACGGTCATAATTCTCAAGCACAAGCGGCTAAAATTGCCGAAATTTTTCAGGAATTTACTCAACAAAACTTTGACTTTGAAAAAAATTCACCTTTACAGGTATCCTTAGCTAACTTATCACTAACAAAACATATATTGTTTCTGGGTTTACCTGCTGTTTATGGAGATACAAATACTCTCAAAAATCTAGTTGATGAACTCAGTCGTTTATATGTAAATAGTGATCAGATATGGCCAGAACCACTACAATATGCAGATTTTTCCGAATGGCAGCATGAATTCATTAAATCACAAAGTGCAGAAATTGGCAGAGAATATTGGCGTAAGCAAGATTTATCAGAACTTCTCAATTTACAGTTACCCTTTGAGAAATATGTTGCTGAATCAAAAGAGTTTACACCTGAGTTTTTGACCTTAAATATTAATCATAATTTAAAAGCTCATATTGGTGCGATCGCCCAAAAATATAATACTTCTATTTCTAGATTTTTACTGGCTTGTTGGTCAGTTCTACTCTGGCGTTTAACTCAACAACAAAATTTGCTAATTGGTAAAGTTTTTGAAGGCAGAAAGTTCCCAGAATTATCAGCAGCTATGGGGTTATTTGCCAAATACTTACCACTTACTTGTCATTTAACAGAACAAGCCAAATTTACAGAAATATTACAGCAAATCAACGAAACAGAACAAGATATTTACAAATGGCAAGAGTGTTTTTCTTGGGAATTAATCACCAACAAATTAGCTTATTTCCCTGTATGTTTTGATTTTACAGATAAATATCCAAAACATACCGGAAATAACATATTTTTTGCGATTCAAAATTCTTCTAATTGTATAGAACGATTTAAAATAAAGCTTGCTTGCGTAGATAAGTATGATGATTTATTGACAGAATTTTATTATGATTCTAATTTGTTTGATGTAGAAGATATACAACGTTTAGTAGAACAATTTTCCACATTATTATCAAGTGTAGTAAAGCATCCAGAAGCGGTAATTAGTGAGTTGGAAATTTTAAGCGATCGCGCCAAGCACCAACTAATAGTAGAATTTAATCAAACTCAAACTGATTATCCTAAAGATAAGTGTATTCACCAGTTAATTGAATACCAAGCCCAGCAGCAACCAAATAATATTGCTGTAGAGTTTGACCAGCAACAATTAAGCTACAGCCAACTAAATAATCAAGCTAATCAACTAGCAAATTACCTCCAAAAGATTGGCGTAACCCCAGGAACTTTAATTGGGATATGTTTCCAACGTAATCTAGATATGATTGTGGGGATTCTTGGAATTCTCAAAGCGGGCGGTGCATACCTACCGTTAGATCCAACTTATCCCCAAGAAAGATTAGCTTGGATTTTAGAAAATTCCCAAACATCCATTTTATTAACTCAGCAAGCATTACTAGAAAAACTACCCACACACCAAGCAAAAGTTATCTGTTTAGATACTGATTGGGAAATAATTACAAGCCAAAATCCAGAAAATCTCACACTGCAAATTACGCCTCACAACTTAGCTTATATAATTTACACTTCTGGTTCCACAGGTAAACCCAAAGGCGTACAAATTACTCATCGCAATCTTGTTCATTCGACAACTGCTCGAATTAATTATTATCAAAAACCTGTCAGCCGCTTTTTATTACTTTCATCCTTCGCCTTTGATAGTTCAGTCGCCGGGATTTTTTGGACACTTTGCAGTGGCGGAACTTTAGTATTACCAAAAGAAGGTTTGCAGCTAGAAATACCAAAACTAGTTAAGTTAATTTGCGAAAATCAGATTTCTCATCTGTTAAGTCTTCCTTCCCTTTATGCACTGATTTTACAACAAGCCATCCAAGAACAATTAGCTTCGCTACAAGCTATTATTGTGGCTGGTGAAATATGCCCCAGTGAGTTAGTCAAACTCCACCAAAAATATCTTCCCCAAGCTTCTTTATATAACGAATATGGCCCCACAGAAGCAACTGTATGGAGCAGTGTTTATCTTTGTCAGTCTCATGAATTAACAAAAATTCCCATCGGTAAGCCTATTGCTAATGCTCAGATTTATATTTTAGATGCTAACCTTCATCCTGTCCCTATTGGTGTTCCTGGAGAAATTTATCTAGGTGGTGATGGTATTAGCTTAGGTTATCTCAACCAGCCAGAATTAACCGCCCAAAAATTCATTAATAACCCCTTTATTCAAGAGCCAAATGCACGCTTATATAAAACTGGAGATTTAGCTCAATACCGTGCAGATGGTAACATTGAATTTTTAGGACGAATTGATAGACAAGTAAAAATTCGCGGCTATCGTATTGAAATCGGAGAAATTGAAGCAGCTTTAAAGCAACATCCTTTAGTGCGAGAAGTTGTAGTTATCGCCACCGAGGAAAATCTCCGTCTCATTGCCTATATCATTCCTCATCAAAAAACATTTCCTTCTAGTAGCGAATTTCGCAGCTTTTTGATGAAAAATTTGCCGGAGTATATGGTGCCTTCTACCTTTTTAATGTTGAAGTCTTTGCCTGTATTACCTAATGGCAAAGTTGACTATAAAGCATTACCTCAACAGGTACAAATTCAACTTGAAGAAACATTTGTTGCTCCGCAGTCTGAACTAGAGCAAATGATTACCAATATCTGGCAAGAAGTACTAAAAGTTGAAAAAGTAGGCATCCATCATAATTTCTTCGACCTCGGCGGACACTCCTTACTAATGGTACAAATTCATACCAAACTGCGTACAGCTTTAAACAGAGATATTTCAATGGTTGAATTATTTGAATGTCCCACAATCAGCACCTTGGCAAAGCATTTAAGTCAGCACCCAAAACAACCTAATTTAGAACTTAACTCCGACTCCGTTGCAACCCGCAGAGAATCAAATCAGCAACAAAGACAACTCAGACAACAACATCGAGCAACAATCCAGTAGCAGCATGAATATGAATAACTCTAATACATTTACTGGACTAGATGAAATCGCCATTATTGGTATGTCAGGTTGCTTTCCTGGAGCTAAAAACCTGGATGAATTTTGGCAAAATTTACAAAATGGTGTTGAGTCAGTTTCTTTTTTCACAGAAGAAGAATTAATCTCTTATGGAGTAGATGAAAATGATTTTAATCAACCTAATTATGTTAAAGCCAAAGCAATATTAGAAGATGTAGATTTATTTGACGCTGAATTTTTTGAATTTACGCCCAAGGAAGCAGAAATCACAGATCCGCAACACCGTTTCTTCCTAGAACATGCGTGGAAGGCTTTAGAAAATTCTGGCTACGACTCCAAAACCTATCCAGGACAAATAGGAGTTTATGCAGGTGTGGGAATGGACACGTACTTTTTATTTAATCTTTATCCCAACCGTGAACTTTTAGAAGCATCAGTAGGAAAATTCCGCACTTTAATTGGTAATAGAGGAGATTTTTTACCAACACTTGTTTCTTATAAATTAAATTTGAAAGGCCCAAGTGTAAATGTGCAAACTGCCTGTTCTACTTCATTAGTTGCAGTTCATTTTGCTTGTCAAAGTTTACTTAATGGCGAAAGCGATATTGCGCTGGCTGGTGGAGTATTAATCAATATGCCACACAAAGCTGGCTATCTCTATCAGGAAGGAAGTATTCTTTCCCCTGATGGCCATTGCCGTGCTTTTGATGCCAACGCCCAAGGAACGCTGACTGGTAACGGTGTAGGTATTGTAGTATTAAAACTATTAAAGAATGCGATCGCAGATGGCGATTATATTCATGCTGTCATTAAAAGTTCAGCCATTAATAACGATGGTTCTTTCAAAGTTGGTTACACCGCACCAAGTGTAAATGGGCAGGCAAAAGTCATTGCTGAGGCTCTTTCTATATCAGGAGTTCACCCCGAAACTATCAGTTATATAGAAACTCATGGCACAGGCACCAATCTTGGCGACCCAATAGAAATTGCTGCATTAACCAAATGTTTCCGCGCCAGCACTCAAAAAAAGAATTTCTGTGCTATTGGTTCACTCAAAACAAATATTGGACATTTAGATGCCGCCGCTGGTGTTGCAGGTTTAATCAAGACAGTTTTAGCGCTCAAACACAAACAAATACCACCCAGTTTGCATTTTGCAAAACCTAATCCGCAAATAGATTTCGCCAACAGTCCTTTCTATGTAAATACTCAATTATCTGCATGGGAAACTAATGGCACTCCTCGACGCGCTGGGATTAGTTCCTTTGGTATTGGAGGAACAAATGCTCATGTAATTTTGGAAGAAGCCCCTGTTTTAGAGCAGGTGAGCGGGGGAGCAGAGGAGCAGGGGAGAGGATATCAGTTATTGTTACTCTCTGCCAAAACCAGTACAGCCCTGGAAACTGCCACTGCCAATTTAGTTGAGTATTTTCAACTAAATCCAGAAATTAACTTAGCTGATGTTGCTTATACCTTAAGTGTTGGTCGTCGAGGATTTGCATATAGGCGATTTATAGTTGCCCAAGATATTCAAGATGCAGTCAAAGCTTTAACAATTAAAGAACAACAACCAGATTTCAACCACTGCCAAGAATTAGATAATCACTCTGTAGTTTTCATGTTTCCCGGTCAAGGTTCCCAGTATGTAAATATGGGTCGGGAACTTTATGAAAAAGAGTTAATTTTTCAAGAAAAAATTGATTATTGTGCCGAGTTTCTTCAACCTCATTTAGGTCTAGATTTACGTACTTTACTTTATCCACATGATGAATATCAAGAAATAGCAAATCAACAATTACAACAAACTTCTCTAACTCAGCCAGCATTATTTATAATTGAGTACGCCTTAGCTCAATTGTGGATAGCGTGGGGAGTGCGACCTTCCGCAATGATTGGTCATAGTATTGGAGAATATGTAGCTGCTTGTATTGCGGGTGTATTTTCCTTAGAAGATGCCTTAATACTAGTTGCTACTAGAGGGCGACTGATGCAACAACAGCCAGCCGGAGCTATGCTTGCAGTGCCACTATCAGCAGCAGAACTTCAGCCTTGGTTGAATGAAAATATTTGCCTAGCTGCTATTAATAGCCCAAATAACTGTGTAGTTTCGGGGACAACTCAGGCAATTCATGACTTACAAAATAAATTAACTGAGCAAGGTGTAGAGTTTCGTCCTCTACACACTTCTCATGCTTTTCATTCCCAGATGATGGACTCGATTTTAGAGCCATTTCAAGAAAAAATTGGTCAAATTAATCTAAATTCCCCAATAATTCCGATATTATCTAATTTGACTGGCAATTGGCTAACTAAAAATGAAGCCACAGATCCAAAATACTGGGTGCAGCATTTACGGCGAACAGTACGATTTAGTGAAGGAATTACTGTATTACTACAACATCCAAATCAAATTTTATTAGAGGTTGGCCCTGGACGGACATTAAGTAGTTTAGCTCAACAGCATTCAAATCAAATTACTAAACAGCTTGTGGTTTCTTCCTTGCGCCATCCTAAAATTCAAGCTTCGGATATCTCCTTCTTTCTTAATACATTAGGTCAACTTTGGTTAGCTGGAGTGCCTATAAATTGGTCAAAATTTTATGCTCATCAACAATGTCATCGTATCCCCTTGCCGACCTATCCTTTTGAAAGACAAAGGTATTGGATTGAACCAAATAAATCACTTAACAAAGAAACGCTTTGTGAAAAATTAGAGTATAACTCTACAAATATGCCAGTATCTCCACAAGAACCAGAATTATTAGATAAATCACTGGAACAACTAATATCTCAGCAAATAGAAATTATGTCTCAACAGTTAGAATTATTGCAATTACTCAAAGAATAATATCTCTAATCACCACCATTTTTACTACACTCTTGTAACTCTGTGTCGCGCCAGTTGCGACAAGTCGGGTAGACCGCCCAACGCACTGGCTTGTCTGTGCCTCCGTGGTTCGTAAACAGCCCTAAAATATTATGCCTAAGCAAGAAGTAAACTCTTTATTAAATAGCTCACAAATTGATATAGTTTTATTAAAAATTAAAGAGATATTAAGTGCAAACCTTGGCATAAATAGTGCCAAAATAGATATCCATACCAATCTTTTAGAACTGGGATTTGAATCACTAATATTAATTCAATTTAGTCGCTCACTACAAGAAAAATTAGGTGTAAAAATTCCTTTTCGCCAATTACTAGAAGAATTTCCCACACTCCATGACTTGGCTGTACATATAGCGCAACAATTACCGCCATCTTTTGAACAGGAAAAACCACGAGTAATACCAGAACTGCCTACAAGTAAAAGTTCAGCTAAACTGTTATTAAATAATAGCGGAAATCAGGGAATTGCCGGGCTTATGTCAGAGCAACTAAAGCTCATGGCTCAACAATTAGAATTGCTGCGTAACAGCCCTGCACTCAAGAAAATTTCCCCTGTAAATCAAGTTTCTGTCAACATCCCTCAACCGCAAACATCAATAAATTCCCAACAGATAGAAAAAACAACTCTAAACTCCCGCCAGCAGCAACATTTAAATGCCTTAATCACCAGATTTGTCCAACGCACTTCAGAATCGAAACGCCTCACCCAAGACGCTCGTTCTTTCCACGCAAATCCCAGATCAATTACCGGGTTTCGTCTAGCTCTCAAAGAGATGCTGTATCCCATTCATGCTCAACGTGCTGCTGGTGCGAGAATTTGGGATGTTGATGGTAATGAATACATTGATGTGTCAATGGGCTTTGGCTCACTGTTATTTGGTCATTCTCCCGATTTTGTTGTAGAAGCGATTCAACAGTATATTCAGCAAGGCATACAAAATGGCCCACAATCACATTTGACAAGTAAAGTTGCTAAATTATTTTGTGAACTGACTAATCAAGAACGAGTCACCTTTTGTAACTCTGGTACAGATGCAGTTATGGGAGCTATTCGTATTGCCAGAGCTACTACAGGACGCGCCAAAATTGCTGTATTTAACGGTTCTTATCATGGCACATTAGATGAAGTTTTAGTGGCAGGAGTACCCACCGCAGAAACAACTCTCCGTTCTGTACCAGCCGCACCAGGAATTCCCCAACACTTTATCGAAAACGTTATCGTACTCAACTATGGAAGCCTTGAATCTTTAGAAACTCTCAAAGCCCATACCCATGAATTAGCTGCCGTTTTAGTTGAACCTATACAAAGTCGTCGCCCAGATTTCCAACCCAAAGAGTTTTTATATAAATTGAGACAACTGACCAAAGAAGCAGGCATCGTCTTAATTTTTGATGAAGTCATTACAGGCTTTCGGATGCACCCAGGAGGCATTCAAGCAATGTGGAATATTCAAGCAGATATTACAACTTACGGTAAAGCTCTTGGCTCTGGTTTACCAATTGGGGTAATCGCAGGTAAAGCTGCTTTTATGAATACACTTGATGGCGGTTTTTGGAATTACGGTGATGCTTCTTCCCCACAACAAGAAACAACTATCTTTGCTGGAACTTTTTTCAAAAATCCTTTGGTCATGGCTGTTGCTTGGGCTGTACTTAACCATATCAAGAATAGTGGTGAAAAACTACAAGCAGAATTAGCCAGTAAAACCGCAAAAATTGCCGAGACTCTCAATAGTTACTTTCAGCAAAAGCAGTTACCAATTCAGGTTGTTAATTGTGGTTCACTATTCCGGTTTGTTTATCCGCCCAACTTAGTTTGGATGAATTTATTATTCTATCATCTGATAGAAAAAGGTATTTATATATGGGAAGGACGGAGCTTTTATATATCTACTGCTCATACTGATGAAGATATTGAAACTTTAATTAGAGCTATTCAAGACAGCATATTAGAATTGCAAGCAGGTGATTTTTTACCAGTAGATCCGCCTGTAATTAATAATCAAGGTGATGAATTACCGCCGAGCCAGGGAATAGTTACTCTTCCCCTAACAGAAGTGCAGAAAGAACTTTGGTTTATGGCACAAATCGGAGATAATGCTTCCCGTGCTTATAACCAATCAATGGCTATCCATTTGCGTGGCGCGTTTAAATTAGAAGCAGCATATCAAGCAATTCAAACAGTTATTAATCGTCATGAAGCTTTACGAACTAGTTTTAGTTCAGAAGGAGATTATCAATTAATTCATCCAAAACTAACAATAGATATCCCTTACATAGATTTATCAACCTTAGATGGTCAACATCGTCTAGATCAGTTAGCAGCATTTTTAGAAAAAGAATCTCAAGAAACTTTTGACTTAGAAAAAGCTCCTTTACTGCGGTTTCATATTATCAAGTTAGAGTCAAATCATCACCTTTTAGTTTTCACGGTTCATCATATTGTGGCTGATGGTTGGTCAATGGCAATTGTATTACGAGAGTTAGCAGCAATTTATGCAGCCGAATCTCAAAATATTACTTGTGAACTTCCGCAGCCAATGCAATATAGCGAATATGTGCAATGGCAAACACTCCAGCAAGCAACTCCAGAAATGGCAAAAGCTAAGGCTTATTGGCTACAGCAATTTTCTGGTTCAGTTCCAGTGTTAACTTTACCAAGTGACAAGATTAGACCAGCAGTAAATACGCATAATGGGTCAATAGAAACTTTTACAATTAATACTAATTTATATCAAAAAATCAAAAGTCTGAGTGATGAGTGTCAATGTACTTTGTTCACTACACTTCTCGCTGGATATATGATTTTATTACAGCGGCTAAGTAATCAAAATGATATTGTAGTGGGTATTGCTTCAGCAGGGCAATCGTTAGTTAATAATAATTGCTTGGTGGGTCACTGTGTAAATATATTACCAATACGCAGCCAAGTGGATAAATCGCCAGCTTTTATAGATTATCTGGATTATGTAAAAGAGCAATTATTAGCAGCTTATGAGCATCAAATTTATCCTTTTATCAATTTAGTCAAGAGTTTAAATTTGGTACGAGATGAAAGCCGGAATCCTTTATTTACAGTTGGGTTTAATTTAGATAAATCACAATTTAATTTGGCTGCTTTAGATTGTGAGTTAGAAGTCTTGAAGAACTATAATACTACTGCTAAGTTCGATATTGATTTGAATATTATTCAGAGCAATACGGAACTTTTGCTAGAACTGGAATATAACACAGACTTGTTTAGTTCTCAAACAATCCAGCGCTGGGGCAAGCATTATATTACTTTATTAGAAAGTCTTGTTGCTCATCCTCAACAACGAATTACAGAATTGTTATTGCTTACCAATATCGAAAGGCAACAATTATTAGTAGAATGGAATAACACCCAAGCTAATTATCGTCAAAATCAATGTATTCATCAGTGGTTTGAAGCTCAAGCAAAGAAAACCTCTGATGCGATCGCAGTCTCATTTAATAATCAATCTTTAACTTACCAAGAACTTAATCACAAAGCTAATCAACTAGCACATTACCTTAAAAAACAAGGTGTAAAACCAGAGGTTTTGGTAGGGATTTGTGTCGAGCGCTCTTTAGACATGATTGTGGGAATTTTAGGCATTTTAAAAGCTGGTGCTGCATATCTACCACTTGACCCGGCATATCCCCAAGAACGTCTGAGTTTTATGCTAGAAGATGCCAAAGTATCTTTAGTGTTAACTCAACAACGATTGCAAGAGTGGCTACCGCACAACCAACAGCAAACTATTTATTTAGATGTAGATTGGCCATTAATTGCTCAAGAAAGCCAAGCAAATCTGGAGATAAAAGTAACAACCACTAACTTAGCTTATGTGATTTACACTTCAGGTTCTACAGGTAAGCCAAAAGGAGTAATGATACAACATCATTCTTTAGTAAATTATACAGAAACGGCGATTGTTAAGTATGCTTTGAATTCAAGTGATGTTATCCTACAATTTGCCTCAATTTGTTTTGACGTAGCAGCAGAAGAAATATTTACTAGTTTGGTTGTTGGTGCTACATTGGTGCTGAGAAATGATGTAATGTTGAGTTCAATTCCAGCATTTTTAGAGCAGTGTCGCCAGTTAAAAATAACTGTATTAGCTTTGCCTACAGCTTTTTGGCATCAAATAATTGCTGAACTTGAGGATAATTTACCACTGCCTGAATTGTTACGTTTAGTCATAATTGGTGGTGAAAAAGCATTGCCACAGCGATTAGTAACTTGGCTAGAACGGGTAAAAAATAAAATACAATTAATTAATTCTTACGGCCCTACAGAAGCAACAATTGGGACAACTATTAGCAATTTATCGAATTTGGATGAATTCAATGTGGCATTCAAAGAGGTGCCAGTTGGTAAACCAATAGATAATGTCCAAGTTTATATATTAGATGCTTGTTTTCAACCTGCCCCTATTGGGGTATCTGGGGAAATTTATATAGGTGGGATGGGTGTAGCGAGAGGATATCTTAACCAACCTCAATTAACAGCAGAAAAATTTATTCCCAATCCTTTTAGTAATGCACCAGGAACACGCCTTTATAAAACAGGTGATTTAGCTCGTTATTTAGCTAATGGCGAAATTGAAATTTTAGGGCGAGTTGATGAGCAAGTTAAAATTCGCGGTTTTCGGATTGAATTAGGCGAAATTGAAGCGCAATTAAACCAACATCCTGATGTAAGTGAAGCAGTCGTAAAAGTTTGGGAGGACGAACAAGGCGATAAACGTTTAGTAGGATATGTTGCTTCTCAGTTACAGCCACAACTAACAGCTAATCAACTACGAAGCTTTTTACACGAACAACTGCCAGAATACATGATTCCTTCTGCTTTTGTTGTTCTAAAAAGTTTACCAATTACGCCCAACGGCAAAATAGACAGGCTTGTATTACCTAAACCGGATAAATTGCGTCCAGAATTAGCAGCGAATTATGTAATACCGCAAACTGAGGTAGAAAAAACTATTGCTAAGATTTGGCAAAAAGCTTTGAATCTAGAAAATATCGGCATTCACGATAATTTTTTTGAAATTGGTGGTCATTCACTGCTGATGATTAAAGTGCATAGTGAATTGCGAAAAATATTTCCCATTGATTTATCAATGCTGGACTTATTTAGATATCCAACTATCAGTTATTTGGCTGATTATTTGAGTAAGTTAAAAAATCAAACAATATTAGTTCCGAAGGAAGATAATCAGGTTAAAAAAATTACTTATGCAAAAGAACAGCAGAAAAAACGGTTACAAAAAATGAAGTCGGCTAGAAATGTTTGAAAAAAACTAACTACAGAGACGCAGAGGAATTATAGAAAAATGGATGATTCAGGAAAATTTGATCAAAATGGTTCGGAAATAGCAATTATTGGTTTATCAGGGCGGTTTCCTGGAGCGAAAAATATTGCAGAATTCTGGGAGAATTTACAAGCGGGTGTAGAGTCAATTACTTTTTTTACAGATGAGGAACTGATAAGTTCAGGTCTGGAACCAGCTATTGTTGATAATCCGAAATATGTGAAAGCTAGAGGTGTTTTAGCAGACGCAGAATTATTTGATGCACCATTTTTTGGGTTTACTCCTAAAGAAGCAGAAATTACAGATCCACAACATCGATTGTTTTTAGAATGTGCTTGGGCAGCTTTAGAAAATGCTGGTTATAACTGTGAAAATTATCATGGATCTATTGGTGTTTATGCAGGTAGTAGTTTGAGTAGCTACCTATTTAATATATATATAAATGAAAATATTCGTAATTCTGTTGATGCTCACCAAATAGCAATTGGTGGGGATAAGGATTTTTTAAGTACTCGTGTTTCTTACAAATTTAATTTACAAGGGCCTAGTTATACAGTTCAAACGGCTTGTTCAACTTCGCTAGTTGCTGTTCACTTAGCTTGTCAAAGTCTCTTGAACGGAGAATGTGACATGGCTTTAGCGGGTGGTGTTTCTATTAGTGCATTACGAAAACAGGGATATTTTTATAAAGAAGGGGGTATCGGTTCGCCTGATGGACATTGCCGCGCTTTTGATGCCAATGCACAGGGAACTGTTGGCGGTGAAGGTGTGGGCATTGTGGTATTAAAGAGATTAGAAGATGCGATCGCAGATCAAGATACCATCCATGCAGTCATTAAAGGTTCTGCTACCAATAATGATGGTTCACAAAAAGTCAGCTACACTGCACCTCGGATAGAGTCTCAAGCCAAGGTTATCAGAACGGCTCAAGTTGTGGCTGAAGTTCCACCGGAAACTATCACCTATATTGAAGCCCACGGTACAGGCACATCTTTAGGAGATCCTATCGAAATTGCGGCTTTAACTGAAGCTTTTCGCGCCAGTACTGAGAAAAGCGGCTTTTGTGCTATTGGTTCATTAAAAACTAATACTGGTCATTTGGATGCGGCGGCTGGGATAGCCGGGTTAATTAAGACGGTTTTGGCACTCAAGCATCAAAAAATCCCGCCTAGCCTCCATTTTCAAGCACCAAATCCCCAGATTGATTTTGCCAATAGTCCCTTTTATGTCAACACTCAACTAACAGACTGGCAAACAAATGGTACTCCTCGACGTGCGGGGGTGAGTTCCTTTGGAATTGGGGGAACTAATGCTCATGTAATTTTGGAAGAAGCACCAATTATTGAGCAAAGAAGCAGGGGTGCAGGGGTGCAGGGGAGATTTCATTTGTTGGTAATATCAGCAAAGACTAGCACAGCCCTGGAGACGGCGACAGAGAATTTAGTCCAACACTTGCAGCAAAATCAAGATATAAATTTGGCTGATGTGGCTTACACTTTGGCTGTTGGTCGTAAAGCTTTTGAGCATCGGCGGATTTTGGTGTGTCAAAATCTTGAACATAGCATTACAGCTTTCACATCTTCAGATAGTCCAGAAGTTTTCACCAACTATCAAAAATCCGGCCATAGTCCAGTGGTGTTTATGTTTCCTGGACAGGGTTCTCAATATGTAGATATGGGGCGAGAACTTTATGAAAGTCAATCAGATTTTCGTGAGCAAATTGATTATTGTGCTGAACTGCTCAAACCACACCTAAATCTTGATTTACGTGAGGTACTTTATCCCCAAGCAACCCAGACTCCAGAACTCACGCAAACTGCTATAGCCCAGCCTGCTTTATTTGTGATTGAGTATGCTTTAGCAAAACTATGGATGAGTTGGGGTGTACATCCAGACGCGATGATTGGTCATAGTATTGGGGAATATGTAGCAGCAACTTTAGCAGGAGTTTTTAGTTTAGAAGATGCTTTAAAGCTAGTTGCTACTCGTGGAAGCTTGATGCAGCAACAGCCAAGCGGTGCGATGCTGTCAGTGCAAATGTCAGAGTCGGAAATTCAACCTTTTTTGGGTGGAGAACTGGTTTTAGCTGCAAGTAATTCACCATCAAGCTGTGTAGTTTCAGGTACGATAGATGCGATCGCTCAATTAGAACTAAAACTACAACAGCAAGGGATAAATTATCGCCGACTGCACACATCTCACGCTTTTCATTCTCCGATGATGGATGCAGTTGTTGACCCATTGACGCAACTTTTACAACAAATTTCCCTCCACCCTCCCCAAATTCCCTTGATATCGAATGTCAGTGGGACATGGATAGATGCAACCACCGCCACAAACCCCAACTATTGGGCAAAACATCTCCGCCAAACCGTGCTATTTAGTAAAGGAATCACCGAGTTACTCCAGCAACCAGAACGTATATTTTTGGAGGTGGGGTCTGGTAGAACTTTAAGTACTTTTGTCAAGCAACATCAAAAACCAGAAGTAGTTACTCTCACTTCACTCCGTCATCCCCAAGAACAAAAGTCAGATATCGCATTTATATTAAATACTTTGGGTCGCCTATGGTTGCAAGGAATTAAAGTTGATTGGTTGAGTTTTTATCGCCACGAAAAACCCTACCATATTCCCTTACCTACCTATCCTTTTGAACGTCAGCGTTATTGGATAGAAGCACAACCACAGCTATTTAAAGCGTCAAACACAACAGATACACTTTGGAAATCTGTTGTCACAACTAGTAAAATCCAGGCTCAAACTCAGCCACTTGATGCTGAAACTTATTTCCATAATCAACAGTGTTTGGATGATTTATGTGTAGCTTACATTAACTTAGCGTTGAGAAATTTAGATATATTTAAAGATTATTCCACCAAGTATAATTTTGCTGAATTATATCAGCACAGTGGTATCATTCCTCGCTATCAACAGTTATTACATCGGTGGTTAGATGTCTTGGTCAAATATGGAAATTTACAACAAGATCATGGAATGTTTAGCAAACTGATACCGCTGTCTCATGATGCGCTAAATGATCGTTTAGCAGCAGCTAAATTAAAATTAGAAAATCTACCACAATTAGTCAATCTTGTAGCAGAATGTGGCGAAAATTTACCAGTTGTCCTGAAAGGCGAGATAGAACCTTTAGAATTATTTCTTGCTGCTATCAATAAAAGCAGAGACACTGCACAATCAGAAATTGCATTGGATACCTATTTAAAAGGGATCATGCAGACAAGTGTCAAACAAATCATCAAATTATTAGCACCCAATGTCAACCTAAAAATATTAGAAATTGGCGGCGGACAAGGGATAGCCACCGCAGCCTTATTACCTGTATTACCCAGAGAACGCACAACCTATACCTTTACTGATGTTGGCGGTTTATTACTCAATCGAGCCAAAGAAAATTTTAGTGCTTATCCATTTGTTGAATATCAATTTTTGGATATTGAAAAATCTCCGGCTGAACAAGGGTATGAACTCCACAGTTTTGATGTAGTAATTGCTGTGAACGTTTTACACGTCACTCGTAACATTAATAAAACCCTAGATAATGTGCGATCGCTATTAAGTTCTGGTGGTTTATTATTACTTTGGGAAATCACTGAACCACAATTAACTTTTGATATTACCGATGGTTTATTGATGAATCCTTTAGAGGATGAACAACGCAGTTGTGGAAATCCATTTTTATCTCAAAAACAATGGTGTGAAGCATTAAAATCGCATGGATTTGCTGAAGTCGCAGCAGTTTCAGAAACAGCAGCATTCGGTGAGGAAATTTTAATTGCTCAAGCTACGACAGCTAATGCTCAATCTATCGCATTTAGCAACTATCTTGATAGCCAAATAGAACAGCCAGTTGTATTAGGTAAAAAGCCTAACATCGCTGACTGGTTTTATACTCCTAGTTGGGAACGTACTGCTTTACCTCAGCTAACAAATGAAAACAAAACAAATCAACCAAAATGCTGGTTAGTATTTGTGGATGATTGCGGTTTGGGTGAAAAAATAGTTCAGCGATTGAAATTAGCGGGTGGCGAGGTAATTACAGTCAAAGTTGGCGAAGCATATATGAGTGACAGCGATCGCTCATATACAATTAACCCAGAAGAACCACAAGATTACAAGTTTCTCTGTCAAGAACTTCGCAAATTAGGTCAAACTCCCACCAATATTCTGCACTTATGGAGCGTCACTCCAGATCATCCAGGGTACTTAATATCACAACAATATGAATCCTTGGGCTTTTACAGCTTACTATTTTTGACTCAAGCGATCGCCGAATCTTATCCAAAAGATACCTTAGATATTCGAGTTATTGCCAATCATCTGCAAACGGTGACAGGTTCAGAACAACTGTGTCCAGAAAAAGCTTTAATAATGGGGCCTTGTAAGGTAATTCCCCAAGAGTATGCCAACATCACTTGTAGCAGCATTGATGTAGTTCTGCCCACAGCAGCGAGTTGGCAAGAACAGCAACTAATCAACCAACTAGTTACAGAAATTTCTCTGCAACCATCAGAACAAGTGATTGCTTACCGAGGACATCATCGCTGGGTGCAGGATTTTGCAGCTATTCAATTAGACACCCCAATTCAGCAAAATCCACGGTTAAGGAAAAATGGAGTCTATTTAATCACTGGCGGTTTGGGTGGTGTGGGACTAGCTTTAGCTGAATATTTAGCCAAGACTGTACAAGCTAAACTCATTTTAGTCGGGCGATCGCCTTTTCCTCAAGTAAATGAATGGACACAGTGGCTATCAACCCATGATGCACAAAATGTAATTAGCCAGAAAATTCATAAATTACAAAATCTGCAAACTTTTGGTGCAGAAATCATGATAGTTAACACTGACGTTGCTAATTATGAGCAAATGTCAGTAGTAGTGAAAGCTGCAAATTTGCAATTTGGTCAAATCAATGGAGTAATTCATGCAGCCGCAGTTTTAGGCGGAGGAATGATGCAACTTAAAACCAAACAAATTGCGGCTAAAGCTTTAGCACCAAAAGTCCAAGGAACAAGAGTATTAAATGAAATTTTCCAAAATACCAAACTTGATTTCTTTATACTTTGTTCCTCACTTTCTTCCTTTGTCGGTACTTCAGGAATGGTAGATTACACTGCCGAGAATGCCTTCTTAGATGCCTTCGCTCACTATCACGCCGCACAATATAGTAATTTCATTACCTCTATTAATTGGGATAGATGGAATAGCTTAGGAATGGCTCTTGCTGTTGAACAAAGACATAAAGATATTACAGGCGAAGAATTAACAGCAGGTATGACTGTAGAAGATGGTCTAGAGGTATTTCATCGAGTTTTATCTAGTAGTAATTTGCCGCAAATTATTGTCTCTGTCCAAGATTTACATAGCCAACTTCAGCCCAAAAAATCCGATATATCCATAGAAGAAAAATTAGCCAACCTCAACCGAAATAGAGCCACTTATCCCCGTCCCAACTTAGATAATGCTTATGTTGCGCCGCGTAACGAAATCGAAATAAACCTAGCTGATATTTGGCAACAACTTCTGGGTATTGATCGTGTGGGCATTCATGATAATTTCTTTGAATTAGGAGGAGATTCTTTATTTGCAACTCAGCTTGTTTCTCAACTGTGCAAAACTTTCCAAGTAGAACTTTCGTATAAAGGCTTTTTTAATTCTCCAACTATTGCAGAATTATCTGAATTGATTGTTCAAAATCTAGCAGAACAAACAAATTTAGAAGATTTATCCCAAGCCCTAGCAGATATTGAACAACTATCTGAAGAAGAAGTGAATAATCTACTTGCTGCTCAAAGTTAAATACATCTTTAATAACTAAAAAAATTGACGCGGAATAAGCGTTAAATACGAACATTTTTTGTAATTTTTCAGGAGTTCATAATGCTTCAGTCTAATTCCCCGCAAATTACATTATCTCTTTGGCTTCTTAAGTTATTAAATTTCCTATATCCCCAAGGAAATGCTCATCGTTTTCAAGAATCAATTAATTTGATTTCTCAACATACTGCTAACTCCAATGGTAAAATTAATGATTTTGTTTATCCTGGTATTACTTATAAACCTTGGTATGAAGCCGATGATTATAATTCCTTAAAACAGTTTACCAATATACTCAAGCAAGACTTCAGTACTATCGAAAATGAGTGGCAAGCTTTTTTAGCATCTAAAAAAAATATTGTTCCCAGATATAAGCCAAGTGAAATATTTGGTGAAACTCTCAAGGATAAAGATGAAAACTGGAAGTATTACTTAATTTGGAGACAAGGTAAATTTACAAATGCGGCTTTGTCTATGTTTCCCAAGACAGTCAATATTGTGACTAAGCTCAAACCTTTTCTCTATCCTTTTGGAGAAATTGTATTTATTGTTATGGAACCGGGCGTTGTTTTACCACCACATACTGATGATATAAATATTTCTTTAACCTGTCATTTAGGAATCGAAACTCCAGAAGATTGTGGTATTAAAGTTGGAGGTGAAACACGGAAGTGGAGTAGAGGAGAAGCTTTATTTTTTGACAATAGTTTTATCCATGAAGCCTGGAATAAAAGTCAGTCTAATAGAGTTGTGATGTTATTAGATTTATATCATCCTGAACTGACAAAAGTTGAAAAGACTTTACTAGAAATCGCCCTGAAGTATTTTAATCTTACAGGAGAAGAAGCCGGATACCACGGCGTAAAAGATACAAAGTATTTACAAGAAAAATTGAACAATCTATATTAACTTATCCACAATCAAGCATAGATCCTATGGCTACAGAATATCCTATATCTTTTTCCAACATAATTCACTTGAGTTTTGTGGCGATCGCATTGTCCATTGCTCTTAGCCTAATTATTTACCTAATCAATAGGCAAAGTCAAAGCCAAGAATCACAGTTAATCTGGACACCTATTGATTTTGTTGAGCGCCGCAGTAATCTTTCGTATGATGAGTTTATCCAGAAATATGCAGCGGTTGGCAAGCCTGTCATTATTACTGACGCTATGGGAGATTGGCCAGCCTTAAACAAGTGGAATTTTGATTTCTTTAAATCGAAATATGGTTCTGTAAGTTATGGTGTTAAAGAAGATAAAGACGAGATAAAAAAAATAATCACTGTCGCTGAGTATATTGATTATTTAACTGAGCATAATACTAATGGTAATCAGGAACGTTTATACTTAGCTAACTGGGTAGTTTCTGACTTTCCTGAATTGTTAGAAGACTATAAAGAACCAGTTTATTTTCCCAATTGGTTGACAAAATTACCAAAAAAAGTTTTGCAGAGACATGGGTATGATAACCCCGAAATTTTCATAGGTCATAAAGGTACATCCATAGGTCTTCATGAAGACCCTACTAGTTGTGCTGCATGGTTAGCCATGATTTCTGGACGAAAACAAATTGTTTTTTTCACACCAGATCAAAAAGGTTTCTTATATGAAGGAAAAGTTGATGTATTTAATCCAGACTTTAATAAGTTTCCCTTGTATTCCAAAGCTAAACCAGTAGAAGTCATTCTGGAACCGGGAGAAATTATTTATATACCTCCTAGATGGTGGCATCATGTCAGAAATTTAGAATATACCATAGCTATGGGAAACTTAGTTGTGAACGAACTAAATATCGAATTATTTTTTCAAGCGAATGTTGAAATACATCCTATCATCGGTCATATTGTTCCATTACTATTTAAATTTCCGCCGTTAGCAAATGCTTTATTTGTTATTGGCATACTCTAAGCATTGTTTTATTTCAATCCTTAGCGCGTCCATACTCTATGTTGTTCAGGTTATTTAAGCATGAGTGATGTTTTTCAAAAAATTGCTGGGTTATCTCCAGACAAACTAAAACTGCTTGCACAAAAACTGAACCAAAAGAAAGGAGATAACTTATCAACAAAACTAATAGTTCCTCAAAGTCAAAAATCTCATACTTTCCCTCTCTCATTTTCTCAACAGAGGTTATGGTTTCTCGACCAACTAGAACCTGGGAACCCGGCATTTAATATTTGTCAGTTTATGCACTTGTCTGGTTCACTAAATGTAGCAGCATTAGAAGAAAGCTTTAAAGAAGTCGTTAAGCGTCATGAAGCTTTACGTACTACATTTACCATAGTGGATGGACAACCTCTCCAAGTCATTTATCCTGCTTCTATATTTAAGTTAAAAGTAGTAAATTTACAAGCATTGCCTTTAGACAAAAGAGACGCTGAAGTCCTATATTTAGCTAATCAAGAATGTCAAAAATCCTTTGATTTAACCAAAGATTGCTTACTGCGAGTTACTTTACTGCAACTGAGTGAAATAGAGCATATTTTATTGTTATCAATACACCATATTGCTGCTGATGCTTGGTCAATAGGTATATTAATCAGAGAGATTACAACGCTTTACGAAAACTTTTCTCGCGGTTATCCTTCACCACTACCTGAACTACCAATTCAGTATGCAGATTTTGCAGTTTGGCAGCGTCAATACTTGCAGGGAGAAACACTGGAAACTTTGCTGAGTTATTGGCAGCAAAAATTAGGCAGTCAACTTCCTGCACTAGAATTGCCTACAGATATACCTCGTCCAACATTACAAACTTTTAATGGTGCTAGGCAATGCCTGATTTTATCCAAAACTTTCTCGGAACAATTGAAAGGTTTGTACCAGCGCGAAGGTATAACACTATTTATGATTTTAATAGCCGCATTTAAAACACTACTTTATTGGTACACAGGGCAAGAAGACATAGTTATAGGTAGTGATATTGCTAACCGCAACCAGCTTGAAACTAAAGAATTAATTGGTTTTTTTGTTAACCAACTTGTTTTACGCACTAATTTATCAGGAAATCCATCATTTCGTGAGTTACTAGAAAGAGTTAGTGAGGTAACTTTAGAGGCATACTCTTATCAAGATTTACCATTTGATAAACTTGTAGATGCCCTCAACCCAGTCAGGCATCTATCTCGTCCACCTTTATTTCAAGTCAAATTAATTTTAGAAAATACTCAAGCTCCTGCTTTAAAACTTTCAAATCTAACTATCAAATCATTAGTAGTTGAAAAGAAAACAACCCAACTTGATTTACTGTGGGAGATAACAGAAACAGAACAGGGAATGGTTGCAGCATTGGAGTACAATACAGATTTATTCTACTCCGCTACTATAGTGCAAATGCTCAAACATTTTGAAACACTTTTACAGCAAATAGTAGCTAAACCAACAGCGAGATTAAACGAATTAATTGAATTACTTGCCGCAGTAGATAAACAAGCAGAAGTGATTCAAAACAAGAAGAAAAAAGTAGAGTATAAACATAAATTTAAAACAATTAAGCGTCAGGTTATTGATACTGTTGTTGAAACGGAGAATGCCCAATGAAGAAATTAGAGAAAAACATTAAACGCCAAACAGTAAATCTAACGCCAGACGAATTAATTAAATTAGAGCATTTCATCAATAGCAAGGATTTACCACTTGTCATTAGCCCTGATATTAACAATGTTGATCTTACTGGCTGGGCTGATGCTAATCGTAAATTTATCGAAGATAAATTACTGCTCAATGGAGCTATACTATTTCGAGGATTTAATATTACTACAGCATCAGAATTTGAACGTTTTGGGTTAGCCATTTGTTCAGAATTGTTTAATGAAAATGGCGAACATCCCCGCACTAGCGTTAATGGGAAAGTTTATACTCCTGTTTTTTATCCTAGCGATCGCAAGTTATTATGGCATAATGAAAATTCCTTCAATCATCGCTGGCCAAAAAAGATTCTATTTGGATGTCGTCAACCAGCCGCCCAGGGAGGAGAAACGCCCATTGTTGACAGTCGCCAAGTTTTTCAGCGCCTAAACCCTAAAATTAGGGAAAAATTTATTGAAAAACAAGTTATGTATGTCCGTAATTATGGTAACGGATTAGGGCTAAACTGGGAAACCGTTTTTCAAACTAAAAATAGGTCAGAAGTTGAAGCAATTTGTCAACAGAATTTTGTAAATTTTGTATGGAAGACAGACGGAAGTTTAAGAACTATTTCTGTTCGTCCAGCAGTAGCAAAACATCCACAAACAGGTGAAATAACTTGGTTTAATCAGGCACAACATTGGCATCCAGCTTGCTTAGATACTCAAACACGAGAGTCGCTACTATCATCATTTTCAGAGGCAGATTTGCCTCGCAATTGCTATTACGGTGACGGCACTATCATAGAAGATTCAGTAATGGCAGAAATTTGTGAAATTTACCAAGAATTAGAAGTAACTTTTCCCTGGAAACAAGGAGATATATTGCTCTTAGATAACTTGCTGACTGCTCATGCACGTAATCCCTTTATTGGTGAAAGGCAGTTATTAGTAGCTATGGGCGAAATGACAAGTTTTGCAGATATTAATAATTAAAGGTGGTAAATCACAATGCCTCAACAAATACAGGGATTTCAACTTTCTCTACAACAAAAGCGACTATGGTTATTACAACAAAATAGCTCAGTTTACTTGACTAAAGGTGCTATCCTCATTGAGGGTAATTTACAAGTCAAGATTTTAAAAAACTCTTTACAAAAAGTTATTGATAGGAATGAAATACTTCGCACTAGTTTTCATAAAACCAGAGGATTAAAAATTCCCATTCAAGTAGTAGAAAATAATGTTTCTTTACCTTGGCTAGAAAACTCTTTTTTAGCAACAAATATTGATAATTATTTGCAAGAGTGTAACTGGCAAGATATTGAATGGGAAAAAAGTGGTTTACTACAAACAACATTAATTAAACTAACAGATGAAAAACATATTTTATTGATGCAGTTGCCTGCAATGTGTGCTGATAAGGCATCATTAAATAATTTATTAGCTGAAATTAGCTGTTCTTATAGTGATGAATTACCTGATGCAGAACCATTACAATATGCTGATATTTCTGCATGGCAAAATGAACTACTGGAAGCAGAAAAAACACTTGCTAATAAAAAGGATTGGCAACAATTAGATATTTCTCAGCTTGAGAGTTTTACATTATCTTTTGAACAGCCCCTTACTCAAGAGCAAGAATTTAACCCTCAATTTTTAAAGTTGTCAATTACTCATGAGCTAATTAATAAAATTGAGGCTATTGTTCAAAATTATCAATGTTCAACAAGTGTATTTTTTCTTACTTGTTGGTTAATTTTGCTTTGGCGATTGACGGAAGAATCACAACCCATCATTGGTTTAGGTTGTGATGGTCGTAATTACGAGGAACTCAAATCAGCAATAGGTTTACTCGCTAAATATTTACCTCTTAACTGCGAGTTAAGCGAAAGAGATTGCTTCAGTGATATCTTAGTTAAACTTAGCACTGCTACAACTGAATTAACCGAATGGCAAGAGAGTTTTGCCTGGGAACAACTTACCGAAATCAATCAAGATTATACAGAACAATTATTTTTCCCCTTCTGTTTTGACTTTGCAGAAGCACCAAGTAAGTATACTGCTGGTGATATAAAATTTACTATCTATCAAAAATATGCTTGTGTTGACCGATTTAAAGTTAAACTAAGTTGCGATCGCACCCACGATCAAACCCTTAACGCAGAATTCCACTATGATGCTAATCTGTTTTCTCACGCAGATATTCAACGTTTAGCGAGTCAATGGTACACATTATTAGTTAGTGCTATTGAAAACCCCTCTGCAACCATTTCACAATTAAATATTCTCAGTGACCAAGAACGCCAGCAAATTCTAATTGACTTCAACAACACTCAAACCACAGAATTACAATACGAGTGTATTCATCACTGGTTTGAACAGCAGTGCAATTCCACACCAGACAATATTGCGGTTGTCTTTCAAGACCAGCAACTTACTTATCAAGAATTAAATACCCGTGCTAATCAATTGGCGCATTACCTAAAAAAATTAGGTGTAGGCTCAGATGTGTTAGTAGGTATTTGTGTCGAGCGTTCTTTATGGATGGTCATCGGTTTATTGGGTATTCTCAAAGCTGGCGCAGCTTACGTACCTTTAGACCCTGCTTATCCCGCAGAACGTCAAGCTTATATCATTGCTGATACTCAAACACCTTTGGTACTGACCCAGCAACATTTAGCTACTGGTTTAGTCACAGATGAACTACAACTGCTTTGCATTAATAGCGACTGGTTAGCGATCGCTCAAGAAAAAACAGAAAATCCAGTCACTCAGACAACTTCTCAAAATCTAGCCTACGTTATTTATACCTCCGGCTCCACTGGTAAACCTAAAGGAACCTTAATTACTCATCAAGGACTAGTTAATTATTTAAGTTGGTGTACCCAAGCCTACAAAGTAGAACAAGGAACAGGAACATTAGTTCACTCTCCCCTAGGGTTTGACCTAACAGTTACCAGTTTATTTTCACCCTTACTCGTAGGTCGTCAAGTAGAACTTTTACCAGAAAATCAAGGAATTGATGCACTCGCTTCTGCTTTACGTCGTAGCCATAACTTAAGTTTAGTTAAAATTACCCCTGCACATTTAGATTTACTCAAAGTACAACTATCACCAACAGAAATAGCAAATTGTACTAGAGCGTTTATTATCGGTGGTGAAAACTTATTAGCTGAAAAGTTAACATTTTGGCAAGATTTTGCTCCCGACACGATGTTGATTAATGAATATGGCCCCACAGAAACCGTAGTCGGTTGTTGTGTTTATCAAGTACCAAATAATCCGCGTAACTCCGGGTCAATTCCTATCGGTAAACCAATCACTAATACACAACATTATGTATTAGATAAACATTGGCAACCAGTACCTATCGGTGTAGTTGGTGAATTATATATAGCTGGTTTAGGACTTGCTCGCGGCTACTTAAATCAACCAGAATTAACTGCACAAAAGTTTATTCCCAACCCATTTAGCAACCAAGCTGGAGAACGTCTTTATAGAACAGGTGACTTAGCTCGTTATCGTCCAGATGGAACCCTTGAGTTTCTTGGACGTATCGACAATCAAGTAAAAATTCGGGGTTTTCGCATTGAATTAGGCGAAATAGAAGCAGTATTAGATCAACATCCAGAAGTAAAAGAAGTTGTAGTTATTGCCCGTGAAGATGCAGATAAAGAAAAGCGTTTAGTTGCTTATCTTGTTGTCAACCAACAATCAGAGATTTCTATTAATAAACTACGCAATTATTTATTAGAAAAACTGCCTGAATATATGATACCTGCGGCGTTTATCAAGTTAGATGCTTTGCCACTCACACCCAACGGTAAAGTAGACTATCGAGCTTTACCTGAGCAAGCACAACTTGATTTAGCAGAAACATACGTCGCGCCGCAATCTGAGCTTGAGCAAATGATTACAAATATCTGGCAAGAATTATTGCATATAGAAAAGGTAGGTATTCATCACAATTTCTTTGATATTGGTGGTCACTCATTACTAATGGTTCAGGTTCATAGCAAACTGCAAAAACTATTAAATAGAGAGATATCAATGCTTGATATGTTTCAATATCCAACCATTAGTAAATTTGCTAACTATTTAAGTCAAGAACCAAATAACCAGCCTGACTTGCCTAACTATGAACTAAATGAAAATCAGAGAGAATCTAGAAAACAACGTAGGCAACTTAGACAAGGAAATCAAACTAAAAAATAAGATTATCGACTTCTTGAAGAAGTCGGAAATCTGGACACCGCGCATCTTCACAAATAAAATCGCATTGCTATATGAATAACTCAAATACATCTGATTACATCGATGAAATAGCCATAATTGGCATGGCAGGCTGTTTTCCTGGTGCTAAAAATATTGATGAATTTTGGCAAAATATCCGAGATGGTGTAGAGTCAATTTATTTTTTTTCTGATGAAGAGTTAATTAGTGCAGGTGTAGAACCTAATTTATTAAATCAACCTAATTATGTAAAAGCCGGAGCTATATTAAATGATATAGATTTATTTGATGCGTCATTTTTTAACTTTCATCCTAGAGAAGCAGAAATCACTGATCCGCAACATCGTTTTTTACTGGAATCTGCCTGGAATGCGCTAGAAAATGCTGGCTATGACAGTGAAACTTATTCAGGACGAATTGGTGTTTTTGCTGGCGCAAGCATGAGTAGTTACTTTTTGTCAAATCTTTATGCCAACCGCCAGCTGATAGAATCTGTGGGTGGTAAGCAAATAGCGATCGCCAATAGTCAAGATTTTCTACCCACCTTAATTTCTTATAAATTAAACTTGCAGGGGCCGAGTGTCAATGTCCAAACCTCCTGCTCTACATCGTTAGTTGCGGTTCATCTCGCCTGCCAAAGCTTACTCAACGGCGAAAGTGATATAGCTTTGGCTGGTGGGGTTTCCATTGGAGTGCCGCACAAAACTGGCTATCCTTATCAAGAAGGCAGTATCTTATCTCCTGATGGACATTGCCGTGCTTTTGATGCCCAAGCCCAAGGCACCGTTAGCGGTAATGGTGTTGGTATTGTAGTTTTAAAGCGATTAGAAGATGCGATCGCCGATCGAGATACAATTCATGCTGTAATCAAAGCCTCCGCTATTAATAATGATGGTTCTGCAAAAGTTGGCTACACTGCTCCCAGTATTGAAGGTCAAGCCAAAGTCATCGCCGAAGCTCTTGGTGTCGCTAGAATCTCACCCGATAAAATTAGCTATATAGAAGCTCATGGTACGGGAACAGTTCTCGGAGACCCCATCGAAATTGCCGCACTGACAAAAGCTTTTCGCGCCAAGACTGACAAAAAAAATTACTGTGCTATTGGTTCAGTCAAAACTAATGTCGGACATTTAGATACAGCCGCAGGTATAACAGGTTTAATCAAGACAGTTTTAGCCCTTAAGCACAAACAAATACCTCCTAGCCTGCATTTCCAACAACCTAATCCCAAAATTGACTTTGCCAATAGCCCCTTCTACGTTAATAGCCAGCTGTCTCAATGGAAATCAGATGGTAATCCTCGCTATGCCGGAATCAGTTCCTTTGGTATTGGTGGTACAAATGCTCATGTAATTCTAGAAGAAGCCCCGGTTATTGACCAGGGGAGCAAGGAGGAGCAGAAGAGAGGATATCAGTTGTTGGTACTTTCTGCTAAAACCAGTACAGCTTTAGAAACTGCCACAACAAACTTAATTCAATACTTGCAGCAGAATCCTAACTTAAATTTAGCTGATGTTGCTTATACCCTGAGTGTCGGTCGTCGAGTTTTTGACCATAGCCGCGCCGTAGTTTGCCAAACCCTAAACGATGCAGTGCAAGTTTTACAAACAAAAGCATCGCCACGAGTTTTGACCCGCCATAGCGAACAATCTGCACGACAAGTTGGATTTATGTTTCCCGGACAAGGTACTCAGTATGCAGAAATGGCTAAAGAACTATACCAAACTGAGCCAATATTCCGAGAACAAGTAGACTACTGCTGTGAATTACTCAAACCTTTGCTAGAGCTAGATTTACATAGCATTATTTACCCGCAACCACAACAGCAAGAAACAGCAGCTTTACAATTACAGCAAACCTACATCACCCAGCCAGCATTATTTGTCATTGAATATGCGTTAGCGCAGTTGTGGATGTCTTGGGGTGTCAAACCTAGCACGATGATTGGTCATAGCATTGGCGAGTACGTAGCTGCAACTATCGCTGGTGTGTTCTCTTTAAAAGATGCACTCACGTTAGTAGCGACTCGCGGCAAATTGATCCAGCAACTTCCGTCCGGGATAATGTTAGCTGTGCCAATGTCAGAAGCAAAAATTCAACCTTGGCTGAATGAACAACTTTGTTTAGCTGCTATTAACAGTCCAAATTTGTGTGTAGTTTCAGGAACAGAAGCAGCAATTGAGGAATTACAAAACCAGTTAACAGCAAAAGGCGTTGACTGTCGCCGTTTGCATACCTCCCATGCGTTTCATTCCCAGATGATGGACTCGATTTTAGAGCCATTTGAGGAATTTTTCAGCAAAATCAAAATCAATTCTCCCAAAATTCCTTTTGTTTCTAACCTCACAGGTACTTGGATAACAGCAGCACAAGCCACAGACGCTAAATATTGGGTAAAACATCTGCGTCAAACAGTACGGTTCAGCGAAGGAATTGCGAAATTGCTGCAACAGCCAGAGCAAATCCTCTTAGAAGTCGGCCCTGGAAAGGCATTAACTACCTTAGTTAACAAGCAAAAGCTAACAGAACAACTAGTGCTTCCTTCCCTGCGACATCCACAAAACCAACAATCAGATCAGGCGTTTTTGCTCAATACACTCGCGCAACTGTGGTTAGCAGGAATTTCAATTGATTGGTCAGAATTTTATAGTCATGAACAACCTTATCGGATTCCCTTACCCACATATCCTTTTGAACGGAAAAAATACTGGCTTGAACCTTTAGTCAATAGTGCAGACAATTCATCTTCTGAAAAAGAAATTATCGTGCAACAACTAACATTTATAAATAAAACATCTCAATATAATAAAACTCTATCAGTACTGACGGAAATTTTCAGTAATTCTCTGGGCATAAAATCATCAGAAATTAATGTTAAAGCTCCCTTTCTCGAAATGGGCGTAGACTCGCTATTATTACTCCAAATCAACCGCGCTATTCAAGAACAGTTAAAAGTCGAAATTCCTTTTCATATATTTCTAGAAGATTCACTGACAATTGAGTCATTAGCAGCCCACATTGCTAAAGAGGAACCTCAAAATTCAATACCTACCGTCACATCGCAGCCTACACCATCATTTAATCAGCAAGTAGAAACGCCTGTAAATAGTAATATTGAGCAGATTCTTTTACAACATCTTCAGGTAATGTCTAAATTAGTAGACTTACTACCTAAGCAAAATTCACTGAATAAAACTCTTCATCTCAACGAACAAATTACTCAAATTTCAACTAATAGTCAAAATCCCAATTCAACTTCCAAATTAGCACCTAATAAACCAGCTTTTACTTCCCAATCCATCCCCAAAGAATCAATGACTTTGTTGACTCCCCATCAACAAAAACATTTAGATACATTAATTACACGCCTTGTTAACAAAACTCAAGAATCCAAACAGCTTTCACAAGATTATCGTCCCTATCATGCCAATAGCAGAGCAGTCACAGGGTTCTTTCCTGATATTAAAGAGATGATATATCCCATTCACGGACAGCGTGGAGAAGGAGCCAGACTTTGGGATGTGGATGGAAACGAATACGTAGACATCTCTATGGGATTTGGTACGCTTTTATTTGGTCATTCGCCATCTTTTGTAATTGAAGCGATTCAACAACAAATTCAAAATGGCATATTACATGGCCCCCAGTCGCGTCTTGCTGGACAAGTAGCCAAATTAATCTGTGAATTAACAGGTGCAGAACGAGCCGCTTTATGTAACACAGGTTCAGAAGCAGTGATGGGAGCAATACGCCTCGCACGCACCGCTACACAACGCACCAAAATAGCCTTATTCACTGGTTCTTATCATGGCAATTTAGACGAAGTTCTCATGAAAGGAACCATGACATCTGATGAAAAGCTATATGCTGTGCCGAAAGCTTTAGGCATTCCTCAATATATGGCTGAGAATGTCATCATGCTCAACTATGGTACTTCTGAATCATTAGATATTATTCAAGCTCATGCCCATGAGTTAGCCGCAGTTTTAGTTGAGCCAATCCAAAGCAGTTGCCCAGATTTGCAACCTCAAGAATTTCTCCATCAATTGAGACAGCTAACCCAAGCAACAGGAATTGTCTTAATCTTTGATGAAGTAATTACAGGCTTTCGGATGCACCCAGCGGGTATACAGGGGTTGTGGGGTATTCAGGCAGATATTACTACCTACGGCAAGGCGGTTGCGGCTGGAATGCCAATTGGGGTAATAGCTGGCAAAGCCGCTTTTATGGATGCACTTGATGGGGGTATGTGGAACTATGGCGATGAATCCTATCCGCAAGCAAAAAATACTGTTTTTGCAGGTACTTTCTTCAAACATCCTCTAGCGATGGCTGCTGCTTGGGCTGCCTTAAATCATATTAAAAATTATGGGTTTAACCTCCAGGAAGAACTAACTCAAAAAACAATAAAATTAGTAGAAACTCTGAATAGTTACTTTGAGCAAAAACAAGTACCGATTCGAGTTATTAACTTTGGCTCACTTTTTCGATTTTCTTTCCAAAATAATTCTATACTCAGCAATTTGTTTTATTACTACTTGCTAGAAAAAGGAGTATATGTCTGGGAAGGGCGCACTTTTTATTTATCGACAGCCCATACTGATGAAGATATAGATTATATTATTCTGGCAGTCAAAAATAGTGTGGTAGAAATGCAAAAAGCTGAGTTTTTACCGCCTTCACCCATTTCGACAAATATTAATTATATGACTGCAAATTTGGCAACAACTAAGTTTAGCCACAAAGAACTTGCAGCACCCTTGGTAACAATTCAGCCGCAAGGCTCTAAAACACCTTTATTTTTTATTCATCCTATCGGTGGTAATGTTTTCTGCTACAAAGAATTAGCTCATTATTTAGGTTCAGATCAACCTTTTTATGGGCTGCAAGCACCAAGCCTTTTTGGAGAATATGAAGCACATACCAGAATTGAAGATATAGCAGCCCACTATGTTGCAGCAATACGTACTGTTCAGCCACAAAGCCCATACTATTTAGGAGGATGGTCGCTAGGAAGCATCATTGCTTTTGAGATGGCTCAACAACTGCAAAAGCAAGGTCAGCAAGTGCCTCTAATATTCTTATTGGATAATGCAGCACCTACTTTTTCTACTCAACCTATAGTGATTCAGCCATATAATGATTCTGAGATTTTAGCTAGTTTTGCATCTGATTTAGCTAGTTCTGCTGGGAAGAATTTATTAGCATCATCTGAGAAGTTTCAACAAATGCAGTATGACAAGCAATTGCAGTATGTTTTTGAGCAATTACAAGTAGCTAACTTAATGCCAGCTAATTTTAGCTTTCACAACTTTTATCGATTTTTTAAAGTTTATCAAAGTAACCTACAAGCAGTGTGTAAATATGAACCACAAGTATATTCTAATCGTATGATTCTCTTACAAGCCAGCGATAGTAATGAAGGGCTTGATTATCCCAACGACCCTAGCTGGGGCTGGCAGCAGCTATCATCTGAGCCAGTAGAAATATATACAATTCCAGGTAATCATTACACTATGCTGACTCAACCTCACGCGCAAGTTTTAGCAGAGCAACTAAAAACATGCCTAAATCAGCTAGAGCTTGGACTACTTGTTAAGTAAAACAACCATAACTTACACTAACAGCAAAATTTAACTTGATGGATACTACTAGCATATCTAATTTGCAACAGTTGGAATTAGCAACTGAGACAATTGCCGAAACAACAAATCAAAATCTGAAAACAAAACTTAATCCTCGCCAACAAAAGCATTTAGAAACATTAATTACTCGTTACAATCAACGCACAAAAATATCTAAGCAACTCGCGCAGAAATATCGTCCTGTTTTTGCCAATAACAGAGGTTCTGTCGGGTTTGATTTTCTTATAAAAGAAATGTTCTATCCGATTTTGACTGAACGTTCTTTAGGTTCCAGAATGTGGGATGTTGATGGTAATGAATATATAGACCTGACTGGTGGATATGGTATACATTTATGCGGTTATAATCCGCCATTTATCAAAAAAGCGATCGCAGATCAACTTGAATATGGTATCCAAAGCGGCGCACAAGCAGCACTTGCTGGTGAAGTTGCTGAGTTAATCTCGGAACTGACGGGGATGGAACGGGTAGCTTTTTGTAGTGTAGGCACAGAAGCAATGATGTTAGCCCTACGCATAGCCAGAGCAGCCACAAATCGTCATAAGATTGCTTTATTTTCTGGTTCTTATCATGGTATTTTTGATGGAACTTTAGTGAAAGCAGAAGCAACAGATGGCAGTCCTAAAGGGATTCCAGAGTATCCAGGAATAACACCAAATACTGCTGAAGATGTTTTGGTTTTAGAGTATGGAAGTCCTGAGTCGTTAGAGATAATTAAAAACTATAAGCAAGAATTGGCCGCTGTTCTGGTAGAACCTGTACAACAACACCGACTCGGCTTTCAACCCCAAGCCTTTATTCAGCAACTACGCCAATTGACTCAAACATTAAAAATACCGTTAATCTTTGACGAAATGAATACTGGCTTCCGCATTCATCCAGGTGGCGCACAAGCATGGTTTGGAGTTGAAGCCGACATTGCAACCTACGGAAAAATAGTTGGTGGTGGTATGCCTTTAGCAGTAGTCGCTGGTAAAGCTGCTTATATGGATACCATTGATGGCGGTATGTGGAATTATGGTGATATGTCTTCTCCAGATGTACCAGCTACGTGGTCTGGAACTAGTTATTGTAGACATTCTCTTTCTCTAGCTGCTGCGCGTGCTTTATTGCAATATTTAAAAATGCAAGGGGTCAGTCTACAAGAACAGTTAAACCAACGGACATCGCAATTTGTAGAAAGGCTAAATGCTTACTTTGAATTAGAAAAACTTCCCATCTATCTGTCAAATTTTGGCTCGTTTTTCAATGCTAATTTTTCTGAAACTTCTCTTTTACTAACAGAGCCTTCATTTCCAATTGGGCTAAGGCTCATATTTAATCACATGATTGATAGAGGAGTTCTCATGCCAAAAGGTGATGGCTTTTTGTCTACAGCCCATACAGCAGAAGATGTTGATTTTATTATTCAGGCTGTTCAAGATAGTGTCAGAGAATTGCAAGCAGGTGGTTTTTTACTTAGTTAGTTTTTAACAAACTCTATAGACGAGAAAAACAAAATGAATCAGACAAATTCAGAAGATACAACAATTTATAAGGTTGTGGTTAACCATGAAGAACAATATTCTATTTGGCCTGCTGATAGAGAAAATGCCCTTGGGTGGCGAGATGCAGGTAAAAGTGGACTCAAATCAGAATGTCTGGAATATATCAAGGAAGTTTGGACTGATATGAGACCTCTGAGTTTAAGGAAAAAAATGGAGGAATAGGCTCAACAGCTAATTCAACTTGTAATGAAGACAAATATATCAAGTTACAATTCTTGGATAATTTGCCCTAAGCCAAATCCTTTAGCAGATTTGCGTTTATTTTGCTTTCCTTATGCGGGTGGTAGTTCTTTACTATTTCGCAGTTGGGCTGATTATTTACCTCCGTTGATCGAAGTTTGCGCGATTGAACTTCCAGGTCGAGGTAGGCAAATAAAATTGCCGCTATGTAATAATATGGATGTGCTTGTAGATGCGATCGCCTCCATCATACACCCCTATTTAGACAAACCATTCGCCTTTTTTGGTCACAGTATGGGTGGCTTGATTAGCTTTGAATTAGCGCGACTACTTCGCAAAAAGTATCATCTTCTCCCAGTCCACTTATTTATCTCTGGTCGTCACGCCCCGCAAATCCCCGACTCATACCCGGCAATTCATAACCTCCCGGAAGCAGATTTTATCGCAGAAATACGTCATCTCAACGGGACACCGCCAGCTGTATTAGAGAATTCTGAACTAATGCAATTATTTCAGCCGATTTTACGTGCTGATTTTGCTGTTTTAGAAACTTATATTTATACTCCTGAACCACCTTTAGCATGTCCCATTAGTGTGTTTGGCGGATTACAAGATGCGGAAGTGAGTTGTGACGAATTACAAGCATGGCAAGAACAAACAACGACTAATTTTAGTTTAGATATGTTTCCTGGTGATCACTTTTTTCTGCATTCTGCCCAATCTATGTTATTAGCAAGTTTAGCTAAATATTTATCAGCACAAATTAACCAAAATCTCACATTCAAACTCTAATGTTTTCCTTTGTCAAAAATAAACCACCGTACCCTATTCAGTTGCACAAAATATCACGCAGATTCTTACCTTTTCTACTCGGAATTACTTTCATTTTAGTTGTTAGTAGTCAAAGTATTAGTTCTGTACCCAAAACCACAGAAATTCTGTGGGATAGCTACGGCATACCGCATATATATGGAAATAACACTCCCAATGCTTTTCAAGCTTTTGGATGGGCGCAGATGCAAAGTCACGGAAACTTGCTGTTGCACCTCTACGGTCAAGCCAGGGGAAAAGCTGCACAATATTGGGGAGAAGATTATCTCGAATCAGATAAATGGGTACTGACAATGGGTGTACCCAAACGGGCTAGTGCTTGGTATGCAGCCCAAAGTCCGGCATTTCGTAGTTATCTCAAAGCTTTTGCTAATGGAATTAATACCTATGCCAAAAAGCATCCCGATTTAATTGACGATGAAGTCAAAGTAGTATTACCAGTCACGCCAGAGGATGTACTTAGTCACTTACAAAGACTACTGCTGTTTACTTTTGTCGTCGATCCAGGACGGATAGCTGATATAACTCATACTAAGTCTGCGCTAGGTTCTAATGGTTGGGCGATCGCACCAAAACGGTCAGCCAGTGGTAAAGCAATGCTGTTAGCCAATCCCCACTTACCTTGGGGCGATTTATTTTTATGGTACGAAGCCCAAATTACTGCCCCAGGTATTGATGCTTATGGGGCAACATTGGTTGGTATCCCGGTTTTAGCGATCGCCTTCAACGATAATTTAGGTTGGACTCACACAGTCAATACTCATGACGGTTGGGATAGCTACGAACTCAAATTACAAAAAGATGGCTATCTTTTTGATGGCAAAGTTCGCCCCTTTGAAACAACAAACTTTTCCTTAAAAATTAAGCAAAAAAATGGCGCTTTCCGAGAGCAAATCTTCTCCGTCCAAAATTCTCTTCATGGCCCTGTAGTTAGCGCTAACAAAGGTAAAGCTTTAGCACTGCGCGTCGTTGGTCAAAACAGTCCAGGCGTTTTAGAACAGTGGTGGGATATGGCCAGTTCCCAAAATATCACCCAATTTCAGAAAGCATTGCAACGCTTACAGTTACCTATGTTTACTGTTATGTATGCCGACCGTGAAGGCCATATTATGCACCTATTCAACGGTCTAGTCCCTGTACGTCAACAAGGAGACTTTGCCTACTGGCAAAACACTATTCCTGGTGATACCTCGAAAACTCTCTGGACTAAAATGCACCCATATCGAGATTTGCCAAAAGTGATTGATCCCCCTAGTGGTTGGTTACAAAATACCAATGACCCACCTTGGACTACCACTTTTCCTATTGCCATCAAAGCCGACAATTATCCATCCTATATGGCACCACGGGGGCCAATGGATTTCCGGGCGCAGCGTTCTGCCAGAATGTTAGCTGAAGATGAAAGTATTTCCTTCGAGGAAATGATTGCCTACAAGCATTCAACCCAAATGGAACTAGCAGACAGAATTCTGGATGATTTGATTCCTGCTGCTCAAAACCAAGAAAATCAATTAGCACGCCGTGCTGCTGAAGTACTGACAAAATGGGATCGTAAAGCCGATGCAAATAGCCGAGGTGCTGTACTATTTAACTCTTGGGTGGACAACCTCGATGTAAATACAGCATTTAGTATTCCTTGGAATGAAAAATCTCCCCGCACGACACCGGATGGTTTAGCTGATCCTGAAAGTGCAGTCAAAACACTAGCAAATGTCGCCGCCAAAATAGAGCAGACCTATGGCACTCTAGATATTGCTTGGGGTGACGTTTTCCGATTACGGTCTGACAATGTAGACTTACCTGCTAATGGAGGTAATGGAGAAAAAGGTGTCTTTCGCGTACTCACTTTCGCCCCAACAGAGGATGGACGCTTTCAAGCAGTTCATGGAGATTCTTACGTTGCTGCGGTGGAGTTTTCCCAACCAGTCAAAGCCAAGGCACTCACTAGCTATGGTAATGCTACTCAACCGAATTCACCTCATGCTGGCGATCAATTGCAATTATTTGCCCGCCAGGAATTGCGTCCTATTTGGCGTAACCGACAAGAAATTACAGCCCACTTAGAAGAGCGTACAGTCTTCTAATTTTATACCTTGTGATTAACTACAGATGCACACAACTAATTTTGTTTTTAAACGCAAAGTGGTGCTGAGGTTGGCGCGGAGTAACACTAAGGTTTGAAGGCAAAATGTGTGTATTTGTGGTATTTGAGTTTTTATGTCTGATGATCTTGATGTTGTTTGGATTAGTTATAGTCCTGCATTACAGCGTTTCGATAAACCCTTACTACAATACATCTGGCAATATGCAAATGTGGCTGAGTGGAAATATCGCTTTGGTAAGGATGAAGGTAGTTCGATTGATGAGGATTGACAAGATATTAAACAGGTATTTCGATAATAAACTCTGTACCTTCACCCAAAATAGAATTACAACTCAATTTGCCACCGTGGGTTTTTTCGACTATTTGTCTGGCTATAGCTAACCCTAAACCCGTACCTTTTCCCACAGGTTTAGTAGTATATAAATGGTCAAATATTTTTTGTTTAACTTCTTCATTCATCCCCTTACCATTATCAGTAATTGATATTTTCACTTGGTTATCATTAACTGATGTAGTAATGTTAATGAGGTTAGGATTAGCTCGAATTTCCTCAAAACTGTATCCTTGATTTGATTCATCTAAAGCATCAATAGCATTTGCTAAGATATTCATAAATACCTGATTTAACTGACCAGGAAAACATTTTATTGAAGGTAACTCACTGTAGTTAGTGATAACTTCAACAGCGGGACGTTGCTCATTAGCTTTGAGACGATGTTTCAAAATTAAAATTGTGCTATCAATGCCTTCATGGATATTAAATGGTACTTTGTAATCTTTATCAGCACGGGAGAAGGTGCGGAGACTAGTGCTGATATTTTTCAGCCTGTCACAGGCTATATTCATAGAATCAATCATTTTTGGTAAATCTTCCAAGGTATATTCCAAATCAATATTTTCGGCGTGGGTGAGAATTTTATTGCTCTTGTCTGGGAAAGTTTCTTGATAGATTTTTAAATGTTCAACAATATCAGCAATAGTAGGTTGAGCTTGTTGCAAACTGGCAGCAATAAATCCTAAAGGATTATTCATTTCATGGGCTACTCCAGCAACTAAATTACCTAATGCAGACATCTTTTCACTTTGCACGATTTGTAATTGGGCGTTTTGCAAATTGTGCAATGCTTGTTCTAACTCTTGGGCATATTGCTGCGATCGCTCATATAATCGCGCATTTTCCAGAGAAATTGCAGCTTGAGCGCAGAGTAAATTGAGTAGTTCTATGCGATCGCTCGTAAACGCCCCTGTAACTAATCTATTTTCTAGATATAAAATGCCCAGCAACTTCCCTTGATGCAAAATCGGATTACATAAAATACTCTTGGGCTGCTCACGGATGATATAAGGGTCACTAGCTAAGATCGGATTAAGCGCCGCATCTATTAGCACCGCAGTTCGCTTCTCATTTTTGACTTTGTAAATCAGCTTCAGGGGAATGTCTTGGCTGTCCTCAATAGGAAGACACTGCAACACAACTGGCTCAGAACCTACGACAATTAATCCTTTGATCAGTAGGTGATTGTCTTGGGTGTCTTGTAGAGAATCATCTTGCAACAGCATCAACACACATTTATCAGCCCCCGCATTTTCAATAACAATATGCAACAAAGATGCAAGTAGTTTTTTGAGTTCGATTTCCCTAGAAAGGCTTTGAGAGGCTTTAAGAATGGTAGCTAAATCTAGAGAATCGGAGATGCTAGTAGAAGAATTTGTGGAAGTATGAGTTCCCAAGGGAAAAACAGTTTCTTGAATTGAGAGGCAAGTACGAGTTTGTTGGAAGATAGAAGTCAGTAGTTGCGGGTAGCGTTGTTCTAAATCAACAACCTTGGCTTTTGCACCCCAACGGGCATAGCCGTAATAAGCTTCAATCATATAGCCTTGGGCGATGCGCTCTCTGCCCCCATCAAGGTAAAATTTAGCAGCTAGTTCGTTAGCTAAAGCTTCTTCTTGAATATATGCGTTAGCTTTAGCCCCAGCAATGGCGCGATCGTACCAATCTGCTGCTTCATAATTTTTGCCTAATACTCGACATTTTTCCGCTTCCACCAAATCAACTTTATGTTGATAATTCATCGGAGCATAATGCGCCCAGTGTTGTTTTAGCTGAGTTTGGTTCTGTTCTATCCGTTGAAGGACTTCGGCTGTTTCTTCCGATTCACCACTCAAAACTGCTAAAGCAGTCAAAGAATCATAAAAATAAAACGTAGGTTCATATACTAGTCCTTGAGCAGCGATTAAGTAGCGACTGCACTCAACCACATGATTTTGAGCTTGTTCAATTTCTCCAAACAAAAAGCAGAGCATGAGTTTGTATGAATAGAAGACAAACAACTCACTTACGTCATTATCAGATATGATTTGCGGCAGAAGTTCCGTCTCTTGTACAGCTTCCCCAGACAAAATACAAGGATTTTCCCCAAAACCCAGCAAATTTAATGCAGATTGCCAAGAAAGCCGACAATGATTAGCTAGTCCCACTTGATTCAGCTGCATCAACCCATTGTAGTAAGCACGAGCATTCTCCTCCAAGGTAGCCAGCGGTTGATTACACCAAAAAGCAGCATTACAAAAGGTACGTGCATGATATCCCGCAAACTTTGTACTACCAACTTCTAAACCAGTCACGTAACCTTCTTGCAACAGTGGGAGGATATCTTTGATGTGAGATTTGCGGTGCAGGATAAAACCTCCTAACACTAAAAGCACCTCTGGCTTAATAGCTTTAGCGTCAAATTTTGAGATGATTTGTAGGGATAATTGAGCAAATTCTGTGGCTGCCTCTACATCTTTTAAAAGATTGCAGAGAATGAAGCCATAGTTAGCATAAGCAAATGCAGAAATGATTGTATTTCCATGTTGAATGGATAATTTGACTGACAATGCAATCAGTAATGGACACAAAATAGAACCGGAGTTGTAAGCTGGTGGGATGAGAGCATAGGCAATCTGGATAATTGCCAAGATTTGCCGATCTGTCATGACAGGCAAATCAAATAAATCGGCAATTTTTCTATCTTTTATTAGTTCACTAATCTCTTGAATTGAGTGTTGAATATCTACCGGTGTTGGTGATTCGGCAAATATTACCCCAAGCTGTTGCAGGAGTTTTTGTCCAATATCTAGGGATTCAATTGGCTTATTTTGAAAAACATAAGATTGGATTTTAATACAGTAGACATTGACTTTTTCTAGCAAAGATTTTGCCTGGATAATCACGCTATCAATCAACTGTTCCATTACCTCAAATTCGCCGCATAAAGAAGCAATCTCTGCTGCTAAGTCATGGAAGGCAAGTGTTATTTCATATTGTTGCTGCCAGGCTTTTTCCCCTAACAGAGATAATCCAACTGCGGCATATTCACCCGCAGCTTGATAGGCGGTGGAACTTTTAGCTTTGCGACAAGCAATTAAATTAAGTTCTGCTAATTCATCCCGTTGGATTTGTTGGGTAATTAAAGCAATTCCATGATTTAATTGATAGACTATTTCAAAAATTCGTTCTTCTCTTGCTGCTAGGTCAATTTTTTGCAACAGCAGTCGTCCAATTTGATAGTGTGTTGTCTGTTTTTGCTCATGGGGAATCAGTAAATAGGCAGCTTGTTGGACGCGATCGTGTAAAAATTTATATTTAGCTAATTGTTTGTTGATATTTGACAACCCTAATGGCTGATTATCTTCTCCTTGATAAAATTTATAAACATCACTAATTGGTAAAATCAATCCTTCTTGCAACGCTCCCCATAAATTCGTCGCTGTTTCAACTTCTGATTGTTCTAGAACAATTGCCAAAGTTGCTAAATCAAACTGATTGCCAATACAAGCTGCTAACTGCAATATATATTGAGTCGCTGGCAGTAGTTTTCGCAATTGAAAAACCATAAAAGTTACAATATCATCTGTAACTGCTTGAGTTTTTACTTGTGCAATATCACATTGCCAACAGCCTAAATCCAAATTAAATTTAATGATATTTTCTTGATGTAATGCCTTAAGAAACTGGGTGGCAAAAAATGGATTACCTTGAGTCTTTTGATAAATTAATGCAGAAATATCCCAGGCTAAATTTTTTGGGCATTTAATTGTATCCGCAACTAAATAGTTTATTTGTAATTGGCTTAAGGGTGTTAAATTAATGGTTTGGATTGTTGCTGATGTTTTTTGAATTTCACTCAAAGTTAATAGTAGTATATGACCAGAACGAACTTCGTTATCACGATAAGCACCAATGATCAACAGACGACCTGTATCAGCCATTAATATCTGAATTAATTTCAGCGATGCGGAATCTACCCATTGCAAATCATCTAAGAATATTACTAAGGGCTGTTCAGCGCTGGTAAAGACTTGAGTGAATTTTTGGAACAATAAATTAAAGCGATTTTGGGCGGCTATTCCTGATAAATCTATGGCTGGTGGTTGTTGACCAATAATGATTTCTAGTTCAGGAATAACATCTATAATTACTTGCCCATTTTCGCCAACAGCTTCTAATATTTTGTGTTTCCATTGCTGAATTTTTATGTCACTTTCTGTTAACAATTGCCCAATTAAATCGCGGAATGCTTGGACAAAAGCACTGAAGGGAATATTGCGATTAAATTGGTCATATTTACCTTTAATAAAATAACCCTGTTGGCGCACAATTGGTTTATGCACTTCGTTGACAATTGCAGTTTTCCCAATCCCTGAAAAACCAGCTACCAGTATCATTTCTGTTGCGCCAGTGCTAACTCGCTCAAATGCTTGAAGTAAAGTTTCTACCTCAGCTTCTCTACCATATAGTTTATCAGGGATGATAAAGCGATCGCACACATCCCTACTAGCAATCTCAAAACTTTGAATTTCACCAGTTTCTCTTAATTGAATTAAACATTTTTCTAAATCAAATTTCAATCCTAATGCACTCTGATACCTATCTTCAGCATTCTTCGCCATCAATTTCATCACAATCTCAGAAATAACCTGGGGAATCTCTTCTCTGTTCCCCAATAGCGCAGGCATTTTTGCAATGTGACAATGTACTAACTCCATTGCATCATTAGATGAAAATGGTAACTCATCTGTGAGTAACTCAAAAAAAGTTACACCCAGGGAATAAAAATCAGTACGATAGTCAATTCCCCGATTCATTCTCCCGGTTTGTTCAGGAGAAATATAAGCCAGTGTTCCTTCTAATACATTGGGATTAACTAAGATTTGAGTTTCTCGTGGTAGAAGTGATGCAATACTAAAATCAATTAATTTAATTTCTTTGGTTACGGGATTAATTAAAATATTGCTAGGTTTAATATCTTTATGAATAATGCGATTTTGATAGAGAATATCTAAGGTATTGCAGAGTGCGATCGCAATTTCTAAAAATTCCTTGAGAAATAGTGAGTTTTTCTCTACTCCCCACTTTTTGAGAGAAATTCCCCCAAAGTCTTCCATGACCAATATATAACCATTTTGGCAAGATTCTAGACTATAAGTTTGAATAATTCCAGGATAATTGAGATTTTTGGCAATAGTATACTGATTGCGGAATTGGACAAGTTCGCTAAAGCTGGGATAAGAATTTTTCAGGAGTTTGATAACAACAGGTAGGTTATCAATTTTTCTAACTGCTCGGTAAACTACAGTTCTCAACCCATCATAAATTTGCTCATTAACTATATATCCGGGAATATTTACTTGAGTGTTAATCATAACTATTTTCAGACTGAAAGCGGTTTTGTTTAGTATTCCCAGATATCAGCAAAAAAATAGTTTAAAATTAAAAATGTTTACATAGGGATTTTAAGAAAATTATTAAACATGATGTAATTAACTTAAGCAATAAACTAGTAAAATTACCCCAATGACAACACAAGACGCACGACAATATGCCCCAGCCACAGAGCGCAATCGTGAACCAATTCTCGAAGTACTTTTAAAAGTATTGCCTAGGAGTGGTACAGTCTTGGAAATTGCCAGCGGGACAGGCGAACACGCAGTCTATTTTGCATCCAAATTCAAAAATTGTATGTGGCTGCCAACAGATGTTAGCCCCCAAGCCAGAGCCAGTATAGCTGCCTGGACTGAACATTATCAATGTCAAAATGTTTATCCACCCCTAGAGCTTGATGTCAAAGAACCAGTTTGGGTAGTAGAGAAAGAAACAGCAAGCAACTGGCTAAATACTTCACCAATTACGGCGATCGTCAATATTAATATGATTCACATTTCACCGTGGTCAGCTTGTTTAGGACTAGTGGCAGGTGCAGGTCGCATCTTACCTGTAGGTGGTATTTTCTACTTGTATGGGCCTTTTAAACAAGGCGGAGAACATACAGCCCCAAGTAATGCAGCTTTTGATGAATATTTACGCGCCCAAAATCCAGAATGGGGTGTGCGTAACTTAGAGGATGTCATAGCCACCGCTAGAACAGAAAATCTCGTCGTGAAGCAAATTGACAAAATGCCAGCAAATAATCTCTCGGTAGTTTTTGAACGAACTGAGAATGTAACTGTTGGGTGATGTCTGCAAACCGCCTTGAGTAGTAACGTCACTCAGTTTAAAAAAGCCAAAAATAGGTAAGCACCAGAGTCACCACAGTTAACGGTAGTCCAAATCGCAAATGCTCACCAAATGTCAGCTGATATCCTTTCTTCGCAACTGCCTCCGCTACAATCAAATTGGCTACAGAACCCAACAGCGTCAAATTGCCTGCCAATGTGGAAGCCGCCGCCAGTAGTAGCCAAGTTTGGGTGTTGGGATGGGGAATGAGGTGATGTAGCAGCAGTACCGCCGGCACATTAGATACCAAATTTGACAACAATACTGTTACTCCCAGAATACTCAAGGGATCGTTAACAAAACGGGTAAACGATTCTAGAAAACCCAGTTTCTGTACACCCTCGGTAAGGATAAATAGCCCACAAAACATCAGTAGCAAATCCCAGTCTACTTTTTGCAAAGTTCGCTCTGGCTTGATACGGCGTGTTACTAGTAATAGTCCGGCAGCAATTAGAGTAGCCTCCGCAGTGGGAATTCCCAACAAAAACGCTACTAACAATCCAGTAGTAATTAGCAGACTCTTGGCTAACAAAGGTTTAAAGATGCGGTAGCGTGGTGGTTCTACTTTCAAATAAGGACGTAGCGATCGCACCTCTGGATACAACCACCATAACCAACCTACTTGGATTACCAAACTTATGAAAGCTAGTGGTGTCAAAGCTTTGGCAAATTCTAAATAACTAATCCCAGAAAAGGAACCAATTAAAATATTCTGCGGATTGCCGCTGAGGGTAGCGACAGAACCAAGATTTGTTGCGCCAGCCAATGCTAACAGGTAGGGAATAGGGTTGAGATTGAGTAATTGAGTGATGCCGACTACCAGGGGTGTGAGGATCAGGGCGATCGTATCATTGAGAAACAGCGCTGAAAGCAAGCCGCTACCAAAAGTTAGGCCGATTAATAACCCGAATGGACTGTGGATATAACGGATAGTGTAATCAACAGCTAACTGGAAAAAACCCGAAGCTGCGAGATTAGCGCTAATGATCATCATGCCGAACAAGAAGACGAGGGTTTTATAGTCAATAGCACTCCACGCCGCAGATAGATCAAGTAATCCCAATGCCATCAACAACGCTGCACCCACAAGGGCGATGGTGGCACGATTCATCCGCAGTCCGGGTAAATAGCCCATTCCTAAACCAATGTAAGTCAGCAAAATTACCAAGTACCGCAGAACTACCATCGCCTACTCTCCAACTTTAGCTAACTTAAGATATAGATTAAGTTTCTGGCATAAAGAACCAGAATAAAGCTAAAGCAGGGGTGGCGATCGCCATCATATTCAAAAAGTCAGCCAATTTCATTTGATTGTGCTGTCTACCAATAAAATTAAAACTGCCCTGGCGGATAACCAGAGCAGAATTGAGAGAAGGAAAGATAGATTTAAGAAGGGGAATTTTAGAGCTTTATTCCCTGTTTACACATAGTAAATTTGCTATGTAATTAGATACATCTTCAGTTCTATGCTTTCCGGTAAGACAGCAAAAAATTTTTGGGTTCGTTCTAAGCAGCAGCTATTTGTCTCACTTTTGTGCAACTGGTGCAAGTATTTGGTCGATCGCAGCCAGTATATCTGCATCTAACTTCACTCCTGATGCAGCAGCGTTATCAACAACTTGTTCTGGACGACTAGCACCAATAATTGCTGAAGACACACGCTCATCTCGCAATATCCAAGCCAGTGCCAATTGTGGCATACTCAAACCCAAGTCTTGAGCAATTGATTTGAGTTTTTGTACTGCGGTGAGAGTGCGATCGTTAAATAACTCCTCCCGCAAAAACGAATTCATCTTGTCGTTTGCAGCGCGAGAATCTTGCGGTGGCGCTTGTTCTGGCTGATATTTACCTGTAAGTACACCTTGAGCTAACGGCGACCAAACAATCTGACTAATACCATTAGCAGCACACAAGGAAAATACTTGTGCTTCCGGTTTGCGCCACAGCATAGAATATTGCGGCTGGCTGGAAACAAAGCGTTCAACATCAGTTAAATTGAGTGCTGCTTGGATTTGTTCTGGACTCCACTCGCTAAAGCCAATGTAACGCGCTTTTCCCTGACGCACTACCTCAGTCAGGGCTGTCATTGTTTCTTCTAACGGTGTATTTGTATCGTAACGATGGCATTGGTACAGGTCAACGTAATCGGTACGCAGTCGCTGTAAGGAAGCATCAATTTGTTTGCGGATTTGGGCTGCTGAAAGTCCTCTATCAGTAGCTGACATTGGAAAAAAGACTTTGGTTGCTAAGATATATGATGAACGCTCAATTCCTTGCAATACTTCTCCCAAAAAGGATTCCGCTCCACCATTTGCGTAAACATTGGCAGTATCAATAAAGTTAATTCCAACGTCAAAAGCTTTGTGAATACAAGCCTCGGCATTTTGCTGTTCTACACCACCCCCATAAGTTAACCAGGAACCGAGACTAATTTCGGAAACGCGCAACTCACTGTTTCCTAATTGTCTGTATTTCATTTGGATGTCTTGTTTTACGGAAGTTTGCATCTTGTTTAATCCCCGAAAAGGGATTTTTAGCGTATTTACAAACTTTGTCTTAAGCCGCCAGAGCTTTCCTCATTCAAATTGCAGATATTTTGTCTATCTAAATATGCCTATGAGCAGTGAGAATATTACAAGGTTTGTTGATGAGGTCTAAACTACACCTTACTTCTTGGCTATATCGGCTATGATGGCGAAAAAATCCAGCTATGCAGCACCGCAATTTACAGTTCCTATTTGTGTTAATAGCTCCATTTGTAGCGATCGCAGTTATTAACACACCCTTCATCCCCAGTTGGCAAACTGCTCAAGGGTCGATTTTTTTGAGAATTTGGTTACTAGCTATGGGAATAGGTATTATATTTTTAAAAAAGCATCTTCAATTATGATTAATCTCAATAATGCTGGGGTCATTCAAAATCACACTATATACAGAAATGATTAATGTATTTGAGTAATTTTTGCCGAATAAATATGCCAGATCCTTTGCATGAGAGTTGAACCGGGAATATCATTAATACGCCGCAAGGTATAACTACCTTTAAAATGCTTCACTTTTCCATTCACAGTTTTAGAGGTAATAGTAACAGGAATTTCTATATAAGATGAACCTGCTGCTCCATCTAACCTCCCAGGTTCTCCAATATTCACTTTGACAGAAAGTGTATCCTTAAACCCTTGGCTAAATTGCTCAAAAGATTGTTGACTAGCGGCACCATTATTTGACCAGTCTAAATAAGCACTTTTATAGTCTTGATGATTAATAGCGTTGTAATAGTGACGAATCACTTGAACAGCTTGTTTTTGGCTGTCTTGAGTTGTCATAGAAGCAGACACTTGCAGCGGAAATACTTGAGTGTTTTTATAACTTTGAGTCTCCTCTGCAATATCCTGTTGATTATTGTTAGTAAAGCTTACAGCCTTGCTAACATCAAAAGAGGGTTTTTTTTCAGTTTGTTGACTAATCGATGCACTACAAGCTGTCATCGTTATAGATACTAAACCTATAAGCAATAATGATTGATATTGCTTGGTGTGGTTGATATTTCTCTCAACTATGGAAGATATGCTCATGGTTAATAAACCTAATTACTGAGTTAGAGGTCTTTATTTATTGAGACGCATACAATTTAATTGTTGTTCTTTCATCAGGTTGAATAATATATAAAATGCGCTCAGGCAAAGATACAGCTTTTAAGAACAAAGCCATATTATCAAGGCTTTTCCAGCTTTTCAACCTTCATCCTCATGTTTATCCAGTAATATTAATGACTGGATACCAACCTGAGTCCTAGTACACCAGCCAAAATTAAGCCAATGCAAATAAAACGCTTTACAGAAGCAGGTTCACCAAATAAAATTACCCCTAACAAAGCCGTACCCATTGCCCCTATTCCAGTCCAAACAGCATAAGCAGTACCTACTGGTAGTGTGCGTAGCGCTATCAATAAAAAGAAAAAGCTCAACATCATACAAACAACTGTGGGAATACTGAAAACCAGCTTCGTAAAGCCTTGGGAATATTTCAGCCCAATAGCCCAGACAATTTCTAATAAACCTGCAACCACCAGATACACCCATGCCATTGTTGATTCTCCTGTACCTTCAGCAATTACAAATGTCACTTTACTTAATGATGTTTTCTTATAAAAAATATTAATAAATATTACAGCGGCTGAATATACATTGCTTTGATAGCGATCGCAGAGTCGTAGTAAACTAATAGTAAATATTTGGATAAACACCAGTTTTGCTAATTCTGTAACATCGTTATTTGCAGCAAATAAGTTTATCTATAAATATTCATAAATAAAGAATAACCGCTAACTGCAAAAATAAAAAAGATAATTGCCGAGAAAATTACTACATCTCTAACTATAAACAATATCCAGCTTTTTTTAAGCTCTTGTTTAAACTGAAGTTCTCGTAGCTGGCGATTAAGTTCGGCATCGGCTGGAGACTGTTTGTTTATTACTGATATTACTAAGGGATTTTGTCCTTTACTAGCAATGATTTGGGATAAATCTTTCACATCTGTCATGCTATTAGATGCCCACAATTTGAGTTTCTAGGTTATCCTGATCATCTACAATCCAAAGATGTTTGCCTTTTTGCTTGGCTTCTAAACCTACTTCTAAGAGTGCGATCGCTTTTAGTAGTACCTCCACATGATCTCCATGTAGCTGCTGTGCAAGATTATTGATGGTTTCGTACAATTCTGGTGATAATTCTAACTCTATTTGAATTCGTTGCGGTTGATTTTGTGCAGCCATTCCTGTAAATACTCTGCAAAAGGAGGTTTTTTTGGTACTTGCAGTCATAGCGATCGCTATGCCTATTGATGAGTCAAGATAATTATCAGCGACAACCAAATGTCAATCTCTATAGATTATGCCGACTTAACACTCAGTGTTAAATACAGCAGCCTTGTCTCAACAACAATTATTTATCTCTAACTACTTATTATACTGACAATTAAAGCACCAACTTACCCTATGATATAGAAGTCATTTTTCATTGGTTCTTACTTCTCAAAGCGTCAACAATAATTTCTGAAGACAAGTTGCTACTGTTTTGCTATAGAGACACTAACCTCAACACAAAGGCTGACGCTCTTAATGTTGCCACAAATTTGCTAATTCTCTCGCTAATCGGTCTGCACTTGATATTATCTCACCCTCAATCAATCTTGTCTGATTGGTAATTCACCTACGAGCATTTCTGGAAGTTAGTAATGAAGAAATTAATTAAAGGTCTGCGTGAATTTAAATCTAGCTATTTTTCGACGCACCAAGAACTGTTTGAGCAACTCTCTCATGGTCAAAAACCTAGGGTATTATTTATCACTTGTTCCGATTCACGTCTTGACCCAAATTTAATTACACAAGCTCAGGTAGGTGAATTATTCGTGATTCGCAATGCAGGCAATATTATTCCACCCTATGGGGCAACTAATGGCGGTGAAGGTGCCACTATTGAATATGCAGTAGAAGCTTTAGGAATTCAGCAAATTATTGTCTGTGGCCACTCTCATTGCGGCGCGATGAAAGGACTAATGAAATTACAAGGTCTGAGGGAGGATTTGCCACTTGTTTATGATTGGCTCAAATATGCAGAAGCGACTCGTAGGCTAGTTTTAGACCACTACAGTCACTACCAGTCTGAAGAACTGTTAGAGATTATGATTGCCGAAAATGTTCTAACTCAAATTGAAAATTTACGGACTTATCCTGTAATTCACTCCAAGCTTTACCAAGGTCAACTTAAAATTTATGCTTGGATTTATCAAATTGAGTCAGGAGAAGTTTTAGCATACGATCCCGATAAACACGCCTATGTCTTACCTCAAAGTCAGCTGACCGAATCAGACACAGAAGATCCCATCCTCAATCAATTTCCAAATTGCGATATGGCAATTCGTTCTCCTCAAAACCAAGGAGTAGCATCTGAAAACTTCCCGATACCCCGTCTTTCTCCAGAGCAAAGAGAGCGAATTTACCGCGGTTCAAATCATTCAAATTAATCAAGGCTGGCAGATATAGCGGAATTCAGAATCCAAAAGTAAAACAGCCAATTCTGGATTGTGGCTTCTATCAGTATATTTTTTGGCAGCAGCGCAGCCAGCAGAAGATGTTGCAGCGATCGCGATCTTAACCCACAGCTAATCTCTAAAGAAATGGCGATCGCTCATGCAACAGCACAATTGAACCAATTACCAGAAATTTCACAAGCAAATTATTCAATGGGTGAATTACTACGGTTGTTCCAGCAGAAAGTTTGACACCGGAATTATCTGTAGCAATAGTAATTAAATTATACCCTCTCCCAACACAGCATTCACTACCATCTCAATAACTCACTCACATCATTGATTTTTTATATTGCAGTTATCTGGTAATAGAAAAATTATGGCATTTTTTCAGTGTGTACATACTTTTTATGTTCAAGGGAATAGTAGTAATTTTAACAAACCTTACTTAAGTAATGAATAACAAATTTTACTCAATCTTCAACGATAAACCACTGACATCAAAAGAGACTAAAGAGAAAATTAAATATAGATGCAACAAAATGCAGAACACCATTATTTTCGTTATCCAAAAAGCCAGGGACTCTGACTGATTTTTTATGCGGATATTAATTTACTCATACAACTACTATCCAGAACCAATTGGTATTGCCCCGTTGATGACGGAATTAGCAGAAGGACTGGTCAAGCGTGGGCATGAAGTGCGGGTCATCACTGCTATGCCAAACTACCCTGAACGCCAAATTTACGAGGATTATCGGGGCAAATTTTACCTTAATGAGTACAAAAATGGTGTTCAAATCCAACGTAGCTATGTTTGGATTCGGCCACAACCGAATCTGTTAGATCGGATAATGCTAGATGCTAGTTTTGTTGTGACAAGTTTTTTGCCTGCTTTACTTGGCTGGCGACCAGATGTAATTCTCTCAACGTCACCATCTTTACCTGTATGCGTACCTGCGGCTTTGCTGGGATGGTTACGCGCTTGTCCGGTAGTACTCAATCTTCAAGACATCTTACCAGAAGCAGCCGTTCATGTAGGCTTACTGAAAAATAAATTTCTCATCAAAGTATTTGCCGCATTAGAAAAATTTGCTTACCATTCCGCCTCAAAAATTAGCGTTATCGCTGATGGATTTGTCGAAAATTTGCTGTCCAAGGGTGTAGAGGCAGATAAAATAGAGCAAATTCCTAACTGGGTTGATGTCAATTTCATTCGCCCTTTACCTAAAGAAAACAATCCGTTCCGTAATACACACAATCTTAATGGTAAGTTTGTAGTCCAATATTCTGGAAACATTGCGTTAACTCAAGGTTTAGAAACAGTAATTCAAGCTGCCGCTGCATTACGTGATATTACAGACATAGCGTTTGTGATTGTTGGTGAAGCAAAAGGTTTACAACGATTGCAGCAATATTGTTTAGAATGTGGTGCAGATAATGTGTTGCTACTGCCATTTCAACCGCGTGCAGAATTACCACAGATGTTAGCTGCGGCTGACGTTGGTTTAGTCGTACAGAAAAAGAATGTGATATCTTTCAATATGCCGTCCAAAATCCAAGTTTTGCTGGCCAGTGGTCGGGCATTAATCGCCTCTGTACCTGAAACTGGCACCGCAGCAAGAGCCATCAGACAAAGTGGTGGCGGAGTTATCGTTCCACCAGAAGATGCCCAAGCTTTAGCAGCAGCTGTTTTAGAACTTTATAAACACCCAGAAAAAGTGAAAACTCTGGGCTATAACAGCCGTCAATATGCTATGGAGCAATATGCTTTTGAGCAAGCCTTAAATCACTATGAGGCTTTGTTTGAATCAGTAACCTCTGATAACCAAGTAATGGCAGCGAAAGTAGTTTCAAAACAAGAAGTGTAGTTAAAAATACGCTGACTACGGTCAAAAGTCAATTATGGCTCATCAGAAAAGTCTGCGTTGAAAAACTTACTATCTTTCATACGCTTGAATGAAGACTGGCAAATATCATGGGTGCTTTAGTTTAATCGATGATTTCAAGCGCACAACAGCCAAATATGCTATGTGAACAAGCTGAGTTTGATGATGATTAAGTAGGGGCAGAATCGTTCCGACTCATACTTTAGGCAGAATATTTGAGATCTGCCGATTTTAATGGAGAAATTATTCGCTACAATTCTTGGTAAAAATTTACTGCTTGATTAATGAGGCCACTTTAGCTACTAGCTATTTGGGCTGATTTTTAGTTGCAATCCACACAGTCAATTGTGAACTAACTACATTAACAGGCGTTTTTTTGTTAGTATTCAAAAAAACAGTTGTTGTTCAATTGTTGTTGGTGAGTAATTATAAAATAAAAGGGATCAAGCACCTGAGGTTTAATGTCTGATTATATCCAAGGAAATCTCCCATTACAATCTGTGTCGGAGAAAAATAGTCCACTCAAAAGCCTAGATACAGGTATGAAAGATTTGAGTGGGCAATTAGCTATGACTGTTGCTGAAGCAGCATCAGACCGCAAAGCAGGAGATATTTTGGTACTAAGGGTAGCCGATGTATCTTACCTAGCAGATTATTTTGTGATGATGACGGGCTACTCTAGGGTGCAAGTCAGGGCGATCGCCCAAGCCATAGAAGATAAAGTAGAGACTGAATGGCAACGTCCTCCCTTACGCACAGAAGGCAAAGCTGAAGGAAGTTGGGTGTTGCAAGATTACGGCGATGTGATCGTTCACATCATGATGCCTAAAGAACGGGAGTTTTATAATTTAGAAGCGTTCTGGGTGAATGCAGAACGTATTGCCGTTCCAGAAGCTGATGAGGGTGGGGGTAAGCCAATATGATGAGGTCTTCGGTTTCCAATTGCCCGGTTCCCACAGACCAACAACCACTTAATGAGTACGAAGAATTAAAAACTGCCTGGCTATTTCGTGATTGCACTTTAAATTGGCGGGAATACATCACGAATATTGCTTGGATTTGGGGTTATTCCTGGTTAGTCTCCGGGCCAGTAGCCGCAGCCAGCTTTCCACCACAAAAATATATTGCTCATTTTTTCCTCTGTGGAACTGCGGGGGCAAGTCTGGGTGTAGTTTTTGTATTAGTGCGTATGTACTTAGGCTGGCGTTATATCCGCGATCGCCTCTACAGCAAGACTGTATTTTATGAAGAGTCAGGCTGGTATGATGGTCAAACCTGGGTAAAACCTCAAGAAGTTTTAACTCGCGATCGCTTGATTGTGACCTATGAAATCAAGCCGATTCTGCAACGGTTACAATTTACCTTTGCTGGCTTGGCGGGAATGTACCTAATTGGTACTATAGTTTGGCATTTGTTTTAAATAGTCATTGGTCATTAGTCCTTGGTCAAGAGTAAAAAACAAATGGCATAGTGACAAATAATAAAAAGAGATAAATTTTAACCCATGACAATGGGAAAACGAACTCAAGCCACAGTACTGGAAGTCCGGCTACTACGGGAAGGCATCATAGAATCGCGGCATATAGTCCAAGCTGTTGTATGCGATGATAGGGGACGAGTTTTGTCCGTTGCTGGTAACGCTGAAACGGCCACATTTGTCCGTTCAGCGCTCAAGCCCTTTCAAGCACTAGCTGTCACTACCACCGGCACACTAGAACGCTATGATCTGAGCGATCGCGATTTAGCAATTATTGCCAGTTCTCATAAAGGCACAATAGAGCAAGTCAGACAGGTATTTAACATCCTTTGGCGTGCCGATGTTGATCCAACGGCTTTGCAATGCCCGATTCCTCAAGGTAAAAGCAGTCCGCTGCAATATAATTGCTCTGGTAAACATGCTGGAATGTTAGCAGTTTGCCAGCAACGCCATTGGCCTTTAAATAACTACTTAGACCGTAAGCACCCCATACAGCAGTTAATTTTAGGCAAAGTCGCAGAGTTGTTGCGAATGCCAGCTGAAGAATTTATCAGCGCTCATGATGACTGCGGTGTACCTACCTATCTCATGCAACTAGGTCAAATGGCATCTTTGTATGCTCTACTAGCAGCTAGTAGCAATTTGGATATGGAGCGCATTATTCGTGCTATGACTCATCATCCTGTCTTGGTTGCAGGAGATGGAGAATTTGATACTGAATTGATGCGTTTAGCTCCTGGAGAAGTAGTCAGTAAAGCTGGTGCAGAAGGCGTGCAGTGCATCGGTAGACTAGGTGAAGGTATGGGATTAGCAATCAAAGTTATGGATGGAGCAAAACGCGCTAAATATGCCGTAGCTATTCACCTACTGCAACAAATGGGTTGGATTAGCCCCAGTGCCGCAGAAACCCTCGCAGAAAAGTTTATGACCTTCGGGAAATACACGCGTTTAGAGGTTGTTGGAGAATTATCGCTGTTATAGTTGTCAAACTCTAGACTTTGGGTTATACTAGAAAAGTCAAGAGCGACGCGGGATAGAGCAGCCTGGTAGCTCGTCGGGCTCATAACCCGAAGGTCAGTGGTTCAAATCCACTTCCCGCCACCAAATAAAAAAACCCTGTAGAATTAAAAAACTACAGGGTTTTTTTGTTTCAATATTTGTCAATGGAGATAAAGCTGGTGATATACCAGAGTCAGCAATCGTTATTTATGCTCTCAAGTGTAGTTAGGAAGTTTTAAGAGCAGTTGGCGATCGCCAACCTGACGATTTAGTATTTGACGTAGGGGAAACTTAACTAAAATCTATGTTAAATATGCTGGGTTAGATGAGTCTTCTCTTCTGGTAAGCTAATCGTCATTTAAATTGCATCATTTTCATGGCAATAAAAGCTGCAAACCCTCTCCCTTGCTCCCTACCCCCTTGCGGCCTCAATGTGCAAACTAAATGCTTAACAGCTTAATGGCGTTATAGATAACTGTCATACGAAAACGGCTAATGGTTCGAGAAGCATACAAGCAAACCGACTTTGATTTTGCTGTAGTTTATGTAGAGCATCTTCCCGGTAGATATGTTCATAGGATATGGTAACGAAATCCACCTTGTTGAAGCTGAAAAACGACAGTGTAAACCTCGTTCTGCACACGTGATGCTTGAAATCCAATCTTACAAGCAACCGTAAGTAAAGAAAATTGTGTACCTTCGCTTGTCTGATTCGGAAAGCAAGGTTTTGATCTATTCTGAATCCCCACGCGATAATACATTTGTATTATAAGGAGTGACAGAAATTCTCGTTACCCTGAATCCCCAATCACCAGCAATAACAGATAACTGAAGCAGACTAATTGATTAGTGTGTAGATGTGTGACAAAAATTTGAGAAAAAGGCAATCCTCGTCTTGTAGTGTTTTTTGTAACGACACAGAGAGCGCAGTCCCTAAATCTAATACACTATATACGTAATTTGCCTATATTTTTTTTACCTATGGTTCATAGTCCTGACTTACTCGCCGACCTCTACAACGCTTTTAACCCCTTTGAACCGTTACAAGCAAACGATACAAGATATGTAGATTGTCAAGATGTGCGAGGAGATGCGGATATTTTGAATGAGTTGGGAAATCGAATCAAGCTGGCGAGTACAAATACTTATCAATTGTATACAGGTCATCGAGGTGCAGGAAAATCGACTGAACTACTCAGGTTAAAGAAATATTTAGAAAATCGGCAAGTTTATGTAGTGTATTTTGCAGCTGATGAAGAGGATATTGATTCAGAAGATGCCCAATATACAGACATACTCCTCGCCTGTACTCGGCGATTGCTCAAAGATTTAAACAAAATTGCTAATCCTAGTCCTATTCTCGATTGGCTAAAAAACTGCTGGGAAGATTTAAAAGATTTAGTGCAGACTCCCGTAGAGTTTGAAAATATGTCAGTAGAGATGCAACTTTCCCAGTTTGCCAAACTGACGGCAAATTTAAGAGCAGTTCCCCAGTTACGCCAGCAAATTCGCCAAAAAATTAATCCCCGCACTGTCACGTTAACTCAGGCGTTGAATGTGTTTTTGGCAGATGCGAAACGAAATTTACCCAACGGCTACACTAAACTGGCGGTAATGGTCGATAACTTAGACCGGATGGTGTTAGTTAAAGATGGCGACAACACCAACTATGAGGAAGTCTTTTTAGACCGCAGTGAACAACTCAAAGCGTTGGATTGCCATTTAATTTATACTCTCCCCATTTCAATGGTTTATTCTAAAAGAGCCACAGACTTGAGAGATATCTATGGTGATTGCTTGCTTTTACCGATGATTATGGTGAAGACACCTGATGAGGAAGTTTATCAGCCGGGACTGAATAAGGTGAAAGAAGTAATTAGCAAGAGAATCCGACAAATAGCACCAGAATTATCACTAGAAAAAGACATTTTTGATAATTCCCTGATATTAGAAAAACTCTGTTTAATGAGTGGAGGTCACGTCAGGAATTTGCTATTGTTAACTCAAGATGCCATTGGACGGACTGAAGAGTTACCGATTACTGAAAATGCGGTTAAGCGAGCAATTACTCAAGCTAGAGATACCTATCGCCGCGCCGTGGAAAATCATCAATGGTGTCTGTTAGCAGAAGTTTCCCGTTCTAAGCGCATTATTAATGATGACCAATATCGCAGCTTGATGTATAACCGTTGTCTATTAGAATATCGCTATCTAGATGATGAAGGAGAGATACAGCGTTGGTATGATATTCATCCATTGATTCAAGGCATACCAGAATTTAAAGAAGCTGTAGCAAAACTTCTATGAACTCAAATTTAGATGCTTGGGATGACGATTTACCCCCTGAACCGGAAGCAGCCTATCAAGATTTGGTTCGCGCATTGAAGCGAAAATCAGGTTTTGGTTTATATTTTGTACAATGCACACCCGTAGAAGCAGACCGTTTAATTACCAAACTTCCCCAGGATATTCCCCAGAAACATATAGAGGCTTTGCACTTAGTTGAATCGATTGATAATTTATATCAGCGAGTGACTGAGTTTGTCAAAGATAAGCAAGTTGATATTTTATTGATTAAAGGTCTGGAATATTCTTTATATAAGTATGAGAAAAGAACTTTTGGCGCAATTACAGAAAGTAAATTTAGTGATTTAGTGAGTGTTCCCCATATTTTAAATCATCTAAATCAACAACGGGAACGCTTTAGAGACGATTTACCATTTTGTTTTGTATTTCTTTTGCGGTCATTTTCTATCAACTATTTAATTCACCGCGCCCCAGATTTTTTTGATTGGCGTTCGGGAGTATTTGAATTACCAACTACTCCAGAATTGCTGGAACAAGAATCAACTCGTCTACTAGATAAAACAGATGATGCGGAATATTTGAAACTCAGCCCCGAAGAAAAGATAGAGAAAATCTTGGAAATTCAAGACTTGCTGGCAGAAATACACCAGACAGAAAGTCATAGGGCTAGTTTACTACGTGAACTGGGTAGGTTATTAGATTCTGCTGATGAATATGAAGCAGCACTAGCTGCCTATGACAAAGCCTTGTCCATCCAACCTGATTACCACTTCGCTTGGAACAACCGGGGGAATGCGCTACGGAATTTAGGACGCTATGAAGATGCAATCGCCTCATATAACAAAGCCTTGGAAATTCAACCTGATTTCCACTTCGCTTGGAACAACCGGGGGAATGCGCTACGGAATTTAGGACGCTATGAAGATGCAATCGCCTCATATAACAAAGCCTTGGAAATTCAACCTGATTTCCACCAAGCTTGGAACGGTTGGGGGAATGCGCTAGGGAATTTAGGACGCTATGAAGATGCAATCGCCTCATATAACAAAGCCTTGGAAATTCAACCTGATTACCACCAAGCTTGGTACAACCGGGGGATGACGCTCAAGGATTTAGGACGCTATGAAGATGCGCTCGCCTCACATAACAAAGCCTTGGAAATTCAACCTGATTACCACTTCGCTTGGAACAACCGGGGGATGGCGCTCCAGGATTTAGGACGCTATGAAGATGCGCTCGCTTCCCATAACAAAGCCTTAGAAATTCAACCTGATTACCACTTCGCTTGGAACAACCGGGGGATTGCGCTAGGGAATTTAGGACGCTATGAAGATGCGCTCGCTTCCTATAACAAAGCCTTAGAAATTCAACCTGATTACCACCAAGCTTGGTACAACCGGGGGAATGCGCTAGGGAATTTAGGACGCTATGAAGATGCGCTCGCTTCCTTTGACAAAGCCTTAGAAATTCAACCTGATTTACACCAAGCTTGGAACGGTCGGGGGAATGCGCTAGGGAATTTAGGACGCTATGAAGATGCGCTCGCTTCCTTTGACAAAGCCTTAGAAATTCAACCTGATTACCACTTCGCTTGGAACAACCGGGGGATTGCGCTAGGGAATTTAGGACGCTATGAAGATGCAATCGCTTCCTATGACAAAGCCTTGGAATTTCAACCTGATTACCACCAAGCTTGGAACAACCGGGGGATTGCGCTCCAGGATTTAGGACGCTATGAAGATGCAATCGCTTCCTATGACAAAGCCTTGGAATTTCAACCTGATTACCACCAAGCTTGGAACAACCGGGGGATTGCGCTCCAGGATTTAGGACGCTATGAAGATGCGCTCGCTTCCTTTGACAAAGCCTTAGAAATTCGACCTGATTTACACCAAGCTTGGAACAATCGGGGGAATGCGCTCAAGGATTTAGGACGCTATGAAGATGCGCTCGCTTCCTATGACAAAGCCTTGGAATTTCAACCTGATTTCCACTCCGCTTGGTACAATCGGGGGAATGCGCTCAAGGATTTAGGACGCTATGAAGATGCGCTCGCTTCCTATGACAAAGCCTTGGAATTTCAACCTGATTACCACTACGCTTGGAACGGTCGGGGGATTGCCCTACGGAATTTAGGACGTTATGAAGATGCAATCGCTTCCTTTGACAAAGCCTTGGAATTTCAATCTGATTTCTACTACGCTTGGAACGGTCGGGGGAATGCGCTCAAGGATTTAGGACGCTATGAAGATGCGCTCGCTTCCTTTGACAAAGCCTTGGAATTTCAACCTGATTACCACTACGCTTGGAACGGTCGGGGGATTGCGCTAGGGAATTTAGGACGCTATGAAGATGCAATCGCCTCATATAACAAAGCCTTGGAATTTCACCCTGATTACCACTACGCTTGGAACGGTCGGGGGATTGCGCTAGGGAATTTAGGACGCTATGAAGATGCGCTCGCTTCCTTTGACAAAGCCTTGGAATTTCACCCTGATTTCCACTCCGCTTGGTACAACAAAGCTTGCTGTTATGCACTTCAAGGTAATATTGAGCAGACATTAGAAAAGCTACAACACGCAATCCATCTAAGTCCTGACAAATATCGAGAAATGGCAAAAACTGACTCAGATTTTGATAGCATTCGTGAAGATGAGCGGTTTCAAATGTTGATTCAAGGATAGTGATGTACAGATACCGGACATAACCGCCCACAGCTAAGGTGCAAGCTCCCTTAGTCAAATTAATCAGGATGAAATTTGCCACGCAAGCAACAAGGTTGCTGTTTAGATAATTACTGAAGAGTTAGACTGATTCTGAGGACGCAAGTAAACAAGATCACAGAGAGTTATCTGGTTTTTGTGCTACCAGATTCTTCAAGCTTATTAATGCGGTAATCTTGCATCTGATTGGCGGCCTTAAGTTCTTGCCGGATCATTCTCATCTCAGATTCGATTTTGGTGAGCTTTCCCCCGGCACTAAAGCCACCACTGAGTAAATAAAGTCCTGCTTGAGTAACTATAGTTACAAGTGTAACAAGCATTCCAATTCGTTCAGTTGTCATTACAAAATTATTTATAAAGCATCAATTTTTGATTCAATTCTTGCTAAATCAGATTGAATATTAAAAGTCAAATTTTCGGTAGAGTCGCCCTCAGTTAAAACTGGAACTGTAATAAGTAGAATGGGTGCAAAAGCAGTGCCAGCACCCAAAGTTACAGCATTATTTGAAATTGAGTAACCCAGTTGGCAGAATTACCCAGTTGCAAAACTGGGTTACTCATAAATTAAGCAAATGTAGCTTTTCTGCGTCCAGCGACTTGCTCAATTGTTCCCTTAACAGTACCAGCAAGTTTGTACTGTTTATCTTCTAATTTACCTTCGGTAGTCTCACCAAAAATGCCTTGAAGCTTACCGCGAACAACAAGTAAATGAGAAGATTTACGCTTACCCCCAGAATCCTTATATCGAATACCAATGCGCCAGACAATGCCAGTACGCATTAGTTCCTTCACAGGAATAATTTCTTCATCACCTTTAGGGTCTGCTACTTTTTCAATTCCGGTCTGAGCTTTCAAACCTTCATAAGCATCAGAAGTCTTGATGTAGTAAAAATCGTTTGTACCTGCGCCAAACGTAACTTTATGTAAAACAGGAAGTGCCATATTTTTAATTTATCCTTATGCGATGGTTGATAAATGAATTAACCTAATCTCATCCGGCGCTGAATGTTCGTTGTCCGAACATCGACACCACCAACTTTTTTAGACAATAATCCACCCATCGCACTAGCAAATTTAGCAGCGACACAAAGAACGCTCTTAACCTTTTTATTTTCCAATCGGCAGCGAATACGAACTAAGTCGCCAGACTGAATAAATTGATTGACGTTGACTTTACCAGCGTAGTCAGTATTGTCTGGAGAAGGTGCTTTTTCTATGCCAACAACTGTTTTGATATCGTTGTATATATCAGGCAACATTGCCGCATACTTTTTACCTTCAATTGTGATGATATGAGGTACTCTCGCCATAATCTTTTTAAATGTCGATTTCCCCAAATCTAGCTGCTTTTATGAATGTTTTTAGACCGGAAGGGTTAAGGCTCCGGGAAATTAATCATTATTTGATGATGTGCCACGGAAATATTTAACCCATTGAGGTTTAGCGTTTTTAGTGCCTGTGGGGTAATAGTCACATCTGAATAACTTTACGTTAATTTCTTTAAGTGGTTGTCCTTTGCGTTGACCAATTTTCTCAAAAGAACCTTCTAAGAAGTTTTGATGAATTTTTGATTTTATTTCGGTTAACATTCGCTCGGCTTCTTCTTTACTTTCAGCATTTACAAAAGCCTTACTGTTATCTTTGAGAGTTAATATGCCTTCCCAACTGCCTTTTTTATAGGTTGGTAAAGGTGGATTGTTTACATTAGGTGGCTGGTCACTGGCTGGATGTGGCATTGTGATTGGGTAGTAATCATCACCTAATGAGCCATCTTGTTTAACTTCTCTAAATAAACAAATTAATTGGGGAATGTGACCATCAACCGGAATTTGATATCTCTCAGGTAATGAAGCGATTGCATTACATTCTTGTTCTTGCTGATTTCGAGCTAAACATAATTCAGCCGCTTGTTTAGCATTTTCTATATGTAATTGAGCCGATTGTCTAGCTTGATTAATATTAGTCGCAAATACTTCAATGATAGTATAAGAAGTCTTTGGCTCCCATTTATTTGTCTCTTCATTAAACTTACAGGATGTAATGGGAATATCTAAAGCAAATGTCTGCTCTTTAATGGTTTGAACCATTAATTTCTTAATAGTTCTGTAATCAATACTAGGGCTTTTTGGACAGCAACTCATTCTGCAACATTCCTTGTCTGGTGGTGGTGCTGGTGGTGGTGCTTCTGGTGGCGGTGATTTATCTGGGTATGGTTCAGGAATATAACAGCCTATCTTTTCACTTTCTGCTGTTCGGAAATCAAAAGCCTCTCCTTTTATTGATAATCCTAAATTTGCATCTAAGCTATTAAGTATTGACCCAGGTTTAACACCTTCATTGAATAAAGCAGTTTGTGTATAAACCTGATAGTAAGGAAATTGCAACTCACCGCTAGAACCATCAATATTAAGCTTTACATCTCCCCCAACAATAAGAGCGTAAGAAATGCCGTTATCTTCAACTAGTTGGGGAAAATTACCACCACCAAAACTAATCAATATTTCTTCATTGCTTCTAGCTTCATCAGGGAATCTAACTTTCCATGCACTAAAAAATTCATCAATTGATGATTGCTCAAACCCCAATGAACCATCATCATTAGATTTTGATTTACCAACAAATGCAACACTTACAGTTCCACCACCACATTTAGATAAATCCATATCTCGGATTTTATCTGATAGTGTTTTTGGCTTAGATGTGGGTTTTGATGTTGGCTTGGGTTGGGGTTTGGGTGGTGGTATTGGATCTGGTTTTGGAAATGGGGGAATCTCAGGGAATTCAATATCCCACTCAGGAATTTTAAATTCTGGTATCTCGAATTTAGGGCGATTCTTCCAAAGTTCTTCTCTAGTTCGCTTTAGTCCGTCTGTTGCGTCTTTTGTAATGTTCCTAAGTTCGTCGCCTACTTTCTGCCCTAAACCATAAGATAAATCTTCCGTTCCTGAGCGTTTAAACCTTAACTGCTCATTAGCTACATTTTTTCCTTGGAAGCCATCAAGTAAGCCATCAATTAAAAATCCGCCATTATATGCAAGTTCAGCAAAAGCTTGATCACGCGAGTAACTTTGTCCGGCGATCAGTCCAGCCGTACCATTATTTTTAATACTCCAAACTTGGGAATCATAACGTCTACCACGTTCTGCATAAACAGTATCAACGCCTCGGTTTTTGGGAGTTAAATCAATGGTGTTCCAGTTGCCATCATTACGAAGGTTTGTCTGTCTGGGTGGTAGGTTATGCGGTTGAGCGTAAATATTACTACTCTTAGTAGATATAGTTAGAGTAGAAGTTGTATTGGCAGAATTTTGCTGTAATTCTGGTGGCGCTTTTGGAATATTTAAAAATGGATTCGGCTTAAAATCATTTAGTCGCGTAGGTTCGGCGTAGGTTGCATCAGCCATGCTAAATTAATTCCAAATAGCCACTTTCAATAAAAATTGATTCATTCGCCACAGATGCTGAGGCTCTGATTAATATTGTTTGTTCTTGGGAGAAATCAGCGAAGCTATTAATAGAACTACCGCTATTAGAAGAAAATCCACCAAGTCCAAGAGCATTAGTTCTAGGCTGACTTAATGAGCCATTAAACGATATGGCTTTACGGAAGGGATACCATGTATTTTGGGCTGGGTTAATAGTAGTTAGCATGATGCCATTACAGCTAACATAAAAAGTTCTTGTATTAGTAGTATTCGAGCCTTGAAAATCTACATAGAGTTTAAGAATACTATCAATAGAACAAGTACCCGCTGGAATAGTAATTGTATATAGTGTTGTCGTTGAAGTCCCAATAGTAAAATTTTGTGCCTGAGTTGTTTTCCAAAGAGTACGCGGTCTGGAAATACTATTGATGCTATCAATAGAAGCTTTTAACTGTTCTAGGTTTTTGGTTGGGTAATCTGTCCATGCAGTTTTACCAGTTATTTTTTTGACAAGATGAGCAAGACTTTTTGTAATTTGTACTAAATTCAGCGTAGTGTCGTAACTAGCAGGAAAATCATTATCGTCAACAGTAATCGGCATACTACGCACCTAATAAATCGTTAATACTATTAATGCTTGTTTGTAATGTAGAGATAGCACTATTAATTGATGAAAGGTCAATTACACTACTAGAACTAGTGCCGTTATTAATAATCGTTGTACTTTCTAATTGTGTTTCTGGTGCTTCTTCAACGACTGTACCCAGAAGAATAAGCCTATCTTCACCTGACAATAAACCATATCCAGCATCACGCATTTGATAACTCAATATCGTATCTGGAGCAATATCAAATGTGCCGTTACTGGTTAGGTAAGGCAACAAATCAACGTAATAGTAAGGGCGTTGATTAAATAAATAAATATCTGCAATCTTAATTAGTGGTGTGTTATTTGTCCTGGCATAAAAGCACAAGCATTTTTTAGCATTACCTGTAAATGTTTCTTCTGTAGCTGTAGCTATTTCAGTATCACTCGCCAAACTATCAACTGGAAGAGAAACGAGTGAACTAATACTAGTAATGTCAATTGTTAAACGCAGGGAGGTAATAAAACCACTGTATCTAAAATTATTTTGAACATCTTCAGGTGATAACCATCCAGGCTGGTAAAAATCAACTACTCCTGTGGTGTTCTCTGCGTTAATTTCTCGCAATACGTTGACATTGCGAAATATGCTTTTTTTATCAGCCATTTAGTTAGAAACCCCACTAATACCACTTGTGGCTAGTGGGGTTTTTACAACTATTTGGGCTGATTGTTGTACATACCCGTTTACCGCTGTACCACTAACTAGTTGAGGGAATGCAGACAATCTTTCGCCAATTGTTTGACCTACGTTGACGGTTGTTTGTGCAGCATTGGCAATTTTTAGTAATTCAAATAATGTTTCAACTACACCACTGGCAGATTTAGCCGTCACAGGATTTGCTAGTAGTGCGGAAACTTTAATCATTACGCCGTGTGTTGGGTCGATTTGTATCAGGTCGCTTAGAGTCGAGGCTGTTTCTATCTGCTGCCAAGTTAAATCTGTAATTTGCGCCATGAAGCAAAATTTATTTTGTTGTGATAAATCTATTTTGTTCGGCTTTTAATTAACCGTAAATCTTCCAGTTTTATGTAGAAGTGGTATATACGCTGATGGCGTGTAATGCTTGTGAATAATAGGATTGAGCAAATATTTACTATTAGTGAATATCTACAAAATTCTGCTTTTACCTCTTATTTAGGTAAAAGCAGAATATCTAAAGTTCGGTTTACTATGGCTAAAAATAACAGATTTGGAAAAGCAGCTGTTATCAGTGACAGTGATTTTGTAAAACTTCGCAAGCAAATTAAAACTGATAAGTATAAATTGCTTTTAGACCTTGGTTGGTATACGGGTGAGCGATGGGGTGCGCTGATTAAGTTGAAAGTCAGCGATGTTTATGACAAAAACGGGAAGCCTAAAGATGTGCTGGTTTTTCCGGCCATCATTCGCAAGCATCGACCTGACGGCACTGCTGACACGGTAGAAATTGCAGTACATGAAAATTTAGGCGAATCTCTCTCTAGGTTCCAGCCTGGGGACAGTGTGTGGTTGTTCCCTTCTCGGTGTGGCACAAAACCTATAACTTGGCGCAATGCCTACGATATCCTCAAACGAGCAGCAGAGAAAGCGGGAATGGGGACTAAGGGAATCTCAACTCACACTACCCGCCGGAGCCTAGTGAACCGACTACGGAAAAACGGAGTTGACAAGGCCGTGATTCGCAAAATCACCGGACACCGTGACAACAAAGGCTTAGACCCCTATTTAGAAGTTGATATTGATGAAGTGAGGGCGGCGATCGCTACTTTATGAATAACCCCAAAACATTGTTGAAAATTCAAATTTTCTACATCAAACTACAAGCGGGTCAAATTAACAATCCTCATGATTTAGCTATCGCACTTGAAACACTCGCTAACTTGGCTTGGGATGATGTCGATGAACTTTACCCACAGTCGATGCTGCCGTGACACAATAGCAACTAAATAACTCTACTGAGTAACATCTAACTGTGCGATCGCACAACTTCAACGTGATCGCATTTTTCATCCTCTACAATCAAGCTGAAATATTCATTTTTTGCGATCGCTCTCCTGACGCTGTGCGATCGCATTTTTCATTGAGACTTAATGCTATCTACTAGCAATAAAATTTTTGCTTTTAAACACTTTTCATGTATGAAGCAACGAAAAATCAATACTTTCAGTATGGACAGCAGCTTCCTAAAAAATGGCGATCGCCCAAACTACCTTATTGAGAATGCTTGACACTAGGAGTATAGGAGACTTAGCGCCAGGAGCGAATTAGTTTTTCAATGTCGGCGGGTGATTGACCATCGGCTATGGCCTCCTCGATGTGCTGTTTTCTGCCAATGGCGATCGCACTTTTGATATTGCCGCCGGGAATATGAATATGGTGCAGTTTCCGTCCCTCCATCCACAGGTAACGGTAATAGTAATGTTCTGTGCCGTATCTAGTTACGGTGTACTTTTCTACCCAGTGTGACTGTTCTGGAGCAGATTTATTTGTGTCAGTTGTTGCTTGCTCCAGAACATTAGAATCAGGTTTTTCAGTATTAGATGTTTGCTCCAGAACAGTGTTTGTTACGGTTTCGGCTGCATCCCAACTGTCATCTTTTGCACTCTTAATTACTGGTGGTGCTGTGAACTGTTCTAAGTCAAATAGTGACAATTGTCGTTTCATAACTCACCCCAAACTTCCCAGTAACGCCACTCCAAGCAGTTGATTAACCAGCCGGGAGGATTAATTATTTGCTCCGCGGCGCTGCGGATTTTGTAAACGCCAATGGCGGCCAGTACATCATCAAGGGAGTAATTAAAGATTTTGGCGGGTTTCTCTGGGTGATAAAAAATACCTGCCTCAGAACAAACTGCGAGTATCTCCCCTTTCGCGGCTGCACTAGTAGAAGAATTGCTGCTGCTGTTAACCTCGTCTTCGACTGATTGCGGGTTTGAGGGTTGTGAAGTGAAATTTTCTTGACGGTTTTGATAATTTTTTTTCGGCTTGAGCCATTCCAGAGGTCTTGTAACTATTCGGACAATTCGCCACGTAAATTGTTTGACTAGCTGCACTACTCTCAAGTCAACGAGTTGGGCTAGGGCATTTTTGAGTGTTGGTCTGGTGTAGCCTTTGCCCCGGTGTTTAGTTACCCATTCGTTGAATTCGGCTAAGTCTGGTTCTGTTTCTTCAGCAGTTCCCTGGCGTACTAGCCACTGCCACAGAAGTTTGGCGGCGGGGACAATTTTGTTTTCTAGGCAGAATGCGTCGTGTTGCTCCGTCCATTGGAGCTTTTGTAATGTTTGATTTCCTGGCATAATTCGGTTAGGTAGAAATCCAAGCCACTCCGCGCGGGGTGGTTTTTAGTTTTTAAAAATTGATGGGTGTTTTACCAAGTCCACCAAATTGGTTCAGCTTCGTAGTCGTTCGGTGAGGTGCGGTCAAGGTAGCACAGTCCATCTTCTTCGTCGTAGTCTACGTTTGTCCCAAATTCCCGGTGAGGATTGTAAGGGCAGGTTGAACACCTTAGCTCGAAAACGGGTGGATTATCACAGAGTTTGGCGTTGCCACGTCTGCGTAAGTGTTTACATTTGGTCATTGGTCATTAGTCGTTAGTCATTAGTCAACTGCGATCGCTCAACTTTTGTGCTGAGTGCTGAGTGCGATCGCAGTTGCTTGGTTATTGGCGATCGCGTTTCAAGTCGTGTATTACTTTCTCTAAATACCAGTCGGCTGAATACCCTGGATTGAGATTCTGTTGTTGTTGTAGTAACCGAGAGGCAATTTCCATGTTGCCGTGTAGCAAAGTCAGTAACTCTTGTTGGAGTTTCTTGTTTGCAGGTTTGTAACTTACTGAATTTATTTGTGTTTCTCTCTTTGGCTGTTCCTTGTTTATTTGTTGTTGCAGCGATAGCTCCATCTGCCGTGTCTGCTGCATCAACCTGTCCAGATTGGATTGTTTCTGAGATACATCTCGCATCTGTTTTTCCAGTGCTGATTGTGTTTCTATGAGAGCAGCTTTTTTCTTGGCAATTTGCAGCTGCATCTCGTGTACCTCTAGTAATTTTTTCTTCAAATCGGTTAAATTTGGCATGAACTTGGATTGAATAGGTTATCAATCCAGCATCTACGGGTAGACTCGGTGCAAGCATCAGAAGATACCCGTATTTGTTGTGTTTAGACATAAGCAAACCTAAGATTGATTGAATTGGCAATCGCACAACACAGCAGCACCAACAAACGCGATCGCATTAAAAAACCGTCCTCACCTCATAGGCAAAAGACGGTTTAATCTTCGGTTTCTGATACTGTTTCCGTTTTATCCATAAAACCCTGGATTTTCTGCTCTAGCAGGTCACAGGATTTTGTAAAATCAGCTTCATTCTCTTCAGCCTCATCCAGTCTGGTTTTAAGCCGCCGCTTGTGTGCGCGTACATAGGATAGATGCGTTTCCCTAATTAGGCGAACGGCTTCTAGCACTTTTCCAGGATTAAAATCTGCTCCTGTGATAAGGGTTTCGATTCTACTAAATAGATTTTCTCCTGAGCTATCGCCCTGAATAAATCTGTCCTGGTCATGCCCATCTCCTTCGCTTTCTGGTTTATTTTTTCCCAGTCCTCGGTCGGAATGCGGACTGTTGCATTCACCAGTTCCTCTGACTGATCTACCTTTCTGGCTCTTCCCATCGTTTATTACTTTACTTTTCATGCCAATTATACGTGATTTATTTTTCTATACGTGATTTATTCCCGTTACCTCTTGACAAGAATATATCATACGTGAAAAATAAAGCTATGCGTTTTTCACGTATGAAAATAAATCGCTCCCCCCTCACATTGCTTTTATGCCCGTGAGGGCAACATCAGGAGCCACCACCGCAGCACATAGGCGAATTGCCACCGCAGCGGAAACAACCTAAAACTCACAATTCACACAGAAATTCTTTGGTGCTTCACTTCACACTTCACAGTTGCACCTATACAGTCATGTCATTTAGCTGGAGGTATAAATTTAGACGAAAAACTCAAATACAAGTAACCGAAAATTATAAGGTTTTCCACTGTTCGCCAGTGCTACACCTCACTGGCGATTCCCTTGAGCTTCTTTGATACGTAATGTCCCACACCAGCACAAGCACTTGTGTTTAGTTTGTGCTGGCTTTCTTCAAAAATTTGGATTTTACATTATGAGTTATCGCACCGACCTTAGACCGTGGGCAGTTTTCAACTGTCGTACCACAGGTAATATCTGCGTTGCTAGATTTCGCACTCGTCCAGATGCCGATGCTTACATGAGCATCTTATCCCGGCTGTCTTCCGGCAATTTTGTAGTGGCTTTTGATCAGGCCGCGGAGGTTAAAGGATAGCCGGCATTGCAAAAGGCGATTGCACTCAGGAAATGCGTTCGCCCCTGGCGTTGGCAAAGCCATCGCCTTTAAAAATCGATTCACTACTTCTGGACTAGTAAAAAATATCACAAACTTATGCAAATCAAAACTATTAGTTACGAGCGAGTTCTCAACCTAGGGAACTACGAAAATAAAAAAATGGCCTTGTTTGCCGAAGTGACCGAGGGTGAAGACCCAGAAGAGGCCATCTCACAACTGGCCGATACAGTCGAGCGCAAAATCCGAGAATCGGTCAACAGTGAGTATCAACGGCAAATGTTGAAGTTGGAAGCCGACAAAGAACGTTTAGCCGAACAAGTTACCAACCTTAAATACGAACTCAAGCAACTTGGCAAACTCAAGGATGAGCCGGAGAACCCACACATCCCTTTTGATGCTGGGGCAACTGCAACGCCCCCAAATACTGATACTCCTGACAGTTTCTAACGCTCATTTTTGATGCGATCGCAGTGAGTAGAAGTAAGCCGCTGCGATCGCGGAATTTGTACCAGATGTAAGTCTACCATGCACACCATAATCAGCACCCCATCTGTGTTTACCTGCAAAACACCCTCAGCCGGCTGGTTAAATCTCGCCCAAGTCCGGCAAGTTATGGATGACGATGACGGCCAAACAATTGTTGTCGTTTGGCACAACGGCGACACTCAAGTTTTTCATGGTGAAAATGCTCAAGCCATTCTCTCAGCATTACAAGAAGCAGCCCAACGCTGCGAGTGTAACTACCGCACCAAAAACCGGAGGTTAACATCATGACCAAACATGACACCTGGGTAAAACTCAAAAGAGGAAACCCTTACGAACCAATCATGCAACTCTTCCCCGATGGCATGATTCCCATGCGTGACCCGTTCCCCCTGGAGCGAGTCACCGGTTTTAATAACGAACAAATTGCCATGTGGATTGTCGATTTGGAGCGGTTGAGCAGTGTTCAAGCTCAAGCAATTGCACAATTAACAGCCGCAGTCAGGAATGCTGATGCTAATGATGTCGCCGCCGAAGCTGTAGCCTGTGGTGGCTTTAGCCTAACTCATAGCTGGATTGAGTCAATGGAATGTGGCCCCGAAGGCTTCCAGCGACAAACAGAACTCGCTGATTTTTTTGAAACTGCACCACAACCACCATCAGCTAAAGCTTGGCGCGATTTTTACAACAGCCAGCACGAACGATGGATTGAGGGTGATGAAGTCCCCCCGCCAATCAACAGCATTGAGGACATTGACCCCAGGTTAAGAACACCTGAACTAGAAGAACGCATGAAAATGCACCGAGTCAATCAATTTTTGGCTGATGGTAATTACTCAGTGTTTGATGTCTTAACGGGACGAGCAATGGTTGATGCTCTTAACGCCATTGACCCTAATAATACCTACTCACTTGTTGGATTTGATGACGAAGAATTTGAGGATGATGAAGTTTATGAGTAGTGAAAATCCACCAACAACTAATAATATTCCCCAACCAGATCCAACTTGGGATTACTACATAATTTGGCACAAACTATTCAAAGCCAAAAATCATTTAGATAAATTAGTTGCTGAAATTGCTCCACTTGAATATTCATCCACCGCAATAGACCAAGGAATCAACAATGATTTAGATGCAATTATTGGGATTTTAAGCGATACATATATCGATATTCCTGATGAGGATGAAGATATTAATGATAACGAATAAATAACCGCCTGATGAGGCTGTTCCTAACAGTCAATGGCTACCCTGACTCAGTAGCCGAAACGCTGGCAGTAATGCCAGCGTCGCGGGTTGAGTCGCGCAATTCACCCGCCTCTGCGGTAGCAGAGGGAAATAACACAGCAGCACGGATTTTTATTCTGAAGTGACCCCAAAGGTTTCTTTACTTCATGAATCCACTGCTGTTAATTATTTCCACCGTGCTTGAGTTTAAGAGTGAATTGTTACACTAATTTGGGTGATTCGTGACTCATTTTAGCACGGTTTTTGCTGCAAATAAATACCCAATTACTGTACCTTGAAATGAGAATATTAGGCTTAGACGTGTGTAAAAACAGCGTCGTTGCTTGGCTGCTTGATACTAACAGTGTTCCTAAAAATTTTCGGGAATACTTCAGAAAAAACAAGCGACCAAGGGATAATGACCCGCTAACTTTTAAAGCGGAAATGTCCGGTATTAACGGGCTTTTAGAACTCAAACCAGATGCAATTATTCTTGAACCAACTGGCATTCATTACAGTTGGATTTGGGCGCACATTTGCAATATTGAAGGTATAGAAGTACGTTGGGTTGGTCACGCGGAAGTAAAGCATTTCAGGATAGAAAATAAACTACCTGATAAAAATGACCAAGCTGATGCTGCGGCTCTTGCTTTATACAGTTTTACCCACTGGCAGAATGAAGAATTTTTTCTTCATTTCAATGCTGGAAATGTGGCGCGGTTAAGAGAAGCTTGGTTGCAATTGCAGTCAATTAACCGTATACAATCAGCACCGATTAATCGTGTGCGTCAGCAACTAGCTAAAGAGTTTCCTGAAGCAGCACTATCAAATAGCAGACCTGCTGATGATGGCATGGTTCCCTTGTGGGCTTGGCTTGCTGGACGAGAAAGGGAAATGAAACGTAAGACTGGTTATTATGACCGTCTCTATGCTAAATCCATTGCTCCAAAGTACGGGGTAGATATCTCTGATTTTTCCCGTACCCTGGCAAATCTGATTTGTGATTTACGTGATTGGGAAAATAAGATAACGGCTGAAATCCTGGAAATGCTTAATGAGCCTGAGTTTATGCCTTACCGAAAGGTAATGACTAGGTTTGGAATTGGCGATCGCCAACAGGCACTATTTATTTCCCAAATCTACCCGATTACAAAGTTTGAATCTCTTGGGAGGTTCAAGCGGCGGCTGGGTATGGCCAAGGATGAAGAAAGCAGCGGGGATAAGGAAGCTTACAAAACTGGTGGATCAAAACTATGCAGGGTGCAGCTGTACTTGTGGATACTAAATCGCATTGCCCCAGAACACGCCAGGCCAAAAAATGACATCGGTCAAAAATTGGGCGAGTTTTACGATGATCGTAAAAATCAATTTCAAAATAACCCAGAACTTTGGAAGCAGAAAGCTTTGGCCAAAGCACAGAAAAAAGCAATGGATGAACTCAAGCGATCGCTAAAAGAGAGTTTATTGCCTATGCTTCCCAAAGAACAGCAACCACAAATTGAAGCTGTGTTGAATTTGACATTACAAAATATGCAATTGTCACTTGATCAGTCCCTTGCTGGTAAAGCTTCATCTGTCAAAGAAAGGGAAATCAAACGGGGTTTTGGAAACTTAATCATTGCTCAAACTTCTGCTTACGGTCTAAGGCTGTTGTTCAAAGAACTAAAACAGGCTATAAAGTAGGCTTACTGCTCCCCTTATTGGGGAGTTTTAAATCATTAGTTATTAAGCTAGAGTGAAGTAAAACCTTCCAAAAAGCGCGGAGAATAATGGTTGTGAAATTAGAACGACCTATTTTAGTGGGAGGATTAGGACTTTCCTTTTCCCTTTGGATGCTACAAAGTTGGCATGATTCCATCGTACAGCTAGGTGAATTTGGTTTATTGAGTACCCTGGCTGTTGGTGGTGGCTTGTGGTTATGGCAGCAAAATCGCCCAAAAGTCAGTTTAGAACAACTAGATTGTACACCTGTAGATCGGGCAACAGCAGAAAGTGCGATCGCCAAAGCTGAAACAGTCATTAACCAACTCGCACAAGAAGCAGAAAACCATATATCCTTAAATACACTGCGAGAACAATTAGCTTACTTATCCTCGGAGTTAGACAGACAAGAAATTAAAATTGCTGTTACTGGTGGTAAAGCTGTTGGTAAAAGCACTTTAATTCAAGTGTTGAAGTCTAGTGGTTGGCAAGAAAAACAGCCCCAATTCCACTTTCAAGAGACAGCACCTTTGTTTAGAGAAACAACTGACAAGTCAGATACAGCAGTTTTGGCAGAAGTATCAAAATCTGATGTTGTCCTGTTTTTAACCAATGGTGACTTAACTGAAACAGAATTCCAAACCTTACAACAGTTAAAAGCTGCTAATCAGTCTATAATTCTGGTTTTTAACAAACAAGACCAGTATTTAGCTGATGAACGCGCTAGTGTTTTGCTGTCGTTACAACAAAGAATACCAGGCTATGTAGTAGCTACGGCGGTATCCCCTATTCCCATAAAAGTGCGGAAACATGAAAATGATGGTTCTGTACAAGAATGGATGGAACAGCCAGCACCAGATACGGCACAACTAACCCAGCAATTAAATGCTGTTTTAGCACAGCAAGGGCAAAAGTTAGTTTGGACAACCACAATGAGAACAGCTTTAGCGCTGAAAGCTGAAGCTAAAAACTGGTTAAATAAAACCAGATGCGATCGCGCTACTCCAGTTATTGAACAATATCAATGGATAGCTGCGGCTACAGCCTTTGCTAACCCAGTACCAGCATTAGATATACTGGCGACTGCGGCAATTAATGCCCAGATGGTAATCGACTTAGGTAATATTTATCAGCAGAAATTATCTCTAGAACAGGCACAAACCGTAGCTGGCACAATGGGAAGTTTGATGCTGAAACTAGGTTTAGTAGAACTTTCAACAAAAGCCGTGAGTACTGTTCTTAAGAGTAACGCCATTACCTTTGTTGCTGGTGGTTTAGTGCAAGGTGTTAGTGCTGCTTATCTCACCAGAGTAGCAGGATTGAGTCTAGTTGAGTATTTTGAGCAGCAAGAAATAGCATTAGATTCGGGAACTGCTTTAAATCTCGAAAAATTGCGCCAAACCTTAAAAAAAGTGTTTCAGCAAAATCAGCAGATGGTTTTTCTACAAGGTTTTGTTAACCACGGCGTGAAACGTTTATTGCCACAAACACCGCAGATGGAACTCGTTAGTGTTGAGAAGCCTATTGGTTAAGTGGAAGATTACGAAAAAGGAAATAGTTATTATTTAACTATTTCCTTTTTCCTGAAAAATTTAATTTCTGACTACACCACAAGTTCTTAACGCTAATTGCAGAATAAAATCATTCTGCTAATTAACGGACTCTGCAAAAATCTTAGTATTCCATGTTGAATTTTGCTTATAGACAAAATCCATACATGAATTCATGGCTTCTGTATAAGCTTCAAATGTTAACTCTACTATTGTTATAGCTTGCTGTCTTTGCTCATCGCTCAGTTCTAATTGTTGAAAGAAACTCACAATAGTTGGCGTATTCATGTGGTGATGTTCTTCTTCATGCAAATGACGCATACCAAAATAACGATAGTCTTGACCTGTAATTTCTTGAAGTTCTAAAGCTACTGGCTGTGAGATGTTAAAAAAAACATTTGCTGTAACTTCAGCTACCTGCATTGCTACAAACTTAAAGATAGGGTCTGCCTGAAAAGTATGATGATATATTTGATAACAAACCATGCGTGATTTTAAAGTTGCCTCACCAAAACTAAATAACATTGCATCCGTTAGTTTGGAACAATGATGAAGCTCCAGCTTTTCTATATCTTCTAACAGCCATTGCCAATGAAAATGTTCTTCATAGGTATGTTGATTTAGTAAAGCTTGAATTTTGTTAGTTGTTGGTTCTTCTCGAAAAACATAATTGCATAATTCCCCAAAACCCATAGCTAAGGGAATAATGATTGGAGCAAAACTGAGTCTGTCTCTAGGATGTATGCTTTTATTTTGCATAAAAGAAAATAAAGGCAACTTAGCAAAATCTTGCTTTTTGGTTTCAATTAATGCCAAAACCTGCTGCATATTTTCAGTCCTAATGTTAATTACGAGCAATATTAACGTTCCATTGCTATTGCAATAGAATTAAAAAATAGAGCAATACAACCCATTTGCATCTATACCCTTCATCGCAGAGATATATGCAAAAGGTTATTTTGGTAAGGTTAGCTTGACACCAAGGATATTTGTTGTAGTGAAATTTCGTCAGTCACGCGAAAAATTTTTGGTCAATTGATATCAGTCATCTATCCAACTTTTTAAACTTGAGACTCAACTTTTATTTTCCCAATTTGTCTAAATAAGGAAAATTAACTTTAATTTATTTTTTTGAGATCCATAGGTTTGAAGATACTTCAGTTTGTTTATTTTAACATTCTAAGCTTTTTACTAAAAAAAATATATGTGATTATATTCAATCAAAATAAAATCCTTCTCCAGATATATATTTGATATTAATTTAGTGAATTACCTGAGAAATACGCTTGCTATTTGCTGTACTTCAAGATATCTAGACATAAAAAATTTCTTCATGAATTTATTATGTTTCTATTGAAAATTTACGTAGTATTCGCTATTAGCTATTCATGACTGATGATATTAAGACTAAGATAATGGGCAAACTAATTATAGGTATGTAGTTTAAAGTTATCTCCATTGGGAAAACGATGAAGCATTTTAGGATTTTGCATTCTTCAAAGTTGTCTTTGCGGCTGATTCTGATTGTCCCCTTTGTTTTGCAAACTTTTGCCGCAGTTAGTCTAGTAGGTTATTTATCGTTTAGAAACGGTCAAAAAGCCGTTAATGACCTTGCAGATCAGTTGACAAGTAAAGTGAATGGACTTGTAGAACAGCACCTTAATACATACTTAGCTACTCCTCATCAGGTTAATCAAGTGAATTTAGCGGCCATAAAGCTAGGAATGTTGAATTTACAAGACTATGATCTTGCAAGTCGCTATTTCTGGAAACAAATGAGAGTGTTTAACATTGGCTATATTAGCTTTGCTAACCCTAAAGGCGAATTTATTGGTGTTGAACGTTTAGATAATGGTCAGCTGTTAATTAATGAAGTTTCTGAGACAAGCAGCATTGGTAAACTTTATATTTATACAACAGACAATCAAGGAAATCGTAATCAGTTAACAGAAATCAAGGACTATGATCCGCGTGTAGAAGCTTGGTACGCAGATGCTGTCAGAATAGGTAGACCAGTATGGAGCAAAATTTATCAATGGGAAGATAAACCAGAAATATTTTCCATATCTTCTAGTTATCCACTATATGATGGCTCTAACAATATTGTTGGTGTAATTAGCGTAGATTTATTACTCACTCAAATTAGTGATTTTTTAAAAAATTTAAAATTCGGTAAACAAGGAAAAGTATTTCTTTTAGAAAGGTCTGGATTAATAGTAGCTTCTTCAACTAATGAAGAACCATATAATGTGATTTATGGTAAAGCACATAGGCTATCAGTCTTTAATAGTAAAAGTCATTTAATTAAAGGTATAGCTGATTATTTACAACAAAATTTTGGCAGTTTTCAAAAAATTCAGGATACGCACCAATTTACCTTACAACTTCATGGTGAACGACAGTTTGTGAAAGTCACACCTTGGCAAGACAAACTAGGATTAGATTGGCTAGTGATTGTGATTGTTCCTGAAACTGACTTTATGGCAGAAATCAATGCTAATAGTCATACAACAATTTTGCTGTGCGTGAGCGCATTGATTGGGACAACAATATTGGGAATTTATACTTCGCGTTGGATTACTCAACCTATTTTAGATTTGACTCAGGCTAGTAGTGCGATCGCCTCTGGCAATCTTGACCAAAAAGTCGAAATTTCTGGTGTCAAAGAACTCAGTATTTTGTCTCAATCATTTAATCAGATGGCAGGACAATTAAATGATTTTTTTACAGCTTTAGACAAAACCAATCAAGAACTAGAAAAACGTGTTGAATTAAGAACTAAAGAACTAAAAACTGCGAAAGAAGCAGCTGATACAGCTAATCAAGCAAAAAGCGAATTCCTTGCCAATATGAGTCATGAACTTCGCACACCACTGAATGGTATTCTTGGCTATGCACAGATTCTCCAACGTGATATTAAAGCCAGTACTGAACAACAAAAAGCTATCAAAGTTATTTATCATTGTGGTTCTCATCTATTAATGTTAATTAATGATATTTTAGACATTGCGAAAATTGAATCTAAAAAAGTAGAACTATATCCTAATATATTTAACTTTCATGATTTTTTACTAGGTGTATATGATATGTGTCGGATTAAAGCCGAGCATAAAAATATTAGCTTTATTTATAAACTCAGTGAATTAATACCTACTGTCATTCATGCAGATGAAAAACGTTTACGCCAAGTCTTATTAAATCTTTTAGGAAATGCTATTAAGTTTACAGAGCATGGTGAAGTTAAGTTGAGTATAGAAGTAATTAATTGTGATGTGCGAAACATAGAGCATCAATTCAACACAATCAGATTCCAAATAGAAGATACAGGAGTTGGCATATCCTCAGAGCAATTACAGAAAATTTTTCTGCCTTTTGAACAGGTAGGAGATAGTTATCATAAAGCAGAAGGAACAGGCTTAGGTTTGGCTATCAGCTGCCAAATTGTGGAACTGATGGGTAGCAAAATTCAAGTAGAAAGCAACTATGGTCAAGGTAGTAAATTTTGGTTTGATATAGATTTCCCAAGAGTTAAAGATTATCTATCATCTGCGATTCCACATCTTGACAAAGGTAGCAATCACATCATTAGATACAAAGGAAATCAAAAAACAATTTTGATTGTAGATGATGTTGCGGATAATCGTGCTGTGATTGTAAATTTACTCAAACCAGTTGGATTTTGCGTCATTGAAGCTCTCAATGGAAAAGAAGGCATTAGTAAAGCACAAGAGTACAAACCAGATTTAATTATTACTGACTTAGGAATGCCCATAATGAATGGATTGCAAATGACACAAGATTTACGTGGACGCACAGAATTTGCAGCAACAGTAATTATTGCTTCTTCTGCTAGTGTATTTAATTTAAATCGCCAACAAAGTTTAGCAGCAGGCTGTAATGATTTTCTCCCAAAGCCTGTACAAGCTGAGGAATTATTTACTCAAATAAAGTCTTATTTAAAGTTAGATTGGATTTATGAAGATATCAATTCAAATCAGCATATTCCTTCAGATGATAATGATCATATCATCTTTCCTCCTGCAACGGAACTAGTGAATTTATATCAAGCAGCTAAATCTGGTTATGTTATGGGCATCCGAGAAGAAGTAGATCGCATTCAAAAATTAGATCATAAATATTTAAATTTTAATAATAAAATTTTAAAATTAATAGAAGAGTTTGAAGATGAAGCTATTGTAGAACTGCTAAAACCATATTTCTCATAGAAAATCAAATTTGTTTAATCAATATTTCAAAAAATGAATAACTCAATTTTAGTGGTTGATGATGTACCAATTAATATCAAAATTTTATTGGAAATATTAACGCAAGCAGGTTATAGAGTTTCTGTTGCCAAAAATGGCAAAAGTGCCTTAGAAAAAGTTGAAGAGGCGATACCTAATTTAATTTTATTAGATGTGATGATGCCTGGTATGGATGGGTTTGAAACTTGTCGCCTTCTGAAAGCCAACCCAAAAACGAAAGATATTCCAATTATATTTATGACGGCACTTTCCGAGCCGATAAATAAAGTTAAGGGGTTGCAATTGGGAGCAGTAGACTATATTACGAAACCAATTGAGCATGAAGAAGTATTAGCGAGAATTAATGTCCATTTAGAACTGCGGCGAACTCAATTAAAATTAGCGCAAGAAGAAAAAATGTCGTCTTTAGGACAACTAGTTGCAGGTATTGCTCATGAAATTAATAATCCAGTAAACTTTATCTCTGGTAATTTAGTTTATGCTGAGAAGTATATTGCAGATTTATTAAAATTGCTAGAATTGTATGAAAATCATATAAATATTTCGATTACAGAAATTAAAGATTTCTCTAAAAAAATAGAACTAGATTTTCTCAAGCAAGACTTACCTCAACTTTTATCTTCAATGAAGAAAGGGTCTGATCGTGTTGAACAAATTGTGCGATCGCTCCGTCTATTTTCCCGATTAGATGACGCAGAATATCAGCTAGTTGACTTACATGAAGGTATTGATAGCACTTTGGTGATTTTAAGCAGTCGGATTAAAGCTACAACAACACGACCTGCTATTGAGATTGTTAAAAAATACGGCGACTTACCTTTAATAGAGTGCTATGCAGGAAAAATCAACCAAGTCTTAATGAATCTTTTAGCTAATGCAATTGACGCTATTGATGAAGCTATAGAAAAGCCAGAATCGAATGGGAGTGAGCCAACTCCAACTATTTGGATTAACACAACAGTGATAAGTGAGCAAAAATCTGTGTTGATTGAGATTGCAGATAATGGTATTGGTATGTCTGTTGATGTGCAGCAGAGAATGTTTGAGCAGTTTTTTACAACTAAACCCCTAGGTAAAGGTACTGGTTTAGGGTTAGCGATCGCGCGGGAAATCATTGTGGAAAAACACGGAGGCTCTTTAGAAGTCAATGCTTCACCGGGACAAGGCGCTAAATTTGCGATCGCTATTCCTATTCGCCAAGGTAATGACTGATTTCTACTGAGTTTAAATAGAAAAAACAATATTTTTAGGTTCTAGCTGAAAAAGTTCATAATACTCAACCAAAAATTCTGGATTCTCATCCTTTTTTAATTTCTGAAATTAGACTACTCAATTCGTAGTCAGTCCTGATTCTTCTATTGCTGTTGGAAATTTTCAGCCAAGACATAGCTTGTGAAGAAAATTTTTACAGTAATAGTAAAAGATGCTGCTGGTTTGGGAAAAATAATTAACAGGGAATAGTAGGTACAAGCTTTATCGCTATATTAATTTTTTCACCGTATATTTACTTAATTATGATGCAAACTCTTCTAGAGTTTTTGTACGTGCAACTACTATCAACTTATCAAGTCCTGTTTTAATATCTCAACCCAAAACATTCAAATGCTGAACTTACCAGAAAATAGTTTAATTTTAATAGTAGATGATACTATCACCAATCTAGAAATTATATCTGACGCATTGACCACTGCTGGATTTGTCGTCACTACAGCGAGAAATGGTGAAAAGGCACTTCAGCAAATCCAGGACACATTACCTGATTTAATTTTACTGGATGTGATGATGCCTGGTATCGATGGATTTGAAACTTGCCAAAAATTAAAGACAAATCCCCTCACTCAAGATATCCCAGTAATTTTTATGACTGGAATTTCCGATATAGAAACTAAGGTAAAAGGGCTAAATTTAGGGGCGGTTGATTATATTACTAAACCATTTCAAAAAGAAGAAGTATTAGCCAGAATTAAAACACATTTACAACTGCGTTATTTAACAAAAACTTTAGAGCAAAGAGTTACCGAAAGAACGTCTGAACTTTCCCAAGCTTTAAAAGACTTACAAGCGTATCAAATCCAAATCATTCAGAAAGAAAAAATGTCTGCTTTAGGTCAGTTAGTTACAGGTATTGCTCACGAAATTAATAATCCAGTTAGTTGTATTCATGGAAATCTTGATCATACTGCTAATTATTTTAATAACTTAATTAAAATAATTGACCTTTATCAACAAAACTATCCTGAACCTGTACCTGCTATTCAAGCAGAAATTGCTGAAACAGACTTAGAATATATGCGTTCTGACCTACCTAACTTAATTACTTCGATGAAAGAAGGCGTTCAACGCATTCGCAATATTAGTACTAGTCTACGAAATTTTTCTCGTCCTGATAAAGATCGGAAAGTATTCTGCAATATTCATAATGGTATCGACAGTACAATTATGATCCTCAAGCACCGCTTAAAAGCCTCAAAAGTTCGTCCAGAAATTGAAGTTATCAGAAATTATGGTAATTTACCTTCTATAACTTGCTTTAGCGGTCAATTGAATCAAGTGTTTATGAATATTTTAACTAATGCCATTGATGCTTTAGAAGAATCTAATATAGGGCGGGGCTATAGTGAAATTGAAAAGCATCCTAATCAAATTTGGATTACAACTTCCTTAAGTGAAGACAAATACAATGCTGTAATTCAGATTAAAGATAATGGAGTTGGTATGTCTGCTGATATCCAGCAGAAAATATTTGAGCATTTGTTTACGACCAAATTATTCGGTCGAGGTACCGGGTTAGGGTTATCAATTGCCCATCAAATTATTGTGGAAAAACATAAAGGTAAATTGGATGTATATTCTGTACCAGGGAAAGGTTCAGAATTTACGATTACTATTCCAATTCACTAGGCTGACAAATGACGATAATCTTGACTAACGATGATGGTATTGATGCTCCTGGAATCAAAGCGTTGCTGAGGGCTGTTAACAGTGAAAATGTGATTGTTGCTGCGCCCAAAGATCATCAATCAGGTTGTGGACATCAAGTTACTACAACTCGCTCTATTAATATTCAACAGCGTTCTGAGAAGGAATATGCGATTGCTGGTACTCCTGCTGATTGTGTGAGAATTGCAATATCGCAAATTTGTCAAGATGCCCAGTTTGTCTTATCTGGCATCAATGCTGGTGGTAATCTTGGCGTTGATGTTTATATTTCTGGGACTGTAGCAGCTGTGCGAGAAGCTGCTATGAATGGTATTCCGGGGATTGCTATTTCTCACTATCGTAAAGCCAAGCAAAATTTTGATTGGGAACTAGCGGCAAAATTGACGGCTGAGATATTAGCGGATTTAATTCAGCATCCTCTAGAAGCAGGATGCTTTTGGAATGTGAATTTGCCACATGTGCAGCCAGGAGAGCCATATCCCAAAGTGGTATTTTGTCAACCTTGCACCAAAGCCTTGCCTATTGATTACCGCGTGAATGGCAATGATTTTTATTATGTAGGGGAATATGGTAAACGCGATCGCACTCCTGGTAGTGATGTGGATGTTTGTTTTTCAGGAAATATTGCCATTACACAATTAAGAGTGTGAAATTGTCGATCAGCCAGAGAACAGGAAAACAAGAAAAAATAGGCTTATCTGACACTCTAAATATTTTCAGTAACTCATAACTATTTAATTTTGGCTCCTTCTGCGTCTAACCTTTGCATCAAAGATGTTAATTTGTCTAGGGTATGTGTAAGTTGGGCTAGTTTCTGCACCGTATAGTCTTGAGATTGAGCTAAGTTTTGCAAGGTATCACACAAAGCAAAAATTTGATTGCCTTGTTGCTGTAGCTGCTTTCCTTGTGCCTCAACCTGCATACTGAGATGATCTAATCTGTCGGCGAGACTTTCAATTGTCTCAGTAGTAGTTAGTACGGCTTCGCCAATTTGTTCAACAATAGATTCTAAACGACTAACTTTAATTTCGACTCCACCTGAAATCATATTCCCACCATCCCATCATAAAAATATTAATCCTTGTTTCTAGCCTGGGTGTCATTTTTTACTCATACTGATGTACATAATTTATGACATCTGCTCAAATCTACAAGAGGTGCTATCTGAAGTTAGTCTGAACAAATCATTTCTAGGGATGTGCAGCCTTTACTACTTAGAGATTTTTCTGAGATACTTCAGTTTAGCGAGAAAGTTAAACGAATCAATTAGTAGCTAGTTTTAACATTCGGTCATCTTTTTATACAAAATTTTTATACTTAAGTACTCTTCAAAAAAGATATAAAAAAAATTTACATAAATTTTACAAATTGTCATTTATTTAGTAATCTTGATGAAGATTAAGTAAATATACCGTAAAAAAGCCCTTGAGAGCAGAATACTAAGTTTATATTCGGAAATAAATTTGGGTAAAATTACCCTGGTTAATCTACCTTTGGCTAGACAATGTACCAAACACCATTACAAAGCGTTTGTCAACTTGCTATTGACAGAGGTTGGGAATTAGATACACCCCACTATTCCGTAGATTCTAAATTCAAACGTTGTTTAGATATTTTAGGGAGTTTAGTGGGTTTAATCATTTTGGGCGTTGTGTTTATACCGATAGCGATCGCCATTAAACTCGATAGTAGAGGCCCAATTTTCTTTACTCAAGAACGTTATGGACTTCAAGGACGACCTTTTAAGCTCCGTAAATTTCGTTCAATGGTTAGCGATGCGGAAAAACTCAAATCTCTCGTCAAAAATGAAGCTGACGGATTAATCTTTAAAAATAAAAATGACTTCCGAGTTACAAAAGTAGGGCGTTTTTTACGTAGCACCAGTTTAGACGAATTGCCACAATTTTGGAACGTGCTTGTAGGTGAAATGAGTTTGGTGGGAACACGTCCACCTACTGCTGATGAAGTAGCCAAGTACAATCAACGCCATTGGCAACGTCTCAATGTCAAACCTGGTTTGACAGGGGAATGGCAAGTTCATGGACGTTCTCATGTCAAAGATTTTGAACAAATAGTTGACTTAGACTTGCGTTACCAAGAAAAGTGGCATCCATTGTACGATTTATTGTTAATTACCAAAACCTTCTACGTCATCTTTGGTAAAGTTGGGGCGTTTTAAATTAATTAGTTGATCCAGGTTTTTAGAGAGACAAGGCCAAGAGCGCAAATAGCAAAGCCCACTAAACTGATTTTTTTTGGCAAAATATTGAGTAATTCTGCTTGACTAACCTGAGCAGCAATTTGGCTGACACTCATTAACACTGCATACTGTGTCAAAGCTGCACCAAAAATATACATAACTGAGGGCATTATTCCTGCCCCAATAATTGATTCACTATTAAAATAACCTTGAAATAAACCAGCGATCGCTGTTAGTATCAGCAGTGTCAATAAATTAGGCTGCTTGGATATAATTAGCACCAAACCAAAAGCAATACTAACAATCGCGATCGCTATTTCTGTGAATGGTAAGTTGATCTGCAATAAATGAATGAGTGTGCCGAAAATGTTGGCGGATATCAGCACAGTAGCTATCCATCTCCCACGCGTTTTCCCAACAGCCAGCCAACCAATTGCCAATATACTGACTAACTTATCAAAGGCCAATACCGGATCTGCCATTCCCCACAAAAAGCCATCCCAGGAGTTAGAGATTTCATGGAGAGATGATAGTCCAGTCCATGAACTCAACAAACTAATGATAACTAAAGCAGCGATCGCACCAACATAACGTTGGAGTAATTTATCTTGGAACATAAAATATAACCCATTAGTTTTTCGGTATCTTATACTGCCCAAGTACCCAAAAAAACTAACGCGATCTTTACCTGATTTTACGTAAGTTTGACAAATATTTTTTGACCTAACCCTCTCCTAACCAGGATGTTAAGAGAGGGATGTTTGCTCTATGTCAGATCACACTGATTTTTTATGAATCCGTTGAGCATCCGACAGCACTTCGGATGCGCTTGAGAAAATCATTACTATTTGTTACAGTAATCTCCCAAAGTTCTGTCCAGCTTGCTGTTTGAACATCAGACAACTTCAAGCCGACCAAAAATGCCTTTTCTTTCGGAACAGCTAGTGTTCTTCGACGTTCGCAGTAACTTTTTAAAGCACTACTTGACTGTTGACCTGATTTGCACTCTATCCAAATGAGTTCATTATTCACAAGGAACAGCAAATCTAATTCAAACTTATCTCCATTTTGGAAAACAATCTGAGGATTTCTCAAATATTGATATTGTAAACCTTGCGCTGCCAGTAAATTGGCTACTTTTTTGTAAACAAATCGCTCAAACCATCCTCCATTTAAAAACTGTGTGATCTCCGCTTTGCCTATTTGTGGTGCAGCATGGATAACTTTTTGCTTTTTGTCGTAGTAATAAGAGTCTAATAATGATTGATTATGTAAATTTTGGCAAAACTGAGTGCATAGACTAACTGATTTTTGACTACTGTTAGCTAAGTTGAAACTGAATTTCCTCCCAGTTTGTAAACTTTTAATTATTTGATAATGCAAAGGCTCTAAAATCGTATAGTTTTCGCCTAAAATCACTGCTAAATTATCAAATATGTCATCTATTGGTAAAAATTCATGAGCAGATTCTACTTTCACATTGCGAGTATTCAACCAAGCAATCAAATCTGCTACATTTGTTGATTGTGTATTATCTGCATGACTAGACTGAGAACTAGATTGAGAGCTAATTTTTGCCTTAATTACAGGTTGAGGCTTAATTTTAGGTTGACTAATTTGAATTTTAGCAGGAGCTTTGACTTGACCTTGCAGTTGCTGAAATTGATTTTTTAATGTGATAACTTCCCCATTAATTACTCCTAAATACGACTCCAAGTGAGTTTCAACTATCTGCTTAACATCCTGCTCCTGTCGCTTTCTCAGAATTGTTACTCCTGCTGCTCCTACAGTGCTACCGACTAAAGCTGCTCTAATTCCACTAGCAGGTAATAACAGTGATGCTGTGACACCACAGCACAGTGTAATTGCTCCCGCTAATAATCCAGGTGTGAACGATAATTTAGTGATGCTATTTCTAAAGTTTAAAGATTGTAATGCCATGATATCTCTCTCTAGACTTGTAGATAGTACTGTCAATTTTTGAGTTGGCAAAACTGGTGAATGCCATCTTCATTTCCTGATATAACTAGCTACTGTCAGTACTCCATTTTTATTCATGGCAAAGTGCCAACAAGTTATAAAATTTAGGTATGGCAGCCTCACAGCTACTACTCTGCAACAAGTCCTACCCTAGCCTGCAATCTGCCAAACTACTGCATACATAAGTTTCGGCTAGGTTGCAAAATTAGTGCCGACAGAAATTCATAAAGTAATGTAACGAATAAACAGTAAAATCACGCAGTAATTTTATTCAGATGAATTAAAGGCAAATTCTATGAGTAGAGTATTTGAACTTGCTCAAGCTGTAAAATTGAGCTTGATTGTAGGTATGACAACTGGCACCTTATTATTAGGAAGCCATCTCAAGGTTGATGCTGAGTCAAGAACAACTGCACATCGCCAACTGCAAAATACAAAAGTCAAGCTGGCGCAAAATTCTCCAGCTATTAGCCGTTTTCAAACCTTAGCAGAAGCTGATGAACTCTACCAAAAAGGACAATTACAAGCAGCAGAAAATCTCTACCGCAAAGTGAAGCCTGAGTTTGCAGCCACTGAGAGGAGACGCACAGCTATTTATGAAGTTGAGCAACTACCGGGTGATGGTCAAGTATACTGGCGTAATGCTAACGAAGGTTTACAACAAAATTTAGATAGCAAGATTTTTCTGCCTCTGCAACTGTTACTGAGTAATTATCCTGAGTTTATCAAGGGTCATTTACTGTTAGCTGAAGCTTGTGATAAAAAACCTGAAGCTTGTAAAAGTAATGCTAAAGATGGACAGCCAAAAAATGCTTTGGAAGTTTTAGAAAGAGCAGTAGAATTATATCCTGATGACCCGGAATTGCTCAAAGCGAAAATTACAGCTTTGGCAAAAGAACAACGGTTTTTAGAAGCTTCCATTGCAGCACGACAATTTGCCACAATTTATGTCGATTATCCCGAAGCTCCAGAGTTTGAAAAACTAGCTGAGAAAAATCTTCAACGTCATCACTCCAAGCTGAATGATGATTTACGATTCCAAGGTATTTTTAGTGCAGTAGTAAGTGGTGTAAAAGCATTTAGTACAAAAGATTGGCAATCGGGAGTTTCCGGTTTTGAAACGATATCTATGCTTTTGCAAGGAGAATCTGCTTTTGGTAAAGAAGTTGCTGATAAATTAGTTAAGCAATATCAACAAGAAGGTAAGTTATTAGAAGACCCTCAAGTTCTTAATTATGTGCGAGGAATTGGTGGTAGACTAGAGCCTTTAATGGGGCGCAAGTTTGACTATGAGTACTATGTGATTCAAGATAGTGCGATTAATGCTTTTGCCTTACCTGGAGGGAAAGTATTTGTAAATGTGGGGGCAATTTTAGGAACTAATTCGGAAGCAGAGTTAGCAGGCTTGTTGAGTCATGAAATTTCTCATGCAGTGCTTTCTCATGGCTTTCAACGTGTTGCCCAAAGTCAGTTTATTAGCGGTTTAAGCAATGTAATTCCCATTTCTAATATGTTCCAAGAAATGGTGGGTAAAGAATATAGCCGCGAGAACGAACGCCAAGCTGATATTTTAGGGACGCGAGTATTAAATAAGGCTGGTTATGCTGCGGACGGCTTGCGTAATTTAATGGCAACACTTAATGTCAAATCTGGTGGTAAAGAGCAAACTTCTTGGCAATCAACTCACCCGGCTCCAGCGGAACGGGTGGCATATTTAGAAGGTTTAATCAAGAGTAATAATTATAATCGTTATGCCTTTGAAGGAGTGAAGAAACACCAAGAAATTCAGAATTTAATCCAAGGGATAGCTCCGAGTCAAGATAGTAAACCAGCCGCATCTCAGCCAGCGAAAAAACCGCCAAAAGGTAAGCCAAATAGTATAACTAAACCAACACGCGGAACTGTGGCGATCGCCGCCGGACTAACCAGAGATAATATAGAGATTCGGATAGATGGCGGTAAGGTGGAAAGTGATCGAAACTTCACTATCAATTTTATTGTCGAAAATCGTAGCGATCGCGCCTTTGCATTTATACCTTTATATGCTGAAGTGATAACTGAAAGTGGCAAAAAATTAAAAACGCGCTTTTCATCAGCCCAGGCGCAAGTTCCAGCCGGGGGAAATATCAAAGGTGAGGTACAAGTATTAGGGCAATCTTGGAATAGTCAAGGTTCACAAAATCTCACTTTAGTAATTAAAGAAAGTACTGGTGGTGGGCGAATTTTCCGTATCCCTTTCTAGAATGAATCCACTTTTGAAAAAACAACTAAACCCGCATACGCGGGTTTTTATATAGTGACTATTTTATTGGGGACAATAAAGCGTATATTTCCACTGAGTACTTGATATATCCTTATTTCCGATTACTTCTACCTTAACTCGCCCAGAATTACCTTTAAACTTGGCAGATATTTTATTACTACCTGAAACAAAATCTGTATCTATGAGCGTTTGCCCTTCATAGGTGACTTTTAATCTATCGGGAACTTGATACATTTCATAACTGATATTAATTTGACCTTCATTAGCTGTGAGTTGAATTTCTCGACTATCACCTTGTTGACCACCACTTACTTGTTCTTGGTCGCAAAGTTTTAAACCCTTTGATGTGGCTTGATAAACTTGTAATTCAATTGATTCAATTTGATTATCGAATTTTTCAGTTTTATCTTCTTGATTTTCTCCATTATAGTTATATCTTTGTCCAGGATTGAGATTGACTCCTTGAGGATTTTTAGCTGAAAGAACACTTGCGATTCCCGCTATTACATCTACTTGAATACCGTTAGGAGTATTGCGAGTTTGGAATAAGTTTTTATCTTTACTTTCAGGGGCAATAACTACTTCTTCTATATCAGAATTGAGAACATGAAGCGCACAAAATTTAGCTTTTTGGGTTTGAGATTGTTCCCAAAGTTTAGCTATCACATCTTTGATTGTGGAACCACTACCTTTATCAGTGAATGATTGATTGTTTGTACACTTGATAATGGCGGTTAAATTTTCATTTCTTACACTCCATTCATCTCTTGTAATCGCTGCACATTCCTTACCACCACTCGTCTGGCATTGTTGCATTGGTTCTTCACAAGGCTCATTGGCTGAAACCCCACTCCAACCACGACCATTAGCAGCAAGCACACTACAATATTGCAATTTAGTTCCAGAACTTTGGGCTATGAATAGTTGTTTAGCTGGCTCAAAATTGGATAAATTTTTATCTATAGATTTTGTTTGATTACGCACACCTCGCTGTATACGAATACCATATTCACAGGCGCGTTTCCCAGTACCTTGATTTGCCCATTCAATTAGTAATGAATCTCCAGATTTAGCTGTACAAGGTAAGTAATAAAGTGTTAATTGTTTATTTTTAGTACTAGCTTGTAATTGTAGTCCCATATCCTTGCCAGTCACATCTTGAAAGCGTAATTGGGCGAAGGATTTACCATTACCAGGAAGGAATAAAGTATCATATACCTTTTGTAGAAAAGTACCAACCACTGCCGGGCCATAATTAGAACCGCGTCGAATTGACAGTTCATGATTGCCTAAAATTTGGTAAATTTCTCCCTTTTCTGGGACATTAGCATAACTATCTGTTGTTGCTGCCACAGTATACAGAGGAATCATCAAAGTAGCGATCGCATACATTAATCTTCTGTGTTGCTGTTTTAACTTTCGGCTGATCATCACTGACTCCAGAAAACTTTAACTATGTACATATACTGGGAGAATTCTGAAAATATTCGTAGGTATTGCACCACCATTCTTGAATATTATGTAAAGATAATTTGTAAATCATAAAAATAGAGTTAAACACGTCACTTCATGCACCCTCGTCAAGAAATTGTTGAGATTTTTTCCAGCTTTCTGCAATTTTCGTCAGGCGGTTCCATAAAATGGGTCACGGATAGCACGCTCTATCGCAATATGAGTAATTACTTAAATCAGTCCCCTTCAGCAGAACGTTCCCGATCTGATTGGGCGTTATACTGGCACAAAGTTTGGCAAAATCAACCAACAAGTATGGCGAGGGGTCATTTGTTTGCATACTTGCAAGAAGTTGGTTACAAAGCCGCAGCTAAAGTCAAACCGAAATTTACGTTGCCACAGTATACTTTAGCGGACTATTTTCAGATAGCGATCGCTTATATTGATAAAGTTTTCACAGGATTTGACCCCCTGCGACAAACCAATTTAGAAGCTTTTGCTTACACAGCATTTTGCAATCTCATCAAAGATGGGTTACTCAAAGAAGGGCTAGAGGAAGCAAGTATTAGAAGCGATTGGTCTTTGTTGCTGCACAGTAGTCAAAAACTAATTCATCAAGCTTTAGCAAAGCGTGGGTTATCCACCACAGAAATTGCACCTTACATTTTTGCTTGGGAATGCTTCAAGGTGATTTATGCGCCCAAAAAACCCAAAGGGAACCGCCAGCTTACCGCCCCTGATGCAAGTGTATGGGAAGCGATCGCCCAACTTTACAATCAAGAACGAATTGCACAGTTACCACCATCAGATGCTAAAACTATCAAAAAGTGGCTAGAAGCTTGTATTAAAGCCATTCGAGCTTATATGGCTCCACCGACTGCTTCTTTAGATGCGACTCTATTCAACGAAGACAATACATTACAAGATATCTTACCCAGTAGCGATGCCACCCCCTTCACAAAGCTACTAGATGAGGAAGAAGCGCAAATCCGCAAATCCTTATGGAAACAGATAAATTCGCTGTTAAGCAATACCATCACCAATCTTGACGCACAGCAACAAGCCCTACTGAAAATGTATTACGGTGAAGGACTTACCCAAAAAGAAATATCTGTAAAGTTAGGGATATCTCAACCGACTATTGTCCGCCGACTCCAGAAATTCAAATCCGAATCCCTCATCACATTAGCTCAATGGTCGCAAACCACCCAGAATATTTCTCTGACACCAAACGTAATTAATAACATGAATGGATTAATTGATGAATGGCTGGAACAATACTACAAAAATACCAATGAAGTATAGCAGCGCCATCATTGATAAAAATCCTGTTCTCTGCGTTCACCGTTCGCACAAATTCTTCCTGTGGTTTGTAACTTTCACCAGATATTGTTTTATGAGTGACCAACAAAAAGTGATTGAACTAATCAAACGTCTGCCGCCAGATGTCTCAATTCACCACATAATTCAAGAGATTGAATTCCTCGCAGCTATTCATGAAGGAGTAAATGAAATTAGCAAATACAAGGAATATCAATTGACACAGTTGAACAGATATTAAATCATGAACTATCTTAATTCTCTACCTATATCAACTGCCCTCGATCCATGTGTAGAGATTTCTGAAACCACACAAGATGCAGTTTGGCAGCAAAGTCAAAATTTTTCCACACCCAGCACTCAATTACAAGCTTATTTAAATAGACTTTGCTTGTTAACTATTTTACCTTGGCTAGAAGAAATATGGGGAATCATAGCCAAGCCTGCACCAAATATTGCCACCCTTAATAGCTTTTGGGAAGTGGTAAATGGTACAGCCATTACTATTAATCAAACTCGGCTAGTATTAATCCCCAGTTTAGCAATTGATGTTAATGAAATTCGCGTTCCGCAAGAATGGGTTGATATTCCTAGCTGGGCTGGTGATTATTATTTAGCAGTGCAAGTGAATACAGAAGATGGATGGATAAAAGTGTGGGGATACACAACCCATCTGCAACTCAAACAACAAGGTAATTATAACCCAGGCGATCGCACTTATTCTTTAGACAACGAAGACCTCATCCACGACTTAAATATGCTGTGGATAACGCGTCAACTTTGTCCTGATACTGCAACTAAAAATGAACTTCAACTTCTCCCTAACATACCACTAGCCCAAGCAAATAATTTACTAGAAAGATTAGGTAATCCTACATTAGCCTTTCCTAGATTGGCAGTTCCTTTTAGCTTATGGGGAGCCTTACTAGAACATGGTGGTTGGAGACATAAGTTATATGAACTACGCTTGGGAATTCCCGAACAGTGGTCAATTATCCAATGGGTCAAAACTGGAATTTCTGATTTAGCACAGCAAATTGGCTGGGGTTATTTAGATTTTGAAACCAATTTTAATAGTAGAGGATTCTCACCAAATAATGAGCCTATTATTTTGTCGCGTCATCTGATAATTGCTGGTAAAAATTATGAGTTACAAGTCAAATCTCTAGGAGATACCACAGCCACAATTTGGTGTATAGAATTACATAATTTATCTTTACAAGGTTTAATTCCCAGCGGATTTAAATTGCGCTTGTTAACTGAAGATTTACAACCATTTCCAGATAATGAGTGCGTTGCTGATGCACCGACAGAAAAGTTAGCAATTGAATTAGAACTGGAAACAGGTGAAGGTTTAGTCTGGGAAATTGAACCAACACCAGAAAATTATGAGCGAGAAATATTGAGATTTTAAAACTCCATCAACTCTCAGCGTACCTCTGTGTTTAAAAAAATAGTCACTACAATTTGACAATCTATACTTAACTTTTAAAATATGCCCCGTGCCATTATCCAAACAGATGTAAAAAAACTTTGGTGTCTACTTATTGGTATTAATGAATATCAAGATAAAAATCTTCGTTCACTGCGTTACGCAGTTGCAGACTGTCAAGGATTCGCTCAGGCGTTAAAACAAGCAAATCACAAATTTATCCAAACAGAAATTATTGAGTATCATTCTCACTCTGCCGAAACACCATCACTAGCAAAAATTCGCACTAGTTTCCAGCAAATCGTTAAATCTGCTAACCCCCAAGATACAATTTTATTCTACTTTTGTGGACACGGAATGCTGGAGTCGGAAAGTCAGCAGGCGGTGTTGTGTTTAACCCATACTCAAATAGACGATTTACTCAACACTGGGTTGACAATGCAAGAACTTTTAACAGTGTTAGGTAATTGTCAAGCTGCTCAACAAATAGTTGTGTTAGATGCTTGTCATAGTGGCAGTTTTACCCTAAGAAATTCACCAACTCCGCAGATGTTAGAACAGTTGCAAAAAGTGGCAGTTCAGAAAAAACAGACAGGCTATAATCAAGGATTTTATGCCTTACTTTCCTGTGATAAAGAGCAGTTATCTTGGGAATTTCCTGATTTGGGTCATGGAGTATTTACCTATTTTTTGATTCGTGGATTATTAGGTGAAGCGGCTGATTCTAGAGGAGAAATTGAAGTTAAGTTACTTTATAAATATATTTATCACAATACCCTTCAGTATATTGATAAACTCAACCAAGGACTGCGGTTAATTAATCAACAAAAACGTAGCCGTGGTGAAACTGATGGTTTAAAAAAAGAACAACCACAGCAAACTCCCAAATTGATTGTAGAAGCAGTGGGGGAATTAGTTCTTGGGTATAAAGCTACAGAACTTGAGATGCGATCGCTCCGGCAAGCTTTAATAGTAGATGGACTATTAGATGGGGAAATAATTCCTGAGATTAGTAAAATGTTGGCTGGTGCGGGTGGCTTTGACTTGAAATATTGGCATCCCCAGGTGAGAGATTTACCAGATGTCCGCCAAGCGATTCAAAATTGCTTACTAAATCAGGAATCTGAGGAACGTTTAGAAGATACCACATCTCTACTTTACCTGCGGGGACGAATTACAGAAACAAACACAGGTGAAGCTCTTTTAGTAATAAGTGATGAAATAAAAATCAGTCGTGATTGGTTGCGCCAAAATCTGCGTCAGTCAAATATTGCTCAACAAATTGTGGTTTTAGATTGTCTTGTAGACACACCAAATAGTGCTTCTCTCCAAAATTGGCTAGAAGATTTGCAACAAGAATCAGAATTTAGTCAATGTCTAGTTATTGGTGCGGCGACTGCTGAAAATGACGAAGAATTTGCCACAGCTTTGTTCACAACTTTGCAAACAGCCAACGTGCAAACAGGTTTATCGGTTGCTGGCTGGATTATGGGTGTACAGCGCGAACTTGCAGAAAGCCAAATTTGGCGAAATTATTGGTTAGGCGGAATGCAAGGAGTAATTGAAGTTTTACCTGCTACTTTACAAAAAAAATCCCAACGCGTTGATTTAGGGATTTGTCCCTATATGGGATTAAGAGCTTTTAGTGAAAAAGATGCACGATATTTTTACGGTCAAGAAGCGCTCACACAAAGGATAATTAATGAAGTTAATCATAAGTCTTTTTTGGCAGTAGTTGGTGCTTCTGGGAGTGGTAAATCTTCGGTAGTTCAAGCTGGATTAATGGCGCAAATGCGACTAGGAAAACAACTTCCTGGCAGTGAAACTTGGTTAATTAAATATTTACGTCCTGGGGAAAAACCTCTGGAAGAATTAGCCAGAATTATGGCAGATGGGGAGGAAAACCCATTACAAACCGAAGGATTATTACATTTAGGTGGTGAAGGTTTTGTCCATTGGTTACGCACCAGAACTGAGCCAATGATGGTTTTAGTGATTGACCAATTTGAAGAAATTTTTACGCTGGCGGCTACAGGCGATCGCCAACTTTTTTTAGATATCCTTTTAGAAGCTTTAGAATACGCAGCCGACCGCTTTAAGTTAATCATTACTCTCCGCGCTGACTTCATCTCACCTTGTCTAGAATTACCTCGATTATCGCAAAAATTACAAGCATCTCATGTTTTAGTTCCACCCCGACTGAGCGAAGAAAATTATCGGCAGATTATCGAAAAACCAGCACAGCAAGTAGAATTAAAAGTCGAGTCAGGTTTAGTGGAATTACTGTTAAGTGATTTACAACAATCGGCTGGAGATTTACCATTACTGCAATTTGTTTTAGAGCAGTTATGGGAACAACGTAACCAAAGTACTGGGGAATTAACAGTCTCTGCATATCGGGATAAAATAGGCGGGATTAAGATAGCGCTAGAACTCAAAGCTCAAGCAATTTATGATAGTTTATTGCCAGAAGAACAGAAAATAGCGCAATGGATTTTTCTCTCTTTAACTCGTCTCGGACAGGGAACAGAAGACACTAAGAAACAAATCAAAAAATCGCAGTTATTACAAAGTAAATATCCTCCAGTATTAGTAGAAAAAACTTTGCAAAAGTTTATTGATGCTAAACTAATTGTCGTGAACTTACCAGAAGATGAAACAAATATTGGGCAAAGTCGCACGGCCGATCAGATTTCTCAAGAATTAGAACTGATCAAAAGTGAAGTCACTATAGAAGTAGCTCACGAAATTTTGATTCGCCACTGGTCAAGCTTGCGTTGGTGGCTGGATGAAAACCGCGATCGCTTGTATCAACAAGAGCGTCTAGAAAAGAAACGCAAAGAATGGGAGCAAAAGAAAAAGCACCCGGATTTTTTACTGCAAAAAACTCAACTCACTGAAGCAGAAGCATACTATCAAAAATACAAAGATTATCTCACACCCCAAGAGAAAGAATATATTCAAGTTAGTAAACAAGCGCGGCGAAAAAATCGTTTCTTGCTAGGTAGTACCAGTACTATTACATTATTATTAATTGTTGCTTCTGGTATAGTTGCTTGGCAACAACAACAGCAGAATCAGTTGGCTCAACTTATCCGCTATAGCTCATTTAATATTATTACCCCAGATATTGCTAAAACTACAATTAATAGTCTATCGTCACTGCTAAATAATGCAGACCAACATCAAAAAGCTGGTGATATCAATCAAGCATTAGATGACTATCGGCAAATTTGGCGCATCACTCTTAACTTACAAGAAAAAATTAGCCAAGACCCACAAAAATTTGCTGATATTTTAAGTCAAAAAAATCAACTGCAACAAGCATCAAAAAAAACTGAAAAATTCTTAGCAGAAATCATTAAAAAAACTAGACTTTCTACTTTAGAATCTGAACTCCAACAAGGTAAATTTGGTGATTTAGTTGAAACTAATTTTGCCAAGTTTGAAAATCAATATACAGGCGCACTCAAAACATCTTATGCAATTTTGATGCGCGAACAAGGTGCGAAAGCTGATGTAAATAATGATGGTTATCTGACAGAAGGGGAAGAAAAACTTTTGCCTTGTGCAACGCTTAAAGATATAGAAGAATTATGGCGCAAATATACAGAAAACCGCTGTAATTGGGAGGATGAATCTACTTGTAGAGAGTTGCAAGGACAAAACCTCACCATTAAATTATCATTTCCGCCCAGTGCTTATCTTTTAAAACGGCGCTGGGAGGAGTGTCAAGTTAAATAAGAATTCAAAAATAATTGCTATCAACTGAGCAAATGTCTCTCCTCAAGCAAGATGGTCAGTTAAAATAATCAGGGTAGTCATACTTCAAAGCCAATGAATATTAATATTGATATACCTGATGAAATGCGTGTTTATGTAGAGGCACAAGTGATGGCAGGTGCTTACAGTAGCATTGGTGAATATTTTCTAAATTTGCTAAAGCAAGACCAAAAAAAGAAAGCTCAAGCCAACTTAGAAGCGCTTTTGAAAGAAGGGATTGATTCTCCAGGACAGGAAGTAACACCAGAATATTGGCAGAATTTGCGTTCTACTGTTTTAGGACAGAATAGTATAGGTAACTCAAGCAACACATGAACTATCGGTTAATTATTAAAGACCGAGCAACGCAAGATTTGCGACTTCTGGCAAATTATATATTGGTCAATGGAAATAGTGATGTAGCAGTTAAATTCTTAAATGCTGCCGAAATGACCTTTGTTCAGTTGCAAAAGACTCCTGGGATGGGAAAGGTAACGCAATTAGTTGTATCGAGTTTAGGTAAAATTCGACAATGGCGCATCAAAGATTTTCAGGATTATTTGATTTTCTATCGGATTGAAGATACCACCGTTGAAATTCTTCGAGTATTTCACGGAGCAAGAGATATAGCTGATGTACTAAGCGAATTAGACGAAGAGCTTTAACCCAAAATCAAACTTCATTTTGACGCTAAATTCTCATTATTTTGACTAACGCAACAATTCTTCGACTTGATGCTGACTCCACAAGGTTCTATACAGACCTTCTTGTTGCACTAGTTCTATATGATTGCCTGTTTGGACAATTTTACCTTTATCCATGACTAAAATTCTATCAGCGGCGGCGGCGGCAGATAGTTGATGGGTGATAAAAATGACCGTTTTGCGGCTAGTTCCACTAGAGAGATTTTTGAGGATTTTGGTGGCTGTTTGATTATCCACGCTAGATAAAGCATCATCTAGAATTAAGACTGGTGCATCAACTAACATGGCTCTGGCTAAAGCGGTGCGTTGTCGTTGTCCACCAGATAAGGTGATACCGCGTTCGCCAACTAGAGTTTCGTATTGTTGGGGAAAATTAATAATTTCCGAATGAATCTGAGACATGACAGCTACAGATTCGACATCTTCTTGTTCGCGTACGGGGTCAGCATAGCGAATATTATTTTTGATGGTGGTGCTGAACAAAAAACTATCTTGGGGAACATAGGCGATCGCACTTCGCAAATCTTCTAATACGATTTTGGTAATATCTACCCCATCTAAAAATAATTGTCCAGGCGCAATATCTAACAACCGAGGTAAGGCGTTGGCTAAAGTAGATTTCCCTGAACCAATTGCCCCAACAATGGCTACTGTTTCTCCTGGGACAATTGTAAAATTGAGATGATCTAAGGCAGCTGTCGCCATTTCTGGGTAAGTAAAGCTGAAATTTTTCGCGGTAATTTCGCCTTTTACTTCCGCCAGCGGTAAATGTACAGCATCACCTGTATCTTGAATTTTGGGTGTGACGCTGAAAATCGATTCTAAGCGATCAATACTGACTTCACCGCGTTGATAGGTGGTAATGGTAAAACCTAATAAAGCGGTGGGAAACACCAGCCGTTCTACATAAATTAGCAGCGCCAAAAAATCACCAACGGCTAAAGTTCCGCCAGAAATACGCGTTGTACCTAACCAAATAATAATTAAAGAACTGATATTAGCTAAACCGCCAATTAACGGAAACAATACATTCCGGCTTTTTGCCAATTGCAGGTTAGCTTTTAATAGCTGCTGATTTTTTTTAGCAAAAGCTTGACGCTCGTTTTCTTCTTGAGCGTAAATTTTAATTAAGGCAATGCCGCTAATATCTTCTTGAATCAGTTCACTAATATCAGAGAGTCTTTCTTGGACAGCGGCTTGTTGTTTGCGTAGGCGATCGCTAAACAAATGCACCAACAAAAACATGAAGGGGTACACTGCTAAAGAATACAGTGTCATGTCTGGGCTAATTGTCAGCATTACAGGCAGTGTCAAAGTATAGGCAAAAAAAGTATTGGCTAAACTTAGCACCGCGAAACCCAACAAGCGCCGGATATTTTCGACATCGCTGGTAGCGCGATTAATTAAATCCCCGGCGGTGTTTGTAGCAAAATAAGCCGGTTCTAACTTGAGTAAATGTTCAAAAATCCGTTGTTTTAGGTCAAATTCTACCTGTCGTCCTACGCCAAATAGCCAGATACGAGAAGCCATGCGGATTAACCACATTGCCGAACTCAACAAAATGATGATTACAACATAATGTAGTAGTTGGTTCCAGCTAAATTGAGTTGAAAGTTTATCAACACAGCCACGAATTAACCAAGGAATATAAACGCCCAAACCATTGACAGACAACAAAGCAAAAATGCCTAATGTTGCCTCTACCCAATGAGGACGCAGGTAAGCACCGAGTTTAGCTAGTCGTCGAGATTTTGCCATTACAGCAATTTTGCAACTCCATCATCCTAAAACAAACGGATCGTAGGTTTATATTTTATCTACAAAGAATTCAGGAGTGTGTGGTCAGAATTCAGTAGAGAAAATTATTTTCTGAATTCTCCATGCTGAATTCAGGTTTTTAAATAAGGCCAGCCACTAGGGCGTAGCGTTGTGGCCTTGTTAATTTTACTTTTTTAACCCTAGGACTGGCGACCACGCAAGAAAAAGTAAACTTGGTTGAGGTAACTTTCCCAAACTTGGGTGGTAAGTTGGAGTGTTTCCGCACTGGGTACAAAGTCTTCCAGTCGCAAACCTCTTTCGCGAATTTGCTGTGGATTTTGTAATAGGTAAGGCGGAATTTGGAGATCGAAAGAGTTGAAAGCGATCGCTTTTAGCCCTAGTGTACTATTTACATCACTAGTTGTAGTTCCTGGTGCTAATGCTACGAGAACTTCCGAGCCAGTCGCCCCTTCTGGCAAATAATTTCTGACTATTTCCTGATTTGCTACAGTGGGATTAACAACTGCGGCAATTGGTGTTCTTACCAAAAAATAAGCGATCGCTGGTGTACTAGACAACAGCAAAATTGTCAACGCCCAACCAATTAAATATCCTCCTGGTTTATCTATCCCACCACCCTTAATTTTTTGGGCGGCAAAAATCATCATCAATACTGATGCTCCCAAAGGCTTAAGGGGAAATGATATCACCCTCCACAAAGATGCCACAGCTGGTTCGTTGGGGTTAACGAACGACAAAGCTAGGACAACCAAAATAATTACTAGGACTACTCGCCCAGCAAAAGTTCCTTGAGGATAGAACCTCTGGAACAACGAATATACGATAGTGCCAACAAGCAGCCACAACAGTACGCGGCTCAACAATATGAACATAGATTAACTCTCAAATTTTCTAGTGCGATCAGCCTAGGGTTTGGAGCAAGATGTGTATTTGACCGTCAAATTGTAATCGGACTTTTACTTGACTGCAAATATTACCAGCCTCACACCTAATGACTACCGTCGTAGTGATTTTAGAGCAATTTTTTGACACTGCGTCTATTATTTATAATTTTCCAGGTGAGTTAAGAAAATAGGGGTGTAGGGGTGTGAGGGTTTAGGGGCAATATAACCTGTTTTGATTTGTTTGTGTCTTTGTTTTCCTTTACACCCTTACAGCCCTACACCTCTACACCCATAATTAATTGAGTAATTTTCAACTCAGAGGGAAAAACTATGTCGCCTGAAAAGCCCAGCATTTTAGTCACAGGGGGAGCAGGATATATCGGTTCTCATACGGTGCTTGCTCTCAAGCAAGCGGGTTATGAGGTGGTAATACTTGATAACCTGGTTTACGGACATCGAGAGTTGGTAGAAAAGATTTTACAAGTAGAACTGGTAGTGGGTGATACAGGCGATCGCCCTTTACTGGATGAATTATTTAACACCCGTAAGTTTGCGGCTGTGATGCACTTTTCTGCTTACGCTTACGTAGGCGAGTCGGTGACTGACCCAGCAAAATATTACCGCAACAATGTGGTCGGCACTTTGACTTTATTAGAAGCAATGTTGGCTGCGTCAATTAATAAATTCGTCTTTTCTTCCACCTGCGCCACCTACGGAGTCCCAGAAGTCGTCCCAATTCCCGAAAACCATCCCCAACACCCAATTAACCCCTATGGGGCTACTAAGCTGATGGTGGAGCAAATTCTCTCTGATTTTGATGTCGCTTATCAATTAAAGTCAGTACGGTTTCGCTACTTTAATGCGGCTGGGGCGAATCCTGATGGTTTGTTAGGCGAAGACCACAACCCAGAAACTCATTTAATTCCTTTGATATTGCTGACAGCTTTAGGTAAGCGGGAGTCTATCTCGATTTTTGGGACAGATTACCCCACACCTGATGGTACTTGTATTCGTGATTATATTCATGTTAATGATTTAGCCGATGCCCATGTTTTGGGACTGGAATATTTATTAAAGGGTGGCGATAGCGAAGTATTCAATTTAGGTAATGGGAGTGGCTTCTCTGTGCGAGAAGTGATTGCGGCGGCTGAGTCGGTGACGGGGTTAGCTATTCCCATTCAAGAATGCGATCGCCGTCCTGGTGATCCACCTGTTTTAATTGGTAGTAGTGAAAAAGCGAGAAAAATTTTAGGTTGGCGATCGCAATATCCCTCTATCCAAGATATTGTGAGCCATGCTTGGCAGTGGCATCAAAAGCGACACAGTTGAAGAAGGCAGGAGTCAGCAGGGGAGCTTCAGGAGCGGGGGGGCAGAGGAGCGGTTACTGTCAATTTCCCTTGCACCCCTGCACCCCTGCTGACCTCCACGAGTGATTTTTTTATCCGAACCGTATTGTCCTACCTCCTGCCTTCCTCAATAACTAACTTCTTCTTGTCTTTTGCAAGACAACAAAGAAAATACCCATAAGTGCCAAACCGGGAATGGCGATCGCCCAAACTGGTAAAGTGCTACTAGTTTCTTGAGCTACATTACTGTTGATATTCTGTACTGATTGGGGATTAGCAGTACCAGCCGCGACGGTGACTTCAAACTTGAGATTAAAAGGCTTGAAACTTGCGCCTTTTGCGGGTTTACCATTTAGCTGTAATTGATAAATGCCGGGTTTTGGGAAAGTAATTGCGGCTCCGGGAATACCTTGAAAGCGTTCAGCGGCTACGGGTTGTAAGGATGGTTCGAGTAGGGCTGGCTCACTGGGGGTATGAGGTTCGGCGTAAACTGCTAATCGGCAATTACATTGGGCGAGAGGAATAGTTTGTCCACCTTTACGGGTAAGAGCAAACCAAGCTTGTGTCGGTTCCCCAGCACGAGGATTATCATTAGGTTCGAGATGAAGAGTTGCGCCGACATCTGCGGCTACTTGCACTTTATGGGCTAAGACAGGATGAATAGTAGTAATTGCGATCGCTAAACAAAACAGCAATAATACATTTAACTTTTTCTTGATTGGATAATAATTCATTCTCCCCCTGTTCCTCTGCTCTCCTGCTCCCTTTGCCCACCTGCTTTGAGCCAACGCAACAGCAACACACCAAGAGTGGCAATTCCTAACAGCAATGTTGCTAATTTATTCGCCCAAGTTGATTCTAGGGAACCTAAGTAATGGGAACCAATCAACACTGCATGAAAGGTACTTAAGAGTAAAGCCGGCACACTTAAAAGATGAATCTGTCGCCACCGCTTACCCCAAGATTTTTGCAATGATTCCCAACTAGTTAAAGCAGCAGGGGTCATTAATATCAATGCTACAGCACCCGCAGCCATCCCCCAGCGAAATTCTGCGGGAAAAAACCAAAAAGCGGCAAAATTCCATTGCAGAGAATGTTCAATCATGTGGGTGGTGTGAACGACAGATAACACAAAAGCACCCACGCCTAAAGCCCGACGGTAACGCATCGGTGCAGCCCACAGGTTACTAATTGGGCGGGCAATCAGCGCTAACATGAGACAAAATAGGGCAGCGTGTCCGGTGTAATCTACCGTTGTGTCACCAGTCCGCAATAGAGTAATTGCGCCAATGACCAGTGTCACCCAACCGCCTAAACGAAATAATTGACTGCGCCTATCTTTACTAATTAACGAAGTCGAAACACCAACCCCCAGCATGGTGGGTAAAGTTCCTGAACCAAAAGCTAACATGGTGGCTGCACCCATCCAGAGGTTACTAGTTTCTGCGGCTTTAATTTGAGCAGCATATAAGAAACCACAAGGCATTAAACCCCAAGTCATCCCTAAAAATATCGGTGTCCACCATTTGGTTTGGTAGGAAAGTTTAATCATGCCTGTACTCAGGCGATCGTGTAAATTACTTTTTAATAAAGGGTGTAATACAGGAATATGGGGCAACCAATTTGGTTTAATTTGTCCTAAGCCAAACCAAATCAGCATTATCCCGGTAATCATCGCCATCAAGCGACGAAATTCGCTGCCAATACCTGCTAGTTGCCCACCTTCAAACAATACTGAACCTAAAGCCCCAATGCCAGCGCCAACCAGAGCATAGCTTAACATTCTGCCGAGATTCAGCAAAAAGTGAAATTTTAATTGTTGTTGCCAAGTAGATGAATTTTCTGAGACAGATTTTTGTCCATTCTGCTTACTAGACAACGAAAACGCTACTGTCAAAGGGCCACACATCCCAAAGCAATGCCCAAAACTGCCTAGAAACCCTAGGATTGCTATCAGCAACAAATCTACCATATTCCTAGGAAGCACAAGGCAGGATTACGCATAAACAGCAGGGAAAACAAGAAAGTCAACGATAGTCACAAATATAATGAATGACACAGAACTTTCCCTGTATGGAACAATAGGTTAAATTTGTGCCTCTGTCAAAAGACAACTCGTCAAACTTTGGGTTTGCGCTACTCTAGGTCTGGAAGGCAAGGTTCAGTGTATGCAAAAACGGATTTGGCTGATGCTGTTGGCGCTGGTGGTAGTGGTCATAGTTGGGAGTAGAAGTATTGCGTTTAATAGTTTTTTTCCACCACGTCCTGCATCAGAAATTGTGGAGAAAGTACCAGCAAAACAAGCTCAACCACAGCCTCCAACACTAGAAATTACGCCGCAGGTTTCTGCTGAGAATTTGCTTAACCACATTCAGCAGTTAAATTTTCAACGTTACACAACAGCAGAGCGATCGCGTACTCGTACATATATCACAACCCAATTAAAAAAATTCGGCTGGAAACCACAGCTAGAAAAATTTGCTGAGGGTGTGAATATCTTTGCCGAACGTTTAGGTACTGATAAAACAGCAGGTACAATTCTTGTCGGCGCACATTACGATACTGTCGCTTCCTCTCCTGGGGCTGATGATAATGGTACTGGGGTAGCGGTTGTGCTAGAAGTTGCTAGATTACTTGGTTCACAACCCACACCACGAACTTTGCAGTTAGCTTTTTTTGACAAAGAAGAAGCAGGACTTTTAGGTAGTAAGGCTTTCGCCGCTAAAGCTCAACGCTTGGAGAATTTAAGCGGTGTGATTGTCATGGATATGGTTGGTTATGCTTGTTACACTCCTGGCTGTCAACAGTATCCACCGGGTTTACCTGTGACACCACCCAGCGATAAAGGTGACTTTTTAGCAGTGGTGGGTGATACAGAACATTTACCGTTATTAAGTGCTTTTCAAAACCCACAGCCAGCTAATTTACCAGCGGTTATGACAGTACCTATTCCCTTGAAAGGATTACTCACACCTGATACTCTACGTAGTGATCATGCACCGTTTTGGTATCAAGGAGTAGGTGCAGTTTTAGTGACGGATACAGCTAATCTCCGAACTCCCCATTATCATCAATCTAGTGATCAGCCTAATACAATTGAGCGATCGTTTTTTGCAGGTGCAGCGCAGATTGTGGTTAATACTACCAGTGCTTTATTACAGAAAAGTGATAGTTTAGCCACTAAAACATCTTTTTGAAGTTAGATTTTTACTCACCGAAGAGGCAGAGGGGAAGGGCTTGTTCCCCTTGCTCCCTGCTCCCTGCTCCCCTGCCTCTTTTGACCCTACCTAATTTTTGGGTAAGTCAAGAACCAGTTCTGTTTGTCGTTGAGTTGGAAATAAGAACCTTGGAAAATTAGCCGCAAAGCGAGGCGAGTTCTCAGATAATATCTAATTAAATGAGTTCCTGGTTCGGCAAAGACATCATCATAGTTTTGGCTGTAACCAAAGGGTTTAGAACAGTAACTACTACCACCCAGAACTGTTAACACAAAAAATGGCGCTTCCTTATATTCATCAGGAACCATAAAAATGCCGTATACATGATGTTCGCCACGCCAAGGTTCCACAACAACTTGAGAGGCGGGTACTTGCAGTTTTTGTCTGTTTGATTTCAAAAAAGCTTCTGAGTTGCATTGAGTGTCATGTACAGGCCACCACAGTATCACAATCAATATTGAAAACAGCAGAATAAAAACATAGATAACTTTGCGACGCATACTTAACCAAGATGAAGTTTGTAGTCTGTATGTTAAGCAAAACCTTGTCGTGACCACAGCAACCTTGTCGTGACCACAGCAACCTTGTCGTGACCACAGCAAACCTTGTCGTGACCACAGCAAACCTTGTCGTGACCACAGCAAACCCTGTCGTGACCACAGCAACTTTGTCGTGACCACAGCAAACCCTGTCGTGACCACAACAAACCTTGTCGTCACGACAGCAAGTTTTGCAGCTTTGACAATTAACCATTGACACCTATCTAAGTTCTAAATTCGTCAAATAGCAAAATATTAGTTATATTCCCGTCAGAATTCATTGACAAAAATTTTTATGGGAATAAGTAGAAAAGCTCTAAATTTATTGCTAGGTTGCTTTTGTGCTGTCACAGTCACAAATTTTTTAAGTATAAATACTGCGGCAAAAGCTGCTGATACAGTTGTGTTACGTTATGGTTTGCTGGCGGAGTCTGTTTCTTTGGCTGACTTACAAAAAGCAGCAGAGGTTGGGGATTTTCCTAATGGTTTTGAGCTTTATGGCCGCAAATTATCCTCACAACAGCGGCGCTTTCTGTTAGAAACCCTGAAAATGCCTTTATCGTTGAATGTTGTCACAGTTAATCGGTTACTCAATACCCAGATTGGGACAACAATTCTTGATGATTTTTCCACGGCTGTTGTGCGTAAGGATAAAGCTGGTGTACAAGCCCTCAGAGCCGGATTAGTTATTGGTTCGACTGCACCTCAAGGTCTTTCGCTACTAAGCTTTATTGCAGCTTATCCTAGTCAAAATTTGGAAATTAATTTACCACAAATTTTCAAAATTGCAGGGAATTTCAATACGGCATTTTGGCGGACTCAACAATTTATGTTAGCGATCGCACCCCAACTTAACCACCAATCGCTACAAGTTTCTTTACCTTTTGACCCCAGTCAACCAGGTACGGCGCAAGTCCAAGTGCTGAAATTAAATTGGAATGACCCCCAGCGTAACCGCAATATTCCGGTTGATATATATTGGTCAAATGCTGCAACTGCAAATAAACCACTAATTGTCTATTCTCACGGTTTAGGTTCTGTGCGGACTGATTTACGCTATCTCGCAGAACATTTAGCATCTCACGGTTATATATTTGTTGCTGTGGAACATCCTGGTAGTAACCAGACAAATGTTGATGCTGGTTTACAAGGTAAAGGTAAACTTCTCAAACCACAAGAATTTTTAGATCGTCCTAAAGATATTAGTTTTGTCTTAGATGAACTTGCCAAAATTAACCAAAATACTAATGACCCATTATCGGGAAAACTGGCAACTGATAATGTAATGGTGATTGGTTATTCTTTTGGTGGCGGTACAGCTTTGGCGTTGGCTGGTGGTGAGTTACAACTTGATAAACTCAAACAACGTTGTAAACAAAATTTGGCGGTGTTGAGTTTGGGCGAAACTGCACAGTGTGTTGCTCAAGAATTACCAAACAACACCTATCAAATGCGGGATAATCGCATTAAGCAAGCGATCGCTCTTAATCCTACCAGTTCTTTGATGTTTGGCGACTCTGGTTTAACTAAGGTGCAAGTCCCAACGCTGATATTAGCTAGTTCCGCCGATAAAACAACTCCGGCTTTAACTGAACAAGTTGTAGGATTTCACAAAATTCCTGCGCCTAAATGGCTGGTTGGTATCCTTGGAGGTACTCATCTCAGCGTCAAAGACCCTAGCACTACTTTAGATCAGGCAGGACAAGCCAATACACCTTTTAGTGGCGGCGAAGTAGTGGGGGAACAAGCCGCAGATGTTCGCAAATTTGTCAAGGTGATAGTTTTGGCGATGGCTGCACAACTCACCCCAGAAGCTAAACAATATAGTGTGTTTTTAACACCTGATTATGCTTTTTCTGCTTCTACACCAGCATTTCCCTTCCGCATAGTCACAGAAATTCCTCCTGATGCGCTCAAAGTGGTGGAGGAATTTGTAGAAAGGTAAAAGTGAAAAGGCAAAAGGTAAAAGGCAAAAGTAAAGAATAGTTATACCATTTCACTAAATAAATGATACGAATAATTTCTCCTCTGCCCCTCTGCTCCTATGCCCCCCTGCGGTCTATTTGTATCAAACTTAAAGTGAAACGGTATTATTTTATCTCCGAGCCAGAGGATGATCTCTGGCTTGATTTATCCAGAAAATTAGCGATCGCTACCTTGTTATTGACTATATAAATTTTTCTTATTACTTGTATTTGGCTTTTTGTGTCAATTTCTGTTGACTTGTCGTAACAACTTAGTTACACTTGTTAACATAAGTTTATAAATGAGAAATAAACTACAACCAAAACCGCTAACAAATAAAGATATTGTGAGAGTTTGATATCTTTTGCAGTTAGCGATGAACAACGGACTTCAGTATCGGTATCTCCCATCGACATTTGGACTTCTCCTAATCACCTCGGTTTGAACAACGCCGGGGTTTTTTCTTTTCAGATGTCAATAGTCATTAACTTTCAGGCTTCACACTTATCTAGACGACGAAATAAAAATAACCACAGTGGTAAGGAACTGTTAATAGCAATGAGTCGGACTAAATGTCCTGTGGTGACAATCTCCACATTATGATCTAATGCTAAAGAAACCAAAATCATTTCTGCGGAACCACCTGGTGCTGTGACTAATAGACAAGTCAACCAATCCCAAGAAGTTAATTGCATTGCCAGCATAGCAGCGATCGCACCTGCAACAAGAGTCAAGGCTACAGAAATCAAAGCGCAACCGACAGTTCGTTTCCCAAAGGCGGGTTTTTCTCCCCAATACTCACCGATGGTAATTCCCAACAGCATTTGACCGACTATATTAATCAATGGTTGTGGACTCAAATCAGCCCCACTAACAAAAGGCAGCAAATTTAGGCAAGAATTAAAAAATATCCCCAGTAATAACGCTCCAAAAAAATCACCAGCGGGAATTTTTAAGGTAATAGCTAGGTAGACTATCAATGCAGTAATCAGCAATGCTATAAATAATAGTCCGAGTTGCGATGGTTCCAGATTGAGTAAGGTATGTTGAACGGGAAGTGTTGATGAATTCCAATAATTACCAACAGTTGTTCTCGCAATAAAAGGAATTACTAATACTACACAAGTAACGCGAATCGCCTGAACTAAAGCCACCAAGGTAACATTTTTATTGTAATCAGCAGCAATTGATGACATTACGCCCACGCCACCGGGAACTGTCGCCAGCATTGCTGTTAATAAGTTGGTTTTACTTAATCGAGAATAAATATAGCCAATACAGCTACCACATAATAATAGAAAAAATGTGAGAACAATAAATATAGGAATCCCCGAAGCTAAATTTATCAAGTTACTATTGCTATTAGATAAACCAACAGTCAACCCTACAAGTCCCATCCCGACTTTTCTTGCAGTTCGGTTAGGTTGGGGAGTGTATTGATAAAAAATCCGGCATCCTTGAAGAATGATTGTACCTGCGGCAATACCACCAAATATCCACGCAATACCGCCAATATGAAATTTTACTAAGCCTAAACCCAGTGGTAACGCTAGTAGCATTTCTAAAAACAGAACCATTAATTGACGCACAATTAGCTGTGGTTTAGCATCAGAAATATTTTGATGAAAAAGTTCCTCCTGAGTGGGAGCGACACTAAGGCTTTGATTCATTGATATGGGGTTTCTTAAAATTAAATTTGACTAAGTTTTGAAATTAATGCGATCGCCAATGAATGACAGATTTTAAGTTCTATGTACAATGGCAACGATATAACAACAATCTTAATAAAATTTAAACATAGCTTTCAGCCTAATTACCAGATGAATATTTGGTATTTAGAACAGTAAATGGTAGGAAACAGATGTTTCCTACCACTTACTGTCTTTTTGAGTAATTTTGGATTTTAGTAACAGCAGATCAGCATTAGTCTTCATCCAAAGGTGGAAAAGCTTCCTCAAATTTCCACAGTTCTTCTTTATTTTCGAGAAACCAATTACGTGTAGCTGGAGTTAATTGGCTCCAAATAATAGCATCTGGAATATTAGGACACGCATATTGATATTTCTGACCAAGTAGTTTGAGATTTAACTCTACTTCATCAGGAATACCAAATTCTTGCCAGTCAACTACTACATAACTTCCGGGAATTCCCGCAGTCGGATCAAAAATTAACTGTGCAGCCCTAATTAAATCAGCAAAATGTCGTGGTTTGAGGTTAGATATCTGCTGAATCTGCAATAACTCGTCATGCTCTTGAGACATTTTCCCTGGAGTGATCAAAATTGACTATTTATAGAACTTACTGCCAGAGATTTTTATTCCCATAGTTCTAGTTTAACGCTTACAGCAAATTTACGATATCTATGAGGATAAGATGGGAAATGCGATCGCTTCTGCTTGTAGTAATTTATATCAGAAGTTAACTCAGAAAATGTATGGAAAAAATTCATATTGATGTACAGCAGGGCAATATTGCAGGAGTCGCAGATAAAATAGCCAATGGTGTTGATATTGAATGTCTAGACGAGTATTCCCAACAAACACCATTAATGTGTGCAGTTAGTAGTCCCAATGCAGGCGTTGATATGATTCGTTTCCTCTTAGAACATGGCGCGAATGTCAATGCTATTGAACAAGAATCTCAAAATACCGTACTTGGGTTGGCTGTGCAGTCAGGAAATCTAGATAAAATCCTACTGATTCTCGATGCTGGAGCAGATATTAACTATCAAACTCCAGATGGATATGATGTCTTAATTCATGCTATGTATGGTCGAGATATTTTGCGAGATGAAAACTTAATCTCAACTTTGAACTTACTCATCTCTAGAGGTGCTGCTGTCAATGGTATGAGTAGCTACGGTGAATCTGCAATCAAAGTAGCGGCTCATCTTGGGAGATTTGATGCTGTCAAATTATTATTGAACGCAGGTGCTAACCCAGAGCAACTGGGATGGACAGAATTAATGTACGCTATAGTTTTTGGCAGCCTAGAGCAAGTAAAGTTCTTGCTAGAGCAAAAAGCAGATCAAAATGTACGTGATTGTTGGCATAAAACCCCTTGGTTATTGAGTATTCAGGTGGGTGAATTACCTAAAGCCAAATTACTCCTAGCTGCGGGAGCAAATCACAACGATGTAGGAAACTGCGGAAAAACGCCGTTAATGTATGCAGTAGAAAACAATAGGCTAGAAGTCTTACAGTGGCTAATTGCCGAGGGATTTGATATTGAAGCCACCGATGACTTTAGTAACACTGCATTAATCATCGCCGCAGAGCATGGTGCTACTGATTGCGTCAGAATTTTACTAGAAGCTGGTGCAAACCCCAGCAGAATCAATGATTGCGATGACAAAGCCATTAAGATAGCGACAAAGACAGAAATTGTCAGAATGTTAATTGCAGCTGGTGAAGATGTGAGCGATATTAACAATGATATGCGGCGATCGCTCACTGGAATTGACAACAACAAATTTTCATTATCACAAGTAACTCCAGAGCAATATTTTGCTGGCAAACATCCGCGCTTTGGCAAAACCAATCCAGAATTGATGAAAATTCCCTTTTGGGAGGCCATGATTTGTGAGGGTTGTTCTGCTTATGCAGCTAAAAATTTTTTTGATGATACAGAACATTGCCAAGATAAAGTATGGTGCTATGACCGATTTGGCAGAACCATTACACAATTACCAGATGGCAGAATTGTCGAAATTGCTGGTGAACATGAAGACTACTATGACCCTGATTTTTGTATATATAACGATGTTGTAGTTTATCAAGGTGATGGTAACTTTCAGATTTTTGGTTATCCCCAAGATGTATTTCCACCAACTGACTTTCATTCAGCCACATTAGTTGGAGAATACATATATATCATTGGCAGTTTAGGATATTTCGGTACAAGAATTTATCATGAAACTCCAGTTTATAGATTAAATATCCACACATTTGTCATAGAAAAAGTAGAAACAAGTGGGGATAAACCAGGATGGATCAGTGAACACAAAGCTTACTACCAAGAACCAGATAAAATACATATTACTGGCGGTAAATTATGTGTGGTTAATAATGAAAAAATAGAAGATTATATAGATAATTCAGTCAATTACATCTTAGATTTAATTGACTTAACTTGGAGCCGCATTGCTGTTTAAATCTAAATCTATAGAAATCTGATTTGATTTCTGAAAAATTGCACTATGTGTAGGGTGTGTCAGGCGTAAGCCGTAACGGTAGATGCGTTACGCCATCACTAACACATCCTACGTACTCAAATAACTTTAGAAGGGTTCTAAATATTCAGTTAGACAGTAAGAGGTTATTTATAAAGTAAAAATAAAAACTTTTGTAATAATTTAGTTAATAAAATTTAGTTTTATAAATAACCCAACTCAATATATAAATTTCCAGTAATAATTTACTCAGGTTCGACAAGAGCAAAATACTTACCTAAAAACACAGTCTTGAATCAAGAAGCTTTGTGGAGGTAGTCACTATGATGGGAGTTATGTGGTTCTTCATTGTCTGCTTCATTTGGCTGATGGGCTTTTCTTTGTTAGCCGAAATTTGGTTTTATGAAGAAGAGCAGGAGTTATAGTTGTCTAATAAACTCTTAAGAACAAGATACCCGGCTTCTCAAAGAAGTCGGGTATCTGAAATGCTGAATAATTTGATAAGAAAAATCAACTACAAGTCACATTGATGAGTTTGGCAATATTTTGCACCATCAATTTCTCCTTGTAATTCGTTTAATTTAACGATTTGAAAAGCTGAACCACCTTGCACTTCAGCTAAAATATAAGCATATTTTTGACCTCTATAATAATGGTCTCGACCAACTTTAGTAACGCGGCGAGACTGGCTGAAGTCATTAGCAATATTAGCGTTATAAATACTTTGAATTAATTTCACCGCCTTGGTGTTTTTGCTGGTGAATTTAATACTGGAGTCGCCGCTGATGGTGATTCCTTCTTTGGTGACTACGCCATTCTCTGAAGGAACATCAACATAAAAATATAAATTACTTTTATTACCTGAATAACCATGTGCTTCGCTACTATATGTCAGGCGTGGAAGCTTGGTTCTAGTTTTTGCCCACTTAATCACGGTATTAATATTTTGTCCAGGCAGTGCATTAGCAGGTGTAACAACGAAAGTAACTGTTAATGAGGACAAAGCAGCCAAGGCAATTAAGTTAAATTTATTACTATTTTTCATAGTATTTCCTGTGTAATAATGCTGGTTACTACAGCATAGCCCATGATTATTCCGGAGTCGCGTTACGGCAATTGTTTGGTTTGGGCTAGAAAAACTGAGAAATGATTAATTTTTCTTTACACAAATGAAAAAAAGCGATCGCCACCCTCACAAGACATATCTGTCATTACCCAGAGTCTGTCCTGATATCCGAAAAGCAAACATTTGTATATTTTTGTCGTAACTAAAGAAAATCCTAGTGACGACTCCAGTAAAATATTTTTGTAAAGTTTTTAACTTTCAGATACAAAACTTAGATTTTGTCTAATGTCCATAGAAGTATTTATTCCTAGACTTGCGACAACAAGGCTACAGAATCTACATACTTCTTAATAAATTACCAGGAAAAACGCAAAACGTTCTAATCTAAAAGCTGACTGGGTTAATTTTACTGGCAGTTTTGAAGGCGGTACTCTGAAGGCATAAACACATCAATGTGTCAAGCCTCAAAGCGACCCAGACTTAACACATAAACGATTATGATGGGAGTTTTACAAATCCGATGAGTGTTAAGGCGAGTGGTGGAAGCTCAGTTGCGCGTCCGCAACTATATCAAACCCTAGCTGTAGCAACCATTTCCCAAGCGGAACAGCAAGACCGCTTTTTGGGAAGTGGGGAATTAAATGAACTGGCAAGCTATTTTGCATCTGGTGCAAAACGGTTAGAAATTGCCCAGGTTCTCACCGAAAATTCCGAGATTATCGTATCTCGTGCGGCTAACCGGATCTTTGTTGGTGGTTCACCAATGGCTTTTTTAGAAAAGCCACAAGAACCTGAATTAGCGATGGCTGGTGCTGCTGTTGGCGCTGGTGGAGATGTCACAGAAGGCATGAAACTAGGAACCGTTACCTACGTTGAAAGTCGGGGTGGTTTTCTAGAAAACTTGCGTTCTATCTTCAACACCTCTCCTAGTGGCCCAACACCTCCAGGTTTTAGACCAATTAACGTTTCTCGTTACGGCCCAAGCAACATGGCCAAGAGCTTGCGGGACTTGTCCTGGTTCTTGCGCTATGCTACTTATGCGATCGTAGCTGGCGACCCCAACATCATTGCTGTGAACACAAGGGGTCTGCGGGAAATTATTGAAAATGCTTGTTCTGGTGAAGCAACCATCGTAGCTTTGCAAGAAATCAAGGCAGCATCTCTGTCTTACTTCCGCCAAGATGCTGAAGCGACAAATATTGTGGCTCAGTACATGGATGTGTTGCTGACAGAATTCAAAGCACCTACACCTTCGACCAAACTACGTCAACGTCCTTCTGGCGATCAACAAGGGTTACAACTGCCGCAGATTTATTTTAATGCCGCAGAACGTCGTCCCAAATATGTGATGAAGCCTGGGTTGTCAGCCGGCGAAAAAACTGAGGTAGTCAAAGCAGCATATCGGCAAATATTTGAGCGCGATATTACCCGTGCTTACAGCTTGTCGATTTCTGATTTGGAATCCAAGGTGAAAAATGGCGACATCTCCATGAAAGAGTTTGTGCGTCGTTTGGCGAAATCTCCGCTTTACCAAAAACAGTTTTATCAGCCTTTTATTAACAGCCGTGTCATTGAACTAGCTTTCCGTCACATTTTAGGACGGGGGCCAAGTAGCCGAGAAGAAGTTCAAAAATACTTCTCAATTATTTCCAACGGCGGTCTACCTAAATTAGTAGATGCTCTGGTAGATTCGGACGAATACTCAGATTACTTTGGCGAAGAAACAGTACCCTACCTTCGGGGTCTGGGTCAAGAAGCCCAAGAATGCCGTAACTGGGGGCCGCAACAAGACCTGTTTAACTACAGTGCGCCTTTCCGCAAAGTACCTCAGTTCATCACCACATTCGCAGCTTACGAACAACCATTACCAGATCAACACCCCTACGGTTCTGGTAACGACCCATTAGAAATTCAGTTTGGGGCGATTTTCCCGAAAGAAACTCGCAACCCCAGCAGCCGTCCGGCTCCCTTTGGTAAAGATACAAGACGGATCTTGATTCACCAAGGGCCTGGGATTAATAACCAACTGAGCAATCCCAAAGCACGGGGCGCATCTCCTGGTACTCTGGGGCCAAAAGTATTCAAACTAGATCAACTACCTGGCACCATTGGCAAAAAAGCAGCCAAAGGTGCAAGCATTAAGTTCTCTGAAAGCTCCACGCAGGCAGTAATTAGAGCAATTTACTTGCAAGTCATCGGTCGTGACGTTTACGAAGGTCAACGTTTAAAAGTCCAAGAAATTAAGCTGGAAAACGGCGAAATTTCTGTACGGGAATTTGTGCGGGCTTTGGCTAAGTCTGATTTATTCCGCAGTTTGTACTGGACACCGTTGTATGTTTGTAAAGCGATCGAATACATTCACCGTCGCTTATTAGGTCGTCCTACTTACGGTCGCCAAGAAAATAACAAATACTTCGATATTGCCTCCAAAAAAGGCTTTTATGCAGTAGTTGATGCCATTCTGGATACCGTAGAGTACAGCGAAGCATTTGGTGAAGATACAGTTCCTTACGAACGCTATCTGACTCCTGGTGGTGTATCACAGCGACAACTACGTGTAGGTAGCATCCGCGAAGATGTGGTCGCCACGAAAGTTGAGAAGCAAGAAACACCACGCTTTGTGGAACTGGGTGCAGTTAGCCAAAATCGGACAGAACCCGATATTCAGTTCCGCGTGAATCAAGGTGTAACTAAGCAACGCGAACAAACTAAAGTCTTCAAGCTGGTAGCTAATACTGTTGACAAAGCTGCCGTCCAAACTTTGATTAGTGCTGCTTACCGCCAGATTTTTGAACGCGATATTGCACCATACATCGCCAAAAATGAATTTACCGTCCTAGAAAGCAAGCTGGGTAACGGGGAAATTTCTGTCAAAGAATTTATTGAAGGATTGGGTTATTCAAACCTGTACCTGAAGGAATTCTATACACCTTATCCCAACACCAAAGTAATTGAGTTGGGAACCAAGCACTTCTTAGGACGCGCACCTGTTGATCAAGCAGAAATCCGCAAGTATAACCAGATTTTGGCTACCCAAGGTCTGAAGGCGTTTATTGCTGCTTTATTGAACAGTGCTGAGTATCGCCAAGTATTTGGTGAAGATACAGTTCCTTACCGTCGCTTCCCAACATTACCTGCGGCTAACTTCCCTAATACCGAGAAGCTTTACAATCAACTCACCAAACAAAATGATGATGTAGTTGTACCCAGCTTTAAGCCAGTCAAAGCACGGATGGATTCTGCCAATACCCCAATTTTGGCAAAAGCGATCGCAGATTTGGCTTACCAATCTCGGCAAATCGACAAGAGCCAGCCGCTATTTATCGAATTAGGTCGTTCCTTTAACGATGGTCGCGGCCAATCGGTAGAAGTTGGTGTTGGTACTAGCCGTCGTAAACCGGCGCGGATTTACCGCTTAACAGGTGGTACTAGCCAAGCAGAAAGACAGCAGATTATTAACGCTGCTTACTGTCAGGTATTGGATGTCTTCAGCGGTCAGGTTCCTGAGTATTACCGTCGTAGCGCACTCGATAGCAAACTGCGGAATGGCGAAATCTCAGTCCGCGAGTTTGTGCGCGAACTAGCAAGCTCAGAAATCTATCGCAAACGGTTCTATACGCCTTATCCCAACACCAAGGTAATTGAATACCTATTCCGTCACCTGTTGGGTCGCGCACCAGCTACTCAAGGCGAAATTAGGCAGTATAACAAGTTGCTGGCTGATAGTGGTCTCAGAGCCGCTGTAGAGGCAATTGTTGATAGCCCAGAATACGCCCGCTACTTTGGTGAAGATGTGGTTCCTTACCCACGCTTCCCATCTCTACCCGCAGGTAACTACCTCGGTAGTGTCCAGGCGGCTGCTGACCTAGTGAAACAATCTTGGTCTAGTCTGTCTCCTGCTGTGTTAACCGGTCGTCCTAGCGATCGCTAATCCTTAGTCAATAGTCCCAGGTCAATAGTCAAGAGTGTTAACTTCTTGACCATTGACTCATGACTATTGACTCTTGACATTTTACCTTTCGTAACATTTCTCTCAGATTGCTGATTTACGTGTAAATCTGAAAAGGAATATTACAAAGTATTAAGAGCAGTCATAAATGCTCAACAGAATGCCGGAGAATATTTTGCGGAAGGTAGCTGAGTTTTTACGCTGGTGTAGTTGAAATTGACACCAGCAAACTCGTAAAGTATTAGCTACAGCAGCTACTCAACTGTTGTATCTAAAAAACAACGAGAGAACGTAGCTACATTCGACCGAAATTAAAACCGCACCAGTTTCATATCCTGGTTTCATTAGTACTGGAGGAATCCATTAATGAGTATCGTCACGAAGTCCATCGTGAATGCTGATGCAGAAGCTCGCTACCTCAGCCCTGGCGAACTAGATCGGATCAAGAGCTTTGTTTCTGGTGGCGCACAACGCCTCCGCATCGCTCAAGTTTTAACCGACAACCGTGAGCGTCTAGTTAAGCAAGCAGGCGACCAATTGTTCCAAAAACGCCCTGACGTTGTATCCCCCGGTGGCAACGCTTACGGTCAAGAATTGACAGCTACCTGCTTACGCGACCTAGACTACTACCTCCGTTTGATCACCTACGGAATCGTTGCTGGTGACGTTACACCCATCGAAGAAATCGGTATCATCGGTGTGCGTGAAATGTACAAATCTTTAGGCACTCCTATTGATGCTGTTTCCTCCGGCGTTGCTGCACTGAAAAATGCTGCTTCCACCCTTTTGTCCGCTGAAGATGCTGCTGAAGCTGGCGCTTACTTTGACTACGTAGTAGGTTCATTGGCGTAGGGTAAAGCTTTTTCCCTGCTGACACAAACTGTTGCAATACGGTTGAAAATAAGGAATTAACAAAATGGCTCAAGACGCAATTACCGCTGTCATTAACTCCGCAGACGTTCAAGGTAAATACCTCGACACAGCTGCTTTAGAAAAACTCAAAGCTTACTTCGGAACTGGTGAACTGCGCGTTCGTGCAGCTACCACCATCAGCGCTAACGCAGCTGCGATCGTTAAAGAAGCTGTTGCTAAGTCTTTGTTGTACTCTGATATCACCCGTCCCGGTGGTAACATGTACACCACCCGTCGTTACGCTGCTTGTATCCGTGACTTGGATTACTACCTCCGCTATGCTACCTACGCTATGCTGGCTGGCGATCCTTCCATCCTAGATGAGCGTGTATTGAACGGCTTGAAAGAAACCTACAACTCCTTGGGTGTACCCGTAGGCGCTACCGTACAAGCTATCCAAGCAATCAAAGAAGTAACCGCCAGCTTAGTCGGCCCCGACGCTGGTAAAGAAATGGGCGTTTACTTAGACTACATCTCCTCTGGCTTGAGCTAAGAGCTAGTTGGCATCTAAGCAATTAGGTGCAGCTTTATTAAGGTCTGGAAATCAACTGTGAGTGCTAGAACGTCTTGTCGCTTATCTTAATTGCATAAATCATGGTGAGTGTTAGTGGTCTAGTATTGATGTTTGATTTCCAGCCTTGGAGAGATTAATTAAAGATTTGTCTAAAAAATATACTCCCGCTTTATTTTGAGATAAAAAAAGTTTTCACACTCACCACAGGAGATTCATCACATGGCGCGGTTGTTTAAAATTACTGCTTGCGTTCCAAGCCAAACCCGTATTCGTACTCAACGCGAACTACAAAATACCTATTTCACCAAATTGGTTCCCTACGAAAATTGGTTCCGCGAACAGCAACGGATTCAAAAAATGGGTGGCAAAATCGTTAAAGTGGAACTGGCAACTGGCAAGCAAGGTACCAACGCTGGCCTGTCCTAATTCATCTATACAAAGAGAACTTTATTGTAGGGAGTTCCCAAGAGGTCATAAAAAGACCTCTTTTTTGTTAATAATCAATAGTCAACATTTATAGCAGGCGACAGAGTTAAAAGTCTTTTGCTGTCTTAGTTTTATTATTTACAGATGTCCTTAGCAACTTATACCAATTCCCCAAAATATGGCTACAAATAGGCAGATGGGGGGCAGGGAGCAGGGAGCAGGGGGAGAATTATCTATAGCCTGGATTTAGAGAATTGGTATTAGCTACTGCTATATTTGTTATTAACTCACCCTTAGACTACAACCAATTACCAATTAATACATAAGCAGACCAAAAACTAGGCGCTCTGTAATTGGGGTGTTGCAAAATTTTTAGTTGAGCATGACGGAGAGCTTGAGCTTTGCTGATGTTACCTTTTTTCAGTTGTTGATAGAAGTCACCAACAAATAAAGCTGTAGATTCATCATCAATTTGCCACAGAGAAGCCAGAGTACTACGCGCACCGGCCCTGATGGCTGTTCCTGCAAGTCCTAAAGCGGCTCGTTTATCTCCGGCGGCCGTTTGACAAGCACTCAAGACTAAAAGTTCTACTGCTTGTGCTTGAGTTTCATCTCGACTGCGGAGTAAGCTGTCAAATTGCTTGACATTAATAGGCCCATCGGCTGCTAGAATAAATGTTTCCTCAGCACGGGAACTAAACTGGCCGTGAGTGGCTAAATGTACCACATTAAAAGGAAATGAATTTACTTCTTTTTCTAGGGCTTTGCTGGTGAATTGCTGATCTAACAGATTGGTTGTCGCAACTCCAGCGTTGGAAATAGACTTAACTTCTGACTTAATGGCAGGTAATGGTGCAAAGTTAGGAAAGTCTGCAGGAGGCTGACTTAACCCAGCAATCAAGGCTTTTAGTGGCTGTTTGACTAAAGGATGAGGATTTTGCAGTTGTAAACTAACACTCAAGGCGATCGCATATTTCTCAATTAAGAATTTTTGACCATCGTAGAGAGATGCCATTGGGATGTTACGCAATACACCATCTAGCACAAATACAAGAGTATCGACTTTTTTGGCTGATAACTTCGATTCAATGGGTTTAAGCAGCCAGTTGTAAACAGTTTGTGATTGCATTTTGACGGCGTTGGTAGCAGTCGGATTCACCAAGACTTTTCTCAGATTGGTAACAGCTTTTTCTACTTCTTCTTGGGTAATATTTGTGCTGTAACTCTGTAGAGGTTGGTTAGGTAGTTTGACAATTACCTGAAGTTGTTTAGGAAGAATGATCGGATAAAAAATAGCAGCAGTAGAAAAAATAGCATTATTGGGATTTTTCTGATCCGCCACTTGATCCAGGATGACGTTTTTACCTTCTAAACAGGCTTCTTGGAAAAAGTTATCTATTTCTGCCAATTGCAAAGCTTCGATTCGCTTACGTGCCTGGTCTAAAATTGTCGCATTTGGTTGCCCTGCTTGAGATTGCACAAGTAACTCTACTGATTGGCGATACAGTGGTTCAACGCTATCTCGAAAATTAAATTGTATATCTTGATTAATTGTTGCTAAATCACTACGTAGAGATTTGATAGTGTCTACTGCGGCATCATAAGCCGCGATCGCGCCGGGAAACTCTTTTTGTTGCCAAAGTAATCTGCCTAACTGCCACTGCAAGCGATAGGCGATATCTGGTGTAATAGTAGCCTGTGCTAAGATTAACCCCTGCTGCGTCAGATTTGTAGCCTCTGACCACTGTTTAGTTTGTTCGTACAAATTGCCCAAGCTCAAAAGTGCATTGGCTTCGGCACGGCGATCGCCTAAACTGTGAGCTTCTTTCACCGTATTTGCCAAAAGTTGGGCAATTTTTGGCAAATTGAGCAGTTGCGAGTCATAAGTAGAGTTTTTTTGTCGATTCGCCATTTCCAGTTTGATCAAGCTTTGGGCGTAATTAATCTGGGAGTAAATAGCAGTGCGACTGGGGGAAAGTTGGTTAAGTTGAGATTGAATAGTCGGTAATAGAGACTCGGCCTCGGTTAATTGTTGACTTTCAATTAACAGACTCAGGTAATTAAGCTGTGCTGAGATTTTGGCTAAAGGTGAAGGAGATAGTTTGATAGCTTGTTGATAATATGTGAGCGCTGCTGGTGTTTGCTGTTGTTTGCGTGCATGATTGCCCAAACTAAACAAACTAGCTGCCATATCATGATGCGATTCTAAACTTTGGGCGATCGCTAAACTTTGTTTTAGAGCTTCTTGAGATTTTGGTAAACTTCCTGATATTAACAACGCATTCCCCAGCGATCGCAACCCCACAGCTTTTTCGAGAGAATCTGGTTGTGATTGCAATTGTTGATTGACTATCTCTAGCATTTGAATAGCACGGCGGTAAAAGCCTTGAGTCCGCCAAGCTTGTGCTTGATTGATTTGCGATCGCACCAAACCACTATCATTATGGGTTTGCTGATAAATTTTCTCAGTTTGCTGCCAACTAACTAAAGCTGCTTCTGGCTTTCCCATCAAAAGTTGCAGACGGCCTTGAATTTCTAGAGATTGGGCAAATATTTGCGAATTTTGGCGGCCTTCTAGCAACTTCAAGCTTTCACTAATTGCTTGTTGTGCCTCTGTGAATTCACTTAGTTGTTGGTAAGCCAAAGATAAATTGCTGAGGGTAATAGCTAGTTTAATTTGATCTCCTGTCTGTTTATATGATTGTGCTGCTTGTTGTAATACTTGTACTGCTTCAGTAAAACGCCCAGCATCATAGAGGATTTTGCCTTGTTCTAAAGGTGAATTAGTAATGGTTGCATTCGTCAATAAAGATGCAGAGGAGAGATTATGAGGTAAAACAGGCAACACAGGCAAACCCAGCACACATAGCAGACTGACCACAAAATACAACAATAAACTTAAAAGCCGACTGATTTTGCGAGAATGTGGCCAAAAATCCCTAGTTTTGGTTTTGATGGGCATGGCAATAGATAGATGACAATAGAGAAAGTAGATAATTGGCTGTAAAAAAATTAGATAATTTCACCAAGAGCATCGACAATCCATGCCCTGTGCTTCGACAATTTTATATTGTTTGTTGCATAAACTAGACCCTAGAAGCAGTTAGAAAAAGAAATTTAAGTAAAAGGATAGATGATTACACCGATGCGTATATTTGTTTTAATTTTTAATGCTCACACAGAAAACGAAGGCATTCACACAGTTCGAGTTGGCGATCGCAATAAAATTCTCATGTTTGAGTCAGAGGATGATGCTCTCCGCTTTGCCTTGTTGTTAGAAGCCCAGGATTTCCCTACACCGACAGTCGAAGCGATCGATGCGGAAGAAATTAAGGAATTTTGCGACAGTGCTGGTTACGATTGGGAAATTGTGCCGGAAAATAGTGATTTAGTTCTTCCTCCAGAACTGAACGTAGAAGAAACTGACTGGCAAATAGATGCCGAAAACGATGACACTTCCTTCGACACTGAAGAAGTCCCACCAGCAGCAGAAACAGAATTTTCTGACTCTGAACTCGAAAATATTCGCCGCAAACTAGAAGGATTGTTGTAATTAGTCATTGGTCATTAGTCATTAGTCATTGGTAATTCTTTAGGGTGGGTGTAAGTGAAATCAAGATATAGATGATGAAGGTTTTATTTACACTCCTACACCTTTGTTTTTTGACAAATGACTAATGACAGAGGACAAATAACAAATGACACAGGAAACAGAAACAATGGCAGATTTGCAGGAACGCGGGCATCTTCTAACTGAGCAGGTAAATCCTCTTAGTCTCAACTTAGATCAACTTAGTGCTTTAGAATTAGTAGAACTGTTTAATAGCGAAGACCAAAAAGCCGTAGCAGCAGTAGCCGCGGCAAAAGTTGAGTTAGCTCAAGCCATTGAACGAACAGCAGAGCGTTTGCACCAAGGTGGACGCTTATTTTATATAGGTGCAGGTACAAGCGGTAGGTTAGGGGTGTTAGATGCGGCTGAATGTCCCCCTACTTTTTGTACACCTCCAGAACTAGTGCAGGGAATCATTGCTGGTGGTGCTGGCGCACTGGTACGTAGTTCTGAGGATTTAGAAGACCGCGCCCAAGACGGAGAAGCGGCGATCGCCCAAAGGCAAATTACCCAATTAGACGTAGTGGTTGGGATTACAGCTGGTGGGACAACTCCTTTTGTGCATGGAGCGCTAAACGCCGCCCGTCAACGGGGAGCCGTAACTATATTTATTGCCTGTGTGCCAAAAACACAAGTTAGCATCGATGTTGATATTGATATTCGTCTGTTAACTGGGCCAGAGGTATTAGCTGGTTCAACTCGCTTAAAAGCTGGTACTGTCACAAAGCTGACTTTAAATATTTTGTCCACTGGCGTGATGGTGAAGCTAGGCAAAGTTTATGGCAATCGGATGGTGGATGTAGCGGTCACAAATCAAAAACTCCGCGATCGCGCTTTGCGAATTCTGCAAGACCTTACTGGCTTAAGTCGGGAAACTGCAAATGTACTGCTAGAACGTAGCGGTAAATGGGTCAAGCTGGCTTTATTAATGCACTGGACTGGTTTAGAAAAAGCAGCAGGAGATCGGCTTTTATCAGAACACCAAGGTAATCTCAGAGCCGCTGTAGGCACCTACAAGAACACACAAGCCTGAGAATTATTGCATAGATAAATCCTGACATCAATTCCAAACATCTGGCTGCTACTAATTTTTGGTGGCAAGCCTTTTTTTCGTTTTGCACCTGGAACACTATAATCAATCTTTTGACTCGGAAGCAATTGTCAGGCGATCGCTTAACAGCAACAAAGCAAAATTAAAAGTTAACAAATCAACAAACTTACGCTTACAAATTTTAGTAAATAATAAAAAATTAGATTACAAATTTAGTAATGTTGTTTTACTAGACAAAAAATTTATCTTCCTATACATAGCATTGCTAAATCTTTCTTTTCTATTTACTATCCCTACTGCAACAAGTAACTTGACAACTCATTCAGGATAGCTGTATCAAATATATCTTTCTGGAAATCCTATTACTTTTCCAATCTACACCTAAGACAGATAGAGATTTTTTTACAAAAAAATAAAAATACTTATTTAAAAAATAACAATTTATTTTTCCTAGAATATACCCAAAAATATCAAAATTTATATGATTGGTGTTACAGGTTACATAGAAATAGAAAATGATAGATAAAGTATGCAAAACACTGTTAGACACTGCTTTGCAAATTAAAGAAGATTAAGTATTTTCTGATTAAATTTAAATATTACGTAGAATTACGAGTTTTTTATGATACGTAACACTTTCTTTTTTTAACACTAATTACGAGTTTTTTCTAGTACCAATCACGCAAATATTAAGTTAACCTAAATCACATTGTGGTTTTAGCCCTATTTACGCAATTTCTCGGATATAGAGAAATTGCAAGAGTTTAGTGTTCCCTAATGAGTTCAGGATTTTTCATGAGTAAACGTAATTCTTTTTTGTGTTCTTTAGTAGCCTCTGCTGCATTTTTGGCACAACCATTAGCTAGTGCATTAGCAATTACTCCTATTAACATCACAGTTAAATCAGGAGCAAAACAAGCATTTCAAGGGTTAGGATTTAGCTCAACTATTGCTGGTAGTAATGGATATGCAAAGCTAACACAATCACAAAAAAATACACTGCAAAAACTGCTGTGTAATGATGCGAAATTCAAGATTGTCAGGCTCTGGTTCGACGGAAAGAAATACGCACCTCAACCCAGTGTAGAAAACATGCCTGTGTTCGTAAATCCTTATGTAAAATCAGGATTTATTGCTGATGCCTTAGCAAATGGATGTACTACACTGCTGTTAGCGCCTGGTGCCTTACCATCGTACATGAAGTCTGAAGATAGTATCTACATTAAAGATACTGAGATATTCAATTATGCTACTCTTTTAGCCAACTTCATATCTCGAATGAAGCAAGAATATGGAGTTAAACTTCATGCTACAGGCATATTAAACGAGCCAAATGATAATTCAATCAGATTCAAAGATTCTCAATGGCCTGTGATGGTTAAGGCACTACGCCAAGAGTTAGATAATCGTAATTTACAAGATGTAAAAATAATTACACCTGAGTTGGCTAATGCCGATAGTATCGCTGTCCGAATCATCAAAGCCATCAAAAATGACTCCGAAGCCTGGAAAGCACTGGCGGCGATTTCTACCCATTCTTACAATATGGCCGCAGCGTCTTGGATAGTCTCGCAAATTGAAGGAACAGATAAAGAATATTGGATGACAGAAGCTGGTAACAATGGCCCAGAAGAACCCGGAGACGCTCTTCACGCCGCTTCTGCGGCTTCCCGCTTTCTCAATGATATGAACAATCGGGTTACTCACTGGATTTGGTTTATTGGACATGCACCATCACATACCGAAGATAACTCTACACGAATAATTCCTTACACTATCAGCCCATTTAAATATCAGTTGTTCCAAAAATATCATTACTTCAAGCAACTAACTCGAACCTTTGATGTCGGAGCCGTATTCCGCAAAAGCTATAGCTCGTTAGAGAAAGATATGAGATGGTCTTCGGGTAAAAAACCGCGAATTACTGTAGCTAGTGCTAAAAACCCTGACGGTTCTTGGGGAATAGGGATAAGTAATTACACTTCTGACAAATTTTTCTTTGCTCTACCTGCTGGTTTGGGTTATCCAGAAGGTACATTGGTGAGTGACGCACAATCTGGTCGTCAAGCAGAAACTTTTGCTGTCACAGTGTTTATAGAAGAACTAGCTCAAACTGGAGACATCAAGATGAAAATGTATCGTTCTAACAGCAATGTGAATAACGTCTACATTGGCACTGCTTTGATGCGGAAAGGAACAGTTACTATTCCCAAAGTAGAAAGTTTGGATCTTATTACTCTTCGCAATCAGTAATTAAAACGATAGCCTTTGTAAATTCCCCAAACTAAGTTAGTCAATCATCAACAAAGTTCTGATTAGTGAAATGACATTTAAATCATCAACGTTTTAGCTAGAGGAAATTCTAGCTATTTTTTTCTAGATTTTAGTTAAATCAACAAAACTCTCAAATACTTAACATAGCCAAAACACACTCGACTTAATATTTACTTCATCACTAAGCTATAAATATAGATATGTGTGATAAAATCATATATTGATTATTCTAATAATATGTAAGCAAAATCTTGTTAAAAACAATACATCTTCAACAAAATATTCTAACTCCTGAAATAGAACTATTAATTTGTTGTTCTCGCACTTACCTAGACGAAAAAAGTTCTATAACCATCCAAACTTTGTTACAACAAGCGCAAATTAACTGGCAATATCTCATTGAACTTGCTGCTTACCACAAAGTTTTACCTTTGTTATTTATTAATCTTAGTAAAATAGATGCTCAATCTATTCCTAGTAATATATTTAGTTCACTACAGAAATATTATTATCTTAATACACAGAATAGTCTGTTAATGGCGAGTAAACTTTTAAATATATTAAATATTTTCGCTGAATATGACATTCCTGTCATTCCTTTTAAAGGGCCTATTTTAGCTATCACAGCCTACGGAGATATCTCACGCAGATCTTTTGGAGATTTGGATCTGCTCGTACATCGAGAAGACTTTATTAAAACTAAACAACTTTTGATGGATAAAGGATTTGAGGCGTATGCAGATAGTAGTGAACAAGAAGCCGCTTATCTTAAATCTCTCAATATTCCCGATCAAGAAGCTTATTTACGTTCTCATTGGGAACTACATCTAATTAATCGCCAAGAGCAAGTTACTTTAGATGTTCACCAAGGAGTGTTATCCAAGAAATTTTCATTACCCTACAGTTCAGAATGGATATGGGAAGATACCAAATTAATATCTTTTACTGGTAAACAAATACTTAGCTTTTCTGCGGAAAATCTGATCATTATTCTCTGTTCACAAGGTGGAAAAGACTGTTGGCTATGGTTGAATAGAATATGTGACTTGGCTGAAGTACTACGTACCTATGCTGATGTGAATTGGGAAAAGATTTGGCAGCTTGCTATAAAGCTAAAAATGACACAAATGCTGTTACTCGGACTTTCGCTTGCTCATAATGTCTTAGATGCTCAACTTCCTGAATTTATTTTACAAAAAATAGAAGGTAACTCATTAGTCAAAAATCTAACTTTAGAAATTATTATTCAACTGACTTGTAATCTGCCAAATACTGCACCACAAAGTCAATTAAAATCTATCCTATTTCATTTAAAGTTAATAGAAAATCCTTGGGATAAGATAACATATTGTTACGAGCAGATTATGGTTCCCACGATCGCTGATAAAAGTTTTATCCGTTTACCCAAAGCTTTATCATTTTTGTACTATTTTGTTCGACCAGTGCGGATGATTTTTTTTAATCAAAATACAAAATAAATAAAAACTATATTAAGCGATAAATTACTTTTTAAATAAACTGCCTATAAATAGACATTAATTGCTTATAATTTACTGCTGAAGAATATCTGGATTCATACATAAAACGAGCATTAGTACCACAATTATTCATAAACTCAGGATGATTAATAGCCCATTGTATTTTAGCTGCTAAATCTTGTGAATTGCCAGCTTCAAAGTGTAATCCGCTGACCTGATCTTCAACAATTTCGGCCATACTTCCTAACTTAGAAACTAGTACAGGTAAACTAGAAGCAAATGCTTCCACAATTGTTAATGGAAAACCTTCATACCAAATTGAAGGAAGAACTAAAAATTTAGCTTTTTTCATTAGTTCCATGACTATTGATTTATCTTGATATCCTAAAAATTCAATTAAATTTGCATAACCTGCTCGTTGAACTTGTTTCTGTAATAATTGACGTATTGGGCCATCTCCAACAATTTTTAATGGTGTAGATATATTGTTATGGATATAAGCATCTATCAGAACAGAAACTCCTTTTTCTTCTGATAGTCTACCAACGAACAGCAAGTAATCATCACGCAGACTATTGGACTCCACAGTATTTGGATGAAAAACAAAATTTGGTTTAATATAAATTTTTTCTGCTGGTAGTCCAGCTTGAATCATTTTTTCCTTTTGAAATTGAGTTAACACAATATAACCGTTGACTCTCTGGTGCCAAGTACCTGTTAATCTATGCCATGTAGTCATTGCTGCTACAACAGAACTTTGAAGATGAGAATTGCGATAACAGCCATGCACCACACTAGACCAAGGGATTAATTTACCAATACAATCTTCACAAATCTTGCCATCTCGAAATGGCATTGCTTTAGGACAAGCAAGGCGATAGTTATGCAGTGTTTGAATAACAGGTACTCCAGCACTATAACAAGCATCATATACAGCAGGAGAGAGTAAAGGAAAAAAATTATGTACATGAACTATTTCAGGAGAACAACGCGTAATCTCTGCTTGAACTCGGTGTTTAGATGCAAGGGAATATATGGCTCCCCCAGCTGCTGCCAATGTATCCCAAATATTAACTATATTCAGGTTATTTTCTTCCAATAAAATCACATTATGCCCATTAGCTTCTAATAGGCTTTTTTCTGCCTGAACTACATTATCTTCACCACCGCTTAATCGATAGCGATTGTGTAACATTAACAGCTTCATGCTTTTTTCTGAACTGTTGGATATGAATTAATACTATTCAGTTAAGGTGTAGTAATTTTGGTTCTGAGGGATACACTAATAAAAATTTATCTGAACTTTATTTTTATATGAATAGTCTATAAAAACAGGGAATAGCAATTAGAGAAAATCTAGCTATCTTTGACTGTAAACTTCTTTGTAACATTGAGCCACAAACAACCCTTTAAATTCCCAACTAAAAACATCTCTAACTCTCTTTTTCCCAGCCGCACCCATCTTTAATCTTAATTTTGGCTCTGCAACCAAAGATATCATTGCTTGAGCGATGTCGTTGACTGTTTGTGCTGGTGTATTTGCCTGAATTTTAAAACCAGTTTCTTCAGTAACCTGAAGTGCTGGCCCTCCTAAATTTAAGCAAATCACTGGTAAACCTACAGACATAGCTTCTAAACAAACTAACCCCCCAGAGTCATGTAAACTTGGGTGAACTAGTACGTGGGAGTCTCTTATTTTACTTAAAGTCTCGTTACGAGACAAACTACCCCAAAATTTTACTTGTTGATCAATGCCTAGTTCTTGGGTGATTTTTTCCAGATGTTTTCGCGCCGATCCTTCTCCAACAACCCAATACTCAGAATTAGATATGTTTGCTTTTGCAAATGCTAATAGTCCTAAATGAAATCCTTTCCAATGCAACAGTCTACCCACACTGATAAACTTGATAATAGATTGATGAGATGGAGAGGTATTTGCAAAACTCGCTAATTCTTCCTGAGATATACCAAGTTGAGAATATATTTGAACATTTTTTGCTCCTAAATATTGCAGCCTTTTGGCTGTATCCTCAGTTGTCGCCCAAGCTAAAATGCTGCGTTTTGCTGTTAAGCCGACAAAAGGATCACACTCTCCTATGAAGCAAGCTGTGTTTCTAATAAACTCATATATTTTACTGCGAAAATTTAAACTTTGCCAAAACTTTTTGGGAGTTAATTCTCCTCCACCTACAGGCCCCCAAATAAAAGGAATCGGTAATAAACAAAGAAAACTTGGACTAGTATATTTGACATAAGTTACATGATGCACAATATCAAATTTTATTTGATGATGGAGCGATCGCCCAATCAAATAAGCCTTCATTTGCCATAAATAATAGTGAATATATACCCACTTTTGGGTAGATTTTCCTTTTTGGCTCCAATCTATAATTAAACCAAAAGGATCTAGATAAATAAAATTGAGATTGGGTTGTGGCTGGAGGGCTAATTCGGCTTCAATTGCTGGGCGGTGACAGTTAGAAGTTAAAACCCAGAGATGATGATATTTGCTCATTTCTCGAATAAAATTCCAACCTACGCCTGGTTCAGAACCTTGACCTGGCTCACAGGCGTATGCAGAAATTAGAATTTTCATAATCATTAAGTTGTATGCAGCATTAATTCAGCATTAATAGTGTGTAAAAAAATAACTTGGGTAATATTTAAGTACTTTAAATGAGAAATATATCTAACAAATAAATTTCTTAAATATTAAGATGAGTTACTCATTGTCCAGAGTCAATTTCCGCCTCAAGAAGTTGTGGATAACGTTTGTATATTTGCATTGCGGCTAAACCAATACCATACATTGTCCATAGCCAAATACCTCCTGTTGGGCCTTCAATAATCACTTCAAATGATGTGACAGTCATACTAGCTACCCAGTAAGCAAGTAAAGTTAAAAATATGCCAGCCCATTTTGTTTCTCCCTTTCTTCTACACTGTAAATATTTAGCTAGTATGCTACCAGCCCAACTTAATTGAATTAATAACCAAAGAACAAAACCAGGAACACCAGTACGCGAAAGTACAGTTATATGACCATTATGAGGACTACGCACAACACCACCACCTACCGGGTCAAAACCAGTACCAGCGCCCAAATTGAACCCAAATCCTCGCCCAGTCCAAAAATAATCTGAGATAGTGCTTTTAATTAAATAAGTCCACCATTCTAAGCGATACTCTTTTGAACCTTGTCTTTCATTATTATTAATAAAAATGCTGAGTATTTTGCTGATAAATGGTTGAAAAATTTCTGGTTTGATAATTAAAGCCAATAAAACAATCAAAATTATAATAGTTACTATGCGCCAAATTTTACTACTTTTATACTTAGCAAGTCCAACCACAAAAAAAGCATTGAGAAAAGCCAGTGTTCCTGAACGGTTCGCATTTAAAGCTACTACACCCAAGTTGAGAAAAAACATCAAAGTAAATAATACTGGTTGAAAATCTAGCAAACTAGACCCAACAAAAAAAGCAGTAATTCCAGACAAATGAGTCATGGCATCTGCTGTTTTGGGAGAGATAATTTTAGCTCCAGCACCAGGTAAACTAGGTAATGGTAATGTTCTGGCTATTAACCATAGAAATGGCAGAAGAATAATAAAAATTCTGCAAAAACGCTCATACTGGGCAACCATAAACAAAAAGCGCTGTGGTTTACCAAGTAATAAGGTTGCAACTATTAAAGCAAAAGATATGTAGTACCACAATGCAGCGTCACGTATGCAGTCCAAACCATATACAGGAAAATAAGGTATGGTATTGATGCAACACCACACCATAAATATAATTAAAAACCAAGTATGCGGTAGCTTGAGAATTTTTGGGATAGACTTGTTTATACTTAACGTGAACAATCCGAAAACAAGAGTAATTTCCCCGATATAAAAAGGCCCAACTCCGAAATAAGAAAATCCTCGTCCACACAGAGCATATCCCAAAAGCACCCAACTATACCAGTTGAGAAATTTATCGGCTATGGTGGATTTTTCTGTATCACTTTTCAGATAAATACTTGGTTTATTGAGCATAAGCTGCTTTAACTGTTATTTGTTAAGGTTGGGAGAGGAAAACAATTCAAATATAAATTGAAAGGAAGAAATATTTTTGTCTAAGGTTAAAATAACAGTAATTTTTATATGATTTAGATTCATCAAATTTTTAACAGACTACGATTAGCAGCTAACTCATAAATTTCCATCATCCGATAATAGTTTTGTTGTGCTGTGTACTTAGATTCAAATTCATTCCTAGCTGCTTGACGCATTTGAGCTAGTAGCTCTTGATGAGCCATAGCCCACTGTACTTTAGTGGCTAAATCTTCTGGGTTGCCAGGTGAGAAAAGCAATCCAGTACGTCCAGCATCTACCAATTCTGCGATCGCTCCAATATTAGCAGCAATGACTGGGGTACCCTTAGCAAACGCCTCAACCGCTACTCGACCAAAAGTTTCATACCATTTAGAGGGAAAAACTAAAAACATCGCTTCTCCCATCAATTTATGTACTTCAGTGATTGGTTTACGTCCTAGCCATTCTACATTGGGTAATCTTTTGACTGATTCCACCACTTGATCTGCTAGAGGCCCTTCTCCAATAATTTTCAAAGGAACTTTCCCTTCCAGATAATTCCAAGCAGCCAGTAAAGTATCCAATCCTTTTTCTACAGATAGTCTGCCGACAAACAGCGCATAACCACCAGAACCATTTCCTACACCCGGATCTGGATGCACAAAGTTAGGCTTGACGACAATTTTTTCGGCTGGGAAACCGCCGGCAATAAATTTCTGCCGGGCAAACTCAGTTAAAGAAATGTAAACATCTACCATTTCCAGCCAAGTACGCATAGCCCGATGAACAGTTAACATAGTTGCTACGGCGATCGTTGCTGGGCGGTTGTCCCGATAGCAACCATGCCAAACGCCAGGATAGGGAATAAACTTCCCCATACAATCTTCGCAGACAAGGCCATCCCGAAAAAATAAGCCATTGGGACACAATAGACGATAGTTACGCAGAGTTTGCACCACTGGTACTCCTTCTGACTTGGCTGCATAGTGAACCGAAGGAGAAATTAAGGGGAAAAAATTCTGAATATGAACAATGTCACAGTTTGACTGTTGAAGTTTTTGTTTGACTATGTTGTAAGATTCTTTAGACCAGATAGATCTCAATCCCATCGGGACAGCGCCAATAGATGGAACTCGGTCATTGTGTTCTTGATAAACATCAACTGCATGACCCATTTCTCGTAATAGTTTTTCTTCAGCCTCACGAGATTCATCTTCGCCGCCACGAATTTGATAGTTGTTATGAATACTTAGAATCTGCATAATTTAGGAATTCAAAGCTGAATCGCACTTGAAGATGTCAAACTTTCTGGAGAACTCAAAATTTCTGCGTAAGTTTGAGCTAAGATATGACCTTTTGCCTCCCAAGAAAAGTTTTCCCTTGCCAGGGTACGAGCTAAGTTTCCCATACGCAAACGTAATTCGGCATCCTGAGCCAAACAAGTCATTGCTGTTGCTAAGTCACGCACAGTTTGTTCGGGAGTATGAGCAGAAACCTTAAAACCCGTATCTTCCGTCACCTGCAAAGCCGGCCCCCCTAAATCAAGGCAAATGACTGGTCTACCTGCTGCCATTGCTTCCATACAGACAAATCCACCTGACTCATGTAAACTCGGATGAACTAGCACATGAGATTCTCCTAATAATTGAAAAATTTTCTCTCTTGGCAGCTTACCCCAAAACTTAACTTGCTGCGTAATACCCAATTTTTCCGCCAGAGCTTGCAGATATTTCAGTTCTGCCCCATCTCCAATCATCCAATATTCAGAATCTGTAAGATTTGCTTGGGCAAAAGCTTTCAAACCTAAATAGAACCCTTTCCAGTGTAACAACCTACCAATACTGATGAATATCACTGGGGAAGTTTTGGGTACTAAAGATTGAGCAAGCATATCTATCTCCTGCTGGGGTAAACCTATAGGAGAAAAAACTTTCACATTGTCAGCCCCTAACTTTTTTAATTTGACTGCTGTATCCTGAGTCATACCCCAGGCTAGAATGCTTCTCCTGGCTGTAAGACGCACAAAGGGATCATTTTCTCTAGTCCAACGCATCAAGTTTCTTAATAGTTCGTAAATTTTGCCCCTCCAATGGAAATTTTGCCAAAAAGTATTCGGTGCAGATTCTCCACCCCCAACTGGCCCCCAGATGAAAGGAATTGGTAACAAAGATAAAAAACTTGGATAGTTATACGTCACATAAGATACATGGTGAACTATATCGAAACCAATATTATGATGTAGCTTTCTTGCCACAAAATATGCTTGTATTTGCCACAGATAGTAATGCAAATATATGATTAGTCCAGAACCTTTTTTCCAGCGATCTGCACCAGGTAAATCAAAATAGATAAATTCTAATTCAGATATTGATTTCTCCTTAATTTCAGCTTCAATGAACGGATAGTTATCTTTACGGGTTAAAACCCAGACTTGATGTTTTTTTGCAATTTCGTTAATCGCATTCCAGCCGATACCAGGATCGGAACCCATGTGTGGTCTACATGCGTAGGCAGACACAAGAACTTTCATGAATTAATGGCTCCCGTGAAAAAATTGTGGCATTTATTTCAATTGATCAGTTATTTTCATTTATTTAGAGTAAAATTAATCACTGTTTCTACACAATGAGCCAGTTAAGAAAACATTTCCACAAATAATTTACGACTAGCTTTTCTGATTGTTTGAATCAATTGTTGTCGTTGATTTAAACGGTAAAAACCCCGGACTGAGTAATCAACATTAATATCATGTTTTTCAAACAAATCAACTACAGCTTCTTCTAACCACTTGCCTTTGACTATTCCTGTTAAACTATAGGGAATAATAAATTTATTTTGACGATTAAAGTAGTCAAGACTTTGGCAGTAAAATTTATCTGTTTCTTTACTTGCTCTAATCGAACCCCAGCGTTCAAATTCCCAACCTGATTCATTTGGTTTTAAATAAAACTTCAGTCTATCTTTGACCCAAATACCTGCTTGCAAACTTATGCGATAGTTACATTTTTGCCGCAACTCCCAGAGTATAGGGTATTTACACAATTTATTGTATGGTTCGTTTCTGTTACCAACAATTTCCATTAACCGAATATGGGCGCACTCTTCATGCTCCATAATTTGGAGAAATTGCTCAATCAGATCTGTATTTACATAATCATTAAGAAAATAGTCTTCTTGTAAATACAGTACATATTTTGTATTAATTTTATCTAAACACCGAATTAAGCAATCACTCCAACTTAATTTAGCTGTTGATTCATCTAGCCCAACTTGCGAACACTGAATATTTAAGCCTGGATAAGCAAAGGTTTTTGTCTCTGTATTGAGAATAATAGGATATGGACAATTGGGCCAATAAATAGAGAAAAGCTTGAAGAAAGGCTGCCAACAATCTTCAAAACTGTCTGTGCTATTTACCAGAATTGTTAGTTGTGGTTCATTAGTCATACTTGTGCGCTCGAAATGTTATTTGTTTAAATAAATTTATTTACTAATGTACGAAGTTTATGATTTTTTACAGAAAAGTGGGCGTGATAATTGTCTGAGATAAAATATCAAAAATATATTTAAATTCTTGTTGCTAAACAACTGCTATAAATACCTTCTAAAATTTTGATTTGTTTGGAATTATCAAAATTTTTGGTTATATGTTCTCTGGCTTTGACACTAAAGTATTGCCATTTTTCATTATCTTTTAACAGAGCCAAAATATACTCAGCTAATCCATCAATATCACGCTCTGCTACTAGAAAACCAGTTTCTCCGTTAATCACAGCTTCTGGGATACCAGCATGAAACGTACTAACAACAGGAAGCGCCATAGCTTGCGCCTCAACGACAACAGTAGGTAATCCTTCCGAATCTCCTTGAACAGCGGTAACACTTGGTGCTGCTAACACTTTGGCCCGGTTCATCCAGCTTTTTACTACTTCTGAGGGTTGTACTCCCAAAAACTGATAGTTGCTCAATAATTTTGCTGCTAGAGCTTCTAGCTCTGATCTTAGGTTACCATCTCCGATAATTATTAATTTGGTGTTAGGTAAAATAGATTGGACTCTTGCCATTGATTTAATCAGGTATTCACAACCTTTCTTTTCTGTTAAACGCCCCACAAATAGAACTACAGGCTCTCTGGTAAGTGAAACATCTTGTTGAAATTTGGTAATGTTTATTCCATCGTAATGTGTAATGATTTTTTCCTCTGGGAAACCCTTCTCTATGAGCTTTGTTTTAATAAAATTAGATACAGCAAGAAATTTCTGGGCTTCACGCTTCAGCACGTCCAGACGACGATAATAAATCCAATGATTTACAGAAGCGTAACGAGCATACTCTTCTTTGACTGTGGCATCAGCGCCCCGAAAGTGTACTAGTAAGGGAATTTTCAGTTTTCGGGCTAATGGAAGTGCTAATACCCCACTTAACCCAAATTGAGCATTAATCAAAACAGGATTGATCTGTTGTAATTCTTGATATAATTTTGGCGCAAAGCCAGAAAATTTAAATGCAGCCTCTACTAATTGACCAGATAAGTTTCCTTTATTGACTACTATTGCGCGTTCTGGAGGTAACATTAATCCTTTAACAAAACGCGAACCTGCATAATAAGCAGTAAAATTTTTTAATTGTTCTCCTAATAAATCTCGGACAAATGTTTGAGAAGCAGGAAGTAAGAGGCTACTGAAGATTACAACGGCGGGATTGGAAATATCCGGTTTTTTATCTAACATGAAATTTTGATGAGTTGCTAACCTAATTACTAGGAAATAATCTAGCTTGTTTGCTCTGTGCGATCGCCTTAATTTTATGAGTTAATTATATTACTGAAAAAGTTGATCAATATTGATATGTTTTGGAACCCTTGATTAACTGGTTAATTCTAGATTTAAACAGAAAAATTGCCCGATATCCATTATTGCCCAAGGTTGATAATACTATTCCCTTAATAATCATATTTGCTGACCAAGGTAAATATTTTAATAAACCAATAACATAACCCCAAGCCAGCAGTTTTTTACCATCTTCGACTGATTTTCCTACCCGAATCAGCTGAATAATTGAGGTCTTTAAGGATATAAATCTCCAATATTCTATGTAGCCAACACGCTGTTTCATAATTTCACCCCATTTAGTTTTAAATATTTCCAAACCTGTAGATTTTGCTGCTAAATTACCTCTAATTTGCTGGTCATGAAAATATCTGATAATAAGTGGTTGATTTACTGCTAAAAAATGATTATTTGCGGCGGCTAGACTTAACCATAAATCGTAGTCTTGAAAACTAGGTAGACTTTCATCAAAACCATTCACCCCTAGTAAAGCAGAGCGCTTAACCATAAATAGTGATGTAGTAGGAGGTAGCCAACCTCTCAATAAATGATCAAGCACATCACCTTCATAAAGAACTAAGCTAGGTATTTTTTGTTGTCCTTCAGCACATTCATACCCCAGTCCGTAGATAACAGTAGCATCAGGATCATCACTGTCTTGTAAACGTTTTAACTGTAACTCTAGCTTCTCAGGTAGCCATTCATCATCACTATCTAAAAATGCGATTAGTTCTGCACTTGCTGCTTTAATACCTTGATTGCGTGCATAGCCACCACCATAGTTTTTCCCTAAAGCTAAAAATATAATTCGTGGATCTGTAAATTCTTTAACCACTTCAGCCGTGTTATCTGTAGAACCGTCATCAACAATAATCAATTCAAAATTAGGAAAAGTTTGTTTGAGAATACTGGAAATTGCTCGTGGTAAAAGATTAGCTCGATTAAATGTTGGCACTACAACACTAACGATTGGTTGCTCTTGAATTGATATGTTCATAATTTTTATATTTTTAATAATATTTATTTATTAACTATAAAACTCTTAAATATTACAAAATTATCAACATTGACGATATACATTGCCTGTGATTTCAGCTATAGTTTTCCAGTCATATTTTTCTGCTACTTGGCGATTATATTGACCCATATTTGATAGTTGAAATTGTTGTTTTAAGGCTGCATTCATGGCTTTAATTAAACCACCTTCATCATCAATTTCATATAAAAATGCTCCATCATTATCTAGTACTTCGCCAATACATCCTTTGCGTGGCGCAATACAGGCTCGACCAAAAGACATAGCCAGCATTACAGCTCCTGAAGTTAAAATATCTCGATAGGGAAAGACAACTACATCACAAGCATTCATATAAATTTGAATTTTCTCGGCGGGAACAAATCCCGGTATAAATTTAATTTTTGGATCATTATCAATCTTCTGTAAAAGCATATCTGTCATTTCGGGACTATTTTGATATACTTTTCCTGCAATTACTAATTGACTAGCATTATTATTTAGATGTTTAAATTTATCGATTAGTTCCAATACTCCCTTGTATGGCCTAATCATTCCTAAAAAAAGAAAAACCAAAGCAGAATCATCTAAATTTAAGCTTTTTCGTGCTAGGCTTTTTTCAATATTATTATCGTAACAATTGATATAGTTACCATGTGGAACAACAAATATCTTATCGTGATTACTTAGGGAAAAAGACTTTATAACTTCTTCTTTGGCACTGTCACAATGGGCAATAATGCCATTGGCTAATCTAGCAACACAACTGCTACAGAAACTATCTAAAATTAGGTTTTTATTTTCATGATTTTTTAGATTATGTACAGTCCAAATAATTTTGATTCCTACTATTTTTAAAATAATCAATTCTAAAATAAAAAATAATAGTTTTAGTAATCTTTCTAAGATGGTTGAACCTGCAAAGAAAGGATTCAGCCAATGTAAATGTACTATATTGGTTTTTTGAGGAAAAAATACTGCCGGTAGAAAAAAAGTTGTTGATATTGAAGCATCCGGTAGTTCTGCTTGAATACCTAATTTATTAAGGTGGTTAATTAGCTCTTTTTGGTATGGATTATCATCATTTGTTCGAGGTAGGAATATAGATTTCATGTTGAATTAATATTAAAAATATTTTTTATTCAAATTGATAATTTTGTAAATGATGGGTTTAAAATTTGTGATTGTTAGCAATTTTCAAGATGCTATTTTTGTCTGATTTAACCAATGCCTGAGTTTCCAAAATTTGTTACAGAAACTTATGAAGCTTAAACGAATTTTGAGCTTAATATAATTTGGATAGAAAGTTTCGCTCATAGGAAAACTCTCTAAAAGAGCCTTGACAGTTTGAGTATCGCCGAAATAAATATGGCGATAAGCTGCTAGTAATGCGTAATATGCTAAACAATGCTCCAGAAGAGAAAGATATTCTGGGGGACAGTTATTTCTGATAGGTTCTGGGTCTGTAAGCTTGGGCCAAGGTGGTCTTACTCCCTTACGCCCTTGCCCAAGTTCAGATGCTTCAGTATGATGCCACATAAGTGGGGTAGGGTCTAAATAAATTTGGTAGTTTAATGCTACTTGTATCCATAAATAAGAGTCTTCACCATAAGTGCAGCGATCTTTACTATAAAAACCACCAAACTGTTCGACTACCTGTCGTGAACATAATACTGCTCCAGAGTGGAAGAAGTCGATCACAGATTTCACTAATTGCGGTTTCATATCAGTGGGCAGTCGCCATACACCTTCTGTTGTCAGAAAATGGGGAAGATGTTCTTGCCAACTTGTACGTTCTTCACCCCGAAAATGTCCACTCACACTCAGCAAACACTCAGGGTGTTTTTGAAGATGTTCTATGGACTTCTCTAAAAATTCTGGTAACCACTCATCATCAGCATCAAGAAATGAGAGAAAGGGAGCCTTGCTTTCTGTGATACCTCTGTTACGTGCTGCACCAGGGCCGCTATTAATTTGGTGAATGATGTGGATGCGGGAATCGTGATAATTGCTGACAATATCTGGTCCATTATCTGTAGAGCCATCATTCACAACAATGATTTCAAAGTTTTGATATGTTTGCCCTAGTACTGAGTCGATCGCTCTAGCGATATACTTACCTTTGTTGTACAAAGGTATGATCACACCTACAAGTGGAACTTGTTTTGGCTCCAATTCTTTCATCTTGATGTTCCTGCAATGATGAAGGTTTACTGCATAATTAAGCTAATATCTGTGCAATTAAGTCAAAATTAGTTGCTGTTCTTTGTTTGACTTCTGGTAAAACGGAGTTTAAATGAGCAGATACTTGCTGACGTTGCTGCCAAGCACTACGAATTGTGTTACAAGCTATATCAATATCTAGAAACTGTTGAGCAGATATCAGTAATCCTTGGTGAACCATTTCTGCACCCAGTAAATCGGTCATAATACCTTCGGCTTTGACAGAGTAACCTATGGGTAAGGTACAAACACCACTTGATAATCCAGCGATCGCAGCGTGCATTCTCTCAGACACAACTAAATCGCAAGTACTGATCAAACCTTTAAATTCTGAGGCTGTATGTTCAGCACCAGCTAACTGGACACGAGGATCGAAGTTCAATAATCTCTGCAATTGTCCGGCGAGAATGCGATCGTCGTTGTGAGGACGATAATCATGTACATGTGGAATCAGGATTACCTGCGCCCCAAATTCATCAAGAATCATCTTGATTACTTGACACCAAACTTTGATGTGTTGCTCGTAGTCAGTACGAGTATAGCGACAAATACCTTGACTAATTCCAAGGGCAACTAAGGGACGGTCTGGATTGATGTTGTACAATTTCCGCAAGTTAGCAACAATTTCTGGCTGTGCTGGCGGGAGCAAAAATGCTGGGTCAGCTGTATGTTTAACTATATCTGAAGACAGACCTAAATCTTTAGTTACATATTTATAAGAGAATCCTTCTCTAACAGTCACTAACTTGGAGCGACGAGCAACATTCAGCCAAATTTCTGCTTCTGCTTGAGTTTTAAAAGGCCCAATAGATTGCGCCAGGAATACTACAGGCACACCAGCGTCTAAAGCATATTCTAGGGGTTGGAGTTGTCTTTTGAGAAAGTTGACACCGTAATCAGAGCTAAATATATCGCCACCAGATGCGATCGCCACTGATGCACCATCCAGCAACCGCAACATATCTTTGTAGGCAGGTGCTATGGACTTATAAAACTGAGATAAATTGTTCCGCCAGCGTTGAAGTTTATGAATTGGTCTTAAGGAACCATCACTAATTAAATCTACGTTGTACTGTTGCAACCTGACTTCATCATAATCAAGCGTTTCCGTGAGGATACTCATAGCCAGCTTTGGCTGACGTTGGCGTAGCTGCTCAATGGTTGTTACCACCATTGCTTCAACACCCCGGTTACGTAATCCAGTAATTCCTGTAATAACTGCTTTCACTTGATTGCCAACTCCATCTTTAGTAGTATTTTTTACTTAACTAATAGGCTTTTGATAAATTTTTTACACTTTTGAATAAATTGCTTCCATAAAACAGTAGATGGGTAAGTCAATTGATATTGCCACACCAAAAAATTCATATTTTTTGGGAAAACAGAAAACTGCCCAGCTTTTATGGCTTTTTGAAAAGCAATGTGGCTTTCTTCGCCTAATTTCATCCTCAGTTCTTGTCGTTTTTGCAGTTGTCTACTTAAATGAATAATTTGCGATTTAACCCGCTTATTTGGCCGCCATTCACCACGTTTGTCCGCCAAATATAAACGGTAGGCTAAACCTTCCCTGCGATGGTTTAGTCCCGAAGATTGTGATTTTGCGACTTCATCTGCTGTAATGGCATTCAGGTGTAGATTACCTGTATTTATTCCTTTTTCAATTAATTTCTGGATTACTAGATTACGAACAACAACTACATTTGTGCCTTGACTATCATTAACATATTTAGGTAGCCAAGCATCACCAACAACTATATCTGCTGCTTCCGCAATTACATCATCACAATATTCACAAGCTTTATATTTAAAAAAACCATGTCCCCAGTCCCAACCGTATAAATCACGCACCGGACTAACATATTCAATCACTTCGCCATCTTTTAAACCAACAGCTTTCATCCCATATTGATTAGCACCTCTATCAGCCAGCTTGTATCGGAAGTCAAATTCTAAAAGATCACCTGGTTTGATTCCACCTTGCCAAGCAAACATTTGTGCAAAATGAATACTTTTTAAATGTCCACAAATTAGCCCCACACAAAATTTTATCCGTTCAGCAATTATGGGATCTTGCTTCATCAGCAGTCGAATAGCTTTAATAAAACATGGAACACCAACTATTACATAACGTCCAGGCTGCTCTCGCAGCATTTGTATAACTTCTGAGATTTCAATTGGGTAATATCGTGATTTTGCTCCGTTACGCACCTCTTCTATAGTTTTAGATATCTGGTAATTAAATAATCTGGGATCTGTTGGAGAAGGCGTACAAGGCTTAACATGAATAACTCCATCAACTAAACCCTCACTTAGAAGTTGAGTAACAATCCAATTCCCCATACCACCTGAACTACCACGTCTACGGAAATCACTTTCGTTGACAAAACCTGCATAAGTTGTCAGATAGTAGCCAATTTGGTTGTGATATTGACAATCTTTACCGAATATTTCCTCAGCAAGCTGATCTTCATTTAATCCTTCATTTGAAAAAGGACAAACTGTTTGCAATGAAATCTGATGAGAGATTTGATCAACTGGCTCATTCAGCGTTGCACAAAGCTTGCCATACTCATCTAGTTTTATCTTGATAGGAGAATCAACTACAGCAGCACAAGCACCACAACCTATACAATAACCACCATCTACTACAGTTTCAAATAGTTTGGATATTTCTTGATTTTTTGATGTACTGCCTAACATTAATCACATTCTCCTCGTGGCTGATAAACCAACATTTATTTTTTTAAACTCATTTTAGGAAATAATGAACTCAGGAGATTTCTTATTTGTTGTAGATAGTGTGGTGCAATTAGTGCAATAGTTCCTGTATATATCAAAAAACCACCTACTATACAAAGAAAAAGTAAAGTGTAGGAATTAACTATATCTGGGAAATTGAATACATTTTTTATACTGAGATTAAATAAACTTTTAATCCCTAAAATTCCAGCCACCATTGCTAGAGTTGCTACTAACGGAGTGAGATATTGCTGCAAGTAAGTTGTTAATTTAATGTTGATTAATTTTTTCAAGACAAATATGGGTATAGGCGACATAATATAAGCACGAAAAACATAAGATGCGGCGACTGCTACTATCCCCCAACGAACTGCTATCCAAAAGCAAGTAAAGTTGCCAATTGCCTGAATACAATACAGTGCTAAATTCCAACTAGGTTTGCCCATAGCCATAATGACTGTACCATTGTAATAAAAACCCGCATACAAGGGGCCAACTAAAGTTAATATCTGCAAGACTGGTATACTTGTTTTCCACTTTTCTCCAAAAACAGTCACTATTAAATCAGGGGATAAAATTGAAATACCTATAAAGACTGGAAAAGCCACAATACTAGTAAAACTAATTGCATTATAAAATGCTTTTCGCATCTTTTCCGGTTCTTGTTGTAAGCGCGAAAAGACAGGCATCGCTATTTTCTGAATCACGGAAATCATTAACTGAGTGACTATCATAAAAATTCGATAAGCCACCGAGTAATAACCAAGAGCAACAGAATCGAGGAAATAGCCGATTAAAAAATTATCAGAGTTTTGATTAACAAAGTTCAGGACATTAATTCCTGTGACGTTAATACCAAATGAGAATAATTCTTTGAAGTGTTTTCGAGAAAATCTAAATCTAGGTCGCCAATCGCTAACCCACCATAAAGCGATGACTTGAGTCACACTATTAGCTAAATACTGCCCAACTAAACTCCAAACCCCAAAACCTAAAAATGCCAAAACTATACCAACAACACCACCTACAACCACAGCTATTAATGAACGCACAGCTAAACTTTTAAAAGCCAGCGAACGTTGCAGAATTGCTTGTTGTACACTGCTGAGACCATTAATTACAAAATTGAGAGACAGCCAGCAAAGAATTGGTATTATCTTAGGTTCTTTAAAGAAGGCGGCAACTAAACCAGAACAAGCGATGCTTAAAGCCGCAAGTATTACACTCACTCCTAAATTAGTCCAAAAGGCAGTATCTAAATGCTCTGCTTCCAAGTCGTGACGCTGAACAATTGCTGTCGAAAATCCTTGATCTACAAAAATTTGTAAAAAGCTGAGAAATATGCCCGACAAAGCAACTAACCCGAATGCTTGTGGCCCTAGTAATCGAGCTAGTAAAAAGAAAACCCCAAAGGAAACCACCTGTTTTCCCCAACTCTCAATCGCAGACCACAGTAAACCTTTAACTGCTTTCTGTCGTAAATTTGATGTTTGTTTTGGTGATTCCATTCCAGGCTTTACCTATACAAAGGATAGAAATATCTATTATGATTTTTTCACTGCGAATTGCTATTTGATCAAGGAAGCAGATTATCTTGATTAAGAATTAATCATTAGCCTAATTAAAAGGGCAAAAATTTTTTCAAAAGTTTACATTTAAAAACACACTTAATTCAGGATAGTTAATACTAAAATAGGAATACAGTGATTAACTGAAAGTCTGAATTAAATATGGTTAATTTATCAATTATCACGACTAAAATTGGCTAAAAATTACTCATTCCACTGTGGTATTTAGGAAAACTCCAGCAATACGGCTAGATAATAATAGCTGTTTAGCGGCTAACCAGATGAAAACTGGAATTGTTGTTGCATAGCGCCGCCAAAGTCGTCGCGGTTCTTGAATCCAACGATAAAGCCATTCTAAGCCTAAGTCTCGGATTATACGGGGAGCGCGTTTCTGAATTCCGGCATACACAGGGAAAACACCACCTACTCCAATCATGACTGCGCGAATTTTACCCTTGTGTTGTGCTATCCATTTTTCTTGTTTTGGACATCCTAGAGATACCCAGACTACACCCGCGCCACTGGAATTAATTTTATTGACTAAAATTTCGTCTTCAGTTTCCGTCAGCGGGCGGAAGGGTATTGGTTCCATTCCAGCTATTTTCAGTTTGGGAAATTCTTGTCCCAATCTCGCTTGCATTTTGGCAAGAATTTCAGTTTGTGAACCGACAAAGAAAACACTCAGATTATGCGTTTGTGCATACTGACATGTCTTAACAAATATATCCATACCGGCTACACGATCTTGGTAACGAGATCCCATTCGACGCATCATCCAGACTAGTGGCATACCATCAGGTGTGACCATATCTGAATTTTGTAGTACGTTAGCAAAATCTGGATTCCAGTGGGCTTCCATGAGCATGTGTACATTTGCTACACATACACTTCTACTTTCACGAGCGATCGCCCATCGTAGAATTGTTTGTATCTGATCCTCAAAGCGTAAAGCTGTAATAGGGAAATCGAGTACTTTTTGAGTAGGCAGAAACATATCTGCTACCATAGCTCACTCCTTGTATCAAAGATAAATAGAAACAGATTGCCTTAGGCACTCTCCATGTCTAAATAAGCCAATTAGATGAATCTTGACTTTTTTTTGAGCTTGTAGCTTTTTTACAAGAGAACACATAATTATGAAACAGTTTCTCAGCAATTTTACTATTTACTGAATACTATTCCAAAAAATCACAACCGTAGATTAGCTTACTTGTTTAACTAATAGTTTATTACACTAGTCTGCAAAACTTTATATTTACTTTATATTTTTCTAGGGATTAGTTCACCTAAACATTACATTCATACTTAATTTATGCTTACGTAATAGTATTTATGTTCGTAAAAATTTCTTGTAAATTTAGGCAAATTTTTATACGTCATCCCTCTTATAGAGGATTGATTGCTATTAAATATATTTAAATTCATACAGGGAAATGTATCTATCAATAATATTTATTTATAAATAAAGTAATTTTACTAGGTATAATCTAATTCCTATTCTCGAAACCAACTTCAAATAATAAACAACGCGTATTCATTCAGTAAAATATTACAACACTATAGTCAGGGTTTCCTTACATCTCGCCATCATTATTTGTAGGGGTAGTGTTAAACAGAACACTTCATATTATTTGTTTTTTGACGTTTCCGTACAAGCCGTTGGTTAAACCTACAAAAATTAGCAAATAAAAAGGGGAGGAATAATTCCCCCCCCTTTTTTGATTGTTATCTCTATTATCTGATTGATTATTTTCTTTTAATCGTTGCCTTAGCATTTGTCTTTGTTTCTTGAGTTGCCGCTTTCTTGCTGAACCACCTTTGCCTTTATCATTTCTCCCTTCGCGGCGAGGAGATTCCCATCTTTTTAAGCGCATAAAAATAGTTTTTACTGGAGTGTGTTAATTGGTAATACCATTATAATACATCTATATATTTATTGTCTACCCAAATCTCACAACTCCTTTATCCTCTATTTACCCGTTTGCTTGACCAATCGAACCTAATAAAATGCTGTTAGAAAACATCAGATTCCATACAGCAGCAATAATTTAAACATCAATGACTTTTATCACAAAAAGTCAAATGCCAAGAAGCTATGCACATTCTATCTAAGTTGAATTTTATTCAACAGTCGTAGCGTATCACACTAAAACCTTTAGAAATAGTGCGTTAGGCTTGCCTTAATAGACTTCAAAAACATGAAATTTATAAGGTAAGCTTGTGTCTGATTTAGAACTACACAAATATCTTCCCAAACTTCCCGAACCAGCCCTACAAGAATTTACAGAATGGTGTGTTTTAGAGCAGGCAAAAGCCGCAGGTATAGAATTTACTCCTGATCCAACTAAGTTAGCAAATTTAATACCCAATGAGTATATTTGGCAACTTATTGATCAGTTTATGAAAGTGAAACCAGACCCAATTAAAGCGGGTCTAGTAGCAACAATAGCTGGTCAAGAAGCTGATAGTCATGGTTTAGTTGGTTCGCCAATTATGGCAGATTTTTTGGCAATTTATATTAAGTATTCAATTCCCGAAAATGGCACACCGCCAGAAGAAGCGAAAAAGTTAATCACAGAAGCCGCAATTCAGCAGTATGAAAAGCTATCTGAGCTTGCTGATAAATATAATGTAACGTTCTAAGTTGTGGTCATTAGTTAATTATTCCGAGGCTTTGTCTGTATTATGAGGCAAAGCCTTTGTAGTATTATTTTGAATAATAAAAATATTTTTTAGTATACTTCATCATGACTACCAACATCTACAAATACTGCATCTCCATCATCTGTAAAGTAAAATATTACTCTCTCATCATAATCTATACTAAAACTCCATAATTTATTTAGGTTCCCTGATAATTTATGAGTTCTCAAGCTTTGCTCAAATGGATCAGATGTAAACTGTTCTAGCTTGTGCCAAAACCTTTGTTCTAAATCAACATTGCCTTTGATTCTTTTTTTAAAAGCACGCCGAAATGAAGAACTGAAGCTAACTTTTACTATCACTCCTCAATCAATTGTCTCAGTTCATTAATATTAGATGAGAACTTTAATTCTGCATTTTGCTCTTCTATCCGTGCTGTTTTGAAATTATTAACTATTTCTTCTCGGCGTTCTTCGCGGAGATACTGTTTTAGTAAAAGTTCAAGTTCTTGCTTTTCTTCTAAGGAAAGGCTTTTGATTGCCTCGACTACATCACTAAAGCTCATAAACTCAAATACTTGTTTGAAATCTTATTTGTTCAATTTAACATGATGGCTGTTTGTTAGGACAACAATAGTAAATTATGACTTTCTTCTGATTGATTCTACCCATTGACGCTGAAATTCTGCTTGTTCTTCAACAGAAACAGGTTCTACATCTTCTCCAGACGCAAAAATATGTACTAACTGAGTACGATTTGGAAAACTGCCAATTTCAGCTTTATATACTTTAATGCCTAAACCCATATCTGCTGCCATACCAGTAATAATAATTTTACGACTGGCTCCGTAACATATAGGATAAAGATGTTGCAGAGCTAGTTGCTCACGAATCAGCTTGAAAGTTCCAAAGAAAATCCCATCAATACACTCAATTTCACCATCAGCCCATTTCAGCTTTATCCGACATTCAGTATGTCGTCCTCTTTCATCCGTCCAATCTCGACAACCCAGTTCTACAATTGCGGGAAACAACGTTTTATCAGCACTTTTAAGTAAAATATGATGTTGTCCGAATGGTTTTTCTAGAACATTTGACATACTACAAATAAGATAGCCTAAAGGTTTAATTCACTAGCTTTAATTGTTATATTCCATAATGCTAACTATTATCGGTTGTGGAAATCTCAATCGTTGCGATGATGCTGTAGGTGTAATTATTGCCCAACGCTTACAACAATATCTAGCCGAAAATCCTTACTTGAATGTGCGCGTGTATGACTGTGGAACCGCAGGGATGGAGGTAATGTTTCAAGCTAGAGGTAGTAAGAAATTAGTGATTATTGATGCTAGTTCAAGTAATTCTGAAGCGGGTGCAATATTTAAGGTTCCAGGTAAAGAATTGGAAGCTTTACCGGAACCCAGTTATAACTTGCATGATTTTCGTTGGGATAATGCACTGGCCGCCGGACAGAAAATATTTCAGGATGAGTTTCCTGAAGATGTGACAGTTTATTTAATTGAGGCGGCAAATCTTGGTCTTGGACTGGAGTTAAGTCCTGTTGTTAAACATTCTGCTGACCTGGTTTTTGAGGAGGTAGCTGCAATTATCAGACAGAACAATTACTAATTCGTAATTACAGAAACTCTTAGCCAGCCATGTCACGATAAACAGCGATTTCATCTACCCTCATTTCAAAAGGTATACCCTGGCTTTCAGGAGGACAAACGCGGATTTTTGCACTGCTAACAATTGACTGGAGTAATGTCCCCATTGGTACGATTTGTTGTAATACTCGCCAGTTGGTAACAGGGTCGGGACATTCAATGACTAATGTCATGGCACTAGCATCGATTGTGACATACCAACGACAATGAGAAAGAAGATTTTGAATTATGCGATCGCACGCTTCGTAAAAGTATTTACTAATAGAATGCTCTAGTTGTTGCCGTAAAATGATATCTGCCGATGTTGGCTGCATTGGGTGGAAATCGGAATCATCATTGAAACAATACATACACCTAACCATCTCTACTTACAAAACTACTTAAATGCCAATAGCCATTGCGTAGAGGATATCCTTTGTTGTTTCTAAGAAACTCTGGGTTTCATCGTCGTAAAAAGCGCCAATTCCGCTACATTGTATCCCTAAGTAGTTACTACTCAGGTAAACTCTGTGTCCTAAAAACCCTGCCAGCTGCATAGCGGTTTGATAATTTGTATAGTCGGACACAAAAAATAAAGTTACTGCACAATCACGAGCTATGCCTTGATTAATGCACAAATAACCAGTATGTTCGCTAAAATCACCACTCTTAATCAGATGATTATCTTGATATAACCCAGGGGATATCCCCTCGACTCGATGCACGACTGAATAAACTTTTATTGCTTCGCAACTTTCTGTGGGAATCGGTTGCTTTAGTTGTTGCAATATCTTGAAATAATCTTCTTGAGAAATCAACTGTTTCCGGAAACGTCTATTTGAACGTCTATGCCAAACAGTTTGATAAAATTTGTCCTTGTCAAACTCAAACTTTGGATGTTCTAGCTGTTGTTTAGAACTCTTTTGTAAGGCAGTTACTTGATAGCCATCTTCAATAAATTGATTAGCTTCAAAATAATCTGTGCCACAAACAAAAGGAACTTTTAGCCTTAAACGCCTGACATTCTTTTCTTCTACTTCCCCACATACAACACAAGCTGTGACAAACTCTTTATTCTCAAAACCTAAATCTGTATTGAGAGCTAACTTATCAAAATCGAAAATTAGCTGGATGTCTTTGTCATGGAGATAAGCTGATGCGGCAATTGTACCTAAATGGTGTCCGCTATCTAAAAAGCAATACCTCAGACTTCTGTTATTATATTTCCAACTAGACCTATAATAAACGCAACTAATTAAAAAAATGACTCCCTTGATACATTTGCTCTGTATAATATAACTTTCTAAGCCATCATCTATTAATTCATAGATGAGTGTTAGACAATTATTCTCAACTTCTAGATGGTATATGCCATCAACTATTTCAGGCATTCCACGAATTTGTACATAAATCTCTGTAGGATATAGACCACCAGCGGAAGGATTTACACGTAGTTTGAAAGCTACATCTTTATAAGCTTTCTCTAGGGTAATTGCACCTGTTAAGTAAATTAAAGAATGAATCGGATGATTGATATTTAATTGCACCCGACGATAAAATTTTGGATATTGTTTAAAAGCAGATGGTTGAGTTTTAGAGTCTACATAATTGGGATCAAGCTGCACTGATAGGTAAGAATGTTTAGTTGCTTGATGATAGTTTTTGCTAGATAAATCATTTTCCAGCATCTTTCAACATCCTTAAAACTTCGACCGTACTGGCAAAATCTATAGCTTTATAATCGTCTAAATTTTTTAAATTCAAATTAGGGTGATGTGGTAAAAGTAACTTGACCACTTCTGCTTTACCTGATGATGCTGCATACATTAAAGCTGTTGCACCATTATCGTTTTGGTTATCGATATTAATTTTCACTTCTAGCAGCAAATTAATTAATTCATAATGATTGCCAAAGCAAGCAAACCATAAAGCATTATTACCATCATTATTTCTATAATTAATATCCGCACCTGCACGAATCAATTCTTGAACCACTGAATAATTACCTATCCTGGTGGCTTTCATCAAAGCTGTATCACCATTTTCACGCCTCTGATTTAATTCTTCAGGGTTGTAGTTGTTAGCTATCAACCATTCACAAGTTGTTTTACTCAAACCTTGCTTATTTTCTTGCTTCATAAATCGCCTCAAGTTAGATTCAATTTTGCAGCAGTGACTTTATTGCATTAAAGTCAAGTGGGCAATGCTGAAAGTTCGTTTCATACCTTATGTTGAAGTTGTGAACATTACTATTTCTACCGTTATTGAAAATGGTGCGATAATATTAGCCTCATATTTTGTGCGATCGCTAATCGCATAAGATATGAAAGAAACACTTTTTCTTCCCTTACACCCCTATATTCCCAATAAAAGGTAATGGTGGACAATGCCCACCATTCACAATAAACTCTTTAGAAATGCTGACTATCGAGTTGTATAAACTCCTCTCAATTCACACTTAGACAGCATTCATTGTCTGATTAGACTGTTCACTAATTGGCATATATTTAGGTTCTTCAGAGAATAGTTCTCTAGAAGATTTATCTTGTTTGGGTGCGCCATAAAAACCTGCTTCGGCTTCAAGTTCATCTACGAAATCCCAAGCTTCGATTGTGCGTTTAGAGTCTGGGCCGTAGTTCGCAGAAATTGCCCGTGCATTAGAGACAGCTTTATATATCTCTTTTTGCAAGAATAGTAATTTGGGTTTCTCTACAAAATCACCCTTAGTAATAATATCGCTGATAGAAATTATCCCAAGTAATTCGCCTCTGATGACAGGCGCACTCCGCATACCTGTATTAGCCAATAACCTTGCCACATATTCTATATCAAGGTCAGGATCTACAGTGACGCAGGGTTTACTCATTATTTCGTAAACATAAACTCTTTGAGGATCTTTTCCATAAGCAACCACTTTGCCTGCAATATCACTCTCAGTCACAATGCCATAAGCATCACCACTATGACGAGGTTCGACAATTAATTCTTGGAGTTGTTTGAGCCTTAATAACTTCACTGCTGCTGCTACAGTAGCGGAGCCGCGAATGGTAGCTACATCTTGAATCATGATTTGTTTGGCTCGCATAATTCCTGCTCCTTATTTATTGCAAGTAAGGGAATTTTTTCTAAACTGCTGTACTTTTCCCAAACAGTGTTTGCTTAGTTTAAGCAATTACGAAAATTAGACACAGGTTTTACGCAGTATGAAACCTAAATCCTACTTAGTAGAATTATGGATTTTAGGTATAAGATTTACAGATTTCCCTAATAAATCGTTGAAGCGATCGCATCGTTTTGCCTAATTTTCAGTTGTACCAGGATTCAGGTAGAAATATCTTAGATAACCCTGTAATCACTTGCTACTGGCGTTTAGGTTCACTAGCAACAATTTAGCTTACTTATATATTATCACTCTGATAAGTTTGTTTTATAAATAAGTGTATATTCTCCTATAGATATTGGTTAAATAACACAAAAAATTGTCAAATTGCATTAGAAAATACATTTGTTTTTTAAAGGTTGTGTTTTCAACTTAGGCTGGCTTTAAAACCTAGGTCTCTATGTAAATTTGTTTAGTTTGTAGGCAAAACTTATCTTTTGAAATTTGTTTTTATAGACATGATTGATGTATAAAACTTGCTAACAAATTAATTATCCATTGGGTATGAATTTTGCTATGTCTGCCAAGCAAATATATCCCCCCAATGGAGTATTTTTATTAGCAATCACTTACCCAAGTAATTTTGTATAAATTATATCTGCTAAATTTATAAAGAAATTCTAAAAAACACCTCTTTTATTCCAAATAGTTGGTATTGCTTCAAACAAGCATCATCCAAAAGGAAAATAAAACATGGAAATTAGCGCTCGTAATGCAATAAAAACTACTGTTAAGAAAGTTGTAACTGGTTCAGTTAATACCGAAGTCACTTTAGAACTAGCACCTGGAGTAGAATTAGTCTCTATAATCACCAAATCCTCAGCCGACAGATTAGGACTGGCTGAAGGTAAACAAGCTTATGCTGTTATTAAAGCATCAGATGTTATTGTTGCTATTGATTAATCAATAACTGATTTGTGAGATGTATAAACAAGATACCCGACTTCTTTAATAAGTTGGGTATCTATAATATTGAGCATATAATTAACTTTCAACAATCCGAACATAAATAGTCCGAGCAATTTTTTGGTTAATACTGATAGTTTGGTTATTAACTTTGACTAATAATGAAGGAAATTGCTGTTCTATTGTAATAGAAATACCGATTTTTATGCCTATTAAAATAATTTTATCTAGTATTTTTGTATTCTCAGTTTGATAAAAAGCTACTATACCTTGTTCACCTGGTTTAAGCAATTCTAAGGAGCAGCCAGTTATGGAAAAAGGAGTAAACATTATAAATGTAAATTATAAAACATGAAGTATGAAAGATAAGGAGTATTTTCCTGACCTTTCATACTTTTATTGATTGCTATGAATAGCAACTAAACCACTAATTAAACGAGGTAAGGTTCTTGGTGTGTTTTGATTGTGCAGTTAGAGCGAGGATAGGTAACGCACAATAGAGCAAATCCTTTGGACATTTGCTCATCATCCAAGAAGATTTGATCAGATTGATCAACTTCACCTTCAGTAACTTTGCCTACACAGCTAGAGCAAGAACCTGAATGGCAAGAAAAAGGTAACTCAATACCATTTTCTTCTGCTCCGTCTAAAATTGTAGTTTCTTCGTCAATTTCAATTGTGGTGTCGAGGTCTTCTTTTTTGTTGATTAATCTTACTTGATAGGTAGCCATTTTTCCGATTCTCCTCAATTTTACGGTTCGGTTAATTCTCGAAGTGTGTCAGTCTCCTCTTCGAGAAAATATGAATAGGAAGACACTACATTTGATGAGTTATAGCTAGTGTCTCTGACATCTGGTGCGGAGTACGTTTACGGCAAGCCTTTATTATGGTTCAACTTGCAGCTAAAAGAAGACTCTTTTAGCTGCAAGGAACACCACTCGGCGTACAGTCTCCTGCTTGGAAAGATTTGCCACAACCACAGGTACTAGTTGCATTAGGATTGGTAAATTTGAAACCGCTTTCTACCACTCCTTCGACAAAATCAATCACGATTCCTTCTAATAGAGGCGCACTTTTGGCATCAACATAAACCAGCACACTACCTTGCTGAATTACTAAATCATCTGGTTCGGGTTGGCTAGTGACATCCATACCATATTCATAGCCATTGCAACCGCCACCTTTGACAGAGATACGAATACCTTTAGTTGCACTATTTTCATCGGAACCGGAACCTCGCAGGAAAGCCCGCAAACGAAATTCTGCTTTTTCTGTTAAAGTAACAGTCATCCAATCTCCTAATCTGTAGCGATTGATTGTTCTAATCTAGAATTTGCTAATTTAGTCAAAAGTCCAGAGTTTAAAGATCACTATTGACCCTTCGGGTGACGCTCCTGCGTCGCTAACGCTGCGCTAACGTCAGTTGCTCATGGGGGAAACCCCCAAGACCGCACTGACTCACCATTGACCAATGACTATTGACCTTTATTATTAAGTTGTAAAATTACTGGTGGTTTCCATTGATGGAGATTGTGAGTATCTCCAAGGCGCACTATTGCCGCATACTTGACAAGAGCGATCGCGGTATGAACGACGCTTGGCAAATTCCATCCGGTTGAAGTCTATTGTCAGTAATTGTGACAATAAAGGCTGACTAAACCCAGTAATCAGCTTGACTGCTTCTAACGCTGTCAAACAAGCCAATGTCCCAGAAACCGCACCTAGCACCGAGAAACCACGCCGATCCCAATCAGGCTTTTCGGGAAACAGACAAGATAAACAAGGCGTGACACCGGGAATAATCGTTGTCAGATAAGCCTCCATCCCATCCATTGCAGCTTCTACCATTGGTTTGCGCCAGCGTACACAAGCTGCATTCAACAAATTACGTTCTGTAAAATTATGAGCGCAGTCCAGTGCCATATCTGCGGACTGTACCAAAGAATCTACATTCTCTGCGGTTACGTAGTCATGAACCGCCTCGATTTCGATATCAGGATTGATAGCTTGCAAGGTTTCTTTAGCTTTAAATACCCTTGGCTTACCTACCCAATCATCAGTCATCAGAATCTGACGATTCATATCATCAAGGCGCAAATCGCCACCCCGGACGAGAATTAGTTTGCCAACACCTGCTACTGCTAAGTAAAGCGCGGCTGTACCACCTAATCCCCCCACACCTGTAACCAAAACCGTCGCTGACTTCAGGCGCTTCTGAGCCGCTTCGCCAAAATTAGGCAGCATCATCTGGCGACTATAACGTTCTAACTCGGTAGGAGTTAGGTTGATCACTATTTACCTCCTAATCAGAAGAGAGTTCTGTCAGCGTAATTACATTTTTGGGCTTGTCTTTGAAGACTTTGAACACCTTTTGTTCTTGGGGTGTTGATTCAAGAAATACTTGGTATGCTTGTTGCAAAGCCAAGCAATATTGATTGAGTTTTTCTTCTGCACTTAAATCAGCAGAATTATTATCAATTTCTTGAATATATTGGGAGAATTTTTTCAATATATGAAGACGATTGATATTGACAATTTTTTGGTCGTAATCTAATTCAAAAAATTGAAAATATTCTTCAGCATCACTTATTTTTTTGAATTCTTCAATAGTTTTACTCATTTAGCCTCCAATTCTGTTAGCTGCTGCTTTAACTCATCAAGTTGCCGATATATTTCATAAGTTGCCGCCGCAACATCCATAAGTGTTTTGTAATCGGTTGGTAGACCTTCTGCTAAATCGTGCAGATCCATTTTCATTTGACCTGCTTTGCTGTTGAGGCGTTTAATTTGAGTTTTCAATTCCTCGATAGTCATTGGTCATTTGTCCTTTGTCATTTGTCAATAGTCATTTGTAAATAAACATGAGTTTGATAAACCTCTCCCCAACCCCTCTGTCTTGAAAAGTTTTGCGCCGGGGAACCCGGACGCGCAACGCACTGGCTCAACTTTTCGCTCCGACGCGGAGAGGGGCATAAATATTTTGCGTTTTCAACGAAAATTTAGAGTTTCAAAGCCTCTCTCCCTTTGGGGGGAGAGGTTTGGAGAGGGGTTTGACTATTGACTAAAATCTAGAGTTTACCTACTTCTGGGAAGCGATTAACTAAATCCAAGCCCTTTTGGACAAAAGCTTCGCCTTCTTCTGCTAATTTTTCTAGAGATTCAAAACCGAAGCGATGAGCATCTCTTAAGGTTTTGACTGTTAGCAAAAGCCGTCCAGAAAAGACTAATGCCCAGCCGAAGCCCTCATGATTGATGTCAACTACAACCTGAGATATTAGATTGGTTTCTTGTTCAATTCTGGCGGCAATAGCTCGGAAAAATACTAATATCCGGGCTTGCGTTGCGGCATCAACTTCTCCTTCAATAGGAATTTCGCGTTTCTTTTTTTTAGGGACAACGAATGCTTTGAGGATTAATTCATCTGACCAATTACGGTAAAATCCGTAACTATCTTGACCCCGAATTTGAAGGATTAAAGCCTTAATGAAGGGAGAGTTTAAGGCTGCAATACTGGTGGTTCCGTTAACAGAATTATCTGCGGTCATACAGTTGCTTCGTTTTCAATATCATCTGTAAAAGTTTTGGTTTTTGGCTGAAGAGCTTTCCGCAACCAAGGTGGAGGATTACCTTTAAGAGTTTGGACTAGTTTAGTCAGCAACTCTTCAATTTTTTCTTCTTCGGTGCGGGCTTTAACTGGGGTAACACCTTTTTTTATTAACTTGGCAGCAGCAGTACCGCCAATTGCTGTCACATAAACAATTGCACAGTCAACCAGTGCATCAAGTTTGGGTGTTATTTTATCTTCGTTACCATCTTCTTTTAACTCACCCTCAAAGTTGAGAGTTTGTAAAAATTGATATCCTTCTGCATCGATTTCGTAGACATCAATTTCTCTCGCCCAGCCAAAGTGAGCATTAACATGAATGTGGTCACTGGTTGTAAAGGCAATTTTCATTCTGTTCTCCTAATTTTGGGGATGGTGATTTTTACGAACCACAAAGGGCGCAAAGAAAAGAAGTGGTTGTTAGTTCTTAAACATCACCAAAAAAGTGTTTTACTCTCTCTTCTTCAGCTTCTAAAAAGAGGTTGCCGATGCCAAACAAAAGCTCCATCGTGCCGCGATAGCCAACTTTTGTAAATAGACCATTTCCTAAACGGTCGTAAATGGGCAAGCCTAAACGATAAAGAGGAATCGACAGACGTTTTGCGATCGCTCCCAGGTTAGAATTACCAATCAATAGGTCAGAACCTACTGCTAGTTCTTCAAAGTCTTCTAAATCACCGATGGTGACACTTTTGATGGGGAGTTTTTCGAGTAGAGGCGATCGCGTTGTGGTGACGGCGGCGTGAATTTGGGTTCCCATCGATTGCAAGAAGCGCACTGTCGCCCACAACAAATCAGGCTCTAATGCTAGAGATACTCTTTTTGCACCAAAATAAAAGTGCGTATCAAGCATTGCATCTTGCAATTGGCGACGTTGGCGGCGGTATTTTTCGGGGACTGGGTTACTGCTGAGAATCGATAATGCTTGCAAAAACTCATCTACTGGTTCCAAGCCAGTCAGTTCCCCAAACACTTCGTAGGGAATGTTAAACCGTTCATCGAGAATTTTGGCAGCACCCCGCATACTTTCACCCAAAGCGATGGTGAAAGCAGAACAACCTACTTGTCGTAGTTGTTTGACACTTGTACCGCTACCAGTAACGGCACTATAGTTATCTTCTAAGTGACCATCTAAAGAAGCGCCCAGGTCAGGTACGAAGATAGGTTCTAATCCAAAGGCGGTGACAATTTCTTTGATTTCTTGTAAATCGCCAGGGGTAAAGGCCGAACCAGCCAAAATTGTCACTTGTTCGCTTCTGATCCCGCCTGCTTGCGGAATTTCTTTAACGATGCTTTCCACCGCAGTAGCAAAACCATCTTGTAATGCACCTTTAAAATCTGGCGTTGGTGCAAAGATAATGGGGATGTGGTCTAATTCCCGATGGCGATCGCGGATATCCTTCAAGAAGCGTTCAATATCATCGCCTCTGGTTTCGGTTAACCCAGTGGTACACAGACCGATAATTTCTGGCTTGGCCTTCTCTACCAACGTCAGAAGCGCCTGTTCTACATTATCTTCGCCACCCAAAATCGTAGTTACTTCCGTCATGGCTGTAGTGGCTAAGGGAATCGCCTCCCGAAAATGCCGTACAAGCACAACTTTGGCGAAGGCGGTACACCCTTGAGAACCGTGAAACAGAGGTATCATTCCCTTTAATCCCAAAAAGGCGAGGGATGCACCTAAAGCTTGGCTTTGCTTGAGGGGATTAACTGCAACTGATTTTTCGGGAACAGTAACGATCGCCATCTAAAATACCTCTTCTATTGACGCAGAGAACATATCTTCTGCTGACAAACTAAAATTATTTAAAGTCCCGGCTACTTCATCCCAAGGGGCGGGTCTGCGAATTTGCTCCCAGATGGGGCTGTAGAGGGCTTCGTATAATTCTCGTGCCATCTCTAACATTCCCGCATAGCCAGCATAAGGATGATGACGTTCTTGGTTGATGTCGAGGAAAGGAATCCGCGCTTTCAGGGCTGTGTATTGGTTCCGACCACCTGCAATCAACATATCAGCGTTGGTGTTCCGTACCAATTGCAACAATTCCTGAGCATTGCCTTTTTCCAGCATCATTCCTTCTGTACCAATTAAGCGTTTGATTTTCGCTTTATCTTCTTCTGTACTCTTGCGGGTGCTAGTAGCCACAACTTCTATCCCCAAATCCTTAGCGGCGGAGATAATAGACCAACTTTTCACACCGCCAGTATACAGAACCACACGCTTACCCTTGAGTCGGGCGCGATAGGGAGCTAAGGCGATATCCAAAGCTGCTGTTTCTTCAGCAATTAGCTGTTCAGTCCGCGCTTGCAAATCAGGATCACCCAACTTAGCAGCTACATTCCGCAAACAACGATTTATGTCATCAATCCCATAAAAAGACTCTTCAATGTAGGGAATCCCATATTGCTCCTCCATCTTTCTGGCCATATTGAGCAAAGCCCGCGAACATATCATCACATTCAACTTGGCACGGTGAGCGTAACGAATTTCTTCATAACGAGCATCACCCGTGATTTTAGATAGTACGCGGATGCCTAATTTTTCAAATAAAGGCAGGACTCCCCACATTTCCCCGGCGATATTGTATTCGCCAATCAAGTTAATATCATAGGGGGTTGTAAATTCCGGTTCTGCTGTGCCGACAACATAATCTAATAAAGCTTCACCACCAAAACGGTTCCCCAAATTCTTACTCCCAATAAATCCCGGCGCAATCACCGGAACAACCGGAGTCCCAATTTTTTCCGCCGCCGCCTTACAAACAGCATTGATATCATCGCCAATCAATGCCGTCACACAAGTAGCGTAGACAAACACAGCCTTGGGATTGTATCGCTGATGAATTTCTAAAATTGCTTTGTAGAGTTTCTTTTCACCACCGAAAATCACATCATTTTCCGTCATATCGGTAGTGAAACCCATCTTATAAAGCTGAGGCCCCGAAGATAGACTACCACGACTACCCCAAGAATTACCAGCGCAGGCGATCGGGCCATGAACCAAATGCGCCGCATCAGTAATTGGAACCAGAGCAATCATCGCCCCATCAAAAGCACAGCCACCTTGAGCCGCCCCAGGTTGCGCTTGTTGCGTACAAGACTTATTCTTCTTCTCGCCCTTCTTCTGCTGATTATGTTCGCAACCCGACTCATTCAGCAATTCATTAACCTTCTTTTGGGTATTCATCTCTCTTCCTCTGTGTTCTCCGCGCGGCAGTGAGGGAGTTGGGAAACCCGCCCAACGTACTGCCTTGTCTCTGTGGTTCGTTTAAAAATTCTTGATAGGACTTAAGTAAGAACCTTCTCAAACTCTTAGGTATGTTTGAAAAGTATTATTGTTAACATCGGAATCTTAAAAACCTAACCCCCCTACCCCCTTCCCTACGAGGGAATGGGGATTTCAAAGCCTCTCTCCGTTTCGGGGAGAGGTTTGGAGAGGGGTTTTTAGTATCCTTCTCGACTTTCCAAACATCCTCTTAGTGTCCTTAGCGTCCTTTGCGGTTCGTTCTTAGTCTTGAGAAAAAACAGTTAACAATAATCACTCATCAATATCACTAGACCTCTTTGCGCCTTTGCGCCTCTGCGTGAGATAAAAAATATCTATGCCAGAAGTCTACCGATTACTGTTAACTGTTACAAAAACTTCCTGCAAAAATCTTCTCCATACCCGACACACAATTCCCCATGTGCATCAGTAATTCATTTCTATAACATCGACTTTTACAAGAAACTTAAAAGTATCGTTCACTACGAAGGATAAACAATTTTTACCTGATTTTGGGGTGAGACATTTATATAACGACACAAATATACTTTTAGAAATAGCCCCAAACCCCTATCTTCAGGCGAGATTGAATCAGTAAAGAGTAATAATTAGCAAATATACCTTGTCACATCCTCACCACATTCATCAGCGAGGTAAGACAAAGCTCGAAAACGCAAACCAACAAACTCATCATAGAGAGGATTAAGTTTGCACAAAGGTGGAATATGGAAACTCCGCCCAAATAAACTAATATTTCGCTCAAAAGGACAACAGCAAGGAATTACCTGGCATATTACATGAGCGAGGCGATTATTTTTAACTTGAATTCCGTCCACCAAACGACGCAAGGGATTAAGTACAGGAGACTTTTTATAGTTAGGTGGATGGTAGTTAACGTGGGAGTGAGTGTGATTGATGCTGTCCATGATAGAGAAAATCAATTATAGAGATAGATAGGTTGAAAAGGAAAAGGTAAAAAGTCAAAAGGCAAAAGAGTAAGTGTTTTACCTTTGCCCTTTACCTTTTGACTTACTTAGCTGTTTTTAACAAACAAGCTTGTAGCAATTTCTAGCGAATCAAGTCGAAGGAGATATCGGTCTTACCAGTGATGTTGGTGCTGCGATCCATTTCATCCAACAGAGTGTTAACAACCCAGTTAAGGATATTTAGACCACCTTGGTAGCCGAGGGTAGCATAGCGGTGTAAGTGGTGGCGATCAAACAGAGGATAACCAATCCGTACCATTGGGATTTTGGTATCGCGCCACAGGTACTTACCGTAGGAGTTACCGATGAAGAAGTCTACAGGCTCGGTGAACAACAAGGAACGGAAGTGCCACAAGTCTTTTTGAATCCAAACTTTAGCTTCTTTACCGAAGGGGCTGGCAGCGAGGATAGCTTCCATTTCTTTCTTGAAGGTTTCATCACCGTTGTTGCAGAGGATGTGTACTGGTTCAGCACCCATTTCTAACAAGAAGCTGGTGATGGAGATGATCAAATCAGGATCGCCGTAGATAGCGAACTTCTTACCATGAATCCAAGCGTAGGAGTCAGTGATAGCATCAACTAAACGACCGCGATCGATTTCCAATTCTTCAGGAATCGCTTTACCTGTCAATTCAGCGATCGCAGTCAAGAATTCGTCAGTACCTTTAACACCAAAAGGACGTAGAACTTTTGTTTCTTGCTTCCATTGAGTAGAGATATACTCACGGGTCTTAGGTGTGGTGTAAGCTTGGAGAGCTACTGTTGCTTTAGCGTTGATAGAATCAGCCGCATCTTCCAACTTGGTACCACCTGGGTACATATCAAATTCACCAGTGTTGGGTGAATCGAAGTAATCGCTGCTGTCAGACAGAATGGTGTAGTCAACACCCATTGCATTCAACATCCGCTTAACTTCGCGGTTGTTACCAACGTATGTATCAAAGCCAGGGATGATGTTGATTTTGCCGTTGCTGGTAGCTTTCTTCTTACCTTCTGTCAGGTTCAACAGAATTCCCTTCATCATGTTGTCGTAACCAGTGATGTGGGAACCTACGAAACTAGGAGTGTGAGCAAAAGGTACTGGGAAATCTTGAGGAATAGAACCAGCATTCTTAGAGTTGGTGATGAACGCGCCTAAGTCATCACCGATAACTTCAGCCATACAGGTGGTGCAAACAGCAATCATCTTAGGCTTGTACAGTTGGTATGAAACTTGCATACCTTCAATCATGTTGTTCAAGCCACCGAATACTGCTGCGTCTTCTGTCATGGAAGAAGAAACTGCGGAGCAAGGCTCTTTATAGTGACGGCTGAGGTGGGTACGGAAGTAAGCCACGCAACCTTGAGAACCTTGAACGAAGGGAAGAGTACCTTCAAAACCCAAAGCCGCGAACATTGCGCCTACAGGTTGACAACCTTTAGCGGGGTTAACGGTTAAAGCTTCACGAGCGAAGTTCTTTTCCCGGTAGTCCCAAGATTTTGTCCATTCAGAAACTCTTTCAACTTCTTCAGGAGGATGTGCGCCTTCAAAGTTCTTTCTCTTGTTTTCAAATAGCTCGGTGTATTCTGGCTGTTTGAATAGATCAACGTGGTCTACAATTCTTTCAGGATTCTGTGGCATTTGTCTGTCTCTCTACGCTTGCTGGTTGGTGTAGTAATTGAAGTGTTGGGAGAGCCTGGGGGGTTCACTCCTCCCCTTGGGAGTCACGAGTGATGAATCATGAATAATGAATAAAAATCTTCATCCAGCATTCAGCATTCACCATTCTTCCCTAAGTTCCTGGGGCTAAAAACCCCAGGCTATCCGTTGATTCTTGGGAATTAAGCAGCAGCCTTAGCTTTGGTAGCAGCTTTCTTCCAAGGAGCGCCAATCAAGCTCCAAGTGGGGCTGTTGAGTGCTAAGTCCATATCACGAGCGAAGATAGCAAATCCGTCATAACCGTGATAAGGGCCGGAGTAATCCTTTTTGTGGTTTAATGGCTTTAAACAGCGAAATGTTTACCTTAAATAGTGTTAGTTTTAAACATTGTTCGCTGATAACACATTTAATTTTAGGCTAAATATAGGCTAATACCACAGTGATGGAAAATCAGGGTAAAGACAAATATCAGCAAGCCTTTGCAGACTTAGAGCCACTTTCATCTACCGACGGCAGTTTTCTCGGCTCAAGTCTGCAAGCACAGCAGCAAAGAGAACACATGAGAGCCAAAGTCTTACAAGAACTAGAAAAAATAAATCTGCGTTTGAAGTCTGCAAAGACAAAAGTATCAATTCGGGAATCGAATGGAAGTCTGCAATTACGAGCGACGTTACCAATTAAACCCGGTGACAAAGACACCAACGGCACTGGCAGAAAGCAATACAACATTAGTTTGAACATTCCCGCCAACTTGGATGGACTCAAGACGGCTGAGGAAGAAGCTTATGAATTAGGCAAATTAATTGCTCGGAAAACCTTTGAATGGAACGATAAGTATTTAGGCAAAGAAGCCACGAAAAAAGATTCACAAACCATAGGCGAGTTATTGGAAAAATTCGCAGAAGAGTATTTTAAAACCCATAAACGCACAACTAAGAGTGAACATACATTTTTCTATTATTTTTCCCGCACCCATCGATACACTAATCCTCAAGATTTAGCAACTGCGGAAAATCTCATTAATTCAATTGAAAAAATCGATAAAGAATGGGCTAGATACAATGCTGCTAGAGCAATATCATCCTTTTGCCAGACATTCAATATAGAAATTGACTTGTCTAAATATGCCAAAATGCCCGATCGCAATTCTCGCAACATCCCAACAGATGCAGAAATATTATCAGGAATTAGCAAATTTGAAGAATATTTAAATACAAGAGGCAATCAAGTTAACCAAGATGTGAAAGATAGCTGGCAACTTTGGCGATGGACGTATGGAATGTTAGCAGTTTTTGGTTTACGCCCCAGAGAAATTTTTATCAACCCTAATATCGATTGGTGGTTAAGTCAAGAGAATGTTGATTTAACTTGGAAGGTAGATAAAGAGTGTAAAACTGGCGAAAGACAAGCATTACCATTACATAAAGAATGGATTGATGAGTTTGATTTAAGGAACCCTAAATATTTAGAAATGCTGGCAACGGCAATTAGTAAAAAAGATAAAACTAATCATGCAGAAATAACAGCCTTAACACAACGAATTAGTTGGTGGTTCCGCAAAATTGAATTAGATTTTAAACCTTACGATTTACGTCACGCCTGGGCAATTCGAGCGCATATTTTAGGCATACCAATCAAAGCAGCAGCAGATAATTTAGGACATAGTGTGCAAGTTCATACACAAACTTATCAGCGTTGGTTTTCGCTAGATATGCGGAAGTTGGCGATTAATCAGGCTTTGACTAAGAGGAATGAGATTGAGGTTATTAGAGAGGAAAATGCTAGGTTGAGGATGGAGAATGAGAGATTAAAGTTGGAGATTGAGAAGTTAAAGATAGAGTTGGTTTATAAAAAAAGTTGAATAAACTTAAAAATTAAATTTTATTTAAAAATTTCTAATATTCTAGTATTTTTTAACCCGATGCTTAACTTTATTAAGTATGAGTTGAAATATTTGCTTTTTGCAAATAGGAAGCTATAAAATATAGTAATAATATAAATGCTGAAAGATTTATCCTAGAATCTTGGTCAGTTATAATATATGGTTTATATTGCGATTATTTACTATCTCTTAAATATCTTAAAACAAATTTTTCAAATAAAGATTTCTCAAATGATTTCAATATTATGGTTAATAGTTTACCAAATGAAATTAACACTGCTCTCATATCTGATTTTGTAATTGATACATTTATGTCTACAATTAATGAGATCACAACAGGCTACCGTAATTTAAATTCTAACCATGAACATCACAGTCAGATACTTCATATCAAACGGATAAAAATATCTGACCAATTACCTAGTTCTAGCATTTATTTTAAGGGATACTCGTATTGCTCTAGTAATAGAAGTATAATTGCATTTGGAAACACAGACAATGAAGCTAGACAGCGAGTAATATCTTCGCTAACACAAATACAGATATTAGAAAACATATCAAATTTGTCTAATATAACTAATGATCAGGTACAGGATTTAACTAAAAATATACGATCAGAAGCAATCTTTCTATATGGATAGCCATCAAGTTCGGTGTACAGGGTGTGTCAGCTTGAGTAACTTATTTAAACACTGAATTATAGTATAGTAAAGTGCGATCGCATCAATAAATGCTGCACGAAAAAGAAGTATCTTCACAGGCGATCTCTCGTTGATAATTAGGTATGGTAAAGTGCGATCGCTTCAATAGATGCTGCACGAGAAAGAAGTATGTTCACAGGCGATCGCATCAATCAATAAAGAGTGAAATTGCTGGAGTGAAAAAGTATTGATATGGGCGCTCGTACCAATGCAATGCGTGTTGCATATTGTTCGATATTATACAATTCTCGTGTTCTGTTAGATTCCTGTGCCTGTACAAAGATATTTTTCATCAACTTGTCAAACAAGCGTAACGTAATATCAACATATTTAATGTGTGTTATACAACCATATAACATGATGAACACTGATAAAGAACAGTATAGCGATTAACTCAATTCAACACGAGTGTACTACTATTTGAAATAGTTGAATATTTCAAATATTATGCGCTTCGCTAATGCTCTCGAAGGTGATTATCCACCAAAGGAATTAGGACTTACGCATTGACAGAAAAGCCAAAATAACGGGTGGAGTTTTCAAGGCTAATAGCTAGATTTTTCAATGAGATTTTAGCGATCGCACTCAATTAAAGGTGATTGATAAGAGCCTGAAACAACGTATTTACGTTAATGCACAAGATAGTTATTTTGTACAGTGCGTAAGTCCTAGGAATATAGAGTTGATCCTCATAACTTTAGTGAAGATGATCTAGCAAAGTTAATTTTTCTCATCTCTAAAAATGCTAATGAAATAGAAATCTATTCTTTTCTTAGGCACAATCTATCTTTATTATCTTTCACGTCGGCTTTCTTTCGTACTGGTCATCACGATAGTTGGATTATTAAACAACCTACAAGTAAAAAAATATAATGACTGATAAAGAACAAAGAGCTTCTGCTAGATTATTAACTGCCTTTAAAAGACGACTTGATTTGCAAATCTGCCTTTTTGAAGAAATAGTATTTGAATATGGTACAGCAGATGCGATCACCGAGGATGATTTTTCGCAAGAGATAGTTGTGCATGATTACGTTTTCTACTGTTTTACAAAAGCTTGTAAATCATTGATGTCTGTCTCGCTACTACTTGACAATAGACTGCCTGAAGATGCCATGATTATTTTACGCAGCGTTTATGAAAGCTATTTACACATTGTATATGTGCTTCAAAATCCTGATCGAATAGATGACTTTGTACAAAAAAAGATTGGTCTTTATACAGGGCGATTGAAACATCCTGTTTCTAAAAAAGGAAATAAGCTGTCTAACCAAGTCATAGATTCTGAAACTGGTGAGATATCAAATTACGGCATAGGTATGTCAACGTTAGTTTACGGAAGTAAGTACCAGTTTGACAAAGAAGTTCATACTGTTATGTTTCCGTTTTTGAGTGAGCATACTCATCCCAATATGATTGCTTCTGGAAATTATCGGGAGGATGATATTTATTACTCATACTGGCAAGCCTCCAATACTTTACAATCTGCGTTTTATGCAGTCTATATAAGTATACTGATTCTAAGTGAAGCTTTAACATTTGAAAAATTAGCGGAGGCAAAAGAAATTAAGTATCAATGTAGGCAAAGTATAAAACTATGTGAGCGGTTTCTTGTTTTAGTAGAGAGTCCACATTCATTTGATTCATTCCCTAATAGTGTACAAAGTAGGCTTGTTGAACTAGCGGAACATTTAAGTAAGCGTAGGTATGCTTATTTAAAGCCTTATCCTCAAAGCAAGTAAGTACATAATTAAGGAATCATACAGGCGATCGCATAAAAATGATTGCTAATGCTGAAGCGGCGGAGGATTCTGAGAGTGAGGAATCGCTAACTGAATCGTTTTTGATAAGCGATCGCTTACACTAAGTTTGTATAAATGTGGCTAAAAGACTGATCTGGCTTTTTCAGACTGAGCCACAACAATTCCATCCCGTTTATTTAATGACTAATTCCTTTCAGCTTCAGCTGTTCAACTCAAATTCTGATGATTTGCCAAAAATTGTTAAAGAAAGAGCAGGAACTTTCACTGACAATATGAAATTACCTATTCATCGGTGGTTTCGTTACTCGGCGGGTTTCTCTGCGGCTTGGGTTGAACAATTAATTAAAGAGTTAGAACCTCAAACTATTCTTGATCCATTTGCAGGTTCCGGTACTGCTTGTATTGTTGCTGATCAGTTGGGTGTTAGTTCTTACGGTGTTGAAGCACATCCTTTTGTTTATCGACTGGCTAAAGGAAAGCTGTCATGGAATGTAGATAGCTATGATTTTTTAGCAGCAATAAATGAAATTAAAGATTTCGCAGCTAATTTAACACTAAAATTACCTGAAAATATTCCCGCCTTATTAAGCAAGTGTTACACAGAAGAAACGCTAATAAATCTCTTAAAAATCAAGCAAGCATATATAGAAATTGCACCAAACTTATCGGAAGATTTACAATCTCTAATTTTTTTGGCAGTCTGCGCTATTTTACGCTCATCCAGCTATGTAGGTACAGCACAATGGCAATACATTCTCCCAAATAAACGGAAAGTCAAAATTTATGAACCTTTTGATGCACTAGATAAGCAAGTTTCTTTGATGCGAGAAGATATGCTATATATGCAGTCTCTTACTAAATTCAGCCGAGCTAACTTGATTCAAGGAGACGCAAGGAATTTAGCAGGTATTCCAGATAATATAATTGATTTAGTTATTACCTCTCCACCCTATGCAAATAATTATGATTACGCAGATGCAACACGTCTCGAAATGACTTTTTGGGGTGAGGTTAATTCTTGGGGAGATTTGCATGACACAGTACGTAAGTTTTTAATCCGCTCAAGTTCACAACACGTTTCTAAAGAGAAACTGAGCTTAGAGGCTCTGATAGCTGAATCTGTTATTGAAGTAATCAAAGATGAACTAATACCTGTTTGTAAAGAGTTAGAAGCAGTTCGAGCAACTAAGGGGGGCAATAAAGCATATCATACAATGATTGCTGCTTATTTTGCTGACATGGCATCTGTATTACACTCTCTGCGTCGAGTTGCAACAGATAATTGTCAAATTTGCATTGTAGTGGGAGATTCAGCGCCTTATGGTGTATATGTTCCTGTTGAAAAGTGGTTAGGTAAATTAGCGATCGCAGCAGGTTTTGATTGCTGGTCTTTTGAACAGATTAGACAACGAAATGTCAAGTGGAAAAACAGAAAACATGATGTTCCACTCCACGAAGGAAGACTTTGGATAGAAAGCAAGATTATGGCACAATCACCATCACATAAATTTGGTCAAGCACTAGGAAAGCTCCTAGAAGATATTGTTCTAGATGATATTCTAAAACCCCGATTACAGCAGTTTGCTCAAACCAAAAATTATTATCTCGATTCGCAAAAAGCGCGTCCAGCGAGAACTGGGAAAAAAGTTACTTGGGAAGATAAATATGGTAACAAACACGATTTAGATTTTGTTATTGAGGTTGATGGTACAGAGGAGAAACTGGGTAGACCAGTTGCATTTATTGAGTCTGCATGGCGGAGATATACAAAACACTCCAAGAACAAGGCTCAAGAAATACAAGGAGCCATCTTACCTATTATTGAACTTCATCATCTGTCAGCACCATTTTACGGAGTTGTGTTAGCTGGCGACTTTACTAAACCAGCACTAGAGCAACTAAAAAATAATGGCTTTGCAGTTATTTATATTCCTTATAAAGATGTAGTTTCAGCGTTCAAATCAATTGATTTCGATGTTGCCTTTGATGAAGATACTGCTGATGAAATTTATTCAACAGCATCAAAGAAATTAGCAAGTCTGAGTAACTTAGATAAAGAGAAACTTAGACAGGCTTTGATGCAAGTGTCTCAAAAAGAAGTAGACACTTTTATGACAACGCTGAGAAACAGTCTTGAGCGTTACATTACTAGAATAGTTATTATGCCACTTTTCGGAGTAAAATATGAGTTTGAGAGTATTGATAATGCAATTCAAGAGTTAAATACACTTGATATTGAAAACCCTGGTGGCAAATTTGAAAGGTTTGAAGTTATTGTTGACTACAACAACAATGATACGATTAGGGCAACCTTCCAAAATAAAAGTGTGCTTGCAGATTTCCTAAGAAAGTTAGAAGATTAATTTGGCTGATAACTTAGTTGAAGAGAACTTTTAACAATTTCTCTTCAACGCGTTAATTGTTGAGTGTAAATTGAATTCAGGCGAGCGCACCTATAGACTTATTCTGGCTATTATTGTCTACTTATTCCAACTTTAAAATTCTCTTGCAACTTCCACATAAATCCAAGTTTTGAGCTTTTGCTTCTTGACTAGTTTTAAAGAATAAAATTTTTTCTCTATGTTCATGTTTTTCGACACGAGGATATTGACTGCAACCATTAGGGAGATGGTAACAGTTTTTTCCATGTCTAGCTCTTACTGGATAATCTTTATAAATAGGATCTTCGTCAACATCCGTACTCAAGTTTCCAATATATGAGTAAACCCAGTTGAGTAAACGTGATGTTTGGTATAAAGTTTTGAGCCTTGGATTCTTTGTCAATTTTTCATCCAAAACTTCTAGCATTTCCTGTATATTCTCTTTGGAAGGCTCTTGAACTATATAAGCAATTAGCAAATCAGTTAAAATTTTTTCAATTCTTTTGAAGCCTTTTTCTCGTCTGATTGCTTCAAGAGTAAAAACTGCATAACAGGAATGCCATACATCTTGAATTGTACTTAATAAGCTATAATATCTTTTCTTAAGAGGTTGTAACCTATCATTAATAATGTCTCTTTGTTCATCTAATTCGCTTAGTTTCCAATCAATTACATCTTTATCGGCTACATTAACGCCTGCTGTAATTAACTCAGTAATTCGTACAAACAGCCAATACTCAGAGTCAAGTTTACTTAATTTTCTAGCTTCTAGCTTATCTCCGGTAGCAATTACTGACTCAGAAGAAGGAATATTATGTAATTTTGATCTGACTTCCTGCCAAATAAAGTTCAGAGATTGATCGAAAGCTTTATTTAACTTCCATTTATGTGTCTGAAACCCACTAAATAAGTAATTGATAAGAGACGTTACTATGCTCCCAGGAAAAGCATGGGTTGCCGTAATTCCCAGAAAAAACCATGTCATCAATACTACAAATAAAAATACTAATGTTTTTATATAATTGCAAAGCTTCCTCCAAAATGAGGTTAATCTTAAGTGTTTAGGAAGCTCTGTTGGTGATGATTCATAATTTGAATTAAAATGTACATGAAGATTATCAGCCCCGAAAGTACTGATTTCCTCCTGCTATATATCCTGTATTCTGTGGCGCATTAATATTTGAGCCAGAGCCATTAGAAATTTGATTCACGTTTCCACTATTGCTATTTCCCTCAATCTCAATCAACTTGGTAACTACACTCTCTAAGTCTTCACGAAAAGCAACATTGTTTGGAGCCTCACTAATAATTGCAGCTTTTAATGCTAGTGGATTTTGTGTAGCTTCCTGAATTTCTTGCCTACCCGCAAAGTGACTGTATATTAAACCAACTAACTTTTGAAGGTAGTCTTTTGCATCCGCCCCCAATTTTTGTAAAGCACCACCTGACACTTGCAATGCAAAATACTCTACAGCCTTAGTTGCCAAAGTTTCTAAAAGCATAAAATTTGGGTAGATGTCTCAGATTAGATATGAACAAGAGCAATGGTTTTTATTATATCTAACTTTTTACGTGCAATGTTGTGATTTTTAGCACAGACTAGTTATAAAAAACTATTCATAGACATTAGTAGAGTATTATTGTGAGCGATCGCCCATATTAATCTAAAAAAATTCAGTTAAAATAGTTTTTTAATTTACATTTTTTTAGTAAACAAAATCTAAGCAAAACCCAAAAGCCCTACCATATAAGAGTTACATTGTCTTAAGCAGCAAAAATATATTGTTCCTACATAACCCTAAAACCTGCATTTAGGCTAAAAATAGACTCTTTTTTCTCCCTTCACAAGAAAATCTTGATATACCTGACATATTCGCCCCATTGCCAAGTTCGGAGTAATCCCAAGAGTGCATTTGACGGAAGGGTAGACCCATCTTTTGGAAGGCGTACTTCTCTTTAATACCAGAAGCGATTAAATCAGGCTTCTTAGCTTTAACGAATTCCTCGAATTCGTAGGCGGTAACGTCATCGTAAATGATGGTGGCGTTATCGATATAGTGGGTGGTACGTTTGTAGTCGTCGTTGTGAGCGAATTCGTAGCCTGTACCGACAACTTTGATACCCAAATCTTCAAAAGCGGGAACAACGTGACGAGGACGTAGACCACCTACGTACAACATTACGGTGTTACCTTCCAAGCGAGGACGATACTTTTCAAGTACCGCATTCATCACTGGTGTGTACTTAGCGATGACTTTCTCAGCGTTTTCTTGAATCTTAGAGTCAAATTTAGCGGCGATTTCGCGTAAAGATGCAGCAATCTTGGTGGGGCCGAAGAAGTTGAATTCCATCCAAGGCATACCGTATTGTTCTTCCAAACTACGGCAGATGTAGTTCATAGAACGGTAGCAGTGGATCAGAACTAATTTAGCAGCAGGGCCTTGAATCAACTCGTTCAGTGTACCGTCACCAGACCACTGAGCAACAACACGCAAGCCCATTTCTTCTAATAACATCCGGCTGGCCCAAGCGTCACCACCGATATTGTAGTCACCGATTAGGGCTACGTCGTAGGGGCTTGGCTCGAAGTCGATTGTGTTGTTTTTCTTAGCCTTGTCAAATTCAGGGAAAATCCAGTCACGGATAGCATCGTTAGCGATGTGGTGTCCTAAAGACTGGGATACACCACGGAAACCTTCGCAACGTAGGGGTACAACTGGTTTACCATATTGCTTAGAAGCTTTTTTAGCTACAGCTTCGATGTCATCCCCAATTAGACCGATGGGACATTCAGATTGAATGGAAACACCACGGTTTAGAGGGAAGAGAATTTCTAGTTCGTCGATGATTTTGGTGAGTTTTTTGTCACCACCGAATACGATGTCGCGTTCTTGGAAGTCGGAGGTGAAGTGCATGGTACCAAAGGAGTTGATACCTGTGATACCTACATAGTAGTTACGACGACCAGACCAAGACCAGTAACCGCAACCTACTGGGCCGTGGCTGATGTGGATCATGTCCTTAATAGGGCCCCAAACCACACCTTTAGAACCTGCATAAGCACAACCACGGGCGGTCATTACACCAGGAATAGATTTGATGTTAGACTTAACGCCGCAATCGGACTTGCTTTCTTCGTGGACGTTGAGGTGTTTTTCGCGTTTTTTGCGAGCTTTTTCGGGGTAAGCTTGCAGAACTTCTTTAATAAGTTCCTTATTTTCATCTACAAGATTTTGGTTTTCTGGAGGTGTCATAGTCTGCCTCGGTTACTGTTAAGGATGGGGAAATTTAGGGAAAAAAGGGAGAGGAGAAGGATGAAGGTTGAAGGCTAAAGGATCAAAGCTGAAGGTTAAAAGATGAAATATTTGAGATTTCAGACTTTACACTTCATACTTCACACTTCATACTTCATACTTTCCTTGTCTCCCAATTAGGGAATTACCTACTTGGTAGCTTCTGCGGGCTTACCGATGATTTCTGCGTGCTTGGAATCATCATCGAGGATACCGTATTCAATCAACAGTGCTTCTAATTCATCCATTTCAATTGGTGTAGGAATGGTGAGTTTGTCGTTGTTGATGATCTTCTTAGCTAATTCACGGTATTCATTACCTTGGTTGCTGTCTGGTGCGTACTCGTTAACGGTCATCCGACGCAATTCAGCGTGTTGAACGATGTTGTCACGAGGTACGAAGTGAATCATTTGGGTGTTCAACCGTTTTGCCAAGGTTTCGATGAGTTCGTGTTCCCGGTCTGTCTTACGGCTGTTACAAATCAAACCACCTAAGCGTACACCACCGGAGTGAGCGTATTTCAAAATACCACGAGCGATGTTGTTTGCAGCGTACATCGCCATCATTTCACCAGAGGTAACGATGTAGATTTCTTGTGCTTTACCTTCACGGATAGGCATAGCAAAACCACCGCACACAACGTCTCCCAATACGTCGTAGGATACGAAGTCTAGGTCTTGGTAAGCACCGTTTTCTTCCAAGAAGTTAATAGCGGTGATAATACCACGACCAGCGCAACCTACACCGGGTTCTGGGCCACCAGATTCTACGCACTTAACACCACGGAAACCGGTGAGCATTACTTCTTCGAGTTCTAGGTCTTCTACTGCACCGCGTTCAGCAGCTAAGTGTAATACGGTGGTTTGTGCTTTGGCGTGGAGCATCAAACGGGTGGAGTCTGCTTTAGGGTCGCAACCTACGATCATGATGCGTTGACCCATTTCTGCCATAGCTGCCAGGGTGTTTTGGGAGGTGGTAGATTTACCAATACCACCTTTACCATAGAAAGCTATCTGTCTAATTTTTTCGTCAGTCATGGTTCTCTTTTCCTAGAATTGGTTGGTTTAGTGGGTCTTTGGGTTTTTTTGAGAATCTCACGCCTGTTGAGCTATGGCTGTGAGGGGTTTGTAGAACGTCGCTTAGGCACACGCCGGGGGCGATCGCTCTACAGCAAAATTGGTGGATATTGGTGTCATAATGATTCGGGGTTAAAATTTTATTTAGCCTTTGTCATTTGTTGTTTATTAGGCAAATGACAAAGTAATTACACACTTTACAAATACGCCATAATCTGGAGAAACTGGGAACGTTAGGTAAGACTTGACTTAGCTATTAGTCAGCTATCAATGCGTCAGTCCGATTACTTGTTCAAAATAGCTCCCTTCAAGCTGGAAACGCGATCTAACGCAGCTTTGGTGTCTTCTGCTGATGCTCCACCTACAGCCATAGCCTCAGTTAAGTGTTTGGCGATCGCATCAAAGTGTGGTTCCTGTAGACTCATACCTGTGTGTGTTTTGTCCATTGGGCGACCAGTGTATTGCTTTGGCCCCTCAAATATCAGAGAGAAGAATGCAATTTGATGAGCGCGCTGTTTCGCCATATCTGTGTTAGCGAAAAATGGTTTGAGGGTGTTGTCTGCCAAGATGCGTTTGTGTAAGTCATCAACTATTTTCTCAATAGTCGGTTGTCCGCCAAGTTTGTCATACAATGTTGCACTCATATCCTTTTCCTTTGAAGCGTGTTGGATATTGAAATTGCAGGTAGGCGTTGAATATCTTTGCCTATGTGCTGTTAGCTGTTTGTCGTCAGTAGGAATAAAACATTGATGGGAAAACAATCGTATCGGTTAAATCCTACTTTCTGTTCTTGGCTGTTGCACATTAGGGTGTATTTGTACTGTGGGTAAAACTGAGAGCTATAGCTCAACTGCTTGTACTACGATATCTTTGCTGATGCGATCGCGCAGTCTGGATTCAATCGCTATCTTTAAGGTGGCGGTGCTGCTAGAACAAGAACCACAAGCACCTTTGAGGATGACTTTAACTGTATTTCCTTCTATGTCGTACAGTTCTACATCTCCACCGTCAGCAATCAGGACGGGTCTTACTTCTTCGTCGAGAACTTTTTGAATTAAGGCAATCTTTTGGACGTTGGTCAGTGGTCTTGTGGCTGTAGCTATCTGACCAGAGTTAAGAATTTCTGCTGTTTTTATGCCGTTATTTGCGTTTTTAGTGGTTGTGGCGACTTCCTGCTCTACATCTTTAATAATATCATCAATTTTTGTTAAACAGGAACCGCATCCGCCACCAGCTTTGACATAATTTGTTACCTGCTCCGCAGTAGTAAGGTTATTTTCTTTCACTACGCGGCGAATTTTTGTATCAGTGATACCAAAGCAGGAGCAAATTAACACGCCTTCGTCATCGTCGTCATGGGCAGCCAGAGGAATGCCACGATAGTTATAGATTGCGGCTTCTAGGGCTTCTTGACCCATAACTGAGCAGTGCATTTTGGCTTCGGGTAAACCGCCGAGGTAATTTGCAATATCTTTATTAGATACCTTCAAGGCTTCATCTAAAGTTAAACCTTTAACCATTTCGGTCAATGCACTAGAAGAAGCGATCGCACTAGTACAACCAAAGGTTTGGAAGCGGGCATCAAGAATTTTATCAGATTCTACTTCGACTTTTAGGTGCAGTCTCAAAGCGTCTCCGCAAGAAATGCTGCCGACTTCTCCCGTTGCAACCTTAACTCCAGATTCGCCCGTTTCTTCAATCGTTCCCTGATTCTTGGGATCGTAAAATAGTTCTAATACTTTATCTGTGTAGTCCCACATGAATTTTGTCCTTTGTTATTTGTCCTTTGTCATTTGTGATTTGCCCTTGGTCATTTGTGCCTAATGACTAATAATGACCAATGACGAATAACCATTGACTAATGACTGTTGACTAATGACTGCGATTGCAACCAACCTGCGTCGTCGTTTTTGAATGGCGACAGAGCGCGGAGACGTTCTACAATTTCGGGCATAACTTCAATGACGCGATCGATTTCAGCGTCGGTGGTGTAGCGGCAAAGACTGAAGCGAATGGAACCATGTAAGGTGGTGTATGGTAAACCCATTGCCCGGAGAACGTGCGATGGTTCGAGTGAACCGGAGGTGCAAGCGGAACCAGATGAGGCACAGATACCGTATTTATTTAACAAAAGCAGGATTGCTTCACCCTCGATATATTTAAAACCGATGTTGGTGGTGTTGGGCAATCTGTTCTTAGTATCGCCGTTAACTTCACAATCAGGGATTTTTGCGAGGAGAGTTTGTTCCAGGCGATCGCGCAACTGTCTTTCTCTCTTAGTTGCTTCTTCTAAATGCAGCAATTCCAATTCGGCTGCTTTACCTAAACCAACGATACCAGGAACATTCTCTGTACCCGCACGGCGACCGCGTTCTTGGTGTCCACCAATCAACAGCGGCCGGAATCTCACGCCCCGACGCACATACAACGCGCCAATACCTTTGGGTGCGTGAATCTTATGACCAGACATAGTTAGCATATCTATTGTGCTGGTCTTCATGTTCAGGGGAATTTTACCCACTGCTTGCACTGCATCTACGTGGAACAGTGCGCCGCTTTCTTTGACGCGTAATCCAATCTGCTCAATTGGAAAAATTGTGCCTGTCTCGTTGTTAGCATACATAATGCTTACCAAGGCGGTGTTCCCTGTCAGCGAGGCTTCTAGTTCATCTAGATCCAACTGCCCCTGGCTATTTACTGAAAGATAAGTAACACTGTAACCTTGGGTTTCTAGTTGTTTGCAGACATTCAGCACCGCCGGATGTTCTACCTGGGTAGTGATGATGTGGCGTTTTTCTGGCTGGGCTAACAAAGCGGCGCGAATGGCTGCATTATCTCCCTCGGTTCCACAACTAGTAAAAACAATTTCTGATTCATCTGCACCGAGGAGGGCGGCTAGTTGTTCCCTGGCTGTTTTCACTGCTTTAGCCAGTTGCCCGCCAAAGGTGTGCATACTTGAGGGGTTGGCGTAATATTCGGTTAAGTAAGGCATCATTGCCTCTAAAACCTGTGGGTCTACCTTAGTAGTCGCATTATTGTCTAGATAAATGACGCTCATTCTTATACCCCTAATATTTCACCCTGATGCTTTTGCAATTGTTCAGAGAACTTCTGAGAATAGAAGTATTTGCTATCTAATATAATTGAAAGTCGTATCTATGCCTTGTTATGGAAAGTTGGGGTTATGCCAGAGTCAGCGGTGAAGAACAACAAACAGATAAAGGTGCGTTGCGTAAACAAATAGAACGCTTGCGTGGTGTTGGATGTTCCAAAGTGTACTGGGATATTCAATCACGGACAACTGAAGTTAGGGAAGGGTTACAACAATTAATTAATGATTTAAAGACATCGCCAAAAGGTAAGGTTAAATCACTGCAATTTACCCGAATTGACCGGATTGGCTCATCATCGCGGTTGTTTTATTCCTTGTTGGAGGTATTGCGTTCTAAGGGAATTAAATTAATAGCTCTAGACCAAGGAGTTGACCCTGATAGTTTGGGTGGAGAATTAACAATAGATATGTTGCTGGCGGCTGCCAAATTCGAGGTCAGAATGGTGACAGAGAGATTAAAGAGTGAACGTCGTCATCGGGTAAACCAAGGAAAAAGTCACCGAGTTGCCCCATTAGGATATCGTATCAACAAAGATAAATATGTCTGCGATCTCTCACCATGCGTTTGCTTATTAGAAGGACGCAGAGAATTAACTGTATCTGATGTGGCGAGATATATTTTCAATACTTTTTTTGAGTGTGGTTCAGTGGCGGCGACTGTGCGTAAACTGCACGCAGATTTCGGTATTGAAACAAAAGCTTTTGATTGGAACAAGGCGGAAACATCTTCACGGATTGTTAGTGATGATGACTTAGATAAAATTGTCTTTACACCAAATAAAGTTAACCACCCCTTGCGTTATCCGTGGTCTGGACTAAGATGGTCGATTGCAGGTTTAAAGGCATTATTAGTCAACCCTGTTTATGCAGGGGGTCTACCTTATGATACTTACGTTAAGTCAAAGGGAAAACGCAAACACTTTGACGAGTGGAAGGTAAAATGGGGAACCCACGACGATGAGGCAATCATCACCTACGATGAACATGAACGAGTAAAACAGATTATCAGAGAAAATCGTAATAACCGATGGGCTTCCAGAGACGAGAACGAAGTGAACCCGTTTTCTAATTTAATCAAATGCGCTCATTGTGGTGGTTCGATGACGCGCCATGCAAAACGAGTAAATAAAGATGGAGAAGTCATTTATTATTATCAGTGCAGGTTGTATAAAGCTGGCAATTGTAGTAATAAAAATATGATTTCATCCAAAATATTAGATATCCAAGTAGTAGATTTCTTAGCTAAAGAAGCCGAACGGTTAGCAAGCTTTGTTGATACAGATGAGCAAGTTCCTGTAGAGGAACCCGCAGAAGTAAAAACCCTGCGTGCATCGCTGAATACACTGGAAACTTTACCACCAAGTTCAGCAATTGAACAAATAAAAAATGACCTCAAAGAACAGATTGCGATCGCGCTTGGAACAACACATAATGCAGCTAAAGAATCCCTAATTGCTAAGGAACGAATTATACAGGCTTTTTCTAATAAAAGTTATTGGCAAGGACTGAAAGCACAAGATAAGCGATTAATACTCAATGGCTGCGTAAAAAAAATATTTGTAGATGGCCACTTCATTACAGCCATTGAGTATCGTTACTAAGCAGTTTTGTTTTTGGACTTTGTTTTTTGTTCTGGAATAGCCGAGGTAGATTGTAGCTCGGCTTTACGTTTTTCCCATTCTAAAACTGTGCGAATTACAACTTGTGACCAAGATTCGTAAGCCATAAGCACCATTATTAGTTAATATGAGGATAGCGAAATTTGCAATTTTTTTTGTTCATGGCAAGCAACCACTCGAAATCAAAATGTTTTGCAAGAACAAAATGTAGTAGGTTTAATTTATAAAAGAAGTGGTGTTGCAAAATTTGACAAAGATATGCAAGTTTGATGGAGAATTAAGTCTTATGCAGCAACTTCAAACAAATTGGTAACAAATTGTACTTTAACCACTATATTAATCAAGTGTTTTAGCCACATTATCAGAAGATTTGAGGCCTTGTAACTCTTGAAAGCTCAAAGAGTACAATTTATTCATTTTTTGCTTAACTAATCCTAAAAACTCTTGGAACTGAGGACAAGATTGACAATTTGGCTGATGACCTGGAATTAAACATTCACACACAAGCCGTGGTCTTTCAACAAAAGTGCGATCGCAGTCATAACATAAATATTTTTGTACGCCATTAGGTTTACCATTTTTCCCAAGTTTAGTGGAACTGCATCTAGGACATTCAATACCATAGGTTTTAGGCTGTGGTTGCCATTCCTGTAGAGCTTGTTGCATAGCAACTTCACATCTAAGTTTATTTAAATCAAAAATTTTTTGAGTATTCATAAGCCCAAATTAGAATAAACGTTCAAATTTTGAGAGTGACTTCTTTAACTTCTTTGTTCTGCACAGTGATCCTATGGACAATCTGCTGAAAAATTTTGACCTTATCATCAGGAGAAAGTGTGTGCCAGATTGCCAAATTATTTCCTGCACGAATAATTTCTTCCGTACTCTTATTCAAAATAGAATCAGAGTTAAAAGGATTAATTTCCTCCTCAATTTGCTGACGAACTTTAGCCTTGAGGTTTTCTAAGTCTGGATCAAAACCCGGAATTCTGTCGAGAGCATCTAGCCTTGACTCCAATTCCTTCAACTTCTCTGACTTTTCCTGTGGTATTGCAGATTGTTCTGGCTCACTTGTGAAAGTCTGAGAACGTTGAACTAAAGTCTGAATTAGAGCATACTCAATATTTTGTTTCCGGGTGGATATTAGATTTTTACATCCCATCCCTGCGTATCTACAGGCAAAATAATAATACTTGCCTCCGTCTCTGCGTTTAGCACTTTTAGTAATGCATTTAGAACCACATTCAGCACAGAAAACAAGCCCACTTTGATAGGCATATTCTCGATATGAATTAGTTCCATTGAGTTCTGGATTTGTGATTGGCCCTTTCTTGTTATTAAACTTGAGTATGCGCTGAATTTCTAAGTATTCTTCATCGGTAAGGAGTCTGTGTTCGGGATGCGTATTATAGATAAATTCCCAGTTTTCGCGCTGATTCTTCTTTCTTTTACCTTTTCCTAGATTAATTCGTTGCAGATAGGCAGTATGACCACATAACACCGGATTACTCAACCACCAAATAAACCCTGTAACTGTCCAATGAAATTTACCATCACTACCATTTCTCCGATAATTAATTTTAGCTAAACCATATTTTTGAAATATGCTTTTTAAAGCCCTAGTAGCTCCTTTAACCTGTAAAAAAATATCAACGCAATCTCTGGCTATATCCTTAACAGTTAAAGCATTTAACTTAGTTAAATCTGTTTCATTATAGAGTTCTAGATAATTAGATGGTCTATTGGATATTAAACAAAGAAATGGACTATTATTAAGTTGATATTTATCATTCACAGTTCTATAAGCCCAAGGATAAGAGTCACTAGCGGCTTTTTGATCGCGACGGTATTTTTTACCATGACGTACTCTTTCCGATAAAAGGTCAGTTTCCCATTCGGCAAGAGAACCTAATAAATTCAGCATTAATTTGCCTTGGGATGTGGTCAAATCAATTTCTTGATCTAAAACTTGGAAATTTACTCCAGTAGTTACAAAATTTTCTATACATTCTCGTAACTTTGGTAAAGACCGCGCAATTCTATCTATTCTAGTGATGATGACTTCATCGATATTGCCTTCGCTAATGGATTTCATTAATTCTTTCAAAGCAGGTCTGTTATCCCTGCTACCAGATTGAATGTCTTGGAAAATTTTTGTTGCTCCTGCTGCTTTTAGTCTTGCTATTTGTTGTTCTAAAGCATGAGAGTCAACAGCTTGTTCACGAGAAGAAACTCTAGCATAACCGACAATTTTTTTGTCGTTTTCTAATTTAATTACCATTCTTAACCTCCCTAATTCAATAAGTTAATTCTTTAATATGTTCATATTGAGATGTGAAAATATTATCAAATTTTTGTGCATATCTGCTGCCTGCCGGGTATGCACAAAGTTAGTTAAAATGACATAAAAAAGTAAGGTTTTATTACAAATAATATATAGTTGAGTCATATTTTTATCTTTCAATTTATCGCCAATAAAAACATAAATAACACTTTGTCTAATGCCAAATAACCATGTTTAACCTATCCAAAGTTCATGAAAATTTGTCACAAGTATTTATGGCACTAAAATCTTCAATGAATTTGAGATTTCTTCAAATTATTGTTGGCTTACCAAAAAAGCCAGGGATGTTAGTCCCTGGCTTAGGTTGATTATTTAGTTGTTATTTTTCAAGTTTTAATTTCATCTACAATGATAACTGCATAGTTAATCGAAATGTCAAGAGTAACTTCAAAAAAGGGTAAATTATGCTTCGAGTTGCAGCAGTTAGTATTGAAAGAAGCTTACACTGATGGCACTCCTGACTTTGCTCAGAAAAAGATTAACAATGAATTGCTTCTCTTTGATCGCAATAACTGCCTTTTTTGTAAAAATCAGAAGTAGCAAGGTTAGCTTGAGTTTTTCTGTTTCTAGTTGATAGTTGATACCCAACCACCATCGACACGCAAGTTAGAACCGTTAATATAGCCAGCAAGAGGACTACAAAGAAATGTTACTATATGCGCTACGTCATCAACGGTTCCGAGTCTACCAGTGGGATTGCTCATCATCCCTTTTAACAGATGCTGCTGAATCTGCTCTAAATCTGTATCCCATCCTTGCGCTGAACCTATTTGCAGCATGATTTCGTTCAAACCGGGTGTGACAATTGAACCAGGGCTTACTGTATTTACTGTAATTCCAGTTCCGGCTAATTCTTTTGCTAAACTCACTGTTAAGTTGAGGTTAGCAGCTTTGGTTGCCGAATAGTCAGGCGTAGATATTGGTTGTATAGCTACACTACTAGACATATTTATGATGCGTCCCCAACCAAGTTTTCGCATTTGTGGCACTAAAAGCTGAGTTATACGTACCATCGAAACAACATTGATGTTGTAAAGCTCCATCCATTGGCTGGGTGTTGAGTTCATCCAATCACGCATGAAGTAAGTACCAGCATTATTAATCAAAATATCCACAGCCCCAAGGTTTGATAAGGCCTTATCTACTACTTGCTCTGCGCCTGTATCAGTAGCTAAATCACCAATAGCAACAAACGCTTCTCCACCATTAGCAACAATCTCCTGAACTACACGACTAGCTTGTGTTTGATTGCGACCATGTACAACTGCGATCGCCCCTTCTTGTGTCAGTGCTTTAGCAATGCCTTCACCAATACCAGAGCTACTACCCGTGACAAGGGCGCGTTTTCCTTTAAGATGCAAATCCATATTCTTTATTTGCTGAGTTAAAAATTCTCTTTTTGGTGAGCGAGATTAGCCATTGAAGCTCTTTGGTATACCCCACTGAGTGCTTGAAAATATAGTGAGGGAAAGATGTTAACCTCATTTAATCCCAGATGGCTCCAACAGATGTACAGAACCTAAAGCTACATCGCCCCAGCGCATCACGGTTGCAGTGGCATTTGCTGATGCCCCAAACGAATAGACAAGAACTAAGTCATTTTCACGAATCTTACCTGATAGCGCAGCATGATATAGATTAGCCAAGGGAAGTACAGGCCCGATGTTGCCATACTGAGGGTAAAGATTGATGGTGCGTTCTATGTTAATCCCTAAGACACGAGCGCCAAATTTAGTAAACCAAGCTGTTGGGGTATTAAAAATAAAGAAGTCGATTTGGTCGATGGTTACGTTGGCTGCGGCGATCGCACCCTCGCAAGTTTTCAGTAGAAAATCGGCGGCAGTGTTACTAATCACTCGATTCGCGCCTTTGCCTGTTTTCATAAATAATCGCATATTTCCTTGAACATCCTCGGCAATTTCAGTATGAAATGAGCCACAAGTCTCGGCAGAGTGAACGGTTTTACTAGCGAGAATTCCTTGGTTAGCTTTAAGCTGACTAACCACAATTGCTCCAGCACCATCACCAGTAATCCAAGAGATGGTATCTCTCTCATCCAAAAGCCGAGAATATGCACAGGAAGTAACTACTAGAACGCTACTGTAGTCTCCTGCTTGCACTAATGTACTTGCAGTTTGCAATGCAACCATAGCACTTGAACACATGGAATTCAGATTCCACGCAGCACAGCGCAAACCAAGTTGATTGACGAGAAACGCAGCATTACCAGCTACAACTTCATCTGTACCAAAAGAGGTAACGATCGCCAAATCAATGTCTTCTACAGCTAAATTAGCTACCTCTAAAGCATCTCGTGCTGCACGATACTCTAGAGTTAACGATGATTCACCTGGAGCTAGTATCCGGCGCTCAACAGCACCCCGGAAAGGGTCTGAAAGATAAGGCATCATTTCCTGATCAAATTCATTGCTAGGAGTAGAATCAGCAAGTGAAAATAGCCTAGCCAGACTTTTTTGCTCCGACTGAGAAATTAGTTCTGGGTATTTTTGGCGGTAGTAATCATTGGTGCAGATGTTGCTAGGAAAGCTCAATGCTAAAGAGCGAATGCCAACAGGATAACTTTTCATGATCAGTTCCTTTCTATGAATTTGTAATGCCTTGGGAAATCAAACTGTCAATCCGACCTTCTATCGGCACAGGTTCATGCGGATCGATAATCACATCAACTACAAAGGGAACAGGAGAAGCGATCGCTTTCTTGAGGGCGGTGCAGATATCAGATTCACTTTCCACACGGATACCATCGGCTCCCATCGCACAGGCAAGTTTCACAAAATCCACCTGCGGAATTTCTACATCCATCCCTGCGAAGCCCTGCAAAGTCGATCCCTGACCGCACATGTTGTAACATCCATCGTTGAGAATAATCCAAACAGCAGGAATCTGGTATCTCACAGCTGTGCTGACCTCACTGTTCATCAGCATTGCACCATCGCCAACAATGGCAACTGCCTTTGCTTTGTGTGCTAAGGTTGCACCAAGCACACCCGTGACGAAATGGCCTAAAGAACCAAATCCTGTACTAGCTCGGTAACGATTCGGTTGAGTAAATTGCAATAAGTGATTTCCCCATGCTAAGGAGTTACCCGCCTCGGTCATAACTATGGCATTGCTCTGTTCAACTATCACCCGTTGAATTGCATCCATGAGTACTTTTGGACGCACCAAGCCCTTGATTCGGGGATTGATTTGTTGACGCTCAGTTTGAGATAGTATAGTTGCTTGATTTTGAGCATTAGGGTAGTGCTTCAGCAATGCTTTCACAAACATTCCCACATCAGACTGAATAGCGAACGTATCGACATTTGGGTATGCAGTTCCAGGCACATTTGGGTCAATATCAATATGTAAAAAACCTTTCTCAGGAATCATGCCTGGATGCCAAAATGAAGTGAGTTCACTCAAGCGCGTTCCCAGTACCAACACTCGTTGAGGACGGTACTTTTGCATATAAGTTAAAACAGACCTATGCCCAGCAAAGCCAGTGACTCCGACAAACTGCGGATGGTTCTCTGGAAAAATACCTTTGGCACGCGGCGAACACATGACCGCAGCCCCCGTCTTCTCAGCCAACTGAAGAATTTCTGCTGCTGCACCTCTAGCACCAAAGCCAACCCAGATAGCAAATTTTTCAGGCGACAACAACCGTGCACATCCTGCAATGGTTTCTTCACTAGCGGCGACTGGAGAAAAGCAGAGATTAACTCGTGGTAAGGCTGTCTGAACTAAACTTGTTTGAATGTTAGTAGGAATACTCAAATGTGCGACAAAGCCTCCTGGTTGGGCTAAACCCAAAGTCAGCCTGCGATAAACCTCTGGAAGTTCATCATCGGATTCGAGGGTATGTGCATAATGGAATAGAGATTCTGAGGTAAAAATTCCTGTACTGGGCATAGTATAGGTACTGGTTTCCTGGCAAGCCCAGCGTCCACGCTGAGATGTTGAAGTAGCGGCCGAGACAAAAATTACCTTTGCACCTTCCCAACGAGCCGCAAATAAACCTGTTAACGCATTAGTAAGACCTGGCCCTGTAGTTACAAATACCACAACAGGGCGATCGCTAGCAAAGTATGCTTCAGTAGCAGCAAATGCTGCGCCTGCTTCATGACGAAAGTGCAGCACCTGAATAGAACTATGTTGCAGAGCGTACCATAAAGGGACAATTGCTCCTCCGGAAACACCAAAGGCATATTGCACTCCCATCTCTTCTAGCATTTTGACTATTACAGAAGCCACTGAGCCAGGAACAATACCCAACGGTGAGTTTGGTTGGATGTTCGTCAAAGATGAGACAGTTAACGATGACTTACTTGCAGCAAAAATGCCAGTGCCAGATTTATCATTTATGGTATTATGCTGATTTGGAGTCAATCTTATGGGGCTACCATTTTTTAACTTTTCAGCTTCACTTGTGTTGTCAGAAAAAGATTTAATGCTCATAGACTTAAAACAATATACCTTCTAAATACATCTAACTTCATTGCATACTGAGTTCACGCCTGAGAGATACTGACTTATTTCTGGTTTCGACTGACTTTTGCTATTTATTCATCAGTGTGATTTTTTGGGGATAAGCTATGCCTAGATCACTCAGAGTTAGCCAGGAATACATTGGGAAAGTGAAGCTGGCAATTAGACGTAACGGTTTTGCCAGCCAAAAAGCTTTAGCTGAGGATGTTGGGATGGCTTTAGCCACAGTCAGTAACTTTTTAACTGGTAAACCTGTTGATCAGGCGACATTTGAGGAACTCTGCCAGAAGTTGGCACTAAATTGGCAAGAAATCGCCGACCTAAATTTTGATAATGCCGACAATAATCCGAGTAAAAATATTCAAAAAAGCAGTAATAGTAAACTTCGGGACTGGGGAGAGGCGATTGATGTCTCAGTTTTTTACGGACGTAAAGAAGAACTCACCCTATTAAAACAATGGATTGTGAGCGATCGCTGCCGACTCATTACTTTAATTGGTATGGGAGGAATTGGTAAAACCGCTTTGTCTGTCAAGCTAGCACAGCTTCTCCAAGAAGAATTTGATTACATAATTTGGCGCAGTCTTCGCAATGCACCATCAATCCATGAACTATTGACCGACTTAATTAACTTTTTTTCTCACCAGCGAGAAACTGATTTACCAGAAACATTAGACGGTAAAATTTCTCGATTAATGGAATTTCTGCGTGCCTCTCGTTCTCTATTAATTTTAGATAATCTTGAATCTATTTTATCTAGTGAAGAACGCGCTGGAGGATATCAACCAGAGTATGCCGAATATGGTCAAATTATCAGATGTATAGCAGAAACAAATCATCAAAGTTGTGTATTATTAACTAGCAGAGAAAAACCCAGAGAAATTAGTATTAGAGAAACTATAAATTCTCCAATTCGTTCATTAAGATTATCTGGGTTAACGCAATATGATGGACAGGCAATCATAGCAGATAAAGGCTTTTATATATCAGAAAGCCAAAGTCGAGTATTGGTAGATTATTATGGAGGCAATCCCCTAGCATTGAAGATTGCCGCAACTATTATTCAGGAATTATTTGATAGCAATACTTCTGAGTTTTTAGAACAAGGAACCATTGTATTTGGTGATATTTCGGATTTATTAGAGCAGCAATTTAACCGCTTGTCAGCTTTAGAACAACAGGTAATGTATTGGCTAACAATTAATCGAGAATGGGTATCAATTTCTGAATTACAAGCAGATATTATACCTGCTGTTTCACTTAAGAATTGTTTGGAAACTTTAGAATCGCTACAATTACGCTGTCTAATTGAGAAGAATGCCGGAAAATTTACTCAACAACAAGTGGTGATGGAATATGTAATTGACCGATTAATTACACAGATATGTCAAGAAATAGAAAATGGGGAAATAGCGTTATTTGATAGTTGTACATTAATCAAAGCTACTGCAAAAGATTACATAAGAAATGCTCAAATTAAACTGATTCTCAAGCCTATTATATATAAGCTATTAAGTTTTTTTGGTAGCGCAGAAAATGTGCAGAATTGCTTAAATCAAATATTGTTACAATTAAAGTCATTTGGCTTACGAAAACCAGGATATGCGGCAGGTAATATTCTTAATTTACTCTGGCAACTCCAAGTAAACCTGAGTGGTTATGATTTTTCTAACTTAACGGTTTGGCAAGCCTACCTACAAGGTATAAATTTGCATCAAGTCAACTTCGCCAACTCTGATCTGAGTAAATCAGCTTTGACTCGAACTTTAGGAGGGGTTTTATCAGCAACCTTTAGCCCAGATGGAAAGCTGCTAGCAACAAGCACAGATAATGAAATTTATTTGTGGGAAGTTGCAAACATTAAGCAAATCATTACCTGCAATGGTCATAAAGCTTGGGTGCAGTGTCTGGCTTTTAGTCCAGACGGAGAAATTTTAGCCAGTGGCAGCAACGACCAAACAGTAAGATTGTGGGATACTAACACCGGACAATGCCTTAAAACTCTTCAAGGCCATACTAGTTGGGTGCAGTTTTTAGCTTTTAGTCCGGACGGAGAAATTTTAGCCAGTGGCAGCAACGACCAAACTGTGAGATTGTGGGATACTAACACCGGACAATGCCTCAAAATTTTATCAGGACACACCAATCGAGTTATTTTCGTATCCTTCACCCCAGATCAGCAAATGGTAACTGCTAGTGAAGACCAAACCGTTAGAGTCTGGAATGTTGACACAGAGGAATGTTTACGAATTATCACAACTCATATCAACTGGGTCTTATCTGTAGCTTTGAGTTCGGATGGACGAACACTGGTAACTGCCAGTGATGGCGAAAAGGTAAAATTTTGGGATTTAGCTAGCGGTGAGTGCATTAAAACTTTACCAGACTACAACAGTTATGTGTGGGCAGTTGCTTTCAGCCCAGATGGTAAGATACTGGCAACGGGAAGCGAAGATAAAACAGTTAAGCTATGGAATTTTATCACAGGGGAATGTCTGCAAACTTTGCATGAACATAGCGATTCGCCTAACGGCGACAGCTTCGCTTCACGCGTTTGGTTAGTTAATTTTAACCCGGATGGTCAATCCTTAGTCAGTGTTAATGAAAACCAAACAATGAAGTTATGGGATCTCCATACAGGGCAATGTTTGAGAACCGTAGATGGGTATAGTAATTGGATATTATCTGTTGCTTTTAGTCCCGATGGTCAAATGTTGGCAACTGGCAGTGAAGACCAACAGGTAAGATTGTGGGATATCAACACTGGACAATGCCTCCGAATATTACAAGGACATACTAATCTGATATCCTCAGTTAGCTTTGCTCCTCAAAAGATACATGATTGCAACATAACTTCAACTCAGCATCACAGTCAGATTCTAGCCAGTGGCAGTGACGACGCAACGATCAAAATTTGGGATCAAAGTAGCGGAGAATGTTTGCAAACACTTTGGGGACACAGTAGTTGGGTACATACCGTTAGTTTCAGCCCTGATGGTAAACTTTTGGCAAGTGGTAGTCGTGACAAAACAGTTAAGATTTGGGATTGGCATACGGGAGAATGTCTGCATACTTTGATAGGGCATAGCGATCGCGTACAAACAATTACCTTCAGTTCTTGCGGTAAAATCCTGGCAAGTGGAAGCAACGATCGCACTATCAAATTGTGGGATATCAGTAGCGGAATTTGTTTGCAAACCTTATCAGAACATAGTGATTGGGTTTTATCAGTCGCGTTCAGCCCTCGTGCAGACATCCTTGCTAGTGCCAGTGGCGATCGGACAATTAAACTGTGGGATATTCATACTGGGCAATGTTTACAAACCTTTCAAGGTCATATATATCGAGTGAGAACAATTGCCTTTAGTCCAGATGGGCAGACTTTAGCCAGTGGTAGTGATGACCAAACAATAAAACTGTGGGATATCAGCACCAATGCTTGTCTCAAGACTTTTCAGGAACACCGCAAAGCAGTACGGTCAATTGCCTTTAGCCCCAATGGTTTCATGTTAGTTAGTAGTAGCGAAGACGAAACTATCAAACTTTGGGATATTGAAACAGGCGAATGCCTAAAAACCCTAAGAATTGATAGACCCTATGAAGGTATGAAGATTAACAATGTAATTGGTTTAACTACATCTGAAAAAAATACATTAAAAGCTCTTGGGGCAGTAGAGAGAGAATAAGATGCTATTATGCTCACGTAATGGTTATTCATTATATGGTTAGGGTGCAAAAACGGTATGGAAAATCAAGAACCTAAAAAAGCTCCTGAAACAACAGTAGAATCTGAGGGAACTGATCGCTCTCCTGGAAGAGATAGAGGTGTTGAAGTCAAATCTAAGGCATCAAGTCAGCAAAATGCCAAAGTAGAAAAGAAAGATTCTCCTGGACAAGATAGAAACCCATAGCTTGCTCCTGAATTTGATATAACACCCATAAACAAAAGGGTGATCGCCTACTTTCCCAAGCAGATGTAGTAAATTGGACTACAAGCGATCGCTCTTTTTGACTCAGAGGTTTTGAGAAGGCGATCGCATGAACTAAACAACTGTAGTAAATCTGTTTACGAGCAATCGCTCTGAAATTTTTAGCACAATTAGATACATTTCTTAGGAATCCTCTGAGATTGAGTACTAAAATTAGTAAGGATTAAACGCGGATGTGCTGCAATAGCTCCACGGCGGCAAGAGGCTAAAATTCTTTGAACAGTTAAATTTGAAGCTCGTGCCTGTGGCAAGTTATCTATAGGCGGAGTACTCAAACTTTTAGTTGATCCATATCTAGTGATTACAGGATTTGCAGCTTCTTCCATTACTGCAATTTGTTGATAACCTGCTTGAACTAGGATAGCTACATCCTGTGACAAAGTTCCAGAAATTGAATTTAAGAGAAGTTGGCATTCTGGTGGCAATTCACTTAAAAACTTTTCAAATCTTTTCTTGAAAACAGCAGGTTCACTAAAAATCACCCCTTCATTTTTAAACTGTTGGTAGGATGGCTTTAATGCTTCAGTTATAAGAGCTGAGTCTTGCATAGGATTTTTAGCTATAGCTGGAGTCACCCATCCTTGTAAAAGAGAGTCAGTATTTTCTGCCACCTGTTGCATTACACCTTCTTGCTTGGGTATGGTGTTAGCCTCAAAAGATGCTACCTTTAGGTTATGAAGTAATTCACCGCTATTACGCCTAAAAGCCGGTAATATGTCAGGCAGTTCTTTTCCTCCCTGTTCTAGTGCCTCTCGAAATGGAATCATCAAGAGCCTCCACCCTTCAGTCCACTTATTCCCAACCTCTTGATAATTTACTAGCTCTGCCTTCAAAGCTTTTGATCTGCCAGATGCACTAAGTACATCCTTTTTATCTAAATCAGATAAATTAATTTTAAAAATATTATTCTTCTGTTCAATATTTTTTTGCGCTATCAAATCGGCGATCAAAACCTTTCCATGCTTATTAAAGCTAATTCGCCATGAACTGTTGTAGGTATCGAGAAGCGTTCTCTCTGCATAAGGAGAGATATATGCATATCTAGATGGTTCTTTCTCTTCAGGCTTATACAAAGAAACGATCACCATGTAAGGAGTATCATTAATTAAACGCAAGCGGCCATATTTTTCTGGCTGGCTCAGTTCTTGTCGAACGCCTAAAGATGGATCGACTAAATTTTGTGAAGGGTCTGACAAACCTAAACTTAACATGGTTGCAGAACCAGCAATGCCATCAACTACTAATCCATTTTTGGCTTGGTAAGATTTTAGCCTAGCTAAAGTTTCAGAACCGAACACACCATCAATAGTAATTTTGCCAAGTGCTGCCTGAAGTTTTGCGACATCTGAACCTTTTTTACCATAATATAGTGCTGCTTGAGCGTTATCTGCATAGGTTAATGCAGTTGCAACTATCCCTGAAGCAATGAAAGCCATTATTGCCGAACTTGCTGCTCTCAAATTATTAATCTTAGATTCTTGTAAATCAGCATCTGGCTTTGTATTTTCGTAGCTAAGAGCAGCGTGAACAAATGCTAGTGTATCCATAAAATTTAATCCATCCAAGAAGTTAAACAGGTTGAGCTAGAAGAACAGTCTATATAGCTAGTTTATGAAATGTGATGTGTATACAAGTGAATAATTACTTAGGGTTACTTCAATAGGAAATTTTCAATATTTTTATATATTAATAAAATTGCTAAAACTCTGATAATCTTGAATATAGAAAATAGACTCTTCTAATATCTTTTTTAAATTCATATTCCATAGCTTTATCCTATTTTGATACCCCTTTTCAAAAGTGGACACAGCAATGTTACTCCAATCTGGGTTAAAACTTGCTGTAGAATATTTACTATTTCCTAATTGAATAATTCTCACCGAGTCATTATCCAAATTCCAAAACTCTATAATGGAATCTTGAGCAATTGAAACTATTATTTTATGATCTTGACTAACTTTTAAGTCTAGAATAAAATTTCTTGTTTTGGATTCAAAACTTTTGATTATCTCTCCATCAAGGCTCCTAATTTGAACTTTAGAAATTGATCTTTTTGAGTATTTAACTTTATTTGCCTCAATAATAGTTTTATCATTAATAAAGCCAATATAATCTACTTCTATATTAGGATTATCAAAAATTATGGATGATTTACTTTTGTCCAGTTGCCATAGTTTTACAGTTCCATCTTCACTGGAATAAATCAACATTGTACCATTAAAATTAAAGTTTACTTTAATAACTTGTTTGCAAGGTTCATTCAAAATTTTTACCTGTCGATTATCTAAGTTCAATATTGCTATAGATTCATATTGTGCTATGGCACATATATTAGCAATAGGACTAAAACTTATACTATTAACGTTTTCCCCATAACTATAAATCTCTTCATATGTTGAACTTCCATCATTGCCCCAGAATATGACAGTATGCTTGTAATTTTGACCATTAATATTGAGAGCAGCAACTATTTTACCATCATGACTAAATTTTACCTCTTTATAAGAGCCATGATTATTAGTTAAAGTATTTAATAATATACCATCGAAACTCCAAAGCTTTACAGTTCCGTCTAGACTTGCTGTAGCAATAGTTTTATCAGTTATATTAAAGTTAATTGAAGAAATAAAATCACAGTGTCCATGAAAATATCCATCAGTATATCCATCGAACTTACCCAGAGAATTCCAAAACTTGATGGTCTTATTACCATTGCAAGATATTATCTTGTTACTGTTTTTACTAAAAATCAATTTTTGTGATTCTGTTTTTGCTTCTATATCTTTTTCATGCACAAATTTCTTGAATAATCTACCTTGCTCTGACCATTTATTATTGGTTTTTACCCAGAGTTTGATAACACCATCCACATCAAATGAAGCAAGCATATTGCTATCGTAACTAAAACTAATATGTAAGACTTTGCTCTCTTGTGCGTTGAAGCAATCAATAGGCTCACCGTTATTATTCCAGAGTTTAATAAGCCGATCATGACCACTTGAAGCTAATATTTTACTATCATTGCTAAAATCGACTGATTTAATAATTTGGCTATGAGCATTATTAATGTTTTTAAAAAATTTAATATTATCAGTATCACATACCCAAAGTTTTACATTTCCTTTTATGTCTGTAGAAGCAAGCATTTTCCCATCTGGGCTAAAAGTTATATATGTAACGCTTGCTTTATGAGCATCTAGAGTTTGTATTGAATTTTCTTCCTTTAGCTTCCAAATTTTTATAGTACCGTCGTCACTACCAGAAACAATTAATTTACTGTCTGGACTAAAACTTATACTATTAACTCTAGCTATATGTTCTGTAAGTGATATATGTGCCCAAAGCGAAGAAGCAATGGTTTCTTTCCACCATAGATTTATACTTCCATCTTCACCAGCAGAAGCTAAGGTTTTACCATCCGGGCTAAAAGTTAAATCCCAAATTTCTCCATTATGTACATTTATCTCTTCTATAAAAGAACCATTTGGATTCCAAAGTTTAATTTCTCCCTTAGAACTAGCTGAAGCAATAATTTGATTGACAGGGTTCCAGCTTACACTAGTCACTTCATCATCTTCATGTGCATTAATACAGTTGTATTCTGCCAGTTCGCTAAATATATAGCCAAGCATAACTAAAAAGCGAAGTCTAGAGGCTTCATATTTTTCTAGCTCTTGTTGCCAAGTTGTTCCTATTTTGGTAAGGATTAGTAGAGCATCAAGTCTATTGTTAGAAGCAAAAAGCAGTTGTGAGGAGGTAATACCAACTTCAAGGCTTGCATCCAGTCTTTCTTGCTCTTGTCGATCACGGAGTTTCATACTAGCCTCAAAGAAGCGTAGCTCTAATTCGTTTAGCCAACAATTATCAGACGTAACTATTTCTTTTAACTGTTCAAGTCGAGCAATGTCCTGGTTCCATAGCGATGGAGAGTCTTGATTACAACCTTGACTGCTCCAATCACGCGCAGATGCAACAAGTCGCCTTTGAAGCAATAAATTCTCTTTCTCCTGCTCAATCCCAATCCACTCTTGTAATTTACTCCAACCATTTACTAGTGCATCATGGGCAGGTTCAATGTAAGGTTTATTATGAACATCATTCCCACTTACCAGCAAACGTGCTTCTTGAAAGTAACTGATTACTTTTTCTGCTTGTTCTTTTTTTGCTCCTGGATAGTCCAGTTCAGATTTTGGTACTCTTCTGCGAGCTAGTTCACCACCACTAATAGCCACCATTCGCAGCATTACATGACGAATCGTTGACTCATAAGCTTTTTTAGTTTGCTCGTCAACTTGTTCTTCTACTAATTTGTTATACGTCTTGTCAGCAGTTTGGGTGAGAGAGCGTGTAACCCCACCTATTTCCTTATAATCTGCTTCAGTAATTGTTCGGTCATTTCTGTCTCCATTTTCCTCAGCTTTAAGATACTTTAAGTAAAGCTCACTCAAAGCGAAAGAAAGTAGCGGTAAACCCCCTGGCATTTGAATAACTTCGTCAATCAAATCGTTGACTAACTTAGGAGACTCAAAAAATAATGCCCGTTGTGCAACAGGTTCTTCGATCGCTTGTTGTAACTCTTCCCTATACATCGGAGTTACAAAAAACCTTCCATCTTGCCAAAGGTTTTGCCAATCGGTTTCCTGTATTGCATCCCTGAGTTGAGGTTCAAAATCAGAGCGCAAAGTTATTACTATTCGCCACTGTTGCTTATTATTAATTAATAAAACATTTAATAGATTTATAAACTCTGTACGTTCTTCTTGATTTTTGCAAAGAGTAAATAATTCTTCAGCCTGATCAATAATTAATAATAATTTAGTTTCTAAATTATTATTAATTAATTTAGGAATATTATTAAAAATAATATTAGATTTTTCTTGAGAATTGAAACTGCTTTTGAAAGAGGTAACTGACTCAAATTCTAGCAATATTTTATTCAAAGCATTCAAAGGAGACTCACCAGGTCGCATAGGCTCACAAATGACCCATTTCCGATGACCAGATTCTTCTGCTGATTTCAAAGCCGGAATTAAACCAGCTTTCACTAAGCTAGATTTACCTGACCCAGAAGTACCTAACACTATTGTAAGTAGATGGTTGCTCACTTTTGAAAGCAGACCTTCTGGTGATTCTTCAATCAGTCTTTTTCTGCCAAAAAATAACTTAATATCTTCTTCTTTATTTTCAAATGAAGCTAAACCTTTATAGGGATTCTTACTCTCATCCAGCTTAAGAGCTATTAAGTCTACGTCGGGCTTAAAATTGTGAAGTGGAAAAAGGTATTCCCCCTTGAAGTAAACATATCTACCTGTTTCTTGGTCGTATTTTCGAGGCTGAGAAAGAGCAGGTGTTTGTCCGTGTGCAACTTGTCTAAGTTGATTTTGTATATAGGTAAAAAGTTCATGAACAGTAATTACCTTATCTTCAAGAATTGCCTCAATGAATTTATCATTACCTCCATCGGAATTACCTTGAAGAACTTTTAATAGTAAATGAGCGAAGGGCGAATGTCCATCGCAATCCCCCCGCTGTCCAAACCGAAATGAATCTTGTGCCTTCTCGTCATAGGCAGTAGAGGTAATAATTTGCTGAGTTGGATGTTTAATAAAATGCTCATAACTTTGTTTATACAACTTGCGGGAGCGTGCTGCATTTCTTCCATACTCAGCCCAAGAAATCCTGCCAGCAAAGCAGCAGTCTAAAATCATTAAGAGATGATGACAGCCCAAGTCAGTCAAGGCCGCGTATATCTCATGCATAGACAGCCAAGTATTTGGATTATCACTCTCCGCATTTTGAGGCATGAAATAACCAACTGGTTTACCATCTTCTCTATCTTGTGCTTCCTCAGCAAATCCGTGACCAGCAAAGTAGAATAAAACGCGATCACTTGGTTTAACTTGGTATGACTGACTATCAAACTGGATAGTCTTCTTTTTAAGATTAGTTACGAGTTGATCGAGTTCTGCTTTAGTTGCTTCTTCATCTTTTAACAGTAAGACCTCGTAGCCGTAAATATCCTTAAGGACACTAGCTAGTTTAGCTGCATCAGAAACAGCATTTTTGAGTTTAGGAATATCTTCGTATTTGTCAATGCCAATAACGATCGCTAAACTTCGGTTAATCTTTGCCATAATAGGCACCTTTTTTGGTAGACAAGATGAAGGGAATTTCAATTTTATTGATGGTTATTGCTCCTCTTATCCGGTTTTACGAATCAGAAGAGCAGTTGCAACTATGGACAAAGAGCATCGGCTAATGCTTTTAAACCCGCTTCGCTGGTGAAATAGGTCAGATGATCGCAAGCAACATTTGGTAAAACTTTTGGCTGAGGTGTGTGATCGCCACTCACACTTTTAATACTGGCTAGGTGAACAGCAATATCGTTAGGTTCTCCCCCAAACACCAAACCATCAACCACTTTATTAATGGCTGGAGAAAAGAGTTTATCCATTAATCGCCGTAAGCGATCTGGAGACTGTAAGGTTGGAATCGATCGGTCTCCAGCAATAATAGTGTAAGGAACTTGAGGGTCTGGGTTATTAGTGATCGCTTGGAAAAATTCTGAGTCAGGTTGCATTTGATCAAGCGCATTATCGTTGGCTTCCACGAAGTTTAGTGACTTAGCTACTAAATCAGCCACGAATTTGGCAGGCCAAGCCATCTCAGGAATTTGATTCAAGCCAAAACCCAAAAGTGCAAAAGCCATGTCCTGAACTGCTGGCCAGGGAGAACCAGCATTGGGAGTTCCCAACATTACTAAATGTTGAACGATTTGATTTCCACCTTCGTGTTCGATAAACCAGCGAGAAACTAATCCACCCATTGAGTGGGCGACTATATGCAACTGTTTGCCGTGATTCGTGCCTAAACCCACAGTTTCCAAGCGTTGTTTGAGCGATCGCGCATTTTCTTCTATGGTGGTGTGAAGATTTTCGTAATCGAAAGTTAAAACTAGGTCATAAAGTTCCCGTAGCGGACGTAGTTGACCATTGACCTCTACTTTCGCCTGTTGAACGCTACCAAGCATAGTTTCGGTATCCCCGATAATACCGTGAATGTAGAGGATAATTTTCTCAGCAGAATCAACGCGTTTTTTTACTTCTTCTAAATTTGGTTTAGATAATTCTGGTTTGTAACTGACCTTAATCTTATAATCTTCTTCTCTCACCTCTGCGGTTGTTAAAATCGGATAATCATAAGAATGTCCTAGTTTTTGACTGCGAAGCTTTTTGAAGAAAATTTTGATTGAACCGCTCAAACTACGACTACTTGTAGTCGGTTGAGGCAAACGTTCCAAGGTGATTTCTGTTCTCTCTCCCTTTTTCACACCTTGACCAAGAGGTAGGAAAAATTCCCCGTCATAACTTACAGGTAAAAGAGATTCATGTTCTTCTAAAGGTTGATTAACCAGTAAAGTTAGAGGTGAATCTTTTGTAACCGAATTAACATCATTGACAGCAAATATCTCCACAGCACTCAGTCCTGGATCGCTACCGCGACTGGTGGTAAATTGAAACGATTCAATAACGCCTTGTTCGTCCCAGAGTATGGGTGGTGCAATAAGATTACCGATATCTCGTATCGTTTGGGAAACAGTAGTCAGAGTTACTTGTGCCTGCAAATTAGGATGAGGTTGTACTTCAACCAACCCATTGAGTAATTTTACACCTTTACCTGGTTGAAGTTTTTCAGCATCTCGTGGTTTGACAATACTAACTGCCACTTCTTTGGTAATCCAATCGTCAATTTCTTTCCTCGATTTAGCAGGACTACGAGTAGAAATTTGCTGCATCAAACTATCAAGAGTTCCTTGAGGACTGAACGATGATCTTTCCCCAGGTGGAGGTTCTAGCCCATCTTGTTGTAGCAAATCAGCATTAAAGTCTGTTTTACTCACTATCAACTTAAAAACATCTTTTTCTTCAGTTATGCCCTGGTCTATAAACTCTTGCTTAATCTCAAAAAATACAAAACTTTCAAATGTATTGCTTCCTTTTGAATTTGTGCCTGAAAGCACTATATTTCCTGCTTCATAAGGTTCAGGATTTTCAGGATCTGGATAGTAGTGAATACGTGGATTTACGGAATAATCATTTGAAAGTAACAGAACACTACAAAATAATTTCTGCTTGCTATGATTGGTAAGTCTAACTTTAACAACTGGACGTTTCCATTCCCCATCTTCATACTTGTACTCTAGGCATTGTTCAGAAGCTGTGGACGGAAATTTATCTGCATCTTCATAAAGAGTAATGTTCCCTTGAGCATCCTCATAACCACACTTAATAATTTCCATCTCGACATCATTGGACTTAATACTACTTTTAGAACTTTTTAAATTAAGAATATTAGTCCAACGAGCGATCGCCTCTAAAGCTTGGATTGCTTCTTTAGCAGCATTTTCACCATAGCCAGGTTGCTTAGGAATGGGAGCAACAACAGGACGTTTATCTTGAGTAATCCAGTATTGTCCATTAAAGACTAGTAATTTATAATCAGCATCTCTGGAGTTCTCAACTTGCTTAAGGTATAGCGACTTTTGACCATAATTCGCTTCTTCTAAAGCTTGCTTGGCTAACATTATGCCTGTTTCTTCTGTCAAATTACTCTGAATGTAAACCTTTAAAGGTTCTATCGGTAAACTTATAACAACCGCCCAATAGTTTTGTTCGTGCTTCAACTGTTCTTGGCCTTGGGTAATTTCTACCTTGCTTTTATCGGTCAATACTTTGATAACTTTTACTTCACCAATAGCTTTTGACAATTGCTTTAACTCATCAGAATTGCTTCCTTCTGGAAAAATAGCTAATGAGGTAGTTTCACCAGCAGACGATAATTTAGGAATACCTTGTATCACTCCACCATTAATTTCCCAACCTTTATCATTAGGGTTTGTTAATGTAAAGTATAAAGGACGTTCGGGAATCGCACCCCCTAAAAATGATTCTTTTAAATCTTCTGGGTTAGTTGCTTCAAGTTGAGGCACTTGGTCTGGGAATTTTCCCTTCACTAAAGCTTCTATATTTCTAGCTAAATCCAGGTAAGATAAGCTGCCATTAGTTTGCTCTAAGCTTTTTAGGAAAAAGTAAGAAAAAGCCCCTCTAGTTTTATTATCATCTCCTTGATACTCCTTGGCATATTGCTCATCTCGACAAGCTGCCAATAGAATATGTCTTCCTTTGGGCAAATCTAACCCTATCTTTTTCTTATTAACTCCTGATGAAGTTAGTAGGAGATTTTTAAAGGTGGCATCCTCAGCAAAAATGAAGCTAGACAAAGGGCGTTCTCTAGTATCTTCTGGAGCTAGACGTACTCCTTGAGGAATATTTCTAGTTCCCGAACCTGAGTGGCATGAATCGAGAATCACAATAACACGAGGATTCTTCTGTGCTACCTTACTCAGCAAATACCTGAGTTCTTTATCGGCTAAATCATAATTCCCTGGGGTACGGCTGTCGTAGCAAACTAGAGTTTCATCTAAACGGTCTGGTTCTAAATGCCAAAACTCTTCGGGAGCTTTTTCTTGCCCTCCATGTCCTGAATAGTAGAATACAGCAATATCGTCGCTCCCAGCTTGACAAAGATAATTTTGAAAACCATCAATAATTGCTTCACGGGTAGCCTGTTCATTTGTGAGAATTCTAGGTTCTTTCAGTTGCCATTTTCCAGAAATTTGGTTTTTGAGGTAGGTTTCTATTGCTTGAATGTCGTTTACACAACCTTTAAGAGATTTAATTGGCTGGGGATAATTATCAATCCCCACAAGTAAAGTGTATAAATTTTGAATTCCAATTTTTGGAGAGTTGCTAATCATAATATAACTATTTATTTTTTAATAAAAAATTATTGAGACTTTCACCTGTTAACTTTATTTCAACAAAAGCTTGGGTTAACGATAAATTTTGCGGATAAATTATAAGTCATTTATATTGCCCAAATTTAAATAATTTTTAGAGTAGCGATCGCAAAGTGCCAAGCCCAGCAATTTAAACAATTTGCTTAAATTAATATCAGCACACCTAGTTTTTATATTCCATTAGAGACAAATTAAGGTATCTTTACCTTAAGTAGCAATGATGCTTAAAATATTAAAATTTTTGGAAGATTCTTTATGAGGTGAACATGTGTTCATTCTAAATTTTTAAAAAAGCTGAGATTATTTTGACTTTACATTCTTGAATTTAGAACAAATAAGATTCATTGTCGATACAGTAAAGTTCCGGTAAAGTTCCGGTAAAATTACTTATGTGGTAAAGTTTGGATAAAACTTGCCTAATGTACTATGAACTTTGAGGAAGCCCTAGCAGTTGCTGATGAAGCAATCTTTGTGAAAGCAGGAAGACATTTAAGTAATGTAGAAATTGCTATTCTCAAAGGTTCTTGGGAGCATTTGACATACGAACAAATTGCTTCAGATGCTAAGTACTCGATAGCTTACGTCAAGCGGCATGTGGGGCCTCAACTCTGGAAGTTGCTTTCCGAAGCGTTTGATGAACAGGTTAGTAAAAGCAATTTTCGCTTTGCTCTGGAGCGTCAATGGCGTAACTCTGTGAAGCTAGGGACTCCAGATAATACAATCCAAAATCATGCCAATTATAAAAATTTTAGTTTCCAAAATAATGCAGTAGCTCTTCAATCAGGCTGGAAAAATTTGCTCAAAAATGGAAACTTTAGCACTGGAACTTTGCACGAAGTTCAAAATCGCGCAGACTGGGGAGAAGCAATTGATGTATCTGCGTTCTATGGGCGTACAGCAGAACTCAAAACACTAGAACACTGGATACTACAAGAGAAATGCCGACTAGTAGCGTTGTTAGGTATGGGAGGGATGGGGAAAACCTCTCTGGCTGCTAAATTGGCTCAACAAATTCAAGGACAGTTTGACTATTTTATATGGCGATCGCTCCATAATGCCCCACCACTTGTAACGCTTTTAGATGACTTAATTAAATTTCTGTCATCTGGTCAGGTTTTAGAACCTAACTTACCAAACAGCGTAGAAAGCAGGCTCTCTCAAATAGTCGATTATTTACACCGACATCGCTGTCTGATTGTTCTCGATAACATGGAAAGCATTTTACAAAGTGGCACTATTGCTGGAAACTATCGAGAAGGCTATGAGCAATATGCTCAACTATTAAAACTCATCGGTGAAATTCCTCACAATAGCTGTTTTTTAATAACTTCACGAGAGAAACCGAAAGACTTGTCCATACTGGAAGGCAAATCTCTACCGATTCGTTGTTTACCCATAAGAGGTTTAGATGTAGCCGATGGACAAAAAATATTTGAAGCTAAAGGTTTACGAGGCTCTGGTTTAGAAATAACGAAATTAGTTAAACTCTATTCAGGAAACGCCTTATCTTTAAAAATAATTGCTACAACAATACTTGAGATTTTTGATGGGAATATTGCCGATTTTTTCAGTCAAAACACATCTATTTTTGGCAATATACGCGAAATTATAGAACAACAGTTTTTGCGTTTATCACAAATAGAAAAAGATATAATTTACTGGTTGGTAATTAATCGCACACCAGTTGCATTTTCAGATTTACAAGATGATATTACCTCACCACTAATATCAACAAAAGTCTTGGAAGCTTTGGAATCCCTGTCCAGGAGATCTTTAGTAGCTAAGACATCAACACTTTTTACATTACAACCACTAGTTATGGAGTATGCGACTAATGAATTAGTTCATAAAATTTTGCAAGAAATCAAGACTGAGAAGATTAATTTATTTAACACTCATGCTCTGATAAAAGCAACAGCGAAAGATTATATTAAAGAAATACAAGTTCGGGTAATCCTTAAGCCAATAGTAGATGAATTACTAAAAATTTATACAAATAAATTAAATTTAGAAAATAAATTAAAAAAACTTTTAGGAATACTGCGAGAAATATTTCCTCAAGAGCAAAGTTTTGCAGCTGGCAATATTATAAATATACTGTGTTATTTAAACTCAGACTTGAGTAACTACGATTTTTCGCATCTCAATGTTTGGCAAGCAGATTTACGTGATGTAAATTTACATAATGTAAATTTTGCCCATACTAATTTATCGAGATCAATGTTCGCTGAAAATTTCGGTGGCATTTTATCCTTGGTATTTAGCTTTAATAAAAAATTTTTAGCTATGGGCAACATGAATAGCGAAGTTTGCTTGTACCAAGTTGGTGAGTGGAAGCAATTAAAGCTATTTATAGGCCATACGAACTGGGTATCATCAATTGCCTTCAATCCTGATAATAGTATTCTTGCCAGTGGCAGTGAAGACCAAACAATCAGACTTTGGAATGTCTTCACTGGAGAATGTCTCAGAATCTTGCATGGGCATACAAAGGGAATTTGGTCAGTCGCTTTTAGTTCAGATGGACAAATGCTGATCAGTGGTAGTGACGATCACACAATCAAGATATGGGATGTCAAGACTGGTGAGTGTCTCAAAACTTTGTCTGAGCATCAGAATATGGTTCGGGCCGTTGTTCTGCATCCTGATGGTCAAATGTTAGTTAGCGGTAGTGTGGACAAAACATTGAAACTGTGGAATATCCACACTGGTCAATGTCTCAGAACTTTGCAATATCATAATGAGGGAATTTGGTCAGCTGCTATTAGTCCAGATGGACGCAGACTTGCTAGTGGTAGTAGCGATCGCACAATAAAGTTATGGGATATTAACACTGGTGAATGTCTGCACACTTTACATGGTCATTCTGGTTGGGTCATTTCTGTTGCTTTCAGTCCAGATGGACAAACCATAGCAAGTGGTAGTTGGGATCAGACCATCAAACTGTGGAGTGCCAATACTGGTGAGCGTCTCAAAACTTTGCCAGGACATAATAATATGGTTCGAGCAGTAATCTTTAGTCCGGATGGAGACACTCTTGCAAGTGGCAGCGATGACCAATCCTTAAGATTATGGAATGTTGATACTGGTCAGTGTTTAAAAAACATACAGGGATATACTAATCGGATTTGGTCTATTGCCTCAAGCTCAGATGGACAAATACTGGCTAGTAGTATTAATAAAACAGTAAAACTCTGGGACATTAACACAGGCAAAAACTTTAGAACTTTTATAGGACATACTCATGAGATTAGATCTGTAGTTTTCAGTCCAAATGGACAAATGCTGGGTAGTGCTAGTGAAGATAAAACAATCAAGATATGGGATGTCAATACTGGTCAGTGCTTGAGAACTTTGCACGGACATACGGGTTGGGTTTGGTCAGTAGCTTTTAGTTCAGACGGTCAGACTTTGGCTAGTGGCAGCCATGACCATACTGTTAAGTTATGGAATGTCAATACTGGTAAATGCTTTAGAACTTTACATACAGAAAATCATGGCGTTTTGTCAGTGGCTTTTAGTTCAGACGGTCAGACTTTGGCTAGTGGTAGCCATGACCATACTATTAAGTTATGGAATGTCAATACTGGTCAGTGCTTAAGAACTTTGTCTGGACATACAGGTTGGGTTTGGTCAGTCGTCTTCAGTCCAGATGGACAGATTTTAAGTAGTGGTAGTGGAGACCAGACAATAAAACTATGGGATGTCAATACTGGTCAGTGTTTAAGAACTTTGTCTGGACATACGGGTTGGGTTTGGTCAGTGTCCTTCAGTCCAGATGGACAGATTTTAAGTAGCGGGAGTATGGATGATACAGTAAAGCTATGGGATGCCAATACTGGTAAATTACTCAAAACTTTAAACCAAAATAATCAAGGAGTTTTATCAGTAATTTTTAGTCCTTGTGGGAATTGTCTAATTAGTAGCAGTGAAGATGAGACACTGAGAATATGGGATGTTTCTACAGGTGAGTGTCTAAAAACTTTAAGAAGTAAAAAACTCTACGAAGGTATGAATATAAGCTACGCTACCGGATTAACAGAGGCAACTATTCATACTCTCAAAACTCTGGGAGCGATTGACCTTTAACTATAACCGATCAAAAAAGTGATTAATTCATGGCTATGAATGCGATCGCCTTTGAAGAGGTAAGTATCCCTGCTAGTGGATATATATTTTGACATTTTGACGCAGATAGTCTGTAACCCTTGCAAAATCAGCATTGTTAATTATTGAATAGCATAAACTTCCATGAATAACAGTCAAACCAACGTTCCCAATAATCTTGTTTTTTTGTTAACTTCCCTATAACGCGATTATATTTAGCAAACCAGCTTTCCCAATAATCGTTTGTCTCTTTAACGCAACCATCACAAGTTGGGCAACCAGCTTTACATTGAGGCACGGTATGAATACTACCGACACAATTTGTGCAAAGTTCGCTGTCAATCCAGTGGCGGGTGCCTTCTACTTTAATTGCGCCAGTGGGGCATACAGACTCACAGAGATTGCAAGAAATACACTGGCTGGTAATCTTATAAGCCATGATTATTCTCCTTGCGAATGAAAGAAGTATAAAGTGTGAAGTCGAAAGGCAAAAGGTAAAAGGTAAAAGGCAAAATAAATATAGACTTTTACCTTTTTACTTTTTACTTTTTACTTCTTGTTCCCTAATTCTTTGACGTACTGTTCGTAAAACTCTAAAGCAACTTTCTCGATTACGTCGTAAGCCTCAACGGTCTGTATGCCAGCTTCGTGCAATTTTTCTTTGGGACAGTTGCCAATTTTGGAAACCAATACTGCTTTACAATCTGCAATTGTCTTCATGATATTCTCTGCGGTGGCGGCTTCACCGTATCCACCTTGACAATATTGATCTATCTTGCGGTGACTAACGAAACGAACTTCGTTACCATCGACTTCGTAAACTTGGAATTCTTTGACATGACCGAAGTGTTGGTTAACTAATCCGCCGCCTTTGGTTGCAACTGCAACTAAGATTTTCGGATTGTTGGCACTTTGCTGCTTGCCAGCTTTTGCCTTTTCTTTGGCTGCTTTGATTTCTTCTCTAAATTTCTCAATACCTTCGTGTACTTCTTGGCGTTTGGTGAAGTCATACTCTGGAGACATTTCCAAGAAATTCTCTTTGGTGAATTCTTGGCTGCGGTCTTCACCTAACAAACCAATGGCATCTGCGCGGCATTGACGGCAGTGGCGCATCATTTTCATGTTGCCGGCGCACTGGTCTTGAACTGATTTGAGTTCTTTTTGTGAAGGGCCGCGTTGACCTGTTAAGCCGAAGTGTGTACCGTGTTCTGGTGCCGAAATCAAAGGCATGATGTTGTGCAAGAATGCACCACGCTCACGAATTGCCTTGTTGACTTCCACTAAGTGTTGGTCGTTGATTCCGGGAATCATCACGGAGTTGACCTTGCACAGAATATCGGCTTCTCTCAGAGCTTGTAAGCCTTCTAGCTGCTTTTCGAGCAGAATTCTGGCTCCTTCAACACCTCTGTAACGCTTGCGCTTATAGTGAACCCATGAGTAAATCTGCGCGCCGATTTCTGGGTCGATGGTATTTAGGGTGATAGTAACGTGATCTATATTTAATTGTTTAATGCGATCGATGTATTCAGTTAGCATCAAACCGTTGGTTGATAAGCAAAGCTTGATATCTGGTGCTTTGTCTGCAATCAACTCAAAGGTGCGGAATGTTTTATCTGGGTTGGCTAGAGGGTCGCCTGGGCCTGCAATTCCCAAAACTGTCATTTGAGGAATCTTGCCAGCGATTACTAAAGCTTTATGTGCTGCTTCTTCTGGTGTCAGTAACTCGCTCACTACACCAGGACGGCTTTCGTTGGCGCAGTCATATTTGCGGTTGCAATAGTTGCATTGAATGTTGCAAGCGGGTGCAACTGCAACGTGCATTCTCGCGTAATGGTGGTGAGCTTCTTCGCTGTAGCAGGGATGTTTAGCAATGCGTTCTTGGAGCTTTTCGTCCATTTCCACGGTGGCGCTGCTTTTGCTGTCGCATCCGCAACCACCAGATTTTGCTTGGGTAGGTGTCGATTCAGTAACGGAGGAGCCTGTAACCTGTGGTGTCATTGAATTTCGCAAATGTCGGTGGACTAAGCTGCCACTGTGGGAGATGCCGTTGCTATTTTATTTGCCTTAGTAGAATGGAAGTCACGGCCATCACACTGCCCGCAGGAGTGCATCCTTTGGTTGTAGCAAAGCCACTTGATGGGCAACTTCGCTGATGATGGCAGGCTATGAATCCTTGTGTTTCGGCTGGTGTGTGTCAACTTTTAGGTTGTGGGTAGAGTTGGTGTGGAAAGCCGCGACTTCGATTCACCGAGGCATGGTGCTATCTCATCCCTCCACTCACTTTTGGCTCGCTGTTTTGTTTTGAGCCATTGGTGATTGGCGATATATGATTTATAGCAGTCGTTTTTTAGCTCGACTGAAGTTACATTTGGATAGAATTTATTGGATTTATTAGATTTGTACTCAAATCTGGAAACCTTGATATTGAGCTATAAAAAAGTTTATAAATTTTATTTTCGGGTAGGGGTTCTAGTATTTTTAGGTCAGGGTTCTTGTATTTTTAGAGTGGGGTTTAGGATTTCTTTGTACTCAGCTATAACCCAATATCAGCAAAGCTTTGAGGCTGTTTGCTGCTGATTTCGGGATACAAAAAATTGTACTCAACCCCTCACAAATCTTGCCAAAAATAGCGATGGCTTAAGGATTTAAGGGGGGAAAAACTGGAGTAGATTCGTAGGTACTACTCCAGATACGTGCGAAATTCAATTCTGTATACAACATATCATTTTTTTTTAGAGAAAAATGTAATTCACATTTTCTTAATTTTTGTCAGTTTAATGAAATTAAATCGCACTGAAAAGTATGATAATGTTGGGTTTCGCGGTTTTATGAACTAGCCAAATTAATGAATATTATTTGCAAAAATTAATTTTTTTATATAAAAAGTAAAATATTTTGATATTCAAATTGCAGCATATCTAACAGATAGCATAAAAGTTAATTGCGTTACAAATGAAGGGCGATCGCCACACATAGCCACACATCACCACAAGAAGTTAGTATTTGTACTCCGCAGTGGTTAGGTATTTACTCACAAGAAAACCACTTCCTTTCTCAAAGAGATTTGCAGGAGGAATGTTAATAGAACTTACGCACCAAAATTGTTTGTGGGAATTGAGTGTGGTGGGTACTTTGACTGCGCTCAGTAACGGATATGGGGTGTAAGGGTTTTGAATATCTTCTGAGATTCTGCTCTAAAACCTTAATTTTTCGTTTTTTTGCGTAAGTCCTAGTTAAGAAGGCATTCCCAAAAAATAATGATAATATGGTTGTTTTATTTTTACCTTTGGTTTAAGTACTACATTTTTCTACGTAATATTGTTGGGATAAAATATGCAGAAGAAAGCACTTATTTGTGGTGTATCAGGGCAAGATGGGGCTTATTTAGCAGAATTACTATTAAACAGGGGATACATTGTCTGTGGGACTTCACGCGACGCACAGATGTCCTCGTTTCATAATTTAGTGCGCTTGGGCATCCGTGATCAAATTAAACTAGCATCTGTGGCGTTGACTGATTTTCGTAGTGTCTTGCAGGTTTTGACAAAGATTCAGCCTGATGAAGTGTACAACCTAGCTGGACAAAGTTCTGTGGGTTTGTCTTTTGAACAACCAGTAGAAACTTTAGAGAGTATCGCTACTGGAACTTTGAATTTATTAGAAGCTATTCGTTTTATTGGTGCGCCGATTAAACTTTATAATGCTGGTTCTAGTGAGTGCTTTGGAAATACGGGTGAACAGCCAGCAGATGAAGATACCCCATTTCGTCCGCGCAGTCCTTATGGTGTGGCTAAGGCTACGGCTTTTTGGGAAGTCGCTAATTACAGAGAAGCTTACGGCTTGTTTGCTTGTTCTGGTATTTTATATAACCATGAGTCGCCGTTAAGACCAGAAAGATTTGTAACTCAGAAGATTATTTCTGCGGCTTGTCGTATTGCAAAAGGTAAGCAAAATCATCTTTATTTGGGAAATCTGTCGGTGCGGCGGGACTGGGGTTGGGCTGGGGAGTATGTGAATGCAATGTATTTAATGTTGCAACAAGAACAACCTGATGATTATGTAATTGCTACTGGTGAAACATCAAAATTAGAGGACTTTGTAGCGCAGGCTTTTGCTTGTGTAGGGCTAGACTGGCAGGAATATGTAACTACTGATAGTAGTTTATTACGACCTACTGATATTGTAGTTGGCAGAGGCAACCCAGCGAAAGCAAAAGAAAAGCTGGGATGGCAAGCACAATACACAATGAAAGATGTAGTGCGGATGATGATAGAAGAGAAGCAAAAAGATTATTTGTGAACTTACCTTTGGCGCAAAGAGGCATTTTTAAACTACAATTCTTTGCGCCTCTGTATTAGATATGATTTTAGTCAATTTATTTAAGTAAATTATAGTGATTTTTGGCGATCGCCTTTTCTTTTTCATCACTGAGGTTAAATTAACCTAAACTTGGAAATACTGGCTGAGACTGGTGTATATACTCATACTTAAACAATACACTAGGCGATCGCAAGCAATTATGTCGGAATTATTTATTGGGTGGGTAGCGACTAATGCTGCTGGGCTACTGGTTCAGACAATTATGAATCAGGAATTTGTTAAGGAATTTGTTCAGGATTTAGCCAAAGACTACGCCAAAGATTTTTTCAAAGACCGTTTCAATAATGTACCCATAGCACTATTTGAGAAAGAGCCACTGCAAAAAGCCATTATTAAAGCACTGAAAGAATTTTTTCAAATTGTAGAAGACGAGTTGAAGTTGTGCCAAGTATCGGAAGCAGACATTAAGAAATTTGCTAAACCCCTAAAGACGTTTATATATCATAAATCTGTTAAACCAATTTTAGGAAGAGCCTTTAAAGACGATTGTAATTCTCTTAATTATCAAGAACTCATAAATATCTGGGATGAGCTTAATTTACCGATTATGCCAGCTAACTTTAACTGGCAATCGGTTACACAAAAATATATTGAAAAATGTAAAGAAATTCTTGGAGACTCATCTGAATTACGTAGTATTTTATTGGGGCAGAGACTTGAAGAAATTCTCAGATTATTAAAAGAGAATCGTAGTATTACACCTGATTTTGATTTACCACAATATCTAGAAGCTATTCGTGAGCGTTACATTAGTTTAAAGCTGCATCGTTTAGAGAATAAAGGCAGCGAATTGAGGATTAATTTATGGCAAATATTTATTCCTCAAAATGTCCGCGAAGTTTATCAGGTGTTGCCAGAACTACCTAAAGAACATCTCCGCAGGTTACAAGCAACTCAGCAATTAGACGCTGAATTTGATTTAGAAGACTTAGACAGCTATAAACGCAATGATATTCAGCAGCCGATACGTTCAGTATTAGATGTTATTCAAGAGAAACATTCAAGAAATTATCTTGTAATTTTAGGCGATCCGGGTTCGGGTAAGTCTACGTTACTGCATTACCTAGCATTAAAATGGGTTGAGGAAACTTTGACGCAGCAAAATTTTTCCTTGCCTATTCCACTGCTTATTGAATTGAACAGTTATGTGCGCGATCGCAACGAAAAATGTAATAGTTTTCTGGAATATTATAATCACGCCCCTAAGTGCTTCTTTCATCTCAATCAGCATAAACTGCACGAACAACTCAAGGCAGGTAATGCTTTAGTTATGTTTGATGGATTAGATGAAATTTTTGATTCAGTGATGCGAAACGAAGTAATTGATTCTATTCATCGCTTTACTAACGAATATCCAGATGTGCAAGTAATTGTCACTTCTCGGATTATTGGCTATCAACCTCAAGTATTGCAAGATGCTGAATTTAGACATTTCATGTTGCAAGATTTAGAGTCAGAACAAATTACCGATTTTATTGGACGCTGGCATGAAAGGACTTTTAATGCCAGTGATAAAGAAGAAAAAGACCTCAAACAAGAGCGACTGCAAAAAGCAATTAAAGAATCAAAAGCCATTGCTGAACTAGCAGGAAATCCTCTGCTACTGACTATGATGGCAATTCTCAATCTCAGTCAAGAACTACCTAGAGATAGACCAGAACTTTATAATCAAGCATCCAGAGTATTGTTATATAAGTGGGATGTAGAACGTGCTTTAGAAACAGATAAATGGGCTATTAATGATAAAGATAAGCAAGCCATGCTACGTCAAGTTGCCTATAATATGCAAACTAGCGATGCAGGTTTAGCTGGCAATGTGATTAGTGAAGATAGTTTAATCAAGGTTCTGACTGACTATTTAAAAGAAGAGTTAGAGATTGATAAACCCACATTAGCAGCAAGGAGAATAATTGACCAACTACGGACTCGTAACTTTATGTTATGCTTCCTTGGTGCTGATTACTATGCTTTTGTACATCGAACTTTTTTGGAATATTTCTGTGCTTTGTATTTTGTCTGGCGGTTTGAGAAGAAACGGAATATTTCATTAGCAACAGAAGTTTTTGGCAAACATTGGGATGATGAAACTTGGCATGAAGTGTTGCTATTAATTGCTGGGATGATTGAACCCGAAGATGTGGGTGAAATTCTTGACTATTTAATAGAACAAGATGGTGAAGAAAAGAAATTTATCAATCTCTTTTTAGCAGCTAAATGTCTTGTTGAAGTGAGACATCGCTCAAAGATTAGAAAAGTAGCTAATGAATTACTGAATCAGTTAAAAGATTTAATTAAATATGATCTCTGGTATTATTATCGACCTACCTACGATTACGAAGAAACTCAGTTAGTACGAGAAATTCGCACTCAAACAGTCACAACAATAGCCATAAGTTGGCAAGATGACTCCACTAAAACCCTTCTCCAAGAACTAGCCAATGCCAAGGATGATGATTCGGATGTGCGACGGACAGCAGTGGCACAATTAGCCCAGGCTTTCAAGGATGATTCCACTAAATCCATTCTCCAAGAACTAGCCAATGCCAAGGATGATGATTCGCCTGTGCGATGGACAGCAGTGGCACAATTAGCCCAGGCTTTCAAGGATGACTCCACCAAATCCATTCTCCAAGAACTAGCCAATGCCAAGGATGATGATAAGTATGTGCGATGGACAGCAGTGGAACAATTAGCCCAGGCTTTCAAGGATGACTCCACCAAATCCATTCTCCAAGAACTAGCCAATGCCAAGGATGATGATTCGGATGTGCGACAGACAGCAGTGGCACAATTAGCCCAGGCTTTCAAGGATGACTCCACTAAATCCATTCTCCAAGAACTAGCCAATGCCAAGGATAATGATTCGTCTGTGCGATGGACAGCAGTGGCACAATTAGCCCAGGCTTTCAAGGATGACTCCAGCAAATCCTTTCTCCAAGAACTAGCCAATGCCAAGGATGATGATAAGTATGTGCGATGGACAGCAGTGGAACAATTAGCCCAGGCTTTCAAGGATGACTCCACCAAATCCATTCTCCAAGAACTAGCCAATGCCAAGGATGATGATTCGGATGTGCGACAGACAGCAGTGGCACAATTAGCCCAGGCTTTCAAGGATGACTCCACCAAATCCATTCTCCAAGAACTAGCCAATGCCAAGGATGATGATTCGCCTGTGCGACAGACAGCAGTGGCACAATTAGCCCAGGCTTTCAAGGATGACTCCACCAAATCCATTCTCCAAGAACTAGCCAATGCCAAGGATGATGATTCGTCTGTGCGACGGACAGCAGTGGCACAATTAGCCCAGGCTTTCAAGGATGACTCCACTAAATCCATTCTCCAAGAACTAGCCAATGCCAAGGATGATGATTCGGATGTGCGACAGACAGCAGTGGCACAATTAACCCAGGCTTTCAAGGATGACTCCACTAAATCCATTCTCCAAGAACTAGCCAATGCCAAGGATGATGATAAGTATGTGCGATGGACAGCAGTGGAACAATTAGCCCAGGCTTTCAAGGATGACTCCACTAAATCCATTCTCCAAGAACTAGCCAATGCCAAGGATGATGATTCGGATGTGCGACAGACAGCAGTGGCACAATTAGCCCAGGCTTTCAAGGATGACTCCACCAAATCCATTTTCCAAGAACTCGCCAATGCCAAGGATGATGATAAGTATGTGCGACAGACAGCAGTGGCACAATTAGCTAAAGCTTACAAATCTCAGCGAGAACTTTTTGAAATCTACTACAACTGTGCAGCCAATGACTCTTTTGAGGGTAGCCATGATGAATTTATCCCAAATCCCCGGCGCGTTGCACTGGAGATAATTGTCAAACAATATCCCCAGCATGAGCGAACTTTACCACTGTTGCGCGACAGAGCCGAAAATGACCCAGATGAGGCAGTACGGAAGTATGCTCAAAAACAGTTGAAACGGTGGCAAGGGTGAACATAAACTGAGGTTATGCCTAAAAGTTAAGAGAATAGTAGCGACTGTCTTGATTGTTAGCCTTAACTAAACCGTATGGCTTTAAAACGGATAAATAAGTAGAGTAATTGTGTGATTTTACCCTCACCAATGGGAATTATATACTTAGCAAATATTGCTACTTCAGTCTATAACTACCTTGGTGAATCTACTATGTCTTATCAAAATATTAATGCTTCTCTTTCGCCAGCAGATATCCAAGAAATTAAAGCTGCGCTCCAGACAGTGCAATCAAAACTCCCCTTTTTGGTTACTCTCAGCACGGAAGAACGGCGGAAGATGGTCAAGATGGGTGATAAAAGTCTGGCTTTTGTCAATAATAGTGCGGCGGCGGCTCAATCTAACCGGAATATTTTGCCAGCTACTTTTGACGTTGAGGAGTTGGTAAAAGATTATCAGTTAGCGATCGCACTTAGTGAAGTGTTAATTTCTATGCGGCAACTTACTGAACAAGTAGATGATACTCTCATGGCGGTTGGTAGTGAAGCGATGAGTAGCAGTTTGACTGTTTACGATTATGTCAAAACCGCATCAAAGAAAACTCCAGGCTTAAAAACTCTGGCTGAACAATTAGGTGAACGCTTCAAAGCTATCAAAGGTAGACCATCTAAAGCTGCGTCTAGTTCGTGAGCAATTAATCCTCATGAATGAGTGTTGGAAGTTCATTAATAAGGCTTAGAACTCCTTGAATGAAGATTGGAGCTTGATTAATGAGTATCAGAACTCTATTAATGAGCCTCCGAACTTCATTAATCAAGATAGAACACTTCATTAATGAGCCTCGGAGCTTCATTAATGAGGCTTATAACTCCATTAATCAATGTTAGAGGTTCATTAATGACTCTCGGAACTCCTTTGTTTAGCAAATATCAGTAGTAGGGTAGCAAGCTTTATTGATTGCATAAATATAACTCTTGTTGTGTAGACATCTTGCCTGCATCGGACTGGCTCAAAGCTCATCCCACAAGAAAGTTATCATGCAAAATCTAAGAAGATGTTTGGAAAGTCATGAAAGATACTAAAAACCCCTCTCCAAACCTCTCCCCTGCAAGGAGAGAGGCTTTAAAACCCCCATTCCCTCGTAGGGAAGGGGGGCTGGGGGGTTAGGTTTTTCAGATTTTGATGTTCACAAAAACACTTTCCAAACAAAATCTGAGGATTGCGACAATTTAATAATGATAAAAGTATAGATATTTACAAAAAATAAAAGCTAAAACAAGGTGAAGAATTTGGTTTTTTGCGTGGCAAAACCGTAAAATTACAATCGTAACTAGGAATACAGAAATTAAGTTGTAGTCGTCTCTACACCCCATTTCCGGGCAATTGAGTACAGCTTAATATATCGTAAAATAACTTGGCTAAATCGCTGCAAACTCTGACAGGCGAAGCGTTTGATAGTGAGTACCGCAATTCTGATACCCCCACCCAAGAAATACTAGTACCCCTACCTTGAAAAACTAGTACCCCTACCCCAAGAGAAATTTATTATTAATTAAAAATCAAGCTTTGCAGTGGTTGAGTACAACCTTAATAAATACAATAAATCCAACCGACATAGAGTGTACTGTCCTGTTGGGAGTCGCCTGATATAAGCATAAAAATAGCACAAGGCTTTTTACCCAGACAGTAACGATGCAACAGTCATTAGACAGTAATCAAAAAGCGACAGTAGCGCCAGATTCTGTAAAAACATCCCTGCTGAAAAATTTACTCTCTGGCTTTGATTTTGAGCCAGTGTTGAGTGATTTTCGGATTATTTTTGAACGTGACCCTGCTGCACGTAATTGGTTAGAGGTGGTGTTTTGCTATCCTGGATTGCACGCACTTTGTTTACATCGTCTCGCGCACTGGTTGCATCGTCGAGGGGTAGCTTTCTTTCCCCGCTTAATTTCTCATATTGGTCGATTCTTCACGGGAATTGAAATTCACCCAGGTGCAGAGATTGGTAAAGGTGTATTTATCGACCACGGGATGGGGGTTGTGATTGGGGAAACGGCGATTGTGGGAGACTACACGCTAATTTACCAAGGGGTGACTCTCGGCGGAACTGGGAAGGAAAGCGGGAAACGTCACCCAACTGTCGGTAAAAACGTTGTGGTTGGTTCCGGTGCGAAGGTTTTAGGGAATATTCAAATTGGCGATCGCGTCCGTGTGGGTGCAGGTTCGGTTGTGTTGCGTGATGTCCCTGCTGATTCCACGGTTGTCGGCGTTCCTGGACGGATTATCTCGCGCAAAGACAATCATCAGTCTCCCTTGGAACACAACAAACTCCCAGATGTGGAAGCCACAGTCATTCGTTCCTTACTTTCTCGCATTGAGCAACTTGAACAAAAACTCAAAAGTTACGAGTCAGTCAGTAAGTCAAAAGTTAAAAGTCAAAAGGCAAAAGAATGAAGCATAGTAACTAATTTTACACAAAATCCCAATGACTAATAACAAAGGACAAATGACTCATGACCAACAACACTTTAGGTGAGCAAATTTTACAGATTCCGTTGAGCGATCGCTGGCGAATCTACCACCGTTTGCAAGAGTTGATGATTCCTTGTGCTTGTCCCCCCGATGGTTCTTTACGGGTACAAGTCAACAGTTTACTCGCCGCAATTTTAGTCCGCAGTACCGTTATGCAATGTCTAGCTCCTCGTCAAGAATTAGTTAATTGGTTAGAACATTGCTGGTATTTATAAACCTGCGTTTGCTCACAGCAAAAAATCAGCCTCTGTAATATCGCTTGTTCTGATTTTTTCAGTCGCTTAAATTGCATTCACAACCTTTAATTCTTCTCTATACTTATCTGTTTCTGCCCTAATTATGTCCACCCGCACAAAAGAATCAAAATTCATCAATTTTTTACATACAGAAATCGAACTGACTAATGCAGATATTGCTGTAGCGCTGCGACACAAAAAATTTGATGATGCACCATTACCCATGCTGCTTTGGCAATATGGATTGGTTAACTTACAACAGCTAGAACAAATTTTAGATTGGCTGGATGAGCAGCCATGAAGGACTTTCCAATTTCCAGGCGATAGGGATTCGCCAACTTTTACTTTTTGGCATAAATGACTTGTAATTATTGGGAGATAGCACTATGATTTCCAGCTTAATTTGTGGCTTTGCCTTCTTATTAACATCCAGTCTAGTTAATACCTATCTAGGCTATCTCCTACTCGAAAAAACTTTGTCTGACAATAGTAAAAATGGCGGTTAAATTATACTGTCGTTTTGTTTTCTGCCATACAGATGCAATATCTTAATCTGGGTAATATTAAAGAATGATGAAGACAAAATATTAATTGTATTAATTTATAGCATTTACCTTTACTTAGCGTTGCGGAAAACAGTTAACGCTCCAGAAAGAATATTAAGAAAAATACCTATGAGGCTGTTTGAAATGAGTGAAATCATCATTAATGACACTACATTACGCGATGGCGAACAAGCAGCAGGTGTTGCTTTTACCTTAAAAGAAAAAGTGGCGATCGCCAAATTTCTTGATGCTATCGGCGTGCATGAATTAGAAGTCGGTATCCCAGCAATGGGAGAAGAAGAAATTCGTGCCATCTCAATCATTGCTGACTTGGGATTAAAAGCCAACCTTTTGGCTTGGAATCGTGCTGTAATTTCTGATATTAAAGCTTCCATCGCCTGTGGAGTGCAGCGAGTCCATATTGCGATTCCAGTTTCTGGTATCCAAATCGCTGCGAAATTTCATGGACAGTGGCGAGTAAGTCTGCAAAGACTCAAAGATTGTATCAGTTACGCACGCGATCGCGGTCTTTGGGTGGCTGTCGGTGGCGAAGATTCTTCCAGAGCCGATGAAAACTTCTTGTTAGATGTCGCTCTGTATGCTCAAGAATGGGGTGCATCTCGCTTTCGCTTCTGCGACACCGTAGGAGTTCTCGATCCTTTCACCACCTACAAAAAAGTTAAACGGCTTGTTTCTTGGCTGTCAATTCCTGTCGAAATCCACACCCACAACGATTTCGGCTTGGCGACAGCTAACGCACTAGCCGGAATTAAAGGTGGAGCCACATCTGTTAACACCACCGTTAATGGGTTAGGTGAAAGAGCAGGTAACGCCGCTTTAGAAGAAGTTGTTATGGCCATCAAACGCATCTATGGCTTAGATATGGGGATTAACACACCCCGTTTGTTGGAATTATCCCAACTCGTAGCCGCTGCTGCTGGTGCTGGCGTACCACCTTGGAAAGCTATTGTAGGCGAAAATACCTTTGCTCACGAATCGGGAATTCATGCACACGGCGTACTCCAAAACCCCAACACCTACGAACCCTTTGCACCGGAAGAAGTCGGTTGGGAACGACGTTTAGTCGTTGGTAAACATTCTGGCAAACATTTAGTATCTAACTTGCTTCAGCAGCATGGAATCTTTCTCAACCCCGAAGAAACCCAATCTGTTTTAGATGCAGTTCGCCAGCAATCAGTTAAGAAAAAACGTAGCCTCACAACAGAAGAACTTTTGAACTTGGTAAAAGAACAGAGGTATTCTCATGCAACCCGATGAATATGAATTAGAGTCAGAACCCGATTTTGAAGTTGGCGAAAAAGTCAGACTCCGCAAACAAATTAAAAACGATGGTACATTTCCCGGTAGAGAAATTGGCGAAATTTTAGCAAAAAAAGGAGATATTGGTTACATCGCAAGTATAGGTACTTTTCTACAACGTTCCTATATTTATGCTGTGCATTTCTTAGATAAAGGAATCGTTGTTGGTTGTCGCAAAAAAGAACTAGAATCTGCTGAGGAAAATCATGAAGGTAATGCTACGGATGAATGATGCTGGTAATTTAACAGTCTACGTCGCTAAAAAAGATTTAGAAGAAGTAGTAGTTAAACAAACAGACGGTGAAGCTGGAAAAATTCTTACCTTAGCCAATGGTTGGGAATTAGAATTCCCCGAAATACCTGATGTAGCAAATTTACCTAAAACTGTAGAAGCTAAACGCTTGGCTTAAAATTACAAGTCAAAAGTAAAGAGAGAAGGCAAAAGGTAAACACCAATTTTTCCTTCTTCCTTTTTACTCTGCATGAGCAACAACGCCCCAAAAGCTTGGGGTTAATTATTTCTTAGTGGAAATTTTGAGTAGTTAACATGGGTGACAAATATCTCAAGTTATCGGAATTGAACCTAGAAGGGCAGTTCCTAGGTTTTGCTGGTATTAAATCAGGAAAAGCTAAATATCTGCAATTAGCAATTGCTTCCGGTAATTTGCATATTAAATTACCAAAAGAATTGCGTAGTACTTTGCCATGTAGTTTAATTCCTGGTGAACAAATTCGCATTTGTGGTGTGACTAAAGTCAATACCCATACAGGCAAGATTAAAATTAAAGCACATCAAATTACACAACTTAATACTTGCCCAAATCAAGAATTATCACCGCCACCACAAGCAAAAATTATGGTGTGTCAAAAATCTGGTTGTGTGAAACGCGGCGGTAAAGGTTTATTATCAGAAATAGAAAAAACTTTGTGCGATCGCGGTTTGTTAGATAAAGTAAAAATCGAACACACAGATTGTCAAAAGCGTTGCAGTAGCGCACCTAACTGCGTTTTACAACTCGGTAAAAAGAAGTATAAAAAACTTCACCCAGAAGCGATCGCATCACTCCTAGAAAATCACTTAACCTAAGTTAAATCTTCTTGTCAAATGTATATATCACTAAATAGGGGTAAAAGTTTTACCCCTATTTATTTTTGGTGTTGTCAACTAGCGATATCTTTATTGACTTGATGATCTTTACAGGTATTATGTTTATTAATGTAGGTAATTTTAATTTCTTCAAGTGCTAAACGTAAGTCTTCCTTACCTCGAAAATCTTCTAAGCGATGTTGGATGCAGGCATTTTCTATCAATATCAAAGTCGGCAGCGATTTTAAGCGATAAGTATTACTAAGTTGGAAATTTTCATCAGCATTAATCTCAATTACTTTAATTTTTTCACTAAACTTAGCTTTAAATTGCACCACCAAAGGCCACATAATTGTACATAAACCAGACCAAGGTGCAGTAAAACATACTAATACAGGAACGTCAGATTCTAAAACTTCCTGTGTAAAACTCCTTTCATTTACCTGTATAAATATCTTTTCACTGCCAGATAATGCGGTTTCTGCTTTGGCTTCATTTGCGGGTGTATGATCTGTGTGCATTACTTCTGCAACTTCAGGGAGTAAATGTGCAACTCCGAATAATTTTCCTAAAGAAGATGTTTTCAGAAAAGCTTGTCTTTGAGTGTGAGTCATCATCTCTTTTGACCCGGCTTTAATTTCATCACTGCTCATATAGCTTTGATCCTCCCCATTGGCTTTCATGTCGCTGACAGAATTCTGCTGCTGCTGTTCGTGAGAATCTGAAGCCATATAAATCTTCTCCAGGAGTGCTACGTGCGAAACCAAGATATTCCATCTGCACTTTATCTCTGTAGTATGACACAGCTGTATCTAGAGCTTCTAAAATAACGAGAGGATCATCTGATTGTGTTTGACAAAACTTTAAAGCAACCTGTGTTGCATACCATATTAACCATTTGCCAATCGGTTCCATAAACCTCCCAGCAACATCTCCTCGACTTGTAGGGTGTGCTTCTATGTGTTCTATCTCTAAAAATCTGGGAGGAACAGAATTGGGATAAAGATATGGATAAAGACCATAATGCACTAATCCCCAAACTTGATCCTGGTAAACGAGTTTGACTATATTTTGACACTCGAAGTTAGTATTTTTCCAGAAATTCCCCCAGTTACAAGACCAATTATTTGGCATATCATCTATACTGGCTGGAGAAAGAAAAGCAATATCCTGAGCCAGTGAGTTTATTTGGACGTTTACTTGATAGCACCCAACGTGAGTCAATTAACTTTGATAATTTTTAAGCACGGTTGTAAACCCATAAATTATACCGTTAGTCAGTTAGTACTTAATAGTTATCTTTCTAGAGTATAAAAAACTATTGATTGCATCAACCCTGAGATTTAGGCATTAACTTCAAAGTTTTCGCTGTATTACCTTTAACAGTCTTACTTTCCCAAAGCATAGGATGATACTCAATTTTGCGCCAAGGCTCGACCATATCTGTATAATGCTGATGAAAAGCGTGTCCAGATTGTCCGGGAGCATGGATAGCGAGTGATTGATCCAAATTGCTCAAATCTACTATCATCCGTAGAGAAGGAATATCTGTAACTTGAAAAGATTTATCGGCTCTCCAACGATTCGCATTTACAGTTTCGCCATTACCCGCAGTTGCAAAAGCACCGCGATTAAATAATGCTTCAATTGGTGAAACTCCAGATTTACCCAATGTTGCATGGCGGAAAGTAATAGTATGCAGTTTCCCCCAATTCCATTTCTGCGGATTTTTGCTTTGAATACTTTCTAATTCTGTCACCGCATTTGTAAAGGCTTGCTGCAAAATTTGGTCGCGGTTTTCTATTTGTGGCGTTTTCCGATTATCCCACCAAAAACTATGAGGTTGAGTTGCTAAATTTTGTACTACAGCATACCAGCGATCGCTCCCATCAGGATAAAATTCATTTGGCAACTGATCATGAAAAGTAGCCGCTAACAAATGTTTCCAAAATACTTCAAATAATGCTGCTGCTGGCGATGACATTTCTAGCTGAAAATTCCAATTTATTAACAACTTTCTGGCTGTTTCTAATTGCGGGTTAGCTAAAGAGATATTCTGCAACAAGGGAACTAAAACTTGGGCATTTAAATTCTTATTATCACCTTGAATTTGCTGGACATCTTTCACAGCAATGGGTTGAGTTTGTTGGTTAATCATTTCCGTAATTCGCGCCGCCCGATAACCATAAACCCAATCGGTTGTAACTACATACGGATATTTATCTGCTACCAAATTGTTAGCTGTGGCAATATATCCTTGTTTTGGATTAAAGCTATGAGGTAACTTTTCAAAATCAATATAGCTTTGCCATTCATATTCATCCGTCCAACCAGCAACCGGATAACGCCCATCTCCCTTAGCGCGAATTGGCATTTTACCGGGCATTTGATAGCCAATATTGCCATCAATATCTGCATAAACCAAATTTTGGGCAGGTACATCAAAATCCTTCGCAGCAGCACGAAATTCTTGCCAATTTTGGGCGCGATTCATTGCCGGAATTGAGTAAGCTAATCTCGAAGGTTCTAAAGCTGTCCAACGCAAAGCCACTGCATATTGTGGCGGTAGGTTGATTGATGGCTGCGGTGGAAATTTTTGCAAATTTGGTGAAACATCCGAAAGAATTGGCCCGTGTCGAGTGTAGCGGACTGTATGCACAATTGGCAGACTCCCGGCAACTTGTATTGTTTGTGGCACAAGCCGCATATCTACCCATTTACCATTAACTTCGTACTGGTTGGGATTTTGGGGATTGATTTTCTCAATATATAAATCCATCACATCAGATTGTACGTTAGTCACACCCCAAGCAATGCGATCGCTATGACCGATAATCACCCCTAACATTCCCGCAAAGGAAAAACCAGCTACGTTATAAGGACATTCCGCACTCTTGTTTATACAATGCAATCCCACCTCATACCAAATAGAAGGAATCTGCACAGCTAAATGGGGATCATTTGCCAAAATTGGTTTCTTGGTGGCGGTACGTTGACCAGATATTACCCAGTTATTGGAACCAATACCTATTCCTGTTGCACCTATGAGTTTTTCCAACGCCTTGATTGGTGGGATAGTTGACTCTAAAGTAGAAGCGATCGCAATTGGGAAATTAGGTGGTAAATCTTCTTTGACTTTATCAACTTGATCAGTTTGCAACTCCGGCAAAATTACAGGTAAATTTTTTGGATAAGGTGGAAAAAGTTCTTCAACTTGTTTTGGTGTCAGGCTTTTCAGCAAAATAGTCCGTTCAATTTCACTTTGAAAATTCCTCCCCAAATCGTAAGCCATTACCTTACCCCAAGTTAAAGAGTGTAGAGGTCGCCAAGGTTCAGGTTTATAGCGGGGATTAAGTAACTGCAACACAGCATATTCTAAACTCAAGGCACTACCTTGATGTTCTGCCAAATAAGCATTTACTCCATCAGAATATGCTTGCAAACCTGCTTGCATTTGCCCATCAATTTGCTGAATTTCTTGCTGTACTACCCTGTCCCACCCCATTGTTCGCAGATATCTATCTGTTTCTACCTGAGACTCACCAAAAATTTCTGCCAGCCGCCCAGAACCGATATGTCGCCAAAAATCCATTTGCCAGAAACGGTCTTGGGCGTGTATATAACCCTGCGCCATGAATAAATCATGGGTGTTGGCTGCATATATATGCGGAACTCCCCATTGATCCCGCTGGACTGTCACTTCTGCCTTTAATCCAGCTAGTTGGATACTGCCATTTTCTTGAGGAAAAGAACGCCGGACAGTATAAATGGCAAATCCTCCTACCAATAGCCCCAGTAATAGCAGAGTCATTACAGCAATTTGCAGTCCTTGGCGGAACCAAGGTTTTTTTCTGCCTTTGATATATGAGTAGCGTGGATTCATGGAGGAGTTCTGCCAATTTTATTACTGGAACAAATTGTCCTGGTAATTGGCAGTTTGCGGAATTTTTCTTTTCAATCGTTTACATCCTTCATCAATAATTTTTTTCTCACGCAGAAACACGCAGAGTAAGAGTTTAAGGGAGAATAAATTCTTTCCTCCTGACCTCAAGTCAATTTTTATGCCATTAGCTATTGACAGGAATATATTGCAAACCTAATATTTAGGTTATCTAAATATAAAAGAGTACATCAAACTTGTGACAAGACTGATAGGAAAAGCAGATCGGTCGGAAACACCAGCCAGCACACCGAAACCGATTATTTTAGAAACCCAAGGACTGACACGCCATTTTGGTAAAGCTACGGCTGTTAACAACATCAGTATCTCTGTAGAACAGGGTGAAATTTTTGGCTTACTAGGGCCGAATGGGGCAGGTAAGAGTACAGTTATTAAAATGTTGACAACTCTGTTACCTCCCAGTGCAGGGAAAGCAACTTTAGCTGGCTATGAAATCACCCATCAATCGATGGCTGTCAGAAGAGTGATTGGCTATGTACCGCAAGCTCTTTCTGCTGATGGTAGCCTCACAGGTTACGAAAATCTGTTGATATTTGCCAAGTTGTATGAAATTCCTAGCAAATATCGAGAGCGATACATTAAAGAAATTCTGGCATTTATGGGTCTAGCCGATGCCACCCACCGCTTAGTGCGAAATTACTCTGGTGGGATGATTCGCAAGTTAGAAATTGCCCAATCAATTTTGCATCAACCGCAAATTTTGTTTTTAGATGAACCCACTGTCGGACTAGATCCTCTAGCACGGACTCAGGTTTGGCAATTGGTACAAAAACTTTGTAATGATTTCGGCACAACAATATTTTTAACCACTCACTTTTTAGAAGAAGCCGATAATCTTTGTGACCGAGTGGTAATTATGCAGCACGGCGAAGAAATTACCAAAGGCGCACCCAAAGACTTAAAAGCCTCACTAGATAAGCCGAATGCAACTTTAGATGATGTCTTTATTCACTACACAGGCGACCAATTAGTATCAGGAGTTAACTACCGTGACACAGCAAGAACCAGGCGTACTGCTCAACGGTTGGGTTAGAACCAAAGCTATTCGCAAGCATAATTTTATCTCTGCAATTAGTGAGTTAGTCTTCAAAACATTCGCGATCGCCGAATTAGAAATCCGCAAACTACGTCATGATCCTACTGATTTAATCGTTAGAGCCGTCCAACCAGCATTATGGTTACTGATATTTGGGCAAGTCTTCGCCAAAACTAGAGCCATTCCTACAGGCGGAAATCTGCCTTATTTAGATTTTATGACAGCAGGGATTCTCGCCCAGAGTGTATTATTTGTCGCTATTTTCACTGGGGGAATGACCCTGATTTGGGAACGGGATTTAGGGATTGTGCATAAATTCCTGGCGAGTCCTACACCCCGCGTCGCTATGGTATTAGGCAAAGCGGTGGCTTGCGGAGTCCGGTGCTTATCTCAGGTATTTATTATTTACGGATTGGCACTGTTATTAGGGGTAAAGCTCAATTTGTATCCCTTGGCAATTATCAAAGTCTTATTAATCGTTCTCATGGGTGCAAGTTGCTTTTGCATTTTTTCTCTAATTATTGGCTGTTTGGTGAAAACCCGCGAACGTATGACCGGAATTGGGCAATTATTAACCATGCCGTTGTTTTTTGCCAGCAATGCGATTTATCCCATTTCCTTAATGCCGAACTGGCTAAAATTTATTTCCCATATCAACCCCTTAACTTATGAAGTTGATGCTTTACGCGGCACAATGCTACTTAATGGCACAAGTCTCTATGGGTTTGGGTTGGATTGTACAATTCTCCTACTAACATTAATAATATTAACCCTCATCTGTGGCAAACTTTATCCACGGGTGGCGATGTAAGTAGGAGAACAACTAGCCCATGAAGCTTGATAAACCCTCACATGGTGCGACTTCTGAAGAATGTGCTGCCAAAGTAATGGAAACAGTTCCATTAGTGATGCGGTTTATTAGGAAGGAGATGCGAGCGCATAACGCCGGATTCTTGTCAATTCCCCAGTTGCGATCGCTGGCATTTATCAATCGTAATCCTGGTGGTTCACTATCTGGTTTGGCAGAACATCTCGGTGTCACCTCTGCAACAGCTTCAGCAACAATAGAACGGCTAGTACAGCGCAACTTAGTGCAACGTGAACACCATCCCCAAGAGCGACGGCGGATAGTTCTCAACTTAACTGACGAGGGAAAGTACCATCTCCAGCAATCCCTCAATCATACTCGCGCTCAAATTGCTGACATTCTCAATAGTCTGTCAGCCGAAGAATTTTCCCAGATAGAACAAGGGTTAACCTTCTTAAAAAATGTCTTCGATCAAACGGAAATTCACTCGCCAGAAGAATGAGCCTGGACAACATGATCCCTTTGCGGCTTTGAGATTTCGAGACTATAGATTATTTACCATTGGGCGTTTGCTGCTATTTACTGGCTCGCAAATGCAGACTGTAGCGATCGGCTGGGAACTTTATGAACGCACCGATTCAGCTTTAGCGTTAGGCGGTGTGGGACTCGCCCAAGTCTTACCCATTATTGCCCTCACCTTAATTGCCGGAGATTTGGCCGATCGCCGCGATCGCAAAATCACTGTTTTATCTTCAGTCATCTTACTCGCTCTTTGTTCCCTCACTTTAGCTGTACTTTCCTATACCAAGGGTGCGATATTTTTAATTTATGCTTGCTTGATGTTATCTGGTGTAGCTAGGGCATTTCTCAAACCTGCGGGTGATGCTTTGATGTGGCAGTTAATACCTGTAAGTGCCTTTACCAATGCTGCGACTTGGAACAGTAGTAGTTTTCAGTTAGCCGCCGTTATTGGCCCCGCCTTGGGTGGATTTGGCATTGCTTTGCTGGGAAGTGCCACAGGCGTATATATATTAGCTGCGATCGCGGCTTTTTTCTGTTTCTGTCTCACCGCGGCAATTAAAGAGCAACCAAATACCCGCACTAAAGAACCAATTTCTCTGCAAGCACTCTCCGCCGGGATGAAATTTCTCTGGCAGAATCAATTGATTTTAGCCGCCATTACCCTAGATATGTTTGCGGTGTTATTTGGCGGTGCGATCGCCCTACTACCGATTTTTGCCAAAGATATTTTGCGCGTCGGGCCAGTAGAATTAGGCTACCTACAAGCGGCTCCTTCCATTGGGGCGCTAATTATGGCGGTGAGTTTGGCGTATCTACCACCATTACGCAAAGCCGGCCCAGCTTTACTCTGGTCAGTAGTTGGCTTTGGTGTTGTCACTATTATTTTTGGTCTATCGCGTTGGTTTTGGCTATCTATACTTATGTTGGTATTGAGTGGCGCGTTAGATAGTATTAGTGTGGTGATTCGCCATACTTTAGTCCAAATTAGAACACCCGATCATTTGCGTGGTCGGGTGGCAGCAATTAATAGCGTATTTATCAGCGCTTCTAATGAATTGGGCGGTTTTGAATCTGGTTTAGCTGCTGCCATATTTGGCCCTATTGCAGCGGTTGTTGGTGGTGGTGTTGGCACTATTCTAGTCGTACTGGCTGTAGCTAAGATTTGGCCAGGTATGCTTAAACTTGGGGCATTGGAAGAATTGGATTAACGTGAGTTATGGCGATTAAAAACCTCTCCCTTTTTCGTCAGTAATTGAGGATATTTCAGCCCCTCTCCGCATCGGAGCGAAAAGTTTGCGCGTCCGGGTTTACCGGCGCAAAACTTTTCAAGACAGAGGGGTTGGGGTGAGGTAATAAAAAACTTGTCGAACTCATATCAAATTAAGTCAACTTATACCAAATTAAAAAATGATTGCGACAGATGGATGATCCAAAAACTTACCAATCAACCCTTACCCAATCCAAAATCCGTCTTGAAAAGTTTGCTCAAGTCGGGAAACCCGCCCACGCAACTTTTCGCAAAATCTAAAATCCAAAATGGTATTACCAGTCAGCTATTTTGCTATCGTCCCAAACTTCTAGTTGTAAACCTTGGAGATAGCTTAATCCATCCTGAATTTGTGGATCAATTCCTTTGAGTTCTAAGTCGAACCAACCATCACCTACAGCATTAGCTCTCAGAATTGCCGCAGTGATATTTACAGTCAAACCATAGTCTGAAATTAAGTGAGAAATTACAGGTTCTTGATGATAATCTTTGGGAATTCTTAGGCGTATCCGTTTAGATTTCAGGGTATCTTCACTAGCCATATCGAAATCAGCCTTTGATTAATAGAGAACAATAAAAGTGCTGAGTTACAGAAGTTTGCTCAACGCGGGTAACCCGCGCACGCAAGTTCTCGCTGAGTCTTAAGTTCCATTTCCTATGCCCTATTTTTAAGGCAGAAAGCTAAAGGTGAAAATTTCACACTTCAGACTTTATTCAACATCTTTGATGCGAGTTTTGCGTTCTAAAATTTCCTTCAGTATCAAGGTGACTACTGCTAAAAGTCCCAACAGTACTGCGGCTGAAAAGGCGGCTTCAGTTTCATACTGTTTGTAAGCATCTTCCACAAACAATGGTAAACTTTGGGTTTTGTCAGCAATGTTACCAGAAACTACAGAAACAGCGCCGAATTCGCCCATTGCTCTGGCGTTGGTCAAAATTAAACCGTAAAGTAATCCCCAACGAATGCTGGGTAAGGTGACGCGCCAAAATATCTGCCAATCTTTTGCACCCAAGGTTTTAGCTGCTTCTTCTTGGTCACTACCAAATTCCTCTAACACAGGAATGACTTCTCGCGCCACAAAGGGCATACTGACAAAGGCTGTCGCTAACACCATACCAGGAAAGGCAAAGATAATCTTAATGTCGTGGGCTTGCAGAAAAGGGCCAAACCAACCATTGCGACCGTAGAGTAAGACAATCATCAACCCAGCAACTACGGGGGAGATGGAAAATGGCAGATCGATAATACTTAAAACTATGGCACGACCAGGGAATTTATGTCGCGCGATCGCCCAAGCTGCACACAAGCCAAATACTGTATTTAATGGCACAGCAATCAACGCCAGTATTAACGTCAGCCAAGCTGCATGAAGAAAGGCAGGGTGTGTTAGGTTGGCAAAAAACGGGCCTATTCCCTTTTTAAAGGCTTGAAAAAAAACGTTAATTGCTGGGATGTATTGAATTAAGGCTAAATATGCAATAGCAATACCAATTAAAAGGGTGGGAACCCAACTATTCTGCTGTTTGGGCTTGGCTGCATTGGTATTAGACCCAGATGAGTGAAATCTTGGCTCATTTACTGTCATATCTTCTTGCCCACGCTTGTAAGAAATTAATTGCCAATAGTAGTATTAAAGAAATTGTCAGTAACACCATACCAATCACAGTAGCGCCAGAATAGTCATACTGCTCTAAGCGTTGAAAAATCAGTACTGGTGCAATTAAATCTTGATAGGGTGTGTTAGAAGAAATAATGACTGTTGAGCCATATTCACCAACCGCACGGGAAAAACCCAAAGCAATACCCGTTAAAATTGTTGGGAATAATGGTGGTAAAATCACTTTCCAAAATGTTTGCCATTGAGAAGCACCCAAACACCAAGCAGCTTCCTCAATGTCATGTTCCATTTCTTGCAGTACTGGTTGCACAGTTCTAACAACAAAAGGTAGGGAAATAAAGATCATTGCCACTGCTACACCCAACCGAGTGAAAGATACTTTAATTCCCAATGGTGCTAGAAGTGAACCAATCCAGCCATTATCGCTGTACACTGTTGCCAATGTTAAACCAGCAACGGAAGTTGGTAGGGCAAAGGGTAAGTCTACGGTGGCATCAATTATCTTTTTGAAGGGGAAGTCGTAACGCACCAAAACCCAGGCAATTAAAGTTCCAAATACACCATTAAGCAGCGCCGCTCCTATAGATGTGACAAAAGTGACGTTATAAGTAGCTAATGCAACATCGCTGGTAGCAATTTCCCAAAACCTTGCCGGAGGTTCGGTACTGGCTTTTAAGAACATCGCCACTATTGGCATAAATAACATAAATGTTAGGTATACCAAAGTAATGCGCCATGTCCAAGGCAAATGAATTAACTGATTTAGGAATTTCTTCCAGAATGGAGTTGGAGAAGCAAGATGTTGATGTGGAGATGGAGAAGAAGATACAGCCATAAAAATTTCATTGATCATTTGTCATTGGTCATTTGTCATTGGTCATTTGTCATTGAAAAATAGACTTATCTAAAAATTAGGTTTATATCCTCGCTATGAAAGCTCTGATATTTATTTACAGATAAGTCCATTGATTCTTGACCATTGACTATTGACTATTTACCGTTTCTTTTGGGCTTGAATCTTGTCAAAAACACCGCCCTCAGCAAAGAATTTCTTATCAATTTCACTCCAACCACCGTAATCTTGTACTGTGCCTAAAGTTTTGACGTTGGGGAATTTGTCTTTCACTTCTTTAGTTTGAGCAACAGTTTCATCAACTGGGCGGAATCCTAATTTAGCAAATTCTTGCTGGGCTTCTGGTGTGTAAAGGTATTTTACAAAAGCTTCGGCAACTTCACGGGTGCCATGCTTATCAACATTTTTATCAACCACAGCAATTGGGTTATCGATAGAAATATTGACATCAGGGACGATGTAATTTACTTTTTCTCCCTTTTGTTCTGCTAAAACAATTTCATTTTCGTAGTTGATTAAAGCATCACCTTGACCTTGCTTGAAAAATGCGTCAGTTGCTTCCCGCGCATCTTTAGTCAACAGCGGTACATTGTTATAAACTTTGGAGACAAATTCCGTCGCCTTTGCGTCATCTCCACCAGTTTTAATTGCTGAATTCCACAGCGCGAGAAAATTCCACTTAGCAACACCCGATGTTTTTGGATCAGCTGTAATGAGTTTTACGCCATCTTTGGCTAAATCTGTCCAAGTTTTGATGTTTTTTGGATTACCTTCACGAGTTACGATCGCCGCAACAGATTTAGAAACAATACCATTATTGGGAACTTCTTTTTCCCATCCTGGCTCAATCAGTCCGGCTTTCTGAATCTTTTGCGTATCTCCAGCCAGCGCCAAGTGAACCACATCGGCTTCCAAACCATCGATGACGGCGCGAGTTTGAGAGCCAGAACCACCATAGCTTTGTTTAAAAGTGACGGTTTGGTTATGCTCTTGCTTCCACTTTTCGACAAACTTGGGAATGATGGCTTCGTGTGCTGCTTTAGTTACAGCAAAAGAAACTAAGGTGACTTCAACGTTTGATTTGTTAGCTGCAACTGGACTAGCAGAAGGAGTTTCAGTGCCAGAATTACTGCTATTTCCACCAGAGCAGGCGGCCAGCGCCACGCTCAAAATAGCTCCTACCAATGTGAGCGATACAAAACCTTTGAGCGAATTGAGCCTGAACCGATATGGTTTGTGCTGAGTAGTAAATTGCTGCGATCGCTTCAGGGGACGCTGCCAAAAATTCATTCCGTGGCTCCTCTCAATCTACGGTAAATTGATGTATATATGGTTATATAAGATTTATGTTACTGGATATTTGCACGGATTAATTCTGTTTAATTGCAAACTCAACAAAAAATTCATATTCTCTATCGAGAATAGGGAGATTGTAGCAGTTTGGTGAGCGATTAAAAATACTTACACAAAAATCTTGGATGCTAAGAGGGGTATAAAGATGTGAGGTTTTGCTCACTCTCTATACCCCTTTGACCAAACTTGATATAGTTTGGGTTAATTGCGCCTATTTACTTTGGCAGAACCGCACTTGAAAACATATTGCGCTTACGATCGCTTTTCCTCCGCCAGGTATTTGGTACTCATGGCTATTGTTAAAATAATATTTGGTTGGGTTTGAAAACGAAACCCAACATTCTCAAAATTTTATTAGATTAACAACGCCTTAGCTGTGTTAGCAATATAACAACATCATCCATAGCTTGCCTGATCGTGCTGGCTGGTTGCTCAGATTGATTCACAATGATACTAAAAGCTAACGGCTCAAATTGTGGCGAATCTATATATCCTGACAGAGAAATTGCACCTTTTAAAGTTCCGGTTTTAGCTTGGACAATGCCTTGAGCCGATGTGTTGCGAAAACGCCCTTGTAAAGTACCACTAACTCCAGCGACAGGTAAAGAAGCCCGAAAAACTTTGGCTTCTGGTGATGCGGCGATTAATTGTAAAACTTGTACCAAAGCTTCTGGACTAATTAAATCTTTCCGCGATAGTCCTGAACCATCCACCACACTATAACTATTGGGGTTTACGCCTAATTGAGTTAATGTTTCTTGCATAACTTTTAACCCAACATCAGCAGTATTTTGATTTTCTGCTATTTGTTGTGTGTGGGCTAAAGTTCTTAATAAAGCTTCAGCAAATAAATTATTACTGTTTAAATTCATATCCTTAATCAATTCAGACAAAGGTGGAGATTCAATTGTTGCTATTTCGCGTTCATTAGTACCACCACTGGCAGTAGATGTTTGCTGCACAGAGATTCCCTCTGCTGCTAAACTTTGACGAAAGTGACGTAAAAAATTTTGTGTAGGGTCAAATACTGCGATCGCATTAATATCTGGTTGTGAATTTACAGCCAGTTGTCCTTGCAAATACAGCACAGCGCCTTTTAAGTCACGCTTAACTTCTACTAACCCTGGTTCATCTTTTTGCGCCGTGACAGAATTATTTTCAACTCGCCACTGATACGCCTCTGTAGGATCAGCCCATTTAATTTGCAGTGGTTTTCCTATAGCTTGGGGTAACACTGTTAATACAGCAGCATTTTCATTCAAAATCAAACTATTGACTGGTGCGCCATAATAAGCTTGTACATCTTCCCATTGCCAACTAGGATTTATCAAATCTCCTTGAAAATAACTATCATCAGCAATTAAATTATTGACTTGAGTAATGCCCTGTTGACGTAATTGCTTGGCTAATAGTGTTAATTGAGCATTTTTTAAACTGGGGTCTCCTCGACCAACTACACGCAAATTACCATCAGCAACTTGATAAACAGAGGTACGAATGCGAAAATCTGCGCCTAATTGCTTCAGCGCCGCAGCTGTCGTCAACAACTTAGCATTAGAAGCAGGTGTAAAGTATTTCTCAGCATCGTGGCTGTAAAGCGTTTGCGTAGAAGCTAAGTTTTTAACTAAAATTCCCCAACGAGCGCGGCTAAATAAAGGACGATTGATTGCAGAATCTATAGATGTTCTTAGTTCAGCAGGACACAGTGATTTTGTGGTAGTTGCAGGGGGAACTGGAGTTTGGGCTGTAACTGCTTGTTGGGTAATTCCAGTCTGGGTTCCCAGCAACAGTAGCAGCAAACTCAGGGAAATTTTGCGAGAAAACATACTTAAACTTCTACATTGAGAACTGACAGTTATATTATTTTGTAGTGTTTGGCGATCGCCGCAGCCAGTATACTAAACGTATTAAAATTTACTAAGGAATAAATAGCCTACTCACGCCTAAATAATTTTCAACATAAAGTACAATCTCGATCAGGCACTCAACACACTGTTCTCGATATTTTCTTTCTATATATGCGGTCAACATTTGCAAGAGTAATTACAGGTAGAGATGTTGGCAGACTTTCTTGACGTATCACTTGTTCTAAAGAATCTTCTCCCTTCATACTGCGATTCGCTATTAAGAGAATCATCTGCTTTTCTTGAGCAAATCGCCAAAACATCCTATCGCTGCTGTCTATTGAACAAATCATAGTTCAAGTTATTGATTATCTGTGTGTACTGACTGCCAAGCAAGGCGATGTTTCCAGTGTGATGTAAAATTAAGTTGAATTGCTTGATTGAAGTTCTCCAAAGCTGGTAAATAAAGTTTATCTTTTAACTTGACTGCACCTTGGTTGTTCAACTTTTTAAAGCATTGTGGATTCCATACATATTTTTGACAAGTTTGGTAGGCAATTTCTGCATCACTGCCATTTTCAGGATTTTGAAAGACTGGATGATAATTTAACCTGTTACAGCAAACTTGCAACCACTCTTGCCACCCACAGTGCCACAAGCGCGCTGTTCCATCAAGACTACCACTGGCAACCAGTTGACCATCAGGGCTAAAAACTGCGGAATTTACCCAATACTCATGTCCGCGCCAAGGTTGACCAATGGGGTTGCCTTCAATATCCCACAAGCGCACTGTAAAATCATTGCTGGCACTCACAATCCAGTTGCCATCAGGACTAAAGGCAACAGAATTGACTTCTTTTTCATGCCCGCGCCAAGGTTGACCAATGGGGTTGCCTTCAATATCCCACAAGCGCACTGTAAAATCATTGCTAGCACTCACAATCCAGTTGCCATCAGGACTAAAGGCGACAGAATTCACTTCTTTTTCATGTCCGCGCCAAGGTTGACCAATTGCGTTACCTTCAATATCCCACAAGCGCACTGTAAAATCATTGCTAGCACTCACAATCCAGTTGCCATCAGGACTAAAGGCGACAGAATTCACTTCTTTTTCATGTCCGCGCCAAGGTTGACCAATTGCGTTACCTTCAATATCCCACAAGCGCACTGTAGAATCATTACTGCCACTGATAATTAGTTTGCCATCCGGACTAAAGGCGACAGAATTCACTTCTTTTTCATGTCCGCGCCAAGGTTGACCAATTGCGTTACCTTCAATATCCCACAAGCGCACTGTAGAATCATTGCTGGCACTAACAATCCAGTTGCCATCAGGACTAAAGGCGACAGAATTCACTTCTTTTTCATGTCCGCACCAAGGTTGACCGATGGGGTTGCCTTCAATATCCCACAAGCGCACTGTAGAATCATTACTAGCAGTAATAATCCACTTGCCATCAGGACTAAAGGCGACAAAATTGACCCAATTCTCATATTTGCGTTGCGATCGCCCGATGACCCGATCTTGTAGTATTTGATCTAGCTCCCACAAACGCACAGTTTTATCGCTACCACTGATAATCAGCTTGCCATCGGGACTAAAGGCTAGGGAATTAACCTGTCCTTCATGTCCCCGCCAAGGTTGAGTTATGGGGTTGCCATCAATATCCCATAAGCGTATTGTGCGATCGCAGCTACCACTGACAATAAACTTACCATCAGGGCTAAACGCGACAGAATTTACGCGCCCTTCATGCCCGCGCCAAGGTTGACCGATGGGATTACCTTGGATGTCCCACAACCGCACTGTAGAATCACTACTACCACTGATAATAAACTTGCGATCGGGGCTAAAGGCAACGCAAATAATTTTTGCCTCATGTTTGTGCCAGGGTTGAGCGATGGCGTTACCTTGTAAATCCCACAAACACACCGTTCCGTCAAAACCAACACTGATAATAGAATCGCTATTTGGGCTAAAGGTGACGGAAATAACTCCTTCCTTCTGTCCGCGCCAAGGTTGAGTAATGGCGTTACCTTGTAAATCCCACAAACACACCGTTCCGTCAAAACTAACACTGACAACAGAATCGCTATTTGAGTTAAAGGCGACGGCAATAATTCCTTCCTCATGCCCCTGCCACTGTTGAGTAATGAAATTACCTTGTAGATCCCATAAACACAAAATTCCGTCAATACTGCCACTAACAATAAACTTGCCATCAGGACTAAAGGCTAGACAATTCACCTCTTGCTCGTGTCCCAGCAAAAATTGAGCAGTAGGATTAGCAATGATATTCCACAAGCATATAGTAGAATCACTACTGCCACTGGCAATAAACTTGCCATCAGGACTAAAGGCTAGACAACTTACCTCTTGCTCGTGTCCGCGTAAGCTATTTGCTTCTGTAGGTGTGTTCGTTGCTTCTTTTAAACTTCCCAAAACAGGAGCTAGAAGCTGGTTTGGGTATTTCTCTAGATTCTCACCCATTGTTTGAATTGCCAGTACCAAACCTTCTAGCGGTTGGACGGGAAGTAAATTCAAAACCCTAGCGGATTGTTCGCGCAGTTTTGATTCAGTCAGTGCAAGGTTTAATTTTTGAATCTCTTGTTCCTTTTCTTTCAAATGGGAATCGTACCATCCAAGACTAGGATTAAGAAATTGATTAGCTTGTTCGCTGAAATCACCAAATATTTGCTCTTTTAGTTCTTTGTAAGTCTTTGTTTGTAGAACCCGGTTTTGAATATTTTCGCTTTTCCAGAGTACATCTAGAGTGTATTGCAGAAGTGGTAAAGAATCACCTTGTTGGTGAAAATCATGAATAATTTGCTCAATTAGTCCTGGTTCACAGGTAACGCCGTTTCTAGCAGCAGGTTCAGCGATCGCTAACTTTAATTCATCATCGCTCATTCTAGTCAGTATACAACTATAGCGATCATGGATGTTCGCAAGTTGCGGATACTCACTAAATCTATCCAAAAAATTAGATTGCATTGTTAAAACAATTTTGACAGAGCTATCCTGCTGCTGGATTAATTGAAACAGATTATTAACAAATTTGTCACGTTCCGGCTTTGGAGTTTTCGTAAATAGTTTTTCAAATCTATCAATAAAAATCAGAACGCACTCATAATTTTGTTTGAGTAAAGTGACAATTTTAACTAAGGTATCTTCTCTAAAGTCTTGACTAAAGTCCGCTATTTTTAATTTTCTTGTATATGTAAAATCAAGACATTTATATAGAGATTTAAAAGGATTGCCCTCTGGCTGAAAAGTTATATTAATTAAAGAATTTTTATAATAGCCTAAATGAGGAATTAAACCTGCTATAATTAATGATGACTTGCCACTATATGCTTCTCCTAAAAGCAAAAACACATCATCTTTTTTTAAGCGATCGCTAATCTCAGCAATCCACTTCTCCCGACCAAAAAATTTGTCTTTATCTTTAATTTCAAAAGTTTTTAACCCTAAGTAGGGAGAGTCTAGTTTGAGTGGACAACGATGAATGTCCTCAGACTTACTATCAGAAAAAAAGTTGTATTCAGAAATACCTTGAACATTACATCCAATATTTATATCGCCTTCATAACTGCTAACCATCTTATCTCCTTGCCTTTGGACACCCCTGGCTAAATCTTTCCCTCAGTTATATAGCATTTCTTAATCTGTTGAGGTACTAAGTACATTGCTAATAAACTTGGCTAAACCTTTGCGTACCTCTGCGCTTTCCTCTGTACTCCTCTGCGTTTAAAAATATTGGTTCTATAGCTCACTAAACTAGGAATTGCTATAGTTCCTCGTCCAATCGTAAAAAATTAAGGTTTTAAATAGCTTTATTCAGCAAAATTACTTAAGTAAATTTCAAAAATATGTAGTAACTTTATCCTAAAACGCCGGAAATGACAAACGAGATGGAACTTTTTGATAACCTACACCTTGCGATGTTTAGCGGCAAAGGTGGAGTCGGAAAAACAACAATCTCCTGCACCTTTGCATATCGTTGGGCGCAGAAATTTGTCAACGAGAAAATTCTTTTAATCTCAACCGATCCGGCTCACTCTCTTGGAGATGTCTTACAAGTTAGCGTTGATGACATTCCTCGTCCCATAGCGGAACTACCCAATTTACTAGTAAGGGCGTTGGATGCAAAGCTTTTGCTACAAAAGTTCAAAGAACGTTACGGTCAGGTTTTAGAACTTTTAGTGGAAAGAGGTAGTTTTGTTGAAGGCGAAGACTTGCATCCAATTTGGGATTTAAATTGGCCTGGACTGGACGAGTTGATGGGTTTGTTAGAGATCCAACGTCTTTTCAACGAGCAGCAGGTTGATCGAGTAGTAGTTGATATGGCTCCTAGCGGTCATACTCTCAACTTGTTTGGATTGATGGATTTTTTAGACACTTTCCTCCACTCTCTGGAACTGTTTCAAGAAAAGCATCGGTATATTAGTAAGACCTTTGCCGGGAGTTACACACCCGACCGCGCTGACGAATTTTTGCAAACGCTGAAAGCTGAACTTTCCCAAGGTCGTCGTCTCCTTCAAGATCCTAAGCATACAGCTTGTTTGTTAGTTGCGATCGCCGAACCAATGAGTTGGTTGGAGTCAAAACGATTCCTAGAAGCCTTACAAACCATGCAGATGCCTTGCGGAGGGTTGTTTGTCAATCAAGTCCTTACCAGTGCAACTGACCGCGATCGTTACCAAGAACAACAACCGCTCATCGGTGAGTATACGGCTCTTGCTAACGGAAAGCCGATTTTTATCGTGCCGCAGCAAGATCGGGAGCCTTTGGGAATTGTAGCTCTCAGCCATCTGATCGACCAAATCCATGTTCCTCAGCTTGAACCGCCATCTCCTATCGATCTACTCCCAGTTCAATGGCCGGAAACAATTCCTCCTAGCTTTGGAGATTTTCTCACCCAAGGTCGCCGCCTGTTACTAATTGGTGGTAAAGGTGGAGTAGGCAAGACCACAGTAGCAGCAGCCATTGGTTGGGCGATGGCTCAAAAACATCCAGATCGCAAAATTCGTATGGTTTCTATCGATCCTGCTCATTCCTTAGGTGATGCCTTTGGTCTGAGTTTAGGACACGAACCGTATCAAATAACTCCTAATCTTCGAGGTCAGGAAGTAGATAGCGATCGCATTCTCGATCGATTCAGAGCCGATTACCTGTGGGAACTGGCCGAAATGATGAGTGGCGAAACCCAAACAAGCGAAGCCATTGAAATGGCCTATGCTCCTGTTGCGTGGCGCAAAATTGTCGAGCAAGCTTTACCAGGGATTGATGAAATGCTTTCCCTGTTAACAGTAATGGAATTGCTAGAGCAACAAGAAGAAGACTTGATTATTTTAGACACTGCTCCTACAGGTCATCTTCTGCGTTTTCTAGAAATGCCAACTGCACTAGCAGACTGGCTAGCCTGGATTTTCAAACTCTGGATCAAGTATCAAAATGTCCTTGGTCGTACAGAGTTTATGGGGCGTTTACGAATTTTACGACAGCGCGTAGTCAAAGCCCAAAAAGTGCTAAAAGACCCACAGCAAGCAGAGTTCATTGGAGTTACGCTTAACCAGACTAGTGTACTTGCTGAACAACATCGCTTGTTCAAATCTCTGCAAGAAATAGGTGTAAGCCAGAATTACCTTGTTCTAAACCGCTTTACTTCTACAGCCACCATTAATTGCGATTTTCCAGGTTTGACAATGGTTCGCTTACCAGCGCTTCCTCGCTCAGTTCAGCCTTTAGAACGCATCCAAGCAGCCGCCAACTGTTTATTTTAACGGCTAATTAGACTAAATACTTTCATACCCAAAGAGAAATTTATTATGCATCGCACTCCAAATCGCGGACAAATTCAAGCCAAACTTAGCTCAATGCCTCCTCAACGTTCACAAGCAAGAGTTTACTTAAATGCTTACAAAATGATGTTGGAAAAAGAGCGTTTAGAGCAGGAACTACAGAAACTCGAAGCACGCCGACATCAGATTCAGCAGCGTCTTGCTATTTTAAATAGTCAAATCATTGCTGAAGAAGACATCACCGATCAGCAAGCAAATACTGACTTAGAGGACAATACACCAAAATTCAACACCATAACATTGGAATATTAAGTACTAAGATTTCATCTGCCAATTGTTCGCAAGGAAGTTGCGAACAATTGGCTTTTAGAATCCTTACCAATCAAGCGTTTTAGTGCTATGGATAAAGCAGTTTTTTAGCTTTTTCTTTTAGTTCTTCAGGACATTCATTAAGCAAAGCTTTCTTTACATCATCTTTTAAGCTTCCTGCCTCAAGCCAATCTGTTAAATTGCACTTCCACATATTTTCATCAAAAAAACGTTTTACCCTCCCATCTTCATATAATGTATAATCATTATCTTTGTCACAAGTTCCCAGATAGACTGTACATATCTCTTTTGATTCTGTCATTTTCGTTTTACCGGATATTCTTGATGGAATCTACAAAATTTATCAAACTATTTCTGGTAATGGTAAATTAAATAAAACTTTTGCCCATATCATTCTCATTGCCTTCGCTCTCTATTTTAGGAAATCAAATCCTGTACAGAATAGTGTGAAGTATGCAAACTACCATCTAGCATAGTTGTTTTGAAAAATATAACATCAGTAAAATTTGCTTTATCTGTAATAGCACCAGTAAAGTTTGCAAGGCTACTATCTGTTTTTATAGCTTCTACTATATTCCCGATAGTTTCTTCGTAAGGACTCAAATCAGCACTGCTTAAATTAGCCTCAATAAAATACGTTGATAATAATTTAGCTCCTTTTAATTTAGCCCCTACTAAATTAGCTTTCTCAAAATTAGCTCCTGTTAAATTGCATTTATTAAAGTTAACATTAGCTAAATTAGCACCTGTAAAATTTCTATAAGAAAAATCTTGTCCAGAAAGGTCAGCATCACTAAGATCGGCTTTAAAGTTTGGATCTAAGTCCACTCTATTGTTCCACTCCTCTCCATTTTGCAGTAAGCTCAAGTGTATTTTGTTAGTCATTTTTTTACATAAAATAAGTACAATTGTACTATAATACAATTGTACAGTCAAGCATATATTGTGGGTAACTCGCCAGCTTTTACCAATAACTTTGGCTTTCAAATCACCAGATGCGATCGTATAAACTTGTGTAGACGTTAATATATTTAAATGTTTACAAGTTGACAAGTTAGATCGCAAACAAGTAGAAAGTACACTGTTGGGGCAATAATTTATCAGTAAGCTGGTAAAGAATTAACCGAAATGGACAATTATGACAATTTCTTGCGGGGGCTAAAAGAACGCATACGCAACGCCCAGGTACGAGCGGCATTATCTATTAACCGCGAATTGATATTGCTCTATTGGCAAATTGGGCGAGATATTCTTCTTCGACAACAACAACAGGGATGGGGAACAAAAGTTATCGAACGTCTTGCCAGGGACTTAAAAGAAGCCTTCCCGGAGATGAAAGGATTCTCAGCACGTAACCTGAAGTATATGCGGGCTTTTGCTGAAGCTTACCCAGATGAACAAATTGTGCAGCAGGCTGCTGCACTAATTCCCTGGTTTCATAACTGTGTAATTTTAGAGAAAGTGAAAAATAATTTTGAGCGAGAATGGTATATCCAGAAGACCATAGAAAATGGTTGGAGTCGTAATATTTTAACTCTACAAATAGACAATAGACTTTTTGAGCGTCAGGGAAAAGCTGTCAATAACTTTGATGCTATATTACCCTCTTCTCAGTCAGACATTGCTAGAGAGACTTTAAAAGACCCTTACGTTTTTGATTTTTTAACTTTAGGAGAAGCAGCACAAGAACGAGAAATAGAAAAAGAGCTTGTTAAACATATTACCCAATTTCTTTTAGAATTAGGTATAGGATTTGCCTTTGTTGGACAGCAATATAATTTAAAAGTTGGAAATGAAGATTTTTATATAGACCTGCTTTTTTATCATGTAAAATTACATTGTTTTGTAGTAATTGAACTGAAAACAGGTAAATTTAAACCTGAGTATGCAGGAAAAATAAATTTTTATCTTTCGGCTGTAGATGATTTACTTAAATCTCCTATAGACAGTCCTTCAATTGGTTTAATTTTGTGTGCAAGTAAAGATAATATTATTGCTGAGTATGCACTGCGTGATGTCAATAAACCAATTGGTATTGCTGAATGGCAAACTAAACTTACTAAATCACTGCCCAAAGAGTTACAAACAAATTTACCAACTATTGAGCAGTTGGAAGCAGAATTGGAGAATTTGTCTGTAGAAGTAGATAATGAAGAAAAGGAGTAGTAGTGTAGGTTAATCTACAATGCTTGCTCGAATATTTTTTAAACTCATCATTATACTGTGCCGCAAGCCCCAGACTCATTAATCCGAAAAGCATAATGGATTTTGCCTGGATGCTGTTTGCGACACCGTAATGAAACTACTTCTAAATCTTTATCAACAAAATATTCTCCACTATCCGGTTCAACTGCAACAAACCAGTTGTAGTGAGTTTCAATTAATTCTGATTTGACTAGATCAAAAATAGGTTTACAACGTTGGTAAAAAGCCTCGCGTTCGGCTTCATGTCGTGCTTTTTGTTCTTCATTCCACTGAATTTCGGGGAATATTCGTCCCCTACGTGCGGTACGAGTGGGTTTGGTTTCAGTCATGGCTGATTATATTCGGAATCGCGATACTTATATTTTCTCTCATCCACACATCGCAGATTCAATTCGATGAAAAAAGCCTCGCGATCGGGGGTGTAGTTCCTCCTCTGCCTCCTGCCTTACTCTTGTGTGCGATCGCGTTCTTGCTTTTCTGCTTCCAGAATTGCTAATAAAAGCGCTTCTTCCTGGATTTCAAACTCTTCTTCCGCAATTTCTCCCATATCAAAAGCAAGTTGCAGTGCAAGAAGCTGCTTGCTGAGATTTTCTTTATCATCAATTTCAGTACTTGCTTGTTCTAAAATTTTTTCCCCAAGCCATGTTACCCCCATTAATGGGCCGGTAATCGGTAATAGTAAAAAGCGCAGAACCATATTAGTTTACACCCGTGTAGATTTATTAAAGCTGTCCTCGCAAGACCGTAATCATGCTGATGACATAGATATTAAACATTACTAGTCTTGTGTTGATGCCAAAATGTGTTGGATTTGAGTCCAGTTAAGGCTTATTGACATCCGTATTTTATATATCCGATGTGCAAAAAATTACTTTTTTAGAAAATTACTATTTAGGAGGTACTTAGAGCTTGACAACAGTATTAAATGCATCTCCCCAGCGATTTGTCAATACCCCTGCTGTTCAACGCGTCGCTCAACGTGCTTTGCGCTATCTACAGTCAGGTTTTTCAGTACATTTACGTGGTGCGGCTGGAGTCGGAAAAACTACTCTGGCAATGCATCTAGCTGATTTGCTCAACCAGCCTATCATCCTCTTATTTGGAGATGATGAGTTTAAAACCTCAGATTTGATTGGCAATCAATTAGGTTATACCCGTAAAAAGGTTGTTGATAACTTCATTCACAGCGTTGTGAAAGTTGAGGATGAACTTCGACAACATTGGGTTGATGCCCGATTAACCCTAGCTTGTAAAGAAGGATTTACGCTGGTTTACGACGAATTCAACCGATCGCACCCGGAGGTAAATAACGTTTTACTTTCCGTACTTGAGGAGAGGTTGTTAGTCTTGCCAACAAACCAACATCGAGCCGAGTATATCCGGGTTCATCCCCAGTTTCGGGCAATCTTAACATCAAATCCTCAAGAGTATTGTGGAGTCCATGCAACTCAGGATGCTTTGATGGATCGTGTTATTACCATCGATATGCCTCCACCTGATGAACTAACTCAGCAGGAGATTGTAGTTCATAAAACAGGCATAGATTCTGAGAAAGCAGACAAAATCGTGCGCTTGGTGCGGATGTTTTGGAGTCGCTCTGGCTCTGGACAAGGCGGTGGATTACGTTCCTGTCTGATGATTGCTAGAATCTGCCACGAACACGAAATTTCTGTAAACTTTGAAGAGCCTAACTTCCAAGATATTTGTGCTGATGTCTTGCTTTCTCGCACGAATCAACCTCGTATGGAAGCAACTCGGCTACTGGAAGAGGTTTTGCGTGAATTGTATCATAGTACAAATACTCAATCTCAGCCAGCAGAAGAGATAATACCAGACAGCCAAAATCAGATTGTATTGGAACAACGAGTACCTTACGAGCATGAAGTCTATAACTACCTGTGCAAATCTCCGGGAAGGCGTTTCTCTGATTTGGCAGCAGAATTAGGGATCGATCGCAGTCAAATTGTGGCTGCACTCAAGTCTCTCAGAGAGCAGGGAGTATTATTGCAAATGCAAGGCACTGAACTGCCGAACATATCACAAGTGGCTTTTGATTCTGGCCATTTAATAAACAAATGAGTACTAATACTAATCGGGGAGTGATCACAGCAACTCAAGGTTCTACCTTGGCAGATATTCTCGAACGAGTTCTAGATAAAGGCATTGTGATTGCAGGAGATATTTCTGTTTCCGTCGGCTCCACAGAACTACTCAACATCCGAATTCGTTTGTTGATTTCTTCTGTTGATAAAGCCAAAGAGATTGGAATTAATTGGTGGGAGAGCGACCCCTATCTTAATAGTCAAGCTCGTTCCTTATTAACAACTAATCAACAACTTCAAGAGCGTGTTGCCAGTCTAGAAACAGAACTGCGATCGCTCAAAGCACTCAATCCTATTCATCATCAGAATGCAGGCGATTAGCAAATCAAAAGGTTCCGATTCAGGTTTAGCACCGTTGTTATTGACGGTTGTTGAACTGATACGCCAGCTCATGGAAGCTCAGGTGATTCGGCGCATGGATGCTGGCATCCTCAACGACTCTGAGTTAGATCGGGCTGCCGAAAGCCTGCGACAGCTTGAACAACAGGTTGTTAAGCTTTGCGAGGTATTTGATATTGACCCAGCGGATCTAAATATTAACTTGGGTGAAATGGGAACTTTACTTCCCCAATCTGGAGGATACTACCCTGGTGAAACCTCCAGTCAACCCTCTATTCTAGAACTCCTCGATCGCCTATTAAATACAGGTGTGGTGGTTGAAGGTGACTTGGACTTAGGACTGGCTCAATTAAACTTAGTTCATGCCAAGTTAAGGTTAGTACTCACTTCTAAACCCCTGTAATTTATTTATCTAGCTACCTAAATATAAATAACTAGATACTTTTAACACGGCTAAAATCGCTATATTCCTTCTCTGTTCCCTATTCCCTGTTCCCTGTTCCCTTCCTTAACTAGATAACTTACATTCTTCTTGGTAATACATTCTTATGAGTTACGGCTTTTACATTTATGGTATTTTGACCTTGCCTGCTCCAGAAAACTTAAATTTAGAGGGCTTAGATCGGCAACCCGTACAAATAAAAATTTTGGATGGTTTTGCAGTAATCTACTCTGAAGCACAGCAGGAGCGTTATTTGGCAAGCCGTCGTAACCTGCTAAGTCATGAGAAAGTCCTTGAGGAAATCATGCAAGCAGGCGATGTCTACGACGGGCTACGCCAACGCAATTTACTACCCGTGCAATTTGGACTTTTGGTTGCTAGCTGGGAAACGTTTTCACAACAATTAATTCGTCCTCATCAAGAAGAATTGACGCAATTGCTAGCAAAGTTATCAGGTCGCCGAGAAGTTAGTGTCAAAGTTTTTTGGGATACCGAGGTAGAAATTCAGGGATTGTTAGCAGAACACCCAAATCTCAAAACCGAAAGGGATAAGCTAGCAGGTCAACCTCTGAGTATGGAGCAGGTAATCCAAATAGGACAAGCCATCGAACAGGGAATGAGCGATCGCAAACAAGGCATTATAAATTTATTTCAAGGCACGCTCAATTCCATTGCGATCGATGTGGTGGAAAATAGTCCCCAAATGGACACAATGATTTACAACGCAGCCTATCTAATTCCTTGGGAAGCAGAATCACAATTTAGCCAACAGGTTGAAGCACTCGATCGCCAATTTGAAGAACGTTTGCGAATTCGCTACAACAATTTCACTGCCCCCTTTAACTTTGCTCGTCTGCGATTATTCAGTTCCAACTAAACAGCAATAAAAATTGAAAATCAAAGATTATTGAAACTTGGGAATTTTTGGGAAATTAAACTTTTCTTACTTTATAGCAACAAGACACAACAAGATTTTTCACCCAGTCCCCAATCCCCAATCCCCAGTCCCTATTTAAATAAAATCAATGGACGACATATTTAAAGGATTTGAACAGTTATTAGAAATTGCCAAAGCTTTAGAAGAAAAAGTAGAGAAAGGAGAGTTAAAAACTTCTATTCAAATTCGCTCTCATAATCTCAGTAGTATTCCCCGACAAGGCAGTATTCCGAGAAAAAATAGTTCCAGCCGAGTCCGATCTAATTCCACCGATGCAGCTACACCAATGGATGATGCTGATGTCACCCCCCCATCAGCTAATAAGAACTCAAAAGCTTCTTGGCAAGGTGTCGGCGGCTTGGGTGATGTTCTCAAGGAAATCAGAGAGTTAGTTGAAATTCCCCTAAAACGCCCAGATTTATTGGCAAAATTAGGATTAGAGCCTCCGCGTGGGGTTTTGCTAGTTGGCCCGCCCGGTACGGGAAAAACTTTAACAGCCCGTGTTTTGGCAGAAGAGTTAGAGTTAAACTACATTGCCATTAATGGCCCAGAGGTGATGAGCAAGTATTACGGGGAAGCAGAAGCTCGTTTGCGAAGCATTTTTGAGAAAGCAACTCGTTCTGCTCCCTGTCTGATATTTATTGATGAAATTGACAGTCTCGCCCCAGATCGCAGCCAAGTGGAAGGTGAAGTTGAAAAAAGACTAGTGGCGCAGTTGCTTGGGTTAATGGATGGGTTTGCCAAAACTGAGGGCGTACTTGTATTAGCAGCAACAAATCGTCCCGATTACCTCGATCCTGCACTGCGTCGTCCGGGACGCTTTGATCGCGAAGTTCATTTTCAAGTTCCCGATCGCAATGGACGATTGGAAATTCTCACTATTTTAACAAGTGCCATGCCCTTGGAGACTTCGGTTGATTTAGGAGCGATCGCTGATTTGGCTGTCGGTTTTGTCGGTGCAGATATCAAAGCTCTTTGTCAAAAAGCAGCCTATATTGCCCTGCGTCGTCAAGTCCCCTCGCTCAACAGTCCCATTCCTGAGAACATGACTATCATGCAGCAGGATTTTCTCGAAGCAATTAAGGAGATAAAACCCTCAGTTCTCAGGTCTGTAGCAGTTGAAGCACCAAATGTCAGCTGGGATGATATTGGTGGTTTGGATGAGGTGAAACAAAAACTTCAAGAATCTGTAGAGGGCGCACTTCTATATCCCGAACTATACGAGCAAACCAAAGCCAAGCCTCCGCGTGGGATTCTGTTGTGGGGGCCGCCGGGAACGGGAAAAACATTACTGGCAAAAGCGATCGCTTCCCAGGCTAGAGCTAACTTTATTGCTGTCAATGGCCCGGAATTACTCAGCCGATGGGTAGGAGCCGCAGAACAAGCAGTCAGAGAACTCTTTAGCAAAGCTCGACAAGCAGCGCCTTGCGTTGTGTTTGTAGATGAAATTGATACCCTAGCACCAGCACGGGGACGATTCACTGGCGATTCTGGAGTTAGCGATCGCGTTGTCGGTCAACTGCTCACCGAATTGGATGGATTGCATGAATGCCCGAAAGTATTATTAGTAGGAGCAACCAACCGTCCAGAAACCCTCGATCCTGCCTTGCTCAGAGCCGGAAGATTGGACTTACAAATCAAAATCGATCTACCAGATCGAGCCAGTCGATTAGCGATTTTAGGAGTTCACAATCTAGATCGTCCCCTGGTTGATGTCGATTTAGAAACCTGGGCGACAGTTACCGAGGGCTGGAATGGGGCAGATTTGGCTTTATTGAGCAATCAAGCTGCTTTAAGCGCAATTCGTCGCTACCGCGCCCAGGGATTAAGCGACTCTAGCCTAATTCAGATTACAAATGATGATTTCCAAGTTACATATCAGATGCTTGCTAATCAACACCAATCTGAATAGTAGACCTCTTGCAAAAGTTCTTTTTGGAAGAGGTGGGAAAAGGGAAAAGGTTAAAGGGAAAATAACAAACCTTTCCCCTCTTCCCCTTTTCCCGACTTCTGCAAGAAGTCTAGTCTCTGCCTCCTCTCAACGATAAACATTCACGCCGACCTAACTTATGTCAATATACGCCTATGCTCTTCTAGTACCGATCGCATCACCGCTTGTTCTCCCTGTAGGGATGGAAAGGAATACTGAACTCGTTTATTCTTCTGGTTTAGCCGCGATCGTAGAGCCGGAAATCTCACTGGAAGCATTACAAACGACGGATGAGCGTTTGCTTCAATCTGTATTAACCCACGATCGCGTAATTCGAGAACTTTTTCAACAAACTCCCCTTCTTCCCCTACGCTTTGGGAACGGTTTTACCTCGCAAGAAACACTGCTCAATCATCTAGAAAAGCACCAACAGCAATATCTAGAAACCCTAATTCACCTAGCAGATAAAGTTGAGTACACTTTAAAAGCTACACCCTGTAATTTGTCTGATGCGTCTGACACTATTGATGCTAAAGGAAAAGCCTATCTATTAGCTAAAAAACAACGCTACCAAACACAGCAAGCATTTCAAGCACAACAATGCGAACAGTGGGAACTCTTGAATCAGTTAATTCTCAAAACCTATACAAACGTTACCTGTGAGACTCGACAGCCAGATGTGCGACAAATCCACTTTTTAGCACAGCGCAACAATTCAACGGTCAGTACGCAGCAATTTCCCCTTTGGCAAGTACAATCATCGCGCTGGCAATTGGCACTGAGCGAACCTCTGCCACCGTATCATTTTCTCCAAAATACTCTCATATAAATTTATAAAAAATAATATTTAAAGCTTGTCAAGAAAAATCATCTCATCTTGATTTTTTCTTTTATTTTTGTTGTCTAAAAAATATTGTTAACTTTTTAGTATTTTTTTATTTTCTTTTATTTATCTTATGTTTTTGGGAACACTAAACTCAGGAAGAATAAAACACATTGTGTAAGTTTTACCTACTGCTCGCGCGGAGCAAGTTGAAACCAATAATTAGAGTTGTGAGAGGAAAAGAAAATGGCTGTTGAAAAAGTTAACTCATCTTCAAGTCTGGCTGAAGTTATTGACCGCATTTTAGACAAAGGAATTGTAGTTGATGCTTGGGTGCGTGTTTCTTTAGTTGGTATTGAACTGCTAGCAATAGAAGCTCGGATTGTTATTGCTTCAGTTGAAACTTACTTAAGATATGCAGAGGCAGTTGGTTTAACATCTCAGGCTGCTGTTCCATCTGCTGCTTAACACCACATTAAAAAAGGGAGTCTTAATTTATGGCTCCCATTTAATGTTTCTAGTTAACAAAATAGGAGATTTCAGCTGATGGCTCTCAAAAATTTATGGGAAAAAGAGCGATCGCAGCGATTGCAAATAACTGCTGAACGCCGCCAACAAGTTAACCAGTGGAAACAGCTAACTCAACAAGAATTGCAGCTGCAAGCAGATTTGCTTCATCAAGAATTGAGCAGTTTTGTTAGCAGCCTACACAACAACAGAAAGTTACAACAGCAGCAATTTCAGCAAGAGATTGTAGAACGGCAATTAGAAATATTGCAAATAAAAACAGATGTCTGCCAACGCCAGCAAGAATACCGTCAACAACGGGCAGCAAAGGCTCAGGCATTGTTCCAAGATTTGCAAAGTTTTCGGGCAACTTTACATAAAAATGTTTGGGGCGAGCGCACTCATGAACAACTAGTTGCCCCACCTCCTGCTAAAACAGAGAAATTAGTGGCAACAGTTCCAAAATGGGCAATGTCTCGTTCTGCAATTAAAACCTCTGGTTTTCGTCCTGCCGTCAATACCATGACTAGGAAAGTGCCTGCGTCAAATACAGATACTCTTAGATCCAAAGTGCAGCAATACATTCAGCAAGCTGAAGGAGCTACTCTGATAGAAATTGAAGAGGTGATAGGCTTAAGCCGGGTGCAAGCGATAGATATCCTGCGCTCCTTGATCAAACAAGGGATACTAGAACAACGCGATCGCCAATACTTTATTCGGCAACAAGCAATTTCTTAATAAACTTGATTCAAGCTGACTTTTTATATTTGCAGACTAGCAATTAGGTGATCGTTTGTGCCTTTTTTATTCAGCAGGTATAGTACACAATCGATAAGCATTAAAGCTGGTCTATGCTTTGTAGTATTCAACATTTCCATCTTTTCAAGGTCTGTATTGCAACTATATCTATACAAGCAATATTTTCAATATATGTAACATTGTCAAAGTAATATATATAACTTATTGCTAATTAGAAAAAGAGCTTAAATTTTTGTTCGAGCTTCTGACTTTGAACTTTAAAAATATTCGGATTGGAAATAACAAGTTGGGGTAGATAGATCGAGGTTTTGAACTGTGCTATTGGCGATCGCACGATGAGGTTAATAAGCTGGATTGTTTGAGAAATTCTAATCTAAATGCAAAACTCAAGATATATGAGGAGGTGCGATCCATTGTGAATCAATTGATCGAGCAACTTCAAACTAAATTATTCACAGGCAGACTGAATCTTGGAGCCAAGGACGGGCCGAGTTGGACGCTATATTTTCGTTTAGGACGATTAATTTGGCAGGCTGGCGGTTCTAATGCCGATGAGCGATGGCGACGATACTTGTCGCAGTACTGTCCTCTTCTGGATGTGGCAAAGTTGGAAGGGCTTGTCTCTCCCCAGGAAAGTTATCGAGAGTATTGCATTCTTGCTAAATTGCGAGAACAAAAATTAATCGAACAACAACAACTTGTTAGCCTGATTACAAGCTTAATAGCTGAAGTTCTGTTTGATATAATGCAGTACATTGAAGCCACAAGAATTGCCAACAATCCAGCAGGGCAGTTATCACCTACTACCGTTGTTGGTGCAGTTCCTGGGTTTCTCTTAGCTGTAATACCAACTGAGGAAGTTTTAAAACAGGCTACACAAGCCTGGCAAGAATGGCGAGATGCAGGACTGGCAAGTTACTCACCCAATGTATATCCTGTCATTGACAAACTTGAACTACTCCAAGGACAAGCATCCTTTAAACAGATTATTTCTCTAGTTGATGGCACAAAAACTTTACGAGGTCTAGGGCAAAAAACCAATCGAGATGTCTTAGCTTTGACTCGGTTCTTGATGCCATTAGTAAAAGCAGGAGCGATCGCTTTTTCACCCAGTCCAAGCCCTAGAAAGGTTGGGATTAGCCAGGAAACTGGCAACGCGTCCAGTGCAGTTAATAATCCCAATTCTTCACCCAAGACAGAAGAGAACACTGTTATCCAAACTGCACCCCCAGCGACTAGCAAACAAATTGTCAGTCCGTCTAGTACAGTTAATCATCTCAATTCTTCGCGGAAGATAGAAGAGAACACTGTTATACAAACTGCACCCCCAGCAGCAAGCAAAGCAATTATTGATGTCTCAAGACCTTTAGTAGCCTGTGTAGATGATAGTCCGGTAATCTGCCGCAGTTTAGAGGAAATTCTCACCCATCAAAATTATCGTTTTGTTGGTATTCAAGACTCATTGACGGCAGTTTTAAAGCTCATTAAAAGCAAGCCCGACTTCATTTTTTTGGATCTTTTGATGCCAAAAGTAAATGGCTATGAAATTTGTTCTCAAATCCGTAAAACTCCAAGTCTCAAAGATGTGCCGGTTGTCATCTTAACTGGGAAAGATGGAATAGTAGATCGGATGCGAGCGAAATTAGTAGGGGCAACTGACTTTTTGGGTAAACCTGTAGAGGCAGAAAAAGTTCTCAATATGCTTCACAAGTATTTAACCGTTTAGGTTAGACAAATCCGAATTTCAATCTCTTTCTCTGCGCCTGGAGCGTCTAGGCGTGAGACAAAAAAATATTTATATAGCAACACTCAACGTGTTTAGGACATTAACAGATGAAAAAAGTTCTTTTAGTTGAAGATAGTCTCACAGAATCCGAAAAGATGACACGTTTCTTAGAGCAAGGAGGATATTCAGTTTATGAAGTTCGCAGTGGTGAAGAAGCTCAACTGCGGTTAAAACAACAAAAACCTGACTTGATATTACTGGATTTGATTTTGCCAGGCCAAAGTGGATTTGAGTTCTGCCGCAAGTTGAAAGCCGATCCGATAACAAAAGCAATCCCGGTAGTGATTTGCTCAACGAAAAACACAGATGTTGATAGAACTTGGGGCAATATGAGTGGAGCCGATGCCTATTTAGTCAAACCTGTAGATGAAAATACCTTGCTCCAGACTGTTAGTAAATTTATTCGCTAAAGGAAACTGGGGCAATGGTACAGGGCAATGATAGCTTTAGAGCGCCACCCATTCTGGAAAACTCTCCCCAAGGAAACAACCAGAGGTTTTTAAGATTTCCGTTAAATGGAAAGGTAAATGGCTTACTTCCACTAGCCGATTTGCGGGGAGTAATTCAAGTTGCACTTACAGAGATTTTACCAGTGCCGCAGACCGCAGAATTCTTGTTAGGCATCATGAATTGGCGGGGAGAAGCTATCTGGATGCTTGATTTAGCAGGTTTACTGGGAGCAACTCACTGGTGTCGGCGAGAGAATGTACGCAACTCTGGTATGGCGATGCTTGTTCAAGTCCAGAATCAAACTGTCGGGCTGTTGGTAGAGCAAGTCAATACCATTGAAGTTTACGATTCCCAAGAACGGTTAGCGATTTCGGCATCGATGTTACCCGCCCGACTCAAATCTTTCTTACAGGGTTACTTTATGGATGCTCAAGGCAGCCCTTTGATGTTAGTTGACACCCATACTGTGATTCAAGCTCTTCAGTCTCTTTAACACTCTGCATTCTACTTATTAACTCAGACAACTTTAATAGCAAGAAAGATTATGGTAACGCAACCCAATCTTAGACCTAACCAACCACACTCAACTTCAAGCAACGGTCATCAGGACATCAGTAACGGGCATACCGTTGGTTTACCTACACAACAGCAAGTTATTTCTACTTTAGAAGAATTGCGAACTGAACTAGATCAAGCTGATTGGGTGGAAACAGGGCCATTGCGAGACAGAATCCGCAAGTTAAAAGAATTGGTAAGTGTGTTGCCATATCAAGACAAAGGAGATGGATTAGAGGTAGAGCAAGTACAGGCGATCGCCAGCAAAATTCGCCAATTTTCCGATCTAGATACCTTGCTTGCTACTGCTGTTATGGAGGTACAGAGCGCCCTGCAAGCCGATCGCGTCGTGCTGTATGAGTTTACAAATCCGACGCTGGGGATAGTTGTTGCGGAGGCGATGAGGGATGGCTTTACCCCAATGCTGAAGGAAAAACTGCCCGCCGTCACTTTTGGATTGGGTTCTGCCAAGGTTTGTCAACAAGAAAAATTAGTCGCGATCGCCGATACCTATACTGCAAGCTTGTCTCCTTACCAAAAGCAGCTTGTAGATCGGTTTCAGGTCAGAGCTTGTTTGAGCTTGCCAATCTTAACAAAAGATGGGGTTTGGGGTTTGTTGGTAGTGCAGCAATGTACTGCACCTCGCCAGTGGCAGAATGCGGAAATTAAGTCACTAAAATTACTCGCGCAGGAATTAGAAGCCCAACTGCAAGTTGCCGCGATTCAAGCTACATTGCAACAAGAAGTAGAAAAAGACCAAATCCTTACCGATGTAGCGAGTAAAATTCTCCAGTCCAAAGATGTGGATACCATCTTTCGCATTGCCACTCAAGAAGTGCGACAGTCATTAAAATGCGATCGCGTGGCTATCTATCGTTTCAATCCTGACTGGAGTGGGGAATTTGTTGCTGAATCTGTTGGATCTGAGTGGGTTTCTTTGTTAGAAGAACAGCGAAACAACCCTGCAATTGTCAAGAACGTTAACTATTGCAGTGTGAGGAACTTTGCAGAGGAAGGGGGATTGGTTGGGACAACCGGGCGATCGCACGATAGCTACATTCAGCACACCCAAGGCAAAACCTTCCATCGCGGACAGATTTATCGAGTCACTAATGATATTTACAGTGCTGGTTTTTCTGACTGCTACATCAAAGTTTTAGAAAGCTATCAAGCCAAAGCATATATTATTGTTGCCATCTTCCAGGGAGAAAAGTTGTGGGGCTTGCTGGCTGCTTATCAAAATTCCCAGTCTCGTCAGTGGAGAGATAGTGAGGTGCGACTGATGGTGCAGGTGGCATCTCTGTCTAGCATTGCTATTCAACAGTTGCAATATCAGCAACAACTTTATCAACGCTCTGAAGAGTCAGCCAAACTTGTTGAACGAGAACGTACTGTTTTCGGCATCATTGAAAAGATTGGGCAAGCAACGGAACTTCGTACCCTTTTCCGCACTACAACCCAAGAATTGCGGCGATTTTTAAAATGCGATCGCGCGATCGTTTATCAATTTTATCCCGACTGGAGTGGAGAAGTTATCGCTGAATCTGTGGCTAGTGGTTGGTCGTCCCTGTTGGATATTCAGGAACAAGAAACCATTCTAAAAACAGGCATGGTAACTTCCGAGCGTTGCCATGTCAAGGAGTATGGCTCCCCTGGGAAACTCGATCCCGATACATATCTCAAGGAAACCCAGGGTGGAATCTACGCCAAAGAAAGGCGCTTCCGCAAAGTCAATGATATTTATGCTGCTGGTTTTTCACCTTGCTATGTAGAAGCATTAGAAAAATTCCAAGCCAAAGCATACATCATTGTTCCCATTTTTCGCGCTGGTAAGCTTTGGGGTTTGTTAGCAGCTTATCAAAATTCTGACGTTCGCAAATGGACTGAAGAAGAGACTGGTGCTTTGTTGCAAATCGGCGAATCTTTGAGTATTGCTCTTCAGCAAGCTGAATATATCGAACAGCTACGGTTAAAAAATCTAGAAATGACCCAAGTAGCTGAAGTAGAAAACGCCATCGCCCGAATGACGGATAGAATGCTTCATTCCCAACACCCAGAAACAATTTACCGCACTACCTTGGCAGAATTGCGGCAGTTGTTCAAATGCGATCGTCTAGCAATATATCGCTTCAACGCTGACTGGGGTGGTGAATTTATTGCCGAATCTGTAGGAAGTGACTGGGTACCTTTGGTTGGCCCCGATATCAAAACCGTATGGGAAGACGAACACTTACAACAAACCCAAGGCGGACGCTATCGCAACAATGAAACTTTTGTCGTCAATGACATCTATACTGTTGGTCATGCCCAGTGCCATATCGATTTGTTAGAGCAGTTCCAGGCTAAAGCCTACACCATCGCCCCTATTTTTGCTGGCAACAAACTTTGGGGTTTGCTAGGAGCTTACCAAAATAGCAGCCCGCGCCAGTGGAATTCCGAAGAGGTGCGATTGCTGACCAAATTGGGCATTCAGTTGGGTTTAAGCGTGCAGCAAGCCGAGTACATTGAAGAATTGAAAACGAAGAATGCTGAGTTAGCGCGAACAGCAGAAGAGGAACAAGTGCTGACGGCGATGGTAGAAAAAATCCGTCAGGCACAGGATACAGACACAATTTTCGAGAATGTGCTGCCAAGTTTACGCAAACAACTACAATGCGATCGCCTAGCAGTATTTCGCTTTCATCCCGACTGGAGTGTGGAGTTTATTGCCGAATCCGTCAAAGATCAATGGTTGTCTTTAGGTGTTTCTGACATCAAAACAATTTGGATGGACGAACATTTACAAGAAACTCAGGGCGGACGCTATCGCAATCATGAAACCTTTGTTGTGAATGATATTTACACTGTCGGTCACGTTCAGTGCTACCTAGAGATATTAGAAAAAATCCAGGCCAAAGCTTACATGATTGCTCCTATCTTTAAGGGCAGCAAACTCTGGGGCTTTTTAGGAGCATACCAAAATACTGGCCCTCGGCAGTGGAAATCCAAAGATGTGCAACTGTTGCGAAAACTAGCTGTGCAAATGGGTATAGGCTTGCAGCAGATTAAGTATATCGAACAGCTCAAGAACAAGAATGCAGAGTTAGCCAGAACCGCAGAAGGGGAACGAGCCTTGACAAGGCTGGCAGAAAAAATCCGCCAAGTTCAAGAGCTAGATACGATTTTCCGCAATGCCCTACCAGAGTTGCGATCGCATTTGGAATGCGATCGTCTAGCCGTGTATCGCTTCAATCCAGATTGGGGTGGGGAGTTTATTGCCGAATCCGTAAGTCGGGAATGGGTGGCTTTGGTTGGCCCCGATATCAGGACTATATGGGAAGACGAACACCTCCAACAAACCCAAGGTGGACGCTATCGCAACAACGAGACGTTTGTGATAAATGACATTTACACTTCTGGTCATGCCCAGTGCCACATAAAAATTCTAGAGCAATTCCAGATGAGAGCTTATATCATCACCCCGATTATTGCTGGAAACAAGCTCTGGGGTTTGTTAGGAGCTTACCAAAATAGCGGGCCGCGGCAATGGCAAGATAATGAAGTCAACTTGGTAACGAAAATCGGCACGCAATTTGGAGTTGCCGTCCAGCAATCGCAATACTTACAACAAACTCTAAGCAAGAATGAGGAACTGATCAAACTGGCGGAACGGGAAGTAGCAAACGCCCGATTTTCCTATCGCCTGCCAAGTCGCTTAACAGAGATGGCCCAAAGTCATAGTAATGTTCTGGAATTTGTCCAGTTTGCCACCCACGAACTTCGGCAACTGCTGAAAGTGGATCGAGTTGGAGTTTACCGTTTTGAGCCTGATTGGTCTGGAGAATTTGTAGTTGAGTCTGTGACTGGGGATTGGCCTAAGCTTGTGGGCACTAGCCTTGCCAGAGTTAGAGATACCTATCTCCAATACAACCAAGGAGGGCGTTATGTCCGCAAAGAAAGTTTGCGGGTTGACGATATATATAGTGTCGGTCATGACGAATGTCACATCCAATTGTTAGAGATGTGGGGAACTAAAGCCTACATGATTTCTCCGATTTTTCAAGAAAATCGGCTCTGGGGGTTGATGGGAGTTTATCAAAATAGCGCATCGCGCCAGTGGGAGCAATCCGAAGAGGATGTTCTCAACCAAGCCAGCGTCCAGATTGGTCTTGCCCTCAATCTTGCAGATTACCTAACACAGGTGCGTACTCAAGAGCAGCAACTAGCAGAAGCAGCAGAGCGCGAACGCACCGCCCGCGAAAAACTCCAACAAGGAGCTATCCGCGTTCTCATGGCTTTGGAACCATCCTTCAGAGGCGATCTTACCGTTCGAGCGCCCCTATCTGAAGATGAAATTGGGACGATCGCCGATGGTTACAACACTACGATCCAAAGTTTGCGAGATTTAGTGCGACAAGTGCAGATTGCTGCTGGCAAGGTGAGTGAAAATTCCAGCAATAACACTACCTCTGTAGTGAAACTATCTGACCAAGCTCAACAGCAGGCAGAACGCCTCGAAAACGCTCTGGAACAATTACAAATGATGGTAACTTCCACCCAGATAGTCGCTGCTGATGCTCAAAAAGTCGGACAGGCGGTGCAAAGAGCTAATAACACTGTCCAAGCTGGTGATTCGCTGATGGAAAGAACCGTAGATGGCATTTTGGAAATTCGGGAAACCGTTTCGGAAACAGCCAAGAAAATTAAACGCCTCGGTGAAGCTTCTCAGAAAATCTCGAAAGTAGTGAGTCTGATTGAAAACTTTGCCACTCAAACTAATTTGCTGGCGCTTAATGCGGCGATCGAGGCTACCCGTGCCGGAGAGTATGGCAAAGGCTTTGCGGTGGTTGCAGATGAAGTTCGTTCTCTGGCTTATCAGTCGGCTAGTGCCACCACAGAAATTGAGCGACTCGTGCAAGAAATTCAAGCTGGCACTAACGAAGTTACCGAAGCAATGGAAATAGGGATTAGCCAAGTTGTCCAAGGCTCGAACTTGATCGATGAGACTCGTCATTCCCTGAGTGCGATCGTGGTAGCTACCAACGAAATTGGTGGGCTGGTACAAGGAATTACCCAAGCAGTTTCCCATCAAAGTCAGCAATCTCAGATGTTGACAGAGGCGATGATGGATGTTTCGGCGATCGCCCGCAAGACTTCAGAAAGTGCCATCCACATTTCCGAGTCTTTTGAGGAACTACGGATGACTTCACAACAACTGGAAACCAGCGTTAGCCAGTTCAAAGTTGACTAATCTCGCAAAACATGTTATGAAATCCGATTCCACAAATCAAGAGCAGGCTTTTCTTGCTGAAGCGGCAGAGTTGTTGCAAACCATTGAGCAGAATCTGATCGGTTTACTTGATGAAAAAACAATAGAAAAAGTTCATGCCTTGATGCGAAGCGCCCATACTATCAAAGGGAGTGCTGCCAGTGTTGGGCAAGAAACTATTCAGACAATTGCCCATCATTTGGAAGATGTATTCCAAGCGTTATACGCTCCAGAACTGGAAATCGATCCAGAATTGGGTGCTTTGCTTCTAGATGCTTATGAGTGCCTGCGAACTCCATTGAGTGCAGCCTTGATGGGCTTATCCTGTAATGAGGCAGAAATACTCGATCGAACTGCCTCAATCTTTGCTCAACTTCAACATAAACTAGGCGACTTTTTTGGTCGTGAAGCTCCGCTTCCCAGTTCGGAAGAACTTGGCTTTGATGTCGTAGAGTCAATCTTTTCCGGGAGTGTACTCCAGGACTTGCAACAGCTGGAAACTGACATTCAAAGCCAAGATCCGCAACAAATTCAAACAACACTCAACTCCCAAGCAGAATTTTTTGTCGAACTAGCAGCATCTTATGGCTTATCTGGATTGGAAGAAATTGCTCAGGCGACCCTAAACGCGCTCAAAGCACATCCAGACAAAGTATTGCAAATCGCTCAGGCGGCTTTAGAAAATTTTAAAGCAGCTCAAACAGCAGTACTGGCAGGCGATCGCACTCAAGGGGGAGAGATATCTCCACAATTGCGAGAATGGGCAGAAATAACTACTCCTGTCGCAGAACCGCAAGAGCAGCCAGTTGCGATCGCTACTCAACCAACACAAACGACTACAACTGAGAATCAGCCATCTCCCCTCCTCAGTGCCAGCGAAGCGGAATCAATTTGGTCGTTTTTCCCGAAGCGGACTGATAACTCCGTACCGAAAACACCGGAGGTACTGGCACCTATTTCTCAGGATTCGGTAGTAGCCCCCTCTGCCATAGAGCGGATTTTACAGTCAATCTGGATCGGAGATCCCCAGACATCCTGCCGATACTCAGACTCAGATCGGCCAGCCTCTCCACCACCACCAAGCCTCCAGGCTCAGTCATCGGCATCACTTCCCAGTATCCGAGTCGCGATAGAACAGCTCGATCGCCTCAGCCATACAATTGGGGAATTGCTAATCAGCGAAAACCAACAAAACCTGCAATCTAACCACATCCACAAAGCAGCTCAAGAGACTCTACTACAGTTTTTGTACTGTCAACAACAACTGAGTAAAGTTTTTACTTGGTCGGATCGGCATCTGCTGCTTCCCGAACGCAAGCAGCGACATATACATGGCTCTCCACGCTCAGTTCCAACTAACGAGGCACAATCCAATTTTGATGCCTTAGAAATGGATAACTATAGCGAGTTGCACATTCTCCTGCAAAATCTTACAGAAGACATGGTGCAATTAGGAGAACGGATTGAGGCTGTTAATGGCTTAGTTCAGCAATCTCGCTTCAGTCTCGGAAAGCGCAAGCAACTGCTTTCAGGAGCGCAGGAAGATTTGCTGCAAGCCAGAATGGTTCCACTGGGAACAGTGTTGAATCGATTACCCCGCCTCCTGCAACAGATGGTAGCAACTTATCATAAGCCTGTTGAACTCAAGCTTGGCGGTACGAAGGTACTGGTGGATAAAGCCATTTCTGAGCAGTTGTACGATCCTTTGCTGCACATGATTCGTAATGCCTTCGATCACGGCATTGAACCAGTAGAAACTCGCCGCCAGCAGGGTAAACCAGAAACCGGAACAATTACAATTAAAGCCTATCATCAAGGCAACCGCACTACTATTGAGGTACGGGATGATGGTCGAGGCTTTAACTGGGAATCCATTCGTCAACGAGCTATAGAAAAACACCTGCTGACTTCCGAACAAGCCGCCTACGCCTCAGAAGACCAACTGGCAGATTTATTATTTGAACCAGGCTTTTCTACCGCCAAGCAGATTGGTGAGTTATCTGGCCGTGGTATCGGCTTAGATGTCGTTCGTACTCAATTGCAAGCTTTACAAGGTTCGATTGTGGTGCGATCGCTTTCAGGGCAGGGAACCACCTTCATGCTGCAATTGCCCCTGAGCTTAACAACAGCACGCTTGCTCGTTTGTCAATCTCAAGGGATTACTTATGGCTTGCTGTCTGAAGGAGTTAGCCAGGTTTTATTACCGCAGCCAGAGCAGATTCAAGTCCAGCAATCTTTACACGGGCAAGGCAGCCAAAAATTCTGGCAGTGGGGAGAAGGGCAAAGTCAGCAACTAGTTCCCATCCGATCGCTTGCCAATTTGCTGGATTACAAATATCCTTTATTCACCCAAGACCACAATTTAAACCTAAGTCCTTTTCCAGTCAAACAACGGAACACCGTTGAACCTCTGCTGCTGTTGGAAACAGAGCATCAATACCTGTGTTTGCAAGTCGATCAGATTTTAGTCGAGCAGGAATTAGTAATTAAATCCCTCGGCAGAGTCCTGACTTTACCTAGTTACATCCAAGGCTACAGCGTCTTGGGAAATGGTAGTCTTACCCTAATCGTTGACCCGTTGGAGTTAGTTCGGCAAACTTGGGAGACAGATATGATGCCGACTTCCCCGGCATCAAGTCTTACAACTAAACTATTGCCCGCACCTGAGCCTGTTCTTACTCTAGAGGCGCAGCAATCCACAACTATGCAACCGCAGCAACAGCCGATGGAAGTCAATACAGCCGTTGCTCAACCTAACCGATTGACGGTGTTAGTGGTGGAAGATTCGGTTGTACAAAGGCAAAGTTTGGTGCAGACGCTCCAAAAAGCCGGTTATCAAGTGTTGCAAGCAGGCGATGGTCGAGAGGCGATCGCTCAACTCCTGCAACACGGTGATGTCGATCTAGTGATTTGTGACATTGAAATGCCACGTATGAATGGATTTGAGTTTTTAGAACACCATCGCCAAGACGAGCGTTTGTCCGGGATTCCTGTGGTGATGCTGACTACTCGTAGCGGCCAGAAGCACCGCCAATTAGCTTTAGCTCTAGGAGCGAAAGCTTACATGACCAAACCCTATTCAGAACAGAGCTTTCTAGCCGCGATCGCTGAATTGGTTAATGGGTAAAGGGGAAAGGGTAAAGGGGAAGGGAAGGAATGGAAAGGAAAAAAATTGAAACTTTTGAGGATTTAAAAGTATGGCAAAAAGGTATTGACTTAGTTAAGCAAATATACTTAAGGACTAAGGAAGGTGAACTGAGTAAAGACTTTGGTTTAAGAGATCAGTTAAGACGTGCAACCGTATCAATACCTACAAATATTGCAGAAGGATTTGAACGATATTCTCGCAAAGAATACTTAAACTTTCTAAATATTGCTAAAGGGTCTGCCGGTGAAGTTCGCAGTCTTTTAAGAGTAGCGTTAGAAGTGGGCTATCTAGACCAACCAACTTATACACAACTTTCTAATCAAGCTATAGAGTTGAGCCGTATGCTATCTAATCAAATTCAATCTATAAATCAGTCAATGCCCTTCGGACAGGGAAAAGGTTAAAGGGGAAAGGGAACCCCATAACTCAAGTTAGGAGCTTGAAGTAAGGATGCTTCAATTCTCGCGCAATAGTCTGGCATTGAATCTTTTTCCCCTCCATAAATAAAGTTTAGGGGCTTGCACCCTTTACCCTTTACCCTTTCCCCTTTACCCTTTCCCCTTTACCCTTTACCCTTTCCCCTTTACCCTTTCCTCTTTCCCCTTTACCCTTTCCCCCTTACCCTTTCCCCTTTACCCTTTCTATTATTTATGCTTAACACTCCCTTTCCGTTTAAGCGATTATCTGGCGCTGTGAGCGAGCGCGACTCATTACGAGTCGTTGTTTTTGCGATCGCAGACTATTTATTTGCCCTGCCAGTTGGGGCAGTTCTCAAGGTGATGGCTTGTCCCCCTATTAGCAGTACGGTTGAAAGTGGTATCGGGATGGTTGATTTGGGAGCGCAAACGATCACAATTGTGGACTTGCGCCAGAAGTTCATTCAGCAAGTACAAGGCCAACAGGCGGATCAAGTTCACTCTCCGGTTGACACTTCAGGGCGCTTCTTACTTCTGACTCAAACGCGGACTGGGGAAATTTGTGGCATTCCTGTGGACAAGCCCCCTGCCTTAATCGATATTCCTTTATCATCTGTGCGTCCGGTGCCTTGGTCTTATCGGCAAGTGGCGGAGTTAAGCTGTGTGAGCCACATGGCTGTTTTGCCTGTAGCACCAAACGAGGAACCACTCAAAGTACTTCTTTTTGGCATGAGCCAGATATTGGCTGATAAGTTGGGGTTGCCCGGAACAACCCCAACCTTGGCTCCTGGATTGACATCAGGCGAACAACGGCAAAGATTTCTCCGTTTTCCCTTGGGGAATCAAGGAAGTGGATTGCTACCATTTGGCTCAATAGTGGACATGATTCATCTCGCTAGCCAAGAAATTTCCCCAGCCCCGGCCTTACCAAGTTGGATTTTAGGTTTCTATAATTGGCAAGGACAGATGCTGCGGCTGGTTGACTTGGAACATTTGCTTGGTTATGCGCCGCTTTTGAAGCGGCAGTCACGACCAGAAAAGCCAATGGTTCTGGTTCTCGAATTGCAAAATCAGGTAGTCGGGTTTTTGGTGGCTCATGTCTACGATGTAGAGTGGCAGGATTTACAGCAAGCACAATCGGCACCAACCGACTTCTCCCCAAACAAACTACTAAATTTTGTTCGAGGTATTCTGCCAGGCGATCGCTGGATTTTAGACACCAGAGCGATCGCCCAGACATTGCAATGGCAAACCCACTGATAGGAGGCAGGGGGCAGGGGGAGGGGGGCAGGAGGAACTTAAAGGTACAAATCTCAGCCGCAAGTGGCGTGAAAGCTTCCTTACTCCTTTTCCCCGTTGGTTGAAACCTCACCCGCAAGTGGCGTGATTTTTCCCCCTGCTCCCTTGCTCCCTGCTCCCCTGCTTTTTTATTTGACTTGATGCTGCCAAGGAGTTTTCTGTGACGATCGCAACTTTAGACCCTAATTTTGAAACCCAGCCTGACAATCAAATCCAGATAGAAGAAATTTTGGCTAATGTGGCTGTACTCAAAGCAGTCTTTCAATCTGCTAAGGGGCCAAAGGTCGCTCAATTGCAGCACAAGGTAAGTCAAATCGAAGCTTTTATCCAAGCTTTGGCTAAGGATTCGCCCAGTGACAATGATGACAATGTGCAAAGGGCTTTTCAGTTCCAGCGAGAACAAATGGCGGCAATTGCTCGGCAAATGCAGCAGGCAAAAGGCCAAACTGCACTTTTGGAAACTACAGTCACCGCCGTGCAAGATGTTCTCAACGCCGATCGCGTCCTGATTTATCGCTTTGAGGAAGATAATCGCACTCGAGCGATCGCTGAAGCCATACAACCGGGTTGGACATCTCTGCTTAACCAATCCCTACCGATAAATTTGTTTGTTACTAAACCTGATTTTAGTAACCCAACTGAAGTATTAGAATTAACTCCGCGCCAACAGCAATTTTGGCAACGCTTTCAGGTGCAAGCGAGTCTGTGCTTACCTTTGATTGTCAAACAACAGCCCTGGGGTTTGTTAGTTATTCAGCATTGCCTTGCACCCCGACAATGGCAGGAAACAGAGTGCAGTTTGCTGCAACAAGTAGGAATGATGTTGACAATTAACTTGCACTCGGCTGAAATAGTAACTCCACCTGCTCAACATCTGTCATCGCCTCCCAAAAAAGCTGAATCTTTCGATCGCTCGCAGTTACTAGTGCCATTGCAGCAGGTGAGCCAGGCCGTACAAGAAGGAGTAAGAATCGCCGAGCAAGAGCGCGAGTATTTAATGTCTATTCAAGATACTGTTGCTTTTACAAATAAACAGCTGCAATACCTTGGTGAATTTTGCCAGCAAGCTTCTGGCTTTGTTGGCCTTGTAGAAGGTTTGAGTAGCAAGATTCAGATTTTGTCCTTGAATACAGCTATTGAAGCAACAAAAGCTAGCGAGCAGGAACTAAGTCTGCTAGCTGCTGCCGAACAGGTAGAAATTCTCGCCCGCCAAGCCCGCGAAAGCACGCTCAATATAGAGGAATGGTTTCAAGAACTCCAAGTGGTAGCAGCAGACGTTGCTTCTGCTATCGAACCGTGCGATCGCCAAATCAGTGCAGGGCTGGAGTCAATCGCGCAAATCCAGGAGCAATTTAAAGCGATCGCTGACATCGCTGCTTGTACCCTCAAATCAATAGACCTCTTGCAAAAGTAACTTTTGTAAGAGGGGAGAAAGGGAAAAGGTTAAAGGAAAAAGGGTTTTTATGAGCCGCTTTCCCCTTTACCCCTTACCCTTTTCCCCACTTCTGCAAGAAGTCCAATGTCGAAGCCATAGAATTGTCACAAACCAGGAGTTTCGATGAGTACCGATTTTGTCGCCCAACCGCAGAACGACGATCGCTTCCTAGAAGAAGCGATCGATTTGTTACTGTTCTTGGAGCAGGAGTTGCCTAACTATACAAAAGACAGTAACCCCGGTACAGCTTTGGCTCTCATGGAAGCTGCTGGCTCTCTACATTCGATTGCCATCGCAGCCGAATTAGATACGATTGCGATAGTTGCGGCTGCACTAGAAGAGATTTTTCAGCTTTTGCATCAGTATCGGGCAACTATTGACGGCACAATCGCCTCTCTGTTGTCGGAAGGATTAGATTGCCTACAAATGCTGCTGATGGCATTTTTAACAGCCTCGAAAATTGACGAAGTAGAAATTCTGGAGCGGATGTCTGCCATTGTTGCTCGTTTACAAGCAGAGTTTGGCAATTCCCAGGAAACAAACCTTGAGACATCGGGACATCAACCAGTTATTCAGTTTGGCGAGTCCTTGGACGAGGTAGAATCTTCCGTGGCTCTACCAGAGCAAGTTATGGTTAAAGACAAGGAACTAATAGATGAAACTAGCCCTCAGTCTGGCAGCCTTTATCACGTAGATACCGAGCAGCTTCCCGTTAAGGTAGGGGAACTAGCAAACCAGGAGGATTATGGGGAAGAAGATTTTCAAGCTTGGTTGGGAGATTTTTTCCTGCCTGCTGAAATATCTGAAGCATCCCTAGTTAAATCTTCGAGCGATCGCCATACACTCTCTTTGCAAGAATTCATTCCCTCCATTGTTGCAACCAGCATTCCAGCCACCACACCCATAAATATTCAACATCTCGAACAACTAAACGCACTGATTGCAACATTACTAATTAACTATAATCAGCAAGCTTGTCAGGAAGAACAACAGCAACATACTATCGGGCAGTTGCTCCGACAAGTTAAACGATTACAACGCCTGTTGGACAATCTACAGGAATGGTCAGGACGTTTAGCAGCAATTTCAGATACCCTTTCTCCTCTAGCTGCTTCTCGCTCTCAGCAATTGAACAGTACTCTGCAATCTGTTTTGGCTGAAGCGTCTGTGGTGGTATCAACTGTTCATTCTTTGAATAACAATTATCACGAACTCAAACAAGAACTCATACAGCAGGAAAAGTTACTGAATCGTTCTGCCAATTTAGTCAAAAAAGTTACAACTATTCCTTTAAAAGAAGCTTTAGAACCGTTGCATCAACTTTGGTCTCAGTTACAAGCTCTACAAGATAAGTCTGCTAGACTACATTTACAAATTAGCGATATCCAAGTTGATCGCGCGTTGAGCGATCGCCTCCGTCTCCTTCTGTTGCATATAAGTTGCTATCTGCTAGAGCAAAGTATTGAGTCTTGCCAAACACGCCAACAGCTAGGTAAAAATAGCAACGGTATGATTGAAATTCAAATCTATCAGCAAGGAAATCAACTAATTATTGATGGCTGTGATGATGGTGCAGGACTTAACTTATCTCAAATTTATCAACAAGCTTTAGCCCAAGGATTCGCTCTGACAAAACCAGGGGATGTCTTACAAGTTACTGAGCTGGTACTTGAACCAGAGGTTTCATCTATTTTGTGCGATCGCGCTGCCTTAGAATTAGGAGCAGAGTTAACTGAAGTTTGCAAGCAATTAACAGCTATTCAAGGAAGAATAGTATTGAAGTCTAAAGCTGGACATGGTACAGCCTTCTCGCTGCAAATTCCTCTGGAGCAAAAAATTGCTCAACTGATCGTCTGTCAAGCCAACTCTAGACTCTATGCATTTGTAGCCAATTCCGTAGAGCAAATTTGTCTATCCCAGTCCGAACAAATTCTGCAAACTCAAGCGGGACGTATGTTATTTTTGCAGTCTTCTGACACCAGCGGCTTCCGGAGTGGCGATTACGAGAATCAAACAACAGAAATGCTCGTCCCTATCCACTCATTAACTGATGTACTGGTTTCTCCTAACTACCTTTCCAGCCCAGTCACCACTTACAGTAAAGATACACTAAATGGTTTCAAGCAGGATAAGCCGTTATTAATATTTCGTTATTTAGACAAATTATGTGCTTTAGAAGTAGATTGCATCATCGGTAAGCAATCCTCTACAATCCATCCTCTAGGAGAAACAATCCCAGTTGTTCCTTATATCCAAGGAACTAGCGTTCTTGCTAATGGGCAACTTAGCTTGGTTTTGGATGGTCGCCTTTTGACAAAATCTGTAACTTAAACTGTCTTGATTTTTAATGTTGCAATTGAGCAGCACACTTTTCATGGTGAGTGGAACTATCAGATCGAGCCAAGAACAATAACCTAATTGTTCAACTTATTTTTTCCTGTCAGCAGTCGCAAGCCGTTAAGGGTAACTAACACTGTAGAGCCTTCATGGCCAATTACACCGATGGGTAGGTTAATATTCCCCAAAAAGTTCGCCAACATTAGCAAAATAATTGATGTGAGGGCAAAGGTGATGTTTTGTTTAATGATAGATTGCGATCGCCTACCTAGTTCCATTGCGACGACTATTTTTTCTAGTCTGTCTGCTATTAAAACAATATCTGCGGTTTCTAGTGCAACATCACTACCCGCACCACCCATTGCTATTCCTACAGTTGCTTGAGCTAAGGCTGGTGCATCATTAATTCCATCGCCTACCATTGCTACAGTGTGATATTGTTTCTGCAAGCTGCGGATGAGGTTGAGTTTATCTTCTGGTAAAAGTTCTGCGTATACCTGGGTGATACCGACTGCTTGGGCGACGGTTTGGGCTGTACGCTGGTTATCTCCCGTAATCATGACGATTTGTTCTACACCTAGCTGACGCAGATGGCGAATTGTAGCGGCGGCTTCTGGTCTAATCATATCTGCAATAGCGATCGCTCCCATTACTTGTGTATTTTGGGCTACCCAAACTACAGTTTTTCCCTCATATTCCCAACTATGAGCCAAATCTTGGAGTTTTTGCGGTAATTTTGTCACATATTGTTGAACAAAAGCTGCATTCCCCAGTGTAATTTTTTGGTTGTTGAGCGTCCCCACAATACCTTGTCCGGGTATCGCTTGGACATCTGTACCACGTTCCCAGTTTAAATCACTGGCTGCTTGAACAACGGCTTGAGCAATGGGATGTTCAGAAAAGGATTCTAATGCTGCTGCTGTTGTTAACACATCTACTTGTGTATATTCATCAGTTGCAATTACCTGAGATACTTGCACTTGTCCTGTAGTTAAAGTACCAGTTTTATCAATTGCGATCGCTCTGACTTTACCCATTTTCTCTAACTGTGCGCCATTTTTGAACAAAATCCCCTGTCTTGCACCGTTGGCAATGCCTGATAATAATGCTGGCATAATTGCTGCCATCAAAGCACAAGGAGAAGCCACTACTAAAAAAGTTAAAGCGCGATAAATCGTCGTTTCCCAGTCCCACGCCAAAATAAACGGTGGCAAAATTGCGAGTAATATGCCAACTACAACAATTACCTTGGCATATCCCCGTTCAAATTTGGCGATAAACTCTTGAGAAGGTGGTGCTGATTCTTGCGCTTCTTCCACTAACTTAATCACGCGCTGAATCAAATTGCTCGCTGCTGGTTTGTGAATTTTTAACTTCAGCGCCCCATAACCGTTGAGTGTCCCAGCAAAAACCTCCTCGCCGATTGTCTTTTCTACAGGTAAAGATTCTCCAGTAATCGCCGCTTGATTAATGGTGCTGTAACCAGAGACAATGATGCCATCTGTAGGAATTAACTCTCCTGGTTTGACAACTATTTCATCCCCTACTTTTAATTGACTGATGGGTAACATCTGTTCCTGTCCCTGATGCAGCACCCTGGCTGTATCCGGTGTTAAACTCATCAAGCTGCGGATACTTCTTTCTGTGCGCCCCATTGCATAACCTTCTAACGCACCGCTAATCGCAAAGATGAGAATTAAAATTGCCCCATCAATAATTAGGTGATATTCTCTGCGCCATAAACCTAAACTAGCTGCACCAACCGCCGCCACAATCATCAGCAAATCTACATCAAGTTCTTTCTCTTTAATTAATGTAGTTATTCCCTCACGGGCGCTTTCGTAACCACCAATAACATAAGCCGCGCTTAATAACAGTATTGCCCATCCCAGCCAACCTAGATGCAAGGCGAACCAACCAAAAAATAACAACACTCCACAAACCAATGCTGCTAATATATCTGCGTGTTCTTTTGTGTATTTAGTTAAATGCTGTGGGTAAAGCATGAGAGTGAAATCCTTGATGACTGATCTCACGGTAAACCTTGACATTAATGTTAAAGTCAAGCAATTGTTTTTCTACCAGGAGGTATTTTAATGGCTCGTCTGCATAATAAAACTGCTGTAATTACTGGCGGTACATCGGGGATTGGGTTTGAGACTGCGAAACAGTTTGTGACAGAAGGGGCGCGGGTAATTATTACTGGACAAGATGAAGGACGTTTGCAAACCGCAGCCCAAGAACTGGGTTCTCAGGTAATTCCGGTGCTGGCGGATGTGCGATCGCTTTCTCAACTGGATAATTTAGCAGCACGAGTCAAATCAGAATTTGGCGGGCTGGATATTTTGTTTGCTAACGCCGGAATCGGATTTTTTGCACCGTTAGAGGCGATCGACGAAACCTTGTATGATAACCAATTTGATATCAATGTTAAGGGTATCTTTTTCACTGTACAGAAGCTATTAGGATTGTTGAATCCCGGCGCTAGTGTCATTTTAAATGCTTCCTCAGTCAATGAAAAAGGTATGGCGATGGGCAGTGTGTATTGTGCGACAAAAGCGGCTGTACGTTCATTTGCGCGTAATTTAGCAGCAGAATTAGGCGATCGCCAAATTAGAGTCAACGCGATTAGCCCTGGTTTAATCCCTACTAATTTTCAAACCAAAATGCGCTTATCACCAGAAGCCCTAGAAAATTTTGGCAATTATATTAAGCAAACTGTACCTTTGGGACGCTTTGGTAAACCAGAAGAAATTGCTGCGGCGGTAGTTTTCCTGGCTAGTGATGAGTCATCTTACATGACTGCGGCAGATTTAGTGGTTGATGGTGGCTATATGAACATTTAGTAGTAGTGTCGCAAGACTAAAATAGTTGCAGTGCGATCGCGCTACCTGTCATCGGAAAAATTAGAAAAAGCCCCTAACTAAAATAAATAACACAGTCATGAGGTGCGAAGCCATGAGCAATCAAGAACTAGAGCAACAACTCCTGAGCCTCGATTTTGCAAAAAGGATTCGCATCCTTCAACTTTTGACTCAAAGCCTGGCAGTACCAAGAGCATCACAGGAACTTGCGATCAAAAAATTCTCAACTATCCACATATCAAAACACTTTGGTAAATGTGAGCGCAGATTTAATACATAGTCTGGCATGAGGTAGACACAAGCAAGCTCATCTAAAGCAGTTATTAGCAGAATTTGTCACTCTGTTGAAAGAGCGAATTTATCTAATAACTTTTGATGAAAAAACCTCTGTCTTTAGCACGATTTGGCACATTGCAAAAATCAAGTAAATCTAAGAATACTAAATCTCAAAGAGAAGGTATTCTATGTTAATGAAACGGCTTTCTGCTATTGGAAGTTGGATAGCTACAACAGTTATTTGTGTATCTGCGATCGCTTTTATTTGGCAAGGTGGATTTTTCACCAACAATTCAGCGATGGCGGCTCCTGCTGTCAACTTGATTGCATCGTCAGACGCAGGCGATAAAGTTCAAGAAAAAGCCCGTGAAGATGCTGGACGCGCTAAGAATTTTATTCGAGATACCGCAGATAAAGTTGAGCGCACCGCCAATAAAAATGCTAGTAAAGTTGAGGACGCAACAGATCATAGTGGTAACTTGATTGAGCGCAAAGCTAAGAGTGATAGAAACACTATTGAGAAAAGAGCCGAAGAAGATGCGGCTCGGACAGAGAAAGCTGTAGACAATACCAAGAATGCTATTGAACGCACTGTTGATAACATTAAGGATGCTTTCAGCAAATAGACATCATAATCTTACTTAATTTGTAAGATTTTATATGGTGCTTGTTCTGAGTTATTCCTGAAAAATAATTTTAGGATTACACAATCAATGTACATTGTTTATTCATTTCATTTGCTTGAGTTGAAACTTACGATGTACATTGATTAATTTTTTGTATTTTAACTACCTAAATAAACATTAAATCAAGATAAGAATAAACTGAAAAAAAGATAAATTTATGCTGAAATAAATAAAATAAAAGCTAAATAAATCAGAGCGATCGCATTTGTTGATAAAGTATCTTTGTCCTTATGGGATTTTTGCTCAAAAATCTAAAATTATGGCAAAGCTCACTGTTTACGGAACTCCCCTCAGTACTTATGTTCGTACTGTCCGATTGCTGCTTGAGGAAGCAAGTGTAGACTATACCCTCAAAGAAATTGATATCTTCACAGGCGAAAATCAATCACCAGAGTACCTAGCCAAAAATCCTTTTGGGAAAGTCCCAACACTGGAGATAGATGCAGAGGTGGTGTACGAAACTCCAGCAATTACCGACTACCTAAATACAGTTTTTGCTAATCAGCAGTTCAGTCCATCTGAAGCACTACTTCAGGCGCGGATGCGTCAGGTTATCACAATTATTGATAACTATTTCTATCCTAGTGCGATCGGAACAATTGTCATTCAACGCCTGATTGTGCCAATTCGGGGCGGTCAGCCAGATGAGGATAAAATAAAAAATGCTGTTGCACCGACACAAAAAGCTATACAAGCAATTGAAGCGATCGCTGTTGGTAGTCCATATCTGCTCGGTAGCCAGGTAAGTATTGCCGATTTCTACCTGATCCCCATCTTTATCTACCTGGCTCAAACTCCAGAGTACGAGGTAATTACGGCGCAAACTCCCAAACTGCGGACTTGGTGGGAGCAAGCCCAGCAGCTTGAGAGCGTCAAAAAGGTGTGTGCATAACCGCAGATAAAAAATACTCACAAATAGTTTTCTAAGGTAAAAACCCCCAGATTTATCTGTGGGGTCAATCTACAAGCTAATTCAGCGACAGGCTTTGTAAATTTGTTGCGCCTAAACCAGATGGTTTTAGGTAGTGTTTAAACCATTGACTCGCCAATCTTGCAACTGCTTCTAAAGCTCCAGGTTCACTAAATTGATGAGTTGCTCCAGAAATAATCTCTAGTTGCTTGTTGAATGCGGGGATATTTGCCAGTGCATCTTCATTCATTGCAATAATGGGCAAGTCATTACCACCAACAATTAACAAGGTTGGGGTGTGTACACAAGCTATGGCTTCACTGACTAAATCAGTTTGTCCACTACGGGAAACAATCGCTTTCACCGCCATTGGACGTGTTGCAGCTGCTAACAAGGCTGCACTAGCACCTGTATCTGCACCAAAATAGCCAAGTTTGAGATGACGAGTCAAAGGATTTTCTAACAACCAGTCTGTAACAGCTACTACGCGATCGCTCAGAAAGCTAATATCACTGCGAAAATGTTTGGTGCGCTGGTCTATCGCTTCTTCTTCTTTGGTGAGTATGTCTATCAACAAAGTTGCTAGTTTAGCTTCCTGACGTAGTATATGAGCAAGATAGTGGTTGCGGGTACTGTAACGACTACTAGCACTACCATGTGCAAACAATACAAGTCCTTCAGCACCAGCCGGAACAACCAATTCTCCTTTAAGTCTGGCTTTTGCCAGTTCGACAATGACTATTTGTTCTTCAACGTTGAGTAGTAATGTAGTATTCATAACTTCACCCTGATGATTAATTTAGATCAGCTTTTTTGTTATTCAGGTGTAATTGCACCTATCCTTTGTTGTGCTGTTTTTAAACGTAAGTTTTATCTGGATGATTAATAACTGACGATTGTGCAAGTAAAGACCTTACTTCTACATCGGTTGTTTGCGAAAAGTCTTCATACCAAAGACCGATCGCATACAATGACTCTGGCATAACTAAACAAACTACTTCGTCAACTTCAGCTTGCAACTGTTCGTAAGTTATCGGTGCTGCAACTGGTACAGCCACAACTAATCGTTGGGGTTGTTGTTGTTTAACTATGGCAATAGCCGCACGCATGGTTGAACCTGTAGCGATACCATCATCGACTAAAATCACAATATGATTTTTGATTTCTGGTAGGGGTCTATCACCTCGATAAGCGATATTGCGTCGTTTTAATTCCCGCAATTCTTTAGTTGTAACTTCGTCAATTGTGCGGCTATCAATCCCTAAACTGTTGACGACATCGTAATTTAACACTCGTACACCACCTGGAGCAATTGCACCCATCGCCAGTTCTTCCTGATCGGGTACACCCAGTTTTCTCACCAAACATATATCTAGTGGTGCATTAAGGCTGCTGGCGATTTGATATGCTACTGGTACACCACCACGGGGCAAACCTAACACTAACAAATTTTCACGGTTAGTATATGCTGTTAGTCTTTTGGCTAACATTTTGCCAGCTTCATGGCGATCGCGGAATTTACTTGTCATAATTTTAAGCTTCCGTCAAGAGGGACGCTGATATGGACAAAAAACACCTGCTATTTTCTTCACCTTTGTTTGCGTAGAAGATAATGCGGGTAAATTGCTAGTTCAGCTAAAACTTGAGCCAAGACACTTTAATTGATGAGACTTCTGGGCAAAATTCCAGTCATCAATTATTGAATAAATATCTGGACATTAATGCTCACCACAAAGCCTAAAAATATCTCTTTCCCAATCCCCACACTCACATCTGAACTAGCTATGCTATTATCTTCAGAAGTTAATTTTGATATATTTGTGAATCTAAGCGATCAAAACTTGAACATTGCAATAAAACTTAATGCGATTGATTGACATTTTTCACATTGTTATCACAGGTTTCTTATACCTTAATATTAGCTCCTCATCGCATTTGGTGTTGAAAGTTGATACAAATTACTGCAAAAATTTTATATGTTTAAACAATATCAGTCGAGTCTAGCACTGTAACTCTAGTGAACAACTTAATTCTGCATTTTGGCTAATTTTCAGACTATTCCATTCAATATATTTAGCTATCTACTTATATGAACTCTATAATTGAAGTTCCTCTGTTAATTAGTGTAGGAGCCATTCCTGGTGCGTTAAGTCGCTACTATCTAACTATATTATTTGGGCGCTGGTTCGGCATAGCATTTCCCTATGGAACCTTATTTATTAATGTGACAGGAGCTTTTTTGATGGGCTTTTTTGCTACCCTGGTATCTAAGTTAGCAATCCCTTCTAATCTATCTTTATTAATAGCAGTAGGATTTTTAGGCTCTTATACAACATTTTCAACTTATGCCCTCGATACTTCTAACCTCTTACGCACTAAAAACTATAAAGCTACTTTACTTTACTGGATTAGTACTCCAATCTTGGGATTTATGAGCATAGAAATGGGTATTTTTTTAGCCAATCTGCTATGAATTGATTGATTAACTTATGAATACTAAGTTCTTGTCTGGAGATTTTGATGAGTTAATATTCTTTTTTTCTCTCAATAAATTTAGCTATAGTATTGCCTAGTAGAAGACTGAGCAGTGAGAATAAAGGACTAATCAACCAGTAGACAAAACTAAGTTCTAATCTATTTTGTTGCAGCAACTTCACTACATCTAATTCATAAGTTGAGAAAGTGGTGTAAGACCCTAAAAAACCTGTAGTTACTAATAGCCGAATTTCAGGATGAATTGCAATTAATCTTCCCAGCGCCAGCATCGTCAAAAAACCCATAACAAAACATCCACTGATATTAATTATCAGTGTACTGTAAGGGAATTCTTGACCAAAAAACTGCGTAAACCACAAACCGAGATAATAGCGTGAGAGTGCGCCTGGTAATGCACCAAGACTAATACATACAGAGATACGAAGTACAGAATTTTGTAACATTATTACTAGTTCAACTAAATTAAAAGCTTAGTACGTTCTATCAGTATTATGGCTGTGCCAAATATAGGAAATTGGCATTTTCCCTCTCGTTGTAGTTGCTCTGTTAGGAATGATGGGTAATGAGTAGATCTGCGTAGTGTGCCGAGTTTACCAGGAATCTCAGCGCATCAGCCATCAAGATATTGAAGTTCTTAGTAAAATTATAGTTATGCTCCTCGTTACTCAGAATTCAGAAGCGTTGATGTAAATACACGCAGTTAACCTCAAGACTTTTATCTTTTGTAAGCTGGCATTAGCATAGTTATAAAAAGTGTTATATGATACTTGGTTGTAAGTAAAATCAATGGTGTCTAAGCATCTCAAAAGTTTTTCAGTTCCTATGGCGGCAAAATATCTTAACTTTTACTTAATCTTGGGTATTCTTTAACTATGGATACACTCGCTTACCTGCATTTAGCTGAAATCTACGAAACGTCTGTGAATTCAGAACAGGAAAATATTGCCGATTCTGATTTATGTTATCCAGAACTAAGTTGGGTAGCAGAAGGACGTGGAGCGTTTACGCTATTTATTTCTTGTGCTTTTGGGATTAGTTCTTTGGGTTGGAGTAACCCGGCGCAGGCGCTAAAAAAAGGCGAAAAAAATTCACAAGTCGCATCGTTACAACAAAAACTGCAAGCATCTGGATATTTCAAACAACCTGTAACTGGATATTTTGGCCCTGTGACAGAGGCTGCTATCGTCAAATTTCAAAAAGCGCATGGATTAAAAGCTGATGGGGTGGTTGGTTCTCAGACATTGGCTGTACTAGAATCTGGTTTGGGAACGGCGACTGCATCTGTTGTTAAAACAAAACCTTCTGTAACTAAAAGTACTCCGAAAAAGTCACAACCTCTTAGTTCTCAGGTAGTTTTACAAAGGGGTGATCTTAGTTATGAAGTGATGTCAATTCAGCGGAAATTGCAAGCAGCAGGATATTTTGACCAACCCATCACCGGAGATTTTAACGCTGCGACGGAAGAAGCAGTGATTAAATTTCAGAAAGCTTACGGACTATTTGCTAATGGAATTGTTGATGCTCGGACATTAACAGCAATAGAATCTGGTAAAACTCAGCAAGCTGCTGCACCGTCTCAGCCTATCACACCTGCTGTAGTTAGTTCACCAAAAGTGCGATCGCCTCAGATTTCACTGTTACGCAGAGGTGATATCAGTGCAGAGGTGAAGTTGATTCAACAACAACTGCAAGCATCTGGATATCTAGAACAATCAATTACAGGGTCTTTTGATGCAGCCACAGAAATAGCTGTGCTGAAATTCCAAAAAGCTCATGGACTGATAACTGATGGGATTGTTGGGCCGAAAACATTCGCAGTCATGAAATCTAAATCTATTAAATCTGCTTCCCCAACTCCTCAAACTGCACATCAAAATTCTCTAATTCCAGATAAATCTAAACAACTCAAAAATCCCATCAAAGAACAAACCAAACCATCGCCAAAAGCTAATTCTATAAAATTCGCCAATGATACTAATCAACCTACCAATGACAATTCTCTAGTTAAAAATCAGACTCCACAATTAGAAAATTCAAACATAGAAAAAACATTAATAGCATCTGCGTCTGAGTCTGATTTAACTCAACTCGTAAGTGAAAATTTTCCATTAGACACTTCTGCCCAAAAAGACAATATTCAGAAAACTGCCACCAGTCATTCTAGTAAAATGACAATCAAGAAGACTATTTCTGGCAGAATTTCACCAAAATCTATTGTACATTCAGGAAATGGGTTATTTTTTGCCCAAAATATGATGTACAACCACACAATAACTGTATACAATCGCCAACATAAATTAGTCAAAGTTATTCCTGATAAAGTTGATTTATCAAAATTTGGTTACTCTAAATTTAAAGGTAATTATCAAGGCGCACCTGTTGAAGCTAGTTTTTCTCAAGATGGGAAGTACGCCTGGATTTCTAACTACCAAATGTATGGGACAGGATTTAATAATCCTGGTAGTGATAAATGTAATCCCTCGCAAAAAACTGATAAGAGTTTTTTGTATCGGATAAACACTGACTCTTTAGAAATTGACCACGTTGTTCAAGTCGGGTCTGTGCCTAAATTTGTTGCTACATCTAATAATGAAGGTTTGGTACTCGTTAGTAATTGGTGTTCTTGGGATTTGAGTGTTGTAGATACTGCCAAAAATAAGGAAATCAAAAGAATCCCCCTTGGCCCTTATCCTCGTGGTATAGCAATAGATACAGTTGCAGATAAGGCTTATGTAGCTGTTATGGGTTCTTATGATATTGCTTCAGTTGACCTAAAAAACTTTTCAGTCAAATGGCTGAAAAATATTGGTAATGCACCAAGACATTTAAATATAGACCCAACTGGTAAATATCTCTATGCTTCTTTAAATGGGGAAGGCAAAATCGCCAAAATTCAGTTACCACAAGGTAAGTTAATAGGTAAAGTTTCTACAGGTAATGCACCACGCAGTATGGTGTTATCTGATGATGGACAACGGCTTTATGTTGTTAACTACAGCGATAACACAATTAGTAAAGTTCGCACTAATGATATGAAAGTCATGCAAAAGATTACTGTTGGTGCTAATCCTATTGGAATTACTTACGACCCACAAACAAGAGAAGTTTGGGTTGCCTGTTATTCCGGTAATATTATGGTATTTCAGGATTAAGTGATAGTTTTGCATAAATATTAACTGTCTCTCACTATCAGATTTTAGTGACTGCTATGGATAGGAGAGACAGCTTTCTAGAGTTAAAATTTCCAACTCAAAAAACCAAGCCTATAGATGATTGTACTAAAACTCTAAAACCTTTTTTCTATAAAGGCGAACAGTTTTCAGCTTTTGGCAAATCAAATAATTTTCCTACTTACTAAAATTAAGAGGTATCATGCGTAAATAAACTTATTTATCCAATTGATTAATCAAGAACTATTAACTAACCTGAACATTGATAACACTAAATATTTCGTTACAAAATTTAAATAATAAAAGCATTATCTTGATAATATATAAGTTGCTTGATGATTTAAAAATCAGGATTTACACGGTTATTTCTGGAATTAAAGTTGTTTAAGATAATATTAATAAAATTTTATTGTTGAAATATAACAATTCAACTTTTAAATAAAAAATTAGCTTAGTTGGGTAATAACTGACCAAAAGTTTGTATTAGATAAGTTTTTTACTAATATAAAATTTTCTTTGACTGTTTTTCTGACTCTATTCCATTTTGCTGAACGAAGGCGAGATATCAATATCCATAAAATAGCCATATAAAAGCGAAGGTTGCAAACAATTTGGCAAGCTTCTAAGTGCTGGAAAAGGACTCTATGGCTAATGTGGATTTTGGTAAGCTAACTTGTGCATCAGATGAAAAAGTATGACTCACCCATCCGGAACTAATGGTATCAATCAACATAATTAATGAATTTAAAACTTGCACTCAGCTGCAATACAATGGTCAGCTGAATATTAAAAGTGTTAAAGGACAAAATTGGTCTTTTTATTATCGCTTAGGGCGGATAGTTTGGGCTGTAGGCGGTACTCATCCTTTTCGGCGCTGGCGAAGATATATGGCACAATATTGTCCACAAATTGATCTGGATAAAATTCAGTTTCGCCAGCAAGATTTCGTAGTTAATTATTGGGATTATCGCCTGTTAGAAATTCTATACAAAAGGCAAAAAATTCAAAGAGAACAAATTCAAGCGATTGTAGAAAGTACAATTACCGAATTGTTATTTGATTTAGCCCAGCATACAGATTTTGTTGCGTTTAGTTGCGATCGCAACCAAGATACCATTTTAGAAACACCAATGAGTTTCACTAGTGCAGATTTATCTGTTAAACAGATGCAAGACTCGTGGAAAAGTTGGTCAGAAGCAGGCTTGGCAAACTTTTCTCCCGACTTAGCACCAATTCTCAGGATACCAGAACAACTCCAACAACAGGTAAGTCCATCTGTTTACAATAACTTCGTCAATTTGATGAATGGTAAACAAACACTGCGAGATTTAGCTGCAAAAATGAAGCAGAATGTTCTACCTGTCACTCGTTCATTACTTCCCTATATTCTCAAAGGCATTATTGAATTAATAGAAGTACCAGACTTACCTTTATTGTCTGCTGAAGTTGATAGTACATCTGTTTCCACACAAACCAAAAAATCTGATATTCCATTGGTAGCCTGTGTAGATGATAGTCCCCAAGTCTGTAAAATGCTAGAAGATATTGTGACTTCTCATGGCTTAAGATTCATCAAAATTCAAGACCCCATCCAAGCACTCCCAACTCTCATTCAAAATAAACCAGATCTAATCTTTTTAGATTTAATTATGCCAGTTGCAAGTGGTTACGAAATTTGTACTCAGTTACGACGAGTATCTACTTTTGCTAATACACCTGTGATTATCTTAACAGGCAATGATGGTTTATTAGATAGAGTCCGCGCTAAAGTTGTTGGTTCTACCGATTTTTTGACTAAACCTGTCGCTGCGGATAAAGTCATGAGTGTGATACGTAAATACCTGCAAGTCCAAACACCTTCAAAAGTTACACCATCCACCAATCAGAATACATCTAGTTTAGAGATATCTTTAGGACATTAGTTATCGACTACAGATTGTTACTCTGATGAAAATTGCTAGTAACTAGTTACAAAACATATAAATAGATATTTATCCAGCTTAGTCTAGTAGTTTAAACAAACTTTAGTTTGTTTAAACTATGTCACTTTCTCTTTGTTTTGAGAAAGTGTTAATTTTTTCTAGATTTTTTACAAAACAATCTAAAAGTAAGTGTTTTTTCTATAACATTTATAAAAATAATCAATCAAAATTAAATAAAGAAAAAACTCAGATATCTCGGTGAATATATATTTGAAGTTTTTGTTTTTATTTGTAAGTTAATTTAGTAGGAAATTTCTATGAATACTATTTTAGTTGTTGAAGATGGTTTAACAGATATGGAAATACTCAGCCGCTATTTACAACAAGCTGGTTATTCGGTAATCAGTGCAACAAGTAGTGAAGAAGCTCAAGACAAGATACAAAGAGCTAAACCAGATGTAATATTTCTAGATGTAATTTTGCCAGGAAAAAGTGGGTTTGAAATTTGTCGGGAGCTAAAAGCTAACACCGAAACTAAAAAAATACCTGTTGTTTTTTGTTCAACTAAAAATAGTGATGTAGATAAAATGTGGGGCAATATGTTAGGCGCAGAGGCTTATTTATCTAAGCCAATTGATAAAGAAGAATTAGTGAAAACACTGAAGCAATTACTTCCGTAAGAGCGTTAAGTATGTAATTCAAGTTATTGATCAATATTTTGATTAATTTGAATTAAATAAAAATATCTCACTAATTAAAGGGCTAATTAATCTTGGAAACTCAGCAAAAATTTTTAAGTTTTACTTTAGGTAGTAATGATCAGGCTGTCATCTCATTACAACACATTGCCGAAGTTTTACAGGTCTCATTGGTAGATATATGTGGTGTACCACAAATGCCTAGTTGCGTTCTAGGTATCTATAACTGGCGGGGTGAAATGCTTTGGTTAGTTGACTTAGAGGAGATGCTAGGTTATCCATCACTTTTGCGAGGAGTTAATTTTCTTTCCAAAATGATGGCAATCATTTTAGAAGTTGATGGCAAAAATCTCGGATTTTTAGTCAGAAATATGATGGATATTGAGTGGTTAGAATCTCAGCAAATGAAGCAGTCATCTGCTGATTTATTTTCACCTAAAATTTCAGCTTTTCTCCAAGGTTACTTTATCAATGCTGTTGAAGAAATGGTTCTTAGTTTAGATGCAGTAGCGATTGTTAAATCTCCTATGTGGGTGAGCATTAATTGAGATGGAGATTTGAATCTTTACCACAAGTACAAGTACAAGTAAAAGCGGAAATCGACAAATAATTTAATAAGGGAAGAGAGGTAATTTAAAATGACATTTACATATCATAACGGTCAAGAAGGACATGAACACATACTCACTGAAGTAGAAGGAATAGAAAATCAATATACCAATGAGATAACTACAAAGATTCAGAATAATGAATTAACTACAGTCAATACAGTTGCTCAAGAATTTAAAATGTGGCGGCAGCAACTGCAATCTGTAACAAATTTGATGCGTCAAAGCACAAATATAGATACATTGCTTAAAGTTACAGTAAATCAAGTTAGAGAAAAATTTAATTGCGATCGCGTCTTAATTTATCAGTTTACTTCTATCGATTCTGGCACGATCTTAGCAGAATCGAGAACTCTAGGTTGGACACCTATGTTAGGTGAAAATCTTCCAGGAATGCTGTTTGGTTTACATAACAATCAAGATTATTTAGAATCTGTAGCAATTGACGATATCGACCAAATCCAAGTTACACCTTATCAAAAACAATTACTTGATAAATATCAAATTAAAGCGAGTTTAAGTTTACCAATTGTACTTGAAGATAAAGTCTGGGGATTACTTGCTGTTAATACTTGTTCTTATATCAGACAATGGCAGGAAACAGAAATTACTTTTTTAGCTCAAGTTACCACAGAATTAGCGTATAAATTACACAGTTTTGAATTCCATAGAGAATTACAACTGAGAACTCAGGCTAAAAAATCAGTAGCGAAAGTTATTGATAAGATTATTCAAGTATCCGATATTGAAAAGATTTTTCAAACCACTACTCAAGAAATTAGGCAGTTATTACGCTGCGATCGCGTAGGTGTATACCGCTTTAATTCTGATTGGAGTGGCGAATTTGTCGCCGAATCAGTTGGGCATGGTTGGATAAAATTAGTAGGGCTAGGTATTAAAACTGTTTGGGAAGATACCCATTTACAAGAAACTCAAGGCGGACGTTATCGCCACCATGAAAGCTTTGTTGTTAATGATATTTATCAGGCAGGTCATTTTCAATGCCATATCGAAATTTTAGAACAGTTTGAAGTCAAAGCTTATGTGATAGTTCCTGTATTTGCCGGAGAAAAATTGTGGGGTTTGTTAGCAGCTTATCAAAATTCTGGTACTCGTAATTGGCAAGAGTGGGAAGCTAACTTTTTAGAGCAAATTGGCTTGCATTTTGGTGTAGCGATTTCCCATGCAGAGTATCTCGAACAAATGCAAGTGCAATCGCAACAATTAGTCCAGATTGCCCAACAAGAAAAAGCTTTAACCAAGATAGTCAACCGTATTCGCCAATCTCAAGATGTAGAAAGTGTTTTTAAAACAACTACCCAAGAAGTTAGACAATCATTAAGATGCGATCGCGTTGCTGTTTATCGTTTCAATCCAGACTGGGGCGGTGAGTTTGTTGCTGAGTCAGTAGGTAACAATTGGGTAAAATTGGTAGGGCCAAATATCAAAACAGTCTTAGACGATACTTATCTGCAAGAAACTCAAGGAGGTCGATATGTTAGAGGTGAAAATTTTGTAGTTAATGATATCTACAAAATTGGTCTAGCTTCCTGTCATATCGAAATTTTAGAACAATTTGAAGCTAAAGCTTATATTATTGTCCCTATCTTTTTTGGTGAACAATTATGGGGTTTGTTAGCAGCTTATCAAAACTCTGAAAGCCGTGAATGGCACCCTTGGGAAGTCAACTTTTTAAATCAGATAGCCTTGCAATTTAGCATCGCTAAATTACAAATAGAGCATTTAGAACAAGTGCGACTTAAATCTGAAAAATTAACTCAGATAGCTGAACAAGAAAAAGCTTTTACTAAGATAGTTAACCGAATTAGACAATCTATAGATGTAGATGAAATCTTCAAAATTACAACTCAAGAAGTTCGACAATTATTACGATGCGATCGCATGGCTGTGTATCGCTTCAATTCTGACTGGAGTGGTGAGTTTATTGCTGAGTCAGTTGGTCATAATTGGGTCAAACTTGTAGGACTAGATATTAAAACAGTCTGGGAAGATACCCATCTCCAAGAAACTCAAGGGGGACGATACGCCAAAGGTGAAAACTTTGTCGTCAATGACATTTACCAGGTAGGTCATTCTCAATGTCACATCGAAATTTTAGAGCAATTTGAAGTTAGAGCTTATGTAATTGTTCCTATCTTCTTTGGTGAAAAATTATGGGGTTTATTGGCAGCTTATCAAAATTCAAGCACTCGTGAATGGGAAGAATCACAAGTCAGCTTGTTAGCCCGGATTGGTGATCAATTAGGATTAGCATTACAACAGACTGAATATTTGCAACAACTACAGGCGCAGTCAGCACAATTAGCAGAAGCAGCTGCACGAGAAAAAGCCGCCAAAGAATTATTGCAACAAAGATCTATTCAACTGTTAATGGCACTTCGGCCTGCTTTAGATGGTGATTTAACCGTCCGTGCGCCCATCACAGAAGACGAACTAGGCACTATTGCCGATGCTTACAACAATACTCTACAAGCACTGCGGCAAATAGTAATTCACGTCCAAATAGCATCTCAACAAGTAGCGCAAACTTCTGCCAATAGTAATGCTTCTCTTGCTGGACTAAACAATTTAGCACAACAACAGTCTGAAGAAATTACCTCTGCTTTGGGCGATATTCAACAAATGGTAGATTCTACTCAAGCAGTGGTAGCTAACGCCCAATTGGTACAAGTAGCGGTAAAAAAAGCTAACCAAACGGTAGAGTCTGGTGATACAGCTATGAACCAAACTGTTAAAGCCATTGAAGCAATTCGTGAAACTGTTGCTCAAACCAGCAAGAAGATTAAGCGGTTGAGTGAATCTTCACAAAAAATCTCAAAAGTAGTAAATTTGATTAGCAATTTTGCCACCCAAACTAACGTTTTAGCACTAAATGCAGCCATTGAAGCAACCCGTGCTGGTGAATATGGTAAAGGCTTTGCAGTAGTAGCTGATGAAGTCCGTTCTTTATCTCGTCAATCAGCAGCAGCAACAATTGAAATTGAAAAATTAGTTCAAGAAATTCAAGCAGAAACTGGAGAAGTTGCAGTAGCAATGGAAACAGGTATTCAGCAAGTTGTAGAAGGTACAAATCTAGTCAGCGAAACCCGACAAAACTTGAATGCCATTGTTTCGGCAACTGCTGAAATTAGCCAATTAATCCAGCAAATTACCGCAGCTACTCAAACACAAATGGGTCAGTCTGAAACTGTTACTAACTCAATGCAAGATGTTGCAGAAATTGCTAACAAAACCTTTGCTGAATCTCAAGAAATTGCTGCCATTTTCCAAGATTTATTAGGGATGGCGCAAGAACTATTAACAGCTGCAAGTAAGTTCAAAGTTAATTAAGTAATCGGGATAAGGGAGTAGGCAGTTTTGATGATTTACCACTCCCAACTCCCAAATCTCCATCCACCACTCTCCATTTCCCAATTATGATTACAGATGCTGAAATCCGCGAACAAGGTTATGTTTATTTTCTATCAGAAGCCCCAGAATTGTTACAAACAATTGAGCAAGAGCTTATAGGTTTTGCAGAAGAGGATGGTAATAGAAAGAATAAAGTTCATGCTTTAATGCGGGCAACGCATACACTCAAAGGCGGTGCTGCTACTGTTGGACTAGAAGCAATTCAAATAATTGCCCACTCTCTAGAAGATGTATTTAAAGCTTTATATAATCCAGATATAATTATTGATGCTGATTTACATACACTCTTACTTAAATCTTATGAGTGTTTGCGTCTAGCCTTAACCGCAGAATTAACCAGCAGTGCCATTAATGTTGAAGAAATTATTGGAAGAGCAACTGATATTTTTACACAGTTACAAGAAAAACTTGGTGATGCTTTTGGTACGGATAATTACATTCCAACTTCTCAAGAATTAGGATTTGATGTTGTTCGGATCAATCTTTGAAGTAGGAGTCCAACAACGCATTGAAAATATTAGTGCAACTATTAATCATCCTCCTAATGATGAAGAATTTAGAGAGTTTTTAACCTCCCAAGCAGAAGTATTTCTTGGCTTGGCACAATCTCTAGATTTACGTGGATTAGCAGAATTCGCGCAAACAATTATGGCTGCGCTGCAAGCCAAACCTGCTGAAGTTCAGCAAATTGCGAAACTGACGCTGCAAGATTTACAAGCAGTACAGACAGCAGTATTATCAGGCGATCGCACTTGTGTTGATATAATATCTCCAGCTTGGCAAAATCTCACACAACTAGTTAAACCAGAACATTTATCTCCAGACGTTCAAGATAATTCGCCTACTTGCCATTTACTCAAAACTGCGGAAGAATTTTACCAATTTTTAACTATATCTAGCAACCACAATCATGAACGGATTCAGCCAACAACAGCTGAATTTTACCTCAAGTTAGTTCAATATATTTTGAGTTGGTTTCAGCATCAGAGACAGATACCTAAGCAAGAACTTAATTTATCTCTACTCATTCCCAAGTTAGATACTGAAAATCAAATAAATTATATTGAAAACTGGTTAAAAGAATTTTTAAATTTTGTGCAGAATCAAGAAGACAGTTATAGCCTTTGCTTGTATCGCCACGGAATTATTTTAATTTTGCTACTTGCAGTTGCTAAATTTGAGTACAGCAATGATAAGCATGAGAGTTATAGTCTTTTAACCAGAAAATTGCAAAAACAAATTCTGATATTAGCCCAAGAATATAAAAATTATCCACCTGTCAATAGTCAAGAAAAGAATTGGTTAGATCATCCAAGATTACAAAGTATTTTAGTTGTTGATGAAATATCAAAACCTATTTTTGCTGAGACAGATAACTTTTTAGAATCTATCTGGGGAGGAGAAACGGTAGATGGAAATATTCAAAATGAACAATTAGTTAAAATTACTGAACAAGTTAAAGAACAACCAAGTTTAGAGCTAGTCACAGAAACAGAAAGTAAGCTTAATAAGCTAGAAGATGAAAATATTCATATTAACAGAACTCAACATTCACGCCAAGCTTCATTTGTCCGTGTTGATGTTGAAGGATTAAGAAACCTCAATTACCTAGCAGGCGAATTGCTGATTCATCAAAAGAAACGCACCCTTCATGATGAACAACTACAAGAAGTAGTTGAACAATTATCAAAGCAGCTTGGTAGACATCAAATATTATTAAATCAGTTAAAAGATTTACCACTACAGTTGCCAAATATTACTAATCAATCCATACAAAATTTTGCAGCAGTGAAATTTGACTCACTGGAAATGGATGTATACACAGAATTTAATTTATCACTACACGCAGCACTAGAAGAAACTCTACAACTACAAGAAACTACAGAATCTCTGGATTTAATTATTAAACAAGCCGTTCAAGTAAGTGATCAAAAACAAAATTTAGTTTTTACTATTATTGATAAGTTGGTAGAAGCCAGAATGTTACCTTTGGGTGATATCTTGCATCGTTTTCCCTCAATGGTCAAGAAGTTAGCCAATCTTTATCATAAAAATGTAAAATTACAACTTATTGGTACAGAGGTGCTAGTGGATAAAGCGATCGCCGAAAAACTGTATGATCCACTATTACACCTAGTACGCAATGCTTTTGATCACGGGATAGAATCTCCCCAAATACGCCGGGAACAGGGTAAGCCAGAACAAGGTTTAATTACAATCCGAGCATATCATCAAAGTAGCCAAACTATAATTGAAGTTCAAGATGATGGACAAGGATTAAATCTGGAAAGCATTCAGAAAAAAGCTATTGAGATGAATCTTGCTACATCTAATGAAGGTAAATCAGAATTATTAGATTTGATGTTTGCGCCGGGATTATCTACAGCCGAACATGTGAGTAAAATTTCCGGACGCGGTATAGGATTGGATATTGTGCGTTCTCAAATGGAAGCGCTTGATGGTTCGATTTCAGTCCAAACTTTGCAGCACCAAGGTACAAAATTCACACTCAAAATACCTTTTTCTATGACTACTGATCAATTGATGCTAGTTCAAGCGGGAGGCGTTGTTTATGCACTATTACTAGATAGTGTGGAAAAAATTGTCATTCCAGCCCCGCAACAAATTAGGGAATTTGAAGGTAAAAAAGTTTTACACTGGAATACAGACCAAGATGAAACTTTGATCAATTTACATCCACTTTCTGAATTAATAGCTTATAACTGTTCTTCTGTTAAGAGTAATAGTTTTCATAATATACAAACTACTCTTGACACAAGATTGATGAATAATCCTGTATTAATACTCAGGTGTAATCAGAGTATTTTTGGATTAGAAGTTGACCAAATAATTGGCGAACAAGAACTAGTAATTAGACCATTGGGAAATGCGATCGCGCCACCAAAATATGTTTACGGTTGTAGTAGTTCTGCTAATGGAAATCTCATTTTAGTGATTGATGGCGCTCTACTGTTAGAGTCTTACCATATACAAGCCGCGCCTGAACTGACAGTGCTACCAATGGTTGCGCCTGATCAAGCCGCTTTGCCAATATCTGAAAATTTATCTATATCTAGTAATTCAAATGCTCAAGAAATACCATTATCTGAGCCAGTAGAACCTATTTACCAAGCCCCAAAGGTAGTTTTAGTAGTGGATGATGCTATTAGTTTGAGACAAACTCTCTCTCTGACTTTGCAGCGAGATGGCTATCAAGTAATTCAAGCACAAAATGGTATAGAAGCTCTAGAACAGCTACAAAAATATCCAGATATTCAAGTGATTATTTCCGATTTGGAAATGCCCCGAATGAATGGATTTGAACTATTAACCAGTATTCAGCAAACCCCAAATATTGCTAAACTTCCTGTAGTAATTTTATCGTCTCGTAGCGCTGAAAAACATCGTCAACTAGCTCAAGAACTTGGTGCTAAAGCCTACTTAACTAAGCCTTATTTAGAGCATGAATTACTCTCGACAATTTCATCTTTAATTAATAAAAAAGATGTAGTAAATAATTTGATAATGGAATTAACTTGTTAACCTTTTGGAAAGATAGAATAGGATGTCGCAAATTTTCATCCTGTTTCCTATTTCCTTTCTCTATGAAGGAAATTAATTTTATCTAACCGCCCATTTTTAACCAACTAAAAATTTGATTAACAGTTAGTCTTAGTTCAATTTCTGGTAGAACAGGTAAAGTATCTTCTCCTTGAAATAACTCTGGTTGCTGTTCTGGTAAAAAGACAAGAACACTCAGGTCATCAGGATCAAGAAACCATCCCAAACGACTACCAAATTTTAAACAATATAAAATATTACCAATTACTTTGTTTGGTTTTTGTTCTGGGGAGAGAATCTCTATTGTCCAGTCTGGTGGTAGTTCAAAGTTATCTGGTACTTCTTCATTAATAGTTAACGGTATTCTGCGCCATTGAAACACTGCTACATCTGGTACAATTGAGCGATTACCAAAACTACATCGTAATTCAGGAAATGCGTAAGCAATTTTTGGCTTTTCAGCAATTTCATTGACTGCGCTACATAGTTTACCTTGTAAACGACTATGTCTCCCTTTTGGCATTGATTTAGGTATAATTTCTCCATTAATATATTCCAAGCTCGGCTTAGTTTCTGGCAGTTTGAGAAACTCTTCTAAAGTTAGAGCTTGAGTTGGAGCAATATTCATAGCTCTGTAAATTTGGGTTGAATGTCTATAGATTTAGTTTATCGGCTTGGTGTTGGTTCACCAAATTTAATTAAAAAGGCGATCGCTACACTCACCGCTAAAATTAATGACATACTCAATGCTGAACCAAAACCCCAATTTTGAGTAACTCCCAGGAATTGGTTGTAAACTAACCGCGCCGCTGTCATACTCGAAGAGCCACCCAAGAGTTCTGGGTCAATAAAATCTCCTAAACCTGTAATAAAGACGAGAATTGAACCAGCCGTTATTCCTGGTGAAACTTGGGGTACGGTTACTTTCCAAAAAGTCTCGACAGGATTTGCACCTAAATCAGCAGCAGCTTCTAGCAAACGCTTATCTAATTTTTCTAGAGAAGCATATAAAATTAAAACCATGTAGGGCAATAAGCTGTAACTCATACCAATGAATACAGCAGGGATGCGGTTAAGTAAGTCTAAAGTTGGTAAGCCTAAATTACTCAGAATACTATTTAATAAACCAGTTCGACGCAGAATTGTAATCCAAGCATACGACCGGAGTAAAGAAGAAGTCCACAAAGGTAAAACAAAAGCTAATAATAGTAAATTACGCCATTTTTTGGGGGCGATTTGCGCTAACCAATAAGCAACAGGGAAACCGAATATTAAACAAATGATCGTTGTACCCAAGGCTAACCAGAGCGATCGCAAAATAACATGTAAATAAAGCGGGTCAAATATCCGTATATAATTCTCTAAGCTACTAGGATTGACTAAATCTCCCGGTCTAATATTGGGAACTAAACTTAGCTGGAAAATTATCAATGCTGGTAGCACTAGTAATAATAGTAACCAAATACCTGCCGGAGCTAGTAATACTAAGGGTTGTAGAAAGTTAAATGTAGGGCGATGTAATTTTTCAATGTTGGGAATCTCATCTGTATGATTAATTGAAGAAGACATATTTCTTATGAATACAAGTTTAAAGTTTGACTTGGGAAACTTATAAGCCTTTGTTTTATTTGTCTTAACCGCTAGTTAATTGAGTCCAGTAGCGCTCATAAACTTCCTCAAAGTCACCTAGAGGAGTAATCCGTTCACACTTTTCTAAAAGGGCGGCTTCAGGAAATAAATTTTTATTATCTTGAAGTTTTTTGGGTAATTGTTCAAATCCAGAACCATTAGGAGTAGAAATATTCAAATTTTGACTAATCATTGCTGCAACTTCAGGTTGCAAAATAAAGTTAATCCAAGCATAAGCACCATCAATATTTGGGGCGCTGTTGGGTACGACAATTGTATCAGTCCATAAGGAAGAACCACTGCGAGGAATCACATATTTAAATTTAGGATTTTCTTTAATCACCCGAATAGCATCGGCTGAGTAACACATAGCTAAGAGTAAATCTCCCGCCAGAATTTGGTTTTGCCAAGCATCAGTATCAAAAGAGGCGATCGCAGGTTTTAATTGCTGTAATTTGTTATATGCTTGTTTCAGTTCTTCTTCCTCTTTAGAGTTGTAAGAATAACCTAACATTCTTAATACTGCACCCATCACCTCCCGTACATCATTGAGTAAGGTCATCCGCTTGTTGAGTATGGACTGATTTTGCCAGAGATAATCCCAATCTTCTGGTGCTGTTTGCAGAACTTCAGAATTGTAAATTAACCCTGTAGTTCCCCAATTGAATGGTAAACTATAACGATTATTTGGGTCATAACTAGGATTTTTAAATTGCGGAAATAAATTATCTAAACCAATTAAGCGATTATGATTTAATTCGATTAATAAATTTTTCTCTACCATCTTCTGTACCATATAGTCAGAAGGGTAAATTACACTGTAAGCACCACCACCTCCAGCTAATAGTTTGGCTAACATCACTTCATTAGAATCATAAGGATCTACAAGCACTTGCAGCCCCGTTTGGCTGCTAAAAGTTTGGAGTAATTTTTTGTCGGAATATTGTGTCCAGGTATAAAGATATAATTTGTCACTATGAGTAGATTTTGTAGCCGCACGGACATTAGCTAATTTCCAACCACAACCAGTTAAAGATAAGCTAGAAAATGCTGCTATTTTTTGTAAAAAGTTTCTTCTTGTCATTAGTCAAGAGTCAATAGTCAATAGAGAGTAGTTTAAAAATGGCATACTTAATTAATTTTCAGGTATATTGCCGATTGATTTGAGATAAGCGTTTAATTGTGGTGCTAGTTCGTTAATCATACGTTTGAGTGTTTCTACTTGTTCAACTGTTAATAAATTACGGCAATATGCTCTTCTTAACCAATGTTGAGTTTCATTCAGCGAGCCTCTTGCCATTCTGACAAAGCGTTTATTATCTTGATAACTACCTCTGCCAACTCCCTCTGCTATATTTGCCCCAATACTATCTGCTGAACGTACCATTTGTGTACCCATTGTATTTTTGGCAAACATATCCCATTCATTAACTATTTGCCAAATTTCATCAGATAATTTTTCTGATAATTTATAAACCCGTAATTCTTTAAAATACTTGCTAGACATCTCATCCGTATAAACATGGACTATTGACCATTGACCATTGACTATTGACTATTGACTAATAGCCAAACAATCACTTTCAGCCCATAAAACGTAAATTGGTGTGTCTCTGTCTGGCAAATTACCAAAAGTATTAGGTTGCAAAACGTTGATATTTATCCCATTAGTTAGTTCCACCACATAAGTAACATGGGTTCCCAAATACATGACATTAACTAGTCTGCCTTCAAAGGAATTACTTGGTAAATTAGGCGGATATAATGATAGTTGGATTTTTTCTGGACGCACACTTACCACTACTGATTGTGACAATTCTATTGGTGTGTCTTCATAGCGGGTAACTATAATTTTCAGTCCGGTTTTGGTGACAACTTGTATACAATCAGCTTCGACAGCAGCAATTTCACCACTAAATAAATTAGTATCACCAATAAAATCAGCCACAAAAGCTGTTTGGGGACGTTCGTAAATTTCGCTGGGAGTACCAATTTGCTCAATTTTGCCTTGATTCATCACCGCAATGCGATCGCTCAAAGACAATGCTTCTTCTTGGTCGTGAGTAACTAAAATAAAGGTTAAGCCTAACTTTTTATGCAGGTTTGATAATTCAACTTGCATTTCTTTACGCAGCTTTAAATCTAAAGCGCCTAAAGGTTCATCTAACAGCACAACAGTCGGATGATTCACTAACGCCCTAGCTAATGCTACCCTCTGCTGTTGACCACCAGACAGTTGATTGGGAAAGCGCGATCGCAAACTTTCCATTTTGACGAGTTTTAAGGCTTCTGTAACTCGACTTTCGATTTCTGATTTGCGAATTTTTTTTAAGTGCAGTCCAAAGGCGATGTTATCCCAGACATTCAAGTGATTGAACAGGGCGTAACTTTGAAATACAGTATTGACTGGGCGGCGATAAGGCGGAACATTAGTCATAGACTGACCTTGAATCAGTACTTTACCTGCATCCGCTGATTCAAATCCCGCAATTAAACGTAATGTTGTGGTCTTCCCACAACCGGAGGGGCCTAAAATACTAAAAAATTCTCCTTTGCGGACATCCAAATCTATTCCATGTACTGCTGGTTCTTGCTTGAAAAACTTAAACACGTTACGTAGTTCCACATCCAGTGGCTGAAACGACGTAATCCCTCTCTGATTCTGCACAACAGATTGAGCCATAATCCTCAGTAGAATGCTGTGATTTAACCTGATTTTCCGTGAATGTAGCCTATTAAGCAGACTTAAATAACACTTTGGTTTATTGTATCCGCCAAAAACCCCAGATCGGGAATATACGTTTGTGATTGTTACAAGCTTAATATCAAGTGTAAGATTCGGGCATTCTATACCAAGCATCTGAATTGCAGAATTTCTATACTCTTAGGAGTTGGGAGTCGGTAGTGGGAATATTATTCAATCTAAAATCTAAAATCTAAAATTATTTGTTCTATGGCTTTATTTCCATCATCTTTACCGAATAGCAGAAAAGATACACGGACTGTTGGACGTGGTATACAGTCAATCTTCTTAATTGGATTCACTTTATTGACGCTGGCGGGGATTGAAGCACGGTTAGCATATTTACAAATCGTGGAAGGATCTCAACTGCGGAAACGTGCCGAATCTAACCGCGTTCGCACCATTCTGAAACAACCAGAACGAGGTAATATTTTTGACCGCAATGGTAAGTTGTTAGCCACTACCCGATATCCCCATTCTGTATACTTATGGCCGCTGGCACATACTAAGCCATCTTGGTCGGTGGTGGGGCCAAGATTATCCCAAATTCTGGGTATCCCACAAGAAGAAATGGAACATAAGCTAGATGCAGCGGGTGCTAATTCTGCTTCCCTGATTCGGATTGCGCGTGATGTCAGCGAAGCCCAAATTACAGCTTTAAAAGAGTATGAAAATGAACTAAAAGATGTAGAAATTAACACAGATGCGGTGCGCTACTATCCACATGGTCAAGAATTAGCCCATGTACTAGGTTATACACGAGAACTGACACCTGATCAGTTGAAAGATAAGCAAAAAGAAGGCTACCGTCTGGGTGATGTCATTGGTCAGATGGGCATAGAAAAGGCCTATGAGAAGACTTTACGCGGCGAATGGGGTGGTCAGCAGGTGGAAGTGGATGGTGCAGGTCGCCCAATCCGCATTTTGGGAGAAAAACAAGCCAAATCAGGTAAAGATTTACATTTAACGATAGATTGGGAACTACAAAAAGCAGCAGATAAAGCTTTAGGTAAGTATCAAGGTGCAATTGTCGCTCTTGATCCCAGAAATGGTGCAGTTTTAGCGATGGTATCTCATCCTGGCTTTGACCCAAATATTTTTTCTAAGCAAAAACTCTCGCAAAAAGATTGGGAAAGTGTACAAGGTAAAAACCATCCTTTAGTAAATCGAGCTTTAAGTGCTTTTCCTCCCGCAAGTACTTTCAAAATTGTCACCACAACGGCTGGCTTGGAGTCGGGTAAGTTTTCCCCTGGAACAGTGCTGCAAACCTATGGTTCCTTGACTGTTGGTGGTGTGACTTTTGGGGAATGGAATCACGCAGGGTTTGGGCCTTTGGGATTTCCTAGGGCGATCGCTATGAGTAGTGATACATTCTTTTATCAAGTTGGTAAAGGTGTTGGTGGCCCGACTTTAATTGCATGGGCGCAGAAGTATGGTTTCGGTCAAAAAACTGGAATCGAGTTCCCCAGTGAAGAATCTAGGGGTTTGGTTCCCGATGAAAATTGGAAACAAAAAGCTTGGAAAATTCCTTGGACTGTGGGCGACACAATTAATATGTCCATTGGTCAAGGCGCTTTGCAAGTGACACCACTACAATCAGCAATTATGTTTTCTGTTCCCGCCAATGGTGGGTATCGTGTGAAGCCTCATTTGTTGAAAGACAACGAAGAAGCAAAAAGCTGGCGCGAATCTTTAGATATGAACCAGTCAACTATTAACGTTCTGCGGGATGGACTACGAAAGGTAATTACTGAAGGTACAGGGAAACGCTTAAATTTGCCAACCATCGCTCCATCATCCGGTAAGAGTGGTACAGCAGAAGCTGGTGTTGGTCGGCCTAATCATACTTGGTTTGGTGCTTATGCCCCAAGCGATCGCCCAGAAATTACCGTTGTCGCCTTTGGCGAAAATTCCGGGGATCATGGTGGTACAGTCTGTGGGCCAATGGTTTTACAAGTATTGGAAGCGTATTTTCAGCATAAATACCCCGGTAAGTACCAAAAACCAGAATCAGCCAATTCTCAAAACGCTAATGGTGTTAACGGCGATTAATCATCAATCAATGTGATATTTAGGGGTGTTAGGTATATATCTAAGCAAAACCCTTACGCCCCTATTCCAAATTCTCCTTTTGATACGATTCCAAAATTCCACTACGAATCATCAATTGTGGCCAAATAAATACAAAAAAGCCCATCCAAGTGAGTACAGGAATAGACACAAGAATTGTTAACCAAACAATTTTAAATAGTAACCAACTACTACTAATCAAAATTATAGATGTCAAGACTATAGACCAAGGCTGACACCACCAAGGTTTATAGTCCCAAGGATTTAAAGGCTTTTGTTCAGACATAAAACATCATAGACTGCGTGAATCAAACAGGGATGAGGAGCTAGGGATTAGTGTTTTTCAAAACTCAATACTTTTCTTACTTTACACCCCTACACCCTTACACCCCTGTGTTGTTTAATCAACCATTCACAATATATTGCGAATTAATCGCCGCTACACGGTCAGCATCAACCAAAGCTTGATAAACCATCACCGCTACTTCCGCCCGTGTCGCATCGCGGGTAGGGTTGAGTTGCTTCAGGTTAGGATGATTGACGATAATTCCCTTGTCTATAGCTTTTGCTACTTCATCTTTGGCATAGTCAGGAATTTTGGCTTGGTCATCGAAAATTTTGATCGCGTTGGCAACATTACCAGATGTGCCTAACTCTAGTCCATTAACCAGAGAAACCAGAACTTGCACACGCTGAATATTTTGGTTAGGGCGGAATGTATTATCTGGAAAACCAGAGAGAAATTGACCCTGATATGCTTGCTGAATGACTTTAGCTGCCCAGAAGTTTGCTGCTACATCTTTAAATTGAGTTGCTGCACGCTTGGAGGATGGTGCAAAAGCTTTGACAATTAACGCTGCATACTGCGCCCTGGTCATCGTGGCATCTGGTTTAAAGGTGCGGTCTGGAAAACCGTTAACTATACCTTGTTTGACTAATTCCCGAATAAAGCCCACTGCCCAATGATTAGCAATATCGGTTAAATCTATAGGGTTGGGTGTAGGTGTTGGTGTCGGTACAGGGGTCGGTGTGGGAACTGGGGTAGGTACGGGTACAGGGGTCGGTGTAGGTGTTGGGGTTGGTACAGGAGTAGGTGTAGGTGTTGGAGTTGGTACAGGGGTAGGCGTGGGCGTTGGGTTTGGTATAGGGGTAGGCGTGGGTGTTGGGGTTGGTACAGGGGTAGGCGTGGGCGTTGGGTTTGGTATAGGGGTAGGCGTGGGTGTTGGGGTTGGTACAGGGGTCGGTGTAGGTACTGGTGTGCTGGCAAACTGGATATTACCGCTGACTTTGCTAGGGTCAATTTGATTACCAACGGAAATCAGTTGATTAGAACTGGCATTTTGTAAATCGAATTTAGCGTTATTGCGGAAAATGTTACCTCCAGGACTGGAAGCACTGCCTAAGTCTGGTAGGGCAGTGGAAATTACAGTCAGACCATCGTCGGTATTATTTTCACTGACATTGTTGCGTAGTACGGGGCGGGCGCTACCAGAAACGACGATACCAGAACGATTTTCGGTAAATTTATTATTTAAAAGTGTGGGTGAGGCTGTATCACTGATGGCTATGCCAAAACCTGTTTTAACGCAGGTATTATCTTGAATTTGACCTTGGGAATTTTTAGCGATCGCAATTCCATTGGCAGCATTTTCTGTAAATACATTACCTTGAATTACTGGGTTAGCATCACCAGTAGCGAATACTCCCTCACGTTTACAATTTTTGAAGGTGCAATTGGCAATGGTGGGAGTAGTTGATTCCGCCCAGACACCACTACCACGACTGGCTGGGTTTGTGACACTCACTCCCCTGAGTACAGCACCATCCAACATAACAAAGGTGACGTTTTGAGCAGCAAAAGTCCGGCTGAGGTAAGTACCACTACCTTCAATTAAAATACTGCTGCCTTTGTTAGCTTCGTTACCAACTACTTTCACACCAGACGGAATCGTTAAGGGAAACACTTCTCCACTAGCTACGCTGTAATTTCCATCTGTGAGTTGAATTGTGGTGTCTGGCGTGGCTACCTTGAGGGCTTGGGTAATTGTTTTAAAAGGTGCTTGTTGGCTACCAGAATTCGTACTATTTCCGGTTAAAGGATTTACGTAAAAAGTTTGAGGCATATTTATACCGCTAAAAAATACATAGTCATACTATTAGCGCTAACTTTGCGAATGGCTAGTTATCGCTAAAATTTGCAACATTGACTACCAAATTTAGCTAGTAGATTCCAGAAAAGCTGCTATTTGCTACTTATTTTACCTTGATTGGCTCATTACCAAATTCATCAAACTATCTAACAAGCGATCGCGCGATAAGTCCATGAGTTCTTTACCGTACAGCATTTCCTGTATAATTACGTAAGAAACTAGGGAACCCATGAAAATATGGGCGATCGCTTCTGGATCGGTAATACCTAATTCGGGATGGGATGCAAAATACTGACTCAGCAACAACCGACCGCGTTGTACAACTGTTTGGTTATAAAGTTTGGCAAGTTCGGGAAAGTTTTGTGCCTCAGTAATAATCAAGCGTAACAGCGCCAAATAATCAGGATTCTCAGCAACTTTGGTTAAGTAAGTTTCACCAACTTGACGCAATAAACTTTCAGGTTCGCCGTGCAGTTCTGTGTTAGAAAAAATACTTTGAAAACAAGTGAGCGTTAATCGTTCCATCAACGCTTTAAATAGTCCTTCTTTGTCTCGAAAGTGGCTGTAAATCGTTTGTTTTGCAACTCCAGCTTCTGCACTTACTCTATCCATACTGGTTCTGGCGTAACCTTCGCGCAAAAATACTCGAATCGCTCCTTGCAAAATTTGTTCTTGTTTTTGCGTAATTGCAGGTAACACAGTTTCCAGTTGAGAAGTAAAGGAGTTAGGCATGAAAAGTAAATTTTTTTGCTAATCTCTTGCCGTATCATACTGGACAGTCTAGTATGATGACCAAAATATTTTGACAATCCAGGATGCTACTATGACTCAGACTACCCCAATCCCCCCGGAAAGTCTTACAAATGTCCCAGTATCCAAGCAACAGCGCCGCAAAAAACCAATTCCTTTACTGGTTGGAGGTTTGCTAGTTATAGGTGGTATTAGTTACGCAGTCTGGCATAGTCAACCCCAAGGTGCAGTAAATATACTGAAAGTTAGCGGTCGGATTGAGGGTTATGAAACTGAGATTGGGGTAAAGCGTTCTGGCAGAATTGAGTCAATTGCCATGAGGGAAGGCACAGCAGTCAAAAAGGGACAAGAATTAATCACAATGGATGACAGCGATGACCAACTTCTGCAAGACCAATTGCGTGGTGCAGAAGCCAGGATAGCATCGGCTGAATCGGATGCACAGCAAGCAATTTCTGATGTTGAGCGAGTAGAAAGAGAAATTCAAGAAATTACCAGCCAAATTAACGAAGCCAAACTGAATGTGCGCCAGTCTCAAGGCGATACCCTAGGACGAATTGAACAAGCACAATCAAACGTTGCAGCCGCCAAAGCCCAGTTAGTGCAAGCACAAGCCCAAGTTAAACAAGCAGCAGCAGAAGTAAATTTAGCGCAAATTAACCGCGATCGCTATGCCAAACTAGTCAAAGAAGGCGCTATTAATCAACAACAATTTGACCAAGCCCAAACCACCCTGGACACAGCCATAGCTACCTTAGAAGCAAGACAAGCCGCAGTTAACGCCGCACGTCAGCAGTTAAGCGCAGTTGAAGGGGCGTTAACTCAAGCCAAAACCACAGGCTTCAACCCTGATATTCGCAACGCCCAGTTAACAGCTTTATTCAGAAAACAGCAGCAAAGTTATGCCCAACTAAAATCTGCACAAGCTAAAGTTAAATCTGCACAAGCTAAAGTCAAAGATACCCAAGCCGCAAAACAACAAATCCTCACCCAAATTGCCGACTCTAAAAAAGATTTAAACGTCCTCAGCCCGATAGATGGTGTAGTCACAGCCCGGAGTGCCGAACCAGGCGCAGTAGTAAACAGCCAAACGAAGATTTTGACAATTGTTGACCCCAAAACATTATATTTTCGCGGTTTTATCCCCGAAGGTGACATTGGCAAAGTGCGTCTAGGACAAACAACTAAAATTATTCTGGATTCTGCCCCAGATAAGCCTCTGCAAGGCAAAGTCATTGCCATTGATCCCCTAGCTTCCTTTACACCAGAAAATATTTATTTCCAAAAAGATCGAGTCAGACAAGTAGTAGGAATTCGCGTCGAAGTCACAAATCCCGATGGTTGCTTTAACCCCGAAAATCCCTACGCCCAATCAGATGTACCCTGCGCCAAAATTGGAATGCCAGCTGATGCAGAGATTAATTTGAAGGCAGGAGGCAGGGGGCAGGAGGCAGGAGGTTGAAGAGAATAAACCTCTTGTAAAAATCAGAGTTTGTTTATTCAACAAATAACCCTCTCAAAACTCTCTCTGCGCCTCTGCGTCTCTGCGTGAAAAATTATGAAACAGCCACTCACCATCTCACCGCCATCATCCAGCCCCACCACAACCGCCATCAAAGTACAAGCATTACACAAGCACTATGGCAACTTAGCAGCCGTTCGAGGGATTGATTTCAGCGTCCAAAAAGGCGAGATGTTTGGACTAATTGGCCCTGATGGGGCGGGGAAAACTACCACCTTTCACATCTTAGGCGGTGTGATGGAAGCAACCGCAGGGGAAGTGCAGATATTTGGACAGCCTGCGCGAGATGCCAGATTAATAACGGGTTATCTCACCCAACAGTTTTCGCTGTATTTAGATTTAAGTATTGATGAGAATTTACGTTACGCAGCAGGATTACGGCAAGTAGCGGATGATTTGCTGTGGGAACGTCGCCAGAAATATTTAAAGTTAATGAATTTAGATAGATTTGGCGATCGCTTGGCGGGACAATTATCTGGAGGGATGAAACAAAAGCTGGCTTTGTGTTGTGCTTTAGTTTCTCAACCAGAAGTTTTGTTATTAGATGAACCTACCACTGGTGTTGATCCCGTTTCCCGGCGAGAATTTTGGGATGTGTTAGCTGAACTTTCCGCCGAAGGGATGACAATTGTCGTGGCGACACCTTACCTCGACGAAGCCGAGCGCTGTCACCGTGTGGCTTTGATGTACACTGGACAAATTCATGAAATTGGCACACCCGCAGATTTACGCGCTAACTTGGGCTTGCATCGCTTAGAAGTGCGAACCGCCAATTTAACAGCCACCGAAGAGATACTTTCCCAGACTGCACAGAACAATATTATAGATGTGCAGATTTTTGGCGATCGCTTGGATGTCCTCGTTCCAGATTTAGATGCTGGAGAAACTGAAGTCCGCCAACTCTTGCAACAACATGATTTACCCTCACCCAGTATCGAGCGTGGCGAACCCACATTAGAAAACGTCTTCGTCACCCGCCTGCGTCAACAAGGTTCTGTACCGCAGTTTTTTCCTTTCCCGCGTTCTCGCAAGCGGGAAGTAGGGAGCAGGGGAGCAGGGGAGCAGGGGAGCAAGAGGAGTATTGAATGCTCAGAACTGGCTATCTACGCCCACAACCTGAGTCGGATTTTTGGCAAGTTTCAAGCTGTCAAAGATGTCAACGTTGAGGTGCGCTACGGTGAAATATTTGGGTTATTGGGTGCTAACGGTGCGGGAAAAACCACCACAATTAAAATGTTGTGCGGACTGTTAGAAGCCAGTGGTGGGGAAATTTCTCTGGGTGGGGAAACGGGAAATTTGCGGAGTGCAGACTTACGCCGACGCATTGGTTACATGAGTCAAAAATTCACCCTCTATGATGATTTAACCATTCTGCAAAACCTCGAATTTTATAGCGGAGTTTACGGCGTACCACGCAAACTCCGGCGAGAAAAAATTGATTGGGTAATTGCTACTTGTGGCTTAGAAGGACAAGAAAATCTCGTTACTGGACAATTACCCGGAGGTTGGAAACAGCGAGTTGCTTTCGGTGCTTCCGTGATGCACGAACCAGATATTTTATTTTTAGATGAACCAACATCAGGAGTAGATCCTTTAGCGCGTCGCCAGTTTTGGAAGCTGATTAATGACTTCGCCCGTAACGGTACAGCGATTTTAGTGACAACTCACTATTTAGAAGAAGCAGAACAGTGTAACCGCATGAGTTTTATGGTTGCAGGCGAAACAGTCGCCGAAGGTTCACCCAGTTCCATCAAAGCCTCTCAACCAGGAAAATTAATCGAAATCAAAGTCAATCAAAATCAAGCAGCTTCTAAGTTACTCAAACAACACTTAGATTCTTGGCGAATTTCAATTTTTGCTGATAGTTTACACGTTGTTCTCGACAATCCCGAACAGGAAGTAAACCAAATCACTCAACTATTAAAAGCCAATCAAATTCAAGTTTATTCTCTCCGCCCCATACCCTTCTCTTTAGAAGATGCCTTTATTGGCATAGTAGAACGCTCCCAAACCTAAAAACTCCGCGCCCCTTTGTGTTTACCTCCCCACACCTTTGCGTTAAAAAAATGAAAAGAATCATCGCTCAATGTATTAAAGAAATAGCCCAATTCCGCCGCGATCACCTCACTTTAGCCTTAGCCTTTATCTTACCATTTATCACCCTAATTATTTTTGGTTTTGCTATCCGATTAGAAAGTAAAGATATCCCTTTAATTGTGCAAGATTTTAATCACACAAACCTCAGCAATAGCTACATTGAAAGATTATACGCCACTAATCAATTTACCCCTAAACAATGGTCAGGTGGCAACCCTACACGAGATGCTATAGATAAAGGAATTGCTAAAGCTGCCGTAATTATTCCCCCTGAATTTAGCCGTGATATTCAAGCAGGTAAAAGTACAACATTACAAGTTTTAATTGATGCGACTGATGTTAACAACGCGCGAGTAATTAGAAATAGTATTCAAAGAGTTACAAACTTTTTCATGCAGGAGCATGGATTGTTACCACCGACTAATAGTATTACAGCCAGAATGCGTTTGTGGTTTAATCCCGGCAGATTAGAATCACTTTATATTGTGCCGGGCGTATATGGTGTTGTGCTGTGGATTTTTCCGTCATTGTTGGCTGCGATCGCAATGGTCAGAGAAAAAGAAAAAGGTACAATTATTCAAGTCTATGCTTCCAATATTAGCGCCACCGAACTCTTACTTGGTAAAGGATTAGCCTACTTATTAATTGCCATAATTGAAACCTTAATAGTGATGATATTAGGCTCAATAATTTTCCAAGTTGGTATAGTAGGCAACCCTATAACTTTATTAATTGGAACTCTACTATTCTTGATGGATAGTGTACTATTCGGCTTACTTTTAGGAGTACGCAGTAGTAACCAAAATGCTGCTGTTCAAGGCGTTTCTCTCGTGGGTTTTATCACATCATTATTATTATCAGGTTTTATTTATCCCCTCAATAACATTCCCTTCCCTCTTTCATTAGCGCCTAACGTAGTTCCAGCGCGTTATTACATTGATATTACTCGTGATGCCTTTGTCCGTGGTACAGGATTTGCCGGAGTTTGGTTTGATTTAGTCATGTTGACAATCTTGGGTTTATTCTTCTTTAACGTATCGCGCCGAGTCTTAAGCCGAATGCAATTACCTAATTAATCTGAAAAAAACTGCTTCTTCTCTTTGCGTCCTTAGCGTACTTTGCGGTTTGTTAAAATGAAACTTATTCGTCAACTATTCGACAGTCCATTTTGGGCATTAGTCAGAAAAGAAATCAATCAAATCTTACGTAACAAGCAATTAATCGTTTTACTAATTGTCCCACCCACAGTCCAACTATTGCTATATGGATTTATCCTCAATCCTGACGTACATAATTTACGCTTAGGTGTTATTGACTATGCCAACGTCAGCGCCAGTCGTGAATTAGTTTCAGCCATGACATCCAATCGAATTTTTACACTTGAATCTGTACCAAGTAGTGAAAAAGATTTAAGTCGGCAAGTAGAAGAAGGTAAGCTAGATGTCGGCGTGATCATTCCCCCGGATTTTCCTCGAAAACTCGCACAAAAATCAGCAGAAATTCAGGTATTTATTGATGCCGTAAATGCCAATACAGCCGGAATTACGGGTAATTATATGAATCAAATTATTCAGCAATATAACTTGCATTTAACTCAAGCGCAAGTTAGTCCCCCAATTTCCCCAGAAGTTGTCTTTCTTTACAACCCCGGATTAATTAGTAGCTGGTTTTTTGTACCGGGAGTTATGGGTTTAGTTCTCACATTAATTGGCACATTAGTTTCTGCAATCACAGTTGTGCGCGAAAAAGATACGGGAACATTAGAACAATTATTGATGACTCCGGCGGCGAACTGGCAAATTTTATTGTCGAAAATTGTGCCTTTAGCTGTGTTATTACTCGGCGATGTTCTACTTGCTTTAACATTAGCCACAGTAGTATTTCATGTCCCATTTCGGGGAAATTTTTTCCTGTTTTTTGGCTTGTCGAGTATGTATGTGTTTGTCGGGATTAGTTTAGGAATTATGTTGGCGACTGTTTGTCGTTCGCAACAACAAGTTGTACTTACATCTTTTTTTATTAATTTACCAATGGTACAGACTTCTGGTGCGATCGCACCAATCGAAGCCATGCCACCTTTTTTTCAAGTTTTGTCTCTACTCAACCCCCTACGTCATTACATCGCCATTGTCAGAGGCATTTTACTCAAGGGAGTTGGTTTAGATGTATTATGGATTAATGTTCTGGCATTAGTTGCTTTTGCGGTTGTTTTATTAACTATTAGTATTAACAAATTCCGCAGTCAATTAAGCTAAATATATTTCTCAACTTCTTGCATTGGTTAAATTTGCAACGTTTTTTTAACAGTAAAAAAGAATGTACTACCTTGATTAACTGTTGATTCTAACCAAATACTACCACCATACATTTCAACAATTTTTTTGACGATAGATAAACCGATTCCCGTACTTTCTGAATCGTCTGTAGTAGATAATTTTTGAAAAATCTGGAATATTTTTGTAAAATATTTTTCTTCTATACCAATTCCATTATCAGTCACACTAATTTGCCAATAATCATCTTCCTCTGTGCAACTAACTAGAATTTGTCCTTGAGGTTTATCTATAAACTTGATGGCGTTACTTAGTAAATTCTGAAATACTTGTTCAAGTTTAACCTTTTCCCCATAAATTATAGGTAAAGTCTTAGTTATTTCGATTTGAACATTCTTGTTTAGTGCAATAGTTTCAATTACATCTCTCACCAACTCATTTAAATCAATTTGGATTTTGTCTTCTCTAATTCTGCCAACTCTTGAATATTCTAAAATGCCATCAATCAAATTTTGTAACTTATTCACCCTGTTAATAAGTCTATTAACTAAGCCTTTACCTTCTTCATCAAATTTATCTGCATAGTCATTTAATAACCATTCAGATAATAAACCAATTCCTCTTAATGGAGCTTTTAAATCGTGGGAAACTATATAAGCAAAGTCATTCAATTCTTGATTAGTATTTTTTAAATCTTGTAATAATTTACTCATTCTTTCTTGAGAATTTTGGCGTTGCACAATCTCCATTTGTAGTTGTTTATTTGCTGTGGCTAGTTCAGCAGTCCGTTGTTCTACCAGTTCTTCTAAACGTTCTTTGTATTGGCGTAACTCATTTTCTACTAATTTACGTTCTGTAATTTCAATTTGTAACGCCTGATTTGCTGCTTCCATTTGGGCTGGACTTGGTAAAGCCAGTGCTTGTGGAACTAAAGGTATTAATGTTAATGCAGTGTAAAAAGAAATAATCGCTGTCAGTGCTTTTATACTTCCAGATAACCAATAGTAAGGATGCCAAAGTGTCCAAATTTCGATTAAATGAGTTGTGCCACAAGAAATAATAAAAGCACCGAATAAAATAAAAATATTTTTAAATGGTATATCTTCTCTTTTACGGACAAAATACACCAACATCAGGGGAATTGAATAATAAGAGAAAGCAATTATAGAATCTGACAGAATATGTAGCCATACTAACTCTGGCTGCCACAAGTAACAATGACCATGCGGAATAAAATTTTCTGATAGAAAAGAATTGAAAAATTCTTCCATTTAAAGACTCCTATTCTATTTTTATTATCATAATTAGGTTCAAATATTACCTAATTATAAAGTAAGTATTACATAAAGGTTAGTTTTGCTATCTAGCTGTATAAGTGAATGCTAATACTAGTTTTGAGTAGCTCAATAATCAATTTTTAAACTTTTAAGAAATATGAGGAGTAGGCAAAGAAAGAAACTGTTTCTGGAAAATTTTTCATACTGATGGCAATAACTAAAGCTCCCAAATTTAGTTAAAATTTGGGAGCTAAAAAATTTTAAGTTCACCGCAACGCCGTTTTACCTAAGTTTATGACCTGGTTTAACCAGGTGGGTACCGCTGTTGCTCGTTTAAAGTTTCCGGGTACATGCCCGGTCTACTGCCACGATAACTGTTGGTTCCCTTTTCTTTAAAGACATAGATCAAAAAACTTGATGGCAGTCACCAACGTCGCAGTGCAACTAACTCATTATAGCTTTCTCAAACAACTTGTGTGTTCAATATAAAGATTTTCTGACCAATTTAACTGGGATACCAGATAGATTCTAGGGTGTGGGCTAGATGATTTGCAGTTGCTGGGTTATGCTCATCTAGCAAAACTGTAACGTGTCCCAATTTTCGCCCAGGACGAGATTCGGTTTTGTTGTACCAATGAACGGTTGCGTGGGGAATGGCGGCTAATTGTTGACGCTGGCTTTGATAGCCACTCGCGGAATTTTCATATCCCAACAGGTTCACCATAATAGCCATGCGACAGTGTAAAGTTGGATTACCTAAAGGCAAACCACACACGGCTCTGAGGTGTTGTTCAAATTGAGAAGTTTCGCAAGCATCAATAGAGAAATGTCCCGAATTATGGGTGCGGGGGGCTATTTCGTTGACTAGAACTTTACCATTTTTGGTGAGAAATAGTTCTATGCCAAACACTCCAACAACTTCTAGGCTATTTAATAAGGTATGGGCGATCGCTTGACTTTGTTCTATTTGATTAAGTGTAATATCCGCAGGTGCTATCACGCGCCGACACACTTGTTGTTCTTGTTGAGTTTCTACCACTGGATAGATGACAACTTCACCATTTACCGAACGGGCGGCAATTACCGCTAATTCCCGTTCAAATGGCACAAATTCTTCAATTAAGAACTGTGATTGATTTGCTGTTTGAGCTAACTTTTGCTGTAAACTTGCTAAATCTTGAATAATAAATGTGCCTTGTCCGTCGTAACCATGACGACGAGATTTTAAAACAACAGGAAAAGTTAAAGCTTCTAGCTGAGAGGTTAAATTCTCTATATCATCTGCAACAAAAAATTGCGGAACAGGTAAGTCTAAATCTCGCAAATAACAACGCTGATGATATTTATCTAATAACGGCGATAACGCTTCTAACCTCGGACGGAAGCAAACACCTTGATTAGCTAATAAAGATAAAGCATCGAGGTCAACAAATTCATTTTCAAAGGTGATGACATCACTTTTTTGAGCTAAAATTTCTGTGGCTTTTGCATCATCAATTGCCGCAAAAACTGTATCTTGGGCAATAGCTACAGCCGGATCAAATTTACTAGGAGTCTGTACAATTAATTCTACTCCTAGTTTTTGCGCTGCATCTCCCATCATCCAGGCTAGTTGCCCACCACCAATTACACCAACACGCTTCATCGACATCCTAAAGATTCACGAGTTTCTACGCCAGTTTTGGAATTTACTCCACTAGCTTTACTGCACAGTTCTTTGATTTGCGCTTTATCCAAAACTGCATCAGTGAAGTCTGCACCTTGAATATTTACATCTGTAAACAGGGCGCGAAGTAACAAGGCTTCTTTCAAAACGGCATCGCTTAAATCAGCCCCTGTTAAGTTTACCTGATCGACCATCGCATTAGTTAAATCGGCATGGTGAAGATTGGCTTTAGTCATTACTGAAGCACTCATGACGGCTCCACGCAAGTCGGCACCTGTAAAGTTAGCCATCTCCATATTCGCGTTAGAAAATTCCGCAGCTTGCAACATTTGTCCCGAAAAATCTCGTCTCGCTAACTCTGCATTACTAAATGACAAGGGATGAGTCCAGTCTACTGCAAGGGCGTTAAGAGGCAGGAGGCAGAAGGCAGCAGGCAGGAGCAAGAGGGTAAGAATAGTTATTACTGTGTAGTGATTTTTGCTCAGGCGAATCAGACAAAATAAGAAAATTCCTAAAAGTAATGTTAATCCTGTTAGCCAAAACATATTGTTTTTTTAAGTATTGTAGATTACCTTAGCTTAACATTTTGTAACTTAAGTCAGGCGATCGCTAAATTATTCATGAGACATAAGATATCCAGCTTCGTTGCGAGTGAGTATCTAGAAACTACTAATATTCACTACAGCATCTGCTCACTTTTATATTTACAATTCTTGATTTTATAAATTGGATTTTGCGATATAAATATTCTTATTAAATAGAATTCAGAAGTCAGGATATCAGGATGAGTGGTAGATAAACTAGTGGTAGATTCGGAAACCCACACTTTATTGTTGAGAAAGCCTTATTCTTATTCAACTTTATTCATCTATAAATAGAGTTATTTACATTTCTTTATGATGGATTTTCTAAGTAAAGTTTATTAACTTTTGCTGTTAACCTCAATTATCCCCTGTTAGTCTTCTTATTAAGGTGATTAGTCAGCGTTGCTTGAGCATATTGATTATCTGTCTGGAATGCTTGGCTACCTGCACAAGAGGAGAATTAACTTGAGTTTCATAATAGTTGCTTGGCAAGTATAAAAAGATAGGAGGAAGGTGAAAGTTTAAGAGGTTACAAAATAGGCTTTTTAGCCTTCTCTAACAGTCGGAGTATTTCTAGTGCCACTTGTTAGTTAGAAACCTATCAGTTTATATTCAGCAACTACACAAAATTCGTAAGCAGCATTACACAAATGATGAAACATTATTCTCTGGAATGGATTGAGACTTGGTGCCAAGAAAACGGCTGGACAGAATTATTTGTTGAACGCCGGAATAATTATTGGGCATTTCCTCCAGGCGGAGTAATGCCAGAACCAATTCCATCTCATGTGTTGAGAGGAATTAAAGCAGAAAAAGGACTCACCTTTGAAGAAAGAATTTGGTCAATGTCAGCGGTAATTGGTACGGTTGTAGCTGTCGCAAGCACCTTTATACTTAGATGTCCAATGCCTTTGGTAGTGGCCTTTGCCTTTAATGCTGTTACAGTAGCTCAATTAGAATTAGAAGATGTTTAATCGGAATCAAAGGTCAATAGTGAGCCAGCGCGGTCTTCTCCCAAAGGGAGAGGCTAACGCCCGCCGTAGGATGCCCCAAGGGCTGTAGGGCGTTTTCCCCATGAGCGACTGGCGTTAGCGATGTTAGGAGCGTCACCCCGAAGGGGTCAATGGTAATAAAAGTTGACAAATGATTATTGACCAGATTCTTTGGAGATTTTTTCAATTTGTTGGGCAAAGTAAGATTCCTCATGTTTAAGTTGTTGAGCTAGTTGTAAGCCTTGTTGAAAGGCTGAGAGTGCTTGAGGATAGTCTTTTTGTTGTAGGTAAATTTGCCCAATTTGATCATAAGCTTGCATTAAGCCATAAGAGTTAGAAGTTTTTGCTTGGGTTTCGATGAGAATTTGACTGGTTTGTAATGCTGCGTCGATTTGTCCTTGGGAACGATAGAGGGCAATTAATTTTTGTAAAGCTTCCGCAGCTATAACAAATTGTTGTGATTCCCAAGCAGTTGTATAAGCTTGTTGATAGTTATTAAAAGCTTCTTGAATGAGGTTAGGGTTTTGTGTGGCTAAAGATTCGTAATTAGCAGCGATCGCTAATTTTAATTGTGGTATTTTGAGAATATTTTCCGGGTCAGTATACAGTAAAGCTAACTTATTTAATGTATCGATAGCCTGTTGCGGTTGTTTGCCTTGCTGGTAAATATAAGCTAACTGTTTTAGATATGTTAGCTCACTGGTGCGATCGCCTCCAGCGGTAGCTATATTAAATAATTCTTGATATGTGGCGGCGGCTTGGGGATAATCAAACCAAGCTAAGTTTAATTCGGCAATTGTTTGCAGGGTTGATAACTCTGCGGTTTTATCTTGTTGCTGGCGTACCGCTGTCAAAATTTGATTGTAAACTTCTAAAGCATTTTTAGGCGATCGCACATTTTGATAAGCTTCACCTAAAGCCTGCAATAATTCTACATTTACGCCTTGTTGAGCAATGGTTTTTGGTAATAAAGCCTGTTTTTGAATTACTTGCAATCGCTGATTTATATAAAATAACTCTTGACGGTCATTTTGATTCCACGCGATCGCACCTACCCTAGATAATGCTTGAATTTCGGGTATTGTACCTAAATAACGCCGCAAACGGATTTCCCGGTTCCAAATTTCCCACGCCGTTACCTTATCTCCAGCTTGCAATGTCGCTGCTGCTTGTTGATTTAATTCATTCAATGCAGTGTTTAACTGTATTTGTTCTACCAGAGTTAACGGTTCTTTATTCGCAGAACTTCGCACCAGAGGATCAGGTGTAGTAATTTCTAAGGGACTGGGGGGAAATTTATCTGCTTGGTTAGGGTCTTTAGGTGCAGCCAGTGTGAAAGAGTTATTTAATAATATAGAAAAAATTGCGATCGCACATAAGGGCCTGAGCATAAACACTTTACCTTTTTACTTTTACCTTGTTGTACCAGCTCAATAATGACGACATTTTTATCAAAATTCTCCAGACGCGAGGATATTTGTTAAATACTACACACAGATGAACCTCTCTCCAATCTCAGATACTTCAGGGGGCGACAATCGCCTCTAAACCATGCCAGATAATGGTTTTGGAGACACAGACCCCTTGAAAAAATTGGGTACTTATTGAGAATGAACTGTACAGTTATTAAGCAGCTACCTGTAGGGTACAGTTTAATGGTAAAAAAAAACGGTCTCGTAATTTGATCAAGACCGTCATCAAAATGCTGGCATCATTCTACCAAAACTTCTTAGAAAAATACCTAAATAAAGCACAGTTATTCACCCTAAAGATGTTGGTGTGGTTATTACAAAATCAGAAACAGGTGAAGATAGAAAGACTGGCAGCAACCTTACCTCTACCAATACAACAAAACAGTCGTAGACGGCATATACAAAGGTTTTTAACATCGAATACTTTGAGTGTAGTCTTATTGTGGTTTCCCATCATTGAAGCCATAATTAACCAACATTTTAAAATAGGGTCACAATTAACCATTGCGATGGATAGAACACAGTGGAAAGAAAATAATGTGTTGATGGTGAGCGTGATTTATCAAAAAAGAGCTTGGCCAATATATTGGTGTTTGTTAGGGAAAGATGGTTGCAGTAACCTAGAAGAACAGCAAAAAGTATTACGCCCAGTAATTCGCTTATTAAAAAAATACAAACTAGTAATTATTGGGGATAGAGAATTTCACAGTGTAGAACTGGCACAATGGCTCCACAAGCAGAACCTGAGTTTTGTATTCCGTCAAAAAAAAGATACTACTTTTCGGAAAAAAAGACAGAAGTTTCAGCCTTTAAGTAGCATTGAGATTTATCCTGGTATTCGCTCCTTTTATACCGATGTTAAAGTTACTCAAAAACAAGGTTTTGGTTGGTTCAATTTAGCTGTTTATTGGAAAAGGAAGTATCGGGGAAAGCAAGATAAGGAAGCTTGGTATTTATTAACTAATTTACCTGATTTAAACACTGCCATCAAAATATATGCTCAACGTTTTGGGATTGAGGCGATGTTCAAAGATTGTAAAACAGGCGGGTATAATTTAGAAAGTTCCCAAGCCAACCCTGATAGACTTGTACGTTTAATATTCTTAATTGCTTTAGCAATGACGAGTGCTTGGTTACAAGGTCAAAAAATTAAATTACAGCGACAACAATCTTATGTCTGTCGTTCTCAAGAGCAAAGTAAAGCTGAAAAAAGGCACAGCAATTTTTGGATAGGTTTGTATGGTTTTAATTGGATAGTTGCTTGGCAAGGGTGTCAAGCATGGGTCGAGGAACTGGTCACTTCCATTCGCAATAAGCAAGCATATTATCAGCGAGGTTTAAGGGCTATGGAGCTTATACAGCAAGCACTTTAGGGAGCTTGTCGCCCCTTGAACTCAGATACCTATCCATCACCTGGATCTTTCTCAACATTTGTGAAGATATCAAAGAATATGCTGAGAAAAGTGTAATTTTAGGTCTTGTCTTTCCAGAGTTAAGTAGATGCTGACGATATCACCTTTTTGTATTTAAAAAATATAATTAACATTTGTTGTAATTTCGTTTAACTTGTTTATTACTTATTCAAGTAATTACGTACACATAATTATTGAGCTGTTTTTTAACATAATAACAATCGCTACATTCCTTTTTATTCCTTATTCACTTTCTCCACTATAAAATGTATTTTGTCTAGCTACTTAATATATTTTTCATGAAAATATGATAAATCTTTATCATATTTATCAAAGTATATCTTTACATACTTAAGTACGTAGTTGTGTTAGTATTTTTTTTAAAATCTATGTAAACATTGCTTCTGTATGAAACAATCGTTAGCTCGTAATTTGAGAGATGAGTGTCATCAAATTCTGACGAGAAGATAGTAACAAAACTCAAGATTTTGACGAAGGCTAAATAGCAATGCAAGACACTCAACTTCAAAAAATTTTGATATTGTCGGCAAACCCCCTAGGTACAAGTAGGCTTCGTATAGATGAGGAGAAGCGCGAAATTAGGGAGGGTTTAAGACGGTCAAAACAACGCGACCAGTATTCCATCGATACCGCAGAGGCAGTACGCTATCGAGATATACATCGAGCTATCCTCGACTACGAACCTCGCATAATCCACTTTTGCGGACACGGAGCAGGGGAAGAGGGTTTAGTTTTTGAAGATGAGACTGGGCAAGTCAAATTAGTTGATGCTCAAGCTTTAGCTGGATTGTTTGAGCTATTTGCAGATCAAGTTGAGTGTGTTGTTCTCAATGCTTGCTATTCAAAGTTGCAGGCAGAGGAAATAGCCCGACACATCAATTATGTAGTTGGTATGAGCAAAAAAATTGGGGATAGTGCAGCGATTGAGTTTGCAGTTGGTTTTTATGATGCACTAGGAGCAGGTCGTTCATTTGAGTTTGCATATAAGTTGGGACGTAACGTGATAAGAAATGCAGGGATTACAGAACACCTAACACCAGTTTTGTATCTCAACAGTAAAACAATTTCTTCATCTCCAGTTCCTAAAGAGCTTGTAGAAATTCAGTGTAAGATTGATTGTAAAGTTCAGAAATACGCAGGCTTGGTATCTGTTGAAAATACGCTCCAAATGCTTCCTCAAGATGTTAGAAGATATATATCTGTACAATCTCCTAACTTACAAGCATGGGTGGAAAATAAACTAGAAAGAATTATTAAACCTATACTACTTGATAAAAAATATGTAGATATATTACTTGATTTTCAAGCAGAATCTCAAAAAATAAAGCGAGAAATGCAAGCTGAAGCAGAGTATATTGGTTATCAAGTCCAACATATTGTTTCTCTTCCTAAACTGGAGCATGATTCAATCAAAGAGAAGTTAGAAATTAAAGCTGAAAAACAAGTGTTTTCTACTAATGATGCTAGGCTAAAGATAGCACTTAGTACTGCTATAAATGTTAAGTTTGAAAAGTTCGATAAAATAGAAAACTACCTAAATCAGACGATTTATGAACTAAAAGACTTAATGAAGGAAACAATCAATAGTACTACCACAGAAATTTTACGTACTATTGACCCAGAAAGATTTTATATGCGTTTCTATGAGCCTCAAAAAGATGAAAAAGGAAATCTGGTAGAAATTTCTGTTGAGAAGGAATTGAAAAATAAGATTCAACAAGCATTAGAAGAACGATTTGGTGCAAAAGTACTTAGTGTAGTTCCTATTCCCGAACAAACAGATATTATTAATTATTTGCAGAGACTAATGGGAATAGTATGTTCTTTTAAATGTGAAGTACCTTCCCTAACAGGTGGAGAACCTGTTAAGTTCCAGGGGGATTTCAATATTTTAGGTATTCAAAAAGAGAGTTGGTATATATTCCAATCTGCATTCCAATCTATGCGAGAATCGCAGCAAGAATTACTGCAAGAACTTGAGGCATTAAAAAAAGCATATTCTAAGGAAATTAGTGCAGGAGACATTGAAGGTAGTAGAGATAAACTTGAAGAAATTAATCTGAGAATTCGCACTATAGAAAATAAAATATTTGGTATAGATGATGTTAGAAGGTCTATTGAAAAGAGTGTCATTGCAAAGTTGACGATTGTGGATAATCAACTTTTTCGATATATAGACATGAAACTATTTTCTACTATGAAGCGATACATCAACCAGTGGGCAAGAGAGAGTGTTCTTGAGCAATATGGACTGGAAGTGAACATCAGAAATCTATACATTACCCGCGGTTAGATTAAACTTGGTGCTGTAAATAAAAATTTTGTACTAAAACTGTTAAGAACTCCTAATTCAAGCACTATCACCCATTCGCGTAGAATTCAATCTGAGTTCTGCTTCACAAAATTTCATACTTTAGACTTCAGACTTCATACTTCATTAAAATACTCAAAGAGATTTTTAAACAACGAAAGATAATCTATAAATGACAAGCTCTACAGATATTACTACCCTAGCGCGGTGGATGGCAGCTGATTTTAGCAACCAAGCGCAGGCTTTTGAAAACCCGCCATTTTATGCACATATCCGCGTGTGTATGCGTCCCTTACCTTTGGACTTGTTATCAGGGGTAAGTTTTTTTGTAGAACAAGCTTATGACTATACCCTGAATGACCCCTATCGCTTGCGGGTGTTAAAGTTGGTAAATGCAGGCGATCGCATTCAAATTGAAAACTACACTGTTAAACAAGAAGAAAAATTTTACGGTGCATCCCGTAACTTAGAAGTCCTCAAAACCCTCACAGCCGATGACTTAGAAAAATTACCAGGCTGTAACATGATTGTCGAATGGACTGGTAATAGCTTTAAAGGTACTGTAGAACCTGGGAAAGGCTGTATTGTGTTTCGTAAAGGTCAAAGAACTTACTTAGATAGCGAATTTGAAATCGACGGCGAGAAATTTATCAGCCTTGACAGAGGACGCGACCCAGAAACCGACGAACATATCTGGGGTTCCGTCGCCGGGCCATTTTACTTTGTCCGGTGGGCGAGTTTTGCCGATGAAGTTAAGTTATGAGTGCTGAAAGCCGAGTAAATAGGGATTTGACTTTTAACTTTTGACTTATTTAGTATCCCGTTGCTGCTAACTCCAGTGGATGAAAATAGGGAACTCGTTCTATCGATGTTTCCCAACTACCACTGGGGTATAGTTTCAGCAGCCTAAATCCTGGAGATTTTTCATCAATAGCAAAAGTGGAACTATGAGAACGAAACTGAATACAAGTTGAGGGAGTTCCTAAATACCCGACGTTGTGGCGTTGGCGTTGGAATTGTTGATGAATATGACCGAATAAAACTAATTTAACTTGTGGGTAGCGATCAATCACTGCAAATAATTCTTCGGGATTTTTCAGGCCACTGCTATCAAGCCATGCAGAATTCACTAAAAAAGGTGGATGATGAAACGCTATCAATGTTGGGTTATTACCTAGTTTTGCTAATTCCGAGTCCAGCCAACTTAGAGTATTAGTTGTCAGATGACCATGTACACATCCAGGTACAGCCGAATTCAGTAAGATAAAATTCCAATTACCGCGTTGGAAAGACTTGCGCCGGGAAATCATTCCTACATTCAGAATTTCATTCATAGCGATCGCACAGTCATGATTTCCTGGTAGCCAGTAAGTAGGTATTTGTAACTGATGAATTAAACTTTGCAGATGTTCATAAGAATCAGAAGTACCATCCCCAGATAAATCTCCGGTTAATAATAGTAAATCAATTTCCGATTTTAACTCCTTTAATCGCTCCAGCACTACCTTAAATGACTCAATGGTAGGCATTCCCAGTAGTTGATGGCTTTCTGAGGCAAACAGATGTATATCTGTTATCTGAGCGATCGATACGGTAGATACTTGATTCATCCTTCACTGCTCACACTATGCTTATCTTTGTACCCTGATGTTTGTTTCTGGCAGAATCTTGAAATTTAATTCAAGTAGCAAAACTAGCTTGATATTAAATGCCTGCCCTATAATTAGTGTGGCAACTTACCCCTGAAGCTGTCAGCTTTAACTCAAAAATATGTTGCCATACTTTAAGTAATTTTTATACTTAAAGCTGTTTATAAAAATGCAATTTTAAACAAAATTTTTTTGCATCTATCTTAAGATAGAAATTTTATTTTTTGTAGTTGACTTGCTCAAGGTAAATATAGCTAGTTACCGATGAAAATCAACCTTTTATAGCAATAACTAAGGTTGTGAGGACATCAGTAAATGAAGCAAAAGACTTTTAACTCTGTAACCTGTAACCTGCTCTATCAGGTCTGAGTAAAATAGGTTGAATATTTTGTGTAATTACCCTAGCTTTTTTACATATTCATTCTTATACTACGTTAAACCCATGAATATACCGGGCTAATATGAGTAACAGCAAAAAAGTGAGTGAAAATCTGAGTACTGGGGGACAAGTAACTCCTGAAGAATTACAGCAGTTAGCACAAGAAGGTTTTAAGTCGGTGTTAAATCTACGTTCCCCTGACGAAGCAGGTTTTTTAAATGATGAGCAACAACAAGCAGAAGAAGCAGGACTAGAATACGCCAACATCCCATTAAAACCTTCACAAGCAAATCAAGAACTAACAGAGTTAGCCATTGAAAAGATTGACAACTTACCTAAACCAATTTTGATTCATTGTGCGGCGGGAGCAAGAGCAGGTGGTATCGCCTTAATAGCCACTGCTGTGAATGAAGGTTTAACTTATGAACAAATCATTCAAAGATCTAGTGAACTTGGGATTAATTTGGAACAACCACACCTCAAGCAATTTTTACTCGATAAATATATTGCAGATCAAGCCGAGAACGTTTAGTTCAACTTTAACCAAATAACCTCAACTGTCATCAAATACACGTTACATTACTTTGCAGTCTGAAGCTTGTTTGCCTAAGTACTAACGAAAAAGAATTAAAATAAACTGAGGTAAAACCAGGGAGGTGAACATAATATGTCAGTAAAACTTTTACCAGACCTTGGAGATTTAGCCGAAGGACTAGGAATTACAGGTATTGTCGGAGTTGTGCTTGTGCCTGTATTGTTGCCAGTAGTAGCTGGTGTTGGTAGACCAGTAGCCAAAGCAGTTGTCAAAAAAGGAATCTTGTTCTACGAAAAAAGCAAAGAAGCGATCGCAGAAGTTAGCGAAACCTGGGAAGATATCATTGCCGAAGCTAAGGCCGAAATTGGTGAGGAACGGATGAAATCAGCCGAACCCAGAGAAACACCTTTGCGTTAAAAAATCAATCCCATACTAAGACTCTCGCAAAACATATCCCACACCCCGCACTGTTTGAATCAGGCGTTTTTGCCCCTCATCTTCAATTTTGAGGCGTAAATAACGAATATACACCTCAATCACATTTGACTCACCCATAAAATCATAACCCCAAACATTTTCTAATATTTGTTCACGGGTTAATACCTCACGGGGATGTTCCATTAAAAACTTTAATAACTCAAATTCTTTCATTGTCAAATCAATTACCCGTCCATTATGGATAGCGCGGCGGGTTGAGATATCTAAAACTAAATCTCCAAAGCGTAACTGCTCTGTTGTATCAATATCAGGTTTTAAATAAAGGCGAATTAGCTTTAAAAATTCTTCTGGGCGGTAAGGTTTAAGAATATAATCATCGGCTCCCGCTTCTAGACAAGCTACACGGTCATCCACGGTATCTCTAGCCATCAAGACCAGTACAGGAGAACGCATTCCTGAACTTCTAATATTTTTACATAACGAAAGTCCAGATTCTCCTGCCAGCATCCGGTCTAGAACAATTAAAGCAGGTTGACAATCACGACTGTATTGCAAACCACTGGCTGCATCATGAGCCAAAATCGCATCATAACCAGCTTCTTGCAAATCAGAAGATAGCTGAGTTGCAAGGCTTTCATCAGTTTCAATCACCAAAACACAGGGACTGTGAGCAACTGTCATAAATTAAGTCAAAAGTCAATGGTCAATGGTCAACAGTCAAGAGTCAAAAATCAATCTCTCTTTTTATTCAGCACTTTGCTATAACTTTGTTTTCCAATTCTATTTATAAACTAGCAATTCGGGAAAAAACAAAGAAACAATTTTGACTATTGACGTTTGACCATTACGGTAACTCCACAGAAGTGGGTTTGGCTATATGCGGAAGACCCCATCCGAGTTTTTCGCGCAAGATGCGGAAAAATTCTGGTGGTTGTAAACGAATAAATCGGACACTATATTGCGATCGCTCTAAATATACCCGATCTTCCGAGAACACATAACATCCGCCATTACCATCTACCACCATCACCAAACGCGGAATATTTACCGGATAAATATTTACCGTCTCTGTATCTGGGAACACCAACGCTCTAGAAGCTAAAGAGTGAGGGCAAATCGGCACTAACTGTAAAGCTGAGATACCAGGAGTGACTACCGGGCCGCCTGCACTGAGTGAATAAGCCGTAGAACCAGTAGGTGTAGAAACAATTATGCCATCAGCGGCAATATCTACTGGCGCGTGCCGACCAATAGCAATTTCAAAATGGCACATACAGGTCAATGGTTCCCGATGTAGCACCATTTCGTTTAAGCACAAGGCTTCCCATAGTACCGACTCCCCGCGCAATACCTTCACAGTCAGCATTGCCCGCTCTTCGATTTCATACTCACCTGCCATTGCTTGTTCAAGAGCTTGAGGCAGTTGATTGAGATAGGCTTCCGTCAAAAACCCCATGTGACCGGTATTCACCGTCAATAGAGGAATACCAAGAGGCGCAACCTGACGAGATGCAGCTAAAACAGTCCCATCTCCCCCAAGTACAACAGCAAACTTCATGTCTGAGTCAAAACCTGGGGGTGTCAAACCGTCAATGGGAGTGTGGCATATAGGACTATCTGGATTAGCGTAGCCCAATATTCCACCGATGCTACTTGTGACACATACATCCCAACCAGCAGCGGTGAGTTTTTCTTCTAATTCGATAGCGACACGGCTGGCTATCGGTTTTAAATCATTGTAGATAATGCCTGCTTTCGGCACATTCAAATATCCAAACTTTTAGCGATGCTTTGTACTATGTAATCCTTACATATTTTGAGTCTGTGAGCAAAAGTCAAAAAGAAGGCAGGAGTAAAGTGTATACATTACTCAGCACTATTGACCCTTGACCCTTGACCATTGACTATTGACTATTGACCTTCTTAAACGGAGAACGTTTGTTTTTTTCCTTTTTGGTCTTGGTTTTTTCGTAATTTAGCTCTTTGAGCTTTTTCATAATTCTACTGAAATACTCTTGTAAGTAACTTTCAAGAGTAGCTGTTTCTCTTTGGTCTAAGCCAAAAACTTTGTATACCTCATCCATTTGGGCATTTAATGGCTTACCACTAGCCAAAACTTCTGTAAACGCCAGTCTGTCTGCCACATTCCATCCCCACTGAAAGAAGCGGACAAAACCGCGCACAGCACGCAATAAGTTTAAGGGCATCCGGGTGACTTTGGCATCTTTCCCCGACAAGCGCTCACACAAGCTAATAATTTCTTCTGCACTCCAAGCACGAGTTCCCACTATTGGGAAAGCTTGTTTTTGTGTTTCTGGCACACTCAAAGCCCGCACAGCAAATTTAGCAATATCTTGAGTATCCATGTAGGCGATGGGGGATGACTCACCAGTTACCCAAACTGGTTGTCCTTCTAAAATCGGAATGCCATATTGACCGATTAACCCTTGCATGAAGCCAGCTAAACGTAAGATTGTGTAATTTAATCCAGACTCAGCTAAAAATATTTCTGTACATCGCTTAATTTCCATCAGCGGTACTTCTGGGTATTTATCGGCATCAATTATCGAAAAGAAGACAAAACGCTCTACACCCGCAGCTTTTGCCGCTTGCATTAATGCTACTTGGCCTTCCCAGTCTACCTGTTTGATAGTTAAAGAATCAGTGGCACGGGATGTTGCCGCGTCAATAATTGTAGTGACTCCTTCTAATGCGCCTGGAAGAGTTTCGGGATAACACAAATCTCCTAGGACAAGTTCTGCACCCCACTCTTTGAGAAATGCCGCTTTTTTACTACTCCGAACCAGACAACGTACTTTATACCCCTCATCGATCGCACGACGAGCCACTTGTCTTCCTAAGGTGCCAGTGGCACCGACTATTAGTAATGTCATGAGGGTTTGTATTAAATCTTAAAGTTTTATGAAAAGAATCTTAACAGAATTATCTCTGTAAACAAAAGTTTACACTTTTCTTAGAAGTTATTTAATACTAGAGAATTATGGAAACAGCGTTGTCCGTTGTCCGGACACGCTATTTTGTCAGACTCCAGAAGGATTATTCTTCAGCACCCTGAATTTTTAGCAATAAAGTGCCTAAAGCCCAACCGACGAAGATTAAACCAAAAGCCAAAAAAGCTGCGTTAAAAATTTCGCCACCCATTATTATGTTTCTCCTTTGTGAAGGTTTGTAATAATTCTAAAGCCTAACCTTGAGATTGCATATCTTTTGGGCTGTCTGTTGCCATTAGACTTGCTGGCTCAAATCTAATTTTTGTCATTCTGGTAATTCAGAGGTGGAAGTTTTACTTTTACCAATTACCCCAGATAGACTGAAGTTGCTCAACAGCTACTATTGAATTAAACCTGTGTAAATAATTCTAAACTAGTTTGATGGTTAATCCCTAGGGCTGAGGAATCAAGCGAAGTTTGTACCAAATCCAGATAAAGTAGTCCTATGTATCACAGTGAGCAAAACTTAATAGTAAAACCACACAAAGAAAGTCGTCCGCGGTTAGCACTGACTTTGGGAGATCCCGCAGGAATTGGTACAGAAGTAATTTTAAAAGCTTTGGCAGATCCAGAAGTTAGTCAAAATTGTGATGTCACAGTCGTAGGAAATCGAGACTGGCTGGTGCAGACTTATGACGAGTTAAATTTATCAGGTAATTTAGTAGCGTTAGCGAATCCTAATAGCTTAAAAGTTGTGGATGTGCAATTAAATCAAAATTTTGATGAGATTGTCACAGGTGTTGGTAATGCAGGGAGTGGTGCGGCGAGTTTTGCTTATATGGAATATGCGATCGCCCAAACATTAGCAGGTGAATTTGATGGTATAGTCACAGCGCCCATCGCTAAATCTGCCTGGAAAGCCGCAGGATATAATTATCCCGGACAAACAGAACTTTTGGCAGAAAAATCTGGTGTAGAACGATTTGGGATGTTATTTGTAGCGCGATCGCCTTACACCGGTTGGACACTCCGCACCTTGTTAGCAACGACACATATTCCCCTGCGTCAAGTAGCAGACGCGCTGACACCCCAGTTATTAACCAAAAAACTAGATTTGTTAGTAGAGTGCTTACAGCACGATTTTGGCATCAGCAAACCGCGAATTGCGATCGCCGGCTTAAATCCCCACAGTGGCGAACAAGGACAATTAGGAACAGAAGAACTCGATTGGCTCATTCCCTGGATAAACCAAGAACAGCAAAAACGCCCTCATCTGCACTTAGAGGGGCCAATTCCTCCTGATACAATGTGGGTGAAACCAGGTCAAGCTTGGTATGGCAACTCTGCTATAGATAATCCAGCCGATGCTTACTTGGCACTTTACCACGACCAAGGCTTGATACCTGTGAAACTTATGGCCTTTGATCGGGCTGTTAATACTTCTATTGGTTTGCCATTTGTGCGGACTTCACCCGACCACGGTACAGCATTTGATATTGCAGGTAAAGGAATTGCTGACTCTACCAGTATGAAAGCCGCACTACAATTAGCCGCTGAGTTAGCTACGGCTAGAAAACAAGATGATTTCTAAAAAAATATCCTCAGTCTTGACTAGCCGGATAAATATAGGCTAATATAGACAATTGTGTGGTTAAGGACGTATAGCTCAGTTGGTTAGAGCGCTACGTTGACATCGTAGAGGTCACTGGTTCGAATCCAGTTACGTCCATTTGTACAGTGACTAATTATTTGTCACATGATTTAAAGCATAACTTTGCCGCGATGGCAAGCTTATGGTTCCAATTTTCCACCTGTAGAGAAAGAAGTTAACTAAGTTTACTCTTATAAATCTAGAAAGTGGCTGAAAATTGCCCGTTAATGTTTCAAGCTGCAACTTATTTACCCCTATCTAATTATCTTAAGGGATATTTAGTGAAGAGAATGAATTGTCTCTAAATCTAATAGTCAACACTCAAAAACCCTTACACTATTGACTACGAACTCTTGACTTGTTTGGATTGTTTATGGCTATTTGGTTAAGTTTGTGTGGAGCTATTTTGGTAGTAGCTTACTTGCTGGGTTCTTTTCCCACTGGCTATATTGCTGTTAAACAGTTAAAAGGTATTGATATTCGAGAAGTGGGTTCAGGCTCAACTGGCGCGACTAATGTACTAAGAACCTTGGGTAAAGTTCCGGGAGCTTTCGTTTTAGGGATTGATTGCTTGAAAGGAGTATTAGCGATCGCCCTAGTTTATGCTTTATTTAACTATGCTGCGACTTCAGAATTTATCCCTGCAAATTTAGATTTGAAATTATGGCAACCCTGGATGGTAACTTTAGTTGGGTTAGCTACCATTTTAGGACACAGTAAATCAATTTTTCTCGGCTTTACAGGTGGTAAATCTGTGGCTACCAGTTTAGGAATATTATTGGCGATGAGTTGGCAAGTTGGTTTAGCAACTTTGGGAGTATTTGCCGTTGTTGTGGCTATTTCCAGAATTGTATCGTTGAGTTCGATTACTGGTGCGATCGCTGTTGCGATTTTCATGGCTATTTTTCACCAACCATTACCCTATATTTTGTTTGGGATTGTAGGGGGATTTTATGTAATTATCCGCCACCGCAGTAATATAGAGCGCCTTTTAGCTGGTACTGAATCAAAAATTGGTCAGAAAGTAGTTACAGAAGTCGAAAAAACAGAACAGACTGTTTAATTTTTGATTTCGATATCTCAACTTGTAGCTATTTACTATAGTAGTTTGATTTAATTTTTGTACTATATGTAGGTGGGCAAACCTAAAATATATTAGTGAATGCCCACCCTACAGATTACTGAATGCTGTTTGAGCGAATAACTACTGAATTTGGAATGCAATCAACCCAATCAGTACAATTAGACCTAATGCTCTACGAAAATAATTAACGCCTTGAAATAATTCTAGCCATGCCCAAGTAAATAAAGCACCATTGGCTAGTATCTGCAACACTACATTGATTGTGCCACTCTGAAAAACTAAAGTTAGTAAACTTGCTACTACCCAAAGAATCAGCGGTGGGTTTGGCGGTTGGGCAATTACAATATTGCCATTACTATCACGGAAGATTTTATCAAATAATGTACTTTCTGTATTTTCCATAGGATAATTTCTATTCACCTAACAATAATTAACTTGCACAAGTTTCAGGCTGGAATTTATTACCAGCACCTTAGTTACATTAAAACATTCAATAAAATATCGAACATACATCTAATTGCTGAAATTAGCTCGGTAAGTCATATCATAGATTCAGATATAATTCCCCCAATAGGTACATCTCATAATCTGCGTTATTTTAGCTTGCTCATCTGTGGTTATATATGTACAAAGTCCTGCCTAAACAAACTGCATCTATGTATACCCGCGATGGTGTGAGACTAGATGCAGATATCTATCGCCCTGATGCAGCAGAGAATTTTCCGGTATTATTAATGCGACAACCTTATGGGAGAGCGATCGCCTCTACTGTTGTTTATGCTCATCCCAGTTGGTATGCTGCCCACGGTTATATTGTCGTGATTCAAGATGTCCGTGGACGAGGTACTTCCGCTGGAGAATTTAAGTTATTTGCTCATGAAATTGCTGATGGTGAAGATAGCATTTATTGGGCAGCACATTTACCTGGGAGTAATGGCAAAGTCGGGATGTATGGTTTTTCCTATCAGGGAATGACCCAACTCTACGCTGCTGCTGCTCAACCCAGCGCTTTAAAAACAATTTGTCCGGCGATGATTGGTTATGATTTGTATACAGATTGGGCTTATGAAGGCGGCGCATTCTGTCTGCAAACTAATTTTGCTTGGGCGATTCAATTAGCTACAGAAACGGCACGTCTATGCAATGATCAACCAGCTTATCAAGCTTTGTTGACTGCGGCACGTAATTTGCCTGTAAATAATCCCGAAATTCTGCAACAACTTGCCCCTGAGTCGTTTTATCATGAATGGGCAGCGCATCCCCAACCAGATACTTATTGGGAAGAACTTTCTCCCAAGAGCCACTTGCAAGCTGTTGATTTGCCAATGTTTCATATTGGGGGATGGTTTGATACGTACCTGCGTGGCACGTTGAATTTATACAAAGATATGGCAGCGCGGAGCATCACAGCCCAACATTTATTAGTCGGGCCTTGGGCGCATTTACCTTGGGGTCGGAAAGTTGGTGAAGTAGACTTTGGGGTGAAAGCGGCTAGTCCGGTAGATAGAATGCAAATTCGCTGGTTTGACCAGTTTTTGAAAGATATAGATACAGGCTTATTGCAGGAGTCGTCAATTTGCCTGTTTGAAATGGGAAGTAATATTTGGCGGACTTTCCCCAGTTTCAGTACAGCTAACCAACAATCTTATTTTCTGTCAACTACAGGACTCGCCAGCATCCGCGAAGACTCAGGAATACTCAGCAACGCCAGTCCGCTCAAGTCGGAAAACCCGCCCACGCGGCTGGCTCCTCAGCACCCAGCACCCAGCACTCAGGACGTTTTAGTCCACGACCCTTGGCGACCAGCGCCATCTTTAGGCGGTCATGCTGGATTACCAGCGGGTGTATTTGAGCGATCGCATATTGATTGCCGTTCAGATGTGTTAATTTATACTACTCAACCCCTTACAGAAGACTTGCATTTATTAGGAGATGTAGTAGTAGAAATTGATTGCAGTGCCGATCAACCTAGTTATGATTTATCTGCGGTGTTATCACAAGTGCAGCCTGATGGCAAAGTATATAATTTGACTCAAGGGTATATACATTGTCCACCAACAACTGCTGTCCCGATGAAGATTCAACTGCAAACAACTTGTGTACGCATTGCCAAAGGTAACGCCTTGCGTTTGAGTTTAAGTGCGGCATGTTTTCCTGCCTACGCCATGAATTCTGGTAATGGCGCAGTGCTAAATAGTGATGATTTACGCAATGCTCAGGTTATCACACTGACAGTAAATTGTGGTGGCGATCGCAATTCTCAAATTTTACTCCCAATAATTTAAATATAATGCACATCAAAACTAAAACTTTTCAAATTACACCAAAAGAATTACGCTCATTGTTAACTGTTGACTATTACAGGCGGATGAAGATTACCTTTATCCTTTTAGCAGTTTTATTACTAATAAATATTATTTTTTCTGTTTTACAAAATCGCTTTGATTGGTGGTTGATATATTTTGTCGCTTTAATGGCATACTTTGTATCTCTGCCTTTGTTTTTTCAAGTCCAAAAGCGCAATTCTACATTAAACTTTCAAAATCGCTACTGTGAAATTGATGAAAACTTTTTTGCCGTATTTTATGAAGATGGCAGTATTGTTAAACTTAATTACTCACACTTTATTCAAGTCACAAAAAAGGCAGACTATTATTTTTTGTACATGACTAAAGGTCAATTTCATTATTTACCAGTTGCTGCTTTTGAAAGTGAAAAAGATATTCACAGATTTGATTTGTTTTTACAAAGCAAGCAATTAATTAAATTATGGTAATGAAATTAGATCAAGTATTAGTAGCTAACTATCTTGTATATACTTTTTGGTTAAATCCATAATTTTTTCAAACTGAAAATTATGAGCTAAATCGGTTAAATATTGTTGAAAAATTATATTTTTGATAGGAATATCTGGCATTAATTCTACAATTAGATCATCACTGCATTGAGCCGCAGCATTGTGTAAATTTGCCAGCCATTTATCTGGCATTTGAGATAACCAAGACAATAAATCTTCATAGATAATCTGAGGCTGATAATTTGGCTGCATTGCATGAATAATTTGTTGATTTTCTTCCTGATAAATATATTTGACATCTAAATATTGGCGAATCTTTGTGAATATTTCTTCTTCTCGAAAAGGCTTGTTAATTAAATCATCACAGCCTGCTGAGATGATAGCTTGTCTTTGTTCCTCAAAAGCATGAGCAGTTATAGCAATAATAATAGGATGAACATGAGAAAAAACTGCTGCTTCATTTCTCTTTTTAATCACTTTTGTAGCGGCATAGCCATCCATAACAGGCATACGCATATCCATAAAAATTAGATGTGGTTGCCATACTTGCCACAGAGTTATAGCTTCCTGACCATTTGCAGCTTCACGTACTGCAAAACCCTTGATTTGCAGCAATTTAACCAATACTAAACGGTTTTCTAAAACATCATCGACAACCAAAATTCGATACTCTGTTTGTTCTGGTGCTAAACCCAGAACTCGGCGTTGAATTTGTCTAACTGGCTCTTGACTAGTTGAGGCAAAAGCAATATCAATTTGAAAAGTGAAAATACTACCAATACCTTCTTGACTGCGGACAGTTATATCACCCCCCATCAATTGCACATATTTCCGACTAATGGCTAAACCTAGTCCAGTTCCTTGTTGAGACTTGCGACCGATTTCCGTTTGTCCAAAGGCTTTAAACAACAAGCCAATTTCTTGTGGAGAAATGCCAACACCTGTATCTTGTACCTCAAAAATCAGGGACTGGGGAGTGGGGAGTAAGGAGTAGGGAATAATTGCTGTGTTTGTTTGTGCTTGAGTGATTTGATCTGCTAATTTGACACGCAGAATTACACTGCCTGTAGAGGTAAATTTAATTGCATTGCCTAACAGGTTAAGTAAAACTTGCCGTAGTTTGTTCTCGTCTGTTTGCACATATTGTGGTAGCTGCGGTGCATATTCAAATCGCAGTTGTAAACCTTTGGACTCTGCACGCAAACGCAACATTTCTTCGAGGTTTTCTAATAAAGAAATTAAGTTAAAACTACTGATGTTTAATGTGGTTTTGCCTGCTTCAATTTTAGACATTTCTAAGATGTCGTTGATTAAGTTGAGCAGATGTTCGCCTGCACGATTGATAATTGCTAGGTTCTGTTGATGTTCTTTTGACAGTTCATGGTCATAGCTCATAATTTGCGTAAAGCCAAGAATTGCGTTCAGTGGTGTGCGTAATTCATGACTCATATTGGCAAGAAATTCGCTTTTGGCTTTGTTAGCAGCATCAGCAGTAATCACCGCTGCTTGTAATGCTTGTGATTGTCTTTGCGTTTGTGCTAACAGTTCGGCTTGTTGTAAAGCAACTCCTAAATGATTACCAATTTGAACGACAATGTTAATTTCTCCGGTTTTCCATTGCCGAGGACTAGAGTTTTGATAACTGGCTAGTAATCCCCATAGTTGGCTACCGCAAAAAATTGGCACAATAATATAAGCTTTTGCTTGGAAGCGTTCTAATAAATCTATATAACAAGAATCAAACTCGGCTTTGTAAATATCTGCAACACAACGAAAACTGGCATCTTGGTTATAAACACCACCTTGGTTTGCTTGCAGATAAGTATCTTGAATTGGATAAGCTGCACTTTCTAAAATCTTTTCTAGACATCGACCATCTTCTAAAGCATTGTTGGTCACGATGGGATCAGTTCTCTGTTCTAACATTAGAGAAATCCAACCTTCGTTCATTGATTCTGAGACAAATTCACCACTCCAATCGGCATTGAACCGATAGACAACTACTCGATCGCAATTAAGTATTTGTCTTAATTCTTCAGTGGTTGCGGCAAAGATTGTATTTAAATCTAAAGTCTGGCGCATTCTTTGAATTACTTGGGCGATCGCTTTTTCTCGTTCGGCACTCTCCCTTAAGGCTGCTTCTGCTAGTTTACTCTCAGTAATATCTGTAATTGTCCCTATGTGTCCAGTAATTTCTCCATTTTCGTCAATTTCGGGTATGGCTTGGCAAATCACCCAAACACTTGTACCATCAGGACGCAGAAACCGATGCTCACATTTATATAGAGATTTAGCTGCTGTTGCTTCATACCACGTAGCAAAAACGCGATCGCGGTCATCTGGATGCAAAGCCTTAGCCCAGCCAGTACCCATAGCTTCTGATTGATTTAAACCAGTAATTTCACACCAACGCTGATTTAGATAAACGCAATTACCAAATTTATCGGTATGGTATATTCCCACAGGTGAAGTCTCGGCTAATGTTTGGTAGCGCAACTGACTTGCTTGCAAAGCCAGTTCAGCCAGTTTGCGATCGCTAATGTCTACTACAACTGTACCTACACCAGAAATACAGTTATCTTCGCCAGGAATGGGAAAATACGAAGCCAAAAAATAACCTAGTGTTTCTGGTTGCTTGGGCTTGGGTGTACAAATTTCTACATTGAGAATTCTTTCTCCAGTTAATAAGACATGTTTGTAAAATACTGCTACTAAAGGTGCAATTTGGGGGATAACTTCATATATCGTCTTGCCAATATGTTCTGCTTGAGACAAGTTATGAATTTCCGCTAAAACTTGATTAATCTGCACATACCGCAATTGCTTGTCTAGTATATTCATCCCTACAGGCACACTACTAAAAAAGGCATTAAGCCGCGCTTCTCGCAACGCCAATTCTCGTTCTAAAGTTTTGCGTTCTGTAATATCTTTATGAGTTCCGGTCATTCGCAAAGGCTGACCCCAATCATCACATTCGACAATTTTCCCGCGAGACTGAATCCACTTCCATTCACCATTAGCACAGCGCATCCGACACTCAACTTCATAAACAGCACTCACACCTTGAAAATGAGCTTCCAAAGCAGTAGTAACTATTGCTAAGTCTTCTGGATGGATATATTGCTCAAAAACTTGCGAAACATTTGTAACGCCATTTTCTTCATACCCCAGCATTTTTTTCCACTGCAAGTCACTATAGATTTCACCAGTGCTGAGATTCCAATCCCACAAGCCCAAATCACTAGCTTCTAGAGCAAGTTGTAAACGTTCTTCACTTTGTCTGTGGGCAGCTTCGATCATTTTACGCTGAATCAAACTGCCCAACTGGGTAGCAACAGCCCCGACTAACATCAGCAAACGCTTATCTATTAATGCTGCACTGCGTTTAAAAAATACTAAAACTGCTAATACTTCACCATCAGCTAAAATTGGCACACCAAAAGCTGCTTTTAATCCTACTTTGGCCGCTTGGGGCGATCGCAAAAACACTGGTTGTTCAGCAGCAGAAACATTTTCAATCCATTCTGGTTGTTTAGTTTCCCAAATCCTTCCTGGTAGTCCCTCACCCACAACAAATTTAACAGTTTGACTAATTATTGAGAATTGCTCTAAACTAATGTCCTCTCCATGCCAAACTAAGCTATGTTCTAAAACTTTACTATCATCGCTAGGTAGCCATGCTTCACCAAAATCCCAGTTGATTGAATGACAAATTAAGCGCAGCACTACTTTTAAAGCACTATTCACATCAACTGCACGGGTAATAGCTTGAGATGTTAACAGCAGTAACCTGCTTTCATTTTCTGCCTGTTTACGTTCAGTAATGTCTTTAGCTGTGCCTAAAACATATTTTTGCCTATCAATTTCGATTATTTCTGCACTGAACAACATTGTTTTGATTTCTTCATTTGCAGTACGGAAATCCACTTCATAGTTGCGGAGAGATTTTGTTTGTTGCAGAATTTGGGTGAGAAAAATACTTTCTTGACAATTAGCCCAAATCTGTAATTCTTGGTCAGTATGACCAATCACTTGGTGACGAGCATAACCAAATAGCCGACAAAAACTATCATTAACTTCGATGTAGCGAATTTCTGGCAATGTACATAAGATAATTGGGTCAGGAGAAGCTTTAAAAGCAGATGCTAACTTGGCTTCAGACGCTCGACGTGCAGTTTCGGCTCGTTGACGTTCCCGTGCTTCCAGTACCAAAGAAGCTAAATTTGTCAGAGAACGAGCAAAATTTTGGTCTTCTAATGTCCACTCACGCAATACTCCTACCATCTCCAAACACAAAACTCCCACGGTCTTTCCCGCTAATCTAATTGGTATATCGAGAATAGAAATAATGTTCAAGGCTGAGTAAGGTTGAGAGAATTCTTTAGTTCGAGGATCAGTGTGAACATTCTCCACAGCAATTACTTCTTCTTGCTGCAAAGCTTGAAAATAAATCGGATAATCTACTACCGCTAAAGTGCATCCTTTGCTATGTTGATGACGGCTTTGCTCAAATAAGTCTAGGCACTCAATAAAAGTTGCATTTTGCTTATATAACCAGATACTAGCTCGTTCAATTTCCAAATTTTTAGTAGCTGCTTCTGTAATTTCTCCAAATGCTGCCTTGATATCACCTTGATACAATATCTGATTTTTAGCTAATTCTGTTAATACTAAACTGTGATTACGCAGCTTAATATTAAGTAGTTTGAGAGTTTGTTCTGTGGATTTATCTTCTTTTTGTGTTAACGCCAACGTTTGCTGCTGAAAATAAGATATAGCTGGCTTTTTCTGACCTTGAAGATGAATGCAATTTTGCACGCGAATTAAAATTTCTGGCGCACAAAGTGGTTTAGTAATATAGTCAACAGCCTGTAATTTAAAGAATTTCTCTTTATCCTGTAAAGTTTCTATAGGACTAAGAAAAATAATGGGAATATTTTGAGTTTGTTTATCAGTTTTGAGATGTTGACATACTGCATAACCATTCATTTCTGGCATGAGAACGTCAAGTAAAATTAAATCAGGCAATGTTTCTCGCACTGCATCAATTGCCAGTTTAGCCGAAGTGAATTTTTTGACTTGATAATTTTGACCTTCCAGAAGTTGAGTTAAAAAATTTAAATCTTCAGGTTGATCATCAATTAATACAATTTTTATCAATTGATCATACATAATTTTTAGATAATTTTATATTTTATTAAGAATGTATGGTAATCAAAGTTAAAATAAAATATATTTTTAAAATTCAAAAATCATTAATAAATATAACGCAATTAGAAAAAATTCGTGTTTTTCCAAGACTTCTTGATGGACATAAAATTTTGAGAAAGTTACTCCCCCAATCAATAAGCAAGATACTCATAAGATAAATTTAATTGTTTTGTGGATGTTGATATGAAAAATAGATACTAGGCGTAAGCAGTGGAGAATAAACATTTTTCTGTTGACTTGTAGGTTTTTCTGGTGATACACAGTCTTGACCAGCTATCCTCACAAGTTCTTCATTTTTTTAGTGTTCAATTTTTGTTGGGTTTGGTATTTGCTGCGTAACAACCAAAATTAGATGCGGTTTAGTCAAATCAAATGCAGCAAATCAAGTAACTTGTAGCGATAATTGCTTTCATCAAGATTTTGACAGCGATCGCGCCACATAATTCAGATCAAAACATCAAGACTATTGGGTAATTTAAGCACAGGAGGAAACAGATGGAAACTCAACCAACTCGCCCATCACCAACACTTCCAGAAATTCCCCTTGGCTATCTCAACATTATGGGTTATGTTGACGAGTCAGAAGTTAATGGCCCTGGTTACCGTGCTGTTGTCTGGGTACAAGGTTGTCGTCGTGAATGTCCCGGTTGCTTTAATCTTGAGTCTTGGCCATTTGAAATTAACCAACTGATTTCTGTTGATACCCTAGCCGAACAAATACTGAGTAAACCACAAAACACAGGCGTAACCTTCTCTGGTGGTGAACCCTTTTGGCAAGCATCTGCACTAGCCGCTTTAGCACGTAAACTGAAAGCAGCTGGCTTAAATGTTATGTCTTTTTCCGGTTTTACCCTTAAGCAACTCCAGTCTGAATCTGCACCTCCAGGTTCGCAAGAATTATTAGAACAGTTAGATATTTTAATTGATGGGCCATTTGTAGAATCTTTGGCGATTAATTCTCCCGACTCACCAGTTTCTTCTAGCAATCAACGCGTGAATGTCTTTAACCCAGCTTTAGCAGACCAAATTACTTGGGCTAGTGACCAAATCGAAATCCATATTCTCAAGGATGGTAGCCGTATTGTTACTGGCTATCGTGGGCGACTGGAATTGACTTAAATTTTTTACAGATAACTATAAATTAACGTGTGTCTCTGTTGGTGGCGCACGTTAATTATATTCTTTCTGCAAAAATCATCAATAAATATTTTTTTTAGTACGTAATTATAAGCTGAAGATTTTTTGTGCAATATCTCAAGATAGAATTTTGACTTATTTTTTTATAGCTAAAGAATAATTTTTAACGGAATCAATCAGTTTATAACAGAAGCATAGGTAATTAATACATACCTATGTCAACTAAGTGAGGTCAAGATTATGTTATTACAAACAACTGCATCCGATTTACTCGTAGATTTATCTACCGAAAAACAGCAATTTTTAGCTGGTGGATGTAGATACTATGGTCGTAGTCAAGAACAAACTCAAGGATCATCACCAGCAGAAACATCACCTGAAATGTCATCGCCAGTAGTTGTATCGCAACCGATAGCACGTTTAGCTGTAGGTAGCATCATTACAGTTACACCATTTGCCAAGTGTTTACCTGGACAAAGTTGTTATGGCACACAAGGTTCTCAAACTCAAGATTAATAAGATTTTGAGAAGTCCTCTTGAAGACTTAAATTTTGAATCATTAGGAAAAGCCTCTTTGGTCTTTTCCATTAATTAAGTAAATGAAGCAGAGAAATAAATTAAAACTTATTTCTCTGTTTACTTATAAATATAAATATTATATTTAATTAATTGCTAAAGACGTATAATTATGCGTCCTTACAAAAAAGTTACCCATATCAGAGTTTGAGCGCGATGGGATTAAAATTAGAGATGGGTAAATTTTTCATTTGCAAGTAATTAGATATAGATGAAATTTATTGGGATTGATTTAGGTTGGAAATCGCAACCAAGTGGCTTATGCTGTTTACAATTAATAGACGGAAAGTTGCAATTAATAGATTTAGATCGCCAAGATGCGATCGCAGAAATTTTAGCTTGGATAGATACTTGGGTACAACCAGAAGAACCAGCCATCATTGCTGTTGATGCACCGACTCTCATTCCTAACGCTACAGGTAGTCGCCTACCAGATAAACTCAGTCATAAATACTTTGGCAAATATCACGCAGGCTGTTATCCAGCAAATCAAAATTTGCCTTTTGCAGCACGGACAATTAACTTTGGCTTAGAATTAGAATCCCGTGGTTATGCTCATGCACCAACCATAGAAGCAAAAAAATTTGGCAGATATCAAATAGAAGTTTTTCCTCACCCTGCAATAGTCCATTTATTTGGTTTAGAACGTATTCTTAAATATAAAAAAGGACGCATCAATGAGCGCCGCCTAGAATTAATTAAACTCTATCAATATATTCTCGAAATTTTACCCAATCTCGAACCTACCCTGAAAGTGCCACAATCTCATCTTTTTCCTTTTGACTTTTTCCTTTTACCTTCCACAGGTGCAGCCCTCAAAGCAATTGAAGATAAACTAGACAGTCTAATCTGTGCTTATGTAGCTGCACACTGGTGGTATTGGGGAGAACAACGCAACTTAGTATTAGGCGATCGCACCACAGGTTACATTGTCATCCCCAATAAAAGTCAAAAGTAAAAAGGTAAAAGTAAAAAAAGAATATTTTGCCTTTTACCTTTTACCTTTTGCCTTTATATTTTTGCCTTCTATTCCGCCCAAGCAATTAATCTTGGTTCATAAGCATTAGACAAGTGTGGGTGTTTGGGTAATACACGCAAGGACAAGCCTTGAAAACCAGAGGTAGTGTAGATAATATCTGCCGTGTAGACACTCAAGCCTTGAGAATCTTGGCCTTGGTAATCCATAACTACTGGTGTCGCATTGACGATTTCACCGTTAGCATCGATCGCACCTTGATATAACTCTACTTGTACATCATCATTGCTCAAAGTTGCTAAATCCACTTTGGCTTTGACAGTAACGCTTTGGTTAACCTTAATATCTGAACCGACTGAGACATCAATATCTTTGATAATGAGGTTAAACCAGTGGTCGCTGAGTTTAGCTTTCCAAGCAGCTAATTCCTTAGCTGGGGCGTAATTATCAGCAATCAGAGTATGACAGCGATCGCTGGCTGGGAAATAAGCCCGTTGAGCATAATCGCGCACCATCCGCGCTGTATTAAAGAACGGACAGTTCAAACGAATAGCATCTTTCATTTTAGCGACCCAAGGTCTGGGCAAACCATCATCGTCGCGGTGGTCATAAAATAGAGGCACAACTTCTTTTTCTAACAAATCGTAGAGAGCGTTAGCTTCCACTTCATCTTGATAATTGGGATCTTCGTAATTTTCGCCGTGTCCAATCGCCCAACCGGTGCGGACAAAATCAGCTTCATCCCACCAACCATCTAAAACACTTAAATTTGGCAATCCATTCATAGCGGCTTTCATCCCGCTAGTACCGGAAGCTTCTCGTGGACGACGGGGTGTGTTCAACCAGATATCGCACCCGGCTACCATTAGCCGAGCGATATGAATATCGTAGTTAGGAACAAAAACAACCTGTTTTTCTAAATGGTGTTCGCGGATAAAGTGATTGATATCACGAATCAGTTCTTTTCCAGGAATATCTTTGGGGTGGGCTTTACCAGCGATGACAAATTGGACTTTACGACTTTTATCACCAAGTAAGATGTGTTTAATGCGTTCTAAATCGCGCATCCACAGGGTAGCACGTTTATAAGTAGCAAAGCGTCGGGCAAAACCAATGGTTAAAACATAAGGGTCTAATACTTCTTGGGCTTGGGCAATTTCCGAAGCCGAAGCACCGCGATCGCGTAAATGTTTAACTAGATGCTCCCGCACGTAAAGTACCATATCTAAGCGGCAGCGTTCGTGATTGCGCCACAACTCCTCATCGGGAATGGCTTCCATACGCTCCCACAGTTGATTCTCTGGTGGTACTGACGACCAGTTTGGCCCTAAGTAGCGATCGTACAATTCTTGCGTTGATTTCGCTACACAACTGCGAGCGTGAACACCATTGGTAATAGCGGTGATTGGAACTTCTTCGACTGGGACTTTCTTCCACAATGCCTGAAACATCTGCCGCGATACCACACCATGTAGCTGCGCCACCCCGTTAGAAAACGTCGCCATTTTCAACGCCAGCACTGCCATACTAAACGGTGCAGATAAATCGCCAGTATTTTCTCGCCCTAATCCTAAAAATTGCTCTTTGGGCAAACCAAAAATATCTGCATAATATCCCAGATAATACAAAATCTTATCGGGAGGGAACAAGTCAATCCCCGCAGGTACAGGTGTGTGAGTCGTAAAGATGTTGCTAGACATCACCACCTGTTTAGCTTGGGCATAGCTCAACCCTTCTTCTTGAATTAAGAGCCGAATACGCTCTAAAGCCGAGAAGGCAGCGTGACCTTCATTCATGTGATAGGCAGTGACATCATAACCCAGAGTTTTGAGCATCTGCACACCACCGATCCCCAACATGATTTCTTGGTGGATACGCATATCGATATCGCCACCATACAGCTGATCCGTGATGTCGTGATCGTATTGGTTATTGGGTTCGATGTTGGTGTCTAACATATACAAAGGCACCATTCCCACCTGTACCCGCCACACTCTGGCGTACACCTTACGCCCCGGATAATCAACGGCAATCTGCAATTCTGAACCGTCGGGATTGCGTTCCAAATGCAAGGGCATATTATAAAAATCGTTGATGGGGTAGCGCTCTTGTTGCCAGCCATCAGCGTTGAGATATTGAGCAAAATACCCTTGTTGATAAAGCAAGCCTACACCAACTAGAGGTAATCCTAAGTCACTGGCTGATTTTAGGTGATCACCAGCGAGAACGCCCAAGCCACCAGAATAAACAGGTAAACAGTCAACCAAGCCAAATTCTGCCGAAAAATAGGCATAACACTCTTTGGGCTTTTGACTGCGTTGTTTCTGATACCAAGTTCCTTCTTGGAGATAATCTTCTAATTGTCGGGCGGCGCGATCCATTTGTGCTAAAAAGCCATCATCTTCCACTACCTCCAACAGCCGCGCTTGGGAGATAGTACCCAGCATCAACACTGGGTTATGGCGGCTAGATTCCCATAAATCTGTATCTAAACGGCGAAATAAATCTTTTGTCTCAACATTCCAATCCCAATGCAAGTTATATGCCAGCCGTCGCAGTGGTTCCAGGCGCGGTGGTAGTGATGGGGAAACATTAAAAGTGCGAATTGGCTGCATAGGTTAGCAACTCTCCAAGTTCAGCTATGGTTATTGTTTACCTTCTTTCTGCAATGTTGCCAATTCTTTATACTGTGTTTGTAAAGTACTGATGACTTTGTTAAGTATTCAAAACTTGCACGAGAATTATGGCTAAATCTTGCACCAAGCATCTTTGTTATTGTTCTGTGTTCTCTTTGAGTATCTGCTTGGTGAGCAAAATTTAATAATTGACATGTATCACATGACAACTCCCCATTCCCCCCATCACAGAGAGGTGAATGTCTGAGTAGCAGTGTTTAACTGCCCAAAGAAGGCTGATCTTGGGGGTTTGTTGGCATTTTGAGAGTTTGAGCCGCTGCATAAGCCAACTCTGCGGCTATCTTATAAGCAAGCTTTATATTAGAATTATGATTAGCAGGATTGGCTTGTCGATGCTTTAATTCTTTTTGAACCTCACCAGAGGCGATCGCTCGCTGCAAAATAATAAAAGCATCCAAGTCCTCTGAATCATAATCTTGCCGTAGTAACACTTGTATCTGGTTCTGCTCGGCGATACTCAAATAACCAGTTCTAAAAGCTTGCTGGACGATTTGTTTAATTTCCACCATAATTTCAACCAGTGTGGCAGTTAATGAAAGGAGCTTAGTCTGTAAATTTGGGTTTCTTGTGAGGATTCCTACTAAGAACTTGCATCTTCTCTAGATTTCAAAATTTATAATGGCGGATATTCCAGACACATCGTCCATTTGGCTCACCTGATCGGGTGATTTACAATTGTGAGATTATGGTTATTGCTCAATCTAGTTCAATTTAGACAGTTTCTCTATGAAGAAAAGGTAACAGCTTTTTCTAAATTGTGTTGATATAACTGCCCAATAGTAGCGCAGTTATCATTTACTAAATTCCAGACCTGCTATGTGTTTTTTGACTGACAAAAATTCTATAAAAAAAATTAAATTTTTTCTAGTGTAGTCAACATAGAACAACGGGTAACATCCCAATTTTGCCAATTGACCAAATGAGGAGAAATAGTCATTGCGTAGGCGTTAGCCTTCCCGTTCGCGTAGCGTCTCCGTCAGGAGAAGGGTAGGGAGCGAAGCGGAATGTCGTAATTGCAGCAGCTAGACTGTGCGATTGCTACGCTTCATTTCATTATGATCGCCAGACAAAATATGTTTTTACACCTTTGGGATGCTCCCGAACAGCAAATTGTTTCAATGTACTTTTGATGACCAAGATAAAATTTTGAATCCAGCTATTGATCCGCAAACGAATGTTGTTTAAATTACCAATTTCAGGCAATTAATTATATTTTGATTATCTTCCTACTTGGGAGTGAGACATTAAAAATAAAATGTGTTATTCTGGGAGGCAATTATTATGAAAAGCCACCCATCTAAATGAAATCGTGACTTGGTTAAGTTATAAATCATCTGTGTGCAACATGAGCGTAGCTCCATACTCTAAAAATTCATTGCAAGAAATTCGCCATTGCAGTCGGGGAAGCGCTTACTTGTTTGCACCGATGGTAAATTTTAATGTGATGGCTGAAGTCGGTGATACTCCACCTTAGTAAAATTTAATTAGCTGAAAAATATAACACAATTGGCAGCAATATAATATTATGATTGCTCAAAAATCAAGAGTAGATTTTGAGGTTCATCAATTAAATATATATTGGTGTGGAAAAAGTTTGTGCTTGTGAAATTATTTCATTGAACATCATTCAGAAAATTACATAGAGCAACTTGCGGGTAAATATAGCAGATTGCAGGTGAATAAAAGACAGATTTTCATCATAAAGGCATATATTCAAAGCCTTGTAAATCTGTGATTAGTTCTCTGCTCTCTGCTGAGTATATCCAGCGAATCAAACTATTGAATAGTCTGATGTTTGAGTTTGCCATATTAGCTGGAAAAATATTTCAGCAGTATAGTAGTATCTTTCTTTCATCAAGATTGAGACTAAGCAACAAGTTGGTATTGATAAAAGTAATTAATGGGAGATAAATGATCTCCGGCGATCGCCAGAACTGGACATTCCGCAAATATAGCTATTTAATGCTATTTTTTGCCTAAAAATAGCGCATTAGTTCGACAATGTTTGCCTAATTTCTTCACAGAAACATAACTTGACTAATTCCCGATCAGCAGCACTACCAAAAAATACCCATCTTCAATTCAGCTAACATAAACTTGTCTCAGAGATAAGCAGTCATGAGTAACCAAAAACATTTTTCCAAATCCCAGCGCTTCAAGGAATTACTGCTGATCACATTGTTAGGGGATATTCCCACCCTTGCCCTGGGTACAAAACTCCGGAGTTGGTTCTATCGCATTATTTTTGCTCAGTTGGATAGCTCAGTTTACATACAAAATGGTGTGGAATTTCTGGGAGCAGATAAAATTAGCATCGGTAAAAAAGCGCATATTTTTAAAGGTGTGAGAATCGATGCTCAAGGACACTCAAATAATCAAATTTCTTTAAGTCATGGGGTAGCTATAGAACGTAACGTTGATATTGGCTGTTTAGACAACACATCCATCTACATCGACGAAGAAACCTTTATTGGCCCTGATGTATGTATTGCGGGGCCAGGCGATATTACCATTGGCAAGCGCTGTCTAATTGCTGCCCACTCAGGCATATATGCTAACAATCATAATTTTTCCAATCCTCTAGAACCAATTAAATCTCAAGGCATTACTCGTCAAGGAATTGTCATTGAAGATGATTGTTGGTTGGGACATGGAGTGACGGTATTAGATGGTGTAACTATTGGTGAAGGCAGTGTGATTGGCGCAGGTGCAGTTGTCACTAAAGATATTCCGCCATTCTCCGTGGCCGTAGGTGTACCTGCACGAGTTGTCAAAAATCGGATGAGTCAGCAATTATCCGAGAGAGGCGTAGGCATTTCTTCACCATAATTAACGCGATGTGCGACTGATTTTTGAGCAAAAGTTGCACACGGCGTTAATTAACGCGAATTCGATGGCATTAAAAACCCCTCTCCAAACCTCTCACGCCAGTCGCCTCTCCTCCTCGGAGACGCTGCGCGAACAAATCGGGAAACCCGCCCACGGCGATGGCTCCCCGACGCGGGGAGAGGCTTAAAAGTCTGATTATTTCGTACTAAGTTGTAGATGTTTAGTTTAACCCCTTCCCATGTAGGGAAGGGGTTGGGGTTAGGTTTCATCGAACTCACGTTAATTACCACCGCATCTAAAGAAAAGTGTGTCTTTTTTTTCCTTCAGAAAACAAAGCCGTAGAATAACGATGACTTAAGTTATACCGACCCTGTTAATGGCAGCGTTAGTCATAAACAGGGTATTCGCATTGGCTTTACCGATGGTTCTCGCATTGTGGTGCAACTTTCCGGTACAGGTACTCAAGGTGTAATTCCAAGAGTTTATTGAGTAAGCTACGAGCCAAATCCAGCCAAACACAACCTTGATACCCAATCAGTACTTGCTTGTTTCATTACTCTGGCTGAAGAAGTAGTTCAGCTTTGAGAACTAACGGGACGAGAACCAACTGTGAGGACTTAGGGCTGAGTGCTAAGTCAGGAGTTAGACGTTCTGATTTGCCTACTCTCTATTCTCGATAGGAAATAATTATGACCACATTTGAGCAAGTTCCAGTATTTCAATGTGAATTTGAAGACGATCGCACCGGGTTAAGTAAAGAAACCATCAAACGCGCCTTGGCTGATAATCTTTTTTACATCCAAGGTAAAGTTCCGGCTACAGCCACGCCCAACGATTATTACATGGCGTTGGCTTACACAGTCCGCGATCGCATGTTGCAACGCTGGTTCAAAACCACTGAAGTCTATACAAAAAAAGGTGTCAAAGTTGTCAGTTATCTCTCAGCCGAATTTCTCTTAGGGCCGCACTTGAGTAATAACTTGATCAATTTGGGAATTTACGATCTAGTGCGTCAAGTAGTCGAGGAATCTGGGCTAGATTTTGTCCAATTACGGGAAACTGAAGAAGAACCAGGACTAGGTAATGGTGGACTGGGTCGCCTTGCAGCCTGTTACATGGACTCCCTGTCAACTTTAGAAATTCCCGCCATTGGCTATGGAATTCGTTACGAATTTGGCATCTTTGATCAAGAAATCCGCGATGGTTGGCAAGTAGAAATTACAGATAAATGGCTACACTTAGGCAACCCTTGGGAAATTCCTCGGCTAGAAGAAACCATAGAAGTTAAGTTTGGCGGGCGCACCGAAGCTTATTATGATGAAAAGTGCCGCTATCGCGTACGTTGGATTCCCGATAAAGTGGTGAAGGGTGTTCCCTACGATACACCCATCTCAGGTTATAACGTCAACACTGTCAATACCTTAAGGCTATGGAAAGCTGAAGCTCCTGAGTCCTTTGAATTCCAAGCGTTTAACGTTGGGGACTACTATGGTGCAGTCAACAGAAAGGTAGTTTCCGAAAATATTACCAAAGTTCTCTATCCGAATGATGAATTGATGAAAGGCAAAGAACTGCGGTTAGAACAACAGTATTTCTTTGTTTCTTGTTCTTTGCAAGACATGATTCGGCTGCACTTGCAAAAAGGTGAGAGCTTAGAGACATTTCATCAGTCCTTTGCGGTGCAACTCAATGACACCCACCCATCCATCGGTGTAGCGGAATTAATGCGGTTGTTGGTAGATGAGTATGAAATAGAGTGGGATCAGGCTTGGCAAATCACGCAAAACACCTTTGGCTACACTAACCATACGCTGTTACCAGAGGCTTTAGAAAAGTGGACTTTAAGCCTATTTAAGAATTTACTGCCCAGACATCTGCAAATTATCTATGAAATTAACCAGCGTTTCTTAGGTCAAGTGCGGGCAAAATATCCCAACGATAGCGATCGCCTAGCACGGCTATCATTAATTGATGAGAGTGGTGAAAAGTATGTCCGCATGGCAAACTTAGCCAGTGTGGGTTCTCATGCAATTAATGGTGTTGCAGCCTTACATACAGAGTTACTCAAGCGTGATGTGCTGGGCGATTTTCACGAACTTTGGCCGGAGAAATTCAGCAACAAAACCAATGGAGTCACACCACGCCGTTGGATAGTAGTCAGTAATCCCTTACTAGCTAACTTGATTACTCGCAAAATAGGGGCAGATTGGATTAGTCATCTAGAAGATCTCAAGCAACTCGAAGCCTTTATCGAAGATGGTGAGTTTCGTCGAGAATGGCGACAAACCAAGCAAGATATTAAGGGATATTTGGCGACTTATATCAAGGAAAACCACGGAATTGAAGTGAATCCCGAATCACTGTTTGATGTGCAAGTGAAGCGATTGCATGAGTATAAGCGCCAACACCTAAACGTGCTGCACATCATTACGCTCTACAAGCGGATTAAAGATAACCCCAACATTGAAATCACACCCCGCACATTTATTTTTGGTGGTAAAGCTGCTCCTGGCTATTTCATGGCCAAATTGATCATTAAACTCATCAACTCCGTTGGTGATGTAGTTAACAATGATCCCGATGTGCGCGATCGCTTAAAAGTAGTATTCTTACCAGATTACAATGTCAGGTTTGGTCAACGAGTTTACCCAGCCGCCGACCTTTCCGAACAAATCTCCACTGCTGGTAAAGAAGCTTCTGGCACTGGTAACATGAAATTTGCTATGAATGGGGCGCTGACTATTGGCACACTTGATGGTGCAAATATCGAAATCCGCGAAGAAGTCGGAGAAGAAAACTTCTTCTTGTTTGGACTTACAACCGAACAAGTATATGAATTAAAGTCCAAAGGTTATAACCCTTGGGACTATTACCATAACAATTCGCAACTCCAACAAGTAATTGACCTGATCAGTTCTGGATTTTTCTCTCACGGTGATACTAATCTATTCCGTCCCCTAGTAGATTCGCTCTTGTACCACGATCCTTACATGCTGTTTGCCGATTACCAGTCTTATATTGACGCTCAAGACCAGGTAAATCAAGCCTACCGTGACCAAGAACACTGGACACGGATGTCAATTCTCAATGCAGCACGTATGGGCAAATTCTCTTCTGACCGTGCCATTCTAGAATATTGTCAAGAAATCTGGAATGCTGTACCAGTGAAAATCGAACTAGAAGAATATATTCAAGGGAGGGCTGGTTTGAAAGTGTAACCCTCATTTCTCAAAGGCTTCAGGCGTTTGATGGGGCAGAGAGGCAGGGGAGAGGTTACTTTCATTCCCCCCCTGCTCCCTTGCTCCCCTGCACAAGCGCAGACTTTGAAAGGTGTGGTGAGAAATCCGGATGTAAGGGTTTAAGGGTTTTGAACACCTACACCCCCATATCCTTAAACTTCAGGAAACCTCTGGCATTAATTAACGTCACAACATTAGCCAGTCAAAAAATACATCTCAAAGGCATCTACGAATCAAATAAACCACAGTATGAGATAATAGCGAAACTTGTGCCATACTCTATGGGTTGGTCACGACATAGCCCTCCACTCTCAATAGAGTGCGCTCAAAACGAGGCAAGATTTGGGTAAGATATAGGAGCTATCTTTTCTGCATAGCAGATACTGAGAGAAGCTTTTTTCCGACCCCCTTTGGAGATATTTCTATGCTGACTTTAAAAATCGCTGTTTATATTGTTGTTGCCTTCTTTGTGACTATCTTTGTCTTCGGATTCTTGTCAAATGATCCTGCTCGTAACCCCGGTCGTCGGGATTTAGAGTAAGAACAAGACAAATTATCCGCGACTGCCGGAAGGTGGAAAACACCCAAAGTCACGGACAATTGCTTGCTATCCTACAGGAAAGCTTTACGCCTAAAACTGAATGGCAGTTGCTACAACAGGGAAAATCCGCAGCCAGTGGCTCAAACGGAGTTTCCCTTCGCAGTAACTGGGTTTCGACACAAAGTAAATCATGGTGAAGTATCCTACCTCAAAAACTCCAACAGACACTAGTACAGGTTGGCGTAAATAAACAGACCATCTGGAATTGCTAAGAGGCTCGTGTTATCACTATTCTTTCTTTTTCCTTTTGACTCTTGCGAGTTCGCCAGTTGCTTTATGCCGGGGAACCCGTCCACCGCACTGGCTCACTTTTTACTTTTGCCTTGTTGTACTAGCTTTTCATGAGTTTAGCTGATGGCAAAGTTGCTACCCAGTAGGAAGCCGCCTTCTGTCACAAACACAGGGCATTTTGATAAAGCAATCTCCTTGACAATGCAATTTCCTCTTTTTAGCAGCTTGCTGCATGTAGGCAGAAAGCAAAAGTCGGAAGACAACAGGTGAGTTCATCTTTCCGGCTATTAGTTGGCTATTTGTTCGGTTAATTTTGCCCAGATATGCTTCATCCAGTTCTGCCGCCTGCACCGCCTCCTGTTCTTGAACCTATAAAATCTACAAATTCTCTGCCATCGGTTAGTAATACCCAAGTTCATGCGTTTGTAGAGCCAGTTAGTGATACCCAAAACCTTCCAGAAAAGCCCCAAAGTACCAAAATTGCGGATAGTAAAAATGTACCGCCTCAGACATTAGTACCGATCGCATCGGCTGCCGATAATTTAGGCACTGCGAAAACTATACCCACTCCCAATACACCAGAAACTCTACCCCCAGCACTTTCGCCGTTTTCTCCATCGAGAAATGCTGCAACTTTAGGACAACCTTTAGGCATTGGCTATGGCATTCAGACAGTGAATGTAAGTGGTGAGAATCCACCTCAAACTGGCTCAAATATTCAGCAATTCCCCTCACCAAAAAAAGTTGTCACTGAAAAAATTGTCCAGCCAACATCTGTTCAGCAATTCCCATCACCAGAACAAGTTGTTGCGGAAAAAGTAAATTCACCAGCATCCCCAACGCCAACTACTGCGCCACCACAAAAACCAGAAACTATCAATCTCTCTGGTAAATTTAGCGATGATGTACCGAGTACTCAGCCAGTCCAAAATATTATTGAGTTTAAATCTCGTAACCTCAGCAACGAATCGACTACCCCAACAAACATAGAATTCAAATCACCCAACCAACCAACTCAAGCAGCACCTAGTTCTCCCACTCCCCAACCATCATCTCCCACAACCACACCAGTAGTGCGGGAGAGAATTGTCGAAGTTATCTCAGATCGGCAAGAGTATGATGAGCAACGGCGAATTGTCACGGCTGAAGGTAATGTAGTAGTGCGATTTGATGGGGCTGTAGTGGATGCCGATCGCCTACAAGTGAATTTAGCAAATTTAATTGCTGTTGGTGAAGGTAATGTTGCCCTGACTAGAGGCGATCAGTTGTTGCGTGGGCAACGCTTTACGTATAATTTCTTGCAAGACAGTGGGGAATTAGAAAATGGTAGCGGTGAAATTTATATCCCCACATCTTCGACAGATTTAGGCTTTTTACCTGCTGAGAACACCCCTGTTGGTTTGCAACTTAGACCACCAAGCGATCGCATTCGCGCTAATCAGCCACTCACAGATGTCAAAAGTCCGGGACAAGTTAATGTGGTTGTCGGGGGTCGCAGCGCCAGTAACTTGCCAACACCACCACAAGGTGGACAAGTTAAACGAGTCCGGTTTGAAGCCAGACACATCGATTTTTATCCGCGAGGTTGGCAAGCTAGGGATGTGCGCCTCACCAATGACCCATTTTCGCCGCCCGAACTAGAATTACGGGCGAGTAAAGTTACCCTGACACGTCAAGCCCCCTTAATTGACCGGATTAAAACCGAACGTCAACGTTTGGTATTTGATCAAGGTCTTAGCTTACCCATACCCATAGATAACCAAACTATTGACCGCCGGGAACAAGAAGTCACTCCCGCAATTGTGTCTCCTGGCTATGATGGCGATGACCGGGGTGGTTTATATGTAGAACGGAGTTTTACCCCGATAAATACAGAAACAGCACGTTGGATCATCACGCCGCAGTTGTTTGTGCAGAAAGCAGCACAGGGTGGTTTTAGCGATCCAGCGTCTTTGTTTGGTGTTAGAAGTAAAGTGAATGCAGTTTTAAGCCCAAAAACCACATTGCGCGGTTCTGGGGAATTAACCAGTTTTGACTTGAGCCAATTAGACTCAAATCTCCGGGCAAATGTGCGACTGCAACAGCAATTGGGCGATCGCAATCCCCATCTTTTAAATTTAGAATATACCTATCGCGATCGCTTATATAACGGTTCTCTTGGCTTTCAAACTGTCCAAAGTAGTTTGGGTGCGATTGTCCTCTCTCCTCTTATTCCTTTGGGGAAAAGCGGTATTAACCTCGACTATCAAGCAAGCGCACAATATATCAACGCCAATAGCGATCGTCAAGACATATATGGATCTGACCGCAGTTTTGAACGAGTCTCGTTAGGTCGTCTGCAAGCCAGTGCTGCTCTCAGCACAGGTGTGTACCTCTGGCAAGGAAAGGCATTACCAGCAACAGCTACCGAAGGATTGCGCTATACAGGTAATCCTGTGGTTCCCTACTTACGGGCGGTGGCTAATCTTAGAGGTACTACTAGTTATTACACAAGTGGTGATGACCAAACCACTTTAATTGGTACAGTTGGATTACTCGGACAAATTGGCCATTTTTCTCGTCCCTTTTTCGATTACACAGCCTTTAATATTAGTTACGCCCAAGGTTTCAACAGCGGATTGTCGCCTTTTTTCTTTGACCGTTCCGTAGATGTGAGAGTTCTCAGTGCCGGAATTGTGCAACAAATTTATGGGCCATTTCGGATCGGTTTTCAAACCTCAATTAACTTGGATACAGGCAGAGAAACCAGTACCGACTATGTTTTAGAGTATAGTCGTCGCACCTATGGCATTACCCTACGCTACAATCCTGTTTTAGAATTAGGCGGCTTCAGCATTCGCATTAGTGACTTTAATTGGACTGGTGGTACAGACCCATTTTCTACGAATCAAGTTAGACCAGTTGTTGGTGGGGTGCGACAAGAATAATCCACTTGAGTAAGTTTTTGAGTCTCATTAGACACCAGCTTTATGTATGTTATTATCAGGTTTTAGCTTTGAGGATAAAGTAAGTAGCCGTTATAAAACAAGAAAAAGCGCTAGGAAACTAGAGGCTGGAAAGCAGTATTTCTGACTCAGCAATCAGCACTTTTTATACAAAGGCTAATAGGCTAAAGCGCTGCTATGGCAAAAGTAAAATCAAAATTCCAGAAATCAAAAAACTCAAAAAAGCAGCCTGCAAAAAAGGAAGCACCTACTCTTAGCCTCCAAGAAAGGTTAGCCCAAAAACGTCAAGCAACTAAAGCCCGCAAAGAATTCATGGATTTGCTGAGTAAATCCTTATCTATAGGGCTATTTTTAGGTTTTTTGTTATTTTTATTCGGCGGAATTAAAGCAGCATTACCTGCTGTCTTGGGGATTCTGGTGATGTCTTTTTCTTATAAATATCCCCGTCAAGCGTTAATTGGCTTTATGATTTATGTTCCCTTTGGAGGAACAATTACTTATTACATTGGCAATAGTCCCATTTTGCAATTAGCGAAAGATTCATTTTATGTACCAGTGGCGATCGCACTTTGGCAAATTTGCCGTAAACAGAAGCTACCCTTCATTGTCCCCCAACAAATTAAAATTCCTCTGTATTTTGTATTAGCTTCAAGTTTATTAACTTTGGTGTTTATCAATGGCGGACAACAACTTAACCCACCGCCTGTTGGGCTATTACAAACACCAGTTAAAGAAATACCTATAGGCTTAGGAATTCTAGGATTAAAAGTATTTTTAGGTTATGTGCCTTTAATTACTTGCGCCTATTATCTCATTCGCGATAAAAAAGATTTTCTATTGTTAACTCGCTTACAAATTGTTCTAATCATCATTTGCTGTGGGCTGGGGCTGCTGCAATACATATTATTAGTGGTGGGCATTTGTGAAGGTACACGAAATTTAGAAGGTGCGGCTTTATTTAAAGCTACACTTGATGCCCGATGTTATTTTGGCGGAGCTTTAGTCTACAGTCCCAGTCAAGGAATTATTCGCCTCCCAGGAACATTTGTAGCACCTTGGCAATGGGCATGGTTTTTAATTTCTAGCACCTTTTTTGCCTTTGCTACAGGTTTTTCTGACCCATCGGTTTTGTGGCGACTAACAAGTTTAGGTTCTTTGGCTTTAATCTTTGTCAACGCAGTAGTTTCTGGACAGAGAATTGCTTTAGCCTTAGTACCCACTTGCTTTGTGATGCTGTTATTACTCACTGGTCAAATTGCTAACCTCAAACGGTTTATCCCTATTGGGGTGGGGCTAGTGATGATTTTGGGAATTGCAGTTGTGACTAACCCTGTAGTTGTTCAAGAACGACTAGATAGCTTTTTGGTTCGTTGGAATGCTTCACCACCACAAGACTTTATCATCCAGCAATTTGAGGAAAACTGGAAAAACGTCGATACCCCTTTAGGGAGTGGCTTAGGTCGAGCGACTAACTCAGCGCGTGCATTAGGTGAAACCAAGTTAGTAGAGACATACTATCCAAAAGTCTTATATGAGGTGGGTATTTTTGGTGTGTTGGGTTTTTTCGCTTTAGTTAATGTCCTGACATTTACAGGCTTCAAGACTTATCGTTCGATAAAAAACCGTAATTTCCGCAGTTACGGAGCATCTATGTGGGTGTTTATATTGTTTATTAGTTACAACACCTACTACTATCCTCTAGATGTTGATCCGGTCGCTGTATATTATTGGTTTTTTGCGGGAGTACTCTTCAAATTACCAGCACTGGATAAACAAGAAAAAGAAGATGCCGATCCTGAAAAAGCCAACAAGAAAAAACGCTTACAAATCAAGTTTTAATTGATTATATTTATCTTGGCAGTGACAGATATCATCACAGGTCATTCTACTACCAAAACAACCAATTTAGTTGAGCAGAAAATTACATGAATGATTTGCCTTTAATTTCCGTAATTATACCAACCTACGGACGAGAGGAAGCTTTAAGGGATAGTATTGCAGATGTTCTGATTCAAGATTATCCCCATTTTGAAGTTTTGGTAGTAGACCAATCGCCAAAACACCAACTAGAGGTTCAAGCTTATTTAGAAGAAGTAGCTGCACTAGGTAAAATTCAATGGTTTCGTCTAAATTGGGCTAGTTTACCTGGGGCGCGTAATTATGGTGTGCGGCGGTCATCTGGAGAAATAATTTTATTTATTGATGATGATGTGAAATTAACGCCTGGGTTTTTAATGGCTCATGCAAAAAATTATTTACAGAATCCAGAAATTGGGGCTGTAGCTGGGCGAGTATTTGACCGAATGAAGTTGGGCGAATCTGGGGGAAAATTACAGATTGAATATCTCCCTCCCCAAGCGATGAATCCTGGTCTTGCTTGGTATTATATCGATTTAGTACATACAATTAAACCCCAACAAGTGTTAACAGCTAGGGGTTGTAATATGTCATTCCGCCGCGAGATTTTTAGTAAGTATGGACTGAGATTTGATGAAAGATTTCGCGGGAGTGCGGTGCGAGAAGAATCTGATTTTTGTTTGCGAATTCGGCAGACAGGATATAAGATTTGGTATGATCCAGAAGCACATTTAGTGCATTTAGGTGAGGAGACGGGTGGTTGTCATGATATTAGTACGCGATCGCTCAAATATCAATTCACGTTCTATCACAATAATTTTTTGATGGCGTTGAAGAACTTGAATTTTAGCGAATTTTTACAACTATCTACTAGTTTATTTGATTGTCAGGTTTTGGGTCATCCACCTTGTAACAAAAGCGGTTCTTTTGTTGCTGTTTTATCTCGTGCTATGTTCTACGTTTTAGGCTTTATCAATGCGTTATCTAGTGTAATTCAATCTATCTGGAATGATGGGCAGATTTATACTAAGTTGGATGAACAGTCCCAAATGGTAATTGTTGATAAACAACCTTCTATGTCTACTAATTGAAAATCGCTGTTGCAGTTTTTATATCCCCGACTTCTTAAAGAAGTCGGGGATATGAGCTTATCGATAATCTTAAATTAAAATGCATATACTACAAATTGTTCCATCTATTTCTTTAATTTATGGTGGCCCTAGCCAAATGGTATTAGGGTTAGCTCCAGCTTTAGCAAAAGAAGGTGTAAAAGTTACTATTTTGACAACTGATAGTAATGGCGATAATGGTCAAAAACCTTTAGATGTACCGTTAAATCGCCCAATTCAACAAGATGATTATGAAATAATTTACTTTCGCTGTGCGCCATTTCGTCGTTATAAATTTTCGCTGGATTTACTCAAATGGCTAAAAAGTCATGCTAACGAATTTGATTTAGCACATATTCATGCTTTGTTTTCGCCGATTAGTAGTGCAGCCGCGACGGTCTGTCGTCAACAGAAATTACCTTATATTTTACGTCCTTTAGGAACTCTTGACCCGGCTGATTTACAGAAAAAACAACAATTAAAAAAGCTGTATGTAGAGTTGATTGAACGCCAAAATTTAGCAGGTGCAGCAGCAATTCATTTTACTAGTGAACAAGAAGCTAAAATATCAGCCAGATTTGGGGTAAACACAAAAGATTTAGTAATTCCTTTGGGTGTGAAACCGACTAAAAAAATGCAATCAAACGCAATGCGCCATCAGTTAGGTATACCTGAAAATATGCCTTTAGTTTTGTTTATGTCGCGTATTGACCCGAAAAAAGGCTTGAATTTGTTAATTCCGGCTTTAGAAAAACTGTTGGTAAATAATTGCAAGTTTCATTTTGTTTTAGCTGGGACAAATCCACAAGACCCAGACTATGAACAAAAAATCAATTCTCAAATCGAGAATTCACCATTGCGATCGCATACTACCATTACAGGCTTTGTGAGTGGTGAATTAAAAACTGGTTTACTGCAAGCGGCTGATTTATTTGTTTTACCTTCTTATTACGAAAACTTTGGTATTGCGGTTGCTGAAGCGATGGTTGCCGGCATACCTGTAGTTATTTCTGACCAAGTGCATATTTGGCAGCAAGTAAGTGATAGTCAGTCGGGATGGGTTGGTCAAACAGAGGTATATTCATTATTTGAGTTATTACAACAAGCTTTACAAAATCCCCAAGAATGCCAACGTCGGGGACAAAATGCTCAAAAATATGCTTTAGAACATTTTAGTTGGGATGCGATCGCTCGCCAAATGATTCAAGCTTATCAACAAATTCTAATTAAGTAACGAACCACAGAGGCACAGAGAAGTCAGTACGCTGCCTCCTCTGCGTGAAAAAATTTCCTAGTTTGCTCTTTCCCACTGGCGTTGAATTTCTGTAATTGTTTGAATATCTGGTGGTGGCAGAATTTTCACACTCGGCTTAACTTCTGCACCAGGAATATTTTGACTCCACGGACTATTCGGTACAGTTTTTAAATCAACATTACTATTAACTGGACGGAAACCATATTGTACAAATACTGCTTGTTGTTCTGGTTGGGTGAGAAAGTCTAAAAACTGCTTTGCGGCTTTTGCTGTACCTGCATCTACGTCTCGTCGAACAATTGCGGCTGTGGCGGTAGTTTCAATTGAGGGGTCTAAATAATAGATTTGGTAAGGTTTGCCTTTAGTCGCAGCTGACTGTTGCCAACGATGCAGGACTATACTTTCATATACAGTCGCAACATCAGCATCGTTAGGGCCTCTGACAATAAATTCTTGCAGGAGAGTATCGGTGGAACGAGGTGGTTGATAAACTGATTTTTTAATTAAACTAAACAGTGATTGCACAGATGAATTACTGAAACTATTGGCGTTGATAGTTCCACCTAATTTTGATTGTGTCCACAAATTTAAAGTCAACTGACCACTATTAGACCGCGTGGGGTCTGTAGTGACAAAATCAAAGCTACCCCAATTACTTACACCGCCAACTTTTCCCCAGTTACCGGCTTGCATTGCTTGTTCTAGTCTTGACCATTGAAAGCGTCCATTGGGGAAGAGAATTTTACCCCGTTCTGGCCACGCGATACCTACTAATAGAGTTTTTGCCAGTGGTCGAGGAGAATCGTAAAAAGGTTCAGTTTGATTTGTGGCGCGGAGGCGATCGCTTAGTTCTGTTAGAATTTCTCCATTGGCGGGAATTAAGATGGTCGGTTTAAAATCATTTTTCTGGTCAAGATAATTGTTAACTAATTCTTGAGAACCTTGGAATTTTAACTCTAATTTAATATTAGGATTTGCCTGCTTGAATTTTGCTTCTAATTGTTGCAAAGGTTCTTGTAGTTCTGTACCACTAACAATAACTACAGTTGTTTGCGAACCAGGAATAGGAATATAAGTTAGACCTAATGCTGCAATAATAATCGCAACGGAAGTAATCACTTTTGAAGATTTTGATTTTGCTTGAGAAGTATTTTTTAATCCTGGTGACATAAATTTGTTTATTTCCCAACTAATAAATCAAGATTTTCTACTAAGCTAGTTAGCTCATTGCTAAGTGATTGCATTTCGTTCAGGTGTTGAGAATCACTTAAATCAGAGTTACGCAATTTAGTTTGTAATTGTTGCAATATTCCTGTACAATCTTGAATTAAAGTCGAAATATTAATAATTCTGGCTAACCGCGTATCTTCACCATCTTGGGCTAATTTGAGATTGCGTTTAAGGCTTGCGGCTAATTGATTAAGATGTTCTTTTGCTACACCAGAACTCGCGCTAAGTTTTTGTTGTACTTCAACTAATTGCTGTTCTAGAGAACTAACCGAAAGTATTGGGGTGTTGCCGTATAAGTTCCAAGCTAGGCTGTCTATTTGATTTGGTAATGTAGCAGTGCGATCGCAATTTATATCTACGGCTGTTAAAAGTTCTATTTGGAATGAATCAGTTAATAGTTTTTTGGCTTCTGAACGCAAGTTTTCTGATTGATTAACTAATCCTAAAGCAGCCATCTTGACGGCATTTACTTCTCTTTCTAATTCAGGATTCGCTAATTCAAAAGTGCTGGGTTCACGAGATTTTATCAAACTTGCGCCAAGTATAGTAATACCAGAAGCGACTGGTAACATAACTAAGCTGGGCAATTGCAGTAAACGTACCCCGAAGAATAGAGAAATTCCTCCAGCTAATACTGCCAAAGGATAATATAGAGGATTTACTAATTTCATAATTTAAGTTTAAAACTCTACCTGTAAATTTGACATTAGCTGCAAAATAGTCTCAGGATTTCCTTGAGAATAATACCCCCCATTCAACTCAGCAATTTCTTTCAAAACATCAGCTTGAAATTCACCTTCTTTACCATAGCCAATAGTAAAAAATCCAATTCTTTGGTCAGTTGCAAAACCACTTTTTTTCAATTCTTCCTCTAACTCATTCAACTTAATTTTTGAACCTGCATCCTCTCCATCAGTTAATATCAACACAGCGTTAATAGCATCTTTACGCAGATTTTTTTGTAGCCAATTCCTAGCTTCTAGGGCAGCATCGTATAATTTTGTCCCACCATCAGCCTGAAGACCATTGATAAATTGCCAACCGCGATCGCGTCCTTGGGGTGTTCCATCTACTAATACAGGCGGACGAATTACTGAATCAAAATCAATCAAAGCAATTTGCTCTTTTGGCCCCAAATTCTTAATGTAATTTTGTAAAGTATTTTGTACAGCAGGTAATTTATCTCCTGACATTGACCCCGAAGAATCAACAACAACCACCACCAACGACGGTTTTTTTGCTGATTCTTGCCATGATTTCAGCATTGCGTCTACAACTTCTGGCTTTGGTGGACGCAAAGAATCATACTTAGCTTGGGCTTCTACACCGAATTCGGGAGTAAACTTAGCACCTAAAGCAACCCCTGGCGTTCCGGGACGTAAACCCAAATCAGTGGCAATTTTTTGAGTTTCTGGCGATCGCCAATAGGTGATAAACTTTTCCGCAGCCGCCTTCTCATCCGCGCTTACCCAAGGTGCATTCGGTACAATCGCCCGCATATTAGAAGTAAATGTAGCTTTGGGATAAACTGCTTGATAACGCTGCTGTCCCGTTGGTAAGCCTGAATTAGCAACAATTACACTAGATTCATACACTGAACCAACGGAAGCCCAAAATGGGCCATTCTTCACCATTGCTTGGGCGAGAGAATTAGTCGAAACACCGTAACGGGTAATTTTGCTTTGAATTTGTTGAATTTGGGATTGAAACTTCTGCACATCCGCCACTGTGACATCTTCAGGACGTTTACCCGATACACTGACGTATTGTGCTACCAGAGTTTGTAACCCAGAATTAGAACGCGTCGGCGCAGAATGTACATAATGAACTGTTAACGGTGGTGAGGCTGGGTCAATATCGCGGTGAGTTTTTGCTGTCACCAACACCTTGTAAGGGTCAGCTACTTTTCGTAATCCAGCCGCGACATCAGCTTGCGCCATAAATACCATTGGCGTGTTAGCAATGAGTGGTGATTCTATAATGTCTGGAATGTAATTTTTCCCCGGCGAAATTTGGTTCATCCGGTAAATTAACTGGCTTTGATATATATCTCCATCCAGAGAAATAATTGTGGGAAAATCTGCTGCATCCGCTTGTACTGTCCCTTTTTGTAATTGATCTGCTAGACCAACTATCTCAGTCACAACATCGCCACTACCTAGTGCTTCGCATTTCACCTGAAAAGCTGTACCATTATCTAGTTTTGGTTGTGTAGCATTAAAGTTTTTTGCCGCTTGGTTACAGAAGTCTCCCAAAGCACTACCAACTAATAGTTTGACTTTTAACCCTGTAAAATTATCGTCAGAAGTCGAGTTAGTGTTACACCCTGTCACGAACGCTAAAGCAGAGATTACTACAAGCTGCGTCAGAAACCGAGACCTTTGAAAAATCATGCACTTCTCCGAGAACGATTAGTGATTTAACAATCTCTGCAATAAGTTATGTTCCGATTCTATTGTGTGTTAGAAAAGTTAATTTTCAGTTAACTTTATTGAGTGCAAAAGACAAACATTATATCTGTATAATAATCAAGCCTCATCTAGTTACACTGCGCCTATCCCTGTCTCTACGCTGAGAAATTAAAATTTTGTAAAAAACAGCTACAAGTCGATAGGGAAACCGATGTTCTATGGGATGATGGCAAAGTAGACTACATCTGCCTCTTTATCTACAGGGAATCTCTCATGACTCTCCATCTTGGTGATACAGTACCCAACTTTACACAAGCCTCTACACATGGCGACATAAATTTTTACGAATGGGCAGGTGACAGCTGGGTAGTGCTGTTTTCTCACCCTGCTGACTTTACACCTGTTTGTACTACAGAACTAGGCACAGTTGCCAAACTAAAACCCGAATTTGACAAGCGCAATGTGAAAGCGATCGCCCTCAGCGTTGATGATGTAGAATCTCATAACGGTTGGGTAGGCGACATTGAAGAAACTCAAAGCACCACACTCAACTACCCCATTTTGGCAGACGCAGATCGTAAGGTTTCTGACCTTTACGACATGATCCACCCCAACGCTAACGCGGCTGTAACAGTGCGTTCAGTGTTTGTAATTGACCCCAACAAAAAACTGCGTCTTTCTTTCACATACCCCCCCAGCACCGGACGCAACTTTGACGAAATTTTGCGCGTAATTGATTCACTGCAACTTACCGACAACTACAGTGTGGCTACCCCAGCTGACTGGAAAGATGGCGATAAGGTTGTCATCGTCCCCTCCCTCAAAGACCCGGAAGTCTTAAAAGAAAAATTCCCCAAAGGTTACGAAGTAGTCAAACCCTATCTGCGGTTAACTCCTCAACCTAACAAGTAGTGATTGCTGAGTGAGAATAACTACTTAATATTGAGTAGATAAATTTTTAAGTCAATTCGTTTACAAGACGCAAAGCTTTATCTTTGCGTTTTTTTGTATTTACGTAAGAATGGAAAATAAAGTCAGATGTTGAACTATGATGCTGTCATCTTCCTTTGTTATACAAATGCCGCCATCAATGCAAATGACAGACGAACAATTCTTTGATTTCTGTCAAGTGAATCGTGATCTACGCATTGAGTGTAATCAATTTGGAGAAATATCAATTATGCCCCCGACGGGTACAGAAACAGGCAATCGTAACTTTAATGTAGCTTTACAGCTAGGAGTTTGGTCAGAAAAAGATGGCACAGGTATTTGTTTTGACTCCAGTACGGGCTTTACATTATCCACAGGTGCAAAACGCTCTCCTGATGCTTCTTGGATGAAAATAGAACGGTGGAATACTCTCTCACCAGAACAACAACAAAGGTTTGCACCTATTTGTCCCGATTTTGTCATTGAACTGCGATCGCCTAGCGATAGTCTCCAACCCCTGAAAGATAAAATGGCAGAATATATGCAAGAACTAGAGGTGCAGCTAGGTTGGTTGATTGACCGCAAGCATCGCCGAGTTTATATTTATTGTCCCGGTCAATTAGAAGAATGTTTAGAGAGTCCTGATACAGTAAGTGCAGAGCCATTTTTACCAGGATTTGTCTTGAATATGTCTAAAATTTGGTAGCCATATCATGAGCCTAAGCGTTTAATAATAGTTGTAATATTGCAAGCAATGTAACCAATTGCTAAGGGAGATTTACCCTTCAAAAGCAATAAAATATCCTCAAGAGTTTGCACAAGATTTGCACCATAAATTTGCCACAGTTTTTCTTGAAGTTGATGCAAAATGCGATCGCCTACAATATCATCGCTACCTGGACGTAATAACCAATGGGTTCGCAGGATTTTAAAATTACAAATATCATGACTCTGCACCACCTGAATAATCTCTTGAGCAGCACGTTCTACTAATTCATCAGTGACAATTTTCATCACCAGTGGTTGTAAAGTAAAAGCGGGTTCACCACTACAGATCCATTTTTCCAAAAGCGATCGCCTTTCCAAACTGACGATTGCTGATAAAACTGTGGCTGGATCAAGAGAAATGAGTAAATGAGTTTTCAATCGGCTGAAAGAGACTGGTTGTTGCCAGATTGCTAACCAATAGAGAATATCTTGTTCTAAATCAGCAAGTTGCTCAAACTGTTGCTTGAGGATAGCACGCAAGCGATCGCCAATTACTATAGTATTTTGACTGAGGAAGGCGGCGATATTCCCACCAAACACCGACTGAATCAATGGCGTAACAAGTTTCAATGCTAAGGGATTGCCGCGATAAAGTTGAATCAAGGTTGATAGTCCGAGTTCTTTACCTGTCAATCCTCTACTTTGCAATAATTCTATAGCCGAAGCTTTTGGTAATCCTTTTAAGGCAAGATGGCGAACTGTCTTTGTATTAGATTCAATTATGTTTGCTTGCTCACGACTGGTAAGGAGAATGCAACTTTGATGACAATCGCGGCTTAATTGCTTGATAAGATGATAGTGGTTTTCTGGTTCATCTAAACCATCAAGGATTAACAAATATCGCTGTTGTTGCAGGTGGTGGATAAGTTTTGCTATGTCTTGTGGAATAGACTGAACAGCAGTTTGCTCAAAGGTGTTGAGAAGTCCATTTAGCAGAGAATTTAGGGATGGTGCAGGATGAAGCGATCGCCAAATTAAACCATCAAATTGTAACTGAATGCGGTCGGCTAAAGCTAGTGCCAGAGCCGTTTTACCAATGCCAGCAATGCCTGTTATTGTAACTAATTTACAGCGATCACCTAAAATCCATTGCTCTAACTGAGCTAATTCTTGGTTGCGTCCATAAAAGCTTTCAATATCAGGTGCTTCATTCCAATCAAGGTATGGTGTAGAGATTTCTTCGGAATCTGCATTAGAGGTGTCTGCAATACTTTCCCAATTGTTGATACCAACAGTCTGACAGATAGCGATAAAAATTTCTTTTTGAATGCGATCGCCTTGCCAAAATCGCCGTAAAGTTGCTCTAGAAGTATGAGCATCTTGCCACCAACGCGCCGTGCTGGTTTTCGTCCAGCCAAGACGTTTTCGCGCCTTGTCTACAATTGCCAGTCCAGTCGTTGATGCTTTGAGCGAGTTTGACATATATCTGTTAACTGAGCAGATTGTCTCTATTTTGGCTCAACAGCAACGCTGGAATTAAAGTAATGTTACTCAGGTTTCAGTTGGTGGATGCCAACCAGCAGACACCCAAGCTTGCCTGACAGTAACAGCATAGGGATTGTTCAGTTGCAAAGCTACGACAGTTGCCCGGCCACAGGCAGTTAGACCTGTAATTTGAGTACCATCATTTGTCCAAATGAAATGATCAGGCCATTTTTGTTGACGAGGATTGAAAAGTTTTACTTTACGATTCGTTACTGTATCTCTTGCATCGGTCTGGATACCTTTGTAAGAATTGCATAATCGACAGGCAAGCCACAAATTTTCCTCATCATCACTACCGCCTGCTGCTTTAGGAATTATGTGTTCGATTTCTAGAATTCCCAGAACATACTTTTGCAGACTAAGACAGTAACCGCATTGATTATTTGCCTGTGTGCGAATTCGCGCCCTGACTTCTTCTGGAATTTGACTCACTAGCTTAAAGGTTCAATCAACCCACGTTTCACAGCTTCATTGAGCGCAGTTGCTTTGCGTAAGAGTCCTTCTTGATAAATTTGCATCAAGGTTTGTAACTCTGAACGTTCATTTTCTGTCATAGTACCTGCTTGTTGGCGATCTAGCAGTTCACTCAATCGAGAATCCTGTTCAGCTTCCATTTGCAGTTCTGTCAATTCTAGAACTTGTTCGTTGGAGAGAACAGAGATAGACTCTAGGCTGTTAACTTCTGCTCTCACTTGTGGAATCGAGAGTTGAATTGTATCTGCTAAAACACTGGCAATATCCCGATTTGCCAGTCGTGCAAAGCGTTCAGCGCGTTGGTAAATCTCGTCAGGCAATGTAATGGTGATTTTGGTACTCATGACTTTGAGATGGATATTCTTATTTAATTTTTACCTGCGATCGCGGCTGGGGTGCTATCACTGTTTTTTTACTCATCAATTTTGCCAGTTACTGCGATCGCTTTCATATTTGTTCTACCAAATTTTGTAGGATATCCTAACACGCCCCAATGCTTTTATTACTTAATTTTTATATCCTGTATTACAGTATGGATGTGTTAGCTGTCCATTTTCTATAGTTGCCAAGCCACCATCTTCTTTGCGTTGTATATGATCAATCGAAATTGAATTTCTATGAATCAGACCATTACAAATCTGACATCTAGGTGCGTTTGGTAATGTATTTTTTATATAAATTTCACTTTTTTTATGGCTATCAAAGTCTTTTTCTGATGAATTAATTTGTTGACTTACTTGACGAATATTTAAATAGTTAAAATCACTTTTAGACGTGATATTCTGTATTACATCATCTATTGTTTGTCCTAGTTTTAAATGATTCACTATCTCTTGAAAGAAAATAGATAGATATTTATAACTTTTTTGTACAGACCTATATTTGACATATATCTGCTGAATCAAATAATCGTTATCAATGAGAAATTCTTCAAATTTCTCCCTAACTTCAATAAAGTAATTGATTTTTTTGCGTTTATCCAGTTCCATAACAAAATCAACAATAGCGAGTAAAGATACGGTTCTATGCCTTCCTTCTTTTGAATAAAAATATACAATAGGGTGCAATCCTAAAGATGAAGGATGATTACCATTGAGTCTATATGAAATTTTTCTGACATTCTTCAGAATTTGTATTGTTGTTTCACCTGTTGTGTCATCATTAACACCTTTATTATTAAAATCTATATTATTAACAATATTCACAAAATCTAAAATTAGCGGTAGTGTTTGAGAAGAATATAGTTTTCCTCCCATTGGTATATCCAAAGTTTTTATAGTATTATGCAATTTGGGTTCAAAAAGTATCTCATTAATCTCTTTAGCTATTCCTTGTATTTGGTTTTGGATTTCATCTGGAAAAGATGACCAATACTTATGACCTCTGTCACTTCTAATTATTGCTCGTGCTGCAATGCTATTAGGTTTTCTTCTAGACTCTAGAAGTTTTAGTTCAGTTTTATCAATTGGTGCAGCTTGCTGATTAATTTTAAAAAATGAGCTTTCTGCTTTACTTGCATCACCTTCAACCCATTGAAGCTGTATTGCTAATGCTCCTAAATTTTTTGTATATTTGACAACTTCCGGTTTAACTTTATCAGGTCGTGTAAGAGCTAATCTAAAATCTTCGTAGGAGCCGACTGTTTTGTTAACTAATTTTCGTGTTTCGTCAGCAACCTTAATTTGTTCATCAGGAATGACTCCATCATAAAAGAGCTTTGATATCTTACCATCACCATAATCATCATTTACCCAAGCAGACAAAGCACTCAATCTATGGCTACCGTCAATTACGAATAAATAGCCACCTTTACTTCGCCACAAAATAATAGCTGGTATTAAATCACCCTCAATAAAACTTTTAATAAATTCACAGACTTTGAGTTTATCCAATTCGTTTGTTTCTCTTTGGAAATCTGGTTTGCGGATGTTTGTAAAGAAAAATGAATCTGCTTTGATATCATCAATATCAATTCTGTCTTTTTTTGTACCAGAATTTATATTTTCTTCTACTTCAAAATCTTCCCGTGGAATCAAAGCATCTAAATTAACTTTAGCCATGAAGTTTTACCCTGCTATTAATACTGTATATTATTTAACTAAAAATTATACAGTCAAGCTAATCTATGATAATTAACATTCTACTAAACAGCCATATTTGGCAATCAACCAACCACTGAGCATCGACTGAACACAAAACTGAGCATATCTGCCAAATCAACGCGCTTACGCTAGAGACATAACAAAACAGCGTGAGGTAACAGATATGACTCAAACTATAGAACGCCAAGCTGGTGGCTTATATGTTCAAACTCCTGAACAACGGCAAATTGCTTTTCCTCTGAAGCATACGGAAGTGCAAGCTAAAATTGCAGGGAATATCTCGCGGGTGGAAGTTACCCAAAGCTTTGAAAATCCTTTTACAACTACGTTAGAAGCTGTCTATATTTTTCCGTTACCGGATGAGGCGGCTGTTGATGATATGCTAATTCGGATTGGGGACAAGACTATTAAAGGTAGTATTAAAAAACGCCAAGAAGCACAGCAAATCTACGAGCAAGCGAAGGAACAAGGACGCACCGCCGGACTGTTGGAACAAGAACGGGACAACATTTTTACTCAATCTCTCGCCAACATTCAACCAGGTGAGCAAATTGATGTGATTATTCGCTACTCTGAAAGCTTGAAATTTACTGCGGGTAATTATGAGTTTGTTTTCCCGATGGTGGTTGCTCCACGTTACATTCCAGGGATACCCATTGAGGGAAACGCAGGCGGTGTAGGTTCGGCTACTGCACCTATGACTCAAAATCAAGATACGGATATAGTTCCAGATGCTTCACGGTTGAATGCACCTATCTTACCATCGGGTATGCGATCACCCCACGATATTAATGTAACAATAGAAATTGATGCGGGAGTTGAGATTCAGGATGTGCGATCGCCTTCTCACCAAATTCAGTTAGCTTATGAAGGTAAACGGGTGTTGGTGAAATTAGCAGGCGGGGATAAGATTCCTAACAAAGACTTGATTTTACGCTATCAAGTAGCAGGCGAATCTACCCAAGCCACCGTACTCACCCAAGCTGATGAACGGGGTGGACACTTTGCACTATATTTAATTCCTGCGCTCCAATACCGTCTAGATCAAGTTGTTCCTAAAGATGTAGTGTTTCTCATCGATACTTCTGGTTCACAGATGGGTGCGCCATTGATGCAATGTCAAGAATTGATGCGCCGCTTCATCAACAGACTGAATCCTGATGACACCTTCAGTATTATTGATTTCTCAAATACTACTCGGCAAATATCGCCTGTTCCCCTCGCCAATAATTCTCAAAATCGTACACGAGCTATCAATTACATCAATCAATTGAGTGCTAATGGTGGAACAGAGATGTTACATGGAATTCGCACCGTCTTGAATTTCCCTGTCACAGATCCCGGACGCTTGCGGAGTATTGTACTGCTGACGGATGGTTATATCGGCAACGAAAACCAAATTCTCTCAGAAGTGCAACGACATCTCCAACCTGGAAACCGACTCTATAGCTTTGGTGCAGGTAGTTCTGTCAATCGTTTTTTACTCAACCGCATTGCGGAACTAGGACGAGGTATGGCTTGCATCATTCGCCACGATGAGCCAACTGATGAGGTAGTCGAAAAATTCTACCGTCAAATCAATAATCCTGTTCTCGCTAACATTAATTTGCAATGGGAAGGTGATGGCGAGTCCCCAATTATCTATCCTTCCACCCCACCAGATTTATTTGCTGAACAGCCGTTAGTGTTATTTGGAAGGAAGCCTGACGCGCGTGCGGGAAAACTGCACATCACTGGAATGTCTGCGGGTGGTACACGCTATCAGCATACTTTTAACCTGAACTTTGAAGAAACTGGTAATGCTGCGATCGCTCAACTTTGGGGACGTTCCCGCATCAAAGATTTGATGAATCAGATGGTGAGTGGTGAAACTAAGTTAGGCGTGGAAGCAGTGACAGATACGGCGCTGGACCTATCAACTTTTATCGCAGTATACAGCTTTCGTTGCTGTGAGTGATGATGTGCGAGGTAATGCGGCTGAGGGTGCGATTTCAGTGCAAGTACCTGTAGAAATGCCTGAAGGTATCAGCCATCAAGGTATTTTCGGGAGTGCTGTTAGTGCTGCTGCGCCAATTATGGCAAGGGCGATATCTGCTGCACCTGAGTTTTTACAACGCAAAAAAACCCCACCTCTTCTAGCATCACCTCAAGCAGCGATGTCTCCCCTTGCACAACCTCTAGGAATGTCACCAGTTGAAGAAGAGAAAATTGAACTCCAATACGGTGGTATGTCTTATGAAAGTCTTCAGGATGTCACAACTCCTTTACCAAGAATTTCACCTGTTCAGCTTCTACAAGTTTTGAGTGTGACAGGATTAAATGAGCAGATGATTGCTCTTTTGACTCAGTATTTAGAATCTATCCAATTACCTACAGGTTGCAGTGGCGATTTAGTGTTTGAGTTGCAGATAAATAAGGGACGAGTGAGACAAGTAGTGCTGGATGAGCAGGCTTCTTCTTTTAAGGAACAAACTGTAATTGATATTATCAGGCGATCGCTTGTCTCTTGGCGACCCCCTCAAATGCTCACAACTACCGTGTCTTTAACACTGCGATCGCAAACGTAATACAAAATTATACCGGGTTAATCCCGGTTTTTTTCTCCCCTTACACCCGTATACACCCACACCCCTATTTCTTCTCAGATAAAACTGTATAAGCTTCATTCAACAACCGCATTTTTTCCTGAGCTTGTTTTTGCATTTGAGGTTGGTTGACAAATAAATCTGGATGCCATTTTTTAACTAAAGTTTTATAAGCTTGTTTAATATCAGTAAAAGCAGCATCTTGTGGTAAATCTAAAATTTTATAAGCGCGAGTAATTTTATCTTTTTCAGTTTGGCTTTGAGGTGGTTTAGGCGCTTGGGTATGTTGATTTGTCTGCTGTTTAGGATTCGGAGAACGCATCTCGGCTTTCATACGAGCGATTTCTTCATCCAGTTCCCAATTGCGAAACTTTGCTTCTACTTCTGCGGGTTTGGGTGAAGGTGTAGTTTTTGGTGGTGGTGGAGGTGAGTAAACTTGCTGTTTTGGCGGTTCTACCTTTTTATCAGAAGTTTTGGCTGTATTTTCCTGTTGTGGTGGACGAGTATAAACTCTTTCTGGCTGTCGATAAGATTGTTGTTGAGGTTGAGGAGGAATAAATTTTGGTGTTTCTTGATAAGGTTGATAGTTAGTAGTAATTTTGGCTTTTTCTAACTCATTCAGCAATTGATTAAAGCCTTGTTGAAGTTGTCGTAATTCCGCACGCTTTTGAATTAATTCTTGAGGTTCTTCAGGAACTTGAAAGTAAATTACTTTTTCAGCTTGAGTTTCAAATACAGATAATATTGATAAAGCTTGATTACTAAATTGAGAAAAATAATCTTCAGTTACATTTATGCAAATTTTAGCGACTTGTTGATGATAGGATTCATTATTTGATTTTTCTTCTTGTTTTTGAATATTCTTATTTAAAATATATGAAATACTCCCAACGACAGCAGCACCTACTGGCCCACCTAACAACCAACCAATTCCACCACCTACTGCGGCTGCACCAGGTTCACTTAACAGTTCATGATTATCTGACTTAGGCGGTAAAATAATTTGTGGTTCTGGAGGGAAAGGAATTAATAAATCTTCGGGACGTTCTTCTTTAAAAAAATCATAAGCTTGATATAGCCATTTCATTATAGGTAACTGTAAATTTGTCAGGTCTTTTTTGAGTTTACCTATTTGCCAAGATTTAAAATTATTTTCTGCTAATGCAACAGCCGCATCAGCTTGATATTTAGCAAGTAATTTTGGTAAAGATAGCCAATCACGTAATTCAGACAGACTCTGATTAAATCCTTGTGTAATCAGATTTTTGGCTTTTTGTTTAATTTCTATTTTGGCAGTTTGTTTGTCATTAAACTCTTTAAATTCGTTAGCAATAGGGTCAATTTTATTTTTTAATGATAATTGAATTTGGGATGCGATCGCCTGCACTCTCGGCAACCTCACACTACCCCGATTTTGTTGTAAAATGCCCACAATATTTTGTAGTGCAGTTTCAAAAGCCACTAAGCCGCTACTACTCGCAGCACTCACATCACCTTTTAACCTGGCGCGTAAAGCAGGTAAAGCATCCACACGATATAAATTGCTGAATCCTGGTGGTAACTCAGCACGAAAACTTTCTGCAACAAACCGCAGACGACTTTGCACTTGTTGTTGTTCTTCTGGTTCTAGTAAGTTCAGAAAATTCGCAACAAAAATAACTGTTTTAATATTTCTATCTAATAGCCAGTCGCGTAAATTTTCTCGCTCACCTAAAGTCATCAACTTACGTGCATCTAGTAATTGCACAACTAAATCTGCACTAAGTAATTGTTCTTTAACTAAATTATCTTGTTCATCTCTATCATTCGTTCCTGGTAAATCAAGAAACTCTACACCAGTTTCTAAAAAAGTATGGGGAGAAAATACTTCGACAGATACCACATCTTTTCGCATCTGTCTATCACCATCTAGAATTGCATATTGCTGTAAAATTTCCGTTCCACTGCGATAAATTTCCGTCCCATCCCGCAACATAATGCGAGTTCTGACATCAGAAGCATATTTGACAGTAATCGCTGCGCCTGTGGTGGGAATCAAATCAATTGGTAATGTGCGCGTCCCTAAGATGGCATTTAGTAAGGTTGATTTGCCATGATTAAAGGGGCCAAATACGGCAATTGTGAAGTTTGGGTTAGTTAGATAATTGCAGATGGAATTTATATCTTGATACAGTTTTGATGTGCGTTCTAAGTTGAGTAATTTAGATGCAGATTTGAGAGATGTTGCTAAGTTTTGGTAATTCTCATCCGGCTTTGGCATATTTCCCTGATTATTGTCTGCATCTAAATTTAGTTTAGCTTTGTTTTAACGCAAAGTTGCACGGAGGATTTTTCAAATAGTGAGGTGAATCTAAAAACCACAGATAAATAATTTATTTGTGGTTTAATTATCTAACTTAACTATAGTAAGCAAGCAGATTACTATAGGATGCTTCTATTTTTTGCAATTGAGTTATCACATCCTCTTGCAAGGTTTTTAACCGTTTTAACTCAGTCTCTCGATTAATTTCGTGTGTTTGTTTCTGCTTGACTAAATTATCTAATTCAGATTTACGAGAAGTAATATCATCGTTAATGCGTTGGCTTACTTCTTTTTCGTAAGATTCAAAACATTCTTTAACTGCATTGTAGACAGTTTGTGATTGTTCGTGCGCGACTTGGGGTAAGTATCTTACTAACTCTTTTTTGGCAGTTTTAACTAGCTCTTTACGTGCTTGGTCTGCTTGCAAAAAGCCTACACCTAAACCGAGTAATGCAAAGCCAATTGGCCCCAGTAAAACCCCTGTGACTGCTGTAATTACACCGCCAATTCCAATTACAGTAAAATAATTCAGCAGGATATTTTTCCAGTCAAATCCTGCGCCAGCTAATGCTACTCCAGCTAAATTACCTTTTGTTAAAGATAACAATCCCATTGCCCATTTTGCCCAGCCTGGAGATTTATCCTCTTCTGTGGAAGTGTGAGCGTTAACATTAACTTTTTGTCCTGTGAGTTTTTCGGTGATTTCATCTGTAATTTTGTTGTATGATGCACCATATTGTGCAGCACTATGAGATAGTTTTTTAAATGCTGCATCAATATCTTTCTCAGCAGTTAAAGTCCAAGCCGCAGATTTATCGGTAATGTATTGTTCAAAGGCTTTTTGTAGTGCATTATTAAAGGCTTCACGTTTACCATTACTAAGAAAATCTAACAGATTTAGTTCTGGTTGATAGCGTAAAAAATCAGTTTCAAATGTATTACCGAGATTTAAAACATAGCTGCGAAACGATTCTGATATTGTTCTCGCTTGAGTATCTCTAGTGTTGATGATTTCTTTTTGAAATTGATCGCGGATATCGGTGAGTTTGTTAAACTCTGGTTCTACTGACTCAATGCGTTTTTTTAATTCGTCTACATCTTGGTCGAGTAAAGGTATGCGTCTAGCTATGGCTTCGTGGGTATGATTACAGGCTTGTCTGGCTAAAGTTCTTACTTGACGGAGTTCTGCGATCGCCCGTTCTCTGGTAAGAAAAGTATTAATAGCACTCATAAACTCTGGAAAGCCAGTCCCACTCAAATCAGCCTGGGAATTCTTCAACCGTCGTCTGAGTGCTTGAATTGACGAAAGCTCAAATACTCGCTCATCATAAATATCTTGACCATCTACATAACAATAATCAGCTAAATTTGCTTTAAATACTTGTCTGAGTCTATCTTCTGCGGCTTGCAATTCTTCTGTATCATCAGGATCAATCAATGATTCTTTTACTTGATCCCAAGCATTGATTAAAAAGAAAACAGATAAACCTCGACCTTTAATATAATTTTCTAAATAACGTCTTTCTCCTAAAGTACAAGGTTGCGAAGCTCTCATGACAAATAAAATTGCATGACAGTTATTGACATAACCTAAAGATAATTCATTCCGCGCTTCGGTATCATTCAATCCAGGACTATCAACAATTTCAATTCCCTTTTCGAGTAATGCTAAAGGATACTCCACAATAGCGTAATCAACATCAGGAAATGCTTGTTTTTTCTCTTGTTCTAATTTCTTAGCTTCTGCTGGGTCAATAGTATATTTATACTTAAAACTCTGAAAATCTAGCTGTTGCGGACTCTTCCCATCATTAAAATGAATAGTAACTTTCTTTTCGGGGCCGTAGCGTAAAATTGTTAATACAGCAGTACAAGGATTAACATCACTCGGTAAAAGATTTTCCCCAATTAAAGCATTTAAGAATGTACTTTTACCGCGCTTCATATCGCCTAACACTAAAAGGCGAAACACACCTTGACGCAGATTTTTACTCGCTAATACAATATCTTCAATATTACGTTCTAAGCTCAATTTACCTGATGAAGAGTCTCCAGCTAACTCTGCTTTGGTAATTGTTTCAGCCAGATTATTCAAATGTGTAGAAATATCAGAACGTACTTGGGCTACTCGCTCTAAATCTTTCAGAAATTGGTCAGTTAGTACTTGATTACTCATGATAATAATACTCTAATTAAGGATTCTGCTTTGGTGATTCAAAAAATAGTTTGTAAGACATCCATACCAATCCTGCAATAATAATTACACCAGCAACGGCTGAGGCTATTTTGGCAGCAACCAGCACCGCCACACCCAAAGCAAATAACTTTCCGGCGAGGATAGCTTTTTTTACCCAAGGTTTGTGAGAATCTTCTGGCTGATGCTTCACAGTTTGATGAAAAGGTGCTTGAGAACCGTGAATGTCAGTTTCTATTTCTCGAAGTCGTAATTCAACTTCTCTTTCGCGCAGTATTCGTTCTCGCTGTTCTAGTTCTTGACGGCGATCTTCTTCAGATTTCATCAGTGTTTACTCCGTTGAGAACAAAGAAATGATATTGGCACTCAAAATCTAGTCACTGTGTATGCTAACTTACTATAAACTTCATAAACTCCAGTAATATTACGGCTTTAAGAATGGGCGTTTGTTCAATCAAGTTAGAAGTTAGATTCCCTAAAATCTCTTGCCATTCCAGAAATTTTTGGGAAGAAAAATTTATTCTTGAGTTATATTTAGTAGTATTTAATTACTTAAGTAACTCAATATAAATGACACAGGAGGTTGATAAATGTTCCTCCTGAAAACGGCGTTGCTGATTAACTTGATGAAATTTGTTTGGCGTTAATTATGGTTAAACATCTCAATTCATCTTGCATTTATGCAACGTCGGCTGGCTAATTGACCGCAAGCATCGTCGGGTTTATATTTATCGTCCTGGTGTACCTGTAGAAACTTGAGAAAATCCTGAGACTGTCAGTAATGAACCAACGGGGAGAACCCCCGCAAGCAACTTCTCTCTGTGGTTTGATAAATTAAGCCTTTTGATAATTTAATTTTTGCGTAAGTTCTGTTTAAGTAAGATTAGGTAGTAATTATTGCATTACATATATAATTTCCTATTGTTTGAGTAGAAAATCCATATAGAAGCCGTAAATTCTACAACCGCCATAAGCCAAAATTTTTATAGGTAAGAATTCGAGAAGATGGAAAATGGACATTAAAAACGGCTTTATTGGCACAGTAGGTAATACACCTTTAATTCGGTTAAACAGTTTTAGTGAAGAAACAGGATGCGAAATTCTGGCTAAAGCAGAGTTTCTTAACCCTGGTGGTTCCGTTAAAGACCGCGCCGCACTGTATATCATTGAAGATGCGGAAGAAAAAGGTTTGCTCAAACCCGGTGGTACTGTAGTTGAGGGAACCGCAGGTAACACTGGTATTGGACTGGCGCATATTTGCAACGCCAAAGGCTACAAATGCTTAATTATCATTCCTAATACCCAGTCTCAAGAAAAAATCGATGCACTAACAGCATTAGGCGCGGAAGTTCGTCCTGTTCCTGCTGTTCCCTATAAAGACCCAAATAACTACGTCAAGCTATCTGGTAGAGTTGCTGCTGAGTTAGACAATGCCATTTGGGCGAATCAGTTTGATAATTTAGCTAACCGTCGCGCCCACTACGAAACCACTGGCCCAGAAATTTGGACACAGACAGATGGTAAAATAGACGGATGGGTAGCGGCAACTGGTACAGGTGGAACCTTTGCTGGTGTTGCATTGTACCTGAAATCAAAAAATCCGGCGATTAAATGTGTTGTTGCTGATCCTCTAGGTAGTGGACTTTACAGCTATATCAAAACTGGTGAAATCCATTTAGAAGGTAATTCTATTACTGAAGGTATTGGTAACAGTCGAATCACAGCAAATATGGAAGGCGCACCTGCTGATGATGCTATCCAAATAGATGACACAGAAGCTTTGCGCGTCGTTTACCAATTGCTACGGAAAGATGGCCTCTTGATGGGTGGCTCAACAGGTATTAATGTGGCGGCGGCTGTTGCTTTGGCAAAACAATTAGGACCTGGACATACGATTGTTACAATCCTCTGTGACAGTGGTTCCCGCTATCAATCACGCATATTTAACAGTGAGTGGCTGGCCTCTAAAGGGTTATCAGTAAATTAGTCAATGGTTAATAGTCAATGGTCAAATGACCATTGACAAAGGACAAAGGACAAATGACAAACATAACTCAACCACCAAACTCAGCAGTCAGCGGACAAGTATCTACTCACAGGTGTGTGCGGGTGTGCCACAATCGCACCTGTAAGAAGCAAGGCGCGGCTAAGGTTTTAGCAGCTTTGACAAATTTACCAGTACCAGATGTGACGGTCACAGCAAGTAGCTGTTTGGGACAATGCGGTAACGGGCCGATGGTACTAGTTCTACCTGATATGGTTTGGTATAGCGGTGTGCAACCCCATGAAATACCTCTATTGGTAGAACAACATCTACGATGTGGTGAAAGAGTCAAACAGATGCTTTATTATCGATTTCATCCCCAAGGATAAATCTAATTACAAACAACCAGGTCTGCACTATTTTTGACTCAAGAGAGGCATCCGATGAATATTCAGCAGCTACGTCAATCATTGAAAATGAAGTGGCTGGGTTACTATCAACAAAATCGTCCCTGGCTGGTGAAAATGCGAGTTTGGGGAAATTATAATGGTCTGCGCCGACCCTCATCTGGCTTTATTTTGGCGACTTTATCGGTTTTAGAGCCAGAGTTTGAGCAGATGCTGACTTTTATGATGGATCTAAATAATAATCCTGATGCTATAGTCACAGCTTTGGGGCTGAACTTCAATCCCGATGATGAGTTACGTTTGACAAAGTTAGAGGAAGTTGTGGCTATCAACCAATGTCAGAGCGAGTTTACTGAGGAAAAATCTCTTGAAGAAAAACCTGTGCGATCGCTTGCCACGGCTAATGATATTATTCCTCAATCTCTAGCTACAATCCAACATCCCGAAAACATCATTTCAGATTTACCACAGGCACACAAACCTTTACCAGCCTTTACACTCGCTACCAAGGTAACTCGGCAATCTTCTGGTAAATCACGCCAAAATCAACCCATATCATCTTTAGCTTTGGCTACCACAGTTCCCAGCAACGGTAAAACCATCGCCTTAGCGGAAGTTCCCAATCATGTCAAACTTATGCCCAGAAGCATTGTAGTTTCTCGCCAAATAGTGGTGGATAGTCAAGCAAAAACTCCACCATCATTGACTGTGACTAATGAAGTGTCTGCCAATGGCAAATTACCAGAAAAATCCCAACCACAAAATTCACCTAGCAAAACTCAGCCATTTCTTAGTACCAATGCTCGTACTATAGCTTCTTGGGTAGATGAATTTTGTCAGGGTAGAGGGTGATAAGCTGTTAAGCATTTAATTTGCACATTGAGGCCGCAGGGGGGCAGGGAGCAGGGAGTAGGGGAGAGGGTTTGCAGCTTTTATTACCATGAGCATGGTGCAACTTAAATGACGATTAGCTTACCGTTTCACTGTAATTTTGATACAAATAGACCGCAGAGGTGCAGGGGAGCAGGGGAGCAGAGGAAGGAGCAGAGGAGACATTGTTTGCATCATTATTTGGTGAAATGGTGTGACAGCAAAAAACACTTACTCAAAAACGACGGTACGATTACCATAAACCAATACACGATTTTGTAAGTGTAGCCGTACCGCCCTTGCTAATACGACTCGCTCTAAATCTTTACCTTTTCTCACCAAATCTTCTACCTCATCGCGGTGGCTGACTCTCACTACATCTTGTTCAATAATTGGCCCTGCATCTAAATCTTGAGTAACATAATGAGAGGTAGCACCAATTATTTTTACGCCTCTTTCAAAAGCCCTATGATATGGATTTGCGCCAACAAAAGCTGGTAAAAATGAATGATGAATATTAATAATTTGGGGAAATTGACCAATAAAATCAGAACTAACAATTTGCATATATTTTGCTAAAACAACCAAATTAATTTTGTATTGGTGTAATAATTCTAGCTGTTTAGCTTCTTGTTCTGGTTTGTTCTCTTTGGTAATAGGAATGTGATGAAAATCAATACCAAATTGTTCAGCTACTACCTTTAAATGAGGATGATTGCTAATAATTAAAGGAATCTCTGCGTTGAATTCTTTAGCACGGTGTCGCCAAATTAAATCGTAGAGACAGTGGTCTTGGCGGCTTACCCAAATCGCTATACGTGGTACAGAGTCAGAAAAATGAAGTTCCCATTTAGCCCCTAAAGGTTGAGCGATCGCATTAAAAGCTGGAGCAATTAAATCTTTAGGTAAATTAAATCCGGCTAACTGCCATTCTATGCGTGTTAGAAATAACCCCGCCGAAAAATCTGTGTGCTGATCTGCATGAATAATATTACCGCCATTGGCATAAATAAAGTTAGCAATTTTGGCAACTAGTCCTCGTTGATCAGGGCAGGAAATGAGCAGGGTGGCAGTTGTCTTGGACATAAAATAATTTGTAATTCGTAGTTAAAGAAATTTAATTTCAGTCAATTCATACTTCATACTTCTTCTAAGGTGTTGGTAGAGGAAGATTAGTAGGTAAAGGTGTTGATTTACTGTTATCAACAGTTTGTCGCCATTCTGACAACTCCCGATTGACAGCATTGGCAAAATCTGTAGATACTAATAATACATTGATATTGCCGTTTGGTTGTGTAGAGGAGTCAGTTTGAGCATACACAAAACGATTATTAAAATCAGATTTGCCTAAAATCAACTGATGGGTTTGCTGATTTTTTAGTTTAATATCAATAGTGGCGTGGGGTTGAGCTAAACCAAATTCTGTTAGTTGGTTAGCGGGGGTTGATACGGTGCGATCGCTTTTACCTTTAACCAACAAATCCGTTAAATAAGAAACAATCGCATCATTAGCTGACTCTGATACTGGATATTTCAGCAACCATTTGGGATTACTACCTTGAGAGTTGCGTTCCAACATTAGAGTGTAAGCTTTTGTTTTTACTGTCAAAGACTGCACATCATCTTCTGCAAAAGTGAAAATTTGCTGCTGTTTCTCTTTGACTTCTTCTTGCTGAGTTGCACCTCGAATTTCATGAAAATACACGAAAGCACCTAAACCCAGCGCCAAAAATACCAAAATTAAAGTCGTTTTTGGAATAGTCATTGGTTAATAGTCAAAAGGTTGAAATTTCATAATTCACACTTCATACTTCATACTTCATACTTCTTCCTACCGTCTTCGCCACCAAATGAAAGCTGCCGTTAAAAAGCCAAGCAGAGGTAATACCAACAAAGATGACAATGTTAAGACATTGGCTTGTGATGTTGATAAAGTAATTCGACGGTTTTTCGGTTCTTTGGGGCGAATGGAAAGGGGTTGCTGGTCTTGTTGACTCAGCCAGGTGACAGAGTTGAGAAATACATCACCATTTAGTTGCTGTTGAAATACTCCATCGGTAGCAAAATCCGAATTTCCAAAAACTACTAACCGTGATTCTTTTGGAGATTGTTCAGATTTCTCTTCTGTTGCAGGAGTAGTGGCTGGTGAGGGTAAGGAAGTAGTGGTGGCTGTAGGAGTGGGAGTTGCTGGAGATGTCGTAACTGTGGGAGTGGGAGTTGCTTGATTTTGCGTTGTTGGAGTGGTTAAAGGCGAAGGAGTTGTCGCTGCTGTCGGAGTAGGAATAGAGTTAGATGTAGCTGGCAATTTTCTTGTTAACGCTACACCTAAAGTCAGCGGCCCTTTGAGGTCTTTATCAGGATTGAATTCTAATTTTTCGCTTTGCAGGTCGCTTTCAGCCCAGCTATTGGGATAGGCTTTGGTTTGCAGTAGGGGTGTGGACTGGATACCAGCAACGGAGGTAATTTCTATTGGTCTAGCCAAGCGATAAAAAGAAATATTTTTGCCAAAATCTTTGGTAATTGGGTGTTGTCCGTAGTCTGTGATGATGGGTGCTGCGGGGCCAAGTCCCACACCTGCACCGGAGACATCAACGGCTAAACGATTATCGAGGCGCACACCCCACTCTTGTAATAAAGGGCTGAGTTTGGGGTCAGTATCAGGATCAATCATCAGCAGCAAGTTACCGCCACGATTGAGATAATTTTGTAAGGCTTTTACCTCTGCGTCGAATAGTCCGCGTTTAGCGCCTGCTACCACTACAGCCGCAGCATCGTTAGGAACTTGCAGTTTGTCAGCTAAATTTAGTGGTTCAACGGTGTAACCTTTTTCGGTTAATCCTTGCACAGCCTGAGAAATTGCACTTTCGCCACCAGTCAGAGGATGTTCACCGTGACCTTGAAGAAAGTAAGCTTTAACAACGGTGGAATTAGTAAGTTGCTGTAGTCGATTCGTTAATTTAATTTCTGATAGGCGTTCATTGACGTTCAATGATTGTACTAATTGGCGTTTATTTCCAGATTCTAAATAAACTTCTCCATATTCTTTCACCCCAAATTTTTCAGCAATTCCGGGTCGGCTTTGGGGGTCAACATATTCAAATTGAAACTTAGAACTTTGCCGTTGATAGTTTTCTAGTAATTCTCTATCTTGGGGATTTTGATTAGTATCAAATACCCAAATTTTCACAGGTTGTGGCAAACGACGGACTAATTCTTGTGATTGGGGTGCTAGGGTAAATAACTGAGTTTCGGTTAAATCTTGGCGTAGTTGATAGCGAACACTCAAAAAGTTAATTAACCCTAAAATTACCAAGATAGCTAATGTAGCAACAACCGCATTAGTTCCTGCTTGGGTAGAACGACTAGCCCACCAACGGCTTTGCTGGCTTTGCCAAACTACCCAAAATATAATAACGGCAATTCCAGGAATCATAAAAGCTAGGGGTAATAGTCCCCAGCTACCAGATACTAACCCTGCTGTGAAGCCGACCATGAATAGAAACGGCCCCAGCCAAAATAAATATTTCCAAGGTTGCTTTTTTGTGATTTTTTTCATATTTTGTCAATAGTCAATGGTCAATAGTTGATTAGTCAATAGTCTAAAGTCCTGACTATTGACTAATCAACTATTGCCTTTGAAAACGTAGGGCATCAATTGATTGTGCTGTGAGAAAGATACCTAAAAAAATGTAACTAGCAAATAAAATTATGGCGCTGGTGTCAAAAATTCCTTGGATGAAGGTGTTGTAATGTTTGAGTAATGACAAATGACCCAAGGCTTCGCCGAAAGGGCCGCCGATACTTTTAGCGATTAAATCAACAAATAACAGTAACAAAACCAAGCCAAAGGTCAGAACAGCTGAGAGGATAGTGCTGTCTGTTAAAGAGGAAATAAACATTCCCAATGATAAAATTGCGGCTGCCAGCAAGATTAAGCCAAAATGACCGAGTAGGGGAATAGCTGGCGACATAGGTGGATTGGAACCACTAAGAGCGATCGCTTCAAATATCAACAGTGGTGCAACCATTGTAATTAAGAATGTCACCACGCCTAATAATTTTCCAACCGCTACTGCCCAATTTGTTAAGGGTGAGGTGGCTAAAAGTTCCAATGTGCCGCGTTTGCGTTCTTCGGCGTACAGTCCCATCGACAGAATTGGCAAAATAAATAGCAATAACCAACCCATTCGGTCTAAAAATGCCCGAATAAATTCATAGGGGACATCAATTAACGGTACTGGGACACCCAGTTGTTGACCTTGTAAGTCGATGGCTGCAACCGAGGGCAAAATTCCATCGGGGCCAAATAAAATGGTGACGAAAAATAACCCGGAGATGAACCAAAATACCCCAGCGATCGCATAAGCTAATGGCGAGATAAAGTAACTCTGTAACTCTCGGCGATAAATGGCAATAATATTCGCCAGTACTATACCCATTTATGCTGTTTCTCCTTCGTTGGCTGCTTCAGGTTCAAAATGCTTTTCTTCGGTGGTCAGTTGTAAGAACACATCTTCTAAGGTAGCGCTGACTCGCCGCATTTCTTGTAAACCGAATCCAGCCCGGATTAAGGTGGCGGCGATTTCTCTTCCCGGTTCTGTTCCCGGTTGAGCAATCACTCGCAAATAAGCGCGACCGTCTGTAGCATGGATCAGATGCTGACCAGGAATTGATTCTACCAGACTCACACCCGCAACGTTTTGCAAGACTTGTTTGGCTAGGTTTGCTTCGCCTTCAATTTCTAATTCATATCCTGACCCGCCTGTCAACTGTGTCATGAGGCTTTCTGGAGTATTGGTAGCTACAACCTTGCCACGATTAATAATAGCGACACGGCTACAAGTCATACTCACTTCCGGCAAAATGTGGGTAGACAAAATAATCGTGTGTGTCCCCGCGAGACTTTTAATCAAATTTCGCACTTCGATGATTTGGCGGGGATCAAGTCCAACGGTGGGTTCATCCAGGATGATGGCTGGTGGATCATGAACGATCGCCTGAGCAATGCCCACTCTTTGGCGATACCCTTTAGAGAGTTTGCGAATAATGACTCGCTGTTTATCTTGTAAGTTACATCGGGCGATCGCTGCTTTCACCTTGGCGGTGCGATCGCCTGCTGATACACCTTTGATTCTGGCGACGAAATGCAAAAACCCCTCTACTGTCATCTCTGGATATAACGGCGGTGTTTCTGGTAAATAACCAATTCGTTGACGCACAGCCAAAGAATTATCATGGACATCAAACCCAGAAATTTTCGCTGTACCGCTAGTTGCAGGTAAATAACCTGCTAAAATTCGCATCGTTGTGGTTTTACCAGCGCCATTCGGCCCTAAAAACCCTAAAATTTCCCCTGGTTCAACCCGAAAAGTCACATCTGTAATCGCTGGGGTAGAACCGTAAGTTTTACTGAGATGTTCAACTTCAATCATCGGTCTATGGGCGATCGTCAACTAGAGAATACCCAACAATCTTAGATCATCATGGAATAGCAATTGGTTTTGTGCCTAAAGAATACGCAAAAAAATTAGTAATTTTTACTACTGAATGGTGTCTGAGGAACTTGCACTCCAAAAACATAAATAAATTACACAAATTACTAATATTGTTTGTCTAATAAGACTTATAAATAAATTCAAAATGCTGTTTATATCTTAAATATTTTGGCATTTTGGCATTTAATGAAAATTTGATGGTGCTAAATTGATCAACAGTACAAGTATGACTTTGGTGAAAACAGTAAGTAGAGTATGAATACTGTTCTTATTGCCTAAATCCTGAGTCTTCTTGACAACCTCCTAATTTTAATTTGTATGATTCTTCTTTAATCCAAGGTGTATCGCCACTTTCAAGCTATTTTGACGGGTGAAAACCCGTCTTTTATTTTGCTGATTGTTATCAATCAAGCCATAAATACTATCTATAGATGCCAAAATTCGGTGAATTATATCAGCATTTTTGAATTTTAAAAGAATTCATCTTAATGATTTTATTTTAATGTAATCAATAATACCTAGTTAGCGTATTATCAGTTTTTATAAGTTTTGGATACATCCTATAGGAAGATGCTCGGAAGGAAAAATCATGAGTAAATAAATGCGGGATGTTGTTATGCACTGGATTTATAGTCAGGTTTGGTGGTGAGCCAAACCTTTTTTCTTTTTCCAGGTATTAAAATCATTTGACACTGATAAATCAGCCAAAAACGGTGATTGAAATTCCTGTAACTTGTATATACAAGAATTTATTTTTTGTTATAGCTTCATCTCAAAAATTTGGCTGATAAAACTGTTCCATCCGTTGATTAAATTAAATACTGTTGACTTTTAGACATCACTTAAGACACTCGCGTAAGTCCAGTTTTAATCTCTATATTCTCCAATTACCTCAATTTGACCGACTATGTTTTCGTTCAACTGTACTAGTTCCTCTGCCGGAATCCACCATTCTGTATGATATGAAGCTCCTACTTGATGAACTTCATATTTATCCATAAATTCTTTCTTGACTTGAAAACGTGTCACATAACCTACACCACTATCTCGAACATTCCATTTAGTAGCAATTTCTTTTGCATATTGCTCGTTTGTCACTGGGTAAAAAATTGGCTGTTCTGGCAGTCGCGGAGGCCATTTTGTATAGCCGCTTTGTTTTACCAATTCTAACTCTTTGGGGCCAGTTGGACGATATAAAGTTACTATTTCTTCCATTTACTTGGTTTTGTATTATCTTATGTATTATTATAGTAATATGTTTTTAATAGCTTTGTCTTTTAAATCCATTTTGACCTAAAAATAAAACTTGTTTTCTAGTTAAATCCAGCGGGAGATATGACTCCCGCCTTTCTTATTGCGCCCTAGTGTATGTTGGTAAAACTGATAATGAAATTTTCGCTAAAACAAAAAGGTACTACGAAGAATACCAATCGTAATTGGGTCGCTGTCTGGTGTATGTCCAGGTTCCAAGATATGAATTATCCCTGGCGTAATGTAGATGTTATCTGCCATTCGGAAACGATAAAAAGCTTCGATTTGAGTGGTGGTTCCTGGTTGTCCACCTGCACGTCCTAAACCTGTATTCTCAAAATCTGGCACATTATTACCCACAGGTAAATTACTACTAGTAATTTTTGGTGGTTGTCCCACATAAATACCGCCTAAATTTCCTGGAGCAAATAAATCAGGGAAATTCAGAAATACCATGTAATTCGTCGTGTCCACACTACCAGATCGCCCAGGAATAGACGAAGTAGTATAACCACCCCATGCGCCGACAGTGACGCGGGGCGAAATTTGCCAACTGACTGTCCCACCATAGGCATTGGTTTGTAAGGGTGCATTAGTCGCTGTTAAACATTCATCACCAACAAAGGTAAGCAAACAACCATTAGAAGCATAATTATTAACGTAATACAAACTCAAATCAACACTATCAGTTGGTGTTAATAACAATTGCACTGCTGTCGTCGTAGTTCCATCAAACAAACCATTGCGTTGACTGGGATTCCCCGGAGTGTAGCTAGTATACAAAGCTTGCACACTGGCGCGTTTGGCAAATTGCCAATCTACAGCAATTCCACCATGACCAAAGCCTATGTCTAAAATTGGGTTTCTTTGTGCTAACCAAGATAAAGGCCCTGTAGCTGCACTCTCGACTCGAACGGGGCCACGGAAAGCGTTGGTCATATTTACGCCTTCTGTGCCTACCATCACCGCTAATTTGTCAGTGACTAACCAGCGATAATTCAAGTCAGTAACAGTTAATATGTTATCTGTGGGATATTCGTAACTTAGTGCAAAGTCATTACTCAATTTAGGTTTTGTGGTACCATCGGCAGCTATCAACCCTGTAAATAGATAACTACGAGGTGTGAGTTGAGTAGTTAAACTCAGGTAAGAAAAGTTAACAACATTAAAGTTTGTTCCATTATCATCTGAGTCTTTTACACCATCTCTGGGATTAACATCACCACGGTTAGAACTCCGCCCTTGAACACCTACAATTAATAGTCCGTTAAGTTTTGTTGTGGTAGAAAATTGGTTAGCTTGAATTTCGGCGCTACGTGCTTCTAAGCTATCTACTCGTCCCCGCAAGGTAGCTAATTCGCTACTAAATTCTGTTTGTAAGCGTTTAATTGTCTCTAAATCTGCGCGGGTTACGAGTTCGGCGCTGGGTGCTGCTACTGCAATAATTTGGTTAATTTTATCTAAGCAAGCATTCATCCCTGCGGCAAATTCATATCGAGTAACAGCGCGATCGCCACGAAATGAATTATTCGGATAGCCAGCAATGCAGTTATAGCGCTCTACTAAAGATTGTAAAGCCGTAAAAGCCCAATCGCTGGGTTGGACATCATTCAATTGCGACACCGATGTGACTTGTGCCATCGGTTCTGTGTCTTCTTTTACACCCTGATTTGTTGCAGCGGTAGGAAATATCGAGGAATTTTGATTGTCTAAACTTAGACTTGTTTCTGTCTCTGTATTTGTATAATCCTGGGCGGATGCTGTTTGTGATCCGCCGTTTAATCCTGCTATCAAGAAAGATGCGATTATCCAGAATTTCAGATAATTATAGCGAATCACGTTAAGTTTCAATTTCTTAAACTCTACCTACAATACTGAAGTTCGAGTGTAAGCAAAAATATCAGGTTCGGCATGAGAAATTTTACCGACTTTGTACTAAATGAGACAAAACTTATTCTGGGCAACAGGAGAAAACGCGAGTATAAAAGTAAAAATAACCAGCCTTACACCACCTACTAGATTGACCGAGAAGCAATATGGCACATCCCTCGCGCAGATTATCGCTCAAATTTTTTAGACGCAATCAAACTTCCACAGACATTGTAGAAAAAACGCCGCAACAAGTAAGTTTGCTGACATCAACAATAGCAGTCACTGTTTTGTTCAGTAGTGCTGGGCTAATTCTGGTGTTTGCTTGGATTAGTTGGCTGTTTATTTTTAATCCCGACAAGATAGTTTGGCTGAACAAGTTTTTACCAGAATGGGCGCAAATTCCCTTCGGTTACAGCGAACACCCGCACACATTACCAGAAATTCAAGCCAGCTTACAAGCACAAAAACAAACATCCGGGGCGACTCTAGCTTTAGATAAAAACGAAAACGCATTTTTATTACCAATTTTTCAGCAACGCACCGATTGTCAGTCTAATTGTCAAGAACTAGCAGCACTGCGGGTTTATCAACTAGCAACAGATTCAGAATTTCAATCAAAAAGAGAAAAATATTATCGTCTAGCGACGCAACTATCTGTGACTGGAATCGAAAAATCTTTGATTGAAGGAACAGCAGAAAGTGATGATACTAATACTCTGCTACCTTTGAATACAATTAAAGGTTTTGATGACGAAACACCAGCATCAGGAGCATGGTTTAATTTACAGGGGCAATATAAAAAAGGTACAACTGCGATCGCCTATGGTCAGATTTTGTATTACAATCCAGAACGCTCTAACTTAATCCAACTTCTGTCTTGGAAGAATTCTAACGGCCAATTACCAAAATGGCAGCAAGTTACTGGTAACGATACTAAAGAGTTAATTCTAGATCAAACAGTCGGTTTAGAACCCCAATTACGCGTTTACCAAGTTAAACCTACCAAGCTTTACCTAAACCCAATTGAGCTAGATAAAATTTCTCTAAAACCACCAGCCATCAAGGATACTGCTTACCAAAATGCCATATCAATTGCGCGTAGTGGTTTGTGGACACCAGCCTCAGAATCTTTAAAATCTATTCAACAACAAGGCAAAATCGCTTTACCAGCCACAGCACAAGCTCAAATAGATTTAATTCGCCTACATGCTCAATTCACTAAAGCCCAAGCAGAAAAAACCTGGGCTAGTCCTAGTGAACAAGTCTTGGCCGATTTAATTGATGGACGTTGGTCTAAAGCTTTAAAAGTATTTAAAGCATCACCTCAAAATGTACAAGAAATTTCCATCCTTTTAAAAGCAGAAAAAGGCAAGTTGTGGAATCGTGTAGCAGCAACATTAGAAGTTAATCCACAACAAACAGAGGTATTAGCTTGGGGGGCCTTAATTTTAGCCGTTCAACAAGGAAATGAAAGTGCTAATTCTTGGCTAGAGAAACAGCCAAAAATTACTAAAGATACCATTGCAGAGATTCAAGATTTGCTCAAACGATTAAATCATGAGTCAGCCAAGTCTTAAATCTCAACAAATCACTACAACTACCTTTTTTGAAGGTAATTTTTCCGCTTATATAGCAGTAAAGTTATACCACTTGCGACTAAAACTGCTCGTAGCGAATCTGATTCAGGAATTGGGATAATTTTACCCGCACCACTAATTGAGTTGGTAAAAACACCAAAATCAGCTATTCTCCGACCAGTTGTGACTAAAAAATATTTTCGTTGAGAAGTTAATTCTCTACTGAATGCAGCAGTACCACCAGTTGTGGTAGTACTTGCTATTAGCACATTATTTAATTGTTGAGAGGGATGGAAACTGTCTTGATATAAAGCCAAAAAGATATCCCATCTTGTACGGAATTTTTCTAAGAATCCACCAGCACATTTATTTTTGCCCACGGAGCAGGTGTTTCTTGTTTTTGCCAAGGTAGAATATTTAGCTGTTTGAATATAAAACTGCTCAAACAGCTTTTGTCAGCATATTTATGTAGAAAATTACTCAGCAAGTACATAAAATCAGTACCTTACTACTATCCTAATTTTTTTTGATAGTGGTAATGTTTATGTATAAAGATTTTTTAGAAAAACAACTCAACGGGTCTTGATAGCGATCGCCAAACTTAGATTTGCTCAAAAAAATTATCAAAATTACGGTTTTATGTTTTGGTTAGCTAAAAACAGGCGTTAATCCAAAGCCCTATGCTCACAAACAGACTGATATAGTACAGGCGATCGCTTTTGCTAAAAATGAATTTATTCTTCTTCTGGATGAGCAGCAGCTAACTTTTGCTCTTTCAAGTTTTGTAATTGCTGTAACAGAGAATCTACCTCTGCTTCCAGGTTTTTCAACTTTGCTTGCTGATCTGCTTGATAGTAAGACTTGTTCAGATCACTGATTAAAGTAGCTTGAGACTGCCGTTCTGAAACACTAGATAATGTAGACATTGTTTATTAAATAGATACACAACTCAACTCACACCAATATTAAATATTATAGTAATGTCGGTTTAAGGTTTGTTAAATTATTGTGTAGTTTTCATCATATCATCTGATAGGTTACGAGTTTTGTGATAAGTGACGGCGATGAGAAATTAATGTTCCACTGTTCCTATCGCTACAAAAAATCGAGGTTCTTTATGCTTGAGGGTATAGGAGTTTGCGCTTGACGAGAGTTGCTATTCGGGTTTAGGAGAGCAAAAGGTTATGTTAAACTAACGATCTGCACAAATGTAAAAATCTTCTAAAAAACTACACCAAACAAAGATAATATTTTTCTGGAATACAAAGTGTAAACCGTGGAGAGACAAAGCTAAATACTAGCTTTCATCATCCATACCCATAAATCTTTAGTGAAAAACTTTTAAAACCTGTGACTGTGAGCTTGTCTGTTGCTAAATCTCATCGCCAACCTTGGCCCGGACTGATAGAAGCCTATCGTGATTACTTACCTGTCAGTGACAATACACCCGTTGTTACCTTGTTAGAGGGTAACACTCCCTTGATTCCGGTGCCGGCGATCGCAGAACGCATTGGCAGACAAGTCAGCGTATTTGTTAAGTACGACGGTCTCAACCCGACAGGGAGTTTTAAAGACCGAGGAATGACGATGGCCATTTCCAAGGCCAAGGAAGCTGGCGCGAAAGCAGTAATTTGCGCCAGTACAGGGAACACTTCCGCCGCCGCCGCCGCGTATGCCAAGCGTGGGGGAATGAATGCTTTTGTGCTGATTCCTGATGGTTATGTTGCTCTGGGCAAACTAGCGCAGGCTTTATTATATGGAGCCGAAGTTCTGGCAATTAAAGGGAATTTTGACCGCGCCTTAGAAATTGTCCGGGAAATGGCCGAGAGTTATCCCATAACGTTGGTTAATTCCGTTAATCCCTACCGTTTAGAAGGACAGAAAACGGGAGCCTTTGAAGTAGTTGATGCGCTAGGTAACGCTCCAGACTGGTTATGTATCCCAGTGGGTAATGCGGGGAATATTTCAGCATATTGGATGGGATTTTGCCAATATCACCAAGCGGGTAAATGTGATCGCTTGCCCAAAATGATGGGATTTCAAGCCGCAGGTGCAGCACCCTTAGTTAATGGTCAACCAGTCGCCCATCCCGAAACCATCGCCACAGCCATTCGCATTGGGAATCCGGCCAGTTGGGATAAAGCGATCGCGGCTCAAACTGCTAGTCAAGGAAATTTTCAAGCCGTCACCGATGCCGAAATCTTAGATGCTTATCGGCTTTTAGCTGCATCAGAAGGGATTTTCTGTGAACCAGCCAGTGCAACTTCTGTAGCCGGATTATTAAAAGTCAAAGACCAAGTACCAACAGGCGCAACAGTGGTTTGTGTGCTGACAGGTAATGGACTCAAAGATCCAGATACAGCTATTAAGCACAGTAATAGTCAATTTAAGCAAGGTATCCCCGCCGAATTAACAGCTGTAGCTACAGCAATGGGATTTTAAATACGCACAGTCAAAGGTTAATACTCAAGTCATTGATGATTAACCTTCCCAGCAACCTCTATAATCTGTTAACAGTTTTGTCTCAGCATTCCCTATTGCCTATTTTTAGGATAGATGTAATTTTTAGGGAGCTTGTGTTTGAGAGAAATTTATGCTGGGTTTTTTTAAAATTTTTTTAACTACTCAACAGTTTATTCCTCACGGTCATTGCTATCTTTGGCAATCAAATTTATTAGGGTTGCATATTGTATCTGATAGTTTAATTGCCCTTGCTTATTATTCCATTCCCTTGACGCTATTTTATTTTGTCCGCCAGCGTCAAGACTTACCATTCAACTGGATATTCTTGCTGTTTGGAACATTTATTATTACTTGTGGCACTACCCACCTAATTGACATTTGGACGTTGTGGTACCCAACCTATTGGCTAAGTGGGGGTGTTAAAGCGATCGCGGCTGTAGTCTCACTGTACACAGCTTGGAAATTAATACATTTGATGCCCCAAGTACTAGCTTTACCCAGTCCTGCACAACTAGAAGCCGCTAACCAAGAACTCAAGCGAGAAATCAGCGAACGCCAACAGATAGAAGCCGCCTTGCGATGTAGTGAAGAACGTTGGCATTTAGCTGTTGCTGGTACCAATGAAGCAATTTGGGATTGGAACATATCAACTAATCAAACTTTTAGGTCTGAGCGTTGGTATGAGATGTTGGGATATGAACGTTATGAACTCAGCAGTGAAGATGATGAATGGAGCAAACGCATACATCCTGATGATTATGCACAAGTCATTGCTGCCCAAACAGCTTATTTATGGCAACAAACCCCAGATTATAACGTTGAATATCGGCTGCGGTGCAAAGATGGGAGTTACAGCTGGTTTAGATCACGGGCAAAAGCTGTCTGGGATCAACAAGGAAATCCAGTACGGTTGGTTGGTTCATTAGGGGAAATTACAGACCGCAAACAAGTAGAACTAGCATTGCAAGAGCGAGAAGCAATGTTGCGGCGAATTGGGGATAACCTACCAAATGGTGCCATTTATAAAGTTATTCGAGAATTAGATGGGAGCGATCGCTTTTACTATCTGAGTGCCGGAATTGAAAAAATTATGGAAGTTAGTGCAGCAGATGCACTCAGGGATGCAAGCTTACTCTATCGTCAGTTTATCCCAGAAGATATGCCCCGAATGGAGGCAGCTGTTAATGAGTCAATGCAGCATCTCACCATTTTTAATATTCAACTGCGAATCTGCACACCCAGTGGTCAAATTAAATGGTGTCATTTTCGTTCCTCGCCACGTCAGTTAGAAGATGGTCGAGTCGCTTGGGATGGTTTGGTAGTAGATGTCACCGAACCTAAACGCACGGAAGAAATACTCCGCAAAAATGAAGCCTTGTTAGAAGAATCGCAGCGAGTAGCGCGTTTGGGTAATTGGGAGTATGATCTGGCAACTGGGAAAATTACTTGGTCAAAAGGGCTGTTTGAGCTTTTTCAACGAGATCTAAATCTGTTGGCTCCCAGCTATGAAGAAAATTTACAACTATATCATCCTGAAGATCGGCAACAATTAGACCAAGCTGTCAAGCGTGCTATTTCAAAAGGTGAATCTTATAAACTGGTTTTACGTGCTACCAGATCTGACAAAGAGGAAATTTATGTTGAGGGGATTGGCTATGCTGAGTTTAACGCTAATCAAGAGGTAGTTCGTCTTTACGGTACGGCTCAAGATATTAGCGATCGCAAGCAAGCAGAATTAGCCTTACAAGCAAGCGAACGCAGATTTCGGGGCATTTTCAATAATTCATTTCAGTTTATCGGACTACTGAATATTAATGGAACTTTGTTAGAGGCGAATCAGACAGCACTCGATTTTGCCGGACTTCAGCCTGAAGATGTAATTAATCGACCATTTTGGGAAACACATTGGTGGACAATTTCACCAGAAATCCAAGAGCAACTGAAACAGGCAATTGTTTCAGCGGCTCAAGGAAACTTTATCCGCTATGAAGTTGATGTTTTAGGAGCCAATAACGAAGTAGCCACCATTGATTTTTCCTTGCGACCACTTCAAGACGAAAATGGCGAAGTGATTTTGTTAATTCCTGAAGGTCGGGATATTACTGAAAGACAAGTAGCGATGCGCGATCGCATCCAGGCGGAAGAAAAATTGCGCCGCAGTGAAGCCCAGCTAACTGCTGCCCAGCATATCGCCCATGTTGGTAGTTGGGAATGGAACTTGGGTGATGAACAACAAATTTGGTCAGCGGAAACCTTTCGGATTTTTGGTCTCTATCCCGTGCAACCAGTACCAACTCAAGCAGAATTACTGCGAATGGTTCATCCAGATGATCGCCCCGCTTTACAGTCCCATTTTTTAGCAGCAATTGTCGATGCCTGCCCAATAAATCTTGAGTATCGCATTATTCGACCTGATGGCTCAATCCGCTATTTGGAGTCTAGAGCAGAGGTAGCATATAATACTCAGGAAAAAACAATTAAGTTATTTGGAGCCATTCTCGATATTACAGAGCGTAAACAAACTGAATTAGAAATTATCAAGAGCCGCGACTTGCGCGAAGCCATTTTTAACGAATCTGCTGATGCTTTATTTTTAGTTGATCCAAAAACATTACTAACTACCGACTGTAATAATCGAGCAGTAGAATTATTTGCCGCTGCATCTAAAGCTGACTTGATTGGGATTGAAGGACACACTCTGCAAAAACGACCTTTTGGTTTTCACGAGGTAGCTGAAATTCTGGCACAAATGAATCAGCAAGGATTTTGGAGCCAAGAAATTGAGTACGTTACAAAACAGGGTAATAATTTTTGGGGAAACATCGCAGCGAAAGAAATTAGAATTGCTGATCAAGTGATGAATCTGGTGAGAATTACAGATATCAGCGATCGCAAATGCACAGAAGCAGCCTTAACCAAAAGTGAAGAACAACAGCGACTCACACTAGAATTCACTCATATTGGCATCTGGGATTGGAATCTTCAAACAAATGAAGTTATTTGGAATGATAAACTCTATCAGTTACTAGGCTTAGACCCAGAAACATCAACAGCTAACTATCAGCTATGGCATGATGCTATCCATCCAGATGATGTAGAAAAAGTGGAAAAAGCTGTATTGCAAGCTTTGACAACACATACTGTGACTTTACCCATAACTTTGCCGCTACTGGAAGCATAACTTTGCCGTCAACAACGCTAGAAGGCTCATTCTTGCGTCAGCTAATTTTGGATGAAATTGACAGTTTGGAACCATAACTTTGCCGCTAGTACAAATTGGAAGTATAAGCTTGCCGTGAGTCCAAACAAGCATAGAAAGCAGGAAAGCAGAGGATTTTTGAGAATGGAGCAGAAGCGGTTAATGCTGGTATAGGATAGAAACTTTCGGCTATCCATCTTTTCTAAGTAACTACTGGAGTATTAGAAGATCCTCTTAACCAGTGAGAACATTGCGAACAATAACCTAAACTGTATTGCCAGTCTAACCAAAGTAGTTAGCGATCGCAGTGTCATCGCTGGCAAACTCTCGCTTACATCAACCCCGCTCAACTCAATGCCGAACAGCACTTACATTTACAAGAAAACCCTGAACTTGTTGATATACTTAGATGTGATTTACACAGGGTTTTGAGGGAACACTAATAGGAGACAAAACTCTGACTCTTCTTGCTAAGTCACTGTTCTAGGATGCTGTAATGTCTTTAAGTGAAGCCAATACCAGAGAGAAGTTAGTTGATCCGGCGTTAGAAAAAGCAGGATGGAACCTCACAAATCCCGATCAGGTGAAAATTGAGATTCCGGTAGATGGCTACGATGCAGCACCTTGGAATGGAGTAACAGACTACTGCTTATATCAGCCTAATGGGGAAGTTATCGCTGTTGTCGAAGCGAAAAAACAAAGCCGTGATCCCCTGATAGCACAAGCACAGGTAGAACATTACGTTACGGAAATTGAAAAACATCAAAGTTTTCGTCCTTTTGCTTTCCTAACAAATGGTGTAGAAGTCTATTTCTGGGATGTGGGTAACTTTGCCAAACGGCAAGTTGCCGGATTTTTCTCACCAGCAGATTTAGAAAATTTGCTTTACCTCCGCCAAAATAAAATACCCCTGATTGAAGTACCGATTAATAGCCAAATTGCGGGGAGGGCGTATCAGCAAGAGGCGATTCGGCGGGTTTGTGAGGCGTTTGATCAAGGGAAGCGTCGTGCTTTGTTGATTATGGCGACGGGTACGGGGAAGACGCGCACGACAATGGCGATTATTGACTTGTTTCTGAGGGCAAACCAAACCCGTAAAGTCTTGTTTGTAGCCGATCGCGATAATTTGGTAGATCAAGCTTTGACGGATGGTTTTAAGCCGCATATCCCTAATGAACCATGCGATCGCATTTTTACCCACAATATCGACAAGACAAAACGCCTGTATACAGTCACTCTGCAAACTTTGGCGCGTTGCTATCAACAATTCACCCCGGCATTTTTTGACCTGATTATTTTTGATGAGGCACATCGGTCAATTTTTAACCGCTTTCAGGAGGTGATGGAGTACTTTGATGGCCGAATGATTGGGCTAACAGCTACTCCAGCAACTTTTGTTGACCGTAATACTTTTAACACCTTTCACTGCTTTGATGGAACCCCTACCTTTCTCTACGATTTCACCACAGCAGTTAATGAAAAATATTTAGTCAACTTTAGCCTTTATCGCGCACAGACGAGATTTCAACGCCAGGGAATTCAAGGAGCAAATCTCAGTGAGGAAGACCGCAATGCTTTGATAGAACAAGGTCTTGACCCGGATGAACTGGATTATTCCGGGACAGAGTTAGAGAAAACTGTCAGTAATAGAGACACTTTGCGAAAGCAATGGGAAGAAATATTAGATAAATGCCATAAAGACGAGTCTGGACAACTACCAGCGAAAACAATTGTATTTGCTCTGACTCAGCCTCATGCTCTACGGCTTTGTCAAGTATTTGAGGAAATGTATCCCCAGTATTCGGATTTGGTGCGGGTGATTACTCATGAAACCGAATACAAGGGAAAGTTGACAGGCAAATTCAAAAATGAGGATATGCCTCGGATTGCGATTTCCGTTGATATGCTGGACACCGGGGTAGACGTACCAGAGATCATGAATCTGGTATTTATGAAGCCAGTACACTCGCAAATAAAACTCTGGCAGATGATTGGGCGGGGAACCCGCAACCAAGAGGCTTGTAGACGTTTGGAGTTATTGCCAAATCGTACCAAGCAAGAGTTTTTGATTATTGATTTTTGGGAAAACGAATTTGAGGCGCAGCCACAAGCAGCAGTGGCGCAAACTATTCCTGTACTTCAGCGAATTTTTAACACACGCTTGGATTTGCTGGAGTTGTATTTGAGTGAGCAGGAGTCGCCAGAGTGTCAAGCGGTAATTGCCAGTTTGCGCCAACAAATTGCCGAAATTCCTATGGATGCTTTTACTGTCAAGAAGCAGCTAAATGAAATCGAGGAAGCTTGGACGGATTCATTTTGGGCTTACATTACTCAAAATAAATTGAAATTTCTGCGACTAAAAATTGCCCCACTGCTGCGCTTTGTTCCAGGAGTAGATGTAGCCGAAGCTACCTTTACTAGCAAAGTTGAGCGATTGAAATTGGAAATTAAGACTGAGGCGGCAAAGCCTGATACATTACAATCTGTTGCTGATGATGTAAGCCGCTTACCAGACTTTGTGCATCAGGACACCCAAAAGCAAGGCGCAGTAAAGTTGTGTTTGTCGTCTCGGTTGAAAAATGCAACTGTGGCTGAATTAAATCAGGTGATTGCTGCTTTAGCCAATCAGATGAAGAATCGACGACAACGCCCCAGTGTGTTTTTAGAGTTAGACTTGCCTGATTTTGTGGAAACCCGTGGCTTCATTACTCTGGGTGAGGGTGCTGAACAGGTGTATGTGGAAGAGTACAAAAAACGTGTGGAAGGCAAGATTACAGAAATCGTGGAAAATCACCCCACAGTTGCAGCAATTCGCCAAGGGGAAGTAGTGACAGATTGGCAATTAGTAGAGTTAGAACGAACTTTGCGGCAAGGTTTGGGGGGTGGTAATACGCAGCTTTCGGAGTCAAATATTCGCAAGGCTTACGGGTTGAAGGTAGGGAGTTTGTTGGCGTTTCTGCGATATCTTCTAGAACTGGATGCGATTCCTGATTATGAGGAGGTGGTGAAGCGTCAGTTTGAGGAATATATTGCTCAACATCAGTATAATGCAACTCAGATTAATTTTTTGCGGGCAGTGCAAAGTGTATTTTTGCAGAAGCGCAGGTTAGAGGTGGCTGATTTATATGAGGGTGCATTAGCAAGGTTTGGGAAGAATGCGGTGGATAGGTTGTTTTCTGAGGATGAGGTGGATGAACTGTTAGGGTTTACAGAGCAGTTAGCAGCTTAGATTTATTAGTTTCAATAAGTTAAAAATAATAGATATTTAATTATGCTCACTGACACTAACCTAAAATCAAAAGTTGATCAACTTTGGGATAAGCTATGGACTGGTGGCTTATCTAATCCAATGGATGCGATCGAGCAGTTCTCTTTCTTGCTCTTTCTTAAACGCTTAGACGAGGCTGAAGATTTAAGGGAACGACAAGCCAAGCGACGTAAACAAGAGAATTATCAGCCAAAATTACCGTTAGAAATGCGGTGGCGACATTGGACACAGATGAAGGCTGATGATGCTTTAAGTCATATTAAAATTAAGGTCTTCCCCTGGCTGAAAGAAATCGGTAATCCTAAAACTCAGGAAGAATCCAATGAAATAGATAATCCTGAAACTCAGGAAGAACCTAATGAAATTAAAAATTCCTTCAGTCAGTATATGCAAACTGCGGAATTTAAAATTAATAAACCAAGTCTGCTAATTGAAGCCTGCAAAGCCATTGATGAGATGAAAATCTCGGAACAGAATCAGGATGTGCAGGGGGATTTGTATGAGTATTTATTATCAAAGCTGAGTATTGCTGGGAGAAATGGACAGTTCAGGACACCCCGCCATATTATCCAGATGATGGTGGAAATGGTGGAGCCTAAACCCACTGACAGAATTGGCGATTTAGCTGCGGGTACTTGTGGGTTTCCTGTCAATGCCTATCAATATATTTTAGAAAAACACACCAATCCAGAAATATTGTATGACGACAAAGGGCAAAAGCACCTAGTTGGGGATCTGCTCTCTGCTGAGGAGGCGGAGTTTCTGCAAACTCAAGCTTTGACTGCATACGATAATGATTCTGGAATGACGATGTTACGCATCGGTTCCATGAATTTGATGCTGCATGGTATTGAGCATCCCCGGTTCTTTTATATGGATACCCTTTCTAAATCTTTTAATGATGAAAAAACTCTGGATTTAGTATTGATGAATCCGCCTTTTAAGGGAGCAGTCGATCCTGGTGATGCTCATTCCACTCTGGCGGGTAAAAGCAAAAAATCAGAATTGCTATTTCTGCACCTAATTCTGCGCGTCTTGGATATGGGTGGTAGATGTGCGGTAATTGTCCCGGATGGGGTGCTGTTTGGTTCCAGTAAGGCGCACGTCGAGATTCGCAAAAAGATTATAGAAGAAAATCGCCTTGATGGGGTGGTATCAATGCCTAGCGGCGTGTTTAAACCTTATGCGGGGGTGTCTACAGCCGTGCTGCTGTTTACTCGTGGGGGAACCACTGACCGGATTTGGTTCTACGATATGGAGCATGATGGCTTTTCTCTGGATGATAAGCGCCAACCTGTAGCTGAGAACGATATTCCTGATATTCTTAATTGTTGGCGGAATCGGTTTAATGCTGATTTCACTAAGCAAAGGGAGGAGCGTTTAGCCGAGTTGAAAGAGCAAATTGCACCTTTGAAGACGGAACGGTTGCGACTGCACAAGGAAATTAACCGCCTGACTTTTGAAAATGCCATTGCACCCGCCGATGATGAGGATACCCGTCTGGCGTTGGAAGCAGATAGGCAAAAACTGGCACAACTTCATGAGCAAATGTCACCTTTGCAAGCGGAGATTAATCAATTAAATCGTCAGTTTTGGGTGAGTAAGGCGCAGGTGAAGGGAAATAAATATGATTTGTCAGCAAGTCGTTATCGTCAAATTGAGCAGGATGAAGCATTTTATGATTCGCCACAGGTGACTCTTGAACGAACTTTGAAGTTAGAGGCAGTGATGACGGCGGAAGTGAAAGAAATAATGGATTATTTAGCATCATTCTAATATGGAAACTGCCACTTTTGAAACCAGAACTATTGAGGAAGTCATAGAAAAAGTCATAGATTACCGAGGTAAAACACCTCCAAAAACAAAAGATGGTATTAAGCTTATTACGGCAAAAGTAATTAAGGATGGTTGGATAGTAGAGGGTAATCATGAATATATTGCTGAAGATACGTATAAATCATGGATGACTCGTGGTTTTCCAAAAAAAGGAGATGTTCTAATCACAACTGAAGCCCCTTTAGGAGAAGTAGCTCAATTAAGAACCTCTGAAAAAGTAGCACTTGCCCAGCGAGTTATCCTTTTACGAGGAAAGCAAAATGTAATATCACAAGAATATTTACTTTATGTTCTTAAAACAGCATTTGTACAAAAGCAACTGTATGAACGCTCAGCAAGTACAACTGTATTAGGAATAAAGCAGAGTGAGTTACTGCAAGTTAAACTTCCATATTTCCCTTTAGCAGAACAAAAGCGGATTGCAGCAGTCTTGGAAAAATGCGATCGCCTGCGCCGCACACGCCGCTACGCCCTACAACTCAGCGACACCTTCCTGCAATCCGTCTTCTTGCAAATGTTTGGTGATCCAGTTACTAATCCAATAGGTTGGGATATTCAAAGTCTAGATGATTTCATTCTTGATACAAAAAACGGTATTAGTAGACGAAGAAAAACTTTTGATAATGTTGGTACTATAGTTTTAAGAATTAAAGATGTTGGTTGGGGAGTAATTGATTATTCCGAACCTAATCGGATAGATTTAAGTGAAGAAGAAAATAAAAACTACTGCCTTTATGATAATGACCTATTATTAGTGCGAGTTAATGGCAACCCTGATTTAGTTGGCAGATGTGCTGTATTTAAAAATATAGACGAACCAGTTGCATTTAATGATCATATTATTCGCACCCGACTAAATCATAAAGTTGTCAACCCCCTTTATGTTGTACATTTGTTGAATTCTCCATACGGAAGACATCAATTTAAAGGTTGTATTATTACTACTGCTGGACAATTCACAATTAATCGCACAGGTATATCAAATATTGTGGTTCCAGTTCCTCCTCTCCCCCTTCAAGAAAAATTCGCCCAAATCGTCCAAAAATTTGAACGCTTCCGCACCCAACAACGGGAAGCCGAACGCCAAGCAGAACACTTATTTCAAACCCTGCTGCATCGTGCCTTTCGGGGTGAACTCATATCTTCTGATTTCGATGATGAAGCAGTATCAGCCTTATCTAAAGAGATTGGCGTAAAACAGGCAAAACCAAAATCTACAGGTGACGTTTCTGAATATATCCATACCAAAATCAGTCAACAAGAAACAGAAGCAGTTCAGCTAACCTTGCCAGGATTGGAATGGATAGAGGAATGAAGTGCGATCGCAACTTATCCCTCTGCGAACAAATAGCGATTACAAAACTTTTCAGTCTAGTGAATGAAGCAGAAGCGTTTACCCTGATCTAGAATAGAAACTTTCTGCTATCCGTCTGTTGTGAGTAGCTACTAAAGTTTTCTCAAAATTTCCATTTATGGCTGCCATATTACTTCAAAGTGAGGAATATGTAGACTTAACATTTAAACTTAGAGGCGCACCTATTCCTCTTGACAACGGTTATCTTACCTACGCTGCTTTATCCCGTATTTGTCCTCCACTACATGAACTAAACAATATTGGGATTCACCCGATTGCTGGAATACCCACCAGAAACAATTTGCTTGAACTCACTGCTCAATCTCGTCTCAAAATTCGGATTCATCATCAACAGATTCCTTTAATTTATCCTTATTTAGCAGGTCAAGCTTTTCATATCGGTCACAATTCTTATCAACTAGATATTCCCGACTACAAACCGTTAATTTCTTCAGAAAGTGTCTATTCCAGATTAGTGATAATTACAGGCTTTCAAGAAGCTACTACTTTTATTGAAGCTGTGCAACGGAAACTGGATAATAAAGGAATACAAGGAAAAATTGAACTACTTACCCGACAAGATGGAACACCTCAAAAAAGACAATTAACCATCAATAAACAAGGGAGACAGTTTAAAGTCAGAGGATTTGGCGTAAAAATCAGCCAACTCAACCCAGAAGATTCCTTAATCCTGCAAGAACAAGGAATAAGTGGGAGACGAAAGATGATGTGTGGAATATTTGTCCCAGCGACTCGCACCAAGGAAGAACAGGAAACCTGATCATGGTTGCTACCCAACCCAAAATTTTCCTATCTCTCGATGCTGCGGATACGACAATAATGCACCGTGTCGGAATGACGGGACTTTATATGACTTTAAAGCGATTAGAAAAGCAATATCCCTCATCTCGTCAACGGGGAGGAAATATATCATGGTATTTGACTGCTGATACTATTGAATTATTCTGGCAAGGAAGTGATTATGTCGCCCTATCTTGGTTAATTAAGGAGTCTTTTCAACTAGATGATACAGGTTTAATTCATTTAACAGGATTAGAAAATGATGCAATAGATTTAAGCCAGAAAATCCACATTCATGAGGGAATGTGTGTTGTTTTTCTTCGTCATAATCAGTTTTATCAAGCAGGAGAGATAGTTAACACTGAACTGACGGTTGAAGAACAAAAAGTCGAGTATCAATATAAATCCCTAACTTGGTACGCACATCAAATCTTTACAGAGAAGTTATGCGATACAAATACCCAACAACTCAGACAGGATTATGTTCAAATAACCAGTTGGTTGTATTTAGGAGGAATTGTTCGCCATGCTAGAACGCAGAACGCTACAAAACTGGAAGAAAAACCTAAATATGCCTTAGCATTATTATTTGTACCAGTAGTTTGTCATTATTGCTTACTTCATATTCCATCAGAAGACTTGAAGGAAAAGAAACCCCATCGCTACCTAGTGGTGATTCCAGAAATCAAGGATTTTGAAGATGCTTCTCAAAGAAGATGGCGATTACAGCAATTAAAAACCAAACAGCTTCATGTTAGTAGCGTTGGTGAAGCAGGATTACTTTACTACAGCTTAGACGATACTCAGCCCCAAGGCGACTACTATCAAGCTTGTCAAGTTTGGTTATATGAAAAAATGAATAAAGATTCTCGTCAAAGAACATTGATGAGTATAGACGAAATTGAAATTGATAAGAATACTTTAATCACTTATCAACAGGTTCAAAAATACTTTCAAACTAACTATCAGCAAATTAAACCTAAGCAAATTTTTATTAAAGTGAATCCGATTCGTTCTTTGATTGCTGATAATTTAGTAAAAAGAATCCATTGGTGGTCTAATTTTTGGGAAAAATTGGTGATAGATGATTCAAAAGGATATTTATTTAACCAGCTATTTTTCAACCGCGAAGGATTCATAAGAATGGCAGAAAATAGTGAAGAAGACAAGCAGTATCTGATTTTCATCAAGGTATTTCAGCAAGCGATGAAGGGCAATTTTGCTAAAATGTATGCCAAAGCCCAGAAAGGAAAAGACCCTCCGATTAAGAAGAAAGTTGAACGGTTAAGGGCAGAGCTAAACTATTGTTATGATGAATTGTCGTTTAAGGAGTATTTGTCCGACTTTTTAGTAAGAGGAGGATTAAATAAGTACTTTAATGAGCATCAAGAAGAAATTTCACTATTAATTAAAAAATCACCTTGGCAAGAAATAAGAATTTGGGCATTGTTAGCGATCGCCAGTTATAAACCCAAAGATAAACTCACCAATAGAGATGATAATTCATTGCCAAACAATCAAAACCCAGAAGAAGTGAATGATGAGTCAGAAGAAGAGTGACAGTAATATCCCCAATTATTATCTTTATGGAACAGTCCTCACTCGTTATGGTTTAGCTTCCTTAAATCATGACATGAGGCGAGGAAATAAGACTACTCTGCAAAAAGGCTATTGGAATGATGGGAAGATTTATTCTATTGTAGGTTCGAGTGCAATTCGTTGGGCGTTACGTTTTTATCTGCAAAAGCAAGGTTATTTAGTTAATCGAGTTTGGGATGAAGACGAACATATTAATCGGTTAACAAGTGAAGATTTCGACCCGGAAAAATTTTATGATGATGATATTTTTGGGTTTGCTTTATTAGAGTCTGCTGAAACAGAGGAAGAAACTTCAAAAACCAAGAGAACAAAGAAACAAACAAAAACCAGCACTCCTAATCAGCGAATGGGTGCTTTAGGAATGAATCACGCTGTTTCACTAACGCCTTATGATGGTGCAGTTAAGTTAGGCGCGAAAAGTGGCAGAGATAAGGATAGTACATCGCTTCATTTTACAGAATATCATGCAACTCGATATCAATATTATTTTGGAATTAATGCCACTCATCTCAGAGATTTTTCGCGGATTTTACCTCTGATAGATGGGATTATGAATCTTCCCAAGGTAGGAGGAAGTAGTAATATTTTTAATTATCCTTTTTGTCCTGATAGTTTTGTATTTCAATGGACAAATAATTTGCCTTCATATATTTCCTATTGCTTTGAATATTGTGATCCTAAGAGTAAGGACGTAAAACTTACACAAGAGTTTATAGATGAGGTGGAATGCGGGCAGATTGACCCTAGTAAATTATGGATTGGGGGAACAATTGTTAAGGAGTTACAGCAATTGGATGATTTTGATAATTCTCCTTTTAACAAGGCGCATATCTATCGTAATCGAAATGAACTGATTGAAGAGTTAAAAACAGTCATTAAAAGAGATTTGAGGTTAAAAGAATCAAAATGACTGCACCATTAATTCTCTATTTGGATGTTCCATTTGCGACTTTTCGGGAGTCCCATGCAAGGGAAATGGGAAAAACCTATCCTGTCCCTCCTCCAGCAACAGTGTATGGGATGTTGTTGTCTTTGGTAGGGGAAACGGATGTCTATCGCCACTGTGGGGTAGAATTGGCGATCGCAATGTTATCTATCCCTAAAAAGTCCCGAATTTTGCGTCAAATGAGACGGTTTAAGAATGCTGATTTTAGCCATCCAGAGAATGTTATTCCCGGTTATCAAGAAATTTTGTCTAATGTGAAGTGTTTGATTTGGGTTCGTTCTGACGGGGAGAAGATACAACCAAGTTTAAGTGAGAGGATACAGTTAGCCTTTGACCATCCTGAGCTAGTAAGACGGTTTGGTTGTTTATTTTTGGGAGAAAGTGACCAGTTGATTAAAACGATTAAACTTGTGACCCAAGATTATTTAGAAGGGGTGAGACAGTGGGTGATAAGGGATAATCGAGGCAGGTTAACCTTACCTTATTGGGTTGACCATGTGGGGTCAAGAAATACCCGATTTTTGAGGTGTGGGATTGAGGAAATGCCAAGCTCACCACCTCCTGATTTAGCGTGGACAATGATTCAATCTCCAATTTGACAAGTATCTCTATATAGGAAAGGGAATTTAAGGTAGAAGAATGGCGGGAAGGTTTACACGCTAAGGGATATGGTAATTAAGGTAAGGAAAAAGGTGCTTGCCATTTTTGGAAAAGTTTATCAGCACTGGGTTTGAGGGGCTGAAAGTAAGGGAAACTTTGGTAAGTTTTGTGTTTTTGGTTTCTCGATCTGGAAGGTACTTGTAAGATTGTAAATGAGCCTTCCTCAGTTAAAGGTTTTCACCCTTGCTGTGATTCGTGGCTTAATGCCGTTAGGCGTTGCTCACTAATGCGATCGCCTCCCCTCCAATGTCCAGCGCAGGTGATTCGTGGCTTAATGCCGTTAGGCGTTGCTCACTTTACTGCTTAGAATATCGTCACGCGAAGCATCACAAAGTGATTCGTGGCTTAATGCCGTTAGGCGTTGCTCACTTGTCCCCGTTAGCATATTGAAGCCGAAATATAGCGTGATTCGTGGCTTAATGCCGTTAGGCGTTGCTCACCGCCAAGAGTTAGATACATACTGGAGTCGGATTACTGTGATTCGTGGCTTGATGCCGTTAGGCGTTGCTCACAGAATTAGCCTATCCGGCACGCAGCTACTGTATACGTGATTCGTGGCTTGATGCCGTTAGGCGTTGCTCACAGATATGAGATCAAATTATTGACTGCTATCGCAGAAGTGATTCGTAGCTTTAGAAGTAAAGAGACGTGAACTGAATCACGTCTCCAAGTGATGGGATAAATGCTTTGTGTGTTAGGCTGCGTCGTCTACCAGTAAGCCATTCACAGCGATGATGATGATTTGTGCTGCTAAAGGAGTGTCACAACGTAATCTATCGTCGCTATTACAGGGTTGTGCTACCCATTTCCCCTCTAGATTTTGGTAGAAAGTGCCAAGTAGTTGAGAAGCATTCCAGACTCGATACAGTTCACCTAAGTCATCTGGTACTGAGTCAATTTCAATTTCTGGTGCTACTGGGTCGGCAAGCTGGTCAAGATATTCCTCAAACTCTGATTCAGCCAAGGCTGGGTTATCAAATTCATCTTGTACAATCATCATGAGTGACCTCATTAATGGGGTTGAACAAAAGGCGATCGCATTTCTCTTGGCCGAGGGCGATCGCCTTTTTGAGTACATCAATATATTAGTAACTTTAGTAGCTAAAATCAACGAGCCTATTTAAAACTTTAATTTGTCACTTCGACTGTGCTTAAAAAATTGTTTACCGAGATTCCTAATGCAGTACAAATAGCCTCTAATACTTTTAAAGAAACGCTTTCAGACTCACCATACTCTAATTTCTTTAAGTTTTGATGCGAACACTCACCACCTCTGGCAGCAATTTCATCAGCCAGTTTCTGGCGTGATTTTTTTCCACGTAGTCGCTTTAAAACTGTTCCTCTATCTTTATTCCAGGCTACAGATACAACGTCTTCAATATAAATATAAATTCTGGTTTCTTTTTCACCCTTGTTGGACATATAATAGCTACAGCAGTAAACAAAATATAAATTTCTGAGCTACTACAGTTTACAAACTATAACGATCTAGAGTAAAAGTGAGCCTCCTTTAGAAAAACTGACGCTGAACCACCAAAAGTCATTTAGTTTTCATTCTTATCAACAGAAGCCCAAACATGCAGATTTGCCTTGCTATGGATAAAAATGCGATCGCAATGTTGAGATTTTGATTCCTGGTAAGCCATTAGTATCTTTAGCGGCGTTTTGTTTCGCGGGTCAATGACTATAAACTTGCCATGTTCATCTAGCACAACATAATTGATGGCGCAATCGCGTATCAGGTCAAAATAACTATAGCCATCTTCATCCTTGCCAGCTTTACCACCAGTAGCATAGAAGGATTTCTCTAAAGCATTAATGATTTGATTCTGCTTAAGATTTTCTTTTAACTGCCCAATTTCCTGTTGCAATGTGGTCTTTTCGCCACTCCAGCGTTCTTTGAGTTCTTGGAAATTGCGCTGTTCTTCCAGTTTGCGCTCTTCGTAGGTTTGGGCTAATTGCTCAAGTTCCTGGAATCGCTTCGGGTCAATTCCTTGGATTTTTTCAAGCTGTCCCGAAAGTTCAGCAACTTTGGTTTCTAAATCTTTGGCTCTTTTAGCGGCCTCGTCTCGCTCCGTGCGGTTGGCTTTGGCTGTGTTGAGGATTTTAGTAACTTCGTCGTCACTATATTGTTTTACTGGTGTTGATGAATCTTCTAATTCAGAAGGCATACGCATCACGCGATATATTGTCGCCACCAGAATTCCCAATAGTTTTGCAAATTATGAGCTTTGCTTGAGTAAGCAGAATGGTAGAATTTGAGCGCATCCGCATTCACGTTATCTCAGGATGACTCAACCGCAAAACCCTCCACCTTCCCAGTCAGCCTCGTCATCTGGGCAAATCCCTGCTCAATCAACCGTGCAGATGCAAACTACGGCGGGCAAACGCACAGGGAAAATATTAATCAGCATTTGGGAGCCTGTGAATTTGCTGGGTCAAAGCTTGATGGGGGATTACTGGAAAACGGTTTATCTGTCCATTCAGGATGCGATCCTGTTGAAAATGCCTTTTTTGGAGACAGCACAGGACTTACAGAGGATGCCAAGCGTGACCTAGAGCAACAAGGGGCTATTTTTGGCGATCGCCCCCCAGTTCCCACTTCCAGATAAAACAAAGATGAAAAATTTGAGCCAGTCGCGTGGGCGGCTCTGCCGACTTGAGCGAACTGGCGTTCGCAAGCACTAACAACAGAAGAATTCATCCAAAAAGCTCGTGCTAAACATGGCGATAAATACGACTACAGCCTAGTAAGGTATGTTAATGCAGAAACCAAAATAACTGTCATTTGTTCTGAACATGGCAGCTTTGATCAACTTCCTTACAATCATCTTCGGGGAAACGAATGTCCTGAATGCTCAAGGGAAAATATAACCGAGACGAAGCATAGTTTTGAGTACAAAGGAGTTCAGTATCGAAGTATTAAACACGCTTGCCAAAAATTAGGTAAAGACTACTGGGTTGTCCTCAAGCGATTAGATGCTGGCTGGACTTCAGAGCAAGTGTTTGATGATGCACCTCATAACCCCCGACATCCTTTCGAGGTAAATGGCATTGTTTATAACGGTGTAGAAGATGCTGTTCGGCAATTAAATTCTCCTGTCAGTTCTGCAACTGTAAGGAGACGGTTGGCGGAAGGCATGAAGCCAGAGGAAGCCTTGTTTGCCCCTCCCAAGTTTGGTTATGACAATGGCGTTGTTTATTTAGCCACTAATCTCATCAATGGTAAACAGTATGTTGGCTTAACTACAACATCTTTAGAAGAACGCTGGGAAAGACATTTAGATCAAGTTTCTACAAAGGAAGCTTCGCTAATTCATAAAGCGATCGCTCTCTTTGGGGAAGAAAACTTCACGCTTGAAATCATTGATTCTGCTTCTAGCATTGAAGAGCTTAGAGTTAAAGAACGTCAATGGATTAAACAACTCAAGACTTTAGCTCCTAACGGCTACAACGTCAGCAATGGTGGAGAAATGGGGGGCGCGCCTGGTAAACCAACAAAGCTACCTGGAGATTCTACTGTTTATTTGTCTGTTAAAGCTGCGGCAGAAGCTTTAGCCAAGCGAGAGGGGATTAGTGTAGCTGCTGCTGAGAAGCGAATTTACACAGGTAGAATTGAGGTTAAAAAGCCGCATGGAATGTCAAAAACGCGGCTGTATAGATATTGGGATCGGTTAATTTATCAACTAAGCAATCCCAAGCCAAAACACTACGATGGCTCAATAGTCTGTGAGCGATGGAAGAATTTCACAGATTTTTACCAGGACATGGGAGCGACTTACAAAGATGACGATCGCCTCAAGTTGATTAATCCTGAGCTTCCTTATTCAGCTGAAAATTGTGCGTGGGAGAAGCGTTGAAAGGCGATGGCAATCACTTCCTTTAAAACCTGAAAAATTTTCCAACAAGTGGAAGTCATAACAAGGTTAGGTGCTACACAGTTGGCTTCATTTGCTTAAAAAGTGAAGCCAACTGTGTAGCACGCAATTCTTAAATTTTCTTCTAAGTCGCGCACTTCGCCTTTGATTATGCGAAAATAGAATTGTCAGAACACTTGTACTACTTGAGCAGTAAACTGGTATGCGAAGCGCCCTTGATGTTGCCAAATATTTTCTTTGTCGTGTTGACAGAGAAGCTGGCGACACAATATCCCCATTGAAGCTTCAAAAGCTTGTGTATTATGCTCAAGCTTGGAGCTTAGTGTTGCGAAACGAGCCTCTGTTTCCTGAAAAAATTCAAGCATGGCCTCACGGGCCTGTGGTATACGAAGTATGGAATCATTACAGAGATTATAAACATACTGCTATCCCTGAACCAGAAGCGTGCGAACTAGATTTTTCGGAAGACGAGATTGAAATATTAGAAGAAGTTTGGGATGCTTACGGTGAGTTAAGTGCTAGGCAGCTTGAAAAGTTAACTCACGATGAACAGCCGTGGAAAGAAGCCCGTGAAGGCTTAGACCCCGGTGAAAAATCACAACAAATTATTTCTCATGAGACAATGAAATCTTATTACGAGAAATACTTAGTTGTTGTAGCTTAATGGGGAAAAAGCATCTCCCAAAACAAAAGACTGAAAACAAATCTAGAAAAATCCCTGAAGCGGCTACAGCTAAAGCCACTCAGGGAGAGCCGAGCGATCACTTAAATCCAAGCTTTAGATTTACGCACGCAGATACAAATCGATACTGCTTGTCAGAATGGAAGGCAGATGAAATTAAGGATTTAATGCGTGCGTTAAAAAAAATTGAAAAACATACTTGGCATCAGATAAAAAGCCAGGGTTCTAAAACTAGAGGCGAGTCAGTTGGTTGTGGATTTAAGATTATTAAGCAGCATCCACTACTTCCAGATAGTGTTAGCGACGACGTTACTATCACAGAAATGCGCGTTTGTGAGAAGAAGCGGATTTTTGGTTTTAGGGTAGATTCAATTTACTATATTGTTTGGTTTGATAGAGAACATAGTATTTGCCCAGAGTAAGAAGCGATCGCACTTCCCCAAAGCCAACAAAAAGAAAGCGCCTCGTTTTTTTGAAGCGCATTCTTCACTCACTATGGAATTTTTATTATCGCATTCGAGCGATCGCCCTCATACCTGAAAAATTTTTCAAGATGAGCTAGTTTTAGCTACTGGCAACAGCAATGTATCTTCAATCTCCTGTCGCACATTTCGGCTTACGTAACACTCGCTGTTAAGACAATCAACTAGTAGCTTATTAGCGTCATAGTACTGCTGTAACAGTTCTTCTTGTTCGACGTTAAATTGCCAATCATGACCGATATTACGATGCTCAATCATTACTGCTCTGAGTTTTTTAATCCAAGCTTGACCATTTGTCTGCCACCACTGTTTCAGTTCTACTAAGTTTTTTGGTTTTAAATCTAGTAGTTCTTGTATCTGACGCTGCAAGTCGCGGGCGTGGTCGCGGTCGAGTTTGAGGGCGAGGACGCGGGCGCGGTTGAGGGCGCGGTTGAGGTCGAGGGCGCGGACGCGGTCGCGGCCGAGTTCGCGGTCGAGTTCGAGGGCGCGGTCGAGGGCGCGGACGCGGTCGAGTTCGCGGTCGAGTTCGCGGTCGAGGTCGAGTTCGAGGTCGAGGTCGAGTTCGCGGTCGCGGTCGAGTTCGCGGTCGAGTTCGAGGGCGCGGACGCGGGAGCGGTTGAGGGCGCGGTTGAGGACGAGGTCGAGTTCGAGGTCGCGGTCGAGTCCGAGGGCGCGGTTGAGGGCGCGGTTGAGGACGGAGGCACGGTCGAGGGCGCAGTCGAAATAGAAAACTCGAATAGCTGCTCTTTTATAGGACGCTTCCACAGAACTGGATTTTAAATCAACCCAAGTGAGAAACTGCTTTAATTCATCATCATTTACTACGAGTTCATCAATGCGATCTTTCATTAACTTTAAAAGGTCATCAGCATTAGCCAACATCCCCACACTCAACAAGAAAACTTCTCGCCAACGTTTGTTGGTGATATGACTCTCTAATTTTTTAAACACCTGTTGAGAATTAGAATTTAAGGTTATTTGTTTAGCAGTGAAAAACTCATGAAAGGTTAAATGAGAAAATGAATAAATTCTTCTTGCCCGTTCTACCAGTAATCCATGCTGTGCTTCAATCGATTTCAGTACTGCTTTACTTTCTAACAGTAGTGCTTCTGAGTCGGTTTGTGCGTCAGGTAAGTTTTCAATGTAATCAGTAATGTATTTTTCTGCTTTCCCTTCCTTGAAAAAGTAATCTCCTTTCTCAAAGGTTTCCAAGGCAATCATGCTTAGTAGGTCTTGTTTGCGTCTAAGAGAGAGTTTTTGATATACCTGATCGCGTTCAATGCTGCGCGTACCATCCCATTTTTTCAGTAATACTTCTACTCCTTCTTGGTAAAGCTCAGAACGACTGGATGGGAAATCTGTTGCTCCCTCAAACAACAAACACAGCAGCGTCAAGAGCAAGGGATTGGTTGCTAGTTGTTTAATCCTTGGATTTTGTTCAAGCTTTTCAATAAATTTTTGGGCTTTTATGGGGTTCTTTTTAGCCTGAAACCATTTGGCAGCAAACTCGGCAATCTGTTTTTCATCAAAGTCAGCAACCTCGACCTCAGTAAAGTTTTTAAATTTATGTTCATTGGCAGCAATCCGGCAGGTGATCAAAAAACAGTTGCCATAATAATGAGTAGAGACTTTTTCAACTTCTCTGATAACTCTATCGTTGTCTGCTTGTCTAACTTCGTCTAACCCATCAAGTAAAATAATTGCTCGACCTTGACGCAATAGCGTTTCAGTTATCTTCTCGTCGGAAATATCGTTGAGAGCAAATTGGTCATTGATATATTGCAATAAACTCGGTTGCTGAGATTCTTCCGCAAAGGCTTTGAGTGTGATGAAAATAGGGACGCGATCGCCTAAAAAGCAGCCTAAGTTACACTGCATAGCTATTCGCTTTAAAAAGGTGGTCTTACCCGCTCCCGGCTTTCCTAAAATCATCAGTTTGGAGTATTGGTTAACAGCTGTCAATCCAGATACTCGCTCTTGTACTACCCGACCGAAACCAATGCGATCAAAGTCTTCCAGATTAATGTTTTCTAAAAGTTGAGATATTTCATGCTGTTGGAATGCTGTAATTTTTTCCAAAATATTGACATCAGTGTAAATGTCATTTAACCCAATGGGCTGAGTCATTTCCAGCACTTGCATTTTGCCGCAAAGCTCTTGGATGTATGGTTTTATCTTTTCCCGTACCTGTTGTACCAGTTCATCAATGCTTGGGATTTGGACTACTGGTTCCTCTGCCTGAACGCTGCCAGTTACCTCCTCCAAGTCAAGTTCTAGTTCTCGGCAAATAGCGCTGAAATTGTCGTTTCTTACTGCTTTACCAGCAAAAAAATTATCAACAGGTTGGCGGCTTATGTCCAATTTTTTTGCTAACATCTGCCGGCTCCAACCTTTATAATCTAGAGCGGTTTTTGCTTTTTCAATACCTGCTGGGCAAGCTATGAGCGAATTTTGTGGCATAACTTCATTCGGATCAGCCACCCCAAATTTTATGATAAAAGCCAAACTCATGCAAAAGTCATGCGGTGTAAAGCAGAACTTTGGCTGAACTCAAATTGCCTAACTGCGAGACTTAAAGCAGTTGAGCGATGGATAAATTAATGACTAAGTTAACGGTATCTCAAGAAGGTGAACCCAATTTCAACCAGGAAGTTTTGATGGAACGTCTGCGCCAAGCTCGTTACAGTTTCAACCTGACTCTATTTGCCACTGCCATGTCTTTGTTTGTAAGCTTAGTGGGTGCTGGGTTGTTACTGTCAGGCAAAGCTACAGAGGGAACTGTCACCACTGCTGGAGGAATAGTTGCTAGTGTGCAATGCACTAAACTTGCCAAGGAAGCCAACGATAGACTTGACAAAATTCTAGTCGAGCTTAACGACGCTCCTTAGAGAAGTGTTGCATTACCCAAGAGCGATCGCTTAGACATAACTCTAGAATTGGAGCGATCGCCTCAGCCCTCTTCCCTTTTCACTTGCTTTCATCGAAAATGCTGATAGTAGTTGAAAGCACAGCTATGACAGACAAGCCAGATCCACAGGTATTAGAGACAGCCATAACAGCAGCCAGTAATCAGTAATGCTCATACAGGATTGCACCAAGCCATTCATGAACTGAGGTATGGCTCAACAACCCAAGCGAAGCAAATAATCATGGAGTTCGTGTAAGTTTCGCGGCTTTGCTTGATTGCATAACTAGTTATGCAATTGTAAAACACAAGCGATTGCTGTAGAGAGGTAATTTAGCAAAACATGATCAATAATTGATTAATGTGATCATCAAGCTAATTATGATCATGTTTTTCAACTTAGTAACGTCGTTATTGCTCTACAATAGTGCCACTATGATACGGTTATTCAACTAGTGTAGTGCCACTATGATCGAGTTATTGGTTTACTGTAGTGCCACTATGATAAGGTTATTCAACTAGTGTAGTGCCACTATAATGCGTTTATCGAACCACTGTAATGCCATTATGATACTTTGAAGTTTGTGAAAAGTTTTTCAAAAATGCCTTAATAGGCTGATATATTGAGCCTGTAATGGAGTTTTGATAATTATAGTGACAGGTATCATCATTGCTTATGCCTCTGCTTTATTGCGGAAGACAGCCAGCAACTGGTGTTTTAGAATAAATGAGACAACTAAACATACAATAAGACAACTTAAAAAACTAATTAATTTATCAAGCTCAAGTAGTTTTTACCATTGATGTTGTCCAAGAGCAGAGTAGTAGGAGAGTGTAGCGGTGTCCACTGCAATCGTGATTTTTACTCATGAGTTTGAGCAGATTCGGAAAAGAAAGATAAGTTCATCAACAAAATTTGAGAAATTAACTGCTAAAGCTCGTAGGTTGACCCACCAGGTTAACCAAGAATGGAACAACCTTTCTACTGAAGACCGCGAAGAACTAAAAGACTTTGCATACTATTGGCTGGAACCAGCTACACAAGGCGTATCTAGCTTGAAGCTTACAGTTCGAGCAATAATTTACTATTTATTTTTGCGCGTAACTAATCAGACAGAAGCTTTCCGTTCTTGCATGAGAGCTTTAAACACTCTGTCTGAGACAATTTTAGATACAGCAACACGTCACGACCCTAGCTATCAAGCGGTTTTATCTGATACTCTAGAACAATTGTATTCATACCCAGAGCAGGGTAAAGTTTTGAAGGCGGAGGAAACCCGTGACTGGTTGCGAAGCTTATCAGATAGTGCCATTGGAGAGGTTTGAGATTAGCCTCAAGAAGCTGATTAAAAGTCATTACCGCAAAAACGAAAGAGCTAGAGATTCTTTTTTGGAGTTAGTAGAGGATTACATCAAAAAACTCCGTGAGAATCCTAGCTCTAATTCATTTTCAGAGGATGAAGGTTTTCCCAAAGGAACGTATAGAGCAGACTTTAAATTCAGAAAAATCAAATTTAGAACACCAGAGTTAGACGGATCTGCTGGGCAATGTCGCTTCATGTATGCAGTTAATGAAGTAAAGCGCATTGTTTATCTGGTCTGGATATACACCCATGAAGAATTTCGCAAAAGACCATCTGATGACGAATTGAGAGCAGAACTTGTGGCTATTCAGCAAGAAGAAGCCGAACAAAGTCAAAATTAAACCCACCTTCCTGAAAAGTTTTTCACAATCTTACAACCCCGCTCCCTTCACTGCCTACCTTGATACATCGTTCATGATTTTAGCCGCATCATCCACAGGGTTCGGAGTTGATACACTCAAGCTTCTGGGTGTGTTGGCAAGTTGGAGGATTCGATCGCTCAAAGTATCCAACCTCCAGGGAAAACGCACCTTATTTCCTAACAAAAACTAATACGGATTTCAAAATCATCTATATAAGTGCAAAATCTGACAAAAACATAAACAGAACAAATCGATTATTCTACTAACACATAAATTAGCTTATCTCTAAGGAAATAACTCTTGTGTAAAGATAAACTAGCTAACTATTTAGCCATGAATAAGTAAGCTTAGTTCTGAAAATAAACAATAATTTTAACTAAATTGTTGACAAGTTATTTTACGCTAAATCTAAAACTCTTTCTAAATAATTATTATCCATTGCTGCCAGAAACTGTTTATTTTTGATTCCGCGTTTTACACGCTTCTCTTTACCTAAAAGATTTACTGCTATCTGCCGCATTACTGCAAAATTTTGTGGAGCATTATCTTTCCTAATCCTACAATCATCTTCTTTTAAAGCTACATCTAATACCCAATGCAATGAGTTTTCTATCCCCCAGTGGCTGCGAACAGCATTAGCAAGTTGTTTGACATTATCTTCAAGACTACTAATAAAATAACGAGTCTCTACTGTTGTTTTACCATTCACTTGCCGGACGGATTCTACCATTCCAATACTATTAAGGTTTGACCAAACTGAATCAGGGTCAAGTTGAGATTAAATTCCTGATAACATCACATAATTACGAATTTCATGACGACCATGCCCAGTTTCTTCTGTTTTATATGTGCTATGTTGAAACCCTTCAAAACCTTTACTTATGCCTGATAAAAATAGGTTTTCTACTGACTCATACAGATTACCTTGGTTCTTTTTTAGAGTAATTACATAATCTGCGTTTTGTTGCGTAATTAACCTCACTATTTCTTTCTGACAACCGATAGCATCAATCGTTACGATACAACCGTTAAGCTCTAAAACTTTGATTAATTCTGGTATTGCTGTAATCTCATTTGATTTAGAGTCTACTTTTACCTGTCCCAGCACCAATTTATTTGTGGTTGCCCATGCGCTCACCATTTGAATTGCACTTTGCTCAATACTCTTGTCATGAGAGCCGCATAACGTTTTTCCGTCAATTGCTACAACTTCACTTGCAGTTATTTTCTGAACTGTTTTTATCCAGTTTAAGAAACATTCCTGAAATTGCTGCGGATTCAATTGTGCAAATACTCTTGCAAATGTATCATGCGATGGGATGCCATTTGGTAGCTCTAAAAATGTTTTTAACCACTCATACTTTGTGCAGCCATACAACTCTATCGCCACCCAACTATCTGCTCCACATATCACTGCACAGATGGCAATCGTTAAAATGTCAATTAACTTGTGCAGTTTTGTACGATCTATTCGTGGGTCTGACATTTGTGCGAAGTGGTCAGCAATGGTGATTTTGGGCTTGAGTTTCACACGAATTAGGCCAATCTTACTACTTTTACAATGACTCTACCATCAAAGCTTGAATGCTTACTTATCTGTCACCCGCGATCAATACTTTCTTCTGACTTTAGTATCTTTGTACTATATTTAGATGCGTTCGCCCTGATCCAACCTCTGCTCAATGCCTTGGTTTGCTGTTTTTAGCGAATCAGCGATTTAGCTGACGGTTGGCACAACCTTGGTAGCGTGTCTCCTATTATGGCGGCGGGTTTCCAAAGGTGTGATCACTGCATCAGACAACGCTTTAAATTAAGTTGTAGCCACTTTCTTCAAGCTTGCCAGTGCGCTCTAAACTTTGATTTTAAAGTTCTAACCCAGCTTTTTGATAGTCTTGGCATCAAATACTAAATTGCTACAACTTTAATTCCAGACTAAAATTCCCAAACAATATCTTGCTCAATTCCTGAAAATCTAACCCAAACAACTGGGATACACTAATCTTCGCCTTTTCGCACACAGGAATAATCAACTTCACCAAATGATAAGGTTGACTTTGGTTTGTTGTTGAGGCTATCCTCAAAGATTCCATGACTCTCCCTAAATCTCCCAATAACTTCACATCCTTTCCAATTGCTTGTTCAAATACAAACAAAATTAATTGTAATTTTCGGGTTAACTCGATTGGAATGGGTTTATATCCTAATTGGGGAGTCAGTGCAATTAACTCGCTAATTCCTTGAATATTAACTCGATATTTCTCCATATCCTCTTCGCCTTTAGCTTCCTGTCCTAACCACCCGTAACAACGAGAACAAAATCCCGCAGGTGAAAACTTAGCGATTACAGGTAAACGCGAACCACAATGAGGACATTCTTCTACCAATCGCTGTTTGTGAATCAAACAAAATTCTACATCCTTAAATGACCATAATAATGGTTCATAGATAGTTTTGTTCTCCTGCATCCACTCTTCCCAACAATAAGGACACCAAGCGCGGTAGTTCCGAAATAACCCCTTGTCATAAATCATTCCTTTCCAACTTAAAAGGGTCAAAAACCGCAAATCCTGACGCATTGTTAACTCTTCTAAGACAGTGACTAACTTTCCTGTCATTTCTCGCATTCCATTGATAGCCGGTTTCGCGTCGCTATTTCCTAATAAGTGACTCAGATTTTTTGCCAATAGCTCAGATTTATCCTCATCCTTAAGGATAAGTGGCGCAATCTCTCCCATAACGAGCTTTTGAGTGGTTAAACAATGTGCCTGTGCCAAACGATGAAGATAGCTACTAAGACTTTCTGTGTAGGGAGTTCCCACCGCCGCAGGTTCAAGAGAAAATAACCGACTCCGTTGCGGGATTTCTGGAGGTTTTAGGCTCCAATGTTCTAAGTCAATAGTCATCCTTCTTGGATTAACCTAAATTCTGGTACTTTAGTTTTAAAAGTCAAATTTCAGGAATTAGTTTCCTAGTCACTTTTAACCTCAATACCGTAATTAACGAAGAGATCGGAGACAGATATCTCCAAAGCTATCGCTAACTTAACAATATTTTTTAACGAAGGGTTACGCTCCCCGTTTTCGATACCTGAGATGTAGTTGCGATGAAGCCCTGACTTTTCAGCCAGTTCTTCTTGGGATAAATCTAGCTCTCGCCTTCGCCGCCTAATTGCTTTGCCAAAGCGGTACTCAATACTGAAGTGTTTCTGTGTCACGAAACAATACTGAACCAGTATCGCTGTTAAATCTACCTACTATCAGTAGATTTTTGCACACTATAAGTGTTATAAAGTTAAGTAGTATAGTATCAAGTAAACAAGTTCCTAACTTTATGGTCTGATTTTGATAGATTCAGAAAATTAAGCGCAAAGCGCTTAGTAAGGACTATATGAAAGAGCAATTTGAACAATGGGTTGCTCGCCTTCAAATATCCGAGGCAGGGCAAAAAATTATTGAGAAAGTCCGCGCATCTGAACCATCCCGTCGGGTTGGTGGAGGTAGCAAGAATGTTTCGGGACGCTACCCTAGTTGCAAGATGGGAGTCACGATTCAATTTGAATCTCATCGGGTTGAACTGCCAATTATCTATCAGTTAGAACACGATGATGATGTTCTAGAATTTTACGATCAACCACCACAAATTAAACTTGACTATCAAGCAAGTAACGGACGTAGATTAGGCGTTTTACACACCCCAGATTTCTTTGTCATCCGAACCAATTCGGCTGGTTGGGAAGAGTGTAAAACTGAGCAGGATTTAAAAAAATTATCAGAGAAAAACCCCAATCGTTACTTTTACTCTCAAGAAGATAATCAATGGCATTGCCCGCCTGGGGAAGTCTATGCTGACCAATTTGGGCTTTATTACCGCATTCGTTCAGATAAGGAAATCAATTGGATTCTGCAACGTAATTTGCAATTTTTAGAAGATTATTACCGAGCCGAATCCCTAGCAGTGGAAGAAGCGATCGCTCAATCATTACTTGCAATTGTGTCATCTCAACCAGGAATCACTTTAGCAGAACTAATCCATCAGCCAACAGGAGCTAAATCTGACGATATTTACACCTTAATTGTTCAAGAGCAAATCCATTTTGATTTAAATGCTGCACCACTTGCTGAACCAGAAAGATGTCTCGTCTTCCGTGACGAACAAACTGCTAGTGGTTATAGATTAATGCTTGAGCAACCAAGTATAAATGTTCTGGCTATCTCTCATGTAATCAATCTTACCACTGGAACGCCTGTTAGTTGGGACGGCAAAGGTTTAAATATCATCCATGTTGGAGAAACAGAGGTGATACTTGGCGCAGAAAATAATCAGTTAATTGAACTCAAAAAAGTTGTATTTGAGAATCTGGTTCGTCAAGGAAAAATTACAAGTCTCCAAACACCAGAAAATACAGCTATTAGCACAGAATATTGGCAGCAATTTTATCAAGCTAGTCCTGAAGACCAAGCAAAAGCCGTTGAACGCTACAAAGCTATCGAACCTTACTTAAACGGTTATCCCCCAGAAAACGAAACAATACCAGCCCGTACCATTCGTGACTGGAAAGCTAAATATCTAACGGCACTTCAAAAATACAGTTGTGGCTACATTGGACTTTTGTCCCATCGCAGTGTCAAAGGTAATCGTCAGCGCAAGTTGCCCGAAGACACCTTAGCAATTATGGAGAAATTTATTTTAGAAGACTATGAAACTCTGAAACAAAAAAGAATGTTGGAGGTTTACGGGGCTTTAGTTCGAGCTTGCGAACAATCTAGTGTAATTGCTCCGAGCTATAAAGCATTTACCAAAGAAGTAAAACGCCGCACTGGTTACGAACAGACTAAAAAACGCCAGGATCATCGTGCCGCCTATCATCGTGAATCCTTCTATTGGGAGCTTACCCAAACTACCCCAAGACACGGCGATCGCCCCTTTGAAATTGGACACATAGATCATACTCAGCTAGATGTAGAACTAGTTTGCTCTCGTACAGGTCGCAATCTTGGCAGACCTTGGGCAACATTTCTCGTAGATGCTTACTCACGGCGATTGCTGGCAGTTTACCTAACGTTTGATTCACCTTCATATCGTTCTTGCTTAATGGTGCTAAGAATTTGTGTCAAGCGTCACGGTAGACTTCCCCAATTTGTAGTCGTAGATAACGGTACTGAATTTCATAGCGTTTACTTTGAAACACTACTAGCTACTTTTGAATGTACAAAAAAGCAAAGACCCCCAGCTAAGGCTCGTTTTGGGTCGGTCTGCGAACGTCTATTTGGAACTTCAAACACTCAATTTGTCCATAACTTACTCGGTAATACGCAAATAACGCGTAATGTGCGCCAAGTCACCAAGTCAGTTAACCCTAAAAATCAAGCTGTATGGACACTTGGTTTGCTTTATGAATATCTTTGTGCTTGGGCCTACGAAGTTTACGATACAGACGAACATCCAGCACTTTTCCAAAGTCCCAGGGATGCCTTTGCTGCGGGTATGGCAATTGGTGGCAGTCGGGTTCACCGCATGATTCCTTACGATGAAAACTTTCAGATTCTTACCTTACCTACAACTTCAGAGGGAAAAGCTAAAGTTCAGGTTGCACGCGGCGTAAAAATTAACTACATCTACTATTGGTCTAATAGTTTTCGCGACCCGCAAATTGAAAATACCTCTGTTCCAATCAGATATGACCCGTTTAATATTGGTATCGCTTACGCCTTTGTTCGCGGACAGTGGGTACAGTGTATTTCTCAATATTATACAGAACTCCAAGGTCGTTCAGAAAAAGAACTGAAGTTAGCTAGCGCTGAGTTACGCAAACGCTCCTCAAATTATGGACGACAATCTCAAGTTTCAGCTAAGAATCTAGCAGAATTTTTAACATCAGTAGAAGCTCAAGAAGCTCTATTACAACAGCGTTCCTATGATGTAGAAGTTAAGGAAGTATTCCGAGTAATTGAGGGCGGAAAAGCGACAACAATCCGTAACGAACAACCACAACTTATTCCAGTTACTTTTGAAAATACTGATACTCAAGTAGCTGAAGATGAAGCGATCGTCCCAGAAATACTTGTAATGTATGAAGAGTTTTAATTATGACAAAATCTACTGGATTTCCCCTTGAACTCCTCACACGGCCTACTACAGAAAGGCTTGCTTATTTTAAGGATTACACCGTAGCGCATCCTCGACTTAAAGAAGTCTATGAAATTCTCATGCGAACAATTGCTGAACCCGCAGGGGCATCATTCATTTTTGTTTATGGCCCTAGCGGTATCGGTAAAACAACTTTGTGGCTCCGCGTTGAGCAGAAATTAAAGGAACTAGTATTACCTCAACTGGAAAGCGATCGCGGTCGTGTTCCTGTTGTTGGTATTGAAGCTCTAGCCCCAGAATCGAGATACTTCAACTGGAAAGAATACTATACACGCGCCTTAATTACCTTGGAAGAACCATTAATCGATCACAAGTTTGATTACGGTGTGCGTGGTATCTCTCGCGATAATTTTGGCAAAATTAATGTTGAGTCGAAAGTAGTTGCACCTGCTCTACGCAGAGCTTTAGAAAATGCTCTCATCCATCGTCATCCAGAAGTGTTTTTTGTAGATGAAGCACAACATTTTGGTAAGGTGGCAAGCGGATACAAGCTACAAGATCAATTAGACAGTCTCAAATCTTTAGCAAACATGACAGGCATCTTGCACTGTCTATTAGGAACATACGAACTACTGACATTCCGTAATTTGAGCGGTCAACTCTCACGTCGTAGTGTTGATATTCATTTCCGCCGTTATTGTGCTGATAGCCCAGAAGATGTACAGGCTTTTAAGAGTGTGTTGTTAACTTTTCAACAGCATCTGCCACTAGCAGAAACTCCAAATTTAGTCGATCAGTGGGAATATTTTTACGAACGTACTTTAGGATGTATTGGCACACTGAAAGATTGGCTGAAGCGTGTTCTGAAAGATGCCCTGGATCGAGAAGCAACAACAATCACTGTTAAAGATTTACAAAAACGTGCTTTGTCGGTTTCTCAGTGTCAGAAAATGTTCAAAGACATTCAAGAAGGCGAACGACAATTATCTGAAACAGAAAAAGATGTTCAAGACTTACGCTCTGCATTAGGACTTGGCGCAAAACCAATCGCACTACCAGAAGAAAACCCAAAAACTACTCGTCCGTCAGGAAAGGTTGGCAAACGCAAACCTAAAAGAGATCCCATCGGAGTGCAGCAAGATGTTAGCTAATGAACTAACAACATACGAATCTTGGGATTTAAAAAAGCCATTAATTCCACAACGTAGTCGTCTCTATCAACCTCAACCTATAGGTCTTGGTACACCTTACATAGAGAGTTTAACAGGTTATATCGCACGGATAGCAGAGTTGCATAGAGTTCTTCCAGGTATCTTGATGACTAGAGAAATTGCTCCACTGGTCAATAAACTGTATTTCCAAAATGGAGCTAATCGAGGTTTTCGTGAAATCTTCAATCGTAGTCAAGCTTTAAATGGCATGGGAGAGATGGCAGCAGATTTAGTTCAAGTGTTACAAAAACTGACGCTTAGAGATGACTTGCGTTTTTTAACCATGCTGTTTTGGTCAGACATTTTGACTCCACGCAATTTATTTCGCACTAAAAAAGCTTGGTGTCCAATTTGTTACCAAGAGCAATACCAAAACGGGCAAGTAGTTTATGAGCAATTGCTTTGGACAATCAAACTAATTACAATTTGCCCTCAGCATCAAAAACCCTTAATTGAGGTTTGCCCTCACTGCAATCATCAATCACTTTTATTAAGCTGGTACTCAAGACCTGGTTACTGTTCAAAGTGTGGAGAGTGGTTAGGCATAAATCAATGCCTTAAAACATTTACAGATGATGAAGTATCAATAAATTTACAGTTGGAGTGGCAGTCTTGGACTGCCAATGTTGTAGGAGAGTTAATTTTAGCTACTCAAAGCTTTGAATCTCCCCCATCCAAGGAAAATATTACAAAATCATTAAATTTAGTTATTGATAAAGTTGCAGAAAATAATGCAGCTGCATTTTCTCGTCTTATTGGAGTACCAAGAAATAGTTTGTGGATGTGGCAATCTACTAAAACTTTGCCAGAGCTAAATATACTTCTGAAGATTTGTTACGAATTAGAGATATCGTTGGTAGAATTTCTTGCTCCAAAAAATCTAGTCACTAAATCTTTTACAAAAATCTCGCAGAAGTACCTCCAACTTTCTCACACACCAAGGGTATCTCCAAAAGTTTTCGACCAACATAAAGTAAGAGATGCTTTATTAGCAATACTTGCAGCTAATGAAGAACCACCACCAACAATGGAAGAAGTTGCAAAGCGGTTAGGTCATCACAATAGAACTATTTCTAGACACTTTCCAGATTTGTGTAGTGCTATTTCTGCTAAATGTCATGATTACAACAAAGCTTGTCGTCTCAAAAGCATAGAAAAATTATGCAATGACGTTAGAGAGATTGTCCTTAGCCTTAATGCTCAGGGTATCTATCCAACAGAAGCTCGCGTTTGTGAATTAATTACAAATCCAGGATGTTTTAGATATAAACAAATCCGCGCTGCTTTTAATAATGCACGACGTGAGTTTGGTTTATAAGCTGTTATAGTTTTACCTATACGCTTTAAAAACTGGAACCATAACTTTGCCGCCTTTTATTGGAAGCATAAGCTTGCCGTTGCGGCAAAGTTATGGGTAAAGTCACACATACTAACTTTGATGCAGAATATCGGGTAATTCTTCCGAATGGCGAAATTCTCTGGCTGCTAGGAAAAGGACGAGGAATCTACGACACAGCAGATCAGCCTATTAGGATGTTAGGTGTGATTATTGATATTAGCGATCGCAAATTAGCAGAAGAGAAGCTCAAACAAGCCGAATTACGATATCGTACTGTCGTTGAACAAATTCCGGGAGTAGTTTACACATCACCAATCTGCGATAGTTTGGAATTTGCCTACATTAGCCCGCAAATTCAAACATTACTCAATATTCCGCCACAAGAATGGGAACCAGGCTTCTGCAACAGTTGGGCAAACTTTGTGCATCCCCAAGATCACCTACGTGTCTTACAAGCGGTTCAAACCGGGATCGCTACTGGAGAATCTATCAACATTGAGTATCGGATGGTGACTAAGGATAACAAAGTCATTTGGGTACAAGATCAAGCGAGTTTAGTTTTAGCACCTGATGGCAAAACTCAAATTTTACAAGGGGTGGCTTTTAATATTAGCGATCGCAAACAAGCAGAACAAGCACTGCAAGAAAAGGAACATTTTTTACGCAGTATCTACGATGGTGTGGGACAGTCAATTTTTGTGGTTGATGTTGTAGATAATGATTTTCGCTATGTGGGTTTGAATCCTACTCATGAAGCACTCACAGGTTTGAGAACAGATGAGGTACAAGGCAAAACCCCAGAACAAGTTCTGCCGCCGACTGCGGCAGCGATGGTTAGACAACATTATCAAAATTGTCTAACTGCTGGCACAACCATTACTTATAACGAATGTTTACCTTTTAAAGGACAAGAAACTTGGTGGATTACCAATCTTACACCCCTGAGAGATGAAAATTTACGTATTTACCGCATTGTAGGCAGCAGTATTAATATTACAGAGCAAAAACGCGCTCAACAAATGCTAGAACTGCAAGCAGTCATTACTCGCAACATGGCTGAAGGGATATGCTTAGTTCGTGCCAACGATGGAATTATCGTCTATGCGAATCCTAAATTCGAGAAAATGTTTAGCTATGACACTGATGAATTAACTGGCTTACATATATCAATTGTTAATTATGCAGATGATCAAGCTCAAGCAGAAGAGGTGAATCAGGCCATTCGTGCAGCGGTTTTAGAACATGGTGAAGCTAGTTATGAAGTCCACAACGTGAAAAAAAATGGCACTCCCTTCTGGTGTAGTGCTACCACCTGTGTCTTTGAACATCCTGAGTACGGAAAAGTTTTCGTTGCTGTTCACCAAGATATTACCGAACAAAAGCAAGCAGAAGAAAAAATCAAAGCATCTCTCAAAGAAAAAGAAGTTTTACTTAAAGAAATTCACCATCGTGTCAAAAACAATTTAGGCATTGTCAGCAGCTTATTACAAATGCAATGCCGACGCACACAAGACTCGCAAGCATCAGAAATTCTGCGCGATAGCCAAAACCGCATTGCTTCTATTGCCTTAGTCCATGAAAAACTCTACCGTTCCGCAGATTTGGCTAATATTGATTTTTCTCAATATATCCCCGATTTAACAACTCATTTATTCGATTCTTACAATATAACGCCCAATTGTATTAAACTAAAAATCCAAGTTAATGGTGCCAGCCTAGACATTGAAACAGCAATTCCCTGTGGTTTGATTATCAACGAATTAGTTTCTAACGCTTTAAAATACGCTTTTACTGATCGAAGTACAGGCGAAATTCTAGTCAGTTTAGCACAACAAGAATATGACAATTTAATACTTACTGTTCGAGATAATGGAATCGGGCTACCTCAAGATTTTGACAGTAAAAACCCGAAAACTCTAGGTATTATTCTTGTCCAAGGTTTAGTTAAGCAGTTAAGAGGAAAGATTGAGATTAACTCTCAACAAGGGACAGAATTTAAAATTACTTTTACAAAAAGCAGGGCATGAATATTATGATGAACATCTCGTCCGATACAAATAAAACCAACACAGTTCAGGTCTTGATTGTTGAAGATGAGTATATTCTTGCTCTTAATTTACAAGAAAGTTTAGAGTCTCTGGGATACATTGTTGTTGATATTGCTGATACCGCAGCCACAGCTATTGCTAAAGCAACTGCACTACGCCCAACATTAATTTTAATGGATATCCGACTGCAAGGTGAGGCTGATGGTATCCAGGCGGCAGAAAAAATTTGGCATGATTTACAAATCCCGATTATCTACGTTACAGGACACTCTGATCAAAGTACTGTAGAACGGGCAACACTCACCTTTCCTTTTGGTTACATTCTTAAACCTATTCGGGAGCAAGAACTCTATGTGTCCATTCAAACAGCGCTGAATCGCTATGAACGAGAACAGTTTTTGAGTACTGTACTGCGAGGTATGGGGGATGGGGTGATTGTGGTTGATACCCAGTTGCACGTCAAGTATCTGAATCAAGTAGCAGAAACTCTGACAGGCTGGCAATTACAAGAAGTCCAAGACCAGATATTAGATCAAGTTTTTCCGATTATTGACGAACAAACTCGGCTACCTGTAGCAAATCCGATTCATGCTGCTCTAGAACAAGAAACTATTGTATATTTAAGCGATCGCACTTTACTCATTACCAAAGATCAAAAAACTATTCCTATTGCTGATAGTGCAGCACCTCTGCGTGATAACAATGGTAAGGTTAGTGGTGCAGTGATAGTATTTCGAGATGATACGCAACGCAGGTTAACTCAAGAACGCAATCTCGCACATGAACGCGCCCGTCAGTTAGAAATTCAAATGACAGAAGTTAAACGGCTGAACCAGTTAAAAGAAGATTTTTTAGCCGCTACTTCTCATGAAATGCGTACACCGTTATCAAACATTAAAATGGCGATTACAATGCTTGAAAATATTCTCGATCGCCGGCGCATCATTCAGTCAGGTAAGCCCCCAGAAGTAAATGCCGTAGCTCGTTACATCAATATATTACGTTCTGAATGCGAACGTGAGCTAAATTTGGTAGACGATTTATTAAATATGCGTTTCGTTGATGCAGATATGTATCCCTTGGAATTAACTTCCATTCATCTGCAAGACTGGCTACCTCACATTACTGAAAGCTTTCAGGAATTTGCTCAAACTCAGCAGCAAATTTTGCAAATAGATGTTCCCCCAGAATTACCTAATATCATGACTGATTTGGCTATCTTGACGCGGATTGTTTCTGAGTTATTAACGAATGCTTGCAGATATACTCCCTTGGGAAAACTGATTACAGTGACGGCTCAACTGACTACAACTTTGAATTATGCAAACCTACAAGATGAATCATCTAATGTCAAAATTCCTGGGGTAGAAATCATCATCAGCAATTTTGGGGTAGAAATTTCACCACAAGAACAATCTCAAATCTTTGAACCGTTTTATCGTATATCCCAAAATCAAAACCAAGATAAATCTTCGATTTTTGATTTTAATTACCAAGTTCTGCAAAACGAATCTGCACTCAATAGTAGTACAGGTTTAGGGCTGGCTCTGGTAAAAAAACTAGTGGAATATTTACAAGGTACGATCGCAGTTACTAGTTCTCAAGGTTGGACAAGGTTTACAGTTCAGCTACCATTAACCTTGCCAGAAAGTTCAGACTAAACCTAAATGTTGGCGTAGTGCTTGGCGCATCACGTCAACTGGTACAGTTTCTTGTTGTAACCAAATTTTTAAAGCCGCTGCGCCTTGTTGTACGAGCATTTCTAACCCATCAATAACAATTGCGCCTTGTTTTTGCGCCTGTTGGAGAAATTTTGTCGGCTGGGGAATATAAATTAAATCATAGGCGATCGCACCTGATGGCAGATCAATCATTTCCGCAGCACTCAAAGGCGAGTCATCAACTTTCGGATACATCCCCATTGGTGTAGTATTCACTAATAAATTAGCTTGGGGAATTAGTTTGGCAAGAGTAGGCCATGTATGAACTTGCAGTTTCTCAGCTATGGGTGAACTTCCCCAACTATCCCGGAACTCGATTAATTTTTGTTCATTGCGTCCTACAACATGAATTTCGGCAAAACCCAATTGATAACAACCTGCAACTACAGCCCTCGCCGCACCGCCATTACCTAAAATTACCGCTACTTTCTGACTCCAATCTTGCTGATATGTTGTTTGTAATGGGGCGATAAATCCTTCAATATCAGTGTTTGTTCCTATCCATTGCTGATTTTTACGGGTAACAGTATTAACTGCACCTATCGCTTGCGCTACGGGTGTAATATCTGAGAGTAAAGGCATAATTGCCTGTTTATGGGGAATTGTCACACTAAAACCTGTCACCCCAATTGCCGCAAAACCTGCGATCGCTATCTGCAAATTCTCTGGTTCAATAGGAAAAGGTAGATAAATATAATCTATGCCTAACGCTGCTAACGCTGCATTGTGCATCACCGGCGACAGCGAATGTTCCACCGGATGTCCAATTACACCTAATAATTTGGTAGTGCCTGTAACTTTGGTCATTGATTAATGGTCATGGGTCAAGAGTCAAATTACTATTCAACAGTGGTAAGTAAAGAAGTATATTCTACCTTAGACCACCTAATATATTCAAAGCTTAAAGCTTAGGCATTAGATGTGGCTGTAGTATTATTTCAAACTTAATCGACTTAGCTCAACAGGTGAATGGAGATGCAGCTTGCCAAACGCCACTTGGTATGCCAGAACCTAGAGAATCGCCAGAATTCACCTACAATCTATCCTGATGATTTATAAAACTTTCAATCGATTGGCAGTTAAATGTAGTGCTTTATCATTTGTATTCTTGATTACTCTACTGAGTTGTGTACTGCTCAACATATTAGTTGCTCATGGCACTACTAGCCCTCTTGATGAGGTACAAATTGTTTCTCAAACAGTAGTTGGTAAACCGGGTTTTTTCCAAGTGGGTCAATCAACCAAAGGTCGTTGGTGGTTTATCGCTCCTGATGGCAAAGCTTTTTTTTACAAAGGAGTAACTTCTGTCAATTTTGGCTATCCAGATGCTTATGTACCTATTGTGACCAAAAAATATGGTAGATATCCTGCGAAATTCCGTCAAGCAGCTTTTGCGCGACTGCGAAGTTGGAATTTTAATGCTCTGGGAGCCTGGACTCCTGCTGAGTTATGGGATCAGGATATGCCTTACACTGTGATACTGGATTTTGTGAAAGTAACTCCACCAGCAGGATTGAAATTAGATGATTGGAAATTGAACTTACCAGATGTCTTTGACCCAGAATGGATAAAAGCAATTGATGCCAAAGCAAAAAGTGTAATTACTTCTATACATCAGAGCAAACTTCTTGTTGGCTATTTCACTGATAATGAACTGAGTTGGTACGATTTGGAAACACCAGATCTCAAAGAAAAGTTGAATCCAGAATTGTTATTAACAGATCAAGTTAAACCTGCATTGCTGCAATTGTGTCTGAGTCTAGATCCAAAACAACCTGCATATCAGGCAGCATGGAAATTTGTACTTCAGCGACATGGAAATAATTTAGAGCAATTAGCTCGTGATTGGCTGCTAAATACCAAGACTCTTAAACACATCAAGCAGTTAACAAAGGCAGAAATTGGTATTATCTCTCAACCATACTTGCAAGACCTCAGATTATTTGTACAAGAATATGCCAGCAGATATTTTATGTTGACAGCGGCAGCTATTCACCGCTATGACCGTAATCATTTAATCTTAGGATGTAGGTTTGGTAAACCGCCTAGTAAAGAAGTTTTTTCAGCTGTTAAAAGACCTTGGGTCGATGTAGTATCTGCTAACAATTATCGCTACGATATGTATAATCGGATGGATATTTACTACCAATCAACACATTTACCTGTGCTGAATACTGAGTTTAGTTGGGGACATAATGTTTTTTCTCAGCATCTTTTAGCAGAAGAAGCAATAGATGATTTATCTCCGACAGAACGTATGCTTCGTAATGGCGAAAACTCCTTGACACTAGCTCTAACTCATCCTGGTCTGGTTGGTTACACTTGGTATCGTTGGGTTGATTTGAGTAGTTATAAACCACCAATTAGTCATGGTCTTGTTAATCTTCAGGATGAACCTAATCGATTACATACAGATTTATTGACAAATTTGAATAGCAAAGCTGAAACAATAGCAGTTTCAAGTTCAAATAACTGATGTTATTGGTTAGAGCGATATCACTGCATCATCTCCTGCAACGCCACCGTCTTAACCAAGGAGCCTGTACACACCCCTACTCCTTCTTCTATCCTGCTCTACAATTATTAATAACTACTTAACATTTCTTATAACTATGCAGGTAAGTACAGCACCCTCTACAAATGCAGTTCCTGGTCAATATTGGCAGTGGCGAGGGCAAAAAGTTTACTATGTGCGTGCAGGAAAATCACAACCGCAACGTCCGCCTTTGTTGTTGGTGCATGGGTTTGGCGCTTCCACAGACCACTGGCGCAAAAATATCAACGGATTAGATCAAGATTTTGAAGTGTTTGCGATTGATTTATTGGGATTTGGGCGATCGGCTAAACCCAAATTGCAGTACAGTGGTGATTTATGGCGTGACCAACTCCATGATTTTATTAGTGAAGTGATTGGTCGCAAAGCTGTCATAGCAGGTAACTCTCTAGGTGGCTATGCCAGCTTGTGTGTTGCAGCCCAATATCCTGATAGTGTTGCTGGGGTAGTATTACTCAATAGCGCTGGCCCCTTTAGCGAAAACCAAACCACCGCCGAACCAGAAGCTTTACAATCACAAATTCAACCGCCAAAACAACCGTCACCATTACAGCAAATTTTGGGTAATGGTGTGAAGTGGGTTTTGAAACAATCTTTCTCCCGATTTTTAATATTTCAATATGTGCGACAACGTTGGGTAATTCGCCGCACTTTAGAAAAAGTTTATTTAGATAAAACTGCAATTACAGACCAATTAATAGAAGACATTTATCGCCCTGCTTTTGATACTGGCGCTTTTGATGTGTTTGTTTCTGTTTTTAGTAGTCCTCAAGGAGAAAAAGTTGATGTGCTATTGCAGCGATTAACCTGTCCTTTATTATTATTATGGGGCGAAGCTGATCCTTGGATGAAGGCAAAAGAACGTTCCCAAAAATTTCAGCAATATTATCCTCAACTGACGGAATATTTTCTCAATGCAGGTCATTGTCCCCATGATGAAATTCCAGAGCAAGTCAATCAACTTTTAAGAGATTGGGTTATATCTATTTCTTAGCAATATTAGGTTGGGTGCTTTACCCAATCTAATTGAGATGCGATCGCACTTAGTTCATTTGAATATCTGAGTTAGAGTTTTAATTAAATTTTGATAGAGAATTATATAAGCAATTAATTTAGAAATTTAAAATATCTAGTGATTCTTCTATTTGTAAATCTAAGACTCGTCCTCGCGCATCTTTCAGCGCATCTAATTTTCCTTCTTGACGATAAAGTTCTACAGCCTTTTGAAAGTCGGCAATTGCTTCTTGTTTATCTCCAATTTCTGATTGCACATTGCCACGGTTGTAATAAGCATCAGCATAATTAGGATTAATTTTGATTGCCTGAGTATAATCTTCAAAAGCTGCGGCGTTATCGCCTAAATCATAATGAGCGTTACCGCGATTATAATAAGCATGGGCATCATGAGGATTAATGGCAATGACTTGAGTGTAATCATCAATTGCACCTTCATAATCGCCTATATCAGCGCGAGCATTACCACGATTTTTGTAAGCAATAGCATCATGCGGATTCATTTTGATGGCTTTAGTAAAGCTTTGCTGATATCCTAAAAAATAACGTGCCATGCCACGGTTTTTATAAGTTAAGGCATAGTTAGGATTAATTTTGAGTGCTTGGGTATAGTCTTCGATTGCACCTTGATTATCTCCTAAATGAGAACGAGCATCGGCACGGTTTTTATAAGCAACCGCCATATTAGGATTTAGTCTGATAGCTTGAGTATAATCATCAATGGCTGCGGTATAGTCTCCTAATTGGTAATTAGCTAAACCACGTTTGATATAGATTTTGGCATCATTGAGATTAATTTGAATAGCTTGAGAATAATCTGCGATCGCTTCTGCATAATCTCCTAGTTGATAATAGCTTAAACCCCGCTGATAATAAATTTCCGCATCATTTGGATGTAATTTTAAGGCTTGGCTATAGTGAGCGATCGCATCTGAATATTCTCCTTTAACTAAGCAATTATGCCCTAGTTTTAGATAATCAATTTCTTGTGGATATATTAATGAATTCTCAGGTTGATTAACTGGTAACTTAGGTGAAAATAACTGAGAATGATTAGTTGATAAAAAACTCTGAGGTTTGTTGTGATCTTCTGACTTTGCTAAGTTGTAATTAATGGCGGGTTGATACTGTTCTAAATAGCAACGTAAACCACCACCATATAATAATTGTTCTATCCCAAAGGCGATTCTCCCTGTTTTGAGTTTAATCATTCGTGTCGGTAGAAACCCGGCCAAAAAAAGATGATATTCAGATTCAGCTTCGTGTACTTCTTCTTGAATTAAGATGCAGACGACAACTGCATTTTTTTCTACTTCTTCGGAACTGACAGACCATCTTACTTTATCAAGGCTGCCATGCCGAGATTTGACTTCAATGCCGACTGATGGGTTAGTAGTTAGGGTAAAATCAATTTTACCGTCACCGCCGAAACGTTTTTCATAATCGACTTCGGTAATTAAATCAGCCAAACGTTCTTTGACAACTTCCTCACCCAATTTACCTTTGAGATAGCTGATAAAAACGTCACGCACTGGCGAAACCCGCTTATATTTTTCCGCCATCAGCCAGCAAAAATCTCGGAGAGTTTTTAATCTTTCTCCAGAGATTATAATTAATTCACTATATTGAGCTTCTGTTTCGCAATGAAGCAGAGAACCGGATGTTAACCTTTGAATAAAATCAGACTGTAGCGATCGCAGTAGCGTAATCCAGTCCATTGATATATCTGCGAATCTTTGAATTTTAGATTATTGTATTCAAATATCCCAACCGCGTAAACATTTAATAGTGGGGAAAACTCATATTTCCCATATCCCCGACTTCTTGAAGAAGTCGGGGATTTAGATTTGCATGAATAATTTAGGGTAGCTATAGACGTTGTGAATAGCTAATTGCAATAATTGTTGATAAACTTAATCAGCAGTCTAGTTTGACTCAGCTATGTCAAACTATATACAAAAAATTATTGTAATTTACAGTAATACCCGGTACAATCTCAGACTTATTGAATACATATAGTACTTATCAGTAAATTAATCTATTTATGGCAATATTACATCCCTCTCCTCTTGGTGGTAGAAAAAATACACGTACAGTCGGGCGCAATTTTCAGTCGGGATTTTTAATCCTATTTACTCTCTCAATGTTAACGGGCATAGGGGGGCGGTTGGCATATTTGCAAATTGTTGAGGGAGAAACGCACCGCCAACGGGCTGAGTCTAACCGCATTCGAGTAATTGCTAAACAACCAGAACGGGGAAATATTTTTGACCGGAATGGCAAACTGTTGGCTAGTACACGTTATCCTCGTTCTGTGTATCTTTGGCCGATGGCACATACTAAACCTTCTTGGCCAATTGTTGGGCCAAGGTTAGCCAGCATTTTAGATATTCCCCAAGCAGACATCGAAAAAAAGCTAGATGAAGCTGGTGCAAATTCATCTTCTTTAATTAGAATTGCCCGTGACTTGAATGAAGCGCAAGTCACGGCGATGAAAGAGTATGAAAACGAACTTCCGGAAGTAGAAGTTCACACGGAAGCGGTGCGTTACTATCCCCACGGCACAGCCCTCGCCCATGTACTGGGTTATACACGAGAATTAACGGCTGAACAGTTAAAAGAAAGAAAACAAGAAGGCTATCGCTTAGGTGATGTCATCGGTCAGATGGGAGTCGAAAAGGCTTATGAGAAATTATTGCGGGGTGAATGGGGCGGTCAGCAAGTAGAAGTAGATGGGGCTGGGCGACCGTTGCGGGTGTTAGGAGAGAAACAAGCCAAAGCCGGAAATGATCTGCACTTGACCTTAGATTTAGATATACAGAAAGCTGCCGAAAAAGGCTTGGGCGATCGCGATGGTGCTATTGTGGCGATTAACCCGAAAAATGGTGCAGTTTTAGCCTTAGTTTCCCATCCCACTTTTAACCCTAATATCTTTTCTAAACAAAAACTCACGCAAAAAGATTGGGAATCTGTGCAAGGTGAAGACCATCCTTTAGTAAATCGCGCCCTCAGCGCCTTTCCCCCCGCTAGTACTTTTAAAATTGTCACTGCAACTGCGGGGTTAGAATCAGGTAAATTTTCTCCCAGCACAGTCTTACAAACCTACGGTTCCTTAAACATTGGCGGAACCAGATTTGGCGAGTGGAACCATGCAGGTTTCGGGCCTTTGGGATTTGTCGGCGCATTGCAGTGGAGTAGTGATACATTCTTTTATCAAATAGGTAGGGGTGTTGGCGGCCCAACTTTAATTGAATGGACTCGCAAGTATGGATTTGGTCAAAAAACTGGCTTTGAGTTCACCTCAGAAGAAACCAAAGGTTTAGTTCCAGATGAAAATTGGAAGCAAAAAGCCTGGAAAATACCTTGGACTGTCGGCGATACAATTAATATGTCTATTGGTCAAGGTGCTTTACAAACCACACCTTTGCAAGTGGCGATTATGTTTGCAGTTCCAGCTAATGGCGGCTATCGAGTCCAGCCGCATTTACTCAAAGATAATGAAGAAGCTAAAAGCTGGCGTGAATCTTTAAATATGCAGCCGACAACCATTAAAGTTCTGCGCGATGGACTACGTAAGGTGGTTGCTGAAGGTACGGGTAAGGCTTTAAATAAGCCGACAATTCCCCCTGTAGCTGGCAAAAGCGGTACAGCAGAAGCCTGGAAAAATCGCGTCAAGCAAAATCATGCTTGGTTTGGTGCATATACGCCAGCCGATAATCCAGAAATGGTAATTGTCGCTTTTGCAGAGCATTCTGGTGGTGGTGGTGGTGCGATCGCTGCGCCGATGATTTTAGAAATTATGCAAGACTATTATCAAAGAAAGTATCCAGGTAAATATCAAAAACCAGAGGCGAAACAACAATAGTTTGAAAGAGTGCTAAGTCTGGCAATATTGGTTTTGTCAAAACAGAATTCAGGAGTCAGGTGCGAGAATTGAGAATTGGATTCTCGGCGATATTCTTGATTTTGACTTCTGAATTCTTCTGCAATTCAATCCAGTTTAATGAATATTCCGCCTACCGACTAGGAATTTTAGGTTGTTCTTACTTTAGACAGAGAGAAGAAAAGCTTTTCGATCTGTATTATTTAAGATGTCTTTGTTGATTCATTTAGCAAGAAGATATTCTCAATCTTCTGACAGATGTATTGCTAATTTAAAAGACTCAAACAAATTAAGGCTTTTATTATTTTTATCATGCCTATATGCCTAACTTGTAGTGCAGATATTAGGTGTTAATTTGTTTGGAGCAACATATCAGTTCCCAAACGGATCATGTTGGCTATTGATGGGAGTCCGAGATAGCAGAAGTTTTGCAACCAGGATTTTATGAAAGCATTATTGCTCTACCCTCAGTTTCCCCAGTCCTTTTGGTCTTACGATCGCTTCATGGAAATCGCCGGACTTAAAGCTGTTTTACCGCCACTAGGAATTATCACAGTTGCCGCACTGCTACCCCCAGAATGGGAAATTAGATTTTGCGATCGCAATGTCAATCTGGAAACAGAAGCTGATTGGGAGTGGTGCGATCTCGTCATCTTGTCGGCAATGCTGGTGCAGAAACCAGATTTTCACGCCCTGATTCAAAAAGCAGTGCGCTTAGGTAAAAAAGTAGCCGTAGGTGGCCCTTACCCGACATCTATTCCACAAGATGCTTTGGACTCTGGAGCGCATTATTTAATTTTGGATGAAGGGGAATTGACTGTTCCTCAGTTTTTAGCAGCCCTCAATCAAGGTCAAGAACAGGGAATCTTTCGCTCCCTGGAAAAACCTGATGTCAGCCAAAGCCCAATGCCTCGTTTTGACTTGCTAAAACGGGATGCTTACTTAATGATGGCTATCCAGTTTTCTCGCGGTTGCCCCTTTAACTGCGAGTTTTGCGATATTATTACACTCTACGGTCGCAAACCACGCACAAAAGAACCTCTGCAAACCATCGCTGAGTTACAAACTCTGTATGATTTAGGCTGGCGAGGGTCACTGTTTATCGTTGACGACAACTTTATTGGCAATCAACGGAACGTCAAACGTTTCCTGCGGGAGTTGATTCCTTGGATGAAACAGCATTCCTATCCCTTCACATTCATCACTGAAGCTTCTGTGAATTTAGCTGAAGATCAAGAACTGTTGCAATTGATGAATGAAGCAGGTTTCTATGCAGTCTTTCTCGGTATAGAAACTCCTGACCAAGAAAGTTTGCACCTAACACAAAAAGTGCAAAATACTCGTAGTCCGCTTGTGCAAGCCTGTCAGAAGATTAATGAAGCAGGCATACTCATCTATGCAGGGTTTATCCTCGGTTTTGATGGAGAACGCCCAGGCGCAGGAGAGAAAATTCAAGCTTTTGTCGAACAAACCAATATTCCTCAACCAATGTTGGGCATTCTTCAAGCCTTGCCCAATACTGCTTTATGGAACCGTCTGCAAAAAGAGCAGCGTTTGTTAGAGAGTAAGGGTGTTGGTGGGACTGAAGTAGGAGACCAGAATACCTTAATGAATTTCATCCCCACACGCTCCATTGATGAAATTGCTAGAGAATATGTAGAAGGCTTATGGACTTTATATGAACCCAGAAACTATCTAAGACGCTGTTTTCAACAATGTCTGAGTCTTGGTTCCCTCCCCCAGCGAAAACAAACTATGCAATTGTCTCCAGGAAAGGCATTGCGGCTGGTTGTGCAGTTAATCTGGCTTCAAGGCTTACGTCAACCAGGAATTCGTGTGCAGTTTTGGCAACAACTCTGGGCAATTCTGCTGACAAAACCGCAAGTTCTGAATATGTATTTAGGACTATGCGCTGCGGGAGAACATTTTTGGGAGTACCGAGTTTTAGCTAGACAACGAATTACTCAACAATTAGGCTACGACCCACTCACAGCCTCTGTGTTACCCAAGCAAGAACCAGTACTAGTCAAGTAGGATATGCGATCGCCTACCCTACTTAACTGGCTATACTAACCTTTGTGGGCGATCGCGCTATTTAAAGTTGACTAGGCGAGATCCCCGACTTCTTTAAAAATTCGGGGATCTGAACGCTGCGAATTTTGAGTTTGAGATTTATCACTATTTACTGTTTATTAATTCATCTAAAGAAATCTCAAAATTTATATTTTCATGATAAAAATTACAATTACCATTTCGGCAATTGCTGGGACTGTACAACTGTCGAAAGTTTTGCCAGCATTTGAGTACGAGATGAAACCTCAAGCTTGCGGAACATTCTTTTTAAAGCTTGCTTAACAGAGTTTTCTGTAATCCAAAGTTCTTTACTAATTTCTGCATTGCTGCGTCCTTGGGCGACTAGGGAAGCAATTTCCAGTTCACGAGGTGTTAAACGCGCTGTTTGTAATGGTGGGTGTTGGGATTTTGTCATTGTTACCCAAGTGGAAATGTGCAGACAAATCGCACTCAAATCTGTGAGATTTTGCGAATCGAATGCAGGTATGTTTTGTTGACGGGTAAAACCTAATGCACCTACTAATTTACCAGTGCTGACAATTGGCCCAGCCATGACATGATAGTGATCAGGACGGGGACAAATCAATTTCCATGTTTTTGGTTCAACTACTAAAGCTTCGTGAACTGGGGCGTGGCGTTCTAGTAAGTAACGTGCAACTGGGTTGTATTGGGGTGATAAAGCAATTAGTATTGCTTTGTCAATCAGATGAGTTTGATCAAAGAAAAACAGCCCACTGCGTGTAGCGGCAAAATATTGACTGATATCTGTGAATATATGCGATCGCAATGTCTGTTCATTTTCAGTTTGAGCAATTGTCCGAAATATATCTTGTAATGCCAGCATAGGCAAATTGTACACTTTTGAGGTCTAGAAGCAATACAGCCACCAGCTTTATCTTAGCTGTAGTCAGATGCAGTATTTACCTGTTTGGATAAATTAACTATGACCGCAAATTCTGATTACGCTTACCCATCAGTTCTAGTTGATACTCAATGGTTAGCAGATCATCTCCATGATCCTCATGTTCGTATTGTTGAAGTAGATACAAATCCAGAGCCTTACAAAAATGCTCACATCCCTGGTGCTGTATTTTGGAACATTTTTACAGATTTACTATTGCCAAATTTGCAGATAAATTTTGATGCGATCGCTTTTGCTAAACTCATGGCACGCTCTGGTATTACTAATAATACAATAGTCGTTGCCTACGGCAGTTATCCCGGTATAGGCGGCTGGATTTTTTGGTTGTTAAAAGTCTTTGGTCACGATAATGTTAGAGTTCTCAATGGCGGCTATCAAAAATGGAAGTTAGAAAATCGTCCACTCGCAACTGAGTTATCTACATGTCCCACCACTGATTATCAACCTCAAGCGCTTGATCATAGTTTAAGAGTCCTACACCCTGAAGTTGAAGCAGCAACTCATCAACAGGAACGCATTTTATTAGATGTCCGCACAATTCAAGAATATAACGGCGAGTGGTTTTTTAATCAACCACCCAAAGGCAATGAACGCACTGGACATATCCCCGGCGCAGTTCATCTTGAGCATACTCTCACACTGAATGAAGACGGTACTTTTAAATCATTTGCTGAGTTGAAAAATCTCTATACCAGCCAAGGTATTACACCTGATAAAGAAATTTTCCCCTATTGTGCGATCGGTGGACGTTCGGGATACACTTGGTTTGTCTTAAAGTATCTACTTGGCTATCCAAATGTTCGCAATTACGATGGCTCTTGGAATGAATGGAGTCGATTAAACGACTCATCTGCACATGGCAAATGCTGATGATGACTGGGGTTGAAAAATTTGGATACAATAAAATAATCCTTTGGTGAACAACAAGGAGGGAAAAGAGTATGTTTGTTCTTAAGGTTCTGCTTGCTCTTTTCTGGAATCTTTTGATTTTTGGGGGACTATTATTTATCCCCGCAGGAACACTTTTTTGGTGGCGTGCGTGGATATTTCTTGGGGTTGTTTCTGTGAGCGTGATTGCAGTGATGATCACTGTGTTCCGCAAGAATGAAGAATTATGGAATGAACGCCTCAAACCATTCATCCAGGAAGGTCAACCTATTGCTGACAAAATTATTATTAGCCTTTTCGTCATTACATTCTTCTGTCTAATTGCTATTATCCCTCTAGACTTGTTCCAATTTCACTTATTGAGCAAACCAAGTACACTAATTTCCAGCTTAGGAATGTTGCTTTTTATTGTGGGTTGGTGGATTATTTCTCTTTCTTTCAAAGAAAATACTTTTGCTGCGCCAGTAGTCAAGCATCAGATAGATCGACAACAAATAGTCATAGACACTGGAGTTTATAGCTGGGTAAGACATCCTATGTATGCAGGTGCGATTTTATTGATGATTGGGATGCCTTTGTGGTTAGAATCATACACAGCATTTTTGTATTCGATATTACCTATAGTACTGTTAATTGTACGCGTTCAGTTTGAAGAAAAATTCTTACGCCAGGAATTAAAAGGTTACGATATTTATACCGAAAAAGTTCGATACAAGCTTTTACCATATCTTTGGTAAAAGCAATTAATTAAAATTCCATCGTGGACTGATAAGTAGAGAAGCGTAAATATTTACTGTTCTGTTCCTACAGGCGTAGGTGTTTCTGTAGGGGTTTCTATCGGCGTGGGCGTTTCTATGGGTGTTTCTGTAGGTGTGGGTGTAGGTGTCTCTACAGGAATAGGACTTTCCGCAGCGATGGTGAGTTGATAATCTACTGATGTTGAGGCTGTAGAAGCGATCGCAAATTCATAGTATCCTTTTTCTGGTAATTCTGCGGTTAAAGTACGTTTTGTCGAGTCTTCTAAAAGTCTGATTTTGCCGGAAGGGGAATAAACTGATAGCAAAACTTTGTTACTTGCTTTCAGGTTTAAATCTAAGGTTTGCCCTTTAGCCAGTTCAGCGATGAATACTTTACCAGTTCCTGGTTTGAGAGTCCCACTGACTGTTTCACTTGTCGCGCCTATATCAAAAACAATCTTGGCGAAAGCACTCCCATCAAGGATAGCACTCAGTTGATCGTTAACAAACCCATGCCAAACTTGTCCGATGGGTTCCTTCATAAAATCTCGCCCACGCTGTTCGGGAAATGTGCGGTAAAAGGCTACGTCGCCTAAATCATATAAAGCGCGACTACCAACGTTAATTTTATTGACTGAGGCTTTCCAGCGATCGCGATCGGCTGCGGTATAATTTCCGAGTTGCCGTCGTGATTGATTACTAAGAACTGAAAGTTTACTTAACACTTCATCCGCAGTTTTATCCCAAGCCGCCCGTAAACTTTCATCTTCTGGTTTATCGCTGATGGTGCGCCCTTGTAAACTAGGGTTTCTCCGCCAAAAGATTTGATTAACTAAGTTTACATAAAAGCTTTGATCAATTCCCAACTCTTGACGGCGATCGCTTAATTTTTCTTTGCGTTGCTTTTCTTCTGGGGAATAATTCTCGGAAGCATCAACGGGTTGGGTAACGCTTGGGGTGGGTGTGGGGTCAATATCATTCCTATCACTAATATTCTTATTCCGATTTGTCCCTAACCACAGTACCCCAATCACACCAACAACTGCTAATGTTGCGGCAAAGGTTTTAGTTGTTGTCCACTGACTTTTGGCTTGGGGAATAGGTGCGGGAGATGGGGAGAGAGGACGAGGTTGTGTTGGGTTATTTGCAGGAGAGGGTGCGACTGCAAAAGTAGCTGAGGTTTCCGGCTGAGATATAACAGGTGGTTGAGTTACGGGATATTGAATTGGTGTCGGGTTAAGTGCGTGTAAAACTTGACTAGCAGATTGATAGCGATCGCTCGGACGAGGCGCTAACATTTTATCTAACACTTGGGCTAACATCGGACTCACACTAGCGTCTTGCTGCCATTTCCAAGCCAGAGTGTAATTATCTAATAATTCTTGCGGTTGTTTACCTGTTAATAATACTAATATCGTGACTGCCAAAGCATACAAGTCACTATGGGGCGATACTGCACCAGTTTGCATTTGTTCTGATGGTGCAAAACCGATTTTACCCAATAAAGTCGGCGCGGGCGTGGCTGCTGCACCTGGTTGGTAATATTGTGAAGCAACTGTGGCGACTACTTGTTTCACACCACCAAAGTCAATTAATACTGGTAGTTGATCGGCAGTGCGTAAAATTAAATTATCTGGCGAAATATCTCGATGAATCACATCCTGGGAGTGAATGTAATCTAAAACTGGCAAAATCTGCTGTAATAGTTGCCGTACTTCTGCTTCTGTAAACCTTAGACCTTGCTGTTTGCGGGTATTTAATAAAGAATTATAAGTCTGTCCCTCTACATAATCTTGCACTAAAAACAGGTATTCCTTACCTTGCAGATTTGTGCGAAACAGTTCTCGAAAGCGGGGAATTTGGGGATGTTGCAATTTGTAGAGAACACTAGCTTCACGCTGAAATAGTTCTTCCGCTTTTTGTAAAACGTAAGCCGTTTGTACTTGGGGAGAAAATTCTTTTAAAACACAAAGTTCGCGGAAGCGGTTGATATCTTCAGCTAAATAAGTGCGTCCAAATCCACCTTGCCCGATTTGACGGACAATAACATAGCGATCGCTTAAAGTTAAACCAGCTTGAATACCATTACTTACAGGTAAACCTTGCAAATTCTCACCACACTGGAGACAAAACCGACTACCTGCGGGATTTTCATGACCTTTAGAGCAATAGAATTTAGTCATTGGTCAATAGTCAATAGTCAATAGTGGTGAATGAGTCATACATTTTTCCCCTACACCCCTGCACCCTTGCACCCTTACACCCCTGCTTCCTATCACACTCATCACCCTGACACCTTAACTAATTGTTCGATTGTATTTTACTAACTTTATCAGCCGCGATCGCATACCAAATTTGACCGTAAGTTTGTTGCTTCTGTTTCTCCTGTTGCTTTCCAGGAAATAACTCGGCAAATTTTTGATTAGTCTCTTTGTTCAACTGACTCATTGTATAGTCACCTAACTTTCCAGTTCTAGCTTGCAGTCTCCATCTTTCGTAATCTTTTTGACTGTAGCTTCCCATTTTCCTACGTGCGGCGGAGCTAAGTTCAGCCTGTTCTAGTTTATCCAACAAGTCATCACCAATTCTCAACCACTCATCGCGCAAAGCCTTATCTTCCGATTTCGATGTGATGGTGCGCCCTTGCATTTCTGGCTTCTGACTGTAAAATAAAGCGTCTACCATCCGAATGAAGAAGGCTTCTGATATTTCTAACTCTTGACGACGCGCCAGCACATCCCCATTTCCTTTGTTGCTGACTGGTTGAGCCAGGGGATTAGGTAATGATGGCATTGTGGGCAATGATATAGAAGGTATGGTAATAGATGTGATACCTCGCACTACCGCATTTACCGCAGCCAAAGTGCCAGCAACTGTTAAACCGACTATAGCTGTACCCAGCATACTCACAGCAAAAGGACGTAACCACATAGGTAAAGGTAAAGTCCGGCTTACAGCTTGAGTTCTTTGATGGATTCTACTGACTATCGCGTTAGCGCGTTTTTGTCCTGGCGAGACTATTTGAGTCTTCAGTTTGGTAATATATGGATTACCTGGTTTAGTGACAGCTGGCGATGGTAACTCTTTAAGAACTTGCTCGGCTGTTTGATAGCGATCGCTCGGTTTATAAGCCAGCATCTTTTTCAATACCAATTCTAATTTGGGGCTAACTTTAATTTCCTTACCCCAATACCATAGCCCTTGATAGCTGTCGTATAATTTTTGCGGTTCCTTCCCTGTCAATAATACGAGTATCGTCACCGCTAAAGAATATAAATCACTGCTGAGAAATACTTTCCCTTGACGAATTTGTTCTTCTGGGGCGTAACCTTTTTTACCTAACAGCGTGTGATTCACCGCTAACTTCGTGAACCAAAACCCTTGGGATGCGGGTAATTGCTTCACCCCACCAAAATCAATCAGCACAGGTAAATGGTCAGAACGTCGCCAAATTAAATTATCCGGTGAAATATCACGATGTACAACATCTTTAGAGTGGATATAAGACAACACAGGTAAGATCTGTTGCAGCAGCAGAATGATTTCTTCTTCCGTAAAAGTTTGTCCTTTAGCTTGACGTTGTTCTAATAACTGGCAGTAATTATCACCCTCTATGTAATCTTGCACCAAAAAGAAAAAATCTTTACTACCTATCTGCACCTGTAAAGAAGCATGAAACTGGGGAATTTGCGAATGTTGGAGTTTTTTCAGTACATTTGCTTCGCGTTCAAATAACTCCTTGGCTTTTTGTAAATCTTGTTGTGCTTGTACTTGTGGTGCAAATTCCTTCAGCACACACACTTGATGAGCTTTTTGTTTATCTTCGGCTAAATAAGTACGTCCAAAACCGCCTTGTCCTAGCTGACGTATAATTTGATAGCGTTGATTTACAATCTGCCCAACAGCCAGAGGCAATGGTTCACCACAAGTGGTACAAAACCGATTACTGTCAAGATTTGTGTGTTGTTTACTGCAATAAACCTGCATGGTGCTGAAGGATAAATGAGGGTTTTTATAAATTACTACAACAGGAGTAGTTCTGTTTACGGATAATACTTCATCTAACTCTGCGCCTCTTTGTCTTGAAAAGTTTGCTCAACGCGGGGAACCCGCACACGCAACTTTTCGCTGCGTTTACCTGCATATTCTTCTGCGTTTAAAATCAAATCTAGCTTGATATTAAACGACTGGAGATAGATTTATGAACGCTAATTCCCAACAACAGCGAAGCATCAAGGCATTTGAAGATTTCATCTCTACACCTATAGAAACCCTACTACAAAGACACTGCAACACCGCTAGTTCACCAACAGTCTTAACGTTATTTCACGATGTCGCCGCAAATGTCCCAGCCTACAAGGCATTTTTAGCAGAAAGAGAAATTAATCCTGATACAATTCAGACTTTAGAAGATTTTCAGCAATTACCTGCGATCGCTAAAGAAAATTATATCCAACGTTATCCTCTGCCCGATTTATGTCGCAATGGTCAATTAGCAGAGTGCGATATGATAGCCGCTTCTTCTGGTTCCACTGGTAAACCCACATTTTGGCCACGCTTCTTCACCGATGAACTGCAAATTGCTACACGCTTTGAGCAAATTTTTCATGATAGTTTTTTTACAGACACTAGACGCACCCTTGCAGTAATTTGTTTCACCCTGGGAACTTGGGTGGGGGGAATGTTCACCACTAATTGCTGTCGCTATCTAGCGAGTAAAGGTTATCCCCTCACTGTTATTACACCCGGTAACAACAAAGAAGAAATCTTGCGCGTAGTTCAAGAACTAGGGGAAAATTTTCAGCAAGTTGTCCTTTTGGGATATCCGCCATTCCTCAAAGATGTGATTGATACTGGTTTAAGTCGTGGCGTGACATGGTCGCAGTATCACATTAAGCTAGTCATGGCAGGAGAAGTATTTAGCGAAGAATGGCGCAGCTTAGTTGGTGAAAGAGTAGGTTCGCAAAACCCTTGTTACGATTTCGCTTCACTTTACGGAACTGCGGATGCTGGCGTGTTAGGTAATGAAACGCCTTTGAGTATTTGCATTCGTCGTTTCTTAGCTAAAAATCCCGATGCGGCTAGAGCGTTATTTGGCGAATCTCGTTTACCTACATTACTCCAATATGACCCCACCAGTCGCTTTTTTGAGGCGCAGAACAACTCTTTATTATTCTCTGGCGACAATGGTATTCCCCTAATACGCTACGACATCCTCGACACTGGCGGAATTATTACCTACGATGCAATGCTAGAATTTCTCGCCACCTGGAACTTCAACCCTTTAGAACATCTCAACTCTATTACTCAAAACTCAGCACTCAGCGAGAAGTTGTGTGTGGGGGTTCCCCCTGTTGAGCAAACTTCGGTGACTCAGCACTCATCAAGAGGAATTCACCCCTTACCTTTCGTCTACGTTTTTGGACGCTCTAACTTTACGGTGTCTTACTTCGGCGCAAATATCTATCCCGAAAATGTCAGTGTCGGCTTAGAACAACCAGTCATTCAAGCATGGGTAACTGGTAAATTCGTCTTGCAAGTTAAAGAAGATGCAGACAAAAACCGATTTTTATCTGTAGTTGTAGAACTAGCACCAGGGGTTGAAGGTAGTGAAGACAAACGCCAAGCCATCACCGAGTCAATTCTGGCGCAACTACTACGCCTCAACGGTGAGTTTGCTAATTATGTTCCCCCAGAATATCAAACACCACAGGTGACTTTAACCGCAACAGGCGATCGCGAATATTTCCCCATCGGCGTTAAGCACCGCTATACACGCAAGTAAATGAAAATTTTGTCAAACTTTATTAATCTACGTATTCTCAGGCTTTATTAACTTTACAACTTTTTGCTAAATATTGTAGTAAGTTGCTTAATCAAACATTTTCCCTCTTAAATATAATGCAAGTAAGCACTTGCAAGCAAAATGACTAAAAACATCCGTTCATCCACTCTCACCCGTACACGTTTAATCGCAGCCGCTTCACAAGTATTTGCTAGTTTAGGGGTACAAGGCGCAACTACCCGTGAAATAGCTCGCGTTGCAGGTGTCAATGAGGTCACTTTATTTCGTCACTTTGCCAGCAAAGAACAACTCCTCAAAGCAGTTATTGAAAATGCTCTCACACTCCAAATAGAAGCATTGGCTCACCCTGAAACTTGGACACAAAATTTGCGTGTTGACTTAAGACGCTATGCCAAACTTTATAACAGTATGCTTGAAGCTCAAGAAGACTTAATTCGTACCTTCATTGGGGAAGCTAAACGTCATCCAGAAGCAGCTAAACAAGTTATTCAAGAAGCTGCTCAACCATTAAGCGAAAAACTCATTGCCTATCTCCAATCTTGTCAGAAAAATGGTACTGTCAGACCTGAATTTGATCCAGTACCAGCAGTTGATATGTTTACCGGAATGCTACTTGCCGGTATGCTTTGCCACAATGCCAAACTCAAGAACAAGAATTATAGTTGTGATGAATATATCGATACTTGTGTAGATATTTTTGTCCGAGGTATTAGTTTAGCTCCTGTACCAGTTTTAAGTGCAAATAGTATTCATAATTAATATGTTTAATAGATAAAAATAATTTATTTTCCGATACCAGACCTTATTTAATAAGGTCTGGTATCTTAACTACATAACCAAATTGCTGCTAAAGCAAAATCCTCCCAGATAATAGCTTACGCAAAAAGCCAAATAAACCAATTGCCACATTAATCTGCATTTGGGTTTTGCGTGCTTCATCTATATCTGCTAAGATTTTTTGCATTTCTTGGAGATTTTCAGAATTTACCCCGATAACAATTTTATTAATAATCGCGGCTCTTACACTATCTATTGTGTATTTACATTCATGAATTGCTGGTCTTAATGTATTTACTAAATCCCAATTACTTTTATCTTTCGCTTGCTTCAATTCAAATTGCAGCATCAGCAATATATCTTGTAATTCATTTTCTGTATTTTGTAACTTTTGTAAATCAATACTATCTTTTGGCTCTGCTTGCAACTGGGCAATAATAGTTGATAAACCATCAATTGTTTTGTTACCCACTACAGATATAATGTTATTTACAGGCTCATGATTCATAATGATCACCCTTTTAAATTTGGCATTTAAGTTGAGATTTATCTGGCTTAGATTGACCATTGACAACATCTATAAAGAAACTACTCAGAGTTTTATCTGATTTTATTTCTTGCTCAACAACGTTGATTCTACCTGTCAATGAACTGTAGTTATTTCCAGTAATATTTGTAGTTAAATTTAAAATTTGGGTAATTCTCGCTGAAATTACATCAAAGCTAAGATGGGGATATTCATCAATCAGTTTCGATAGTCTTTGTCCTTTATCTGCTGCTACGATAAATTTAGCGATCGCATTCTCGATCATTTCTCTTTCTTCTAAATCTAGACTGCGCCATTTATTGATTAATCCACCAACTTGATTTTCAATTTCCTGCTTGTCAGTTTCAGATATATTCGCTTCTCTATAAGCTTGACGCAGCTTAATTAACTCTACACCAATCTCTGCTCGTTCTGGATTTTTCGGTTTGGGTGGATTTTTTTGTAAAAGTTGAGCAAGACGGAGCATTTTTACAGTTAAACACCTTGCAGGTTGAGCCGTTTGCGCTACTATCTTGCTACTGCCATAATCAATTGCTTCCAGATTTGTAAATATATCTACAACCTGATCATATTCAGCCTGTAAATTATCTAATGCTGCATCAAGCTCTGACGGTTGTTTTTCTTCACCTAAAATAATTAAATCCAACTGTTGAAAATTAATACTACCATCATCAATATTATTTTCAATAATCGGATTATTGAGTAATTCATTGATCATTTGATTTAGCTCATCACCCGTTGAGTCTCTCAGTTGCAGTTGATTAATTTCTCTATATGATGTAATAGCTTCAAAAGCTTGATAACGGAAGTTTTCTGCTGTTACCCTGAGTATGGCTCGTTTTTCTGGTGTACAGCTACTAATAGTTAAACTAATAGCCACAAAAATTAAAGCGAATTTACGAGATGTACTTTTTAGCCAACCACAAAAATTGATAGACATCATAATTCAATACAAATATGCCAATTTATTAAATCACTGTTATTTAATATCTGCTACTATAGTGTTTTAATAGCTCTAATTTTTAAAACTTAAATATTTGTTTTTAATCTGCCTAGGAAGAAATTATTTAATTTTCGTTACCAAATATAAAAAAATGAATAGATATAATTTATTTACATGATTGCCCTAGAGTTGAAATGCGATTTTTTAATTAAAAATTAAGCAAATCAAAATATCTACCAGAGAAATTACCCAATTTTTTTTAGGTTCTCTAATCTAGGGCTGGCTATCCAGCTTAAGTAGCATATACCTATATAGTTATAGTTGGGGATTGTAAAATTAACTCCAAACTCTCAGATAGAAGCGGCAAAGCATACAGCCAAGTTATAATTCTTTTGCGGACGAACGTAACAAAAATTTATGAGTAACCCCCTTTTACAAGCCTTTTTTGTAGGCAGAGCAGTCGCTGAAGTAATTAATGAGCGTTTCGAGGTTGCTTTAACCGATGCGTTGAGTGAATTAGGGAAATTTGATGCAGAAGCCAGAGAACAACTGCGTCAGTTTACAGAAGAAGTCACACAACGAGCAAATCGTGCAGCAGAAGCGGCTAATGCGGGTCAAACAACTACATCTAGTCAAGACCCCGTTGATTTGCAAGCAAATATTGATGAACTAAGAGCCGAAATTGCACTACTGCGTAATGAATTACAGCGTTATCGCAGCAGTTCTGTATAGTTAACAGTCAAAGTCATCGCCAATGACCTAGACACGTTAGCAGCTACTCTGACGAATTCTCCGCAGGAGTAAGCTCAGGGTATGATAAATGACAAGTAGCAAATGACACCTTTATCAAACACACTTTAGGGATCAGAGTGTCTTATCTTCCAGTTGATTCAGTGACAAACCAACGGTACGCCAAAGATATGGAACAAAGTTATTCAGACAAAGCATACCGTTGGAATCGTGAAAACTACTCTAGCAAACGTCGCTTTGTGGACATTTGGTCTTTTGTATTGACCTTTATGTTCAAATTGTGGCGTTACAACAAATCTTGGAGTTATCCAGGTGGTGTAACGGAAGCAAAACAAGCAGCAAGGCGTAAAGCTCAAGCAATTTGGGTTCGTAACACCCTACTAGATTTAGGCCCGACTTTTATTAAAGTTGGGCAATTGTTTTCGACGCGTGCGGATATATTTCCTAGTGAATATGTTGAGGAGTTATCGAAGCTGCAAGATAAAGTTCCCGCGTTTAGCTATGAGCAAGTAGAAACGATTATTGAGCAAGAACTGGGAAAAAAAATTCCTGAACTTTTCCAAAGTTTTGAACCGATTCCTTTAGCTGCTGCGAGTTTAGGTCAAGTACATAAAGCTGTGCTACACAGTGGGGAAGCTGTAGTTGTCAAAGTACAGCGTCCTGGACTCAAGAAGTTATTTGAAATAGATTTACAAATTCTCAAAGGAATTGCTCGTTACTTCCAAAACCATCCTAAATGGGGGAAGGGACGAGATTGGATGGGGATTTATGAAGAATGTTGTCGCATTCTTTGGGAAGAAATCGATTATCTCAGTGAAGGTCGTAACGCTGATACATTTCGCCGGAACTTTCGTGGTTACGACTGGGTAAAAGTTCCCAGAATTTATTGGCGTTACACCTCGCCACGGGTTCTAACTTTAGAATATCTGCCGGGAATTAAAATTAGTCAATATGAAGCTTTAGAAGCTGCGGGTTTAGACCGAAAGTTAATTGCGCGTCAAGGCGCTCAAGCTTATTTACATCAATTGCTGAATAATGGCTTTTTTCATGCTGACCCCCATCCAGGTAACATAGCTGTCAGTGCAGATGGTGGTGGTTTGATTTTCTATGACTTTGGCATGATGGGGCGAATTAAGTCCAATATCCGCGAAGGACTGATGGAAACCCTGTTTGGCATTGCCCAAAAAGATGGCGATCGCGTGGTAGAATCACTGGTTAATTTAGGAGCGATCGCACCAGTAGATGATATGGGGCCAGTACGGCGTTCTGTCCAGTATATGCTGGATAATTTTATGGATAAGCCGTTTGAAAACCAATCAGTTGCAGCAATTAGTGATGATCTATACGAAATAGCTTATAATCAGCCATTTAGATTTCCCGCAACTTTCACTTTTGTGATGCGAGCTTTTTCCACTCTAGAGGGGGTAGGTAAGGGCTTAGATCCAGAATTTAATTTTATGGAAGTTGCCCAACCTTATGCAATACAGCTTATGACAAACATGAATGGCGCTGACAGTAATAGCTTCCTCAATGAATTAAGTCGTCAAGCAGTACAGGTGAGTACGACGGCATTTGGGCTACCACGTAGGCTAGAAGATACCTTAGAAAAATTAGAGCGTGGCGACATGCGTGTGCGCGTGCGTTCCATAGAATCAGAACGTTTGTTGCGGCGACAGGGGAATATTCAACTAGGAATCAGCTATGCTTTGATAATCAGTGGATTTACTCTGTCAGCTACCATTTTATTGGTGAATCATTATGTATGGTTGTCACTGCTGGCTGGTTTGATTGCAGCAGCAGTCTCAGTAATCCTGATCCGCTTGCTTCTTCGCCTCGACCGTTATGAACGTATGTATTAATTATTGCCTTAAAAAATTATGAAATTGAAATTCACGGGTTTTAGTGATCCGGGACTTATTCGTTCTAGTAACCAAGATGCTTATTATGTCGATCCCGAAGGACGATTTTTTATTGTCGCTGATGGGATGGGCGGTCATGCTGGCGGTGAAGAAGCAAGCCATATTGCAACACGCGAAATTCAAGCCTATTTAGTTGCAAATTGGAATTTGCCTGAATCAGACCCAGAATTACTCGAAAAGGCTTTGTGGCAAGCTAATGAAGCCATTTTGCAGGATCAGCAAAATCATCCAGAACGCGCTGACATGGGTACTACTGTTGTCGTAGTACTTTTTCGCCAAGTAGAAGCTCCTTGGTGCGCTCACATCGGTGACTCTAGATTGTATCGCTTACGTAGGTCACAGCTAGAGCAAATCACTGAAGACCATACTTGGGTAGCAAGAGCAATTAAGGTTGGCGACATCACTCCAGAAGAAGCCAGAATGCACCCCTTCCGCCATGTGTTATCGCGTTGTTTGGGTCGGGAAGACCTAAATCAATTTGATGTGCAACTGCTGAATTTGAGCGCAGGCGATCGCTTATTGTTATGTAGTGATGGTCTCACCGAAGAGCTGATAGACGAAAAGATTGCTGATTATCTGCAACACCCCGCGCTAGAAAAAGCCTCTATTTCCCTGATAGAAGCTGCCAAGGAGCAAGGCGGACACGATAACATTACCGTTGTCATCGTAGAACTACAAAATTGAATTAGCAGACTGTGAATCCTCAATAGTGACAAACATTCCTTTATGCTTCAAAGCCACCAGTTGTTGCTTTGCAAAAAGCCTTTGTGGTAGAGTTGTTTGTTGCTTATAACATTTGCTTGATCAGGACTTACGCCAGAAACCGAAAAATTAAGGTTTTAGAGAAGGGCGGGAGGATACGCTCACAAGCGTAGGTTTTTCACACAGTAATGAGTAATGACTCTAAAAATAACGAAATAATCTGAGTTTGATCACCCCTATCCCCAAATCTTGGTGCGTAAGTTCTAGCTCTATACGCCATAAAACCGACAATAATCTTTTTCGATAGTTCCAAAACGGGAAGCCTTGTGACAAGGCTATCTCTCCTACCCTTGAGCGCAAATTTTTGCCAAATCCAAAATTGCTTGACTCTGAACTTTATTTTTAGTAAATATACTCAGCAATTTGTTCAGCCTGAGCATTTTTATTCTTTACAACTTGATAAAAATACTTTTAACTTCCAAAATTTAGCAGTTGGAGGCTAAGTTTCTATAATTTGTTGAATTGACATCTTGCACCTAATACGATATGGCGCATATAATTCAGGTTTAATACCTTATATTTAACCTTGCACCAATCGCCTTCTCCACATTAGAGAAGCTCAAACTCGGCAAGGCTAAAATTCGGTATTTAATTTCACTATTTGTGAAATTTCCCGGAATATGCCTCAACATACTTGAGTTGTATACCAGTAGGTTTAGGCAAAAGCTGTTAAAGACACTAAAAATTTATCCCAAGGGGTGTGGGCAAATAGTCAAACAATTGTTATCTTTCTTAATACGTAGGAACAAATGTAGAGCTACTGTTAGCCCTCCAACTATCCCTGGTAGGATAGAAATTCTCCCGCTAAATCTCTTTTTTACGCGTTGTTTTCGGAGTTTACTATGAACCAGCCAATTGAATTATCTTTGGAACAACAATTCAGCATTCGTTCATTTGCTACTCAAGTGCAGCACATGAGCCACGACCAAGCGAAAGACTTTTTAGTCAAACTTTATGAACAAATGGTTGTGCGCGAGGCTACTTACCAAGAGTTGCTCAAGCATCAGTGGGGCTTAGATTCTGGTTCCACTCTGGCATAGCATTATTTTTGTGTCGCAGTGGGCGACCTCCTTCTCTTGCTCGGTTCCAAGAAGGAAAGGAGCTGGGGATGCTGGGGCGTCAACTTTAGTTCAGCAATTGTAAATTGATTGTTTTTAACCTAACTCTATGCCAAGCCAACATAAAGGCTCCACATATTTGTTAAGACTAAATTGTATTGTCGGGGATAAATTAGTAATTATCAAGTAGCCACTACACATAAGTTATGGCTATTTAAGTGAACTAATTTATGTGCTGTATTGGATACATAGCACGATTTGCGTAGATCCAATTAATCCTAGTTGACCACTTGCCATCGCTAATCATTATATTTGCTATAACGCAGGGCTTACAACCGAATATAGATTTTTTGTTATAAAAGTTTACATTTTGCAATCAGCCATATCCTAGCTCGAAAGATCCAGGGGAATGTCTGTAGCCATTGCTTCTAATTTAGATAAGATTTGGGGTTTAATTCTTTCGTATTCACTTTTTAGTACATTTTTACTAAGCTGTGGATCAACTGATGAAGCTGAGATTTGACTTTCTTTTGCCCACTGTTCTAGGTTTTGGCGTTGAGCCGTAGCAATACTGCAAAGTAGGATATGAGAACAGCGACTTGGAACTTCCCGCGCAAAGAATAACAATCGATAGTAACCAGTGTTTGCTAGTAATCTAGCTATTTCTTGCCCAAAAGTAGTCTTGAGATCAAGATAGTAAGGCAACCACTTAACACCGTGCTTACGATTGTAGATAACAGTAATCCACAGTGCCATCGGGTGAGGGGCGGGCAGAAATAGAAATTGATTATAACGATCGCAGGCAAACCTTTTGATAATTTCCCGTTGTGGTAGCATCACCCACAGAGTTGGGACAACTTCGTTATGAAGACGAATCTTTTGGGGAAAAACAATATCGGCAATTGGCTTATTGTCTGGCCAAGAAACAGAGCGCAGAATTTCATCATTGGAAGGTAACACCTGTACATCAGCTTTTGTTTTTGGCTGAATCTCCACAGGCATTGTTAAGCTACGACTAGCTACAGGTTTTGGTGCTGGCTTACTTGGCTGAACGATGGGTGAGCGATAATTTTGTTCGATTGATTCTAAAACCTTCAAGATGTCGCTCACCGTTTGAGGGCGATCGCTTGGTGCTTTAGCCAGACAACTCATGACTAAATTTTGTAACTCTTGGGGAATTTGTAACCCAGGATGAACCTCAGTAAACGAGCGTGGTTCAAGAGAGTGATGTGTTTTATACCATGCACCAAAAGAATGAGTGGGTGCGACTAACGGCATCTTGCCTGTCAGCATTTCAAACATCATCACACCTAAACTGTAAATATCTGACCGATTGTCTAGTTCCTTTCCTTCCATCTGTTCGGGAGAAGAATAAGCCAAAGTTCCCAAATAAAATTTTGTCTGGTCTTTATTTCCTTGGAGTAACTTAGCAATCCCAAAATCGAGAATCTTGACTAATTCCCCAAAGCTTGAATCTTGAATTACCAGCATATTGCTGGGTTTAATGTCACGATGAATAATTGGGTAAATAGTGCCATCAACTGGTATACCATCATGGGCGCATTGTAACCCCAAGCTGATTTGACGCACCATACTAAAAAATCTGGGTAAAGCTAGATAGTGCTGACGAATAATCTGACTGAGGCTATGTCCTTGAAGATATTCCATCACATAAAACGGCGTATTATTTTCATCTACGCCATAATCCATAACTCTTACAATATGAATGCTTTTTTGCCCTAACAAAGCACAGGTTTTCGCTTCTCGCTCAAAGCGTTCTTGTAACCGCATCTTTTCATTAAGAATCGACAGAGCGAGGAACTTGACAGCGACAGGTACACCTCCCAACAAAATATCTTTAGCACGATAAACTCGACCCATTGCTCCAGTACCAATTAATTCCTGAAGCTGATAGCGTTTGCCGAGTAAGCGTCCAATGTTGGGGTCTGACATAAAACATTCGACTCCAAAAGCAGATTGATTGTAAGTGTGTAGGAAAATAAGTGCGTTTAAACTGGCATTTTTGATTTGTCTAGAATTTGTTTCTAAACTCATCACTAAAGTTCAGAAGTAGTATCGAGTCCTCTGGTCGAGAACTTCTAGTATTGGCTTGCGGTTTGTCAGCAAGTGGTTTTTACAACTGCTGGAAGATGCCAATTAAAATCTACGGAATGGTAGATTCATTCTGAAGTTGGCTAACATTCCGCATTATGATGTTGATTTATTTTTAGTCTGCCCAAATTTGACTAAATAATTATCTATGGTTTCTATTGATTTGCGATCGCTACAAATAAATTAGTCATTGGTCATTGGTCATTAGTCCTTTGTAAATACAAATGACAAAGGACGATCTAATTTGTGTTTTAGCTAATTTCCAAAAGACGTTGCATTGCAACATATATACAACTCAGTACTATTTCAGCGGTTGACGTTCTAAGCTGGCTTCCATCGTACTAGTGAGAGAATGACCTGACATAACCCCACAACTTAAATAGTAAGTGTCATTGGAAAGACGATAGGCTGTTTCAAAGCCACTGCGACGTTGGCGATCGCTTAATACCCAATAGCGCTGCACAATTGTATCTAGCCCAATCCAACCTTCGCCTTCAATTTGCCCGAAAAGGTTATGCTGAAGTAAAAAAGTATACTGGCGTTCTCCTTCATGCAAACGACCTTTGTATAGTAAAGAGATTTCCGAGCGATCGCTGCCAGGAAAAATCAGCTTTGTTGCCATTGTGAACCAGTTATCTCGATTCCAAGCAACCAAGGTCATACCCTTAACGCTGATTGGCATCCCATTGCGTTCTAGCCAATTGCCTTGTAATGTCCAGCGTCCTGGTTCCATTAAAAAAGTGTGACCCACCTTCTCAGTTCCTTGTCTTGATCAAGTACCCTTACGACTCAAAGATATATTTGAAACCTGAAAATGTCAGGTGTCTAGTACCATTTTAGATTTTGGATTTTAGATTTTGGATTGGGAATTGCTTTCTGCGCCTGGGTTGTGTCAATCTATTTGTCTCAATCATTTGGTGAATTGGTATAAGTCATCAAAACTTATTTTCAAGAGGTTTTACACAAATATGTCTGTTAAAACTTGGTTTAGAGGTGTGAGGGTTTTGAATACTCATACCTCTATAATTTCTCAAACCTTTGATTTTGCGCTTTTATCCGTAAGTCCTAGTTAAGCTGGGTGAATTTCTCCTAGTAGTACTTCATGAGGTGCGCCTGTTGCTGATGGTAGGTTTCCAGGAATACCTAGCTGTCGCCAGTAGGCTAAAACCGCAAATGCGATCGCTTCTTTAAAATCTGCACTCAAGCCGACTTCATGGGTAGTTAAGACGGGGATTGTTTTGAGTAATGATTGTATTCTTTGTTTTAAATATAAATTGTGACTACCGCCACCACATAAAAAAATGCGTTGTGGCATTTGTGGTAAAAAAGTTTGGTAACTGTGAACAATCGAAGCAGCCGTCAGTTCGGTTAGGGTTGCTAAAAAGTCAGCTGGGCTAAGTTGGTATGGCCCGGCATCTTTTAAACATTGATTTAAGTAATCTACACCAAATAATTCACGTCCTGTAGATTTGGGTGGTGGTAGATGAAAATAATCTTGTTGTAACCATTGTTCAACCAAAGGTTGGCAAGGACTACCAGTAGCTGCCCATTTGCCATCTTCATCGTAGGTTTTTGCACCATTGGTTAAATGTTCTACTGCCAAATCTAACAGACTATTTCCAGGGCCAGTATCCCAACCGCGCATTTTTTCTAACCAGTTATCGCGGCGCGGTGGGATATAAGCTACATTACCGATACCGCCGAGATTTTGAATGCAACGTCCTTCTTCTGGGTGACTGAGTAAATAAGCATCTACTCTAGGTACAAGTGGTGCGCCATGACCACCAATAGCAATGTCAGCCACACGAAAATTACTGACAGTTGTGATACCTGTAAGATGAGCAATCAAATCACCACGGCCAAGTTGTAATGTGTAGCCTAGTAGAGAGTTACTCTCCCCTGTCCCCCTGCTCCCCTGCCCCCCTGCTTTTACAGGTGGTCGATGGTAAACTGTTTGCCCGTGGGAACCGATTAAAGTTGCTGGCTGATGACCTGTTTGAATATTTTCAGCAGCTTGAGCAAAGCTGGAGGCGATCGCATCATCTAATTCGGCAAATTCTACCATTGAGATGGCTTTGCCTGCACAAACAGCTAAAATACTTTCTCTGAGTTCAGCAGGATAAGGATATGTTTCCCCTGCTAACAACTCAACTTTGAGATCTAAATCTGTACCAGAAATATCTACTAAAGCAGCGTCAATGCCATCTACGGATGTACCACTAATTAAACCGATAATACGAGTCATAAGTATTTGTCAATAGTTGTATTGGTCAATAGTCATAAATGACAAGCTACACAAAAATTTTCGCAAATCCAACAGCATCGCTATATAGCAGTTAAGTTAGGGAACAGGAAACAAAGAATGTGTAAAGTAATTTGTGAAAATCGAGAGGTTCAGATCCCCGATTTTTTAAAAAAGTCAGGGATCTTTTAGTTAATAAACGATTTAGGAATGCCATGTCAGTCTAATGATACATAGTAAATCTATCCTAAGTCTGTTAATCAAAATTACTACTCAGTACATAATTGCTAATGTTCCACTTTTGTTTGTGCAGCGATCGCTCCCCTAAATTTAGGATAATAGGAGCGATCATTTCTCCACTTTAGATAAAGTAGATAATTTTTCTATAAAAATAGCACAGACAGCAAAATCCCCGATTTCTGTGAGAAGTCGGGGATTTGAGTTCTAGGAATGAATTAATCTAACTGACTCAAAATGGCATTGACATCAACGCCTAACTTTTGACCTAATTTCAACAACTGCCGACACTGGCTAGTATCTTCTTTTTTAATTAGGCTGGTTATACAAGCAGGTGCTATCTGACTGTGCAGACAACTAAAGTAGAGTTCTTGGGAACGATATAGAGAAATACTCAAGTTGAGTTGATATCCCACATCAATCAATCTTTCTAACAATTGGATATCGGTGGCAAAACTACCGTTGGCATCATGTAATAATTGCCAGAGCGATCGCAAAATTAATTGCTCTAGCATTTGCTTACCTTCAGGAATGTTTAAGCGACAACGCAGATGTTTAGCTTCTGTGGCTATTGCTTCTAACTCGACAATGTGATTCCAACAGGATTGCGGTTCAGCAATATCTTGCTCTAGCGATCGCAATGTGGTCATACACCGATAGCCTAAAGCAATCTCCGCTGCGACTTGCAATTCTTGGGGTACTTCTAACTCATCCCGATGGAATGCCATGAGTACGCCGTAATTTTCTCGGTACGTTTGAGTATACAGTTGATCTAGTCGGGTCAATGTTTCTTGATTAATTAACCGCATAATTCGATGGCGTTCTTCAGCAAAGAGATTCTGTAAGCTGAAGGTTTCATTACCAAATAACTGTGTCATTACCAAAATGGTCTGGGCTGCACTTGCTTGTTGGAGTGCTGTAAACAGTTTTTCTTTAAATTGGCTGTAATCACGTCGCCCAGTAAACTGTTGAATGCAGCAGTGAAAATCCCAGCCACCTAAATGCAACACAGCAAATACTAAATGTTCGCTTTCCCAAGTAATATCTGAAACTAATTTTAAATGTCCGACAACCAGAGTCAGCGCTCCCATTCGTTGCAGTTGGTAATCTAACTCATTGGTGGTATAGCAATAAACCCGCTTTCTGTGAGTGCTGAGTTTTGAGTGTTGACCGTTACTATTAAACAGCGAAGTAATGGCATAGTGAGCAGCAACTTGCTTGAAGCTGACTTGAGCCGTTAGCACCAAGTGACGATAGATTTCACCGCCATGTTTGAATAAGTCTACATTACTTGGTGCTAAACCCAGACGTTTGAGGAAGCCTTTTTCTAATTGCACACCAGCCACATCACCCGCCAGTTCTAACGCACGGGAAGCGTAACGGAGAATCTGAGTTCCTTCTGGGCGAGATAGTTCTTCAAAAAACCAGCCGCAACTGGTGAACATTAATAAAGCATGACGCTGCATTTCCAATAAACGCAAAGCATCTACTTGTTCAGCGGCGGTGAGTTTGTGAGTTTGATGACGGGACAAGAAGCGGCTGACATTGGCGCTTGTGCGATCGCGGATGACGTTGATATACTCATCTCTGGCTAACCAAGGATCTTTGAAAAATTGCTGGCCATATTCTTCATACACTTCAATTAACTGATCCCGCAGCCAATTTAAGGCATTACGTAAAGGCCGCCGCCATTTTTGATGCCACACACCCCCTTCACCACCGCAACCACAGTCATCTTGCCATCTATCGACACCGTGAGCGCAACTCCAAGCAGTGATGGGCTTGAGTTCTACTTCCCAGGTGGGAGGATTTAAGCTGAGGTAATGGGCAAAGTTGGTGACTGTCCAATCGTGACGAGGAAATTCTTGTGTAAAGGCGTAAGCTAAGGTTTTTTCCGTACCTTTTTTATGATGTCCAAAAGTTTCCCCATCGGTGGCGACAGAAATCAATTGGGCTGGACGATGATCTCCGCGCACAGCTGAACCAATGCGTCCAGCCAAGTAATTGGAACTATAAGTAACATCTGTAAAACCCATATCCCGTGATATTGGGCCATCGTAGAAAAAGATATCGATATAGGGTAGACCTTCTACAGATGCGTCAATACTTTCTGTGGAAGAGACAGTACTCAGCGGTGAAGCTGCAATCTTTAAAGTTGGCTTTAAATAGCAACGATAGGGACGGGTGGGATCAATCTGACTACCGCCAACTTCGTACCATTCTGGTTGGGGATCATTTTTAGTTGCTAAAGGACGGCAACGCTGTGCTTGCGATGGTGCCAAGATAATGAAACGAATACCTTCAGCAATTAAAGCTTCTATGGTTGCGTAGTCTACACCTGTTTCGGCTAACCATATTCCTTCGGGATCGCGGCCAAAGCGGGATTTAAAGTCTTCTTTGCCCCAGCGAATTTGCGTATATTTATCCCGTTCGTTAGCCAGAGGCATGATGATGTGATTATATACTTGCGCGATCGCATTACCATGACCTTGCAAGCGATCGGCGCTTTTGGCATCTGCTTCTAATATTCGTTGATAAACCTCCACATCGTAGCGTTCTAGCCACGACATCAAGGTAGGGCCAATGTTAAAGCTGAGATATTCGTAATTATTCACGATCCCCATAACTTCGCCTTGATCGTTCAAGATTCTGGCAAAGGCATTAGGACGATAGCATTCATAGTGAATTCGCTCATTCCAATCATGGAAAGGTGCAGCACTGGGTTGACGCTCAATTGCGTCTAGATAAGGGTTTTCGCGCGGTGGTTGATAAAAGTGACCATGCACTGTGACATACACACCAGTAGATGTTTTCAGGGGATCATTCTGGTGAGTATTTTGGGCAGTGGGATGATGAGTAGACGTAGCGCCAGTGCTTCCTGGCAATTCAGCAGCAGAAGTCATGTATGTATATTTATCCAAAATAAAAAACTTTTAGTAACGCGCAAAGCGTTGTATGCCAACCTCATATACACAGGGTTGATGACAAAATCCGGTATAGACTAAAACTATGTGTCTAGGATACAGTCTAATTCCTGAGAAAGCAGTCTGACTAGAGTGGGAAATCTGCGTTATTTGATGGCTGTTTCTCAAGTATCACTAAATTCTTAACCATCTAACAACACCTTTATTAAGGTTTTTACTTTGGCAGTTCCAATGCCACTAAAAATTTCATTGTCTTCTAATCTATTAAACTCGATTTTTTGTGTAGTTTGCTACTGCCAAACTGATATTTTTGCTACAAAAGATTGCAAAAAATCTGTAAAACGCAATTTTAATTTACATAATCTCACAAAACTAATTTTTATCAAGAAAGCTGAGTTTAGTAAATTCTCTCAATGGGTTAACTGATGGTTGAGAGTATCCTATTGGAGTGCTGAGTTATGAGTACTGCGGAGGATGAGAAAGATAAGCCAGATCGGCAAGAATAATTCAGGATTTAGAGAAGGGTGTAAGGAAGTAGATATTCAAAACCCTGACACACCCAGTCTCCACAAAAAATCTTTGTGCGTAAGTCCTACCTGAGTCCCTTAACTTTCTCATTTTCCCCATACTTGATTCAGCATTTTTCTAGGATAACTTTTACTGAAGTAACCAAATGTCAGTTAAAAACATTGTTTTTTTCGTGCTGTTACTGTTTATTCCAGTTTCATTGGCGGCTCATTTTCTTGAATGGGGAGATTTAATCGTATTTGTCGCCGCTGGTTTAGCTATTTTGCCTTTAGCGGCTTGGATGGGGACAGCCACTGAAGAAATTGCAGTGGTGGTAGGCCCAACACTAGGAGGATTATTAAACGCCACCTTTGGTAATGCGACAGAGTTGATCATTGCCTTAATAGCTTTGAATGCTGGACTGGTAAATGTAGTTAAAGCCAGTATTACAGGCTCAATTGTCAGTAACTTATTGCTGGTGATGGGTCTTTCGATGTTTTTGGGAGGACTACGCCACAAAGAACAAACATTTCAGCCGATTGTAGCGCGGGTGAATGCAGCCTCGATGAATTTGGCGGTGATTGCGATTTTGCTACCAACGGCCATGAACTATACTTCTCAAGGCATTAACGAACAAACCTTACAAGATCTTTCCCTGGCTGTGGCAGTGGTGTTAATTTTGGTCTACGCCTTAACGCTGCTGTTTTCCATGAGAACCCACGCCTATCTGTATGATGTGGGTGTTGCTGAGGCGGAAGACAAGGAAGATTCCCACGAAAAACCAAATATTTGGTTGTGGACTGGTGTGTTGTTAGTATGTACCTTGCTAGTCGCACTCGAATCAGAAATGCTGGTTGATTCTTTAGAAGTCGCCACATCTCAGCTAGGTTTAACAGCATTGTTTACAGGTGTAATTTTAGTTCCCATTGTGGGTAATGCCGCAGAACATGCCACGGCTGTTACCGTTGCCATGAAAGATAAGATGGATCTGTCTGTATCTGTGGCGGTGGGTTCCAGTATGCAGATTGCTTTATTTGTAGCCCCAGTATTAGTAATAGCTGGGTGGGTACTTGGTAAACCAATGGATTTAGATTTTAATCCTTTTGAATTAGTAGCTGTGGCTGTGTCGGTATTAATTGCTAACAGTATTAGTTCTGATGGTAAATCTAATTGGTTGGAAGGCATTTTGCTGTTAGCTGCATATACAGTTTTAGGCTTTGCTTTTTACTTCCATCCCGTTATTAGCAGCATTGGATAGTGACAATTATCAGATAGCGATCGCTTGTTACTTTTATACAGCGATCGCTTCTGTTGATCGGTAGAGTTAATTTGATATTTTGTTTGCTATGTAACCATAATTTTGTATCTTCATCAATTCTAAAAAATAAAGTAATTTTCTTATTCAAATCTTATTAACCGTGAGAGATACTGCTTAAGATAGAACAATTTTTTTATGATCTAGAGTTTATTATTTTCAAGGAAAGCAGAGACATAAAAAAAGTAGACGAGTCATAATCGATTGTGTAAGGCATGATTGAGCATCGCCTGGCGATCGCATCTATTTCTTGTCACCAAAAATTATTATATTTTTTGATTTTTAGGACACACCATTCCGGAACCAAGAAAATTTTTCTGTCAAAGGAAATATGGGTGTTAATAACATCAAAAACAATGAGTGATATTGTCCTGCTGATGACGGGTATGTTAATTGCAAAACAACCATCTCCGTCTCATATAAACCAGCAGCCTGTAATTCAGCTAGACAATGGCGTGCAGACAACACCACAGGGGCAGTCATCTCAATTTGATCCAGATCCAAATATCGCGCCATCTGAATTCACGCAGCTTAAAGAAAAGTCTCAAGCTACTCTAGTAGCTTTTAATTCTGATCCTGAAAAAATTCTAGTCAAAAAAACAGAGAAAAAACCTACTAAAGACTTATATAGTGTATCTGAATTTAAAAATTTTCAGCCTGTAAATGTCAAATTCCCACGTTCACAACGCCTGATATCTCAACGGCTTAATGATGAAGAAATTCTGTTAGCCAGGGCTTCAAGATTTTCTGGAAGAACTTTACCTAATCTACGTTTTGGTAATTCCGGTTTAGCTGTCAGAGTTTTGCAAAAGCTACTCATAGCTAATGGCTATGGGATGCGCGTCGATGGGGTTTATGGGGCGGTGACGGAAAGTGCGGTGAAAGCTTTTCAAAGCCGTCGCAATTTAATCACAGATGGGATAGTCGGGCCAAGAACTTGGTTGTTTTTGACAAGATAAAAAGAAAAGGTAAAAGTTAAAAGAAGAGAAGCTTTCGCCTTTTGCCTTTTAACTTTTGCCTTAAATAATTATCGATATTTATGCTGCTCTAGAAGTTGTTGCGCTCTGGGTTTGTAGATTAAATAAAACAAACTTTCTAGATAGCGTAATAAATCCTCGCGGTTTTCTTTAGATGTAAAGTTCCAGAAACCGTAAATTCTGGCTAAAGATAACAGCTTTGTCGTGTGAATTTTCCAAGTATATGTAGTGTAAACTCGGTCAATTGCTTTTTGAGAAACTGTTTCCCAATATTCAGGGTTTTGTTCGCATTTAGTCACAAAATCTAATATTTTTGTGGCTGTTTCTGTTAAATTAGTGGGGTTAATGTAAAATCCATTAACTTTATCTTGAATGATTTCTAAAGGCCCACCAAATTGAGTGGCAAAATTAGGTAATCCAGAAATCATTGATTCTAAAATTGTTAAACCAAAGGCTTCAAATAAAGCTGGTTGGACAAAAATACCTTTATGGTCAGCAATAACGCGATAGATTTCGCCAGAGTCACTTTTTGATAGACGTACACCTAACCAGCGAATTTTGCCGTGAAGATTGTATTCATCAATAATGTGATAAAGTTTGACAATTTCATCGCGTTCTTCATTATCATCTGATTCTTCGGTGCGTAACTTACCTGCTACTAAAATTAAGTTACAATGCTCTTGCAAATCTTTGCTTTGACCAAAACATTCGGCTAAACCAGTTAAGTTTTTAATGCGATCGAGACGCGCCATTGAAAATATCGGTCGTTTGTTGGGGTCATCGAGTTTACCAAAAATTTGACTGGAATCTTCTAGGGTAAATAACATTTCGGCGAGGCGCAAGCGATCGCTTTCTACTCTGTCTTGATTCCGCGTGTAGGGGAAGTAATAATTCTCGTTCACCCCAGGCGGAACAACATTAAATTTAGGACTAAATAATTCAATGCCATTCACTACATGATATAACTCAGGCATGGTAAAGCATTTATAAGATTCATATTGTCCAACACTATCAGGTGTGCCGACAATTTCTTGGTAAGTGCTGCTGACGACAAAGTTAGCCGCATTCATGGCGATCAAATCAGCAGTAAATTGTAAGGAGAAATGATATTTCTCATCTAAATCTTGCCAGTAAAGATTACTAAACAAGTATTTGGATTTTTCTAAAGCATGGGCGATATTACATTGGGTAACTTTCATTCGTCGCGCCAACAGAAAGGCGACTAAGTTCCCATCAGTATAGTTACCCACAATCAAGTCTGGTTTACCGTGGAATTCAGCTAACAGTTCTCTTTCTGAGTCAATGGCGAAGGTTTCTAAATAAGGCCAAAACTCAAATCGAGAAATCCAGTTTTGCGTCATGTTGGGATTGAAATCCCGCAATGGTACACGCAAAATCCACGCATTATCTGTACCGTAGACTTTCTCTAATCTTTCGTTACATAAAGTACCATCGCTATTAGGAATCAAGCGCGAGAGAATAATCACTTTTGGTTGAACGTTCAGTCCGTCTAAACCAGCAAGTAAAACATCTTCTTGTAGTTGCTTTTCTAAATTTCTGGCCTGGTTCGAGAACATAAACAACTTGACCACCTGTATCGGGTCTTCCTAAAACGCCTTCTTGGCCAAACCAACCGTGTGCGGAAACTAAGACGATTCTAAAAATCATCGGGACACGGGAAATAAATGCTTCTAAGGTTTGGGGATCGGGTGAGTCAATTAATTCATCTAAAATATTGAGAGTCTCGTGTACTCGTTGCGCGGTGTTTCCCCAACCTGGTTCAAAACCCATTGTTTGCAATTGAAAGCGGAATTCATCGTAAGGTTCATCACTAGGCCGTTCGGTGACAAATGCGATCGCTTTTTTAACTTGTTGCGATAGTTGCTGCTGTGATTGAATCCGATTATTAATTAGTAGTTGAATACCGTTATATTGATGCAGGCGTAAGAAACTAAATAAGCTTTCTAGCCATTGTTTGGGGTCTTGGAAGAGTTTGCTAGAAAGATAACGATTGAGATATTGTACGCCCTTACCGATATTTTTGGGGTCGCGGATGACTGGTGTGTAATCGTAAAAAGGGCCGAAGTCTAATTCTAGCAAGTCGCCTTCGTTGGGATGATATTTGTTGACGAGGCGATCGCGCAAATCCAGCAGTTCTTGTACTGTCATTGCTTCTACACTCAAATCTGCTGTCACCCGATAAATTTCTTGACTAGCAATATGAGGACGGATAATAAAACAGAAATTGGAGTCTTCTTGAATTATTTCTTGAGTGTAGTAGAGGAGTTTCCCTAAGAGCGAAAAAGTATATAACTTTTCTGACTTCTCGTTTTTAGCGCAGTATTCACTATATACGTGCAGTATGTCATTCCGCAGCAAGTAATTTTTTTCTTGCTGACGTAATTGACTAACGAAAGCACGTAAATCATTTTTTTCTTCACTCTCTAGAACTGCTTGAATCAATTCAGACATACTCACCTCAAAATAAATAAGTACAAACACAAATAAACACAGATAAACTTTTCTATCTGTGTTTCTCTACTTATGCCCTTCATTCCTGTTCTTCTTTACTCAAAGTACCGAGAACTCAGTATTATTCCCTCTAACTAAAGACGGACAATTTTCCTAACTTGAGGATGATTCAGTTTATCTAATGCTTTCACTGCCTGAATTCTAAAATATTGGCAATTTTTATCCAAAAGCTATCTCTCGATGGATTCCGAGTATTTTTATGTAGGTTGATGAGTAGAAAAAAGTTAATTTAAAATTAAATTAGTTTTTATTTTACAATAAAAAATTAATACTTATCTTTAGTCAGTATACTAGTGATTGTCTATACACTTTGTTACAACTTACTATATTAGTAATCAATTCGAGTTTAACTTTTATTAATTGACTAAATTTTTACCAGAAAACAAGCAACAAAAGTTAATCTTTTTATGTTGATGCTAACAATGAGTTTAAACTTAAATCAAATAAAATCAACTTTTGATATTAGTTAAATTAATTCCAATTCGTCTTAGCTATAATTGCACCACAAGTAATTAAACCAGGGACGGTGTATATGCAAGAGCATTCGCATAAATTAACAACTACCGACCACAGCATAGGCAATATCTTGATTATTTCATTCATGGTATTCTGTGGTATGACTTTTATCTTTCTTTTAGGAATTTTCTAATAGTGATTTTTGCGAATAAAAAATTGATTGGGAAGCAAAAAACTAAATTTGCTTCCCTTTTTAATGTTATATTCCATTACATTTCAGTTAAGGCTAACAACCCAACCTACTATGCTCTTAACTGAACTTGCTTGTACCTCAATAGAATGAGAACCACTATATTCCCCACTTCAGCAAGATTGGATAAGTTTTTTTGCATTTAAGTTGTCTGCTTGAGGCTGTTATTTGCCAATACTAATGACAACCTTTATGGGTAGTTATTTATTAAAATTAAAGTTTTGACAAAAGTGTAACCGGAATCACCTAAATCTCATTTAGTGATTCCGGTTTACACCGTTGATGTTAGTAATTTATAGTAATCAGGGCGAACGATGGGAATCGAACCCACGAATGGTGGTACCACAAACCACTGCCTTAACCTCTTGGCTACGCTCGCCATTAACCCATCGACTAATTAATATAGCACCTATCTCGTTATCGATCAAGCACCTTTTAAGAGGAACGGACTTTGCTAATGTTTAGTCCTAGGACTCTAATAACTAATTAGATATGACGGTAAGACAATATGAAGCTCTTGACTATTATGGCATTGGCGATCGCTACAAGTATGGCTGTAGTTGGCGTAGCAATGTCTAAAACAAATCCTACGCCTGATGAGTATGAAGAGTATGCAGTACATCGACTAACACAATATTTAAAAAGTGATGTGTGTAAAAAAACATCTAAACTAATTGAAAGTTTACTGAATTCTAGTTGTGACAAACTAGTTGATTCCACTAATCCACAAATGCGTGAGTTGTTGGCTAAAACCACAGAACGGCAAGACTTTTTCTTGTTTAGTGTGTATCGGACAGATTTAACTCTTGGTGTTTGGCTACCTGGGTATAAATTTGAAACGGTGGGAGCTTTTCATAATTTTTATACTTACAGCGCCGAAGAGCAATAATCTTCACTAACTCCTACATCTAAGATTAAGCTTAGTTAGCAAGAGTTACACGTTTACCAATGTCATCTGCATATCTGCTGGTATCTCATGGAAGCCGTGACCCACGTCCAGAAATTGCTTTACAGCAATTGATAGAATTAATAGATAAAAAACAGCAAGGTTACGCATCAGGTAAAAAACTAGTAGGCTTGGCTTACTTAGAAACACGACCAGAACCTCTGCACGTCCAAATAAAAGAGTTTGCTCATAGTGCTGTGGTGGCTGGATGCGATAGTCTGAAAATTATGCCGCTATTTCTGCTACCGGGAGTCCATGTTATGCAAGAAATCCCTGAAGAAATAGCACTAGCACAACAAGCTGTAGCAAAAGATATCAATCTGGAATTGCTACCATATATAGGTAGTAACCCTGGTTTGACACAGTTGTTATCCCAACAATTGGCTGATATCAAAACTCAGGCATGGATTTTAATCGCTCATGGTAGTCGCCGTCCAGGTTTTCAACAACCAGTGGAAAATATAGCAGCAAATATAGGTGCAATAGCTGCTTACTGGTCTGTACCTCCTAGCTTAGAAACACAGGTAGAACAGTTGGTAGCGGCTGGTCAGGAAAAAATTGCGATTTTGCCATATTTTTTATTCGCAGGTGGCATAACTGATGCGATCGCTCAACTAATAGAGACGCTAAAATTAAAATTTCCGGCTGTGACTTTCCAATTAGCTCAACCTTTGGGAGCAAGTGCAGAGTTAGCTGATATGATTTGGGATTTGATGAACGAATGAACTGCACACAAACACAAGAGCAGAAGAATTTGGGAAAAGTTTATTTAGTAGGCGCAGGGCCGGGAGACCCCGGACTGATGACTCTCAAAGGCAAAAGTTTATTAGAATGTGCCGATGTAGTTATTTATGATGCGTTGGTGAGTCCAGCAATTTTAGCAATGATTAATCCCCAAGCAGAAAAAATCAACGCTGGTAAACGGATGGGGAGACATTCGTTATTGCAAGACGAAACCACGCAATTATTAATTGATAAAGCTCAAGACCATACTATTATTGTACGGCTCAAAGGTGGCGACCCGTTTATTTTTGGTCGCGGTGGCGAAGAAATGGCAGATTTAGTCAAAGCTGGCATTTCTGTAGAAGTTGTGCCGGGTATTACATCGGGAATTGCTGCTCCAGCTTACGCTGGCATACCTTTGACTCATCGTCTGCATAGTTCTTCGGTAACTTTTGTTACTGGACATGAGTCTGCTGGTAAGTATAGACCGAAAGTTAACTGGCAAGCGATCGCTCATGGTTCCGAAACAATTGTAATTTATATGGGTGTTCACAATCTGTCGCACATTATTGAAGAGTTAGCAGCGGCGGGTTTAAGTTTAGAAACACCAATTGCTTTAGTGCGTTGGGGTACAAGACCAGATCAAGAAGAATTAATTGGTCAGTTAGGTACAATTGTAGAGCAAGTTGAGCAAACAAAATTTGATGCCCCAGCGATCGCGGTTATTGGTTCTGTAGTGAATATGCACGATATTTTGTCTGGGTGTCGTCCAGTGTAAATTAATAAAGCTCTGGCACGAATGCAATAATACAATCATTTTCAGAGCCTTACGCAAAGTGCAAGCAGCCAAATAATTTACAACCCATTACCAATCAAAATAAAAGCTGACCAATAATAAGGATGGTTAAATTCACTATTTTTTCCTGTTATTAAAGCAATTTGTGCTTTTTGTAAAGCCTCAGCTTTGGTAATTTTCCCATATTTTAACGCTGCATAAAACTCATTCATTAAAGCTTGTGTACCACCATCAGAAACAGTCCACAATGAAGCCATTGTAGCTTTAGCACCTGCTAGTTGCATTTGATATCCTAAACCTAAGATTTCTTGGCCATTTGCTGATTTTTCTCCTAAACCAGTTTGACAAGCACTTAAAACTACTAAGTCTACATTCGACAAAGACCAATTTTCAATATCTCGCAAAGTTGCGTGTTCGCCATCACCAAATACAATAAATGAATCTTCTGGAGAACCATTTACAAGTTTGCCATGAGTTGCCAAATGCACTATTTTGTAATCATTCATTTGGGGAATTGTCGCTTGAGGATTGAAATCTTTATCTAAGACAACTTTGCTCCCAGGAATAATTTTTGCTACGTTTTCTACTTCTACTTTGGCAAACTCTAAACCACTAAACATCTCTTGGCGTTGACCAACTGCTACTGTATATTCGCCTTTTGTGAAAGCCGCCGCTAAAGCATTGACAGAGGTTTGAGGTTGATTAACTAATTTTGTTAAACTAGCAGCGGTAATATTGTTAATCACAAAGCGTTGAACTAACCAATTTTGTCCATCATATAACGCGGCTAAAGGTACATATCTCAGTTTGCCATCTGGTGCATAAATTATAGTTTTGGCATCGGCTTGTTTTAAATCATTTTCTATAGGTTTTATTAGCCAGTTATACAATTTATTGGCTGGTGCTTTACTATTTTTATAAGGAACAAGTACTGCTTCTCGAAATTCATTAATTGTCTGATTTAATTCTGCGGCTTTTACTGAAACAGTGCGATGAATTGGCGGCGCATCAGCGGAGACAATAACTAGTTCTAGTCTGTCATTTAAAACTAAAGGATATAGTAATACCGCTTTTTGATTTAACTGGCGTAAGTTATCTCTTAAAGAATTGAGTTGACGTAAGTTTAAATTTTCCTGTCCTGATGTGGCAGATAATTGTTGTACTAGCGCCACAACAGAAGGACTTTTAATAAACATATTAAACTCAGCGTTAGTAGTTTGTTCTAGTTTCACTAATTCAGCGATGCGTTTTGCTTGAGTTGCGTTGCGAGTTTGGGGGGGAATTTTTCGCAGGGTGGTGAGTTCTTTACCCAGGGCGATCGCTTTATCTTGAATCGCAGTATACTTCTGAGAGATTTGCTCTTCTTGGGGTTTTAACGGTAATTTTTCTGGTATGGCTGCTACTGTTGCCGAACTTCCCCGCTGAGGATTTCTGTTTGTAACTTTTGGTGTGCTGGTAGTGCGATTTCCGATAAAATCACTAACTTCCTGAATTTTGAGTAAATCTAAAACTTGCTGCGCTTCTGCGGGACGATTTTGTTGCAATAATAAATCAGCGAGGCGGCGATATCTTTCGGAGACAGTTTCGGTGTAAGATTTTTGGATATCGGTATGCACAACTCGTAAACTTTGCCGAATTGTTTCTGTTAAATTGACTGATTGTTTGTAGAATGCGATCGCCAGTGATGGTTGATTCTTAGCAGCTAGTACATCCCCCAAAAATTTCAGCGTTGCAGCTTCACTGACTTTATCTTCAACTTCTCGGTGAATAGCTACCGCTTGCTGATATAGTCCCAAAGCTTGATCATATTGATTTTGCTTTTGATACACTTGCCCTAAGTTACTAATTGTTACGCCTTCGCCAGTGCGATCGCCAACTTCCCGATAATTAGCTAAGGCTTGTTGATTAAACTCTAAAGCTTGGTTATAGTTACCCAAATTTTGGTAAACACGCCCAATATTATTCAGTGCAACAGCAATGCCTAGTTTATAGTTATTTTGTTTGTATATATCTAAAGCTTGTTGATATAACTTGAGCGCTTCGTCGTACTTACCCAAACTCAAGTAAATCTGTCCAATATTGTTTAAGTTTAACGCTGCACCTTGAAATTGAAATGAATCTTTCCCAAACGCATCACCAACATTAGCGCGGTTGGTAACTTGTTGCAAAACTTGGGCATTTTGACCAAGAGCATTATATAGTAACTTGATTGCTTGCTCATCTGTACTTTTATATTCCCCAGTGCCAAGTCTTTTATAAATATTTGTAGATTTTTCGGCAAATTCCAGAGACTTTTGATATTGCCCTAAGCTAAAATATGCACCGGAAATATTATTGAAAATTGCCGCTTTTGTACCATAAAATGTCGAACAGCATTCTTGTAAATCTTTTAATGCTTGCTGATATGAATTAAGTGCCTGAGCATAGTTACCCAAGTTGAGATAAACTACACCAATGTTGTTTAAAGTTTGGACTGCACCACTGTTATCACCCTTAGCTTTTTGAATCCACAAACTTTGTTGATAAAAATCTAGAGATTGAGAATATTTACCTGTACGGAAGTAAACTGAGCCAATATCTGCTAATAAAATAGCTTCGCTACTAGCATAACTATAACCTTGAGGATTAGCTGCTTTTAATTCCTTGAAAACTGTTAAAGCTGGTTGATAAAAATCGATTGCTTTTTGATATTCTCCTAGATTTACATATACTTCCCCAATATAAGATAAAGGTATCCATTCGTTTTCTTTGTCGCGGAGTTTGCGGCGAATATCTAAGGCTGACTGAAAAAATTCCAATGCTTTAGCATATTCTCCTTTGCGGAGGTTAACGTAACCAATATTTACTAAGCTATTGGCTTCTCCCGCTTTCGCGCCATATTGTTTAAATATTGCTAAGGACTGCTGAAAGAGTTCTAACCCGGCTTGTAAATCAGCTAAACCAACTAAATTTTTATAAACCAGCCCTTCACCTTGATTATTTAACAAAATCGCTTCGGTGATGCGTTCTTCTGGTGTTGGTGTTGGTGCTTGAGCAAAGCTTTGTTGTGAATGATACAATACCAAAGTTGGAGATGTAAAAGTCAGCAAGATAGTTGCAAATATTTGAGAAAACTGCATAAGCACAAGTTTTTATTCAGTTAAATAGTTATAGTTTATTGTTCCCATAAACAGAACTAAAGTTATAATTAAAAGCTTAATTATTGATAAAGCTAACTTTTTTTTAAAATGGGCGATCGCTCCAAAAAACAATGGTATAATTGCGCTAATTTTATGAGCCTTCTTTGCAATACTTAACTTGCTTCTAATGAATAAAAGTTAATATAGATTAAAAATAATAAATAACATCATATTTTATAAAGTTAACTAAGCTAAATTAAAAGTAAGCTTAATTATTGAAGCCTAGTTAAAAGTCTAAGTAATAGCTACAAATTAAGCTAAATCTTACTAGTGTATCTCATGTATTTAGTGAAAAAATGCTAGTGATTTAAATTTGATTTGCACTAACTGACTTAGCACAGAAATTTAGGCAGAAATAATTAATATTTCGACAAAAACTTCAGTCGTTTTTGACTGCGGAATTCTGTGTAACAACGCTAGGTTATTGAGCAAGACGTTGATAAATCAACTGAGCCAATTACTAAGAGCAAACACTAAAGCAACATTTACAAGTAAGAACTAACAATGATAGAAAAAATTTTGTTAGCGGTTTCGGGTTTGGGTCATGCAGAAGAAATGCTCAAAACCTTGAAAGAAGTACCATCAATTCAACGTGCTAAAGTTAGTGTTTTGCATGTTGTTCCTCCTCAAAGTACTGCATCTGCAATGACAGATAAATGGGAAGAAGGTGGTAAAATTCTTGCCAATGCCATTCAGTCTTTAAGTTTAGATCCCAGCCAAGTTTCTTCAATTTTACGGCAAGGCGATCCTAAAGACGTAGTTTGTCAAGTCGCTGATGAAATTGATGCTGACTTAATCATTATGGGTTCACGCGGACTCAAGCGTTTGCAGTCAATTTTGTCAAACTCTGTCAGTCAGTATGTTTTTCAATTGTCTTCCCGCCCCATGTTGCTGGTTAAAGATGACATTTACGTTAAAAGAATTAAGCGCATTATGGTGGCGTTAGATAATTCTGATGCAGCAAAACACTGTTTAAATTTAGCTTTATTCTTGCTACGAGATATTCCAGGTAGCCAGTTAATTTTGACTCACGTTAATACTGACCTACGCGGTAAAGCATCAGAAGTCACTGAAATTATTCCCGATAAAAATCCCATTTTTGGCGCAGCTTACGCCGAAGCCCAAAAATATGGTATACAAACTCGCTGCTATAGCAGCAGTGGTAAACCCGGTGAAGAAATTTGCCGCTTGGCTGAAGAGTTGCAGGTAGACTTACTGTTACTTGGTTCTCCAGATCGTCGTCCATCAGTAGCTAAGAGTTTTGTAGATATAGACCGACTCATTGGTGCTTCTTTGTCTGATTATGTGCGAGTCAATGCTACTTGTCCAGTACTGTTGGCGCGAACCACTGCATGAAGAGTACTTAATACTCTTCTTAATCAACATTCAGTACTAAGTCAATGATAAATAAAAACCCCTGCACCAGTGGCGTAGGGGTTTTTTATATTATGCACAAACTATTAACTATCTTTTTTACCTTCGCGGCTTGCTGTTTGGATGTACAGAATTAATAAAAACACAGAGGGAACTAATACGAACAGAATGCTCGCTACGAACCCTAAGTCATTAACTTGCATGGCAAAGAAGCCTCTCTATAATTTCCAGTCAACAACTTTAGAATAGCATCATCGATGCCCGTGTTAGCCTTATTTTTTTACTTCTTATGTCGCCAATGCTGCTGGCGTGTCAGCCCCAAAGTTTAAGGTTTTGTCACCACGCTAACAGGGCCATGTACTACAGTTTGACAGGCTAGGCGGTAATTTTCTGGTTTTTTCTTAAATTTGCGGTTTTCTACCTCTGTACGCGGGGAAAGGTTTTCTAAACCTTCTACTATCTCAACAACACATGTACCACACTGACCATAGCCGCCGCAATTGGTCATTTTGCCAAATAGTGTGTACAAATCAATGCCATTTTCCACCGCTTTTAGCCGTAAGTTAGCACCATTTGCGGCTATTACTTCTTTATCCTCTTTAACAAATTTGATATTACCCATAAATATTTAATTCCTCGTTGACTGTACAACACTCGGCTGAAAAGGCTAAGTTTTAATCAGGCTGTATCAACTATATTACTTAACTTCTAGTTACTTGTTACAAATAATTAAGAAATATCAATTTTTTGCAAAAATATATTGTCAAAAAAATAGGACAGGTTTAGCACCTATCCTATTGATTAAAAATTTACTTAACTTACCTAAATCCCACAGCTGCTTGCCATACAAAAGCAAGTAACAAGAAGAAAACAGGAATTACTGGAAGAACGTCTACCAGAGGATCGAAAATTTGGTAAGCTTCAGGCAATTTAGCTAATAACAGTGCTGCTTCCATGTTCGTTTTTATCCACTCTATCCAACACAGCTTTCATAATTGAGATGTATCTTAACATGGTTTAGGCACTGAGAATTAGTTATTCTTGCCTCTGGCTCAGAGTGCTGAGTTTGGAATCAGATATTCTTCCCCTGCTTCCCGGCTCCCTTCGCCCCTGTGGCTTGAATATACTAAATTAAGGTGTATGAAAGTTAATCAGACACCTAGTAACTTGTAGATTAAGCTGTTGATGAAAGTCAAAGCCAGCGCACCTAATACAGCACTCCAGATACCGAAACGTAACCGAAAGCCTTCGACTAACCAAGCAGCAATACTAAAACAAACAACGGCAATCATAAAGGTAAAGATGCCGGATAATAAATCAAAAGTGAGAAAATTTGGTACTGCAAAGATCAGGCGTAAAATCGGTCTGATGATCGCCGTAACAATACCGAGAACTGCTGCCGAAATAAAGGCTTTTTTGGGTGAGTCAACTTCAACTCCTACGGGGAGTTTACTAATAATCAGCAAGCTGATAGATGTTACGACCCAAACAATTAAAAGCGTCACAATTGCATTCATTGCCACAACCCTTGAAACGCGAATGGCGATTGGCGATCGCTTAATTTAAGCAACCGATTTTAGAATCTTTGAAGCTTTGCCAATTACTTGTAACTTACCAGAGATTTGGCTCTAACTAGAATTTATTTTTTATATCTTTAGGTTTGGGTAAGAAGTTTAGATGTCAGAAGTTAGGAGTAACAATTCCCAATCCCAAATTTAAAAGGGAAGATAAGGAAGTAGTTTCTGCCTCATCTCCCATTACTGCATTTTGAGTTGAAAAATTCTGTTCAAATTTATCTTTTTGGAGCAGAATTAGTATTACCTGGTGCGACTGGAAATTGTGTTGCTGGGGCATTAGGTACACCAGGAATCACACCTTCTCCCGTAGGCGGTATTTGGTTAGGGTTAACAGGGATATTGGGGTCAAAATTCCCCTGTGGATTAATTCCGGGAACTGGTGCAGGTGGAACTCCAGGATTAGTGGGAATATAGGGTTCTGTTGGCAGATTAGGTTGAGAAACTGAAGGTTGAGTCGGCCCTGGGATAATTCCTAAAGAAACGCGATCGCCTCCTACTTGTCGCAATAAATCTAACGTCTCGACGACATCATTATAAGTTGCCGTTCTTGAAGCATTTAACACCAAAATACCATTAGGATTTTGTTGGAGATATTGCTGTAGTCTCTGGGCTAACTCCTCTCGTTTTACGGGTTGTTTTTCTATGTAAGTATTACCAACAGCATCAATGGTGACAATTTGAGTGCTACTTTGTCCGGTCAAATTAGCCGGTGTACCTGTAGAAGCTTTGGGTAAATCAACGTTAATAGCTTGTTGGCGAGTAAATTGCAATGCTGCTAACAAAAAAAATGTCAGAATACAAAAAACAACATCAATTAAAGGGATGATTTGAATTTGTACTTCTTCAACAGGAGTATGCAGATTAACTTTCATGATCTTACAAATTTTAGTTATAGCAAAGTGTTGAGTGCTGATTTCTGAGTAAATCAATTTTTGATTTTAAATTTTGGATTTTAGATTAGGACAATCTTTCAATCTAAAATCAGCAATCTAAAATTCTTCTGCCTCCTGCCTCCTGCTTATTGCTCAGGATCTAATGAATCATTCACATTTGGTTCTTCTGGAGGTTGAGGAAATAGATTTTTAGATTTTTTGCGGGGTGGATTAACACTTTCGCGGGAAGCTTCATGCACAATCGCTGTACTCTTGCTAAATTCTGGTGGCGATTGGCGATAGAGTAATTCCATCTCATTCCCCGCCTTGCGAAAAATCTTAACTTGGTTAACCAAAAAACTTTGAAATAACCGATAAAATACCAAACTAATAATTGCTACTATTAACCCTGTAGCAGTACTAATTAGAGATTCACCAATCCCAGTAGTTACCCCAGCTGTCGATTCTGTGCCTAAATCGCCAATCCGAATTGAGCGCAAAGAGTGAATCAAACCCAACACAGTACCCAACAGCCCCAACAGTGGAGATAGTGCAATCACTGCTTCTAAAAGTTTTTCACCGCGACGCATCCCAGCTAATTCGTCTTCTGCTGAGGCTTCTAGTGCTAAACGAAAAGTTTCCAAATCAACTTTTAATAAGCGTAAAGGTGCGTAGAGAAATCGCCCAATTGGCTGATCTGTGGATTGTTTGGCAATATCTGCGGCCATATCCCAATTCTCTTGGGCTGCGTCTAGCACGCGATTAACTGTTTCCTTTTCTTGATTTAAAATCCGCAACCAAAACCACAGACGCTCTAAAATCACACTTAAAGCTAGTATTGACAAAACTGCCAAAGGCCACATCGCTGGACCGCCCTTTTGAAACAGTTCTAAAATATCCACTGCTTAACTTTCCTCCCTCCGTACCTAGAGCAATTATCCCAAAGCATTTTAATTCTAAAGATTAATGTGCAGTTAGAAACTCAGATAACACAAATTTCATGAAGGAAGCGTAGACAGAAGGCAAAAGTGCAAATATTTATTTACTCAGAACTCAGTTACGTAACTTAATTTATTTCTAGACTGGCTGGCCAGAATTATGTCATAAGTAAAAAAGGCTGTTAAATGCAAATCAACTTATGACCGCTGCTGTACAAAACTCTCCTAACTTGGCTGTTCACTTGGTAAACGGCATTCTGGCAATTAAGCCTTTAGCCAACCTAGCCAAGCACCAAGCCCGGCAAATGATGATTAAACGCGCTGAAAAAATTGGTGTACCTTGGACAAAAGCAGTAGAGAAACTACAAGCGCGTGATTGGTCAACGGATTTAGCCCAGGTGCAAAATCCTCAGCTTGTCTATCCAGATTATTACGTCACTTCATTTCATGCCTACGACAATGGCAATCTAAGTTGGTTGGCGGCTTTTGAAGTAGAACCTGCTGCCCATGCTGTTCACGCTAAAATTTGGCCTGGTGCGGAAGCCCAAGGCGATCGCCAACTCCGCCAAAGCTATCATAATATTCTCAAGCCTCTTCTATCTCAGGAACCACGCGACATTTTGGATATAGGATGTAGTGTGGGATTAAGCACCTTTGCTTTGCAGGAAGTTTATCCCCAAGCCAAAGTTACAGGCTTAGATTTATCTCCCTATTTCCTGGCTGTTGCTAACTACCGCGCCCAGCAACGTCAAGCTAATATCAATTGGGTTCATGCCGCAGCAGAATCAACAGGGCTACCAGATAAGTCATTTGATTTAGTTTCCCTGTTTCTCATCTGCCATGAATTACCCCAAGTACCAACCAGACAAATTTTTGCGGAAGCGCGGCGGCTGTTGCGTCCCGGCGGTCACTTGGCCATCATGGACATGAATCCCAAATCGGAAATTTACAAAAAAATGCCAACCTACATTTTGACGCTGCTCAAAAGTACTGAACCATATCTAGATGAGTACTTCTCTTTGGATATTGAGCAAGCCCTGATTGATGAAGGTTTCCAACGCCCCACAATTACCAGCAATAGCCCTCGTCACCGGACTGTAATTGCCCAGGTGCGTGACTAATTTAGGCTTACTGCTGTGGGCAGCAATTCCACCACTGTTATTTCTAGGTTATTACTATTACCGTGTTGCTTTTGCTCCGGCTTTACCACGCTTGTTGTTGTTTTTTATCGCCGGAGCAATTTCTGGCGGTGTTGCTCTTGGTTTAGAATGGGCGGCGGAAATTGCATTTAACTTTATTGTAAATTGGCAACAAATCCAGCGATCGCTTTTGGGTGCAGCCCTACGCCAAATTATAGAAATTGGGCCAATTGAAGAAGGCTGCAAGCTAATCGGCGTTCTTATCCCGACAATCTATCTCCAACGCAGGTATCGGCTACGCAGCAGTAGTATATTGCTATTCACCATCGCTGTCGCTTTAGGTTTTACCGCTGAAGAAAACTGGGTTTACTTTTACTACGGTACAGCATCATTTCTTGACCGGAGTATCGGTACACTAGTTCATGCGATGTTTTCTGCGCCTTGGGGTTATGCTTTAGGCATTTATCTTGCTTCTACTCTCCGCAGAAATCACCGCAGAAAGTTGATTTTGCCAGCTTTCATTAATTCAGTAATCTGTCATGCGCTGGTGAATGTTTTATCTATTGCTTGGCATTATGCTGCACCAGTCAACTTTCTCAGCTATGGTTTATTTCCATTTTTATTTTGGATGTTTTGGCGATTAGAACAATTACTGCGAAGAGGACAAAAACAACATCCAATAATCTTGATTTCTGGTAAAACACCCCAACATCGTGCTTGGCAAAGAGGCTTAATAGTATTCGCACTCATCCTTGGTGGAAATGCAATTTTTGGATTGTTTCTTTTAGCCAGAATTCTCAGCCCTTTGAGTTGGTCACAGCTTTTTTACCCAGAAATTTGGCAATTTATCTTGAGTCGCTTTTTATTGAATTTCTGTTTTGCAATTGTGGCGTGGATCATTTATCTCTATTTACGCAATTCATTAGTCAAACCTCTGTGTAACTTTGCGCTAAACTCCGCCTACCGTTGCGTTAAACAATTTAGGATTTAGTCTAACTTGATAAATCACTATAAGCACCCGCAATGGTAGATACTTTCACAACTTGTTTTGGGGCTTGGATTTCTGTAAATAACTGAATTGCTTGATGAAAATACATTTGGCTGATATCAGCATTTTCTAGCTTTTGATAAGTTAAACCTAATTGAAAATAAGCTTGGGCTAAGTCACATTTAGCACCGATTTTATCTAAAAGTTCAATTGCTTCTGTATGATGAGCAAGAGCGAATTGATAATCTGATTGTTGGCGATAAATTTCTGCTAAACCATTGAGTGTTTTTGCTTTGACCTGCATATAATGACCTACCTCAGCAAAAGTCAATGCTTGATGAAACATTTGATTGGCTTTGGAAAAATCACCTAAATTGAGATATGTTTGCCCTAAAATCTGCATAAAATAAGCGAATCTTCCCGTCTTGAGAAGTTTTTCGTTGGCAATATTTTGATATGCTACATCTGCTAAATTATATGCAGCATCACAAAAACCTAAATAGGAATTCACTAAAGCTAAACATACCGAAGCTTTTTCTGCCCAGCGATGATGATCACTATTTTGCGCCAGGTAAATGACTTGTTGAAATAACTCTACAGCGGCTGCTAGTTCCCACAAATCTATTTTATATAGACCAATGCTTAAAAGAGAATCTACTTCCAACATTCGCAGATAGTAAACTTTATGTTTATTTTCTGAATGAGGAACAAATGATTTAAGTGCTTGTGTTGCCAGAGTGATAGTCTTTTCTTGACATGCGATCGCCTGACTAATTTTCCCATTTATCCAATATAAATCACCCAATATATTGTATAATTCAGTAATACTTTGTTCATCTTCAATATTATTCACTACTTGAATAATTGCAGCCAAGATAGGCTGAATTAATCCCATACGATATAAAGTACTACCAAGTGGTAAAAACTGCTGCCACTGATTATGGCGACTCTTGAGAATAACTTTACCAGCTAACTCAAATTCATTAATTTCTATATAGTGATAATAGGCTTCCAGTGCTTGCAAAGCATCTTGAAAAGTAGCAATTTTAGGAACACTCGCTGTCCAAAATTCTGCGGCTTTGTGGTGAGTAATTTCCCACTCATCACTATTGCGTAACCGCGCGATCGCCTCAGCTTGAATGACTGGATGCAGCCAATATTCACCTTGATTACACTCTATTAACGAGCGATTTCTCAGAGAAGCAATGATTTGACGATATTCAGCAGGTGGAACATCCCAGAGTAAACAAAACAGTCCTGGAGATGGAATGCTTGGTATATCTTGGTAACGATAACAACCCAAACGGCAAAGTAGGCGGTAAGCTTGGGGGTCAAGGGTTTGCAGACGATTAATTTGACTCACAGCTAAATTTTTTAAATCCGTGGCGGCTAAAGGATCAGCGTGATTTTCTTGCCAATAAAGGGACATATCACCGCCAAAATCCTCTTGCATTGCACCGCAGAGAATACCCATTGCTTTAGCATTACCGCTGTAAGTGCGGTGTATTTGTTGCAAAGTAGAAAGGTTAATAGTTAACCCTCGGTGAGTAAAAAACTTCAGCCATGCACGTTGATCTAAACCTGGAAGCCGATAATGATGTACATTTAACCCAGGTTCACACAGGCGATCGCGGCTAGTAATCAAAGTCACAGACTGCACCCGCGCATCAGCTAAAACCCGCAGCAATTCTACATAGTTGCGGTGCAGCGAAATCAACTTTCCTTGTTGATCTAATGCAGGTTCGAGATTGTCAATTAACACCCCCATCCGCCGATTATGGAGTTGGCGCTTGAGTCGTCCCAACGTTACCCCAAACTCTACCCCTGGTTCTTCCCCAAAGTCTTGTTTTAGCCATTCCTCGACAACTCGTTTCACCGAAGTGATATTTTGGGTTTCCTTCGCCATCAAAAGTTCTAAAACCAAGTCAAAACCCTGATTTTGCAGATATTGTTGGGCGAGAGTAGTTTTACCTAAACCTCCCTCACCTTGGATAACAATTACTTTCGCGCCTTGATTTACCAGAGTATTTAGGTGAGCGATCGCTTCTTGTCGTCCAATAAAACTGGTATCTTCTTGTTGTGGAACAGTTTGCGGTAGCGATGGTGAGTTATCAATCACACCTGAAATAGCCACAGTTTTTCTCAGAACCCGTTCTAAAGTAGCACGACAGTTACTTTTAGTAATCTTCTCTCGCAATACCTGAGACAATAACTTCCATAACTGTGAACTAACATCCTTAACATGACCTTCCGTACAACCGTAAGCATGGGCAATATCTAAATATTTTCTCCCCAACCACACCTGCCCAAGAATAACTTTTTGCAAATCGCTCAACCGTTCCCCGGTTTGAGCAGGAATTATGGTTTCTAACCATGCTAATGCTGCTTCAGCGTCCATTGTGTAACGACAAGGTTAGTTAGGTTCTAGAACTATAGATTAATCTACAGTTTCTACACCCCCATTTTCGGATAAGATTCTATGAATCCGGCTTTTTCCCCGACTTTTTCCTAGTTCATTTAGTTAATTTGTATATCCGAAAATATCTCTTTTGCCTAGCCTGACGACTGAAAATACTGCTTCACAGAAGCCAGCTCCACGTAGCGGCTCGCAGGAAAGCCTATTGTCTCCTGCGAGGTACTTTTATCAAGCTACTCAGTCGTGAACTTTGCCATCAGGCATCATTGTTCCTGCTAATTCGGTTCTCCGCATATTGGCCTCGTAGATATCTGCGCCTCTTAAATCTGCTTGATCTAGATCAGCTCCGTCTAGGTCTGCCTTACGGAGCTTTGCCCCCTTTAAGTTAGCTCCAGTCAGATCCGCTCCCCTAAGATCAGCTCCAGTAAGGTTTGTCTTACCTAAGTTTGCTCCCTTCAAGTTAGCTCCACCTAGTTTGACATAGCTCAAATCTGCACCACTTAGATTTGCGTTAGTTAAGTCTGCGCCACTCAGGTCTGCACCAACCATTTCTGCACTAGTTAAGCACACTTCAATCATTCGCGCATCAGCAAGGGTTGCCTGATTCAATTTCGCTTGACTAATATGTGCATGAGTCAGATTCGCTCCCTTTAAGTTTGCACCAATCAAGTGCGCTCCCTCTAGGTGTGCGCCAATCAAATTTGCATTAGTCAGGCAGACCTGAACTAAGTTGACGTTACTAAAGTCCCTTTCTCCTGCTGCATAACGGCTCAAAAGTTCTTGATTATCCATAAAAAAAATAAATTTTTGGTTTTTTAAAGTTAAGTAAATCTTATCATTAAAATTATCAGGTTACTGTTAACTAATGTAAATAATTCTCAATTATGGACAAAACAGTATATTTTGTTGTGAAATGCGATCGCCAAGCAAAGACGACTTTTTTACCTACCTCTTGCAACAGCATCAGATAAAACTGCCGACTTTCACCGACTGACAAAAGAAAGGGCGATCGCTTAGGCTATTGGGCGTAGAGTAGAAAGTATAAAAAATATGGTTAACACTACTAGCCCACCAATAGAAGATTTGGCAGATCAAAGCTATGCCAGTCCTAACTATTGGCAAATGCAACACTGTCTACGTTCGCTGATAGATAACTACGTAGCTGTCGAAAAATTAGATAACCGCTTGCAAGATTTACCTACACAATTTACCAATCCTCAACCCCGTCCCTGGAAACCCATTGATTGGCAAGCCATCAACCGCAATCAAATCATTGGTATAACACCAGAAGTATTTTTGTCTATCTTGATAGGTGCAATGGATACAGAAGCCCCCATTCGCAGCTACACCCAAACCAGCCGCCAGTATTTAGCACAATTACATCCCCAAATGGCGCGGTTTGTTGGTGGAACAGTCAATAAAGATGGTGAACTCCAAGAAATTGGTTTATGGGAAAAAGAAGAACGCCAGCACACACCTGCATTACTGAAGATTTATACCCAACTAACAGGCGAAAAAATCATCCCCAAACACCGCACCGTGAGAGGCTACCTCCCCACGGATGACCCCCAGGAAGACCTATATCGCCACGGTTTACACCGAGTAGCTACAGAATACGGTGCAACCTGTCTTTACATCTGGATGATGGCACACACAACTGGCGCACTCCAAGACGTTTTAGAAGAACTCGCCAAAGATGAAATCAACCACATGACCAAATTTTGGGGCTTTGGAGTCTGGGCGTACCCCAACACAGGATTCATTCGCATCACCAACACCCTGATCAAAACCCGTTCTCAAAACTATCAACGTAACAACCTCATGCGTACCCTACGCCGCATGATGAATACACTCAACTGGAACGCCTGGACACTCACCAATAAAACCACCCTTCTTTACACCTTCACCCACACCATGCACCACCTCTGGAAATGGCACAACACCCTCACCCCAGAGTATTTACAAAACCTCTTTAAATAATCATCTTTCGTGGCTTTGCGCGAACCCTGAATTAATCCCCTCATCAACACCAAAAACTATGACTTTACCCCTAGACCTAAACCCCGAAAAAATCCCCCAACACCTAGCCGTCATTATGGATGGTAACGGTAGATGGGCAACCAACCGAGGGCTACCCCGCATAGCCGGACATCGCCAAGGCGCAAGAACCCTTAAACAACTATTACGCGACTGCAAAGATTTGGGAATTAAAGCCCTCACCGCCTACGCCTTCTCAACTGAAAATTGGCAACGTCCCATTGAAGAAGTAGACTTTCTTATGCGCTTAATTGAAAGATTTCTGCGCCGGGAATTAGCACAAATGCACCAAGAAGGAATCAAAATTTCCTTTATTGGTGATTTATCAGCCTTACCTCCATCTCTGCAAAAACAAATAGCTCATTCAATGACAGAGACATTCAATAATCAAGCAATACATTTTACCCTTGCTGTCAATTACGGTAGCCGCAACGAAATTACTAGAGCCTGTCGTCAAGTAGCAGAACTCGTTGAACAAGGCAAAATCAATGCAGCCGCAGTTAATGAAACCCTCATAGAACAACACCTCTACACAGTAGATACTCCCGCACCCGATTTACTGATTCGGACTAGTGGAGAAATGCGGTTGAGTAATTTTCTGTTGTGGCAAATGGCATATACAGAGATGTACTTTGCTGATATTCTTTGGCCTGATTTTGATACAGAAGCATTTCATCAGGCGTTGTTGAGTTACCAACAGCGCGATCGCCGTTTCGGTAAAGTGAAGGCTGTTTTTTCAGCCTAACACCCAAGTGCGATCGCTGCTTTTACTTTATTCCTATATCTATTATCGCCATACCCTACGGAAAGCCGCTTACGCGTCTACATCCTCGTTAATCGGTGTTTTTTATCTAAAACTAAAGCACTAAATTAGCTGAAACAGTCCACTCATCGGTTGCTTTTAAATTAAAAAAGATTAACAATTTTCTCCTGACTGTTCACAAGCACCAATACTCACCCAACTGCTAGAACCATTTTGCCAGTGTTCTTTTTTCCAAAAGGGTAAGCAATTACATACTAGAAGTCTACCAAATCAAAATTTTCGGGTGTATGCAACATAACGTGTACGGGTAAAATAATTGCGATCACCCGTACCAAAACTCAGCAAGCATTGCTTTTCCAGAGAACTAATTCGGCAAATATCTCGCCAGATCATCATTGTTACTTATCTTCATAAATAAAAGTAGAAAGAATAGCAAAAATGTCAGAAATCAAGCGAAGGGGACTGGTAGATACAGAATACCACCGATATGTATTTAGTAAGTCCCAGTGATTTTTTTGTAATACCTGACTATCACCATAAGTATAGATAATAATGGGACTTCTCTGTCTTTTCGCTTCATTAAATACGGCTTCAAAGTAATTAAAATTATTTCCAACTCCTAAAATTATAAGACTTCCATGATTTATATTACTGATTTGCATAACATTAGTATTAGGAATTAATATAGGTTCTACTTTTTTGAATAAAGGATTCTTTTGAATTTCTGCAAATTCAGCATTCATATCCCTATTACATTTATTGGGTGGATCGAATATCTTAATTTTTCTTTCCAAATTTTTAAATAATATTCTTTCTCGTTTAAAGATAGTATCGAGAAATTTATAAGTGGTAAATGCACCAACAGCTATTGAAGAAAAAATTGTTAAAATCCCAATTAATAAATCAATATTACTCAGGTGTTGATAAATTGTTTGACCGTTCATACTCTTGTATTCGACTAAAAAGTTTATTTTTTACATGCGTTCTATCTCGCTAATCATTAGATTAAAGCATAAAAACTTTATCCTTGTAAATTGAAGAATTTGTGCTTTATATATAGCAATAGAAAGTATCAATAAAATATATAAATTTACATTTATGTCTATAAGTTAATTGATTTTCATCAGATAAAAATATTGGTCACTTACTAGAGGTAAAACATAAAATATTTTTATTTTGACTGGAAACTCAGTATGAGCTAGTGTAGATACTTAAAAGATAAAAATATTACCTACTAACAAAGTCTGTCGGATTGCAAAATAAGTACTGACAGGTAGTTAATAACCTCTAAATGCCTGATTTAACAACATGAATGATGAATCTCGCACGCGCATAATTACTGCACTAGCCTGGTGTCTCGCTTGGGACGAAAAGCACAATCTCAATCAGGATGAACTCAGTACATTGCATCAAATGCGATATGCTTTGCAAAAGGGGCAGGATGTGCCAGAAAGTACAAAAACTTTTATTCAACAGGCACAGCGACTTTATGATATTCCTAAAAACTACACCCCTAAAACCCTTAATGAGTTGAAGGAAAAAGAGGATTACTTAAAACTTTGGGAAGATAAAAGACGCATTGGCTTGGTTTATGGTGGTGCGACAAAGATTAAACAATATGTTTTTGAAGCTGCAAAATTACCTGATATTCGTGGTGCTTCGGCACTTCTTGACAGAATAAATTTGGTTGATTTACCTGCATTTTTTAGTGAGGGACAACGGTCATTATCAATTGAACATTGGTTAGATACTAATTTTCCGAATTTAAGAAAAGCTTTAATTCCTGAACTAATTATTTATTCTACAGGTGGTAGCATTCTCGCCTTTTGTCCAGCGGAATTTGTTGATGATTTAGCAAATGCTATTGAAAAACGCTACACTCACGAAACTTTAACAGCTAATTCCTGTGCGGTTGGCGATACTTTTAAGTTATTAGAATTTCGTTTTGGTTTGTTACAAGACAAAATAGAAGCTACTTTCTGGTTTGACCAGTACGAAAATAACCAAGATAATCCGATAATTCAGGCTTATTTTGACCAAGCGGAAGAACCAGATCCTTTTGAAAGATTTAAAAATCGTAAGAATTTTAACGAACTGGTGGGGAAGTTAGCAAACCAGTTCACACAAAGACGCAACGGTAATAAACTCACCAAAAAAGAACCCGCACAGAGAGAACGCCCAAGTCGTTGCTATCCACCGATATTTGAAACACATCCGTATGTGCAACGGGATGAAAGCGATCGCCGTTCTCTAATTGCACGAGTTACTGAATTACCCAATAATCCACGATTTTCGGAAGTTTTAGCCCGTAAACGAATTGTGGGCAATATTGGTAAATTAGACATTTTTAAATATAAACTACCAACGTGGTTTACCAAGCTCAATCTCGATTGGCAACCAACTGGTATTCATATCCCAAGTTGGTATACTAAGTTTGAAGTTTTTTTGAAAAAGCCGGAAAACAGGTTGCTGGCAGATCATTATATTGCTGAACTTAAAAAGTTTTTGATTCAGCAACAAAATAGTCAGCTAATAGAGGATAAAAACATACTTTATAGTAGACCAGAAGAAGCGCGATCACTCAGAGAAATTGGTAATGCTAGTAATCCTGTAGGTTTTGTTGCCTATATTTATGCTGATGGTAACAATATGGGTGACTACATCCGCAAGCAAATCAAAACACCACAACAATATAGAGAATTTAGCGACTATATTTTAGATGCTACTCAACAATCTGTATATAAAGCATTAGCAAAACATCTGCAAGCGCATCAACTCAAAAATCTCACCGATCCAGATAACGAAAACCGCAATGGGTTCTGGATTCACCCTTTTGAAATTATTACTATTGGTGGTGATGATGTATTACTCGTTGTTCCTGCTGATAAAGCTTTAGAAATTGCTAAAACTATTGGTGATGAGTTTGAAGAATATTTAGGGAGAACTGGACGATATTCATTAGAGCAAACAGCACCTAATTTATTAGCTCATCGTTATATCACAGGTAACGTACCACCTTCTAAATGTTTGTTGAGTATGTCAACTGGTGTATTGATTACAGCACAGGATACGCCAATTTATTATGCGGACAAATTGGTAAGCCAATTACTCAAATCTGCTAAGAAATATGCGAAAGACCTAAAAAAAGAACACAAATATTATGGTGGGACAGTAGACTTTTTAGTGATGAAAGCTGTAACAATGATTTCCTCAAATATTAAAGAGTTTCGAGAAGAAGGATTAATCAAAAATAAAGATGGAGAATCTAAATTGAAGCTATATGCTTCTCCCTATACCTTATATGAATTGGGAGGATTGCTAGAAACTGCTAAAGCATTTAAAAAAGCTGAATTTCCTCGTTCGCAACTTTACCAAATTCGCAGTTTACTAGAACGAGGTAAGCGTACAGCTATCCTGAACTATCGTTATTTTCGGATTCGACTGACGAATGAAGCAGCTAAACAAGAATTAAAAGACAACTTTGAATTAGCTTGGTGTCAACCCAAGGATTCATCTAATAACGGTAATTTAGCACCTTGGATGTCTTTGCAAGAAAGTAATTCACAAGATGCAGAACAGCCAAAAATGACTTATGAGACTATCTGGCGAGAATTAGTTGATTTGTATCCCTTTATTCCTGAAGAAGCAGAAACTCTTGCTGAACAATCAACTACACCAGAGGTAAGTTCATGATTTATTTGGATAACCTTTCTACTGTTGGAACTGATACTATCCCACTTAAAGCTGTGATTGACACTGCGTTGTGCGTGGGTGCAGGTGGTTCCTCTGGTTCATTGGCAGATAAACCCATCGTTCGCAATGCCCAAGGACAACTTATCATACCTGGTTCGCAACTTAAAGGAAGATTGCGTCATGAATGCGAAAAAATCGCACGTAGTTTAGGATGGCAAATATTTTCTGCACCTTCAGCTACATCACTTTGTCCAACTGAAGAACAGGTAGAACCTCGGTTTAGAAACAATTATCAAGTTGAAGGCTATCGAGGATATCATTGTTTTATTTCTCAGATATTTGGCGATCCAATTTTACCTTCACGGGTGATTGTTGATGATTTAATTTGCTCTTTTGCGGCGAAAGATTTACCAGAAGTTTTGCGTCCTGGCGTGACGATTAACCGCAGAAGACGCACCGCAGAGGAAAAGAAATTGTATTTGTTAGAAACTTCTCCAGTCAATACTCAATTAAGTTTTGAAGGAGATATTCATCTGTTACCAAATCATCCGACTTATGCCAAACCCTTGATACTTGCAGCTTTACATCATATTCACGCCTTGGGTGGTAGCAAATCTGCGGGGTTAGGATGGTTGCATTGGGAAGAACTACCACAGATTTCTAGCGATGATGCAGTTTGGTTAAGTTTATTACCAAAGGCGGAATCATGACAAGACTAGAATTAACCATTACAGCTTTATCGCCTCTCGCACCAGGACGACAAAAACCCGGTGGTTCTGTGAGTGAGGTGGAAAATTATATTTCTGGTTCGGTATTGCGAGGTGCGATCGCCTACCAAATTTTACAACTATCTGGTCAGCAGTCAGCAAATTTAGCAGAGGATGGTGGTAATTTTCAAAGTCTATTTTTAGGGGAAAATCCCGCGATTTTTGGCAACGCTTACCCAGCAGTTACAAAAATAGATAATAAATCGATAGTCATAAATCAGCCTATCAAGGTTTTACCTGCAACTGCTGTTAGTTCCAAAACTAATCCTGGTTTCACTTCTAGTCGCGGCGGACATGGAGTTTTTGATACTCTTATCGATGCCTTTTGTGCCACAGCCTATAATCAACCTTACGACCCTAGCGACCCAAAAGCGATCGCTGAAGGAACTAACCCCCAGGTTGAAACTTACAATAGTTTTTATAGCAAAGTAGACGATAAATATTACAGCCACGATGCAACTAGCCGCTTTTTAACACGAGTGGGAATTAATCGTCGTCGCGCTACTGCGGAAGAAGAAATCCTTTATAGCGTGCAAGTTTTGAATGAGTCTTTTTTGAAAAATACTAAGACGGATGAATGGGATAACTTCGTTTTTCATAGTTTTATTGTAGTTCCCAATGAATCTTTAGCTGAAGAATTGCAAAGATTTATCGAAAGAAATCCCTATAACTTTCGCATTGGTGGTTCGGCTTCTAGAGGTTTAGGTAAAGTCAAAATTGGAGTTAGCAAAGGACAATCACCAGCGAAAAGCATTAAATCTCGAATTGATGAGTTTAACGCAGTATTAAAAAATAGATGGCAACTTTGGTCTGTTTTTGGTCAACCTCAACATGATTTATTAACAAGTCGAACTTATTTTACTCTTGATTTACAATCTGATGCCATTCTTACCGAAAATTGGCAACGCACAACGGTAATTTCAGCCGAAATGTTGAAAAACTTTACCAAAGTTGATTCATCTCTGGAAATGCACGTTGCTTACAGCAGTTATGAATATCGTTCTGGCTGGAATTCTGCTTGGGGATTAATGAAAGATGTGGAATTAGTAACGAATAAGGGTTCTGTGTATTTGTTTAGTACAACAGAACCAGAAAAATGGTACTCAGCGTTAGAGGAATTGGAAAGGAAGGGAATAGGCGATCGCACCTGTGAAGGTTTTGGACAAGTAGAAGTTTGCAACGAGTTTCATCAAGTTTTTCGGGAGAATGCAAAATGACTCAGATATCAGATCCACAGGTGGCGTTGAAGGTGCAAAAAGCAATTCGCAAAGCTGAAGATGATTTAGTAATTGCAATTGAAACAGCTTTGGATAATTGTGAATATATTAAAACGGGCGATAAAAAACTAGAAGAATCACAGTTTAATAATTTGCTGCGAGTTGCTGACACAACTGATAGTCCAGAGGTGATTAAAAATTTTATTTGTTATCAAGTTGGTAGGGATGAAAAATGGGGACGGGGTAGAAATTCTCTAGCAGCTAGAATAATTCAAGATATCGATATTTCTTTAAAAACAAAAGCTAATCAAATTGGTGCAGATAATCCAGGTGCAAATGTGAAATATATCTGGATACAACTAATTCGTCGTTATATCGGGTACGGTTCACGTTATTTAAAATATCTCAATGAAGTGAAAGGCAAGCCAAATTTATCTGTTGTTGACCCTCGAAATGCGGAAGGAAATCGAGATGCAGCAGATGCAATTAATAAAAATGGTAATTAATTATTATGTTTGATACTTTTAAAAATCGTTTAGAAATAACAGGAAAACTCTTTACTGTTACTGCATTACGGATCAGTGCTGGTCGTTCTACCGAGCCGATTGGGGCTGATTTACCTGTCATTAAAGACGCATTAGAACAGCCATTTATTCCCGGTTCTAGCTTCAAAGGTGCATTGCGATCGCGTCTTGAAAGTTTCTTGCGAGGAATTGATACGAGTCTGGCTGAAGACCCTGCTGATTTTACCAGTCAAACTCGCAATCAAATCATTAAAAAATTAAAAGAAGATTATCAAGATGATGATGCTGCTTTGACTAATGAATTACTCAAACAAACTGATTTAATTTCTCGTCTTTTTGGTTCACCTTGGATTGCTAGTAAATTTCAGGTGCGAGATTTGACAGTAGTACCTGGTACATGGTTTGGACAATATCAAGAAAGAGATGGTGTTGCAATTGACCGCGATACAGAAACAGCAGCAGAGAAAAAACTCTACGATTTTCAAGTGGTTCCGTCTGGTACAAGTTTTGATTTAAAAATAGTAGTCGAGAACGCAGAAAAATGGGAATTATGTTTACTGATGATTGGCTTACATCAGTTTGAAAGCGAACAAATCCCACTAGGAGGTGGACGTTCACGTGGTTTGGGTGTTGTGAGTTTAAAAATTGAGCAAATGCAATGGTTTGATACTGAAAGCGATGCGGAAAAGCTTTTAAATTATCTGCAAAATCAAGTCACAAGAAACATGATTAACTATCAATACGGAGAAGAAAAAATAGAAGCACTCAAGGAAGAATGGACGCAAGCTTTAATTTTGCATTTACGATGCTTAATACCTGGAAATTCTGTAACTCAAACCACAACTCAAGAAGTTTAGCCATGCACAAGCGATTAGTTAACCACTGCACAATTGATTTCAGCATTGTTCCTGTCGGGCCGATTTTAATTAAATCGGGAAAAGAAGGTGCAGACCCAACGAAGCCTAACATGGAATTTGTAGAAACTTACCATGCTGGTGGACGTTCGGTTTACCTTCCGGGAAGTTCACTTAAAGGAGCAATTCGCGCTCATGCTGAACGTATTGTTAGAACAGTAGGAAGCGACAAACGTCCAACATTAGATCCCAAATCAGATAAATTTGAACTTTGGGCTGATGATCCCTTGAAAAATGAAAATTACGAATATTACAAAAAATTACCACCTGCTGAAATCTACAAACAATCTTCTTTCACAGACCAAATATTTGGTAATACCAGCATTGCTAGTCGTATCCGCATTCAAGATGCTTATCCTACTACTTCAATACCACTTAAAATTGAAGAACGTAATGGAGTTGCAATTGACCGCGTTTTTGGTTCTGCTGTGCGCGGTGCTTTATTTAATTACGAAGTTTGTACATCTGGAGATTTTCGCACCAAAATTCATTTAAAAAATTTCTCTTTAGCACAATTAGGTTTAATTGGTTTAGTCTTGCGAGATTTAGATGATGGTTGGTTTGGTATTGGTTTTGCCAAATCTCGCGGTATGGGTACAGTCAAATTGCAATATCATTCGGCTGTGGTGCAATATCCTGGTTGTGAGTTACAAGGTGATAGAATCCACGCTATTGGAAAAGATTTAAATTGGTCAAATAAGTTTTTATTAGGAGCAGGAGAATTTTTATCAGGGAAAGATGAAAACCCTTATAAATTTCCTGTTGATGATAAACAAGATACTATAATCACCGCCGAAGAAATGTCTTATGGTTTTGGGGTGCAATTAACTTGGAAGGGAGAAGATGAGAGGGGTGTCCCAGATTTATTTGAGCGTGCTGTTCGTCAATGGCGTGAGATATTACCAAAAGGAGTTAGTGCATGAGTTTTGTGGGATATAAACAAGTCTCATCTTTAGAAAAATTACGAGAACTACTTCAAAGTTATTATCAGCAGCCTAGTTATTATTTTCTGCGTTGGGCATATAAAGTCAGTGGGATTTTAACTGATTTACCAGCAGACTTTCCTAGTCCAGAAGGACAAATGTTTAACGCAGAATTAGAATTACGCTGGAAGCAGAGTAATGACATTTATCAAGTTTTATTGCTCAGTCGAAATCAGCCTAAAATAGAATCAGAATTTACCCCTATTGGTAAAGATTGGATAACTTGCGATCGCAATGCTTATTTCTATGATAAAGATGAAACTAAATTTCCTAAAGAATTCATCTATCCTGACAAACTTTCTTTAGGTCAGCGATACTTTCAAGATACTAAAACCTCAACTATACATTTTGTTGCTTTAACTGTAAAAAAATAAAATTATAATTTTCAGATATATGGCGCGAAACTATGACTTTGTATCCTTGCCACAACAAAAACCTGATAGAGTCAATATTCAAGGAAAAGAAGGAAAGGATAAATTTGGACATGATAAATATCAACTCAATACTCAACGTTTTAGTGGCAAATTATTTTTGGATTTAACAGTTGTTTCACCTTTAACTGTAAATTCAGGGATTACTGTGATGGGCAGCGATTTAGCACAACAAACTCTAGATGCTACCTCAGCTAAATATGTTGCCACAATTAGTTTAATTCAATCTTCTGTACAACAAAATCAGCGACTTATAATTCCGGGTAGTTCTCTCAAAGGAGTTGTACGCTCAATATACGAAGCCATCACAAGAAGTTGTTTATGTAAAACTAAAGCGAAGGTTGCAGATGGCTACAGCGAATGTCAAGATAAATTAAAACTTTGTCCAGCTTGTGTAATATTTGGTGCTATGAGTTGGCTGGGACTAGTACATTTTCATGATGCGAAATATGACCCCGATAATGATAAACCAGGCTTTCACAGAGGGCTAATTCCTCCTTTATTTTCGCCTCAACCCGACGCTGTTGATTTAGAAACTGGTGAAAAAATTTATTATGATAATAACAACAAAATTCGTGGTCGCAAATTTTATCCCCATTCTTACGAAGAAGAAGTAAAACCAACAATTCGTATTCAACAAGCAGAAACAGGTAAAAAGTTCATAACTTATGTGAATTATGTAAACTTAACAAAATCACAATTAGGAACATTATTAATTGCTCTAGGACAAGACCCAGAAAACCGACTAGGATTAAAAATGGGTAGCGGTAAAGCTGTGGGAATGGGAACGATAAAGATAGATGTCGTTAAAATTGAGCAATTAAATATTAATCGTTACTTATCTTATAATTCAAGCTCCTCAGATTTAGAAGGCAATAAATTACAAACCTTCATGTTAGATGCAATTAAATCTGCCAAACCTCAACCCCAAACAGCATCAGCTAAAAATCAACTTAATAAACCTGTAGTTAAATCTGCTAGTCAACCATTAGTACAACTAAAGCAGTTACAAGAAATTAAAGCATTATTAGGATTAACAAAAAACTCATAGTAGTAATTTAAAGGATAATCAACAGTGCAACCTAAACAATCTTTGTCAGAAGACCAAATGTGGAATACTGCTCATAATATTGCTAAAATGCTAGTTCAAGAACAACAACGCATTGAAGCAAGCAAAGATGGTATTCGCTCCCAATTAGGTAAAATAATTGCCTACCTACGTGCGGCTATTAGTCAAAATACATCAGACAATAGTGATAATTTTTTTAAATATTTAAAAACACTTGCTGATAGTAGTCAAAGCGTTAAACAAACTGATAGAACTCCTGATTATTGTCGCAGTATTAATAAAGCTTGTAATGATTATATTAAAAATATAGAAGCAAATCCCAAAGATATATTAGAAATTTTGGGTTGGACTTTTCGCTTATTTAATTACTACAAAGTTACTCCATTAGAGGATTTTGAAAAGTTATCAACATCAAATCGTCAACTGGAAATCAAAATAGCTGCTAAATCTCAAAATTTACAACTTGGTGATGAAATAGAAGCTGATATAACAAACATTAATGGGAAAAAAGTTACATATCAACTGTTGCGAATATTCTCTAAAACAGTCAAAGAGGATAAGCATTATCAATCACTTAAGGTCGGACAAACTGTTATAGTTACAATTACTGAAATAGAGAACGGAGTGCCAAAAAAAGTTAAATATCTTAGAACTAAATGAATCAAACAAGAAAAACTAGCTCGCTACTTCAGATAGATACAAATTATCCTCTATAAGCAACATAAGCGGAATCTGCAACAATTCCCAGCAAACTTATCGGTGCATTTACAGGAATATAATAGTAATCAACTCGCGCTGCTAAACTATCTATTTCTCTAAACCTTCCTTTAACATAAATTACTAAAACAGTATTTTTCTCCAACCAATCTAATGCTAAGTCAATCTGATTTTTTACTTTTTCTTCTCGCTTATTTTCAGCTTCTTTATCTGATAATCCAACAAAGTCCTGCCCTTCCAATAGCTTAGAGTTTATTAAATCTAAAACTAAAATATCTCCTACTGGCTTCTTAGGCTTCCGCTTTTGATTCCAAAACCTGACTTTAGCAAAGCCCCTACTTCGCAACAGCTTACAATCATCGGGTTCTGTTGTCTCATCACTTGGTAAATAATAATCGACAACTGTTGAACCGATTACTCTTTCGCGCTGCAAAGAACGCTTGACACTTTCAACTTCAGTCTGAACTAAATCTGCAATTTTATTTTCTACTTCTCGGTTAATTAATTGACTGGCTAATTTTTTCGCATCATCTAAATTTTTACCCACAGCGAAAGCTAAAAATCCACCTAAAAATGCAAATACTACTAAGGTAAATTGCATTGCTGCAACAAATCTGTTAAAACTTTCACCTAATTGACCATTCGTAGCCTTAAGAAATTCTAGCTGGCTTTTGAGTAGTTCAATATCATTGAGGTTTTTCGCTGGGGTTAATACTGGTGAAGGTGTGGGTGTAGGAGTTGGAGTTTGGGCAATCACCAAATCCCACAGGTGAGATAAATCAATTGTAGGTAGCCAATCCATAGGTATTTTATTGATGGCGATTACTTTTCTATTTAATCATGGGCGATCGCGATCGCACTTCCTAATGCAACTATAACTAAAAGCGATCGCACTTAACTAAACACTTTAACTACATTAAACAACTACTCCGTACCCCGTGTACGGCCGTTTGTATGGTGGCTGTAAACCCAACACAATCTCGTCTTTTTGTACTCCCATCTCTAATAGTTCTTGTGCTAAGTCCACATCTGTCATATTCTGCTGAATCCAGATTTTATCATTTTTAATATCAAAATGAATAACAGCGTGATACACACGACTTAAGCCATTCCAGCCTATACGCATCAATTGATAGTGGTCGTGTATTGTATCAAATATTAATTGGTTTTCAATTTCTTCACAGTGAGATTTATACTTACTGTGTTTTACTAAAATATCTTGGATATATTGGCGATATTGTTCTAGTTTGTCCATTTCACAATCACTTCCATAATTGGATCGTATATTATTAGTTTTAGTTGATGTCGCCGCACAGCAATTTGAGCAAGTTTAGTCTGAAAAAAGGTTTCATAAGCATCAACTGGAACTGCTAAATATAACTGACGTTCTGGTTCGTTTTCTTCCAGTGCAATTTGATAGTTTAAGAATTGTCCCAATGCGGTGTGAAAGTCGCTAACCGCAGAGTTACTCGCAAAACTTTTAATTTCCACGGCTATTTTTTCGCCTTCTCTTTCTGCTGCTATCAACCTTTCTGCACCCAAGTCTATTTTCAGCGTCACCTCCTCAAATTCTATTTGTAGGGGATCATCAGTAACTATCCAATTTTCTTTCTGGAGTGCTTTTTTAACCGCTTCATGAAATAAATCTCTAGCTGACATCTAGCAAAAAACTTTGTTCGTATTTATCACACCACTGCGCGTTTATTATATCAAATGCAGTTTCAACAGTGGTTTTGTTGTGCGATCGCATTATCGCCCAATCCAGTAATTGATGATAGTTACATCCCCGTGAGGGGTAATTAATTGAAAACAACAAACTCACAAGATCAGAATATAATTAAATCTGAGAGTTTCCATCCCCGTGAGGGGTAATTAATTGAAAACTTTTTATTCCACACCCGGACAGGAAAAAAGCCCCACAAAAGTTTCCATCCCCGTGAGGGGTAATTAATTGAAAACCGTGTTTCTTTTCTTCACAGCCGGTTCAATAACCGCTATTGTTTCCATCCCCGTGAGGGGTAATTAATTGAAAACAGGATTTTGGGCTTCACCCTGAAGCCAGAGTCTACATGTTTCCATCCCCGTGAGGGGTAATTAATTGAAAACCCTACCCTTTTGGAACACTTGCTGCGACTGGGTTTGAAAGTGCCATTTTAGCGGGGGGTCTGATTTTACTGTCAATAAGCTTACTTTATTGACAATTAGACATCATCACAGACACCTCAAAGCCTTACTGAGTAAGTGATTCGCGGGGGCCAACGAAAGAATAAGGGTTTCAGGCATTGCCTTACCCCCGCGAAAAATTTGCGTGTGAAAAGTAAAAATTAAGACTTGAACTTTTACCAGGAAACGCAATATTCAGTTTTCAAGGTTCTGCTTTCTTGAAACAGAGTATACCAAACTACTCCTCAGTTTTTAAAGCGCGACGTGCCAATTTTACATAAGTTTTTACAGTTTCATAAGGCATTTCTAAATCTTCGGCTACCACCTGCAACGACTCTCCCATTTCCCGCCTTGCCAAGATTGTAGCCCATTTCGTAGCTATTTCATCTGCTCGTTCTCCACCTGTGCGTTTGCGTCGTGCTTTAAATATCTGTGTTAAATCTTCAATGCGTTTGGCTAAGACAGTTTGCACATCAGGTATATCTTGAACCACTTGAGATGACCAACCCAAACGGGTTTGTCCCAAACCAAAAGTAGTTTTGTGACCAGTACCGCAATAAGGTGCAAGTTTGCCTAAAGCATAAAATAATTGCTTAAATTCTGGCTGCTTGGCGGCTTCCTTTGCCAAAGTTAACTCAACTGCACCAGTAAATCCTGTAACTGCGCCTTTCTTTCCCGCCAGTACCTTTGCGGTTGTAAGTTGACAGCGGGTAATCAATACATAATCCTCTACCCAAGCCAAAAAAGCATCTTGGTCAACAGCCATCCCCGAAAAATCATTCCAGCGTCGTAGATAGCTATGAAATATATTCACTGGTACTGGTAAGGGGAAGTGATGACCTTTGCGGCGAAAACTTGTCGGACTGAGAAATTTTAAAGCAATAGTGTCACTATGCTCACATTCTAGAAGTTGCTGATAAGTTGTAGGAGAATGAGCAATACTCACAGAACGAATCTGCAAAGGTGCATTTTTCAAATCAAGCACCTCTGGCAAATTTCCTATCCACTGTACCATCCATTGTTGCACTCGACGAGATAAAGCTGTGACATACCAACGATAGGAAGTGTTTGCAGATAATTGTATTTGTCTGCCACTACTGGTAATCTCTCCATTTAAAGCTGAGATGGTAAAAGGTTTTTCTGACTCCCCATCATGGAGGTATGCTGAAAGTTCTGGATCTGGGAACGCACTTGTTCCAAAAACCAGGCGTGGAGTCCAATAGTGTACTGCGGGAATAGGTCACAATCTTTTGCTGGGACTAACTCAAATTCCAAGCCGATTAACTCTGTGTCTGGCGGCCATGTAAGCTGAGATGGAGAGGTATCTGCCTTTTTTTGAGAGCGTCGAGGCATGGTGTTATTTGAGTCACAGTCTTTGTATTTTATCTTGTTTTCATCCCCACAAGGGGATAATAAAAAATCTCTAGCAAACGGTTTAGGCGATCGCTAGATATGAATAATAATATTGTTATGCTACGCTACAAAAACGCAGGTGTTTCGGTAGTCAATCAACTTAAAGCTTTATTCTTGGGTAAATTTCTCACTCCTTGCACATCAAAAATAATCAAATATTTGATATTTTTGCTTGAATGTTGCAACACTTGTAAGTAAGCAACTGCATCGTCACGGCGACGAAATCGCGCAACAATATTAGAAATATCGCCAGCATTATCTGACAGTTGTTGATTAGATAAAACCCGAATAATGCACCAGGGATGCAGTTGCTCTTGATAGGTCATAATAACCACCTTACAAATGCTGTAAAATACCCAGAAATTCAGCTTTAAAATTGACTATTATCAACCTAGCTAATGAGTATTTGTTAAGACAGAGCAAGATGCTATTGACAAATTACTTAAGCTATGAATCATGAATGATTAAAACGTAACCAATGCAAAACTTGTTCAGGAATCTCCTCAAAATGTTCGAGAAAAAAATCCATCCAAGCCAGACGAAGTAAATCATTCTGCGTAGGATAGCGTTGATTAGAACCATTTCTAAACCAACCTCGAACGGTTGAATCAGAACGGGAGCATATTAAAGCAATTAGTTCATAACTGACAGCCCATTTCGCATAAAATTCTGTTGGTGTCATGCCGAAATTCCAATTGCTATAGAGAAAAATCAGATGTTGTTCCCGTGTGGTAATTCGACGAAGATTAGACATGATGGACAAGTTAAAAGTAAAAAGTTAACAGGCAAAAGCTAAGAAGTAGTAGGTTGGGTGAAGCGAAGTGGAACCCAACAATATTTGTATTGTTTTTTATCAACCAACCTACATTTATTACTTCATCAATGCGAATCTAAATGCGTGATAATAATGCTCTGTTCCTCCATATAACACCAGTAAAAACGTTTCGCCATTGATGCAGAAGAACTCCAAATCTCACCATCTTTACAGCGATGTCGATGGGTTCTTAAACTGCGATATGCAGGCCCGTTATTAGCGAAACATTCAAAAGCTTTATCGTATTGCTTGCGGTCTTTAACAGATAATGAATCAAGTTGTTTTTGGGCTTTTGCAGCGAAAATCAAACGGAATTTGACAGCTTGAATGTGCATTCAAAAGTTTCCAAATGTGCAAACTTGACCGAAAGCGTAGAGACTGTTGCACAGGTGGAGCGCGTGATTTTTTCTCAGCGTTCATTTTGTGATGATTTGTGTGGTTAAAGCTTTGTTAGGTGTTGCAGTTAAACGATAAATGCTGCGTCGTCTACTATAAACTCAGGTTGCGTTCCCAATACTGCAACTTTGCAACGATTGTGTGCAGACATAGGGTAAAATCTCACTTGGTCTTCGCGTTTATTGACAAGTCGGAAGAGGTATTTGGATAAAGTTTCATATTGATTTTCATCCAACACGCACTCAAAAACCGACTTTTGCACCCGCAAACCATAAGACTCTAATAGTTTTGCTACCTTGTTGCGACGGCGATCGCTCACAATGTCGTAACATACTAGATAAAACATAACTACTTCACCAAGGTTAACCGTGTTTTTTGGACTTCAGTAACGCTTGTGAGGCTGGAATGCGCGGGATGATGTTTAAAAGCGAGGGGACGATAATATTCTACGTTCCCTAGAAGACAGGCGAGATATTCACGCACCTGCAAGTCCAAACATTGGCGGAAAGTCACTTCCCCTATATATGGATGTAAGACAAAAGTGCGTAGTTTTGCTTCCCAATGTTGGAGAAACTTTTGTAGAAGTTTGTGTGAATGGTTTTTACCGTTACCGTTACCATTAGTATTAGCTATATTTCGGACAAAATTTAGCACCAAGTCATCAACAATCAGTGCGCGAAATTCTGCGGTGAAGTCCCATGCTAAAGGCAATTCGTGATGCTCATCGCGGTGTAAAATTGCATAATTGGGGTCGAGTCCTGCTGTCTTCAGCAGTGTGTAAATATATTGATGTAGCAGTTGGTTGCCTAAATCTATGAGTCCACTAATACGCTTACTATTGATATAGGAAGAGCTATTGTAGAAGCTGAGTAAAGCAGTCAAGGCACAGTAATAAATATTATCAGCTTCTTCACTGTATTCGTGTAGTTCTTCGATTCCTGGTGCTACTGATAAATTATCCATCAAGAGCATTAAATAGTTTAAGGCTCGTTGGGTTGTGTAATTAGCATGATGACGAGTCCAACTTTGCAAAAAGGTATGTTGATTGTGCAGTTTTGCCCAAATAATACTTTCTGCTGTAGCATGATTAAACTCAGTATCGCGTGCGCGTCTACGCTGGTAGCTGAGATATTTGGCTTGTGTTTGTGATGGGTTTTCTAGTCTGCCTAAATATTCACCTGTTGTGGTTAGATATAAAACGGGAATCTGATGTGAGCGAACAATTTGAATGACTTCTTTTGGTAAATTGATATTACCAAAGATGATAAACTGACTGAGATTGCGAATAGGAATACAAATGCGTTGAGTTTGTTGATGAAACACCTTTAAATAATGGTGTTGAATTTGAAATGATATGTCTTGTTCTTTGAGGTAAATGGTAGACATAAATTGAAGCCAACTAGGTTTAGTTGTAGGTGAGAAAGTTTTCTTTCTTTACCTATATTTCAATTTTTTCATGTCGATATATGGGTTCATATTTGCGTCAGGAGTATTTTTATATGACTTGGTATATGAGTTATATGAGTTGCTAAAAAGGCATAAAAAAAAGCCGGAGGTACTACCCCGACTTGTAAAAGCGATCGCAATTTGATTACTATTAATAATGCGATCGCACATTCTCTAGTTACTCTCATGCGATCGCAGCGTCCTTTTAGGTTTTCCATCCCCGTGAGGGGTAAGTGATTTAAAACAATTGGTATCCTAGAATTTTTCATCGGCGGTGGGAAATGTTTCCATCCCCGTGAGGGGTAAGTGATTTAAAACTTCTTGGTTAAAGATCAGTACGCCAACAATGGCATACTGTTTCCATCCCCGTGAGGGGTAAGTGATTTAAAACCGTTTGGAATTTGAACTGCGTACTGCAAAATTGGCAACAGTTTCCATCCCCGTGAGGGGTAAGTGATTTAAAACCATTCCCATTAAAAATGTTTTCTTCTTCTATGAAGAAGAAGTTTCCATCCCCGTGAGGGGTAAGTGATTTAAAACTTTCTGTACGCATCCAGTTTGGATGCAGGGAAATATGAGGGTTTCCATCCCCGTGAGGGGTAAGTGATTTAAAACAGATGAGGAAATAGAGATAGTTTACGGAGACGCCTATGGTTTCCATCCCCGTGAGGGGTAAGTGATTTAAAACAGGGTGGATGTTAAACACTGCGCTAGAGGTGCCTTTCGTTTCCATCCCCGTGAGGGGTAAGTGATTTAAAACACCAAGTCTATAAAATCCAACAAAACGTTACCCTCCAGTTTCCATCCCCGTGAGGGGTAAGTGATTTAAAACAAAAACTATCTGTATGAACTTACGATTGATGTAAATAATGTTTCCATCCCCGTGAGGGGTAAGTGATTTAAAACAAACAAGCAAAAAAGAGAAGAGAGGAAAGAAGAAAGAAGTTTCCATCCCCGTGAGGGGTAAGTGATTTAAAACCCTCTTGTAGGCGGCAAAAACGCCTCACTTGGAGAAATGTTTCCATCCCCGTGAGGGGTAAGTGATTTAAAACAAAAATGGCAATTGTTTCTATGGGGAATCCTAGGGTTTCCATCCCCGTGAGGGGTAAGTGATTTAAAACAACCAACACAGCAGAATGCTCCCGGCGTTCGGTTTGGGTTTCCATCCCCGTGAGGGGTAAGTGATTTAAAACCAACACTATCACATTTTTGCGAAAACCGCTGACCAGTTTCCATCCCCGTGAGGGGTAAGTGATTTAAAACAGAATTGAAGCAAGATCTGGGTGTATATCGCATCTTGTTTCCATCCCCGTGAGGGGTAAGTGATTTAAAACCCTACTCTTACAGAGGGCTTACCAGATAAGGCTTACAGAACCATAAAACTGAGGGGGGTCTATTTTTATTGTCAACAGGCGACAATTATTGACAATAAAGCATTCTCAAAGCCACTCAAACCCTTATATAGTAAGCCACCTGAGGGGGTCTACGAAAGAATCAGCTTTTAAGCTTTTGCATGACCCCCTCAGTTTACATTTCTTAACAAAATGGCTTTAGGAAACTAACCATTAGGTTACAAGTGAAGAATGTTACTTGATTAAATTTTCATGGTGCTGGTGTTGGTATAAACCATACCATACTAATCAACATGATGCCATTTTTTAACTAAGGTTTCCAAATCATTGGTCGATAGATTTTTACCTCTCCCATCAGACAAGCTACATACTCCCGCACTTGTAACTCTAAACACCTGCGAAAACTAACTTTATATCCTGTATTTGGGTGCGTTAACTCAGATTGCAGCTTTTCTTCCCAGTGCTTAAGAAACTTTTTCAACGCATGGGGTTGAAGATATACGCCTCCTTTTTCATCAGGAAGGGTAAAATCTTCTTCTGTGAAAATATTAGAATTAATCAAATAAGCAACTAAAGAATCAACTAGTTGAGCGCGAAATTCCTCCATTAAATCGCTAACCAAAGCTGGGTGATTATCGCGGGGTACATGAAGATTACCAAAGTGACTGTGCAATCCTACAGTTTGAATAAACGAGAAAATATTATGGCTGAGTAACGTATATCCTAAACTTAAAAGGCTATTTACCGGATCAGTTGGTGGCCGTTTGGTACGCTTCTCAAATTTAAAAGCACCAGAAAATAAACTTCCCAATGCTTGAAAATAAACTGTCGCGGCTTTTCCTTCATACCCTCGCAAAGCATCCATACTTTCTGCAAAAGGTAATTTATCCATCAAAACATCTAAATTTTGTATTGCTTCTTTAACAAGATTGTCGTCAAATTCTGGAGATTTTCGGCGTTTTAATCGCATCAATAAAATTCGAGAGTTATGAATTTTAGCTGTCACAATTACTTCTGCTAGAGTTCGTGTAAACTCAGGATTTTGGCAACGTTCAACCTGTAACATCAAATATTCAACCTTAGCATCATCTGAAACTTGTAACCTCCCAAAATATCTACCCTTTTGCGATAAATACATAATCGGAATTCGTCGTCGCAAAGCCATACTCACCGCCCCATGCGACACATTACAACAACCAAACAGCACAATATTACTCACCCGCATTACCGGGATTTTAATTCGCAATTGACCTTGATAAAATACCTGAAACTGCTGATTTTTGATACTTAAATACGCACCTTGGTCAGTTATATATAAAGTAGTCATATTATCCTGCCAGTAATGAGATAAAGATGCTCTAGGAAAATTAATTGGCTTGTCAATACTGCAAGCTTTAGGAGGACGAGAAACAGGTTTTGTTGGTCTTGGTTTAGTGCGAAAATAAGGCGTACCCGAATCATTAACTACCCATTCGCCTTTGAGTACAGGTTTAGGCGGTGGTGGTGCATAAACTTCACCGCCAGCAAAGCGATAACCTAAAAAAGTAAACTCATCATTAGGTGTGAAAATCTGTGTTTTTTCTGGTTGGAGAGTTAAATAAACTTCCCCCAACCAAGCCGTAGTTTTGTCAAGGATACGGTTAGCTTCTTGCCAACTATTACAGGCAATCACAAAATCATCACCATACCGCACCAAGTTAATCTCTTGACTCAGACATTTTTTATCAAAATTAGTCAAATATAAATTAGCTAAAGCACCAGAAAGTATGCCACCTTGTAAAACTCCCTTGCCAAAATTACAATATTGTCCAGCAATGATCATTCCTGATTGCAACTGTTGTTCTAGTAACTGTAAGATAATTGGTTCTAGTGATAACTCCTCCAAAAAAGTTAATAACAACGCCCAAGCAATATTGTCAAAAAAATCAGCAATATCAGCTTTAACTATCCATTTTGGTTGATGCTGATAGTACCTGTATAAATGTTGTACTGCTTGCAGAATATTGTGTCCCGGACGATAAGCATAGCTGCAATTGAGAAATGTATCTTCTAACGAGAAATACAACTCATCCAGTAACAAACGCTGAATAATTCTATCTCGCACAGTAGAGATACCAACTAACCGCTTATCGCCATTTTTTTTAGGTACATAAAACCCTTTGGCGGGACTTGCAGTATAAGTTTCATTGTTGAGTTGATAGACGATATTCTGTAATTGTTCAGTAGCCATCGACTCGAATAATTCAACAGAAATTCCATCAATACCCGCAGTTTTACTCCCCGCACGAACTTGTAGCCATGCAAAATGCAGATGTTCTTGAGTGAACATGATGAATAAGTTAAAAGTTAAAAGTTAAAAGTAAAAAGGTAAAAAAAGATGTTTTGAAGCTGGAGTTAGATCCCCGACTTCTTGAAGAAGTCGGGGATCTAGCTAGGTGCTTACAAGGTGTAAAACTTCTTTTAGTACCTTGAATTTAATTGTTGCAGTGCTATATATGAGTTCGTGTATGGGTTGTTGACTCTTGTATATGAGTTCGTATATAACTTATGGCAATTCAAAAAATTATGATTACATTTGTTTAAAAGACGTTGCAATGCAACGTCTCTACATCTAAATTACTGCATCAAAATTTGACGGCTTAAGATACTCATCACCTCATCTGAATTACCCGTTGGTTGCAGTGGACTCCAATCTCCCACACTTGCGTAGCCGATGACTTGCAAGTAGTGAATTGTACTAGTGACGGCTTTAGGAGAACCAATGAGTAAATGTTTAATCGGTTCTCGGTGGGGAAATGGTTGTTGGGTAATTTGCTTGGGAGTGGGGAGGTGAAAGTTTTGTCTTAAGAACTGGACTAATTGGGATTGGGCGAATTCAAGTAATTGTGCCATCATTATCTGTATGCTCCTTTTGTGAGGGGTATAAAAGCGATCGCTCTCTTTCTTGCCGGAATCAGACGATCGCTTTTACCTTTTGTGGGGTTTAGATAAAGGCGGTTGCTTTGTTCTTTAAGGAAGGAAGCGATCGCCTTTATCATGACTTTTATATTAAGGTATAAAATTATACCTGTCAACCATTAATTCCAAAATTTTTATGACTAATTTCCCAATTTTTACAAACACAAATTATCTTGAAATAGCAGTCAAATTTTACCTTTTACCTTTTACTTTTTTACTTTTTACTTGTTATGTCTCGAACTTTGGTAGCATCACCTGAAGGCATTAAACTAGCAAGAAAAGCCCTAAAAACTAGAAATTTAACTCAAACAGATTTTGCTATAGAAGTAGAATTAGCTTATTCAACTGTTAGTAATTTCTTCAACACTAAACCGATATATCGCACAAACTTTCAAGAAATATGTGTGTTTCTGGGTTTAAACTGGAAAGAAATCGCCGTGTTTAGTAATGAAGAAACAGAAGAACTATCACCCCTCGATAAATTATGGCAACAACTTCAATCATTAGGTTCCCCAACTGAACAAATGGGGTTAGTTTTAGTTAAAGAAGAAACACTTGGTTGGGGGAAGAAAATTCCCAGTCGGTATGAAAAATCAGTGCAAGTCGGTAGTTACATTCAAGTTGAAATAGATTTGTCAACTCCCGGTTATTTATTACTATTACAAAAAGATACATCTGGGCAAATGTGGTGTTTTTGTCCCTCATGTTTTGCTCAACAACCACACCTACATACTGGTAAAACAAGTTTGCCTCAAGAGGGTTCACCTATGACAGCTTTCCCAGTCGAAGGAAACCCAGGTAAGGAGGAAATTATTGCCATCATTACTCACCAAGTACCTGCATTAGACTGGTTAAGCCAAGATAATGATGAGGTTTTAGAACTAGAAGCCAGCCATTTGACAGAGTTACTAGAATATATGACCAAACACGGAGAATATCAACTTTGGCATACAGATTATGTGATTACTGCTTGATAAAAAAGTTAACGCCGTGTGCAATTTTCTCTTAAACCTAACCCCCAACCCCTTCCCTACGAGGGAAGGGGAGCAAGACTCAAAGTTGCTCGTAAGGAAGCTCTAGTAGCTGCCTAATAGCCTCTTCCTTCCCTACGAGGGAAGGGGAGCAAGACTCAAAGCCTCTCTCCGCGTCGGGGAGAGGTTTGGAGAGGGGTTTCAAACATAAGTTGCACATCGCGTAAAGTTAATGTTTTCAGCTTTCAAAATTTAAGGTATTTTGTTATACTGCCCTTTAAAAGCACAGAACCTTGAAAACTTAATCTAAAGTTTCCAACTGGAACTTAAAGTATTGATTTTGACTTTCTTTACATAAGTTTACCTGAGGGGGTCAGGCGATCGCTGAAACACTGATTATTTCGTTGACCCCCTCAGGTAGCTTACTGTGTAAGCTTTTGAGGACAGTCTGATAGTCTACTGTTCTCAATAATCTATACTTATTGACAGGTAAATTAGACCCCCCTCAGAAATGCCTATCTCTAACCCTCTCTGGCTAAGGCTTCTAAAAGGGTAGGGTTTTCAATTAATTACCCCTCACGGGGATGGAAACAAATTGGCACAGCGTGCATTTGCCCAGAACAAAAGAGGTTTTCAATTAATTACCCCTCACGGGGATGGAAACCGATTAGCGGTCTGGAACGCCGCCTAATTCGCCGCCCTGTTTTCAATTAATTACCCCTCACGGGGATGGAAACGAATGTTGAATTGACCAAATAAGTTCTTGGATCATCAGTTTTCAATTAATTACCCCTCACGGGGATGGAAACAATGAGAAAATAGAGAAAAGCGAGAGTACTTAATCGCCGAGTTTTCAATTAATTACCCCTCACGGGGATGGAAACTAAAAGTATCTTTTTGGGAAAGATTATCTTTTAGAATTTGTTTTCAATTAATTACCCCTCACGGGGATGGAAACACTTTTCAAAATCCTTCATCTGCCGAGAAACCTCGTTTTCAATTAATTACCCCTCACGGGGATGGAAACTTGTTGTTGGATCAACGTCGATTGAGTTACCGCTCTGTTTTCAATTAATTACCCCTCACGGGGATGGAAACTTTCAAGTCGTCAATCGACTTTTGGAATGCTTTTAGGTTTTCAATTAATTACCCCTCACGGGGATGGAAACTACTGTGTTTTAATTTGTGGTAAATTACCCATCCCAAGTTGTTTTCAATTAATTACCCCTCACGGGGATGGAAACTCCCTTATTTCCATTGGGACTAGTATTCCACCAGAGTAATTTTGACAGGTAGTGTTCTAAGTGAGAACATAGTCTAAAAACACTTAAGACACTATGCCAGTTAAATATACTGTTAACCTGACTCAAGAAGAACATCAACAGTTGGTTGATTTAACCAAGAAAGGAAAAAATTCAGCTCGTGTTTTAAAACGATCGCAGATTATACTGTTGGCAGATCAAGGTTATCAAGACGAGGCGATAGCTTCAATGCTAATGGTAGGAGAATCAACAGTTCACCGTACACGTCAAAGATATGTAGAAGAAGGAATCGAGTTAGCCTTAAGCGAACGGCCTCGTAAGGGGAGAGAGAAAAAATTAACTCCAGAAGCTGAAGTTTTTTTGATTGCAACAGCCTGTAGTGATCCACCATCTGGACGTGAGAGTTGGACAATGCAACTATTAGCTGACAAGCTGGTTAGCTTGGAAATAATTGACAGCATTTCGGACGAAACAGTACGTACAACACTTAAAAAAACAAGATAAAACCTTGGCTGAAACAGGAATGGTGTATTGGCGAAATAAATGCTGAATATATATATAGAATGGAAAACTTACTATACTTATATGCTGAGTATTTTACGCCGTTTAATCCGATTGTTTGTTTTGATGAAAGACCCTACCAATTATTGGCTGATATTGTAGAACCATTACCTTGTCAACCAGACCAACCACCACGCATAGATTATCAATACTCTCGTGAAGGAACTTGTAACTTATTCGTATTTTATGCTCCGCATTATGGTTGGCGACACGTAGAAGTCACTTCATCAAGAACCAAAAAAGATTTCGCCCACCAAATGAGAGATTTGGTAGATACTCACTTCCCAAGAGCAGATAAAATTCGAGTTGTTTTAGATAACTTAAATACTCATACTCCTGCTGCTTTATATGAAACTTTTCCTCCAGGTGAAGCTAGAAGGATTCTTGAGCGTTTAGAGTTTCATTACACTCCCAAGCATGGTAGTTGGCTTAATCAAGTAGAAATTGAAATCTCTGTTCTCTCACGTCAATGTCTAGACCGTCGCCTTAGAGATATTGAGACTTTACGCCAAGAAATCAAAGCTTGGGAACAAGAGCGTAATCACCGAAAAGTAAAAATTGATTGGCGTTTTGTTGCTTCAGATGCCAGAGTTAAATTTCAACGATTTTATCCTACTTTAAACCTGTCATAATTTTCTTGGTACACTACTAGATTAGATGGAACTCCAGTTTTCCATTAATTACCCCTCACGGCGATAAGAAATTTTAGATAAAATAAATAATTGATAAAAAATATCCAAACATCTGGAACTAGCAGATGAGAAAACTTTTAAAAAAATTAAATCAACTTAACTTACAAGTTGTAGAACTAGCTGGAAAAGGAAACTTAGAACAAGCGATAACTCTTGCCCAACAAGCTGTAAATATTGGCAAAAATCAACAGCTAATAGAACATCCTGCATATTGTGATAGCTTAAATAACCTCGCCGAACTATATCGGATGCAAGGATACTACTTATTAGCCCAACCCCTATACTTGCAAACCTTAACTCTCAGGAAAAATATTCTAGGTTTAGAACATCCTGATGTTGCTCAATCTTTAAATAATCTCGCAGCTTTATACCATGCACAAGGCAATTATGTAGAAGCAGAAAAACTATTTTTAGAAGCATTGGAATTGTGGCAAGATATCTTTGGTGAAGAGCATTTTCAAATTGCGACTAATTTAAATAATCTGGCAGAAATATATCGAGAACAAGGAAAATATTACCAAGCCGAACAAGTACATTTAGAAGTTTTAGCAATGCGAAAACGCTTGTTTGGTGAATCACATCCTGACATTGTCCAAACATTAAATAATTTAGCCAACATTTATACATCACAAGGCCGCTATGCAGATGCAGAACAAATGCACCTAAAAGTTTTGGCGATGAAACAAAGCTTATTTGGTGCATCACATCCAGAAATTGCTGTTAGCCTGAATAATTTAGCTGCATTATATGACTCTCAAGGGCGTTATTTAGAAGCTGAAGCAATGTTTCAGAAAATTCTCACTCAATTGAAAAAAATCCTCCCAAATGAACATCCATACATAGCAACTATCTTAAATAATCTTGCCAGCAACTATAAAGAACAAGGACGTTACCGAGAGTCTGAACAAAAATATCTCGAAGCTTTAGCAATGCGGAAACGTCTGCTAGGAAATCAACATCCTGATGTAGCAGCGAGTTTAAGTAACTTAGCTGATGTGTATGTCATCCAAGGACGCTATTTAGCAGCAGAACAAATTTATTTAGAAGCTCATGAGATGAGGAAGCAGTTGTTCACTTCTGAACACCCTGATATGGCTGAGAGTTTAAGGAATATCGCAGTAGTTTATACATATCAAGGGCGCTATTTAGAAGCAGAGCAGCAATATTTGGCAGTCTTACCTATGCTGGAAAAATTTTTAGGGAAAGAACATCCAGTTATTGCCGATAATTTAATTAATCTAGCTGCACTTTATGAAGAACAAGGACGTTATGCAGAAGCGGAACAGAAATATTTGAGAGCTTTAGAAATTCAAAGAAATATTCTAGGATTAGAACATCCGGAAATTGCTCATACTTTCAATCAGATAGCCGTAATTTATCGCATTCAAGGAAGATATGCAGAATCTGAACAACTGCATTTAGAGTGTTTAAATATGGCAAAACGTCTGTTAGGAGAACAACATCCATTTGTTGCAGTTGTTCTGAATAATTTAGCAGTATTATATGATGATCTAACTCAATATTATAAAGCAGAGTCATTATTTTTAGAAGCTCTAGCAATTGTTAAAACTGCCTTCGGTAATGAACACCCGCAAGTAGCCACTACGATGAATAACTTAGCCGTTATTTATGAATTTCAAGGGCGTTATCAAGAAGCAGAACAACTCCATCTAGAAACATTAAGACTGCGAAAGTCATTGTTAGGAGAAGAACACCCAAAAGTTTCTATCAGTATTAATAATCTAGGAGAACTCTATTTTTCACTGGGACGCTTTGCTGAAGCAGAACAGAAATATATCGAAACTTTGGCGATGCGAAAACGCTTGTTGGGGGATGAGCATCCTGATGTGGCGTTTAGTATGAATAATCTGGCTACTGTCTTAACTGCAATTAACCGCCCAAATGAAGCTTTAGATTATCGTATTCAAGCCAGCAAAATAGAAGACAAGATTATTAGTAACATATTTGCGTTTAGTTCCGAAAGCGATCGCCTCTCCTTTCTCGACAAAATCAGAAATAACTTTGATTTATTTCTCTCCTTAGTCTATAAACACCTATCAAACTCAGATAACGCCAAACTTGCAGCACTAGATTTTGTCTTCAAACGCAAAGGACTCACAGCGTCGGCTCTTGCTGCTCAAAACCAAGCACTCTATAGTGGTCGTTATTCCCAACTTCAAGAAAAATTTCGTCAGTTAAGTGATTTAAATACGCGACTCATATATTTAACTTTCTCTGTCCCTCAACCCGATGTCACCGTCACAGCAGAAAAAACCATCAACCAGTTCAAAATCTATCGAGAAAATATTACTCAACTGCAAGCACAGTACAATTACTTGCAAAAACAACTAGCATCGCAAGTACCAGAAATTGGTTTATCTGAGGAAACTTTTGACAGTCAAACTATAGCCGCAGCCTTACCGCTTGATTCTATTTTGGTCGAATTTGTCCGCTTTGATGTATTTGATTTTCAGGCTATTGCGGCAAATGGAGAAACTCAATGGTATCCGGCTCGATATCTAGCATTTATTTTAAAAGCCGGACAACCAGATACCGTCCAAATGATTGACTTAGGAGCAGCTGACACTATTGATAGTCTAATTCAGGTATTTCGCCTGCAAGCCTCTGACTATCACCAGCCAACATTAGCTTTGAGAAAAACCCCCAATAAACCAAAGCTACATATTCAATCTTACGATTCCACAGCCGCTATTCAACTGAGTCAACTGCTTTTTGCACCTATTCGTGATTGCGTAAAAAATTGCAGACATCTAATTATTGCACCCGATGGCAACTTAAACTTAGTGCCGTTTCAGATTTTGCCTGTCGATAACACTGGTAAACGACTGTTAATGGATGAATGTACCATCAGTTATCTCAGCGTTGGCAGAGAAATTCTTTGCAGCAAAGTTCAGCCACCGACACGTTCCATATCTGCACCACTCATCGTTGCCGATCCTGATTTTGATTTAACAGCAGAGTCAACCACAAATTTAGCTTCCGATAGGGAAAATACAATTCAACAAACCATCCCAGAATTAGTTAATACTCTCCCAGAAAAAAGCTTACGCCGCGCTGTGGGAACAAGATTTTTGGGTGAAAGTGTGGCAAAAAAACTTCTATATGCAAAATTATACTTAGGTGCAGAAGCATTAGAAACCCGCCTAATTAATAGTGAGTGTCCTAGTATCATGCTGATTGCTACTCACGGCTTATTTTTGAGTAACTCTGAAATAAAACCAAGCGATCGCCAGCGTACTTTTTTGAGTATAGAACGTCTGCGAACTACCAAAGTAGAAAACCCGATGATGCGTTCTGGACTAGCGTTAGCTGGTGCTAACACATGGCTATGCGGTGGAACTCTCCCCCCAAATGCAGGCAAAGGCTTTGTTTTTGCCCAAGATATCGCTGGTTTAGATTTGTGGAACAATGAACTGACGGTTCTGTCTGCTTGTGATACCGCCAGAGGCGACATTAAAATCGGCGAAGGTGTGTTTGGTTTGCGTCGTGCTTTTGCCGTAGCTGGGTCACAAACCCTGGTGATGAGCCTATGGCCAGTTCCAGATAGAGTAACAGCCTTCTTGATGGAACGTTTGTTTGATAATTTACAGTCTGGTATTGGTCGTGCCGAGGCCTTACATCAAGCTCAGAATTATGTGCGTAAAACTACTGTTAAAGAATTACGGCAATCAGCTTTGGGTATTGAGGTACTAAAAGAACTTTTAAGAGCTAAGGAAGTATCAGCAGACAGCCAGATTGATTGTCAAGAAGAAGACACACCATTGCAGCATCCTTTTTACTGGGGAGCCTGGATTTGTCAAGGAAATACACAGCCACTAACAGTTAGAGCAGTTTTTAGCTAATAAATTAACGTGAGCCTCCGTTGGAGACTCACGTTAATTTAGGATAGAGTAATACCAAGATATTATCTGCGATCGCCACCAAATTCTGTGCCTGTTCTCTAGATAAAACACGGGCATAGGCAACCACTTCAGCAATTTTAACAATTTTCTCCTGACTGTTCACAAGCACCAATACTCACCCAACTGCTAGAACCATTTTGCCAGTGTTCTTTTTTCCATATTGGTGCGTTGTGTTTCAGGGTATCAATAGCATAGCGACACGCTTCAAACGCCTCACCCCGATGGGGACAACCAATAGCAACTAAAACGCTGATTTCTCCAACTTGTAACCGTCCAATGCGGTGATGAATTACAACTCGATTAATCTCAGGCCAAAACGTGCGAATCTCAGCAGCAATTTGATAAAACACCTGCATAGCCATTGGTTCGTAGGCTTGATATTCTAAAGCAACCACAGGTTGTCCATCAGTATTATTGCGTACCATCCCACTCATCACCACCACAGCACCATTAGCCGACGCATCAGCCTTAGCATAAATTTCCTCTAAAGATAATGGGGCAAAGGTAATCGCAAAACTATCTTCGATTCTCGGCTTGACTGGTGCAGTAAATGTATTGGTCATAGCGAAGTTAATAATAATTCGTATAAGTAAGCATAGCTACTACTTAAGTATATTGCTCTGGGGCAAAATGCTACCTCTTCCCTAGATTGATAAATTTTGGGACATAACAATCTGGTAGCTCTTATTTATCAAAACAACCTCAAAACATTGACTGAAATTCAAGATAATTGATGTAAATTTACTTTAAAATCAAATTTGTTTTGTCATCCTCCTTAAGGAGTATTACTATAATTAAAATGATAAGACCTGCTTGGTCTGTTATTTAGTTTTGCTTATAGTTCTGTTTGGACTTGAGAGCATTCACGACAAAATTTAACATCAATACTTTGACAATTTTTCTTCTTGATTAATATCTTTTGACACCAAGGTCATAATGAAACTTTTTTCACCTATTGAATCATGATGCCAGCGGCAATTATATAAATAATTTGGGTAAAATTTGATGGAAACTTTAATATGTAACTACGAAGTAGCAAGGTTAGAAGCTTTACAGCAGTATCAAATTCTAGATACTCCCCCAGAACAAGCATTTGATGATTTGGTATCATTAGCAGCACAGGTTTGTGACACACCAATAGCCTTAATTAATTTTATTGATGTTAACCGTCAGTGGTTCAAAGCTAAAGTAGGGTTAGATATTCAGCAAATACCTGTCGGTATTGGCTTTTGTCGCTTTTGTCTAGAGAAAAAAGATGTTGTAGTGATTCCTGACACTCTATTAGATGAAAATTTTGCTCAAGAAGTAGTTGTCACATCACCACCTTATGTGAGATTTTACGCTGGTGTGCCTTTATTTGCGCCAGGAGGAGAAGTCATTGGGACTTTGTGTGTAATAGATAACGTACCACGAGAAATTAGTCCCAAACAGGTAGAATCACTACAAGCTATTAGTCGCTTGATAGTTAGACAATTAGATATTCGCCGCAATTTGGGGGAACTTTCTCAGATAAAAACTGAGTACCAGCAAGCACAAGTAGCACTGCAAGAAAGTCAATCTACCCTGCACAGTTTCTTTGATAGTGCGCCGATGATGATGGGTATTGTGGAATTAGGCGAAAATGATATCTTTCATGTTTCTGATAATTTGAGTGCAGCGCAGTTTTTTGGACTTACCCCCAAGATAATGCAAAATCGCTGCGAACAGAAAATTGGCGTAGCACATTCTTATTTGCAACGGTGGCGACATTACTTTGACCAAGCGGAACAAACCCAATTACCTGTGAGGTTTGAAGATGTTTACGATACTCCGCAAGCAAGAAAATGTTTGTCAGCCACTATCTCTGTAATTGCTGGCAGTTCCTCTGGGCGATCGCAATTTGCATATATAGTAGAGGACATTAGCGATCGCCAGCAAGCAGAAACCCAATTACGCTGGAAAGAAACACTGTTACACTCCATGAATAGTGTCTCGCCACTGGCATTTTATGTTGTCGATAAATATACCGATAACATCTTATATTTTAATGATCGCTTCTGTGAAATTTGGGGCATTGTCCACCTCAAAGAACTGATGGAACATCAACAATTGTTCCACCAAGATATTCTTGCTGAAGTCTGCAAATCAATTGTAGATCTGCCGCAATTTATGAATTCTTGCCAAGTATTACAACAAACAGATAACTGTTGTGTTGCTGAAGATGAAATAGCCTTGACTGATGGGCGAACTATCCGGCGATTATCAACACAAATTTGCCAGCAAAATCATCAATATTGCGTCCGTTTATATATTTTTGAAGATATCACAGTTCAGAAACAAACAGAACAAAAATTTCGGGAACAAGCTGCATTATTAGATGTGGCAACAGATGCCATTATTTTACGAGATTTATCAGATAAAATTTTACTTTGGAACCAAAGTGCCGCCAATCTTTACGGGTGGACAACAGCAGAAGCATTGGGTAAAAATGCCAATCAATTATTAAATCATAACGGTTTACCACAATATTTAGAAATTCGTAATCTAGTTTTAGAACATGGGCATTGGCAAGGAGAATTGCAAAAAAATAACCGTTCTGGAAAACAATTAATTGTTGAAAGTCGCTGGACATTGGTACGCGATGAACATAATCAAGCAAAATCAATTTTAGTCGTAGACACTGACATTACCCAGCGAAAACAATTAGAAAATCAATTTTTACGTACCCAACGTATGGACAGCATTGGTACTCTTGCTAGTGGGATTGCTCACGATTTAAATAATGTTTTATCGCCAATTTTAATGGCTGTGCAACTATTAAAAAATAAAAACACAGAGCAAAATCAGCCGCAGATATTATCAATTATTGAAACTAATGTCAAACGTGGGGCAAATTTAGTTAAACAAGTGCTTTCTTTTGTGCGAGGAACCGAAGGCGATCGCACCATCATTCAAGTTAAGCACTTGATCATGGATATCCAGCAAATTATTCAACAAACATTTCCCAAATCCATAGAATTTATTGCAGAAATTCAACCAGATTTATCAACAGTTTGTGGCGATAGCACCCAGCTACATCAAGTTTTGCTGAATTTATGTGTTAATGCGCGTGATGCTATGCCCACCGGGGGAAATTTGCTTATTTCCGCCGAGAATATTTGGCTTGATGCAGATTATGTACAAATACATCTTGATGCTCAAGTTGGTGCATACATTGTCTTAACAGTGAGTGATAGTGGAATTGGCATTAATAGTACTTTATTAGATAGAATATTTGAACCATTTTTTACCACAAAAGAATTTGGTAAAGGTACAGGGCTAGGTTTATCAACAGTCATGGGTATTATTAAAGGACATGGTGGTTTTATTACTGTGTCAAGTTGTATGGGTCAAGGCACAACCTTTAAAGTTTACTTACCAGCAGTGCATACAGATGTAACTGAGATATGGGCAGAAGCAGAAATACCCAAAGGTCAAGGAGAATTGATTTTAGTTGTGGATGACGAGACTGCAATTCAGTCAATTACCGCCTCCGCCTTAGCCAACTATAACTACCAAACAATTTGCGCGAGTGACGGTATGGAAGCGATCGCAGTTTATACTCAGCATCAAAATAAAATTTGTGCGGCAATTATCGATATGATGATGCCTAACATGGATGGAGCCACAACCATTCACCAATTAACCACAATTAATCCTCAAATTCCGATCATAGCCGTCAGTGGACTAGCTACCAGTGAGCAAGTTCCGACTGGTCAAATCGTCTTTTTACCTAAACCCTACAGTACCCCAGAGTTACTGGCAGTTCTGCATAAAATTCTGCATTCACAGTGATAAATCAGTAAACACTAAAGGAGAGAGCAAAAAATTGATGATCAATGACTAATCACCATGACTAATCAAGATTCGGCGCTGATTCTGATTGTCGATGACGACGATATAACGCGAATTCACTTGCGTCAACTTATGGAACATGCAGGATATCGAGTCGTAGAAGCTAGTAATGGTTACGAAGCTATTAGTACCTACACAGATTTACATCCAGATATGGTGCTATTAGATGCTATTATGCCAGTCATGGATGGATTTACTTGTTGCTCTCAGTTGCAAACATTCCCAAATATTCAAGACACACCGATATTAATGATTACAGCTGCTTATGAGCCAGCCGCTGTAGAGCGAGCTTTTGCTGTAGGTGCGATCGACTACATTACTAAACCTATTCAATGGGTAGTACTATCCCACAGAATCCGCCATCTTTTGGCAGCATCTCGCGCCATCAAGCAATTACGGCAGCAAAACCAACAGGCGCAACTTCGAGAAGCCCAAATTAAAATTGCCTTAGAAGCCGCCCGTTTGGGTACTTGGGACTGGGATATCAGCACCAATCAAGTTACTTGGTCAGATAACAAAGAAATGCTATTTGGCTTAAAGCCGGGTAGTCTTGATGATCGGTATGAAACTTTTTTGAACTGTATTCACCCCCAAGACCGTAATTTTGTCAATATCTCGATCATGCAAGCTGTGCAAACAGACACAGAGTATGATGTGGAATTTCGCATTGTTTTACCTGACTTGAGTATTCGCTGGTTAGTTAGCAAAGGTGTAGTTTTTCGGAATGCGGCTGGGGCAGCAGTGCGAATGTCTGGGATAGTTATAGATATTACTAAGCGTAAACAGGCAGAAGCCGAACTGCGGCAAAGTGAAGAGCGATTTCAAATTATTAGCCGTGCAACTAACGATGTGATCTGGGATTGGAATTTGCTCACTAATCAAGTTTGGTGGAATCAAGGTGTACAAACACTGTTTGGTTATTCATTGTCTCAATTGAATGCTGATTTAAGCTGGTGGTACGAACGCATACATCCAGAAGATCAACACAGAATCGAGAGTGATATGTGGGATGCGATGAATCGCGGTCAACAATTCTGGTCGAATGAATACCGCTTTCGTTGTTATGACAATTCCTATGCCGACATTTTAGATCGGGCTTATATCATCTATGACCAGACAGGCAGCCCTGTACGGATGATTGGTGCAATGATGGACATCACAGAACGCAAGCGGGTACAGGCGCAACTACAATGGCAAAACTTGCGATCGCAATTATTTGCTGATATCACCTTAAAAATTCGTCAGTCTCTACAAATTGACGAAATTTTGCAAACCAGCGTCACGGAGGTACAAAAATTACTCCATACAGACCGCGTGTTAATTTTACAACTGCGCTCAAATGGTAAAGTTATCATCCTGAAGGAATCTGTAGTTTCTGGTTTAGCAACAGCAGCAGACCTGAAAATAATTAACCAGACAACTTTTGATCCAATGTGTCTGGCAAAATATGCTCAGGGAACGATTAAGGTTATTAGTAACGTCGACCAGGAGCAAGCTAACATCTCAATAGCTTATCTCCAATTACTGCAACAATGGGGGATCAAAGCCCAGCTCTCTGTGCCAATTTTTCTGCAAAATCAGATCTGGGGCTTGCTGGTAGTCCATCAGTGCGTCCATCCCCGTCAGTGGAACAACTGGGAAATTGAACTTTTACAACAACTCGCAGATCAAATCGGTATTGCATTAGCCCAAAGCCAAATTTTAGAAACAGAAACTCGTCAACGCCAAGAACTGATCCGTTCTAACGAAGAACTGCAACAATTTGCCTTTATCGCCTCTCACGATTTACAAGAACCACTACGGAAAATTAAAACCTTTAGTGAACGGCTGATTAGTATCTTTGGCGACGCTTTACCCGCACCTGCATCCGATTATCTAGAGCGAATGCAGAATGCCGTTGTGAGAATGCAGACTTTAATCGAAGATTTATTAACACTCTCACGGGTGACAACCAGAGCGCAACCTTCTATATCTGTGAATTTAGCGCAAATTACTCAAGAGGTATTGTCTGATTTAGAAGTGTTAATCCAGCAAACAGGCGCAACCATAGAAGTTAGAGATTTACCTACAATTCCTGCTGATCCTCTACAAATGCGCCAATTAATGCAAAATCTGATTGGCAACGCCTTAAAATTTCATCGTCCACAAATGCCACCCATTGTCAAAATCTATAGTCAATATTTCCATAATCAATCAGAGCAAGTTGTGGGCTGGGAACTTTGTCAAATTATCATTGAAGATAATGGGATTGGATTTGAACAAAAATACAGCGATCGCATCTTTCAGATTTTTCAAAGGTTACATGGTCGTCGAGAATACGAAGGTACAGGCATTGGTTTAACTATCTGCCGCAAAATTGTCGAACGGCATTTTGGCAAAATCACTGCTGAAAGTAAACCAGGACAAGGGACAAAATTTTTTGTAACTTTGCCGATGAATTCCCCTAGAGAATTTTTATTCCTAGAGAGGGATTACTAAAACTACTCAAAATAAGGTTTATTGAACAAATACAACCTTTAATTGCCAGCAAATGACAAAAAAAGCCACAAAATTAAACTCTTGAAAGCTAGACATAAAGGCTATTTTACTGCTGAATTCTGCCGTATATCCCCAACTAAATTCAAAATTGCGAATATGAGTTTTTTTCCCAACTTTAATTCATACTAATAACTAGATTGTAGAAGGAGAAATTACAGAGTGAAGGGTCGGCAAGCAACCGTGACTATCTTAATGGCTGATGATGATGATGATGACAGTATGTTAATCCGTGAGGCGATTATCGTCAGTAAATTGCCAATTGATTTACATGCAGTGAGTAATGGTGAAGAATTGATGGATTATCTCTGTCATCGTGGTCAATACGTTGATACCAGTCTGGCACCACGCCCAGGCTTAATTTTACTAGACTTAAATATGCCCAAAAAAAATGGTATTGAGGTACTTAAAGAAATCAAAACTGACCCCGAACTCCGACCGATTCCTATTATTGTCCTCACGACATCCACGGCAGAAGAAAATATTGATCACACTTACAGCTTGGGTGCTAATTCTTACATAGTCAAACCGATGACATTTTCTGCCTTAGTCGAACTTATGAAAACATTAGGGAAATACTGGTTTGAAACTGTGGAATTACCACTAGCAGTAGCTGGAGGAAAAAATGAACAAAAACCCAATCAGAGTTCTGCTAATTGATGATGACGAAGATGATTATATTTTGACTCGTGATTGGTTCGGTGAATTTCAAGCAGATGACTGTGAGTTGTCATGGGTGGATAATTATGCAGATGCAAAGCAGGTGATCGCTGCAAATCAACATGATATATATCTTGTAGACTATCGTTTAGGCATCCACAATGGACTGGAACTTTTACGTGAAGCCGTTGTCAATGGCTGTACTGCACCAATAATTTTGCTCACAGGTCAAGGTGATAGAGAAATTGACATCGAAGCCATGAAAGCCGGCGCAGCCGATTATTTAGAAAAAAGCCAATTAACAGCACCTTTATTAGAGCGTTCCCTTCGTTACGCCATCGAACGTAAACAAACAGAACAAAAAATCCGCGAACAAGCCGCATTACTAGATGTCGCTACCGATGCAATTTTTGTCCGCGATTTAGATGACCAAATTTTATTTTGGAACAAAGCCGCCGAAACTTTATATGAGTGGCGCAAAGACCAAGTAATTGGTAAAAAGACACCATCACTATGGCAAGAAAAAAACTTAGCTCGTTTGCAAGAAGCATTACGGTTATTGATGAAAAACGGCTCTTGGCAAGGAGAATTACACCAAATAACAAGATCCAATAAAAAAATTATTGTCGAAAGTCGTTGGACATTAGTGCGCGATTTTGCACATCAACCCCAAGCAATTTTGGTAGTAAATACTGATATTACTCAAAAACAACAACTAGAAGCACAATTTCTGAGGGCGCAAAGATTAGAAAGTATTGGCACACTAGCCAGTGGTATCGCCCATGACCTCAATAATGTTTTAGCGCCAATTTTAATGACCGCCCAACTTTTAGAATCACAGTTACAAGATGAGCGTTCTCGTAGACTAATACCAATATTAACGGCTAACGCCAAACGTGGGGCAAATTTAGTCAAACAAGTACTGTCTTTTACTCGCGGTATTGAGGGAGAACGCACACTTTTGCAGTTCAAGCACTTAATTCTCGAAATTCAGCAAATTGTCAAAGAAACCTTTCCCAAAACCATAGAAATTACAACTCGACTACCGCAAAACCTCTGGGTGATATCTGGTGATGCAACTCAACTACATCAAGTGCTGATGAATTTGTGCGTTAATGCCCGTGATGCCATGCCTAATGGGGGAATGTTGAAAATTACTGCTGAAAATCTTCTGGTTGATGAAAATTATGCCAATATGCACATTGATGCTAAAGTTGGCCCTTATATTGTTATTTCTGTGATTGACACAGGTCTGGGTATTTCTACAGAAATATTAGATCGCATCTTTGAGCCATTTTTTACGACTAAAGAACTTGGGAAAGGTACGGGACTAGGACTTTCTACAGTCCTGGGAATTGTGAAAAACCACGCTGGTTTTATCAGTGTCTACAGTGAAGAAGGGCAAGGTAGTCAATTTAAAATATATTTACCCGCACAGCAAGTTACAGAAACCCTGGAAGAACTAGAACCTGTATTTCCTAGCGGTAACGGAGAACTAATTTTGATTGTCGATGATGAACCTGCTATTCGGGATATTACCAAAACATCTCTCGAAAGCTACAACTACAAAGCCATCACAGCCAGCGACGGTATTGAGGCTATTGCTTTGTACGCCGAACATCGAGATGAAATTTCTCTAGTATTAACAGATATGGTCATGCCATCTATGGATGGTCTTACTACTATCCGCACATTGCAAAAAATTAACCCAGATGTCAAAATTATTGCCGTCAGTGGGCTGGCTTCTAGTGATAAGGTGAATGCCGCTTATGATATTGGGATTAAAGCTTTTTTGTCTAAACCTTACACAGCTAATCAGTTGTTAGAAGCAATTAGCTTGATTAAAAATCATAACTAAGAGTCAATAGTCAATAGTCAATAGTCAATAGTCATTTGTTCGTTGATTAATCTCCAATTAACTCCACTGCATCTCGTCCATCCAAATCTTGTAAATAAACTTTGACCACTTCTTCTTTAGCTGTGGGTAATTGCTTACCAACAAAGTCTGCTTGAATTGGCAATTCTCGATGACCCCGGTCTACCAACACAGCTAAACGAATGATTTCTGGTCTACCATACTCAGTCACAGCGTTTAAAGCTGCGCGAATTGTTCTCCCTTTGAAAATTACATCATCAACTAAGACAACGGTTTTTCCGGTTAGGTCAAAAGGGATATCGGTTTTGGCAGGAGTCCGCAAGCCAATTTTATCAAGGTCATCTCGATAAAAAGTAATATCTAAGGCTCCTACAGGCACGGTGACACCTTCTAGTATCTCAATTTGACGTGCCAATGATTCTGCTATAGGTACTCCTCTAGTATAAATACCCATAAGTACCAGTTGCGATAAATCACGCGTCCGTTCGACAATTTGCGAGGCTAGGCGGGTTAAGGTACGCCGCAAGTCTTCTGATGAGAGAATTTCAACTACTTTTGCACACATAAGGTATGGTCAAAGGTCAATAGTCAATAGTCAAAGGTCAACTTGAACTATAGACTATTGACCATTGACTTATTATTTCTATCATGACCTGTTTGGGAGACAGAATAATATAGCAATCGCTATTCCTAGCCACAATAAAAAACTATAGCGAGTTAATTGCAATGCCTGATCAATTGTTGTCGGTGTAATGGGGTAAATAGCATCTCCTAGCAATGGTTTTTCTTTAGCTACACCCCGATACCAATTTATCCCTCCCATCTGCACACCCAAAATCGCTGCATAAGCACACTCACTCCAACCAGAGTTGGGACTGGGGTCTAAAATGGCATCTCTGCGACATATCCGCCACACAAACAATGGTTTACCAGATAACAATGCCAAGGTAATTACAGTTAAGCGACAAGGTAGCCAAGTTAAATAATCTTCTAACCGCGCACAAAACCAACCTAAATAAGTGTATGGTGCTTCCTTATAACCCACCATTGAATCTAAAGTGCTGCTGGCTTTATATGCCAAAGCGAGAGGAACTGCACCTAAATTTGGTATACAAGCACCAACAATGGCATAAAAAAGCGGAGCCATCACTCCATCGGTAGCATTTTCGGTGACAGTTTCTAACACAGCACGCAAAATTTCTGCTTCTGATAAGTTTTGGGTATCTCGACCAACATAATTACTTAAAGCCTGACGCGCCGCTGATAAATTGCCGGCAATTAAGGGTTGTAAAACATCGGTTGCGGCTGTTCGCAAACTTCGTAACGCAAAACAGCTGGCGAGGATAATACTTTCTATAACTATTGCCAATATTGGATGTAACCATCCGGCAATTTGAACTGTTAACCAACCTATACAGCCACTACCAATGATTAAAATTATTCCCAGCCAAATTCCGGCAATTCTTTGTGTTATGGAATTTTGACATATCCGCAACCAAAATTTTGTGAGGCGAGAAATGATCCATCCCATCACTTGTACTGGATGAGGCCAACCCCAAGGATCACCTATTAAGAAATCTAAAATTGCGGCGATGATTAATGTCATACAATTTTGGATTTTGGATTTTAGATTTTGGATTGGATAAGGGTTGATTGGTGAGTTTGATCATTGACTAAACCACAAAACTCGCTTCTTCTCCTAACGATGCTTGCCAACTGCGGGCATCATAATAGAGATCTGCCAGTGTAATACTGTATAAAGCTTCTTTAAGTTTTTGATTGAGTCTTTGCCAGAGAGTGTATGTTACCCAATCTTCAGCCTGGATTGGTGTTGGATGACGGTCAGGAATATGGGTAATGGTTTCACCGACGGCTTCTAATATTTGTCCAATGGAGATTTCTCTTGGTTCTCTTGCTAGTTGATAGCCGCCAATGCTACCACGCATTGATTTAACTAACCCCGAACGACGCATTTCGATGAGCAATTTTTCTAAGTAAGGTGCAGGAATATCTTGGCGTTGAGCGATCGCTCTGACAGATACAGGCCCGTAATCTGGCTGTAAGCTTAAATCTAGCAATGCCTTGACACTGTAATGTCCTTTGGTAGTTAGTTTCATTATTTTTTAGTCAAGAGTCCATAGTCAAAAGTCTATAGTTAATCAATCAATAGTCCAAAACCTAGATTTTTGCATCTCCAGTCCGTAGTCGAAACTGTATATTCTCGAAGTAGAGAGTCAAAAATCCGTAGTTCTTAATCCCCATATTCATCGAGCTAATTTGAGATTTGAGATTTGGGATTTGGGATTGCATCTTCGGTACAAGACCCGTCGCCAGGGGACTTAACAAGTTTAAGAATGTCAATTTTAAATACTCAAGTTACATACACTTGTAGATACAGTCAATCTAAAATTGCAAATCTCAAATCCAAAATTGTTTGGCTATTGACTAATGACTTAAAGATCAGGGTTGCCTATCATTTTATGTTCCCAGAAGCAAGCTGACTGAGTAGATAAACTTTTATGCGTTAGTTTAAAAAACTTAAACAAGTATAGTTTAGCAGTTTTTCATTCACTATATATAGTGATCAGCATTGTCGATATCTAAACTATAGATTGTCTTGACATTATTGATAATTGTGCAACAATTCTGGCTAGGATTGTAATATACTTGGCTTGGTTGATATAAAAACTAAAGGATTTTGTTTCTATCAACTCAACCTCAGCTAAAATAAAATCGATTCAACTACTTCAACCATTCATTTTCCATCTAAGTTGATGCCTAAACAGAAAAAAATTGAACCTCTGGTCGGGGAAGAACTGCTCAAAAAAGTCAAAGAGCTAGAGAACCTTAGCAAAGAAGAAAAAGCCAAGCAGTGCGGCTACTATACCGTGACCAAAAATGGTATAGAGCGCGTCAATATGATGAAATTTTTAAATGCCCTCATTGATGCTGAAGGCATTCAGTTAGACAGTGCGCCCAATGCCAATGGACGTGGTGGACGCAGTGCCAGCTATCGTATTAGCGTACAATCCAACGGTAACTTACTGATTGGTTCAGCTTATACAAAACAGATGAATCTCAAACCAGGTGATGAGTTTCTGATCACTTTAGGGAAGAAGCATATTCGCCTGCGTCAAGTAGATCCAGAAGACAAAGAAGGTATTGAGGAAATAGAAGCCTCAGCATAGTAAATAGTCTAAAGTCAAGAGTCAAGAGTCAAGAGTCAAAAGTTGCAGTCGAAATAATGACCAATAACTATTGACCATTGACCAATAACTATTGACCATTGACCGTTGACTTTTGACTAAAAAAATATTGCTGGAGTGTTTTGCGGGTGAAGGCCAAATTGCATGTTAAGGCAATTTGCTCTTTTTCTAATAAACCTAAAATTCGTTCATGGTTGTCTCTAGCTACCACTGGTAACTGATGCAAACCACGTAAAGCCATGCGATCTAAAGCTTCAGATAAAGGTTCATCCCGCCAAGCATAAAGAATTTCAGTGGTGCAGATATCCATGATAGTTTGATTGGATAATTCACTCAAAATTTCTGTTGCAGAATTTTGGTAATTTTTCCAGCGGGCAAGAGAGCGATTAATATCTTCTAAAGAAATAATCCCGACTAATTGCTCGGCTTCATTAATTACTAAAGCACTGCGTGAGCGATCGCGGGTCATTTCCATCGCAGCTTCTAACAATCCTAAAGTTGCAGGCAATTTTTTGGGGCAGGAAAGCACAGCATCTTCTACCAAAATTTCCTGCACAATTTCTGCTTGCTCATCTTTCAAATCAGCCAAACCAAATTGTTGAAGTTTCGAGTTAGAGTTAATATTTGGTTTAATTTGATCAATTAACCACACACTTAAACCCACCGCTGCCATTAAAGGTAAAACAATGCGGTAATCACGAGTTAGTTCAAACAGCATTAAAATCGCCGTTAATGGCGCTCGCACACTAGCCGCCAGTACAGCAGCCATCCCCACCATTGCATAGGCTGGTGGTGCAGCCATATATGCGTCAATTCCCGGAGCGATGAGACACAAAATTTTGGCATAAGCCGAGCCAAAAGAGGCACCCAAAAACATGGCTGGGGCAAATAAACCGCCCACAAAACCACTCCCCGCACTAATAGCAGTCATGAATAACTTGACTACCAGCAAGGACAGCAATAGATTGAGGGAAAACTCCACATCCTGAAGCATGGCTTGGACAGTACCATAACCGATGCCTAAAATCTGCGGAAATTGCAAAGCTACTAGCCCTAAAATTACACCACCAATAATTGGATGAATTGACTTGGGAATACTTTTGAAAAACCCAAAGCCAGGAACCGAGCCAGCAAAGCAAGCTTTGGCTAACCGAATTAATTCTGTATAACTCAGAGAAATCAGACTGGCTCCCAAACCTAAGCCGAGATACAAAGGCAATTCTAGCGGGCTACGGACTTGGTATACAGGTAAGGCAAAGGCTGGTTGCGATCCCAAACCAATTTGGGCAATTAATGCAGCCACAACGGCGGCTAGTAGGACTACACTCACCGCTGAAGTGGCAAAAGATGTTGCCCCCATAACTACTTCTAAAGCAAAAAATACCCCAGCGATCGGTGCATTAAATCCAGCAGCTAATCCGGCAGCTGCACCAGCGCTTAAAAGTAATCGTTGGCGCTCTTGAGAGACTTGGAGAATGAGCGACAACAACATCCCGAAATTAGCACCAATTTCCACACTCGGCCCCTCCGATCCCAAAGAAGCGCCACTTCCCAAAGAAACAGATGCAGCAATCATCTTGGTGACAGGCCGTAAAGGTCGCTTGATTGCTGTTCCTTGGGAGGCTGCAATTAAAGATGACAAACTAGGGCCAAAATCTTGAGTGCGCCAGCGCATTAATCCGACAATTAATCCGCCCATAATGGGAACACAGGCTAAAGTCCAGCCTCCCCAAGCACCAATCACACTCATCAGATCTTCTAGCATCAGATGGTGAATTAGCTCAATTAAATAGTGAAACGTCACTACACCCATGCCAGTACCACCACCAATCAGTATGGCTAAAAACAGCACTACTGTTTCCGGTGTGGGTTGAAAACGGTTAATTAGATGTGTTAAGCGGTTAGAAGGTTTAGGAAATGCAGGTTGTTCCATTACCTTCCTTAAGTTGGTGGGAGGCAAGAGAGTCATTGAACGTTGGGGTAAATGTAAGAAAAAAACTTAAATCATTTATCTGTTACTTCTCATTGTGAGCCATTCTTGATCAACCAGACAAGTGAGTTAGATTTACTGGATTTATAAAGCTTTGATTAAAAAAATTTGTTGGGTGAAAATTTTCTGTGAGAACAAGTATATGAAAGAAAATTAATATTTAACGGTCGGCGATCGCTGGTATGGTACAAATTAGGAGTTTCGGAATTTTTTATAGATAAAATACAGTATCGATAAATTGAGTAGATGTACTATATGGGAGCAACCAACAGCAGTCATCTTCACTTAAATCTAGCTATACTCGTGTTGCGACCCTTGAGTTATTCCTGGTAGAACACTGGACGGATGATTGACTATGCCAATTTTAGATTTTAGATTGCTGATTTTAGATTTTTTTGGTTCACACTTCATCCCTAGTGGGCAGAACGAATCAAAAATCCAAAATTTAAAATCCTCTAGCCCTGTACTCTCATGGTTAGAGTCAATCTAAAACCCCAACATCCAAAATCCAAAATTGCTAGGCTAAGATTGTCATCCCCAACTAGCAAGCCTACTAAGCATTACTCAGAAATTCAATATAACTATTTTTATAGAGCGAGTAGATGGACTAGGCGGACAAGGTAAATGAATACACCCATCTTTGATAATCATTATGTTACTTGCCCAATTTGCCAAAGAAATGCTAGACCCAAACCAATCAAGACTTACATAGGTTTGTTTACCTGTCCGTATTGCCAGGAAAGATTAGTAGTCTGTCGTAGCGGTCATTATGTCCGTGATCCGTTTACTTTTAAGCAAATGATTCTGGCTTCGGCATTACGCCGCCAAAGCAGTCCTTTTGCCAGAATTATTCGGGATTTTTTACCGCTTAAACGCCCTTTAGTTGCCCTAGCACTTGGCGGTGCAGTTTTATTAAGTGCGATCGCCATGACTCAGCAACACACAAACCATGATGAGTCAGTGCTACCGAAAAACGAAAAACTCCAAGAAAGGAATCTGGATTAAGAATGTTGATTAGGTACTGGGTACAAGAAAATTTGATAGAGTGACGGCAACATTTTTGCTCATAGTCTAGTCCGAAATCATTCATGAACAACACGATACCCGACTGTTTTGAGCAGTCGGGTATCTATGTTTATCAATTTTCAAAAATCTATGTAGGGGTATAAGTTCCGTTTTTCCGCAAGTTACGGACGTTAGCTTTTTAGGGAGCCATTGCTTAGCAACCTAGGCATCGCCTACTACTCTCGTTCAAAAATCAAATATGATTTGTATATAGTTATTGACTTCACCCATCATATCTATTCGGGTCTTTTTTCTCCTTTTTTTTCTGAGGATCTTTTTTTTGTTTTTTGACTTCTCTATTACCTTTTTTTTCTTTTGACATAATTAATTTCCTATGGAGTGTTAGCTCAAGTAACAGTTGAAACCATTAACTACTGAAGACTAGCGATGAGGTAGTCAAAGTAACCACTGACTTCTTGAGAATCTTCTGATGACATCATTGAGATAGTGGCATTCTTCATTCCGCGAATACCTTCCACCACCCCTTCAATTGGAGTACCCAGAGACCGATACATTTCACGAGCGCCTATCACCCCAATCTCTTGGATAGGTGTGCTATCACCAGCGACGATACTGTAAGTGATCAAACGCAAGTAATAATCCATATCACGCAAGCAAGTAGCAGTCATTTCCTGACCGTAAGCATTCCCACCAGGTGAAACAATATCTGGACGCTTTTGAAACAGCTGATTTCCCGCTTGCTTAACTATGCGATCGCGATTTTCCGTTAAACTTTGAACCAACCGCAGACGGCGTTCACCACTCTTGACAAAGCTTTTAATCGGCTCTAGTTCTCCGGGGTTAAGATAGCGAGCGTCCGCATCTGCATTAAGAATTGATTTGACGATCAGGCTCATTATTAACGACTCCTTAAAAAATGAAATTATGTTCGTTACAATTACTAGTCAGCCTAGAAATAGCTACTAGTTAAAAGTTTTATTTATTTTGCATCAAAACTTATAAGCTGAGAGTTGTCAGCAAAAAAGTAATTATTTGGTGCTGATGAAAGTCCGTCCAAGCAATTACCAAATATTTAGAGTAACTGATATATCACCAAGGACTTTTCAAACAACCTCTTAACAAAGCTTATGTTCGCTGCTTTTAAATTTACTCAATATTGATTGGCATTACCTAGATAGATGTTGGTTGCTGAAATTTCGGTTTGTCAGTTTTCAATCTCAAAAACTGATGCCTGAAAATTAGCTGTAATTATTTTGAATTTCTCAAAGACTCCAACTTTTTATGACTTCTCTGGTCTCAAAACTTGGTTGTAATCCTCGTAATGTGATTTTTACTTGTTATTACTAATATATGTAGGTTATTTTTAACCTTACCTGTTTAGTATAGCAGTTATATTTTACTTTTTTTACAGATTAGATTTTTTGGCATTAATTAAGGAGAAAAGTAAAAAATAAAATTAGATTTTTCTGTATAAAATACATCCAGTAATCATGCAGCTTTCAATTTAATTTATGAGATAAATCTGTAGCAAGAAATACTATTTTTGAGAAAGTAGGCTATAGTAATGAATAGATTCCACAAACTAGGTAAAAACCTTGGCTGACATAATTGATACTGCCGTTAAGGCTGGTTCTTTCAATACCCTAGTTGCTGCAATCAAAGCTGCTAATCTGGTAGATACTCTCAAAGGTGCTGGCCCATTTACTGTTTTTGCACCTACTGATGAAGCATTTGCTAAACTACCAGAAGGCACAGTAGATAAATTACTTCAAGACATTCCAAAACTTACGAAAATTCTGACTTACCATGTCGTTTCCGGCAAGGTGCTTTCGGGTGAAGTGGTTAAGCTAAAGTCAGCTACCACAATTGAAGGTTCTGATGTGAAAATTGATGCTTCTCATGGTGTCAAAGTAAATGATGCAACTGTTGCCACAGCAGATGTTGCTGCTGATAATGGTGTGATTCACATTATTGATACTGTATTGATTCCTGCCTAAGTAAATGCTTAGATAGTAATGATGAATATGTGGGGCAGTGACTATTTATTTATGGTCATTGCTCCACATAATTTTAGATGTATTTTAGGCAAAAATTTTCTACATCATTACATTTTTAGTGAGGGTAAGGAATTGAATATTAGGGATTATGAAGCAGCAGAGAATGAAAATTTATCTATCCTCAAAAGTAATTTTTGCTCTTTTTATAAACGAGGCGTTTCTTTTGTAACGAGTTTCCAACCTTCAGCTTGATCAATAATCTTCATTGATTCTAGCTGGAGGTTGCGAAGAGCATCTGCATTGAGTAAAAAGTATGGTTTACTGTCGTAGTGCCAATAATATTGTAGTTCGTCCACCTTAGCAGGAATAATAGTGCGATCGCTATAAAAATCTAAGGAAGAACGATGCTGGGGAAAAGACGTATAAATCTTTTTCACGGCGGGATTAACACGGGATATCATCGTCGCTACAGGTTTGACTGGATAAGCTTCGGATAATTCCCAAGCCCAATAATTAGATTTCACTAATAAAAATAGTGAAATATAACTTCCCCAAAATAAAATCTTCAAAAATTGGTTGTCGCCGCGTTCTGCTAAAATTGCTGCCAAAATCATAGTTATACCAACTGCGGCAAAAATGAGTTGCAAATCAGTTTTTGGCGGTATACCCCAACTGAAATACATACTACTAGCAGAAGCAATCACAGCAAGAACAGATAAACCACCTACCCAACTACGGGGATAAGATGATAGTAAAGGTAAGTTTTCTGTCTCGGCTAACAGCGCCCCAAAAGCCAAAGCTAAACCAGGGTAAATGGGGAAGATATACCAAGGTAGTTTGGCATCTATGAGGGAAATACTTAACAAGTAAACTCCACACCATACCTGAATTAATTTAGCCCAACTCAGGTTACGATTTTCCCAGATGTAACCCACAGTTTGTGGTAAAAACAGTAACCAAGGCCATGTCCACTTCAAAAGCTCAAGAATGTAATACCAAGGTGCTTGGTAACTTTTGATGACAAATGTCTCAACTTGGTTGCGAGATTGATTCTGTAAGCCAACTTCTACAAAAGCATAACCATAATGCCAGAGTTGGGCAACATACCAACCCACAGCAGGCAAAATACCGATGCAGATACCTGTCCAGAAATAATAACTGGTAAGCAATCTGGGGGTATCCCAAAACAAAAATATCACGGCGATCGCACCGAGAAAAATGCCTAAAAAACCTTGAGTTAGGCAAATCAAGCCGAAACTTACACCTACTCCCAAGCAATAACGCAAATCACGCCGCGATCGCAATACGCACAGCATCATCACTAGCAAAAAACAGGCTACCACCCCATCTATCATTGCTAATCTGCCATAACGCACCACAGGCAGCATTGTCAAATAAATTAAAGCACTATAAATAGCCGCCCAACGTTGGCGAAATATTTCTCGACCAATGCAGTAAAGCAAAGGTATAGACAGTGCTGTTAACATTGCGCTGGGTAAACGTGTTGTCCACTCATTTACACCAACAACAGAGTACACCCCAGCAATTAACCAATGGGTCAGCGGTGGCTTGTTATAGTAAGGTTCGCCACCTAAAGTGGGATAAAGCCAACGCATGGAACCTGCGGGCGCACTCCAAATTTCGCGGGAAACTTGGGCGACAGTCCCTTCATCCCAATCTCGCAGTGGTAAGCCTCCCAAATTGATGCTAAACAGTAGCACCGCCGCCACCAGCAATACCAATATCCAGGCTCGATCAATCCATTTTTCCAGCGCACGATGCTGCTTTTCTCGATGACCCCAAATAAAGCTTCCTTGTTGCATATTCTACGATCATCATTTTACTTGCTAGTTTGACTGCATAGAGAGCAAAGTGCATCTCTAAATGTTGCACCCTATTACAACATTTGTCTTGACAATTACTAGATTCCCAGGTTAACTCAATTTTCTCTGATTAGCGATAATTTTTTTGACCAAGCATACTATTTTTTTCACTTTATTTAACACTCATTGGTTGATAAAAATGATACAACTGTTACCAAACAGGTGTGCAAATTACTCGTTAGGAAACATCAATGAATCTACCTTTTATACTAGATATAACAATTGGATTAATATTTATTTACTTAATATTAAGTTTATTAGCTTCAGAAATACAGGAATTAATTACAACAATCTTGCAATGGCGGGCTGTTCACTTAAAAAAATCCATCGAAATTCTCATAGCAGGAGATGTCAGTAAATCAGACGATGATAATGTACTTCAATTAGTCAATGACTTATATAATCATCCCTTACTGCAAAGCGTCAATCAAGAAGCCAAAGGATTTTTAACTGTATTACCTCGAAAGTTTATTTGGTTATTATCTTCTCTGCTAAATAAATTTACCCCACCCGGAGAAAAAAGAACAAAAAGTATTTTTGGCTATATTAGAAATGGTAAAGAGGATGTGAGAAAGCAAAAGCACAGTGCGCCTTCTTATATACCTGCTGATACTTTTGCTACAACTCTGATGGATACATTAGGATTGCCAAAGTTAGTCCAAAAATTAACAGAATCAAGATTGATAAATTTTACACATCAGCAATTAGATGAAATTCAAACTATCCTATCAAGATTATCAGCAAAAATAGATAATACTGATGATCATGTCAGACAGTTTTTAGAAAACACTCATGATGAGTTCAATAACACTGTAGAAGCTAGTTTCAAACTGATTATTGTCGATTTTCAGAAAGATAAAATAGATTTATTAACTAGTCTTAATCGTATGGCTAAGAGTTTTGATAAATATATCGGCTGTTTTGCAGCCGATATGCCTGATCATGAATTAATTAGTAATACTCTCCAGCGATTAAAAGTTTTAAGAGCCGATATTTTTGATGATATTGAACAGACAATCTGTTTAAAAGGCTTGCGTCCGAATATTAACGAAGTTGTGCAATTAATTAGTGTTGGTAGTGACATTCAGCAAGAGTTTATCAATGAGTTTCAAGATAAAGACAGCGAAGCATACCAGACATTTCAATACATCAGCCAAAGATTAGAACAGTTCAGTCAAAAACTACCGCCGTCTGTTGTAGGTAACATGGCGACATTAGCAAGACGCGCTCAACTCAAAGCCAAGTCAACGGAGGACGGCGTTAATATATTACGTCGAGAAATTGAGCAAACCTTCAATAATTCAATGGAACGAGCCTCTGGTGTTTACAAGCGTAATGCTAAAGGTGTGGCGCTGTTAATTGGTTTTGCGATCGCAATTCTCGCTAATGCAGATACATTTCACATAGTCAGTAGATTATCGAAAGACACAGCTATCCGCACAGCCATTGTGAATAATGCAGGACAAATTGTAGAAGTTAATACATCGCAAGATTTACAATCACTCAAAAAAGCTACCGACGAAGTTTTGACAGATATCTCTCTACCAATTGGCTGGAACCCAGTTAACCTAGACCAGCAACTGCCAAAAGCAACTAATAGTGGCAAATCTAGCATATCTTCTATCACAAACTACTTAACAATGGTTGCTGGTTGGTTCATCAGTGGAATTGCGATTTCGATGGGTGCGCCTTTTTGGTTCGACTTACTCAGTAAGGTGGTCAATGTACGTAATTCCGGTAAAAAACCCCCAGAGACTACTTCTAAACCGACTACTGAAGGAGAAAACACCTATTAGCACAGAATTGAAAAACATCAAACTTTAAAGCATCGATTCACTCATCAAAAACCTACACCTGTCAGGTAGCTCAACTCCCCTCTCCGCGTCGGAGCGAAAAGTTTGCGCGTCCGGGTTTCCCGGCGCAAAACTTTTCAAGACAGAGGGGTTGGGGGAGAGGTTCTTCCAGGATTACTAAATTGGTGTTCTAGCAGTCAGATGTGAAAAATCTGGGGGGAACAACCGTACCCTGCGGTAATGCTAAGAGCGAACGCCCATTCCTTTGGGGAACTATAGTGCAGAAAGTATTTAAAAAACATAAATTCCACTTATTTTAGTGAGAATTGGACAGATTTAATACCAAAAATTTTGGTAATTTTAGTCTAGCCGAAGTAAATCTGGTCTTTTCGCTACATATAGTCAGACTAGGCTAGACGTTTGATCATGTTTATAGGTAAAATACGGTAAACCAGTCGGCTTACAGTTCTTTGCTTAAAGCACTGTAAAAAATCTGTTCTTCATCTTCAACAAGGATTATCACTTACCACCAAGTGCTAGGCAAGGTACTTGGCGGTAGTTTCTCCTGCGCTGCTGTAGACAGATGTGATTTGACTAGCAAACCGCATTTTTGGAAGGAGTATGGATTATTTATTACTGCCAGTATTAAGCTTCTTGGTGGGCATCATTGTGGGTTTAACAGGAATTGGTGGAGCCTCTCTCATTACCCCAATGTTGATATTTATTTTTCAGGTTCCACCATCAATTGCCGTCAGTTCCGACGTTGTAGCCGCCACCTTAATGAAGGTAGTTGGTAGCGTCAAGCATTGGCAACAACAAACTTTAGACACTGAAGTCGTCAAGTGGTTGGCATTAGGTAGCGTTCCTGGTTCGCTATTTGGTGTAGGAATATTACACTACATCAAGCACACTGGAGAGCAGAACCTAGATAGTATTTTGCTGCACTTATTAGGAGTAACAATTTTATTAATTACTGTATTGGCGCTGGTACAACTTTTACTCTTAACTTTCTTTCCTAAGCTCACTTTGCCAGAACTGCCAAAGCTAGACTTAAACACCAATGTAGGGCGTTTTTTAACAATGCTTTTAGGGGCAATTTTAGGCTGTTTGGTAGGGCTGACGAGCGTCTCTTCCGGTTCTATGTTTGCCTTGGTACTAATAGGCTTTTTCCGTCTCGATGCACGTAAGTTAGTCGGTACAGATATTACACAAGCAGCAATTTTATTGTTCTTTACCTCCCTCGGACACCTTAGCTTAGGTACAGTTAATTGGAACTTAGTATTACCAATATGGTTAGGCTCTGTTCCTGGAGTATTATTAGGTGCAAAAATCTGCCAAATTACTCCTCAACGCCCACTGCGGTTTATTATTTATGCAATATTGATGATGGTGAGTTGGAAGTTAGTTTATCAAGCTTAGTGAATGTAAAATAGACAATCACTATTAACGATTAACCCAAGGTAATAGGCTAAATGTACCTCTTTCGTACATAATGAATAAACCTAAGCCAATTAAAATAAAAGGTACAATAATTTTACCGTAGCGACTCAAGAAATAAGCAATGGTAGTATGTTGGCTTAACCAGTAAGCAACAGTACACCAAACTCCTACCATTAAAAAGAATACAGTTAAAATTACTCCCAAGCTGGCAACATTTTGACCAGCAAATAAGGGAATATAAATACTAATATTATCTCCACCATTGGCAATTGTTACCGCTGCAACTTTATAAGTTTGGGGATGCAGAATACTCAAAATTAAAGATAATACAGAATTAACTGGTGAATGCTGTTTAAATTCAGTGTTTACTGCTTGAATTTCGATAGCTTCTTGTTCTCGATTGAGTAATTGCATTAAACCGATCGCTATTGGTAATATGCCCAATAATCCTATCCATTCTCGTTGTACAACCAAACCACCAAAAAATCCTGGTAAGCTGGCAATGATAATAGCTAAAAACCCCAGATACTGACCAAATATGATATGCCGCCGTCGAAAATTAACATCTACCTGAGAGAAGAGAAGTAGCAAAATCATGATGTCATCGATATTGGTAGCGCTGAAGGCGACTATCCCTTCAATAAAAGATGTACCTAGATTACTCATGCTGAATTTTTCGTCAAAAGTAAATGAATGAGTTAATTACTGCAATTAGCACAGGTGTAGTTGCATTTATCGCCACTAATATTGATGATATTGTGATTTTGCTACTATTGTTTTCGCAAACTAATGCTAATTTTCGACCGCAACATATTTTTGTGGGGCAGTATTTAGGTTTTATTGTACTGATAATTTTGAGTTTATCTGGTTTATTTGGCGGTTTTGTTATAGGGGCAAATTGGACGGGTTTATTGGGATTAATTCCTATTGCTATCGGTATTAGTAGTTTGATTAATCCTGAAGATGAATCACCAGAAGAGTTCGTAGGGGAAAATCTTCTATCTTCAGATGAGTATATTCCTAGTTTTATTGCACCCCAGAGTTACACTGTAGCGGCAGTAACTATTGCTAACGGTAGTGATAATATTAGTGTGTATATACCTTTGTTTGCTAGTAGTCAATTAGCGAATTTTTGGGTAATTATTGGAGTATTTTTTCTATTATTGGGAGTTTTATGTTACACAGCATATAAATTAACTCATCAAAAAGCGATCGCAGAAATTTTAACTCGCTATATTAATCATCTCATCCCTTTTATTTTAATGGGTTTAGGTATTTTTATTGTCTTAAATACTGGTGCTTTAAGTTTAATCAAATTAGCAGCAAGTTGTTGTTGCTTAATAGTTTTGATAAGAAAAGACGAAGCAAAGTAAGACTTGATACCTTTCAACTTTAATTTTGATACAAATAGACCGCAGGGAGCAGGGAGCAGGGAGCAAGGGGAAAGAATGAAAAATCTATGAATTTGTATCTTTTTTCGTGAAATGGTATGACTCTATACCTAATAGACCTCTTGCACGAATGTTATAAAACACGAATTTTAAGTCTCACGCAAAGGCGCAAAGGCGCAAAGAGTTACAGAAAATTCGCTTGTTTAGTAGGCATAATCTGATTTATGCAAGAGGTCTAATAAAATGAAACGAAAAACCAAGGGTTTAGAGCAGAACACAGGTGTATAAGTGTTTCAAGCCAGTACGCTCTAAACCCTGAAAACCATTATCAATAACTAACTTTGGTGCGTAAGTTCTAAACTTGTGATTAATCGGGAATTGGACAAAATTAAATTCATTGTTAGAGATATGGAACGAAGAAAAGTGTGTTTCATGAATTCTGTTGAATTATCGAAGGTAATTGTTTTAGATTTAGCCGTTACCTACTGTTTTTAAATGGATCTAAAGATATTAAATCAGGCATGAAATTTGATTCCCCTATTCACTCTCATCTAATTGTTGAAATAGCGGGGTGCTGAGGTAACGTTCACCGAAGCTAGGCTGTACCATCACAATCAAACGCCCAGCATTTTCTGGTCGTTTGGCGATTTCAATTGCAGCATATAAAGCAGCGCCAGCAGAAATTCCTGAGAGTAATCCTTCTTCTTTGGCTAAACGTCGGCTATAAGCCATCGCCTGTTCATCGGTTACTTGAATAACTTCATCTACTAGTTCTAGGCGGAAAATTGCTGGGATAAATCCTGGGCCGATACCTTGAATTTTGTGTGGCCCTGGTTTTCCGCCGATGAGTACAGGACTGTTGCTTGGTTCAACGGCGATCGCCTGAAAACTTGGCTTGCGCTTTTTAATAACTTCTGCAACTCCGGTAATCGTCCCACCAGTACCAACTCCCGCCACTAAGATATCTACTTTTCCGTCGGTATCAGCCCAAATTTCTTGGGCTGTGGTTTCGGCGTGGATTTTGGGGTTAGCAGGGTTACGGAATTGTTGCAACATATAAGCATCGGGAGTTTTGGCGACAATTTCTTCCGCCAGGGCGATCGCGCCGCGCATTCCTTCTACACCAGGAGTTAACTCCAGTTGTGCGCCATAGGCTTTTAACATTGCTCGTCTTTCTTGGCTCATAGTGTCGGGCATCGTTAGAATAAGATGGTAGCCTTTAGCAGCCGCCACCATTGCCAACGCAATTCCTGTGTTACCAGAGGTAGGCTCAACTAAAGTAGTTTTTCCAGGATGAATTAAGCCTGCTTCCTCCGCTGCTGTCACCATGCTGATGCCAATTCGGTCTTTTACAGAAGCAGACGGATTCATACTTTCTAGCTTCACGAGAATCTCTGCAACCGCACCAGCAGCTTGGGGAATCTTATTTAATCGGACTAAAGGTGTTTGTCCAATCAACTCCGTAATATCTTGCGCTATTCGCATAGTGACACTCCTTTTGTTAAAGACATTCAAAAATCAATGTTAGTGGTTAAAAAATTATTGACTCTGGACTATTGACCATTGACTATTGACTAGATGTAATACATTGGACTCTGCTGTAAACGAGCTTCTCTTTCTTGACATAAATCTTGGAGTGTATAGCGGCCTAAAACATCCATAGAAGCCACGTTAGCTTGATCCCAAATTTCATACACTAAACGTCTTTCTAATGTCGGCGCTTCAGAGTGTTCTTTCTCTTTGCGTTCGCCTTCTACTAAAGTAACAATCTCCAACACAGTAATTTGCCAAGGCTCACGAACCAACACAAAACCACCTTTTGAGCCACGTTGACTTTGTACCACACCTGCACGCCGCAAATTGGTGAGAATTTGCTCTAAATAGCGCTCAGGTATAGGTTGTTTAGAGGTGATTTCGCTCATAGTCAGAGGTACTTTTTTTTCATGGTGGTTAGCCAGTTCTAAAAGTGCTAGGAGCGCGTATTCAACTTTGGAAGACAGATCCAGGAGAGCGTAATTTTGGCTATTCAAGATTTGTACTCAATCAAAATACTACGGTTAATCGATGGCTTTTTCGCATTTTATGCGAAATTAATTTTGTCTTGGTGTTGGATGTGATAGCATCCGATTTATCAAAGACTAATAACCATAAACCTATCGCCTTACCGTAGATTATCTTACAAAATGCGGCAAATGAGTTCATCTTTCACAGGAATTATTTTGGTTTCGTGATTTTTACCGCATCTACCCAAAATCGGCCTCAGCCTTGACAAACAAAAAGCAGGGGGGCAGCGGAGCAGGGGAAGGAGGGGAGGCGGTAAGGGGGAAGAATTCAAGTTTTCCCCTGCCAACAGGAATACAAGCCCACGCCAGTTTGCTTAAGTCGAGCCACTCCGTTGTGGGCGTTCCCCCGTTGAAGGAAGTGGCGTGGGAAAGCCGCCCACGTAAAAGGCTCCTAAATTTATGTATGGGGTTTTCCCTCTCCCCTGCTTCCGGCAGTGACCCTATTTCTTCTCCCATCAACTACAACCTCAAAAGAGTATGCTATTAACTGACTTGCGAACAATTTATGAGCGCGACCCCGCCGCCCGTAACTGGCTGGAAATATTATTTTGCTATCCTGGACTCCAAGCTCTAGTGTTGCATCGTTTATCCCACTGGCTGTATAAAAAAGGTGTTCCTTTTCTCCCTAGGTTTATATCTCATCTCAGTCGGTTTTTTACGGGAATAGAGATACATCCTGGTGCAGTGATTGGTAAAGGAGTATTTATTGACCACGGAATGGGTGTGGTAATTGGTGAGACAGCAATTGTTGGTGATTATGCGTTAATTTATCAAGGTGTAACTCTTGGTGGTACTGGTAAAGAAAGCGGTAAACGCCATCCCACTATCGGTAGCCATGTAGTTGTCGGCGCTGGCGCGAAAGTTTTAGGCAATATTAATATAGGCGATCGCGTCCGTATTGGAGCCGGTTCTGTAGTGTTACGTGATGTGCCTAGTAACAGCACCGTTGTCGGGATTCCCGGACGGGTGACTCGGCAAAATAATCTAAATATTGATGCGCTGGCGCATCATAAAGTTCGAGACGTAGAAGCGGAAGTAATTCGCGCGCTATTTGAACGGGTTAAAAATCTTGAAAAACAGTTAGAACAATTAGAAACTCAGCCAGCATTAGAATTACCAACTGATGTACATAATGAACTGGAAATACTCTACAACAGTAAAATAAATAGCGATTCTGTAATTGAAGACTTTCTCGATGGTGCAGGCATTTAGTCAAAAGTAGAGGCGTGATTTATCACGTCTCTAAATATTTTTTGGCAAAAAATAAGGACGGGTAATCAAACCCATCCCATAAACATCACTCCTTAATTGTGCAAGACCAAATTTTAATTATCTCAATAACGCGATGTGCGACTTATTCTCAAAACCCCTCTCTAAACCTCTCCCCGCAGTGGAAAGAGGCTTTGAGTATTACTCCCCTTCCCTGGTAGGGAAGAAGTTGGGGGTTAGGTTTGAAATAAAGTTGCACACCGCGTTAAATATTAATAAATTAGAAAATCTGGGCCATAATTACCACTACCATCAGGTAAGGGAATTTGCATAAGTTTAACAGCAGAACCTTGCAAATTATACATTAGACCAATTGCTTGACCAAGTTTAGATTCATCGCCAGTAGTCCAGGCAAGTTCGAGGTTATCTAAGACTAATTTAAAAGCATTATTAAATTCATCTAAAAGTGTGCGAACTTCTTCAGATGGATTTGTCCAACCACCTTGAGGAACTTGCGCCATTGGGTATGTATCGGGAAAGGGAATAACCTCACCTGCATATTTCCACTGTCCATCAATTTGCTTTATTTCCCGACCCTGAAGAATTTCATCAAATTTATAATAATGGGCTAGTTGATCACCAAATCCTTCTGCATCTGGTGATAGAGAAGTTCCCTCTCCTTGTACTTTAATTTCGGTAATTGCTTTCTCTACATCAGCCAGTGTTTTTATCGCAAATAGTGCATGACCACCAACATCGTAACCACCATTAGTTAGCTGATTGTTGCCAGTCATAGTTGGCTGTAAATCTTGAAATGCTCCAAGGATGGCATCATAAAAAGCACCGATGGTAGCAAAGGTTTCTTTGGCAAAGCTAATAGGAATGGGATTTTCAGGAAGTTCAATTGGCTTACAAACTTCTTCTAAATAAGTTTTGCTTAAACCTGCTAAATATACAGTTAAACCAGGTCTTACACCTCCTGGCAAACCGCTGGGATAGCTTGGTAAAACTGTGCTGATTCTTGGTGTACCGCCAATAGTTGTTAACATATTGGCGACTAATCCCATGTGCAGCATTTCTTCCATCAAAATGCTGCGAATTAACCCAGCAGCAGACGCACCTAAATCTTTAATAGACCACCACGCACAAAGATATGGTGGTAAAGTAGCTAACTCTAGTTCTATAGCTGCATTTAAACTACTTTTGAGCCAATCAATATCTCTGTTTGCACTTTCAGTTTGTAAAAGCTCAGAAATTGAAGTGTTCTTGATTGTAGTGAAACTCATAGATGCGCCTTGACTATTTATTGTAAGAAATCAGTCAATACACGGAAATTACCGTATATTCCGGCTACAGGATAGCTTTAGCTTGATCATTCAGAGTTCAGTGATAGTACTGATAATTTGGTAGATTTAAAGTCAAGATTTATTGAGGACTGTGAATGTTATCGCACAAATGGCGATCGCTTTCTTCTACTGCCGGGTTATTCTGGAGATAATCTTGCGCCAAGCCCTTGTCCCCGGTTCAGCTTGAACATCATCAAGAATGGTATTATTTAACCCTGGTTCAAATCGCAAACTTACCTGTGCAGCTTGCATTTCCATTGATTGCTTTTCGCAATTTCGCCCCATCTATTAGCGCAATCAGTTTTTGTCGGGCTTCCATAAGTTCTTTTAACTCACGGTAAGGGGCGCGTTCTGACAATAATTTCTCAAATTGCTCTAAACCATATTGAATTTCGGCGTTAGTCAAGTCTCTATCTAGTTGATCACTAAATATATGCAGCATAAAAGGGGAGAGTTTTCCCCTTCTGTGTTAACAGTTGTATTAAGCCGCAGCCTCTTTTTTAGATTTTCGCATAGGACGCTTGCGATCGCTTCGACGAACGCCCCCAGCCATTTTGTACTCATTGCTATTCTTGCCATACTTGGCAGCTACACTGAGTAACGTATGTTCTATAAGTTCATTTAGTGACTTTTCTGCAAGTTCTAAAGCTTCTTGAGCCATATCTACAGTAGAAAGGCTAGAATTATATGCTTCTAATTTGTCTTGCGTTGTTTTGATAGCAGTTGCAAAGTATTCAATTGAAACTCCATTGCCTAAGTCTAAGGTAGAATTGATTGATTTTAAAGCCGCAATCCGACGTTGTGCTTTATCAAGTGTTTTAGAGCCGCGTTTTGGACGTGACATAAATTACTTTGCTGTTTTTAATGATGTGCCAGGATAAAAGCTGACTTCTAACCTGATCTGTACAGCACCAAGATAGACAAAACTCAAGTGACCTGACACCCGCAATATTCAGTATAAATTGAATTATTTATTACAAAAATGGTGAGTATACCTGTGTAAATTCTTGGTATTTGCCCAAATTCAAGAAACGTCCGCCCGGAATCAAGAAACAACTGCCCGAAATCAAGAAACGTCCGCCCGAATTCGATAAACGTCCGTCCAAATTCGATAAACGTCCGTCCAAATTCAAGAAACGTCCGCCCGGAATCAAGAAACGTCCGTCCAAATTCAATAAACCACTAAACGACCAGCTTTATTGAGCTAGAGAAATATCATTGCAGATTTTGCGATCGCTTCCTTCTACATCATCACTATTAGCTAAGTAATCTTTTACCCATTCACAAGCACTAGCCAGCAACTTATTTAAGTCAGTTTCTTCAATATTCCACAATCGCACAGTATTATCCCAACTACCAGAAGCCAGAGTTTTGCCATCGGGACTAAACGCCACAGTTGTAACGAGAGCCTCATGACCAAAATATGTGTTTAAAAGACGACCATCTAAATCCCAAAGTTTAACAGTTTTATCCTTGCTACTAGAAGCCAAAGTTTTACCATCAGGACTGAAAACTACACTTGTTACCTTTGATTCATGTCCTTTTAGAGTATGTAAAAGATTACCATTTAAATTCCAGAGTTTGATATTTTTATCATTACTAATAGAAGCAAGTGTCTGGCCATCGGGACTAAAAGCTATTTGTGTAATTTCACTTTTATCAGACAATGTTTTTACAAGTTTACCATTTAAATCCCAAAATTTGATAGTTTTATCATTACTAATAAGAATTAAGTTTTGACCATCAGGACTGAAAACTACTTGTGTAATTTCACTTTTATCAGACAATGTTTTTATAAGCTTACCGTTTAAATCCCAAAGTTTAATAGTTTTATCGCTACTACTAGAGGCAATTGTTTTACCATTAGGGCTAAGAGCAATGCTAGTAACTAAACCTTTATGCTCATCATTTAAATTTATATCTACTTTTTGTGAGTCATTGCCATGTGAACGCCAGAAAAAAATATTTTTGTCATTAGTAGCTGCGACTAAATGTTTACTATCAGCAGACAAAATTATTTTTGTAATTATTTTGGCATCTTTAAAAGATGGGGAAATAGAATTTACCAATGTTGGTTCTGTACCATCTAATTTCCAAATGTTAATACTTTTATCATAACCACCAGAGGCTAAAGTTTTACCATCCCGACTAAAAACCACACTTGTCACTGTGTCTGAATGCTTGAGAACTTGCCCAATTTTGTTTAGCTTCCAAAATTTAATGGTTTTATCTTTACTAGCACTAATCAACATTCTTTTGTAAGGATGAAAAACAACACTAGTCACTGCTGCTTGATGTCCTCGAAAAGTTTGCAGCATTGTGCCATTTAAGTTCCAGTATTTAACTGTGTTGTCTTCGCTTGTGGATGCAAAAGTGTTAGTTTTAGAATCAAAAACAATGCTAGTAACAGCCGCTTGATGCCCTGTTAAATTACGTATCTTTTTACCTTGCATATCCCAAAGTTTAATAGTCCCATCTACACTGCCAAAGATAACAGTTTTATCATCAGGACTAAAGACTAGACTTGTAACAGTCGCTAAATGATATTGAGGTTTAATCAATGATGGTGATAGTTTATTTTTCTGTACATTCCAAAGTTTAAGCGTGCCATCTTCGCTGCTAGAAACTAAAATTTTATCATCATGGCTAAAAGCAATATTTGTAACGGCTGCTTGATTATCTTTGATAGTTTGTAGTAACTCGCCTTGAAAATTCCAGAGTTTAATGGTTTTGTCTTTACTGGCTGTAGCTATAATTTTATTTTTGTGACTAAAAACAACACTGGTAATTGCATACTTATGACTTCTGAGAGTGTGCAACAAATTACCATTTACATCCCAAAGATTAATATTATTATCACTACCAGCAGAAGCTAAAATATAACCACCAGGACTATAAACAAGATTTGTCAGTGAATAGTTATTTTTTGTCAGCTTATGTATTAATTTACCATCTAAGTTCCAGAGAATGATTGTATTGTCAGTGCTAGTAGAAGCTAAAGTTTGATTATCGGGACTAAAAGCAATATTTGTAACCGCATATTTGTGGCCTGTTAATGTATGTAGAAGTTTGCCATTTAAGTCCCAAAGTTTGACTGTATTATCATCACTGGCAGAAGCTAAAATTTGACCATTAGGACTGAGAGTAACATGATTAACTGCGGCTTCATGTCCTGTAAGAGTATTTAAAAGTTTGCCATCTAAGTTCCACAGAATAATAGTATTGTCTCCACCTGCTGAGGCTAAAGTTCCACCATCAGGGCTAAAAGCAACACTATTAACATCAGCTTGATGACCATTTAAACTAGTTTGTAATTTTTCAGTATTTAAATTCCATATTTTAACAGTTTTGTTATCACCATAAGCCAGAGTTTGACTATCTGGACTAAAGGCTAATAAATCTGTAGCAATATTAATATCTTCACCGTTCTCTTGAGTATTAATTGGCGGCTTGAAAGTTTTTTGAAGTTTACTTTTTAATTGTTTTAAATCCCAAATTTTTACTACATGATCTAAGCTTGCAGAAGCTAAAGTTTTATTATCTGGACTAAAAACTACATTTGAAATTGTATTTTTCTGGGCTGCAATAAATTTAGTGATTTTTTTGGGTTCATCTTCTAAACTCCAAAGTTCTATAGTACTATCTTGAAGAGGAGTATCATCAAAACTAAAATTTGTATCTTTTGCCTTGGCAATTGCTAATATTTTACCATCTGGGCTTAGGGATACACTTGTAATAACTTTATTGCTTTCTTCCTCTATATTGTTTTCTTTCTCTATCAGCGATATTCCTTCTTTATCCAGTTCTTTTAAGTCCTTAATTTTGACATCAAACAAACCAGAAATAATTAATTTTTGACTATTAGGAGTAAAGCTAATTTTTGTAACAGTATCTTCCGTTAAAGTTTTATTTGAGATTAAATTTTTATTTTTATCATCTAAATGTTCCACGTTCCAGATTTTTACCTCACCATCTTCACTAGCAGAAGCAAGAATTTTTCCATCAGGGCTAAACGCAAGACTTGTAATAGTAGCTTGATGTTCTCGGATAATTTTTAACTCTTTACCGTGTAAATCCCAAAGTCTAATAGTTTTATCAACACTACCAGAGGCTATAATTTGGCCATTAGGGCTAAAAGCAATTGTTTGAATAGCAGCTTCATGTTTAATTAGGCGATTGCGTTCTTTAATTTGATATACTGCCTTTTGCAAAGCTTCGATAACTACAGGTTGAGATTGATCTAGCTTTTGCTTGCTTTTGCCTACATTAATTGTTTCTAGGATTTCTTTTAATGGTTCTGGAGGATGAATCAGTGATAATGGTTCGGAAAATAACAATTTAAAGTTATTTTGTGCCTGTCGTTTTTTACCTGCCTTAATTGCTAAAATAACTGACTTTAACTCTTGATGAGAATTAAACAGTGCCAAAGAATTTAAACTACTAGCCTTAGTTTCATTCAACTCTCCTTTGTGCCATAGGTCTAATGATTTAATTAGCAACCCTGTAATAATCAAGGTGATAATTGTACCGCCACTGATAATAAAGATTGTGGTAATATCCCGACGGCGACGATTGATTTTTTCTTTTTCTTGGCGTAAATGAAATGCTGCACAAGCAGAGACATATTCTGATTCAATTTGATTTAAAAATCCCGATTGTTGTAATAGTTCTTGGGCTTCTTGTAATCTACCGCCGCGATGGGCAAGATAATTTTCGTCTTTTTGTTGCTTATCCCACTCTAAAGCTGCTTGACGAATTGTTTCGCGCACTTGCAAACTTACACGGTTTTCATCTAACCATGTAATCAACCTCGGCCAGTAGCGAATTAAGGCTTCGTGGGCGACTTCAACTTCTTCTTGAAATGTGGCTGAGTCTACGCTAACTACTATCAGTCGCGCACCTTCACCAGCTAACCGCTTCAAGAGATTTTTAGTTAATGCTTGCTTGTCGCCAGCGGGAATTAATTCTTCTAAACCAACTCTGCGGCGTGTGTCTCTGCGCCTTTCACCTTGAACGGCGTTTTCATCTAAGCGAGTTAACCGGATGAAGATATTTTTGACTTGTTCTTGTTCATCCGCTGACAAACTATTGTAAACTTCATCGGCAGTTTGGGCGATCGCTTTCTGCACTCCCCCAATTGCTTCATATTCTAAAACCCGCAACCACCGCCCATGTCGGCGTTTCCACAACTCTAACAAAGCGTGTTGCAACAATGGCATTGCCCCTGGTTCGCCTTGCACATCATCTAAAATGGTATTACTCAAGCCAGCTTCAAAGCGTAAACCCACCTGTGCGGCTTGCATTTCCATCGCTTTTCGTAATTCCGCCGAGTCCATCGTCCCGATTAATTTTTGGTGAGACTCCATTGACTCTTTAAGTTGGCGGTAATTTGCACACTCACCCCAAAAATCTGCCCGCATGGTGACAACTACGGGTTGTTGCTTGGTTAAATTTAATAATTGCTGGATAAATTCTAGGCGCTGAGTTTCATCGCTACACAGAGTAAAAAGTTCTTCAAATTGGTCAACTACAATAATTGACGGTTGATTCTGCACCGCCGCTAAACTGACTTGTAATTGTTCCGTGGGGTTATTGCTGGGGGTAAGATAAGCCAAGGCTAAACCAGGTTGCTTTTCTTGCAGAGTAGGAATTAACCCCGCTAACACAACTGATGATTTACCACTACCCGACGCACCCAACACCGCCAAAAAGTTATGTTCAGTTAGTTTTTGTTGGAGTTGGGAAATTAATTGTTCTCGCCCAAAAAAGAACTCGCGGTTTTGTTGACGGAAAGGATACAGACCCAAAAATGGACAACGGCTATCGTAAACAGGTAATTGCTTATTTAAAGCAACAGCATTAAAACTCAAATCGAGAACTTCCAGCGCCAAATTGTTGACTTCAATTAAAGCTTGTTCCCGTTCCTGGTTAGCTTGGGGACTTAAAGTTGTGTTATCTGTGCCAAAAGTATTGATTAATTGTTGTGCTGGGGTGTGCAGCTTGGGGTAAAGTATAGGCGATCGCTCTAACAATAATTTTTTTAATTGTTCTAAACCAAACTCTATTTCTGCCGTTGTCAAGTTTCTATCAAGTTGGTCACTAAATAGCGGTCTTCCGCCCAACCGACTAAACAAAGCCGGAACTGTTACGTCTTGTCTTTCTGCTAAAGAAGCCGCCGCCTCTTGTAGCGCTGTGTCTACTTCCCCAGACTCTCGCAGTTGTTTATAAAAATGTTCTCCTAAAGCTTGGGCTGTCTTAACAGTGACTTTCTCTGTCATTGCTATGACTGCTGGCATACCCAAGTCTCGCACCAAACGCTGCCCTAAACCACCTAATCCTGCTTCCGCATCTGGATGGGCGCTTTCGCAAGTACAAAGAAAAGCAAAATGCGGTAGTCCCTTCGCGCCGCGTAATAAGCGCATTCTATCTAACAAGCGCGTGGCTGTAACTGGCTCAACTGTATCATCAGCCTTTGACCAATACAGAACTGTTTCGCCATTGTCTAGCAATTTGCCGTGACTAACAAAGTGTAGTAATGTATACTGCTTTGTTCTATCAGTTAATTGAGTACAAAGTTCATCTAAAGTAGGTAAACCAATCGCCCCATCAACATTTGCCAAGACATCACAGGGAATATCACCCAAGGCAGAACGCACACTTTTTACAGTAGCTTCCACATCAAACAAATCTAATTGATACTTTTTAGAATCCGAGGGACTTGCTACTAATACTAAAGCGCGTAAATCTCGCCGTCCAATAGGCGGAAAGCGGCGGTCTGTGGTGGCGGGAATATATAAAGAAAAAGGCACTCGCTGATCAAGTGCTAACATTTGCCAACCTTCATCTAAAGGAGCGCATAACCTTTCCCAGCGCAGAGTTCGCAGTTCTTTATCTACAGCTTCAATAAACAGCAAAACCCGCAAACAGTCGTCACTCTCGCGGATAGCAGCAGTAAAAGCATCACGGATTTCATCTTGGAATAAAGCTTTCCCCAAGAATGTGCCGTATTTTTGTGGTTGTCCCTGTAAGCTTAATAGTTGTTGTAAATCTGTCTCAGTTAGCTGGAGATTACCTTCCGCACGCAGTGGTAAAAGTATCCCTGGCCGACTATATTCGACCACAATCGGCCAGCTATCTCCTGATTTGCGTTGAATGATAATTTCAAAAGTGTTCATTTGAAGTGTCAAGGGTGAAATGTGAAGCGCAACTAAAATTTATCTTGGTGTTAGGTAAAACAATTGGAAGCATTTTAGCTCTGTCGTGCAACTAAAAAAGCTAGAGACAAAGAAGTTATCTAGCCCCTAGCTTTAGCCCCTAATACCATTTCTTGATGAAGATGCAATTTATTGGTTGTTGTAGAGACGTTGTATACAACGTCTCTACAATAGAACTTGGATAACTAACGCGATGTGCGACTTATTTTTGAAACCCCACTTCCATTCCTCTCACGCCAGTTGCTACAACGGGGGGAACCCTCCGAAGTTTGCTCAACGGGGGAAACCCCCGCACGCAACTTCTCTCCGCAACGGAGAGAGGCTTTGATTCTTGCTCCCCTTCTCTTGTAGGGAAGGGGTTGGGGGTTAGGTTTGAGATAAAGTTGCACACGGCGTTAACTTCTGAATTAACCCAATTTCTTCAGAGTCTCTAGTAAACTCATCACCGTGGAAACTGTGACTTGGAGTTTTTGAGTGCGATCGCCTGAAGTTTGATCAACGGCTTTGACAAACTGTTCTAGGGCTTGAGTTAAGTTTGTCTGAGCTTGTTGAAGTGCAGGTGTATCAGCGGATGTCTGCGTTGCTGTAGGTGCAGCAGGTAATTTGATCGATTCAATGACAGAGCGATCGCCTGTAGAATTATCACCAACAACTAGCCTAACTGCGGGGTCGCCAATAATTGCATAACTACGAGCATCATTATTAGCTGTCCACATTCCCGATAAACTGACAGGATTAGCCATCGCCCCATATTTAATTTCTTCCAATTCTGTACTTAAATCAGAAGATAGTTCAGCATAGCGTTCGTTGAAATATTCCACCGCTGACCCAACAGGGTGTCCTTCTAGTAGACGCTTTAAGGTACTTTGAAAAACTGCCAATTGCTTACCAGTTTTCTCCCAAACAAAAGAGCAACCCCAAGCCCGTTCTACGTGACCAATCACCGCCAAAGCGCCGCCATTAGGATGACTCAGCAACCGTCGAGGTAAAGGTGCGATGAAAGATTTAGGTGCAATTTCTAATCTTTGATTGGAATTTTTTTGATGAGCAAATTCATCCAGTTTAGGAGTCCCTGCACCATAACAAGCAAAGTGAAAAGCAATCAACCCTAATAAACGTGCATCTTTGCCAATATCATCAGCAGAAAAGTAAAAATCTTCGGGAATTGCTTCACGCCAAGTCAACGGGCCGGGCCAATCTTGACACAATAATGCTCCTTGGTGGCGGAGTTGCTTTTCATGACCGTTGGGAAAACCCATACCATGACTAGCAGTAAACAACAAAGCTGGTGTTTCTTCCCCACCTAATAATTTGCCTAAGCGAGCTTTAGTAGCTTCTTCAGCCAAAATACTGTTAACTGTCCACTCATTGTCTTTTTGCTCATTTAGCATCCACTCGGCTAAAGGCTGAATCAAGTTTTCCGCACTAAGTTTAGTAGCTTGGTCAGCGGCGTTATGTACCCCAAAAAAGCTGGCGCGGCGAGGTAAAGATAAATTAGTGGTTTCTGCTTGAACTACACTCCGGGCATACTGGGCATATTCCTCTAACGTATCAAAGTAAATCCGACCTACCGCATACTGTACATCCAGCTGATATTGAAAACGATAGGGAATCGCTTCTGGATCACCTACAATCATTAGATAATAAGGCATTTTTTCTGGGTCGGCTGGGCCTGGGCCAACGCTATGACGCGATAAAAATCCACCTTTTGATTCCCCTGGACGATAACCTTTAGGGCCTATGTATTCTTTATAATAATGCTCGTGTTTTTTCGTCGCTTGTCTTTGACGATGCTCTAATAATTCTTTGAGTGCTTCTTTAATTGCTGGGTCAGCATTAAAAGCAAAAATTACACCCCAACCTGTTTCTGCTAGGTTTTTTGGGTCTACCCCTTCCATTGGGGCAAAATGACCCTGTTGATAGCGCGGATCTTTTTGCTTAAGTTCATCAAGTTCATTAGGATCAAACTCTTCACCCTGAGCAATTCTCGCTACCTGTTCAGCTGTTAACGGTGGTAATAAATAGCTACCAGAAGCCCCATCAATACCATTGAAATAAAGTTCATCAGTTAATTGTTCTACGCTCATGTTAAGTACACCCTGTGATTTTGATTGTTGAATTAATTACCAAAAGCCGCCGCCCAAACAGCATGAGCTACTTCCGGCTTATCAATGCTGTTGTGAGCGTCATCATCTTTACCGTCTTTGAGGTTACGGATAAACTCACTGCTTTCTAAGTTGTAAACTTTACCTGCTTGGAAATTGTATGGCTTGTCACAAGGGTACATTTTCAGGCTGATACTTTCGTTGATACCTTGAATGCCAAAAGTCCCAATACTGCCATACTCAGGAAATTCTGAGTTAGTCTCAGCAAAGTTAATATCTTGACCTTGAAACCTACCTAGTACACTGGCTGCTGGATACAGTTTTGTCACAGAACTATCGTGAATAGACCGAGTAGTAACAATTGGGCCTGTGACTTTGCGGTCTTTGAGGATGGAAGTAAAACAACCAGATAAATTTTTGCGGCGGGGAATATCAGGACAGTAAGACCAAAGTGATAAAGCACCTTGAATTAATACTAAAGAATCAACTGGGCGGACTAGCTGATTATTGCCTTTCCCGTTAACAATTGAAGAAACCACAATACATCCAAAACTATGTCCCACTAAATGAAATCGGACTGTTTTAGCTGCGGCTTTTTGCAGTTGAGTTAACAACCTAAACCCACTAGTACTACCAATTTCCCGCGCCCGCGCTTTCATCTTCCAATAGGAGACATAACCTAAAACATCCAGAATTTTATTGTCAGCAGCATCACCAATTCCAAAACTAATTTCTTGGGTTTCTGATTCTTCTGCTTTCAGCGATTGATAAATATTTGCTGGGTTTAAGTTTAAGGATGCACCATCTTCTGCATCTTCGTTTAAAGAAGCTTCTTTGATTAACACCTCATAAGCTTGATTTACTTGCGGCGGTAATGTTTCTGGTGGATAGGCATATTCTATAGAAGCTGTAAAAATTGTTCTGAGTGCATCACGCGCTGCTTCTGTATCAGCCACATCTTGAGCATATTCGTCAATTAAATTATTTAACTCTGACCCTGATGTGTCAAAAGATGTGGTTTTAGGTTGAGCATTTAAGTCTTCATTACCCCAAGGTTTGCTCGGCCAATGCAACCCAATTAATAATGGGCGAAATTCTTGGTTTTGTGACTGGCGTAATTCTTTGATTTTTTGGATATCAGCAGCCCTACTTCCCATAGCTGTTATCCATTTGGTGTATTGTTCTTTCGCCGCGGGAATGTCACCCATCCATCCGTGGCTAATAAAAAAAACATCTGTAATGGGTTGAGTAGCTAGTATATTTGCTAACTTTTCGCTCATGAAACCAGTCGGTTCAAGACGTTCATTACCGTTAGCATCAAAAGCAACGAGATAATAATCTAACGATAAGGTAGTGGTAGTAATGTTTACAGTTTCAATTGGCATGAAAAAATTTTGGTGTGGATGTAATTTTGATTACTGCATTAAGTAATTTAGTTAGCGATCACTATCTCTCAACGCAGACTCACAAGTGTTGAATGCACCGCATAAGTACAATCTGAATACTCATCTACTTATTAGGCTTGTACTTCTTATATACTTAGTTATGCTTACACACTTGAATACACATTAACCATAAAAAAACCGTAAATCCTCAGTGATAATACGTGCTTTTTTGGAGAGTAAATCAGAAAAAATATTATGTTTGGTTAAGATTTATACACCTAAATTTTATACATAGATTTTGCTCTATGTATACTAATTCGTATGAACCAAAAGATACCCGACTTTTTTAAGAAGTCGGGTATCTGAGCCGCTTAATTTTCAAAAATCTAATTAAATGCTTAGACTTGACCTTTTTGCAGGTTGTACCGTTTCACTTTAAGGTTGATACATTTAGGCAAGCAGAGGAGCAGAGGTAAAAGAATTTGTATCAGGATTTTAGTGAAATGGTATTACAAGCATTCGCTCTTACCAAAGATAAATCACATCTATATGTAAACATAATTAATCTTCTTTGGATAAAGTATCCTCAACAGAAGTAGCTGAATTTTCTTCCGGCCAATCATCATGATTACCAGGAGAATTACAAACTATAACTACCTCAGCGTCTTGTGAATGATGAGTTCCCCATTCATCCAATACATCTTTGATTAAAATTTCTTGTACCCAAATTTTGGCAACAACTGTTAAAGGTAAAGCTAAAAATAATCCTAAAAAGCCAAAGAAAGTCACAAAAAACAATTGAGAAATTAAGGTGACGGCGGGTAACAAGGAAACTTGCTGCGCCATGACATAAGGTGTGATGAAATTACTTTCTGTTTGTTGAATAATAAAGTAAAGAACTAAGACAGCAACAGATTTCCAAGGCGCATCTAATAAAGCGATCGCCATCGCGGGAACTAAACTTAGTGTCGGGCCAAGATTGGGTATTAAGTTTAAAAATCCTGCCAAAACAGCTAAAGCTAAGGCCGCTTTCACACCCAAAATTGATAAGCCAATCACACTCATCAATCCCACAACACCCATTGCAATTAACGCACCTGTGACCCATCCGCCTAATGAGACTTCGCATTTATTTAAAATGCCCTCTACTCGTCGGCGATAAAAGGAGGGAAATAAGCGAATAAAGACTTTGCGGTAGGCTAAAGGATCAGCTAACAGCATTCCCGTCCACACCAGCACCAACAAAACTTTCAGGACAACTTCTAAAGAACTGGAGACAAAGGCAAAAGAACTCCCCAAAACGCGATTAATAAAAGGCTGTGCTTGCTGAATCAGGCTGTTGAGATCAGGTATGTAGGGAATTAACTGACTGGGAACTCTAGTTTTTAGTTCATCCAACCAACTATTGAAGCGTTCCAAACCTTGGGGAACACGATAAGTTAATTCATGAAACTGTTGGGCAAAAGGTGGCACAATCAACAAGAAAAAACCCACCACAACAGCAAAAAAGATAGCCACCGATAGAATGACAGCGAAGCCACGCTTTATTCCTAAGTTTTGGAAGCGCTTTGCTAACCGATTTAAGGTAGTGGCTAACACCACGGCGGCAAACATGAGTAACAATACTTCTTTGATTTGCCACAATATATATAGAGAGAGAACTATGGCGATTAAGCCAATCCATTGACCAAGGTTCACAGGCTGACTCCCGGCTGTTGGTGTGATGCTTTTAGTAATGCAGTTAGGTTAGCTGATTTTAGCGATAACGCCCAGATGATTTAAATTAAGTTTGTTTCTGGGTTTGGAATCGCCAGAATAAAGCGATCGCCATAATTATAGTAGGCAATAAAACTAAAATTAGGGCGTTTGTTGCTGTCGCCGGCAGCGCCACGTTTGGCAGTACATACTTAATTAACAGCGAGATCAACGCTGATAGTACAAGTAGTTTGACAATAAAACTGAGTTGATTTTCCATAGCTGTACGGCAATTCACCTGTTTCTGTAGGGTATACCCGAATCTAGGCGCAATGGAAGACTCTCTACAATATTCATATAAATACACAACCTAGAGGCTAGTACAACAAGGCAAAAGTCAAAAGGAAGAATATTTACACCACAAGCTTTTTAGCTATTCCAGATGGTCTGTTTATTTACTCCGACCTGTACTAGTGTGTTTTGCGCTGCACTCAGAAAAATTTTGAGTTTAACAACTTCAGCCAAAAACATCTCTTTATTAGTCAAAGGTCAATTGTCAATGGTCAATGGTGATGAATTTTTTTAACTATGGACAATTGACTCTGGACTTTTGACAAAAAATTAATTGAGGATACATCAAAATGCCTGTAGAAAAAAATAATAAAAATTCCATCAAACCGCCGCGAATCAGGCAGTTTGGGGGTAGCTTACTAATTTTGTTTACTCTGTTATTACTGCTTAATTTTATAGTTCCTAGTTTCTTTGGCCCTCGATTACCACAAGTACCTTATAGTGACTTTATTACTCAAGTACAACAGGGTAAAGTAGACCGTGCCGTTGTGGGAGGCGATCGCATTGAGTATACTCTCAAAACGCCAACTGCGGATGGTAAAAAGACTGAACAAGTATTTGCAACTACACCAGTCGCCCTCGATTTAGATTTACCTAAAATTCTGCGTGAGAATAACGTTGAGTTTGCAGCACCACTCCCAGACCAAAATGGTTGGATTGGAACTCTCCTCAGTTGGGTTGCACCACCGTTAATTTTCTTTGGGGTTTGGGGCTTTTTAATGAATCGCCAAGGTGGTGGCCCGGCTGCACTCACAGTTGGTAAAAGCAAAGCTCGCATTTATTCTGAAGGTAGCACTGGGGTAAAATTTCCCGATGTAGCTGGGGTGGATGAAGCCAAAGCCGAACTCGAAGAAATTGTAGATTTCCTCAAAAATGCGACCAAATACACCAACTTAGGCGCAAAAATTCCTAAAGGTGTGTTGTTAGTCGGCCCTCCAGGTACAGGTAAAACATTACTAGCAAAAGCGATCGCCGGGGAAGCAGCCGTTCCTTTCTTCAGTATTTCTGGTTCAGAATTTATTGAATTGTTTGTTGGTGTGGGTGCGGCGCGTGTGCGCGATTTGTTTGAACAAGCCAAACAGCAAGCACCTTGTATTGTCTTTATTGACGAATTAGACGCATTAGGTAAATCTCGCGGTGGTGCGGGTGGATTTGTCGGCGGTAACGATGAAAGGGAACAAACCCTTAACCAATTACTTACCGAAATGGATGGCTTTGATGCCAACACCGGAGTAATTATCATCGCCGCTACCAACCGTCCAGAAGTGCTTGACCCAGCTTTACGCCGTCCCGGACGCTTTGACCGTCAAGTTGTGGTCGATCGCCCTGATAAAATTGGTCGAGAAGCAATTCTCAAAGTTCATGCACGTAACGTCAAATTGGCGGATGATGTTAACCTCGCCACCATCGCTATTAGAACTCCTGGTTTTGCTGGTGCAGACTTAGCCAACCTTGTCAACGAAGCCGCATTATTAGCAGCACGAAACAATCGCCCAGCGGTGATTATGGCAGATTTCAATGAAGCGATCGAACGTTTGATTGCTGGGTTAGAAAAACGCTCTCGTGTACTCAACGAAACCGAGAAAAAGACCGTCGCCTATCACGAAGTTGGTCACGCTATTATCGGTGCATTGATGCCGGGTGCTGGTAAAGTTGAGAAAATATCCGTTGTTCCCCGTGGTGTTGGGGCGTTGGGTTATACAATTCAAATGCCTGAAGAAGACCGCTTCTTGATGATTGAAGACGAAATCCGCGGTCGCATTGCTACCTTATTAGGTGGACGTTCCGCCGAAGAAGTCGTGTTTGGCAAAGTTTCCACAGGCGCAAGTGACGATATTCAAAAAGCCACAGACTTAGCCGAACGCTACGTCACCTTATATGGGATGAGCGATAAATTAGGGCCAGTCGCCTTTGAAAAAACCCAACAGCAGTTTCTTGATGGTTACGGTAACGCCCGTCGTGCTATTAGTCCCCAAGTCGCCCAAGAAATTGACCACGAAGTCAAGCAAATAGTAGATAATGCTCACCACATTGCTTTAAGCATTCTGCAACAAAACCGCGACTTGTTAGAAGAAACCGCCCAAGAACTACTGCACAGAGAAATTCTCGAAGGAAAAGATTTGCGCGATCGCCTTACGCAAGCCAAAGCCCCTGAAGACCTGACAGAATGGTTACGATCAGGGAATGTATCACCTGATAAACCACTCTTGCAATCTGTGTTGAATTAAATAATTAAATGCGTGTGGTGCGTTGTCACAAAAGACAACGCACCATATTTTTTTAGGACTTATGCAATAACTCTCAAACTCTCATGTCTCCGTGTTGCGCCAGTGAGGGAGTCGGCTGTTTATCGAATTCGGGCTGTCGTTTATTGAATTCGGGCTGTTGTTTATCGAATTTGGGCTGTTGTTTATCGAATTCGGGCTGTCGTTTATTGAATTCGGGCTGTCGTTTATTGAATTTGGGCTGTCGTTTATCGAATTTGGGCTGTCGTTTATTGAATTCGGGCTGTCGTTTATTAAACGCAGTCGAAGTACACTCCCCATATTTCTTAATCCTGCGAACTCACGTATATTTAAGGTGTAGCTGACCATCTAAGAGGTATAACGTGGATACCATTGCTATCCCTACTCTCAATCGCCCAGTGGATGCCACGGTAGAGATTCCTGGTTCTAAAAGTATTACAAATCGGGCATTGCTTATCGCTGCTTTGGCACAAGGCGACACAATTTTAGAAAATGCCTTGTTTAGCGAAGACAGTGAATATTTTGCCAAATGTGTCGAAAATTTGGGCATTCCCATCACTTTAAATCCTGAACTAGCCCGGATGCAGGTGTCAGGAAAAGGGGGGGAAATTCCCGCAACCCAAGCGGATTTATTTGTAGGTTTAGCAGGTACAGCCGCACGGTTTATCTCAGCTTTGGTAGTACTAGGTAATGGTGAATATCGCTTAGATGGTGTACCCAGAATGCGGGAAAGACCAATGGGCGATATGTTGACAGTGTTTCAAGCAGGCGGAACAACTGTTAACTTTGAGGGTAACGCTGGTTATATGCCCTACACTATTTACGGTCAGCAATTCGCTGGTGGACATATTCGCATCAAAGCTAATCAAACTAGTCAGCAACTTTCAGCTTTGTTGATGATTGCGCCTTATGCTCAACAAGACACAATTATTGAAATTGAAGGCACATTAGTTTCCCAATCTTACGTAAAAATGACTTGTCGCCTCATGGCAGATTTCGGCGTAGAGGTGAATCAAATCGGCGACAATCAATTTCATATCAAAGCGGGACAGCGTTACCAGCCGCGACATTACACCATAGAACCAGATGCGTCGAATGCGTCGTACTTTTTCGCCGCTGCTGCTGTTACTGGTGGACGGGTGCGGGTGAAGTATTTAACGAAGCAATCATATCAGGGTGATATTCTGTGGCTGAATGTGCTGGAACAGATGGGTTGTCAAGTACGTGAGGCTGATGACTATATCGAAGTGACTGGGCCAGAACAGTTACAGGGTATCGATATTGATATGAATGATATATCTGACCTGGTACAAACATTAGGTGCGATCGCTCCTTTTGCCAGTTCACCTGTTACCATTCGTAATGTCGAACATATCCGCTACAAAGAAACTGAACGTATTCGCGCTGTAGTGACAGAATTGCGTCGCTTAGGTGTCAAAGTTGAAGAATTTCCAGATGGGCTAAAAGTTGAACCTAGTTCCATCACCCCAGCCGCCATCGAAACTTATCACGATCATCGCATGGCAATGGCATTCGCTGTCACTGGCTTAAAAGCTCCCGGAATTGTCATTAAAGACCCAGGTTGTACGGCTAAAACTTTCCCCGACTACTTCACCCGATTTTTTAAAATGATAGAACAATAACTGGCTAATATTTAGTTCCTACCTTATCTTAACGATTATATTCACGCTAACCTACTTATAGGAGTTGCATCATGTCTAACATACGTGAAGAAATGCCTGTACTGGCACGTCATGAAGGCGATTGGGTAGGAACCTATACACTTGTAGATACAGAAGGCAAAATTTTAGATAGACACGAATCGCATTTAAGCTGTCAGTTCCCCGATGACAGTCCTTATTCTTATTACCAAATCAATCGCTATAAGTGGGCTGATGGTAAACAAGAAGAACATAAATTTCCCGCAACCTATAGTGATAAAGTCCTTTGGTTTGATACAGAACGCATTGAAGGCAAAGCTTGGGAAATAGATGATTCCACTGTAATTTTGTGGTTTTCTTATAAGACAGTTCCAGTAGCATACTTATATGAAATGATTCAAATCAGTCCCGATAATAATCATCGCGCCCGCACATGGCATTGGTTTAAAAATCATCAAATTTACCAACGTACTCTCATTCAAGAACAAAGAGTTAGATAGTCATCTAAAAATTCAAAAATAGTATCAAATTAAAGTGCGTTAACATAGTTTAACGCACTACTTTATGACATAATAGATAGTTCAATATATATAAATTTAAATATATAACTTACGGATATGGCCAAAACTGACAAAATTAACTTCTCTACTCCTAGCGGTTTCCCAGAATTTTTACCTAGCGAAAAACGCTTAGAATTACATTTGCTAGATACTATCCGGAGAGTTTACGAAAGTTACGGATTTACCCCTATTGAAACACCCGCAGTTGAAAGGTTAGAAGTATTACAAGCCAAAGGTAATCAAGGCGACAATATTATTTATGGTATTGACCCTATTCTGCCACCAAATCGCCAAGCCGAGAGAGATAAAGCTGGCGAAACAGGTTCAGAAGCACGCGCTTTAAAGTTTGACCAAACTGTTCCTTTAGCAGCGTATATTGCTCGTCATCTCAATGAATTAACCTTTCCTTTTGCTCGTTATCAAATGGATGTAGTATTTCGGGGAGAAAGGGCAAAAGATGGGCGCTTCCGGCAATTTAGACAGTGTGATATTGATGTAATTGCACGGCGGGAACTCAGCTTATTATATGACGCGCAAATGCCAGCCATTATCACCGAAATATTTGAAGCAGTTAACATTGGTGACTTTATAATTCGCATCAACAACCGCAAAATTCTAACTGGATTTTTTCAGTCGTTAGGAATTGTTGAAAATCAAATTAAAACTTGTATTAGTATTATTGATAACTTAGAAAAAATTGGCGAAACTAAAGTAAAACAAGAATTAGAAAAAGAAGGAATTTCACCAGAACAGACAGAAAAAATTATTGCCTTTATTAAAATCAATGGCAGTACTGATGAAATATTAGATAAACTCAAACACCTGTCACAAAACCTACCAGAAGCCGAGCAATTTAGTTTAGGTGTGACTGAATTAGAAACAGTAATTACCGGGGTGCGTAACTTAGGCGTTGCCGATAAACGGTTTTGTATTGATTTAGCGATCGCCCGTGGTTTAAATTACTATACAGGCACAGTCTACGAAACCACCCTCATCGGTCATGAAGCATTAGGAAGTATCTGTTCTGGTGGTAGATATGAAGAATTAGTCGGGATGTTCATCGGTGAGAAAATGCCGGGAGTTGGCATTTCTATCGGCTTAACTCGCTTAATTAGCAGATTACTCAAAGCAGGAATTTTAAATACTCTACCTGCAACGCCAGCGCAAGTAGTAGTAGTAAATATGCAAGAAGATTTAATGCCAACTTATTTAAAAGTATCCCAACAGTTACGCCAAGCTGGCATTAATGTCATAACTAACTTTGAGAAACGCCCATTAGGTAAACAATTCCAAGCCGCAGATAAACAAGGAATTAGATTTTGTGTAATTATTGGTGCTGATGAAGCCGCAGCGCAAAAATCCTCACTCAAAGATTTGCAATCAGGCGAACAAATAGAAGTAGCGTTAGCAGATTTAGCTGAAGAAGTTAAACGGCGATTAGAGCTTTGATTAAACGTTAAATTAACTGTGCAATTAATCATTTTTATTGGTATACAGGCAAGCGGCAAATCAACCTTTTACAGTCAACGTTTTTCTCATACCCACATCAGAATTAACCTGGATATGCTTAAAACTAGACATAGAGAAAAGCGCCTGATAGAAACTTGTCTGGAAATTGGTCAAGCATTTGTTGTAGATAATACAAATCCTACACCTGAAGAGCGAGAACGCTACATTGTGTTAGCTAAAAATCAAGGATTTCGGATTACTGGCTATTATTTTGAATCAAAAATTGCCGATTCAATCCAACGTAATCAAAACCGCAAACCGGAACAGCAGGTACCAGACAAAGGTATTCGAGGGACTCACGCAAAGCTGATACTTCCCAAATATGAAGAAGGTTTTGACGAAATCTATTATGTTCGGTTAATACCAAAAGGAGAGTTTGCTGTACAGGAGTGGCTTGATGAAGTTTGAAGAGTTAGACACAAGACTGAGAGTTTTTGAAACAGCCCACGATTTATGCGTATTGCCAGGGCTATTTATGGTTGCTCGAATTGATGGGCGTAACTTTACTCGCTTGACAAAAGAAACTCACAAATTTGAAGCTCCTTTTGATGTTCAATTTCGAGATTATATGGTGTCTACAGTAGAACACCTAATGAATTGTGGATTCCGTATCATTTATGGCTATACGCAAAGTGACGAAATCTCACTTCTATTCCACCGAGACGAGGAAAGTTTTAGTCGCAAATTGCGGAAACTAAACTCTATTTTGGCAGGAGAAGCAAGTGCAAAACTTTCACTACTACTCAATAGCACTGCCGCCTTTGATTGTCGAATTTCTCAGCTTCCTACATTAAATCTAGTAGTCGATTACTTTCGTTGGCGCAATGAAGATGCTCATCGCAATGCCTTAAATGCTCACTGTTACTGGATGTTACGCAAAGCTGGTGAAAGTGCCGGAGCCGCTACAGAAAAGCTGGATAGGCTTTCAGTAAGTGATAAAAATGAATTACTTTATCAGCAAGCAAACATCAATTTTAATAACTTACCTAATTGGCAGAAACGAGGTATAGGAGTATATTGGGAGTCCTATCAAAAGGCAGCAACCAATCCCCAAACGGGAGAGGCAGTCTTGGCAATGAGAAGACGCATTAAAGTTGATACAAATCTGGCGATGAAAGATGATTACAGTAAATTTGTTCGAGATATGGTACTGCGGGAGCATCCTGATATTGAATTTAGGAAGCTAGACAATTAAATGCTGGAGGATGAAAGATAAATGATGCTGTGAAGAAAACAATTTGTGATGCACAGTCTTTAAAATTCTCGCAAAAGTCTACCACAGCCATATACTTGATCATGAATGTCGTTTTGTCGCAAAGCATACCACCAAGTTGCAGCATTAATAGCAATTACTGGTTTACCCAGCCATCTTTCTGCTTCGTCAGCCAACCGCAGCATACTTAAATTAGTACCCATCTGTATAATTGCCTCTACATAATCACTATCCAGTTCCTGAATATGCTGGCGTAAAGTATCTTCAGATACCTCTGCAATAGAAAGCGCAGTAGGACAACGGAGACTCTTTAGGCGAATAACTTCTATCCCAATGTCACTAAAAAAGCGGCGTATTTTGTCGTCAGCTACAGCTTGATAGGGAGTAATCACAGCAATTTTTTTGACTTTAAATGCTTCTAATGCAGACTGACACGCCGATGCACAAGAAGCCACCCTAACACCCGCATAATCTTCAACTCGTTTGATAAACCCTGTGTTTCCCTCCTTTCCTTCCCAAAAAGTTTCCGCACTCATAGCCATAATTAAGTAATCGACACCCGCTGTCATTACCCGATCAATTGCAAAGAACATTTCTTTGGCGATCGCTTCTAAAAGCCGCACCATCTTTTCATCACTACTCAAGTCTTGATCTCGTACATGAATCCGCGATATATGAGATGTCACACCCGGTACAGTCATTGCGTGAAAATCAGGTTCAACAATCGTATTTGTGCTAGGCGCAAGCACTCCAAACTTTTTTCGCCATCCTAATACATCTGTCATTATCTACTTGACTATTTTTACAGAAAATCGATGACTGATTTTACTATTTCTGTTGGCATTTGATTCACCATCCACAAAGTTCCACCTTCTAGTTCTACTCTTTGGCTATGAGGAATTACATCTTTGAGCCAATATTGATTTTCAGCTTTTGCTAAACCAGCTTTTTCTAATGGTTCTAAGGCCTTTTCCCCTGATAAAATCAGCGTCGGACACTGAATTAAGCGAAATCTTTCTGGAGCAGTAAGACAATAATTAGCTATTGCAATCCCAGGATACACAGGAGAGCCAAAACACTTCAAATCCTCTAAAACACAACGATGATTTAATTCTCCGTTACCAATGTAATTCACACGAGATAACCATTGTTCCATCAAATGAGAGCCATCTGCTTTAATTGCAAATCCTTGAGAATATCTGTAGAGAATTTTATCTTTTTCTTCTGCATCAAATCCAAATAAATTACAGAGAATCAGTTTGTCAACCCGATTTGGATAAGCTGCGGCTACTTCCCCGGCGATATAACCTCCTGTCAGACTACCGAAAATATTTGCTTTTTGAATGCCTAATTCATCCAAAAGGGCGATCGCTGTTTTAGCATAGTCAGCAACAGAATAAACTCTAGGTGGTTTGTCAGAATCACCCAAACCCATCAAATCCATTGCAATGACTAAATTTTTCTCTGCCAAAATACTCATCAATTCCTGAAATTCATCACTACTGCGAGGAATCATGTGCAGTAAAAGTATGGCTTCACCTTCTCCACCTATCCGGTAAAGAATTTGTCCATCTTCTGTGTCTAAAAATGCTCTTTTGATCTGTTGGCTCATTTTTATACTTTCTACTTTACTAGAGTGTAAATTCTGATTTAATCTTATAGATATCTATGTCTTGATTGCCGAATGAGCGCGTTTCAAATAACACCCAGTTGGTGAACCCAAAACTTGTCCATTGTTATAAATTAAATTTCCTCTTAAAAACGTACTCTTCACCCGTCCTGTTAACTCCATTCCCTCAAAAGGTGTGTAACCTTGTTGTGATTCTGACTCAGCCGCACGCACCACAAAGCTTTCATTAGGGTCTACTAACACCAAATCAGCATCATAGCCAACAGCAATATCCCCTTTTGCTAACAATCCAAACCGCCGCGATGGGTTCCACGATAACAACTTAGCCATCTGGTTGTAAGACATTCCTCGCTTGCTACCTTCACTCAATACACCCGAAAGTAAATATTCTGTACCACCAAAACCAGACTTTGCTAACCAAATATTATTTGGGTCTTTTGCACTGCGTTTTTGTTCAGCAGAACAGCAAGCATGGTCACTCACAATCCAATCTACTTGATTAGTTAGTACCGCTTGCCATAAATATTCCACATCAGCACGGGGACGAATTGGTGGGTTAACTTTTGCCCAAGTACCATTAGGAGTATCAACATCTAATAATAAATGTCCCACCGTAACTTCTCGCCGAAAATTGATATGTGGAAAAGCAGTTTGCATCGTCAACGCTGCTTCCATTGCTTTGCGCGAACTTAGATGCAACAAATTGATATTTGCACAGTTAGTTTCATTCGCCAAATAAGCAGCAATACAAATTGCTAAACCTTCCGAATGGGGTGGACGCGCTGCACTGTAAGCGTGCAGTCCACTCAGACTAGAATCATTTTCTACGATTTTGGTATAAGCATTGAGAATTTCGGCAACTTCACAATGTAAACTCAAACTAATAGAATCTCGCGCGGCTGGATGTTTTTCTATTAAGCGAGTTATCCCACGCATGATAAATTCAAAATGTGCAAAGTCGTAGCGTTCTTCTTTATTTATCATCAAAAACAAGTTTTGCTGTTCTGATAAACCATGCAAACCATAGCCGCCATAAAACATAAAAATTTTAAACGAAGATACGCCATGTTCTTCAAACAATAAAGGTATTTCGTCGATATGTTGACTAGCTATAGGTGCAACGTGATAGCTGTAATCAACAAAAAAATTACCTGCGGATAATGCCAATACTTCGGGAAAAAAATCGCGGTAGGAACCACCTTTATTTAGATAATATTTTCCTGTGCGAATGTAATTGAGAGTTGTAGTTACTCCCCCCATTGCGGCGGCTTTACTTTCCGTCACTGCATCTTTATCCAGTGGTTGATAAATCCCAATGTGTGTATGAGCATCCATCACCCCAGGAAAGCCTAGTAGATTATTGGCATCAAATACTTCTATGGCTTGATTTGCGTTAATATGAGGAGCAATTTCCGCAAATTTACCGTTTTTAATGCCTATATCGAGTAGTTCGGCAACATCAGCATGAGGACGAACAACTCGCACATTTTTGATAATTTTATCTAGTAAAGGAGGTTCAGACACAGTAGACCCCACACTAAAATGAGTATATAAGCTTAAGTTCTAGTTAAACTAGGAATTTCAACATAGTACCGGAACCTAAGCTAAAACCCATTATTATGTAACAGTTTTTTATTCAATCATCTTGAGGATAGAAACAATGGAAACTTTTAATGAGTATCATCTTGACCCAAAACAATTTCCTTTTCTTCAAAGCTTTCAAGATGAATGGGAAGTAATTAAAGATGAGTTTACTATCTTTATTCAGCAAGCATCGCCTGAAGAGTTAAAGTTTGCTTACGATGTTTTAGGCCCTAAAAGTAAAACTATTAAAACTAAAGGTGATTCAAAATATAGTGCTTTTGGAATTTTATTCCAAGGTTTATTTATTGAAGAATATATTCAATTACATCAAATACAATATCCAGATTATGGAACAGATGAAGCCTCAGCAAAAGCACTTGCCTTAAGAAATAAATATTTCCCAAATCTAGCTGATGCTATAGATAAAGTAAACTTTAACGATGATAATATCCTGAGAAACGTTTACTTTGGTACATTTCATCCGGGTTTAGATATCAAGCTGCACGTAAACTATAATCCTCACATGAATCGTGGCTATTTAGGTTTGATTGTGCCTGAAGGTGATGTGGCAATGAAAATATGCTATGACAAGCTTTATTGGCATGAAGGAAAATTCTTGATTTTAGATCACAGCTATCCACACTGCCCACATAATTACACTGATTATGATAGAACTGTTTTAGTTGTAGACTTTTTTAAACCAGATAAACTTAGAGATGAAGTAATAGGGTTTGAAAAAGAACAAGTTACACAACGTATGCAAGAGAATCCTTACAGTTTAGGTGTTTTTGGTAAGAGTGATAAAGCGAAGCAAGAAGATTTTATTAAATATGGTTTATCTCATCAATTAGAGTGGGATAAAGCTTTGTAAGTTGAATTAGATAACAGGAAAAAGCCAACTAGATTATTGAATTTTGAATTTTGAATTTTGACTTTCGCCTGTTATTGCTACTCACTGGTTATGATTCAGAGCAGATTGGAGACGCGCCTCATCTTGCTGGGTAATATCTGGGTTATGTAATATCCAATAACAGTCTAGACGATCACTAGTCCGAAACAAAAGTAGTGCGCCGCTTTCTGTCCAAAAGGGGCCGTGCGGTACGTGGGCTGGTCGCCAATAATAACCATCTTTGCACATAGCTGCATAGCGTCTATTAAATGGATCATCGCTCATAGACCAATGTCCTAGAACATCTCCACTGATGACATAAGCTTCTTCTGTAGTAGGATGACCTGCATAAAAATTACCTTCAATCCACATGGGGACTAAGCCAAGAACCCATGTGGCGCGTCCGGTTTTTTTATTGGTATACAAACTTTTCCGTGCTGAACCAGGAGGTAAAAATGTTGTGCTTTCCCATTTCATGGCGTGGAGTTCTTGTAATGGTACATACTCAGCCATCCGTGGATGAGTCTGCATATTTGTGTGATATACAGAAGTTGCGGGAATTTGTGCCAGGTTGGCGTATTCTTCGGTAATGTAATTAGGGGTAGCATCGGGCATCCACAAGAAAATCGTGTCTTCTTCGGTTTGCCAAGGGCCTGTAGGTATACCAGCGGGAATAAATGAGTAACTGAGATTACGTAATTTAAACCCACCTTGACAAAGTGTCCCAGTGAGTACAAAAAGTTCTACATCAGTGGTGAAATGACCGATAGGTGCGTTCCAACCTTTTTTGAGGATAACTCGCTGTGTCGATTCTCCTGTACTTTTGTTGATAGAGAGAATCTGAGCAGTACCATGTTCAATAGTCACAAAGTTTTTCACCTCAAAAGGCACTTGGGCAAAGTTGCGAACTGAATTGAGTGACTCTTCAGTTTCTACATGGTTGCGTCCTATTGAGGTTTGATTATTTATTTGTATATTTGTGTCTGTCTGTGAAAGGTTCACATTGTTAGGGAGGGAATATGCGCTTTTATTATCTTCCGGTGCTTGAACCATATTGATTACTTGCATCCACTAATTTATTCATAACAAATGTTTTATTTAGTTTAAAAACTAATGCCGAGTATAAGCACGTTCAAACTTAGTTTTTAATTTTTGTGCTGCGAAGGCTAAAGCTACTGCGAATAATGCAGATGCAACAGCCACAGGGGAAACCCAAGAGTTATCTGTAAGTATAGCTAAAGCAGCGAGGGCGATCGCTCCCCCAAGGGAAATTTGTTTGACTAGCTGTGTCACCTGATAAGCTTGATTGCAAGAACTACATATTTGGGTATGTTGTGACAGTCTATCTAAGGTCAACGAATTTTCTGGTAACTCATCTGGATGAAAGTTTTTAGCCGAAGAATAACCTTGATAAAATGGTAAACCCTTACCAAATCTGTCTAACCATTTACGGTACTCAATTACTAAGGTGTCAGAAGTTTTGATTGGTAAATAAACTTCTTTGAGGCTTTTACCCAATCGCTGAAGTTGTCTTTTTTGTTCGACAACAACCTGTAAATCACCTTCTAAAATTAAATTGCGTACCAAGATATGGTCTAGCCATTTCGGCATTAACTTCATTTGCCAAGGAAACATATTTCCATAATTTCTCAAGAAAATTCGGCATCTTTCTTTACTCAAAGGAAGTGAATATAAAACTGTTCCACCAAATCTACCTTTTTCTTGATTACCAAACTTATAAATAATTAAATTTGGCGCAATAAAATCTATGACAATCCAAGGCTGGTTTGGCTGTCGTATTCCCCGCCAGCGGCTGCAAATTCCCTGAATTGAACTCTCAATAACTTCTATTTCTAATGGTTGGGCATTTTCTCGCTTGCCGAGGATACCATCATGGCTAATAAAAACATGGGCTGGGTCAATGATATTTTCAATAAAATATGTCTGGTCATAAGGTAGATCTCTAATGTAATCTGTACAGAACAAACCTGGCTGATCTAACTCTGGTATTGTGGGAATTAATTCCTCAGCAGGTTTTTCTTCTCCAGCCCACATCCAAACAATACCTTGACGTTCTACAATTGGAAAAGATTTCACACAGGCATTTGCGGTAATTTTGGCATCTTCAGGTAATTGTGGAATATGCAAACATTGACCATCAGTCCCAAATTGCCAACCGTGATATAAGCACTCAATTTTACCATTAATAATTTGTCCATCAGAAAGTCTAGCAGCACGGTGGGAGCAACGATCTATTAAACATCCTAATTTTCCATCCTGATTTGTAAACAAAACCAAAGGTTCATCATAGAGAGAAAATCTGTAAGGATATTCTTTTGGTAAATCTTGGACAAAAGCGATAGGATACCAGCAGTTTTTCCAATCAAATACTTGATTGTTATCTGGTGTTGCTAAAGCATCAAGTCCTGGTTGATGCGGTATGGTTGTCATATCTTTTTCCGCGTGTTTTAGCTAAATAAATACTAAAAAATTGTAAGTTATATTCGTTGGATTTGTGATTCACCATAAATCACAAATTTTGCGTCAGGAAATATTTATTTTTTGTATAGATATCCATCATAGACAATTTGATAGGAATAAGAAGAACTAATTAGGCGAATAAAATTCGCTACTACACAAACTAAAGTCCACCTAAGTGGACTAATAAAATAACCTGCGTAGGCTGGTTATGTCTGTATAGCCGCGATTTCTAATTGCCAAGGCTGAATAAAATGTGACTCTTAGTTTTGATATCAAATTTTCTCATAAGTCAATTCGGATTGCTATATATTCTAGATTAATTGAGATTTTTATTGACAATGCCTACCCTACGGGATAATGTACCTTGTGATGTGCTGGTGCGTTAGGCTACTTAATATTTACGAAAACGAGAAACGCTATAACTGCCATAACTAATCGAGTATGATGACACAAGACCCTACAAATACTTTAAAAATTGCCCAGCAAGCATTTGAGCATTTTACATCTGGTCTAGCTACGGGAGACTGGCAAGCATTTCTCGATATGCTTACAGAAGACTTTACCTTTTGGTTTCCGATGGGAAAGTTTCACGGGTTGAATGAGGGGAAAGAACGCGCCCAGGAGTTTTTGCAATATGTTTCGGAATCTTTTGGTTCGGGAATTACGTTAACGTCTCTAGACCGTGTTACTAGTAATGAGACAACGGTTGTCTTTGAGTTTCGTGACGAAGGGTTATTATTAGGACAACCTTATAAAAATCGTGTTGCAGTTTCTTTTGATGTGTGCGGCGATAAAATTTGTAGATATCGAGAATATTTTGGTAGCGATGGAAAGTCTTATTAGTCAAGGGTCAATGAAAAATGTTAATTGAGTTCTTTTAACTCTTTGCATTTAGCTTCTGCGGCTTGATAAGCAGCTAAATATTCTTTACCGCCCAACATCACATCACCATAGTATTCATAAGGTGTTGTACCGTAAATTGGTAGGGGATCATCTTCGGGATAATCTTCTTTTGATTCTTCGATGATGGCTTTTAGTTGTTTGGCGGTCAAACTTTGTGCTGAAAAATACCAGATTTCTTGGTTGTTTTTACGTATGTGGGGTAAATTGGGGTCAATGATGCGTGTGATAGAGTCTTCCCCAGAGGTATCTTTTAACTCAATCCAACCATGTTCAACAGGGCGATAAGGTTTACCTGAATAAACTAAAAACCCTTGAACATAAATTGCTCCCTCTGTGGATAATGCTGCTTTGTAAGCATTATCAAAAATTTTATCTTTTTTACTTTTGATGCGTTTAGCAATTTCCAGCGAAAGGGTTTCGTCCAATGCTTTATTCATTTACAGCGGAAATTTAAGTGCGTACTCATATCTATTCTACCACCGACCCACTCTTGATTTAGTGGACTTATGTATGAGGCGATCGCTCTTATCTACCAAGAAACACTACTCATAAAAAACATTGCTGAATGTAAATAATTTTACATCTATAGCTGGATGTCTATTCTAAATTTTAGAACTTAAGATATACACTTAAGTATCTGTTGTCTAATCCGTATGACCGTTGTGATTAATCAACATTCCGATAGCATCATCGATCAGCCGTTAGAAATATCCTCAAACAAAAGTTATCAATTTAGCTGGTTTGATTGGTTTTGTCTTTGGTATCCGCCAGGATGGTTAGTTTTGTTTAACCGTCATTGGCAACATTATCACAGCGACCCGGATGGTTGGAATTGGTGGGAATATATCTTATTTTTGCTACCTTGCGGGTTTTATTTAGCACTATTGATGCGATGGTTGCGCTTGGGTTGTCGTTCACCAAGAAAAGAAGTCGGAGAATTTAATCCCAACTATCAACAAGCTTTTCGCCAAGAAATATTAGCCCCTATCGTTAAATATTATTTTCGGGGAGAATTGCAACAGATTAATAACTTACCGCAAACAGGGGCGATGATTGTCGCCATGAATCATGCAGGGATGTGTTTTCCTTGGGACTTTCTCACTTTAGGTTATTTATTAAGTGAAACACGCGAATGGGTAGTGCAACCATTAGCCAGCGTATCTTTATTTGAACATCCTTGGATAATTTGGTGGCTACCTTCGCAATGGTCACAGGTTTTAGGTGGAGTGCGGGCAGAGATTGGTGATTTTGAAACGGCGATCGCTCAGGGTAAAATTTTACTATATGCACCTGAAGGTATTCGCGGGCCGGGTAAAGGTTGGCAGAAACGCTATCAACTGCAAAAATTTGATATCAGCTTTATGCAGTTGAGCGATCGCTATCATATTCCGATTCTGCCAGTAATTTGCATTGGTAGCGAGTTTTTACATCCTTGGGCTATTAATAGTAAAAAATTACAACGCATAGTTAAATTACCATTCTTACCCATATCTCCATTAATGCTGATTTTGCTTTTATTTCCCTCAATGGGAATTTGGGCAATGAAAACTCGCTTACAATATTTTATCCAGCCTTTAGAACAACAGATTAATTCGGGTAAAGAACGTGCAGATACTTATCAACAAGCACAGAAATTTCGAGATAAACTACAAACTAAACTTAATCAAGTGTTGAAGAGTATAAACATATAAAGATGCAAAATTGAATTGAAAATTTTAGATGTTAATCCTCGCCTACATAATTTCTGGATTTGTTTATAGTATTTAGGTCTTACACCATTTCACTAAATAAATGATCCGAATAATTTCTCCTCTGCTCCTCTGTTCCCCTGCGGTCTATTTGTATCAAACTTAAAGTGAAACGGTATTACGCAATTCACAGAATAAAGAACTGCAAAGTACATATATACGCGTTAGCGGATTTCCCAAGGGTAAGACATCTAGAAAAGAGGGCTGTAGAGTAATTTTGCGTAAGCCCTTTTCTAATTCGTAATTTTCAAAGCAGATATTGTGTAGTAATTTCGGTTTAAGATTTGAGTATAAATACTTAAATAGTATTATTTTTATTCTTTAGATTAAAGTTCTGATAAAAGAACAGAGAAACTATAGACTAATAAGAAGTCGTTGTGCCAAATTGTATTTCTCAGGAACTTAGAAGCATAAATTCAGAAATTAATTTAGGTGCATCCTCCCTTAAACTCACTACAAATAGAAATTGCTATTAGGCAAACTAAGTGAGCTAACAGAAATTAAATACTGATTTACAAGAATAGATTAGCTTTCCAGAAGCAATTGACAAACTCAGTTTCTTATAGATTCAAAATTTAATTTTGAAGTAGATTTTATGCTGCCAAGTGTTTTTATGAAACTTTTTAGAATCTGAAAGGAGTTGTAAAGAAATGGCTCAAATTAATTCACAAAAACTAATAGGTTACATCACTTATGGTTTATCGTCATTAGCTATAACTATAGCTGGGCCAATGTCTCAAGCAAATGCAACCGCCTTGTCATATCAAGGTTCTGATTCTGCTGGTCGAGAAGCAACAGCATCATTTGATTTAGTCGGTAGTTTATTGACAGTAACACTAAGCAACACTAGCCAGAGTGATGTTTTAGTTCCCATAGATGTCTTAACTGGTGTTTTCTTTAAACTTGATAGCAGCATTAAGCTTGATCCAATTTCTGCTGTTCTTGGTAATAGTTCTCAAATAGTTTACGGTAGCCAGACAGGTGGAGATGTATCCAGCCAATGGGCTTATGATGGTGGTCTCAACCGTGATGGAGCTAACAGTGGTATAAGTGCTGCTGGTCTTGGCCTATTTGGTAAGGATGACACTTTTAGTACCTCAAAATCTGGCGTTGGGGGTTTAGACTACGGCATTCTTAGTGCTGGCGATAATTCCAGCACTGGTAACACAGGTGTTACGAAAGAACCTTTAATCAGCAGTTCAGTTATATTTTCTTTTAATGTTGCTGGTTTAACAACAGGGTTTGATTTGTCTAAGTCTCTGAGTAATGTCTTCTTCCAATACGGCACTGCTACAAGTGAACCAACGGTTAATGCAAAGCTAGTATCACCAGCGCCAGCACCAGCGCCAGCGCCAGCACCAGCACCAGCGCCAGCACCAGCACCAGCGCCAGCGCCAGCACCAGCACCAGCACCAGCACCAGCACCAGCACCAGCACCAGCACCAGCACCAGCGCCAGCGCCAGAACCTGCACCAGAACCTGCACCAGCGCCAGCACCAGCGCCAGCACCAGCACCAGCGCCTGCACCAGTGCCTGCACCTGCACCCGCACCCGCACCTGTACCAGTACCTGAAGCGCCTACTTCTCAGACTCAACTTAAGTCAGTACCTGAACCCAGCACAATAGCCGCTTTAAGCCTATTTGGTCTAAGTACTATAAGGCTGAAGAAGAAAAACACAAAAGATGACTTGCAAGCATAAGTAATACTGTTAAGTTCTCATATTTAGCTAGATATTAGGTTGAGAAGTTTGTTTTACTTCTCACCCAATTTTTTTAAGTAAGTCTTGTTGTCTCTCACATTGACTCGACAAAAGCAGCACCGAAGCGATAGCCTTTACCATAAACTGTGTGAATCAAAGTAGTTTCTTTACCTACCTCGATCTTCCGGCGCAATAGGCGAATTAATGCAGCTATAACATTACTACTTGGTTGTTCTTCATCTTGCCATAGATGTTCCATGATTTGAACATGAGTTAGCAACTGTCCTGTATGTTCCATGAAATATTGCAGCAGTTGGCTTTCTTTTTGCGATAGTTCAATAATGCGTCCTTGACGGTAAGCTACTTGGTTGTCGCAATCAAGTTCTAAATCAGCAACAACTAGCCTTCCGGGAGTCGTTTCATAAGTTTGGGTTCCACTACGACGCAATAAAGCCCGGACTCGTGCTAACAATTCCCGTAATTCAAACGGTTTGACTAAATAATCATCTGCACCAGCATCTAAACCTTGCACGCGATCGTCTAAAGTATCTTTGGCAGTGAGAAACAACACAGGGGTATTTTTGCCTTGTCGCCGCAATTCATGGCAAATTTCTAACCCGGTTTTTCCTGGTAACATCCAATCTAAAATTAGTAAGTCATAATTACTGGCTGTTGCCAATTGACTACCATTTGTCCCATCATAAGCCGCATCTACGGTGTAACCTTCACGGGTTAACACGCGACTTAAGGGGTCAGTTAATTCTACTTCATCGTCAACTAATAAAATTCTCATGCTGCTTATGGTAAGCAATCGAGATATTCTCAATAATAAATGAACTGCCAACACGCTAAGGATATCAAGAAAAAGAATGTTGACTGTTGCACTACCGAAAGGGGAACTACTAAAAAATAGCATCCGCCTGTTGCAATCTGTAGGATTAGATTTTAGTGCTTTTTTAGATTCTGGAAATCGCCAACTTCAGATTCTTGATGCTAGTGGACAAGCTAAGGGTTTGTTGGTACGCGCACAGGATGTACCTGTCTATGTAGAATATGGTCAGGCACAGTTGGGTATTGTTGGTTACGATGTGTTGCGAGAGAAACAGCCACAAGTTGCACATTTGGTTGATTTGCAATTTGGCTATTGTCGCATGTCAGTGGCAGTTAAAGCATCAAGTCCTTACAAATCACCTTTAGATTTCTCACCGCATTGTCGAATTGCTTCTAAGTATGTGAATTGTGCTAGAGAATATTTCCAAAGTCTAGATTTACCTGTAGAAATAGTGCCATTGTCCGGTTCAGTGGAACTTGGCCCAATTACAGGAATGTCAGAAGCAATTGTAGACTTGGTTTCTACAGGGCGGACTCTGCGGGAAAATGGTCTAATTGAGCTTGAAACTTTGTATCACAGTACAGCGCGGTTGATTGGACATCCTTTAAGTTATCGCATCAATACAGGTAATCTGTGCGAATTGAGTGCGAAATTGCGAGAGGTGGCTTTGGTGGGGGTTTAGACGTTTAGAGGGTTAGGGTGTGGGATTTTCTTACCTAGTTTCTATTGCCCATTCCCTACTCCCTAATTTATTGCGTCTACACTAGAATTATGCCCAATTTTAAAGTGTGGGGCGATCGCTTTCTTGTTTACAACCCAAAAATCTCAACCAACTCTGCTGAAAAGTCAGAGTTAGTTAACTGATTATAAAAAAGCACATTTTTCAAAACTTTTAATCAAACCTTTTTTAAGCTTTTCCCAAAAATTAATGCCAGATGAATCTTATAATCACGAACAGGCGAGGCTAGAAGCCCTGCGCCGATATCAGATTTTAGATACTGAACCAGAGCAAGCCTACGATAATCTTGCCCGATTAGCGGCCTTTATTTGTGGTAGTTCTATCGCTTTGGTAAATTTCATTGATGAAGACCGTCAATGGTTTAAAGCCAAACTTGGTCTAGATGCGTCAGAAATGCCTCGAAATGTGGGATTATCGTATCTTTGCTTAGAACGCAAGGAAGTTGTAGTTGTAAAAGATACATTAGAAAATCAAGAATATGCTGTCAATGCCGCAGTAACTGGCTATCCATATATCCGGTTTTATGCAGGTGTACCTTTGATTTCTCCAGACGGACAGATATTAGGAACTCTGTGTGCAATTGACCCAGTACCACGGGAACTAAACCAACAACAAGTAGAGGCGCTGTTGGCTTTAGGTCGTCAGGTAATTAGTCAGTTAGAACTGAGGCGTAATTTAGCCGAAAGGCAGCAAACTGAGGCATTTTTGCGGGAAAGTGACCAACGGCTGAAGTTAGCCTTACAGGCGGCTAAACTTGGTTCTTGGCAACTCAACCTCAAAACATGGGAATTATCAGCTTCTAGTCAGTGCTATCTCAACTTTGGTCTGCCTTCAGAAACTGAGTTCACCTATAATACGCTATTGGAATGTATTCATCCTGACGATCGCTCGAATATGCAGGAGTGTGTCAGACAGGCTATAGAAAATCACGGCGATTATGAAGCAGAATATCGCTGTATTTGGCCGGATGATAACAGTATTCATTGGATATTAGCACGGGGTACTGTCATCTACGATAGTGAAAATCAGCCAATGCGGATAATTGGTGTGACTCTAGATGTCACTGACCGCAAGCAAGCAGAAGAAGAACTTAAACGGCAGAATTTGCGATCGCAATTATTTGCCGAAATCACCCTCAAAATTCGAGAATCGTTACAATTAGAAGAAATTTTGCAAACGACAGTTCAAGAAGTTCAAAAACTGCTGCACGCTGACCGAGTATTAATTTTTCAGCTTTGGCCTGATGGTTCAGGCACAGTAGTAAAAGAGGCCGTTTTACCCGGTTGGCCTGTGGTTTTAGGAAAAAACATTCTTGACCCTTGTGTTCAAGCAGACTACGTAGAAAAGTATCGTCAAGGACGCATCGGTGCAATTTTCGATATTGAAAAAGCTGATATCCAAGACTGTCATCGAGAATTTCTCCAACAGTTTGGTGTCAAGGCGAACCTCGTAGTGCCAATTCTAATTCGAGATGGGATTTGGGGCTTACTGATTGCTCATCAATGCGCTCACCCCCGCCACTGGACAAACTTTGAAACCCAATTATTGCTACAGTTAGCCAATCAAATTGGCATAGCTTTATCCCAAGCGCAACTTTTAGAACAAGAAACCCGCCATGTTCAAGAATTAGCACGTTCCAATTCGGAATTGGAACAGTTCGCCTATGTAGCTTCTCATGATTTGCAAGAACCGTTGCGGATGGTGACAAGTTATTTACAGCTACTAGAGAGGAAATACAGTAACCAACTCGATGCAACTGCGGATCAGTTTATCAATTATGCCGTAGATGGAGCGCGGCGGATGCAAAGCCTGATCAACGACTTGTTAAATTATTCACGGGTGACGACACGCGGACAACCTTTTGTGCAAGTGGATTGTGCAGAAATTTTACAGCAAGCGATCGCTAACCTAAAATTTGCTATAGAAGATAGTGGCGCAGAAATTACATCTAACCATTTACCAACAATTACAGCCGATCCTATACAACTAACACAAGTCTTGCAAAACCTCATCGCTAACGCCATTAAATTCCGCAGAGAAATACCACCACAGATTCATATTGAGGCTGTGAGAGCAGACGAAGCAGGGGAACAAGAAAGCAGGGGAATATATACTACTACTCAAAACTCAATTACTCCCCACGGGCTGAACGCCCCGCTACCGCTAACAGCACTCCCCACTCAAAATGAATGGCTATTCTCTGTCAGAGATAATGGAATTGGCTTAGAAGCACAGTACGCTGAACGTATTTTTGTCATTTTTCAGCGCCTGCATGGTAGAAGTAAGTATCCAGGTACTGGTATTGGTTTAGCAATTTGTAAGAAAATCATAGAACGCCACGGCGGACGTATCTGGGTTGAGTCAGAACCGGGTCAAGGCTCGAACTTCTGTTTCACAATTCCAGATCAAGCAGGTCAACAATCGTGAATAATAGACCAATAATTATGCCAATTGAGGTTTTGTTAGTCGAAGATAATCCTGGCGATGCTGAACTTACACGCATTGCTCTCCAAGATAGCAAAATCTCTATTAACCTGAATATTGTAGAAGATGGCGTAGAGGCAATGGCATTTTTACGCAAGCAGGATAACTATGCCAAAAAACCTCATCCCGATATTGTCTTGTTAGATTTAAACTTACCCAGAAAAGATGGGCGAGAAGTACTTGCAGAAATTAAATCGGATGACAATCTCAAACGAATTCCTGTCGTTGTACTGACCACTTCTCAGTCAGAAGAAGATATACTTAAAGCTTATAACTTAGCTGCCAATTGTTATATCACCAAGCCGGTCGATTTTGATCAATTCGTTAAAATTGTACAATCCATAGAAAATTTCTGGTTTGCGATCGTAAAACTGCCGCCGGAGTAAGGGATATGGCAGGAGAATTAATAAAAGTCTTATTAGTAGAAGATAACCCTGGAGATGTTTTTCTCTTACAGGAGTTATTAAAAGAAATTAATACTGTAAAAGTAGAGTTGTGTCCCGTTGAGCAATTGTCAGCAGCGCTCAAGTTGTTAGCGCAAGATAATTTTGATTTGATGTTGCTAGACCTATCTTTACCTGACAGTCAAGGTATTGACACCTTTGTTAAGGCTACCAGCCAAGCAAAAGCTACGCCAATTATTGTCCTAACAGGCTTAGATGATGAAACTTTAGCACTCCGTGCTATGCAAGAAGGAGCGCAAGATTATTTAGTCAAAGGAAAAGTAACTGGTGATTTGTTAGTGCGTTCTATGCGCTATGCTATTGAGCGTCAACGCATTGAACATGCCCTACGTCAAAGCGAGGAAAGATTTCGCGTAGCCCTGAAAAATTCACCGATTTTCGTTTTCAATCAAGATAGAGAGTTACGTTACACCTGGGTTTATAACTCTATTTCTGGGTGGACAACACAAGATATGTTGGGCAAACACGACTCAGAACTGCTCCCAGATGAAGATGCTCAAAATTTGACCACTATTAAAAAAGGTGTGCTGACTACAGGTATAGGTACCAGAGCAGAAGTAGCCTTAACTACTCCTCAAGGCATTCGTTATTATGATTTGACTGTTGAGCCATTGCAGAATGAATCGCAAGATATTGTGGGGATAACTTGCGCTAGTATCGACATCAGTGAAAACAAACAAGCTGAAGCAAAAATCCGCGAACAAGCCGCATTATTAGACATTACTACCGATGCTATTTGTGTGCGCGATTTAGAAAATAAAATTCTTTTTTGGAACAAAGGTGCAGAAAATCTTTATGGTTGGCAAGCATCAGAGGCTTGGGGGAAAAATGTCAGTGAGTTATTGTTTGATGAGTCTTGTCCAGAATTTGAAGTAGCTTGGTTAAACGTTATCAGCAAAGGTAAGTGGCAAGGTGAATTAACCAAACGCACTAAAACAGGCAAAGAAGTATTAGTTGCTAGTCGCTGGAGTTTAGTCCGTGATTCCCACGCAAAACCCCAATCAATTCTCACTGTTGATACAGATATTACTGAGAAACAACATTTAGAAGCGCAGTTATTTCGCGCCCAACGAATGGAAAGCATTGGGACTTTAGCCAGCGGTATCGCCCACGACCTCAACAATATCCTTACGCCGATTTTAGCGGGAGCGCAACTACTACCGCTGAAATTTCCTGATGCTGATGAGCGAACCCAACATTTATTAGAAATTTTAGAAATTAATGCCAAACGAGGTGCAGATTTAGTTAAACAAGTATTATCGTTTGCACGGGGTGTTGAAGGTCATCGCATCAATTTACAACCTAGACACTTAATTGTGGAAGTTTCCAAGATTTTAAAAGAGACTATACCAAAATCTATTGAGGTTCGCCTTGACTTATCACCTGAATTGTGGGTAGTTTCGGGAGATAGTACCCAACTCCATCAAGTGCTGATGAATCTCTGCGTCAATGCCCGTGATGCGATGCCTGATGGTGGTACTTTAACTATTACGGCTGAAAATTTGTTAATTGACGAAAATTATGCCCGGATGAATTTAGATGCTAAAGTCGGCCCATACATAGTGATTAGTGTCTGTGATACTGGGATTGGCATTCCAGAGGAAATTTTAGATAGGATTTTTGAGCCATTTTTCACCACTAAAGCGGTAGGACAAGGTACAGGTTTAGGACTTTCCACAGTTTTGGGAATTCTCAAAAGTCATGGTGGCTTTGTGAGTGTAGAAAGTCAAGTAGCAACTGGCACTTGCTTTAGGGTTTATTTACCAGCAGTGGGTGAACAAGAAACCTTTTGCCAAGAAGAAGTGACACTGCAAGTAGGTCATGGAGAATTAATTTTGGTAGTGGATGATGAACCCTCAATTCAGGAGATTACGAGAACATCTCTAGAAACTCATGACTACAAAACTTTAATTGCCAGCGATGGTATTGAGGCGATCGCTCAATATGCCAAAAATGCCGATAAAATTAGTGTCGTCCTCATGGATATTATGTTGCCCTCATTAGATGGGGTAACTGCAATCCGGACTTTACAAAAAATTAACCCCAAAGTCAAAGTTATTGCCACAAGCGGACTCATGCCTAAAGATAAATTGGCAGAGATTATGAAAATGGGTGTCAATAAATTTTTATCTAAACCCTACACGGTGAATGAATTATTGCTCAGTTTGCAAGAGATTATCAACGAAGTTAGTTAATAGTCAATGGTCATTTGTTATGAGTTTTTCTTTCCTACACCCCTATACTCTTAAACTCTTATACCCTTTCTACTAAGTCTTACCACTGCCAATCAAATATAACAGCGCCATCCTTACGGCTACACCACTGGTAACTTGTGACTGAATCAAGCTAAACTCTGGGTCATCCATTAAATCAGAGCTAATTTCCACACCGCGATTCACGGGGCCGGGGTGTAAAACTTTAACGTTAGGTTTGCAAAGTTGTAATTTTTGTCGGGTAATGCCAAATAACTGATGATATTCTCGCAAACTGGGGAGTAAATGGGCTGTCATCCGTTCTTTTTGTAGACGCAAAGTCATGACAAAATCAGCATCTTGCAAGGCGGGTTCTAATTGCCAGTGTAAAAATAATTGCCCATTCAAGGTGTCTGTTGTCTCACTATATATATACTCAGCAAATAATTTGGGTAAAAGTGTAGGTGGTGCAGCGAGATGCACTTGTGCGCCACTGGCAATTAAACTCCAAATATTCGATCGCGCTACACGAGAATGTAAAATATCCCCAACGATCGCAATTTTTTTCCCAGCCAACATTTCTATATTGGGGCGATCGCGGTCAATTAAAGTACAAATTGTAAATAAATCAAGCAATGCTTGGGAAGGATGTTCATGTTGACCATCACCAGCATTCAACACACTAACTCGCACACCCAAACGATCCATTTCTTGAGCGATCGCATTTGGTACACCCGCTTCTTTATGACGGATGACCATAATATCAGTACCCATCGCTAAATAAGTCTTAGCAGTATCCAGAATAGTCTCGCCCTTGGTCATTGAAGATGTCGAAGCCGCAAAATTTAAGGTATCTGCACTTAAACGTTTCGCCGCCAGTTCAAAACTACTGCGAGTCCGAGTAGAAGGTTCAAAAAATAAATTCGCCACCACCTGTCCTTGCAAGGTTGGTACTTTCTTTGTCCGTCGTGATAGCACTTCTTGAAAGCTGGCAGCAGTCTGTAAAACAGTATTGTATTCAGCAGGAGTAAAATCAGCTAGGGAAATTACGTGATGACGGTTCCAGGCGGTAGTAGGCATAAACTGTGCGTTGCGGTGTAAAGATGCGTAGACGCGTAGCGGCTTGTCCGTAGACATCGCTTCTCTACCAATATTTACTTTAAGTATGCAGAGGTAATGATAGCACTTGATTTAAACATAAAGACCAATATCGCATGGCACTAAGTTGAGCAAAAACCTCGCATTTGGTTCTTGGTTGGGTGTATTTCCATAGAAATAACGCCTTGTGCAACTTTCTTTCAAACCTAACCCCCAACCCCTTCCCTACAAGGGAAGGGGAGCAAGAATCAAAGCCTCTCTCCGTTTCGGGGAGCCAGTGCGTTGCAGAGAGAAGTTGCGTGCGGGGGTTTCCCCCGTTGAGCAAACTTCGGAGGGTTCCCCCCGTTGTAGCAACTGGCGTGAGAGGAATGGAAGTGGGGTTGTAAAAATAACCTGCACATCGCGTGAAATAGTATTAATCGATGTTGAATTTTATTGCTGCAAATTGCAATTAGTATAAGACAAAACTTCTCAAACTTAATCACACAGAGCAGGAGTTATGAAATTGCCAATATACCGACTGAGAAGAAAATTGATGTGGTTACTAGTGGGTTTGATTCTCGCTTTACTACTGACTATTCCTGTCAGACTAGCAATTGCTTACTACCAAACTCCTCAACCCCAAGCTATCTTAACCCTCGGTGGTGGCTCAAACCGACAAGAGTTTACTGCCCTATTTGCTAAATTTTATCCAGGTATAAAAATTTGGGTTTCTTCTGGTCTTCCTCCCCGCGAAACACGAGCAATTTTTCATGCCGCAGGTATCACTGATGATAGATTTTACCTTGACTACCGTGCTACGGATACAGTGACTAACTTTACCACTTTAGTAGAAGTTTTCCAGCAGCAGCGCATACAACATATATTCCTCATTACTTCTAAATTCCATTTGCCCAGAGCAAAGGCGATCGCTACATTAGTCCTTGGTAGTCGAGGTATTGCTTTTACTCCTGTCTCTGTACCATCTGAAGCCAGTGAATTAGAATCTACTGACATCATTCTTCGTGATGTTGCTCGTTCCCTTCTTTGGATAGTTACAGGGTATACAGGAACCGAATTGTAATCAGTAGTCAAACACACAAATTATACTAGGATGCAGAAGGCAGGAGGTAGAAGGAAGAATCTTACAATTTCTGGCATTCAAGCTTTCAAGTTGTCTTAACATATCTGACTACGCTATGTGACAGGTCAGAGACAAAAAAAGAAGGGACGTTTTCAAAACGCCCCTCTGTTCAATCTTCAAACACTAAATGTCAGATCAAGAAGCTTTACAACTCTCTCAAGAAGGCGATAATTGCTCTTTGATCATCGCGTGTGAGAGAACGGAAACGAGCCATAGCTTCCCGTGCTTCACTTCGATTAGTAGTTGAAAGAGGACTGTTATATGGTGGGCAAATGACATTCTGAGGCGATGGGCCGTAATCTACAACAATCTTGTCACTGCTGGTAAGACTACCGTCATAGCCAAGTTTGTCGACTACTTTACCACCTGGAGGAACAGGGCATCCACCACCTGGCAGAGTAGAAGTCTTAGAGTCATCGGGTGCAGGTAGGTCATGTAACTCAATCGCGGCTAGAAGCGCTTCGTCTACATTGCGAACAACCAAAGGTTCATTCGTTGCGTCCCTATTGGTAGTTACAGTACCCGCTGGTGTAGTGTCACGGGTGAGGATACTTAAGAAAACACGCGCATCGTGCATGAATGGAGGGCCAACTCTACCAATCCCCATCAAAGGTGGTGTGCGGAAACGATCGCCTGTAGCAGTTCCGCGTACGTTGGAGAAGGAATCACTAGCAAAGTTACGCATTAGGTCATAGGTCATGAAGGTAGCGACATTATTACCACTTGGCCTTTGACCAAACGCATCTGCGCGGCTGACAAGAAATGGATCGCGGGGAATTGGGGAATTTCTCTCAACATCAATAACTGGGCCTCTATGGATATTAATATCCGAGAAAATAGGCGCCCAACGGTAGCTGAGAGCATCAATCAGTGCTTGTGCGTCAGGCCCCAAGGATGGGTCGCCAACAGCCGGAGACTGACCAGTTCTTTGAACGGGAATATGACAGCTAACGCAACCAACCATGCGATCGCTCTGGTTAATAGCATTGGGATCTAGACCATCGCCGCCTCTAGGCATCTTACCGGGAATCATCCGGTTACTAAAGGCAACCAAGTCAACACCAAACAACTGCGCTCCTCTTTGAACTCTCGCAGCTGGATTGTTTCCAGGTAGAGGTCTAGAAGGATCTTTAGCTCTGAGGACGGCTAACAGGTTTCTGCCGAACTCTGGGGGAGCCAACGAGCGGATAAAGTTGCGCTCACTAAATGGTCTGCTAACAGGCAATTCTGGGTCAGGTATTTCGTTTCGACAACCGGCATTATAAGGAGCAATGGCGGGGTTAGCAATATTTTGCTCAAAAGGAGAGATGCGGTTAGTCATACTCAGACTACCAAACATACCTCCGACAATAAACTGCATCATCTCCGTACCATTGGCACGTAGACCAAAACGTCCTAACCCTTGGGCGAGTAGATCCTCTCGGCCAGAAGGCACATTCTGAGGAATTGTATTGGTCACGCCTGTGACGCAATCACCCGTACAATTTTGGAAGAAAGGAGTTCTGAGGGAAGAATTGTCACCTCTAATATCGTTGGGGTCAGAAACGTTCATAATATCCTGGTTAGGAATCGCTTCTATCAACCCACGACCAATGTATGGAGGGCCAGCAAGTTCAGTAATAGCACGTCTAAATCCACTTGCACTCTTGCCAGTAGCTTTATCGAAGCCAATGAGGTTTCTATCTTCTGCAACGCTGGGAATAGCATCTGGTTTGCAATCTAGACCAAACCGCGCTCTCAATTCTTCACTTGGAGGGCGTACGTGCTGTAAGAAACCACCAAAATCTTGACCACTAGGACTGGTAGCATTTAAAGCATCAAAAATAACTGGTGATGCTGAAGCGTTAAAGTCTCCAAATACCGTAAATGCGGCGGTTCTTCCTGTACTATTTACCGCATCTAGTTCCCGATTTTCAGGATTGGTGGCTAGACTACGACGATTTAAGTCAACCGTACCATCTGGATTGACCGGATCTAATCGTCTACCGGGCGCTCTACCACCATTAACTTGGGTATCGCCAGATACAAAACTGAAGTTAGTAGGTGTTGACCTGTTAGCTCTACTAACAGTAGAAGTACCTGTGAGCAGTCCTTCATTAGGAACTGACTCAATGTTATTCAAGTGACAACCCGCACATCGAGTTTGCATGGCCATCGACCCAAAACCATTCTCAACTCTGTTTGGGGTAGTAAAGAACTCAGCTCCTTCTAGTTCTCTTTCCTTCACTGAGTTTGGCAGAGAAGGATAAACCAATCTATCCAACTGAGCCACAGTATTAACGGGTCTGAATCTTGCACCGCTATCCAAATCTACATCGCCAAAAGTATCACGACGTACACGCTCCACCGGACGCAGAGGGCGAGTAGGAGGTTCAACCACAAAGTTAGTGGCTACTTCGGCTCGTCTGCGGGCAAATAAGGTTTCTTCGTCAGGTAAGGCAATCTGACCGAAGACCTTTTGTGGGTTTATATAGCCAATGAGTACTGAAAGGCCTAATGATAAACCCACTATCAATAAGAGAAATCTTTGTTGTTTTCGCATTAACTAAGTTCCAAGCTTATTTAATATTTGAGTAATACAAACTCAAGGCTACCGATTCCGTATTAGGAGTAATACAAACTTAAAGCTACCTATTCCGCATTGGATTTGTAGCTTTTTCGTAACTGAGTACGAAGAAAACAAGCAAAGCATTTATCCCAATACTTTAGAACTTAAGTTCGCAAATACCTGGGTAACTAATTACACTGTATATTACTACAATATCAGAGTAAAAGGAAATTTTTATTAAGTATATACTGTTAAATATTTCTACATAAACTATCGAGAATACATCAAGATATTATGAAGTTAATGTCACGCTAAAGCTCAGTTTATGTAATCTTTAAATTCAAGTTATTTCCCTCACAAAGTTAAAAAAATCTTTAAAGAAAGAACCATTAAGAAAGAATATGCTGCTAGAAAGTGAATGCTTGCAGGCTTGATATCTACAGCTAAAAATTGGGCAGAATAGCGCAAATTAGAGACTTTACTATAGTATGCTTTATTTTTACATTACTTAATTAAGCCAAGCACATTGCTTGCCCCACAATAGTTTTGTCAACTGTAAATGAATTGATATAGCAGAGCGAAAGATACTCTACCTCTAAGTTTGCTGATGAATTTGCTAGTTAACTAATAGACAAACAATACAAGGCTGTTATATCTAGCCTCGACATTGAATCTTTGTATCTATTAAGGTTGACTTTCCAGCAATATTATGTGTTAAGAACCTTGATGGATTTTGCTTATCCATAATCTATTTTAAAAAAGCATATAGCTTTCAATCAGTAAATAGATTTAACAAAATTTCACTCACAATATTAATCAATAGTTATTGTTAAGAAGTATTCTCAATAACTAATATGAGACAAAACTTGTGAGACAAAACTAAAGTCAGATCTAAATCTAACTAAATAGCAGGTATTCCTCACCTATTGCATTTATGCAATATGAATTCTTCGCGCCGTTGCTCGAAGTAAAATTTATTCCACTAATCAGTAACACCTAAATTGGGGTGGTTGCATTAATAGTATTGACGCAATGGTTTGAAGGTTTTGAACATTCGCTGTTCACCCCAAACATTGATGTCTTCGTCATTAACATGCTTAAACTCAAGACTTACATACAGGAAATGGAAAACAGAGCGACAGAAGACACAGAGCAAACGTAGGGAATAGAGTTGTAGCAGTTTTTTGCGTAAGCCTTAGCATCAAATTATCATACCAAACATCATACGCTATCAAACTGAATTTCACATTAAGTTAAGATGCGTTTGCTGTGTAATATCGTGTCCGGTGAAAGACTTATTATTAAGTTTCTCTTTATGGACGCTACAAATATAGGTGTAGAGGCGATCGCCGTACGTGGTGGGAACGCTAAGAGTAAATGCCCGTATGAGTTCTTGTCAGTAATGGGACAAAAATATTTATAATCATTGCGAGCGTTAGCGTCTTGCAATGTAACGTGATGTGCGACTTATTTTTGAAACCCCACTTCCATTCCTCTCACGCCAGTTGCTACAACGGGGGGAACCCTCCGAAGTTTGCTCAACGGGGGAAACCCCCGCACGCAACTTCTCTCCGCAACGCACTGGCTCCCCGCAACGGAGAGAGGCTTTGATTTTTGCTCCCCTTCCCTACAAGGGAACGGGTTGGGGATTAGGTTTGAGAAAAAGTTGCACACGGCGTAATGTATGTCTGACTACTTATATGTGTCAAGATTTTGGTGAATTTGTATGACTTCTGAATTATGCTGTAATTATTGCGGTAGATGAAAAACATGTAAAGCTACAGAAATTAAAGTCAGGAAGGTTAAAAAGCCAATAGTATCTAGCATAGTGGTGACTAACGGCCCACTTACCAAAGCTGGATCAAGCTTGAGGCGTTTTAAACCCATTGGTAGTAGTGTACCGAGAGTTACGGCCACCATTGTATTAGTAGCCATGACTGTGCCTGCAATTAAACCTACCCACCTTTCTTGAGGTTTCGCCCAGATCATTGAGAGCGCCATCATGGTTAAAGCTAAGACTACTGCTGTACCTAACCCAGCGAGAATTTCTTTACGAAGAATTTTGAAAGTATCTCTGGGTGTGACTTCCCCTACACCTAAACCTCTAATTGTCACAGTTAAGGCTTGAATTCCCACAGTCCCGCCTGTGTTAGAAAAAATTGGCATAATCACGGCTAAAACTGGGACAGCTGCAATTACAGATTGAAAAGGTGCGATCGCACTTGCCGCACCTATATATAATGCCATAATTGCCAACAACCACGGTAAGCGCTTACGCATCGTGACTAGAGGCGCAGACAAAGCCTCTTCATCACCACTCACCCCGGCTAACTTTTGGATATCTTCGGTAGCTTCTTCTTCCAAAATATCAATCACATCATCAATAGTGATGATGCCGACTAATCTCTCTTCCCGGTCAACCACTGGGATAGCGATTAAGTCGTAACGCTTCATAATTTGGGCAACTTCTTCTTGCGGAGTTTCCGTTTTTACCTTAATGACGCGATCGCTAGAAATATCACGAATATAGACATCGGGAAAGGTAAATAATAACTGACGCAATGAAACTACTCTGACAAGTTTGCGGTTATTATCTGTGACGTAAGCATAGTAAATTGTCTCCTTATCTTCGTCTTGGCGGCGAATTTTGCTTAAGGCTTCCCCAACAGTCAAACCTTCTTGCAACCGCACATATTCTGTGGTCATTACCCGGCCAGCTGTACCTTCGGGATAACCCAGAATTGTGGCTGTAGCTTGTCTTTGTTCGGGACTTAGCTGTTGTAATAACCGTTTAACAACCCCAGCCGGTAATTCATCAAATAATTCCGCCCGTTCATCAGGACTCATCGCCTCGACGATCTGCACTACTTGGACATCATGCAGAGAATTAATCAATTCTTCCTGCAAATCGGTGGGTAGATATTCAAAAACATCTATTGCTTGAGCTTTATTTAAAAGACGAAAAGCGATCGCTCGCTGTTTTTCTGGTAATTGTGTAATATATTCCCCGACATCTACGGCTTGTAACCCATTTAAATCACACTTAAGTTGATTTAAATCACTGACATCAAACAGTGAATCACGAATGTCTTGTATGAGCATGATACCTCCTATGTGCCTCCCCCGCGCCGAGAGACACGCTCACTAGCTTAGAGGAGGTTCGTACTGCCGTCTTGTGGACTTTTGTCCATAAAATCTCAACAACTCAATATCGATAGCCCATCAAGGCATCGCTAAATGATCATCGTAACTTGGAATCACGCGATCTGATCAATTTTCAGTATCTCTGTACCGAATATGTAGTATCCCGTACAAGTACATTATGGATTACCTTGATTTTCTGTTAGCTAGTGTCGATTTTACTATTGCTAAAATTTGTGTCAAGCAAATGTAGCGGTTTGCTGGCAAAATTTACAGAGTTAAAATATTTACATATACTAATTAGAATTTGCTTGAAGATGAAGGGTAAATTGATAATTCTCAAACCTAGCAAATTCTTCAAGTTTAAGCTTTATAGCTGATGAAACTGTCTTCCTGAAGACAACTATAAAAGTAACAGCAGTATCTTTAGGGGCAAATTCCAGATAATGTAGCGTATCAGGAATTATATATATTTAGCAGTGTTGAGTCAATCAATTTTTGATTTTAGATTACACCATCTTTGAATCTAAAATCGGCAATCTAAAACTATTCTGCTGTTCCCCTGTTTCATTCCTCTTCTGGCATTGGTAAATCTAAGGCTATCAACAAAGCCTGAGATAAATGAGCCATTACCAATTGTGAAACTGCGCCTCTTAAACGTAAAAAGCGGGTTTTAGACAACACCCGCACTTGATCTGCCATTGCGATCGAATCTCTCTTGAGTCCACCATCAGGTGCTAAAATTAACACCTGGGTTGGGTAAACTCGCTTTCCTGATTGATAAGTAGTGCAGGGAACGGCTAAAACGACCGGACTCGAAGAATTAATTGCATCACGACTGACAATAATCACTGGGCGAGTCCCTCCTTGCTCTGAACCTTCATTGGACTCTAGTCGAGCATCATAGACCTCACCCCTTCTCATTACAGAGATTCCTCTAACAGAAAAGCCTCCCACTGAGCAGCGGCGAATTCAGTTTCTAGTTTGAGTACCTCTGCCTGATAATCATTATCGCTGGCCATTTCTGCCAAAGCAGCATCAATTGCGGCTCTTTTCTGTGCTGCTAATTCTCGACGTATTGCTTGCACCATAAAATCATTACGACTTCTTGCTTTGCCTTCTAAAACTGCCTGGTCAGTTGCTTCTAAAAGTTCCCGTGGTATTGCTAGTGTAGTGCGAACGGATTCGGCTTTCATGTAGTGATGATTATTTTGATGTCTTCAGTGACGACTTCTATGATATCACTCTTAATCGCACTCCGACCCTTGGAGTTCTACTGAAGACCCTGTAGCAACTAAAATTTTGACCCTACAGTAGTACCTAATCAGTAATAGAAAAGACTTTTGGTCTCAGTAATGGCATGTTCACATTACATATTGAGTTACAAAACTGAGCCATAGGAAAAAGTTCAGATTCCATCAATATCTTAGGAATCTGGACTAATGTCGAGCTACTATTTTCTACTTAAGTAGAAAGAGTTAGCTTGTGGTTAATCTTCAGTAATTAGGCAGAAAATAAATTTTTTTTGTGACTTTGCTTGAATCAATGGTTTTTTGCGTGAACCATCGGCATAAAGTTCAAACTGTACTAATTCGATTTTGCCGTTAATTCATATCTTGCACCTAAGAAATCGCGGCGGTAAAAACAAAGTCAGTCTGCGCGGAATAGTGAGTATAAAATTGGTTGCGTATTTATAAAGCTTGCCACAAATCTCCATTTCTGTGAAAAATTCATTCACAACTGTGTAACTAAATGGCTACTAACGCGAGATAATAAGTAGTCTCTACTACCCTTAGCTGTAATCTCATTACCCATTACAGAACAATTCTCTGCACAGCCACAGGGTGAAATTTTGCCAGGTTTCTTGAATGAGTATGAAAACAGCCACCGAATTACAAACTCGACTGGAGCATTACTACCAGCAAATCAAAACTATTATTCTCACGCGTCAAAATCCGATTACTGGTTTGCTACCTGCGAGTACCGCCATTACGGCTCATGGTGATTATACAGATGCTTGGGTAAGAGACAATGTTTACAGTATTTTGGCGGTTTGGGGTTTGGCGCTGGCGTACCGCAAAGTGGATGAAGATAAGGGACGCACTTACGAACTAGAACACAGTGTAATTAAGCTGATGCGTGGGTTGCTGTTTGCGATGATGCGACAGGCGCATAAAGTTGAGCAGTTTAAACATACTCAATCACCTTTAGATGGCTTACATGCCAAATACAATACTGCAACTGGAGATATTGTAGTAGGTGATGATGAGTGGGGACATTTACAACTTGATGCCACATCTATATTTATACTGATGCTGGCACAAATGACCGCTTCAGGATTGCCGATTATTTATACAATTGATGAAGTAAACTTTGTGCAGAACTTGGTTTACTACATTGGACGAGCTTATCGCACACCCGATTATGGTATCTGGGAACGAGGTAATAAAATCAATCATGGTAGTGCTGAGTTGAATGCTAGTTCTGTTGGGATGGCGAAAGCAGCACTAGAAGCAATAAATGAACTAGATTTATTTGGGGTGCGTGGAAGTCAAGCATCGGTAATTCATGTGCTACCCGATGAGATTGCCCGCGCCCGAAGTACCTTAGAATCACTATTACCGAGAGAATCTGCATCGAAAGAAATTGATGCGGCACTGTTGAGTATTATTAGTTATCCGGCTTTTGCGGTGGAGAATGTAGATCTGCGTGATTCTCCCAAGGAGACGCTGCGTGATTCTCCCAAGGAGACGCTGCGCGAACGCACTTTTAACGATATCATCAAAAAACTCCAAGGCAAATACGGCTGTAAACGCTTCTTGCGTGACGGACATCAAACTGTTTTAGAAGATAACCAACGCTTACACTACGAACCTTGGGAATTAAAGCAATTTGAGCATATCGAATGTGAATGGCCATTATTTTTCACTTATTTACTGCTTGATGGTTTATTTCGCAATGATCAAAAGCAGGTTCAACAATATCAAGAGCTTTTAACATCATTATTAGTAGAACGCGACGGTTATTATTTGCTGCCAGAGCTATATTATGTCCCAGCAGAAAACATAGAAGCAGAAAAGTTAGCACCCCAAAGTCAACCGCGATTACCCAATGAAAATATCCCTTTAGTGTGGGCGCAAAGTTTATATTTTCTCGGACAAATGTTAAGTGAAGGTTTACTGGCTGTGGGTGATATTGACCCATTAGGTAGACATTTATCTATAGGCAAAACCCGCGAAGCCCTAGTACAAATTGCGTTGTTAGCAGAAGATGATGACTTACAAGCAAAACTAGCAGTTCAGGGAATTGAAACTCAAACCCCCAAGCAAGTAGAACCAATTCAAGTCAGAAAAGCTGGGGAATTATCAACTATTTATACCCAAATTGGACGCAATGATAAACTTGGTTTAACTGGGCGACCAGTGCGAAGATTGCGGAGTTTAACAACATCCCGCATCTTTCGGATTTGTGGTGAAACGGTGGTATTTTTGCCGTCATTTTTAGATGCTCAACAGTTTTATTTAACTCTGGATTACCATTTTTTAGTCGATCAAATTAGAAGCGAACTCGCTTACATTCAACAATATTGGAGTGATTTAGGTCGTCCGATTTTAACTTTAATGTTGACGCACACCATGTTAGAAATTGGTGCGGAAGCATTACTTGAATTGATGCAGGAACTCAAAGATGGTGTTTGCAATGGTGTGCGCGTCAAATTAGGTAGACTGAATCAGTTAATGCTGACAGGTGCGATTCAAAGAATTGATTTTCTGCAAGATGCCGAATTTTATCAGTCAGCAATGCAAGATGCTGCACCACATTGCTATTATTTAGCTTATCATCCTGGCAAAAGTTGGCGCTTAGGGCATACCCAAGAATTTCAAATGGAGTGCCAAACTAACTTAGGATTTTTATTGTCTGCTTTACGAGCTTCCGAAAATCTTTATGAGCAAATTGAGTTATTGCAGACTTTAACTCGCTTGCAAGGATTAGAATTTGACACTGGGTTTGCTGGCCCCCATACTCGCGTTACAGTTGCTAGTCTACTGGATGAAGTTTACACCAAAGCCGGCGATTTAGGCCTCTGGGCAGTAGTGCGTCGGGCGGCTGGGTTACTACAGATGGTTGATATTGGCTTATCAGATGCAGTCACTAGTATTTTGGTGCGTGGTAAGCAGATAGCTGTAGGGAGAGCGTACAGCGAAGCATCATTGATTACTGTACCGATGCCTCATAACGAAATTGCTGAGAAAATCAAGCATTTTTGTCGTGAAGATATTCGCGATCGCGTTCTCACACAAGAAATATTACTGTATCTAGGGACTCTGATTCGCTCGGAAACAGAATTATTTCAAGGACTGTTAACTTTACGCGTTGGTTATCTCATCTTATTAATTACCAGTGAACTAGCACAAGAATTGCGCGTTACTCAAGATGAAGCCTACGAACAGTTAATGGAACTTTCGCCCTTTGAAATCAAAATGCGCTTACGTCAGGTATTAACTGGTTATACAGGAATGAGTAACTTGTTGCGCCAGCAGGAATCATTACACGTTAAGCAAAAAGAAAGCGATATTGAATGGGTAGTGCTACCTACAATTGCGGAAGAAATTGAAGTACCCGCAGGTGGTTGGCGACGTTTCCGCCAAGCCGAAGGAGCTATTAACCGTGTACCCAAAAACTTTTTTCAGCAAGTTTGGCTGTTGATGAAACATTGCAAAGGTTTAGTCATTGGGGATAAATTAGAGCGCCGTAACCGTTTAGATAGCGAGGTGATGTTATCGGAAATGACGGCTGGCGAAAAGAACTTTGCGCTGCGAGTTGAGCATTTATTAAATAAAATCGAAGCGCCAGAATATCGCCAAGTTAATATTGAAGCATTAATAGAATTAGGCGCGATCGCATCTAAAAACCCCAGCTTGCAAATTGAAGAATATATTGTCTTAGATGTATTAATCGGTCATGCGGTGCGCTTGGCGTGGTTAGATGCACACCCAGAACGCGGCGATCGCTATGATGAAGATAAAGCAAACGCGTGGCGATCTTTCTACAATACTTCACCGCAAGATTGCGCGACTTATATTCTTAAAGCCTTCAGATTCTTGACACAATTTGTCAGAGAACATTAAACTCACATTCCGCAAATGAAGGGTTTGGAAAAGGGTATGGGGGTGTAAGTATTCAAAACCCTTACACCCCTACACCTATAGGAATCCGATTTGATTTATGAAAAAATTTCAGTATATGTAGGGTGTGTTAGGCGTAAGCCGTAACGCACCGAGAACTTTACAGTAGATGCGTTACGCTGTCGCTAACACATCCTACGTAGATTTCAGAAATCAAATATTAGTCCTATATATACCCTTAGACCCAGCCTTGTAATATTACTTATCGCAAATTAGCTGGTACTTCTTTGGGAACTACCCAATAGTAAATAGTCTTTCCATCTACCTGTAGTGTCTGTTGTGGTTTCCAGTCGCCCATATCAAAAGCGTGGGAAACAATTCTGGTACCCGGTTTGAGTTTTAATAATTCCGGGCGGAGTTTTTGGTTAACTTCGGGTAATAGGTACAGTGTAATGACAGTCGCTTCACTTAAATCAGTTTTGAATAAATCTTGTTGACGAAACTGTACGCGGTCTGTTACTCCTGCTTGTTGAGCATTGGCGTTAGCTTCTTGAATCCGTTCGGGATTAATATCTATACCTATGCCGCGTGTGCCATATTTTTGCGCGGCTGTCACAACAATTCGCCCATCACCACTACCCAGGTCATAAAGTATATCATTTTTACCTACCTTGGCTACTTGCAACATTGCATCAACGACAGGCTGTGGTGTTGGTACATAAGGAACATCACCAGGGCGTTCTTGAGGTTGAGTTGTTGTCGGTGCTTCAGTTTGAGCAGTTAAAACAGGCGGTTGTACTTCTGCTGCTGAGTCTTGTTGTTGGGCGGTACATCCGGCAATTGCTAAAGTGGTGACACTCACACCTGTAATTAATGAAAGCAAAATTTTTTTAAACATGAATCTACTCCTAAAGCAAAAATAGGTGAATGATGGGATGAATTACGCTCTACCTTGGCGGTAACGATTCCACAGCAATAGCGGAATACCTGCGGCTACAACTAAAACCCCCACACCCGCGCCCACCCCGGTATACACCAAGCTGGAATAAAGTAAGTAGCCGCAAACTGCACAAAATAATAATGGTGTCAAGGGATAAAATGGGACGCGGAATGGTCGCTGAATTTGCGGTTCTCGGTGGCGTAGCAATAGTAGCGATATACCTGACAGTAAAAAGAAAAACCAAAATATGGGTGCGGTATAGTCCACCATTGTTTCAAAGCCTTTGCGGGTGAACGTACCTAACAAAACCAACGTCAATGCGATCGCAGCTTGCAACAATAAAGCATAACTAGGAGTGCTAGGACGTTGCCGCCAGTGTCCCATAAAACCGAAAATAGCAAAATCTTGACCAAGAGCGTAATTAGTCCGCGCCCCGGTGAATAAAGTGGCGTTCAGTGCGCCCAAAGTGGAAACCGCAATCAACAAACTGATAAACCAAGCCCCCGGTTCGCCCCAAAACGCCCGCATTAAATCGGCGGCTACGGCTTGGGAGTTGGACATATTTGTTAACCCCAATCCCCGCAGATAAGCCAGATTAATTAGCAAGTAAATTACAGTAATTGTGCCAATACTCCAAAGCAGCGATCGCACAATATTCCGTTGGCGATTTTGAATTTCGGCGGAAATATAAGCGGCTTCATTCCAACCACCATAAGACAGCAGGACAAACACCATCGCTAGTCCCCAGGTTCCTGATGCGGGAGATTCCACAGCCGTGGGAGCATTGGGCGTAATAGTTAAGCCAATTAACACCACTAGTAACAAACCCAGGACTTTTGCCGCCGTGAGTAAGTTTTGCGTCCACTTACCTTGTTGTAAGCCAATGATATTTAACGCAGTTAATAATGCGATCGCCATTGCCGCATAAATCGAAGTTGACAAGTTTCCTAACTGCCAAATTTGCGAAGCATAGTCACCAAAAACAAATGCCAACAAAGCAATTGAGCCAGTTTGAATCACCGTCATGCGCGCCCAGGCAAATAAAAAGGCAATTTCTCGTCCAAAGGCACGTTTGAGATAATAATAAACTCCACCCACATCAGGATATGTTGTGGCTAACTCTGCATAGCACAATGCACCCACCAGAGAAACCAAACCACCAATGAACCAAAACAGCAGTACAGCAAAACTGCTTCCGGCTTGGGTTGCTACTAAAGCAGGAGTTTCAAAAATTCCTGCACCAATTACAATACCGACAATCAACGCCACAGCATCTGATAGTGTCAGTGATGGCTTGGGTGCTGCTTCCGTAGTCGCTAAACCTTCAAGTAATTTGTACTTTTCATGTCTACTCACATCGACTCCTGCTCGGTATTGAGTGTAATGAGCAATGTTGTGAAAAAAATATCAATTACTTTTGATGGTGCAGGATAAATGTGACGAGAAAATGACAAATAGAGCCATCAACCATATTTTGGGAAAAACTAGATACCCGACTTCTTAAAGAAGTCGGGTATCTGAATTTCTTGGTTCCTGTTTGCTGTTAAAGTGGCAATTTAATTTGAAATACAGAACCCTTATCTAGTTCGCTTTTTACACTCAGATGACCTTTGTGTGCTTCAATAATTTGTTGAGCGATCGCTAATCCCAAACCAAAGCCATTCACCGAATTTGTTTGGTGTTGTTCTACTCGATAAAATTGTTCAAAGATATGTGGTAAATCTGTCGTAGCAATTCCAATACCGTTATCTTCTACTTCAATAATCGCCTGACTGTACTTACTAAATAAACGTAACTCTACCACCCCCCCAGCCGGAGTATACTTACAGGCGTTACTTAGCAAATTCATCACAACTAAACAGATTAACTCGTCATCTAAACGCACCATAATTGGGATTTGTGGTAAATCACTCTTGAGATTTAAATGTTTAGTAGCAGTCTTCACAGATGAGGAATTTAATACTTCCTTGAGTAAGTCTCTCAAGTCAAATTCTTTTAAAGATTCTGGAGTTAAATGCCCTGTGCGGCGTGCCAGAAATAGTAAATTTCCAATCAATGTATTCATTGATTTAGCTACTTCTGCCACTTTTTCTAGACGCAGATGTTTACTAGCGCTATCTTCCATTGGTGCGAGTAAGCCAACTTGAGCATTACTCAAAATTGCTGCTAAAGGAGTGCGTAATTCATGGGAAGCATGGGCTGTAAAGCGTTCAAGTTGTCTGTAACTCAGTTGGATAGGTTGCATTGCTATGCCGCTGAGAAACCATCCTGTTAAACTGGTTATTCCTAAAGCAATAAATACCGTTGATATTAATAAGAATAAAAATTTATTGAGTAATTCTTGGACACGAGTCATAGGCATTGCCATTTGCAAATAGCCAATTAACTCACCTTGATACTGCACTGGTAAAGTAATTTGTCTTAACCAAATAACTGGTAATGTAATATCTGAAGAATTAGTGAATTTTAATGTCTCATATACAAATATTGGGTTTAATTTTTTGTGAGGAACCTGACCAAAATAACGCTTTAAATTACCTTTGGTGTCATACCAACGAGCATAAATAATGTCACTATCTTCTGGTGGCGGATTATTGCCTAAAACTGGTAAATTTTTGAGAAATACTCGTTTCTCTCCTTGATACTCTTTATACCGCACACTAGAAGTAATCACTCTCGCTTTTTTGTAGAGAATTAAATCTATAACTTCTAGTTGCTGAATTGATTCTTGATAATAAAGAATCCCAGCAAAAATTAAGAGAATACTGCCCATTGAGAGAGTAAACCAACTAGCCAAGTTACGGCGGCTACGGTTGAACATAACCAAAAAAATTTAAACGTTATTTTTTCTGATCAGGATTGAGACGATAGCCCATCCCATAAATAGTTTCTAGCCAGTCTGCTGCATCTAGCAACTGTAAACGCTGGCGCAAACGCCGCACTAAAGCTGTTGTGGCGTTACTTTCTGGTTCACTACCCCATTCCCATAAAGCTTGTTCAATTTGATCGCGGCTTAAAACTTGATATGGATGACGCATCAAATATTCTAGTAACTGAAATTCGCGGGTAGATAACTCTACCGTGGCTTCACCGCGTTCGACAACCAGTGTGGAAATGTGCAATTTTAGATCTGCCAGTTGGAGTTCTTCACCTTGCCAAACAGGCGATCGCCTACCTAAAGCCCGCACTCTGGCTAATAATTCAAATAAATCTGTAGGTTTGACTAAATAATCATCTGCACCAGCATCTAAGCCTGTGACTTTTTCGCCTGTGGTATCTTTAGCCGTCAACATCAATACAGGTGCTGTTTTCCCTGCTTGGCGATATTGCCGACATAAATCTAAGCCACTAATTTCTGGTAGCATCCAGTCTAATATCAATAAATCATAGTCTCGCTGGGTAATTGCCCACTGAGCGATCGCGCCGTTTTCTAGACCATCTACAATATGTCCAGCTTGAGACAATGCTGTTTGTAATGGTTCTAATTGGGCAGTGTCATCTTCTACCAGAAGTATTCGCATTGTTAGCTAGTGTCAGTTTTTCCATGCCTGATTGTAGAAAATCTGACTCAGTAAAACTTCTGTCATCAGTGAGATTTTTTATAAGCTCAAGAATAAGCCACTGGTAATAGGTAACTTACAGCCAGGAACAGACAACAGGACAAAAATTTGTGTAATCAATTCTATCTGACTACTTATGGAAATTAACTCCTAACGTTGACTAACATAAAGCTGATTTGCTAAAGCTTTCTATGTAAAAAAATATCCTCCATTTGAACAACCAAACAGAGGAGTGATGTATTTTTTGTAAAAAAAACTATTTAACTGACACAGCATCAACATCAACGGTTTTAGCACCAGCAGTATCATCTGAAGTATTGACTGTATTAGCAGTATTTACAGTTGTCTCTACACCTTTACGGGCTTTCCAACCTTCAATTACTAACCCAGATACCTCAGTTACTAACAGTGTCATTAGTAAAACATCATCAATTTCACCGACGATAGGAAAAATATCAGGAACAATATCAATAGGGCTGACAAAATAAACTAGTGTTCCTAAAATTACCCACCAGCGATATTTTGGGTTACGAATCAAATTACGATACCAATTGTATACAGCCTCGATTGAAAATTTCATTTTTTAGCCCTCAAGTTACCTTTTATTTTGACAAATTCTGTTGATAATTTCCGGTGGGAATAACCGCCCCAAATTAGTCTGGAAGACGCTACATCAGATTATCCGTAATTTATAAAAAGTAATTTTTACTATAAATGTTGAGTTCGCTAGTACCTATGGGAATACTAACTCACGGAGTATAAATTTTAATCTATCCAATATTGGAGGATAGAAATTGAATGAGTATAACTGACTCTCGCAAAGTTAAAGCTTTTCCACTACAGCTGGTGCTGATTATTCCCTTTACCTTGCAAATATTTGGAGCCGTTGGTTTAGTTGGCTATCTGTCATTTAAAAATGGGCGACAAGCAGTCAATGACTTAGCAGATCAGTTAATGAATCGTACTAATACCATAGTACAACAACATCTGGATGCTTATTTATCTATTCCCCACAAGGTAAATCAGATTAATGCCGATGCGATCGCAATGGGATTATTGAATGTACGCGATCGCCAAACTATTAGTAAGTATTTCTGGAAACAAATGCAAGCCTATGACCTCACCTACATTGGCATAGGATTGACCACAGGTGAGGGACTAGGAGCCGCCCGCTACGATGGCAAAACTGTCACAATTGACGATTGGACGGCTAAACTACCCAACAATGGACGCAACTACGCCACCAATCAACAAGGCGATCGCCTCCGCATCAATAATACTTTTGAATACAATAACTTCAAGGAAAATTGGTATACAGAACCAATGAAAGCGGGTAAACCGATTTGGTCGCGTATTTACACTTGGAATTCTCCTAATGGTGCTTATATCACTGCTGCAACAGGCCGTCCAATATATGACGTAAATCAGCGTTTATTAGGAATGGTTGGTGCAGACATCCATTTATTGAAGTTAAGTGAATTTTTGCGGCGTTTGGATGTTAGCAATTTTGGACAGGTGTTTATTGTAGAACGAAATGGTATGTTAATTGCCAACTCTAGTAAACAAGAAACTTTTTTCGTAGTTAATGATGAAGTTAAGCGAATCAAAGCTACAGAAAGTACTGATCCAATAGTTAAAAATACTGCTAAATATATTGAACAAAAATTTCATGGGTTCCAGTCAATTACTGAACAAAAAAAACTAGAATTGAAACTTCTGAAGGAAACACAATTTTTATATGTCACTCCTTGGCGTGATCAATATGGACTTGATTGGTTGGTCATAGTGAGCGTGCCAGAAAATGCCTTTATGGCAAAAATTAGTGCCAATACTCAAATTACAATCTTGCTCTGTTTAGCTGCATTAGTTGTAGCAACAGTCATCGGTTATTTCACTTCTAGCTGGGTAATACAACCGATTTTGCGGATAAACCGTGCTAGTCAAGCAATGGCATCAGGTAACTTAAAACAAACCGTAAATATTGGACACATTGCAGAACTCAATACACTAGCTCAATCTTTTAATTATATGGCAGAAGGATTACGGCAATCTTTTACTGCTTTAGAAAAAAGTAAAGCAGAATTAGAAGACCGAGTGGAAGAACGTACTGTCGAACTAAAGACAGCATTAAGCGAATTGACCCGTACCCAAGCACAAGTAATTCAAAATGAAAAAATGTCGAGTCTTGGTCAATTAGTTGCAGGAGTTGCCCATGAAATTAATAATCCAGTAAATTTTATTCACGGTAACATTACTCATCTGAGCGAATACACTCAAAGTCTGGTTCAAATACTTCGTCTTTACCAAGAATGCTATCCTGATGAAGACCAAAAAATACAAGCACTAGCTGAAGAAATTGATTTAGACTTTTTGATAGCAGATTTAGATAAGATTCTGCCTTCTATGAAAATGGGAACTGAGCGAATTCGTAATATTGTGCTGTCGTTGCGAAACTTTTCGCGCATGGATGAAGCGGATTTTAAAACAGTTGATATTCATGAAGGTATTGAAAGTACATTATTAATTTTGCAATATCGCCTGAAAGAAAAGCCAGACTTTCCGGGAATTGAAGTTATTCGAGACTATGGTAATTTACCTCCAGTAGAATCTTTTGCTGGGCAGATGAATCAAGTTTTGATGAATATATTAGTAAATGCAATTGATGCTTTGGAAGAGTCGTTTTTTAATAGTCAAAAGTCTACATCAGAAAAACCGCAAATTACTATTCGCACCTCAGCTATTGATGGGCAATGGATAGAAATTGCGATCGCTGATAATGGAACAGGAATGCCAGAACAAGTAAAAAACCGCATTTTTGACCCCTTCTTTACAACTAAGCCTGTGGGGAAAGGTACAGGTATGGGTATGGCAATTAGTTATCAAATTATTACCGAAAAGCATCACGGCAAGTTAGATTGTTTCTCTACTCCCGGCCAAGGAACTGAGTTTAGAATTCAAATTCCTGTAAAACAGTAGTGCTAACAAAGTGCTGAGTGTAAACAATTAAGGATTGAGTCCGAGAAAACTCTTTCCCAATCCCTACACCTTAATTTTTACTTGGTTTGAGCGCCAACAGCACTTCTAGTTGACTAGTAGATTTGTCGGGACTAGTGGCGGTTGCAGCCAAACCACGAATCGAATTTAAAAGGGCAGTAGTCTCAGGTGGAATTGGTCTACCTTGGGCAGCAAAACGATTAACTAAAGATACAGTTTTATCCATATCTAAGTAGAAGTAACCACCGTTAGGTTGTTGCAATGAACTAGTAACAGTTTTAAAGGTATCGCTTTGAGCGAGAGAAGGGCTTTTACCAGCTGCTAAAGCGTCAGCAACAGGGCCGCCAAGTGCTAAAAAGACGGTATCTTGATCTAACCAACCATGAGCTAATAATGCTCCTTGTTGGGGTATTTGCCATTCTGTGACATCTTTACCGCCAATTTTGCGGGTGGCGATGTTAATTCTTTGGGCTTTAGCTAGGTCGTCAAGTTTAGTAAAGGTTGCTTCTGCGGTTTTGCGATCGCTTGTATCAAACACAAAAGCACCACCAAAACCCACACTTGCTAACACGCCTTGATTAGAGGGAATCGCCCCAATGCCAAATTCCCCATCCATCCAACCAAAAATTTCTTTATCTAAGTCAATATTGGCTAATTTTAATTGACTGCGGACTTGTTGCAGGGTTTGTTGAACTTCTGGATAATCTTTTGACTGTTCTACGAGTGTTTGCCAGCCGCGACTGATACCATTACCATTAATCAACGCAAAGGTATCACTGGGAAATTGTGCCAATATCTTAGCTGGTGTGTTTTGATACTGAAATTTGCTTAGTTGCGGATCTAAATTAGCGATCGCTTTTACCCGCACGCCCTGATCATCTACACCAACACCAGCCACCATTGATTTTACCTGTTTCAACTGTGACAATGTTTGTGGCGGTAATGCTTTGCCCTGTCCATTGGCTACTGCAAATTGCTGTATCATGCCAGCATAGTCTGGTACATAAATTTGCGCCAGGGTATTTTGCAGATTTACACTCTTGCTGAGAAGACTATTAACCCCTTCTTTATTAGCAAAGGAAGGTTGCCCTTTTAAGGTATCAATTGCTTTTTCTACAGATTGTTTTTCTGGAGCTAATAACAAATAACTATTATTTACAACTACATTATATGTTGGCCTTGAATTTTCTATTGTTTCTGTAATCTTTTCACCTTTATAATCATATTCTTTACTTTTCACTCCTTTTTGGCTTTTTAATTTATTGGCAAAATTCAAAGCAGTAAGTTTATCTTTGATCCCTACCACCATTAAAATATTTGTTTCTTGTTGTAATTTCATTGGGGGCTTGGCTGCATTCCCCGGAGTTGGGAACTGAGCCGGTTTAATTGTACTGGGGGGCAATACGGCAAACATCACACCACCAACCCAAGGCTTGATATCTTTTTCGTAAGAAATATCACTGTCTTTAAACATATCTTTGTTCAAGTCTTCTAGACTTTTTGTCAGCAGCTTTTGCGCTTCTGGTGTACCGAACTGCTGCAATTTTGACCAAGCTTGTGCATCAGTAGAGATATATGTAGCCATCAATGCTGATGCTGGAACTAATTTAGCACTACCTAAAGCACCAGAAATATCTCCAGCAGGCCCTTTAAAAAGATAGGTATAAACTGCCACACCCCCTACTACTGCAACAACTGCACCAATAGCAGGAATTAAAAACTTCGATTTACGTTCAGGCATTGTTACTGTCCTCTTTTCCTCAGATTTTTACTGAGGTTAGTAAAAACGTCATTGTTGAGTTCGCGGAATTATGAATAAATTTCACTAAGCATTCGGTTTATACTGATAAAATTAGTGAATCTACACATAGATCTGGGAAAAAACTCCAAAAAAATACTTCAAAGAAATGAGAGGCAAATCCGTAAATGCTAGGTTATTCATCTTGAGAGATAGCTTGTGGTAAAGAGGCAGGCTATCCTAAGCTAATAAGGAAATTTGCCGAGTATTTGTACTCAAGGAAAAATCATCAAGCATATCCCCACAGAAGATTCATGAGGATGTCTCCAACAATTGCAACGATCGCATATTTTCTATCCGCTGTTTAGATGAGCAAACATCACCGATAGCATTATTCTCGTAAACTTACCTAGATTTTTTAGGATTACAAGGTCAGTCAGCATCAATGACACATTCCTATTTTGATACAGATAATAACGGACACAAATCTTTTGAGTTACCAGGAGCCAGACCACACTATAATCCAGATCGCCCTGGACAGGTAGAGCATATTTTTCTCGACTTGCACTTAGATATACCCAAGCAAAGTTATCGCGGTAGTTGTAGTATTCGCCTATTACCGATTCGCTCTGGGATTGACCGTTTGATACTGGATGCAGTGAATTTAAATATTCAGTCTGTGCAAGTAGATGAGGTGGCGCAAAAGTTTGACTATGACGGCGAACAGCTTTCGATCAAACTTGACCAACCCACAGAACTGGGTAAAAGAATTTTGATTGCGATCGCCTATTCAGCCGAAAAACCCCAACGCGGTATCTATTTTATCCAACCAGACAAGCACTATCCCCACAAACCCACCCAAGTCTGGACTCAAGGGGAAGACGAAGACTCACGTTTCTGGTTTCCCTGTTTTGACTATCCCGGACAACTCTCAACATCAGAAATTCGGGTGCGGGTTCCTAAAGCATTAGTAGCCATTTCCAACGGTGAATTAATTGATACCGCTGAGGAAGGTGCAGAAAAAATTTATCATTGGTCACAACAGCAAGTTCATCCTACTTATTTAATGACTCTAGCTGTGGGTGACTTTGCCGAAATTCGAGATGAATGGAAAGGTAAACCTGTCACCTACTACGTCGAAAAAGGCAGGGAAGCCGATGCTAAACGCAGCATGGGTAAAACTCCCCGTATGATTGAATTTTTGAGTGAAAAGTATGGTTATGCTTACGCTTTTCCCAAATATGCTCAAGTTTGCGTTGATGACTTCATTTTTGGCGGGATGGAAAATACTTCCACCACCTTATTAACAGACCGTTGTCTTTTAGATGAACGCGCCGCTTTAGATAACCGTAACACCGAAAGTTTAGTTGTTCACGAACTAGCGCATCAGTGGTTTGGTGATTTGCTGGTGATTAAGCATTGGTCTCATGCTTGGATCAAAGAAGGTATGGCTTCTTACTCCGAAGTCATGTGGACAGAACATGAATACAGTGCCGCAGAAGCAGCATATTATCGTTTATTAGAGGCGCGGAGTTACTTAAGCGAAGATAGTAGCCGCTACCGCCGCCCAATGGTAACGCATGTTTACCGCGAAGCCATTGAACTATATGACCGTCACATCTACGAAAAAGGGTCTTGTGTTTATCACATGATTCGGACAGAATTGGGAGACGAATTATTTTGGCACGCTATTCAAACATTTGTCCAAGATAATGCCCATAAAACTGTGGAAACAGTAGACTTACTCCGCGCCATTGACAAAGCTACAGGACGAAATTTAGCTTTTTTATTCGACCAATACGTTTATCGTGGTGGTCATCCTGATTTTAAAGTGGCTTACGCTTGGGATGGCGATGCAAATTTAGCCAAGGTCACAGTTACCCAAACCCAAGCTGATAAAAAAAGCAGTAAAAATTTATTTGACCTAAAAATCCCCATCGGTTTCGGCTTTACCCAAAAGGGAGAAGCAGCAAAGCTGACAACTTTTACAGTCCGGGTAAACGAACCTGAACAAAGCTTCTACTTTCCACTCTCAGCCAAGCCTGATTTTATTAGCTTTGATGTCGGGAATCATTTCTTGAAAACTGTAACTTTGGAATATCCCCTTCCAGAGTTAAAAGCACAGTTAGAATTTGATCCTGACCCCCTTTCCCGCATTTATGCAGCTGCGGCTTTAGCGAACAAAGGCGGTTTGGAAGCGACTAAAGCCTTATCAACCTCATTGAAAAACGATCCTTTTTGGGGTGTGCGGGTAGAAGTGGCGAAACAACTAGCAGAAGTCAAATTAGATCAAGCTTTTGATGGGTTAGTGACAGGATTAAAAGATAAAAATCCTTATGTGCGCCGTGCTGTAGTTACTGCATTGGCGACCATTAAAACCCATGACAGTTATAAAGCTGTGAAAGAAATAGTGCAGGAAGGCGATCGCAGTTATTATGTAGAAGCCGCTGCCGCCCGTGCAATTGGAGCGATCTCATCTGCCAATCTCGATGACAAGCCTAAAGAAGAAAAAGTCATCAAGCTGCTGAAGTCGGTTTTAGAAGAAAAAGCAGGGTGGAATGAAGTAGTGCGTAGTGGCGCAGTTGGCGGTTTAGCCGAACTCAAAACTTCCGAAGCAGCTGTAAATTTGTTGCTGGAATATACCAAACCTGGAGTTCCGCAGGCATTACGTTTAGCAGCTATCCGGGCTTTAGGTAAAATTTCTGTCGGTCAAACACCAGTGAATCTAGAACGGATTTTAGACAGATTAGCCGAAATCGCCAAAGAAACTTTCTTTTTAACTCAAATGGCGGTGGTTGCAGCCTTGGGACAGATGGAAACACCAAAAGCGATTGGGGTTTTGCGATCGCTTGCTGAACAAACCCCAGATGGACGGGTACGCCGCTATGCTGACGAAGAAATTGCCAATGTCCAAAAGCATATCGGCTCAGAAACTGCCCTGCGTCAATTGCGCGAAGAACTCGACCAACTTAAACAACAAAACCAAGAACTCAAAAGTCGTTTAGAAAATTTGGAGGCCAAGTCTAAGTAGAGGCTAGAGGCTGGGGGTTAAAGGTTAGTTATACCTGTAGGGTGCGTGACATTTCATTCACGCACCTTTTGAATATTGAGAGCTTGGTTTCTCGCCAGCTAGAATGATTAGTAAAAAGCCTTTTCTTAACAATTCTTTAATTATTGACAGTTTGTTTTCGCCCCATTTGCGGGGATTTTTTGTACTTTTATAAAGTATAATTAAGAAAAAGATAAAAAAGTTAGGTAAGCACGGTAGGCTTTTATCGCCGAGTGAGTACCCGATAAAAGGTAAAGTTTAATAGTTTTTTATAAAAAACTAAGGTTATCCTCAACAAGCAATTAGCTTGTAATTTGGGATGCCAAAAAACAACAGTGTAGATTTCCCAGTTGAAGAGGCAAACAAAAGCGTGGGTCAGTATCAACCTGCTCAGCTAAAGCGCTACAATCCAGAAGCGATCGCTCGTCACTATCGTTACCGCCCCTGGTTAGCATGGGGACGCTTGCTGAGAATAATCTGGTCTTTTGCTGGATTCATTTTGAGTCTAAAGTGGGATGAATGGCAAAATCAAGTAGAGCAGAATCGGGGAAAACGAGCTACCCAGTTGCGACAACTACTCACTAGCCTAGGCCCCACCTTTATTAAAGTTGGTCAAGCCCTCTCTACCCGGCCTGACCTAATCCGCAAAGATTTCTTAGAAGAGTTGGTCAAACTACAAGACCAACTACCAGCCTTCGATAATGCGATCGCTTACGCAATTATCGAAAAAGAACTCGACTGTGCGATATCGGCTGTTTACAGCGAATTATCTCCATCACCGGTAGCTGCGGCTAGTTTAGGTCAAGTTTACCGTGGTCGTTTGCTCAGTGGTGAAGAAGTAGCGGTGAAGGTACAGCGCCCAAACTTACGACCAATTCTCACCTTAGACCTTTATTTAATGCGGTGGGCTGCGGCTTGGCTGGCACCTTGGCTACCCCTAAATCTTGGCCACGACTTGACCTTAATTGTGGACGAGTTCGGTACTAAATTATTTGAAGAAATTGACTACATCAACGAAGGTCGCAACGCCGAAAAATTTGCCAATAATTTCCGTAACGACCCCCAGGTGAAAGTCCCGGCGATTTACTGGCGTTACACCAGCAATAGGGTTTTAACCCTGGAATGGATTAACGGCTTGAAGCTAACAGATACAAAAAGTATCCGCGCTGCTGGGTTAGATCCTGAAGCTATTATCCAAATTGCTGTCACCTCTGGTTTGCGCCAACTGCTAGAGTTCGGTTTCTTCCACGCTGACCCCCATCCTGGTAATTTATTTGCTATGCCCGATGGTCGTATGGCTTACATCGACTTTGGCATGATGGATCAGTTAGAAGAAAACAGCAAAGAAAATTTAGTTGATGCTTTAGTACATTTGGTTAACAAAGACTATCTGGACTTAGCCACAGATTTTGTCAATTTAGGTTTTCTGACTGCCGACACGAATATTTGCCCCATTGTACCGGCATTAGAAGCTGTATTGGGAGATGCTATTGGTAAGAATGTCGGAGATTTTAACTTCAAAACAATTACCGATGAATTTTCGGAATTGATGTACGAATATCCTTTCCGAGTTCCTGCCAAGTTTGCCTTAATTATTCGTTCGTTGGTCACACAAGAAGGGATTGCCCTCAGCCTCAACCGGAATTTTAAAATTGTAGAGGTTGGTTATCCTTATGTTGCCCGACGCTTACTCACTGGCGAATCTCCTGAATTACGGCGACGGTTGCTGAACGTCTTGTTTAAAGATGGGAAATTTCAGTGGCAGAGGTTGGAAAATTTGATTACGATCGCCCGTACTGATGGTAACTTTGACGTATTACCCACAGCCCAGATGGGACTGCAATTCTTGTTATCAGAAGAAGGTAAATTTCTGCGGCGACAATTAGTCTTAGCCCTGACAGAAGATGACCGCCTGCATACCGAAGAAGTGCAACGTCTATGGGATTTAGTCAAAGATGATATTAAGCCTAATCGTTTATTAGATGTAGCGATCGGCTTGTTAACAGAGTTTTCTAGAGAAGGTGTAGCCGCCATTTTACCAAAAGCTACAGCCTTGGCTAATCTGGGAAATTCTGCATCAGGTGTAATGCGTTGAAAGTTCAAATTGCAGTCTTAGATCAGGAGGTACTTTTACCTCCTATTTTTTGACTAGCACATTATTACAAAAAATTTTCTCCCTTTTAATATATTTTGGAGTTTACATGTACTATTTTCCCGAACAACCACCTTATTTGCTCCTAGCTGTTGGGTTATTTATAGCTATAACTTCTGGCTTTGGTTTAACAGGAACACTCAAAGTAATTGTACAGAAATGGCGCAAAGATAGCGCAGAAAAAGCCGAATCTAATTTTTACTCTAGACAGTTATTAGTGCCATTTTTAGGCATAACTTTTGGCATTATTCTCTTTCTTTATTCCGGTTTAGCAATCTTTGGCTTTCCTACCTTACTCGCCTTGGGAGTTGGTTTACCACTTGGGTTATTAACTTGCTTGCTGTTATGGTTGCAGTTAAGTAGTATGTTGAGTTTTGCCAAAGATAAAGGAATGCAAGCCCTTGATTTAGATTCTTTGTCTTAGACAAAATAAAACTACATAACTAGTAAAATCATTCAAGTAACTGCTCACTGTAACTACGATTATTTAGTTAACGGGGCAGTTTTTTTACATAAACTTCAGAAATATCTAGATAGAGTTATGATAAATTTCAATATAATTACTGATATGCGGATATTTAAAAGCCTAATAAAATAAGTGAATTCATGGTAAACCTAAAAGCATTTAATAAAGTTGCTTTATCCAGCAGGAAGCTCTACCAAATACACCCAAGTATCTTGCTCAAGCTAACTTTTGTTACTACTTTAGTATATGTCTAATTACTTAAGTCAAGATTTCTGCTTTTGTATCCTTGCTTTTAGAGCTAAATATCGTATCTTAGCAAAAGAACTGGCCGAAACTCTGGACAAATACTCTCCAGGAACTACATTAGTAATTGGCACAGACCAACCTGAAGAATTCCAAAACTATTCTAATGTCTTTGCTTTTAAGTTACACCAAAAAGGCATCTTGCATTGTTATCATGATAAGCGATTTGTAATTCAAGCAGCTTTAAAAAAGTTTCCCACCGCTATCCAAATTGATGCAGATACAAAAATTATTGCTGATATATCACCAGAAATCCCCTATTTAGAAGGTTTGGCAGCAGGACATATAGAAAATATCGTAGAACACGCACAGAAATATAACCCAGAAAGGTTGATATATCTTCAGAAAATAGCAGACAAGCTAGATTTATCTTTAGAGAATGTTAGCTATGTTGGAGAATCTTTATTTGCCGTTACCGCAGATAGCAAAAAATCTGAAGAATTTATCAAATATTGGGATTTTATAGCGCGTTATTTAGAAATACATGGAATTCATTCTGGTGAAGGTAATGCTATTGGTATGGCAGCAGCTAAAGCCGGATTAAAAGTATATAATCCCACCTGGTTAGGTAAGATTAATTCAGTCAGAAGACATCTAGATGCTTCTGATCGTAAATCTCAAAGGACACAATGGGATCTTCTGCAAAGAAAATTGGCTTATCATTACCGTTTAAACAAAGCCAGAATTATTTCTTTGAAAGACTTTGATTTTTTCTATAGTTAGTTATTATGGAAAATTGAGAGTTGGGCTGTGGAGTTTCCTCGTCTACTGTAAAAAGTTCTCTGCATAGTAATTACGAACTACAAATTATAAATTAGCAGCACAAGAAGCCGGATTGAGTAATGGACTATGGGGTGTAACAGTTGGTGCTTGTGTAACTAAAGTCACATTACCTTTACCATCTCTCACCCATCCTTGGGCGGGGATAATTTGAGTTTCTTGATGGGCATAATCTAATTTTTGTTTACTTACATGATGAGACAAATAACTTGCGCTATTCTCACGTTCAGCATGGAGAGTAATCCAATTTACTAAGACTGAATCATCCATAAAAGGTTCTGTGGGACTGGGTACAATTCCCCCCCTACCAGTGGCGATAAGAGAACCTTTTTTGAGTTTACTCCCTGGTTTACAATCTGCGGCAATTTGACGCGAAGCATCAACTGTTTCTGCGGGGAGTTCTAATAAACCTCGACTGGGGTCAACATCGGGTGTATTAATTTGAATAGTACCGTTTAATGAAGGGTTTTGTTGGGAAAAGGCGGTAATATCGCTGGTGGGGAGTCGGTTGGGGTTTAGTTGTCTGGAATCTTCAGTACCTAACAGTTGTACTAAATCAGCGCGACTCCGTTGCACAAATCCAAATATACTATTAGCGTTGATGAAAATCCTACCACCAGCACCAGAAAAGGCATTGGCTGTAATGTCATTATTCCCTTGGGGAGTAGCGACGATAAAACCATCAGGTGCATTAACAGTAATATTACCACCATTCCCCGGAGCGTTGGCTGTACCTGCATTAGTGGAAATTTGACTATTGCGGCGTAATAATAATACATCTTGCACCTGCAATGTAATATCCCCACCTCCACCACCTTGACTATTAGAAGATAGTTCTCCTTTGTTATCCAGCAAGATATAACGAGCGTTGATATTAATTTCACCTGCTGTACCTAATTCATCAACCTTTCCTGAATATCTAATAGGAGGTCTAAGTCTAGGAATTCGACTAGTTACAGCTATTGCACCGCCGTTGCTCACCAATAATTTTTCTGTATTAACACTCACTTTCCCTGCTGCGCCTGGGCCTACCGTTGTAGCTGCCACATTGCTAGGAAAACCAGTTACTACAAAACCAGTGATCTCTACAGATTCTGCCGCATTGATGATGATATTTCCGCCATCGCCTGTAGCTGCGATAAATGTCAACGTTAAAGGGTTGACAAAACCACCAGAGCCTGATGAAATTTCTGCTCCATTTTGAAGACGCAACCTGCCAGTTTTAACTGTGATATTACCTGCATCTCCATCACCAGCAGTTACACTAACTAATGCACTTGGTATAGGATTATTACCTGGCACAATCAAACTACCAATTAAATCTACAGAATCAGAAGCATTAACGTTGATATTTCCCCCATTACCCTTATCGAAAGCCGAAACACGAACTTGTGCGCCATCCCGAAGAATTAGGTTTTTAGCGTTAATTGTTATGTCTTGACCTTTTCCGCTACCTAGAGTTTGACTAGTGAGGATTGCACCGCGGCTAATTAGTTCCACAATGCTACCTTGTACTGTGATGCTGCCACCACCATCTATCCCATTAACTGGAGAACTACTATCTACAACAGCACCAACCTCTGTATTACCTACTGTGCGCGGCACTAGTCGAATATTTTGGAAATTATTTACACTTTCATATCCTAATACCCAACCCTGGCTAGAAGGCTTGATACTAACTAAACTATTAGGTGCAACACTCCCTAATTCAATGTTGCCTGATCTGGCTGTGACATTTCCGCCATCCAAGAGCAAATCACCACCCACTAATGCTAAAGTTTTGCCTGAACCTACCTGTAAACCAACAGGTTTACGAATCACATTCTTTGCACCATTTGGACTAGCTTGAGATTGATTAAGGATAGGAGCCGCCGTTACTCCAAATTGTAATCCCGTGGGAATAGTAACAGATAACAGAGACGAGCTTTGTGGAGCTTTGGCACTAAATTGCTTTCCATCAGCAAAGTTAATACTAGTAGCTGTACTAGCTAAGAAAGAACCACGAATATCTAATGCAGCGTTCGACCCAAACACAATTCCATTAGGATTGATCAAAAACAGGTTAGCTGTTCCTTCCGTTTTCAGAGTGCCATTAATATTAGAAATAGAATTACCAGTGACTCGACTGATAATATTTTGAATATCGACAGGATTTTGAAAACTAACTGTACTACCAGAAGAAACAGAAAAATTCAAAAAACTATGAAAGAGATTATCTCCAACACGAGTACCACCTGTAATTGCTGTAATCTGATTATTCAGAGGTGTCACTTGAGAATTATTAGGTAATGTCCCATCCTGCATAATTTGAGCAAAAGCTGAGTTAGCAGAACAAAGTATAATACTGCCTATTGCACTTCCTAGAGTTCTCAAACAGAAACCAAGATTGTTCATATTTTCACAAAACACACAGAACAACTGTGATTTTACTTTTTTTCTAAGTAAATATTGCGCTCAATAGCCAAAATTTTTGCTGCTGAGTTAGCCACATACACAAACTACATTGAAATGAATATTATTGTTATATTTTTTAATTCAAATTATTTTGATGGTACTGAACCAGATTTGGTAAAATCAAAAATAATATTTTGTTTACCTTTTAAAAGCTTTTTAATGCGTCTGAATAGTTTCATGTAAATAAAAAGCGGTATTGTCAGTATTAAGTACTAGACAATACCGCGATTCATTTTTCTTCGTAAATATTCTTTGATGTACTTATAGTAATTTATTGGCATTTATAGCTGTAGCCAACTTCGTTAGGACGCTGCTTGTTTGAGAACAGTTTCCATTGCATCACGTAAATTATTAGAATGAGGTAATAGCTTGCGAACCTTACTCTTCAAAGTTGCCCAACACTTTTCAATACGATTGAGGTCTGGCGAATAGGGTGGCAGATAGATTAACTGACAGCCTGCGGCTTCAATTAATTGAGCAATCCTACCGCCCCGATGAAACGTGGCATTATCTACAATCACCCACTGGCCTGAACATAACACCGGAATCAAGCAATTTTCTAACCAAGTCTCAAACACGGTACGGTTACAAGCCCCCTCGACAGTAAATGGCGCAATCACTTTTCCTTGTCGATACCCAGCAATCATATTAATGCGACCCTGCCGTCTACCTGATTTGAGGTCATAGAATCGCTCCCCTATTGGGGAGTATCCGTAGCCGTAGTTGTCGCGTTCATCCATGCCAGACTCATCAACATATACTAGATGCGATGCTTTCGGATTTTCCAGTTGTGCTAAGAACGCTGCCCGTTTGGCTTCGTCTCGTTGACTATATCCGTAAGTTTTTTTTTACGCGAATTTCCTATCTTTCCTAACGCTCTGGAAATCGTGCGCTGGCTAATCTCTCCCTCCCATACCTGTGCCATCTCAGTCTGAGTTTTATCCCCATGCTCTTTAACAAAGGTGCGAAACTTCTCCCAATCACCGATTTTGCCATTGTGCGGCGATACTTTCCTCTGTTTAGGCTTGACATCACCTGTTTCGGCTTTGCGTTGAAACCACAAGTTAATTGTGTTGCGACTGATATTGAACAGAAGGCTTGCCTCGCACTTTTTGAGACCATCTAATTCAATCGCTTGCATAACTTTTCGCCGGAAATCATCACTATAAGCTTTTGCCATTGGGATGAGGTAGATGCAATGCTAACTCTTATAGTTTACGTCCTAATCTTTCTGGCTATGGCTATAGGTAAAAAAGTTTTTATCCTCCAATACTTACTATAAGTACATCAACTTACTCAAGCCTCTTTTTTGGTTTAATTACATCTTGCAACAACTACTTTATTCTAATTAGAATCAGGTGGCAATATTCTTAAGTCACTTATTACGTGATTTTAAAATTTTGAATATTGCTCATCTTATGATTATTGAAAATGGTGCAAGATACAAATTTATCTAGTCAATTAAAAACTAGTTTTATGGATAACCACAGCTATAGTATTGTCCGTTATAATAATACCCCTGTAATTTAACTTTTGGAGGGGTAATACTCGGCAATATTCCTTGATTTAGCTGACTTTCAGATTCTCCATTAGAGTTAACTTTACTTAGATCAATGAGAAACTGTAATTCAAATGATTCATCATTTGATAGACCATATTTTTCTAACAAATTACCTACATTAACTTGAGCTAGGCTATTATATATTTCTTTGGACAAATCAGCGTGCAATTGCTGAACTTGAGCAGAATCAAGAACTGTTGTTTCTGTTTCTTGGGATGCCATAGATTTTGGTTTACCTTTTAATTTAGTAGACAAATGAATTTAACGGTTTAGCATTGCAGAGTTACAAGTCACAAGCTTGAAGTGTGAACTTTTTCTCTCTATTTATAACTTCAGAGTGACTCCGAAGAATTACGCATTGCTTAACAAAACTTTAGATTTTCCTCTATGAAATTACGCAAAAAGTGTAGGTGGGCAAATACCACCTACAACAATCTAGTTATTAACAGGATCGCCAGAATTAAGCTTGCCGATATGCTCCTGGTTGCCCATCTTGGACAACGAAGGAAGCTAAGGTTCTAATAGTTGCATTGGGGTCAATAATGCTAGAAACTGCCCGATAATCACTTTGCCACTGTTTAGGAGTGACTTGACAACGGACATAGCCCCGGAATGCACCGTCGAAAAACTTGGTATGGGGATTAGCACTCAAAGCGGCTTGGACTGGTGCGATGAATGAGGTGGGAAAGTCGGAAGTAATGGAAGTACCGACAAACTCAGTCGCTACAGTTGCAGAGGACGGGTTATTAAAATCAACTTTTACGTCGTGTACCCAACTCGAATGGATATCACCAGTAATCACCACAGGGTTAGAGGGACAGCGCTGGTTGAGGAAATTCACGATTCGCTGACGTGCTGCTAAATAACCATCCCATTGATCTAAGTTAAACACCCCAATCTCTGTACGAGGATCAAAATCAAATTGAGCAAACATAGTTTGCTGGGCAATAATATTCCAACGGGCGGGGGATTTATCTAAACCTTGGAATAGCCAGCGTTCTTGCTCTAAGCCTGTCATGGTTGCCTTTTCATCAAAGGCTTGCAGACAACGGGGCTTGAGTCCATCATTACAAGGTTGGTCTGTGCGGAATTGACGAGTATCTAAAACGTGGAACTGGGCTAGATTCCCATAACTCAAACGCCGATAAAGCTGGGCGTTAGCACCAATAGGCAGTGAAGATAAGCGCAGTGGCATGTGTTCGTAGTATGCTTTATAGGCATTGGCGCGTCGTTGGGCAAATTCTTTTGGGTTGACATTATCTTCAGAAATTAAGTTGGCGTAGTTGTTTTCTACTTCATGGTCGTCCCATGTGACTATCCAAGGAAAGGCTGCATGAACTGCTTGCAGATTTGGGTCAGTTTTATAAAGGGCGTGACGGTTACGGTAGTCATTTAAAGTCATAATTTCTGGGCTATTATGCTGACGTGGCCCGCCTGTTTCTGGCCCGTACTCATAAATGTAATCACCCAGATGTACAACTAATTCAATATCTTCTTCAGCTAGATGTCGGTAAGCTGTGTAAAAGCCATTTTGCCAATCTTGGCAAGAAACAAAAGCATAGTTAAGTTGTTTGATAAAACTATAGAATGCTGGTGCTGTCCGAGTTCGACCGATGGGGCTAAGTTCATTCCCGACGCGGAACTGATACCAATACCAACGATTAGATTCTAACCCTTGAACATCAACGTGTACTGAATGGGCTAAATCTGCGATCGCTAAAGTTTTACCACGTCGGACAACTTTTCGCATATTCTCATCTAGGGCAACTTCCCAGTGTACCACCACGTTTCTTGGTGGCATTCCACCACCATTTAAGGGGTCGGGTGCTAACCTTGTCCATAACACCACACTATCTGGTAATGGGTCGCCAGACGCTACACCCAAGGTAAAGGGATAGCTAGAAAATCTCGATGTTGCTAATGCTGGTTCCCATTGGCTGGTTAATGCTAAACCTGTAAAAAATCCCGCACCAAGTAAAACACTCCGCCGTTTATAACGATTTGCTAATAGGCGATCGCAATTGATAAAATCCATATCCACCCTTAATGAATTTGCTGTATAAATGCGATGAACTTATCAACCGACAATCAAGCAGAGATTAAGAAAATATTAAAAGTATGAAGTGTGAAGTCTGAAACTTACTCATGCCTGATCAATACCAAACACCTTTATTAGATGCGCTCAAAGCTTGTACAATCAAAGCTCACGCGGCGTTTTACACGCCTGGGCATAAGCGGGGTCAAGGAATATCGCCAGTCTTGGCTGATTTACTGGGCGAAAAGTTATTTCGGGCAGATTTAACCGAATTAGCTGAGTTAGATAGTTTGTTTTCGCCCCAAGGTGTAATTCAAGCCGCCCAAACATTAGCAGCAGATGCGTTTGGTGCGTCACAAACATGGTTTCTTGTCAATGGTTCTACTTGTGGCATTGAGGCGGCAATTCTCGCTACCTGTGGTATGGGCGATAAAATCATTTTGCCGCGCAATGTGCATTCTTCAGCGATCGCGGGTTTAATTCTTTCTGGGGCGATCCCAATTTTTATCAATCCTGAATATGACCCAGTTTTTGATATTGCTCACAGTATCACGCCCAATACCCTAGAATCTGCCTTACAACAGCACCCCGATGCCAAAGCGGTGTTGATAGTGTTTCCCACATATTACGGTGTCTGCGGAGATTTAGGTGCGATCGCCAACATCACCCATCAATATAATATTCCTTTGTTGGTAGATGAAGCCCACGGCGCACACTTCGCTTTTCATGCTGAATTACCTACCCCAGCTTTAGCCGCAGGTGCAGATTTAACTGTCCAGTCAATTCACAAAGTTCTTGGTGCAATGACACAAGCATCGATGCTGCATATTCAAGGAGAGAGAATCGATAGCGATCGCATTAGTAAAGCTTTGCAACTAGTTCAGTCTACCAGTCCGAGTTACATACTTTTAGCTTCGTTAGATGCCGCACGTCAACAAATGGTGCTGAATGGTGAACAACTCATGTCGCAGACTTTGCAACTTGCAGATATAGCGCGAACCAAAATCAGCCAAATTCCTGGTTTATCAATTTTGTCGCCAAAATTATCACCTGGTTTTCGGGAATTAGATAGAACTCGCTTAACTGTAAACGTTACTAACTTAGGTTTAACTGGATTTGAAGCTGAAGAAATTTTAGACGAAAAGTTTTCTGTAACGGCAGAATTCGCCTCATTGCAGAATCTGACTTTTATTATTAGTTTGGGAAACACCGCCAGGGATATTGAGCAATTAATTCAAAGTTTTCAAATTCTTGCAGAAAAATATCACCGTAACAGAGTAATTATCAATCCTTTTTTGAGGCAGAATTTTGCGGAGTATACTATGCAGATATCTCCTCGTGACGCTTTTTTTGCAGCTAGTGAAACATTACCAATAGAACAAACAAGCGATCGCATTTGTGCCGAAATTGTTTGTCCTTATCCTCCCGGAATCCCAGTTTTAATGCCGGGAGAAGTAATTACTACAGCAGCTTTAGCATATCTGCAACAAATTCAAACAATGGGTGGGATAATTAGTGGATGTGCAGATTCAAGTCTGCAAACTTTAAAAGTTGTGCAAAATTAGGGTGCTGCCGCATAAAAAGGGATTGAAATGCCAGAACATGATCGCCTGTTTAAAGAATTACTTTCGACTTTCTTCATTGAATTTCTGGAATTATTTCTACCGCAAATTGTCAGCACAATTGATCGTAACTCTATCCGCTTTCTACCCCAAGAATACTTTGCTGACCTCACCGCAGGGGAAGATAAAGTAATTGACTTGCTGGTTGAGGTCAAGCAAGCAGGAGAAGAAGTTGGCTTTTTAGTACATATCGAAACCCAATCTTACATCGAGCGAGAATTTAGCCGTCGGATGTTTTTCTACTTTGCACGACTGTATCAGAAATATTTGCAGCGTGTTTATCCGATTGTGGTGTTTTCCTTTGATCAACCATACCGAGAAGAACCTCATAGCCACATAGTTGAGTTTCCCAACTTGAAGGTATTAGAATTCAACTTCACAGCGATTCAACTCAATCGGCTGAACTGGCGTGATTATCTCAATCAAGCCAATCCAGTAGCAGCGGCCTTGATGTCAAAAATGCAGATTGCAGCATCAGACCGACCGAAAGTCAAAGTTGAATGTTTGCGACTTTTGGCAACCTTAAAGCTAGATCCCGCCCGCACCCGCTTAATTTCTGGGTTCGTTGATACCTATTTACAGTTAAACCAGCAGGAGGAGCAGGTGTTTCAAGAGGAGATTGATAGACTGGAAATGAATAGCCAGGAGGACGTGATGGAAATTGTCACCAGTTGGATGAGACAGGGGATTGAACAAGGTATTGAACAAGGTATTGAACAAGGAGCCGAGAGAGAAGCCCGATCGCTCGTTTTGCGATTATTAAGCCGCAAGGTGGGAGAATTACCAGAAGAAGTGCGATCGCAAATTGATGTTTTATCTCTACCTCAACTGGAATCTTTAGGAGAAGCCTTGTTAGACTTTGCCAATCTGTCTAATTTAACTGATTGGCTCAAACAAACTGATCAAGATAGCAATAACCCAGGTACTTAAGACATCCTTTGAACTCTGTCCCCTGTAACCTGTCTTCTATTTTTGAAAAAACTGTAGCTACTGCGGATGATTTGGGAATAATCAAAGAGAGTGGGTGTGAGGATCAGCAAGTGGTAGAAGAAAGGGCGTATTGGTTAGCTTGGGCGCAAATTTCGGGAATTGGCCCGGTTTTATTGCAACGGTTACAACAGCATTTTGGCAGTTTATCTACAGCTTGGGAAGCTAGTAAAGCCGAGTTGGGAGAAGTTGAAGGTTTTGGTTTGCAAACCTTGAACAAAGTAATCAAAATGCGATCGCAGTTACATCCAGAACAATTACTTATCCAACACCAGCAAGAAAATCCCCATTTCTGGACACCAGCTGATGCAGACTATCCTCGCTTGCTATTAGAAACACCCAGTCCGCCACCAGTTTTATACTATCGAGGCGAAGTTGATTTACAAGAAAATCTTGGACAAAAACCGATGGTGGGAATTGTCGGAACCCGTCAACCTTCAGAGTATGGTATTCGTTGGACTCGTCAAATTAGCATCGCTTTAGCTAAAAATGGCTTTACAGTTGTTTCGGGGATGGCGGAGGGAATTGATACAGAAAGTCACAGCGCCACTATCAAAGCTGGTGGACGCACCCTCGCAGTTTTGGGAACAGGTGTAGATGTGATTTATCCTCACAAAAATCGAGATTTGTACAAGCAAATTTTAGATGCAGGTTTAGTTTTAAGTGAATATCCAGCCAAAACCCCACCTGACCGCGCTCATTTTCCTCGACGCAATCGAATTATTGCAGGTTTAAGTCGGGCAATATTGGTAATGGAAGCGCCTTTAAAATCTGGTGCATTAATTACTGCTACATACGCTAACGATTTTGGCAGAGATATCTATGCACTACCGGGAAGATTAGATGATTACCCGTCTCAAGGTTGTTTAAAGTTAATCTCCCAAGGCGCTTCCATAATTTTTCGAGAATTAGATGAACTATTAACTTTGTTAGGTGCAGTCCCAAAACTAGATCCAGTGGCTACTTCTCCAACTACAGAAAAGTTAAGTTTGCCGAACTTATCACCGCAAATGCAACAGATCATCGATGCGATCGCCTGCAATATTTTATCTTTTGATGCGATCGTCCAAACCACAGGTATTCCCGCTAGTGCTGTTTCTGGTCTTTTATTACAACTAGAACTGATGGGTTTAGTCTCCCAACTCCCTGGAATGCGGTATCAGAAAAGTTAAATTAACTTTTTCTAACTACTTGATGAGGTGGATTCTTCGGGAGCTTTTACTATTCTTCTACCCCAAGGTTTCAGCACGGAAATACCGATGATAGCAAGTACACAGGAAGTTTGAATTGCACCGCCGATCAGAACTCCTTTGATATCAAATGTATATAATGGATTACTTAATGCTTGCGATCGCTCTATATCCGAAATACTAGTAGCTGCATTTAACCAAGGCCCTAACCACACAGTTCCCGTACTAATCAAAGTGACTGTCGCAATCCATTTGACAATTACCCAATAGTGTTTGAAAAATCCCCAAATCGTTAGCCAGCAAAGCAGTCCGCCAGTTAGTAAAGATAAATTGGCTGAGGGAATAATGACGAAATCATCTAGTAGTTTTAAAGCTGCATTAATCGCATATAGTTCATCACCGTTAGTAGTATGAGTATTTTTCCAGGCGATCGCTATCATACTCAACGCTGTACCAAACCAAATACTACCAGATGCAACATGGACTGAAAGTAACCAGTTTTTCTGCTTAACGTTGAGCTTGGGCATAAAGTCTCCAGATTTTCACCGCGACGATCATTAATTTTATATTGAGGCGATCGCAGATTACAACGCTACAAGACAAAGCACTTAATTGTAAATAAAAGTTACAAGCAGCGTAATAAGCAGTTAATGCGAAGTATCTAATGACAAATCACAAACATAATTACCGCAACTTCTGAATCAAATGAGATTCTTAGAAGTTACATAATTTTATCTGGGTAGATGATTATCAAGGTGTGTTCTCATGACTGATAACAGCCTCAATTTGTACTGTTACTCAATTACAAACATGACGAATTTAAAGTTGAGATTTAAACCTGTTTCTTTTAGTTGGGTAGCGCTGCATCCGCAACCTAAAGGCGTAATTCAATTTATTGGTGGGGCTTTTTTTGGTACATTTGGCCCGATGTTTTTTTATCGCCATCTGCTGGAATGTTTATTTAAGCAAGGCTATACAATCATTCTCTTGCCATTTAACTTTACTTTTGACCATTATGCAGAGTCAGGTTTTCTCATCAGAGAACAATATAAACTCATGCCAGAATTAGTCAGAATGGCAGAAGTAGCAGGTTATGAATATAAAACCTATCTAGACGATTCTAACTTTTCCTGGATAGGTCATAGTATTGGTTGTAAATATATTGCACTATTAGAATCTTTTAGTGCTTTACCTAAAAAAACAGAGCAACTAGAAGCGTTTATTGGGGAAATAGTCAAACAAACTTCTGGGAATTTATCTCCAGAAAAACAAGCTAAAAAAGTTCAAAGTATTATCAATGATTTAGAAAATCTCCGTCGTGACTTAGAAAATCAAAGTGCAAAGGCTAAAAAATTAACATCTTATTATGTCAATCAAGATGTAGACCAAAGCCAAACTTATTTTGATGAGTCAAATGTCAAAATTAACAGCATCTTTATTAAAAGCCAAGCATCTCTATTATTAGCACCAGTCAATACTGGACTGGACAGCGCTATTAAACCTAAAGCTTTAGCCGATTTTATTATCAGACTTGGTTTTAATGTCAAACCAACCCCCGCAGAAACCGAGGCTTTAATCAAAAATAGTCATTTATTTAATTTACTAGGCTTAGTTTATTTTCCTTTAGACAATATTGGCAAATCTACACGAGAGTGGTTCTTCAATCAATTGAAAAAGCCCCCAGAAGATTTTCGTATTAAACTTAAAGGAGGACATTTACGACCTTTAGGATTACGTCTAGGAAATATAGTTTTTAATTTTCCAGATACTTTTTCTGTTCCGCCTATTGAATCTGTCAACCAAAGAAATGCAGAATTTGAAGTTTACGTAGTTAAATTACTGAATTATCTAGAACAAAAGCGCCAAGACCAGAAGAAAAAGTAATCGGTTTGATTTAGGTGTGCAAAGCCTTGCACACCTAATATATTTTATGTGATGTAATTAATATTGTAGACAAGCCAAAGTAATGATTACTTGCCTAAATTAACTGAATTTTGATCATTATATTATTAGTCTGGTGATGTTCAATTGTCGGTGGTTCGTTTTTGATCAGTAAGTCTGCAAAATCATAGATTGTAACTTGTGGTTCTAGCTCTACTTCCGGCTTTGCTAAGGGTTCCGATGTGATTTGAGTACTACCTAGACCTATCGCTTCTCTTAGGTATGCTTCCATCAGTATTACTCCGTAATGGTTTTAGGTATTATTCCCCTTCCAACCCAATATCTACCAGAGTACTCCCTAAAAACCCTGACCCTTACTCGCATTTTCACCACCTATTTACCTAGATGAGTACCATTCGCCGCTGCTTTTTCTTGGAAACAACCTGACCAAGATACTCTCCTGCACCGAGTCCTACCATTCCGGCGCTCACTCCGTACATTGTGTCTCGTCCAAATATTTGAACTCCGAAATAGCCTATGGATATGGCCGCTAAGGTGCCTATGGTACTTGCTATGATGATTTGATTACGTCGCATAAATTTTTATTAACCTTTTAATTGCGATGAATTGTTACTGTTGTCTGTATGGGAGAACTTCTTAATAGTCTTGTTATTTCCTATTATTCATCATAATTAAAATCTTGCTTTTTACTTTTTATTTCTGCCTTGTTTGATTAGCAAACTATCAAAGAAACACTTTTTATTCCCTGACATCCCTAAACCCTGGTTTCTTGAGAGTGAACGAACAGACAGTCACCCTTGATATTCCATCCCATTAGCTTCAGCATACCGCTGCATAAAGCGCATAAAGCGTTCCCAATAATCATCTTGTTCGATTTCAAACTGGCATTCTACCCGTTGTAATTCATCACCCTCATCACCACCAAAAATAAACCGCGTTGAAGAAGGAGTAACACTAATTTCACCTTCTTCATCAGTCAACAGCAAGGAATTTAAAGACGGTTTTGTAAAACTATTCAATCCTTCTAAAGCCTGCAATTTATTAAAAGTCATGGCGACGATGCGTTTACCTGAAACTTTGCCACGTCGTAAACTAACATTACTGAGTTCTTCAAAAATGCCTGCGAAAAACTGAATTGAAGGTGTGGTAGATGTCATGATAAATGCAATTATCTTGGGAGGTAATATTGTGATTGTGGATTAACAATGGGTGATTGATAACCACTTATGGGTATGTTGTTAGGTATAGCAGGATTAATTATAGGTGGTTGATAAATATTGGGAGGCATTACACTAGTTGTCGTATTAGGTACTGGAGAACTAATAGTTGGGGACGGATAACTAGTCGTGGGGATATTGTTGTTGATGATGGTAGGTGGAGGACTTTGACTCAAGCTTTCGTAAGCAGTACGAGAAATGGAACTGATGAATTTTTCGGCGCGTGGGTCATTATTGGGACGTTTTACCATTACAGAAATGATGTAACGCTTGCCGTTGGGAATATCAACTAAACCTGTATCTGCCAGCATTGTGCCAATATCGCCTGTTTTATGATATATTCTGGCACCTGAGCCTAAACCCGATGGCAATAGATTATCTCTTTCCGTACGACGCATAATATCCAGCATAATATCGCGCGATCGCAGACTCACAAAGTTACCTTGATTCACCATCGCCATCAAATTCCCCAATTCTCTGGGGCTGGTGATGTTTGTTCCTTGTAAATCTGGCAGTTGATTTTTAATTACTGTTGTGGTTAATCTCCAACTGCGAAAACGTTGATTTAATGCTTCTATACCTCCTAGTCGCGCAATCAGCATATTTGTAGCTGTATTGTCGCTGATGGTAATCATTTTGGTGGCAACTTCTAAAGCGCTGTACTGTGTCCCGACTGGTTTAAATTGGAAATTTCCGGAACCGCCAGCTACCATATCTTGCTGCATGGTCAGCATTTCATCCAGACGGATTTTACCTGCATCAACATCTTGGAAAAACGCTACTAAAATTGGGACTTTAATGGTGCTGGCGGCGGGGAAACCAACGGAGGCATTAATATCTACATAACCACCATTATCTAAATCTACTAAGAAAATACCTGGAGTGAGATCTGGGGTAGTTGCTGCTAAATTTTGAACATTATTTTTTAGAGAGGTAATTTCTTGGGATAGATACAAACCTGACGTGGGAACTGCGGGATTAGGAGTGCTTTGTGGCTGAACTTGAGCAGAATTATTGGCGTTAGATGATACGGAAGAATTTGAATTGATGCGATTAGCTGGGTCTAAAACTGATAATACTGTACCAACGATCGCTCCCATGCCAACTCCTACGATTAACAACCGCAGGATATATAACATCGTTCTGGCCATTGGCTTTAACCGCGTCTTTTTCGATACTCTTCTGGTTACTTTGGGTTGTGGCGGCTTCTGTACCCGCACCGTTTTTACTTTGACAGTGCTGGATGGGGAGGGGGGGACATTAACTGGTTTTTTGGGGATAGGTTTAACAGCTGTTGGCATCACTAGCCCTTGTCTTGACCGAGGAATTCCTGAGCCAACTGCGATCGCATTTGGTGCAAGCATGGCTTCTCTCACCACAGGACGTTGCTGTGGTTGCGGAACTTTGGCTTTCTTTGGTTCCACTTTAGGAGCTTTGCGCGATCGCTGGCGGCCATTTACGGGTTGTCGCCGCGAGAAAGCTCTTAGTTTGTCACTTGATTCTGTCACTGCTACTCCTTGTGACTCACTCGAATTTTTTCTTGCAGACTCCCGGCCTAAAACTGACTGTTCATGCAGCTTGATGCTGAAATCAACTTTTACTACTCAGTAGTTTGTTTAGTCTAAGCCATATTATCTATTTTGGGGGAGATTGCGTATATATTAATCGATACATCATAAGTTTTCATCATCATTACGATTATTTAGCGCCCATTCTACCTGGCGAAACACCCCACGCAACATCGCCACTTCATTAGTTGTGAGTCGGGCGCGATTATATAGCTGCCGAAATTTCTCCATCCGACTAGCTGCTGTATGGGGATAGATATAACCAATATTTAACAGTAGTGATTCTAATTGTTGGTAGTAGGCTTCCACAAGTTCAAAAGGTGCTAATTCTCTCTCTTGGGTAGTCTGAGGTTGAGCGATTTCTACTTGTTGCCCCAGTTCGTAACAACAAATCCCGACGGCGGTTGCTAAATTTAAAGATGGATATATGTCACTGGTGGGAATACGAATAAATCGCTGGGCATAATTTAATTCTTCATTACTTAATCCTCGGTCTTCTCTGCCAAAAATTAGGGCAGAGGGTTTTTCTGGTTCTTCTAGTAACCACGGTAAGGCGTTGCGAGGGGTTTCTAGAGGTGTTTCCCAGTCACGCACACGCGCAGTAGTGGCGATCGCTCTGACACATCCTTGCAACGCCTCTGGTAAAGTTGCCACTACTACCGCAGATTCTAAAATATCCTTGGCATGGACTGCCATTTTCATGGCTTCTGGCGATCGCGGGTCACATTGGGGGTTAACTAATATTAGGTTGTACAAACCGAAATTTTTCATCACACGAGCGATCGCACCCACATTAATTGGGCCAGCTGGTTCTACCAACACAATCCTGACCCCAGTTAATGCCATTTTCTATCTCTCCATATCTTTTACTTTGTGCATTTTACATAATTAGTAATTCCAAACTATAGAAAATTTCCGAGTATGAATGAATAGTGCTGAGTAGAAAGTGCTGAGTGCTGAGTGTGGTAACAGGTTCTTCTCATACCCCAAACCTATTCTTAGCGATATTAGCGAATCAATCTTTTTATTCTGTAACTTGAGCAGAACGCAACCGACGTTGACGACGCAAATAAGCTAAACCAACTCCTGCTAACAACGTACCCCCCATTGTGATTGGTTCTGGTACAGGTTCAGCATTTCTGGGAGTTAGTAAGAAAGGACTTATAGCATTAGGTTCAATTGAATTGCGCTTGCGCCCATAACCAACAATTTCACCTTTGTTATTAATGCCGACCAATCCATCTAATTTCCAATCTACAGTAGGATCAAAAGAAATATCGAGGTTGCTTACGCCAGTCTCAGGACTCCATAAACAAAATTCCGTCCCTACTCCAGGACAATAACCTACTACTTGACCCAAGTCATTAATATCAGATGCCCTGATTGGGAGTGGGACTATACCAGCCTCTTGAGTCCACAAAAAGCTACTCCCTCCATTGCTACTACGAGAAAAGCCCAACACCTGACCTTGATTATTAATAGCAGAGGCCGTACTGTAATCTTCTCCTGGCAAAGTGCCAATTTCTTGTATCCCAGTCTCTGGACTCCAAAAAAAAGCACGATTATCATTAAAACTATTGTTTGAATCTCCTACTACTTGACCAGAATCATTGATGGCAGTTGCATAACTTCTTTCTCTACCAGGAAGAGTTCCAAGATCAATTCGTTCATTGCTACTATTCCACAGAACAGCATGATCTTTGCCATCAACGTCTATTAAATCTCCGAAATCGTTGTATATAGGCTCAGAAGAAAAATTTGAGTAACCTACCACTTGCCCAAGATTATTAATGCCATAGGCTGCATTACTCTGAAGGTAAAAGCTTCTTTCTAAAGGAGTAAGGCTACCGCTTTCGCTCCATACACCACTCCAGCTACCATAATCAGCACTCATTCTATATACTGATACCTGTCCTAAATTATTGATACCAGATGGGACAATTGCAATGGTATCTACCTGCCCAGAACTATCATTAATCCAAACTCTGCCGTTCTCACGACTCCACAGCCAGCCAGGCCGATAACGATTATTATAAAAAGCGTTTATATATCCTACTATTTGACCAGCATCATTAATGTCAGTAGGCAAATAATTGTAAGGTGGATCACCAACAGAATTGTATTCTGGACTAAGATCGATTAAGTCATACAAAATTGCTGCCATTGCAGAGGTACTTATTCCCAGTGTCATCAAAACAGCGCTACCACTGACAATCGCTAGATTTTTGATTTTCGTTGTTAATTTTTGGATTTTCCACATATAGTTTACTCCTCCTTAAATATCAGTTTTTAGTCACAAGTTTATAAAGCTATCTTTTGGTAGTTGCGTTGCGTAAGTTTTCCCAAAGGTTATATTAACCAAGAATTTTGCGCGAAGTTTTGCAAATGTTTAGATTGTAGAATTCAGCGTTTTTTCTCCTGATTAAAGTATTTAATTTTCACGAAAAATTTATAAAAAGAACACAAAAAATTTATACTCTTCAATACACCTGTTTGTGTTCTTATAAAAAATATTTCTTTTTATAACAAATCATCTTAATTAATTAAGATTTACATCAAGTTTGATCAACTAAGCCAAAACACATCCAAATACCATACCTTATCAGAAGTTTGTCATTAGTGTTGACAAAGAACAAATTAAAAGCTTCTGATAGTCAAGCGATCGCCTGTGATTTTGCTCAACGAAAGGTATAACTTTAAGTTTTGTTAAATTCGTTACCTTAAATACGCATCTTCAGAAACATGCAGTATAACTTAGCAGGGCGAAAAGTAAGTTAGACGCAAAAGTTAAATCATTATTTAAAACTCATAGCTTTCAGAAGTATTTTTGCTGTGACTGATTTGCTTTATCTGCCTATTGTCTGAGATTAAGATATTATGTAGGAGACCCAAAAAAATGCAAAGTATTGTTAAAAGAACTATTATACTTTCCACCACAGCAGCGATCGCCGTTATATTTGCAGGCTGCGGCGAAAGCAAAGTAGCTCAATGCAACAAAATCATCAAAGTTGCCAATCAAGCAGTAACATTAAGTCAAGAATTGAGCAAAAATCCGCCAAAAGAAAAAGGTTCTAAAGCTTTAACTGAAGTTGCAGGTAAAATAGACACTTTGGCTAGTGAAATGAAAGCATTAGAAATTAAAGATGAAAAACTGCAAGGCTTTCAAGGACGCTTTCTTAAGTTATATCAGGATACGAGTAAGGGTTTTCGTGATACCGCTACTGCTTTTGATAAAAAAAATCTCAAAGCAGCCAACGCTTCTTTAGCATCTTTAAAAAAGAGTAGTAGTGATGAAAGTGCAATAGTTAGTGAAATTAACACCTATTGCTCTGGTAAATAACATTTTTTGTCGGAAAAATGTGCAGCATATAGTGGTTATTTTAGAGTGTTCAGATAAATAGTCGAAGATATTTTGTATCGCACACTGTAATTTAAACCGCTATATTGGGCTGTTTTTCTTTAATAAATTCCTAATAAAGGCAGCACTTTTTTCTTTAATATCTCGATTAAAACTGGTTCCATATATGCAAATTCATCTGGTATATCTAAACAGATAATTTTTTTATCTTTGAGAAAAGGTTGAAAATTTTTTGTCAATTTGCGTTTATGGGATTGTTCCATCACAAAAATGATATCAGCCCATTCAATAGCTTCTGTGGAAACTGGAACTTCCGCGTAGTGGTCTAACCCTGCTGAGTCAGTTTCCAGTCCTTCATATTCAGCGAATATAGCCTCAGCAGTAGGACTCCGCAATTTATTTTGACTACAGATAAATAATAGCTTCTTCATTCATTAATCTAGCCAATTAAATACTTGTTTTACTATTAATTTCAGTGCCATTACCTCTCAACTAAATAAATAATTTTTCTGCGTAGCAGTTCTGATATTGTTGTGTCTTTATAGAGTGTGGTAGAGGAGATTAACAAAATTTTGGATTGAGACTATCTTGCAAAACTCAAATAATACAGCAGATTGCAGGTGAATGAGGTAAAAATTTTCAGAACCAAGGCATATATTAAAAACCTTTTAACCATGTTTTCTGCTGTATTTGCAACGTTAATAGTAGTACTAGCTTTTAAGAACGAATTAACATTGGATCATAAATTTGACACTCTTGAACACCATATTTGCTCAAAATTAAGCTAGATATATCAAGCTCATTGTCTGTACCACTAACAATCAGAATATAATTGCCTTGTTCAATTTGCTCATCGTAAAAACGTGTCCACTCATCTGCTATTCCTAGCCGCATTGCATCAAAGCGATCGCTTAAAGTGATGTCTGTTGAACCAAGTAATTGAGAAAAGTCTTTGCAAATTAAAGAAATCTGGCTGGCTGGAAAACCTGCCATACGTATCTCATTAATCGCCGCTTCAGCATTCTCTATGTCATTAAAGTAACTAATTCCATACTTGGTCATTATCCCACTTTTATGAGGAAGAGTAGTATGAGAAGTGGTTGGAGCCAAATAATGTGTATTTTCCAGATCACTGTTGAGATGTTCATAAATACCAAATTCTTCAACACCCCAACGCTTGAGAATGGCTTCGACTTGAGCAATTTCTAGAAATGTACAATCGACAATGATTAAATAGTTTCCATTTGCTACGCGATCGTTATATGCTCTAGCTTGCTCCTCAGACATTCCCCAACCAACTAATGCACCAGCAAAAGTCCCAGTAGCAGCACCAAGACTGACTCCGGCAAGGGTTGTCACAAAAGCTGTAGCGGCCGCTCCCGCCAGCATGATTGGCCCAACTCCAGGTATTGCTAAAGTCCCAAGATCCTACTAATAAGCCAGTCAAACCACCAACAGCGCCCCCTGAAAGTCCTCCTACTGTTGCACCTTCGTCAGCCTTATCATGCGTATATTCTTTAATTTCAGGATCATCTGCATTCTGTACAACTACAGATACTTGATCCATCGCTAAACCAATATCTCTCAATTCATAAAGTGCCTGTTCTACATTTCGACGATCAGTAAATACGCCTACAGCACGTTGATTTCGGCTTACAATCATGATGGCTCCTTGTTAGCAGGGAAGGTTAATTACCTGCAAATTTAGTATTTCAGTAGTTGTAATCTTAAATACAAGTTGGTTTAACTGAAAATTATCTTAAGTCATAAAATAAATTCAGTAGACCAATACCTTTGCCAAGGCGGAGAGGCAAGGTAGTTCATCAATCTTCATACTCGTCAATTGGCTAAGGTATTGGTATTTATTTTTGATTTTGTAATTAGCTGCATAAATTAGGAATACCAATACATATAAGTGAATAGAAAGTACAGATTAGCCTTAAATACAGGTACAGCAAAATGAAAAACATCACAAAGTGGCTTTTAGGCTTGGCGATTGTTCCCGCAAGTTTGGTATTGATATCGAGTCATGCTAAAGCCAGCCAAATTGCTGGCGAGTGGTTCTTTGGGTTGTGGGATTGTAATATTGACGGTAGACCAGCCCGAATGCAATGGAAGGTAGTAGATGACCCACAAACTAGTTGTAGTGGAGATGTCTGCTCTACTACTTCAGGCGTGCGTCTGGTTGGGCGATTTAGTGACAACGGTAGTGCGTGGGTTCCTTTAGCAAAGCGTTTTTCCAACAGCCGAAAACAGGATTTAGGTATTCGTTATTTAGGTGCAGAGCAAGATAATTGGTATCTGAGATACAACAGTCGTACCAAGATTGCTGATGGTTGGACAACATGGCGAGGGAATCGCTACCCACTACAATGCCGCAATCGCAGATAAGTAAGCTGGTGTGGGTTCAAGTTGTACATTCTCTATTGAAGATGGTCATGAGTCATTGGTTTTTTATTAAGACAAATGACTAACAACAAAGCGCAAAGTTTGAGCGCTGATTTCCGGCGTTCAAATTTTGCCAGGTACAAATATTTCTTCGATGTGAGTACTCAATAAAATATGAAATTAGTAATTGACAAAATCAATTCCGCGATTGGCACAATTTTAATTGTCACGGATGGGGAAAAACTTTGCGCTCTGGACTTTGCTGATTATGAGCCAAGAATGCTGAAGCTGCTTAATAAGCGTTATGGCAGTTTTGATTTTCAGTATCTCAAAAATCCCCAAGGTTTTAGTAATCAAATTCAAGCTTATTTTGATGGCGATCGCACAAGTTTAAACAATATTCCCATAAGCACTGGTGGGACTGTGTTTCAACAGCAAGTGTGGCTTGCACTGCGAAACATTTCTTGGGGAAAAACTATTTCCTATACTGAATTAGCCGCGAGAATTGGTAAGCCAAAGGCTTATCGCGCTGTTGGGATGGCAAATTCACTTAATCCCATCGCACTCGTACTTCCTTGTCATCGAGTTGTTGGCGCGAATGCTACACTCACTGGTTATGCAGGAGGGTTAGAGCGTAAGCGTTGGTTGCTCAATCATGAAGATTGCGAACTACCACAGAATTGAAAATTTAGGAGCCAGAATTCTGAAGAATAGGCTGTATATTCGGTCTTTATTCCTAAAGTAAATTTAGGAATAAATTTTACACGACTAAAAAGCAATTTTTTGTCTATCTATCAAAAGAAGTAGTTAAATAATATATTTAGAAAATAACCAAGGATAGATGTGAAAAATATCTATTCATGAGAAATATTACAACATATAAAAATCTGACAATCAAATAATCAGGTACATATTAGTAGTGGCTAAAAAACAAAATAAAAATAGTTGGAAACAAGAAATAAATGATATTGTACGTGGTATTTGTGGAGGTTTTTTATTTGGGATTCCCCTAATCTATACTATGGAAGTATGGTGGATTGGCTCACTAGTAAAACCAAAATTAATTGCTATAGCGATCGCCCTCATGTTTATTGTAGTTTTTTTACTCAATTATACAGATGGTTTTCGTAAACGCAGAAATACCTGGCGACTTGATGAAGCCGCAATAGATACCGTAGAAGCAATGGCAATTGGATTTGTTTGTTCTGCGTTTATGTTGTGGTTATTGCAAGAAATTACGCCAGAAACATCATTAAAAGAATCACTAGGAAAAGTTGTATATGAAGGTGTACCATTTACCCTAGGTGTGGCATTAGCTAACCAATTTCTCCAATCAGGTAATCAAAATAATTCCACATCAGATAGTCATAAAGGTAATGGTAATAGCAAACCTCAGCAACATCATTTGCACGCCACATTAGCTGATTTAGGTGCCACGGTGATTGGCGCAATTGTGATTGCTTTTAATATTGCCCCAACTGATGAAGTTCCTATGTTAGCCGCAGCTATTTCGCCTCCCTGGCTGTGGGCATTAATGGCTGCATCTTTAGTAATTTCATATACTATTGTCTTTCAAGCTGGTTTTTCCGACCAGAAAAAACGGAGACAGCAAAAGGGAATTTTTCAGCGTCCATTAAGTGAAACTACTATATCGTATTTAGTATCTTTACTGGCAAGTGGAATAATGCTATTTTTCTTTCAAAAGTTAACTTTGTCAGACCCTTGGACGATGTGGTTAGAACATACTTTAGTATTAGGATTACCTGCAACCATTGGCGGCGCGGCAGGTAGGTTAGCAATATGATAGAAACAGAACCACAACCAGAACGTTCTCTAGCTGAGTGGATCACATTCGGGATTGCTTCATCTATTCTTGCAGTCGTTATTAGCTTAGTAGGATATATGTGGCTGAATGAAAAAGATCAGCCTCCCATTTTATCGCTAAATCAAAAACCAGTAGTTAGAGAAATTGATGGGAAATTTTATGTTCCTTTTGAAATAGTTAATACTGGTGGTGAAACGGCTGAATCAGTGCAAATTATTGCTGAATTACAAATTGCTGATCAAGTAGTTGAAACAGGAGAGCAACAAATTGATTTTTTGTCTGATGGCGAAAAGGAAGAAGGAGCATTTATATTTAGTCAAAATCCTCGTCAAGGAAAATTAACTATGCGAGTTGCTAGTTATAAGTTGCCATAATCTAATTAAATAATTTTGAGGATGCGGTGACTCATGCCTCTGCCAAATCAGCAAGTACAAAAGCAATTGTCACCCGCAATATTAATGATTTTCGTCTGGCCACTATTCTTATTATTCTGCCAGAAGTTTGCTTGACTACTATCAGTTAATTCATCTTTGACGTGCAATTTGTGATGGTGGTAAGACGACTTTTTTCGCTAAACCCAATGCTTTTAAAGCTTTAATACTCCACCAAGTGATATCAATTTCCCACCACTGGAAACCAGCTTTGGCTACGTGGGGAAAAGTATGATGGTTGTTGTGCCAACCTTCGCCATGAGTTAGCAGTGATACCCACCACAAGTTACGTGCTTCATCATTGGCATCAAAGGTACGATAACCCCAAATATGTGATGCAGAATTGACAAACCAAGTGGAGTGCCACAATAAGACTGCGCGGACAAACATTCCGTAAACTACAAAAGGCCAACCGCCCAAAGCATACAGCAATATTCCCAAAGGAATTTGCAATAATAAAAAGTAGCGATCTAACCAGCGGTAATAAGGTTGTCTTTCCAGGATCAGGCGCATATTTTTTATAGATTTCATAATCAAAAAACTCAGAACGGGGATACATAATCCACAGTAGATGGCTCCACCAAAATCCCCGCTTGGCAGAGTAAGGATCTAAGTTGATATCTTCTGTATGGGCGTGGTGCTGGCGGTGTCCACCAATCCAAAAAATTGGCCCACCTTGAAGTGCTAAGGCTCCGATCAAGGCGATCGCATATTCTAACCACTTGGGTACTTGGAAACTCCGATGGCTTAACAGTCGATGATATCCTAAGCAAATGCCAATACTCCCAAACAGCCAATGGAGAAATACTAGCAATCCTAGCGCTGACCAAGAAAAAAACCAAGGAGCCAACAGAGCTAAGGCATGAATAGTAGCAAAAAATACCACATTCACCCATCTGAGGCGAGGTGAATTTCCTGTCTCAGGAGCAACCGCCAGATATTTTGCAGTCATAAACATTTCCGTTGATGGATCATGAAGTGATTTGCTTTGGATGTGGGTAAACTTCCCAATAAATTTTTCCATTCTGTAGACTAGTTCGTTACAGTGGACTTAAGCAAGTATCACTTACATTAGGCATCGTAACAACTATTGGTATTTTATGCAAGTGGCACTTGCATTATTTCTTATGGCATCTCAATCAATTTCAGCCCGTCAACGTCTTATTCAAGCGGCACTAGAATTATTTACTACTCAGGGAGTTAGTAGTACTACCACCCGTCAAATCGCCGAAAAAGCTGGAGTCAATGAAGTGACGCTGTTTCGCCATTTCGGAAATAAACATGGGTTACTTTTAGCGGTGTTAGAAGAATCAGCAGCTTTTAAGGATTTGGGAGAATCCTTAGTTAGGCGAGCTACTCCTCCTGGCAACGTTTACCAAGCCCTGAAAGATTATGCAAGTGATAGCTTACATACATTAGAACGAGTCCCTGAGTTTGTGCGGTCTGTAGTGGGTGAAGCAGACCAATTTCCCGCCGAAAATCGCCGAGCATTGGGAAGAGGATTAACCGAAGCTAACCGCTATGTAGCGCAGTATTTAGCAACCCTCATCCAACAGGGAGATATCAACACCTATCTACCAGCAGAAAAATTAGCCAGTTTACTCAATGGCATGATTTTGGGCTATGCGGTGATTGAATTTACTAGCGAATTTCATGAACTGTGGGAAGATCGAGATGACTTTTTAGAGAATCTAGTGGAGTTGTTTTTACACGGAGCAATGTCCGCTGCTCCCCAATTAGCAAGAGAAGCTGTCATTACCCAAGAAGTAGATGATTTGCCTGCGATTTTAGTGCATAAAATTCTGCAAAATTCTAGGAAGTCAGGAATACAAGACTATGCTTTAGCATACCTGTTATTTGGTGCCGGCTTATCTGTTCCAGAGATAGTGGGATTGCAGCGATCGCACCAAATATCTGATCCCCAAGGGCTAATTTTGCAAATCACCACCCCAGGTTTACCCCGCCAAGTCCCGGCAAATCAGTGGATTTTGGGCAAACACTACGGTTCATACACCAACAATCCTTTAATTAAATGGCTCAAAAGTCGTAAAGATCATCATCAGGCTATGTTTGTTGACAATGTAGGTAATCCTATTTCTGACTCACAATTGCTGCAAAGTTGGGAAGTTTGGACTCAGGGACTGCTAACACCCCAAGGTAAACCACCAGAAATTGTTCAAGCACAACAAACCTGGCGTGTAGAAATGTTAATGCGAGGCATGAGTTTGGAAGAATTGAGTATTTTGACAGGTGGCGATCGCGCTCAATTACAGCCTTATGCTCGCCGCGCCAAAGAAAAATCTGCTCTAGAGGCTGCTATTCGTTTGGATCATAAGCCAGCTTAACTTAATAAGGCAAAAGTAAAAACTTAAAAGGCAAAAGGAATAAAAATGGCTTTTAAATACCTATATTTATCAAAATTTACTTTTTACTTTTCAAAGCTTTCTGCCTTATAGTAGATGCCTAATAGCTTTATAAAATTGAGACTTAGCTAAAATAACCTCTTGCTTTGTTTGATGATGACACTCATCCAAAAAGTTCATGAATCAGAAAATCAGCAAAATCTTCCAGCAGTCGGGAGTCATTCCTTATAGAGTGCAGAACGACAACATCGAAATCTTACTGATTACAACCCGCGATTGCAATAACTGGGTAATTCCTAAAGGCGGAATTGCCAAAGGGATGAGTCCACCTGCTTCTGCTGCTAAAGAAGCGTGGGAAGAAGCAGGTATCATTGGGCAAGTAGATGTCAATCCAGTAGGTAGTTATAGATATCGCAAACGCGGCAAAATCTACCAAGTGCAGATGTATTTATTATTAGTTGAAGTGTTAACTGAAGATTATCCCGAAGCCGGACAAAGACAACGAGAATGGTTAGATGTAAATATTGCCATTCAAATGGTGAAGCAAAATTCCCTCAAAAAGATTTTGCATGAATTTCTCCAATTAAAATCAAACTCTTGCTTGCCATTTGTAAATACACAAATTTCCCTATAAAGGCCAGAGAAATCGCCAAAGTCTAGAAAATGATTTTTTAACAGTAACAGCCCTAGATTTATCTGTGAAATCAATCGAAAATCTTAAATTGATCTATAGATTATTCCCAAATCCAAAATCCGTCTTGAAAAGTTTGCTCAATGGGGGAATCTCCCGAACTTTGCTCAACGCGGGGAACCCGCGCACGCAAGTTCTCCCCGCACGCAACGCCAGTTGCTTCTCCTAATCGGAGACGCTACGCGTAGCTTGCTTCCCCATAGGGGTACAAGCCGGGGAACCCGTCCAACGCACTGGCTCAACTTTTCGCAAAATCTAAAATCCAAAATTGTCGGGCGCTTTTTTTGATACCATAAAAGTCCTGACTCGTTAAATAACGATTGACCTATGAGCAAAGGCACCCTGTTTGATAAAGTTTGGGACTTACACACCGTTGGTACACTTCCTTCAGGGCTGACACAGCTATTTATCGGCCTGCATCTAATTCATGAAGTTACCAGTCCTCAAGCCTTTGCGATGTTACGCGAACGAGGTCTCAAGGTATTGTTTCCTCAGCGCACTGTAGCTACAGTAGATCACATTGTTCCCACAGATAATCAGGCGCGTCCTTTTGCCGATAGTGTGGCAGAAGCAATGATTCAAGCCCTGGAACAAAACTGTCAAGAAAATAACTTAACTTTTTATAATATTGGTTCTGGCAATCAAGGTATAGTCCATGTCATCGCCCCAGAAATAGGATTAACCCAGCCAGGAATGACGATCGCTTGTGGTGATAGCCACACATCGAGTCATGGTGCATTCGGTGCGATCGCCTTTGGGATTGGTACCAGCCAAGTCCGCGACGTTCTCGCCTCCCAAACCCTCGCCCTCGCTAAACTCAAAGTCCGTAAAATTGAAGTTAACGGCACTCTTAACCCTGGTGTTTATGCCAAAGATGTGATTCTGCATGTTATCCGCACACTCGGCGTGAAAGGTGGTGTCGGTTACGCCTACGAATTTGCCGGGACTACCTTTGAACAGATGAACATGGAAGAACGCATGACAGTCTGTAATATGGCGATCGAAGGTGGTGCAAGATGCGGTTACGTCAATCCTGATCAAGTTACCTACGATTACCTCAAAGATAGAGACTTTGCCCCCAAAGGTGCAGATTGGGATCAAGCAGTAACTTGGTGGGAATCGATTAAGAGTGATGCTAATGCAGAATATGATGATGTAATTGTATTCAATGCAGCCGAGATTCCCCCTACTGTCACCTGGGGAATTACCCCCGGTCAAGGTATCGGTATTCATCAGTTCATCCCCAAGCCCGAAGAACTGGCGGAAGAAGACCGCTTCGTAGCTGAAGAAGCTTATCGCTACATGGATTTGTTACCTGGTCAACCCATTAAAGGTACAAAAATTGATGTCTGCTTTATTGGTAGCTGCACCAATGGTAGAATCAGCGACCTCAGAGAAGCCGCAAAAATTGCCCAAGGTCGCCGCGTTGCTGAAGGAGTCAAGGCATTTGTTGTTCCAGGTTCCGAAAGAGTCAAACAAGCCGCCGAAGCCGAAGGATTAGACAAAATTTTTGAAGCAGCGGGTTTTGAATGGCGTGAACCAGGATGTTCTATGTGTTTAGCCATGAACCCCGACAAACTCCAAGGTAGACAAATTAGTGCTTCTTCTTCTAACCGCAACTTTAAAGGAAGACAAGGTTCATCCTCTGGTCGCACATTACTGATGAGTCCGGCTATGGTAGCAACTGCGGCCATTAAAGGCGAAGTTTCTGATGTACGTGACTTGCTGTAGATATCAAACTCCGCGTTTACCTCAGCGACACTCTGCGTTTGCAAACCACATCTTTTTTATCTCGCGCAAAGGCGCAAAGGCGCAAAGAAAATTATGGTAAGTGAAGTTAAACAAGTATCTGGACAAGCTATACCTTTAGTTGGTGATGATATTGATACAGACAGGATTATTCCTGCTCGTTTTTTAAAGGCTATTACTTTCGACGGTTTGGGAGAAAATGCCTTTATCGATGACCGCACAGCTTTAAAAGGTGAACATCCCTTTGATCAACCCCAATATCAGGATGCCAGTGTGTTAATTGTTAACCGTAACTTTGGCTGCGGTTCATCACGAGAACACGCACCGCAAGCGATCGCAAAATGGGGTATTAAAGCTTTAATTGGTGAAAGCTTTGCGGAAATCTTCTTGGGTAACTGCGTGGCTATTGGTGTACCTTGTGTCACGGCTGAGGCAGCGACTGTAAAAAAACTCCAAGAACTAGTAACAGCTAATCCCCAAGCAACAGTAACGGTAAATTTAGAAACTTTACAAGTGCAACTGGGTGACTTTACAGCACCAGTTTTCATGGGTGAAGGTTCCAGAAATATGTTTGTTTCTGGTAGTTGGGATGCTTGTGGTCAGTTAGTCGCTAATGCAGAGAAAATTCGCGCTACGGCTGGTAAACTGCCTTATGTCGCTTGGGGTTAATTTTTGGGTTGTGATAGCGATCGCCCATAATTTATTTTTCCTGACATCAGCGGTAGCGCTTAAACAAGACTAAGGCAACGTTAACGTGGATCGATGGCAGGTTTGCTGTCAACTAAACGTTTATGTTTACTTTTAATATATAGCGGTAGTCAGATATGTTAGGACAGTTTGAAAGCTTGAATGCAAGGTATAGTAAGACTTTTTCTCCTGCCTTCTGCCTCCTGCCTCCTGCCTTCTGCTATACAAAATGGATTCAGTTAGGGCTAAGTAATTGCTACAGACGGTGGTAGTTTTAAAACGCTGGTAACTACGTTAATTAAATTCTCAGGGTCAATCGGTTTAGTTAAGTAATGTTGAAATCCGGCTGCGAGAATTTTTAAGCGGTCTTCTTCGCGGGAAAATGCAGTTAGAGCGATCGCCGGAATGCTACCACCATTTTCGGGTGCTAAAGCGCGGATTGTTTGGATTAAATTATAACTATCTTGGCCTGATATACTGATGTCGCTAACCAGAATATCAGGTTTTGTTTGTTCGATGATTGCCAATGCTGTATCAACTGATGCCACAGCTATAGCATTTGCACCATACTCTTCAAACATAAATGCTAAAAAATTTCGGCTATCGGTTTCATCATCTACAACCAATACTTTCAATCCAGCTAAGGGTGTAGTAGCGGCTGTACAAGAAGGAGAATTTTCGGCTTTACCATCAAGACTGTTGCTTGGCATTAATGGGAGTCTCAAGGTAAAAGTTGCGCCCTGACCTTTACCTGGGCTGTCTGCGAGAATTATCCCGTTGTGCAGTTCTACCAAATGTCGGACAATTGCTAGTCCCAAGCCTAATCCATTGTGCGATCGCGTGGTGGTACTGTCTGCCTGGCGAAATCTTTCAAATACTTTGGGTAAAAAATTTGGTTCGATACCAATACCTGTATCAATTACTTGAATTTGAGCATAAGCAGAGGTAAAAAATCGTATGGGAGACAAGCCAGAAGAAATGACAATTTCCTCTGAAGGGAATTCTCCACCAGGCTCTTTATCTCTGTGCTGTATCAATTCTAGATGGACTGTAACATTACCATCTTTAGGTGTAAACTTAATTGCATTAGTTAAAAGATTCCAGACTACTTGCTGCAACCGTACTGGATCACCGCAAACTGAACCAATAGAAGAATCGAGAATTGTGTTGATTTGAATATGTTTAGCTTCTGCTAAGGGGCGCACTGCTTCTAGGGCTGCTTCCATCACAGCACTTAAGTTCACCGCACATAAATTCAGTTTTAGCTGACCGCGAATGATCCTTGATACATCTAAAATATCTTCAATTAATTGCACTTGAGATGTAGCATTGCGTTCAATTGCTTCTAAAGCCTTAGCTGTCGCTTTGTCATCCAGTTTTTTAGAACGCAGAATTTTTGACCAGCCTAACATCGAAGTCAAAGGCGTGCGGAGTTCATGAGACAGCACCGCCAGAAACTCATCCTTCATCCGATTTGCGGCTTCTGCTTCTTGTCTGGCTGTTTGTTCTCGAATGATTTGAGCGCGAACTTCTTCAGCTTGCTTGCGTTCGGTGATGTCTTCGAGAGTTCCGACATAACCAAGTAATTTCCCTTGAGCCGAAACCATACGTGATGAACGCACCTGTACCCAGCGGTGTCCACCACTAGCTGTGAGAAATTGAAAATCTTCCGAATAGTTTTGGCTACCTATATCAAGATATTTATTCCAACTAGCGATCGCGCGTTCTTGGTCATCTGGATGGACAAATTCTAGCCATTGTTTTTCTAAACTTTCTACTGTATTTAAACCACAAATTGCCTGATAGTGAGGATTACTATATCTACATTTGCCCTCTGTATCCATTTCAAAAATCCCTACAGGAGAACAAGTGCTAAGGGAGCGAAATCGCTCTTCACTTTGCCGTAGTTCTGCATTAACAGCTGCTAGTTGAGTTGCTTGTTCTTTAATGGCTTGAGTTTTTTTAAATAGCTCAACAAAGACTGTAACTTTCGATATTAATATATTCGTATCTATGGGTTTAAGCAAATAATCAACAGCGCCCAGAGCATAGCCTTTAAATAGCATTTGATCACTAGTGCTAAAGGCTGTCAGAAAAATAATTGGAGTTTGCAGCGATCGCTCTCGACTACGAATCAGGTTGGCAGTTTCAAAGCCATCCATTCCCGGCATTTGCACATCCAGCAAAATTACCGCAAAATCTTGATGCAGCAGACACCGCAAAGCTTCGGCTCCAGAAGTGGCTTTTACTAACTTTTCTCCCAGTCTTTCTAAAATTGCTTCTAATGCCAACAAATTTTCTAGTTTGTCATCTACCAAAAGGATGTTGACTTGCGGTTCAGGCTGCATGATTTTATCGCACGTAGTTCTTTTCTGTTCTAGGTTTCAATCTCTTTAAAGGGGATTGCTTGAATTATTATGACACGACAAAGTTTCTGTCATTTGTCATTTGTCAATGGTCAATAGTCAAAAGCCTGAAGCATGAAATTTCGGCGTTGCTGAATGAAGGGATGAATCGATTTATGTAGGTACAGTTTGATACTTCAAATAATGAAGTAATAATTTAACCGAGTATCTCAGCATTTCTTCTGTCTTGGAATAGCATAAAGTTTTTCGGTGAAGGCGTGCTAAATAATGTCTAAGCCTAGTGTTTTCATTTTCAACTCGTGTCATATATGTTTTACTGACAATTTGGTCTCCATCTGGAATAAAGCTTGGGTAAACTTTCCAGCCATCTGTCACATAAAAATAGCTTTTCCATTGTTTAGCAATTTTCCACAATGGCTCAAAAGTTTCGGCACTATGGTCTCCCAAAACCCAGGCTAAAATACCTTGAGTAAAGTGATTTACTGCTGTCCATAACCAAATTTTGTTTTTTTTGAACCAACAAATGTCTCTAATTCATCAAGTTCTCCAACTTCTGGAATTACATCTTCTTTCGGTACGTCCGGAAGTTTCTCTCCCAATTGTTTGACCCAATAAATAATAGTAGTATGATGTACTCCTTTGACTCGTTCAATCCCACGAAAACCCATACCGTTAAGGTACATTTTTAAGCATTCTTGTTTCAATTCCTCAGAATATCCTTTTGGTGGCTCGTACAAATCAATAAATTGGCGAGCGCATGATACGCAAATGTGATTTTGTTTACTTCTTCGCTTTCCGTTCTTACGAATTTTCGTAGATCCGCAGTATGGACATTGCACAGTAGATACCCTCAAGTCATCCCTCTATTATGCAACGCCGAAATTTCATACTTCAGACTTGACACTTTATACTTCAGACTTCACACTTCCCCTTATCTTTGTAAACTGCGGGGATCTAGAGCATCTCTTAAGCCATCACCTAGTAAATTAAATGCTAATACTGTCAAAATAATTAGTACGGCTGGCGGCCAGATTAACCAAGGTTGTAATACCAAAATTGAAGCATTGCTGGCGAGGGTAAGCATATTACCCCAAGAAGGATCTGGCTGTTGAATTCCTAACCCAATCAAACTTAAAACTGCTTCAGCACTAATAAAACTAGGAACTGATAAGGTTGCAGAAATAATTACATAAGTAGCAGTTTGCGGCAGAACGTGACGAACAATAATGTAAAGTGGATTTCCACCCATTGCGCGTGCAGCTTGAACAAATTCCCGTTCTTTAATAGAAAGTACTTGTCCTCGAATTACCCTAGCTAAACCAGCCCAACTAATAACAGAAGTAATAATAACAATTAATAAAAAGCGCTGGGTACTACTTAAGCCAGGTGGTAAAACTGCACCTAATGTCACCAACAGATAAATACTGGGGAAAGTCATCAGAACTTCTGCAAAACGCATAATGACACTATCGAGCCAACCACCAAAATAGCCCGAAATCCCACCCAGCAGTAGACCAAGAGGGAAAGTAAAAACTACGCCGATAATCCCAATAAACAAACTAATGCGGCCGCCATGTAGCAATCGACTAAATTGGTCGCGTCCTTGATCATCAGTGCCAAAAATGTTTAATCTTACGCCATTATCTGCACCAAATAAATGCCAATTTAAGGGAATTCCCGGAAAAATGGTGACTTCATCCCATTTTGGTGGTAGTGGTAAACTCAGCTGTAATAGATGGTATTGCGGCCCAGATACAAATAAACGTAAAGGAGAGGGCTTAGTAAAATCTACAATTAATTGGCGATCGCCTGTATTTATATCAGTATTACCTTGAGTTGTGGGGTAAATATGCGGGCCGATAAATTTCTTAGAAGACTGGGAAACCCAATAAATTTTTGTTGGTGGTAGCAGTGAACCATTTGGCTGTGAAATATATGGGTCGTAAGGAGCAACGAAATCTGCTGCAATCACCGCTACATAGAAAATTAACAGCAAAATTGCTCCAAATCGCGCCAAAGGATTTTTCTTCAGTCTTTGCCACCAATTCATAGTTTTTAGTCAATAGTCAAGAGTCAATAGTCAATAGTCAAGGGTTAAATGTGATTAGTCAATAGTTAAAGGTCAAACTTTATTTATTTTGACTTTGGACTTTGGACTGTTGACCCTTGACTAAGCATGTAACTGTTCAATCATGTACAGATTTTCTTCTTGACTTTTTTCGTGTTCCACAACAAATACATTCGAGTAGAGATTCGCCATCACTTGTTTGCCTTGTTGGGTGAGCGATAAGTAGCGCAGACTATCCTTAATATAAGGATGCACACCATTCCAGTAAAATTTGGCGTAATTTTTGCGTAAATCGGCTGGGGTTTCATAGCCTAAGACTTTATTCATCCCAGTTTCTTCAAATTCGTAGAACAACGAGGTAATTTTCTTCAGGTAACGGGGGTCACTCAATTGTCCAATTAAATCAGCAGCCCGTACTAAGCCAGCAAAGTTAACAGTATCTTGATGATCTTCTGCTTTAGGTACGGGAAAGCGAGTCCATTCAATATTACTTTTAATAACTTCACCATCTATGAGCTTGTGACCACCGAAACGCTCATCAATGAACAGCTTGGCTCGATCAACATGATAAGGTGTCAGACTGGCATCAGAAGCACCAGGATGCAGGGAAATCATTCTGCCATTTTTACCTGTAGCATATAAGCCTGATGCTTCTTGGTCTTGGCGGCAAACTCCTTTGACATAACCAATATCATGACAGACCAAGGAGATAATAAAGTGCAACCAATCTTCACTAGAAACACCACCTTCGCGGATGTGTTTGCCACGGAGAATTTCTTGCCCTACTAAGGTAACTAAAATAGAGTGTTCGACATTATGGTACAAGGCATCGCTATTGGCAATATTTTCCAACGCCATACTTCCAGCCCAGGCTATGATGTCTTGATAATCATTTTTTAGGCAGCCGTATGTGCGACTGTAGCCTTCTCGAATTTGCTTGACAAAAGCATCAATTAAAATTTCAGTGGCGTTGAACATATTTGGTTGCTCAGTTCAGATAAAAATATCTCTTGTTTGTTATTAAGAATGCCAACATCAAGGCTTAAGTAAGTGTTTGCAGGTATTTTGATCCTTTTTAACTTAAATAAGGGTGTGAATGCTACTTGCCTTGAAATCTTGATCACATGATAGGCTATGGTTTCTTAGTTCACTGCCAACAGATGCAATTTGGCGTATCCTACGTTCATTAGTTTTCCATATTTATACTCACAATGAAGTGATCTGCATACAAAGGATGTGTGACACTAACAAGAGTTATTGAGTGAGATAAATATCCTGTCATATTGATGAACAATATTTACGTATAATCACTTATTTTTATTTTTATTTTTAATAAAAAACATGACTTGTGTCATGGTTATCATATTGGGGATTATTACAGTCAAATTTTGAGATGTAAGTCAGATTTAATATATGGTAATTAGTCTCAAACTTTCTTAAAAATAACCAGTAGTTGTGTGTTTCCAGAGTGGAGGTGCGTCTCGTGAGTGACGAAAGTATGCCAGAACTAAGGCGAGAAGAAAATCTAGCGGATGAACAACAGGCAAAGCCGCAAACCCGCCCGTGGCTAACACCGATGTTTGTAGGTATTGGCTTAGGCATAGCGAGCGCCCTAGGCGGTCTGGGGGTGTTAACTCAATTGCCACCACGTCAACAAAAAGCTGTGGCAGATAAAGTCCCGCCTCAAGCTAATCCAGTAATGACGGTGACTGTCGCCCCAGTAGAAGCTACGCGTGTGTCTCGCACATTCAATACGACAGGCACAATCGCCGCCCGCGATTTAATTCCAGTGCTACCCCAAGCCAATGGTTTGCAAGTCAAAATCATTCCTGAAGATATTAAAGAAGGTACTTATGTCAAAAAAGGTCAAGTTCTGGCAATTTTAGATGATTCTATGCTGCAAGCTCAAATGAGTGGAGCCAGAGCCGAGATAGAATCTAAACAAGCTGATGTTGGTTCTAGACAGGCAAGTATGGTCTCTCAGGAAGCCACTGTAGAATCTTATCAGGCAATAGTGCGGCAAAAAAAAGCCGATTTAGCACAAGCCAAGGCTAAGTTAGAAGAAGCTCAAAAGAATTATCTGCGTTATCGCAAATTGGCAATTGCTGGGGCAATTAGTCTGCAAGAACTCGATACTCGCGCCTACACAGTTAAAACAGCCGTCGAAGTTGTACGTGTTGCCGAAGAAAACATTCGTGGCGCTCAAGCTAATGTTCTCAGCGCCCAAGCTAATACAGGTAGTGCAGAAGCAAATATTTACAAAGCTAAGGCTGATGTGCGTAGCAGCGTAGCTAAGGCCATACAATTACAAACACAGTTAAAACAAACTGTAGTTCGCGCTCCAATTTCGGGAATTGTGGCGGAGAAATTAGCCAGAATTGGTGATGTGACAGGTATACCGCCACAAACCCAAGTTGGCACTGTGATTGGGGGAACACAAAAACTATTTTCGATTATTCGGGATGGCAGATTAGAACTTCAGGCAGATGTTCCAGAAATTCAATTACCACAAGTAGAAATAGGCGCGGCTGTGGAAATTTCCTCAGATATTGATAGTCGCGTGCAGTTGCAAGGCAGAGTAAGAGAAATACAACCGCTAGTGAACGATAAACGGCGAGAAGCAACTGTCAAAATTGACTTACCATTAACCAATTTACTCAGACCAGGGATGTTTGCCCGCGCGGCGATTACGACAAATACAGCGATCGCAATGGTAATACCACGAAAAGCAGTGCAACCCCAAGCTGATGGTAGTGCAATGATATTCACCCTCTCCGGCGATGATCTAGTTCGTAGTCAGAAAATTGAGGTCGGCGAACCAATTAACAGCGAACTCGTAGAAATTAAAAATGGTTTGCAATTAGGCGATCGCGTCATCATTGATGGTGCAGGTTATCTCAAAGATGGCGATCGGGTGAGAGTTAGTCAATAGTTATTTGTCCAGGAGGCAGAAGGCAAGAGGCAGGAGGATGAAATTTCATAGTTCATACTTCATAGTTCACACTTCATAGTTCATACTTCACACTTTATACTTCAGATGTCTTTTAATATCTCGGCTTGGTCAATTAAAAAACCAGTTCCCACTATAGTTTTATTTTTAATTTTGACAGTTGTTGGTTGGTTATCTTTCATATCTTTGGGAATTGACACCAACCCCAACATTGATGTGCCAGCGGTTTCTGTGACTGTTACCCAACCGGGTGCAGGGCCAGCAGAACTGGAATCGCAAGTGACGAAAAAAATTGAAGATGCTGTCGCTGGGTTGGGCAACATCGATAATATGATTTCTACGGTGAGTGATGGCAAATCTGCAACCACGATAAATTTTATTTTAGGCACAAATAGCGATCGCGCCACCAATGATGTCAGAAATGCGATCGCTCAAATCCGCCAAAATCTTCCCCAAGATGTTAACGACCCGATTGTCCAACGCTTAGAATTCGCTGGTGGGCCAATTATTTTTTATGCCGTCAAATCAGATCAACGTTCTGTCGAAGAACTCAGCAACATTGTCGACCAAACTATTAGCCGCGCTTTATTAGCGGTTAAAGGTGTGGCACAAGTTAAACGTATCGGTGGCGTTGACCGCGAAATCCGCATTAACCTCGACCCTGGACGCTTACAATCTTTAGGCATCACCGCTACCCAGGTCAACGACCAAATTCGGGCTTTAAATATCAATTTACCCGGTGGACGCGCCGAAGTTGGCGGTAGTGAACAAACAATTCGTACCCTTGGTAGTGCAGCTAGTGTGAATTTGCTGCAAACTTATGAAATTCTCCTGCCTAATGGGGGTTCCGTACCTTTATCTAGTTTGGGGAGTGTAGAAGATAAATATGCAGATGTGCGACAAACTGCCCGTTTAGATAATCAACCTGTGGTAGCTTTTCAAGTATTGCGAAGTACTGGCAGTGTGGTTGTGAGTGTAGAACAAGGGGTGAAAGCCGCAATTGCCGAACTACAAAAAACTTTGCCCCCAGATGTCAAGGTAGATTTAATTTTTACCAGAGCCGATATTATTCGCCAGTCTTATCAAAGCACCATTGATGAGTTGATTCAAGCCTCGGTGTTGGCAGTAATTGTGATTTTAATCTTTTTGCGAGACTGGCGAGCTACTTTAATTACTGCCGTTGCCCTACCTTTATCGATGATTCCGACTTTTGCAGTGCAGCAAGCGTTGGGATATACCCTCAATAATATGACTTTGTTGGCTTTGGCTTTGGCTGTAGGCAATTTAGTCGATGATGCCGTGGTGGAAATTGAAAATATGGAACGGCATATAGCGATGGGGAAATCGCCTTGGGAAGCAGCTTTTGACTCTTCTGACGAAGTGGGATTAGCTGTGATGGCAAGTTCGGCAACGATTATTGCAGTGTTTCTGCCTGTGGCGTTTATGGGTGGTGTTCCTGGGCAGTTTTTCCAACCCTTTGGTCTGACTGTTGCCGTGTCGACAATTTTTTCCACAATGGTAGCGCGGATGATTACGCCGATGATGGGGGCGTATCTATTAAAAGAGAAGGCGCATTCCCAACCTAGTGCCACCCACGCCAAAAACAGATTAAGTCAAATCTTTTATCGTCAAACCACAAATCAAGCAACAAAAAATCAGTTTCAGCCTTATAAATCTTTATTACAAACGGCATTACGCCATAGATTAACTACAATTGCGATCGCTATTGCATTTTTCATCGCTAGTCTGATGTTGGTTCCCTTGATTCCCAAGGGTTTTGTCGATGATAGTGATGTAGGGATTTCTAACGTGACGATTGAAGTTCCCCCTGGTTCTACTTTGGCTGATGTGAATAAAGTAGTTACCCAAACAACGGACATTATTAAACAAAATCCAATTGTAGAAAAGGTTTTAGCCACAGAAGAAATCAATTCAGCTACCTTGTCAATTCAGCTAAAACCCAAGGAAGAACGCCATATTTCGCAAAAACAGTTTGAAGAACAAATCCGCCCATTATTTCAAGAAATACCAGGGGCGAGAATTAGCTTTCAAAGTCAAGGGCCGGGAGATAGTCGCAAAGGTTTATCGATTGTATTGCGGAGTGAAAATCCCCAAGCGTTAAATCAAGCTGCGGATGACTTAGAAAAACAAATGCGTAACTTACCTGGATTAGTGGAAGTCTCTTCTACTGCCAGTTTAGTTAAACCAGAAATTTTAGTTATACCTAATCCTCAACGCGCCGCCGATTTGGGCGTAACAGTACAAGCGATCGCCAGAACTGCTTCTTTAGCTACTATTGGTGATAATGATGCTAACTTGGCTAAGTTTAACTTGAGCGATCGGCAAATCCCTATCCGTGTGCAAATCGACCCCACAGCCCGCGCAGACATCAATACGATTAAAAATCTCCAAATCCCTAGCCAAAACGGTAGTTTAATTCCTCTCGTCGCTGTGGCAGATATCCGCTTTGGTAGTGGCCCCGCCACCATCAACCGCTACGACCGCGCCCGCCAAGTGGCGGTAGAAGCCAACTTACAAGGTATTTCTTTAGGAGAAGCCGTCAAAGCAGTTAGTCAATTACCGGCGATGCAAAACCTCCCACCAGGAGTTGTGCAGCAACCTTCTGGTAGTGCCAAAATTATGCAGGAAATTTTTGGTCGTTTCGGCGGTGCATTAGCCCTCGCTGTGATGTGCATCTATGCAATTCTGGTGCTGCTATATAACAACTTTCTACATCCTTTATCAATTATGGCAGCCTTGCCGTTTTGCTTAGGTGGTGCATTAGTCGCCTTGATGGTTGCCCAAAAACCTTTGGGAATTTACGCCTTGATTGGTATCGTTTTACTTTTAGGAATTGTTACCAAAAACTCGATTCTGTTAGTAGATTACACAATCATCAATATGCAGGAAGGCAAGAAGCAACGCCAAGCCTTGATAGAAGCTGGAGTTTCGCGCTTGCGTCCCATTATGATGACTTCCTTAGCCACAATTGCTGGGACGCTTCCGTTAGCGTTGGGTATTGGTGCAGGTTCAGAAGTGCGCCAACCAATGGGAATTGCTATTATGGGCGGTTTTACAACTTCTACGTTGCTGACGTTGGTAGTAGTGCCAGTAATATTTAGCTATATTGACAACTTCCAGACTTGGTTTTTAAACACACTGCGTTACGGTTTTGGCAAAAAACCACCTGTGGAAGAAAGAGAAGTTAGGGGTGTGCGATCGCCAAACAACACATCTGTCTCGGAAATCCAAAACTAATCAATATGGTATAATATCTGTTAGCTCTAACTTAGCTAACAGTAACTATTTGCGGGTGTAATTCAGTGGTAGAATGTCACCTTCCCAAGGTGAACGTCGTGGGTTCGAGTCCCATCGCCCGCTTTGTCAAATAACTAATTATTTGTGGTCATTAATTAACAAGTTTTGGCTACTTCATAATCGTTTACGAACAGCCTCATAGGTATGAAATTTACTATCTTTCCATTTGCTGTGGTTAAAATTATTCACCAGTTTCTTCGTTCTATCTGGCGAGTTCCTCTTTTGATCGTGATCTTAAGCGTCAGCCTCATCTTTTTATCGAGTTGTCAAGCAAAAGAATCACAAAATAACCAAGTTACGCACATAACACTATGGCAGGGAATCAATCCACCAGTAAATCGAGATGTATTTCAAAAGTTAGTAGATAAATTTAATCAGACTCATGTTGATGTCCAAGTAGAATCTATTTATGCTGGTCAACTGGATCAACAATTACCAAAAATTCTTACAGCAGTTGTTGCTCAAGTACCTCCAGATATTCTCTCCTTTTATCCGCAAGTTACTGGTCAGTTTGTTGAACTTGGAGCAATTGTGCCTTTAGAAGAATGGCTAGATAAATTGCCTCTAAAGTCAGAAATTAGCCCTAACCTTTTAGAAGAATTAACATTAGATGGTCATTTGTGGTCAATACCACTCTACACAAGTAATATAGGTATTTTTTTCCGTCCCACCCTATTTCAAGCTGCGGGTATTACCAACACACCTAAAACTTGGCAAGAATTGCGAGAAGTTGCCAAAAAATTAACTGTAGACCGCAATGGTGACAACCAACCAGAACAATATGGTATGTTGCTGCCTATGGGTAAGGGAGAATGGACTGTGTTTAGTTGGTTTCCCTTTTTATTTAGTGGTGGCGGTGAAGTTATCAATAATGGGTTGCCTAATTTAAATAATCCTGGAGCAATTCATGCTCTACAGTTTTGGCAAGACTTATTAAAAGATGGTTCAGCGATTCTTTCTCCTCCAGAACGAGGTTATGAAGAAGATGCTTTTCTTCAGGGACGTGTAGCTATGCAAATTACTGGGCCTTGGACTTATATCACCAAATCTAAGACAGATTATCAAGTCTTTCCCATACCTAGTGATGTTGATCAAGCAACTGTCACAGGTACAGGTAATTTTTATTTGATGAAGACTACACCAGAGAAAAAGAAAGCTGCATTGCAATTTTTAGAATATGTTTTAAGTGAAGAATTTCAAACAGAATGGGCAATTGGTACAGGTTTTTTGCCAGTTAATCTTAAAACTGCTCAAAGCAAAGCTTATCAACAATATATTAACCAAAGACCTTGGATGAAAGTTTTTTTAGAGCAAATGGTTGTGGCACGCGCTCGACCTACTTTAGCTGGATATAATCGTCTATCGGAAAGTCTTGGTCGAGCAATTGAGGCTTCATTGATGGGTGAATCTCCCCAAGCAGCACTCAAAAAAGCTCAAGAACGTTTAGATTTAATTTGGGGAAAATAAAATAATGGGGGACACGCGCTGGAATTACATAATATGTTGAAATATAATTTTCATCAAATCCCCTTGGGTAAAAGGTTTGGTTAAATAGCCGGAAGCTCTGACTATTTTAGCTTTTGCTCTATCGATGAGGCTAACTTTTTCAGTCACCATAATGATGGGTGTATTTTTAAAATATGCGTGCTTGCGTAACAAACTGCATAACTCATAACCATCTAAATCAGGCATATCTACGTTTAATAAAATAATGTCTGGTTTAGTGCGGAGAATTTCCATTAAAGCTTTTAAAGAATCTGTAACTCCCAGTACAGAAAATATTTGCTCATCTAAAGAATTTTTAATTACATTTAATAAAGCAGGGCTATTATCAATACAAAATATAGTGTAGATTTTTTTCTCTGTTGATGGAGAAGAATTAGTTTGATAATTATGATGGCCAGGGTTAGCAGGCTGTGATGGATAGCGGTTAATTTTAGGTAATTGTGGTTCCGGTTTGGGTTGAGCTTTTGGCTTGGTGTGCAAAAATGACGAATGCAACTCTTGGTAATTTACCCCAGCCGAGCTACTTTCTGTATATGGCGAACTATCTTGATAAACTCCATCTCTTCCTCGCTTTTGACATCGTTCGACTAATAAACGGAGATTGAGATGGCAGAATTTAGGCATATCATCCAAAAAGCTTTCGGGGATGAATTCATAACTCCCCTCTTCTAAGTTCAAGAATGAGTCTAGAACTTCTAAGGCTAATTGTTCTATCAGTAAGGCTGCTTCTGTTGGACTAATATATTTTTGATTAACTAACCAGCAAATTGCTAAATAATCTGGGTTGGGAATGGTTTGACTACCAGCGCCTGTTTCAAATATGGCTCTAAGTTGAGCGTCAATACCACAAGGTAAAGTCGAAATTTGCTCACTCAAACGCTGCAAATTCCGGTAAAGTGGCTCGAACATTTTTTCGGAGTAGCACGCATAAATTAACTTACCTTCGTCTATATATATTGACCAAGCACCTGATGTGCTAAACACTTGTAAACAACCAGTCACAGATTTACTGGTGATTTTTTTCAACAGAGATAACGGCTGGATTTTTTGAAAGAATCTATATCTACTAATAGGGAGGGTTTTCATCGGAATAGTTTTAAATATAAGTACATATTGGCAAGTCAAATTGGTGAATTCCTTAGTCGGCATTCACAGTAAAATATTTTAGAGATGCTATTCCGCTAAATATAGCGGCCACATTTTAGTTAGTACAGAGATTCTTTACCCCTAACTCTAAAGTAGTCAATCTCTGATAAGATATTGCCACCCTAACTACACCTAACTAAGAAATACCAAACTAAGCTATTGCTCAATAGCAAAATAACTGAATTGGTTGTCTGTAAACAGTATCCAAACGTCAATTTTGCTTTCTTCGCTGGCAATAATTTGGCTAGTTTAACAGTACAGCATATTTTGCATTTAGAAGTATTGGCTCCAACCCATCAGTAGCAAAATTGTCATTGCTTTACGTATAAATTAACTGAAAAGATAGCTTTTTAATGGGAAATGACTTAATTTAGGTATATACTTACTCAGTCAAAGTTTTACACCCAACAGTATGAACCAATACTCCGTAGTAAAAAGCACCTCAGTGAAAAGTTGAAAATTTACTCTAGACAACACTTGCAGCAGATAATTGTGGCATCAGCACTAAAAACAAATTTTGCTTTTATATGTCGATCAATATTGACTCAGCACTAGATCTGAGTTCCATAAACCAAAGCTTGTGGAAAAACTCAAAAAGTGTAGTTAATACAAGCACAGTATCTAAATTTAGCTTAATGCTTGATGGTAGTTTAATCTAATTTTCTACTCCCAGATTAAAATATATTAGCTTTATGATAAACAAACTATGAAGATATGAATGTAATTCTTATTTAAAGATTTCAACTGTCTAAAATTAAGCAGAGTATCCGGAGAGATAAAAGAAGTACAGTAATTAATCATGTTACGCAGGCTGGAGATAATTTAAAACATTTTAAATGTGGCAATCTATCTGAGTGAAGAAATATGCAAAGTAAAATCTCCCAATTTAACAGCACAAAGTTATAAATTTTGACTATTGAACTATTAAGTTAAAATTAACTATGCCACTTGTGTAAATTGGACTTACGCTTATGGTGACTCAGCTACCTTCTTCTACCAAACATGACATCATCTACCCGGAAACTGTATGAAGTATGAAGTGTGAAATATGTAGACGCGTAGCGGCTTGCCGCAGGCTAGTCTGAGGTTTGAGCTTACCAAGTCATCATCCTTCAGTATCCCTACTCTCTACACCCTTATTCTCGATGCAGACAGAATTTAATTTACAAGTTTCAGAAAATAGTGAACGTTTAGACCGTTATCTTGCGGAAGAGTTACCAGATATTTCTCGTTCTCGCATTCAGCAGTTCATCGAACAGGGTAATGTGCAAGTTAACGATAAAGTCTGCACATCTAAGAAGGTGAATGTGAAAGCAGGCGATCGCATCACACTACAAATACCAGAAGCGCAACCCCTAGAGCTACAAGCAGAACAGATTCCCCTAGATATTCTTTACGAAGATGACCAGTTACTGATCCTTAACAAACCTGCGGGTTTAGTTGTCCATCCCGCACCGGGACATCCTGATGGCACACTAGTAAATGCTTTGTTGGCGCACTGTCCTAACCTTCCTGGTATTGGCGGAGTTCAGCGTCCGGGAATTGTGCATCGATTAGATAAAGATACAACAGGTGCGATCGCTATTGTCAAAACTGACATTGCTTATCAACATTTGCAAGCGCAACTCCAAGCAAAAACCGCACGACGAGAATATTTAGGCGTAGTTTATGGTGCGCCTAAAACGGAAAGTGGTAAGATAGATTTCCCCATTGGTCGCCATCCCCAAGACCGTAAGAAAATGGCCGTTGTACCTGTAGAAGAAGGTGGCCGCGCAGCAGTTACGCACTGGCAAGTATTAGAGCGCTTGGGTAACTACACATTAATTCACTTTCAATTAGAAACAGGACGCACTCATCAAATTCGGGTTCATAGCGCCAAAATCGGACATCCCATTGTTGGTGATCCTGTTTATGGTTCTGGTCGTTCTGTAGGCGTAAATCTTCCCGGACAAGCATTACATGCTTGGCGACTAAAATTGCAGCACCCCATTTCTGAAGATTGGATTGAGGTGACAGCAACACTTCCGGCGACTTTGACAACTTTATTAGAAGTTCTCCGCCGCAGAGCCGCAATCTCTTCTTAAAAAAGAATATAAAGAATTGTCCGACTTTCTTTCAATTAGCTTTACAAAAGCTTACACAGAAGTTTTTTACCAAAATGGCAGTAAGTGGTGAGAATACGGCATGAAACCCTTGTAAACCAAAAGTTATAAGGAAATTAAGAATATATGTGGGATGAAAAATCTAAATTATTTTTATTAGCTAAATAAAAATAAAACATTGTGACATAAGTAACAAAATTTCTCTAACAAATTTTAAACAAACTACTCACACTACACAGAAGTCAAAAAGCAAAAGTTAAAAGTTAAAAAGCTTTAATGTTCAACTTTTAGTTTGTATTCAACAGTAGCTTGATTCCTGCTGTGTTATATACTTCCGCACGCCATACTGTCAGAGAGTCTTGATATATAAGTTGTATTTGTTACTCAGATCAAAAAAAATGAGAGACTATATGAAGTAAGATGTCTAAAAATGTTTAATTGTAAAGCAAATATTTCGTCAGTATTAGCAAAAGCTTTGTAGGGCAACACTTTAGCTAAAAAGCTGTATGGAGTAACACTATTTTACAAAACTTAAGAATAAACGAACTCAACCAATATATAAAATACGAACAAGGTTTTAAAAGCAATTAAAAACCCAGCAAAATTAGCTGTTTTTTAAAATATTTGATTGCCGCCAAATATTGTTATTTCAAATCACTAAGTTGAAATAGCTATTGTGTGATGCAATAAATTTTTTTCAATTGATTAATTGCTATAAAACGCATTGATAATCTGCAATGAATGACCTTTAGGAGGAATAGAAAATGCTTGACGCTTTTTCCAAAGTAGTTGAACAAGCCGATAGAAAAGGTTCATATCTAAGCGGTGATGAAATCAACGCATTATCAGCAATGGTTGCTGATAGTAATAAGCGGTTAGATATAGTGAACAGACTTAATGGTAACGCTTCATCAATTGTGGCTAATGCCTATCGTGCTTTAGTTGCTGAACGTCCCCAAATTTTTAATGCTGGTGGTGCTTGTTTCCATAATCGCAATCAAGCTGCTTGTATCCGTGACTTAGGATTTGTTCTACGTTATGTCACCTATTCTGTATTAGCAGGTGACGCTAGTGTCATGGACGATCGCTGCTTGAATGGTTTGCGTGAAACCTATCAAGCTCTGGGTACTCCTGGTGATGCTGTAGCTTCAGGAATTCAGAAAATGAAAGATGCTGCTATTGCAATTGCTAATGATCCCAATGGTATTACCAGAGGTGATTGTAATCAACTGATTGCTGAAGTAGCCAACTATTTTGATCGCGCTGCAAGTGCTGTTGTTTAATAAATTTGTTGGTTCAAACTTTCTCAAACTGGTTGTTAATCATTAGTCAAAAATCGAGGAGATTAGGAGAATTATGAAAACGCCTTTAACTGAAGCGATCGCAGCTGCTGATCTGCGTGGTTCTTATCTCAGCAATACTGAAATGCAAGCAGTATTTGGTCGTTTCAACCGCGCTCGTGCTGGTTTAGAAGCTGCTAAAGCATTTACAAATAATGGCAAAAAATGGTCAGAAGCAGCAGCAAATCATGTTTATCAAAAATTCCCCTACACCACTCAAATGAGTGGCCCTCAATATGCTTCTACACCCGAAGGGAAATCTAAGTGTGTACGCGATATTGACCACTATCTCCGCACCATCAGCTATTGCTGTGTTGTTGGCGGTACTGGCCCTTTAGATGAATATGTAGTTGCTGGCTTAAGCGAACTCAACAGCGCTCTGGGTTTATCTCCTAGTTGGTATATAGCTGCTCTCGAATTCGTCCGCGATAATCATGGTTTAAATGGTGATGTCGCCGGTGAAGCAAACATTTATCTCAACTATGCAATTAACGCCTTAAGCTAATACAAAACTTCTGGGTCTTTGGAAATAGATAATTGCCCAATAAGTAGAAAAAATTTCTACTTTCATGCGGTAATTTTCTACTACCAAAGACCCAATTTTATGGCAAACAGAGATTTAAAAAGGAGTGATTGTCAAAATGAGTGCTTCAGTTGCAGAACGGCTAGGCATTAGAGACGAAATCGGTATTAAAGTAGAGCTACGCCAAAATTGGAGTGAAGACGAATTACAAAAAGTATTTCGGGCTGCTTATCAACAAATTTTTGGTCGTCAAGGATTATATGCCAGCCAAAAATTTACTAGTGCCGAAGCTTTATTGCGTAATGGCAAAATTAGTGTAAAACAATTTGTCGAGACTTTAGCAAAATCTGAATTTTACAAAGAATGCTTTTTTTATCAAAACTCCCAAGTGCGGTTTATTGAATTAAACTATAAGCACTTATTGGGACGTGCGCCCTATGATCAATCAGAGATTGCTTACCATGTAGATTTATATGCTGGTCGTGGATACGATGCAGATATTGAATCTTACATTTATAGCTCAGAATATGACAATGCTTTTGGGAATTCTGTTGTTCCTTATCATCGAGGATTTCAATCAATTCCTGGAATGAAAACCGTAGGTTTTAATCGGATCTTAGAACTTTATCGCGGTTGTGGTAATAGTGATAATGCTCAGATGGGGCGAAGAAATTCTCGCTTGCGGACTAAAGTTTCATTGAATTTGGCTAATGGAATTTTGCCACCAACTTCCGCAGGTACGGGTTTTGTTTCAGAAGCACCAACTTTAATTAGTTCGGCTGCCAAAGGAGATAGCCGGATGTTTGTTGTTGAAGCGATCGCTGGTAAAGTCGGTTCTCAAGCCGCAGTCCGCCGCAGCCGTCAGACTTACACCGTACCTTATGAACGTCTCTCAGCTATATATCAAGAAATTCACAAGCGTGGCGGTAAAATAGTCAGCATTTCGCAAGTGTAAAAAGTGCTGAATAATTTCAGCGGGTAATCTTTGAAACTGGGTGTGGGGGTGTAGGGGTGTAGGGTGTAAAAAATCTCTCTATACTCTTACACCCTTAATCCCTTACACCTTTATTTCATCATGACCACTAACACAGCCGAACCAATTCTTTCGCCAGAAACAGCGATCGCCGCATTATCTAGTGATGATAATCAAATTCGCTATTATGCCGCTTGGTGGTTGGGTAAACATCAAATACAAGCAGGCTGTATGGCGTTATGTGATGCTTTATTTGATGAACGCTATCGTATTCCAGGGGGGGGTTATCCGTTACGCCGTCAAGCTGCACGCGCTTTAGGACAATTGAAAAATCCCCAAGCTGTAACAGCGTTAGTAACAGCGTTAGAGTGTGACGAAGATTTGCGTTTCACGGAAGCGGCGATCGCTGCTTTAGCTGCTATTGGTGACAAAAGAGCCATAAATCCTTTGCTCAATCTTTTGCAAAGCACTCAAGAACAACCCTATGAGGCTTTAATTGAAGCATTAGCAACGCTCCAAGTTTGGTCAGCACAGCCGCAAATTGAAGCATTTTTGAAACATCCTTCTGAACGAGTGCAATGTGCTGCGGCTCGATATATGTATCTGTTGACTCAACAACCTCAATACATCGAACGTATTGTTAAAAACCTCAACCATGACAATATGTATTTACGTTGGGCTGCGGTTTTTGACTTAGGTGCAGTTGGACATCAACAAGCTATACAAGCAATCTTGACGGCGCAGGTTCCTAATAGTTTGAAGCTGTTGAACTTAAAGCGCATTTTAGAAACACTTTTGGAAAGTCATAATTATGAAGAAAAAACAGCTTTGTTAATTTTTCAAGCGATAGATGATTTACTAATTCAACTTTAAAATTTAAAAATCAATTTTTAAGATTGGTATTTACAAGTCAAAAATAAAAAGTTAAAAGGCAAAATACTTTTATAGCTTTTTTTCCTTTTGCCTTTTACTTTTTTACTTCTATCACCAGTCCTTTTTGTCATGCAGTTTTTTATGAATGAGCAATTAATTTCACAAATAAATCATACCGGAACACCAGAAACTGTGATTTCAGCAATTACAGCAATCACAGTTAGTGACACACCAGAGTTAGAGACTATCAATGCCTTAATTGCCGTTTTGAGTCATCATCATCCAACTGTGAGGGCTGTTGCTGTAGAGGCGTTAGTCAAGCTAGGAAGTTCGACAGTAAAACCGTTAATTACTGCTTACAAAGCTTCTTGTGATCAAGGTTTGCAAGCTCATATTATTCAGGCTTTAGCTCAAATTGGTTCTCCAGACGCATTGGATGTATTAGCGGAAGTTTTAGGTACAACTGTCGCTAATCATTGCCAAGGGAATGTGCGCCGGATTGCTGCACGAGGATTAGGAAACATTGCGATTAATTCTCACGATGTAGAAGTAGTTCTTAAGGTGCAAGACAAACTAACTTGGGCTTTGCTTACCCCTGAAGATTGGGGATTGCGTTATGCGGCTGCGGTGTCTTTACAAGCTATAGCCACCCCCGAAGCTCAGGCGGCTTTACAAAATGCGATCGCGGGAGAAGCCGATCAGGTAGTGCGATCGCGCATCGCCCTAGCTTTGTCGCCATTGATTAATTAACTCTTAACCTTGGACTTTCAACCAATCACTCACAAAAATGTTGCGAAATATTTATTTTATGTTTCTTTACAATAACCATCCGGATGCGAAAAGTGGTGTAGAACGGCAATATGTTGCTTGGTAAGGGTTGTAAGAAAATTAAGAAAATATTAAACCCGCCATATTTACGGAAAAATTTGGCAACCATGAAGTTATGTAACGAAAAATTTTCACTTTTCTCAGTTACAGCCCTTGTATGTAAAGGATTTGAGGGGGTTCTTATGACTGCAACTTATTTATTCATAATTTGTAACAAATAAAGGATCTATAGCGTTGTATAAACATAAGCTGGAGGGGTAAATAACAGACAGAACATAAACAAGGCAGTCAATTCGTAAAGTTTGCTCGTTTCTCATAAAACCGAACCTGATTCTCATAATTTTTTTCATGAAGCAACAGGCAAATTTGAGGGGCAGCAAAAATACAAAGGGATACTTGGTCTGTTATGTTCCATCCCGACCAAAATTGATAAAACATTACCAGTTTTAATCGAGACATCTCTCAACTAAGGAATTAGGAGATTAGAGTCCATGACATTAGATGTATTCACCAAGGTAACTTCTCAAGCTGATGCTAGAGGCGAGTTCTTAAGCAACGAACAATTAGATGCTCTATCTAACGTTGTTAAAGAAGGCAGCAAGCGCTTAGATGTTGTTAACCGCATTACAAGCAACGCTTCTGCTATCGTTACCAACGCTGCTCGTGCTTTGTTTGAAGAGCAACCCCAATTGATCGCTCCTGGTGGTAACGCTTACACCAACCGTCGTATGGCTGCTTGCTTGCGCGACATGGAAATCATTTTGCGCTATGTAACCTACGCTATTTTAGCTGGTGATGCAAGTGTCCTGGATGATCGCTGCTTAAACGGCTTGCGTGAAACCTACAACGCTCTAGGTACACCTGGTTCTTCTGTAGCTGTTGGCGTTCAGAAGATGAAAGATGCAGCTGTTGCGATCGCTAACGATCCCAACGGTATCACCAAAGGTGATTGCAGTGCATTGATCTCCGAAGTAGCAAGCTACTTTGATCGTGCTGCTGCTGCTGTTGGTTAATAGCAGTCAAAAGTCTCATACGCAAGTATCAGGCAACCAGGTAAAAAGACTAAAAAATACCAAGGAGATTTGAAAAGATGGTTAAAACACCAATTACCGAAGCTATCGCAGCTGCTGACACCCAAGGACGTTTCTTAGGCAACACCGAATTGCAAGCTGTTAACGGTCGTTATGTACGTGCTGCTGCCAGCTTAGAAGCTGCTCGTGGTTTGACCTCCAACGCTCAACGCTTGATCGATGGAGCAACCCAAGCTGTTTACCAAAAATTCCCCTACACCACCCAAACACCCGGCCCTAACTTTGCTGCTGACAGCCGTGGTAAATCTAAGTGCGCTCGTGACGTTGGTCACTACCTACGGATCATTACCTATAGCTTAGTTGCTGGTGGTACTGGCCCATTGGATGAGTACTTAATTGCTGGTTTGGCTGAAATCAACAGCTCCTTTGATTTGTCTCCTAGCTGGTACGTAGAAGCTCTGAAGCACATCAAAGCTAATCATGGTTTGTCTGGTCAAGCTGCTAACGAAGCTAACACCTACATCGACTACGCTATCAACGCTCTCAGCTAGATAGTTTTCTGCCCGGGGAGGGATGCAAGTGCTGGATGGAATCACCTAGCAGTTGGATCTAGCCCCGGGCATAGTTTTTATGTGGGCATAAATAAAAGGCTTTATTTCAGCAAGCAGTCGGCTCGAAGCAGTCGAACATCAATAGGGGGATAGAAAATGGCAATTACAACAGCAGCATCTAGGCTAGGGACAGAGCCATACAGCGAAGCACGTAGAGTTGAACTGCGCCCCAACGCCAGCAAAGAAGAAGTCGAAGCCGTGATTCGTGCCGTGTATCGGCAAGTTTTGGGTAATGATTACATCATGGCATCAGAACGCCTCGTAAGCGCAGAATCACTCCTGCGGGATGGAAACCTGACAGTGCGGGAGTTTGTGCGTAGCGTTGCCAAATCAGAACTCTACAAAACCAAGTTTTTCTATAACAGCTTCCAAACTCGTTTGATCGAACTCAACTACAAACATTTGTTGGGTCGCGCTCCTTACGATGAGTCAGAAGTTGTTTATCACCTCGACTTGTACCAAAACAAAGGTTACGACGCTGAAGTTGACTCTTACATTGATTCGGTAGAGTATCAAAACAACTTTGGCGACAGCATCGTACCTTACTATCGTGGTTTTGAAACTCAACCTGGGCAAAAAACAGTAGGTTTTAACCGGATATTCCGTTTATACCGAGGCTATGCCAATAGCGATCGCGCCCAAGTAGAAGGGAAAAAATCACGCCTAGCGCGGGAATTAGCCAGCAATCTAGCTTCCTCAATAGTTGGCCCATCCGGCATTAATAACAACTGGAGTTTCCGTGCCACCGCAGATCTAGCTCCCAAGCGGAACTTAGGCAACGCTGTCGGACAAGCAGATCGTGTTTACCGCATTGAAGTTACAGGACTTCGCAATCCCGGCTACCCAAGCGTGAGAAGAAGCAGCACAGCTTTTATCGTACCTTACGAACGGCTTTCTGAAAAAATTCAGCAAATTCATAAGCAAGGTGGCAAAATAGCCAGTGTTACACCAGCTTAGATTGTTTGCTGCAATAGAGAGTTTACAACCAAACAGGAGATATAGAAGTAATGTTCGGTCAAACCACACTGGGTGCTAGTAGCGTTTCTTCATCTGCTAGCCGGGTATTTCGTTACGAAGTTGTAGGCTTGCGGCAAAACTCCGAAACTGACAGAAATAAATACAATATCCGCAATAGCGGTAGTGTATTTATTACAGTGCCATACAGCCGGATGAATGAAGAATACCAAAGAATTACCCGTTTGGGTGGCAAAATCATCAAGATTGAGCCATTAACTGCTGAAGAGGAATAATCCCCTGGTAATGATAGAACCCAGTGGGGAAGAATTTCCCGCCCAGAACACGCCACAGCTCACACCAGAGTTAGCGATCGCTAACCTGCAATCACCAGATTTAAGTCTCCGCTATTATGCAGCTTGGTGGCTGGGCAAGTTCCGGGTTAACAGAGCCGATGCTGTGGATGCCTTGATTGCCGCATTAAACGATGAAGCTGATAGGACAGAACTGGGAGGTTATCCACTACGCCGCAATGCAGCTAGAGCATTAGGTAAGTTAAGCGATGCTAGAGCAGTAAAGAGCTTAATTGAATGCCTAGAATGTGCTGACTTCTATGTGCGTGAAGCCGCCGCCCAATCCTTAGCAATGCTGCGCGATCGCACTTCTGCATCAGCACTGATCAAAATGTTAGATGGTGGTGTTGCCGAGGCCGTGCAAGTAGAGGGACTACCCCACCTAACCCAGCCCTACGAAGCAGTTATCGAAGCCTTGGGAGCCATTCGCGCTACTGAGGCAATTCCACTCATTCAGCCTTTCCTAGAGCATCCAGTACCACGAGTACAATGCGCCGCCGCCAGAGCCATGTACCAACTCACACAAAACCCCATCTACGGAGACAGGTTAGTGCAGATGTTGGCATCTGGCGATCTGAAGTTACGTCGCGTTGTCTTAGGGGATTTGGGTGCAATTGGGTATTTGGCAGCAGCGGAAGCGATCGCTCACGCTCAGGTCGAAAATAGCTTCAAACTTATTGCCCTCAAAGGATTGCTAGAGCATCAACTGACAGACGAGTTAGAGGAACTTGCTGTCTCCGATGACGCAATTCGGGTAATGAATTTGATGGATGCACTTTTATAGTCAAGAGTCAATAGTTCATAGTCAAAAGTAATGACTGTTGACTCTTGACCATTGACCATTGATCATTGACCAATGACTGATGAACTAATTCGTGCCGTCGCCGAAGCCGTCACACCAGCAAAAATGGTGACAGCAGTGCAGAACTTGGCAGCAACAAAAGATATAGCTGCAATTCCTACCCTAATTGCTGTGTTTGGTTATAACAACCCAGTTGCCGCAGGGGTAGCTGCAACTGCCCTCACAGAAATGGGAGAAATCGCAGTACCACAGCTAATATCTCAAATTGATGACTATAACTATGGCGCGCGGGCTTATTCGATTCGCACTTTAGCGGCGATCGCTGACCCTCGTGCTTTAGATTTATTAATCAGTGCTGCTGCTACAGACTTTGCCCCTAGTGTCCGCCGTGCTGCTGCCAAAGGTTTAGGAAACTTGCACTGGTCTATGCTAGATTTTACCGCCAGCCATACAGCGCCCAAAAGAGCCTTAGAAACACTTATATTTATTTCTCAAGACTCTGAATGGTCAATTCGGTATGCTGCTGTTGTTGGTTTACAAGCCTTGGCAAAAAATAGCGATTTACAACAGCCTATTTTTGCCAGACTCAACCAAATGCTGACAACAGATACCGAAAAAGCAGTCCGCGCTCGCGTACAACTAGCCTATCGTTAATAAGCTTGTTTGTCTACCATAAAACAAGGTAAAAGTAAATATGTCAATACCATTACTGGAATATTCACCTAGTTCTCAAAACCAGCGGGTAGAAGGTTACGAAGTACCTAACGAAGACACTCCAATTAGTTATCGCTTATCTGCTGCCACTGACGATAAAGATATTGATGCCATCATTTGGGCAGCATATCGGCAAATTTTCAGCGAACAACTAATTCTCAAAAGCAATCGCCAATCCTTCTTAGAGTCACAACTGCGGAATCGGGCGATTAACGTCCGAGACTTTATTCGTGGCTTGGGTAAATCAGAAGTTTACCGTACCCAAGTAGCAGACATCAACTCCAACTACCGTCTAGTAGACATTACCTTGAAGCGGTTTTTGGGACGGGCTGCATATAATAAAGATGAGGAAATTGCCTGGTCAATTGTCATTGCCACCAAGGGCTTACATGGGTTTATTGACGAATTGCTAGACAGCGACGAATATCAACAAAATTTTGGTGACGACATCGTACCTTACCAACGCCGTCGCTTCAAAGACAGACCCTTCAACTTAGTTAACCCACGCTACAACAATTACTGGCGCGATCGCCAGACCCTCAACTTCCTTGGTGGTCGTTCCTTCTACAGTGCGCGTACCACAGGTTATGCAAGCAAAGAAGAAATTCGGCGCGTCATTCCTAGCAACTTCATGGCAATGGCTGGGAACATAATTACTAACGAACGTAATTATCAACGTGTAACCGCTTCCGTTGTCTCCCAAATCAGAGACATGAAGATTCCCGACAACAGCCGTGAAACTGGTACACCCCAACCAACTGTTAAACCCACAGCCGTTGCCCTACCTTACCGTTATCTTCCTGGCACTAAGACAACCTAAAAGGCAAAAGGTAAAAGTCAAAAGTTAAAAGTCAAAAGGTAGAAAGAGAAATATTAAATTTCAGACTACCCTGCGGGAAAGCCAAACGCAAATAGACTTCACACTTCAGACTTCAGACTTTTTTCATGACCAATGACAAAACCCTAAAACTATGGCAATACCTTTACTCGAATACAAACCCAGTTCTCAAAACCAGCGTGTTTCTGGTTACGAAGTTCCTAACGAAAATACTCCTAGACCCTATCGCATAGAAAACTGCGCTGAGAATAGTGATGTTCAAGAATTAATTTGGGCAGCCTATCGGCAAGTATTTAGCGAACACGAAATCCTGAAGTTCTTTCGCCAAGGCAACTTAGAATCTCAGGTAAAGAATCGCGCCATTACTGTGCGCGACTTTATTAGAGGGTTGGCTAAGTCTGAAGCTTTTCGGACTTTAGTCATTGAGACCAACTCTAACTACCGTTTAGTAGAAATTGCTCTCAAACGGTTTTTAGGTCGTGCGCCTTATAATAAAGATGAAGAGATTGCTTGGTCAATCAAAATAGCAACTGCTGGTTGGGATGGTTTTGTTGACGCTTTAATCGACTCGGAAGAGTATCTCACCAACTTTGGCGAAAATATAGTTCCTTACCAACGCCGCCGCTATAAAGATAGACCTTTCAACCTAGTTACCCCTCGCTACGGTAACTACTGGCGCGACAAGCTAGAAGATGCTCGCTATATAGAAGGCGACATCAAAAACTTCTTGGCTTTGGCTAATTCTATCAATATTAGAACCGTTACCTATACATCGGTTAACCTAGCCAACATCAAAATTCCCGACACCAGCAGAGAAACCGTACCCCAAGGTATTCCGGTGTCCATCAATTCCAGCGCTAATTTCCCCGTGCGGTAAGGGCTTTTTTTCAGTGGTTTGATAAAGGTATAAGAAGGACACAAGGTTTGTAAAAGCCAAGTGACAACCTTCTAAATATTTTTCCGTCTAGTTACTAAATTATTAATTAAAGGTAACTAATACCAATTGGAAAAATCATGGACTTCAGACATAGAAAGCAGTTTCTTAATCTAAAATCTAAAATCCAAAATGGTACAGACGGACTGGGTATAAGATGCCAACCTTATTCTCAAGGCGGTCTTTAGTATGGCATTACCTTTACTCGAATACAAACCCACAACTCAAAATCAAAGAGTTAGTAGCTTTGGTACGGCAGATATTAACGAAGATACACCGTATATCTATCGTATTGAAACAGCCAACTCTCCTAGTGAAGTTGAAAGACTAATTTGGGCAGCTTATCGCCAAGTCTTCAACGAGCAGGAAATTCTCAAATTTAACCGCCAAATAGCCCTAGAAACCCAACTTAAAAATCGGTCAATCACGGTTAAAGACTTTATCCGAGGTTTGACCAAATCAGAGCGATTTTATCAGCTGGTTGTCACACCCAATAATAACTATCGGCTGGTAGAAATGTGTCTGAAACGTTTGTTAGGTCGCGCTCCTTACAATCGGGAAGAAGAAATAGCCTGGTCTATTCACATCGCCACTCGCGGTTGGAATGGATTTGTTGATGCTCTGATTGACAGTGAAGAATACACTCAAGCTTTTGGTGACTACACTGTACCCTATCAGCGCAAACGCATGACCGTAGAACGACCATTCAGCTTTACTCCCCGCTATGGTGCTGACTATCGAGAACGTGCAGGTATTGTTAACACCGAGCGTGATTATTCTTGGTCTTATATATCTGGCAAGAAACTTGATGGGACTGCACTATTGGCCGTATTACTGGTAATGTCCGCAGGAATAACTCTCTTGCTGGTACTAAATTGGTTAGGAATTAATACTGGCTTCTAACCTAATGCGGGACAATAGATAAAGCATGAGTGAGGATTTGAGTTATCAAACCTCCTCATTTATCACCAGCTAAATCTCTGTGTAATCTTTTAATAAGAGGAAAAAAGCAGCATGGCTCTGCCATTACTTGAATACAAACCCAGCAGTCAAAACCACCGTGTTAAAAGCTTTGGTGTTGCTGACCAAAATGAAAATACACCTTATATCTATCGTATAGAAGATGTCAGTTCTTACACTGATATCCAAAGCATCATTTGGGCAGCTTATCGCCAAGTTTTCAGCGAACATGAAATTCTCAAGTTCAACCGCCAAGTAACTTTAGAATCTCAACTCAAAACTGGCGCAATCTCTGTGCGTGACTTTATCCGTGGTTTAGCCAAGTCTGAGGCTTTCTATCGTTTGGTTGTTTCTGTCAACAATAACTATCGTTTAGTTGACATTGCTCTTAAACGCTTATTGGGTCGTTCTTCTTATAACAAAGAAGAAGAAATCGCTTGGTCAATTGTGATTGGTACCAAAGGTTTTAGTGGCTTTGTTGATGCGTTATTAGACAGCGAAGAATACACCCAAAGTTTTGGCGAAAACACCGTACCTTACCAACGCAAACGCTTGGTAGATCGTCCACACAACTTGGTTACACCCCGCTACGGCGAAGATTTCCAAGAAAAAGCAGGTACAGTTCAAACCGACTGGCGCTTTACTTTGGAGAAATTCTACAGCCGCAAGTCTCAAGAAAAACGGCTTGCAGAAGGCGACCCACGCAAATTTGCAGATTTGGCAGCCGCTATCAATCCAAGTGGTAACTATGGGCAAAGACTCTCGTCTTTTGATATCGATTACCTAGCCGCAGTGCCTTACCGTGGTGGTAACAGACGCTAAGATTGAAAATCTAGTTGTCTAAAATTTTATACTGGGTCTAGTTTTTGCGTTGATGTAATAACCAACAGCTGATGTGTAGTTGGATGTTGCATTGAGTGGAAGCTAGACCCAGTAGTTTTTGTGGTTATTTTGAATGCTAAAAATTTCGGATAGTGAGTAGCGCAATGCAATAGAAAATTCTACTGCTCATACTACAGTAGGAGGCAGAAGGAAAAGTCTTACTATTCCTGGCATTCAAGCTTTCAAGTTGTCCTAACATATCTGACTACCGCTATATAAGCTGTTAAGCATTTAATTTGCACATTGAGGCCGCAGGGGAGCAGGGAGCAGGGAGCAGGGGAGAGGGTTTGCAGCTTTTATTACCATGAACATGGTGCAACTTAAATGACGATTAGCTTATTTTCATGATTCATAATTATATTTACATTCAAAAATAATTAGACCTGTGGTATGAGCGATCGCACTCTTCTATTTGAGTGTAATCCGTTATTGATTAGCTGCTCGTGTATGATTTACATCTGTCAAAAGCGGCAAAACTCATTTATGTCTCCAGTAGGGTTAAATCAAAACGCTTGATTTATAGGATTTTGAGAGTGAGCGACAGCTAACTATCCTGAGTAATTTTCATTACTGAGTTGAATTCAAGCGATCAGAGATATTTTATGACTTACGCAACCGACGAAAGCACCAGACAAGCTGTAGAACAATTTCGCCAGTTTGATGTTGATACGCAATTAGCTTTATTGTGGTTTGGCTATCTCGATATCAAAGATGAATTGCTTCCGTCAGGAAACGACAATGCTGAAGTAAATACAGCTAATGCTGTTTATGATCAAATCCTAGCTTTGCCAAAAGAACAGCAATTGCAAGCGCAACGTGATATCGCCGGCTGTGCAAACAGTGATATTAGTCGTGCTTACACTGCTTTACATTCTAGTGGCAAACTGGAATTGTGGTTACGCCTAGCACAGGGTATGGAAAGTGATCAGATTATTACTGTACCTTCTGACTATGAATTACCACAAGAAACAAATGATTTTGTCGAAGGCGTGGAAAACTTGGATTTGGAACAGCGCATTGATTTTATGCGGAGTGTTGTCTTAGAAATGGGTGCGAAGCAATAAGCTGCTACCTTAGCAATGCACCCAGAAGAATAGTCAAGTTTTCCTGAGCGATCGCCAAAGCTATTGCGGCAAATCCTGTTATAGTAATTGCGATCGCCAAAAAATATCTGAGCGAACCGCTGTAACTTGGGAAAAAGCAGAACCTACGCCTCGACTAAGTTTTCCCAGTATTGGTGCTTTCAAAAACTACACGCTGGTTTAAGGCTTGAATTGGACGAGCATTATCAGGAAATAGCTGAGTAAATTTAGCTATCTGTTCCCTAGATACCTCAATGGGAGTTTCCATGATGTACCATTTCACGTTTTCTGAGCAAGGTGGAGTGGTGAGAGAACCAGAATAGGTGAGAAATCTGCGTTCTGCTGGTAAAAGTACAGAAGCGTTGATGATGCTATCTTTGAGTCGGTTTTCTTCTCCTGGTGTTTGGGGTATGGCATCCCAAATTGTTTGCAGATTGGGGTTAAAATCTCCAGCTTTTAAGAATACACCAACTACGGCTAAATCGCCTGCTTGACTGCGGTGAACAAAATGCAGTTCCATATCATATTCTTCGCCGTTAATGTGGTGTTCGCTGGGGTGGTGAAAATGGAACTGAAGCAGATGATAAATTTGGCGATCGCTCTCAATAAAACTTCCTGGTTGATAGTTAACTTGAATCGTTTTGCCATTATTAATTAAATTTAAAGGCGTTGGCTGATATTTAACTACCAATAAATCTTGATTATTTTTATCTAAACTTTTGACACTACTGACTTGTAAATCAATTGGTGTTTGTCTTTTACCTGTATAACAAAGTTCAAAATCTGGCGAAAGTTTACTCCAATATTCTGGCCCTTGTTTGCCGATATATCCCCAATTTGTTGTAGCTGCGGCTGGGGAAGTTACACAATTAGAAACAGATGTTCCTAACGCAGTCATACCTAATAATTTTAGTAGTCGCCTTCTGTTGAAAATCTTACTCATACTAATTTTGGATTTGTGATTAACAGCGTTGATTAGAAGGTTAATTTATAAAGTACAAAAAACTATCAAAACATCTCATGCAGCAGACTATTTATCGGTGCGTTAGGCTAACGCCATAACACACCCTAATGAACTTTGATTAATTTTTGGGTTATGGCAACCAAAAATTAGGCAAGATAGACTTACTTATTTGGCGGACTGTTTCGTTGAGCGATCGCCCAATTTTGATATGCACTTCATCTTCTTGTACAGGTAAAATCTCAGCAGGTTGACCTTCACCTAAATAAGACATGACAAAATTTGCTGCTTCTAAGCCTGTGACATAAGCTTTTTCTTGCGACCATGAACCGTGACGGTTAATAATCCAATCACCACTCATAAACACATTGGCAAAACTTGTCCTAGCTGGCAACATCGAACTATAGCTACCTGGCGCAAAGTGCGTTACCGCATTTGGCAAGCGAATTACACTACTATCAATTACTTTCGCCTGTTTAAATGCTGGTATACAAGTTGCTAAATAATTCTGCACAATTGGAATAATTTCTTCATCACTTAAATTTAAAAATTGATTAGCATGATAAAAATCAGCCTCAATTACTGTTCCTGGTTCATCTTGATATTCATCATGCAAAGCATTTAAATCAAAAAATGTCCATCCAGTAGTTGTATCAAAGCCAAAACAAGCATTAGAAGGACGCGGAATCTCAATTTTGCGGTCAAACCACAACCGCGTTGCCAAAACATCAATTGCACCTAAATTACCTAAATTCTGAAATTCTTTCCGGCTTTGTAAACTGGGACTGGAGGAAACGATTTTCTTCATTCCAGTGATACCGACAGCAAAAACTACAGCATCAGCATCAAATACTTGCTCACCGCAAACCACACCAGTAGCGCGATTATTATCATCAACAATTACATCAGTTACACGATGCTTTGGTAATACTTTGCCACCAGCTTTGGCAATTTTTTCTACCCAAGGACGGAAGATTTTTTCGCCTACAGTTCCCCGACACCAAACCACATCAAAATTAGGTTGATGCGCCAAAATAAAATAATAAAGCATTCCTAATGTGGCAGCGGCAGAACATTGTTCACCAGGGGCAAATAAGCCAACCAACAACATTGGCTCAAACGCATCACGATAAAGTCTGGCAGATACACCAAAATCTTTAAATAATTCCCGCGCCGTCACAGAATCATAACGCCGCCAAGCTGCATCAGAATTGCCAAAATCAACTACCGCATATAGTAAAGGTAAGGCGCTGAGACGGTCAATTAATGGCAGGCGTTGAAAGTGAGTATAGAGAAATGTGCCTAAAGGTGCAGGTAGTTGGGGTAATTCTTGAAAAATTGGTGATTCTACTTCTAAACCTGCGGGTGAATATTGAGCAGAACGAGTCCAGGTGGTGAAGGGGTTAATGTCTAATTCGTTGATTAGGGCGAAAATATTTCTGTAAGGATACCAAAAGCCATGAATACCGGCTTCTACAGATTTACCGCCTGGGGTTTTCCAACCTGCAACAAGTCCACCAGGATAGGGGCCTGCTTCCAAAAGTGTTACATCATACCCTTGCTTGGCTAAATGGTAAGTTGCGCCTAAACCAGCCCAACCTGCACCAACGACTACCACACGTTTTTGTTGTGACGCTTCTACCATCTTGCTCTCCGATTGTTTTCACCCATCAATTAATGTATCCGAACTTGCGTTCAGCCGTAGAGAGAAATTTTCTAATTTCTTTGGAGTCAGTTGGGGTTGAGTTACCAATGGCGGAAATTTATCGCGGTGTTGTATTTGAATGTAGTTAAAAAATTTGCTGTTTTTTTTATCGCATAAATTTGTGTCGTCACGACAGGGTTTTGTGTCGTCACGACAAGGTTTCGTTTCATAACGACAGAGTTTCGTGTTGTGACGACAAGGTTTCGTTTCATAACGACAGGGTTTCGTGTTGTGACGACAAGGTTTCGTGTCGTCACGACAAGGTTTCGTGTTGTGACGACAGAGTTTAGTGTCGTCACGACAAGGTTTTATGTCATACATACTTTTACTACAACAACCAAGCAAACAAATCTTTAACCGTAAGCTGAAGTTCACTCACAAAAGATGGTACAGGGATGAGTGCGTCTGGTTCTTCAAACACTGTGGTTTCTTGCTTAGGTTGATAAACAAATACTGTTTGCTCATCTGGGTCAATTAACCAACCTATTTGAGTTCCATGCTTTAAGCAATGAAGAATATTTTTCGTGACTTTTGTTTGATTTTGCTCAGGTGACAAAATTTCAATTGTCCAGTCTGGCGCAATAGTAAAAGTATTGGCTATTTCTCCGTTTTCATCACGAGGAATTCGACCCCAAGTAAAAACCACAATATCGGGTACAGTTGAACGACCACCAAATGTACACCGCAACTCAGGAAATGCGCGAGCGATACGTTTCGGCTTGACTATATTATTAATAGCAGGGACAAATTCTCCTTGAATTGCGCTATGTTTTCCTTGTGGCATTGGTTTTTGGATAATTTGACCATCAATGTATTCTAAGCTTGGTTTAGTTTCTGGTAGTTTGAGGAATTCCTCTAAAGTTATGGGTTGAGTAGGAGTTTTTACCATTGGGATTTTCTCACAATCATCAAATGGGGATGAATAATGTTTTCGATCTCACCCCCAACCCCTCTCCTACGAGGAGAGGGGAGTAAAACCCTGCTTTTTCTTTACTCGTGGTTCGCCTTTTAGTAGAGGGAGGGAATGAGGGAGAAGTCTATCGAATTTACCGTAATACATTTGATAGAATTCTAAGCCGCGCAACAAATAGGGGCAGGTGTTAAACCTACCCCTTTGTTCTCTGAGATTCTGCGTCCTACGGCAGTTGCTACGGGCTTTAAAGCATCAACCAAATTCACCATGTCTTCTAAAGATAGTGCTTGACGGGCATCGGAAACGGATTTTTCTGGTTCTGGGTGACATTCAATAATCAATCCATCTGCACCACAAGCTACAGCTGCTTTGGCTAGGGGCGCGACTAGTTCTCGTTTACCGACAGCGTGAGAAGGATCTACAATTACGGGTAAATGAGTAATTTGCTTGAGGGCTACGACTGCGCCTAAATCTAAGACGTTGCGGGTGTAATCATCGAAACTGCGAATACCGCGTTCGCACAGCACTACATTGGGATTACCGTGACTGAGAATGTATTCAGCGGCCATAACGAATTCTTCAATGGTGGCGGCTAAACCACGTTTGAGCAGAATTGGTTTATCAACTTGTCCCAAGGCTTTGAGTAAGTCGAAGTTTTGCATATTACGACTGCCAACTTGCAGCATATCAGCATGGGCAGCGACAACTTCAATTTGAGAAATTGCCATAACTTCTGTGACTACAGGAATATTGTAGAGCGATCGCACTCTTGCTAAAACTTCTAATCCGGCTTCTGCCATTCCCTGGAAAGCATAAGGCGAAGTGCGGGGTTTGTAAACACCACCGCGTAACGCTTGCAATGGTGCAGCTGCTAATTTTTGGGCAACTGTTTTCATTTGTTCTAAGCTTTCGACTGTACAAGGGCCGCCAATAATAACTAATTCTTCACCACCGAAGGCAACTGTCTCTGAGAGTTTAACAATTGTTTGGTGATCAGCATGAGATTGGGCGGCAAGTTTGGCGTTAATCATGGTTGAATTCTCCGAAAGTATGAAGTATGAAGTCTAAAGCTTGAAATGAGGAAAGTCTTTAGCGTGAATTAGACAAGTTTGTTTTGACTTCTCCCTCAACCCATCTCCGATGCGGAGACGGGAGCAAATACCTTAATTTTTTGTTGCTCCTCCCTTGCCTTGTAGGAGAGGGAGGCTGGGAGGGAGAGGTTCATCTAACACAGGATATTTAATAAAAAAGCCCGGAAACTGAGAGTTCCGGGCGCGTTCTGACAAATTGGCATGACGCTATTTACCCGGAGTTTGGTCTGGGCCAAAAGTAAAAGCTATAAAACAAGTTGTGGAAATTAGTCGTCATGCTCAATACTTTAAACATAGGTGATAGATGACAGATAACAGGTGACAGTGTAAGAGGATTTAGTACTTTTGACTTTTGACTTTTGACTTCCCCTCCTGGGGCGCTCCTAAAAAACAAAAAAACCGCAGAGTGGTCTTCTGCGGTTCATCGGGCGGTTTCCAATCGGAAACTTGACTCACTCCCGGTGAACCGCCTTACGCCAAAAATAAAAGTAGTAATTGTGGCTGAACATATATACTGCGCTGAGATACAAAATTAAATATGTAGCTTCCTTGAGCTTCACAATAACAAAAGCGATCGCTTGCGTCAAGCACCACACAACATCAAAAAAACGATAGACTCATTACAACTCTGGGAATGGAGATTTGTGGCAGGTTGGTAACTGAAAAATAAGCTCAAGGGCATGAAAATAAAGAGAATCAGTTCTCCTCAGCCCTGACAAGCTTGGTTATGCAACTTTTCACGAACACATATACTTTTGCGGAAAACTCAGTTTTATGATGCCCAGTTCCAAAATCTTCAGCAAATCTTTTGATGCTCATGAAGTTTACCCTTGCCCAGTTTGTCGAGTTGGGAAGATTTCACAGATGCCATTAATGGAGACTATGGCTTGTGATTTCTGCCAAGAGATTTTTACTGTCAATTTAGAGCAGCAGCAAATCAAAATGCCTTCGCGGCAACCGCCTTTAGTTTGGCGGTGGAATGGCTTTAGTTGGACAGAAGCCCAGTTAGAAGGTGTGGAATTAGGTTGGGGTTATGGAATAGCAGCGATGGCTTTTGTCTTTCTGCCTACAACTTTAATTGGCATCGTCGCTTTTTACTTCCCCCCATCTGTGGATTCTCCCCTCAGTTGGATACCATACATCTGGACTATCTTAACTTTTTTGTCACATTTATCCATCGTTTTGTGGATTATTGTTGAGGTTTATCAAATTCCTGTTGCAGCATATTTCCGAGCTATAAATCGATGGCGAAATGGAGAAATAGGAAGATGACGGGGATACAGATAAAAAGGGACAATAACCATTGACTATTGACAACTGATTATTGACTATTAACAACATCCTATGAATGAGTTGGAGCGATATTATCGAGTCTTAGAATTAGAGCCTGGAGCAACACTTGACGAAGTAAACCAGGCTTATAAAGATTTAGTCTTTGTCTGGCATCCCGATCGCCTTCCCAAAGATAATATCCGCTTGCAACAAAAAGCTCAAGAAAAACTCAAAGCAATTAATGAAGCGCGGGATAAATTGCGCTCTGTTAACGGCAATTCTACCAATGGGAAGCATCATACCGCCGCAAACTCCCATACACATACACATTCATACTCACATTCACCTGCATACACTCAGTCACCCCAACCAAAAAGATCACCGCAACCTACACCGCAACCACCAAAACCAGGTTCAGATTTGAGTGGTAAAGATTTCAGTCGGGCAAATTTAAGTAACAAAGATTTATCTGGGAGAAACATGAGTTATGCCAATTTAAGTGGTGCTGACCTCAGTGATAGTTTTATGCACAAAGTTATACTCCGAGGTGCAAATTTGTCAGAAGCAAATTTATTTAGGGCTAACCTACTTTTAGCTGACCTAAGAGAAGCAAATTTACGTAACACTAACTTAATTGGCGCAGATCTCAGTGGCGCTGATTTGCGGGGAGCCGACTTAACCGGCGCACGTATTCGTTCGGGCGATCGCTTGCTAGTTAAACTGATTGGTGCTAACTTAGCAGGTGCAATTATGCCAGATGGTAACACTCATAGTTAATAATTCACCAATAAGTGCGATCGCTATCTGTCTTAACTAAGTCTGACAAATGGCGAACCAAAATCAAAATATTATTGATTTTGGCGAAGTTAGCGCAAACTTTCAGCGTTTTTTCCTGTTTTATGTTCCGTCCCGACATAAAGAATGTCTCTGCATCCAATCGGATTTATAGATAAAACTTAAGTATTTTAACGAATTTCAAATTGAGATTTATCACAGAAAATGTAGCAATTAATATTTTTGTTGCATCTCCTGCATTTGTCCGGCTGACATTAGCTTAAGAAAGTATGGCTGACACTAGATATTTAAGTTAGGCTAAAGCCATTTGTGTGGGGATAACAAATATATATGCGATCTGCCAAGACTAAAAATGTTTCTGTGAAAGATAATCAGACTAATAATTTCTCTACAAAAGAGTCTGTAACTCAATCGTTATTAAATCATCAAAGTTGGATTATTGGGCTAGTTAATAATCTTAGTATCAGTAAAAAAATTGCTTGGGGATATACTTTAGCTCTCAGCGTTGCTGTTGTGGGAACAGTAGCGGGATTTATCCTCGGAGATTACTATCAGCGACAAGCCATAATTCAAAAACAAGAAAAATGGCAAGAAAGTCAGCTAATTCGTAATCTTCATGCTGTTTTATTAGAATTACAAGCGCATCAAGGAAAAATCTTAGTTTTTACAGATTTATCACATTGGCAAGAAGAACGCACTCATCTAATACAACATTCTACTGAACTCCAAGAACTTTGGTCAGAACTGAAAACTTATGCCAATCGGTATCCTAATAAAAAGATATCTGATTTTTTGCAAACTTATGAAAGTAGTTCTATAGTTTATAGCCAGCAAATAATAGCAGTATTAAATCAAGGTGATACATCTAATTTAAAACCTGAAAATATAGCCATAACAAAAAAACAACTCTTAACTTTAACTCAGAGCAATATATATATTAAATTACATGAAAGTACAGATGCTTTAGATAAATTACTTGAAGCTTCCGAGGGGAGTTTTCAACGCAAAGAAATAGCTGTACTCGCTACCGAGAAAGTGCGAGACAGAATTATTATCATCAGTATGCTGTTATCTGTGGCGATCGCTATTGTACTAGCTCACTACACCAGTCGGGCGATCGCTCGTCCACTCAAAGCGGTTCACGATATCGCATTAAAAGTTACCCAAGAATCTAACTTTAGTTTGCAAGCACCAGTTACCACAGCCGATGAAGTGGGGATGTTAGCCGACTCTCTCAATCAACTCATTCAACGAGTTAATACTCTTTTAGCAGAGCAGAAAGGCGAAGCATCTCGACAGTTAATTCAAAATGAAAAAATGTCTAGTCTCGGACAGATGTTGGCGGGAGTAGCACACGAAATCAATAACCCAGTCAACTTTATGTATGGGAATCTTCAGCATACTAACGCTTATTTTCAGAATTTATTAATGCTACTTGAAGCTTACCAAGCTAAAATTCAAGATGATGAACTAGATGCGTTAGCTGAAGAAATTGACTTAGACTTTATCAAACAAGACTTGCCCAAATTATTACAATCTATGCAAGTTGGTGCTAAACGCGCCAAAGAAATTGTTTTAAGTTTGAAAAACTTTTCTCGTTTAGATGAAACTGAATTTCATGCAGTAGATATCCACGCTTGTATTGAAAGTACATTATTAATTCTGAATAATCGTTTAAAAAAAAGAATCGCTGTAGTTAAAAAATATGGAGAATTACCGAATATTGAAGGCTATGGTGGTGCATTATATCAAGTATTTATGAATATTTTATCGAATGCCATTGATGCTTTAGAAGAGTCGGAGAATGAAGAAGCATCTCAAGAAATTATTATAACTACCCAATGTCTCGATGAAGAGTGGATACAAATAAAAATTGCTGATAATGGTTCCGGGATTTCTCCAGAATATCAACAAAAGATATTTGAAACTTTTTTTACTACTAAACCTATTGGAGTAGGTACAGGTTTAGGTTTATCAATTAGCTATCAAATTGTCGTAGAAAAACATTTCGGTCAGCTAACTTGTGAATCGGAAGTTGGCGAAGGAACCACATTTGCGATCGCATTACCTATCAAGCGCCCAAATGCTAATGATAATTCAGCGAAATATAGCACATAGACAATATTGAATAATAAATATCCACTATTTAAAATAATAGATATTTTGTGACTCTAGAAGACGTACTATTATTTATGTCACAATTAATAAAAATACATCCCATAAGAGTCAAGTAAGAGAAAAATTATCAATGAATATTGCCATCATTGGTTGTGGTTATGTTGGTTATGCAGTAGCTAAATATTGGCAGCAAAAGATGACTTTTGTTGTTACCGCTACCACAACTACCCCTGAACGTATCCAAGAACTGCAAACGGTAGCGCAAAAAGTCGTAATCGCTAAAGGAAACGACGCTCAAACACTGCAATCAGTTTTGCAAAATCAAGATGTAGTGTTGCTGAGTGTGGGTGCAAAAGGCGCAAATGTATATGAAGAAACTTATTTAGAAACTGCCAAAACGTTAGTTGGGCTTTTGCCGCAACTACCTAAAATCAAGCAAATTATCTATACAGGTAGTTATTCTGTTTACGGCGATCGCAATGGTGCTACAGTCGATGAAGAGACACCAGTAGAGCCAATTCATACTTCAGGAATAGTTCTTAGAGAGACAGAAAAAGTTTTACTCTCAGCCGCCAGTGAGAAATTGCGAGTTTGCATCTTGCGCTTGGGCGGGATATATGGAACTAATCGAGAACTGATGAAAATATTTAGTCGCGCATCTGGTACAATTCGTCCTGGTAATGGCGAAGATGTCACGAATTGGATTCATCTTGATGATATTGTCGGTGCGATCGAGTTTGTCCGTCAACAACATTTACAAGGTATTTATAATTTGGTGGATGATGCACATTTAAGCAGCCGAGAATTGCTTGATACTTTATTTACCAAACACAACTTACCCAACGTGCAATGGGATAGTTCCCTCAAAAGTAACCGCCCATATAATGCCATAGTATCCAATCAAAAAATCAAAGATGCGGGATATAAATTGATTCATCCCCAAATGATTTTTTGAATTTATGGTGTGTGACAGGTGACAAACCACTATAGTACTGAGTACTGAATCAGTAAAAGATTACTCAACACTTTCCCACTTGGTAAATGCCATATCTTTTAACTCAGCACTCAGCACTTTCAACTCAGCACTCCTTACAAAGGACGGTAGACGCGATAGTTAATTTCCGGGAAGATATTATCCATTAACTCGACTTTTTCTAACCAACCGCTGTCAACTTTACCGATTTTGATATCTTCATAGAGTTTATTAAACCGCATCAGGTGCGATCGCGTGCGGCGCACAGCATAAGGAACCATTGTCCCTGTCCGCATAATAAATGCCCAGTCCGAAGACTGCGCTAATAAAACTTCCCGTGCTGCTTGGTTCAACGCGCGCCATTCCAACTCATCCGCAGGTTCCAGCTTAGAAATTTCAATCATGCGTTCTGCGGCTTTGTGCAAATGCTGATAAACCCAAGCATTTGTTTCATTTAACCAATATTCGTGAAAACCTTTGTAACCCCAACTCGATTGGGAAGGACGACACACTTGTTGCGACGGTTCTGCTCTGAGATAATCTGCCAAGTGAGTCATTTGATATGTACCTTGGTCATACCATGACTTACGGAATAAGTAGTCAATGAACCAAGGGCCTTCATACCACCAATGTCCGAATAACTCTGCATCGTAGGGCGAAACAATAATCGGCGGACGCTGCATAATTCCGTAAAGATGTTCAGCTTGCCGTTCGCGGTTATACATAAAGTTAGCAGCGTGTTCGGCGGCTTTTTCCCTTGCCCAATAAGGATCATACAGTGCTTTATCTGATAATCCTAAACCGCGCCCGGTAATTTTATGGTACTTAATCCCCGTATTTTTTCGCTGACCATTGGGCATGATATAGGGTTTGATGTAGTCATATTCTGCCTCCCAGCCCAAATCTTTATAAAATTCTCGATATTCGGCTGCACCAGGATAGCCCACCTCTGAAGACCATACCTGCTGTGAAGATTCATGGTCTCTACCAAAAGCTGCAACCCCTGTTTCCGTAAAAATCGGCGCATAGCTGCCAAAGCGGGGACGAGGACGAGCATAGAGAATACCATGCCCATCTGTGAGAAAGTAACGTAGCCCAGCATCAGCCAGCATCCTCTCCAGACCTTCATAGTAGGCACATTCTGGCAACCAAATACCTTTAGGTGGACGACCAAAGGTTTGTTCGTAGTGTTCGCAAGCTACTTGAATTTGCGCCCACACGGCTTGAGGATACATTTTCATTAATGGCAAATAGCCGTGGGTAGCGCCACAAGTAATAATTTCTAAATTATTACTGTCTTGGAATTGTTTAAAAGCAGTTACCAAATCACCGTTGTAGCGCTCCCACATCTCCCGCGCTTCGTTAAACTCAGTGGCGTAGTGTTCAGCCAAATAACGAACATGGCCGTTTTGGGCATTATGCTCAATTTCTAGTTCTGTAAGTTCCTCTAATTTGGCTAAGTGAGCATCATAGCGTTCTTGCAACAGGGGGTCGCGCAGCATTGACACCAAAGGCGGTGTCATACTCATCGTAATTTTAAAGTCAATACCGTCTCGCTTTAAGCCTTCAAAAACTTTTAGTAAAGGAATATATGTTTCGGTAATGGCTTCATAAAGCCATTCTTCCTCCAGCACATAGTCACTTTCTGGGTGACGAACGAAGGGCAGGTGTGCGTGAAGTACAAGCGCGACGTAGCCAATAGCCATAGTAATTTTGGGGTGATACTTGTAAATTTAAGGTCGAGGTGTCTAGCAGAAATTAACAATATTTTAAGACCTTCTGGGTATCGTCGTAGCCTGATTGTATGGAGAAAGTTGGATTAGGAGATGCAGTGGATATTTCGACTGCACTCAATAACCAAGGGGGTAGGGGTGTGGAGTTGGGGAAATTCTCTGTCAAAAGGGAATTTTCAACTAATCTATTAGACTTCAGATAACAGTATTGAGGTTACTGTTATGTAATTAAATTTTTGCCAATTTTTAGTTTTTACAAAAAGAAAAATCTTACTTTTTAATTCTCATCAAATAGTATGTAATTCAAGTAAACTCACTGGAATAAACTCCCTGAAGATAGAGGTATTTTCGCTATTTATACATAAATGAACACCCCTAAAACCATCGTCTTGTGAGCCATGTACTGCTGAGAAAATACAATATTTATTGTCACTTTTTAGCTATTACTAACATAAAAAAATAATTGCTATACTGAAAAAACACTAAAGACAAAGAGAAATTTCTCAGCAAATTTATAGACAGTTGCTGAGAGTTAGTTATGGGTGATGACACCCATTGACTGAGTTAACGAGTTGACAAAAATTAAATTATGAAGTACGTCAGCAGCTTTTTAAGCACGCTGTTCATTGGTGTAGGCATCTGTTCCTTACCTCAATTTGCAGCGAATGCAGTTACTTTAGGTAGTGGTGCGATCGCTTTTGCTCAACCACCAACTCTCATCAGTGCTAGTACGCCACACAATGAAACAAGTGTGTCTGATACGACATACTACTTTACCGTGAAAGTCCCAACCGCCGCCGGAGAATCGTTGCAACAGTTGACTTTTACTCAAGTCACAGGTACAGAAGAGATTGAATTTAACCCAAATGATACCGTTGCTTTTGTGGGTACACGCGATCGCCGTGGCGAAAAGTTAGCAGTCAAATCTGTAGTTACCAACGACCAACAAAACTTCACAGTCACTTTTGCTAATCCTGTACCACCAGACCAAACAGTAACAATTGGTTTGCGGACTTATCGCAATCCTTTTAATGATGGTGTCTATTTATTTGGTGTAAAAGCCTTTCCCTCTGGACAGCAAACAATTGGTCAATTTCTAGGTGTAGGTCGTCTGCAGTTTTATAAAGACACTTACTCGGAAGGTTAAAAAATGGGGATATGTGTAGAGACGCAAAATGTTGCGTCTCTACTTTTTACGCGTTAATCCAATTTATTAAATAAATCAGCCAAAATTACATTAGAAAATAAAAACCCTTCGGGGTCAGTTAATTGCAACCTTCCCGCTGCAACTTTTACCCAACCTTTTGCAAAATAAGGTTGCAAACATTGAAAAATTTCCGCTATTTTTCCTTTGCCAAACTCTGCTTCTAATCTAGAAACACTTACACCCTCAGCCAAACGCAAACCCAACATTAAAGTTTCTAACAATACCTCGGCGGGTGGTGTGACTTCACAATCAATTATGCCGCCAGCTTGCACCCATTGATAATATTCTTGAGTTTTGCGCGGACGAGTGTAGCGCTTTCCTTGTATGTAACTTGCTGCACCCATCCCAAAACCATAATAAGGGCGGTTTTCCCAATAAACTCGATTATGCTGACACTGATGTCCAGGTCGCGCATAATTAGAAATTTCATAATGCTGATAACCTGCACCAGTCAATACTTGCTGACCCATCTGGTACATTTTGACTGTAGTTTCATCTGTAGGTAGAGGATTATCACCTGATTTGTAATAGCGACCAAAAGCCGTTCCTGGCTCAATGGTTAAATCGTAGATAGATATGTGCGTCGGGTTAATAGCTACTGCTTTGACTAAAGAGTCAGACCATTGATCTAAAGACTGATGTGGCAGCCCAGAAATCAAATCTATACTAAATTCGGGAATCTCGACTTTGTGAATTAATTCAATAGCTGCAAAGATATCTTTAACTGAGTGCGATCGCCCAGCAACTTTTAACAATTCTTCTTGAAAGGCTTGGACACCCAAACTTACCCGATTTACACCCAAATTGCGATAGCCTGTAATGTGCGCCAAATCGAATGTTCCCGGATCTACCTCCATCGAAATTTCTACTTTCGACGCAATCCCAAAACGTTGCTCTAACGATTCTAATATCTTTGCCAACTGCTCAGTTGAGAGCAGCGAAGGAGTACCACCACCAAAAAAAATTGTCTGCAAAGCTTGTCCAAAGTTAGGTGTAATGGCAATTTCTTGGCATAAAACTTCTACATATTGGGAGATTGTACCCGATGTTTCACCCCGCAAGCTATCGCCCACAACAGACACCGGGAAATCACAATAAAAGCACCGCCGTCTGCAAAAAGGTATATGTATATAAGCAGAACTGACAATGCCAGAAATATCAAATGCTGATTTCATTTTGAAACATAATTACTTAACTTAACAAAGAATTACAAATTGCCAAAATAATTAGTTTGTTTATGGTTTTTTATCGTTTTACAACAAAACCATGCAAAATATTAAAATAAAGGTCTTTAGTTATAATATTTGCAGATATTCCCTGCTTCACACCTTAGTCTAAGTCAATATTCATTATTGTGTCTTAGCGATGAAATCAAAAGCATTTGACTTTATCGGGTAAAACAATCGCAGGAAAACAACACAACCATGCTTGATGCCATTATTATTCTCTCATTCATTCTGGCAGCAGCAGGCATAGGTTTCTACAGCACCGATCTGCTACCTGATGGCACCCTAGATCGAGTGACCAACCTAGAAGCTTTACGCCTTACTGTTGCCGTCTTTGCCGCTATTATTGGCGGTGCAGTTGGACTGAGTTTCCAGACGACTTATCGCCGCCTAGAAGCACAAGTCCGCGAAATGCCACTGGAAGTCATCTTAACGCGTGCCATTGGATTAGTCATTGGCTTATTACTGGCAAACTTAATGCTGGCTCCGCTATTTTTGCTACCCATACCACCCGACTTTAGTTTTATTAAACCCTTGGTAGCCGTTGTTGGTAGTATTATTTTAGCCGTTACAGGCATGAATTTGGCAGACACTCACGGGCGAGGATTATTGCGATTAATTAATCCTAACCCTGTGGAAACAATGGTAGCAGAAGGTACATTAAAACCTGCCAATACCAAAGTTTTAGATACTAGCTGTATTATTGATGGTCGGATTGAAGCACTACTAGAAACGGGGTTTTTAGAAGGGCAAATCATCGTGCCACAATTTGTATTGCAGGAATTGCAGCAAGTAGCTGATGCTAGTAAAGACCAAAAGCGGGTGCGGGGAAGACGCGGTTTAGAGATTCTCAACCGCATTAAAGAAGATTATCCAGAACGCATCTTAATTAACCCCATTGACTACGATGATATTGCAACAGTCGATGCAAAATTAGTCCGCTTTGCCCAAGAAATCAACGCGATATTGCTAACCAACGACTACAACTTGTCGAAAGTAGCCAGCGTGCAGAAAGTACCCGTGTTGAACGTCAACGATTTAGTCAACGCCGTCCGTCCTACTTATTTACCCGGTGACAACCTCGACCTGAAAATTCTCAAAGAAGGGAAAGAACCAAGTCAAGGTATTGGTTATTTAGATGACGGGACAATGGTTGTTGTAGAAGAAGGTAGTAGTTATGTAGGGGGTGAACTGCGGGTAGTAGTCACTAGCGCCTTACAAACCTCCGCCGGACGCATGATTTTTGCCAAACCCCAAGCTTCAGCCATAGCGTGAGGGAAATGTCTGGTTCAATCACAATTAAATCATGCACAAGTAGTGCGATCGGTGTAGAAAATCTGCACCGATTATTTTTTTATTAGTAATTTCGCTCATGATTTTTTGTGAAAGGTGTATCCATAAAACGCATATTGATTATATTTAAATTTTGTATTATTCGTGTATGGTAAAACTCTACTATCGTGGGATGGTGGCGCAAAATGGCAAACCCAAAATAGGTCGAAGTGCCAGATTATTAGGAATTAGACCAGGTATTGATATAAACATTGAGCAAATGCCTATAGGTTATCTTGATGAGCAAGGCTATTTGTTAGCAGAGTCAGAACGTGAGGTTCAAGGAGAGCTTGTTACTGTCGCCATCAAAGATACAAAGGGAATGTCTGTTTCTTTATCTATTGAAGCTTTACCAGCATTTCGTAAACCTCAACAATTTGGTGGAACTGGAAAAGATTCACTGTGGCACATTGATGATATTCATATCACTGGAGATTTACAAGCTATTCAAGATAGTCCAACCCACGTTAGCATTTTACCAAGAGTTACAATGTCTTTAGAAAGGTACGAATTAGCATTAGCAAATACCAAAAACTATTGGCAGAGAGTTGATTAAAATAATGAGAATAGGAAGCTAAAAACATGGCATGGATATTTAGTTTATCAGCAGAATGTGGTTCTGATGAAAGCACTGCTCATAAATTGGCTCAACATTTTATGGGGCAAATATTGATACTCTCAAATGGTAGTTCATGTCTATGTCAAGTAGACACCTTTCAAGATATAGAAAGCAATTGGTGGTGTCGTGTTTACCCAAATAATATTAGTGGAGTAGGAATCAATAGCCCAGAAAGTGCTTATTTAATGACAGATTTGGGTATTTTACTATATCAAAAACTACGCACTGCTCCTGCATTTCGTTATGCCTTAGTAGGTGTAGAAGTTGATGAATTTAGAACATATAGTGAATTAATTGAAGACTTACCTAATTTATCTATTCCAGGATTAGTTTTATCTCAAATAATTGAACATGAAGTAGAAACATTACCTGTTTTTCGACAATTTAGCTCTGGTTATATTTGGCAACCTTATCAGGGAGAAATTTATAATCCTCTGATGGTATCGCCAGAGTTAAAAACCAAGCTCGATGAGCTTTTGGTTATAAGTTGAATTTAAGCTTTGATTGATCAAATAAAGAGTATAATTTGAATTATATTTAGTTTCGCTCACGATTTGTTTGTCTAACAAATATAATTGCGAAAAGATTAATAATTGGTAGAATCAATAAGGTGAAGATTAAAGTAAAGATAAGAAGAGTGCGATCGCGCGGTTTATCTGGATGAATAATTTCCTGTTTTAACATTCCATTAATATATCTTCGCTCTATTTTAGTCATCACACATTTATATTGATACTCAACTTCAAACTTTTCATCTTTTACATAATCATTCAACCAATATTCATCACAACGATAACTATAAAAACCCGCAACCTCATAACTTGAAGTTTTATGTTCAACAATTTTGCCTAGAAAATAACGAGTTGATTCTTTTATATTACCTTCATTGCCTAGAATTCGAGTTTCTAAAATTCGATTATCTGGGTGATACTTAGTTATTACCTGAGAACCATCAGGAACATTAATCACCTCAAATCTAGCTTCGCCGATATTACTGTTCTACTAAGTATTTACAAGCGTTATCGTAACTCAATTTGTCTCCTGATATTACTTACTCATACCCCCAAATTTTAATTGTATTGTCAGTACTACCGCTTATTATATTTTTACCGTCAATACTAAAAGCTACTGAATTAACAGTTCCTGAATGACCTGAAAGGGTATTTATTAACTCTTTTGTACTTAAATGCCAAAGCTTAATAGTATTATCTTGGCTACCGCTAACTAAAAGCTGCCCATCAGGGCTAAAAGTAACACTAGAAACAGGGTTATTATGTCCTGAAAATGTGTGAATTAATTCTCCGCTATGCAAATCCCATAATTTAATAGTCTTGTCATTACTTACACTCGCCAAAATCTTACTATTTGGACTAATTGCAACTGCGTTTACCCAGTTAGAATGTTCTTCAAAACTATAAATTGCTAATTCAGTTTTAATATCCCAAATTGTAATAGTATGACCACGACTAGCACTGATTAATTGTCGTCCATCAGTATCAAAAATAAGAGATGTAATAGCACCTCCATTATTATTTAATTGACAAATTAATTCTTCTGTATCTATATTCCATATCTTGATATTCCCATCTCCACTTCCAGTTGCAATACATTGTCCATCAGGACTAAACGCAATTGAATAAATAAAGCTTGAATATCCAGTAAAAGTTGTACCTGTTTTTGCAAACCATAACTTAACTTTATTGTCATCACCACCACTAGCTAATATTTGACCATCCGGGCTAAAGGCTATTGCTCTAACATAATCTGAATGTCCAGTAAATGTACCGATTACCTCTCCTTGATACAAATTCCAAATTTGGATGGTATGGTCACAACTACTACTTGCAAATGTTTTACCATTAGGACTGATAGCAACACATAAAACAGATTTTGAATGTTTACTAAGAGTATTGATACATCGCCAATTCCGTTTTTTTATATTTTCAAACTCTGCTATTAAATGCAAATCATTATTATATATTGATCGATAATGTTGACATATTGAACTTAGCTGTGAATGAAGTTTTCTTGTCCAGTCTGTAGGAATATCAGCCTCTATATTAAATAATTGCGGTTCATAATTTGGATCAATATTCAAATAATACCAATCTGCCAAAAATGCCGCTAATAACTTATGTAAGGTAACAATAGTTTTTCTGATGGCGCGAAAACTTTGACTTTCATCATTTCCAGCTTCTTCTAATTCCCTTTTTACTTCTTCCCAGTTCCAAGGTTCAAAAGATAAAGATACAGATTCTTGCAGTCCCCAAAACCGAATATTAAAATAAACTTCGTGGTCTGTAATATCAGTATAGATAATTGCAGTTGGTACAGCAGATAAAATTGTTTCTAGTTGTTTAACTTCAGCATCAAAAACAGAACGTTCAAAATATTTACCATAAAATTCTACAGGGCATAAATCGCCCTGAAGCGGATAATACTTCTCTAAAAATATCTTTAGTTGATTGCGAATCTCTTTATTGAGGCTGTCACGGAATGATACGGGAAAATCTTCGCTAATATCTGGAGGTGGAACTAACATCAATAAGCGAGGTTTCTGTTGTTCCTCAATAAAAATTCTCTGTACTTCATCACGACTTAAAATACCCGGCCACTTTTGTTGATCAAAAATTGCTTGAATCTCTTGTTTTTTGATTTCAATGTCTTTAGCTGTCTTTTCTCGAATTAAATCTAAATATAAAGCACTTAATTTACGTCTATCTTCTAATTCCTCCTGATTTAATTGCAAAGCCCTTTCTTCTCTTTCCACCTGAACTGCGGCAATTTGTATATCTGTTTTTAAGCGTAAATCTTGAATTTGCAGTAATTCTTTCTCTCTAGCTTCTCGGCGATTATAATAGTCTATTTCTGCCTGACGCACTCGCGTATCTTTTCTAGCATTTTCAATTTTTGTTGGTAAATTATGTTGATTATCTTTGCCGAATTGTTTATCAAGAAAAGCAGAAATAATTTTGTCACCAGTTTGCAGAACGAAACCAACAACAGCAGCAATAATATCAAATCGCATAGATTGTTTAAGTATAATTTAACTAAATTTGGTCAATTCTAACACCTTGAAAAAGTATGTCAAACGCATAAATACGTATTTTATAGATGACTCTGCACCTGTGATGTAAAATAAAAAAACAGCCCCCCTACAAAGGAAGCGGCTGTTTTTATTTAGCCCGTCTAATTAAATTTATTAATATCTAAAACTCAAAACTATTCAACTAAATAACTTAAGAAATTAACCAATCTTCCAACTGTAAATCTTTAACTCTGGTTAAATCAGAATCGTGAGAAACTAAAATTAAATTATGAACTATAGCGGTAGCAGCTATCAAAATATCTGCATCCTGAATGATTGTACCTCTGCCTTTTAAATCAGCATGAATTTCTGCGGCTTTTTGAAAAATTCTAATATTATCTAAAAATAAAATTGGATAATCTTGGCAAAATTGTTGAAATAAAGCTAGTTTTTTAGTGGCATTGCTGCTTAACAATCCTCGTTGAATTTCATAATATTTTATACCACTAATACCAAGAAATTCACCTTGCCTCCTTATTTCGGTAATTTTAAATCCTATTTGAATGTTTTGTTTTAGTGATGCTGAAACAATATTAGTATCTAATAAATAACCCATCTAACCTCGCTTTACAGCTTCATCAAAAAGTTGCATTTGCTCTGGAGTAAAATCATTGAGCATTCCTGAAACTAAATGTAAGGATAAAATACTTTTAACTCGTTTTGTTAATTGTTCTTCAGAAATATTATTGATATCTGGAACAGAGCTTGGGTCAAAAGTACGACTAATTAATTCAATCATTTCCTGTTTATTTAAGTTTTCTTGATAAATAGGATTATTATCAATTAATGTTATGACAATTTCAGGTAACTTTTGAAAATTAGATTGATAATTAATCAGAGTCATCTTTAAAGTTCCTCAAAATAAAACAATTTAAATTCTATGTTAGCAGTTAAAATTTTTTGGAAAATATAGAAATTGACAAAAAAACAGCTACATCCACAAGGAAGTAGCTGTTTTTTAATTTACTTGACTACATAGTATTAGTAATCGAAGTCACCGCCGCCCATACCAGCGCCAGCAGCAGGAGCAGCATCCTTGGGTTCTGGTTTGTCAACAACGATACATTCGGTTGTCAACACCATACCCGCGATAGAAGCAGCATTTTGCAGTGCAGAACGAGTTACTTTCGCGGGGTCAACGATACCAGCAGCCAACATATCAACGAATTCGTTGGTAGCAGCGTTGAAACCAACGTTGAATTCTTGCTCTTTAACGCGTTCAGCAATGACAGCGCCATTTTGACCTGCGTTTTCAGCAATTCTCTTCAGAGGTGCTGGTAATGCACGAGAGACAATTAAAGCACCAGTCAACTCTTCATCTTTGAGATTAGCTTTAGCCCACTCTTCCAATTGAGGAGCGAGGTGAGCCAGAGTGGTACCACCACCAGGAACGATACCTTCTTCTACCGCAGCTTTAGTAGCGTTGATAGCGTCTTCGAGGCGCAGTTTCTTGTCTTTCATTTCGGTTTCGGTGGCTGCACCAACTTTCACTACAGCTACACCGCCAGCCAATTTAGCCAGACGCTCTTGCAGTTTTTCTTTGTCGTAGGAAGATTCAGTTTCGTCCATTTGACGACGAATTTGTTCGATGCGAGCTTTAACGCCAGCTTCGTTACCTTCAGCAACAATTGTGGTGTTGTCTTTGGTGATGGTGATGCGGCGAGCTTTACCTAAACCATCAAGCTTGGTGTTTTCTAGCTTTAGACCAGCATCTTCAGTGACGAGTTGACCACCAGTGAGGATAGCAATATCTTCTAGCATAGCTTTGCGGCGATCGCCAAATCCAGGCGCTTTCACAGCAGCTACATTCAGCACACCACGCAAGCGGTTAACAACCAAGGTTGCTAAAGCTTCTTTTTCAATATCTTCAGCAATAATGACTAAGGGTTTGCCTTGACGGGCAACTTGCTCAAGAACGGGTACTAAATCTTGTACTAAAGCGATTTTCTTATCGGTCAGCAGTAGATAAGGATCATCGAATACTGCTTCCATCCGTTCAGGATCGGTGGCGAAGTAAGGAGAGATGTAGCCTTTGTCAAAGCGCATCCCTTCGGTGATTTCCAATTCGGTGGTCATGGATTTCCCTTCTTCTAGGGAAATTACGCCTTCTTTACCCACCTTGTCCATTGCTTGAGCAATCATCTGACCGACTTCATCGTCGTTACCGGCAGAGATAGAACCAACTTGAGCAATAGCTTTGGAATCTTCTACAGGACGAGCGTGTTCGGCAATTTTTTCTACCAAAAAGATGGTGGCTTTATCAATACCGCGCTTCAACAGGATGGCGTTAGCGCCAGCGGCTACGTTCCGTAAGCCTTCTTTCACAATTGCATGAGCCAATACGGTAGCAGTTGTGGTACCGTCACCCGCAGCGTCATTGGTTTTAGAAGCAGCTTGACGAATCAAAGAAACGCCAGTGTTTTCAACGTGGTCTTCTAATTCAATTTCTTTAGCGATGGTCACACCGTCATTCACGATTTGGGGTGCGCCGAATTTCTTCTCTAGAACTACGTTGCGACCTTTGGGGCCGAGGGTTACAGCTACAGCCTCAGCTAAAATGTCCATGCCTCGCTCTAGAGCGCGACGTGCGTTTTCGTTGTAAATAATGCGCTTTGCCATAGTTGTTAATCTTCCTGTGTCATTTGATGTGTGTCACTTGTCATTTGTCATTTGTCATTTGTCTAGGGACGATTGACTGTTGACCATTGACTTTTTGACTAACTAACTACTGCTAGAATGTCTTTTTCAGAAAGCAGTACGTATTCATCGGTGCCGAGTTTCACGTCTGTGCCAGCGTACTTGGAGTACAGCACTTTATCGCCAACTTTGACTTCCAACTCTTGACGACTACCGTCATCGTTACGCTTGCCAGGGCCAAGAGCAACAACTTCCCCTACTTGGGGCTTTTCTTTGGCGGTGTCAGGCAAATATAGACCACCAGCGGTCTTTTCTTCCGATGCGCTTACTTTTACGAAAACGCGATCGCCCAAAGGTTTAACTGTAGATACGCTTAAAGATACAGCTGCCATAAAATTTTTTCTCCAGAGTTAGCACTCTCAACTCCTGAGTGCTAATTTACCGAAGTAAAGCCTGCAATGGCAACATTTTCTGATGTACGGGTTCCCGAACTGTTGGAAGAAGGCAGGGGAGCAAGGGAGCGGAGGGGATAAAAATTTCTCTTTGCTTCACTGCACACTACTCCCCATCTCCTCTGCACCTCTGCACCCCTGCCCCTCTGCTCATTTCCCCACTCCCCACCTTCAGTAATCGGAAGTTCACTTAAGTATAAGTACCTAATTAAGTTTAATTTTCTGATTTTCATCAGTAAGTTACGAATATTTTTATATGGTCAACTTTATTTGCAAAGCTTGGAAATTGTTATAGAACAGTAAACAGGGATCTGAATCATGAGTAACAATACCAAGATTCAAAAAACCATCACATCGACACAGCCATTAAACATGTAGACAACAAGAAAACCTTAAGTAATTGTGTAAAAATTTTAGGAATTGCCAAAAATCAGCGACATATTTTTATGTATGCTGACCACATTGTTGCTAACTACGGTTAACAGCAAGTTAGTGGGTAGTTCTGGGAAGGCCTCCATTAGCTACTTCAAGAACTAAAACTTGATTAAAAGCTATGAAAGTTTACCCTTCTGTATCTTGACAATTCAAGACAATTGCTTGCCACTTTGTTGTTCTAGACAGATAATGGTTGTCTGCTCGGATGGTGGTGTCTGGTATCGCCAAGCAAATTTGCAAGTTATTGAGAGGATCATCCAAACATACTTGATCGGCATCATGGTGGTAGAAGAATTTGCATTTTTAACCCATCTTTGCCGGAAATTCCCCTACTTGCTTGTTAACATCTGATAAGGCTTCACATCCGCAGGATATAGTAAAGCAGTACGCTGATGAAAGTGCGAGTTGTTATAAAGCTAGGGTCATCTGAAGCCAATACTTACTAGTGAATGGCAGACGATTATTATTTAATCAGTGTTTTTTCACCCACCACTTTCAAAGCGATATATAATAGCGCATTATAATTACTACTGCTCTACGTATCCTTACCGGACTTTTGCCGATGAGCTAGTGGTCTTAAATAAGGTGAGAACCGCTTTTGAGACTTCGAGGAAGCAAAGGCAAGTTAAGTGGGAAAAAAGACAACATCTCGATAAATCCACCATATTAAGGATAACCATTCAAGACCTTGATGGACCGAAGCGCGACAAGTGCCACTGCTATGAAAGAGCCCAGCATGAAAGATCACAAACGCCTTCTACTAATTGATGACGACCCTAACCTCATCTTGCTGGTGAAGGATTACTTGGAATTTAGAGGATATGAAGTCGTCACTGCGGAAAATGGACGTGAAGCTCTGGAAATTCTAGAGCATGACGTTCCAGATATGATCATCTGTGACGTAATGATGCCGGAAATGGACGGTTACACTTTTGTAGAACAAGTCCGGCAAAATGAACGCACTAGTTGGATTCCCGTTCTGTTTTTGTCAGCCAAAGGACAAAGTGCAGACCGAGTGAAAGGTTTAAATAAAGGTGCTGATGTCTATATGGTCAAGCCCTTTGAACCAGAAGAACTCGTTGCACAAGTAGAATCTTCGCTGAAACAAACTATCCGTTGGAAGGAACACCAAGCCAAAGGCGGAGAAAACGGTTCCCGTATTCAGGTTCCCTTTGATGTGCAGTTAACTCCCACCGAACTGAAAGTAGTCCAGTTTGTAGCTAGGGGTTTAGCGAACAGAGAAATTGCTGAAGAATTAAATGTTAGTCAGCGTACCGTTGAAAGCCATGTGTCCAATATGTTGGGCAAAACCAATCTCCACAACCGCACTGAATTAGCGCGGTGGGCGATTGAAAATCAAATGGCTTAAAAGGCTTTCAGCATTCAGCCGTCAGCTTTTGACTGTTTCACTGGCCGCTGATAGCTGAAAGCTTGCTTACATCTAACGAGAACAATATCTCCTGAGAGTAAATTGAGGTAGATAGAATGCTTCCCGTTGGCAAAACTGCTTTGAGCCAGTGAGATAAGAAAGCAGCTAAATTCTGATCAAATGCGCCAATCTCAGCAGCAGCGCACCCCATTGAAAAATCCAGTCATCCCAGGACAAGTGACTTCAGCAATTATTACTGCCTAATAGTTATTGAATGCACGGGACAAATGACATGATTGCATCTACCCTCCTTGGGGTATCTCATGATTTTATCCTGTGCTGTGGAAGATAGTTCTTTGTGACGCGCATTAGTGCTAAGACATAACAAGAGCGCGAAAATGGTGAATCCTGCAAGTAATTCACTGCATCACTCTACCCAAATATTAAAAGCGATCGCCCTAACATCACCAGTGCGATCGCTTTTAGTTTTAATCAACTTCTCCAGGTGGGAGGGGACAGAAACTTTTTTAAGCAGCAGATTCCAACAACTGAATATTCGAGAAAATAAATTCTTGAATATTTAGATGTCCGTTGGTTTCGGTGCGAATTTCCCGGCGGTTGAGAATGAAGTATTTGCCTACTTTTTCATATTCATCGGTGAATTCGCTTCTACCACCCTTTTGTTCGCCAGTCTTGGGATCGTGGTAAACAGAATCATAGGTATGAGACAAGTAACCTTCGCCAGTTTGGTGGCTGCTGAAGGTGTTGATAGTCACGAAAATGCCATGAATTTGACGGTGAACCAGACAAACTTCGTTATTGCGGACTTTATATTTATCGCCAGAACCTTTACCACCAACTAAAATTTCCACTGCATCAGTTAAGTCGGTGTCACCATAGCTAAAGGTATTTTCGCTGTGGGTATCTTCAAAGCTGCGACGGATGCGGTGAATAGCAATTTCCCAAGCTTGACCGTGGATGGCTTTTTTTACGGCTTCGTCTTCAACTCCCAGAACTTCCGCCTTGAGATCAGCATTGATGATTACTTTACCTGTAGTAACTTTATCGTCATACTTATAGGTAACATCTGCGGTATAACCTGGGAAATTGTTATCCCATGTGTAACGGTTTTCATAAGCAGCCCGGAAAAGTTCCTGAGCAGAGAGTTTGGTAACTGTCATGTGCTTCTCCTAGCGTATCCAGTGATAATAGCGTTTTATTGTTGCTGGTATTAGCATAGAAGTAATTGTTGAGTAGAGCATAGTCCCCAATGGGGTACACTTTGGGTACACTTATGGCTAATTCTCTTCATGCTGTATTTGGTGCGATCGCTACTGTCCGTAATGAGCAAGAGCTACATCTAGCCCTGAAGGATAACATTAGCGAGCATTTTGGCGTACAGCATTGGGGTATCTATCTTTTAGATGACCAAGTAGCAACAGAAATTAATATTCCCGCTATTCCCTCTGTATGTTTAGAGGGTAATCCTGTTGGACGCTATGTAGTTGAGCGTCACGCTCCCGCCCATGAGCAATTATTATTATCACCAGGAGACTGGAAACATTTTTGTTCTCGTTCTGACCACGAACATGTGATGACTGGGCCAATTGTTTGCGATGGTCAGTTGATTGGTACATTACACTTAGCACGCGATCGCGGCCAGCCTGCTTTTGATGGCAACGATTTAGCTGACTTGAGTGCTGTATGCTTGCATTTGTCAGCCAAAATTGCAACTTTAAGGGCAAAACCCACAACTTCACCGTTAGTTAGCCGCTTGACACCACGGGAGTTAGAAATTGCGGAATTGGTGGCGCAAGGTTTAACTAACGCAGAAATTGGTGAAAAACTTTGGATTACGCAAAACTCTGTGAAACAGGCTTTAAAGCGGATGTTTCGCAAGCTAGAAGTATCAGCACGAGCCGAGATGGTGGCGAAATTACAAGATGTTTTGGTTTCGTAGAGTCATGATGTGCGATCGCAGTTAGTAGGCATAATCTTATTTTCTTGTTTATAGTCAGTAATTTTGCAAAGAATTAATATAATTACTGACTAAAATTATTTTTTTGGATACAGGCGCAACCTTTGGCAACAATGTTTGAAAATTCACGTCATATTTTATAAGTTTTGACTCTAGATTTTCTCTTCTTAGGAGGTGGTGATTACATAGAATTAGAAAACACAGTCTAGTATTCAGTATAAATTTTATAAAAGGCTACAAATAAATTAAGTAGCAAAAAATAGCATTAAAGAAAGAAATAGTAGTTGACAATTAGTAACACGTAAAAATCAGGCAATAAACATACAATCTGCTGTATAACTACCGAATTATTCATAGATTTGCAGTTATGTACCAATAGATAGATGAATAGTAATTAATATTTTTGTAAAAATTCTGACTAAAGAAATCCAAATACTTATTCAGTAAACATTTTTGAGGAGAAAAATAATTTATGAAATTTAAAACCGTATGTGCAAGCATAGCGGTCACTACTTCTATAGCTACAGGTATGGTATTTGTTCCTCAATCTCATACACTAGCTCAAAACAAACCAACTCAAACCGAACAGATAAATTCAAGACGGTCAGGAACTTTGGAAATGCAATGGATTTTAGGGTTTATACCCTGGCCAACATGGGCTAGAAGTTCAAATAGTTCCCGTAGCCAAAATTCAGGTAATAGCAATACCTATGCAAATAACCCAAGCAATCCCAAGTTAACAAATATAGGTAAACCAAATAACTCAAAACCAATAGATACAAAGCAAGGTTATAACCAAAAACAAGTCCCTGTTCCTGTTTTAATACCAGGATTAGCTGCTTTAGGTATAGGCTTGGTACGCAAAAATCGTCAAGCTTCAAAGCAAATCGAGATGAAATAAATTACTTATTCCTTCTCAAAGATAAACAGTGAGAAAAAGATGACTTTCTCACTTAAGCAAATTTATATTCTGCCTAAACTTTCAAGGAAGAGTCTATTCATAAAGTAAAAATAACATTTTTGTAGGGTGTGTTAGGCGCATACTTTCGATCTGATTTGTCATAAAAAATATAAATCCTACGACTAACGCACTACTACAGATTACTGTGCATTAGGCTAAAACCGGATTTTACTTTGCCTAATTAATAGTTAATCAAGAGGAGGCTTTAATTCCTTTGAATATCTATAAAAAATATGCTTATAAAATCAAGAAAATATTATTAACCTATTTAGTAAAAAAACATAGTCTAATAGTTTTGTGTGGTTTATTTGTAGGTTTATATTATTACTTATTTTTTTGGTTAAAGACACTAATAAATTTCCTGATTGGTGGTAGTACATTTCCATTATTGACAGTTACTGCGGCTTATTTAGCATTACAGGAGTTATGGGAACAGAAACCTCAAATTGCTAAGTTAAATCCGGTAGCAATAGAGCGAAGAATAGGCCATAGTTTGATTTTATTTGGATTTGGCATTTTCCCTTTTACTCTGAATAAAGGCTGGTCTCAAGCATTAATTTGGTTAGGAATTTTAGCAGGTATTGCCCTTAGCTCTTGGGGAATACAATTCTTTAAAAGCTATCAACGGTCAATTTTTTTGATGGTTACAAGTATATATCCGGGGATTTACTCTATAGCATCATATATATGGCAAGCCTTGACTCCAGAAAGAACAATGGATCACATTCAAGCTTGGAGTGTTAATTTAGCACTTCATGCCATAGGTTATCCCAGTATTTTAGATGGAACATTAGTAAAATTACCCACGGGTGGCGTAGATATAGGATGGGGTTGTAACGGATTTGATTTGATGGTCTTGATGCTGATGACTAGTCTGTTAATAGGTATGACTTACAGACTAAAAGTCTTTCAAACATTAACAATCAGCTTTTTGGGATGTGTTGTAGCTTTCAGTTTCAACACTGCTCGGATTGCATTACTGGCAATTGTAGTTGCTTATTGGGATGCAAGATCATTTGAGTTTTGGCATCATGGTTGGGGAGGACAAATCTTTTCCGCAGCCATGTTTATAGTATTCTATTACCTGCTTATTCAAATGCGGTTACTGGATTTTGCTCACAAACCTAAGCTGCGATGATCAGGCAACAGATTCAATATTAATGATGCGATGTATAACGACAAGCCGCTGTGTGTCTATGCACACAATAAACATCAAAACCACAGGTAAAATTAACCATAACCTGTGGTTTTGAATTGGAGCTAGACGCGAGCTATAGTGACAATCTCTAACTGATCTTGATATTTACCCTGTCTTGCTTCGTAACTAATTGCACAGGGTTCTCCTTCTAAAAAGAGTAACTGCACTACACCCTCATTGGCATATATACGACAGTCTGCACTAGAAGAATTGGAAAATTCTAGAGTTAAATGCCCGCGCCACGCCGCTTCCGCAGGAGTTAAGTTTGCAATTATGCCACAACGTGCATACGTACTTTTACCTATACAAACTACTGTAATATTATCGGGAACCTCTAGCCTTTCTAAAGCAACACCTAATCCATAAGAATGAGCAGGCAAAATAAAGTAACTGCCATTCACATCTGTATGTAGTGGTGTTGACTCTAAATTGTGAGGATTAAAGTTTTTGGGGTCAACCACAGTTCCTGGTATGTGGCGAAAAATCCGAAACTCAGCGGGGGAGAGGCGGATATCGTAGCCATAGGAAGAAAGACCGTAGCTGATAACGGGTTGAGCATCTACGGATGTCTCTTTCTGTACTTTTCGGATTAAGCTTGGCTCAAAAGGTGAAATCATGCCTTTTTGAGCCATTTCCGTAATCCACTTATCGTTCTTAATCACAAGTTCACAGGTAATTCCAACCGAACTACTAGAATATCGTGAACAGTGTCCTTTAGGGTCGGTGGCTGCGGCGAATTTCAGTAATTTGATCGGCGACATCTAACAGGGATTTGGGCATTTCTGGCCCTGTGAGAATGATATCGATGTGGGGAGGACGTTTTGCTAAGAAAGCTAACACATCGGCTTCGGGAATTAAACCAAAGTTAATGGCTAAACTTAACTCATCTAAAACGACTAGGGCATATTTACCTGCGTAGACGACATTTTGAGTATGTTGCCATAACTGTTGTAAAGCTTGATTTTCGGCTTCGTCTAGTTGTGGTGTATCGATACAGCGGGGTAAATCACAGCGTATCCAGTCGAGATTTTGTCCTAACTGAATTGGTTTATCTTGTCCTTGACCAATACCGCCTTTGAGAAACTGTACCACTAATACTGATGTGCCTTGACCAGCAATTCTCAAGGCTTGAGCCATCACAGTGGTAAAAAAGTTACGGTGAGCGCTAGTAAAAACTTGTACTAGTCCTTCTACTGGGTTTGGTGAGGAAAGTGACGAATTGCTGCTGGGAAATTCTAACTGGGCAACCATAAGGAAAATTTAGAAAATTACAAAAAAATAAATAAGTTCTGCTGAGAGTTGTTCAAATCTATTTATATGATTAACCTGATTTTGACAAGCGTGTTCTGGAAGAAGGGGGAATAGGGAAATAAAGGGTGTAGGGAAAAGAAGGCCAAAGGGACAAGGTTAGAACGAAAAAATCATCCAAAATCCAAAATTGGGATGAGATATTGACATTTTCATTTTTTGGATGAAACTAGTCGCAACACGATCGCAAAATTTAGGAGCAATAAATGAAAATAGCCGAGTGTGATCTAGACTATTGGTTTGGGCAAAACAAAGTAGAATGTTATGAATTTTACCAGATGAGGAGTGAAATTAAGTGAGATTAGTGATTCTGGGAGGTTCAGGATCAGGTAAAAGCACTCAAGCGCAAAGGCTGGGTAGACACTTCGATATACCTCAGATTTCTACGGGTGAAATTTTACGAGAAGCGATCGCTAACTATAGCGAACTCGGTCGCCATGCACAACCCTATGTAGCTAGAGGTGAGCTAGTCCCCGATGAAATGATGATTGAATTAATGCGGCTGCGACTGAAAAAACTTGATGTTGTTGGTGGTTGGATTTTAGAAGGTTATCCCCGCACGGCGTTTCAATCGGAAGAACTAGATTTTTTATTGGAGACTTTAGAACAGAAGTTAGATTGGGCAATTTATTTACAAGTACCGCAAGCCATCATGGTCAGCCGTTCTCTAGGCCGTTCTCTACCAGATGACCAACCAGAAATTGTTCAACGTCGAGTGGAAATATTTTACGATCGCACTATCCCCATCCTAGAATATTACGACCGTCGCCGCCGCCTGTTAACAATCAACGGTGATCAACTACCTGATATGGTAGAGCAAACTATCCTCACTCTGCTGACGAGTGCTGAATCAAAAGGCTAAAAAACAAAATTTCACACTTCATACTTCACGCAGTATTCTAGATGAAAATTGTGAGGCAAATCTAATGGCATGGCAGCGTCCCGATGGCAGACAACCTTACGAGCTTCGTCCTGTGAGCTTTCAGTCTGGTTTTACTCGTTTTGCGCCTGGTTCGGTGCTGGCTAGATGCGGTGATACTCAAGTACTTTGTAATGTTACTGTGACCGAGGGAGTGCCAAGATTTTTAGCTGGAAGTGGTAAAGGATGGTTAACGGCTGAGTACCGGATGTTACCCGCAGCTACCCAGCAGCGCCAAGAACGAGAATTATTGAAATTATCTGGTAGGACTCAAGAAATTCAACGTTTAATCGGACGCAGCTTAAGGGCAACAATAAATTTTGAGGCGTTAGGAGAACGGACTATTACTGTGGATGCTGATGTGTTGCAAGCAGATGCAGGAACGAGAACCACCGCCATTACAGGTGGTTTTGTCGCCTTAGCACAGGCAATTTCGCAATTATTACAGCGTGGGGCGTTAGAGCGATCGCCTTTATCTGGACAAGTGGCGGCAATTTCTGTAGGTTTATTACAAGGTGAGCCATATTTAGATTTAAACTACCCAGAAGACGTAGCAGCTACAGTAGATTTCAACGTCGTGATGGATCATCATTTGGGAATTATTGAAGTTCAAGGAACAGCAGAAGAAGGTAGTTTTAGCCGTACTCAATTGAATCAACTGCTAGATTTTGCCGAAAAAGGCATTCAAGAATTACTAATTGCTCAACGCGAAGCTATTCCTGGCTGGGAAAATCTTTTTGAAGTCTGAAGTGTGAGAGGTTATTTATAAAGTAAATATTAAGTAGGGTGTGTTACGGCTATACAAAGATTTTGGAACTTAAAAGAGTGAAAATTAGCCGTAACGTACCATCTTTCTCTAGATACTTCGGTCTTTTTACTCAAACTTTGAGGTTAAAAGGCTGAAAGGTGAGCCTTTGAGGTTGAAGGTTGAGGTTCTGAGGCTGAAAGGTGAGCCTTTGAGGTTGAACGTTGAGGTTCTGAGGGTAAAAGTTGAGCCTTTGAGGTTGAATATTGAGCCTTTGAGGTTGAATGTTGAGCCTTTGAGGTTGAAGGTTGAGGTTCTGAGGCTGAAAGATGAGCCTTTGAGGTTGAACGTTGAGGTTCTGAGGCTGAAAGATGAGCCTTTGAGGTTGAACGTTGAGGTTCTGAGGCTGAAAAGTGAACCTTTGAGGTTAAAGTGTCAAGAAATTTTGTGGAGTTTTCTCACGCAGAGGCAAGGCAGCGCGTTGGGCGGGTTTCCCGACTTGTAGCGACTGCCGCGCAGAGGCGCGGAGAGTAAGGAGAGAGTTTTTGGTTTTTTAACAAAAGCTTGGCAAAAGGTTCTTAGGGCGACAATGATTGATGTCATAACTGAACCAAAATGCTTGTGAGTTAATTGTGAAAAAGTTATTCAGTGCGATTAATGCTGCGGGTGTGTGTCTTGCACCTTGGATAATGGTGGCGGGAATAACACCAGGATTACTGTTAAGTATTCCAGTCAAAGGGATAGCGCAACAGCAAACCCCCACATATTCCGCAGAGCAACAAGCAGCATTAAAGGATGCTGAAGAACTAAATCAACAAGTTATTAAGTTATACCAGGAAGGAAAATACAGTACTGCTATCCCCTTAGCTAAACGTGTATTAGCTATTAGAGAAAAAGTGCTTGGTCAAGAAAATCTAATTGTTGCCACTAATTTAAATAATTTGGCTGCACTATATCAAGCACAAGGAGAATATCAACAAGCAGAACCTCTGTATCTCCGTTCACTAGCTATCAAAGAAAAATTATTGGGTAAATCACATCGTGAGATTGCTACTAGCTTAGATAATTTAGCTTTACTGTATAGAAAACAGGGCAAATATGAACAAGCAGAACCGTTGCATCTGCGTGCTTTGTCTATCTATGAAAAGCTGTATGGTAAAGAACATCCTGATGTTGCTATTAGCTTAAATAATTTAGCTGGATTGTATCGTCTACAAGGCAGATTTAAACAAGCAGAATCATTATATCTCCGCTCACTGGCTATCTATGAAAAGTTGCTGGGTAAATCACATCCTGATTTTGCAACTATCTTAGATAATTTGGGATTATTTTATGATTCCCAGGGAAAATATGAACAAGGAGAATCACTGCATCTACGTGCTTTAGGCATTTATGAAAAGGTTTATGGTAAATCACATCCCGATATTGCAATTACTTTAAATAATTTGGCTGCACTGTATAATGCCCAAGGAAAATTTACCAAAGCAGAACCTTTGTATCTCCGTGCTTTAGCTATTAGTGAAAACATATTAGGTAAATCACATCCTGATGTTGCTAATAAATTAGATAATTTGGCTGCACTATATAGTTCACAAGGGAAATATGAACAAGCGGAAATTCTGCATCTCCGCGCTTTAGCCATTTTTGAAAAAGTATTAGGAAAACAACATCCTGATGTGGCCATTAACTTGACTAATTTAGCTTCTCTATATCAAGCCAAGGGAGATATTGTTCATGCTGTTGATTTTCAGCGTCGTGGGTTAGACATTCAAGCAAAAAATCTTGATTTAATTTTTGCTGTCGGCTCGGAAAAAAATAAGCAGGACTACATTAAGACTTTTTCAGGGACAACTGACGCTACCGTTTCTCTAGCTCTGCAAGAAGCACGGAATAATCCAGCAGCCGCATCTTTAGCTCTAACTACTGTACTTCGTCGCAAAGGGCTAGTGTTAGATGCTGTAGCTGACAGTATCCAAATATTACGGAGCAAATTAGATAAAAATCCCGAAACTCAAAACTTATTCACTCAATGGTTGCAAATACAACAGCAATTATCAGCTTTAGTTTTTTCTCGGTCAGCACAACAAACTGCTAACCCGACAGAGGAGATAGGAAAATTGGAAGTAGAAAAAGAAAAACTGGAAGCAAAAATTAGTATTCAAAGTGCCGAATTTCGTCAGCAAATTCAACCAGTCGATTTATTAGCTGTTCAAGCAAAAATTCCTCAAGATGCAGCTTTGGTAGAGATTGTGCAGTATAAACCATTCAACGTCAAAGCCACAACGGAAGCTGAAAAATTTGGTAAACCCCGTTATGCGGTGGCGGTATTGCGTTCTCAAGGTCAACCAACATGGGTTGATTTAGGTGAAGCCGCAGAAATTGATAAATTAGCGATAGATTTCCGCACAGCGTTAGCCATTGGTAGAACATTTAACAAACTGGCTCGCACTTTAAATGAAAAATTAATCGCACCCATTCGTCCTTTGTTGGGTAATGCGCGGCATATTTTAATTTCTCCTGATGGACAATTAACATTAATTCCCTTTGAAGCTCTCAAAGATGAGCAAGACCAATTTTTAATTCAGCGTTATTCATTTTCTTACCTGACAACTGGGCGAGATTTATTACGTTTCCAGTCAAATTTTAGTAATGCTACGGCTCCAGTTGTCCTGGCAGATATTGACTACGACTATCAAAATCAAACTGTAACCTCTAATAAAAAACCTGGTGTACAAAGCTTGCCAAATCAACGCTCTAGTAATTTGGCAACTTTAGAATTTTTGCCCTTAGCTGCTACTAAATATGAAGCGATCGCCATTAAAAAAGTTTTGCCAAATGCCAAATTGTTGTTAGGCAAAAATGCCACAGAAACGGCAGTTAAACAATTACATAGTCCTGTGATTCTCCACTTGGCAACTCATGGTTTTTTCATCGCGGATATTGCCCAAGATATCAACACATCATTAGATTTGCCAGAAAAACCAAATCCACAAAAGATTTTAGAAGTAGAAAACCCCTTGTTGCGTTCTGGTTTAGCCTTAGCTGGTGCAAACAAACGTAATCAGGTGACAACCACAGATGATGGCATTTTGACAGCGCTGGAAGTTGCTGGTTTAGATTTGCGTTCTAATCAATTAGTGGTGCTGTCAGCTTGTGAAACTGGTAGAGGAGATGTCAAAGTTGGCGATGGTGTGTATGGTTTGCGTCGAGCTTTGGTAATTGCTGGTTCGCAAACTCAAGTGTTAAGTCTGTGGCTGGTGGATGATGCTGCAACAAAAGATTTGATGATGAAGTATTACCAGAATTTGCAAGCAGGTAAAGGAAGACATGAAGCTTTGCGTGCAGCACAGTTAGATTTACTCAAAACTGAAGAATATCAGCATCCTAGATTTTGGGCGGCGTTTGTTCCTTCTGGTAATTGGAATGCTTTAAGGGAAAAGTAGAAAAATGCTGTTTTGTGAGATCATCATTAAGACCGCAGGGGAGCCAGCGCGTTGGGCGGGTTTCCCGACTTGAAGCGACTGGCGCGGTAGGGAGCAGGGGGAATGGAAAAAGAACCAATTAAAAGTCATGAAGACTTGGAAGTATATAAAATGGCATTTGATGCAGCCATGAAAATTTTTGAATTATCAAAGAAGTTTCCTGTTGAAGAACGTTATTCTTTAACCGATCAGATTCGTAGATCATCCCGTTCTGTATGTGCGAATTTAGCCGAAGCTTGGAGAAAACGTCGTTATGAAGCAGCTTTTGTCGCTAAGTTAAATGACAGCGAAGCTGAAGCAGCAGAAACTCAAACTTGGCTTAAATTTGCAGTGCAATGTGGTTATTTAGAAGTTGAAACAGGTAGAGAATTATATGGAACTTATAACAAAGTTCTAGGCATTTTAGTAACCATAATCAACAATCCATCTCCCTGGCTCATAAAACGCTAATCATAAATTATTCTCCCTGCCCCCTGCCCCCTGCTCCCTGCCCCCTGCCCCCTGCCCCTTTTCCCAGTTAGTACCACTGACTACGGACAAAATAACCTGACAGATGATAACCATGAATTAGGTTAAACTTTGCCCACCTAACTGATGATGTTAAAAGTTTCAAAAGTTAAAAGGAGGGATGATCAGAAGTTCGGTATCGTATTGCTGGAAGCCGGCTATGTAATCATAAAGCCATGAATAAACAGGTAGAAATTCTATCAGATCAGTCTGCGCTGGTAGCGCGATCGCTGGAATTAATCTTATCGAAGTTGGAAACTGCCATTGCACAACGGGGGCAATTTACGATTGCCTTATCTGGTGGGAGTACACCTAAGCCTTTATATGAAGCGATCGCTGCTCAAGATTTGCCTTGGGATAAAATTCACGTTTTTTGGGGAGATGAGCGCTACGTTCCCCCAGATCACCCCGATAGCAATGAATTAATGGCGCGGCGTGCATGGCTAGATCGGGTTGATATTCCCGCCGCCAATATTCACGCTATGCCAACTTTAGACGCTGATCCAGCCTTATCTGCTGCCAAGCATGAGCAGGATTTACAAGAGTTTTTTCATTCTGCTCCCGGTGAGTTTCCCTCATTAGATGTAATTCTGCTGGGTATGGGTGATGATGCCCATACTGCATCTTTGTTTCCCCACACCGAAGCACTAAAAGTGAGCGATCGCTTGATTACTGTGGGTAACAAAGACGGGAATCCCCGCATCACCTTTACTTACCCCTTGATCAACGCCGCCCGCAGCGTGATTTTTGTAGTTGCTGGCGCTAATAAACGACCTGCTTTAGCTAAAGTCTTTGCACCAGAAGCCGATGACTTTAGCTACCCATCTCGCTTAATTCGTCCGCAAGGGGAACTTTGGTGGTTACTAGATGCAGCCGCTGGGGCGGAATTGCCAAATTAAAGTCAAAAGGTAAAAGTAAAAAGGTAAAAGACTCTATTCTTTTTACTTTTGCCTTTCTACTTTTAATTTCCTCAAGAGTAGTTGTTAAAATCGAAAGCTAGAATCGCCCTCTTGCAAAACTGCCGATTGGTAGAAGCAGAAGCATCTACGGAGTTTTTTCTGCTTGCCAGTGCTATTTAACGCTGATCTTCAACAAAGGCTAAAATCAATGATCGTCTGCCCGAATTGCAATCATCCCAATCCCAACGGCGCTGTCCAGTGTGAAGCTTGCTATACGCCTTTACCAGCGACTAGTAACTGTCCCAACTGCGGAGCAACGGTACAGGCTGATGCTGCTTTCTGCGGTCAATGTGGCTTTAATCTGCACTCCGCTGCTGCACCGGCTCCTGTTGCTGCTACAGTTGCTCCCGAAATTCCTGTACAAGCACCACCATTAGTTACTCCAGATCCATTATTAGATCTATTACAACCAGATGCTTTGGGAATTAACCAGCCTGTAGCTGTACCACCAACAGCTGTAGCAGCCGAAAGCACACCCCCACCTCCACTACCTACTATCGCTCCTGAACCTGTAGCTGTTGAGGCCGCCATTCCTAGCCCACTGCCTGAACCGGAACCTGCACCCGCACCAGAACCAGAGCCAGAAACTGCTCCCGCACCAGCGGCTCCCGCAGGCGTTTCGAGAACTCAATTACAACAAGTCACCGCGCGAGTGGTGCATATTCAAAGCGATCGCGAAATTGAATTACCCCAAAGTCTCTCGGTAATTCACATTGGCAAGCCAAATGACCGTATTCCTCCTGATATCGATGTTTCAGGATTTAGTAATTCGGAAATTGTCTCTCGGATACACGCAGATATTCGCGTTGAGGGAGATGCTTACTATGTAGAAGATGTCGGTAGTTCCAATGGCACTTATATTAACAACTTGCCATTATTACCAGGGAACAGACACCGCCTCCGCCCAGGCGATCGCATCAGCCTCGGTAAAGGTGATTTGGTAACATTTATCTTTCAACTAACTTAAAAAAAGGAAACAGGGGACAGGGAAAGAATGATTCTGCCTCCTGCTTCCTGCCTCCTTAGATTAGGATGGATGAAAATACACTCCACCCATTGGGGTAATTACATTCAGGAAAGTGCGTCATGCAGGAACCAAGAAAATATTTTGAAACCTTGCTCTCGGCAGAAGCCCCACCAGAAGTAGAACGTATGGGACTAAATTGGTTAGTCGCAGCAGCGATCGCCACAGCTGTATTATGGCAACTTCCCGGCGGCGATTATATTTTATACCCGTTCACTATCCTGGCAACTTGGTTTCACGAAATGGGACACGGTTTGATGGCGCTGGTATTAGGCGGACAGTTTCAAAAGTTAGAAATTTTTAGCAATGGTTCCGGTGTAGCTACTTACCGCATCGCCACTTCACTTGGCCCTATTGGCCCCGGTTTAGTCGCCGCCGCCGGGCCAATGGGGCCGCCAATTGCTGGTGCCGCGTTGATTTTAGCTTCCCGCAGTTTTAAAGCAGCATCTTTGAGTTTAAAAATTTTAGGCGGTTTTTTGCTGCTTTCTACATTAATTTGGGTGCGTTCTTGGTTTGGCTTGTTGGCAGTTCCTTTATTAGGTTTAATCATCGTTGGTATGGCTTTAAAAGCACCCCGTTGGATGCAGGGTTTTGCTATTCAATTTTTGGGTGTACAAGCTTGCGTAAGTACATACCACCAACTCAATTATTTATTTAGTTATAGTGCTGGTTCTTTAGGGCTATCAGATACAGCCCAGATGCAAAGATATTTACTTTTGCCTTATTGGTTGTGGGGTGGATTGATGGCGATCGCTTCTTTGATAATCTTGATTCAAAGTCTCCGCGTTGCCTATCGTTCAACGTAATGGGCAAGAAAGAAACATCATAAAAAGGATGGTTATATATTCTCAGGGTGAGTATTGTCGTAGTATATGCTAAGATACAGCCGCAATTACGTTTAATACCCCTACTCCTGTGTGTAATATCATTTCCAGTAAACTATAACTATTGCAGTATTTTTTGAAAAATTCAGCATAATTTAGTCATATTTGCAGCTTAGACCGTTTTATTGAACATCATAAAACTTGCTGGAACTAAAATGCTGAACTATATATTTTGTGAATAAATTGGAATTACTACATTCTTCTCTAAAAAAGCCAAGAATATCAGGGCTAGGCGATAATTAATACAGTTTTAATACATGGTATTACAGAATTGGAGACGCAAGCGTGGTGTTTCACTTACTACTAGGGGTTTGCAAAAACTTCAGGATGCAAAACGTAAGTCAGAAGCAAAGGAAAATTTTGGCAATAGCTACACACTTGAAGACATTAGCTCACTTTCTGGGTTACATCCCAGTACAATCTCAAAAGTAATAAATCGAGAAGGAGGAGTCGATAAAAAGACTCTAGAAAAACTTTTTTTAGTTTTTAATTTACAAATAAACGAAAGTGATTATTTAAGTGCAAATAATCGTCTAGATTGGGGAGATGTTACTTTTTTACCAGTTTTTTATGGACGTAAAGAAGAACTGCTCACACTAGAACAATGGATTCTGAATGAGCGTTGCCAATTCGTGGCATTGTTAGGCATGGGCGGTATTGGTAAAACTGCTCTTTCTGTAAAGCTGGCGCAACAGATTCAAGAAGACTTTGAGTATGTAATTTGGCGATCACTCCGCGAAGCTCCACCAGTGAAAGCTATAATCACTCAACTACTGCAATTTCTCTCTGACGAGCAAGAAACAGAAGCTAACTTACCAGAAAGTTTAAGCGATCGCATATCACGGTTGATTGATTATCTCCGCAATCACCGCTGTCTGTTGATTCTGGATAATGCAGAATCCATTTTACGTTATGGCAGTCGAGCCGGAAAATATCGAGAAGGATATGAAGGTTATGGTGATTTGTTCAGGCGTTTAGGAGAAGCCACTCACCAAAGTTGTTTAATATTAACTAGCCGGGAAAAACCTCAAGAAGTCGCATTATTGGAAGGAGAAGCATCACCCGTTCGCTCCTTACAATTAAGTGGCTTGAAGGTAGTGGAAGGCCAAGAAATTTTAAAAGTCAAAGGGTTATCAGCCGCCGAAGATGAATGGAAAGCCATGATTGAATCCTATGGCGGTAATCCATTGGCTTTAAAAATAGTGGCAACAACTATTGAAGATGTGTTTGCTGGGAATGTAACTGAGTTTTTACAACAAAATACAGTTGTTTTCGGTGATATTCGTGATATTTTAGACCAGCAGTTTGAGCGCTTATCAGATTTAGAAAAAGAAATCATGTACTGGTTAGCAATTAATTGTGAACCAGTGACGCTATCAGACTTGCGAGAGGATATTTTATCGCCAGTGCCACCACAGAAATCTCTAGAAGCTTTAGAATCTTTAGTCAGGCGATCGCTAGTAGAAAAAAGCACAGCAACTTTCACCATACAACCTGTAGTTATGGAATATGTGACTCAGGTATTAATAGAGCGAGCCTACGAAGAAATTATTACTGAGAATATTCAGCTTTTGAGATGCCATGCTCTGATGAAGGCAAATGCTAAAGATTACATCAGAGAAACTCAAATTCGCCTTATTCTCAACCCCGTGATTGATGGTTTGCTGACTGTATTAAGAAGCAAAAAAGGTATTGAAAACCAATTAACTAAACTTTTAGTCAAGCTCAGAGCAGAATCACCCCAAGAACCTGGTTATACAGGTGGAAATATTCTCAATTTGTTGTGTCAATTACAAATAGATTTAACAGGCTATGATTTCTCGCAATTGACAGTTTGGCAAGCAGACTTGCGGAATATCAAACTGCACAATGTTAATTTTCAAAACGCTGATTTAACCAAATCTGTCTTTGCTGAAACTTTTGGGGGCGTTTTGTCAATAGTCTTTAGCCCCAATGGCAAACTTTTGGCAATGGGCGATACTAATGGCGAGATTCGTTTATATCAAGTTGCAGATGGGAAGCAAGTTCTTGCCTTTCAAGGTCACACTAACTGGGTGCCATCACTTGCCTTTAGTCCTGATGGTAGTATTTTGGCAAGCAGTAGTAGCGACCACACTGTGAAGTTATGGAATGCAAATACTGGTCAATGCCTTCAAACTTTACAAGAACACAAACACGAAGTGTGGACAGTTGCCTTTAGCCCAGATGCTAACAAACTAGTAAGTGGTAGTAATGACCGCACAATGAAATTATGGAGTGTTAGCACTGGGGAATGCCTCAAAACTTTCTACGGACATACAAGTTGGATAGTCTGTGCAGTTTTCACTCTGGATGGTCAAATCCTAGTGAGTGGCAGTGATGACGACATGATTAGATTGTGGGATATTAACACTGGTGAATGTCTCAAAATTTTACGGGGACATAGTGATGGCATACGTTCACTGACTATCAGTCCTGATGGACAGACAATAGCTAGTAGCAGTGATGACCAGACAGTGAAGTTATGGGACATTAACACTGGTGAATGTATTAAAACTCTACAAGGGCATCTTGCTGCCGTTTGGTCAGTTGCTATTAATCCTCAAGGCACTCTCATCGCTAGTGGTAGCTTAGACCACACAGTGAAATTATGGGATTTTCATACTGGTCAATGCCTGAGAACCCTTCAAGGACATTCAACTTTAGTATTTTCTGTGGTTTTTAGTCCCCAAGGAGACCTTTTGGCCAGCGGGAGTGACGACCAAATGATGAAGTTATGGGATGTTAGTACTGGTCAATGTCTTAAAACTCTCAGCGGCTATACCAGTCAATTTCTGTCAGTTGCTTACAGTCCCGATGGTCAAATGTTGGCGAGTGGTAGTGATGATCAAATAGTCAGGCTGTGGAATGAAAATACTGGTCAAGTTTTGCAAACTCTCCAAGGACATTTTGCGACTGTTCGATCAGTTGCCTTTTGTCCTAGTGGTCAGATTTTAGCTAGTGGTAGTGATGATCAAACAGTGCGGTTGTGGGATGTCAATACTGGTCAACCCTTGCAAACTGTATTGAGACACCCTGCTGTAGTCTGGTCGGTTGCCTTTAGTTTGGATGGTCAGATGTTGGCAAGTGGTAGCAACGACCAAAAAGTGCGGCTGTGGGATGTCAATACTGGTCAAGTCTTGCAAACTCTTCAAGGACATAGTGCTGCTGTCCAGTCAGTTGTCTTCAGCCCTCAAGGAATGCTGATGGCCAGTGGTGCTTGGGATCAAACAGTCAAGATATGGGATGTCAACACTGGTGAGTGCAAACGAACTTTAGAGGGACATACAAATTGGGTATGGTCAATCGCTTTTAGTCCCAATGGTGAACTATTGGCAAGTGCGAGTTATGATGGCACAGTTCGGTTATGGAATGTTAGTACAGGTGTTTGTCTCCAAACTTTCATGGTTTGTGAAAATGGTCTTGTCAAAGTAGTTATCTTTAGTCGAGATGGTCAGGTTTTAGCTACTAGCAGTCCCGATTACACAGTTAAGTTATGGGATGTTGAATCAGGTGAATGTCAAAGAACACTATATGGACATTCAGCTTGGATATGGTCGCTCGCCTTTAGCCCAGATAATCAAACTTTAGCCAGCAGTGGTGCTGATGAGACAATACGACTTTGGGATATCAACACGAGCAATTGTTTAAAAATTTTGAAAGCTCAGAAATTTTATCACGGGATGAATATTAGAGGAGTCACAGGTTTAACAGCTGCAACTACTGCTACTCTCAAAAGATTAGGAGCAATTGCTTAGATAAAACAATCTTGTCCAGCATTCACAGCTAATTTTATTTCATCCACTTTTATAGGTGAACATGGTAATTTCCACCTGCAAAGAATATCAAAATAGACGAAAACTACCAATCAGCCATAGGAATGTCACTTGGCAATCCATGAGCGAATTCCTCGAACATGATTCTTTCTAACTCAAAGTCTGGGTCTTCTAATATCTCTAAACTATTTTGACTGAGATTACTAGCAGAATTATTTAAAGTCGAAGACTGCTGCTTAATAACAGAATCATCAGAAGTGGTCGTAACTATTGATGTTGCGGCTTTCATGATCTTCTCTTTGATAATTGCACTGGATTTTATATTGTTAAAGCTTTTTTACACCACTTAAGCTGGACTATTGGCGAGTAAGTTATGCCAGTATTAGTGGTTTTAATAGATTTTCAATCTCTTCATCTGAGATATAAGCTTCTTGGGGAGGACTAAAACGCAATAATGCAGCTTGGTAACAGGCTTGTGCCACGCGATCGCGCTCTTGGGGTGTCAATCCGGCAATCATCGTCACAGTTTCCTGAACGTGATTTACCTCAGTAGGACTAATAGCGCTGTGTATGCGTAGGCAACGGGTGGCGTTAATACCTGGCGGTAGCAATGCTTCTACCTTGTGAATATAAGCTTCTCCTATACATGTACCTAAACGTTCTGCTGTATAAGAATAGCCTACGCAATCAATTGGGTCTGAGTCTTGTACACATCGAGTAAAACAATCCACTAAAGTCTTAGCAGCCGGAGGGAAAAGCACTTCTACCACGGATTCGGCTCTGTAACCCATTGAGCGAATATCCCACAGAGCGAGTATGTCGTGACCAGCTTCTTCTTGCGCTTTTTGTGCAGCCCACTGTGCCAAGGTCTGACGATTTGCCAAAGCAAAGCGCGATCGCGCTTCTTCCATTAGTTGTGGAGTAGAATGGCACAAATGGTAAAAACCAGCCAGTCGCCATACCCAACGCGTAGGGGTTAAAGTTGGTGGTCGGCGATCTGACTTGACTGCGTGCCAAGCGGATACTATTGCCTGATCTAAAAGCTTTCGGGTTTTAGCGAAAGTATGAGGATGAATCATTTTTTGAGTTGAGCAATCACCATGAACCCCTGATTGAGGTTGATTTACGCAACTACTCTTATCCGTCTTCATCCCTACTATATCAGGGTTAATACTTACTGATTTTGTATCAATTAAGAATTCATTAGGCATGATTCGCGTTGTACACTCCCATATCTTTGTAGGATCTTGACTGTACTTCTGCTATTGAGAAAGATAGCAGATAACTTGACGATAAAATAATTTCAATGCCTGATGAGACCCATCTGCTTTTAAAATGTTGTTCCACTCAAAAATTATGCGTGGATGTCCAAAGGGTTATTTTTACGTTGCTTAAGTCAATTTCTTCATCAAAAAGATCAGTAAAAAGCTTAACTTTGAGCTTAAAATCTTGATTTTCACTGGTAAAGATGTTTCCGCATTGGCAATATGTAGGAAACTCCATACAAATAAAAAATTATGGATAAAACAGCTGCCCTTGGATTTCCTGGTTTGACAAACTCCAGTAAAAAAGAAGTATTCAAGCAAATTACTGTGGACTTGACTCCCGATGAAGCTCAAAACTTAGAAAAATATTGTGAGCAAACTGGCCAAGCAGTCACAAATGTAATTGAAGAACTCATTCGGGGGTTATCTGTGACTTAAATTTTCCAGACAACTCCGAAAATTTAAGGTCGAGGAAATCCTCAATGCAATGGGGAGCAAACACAAACCAAGTGTTGCTACTACTCAGACCTCGTAGTAGCTAATCCTCGAATCAGTTCCCTAATCACATCTGTTGCTGGCCTTCCTGTCTGATCACAATACTTTTCCAAATTTTTGGCTTCGTTTAATGCCAGGTTGATGGTTATTCGCTTGACCGCCCATTTTTTATTCATGCTATAAATCTGGTTGTATTGGCTAAAACTACAGAAATTTTTATTTATTCAGACCGATATCTGTCTATAAAATTGGTGCTTGTACGCAATTGTGCAAAGAAGGGTTGATTTACCCAAAAATAGCTAAAAAAGTAAAACTTTACTTGAATGAGCTATCCTCAGAAACAATGAAGAGTTTGATTAGCCTCGGTATGAGTTGAAGCATATTGCCTCTTCATAACTTTTTAAACATTGTTTTCAAGGTTCCGAGTTTTCTGTTGTCCCTGGTATTTAGTTCAAGTGCTAAATTTCTCATTGAGAATATTACCACTCAAGTCAACCATCAGCCAAATATGAGGTCAAAGCCAGATATTTTTTAAATTAGCATAATGATGTAAATCACTATGGTGGCAAGTTTGATTTAGATTGATAAAACCAGCCATAAAATAAATAAATAAGCACAAAACCAAGGATTAATTGAGAAAAAGCCCTTTTCATTGAATCTGTTCTAGCTGAAACTATCTGTGGCGGCTGTTTTCTTTTAGTCGTGAATTTATGTATGAAAAAGGTTAGTTAATTTTATTTTATAGTTAGGTAGTTTTATATTAAAATAAATGATTAAAAATATCCCCAGTATGAATACTGGGGATATTTTTAATCATTCATGAATGCAAATAAAACAAGCGTTGCGTAAAGATTAAACTTCCATATAGACCAACAAAGTTAAATTTGGTGCATTAAACTCTGAGAAATTGCAAAAAAAGCTAAGACAACAAGAAGAAAAAACTTGAGAATGTTTGAATGATGTATGAATTATGAGTAAAGCTTAATTTTGGCTTTTTAAAACTCCTATTTCTTGTTGTATTGGCAAAACATCCAAAATATCAGTTTGGGAACAATATTTCAGGTCTTCATAGCATTCCAGGCGTAATAATCGTTTGCCGTGACTAGCATGATGAAATAATCCCAATAAATTATCTTGCCACTGAGTGTAAAGTGCGATCGCACCAATCAATTCATCATTACCCGCTAGTTCATCGGGTGACACCTGAGATTTTTCGCCGATACTATGAGCGATCGCACCAGCACAAACTGTGTCTTCTAAGGCAAAACTCCCTTCCCAACCAGAACCAACAATCCAGACTGTTTCTGGCTGTTTTGCTAAAAGATATTTTACTATTGCACCTCGGTTGATCAAGGCTGCTGCTAGTACAGCCGGAGAGTTTTGTATGCGTTGTAAAGCACGAGTACCATTAGTAGTACTAATAAACAGGCGACGACCATGCACTAGCTCTGGTGTACAGTCTAGGGGAGAGTTACCGAGTTCAAAGCCAGTAACTTTGGCTCCGCCACGTTCTCCGGCTCTTAAACGTTTTTCTGCTGGCCATTGTTCGCTAACTTCTATGAGATTGTCTAAATCGCTGAAGACTTGTACTGCTTCGCCTCCAGCCGCTAAGACTGTGGCGATTGTGCTAGTGGCTCGCAAGACATCGACTGCGATCGCGCAGTCTGGAATTTCATCTTTAGGAGTTAATTCCGGAGTGTGGTATACGAATAACTTCACGCGCTGGATACACCTGCTCTAAATATTATTGTCGAGATACATTCTAATTTGTGTTAATAGCCATAATGACAATTTAAGCAATAGGAATTTCTAGAGGTTATGGCAAGATGTTGGTCAATGAGGGCAAATAGCCTTAACTTTAACTGTTACTTAACTGTTGTTTAAGGTGGCGAATAGCAGCACTGGTGTTACGTTGATAAGCAATTTGCACACACTGAGCGATGGCGCTGTGCAAATCAAATTCTGGAAAATAGCGACTCTGGGTTTGCAGTTGGTAATTGGTTCCCTGCAATTGGTAAATCAATAACTGCTGTTTTTTGAATAACCAGATTTCAGGAACGCTATATGGAAGATAATCTTGAGCATCAGAATAACTAGTGACATCAATTTCAATTACCAAGTCAGGCGGTGGATCTTGTCTCCAGTCAATTCGCTTTTTACCTGAAACAGCTTGCCAATTATCAATGTAAAAACAATAGTCAGGCTCAATACCGCTTTCTTCCGGTAGAGTCATCGTCACAGGGGTAAACGCATCATATTCCTTGCCATCGTGATCTAACAAAGCCTTCACAATATCTGCTACTAAATTGGCATCTCGTCCATGTACAGGCAAAGGTGACATCAGTAATACTTCTCCATCACGATATTTAATGCGGGGAATTGAGCCATCTCCCCGTTGTTCACAGAGGCGCTGATACTCTTGCCAAGTAGCAGGTAGGCGCACCACAGAACCAGCAGGTAATTGAACTTTGTCATCAGAGACTAAGGCAAACATAATTGCAGATCCTTTGAGTGGTAGTGAAGGACTAATGATTATGAAGATTTGCGATGGTATTTGTAGAGGTGCGATCGCTTGATTGATTTAATGGAATCAGAGATGTAAAGAGCAAGCGATTATAATAACTCTACCTTGGTTTCTCAAGAGGGGAATTTTGCGTTAAATCTGCCACTCTCAACTCTAGGATCTAAAATCGACATGGCACCTTTACCCGATTACCGCCCAAAACAACTGTCTGTAGGCCCTTTAGAGGCAGAAATTTTAAATATTGTCTGGGAACTTGGTTCCGCAACAGTTAAAGATGTACACGATCGCATTTTGGCTGATCCTAACCGAGAATTAGCTTATACTTCTGTCACCACGGTGCTGCGTCGCCTCACAGAAAAAGGTTGGCTGGCTTGCGATAAACAAGGAAGAGCCTTTTATTGGCGACCATTGCTAAGTAAGCAACAAGCTCAAGTCATTAAAGCTCATGATCAATTACAACGATTTTTAGCAGTGGGTAATCCCGATGTGATCGCTGCTTTTGCCGATAGTCTGGATGAAACTGCGAGTCAGCAAATAGAAGCGATCGCCAAGCGCATTCAAGCTGCACGTCAAGCCAGGGAGGAACAACAATGCACCTAATCATGATTTTGACTGCTGTGACAGTCTCTTGGATATTGAGATGCTCTTGGGTGAATACTCCAGGTAATTGGAATGTGCGGTGGCGGAAAGCTCTATTTATCTTTCTGTTTCCGCCTTTGTTGCTATTCATGACAGCAATCTCTGTGCTGTTTATGGGGCCTCAAGGTAAAATGGGTGGAGCCTATACAGGCTGGTTGAGCTATGACTTAGCATTTATCACCCTAGGTTATTTTGCCTTTTTGGGCATTAAACTCACTTTACAAGGTTGGCAGTCTGTAGAATCTGCCCGCAATTCTCCCTTAGTCAATCTTGATGGTAAATTAGTCAGATTACTGAATACACCAGCATTGTTCGCTGGTCAAATTGGTTTTTGGCAACCAGAACTAGTAGTTAGTCAAGGATTGCTACAAACTCTTTCACCTGCTCATGTAGAAAGTGTCTTAGCACATGAGCAAGGACATCATTATTACCGGGATACATTTTGGTTTTTCTGGCTGGGTTGGGTGCGTTCTTGTACTGCTTACTTACCTCATACTGATGAATTATGGCAAGAATTACTGGTGTTGAGAGAACTCCGTGCAGATAGTTACGCTGTATCTCAAGTAGATCCGTTACTGTTAGCAGAATCACTCGTGTTGGTTGTGAGTCAAACTTCTGTCTTACCAGAATCTGAGGTTTGTTGTGCAGCTTTGGATAGTAGTGTAGGCGATCGCCTCGAACAAAGAATCGATGCTTTACTCGCGCCACCAGAACCTGCGCTCAATATGAACTGGCAATCTTCTTCAGGATTCCTCCTAGCATTTTTACCATTATTAACTGTGTTATTTCATACCTAAGTACGAGATTTCTGCACTTATAGCCAAGATGTCTGCAATAGTTCCCCTGAAGATTTTTGCTGAAAGTGTAGGTGCAGATAAAAATAATTTTTTTATAGATAAGTTTTGTGGAGACCTTGATATATCAAGGTCTCCATTACTTTATGCCTACTGTAAGACCAATTATTTCCAACTTGGGGAGGATGTAAGTGATACTCTAGTTTTATAGTGTCTTAAGTAGTGTTGCGTAAAAAAGGAACATATACTCATGCTTATATTAATGCAAGCAGCAGATTCAGTCGCTACAGGCGGAGGTAATTTTCCCTTTGCTTTTACATTGGTGTATGTAGTTGGCTTTATTGCTGCTGTCACCATTGGTTCTATTGCTTGGTACAATTCCAAACGCCCAGTTGGTTGGGAAAGTAAAGATCGTCCCGACTTTGTACCTAAAGTAGACAAAGAAGAAACTCCGGGTGTAGGTGAACCAAAAGCATAATAAGTCAATAGTCAACAGTCAACGGTCAATGGTGAGTTAGTGCTGTTGTCGGGTTTCCCGACTTATCCGCGTAGCTTTAACGACGCAGGAGCGTCACCGGAAGGGTCAAAGTTTTAGAATTGGAAATCGAGACTTTTGACCTTTGACTATGGACTCTTGACTATAGACTTACAGTGTTAATTTTGAACTTCGACCCAACGCCGATAAAGCTTTTGAATTTGTTTAAGCAACGCATTATGAACTGGTTGTTGGGCTGATTCTTGTTCGGCTAAACCCTGAAGTTGTGTTAAAAGTCTGGCTTCTTCGGTGGCGACTTCTCCATCGCTATAAATTAAGCCACTAATAGCTTCAATGAGACTTTCGCAATCTTCTAGGCTAGGGCGATCGCCTAAATATTCTTTCACCCAGGCATAACATTCCTTTGGTTGCACGGGTACTAATTCGTACAGCCAAGGCTTGATTTCTGGATCGGTAGCCAAACCTTTTGCTTGTGCAATTTCGCGGAGATACTGTCGTTCCTCTGGCTGAATTATCCCATCAATCCAAGCGGCTCCAATCAAGATTTTAACTAAGTTCTTTACATTAGAATCAGTAACCATTGCTGCCTCCTGTGGTAGATTGGGGCTTCAATCAAATCGTACAATCCCTGGTAGTGATCACCCGGAATCATTAGTTTTTCTTAAGCGCACCATAAAAAAGCCGTCCATATCCCAACGGTGAGGCCAAACTTTCAGCCAGCCTTGAGGTGTGGAATAAACAGAGTAGGGTGAACCAACTGCGGGAGGCTCAATTTGCCATTCAGGATTCTCCGCCAAAAATCCCGAAATTACCGCTTCATTTTCTGCTAGATGCAGTGTACAGGTGGCATAAACAAGTACACCACCATTTTTGACAAAATTTGATGTATGTGACAGTAATTGCTTTTGCAGCAGTGAAAGTTCTTGAATAGATTCTGGTGTTTGTCGCCAACGTGCATCAGCATGACGATGTAAGGTTCCTAAACCAGAACATGGTGCATCTAACAACACGCGATCGCCAATATTGTAAAATTGCGGCAAGTTGCGACTGTCGCTAGTGCAAATTTCAATTGAGTGCAAATTTAGCCGTCGCGCATTTTCTTGGAGTTTTCGCAATCGTGAAGGAGTGCGATCGCACGCCCAAATTTTACCTTGATCCTGCATCAATTCTGCAATGTGAGTTGTTTTTCCCCCAGGCGCTGCACAGGTATCAATCACCACATTTCCCGGTTGAGGATTGAGTAAATGACTCACCAGTTGGGCGCTTGCGTCTTGGACAACCCACCAACCTTCAGCAAATCCAGGTAGATTTTGTATTCCTCCGGTACTGCTAGTTAACCGTAAGGCTTGGGGTAAATGGGGAATTCTGTTAGCTAAAATTCCCGCCGATGCTAAGGCTGTTTCTACTTGTTCTAGATTAGTGCGTAAGGGATTAATGCGGAGGTCAATTGTTGGTGTTTGGTTCATCCATTCACAGAGTTTTTCGGTTTCTGCAACACCAATTTGGTCTAACCAAACCTGAATTAACCAGTTGGGGAAACTATGCAAAATTCCCAAGCGTTCAACGGGGTTATCTGGTAACTGCAAAGGTTCAGGCGATTTTTCCTTCAGGCGGAGGTACTGGCGTAACAAACCATTCACAAAACCTGTGAGTCCTGAAAAACCATTTTCCTTAGCGAGTTCCACAGTCGTATTCACCGCCGCTGAAGGGGGAATGCGTTCTTGGTAGCGCAGTTGGTAAAAACCGAGATGCAGGATGGTACGCAGTTCTGGTGGTTGTTGGTGAGATTTTTTCGTGGCGAGTTGGTCAATTAAAGCATCAAGAGTGCGTAGTCTGCGGACACTGCCATAAACTAATTCTGTCGCTAGACGGCGATCGCTATCTGGCAATTTAAATTTTCGCAACACTCTATCTAGGGCGACATCAGCATAAGCCCCTTTGTGAACATCTCGTAAGGCGATAAAAGCTATTTGGCGGGGGTTAGTCATAAGTTTTCATCTACCCCCCTTGACTTGGCAGGGCTGTATTATTCTATCAGCATGGTACACACAAGTAGAATGACCACCCTTAATCCTGGATTTCTCATAAGTGAGAAATCTGTGTACATTTCTGCCCAGATTTTGATACCAACAGATTGGGGTGATTAGTTCTAGAGAAAAATATGAAAGTTTCATTTGAAAAAACGTACCCAAATATTGATCGTTGGGTAAATGAACATGAAGGTTGGATTGAAATTGGTTATGACGTAGATAGTCCTCTCAATTCCTTTATCCGCGCACTCGATTGCGGTGGAATGCTGTGGGAGGGAAAAGAAAGTTATGACAGTGTGGATGCAGCACTGCAAGATTTAAATGCGGGGCTAGATGCGGTATTAAAAGATATTTATGGCGGGTAAGTATGGACTATGATACTCAATCCCTAATTGCTATCAAAGAAGAACTGGAGCGAATTGGCTCACGCCTCAGCAAGATTTTTCCGCAAACGCATCCGGAATTTGACAACCTGTTTGAAGACTTGGGGGCGGCTGGGTATTATCTTCGGGAAGCTGGTTATTGTCTGGAATCAGCATTGAAAACCGTGCAAGGTGATAGTGTAGTCTCTTCGGATAATCCAGAGTTTGAAGAAACTCAACCTGAATAAACCAATGAGTTCCGCAAACATCGCCTTAGAGCAAAAACCCAGTCGGGATGACTGGGCTTTTGTTGGGGTAATTTTCCCCTAGTTATTTATAGAAGTTATTTATTAAGTTGCTTTACTAATAAGGACTACACCGCCTAAATTACGAATTCCAGAAATACAGTAGACATGCAACGTTTAACTGCCCTGCTTTCTTTGCGGCTTCGGGCGTATAGTTAAGTTATGCTGCAAATTAAGAATAAAATCATCATCCCCGATAACGAACTCGAAATTAGCGCGATTCGTTCTCAAGGAGCAGGGGGTCAAAACGTCAACAAGGTTGCTACAGCTATACATTTACGCTTTGACATTGAAACTTCATCACTACCCGCTTTCTATAAACAGCAACTTCTCAAACTCAACGACCGACGCATAACCCAGGATGGGGTTGTTGTCATCAAAGCTCAAGAGTACCGCAGCCAAGAACAAAATCGGGAAGAAGCTTTGCAACGACTCAAGCAACTTATACTCAGCGCAGTCGTACTGCCCGAAATCCGCAAACCCACCAAACCAACTCGTAGTTCTCAAAAAAAACGTCTTGACAGTAAAACTAAGCGTAGTCAAATTAAGTCAATGAGAAGGCAGGTAATTGATTAAAATCTGATGCTGCCAGAGAAAAGTGCTGAGGGCGATCGCTCCTTTTTCCTCTAAGAGGATGAAGAGAGCGTAACATCATACTAAGAGCTTTGCTATATATAAGCCTTACAAAAAAGGTGGGCATTGCCCACCATAAGTTAGTTTAATTATGTGCGTAAAGCACAATTAAGAATGGAAATGTTGCCAAAGCTTGAGCAGTGTTAGCAGCAAGGAAAAGATTGCTGCGATCGCAGTTGCAATTGGCTGCCAAAATCTGCATTTCTTACGAAACCACCAAAGCAGTGAACCTCTACGTTTTTTGGACGATTGAGGAAATTTATGTTTCTCTATTGACATTGCTTTATCATGAAAGTGAGTTTAATTGATGGCCTGGAAAATTCCGGGCTTTTTTCTGTGAATAGGAACCGCAAACACAAAAGCCCCAGACTCAAGACAGCTTGGGGCATCCACATTGAATGCGGTCTTATTGGTATTGCTGATACTCACGGAACTTTGCACTTTTTATACCTCCTTGGTTTGAATCTAGGAGGCTGCCTTGAAGAGAGCGTTTGCAACAATTCCGGTAGCTAAAAGCTTAATTTTATGCTGCTTTGTTTAACCGGGCATTCGTGCATACAACTCTAAATCACAAATTGCAACAGCAAAATGTGACAAACAATGGACATCCGTATATAAAATACAGTTATCCTTGCTTCTTCAAGGCAATCCCTGAAGTTAAGTTGAATGAACGAACACCTAAGCAGCTACGTACTTTTTCCTTTTTCCACCCCTCCCCTAACGTCGGATACGATACGGATACCGGGATGATACTCTTATCTGTACTCTTAATTACTCTTTAATACACCAAATCAAAAATGCTGCGAGTGTCGCTCGAACGAAACGGTACACCAGGATGGGGGACAAAAGTAACTAGAATCAAAGATAGCAGATTTTCAGGGCTTGTAGCAATTAGCAAGAATAAATTTTTCTGCAACATCTTGCACTTGGGGACTTTCCAATACCTGGCACTGATTCCAAGGTAAGCTTAATTGCCCAGGTGATGACTTCTTTTTATGCGCAGATAAGTGTTTTACATTCTTCATCATCCTGCCCAGCAACTTGCTACCCCAATGACTTTGCTTTAAAGAAAGTGTAGAGCGCGATTGATGGCAGTTTCTAAATCCTAGCTACATCACGGCTGTAGATAATAACCTGATTTAAGCGTCAAAAATCACAAATCACAAGCTTGCGAAGCATTTTCGCCATCAAATTCTGCAAAACTGTATAATTCTAAATAATTAGGATTACGCATCAGTTCTTTAGCTAACAAATAACCAGTAATTGTCCAGGTTTGATACCTTCTAGCAGCCCTACCAATTAACATTCCCTTTGCACCATCATAATATTCTGGCCATTGGTCTTCATAAATACGGCTTTGCGCTAATTCAATTGCAGTTCTGGCAATATCTATTCTGCCTGTTTTTTGTGCCGCTGCTGTTAAAAACCATAATAAAACCGGCCAATTTCCAGCATTATGATGAGACCAAGGAATATTTTTGGGATCACAGCCAGTAAAAATTCTGTATTCTTCTTTTTCTAAGGCTGGGAAACAAATTTTCATCGGCATTGTGCCAATTAAATCATCCCATTGTGCTTCAATGAGATTCATAATAGCTTGCGATTGCTGTTCACTAGCCAGAGAAGACATAATTGCCATCAAGTTTCCCAAAGAAAAGAAACGCGTATCTAATTGGGAAGGGCCGACATTACCTGCTAAATAACCACCATGTTTAGGTAGCCAAACTGCTAAATCAGCATAAGGAATTGAGTCAGGATAGATATTGAATAAATTAGTTGCAGTTTGCCCATATTCTTCACCTTTATATCGATAAATTAAATTTAAACGCTGAATATCTATCCAATAATGATGACGAATGTGATTTTGCAACAGAGGTAAACGTTTATCAATCCCAATCACAATCTCTTCATCCCCAGCACAAATTAATAACTGACGCGCTGCACGTAAGGCTGCATAAAATAAAACTTGAATTTCTAAAGGATAACCATAAATACCCAGGCGACGGTGAATCATACAAGCACCATCTGGTACTAATAGTGTTGGCGACATATCAAACCGAGTTGCTAAACAGAGTTCCATAATTAAGGCAATTCCTTGCTGAAACTCTGGTTGTAAGGCAAACTTTAAATCTTTTGTCGCTTTCACATAAGCGTGTAAAATAATAATCCACCAAAGACAAGAATCAACTGGTGTAACTCTGGCGATCGCATGTTCACCAAAATCCGCTTCTAAATATTCTTTGTTATCATTTGATACAACTTTGAAGCTGGCTGGAATTAACCCGCGACTGGGTGTATAAGCATCTAATAGTTGTGCTTTCGGCTGTAATTTTAATGTTTCTACCAAAAAATTACGGACAATATCATATCTACCTTTAATCAGAAATAAGAAGGCGGAAGAAGCAAAATCACGGATAAAGCAATGGTCGTAATTCAATGCAGATTGAGATTTATCGTTAGCAGCTATAGTACCTACAGGATGACCTTGGTAGTAAATAATTGTTTCTTCTAATAATTGCCATGCTTGCTTTTCAATATGATCAGCTATTACTAATTCTTCTTTTGGCATTACAAAAACCTCCAGTTTTTCTGGAACTTAGTAGTAAACAATACAATTTAACTAGAAAAAAGTTTTATCTAATGTTTTAATACTTGCGGATGATGAGTAGATTGCTAAATTTGCTGTCTAGCAATATTTCACTAAGTATTTATGATTAAAAGCTCAACCCACTGCTTTTACCTTTTCTTATATGATATCTACTTTAAGCTGTGACTGTTAAAAAATAGAAAATAAAAAAGCCCCTAATTATCTATCAAGGGCTTTTCAACTATTGTTAATTATGAACAATTATCTTACTTAATTAGTAGTATAATCGCCTTTACCTCATAACAAGTATCAAGAGCTATAAGGGTCTACACTGCCAATTTCCAACTCACAGGCTCTAGAAACTAACTCTGGTGGTAGTTTATCAAAGCTAACTAGTGGTAAATGAGAATCATCTTTGATTAATTCTTTAGCTAATAAGAAACCAGCAATTGTCCAGGTTTGATACTTCCTAGCTTGTTTACCAATTAATCTGCCTTTCTTACCATCGTAATATTCAGGCCATTCATCTTCACCAATCCGTGCCTCGGCAATTTCAATTGCCTTTCTGGCCAAATTTACTTTACCAGTTTTAATAGCTGCTGCTGTCAACATCCACATCAAAACAGGCCAGCTACCAGCATTATGATAAGACCAAGGTATATTTTTGGGGTCACATCCGGTAACAATTCTGTACTCTTCATGTTCTAAAGCCGGGAAACAGATTTTCATCGGCATATCTCCCACTAAATCGTCCCATCTGTCATCAATGAGAGTCATAATTGCTTGTGACTGTTCTTCAGTGGCTAAATCAGAAATAATCGCCATTAAATTACCCAAGGCAAAAAAGCGAGTATCCAGCTGTGATGGCCCAACATTGCCTGCTAAATAACCGCCTTTACGGGGTAGCCATTTATCTAATTCATAATAGGGAATAGAATCTACATAAATGTTAAATAGATTAACCGCTGCTTTGCCATATTCTTCACTTTTGAAGCGATAAATGGCATTTAAGCGATTAATATCTATCCAATAATGCTGTCGGATATGGGCGCATAAAAGTGGTAAACGATTATCAATCGCCATCACAATATCTTGATTGCCTTTACAAATTAGTAATTCCCGCGCTGCCCGTAGTGCTGTGTAAAATAAAACTTGGATTTCTAGAGGATGACCATATATACCCATACGACGGTCAATCATACAAGCACCATCGGGAACTAACAGTGTTGGATACATATCAAAACGATTTGCCAAACAAATTTCCATAATCAACCGAATGCCATTTTGAAATTCTGGTTGATAGGCTACGGAAAAATCTTTTGTAGCTACGACATAAGCACGTAACAAAATAATCCACCACAGACAAGAATCTACAGGCGTGACTCTGGCGATCGCATGTTCACCAAAATCTGCTTCTAAATATTCTTGGCCATTTTCTACTACAACTTTGAAGCTGGCTGGAATTAAACCTCTGCCTGGTTTATAGGCATCTAATTGTCTATCTTTTGGTTGTAACTTTAAAGTTTCTTCCAAAAAATTGCGAACAATATCTGTTCTACCTTTAGCGAGAAAAATTAAGGCTGAGGAGACAAAATCTCGAATAAAACACTGGTCATAATTGAGTGCTTCTACAGAATTATCATAAGCGGCAACTGTGCCAATCGGTCGCCCCTGATAGTAGAGAATCGATTTTTCTAGCGCTTCCCATGCTGCTTTTTCTGTAATTTCATCTGTTAATAAATTCTCTATTTGCATTGCCTAAAAAACTCCATGCAGGGTGTATGTTCGTGGTAAATGCGCCTTATTGTCTAATTTTCTGCCATCCTCATCATAACAAAGAGAATTTATATAAAAGCAGAAATAGTATCTTCTTAAAGCAAGTATTTCTGATTTTAATTAACAGTTTTAAAGCAATCTCACCGTTAATTATGCTTTCGATAAATTGTATTTATAAATTTTCCACATCACCAATAAATTACTACTGAAAATAGTTAGAAAAAATATATTTGTAGATTAATTAATGTTCTGTTTGCTGCCTAGAACCAGTTATATCAATCAAAATATATCTTGTAACCTATTTAAGCTAAAAGGTTTTTCAGTAGAATTACGTATGAAAATTTTATTTTTGTCACTACAATTTTATTTTTCCCCTATAAACTAATAATTTATAACCTTTCGTAAGAACATGCAAGATAAATTGCGATAAAAATTGAGAAGTCAATATATCAAAAGAGATATAATACAAATTCTCTAAAATGAGGCAACACATTTAAACCCCGAAAACCATGCCATATCTAACTTTCTTAATTACGAATTACGAATTGGTATAAACACCTGGCTATAGTTAGATTTATCTCCTAAATAAGGATAATAAATTGAGATAAATTGAGTATTTTTCCTTAAAATTCCTATTATTAGTTAAATATACTGCGAAAATAATCCTGTTATTCCCAGATAAGAGATTTTGAGTAACTTTTAAGTTGAGATGAGAAATAATTGTTACTCAAAATCAATAATGAAAACCAAGTTTTTCGAGGTTTAACTTTACAGCCAATATTTATAGGCAGCATAAGCCATAGTTACAACTCCCGTTAAAATTGCTGACTCATCGACTTCAAATTCGGGATGGTGTAATGGATGATTGATCATTCTATCTTTGTAACCTACACCCAAGCGAAACATTGAACCAGGAGCATGGTCTAAATAAACTGAAAAATCTTCTGCACCAAGAGAAGGTTCAGGTAAAACTTGCACGCGATCGCTACTCCATGCTTCTTCTGCGGCTGATTGCAACAACTGTGTTAAAGAATAATCATTTTGGACGCTGGGGACACCTTGACGGTAATTAACTTGATACTTTGCGCCGTAAGCGTGACAGACATTTGCCACAATATTTTCAATCCAATGGGGGAGACAGGCGCGAGTTTCGGGATGAAGCGATCGCACGGTTCCCCACAACTGCACTTGATCAGCAATCACATTTGGCGCTCTACCGCCCTGAATTTTCCCGATACTCAACACTACTGGACGCAAAGGATTTTGAGTCCGGCTGATGGCTTGTTGCAAAGCACTAATAACTTGAGAAGCAATCCAAATCGCGTCGATTGCTTCATGGGGACGCGCGCCGTGTCCAGACTCACCAATAATCGTAATTTCTAAATCATCAGCCGCCGCTGTCAACGCCCCATAACGTATCCCAATTGAACCTGCGGGGATGGAAGGAAAAACATGAACTCCTAAAATAGCAGAAACATTCTCCATTGCCTGATCTTGCACCATCCAGTGCGCTCCTTGGGCAATTTCCTCGGCTGCTTGAAATAAAAATCTTACCTTACCGCCCAACTCATCAGCAATTTGGGACAATACCATTGCCGTACCTAAGCCAACAGTAGTGTGGACATCATGACCACAAGCGTGCATTACGCCATCTGTACGCGAAGCATATTCTAAATCTGTACGTTCTTGGATGGGTAAAGCATCCATATCCGTCCGAATAGCTAATAAACGATGATCATTATTCGTACCCTGCACTTCCCCAATCACACCAGTTTTCCCTACACCTTCTTGCACATGCAGACCACTAGAAGACAAAACTCCAGCCACAAAAGCAGCGGTTTGGTACTCTTGACCACTGAGTTCTGGGTGAGAGTGAAGATGACGGCGAATTTCAACTAACCGGGGCGCTAGTTTTGTGGCAATGTCTTTAATATGGGATAGCATCAATCAATTTCAATTACGAGCTTTGTTCCCATGATAAAGAAGTGTTTATGAAGAAAATGTTCTGGATTAGTGATTGGTGTTTCTCGCCATTAAACCAGATTGCGAAAATTATTTGTGTAGGAAGGGGAACAGGGAACACAAAAAACAGGTTTTAATAGAGATTTTGCATAACTCTTCCAGTAGAGAAAGTCTTACGGTGACTTATTTTTCCCAACTCCCTATTCCCAACTCCCTACTTCTGACTCTCTACTTCCTCTGATTGTGTATAACAAGTTGTACCGCGTGTATTTTCGGCTTTAAATTTGTTACATTGTTTGGGAATTATACGTTCTGATGACCACCAGTAGGGTTTATCAGAAGTCACATTCCCAACAGGTAAGGTAGTCAGTCGGAAGTTAGCTCCACGAAAATTAGTTACGTATAACTTAGCACCTAATAAATTTGCCGCCGTCAAATTAGCTCCGATAAAACCTGTAAAAGACAAATCAGAATTTTCTAAGGAAGCTGATGTTAAATTTGTACCTGTGAAAGATGCAGCTGCAAGATTGGCAGATTTTAGCACTGCACCTTCGAGATTTGCGCCAGTCAAATCTGCATTTGAGAGATTCGCTTGAGATAAATTTGCTCCCTTTAAGTTCGCTCCGCGCAAGTTTGCACCAGCCAAATTAGATTGAGTTAGGTCAATACCACTTAAATCACACCGAGGACAAGCCCCAGATGTTTTTAACTGTTCTAGGTCTTGCTGATTCAGCCCAAAGGCTTTTTCGGTTAACCCTGTATAAACTAGTAGAGCAACAAGGCTGGCTATCTGGAGTTTCATAATTTTTACGGATATTTCTATGGGTGATAAGTTAAGTGTCGAGCTACTGTCATACTTAACATATACACATATACCGCTGACTCAGCAAATCCTAGCAATGAAGTGGTGATGAAGAAGCTATAAAAATAGTATAAATTCTGATTTTGGGACTACACAAAACCAAATTTAGGTTTTAAAATCGAATCGTAAGGAACTATACAGAACTCACTATAGACTATCACATATACGATCCCCCTAGCTAGATAAACAAAGTAGCCGGGGGGATCTTGTTTTAGGCATTTATACCGTCAGGGCTTACGCAGGAACGTTAGTGTTTGCTGTAAGGGTGAACCCCTTTACCTCTGCACCCCTGCGAACACAATTACTTAGCGCCATCCTAAAAAGCGCAGTCCCGGAACAATTAAGTAATGACTGACTCCCAGCCAAAAGCTCATGAAAATGGCAACTAAAGCAAACAAAGCCAAGGGTAGACCCAACTCTGACCAAAGGGCTTGGGGCGAAAAGTGAAAGACTGCCGAGGGGAAGCCTAAGATGAATAAGCCGGAAAAAATCAGCGCTGTGCCAACTGCGGCGACTAAAGCATAAACTATGTGATGGCTGCGAAACCCAAAGCTGAGGGATAACAAAAATATCGATACAGCAATCATGGCTATCAAACCATCACTGCTTTGTTTTGGGGAGATGAGTTGCCAAAATAACCAACCAAATCCATAGCTGATCATACCCATGATTGAGGCGACTAAAAACCGTCGCCGTTGACTAAAACATCCAGATAATGTCAGACCCCAGGCGGTTCCCAAGCCAGCGCTGATAAATACTAAAATGTCTGCACCAAAGTTAGTTTGAGAATTGGGAATTAATCCTGGTAGCTGACCCAAGATTAATTCCACAATGCGATCGCCTAAAATTGTCCGGTAAGCTATAAAAAAACCGATAATTGTGCCAAAGCAAGCGCCTAAGCTAGATAACAACATTGCCCAAACAATCGCCAAACAAGCTTGAATAATGTTGAACAAAGCTTTGGCTATGAACAAGATTGTTTTACCAATAGCTTGCAGAAAATCAGCAAAAGCTCGCTCAATAGCTTGAATAAGCAGTGTGAAGTAATTGGTGGGAGTTGCGTTTTGGGGTTGGGAAAATAACCCTGGCTTGGCAGGTTTGTTAATTTTTGCTAATCGCTTGAGAATGATGGCTGCATTTGTTGGACGCGATCGCACATCTTCCTTTACCATCTCATCAAGTAAATCGGCAAATTGTGCATTTACATTCACCCGGTTCCGCCAGCGCAATTCCCCTGTTTGCATATCTTCCAACTCTGGCGGATATTTACCTGTGAGTAATTCAATCATTGTCCGGCCAAGAGCGTAAAAATCAGCCCCTGGCCCCACATTCCCCCCAGTCACTTGTTCTGGTGGACTGTAACCAGAAGAAAATAACCGTGTTGAACTCGACTCTCGGCGCTGCATTGCGGCGTTAATTTGTTTGACACCACCAAAATCAATTAATACAAGTTGTTCCCACCCAGTTCTGGCTTGAGTTGGCGGTGCGGTTGAGGCTGGTATCCGCAACATCAAGTTAGACGGTTTAATATCACGGTGAATAATTTGGCATTTGTGCAATTCTTGTAAAATTTTGACAGCTTGGGTGAACCAGTTGAGAACTAAATTCTCTGGACATCCTTGAGGATAGTTATTCAGTATTTCATCCAGAGTCGGCCCGTTAATTTTTTCCATCACCAAACAAGCTAATTGGCGTGGTTTCGGACTAGTCAAATTGATCTGAAACAAACCATCAGCTTCCACTCTAGGAACACCAGGATGCTGCAAACCAATTAAAACTGCGGCTTCTTGTGTAAATAATTCCTGCGCTTTTGGTGAATCTTCCACCAAAACCTTTAGCACTTTTTCTGTTTGAGTTTTTTCATCCCAAACTGTATAAATTTGGGCAAAACCACCCGAACCCAGTGGTTCTAGTGGGACATAGCGGTCTAGCAGCTGTAGCAATGCGCCACAGCTGTTACAAAATTTGTTTCCCCAAGGTTGGGGGTAAGGACGTTGACAATCAGGATTTATGCAGTGAACCGCCCTTTGGGGGATATGGGACACAACCGCTACAATACAAACGCTGAGTTGATTTTAACCTATGTTAAGGAGGCAGGAGTTGAAAGGCAGCAGGCAGGAGGGAAATCCCATAAATAAATTTAGGCGATTTAACAAGGTCAACAATTCATACTTCACACTTCATACTTTCTAACTGTATCCATCCCAAGCAGTGGGGAATGTGTAATCAGAAAATAGAGGAAAATTTTGATTGTCGCTGCGGGTTTCTTCATCTAACACATTGACAACTTTGTTATAAATGTCTTCGGCTTGTTGGGGAGAATCACCAATGCTGGTTAATCCCAACTTGCCAAATTGAGAAAGACATCCCATTAAATGAAAGACTGTACCTGTTTCCGTACCACTATCAAAATGCAGCCTGTGATGAGCAATAATGTCCATTAAATCGTTTGGTAACAATCCTCGATAGCGGTCTTTTTGTAAATTATCAGTGGCAACATAGTATTTAGGACGACCTTGTTGACTATAAAATAGTCCGGTAGAGAGGTCATAACGTCCATTTGTTAATAATTTTAAGGTCATGAAAGGATGGGTAGTACCACCTTTGCGTAAGTTAATTTCAATCGCTTGAATATCCCAATTGTTATTACCTTGATCAACAGCGATAAAATCAACACCAAATCTTTCTAATGCGCCTTTTTCTGCTAATTGTCTGCCCACTTTTAAGCCCAATTGTTGTAGTGGTAAGCGATAGCTTTCATCGGCGGGAAAGCGACATCCCAGATAAATTTGACCGTCTGGCCCGCCAAGAATTTGGTCGTGGGTTGAGAGGATTTCGACTTCACCGGTCGGTGTGATACGTCCTTGGACACTGGGAGATAGTTTAATTTCTCCTTCGACAAATGCTTCGACAATTGCGCCTAATTCAGTTATTCGTCCCGAAAAATTTGCCCAAGTTTCTTGTTGAGCTTGAAAGCGCAAAGTCGAAAAGCGATCGCTAATTGCGGCTATTCTTTGCTCACTAGTAGCTTGCCCTGGTGCTAAATTCATAATTGGTCTTAAATCTAGCAGGGCGTTACCTTCCCCAGAAATTCCTTCGTTGAGTTTTACCACCATCCGTTTTAATGTCGGTTGGCGTTCCCACAAATCACAGGCGGCGGCTGCTAAATCAGGAGAATTCCAGACTCTTACACTACCATCTGGATGAGGCACTTTACTTTCAGCAAAAATTTGCCGACTACCACTTTTTGTTCCCCAAATTTGTAAATCTGGTGCGGCTGCATATAACGGCACATTTAATTTTAAAGATAATTCTGCTTCTAAATGTGTGGAGTTGTAGCAGATCATAAATGATTTTTCTAGCCTTAAAGCTTGCCCAATTCGATCTAGCAAGCGAGGACGGTCTAAAATTTTTTGGCTGAGTGGTTGTAAAGAAGAATCATAAGTAGAAAGCAATAACAAACGATTGCGTGCATGGGAAAATGGAATCCCTGGTAATAATTGGAGGTAGTAGTCAATAATACTAGGATGCAGTGGCATAGAGGTGATATAAATCAGCCTTGTCCGCGGATTTCGCAACCGCATTAGGGAGAATAATAATCTCTCTTCATAATGTTCACAACCTGCAATTTTGCGGAGTTCGCACTGATCAATACTGAGTGAAGGAATCACCACTATATCTGCTTCACTATTATCGAATAGCTCAATAGTTTTCCAGCGATCGCGCAAAGTTGACTGCAAGCGGCGAAATTGATCAACCTGATCCAACTCCGAAACATCTAAAGTTACCATAATTCTTACCCTATCGTGATCCCCAACACTACCGTCTTTCTTCGGTATACCGCACAGTCAGCTACATCCAACTGACCCTTAATACTTCTTGACTGCAAAGATTAATTCTCTACTTCTGTCATAGTAAAGATTGGTGCCATTTATTGCACACATCCAAAAGTAAGAACAATACAAAAATATGTATAATTAATCGGGTCAGATTACTGATTTATACTTGAGCGATCGCACCCAAAGAAGCAATATTTATATCTGTGCAATATGCCTGATAATCTTAGCAACAAATGATTACACAGATAACTTTATGTATAGAGATGTTGCAGACAAGACTGTGATCCAAGTTACTTGCTAATTCCCTTCTAAAATAAAACAACGGTGTCTGCAAAATTTATTATTAATTTGTTCGTGTCGGGGGTGGGTAATGAGCCGTCCAATAATTCTTGGGATTGTAGGTGATAGTGCTGCTGGTAAAACAACATTAACCAAAGGGATTGCTCAGGTACTTGGGCCAGAAAATGTCACTCTCATTTGTACAGATGACTACCACCGTTATGATCGCCAGCAACGTTCAGAAATTGGCATTACAGCCTTACATCCTGACTGCAACCATCTAGATATTATGCAGCAGCACCTGTCCCTACTCCGCACAGGACAGCCAATTCTCAAACCTGTTTACAGCCACAAAACGGGGACTTTTGAGCCGCCACTGTACATTAAGCCCAATAAATTTGTCATTATTGAAGGTCTACTTGGCTATTCTACCCGTGCCGCCCGTGACTGTTACGATGTCAAAGTTTATCTAGCACCCCCCGAACCATTACGTGCCAAGTGGAAAGTTAAACGAGACACCCTCAAACGCGGCTACACTCCAGAACAGGTATTGACAGAATTAGACAAGCGTGAACCAGACTCAGAACAATTTATTCGTCCCCAACGACAATGGTCAGATATCGTAGTCAGTTTTTATCCACCTAGTGGTGAAGTTGAGGAAGCTAATGGCCACCTCAATGTGCGTCTAGTCCTGCGTCCTACTATTCCTCATCCCGATTTCACCCCAATTATCAATTTAAGCAATAGCATTTCTGGGTCAGCAATTCGCTTGGGACTAGACCGAGACATGAATAAACCCGTCGATGTCTTGGAAGTTGATGGTCACGCCACCTTAGAACAGGTGAATAAACTAGAACATATTATTTGTTCTGATATGCCCCATTTACGCAGTGTCTGCGATCGCGAAAGTAACCCAGAATTAGGCAAAATTGCAGGGACAACTGGAGAAACTTTACAAAGTTACCCCTTGGCTCTTACCCAACTAATTATTACTTACCACATGCTGAAGGCGACGCAAATACATCAATAGAAAAAATCGGTGTTGCATAAATGCGGGATGAATTAAGATGTTTAACAAAAAGAAAATATTGATTTTTTGCGCCTTTGCGCGGCAGTCGCTACAAGTCGGGAAACCCGCTGACACTTGCTACAACGGAGGGAACCTCCGCAACGCAGTGTCTCCCCAACGCGCTGCCTTGCCTTTGCGCGAAACAAAAAACATTCCACTAATCAGCAACGCCTGCTTAAGTTCTAAAAATATAAGTAGCCCACGCAGAAATCATAGTCTGATTTTTCTCTTAATAAAATAAATTAGGACTAGATATAGAAGTTTGGGGTGTAAGGGTTTGGTGGACTTACACCCCACATCCTTGATACCCACCCGACGAGAAGTTGCTGTCGCATCTACGCACCCAATCTTAACAACTAACCTTGAGGCTTACCTTTAACCCTACACTCTATAGGGCAAGCGCAAAAAAACCATATTTGTAAGTCTACTACCTGGCTATTTCTAATCCCCGTTAAGATTGATATTTATTTTTTTCTGGAATTCTACTTGCGAGTGAAGTATCTATTAGTAAGTTAGTGCATGAATTGTAGGTGTAAGACCAAGTATTTTACTGGTTGTAGTACCTACTATTGTATCTGACATACTTATTACTGAGTAATTAAATGCACAGTAAAAATAATATTGGGGCAGAACTACCACCATAGATAAAACTCTAAATTAATTTCAAAGCGCAAGCATCTGAGGCAGGTAAAGTATGAATAGTCACTCATTTTTAACTTCTGGCGACCAGCAAAATAACTGCTACAAATATGTTGTAAATAATACATTAGGTTTTTCTCAACAAGAGACTAATGGTAGCAGTCAATCTGTTGTCCAAGAAAGTTATTTACGCTCTTGTGCTTTGAAATCAGCTAAACAAGGAGATTATAATCAAGCGATCGCTCTGCTAAATGAATTAATTCGTCGTTATCCCCACAATGCTGCTGATTACAACAATCGTGGGTTAATTTATTTTCAAAGCGGTGAAAAGCAAAAGGCTTTTTGCGATTACAACACAGCCCTAAATTTAAATCCTAATTTAGCTAGTGCCTATAATAATCGAGCCAATTACTACGCAGCTTGTGGAGAATTAGCCGCTGCATTAGCAGATTATGACCAAGCAATTGATTTGAATCCTCGTTATGTGCGAGCCTGGATCAATCGAGGTATCACCTTCCGCGACTTGGGACAATATGAAGAAGCAATTGAAAATTTGGAAGTTGCACTGCTTTTTGGTCAATTAGAAGCGCATATTTGGGCAGAACGCGGTAGGACTTATCATCTTTGGGGTGACTGGAATTGTGCGATCGCCGATTATCGCCGTGCTATGGCAAAACTACCCACACTCAATAATAGTGTTGATGTTTCAGGTTATCGTTTACGCTTACAAATCGAAACTTGGTTAAATGATTTGCTATCTGAAAAATAAAAAGTAGGAATTAGGGAAATAAACCATTTTCATCTTTGATTTTGGTTTTTTCCTACATTAGCTGTCTGAAAATTAAGGATTAGAGACTTACGAATTAAGAATTAGTATGACGACCCTGTATTGCTAATGGCTAATAGATGATTGTTAAATTAATTATCAAAAATTAGCTATTAGCATTCTATATATTTTCGATGTGTATACATCTATATACTTAAATATTCATAGAAAGAATTGCAATCACTCCAATTCCGCAAGTCCAGCAACATTTTGCTTAGGGTAAAGAATTTGTGACATCAATTTCTTTACCATCTTGATTCATCAATACAATCGGACGCTGATTAGGTGCAAATCTGTATCCTTGCTGTTCTGTAATCGCTTTAGTTTGGCGGGGATCAAAATTGCGGACAAATTCTGCCTGTAAAGTACTAACACGTCCTTCCATAATTTTGACTTCAGTGCGAACTTCTCGCAACCTTCCTTGCTGCGACCAATGATAAGGCAGAAGCTGTGTCAGAGCCGATGCTGCTGCTCCCAAAATTGCCAAATTAACTCCGATCTTGACTGTAGTTTCGAGCGCCATTATTTGATGAGAACGCTGGCGAAGATGCCGCTTTGGTCGAGGTATAGTTCGAGGCTGTTGTATAGGTTGTAACGGCTGTCTAGATGGTTGGAAGGCGTTCATAATACTAAAAATAACCTTACTTGGAACAACGTGATCAACAGTCTACTGTGGCTAATTAAAGCTGAAGTTAGCTGTCATATTACTTCATTTTTCTGAGATTGCTACACGTATGTTTTTGGTTAAAAAACAACTTGACATACGTAAGTAATTGATAGTTAGCAGTTTGCTTACCCAGCGATCATTCTGAAAAACTGCACCTTTGTATCCCAGGATTATTAATCCTTTGTGATTTTATGTCAATTACCAACCAACATGTTAATGGTTATTACCCCATATCGGTGATGATGCTGCATTCTTTAACTATCGCCAGCCTCATCTTTGTGATTTCCGTTTCTCTCACGTTTGAGACTTTCTTCTAAGGCTTGAATTTGTTCACGGCGGGCTTCCAATTCTAGAGAACGACGAGCCAAGTCTTGATTTTGCAAAGTTAGAGATTGTCTCCACTGTTCAGCGCGTTCTGCTTCTTGTTGTAACAGTTCTGGGGTAATGCCAGTTGTGAGGTAGGATTGAACTAAGTTCATTACCCAATTACTAGCTTCTTCTAACTTGGCAATTTCACCTGTGGCAGAAAGTTCAACTAAAACCAGTAATCCTTCACTTATGGTTTTGCCTTTTCCCAACAGGATAAAAGCTTCTTCTGGAATCATTGCCCAAAGTTGATCAGTTTCTTGACGTGCTAACAAGCGCAACTGGTACTGGTCTAAAAATTCGTTTTTATGTACCTGAGCTAGATATAGCATGATCGTCTTTTTGCTCCAGCTTACAATTAAAAATTAAAAAATAAGTACAAAAGTTTATATTAAACAACAAAATTAATAGAACTTATGCAAATCTTGTCGTTTTTCATTTACTTCTGTCCAGAGTTAATGGCCAATAGTCCAACAACCTCTATTTTTGACTTTTGACTTTTGACTCTTGTACCAGAAGATTAGGTGTGCCAGTTGCGTAAGTCCTATTTAAAACACTGATTTTGTGTTGAAAATCATCACTGTAACGGGTAATAGCAGAGTTAATTGCAATTACCTATTACAGTGATGCTAGACCTTACAGACAATACCTACAGCAACGTCTGAAGGCGTAAGCGCAAAATTTCTGCTTGTTTTTCAGCCTCAGCTAAGGCATCTTTGGCTCCTTGTACTACGTCAGTTGGGGCTTTATCGACAAACTTAGGATTGCTTAACCTACCTCTGAGGGACTGGGCTTCGGCTTCGACCTTGCTGATGCTTTTCTCTAATTTGGCACGTAGGGCTTCAATGTCAACTACACCAGTCAGGGGAATAACGACTTGAACTGTACCAATTACCCCAGCAATGGTTTGTTCTGAGGCTGCAACTGCTTCTAAAACTGCTGGCGACTGTTCTGGGAGTTTAGCTTTGGCAAACAATATACTGCGGGCAATAAACCAAATACTATAACCTAAACCCACAATTTCAAAGAAAGTACCAGCAAGGGGAATTTGATTAACGGTATGCGCCACAGCTAAACCTATTCGCAGGAATACCAGCCCGGCTATTACTAAGCCAATGGTCTTCCAATTCCACTGCGATTTTGACGGCGCTACAGTTTGGCTTTTTTGTTCTTCCGCAAACGTTAAAGCTTCTACCTTAGCCAAATCTTTGATATAAGCTTGTCCAGCAGTTAAAATTTGCTGTTCCTTGGGGCTGTCGGTTTGCAAATTCACCTTCACTTTCGCCCCTGGCTTGACATCCGCCTCTGCCCGTAAATTGCGAATTGTGCGGATAGTGCCAATTAGCAAATCAAATTGTTCTTCCAACGTGGGATCAATTAAGTTGGCATCAGCTTGGGGATAAGCTTGTAAAGCTAAAGTTTGCAGAGATTCTGCGGGTTGTTGAGTAAGGGTTTGCCAAATTTCCTCGGTGATGTGGGGCATAAAGGGATGTAGTAATTTTAAAATCCCTTCCAGCACGTAGGCGAGGGTTTGTTGGGCGGCGCGTCGGGATGCGGGATCAGCACCTGGTTGTAACCGGGATTTGACTAATTCAATATACCAGTCGCAAAAATCGCCCCAAATAAATTCGTAAATTCCCTTGGCTGCTTCCCCTAAACCGTAGTTATCAATGCTATGGGTAGTTTGGTTAATAACTTGATGATAGCGAGAAACAATCCAGCGATCGCTCAATTCGGTCGCAACTGGTTGTCCTAGTTGTTGCGGTGTCTGTCCATCCAAATTCATCATCACGAACCGCGCCGCATTCCACAACTTATTGGCAAAGTTGCGGGAAGCTTCCACCGATGATGATTCATCAGTTTTACGGTTATATTCCAAGCGAATATCTTGACCTGCACCTGCGACTTCCTTAACTAAGGTGTAGCGTAAGGCATCAGTGCCGTATTTATCAATCAAAATCAACGGGTCGATGCCATTATTCGCCGTCTTCGACATCTTCTTATTGTTTTCATCCCGTACCAAACCGTGGATGTAAACTGTCTGGAACGGCATTTTCCCAGTAAAATGACCCGCCATCATCGTCATTCTGGCAACCCAGAAAAAGATAATGTCGAAGCCTGTAACTAAGGTAGTCGTGGGGTAGTACTTAGCTAAATCAGGGGTTTGTTCCGGCCAGCCCAAAGTAGAAAACGGCCACAGTCCCGAAGAAAACCAAGTATCTAATACATCCGGGTCTTGCTTTAGCTGGACATTTTCACCAAATTGGGCTTTGGCTTTCTCCCAAGCCTCATCAGCAGATTTCGCTACGACAAACGGCGTAGTATCAGTAATTTGTCCGCCTGTTTCACTCACAGCGTACCAAGCCGGAATTTGGTGTCCCCACCACAATTGTCGAGAGATACACCAATCTCGCAGACTTACCAACCAATCACGGTAAACCTTTGTCCAGCGTTGGGGAACAAACTCAGGGGAATTTTGTTGGTCGAGGAATTCTAAAGCGTTCTCCGCCATTGGGCGAATTTTGACAAACCACTGAGTAGAGAGGAGAGGTTCAATGGGAACTTTACCGCGATCGCTATAAGGAACGGTATGCTTATAATCTTCTACCTTCACCAAAACCCCATCCGCTTCTAAACGAGACACGACATTTTTTCTCGCCACAAAGCGGTCTTGTCCTTGAAACTCCCCAGCATTAGCGTTGAGAGTGCCATCCTTATTCAGAATATTAATAAACGGCAGATTATGACGCTTACCCATTTCAAAATCATTGGGATCATGGGCTGGCGTTACCTTCACGCAACCTGTGCCGAAAGTTGGGTCAACCAACTCATCACCGATAATCGGAATTTCTCGCTGCATAATTGGCAGCGTCAAAGTTTTACCAATTAGGTGCTTGTATCTGTCATCATTAGGATTCACTGCCACTCCAGTATCACCAAGCATGGTTTCTGGTCGAGTTGTCGCCACCTCCACATAACCAGACCCATCCGTCAGCGGATAGCGGAAATGCCAGAGATTACCATTAACCTCTTGTTGTTCCACCTCCACATCCGACACCGCCGACTGAGTAGCCGGACACCAGTTCACCAAATATTCGCCACGATAAATTAACCCTTCGTTATAAAGACTTACAAAAGCTTCCACCACAGCTTTAGATAAGCCCTCATCCATAGTGAACCGTTCCCGTGACCAGTCCACCGAGACACCCAAGCGGCGTAACTGATTAACAATTGTTCCCCCAGACTCCGCCTTCCACTGCCAAGCGCGTTCAAGAAATTCGTCACGCCCTAACTCAGCGCGAGTTTTACCCTCTTTTTTGAGTTGTCTTTCTAGCATCGTATGCACAGCGATACTAGCGTGGTCAGTTCCAGGTAACCACAAAGTATTGCGTCCCTGCATCCGGTGATAGCGCACGAGAACATCAATTAGCGCACTTTCAAAAGCGTGACCCATGTGCAAACTGCCAGTGACATTCGGCGGCGGAATCACGACACAATAAGGTTCACCGCCGTGATTAGGGTCAGCTTTGTAAACTTGGTTTTCTTCCCAGAATTTTTGCCACTTAGCTTCAGTGGAAAAGGGTTCGTAGAGACTGGGGAGATTCGAGATAGTTGCGGTCATGCTGGGAAAATTAACTGTGGAAGAACTTTAATAAATTTTGCCACAGGGTTGGAGAGGCTTTGATGGAAATGAACCGCAAAGGACGCAAAGAGCGCAAAGGAAGAAGATAAGATGAAGCAACCAAGTAATCAAGTAGAGAATTTAGCTTACGAGGTAATCGGGGCAGCGATAGAAGTTCATAAGGTTTTAGGTGCTGGGTTTTTGGAGGAAGTGTATCACAAGGCTTTGAGAGAAGAATTTATAATGCGTGGGATTCCTCACAAGTTTGAACACCCAGTAAAAATACGCTATAAAGGTCGTCCAGTAGGTGAAGGGAAATTAGATTTTTTGGTTGGAGACTCCTTAATTATTGAATTGAAAGCTGTACAAAACTTAACGCCCTTTCATGAAGCTCAAGTCCTCTCCTACCTTAAAATGACTAACTACCCTTTAGCATTACTTATCAACTTTAACGTTCCTCTTCTTAGAGACGGCATCAAACGCATTATTCTCTCTTCTTAAATCTTCCTTTGTGTCCTTCGCGACGGCAGTCGCTTCAAGTCGGCAAAGCCGCCCAACGCGCTGCCTCTCCTTTGCGGTTCGTTTAAAAAAATCATCCTATGTCACGTTCACCTTCCCCCTGGCTTTACATCCCCACCTTATATTTCGCCTCCGGTGTACCTTACATCATCATCAACACCGTCTCCGTGATCTTTTACAAAAAACTTGGCGTAGACAACACACAAATTGCCGTGTGGACAAGTCTGCTTTATCTGCCCTGGGTCATAAAAATGTTCTGGGGGCCAATTGTTGATACTTATTCCACCAAAAGAACTTGGATACTCTATACCCAACTAGCAATGTTCTGTTGCTTGGGTTTCATAGCCTTTTGTTTACAATTGCCTAATTTCTTTTTTATCTCCCTTGGTGCATTAACAGTGGGAGCATTTATTTCAGCAACTTATGATATTGCCACAGATGGCTTTTATCTACTAGCTCTAAGTCCTGAACAGCAAGCCTTTTTTGTTGGCATTCGCTCGCTATTTTATCGACTTGCGGTTATTTTTGGTTCGGGACTGTTAGTAGTTTTAGCTGGTCAGCTTGAAGGATATCTTAACAATATTCCCTTAAGCTGGACTTTAGCTATTGGTTTTTCTGCTGTAGTTTTAGCAGTACTTTCTATTTTTCATCGTTTCAGTTTACCGTTACCAAATGCAGATAAACCAAGACAACTACAAAATACAGATAAGATACCGTTTTGGACAATTATTAGTTCTTATTTTGCCCAAGAAAAAATTGCAGTCATCTTAGCATTTATTTTACTTTATAGATTTGGTGAAGCAATGCTTGTTAAGTTTGCTTCCTTATTTTTGTTAGATAAACCAGAAGCAGGCGGATTAGGATTATCGACATCAGATGTTGGGTTAGTATACGGCACATTCGGCGTAATATCACTGATCGCAGGTGGAATTTTGGGAGGATTAGTAATTGCCAAGTATGGTTTAAGAAGATGTCTGTTTCCTATGGCTTTAGCCTTGAACTTACCAGATTTATTTTATGTTTATATGGCGTATAATCAACCTTCGTTGAACTTAGTTTATCCGCTAGTTTCATTAGAACAATTTGGTTATGGTTTTGGGTTTACAGCATTTAGTGTTTACTTAATGTATATTTCTCAAGGTGAATATAAAACATCACATTTTGCTATATCTACTGGGATTATGGCTTTAGGAATGATGCTACCCGGAATAGTCAGCGGATATTTGCAACCGCTATTAGGATATACATTGTTTTTTAGCTTGGTTTGTTTGCTAACTCTCCCTGGAATGATTGTTTTATTTTTCATTCCTTTAAAAGAAGAAGCGCAGAAAAAATCTCCTGCACATTAGTCTCATGAGTTATGTTTTAGGAATAGATGGCGGTGGTAGCAAAACCGTATGTATCTTGATGGATGATAATCGTCAAGTACTAGGTCGTGGTGACGCAGGCGCATCTAATTATCAAAGCATAGGCATTGAAGCAGCGCTAAAATCAATTCAATCTGCTATTGATGCAGCTGCTAATGAAGCATTAAAGTTCACCAATACCATCAAAATCTCAGCCATCTGTTTAGGTTTAGCTGGCGTTGGACGTTCTGGAGATATTGAAGTAGTTAAAAATATGGTGCAGGAATTACAAAATAGTCAATTCCTGCCAATTACTCGGGATTTACAGCCAGCTAATATTATCATTTGCCATGATGCTTTAATTGCTTTAGTGGGCGGAGTTAGTCATGATGTAGGAATTGTAGTAGCTGCGGGTACTGGTTCAATAATTTTTGGTCGAAATCAACAAGGAGAAACTAAAAGAGTTGGTGGTTGGGGATATATTTTAGGTGATGAAGGCAGCGCTTATAAAATTGCTGTTGCTGGTATGCAAGCAGCCTTAAAATCTTATGATGGACGTGAGATTTCAACGAGTTTAGTACAAGGTTTTAAACAGCACCTTGGTTTGCAGAGTATAAAAGAATTAATAGAAGTAATATATCGCCGCGGATGGGGAGTTAAAGAAATAGCATCTTTAGCACCAATTGTAGATTTAGCAGCAGGTTCAGGCGATAAATTAGCTAACAGTGTAATTGATGATGCTGTTAAGGAATTAGTGAAAGCTACATCTACAGTTATTAATACAATTTTTAGTCCTGACTCAGCTTTTGAAATTGTGACTACAGGTAGTGTGTGGCAAGGTAAATCTCAAATACATGAGAGATTTACAACAGCAATAGTTAATCAATTTCCGCACGCAAAGGTAATGTTTCCAAGGTATGAACCTGCTTATGGTGCTGGGTTATTAGCTTTACAGAGTTTATATAATACGAGGCTAAGAGTCTAATTAATCTATATGAATGGCAAAAGATTAAGTAATGCCCAATATTATACTTACAAAGCCAGAACTAAAAATCTTAGATGGTTACATCGCACCATTGAGTTATTGCATCAAAATCCAGAACTAGAAAGATATGAAGAATCTGGAGAATTGTTTAGCACTGAGACAATAGCAGCAGCTAAAAAATTACTTGAACTTATAGAAACAGCACAACCAAATTTAGAAGATATTAGCAATTTATATAATTTATTGAAATTTTATAAAGGTGTACGTAATTCTGATTGGGATAACCTTTGCAATTATATTGAAAATTGGCATTGGGTTGCTAATATTTGGGATAATTTTGATGGCAGACTGGAACTAAATTTATGGGATAAATCAGAATATAAGCTTTATTCTATTGCTCAACCATTAATAGCAGAAGGTAAATTTGTTCGACAATCTTCTAGTATTGACAGCTATGGTCATGTGTGCTTAAAAATCGAGCCTATGATTGCTAACTCACAGATTGAGATTGTCTGGCAAATTGATAATGATGAAATTATTCCTTTTGAGTGGATACCAGCAATTTTTGAGGGAATTATTGATGGTATCTTTGATTATTTTCATCAAACTGATTTTGCCCTTACTTCTATGAAAATTGTCATTAATAATGGTAGCTATCATCCAGTTGATTCTAAAGAGATAGATTACCGTATAGCTGCGAAAATAGCTTGGCGTAATGCTATAGCAAAAGCTGAACTTGTTATAAGTGGGGGAACCTGCCCATCGCAGTGGTTCCCCCACAAGAGTTATTGATACTTCTCATCCACAAATTTAGATGTGGTTTAGTTTATCAACTGCTGACTGTGTGTTAATTTTTAGCTTTACATTTTGCCGTGTTGCAACACTTGTTGAAGATGTTGGCGAATTTCTTGTGCGTGTTCTATATCAGACTGGCGCAGTCTTTGGAATAATTCTACGCAAGGCTGAGAGTTTGCTTGTTGTGCGTCTTGGATGTATTGGTCGTATGCTTTAACCGCTTCAGCTTTATTTTGCAGTACGGTGACAAAATCGTATTCTAGGTTGCTGATGGGTTGTTGAGATTGTCCGTTACCTGTAGTCATATATTGACCTCATGTAAGTTTCTATTTCATTTCTACTCACCTTAAAAGCGCGGTTCATCTCCCCAAAAGCGTAGAAAAAAGCACAAAGGCTGCTGACGCAGCCTTAAGCAAATGTTGAGTTTTTATGACCACAGAGTTATCACTTATTGGATAATTTACGCCAGTGGTTGATGTTCATCACATTTATGTGAATAGGGGAATTCTAGTTCGTTTTGCCTTTCTCTACCCCCTTGATAGACAATAGGACAGAATTTAGTATTAGCACTCATACAATCCATGTGTGGTGTTTTGGCGCACACGAGTAATAAACTACCTAAAATAAATAACAAGCCACAAATAGCGGCTGTTTGAATCCAGGAAATTTCTAAGGCTCCGTGAACAACAACTTCTCGGAGAACTGAGACGATTGTGACTTCAACTGCTACACCAACAGAAATACTATGCTCTTGCAAGTAAATCATTAACAGTCGAAATAACTCAACTAAAATCAAGACAAAGAGTATTTTTGCAGTTACATGTTTATAGTCTAATGTCTGTGTTATGGCAATAAATATGCTCCATATCTGGATGATCATGACTGCAAATAAGCTTAAGCACAAGACAATCACAAGTAAGTCTTGAAAAGCTTCCATGTTGCGAGCAATTGAATGTCGATCAAGCCAGCGATCGCAAAATAAAAATCGACTTTTGAAGCGCTTTTGCATTAGTATGTTCCCATTAGGTCTATTTCACACCACACCAGCTAGTCTACCCTTTTCTCTTATTGTGACCTATTGTTAAAATTCGCGCCTCAGCGTGGTTGGTAATTTAAATTTTGTACTTGTTGCAACAATTTTTCGGAATTTTGTACCCACTGAACATTCCTTTGAGCATTATATAAATCTCTGGCATATTGCAATACTTGTGCGGCTTCGACATATTTTTTTTGCTGCATAAATACTAATCCCGCACCATAATAAGCATTGGGGTAATTAGAGTTGGCTTCAGCAGATTTTCTAAAAGCTGCTAATGCTTCTTTTAATTTGTTTTGGCTAAACCAAATCGTCCCCAAATTATAGTGGGCTTCTGTATACTTTGGATTAATTTTGATGGCTTGGCGAAAAGCATTTTTTGCTTTATCTAGCTTACCTTGTTGCAGATAGCATATACCTAAATGATAATGAGGTTCCGGCGCATTCTGACTATATTCTGCGGCTTTTTTAAAGGAGGCGATCGCTCTTTCCCAATCTTGTTGCTGTTGCTGTACTAAGCCCAAGTTATAGTGAGCAAAGCCAAGTTTTGGGTCTAATTCTATCGCCCGTTGTAAATAATCGTTGGCCTGTTGCACATTATTGCCTTCTAACAAGGCTCCGCCTAAATTGGCAAAGGCGGGAGCAAACTGAGAATCGGCTTGGGTTGCTTGATAAAATGCGTCGGCGGCTGGCTTTAATTGTCCTGTTTGTCTGTATGCTAACCCTAAATTGTAGTAGGCTGGCGCTAATTTTGGGTCTAGCTGAATTGCTTTTTGAAAAGAGGCGATCGCATCTTGGATTCTTCCTGCTTGAATTGACTGTAATCCTTGATTTAACCAGTCTACAGCAGCTTGATTTGTTGATTGTGTTAGCAACCAAGCAGGTTCAGCAGTTAAAGCTGGGGAAGTTAGTAAAAAAGTACTACCGCCCAATAAGCTGAGATTTATTAACCCAATTATGGGATATTTGTAGAATAATAACGGCATTTTTTGACAAAGTTTAAGTTAGATTAAGCTAATATTTGAGTAATGGAAAAAGTTTTAACAAATATTTTAAATTTTCTATTAAAGTTTTGATTGCTTAATATTTCTTAAGCTAAATCTTACGACTAACTACAATTTTTTTCGCATCTGATTAAAGGGAGGATAATGACAAGTTAAAGCAGGGATCATTCTCTGTTGAGAGAAGATTATTTGTCCCTGAAAAATACAGGTAGTGCAGGTAAGAAGAACTTACCGCAAGGGAGGTTGTATGAGCGAAAAAGTAAACACGGGTTCGCGGAATATTGCAATTGTTGGCCCTTATTTAAGTGGAAAAACTACCTTACTTGAAAGTTTATTGTTTGTTACTGGCGCAATTTCTCGCAAAGGCAGCGTTAAGGATGGTAACACAGTTGGAGATAGTGCAGCAGAATCGCGCGATCGCCAAATGACTGTAGAAGTTAGCGCCGCCAGCACCGACTATAACGGAACTCGTTTTACCTTTATAGATTGTCCGGGAAGCGTAGAATTTGCCCAAGAAACATACAATGCTTTGATGGGAGTTGATGCGGCAATTGTAGTTTGCGAACCCATACGCGATCGCGTCCTCACCCTGGCTCCTCTATTTAAATTCTTAGACGATTGGGAAATTCCCCATCTTGTCTTTGTTAACAAAATGGATCGGGCAAATATTCATGTTCTAGAAACATTACACGCCTTAAAAGCTGTTTCTAGCCGTCCTTTGGTGGCGCACCAATACCCAATCATGCAAGGGGAACAGTTAACAGGTTTTATTGATATGGTGAGTGAACAGGCTTATCAATATCATTCTGGCGCACCAGCTGATCAAATACCTTTCCCCGAAAATCTCAAAGCAGAAGAACATACTGCACGAGCCGAAATGCTCGAAGCTTTAGCAAATTTTGATGACCACTTACTCGAAGAATTATTAGAAGATATTGAACCACCCCAAGAAGAAATTCTCAAAGATTTAAAAATGGAATTAGGGGCAGATTTGGTAGTTCCTGTCTTTTTTGGGGTTGCAGAACAAGATTATGGCGTGAGACCGTTATTAGAAGCACTGTTAAGGGAAGCACCAGAACCAGAAACAACAGCCGAACGGCGTTTAAAAAATATCACCAGCAAAGCACCTTTAGCGCAGGTATTAAAAACTTACTACACTCCCCAAGGCGGCAAACTTTCTTTGGTGCGGGTTTGGCAAGGTAAATTAACTGATGGTATTGTCCTCAACGGTGTGCGTGCAGGTGGACTTTATCGCCTGATGGGACAACAACAGCAATCTGTAAATGAAGCTGTGGCTGGAGAAATTGTCGCCTTAAGCCGGATGGAAAACATCAAAACAGGGGATACACTCTCCACAGAACAAATTAAACTAGCATTCCCCAACGCTGAAAAGTTGGAACCTGTCTATGCTTTGGCGATTACCCCCGAAAAGCGCAATGATGAAGTCAAACTTAGCAGTGCGATCGCCAAACTACTAGAAGAAGACCCGTCTCTAGCTTGGGAACAACACGGCGACACCCACGAAGTGATTCTTTGGGGTCAAGGTGAAATTCATTTGCGAGTCGCCTTAGACAGACTCCGCCGCAAATATAATTTGCCCATGACTACCCATCTACCGCAAGTACCTTATAAAGAAACAATTCGCAAACCCGTTACCTCAGTACATGGACGCTACAAACACCAAAGCGGCGGACATGGACAATTTGGCGATGTTTTTCTTGATATCAAACCCTTACCGCGCGGTGAAGGCTTCAATTTTAAAGAAACCATTGTCGGCGGCGTAGTTCCGAGACAGTATATTCCTGGGGTAGAAATAGGTGTACGGGAATTTTTGGCACATGGGCCTTTAGGCTTCCCTATTGTGGATGTGGCTGTGACTCTCACCAACGGTTCTTATCACAACGTTGATAGTTCCGAACAAGCCTTTAAACAAGCAGCGCGTTTGGCAATGCAAACAGGCATACCTCAAGCGCAACCCACCTTATTAGAACCAATTTTGCGGGTGCAAGTCACCACACCCAGCGAATTTACCGCAAAAGTGCTGCAACTGCTGAGTGGGAGACGGGGACAAATTCTCGGTTACGAAGGCAGACAAGATTGGCAAGGATGGGATAATATTTCTGCCTATTTGCCCCAAGCAGAGATGCAGAACTTTATTGTAGAGTTGCGATCGCTCACTTTAGGTGTTGGTTCTTTCCACTGGGATTATGACCATCTCCAAGAAGTACCAGAAAAACTTGCCGAACAAGTACTTGCTAATAACAGTAACGGTAATGGTAATGGGAAATAATTTGTCATTAGCCCTGAAGAATTACGAATTTAAAGATGCCTCATTATCTTTTACTTAGTCAGTAGAAATTAATAAAAATCCCTTGGTTGATTAACCAAGGGATTTTTAATTTTCAAACTGTGAAATTGTGGCAATTAGCGAGCATTTGCCAAGAGTAATTCACGCGTATCGGATTTGCGGATTTTAACTTGGCCATCATCATCCACATCGGCAATAGCTGCGTCACCATTGCTGATTTCGCCAGATAGTAGTGCTTCCGCTAAAGAATCTTCTAACAGGCGCATAATTGCTCTGCGTAAAGGTCTAGCACCATAGCTAGGGTTATAACCTTCGTTGACGACAAGTTCTTTAAACGCTTCCGTAACTTCCAAGGCGATACCTTTTTCGGTCAAGCGGTTAGCAACATCGCGGAGCATAATCTCAGCAATTTCCTTGACTTCATCCTTAGACAATTGAGTGAAGACAATAATCTCATCCAATCGGTTGAGGAATTCTGGACGGAAGTAAGTTTTAAGTTCCTCATTCACTAAGTTGCGAATGCGATGATAACTAGCCTCGGCTTGATTATCAAATTCAAAACCTAAACCACCGCCACCTTTTTCAATCACTTTAGAACCGATGTTAGAAGTGAGGATGATCAAAGTATTCTTGAAGTCTACTCGCCGACCTTTCGCATCGGTAAGTTGACCGTCATCCAAGATTTGCAACAACATGTTGAAAACATCAGGGTGTGCTTTTTCGATTTCGTCGAACAGCAACACTGTGTAGGGTTTGCGTCGCACAGCCTCAGTCAGTTGTCCGCCTTCATCGTAGCCGACGTAACCAGGAGGAGAACCAATCAGCTTAGATACGGTATGGCTTTCCATAAATTCCGACATATCCAAGCGAATCATTGCTTCTTCTGCGCCGAAGAAGTAGGATGCTAAGGCTTTAGCCAATTCCGTTTTACCAACTCCTGTGGGGCCGGAGAAGATAAAGCTGGCAATAGGACGGTTGGGATTCTTTAAGCCAACTCTGGCACGGCGGATGGCGCGAGATACAGAGGTAACGGCTTGTTCTTGCCCAATTAGCCGTTGATGCAGGGTGTCTTCCAGGTGTAACAACAACTCTGACTCAGATTCTGTGAGTTTGTTGACTGGGACACCAGTCCAAGAGGCGACAATTTGAGCAATGTCTTCTTCGCCAACGGTGGGGATAGAAATATTTTGCTCTGTATGTAACTGAGCTTCAATTTCTAATTCTTGGTCGCGGAGTTCACCTGCTTTGTCAAAGTCTTGGAGTCTAACAGCTTCATGTTTAGCTTTAGTTACACTTACCAGTTGACGCTTGAGTTCCTTGTTGGCGGAGATTTGCGAGTTCCGCAACCGGACACGAGAACCAGCTTCGTCAATTAAGTCTATGGCTTTATCTGGCAAGAAGCGATCGCTAATATAACGATCTGACAACTGGGCTGCTGCTAACACAGCCGCATCGGAAATTTCTACTTTGTGATGCTGTTCGTAAGCACCACGCAAGCCGTAAAGGATTTGAATGGTTTCTTCAACGGAAGGTTCACCCACCAATATGGGTTGGAAACGCCTTTCTAAAGCCGCATCGCGTTCGATATGCTTGCGGTATTCATCTAGGGTTGTGGCTCCAAGACACTGGAGTTCACCCCGTGCTAAAGCTGGTTTGAGGATGTTGGCTGCATCTAAGCCGCCTTCTGTACCACCAGCACCTACAAGGGTATGAATTTCATCAATTACCAGGACGATGTTACCGACTGAACGGATTTCGTCCATGATTTTTTTCAGGCGTTCTTCAAAGTCTCCACGGAAGCGGGTTCCTGCTACTACTAAGCCCATATCTAGGCTGATAACTTGTTTATTCAACAAGAGTTCAGGAACATCTTGGTTAACAATCCGTTGTGCTAAACCTTCGGCGATCGCAGTTTTACCAACTCCTGGTTCACCAATCAACACAGGATTATTTTTCGTGCGACGACCGAGAATTTGAATAGCACGCTCAATTTCTTTTTCTCGACCAACTACAGGGTCTAGTTTGCCTTCTTGTGCTAGTTTGCTAAGATTTCTGCCAAACTCTTCTAGGGTTAGTGCTTGTTGGTTACGCCGTGGACTATTACCACCCGCAGTCACATTGCCATCTTCGCCTAAACGACGCAGGACAGCAGTCCGAACTAGTCTGAGGTCAACCCCCAGATTTTGCAACACTTTAGCCGCAACACCTTCTCCCGCCTCGGTTAGACCCAAAAGCAAGTGTTCAGTGTTGATGTAGTTATGTCCTAGACCATGAGCTTCTTTAAACGATTGCTCAAAGAGGTTTTTTACTTTAGGAGTAAAAGGAATTTCTGGCGGTACAAACCCAGAACCTCTACCAATAATTTTTTCTACTTCGCGTCGTGCTTCTTTGAGGGTAACGCCCAACTCACTCAGCACTTTGGCAGCAACTCCCGTTCCTTCTCCAATTAAACCCAGGAGAATTTGTTCCGTTCCTACGAAGTTGTGTCCCAGGCGACGTGCTTCCTCCTGAGCTAACATGATGACCTTAATGGCTTCGGAAGTGAAGTGTTCAAACATAGCGGGTTCTTGCTCCCTTGCTGCTTGGACTTGGGTGATTTGAGGTTCACCCTCGTTAAAACTTTTTGTATTTTCTTAAAGACAATGTATCTTTATTTATTATTGACTGGCAGTGGTGAGAGCCGTAAGAGGTAAGGTGTGTTTGCCCTCATCTTTAATTATCCTGCGATGGAAGGAATCTCAACTCTAGACTCAGAATGAATTAAGGATTGGACTAAAGGTATAAAATATGGCAGAACAGCACGGCAGTAAAGATCAACAACATCCACTTTACAACCGCGATCGCCCCTTTATTGATATTCTACTCGCTCAAGAAGCAACAGACTATAATTTGGCAGAATTAGCGCGGTTACGCATCCGTTATCAAGGCTTTCCAGGAGCGCGAGACATCCAAAAAGACCTAGATAAAGTCTTGCAGCAGTGGGGTTTGACCGAATCTGAACTTTTTGCGAAAACTCGCCAAATCCATAACTTAGGGGGGATTTACAAAAGTCGCGGCAAAAAAGAAGAGCAAGATTGGAACTAGTCAATGGTCAATAATTTGTGAGTCAGATATTTTTTCTCTAGGCTGCGGCTGACAGGTGGAGCGATCGCCCCAATCCCAAGATGCTCAACTTCACGGTGAATTTTCTCTCGTGCTGATCAGGATTACAAAGTAAAATTTAATTTGCATGAGGGGATTGATAGCACAATTCTTCTTAAACATAGCCTGAAAGCTAATGAACAGCGTCCGGCAATTGAAGTAATCACCAATTACGGTAATTTACCGAAAATTGATTGTCTCCCCGGACAATTAAATTAAGTATTTATGAATATTATTGCCAATGCTCTAGATGCTTTAGAAGAATTTAATATTGGCAAGAGCTTCGCAGAAATTCCAGCTAATTCTAATCGCATTATCATTACAACATCAATCGTAGATAAATACGTGAAAATCTCAATTGCTGATAATGGTAAAGGAATAACTGAAAAAGTCAAACAAAAGATTTTTGACCATTTGTTTACAACTAAAGGGGTGGCAAGGAAACAGGTTTAGGGTTAGCGATCGCCAGACAAATTGTCGTAGAAAAATATGGAGGAGTGGTTGAGGTAGAGTCTACTCTAGACACAGGTACTGAGTTCATCATTCAACTACCTTTATCTGAATCGACTTCAGTCAATAGGTAATTTTGATTTTATTGCATAATTTAATACTCTTGTGAGACATGTATATCTCCTAAATTCTCATAAAAAAAGAGGCTAGGGGCATCAGATGAAATATTTAATACTTCTCAGATATCTTCTCAGGAAGAATGTAATATATGACATCCTGATAGCATAAAACTACTAATACTTAAATTTTTCCCAAAAATAACTTATAAACAACTGTTTAGTTCAATAAGTGATTACAAGTTATCTATATAGTATTAATTACATAGTTATTAAGTAAATCTATAGAGAACGTTTGAACCTATAATGGCTAAAACATAAAACTTAGATGGCAATACGAAAGATATGCCTAATAACTGTTAATCATTCACTGAGTTTTATCTCGAAAATTTGCCCATTATTCTCTAAATATCTCTTAAATTTAAGCAATTTACTGTTGATTAATATGATGGTGTCGTAACAACAATTAACATCCTCATCGAACATAAACTTACATGGAATATGCTTAATAAGGTTGACAATTTCCCATTCTTTAAAGAATCATCTTAGAGAAACCAGATAGTCTTTTAGAGGAAACCATGCACACAGTTATTCTCGTTCTGATCGAGGTGCTGATTGTTATTGGACTGTCCCGGCTCATAGGTCTGGCATTCAAATCAATTAAGCAACCTTTGGTAATTGGTGAGATTGTTGCCGGGATTATGCTTGGCCCATCTTTATTTGGATTGCTTGCTCCCCATGTAGCAGCTAGTTTATTCCCACCCGAAACGATCCCGTTTCTTAATGTGTTGTCTCAGGTGGGATTAATATTTTTCATGTTTTTAATTGGGTTAGAACTTAATCCTAAATATCTCAGCGGAAACTTACAAGCAGCGATTCTTACCTCGAATGTCAGCATAATTGTGCCGTTTTCTCTGGCGGCTATTTTGTCTTTATTGCTGTATCCTCTGGTTTCTAATGCTAGTGTCTCGTTTACTGCCTTTGCCCTATTTTTAGGTGCAGCAATGTCAATTACGGCGTTTCCCGTATTGGCAAGAATTATTACAGAGAACAATTTGCAGGGAACGCGCCTGGGAACCTTGGCATTAACTTGTGCAGCTGTAGATGATGTGACTGCATGGTGTATTTTAGCAGTAGCGATCGCTGTAGCCAGAACAGGTAATATTGCTGGTGCTGTACCCACAATTATTGAAAGCATAGTCTATATTGGCTTTATGCTGACTGTGGGGCGTTGGTTTCTCCAACGATTAGCCACCTACTATCGGCGTACTGGACGTTTAAGCCAATTACTGTTAGCTGTAATTTATATGGCAGTAGTTGGTTCTGCACTCATCACTGAACTAATTGGGATTCACCTCATTTTTGGCGCATTTTTACTGGGTGCAGCAATGCCCAAGAATGCAGATTTAGTTCGGGAATTAGCAGTTAAAACCGAAGATTTTGTCTTGATATTTCTGCTACCAATATTTTTTGCCTATAGTGGTTTGCGAACGCAGATTGGTTTACTTAATCGTCCTGAATTGTGGTTATTATGTGGGCTGGTATTGCTAGTGGCGATCGCAGGCAAGTATATTGGCACATATATTGCGGCTCGTGTCAGTGGCATTAATAAGCGAGAAGCCTCAGCCCTTGGTTGGCTAATGAATACACGGGGTTTAACCGAACTCATTGTTCTCAACATTGGTTTAGAGTTGGGAGTAATTTCGCCGCTAGTCTTTACCATGCTGGTAATTATGGCATTGGTCACAACATTTATGACTTCGCCGCTACTGGAGTGGACATATCCAAAACGCCTGATTAAGTTAGATGTCGTTGAACCAGACTTAGAAGTAGAAACATCTGCTGAAACCGCTACCATTGTTGAATCTGCTCCTAGTTACCGAATTTTAGTCCCGGTGGCGAATCCCAGCACCCAAAAAGGTTTGGTACAGTTGGCAGTGGCGTTGGCGCTGAATTATAAACAACCCGCTGTTGTCAATCCTCTCAGCTTAATTGAATTACAAGAAGATTATGCTTTTGAGAGTACCCCAGTGGAAGCGGAACGATTAATTCTTCAGCGTCGCCAGGAACTAGAACAATTAATTAGCACCTTAGAACCGCCAATAGTTCGTTCTCACATACATCCCATCATTCGCATATCAAGCAATGTAGCGCGGGAAACTGCTCAAATAGCCAAAATTGAGCAACCTGATTTAATTCTCGTCGGATGGCACCGTCCAGCTTTTAGTAACAATCGTTTAGGTGGTAGAGTCGGGCAAATTCTGAGTACCTCACCAGTGGATGTTGCCGTATTTGTAGACAGGGGATCAGAGCGCTTAGAAAACTTGTTGGTTCCTTACTCGGCAAATATCCATGATGATTTAGCCTTGATTTTAGCTTTGAGACTATTGATTAACCGCGATACCTGTATGTTGCAGATTTTACAGGTACTTGGGGAAAATCACCACCAAGATGAGTTGAGTTATGAATTGTCCAAAATGATGGAGCAACTACCAGCTAGTGTAAGCGATCGCATTGAAATTAAAACAGTCGCATCCCCAGAGCCAATTCAAGCCGTTGTTGCCGCTTCCGAAACAGTTGACCTCACCATTGCCGGCACCAGCCGCGTTTGGGGAATTGAGCGTCAAACCCTGGGCAGATATACAGATGCACTAGCAATTCAATGCCGTTCCTCTCTGCTGATTACCCGTCGTTACAGTCAAGTTACCTCTCATCTGGCTTCTGTACTGCCTGAAATCACCAACCAAGAATCAAAAGTGACAAACTAAATCAATGAATCATTTGAATGTTAAATCTTTAACCTTCTATGGAGTAGCTATAGCTTCAGTGTTACTGTTGTTTAAAACTGTCACAGCCTATGGAGAAAACAATCTCAAAGCGCCTTCTGTAGTTGACGGCCGCTACCTGATTGCTCTATCCCCAAACTTATCAAAGTGTGACACAGCAGACTCTCTGGTACTAAATATCCAACAATCAGGTATTTATTTGAATGCCTCTTTATTGCCTGTAAATTCTGATGGAGATACTGAAAAACCGCTTTCGCTCACAGGTATCTTGCAAAAACAACAGATGAGTTTTTCTGGCAAAGTTGCTCCAGAAATCCTTTGTCGTCATCCAAACTCGCAACTTGACACAAGTAAATCAGTTACCATGCAAATGCAGCTGATAGATCAAGATAAAATGACAGGTCAACTAACAGTTAATGGCATTCCCCAAGCTCTGAGATTTACTGCAACTAAACAACTAACCCAAGAAAAATCACAAAAGTTAAATAGCCATTAAATGTGGGCAAATTATAGAAGTTAGGAATTGGGTAATTGGTAATTGCGTAATTTAAAGCCTAAAATTTGCTTTGAATGAGGTATCACCTTTTACTAATTCCGCTAAACTTTCTTGTGCCTAAACATACACCTAATACAAATAATGTACACAAGCCCAAAACCTAAATGGTTTTTTTTATTCAGCCAGCGTCTAGTTAGTATCAGCTTGCTGGGATTTTACACAGCAATTACTTTAGAAACTGGTAGTAGTAATGCTGCACCAATTGCTAAGTTAAATGATTGGCGATTTTATCCAGAAGCAGCACAACTTGAATTTATGCTGTCAGCAGATACAAAGCCGAAATACTTTTACCTTTCTCAACCACCACGTCTAGTTATTGACCTACCAGATACTAAGCTGGGCTATGTTGTTACCAAGCAAAATTATCCTGGCGCAATTCAACGCGTCCGGGTTTCGCAATTGAACGCCACCATAACTCGGATTGTTCTAGATTTAGCCGCCGGCACTTATATCGACATCAATCAGGTTAAACTACAACCCGTATCTATAAATAATCCCACGCGCTGGGTATTACGTCCTTTTACTTCTAGTAAAAATCTCTCTATTCAACCGACAAACTTACAGCCTGCTATTCATCGCCTCCCACCAACTTCCCATAATTACTATCCTCAAACACCAACTCCTACTAATTTAAATCCCAATTCTAACTATCTACAGTTACCTAGTACTTTACCGCCTATCACTGCTAACCAGCAGCAACCCTATATCACTGTACCTCCCCTAACTTCCAAGAATCCTTCTCAAATCCAAGGCTCAATTCTTCCTCCAGCCAACTTTCCCAATCAATCTGGTAACTTGAATAGTACTGCGCCCTTAGCCAGTCCTAATTTTCCCATTCCTACAGTTCCACGCACACCCAACTATCAATCCAATGAAGTCCAAATCCCAGTGATTGAATTTGGACAACCTCTGCCTAAACCATAAATTCAAAGTGCTGTTAGCGGTAGCGGGGCGTTCAGCCCGTGCTGATGGTTGAGTAAAAAACTAGCCTCTAAGCGTTCTTTCTTCTCACACTAAAATCTATCTGTTTCTTGAGGTGATGTAACTGCGCCTGGTTGGGATGTGAAAAAGTTTTGTGCTGCTTCGTTTTGATAAATACATCTAATATCAGGTTTTTCGCTATCTAAGCTACCTGTAAAACCAAAAGTATTCAGACGATTTTTACATTCTCTTACTTGGTCAGAGGTGACAAGTTTGCGTTGTTCTAATATTGCCCAGTTATTTTGCCGTAACACGCATCCTGGACGCATACTTGGTTGAGCAACATAAACGTTAAATGGGTTAAGTGTCACAAATAATCTGGCATCCATCACCATTGCACTAGCGCCGTACTGTACACAAATCTCTGGGTTTGGCGCTCTTGTATCAATAAATTCCCGCGAAGCCACGTTGGATGGCGTTAATGTAGTTGTGGAGCTAAAAGCAATCCCAATACCAATACCCAAAACTAGCACACCTCCCAAAATAGCGATCGTGGTGAGGTTGAACAGAGAAGGCTGAAAAGCCGGAGATTTAGATGTTGTAGCTGATCTACCAGTTGATTTACGTCTCATTTGTACTTGACACCTTCACGTTTTGGAAAGCAGGGAGCTTTCTGAACTGCTCTCCTTATTTCAGTATGCCGATTCTTGACGATGATTGTCTGCAAAATTCATCAGAGCGATGATTTTATATTTCTTCAGTGATAAATAATACATAAACTGCAATAACAGTATTTTTGATTATAAGTATTAATTGAATCAACTAAAATTGTAAAGTATTCTTACAAGAACTTTGATAAATAACTGCAAGCAAGTGACATCTCAAAAAGCATTGCTCTGGGGAAAAAAATTTCCAACTACACAATTTCCACTTCTACTTGCGGATAGTCTGACGATTTTCTGGGGAGAGTGGTTGAAATTACGTGCCAGAATTACACAAGTTGCCGCAACTGGTTTAATATCTCCACTTATATATATTTTGGCTTTTGGTTTGGGACTGGGTAGCTCAATTCGTCCAGGTTCAGGTATTACGGGGAATTATGATAATTATTTAGAATTTATTTTGCCAGGGATGGTAGCGTTATCATCGATGACCATTAGCTTTGGCGGGACAACATTTTCAATTTGTGGAGAAAGGCTATTTAGCAAAACTTTTGAAGAGATGTTGTTGGCTCCTATACATCCTCTTGCTTTGCATATTGGCAAAATGCTGGCGGGGATTTTGCGAGGTTTGATGACATCTGGTTCGGTAATTTTGGTCGCACTGTTATTTACTGGTAACTGGAATTTTCTCCATCCGTTATTTTTGTTGTTACTGGTGTTGAATTGTGCTGTATTTGCTGGGTTGGGGGTAATTGTTGGGTTAAGTGTGCGATCGCTCGAATCTGTGGGACTATATAACAACTTCGTGATTGTGCCGATGTCTTTTCTGGGCGCGACTTTTTTTGACCCCAGTACCTTACCAGTCGCGTTGAAATGTGTTGTTTACTTATTACCTTTAACTTACGCCAGCACAGGTTTACGGGCTACCGTTTACTCACCTTTATCGGAGTTTCCTTGGTACAGTATACCGATTTTATTAGTAGTGGCGATCGCTCTATCTTTGTGGGGTAGTTACAAATTTTCTCAGCAACAAGATTAAAACATAAAAAAGCGGGCTAACCGCTATAGTGTGGTTAACCCGTGCAGCTTTGGGAACGCGCAGAGAAATTACTATTGCAATACCAACTTAACGTTAGCGTTTTGCAGACCGCGCTGTTTTACTTCAGCCAAAGTCTTGTTAACTGCATATTTTTGATTAATGGAGTTGATTAACTCGGTTTGGTTGTGCTTTTTAGCAACGCCCCACAGGTCAGCGATGAGGTCGAAGGAACCATCGCTATTGCGAGACCAGCCGAGATCATATTCGCCTTCCAAAACAGCAACGATGTCGGAACGAACACGCTGACCGTTATAACCGCGTACATCAGCTTCTGTCTTTACGGTAATACCCAAGTCGCGCAGAGAAGCTTTGAGGATTTCTGCATCGGTGATTTTGGTGCGAAGAGTGCTAAAGTGAGACATTTGGGTTTCCTCCAATGAGAAGATTGAGAAAAAAACAACGGTTTATCTTCAGCAAGCCGCGCTTATAGAGAGGCGGCTTTTTCTTTTAACTGCTAGTTTTTGGGACTAGCCTTTCCCCCTGGGTTAGCAAGGGAAAGCTTTTAGAACTCCATTCGCTGATATTCAGCAACGGAGGCTGCGGCTGGTCTTGCCCGCTGTCTAGCCCAGTCTCTGAGGGCTGTTACCTGTTCTTGCATCGTGCGAGACAGGGGCAATGTTGCTTTCAGTGCAGCAATAATATCTAGTTGGGTGAACTCGCGGTCTTGGGCAAAAGCTTCGTACATTGCCGCAATAATCGCTTGCTCAATTTCTGCCCCAGAAAAGCCATCAGACATCTTGGCTAGTTGCTCTAAATCAAACCTAGTGATGTCTTCACGGCGGCGTTTGCTTAAGTGGATATTGAAAATATCGCACCTTTCTTCAGGAGTAGGCAGATCCACAAAGAAAATTTCATCAAACCGACCTTTCCTCAAGAATTCTCCAGGTAAGCGTTCGACTCGGTTGGCTGTGGCCATAACAAACACTGGAGATTTTTTCTCCTGCATCCATGTGAGGAAAGACCCGAATATCCTGCTTGATGTGCCGCCATCAGAATCACCAGAACCAGCACTACCAGCAAAGGATTTATCTAACTCGTCAATAAACAGAATCGCTGGAGAGATGGATTCTGCTGTTTTGAGGGCGTTACGCAGATTTGCCTCACTTCGTCCCACCATTGAGCCGTCGTATACGCGTCCCATATCTAAGCGTAACAGCGGTAAACCCCAAAGCCGGGATGTTGTCTTGGCTATCAAGGATTTACCACAACCAGGTACTCCTAAAATTAGCATCCCTTTGGGTTGGGGTAAACCATACTCTCTTGCTCTTTCGGTAAAAGCATTAGAGCGTTGCGTCAGCCATTTTTTTAATTCTTCTAAGCCGCCTACAGCATCAATGGTTTCATCTTCTTCGATGTATTCTAATATCCCATTACGCCGAATAAGCTGCTTTTTCTCAGATAAAACTATATCAACTTCTTCTTCTGTTAGCCGGCCGGTGGTGACTTGAGCTTTCCGGTATACTTTTTCGGATTCATCTTTAGTTAAACCTAAAGCCGCCCTGAGAAGTTTTTCGCGTGCTTCTGTTGTCAACCGTCGCCCACGGTGATTGTCTAAATGGGAGGTTAAAACTTTATTTAACTCCGCCATATCCGGTAGTTGGAAGTCTAAAACTACTACTTCTTTCTCCAGTTCTATGGGGACTTGGTGCATCGGGGACATTAAAATAATATTTTTTTGCTGCCCTTTAAAACTGGCGATCGCATCTCGCAACGATCTTGTTGTTGCAGGCGCATCAATAAATGGGTGTAAATCTTTAAGAATAAATATACCTGGTTCTCTCTGCCGAATTATCCAATCAATTGCCGCCTCTGGGGAAACAGTGTTGTGTTGGCTCACATTCCGGGGTTGACCATATTCCACGATGCCATGAGTTACTGTCCATACATAAACTCGGCGCTGGGGCTTTAACACTTGAGCGATTGTGGAAATTGCTTGCTCTGCTCGCTCTTCCTCGGAGGTCACAAGGTAGATTAGAGGGTATTGAGCTTGAATTAGGATATTGAGCTCTTCTTTCATACAATCGACCTACTTGAGACCTTATACAGTAAAGAACAGACTTCGTTTGTAACGATGGCTGAATTATGAATCACTCATTCATAATTCTTATCTAGCAAGGGACTAGCTCTTCCTCACTCTTGGGATGGGTTTCTACTGGTTCCATTTCATCAATGGAGATATGCTCTTGTCCAATCAATCCTGGTTGATTGCCTAATGCAATTAATTCCCCATCACGTAATGCAAGTGAACTTTCGCAAGTCGGACAGGAATACACTCTATGAGTTCTCCCATAAGCAGAAGCTTCTAATTCTTCTACTAATTCTGAGTTCGCCAAGTAAAAGTAGAGGGCGCGTTCGGCAAGGTCTGACATTGGCTCAGAATCAATTGCTGAACGAATCTTCAACCTTTTGTGCAGTTCTGGCGATATATAAAAAGTAACCTTTTGCTTAGTTTGCGTTTGCATATAACTCTTTGGCGGTCTTACCCGGGTATGTATATCACGTTATCGGCTCCTTTGTTAGTTGTCAAGCTGTTAAAACGTTTTGACGGCACTTTTGTTACATTTATTTATATACTTTGCCGACTTCTCAAGCCACTAAGTTATATTTAAAACATCAGATGAATTTTATTCATTTCTAGGTAATCAATAGAGAATATCTTGTGAAATCTCAATAAATCTGAATATTTACAATACTTGTATAAACTCTGTAAGATTAAATAATAGATTTAATTATGTCTGCTACTTCAGTGAAAACTTGTAGTTATCGACAAGAAAATCATACAAAAGCCCAGAGTATGGTGGGTGCGATCGCTCTCTCGCTGCTATTATTCGGATGCAGCAAACCTTTTAGCGTCTCCGATACCCAATGGCAGACTTATAGTAATTCTCGTTATGGCTTTGAATTTCCCTATCCTCGTAACTGGAATGTTTTAGCAGTACCAGAAAATGATGATGGTATTGCCCTAGTTTCACCACGCAGCCAAAAAGTCGAAATTAGAGCATGGGCTAGTAATCGCCAATCAGAGGCTGCAAATGCAATCCAGCCTAACTTTCAGACCACACAAGGGGTATCTGGAGTTTTATTAGTCGAAGTTGATCAGCAAGTTGGTTCGATGAAATTAACATTAACTCAAGGGCAAGTCACATATTACTGGCAGGGAAAAAGCCCCAGTCAAGAATTTTCTAACTATTACCCCTTGTTTTATTACATAGCCCAGCAATATCGGGTAAAAGTATGAAATCTTGTGTCTTTTGACAGATGACCAATGACTAATGACCAATGACTAATGACTAATCACTACTTTTGATGGTTGAGGGGGTACAGAAACCTGATAGATTTAGCTATCAGCGAGTAAAAACTGGTGAAAATGAAAGTCCTGGTTATTGGTGGCGATGGGTATTGTGGTTGGGCAACCGCACTTTACCTCTCCAATCGAGGTTACGATGTTGGAATTTTAGATAATTTAGTGCGTCGGCACTGGGATAACGAACTAGGTATCGCAACTCTGACTCCGATCGCACCTATTCAGCAACGTATCCAGCGCTGGCAAGATTTGACCGGCAAATCTATCGACCTATTCGTAGGCGATATCACTAATTACGAATTTCTGCAAAAAGCTTTACATCAATTTGAGCCAAATGCGATCGTGCATTTTGGCGAACAGCGTTCTGCACCATTCTCCATGATTGACCGCGAACATGCAGTTCTTACACAGGTCAATAACGTTGTTGGCACACTCAACTTGCTGTATGCCATGCGTGAAGATTTCCCAGACTGTCACTTAGTCAAGTTGGGAACAATGGGTGAATATGGTACACCCAACATTGATATTGAAGAAGGGTATATCACCATTGAACACAATGGGCGCAAGGATACCTTGCCTTATCCCAAGCAGCCCGGTTCAATGTACCACTTAAGTAAAGTGCATGATAGCCACAATATCCATTTTGCTTGTAGGATTTGGGGATTGCGTGCCACCGACTTAAATCAAGGCGTGGTTTATGGGGTCTTGACCGAAGAAACGGGAATGGATGAACTGTTGATTAATCGCCTAGATTACGACGGGGTTTTTGGTACAGCATTAAACCGCTTCTGTATTCAAGCTGCCATTGGTCATCCCTTAACTGTGTATGGTAAAGGTGGACAAACTCGCGGATTCTTGGATATTCGGGATACAGTCCGCTGTATGGAATTAGCGATCGCCAATCCCGCCGAACCTGGAGAATTCCGCGTCTTCAACCAATTTACCGAACTATTTAGTGTTGGTGACTTGGCATTAATGGTGAAAAAAGCAGGTAACTCCTTGGGATTGAATGTCGACATCAACAACATAGATAACCCTAGAGTGGAGAAAGAAGAACATTACTTCAACGCTAAAAATACTAAACTGCTTGACCTTGGTTTGCAGCCTCACTACCTCTCAGATTCATTACTTGATTCACTGCTGAACTTTGCCGTCAAGTATCAGCAACGAGTTGATAAAAAGCAAATTTTGCCAAAAGTTTCTTGGCATAGAAAGTAGGTGAAAACTCTATGAGGCTGGTGAAACAACCAGATTTCTATCTGGTCAATCACTAGCCTTCAATGATTTCTCGTTACGTTGTCACACAACAGAGACAAAACTTAAATTGTAACGATGCAGAATTGATTACACCACAGGAGAAGGTTTACCCTGTTTTTGATAGCGAAATCCACAAAAAGCTGGGATTATCTGCCTGGACTAATTTTTTATGAGAATAGCCCTATTCACCGAAACATTTTTGCCAAAAGTTGATGGCATAGTTACACGATTACGTCATACAGTTGACCATCTCCAACGTCATGGAAATCAAGTTTTAGTTATCGCCCCTGAAGGTGGAATTACAGAACACAAAGGAGCGAAAGTTTACGGCGTTACGGGCTTTCCTTTGCCTCTGTATCCAGAGTTAAAAATGGCGCTACCTCGACCAGCAATTGGTTATGCCTTAGAAGAATTCCAGCCAGATTTGATTCATGTTGTCAATCCAGCCGTTCTAGGATTATCAGGCATTTTTTATAGCAAACTTTTGAAACTACCTTTAGTAGCTTCTTACCATACCCATTTACCGCAATATCTCCAACATTATGGTTTAGGGATGTTAGAAGGATTATTGTGGGAATTCCTCAAAGGCGCTCATAATCAGGCATTGTTGAATCTTTGCACCTCTACAGCCATGATGAAAGAACTGTCATCACATGGCATTGAACGAGTAGATTTATGGCAGCGGGGAGTTGATACAGAATTATTTCACCCTGATTTAGCAAGTTGGGAAATGCGATCGCTTCTTTCGCAAAACCATCCCGAAAGTCCCTTGTTGCTTTATGTTGGTCGCCTGTCTGCCGAAAAAGAAATTGAACGCATCAAGCCAATTTTAGAAGCAATTCCCCAAGCGCGATTAGCATTAGTGGGAGATGGCCCCCATCGCCAAGCCTTAGAAAAATACTTTGCTGGGACAAACACAAATTTTGTCGGCTACCTCATAGGACGAGAATTAGGTTCTGCTTTTGCTAGTGCGGATGCTTTTATCTTTCCTTCTCGGACAGAAACTCTGGGGTTAGTCTTATTAGAAGCAATGGCCGCCGGCTGTCCAGTCGTTGCTGCCCGTTCTGGTGGCATCCCTGATATCGTGACAGATGGTGTAAATGGATATCTCTTTGACCCCAAAGCTGACATTCAAGATGCCATTTCTGCCACAATTCGCCTCTTGGAAAATCAACAAGAACGAGATATCATTCGTCAAAATGCTCGTAAAGAAGCAGAAAAGTGGGGATGGGCAGCAGCCACAAGTCAGCTGCAAGATTACTATCAAAAAATAGTCTTGGCAAAACAGCCAACAGCAGCAGTTTAAATGGAGACAGGAGTTAAAACGCAGGAGGCGGGAAGCTGATGGGAGAGGGATTTCGACCAGCTTCTCATAAAAGACTGGTAAAATCTTTGATTTGCTGGGAGACTTAAACCCAACTGGGCGATCTAAAAAGGCTTTTTTATAGTCTAAAAATTTTACCTCTTACCTCCTGCCTTCTGCCTCCTGCTATAAAATCTAAAATCTAAAATTCCCATGACTCTTCCCAATCCTGGTAGCGTCTTGGCTACATTAACCGAACTTACGCAAGTTAATCGCACCCACGCTTTACTGCGTCGCGTCAAAGACCTTTCTGTTAACGAATTTGTTTGTCTACTAGATTTTATAACAGCTGAGTTCCAACAATTTCTCAGAGCGATTGAATTAATCAATAATGAAGCTCTAGAAACTATGTTGGAAAAGGTACTAGAAGCAATCACTTTGAAAATTGGCCAAATTTTGCAAGCAGAACACACAGCTATTTTTTTAGTTGACTATGATAAAGGTCAGTTGTGGTCAAAAGTTCCTCAAGATAATAGCCAAAAATTTTTAGAAATTAGAACCCCGATTAATGTAGGAATTCCTGGTCATGTTGCGAGTACAGGCCAATACTTGAATATTTCTGAAACTGCTACTCATCCCTTATTTAGCCCAGATTTAGAAAAGCAAATGGGCTACAGAATTCGTAATATTTTATGTATGCCTGTTGTGAGTAGTAAAAGTCAAACTGTCGCTGTAGTCCAACTAGCAAATAAAGAAGGCGACATTCCTTTTAATCATGAAGATGAAAACTGTTTTCGAGATTTTGCTGCTTCTATTGGGATTATTTTAGAAACCTGTCAGTCTTTTTATGTAGCAGCCCGCAATCAACGAGGTGCTACAGCACTGTTACGTGCTACTCAAACACTAGGGCAAAGTTTAGATTTAGAAGCAACTTTGCAAATAGTCATGGAGCAAGCCCGAATTTTAATGCAGGCAGACCGCAGTACGCTATTTTTGTATCGTAAAGAAATGGGCGAACTTTGGACAAAGGTAGCAGCGGCTGCGGCTCCAACAGATTATCTTGAAATTCGGATGCCGGCAAATCGTGGGATTGCTGGCTATGTAGCATCTACAGGGGACGCATTAAATATTCCTGATGCTTATAAAGACCCCCGCTTTGACCCCAGTACAGATAGAAAAACTGGCTATGTAACTCGGAATATTTTATGTTTGCCAGTGTTTAATTCTGCTAACGAATTAATTGGGGTAACACAGCTAATTAATAAGCAAAAAGGTAGTTTCACCGCTTCTGATGAAGAGTTTATGCGGGCTTTTAATATTCAAGCAGGCATAGCATTAGAAAATGCGCGATTGTTTGAAAATGTCCTGCTAGAAAAACAGTACCAAAAAGACATTTTGCAAAGTCTTTCTGATGCGGTAATTTCTACTGATATGATTGGTGGCATTGTCACAATTAATGATGCCGCCTTAGAGTTATTAGGTTGTCCTTTAGGAGATGCTAATAACAAAAGCAATAAATTATTATGGGAACAAAATTTAATTGGTCGCTTTGTTTGGGAAGTAGTGCCAATTGAAAATTTACAAATGCGTTTAGAAGATAGTTTAACATCAGGTGCGAGATATTATGTCCCAGAGCAAAGTCTGATGGTAGGCTTATATCAAGCATTGATTTTAGAAGGGCGAGTGAGTAGCGAAATTCAGGACGCGGATCAACTTCCGTTACCGCTCCAAAATGGGTTTGCGGCTGGGCAAACGGGGATGACTCATCAGTTAATTTTAACAGTCCGCGATCGCACCAACCCCGATATGTTTATTCCTTGGAATTTACTCCTCACTCCCCCATCTCAGTTAATTCCTATCAGTCAGGTAGAACAGTTAGAACGCAGTATTAATCTGACAGTTAATCCCCTGACTAACCCAGAAGGCGGAGTTAGAGGTGGTTTGGTAGTTTTAGAAGATATTAGTCAAGAAAAACGCCTAAAAACTACAATGTATCGTTACCTCACTCCCCATGTAGCTGAACAAGTTATGGCTGTGGGGGAAGATGCTTTGATGGTGGGTGAACGTAAGGATGTGACTATCTTATTTTCTGATATTCGTGGTTACACCACTTTGACAGAAAATTTGGGGGCGGCGGCAGTAGTCTCCCTGCTAAACCAGTATTTTGAAACAATGGTAGAGGCAGTTTTTAATTATGAAGGCACTTTAGATAAATTTATTGGCGATGCCTTAATGGCTGTGTTTGGTGCGCCCCTACCACTCACAGAAAACCATGCTTGGCAAGCGATACAGTCAGCTTTAGAGATGCGCCAACGTCTGGAAGAATTTAATCAACGGCGGATTATTCAGGAACAGCCACAAATTCGCATTGGGATTGGGATTAGTTCTGGGGAGGTGGTTTCTGGTAATATTGGCTCTCACAAACGTATGGACTACACCGTGATTGGTGATAGTGTCAACTTAAGCGCCCGTTTAGAAGCTGTAACAAAAGAATATGGCTGCGATATTATTTTGAGCGAATTTACCTACCAATTATGCAGCGATCGCATTTGGGTGCGTCAGTTGGATCAAATTCGCGTCAAGGGTAAACACCAAGCAGTTAATATCTATGAGTTAATTGGCGATCGCCAAACTCCCCTGGATGCTAATACCCAAGAGTTTTTATTTCACTATCATAATGGCCGGGCTGCTTATTTAGCCAGGGATTTTGCCGGAGCGATCGCTTATTTTACCGCCGCTAAACATAATCGACCCAAAGACCAAGCTGTAGAAATTCATTTAGAACGCGCTCATAATTATCACAAAACACCACCGCCAGATTCTTGGGATGGTGTTTGGACAATTGTCAGCAAATAAAGGCGTAATTTGTGTACTATATGACAAAAGCTGTTTTATTTTTTATTACGTAATAAGTAAAAATTATTTTTTTGCTTCTTACTATTTATTTATTCTTGCTTTTCCTATGAATCTTCAGCTTCGCCCCCTTCATTTTTAAAAGGATTCTCGCCAATTTGTAACTGTTTTTTACTCTGCTTTAACTGTTTCCACAAAACTCTAATTTGTTCATAGGCTGCTTCTGGGGGAATTTTTCCACCTGTTTCTAAGCTACAAACATAACTAACTTTCTGAGCAAATTCTTGAAGATTTGCATTAAAGACTAAGTTTTCTGGTTTGACATGGCCATAATAGCGACCATGAGGGTAAAGAAAATCATCTTTGTCCACTATCCGATGCTCCACTTATGAAACTCCGTTATTGTTTTAATATCTGACTTTAAGCAATCACTTATGCACATATCTTGTGTCTCAAGGCAAAAAAGCTTAATCAACATTGATATAAAAACAATAGTTGTGCAGAATTGCTAATAGTTTACCCTTGTGCCAATTGCTAATTAACATTCTCTCCAATTAAATACCTATATTTTAAATAGCTTTTTACTGAGTCATATTTTATACTATTTTTTATTTGCAAGAGAAAAAATTAGGTTGATTGGTAAAAAAATCTACAGTCAGAGTGTAATATTTTTCTGGGTAATTTACCTCTACTAGAGGTTATATACTATATATCTGAGAATCAGCTTTGGGTAATTAATCTTAACCAAAACTTGATGTAGTTGGCTAGTGGCAGTTAATGAACCAACTGCTACTTTTTTATGGCTCAACAGAGGTCATAAACAATTTTATGAGGCATTTTATTTTACTTTTAAGGAAGTCTAAGTAAACCAGCTTTTATAGCAATAAATTGAGTTATGGAGATAGTAACAAGATTTACGGGTAAATACTCAGTAATCTTTATAGAAAGCTACTGTAGAAACCCCGCAAATATTATTTAATCATTTATTTTGAATCCTATTCATTACTCACTTACAATTGATTGGCTAATCTTTGTTAACTAAAGATAAAATGGTGAAGCCCGAAAGGACACAAGTCTCCCAGTGCTGAAAAGTTTACCTCCTACCATGTCTGTTCATTCCAAGCTCTACGAAGGCAAAGCGAAGATCCTCTATACAACAGATAATCCAGAAGTCTTGTTGGCTGATTTTAAAGATGATGCCACTGCTTTTAACGCCCAAAAGCGTGGAAGTATCCTTGACAAGGGAAGAATTAACTGTATTATTTCTAGCCAATTATTTAAAAAATTGGAAGCCAATGGGATTAAAACCCACTTTATTGACAGCCCAGCCCCCCATCAAATGCGGGTAAAAGCCGTTAAGATTTTACCGTTAGAAGTAGTTGTGAGAAATATTGCGGCTGGTAGCCTCAGTCAACAAACAGGTTTACCAGTAGGGACAGTTTTAAAACAGCCAATAGTTGAGTTTTATTACAAAAACGATCAATTAGGAGACCCGTTGCTGACAAGCGATCGCCTATTCTTGATGGAACTAGCTACAGCGGAACAAGTAGACATAATTAAGAATCTAGCATTGCAAATCAACGAGTTTCTGCGTAGCTTTTGGCAGCAATGTGGCATTACCCTAGTAGACTTCAAACTAGAATTCGGCTTAGATTCACAACAGCAGATACTCCTGGCAGATGAGATTAGTCCAGATACCTGTCGTTTGTGGGACACAGCAGAAACTGACCCTAACCGCCGGGTAATGGATAAAGACCGCTTCCGCCGAGATTTGGGAAATGTAGAAGACGCTTACCAAGAGGTTTTACAACGAGTGCTACAAACAGTAGACAGTAAAAATTAAACTGATATACCTTGTCATTGGTCATTGGTCTTGACAAAGGACAAATGACCAATGACTAATGACTAAGTAACTAGTGTGTGATTGTGTGCGGAAGTGAAGAGGAATATAAAATGCGTTTATCTCCTATATTAGTAGCAGCTGTAGCAATTGCAGCGCCATTAAGTGGCTCTCTCAGAGCAAATGCCCAAACTGCTGAAGGGTTACAACAGACAGCTAAATTTGTCCAACCCTCGACAAGTCAGCCACAAGAGAAGGACGCAGGCCAAAGTTCAGCAAGGGAAAGTTTAAAATCTGCGAGCAACTCTACAGAGGCTAAGGTACTTAAAGATACTCAACCTCAGTCTGTGAAACTTTTACCAACACAGTCAGCGGTAAAACTCAAACCACAGATAATAGTACCAACAATTGCCCAAACTCCAGAAACAATTCCCAACCCTGAGACTCAACAGCCCACTACCGTTCCAGATAATTCATCTCCAACAACCCAACCGACACCTGCACCAGAGAATACCAACCCGCCAACGACAATAGAACCCGCATTTCCTACAACTCCCAGTAACACTCAACCAGGAAATACCATCCCATCGACAATAGAACCCGCATCTCCAGGTAATACTCAGCCAAATAATACTCAACCAGAGAATACCAACCCGCCAACGACAATAGAACCCGCATTTCCTACAACTCCCAGTAACACTCAACCAGGAAATACCATCCCATCGACAATAGAACCCGCATCTCCAGGTAATACTCAGCCAAATAATACTCAACCAGAGAACACCAACCCGCCAACGATAGAACCAGCATTTCCCACATCTCCAGGGAATACTCAGCCGAATGGCGCTACCGAAACAACAGAACCAAGGGTGTTAGTCTCAGAAGTAGTAGTGAGGCCTCAGACAGGACAATTAACACCAGAATTAGAAGAAAAAGTTTATCAGGTCATTCGGACTCAACCAGGGCGAACAACCACCCGCACACAGTTGCAAGAAGATATTAATTCTATCTTTGGTACAGGTTTCTTTTCCAACGTTCAAGCATTACCAGAAGATACACCTTTGGGCGTGCGAGTCAGCTTTGTTGTTCAGCCCAACCCTGTACTGACACAAGTGCAAATCCAAGCTAATCCTGGTACTGGTGTCGCGTCTGTTTTACCTACCAACACGGCGGATGAAGTGTTTAAGGATCAGTATGGCAAAATTCTCAATTTGCGAGATTTACAAGAAGGCATCAAAACCTTAACCAAACGCTATCAAGACCAAGGTTATGTATTAGCCAACGTGATTGGTGCGCCCCAAGTTTCGGAAAATGGAGTTGTGACTCTGCAAGTAGCAGAAGGCGTAGTGGAAAATATTAAAGTCCGGTTCCGTAACAAAGAAGGTCAAGAAACAGACGATCAGGGTAGACCAATTCGAGGACGGACACAAGAGTATATTATTAAACGCGAAGTAGAATTAAAGCCAGGACAAGTATTTAACAGAAATACAGTACAAAAAGACTTGCAACGGGTATATGGACTAGGATTATTTGAAGATGTGAATGTTTCCCTAGATCCTGGTACTGATCCCAGTAAAGTAGATGTGGTAGTCAATGTAGCCGAACGGAGTAGTGGTTCGATCGCCGCAGGGGCTGGTATTAGTTCTGCTAGTGGATTATTTGGTACGGTGAGCTATCAACAGCAAAACCTCAACGGGAGAAACCAAAAACTAGGTGCAGAAGTCCAGGTGGGAACAAGGGAGTTACTGTTTGATTTACGCTACACAGACCCCTGGATTGCTGGCGACCCTTATCGTACTTCTTACACAGCTAACATTTTCCGGCGTAGTTCCATTTCTTTGGTATATGAAGGCACAGATGAAAACGTTGAAACCTTTAGAAATGCTGGAGATACAGATGGCGATCGCCCCCGTGTGCTGCGGTTAGGTGGTGGTGTTACATTTACCCGCCCTTTATCTAATAATCCCTACGAACGCGCAGAATGGACAGCTTCAGCTGGTTTGCAATATCAACGCGTTTCCACCCGTGACGCTGATGGCAATCTCAGAAGATTTGGGACAGTGTACACAAATGGAGTAGCTGGAGAATTAATTCCCTTGAGCTTTTCGGGAGAAGGCCAAGACGATTTATTACTATTACAATTGGGTACGCAGCGCGATCGCCGTAACAATGCCCTACAACCTACGAGTGGTTCTTTCCTCCGCTTCGGAGTTGATCAGTCAGTTCCTGTAGGGCTAGGTAATATTTTACTCACTCGATTACGGGGGAGTTATAGCCAATATATACCCGTTAAACTGCTTAACTTTACTAAAGGCGCACAAACCCTAGCTTTTAACATTCAAGGCGGAACTATCCTGGGTGACTTACCCCCTTACGAAGCCTTTACTTTGGGTGGTAGTAATTCTGTGCGCGGCTATGAAGAAGGTACACTAGCCAGCAGCCGCAGTTACGTGCAAGCAACTTTAGAGTATCGCTTCCCTGTATTTTCTATCGTTAGCGGTGCAGCCTTTGTGGATTTTGGCAGTGACTTAGGTACCAACACTAGGGCGGCGGAAGTCCTCAACAAAAATGGGACTGGCTATGGTTATGGTCTGGGTGTGCGCGTGCAATCACCTTTGGGGCCAATTCGGATTGACTACGGTATTAACGATGATGGTGACAGCCGCATCAATTTCGGCATCGGCGAAAGATTTTAAGTTGGTCAAAAGTCAATTGTCTATAGTCAATAGTCAATCGTTTTCAATTATTGACCTTTGACCACTGACTCTTGACTCTTGACCCCTAACCCTTGACTATTTATTAAGGTGTATTAAATTTTTGCCGATGCAACAACACACCATCACCGGGGAAGTCTACCAAACAGGAGTTGGTTTACATAGCGGTATTACTACCAATGTGCGGATATTACCAGCCCCAGCAAATAGTGGGCGTTATTTTGTGCGGGTAGATTTACCTGATTTACCAATTATTCCTGCCCAAATTGCAGCAGTTAATGAGACTGTTCTCTCAACTCAATTGGGCAAAGGTGAAGCATCTGTTCGGACAGTTGAGCATTTGTTGGCAACATTAGCAAGTATGGGTGTGAATAATGCCCGCATTGAAATCGACGGACCAGAAGTGCCGCTATTGGATGGTTCAGCACAGCTTTGGGCAGCCAGCATTGCTCAAGTTGGCTTACAACCACAATCAGTAGATGATCATCAAGAAAACTTGGTAGTCAAAGAACCAATCTGGATTTATCAGCAAGATGCTTTTGTTGGTGCCATCCCAGCAGCAGAAACTCGCTTTAGTTATGGGATTGATTTTGATTTATCTGCAATTGGGAATCAATGGCACAGTTGGTTGCTGGCTACTGATGTGAATGAAACTGCTGTGAGCTTTACGGCGGAAATTGCACCTGCGCGTACTTTTGGTTTATTACATCAAATAGAATACTTACAACAAGCTGGATTAATCAAAGGTGGTAGCTTGGATAATGCGCTCGTTTGCGGGTCGGAAGGATGGCTAAATCCGCCATTAAGATTTGCAAATGAGCCAGTCCGTCATAAGATATTGGATTTAGTAGGAGATTTGAGTTTATTGGGAATTTTCCCGCAAGCACATTTCTTAGCGTATAAAGCCAGCCACAATTTACATATTCAACTCGCGCAAAGGATTTTAGCAGCACAGCAAAATCCCACTGACAAAATCTGAGGGGGTTTCAGCGCCATCCCACTTAAATTTTTCTAGTCAAAGTCACACAAACCGCCAATGTCAATTCTTGCAGAAGTAAATAGTAGCGATGCGATCGCATCCTCATCTATTGCCACAGAAACTCCAACTGTATCTGAAGTGAAAAAAACCTTCACCTCTGAAGAAATTCAGCAGTTGCTACCCCATCGTTATCCCTTTTTACTGGTAGACAAAATTATTGACTATGTACCAGGAAAAGTGGCTGTAGGCGTTAAAAATGTTACTATTAACGAACCTCAATTTCAAGGACATTTCCCCGGTAGACCACTCATGCCAGGTGTGCTAATTGTTGAAGCAATGGCACAAGTAGGCGGAATTGTGTTAACACAACTGCCAGAATACAATGCAGGTGGACTGTTTGTATTTGCTGGTATCGATAAAGCCCGCTTCCGCCGTCAAGTTGTTCCTGGAGATCAACTAATCATGACAGTGGAACTGTTATGTATCAAACAACGTCGGTTTGGGAAGATGCAAGCTCGGGCCGAAGTTGATGGACAACTCGCCGCTGAAGGCGAATTGATGTTTTCTTTAGTTGGTTAACAACTTGTTGGAGTGTCTAAGTACAACCGTGATGTACCTAAACTCAATCCTGAAAAAAGATAACAAGTCAACAATTGTCCACAATAGTATTTGAAAATTTCTTGATTTTCGCTGCCCTCTCGGACGAGACGCTACGCGAACACACCTAACTTGCTTCGCCCAACACACTTTCGACAGCTGAAGTTATCACAACTCAGCAACACCAGTTGCCACAAAGCGCTGGCTTCTCAAGACAGTTCTGGAGATTCACCCTTGAAGACTCTTATTCATCCAACGGCTGTAGTTCATCCTAAAGCGGAACTCCACCCTACAGTGCAAGTCGGTGCCTATGCTGTGATTGGAGCGCATGTCAAAGTTGGCCCTGAAACAATTATTGGCGCTCATGTAGTGCTAGAAGGGCCTTGTGAAATTGGGGCGCGAAATCAGATTTTTCCAGGTGCAGCTATCGGTATGGAACCCCAGGATCTCAAATTTGTGGGAGAACCTACCTGGGTCAAAATTGGTGACGATAACTTAATTCGGGAATATGTCACCATTAATCGTGCCACAGGTGAGGGAGAAGCTACAATTATCGGCAGTAATAACTTGCTGATGGCTTATGTCCACGTTGCACACAACTGCATAATTGAAGACCATGTAGTCATTCCTAACTCAGTGGCCTTAGCTGGTCATGTCCATATCGAGTCTCGTGCCAGACTAGGTGGAGTGTTGGGAGTTCATCAATTTGTTCATATTGGTAGGCATTCAATGGTTGGTGGAATGTCACGGATTGACCGAGATGTGCCGCCATATATGTTAGTTGAAGGCAATCCTGTACGCGTAAGAACCCTCAACTTAGTAGGGCTAAAACGCTCTGGGATGACAGCTAGTGACCTGCAAACGCTCAAAAAAGCTTTCCGCATTCTCTACCGTTCTGGTTTGACTTTCAAGCAAGCGTTAGAACAGTTAGAACAGTTAGGAGATACAGAAGAACTACAGCACCTACGCCGCTTTATCCTTCTATCGCAAATGCCAGGAAGACGCGGTTTAATTCCGGGTAAAGGTAGAGCTTCTAGCGCTAGTGATGAGTCTTAGGTTAGTGACGGGAAATTAGGGGTTATACAATTTTGGATTTGAGATTTTGGATTGAGAATGTAGGTTTGATGAATCCAGTGATCTAAATCAATTTTTAAATTGGTACGAAGTAACTCCTAATTTCTCAGCTTTTATATCTAAAATTTTTACGAAATTTTTAATGATCAAATGCGGATATTTATCAGCACTGGCGAGGTGTCTGGCGATTTGCAAGGGTCGCTGTTAATTGCAGCCATACAACGCCAAGCGGTTGCTGCTGGGTGGAAATTAGAAATTGTTGCCCTTGGTGGTGAGAAAATGGCCAAGGCAGGAGCAACAATTTTAGGCAATACCAGTGGTATTGGCTCAATGGGTCTTTTAGAATCTCTGCCATATATTGTACCAACTCTATTAGTACAACGAAAAGCGATCGCCTACCTCAAGCAGAACCCGCCAGACTTAGTTGTGCTGATTGATTACATGGGGCCAAATCTTGGTATCGGCACTTATATGCAGAATAATTTGCCCGATGTGCCGGTGGTCTATTACATTGCTCCCCAAGAGTGGGTATGGTCAATGAGTTTACAAAATACATCTCGAATTGTGGGATTTACGGATAAACTCTTGGCGATTTTCCCCGAAGAAGGGCGTTATTATCAAGAAAATGGGGGAAATGTTAGCTGGGTAGGTCATCCGTTAATTGATCGAATGCAGGACGCACCCAATCGTCAGGCGGCGCGTGCCACATTGGGAATTGCACCAGAACAAATTGCGATCGCACTGCTCCCCGCTTCTCGTCAGCAAGAACTCAAATATCTTTTACCCATAATTTTTCAAGCGGCTCAGACAATTCAAGCTAAATTACCCCAAGCTCACTTTTGGATTCCCTTATCTTTAGAAAGCTTTAAACAACCAATAGAAGCAGCAATTCAAAGTTACGGTTTACGAGCAACAATCGTATCTGGCCAACAAAAGGAAGTATTTGCTGCTGCTGATTTCGCCATTACAAAATCTGGCACGGTTAACCTAGAACTGGCGCTGTTGAATGTGCCGCAAGTTGTGGTTTATCGCCTGAATGCCATGACAGTGTGGATTGCACGGAAAATCCTCAAAGGTTCCATTCCCTTTGCTTCACCAGTTAACTTAGTGGTGATGAAGGAGATTGTGCCAGAGTTATTACAAGAAAAAGCTACAGCAGAAAATATCACTCAAGCAGCGATGGAGTTATTACTGAATCCTGAACGCCGACAACAGACATTGACAGGTTATGCCCAAATGCGACAATGTTTAGGAGAAGTTGGTGTATGCGATCGCGCTGCTCAAGAAATTTTGCAAATGCTCAATAAAGTATGAAGGATAAAGTATAAAGTCTGAAGTGTGAATTAAAAAAGGGCTAGGAGCAAGTTACTTTTTACTCAGCACTCAAAACTCAGCACTCAGCACTTAATGAGAAAACGACGACCAATCGCAGTTGATTTGTTCGCAGGCGCAGGTGGTATGAGCCTTGGCTTTGAACAAGCTGGCTTTGATGTATTGGCAGCCGTAGAAATTGACCCCATTCACTGCGCCACACACGAATTTAACTTTCCTTCTTGTACAGTGTTGTGCAAGAGTGTAGAAGATACCACAGGAGAAGAAATTCGCCAGCGTGCCAAAATAGGCGATCGCGAAATTGATGCAGTTATTTGTGGTAGTCCCTGTCAAGGCTTCTCACTTATGGGTAAACGGGTTTTTGATGACCCGCGAAATTCTTTAGTATTTCACTTTCATCGCTTGGTATTAGAATTACAACCAAAATATTTTGTGATGGAAAACGTTCGCGGTATAACTGTTGGCGAACACAAACAAATCCTCAAAAGTTTAATTAGTGAATTCCAATCTCACGGCTATCAGGTAGAAGAAAATTATCAAGTTCTCAACGCTGCTCACTACGGTGTACCACAGTCCCGTGAGCGCTTGTTTTTGTTGGGAGCTAGACAAGATGTCAAATTACCAAAGTATCCCCAGCCAATTACCCAAATAGCCAAGCCAAATCAGTTAATCAAAAAAAATTCCTTACCACTGAGTCCCACAGTGTGGGATGCGATTGGTGATATCCCAGAAGTGGAAAATTACTCAGACTTATTAGAAAAAGATTGGGTATTTGCTGAGTATGGCAAACCTAGCGATTATGCCATGATACTTCGCGGTATCAGCACTTTAGCAGATAATTATGCCTGCGATCGCCAATTCGATGCCCGGATTCTTTCTTCGAGTTTCCGAACAAAACACTCATCTACCACTATTCAACGCTTTCAAGAAACTCCCCAAGGCGAAAGAGAACCCATTAGCCGCTTCCATAAACTACATCCGGCTGGTGTTTGCAATACCTTAAGAGCCGGAACAGATAGATACAGAGGTTCATTTACATCTCCGCGACCAATTCATCCGTTTACACCTCGTTGCATCACAGTTAGGGAAGCAGCAAGACTACATTCTTACCCAGACTGGTTTAGATTTCATATCACCAAATGGCATGGTTTCCGCCAAGTTGGTAATTCTGTACCGCCACTTTTAGCAAAAGCTGTAGCAAAAGAGATCATCCGCAGTTTAAAAGTCATTCCCTTCAAACCCAGTTTTTCACAGCAGCTAGGAGATGAAAAGCTATTGCAATTGAAGATATTCACAGCAACACAACGTTATTTATAGCAAGCGAAGCATAGCTTAGGATATCAACAGATGATACAAGCTAAACTATACTGGGTGCGGAATCCTCCTACCTGCTATTTTGCTCTTGATTAGGATCACAACACCTGCTTCTTACTATTTTGCCACTATGAAATGAGAGCGATCGCTACGTTATTTTTCTGAGTTAGCATTTTCTCTTTTTTCCCTGACATCGCGTAACTTTTGAATTAGTTGACGGTCAGGTTTTTGAGAAGACAATCGCTGATTGGTATTAGTTATTGATGTAGATGATGATGTTGGCTCAATGTTATCAGGTTTAGCCGTCACTGCTGGATTTGGTTTTAGCTGATTACTATTACCTGGAATAATTATTGGCTGGCTACTTGTTGTCTGTTGAGTTGTACCTACTGGTGTCTGTATTGGCTGTGAGCTACCCCCAGCAGTTTTGCTCCCGTCTTGGAACAGCAGATTAAATGGATAACGACTAATTGTTTTCTCTCCTTTTAAAGACTTAGCATTGAAATATTGCCTTGCTTTTAATTGCAGTGCTGGAGAAAGTAATTTGTCTTGAAATTTGATATCCAATACTTTGCCATCAGGATCTACTACTAAAACGCCTAAAACTGTACCTTCCACACCAGCTTTACTAACAGCAACTGTATCCCGGATGACCCCTTTTTCTTCTGAATTAGGGTATTGCTGCTGGAGTGCTTTTCTCAGTTCTGCGTAAGATTCTGCTTGAGCTATCAGCGTCTGGTTGGCAGCTTTTGTGGGCAAACTAGGCGTTGTTATTGGCTTTAAAGGGGGGAGGCTTGCTGTTGATGAAGTTGTATTACCTCCAGCCTTCGGCGTTTGAGCAATACCAGTGGCTAAAGTCCGGTTTGGCGTAACTGCTATATTATTTTCAGGCTCAGGCTGTATAGGCTGGGGAGTAATTCTGTTATTTGCCGTTGTCGTATTTGAGCTAGAGGCTGGACTGGGAATTGGGCTATTGAGTATTTCCGGCGGTATTGTTGCTGGAGGTAGATCTGGGAGATTTTCTACTGGAAGTGGTTGTGTTCTCTGTGGAATTACAGGCTTATCATCAAAATTAGGAATTGATGCGGTAAATTTTTGGTTCCCAGCTTTAAAACCGGAATTGTCAAATCGAAAATCTTGTCTAGGAATTTGTGAAGACTGCTTTGTAGGCAATGAGGAAATACGGTAGTTATTAGAAGTTGTGGGTAATGATGGCAGTACTGACTGTGTATAACTAGATGGTGGTAGCGGAGGCAGTACAGTTGTCTGGCCATTAAAAGATGGAGGTACTTGTGGCTGTAGAGCTAGTTGCTGTTGCTGCGAAAATCTAGGTAATTGTGGTTGCACAGCAAACTGAGTTGTACCTGGAGTTTGAGGTAAACGATTTTGATCAGCTTGGCTTAATTCCAAAATGCCCACTGATTTTGAAGATGCTGTATCTTTAGCTTTATTTGGATCTACTGGCATCAATGGCACAATCAATGCAATAGCGCCATGAATACCAATTGAGGCAATAGCGGCAATTCCAGTTGGCTGGCTTAAAATTTCAGGTATATTTTTTAGCAGGGAGACGTAAGACATAGCTGTTATCGTTCACTCGGCTCAGTTGCAGTTAATTAGCAAATCAATATTATCTTGGTGGTACAAAATGCAGCCTTTAAAAAGAATAACTTCTTGGGTATAACTCAAAATGACAAGAGTTAGATTTTTGGTCAAGTTTAATTTTTTAATGACGCAATTTTAGCTTTTTTAGTTGCACTTGCAAATCCGAACTTTAAATAGTTATCACTTCACCAATTTGTATGTTGCGTATATATTTACGCACTCTAAACTGACAATTACAGTAGTTTGCAGTGAGCCTGAACGCATCGGTCTAAAGATATATCCATCTAGACTGTACCAGACTCAACTATCGCTATAACTGTTTTTCCGTCAGTTGAGATTTTGTAGTAGATGGTTAGCTTGTTGTCTGTCAAAATTTGCCGACAGATGACATGGTATCACATCAGTTAGTAGCTAATTGTGGCTAAGTTGGCTTTTTCTCTAATAAATGACTACAAACAAGGTCTTCATAATTCCTGATATTTTAATGACATCATTTCCCACGATGAAATTTTCATTTTAATTGCCAAATGCCTTTACCTACAGTTATTGTGCCGGGATATTTAGAAAGCGCGATCGCTTACCAGACCCTAGAAACCTCCCTGAAACAGTTGGGGTTTCCTACAGTCACAGTACCATTGCGACGACGTGATTGGCTTCCTACTGTTGGTGGCAGACCTGTCACACCAATTTTGCAAAAGCTTGACCTGACTGTTAAACAAATATTGCAGGAATATCAAGCCACACAAATCAATCTAATTGGACATTCAGCTGGTGGTTGGATTTCCCGGATTTATTTAGGAGAAAAACCTTACACTCCTCGCAATCAAGCTCAACCATCTGTTTGGAATGCTCATCCTTTAATTGCTACCCTGATCACTTTAGGCACTCCGCATATCAGTCAAGAACGCTGGACGCGATGGAATCTCGACTTTGTAGCCAATAACTATCCCGGAGCATTTTACAAGAATGTCCGTTATGTGTGTGTTGCAGGCAAAACTATTTTTGGCGAACGGCGGCCTGGTAGCTGGTTAGCCTACAGCAGTTACCAATTAACTTGTGGACAAGGAAACACCTGGGGCGATGGTATTACTCCGATTGCATCTGCTCACCTGGAAGGAGCAGAAAATCTAATTATTGAAGGTGTGAGGCACTCACCCAGAAGCCCTGGAATTTGGTATGGCTCCCCAGAACCGCTAAAAATTTGGGTGAAATATTTGATTTAAAAATTTTATATATCTTTGATAAATGCAACAAATATAAATATTTGTTAGTTAAAATGTAGTAAAAATACATATTTAATAAAAATCAGGAGGGGTGAGCCATGCAAAGCGCCCAGTTCGATAGAATTTTGCGACGACTCGCAACGATATTCTCAGTCGTAATTCTGACCCTGTGCTTGATTTATACCACTACTGGAATTTTGCTGTCTTTTTATTACGAACCAACAGCAGGTGGCGCTTACAATTCCTTAAAAATGATTAATACCCAAATACCTTATGGGTGGTTATTTTACCGCACCCATGAGATAGCAGGTAATGGTTTAATTGCGATCGCCTTGGTGCAAATTGTCGTCATGTTTTTAGGGCGGCAATTTAGTCAGAGTTGGCTTGTAGCTTGGGTTAGCGGTATATTACTTACCTTAAGTGCGATCGGGCTAGATTGGACAGCTATGCTCCTTGATTGGACACAAGCAGGATACTGGCGTTTCAGCATTGAATTGGGAACTATCGAAGCCATTCCTTTCATTGGTGAACAACTGCGAAATATCCTGACTGGTGGTGGAGCGATTAACACCCTCACAGTGCAACATCTTTACGCCATCCACAGCTATATAATTGCTGCGGCCACCTTAATTCTGGCAGTAGTGCATTTATTAGCTTTACTGTGGCAAGAACAGCAAATTTATACAGCGTCAAATCAACTTCCAGAAACATCACTAGTAGAGAGTTGAGCCAAAGTTGGTACAGCAACTTCTTCTAGTTCTGGTAACTTTTCTACAGCCAAGGGTGTGGATTGACTAGCACCAGACAAGCGTTTTAACAGATTTGGTCTGGGGTCATGCAATAAATAAATAATGCGATCGCCTATTTCCCAGTCTTGATTTGCTGGCATTACTTGGAGACGCTCTTCTCGTTCTAATAGTAGTGGTAGGAATACCCCAGTCCGAATTTTTTCTTGAATGCGCTCTTGTTGGCTGTCAAAATCTGCTGCATCCAATGTTGTAGTCCCTAACTTCACGCGTCCGTCATTCATATATTCATTCCAAGTCTTAATTGTTAATTCAGTTACAAAAGCTTGGTTTACAGTCTTTTGATTTCCACCATTACTCGCCTGCGGATCACGGGGAAAAACAGCTAATACACGGGGAGGATTAAATTCCTCAGCAGCACGTTGCGCCAAAACAAAATTTACCTCCCCATTACTCGTCATCGCCACAAAAGTCCCCATAGAAGCAAGTCCGGCTTCTTCTAAAACTCCGGTATCGAGAGCGCTACTAGCAATCACGCGAATATTTTGCTCTGCGGCTTTTTCACAACTTTCCGGGTCTGTATCAATCATCACCACAGGCTCCCCTCGTTCTTGAAACAAGCGAGCAATTAACAAACTCAAGGAATTACAACCAACAATTACTACTCCAGTTGCATCCTTGGAGGTGATTTGCAATAACTTGGCAATTCCCCCAGCCGTTAACCCTTGGCAAACCACCGTCATAATGATAGTCAAAAATACTAAGGCTTTAATGGCATCACCACCATTTATCCCATGCTGCGTGAGTAAAATTGCGAATAATGAAGCCACAGAAGCCGAAACAATCCCTCTAGGAGCTACCCAACTTAAAAATAACTTCTGTCGCCAGTTGAGATTACTGTTCCAAGTACAGGCCAGAATATTAATTGGCCGCACTACAAACATTAGAACTAAAACAGTTAATACACTACCCCAACCTAGGGCAAATACACTGGCAATTGATAAATCCGCCGCTAACAAAATGAAGAGAACGGATACGCTGAGAATTGTTAACTGCCCTTTAAAACTGCGTAAAAGTCGTTCTTCCGGTACAGAAGAATTGGCAAACACAGCACCTGCGACTACCGTTGTCATCACTCCCGATTCACTACGAATAGTCTGGGCGAGAGAAAACAGACCCCAAAGTATTGCCAGAACTACAAGATTTTTCAACTCGAACGAAAGCAAACTGGCATACTTGAAAACCCAACTCATCAAGTAGCCACCAACTGCACCAATTGTCGCACCCACCCCTAAACGCATCAACAGACCAACAATGGCGTTAACTGGGTCAGCATCACCGTTAACAATCGTATCTAAAACCACGAAGGCTAAAATAGCACCCACTGGGTCAATTAAAACCCCTTCCCCTTCTAAGAGCGTTGCAACCTGTCGATCTACATTAATTTGTTTCAGCAGAGGCCCAACCACTGTTGGCCCCGTAACCACAACTATCGAAGCATAGAGAAAAGCGATATTCCAAGGAAATTCACCCAGCCAATGAGCCGCCATACTGCCGCCAAGTAGGGTGATTAGCGTTCCTAGGGTAACGAGCAATTGTAGGCTAACTGAAACCCTACCTAATTCCCGTAAATCTAAATTCAGTCCGCCTTCAAACAGGATGATAGCCGTCGCTAGAGAAACAATTACTTCTAGTCCTGTACCTAGCAAATGTGGGTGCAACAATCCCAGACCATCAGAGCCGAGGATAATGCCCAATAAGAGCAATAAAACGATACTGGGTACACGCAAGTATGCAGCTATCACTTGAGCGCTAATACCTGCTACAACAGCGATCACCATCTGTAAGGTGATTTCAAGAGATGCTTCCATGTTGTAGATTTTGAGCGATAGATTTCAAAATCTCTTGTAAAGAAGTGTAAAGAGGACTTCTCCAGAGTACAGTATGACAATCTTTGTATCTGATTAAAATGTGATTTTCTTTCATACTGGGTTTTGTAAGATACTCTATTGTCCCTTAGTTCTCACAAAAGTGGTAGTTTGCCAAACATTTTTAGATTTCAGATTGACTCAACAGATTAATCTGGGGGTTTGTGCCATTCAGGAACTCGTTAATTCGCTGTTTGTTGTGCATACAACAATTGTAGGTAAAAGCTTCAACCCATCTCACTTTGCCCTTTCTTCCCGCATCTTAGTTTATCTGCAATAAAAATTGTTTTTTTGCAAAAGCTGTTGACATCACTTGGAAAATTAGTTAACTTATAAAAGGTTTGATTGCGATGCCCCCATCGTCTAGAGGCCTAGGACACCTCCCTTTCACGGAGGCGACGGGGATTCGAATTCCCCTGGGGGTACTTTACCAGCAAGGCAGCATCAAACTAAAACACAGTCGAAAGTCTTATGCCCCCATCGTCTAGAGGCCTAGGACACCTCCCTTTCACGGAGGCGACGGGGATTCGAATTCCCCTGGGGGTACTTTAAAAGTCAAGTTTTTCCCTCTCACATTTTGTTTTTCAGGAAAACTTGACAAATCATTGTTCATATTAACTACGCCAACTGTGCTATACGCTGATAGATTGCTAAAAGATTCAACTGTAAATCCTTACTCAGACGGCGTTCGATAATAGTCACTGGCATAGTTAGTTTTGGCCAAACTTGGATGGTGTAGCAAAGATTGGTTCCCATAACTCCGTCAACAGAGCAAGGCTCTAAGTTCCAACTACCAGAGAAGCCTTTGAAATCTCCTTCAACCATAGAGAAAGTAATTTGCTGGGGAAAATGTTCTTCTAAATCTAGAACTACACGCGCACAAAAGTTGACATTCAATAAGCGCTGAGAGCCTACTTGCTCAAGTCGAATACCACCGTGAGGATGCTCCATTAAACGACTTTTAGCTAGATTGGGGATGAAGTCAACTAAGGCTTCATAATCAGTCAGCACTTGCCATATACGTTCCACGGAATGAGGAATGTGAATTTTGGCGGAAATTTGTCGCTGTCGCTCTGCTGTTTTCTCGATTTGGACGGCGACAGGAGGCAAATTCGCTGAATCAACAGCCAAGTTGTCTTCTAGGCTAGTGTCATCAATAGCGGCGTTGAAATCAAGGTTTGCTGTGGAATTGTTTTGTTCAGTCACGGTCGGAATTATAGTTCGCTTTCGTCTGAGAATTGGGGCAAGGTAAGAGTAAAAGAAACTTGGCTTTGTTCAGAATTGGGGATGGGAGTACTTTCAACAGCGATCGCCCCATTCAAATGCTGTACTAAAGACTTGGCTAAAGCCAGCCCCAAACCTGTTCCCGGAGTCCATCGACCACCTTTACCACGCCGGAACCGATCAAATATGTAGGTGGCTTCTTCTTCAGAAATTCCCCGTCCTGTATTAGTCACTTTAATAATAACTTGATCTACCAATTGCTCAACTTGGTGAAAGGCTTGCACATGAATTACAGTTTCCGGCTCTGAGTATGTACACGCATTCGTTAATAATTCTTGCAGGATACGGTTAAAACTTTCTAATTCAGTCTGTATTTTTAACGAATCTTGGGGTAAATCCAGATTTATACTTAAGGTTTTAGTTGCCAGTTTTGAGTTCAGATTAGCTGCTAATCCATGAATTTTCGTATTTAAATCTATAGTTTCAAATTGCGGACGTTCTTGTTTGGACTCTAACTTCTGGAGTGTCAGCAAATCATTAATTAAGTTAATCTCTTTCGTGCATTCTTGCTCTAGGATATCCATGTATCTTGCTTGACGCTCTGGTTGAATTCCCGGCAAACGCAAATTCTTGATAGACATTTGCATATTGGTCAGTGGATACCGTAGGCGATCGCTCATGTTGCTCAAAAATTCATCTTTGAGATGATTGAGTTCCCGTAGCTGCTCAACATATTGTCGTGTTTTTTCATGCAATTTCGCTTGCAATTCCAGACTGCTTTGGAGTTTTGCTGTGCGCTCATCTACCAAAGTCTGTACCTGGCGCAATGTTTGTGACTGAATAATGGCATTACTCATTTGAGCGCAGACCATTTCCACCAGATTTAATTCTGACGCTTGCCAACTACGGGCTGTTGCTTGTTGAAGAACAATAAACCCTAAAACTTTGCCTTGATTTTCTAATGGTACTAAAAGTACCGCAGGCAAGATATCCAGTGTAAACAATGAAACAGCTGTCAAGGTGTCTTGGAGGTCTGTGTAATCATCGATAATTACGGCTTTTCCTGAATCTGTAAACACACGTTGGCACAAACCACACTCAGAAATCAGAAATGACTGCGGCTCAACATCTGGCTTGGTAGCCGAATAACTTGATGTATTTCGGTTCCACTCAGCAACTACGGTGGCCTTTGCTTTGGGAATTTGTTTTTTTGGTTGAGTTCTAAATAAAGGATCTGTATATTTGAGCAAGATGAGTAAGCCTCGGTCTGCCTGTAAAGATTCGGCAGTAGACGAAATAGCTAACTGAAGCATTTGATTTAGCTCCAAATTACTCTTGCTTAATATAGTTAATTGCTTGATCAAGCTTTGATGTTCTTCGCTTTTTTGCAGATGCTCTTCTTGCGAGGTGATTAAATTCACTTGGGCAAATTGAGAAAAAGCGATCGCACAAGATGACTCAACAAAATTTAACAGTTGTTTTTCTGACTCACTCCAATTGTATGGTTGAAATTTTATCAGGCTAATCACACCATTATTTTGGCCAGCAAACCTAGTTGGAATAGCCAAAACAGATCTGATTGGTAATGGCAGATGTTGTCCTCCTACTACCAAACTATCTTGGATAGTAGAAATATCCTCAATAGTAAATGGTTCCGCCGCACATTGAACTACAGGCGAGTCCATCAACAGATGCTCCGGGGAGAACATCTGACTTGGGTTTGGCATTGCCAAATACTCATCAGAACACCAATTGACAACGATTGATTCACTGGATGCTGCGCTGGCGGGTACTGTCACTAAACAACAGCAATCCACTTTAAAGGCATTTCCTAGCAATCGAGCAATTTCTTGCAGCATCAATGTCGTTGCTGAGTTATTGGCGATGATGTGATTAATTTTTTTTACCAACTGAAGAGTTGGTTCGTTCTGATGCTGCATCAGCTTGAGTGGGTATGATTGTAGTCGTTCTAGGTCATCTGGACACTGTGGCGGCAATGATAAACGTTTTTTCATTCCTGGCACGCTTTTAGATAATGACCTCATATCGTATGCACCCAATTTCTTGGCATATTATTTTCATTTAGTTATGTCGCGGCACCCTAGTTAGTGGCCAATTTTTTATCAAGACTTTCTCTCACCTGTTATAGCCCCTTTCTCTTGCAGATGAATAAGTAACTGGTATATTAAACTAATTTATACAGGGGTATAGAAAAATCTCTAAAATATATTAAGGTGATGCTTAGAGAGGATTTGGGGCTGGGACGCAGACCTAAACTACTAGACTTTGGCCTAGGATAGCTTGTCGGTAACTATACATAAACCGTAATTTCTCTGGAATTAAGATAAAAACTCTCAAAAGTTTTACCGCATTAATACTGCTGAGTATATTAAATTTAGTAATATTTATTGCTAAATATTTATCTTGTGCTAAGTACATTTCTATGAGTTTGCCAAAAATTAAATTCTATTATGACAGAACCTTAGAAAAAACTCTGTGAGTGCTTTTGTCTCTTTGGAACAGGTTTATAGATAGTAATATCAAGCTTGTGGCTATATTTATTATGTGGTGATAAATCTTCTCATTTAATGTATCAAGTGTCATCGCATACCTAAAACTAAAACTCTAGTTTGCTTTTGAGATTGTCTATTGTGTTGGCAGCTTAATAAATATATATATTTTAAATAAAAAATATTGATAACGTGTGAAAGCTAAAGATTGAAAGCAGCCTAGTTAGCTGGATGAATAACTAAGCTGCCTTCGATGGAATTAAAAACTATCCAGCCAAACTTTCGACACTGAGAGGAACCATATCCCCGTTCCTGGTAAGTCCTAGTAACATAGGCTGTTGAGGTTGAATCAATTGACCTGTAAGTACACAACGTTCTTCCTGCTGGGCGGTAGCGGCTATACTAGCTCGAATATCGGCTCTTGAAAATCGCGGTTTCCACTCACCGGATTTTTGCTGGACATAATTCCAGAGAATATCGCGGATTAAGGCTTGATAGCCTTGATTGCCAGCTATTTCTTTGAGTTTGTCTTTGAGTTCTCGCTCCAGGCGAATGCTGGTAACTTCCATATCGGTAGTTGGGGTGCGAGTAATTGTGTGCATGACTTTTTCTCCTTAAAGGTATAGACAGGATAGTAATACAAGTGTAGTATGTTTAAAGGAATGTTCAATAGGTGAAATTTTCTGTGAAATCCATTTACCCCATCTCTACTTCTTTGCGTGCTGCCAACTGCCGATTTAGTTGGGAATCAGCTGCTATGGGAGTGGAGTATTTATTTATGGGCGATGGTAGCCAAATTCATGGGCTAATCACAGAGGGGAATTATGATTTTAGATATCTCGGCATAGGCGTGCTGAATGCAAAACCACAACCGAACCAAATAAGCGGGAGGTACAGACAAGAGAATGCTGTACCGATATAAAACCAGAAAAGTTTTTGGTAAGTTTCTAACCCCCGCTTCATTTAGACAAGAAGCGGGGGTTTTTTAATAAGGAGTGAAGCTGTGACAAGCGTAATGCAGGTGTTAGAGCAATCCGTAGTGGTGTTTTCGCAAAATTACTTACCACTGTGTCGCATAAATATTAAGCGAGCGATTGTGTTATTAGTCACGAATAAAGCAGAACCATTGGATTTTGCTTCAGAAGGTGGATGGCGAGTTCATTCACCCAGTCTAGTAATTGACGTACCAAAACACATTCGTTTGAAAATTGGCTCTAATGAACGGACATGGAAAGTACCACCAGTAAATCGGCGAGAAGTTTTGCGACGAGACCACTACACTTGTCAATATTGCGGTAGCAGCAAACGCCTGACCTTAGATCATGTCATCCCGCGATCCAAAGGTGGTTTACATACTTGGGATAACGTAGTCATAGCTTGTGAAAAATGTAACTCTCGGAAAGGCGATCGCAGTTTGTCTGAGACTGGAATGCGGCTACGGAAAATACCAAAAGCACCCATTCACCCCGCGATCGCTTTTGCAGAACAATTTTGGACAAATGTGCAAGCAAACCTGGAATAGCAGGAGAGCATAAGGAATGCTGAAATTAACTTACACCGAAAGGAGCTTTTGTTTAGAGTGTATTCCTCAGTCACTAGAGGAGTGGGTAACACAGCGCGTAATTTTCGCTATGCGAGTTGGACAAAATCTGTGTGTTGAACCCAGTACTGCTTCCTTTTTGCTACCTGTTGATCTGCCAGGGGTAGAAGCACTCAAGGCGGAAGTGAAACGAGATGATCGGGAAGTCATAGCCTTGTGTGTGTGCGATAGCGAATATGTAGAAGTCACCCTGCGTGGTTCTTGGCTAACAAGTGGTGCTGAGGATGGTGTAGGTGTATTCATCACCACAATGAGCGATCGCACCGAGTTCTTTCTGCAAAAACTGTGGCAGGAAGCGCAAGCTTGTGCTTCTGTGATGAGCGAGTAAAAAAGTATGAAGTGTGAAGTGTGTAGACGCTTTTAGCGGCTTGCCGCAGGCTAGTATGAAATTTCATACTTCTACTTTGGGCTTTCTTGTAGTAGTTCGGGGATTGTTACGAATCGGTAGCCTTGCTGTTTCAGCCCAGCGATGATTTGTGGTAGTGCTTCTACTGTTCTGTGGCGATCGCCTCCACCATCGTGCATCAACACAATAGCGCCTGGTTTGGCACCTTTCAACACATTGTTAACAAATGCTTGCGGTTTGGCATGAGGGTCAGTATCTGCTGAAGTTAATGACCACATAACTACAGAGTATTTCTGTCTTTTGGCATAAGCTGCTAATCCGTTATTTAAAAAACCTCCAGGCGGTCGAAACAAAGTTGTTTTGACTCCTGTTGTTTTGTAAATCAGATCAGATGTGCGGTCAATTTCCTTTTTGGCTGTGGCTTCATCCATACTTTTATACCAGTGATGCCAAGTATGGTTGCCAATGGCGTGTCCCTCAGCTACAACTTGCTTGGCAATTTCAGGATTTGCTTGTAAAGCACTCCCTACCCAAAAAAAGGTCACTTTAACGTTATTTGCTTTGAAGATATCCAGCATTTGTAAGGTTGTTTTTGGCCAAGGGCCATCATCAACAGTCAAGGCAATAACTTTGTCTTGATTGCTCGGTTCTACCTTATATAAGGTTTTTCCTTGAAATTTCGTCGGAACCTCGAAATTAAGGTTTTCTAGATTAGTTGATGGCTGTGATTTAGCATCTATTGGACTGGTTACTGGTTGATCTGGCACTTGTGCTGCATGGACTTTGTTAATTGGATGGGCATTTTCCAATTTTGCAGACGTACTACAGGCTGTTACACAAAAGGCGATCGCAACAACACCAAATATTCTGTGTCGCTTCAGGTTCTTATCTGTCACATCAGGTTCCTAAAATATTCAGCCCATCATAAGCTTGTAGTTTTACTTTTTAGAGAATTTAATAAGTCAAAAGCCAAGCAATCTAAGGGTTTTCAGCAATTTTAAAAAATTTTTCCTCAACCCCTTGACACTTTTGTAGTATAAATGTAGTATATATGTAGTGAAGCGAAAGACAAAGCCTCCAAACGGTAAAAGTCATGTTCTACACAAACATACAGAACAGGCACTGGAATCAACGAAAGTTGCCAGTCAAACAAGCCTCTCTCACTTCTAAACAACCAGAAGTAGAGGATATCAAAACCAAAAAATCTAAATTGGCTCAAACAAAAACCGCCGATACATCAGTAATACACAACAGGCTTATTACTTAGAGCGTCGGTTATTTAGTTAACAGTTTTTCTCAATCCAAGTAATTTTTCCGAACCTTGAAAACTGAATAAGGAATGGGCAAGTTCACCAAAAATTGTCTGTGTATCTAATCATAAAAATTAGGCACAGATACCAAACATGGGGGTATAGCTCAAATGGTTAGAGCGATCGCCTGTCGAGCGATAGGTTGCGAGTTCAAGTCTCGTTACTCTCGTGTAGCCTTGTGGACGACTAGATAAGTCACTGTGCATCTCAAGCACAGAGAAGCGGGTGCAACTCCCGTCAAGGCTCCCAAACGGCTGAGTAGCCAAGTGGTTGAAGGCATTGGTTTGCAAAACCGACATCGTGAGTTCGATTCTCACCTCAGCCTTTGGTTCATTGCAGTGTAGCTTAATTAGCAAAGCACCAGGTTCATACCCTGGTTGATGTGGGTGCAACTCCCGCCACTGCTACCAATGCAGGGATGGTGTAACGGCAACACCTCGTGACTCCAAATCCGATGTTCTGGGTTCAAATCCTAGTCCCTGCGTCACACAATTTTGGATTTTGGGTTGCCGATTTTAGATTGAGTTTTGAATCTAAAATCCAAAATTTAAAATCTAAAATTCTTTTGCCCCCGTGGACGAACGGTTAAGTCGCTGCTCTTTCAAAGCGGAGATTGCGGGTTCAAATCCCGTCGGGGGAATCATGGGTCGATGGCCGAGTCTGGTTAAAGGCGACAGTCTGTAAAACTGTTCTATTTTGTTCGCAGGTTCAAATCCTGCTCGACCCACTGTGGAGAGGTGGCTGAGTGGCTAAAAGCATCCTCCTGCTAAGAGGAAACGGGTAGTTAATATCCGTCGAGGGTTCAAATCCCTCTCTCTCCGCCTGAAAAGTGCTGAGTGCTGAGAAAAACACTAGCCCTAGTCCCTAGCCTCTAGTCCCTAATCCCTATTGAGAGCGTGGTGTAAATGGATAACATCTCAGTCTACGAAACTGAAGACGTGGGGGTTCAAATCCCTCCGCTCTCGTTACATAGGAGAGATGGTGGAGTGGCTGATTCAAGTTGAATTAAACCAGTCCACGGGGTAATTACCCATCTCTCCTTCTTATCCCCTGGTAGCTCAGTTGGTAGTAGCGCCTGTCTGAAGAACAGGAGGTCGTCGGTTCAATTCCGACCTGGGGGCTGCGTTGCCTCATAGCTCAATGGCAGAGCCAGCGGCTGTTAACCGCGAGGTTGTAGGTTCAAGTCCTACTGAGGCAGCCATTCATTGCCGGGTGGACGAATTGGAAAGTCGCATCGCTCTGAACGATGAGGTTGCAGGTTCAAACCCTGCCCTGGCAATAAAGCCCTGTGGTGTAATTGGCAACATCCCGCCCTTTGAAGGCGAAGATTCCAGGTTCGAGTCCTGGCAGGGCTGCCAAATTTTACTCTTGTAGCCCAATTGGAAGAGGCTGCCGTCTCAAAAACGGTATGTTGTGGGTTCGATTCCCACCAAGAGTACCAAAACTAGCTCCTGTAGCCCAACTGGAAGAGGCGGCAGACTTAAAATCTGTTAATTGTGTGGGTTCAACTCCCACCAGGAGTACCAACGGGATGTGGCGCAACTTGGTAGCGCGGCAGCTTTGGGAGCTGAAGGTTGCAGGTTCAAATCCTGCCATCCCGATATGCCCCTGTGACGGAACTGGCATACGTGCTGGAATCAGAGTCCAGATTTTGCAGCTACCCTTCGGGAAGCCGCTTCGCGTCTACGACTCCTGTCAGGGGTACTAAGCTCCCGTGGCGGAATGGAAGACGCACTAGACCGAGGATCTAGTTTTTTGCAGGTTCAAATCCTGTCGGGAGTAACAATATCAGAGTATGCCCTTGTAGCCCAACCGGAAGAGGCGCTTCGCTTAGAACGAAGAGGTTGCTGGTTCAAATCCAGTCAGGGGTATTGGTGAAATGCGGGGATAGAGCAAGAGTGGCTCAGAGGTCTCATAAGCCTCATATCAGCAGGTGCAACTCCTGCCCCCGTCACCAAATAAGGCAAAAGTAAAAAGTTAAAAGGTAAAAAGAAAATCTTTTCTATTTTTGCTTTTTCACAAGTGCTGGTGTAGCTCAATTGGCAGAGCAACTGACTTGTAATCAGTAGGTTGCAGGTTCAATTCCTGTCACCAGCTCCAGAATGCGGTGCGATCGTGGTGTAACGGCAGCATCAGAGTCTTCCAAACTCACGGTACGAGTTCGAGTCTCGTCGATCGCTCTGAAACTTGCGGGTGTGATGTAATCGGTAGCATCTGAGTGCGCCACATTCAGCGTGCGAGTTCAAATCTCGCCACTCGCTTGCGTAGTCCTGTAGTTCAACGGTAGAGCAATTGCCTTACAAGCAATAAGTTACGGGTTCAAATCCTGTCAGGACTACCAATTATTGGGAGTGTAGCTCAATTGAAGAGAGCATCGAGCTTCTAACTCGAAGGATGTGGGTTTGAGTCCTACCACTCTCGCCTGAATAAGTCAAAAGTTAAAAGGCAAAAGTATTTCTTTTTACTTTTTACTTTACACTTTTTATTTTCTTCATGGGGTCATAGCTCAAATGGCTAGAGCGCCTGCCTTGCAAGCAGGAGGTTATGGGTTCAATTCCCATTGATTCCACTGATGGTGTCTGAAGCCAAAGCTGTCGAGGCGCTGGTTTGTGGAACCAGTCATAGCGAGTTCAAGTCTCGTCGGACACCCCTAAATGGAAGATGCCGCTAAATGGCTGGCAACCGGTCTTGAAAACCGGGGTGGGGTAATACCCAGGAGTTCGATTCTTCCATCTTCCGCCTTCCACCTGAAGCCGAAAAGTGAGGCGCTGTGCTGATAACACAGTTAGAGGAGGGGCAGTACCTCCCTGGTGGATTTTACTTCCCATTCCTTATTCATGGGTGGTTGGCATAGCGGCTGTGCAGCGGGCTTTTAATCCGCTATAGAGAGGTTCGACTCCTCTACCACCCATTTTCAATAGACTTCTACAGAGAATCTATCTGCTGCTGTACTTTTTGCGATAGTGGTTGATACTCAATTTGCTGAGATAATTCATGAGCATTTTGGTAGCAAGATAGCGCCTTTTTTTTGCGTTTTGTTGAGGCGTACAAGTTACCCATATTTAACAAGCTCGAAATTTCTCCCAGGCGATCGCCTAATTCTTGATAAATTGCGATCGCTTGCTTATAAAATTTCATTGCCTGCCAGTTATTACCCAAAATGCTGTAGGTATAACCAATGTTGTTCAGAGTTGTGGCTTCGCCAGATCTGTCTTGAAGTGCGCGGCGAGACAAAAGTACTTGATAGTAAAGTAGCAGTGCTTGTTTAGGTTGGCCTAAATCACTGTAAACAGAAGCAATATTATTCATAGTAGTTGCTTCACCAACAAAATTTTTGACTGCTCGTTGAATAGAAAGTGCTTCCTGCAAAAATTCTAGAGCTTGTCCATGCTGGCCTAAGATACTGTAAGCAAACCCAAGACCATTTAATGTGGTGCCTTCACCAGAAAAATCACCTAGTAATCGCCGCATCGAGAGAATTTGGTGTTGTAACAACAGCGCACGTTTGGGTTCTCCTAATTTAGTGTAAATTAGTGCCACATCATTGAGCGTCGAAACTTCACCCTGAGTGTCTTGCAATCTTCTAAATATTTTCAGAGCTTGATCAAGATGTTTCAGCGCTTGCGAAAACTTTCCGAGACGGCTGTAGGTAGAACCAAGATTACTCAGAGCAGTTGCTTCTGCTCTGGCGTTACTTATCTCTTGAGCAACTAAAAGCGCCTGCTCAAAACACTCTAATGCCCTTTGAGGTTGCCAGCAACCAAGGTGAGCTAAACCGAGGTCGTTTAACGTGTAACCCTCTTTGGCACGATCAGAAATTGCTCTAGCTAATTCTAAATTTTTGGTTGCCAGAGCGAGTGATTCTTGAAGTTTACCTTGCTGGTAATAGCGGGTTGCTTGATCACGACGTTGTTCCCACTCTTGGACTGGATTGAATGATTGCGTCATTTGACCTCAGTTGCACTGGAGATACTTTAGGCAGGCTCTTGTTGAGCAAACACCCTTAAGACAGAAATTTTCTTGGGTTGCCCATCAATGTTAATCATTATTCTCTACCTTCAGATATAGGATGTAAATAGGAAAGTGTGGTATATTTTTCAACCAAACTGACTAATTTCTATAAATTTCTAAGATAATAGGTTGAGTTTTATAGCTTATTCTTGTAAATTCATCAGCTCACTAATTGAATAAGTTTTTTTGACGTAAATCTAAAAAATAAGCAATATTTTAGTTAATTTAAGACTAGTGTCTTCAATGTATTGTCTAAAGGAATATTTTGTAGTTTTGTTAAGATATGTGAAAATATCAAGGTAACGAAAGCTGACATACCTTGAAAGGGCTATTCAGAGAAAGCAATTAGATAAATCTGCTAAAGATAACCCATAATCTGCGTTGCTGCGACTTAGATATTTTTAATGGTTATCTTACACGAAGCTACTGGAATTCAGGTCTACAGAGACAAAACCCCTTCTGGTGAAACTCCTATGTTGCTAATTTTCTTTTGTTGCAACGAGGATAAAAATACTTCCTATAACCTCATACTTGAACAGAATCAGAAATTGAGCGATCGCTTCCTAACCCTCTACCAACAGCTTTTATTCTTGGAATGTTGACATGGGCTAATGTTAGATGCTTTTTAAATTTATCTAAATTAAAATAATAATCTTAAATTTTTCGCTGCAACCAAGCAAAGACTTCATCAACCCGAATCATGCCTTAAAGTTTAGGAATTTTTTTGGTAGTGAATATCGGTACAAACCTACAATTAACTTAATGTAATATGATTAAATTATAGAATGTCGGTAGAAGGTAAAAATATGACAATTACTACCAACTTAAAACAACTCTACGAAACAGATGATAGTTTATGGCTAGAAGAAACTATTAAATTATTAAAACAAAAGCAGTTGAACCAACTAGATATAGAAAACTTAATTGAGGAATTAATCTGTTTGGGGAAAAGAGATTTAGCGAAAGCTAAAAGTCTTTTAAGACAAATTATAATTCATATATTATTACTCCAGTACTGGCAGATAGAGTATGAGAGAAATTATCGTCATTGGCTTGGAGAAATTAAAACTTTTAGATATGACTTAAATAATCATCTATCCACAAATTTAATGAATAAATTGCAGGATGATTTAGAGAATATTTATCAAAGTGCAATTGATTTTGTGCAAGTTAAAACCGATTTAACAATTTTTCCCGAAAAATGTCCTTACACTCTTGCACAATTATTGGATGACAAATACTTGCCTTGATTTGACTCAATGTAGGTTAAGAGCGACCGCTCGAAGGAGTCAGTCTCACAAATGGGAGCGATCGCTAATCGTCATAACTTTGATATTGCTATAATTCACACACAAAACAACTTTACTAAACCTTGTGTTTAGGATTAACTTGAATACCTAAATTTACATAGTTTTTATTATGCTGATTCTAGATGAGTAACGGGAATTTGCTCAGTTCTTTCAGGGAGTTTCGCTCCGGTTGCAACAGCATGAACCGTATGAAGAATATCGGCTGAATAGTACCGATTTCCACAGTTGTCACAAACACCAATTGTTACATCTTCAAGAATGACGAATCCATCTCTATGTTTGAACGCCTCACGCTTGACAGTGCGGGGTTGAACAGTGCCTTCGCAATACTCACATCTATATCCATACATAAGCCTAGCCCTCAAGCTCAGTAACTTCATAAACAGTTATGATTAGATAACGTCCGATACTTGCGAAACGCCCAACAATTCCAACAGGCGTTTGTTGATCTAATGCAGTTCCTACTACTATATATTTTGTTCCTCTCGGATCATCTTTTTCAACCCGGATAACTTGACCTGTTATAACAGCCTCTTCTACATCTAAAATAGTCAGCAGATCCTCAGCCATTTCTTCCATTGCATGGGCTGAAATATCGTATTGGCGGAGTCTGATTTTTTCTCTGATACGGTCAATATCACTGCGAGGCACTTGCTTATCCAGGTAAGAATCTGCTGATCATACCAAGTCGTAAGACTACAACTTGTGATGAAAATCTATCACATCGTCTATGTTGTTGTCATACCCTATACAAATGGGCAAACGCTTCTCAAATATCTGCTGCATTTGATTAGTTAGGCTGTGCCATCTCCAATAATAAGTCTACTTAGTCATCATATTTATATTTCACTTTCATAACATACTTGGTTTTTCCTTTACTTCCAAACGTTATGTCAACACCCTCTATACTATTTACGCTAAGACCTGTAGCAATATCACGACTCATCTCAATTTCCATTTCGTCAACTTTTTGATTACGTCCTTCCTCAAGGATCTTTCTTATATTCTCAGCATCATCTTGAGATAAACTACCTGGCGAACTGAAACGATCAATAACATATTTCATCCCTTCCCATAAATCCATATATGGAGCAAAAGGATTTAGAAAGTGAATCCACCCAGCTTCTTTAGCTTCAAGCTTTTTTGTTTTCTCGTTATAAACAAATTTTATCATTCCTGGCATATTAACTATCCGGTATACGGAATGGCTAAATACTTACTTATATTAATAATTTCCGTATATCTACCCTATGATGCCAATTCAAAATTAATAAAATCCATTATGTGAGTGAGGCAAGATAAATCAAAAATAGAAAGCCCGCATTAGCGGGCTTTTTCAATCAATTAATTAACTTTACTTAGCGTTTCGCTAACTTCTTCGACATTTTCCGTAGGCGAATGGATTGGGGTGTAACTTCCACCAACTCATCGGGGCCGATGTATTCCAATGCACGCTCTAAGCTCATGTCGATTGGTGCTTGCAATTGAACCAATTCATCACCACCAGCAGCGCGGTGGTTGGTTAACTGCTTAGTTTTGCAGACATTCAATTCTAAGTCTTGAGGACGGTTGTGTTCACCGACAATCATGCCTCGGTAAACTTTAGTACCGGGAGTAATGAAGAATGAGCCTCTATCTTCGGCGTTCTTCATGGCGTAGAAGGTAGAAACGCCTTCTTCAAAGGAGATGAGAACACCTTTGTTACGGGCTTCAATATCGCCACTGAGTTGACGGTAATCTAAGAAACTGTGGTTCATGATGCCTTCACCACGGGTCATCCGCATGAATTCACCACGGAAACCAATCAAACCACGGGCGGGAATGACGAACTCTAGCTGGGTGCGATCGCCACTTCCTGGCTGCATATCTTGCATTTCACCTTTGCGTTGTCCTAGGCGTTCGATACAGCTACCAACTGCATCAGCAGGAACGTCTAACACTAGTAGTTCATAAGGTTCGCAAGGTTGACCGTTGATTTCGCGGTAAATTACTTGTGGTTGGGATACTTGGAACTCAAAACCTTCGCGGCGCATGGTTTCGATTAAGATACCCAGGTGTAGCTCCCCACGACCGGAAACTAGGAATTTATCAGGAGAATCGGTTTCTTCAACACGTAAAGCCACGTTGGTTTCTAGTTCGCGCAATAGGCGATCGCGTACTTGTCTTGATGTTACCAATTTACCTTCTTGACCTGCAAAGGGTGAATCATTTACCCAGAAGGTCATTTGTAAGGTAGGCTCATCCACTTTAATTAGTGGTAAGGCTTGGGGTTCGGTTGGATCAGTGATTGTTTCGCCAATGTAAGCATCAGCAAAACCAGCCACCGCAACAATATAGCCAGCGGTTGCTTCTTCCATCTCTACCCGTTTGAGACCTTCAAAGCCCATCAACTTGGTAATTTTACCCTTGACAATAGAGCCATTTTCTGTAACTAGAGCCGCTTGTTGTCCAGCGCGGATAGTACCGTTGTGGATTCTGCCAATAACAATCCGTCCCAGATATTCAGAATAATCTAGGGTTGTGACTTGCAACTGTAGGGGCTTGTTAACATCACCTACTGGTGGTGGAACGTGTTGCAGAATCGCATTAAACAGAGGCTGCATATCAACCGCTTCTGCTTCCATGCTTTCTTTGGCATAACCGCCCATACCAGAGGCAAACAGATAGGTAAAATCACATTGATCCTCGTCTGCGCCTAATTCTAAGAACAGATCTAATACTTTATCAACAGCAACGTGGGGGTCAGCTTTGGCGCGATCAATTTTGTTTAATACGACGATGGGGCGTAAGCCTTTCTCCAAAGCTTTTTTCAACACGAAGCGAGTTTGAGGCATGGGGCCTTCATTGGCATCGACAATTAGCAGACATCCGTCAACCATGCCGAGTACACGTTCAACTTCACCGCCGAAGTCAGCGTGTCCGGGAGTATCAACAATATTAATCAGCGTTTCTTTGTAGCGAACTGCTGTATTTTTAGACAGAATAGTAATTCCGCGCTCACGTTCGAGGGCGTTAGAGTCCATGACGCAATCCGGAACGTCTTCGCCTTCGCGGAAAATGCCGGATTGTTTGAGGAGTGCATCAACCAAGGTGGTTTTGCCGTGGTCTACGTGGGCGATAATGGCGACGTTACGAATTGGGAGCGTCATAGAGGCTTAGTGTCAACTCTAGAGAGGTTTTGTAGATTTACATTTAAGTGCTAGGCTGTTTTAACAGAATTAGGGGTGTTAGGCAAATTCTGTAAAGAACCTTTAACAATTCTAGCTTAATTGAAACAATTGCGAGGCTTTTTGTAAATACTAGTGAAGCGGAAATTTAGCAGTTTTTAAAGCTAAAGCATTAAGTTGACAAAGACTCTAAGTAATATTGACATTTTTTTGAGAGTTGAATATTCCAGATGCCTTTGTAGCGAGTTATTTCAGCATTTGACTGACAATAAATAATCTACAGTTATTTTACATTTGAACTACTGAATTTTGCCATCAGTCCATTGTTGATAATCATAACTAGTAGCAATTAATTGTTCATAGTCCTGTTGAATTACTGACCAATCTCCATAACCTTGCTCTACATAATCAAAATCCATATCAATCTGATAAATAGCTCTTCTCAGTTCCTCCGAAGGACTATTATCAAAAATTAAGTGATATAGCGATCGCAATAATTTACTGTGTTCAGGTTTGGCAAAGCAATTATTTTCAGGCTCAATAGTTGGATAAACTTTACCTAATTTAGCAATTAACAATCTGAAGGAAATTTCTAAATCTGGTTCGCCGGGAATAAAATCGAGCAAGTGGATAATGTCTAATGGATGCTTATCTGCACTTGTAGATAGCTCAATCATCCAATCTTCAGGATAGTCACTTTTTTCAATAAGTCGATCAGCCCAGTTTACAATTTCAGCGTGGGAACAAAGATTTAATTGAAATCCCATACAAAGGTAATCAGCGTAGTGTTTTAAACTGGGTTGCATTTATAACTATGACATGGGCGTTTTGTAAATTAGCATAAACGCGATCGCCCATATTCTAAAATCAAATCAGATACTTTTGGATGAATGGTTGAATTTACTTTGCGATCGTCCAAATTATTTCACTTTCAACAAACTAAAAATATCGGCTGATTTTACTTGCCAATCACTTAACACATCAAGAAAATGCTATGAAAATAAAAATTGAAGCATGAAAGAGAAAAAAATACTGACTTCATACTTCAAAATTTAATATTTATTTATGCCAGACTGTAATCTGAATAACAGTCTTTTTTTGGCTAACGGAACATACTACTTACAGAGGTATCTTCGTGAATCCGCCAGATGGTTTCTCCTAAAAGATTTGCCACGGAAAGCACTACTAATTGCGGAAAGCGTTTGTCTTCTGGTAAGGGTATCGTGTTTGTGACGATGACTTCCTCAAACAAACCGCTGGATAAACGTTCAATGGCTGGGGGAGAGAAGACTGCATGAGTAGCACAGGCATATACCTGACGCGCTCCTTCTTCACGCAGCAACCTAGCGCCTTCAGCGATGGTTCCGCCTGTGTCGATCATATCGTCTACCAACACGGCTGTTTTGCCTTTGACATCGCCGATGACGTTCAAGACTTCCGCTACATTATGAGCTTGACGGCGTTTATCAATAATGGCAAGTGGAGCATCATTCAACTTCTTGGCAAATGCTCTCGCCCGTGCTACGCCACCGACATCAGGAGAAACAACCACCAAATCAGGCAGTTGTTTACTAGCCAAATAATCGAGTATCACTGGCGAACCGTAAACATGATCAAAGGGTATATCAAAGTAGCCCTGAATTTGAGCAGCGTGCAGATCCATTGCCACAACGCGAGCTGCACCTGATTCCGTAATCAAGTTGGCAACCAGTTTGGCTGTGATTGATTCTCGTCCTGCGGTTTTGCGATCGGCACGAGCATAACCATAATATGGAATCACTGCTGTTACCTGTCTAGCCGAGGCTCGGCGACAGGCATCAATCATAATCAGCAATTCCATTAAGTGGTCGTTAACTGGTTGACAAGATGGCTGGATTAAATAAACATCGCAGCCTCTAATAGATTCTTGGATTTGAACATAAAGTTCTCCATCCGCAAATCTCTTGCGAATCATTGGCCCCAAGTCCATCCCCAGGTAACGAGCGACTTCTTGAGACAGTTGTATATTGGCAGAGCCAGAAAATAGCCGCAGGCGATGGTTTTCAGTTAGTCCTGTTGCAGCTGGCTGCACCTTAAAAGCGGCAGAACTGAGCACAGCAGATCCTCGAAGTGCATTCATGGCGAGATTATCATTTAGATATTTACCAGATTTAACCGGAATAGGCTAAATAAACATCTGTGAGCTTTATTTAAGCTTTCATAAAAACTTTAAACATTTCTCAATAGAGCTACCATCAGTCCATTTTTCAGTCTTTAGTGGTAAACAAACCATCGAATTCGTAACTGACCTATAGTGTGTAAGTTAGCCCCATAGTTGAGTCATTCTCAACAACTCAAATTTCCTCTAGATTTAGTCTGGTAGAGTAATGATCCTACCAACTGTATTGATTAATGAGTCCAACTCTTTTCAGCTTAAGTGAAGTAGAACTGGAACTCAGACAGTAGAAATACCCAAAATTAAATTCTTCTGGGGTAGAAGAATATTTTATGATACCAGCTACAAAATTATAAACTGACAAACTAAATTTTTGGATTATAAATTGGAGAAAAATTTTCAAATCTGCAAAATTAGTTGGGAAACTAGAAATTCTAGATTTTGGTTCAGGGGATTTACCCAGAGGGCGCAGAAAGGGAAGTGCATGAGTGCGCTTTTGCTATCTACGCCAGCTTTCTTGTGGTTTTGGTAATCAGGTTGAAATTTGAATACGATTATTGCTTTTCTTAGGGTAGAATATCGCCGCAGGTCATTGTCGTGTAACTTACGTATGAAAATGAAAAATCAAAGGTTGGAGTGATGGGTTCACAAATTTATCAGGATGAGGGTAAAGAAATTTAGGGGCGTAAGGTGCAAAATCCTCAAACCCTGACAGCATATTTCAAGGAAGAATTTTTGAGTGAATTCTATGTATTGTGTCCTCCAAACTCAGCTTTGTGAGGTCGGTGTATTCAGTTATGATTAAATTTGAATTTATTTATGCAACCTCCAATTACAATTGGTACTGTCTTACAAAACCGTTATCGGATAATTCAAATTCTGGGACAAGGTGGATTTGGCAGAACTTATTTAGCCGAAGATCAGCGTCGGTTTAACGAACTTTGTGCAATTAAAGAATTAATTCCGATCGCATCTGGGGTTGGTGCTTGGGAAAAAGCCCAAGAACTTTTTCAGCGAGAAGCGACGATTTTATATCAAATTGAACATCCGCAAGTCCCGAAATTCCGCGAAAGATTCGAGCAAGATCACCGTTTATTTTTAGTGGAAGATTATGTTGCGGGTAAGACTTATCGAGATTTACTAGTTGAAAAACAATCTATAGGTCAAACTTTTAGCGAACCAGACGTATTACAGTTGTTGCGATCGCTATTACCTGTGTTAGAACACATTCACAGTCGTGGAATTATTCACCGTGATATTTCGCCGGAAAATATTATTTTTCGGGATAGTGATCGCTTGCCAGTGTTAATAGATTTTGGCGTGGTGAAAGAACTGGCAACGCGCTTGCAAACAGCAGATACTAACATCAATGTTACTAGTGTAGGTAAATTGGGCTATTCTCCCAATGAACAAATGCAAACCGGACGGGCTTATCCCAGTAGTGATTTGTATGCTTTAGCGGTGACAGCAATAGTTTTACTAACTGCTAAAGAACCGTCTGAGTTGTTTGATGAAACCCAGCTTACCTGGACTTGGCAAAGATTTGTGAGGGTAAGTCCGCAATTAGCTCAGGTAATTAATCGGATGTTACATCCTTTGCCGAGCGATCGCTATCAAAGTGCGGCTGAGGTCGCCCAAGCATTACAATTTGTCGAGCAACCAGGCGTAGCAGCACCGCCACCAGTGTCCAATTTCCAAACAATTGCGGTTGGTCGTCGTCCCGATGCAATTCCATCACAACCATCTAACCGACCTGACCCTGTGATTCCCCCCAGCCGTTCTAACTCAGTGTTAGATAATCCTTTGGCGCTGGGTGCAATTGGTAGTGTGGTAGTTATCCTTGCGGGGTTTGGTTCTTGGGCGCTGGTGAGTTCAATTCGCAGTCAGTCTAATACACAACCAGAAACAACCCCACCCGCACCTCAGACTTTCCCTTCACCTGTCATTTCTGGCGGTACAACATTCGGAACACCCAGCAACACAGAACCAACTATTACTAGTAAGCGCCTGAGATTGGACGCATCGAACACAGCGACAGTGGAAAATTCGCTTAAAGCTGGTCAAGTTACGGAGTATACCTTTTTTGGACAAGCTGGAGCTAAGTTAACTACACTGCTGGAACAAGGTACAGGTATTACTTTGACTGTCTTAGCCCCGAATCGTCAAGTACTTGATAGTAGCGCTCAACAAGTAGGCTCTTATACAGGTATTTTGCCAAAAAATGGTAGGTACACTGTGCAATTAAATCTTGCGCCTGGAGTTAGTGAAAGTGATTATAATCTCAGGGTAGCGTTAGAAAACCCACTTCAACCTTCACCAACAGCTACACCAATAGTAACACCAACGCTAACGCCTACATTTCCACCAGTGCTAACACCAACAGTAACACCAACGCTAACACCCACATTTCCGCCAGCGTTTACACCAACACCCACAGTTCCTCCAGACAATAACCCGCCTGTGGATGGCACACTTCAACCAACACCTAGGGTAGAAAATACTCCTTAGTAAGGGTTTTTGAAACGCAGAGGGGCGCTGAGGTAAACGCGAAGTTACGCAGAGTCTTCATTCAAGCTTTGGTTAAGAACTGCTGAAATCCTGCACTGAGTTTTTGTCATTTGTCATTGGTGAGGATTTCCGGTATATTTACGTCTCGTAACATCACTTGTTACTTATTATCTATTTGTAAAACAGATTGTTGAATACATTACTAATTACTGGAACTGACACCGAAGCTGGCAAAACTGTTTTAACGACAGCATTAGCCGCTTATTGGCAAAAATATTATCCGCAGCGTCACTGGGGAATTATGAAGCCAATACAATCGGGAATTGGCGATCGCGAGTGGTATCAAAATCTGTTTAAGCTAGAACAATCGCCAGAAGAAATTACACCGCTGTATTTTCAAGCGCCTCTAGCACCACCCATCGCCGCAGCCAGAGAAAATCGCCCAGTTGATTTAGCTGTGGTGTGGAAAACATTGTGTGAGATGCGATCGCGTTATGAATTTCTGTTGGTAGAATCTGCTGGTGGGTTAGGTTCACCAATGACTAACGAATTAACAGTGGCTGACATTGCTGGCGAATGGCGTTTACCTACTGTCTTAGTCGTCCCGGTGAGATTAGGCGCAATATCTCAAGCAGTGGCGAATGTGGCATTAGCAAGACAGTTACGGGTGAATCTTATCGGTATTGTACTGAACTGCATTCAACCCCGTACCGATGCAGAGATTACCGACTGGACACCACCAGAGGTAATTGAATCATTTACCCACATCCCGGTTTTAGGTTGCTTGCCTTATTTTGATAATCCAGCAGATTTAGACAAACTTGCTCAAGCTGCATCTAATTTAAATTTAGAAGCGCTAAATATTTAAGGAACTATTAAACTGAGAACATAACCCAATCTCAGCCGTCTTGTAGCAGTTTGTTGTCAAAATGGTTTCCACATTACCCAATTCTTATTCTGTTGATTTATCCCGTGTGCGACTCTCAATTCGCTCATTGCAACCACAATTAGTAGAGTGGCGGCGGCGGTTACATCAACAACCAGAATTAGGCTTTCAAGAAAAACTGACGGCTGAGTTTGTTGCAAATAAATTGCAAGCATGGGGAATTGAACATCAAACGGGTATCGCGAAAACTGGTATTGTTGCCACCATTAAAGGTACTAAACTCAGCACTGAAAAAGTACTAGCAATTCGGGCAGATATGGATGCTTTGCCCATTCAAGAACTGAACGAAGTACCCTATAGATCGCAACATGATGGAGTAATGCACGCTTGTGGACATGATGGACATACTGCGATCGCATTAGGTACAGCATACTATCTCCAGCAGCACCGAGAAGACTTTGCGGGGACGGTGAAAATTATCTTCCAGCCAGCCGAAGAAGGGCCGGGAGGTGCAAAACCAATGATTGAGGCTGGGGTACTGCAAAACCCTGATGTGGATGCGATTATTGGTTTACACCTATGGAATAATCTTCCCTTGGGAACTGTCGGTGTTCGTGCTGGCGCGTTAATGGCGGCTGTAGAGTTATTCAACTGCACAATTTTAGGCAAAGGTGGACACGGTGCAATTCCCCATCAAACAGTTGATTCAATTGTAGTTGCAGCGCAGATTGTCAACGCCTTACAAACCATTGTCGCCCGGAACGTTAACCCGATTGATTCCGCCGTTGTAACTGTTGGCGCACTTCACGCAGGTACAGCCCACAATGTAATTGCTGACACCGCCAATATGAAAGGCACAGTGCGGTATTTTAACCCAGAATTTGCTGGCTTTTTTCAACAGCGCATAGAGCAAATAATTGCCGGAATTTGCCAGAGTCATGGTGCCAACTATAACTTAGAATATACAAATTTGTATCCCCCAGTAATTAACGATGTGGGGATTGCACAATTAGTGCGATCAATTGCAGAAGAAGTGGTAGAAACGCCTGTAGGAATTGTCCCAGAATGCCAAACAATGGGCGGCGAAGATATGTCATTCTTCTTACAAGAAGTTCCCGGCTGTTACTTCTTCCTAGGTTCTGCTAATCCAGATAAAGATTTAGCTTATCCTCATCATCATCCGCGATTTGATTTTGATGAAACTGTTTTACCGATGGGTGTGGAAATATTTGCCCGTTGCGTTGAGAAGTTTTTTAGTTGAGTTTGCAAAAAATCACTTAGTGCCTTAGCGCCTTTGCGTGAGCTTTTGATATTATCATCAGCAGCGCCAAAATATTGAATTATCTATGTCTGAAAACAACACAGACGCTCTCAGAACTTGGTTAATAGTTCTACCAATTATATTTATTCTGTTTTTAGCAGCCGTTTTTTTAGCATTTATAAACGTTGAGGGTTTATCAACAGAACAGAGGTTAGATTATGGCATTAAAGCCTTAACAACAACCGGAACAATTTTTGCGGGAATCGCTGTATTTATTAACGCTTTTTATGCAGCCAAGCGTGCGGAAGCTATGGACAAAAGTGCTATGGCTGCTAATGAAAGTGCCAAAGCAGCTTTGAAAAATGCTGAAGCTGCAATCCAAAATGCCAAAGCAGCACAAGATAAACAAATTACAGAACGCTTTGCGAAAGCAATTGAACAGCTTGGAAGCGAAAAGATTGAAGTGCGGTTAGGTGCAATTTATACGTTAGAAAGAATTGCGAAGGATTCCAAAGATGATCACTGGACAATTATGGAAGTTCTCACGGCATTTGTCCGAGAAAATATGCCTATAAAACTGGAAGACGAAAACATAGAAAATACACAGCAAATACCAAAAATTCGCACGGATATTCAAGCTGCACTCACTGTTATTGGACGGCGTAATTGTAACAATGAGCAAGAAAATCAAAAACTTGATTTAAGTAATATCGATATAAGAGGGGCAAACCTTTTTGAAGCAAAGCTGCAAGGAGCAATTTTCAAAAGAGCAAACTTGGGAAGAACTAGGTTCTGCAAAGCCGAACTTCAAGAGGCAGATTTTGAGGAAGCAAATTTACAAGAAGCAGACTTTGAGGAAGCAAATTTACAAGAATCCAACTTCAAGAATGCTAACCTGCAAAAAGCAATTCTCAACAAGGCTAATCTAGATAGGGCAGTATTATTAGCAGCTAATTTACAAGGTGCAAATCTATATGATGCTATTCTTTTCAGGACAACTCTGTATCAAGCCAATATGAAAGAGGCATATTTGAATGGAACAAACTTGTCTAATTTAATGCTGGCGAAATCTAATTTAGAAGATGCCAAGCTTCAAGGAGCTAATTTACACTCAGTAAACTTGACTAGTGCTAATTTACAAAGAGCAACTCTTCATGAAGCCAACCTCCAAAAAGCAAAGCTCATTTGTGCTGAATTGCAAGAGACAGATATGACTTGTGCTGCACTGCAAGGAGCAAATTTTCAGGATGCTAACCTAAAAAATTTAGATATGAGTTACGCTAAGTTGCAAGGGGCAAACTTTACAGGAGTTCAAAATCTAAAACAACAGCAGATTGACTCAGCTTCGGGCGATCGCACCACTATTCTGCCAGACTACCTCGAATATCCCGAACATTGGCAATAACATTCTTAGTTAATGCGTAAAAATTCTTGCAATTTATTTTGTATCGCTGGCTGCTGAATATAAACTTTTGCCGCTTCCATTAAATTTTGAAGATTCTCAGGACTGACATCATCGATATCATCACTCAATCGCTTACCGATAAGTTCGCGGTCTAGCTTAAATTGTAATCGTAAAATATGGTCGTCTGGAATGATTTGGTCGGTGATGTACTCATGAACGCCCGATGAAGCATCAAATAATATCCCAATTAGTGGCTGCGCCCATTGGATTAAACCCCAGCTTTCGGCTTGTTGAAATGGGATGATGCGTGTGCGATCGCCTGTACCTATAGAAAGAATGGTAATATCTTCAATGGAATGCCCTAATCTTAAAGCTTCCGCTACAGCACAAGCTGATGGGTTATTAGCCGCTACACCGCCATCAATGGCAGAGTAGATACATTTAATTGAGTAGGTAGCAGTATTATCTGGTATAGTTTCCCACGGAGAATCTAATAAAGCTTCTCTTGTGTAACCTTTGTATGTTTTAATAGTGCGAGTTTGACCGCTACCTGTACCACTCACAATTCTAATTTGTGTATTGTTATAAAGGTTTTCTGTATGGGAAGCATAACCATCTAAAGTAATAGTATCTTCTGTCGCTCTTTCTACTTTACCTTTGACTATTCTATCTAGTTTATGTGCTGGGAAATAAGTAGGAGCCGAGGCAGAACAAACGCAGATTTCCCACAGTGGTACATTGCCATAATCTTTATCTTGTCGCCAGCTTTTAAATATAATTGGTTCTCTGGCAATGGTATCGTAAGCTGTGATTAATAACTTCGGTTCAGGAATATCAAATAGTTTGATTTCACCTAAATTTTCTTTGAGAACTTGAGTTAAACCAGCATCAGAAAATTTTGGTGCAGATATCCCATATTTGAAAATCAGAGGTAGTCGCTGTAAAGAAAAAAGACTGCTGTAAGGGAAAATTCTTGAGCTTTTTTGTGTGTATAGATCAATGATATTTTGGCTGCTGCGACCTGTGGCGATCGCTGCTGCTAAAATTGAGCCTGTAGACGTGCCTGCTATTAAGTTAAAATACTCGTGCAAAGGCTGATTAATTTGCTGCTCAATAGCTGCCAAAATTGTTGCAGCAACAACTCCCCTAATTCCACCACCATCCAAGCTTAAAATCCGAAAAGGCATATTCCTCCGAATTTTGCTAATTTTGACTAAGTTTGGTAAATTCAGTTAAATTTTGTATTTTTGTGGCAATATTATTTTAATTTAAAATCATCTTGAAAAATTATTTTTAAATTCAACATTATTTTTTAATAAAACCTAAAAATCTTTGATGGAAAAAACAGAAAAACAAAAAATGTTAGCTGGCGAGTTATATTTAGCAGAAGATCCGGAATTAGTGGCTGAGAATAGACGAGCCAGTCGTCTTTTGCAAAAATATAATAATACGATTGCGGAACAACAAGAGCAAAGACAACAAATCTTACAAGAATTACTAGGTAAGGTAGGAGAAAAAACTACCATTGTGCCGCCTTTTCACTGTGACTACGGCAGTAATATTTATGCTGGTGATAGATTATATATTAACTATGGCTGTGTAATTTTAGACTGCAATCTAGTTGAAATTGGCGATAACGTTTTGTGTGCGCCTTACGTGCAGATTTATGCGGCTTATCATCCCGTAGAACCAGACATTCGTTTGACGGGTAGAGAACTAGCTGCACCAGTTAAAATTGGTAACAATGTCTGGATAGGTGGAAGTGCAATTATTTGTCCAGGGGTAAAAATTGGCGACAACACGACAATTGGTGCTGGTAGTGTGGTTGTGAAAGATATGCCTGCAAATGTTGTCGCGGCTGGAAACCCCTGTCGAATCATTCGCTATTTATCAGATAATTGAGGCGAAAAATGGCTATATTCTAGAATTTGTAGCCTCTAGCCAGCCAGTAATGCCAATCTGCGATCGCTTCTTCTGTTTCACTATCTGCATCAATAGGCTTTATTTCTGATAATTTTGCCGAATAGACATCATCATCCTTACCATTAATGTCAGCTACTTCCACATACATATCTTTTAAGCACTCATCATCGGGGGCCATTCCTAGCACCTCGACGTTTTTCTCTTCTATTGTCGATGTTTTGCGGGATTTCTTGGCCCACTTAGCCATAAACGGATAATTCAAAGCTTCTTCTAGGTAATAGTACCAGCCCATTGCCCGATCTTCTTTATCTTCCGCATCAACAATAATTTCTGCGGCGATGCGATTTTCTCTGGTTTCGTCGCGTTCAACACTAGACATAACAATAAAAAACTTACGTATATTGCACCTTGATATGGTATAACGCTTTAGCTATTGACTGTCAATTTTTTTTGCAGATGTGTCAAACAAGCCGTAAATGAGCGAGCAAATCAGCGAAATTTTTGCATTGTTCCAGCTTTCTCGCCAAAACTGCGGAATCTCTCCAATAATCTATTGTTAAGCTCATGAGGCATCCACAGTGTGATAATTTTTAACATTCCTTGATCATAGGTTAATTATATGGTGTGATTATTAGCAATTTATAGCAATATGGTTGCAAAAGTCTGCCAATAGAGAGAACCGCTTGCTTGTGTAATTACCCTAAAACTTATCTTCCGGTTTTTTAGAACGATATCAAGAAATTTACTAGAGGTAGATATTATCAGAGGAGAGAGCGTCGCTTGGTCAAAATATCTCAGTAATTTCAGATGACCAGACACAGTGTAACGCTGGCATCGTCACAATTTCCTCATGTTTTATTTATAAAATCTGAAACCAGAGGTAATGAAGTTGTTGTTGAAATTAGTAGTTAATCTTTTCTTACAGCATTGACCTATGGCGAATAAATTATATCTAGTCGCGATCGCTGCGCTGAACAAGCACTCAAAACGCTATGAATTAACGGTTTGCACTGCGGAAGTTGAACCAGATAAAGAAGACAAATTAGAGGATAAAGTCAATAATCTGGCATTAACTATATATCCATTAAATAAATATTCTCAACGTCAAATTCAAACACAACTTGTTGATAAAGAAACTATATTGAGGTGTATTTAGTCAGATTTAGCATGAATTTTGCTAAAAATTGGGGAGAAATCTTGTAAATACTAAATTTCCATCATCTAACTAAATCTTTCTCAGCAAAATTATCATTATGAGTATTATTGTTTTCGGCAGTATCAATATAGATTTAGTTGCCACAGCCACCCATTTACCAACTAGCGGTGAAACTTTGCTGGGAAACGATTTTTTTCAAATACCGGGAGGTAAAGGTGCAAATCAAGCAGTAGCATTAGCACGGTTGGGAATTCCCACTCATATAGTAGGGCGGGTGGGAACCCAGAGTTTTGGTACAGAACTGCTGAATCATTTGCAAACTGCTGGTGTACAAACTGGCAATATTTTATTGGATGAAACGGTAAGTTCTGGAGTTGCCATAATTATTGTTGATGATGCTGGGCAAAATCAAATTGTGGTGATTCCTGGTGCTAATGGAAAAGTAAATCACGAAGATGTAGATAGGTTATCACCTTTATTACCAACAGCTAAAGCACTGCTTTTACAATTAGAAATTCCCCTGAGTGCTGTTGTTGCAGCAGCTAAAGCTGGACGCAATGCAAATATAACAGTAATTCTTGATCCTGCACCTGCACAATCTAACTTACCAGCAGAACTTTACCCTTTGGTGGATATTATCACCCCCAATGAAGTGGAAGCAGGACAATTAGTTGGGTTTACGGTAGATAACCCAGAATCAGCAGCCAAAGCAGGGGCAGTGTTATTGCAAAGGGGTGTGAAATCTGCGATCGTTAAATTAGGTGCAAAGGGTGTTGTTTGTGCCACAGCAGAAGAAACATTTTTTGTGCCAGCTTTTTCAGTTAATGTTGTAGATACTGTGGCGGCTGGTGATGCTTTTAATGGTGGTTTAGCAGCTGCACTTTACACCGGAATGACTTTACATCAAGCAGTGATTTGGGGTGCAGCCGCAGGTGCTTTAGCAGCCACAAAATCTGGCGCACAAACTTCGTTACCTAATAAGTTGACTTTTGAGGCTTTCCTGAACGAAAAAAGTATGAAGTCTGAAGTCTGAAGTCTGAAATTACAATATTTAGCCTTTTGACCATTGACTATTGACTATTGACCATTAACTACTTCCCAATGTCTTCATTCCACAGTTCGGGGTTGGTTTGAATAAATTCACTCATCATTTGTTCGCATTCATCTAAATTTAAATCAATAACTTCTACGCCGTGAGAAATCATAAATTCCTTAGCACCAGGAAATGTGCGGGATTCTCCGGCGATAACTTTTTTTATTCCAAATTGCACAACGGCACCGGCGCACAAATAACACGGCATTAAGGTTGAATAGAGTGTGGTACCTCTGTAACTGCCAATTCTGCCAGCATTACGGAGACAATCAATTTCGGCGTGGGTAATAGGGTCGCTATCTTGGACGCGCTTGTTGTGTCCTCTACCAACAATTTTGCCATCCTTGATGAGAACGGAACCGATAGGAATTCCGCCTTCTTCTCTACCTTGTCTAGCTTGGGCGATCGCAGCTTGCATAAATTCATCCATTCTCTTATTCTCCTGATATGTCAAAACAACTTGTGTTAATGGATCACGATGGCGGTGTAGATGATTACCTAGCAACTATGCTGCTGTTGACGATGGATCATATCGAATTACTTGGTGTGGTTGTGACTCCTGCTGATTGTTATGTTGAACCAGCCGTTAGCGCTACACGCAAAATAATTGATTTGATGGGATTTTCTCACATCCCAGTTGCCGAAAGTACAGTACGCGGCATAAATCCTTTTCCCCGGCTTTATCGGCGTGATTCGTTTATTGTCGACCATCTCCCCATTCTCAACCAGCAGGACACGATTAAGACACCTCTGGTTGCAGAACCGGGACAAGATTTTATGGTGCGGGTGTTACGAGAAGCACCCCAACCAGTAACGCTGATGGTAACAGGGCCATTAACGACAGTTGCAGTAGCGTTAGAACAAGCACCCGATATTGAAGCCAAGATTCAAAGAATTGTTTGGATGGGTGGCGCGTTGAATGTTGGGGGAAATGTCGAAAAAAGTTTAGAAGCTGGACAAGATGGTTCGGCGGAGTGGAATGTTTATTGGGATGCAGTTTCAGCGGCGCGAGTTTGGCAAACCCAGATTGAAATTATTATGTGTCCTTTAGATTTGACTAACAATGTACCTGTGACATCAGATATTGTGTACAAAATGGGCAAACAACGCCAATACCCTGTCTCTGATTTAGCGGGACAATGTTATGCACTGGTAATTCCCCAAGATTATTATTTCTGGGATGTGCTGGCGACGGCTTATTTAGGACACCCAGAGTTTTATCAACTGCGAGAGTGGGAAACGGAAATTATTACCACTGGTGTGAGTCAAGGACGGACTAAGGTTGTTCCTGGTGGTCGGAAGATTTATGCAATGAATACAGTTGATAAAGAGGCTTTTTATGCTTATATCTTGCAGCAATGGGCAAGATAAGGATGTTGAGAAGGAATAGCTTTTTTAACGCAAAGGTGCGCGGAGGTTAACGCAAAGGTACGCGGAGGTTTTTTCTGTTATCTATCCGCATAAATAATTTAAGAATCAAATCGGATGGCTCTAATTGATAGGATGGAAAATAAATGTTTCTGCCATAATTAAGGGTTATTTTTTGATATGACTATTGTTCAAGTTGGTTCATCTTTAGTTGAGATTGCTGGGAAAACTCGCGCCGCGGCTAGTAAGTTGGCAATTCTTTCGACAGAGGCGAAAAATCAAGCGATCGCAGTGATCGCTCAGGCATTAGAATCGGCTCAAGAAGAAATATTGCAAGCGAATGTGGCAGACTGTCAAGCTGCGGCGGCGGAAGGAATTGCTAAACCTCTGTATAAGCGGTTGCAATTAGATGAACATAAATTAAGAGATGCGATCGCTGGAGTCCGAGATGTTGGTAAACTGGCTGATCCTATCGGTAAAGTGCAGATTCACCGCGAACTTGATACAGGGTTAATTCTCAAACGGATTACTTGTCCTTTGGGTGTGTTGGGGATTATTTTTGAGGCGCGTCCAGAAGCTGCTATTCAAATTGTTTCTTTGGCGATTAAATCAGGTAATGGCGTAATTCTCAAATGTGGTAAAGAAGCGGTACTTTCTTGTGAGGCGATAGTTAAAGCGATTAAACAAGGATTATCTCAAACTGCTGTCAGTCCTGATGCGGTGCAGTTGCTAACAACGCGCGAAGAAACTGTCGGACTTTTAAAATTAGATAAGTATGTAGATTTAATTATTCCCAGAGGTTCTAATTCTTTTGTGCGGTTTGTGCAAGAAAATACTCGCATTCCTGTACTTGGTCATGCTGATGGCATTTGTCATGCTTATATCGATCAAGCCGCTGATATTAATAAAGCTATAGAAATCACTGTTGATGCTAAAATTCAATATGCTGCTGCTTGTAATGCCATTGAAACTTTATTAGTGCATCAAGCAATTGCTGAGGAATTTTTACCTCAAGTTGCAACGGCTTTAGCAGAAAATCATGTGCAATTAAAAGGTGATCAACGCACCTTAGAAATATTACCAAATATTGCCGTCGCCAGCGAAATTGATTGGGAAACAGAATACAGCGATTTAATTTTGTCGATTAAAATTGTAGACTCATTAGAAGATGCGATCGCGCATATTAACCAATACGGTTCTCGCCACACCGATGTAATTATTACGGAAGATATCGCCACCGCTGAAGCTTTCTTTGGTTTGGTCAATTCCGCCGGAGTTTTTCACAATTGTTCCACACGTTTTGCTGATGGTTTCCGCTACGGTTTTGGTGCAGAAGTTGGTATTAGTACTCAACAAATGCCTCCCCGCGGCCCTGTTGGTTTAGAAGGCTTGGTAACGTATAAATATCAAATGACTGGTAATGGTCACATCGTTGCTAGTTACACTGGCGCGAATGCAAAAGCATTTATCCACCGAGATTTATGACTAGAGGTGACAGATTATACCGTTTCACTTTAAGTTTGATACAAATAGTCCGCAGGGGGCAGGGAGCAGGGAGCAGGGAGCAGGGGGAAAGAATGAAAAACCTATAAATCTGTATTATTTTTTTCGTGAAATGGTATTACAGGTGACAGGGTAGAGAGTTGATTTATTACTCAGCACTCAAAACTCAGCACTCCTAATCAGGGAAAGCTAAACCTGTTCTTGGGTCACGGATATACAATCCTAGAGTGAGACTACGCATAGCTTCATCCCAAACGGGTGTTAACTGTTCAGCTTGGTCTGCCCAATAATCGAAAGTAATTAGGCATTGTATATTCGAGCCTAAGCCAATGCAAATCCGGGAAAAAGCTTCCCGTGGTTCTGCTTGAGTGTCAATAAACTTCAGTTCTGTCCAGACTATTCTGGCGGTTTGACGCTTGAGGGTAAAAACTTCTCCCTTCTCAATCACATCACGACTGTCTTCTTCTACGACTTTCTTTAAGGTAGCTTTGAGGGGAAACAAAGTCCAGTCGTTGGGCGGTAGATGATTGAAAGATACTTCTAAACAGCAGTCATCTTTGGGCGGTTTTTTATCCATGAACTTGAAAGATTTTTCTTGGGGTTCAAACACCCAATTTTGAGGAACGTTGAAGCGAACAGCCCCCCGGTTGGCGACAAAAATTTTATAGCCTGATGGAGATTCCCAGTGATGATCAGGTTGCAAATCAAGCGTTTCTTTAATCCACTGGAGATTGTTTTTTTTACGCTTTGCCATAGTTTTAGCGATCGCTCACTTTGTTAATAATATCAAAATGTTGGATGATGAATATTTCGCGCAAAGGCGCAAAGGCGCAAAGATGATTTTGACTCAACGTAAACCACCAGATGCTGATGCTGTGGTGAGTTTAACTTTAGCACTGACGGCGGAGGAACGCACCCGCAGTCGTCATCGGTTTGAGATAGCGGATGGTCAGGTTGTGTTTTTGCGTTTACCAAGGGGGACAGTGTTACGGGATGGCGATATTCTACAAGATGAAAATGATGGTAGTTTAATGAGAATTGTTGCAAAACCTGAACCTGTGTTGACTGTATCGGCTACTTCATCACTTTTATTAATGCGTGCAGCATACCATCTGGGAAATCGTCATGTGGCTGTAGAAATTACACCGAGTTATTTACGCCTATCACCAGATGGGGTTTTAAAAACGATGTTGGCACAGTTGGGACTGGAAATTGCCGAGGAAATTGCACCGTTTCAGCCAGAATTAGGGGCTTATGGACACCATCACCCTCACTGATATTCATTTTTTGGGGATTTTGCAGTTAGCAAGCCCAGCTTTACCTGTGGGCGCTTATGGTTATTCGGAAGGTTTAGAAACTTTAGTAGAAGATGGCACAATTGCTAATCAGGAAACTCTTCAGCATTGGTTAACCTCGGAATTACGTTACGGTGCAATTCGGCTGGAGGCGGCGGTGATGTTACGGGCGGCGGAATCTGCGAAACTTGGGAATTTAGAAACGCTATGTTATTGGAATCGCTGGTTATCGGCGGCGAGAGAAACGCAAGAATTACGCAATTCTAGTTGGCAGATGGGGCGATCGCTGGCTCAATTAATTGGTAAACTACAACCAGAGCTACTACCTACTATTAATACTCTGGGTAATCGTTGTAATTATGCGATCGCTTTTGGTATTGCTGTCGCCCATTGGCAAATCAATGTGAATGCTGCTTTATTAGCATATCTGCACAGTTGGGCAAGTAATCTCATCACCGCTGGAGTTAAACTCATCCCCCTCGGACAAACCGCCGGACAAGCATTATTGCTAGATTTACAACCGTTAATTAGTGCGACTGTGCAAGAAATTCTGGTATTAGAAGATGATGAACTGAGTTGTTGTAGCTGGGGTTTGTCGTTAGCTAGTATGCAGCATGAAACCCAGTATACAAGGTTGTTTAGAAGTTAGATGCTAAGGTATACACTTAATTCGGTTAGATTACTTAATGTATCGCCCCGCATTGTTAATGTATCGCCCTGCATTGTGATTGTATCGCCCTGCATTGTGATTGTATCGCCCTGCATTGTGATTGTATCGCCCTGCATTGTGATTGCATCGCCCCGCATTGTTAATGTATCGCCTTACAATGTTAATGCTTTGACTTGTATAAATTAACCTACTGCCTTAGCAACTCTAAAAGACTTGTGTATACAAAATAGGGAGTTAAATAAGATAGATGCAAAGACGCAGTGAGGTAATAAAAGACAAAGGACTATTGACCATTGACTAGTGACTATTGACTATGACTGCATTTCGAGTAGGTGTTGCTGGCCCTGTAGGTTCGGGGAAGACGGCTTTAGTGGATGCTTTATGTAAGGAGTTGCGCGATCGCTATCATCTTGCTGTGGTGACGAATGATATTTATACTCAAGAGGATGCACAGTTTTTAGTACGTTCTCAGGCTTTAGCAAGCGATCGCATTTTGGGTGTGGAAACTGGCGGTTGTCCCCATACAGCGATTCGTGAAGATGCTTCAATGAATTTAGCCGCAATTGAACAGTTAGAAGAACGTTTTAATAATTTAGATATAGTCTTTTTAGAAAGTGGTGGTGATAATTTAGCCGCTACCTTCAGTCCAGAATTAGTAGATTTAACAATTTACGTTATTGATGTGGCTGCTGGTGATAAAATTCCTCGTAAAGGTGGGCCAGGAATTACCAAGTCTGATTTATTAGTCATTAATAAAACTGACCTTGCACCATTCGTAGGCGCAGATTTAAGCGTGATGGAAAAAGATACGAAAAGAATGCGCGGTGATAAACCTTTTATCTTTACTAATTTAAAAACTCAATCAGGACTAGCTGATGTGATTCGTTTTGTTAGTAAACATATCGCTTGAAAATTTTACATTTTTTAATTTATCAATACACCAACGCAAAAGAACTCTGCGTCGGCAGTCGCTGATGGGGGAAACCCCCAAGATCGCGCTGCCTCAACTTTGCGCTGACCCTTGCGTCCCTCTGCGTTAAAAAAGATTCTCAAAATAACAAATTTATTGCTTCTTGCCCTCTATCTTTCGTTAGATAGAAATAATATCTTCCTCGTCCTCAAGTGAATTTAATTATAGAGTTACAATAATTGATAGCAATTAATAATTAATCTGGTATCTTAAAAATGATTTTTAGCTATCTTCAGCCAGAGTTTAGTTAGAAATTAGCAAAGCAATTCTATTCTTAAAAGCGCTTGTGCGAAAACATCAACTTACTCATCAAAGACACTGATTTTTTGTCGATGTCTTCATTAGGAATGGTTCTTAGGTAATTTAATTTGCATAATAACGCTCTTAAATAGCAGCGTACAGTATTTATTTCCTTGCCTAAATCAGTATCAGCCAGCAGCAGACTACAAAACTACTCTTAACTTCCCAAGGATATAGTAATGGCAACCGAACAGTTAACCAGAGAAAGCGACAATCTTGATTTAAAACAACTGCTGAAAACCTTAACTGCTGTTAAAAAAGGTGACTTTTCGGTTCGGATGTCCGTAGACCAAACTGGTCTAGCTGGTAAAATAGCTGACACGCTCAACGATATTATTGACCAGAATGAGCGCATGGCATTAGAGTTACAGCGCATTGGGAATGTTGTTGGGAAAGAAGGCAAAATTACTGAACGCGCCACTATGGGAACTGTGCGCGGTTCTTGGTCAGATTGTGTTAATTCTGTCAATACTCTAATTACAGATTTAGTCCAACCTACAGCCGAGACTACACGGGTGATTCGGGCAGTAGCCAATGGCGATTTGTCTCAAACCATCCCCACAGAAATAGATGGCAAAGCCCTCAAAGGCGAGTTTCTCCAAACAGCCAACATCGTCAACACAATGGTGGAACGTCTGGGTTCCTTTGCATCAGAAGTAACACGGGTGGCGCGGGAAGTCGGAACAGAAGGGAAACTGGGCGTACAAGCAGAAGTTAAAGGTGTGGCAGGTACATGGAAAGACCTCACCGACAACGTGAACTTGATGGCGGGGAACTTGACAGGACAAGTACGGAACATCGCCGAAGTTGCAACAGCAATCGCCAATGGTGACTTATCGAAGAAAATTACTGTTAACGTCAAAGGCGAAATTCTGGAACTGAAAAACACCGTCAATACAATGGTGGATCAACTCAACTCCTTTGCATCAGAAGTAACCAGGGTAGCGCGGGAAGTAGGAACAGAAGGTAAATTAGGTGTACAAGCAGAAGTGCGTGGTGTGGCGGGTACATGGAAAGACCTCACCGACAACGTGAACTTGATGGCGGGAAATTTGACAGGACAGGTGCGGAATATTGCCGAAGTTGCAACAGCGATCGCGAATGGTGATTTATCAAAGAAAATTACTGTAGATGTAAAAGGTGAAATTCTCGAACTGAAAAACACCATCAATATCATGGTGGATCAACTCAGTTCATTTGTGTCAGAAGTAACCAGAGTTGCTAGGGAAGTAGGTAGTGAAGGAAAGTTAGGTGTACAAGCAGATGTCAAAGGTGTAGCAGGTACGTGGAAAGATTTGACTGACTCTGTGAACTTCATGGCGGGAAGTTTGACAGCCCAAGTGCGGAACATCGCGGAAGTGACGACGGCGGTGGCGAATGGCGACTTGTCGAAGAAAATCACGGTGGATGTAAAAGGTGAGATTTTGGAGTTGAAAAACACCATCAATACAATGGTGGATCAACTCAACTCCTTTGCATCTGAGGTAACGCGGGTTGCTAGGGAAGTGGGAACGGAAGGAAAACTGGGTGTACAAGCAGAAGTTCGAGGTGTGGCGGGTACGTGGAAAGACCTCACCGACAACGTGAACTTAATGGCGGGGAACCTGACAGGACAGGTGCGGAACATTGCAGAAGTTGCAACAGCGATCGCGAATGGTGACTTGTCGAAGAAAATTACTGTAGATGTGAAGGGCGAAATTTTTGAACTCAAAAACACCATCAATATCATGGTGGATCAACTGAGTTCCTTTGCATCAGAAGTAACCAGGGTTGCCAGGGAAGTAGGAAGTGAAGGGAAACTGGGTGTACAAGCAGATGTCCGAGGTGTAGCCGGAACGTGGAAAGATTTGACAGATTCAGTGAACTTCATGGCGGGAAGCTTGACAGCCCAAGTGCGGAACATCGCGGAAGTAACAACGGCGGTGGCAAATGGTGACTTGTCCAAGAAAATCACCGTGGATGTCAAAGGTGAAATCTTGGAGTTGAAAAACACCATCAACACAATGGTGGATCAACTTAACTCCTTCGCGTCGGAAGTAACGCGGGTGGCGCGAGAAGTAGGAAGTGAAGGAAAGTTAGGTGTACAAGCAGAAGTTCGAGGCGTTGCGGGAACGTGGAAAGATTTGACGGACTCTGTGAACTTCATGGCAGGAAGTTTGACGGCGCAGGTGCGGAACATCGCTGATGTAACGACGGCGGTGGCGAATGGTGACTTGTCGAAGAAAATTACTGTAGATGTTAAAGGTGAAATTCTGGAACTGAAAAACACCATCAACACAATGGTGGATCAACTGAGTTCCTTTGCATCAGAAGTAACGCGGGTTGCCCGTGAAGTGGGTACAGAAGGAAAGTTAGGTGTACAAGCAGAAGTGCGAGGCGTTGCCGGAACGTGGAAAGACTTGACAGGTGCGGTGAATATGATGGCAGGAAACCTCACCGACCAAGTAAGAAGCATTGCGGAAGTTGCAACAGCGATCGCGAATGGTGACTTGTCGAAGAAAATCACCGTCCAAGTTAAAGGTGAAATTCTCGAACTGAAAAACACCATCAATATCATGGTGGATCAGTTAAACTCCTTCGCATCTGAGGTAACAAGGGTTGCAAGGGAAGTAGGTAGTGAAGGAAAACTGGGCGTACAAGCAGATGTGAAAGGTGTAGCCGGAACGTGGAAAGACCTCACCGATTCTGTAAACTTTATGGCGGGAAGTTTGACAGCCCAAGTACGAAACATCGCAGCGGTGACGACGGCGGTGGCGAATGGCGACTTATCCAAGAAAATCTCTGTTGATGTTAAAGGTGAAATTCTCGAACTGAAAAACACCGTCAACACGATGGTGGATCAGCTGAACTCCTTCGCCTCGGAAGTAACGCGGGTTGCTAGGGAAGTGGGAACGGAAGGAAAACTGGGTGTACAAGCAGAAGTAAAAGGCGTGGCGGGTACGTGGAAAGACCTCACCGACAGTGTGAACTTCATGGCGGGAAGCTTGACAGCCCAGGTGCGGAACATCGCGGATGTAACGACGGCGGTGGCAAATGGCGACTTGTCCAAAAAAATCACCGTGGATGTTAAAGGCGAGATTCTCGAACTGAAAAACACCATCAATACAATGGTGGATCAACTCAACTCCTTCGCATCGGAAGTAACGCGGGTAGCGCGGGAGGTGGGAACGGAAGGTAAATTGGGTGTACAAGCCTACGTCCGCGGGGTTGGCGGTACATGGAAAGACCTCACCGATAACGTGAACTCAATGGCGGGTAATCTGACAGCCCAGGTGCGGAACATCGCGGAAGTAACGAAGGCGGTGGCGAATGGTGACTTGTCGAAGAAAATCACTGTAGATGTAAAAGGTGAAATTCTCGACTTGAAAAACACCATCAACACAATGGTGGATCAACTCAGTTCCTTCGCATCAGAAGTAACGCGGGTGGCGCGGGAGGTGGGAACGGAAGGAAAGTTAGGTGGTCAAGCCTTGGTGCAAGGGGTCGCTGGTACATGGAAAGACCTCACAGATAATGTGAACTCGATGGCGGGTAACTTAACAGCCCAGGTGCGAGGGATTGCAAGAGTTGTGACTGCCGTAGCGAATGGTGACTTGAAGCGGAAATTAATGCTAGATGCGAAAGGTGAAATCGAAACCTTGGCAGAAACCATCAACGAAATGATTGATACTCTAGCGACCTTTGCCAATCAGGTAACAACCGTAGCGCGGGAAGTGGGAATAGAAGGAAAGTTAGGGGGTCAAGCTAAGGTTCCAGGTGCAGCCGGAACGTGGAAAGACTTGACAGACAATGTAAACGAACTGGCGGCGACACTCACAACTCAGCTACGGGCGATCGCAGAAGTAGCGACGGCGGTAACAAAAGGCGATTTAACCCGGTCAATTTCCGTAGAAGCACTAGGTGAAGTGGCAATCCTGAAAGACAACATCAACCAGATGATTGCCAACCTGCGCGAAACCACCCAAAAGAACACCGAACAAGACTGGTTAAAGACCAACCTTGCCAAATTTACCCGAATGCTGCAAGGTCAGCGCGACTTAGAAACCGTTTCCAAGTTAATTCTGTCGGAACTTGCACCATTGGTAGGCGCGCAACATGGCGTATTCTACTTAATGGATGCTGCCGAACAACAACAAGCATATCTGAAATTACTTAGCAGTTACGCATACCGTGAACGCAAACATCTAGCAAATCGTTTTCACTTAGGCGAAGGTTTGGTCGGACAATGTGCTTTGGAAAAAGAGCGAATTTTGTTAACAGAAGTCCCGATGGATTATGTCAAAATTAGTTCTGGTTTAGGTGAGTCCAGCCCACTCAATGCTGTAGTTTTACCCGTGTTATTTGAAGGACAAGTGACAGCAGTAATTGAACTCGCTTCCTTCCGCCGCTTTAGTGAGATTCATTTAACATTCTTCGATCAACTTACCGAAAGTATTGCGATCGTTCTCAACACCATCGCCGCTTCCATGCGTACCGAAGAATTGCTGAAACAGTCCCAATCTTTAGCCGAAGAACTGCAAACTCAGCAAAACGAACTCAAAGAAACCAACAAACGCCTCGAACAACAAGCCCAATCGCTGAAGACTTCGGAAGATTTACTCAGAACACAACAAGAAGAACTCCAGCAAACCAACGCCGAACTCGAAGAAAAAGCCGAGTTGTTAGCACAGCAAAAGAAAGAAGTTGAATGGAAAAACCGCGAAATTGAACAAGCCCGATTATCTTTAGAAGAAAAAGCTGCCCAACTCGCCCTATCATCCAAATACAAATCAGAATTTCTGGCGAATATGTCCCACGAACTGCGGACACCTTTAAATAGCCTGTTAATTTTGGCGAAGTTGTTGACAGATAACATCGATGGGAATCTCAGCACCAAACAAGTTGAATACAGCCGCACGATTTACTCCGCCGGGAATGACTTGTTAGCGCTGATTAATGACATCCTCGATTTGGCGAAAATTGAATCGGGAACCATGTCTATTGATATGTCCCAGATGTTAGTTACAGATTTGCGAGATCAAACCGATCGCACCTTCCGCCAAATCGCCCAAGACAAAGGACTCGGTTTCACCATTGAATTAGGTACTGAACTTCCCAAAGCAATTTATACTGACCCCAAACGTTTGCAACAAGTCCTGAAAAATCTTCTTTCCAACGCCTTTAAATTTACCGATCGCGGTGAAGTACGCTTGCAAATAGATGTCGCCAAGCAAGGATGGAGTATTAATCAAGAAACCTTGAACCGCGCCCCAATAGTAGTTGCCTTTTCTGTCATCGATACAGGTATTGGTATTGCCCCCGAAAAGCAAAAAGTGATTTTTGAAGCATTTCAACAAGCCGACGGCACTACTAGCCGCAAATACGGCGGTACAGGACTAGGCTTATCCATCAGCCGAGAAATTGCCCGTCTGTTTGGTGGAGAAATTACCTTAGTAAGTAGCCTAACTCAAGGCAGTACATTTACCTTCTACTTGCCACAATTCAATTCTGAGTCAACATTCACCACTCCTGAACCAACAACTCAACGAATGGTGACTCAGCCAGCAACCTTCAACACACAGCACACAACCACCTTAGCAGTCACTGAAATGCAGCCAACAGAGGTAGTTAATCCCGTTGCATCCCCAACACAGTGGCTGATCCCTAACTCCCAAGTGCCAATTTTAGAAGACGATCGCATTGATATCCAAAATGGCGATCGCATCTTGTTAATTGTCGAAGATGACATTCATTTTGCCCGCATCCTCTTAGAAATGGCACAGCAGCAAGGATTCAAAGTCCTCGCCGCCCAAAGTGGTAGCAATGGTTTAGCATTAGCCCAACAATTCCAACCTTTGGGGATTTTACTTGATATCCGCCTACCCGATATGGATGGTTGGACGGTGCTAGATCGCTTAAAACATGATCCAAATACCCGCCACATTCCTGTACATATAATGACCGTCGAAGAAGGCAAACGACGGAGTTTGCAACTAGGTGCATTAGCATATTTGCAAAAACCAGCCAGCAGCGAAAGTATATCTGAGGCTTTAAACAAAATTAAAGGTTTTGTAGAACGGCGGGTGAAGAATTTGCTGGTAGTTGAAGATGATGATACACAACGCCATAGCATTGTGGAGTTAATTGGTAATAGCGATGTTGCTACTACCGCCGTTGCTACTGGCGCAGAAGCCTTAGAAGCGATTAACACTCAACAATTTGATTGTCTGGTGCTAGATTTGGGGCTACCCGATATGAACGGGTTTGAACTGCTTCAGCAAATTAAACAACAGCCCAATGGTGAATCTTTACCCATCATTATTTACACAGGCATTGAATTGAGCAAATCCCAAGAATCAGAACTACGACGGATTACCGAAACAATTATCGTCAAAGATGTGCGATCGCCCGAACGTTTGCTTGATGAAACTACATTATTCTTACACCGAGTTCAAGCCGCTTTACCAGAACCCAAACGCCAAATACTCGAACAACTGCACTCTCGTGACTACATCCTGGCAAATAAAAAAGTATTAATTGTTGATGACGATGTCCGCAATATCTTTGCCTTGACCAGTATGCTAGAACGCTATCACATGCAGGTTATCTATGCAGAAAACGGCAGAGACGGTATCACATTGTTAGAAACTACACAAGATATTGATGTGGTGTTAATGGATGTGATGATGCCCGAAATGGATGGTTACGAGACAACCCGCTTAATTCGGCAAAATGAACGATTCAGAGCCTTACCAATTATTGCCCTCACCGCCAAAGCCATGCAAGGCGATCGCGAAAAGTGCATCGAATCCGGCGCATCAGATTACATCACCAAACCTGTAGATATTGAACAGTTACTTTCTTTATTACGCGTTTGGCTATATCGGTAAACTAACAGTAGATACACAGCACAGCAGCGTTGTTAAAGTTACTCATCAACTGTTGCTTCGCTGTGTGTTTATTTATTGCAGTTTACAATTATAATGAGCAACGCGCTTTATCCTACTTCAGAACAGACAAGAACGTGCTTTATCATTTGTCAAAATATTACGAGTTTGTTTTTGCCTATTTTTCTAGTCCGCATCGATGAACGTACTGGAAACATTTACATTCTGGCTGGGCAAGAAACAGGTATCTTAATTACACGCGATGGCAAATGGAGATACGAAGAATGACAAAACCAAACTTTGCAGCAATGAGTAAATCTGAGTTGAAAGCTTATTTGTTAAAACATCGCAACGATACTGAAGCTTTTCACGCTTTGATGGATAAAATCACATCTGAGCCGAATCAAACATTTTATACAGTTGAAGAGGTAGAAAAGCTAGAAGAATTAATTGAAGATAGAAGGCGCTTTCAAGAAAATAGTTAGTATAAAAAATGTAGGTTGGGTGCAGCAATAGCAAAACCCAGCAACCTCAAGCTGGCAATGTTAATAAGACTTACACAAAATCTCTTTTCGGCGAAACTTCAAGTTTCAATCCCTAATAGGGATTAGTTTAAATTGCAATACATGAAGAACGACTGGCATAATTTAAAGACTATAGTTTCAATCCCTAATAGGGATTAGTTTAAATTGCAATTGTTCAGGATTTATCATAACTATTTATTTTCCTACTTGTTTCAATCCCTAATAGGGATTAGTTTAAATTGCAATGATAACAAGGGGGGTTGTACCTACAGCTTTGGCAGTTTCAATCCCTAATAGGGATTAGTTTAAATTGCAATAAAGACCAGGCGCGATCGCTGGGTGTGCCGAACAGTTTCAATCCCTAATAGGGATTAGTTTAAATTGCAATTTCGTTATGGTCAACAGTAGCCTTGCTTAAGGGGTTTCAATCCCTAATAGGGATTAGTTTAAATTGCAATATGATATGTCTGCCATGTCTGCGTTTGGGAATGCGTTTCAATCCCTAATAGGGATTAGTTTAAATTGCAATACTTGGGTGAATGGAGTCGCGATCGCCTTAACTCGTTTCAATCCCTAATAGGGATTAGTTTAAATTGCAATAATCGCCCTTCACGAGATGCGATCGCTTGCAATTGTTTCAATCCCTAATAGGGATTAGTTTAAATTGCAATGGAGAGTATTCGTGTTGACCACACCTTATTGAAACTGTTTCAATCCCTAATAGGGATTAGTTTAAATTGCAATGGAGCAGGGGAGCGGAGGGGCGGAGGAGGAAGTTTCAATCCCTAATAGGGATTAGTTTAAATTGCAATATGCAGCCAGGAATAGGCATATTCTTCAACTCTTCAGTTTCAATCCCTAATAGGGATTAGTTTAAATTGCAATTGTGACAGGATTTTTTCGTGATATTCATCGCGCTTATTTGTTTCAATCCCTAATAGGGATTAGTTTAAATTGCAATTGCCTTACAGGCTAGAAATTCCTGATTATGCTTTGGTTTCAATCCCTAATAGGGATTAGTTTAAATTGCAATTTCCTATCCATCCTTTAATCGGATGAAATCGCAATATACCTGTTTCAATCCCTAATAGGGATTAGTTTAAATTGCAATCACTGCCCTATTAATTTTAAATACTTGTATATCCATCTCACAGTTTCAATCCCTAATAGGGATTAGTTTAAATTGCAATGATATCGCTTTGAATTTCTTGAATAAGATTATTAATTTTCGTTTCAATCCCTAATAGGGATTAGTTTAAATTGCAATCGCTCAAGAGAGTATCTCAGGCTTGGTGAAGTAGGTTTCAATCCCTAATAGGGATTAGTTTAAATTGCAATTTTGCTCAATGCCAGAGAATTTGCAAAAACATCAAAGGGTTTCAATCCCTAATAGGGATTAGTTTAAATTGCAATCTGTTAAGTCACAGTATCCAATTAGTATTTACGCGTTTCAATCCCTAATAGGGATTAGTTTAAATTGCAATCCGCCCCAGAAATCACTTGGTGCAAAAAATTTTGTTTCAATCCCTAATAGGGATTAGTTTAAATTGCAATACACATAGTCTTCGTATTTTAGTGTTACATCTGCGTGTTTCAATCCCTAATAGGGATTAGTTTAAATTGCAATAACATACTAGTGTATGAGAATAAGGTGTACTATGTGTCAGCTGTTTCAATCCCTAATAGGGATTAGTTTAAATTGCAATATCTAGGGTTATTTTGTTTTCTAGCCGTTGATATGTTTCAATCCCTAATAGGGATTAGTTTAAATTGCAATTAAATTCGGCATCACAGAGAGGTAAAAACGTTGTGTTTCAATCCCTAATAGGGATTAGTTTAAATTGCAATGGATCGCCTACTCCAGAGCCATCACTTTCACTCACAAGTTGTTTCAATCCCTAATAGGGATTAGTTTAAATTGCAATAGAGGCTCGTTCCGCACCATTCTGATAAGCTTAAGTGCGTTTCAATCCCTAATAGGGATTAGTTTAAATTGCAATTCAATATCAGGAATATTGTAAGTAGCTTTAACTGTTTCAATCCCTAATAGGGATTAGTTTAAATTGCAATCTCAGCGGCGAGATAACTATCAATCGAATTGGCGTTTCAATCCCTAATAGGGATTAGTTTAAATTGCAATTCTAAGTCCTTATTTTGAAGGCGAGTTTCAGGCAACTGCTCGTTTCAATCCCTAATAGGGATTAGTTTAAATTGCAATCAATTCAATCAAATGTTTTATTGGACAATAATGTTGTTTCAATCCCTAATAGGGATTAGTTTAAATTGCAATTTAGGCGATATCGACCGAGCATCACGGCTAAACTTTCAGTTTCAATCCCTAATAGGGATTAGTTTAAATTGCAATTTTATAGCCAATTGCCCCCAGGCTGGCAGGATATGAGAGCGTTTCAATCCCTAATAGGGATTAGTTTAAATTGCAATTTTGTGCCAAGCAATGAATAAATCGATACTGTCTGTTTCAATCCCTAATAGGGATTAGTTTAAATTGCAATTAAAATGTATTGTTCATATTCATTGAGTGTTTGCATGTTTCAATCCCTAATAGGGATTAGTTTAAATTGCAATTGTGTTTTGGGAAGAATTAAACCAGTGAGAAGTTGTTTCAATCCCTAATAGGGATTAGTTTAAATTGCAATCACAGTCAGCAATTAAACGCTTATGCAAGTGCAAAAAAAATGTTTCAATCCCTAATAGGGATTAGTTTAAATTGCAATAATAGTAAATTTCTCTTTGGTCATTAGTCATAAGTTTCAATCCCTAATAGGGATTAGTTTAAATTGCAATTGAGTTTAAAAGTTGAGAATAGCCCAAAACTCTGAAGTTTCAATCCCTAATAGGGATTAGTTTAAATTGCAATCAATCGTGCTGTCAGATTTTCCCGCCCCAAATTTCTGAATTGTTTCAATCCCTAATAGGGATTAGTTTAAATTGCAATCTGATTATGCGGGTCAAGTGGTGGCGGTCGTTGGCTACAACCGTGTTTCAATCCCTAATAGGGATTAGTTTAAATTGCAATTTCCCCCTCAGCCCTTGGGGCTTTTGCCCCTAATGTCAAATTTAGTTTCAATCCCTAATAGGGATTAGTTTAAATTGCAATTTTGCTTGCGGATTTTAGAATATTCCGAGTCAGTCAAGTTTCAATCCCTAATAGGGATTAGTTTAAATTGCAATTCCTAGATGAAGATGGTAATCCAGAAGTTCGCGTTTCAATCCCTAATAGGGATTAGTTTAAATTGCAATTTTATCGAAAATACTAAAGAATTTCCGACTGTTTCAATCCCTAATAGGGATTAGTTTAAATTGCAATAATATTTCAAAAATACACCAGCAGATAGCTTAGAGTTTCAATCCCTAATAGGGATTAGTTTAAATTGCAATATGAGAGTCTGGTTATACAATTCTCTTGGCACGTTTCAATCCCTAATAGGGATTAGTTTAAATTGCAATACGGCGATTACCACTTCTTCTTCCAGAATTGCATGTTTCAATCCCTAATAGGGATTAGTTTAAATTGCAATCGCTGGAGCCGGAAAAGCTTACTGTATTTAGTTTTCAAGGTGCAGTTTCGCGGATGGGTTAATTTTAACACGCTGAAAAGTCAATTAATTTGCGGTAAATAGCTGAAATACTTGCTGTGTAACGTTCGCGGATTATTTTAATTAAATTTTTCTGCAAAAGCTTGTACTCCAAGGAATCCAGCCATTATTTTTCTAGAGCGATTTTGTACACCTACCCATCCGCGCATTTTGAGGAATTGTTGAGCGTGGTGTTCATATATCTGACTTCTCCAGAAAGTCAGGCATCTAGATATTACATCAAGATTTGACAGCTTAAAATACACGAGTAAATGAAACAGTTAATCCGCTATCCTAAGCAATAATCTGGAAAACAATAGCGGTAATGACTCACCACAGTTTAAAAGCGACCAAAAAAACAGTACATCTTGGTGGTTTCTCCCATTTATTAACACCAGCACTCACTATTGATTCTGGTGACACCATTGATGTTGAAACCTTCACAGGTTACTACATTTATGACAAAGCGCCACCAGAATTTATCACCCCAGAATTTGTGGATATCTGCCAAAATCTGCCAGATGAACGGAAAATAGCTGGAGGGCCGCATTTACTTACAGGGCCGATTTATGTGCGCGATGCCGAACCAGGAGATGTATTAGAAGTAAAATTAGAAGCGATCGCCCCACGTTTACCAATTGGCTTTAATGCTATTCGTCCAGGTTGGGGAGCTTTACCAGAACATTTTACCCAGCCTGCATTGAGATTCATTCCCCTAGATTTAGCTAATAATATTGCAGAATTTCCTGCCAATAGCGGCATCAAAATTCCCCTCAAACCCTTTTTTGGTATCCTGGGGGTTGCAACTCCTACAAGCGATCGCAATTCTATTCCCCCCGGTAATTATGGCGGTAACATCGATAACCGTGAACTCCAAGCAGGTTCGCGGATATTTTTACCAATTTACGTGCCTGGGGCATTGTTTTCTCTTGGTGATGGACATTCTGCACAAGGAGATGGAGAAGTAAATGTTACCGCTATTGAAACCTCTATGAACGGTAAAATCTCCCTCAAACTTCGCAAAGATTTGTCCCTAACAACACCCATCGCCGAAACCCCCACAGATATCATTACAATGGGCTTTGCTGCAACTTTAGATGCAGCCCTAGAACAAGCTTTAAAAAATATGATTGATTTTTTGAAGCATTTTGCCAATTTATCAGCAGAAGATGCTTATGTTTTGTGTAGTTTAGCTGTAAATTTTCGCATCACCCAAGTTGTGAACAGTCCTCAAAAAGGAGTTCACGGGATGTTACCCAAATCAATCTTGTCCCCTAAAATTATTTTGTGATTCAACACAAAACAAAGATTTTTGTATGTCAAATATTCTTGTACAAATGCTACTCATTGGTTTAGCTGCTGGCGTTGCTGGTGGGATGTTTGGTATTGGTGGCGGTGCAATTATGGTGCCAGCAATGGTACTTTTGCTAGGAATGGATCAAAAATTTGCCACAGGAACTTCCATCGCCGCCCAAATTTTACCCATTGGGATTTTAGGCGCAGCAGTTTACCATCGTAGCGGTAACATCAACATCAAATATGCGGTGATGATTGCCCTTGGTTTAGTAGTAGGCAACCTCTTTGGTGCATTATTTGCTAATCAGCCGTTTATTAGCAGTGAAACCATGAAAAAATTATATGGCATCTTTTTATTGCTCATAGGTGCAAGATATTTGTTCTTCCGTTAATCATTTAGTTCACACAAGGGTGAAGGATGTACGCGATTTTTCACTTACACCCTTACACCCAGCCTCAATCAATAAACAAGTGTGCTTAAACTTCTACTGCACCTGAGATGGAAAAGCACCAGGACGCACGGACAAATTCAATGTTTGTCCATTACGGCGTAACTCTAAGCGCAAATCTCCGCCAATTCGACTTTTATCAACTGCTTTCTGGACACTCTCAGCGTCTGTAACAGCGTTACCTTCGAGTTTTTGAATAACATCACCCGCACGTAGTCCGGCTTTTGCGGCTGGTGAATTAGGCAGAACTTTCACAACTAAAACACCTTTATCTTCATTAATACTCAAACCACTATTGGGATCAGAATTAATATTTTGTTTTAGTTGTGGTGTTAATCCAATCATCTGAATTCCCAGGTAAGGATGCTCAACTTTACCTGTAGAGATCAGTTGATTAGCAATGCGTTGTGCTGTAGCGATAGGAATAGCAAAACCTATACCTTGCGCTCCTTGAATAATAGCTGTATTCATCGCAATTACTTCACCACGGGCATTGAGTAGCGGCCCGCCAGAGTTACCAGGATTAATTGCTGCATCAGTTTGAATAAAATCTACACGCTTATCAGATGCACCAATTTGATTACTACTGCGTCCAGTAGCGCTGATGATACCTGTAGTTACTGTATTATCTAATCCTAAGGGATTGCCGATCGCGATCGCCCATTCTCCTGGTTGCAATTGGTCGGAGTTACCCACGGTGACAGTCGGCAAATTGCTGGCTTGAATTTTGACAACCGCTACATCAGTTAATTCATCTTTTCCTAAAACCTTACCTTGAAAACTCCGCCCATCCTTGAGGATGACTGTCACTGTATCAGCACCATCAACAACGTGAGCATTAGTCAAAATCTGACCATCACCGCTGATAATAAACCCAGAACCAGTACCGCGCTCTACTCTTTCTTGAGCTTCTGGTAGTTGTGAACCAAAAAAGCGGCGTAACAATGGGTCGTTGAATTCTTCTGGTAATTGACTTTTTACAGTACGGGAAGAATTAATTCGCACGACTGCTGGCCCTACCTTCTGTACCACCTGAGTCACAAAATTAGGGTCTGTACCAGCCACGATAGGCGGTGCAGCATTAACTCGACTCAAGGCCAAATTCGATGCACTTTCCGACACCTGCGACTTATGGTTAGCAAGATAACCACCTGTCAAGGTCATACCAGATCCTAGCAACACTAGCGATAGAGAAGCTGCTGCTTTCTTCCAAGACGCTTGTTTGCGGTATTTGGTATCTAAATTGCTATTTAATGGGTTATTTCCGTCTGGTATTTGATTTTGCATTGCTGTCTGAAAAGTTGTTTGAATCTATTACTAATGTAGACAGCGTTTATTACACTTTTGTTACAGCGCTATAGCATTAATGTGAAAATGTGAAAATTTTCCTAGTTAGGAGCCTTGATTCGAGTGTTTTACGGCTATTAAAGGATTTGGGTGTTTGATATCATGTCCGGCAAATCAGCTATGATTCAACACATCTGTGCAGAAAGACAAAATTCTTTCTCCCCCTGCTCCCTGCCCCCTGCCCCCTGCGGTTTTGATGATAAGTCTTTTACCGGACATGATATGAGAGTGTGAGTCTTAGCCATGTATTACGCGCTGTGATACAAAGACTCGACTCTTTGAGATAGTGTAATTCACTCACTTAAAATCTGGTGCGATCGCAAATCCCAGTACTTCAGATTTTTGCTTGCTGAGAAACTATTATCTCTATCTTAGGAAATTAAGCCTTTTGACTCATTGTTATTTCTTATAACTTCCGAAAGAAGCTTTTATTGATTCTAAAGTCCAGAATTAATAAATATTATTTTGGCAAATATATCTAACTAAAATGGCAAATTTAATTGAATTTAAATTATTTGCTCCTCGGAATGAACAGGCAAGTTTAATCGGCTCTTTTTCTGACTGGCAAGATATACCATTAGAAAAAAACGAAAATGGCTATTTCCAGACTCAAATATCATTAGCAGATGGAATTTACTCATATAAATTTCGAGTGCAAACAAAAAGTCCTCAGTTTCAACTTAATAAATGGGTAGATGTAATTGATCCCTACGCTACAGATATTGATGAAGCCAGAGAATATGGTGTAATGCGGATTAAAAATGGTGAACGAGTTATTGACACCTATATTTGGCAACATGATGATCATCCCTTGCCACGAAATGAAGAATTAGTCATATATGAATTGCATATTGCAGACTTTACTGGCGATGAAAGTGAGCCTGATAAACGGGGTAAATATTTAGGAGCGATCGCCAAACTAGATTATCTTTGTGAACTAGGCATCAATGCAATTGAATTAATGCCAGTAAATGAATATCCTGGTGATTATAATTGGGGTTATAAAGTTCGCCATTTCTTTGCTACTGAATCTAGTTATGGAACTACAGAAGATTTAAAGCAGTTTATTGATGAATGTCATAGTAGAGGCATTCGGGTTTTTCTCGATGGAATTTACAATCACACAGATGAAGCATGTCCGTTAATGCTAATTGATAGAAATTATTGGTATTACGAACATAAACATTATCCTGAAGACCCTGATAATTACTGGGGGCCAGAGTTTAACTATAATAATTACGATAAAAAATTAAATATCAAACCTGCGTGGAAATACATTGGAGATGTAGTACAATTTTGGATTAAAGAGTACCATGTTGATGGTATTCGCTTTGATGCAGTGCGCCAATTAGCTAACTTTGAATTTTTAGAATGGTTGGCTCAACAAGCAAAACAAAGTGCCGCACCAAAACAGTTTTATAATATTGCCGAACACATTCCCGACACCAGCACTGTAGTCAAACCAGATGGGCCATTAGATGCTTGTTGGCATGAAAGTTTTCACTATTTTATAATTCCCCTAATTTGTGGAGACGAATTTGAATTAGAGGAAATTATTTCGGTATTAGATCCGAGAAAACAAGGTTATGCCACAAGCATAAATGTAATCAATTATTTAGCTACCCATGATCGTGAACGGCTATTGAGAGAATTAGGCGATCGCGGTATTTTTGGTAAAGAGACATTTACTAAAGCTAAATTAGCCGCCGTCATCCTTATGACAGCAATGGGTATACCTATGCTATGGATGGGGGATGAATTTGGTGAATATCAACAAAAAAGTAAAAGCGTAACTCAACCCAAAAAAATTAATTGGTCTTTACTCGCAAATGTCCAAAATTATGAGTTATTTCAGTATTATCAAAAACTCATTACTTTACGTCAACAAACTCCAGCTTTGCAAAGTGACAACATTGAGTTTTTTCACACCAATACTGAAGCTAAAGTCTTAGCATATATTCGTTGGCATAATCAAGGTTCTAAAGTTGCTGTAGTCCTCAACTTTTCTCATCAACATCTTATTGATTACGCCATTCCAGATTTTCCAATCACTGAATCTTGGTACGATTGGTGCGATAATTGTCAAATAAAAGTTAGCGAAGATACTTTATTAACTAATATCCCAGGCTATACCGCTAAGATATTCATTTCCCAATCACATTAACAATAAAATTGGCGCTGAGTAAATTTTTGTGTTATGGTGTCGGTTTTTACAGGGTTCCCTACTTCTAACTCATGATTAAGCGCCAACAATTTTCCCAATCTCTAGCCTTTTTATCTTTATTAGCAGCATTAGGAATTGATTTAATTATTCCTCAAGTTGTAGCCCAAACTAGTATCAAGACATCTTTCGCTAAAAGTGTAGCATTTACATGCAATGACAGCGAAACAAGCATCAAAGCCAAAAACGGGCCGAAGATATCTATTGGAAGCAAAAATATCTACATTGGTTATCAACAAGTATCATCTCAAAACAAAGATCCCCGCATCATTCGCTTTGATAACGGTGTAAAAAAATGGTGTCGTAGTGACTATGAAATCACTAATGATGATGGTACAGGTTACGGGTTGTTATGGGATGGGGGAAACGTTTTGTATGGCGTTTTCACTTCGACGGGTAGCCAAACTGGTAATGATTTTCGCCGCTTTGCTAAGAACGGTTGGTTATCTTCTTATGGTAGCGGTGGTGGTGCAAAAGTAGCCGTTATCGCCAGAATTAATCCTACCAATGGTAGTGTTTATTCTGCGACTTTTGTCACTGCTAAAAAACCGAATGATGGTAAAACTAACTCTTTAGCTATCACTAATTTGTCATGGAATGGCACAACTTTAAAAGTAATAGCAGATTCCTGGTGGAGTCCACGGCGTGCTGACAAAAATTCTATGACTTGCGCTGGTTCATCACCTTATAAATACACAGCAGTATTTACTAGTGATTTAACAAAGGTAAACTCGGCTACGGCTGTTAATTGTAGTTAAGAGGGTTAGAGGTTATAGGTGACAGGTTACAGGTGATAAAAAGGGGTGTGAGGGTTTTAAATACCTACATCCCTATGGATAAGTCAAAATTCAAAAGTAAGAGAATTTTTGACTTTTAACTTTTGAATTTTGACTTAATTTTGCCCCTACACCCTGTTTTATATTCCCGATTAAAACTCAGCATTTTGTGGTGTACGTGGGAAGGGAATAACATCACGAATATTCCCCATACCTGTCATGAATTGCACAAGTCTTTCAAAACCTAATCCAAACCCGGCGTGAGGTACAGTACCAAAACGCCGCAAGTCTAAATACCACCATAAATCTTCGGGTTTCATTCCTTGCGCTATCACCCGCCGTTCTAGCACATCTAAACGTTCTTCTCTCTGAGAACCGCCAATAATTTCTCCAATTTTGGGTGCGAGAATATCCATTGCGCGGACTGTTTTTTCATCGTCACTCAAACGCATATAAAAAGCTTTAATTTGCGCGGGATAATCTGTCACAATTACTGGCTTTTTAAACAATTGCTCTGCAAGATAGCGCTCATGTTCTGATTGTAAATCTAAGCCCCAACTCACAGGATAATCAAACTTAACATCAGCTTTTTCTAACAGCTTGATGGCCTCTGTATAAGTTAGGCGTTCAAATTGATTGTTAATAATATTTTCGGCTGTAGCTAAAACAGTATCATCAATGCGTTGGTTGAAAAATTCCATATCTTCAGGACATTTTTCTAACACATAATTAAAAATATGTTTGAGAAATGCCTCAGCTAAATCCATATCACCTTCTAAATCGCAAAATGCCATTTCTGGTTCAACCATCCAAAATTCTGCAAGGTGACGGGAGGTATTAGAATTTTCTGCACGGAAGGTGGGGCCGAAGGTATAGACGTTAGAAAAAGCCATCGCCATGACTTCTGCTTCTAACTGGCCACTAACTGTTAAGTATGTGGGTTTAGTAAAAAAGTCTTGGGTATAATCTATAGCTTGGTTGTCAGTGCGGGGAATATTTTTGAGATCTAAACTAGTAACGCTAAATAGTTCACCTGCACCTTCGCAATCACTGGCGGTGATAATGGGGGTGTGTACCCACAAAAAGCCACGTTCTTGGAAGAATTGGTGAATTGCTGTTGAACAAGCATTTCTGACACGGAAAACTGCGCCGAAGGAGTTGGTGCGCGATCGCAAATGTCCAATAGTACGCAAAAATTCAAATGAGTGGCGTTTCTTCTGCAAAGGATATGTTTCGGGATCAGCTTCACCGTAGACTTTCACCGTCTCGGCTTTCAATTCAATACGCTGTCCCTTTCCTTGAGAAGCCACTAGTACGCCATTAACTTCAACTGACGCACCTGTGTTCAGTTTTTTCAAAATTGCCTCAAATTCAGGCAAATCCTGATGGATGACAACTTGCAAATTCGCTAGTGATGAACCGTCATTGACTTCAATAAAAGCAAATCCTTTCAAGTCACGCTTTGTTCTTACCCAGCCTTGAACTACAAGAGACTCATCAGGTTGACCACTTCGCAATATTTCTGCAATTTGTCGATTTACCATATTTACCCAGCACAGGATTTTAATATCCAGCCTATGATAACGCCCATTCCACCAAAGCGGATGGCTTGCCAGAAAGGTTTTTTCAGGCTACGCCAAGAAAATAACCGACTTTCTAAATTAATTTCTAGCAATTCCAATTGCTTTTGAATTTGCTGTAACTCAGCTTTGATTTCTGGTGTTTGAGGTTTATTGTGTTTTAATTCTTGCTGACGTTGTTGCCATTCTGCCTTTTGCTCTTGATCGCTCTTGATTTGAGTGTATCGTTCTTTGATGGAGATCAGCGATCGCTCTACTTCTGCTAATTCTTGCTCAAAATCTGGTGATTGATTTTCTTCAGACGAAGAATTATGTGATTTTCTCGGCGGCTTCATTGACTGGTAGTAAATTAAGATTGATATAAGCTCTGCCAATAGTTAAAAGTTACTAGTCAATCCCCAAATTTATAGATATGGAATCTCTTAATCCTCCGCACTTAGAACTCAGCACTCTCGAATTAGCGCAAGCCCTCATGGAAAGACTAACAATCTCTCCTAACGATTGGCATCGCCTCAAGTCTAACCGCAATTCTCGCGCTAGTGAACAAGCCGCGGCGGCTCTTGTATTTCTCCTCAAAAACCAACCACAAGAAGCCCTCGCCCGCTTAGAACAAGCCACAGGCTGGCTAGATAAATCAATATCTGCGCCTCCATGTCCAACTCATGGACATAAGGAACAAGGAATCTAAAAGTTAAAAGGTAAAAGTTTTGGTTCTTTTATAGCTGTAGCCAACTTCGTTAGGACGCTGCTTGTTTGAGAACAGTTTCCATTGCATCACGTAAATTATTAGAATGAGGTAATAGCTTGCGAACCTTACTCTTCAAAGTTGCCCAACACTTTTCAATACGATTGAGGTCTGGCGAATAGGGTGGCAGATAGATTAACTGACAGCCTGCGGCTTCAATTAATTGAGCAATCCTACCGCCCCGATGAAACGTGGCATTATCTACAATCACCCACTGGCCTGAACATAACACCGGAATCAAGCAATTTTCTAACCAAGTCTCAAACACGGTACGGTTACAAGCCCCCTCGACAGTAAATGGCGCAATCACTTTTCCTTGTCGATACCCAGCAATCATATTAATGCGACCCTGCCGTCTACCTGATTTGAGGTCATAGAATCGCTCCCCTATTGGGGAGTATCCGTAGCCGTAGTTGTCGCGTTCATCCATGCCAGACTCATCAACATATACTAGATGCGATGCTTTCGGATTTTCCAGTTGTGCTAAGAACGCTGCCCGTTTGGCTTCGTCTCGTTGACTATATCCGTAAGTTTTTTTTTACGCGAATTTCCTATCTTTCCTAACGCTCTGGAAATCGTGCGCTGGCTAATCTCTCCCTCCCATACCTGTGCCATCTCAGTCTGAGTTTTATCCCCATGCTCTTTAACAAAGGTGCGAAACTTCTCCCAATCACCGATTTTGCCATTGTGCGGCGATACTTTCCTCTGTTTAGGCTTGACATCACCTGTTTCGGCTTTGCGTTGAAACCACAAGTTAATTGTGTTGCGACTGATATTGAACAGAAGGCTTGCCTCGCACTTTTTGAGACCATCTAATTCAATCGCTTGCATAACTTTTCGCCGGAAATCATCACTATAAGCTTTTGCCATTGGGATGAGGTAGATGCAATGCTAACTCTTATAGTTTACGTCCTAATCTTTCTGGCTATGGCTATACCTTTTGCTTTTTTACTTTTTACTTTTTCATCGCCTCAAAGATAAGCGGGGGCGATTTTCCATCTGTTTACACAATCTTAATTCTGTACCTTTGCGGCTCCATTGCACCTGATCAAAAATTTGATGAAGGAGACATAAACCGCGACCACTTTCTGAATCATCAGATGGCAAATAATCTGTCGGATCTTCTTCAGAACTTGGTTCTGGCTTAAAGCCTTGACCTTGGTCTGAGATCACCCACCAATACTGATTATCTATCAAAGAAAAACGGACTACAACTCTTTTACTGGGATCAAGATTATTACCATGTTTCGCGGCATTTACTAAGGCTTCTTGGAGTCCTAGCCGCAATTCTGCTTGTAATTTAGCTGGAATTTCTGCCAGCAGTAAATCTAATATGGGACAAAGATAGAGAGTAGAGGCAAAACTAAGAGTGCCCCAATAACGTCCAACCGGACGGAGCGAAATACTAATCACAAGAGAAACCCCATAGCTTTCAGTTAGCTAGACATCAGTTTGCTTGTACGCGCACCCTGACAAAATTGGAGGTGGTCATGCTGCCTTCAAACTTGCGTCTTTTATACTAAGTTTTGAAAATGCTAGGGAGCATTTACTCTATTTATGAAATTCGATTGTTGATACATAAAACGGCTTTTAAAAACTGCTATTGCAGTCAGCAACTGAGAATTTGCTGAAAATTTTTTAGAAGTATTAGGATGATGTTTGTATTGCCGATTTGTATGTCAGACAACCTTATTCATAATTAATGAGAGTCTATGCAACGTTAGTTGTTTTAACAAAATCATTTCTATTTTCAGGTTAATACGATTTTAGCATTGTTACTATGCAAGAGACTACAAATTTGCAATTTAAGATTTTGATAAAGAGTTAGTACTCTTATTTAAATGTCATAACACAAGAAAGGCAGCAGCTTCTACATGAGATGTTTGTGGGAAAAAATCAGCAGGTTGTACCCGTGTAAGTGTATATACGCCTCCTTGACATAAAAATTTCAGATCACGAGCAAGTGTGGCTACTTTGCAGCTGACGTAAACGATGCGTGCAGGTTTCGATCGCAGTAATGAATCGATGACAGAGCGATCGCATCCTTTACGTGGCGGATCTAGTATGACCACATTCGGTATTATTCCCATTTGCGGCAGTAAATTCTCTACCGCACCGACTTGGAATGTAACATTATGTATACTGTTGCGTTCGGCGTTCAAAATTGCTTGTTCTACTGCTTGGGCTTGCAGTTCCAAACCCACTGCTTGACGCACTTGCTTGGCTAGAGGCAGAGTTAAGGTACCAATCCCACAATAAGCGTCAACTAGCACTTCATCCCCTTGGAGGTTCAATTCTGATTGAATTACCTCTAACAGTGCTTCGGCTGTTTCCGTAGAAACTTGGAAAAATGTATCTGGGCGAATTTGAAATTCTAAGTCGGCAAATTTTTCTGTCAGATAGGGAATGCCTGCAATAGTGCGAGTTTCTGCCCCAAAAATGGCATTTGTCCGTTCAGAGTTGCGATTTAAGGCAACTCCTACCAATTGTGGATATCGCTGCAACCATTCTTCGGCTTGTTCAGTAATTTTCGGTAAATTCCACTCAGTAACTACCAAAGTTAACAAAATTTCACCAGTCCGACGGCCAATACGTAAACCTAAATGGCGAATTTGTCCTTTGTGCCGCTGTTCATCATAAATTTTCCAGCCGCGCCTTTGAATATCTTGCTTAATTTCAGCAAGTAATGGATTTAATCGAGAATCTTGGACAGGGCATTGATTTAAGTTAACTAAATGATGACTACCCTTTTGGTAATATCCCGCTTGTACTTGTCCTGTCGCAGAAACACTGAAAGGATATGTAGATTTATTGCGGTATCCCAAAGGCGATAAGGCTGTCAAGACGGGATCTACTGATGGTGCAGTAAAACCACCGATGCGCTGCAAAGCTTGAATAACTTGATTACGCTTGGCTTCTAATTGATATTCATAATTAATATGCTGCCACTGACAACCACCGCACTTATCAGCCACAATGCAACTCGGTCGAATGCGGTGTGGGGATGGGTGCAATAGCTGTATGAGTTTGCCATGAGCATATTTAGGCTTGACGTGTAATAAGCGTACCTGAACGCGATCGCCTGGTACAGTATCTGGTAAGAATACCACACGATCCTCATAACGACCGACACCGTCACCAGTATCAGTGAGATCGGCGATCGCAACTTCAATTAATTCACCTTGTTTCCAAATATTAGTCATTGGTCAATAGTCAATAGTCAATAGTCAAAAATTATTCTCCCCTGCTGCCCTACACCCCTGCTTCCCTTCTGTACCTCCAACTCGTTAAACTAGCAAATAATATTTATCGTGATTACAATAATCATGACTGTAATTAGCCAAGTTATTCTCAAAGCTGACGACGAACTGCGTTACCCCAGCAGTGGCGAACTCAAAAGTATCAAAGAATTTTTGCAAACAGGCGAGCAACGGACGCGCATTGCTGCGACCTTAGCTGAAAACGAAAAAAAGATAGTTCAGGAAGCAACCAAGCAACTTTGGCAAAAACGCCCTGATTTTATCGCACCTGGGGGCAATGCTTACGGTGAACGCCAACGCGCTCTCTGTATCCGTGACTTTGGCTGGTATCTACGCCTAATTACCTACGGCGTACTTGCTGGCGACAAAGAGCCAATTGAAAAAATTGGTTTAATTGGTGTCCGGGAAATGTACAACTCTCTGGGTGTTCCTGTCCCTGGAATGGTAGAAGCCATCACTTCTTTGAAAAAAGCCTCCCTCGACCTACTAAGTGCAGAAGACGCAGGAGCAGCATCACCATACTTTGATTACATCATTCAAGCGATGTCATAATCCAAAGTTAGTTTTGCTTCTTTAAGATGCGCCCCTGGTCTCTTAAAGTGAGTGCAAAGTCTTAGCACTCAAAGATTAAGATCTCTAATTTGATCATACTCTCCCCACATTTGGTAGTGGCTTTGGCCGTCTCTGTGTCAAGTTACCAACCAACTGTGGGGAAATTTTATTTATTGGTTAATAGTCAATAGTCATTTGTCAAAAGGTAGCAAGCAAAAGCCTGAAGAATCAAGTTTCACAATTCATACTACCCTTCTCCTGTCAGAGACGCTACGCGTAGCTTGCTTCCCCGTAGGGGTACGAGAACGCCAAGGGTGAAAACACTTGAGACTTTTTTTAGATACAAAAAGCCGACAGTTTTTCATCAAAGCTGTCGGCGATTAGTGTGTTCCCTATTAATGACTCGGCTAGAGTTCAGTTGTATGTAATTATGCCAATTTGGCTATGGTCATGAGACGATCTCAATCATGTTTCTATGTGATTGTGGTCACTCAAGTGTTAATATCGAGCGGTATCTACTTAAGTGAGTCACAACGCAATGGGGATGACAAATGACCATTGACTATGGACTATTGACCATTAACTATAAAATAGTCTTCTGTCCCCTTGGTGCATTATTCCCATGACCACCACCCCCAAAGATCCGTTTTCTCCCCAAGAAATTGCCGCCGAAGGTATAAAGCCAGAAGAATATGCCGAAATTGTGCGCCGTTTAGGTCGTCATCCTAACAAAGCAGAACTGGGAATGTTTGGGGTAATGTGGTCAGAACATTGCTGCTACAAAAATTCCCGACCTTTGCTCAAACAATTTCCCACCACAGGCCCCCGCATTCTTGTCGGCCCTGGTGAAAATGCCGGAGTTGTTGACCTAGGTGAAGGATTACACCTAGCATTTAAAATTGAATCCCATAATCACCCTTCGGCGGTTGAACCATTCCAAGGAGCCGCCACAGGTGTCGGTGGTATCCTCAGAGATATTTTTACAATGGGTGCGCGTCCCATTGCTTTGTTAAACTCCCTGCGCTTCGGTTCTCTAGAAGATGCTAGAACCCAAAGGATATTCACTGGGGTAGTATCAGGCATCAGCCATTATGGTAACTGTGTTGGGGTACCCACTGTTGGTGGTGAAGTCTACTTTGACCCTGCTTATGCGGGAAATCCCTTAGTCAATGTGATGGCGTTAGGATTGATGGAAACACCAGAAATCGTTAAATCTGGCGCATCGGGTTTAGGTAATCCGGTGTTGTATGTTGGTTCCACCACTGGACGCGATGGGATGGGTGGTGCAAGCTTCGCCAGTGCAGAATTAAGTGATGCCTCAATGGATGACCGTCCAGCGGTGCAAGTAGGCGACCCATTTCTGGAAAAGTCTTTAATTGAAGCTTGTCTAGAAGCGTTTAAAACGGGTGCAGTGGTCGCTGCCCAAGATATGGGTGCAGCGGGAATCACCTGTTCTACCTCAGAAATGGCGGCTAAAGGCGGTGTCGGCATTGAGTTAGATTTAAATAAGATTCCGGTGCGGGAAACTGGCATGATTCCTTATGAATATTTACTGTCGGAATCTCAAGAACGAATGTTATTTGTTGCCCACAAAGGTCGGGAACAAGAATTAATTGATATTTTTCACCGTTGGGGACTTCAGGCTGTTGTCGCTGGTAAAGTAATTGCTGAACCCATTGTGCGGATTTTATTTCGCGGGAAAATTGCCGCAGAAATTCCTGCTGATGCTTTAGCAGAAAATACACCACTTTACGAGCGTGAGTTATTAGCAGAACCACCAGAATACGCCCGTCAAGCTTGGGAATGGACAGCAGATAGTTTACCTGCTTGTACAACTAAGGGTATTGGCAGTCACAGTTGGCATGATATCTTATTGACTTTACTAGATACACCCACGATCGCCTCGAAAAATTGGGTATACCGCCAGTACGACCATCAGGTACAAAATAATACTGTCACTCTTCCAGGCGGTGCAGATGCGGCTATAGTCCGTTTGCGTCCACTAGAAGAGCAGGGGAGCAGGGGAGCAAGGGAGCAGGGGAGCAGGGGAGCAGGGGAGCAGGGGAGGATTTCTTATAAATCTGCTGTGGCGGCTACGGTAGATTGCAATCCCCGCTATGTTTACCTTGATCCCTACGAGGGTGCTAAGGCAGTTGTGGCAGAAGCCGCACGCAATCTTAGCTGTGTGGGTGCAGAACCGCTGGCTGTGACTGATAACCTGAATTTTGGCAGTCCCGAAAAACCCATTGGTTATTGGCAATTAGCCGAAGCTTGTCGCGGTTTGGCAGAAGGTTGTCAAGAATTATCTACACCAGTCACAGGGGGGAATGTTTCTCTCTACAATGAAACCCTCGATTCTCAAGGAAACCCCCAACCAATTTATCCGACTCCTGTGGTGGGGATGGTCGGGTTGATTCCTGATTTCACGAAAATTTGTGGTCAAGCTTGGCAAGCAACTGGTGATGTCATTTATTTATTAGGGTTAACCGTACAAGCCAAAGTTGAATTAGGCGCATCGGAATATTTAGCGACTATCCACAACACTGTGGCTGGCAGACCACCACGGGTAAATTTTGACTTGGAACGCCGTGTGCAGCAGGTTTGCCGTGATGGTATTCGTTCTGGGTGGGTGCATTCAGCCCATGATTGTGCTGAAGGCGGATTAGTCGTAGCGTTGGCAGAATCTTCGATTGCGGGTAATTTGGGTGCGGAAGTGAAATTAGAAATTTCGCCCAATCAGTTACAACGTCTTGATGCAGTGCTGTTCGGTGAAGCAGGCGCAAGAATTATAGTGTCGGTGGGATCAGAACAGCAAGAAATGTGGGAATCATACTTACAGGCACATCTGGGACAAGATTGGCAAAAATTAGGCAACGTTAGTAATTATGATGCTGGTTTGACGGTTTTAACTACTAATAATCAAACCTTAATCACAGTTAGTATTGAAGATATGAAGGGTCGTTACAATAATGCGATCGCCAAACGCCTCGCAGCATAAAAAAGCCTGAAGTAATCAGTATGAAGTCTAAAATTTCACACTTCGGACTTCATACTTCATCCTTCTTAAGGTACTGTTTTAATAAGTGGTTAAAGATTTGTTAAGAATAAGTAACCACTCATAGCCAAAATCCCAGTGACTTGACACCCCCACCAGGAGCAAAGCCAGCATGATTCCCATCCATTCCGTCACTTCGGATGAATACCCCGAACAGACTTGCAACTCAACTAATAGTCAAGAAAATCGTCCTGATAAGCCAGAAGAAGCTTGCGGTGTCTTTGGCCTCTACGCACCAGAACAAGACGTTGCTAAACTGACCTACTTTGGATTGTATGCCCTCCAACATCGGGGTCAAGAGTCAGCTGGGATTGCGACTTTTGAAGGTACAAAAGTCCACCTCCACAAAGATATGGGCTTGGTGTCTCAAGTATTTAACGAGTCTATTTTAGAAGAGTTACCAGGAAATCTCGCCGTTGGTCATACTCGCTATTCCACCACTGGTTCTAGTCGCAGAGTTAACGCCCAGCCTGCGGTAGTGGAAACGCGCTTAGGTTCCATAGCCCTTGCACATAACGGTAATCTTGTCAATACAATGCAATTGCGGGAGGAGTTACTCCAGAGCAATTTTAACTTAGTCACCACCACCGACTCCGAAATGATTGCCTTTGCGATCGCCGAAGCAGTCAACGCTAGTGCAGACTGGTTAGACGGTGCAATTCAAGCATTTCACCGCTGTCAAGGAGCCTTTAGTTTAGTCATAGCCACACCAGTTGGGGTGATGGGAACCCGTGATCCTAATGGTATTCGACCTTTGGTAATTGGAACCGTAGGTAGCAATCCAGTTCGTTACGTATTATCTTCTGAAACTTGCGGTTTAGATATTATTGGCGCTGAATACCTGCGAGATGTCGAACCAGGCGAGTTAGTCTGGATTACAGAAGAAGGTTTGGCTTCTTATCACTGGAGTCAACAACCGCAACGTAAATTGTGCATTTTTGAAATGATTTACTTTGCTCGTCCTGATAGCGTTATGCACAACGAAAGTTTATATAGCTATCGGATGCGTTTAGGCAGACAACTCGCAGCCGAATCTTTTGTCGAAGCTGATATTGTCTTTGGTGTACCTGATTCTGGTATCCCCGCCGCCATCGGATTTTCTCAAGCTTCCGGTGTATCCTACGGTGAGGGCTTGATTAAGAATCGCTACGTTGGACGCACCTTTATTCAACCAACCCAAAACATGCGCGAGTCAGGTATCCGCATGAAACTCAACCCCCTCAAAGATGTACTGGCGGGTAAACGAGTTGTGATTGTCGATGATTCAATTGTGCGGGGAACTACGAGCCGTAAACTGGTGAAAGCCTTGCGTGATGCAGGTGCAGCAGAAGTACACATGCGAATTTCTTCCCCGCCTGTTACACACCCTTGCTTTTACGGCATTGATACCGATACTCAAGATCAATTAATTGCCGCTACCAAATCAGTTGCAGAAATTGCTCAACAATTAGAAGTCAACTCTCTCGCTTATCTCAGTTGGGAAGGAATGCTCACAGCGACAAGAGAAGATACCAATAGTTTTTGTTCTGCCTGCTTTACCGGAGATTACCCGATTGCCATTCCTGAACAAGTAAAACGTTCTAAATTGATTTTAGAAAAGGTAGTAGTCTAGAGCAATAATTACATACTTCGCTGATTAATAGAATATCCGGCTATTAGACCACAAAGGTAATCTGATAGCCGGATTTTTATCATATAAAAAACTTATATTTCCTAACAGAAATTGTAATACTAACTTTTTGCTGGCTATATTTACTAATGATGATCATAAATGTCTGATAATGATCACAAAAGTCATCTTGTAGAGGCTTGCAAGAAATCAAGCGATCACCTTTAGATAAGCGCTAACTATTGGTTTAATTTACTTTTAATTTTCTACAATTGAAGTAAAATTATTGACTGTGCCACTTTTCATGGCGGAATGTAAGCTGAAAAACAAATAACCAAAAAGTGGTAGCAATATAGCAGTTTCCCTCAAAAACTCACCTCTAACCGAACCTTTTCTCACAAATGAGTTCACTATTGCCTAGCCCTGACAAAATTTTGGTTGTCGATGATTCTCCAGATAATGTTTTTTTAATTAAAACAATACTTGAAGAAGAAGGATATATAGTTAGTACTGCCGAAAACGGTATTGTAGCATTAACACACTTACAAGCATCTCCCTGTGACTTGGTACTGCTGGATTTAATGATGCCAGGAATGGATGGCTATGAAGTTACCAGGCGCATCCGTGGGGAAATGAACTTGCAGCAATATATTCCCATTCTGTTAATTACGGCTCACGATGCACCCAACGTCGCCCACGGATTAGATCTGGGTGCTGATGATTTTATTCGTAAACCTGTAACCGTAGATGAATTACTCGCCAGAGTGCGATCGCTTTTACGGCTAAAACATAGTATGGATGAGCGTGATGAAATTGCCCGTCAACGAGAAGATTTTGTTTCCCGCCTCACCCATGACTTACGTACGCCCTTAGTTGCTGCTGATCGGATGTTAATGCTATTTGAGCAAGGTGCTTTAGGGCAATTATCGCCGCAAATGCAAGAAGCACTCACCATTATGGCGCGTAGCAATACTAACTTGCTGTCGATGGTGAATACCTTATTAGAAGTTTATCGATTTGAAGCCGGGCGCAAAACCCTAGCCTTTCAACCCGTTGATTTAAAGCAGTTAATTGCCGAAGTAGTTAGTGAACTAACACCCTTAGCACAAGTTAAAGCGCTAACTATCAAACAGGAGTATGCCGAAGAATTAACCAACAGTAACATTATGGGCGATCGCTTGGAACTGCACCGTCTTTTAACTAACTTGATAGGTAATGCCATTAAATTTACTGAATCTGGCCAAGTAGCAATTCGTCTTTCCTCTGTGCAGGAAAATAATGAAATTTCTGCCTCTAGACTCTCGTCATCTACCCCTAGTGGTGATTATATTAATATTGTGGTAGCCGATACTGGTTCAGGTATTCCGCCTGAAGAACAAACTACCTTGTTTCAAAGATTTCGCCAAGGTAGTCATAAAAGTTCCGGTAGTGGTTTGGGATTATACCTTTCTCGTCGTATTGTTGAGGCACATCAAGGTCAGATTTTTGTTAATTCCGTATTAGGTAAAGGTAGTGAATTTATTGTGCATTTACCAATTAAACCCTAAATAAATTATAAATAATAAATTATGAGTTACGTAATTTTTTGATTCAATAACTCATAATTTATTGTTTATTATTCCTGATATTTATTATAAGTTATTAGCTCCAATACTTAATATATATTCCCTGTAAAAAACTATTACATAATCCAGAGGATAACATAATGATTACTACAGAATTATCTAAAATTACTGAGCTTATTCACAAACAACGAGAATTTTTTCAAACTGGAAAAACAAAAGATATAGCTTTTCGGTTAGAAAAACTCAGAACACTCAAACAAGCAATAGTGGAAAATGAAACAGCTATTGCCCAAGCATTGCAAGCTGATTTTCATAAACCAGACTTTGAGTCTTATGCAACAGAAATCAGTGTTACTAAAGAAATTGATTATGCTATCAAACATCTGCATTCATGGGCTAAACCTCAGAAAGCAGAAGTGCCAATAGAATTTTTTTCTTATTCAGCTAAAATTTATGCTGAACCTTTAGGAGTCGTTTTAATTATCGGCCCTTGGAATTATCCCTTTAATTTAATTATTGCACCTTTAGTAGGGGCGATCGCCGCAGGTAATTGTTCAATTCTCAAACCTTCAGAAATTGCCCCCGCCACCTCTAGTTTATTAGCTCAGATGATGGGTAAATATTTTGAACCAGAGTTTATTGCTGTAGTTGAAGGTGGAGTGGAAGCAAGTCAAAAACTACTCGCAGAAAAGTTTGATCATATCTTTTTTACTGGTGGTACAGATGTTGGCAAAATTGTCATGGAAGCAGCAGCAAAACATCTCACACCAGTTACTTTAGAATTAGGCGGCAAAAGTCCTTGTATTGTTGATGCTGATATAAATCTAGAACATACAATCAAACGGATTACTTGGGGTAAATTTATTAATGCCGGACAAACTTGTGTTGCACCTGACTATTTATTAGTTGATAAAAAAATCAAACCAGATTTAATCAATGGCTTGAAAAAAAGCATTACAGAATTTTATGGAGATAATCCCCAAAATAGTAGCGATTATGCCAGAATCATCAGTCAAAAACATTGTGAAAGGTTAATTAAACTTCTCGATAAAGGGGAAATTATTGTTGGTGGAGAAAGCCAACTAGAAGAACGCTACATTGCTCCCACAATTATTGATCAAGTCTCGTTAACAGACCCCGTGATGCAGGAAGAAATTTTTGGCCCAATTTTACCTGTAATTGAATATACAGATATTAAAGAAGCGATCGCCTTAATTAATTCCAGACCCAAACCCTTAGCTTTATACTTATTCTCACAAAACAAAAACCTGCAACAGCGAGTTTTACAAGAAACTTCTTCTGGTGGAGTTTGTCTTAACGACACAGTATTGCATGTGGGTGTCTCATCTTTACCCTTTGGTGGTGTTGGTGATAGTGGTATTGGTAACTATCATGGCAAAGCTGGTTTTGATACCTTTTCTCACCATAAAAGCGTCCTCCGCAACTCTTTCTGGCTAGATTTAAAATGGCGCTACGCTCCATATCAAGGCAAATTAGCTTTCTTGAAACGACTAATTGGGTCATAAAAATAAAGGCGTTGCAATGCAACGCCTCTTCATAAAAAAGTTTAAAATCAAAACCTCCCACTATAGCGTTCTTCCGCCCAAGGTTCACCCCGGCGATGATAGCCGTTGCGCTCCCAAAAACCTAGTTCTTCTTTTTTCAGAAACTCTAAACCATTAATCCACTTGGCACTTTTCCAGGCGTAGAGGTGGGGGACAACTAAACGTAAGGGGCCACCGTGTTCTGCGGGTAATGGCTCTCCAAATAATTGAACAGCAAAGAAATTTTCTTCACGTACAAAATCTTCTATAGCGATATTCGTTGTGTAGTCACCATAGCAATGTTCCATCACATGGGCAGTCTCTGGTTCTAGCTCAATCAACTTCATGAATTCTGTCACCTTAACCCCCGTCCACTTGACATCAAGTTTAGACCAGCGTGTGACACAGTGAAAATCTGCTGTAAATTCGTGCTGTGGTAGCGCCATAAACTCTGACCAAGTGAACACAGCCGGCTTGGCTGAACCCCAAACGCGAAATTCCCACTCTTCTATGTTGACTTGGGGAGTTGCACCATAGGTGAGTACAGGGAAACCTTTAGCGAGGTGCTGTCCAGGCGGAACTCGTTCTCCTTGTTCTTTGTCTGGTTTTTGAAAAAACTTTCCTAACATATTTTCATTTGGGGTGTAGTGGTTTGGGGTGTAGGGGGTGAGAACAAATTATCTGCTTGCTTACACCCTGACACCCAATCTTAATCAGTATTCTTTATGGGTAAGTCCTAACACTGTCAAATAGCCTGAGCATCAACAGATAGACTCAGGCAGAGAAAAAATATTAATTTTGCTGAACACCCAATAATTAGGACATCCAGATACTTTAATGTTTGATTATGATTATCTGATCATCAGTCATGGGTAAGAGGTAATGGATAACGGATTTTCCGAATTATTCATTACCGATTTTTTATTTGCCCCATTAGCTGCTGCACACTCAGCATAAATTTTTAATTATTCAGACAATCTACAATTAACTGCCGAAAAGCCTGAGCGGTAAAAGTCACCGCTCAAATCTTCGGTGATGCTAGTGTTTTTCCCAATAGGAGATTATGACTCTTCGTCCTCTTCTTCAGGAGTAGGATAGACAAATGTAGAACGTCCAGTCAAAATTGACTTGCCCAGGGAGAGAGCTTTTTGAGCTTCAACAGCAGCTTTATGTCTCCAAGTAGCTCGACGTTTATCGCGTTTAGATTTAGAAGTTTTCTTCTTAGGGACAGCCATAGTAGCGGATATCGCAGTTTTTGACAACCTTTCTATTCTAAGCCATCTATTGGCATCTGCAATGGTATTCCCCACCAGGAAGGAATTTTTAAACGCAAAGGAGCGCTAAGGTCAACGCAGATGGGCGGAGAGAGGAAAAATATTACGGTGTGGTAGCTGCTGGTGCGACTGTGGTGATTGGAGGAATATTAACGGGATTGGTGGGAGTTGTTTCAAAGAATAAAAGCGATCGCGCGGTTTTAAAGTAAGTCGCCCAACGTTGAGCATCAGGACGAGAACGCCATTGGGGACGGCTAACTTCTAAAGCTAAAATTGGTGCGATCGCCCCGTAGCTTTGTACGGAAATAATAATCGATACATCTGTAGCTAATATATCTTGATCAAAACTGCGTTGCGCGGCTGCTCTAGCTGTTGCTTCGGCTCTCCTGAGTGTAGTTTCATAGCTTTCATCTGGTAATCTATCAATAATTAAGTCAACTCTGGCGGTGTAAGCTCTTACTATCTGAGGTGAAATTACTTCTGCCACAATCCATACAGGTAGGCTAGAAAAGAGCAAAAATATTAATGGAAATATCCGGATTTTTTTGGCAACTTGGCTAATAAATAAACAGGAAATGATCGATGATAGTTGGTAAGCAACATTCCTGGTCATAACCTTAAAGCTCCTGACTAATTAATGGCCTGTAATTGAGATTGTCTGAGAATTTTTACTGAAATTAAAGGTAATAAAAATTACTTAGTTTTTAGGGTTCAATGAGAAACTCTTAGACTATAAGACATAGGTTAGCTTTGTTTTTTCAGCAAAGCCAACCGCAATTTTAGGCAAGTCAACCACAACCTACAAAGAGCGGATGGCAAATTACTGGGCGATCGCAATCGGCATCAATCAATATCAATTCTTTCAACCCTTACGTTGCGCCCAAGCTGATGCCGAAGCGCTAAAAGATTTTTTGGTTCAAGAAACAGGTTTTTCACCTCAACGCTGTCTATTAATGACAGATACTTCGCCGCCTATTAGTGATAGATCTACTTATCCGACAAAAGACAATATTCTGTTGTTAATAGAAGATTTAGCAGCGGCCTGTTGGCAACCAGGCGACCATCTGTGGTTGTTCTTTAGCGGTTATGGTGTCAACTATGGGGGACAAGATTACTTGATGCCAGTGGAAGGCAATCCTGAGTTAGTGCAGAAAACTGGCATAGAAATGCGATCGCTCATGCAAAGTCTCCAAATCGCTGACCTCAATGTTTTGGTGCTGCTAGATATTAACCGCGCTTCCAGTACCCAAGCCGATGCGACTGTTGGACAAGAAACCATTGAACTAGCTCAAGAATTACAACTAGCTACGATTCTGTCTTGCGAACCAGAACAATTTTCCCGTGAAAGTAGTGAGTTAGGTTACGGATTTTTTACCGCTGCTTTGTTAGCCGCTTTGCGTTCTGGTCATGGCAGTAGTTTGGCGGATTTAAACAGTTATTTAAATGTTTTTACTCCAGAATTATGCCAACACTATTGGCGACCTACACAAAGTCCAGTAGCGATCATACCGGCTAATCCTCCCACCATCTTGCCGCAGCTAGAGGTGAATCATACAGTTACAGAAGTTCCCAGTACCCTGGAACCAACTGAAGCTAAACCCCATGAATTAGAGTCAACTGAAGCTGAAGGAAGTATTTTTCCAGAGGAAAATTTTGCTATGGCTTTGGCGGCTCCCCCGTTAGCACCATCACCCAAAAATCCAGCTAATTCTCCACAACTAGGTATTTGGGAAGAATCCCCGGCTCTACAATCTGTCGTTGGTGCTAGATCCTCGCAGCTGACTTTCCCAAATCTCCCTCTGGGAGAACAACAACTATCTAAATCACCGGATTTAGTAGCCAAACAAGAGTATGGCAACCAACAACCGCAATCAGCGATCCCCTCCCCAGAAACGGGTATGGGAGGTAGGTTCATTCCTGATGTTCCCCAAGCCTATGTCTCTCGTTTATCTCAGAAAAAGATAAAAAACTCATTGTGGCAGCAGTTTGCTTTTTGGGGAAGTGGCATGATGTTGCTAACAGCTTTAGTGACAGTAGTTGTGCTTCGCAATCAAGAAAAATTTGTTGCGGGTAGAGAGGCGTTATCAGCCTCGCCTCATGATCGGTTAATTCCAGCCAAAAATCAGTCTAATGCCCAAATTATCTCTCTTTCTGAGTCCAAGAGTCGCAATCAAGCAGTATTAGACTTGGCGAAAATGTCTCTCAGGCAAACTCAAGCCACGGATCTGAGTTTAGCGATCGCCACTGCACGGAAAATTCAGGCGGGTGAACCGCTTTACGAACAAGCCCAAGAAAATATCAATATTTGGAGTAATATGATCCTCAATTTAGCTGAGGGTCGGGCTAAACAAAGACAATATGCTAATGCGATCGCCGCAGCGCAATTAATCAGCAAAGAAGGCTCACTTTATCCCCAAGCGCAAGCAGCCATTAAGCAGTGGCGACAAGAAGCCAAGCAATATCTTGCTAACAAAACTTTGTTAGAAGCCGCTAATGCCTTAATTAAACCAGAACAAGCTTCTACATATAATCGCGCCATTGAAGTTGCCAAGCGTGTTCCCCAAGGTCAACCAGGATTTGATTTGGCGCAAAAATCAATCAACAAATGGAGTGAGAAAATTTTAGATCTGGCGAAAAGTCGCGCGGCTGAAGGTGATCCCCAGGCTGCCATTGCCACAGCTACCTTAGTTCCAGAAGAGACATCTGTTTACGAAGATGCTCAAGAAGCAATCCGCAAATGGCAAAAAAAATAGTTAGTAGTCAAAAGTCAATAGTCCATAGTCAAGAGTAATTAGCTTTGACTATGGACTATTGACCTTTGACTTTTTGTATTAACAGTACTGCGAAATGTCTTCGCCGCATTCATCTGCTAAATAGCACATAGCCCGGAAACGCAAACTCACGACTTCCTCGTATAAAGGGTTGAGCTTGCACATTGGCGGTATGTGTAGTAAGGTTTTGCCGAATAATTTAATATCGCGTTCAAAAGGACATTGAGCGGGGATCATTCTGCACAAACGATGAGCTAATTCGCGATCGCGGATTTGAATGTTGTTTAACCTTCGTCGTAGAGGGAGGAAAATATCAAAGCCTGACTGGGAATTGGGATGGTGCAGCTGGGTTACGTGGGTTTTGCTAACCTCTGCCGGACTTATTGAAACCCAGCTTGCAAGAAAAATCTTTTTTGTGGTATTATCGAATACCTTCATGGTTCAGCCTCTGTATTATTGAGGGTATTCACCTTTCTGATGAATATATACAATGTGACAACCACATTTACCGGAAAAATCTTGTTCTGACAGAGATACAATAAGACATTAATGTAACTATTCAGGTCAGAACCTATTTCTTTCTACGTTAAGTAAATCGCAATTTTCTCGGAAACGGTAGTGTAGTAATACGATCTTGTTTATAACTTGACACAGTTTAAATTTTAATAAAGACATCTACCGTTGGACGGAATTTATTGTAATAGTTACAAAACTTAATATAACACTGAGAATCTGTATTTACCGCAGATATAAATATCAAGCTATAGCGAGAGATGTGCAGATAGAGCAACTGTGCATAGACACAACGACGGATAATCCGATATTCCTCCGATAAATAGCTCGCTCGCTCAAGTGACGTTAACAGGTAATAGGGAAACCTTCATAAAATAAATAAATGGGATTTTTTACAATGACTAATTTTCCCCTGTTTCCTGTTCCCGTTAAATCAAGCGACTTGCTGTTTCTCATATATCCCAGAATGATGAATGCAGGAGTTTTGTGCGATTATCAACTCAAAGCTTGAGCAACAACCCTCAGCAGGATGTTCTAATTGCGAGCCGTTTCAATTAACGGATATAGGAAGATGTCTGTAGTCTGAATATTGGGCAATCCCTACTTAAAACAGTACTATTGTTCTAGTATAAGCAGAGTAAAAATAGTATTATTAAGAACTGTTTCATACTGCCTCTCACTATCAGCCTGCCAATATGTCAGATAATCAGTTAGCCGCATCCCTCCTGAATGGCCATCTTCCCCACACGCATCACAACAGTCAAAATACCATTAGGATTCGGGGTGCTAGACAGCATAATCTGAAAAATATTGACTTGGAATTGCCACGCGATCGCCTGATAGTGTTTACTGGTGTATCAGGTTCGGGTAAGTCTTCTTTAGCCTTTGATACGATTTTTGCTGAGGGTCAACGGCGTTATGTAGAATCTCTCAGTGCTTACGCTAGGCAATTTTTAGGACAGTTAAATAAACCGGATGTCGAAGCAATCGAAGGTTTAAGTCCAGCGATATCGATTGATCAGAAATCAACATCTCATAACCCCCGTTCTACAGTGGGGACAGTCACAGAAATTTACGACTATCTACGCCTGTTGTTTGGTCGGGCTGGTGAACCTCATTGTCCGATATGCGATCGCTGTATTGCACCCCAAACCATTGACGAGATGGTAGACCGCATCATGGACTTACCAGACCGCACCAAATTCCAAATTCTTGCGCCTGTGGTGCGGGGTAAAAAAGGTACTCACCGCAAGCTGTTATCGAGTTTGGCTTCCCAAGGTTTCGTGCGAGTGCGGGTTGATGGCGAAGTGCGGGAACTGTCAGACTCGATTGAGTTAGATAAAAATTTTACCCATACAATCGAAGTAGTCATTGACCGCTTGGTGAAAAAAGATGGAATTCAAGAGCGCTTGGTTGATTCCTTGTCTACATGTCTGAAACAGTCTGGTGGTATTGCAACAATTTTAGTCACCCCGATTACGGAGAATCCAGCAGCGAAAGAAGAAGAAATGGTATTTTCGGAAAACTTCGCTTGTCCCGAACATGGCGCAGTCATGGAGGAGTTATCGCCGCGCTTATTTTCATTTAATTCTCCCTATGGCGCGTGTCCACACTGTCATGGTATTGGTACTTTAAGAAGATTTTCAGCGGAATTAGTTATACCTGACCCTGAAGCACCAGTATACGCAGCGATCGCACCTTGGTCAGAAAAAGAAAATTCTTATTATTTGGAATTACTTTATAGTTTAGGACAGGCGCACGGGTTTGAATTACAAACCAATTGGAGTAAGTTGTCGGAAGAACAACGACAAATTATTTTAAATGGAGAAGAGAAAAACAAAGAGACAGCAAAAACTAATTTTAAAGGTGTTCTGCCAATATTACAGCGTCAATATGAAGGTGGTTCAGAATTAGTTAAACAAAAATTAGAGCAGTATTTAATCGACCAACCCTGTGAAGTTTGTGGTGGAAAAAGGTTAAAACCCGAAGCCTTAGCGGTACGGTTGGGACAATTCCAGATTTTAGATTTAACAGGTGTATCAATTCGAGATGCACAGGAAAGAATTGCTCAGTTAAAATTGAGCGATCGTCAGCTACAAATTGCTGATCTAGTACTACGAGAAATCAGAGCTAGATTGCAATTTTTGTTAGATGTTGGCTTAAATTATCTCACCCTCGACCGTCCCGCCATGACTCTTTCTGGTGGGGAAGCACAGCGCATTCGCCTCGCCACACAAATCGGTTCTGGGTTAACAGGAGTTCTCTATGTTTTAGACGAACCAAGTATTGGTTTACATCAAAGAGATAACGGCAGATTACTCAAAACTTTAATTAGATTACGTGATTTAGGTAATACTTTAATAGTAGTTGAGCATGATGAAGAAACCATCCGGGCTGCTGACCATTTAGTTGATATTGGCCCTGGTGCAGGTATTCATGGCGGTCATATTATTGCTCAAGGTGATTTGCCAGCATTATTAACAGCAGAAAAATCATTAACAGGTGCATACTTATCAGGAAGAAAAGTAATTCAAACACCAACAGAACGCCGCGAAGGTAATGGTAGAAGCTTAATTATTAAAAACGCCCATCGCAACAATTTAAGAAATATCGATGTGGAAATTCCTTTAGGTAAACTTGTCGCTGTAACTGGGGTTTCTGGTTCTGGTAAATCTACATTAATTAACGAATTACTTTACCCATCGCTACAACATCATCTGACAAAAAAAGTACCTTTACCAAAAGATTTAGAAAAAATTCAAGGGTTAAATGCAGTTGATAAAGCCATTGTCATTGACCAATCTCCCATCGGACGCACACCCCGTTCTAACCCTGCAACTTACACAGGTGTTTTTGATGTAATTCGAGATGTATTTTCACAAACCGTTGAAGCCAAAGCTAGAGGCTACAAACCTGGACAATTTTCTTTTAACGTTAAAGGTGGACGTTGCGAAGCTTGCAGTGGACAGGGGGTAAACGTCATTGAAATGAACTTTCTCCCTGATGTTTACGTGCAATGCGAAGTATGTAAAGGTGCAAGATATAACCGCGACACATTGCAAGTAAAGTACAAAGATAAATCTATTTCTGATGTTCTCAATATGACAGTTGAGGAAAGTTTAGACTTTTTTCAAAACATTCCCAAAGCAGTTACAAGACTACAAACTCTAGTTGATGTTGGCTTAGGTTACGTGCAACTTGGACAACCTGCAACCACCTTGTCTGGAGGTGAAGCACAGCGCGTCAAGTTAGCTACAGAATTATCTCGCCGCGCCACGGGGAAGACACTTTATTTAATCGATGAACCCACAACAGGATTATCTTTTTATGATGTCCATAAATTGTTGGATGTGTTGCAAAGATTAGTAGATAAAGGTAATTCGATTTTAGTAATTGAACACAACTTAGATGTGATTCGTTGCGCTGACTGGGTAATAGATTTAGGGCCAGAAGGTGGCGATAAAGGTGGAGAAGTAATTGCTTTCGGAACACCAGAAGATGTGGCGAAGAATTCTAAGTCTTATACTGGGCAATATTTGCAGCAGGTGTTAAAACAGTATCCAGCAGCACCTTATAAGATTTAAAGCATATAATTCCTTGGAGGAAATAAATGGAATTTGTATGGTCTGATTCTGGAGATAATAATGCAGGCGAGAGAATGATATGGAAATCTCTCAAAAAATCTTTAATTGATTATGAGGGTGTTTGTTATCATCGTTATCCTATTTTCTCTGCGGATAGATCTAGGCGAGAACCTGACATTCTGATTCTCCATAAAGAGTGGGGATTATATGTTATCGAAACTAAAGGATATAGAATTGAAAATCTTGAAAGAATTAATGGGCAAGTATGGGAGATGAAGGGCTGGCATTCCAGTCAAGAATCGCCCTATGCTCAAGCTGAGGATCAAATGTTCTCGGTGCTTGGAAAGTTTAAAAATGAAAGTCGCTTACGCAAAGGAAGATATGATCTAATTCAAGGCCATGTTTTTATAGCACTACCTTTTATAACTAAAGCAGAGTGGAGGGAAAAAGGTCTTGATCTTTCTCCTGCTTCACCTTTGACTATTATCTTTGCAGATGATCTAGAACCTGATGCATTGAAAGCAAGATTACAAAATGTACCTGCGGAGGAAAAGCAAGAAACACTCAACGATGAACAGTGGCAACTTGCACTAGGTGTTCTTCAAGGTGCGCCTACACTGCGCCGTGAACTAAAGTGCCAGAGCCAAAGAAGCAAAACTCTAAAGCTGCTTTACTTAGAGAAGTTGAGGCTCAAATGATGGCTCTTGACAAAGAACAGGAAAAAGTTGCTATACAGATTCCGAATGGGCCACAAAGAATAAGAGGACTGGCTGGTTCTGGCAAGACAGTCGTAATGTGTATGAAGGCGGCTTGGATGCATTTGAAATATCCAAATTGGAATATTGCTTATACGTTTTACACTAAAAGTTTATATGCACAAATAAAAAGTCATATTACCCGTTTTTACCGTTGGTGGACTGATGGCGATCCAGATTGGAGTAAGATTAGAATACTACATGGTTGGGGTGGAAAAGACCTTCAAGGAATGTACCGTTTGGTTGCTAATAAGATGAATCGTAGCTCCCGTACATTTAGTGAAGCTAAGAACATTTATAGTTATAAGGAATATAGCGAAATATTAGGAAACTGCTGTAAAGAACTGCGGGAAAGTAATGATGAAATCCCTCAGCTATTTGATGCTATAATAATCGATGAAGCACAAGATTTTAATTTTGAATTTTACAAGTTATGCTACAGTATTTTGAGAGAACCTAAAAGATTGATATGGGCTTATGATGAAGTTCAAAGCCTAGAAAGTTTGTCTATTCCTACAGCTATTGAAATATTTGGAACCCATTTGGATGGCTCTCCAATTGTTGATCTAGAGGGTAATTATCCAGACAGCGAAATAGAAAAAGATTTAATTTTATATCATTGCTATCGTACTCCTCGTCCTATTCTAGTTACTGCTCATATTTTTGGAATGGGATTACTGAGACCGCAAGGTGCTGTCCAGTCTATTCCTACATCAGGCGGATGGGAAGATATTGGATATGAAATAGTAGCAGGACAATTTAAGACTGGGGAAAGAGTTACAGTAAGAAGACCAGAAGCTAATTCTCCTAATCCTTTAGAAAAATTAACTAAAGGTAAAAACTTAGTTCAATGTATAGCTTTTACAACAGTGGAAGCAGAAATAGATTGGGTAGCAAAACAGATTTACAAAAATATTCAAGAAGATGAACTAAAGCCAGATGATATTGTGGTTATATCTCTTGATCCACGCAGAATGTCTAAAGATTTTGAAACCTTGCAACAAAAGCTAACAAATCTAAAGATTAACTCAGCAAAAGTAGGCGTGGATACAGATGGTGCAGTATTTCGTAAGGCTAACCATGTTACATTGACAGGAATTTTTAGAGCTAAAGGAAATGAGGCTGCTGTCGTTTACGTAATTGGTTTTGAAGAAGTTGGTAGAAATTCTAATCTGATTGTTCAAGAGCGAAATCAAGCTTTTACAGCAATGACGCGCGCTCGTGGGTGGTGCTATTTAACTGGTGTAGGAGAAAAAGTTAAAGTTTCCTTTAATGAAATACAAACTATACTTGCTAACTATGAGCAAATTACCTTTACAGTTCCTGATCCCAAGTTGATCCAGCGAAATCTTGATAATTTGGAATATGAAAGACGACGTAATAGATTAAAAAAAGGACAAGATCTAACAAATGAACTTGCACGAGTAGCCAACGAAATAGAAGATCCTGAGATTACGAAAAAAGTAGCTGAATTACAGGAACTGATGAAGCAAAAACTTAAAGGTAGTAATCCAGATATTAGCAAAAATTAGCTTAAATTTAAGGTTAGATGAAGGCAACTTTTGTCTGACCTTAGTTATTATCAACAGTGCATAATTATCTTAAACTTAGTTTATTACACGATTTGACTAAGTGCGATCGCAACTATAAAAACATTCAAGTTACCAAATAACATTTATTCCAGATACAGTTATTTTGGAGTCTCGGCTAATTAAGGGTAAACCTAAATGCTTGGCGGTAGCTGCAATAATTCTGTCAGGCATATCAGGAATACTATCTCGTGGTATTGTTGTCAATGCTGCGACTACCTCACCTGTAAGATCCGCTAGGATTAAACCACTATTTTCAGCTATTAACGCAGCATCTAGCTGAGTCTTCATTTGTGCTGATATGCGCCCTTTTTCTTGTAAATAAACAATTTCTACAAGGCAAATTGTTGGAATGTAAATAACAATCTCGCCGCGATCGCATTTTTCAAAAGCCTGGTTAGCAGCAATGCTGAGGTTTGGACTATCTTCTAGATACCAAATCAAAGCATGGGTATCAGTTACCAAATTAGACATCAAACATCCTCGCGGGGAAAATTTGACCACATTTGCTGTCTCACTTCAGCAATATCTGACTCTGTTATGTGACTACCCTTCCACATTCCTCTTAAAGAAGTTCGGGGTTTCGGCTGAATTGTGATTAACTCTTGTTCAATTTGCGGTGCGACTTGTTCAATCAAGCGTATCTTATCTACTAACGAAAGTTGTGTTACCAATGCAAGAGCATCTTCTAATGTTACGGCTTTCTCCATTTTTTCTGACTTGAGCCATTATCAACAGCTTATCATTCTACTGAAAGGTTGTGTGTTGTGGGATTTATACTCGTCAGATTGTATAGTTACGTTCTATAGTGACAGCCGCTGATCTTTAACGCCCGTTTTTAGTTCTCCAACATCCTATTAAAACATTAATACTTAAACAATATTTTTTATTATACTAAGCTTAAACACGGGATTATACTGAAAATTTTTTTGTAGAATTACGCATAAGCACGGTGGCTGAATACTGAGATAATTAGCACAATAAGTTTATGAAGTTAAGGCAAAGAAGGGTATCAATAGAAATTGTACATGGTATCAGGGAATCTACCTTTCTCATGACCTTAAACTTTAGACTGCTGGCAAAAGCCGTTTTGTTTACATAATTCTTTGCATCTTTGCATAATCCCAACAAATATTTATGCAATGTCTGTGACACAACATAGATTTATACTTAGCACTTGCTTGAGGACAACTCATAAATTTAAATTATTTAAAATACATTATTAATAAAGTTAAATCTGTAGCAAATGATTCTAATTTAGGTTTCGTTAAGAGTTAAGATGGCCAAATTACGTTAAATTGTGGTTAAATCTACAAAAAATTGTCACAGCAATTAATTCATCCGGTTTTTCCAGCCTCCATTTTCCGACTCGACAATGGTTTAACGTTTATTCATCAAGAAATTCCGACTACTCCTGTAGTTGTGGCGGATGTATGGGTGCGTGCTGGAGCAGCCAGAGAGCCAGAACAGTGGTTTGGGATGGCTCATTTTTTAGAACACATGATTTTTAAAGGGACACCTACACTAGCCCCTGGAGCTTTTGATCACAAAATTGAAAACCGTGGTGGTGTGAGTAACGCAGCCACCAGTCACGACTATGCTCATTATTGTGTGACCACAGCTGCACCTTATTTAGCAGATACATTGCCTTGTCTAGGAGAACTACTAGTAAATGCGGCAATTCCTGATGATGAATTCTTGCGCGAACGGGATGTAGTACTAGAAGAAATTCGTTCTTGTCAAGATGATCCCGACTGGCTAGGATTTCAGTCTCTCATCAAAAACGTTTATCAGTACCATCCCTATGGACGTTCGGTGCTGGGTACGGAAATGGAACTGATGCAGCAGTCAGCCGATGATATGCGCTGTTTTCATCGCGCTCATTATCAACCAGAAAATATGACTGTGGTAGTTGTCGGTGGTATTGAGCAAGCAAAAGCCTGGGAATTAGTAAATCAATCATTTGCAAATTTTACTGAACCTGTTGATTGTCCCCTATCCATCCCAGCCATACAACCAGTAATTCGAGGGATACAGCGTCAAGAACTGTGTTTACCCAGGATGGAGCAAGCACGGTTGCTGATGGCGTGGACTGCACCGGGAGTTGAGCAACTCCGCACCGCTTATGGCTTAGATGTGTTATCTGTATTCTTAACAGAAGGGCGAACTTCTCGCTTAGTCCGTGACTTACGGGAAGAACAGCAATTAGTACATGGAGTTTGTAGTAATTTTTCTCTTCAAAAAGAATCCAGTTTATTTACTATCACTGCTTGGTTAGAACCAGAAAACATCGAGAAAGTTGAGGAATTAATTCGCAACCATTTACATGATTTGCAAACTGAAGGCATTAGCGAACAAGAATTAGCGAGAATGCGTCGGTTGTTATGTAATGAGTATGCCTTTTCGACGGAAACGCCCAATCAACTGACAGGACTTTATGGTTACTACAACACTATTGCCCAAGCTGAAGTGGCAATAACTTATCCGCAGCAAATTCAGTCATTTACTACCCAAGAACTGCAACAATTAGCTAAACAGTATCTTTCACCGCAAAATTATGCAGTGACTATCCTGAAACCATGTTAGTCCAGATTTTTGTCTAGAAAAGGCAGGGAAACAGGAAGGCGGAAGCGAACAAATGACTAATGACCCTTCGGGTTCGCCAGTTGCTCATGGGGGAAACCCCCAAGACCGCACTGACTCACCAATGACCAATGACTATTGACTATTCAAAAATGACTCCAACCGTAAAACCTTCCCTTTCTCAGTCCTTTATTCATCGCACTGTACTCAATAACGGCATTGTTGTGTTGGTGGCGGAAAATCCAGCGGCGGATATTATTGCAGGGCGAATTTTTCTCCGGGCTGGTAGTTGTTACGAACAACGAGAACAGGCGGGATTAGCACATTTACTTTCCGCTGTCATGACTAAAGGCTGTGATGGGCTTTCTAGCTTGGAAATTGCTGAACACGTAGAATCTGTAGGGGCTAGTTTGAGTGCAGATACCTCTACAGATTATTTTTTGTTGTCCTTGAAGACCGTCACTTCAGACTTTGCGAATATATTGGCACTAGCAGGGCGAATTTTGCGATCGCCTACCTTCCCCGAAGAACAGGTAGAATTAGAACGGCGGTTAGCTTTACAAGATATTCGCTCCCAAAAAGAACAGCCTTTTACTTTAGCCTTTGAGCAAATGCGGCGGGCAATATATCAAAATCATCCCTATGCTATGTCATTGCTAGGAGATGAAACGACAATGAGCCGCATTACCCGCCAAGACTTGGTGCAGTATCACCAAACTTATTTTCGTCCAGATAATTTGGTCGTGAGTATTGCTGGCAGAATTACCTTAACAGAAGCAGTCGCATTAGTAGAACAAGTATTTGGTGACTGGAAAATACCCACACAAGCACAACCAGTTTTAAATTTGCCAGAAATTCCAGTTAACCCACAACAGCTACTCAAGCCGCTACAAACACAACAATCAATTGTTATGTTGGGTTATTTAGGTGCAGCCGTTAATTCTCCAGACTACGCCCCACTTAAACTGCTTTCTACCTATTTAGGCAATGGCTTATCTAGCCGTTTATTTGTGGAATTGCGAGAAAAGCGCGGTCTAGCATACGAAGTCTCTGCTTTTTACCCCACTCGATTGTATCCAGGTTCTTTTGTCGTCTACATGGGTACAGCCCCAGAAAATACCACTATTGCTATTGAAGGACTGCGGGCAGAAGTTGATTTACTGTGTACTACAGAAGTCTCAGCCAACGCCTTCCAAGCTGCGAAAAATAAAATTCTCGGACAGTATGCTTTAGGTAAACAAACTAACGGACAAATTGCTCAAATTTACGGCTGGTATGAAATCTTAGGGTTAGGCATTAATTTTGACAGCCAATTTCAAGAGCTAATTGCTGCGGTGAGTGTGGAAGATGCCCAAACCGCCGCTAGTCGATATTTAGAAACACCTTACTTATCTTTAGTTGGTCAAGAAGAGGCAATTAATCGGGCTTTAGCTTAAAAAAGAAGGATTTTTCTTTTAATTATGGCTATTGGTTATAAATGCTTGAATACGGTTGACAAAATTCTCTAGTTCTGAAATTATTTCAGTGCTACCTCTGCGTTCTTGATAAATAGCCAGTTGTTCTAATTTTTCCGCAACTAAATACATAGATTTAGCTCCGATATTATTACTAGTGCCTTTAATTTGATGGGCTTGTTGCGCCATTAACTGAAAGTCACTGTTGGCGATCGCCTCTTTGGTTAACTCTAAACGAGTGTACATATCTTTCACAAAGATCTCCAACAGTTGCTCTTCAAATTCGTGATCATTTTCTGACAGCTGATGCAAATGTTCCCAATCAATGGGCAATGTATCTAAATCCTCTGCGGTTGTAGAAACTGGATGAACAGATTTAATATCTGTGTGAATTTCCACCAAAAACTGGCTCCAATGTTCTAATACAGCTGCCAGCTTCTCCTTCATCACAGGCTTACTCAGATAGTCGTCCATACCAGCATCTAAACACAATTGTTTATCTTCCTTCATGGCATTAGCTGTCATAGCAATGATGACTGGACGACGACGATTAGCAAAATAACTTTCATGCCAACGATGAATTTCTTTGGTTGTTTCTAAACCATCCAGAACTGGCATTTGGCAATCCATCAAAATCACATCGTAAGGAATTTTTTCTAACAGTTGTAAAACTTCTTGGCCATTAGCGGCAACATCGGCATTGTAACCCAGACTTTTAAGCTGTTTAAGAGCAACTTTTTGATTGACTAAATTATCCTCAGCCACGAGAATTCTTAATTTAGTGGAGCCAGTAGCAACATGAAGGCGGCTATTTTGCAAATTGTTCATTTCTAAACCCTGATGACTTGGTAGATGCTGTTGTTCTGGTGGTAATTGGAACCCTAAAATATTTGTGAGAGTATCCAGGAGGCGGGATGGCTTCACAGGTTTGACTAAATAAGCAGCAAATCCCATTGTGAGCGATCGCTGTATTTCCTCCCGCTGCTGAGTAGATGTCAGCATCACTAAAGGTATCTCAGCCATAGTAGGTTGAGCCTTGATTGTTTCTGCTAAAGCCATCCCATCTGTTTGGCACATCTGCATATCAATTAAAACCACATCATAGGGATTTCCTTGCTGATCAGCTGCTTCCATAGTGCTGAGAGCCACGTCTGCACTATCAGCTTTATCTACCTGTATTCCCCAGCGGGTGGCTTGATGAGCGATGATTTTGTAGTTAGTAGTGTTGTCATCGACTAAAAGCAGGCGGCGATCGCACAAAATTCCGCGATCGTCTGTTACCGTATTCGGCTGGATTTGTTTGGCAAAAGGAATCTCAAACCAAAACTCGGAGCCTTTACCTAACTCACTTTCTACGCCAATTTCTCCTTTCATCAAGGTCACAAGTTGTTTGCAGATAGCCAATCCCAAACCAGTACCGCCATAATTGTAAGTATTAACAGTATGTACTTGGGTAAATGAGGTAAATAGTTTGCGTTGGTTTTCTGTAGTAATACCCAGCCCAGTATCGGTAATAGCAAAGCGAATATTAGCTGTCGTGGTATTTTCCCAGCACAATTCGGCTTTGACTAATACTTCTCCAGTACTGGTGAACTTGATCGCATTACTAATCAAGTTCATCAAAATTTGCCGTAAGCGACTAGCATCTCCTTGGAGAAGAGTTGGAACGTTGCGATAAATTAAAGCGGCAATTTCTAATTGCTTTTGATGCGCTTGGGGAGCTAATAAATCTAAGACTTCTTCGACACAAGTTGCTAAATCAAAATTGAGGGTTTCTAAAGTCATTTCCCCAGCTTCAAGTTTGGATAAATCCAAAATCTCGTTAATCAGGCTTAACAGCGCATCACCGCTAATGCGAATTGTTTCAATAAAATCTTGCTGCTCTTGATTGAGGGGAGTTTCTAACATCAAACCAGTCATCCCCAACACAGCATTCATGGGAGTCCGAATTTCATGACTCATATTAGCCAAAAATGCACTTTTGGCTTGAGAAGCTAATTCGGCTTGGCGACGAGCCACTTCTAGTTCTTCTCGTTGTCTTGTTTCTACTTTTAGTAATTGGGCTTGAGCGATCGCAATACCTACTTGGTCAGCAATTTGCCTCAGAAGATGAGTTTCAAAACTTGACCATTGATGGGGAGAGGTACACTGATGAGCAATTAATAAACCGCAGAGTTCTTCTTTGACGAGTATAGGGATAACTAAGTTGGCTTTTACTCCCAGTTGTTGCAGTAATTTTAGATGACTTTGTTGAATGCCCAGCAAATCAAACTCAGCTATCACTTCAATCTGCTTTTTGCGGTATTGTTGAAGGTAATATTGTTGTTGATATTCTGTTTGTAAGTAAGAATCAGCAATATTTTGTGATTTAATTGATGGCCAGTCAGAAACTACTGCCTCAACCAACATATTATCCGCGCTATTGAGGGACATTTGCGAAATTAAAACGCGGTCAGTTTGCAGAATTTTTTGAACTTCTTTGACAGTGATTTCTAAAATTTCTTCAATTTGCAAAGATTGGCGAATCTTTAAGGTAATTTCTGTAAATAATTGCGATCGCAAGTTTTGCCTTTGTAGTTCTTCTTCGGCTTTTTTGCGTTGAATAAACTGCCCTACTTGTTCACCAATGGAATTAATAATTTTTGTCAAATTTTGGTCATATTGCTGAATTTGATGGCTGAAACAGGTAATAACACCAAAGATTTTATGTTCACTGCGAACAGGAAAACCAAAAGCGCTATGCAATCCTAATTGAGTTACAGCTTGGTTTCGCAAAAAGTTGGCATCACTAGGAACATCCGTCAACCACACACTGTCACAACTCGACCAAACACGACCAGGTAATCCAATTTCTGGTGCAAATGTGATTTGCTGACTCTGTGTTTTCAAGTCTTGTATATCTAACGATTCACGATGCCACAAGTCAAAAAAACTGAGTACATTTGCTTGCTGGTCAACCATCCAAATTTCACTCACATCCCATCCCAAGCTCTCACAAATAGCTTGGAGAATCTGCGGAATTGTTTCGGCGATCGTTGTTGATTCTGCTAAAACGCGGGTAATTGCATATTGTGCAATCAAATGTTTTTGTGCGCGTTTGCTATCGGTAATGTCAATCCCTGTACCAATAACATATTCCACTACACCTTCGTAGCCTTGGAGAATAGCATTTGACCAAGCAATCAACCGCTTACTACCATTTTTAGTTACCCAATAGTTTTCGTAATTTTGATAGCCTTGATGATGATTACCTGCTTGTAACTGAGCGAATACTGCTTTGACTGGTTCTACTTCTTCTGGAAGTAAAAACAAATTCCAGAAATATCTACCCCTGACCTCCTCAAATGAGTAACCTGTGATTTGCTCACAAGCTTGATTGAAACGAACAATTTGCCCTTGAGCATCAAGCACTATTACCAAGGCACTGGCTGTATCCAGCACTGCTGAAATAAAATTACGCTCTTCTTGGAGTGTATCTTCTATCGATTTGCGTGTCGTAAATTCACAATAAATTAGGTAGTAGACTACAGCCAGAATCACAAAGCTCAGAAAAATGGCAAAAGCGAGGATTAAAATTGTGTAGCCGGAACTGACTTTTGCCGTTTGTGATTGCTCTTTTAATAATTCTTTTTCCTCTTTTTCTATCTCATAAATTGCTTTGTGGATATCATCCATTAAGTTATTTTTTTTATCTTTTAACATAGTCTGCAATGCGACTACAAACCCTTGACTTTGGCGCAGATTGATGATTTTTTTTAACAAAATAAGTTTAGCTGTTATCAGTTGTTGCAGAATAATTAGCTGCTGTTGTTTCTGAGGTTGCTCTACTGTGGCATTTTGCAGATTTGTTATTTGTTCATCAATATTTGCCAGTGCTGCTTGATATGGAACTAAATAAAATTTGTCTCCTGTCAGAATGTAACTTTGTTGTGCAGCTTCCGCATCTTTAATATCAGACAGTAATGTTTCTAAGCGGTTAATTTGCTTTTGGGTTTTTTGAATTTGATGATTTGTATTAATAAATAATTTGGTATTTTTGTAAGAAATTAGACCTATCAAAACTAAAATTACTGAAGCTAAACCAAAGCCACCAGCAACCCTTTTAAAGAAATGCTTATGTACTTTTTGTTTATGCTTACGTTCATCAGCAACTAGTACTAAACTTGCTAAATTCCGCCGCATTTCCATTTGCTTGATGACTTGGCGGCCGAGAGTGCGTAATGCCTCTACCTGCTCAGAAGACAGGTTTCGTGGTACACGATCAATTACGCAAAGTGTGCCTACAGCATAGCCTTCAGGGTTAATCAACGGCACACCAGCATAAAACCGAATATCGGGGTCAGCGGTAACTAATGGGTTGGTAGCAAAGCGTTCGTCATCTGTCGCATCAGGTACAGTAAAAATGTCAGGCTGTAAAATGGCATGGGCGCAAAAGGCTAAATCTCTGTGTGTTTCTAGTGCATCCAGCCCGACTTTTGACTTAAACCACTGACGATTGCGATCAATTAAGCTGATTAAAGCAATCGGAGTTCCACAAATATACGATGCTAAATGAGTCAGGTCATCAAATGCTGCCTCAGATGGAGTATCGAGGATTTTATATTCTAAAAGCGCCTCTATTCTTTGTACTTCGTTATCAGGTAATGGTGCTTTCATCCTATTTGATTTATGACCTTAGACGTACACTTGGGGAACAAGAAATTGTCAAAATTTATTCGGCTGATATTCTTGACTTTTGCTATAAGTCAAGTTTTTTTGTTTAATATTTCTAATAAAATTTACTAATAAATAAACAGTAATAGTTATCCGCTATTTTTTCGTAGCTCAATTTGTCGGCGATCGCCGACATAATTTTCAAGCCGCGTCCTCGTTCTTGTTGATTATCTTTAAGTTCAGTGACTTCTCTTAATTGTTTTTCTAAATCAAACGCTTCTCCGCGAGATAATATGCGTATTTCCATCTGTTGATTTGACAAGCAAACTTCTATCTCAATCGGAGTTTCTTTGGGTAAATTTTTGTGAGCATGTTCAACAATGTTGGCAAATCCCTCTATTAACAGAGTTTGACATTGCCACCAAATTTGTTGATTAATCATTTGTGCGTGGTTAATTTGCTCAAACCAAGACAAAATCTCAGACGAGGCATTCAGGTCTGTATTGACTTTTAAACAAATTTTATGATCCACTTTGATTTTATTAAATGTTGAGCTTATATCATAAGCGGAACTCAATTTATTTAATTTGAGTATTTTTACTATACATTTACAACTAAAATCTAGTTAATTTTAAATGTGAATAAGATATTTAATTATTGTTATATTGAGTAAGCTGTAATTTATGGTAAAAATTTTAGTTATTGATGATGACCCAATTGTTCAGGCAGTCCTGAAAAGAACACTCGAAAATCAGGGTTATGAAATAACTGTGGCGAAAAACGGTGAAGAAGGAATTACTCAAGCGCGCCGACTTCGCCCTGCTTTGATTATTTGTGATTGGGTAATGTCAAAACTAGATGGATTGGAAGTGTGTCGGCAAATTAAAGCAGATCCAGAGTTAGCTACTACTTTTTTTATTTTGCTGACTGCTAAGGGAGCAGCTAGAGGAGAAGAAGACGATAGAGTCAGAGGGTTGGATGCGGGAGCAGATGAGTTTATCTCTAAACCCATCGAGATGAATGAGTTAAAAGCACGAGTCCGTGCTGGACTGAGGTTACATCAACTAAATCAAGATTTGCAAAGTCAAAAACAAGCTTTAGAAATACTCAACCAAACTTTGCAAACCCAAAAGCAAATTATGGAAGCAGAATTAGCTGAGGCTGCTGAATATGTGCGATCGCTCTTACCGCCACCACTTACGGGAAAAGTAACTACAGAAGCACTATTCATTCCCTCTGCACAGTTAGGCGGTGATTGCTTTGATTATTATTGGCTAGATGACGAGCATTTAGTAATTTATCTCCTGGATGTATCAGGACATGGGGTAGGTTCGGCGCTGCTTTCTGTATCTGTGCTGAATATTCTGCGATCGCAATCTTTACCCAACACTAATTTTTGTCACCCCAGTGAAGTTCTCAAAGCACTCAATCATCACTTTCAGATGAGTAATCACGGTGCTAAATATTTTACCATCTGGTATGGAGTTTATCATCGCATTAAGCATCAACTTGTCTACGCCAACGCCGGACATCCACCTGCTGTACTGCTATCAGGTAACTCTTATACTAATTTGCAAGTTAAACAACTGAGTTCTTTAGATTTACCTATAGGCTTTGTGCCAGAAGTTGACTTTGCAGAGGCTGTTTTTGATATTGAAGCAAATAGCATTCTTTATATATTTAGCGATGGGGTTTATGAAATCAATCAACCAAATGGAAATATCTTGGGACTCGATGCTTTCATCGAAATATTAATCAAATATAACCGAGTAAATAATTGCCATATTCAAAATCTATTAATGCAAATTATGACACTCAATATTCAACAAAGTCTGGAAGATGATTTCTCTTTGCTCAAAATTCATTTTGGTAGTGCAGCTTAAATCAAATGGTGTAATTGCTTATTAGTTCACAGAGTTGTTAATACTTGTTGTTTAAAATCATCTTGATCGGTAAAGGTTTGAATCACTCGATCAATTTTTGTCAATTCAAATAACATTCTCACTTGGTCACTTACAGAGCAAACAAATAGTTTAGCATTAGCAGTTTTTGCTATTTGCATTGCTGAGACTAAAGACCCTAAGCCAGAGCTATCGATAAAAGTAACTTCTTTCAAATCAATTAATAAAATTTCCACACCATTATCTAGTAAGTCGCTAACTTCACGCCGCAACTGATTACCACTAATGCCATTTAAAATTCCCGATGGTTGAATTATTTCAATTTTAGAACTCATTAGTTACTCGCTGTTTTTTGTATTAAATCTCACATTTTTATATTTTGGCATTTGTATTCTTTAAGTGCAAGTTTTTTGCTAACTTTCAGACTACAAAATACAATTTACATCATTTCTTTATTCAGTAATGAGTAATTTTGGTGAAATCTTTAAGACTCTTTTGATGGTTGCCAAATAGCAGCACGAATCACTACCCACAATAGCAGTAAATTATAAATAGCCCAAGCACTATTTAGTAAGTGAACCCAAGGATGATTGAGATTGCCAATAACCAAACGATAAAGAATCCATAACATACCTAAAATAGTGAGAAAAAAGATAAGTAATTGCGGCCAAACCAACCGGAGATAAATGCCAGATTGCCGTTGTTTAGGTGTGACTTGGAAATTAATTTTTTGTCCAGTGAACACACTCCATACAGCTTGAATTAATAAAGGAAAGAGTGCGATCGCATATTGTTCTGAACGCCATACTTCACCAGCGGGAATACCCCAAGTCACTGCTAAAAAAGTGAGGCGATTAATTATAAAAGCTGGAAAAAAATGTATAGCGAAATCATACCCGAAGGTTTGCACAGGAGCAATTTCTGTAAATAAGTAAATAATTGGGCAAGAAATAAATACAAGAGTTGCAAAACCGGAAAAGTAGCTATACATCGTCTTGAAATATTGCAGTCGTTGCCAAAATGTTAGCCCTGGTTTTGCAAAGGGATTTTCTCTCAGTAAAACTTGGATAGTTCCTTGCGCCCAACGTAGTCGCTGTTTTAAAGTAGAACTCAAATCATCAGGAGCCAAACCTTCTGCTAACAATTCATGATGATAAATAGATTTCCACCCAGCACCATGCAAACGCATAGCTGTATTCATATCTTCTGTAATACTATTGCTGGATACACCACCAACTAATTGAAATTCATCTAATCTTGTTTCATCTTTGCTAAACTCATCAGCAAAATATTGCAGCCCTACATTAATTAGTGCTTCTCGACGGAGAACGGCATTTGTTCCTGTATAAAAGGCCGCATTCATGCCATCTTTTCCTTGTTGTAGCGGCCCATAAAATAAACTAGCTTTATGTCCAAAAGGATCACCAGCAGGAATATTATAAAAGTCTTGGGGTGTTTGAACAAAAGCAATACGGTTTTGTTCGTACTTACCATTGAAAAGATTATATGTATAAAAATAGGGTAAGACTCGCTTGAGAAACTGTACTTTAGGAATATGATCAGCATCTAAAGTGAGAATAAATTCTCCATAGGTTTCACCAGAAAAAATTGCATAGTTCAGATTACCTGCTTTGGCATGATGAGGTACACCCACAGGTTTAGGACGTGCAATGTAGTGAAATCGAGCCAGTTCAACTAATTCTAGTTCTTTGCGGTAAATAGCTTTTTCTAAAGCTTGTTGCTCAGTATTAAGTCGTTCAGTAATACTTTGATGTTCTGGCGGCAACCACAAAATAAACTGTTGGAGACTTTGGACAAATACTTCTGTAGATGTTTTATCTTGATTCTGCGTTGATGAAATTTCTTGTAACCATTTTTCAGCAGCTTGAGTATTAAACTTTAATTTTTCTAATTGTTGAAGACGTTCTATTAATTGTGAGCGTTCGGTATCAATTCGATTTGCTTCTTTTTGTAGGAGTGGTGATTGCAAATCTGCAATACATAACCTTTCTGTCATGGCTCGGATTTCAGCCGAGTTACCATCATCTAATACATAAACATGCAACTTAGTAGCAGGATAATCTATTGCTAAAGCTGCCAAAGCAGTTTGTTGAACAATTTCTGGTGGTTCATTGTAACAGGTGATAAATACATCTACTGTTGGCCATTCGGCTGGCGGTAAAGGTGGCATCATTTGGTCAAGAGACTTAACCTGTCGAACTAAAGGCCGCCATAAACCAATGACAAACATCGCACCGCCAAAATAGCTATAAATTTCTGCTAATAGCAACGGAATTGAAAGCCACAAAGCATCAAAATTGATGGAATGGGTGATGCGCCATTGTAAATACCAAATCCCAAAAATTAAATTAATTTCTGCTAGGTAGCGAAATAATAATGTTCTTTTTTTGAGGATTGAGCGACTGTTGCCGAAAACGTTGGTGGAATTATTAATAGATGCAGAAGTCATGGTGACACCAAAAATAAAATTATGGTAGAGACAGGAGATATCTAGCTCTACACTCCTGTTTCTGACTAAATCATTTTGTAACTTTTGTATTTTTGCTACCAGATACCCAGTAACTTCCAGAACTATCAGACATTAAGCTAATTTTTGGTTGAGGAATTCTGGGGAGACCGCGGCCGGAATCTCCTTGGGCTATAGTTTTCCACCAGGGAGATTTGAGAGAAGTAGTTGCACAAATTAAGGGTTGGTGATTTGTGAGTGTGTATAGTAAGGATTGCAAAATCATACTGTTGGTACTGCTGGTGAAACCAACGGCTGTTTTACCTGTGGTTTCATAAAAGCCTTCGTAAAAACCTGTGAGTGGGTTATATAAGTCAGTGGTTCCTTGGACTAACTTTTGACTATACTGATTGTCTGGCAGGAGAGCGTGATAGGCAAAAGCCACAGATGTACTGACCATGCGCCCTTGAGGTAAAGTTTGTCCGTCATCACCTATAGCTTCCCAAGGTTTACCCTGGGCTGTAATGGCGCTGTGGACTGTGTAAGGCTTGCGGTCGATTAAGGTAGTCGCCGAGGCTGTGAGTGTGTTGGTGCGACGGTAACGTTCGGCTTGGGCTTGGAAAATTGGCTCAAAGAGCGATCGCATTTTCGGATCTAAGCCAAACTCTAACCCATAAAGAATGAAAGGATTACTGACGGTGTATTGGTTAACTTTGGAGTTAGTATCTGTGCGTTGGCGCTGAGTTGGTATTTTCACTCCTTCCACCACACTAGTTTGATATTCCCCACCTACAGCGGAACCTTCCACATCAAATCCCCACAGTTGAAAAGCACGCGCCGCATATTCTTCATAACCCAAGCGGGTTTCTAGATTGACGCGGGTAAGATAACGCCCTTGGGGATTTTTAATCACAGTTGCACTGGAGAGAACTCCATCCCGGACTACCCGGAGGTATGACCAATCTAAGACAATTTGATCAACGGCTTTAGTATATTCTGGATGATAACTTTTTAAGTTATACAGCCCGGCTAAAAGTCTGCCGATATCCAGGGCTGATCCAACCATTGCCTTCGATTACTGGGTTTCCGCCGTAATCTATAGGTTGGAGTGTCCGCGTATCATAACCCCGATTTGGTAACTCACCAGCAAACAACGGTAGTTTTCCTAACGCTGCTAATATATGGCGGGTGCGCTGGTCAAATTCTTTCGGGGAAATCACATCCAGCGATCGCGCGGCGTGGAGTGCGGCGAGATAATCTCCTAATCCCCAGAGAGTTGTACCTTTGAAGTCGCTGCGATCATCAATTAAGCCATTCTTTGGATGATAATTGGCTTGAAAATATCTCCATGCGGCCTCTGCATAGCGCCTTTCCACCACTGTTAAAGGTCGAGTCAATTTCAACTTAGATGATGAATCTGGACTATCAACTGGGGGGATGGGTGTAATCGCTACTTCCTCGATTTGAGAACTATTGGCTGGTGGCGTAGGAACTTTTACCTCCACAACTCTAGGAGTATTCCCAGATGTTTGTGGTGGATTTGTGGGTGTGGGAGTCGCCGCAGAAGTATTGTTACTTGGCGCTTTGGCTGTTGCATTTACAGAACCAGTAATTAAAGAACGATTCCCTCTGGCTTTGTAGTACAAAATCTCCAAAATTAGCCCATTGGTATTACCAGTTAAGGCTTTATTTGGCTGTTTCGATTCCTCATAAATACCCGCATAATAACCACTGTCATCAGGACTGCGGAGATCCTTAACTGCATCAAACAGCTTTTGAGCGTAAGCATTATCTGGGTACAAGTAACGCCAACCAAAAGCAGCTTTTGTACTCACACTGCGGAACTGAGGATAAGGTTGGTTGGTGTCGGTAATTGTAGCCCAGTTCTGCCCGTTGGCGTAAACAGTGTTGTAGAGAAAATAAGGTGCTTGGTCGATGTTGTCTTCTGTCACCGCTGTCAACTGACCTGTAGCTTCGTAACGCCGCTTCTGCACTTCGAGAACTCTCGCCGCAAAATCGGCTAACTCACCTTGTAAGCCAAATTCAATTCCATCCAGAATATAAGACTCACTAACAACGTAATTATTCGCGTTAGTGCTTTGAAAATCACGAGTATCAACGGGAATTTGTACACCATTAACTTCAACCATTTTATAGGGTTCCAAAGCCAGAGCTTTGGGTGCAGCAAAACCCCAAAGTTGATAACCTCTAGCACCATATTCTTCGTAACCGAGTCGCCCTTCTTGGACTAATAATGTTTTGTTATCAGGTAAAACAGTAGCACCGTAAAGTTGTCCATCTTTGAGCGATCGCCCTACTTGCCATTTGGCGACAATTCCTTTAAGCCAATCATTATATTGAGGATGACAAGTACGAATGACATCAAATGCAGCTAAAACCCGACCGATATCTAAAGCCGACCAGCCAATACCTCGCTCAATCGGATTGTTGCCATAATCAACCATCTGTCCAGTAGCGGTATTGTAAACTTTATTGGGTAAAGCATCTTCAAACAACTTGAGATTGCCTAAACCTGTTAAAAATTTATTCAGACGAGAATCAAAGTCTGCTTGATCTGTGAGATTCATCCATCGCGCCGCATTCAACGCCATCAGATAATTCCCCATATCCCAAAGGGTTCCCGAAGGATAACCCCCAGCCGCATTGGTCAATCCTGTCGCTGGCTGATAATTTTTGACAAAATACTGCCAAGCACCACGCGCATAAGTTTGTTCTTCTGCTGTGAGGGGCGCAGTAATATTGCTACAGCTATTAGCATTTTGAGATAAGACTGGAGTAGGTATGTAAACCAAAAATTGCATCAATGTTCCAACTAAGAACAATGCAATCCATCTCCACATTTTTTGTGAAAAGTACTGGTACATAAAATTAAAAAAAATTTTAATCGTCAGAATTCTGAGTTTCAATAATTAGTAATTAATAACTTGTATGAAAGCTTTTAATTACAAATTAGCTATTATTCAATTAATTCCCGCCCAAACAATTAAAGGTTTACCCACTTGTTTATAAAGAAAGCTTTCTAAAATCACGCCATTATTATTAGCAGTGAGAGATTTATTTGGTTGACGCAGAGATTCGTATAAGCCGTTGTACCAACCTTTATCTGATTTCAGTTGCTGGAAAACTGTATCAGTTAGGGAACGCGTGTAGTCTGTTTGATAAAGTATGTGCCAACCGATCGCCGCTTTGGCACTGAGAAAACGTAAATTATTATGTTGTGCTTGAGTATCGGTAATTGTCGCCCAAGGTTTACCGTTCACAAACAAGCTGTTATAGACAAAGTAAGGCGGACGATCTAAATTGTCTTCTGTTAGGGCGGTTAATTCTTTTGTGGCTTGATAACGCGCTGCTTGAGCAGCTAAAATTCTATCGGCATAAGCTTTGGGTAATGCTTGAAAGCCTGTTTCCATACCGTCCAGAATATAAGGTTCACTAAGGACGTAGTTATTCCCCCCAGAGTTATTCCCATCCCGGCGATCGTAAGGAATTCCTTGACCGTAAAGATTCACAAAGGCAGTATTAGACTGATAATCTAAGGCTTGCTTGACATCTAAACCCCACAGTTTCAAACCGTAGGCGGCATAGTTTTCATAGCCCAAGCGACCTTCTTGGTTATACTGTTCTTTGCCTTCAACAACAGCAGTACCGTACATCTGACCGTTTTTCGTCAGGCGCTTGACTTTCCAGTGCTGCCAAACAGCTTGTACAGGCGATCGCATTTTGGGATACTTGGCTTCTACAATCTTCAACCAAATGGCCATTCGTCCCAAATCAATCGCTGATCCAACCAATTTCTTCGCGTTTATCTAGCTGACCATAATTCACAGGTATCAAAGTTTTGGCGTTGTAGACTTTGTTGGGCAATTCACCTTTATATAAAGGTAGGGATGCTAGAGTCTGCAACATCTTAGTCATCTTCGCTTCAAATTCGGTGCTGGTAATAATGTTGAGTTCTTTCGCACTCACCAAAGCAGCGATCGCAGCTGCTTGATCCCAAATAGTTACAGATGCAAAACCATCCGCAGAATTCACTAAGCCAGTTTTTTCGTTCCAGTTTTGTTGAAAATAAGACCAAGCTAAACGCGCAGCTGCCATATCTGCTGCGTCGAGTTTACCAACTCCCGGCGCAATATAGGGTGTTTTGCTGGTCAGTTCACTAGTCGCAATTGGTGTTCCTGGTGAAACTGCGGAGTTCGCATCAAGTTTTGCGATTTTTTGTGCTTGTGTTTCTACTTCAGATGTTTGTGTCTTTTGCGAAATACGACCAGACCAAAAATTTAACCCAGCGATCGCAATCACCGCCGTAACCACCCCGCCTACAGAAGTGAGGATGGACAAGCCTTTAGGGGGTGGTTGAAAGTCAGAACTCATGCTGATTAAAGCCTTATTTTGTAATTCTTTTTTGCGATGAAAAAGAGTCAGAATGCGCCATATCTCAATTAAGATTAGCGACTGAAAACCACAATTTATCTATTGCTTTGACAAAATACAGTTTGGGTATTCTGTCTCCTGATTGCTGAATTGTCCTTTGGTTAAACTCTTAACAACTTCATTTTTCCCAGCTTTCAACGCTAACTAACATCTGTTAGTGGTTATTAGCAATCAGGAAGCATGAGTCATATCAAGTCCGCTTAGTCATTGACAATCTGTCATTGCGAGTGCAACGAAGTGGAACGACGCAATCGCAATGATTATTTATTTATACGTAGATTAAATACTGGCATCAGTATAAAATATTTAGTATTACTGAATAAAAGTATGAAATTTCCCCATTCAATATCTCAAACTCTCATACCATTTCACGAAAAAAATGATACAGATTTATGGGTTTTTCATTCTTTCCCCCTGCTCCCTGCTCCCTGCCCCCTGCGGTCTATTTGTATCAAACTTAAAGTGAAACGGTATCACTCTCTGCGTGAGATAAAAACATCCCAAAGTTCAGCAACGCCAAATATTGGCTAATGTCTCATAATTCCTGACTTTAAAATTTGACACGAAACTGTCCTGTTAAAGAGTTACCACCGTAGCCACTTCCCCCTGTGTCTTGATTCCGCACATTACTAAAGCTATAGTCAAGGTCAGCTTCTAGTTTGGGCGAAAGCTTGGCTGTACAGCGAGTTTGATAACCATAAGCATTATCAAATTCACCATTAAGACGTTGCTGTCCTAAAGTTGCAGATAGCCGACAACGCAAAAAATCGGCAATGTCTCCTTCCCAAGCTAATTCAGCGTTATATACCAAAAAATCTGGTGGAGAAAAATAGCCATGTGTAGTTTCTACATTGCGATCGTAACTCCAGGTGAATAAGTTAGCCGCTAAAGAAAACTGTCCTAACTTGCGTTCTAACCGACTGAACGATTGAATTTCCGAATTCCCATCGTTGTAGTTACCCAAGCGTAATGAAGAGAATAAACTAGTATCTCGATTAATCTGCCAATATAAATCAGGGCCAAAGCGCCAAGCCGTAATTTGATTGTCTAAAGTAAGAGCGTTAAATTTATAAGGACTGTGGTCTAAGTTGGCTGATAAAGTTAAACCCGACAGTAATTTTCCAGTGGAGGAAACTTTCGGCGGGACAATTGGGATTTCAACTTTAGTATTGAAATTTATCGCTGTGGGTAAACGGTCAAAAAAATCAACCCCGGCTGCTGTTTGTAAAGTTATGTCTCCAATTTTTCCTTGCCAACCAATTTGTAAAGGAATATTACTAACCGATGCCACACCCCGTTGTTCAAAAAAGTCAAAACCTGTTTTGAGAAATATTTTATTGCCATTAGGCGATCGCCACTGAAATGTAGGTTCGATAAACAAATTATGTTGACCGAAGTTATCAGTATCATTGCGAAAATTAGTTTGAATACCTTCTAACACCACAGGCTTAGTTGGTTTCCCAGGCTTTGATGCTGGAGGTGGACTAGGTGTTTCTGGTGGTTTTATGACTGGTGTTTTGGGTAATGGTGGTGGTACTCGCAACCCAGGATTAAAATTTTCGGGTGCAGCAATCAAAATCGGTGCTTGATTTAATTGTTCAAGAAGTTTAATTTCCTGACTTTCTTGATGGTGAAAAAGCACAGAATCAATTGATGTTGAGTTGCTGACTAGTGCTATTAATGAACTTCTGTTTTGATGCACTTGAGCAGCTTGGGAATTTCCTCCAGATAAAGCCCAAAAGCTCAAAATGAAAACTAATTGCCATTGAATATATTCGTAATTCCCAATCCAACCCGTGTAAAAACTATCCCGAAATCCAAAAATATCACATTTAAATATATTGCTCATTTGTAATGACTAGAATTTAAGACAGAAAAAGTTACAAATCAAATGCTTGAGCAACACCTAAATTGCTAAGACGTGCCATTATGATGCCCAATAAATTACTGCATCACGACATTTCACTACACCCTTAATTTTTCCTCTCACCGCGTCAGCCCTGTTTGCAATACTTAATGTTCGTTTAACTAACAATTAGATTTTCATGATATTGTGTTGTACAGCACATCTTTTCTGTATCTGGATGTGTAAACTGTATATGCTGACTCAGACTACTACATTAATTTGTGGTACAAGCTCAAACGCCAAACAGCAGCATTACTAGTTTTGTCAAGCTCAAACAAGAGTAGACATACGAGCTTTGACCCATAAAAATTCACCAATTTATCGTAGCGTCAGATATTTGACTGACGTTGCATAAACAGCCTTTAGCTATACGCATAGAAAAGAAAAAGCAGATGAGCAAAACACGTAAGTTTCGTTTAGGTGCATTTATTCAAGCGACTGGACATCATGTTTCCGCATGGCGGCACCCCGATTCACAAGCAGATGCTGGGTTTAATTTTGAGCATTACAAAGAAATTACCCAGACCGCCCAACGTGGCTTGTTCGATGCAGTTTTTCTGGCAGATAGCCCAGGAGTCTGGGGCGGCGCTCCAGAAACTCAAAAACGTAACGGTAAACTAGTGCATTTTGAACCAGTCACACTCTTTTCGGCCTTGTCTGCTGTCACCCAAAATATCGGCTTTATTGCCACCGCCTCAACTACCTACGAAGAACCCTACACCCTCGCACGTAAGTTTGCTTCTCTAGACTATTTGAGCAACGGCCGCGCGGGCTGGAATGTAGTTACTACAGGCAATGAGAACGCCGCAGCTAATTTTGGTCTTCAACATCACCCAGAACATAGCCAGCGTTATGAACGGGCTGAAGAGTTCGTTAAAGTGGTAAAAGGGCTATGGGATAGCTGGGACGATGATGCTTTTATCCGTGACAAAGAATCTGGGATTTATTTTGATCCCGACAAACTGCATACACTCAACCACAAAGGCCAACATTTTTCCGTCAAAGGCCCTTTAAACGTTGGTCGTCCGCCTCAAGGTTATCCGGTAATTGTCCAGGCCGGAGCATCAGAAGCCGGACGAGACTTAGCCGCGCGTACGGCTGAAGTCATATTCACCGCTAATCAAACCCTCGCTGATGCCCAAGAATTTTATGCTGATGTGAAAGGTCGGTTAGCAAAATACGGACGCTCTCCAGAGGATCTAAAAATTATGCCTGGGGCTTTCCCCATCATTGGCCGGACTGAAGAAGAAGCTCAAGAGAAGTACGAATTCTTGCAATCTTTAATTCATCCTGATGTGGCCTGGGGTATTTTAAAGACCTATTACAAAGGTGTCGATTTATCGAAATATTCCTTAGATGATTTAGCTCCCGAACTACCCAACGAGACCAATAACAACAAGAGTCGTCTAAAACTAGTGAAAGATTTAGCGACTCGTGGTACTCTGACACTCCGTCAGTTATATCTTGCTCTGGCGACTGCGCGAGGTCATCGCACCATACTTGGCACTCCAGAAACCATTGCTGACCAACTAGAAGAATGGTTTAACAATGGTGCGGCCGATGGCTTTAATATTATGCCGCCCATCTTACCTACAGGGTTGGATGACTTCGTTAACTTAGTCGTTCCCGTCCTCCAAAAACGCGGACTTTTCCGTACTGAATACGAAGGTAGTACCTTGCGTGAAAATTTAGGTCTGCGTCGTCCAGTTAATCAATTTACTGTCAAACAACTGGATGAAAGATTAGTGTTGGCATAAATAAGTTTTTCATGTCTGCACAAAAAACCTGTGCCTAAAGGGCGTAAATCAATTTTTTATAGATGGTTAAGCCATATCTTTTACAGCGTTTCTTCTGTAGATCACCACCCTACAGAAGCTGAAAATCATTATCCTACGCTCCGTTGGATGCTCGGAAAAACCTGTGATTTTTTGAAGGAAAAAATATGACTGAATATAGCAGATTGAAGACTTCACCCTCTGCCGCAATCAGAGCTACCCTTGATTATCCGGTTATCGATACTGATGTTCACACTAATGATTTCACCCCAGCTTTTGAAGATTACATCGCTAAGTACGGCGGGTCAAAGCTTGTAGACGAATTACGCAAGGCAGAATCTTCTCGTCTCAACTCCAAAAGCAACGGTAAAGACTGGTATCAACAAACTCCTGAAGAACGCCAATACAACCGCACAATTCGATCGCCTTGGTGGGCGAGAGTTACTCGCAATACTCTAGACTTAGCTACTTACACTTTGCCTGCACTACTCTATGAACGCCAAGCAGAGCAAGGTTCAGATTATTCGGTATTGTTTCCTAATAATGTGCTTGCACCTGCGGGAGCCAGCCCAGAAAACCGTCAAGCATTGCAACGCGCAGTCAATCACTACCACGCTGATATCTATCGCAAATATAGCGATCGCCTGACTCCTGTAGCTGGTATCCCGATGGGTAATCCTCAAGAAGCTATTGAGGAGTTAGAGTTTGCTGTAAAAACACTAGGTTTAAAAGTAGCAAATATTCCTGGTGGTGTGAAACGTCCGATTAAGGCGATCGCGGATAAATATCCCGCAGATAAATTCCCCGAAGTCGCCAGATATGCTTCTTACATTGACTTTTACGGATTAGATAGCGAATACGACTACGATCCTTTCTGGGCTAAAGCTGTGGAATTGGGCGTACCAATTACTACCCATTATGGTAGCCAAGGTTGGACGGGGCGCTCCTCCATCAGTAACTACATGAACAATCACATCGGTCACTTTGCCGATGGTTCTCAAGCATTTGCCAAGGCGTTGTTCTTCGGTGGCGTTACCAGACGTTTTCCCCAGTTGCGCGTGGGGATGCTGGAAGGTGGCGCAGATTGGGGCGCTCATGTCTACATTCATTTGGTAGATCGTTTCTCCAAACGCAATCTCAAAGCACTACAAAACTACAACCCAGACCTCACCAATGCAGATGAGTTGTTCGAGTTGTTTGAGCGTTTCGGTGGTGAAATTACCGAAGGATATTCTCTCAGCAAAGAAGAATTAACCAAGAGTGTACTTGGTTCTTCCTTTAGCCGTCATAGCCGTGCGCCAATTGGTAGCGAACTTGAAGACTTTGCTGCTGCTGGAATTGAAAATATTGAAGATATCCGCGATCGCTGGGTGAATAGTTTCTTCTTTGGTTCCGAATCTGACGATCGCACCATCGCCGCAGCATTCAACAACCGAGCTAATCCATTGGGTGTGAAGATTAACGCTATCTATTCTTCAGACGTTGGTCACTGGGATGTACCCGACCTCACCTCACCATTGTCTGAAAGCTGGGATTTGGTGAAAGAAGGCGTAATTTCTGAAGATGACTTCAAAGCCTATGTCTTTGGTAATCCCTACAAATTCTATACCGAAGCTAACGCCAATTTCTTCAAGGGTACAGCGATTGAATCTAAGGTAAATAGTTTTACTTCTCCACAAGTTGATCAAAAACTTGTCGTGGCTTAAATCTTTTGCTGAGAGGTTACGAGATCCCCGACTTCTTGAAGAAGTCGGGGATCTGACCACCAAACATACACTCCAGGAGTCACAACTATGGCTATCGAACACCGTTCTGGTTTATTACCTTATCTGTTCTCGGCTGTTGCGGAAGATGCTAACAAACCCGCGCCTTTAGTATTGTTTTTGCATGGCGCACGCGATCGCGGTAATGATTTAAATGTGCTGCTGAAATGGGGTTTACCTCGGTTCGTAAATGAATCAAGCTCTTTACCATACTTCTTTTTAGCGCCCCAACTTCCTGAAGGACAGACTTGGGTAGAGCGAGAGTCAGATGTTATTGCTTTGTTGGATAATTTTATCGCCTCCCGGCCTATTGATCCTTCCCGTGTGATTATCTCTGGATTCAGCTTGGGAACTGCTGGAGCTTGGCATATCGCGGCTTCCCATCCTGGTCGTTTTGCTGGTTTAGTAGCGGTGTCTGGTCGCGTTCCTCAAACCTTAGAAACATCTCAACTAGATGCACTCAAGGAAATCCCCATCCAAATATTCCAAGGTGCTAAGGACGAAAAACTCTCAATTGAGAGTACACAGCAGATTGTTGATACCTTACGGGGAGTGGGTGGAACAGTAGATTTTACAGTACTACCTGAAGGTGATCACTTTATTGCCGATGAAGTGTACACTGACTTGAAATTGCAACAGTGGCTGATTTCACAGAGCCGTCGTGCTTCTGTAGCTGTTTGAAGCAGAAACTGTGAAATCTTCAATACGGTTCAGATAAAAATAATTAAACGCGGATGAATCAAGATTTATCATTCCCTGAATCGTATTTACCTATACACATATCTTGCATCTATAGCCCTGACGAATGGAATTCGCGGCTATAAAAACGAAGTCCGCCTAGCCTGCGGCAACAGCAAAGCTGAACGCGGACTAATGCAAACAAGGGTCTTGAACCCGCGTGGTGCGCCAAGCGCAGCGCAAGCGCGATAGGCGGGTTTTGTCCGTGTAGCCGCGACTTTAGTCGTTAGGTGCAAGATGTGAATATACTCATCCCCAACTAAACCAACAACTATGACATTACCAACAACGAAACTTGGTCAAACTGGATTGACTGTTTCTCGTCTTGTGCTTGGTACAATGACCTTCGGGTTGCAAACGGATGAAGAAACTTCGATAAAAATCCTCGATACAGCCGCCGAGGCAGGAATCAATTTTTTAGATACAGCCGATGTTTATCCTTTGGGTGGTGGTTTAGCTACGGCTGGACGTACCGAAGAAATTATTGGACGCTGGCTAAAAGGTAAGCGCGAACATTTTATTTTGGCTACCAAGGCTGTTGGCAAGGTTGGCCCTGCACCTTGGGATCAAGGGGCTTCACGCAAACATATTTTAGATGCGATCGATGCTTCCTTAAAAAGATTAGGAACTGATTATGTTGACTTGTATCAATTGCATTCTGATGATGCTACAACTCCGCTTGATGAAACCCTAGAAGCATTAGATACAGTGGTGCGGGCTGGGAAGGTGCGTTATATAGGGGTTTCTAACTACTTAGCTTACCGTCTTGCCCGTGCTTTGGGTCGGGCTGATGTACGGAATTTAACTCGCTTTGTTTCGATTCAACCCCGCTACAATTTGTTATTTCGGGAAATTGAGCGAGAATTATTACCTCTGGCGAAAGAAGAAGGACTTGGTGTAATTCCTTATAATCCCTTGGCGGGTGGTTTACTGACAGGGAAACATAATTTTAATCAAGGCCCTACCTCTGGAACTCGTTTTACTTTGGGTACAGCCGCAGAACGTTATCAAGAGCGTTACTGGCGCGATCGCGAGTTCAATACTGTAGAAGAATTACGCACAGTGGCGGATCATGCTGGTTTATCTTTGACAACCTTAGCCTTAGCTTGGGTTTTGGCTAATCCAATTATCACAGCCCCCATTATTGGCGCGAGTCGTCCAGAACAACTGAGTGACACTCTCAAAGCTTTGGAAGTCACACTCGACGATCATTTGAAGCAAAAACTCGACGATATTACCGCCGAATACAGAAGAGGAGATTCGCTGCGTTAGTACGAGAGGGGAATGTCCATTTTTATTCCGCCCATCAATTCAAACGATGCTACGATATCGACTTTCATGACGAAGAAGATCAGAAAATCCACATCTTTTCAACGCGCGGCGAATGCACCAAATTTACCAAATACTACCTTCGGATTTATTTGCTATTTTGTGAACCAGTTTCGCTGGTGGTATTTATTAATGGTAATTCTGGAGATAATGCACGCCACTTGTGGCATTATGTTGCCTTATGCTATTGGCGAAATCATCCGCAGTGTGACGCGATCGCCTAACAACACTCAGCAAATTTTTGATGTTATTCGTCAACCTCTGATGTTGTTCACCGCTTTGAGTGTGGGAGAAGTAATATTCGGGCGATCGGCTGGACTTTTGCAAACTATTCTGCATCCTATCCACCGCCAGCACATTGTCAGATCTCTATATGCCTACTTGCAACATCATTCTCATCGCTACCTGAGCAGCAGTTTTTCTGGAGCTTTAGCACATCGCATTGGTGAAACTTCTTTGGGTGTTACCCAAACGATGCAAATGATGATTACGGAATTTCTGTCTGTGATTGTCGGATATGTTGTTGCGACAATATTACTGTATCGCGCCCATCCTCCCTTGGCGGCATTTGTGGGGATATGGGCAGTGCTGTTTATTAGTATTTCGTTCTGGTTGGCTACGCGCTGTCGAATTTATTCTCGGAGAGCCGCAGCCGCTAGAAGTGAGACCACTGGTATTATTGTAGATGCAGTGACAAATCTCAGCAGTACTCGGCTATTTGCTCGTCTGGGTTTTGAACGACGCTATTTAAATGAGCAATTAAAGGGCGAACTTAAACAGGTAAGAAAGTCTAACTGGTACTCTGAGCGAATTCGTTGGTTTCAGTTTATTTCAGCAGCTATTTTGAAAATCGGCACCCTGTATTACTCTCTCACTCTTTGGAGTCAAGGAGTGATTGCGACTGCTGACTTTGTTGTAGCAACTAGTTTGTCATTGTTAATCATCAGTGAAGCGCGGAATTTAAGCCGCCGCTTTCTAGAATTTTTTGAACATATTGGTAATATCGCCAATGGTGTGATGACAATTGTCCAACCCCATGAGTTAATTGATCGAGAGCAAGCGATCGCCCACTCCATCACTCAAGGTAAAATCGAGTTTCGCCAAGTCAATTTCAACTACACCGAAGGTAAAAAAGTATTTGAGAATCTCTCGCTCACTATCCAACCCGGTGAGCGTGTCGGCTTAGTTGGCTTTTCTGGTTCGGGAAAATCCACCTTTGTGAATTTGATTTTGCGTTTATTTGACCCCCAATCTGGACAAATTCTCATTGATGGGGTCGATATTCAAGATATGACTCAAGATGCTTTACACGCTCAGATCAGCTTGATTCCCCAAGATCCGTCTCTGTTCCATCGCACATTGATGGAAAACATTCGTTATGGGCGATTGGAAGCAAGCGATGAAGAAGTGATTGAAGCTGCACGCAAAGCTTATGCTCACGATTTCATCAGCCAAATCAAGGAAGGTTACGATTCTTTGGTGGGTGAACGTGGTGTGAAATTGTCGGGAGGACAAAGACAACGAATTGCGATCGCACGAGTTATTCTCAAAGACGCACCCATCCTCATCTTAGATGAAGCTACTTCTAGCCTCGATTCCATCACTGAAAAAGCCATTCAAGATACTCTAGACTTGGCAATGAACGGCAAAACAGTCATCGTCGTTGCTCATCGACTGTCGACAATTGCTCATTTAGACCGCATTTTAGTATTTGACCACGGTCGAATTGTTGAAGATGGTACTCACGCCAAACTGTTGGCACGGGGCGGTGCTTACTACAGGCTATGGAAAATGCAGGCTGGTGGATTTCTCCCTGTAGAAGTCAATAATAAGAATGTTTCCGATTTGCAAATTAAATAGTTGTGATGGAAGCAGAATTCAGCATTGGAAACGCAGGGTTGCCAGTCGCACAACATACCCTGCGGTAAACTGATTCGGACTCCTAATGATCAATACGTCTATACTAAAAAACCTGCTAATCTTAGGTTTAAGATTAGCAGACTAGGGATTTTATCAATCGGAGCGGCGGGATTCGAACCCACGACCTCCACTACCCCAAAGTGGCGCGCTACCAAGCTGCGCTACGCCCCGGTCAGACTTATTATTCTATCGCAAAGCTTAATGAGAATCAAGGGGTAAAGTTTAAAAAACTTTCAACATCCCAGCAGCTTGCAACAAACCAGGTATAGCAGAGGCGTTCCATTTACCTTCTGCACAGCGTCCTGTGTTGAGGATGAAGCGCAGACTATATTCATGGGGATAGCCTTCCACTTCCATCCATAATAAATCGCTTTCAGCCTCACAAGCAATCTTTTCTTCATCCATTAATTCGGCTGTGAGTTGTTTCATGGTATCTGCTAACTGTGCTAACAGACGGCAAAATTCATTCAACTCAGCTTCAGTTAACTCAATAGCCCAATCATCAGTACCTACCAACCCTTTATATTCAGGTGCATGAGGGTTCCAACCAATACGCCAACCTACACCGCTTTTAATTAGACGTTCCATCTTTGAATTTTAGATTTTGGATTTTGGATTTTGGATGATAAATTCAAAATCATTTTAGGAGGTCAGCGCCGCCTGTTTGGGGTTTTTGGGGAGTCGTAGAGGTGCTAGGGATAGGTTGGTTGCTAGTATTTTGGAAATGGGGATTAAAGATGTCGACTAAGGTTTGGACTAAAGCATCTCGTTGACGACGACTAAGGCTGTTGATGGCAGCGCGATCGCCTTCTATGGGATTCTGCCGTAATGTATCATTACCTGGATAGGTAGTGTCATACATCACTTCATTCGCGCCCAGGTAATCAGCCAATGTTAGCTTCCAGTCTAAGCGATAAATGGGCGATCGCTCTTTTACATAAACGTGATAGCGGATGAGGCGATTAGCTAAAGTGTTAGTCTCTGCAACTTTGCCAGTTTCTTTATTGACGTAGGTGTTTTCTTTGGGCAGGTCGGGTAATTGCTGATACACTAACTGCCAAACATCAGAAGGACTGATTCTTTGAGCTACAGCAGGCTGAATACCAAACAAACTAGAGTGGTGTAATTGACTTGTGCCTAAACTCACAACAAGCCCACCTACAACCAACACCATCATTAATGCTGAATTAAACTTCACAACCATCAGCGGGAAAATTGAGCAACACAGAATTATTATTTTTTTAATTAACAAAAAAATTTGAGATAAAGGTGCAATCATACAAATACTCACGTACTCAGCACCTTCACCCCAGGACTAGTTTTACATTTCACCAATAATTTCTGGCTGAGTTAATTCATCAGACATTTCGATGATTGCCCTTAAAACAGGTTTCATCATAATATCTTCAGAACTTTCAAAATCTTCGTAACGCCGCCGCTTGGCTCGATTTGCCACCTGAACCGTGATGCGGTAGCGATTCGAGGCTGCACTAATTAAATCCTCGGCACGGTGCATAATTTGAGATTGGGTTGTCTCGAACTTAGAACGCTTGAGCATAGTTAATGGTTCTTGGGGACATTCCCCAGTTTAGCAGTACTGAACAAAATACGGCTTTGTATATATATTGTCAGCGACCTCTCCCTTGATAGAGGTGGATAAATTTGTATCAATTTATAACTAATTTGTCAGACTACCTCAATATCATAATGACTAATCTTTTAGAAACTGCTGTGAATGCAGGCAATTTCACCACTTTAATAGAAGCTGCTAAGGCTGCACAAATTATAGATACTCTGCAAAGCCCTAACATTTTTACACTCTTTGCACCTACAGATGAGGCCTTTGCCCAATTACCAGCAGGAACCTTAGATGCACTACTGCAAGATACTGCCAAACTGAAGAAGATTGTTAGCTATCATATTGCTTTTGGCGATGTTAGGTCTGATGACTTAGTGCAGATTCAAGAAGCAGAGACCCTTGAGGGATCTGTTTTAGCCATTGAGTCTGCTAACGGAGGATTTAAAGTCAATGATGCCAATATCCTACAAACAGATATTCTGGCAGACAATGGTGTGATTCATGTAATTGATGCCGTCCTCATACCTGCAATGGTGGCTGGACATTGAGAAATTAGGGAGTAAGCTGTTCAGCCTATAAGAAAGCAAATTGAGGCCGCAGGGGAGCAGTTGACAGGTGTAGGGGTGTATATATTCTAAGAGGATGTTTGAAAAGTATTATTGTTAACATCAAAATCTGAAAAACCTAACCCCCCTAGCCCCCCTTCCCTACGAGGGAATGGGGGTTTCAAAGCCTCTCTCCGCGTCGGGGAGAGGTTTGGAGAGGGGTTCTTAGTATATTTCATGACTTTCCAAACAACCTCTAAAACCCTTAAACCCAGTCTCCACAGAAAATTTTGTGCGTAAGTCTTAAAGCTGTTTGATTGATCACATTTACCAGTGGGAATCATAACAAAAATTCCCTACGGTAAAGATAAAATGGCTTACCAAAATATCACCGCTTCCCTTTCCCCAGCAGATATCCAAGAAATTAAAGCCGCCTTTGCAACCATTCAAGCAAAATTACCCTTTCTCGTTACCCTGAGTGTTGAAGAACGACGCAAGTTATTTAAAATGGGCGATAAAAGCCTCGCCTTTGTCAACAATAGCTTGACTGCTGCCCAGTCGAACCGCGACATTTTACCAGCCAGCTTTGATGTTGAGGAATTTGTGCGAGATTATCAACTAGCCACCACCCTCACCGAACTGTTGATTGGGTTGCGACAACTGACAGAACAAGTAGATGATACTTTATTGGCAGTGGGTAGCGAAGCGATGGGTAGCAGTTTGACAGTTTATGATTACGTCAAGACTGCGGCTAAGAAAACACCAGGGTTAAAAACTGTTGCTGAACAGTTGGGAGAAAGGTTTAAAGCGATGAAAAGTAAACCTGCTAAAGCCGCATCTAATTCATAAGTTGTAATTCAACTTACAAGATTAGATCCCCGACTTCTTTGAGAAGTCGGGGATCTGGTTTTAGTGCCATATTTAGGTGAGCGAGTGTTTGATACTGGCGTGAGAGTGTTTAATACTCGTGAATGAGTATTTGATACTGGTGCGAGAGTCTTTGATACTCGTGGACGAGTGTTTGATACTGGTGCGAGAGTCTTTGATACTCGTGAGTGAGTGTTTGATACTGGCGCGAGAGTGTTTGATACTGGCATGAGAGTCTTTGATACTGGCATGAGAGTCTTTGATACTCGTGAATGAGTGTTTGATACTCAGCGATGAGTCTTTAATACTGGCGTGAGAGAATTTGATACTTGCTCACAAGTATTACGTTGTGTGCAATTGTCTCTCAAACCTAACCCCCAACCCCCTTCCCTTGTAAGGAAGGGGAGCAAGATTCAAAGCCTCTCCACGAAGCGGAGAGAGGTTTGGAGAGGGGTTTCATATCCGGCGAATTCATGTCAAACTAAATCCGATTTTTTCACTACGAATCAGGAATTACCAATTGCCAGCCTGATATTATACCGATTAACCCCGTGTAATCTGCCAGCTTGCCCCAACTATGCTGCTAACTCTCCGCCGCACCGGCAAACCTTTCCCTTTTATCCTGTATTCTTTAGCCTTTATCCTTTCCTTCTTCCTCACCTTGACTTGGGTAAACGCCAAAGAAACACCCAAACCCAAGCCGGAAGCATGGCAGATTAACGGTATAGTAGCTGCCCTTGATGATGGACATGATGGGGTTAAGAAACTCGCTTTTGATAAATTCAATGAATATGAGCTAAAAAATTTAAAAGCGGTATTTCAAAAACCAGAAGACATTGCACAAAAAGCTGCCAAATTCCTCAAGGATAAATCCGTTGACAATTATGTTCGTTCCGGTGCAGCAGTGGCATTAGGAAATCTGGGGGAAGTTGCCAAACCCTACGTCAAAGACATCCTCGACTTCCTCAAGGATAAATCCGTTGACAAAGATGTTCGTTACGGTGCAGCAGTGGCATTGGGAAATCTGGGCGATGCTGCCAAACCCTACGTCAAAGACATCCTCGACTTCCTCAAGGATAAATCCGTTGACAAAGATGTTCGTTACGGTGCAGCAGTGGCATTGGGAAATCTGGGGGAAGTTGCCAAACCCTACGTCAAAGACATCGCTGACATCCTCAAGGATAAAACCGTTGACAAAGATGTTCGTTCTGGTGCAGCAGTGGCATTGGGAAATCTGGGGGAAGTTGCCAAACCCTACGTCAAAGACATCGCTGACATCCTCAAGGATAAAACCGTTGACAAAGATGTTCGTTCTGGTGCAGCAGTGGCATTGGGAAATCTGGGGGAAGTTGCCAAACCCTATGTCAAAGACATCGCTGACATCCTCAAGGATAAAACCGTTGACAAAGATGTTCGTTCTGGTGCAGCATCGGCATTGGGCAATCTGGGCGATGCTGCCAAACCCTACGTCAAAGACATCCTCGACTTCCTCAAGGATAAATCCGTTGACAATTATGTTCGTTCCGGTGCAGCAGTGGCATTGGGAAATCTGGGGGAAGTTGCCAAACCCTATGTCAAAGACATCGCTGACATCCTCAAGGATAAAACCGTTGACCAAGATGTTCGTTCTGGTGCAGCATCAGCATTGGGAAATCTGGGGGAAGTTGCCAAACCCTATGTCAAAGACATCGCTGACATCCTCAAGGATAAAACCGTTGACCAAGATGTTCGTTCTGGTGCAGCATCAGCATTGGGAAATCTGGGAGAGGCTGCCAAACCTTACGTCAAAGACATCCTTGACTTCCTCAAGGATAAATCTGTTAAGTTTTATATTCGTAGAGGTGCAGCATCAGCATTGGGAAATCTGGGAGAGGCTGCCAAACCCTACGTCAAAGATATCGCTGACATCCTCAAGGATAAATCCGTTGACTATTATGTTCGTGCCAGTGCAGCCGTGGCATTGGGAAATCTGGGGGAGCCTGCCAAACCCTATTTCAAAGACATCCTCGACTTCCTCAAGGATAAATCCGTTGACTCTTCTGTTCGTTCTGGTGCAGCATCGGCATTGGGGAAGATAGAACAACTGAACCTAAATAATATTGTTGTAATTCTGGACAACATATATTACGCAGGTCAATCAGAATTTGCACAGTGGCGATTTTTAACTTATTTCCTGGGTGGTGGCACTGATGAAGTCAAAACCTTGCTCACATGGTTGGGCAGACCGAAAGCAATTCCTAATAAACTGACACACGATGAAGGTGTAAAAACACTAGAAGTCTTTCGCCAAGCCTGGGAACCCAGCCAAGAACTAGAGCAATTAAGAAAAGATTTAGCACAGCAAATTTCTGAAGTTGCTGCCAACAAACAAATTCTTTGGAAAGCACAAGATATTAACTTACTGCAAACTCACCACAGTAACCTCAAAAAAGTCAACTCCACCAATGCTAATGCTGTGCAGTCAGCAATAGATAATTTGGAGGGCTGGCAGTGGTTTATTAAAGCCAGAAACACCATCATCGCTCACATTATCTTTTGGCTTGCCCTGATCTTCGCCTACCCCAAATTCCCCCAAATTCAAGCCATCTTCTTCTGGAACCCTTGGGTTCGACGCATCTTAGGTGTGGGCTACGTCGGCTTTCTCCTCACCTGGGTTCCCTTTTTCCGCCGCAAGTTATTTGAACCCTTCAAACCTTCCCTACTCGCCGATGCCGGGTTAGATAACTTTCAAGAGCAATCATATTTCCCAGAGTCTCAAGTCAAAGTACCCGTTTCTGGCGACATCCTCCCAGTTACCGCCGCCTTCCCCAAAATTCACGGGCAAATCATCTTACAAGGTGATTCCGGCTTAGGCAAGTCGATGTTTCTCCGCCATCTGCTGACAAACTCCCAGCGCATTATCGTTTACCTCCCCGCCCAAAAATGCCATAAGGGTGTAATTGAAGCGGTTCAAGACAAGCTACACGGCCAAGCCCAAGATGCCGGATTTTTGAAAAACCTGATTTACAGTGGCGCGATAGATATTTGCATCGACGGACTCAACGAAGTCACCGCCGAAACACGCGCCAAAATCTGCCAGTTTGTGGAAAGCTATTTCCGGGGCAACATTATTATGACTACCCAGCCCCTAGAGTGGACACCACCATCAACCGCCAAAACCTACGAACTAAAGCCTTTAGAACAAACCCAAATTCAAGAGTTTTTGCTTTCCCGCCAGCCGCTACTACCCAAAGATGCGAAAATTCAAGGTGCTGATTACACCCAAGCCTGCACCAACTATTTAACAGAAGTCCTCAAAGACCAGCAAGCCCAAGAAGAGTTAGATGCTGTCCGGCGCATTCTTTCCAACCCAATGGATTTAAATGTAGTCGCGCTGATGTTATCTCAAGGCAAACATCCCAATTTATTCCGCCTGCAAGAACAGCAATATAATTTGATGGCGGCAGAATACCTCAAAGAATGGAATCAAGAATTTCCCTTAAAAAAATTCGCCGCCGCCGTCTACGAAATGCGAATGCAAGACAAACAAACCTTACCCGCCGATGAATTTTATCAAGTTGTCAAGTCTTTAGAAGACGAGAAATACAAAATGGTCGTCAGCCGTCAATGGCAAGATGAAAAAGGGGAACCCAAGCAAGAATGGTATTTCCGCCACGACAAAATCATGGACTTTTTCTTAGTGCAGAACTTTCTCGGCAACAGCGATGAAGCGGAAGCGTTATTAGTTGATAGAATGGGCGACCCCCGTTTTCGTGGTGTGTACTTCTTATTAGCCAGCTTACTGCCGTTAGATGCAGCGAAAGAACTGCGGGAGAAGTTGATTCAATACGCGGCGGATACTAAAGACAATACGGTGAGTAATACCTTTGTGCAGTTGTTACGAACTCGGTAAACAACGCTGGTACATTTTAATCTTATGAAGATCCCCCCAATCCCCATTAAAAAGGGGGGCTAAAGACTCTTTTTTACCCCCTTAAAAAGGGGGTCGCCGCAGGCGGGGGGATCTTAACCGAAACGTATTACTATCACTCTTGTTCAAAAATCAGATATGATTTCTGTATTTAAGCCAAAATGCAACCAGTACGGGGAGGAACAGTGAGCGAAAGTTGTTTAGTTTCTCCGGCGTTATTCCATTCAAATTCTGCGTAGCCGAATAAAAGCTTGCTGGGTTGAGTTGGCAAACTAACAATGTCTATGTTTGCTACAGCTGATCCTGTACCAGTATTCACAGCAATGATTAATTCTTCTGTGCCTAAAGTGCGGGCAAAAACGTATAGTGTCCCTTGGGCGTAGAGGACTTGATAATCTCCTATCCGCAAAGCTTGGTAAGCATGGCGAATGTCAATTAATTGGCGGTGAGTTTGCAGAATTTCTTGATCCCAATTCGCTTCTAAAGGAAAGCCCCGTCGGGAGTCGGGATCTATTGCACCGGGTAAACCTACTTCATCACCATAATAAATACTCGGCGCACCAGGAAAGGTGAGTAACAGTAGAGTTGATAATTCGATGCTGGGTTTATCACCACCTGCAATAGTCATTAAACGGGCGGTATCGTGACTAGCCAGTAAGTTGAGTTGCGTTAGCTGAATTTCCCAAGGATATAGTTGCAATAACTCTTGGATTTTTGTGGCGTATTCAGCAGCAAATAAAGGTGGATAAGGTTGATAGTCTCGACTTTGGACTTGTTCTAAGACTACGCGATCGCCTGCGGTAAAGGCAATTGTCGGCCCGGCAAATAAATAATTCATTACGCCGTCAAATTGTGTCCCATCCAACCACTCGCGCGAATCTCCCCAAACTTCGCCCACAATATAAGCTTCGGGGTTAATGGCTTTGACTCGCTCTCGAAATTCTTGCCAAAAACCAGGAGTTTTAATTTCAAATGGCACATCTAACCGCCAGCCATCAATGCCGAGTTTAATCCAATATTCGGCGATTTCCATGATATATTCTCTCACTTCTGGGTTGTCATGGTTAAAGGCTGGCAAAGCCCGATTATCCGCCCAACCCTCATAATTAGCCGGAAAGTCCCCGTTGTAAGCAGAAAGCGGCCAGCCATGAATTTTAAACCAATTTACCCAAGGTGAATGGGGGCCATTTTCTAAAACATCATGGAAAAAGAAAAACCCACGACTGGAATGATTAAACACCCCATCTAAAACTACTTTGATATTCCGTTGATGGGCAGCCTCTAGCAATTCTTTAAAGGCTTCATTTCCTCCCAACAACGGATCAACTTGGTAATAATCGTGAGTGTGATAACGGTGATTACTAGCCGACTGAAAAATCGGCGTGAAATAAATAGCGTTAATTCCTAAACCTTGGATATGGTCTAATCCCTCAATAATGCCCCACAAATCGCCGCCTTTATACCCTTGGAGTGTGGGCATTGCTTCCCAATCTTCCCAACGGGCTTCGTGTAGCAACCGTTTACGCGGCTGTTTGCTTCTGGCAAAGCGGTCTGGAAAGATTTGGTAAAAAACAGCGTGCTTAACCCAGTCTGGTGTTTGAATTTGCATAGGTAATTATTTGTATCTTCAGGAGAGATTGTGGCAAATATTTCTACATTTATGACTCTTACCTATGATGGAAAAATACCAAAGAGTTTAATAGGAATTTTAGATTTGAAATTTTAGATTGTCGCGTTACTTAGCCTGATAAGTGACCAATTTATCTGCGCTTTTTGCTCTAAAATCTCATGCAATCCTGAATATTTATTTGATAAATAGGCTCTGAAGTTAGTTGACAGGTGTAGTACTTTTTTGCAACTTTGATCAATGGAATTCAAATAAATTCTGATTATTCACTGTGAATGTTACTGAATTAGTTAAAATTTCTATTATTCTCTTACTAGTTGCCACTGGTGTAGCCTTACTATCCCGTCGGTTGCGAGTTCCTTATGTTACGGGTTTGGTATTAGCAGGGTTGCCCATAACTGAATTATTATCTCATCGCATTGGTTTAGATCCTTCTTTGGTATTAAATCTATTTTTACCAATTCTGATTTTTGAAGCTGGGATCAATACAGATGTTAGTCGTCTTCGCAGCACTTTTAAACCCATTGCCCTTTTAGCTTTACCTGGGGCTGTAGTTTCTAGTGCGATTATTGCCGTCGTGTTAAAACTAGGGCTGGGATTAACTTGGATACCGGCTTTACTGGTGGGTGTGATTCTGGCAAACACAGACACTGTTTCCATGATTGCAGTATTTAAGGAAATACCCGTACCTTCCCGACTATCTACAATTGTTGAAGGCGAAACTTTATTCAATGATGCGGCGGCGTTAGTTTCATTCAATCTAATTTTGCAAGTATATTCCACAGGTTCAATCACCTTAGTAGGAGGAATCCAACAACTACTATTTATTTCTTTAGGTGGTTGCATTGTCGGTTTAGTCTTAGGTTACTTAAGCATACCTGTATTCGCCCGTTTAGATGATCCTCTCAGTAGTCTGTTGTTAACGGTTGCAGTTGCTTTAGGTACTTTTCAGGTAGGGCAATTTATCGGCGTATCAGGTGCTGTGGCGGTAGTTGTCGCTGGCTTAATTTTCGGTAATCTGGGACTTTCGCGCAATACTTCGGCTTCTAGTCGCATCACTTTGTTGAGTTTTTGGGAATATGCCAGTTTTACGGTGAATACGTTTATTTTTCTGTTGATTGGGCTAGAAATCAACTTAGTCACTTTCTGGAAAACTTTACCTGCTGTGTTGCTGGCAGTTTTAGCTTATCAAGCAGGACGAATACTAACAGTTTATCCACTGTTGGCGACGGTTCGTTGGTTCGATCGCCCTATTCCTCTGCGTTGGCAACATTTACTCTTTTTAGGCAATATCAAAGGCTCTCTCTCAATGGCTTTGGCGTTGAGCTTACCAACTACTTTACCAGGTCGAGATGTTTTGATCGCTTTAGTTTTTGGCAGTGTGCTGGTTTCATTAGTGGGACAAGGTTTAAGCCTACCTTGGCTAGTCAAACGCTTAAAATTATCGAAATTCTCCGAAACACAGCAGCAAGTAGAAGAATTACAAGCGCAACTGATGACAGGTAAAGCCGCACAGGAAGAATTAGATAGCTTATTGAAATCAGGAGTATTGCCAAAATCAGTTTACGAAGAAATGCGATCGGTTTATCAAGTCCGAGTGGCTGGGGCAGAAAAATCGCTGAGAGACTTATATAATCGCCGCGTTGACAATTTAGATGCCAAAAATAGTGATTTGAGTAAATTGGATGCTATTCGTCGTCGCTTGCTGTTAGCCGAAAAGGGAGTTCTCAACGAGGCGCTGCGTAAGCGAATTCTTTCGGAAGAAATTGTCCGCGGACGGATACAATCTCTTGATGAACAAATGTTGCAACTGGATGACGATTGATAGCTTTTGAATAATGTCTATTTGTTGTACTTTTTTATCACTTTTCCCGGACTAATAAACGATATTCCTTGCTGAAAGTCAGTGCCAATCATTACCGCTTCAACTATCGGCTCAGATATTGCTGTTGATGATACCCACTCGACAATAAAATTTGCCCCGACACCACCTCTACTATCATTGCGATTCACAAAAAATTCTGTAGAAGCGAGTGCATCAAGTTGAATCGGTTTTTCTAAATATTGCTCAATTAGTTTGCCGTTGGAGTCGTAATAACGCACAGAAGTAATAATTATAGGATTAGCAACATCTGTATTCCGAATACTCAAGGTAGCTGCTAAATTAAAAATTTCTTGGCGATTGTGATGATATATCTCAGAATAAATAGGAACATAAATAGTTTGACCTGTTGCTATTTTAAAATTCTGATCTAAAGTCACAACTTTATGAGCTTGACCACTCGGAGTTGGCTTAGTTTGTGACTTAAGAGAATTTTCTGATGTTTGACAAGCCGTGAGAAAAATAACTGCGATCGCTAAAATAATTTGTAAATAAAATTTCATGCAAATTACTTACAACCCTCGATAAAATCAATGACTTGATGTACAGTTCCTGGCTTAGTCGCAATCAATACAGTCGAACCAGGTTCTAGAACTGTACTACCGTTAGGAATCATCAAGTCTTCGTGGGGGTGAGGTTGATAACCAATAATCAAAGAGCCATTAGGAAATCGAGCATCTTGCGCTATTTCAGCTAGGCTGCGATTGACTACATAACAATTATTGGGAATCGCCAGTTTTAAAACTTCAATCTGCCCTTGCTCAAAGTGCATCATTGATTCTACTTGCGGATATTCAATGGCATTTACCATTGTGGAAACGGATAGTTCAACGGTGCTAATTACATGGTTAGCTCCTGCTAAACGCAGTGGTTCTGCAAAATCACCATGACGTAACCGACTCAAAATATGCGTCACACCGTAGTGTTTGGCAAGAGTTACCATTGCCAAGTTCAACGCATCACTTCTCAGGACTGCTACTAAGGCATCGGCTTTACGAATTCCGGCTTCTAACAAAACTTCTGTACTCACAGCACTGCCTTCAAAAGCCATTGCTCCCACTTGTTCACGGGCATAGCGACAAGCTGTAGGCTCTATATCAATGACGGCAACAGTATGCCCTAGTTCTACCAATTTTTGAGCTAAAGAAAGCCCTACTAAGCCTGCTCCACCAACTAGCACGTACATGGCTACTCCTGATACTCAAAAACTTTCTCCTTTACAGGTTAACAATAAAGTGAATTTGACGAGCTTGTTGGATATTGGGAGAAATACTTTGGTACTCATACCGTTTCACTTTAAGTTTGATACAAATAGACCGCAGGGGGCAGGGAGCAGGGAGCAGGGGGAAAGAATGAAAAACTCATAAATCTGTATCATTTTTTTCGTGAAATGGTATCACTATACTATTTCAACTTTGAGGCACATCAACAACACGCCATTCCTGGATACCCCAACGTTGCAAAATTGGTTCAGCATGAATAATATCTGCTTCTGTGCCTTCTATAGTTACTAAATAATTACCCTGAAATACTTGGTCATGATAAAGTTGCGCTGCTTCTTCCGGCAAAAACCAACCCCGCAGCGCACCAATGATTCCGCCAGCTGCTGCACTAGCACCACTCCCTAAAAGTGTAGCTAAGGCAGACTCGACAGCGAGGGCTGGGCCAAACCCAGGAATCAGCAAAATCCCAAAACCTGCGACTAAGGTAAGTAACCCAGCTGTTCTCGCAGTTGCTAATGCACCTATAGTTGCCCCTTCAGATTGAGTAATATTATTTTCTCTGGTCTTAGTCTCGTCAAGTTCAGGCTGGCGAGTAATTACAGAAATTTTATTCATCGAAAAGCGCGTATTGTTTAATTCGGCGATCGCTTGTAGTACAATTTGGCGATCGCCAAATATGCCAATAGCGTGCTGGAGTTTACCTGAAGCCATTTTGCCTCCCAAAAACATGAATGAATCAACAAAGCTTTGATCTTTGCTGGATTTGTTTTTAGTCTTAGCAACAAATATGACGAGAAAATGACTATCTATAGATAAATTGTTGACGCTTGATAGGATGAAAAGCTGACTTTACATAACTTGCTCTACGAGTTATTTCTCACCAATTTTGTATTAATTACTACGAAGTTTTAGCTTTATAATTCTTGATGTTTATTTATAACATTTAGGAATTACATAAAATAAACTCTTACCGCTACCTATTCATCGCCAAAAGATGTATCTTCCCAAAACGAGCAAATTTATAACTTTTCCGTAATCATCGAGACTGTCACTGAATTACTAAAAAGCACTTCTGAAACAAACATTTAATTTAGATACTCATGACCAAGTAATTCAGCTAATCATCTCTACTATATTTATTGACACTAGGATATTTCAGCAGTTACAACAACATCAAATGAGGAGAGAAATAATTCATAAAAATTAGAGAGAAATGAAAACTTTCGCATTAAACTTTATGAGTTATTGATTTATTCATAAACTGATTTATGGCTATCTAGTAAAACCATAGATAACCATAAACTATCCACAAATAAAGCAACAAACATCACCTAATTTTTACTAATTTAGGGTGAATTTTCGTACTGAAAAAATTACTGTTTTTCCCAAGATTATAGAGGTTAAAACCACAATGAGACACGAAAAACTTTCTCCTGGGCTGCTGTTGGCAGTGGAAGATTATCAACATGAAGGGCTACCAGCTTTAATGATACACAAGCGATCGCTGGGGATCATGGCACCCAAAAGCATCGTCAAGCCTACCAAAAGTCTGGTGTTTATCTACTGTGACGATGACGCAGATTTAAGCCACTTGGCACAATATGGCATAGAAATTAATCAAAATGCAGGTCATGTGCGTACAGCTTTCCTCCCCATTGAAAGTTTAGATGCTTTATCAGAAGAACCAGCCATCCAGCGGATTAAACCATCGCGCAAACTCAAACTACGGATGGATGTTGCTCCCCAAGCCGTAAAATTACCAGAATTTAAGAACAAAACTGGACTGACTGGCAAGGGTGTAATTATCGGTGTGGTTGACAGTGGGATTGATCCGAAACATCCTGCTTTTGCTGGACGGATTTTACGGTTATGGGATCAAACCCTACCGGGGCCAGGAGTTAAAGAAGGTGGTTATGGTGCGGAATTAACAGATGCCTTACTCACTGTTTCTCAAGATACTGAGGGTCATGGTACTCATGTTGCAGGTATCGCGTCTGGTGCTGATGTTACCTACGGTGGTGTCGCACCAGACGCAGAATTAGTAATTGTCAAATCTGACTTACAGGATGCCCACATTGCTGATGCTGTTCGCTATATTTTTCGAGTAGCTGGTGAGTTAGGACGGCCAGCAGTAGTCAATCTCAGTTTAGGTGGACACGCCGATGCTCACGATGGTAGCGACTCTCTTTCTAAAGTGATTGACGCAGAAACTGGCCCTGGCAGAATTGTTTGCTGTGCAGCTGGTAACGAAGGCAACGACAATATTCATGGTCAAGCCATTGTCGCCAGTGGGAAGATGCGGGGAATGCGGTTTAATGTGCCGTTAAATCAAGTCGGTATTGTTTGGCTGAATGCTTGGTATGCCAAAGACAGTCAATTAGAAGTTTCCTTACGCAGTCCTAACGGGTTTGTGACTCCTTTCCAAAAAATTATTCCTAACGGGAACCCAGCCGTAGATCATCAACTCCCCGATGCACGGGTGCAAATTGTCACGCCCGGCCCAGATGCGTCCAACGGCGACTATAATTTCTATGTGCAGATTCGCGGAAATGGCCCGTCTCCAGTTATGGGTGGGATTTGGCAGCTAAGAGTCCGTAACACATCTTCCAATGATGCCCGCTTAGATGTATGGACATTAGATGATACTTCCTCAGTGTTTTTTACAGGTAATAGTGTCAAAGATTCCGTGAAAATTGGCGCACCTGGATGTGCTGACAGTGCAGTTACCGTTGCAGCTTACACCACCAAAGTTAAGTACACAGATATTGATAACCAAGTGCGAGAAATGGGTTTAGAACCCAACTGCATTTCTGAGTTCAGTAGTGAAGGGCCGTTACGTAATGATAGCCAAAAACCGGACGTTGCTGCGCCTGGAGCAATGATTGTGTCTGCTCTATCTTCTAATGCCAATGCTGACCGTTCGATGACGATTAATTCTAAGTTTTTGGCGATGGCTGGCACTAGTATGGCGACACCTTTTGTTACAGGGTTGGTAGCATTATTATTGCAACGCGATCGCAATTTAGATCCCCAAGCTATCAAAGAGTTATTCCGTAAAAACAGTTCAATTCCTGGCAAACCAGCTGGAACCTTTGATAACAAATGGGGTTATGGCTTGATTAATACCGAAAATCTGTAATAAGGCGTATAGATTGGTGTATTACGTCTGTATAAGGGTAGGTAATTAAAACCTCAAAATTTGATAGCTTAGTCTTAGGCAAGTTTTCAACTGCCTACCCTTTTACGAAGGAAATACTTATGAACTATCAAAAGCTAGGTGCAGCACTGGCGATGGCACTTAATGATGTTCAAGATCCAGGAACACCGAGTTTAACGGTATTCATCCATACTGAACCAATTTCCGAGACGGCGATCGCAATTTTACAAAGTTTCGATGTTAGTGATGTTACAAGCGATAAAGATACTTTTACCGCCACCTTATCAGCAAATGCAATTTCCCAGCTATCAGAACAAACTTGGGTAAAATCTTTACAACTCTCCCAAAAGTTAGGTTTGCTGAATAATGGAAAAAGAATGCAAAGTTTCAAAATTTGACAAGTTAATCAAGCTTATAGTTACATCGCTATTCAAAAAAAATTTCCCGTTATTACTACAGTTAATAACGGGAATAAATATTATTTTTAATATACTTTAGCAATTATCGAGTTGCAACTTGTGGCCCTGACCACACTTCTGTCTGATCACCAAAAGTTACAGGCTGATCGGCATCTGTTGTATTTACTGTCTTACCATCAGTAGCAACTTTTACCAGAGGCCATTCTTCTTCACCCATTTCTCCTTCGCGGAACAGTACGTGATCTGGTTGGTTTTTACTCCAACCTAGTAACACCGCAATTTTTTCATGCTCTTCTTCCTGGCGAGATGGAGCAACAGTGTTAGTGTGATTTTTTTGCCGATCCCAGATAACTGCACGATCTGTTGCGTCGCCTGTATTGAATACACCCTCAAACTTACGTGCTAAAAAGCGATCGCTTTTTTCTGACCAGCTAACAGGAACCAATACCCCAATTTTGCCATTTTCTTGGATCTGTTCTGGTGGTGCAACATTACTATGTAATAACGGATCTTTGACTTGCGAAGTTGAAGCCATTACCCGCAATTTCTTAGTTTGTCTATCTTCAACAAACATCGTACTGCTAACACGGCTGTTATACATTTCCGGTTTAACCTCCATTTGCACCCGGCTGTAAACAGCATACTTACCATCAGGAGAAACCACGGGTAAACTCCGGTAATAGCGCACTCCACTATTACCTTTTGCGCCAATTGCTTCTTGATTTGCCACAATCCATTTCCAAGGAATTGGATGGGGACTACCAATAGGATCTACTTGTTCTGCTTGCTCATCGCTAGGGAATTCCATTGCGGGTTCATCAGTGGTAGATTCTGATTCTGACTCTTGGGGCATTGGTACAACCCCTGGAATGCGATTTAATGCTGATGAGCCGACAAGAGCATTTTTTGCAGATGCAAAATAATCTTCTTGCCTTAACGACTCAATCTCAGCGGCTTGTAATTTTGTCGCTAACTTGAGATCATTAACGTTGATGTTGGGAATTGGAGCCAGTTCTACTGCTGCTAAAGGATCAGTAGTAGTTATATCACCGCTTGTATGAGAGCCATTTTTGATTGCATAATCTGCTACTACTAAAGACTCGATTTTTTGTGCTTGTATCACTGGCTGTTCCCCAACTACAGCCAATTTCTGTGAAAATGCAGTAGATTCTCCGGTGCTGGAGTTGTGCGGAGCATCTTGAAACATTCCTGCTAAATCAGGCTCACCAAAATTAGCCGTCTCTTGAGGTACAGCTTCAGATTCTCCCGCATCAGGAGTAATTTTAGCTACTACTTTTGATTGTTTAGCAGAGGTAGAGTGACCTGATGCAGCAATTAAAGGAGCAATCAGCATCACTACAACAACAGAATTAAGAAATGGTTGCACACGGAACCATCCTGACAGCAAGAGGGGTTTGAGCATGTGTGGACTCTCTAGAAGTGCGGGTGCTGTGTGAGGAGCAATCGATGTCTATGTAGCAAGAAAAAAGGTGATGACTACAGGTATAACAATAAACTCATGGTTTTTACGAGTTGTGAGCAATAATTTTTTTAAATTTGCATTGCGTCACATAAATTGATTATCATTAGCTACACCTTTTGCTGAATAAATACTATTTATTTACGAAAGTTTTGCCAATACAAAGTTAATGCAGATTAATCGCAAAATTACTGCATAAACTCAACTTTTACGCCTTTCACCCATCATTAACCACACCAGAAAACTGATAATTAATTAAGAAGCATAAGGCGCATGATGTTGGCTACAAATACTAGTACAGATTGGCGGCAATAAAGCACCAATTATAATTTGCTCAAAAGCTCACTATACAGGTTTCTTTATTTCAGACTTCAGCCTTTTTGTACTAGCAGCCTACAGGTAGAGCAAATAGCTGAACTGTTGGGATAGACTTTAGCAACTGCCAAGCCGCAGGAGGCTCCCATGATCCCTGCTACAACAGTGCAGACCCCGGTAACGTTGAAAGTGAGTGAGGCGTTACTTTAAAAGCTGGGAAAGCTGACGCACAACATATAATACTCGAAAAACCGAGTTAGTATCCACCCCTGGGAGTAAATTAATATCTAACTGTAACAATTGGAAAAGTGCAGATGGACTTGTAACTGCATTTTAGGAAAAACCGACTAGCTACTTTGCTTTGGTAAACCTCACAAAGCGCTTTTTTTGTCTCTAGCTGAATCAGCCTACTAAATAAAGTATCAAGTTGATATCAATTTATCAACATATTGGGTTAAATTATTTTTAGTTTATCAATAAAACTTCGTTTCGCCAACTTTATAGAGAAAATAGGGAATTAAGGAGGATAATAATAAGTAACTAAGTAATTATTACCTATTGACTATTAACTATTGATTATTGATTAATGAAAGTTGTATTTTTTGGCACTCCTGAATTTGCTATTCCTACTCTAGAAAAATTACTGAATCATCCAGAATTTGAAATTTTGGCAGTAGTTACTCAACCGGATAAACGTCGAGAACGTGGAAACAAACTTACTCCTTCACCTGTAAAAACACTTGCTCTCAATCATAATTTGCCAGTGTGGCAACCAGAGCGAGTCAAAAAAGATAGTGAAACTTTAACCCAGTTGCAACAAACAGCAGCCGATGTATTTGTTGTGGTAGCTTACGGACAGATTTTGTCGAAAAAAATCTTGAAGATGCCTAAATTGGGTTGCATTAATGTGCATGGCTCAATTTTACCGAAGTATCGCGGTGCGGCTCCGATTCAGTGGTCTATATGTAATGGTGAAGCAGAAACAGGAATTACCACAATGTTAATGGATGTTGGTATGGATACAGGGGATATGTTACTAAAAGCAACCACACCTATTAGCTTGTTAGATAATGCTGATAATTTAGCCGAGAGATTAGCGACAATTGGTGGAGATTTATTAATAGAAACTTTGTTAAAACTGAAGCTGCAAGAAATTCAACCAGTTACGCAAAATAACGCAGAAGCTACTTATGCACCTTTGATACAAAAGCAAGATTACGAGTTAAATTGGTCAAAGAGCGCTATACAATTACACAATCAAATTCGGGGTTTCTATCCTAACTGCTGCACAACGTTTCGGAATCAGACTCTCAAAATTACAGCTACCCTTCCCCTTGGTTCTGCTTACGCTGAAGAAATACCACCAGAATTAGCAAAAATATGTCAAAAATTGCCTGATTTATCCAATATATCTGGTAGTCCAGGAGAAATAGTAAGCATTGCCAAGGGAATAGGAGCGATCGCCCAAACTGGAGCAGGTTTATTATTATTACGGGAGGTTCAGTTAGCTGGTAAACGTCCCCAGTCGGGATGGGATTTTGTCAATGGGACGCGTTTAACGATAGGCGAAGTTTTGAAATAATATGGAGTATGAAAACTTTCAGACTAGCCTTCGGCAAGCCCCTGCGGGTCTACAGACTTCATACTTTTTCATAGTAGCGACAATCCTGGCAAGGGCCGTGGGGGTTGACTGCACAGCGCACAATTTCTGACTTAGCGTTATAAATACAAGTTGCATCACCAACTACCCAACGGCCATCTACCAAAGTTTTTTCGGCTGGTCTTTGAGCAAACTGCACGTAGAGGGCTATATTATAAAGTCGATAACGCCCATATTTAAATTGATATCGATGGCGACGCTCTAGTACAGCGTAGGTTTTACCTTGAAAATCAAGATAGTTTCCCGGTTGGGGTGTCCAGTCAAGTTGCACTTTACCGAGGGACTGACGCGGGTGCGTCAGTATCACCTCGGTTGGTAGAGAGTCTGGCTCCATAAATTTATGTGATGTGGTTTACATTATAAAAATAGTATCGCAGGAGCCTACGCTTGCTTATCTGACTTCGATTATAATTAATGATTAACTTTTTCTGTGAGAGATTGAGGTAAAGCGATCGCCTCAGACTTAAAAATCCAAGGCGATAGATGATCTCGCTATCTCAAAACGACTTGGAAGGAATTCAAATAACCTGTAATAGTTTTGCTGAGAGTTTGTTGTTGCTTTTTCGTGGTAATCGCCATAACTTGATAAAGTCTACCTTCGGCAACATACATCCGACTTCTGGTAATTTTACCTCCGGCATTCACAAACTCAATTTCTTTGCCAGGATGACCATTGGAGCTACGAATATTACGCTGACGAATTAAATTACTTTTCGTAGTTTTTAAAACCATCGCCTGTGCTTGCTCTAATATGGTTTGGGGATTGGTCAATGTACCGTAACTGTGAGGAAACTCATTATAAACAACTACGTAGGCAACTTGCTGTTTTGGTGGTTGAGCAAAGAAGATTTCTAAATCTATTTCCCCCATATAAGTTTTTTGGGTTTGGGTTTCTTTACTAGGTGTTCCTGGCATTAATACTGTAAAACGTCCATCAGGCGCACGAAATAACTTCCATTTTGGTTGGACTGGTTGCGCCGCAATTTCTGGCTTTTTAGTTGCTGGTTGCTGGGGTTGGCGTGCTTCCACAATAAAACAGCTACCACAAACAAGTGTGGCAGCTATGAATGGTAACAATTTTTTGAATGTCATAGTTTTAGCTTTGCTGATGCAGATATCACTGATGATGTTACTGTTATAACCTCGCTGCACACAACGCTGCACCTATTAATCCTACTTGGGGGTTGAGAATAATATATACTGGTACTTCTTCTAAAAGAGAACGCATTCGGCCTTTTTGAGTAAAGTTCAATAAGAAATTACCGTTTTGAATTAAAGGTAGAATTTTCGGTGCAATTCCACCAGCGATGTACAAGCCACCGTAAGGTAAAAGTTTTAAGGCGAGATTTCCGGCTTCTGCACCGTAAGCATCAACAAATAGTTGTAAAGTTTGTTCCGAGAGGCGATCGCTTTTCTGCACTGCGGCTTTACCAATCACAGCACCAGGATCGATGCTTTTCTCCTGCTGTCCGGCTTCTTGTTCCCAAGTTCTCACAGCTTGGGCAATTTCTGGAGATTCTGTCGCATGTTTGCGATCGCGCAGAAATTGGTAAATCGCCACAATACCCAAACCAGAAACAACGCGTTCTACAGACACACGCTGGATATCATGTTTATCCAGCAAATATTTCATCAGTTGAAATTCTAACTCGTTGCGAGGGGCAAAGTCGGCATGACCACCTTCGGAAGGAAAAACTTGATAATGATCTCCCTGCTTCATCAAAAAGCCTTGTCCTAAGCCAGTACCTGCACCAATTACAGCGATGGGTGCTGCTGGTTTTTGTTTCCCTGGTTGTAAAGTCAGTAAATCTTCTGTACTTAAACCGAAAATACCATAGCCAACAGCGGCAAAGTCATTAATCAGTGAAATTGCCGCAACACCCAATTCTTGTTGCAGACGTTCGGTATCTAAATACCATGCAAGGTTAGTTAATTTCGCTGTGTTATTGACTACTGGCCCAGCGATCGCAAAACAAGCTTTTTGGGGAGTTCCTGTATTTGCTTTGAGTAAAAACTGCTGTACTATCGGCACTAAATCAGGAAAATCCCCACTGCGATAACTGTCCTCATAAATAGTCTGTAAACCTTGTGTATCTGAGGTTTTCACTAATCGCAAAATGGTTTTTGTGCCGCCGATATCTCCTGCTAGTAACAAAGTCATAAATCAACACTGAGTAATTTAGTTGTGGTTTTTGTTGATAAAACTTACGTAGAAAAATGTGTCATTTCACCCTAAGCTATTGTGTATCACTGCGTAAGTCTTAATAAAGTCAATTCAAAATTGAGGCAGAAATCTGGGTAAGACTAGATTAATATTTAATCTTTTCTTGATATGTAACTCTAGTCTTCTGCCTTGTTGGGGAATTTACGCAAATCGGATCACTTCTTCTACTTGATTTAAATGAGCAGTATCCCCTTTTAGTTCTAGCAACCATTCTGGGCCTTGAAGCACAACCTTGACTAAAGAACATAAGGAAGCCTTAACTTCAGTTTTGGCAACTTCACCAACTAACCCCATTGCCGCCCCTAGCACAGAAGCACCATGTGCTACCAATAAGATATGCTCTGGAAAGAATTCTGCTGCTAGACATCTAGCAGTTTGTCCTGAACGTGCGCGTACTTGCTCATGTGTTTCGGGGTATTTGGCCGCAATACGCGGTGTGTAGCTAGGATCAATCCTGGGAAATAGTTCTTTTAAAGCTAGAACAGAAAGTCTTTCTGGTTCTTCCGTCATCCATTCAGGATTTAACCATTCGCTCAAGCCTGTTTCTAATTTGATGGATAAATCCAAGGCTTCAGCCACAGCATTGGCTGTTTGCACCGTTCGTAAAAAGGGAGAAGCAAAAATATGGGTAATTTTCTCGGTTTTCAAGCGTTGGGCTAATTGTTTTGCTTGCACGAAACCATCGTCAGATAAAGGCGGATCGTAGCGTCGTTCGGCGGTGAGGAACCAATCAGGATTTACAAAGTCGAGGCGGTTGGCGTGTCTTGCGATCCAGACTATTTGACTCATGGGTTTTTTACGGCAAATAAAGTTCACACCTATAGAAAAATAGGAGTGCTAAAAGACTGTTGCAAACCCAATATTATGACAAATTTTGTAATGTTTTGTAATAGTTAAATATAATGCTAGGTATAAATCAAGACTATTTATATACTGCTTCTGCTTAACATTAACGTGAATTCGACGAACCTCACCCCAACCCCTCTGTCTTGAAAAGTTTTGCGCCGGGAAACCCGGACGCGCAACGCCAGTTGCTTTATGCCGGGGAACCCGTCCAACGCACTGGCTCAACTTTTCGCTCCGACGCAGAAAGGAGCAAAATCTTACTATTTTTGAACGAAAAAATCATATTTTCAACGCCTCCACCCGTGGGGGAGAGGTTTGGAGAGGGATTTTTTCAATCCGTCGAACTCACGTCACATTACTCAATAGCCAACTACACACAGACAGACAAAATTAATACCTCCGGCGAGAGAGGGCATTGCATCTCAGCATCTATTAACCTGCAAATAATAGAACCTTTCAGCCGGAACAGCTAAGACTCCTTAGCTGTTTTTATTTTTTCTCTTGATGCTGCTGAATGAATATTGTAGAGGCGAAAGTTAAACGATCGCACCTATCTCCATCGCTTGTGGTCAATTAGAGACCATTTATAAAGTAAATATGAGGAAGTTCAATTTACTTTATAAATCATCTCTGACTATCTTCTTTCTGATGAACCGACCTTAACACTGGTAAGAAATCCTATACCCATACTAGGCTAAACCATTGTTGTATATAGTTGTTTTTTAAAATAAGTGCGATAGAGTTCGCAACGAGGTAGGATGCGATCGCCCTCAAAACAAATCAATCCTAAACTTTCGAGTTTATAAGCATCCACAGGATCAAGCGTCAAGCTTCCTGGTTGTGTTACAAGTTCAGTATATTTTTTGACTAAATGAGGATTGCTTTGTAGTTTAATCCAGTGTCGCCATAGGTGATGACGATAGATACCACCATTAGCGATCGCCTCTCTAATCAAATCTGGGAGAGTGAGAGTACAAGAGGCCAGATGATACAAGGCTAATTGAATCAAAGCCGGATGACCACCAACCAAAGACATTAATTGAGCAGATTCTTGACCAGGACTCCAGTCTAACTCGTATTTTCTGGCTAAATCTTCTACCTGTGTTTGAGTAAATTCGTTTAAACGGATTGGTAAGCCAATATTAAATGGTGAACGATTAATATTTAGAGAAATATATTGTTCTGTAGAGTAAACCACTACTAATCTCAGCTTTTGCCAATTCTGATTTTGCCGTGCTTCTTCGCACCAAGAACGCAACAAAGCAAAAAATTCTTGAGTAATATGAGGATAGTCAAAAAAGCGATCAACATCGCTCAACACCAAAACTATAGGACTGTCACTTTGTTGGAGAATATACTTTTGTAAGTAAAAGCTACAGCTTAACTTATAACCAATTTCTTCATCCCATTCGTTATCAAGATTAGGATCAATGTCTAATTGTTGGGCAATTTTCCAACAAAGACAACGCAAAAGCTTATTTAAATCAGTCAAACAATGATCATCAATTTGATGGCAATTTACATTAACTGTGCGATATCTTTTTCGGTTAGCAAAAGCTAAAAGACGTAGCACTAGAGAACTTTTTCCCATTTGTCTAGGAGCGCGAATCCGAATTACACAGCCTGGTCGAGTAATTTCTCGATAAACTACTTCTTCTATTGGTGGACGGTCGATATATAAAGGAGAATCTAGAGCAATCGGCCCATCTGGGTATGACCAATGGTTTTCTATTTTGTAAGTAGAGAATTGAGAAGAATTATCTTTTGGTGTATATGAATATTTTGACAAAAAGTCTAAGGCTTCTGTTTTGTTTTCTCCATTTAAAACTGTGTAATCTTCTTCTCGTAATTTTAGATTAAAAGCACTAAAGCACAATTTAAGAGTTTTTTGATCTACACCTTTACTTAAAGACCATAATCGGGTCAAAGTTTTAGTAGAAATATTGATTTGTCTGCTAAGTTCTTCTAGGGTTAAACGATATCCTTGATTTTTGATAACCTCCCAAGATATAATCGCCTCTTGTAAACGTTGTATCCCGGTGGAAGTTAGTACAACGCCTCTTCTTCTCTTAGTTTTATGTTCCTGTAAATTCATAGGTTTTGTAGCAAAATTTTTGGCGTACATAAAATCTAGTAGATAAATTGTGATGCTTGATTTATGCCGAGAATTTGAGGGAAACAATTTATTCTAGTTGTGTATGATTGCTAATAACCTAGTATTTATTTTGGGTAACTTTTTTTAATTATTAAGAGTTATTTAGCAAAGTAATTGTATATAGTTCACAATCTGTTAGATAGTAGGAAATAATAAGACTTTTTATTGATTATTTTTTAAACCACAGATTCGCATTCAGGCTGCACACTCCACCCTAAAGCACGCGTAATTTGATCTGGTAAAGTTAAGGGATTAAAGGGTTTAGCAATGGCCTCAACTACACCAAGCTGCTGAAGTTGTTGAGATGTAAACCAATCTGCAAGTACACTCAAAAGAATTACTGGAATTAATTTAGCTGAGTGTCTTTCATGAAATCTGTACAAGAATGTAGTAATGTCCATACCTGGCATAACAACGTCAAGTAAGATGGCATCAGGACATTCTATCTCTAGTTGTTGAAGGGCTGCTTGGGCTGAAGCAGCTGTTATGACCCTCCATCCGACCAAATCATTTAAACAAATTTGCACCAGTTCTCGAATAGTCGGTTCATCATCAATTAACAATATTGTCTTGATTGTCATACTGAAAAAGCTGGACGGAATGAATTCAGCTTAAATCAAGAAAATAAGAAACTGATAAGAATGTCATTCCTCAATGGTCATTATTCTTCTATTCTCCACTCCTAACTTCCATAACTATTCTCTCCAGTCAAGCATTTGAGCTATTTGTTCACAAATTAGTATTGGATTAAATGGTTTATTGATAACGCCTGCTATTTGCAATTGGGCAAAGCGCTTGTAATCATCTGGCAATACTTTAGCTGTGAGCAAAATTATGGGAATTTCGTGGGTTTTGGGGTTCGCTTTGATTTGCTTGTAAAATTGAAAGCCATCCATGTCAGGCATTGATACATCAAGGAGAATTACATCTAAAGCATCATATTGGGCTTGTAAAAGTCCTTCATGACCTGATGGGGCGGATATTGTCTCCCAGCCGCCCAAATCTTCTAAGCATGTGCAGGCTAGATCTCGAAGTGATTCTTCGTCATCGATAACAAGAATGCGTTTGCTCATAGTTCTTTTACCGATATTGGCAAAGTGAAATAAAATGTACTGCCTTCGCCAAGGGTACTTTCTGCCCAAATACTACCATTGTGTTGTTGAATAATACTTTGACAAATTGCCAAGCCTAGACCTGTTCCGCCTTTAGCATGAGCATCAGAAATATCTACCTGCTGAAAACGTTCAAATATTGTTTCTAGTTTATCGGCAGGAATACCTCTACCTTGGTCTTTGACTGCAAAAAGCACCCATTCTGCTTGAGTTTGGGTAGATAAGGTAATCTCTGAGTTACGGGGAGAGAACTTGATGGCGTTGCTTAATAAATTAGTTAAGGTTTGGATAATTAAATCGAAAGAAGCCCAAACGCAAGCATTAGTATGATTAATAAAGATTTTTAGCTCAGCGGTCAGGGCGATTGATTGTAATCCCTCCACGGCTCGGTGCATTAAATCTGCAACATTGCAGACTTCCTTGACCAGAGGCACTCGCCCGGAAGACAAGCGCTCTAAATCCAAAATATCATTAACTAAACGCACGAGGCGATAGCTATTGGTTAAGGCTTGTCTAATTATCCGTTTGGCTTTTTCTGGCTTGTTATCGTAAATTCCTGTATTCAACAACCCTAAAAATCCTTGAATGGCGGTCAGTGGAGTTCGCAGTTCATGACTAACGATTGAGATAAATTCATTTTTCATTTGCTCAATGGCTTGCTGTTCAGTAATATCTGATATTCGCACTAGATGAATAACTTGGTTAGCGATCGCCACTTTCTTAGCAGCTAGATTACCCCAAAACAAATTTCCTTTACAAGTTACATATTGAATTTCTCGGTTCCAAACACTTTTTTGCTGCATTTGGGCGGTAATTACTGTTAATTCATCCGCAGTAAATGGATAACGCTGAAGCGTGTGACCTTGGATATTAATTAGCTGGGATTTACTGTCAGCTTCAAATAGTTCTACGGCTCGATCATTACAGTCAATAATTAACAGTGTTTGCGGATCGACCAAAAACAAAGCGTCTGCCGATTCATTATAAATACTTTCACGTAAGTCTTTTTGCTGTCGCAGTTCTAATTCTGCAAGTTTGCGTAAGCGAAGTTCTTCGTAGACATTACTAATATTTTTCGTGACCGCAATTATATGTGGTTCTCCCTGAAGCTCAATGATTTCGGCTGAAACCAGCACTGGAATGACTTTACCTGTTTTGTGCAGAACTGTAAATTCTTGATTACGAACTTTTTGACCTGAGAGCAAATCTTGCAAGTAGCTGTGGTTTTCTCCTTGATTTACCCAATATTGAAATGTTACTACTGTGCAGCCAACAACTTCTTCCCGCGAATAACCATATAACTCAATAAAAGCCTCATTCACATCCAGACATTGCCCATTTAGAGTAAAAATACTCATTGCTTCAGGACAAGTACGAAATACTTTGGTAAAGCGTTTTTCCGAATCTTGTAGAGCAGTTTTGACGGAATTATAAGATTGCTTCAGCTGTTGGGACATCCAATGAAACGAGTGTTGCAAAATTTGAATCTCTGCAATGAAACTATCTTGCTTGATGCTGTGATTCCATTGTTCATCTGCTAATGCCAAGCTAGTTTGACCCAATTGTTGTATTGGTCGGACAATCAATTGAGTCAACAATAATCCTACAGCGATCGCACCCATTAACGCCCCAAAACTAAAAAATTTTGATTGTGAGCTTGTTTTTTCCCAAAAACATTGGAGAGCCTCACCTTTGCATCCTCCGCTTTTAAGTTTGGAGTTTTTGCTGTACACGAGAACGATCAATCCGGCTGATGACACGATTGATTAAGTCCGTCTCGACCACAGGTTTACCAATAAAATCATCGGCTCCAGCAGCCAATACCCGTTGAACTGATTTTATATCTGTATGGGCAGTGACTACTAAAATTGGCAAATTTCCCCAATGCGGATCTTGTCGGACTACCCGACACAAGTCAGTACCACTATATGTCGGCATTTCTAAATCAATTATCAATAAGTCAGGAGTTGTAGAAACAAGTGCTTCCCAAAACTTTTGGGGATTGTCTAAGGTCTTAACTTGTAGTCCCCACGATTGCAGAAGATTGCTCAATATCTCCAACATCATTGGATCATCATCTAGAATCATCACTTTGGCTGCACTAGCTGGAGATTGAGGTAAAACTTGGGTAATTACCTGAAATACTTCAGCAGTAGTCGGTGTGGTGAGAAATCCCTGAATTCCCAAACGAGCTACAGCGACTCGCTGTGTCAGATTATCTTGCTCTGCTATGACGAAAATTGGTGTAGTAGGAAACTGTTGTTTGAGTTTATTCAGCGATTTTAAACTCTTTGGCATCGATGTTTGCTCATTTAAATAGAGTAAAATCACCTTGGGCAGTTGAGACACTTGTTGCTGAACACTCTCCCAATTCCCAGCTACTTCTATCTCCATTCCCCAATTTGCAGCTTCGGTTTTCAGTTGGTAAGTAAAAGATTCATCATGGATAGCCAGAACCAAAGGAAGTTTCATCGGTGTAAATTGTTCAACAGTTACGGGTTTGGGAGGTTGAGTGAGTGTTTCTTTGATTTGACCAATTAGTTGTGATAGTTGAACAGCATCCTTTGAAGTTAAATTTTTATCCGTAATCAGTAAATGCTCAATCGCTTGGGCGAACTTTGAGCCTGTTGCGTAGCCAAAGGAGCCTAGTGTTCCGGCTAGTTTGTGTGCTTCGTCACTAGTTTGCTGCCGTAGTTTGGGCGACAATAATCCTTGATGTAAAGCTTGTTCAGCCTGCTCTAGCAAACTTACTCGTTGGCTAAATGTATCTTTGTGGCGTTCTATGGCTTTGTTGATAGAAGCGATCGCTGCTGGTTTGTTTTTCTGTTTAGTTGGCGGCGGAGTCTTGAGCCGATAACCCAAGCCATAAACTGTTTCTAGTAATTCGGCAGACATTCCCACAGTTTTCAGCTTTTGGCGTAAGTCTTTAATTAAATTAGTGACAGCCCCTTCACTGGGTGAAGTATCTATTGACCAGAGGCGATCAATAATCTCACTGCGGCTAAATACACGCTGTGGATGGCGCAAAAACAGCCCTAGTAAGCTATACTCCTTGGGGCTTAAAGATAGAGGTTGTCCTTGATAGGTAACTTCTGCCGAAACAGTATTGATGCAGAGATTTTCCCAATTCAGCAAACTAGGCGTGAGTTCTGTCTGTCCACGCCGTAGCAATGCTCTGATCCGAGCCAGCAACTCTGAGATATCGTAGGGTTTGGTGACATAATCATCTGCACCTGCATCCAAACCTTTCACCACATCAACACTGTGATCTTTCGCAGTCAGCAAAAGAATGGGTTTTTGCATCCCCTGAGCGCGAAGTTGTCGGCAAAGGTTAATTCCGTCCAGTTTGGGAATCAGCAAATCTAACAATATCAAGTCAAAATTTGACAAGGTTGCTAAAGCTAATCCATTTTGACCATCTGTCGCCAGTTCAACTGTATAATACTCTGCCTTTAGAACCTCACTCAGTACGGTCGCAGTTGGTAAATCGTCCTCTACCAGCAGAATTTTCACAACTTCTACTACTTACTAATCAATTATCCACATGATTTCAGTACAACCAAAAATACTTAATCCTCAAAGAATTAAGCCCACACAGGAAAAGTTTTCCATAATTTTTGGCGATGACTTTATTTAGCAGATATTTTTTAAGATACATCTGTTTGCTTGATCAAGCAAGCATAATTTGTCCAGAGTGGAGATATTGTATCTTTTTGATTACAGAAAGTTTTTGGTGGTGCCATCTCTTTGACTTTCTGTTATGCTGCTGCAATTACAGACACTTTTAGGATTATACAAGGTAATTTACGCAAATTTGTCATAAATCATCTCGGATACTGCGTACTTGATCAGTATCGGCTTTTGCGGGAGTTTTTGAAAGTCTTTGCTCAAACCTTACATCATTTTCAATAACAGTCAGGTTAATATAGTTCCGTTAAATGCAGATTTAAATCATCTTTTATTGTGTTGAACAGCATTATTCATATTGGATGCTAACCAATTTAGCTGCGGATAAACACTTACTTCTGTACTGAAAGTTTTATCGTGGTTTCACTTAGATAGTATCTATGAAAAGTGTGGTAATTTTTCGCTTTATTAATAGTTTATAATGTTGTTATATTAACAATATCGCAGGTAAACAATTTTAAAGGAAAACTAAGATATAACATCAAAACATCTGATTTTGCATTGGGTGAGTCTCTGCTCCTAACATAAATGTTAGGAGCTTTATTTTTTAAAAATACAAAATAAAATTTAAATTTTTTAGAAATATTGATAATTTTTAATTTAACAAAAATGAAAATATTAGAGATATAAAATAATCCCTAATATTTTCATTCATCAACAAGGTAAACAAATGCTAACAATAGTTCCTTGATCGGGAGTGCTATTAATGGTAAATTCGCCTTGATATATTTTCACTATATGCTGCACAATAGCTAATCCTAAGCCAGAACCTTGTTGTTCATATAACTTCCTATTAAATTGAATAAATGCGCCAATCTTATCTATCTCTGCACCTGTCATTCCTTTACCATGATCAATCACATCTAATCTATATTGATAATCATTGACTTGACTCAATACTTCAATTTCACTATTTGGCAACGAAAACTTTAAAGCATTATCTATTAATTCTTCAATGATAATACTCAATTTTTCTTGTGGCATTTTTACAAGAGATTCAACCAATGACAACTTTAAATCTTTCTCTCTATTTACTGTTATCGCTTGTTTAAAACAAGCATCCCTAATAACTGTTTTACTTAGGCAATTATCTATTTCTTCTTGAATTTGCCGAATTTTTTGGGGATTTCTAGCAATTAATTCCAGATTACTATATAGTAAAAATCTTTGAGCTAATCTATGCAATCGATTGGCAGATGTATAAATAGATTCTACAATCTCAATTTCTTCCGATTCATTAATCATATCCGAATGCTCAATTAATAATTGAGACATACCAATAATACCATTTAAAGGTGTATTGATTTCATGCGGTAATGAGTGAATAATGTTCATTCTTAGTTCATCTAACTTAGCTTGAGATTGACGATCAGTCACAGCTTTTTTCTTGAGTCGTACAGAAATAGCATTGAGTAATTCTTCTGGGGTAAATGGTTTTGTCAAATAATCATCGGCTCCAAAGTCCATTCCCTGACGGAAATCTGAACGCTCTGCTTTTGCCGTCACAAATATTAAAGGAATATTGATAGTTGTTTCATTTTGACGCAGAGCAGATAGCACACTGTAGCCATCTAACTCAGGCATCATAATGTCACAGATAATTAAATCTGGTAATTGTGTTTGAGCAATTTCTAACCCTATCTTGCCATTTGGCGCAGACAAAGTTTCAAAATTAGAAAGTTGTAAAATTTCCAGGATATTCTCTCGAACTTGAGGTTCGTCTTCTATAATCAAAATTGTGTTCATCTACGATTTAGAAAGATAAATTATTGCTTTTGGGAATAGAATGACAACCCTAATAACATTAAAAATATATACTTATTGAAATAGAGCAATTAAGAAATAGCCTACTATTTATTTACTATGATGTAGTAAATTAAATTTTTGCAAAATCTTGGCATTTTCTGGAGTTAATAATGCTTGTAAATTTTTAATTTCATTCAAAAGCATTATTTCCCGATCATACTCTTCTTGTAAAATCTTTAAGTAGCGATCGCGTTCATTATCTGATTGCACCTGCCTCAGCATATACACTGCCATATTAATATTAGAAAGAGGATTACCTAAATCTTGTAAGAGTTTTTCTAAAACCTCATGACGCATATCTGCTAATTGTTTCGTTTCTTCTATTTTTTGTTGGTTAGACTGAATTTCGTGTTTCAGCTTGATATTGTGTTGACGTTCTTGTTCATACTTTTGTTTCATTAAATTTGGCTTTGCTACCCGTGCCAATCTCATCTCAATTGCCTTCAAAAGTTCCTCTGGAGAAAAAGGTTTTGTGATGTAATCATCGGCTCCTAATTCCATACCTTGACGTAAGTCACCACGCTCGACTTTTGCAGTCAACATAATTACAGGGATAGAATCAGTTTCTGGGTCTTTCCTTAATGCTTTGAGTACACCATAGCCATCTAAATCAGGCATCATAATGTCACAGCAGATCAAGTCTGGCTTTTCTGATTTAGCAAGACGTAATCCATCTAAGCCATTATTGGCAGAAATGGTTTGAAAATCAGACAAACTTAAAATCTGTTGGATGTTGGAACAGATTTGAATTTCATCTTCAATTACTAATATTTTTGGATTCATTAATTTGGTTAAAACATGAATTATATCTACACAGTGGCTTCATACCCATAAAAATAGAAGCACTATTATGAGAAAATTTGCCAAGTTCAGCATTGAGTAACTTAGACTCATAGGATTTCACAAAAATCTTGAGGTCAATTTCTCTGTTTGTGATTCTTTTCACCTGCTCCTTGCAAACCTGCGACTTATTTGTATCAACTTCAAGTAAAACGGTATTAGTTCCACATAGAATCTCTTTGTTTATGTTTCCCAAAAATTATTTATGAGTAACATCTGGGATACTCTAATTCACTGATGTGACAATCAGTGGTAGTTCTACTCTAAATGTTGTGCCAACTCCGACCTGACTGGCGATGGTAATTCTGCCTCTATGCAGGTCTACACATCGGTGAACTATTGCCAAGCCTAATCCTGTACCGGGGACATTACCAACATTACTAGCTCGGTAAAATGGCTCAAATAAGTTTGGCTGTTCTTCTGGAGAAATTCCAATACCTTGATCTTCAATCAGAAAAACAGCGCTTTTATTTTGGATATATAAATCAATTTGAATATGACTGTTGTTTGGAGAGTATTTGACAGCATTGGAAAGCAAATTGCTTAAAATTTGCCGCAGTAGTTTTTTATCGATCCGAGCCACGAAGTTATCGCTGGCGGAAGAACTATCTTGGGCTTGCAAGCAAAAAACTAAATTATGCTGAGGAGAACTGAGTTGAATTTCTTCTACTAAGGTATGGCAGAAACTTACTAAATCTAGAGAATTTGGCTCAAAGGCTAATTTTCCAGCTTCAGCTTTATTAATTAGCAAAATATCATCTAAAAGTTGAGTAGTGTGCTGTACGTAAGTTTGAATGCACTGGAGATGTTTTTGCTTTTGTTGCTCATCGAGTTTATGGCTAAAACTTTTTAATATCCCAGCAGAGGAAGCAATCACAGCCAAAGGAGTGCGGAACTCGTGGGAGGATCATAGAAATAAACCGAGATTTTAACTCACTCAGTTCTTTTTCTTTTGCTAAAGCTTTGCAAATATCTGCCTCTGCTTTTTTGCGATCGCTAATATCACGACAGACACAAATTAAATCACCTTGTTCGGAAATCGTTAACGAAACTTCTTCTTCAAAATGACTGCCATCTTTTCTTTTAGCAATTGTTTCTCCTCTCCAATGTTTTTGCTGCATCAAAGTTGGAAAAATCTTTGTCTCAAAACGATGAAATTCTTCTTGCTCGTAGATTTCTGACCAACTTTTACCAATGAGTTCTTCGGGATGACTATAGCCAAACATCTCCAGATGGGCTTGATTGACATAAGTGTAGATATTGCCACTTAATATCGCAATTCCATCTATGGCAGCTTCTACAGCGGCAAATTGACGTTTTAAATCTTCTTCGGCTTGTTTTTGATGGCGGATATCTTTAACTATGCCAACCGAATAAATTGGTTTACCAATTACATCTCGAATTAAAGAAACAGTCAAATTAATCCAAATTAGATAACCATTTTTATGTAAACACCGCTTTTCAATCGAAAATGTTTCTATCTCTCCTGAAATTAATTTTTGCAAATTCTTTTGATGATAGGGAATATCATCTATATAAGTCACATCCCTAAAGGTTTTATTCATGAGTTCTGCTTGGCTGTAACCCAAAAGTTCGCACAATTGTTGATTAACCTTGAGAAACCGCCCATCTAAAGTTTCTAGTTTAATACCTACAGCTGCTTGATTAAAAATTGCTCTGAGTTCAGCTTCATTTTCTTGTAATTCTAAAGTACGTTGCTCAACTCTCGCCTCTAAATCTCGATTGAGTTGTTGTAGAGCTTCTTGTACTCTTTGTCTCTGAAGTTCGGCAGATGCTCTCGCGGCAAATACTCTCAAAATTCCCTCAAATTTATGGGGGTCAGGTATCCGCTTTTCATCTATTATGCAAAGTGAGCCAATCGGGTTGCCAAAATCATCACTTAAAACAACTCCCATCAAACTTTCAGCTGGCTTTGTTGCCCATCTTGCTTCTGTTGGGAACTGTTGCTGAATTCCCTCAGCACAGTAGTAATATCCTTGCTGAAGTACAATCTCACAAGGAGTTGATGTTGGGTCATAAGAAATATTGGGCTGTAACTTTCCATCAGACCAAAATCCTAAAGTGTGGATTTGCCCATCAATTAACTCACTTACCAACGTGTGGCGGACATCTAAAGTAGAAGAAATATGCTCAACTAAAGCCGGGAAAAAGTCCTGTCCTGTTGTCGAAGCTGTACTTTCTATCAAACTTTGTAAAGCAATTTCTGTTTGTTTTCTTTCTGTAATATCTTCAGAAATACCAGTAATTCGGTAAGCTTCTCTCTGCTCATTTTTAATCGGAAAGGCACGGCTGCGAATCCAACGGATTGCACCATCGGGGCGGATAATCCGATACTCTTCATCTAATGCACCCTGCATTCGTTTAAATTTATTAGCAATAAATTTTTGGCGATCAATAGGATGGATAGAATTTATAAATATCTCATAGGATGTATAAACTTCTTCTACAGGTCTGCCCCATATTTCTTCAAAAGCAGGGCTAACATAGACAATTTGGGAAAGATCATTTTGAATTTCTTTGATCCAAAATGTACTTTTAATATTTTCTGTTAATAAGCGGAATTTTTGCTGACTCTCTCGCAAAGCAGCTTCAGCTTGTTTACGTTCTCGGAGTGCAGCTTGCTGTTCACTAATATCATTTGTGATGATGACCGCAGATGTAACTTGCTGCTCGTGCCAAATTGGGCCAATCTGAGAATGATAATATTTTAAATTTGCATTAGCGCCTAAAGCACGGGTTTCATAACTCACAACTTCTCCGTGAGCAAAAACCCGTTCTAAAGCAGAACGTTGAATCTTGCAGTCTTCAGGTAATATATAGTCATCTATACTAGTACCGACAACTTCCTCAAGGGATAAATGAGGTGTTTTTTGGTTGATAAAAGAGATTTTTCCCTCAGAATTAACCACTGTTACTATGCTGGGTGTACTTTTTAAGACAGAACGCAACATAGCTTCAGATTCTGCTAAAGCCATTTCTGCTTGCTTGCGTTCTGTAATGTCTATACCGACAGCAACAGCGGCAGTGTTTTGTTTATATTTTTGGGCTATGAGTAGGTATTTGCGTGTGATGCCGTTAATTTGGGTATCAACAACGCCAGAATCGGCAGCATCTTGCCCATCAAGAAAGCGGCGCATAAACTCGGTAAATTGTGGGCTGTTTTGCAGAAACCCTAATTCTTGACCAATAAAGTCTTCGGCATTTAAATTAAAACTTTCAGCTAAATGCTGATTTACGCCTAAATAATAGCCATCAGCGCTGATCCAAGAAACAAACCCAGGTACAGCATCTAAAACTGTTTGTAATTGTTCTTTGGCTTGTTGGAGATTTTTTTCAGCCTGTTTGTATTCTGTGATGTCCTCAGAAATACACAATAAATATTCTGGTTGTTGGTCTTTGTCATACAGCGGAATTTTAGTGGTATGTAAAATTCTGCGGCCTAGTTTGGGCGTGTCGATAGGTTCTTCGGCGATGTCTTCGGGTATACCACTGGCTAAAGCTGCTTCATCGGTTAGGCGAGAAAGTTCTACTTGGGCTTTGGGGAAGAATTCGTCATCTGTTTTGCCAATAGCTTGCTCGGCTGTGATGCCAAATAGACGTTCGCAGGTATGATTCCAGAGTTTGAATTTGCCCAAATTTTCGGGTTTGGCATCTTTGACAAAGACCGCAACTGGCAGATTGTTAATCATTGACTGGAGAAAATTCTGTGTTTGCTGAAGTTCCTCTTGGGCTTGACGGCTTTGGGTGATATCGATACCAGTACAGACAATACAGTGAATTTGGTTATCTTGATTGAGTAAGACTTTGTTTGACCAAGAAATTAAGCGGCGATCGCTATCCTTATTGATTAAAATAGTTTCGTAACGTTGGGGAAATTCTCTAACTGCTAAATTTTGAAAAATATCTTGCAGACATTCTGTGATTTCAGGTAACACCAGTACATCCCAAACAGCTTTTCCTTTAGCAGCCTCAAATGCGTAACCTGTAGCTTGTTCGCAGGTATGATTCAAGCGAATAATTCTGCCTTGGTTATCTAATACAACCACTAAAGCATCTGTGAGATTAAAAATGGTAGAAATAAAATTACGCTCCAAGCGTAATTCGGCCTCGATGCGTTGGCGTTCTGCTAGTTTAACTCGCGCATAATTGTAGAGTCCTGCTTGTTGAATAGTAACTGCCAAAAGACTCGTAGGTGTTACTAATCCAATCAATTCCCCTTTTTCCCCGATAATAGGCAGATGACAAATGCGATATTTCCGCAGCAAATTTAATGCAGTAAAAACATCTTTAAAATCTTCTATCTTCAGTGTTACTAATTCTCTCGTCATGACTTCAGCAACACTGATACCTTCCAGATTCCTTTTTTCTGCTGTTATTTTAATTAAATCTCGCTGGGTGAGAATTCCCACCAACTGTGAGTTATCTATGACAAGAACACAACTGGCAACTTGAGATGTAATATTCTCTATATCTTTACTATCTTTATTTAAGTTAGGTAATGAATTAGTATTTTGGCTGGGCAACCCCTTAAAATTACTTTGCGCTTCATTGATTAATGCAATCACATCTGGAAGCAGCATCTCAGAGTTAACTATGAGAGGTTGACGGATGATAGTTTGGTGTAGATTATCAGGGCTGTGATAGTTAAGAAGCATTATGTAGATATTTGGAAAAAGATAGATTATTTAAGACAAGGTATCAATAATATCTTGGTCTATAAATTTTTAATACACCTCAGTGTTTTCTATGATAAAAATTAATCTCAAATTTGCCAGTTAAAAATATCAGTATTTGACTCTTTTTATTTTCTGTAAATGTGGTTTAATTGATGATATTACTTATAACAGACAAAGTGTAATCACTAAAGATGTGATGATGAGTAGGTACAATTTATAACTATCACTCTATTTCTTTGCCGATTAAATTGGTATTTTAGACATTTTTTCAGTTTTTTGTCTTTTTCAAATACCAAAATTAGAGAAAATTAGTATTTGGGTAGTCAAATAGAGAGTCTGATATCCACCGCATAAAAGTTACTAAACAGATTTTTACATACTCATGTATTTCTGCTAATGGTATTTCTGTAAAAATGGTAGTTATTTGCGGCGTAATGTTAGCAAAAAAAAATGGTTATAAAAAGCCCCATTTTAATATTTTTTTGCTTTAACTATTGAGATAAATATCTCTATTTAGCAGTGTGATTAAGCATTAAAACATCAGGCTGTGTTCCGCATCCCAGCACTTGTTATCATACCAATTTCTGCCACTGTGTTTACAGTCAGACGCATTGTTAATCCAGGGAATAGATGTAGGGTGAGCGCTAGGAGATGAGATAACAGAACTAATTGAAGAGATGGTAGAAGAGATGATAATTATGCTAGATGTCGATAGAATAATGAAAGACCCTACAAAAAATGCACAATTAATAGGATTACAGAAATTAGCTGTAGGTTTTTTAGTGTTGAGTTGTTGAGAATGACTTTTTATACCTGCTAAAGACATAAGTCTACACTCCTTAGGTAATTGTAGCTAAAGCTAACAGTTCTCAAAGACACTAATGAAAATTACAAAAAAATCAGTCTCTTTTCTAGCTATTTATTGCTATTCTGAAAAAGAATTTTGAATTTTGGATCAGCGCCAATCAAGAATTTAAAACCGAAAGGTAGATGCAGAATTAATATGATTTGGAAATTGAGATAATAATAAATCCCAAACTATCTGGTAATTACATCAGGCTTTTAGAATGCCTTGATGTTTACCATAACTTTATTATTCAACATTTTGATGAAAAAATAATCGATGAAAAACAGGAAATTATTTACTGAGTAATTTGAGGATATGTACTTATCTCGAAACTTTTCTTTAAGGGAGTAATACTGAGAGAATGTGCTGAAACTACCCACAAATTTGAGGAGATTCATAGCAGGATGATGCAGCAGAAGCAATCAGCAAAATCTTTATTACCATCTAACTAGTGAGCAAAATCATTGTAGTCACTCTCAATCAGTCGTTAAATGCTGTTTTCATCACGCTAAGTAGAGAAACTTTGCCCATCGCAAATCTACTGAAAGCTTTAAGTTGGTTTTTAAGTATGTTTGCGAAACTCATTTGTGCATAGCACGTAAAACTAATGTGTACTGTCTCTAACTGGCAGTGATTTATTAATTTAGACTAAGTTAATTAAAGTTACATAGTACAACCTTTTTTTGGGAAGTATAAACATATATGAGATATTGCGGCTTTTATGCCTCTCTATTCAGATTGGTCTTGATTTACGGGATGTTTTGAACATCAAGACTATAAAATTCTATTGTGTCGGTGTTTTTGAGTTATGAGCGATCGCTCTTGCCTGACTATCTTCCTGATTGATGATTGCGCTGTAGATCGTTATATCTATCGGCAGTATTTACAGCACGACAAATTTCAGTCATACAATATTGTAGAATTTGAGACAGCAAAACAGGCTATGACATGGTGTGAGCAAGAAACACCAGATGTAATTTTGTTGGATTATTTAATGCCTGATGAGGATGGGCTGGAGTTTTTGCGAAAACTGAGGGTGAACCTGAATAATCAGCAATCAGCTGTCATTATGTTGACAGGAGCCGGGGATGAAATGAGCGCCGTGAATGCGATGAAAAATGGCGCTCAAGATTATTTAGTCAAAAATAATTTCACGCCTAAAGCTTTACACAGCACTATTCATCATGCAGTAGAACGACTACATCTGACCCGACAGTTAGAACAAATTCGAGAACAACAACAACTAATTACCACGATCGCCCTCCGCATTCGTCAGTCGCTAAAATTAGAAGAAATTCTCAGCACCACAGCCACAGAAGTAAGGGCGTTTTTAAAAGCTGACCGCGTACTTGTCTATCAATTTCAGCCAGATATGAGTGGTAGTATTGTGGCGGAGTCAGTGCTACCTGGTTGGACGATAGCTTTAGGCCAGCAAATCGAGGATACCTGCTTTCAACAGGGAGCCAGTAGTGATTATCGCCAAGGTAAAAAAAGAGCCATCAACAATATTTATCAAGCTGGTTTAAGTAATTGCCATCTGCATCTTTTAGAACAATTTGAAGTCAAAGCCTATCTAGTAGTACCTATTTTGGTGAAAGAGCAATTATGGGGATTATTAATTGCTCAACAATGTAGAGCTTTTCGCCACTGGGAATCTGTAGAGTTGGACTTGTTAGATCAACTAGGGGTGCAAATTGCGATCGCCATTCAACAGGCAAGTGCATATCAGCAAGTACAAACAGAACTGGCAGAACGCCAACGCGCAGAAGCAGCCCTAAAAAGCAGCGAAGAGAGACTCAAGCTGACCTTGAATTTTACTGGTATTGGCTATTGGGAGTGGAATCCCACTACTAAGCAAATATCTGCCAGTCAAAATGCCATTCATGGTTGTTGTGCTGAGTCGAGTGATGTGCAATTAACCTTAGAACAATGGTTAAGTCAGCTGCATCCAGAGGATAGATTATGGGTTGAGCAGGAATTGAAACAGGCGATCGCCACCCAAACCGATTATGCTGTGGAATACCGAGTCGTCTGGTCAGATAATAGTATTCACTGGGTATCTGCCAAGGGGCGGGGAATTTACAACACAACCGGACAACTGCTACGAATGCTGGGTGTGTTGATTGATATTACTGAACGTAAACTCTCAGAAGCAGAACACCAGCAGTCAGAAATACTGCGAATGGAATTAAATCTGCTGGAGCAAGTTCTGGAAGTCAGTCTCGCAGGTTATTGGGACTGGGATATTCCCAGCAATCAGGAGTATTTAAGCCCAACCTTCAAGCAAATGTGTGGCTATGCAGATCATGAGTTACCCAACACACCAGAAGCATGGCAACGTCTGATTTTTCCCGAAGATTTAGCAAATTCGCAGGAAATGTTCGGGCAACATGTTCAAAGTCGTGGGCAAATTCCCTATTATGGCGAGGTGAGATATCGACATAAGGATGGGTCTACCGTTTGGGTGATTTGTTCTGGGCGTGTTATTGCCTGGGATGAAGATGGTCATCCGCTGCGGATGATTGGTTGCCACATTGATATTACAGAACGCAAACAAATAGAAGCGCAGTTAATTGCTATTAATCGTTTGCAACAGGCAATTTTAGATGGTAGTGACTATGCAATTATTTACAATAACTCCAATGGCATCCAAATCTTCAACGCCGCCGCTCAAAAAATGTTGGGCTACACAGCCAACGAAGTTGTAAATCAAGTCAAGCCGAGTATTTTTCATGACTCGCAAGAACTCCAACAACGGGCAGTCGAACTGTCTTTGCAACTGGGTAGAGAAATTGCATCCGGTACAGAATTTTTTATGACCGTCACTCAAGATGGTAAAACCTATGAAAATGAATGGACTTACATTCGTCGAGATGGCTCTCGCTTTCCTGTATTTCTTTCGGTGAAAACCTTACGAGATACAGAAGGAAACAACATCGGATTTTTAGGTATTGCCAAAGATATTACCCAGCAAAAACAAATAGAAGCAGCCCTAAGAGACAGCCAACGCCGTTATGAAACTTTAACAGAAGCCGCACCAGTGGCAATTTTCCGGCTGGATACGACTGGTCAATGTATTTACGTGAATGATTATTGGAGCAAGCTCACAGATAGACCAACACCAGCGGCATTGGGTATGGGTTGGTTAGAGGGGTTGCATCCAGAAGACCGCCATTACTTATGGATGAAATGGTCGCAAGGTTTTGAGCAAATACGCTACGAAGGCAGGTATTTACATACAGATGAGAGTATTACTTGGTTTTACCTCCAAATACTTCCTGAAACCAACCCTTTCGGCAGCATTATTAGCTACATTGGCACCTTCACAGACATTACTGAACGCAAACAAGCAGAAGAAGCACTCCGAGAGAGCGAACGCCGCTATGCCCATTTGACAGAAGCAGCACCCGTCGGCATTTTCCGTCTGGATGCTAGTGGTCAATGTATTTATGTGAACGATCGCTGGAGCGAGATGACAGGTAGACCCATACAGGCCGCCTTGGGGATAGGGTGGGCAATGGCAGTACACCCAGAAGATCGCGATCGCCTAAAGCAGGAATGGGAACTCAAATTTGATCAAGAAATTGTTGACCCTAGAGAATTCTATGAAAGCGAAGGCAGACATCTGCGTCCAGATGGTAGCATCAACTGGTTTTATGTACAGGTAATACCAGAAATTGATACCAACGGTAGCATCAGTGGCTACATCGGCACATTAACAGATATCAGCGATCGCCAACAAGCAGAAGAAGCTCTGCGGGACAGTGAACATCGTTATGCCACCTTGGCAAAAGCGTCTCCTGTAGCTATTTTCCGCTTAGATGCCGTGGGCAACTGTGTCTACATTAATGATCGTTGGAGTGAGATGACAGGTAGATCAACATCGGCTGGATTGGGTATGGGTTGGATAGAAGCCATACACCCAGAAGACAGTGAACGGATTTTGAGGGAATGGTTTGAAGTAGAATTAGCACCAAATGAACTTTTTGACAACGAAGGTAGGCATCTGCTCCCCGATGGCAGCATTAAATGGTTTCACTGCTATGTGTTACCCGAAACTAACGCCAGTGGCAAAGTGATTGGGTATATCGGCACACTCACAGATATTACTAGTCGCAAACAGACCGAAGAACAACTGCATCAACTCTCAGAAAGACTCACCTTAGCGCTGCAATCAGGCAGATTTGGCATTTGGGAATATGATTTTGCTCAAGCCAAACAAATTTGGGATGACCAAATGTATGAACTGTATGGGTTGAGCAAAGGTGAATTTACAGGTACTTATGATGCTTGGTTGAACTGTATACACCCAGAAGATCAAGATTATATGTTGGCGAGTATTCAGCAAGTTCTCGAAGGCCAGCAAGAATATAATGTTGAGTTCCGCATTGTGCAGCCAAGTGGTAAAGTTCGTTTCCTCAAAGGCTACGGTATTCTCAAGCGTAACCAAGATGGTGAACCTGTACGGGTGATTGGCGTAAACTTTGACATTACTGCTCACAAACAAGCCGAACAAGAACTGATTCGCAACCGGGATTTACGCGAAGCTATTTTTAACGAATCGGCCGATGCGATTTTTTTAGTTGATTCGTCAACGTTAATTACCCTAGATTGCAATCGTCGGGCAGTGGAATTATTTGAGTCGAAAGACAAAACTCAATTAATCAATATTAGTGGGCAAGCACTCCAGCGTCATCCATTCACTGCCAAGGAAACAGATGAGATAGTTGCAGAAATGCAATCTCAAGGTGTCTGGAGCCGAGAAATTGAATATGTGACCTTGCAAGGGAAGATTTTTTGGGGAAACATTGCGGCCAAGCCAATTACAGTAGCCGGACGGACTATGAATATAGTCCGGATAACTGATATTAGCGATCGCAAACAGGCACAAGAAGCTCTGGCGAAATATGCCCATGCTGTTGAAGATCTATATAATAATGCTCCTTGTGGCTACCATTCCCTCGATAATGAAGGTCGATTAATTAAAGTCAACGAGACGGAATTGCAATGGTTAGGCTATGAGCGTGAGGAAATGATTGGTCAACCCTTGGTGAATTTTTTCACCCCAGCCAGCCGCTTGGCCTTCACCCATAACTATCCTGTCTTCAAACAGCGAGGCTGGGCAAAAGATTTAGAGTATGAAATGATTTGTAAAGACGGCAAAGTCATACCAGTGTTGATTAATGCGACTGCCGTCAAAGATGCCAATGGCAGGTATTTATATAACCGCGCTACCTTATTTGATATTAGCGATCGCAAACAAGCTGAAGAAGAACTACAGCAAACAAATAAGCAGCTGGTCAACACTAACATTGAACTAGCCCGCGCCACTCGCCTCAAAGATGAATTCTTAGCCAATATGAGTCATGAACTGCGAACGCCGCTGAATGCCATTTTGGGTATGTCAGAAGGTTTGCAAGAAAGTGTATTTGGCTCCCTCAATGAACGTCAAGTCAAAGCGATCGCCACCATTGAACGCAGTGGCAGACATCTACTAGAACTAATTAATGACATCCTAGATTTATCTAAAATCGAGTCTGGCAAACTGGAACTGCAATTAAGTGATGTTTCCGTTAGGAGTCTTTGTGATGCCAGTCTCACCTTTGTCAAACAAATGGCGTTAAAAAAGAGTATTCGTCTCAATACTCACATTGATAGCAATATTGCGATCATTCAAGTAGACGAGCGCCGTCTACGTCAGGTACTAATCAACTTACTGAGCAATGCTGTCAAATTTACTCCAGAAGGAGGTTCTGTCACCATAGAAGTTCGACGAGAAGAAATAGAGGAAGTAACTTCTCCCCCAAATGCGGCCAACCTTTGCTTCCATGTTACTGATACGGGTATCGGGATTGCTCCTGAAGAAATCGGCAAATTGTTTCAGCCCTTTGTCCAGCTTGACAGTAGCTTGAACCGCCATTACAATGGCACGGGTTTAGGTCTAGCATTGGTGCAGCGGATTGTCAAGCTGCATGGAGGAACGGTCTCAGTTAGTAGTGAACTTGGGAAGGGGAGTTGTTTCACTGTCCGTGTTCCCTACCTTACCTGTGAGTATGTAATCACAACGCCAATCACTACTTTATTACCTAGAAATGTTTTACCTGCTGAGAATGCCCAAGTTTTGATTATCGAAGATTCTGTAGCAGCAGCAGACCAGATTACTCGCTACTTCCACGAAATGGGAATGCAGCCCATCACCTATTCTCAAGGCGGAGGAGCCGTAGAAGAAGTGCTGCGCCTTCAACCTGCATTAGTAATTTTGGATCTACAACTCCCCAACTTGTCTGGTTGGGATGTGCTTCATCAACTCAAAACTAATCCCCAAAGTCAAAATATTCCCGTGATTATTTTCTCTGTGGTAGATGAGCGTATCAAAGGACTGGCTCAGGGAGCATTTGAATATTTAGTTAAACCAATTACCCGCGCTCAACTTCAGGAAACTATAGGCAAATTGCAAAATTCTGCTTATTGTCAAGAGCAAAATCAAACTTTAGCATCAGAAGCAGCTTTAGCTAATCCTATGATTTTGTTGGTAGAAGATAATCCAGCAAATATTGATACGATGTCTGGTTATTTGGAAAGTCGAGGTTATCATTTGATTTTCGCCAACAATGGACAACAAGCCATTGATCTTGTGAAAGTCCAACACCCCGACTTAATTTTGATGGATATTCAAATGCCAGGAATGGATGGCTTGGAAGCAATGCGCCGCATCCGTGATGATCGGCAATTTGAGAATATTCCGATGATTGCACTCACGGCCTTAGCTATGCCAGGCGATCGCGAAACTAGTTTAGCTGCTGGAGCTAATGAATATTTAACTAAACCTGTAAAACTTAAACAGCTGGTAGCCACAATTCAAAAACTTTTAGGAAGATAGCAAAATTTGTCGATGGATATTCAACCCACTATTTTAGTAATCGATGATGAACCAGATAACTTTGATGTTGTTGAAACTTTGCTGGATGGAGAAAACTACCAGTTACACTATGCTCCTAGCGGTCAACAAGCTCTGAGTCGTCTCGATAATTTTCAGCCTGATCTGATTTTGCTTGATGTGATGATGCCCGATTTAGACGGAATGGAAGTCTGCAAGCAAATTAAGGCCAATCCCCAGTGGCAAGCGGTGCCGATTATCATGGTGACAGCCTTAACTGCTAAAGAAGATTTAGCTCGATGTCTAGCAACTGGTGCAGATGACTTCATTAGTAAACCCGTCAACGGTGTAGAATTACGCGCCAGAGTTCATTCTATGTTGCGGATTAAACAGCAGTATGACAGCTTGCAATTATTGCTCAAACTGCGAGAAGATATGGTCAACATGATTGTCCACGATTTGCGAAATCCGCTGGCCAGCATTGTCTTAGGGGCAGAAATTCTCAAATTTCCAGGCTTATCAGCACAACAGCAACAAGGAAAAATCGAGCAAATTTTACTGGCTGGGCAACAATTACAATCACTAATTGATAGCTTATTGCTGATGGCAAAGCTGGAATCGGGCAAAATGGTTCTCAATTACAGCCCAGTCGATCTTTGTACGCTATGTAGGTCAGCATTGGCAGATGTAGAAGCGATCGCAGCCCAAAAGAGAATTACTTTGATTAGTGAATTACCTGAACCTGGTGGCATGATTGAAATAGATGCTTTAATGTTCCGCCGAGTTTTGGATAATTTGTTCACTAATGCCATTAAATTTTCACCATCAAACTCTCAAGTTACCTTGCGTGCTGAATATCTACCAGCAGGTGGGGCGAAATTGCAAGTCGGTGATTCAGGTAAGGGCATTTCTGAAGAATTACGCCACATTATTTTTGAGAAATATGAAGTAGGAACTCGGATGCCGGAAGTTTCGCAAATTGGTTTAGGATTAGCTTTCTGTAAAATGGCAGTTGAAGCACACTGCGGCACAATTAACATCGAAAATAATCATGCTAAGGGTAGTATTTTTACAGTCATAATTTAAATTTAGTAGTTTATATGGATAACACACAACTTTGGTATATTGTCAAGCGCAGTAGCGGAAACTGTGAAATCGTCCCCAGCAATTTAGTTAGAGACGATGATCAAGAGATTATTGAAAAGTGGGGGAGTTTTGCTTCTCAAGAAGAAGCGATCGCGCGGCGAATTGGGTTAATCCGGGCTGGTAAGTGCCAACCCGTATAAATTAGCGTTATTTTTTCTCTGCGCTAGTGAGACCTTTAGCCGCAATCTGCTTACCTAAAATTTCCACTCCTTTAGCAAATTGTGGGTCTGCCATAGTAGCTAATTTGTCACGCTCATGTAGCCATAAATCTTGTCTTTGAGCATCACTCAAATCCACCTTCACATCTGGCGCAATTCCTTCATGATTAATATCTCTACCACTAGGGGTATGATATTTAGCAATTGTTACTGCCAATCCAGAGCCATCTTCTAAGGGGCGCACCGATTGTACTAAACCTTTACCAAAAGTTTGAGTACCCACTAGAACCGCCCGCTTATTATCCTGCAAAGCTCCAGATAAAATTTCACTAGCACTAGCAGAACCTTTATCTACCAAGATGACCAAGGGTTTGGTTGTCAGCGCTCGGCCGTTGGCTACTTCTCGCTCTTGCTCACCTTGGCGGTCAATAGTAGAAACAATTGTTCCTTTATCTAGCCACATCCGGGCAATTTCTATGCTAGAGAATAACAAGCCGCCGGGGTTTCCACGCAAATCTAGAACATAGCCAGCAACTTGCTTAGACTCTAAATCTTTGATCGCATTTTGCATTTCCTTACCAGCATTGGCGCTGAATTGGTTCAAGCGGATGTAGCCAACATTACCTGCTGGTGTTTGTTTTTGAGAATAACGTACTGGATGGATTTCAATTCTGGCGCGTGTAATATTAAACTGCTTGATAGTACTGTTACGCTGAATTGTGAGCGTGACTTTGGTGTTTGGTTCACCTCGGATTAAGGATACAGCTTGGTTAGTATCCATCCCCTGAGTATTTTTATCGTTAATTTTCAGAATAACATCTTTAGCTAAAATTCCAGCTTTAAATGCTGGTGTATCTTCAATAGGCGCAATTACAACCAATTTCTTGGTTTTCTCATCTTGACTAATCGTAATACCGATACCTGTGAGTTCCCCAGAGGTATCAACCTGCATATTCTTGAATTCTTCAGGATCCATAAACCGGGTGTAAGGATCACCAAGCTTTTTCAGCATTTCCCGGATGGATTTATACGCTTCTTGCTGATTACTGTAGGACTTGTTCAGGTACTCCTTACGAACAGCCTGCCAATCTACCTGATTAAAAGTACCATCTACGTATTGACGGTTAACAATTTGCCAAACTTCGTCTAATGTTTCTTTGGGACTTGCTTTAAATAAAGCCTGACCACGTGAGTGAATGCCCAGGCTAGTAACAGCAATTGTGGAGAGTGTTACTGCCGTAGCACCCAGAACAAGCCTACTTTTTGTAATCACCATAATGACAGCTGTGTCAGAGGGAAAATAATAGTCAGTATGCCCAATCTAACACAGCTATTCTGCAAAGACCGGGCATGTATTCCTAACTTCATTAAAATACTTGACAATCCGGCGAAATGGGGAATTCTGAAGGGTGAAATATGAAGTATGAAATAGTTAGTTGTTTAGATTGGGTGTTGGGTGTAAGGTGAAAATTTTCTCTTATACCCCTACACTCAACACAGGCTAGTTGCTTCTCCTCATCGGAGACACTACGCGTAGCTTGCTTCCCCGTAGGGGTACAAGTCGGCAGAGCCACCCAACGCACTGGCTCCCCCATACCCCTTACTCATTAAGGATCTACCCAACGTCCGTCCGTTTTAATTAAGTTGATTAACTCCGCTACACCCTCTGTTTCTGGTACTTTTTTAATTTCTTCTCTTCCACGATATAAAGAAATGTAACCAGGAGTTTTGCCCACATAACCATAGTCAGCATCAGCCATTTCCCCAGGGCCGTTGACAATACAACCCATCACAGCGATATCTAACCCTGTTAAGTGCTTGGTGGCTTCCCGGACTTTATGCAGCACTTCTTCTAAGTTAAATAAGGTACGTCCACAGGAAGGACAAGCGACATATTCCACCATTGTTTTTCGCAATCCCAAAGCTTGCAAGATGCTGTAGCATACGGGAATTTCGTTTTCTGGTGCTTCTGTGAGGGAGACACGGATGGTGTCACCAATGCCATCTGCTAGTAAGGTAGCAATACCAGCAGTGGATTTGATTCTGCCGTATTCGCCATCACCTGCTTCTGTTACACCCAAATGTAAAGGATAATCCATACCTAATTCATCCATCCGCTTGGCTAACAGACGATAAGCGGCTACCATCACGGGAACGCGAGAGGCTTTCATAGAAACCACTAAGTTGCGGAAATCTAAGGACTCACAAATGCGAATGAATTCTAAAGCCGATTCCACCATTCCTTCTGGGGTGTCTCCGTAGGTAAATAGCATTCTTTCTGCTAGAGAACCATGATTTACCCCAATCCGCATAGCTTTACCTTGGTCACGCAAGGAAACTACCAGAGGCTCTAGAGTTTCGCGGATTTTATCGCCAATTTCCTCAAATTCAGCTTGTGTATATTCGGTGCGATTGGTATTTGGTTTTTCAAATACATACAGACCTGGATTAATTCGGACTTTCTCGATGTGTTTGGCAACTTCTAAGGCAATTTTCATACCATTGTGATGCACATCAGCTACAATTGGCACATCTTGGTAAGTTTTAATGATTTTTTGCTTAATTTCTGCCAATGCTACAGCATGAGCGAGGCTAGGCACTGTGACACGCACGATTTCGCAGCCAACTTCGTGCAAACGACGAATGGCGGCGACAGAACCATCAATATCAAGAGTGTCTTCGTTAATCATTGACTGCACCACCACAGGGTAGCCACCGCCAATGGTAACATTACCTACCTTGACAGGACGGGTTTTACGCCGCTTGATTGTAGTATCAAAGGTGGGTTGACTAGATGTGGTGTTGGAACTTGTAGGTGTAGGCAGAGTTTGCATAACTCTAGGAAGTAAATTTTTATAGCTAAAATATCAGATTGAACAATCTCTGTTTCTCAGATTGCCATAGTACGGGCTTATTTTGGTGATGACATGGGAAAAAAAGCAGATTGCGATCGCCAACCGACTCAAACAACCGCGCATTACTGATACCAGTCCCCCAAGTTGTGACACCTTGTTCTGAGTCAGGACAGTGTAAATAATCGCCTTTCCAAGATTTTAGCTTGATGATGCGATCGCCAAGGCATTTTGTTATCAATACCAATGTTTATGATATTCATGCTGATTCACAGTGTTCCACCCAAGAAGCCTGCTACCAAGATGTATGTATATCTGATCGCCCCAAGTCAAGCAATAATTACAATCCGCTAAAAGTAAGCAAATTCCACCCTGAATTTCTTACTAATACTTGTCACACCCAGAGAAATCAATGGTTTTGAGAGCCAGTGTGGTGTATCTCTATTGTGCGGTCGTGCCTGCTCGCAATTGGGCAAAATTAAGTATACAGATCTAGACAAGGCTCTGGGAGTGGGATAAAGGAATTCGTTAATTTAGGAAAAAGCTAGACTGGTTTGGATTCAATCTGGACAATTATTGCAAAACCGACTCCCAATTTTGAAGGAGTCGGTCGAAGAGAAAGTTAGTTGTTATTAAAAAAAAGAGGATGAAAAGCTGAACTAAACAGCCTCAAATTTCCATTTTTGGTTATTGCCTTTGTTGAGAGTCCACTGTTGGACATTGTTTCCATCAGCAGTACCATTACCAGCGACTTCTAAAGCCTTACCACTATGTTTGGCGATGAGGTAGAAATAGCCATCACCTGCATCTTCCAACTTCCATTTAGAGTTATCGTCATTTGCTTTTTGATACTGAATGACATTTGCTCCATCAGCTTGACTACTACCTGATACATTTAAAACTTTGCTACTAGTTTTATTGACAAGGTAGTAATAGCCATTTCCGGCATCTTCTAACAGCCATTGTTGCGCTCCAGTTTTATTGAGAGTGTACTGTTGGACGTTAGCTGCATCAGCAGTGCTACTACTTGCCACATCTAAATATTTACCGCTGTTTTTGTTAGCAAGGTAGTAGTATTTTCCTGCCGCAGGAAGTGGTGTGGGCTGAGTAGTTGTAGGAGATGTTTGACCATTGGTTCCTTGTCCTTCTTGTAAGAAAGGCTCAAAGCCAATCCAGTTGATATGCCATTTATTTTTATTGGCTTCTTCTGGGGTAAGGGTGGCAAGCCCGCCCTGGCCTGAGTCCCATCTGACTGAGACTCTAAAGCCTGTAGGAGTAGGATTGTAGACGGCACTAGCTCCAGTAACGTAAGTATGGTACGCACTACCAGCAATTGATGTTACGTATATCGGTGTCTGGGCAAACCCAGCAGCGCTAGTATCAACGTCCACATAAACATAATCTCCATCTCCTTTCTGCCATTTGGTTGCACCTGGTTGAGTTTTTCCCGATGCAAACTTGGCAACTGTCAACACAGTTCTTACTTGTGTGCTAGTGCTGGTTGTTGTTTGAGTTGGTAGAGGTGTAGTTACCATGATTTGAATTCCTAAAGTTACTAAATTGTGAACATGCGCGTGGTTTTCAGGCTTTCTGTAAGCGCAGATCGTTCCATACTTCTGTTGCATACGAAGGAGCTGCGCTATTGTGCCTGAAGTAAATAAAACCCTATTTGAAAAGACTTACAGTCTTATTTGTGGGATGAGTTTGTCTGTTGCAAATGTTTAAAGTTTCAAAAATGAAGGATTTAACGTTTAATGATCGTTGCACCGCATCATCCCACTATGATGCAACCCCTTTGTTGAGGACTGAATTATACAGCCTCAAATTTCCATTTTTGAGCATTCGTGAAATTTTTACTGTATTGTTGGACATTAGATCCATCAGCAGTGCCAGCGCTTGCCACATCTAAAGCCTTACTGCTATGTTTGGCAATGATGTAGAAATAGCCATCTCCAGCATCTTCCAACTTCCATTTAGAGTGATCGTCAGCTACATATTTGTCAAACTGAATGACATTTGTTCCATCAGCACTACCACCACCTGCTACATTTAAAACTTTGCTACTCGTTTTATTGACAAAGTAGTAAGAGCCATTTCCAGCATCTTCTAACAGCCATTGCTGCGCTCCACTTGTATTGCTAGTCCACTGTTGGACATTAGCTCCATTAGCAGTGCTATTACCTGACACATCTAAATATTTACCGCTATTTTTGTTGGCAAGTTTGTAGTATTTTCCTGTCGCAGGAAGTGGTGTTGCCTGAGTAGTTGTTGATGATGATTGAGTACCATTCCCTGAGCCTTGCTCTAAGAAAGGCTCGATACCAAACCAATTGATATGCCATTTCCTTTGATTTGCTTCTTCTGGGGTGATTGGTGTGGTAATGTAATCTTTATCAAACCTGACATATACAGTGAAGCCTTTTTCTGTAGCATTGTATACGGAAGCAGAGCCAGTAATGCCCGCGTGATTACCACCATTGAAGCCACCCAGTGAAGTAACGTATATTGGCGTTTTAGTAAATCCGGCAGCACTAGTATCAATATCTATACCTATACATTCGCCATTTTGTCGCCAATTGGTTGCACCTGGTTGGGTTCTTCCCGATGCAAACTTGGCAACTGTATAGACAGATGTTAATTGTGTGCCATTGGTTGAGGTCTGAGTTGGTAGAGGTGTGGTTACCATGATTGAAACTCTTAAAACTAGTAGATTTTGAAAATGAATGAGTGCGAGTTTTTGTCAACGCGAAAGACAACTCAGCACAACAGTATTCGCCACAAGACATGAGTCTAGGGCAGAATACTATTGCAACAGCAGATATAGTGGCTGGCTTAAAGTGTCCAAAGTGACAAATACTTTAGTGGAAGCCGCTTGAAGGTTATCGAGAGCGCACTTCATGGTTTTAATATTTCACGCTTTTCAGGAGAATGCAAGGAAAGTTAAGACAGTTAGAAAAACATTTCAGACAGTTAAGACAGTTAAGACAGTTAAATAAGCATTTAATAGATAATTAATAAACTGTTGGCAGCTTAATATAAACTTAATAATGTATTCCTTAATACAAAATTTGATTACAAAAATTGGCAGAGTAAATTCGCTCAGTCACATTAACTCTCATTTTGATTAGATTGGATGAATTTGATATCAAAAACAATTACGTATCTTTATGTAAATTAGATAACGGAAAGAGTCATACCGAGTTGCAGTCAAAGATAGTAACTTGGGCTGGGAGTGGGGAGTAGGAATATTATGTTTGAACGCAACTTAGTATCAGATGAGAAACAGGCTTCAGATAAACTGAGCCACGACTTCGCAACTTCCTTGCGAAGTCGTGGCTCTCACAATTCTTATTCTGTCTAGCTTCTATTGCCAAATCGAAAAACAGAATCATCTGAATAGCTTAAAAGACGATCGCTTGCTGATCATATTCTTGGCGCTACTGCGTGGAAAAAATATTTCCCACGCCAATACCCCGCTAGGGGCAGTGTATAAGATAATCATTTCTTGGTGGTCAATATTGTTGAGAACATCATCAACATCCCACCAAGTAAAATTGCCAGCGCTAATCCACCAGTTGCCCAATCCAGCACATTAGTGTTGTCCATCTTAAAAATCAACTCCACGTTTGAGTTCTACGCCGTGATTTGCATAGTGTTTGTGGCAGTATACCTCAGAGTGGATACTAGCTAAATCAAAGTAAGCTGGTTGCTGTTGACAACGGCCAGTAATAATAATTTCTGTATCGCGGGGTTTGCGGAGTAAGGCTTGGACGATGGGTTCCACTGGGAGAAGTTCTAAATCGACAGTGGGGTTCAGTTCATCCAAGATGATGGTTTTATACAATCCAGAGGCGATCGCAGTTTTGGCAATTTCCCAACCGCGTTCGGCTTCGACATAATCTAATTCTTGCCGAGAATTGCGCCACACGATCGCATCTCGACCACAACGTTGATGATCTACCACTTCTGGGTAAGATTGTTGCAAGGCGGCGATCGCTGCATCTTCTGTATAACCGCTACCACCTTTGAGCCATTGCATAATTAACACGCGGGTAGAACCGGGATGGTTAATTCCTCTACCAATGGCTTGTAAGGCTTTACCCAAGGCGCTGGTCGATTTACCTTTACCTGCACCAGTATAAATTTCAATTCCCTCAATTAATAGCTGTTGGGCGGTGGGGTGGTGCTGCGGCTTCATTTCCGAGTGTAAATCGGCAATTTCTAATAACTTTTCTGGTGCGCCGCGTCCGGTGGCGATAATTTCTAATTCTTGGGGTTTGGCTTTTAATGTCCGCACCACTTCATCTACGGGTAGCAAACCCAAATCGAGGACGGGGTTAAGTTCATCTAAAACTACTACCGAATATAAACCAGAGGCGATCGCTCCTTTGGCTACATCCCAACCTCTTGCTGCTTCGGCGCGGTCGTAGGGGATAATTTCTTCTGCACTAAAAAATTCGGCTCTTCCAGTCCGTACCTGATCGATTAAATGGGGAAACCCACGCTGCAAAGCTGCGATCGCACCATCTTCATCATAATCACGTTCTGGCCCTTTTAAAAACCGCAGCAGTAAAACGCGATTGCAATTAGCTGGTGTATTTATCCCTAAGCCAATCGAGCGCAAAACCACTCCTAAAGCCGCTTGGGATTTACCTTTACCCAAACCATCATAAACGTGAATTTGACCTGTGAGTCGTTCAGAACGCGCTTGCGCTGTGCGAATACCGATGCCGTTCCTTGTCATCTCTCGAAAACCTGTAACGTGGCAGTCTCTAATCTTACCTAACGTCTTGCACTTCCAGATCTAAAAAATCTCTTTTGGGTACTTCCATACAAGATTTAGCAGGATATATTAACAGGGTAAATAGGGGTATACTGGCACACCAAGATGGTAAATAGCGATCGCCATCACATACAGCAGAATTCAGGTGAATGAGGTACAAATTTTAATCACAAAGCTATATACCAATAGGCTTTCCACTATGTTACCTGTGACCTGTTCCCTACTGTAATTACCCTTACCAGTCTCATTGCCCCAACTTTACTTTCTCACCTTAAACCTTACCATTGGCTCTCTATGCTAGAAAATTTTACCCTTCCTCGACTTTTGCCGATTGGCGTAATGTTGTTTAACTTGTTATTTTTTCTAATTGCTATTCCTATTGAGGCTTATGTTGTTAATCGCCGACTCAAGTTTGACAAAAAAACCAGTATTTTTTATGCCATAGCCACCAATCTTTTTTCGGGAACCCTTGGTTGGGTTATATTTTTTGTCTTAGAACCACTGTTACCACCTGAAATTAAATCGGAATTAATTAATTATGTATTTTTTAATAACTTTAGATATGCCAATACCCAAGCGACTTTGATTTTAACTACTTTCATTATTTTCTTTACTACTTTTTTAATGAAATTTTTACTGTTACAACTTTTGGTATTTACATTACGAGAAGATGGTTGGAAAAAACCAGAAATTGTCGAAACATCTCAGCGTAGACAGTTACGCCGCGCTATCCCTGGTATTAAATTGCAAACAACTAATTTAGTGACTACAACATTAATAGCTAATTCTCTTAGCTATAGTGCAATTACGATTATTTTGCTGATTCGTAATAGATAAATAGGCGAGTTTTTTGTCGAATCAATTATTTTGGGGTGAAATCATGAATGTTCTATTTAAAGATTTGCTAGGCATATTTAAGTTCACTGAAGACATTTATGCCAGAGTCAGAAAAATATTAGTTCCATCTCAAGCTTATGCTTGGCAGACATTTATTTATTTAAGCGTATTTTCTGGAGTGTTATCTTATTTTGCTATAGGTTATGTCAGAGATATCATTGCAATTTGCGGTTGGTTATTTTTAATTGCTGGGACAGCTTGGTATACAACTGATGATCCATTGAGAGTTCCCGGCACTTTTATGCCAGTAGGCGCAGTAATTACAGGGTTCTTAGTCAGTGTTTTTGCTTTTGGCAATCAACAGGATGTAATTACTCCCAGAACCATCGTACTTTGGCCGACTATATCAGCTTTAATTACAGCAATTCCTGAATTTATTGAAGGTTCAGATACAGATTCAAAAGCGCAAATTCCTAAACCAGAAGTTAGACAAAAAATCATCATTTTAGTTGCCAGTTGTATGATTTTAAGTTGCTGGTTGCAGTTTTACTTTGTCATGGATAAATGGTTACAAGAATATCCTAGTTTACGCGCAGATAATTTTCAGCGTAGTACCTTTGTTAGAAGAACAGATATTATCGAAAAAGTTCCGAAAAATGGCGTTGTAATTTTAGATAAACTGCAACCACTAGTAGAACAACAAATTGATGAAAGACCTTGGTCTCAAGTAGAAAAATGGCTGCTAGATGCAAAATTACAAGTGGGAAATTTGGGTAATAGAGTTATAGATAAACAACTGGCAAAGTATGAAGAAAAAGCTTTATGGCGTGTTGAACCGCGTGTAGTGAATACAAAATCAGGTGGATATATTTTAGATTTACTGAGTATTTGGCGCGGCCCAAGTTCTAGCCAAAAAGGTTATTACTTGAAAAAATCTTGTCGAATTGAACCAGTAGCAACTTCTACGAAAAAAGCGATTACAAGTAATAACCCAGAAGACAAAATTGCGGTTGGAGAAATAGAATGCGATCGCGTCAGTAAATTTATTGCGGGTTCCCCTCCACCACAACAATAGTAAGTCTGAAGTCTGAAACTTTATTTTTTAGCCTTCTGCGATTGAATATTGACAATTGACCATTGACTATTAACCCATGAGAACCTTGATAATTGCGAAGAATGTATTTCAAGAAGTAGTGCGCGATCGCATTTTATATGTGATTGGATTTTATACTTTAATTTTAGCAATCGCTGGGCGAGCATTACCAGAATTTGCTGCTACGAATGAAGATAAGATTTTGCTAGACTTTGGGATAGTGTCTATGAGTGTCATTACCTTAATTGTCGCTGTATTTGTTGGTACGGGACTGGTTAAAAAAGAAATTGATAAACGCACTATTTTGGTGTTAATTGCTAAACCAGTTAGCCGCAGCGAAATTATTGCTGGTAAATTCTTGGGTTTGTCAGCAGTTTTAGCTATTTTGATAGCCACAATGACAGCTATTTATCTAGGCTTTTTGCAACTAGAGAATATTCCTCATCCTACACTCAGTATTGTAATTGCCGCAGTTTTTTTGTTTTTACAGTTATCTTTAATCAATGCTGTAGCTATTACATTGGGTGTGTTTACAAATTCCTTGTTGGCGATAACTTTAACTTTTGGCGTGTATTTAATGGGGAATATTACGCAAGATTTAGTTAAATTGGGTCGCTTGAGTAGAAATTCAGCGATGGAACGCGTTACTCAAGGGTTATATCTAGTTTTGCCAGATTTATCCCGCTTAGATTTAAAAAATGATGCTGTTTATGGAATGCAAGCCTTACCTGAGGCAAGTTTGTTAATCACAAATGCAGGCTACGGCGTACTTTATAGCATTTTTCTGTTGGCGATCGCGAGTTTTGTTTTCTCAAAACGGGAGTTTTAAATATTACTAATTATTAATTAATTCAGTGCTTCTTTCTAAAGGAAATCTAAAGAGACCCAATAGGAATAAAAACGAAGGGTAGGATGCAGATAACCTTTCAGTAACATGGCTGAAACCAGAATCTTCGCAGGTATATACCAACATAACTAAAAGTATTAGGTAGGAAACAACAATGCTGGAAAGTCTGGGAAGAATTAACAATCCATTAGTCAGAAGCCTTGCCACAGCTGCTACAGTTTGCTCAGTAGTCACTTTATCTACGGCTATTGTCATTGGAGTCAGCAATCCCAAAGATAAATCTACCTATCAACTTGGTGTCTATTCTTCCATATTTGGGGCTGTGGCTGGTGCCGTATTTGGCTTAGTTTATACTAGTAAAGTAAGTGAAAATGAATCCACTCCAGACATCAAAACATTAGATAGTGATGTTTGGCAAGATTGGCGAAACTTTGTGGTTGTGCGAAAGGTTAAAGAAAGCGAAGAAATCACATCTTTCTATTTGCAACCCGAAGATAAAGGTGAAATTCCCAACTTCCAACCAGGACAATTTTTAACTATTAAACTAGATATTCCCGGACAAAATAAGCCTGTGATTCGGACTTATTCACTTTCCGATTATTCTAAAACTTGTGAATACTATCGTCTCTCAATCAAGCGGGAACCTGCACCAAATGGATTAGATGTTATGCCTGGAATAGCATCTAATTTTATGCATGATCGCATTCACGAAGGTTCAGTAATTCCCGCCAAACCACCAAATGGTAAATTTGCTTTGGATGTGCATAAATCTAACCCCGCAGTTTTGATTAGCAATGGTGTGGGAATTACGCCAATGATTAGTATGGCGAAAGCTTGTACTCGTCTCAATCCTCAACGTCCTATTTGGTTTCTACATGGTGCTAGAGATAGTGACTTCCATGCTTTTCAAGACGAAATAATGGAAATTGCCCAACAAAATCCTAATTTCAATGTACATATTCGCTATAGTCGCCCCAAAATAGAAGATACAGGTAAATATCATAGTGTTGGTTATGTTGATGCTGTTTTAATCCAAGAATTAAATATCCAAGATGCTGAATATTTTTTATGTGGTTCAACTCCATTTATTCAATCTGTTACTGAAGGATTGAAAGCAGCGGGAGTACCTAATAATAAAGTCTTCTTTGAATCTTTCGGTAAACAGATGAAGAGTGAGTCGGAAAAACCAACTCAAACCGCAACTCAAGGTGAAGAATTTGCTGAAATTGTCTTTGCAAAATCTGGCAAAACTTTAACATGGCAACCTAATGATGGCACTATTTTAGAATTTGCCGAAGCTAATGATATTAATCCACCTTTTAGTTGTCGTGTAGGGGTTTGTGGAACTTGTATATGTAAAATCCGCGCAGGTGAAGTTGCTTATCAAGAAGAACCAAGTGCAGCAACTGATGAAGGTGAAGTGTTAATTTGTATTTCTCAACCTGGAAGTTCTAGATTAGTGTTAGATATTTAATAAATTCCTGTGATTATCAAGAAGCCTTAGAGGATGTTTGAAAAGTATTATTGTTAACATCAAAATCTGAAAAACCTAACCCCCCTAGCCCCCCTTCCCTACGAGGGAATGGGGGTTTCAAAGCCTCTCTCCGCGTCGGGGAGAGGTTTGGAGAGGGGTTCTTAGTATATTTCATGACTTTCTAAACAACCTCTTAGCGACTGAAGTCGCAGGCTAAACAAACAAAACCCGCCTACGCGGGTTGAAAACTTTTAGCAAATACATTAATTGATAATCATTATGTCAGGTTTATAAATTGTTCCTTCAGGCATAATTGTATCTCTGAGCTTGCTATAAATTATTTTTGTCTCCCAAAGATTAGCATTTAACAAATTTGCCTTAGTTAAATTAGTCCATGTCAAGTCTGCACCATTTAAATTAGCTTCAGTTAAATCAGCCTCCAATAAGATTGCACCACATAGACTAGCTTCTTGGAGATTCGCTCTAACTAATTTAGCTTCAATTAAAGATGCTTCAATCAATTTGGCATAACTCAAGTCTGCTTCTGTGAAATCTGCACCACACAAAGAAGCTCCCCAAAAGTTACTATAGCTACATTGCGATCGCCATAAATAAGATCCACACAAATTGGCATAACTTAAATCAGCATGGCTCAAATTTGCTTGTGTTAAATCTGCTTCACTTAAATCTGTATCAGTCAAAATAGAACCTGATAAATTAGCACATTTTAAATTTGCTCCCCGAAAGTTAGCACCACTTAAATTTAATTCTTTTAACTCAATTCCCTGCAAGTCACATCCACTGAAATCCTGCTGCTGCAAACATTTTTCTGTAATTTGGCTAGAAATTAATTCCTGCACATCAGCAAAACTTCTCATGCTAATCACCTCAGAGTGTCAATAATTGCAAAGCTCAATTGTCAGAGGCACTGTATATCGAGATTACACCAATCCAGATAATTAGCTGAATAAGAAATTAATCATATTTGGAGAATTCACGCAAAATAGGCTCAAAATGTATTTTCTACAACAAAAAATGCTGATTTATGTCAGGAAATATTAATAATATGCAGATAAAGATACCCGATTTATTGAAGCAGTCAGGTATCTTGTTAATCACTAATAAAATAATTATTCTTCGCCCCAAGTCTGTAACTGAAAATATACAAAAACTAAAGTTACAGCTAACAAAACTGTAGCCGCCGCCGCCGCATAACCAAAATCAAATTGTCCAAAAGCTTCTTGATAAATGTAGTAAACCAATAAATTAGTAGAATTTAAAGGGCCGCCACCAGTAATCACGTAAACTTGCTCAAAACTGCGTAATGTAAAAATTGCTGTGGTGACTGTAGCGAAAATTAAAGTGGGTCGTAATCCTGGTAAGGTAACATACCAAAATTGTTGCCAAGCGTTTGCACCATCTAATTCGGCTGCTTCATAGCGGCTGGGGGGAATTGCTTGCAACCCAGCTAAAAAGACAACCATATTAAAGCCTAGTTGTTTCCAAATGCTCAAAATAATTAAAACAGGCATTGCCCAAAATGTATCTCCTAGCCAAGGAATGGGTGCAATACCAAATAAATGTAAAAATGCGTTGACAGGGCCAGTAGTTTGAAACAGCCAGCGAAATCCTAAACCAGCCGCTACTAGAGAAATGATGGAAGGTAAAAAATAAGCACCTCTTAACATTCCGCGCAAAGCTAGAGAACGATTTAATAACACTGCTAATCCCAAAGGAATAATTAAGCTGGGGATGACAGTAGCAAAGGTAAAATAAATTGTGTTACCCAGAACTTGCCAAAAATCTGGGGTAAGTAGTAAACGCCAGTAGTTTTTTAAGCCGACCCAATAAGTACCTGTGGATGTAAAACTACCAGCCGTGAAACTGAGATAAAACAAATAGGCGATCGGCCAAATTACAAAGATACTTAATAAAATTAATGCGGGCGCAAGAAAAGTCCAAGCGGCAAATGTATCATTATCTAACCACGATTTATTACTATAGATTTTTGGCATCTATTAATTTTCCTTTGTTGCTGTTATGACCTTTCGCCCCGATTCTACTTTTAGCTTGGTTTCTCCCGTTATTAGCGATCGCCTATCATCTAGTGAGACTCCGATCAAACTAGGTATTCTGGCTTCGGGGAATGGTAGCAATTTTGCAGCAGTTGCCCAAGCTATAGAAAATGGGCAAATTAATGCCCAAATTCCAGTTCTAATTTACAATAATCCAGGTGCGAAAGCAGCAAGTCGAGCCGCTAATCTTGGGATAGAAACTGTTTTATTAAATCACCGCGAATATAAAAATCGAGAAACTTTAGATCAACAGATTGTCCAGACTTTGCGCCAGTATGATGTTGATTTGGTGATTTTAGCTGGTTGGATGCGACTGGTGACATCCGTATTAATTGATGCTTTTCCTCACAGAATTATTAATATTCATCCTAGTTTGTTACCGAGTTTTAAAGGACTTCACGCTGTGGAACAAGCGTTGCAAGCAAAGGTAACAATTACTGGTTGTACAGTGCATTTAGTTTGTTTAGAAGTTGACAGCGGCCCGATATTAATTCAAGCTGCTGTGCCGATTTTACCAGAGGATACGCCAGAAACCCTCCACGCCCGGATTCAAATTCAAGAACATCGAATCTTACCACAGGGAATTGCGATCGCTGCTAGTCAACTTCAAACCTCGCTCACACCTTTATAGGATGGGCAGAAATGTTACCTATGATTACATAATGGCTCTCGGCATCAAATGTTGAGAGACAATATAGATATAGAAAATAAGTTTCTCAATAAAATTCATCGCCTCAAGTAACTTTGCCAAGATAGCAAATGGAGGTGTCCTATGTTTAGCGATTTTCCACTTTCTGACCCTACAACATACTTAATTGTCAAACTTATCGTTTTGATGTTGGCACTAATCCTTTTAATGGTAGTTTCTGCGGCTCCAGTCGTGTAGAGATGAGTTAATTTAAATATTGCTTTAAATGCTTGTTTCCCAGAAATATAGCGGTGAGATTATGCTGAAAATGAGCAATTTCTTACCTATGGGTGTTGTTTGTGTCACTCTATTAGCAAGTTCACTGATTTCTGGTAAATTTATTTTTGCCCAAAACCTTAGCCTCGCTAATCAACCAGTCAATATTACCAATTTAGTCAACGGCCGCTATCAATTTTGTAGTCAACCCGATCCTCAAGATTGGCGAGATGGCGCAGGTGTTTGTTTTAATTTCACTAAAAATAGAAACCAAGTGAATGGCTATTATGGCTATCCACACTCTGATCAATTTATTTGTATTCGTGGGATAGCAGAGGGCAATCGGATTAATGGTGAAGGTCTAAGTATAGTGTGGGATATTCCGCCGAAAAATACACCTGATGCTGCTGAATTTAACTGGGATTCAGAAAAACATTTAACACTTAGTCAGACAAATATCCTCAATACCGTCAATGTTGACGAGGATAGTGCTAATTGGATTTTGTACCGCAAAGCTTCACTAAATCTTGAGGGATTTTACCAATACAATCGCCCTCGGATGACACCAGTATCTCAATTGTGTCAGTGGAGTATTAAGTAGCAATTAACTAACTGGCATGTTCCCAGTCACTGAGCGACTCATGTTCTTGCTTGATTTTTTTAGTTTTGCGAAATGGAACTTTGGGAGAACCAATATCTGTACGCGGAAAAGACTGCTTTTTCTGCTTGGTAGACTTTTGATTTTCTGTAGTTAAGGTAGTCATTGATGATTATTTCCGAAAAACTCAGCACTACTTTAAATCATCAATTTCAAAACAGCAAATTTCTGAAGAAGTATTATTTAATTGATTTAGGCGATCGCACGGTATAAAAATAGTCTACCATTACAAACCTTTTGGTATACCTTTGGCTGAGACCATCTCAGTAAACTACTAAGTAGGAGTATACCGAGGCATTTTAGATGGGTATGGCGATCGCAAACTCAGTGCCGATACCTGGCTGAGAATGAACTTCCATTGTGCCGTTGTGTTTTTCTACAATAATTTGATGGGCTATGGATAAGCCAAGTCCAGTACCTTTACCCACAGGTTTTGTGGTAAATAACGGTTCAAATAAGCGTTGCTTGAGTCGTTCAGGAATGCCAATTCCATTGTCAGCAATTTGAATGACTACCATTTGTTGAGAATTGACATCTGTTGTAATGTGAATTTGGGGAATGCGATCGCACATTTTGCCTTGGATAATCGCTTCATCAAGAGCGTCAATGGCGTTAGCTAGAAGATTCATAAATACTTGGTTCATCTCTCCCACATAGCAATTGATATGGGGTAATTTGCCATAACATCGCATAACTTCAATGCCTGGGCGATCGCCATTGGCTTTCAGGCGGTGTTGTAAAATCATCAGCGTACTATCTATACCTAAATGCAAATCAGCCGCTAATTTGGTATCACTATCCGAGCGCGAAAAGCTGCGGAGTGAAGTCGAAAGGTGCTGAATCCGTTCAGAGCCTACCTGGAGTGAACTTAAAATTTTGACAATATCTTCCAGAACAAATTTCAGATCCAGGTTTCTAATAAAATTAGTAATTTTGGCTGGTGGGGTGGGATACGCTTGTTCATAAAGTTGGAGAAGCTCGGTAATTGCGTCAAAGTATTCCTGTAAAGGTGGGATATTGTTGGTGATAAAACTGATAGGATTGTTCATTTCATGGGCAATACCGGCGATTAACTCACCTAAAGTTGAGAGTTTTTCTTGTTGTACGAGTTGCACTTGCGCTTTTTGCAACGCATTGGTGCGATCGCGCACTTGTTTTTCTAAAGATTGAGTCAATTGCTGGAGTTGTAAATGTACGCGCACTCTAGCAACTACCTCCTCTTGGGCAAAGGGTTTAGGGATATAATCTACGGCACCAAGAGAAAATCCCTTGATTTTGCTTTCTGTATCAGCTAAAGCTGTGGTGAAAATAATCGGCACATTTTGCGTCACAGAATTAGCTTTCAGGCGGCGACAAGTTTCAAATCCGTCAATACCCGGCATTTGTACGTCAAGTAAAATCAATTCTGGTTGATTGCGTTCAGCTTGGGCGATCGCACTTGCGCCATCGACTGCTACTCGAAAACGCCAACCCTCACTAGCCAGCGCTGCCGACAAGATAGATAAATTAGTTGGATTATCATCGACAATCAAAATAAATCCGTTAGTTGAAACCTTATTCATGATGCAATTTAAAAATCAAATTTATACTGAATTAATTAATTTGTTGTTGAATAAAAGTTTCCAAACGTTTAAGTTGGAAATTGCTGGCTAATTGAATAATTTGCCGAGTAAAAGTGCTGAATTGCTGATCGGAGTCCGCAAGTTGTTCAGCTATTTCTAAAATTTTTTGAATATCTCCGTCTTGTGCCAGTTCTAAAAATTGTTGTAAAATTTCTTTAGCAGGCAGAACTACATCAACTAAAGTATCTGAATTATCTACATTGGGTTTGTTAATAGAATTTTTTTGATTGTCATATAACCATTCCAGATGCAAAAATTGCCGTAGTAGTTCCAGAAGTGTTTCAGCTTCTATCGGCTTGGGCAGAAAAGCATTAGCACCCATGTCAATACTTTTATATTCATCAATTGCAAAGACACTAGCAGAAGAAGCAATCACAGGTATCTTTTCAGATTGAGCAGATTGGCGTAAACTTTTAATAAACTCAAATCCATCCAGCACAGGCATTACCAAGTCAGTGATAATTAAATCTGGTTTGTAGGCGTTTACCTGTTCCCATCCTTCTTGACCATGACTCGCTTCTATCACAGTAAACCCTACAGGTTCCAGTAAATTGACAATTACCGAGCGATTTTCCCATTTATCATCAACAATTAAAATGGTGCGTTTTTGCCCTAGATAACCAATAATTGTGCCTCGCTCAAATCGTCTCGAAACCTTAGCCCAGTCTTTAGATTCTGGTACTTCCACCTCAAACCAGAAGGTGCTACCTTTGCCAAACTCACTTTTTACTTGAATTTGACTATCCATTAACGAAATAATTTTTTGGCTAATAGCTAATCCTAAACCTGTACCTTCAGTTTGTCGCTTTTGACTTCCTACTTGTTCAAAGGGAAGAAAAATTTTCTCAAGTTGTTCAGGAATCATACCAGTGCCTGTATCTATAACTTCAAAGCGAAGTTTATAGATGGTTTGTCCTTTGTCATTAATTGCTTGGTTAGTGACTTGAGCATTAAAGCTGACACTGCCTTGAGAAGTGAATTTAATAGCATTGCCAAGCAAATTAATTAATACTTGCCGCAAGCGTTTTTCATCAGCACGAATCCCGGTTGGTAAATCGGGGTCTAGTTGCAGATAAAAACGGATCACTTTTTGTTCAGCACGAATGCGACAAATTTCACTTACACTATCTAAAAATGCAGGTAAGTAAAAATCAATCGGATTCAATTCCAGTTTTCGGGCTTCAATTTTGGATAGATCTAAAATATCGTTAATTAGAGTTAATAAATGAGAACCACATTGATAAATAATGCCGATGCCTTTGCTGCCTTTTTCGCTTAAAGGTTCGGTGCGTTGCAGGATTTGTGCATAGCCAAGAATGCCATTAAGCGGGGTACGTAATTCATGGCTCATATTGGCAAGAAATTCACTTTTGGCTTGGCTAGAGTCCTTAGCCACTTCTTCAGCTAAACGTAGCTCTGTTTCGATGCGTTTACGCTGGACAATCTCAGTTGAAAGCACTCTATTAACAGCTTCTAACTGAGCAGGACTGGGTATTGTGAGAGCTTGAGGGATGAGAACAAGTAAGGCAAATGCTGTGTATATGGAAATAATTGCCGTGAACGCTTTTAAAGCACCAGAAATCCAGTAATCGGGGTGCCAAAGCGTCCAAATTTCCATCAAGTGTCCAGTCCCGCAGGCCAGGATAAACGCTCCAAATAAGAGAAAAACTCCATTAAAAGGAACATCTTGGCGTTGAGAAATAAAGTAAATCAGTAACAAAGGAATAGAATAATAGGCGAGAGCGATCGTGCCGTCAGCAATAATGTGGAGCCACACTAATTCTGGTTTCCAGAGATAACAATGCCCATGAGGAATAAAAGCGGTTGAGTAGAAAAAATAGTTAAAAAAGGCCAAAACCATGCCGTGGCTCGCTGGATTTGTAGTTGACTGTGCAACCTTATTATTCCCAAATTGTTACGAAAGCTGAACTTACATTTCCAAATAATCTGTCTAATTTATTACTTACCTTAGTTAATATAACTTGTAGCTACACAGCCAAAATCCATCTAAGCAGGTTCAAAAACTTTAATTTTCTTGTGCTTATACTTAAGTAGAGTTAGTATAGATAATAGCGAATTTTTTAGATTAATACTGTTCAAAATAATCGTCGAGTATGCTTAAACGCTACATCTATTTGCCAAACATCTGCTGAGAATTAACAATCGAGAAACCCCGGCGTGTTGGTTTAACTTTGGCTAACTCAACTTGGAAACTAACTTTATCGCTTTTTGTGCCACTCCGCGCTTCTAAAGTCCAGTTCCCAGGACGGAGATACCAGAATAAATTCGTTGATTGTGGATCAAGCTTTTCACCATTCAACCACCACTCAACCGATGTAGATTGATTTCCTGATAGCTTAAATTCTAGTTTTTGCTGTCCTTCTGTGCCTGGATAGAGTAAAAATAAATCGCCATTATGAGGAGAAACAATTCTCAAATTGCTAGACACAAAATTTGATTGCTGCTTGGCTAACCACTCGTCATATTCTGGCGGTAAATTAAATTTTGTCTCAGTTTCGTAAGCAATCTTCTCTTCTGGATAAAAATACTCTTGCACTACAGAGTTACAGTCTGGCGTAGGACGTAAACCAGAAACTGCACATATAGGGAGTTTAATTAACCCTTGAGGAACTGTAAAATTTGCTGGTTCTTGATGTTCGTGCAGATGCAACATAATGCGATTCCACAAAGGTGCTGCACCCATCACACCGGATACTTGACGCATCGGTTCGCCGTTGAAATTTCCTACCCAAGTTGCAACGGTGTAGTCGGTGGTAAAGCCAACAGTCCAAGTATCGCGGAAGTTAGAAGAAGTTCCAGTTTTGACGGCGGCCGGGAAGGGCAAGTTTAATACTGAGTCTACACCAAAAGCGGTAGCACGGGCGTGGCGATCGCTCAATATATCAGTAATCAGTTGCCATGTTGTCGAATTTTCGATTTGAGATTTGAGATTTTGGATGGAAGAATCGTTAACAGTAGTTACAAGTGGGATACTTTGTCCTTGTCTTGCCATTGTGACGTAAGCTTGAGCAAGTTCCCATAAAGTAACTTCACCACTACCGAGAGTTAAACCCAAACCGTAATATTCTGGGGTTTGATTCAGGTGAATAAAGCCTAGTTCACGCAGACGTGCTAAAAAACTCGGTACGCCAATTTTCTCTAAAACTCGCACGGCTGGTATATTTAGAGAATTGGCTAAAGCTATCCGCACCCGTACCGGGCCGAGAAAGCTTTGGGTATAATCTGTGGGGCTATAGAGTTTTGCACCAGGGATGGCGTAGTGGGTGGGGACATCAGCCAAGATGGTGTTTGGGCGAATCAGTTTTTTTTCTAACGCCAACTCATAGACAAAGGGTTTGAGGGTAGAACCTGGTTGACGTAGGGCTTGTACTCCGTCGTTGCGTCCGAGTTTGGCTTCGTTGAAATAATCCGGTGAACCGACGTAAGCTAAAACTTCGCCAGTATGGTTGTCAATTACCAAAGCTGCTGCATTGTGGACATTGTTAGCAGCGAGTGTGGATATGACTTGCTGTGCTTGGGCTTCGACGAATTGTTGTAATGGTCGTTCGATGGTGGTTTGGATGAGATGATTCCCCCAACCCCCCTTAAAAAGGGGGGCTATATTCTTCCCCCCTTTTGAAGGGGGGCTAGGGGGGATCTGCATTTGATTTGCTAACCAAAACAAGAAATGAGGTGCAGCGATAATTCCCCGTTGACGAGATTGAAAAACGACTTTTTCCGTTTGGGTTTTGTCAGCTATTTGCTGAGTAATATAGCCATCCTGTACCATCCGGTTGAGGACGTATTTCTGACGTTGTTTTAACCTATTCCAATGTTGTAGCGGGTCAAAGTAGGTGGGATTATTAGGAATAGCCGCGAGAAGGCTGGCTTGGGCAAGGTTTAACTCACTGGCTGGTGTCGAAAAATAAGTCCGAGATGCGGCTTCTACACCATATATATTGCCGCCCATTGGCAGACGGTTGATATATGCAGTGAGAATTTCGTTTTTATTCATTCCCGCCGCTAACCGCCAAGCTAACCAAATTTCTTGCAATTTACCGGATAGGTTACGGGGAGAAGGTTCTAACATCCGCGCTAACTGCATGGTAATTGTCGAAGCACCGGAGACTATTTGTTTAGCGTGAATGGCTTGGTTAATGGCGCGGATAATGGCTTTGATATCCAACGCGCCATGATGGTAGAAACTGCTATCTTCGGCGGCGATAATGGCGTTAATAAATTGGGGAGAAACTTGATTTAAGGGAACGACGGCGGTATGTTCTTGGTCACGGGTGAGGATTGTTCCTAATGGTAGCCCATTGCGATCGCTAAATTCCAAAGCCAACTTATTTTGGGCGATATCTGCGGTATGAATAGGCGCAAAATAAGGCAGTAGCCGCACGACTAAGCATATCAATACAATAGCTAAGATAAATTTTGACTTTCGGATGAGCCGCCTACTTAGTCTCATCACGGAATCCCCTGTATATTAAAACTTACTTTAATTGTGGCGCGGTGACTCTTTCTTTATCAGTGATTATTTCCAAGACTTAACAATCTCTATCAATATAAATTAAGAATTGTAGTGATTTTTGGAAATAACTACACTAAATTGGTTATCCATTGTATACCGAGTTCCTCTTTATTTTCTTCTCTGTGTAACTTTGCGTTTACCTCAGCGTACCTCTGCGTTTATTTTTATAAAACATGATTATAAAAATCATCCTCCAATTATTTATTACTCTCACATTTATATTAAGCATTAGCGGCTGTAGTTTACTAGGTGTATCCTCCAATAAAGAACCATTACCCGCCGTTTCTCCTCTCACGCCACCAAAGTTACCAGACTGGATTGAACAAATTAGCCCTATTGGTGATACTACACCTTTAAATCAAATTCGCATCCGTTTTAAGGAAGCATTAATTCCTGTTGAAAACCTTGACAGCCCAGAACAACAAAATTTATTACAAAAATTTGCTTTATGGCCACCTTTACCCGGTCAATTTCGCTTTTTAACACCGCGTATGGTAGGCTTTCAAGCAGATAAAGCACTACCGCAGGCTACAAGATTTCAAGTTACCCTAAAAGCAGGTTTAGCAGATTTAAAAAATCACAAGTTAAATCAAGATTTGGCTTGGACATTTAACACTGAACCTATCAAGTTGACTGATTTACCTGGTGTAAATCCTGTAGAAAAGGCTGAGATTCAACCTATAGATTTAAAACAAAAGCTGCAATTTACCTCAAATGTCGAATTAAATTTAGCTTCCTTACAAGAACATCTTAAACTTGTACCGGAAGGAAAAAATAAAGATATCAGTTTTAATGCAGAGTTGGCGAAAGAAGAAAAACCAACCGAAGGTGAAGACCCGTTACAAAAGTTTGACCCTTCAATGCGTAATTGGGTTTATAATCTGATCCCGCAGCAAAGTTTAGAAAAAGCGGCTAACTACCGTCTGGTATTTTCTCCCGGCATATTACCAAATTACGGTAACTTACCAACAGATAAAGAGTCGGTGAGTAAGTTGGCGACTTATTCACCTTTAGAATTTAAAACCATCAACTTTTACGGACAGCCTGATGTTAATGGTACTTATGGCAGGTTTGTTAAAGGTAGTCCGCAGTTAGAGTTTAATAATATATTACTGGCAGATTCTATTAAAGATAATATCAAAGTTGACCCAGCACCAAAAGATATCGCTCGACTGTTCCAAGTTCCAGAGGAATCTTATGTGGTGACGCTTAATCCCTACGCTTTAGAACCTGCGACTAATTATAAAATTACTATTGGGACAAATATTAAAGATAAATTTGGTCAGACTTTAAATAAACCCGTCACCCTACAATATAATACTGGCGATTTAGCGGGTGATATTTGGGTTTCCTCAGATTTACATATCTTTCCATCAAATCAAAATTTACAGTTAAATATTAGTACAGTTAATTTACCAGAGTCTAAATATAAAGCTGCTTATCATGTAGTTCAACCTAGTGATTTAGTTTATTTTAATAGTGCTAGCCCTAAAGGTAATGACAACGAGTTATTACCCCAGCTAAATTCATGGCAAAGCTTTAAGGTAAATACTAAGAAAAATCAACTTGTTGATATTAATATTCCTTTACGAGAAAAGCTGGGTAGTCCGACAGGGATGTTAGCCTATGGAGTCCAAGCACGAACAAATAAATATCAAGATAATGGCAAAGAATTGTGGCGAGAACCTGTAACTTATGGTTTAGTTCAATTAACAAATTTGGGTGTATTTAGTCAATGGTTTCCTGACTCTGGTTTAATTCGGGTGCATCATTTGAGTGATGGTTCACCTGCGAAGGGTGCATCTGTGGAAGTTTATCAATCACAGTTAGAGGAAAAATATCCTAGTAATGCTGTAGCTTGTGCAACAGGGAAAACTGATGATAATGGAACTTTAAGACTGCAAGTTGATAATTTACAGCAGTGTTTTATAGATAATCAAAGATTTACTAAATCACCACAATTATTAGTAATTGCGCGAGAAAACCAAGATTGGGCTTTTGCGAGAACTGAAGAATATAGCGGTTCTTTTGGTTATGGTATTGATGCAGGTTGGCAAGAAGCTAAAGCAGAATCACGGGGTGTAATTTTTTCTGATAGAGACTTATATCAACCAGGGGAAAAAGCTTGGTTTACTGGTTTTACTGACTATTTACAAAATGGGACTCTTCAGCAAGATAAAAATGCGATTTATCAATTAACTTTGGTTAATCCAGACGGACATAAGACACAATTAGGTGGCAAAAATACAAACGAGTTTGGGACTTTTTCTTTAGAATTACCCATTCAGAAAACTCAAGCTTTGGGCTACTATACAATTCAGGGTAAAGGTAAGGAAGGGCAAGAAATTTCTGGTGAGTTTCGGGTGGCTGAATTTAAACCACCTAATTTTAAAGTTGAACTCAATTTAGATAAAGAGTTTGCCCTAACTAACGATAAAGTGGAAGCGAAAGCCGCTAGTAATTATTTATTTGGTGCGCCTGTGGAAGCTGGCGAAGCCAAATATTTTGTCACGCGCCAACAAACTAATTTTATCCCTAAAGGTTGGGAAGAATTTAGTTTTGGTAGACAATGGTTTTGGCCGGAAGAAAGTCCATCTTTAACCAGTGATGTTTTGCAAACCAGTGACAAGTTAGATGCAAGTGGTAAAACTAGTCAAACTGTGACGGTGGCGAAAGATTTACCTTACCCAATGACTTATCAAGTAGATGTGCAAGTTGCGGATGTTTCTAATTTATCTGTGGCTGCTTCTCAAAAGTTTACGGCTTTACCTAGTAACCGTTTGATTGGGTTAAAAAGTAATTTCATCGCTGATGCTGGTAAGGCTTTACCTGTTGAAATAATAGTGACTGAACCTACAGGAAAATCAATCACAGGTCAACGGCTGCATTTAGAATTACAACAGATGAAATATAGTAGCGTGACGCAGTTAGTCGAAGGTAGCCACACTGCTAAAAATCAAGTTGAATATAAAACAGTTGGACAAGCAGAGATTACATCTGCGGAAAATCCTCAAATATTAACCTTGACACCAAAAGAGTCAGGTTCTTATCGCATTCGTGCCAATTTTAGCGATACAAAAGAGGAATTAAGTGCAACAGATTTACAAATTTGGGCAACAGGCGAAACTTCAGTTTACTGGAGTTCGGAAGATGGCGATCGCCTAGAAGTTAAACTAGATAAAAAAGAGTATAATCCTGGGGAAACTGCCACAGCTTTAATTCAATCTCCTTACCCTGAAGCGGAATTATATTTCGCGGTAATTAAAGACAAACCAATTTATCAACAAGTCACAAAAGTTAAGGGAGGCGCACCCCAAATTCAGTTTCAAGTTACACCAGAAATGTTACCTAATGCAGCAGTTGAAGCTGTATTAGTCAGACAAGGCGCACCTCTCAACCAAGTGGAACCAGGAAGTTTAGATAAACTTGTGAAAATTGGGTTTACACCTTTTAAAGTCAACTTGCAAGATAAATATTTAAAAGTGCAAGTGACACCCTTGCAAGCATCTTTAGAACCCGGTGCAGAACAAACAATACAACTAGAACTAAAAGACAACCAAAATAACCCCACCCCTGGACAATTTACTGTCATGGTGGTGAATGAAGCGGTGTTGCAACTATCTGGTTATCGTCCACCAAACTTGGTAGATACAGTATATGCAGAACAGCAAATATCTACCCGTTTCAGCGATAATCGTCCTGATGTGGTGATACAACCCCAAGATATCGCCAAACCCAAAGGCTGGGGTTATGGCGGTGGTTTTTCTGTGGGTGCAGCAAATACCCGCGTCCGCACAGATTTTCAGGCGTTGGCTTATTACAATGGTTCTGTATTAGCTGATGCGAGTGGTAAGGCGCAGATAACCTTTAAGTTACCTGATGATTTCACAACATGGCGGGTGATGGCTGTCGCTACTGATGGAAACTTGCGCTTTGGTAATGCTGACGCGACATTTATCACCACCAAACCACTGCTCACTAATGCCATCTTGCCACAGTTTGTCCGTCCAGGCGATCGCATCTTCGCCGGTTTATCCGTCACCAACACCACCGGGAATAACGGAAACCTCTCAATTAACGGTGAACTTAGCGGTACAGTCAAGTTTGCCGAAAATAACCCCACCACGACTTCATTGCAAACCAATGCCGAACCAGCCACCAAAGCTTATCGCTTCCCCATGATTGCAGGTGGCGTTGGCGAAAGTAAAGTCAGATTTACCACCCAACTAAATAATACAGCTGATGCTTTTGAATTGCCTTTAGAAGTCAAGCCACTAGAAATTACCGAACAAGTTGTAGAAGCTGGGGTAACAGAAAAACAAGTTAAAATTCCCCTGAATGTTGATAAAAATGTCTACCCCGAAGCTGGCGGTTTAGATATTCAATTGGCGAGTACATTAATACCCGAAATTAAAGCACCCGCTAAACAAGTTTTAGATGATGATGATTTACCCTTTGCAGAACCAGCCGCCAGTCAATTAATTATTGCTGCTAACCTGCAAACTTTAGGTAAAAAATACAGTCAATCATTTGCAGAATTTAATCCTAGCCAAAAAGCAAACCAAGCCATTACGCAACTGCAAAAATTACAGATAGCCGATGGTGGTTTTGCTGCTTATCCAGGACAAGAAAAATCAGACCCTTGGGTTTCTGCATACTCGGCGGAATCTTTAGTAAAAGCTAATCAAGCATTTCCTGGTTTTATCGATTCTGCAACACTAACGCGCTTGAAAAATTATCTACAAAAGGTAGTAGCAAACCCAGGACAGTATGATTTTTGTAAACAACAAATTTGTAAACATCAACTGCAATTAAATGCCTTAATCGCCTTATCAGAATTAGGTGATAAAAGCAATAGCTTCTTAGGAGATATTTATCAACAACGCAATAACTTCGATATAATTACCCAAATCAAACTAACGCGGTATTTATCACAATTCCCAGAATGGCAAGATGAATCTCAACAAATGCTGAACCAGTTACAACAAAATATCTATGAAACTGGTCGCACCGCCGTAATTAGTTTACCTCAAAGTTGGGGATGGATGAATTCATCTACCACAGCCCAAGCACAGGCTTTAAGATTATTTATTGCCAAACAAAGTAAACCGGAAGTCATCGATAAATTATTCCAAAGTTTATTAAGATTACGCCGTGATGGCACATGGCAAACTAACTATGATAATGCTCAAGCTTTAACAGCATTAGTAGAATATAGTCAACTCCAACCCACACCACCAAATTTTGCTACTACAGTTAAATTAGCTGGTCAAAAGTTAGGTGAAAATCGCTTTAATGGTTACAAAAATCCTAACTTGCAGCTAAATGTAGCAATGGATAAATTACCCCGTGGTCGCCATGATTTGATATTACAAAAGTCAGGAAAAGGCAGATTACATTATTTAGTTGCCTATAATTATCGCTTGCAAGGCAATCAACCAGGCAGATTTAATGGGTTACGAGTCACCAGAGAAATTAGTAAAGTTGGTGAAGAAAAAGTTCTGCAAAAAACAGGAATGTATGCTTTGGATAAACCATTAACTGTAGATAGTGGGCAAGTATTTGATATTGGTTTAGAAATAATCACAGATCATCCTGTAGACCATATAGTAATTAAAGACCCATTACCAGCAGGATTTGAAGCCGTAGACCAAAGTTTTCAAACTGCAACAGCCGCACTGCAAGCTAAAGCCGATAGTTGGCAACTTGGTTATCGCAATATTTACCGCGATCGCATTATCGCCTACGCCGACCACCTCGAACCAGGAGTTTATAGCCTACATTACTTAGTCCGTTCTGTAACTCCCGGCACATATACATGGCCTGGCGCGGAAGCGCATCTGCAATATGCACCAGAAGAGTTTGGGCGTTCGGCTGATTCTACAATTGTGCTTAACGCAGAGGTGCGCTGAGGTAAACGCAGCGAAAAGTTGCGTGCGGGGGTTCCCCCCGTTGAGCAAACTTTTCAAGACAAAGTTACGCGGAGTCTTTTTATTTAACAAGTTAGATGAAATAGAATGCAGAAACTGACAAAACAACTAGTAACTTGGCTAAGTGCAACCATCATAGTTGTAGGTGTAGCAGGTTGTGATAAATTTTTTGGTGCTTCTGGAGATTTGGTTGAACGAGTTAGCGATGGTGATACTTTAGCAATTAAAGATGCTAAAGGTAATAAATTTAATGTGCGTTTTGCTTGTGTAGATGCGCCAGAAGTACCTCATTCGCAAAAAGAAAGGAACAGTAGCCGCGTTAGCGATCGCAATCAATTTAACTGGGGTGAAAAAGCACAAGCACGCTTACAGCAACTCGTAAAACAATCAGGCGATCGCGTAATTCTGAATATCACAGATACTGATCGCTATCAAAGAAAAGTGGCTGAAGTCCGTTTAAAAGATGGTACGTTTGTCCAAGAAGTCTTATTAAGAGAAGGTTTAGCTAAGGTATATCGTCCTTATCTCAATAAATGTCCCAGTAAAGATTTAGTTCAACAAGCTGAAACAAAAGCACAGCAACAAAAACTAGGAGTTTGGAGTGATAGCAAATTTACCAACCCTTGGGAGTTTCGGAGTGCTAATAAGAATAAATAACTTATATTTTATAGCGGTAGTCAGATATGTTAGGACAGTTTGAAAGCTTGAATGCAAGGTATAGTAAGACTTTTCCTCCTGCCTTCTGCCTCCTCCCTTCTGCTATATCTGTAAACTTTAGCCTCACCACATTAGTAGCTCATAATAACTATTCTTTCAGACTTCTATTCGTTCTTCCCATCCATGCTTACCTGCGACTTCTTTCGTGACAAATTCGATGAGTGCTGGGGGTGCGATTGATATTAAAACACTAGGATAAACTGCTGTACCCCAAACAGGATGAACTAGCATACAGCATTTATTTTTAATGACTGGATAGCCAAGTAAGGCTTTCACTACAGCTGTATCATTATGGGGCATAGCACCAGGACGGGACAGTAACGGATAGCCAGTACGCGGATCAATTAAGTCTGCGAGATAGCCGCGATCGCGCAGATCAAAAGCCACGTCACAGCCGAACCGCATAAACTTTTGTCGTAAGCGTTGTTTCTCTGACTCAATTTCTGTTGTGCTTTTGACTAAATAATGTTGCGATCGCTGCAAGACAATTACCACCCAAAATAAAGGTTGTTGTTTCCAATCTGGTAATATGTGTTCGCAGTTGGCACAGATATATTGGCTAGGTGCATGAATGGAAATTTGCACCGCTTGTCCCATATCACCAACTAAATTTATGGGACTCCTTTGTTCCGAAATGTCAACGCTGGGGTAGTTCACTACATTGATTCGGTTTTTTACAAGTTGTTAATTTATTCCTTGCGATCGATAATAACTCTTAAAACTTTCTAAAAACCATCAATTTTTCCTCAGCAGTAAGATTTTGTTGCAAATTATGTATGTGGATGCTAAATTTTTAATCCAATTTTTATCATTTATTAACCTTACTTAAAACTCTGCACCAGATGTCAAGGGTTAGAATTTTCTGGCTGGGTTGTGTAGTAAGTTTATCTGTACTACTTTGAATCTCTAGACTCAAAATTCCTGCTTAATACTTGGTTGTGAAATTTTGGATTGCAACAGTGGACAAGGTTAAAACCCCTTTTCTGGTTTCCTGTTGTGTACTGTCTGAGTAACCAGTTCATTCCCCAGAGGATTTCCAACTGATGATTTTTTTGGAGAAGTTGTCCAAACAATTAAGTCAGGACAACTTCTGGTACACCCCTTGCACAATACAAACAATATCAGTATTCACCACAATTTGTTTGCCAAATTGGCAAAAATTAAAAATGTAGTGCGTAAGTAGGTCTGAACCTGATGATTATTGGTGTTAGCAACTCAGGAAAATTCTTAATTTTAGACGCAGTTCTCTTAAGTCAGGAAAGCCGCACACGCGAGTGTCTGTTCCTGACGGCTGAATCTTACGTTGCTAATTGTCATAATAGAAGCAGTTACTTGATTGCGTCTAAATAGTTAAATTTACTTGATTGCGTAAATCCTAGCTCTCAGAAATCAACTAAACTCAGTGAGGCTACTCATGAATACTGATCAGCAACTCAACATTAATTTACGTGAAGAACTTGAAGTAGCTAGAAGACAGTTAAAATATGACCAAAAAGGTGGAATTGCAGCCTTAGATAAGATTTACCGCCAAGGTAGAGTCCCAAATCCCACTTTAAACGGTCGCTACTGGGGTGAGTTTCTGACCGCTAATTTCCATCCAGTTTTAGATAGTTGGTTAGATATTATCACTAAAATGTGGCTGCCTTGGGAAGGTAAAACCTTTGATGCTAATACCAATATGGGAGATAATATTTTTACCAATGATGGCTTATTACTAGGACGCATCATCTGGCCTTTTTATAATGGTTATATTGCAGATAGTCGAGGTCGAACACTGGCTTTCAAATTCCAAACATCGCGGGACAAATGTTTATTAGAGCCAGATATTGAAGTTTTGCGCTTGAATTTTGATTTACCTGATAATCCTCAATTCTTGATTCGTGACTTGGTAGACCAATTAGTCCAGATTGATGAGGATTTTTATCTAGGAAAAGCGGTACTCAAACATCCTGATGGCGGTCGGTTTTGCGCTGCTTACTTTACCCTAAAATCTGGATTAGTTACTGATTAATTCTATCGGTCAATATAGCACCCTCATTTGATTTCAAGAATCGTATGAGGGTAGAGAAACATCAATAAAGTTGGCTTGGCAAAGCCTACATTAGCTAATTACGAATTATATTCCCATTCTTCATATTCCACAAAATAAATACATTGACCACACACTTCAGTCGGATTCACAGCACATTGAATATAAGGCGATCGCGCATTAAATAAGCAATCATTCTTTGGCAAAAAATTCTGAGTTTTACGGCTTTGATTTGGTTCTCTAACCTGCATCCGGGGTGTGGCGATCGCTGATACGATTCCCAGTAAATACCAAACTGTAGTGCAAAAAGCCATTAACACAAAATCAGACACACGTCCCATATTCAACACCTAGCTAAAATCTTGACTTGCAAATGATTTTAGCGATATTAAAAGATTTCTTCATCCGTCATTAGCAATTCGTCTTTAGTCAAGAAAAACAGTTAATAATGAGCAAAAAAGGCTAAAAATACCTAAACCACCAGTATCCAAAGTAATAGATATCCAAAACTTATAAAATAAATTATTCACTATTATATTTAGCAGGAAACTCATTAACATCTATTGAGCTTGTTGCGACAATATCAAAATAAAGTAGTATAATTCATTGGTTTATTTTATCGCTCACACATGATTTTGGTGTTGCTCTAATGTTGTTAAATCCAGTCATTACAATTAACATATTTCAAAAACAAGCTAACCCTCTAATATATGCAGCAGATCAAATCATCTTTGAAGAAGGACAGCCAGGTGATTTTATGTTTGGCATTATTGAGGGAGAAATAAATATATTAGTAAACAATAAAGTTGTCGAGACAATTACGTCTGGCGATGTTTTTGGTACAGGAGTACTTGTAGGTATCAAAAATCGGACTTATACAGCGATCGCCAAAACAAAATGCCAACTTGTTTCCCTAGATGAAAGACGATTTCTCTTCGCTGTTCAGGAAACACCGATGTTTGCACTGCATGTAATCAAAAATTATTCAGAGCGTTTGTCGCGTTTGCAACACATGGTTTAGATGTATAGCAAGTCAAAGGGGACAGGTGACAGGTGACAGGATAAAAACCTTTTAGTGTCTATCTCTGAATCACCTTGGCTATTGCTATAGCTTGACTACAAGCGCAACCGAGATACGAGACTTAATTAATGCTCACTTTCTCGGTGCGATATCTGAAGTGACTGGACGCAATCGATAGAAAATACTCTTGTCAAATTGCACTCGCTCAAATGATTCATGAAGATTAATTGTAGTTTCTCCACTACCCAGAAATAAGTAACCATCTGGGTTTAATTGCTGTTTCACTTTGGTGAGTAAATCTTTCTTAGTAGCTATATCAAAATAAATTAACACATTGCGAAGAAAAATAATATCAATATTAGGTAAAAATGACCAAGAATCAACAAGATTTATTTGTTGAAAGTCTATTATTTGACGAATTTCCTCGTGAATTTGCCATTCATTATTTAATAATTTAAAATACCTTTCGCGCAAATTTTTAGGTAGACCACGCTTAATTTCTAATTGGTTATAACGCCCTTCCTTGGCACGAGCTAAAACTTTACTAGAAAAGTCACTAGCAATAATTTTTAAAGACCAATTAGCCAATAGCGGAAAATGCTCACGAATCAGCATAGCAATACTATAAGGTTCTTGTCCATGAGAACAGGCAGCGCACCAGATATTGAGAGATCGCTCAATGCGTCGTTTTTTAATCAACTCTGGCAGAACCAGTTGTTTCAATGCTTCAAAAGGATATGTATCCCGAAAAAATGAAGTTTCGTTAGTAACTAATGCCTCAATTGTTTGAATATGCAAATTATTCAATGGTTGATGCCGCAGGTAAGCAATTAAATTCGTAATTGTGGTGAATCCTGCGGCTTCAGCAATGGGCTGCAAATATAACTCTGCCAAATAAGTTTTATCACTATCTAACACTACTGCTGAATGCTGATAAACTAATTGCCGCAAATAGTCAAAATCCGAAGTAGTAATAACCATTGTCTGTTTCATTACAGACCCGACCTTTGAACAGGATGGATGCGCTGCATAATTTCACCTGCCATTTGCTCAAGGGGAACAATCCGATCTGCTAGTCCGGCATTGACGACAAAACCAGGCATTCCCCAGACTACACTACTAGATTCGTCTTGTGCCAATACTTGTCCGCCAACTTCTCGGATACATTGACAGCCATGCAATCCATCTTGACCCATACCCGTAAGAATCACCGCGATCGCCCCTGCACCATAAACTTGAGCTACTGAACGCAACAGTACATCCACGGAAGGGCGACAAGAATTTTCTGGGGGTGCTTGATGAACAGCTAGGCACACCTGATTTCCTTCACGCTGCACAATCAGATGAAAATCCCCCGGTGCTAACCACGCTTTTCCCGCTTTTAAGGGAACTCCTGCAACTGCTTCCTCTACAGGAATTTGACACTTAGAAGATAATCTTTCGGCGAGTAGCTTTGTAAACATCGGCGGCATGTGTTGCACAATCAGAATAGGAACAGAAAAATCACCGGGGATTTCACTCAGCAGTGTAGCGAGAGCGTTCGGCCCCCCAGTAGAAACCCCAATGGCGACCACATCAACTGGTGCTGTTTTTTTCGGGGTAGGAAGAACAACAGCATTGGCGATCATCGCATTTAAGGACGAAAACGCCGGAATTCCTGCACCAAATAATTTAATTTTGGGAATTAATTCTTGGCGGATATGTTGGTTAGCAGCCTCTACACTCCCCAGATTACTCGGTTTTGTGGCGTAATCTGAAGCACCTAAAGAGAGAGCTTCTATGGTAGCAGTTGCGCCAGCGCGGGTAGATGTACTGAACATAATCACCGGCAGGTGTGGATAAATTGGTCTGAGGGCGGCCAAAGTTTCCAAACCGTTCATTTCTGGCATTTCCACATCTAAGAGGACAACATCAGGATTGACTTGTGGAATTTTGGCTAAGGCAATGCGACCATTGGCGGCAACTCCGACTACCTCTAGTTGCGGATCGCTGGATAAAATCTTACTGACACGACTGCGAACCAACACCGCATCATCCACAACTAATACCCGAATTTTTGGCATGGTCAAGTTTCAAGCACAAGAATTTAATGTTTCACGCAGAGGAGGCAGCGCGTTCGTTGTAGCAACTGCCGTCAAAGTGTCCGTCGCGCGGAGAGTAGACAAAGTTTTCTACTCCTGGCTACCAACTCTCTATCAATACTTAAACTGCGTAACAACCTTTTGCAAATCTACAGCCATCCGGGCTAATTCCGCAGCTGCGGCTGAGGTATTACTGGCTCCAATGGTGGTAGTTTGAGCATTTAGGGCGACAATGCCAATACTTTTGGCAATATCTGTGGTACCTTGGGCAGCTTCGGCTATATTTCGGGCAATTTCATTTGTGGTTGCGGTTTGTTCTTCGACAGCGCTGGCGATGGTGCTTTGCAGGTCGTTAATTTGGTTGATGATGTCAGTAATTTGGCTAATGGCAGCCATTGCACCTTGAGTATCAGTTTGAATCGCTTCAATGCGTTGACTAATATCTTCAGTGGCGTTGGCTGTTTGCTTGGCTAATTCTTTAACTTCATTGGCGACGACAGCAAATCCTCTCCCTGCGTCACCGGCTCTAGCGGCTTCAATGGTGGCGTTGAGTGCGAGTAAGTTTGTTTGTTGGGCAATGGATGTAATAACTTTAATGACTTTGCCAATTTCTGAGCTACTTTGACCGAGCTTATCTATTGTCTCATTAGTGCGATCGGCCGTTTTGACAGCTTGATTTGCGACTTTCGCCCCTTCTGCCACAGTTTTAGCAATTTCTCGAATGCTGGCGTTCATTTCTTCGACAGCTGTGACAACTGTGATGCTATTTTGATTGACTTGTTCTGCTGAAGCTGAGGCGGAATTTGCCTGTTCGGAAGTTTGTTTGGCATTTTCTGTCATTTCTTTGCTGACTGCGGTGAGTTCTTCCGCTGAAGATGCAACTGCTGTGGCGACATCTGCCATTTGTCTGATAGAAGACCGCAGACGGCTAATCATCTGATTAGCATTATCGGTCAGTTGTTTAAATTCTCCGGCGTTATCGGCTTCGATGTGCTGAGACAAATTTCCTTGAGCAACAACTAGGGTAACTTCTCGAATACTTTTAATCTGCTCTGAGATATTTGCAGACATTTGATTGACGTTGTTGAGTAATTCTTGCCAAGAGCCTTTAGCACCTTTGACCACGGCTTGAGAACCTAAATTTCCCTCTGTACCAATTTCCGAAGCGATACGAGCCACTTCGTTGTTGACATTTTGGTTCAAACTCACCCATTCATTAAAAACTGTGGCAATTTCACTTAAACCATTATCCTCAACTGCTAAACGAACGGTAAAATCACCATTTTTGGCGGCTTTTAATGCTGCTAATAAAGGTTTTAGTTGAATGTCTGTTGTATTTTGATTGTTTTTGGTTGTTTCTGCACCATTTTCTGTGGGAGATTGAGAGTTAGCTGTTTTCCCAGACCTATTTGTAGCCATTGTCAATAACTCCTAAATGACTTTAACGTTGAGAATTTTTTCAGTGTCAACAACTAACAAAAATCCTTCTGCAATTGGGTAAGCTCCCGCCAGTATCTGACGCATTCTACCTTTTAGAGTTGCGGGTGGAGGTTGAAAGGTGTTTTCGGGAAATTCTAAAACATCTCCAACATCATCAACAAGTAAACTGACTACTTCATGATGATCAGAACATACAACGATATTAAACCCCTGAGGTGCTTCTAGCTCAGTGTTTTGCCTAGCTGACTCACCCATATCTAATCGCTGCTGTAAATCGATGACAGTAATAATTTGGCCGCGCAAGTTAATTAATCCACAAATATCTGGCGGTGTTAAAGGTACACGAGTTATGGCTTGGGGACGAATCACTTCTTGAACTTGCCGCACATCAATGCCAAAGTAAATTTTATTTAACCAAAAAGTGCAGAGTTGTTGTTCAGCCACGATCGCTCACTTGCAACAAATAAGGGTTAGCAATCTCAATCACAGCCTCAACATCCAATATTTCTGTGATTTGCCCTTGAATTACAGCACAAAACAAAACTCCTGGTCTACTAGGTATACCTTTAATTGTCAGTGGTTCTTCTACAATATCAAGAATGCGCTCCACTACTAAACCCACACTGAGTTCTGCGTTGGGAGAGACAATCACTAATTGTAGTGTCTCGGTTTGCTGACTAGGCTGTGTATCGCCAGGAAAGATGTTTTTTAGGTCAATTAAAGGCAAAATTCTGCCAGAAGACCGCACAACATCTTGATTACCTACTTTTTCAACAGCAGAACGCTGAATTTCTTCTAACCGAAAAGCGATCGCTATAGGAATCCCCATCAATGCGCCTTGAGTTCCTTGAAACAGTAAAATTAACTGACGCTCTTCTAGTTCTGTGGTGATATTTGCACCAGAAATATTCGCCAACAGTTGTTGTTTTTCAGGCATTCCCGCCTGTTTTGCCAAATTTACAGCATCGATAATCAATGCTACTCTGCCATCGCCCATAATTGTGGCTCCCGCAAATAGAGATAGGGCTTTTAATTGTTTTCCTAAAGGTTTGACAACGATATCTTCAATGTCTTCAACTGCATCGACAACCAGCCCAAATTGGTAGTTGTCGGCTTGGATAACTACTAGGGTAATTTGAGAGTGAGAAGTGGGGAGTGAGTTGGACGGGTGTAGGACTTGGTTGAGGTAAATCAAGGGGATGAGATTTCCTCGCAGGGGATATACGGGTACATCGTAAAATATTTCAATTTGCTGGTGTGCTTGTTCTGGCTCTAAGCGGACTAATTCTTTGAGGCTGGCTTGGGGAATGGCATAGCGATCGCCATTACTGTTCACAATTAAGGCTGGGATAATTGTTAATGTCAGGGGAATTTTCAGTTTAAAGATGGTTCCTGTTCCCGGCTGACTATCAATTTCAATGCTGCCGTTAATTTTATCAATATTACTTTTGACAATATCCATCCCCACACCCCGCCCAGAAAGGTTTGTCACTTGTTGGGAGGTGGAAAATCCTGGTAAAAAAATTAAGTTTATAGCTTCTGCATCACTCATCGTTTCTATTTGTGCAGAATTCACTAAACCTAGTTGCTGCGCCCGCATTTTGAGTTGTGCTGGAGATAAACCGCGTCCATCGTCACCTATTTCAATGTTGACTTTGCTATTTTCATAAAAGGCTTGCAAAAATATCTTTCCTGTGGTTTGTTTCCCAGCAGCACTGCGCTCGGTTGGCAATTCAATGCCATGATCAATACAGTTGCGGACTAAATGAGTTAAGGGATCTTTAATCGCTTCAATAATACTTTTATCGACTTCTGTCTCTGCACCTTGCATTTCTACTGCAACTTGTTTACCATGTGCGATCGCTAAATCTCGAATTACTCGCGGGAATTTTTGCCAAATAGTACTGATTGGTTGCAATCGAGTTTTCATCACTCCTTCTTGCAACTGAGATGTAATCAAGTTTAGGCGTTGACAAGTCGCCCTAAAGCTACTATTCTGATGTTTCTGGGAAAATACCATCACTTGATTCCGGCTTAAAACCAGTTCACCTACTAGGTTCATCATCTGATCTAGCAAACTCACATTCACGCGAATATAAGCTGATTCTGAGCTTGTGATTGTGGCTTCTGTCAGTTCAGCAAGTTGGGGTGCTGGGAATGATTGCAATACACTAACTACTTCTTGAGTTTGTTCTAATTTCGCTAAAGCATGAATAAGTGTAGAGTAGTCATCACTACCCTCATGTTTTGTGGTTTTAATCTGAAATAGCAGCTGACGGATGCTATCTACTGCTTGCAGTAAGGTGCTGATAATTTGTGGTGTGACTGTAAAGTTGCGATCGCTGTTAACCAATGATTGCTTTGCACTATCACGCAAACTTGAAATTAAACTCTCTCCCGCATGAGCTAGTGACTCTAACTTGGGAAATGGCAAAAATCCACAGTTCCCTTTAAGTGTATGGAGCGAGCGATAAATCCGATCTAAAGCTTCTCGATTGACAGATGCTTTCTCAAGCTCAATGATGTCCCTTTCAATTTCTGATAAACTCTCATTGCTTTCCAAGAGAAATGCTTCTATATCATCGTTGTCAATGTCTGTGAACTCCATTAGATTTATCGGCTATAAATTTATATCTTTTGTCTTAATTTTAATATTTTTAAAACCAACAGATATATTTCTCTAGAAAGATGTTCACAGTAGTTAATGCTGAAAAGATAATGATTATCCCTAATGACCAAAATGTGAGAAATGCAATGTCCTCGTTGCCATTCAACTCAAGTTTTTAAGAATGGTCGTCGTAAAAACCGACAATGCTACAAATGTAAACAGTGTAGCCGCCAGTTTCTCGAATCTTACCATTCTTGGAGCTATTCAAACGATATCAAGCAACTTTGCTTGAAAATGTATTTTAAAGGTATGAGCCTACGGGAAATTGAACGCGTTACAGACATTCACCATACCACCGTCTTACATTGGCTACGGCAAGCCCAGTCAACTAGAGATCATATTGCCAAAACCTAATCAGTTTGACAAAACTATCCCAAAAGTAGCATTATAGTTTCAGCGGTATATATATTTTGAGAGGATGTTGCTTTTGTTGAAAAAATATAAAATTAAATTATATATAAATTAAATTTAATTTCGATATTCTGCGTTTTATTTAACAACATTTATAGACGAAATCACCAATCTAAAATAAGTAAATATCACCAAATAAATTTTTAGGGTTGACCTGATGAGCTTAGTGTTAATTATTGACGATGCAGCCTTTTCGCGGAGAATGATTCGCAAGTTTCTGCAAGCCGATGGTTATGAAATATTAGAAGCAACTAATGGGCGTGAAGGATTAGAAATAGTTCACAAACATCAGCCTAATTGCGTATTGGCTGATTTACTTATGCCAGATATGAATGGATTTGAATTTCTCCAAGCTTTACAAGATGAAGGGTTAAAAATTCCCACAATCATCATTTCGGCAGATATTCAAGAAGGCGCACGTAATCAAAGCTATAACTTAGGAGCAGTTAACTTTATCAATAAACCACCAAAAGAACAACAATTGCGCGAAGTGGTTCAGCAAGCTATAAATACAAAGGAATAAACATCCTATGAATGTGACAGTAGATCAACTAGATGCTTTACAAGAATTAATTAATATTGGAGTTGGTCGAGCCGCCAGTCTACTGAATGAAATGGTAGATTCTCACATTCGTTTAGAAATTCCCTTTGTCAAAGTCTTGACTGCTACACAAGCTTATCAAGAATTAGCAAACCGATTTCATGATGCTAGTTTATCATCTGTCAAGTTGAATTTTACAGGCTCTTTTTACGGGACTGCGGGATTAATTTTTCCGACAGAAAGTGCATCAACATTAGTGGCAGTTCTGACTGGAGAAGAGGCAGGTTCGGCTGATTTAGATGCAGTGAAAATTGGCACTCTGAGCGAAATAGGTAATATTGTAATTAATGGAGTAATGGGTTCAATTAGTAATGTATTAAAACAACGCATGAATTACACAATACCTGTGTATTTAGAAGATAAAATTGAGAATTTATTATTATCTGATAATGCCAATAATACAACTAAAATATTACTAGCACAAGCACGGTTTGCTATTGAACAATTAGAATTGATTGGGGATATTATTTTAATTTTTGAAGTAGGGACATTTGATGCTTTAATTAAAGCAATTAACAAAGAGATTGCTGTGTAAAACTTTTAAATTATGTGTGCAGAAGCAAAGTAAATTTGTATATCTTTAATTTTCTGTTCCTTGTTCCCTACCTCAACGAGTAATTTCATAACTCATTTAGGATGGCTATATTATGAGAAAATTCCAGTTAGTTTGATCAGCACCAATTAAAAATAGTGTGAGAAGATGAACAAAATTGAGCAAGCCCAGGAAAAATTTAACCTGTTAGACCAAATTCCTTTGGGAGCTTTTGTTCTACATTCAGATTACACCGTTTTATTTTGGAACTGCTGTTTAGAGGAATGGACAAAAATCTCCAGACATAATATTTTAGGTAGCTCAATTGATGAGTATTTTCCCCATCTGAATCAACCCCGCTATGCTATCCGGTTAAAGCAAATTTTTGAAGGTGGACCGCCAACAATATTTTCTTCACAATTGCATAAATATGTCATTCCTGTAGCGCTACCACAAGATAAATATCGCATTCAACACACAACAGTTACTGCTGTACCGTCATTAGATGGAGATGGATTCTATGCACTGTTTTCCATTCAAGATGTGACAGATTTAACCTTCAGAGTGCAAGAATACAAGAACTTACGAGATCAGGCCTTAGCTGTAGCAGAAGAACGCCAACAAGCCAAAGAAGCCGCCGAAGCTGCTAACCGCATTAAAGATGAATTTCTGGCGATAGTGTCTCATGAACTGCGATCGCCCCTACATCCGATATTGGGCTGGGCAAAGTTATTACGGAAACGCAACTTAAACGAAGCCGCCACCGATCGCGCCTTAGAGACAATTGAACGGAATGCAGAGTTACAGGTGCAATTGATTGATGATTTATTAGATATCTCTCGGATTCTGCGCGGTAAGTTATCACTGAATTTAGAAAATGTTAATCTCACTGCTACGATTGAATCTGCCTTAGAAACAGTGCAATTAGCCGCAGAAGCCAAATCAATTCAAATTCACCTGCATCTTGATGCGACAATAGGGCAGGTAAAAGGTGATAGCGGTCGCTTACAACAAGTTGTGTGGAATTTGCTATCTAACGCTGTCAAATTTACCCCAGATGGTGGACAGGTGACTGTTGACTTACAACAGATTGACTCCCAAGTCCAAATCCAAATTCAGGATACAGGTAAAGGTATTAGTCCTGAGTTTTTGCCTCACGTTTTTGAGTATTTCCGTCAAGCCGATAGTAGCATCACCAGGAGATCAGGCGGATTAGGGCTGGGTTTAGCCATTGTTCGCCAGCTAGTAGAGTTACATGGTGGTAGAGTTTGGGCAGAAAGTCCTGGAGAAGAGCAAGGCGCAACATTTACAGTTTGCTTACCAGCCCAGCCACAAAATCGAGAATTAGCCACAGAAGAAACCAAAGTACCTGGAAATTCTTATCCATTAGCCATGCTTTCTCTACCGCTAGAAGGCATCAAGGTATTAGTGGTAGATGATGATGCGGATACACGAGAGTTTCTGGCATTTTTTTTGGAACAGCAAGGAGCAATTGTCACCGCAGCAAATTCCGCCCATGCAGCCCTTGAATCTATAGTACAGTCCCTGCCAGATTTACTGTTAAGTGATTTGGGTATGCCAGATGTTGATGGTTATGCTTTAATTCGCAAACTGCGATCGCTACCTACTCATCAAGGTGGCAAAATTCCTGCCATCGCCCTGACAGCTTACGCCGCTGAGACAACACAACAGCTAGTTTTCGCCGCCGGATTTCAACTGCATATTGCCAAACCTGCTGATCCGGTAAAATTAATTGCTGCTATTGCTGGACTTATTCAAAAATAAAAAGCGATCGCAGTTCCGTGGTAGCGATCGCTTTAATTTATAGCCTATAAAACCCTGAACAAAGTAATCGATTACTAAAATTGTATTTTTGCTAGTTTAATTTTGACTGCGGGGTTAGTCCCTTGAGGGGTTTGACCCCTCATAGCATTTGGGAATTTCTTTCTGTGTCTAATTCATAACCGAATTAAAAAACTATCACGCAAGTGAAAATCCGCTTCAGCGCCCGTATGAGCTAATGCCCAGTAATATATTTGATGATTTTTTTGTTTCACCACAGTCGTAATTGCGACATCAATCGCTGGCTCTGATGGCACAATTTTAGCCAAATCCACATCTAAAATCAGGTTGAAAATATCATCCTGATGTTCAACATAGAACGGCAGAGTTGTCAAAGCTGTTTCTGCTTGCATTCCTTGACGATAGCCATCAAAACGATATACATTCCAATGGCCAGCGGGGGAAAGGTTAAATTCCCAATACCGTTCTGAGTCTTTAATACCCACAAAGAACTCAAAGCAGGTATCTTCCCAGAGTGCATCTTTTCGGGTTGGTGTATCTGATGGTGAAGCAATGATAATTTCTGTTAAATTGCCGAGTAGGTTGTAATTAATAGTAAGTTTATGATCATTTCGGGCGATATTACCTATAATTTGCACATCCGGGAGCAAATTGTCAGATTTAAAAGGTTGCAACGTGAATTTCTGCTCGTTCATTGCATATCTTGAATAATTTTGCGAATCTGGCTTGCTTGGGCTTCGATACTTTCGGTGAGTTTAAACTGAACGATCGCCCGTGCTAAATTATGTTCTGGGTACTTGACTTTAAAGTAAACATTCCCAGCTAAGTAATCCGTAAAAAATCGCAATCCTAATTCAAAAGCAATCAAACGAATACCATCGTAAATATAGGCGTAATCATTCTCCGTCAAAAACGCCTTCGCTACCGCCAGATAACCTTGTAAAATTCCCTGACATAAATCCGTATCAAAATAAACACTATCCCACTGCTCAGTTTCTTCCCCCGCCGGATTGCAACCAGAACGTAAACAGTCACCAATGTCGTAATGTACCAAACCTGGCTTCACAGTATCTAGGTCAATCACACTGACAGCTTGTTGAGTTGCCGTATCAAACAGCACATTGTTAATTTTAGGATCGCCGTGCATTAAGCGTAATGGTAATTGGCCTTGAGCTTTGGCATTTTCGAGGATATGTGCAGAAGTGGTGCGATCGCTGACGAACTGCAAGCAATAATTAACTTCAGGCGATGATTGCGGCGTGGTGTTTGCGAAAACTTCTTGATAATCATACAGATAAAGCGGCGTAATATGGAAACCTGCCAGGGTATCGGCAAATTTTTCTGGTGGTAAATCGCTAATCAAATTGTGAAACATCCCCAAGGCATAGCCAATTTCTGTGGCATAGCCGATGTTTGGCATTGTATCAAAGGACTGTGAGTCGGGAATAAAGCTAATTGCCCGCCAAAAAGAGCCATCAGCATCAATGCAATAATCTTGAGCATCCTTAGTTGACAATACCCGTGGTAATTCCCAGCGACGGTTGAGGGGTGTATTTTGCAAACGCTGATAAACATGATCGCTCAAAATCCGCATATTCCGCATAATCAGTTGCGGTTGACGAAATACTTGGGTATTGATGCGTTGTAAGACAAAATGCTGTGCTGTTGCAGCATCCAGAGTCACCAAAAAAGTGTCATTGATATTACCGCTGCCAAATGTTGCCACACTCTTAACGTTACCCTGAATGACAAATTGCTCGGCAGTGACAACTAAATTCTCCGCACTCTGCTGACTAATAACTGTTGCCATATTTATTTTTGACTACTCCCCACACAAAATACACAAAAGCAATAGCAGAAATGTTAACTCAAGTGTTGGTTTTAGAATATATAAATGTGTTGCAACTGTAAATTTTTACACACTTTTGTGAGAAGTCTGTAATCTAGCTTTTACTGACAAGTTAAATAGAAGGATGCAGTTATCAAAAAGAGCCACTTATATGAGCAGCGAACTCAGTACAACTGCCAGACACTACAGTTACAACCAAGCACTATTAAGCTTTAGGAACTTTGAGGATCATTTTGAGTCTAACGACCTGGACAGAAAACTTTACGTAAAATTCCGCAATTGTCACCAGGACAATTGAATACTTATCATGTCATCTTTAACTAGAAAATCAGTAAGTGGCGATTTCTAGTAAAAATTTCCACTACTGCTATAACGCGATCGCTTATATATATTTCCTTTGTTCCTCATACTATGGCAGAAAAACACACCAAAATTAAATTTCCCCTTTGGCAGTATCTCAACCAACCCTTATTTAGCCGTGATTCTCAATTAGAATTAAATCCCCAGCGATTCGCCCATAGCTGGCGGATTGGATTGCTCAAAAGGTGTTGGCATAAAGAATGCGATGCTAAGGGACATCAACAATCATAAATTTAAATAATAAGTATATATTCGGAGCGTAGCTATTTACTCAAAGTATCAACGCTGAGGCAATTATCAATATTTCATAGGTTTGCATTTGTAGGTTTTATTGAGATATATCTACTTTTGTCAAAAATCTATTAATTTTTGTAGGGTGCGCTAACACTGTTAACGCACCCTATTTACTTAAGTAGTGCTGATCCAAACCTACTGAACACCTTGTTCTACCTCACTAAAACGAGAAACGCTATATTGTCATCATTAGATTAAGTAGTCTGGTAAATTCACAGAGTTTCATAAACAACATTATGAGTACAACCTTGGTAAATCCATATCTCGATGGCAACTTTGCGCCAGTTCAAGAAGAAATTACGGCAGAAAACCTGCAAGTAATTGGTGAACTCCCGCCTGAACTGTCAGGAATGTTTGTGCGGAATGGCCCTAACCCTCAATACTCCCCCATTGGTCAGTATCACTGGTTTGATGGCGATGGGATGCTGCACGGTGTGAGAATTAGTGAAGGTAAAGCTGTTTATCGCAATCGCTATGTGCAGACGCAAAAATGGCAAGCAGAACATGACACAGGTAAAGCGATTTTCACTGGGCTACTAGAACCACCACAGGCTGTTCATCCTCCGATATCGAGCAATACTGCTAATACAGCCTTAGTTTGGCATGACGGGCAGTTATTAGCCGTGTGGGAAGCTGGTGCGCCTCATGCAATTCAGGTTCCTGAGTTAAAAACAATTGGTGAGTATACATATAACGGCAAACTAACGTCTGCTTTCACTGCCCATCCCAAAGTAGACCCAATTACGGGTGAAATGGTATTCTTTGGCTATTCATTTATGCCGCCATATTTGCAATACGGCATAGTTTCCGCCGCAGGTGAATTGTTATGGACTGTACCCATTGAAATTCCAGCACCTGTGATGATGCACGATTTCGCCATCACAGAAAATTACACCATTTTTATGGATTTACCCCTGACTATTCGCCCAGAACGGATACAACAGGGAAAACCAATGATTATGTTTGAGTGCGATCGCCCCAGTCGTTTTGGCATTCTCCCACGTCACGGCGATAACAGCAAGATTCGCTGGTTTGAGAGTCCGGCTTGCTATGTGTTTCATACCCTGAACGCTTATGAACAGGGTGATGAAGTCGTCCTCATAGCCTGTCGGATGAGTTCTACTTCAGTGTTAGGTTTTAATGGTACTGAAGACCCAGATGCTAACATTCCCCGACTGCATCAATGGCGGTTTAACCTAAATACCGGGGCTGTGTCTGAGTCGAGGTTAGATGATCACGCCGGGGAATTTCCTCGCGTCAATGAGAATTTCTTAGGGCGACAAACTCGCTATGGCTATGTTAATAAAAGCGCACCTACTCCCGTACCGTTGTTTGAAGGCGTAATGAAATACGATTTTCAGAGTGGTACATCCCAAATTAATCTATTTGGGCAAGGACGTTATGGCGGTGAGTCTGTATTTGCACCACGCCCCAACGCCACTGCTGAAGATGATGGCTGGTTGATGACTTTTGTTCACGATGAGACCGCCAATACCTCCGAATTGTTGGTGATGAATGCTCAAGATATTACTGCTGAACCTGTAGCGCGGGTGCTAATTCCCCAACGTGTCCCTTATGGGTTCCATGCTGCATGGGTGATGGAGAAACAGTTGCAAGGATTTTAGCTAATTGGGCGGGGCTACCCGCCCTTAATTTTGCCCATCAGTTCCTAAGTTACGCGATGTGCGACTTATTTTTGAAACCCCTCTCCAAACCTCTCCCCGCAACGGGGAGAGGCTTTGATTCTTGCTTCACTTCCCTTGTAGGGAATGGTTTGGCGGTTAGGTTTGAGAAAAAGTTGTACACGGCGTTAAGTTCTCTTGGGATGGACTAGAAAGTTTATCCTACAAGAGAAAGGTTGTATTACACTTACATGAAAACTTGTGACTTGACAATTAAAGAACTTACGGAGGCGGTTGGCGGTGGAATAACTCCTCGGATGGTACGACATTATCATCAATTGGGGCTATTGCCGCAACCAGTGCGATCGCCCAGTAACTATCGTCTCTACACAGAACAAGATGTGATTCGGCTACAAAGGATTGTGGCGCTGAAGCAGCAAGGGTTCCAACTCAACCACATCCGCAATATTTTGGAGACGGAACCAGAAACCGAAAATCTCACCGCACAATTACAAAAACAGTATTGGGCTATTATGCAGCAAATTGCCCAACTACGACAAACAGCCTCAGCCTTAGAAGGATTATTAGGACGCGATCGCCATTGTCAAATTATGCAGGCGGAAGTCCTCGCCCAACTGAAATTGTTAGAAGTCGAAACCCAAATTGGCTTAGGTGGATTGGAACAACTTTGGAGTGGTTTAGATGCAGAGGTACATACCCACTCAGAAGCATTTGCCGAATCTTTACAACGTTTGCTACCTGATTTATCTCACCGTTCGGAAATTGAACAACACCTAATTTCCCAGTTGATTTTAGCCTGTGGTGATGTGAGTTTAGCATCCTTTGTCAGAGTGCGTGGTGGGGCGATCGCTGTTAGTCGTCACGCATTATCTGCCAATTGTGAGATTTTTGTCGACATTCCCACCGTGGCAGCAGCTTTAGATCAAACTAGATTAGCTCACTTGGGCTGTCGCGTCACGACTTTAATTAATAATCCCCATATCACCACCGCCACAGCAGCCGAGCAGGAATTTTGGCAACATCAAGAATGGCAAGAAAAATTACAGCAAGTTGCCAATGGCTGCATTTTCGTCATTGGTTATGCGCCTTCTGTTCTCCTCGCCGCCTGTACCGCCATCAAAGAGCAGAAAATTCAACCCGCCCTAGTGATTGGAATGCCTATCGGCTTTAGCCATGCTCCCGCCGCCAAACGCCAACTGCTGCAACTAGAAATTCCCGCCATTACCATTGAAGGCACTTTGGGTGGTGGTTTACTGGCTGCAACTACCCTGAATGCTTTGGTTGAGTCTTTAATTGAGAAGCCTGATTGTCATTGTTATTTATCAGGCAGTGGAGAGTAAGTACTGAGTCTTGAGTGGTAATAATATTTAATTTTTCCTCTCGCCTATTTTCTCCTTGGCGTGTATATTTTTGTGAAATAATCCTGGGCTAATTGGTAATAAATGTGTTAACTACATCGACATCGACAACAAGAAATAATTTAGATTTTAGAGTATGTCAGCTATTCAATGGTTGAAAAAACTAAACAGCACATGAATAATGGCAAAAGTCAAGATAAAGTAAAACACAGTATAGATTCGTATACGTAGATTACATAATTTTAAAAGAAACTTGACACCAGATGTATAATTAGCGCGTCTCCTCCTGGATAACAAAATCACATTGAGGACTGGCCGGTTCGCTGTTTTCTGTACCTTGGATTAGGAGTATATGGGGCAACAACAAAAAAAAGATAGTGCGATCGTCAACCTGGCATTAACGTTAGCTTTAGCTACCACCCCTATGGCAGCGACTATGTTTGTGTCAACATCAGTGTTGGCACAATCTGCCACTGACACTCCCTCTTTCTCACTGCCACAAACAGTGGAGAATGGATCTACGGTGCGTGTTGATGGTTCCAGTAGTTTGGCGCTGATCAACCAAAACCTCAAAGCAGGTTTTGAGAAACAGTTTGCTGGCACAAAAGTAGAAGTGGCTAACAACGGTACAGATGCGGCAATTAAAGCTGTACTTGAGGGAAAAACTGATATAGCGGCCATTGGGCGTGGTTTAACTCCCGAAGAAAAAGCCCAAGGTTTAGAACAAGTCCGCTTACACCGTGAGAAAATTGCCATCATCGTTGGTGAAGAAAATCCTTTTAAAGGCAGTTTAACTGATAAACAATTTGCCAGAATTTTCCGAGGTAAAAGTGTGACTGATTGGTCACAGTTGGGAGGGACAGCAGGCAAAATTAGAGTAATTGATCGCCCAGATACTAGTGATACCCGCCAAGCCCTCAACAACTACCCAGTATTTAAGGCTGCAAAATTTGCTACAAGTGATACAGCTACTAAATTAACTGAAGACAACACTGCCGAAATTGTCAAACAACTCGGCAAAGATGGCATTAGTTACGCCAGAGTCAATCAAATCAGCAAATTACCTGGAGTGCGGGTACTGCAATTACATCAAGCCTTACCCAATGATCCGAAATATCCTTTCTCTCAACCTTTAGTTTACGTTTATAAAAAGAATCCTAGCCCCGCTGTCGCAGGTTTTCTCGGCTTTGCTTTAGCAAAACCAGGAAAACAAGCTATAGAAACAGCTAGAACAGAAGAAGCAGATGCGATCGCCAAAGGCGAATCTCCTACCCTGTTGTTAGCTGTCAACCCCCCATCGCCGCCAGAAGCCACACCTCAAGCTAGTGTTTCTCCCTTTACGACAGCAGTACCAGTCGCAACCACAGCCCCGACTGCAACAGCACCACAGCAACCACCTGCTGCCATCGCCCCAGCTACAACAACAGGCGAACAGCAACCATCAACTTCCACCGCCCCAGCTGCAACAGGCGAACAGCAACCAGTACCGCCCGCTGCAAATAATCCCATTGCTCAAGGACAAATACCGCTGTGGTGGTTGCTATTACCAGTAGGTGTCATCGCTGGATTGTTGTTGTGGATGATTAGAACTAGTCCATCGGGTTCCCCAACAGCAGAAGACCTCCCACCAGCAAATCCTCAGCCACCTGCACCAGAAATAGCCCCAGCAATGGAAACCACTGCTATCAGCGAACCTGTAGCAGAAGTTTCTCCGACTAATTGGGCTAACGGCAATGGTTCTTACAATGGTGCTAACGTCCTGGAAGGTACTATCCCAGCTTCAACAACCGATGCAGCCGTAGCCATTGGTACAGGAGCCGTGATCGGTTCAATTATTGTCGGCAAAAACTCAGAAAACCATCAAGCTGAAGACAATGGTTACGATCTCGGCATATCACCGTGGGATATGGAAGCACCAGCCGCAGTGGTCAATACTTCCTATCCACCTATGATAGATAGGTCGAAAACAACCGCTAATTCAGAATCATCAACAATATCTGATCAGCTAGAGGCGACCCCTGCAACAGTCGAAGTTCCTCCAGAAATTACGCCAGTAGCAGCAGTTAATCAGACTGAGACAGAGACAAACGCAACTCTCGACTTGCCAGAAATTCCCGAAAACTCAATAGATGAGGATGATTGGGGTTTTGAACTGACTGAAGATGTCACAGAACAAGACTCGCAATTAGACCCGGAAATAGAGAAATTGAATTTTGTAGCAGATGCAGCAGAACCTGAGCTAGAACCAACAGAGGAGTTGATTGTGACCAATTCAGAAAGTTTACCAGGTGCAGGGATGGGAGACTGGTCGGGGATTAATCCACCAGAATCAGCAGGGCAAATACCAACTACTACCACAACAGAAATTTTAGCGATCGCCGACCCTCACAGCAGTGTCATTCTCACACCAAAAACTCATGATCTAGCTGATGTGACTTGGGAAATTTCCGCAACTGGTCAGCAAATAATTCACAATGCTGGGTTATCACAATTTATTTTGCGGCTTTATGATGTCACCGATATTGACATGAGCTATCAGCAGCCCCACTTGGTGCAGCAATATGAATGTGAACTCACCACATCGGGTGGCTCGGTGGCGATTCCTCAAACTGAACGCGATTACATTGCAGCAATTGGTTATGAAACCGCAGATAACGGCTGGGTAACGCTGGCTCATTCTCAGATTGCGCGTGTCTTTGGCAGTGCTTATACCAATCCTAAAGCTGCCAATGTGGTGTTAGTTGATGAAACTAGCACTGTAACTTTGACACCTAGCTCTCATCAATTAGCCGATATTGCTTGGCATATTTCCGACACTAGCAAGCAAATGCTGCAAAATGCGGGAATATTCCAATTGGCTTTGCGGCTTTATGATGTCACCAACATTGACATGAGTTATCAGCAACCGCAATTAGTCCAGCAGTACGAATTTGATTTCGCCACATCTGCAAGCTCTGTGGGTATTCCTATAGCCGATCATGATTACATTGCAGAAATTGGCTACCTGATTGTGGGCGATCGCTGGGTTAGCATTGCTCGTTCTCCCATTGTGCGTGTCTTCAGCCCACTCTATACAGAAGATGAACATCTACTAACGTTAGATCAGCCATCGCCCTCACCAATAGACAATAGCAGTATTACCTTGACATCACGCACACCTAAGTGGGCTTATGCTGCTTGGGAACTTTCCGAGACTCGCAAACAAATGCTGCAAAACGCTGGCATCTTGCAATTAGCATTGCGGCTTTATGATGCTACTGATATCGATATGAGTTATCAGCAGCCCCAATTGATTCAGCAGTATGAATGCGAAGAAATTACCCATGACCGCTATGTGGCAATTCCCACGAGCGATCGCGACTATATGATTGAACTCGGTTATGCTACAGAAGGCGATGGTTGGGTGACAATTGCCCGTTCTACTGCGGTTCGCATCTTCAGCCGCCCCCAACGCGATTTCTGGTTTGTCGCCGATGCAGAGTTAATCATCCACGGTGCAACCGAACCCAATGCAACTGTCAATATTGCTGGTAACCCCATCGCCCTTAAACCAGATGGCACATTCCACCTCCGCGTTCCCTTCTCAGAAAACTTGATTGACTATCTGATGACGGCGGTTGCTGCTGATGGGGAAAAATCCAAAACAATTCATAAAAAGTTCTCCCAAGAAGTGCCAGAAGCATAGTTGTTAAGAACAGGGAACAGCTAATCAGTCTGTTCCTGATTCTCTAAAACACCTACTCAGACATCCTGGGATAACCTTTCCTTTAGCCCTTCTCCAATCTGGAGAGGGGCTGTATCGTTTTGCTCCTTCCATCAAAAAAGCTACAGCAAGGCGGTTTCATACAACCAGAGAACAAATAAACCTAGCTTTCAAAGCCTCTCGCCCCGTGGGGGAGAGGTTTGGAGAGGGGTCAAAATCTCGGCTACAAAACGAAAAATCAACACTTATAGGTTTTTCTTTTTTCGTATGAAACCACCCTGCCCCATAAAAAAGCTAAAGTGTACACAAAAGTAATATCTACAAGGCTTTCAAACTTTTTAGCTCATTTAAATTATCATTACGAGTGGAACGATAGCGGAACGTTCGCGCAAGCGTCCCGTCAGGCTTCAATCAGAGAATTCGAGAGAGCATCCACTTTTGGAAGATATACCAGGCGATTGGAAATCGCAGTTCATTTTGCACACAAACCAAGTCCGCGTGTGCGTTTGGCGCACACATGGACTATCTCAAAACCCACCTGCGCGGGTTTTGTTTGTATAGCCCCAGACTTCAGTCTGTTCGCGTAGTGTGCGCCTTAGCCTAGGGCTATTTGCCGAAAGTGGATGCTCCCGAATTAGACCTCTGACTAAACATATTCTTAGCAATCACTTGCCATAAGTGAATGTATGTAAATGTCTAAATTTTTTTACAGTTTACCTGATAAATAACTTCTTTCAAGAAAATGAAAATTAAATGAAATTCTTTTCAACCCAAAGATATATATAAAATCGCAGTTCATTATTGATGCCTTTTTTATAAAAATGAAAATTAAATGAAATTCTTTTCCATCCAAAGATATAGATGTCAAACATTGGGGCATTTATTAATAGATGTTAATTTATTTTACTGTAATAATGAAAATTAGATGAAATTCATTTGCTCCTAAAGATAGATATATTGAATTACAGCCTGTTATCAATATCATTTTTATAAAAAATGAAAATGAGATGAAAATTATATTTATCTAAATTACAAGTAAAATATTTCTATGTTTTTCAAATACTTGAATTTATTGTTACTATATACTTAGTGATAATAAAGTTGTAAAAATATGTAATTTCTCTGGATTAATCGATATTCAAACCTGAGATATCGTTGTCTTATCTTGTCAGAAGATAGCCACAATTGTTATAAGATATACGTTAAATCAGTAGTAAAAATCCGAATATTGTTAGCAGCCAATCTAGTCTAAAAAATATATTTTTTTTAGTTAAAGCCTTGTAGAGCAATACTTTAAAGCATTTTAAATATTTTTTATAAACCTAATTAGTGGCAAAAAATTGTTACTATTTACGCTACCCTAAACTTCTGGTATTGAGAATGAAGCCGAATACTAATAGCTGGTGTTTCAAAAAAAAAGGTGATTGCTTTTCACCAGCCCTCACCTTTGACTTAGTTAATGCGAGCCTTAATTATGCCACAAACATCAAACAATAATCCAGTCCCCTAAAATTCTTTCAAATACAATATCCAGTCGATAAACTTGATATTCACTTAAGATGATAAATTATTTGCTGTCAACAATAATAGCTAGATGATGGCTACAATCTGTGAGTTAAGGCTCGGTTAATAAGCGCATGTTTGTGTAAAATCTTAACCTAATTACTGTATCTAAATTTGGCAATATTTGTTTAGTACAGTCTCCGTAAAATTTTCAAGTGCTAATAAAGCAATTATTAAATTATTAGTAAAGAGATGGAGAATTTACTGGTTATGTATTGTATCTTTTATTTATGTTGAAGTAGTGTATGTTTCTGATAGCGCAGAAGTACAAATCATCACTTAGTTGATGATTGACAGCCTTGTAAAAAGCAACTTTCCTATACAAACCTCAAAACTTATGAGAGAGCGAAACATCTTGAGGTTTACGCGTAAGCGTAAGCTTCCAACTTTGTTATTGATAGTATGTTGTTCATTTGCCCTTGCCATATTTTCGGCGGCTCTCTTCCCAGAGATCGGCTTGGCAAGTATCTTCTCTTCTGCTCCTATTGGTTCCAATGTGCCTGACGATGCTACATTACTGGCTCAACGGCAAACAGAGGTCACAGCCAATGTATTTGATGTAGCAGAGCCAGTTCCCGGAACCGTATTTACTCCAGCAGAGCGTGTCCCCCGGAAAAAGTTTGGTGTTGTAGGAACCTTCCCTCTAGGTCTGAGAGACTTGGATGCGTTGGTATATCCTTCTGCAACCAAAACACAACGTGAGGCTTTGGTAGAAGGGATAGCCTTCTTTACAACACCCCACCTTGCAGTAGAAGGTGCTGGGCCAATTGCCAATCAGCAGATGTGTTTGGGTTGTCACTTGAGTTCAGCAGAAGCAACACCCAACAGCCGAGTAGTGCGTGATGTTTCTAACGTATCCCGTGCTGCACGTTCGACACCAACTAACTTCAAATTCACAGCCCTCGACCCTGCTACCGGTGGTGGACGGCCTGCTGATAACCTCGATGCCATTAGTAACACTGGACGAACAGCAGCCTTTACAACCTTCGGTGACTATAATCCCACACAGAACATATTCGACCCTCTTGATGGGGTTGCCAGAGGCGGAGCTTCACCGCGCCTCGGTGGCTTTGTGCAACACACTCGTTTTTCCATCCCACAGTGTCTGCCTGAGCGCATTCCGACAATTGCTGAAGACCCGAATCTACCTAATATTGATCCGGTAACAAAACTTAGCTCCCTTGGTTTCCGAAGAGGTGTCGTAGAGTTTGCTGGGCCTCCATATATTGGTCGTGGTTTGATGGAGGCTATTCCGACAAACGACATCCGACGCTTTGAAGATGAAGGTGCTGATACGCAAAGCATCCCCTCATCTCTCAACAATGCAACTATATTCGCTTGTACAGGCGATTGTATTACTGGTAAAACCAACACTATTCCAACCCCTGCTGCTGCTAATATCACTGCTGGTTCAGCCTTTGCAGGTGGTGTAGGACGTTTTGGTTTGCGGGCTAATGGCGTAGAAATCCTTCAGTTTGTTGCTGGTGGTCTTCAAGGGGAAGTTGGTTTTACAAGCATTCTCAACCGTAATGAACCAACTGAATCTCCTTCCAACCGAGGTCGTCCAGGATGCGATGATCCATACCCTGACACTCTAGAATCACACCTGAGCGTGCCATTGAGCGAACGAAACTTCCTGCGGATGACGGCTCCTCCAGAATTTGGTGACACCCTATTGGCAGTGTTGAATAATCCTACACGCTCTCGTCCTGCACAAAGCCCGGAAGGTCAAGTTAAGCGTGGAGCAGAGCTTTTTGGGATTGACTTAGTAGCCTTCTCTAACCGGATGATTCCAGGCCGCTTTCCCGCCAGTGGTGATGGTCGCGATCCTAATGCCATTAATCGTTCCGATTCTATGGTGAGTTGTGCGAGCTGCCATATCCCAGTTCAAAGAACAGGACAATCACCAGCAACCACAACCAGAGATGGTGCGATCGTCGCACAACATCTTAGCTATAAGTGGGCGCCAATTTTCTCCGACCTACTTCTGCACAACGTACCGCAAATCGATGCAGAACGTTGGGCTTCTTTACCTCGTGACCCACTGGTTGTTAACAGAAAATATCAACCAACTCTTTCTAAAGAGCAAGACGCTACTAATGCTGTAGGTCGTTCCTTCGCTACCTTTGATATTCCTCGCAACTTAGCTGGCGATGTCTTTTCTAACGTGCAAGGTGCTGCTTTAGGTGACGAGTTCCGCACACCACCTCTGATGGGCTTGGGTAGAATGGGCCCTCCATTCTTACATGATGCTCGTGTGTACTTGAGCAGACTCACATTTAACACCAACCCTGCTGGTACTGTATTCACCAATAATCAAGTTACCAATGCGCCACTAGTGGTTCGTACTTTGGATGATGCTATTCGTGCAGCTATTGAGTTGCATGACTTACCAGCACCTGATGACAGTCGCACACCCACAGGTGGCGGATGTCCAGTACCGCCAGGTGGTGCTGTAGGCAATATTTCTTATGGCTCTTCACCCAGTGACGTGATTTGTCCTCCTTACAATAGCGAAGTTTCTAAAACCCACCGTAGTGATGCGAAGGAAGTCATTCGTCGCTATCGTTCTTTAAGTCCATCTGACCAACAATCCATAATTGAATTCCTGAAAGAGTTATAAATTTACAATTACCTAAGTATTCCTCACTCTAACGGAATTTAATCATTGTTCATTTTGATAGTCAGAGGAGAGATGAGCAATGCTCACCTCTCCTTTTTTGTAGTACATGGAATTGTAAAATTTATGGCAAATATCAATGGTACGAACGGCAATGATAACCTCATTGGCACAATAGGCAATGATATTATTAGTGGCTTGGCAGGGAATGATACCTTATTGAGCAATAGTGGCAACGACATTCTAGATGGCGGTGCGGGAAATGATAGCCTCAATGCGGCTACAGCAGTTGCCAGTTCCACAGGGAACAGTATCCTCAGAGGTGGAACAGGAGATGATTTTTTAGATATTACCCGTTCTTCTGGAAATAACCTTTTAGAAGGTGGGGATGATAATGACACTCTATTAGCTATCTTTTCCACTGGAAATAACCTGTTGAGTGGGGGTGAAGGTGATGACCTGATTGATATCAGTTCCTCTACCGGAAACAATCTGGTGGAAGGTGGTAATGGGAATGATGAAATTTATGCGGAGCGTGTCGCTGGAAATAATAGCCTATATGGTGGTGCAGGTAATGACTCCTTCTACATCAGCAACCCTGTTTCACAAGAGTCAAGTTCCACAACAGTCACTCAAATAGTCGATGGGGAAGATGGCGAAGACTATCTCTCAGTTGATTACAGTGATGCTGATGCACCAATCTCCTCAACGTTCAATAGTGCGAGAAACATTGGCACAATCACAGCCGGAACAAATGAGATTAGCTACAGCAACATCGAACGTTTGAACATTATTGGTACACAGTTCAATGATTTCATCACGATTAGCAATGCGCGTTTAGATGACAGCATTGATGCAAGTGATGGAGACAACAACATTGCAGGTGAAGATGGCAATGACACAATACTAGCTTCCTTTACGACAGGAGATAATACCCTGAGTGGAGGTGAAGGTGATGACCTAATTGATATCAGTTCCTCTACCGGAAACAATCTGGTGGAAGGTGGTAATGGGAATGATGAAATTTATGCGGAGCGAGTCGCCGGAAATAATAGCCTGTATGGTGGTGCAGGCAATGACTCCTTCTACATCAGTAACCCTGTACCACAAGAGTCAAGTTCCACAACAGTCACTCAAATAGTCGATGGGGAAGATGGCGAAGACTATCTCTCAGTTGATTACAGTGATGCTGATGCACCAATCTCCTCAACATATAATGCTTCAACTAACAGTGGCAGAATTACCGCAGGTACAAATCGGGTTAGCTACAGCAACATCGAAAGTTTAAATATTATTGGCACAGCCTACAGTGATAGCATTGTCGGCAGTAATGGCAATGATACACTTTCTGGTGGTAGTGGTGGCAATGATCGGATCAATGGCGGTGCAGGTGACGATACCTTAAATGTTGACTATTCCACAGGCGATAACCTGTTGAATGGTGGCGCAGGGAATGATGTGCTTTCCGCTATTGGTGCTGCTGGTGATAACAATCTTGATGGTGGAGTAGGTGACGATAGAATAATTGCGGATGATTCCACAGGCAATAACTTGCTGAATGGTTACAACGGTAATGATGAGCTTGATGCTGTTGGTTCGTCTGGTGTTAACACCCTCATTGGTGGTGCAGGTGACGATACCTTAAATGTTGACTATTCCACAGGCGATAACCTGCTAAATGGTGGTACTGGTGATGATTCTCTGTATGCTGTTGGTTCGTCTGGGAATCACACCCTCAATGGTGGTGCTGGGAGAAACGCATTAATTGTGGATGATTCCACAGGTAATAACCTGCTGAATGGTGATAACGCTGATGATTTTCTCTCTGCTGATGGTTCATGGGGGAATAACACTCTTAACGGTAGATCTGGTAACGACATATTAATTGTGGATGGTTCCAGTGGCACTAATGTTTTAAATGGTGACAATGGTAATGATTATCTGTCTGCTGATGGTTCGTCTGGGAATAACACCCTTAATGGTGGTAATGGTAGCGACATATTAATCGTAGATAGTTCTAGTGGAAATAACTTACTCAATGGTGGTAGTGGGAATGATTATCTTTCGGCTGCTGGTGCTTTAGGTAATAACACCCTCGACGGTGGTACTGGCAATGATATTCTCACTGGGGGTAATGACAATGATATTTTAGTCGGTGGCCAAGGTAGAGATATTCTTTCAGGAGGTGGCGGTGCAAATACCTTTGTCTTTAATAGTTTCAATGAAGGTACTGACACTATTACTGACTTCAGCATCACTAATGACATCATTCAGATATCAGCAGCTGGTTTTGGTGGTAGTTTATTAGCAGGTGCGCTATCGATTAGTCAGTTCACTTTAGGAACATCTGCAACTACCAGTGATCAGCGATTTATCTATAACAATACGACTGGTGCGCTGTATTTTGACCAAGATGGTGGCGCTGGTGGATTTAGACAGGTGCAACTTGCACAACTATCTGGTGCGCCTGCATTGAATGTCAGTAATTTTGTGATTGTTTGACAAAATAAATGATTTGTTAGTTATTTGGCTTTGAAATAGTTCAGCAAATCAAGGTTACGCTAATAGCGTAACCTTACTTTTATATAGTGTTTGGTATAGCAGGAGGCAAGAGATAAAAATCTTACTATGTCTGCCATTTATGCTTTTTAAATGTTCTCACCTATACTTCGACTACTATAAAAGACGGGTCATTAAGACCGCAGAGAAAGCAGGGAAGAGGATGATAAAGGCAAGCGGATTGTAAATATACTACCCAAACCAGATTGACTTTGAACGTGAATATTGCCTTTGTGTGCTTGGACGATCGCTAAAGCAATGGCTAAACCCAATCCAGAACCACCAGAACTACGAGAGCGATCGCGATCTATTCGATAGAACCGATCAAAAATTCGCTGTTGATGTTCGAGCGCAATCCCAATTCCAGTATCTTGGACTTTAATAATGGCGTAAAGCTCACTATCTTCTAAAAAAATGATAACTTTTCCTCCACTAGATGTTGCTTGAATTGCATTGATCATTAAGTTAGAAATTAACCGATAAAGTTGTTCTTCATTTCCTTGAACATAAACTTTTTTTGTAACCAACATTTGACTAGAAAGACTGACTTGATGCTCTACTGCTAAAAATGCTAACTCCTCAATTAAATCGCTAATTAAGTCATTCAAACAGCAAAGCTGATATTCTCTGGTTATTTGTTTTTGATCTATCCTTGTCAATAGCAATAAATCACCAACTAATTGTGATAGGCGATGATTTTGGCGTTTGAGAACATCTAAAGTGCCATTATTAGATTTTGGTTCTGGCTGTAACTTAATAGCAGCCTCAATAGTAGAGTGCATTGCGGCTAAAGGTGTACGGAATTCATGGGCTGCATCAGCTGTAAATTGTTGCATCTGTTGATAGGAACTATACACAGGCTGCATAGCCCTTTCTGCTAACCACCAACTAGATAAAGCAACAAAAATCAGGGAAATTGGCAATCCTAAAATCAAAGTTAATCTCAAATAAGCAAGATGTTGCTCCAAATCAGTGATACTGCGTGCTACTTGGAGATAACCGGAAATTTGGTTATTAGTATATAAGGGTAAAGTGATTTGGCGGTAGCGAGTCCCAAAAGCATCGGTAATAATTTGCCACTTTTGTGACGATAAGATAATTGGTAAATTATCAAATTGTATATCTGTACTTGCAAAAACTTTTTGTGAACTATCTAATAAGCGTATATAGTAATTAACCTGATTACCTGCTTCTTCTATTGGTTGTTGAATAATAGTTGTTTTTGGCAAACAGTTTGTCGGATTTATACATAATTCTAAGGAAAGTTCTTTAGCTAGTTCTTGTAAATGTCCAGGTTGTTGCCAAGCAGGTTCAATACTTTTATGGAGTGCCTTTGCTACTGATTTTAATCCTTGGTCTATGGTTTCATAATAAGTATGGGCAACTACAGTATAAACGCCTAAACCAGATAGCCCTAAAATACTACTCATGACTAGGGTATACCAAGCTGCTAATCTCCATCTAGTTTCGGAGAAAATAGGGTTGCGTTTCATATTAATTAACTGTCTATTTCTGTTACCGGAATATTGAGACGATAGCCGACACCATAAATAGTTTCTATCAAAGTTTCACTATCTTCTTCGCCTAATTTGCGTCTTAATAAACGAATTTGCGCTGCTACTACATTGCTGACTGGCGCTGCACCAATTTCCCACAGTTGATTAATAATCTGGTCGCGGTTGATAATTTGGTTAGGATGTCGCATGAAATATTCTAACAATTGAAATTCTTTGATAGTTAAAATTAATATTTGCTTTTCACCATTAGGATACAAGCGAGTTAGTTCATGAGTGTTGTAATTGAGTGTCAGACAGCCTATTTGTAAACGTCGGGTTTGGACTTGGGGTATAACCGATATGCCTGTGTAAGCAGCCCGTCTTTGTAAGGCTCGCAATCTTGCCAGTAGTTCTGCCATATCAAAAGGTTTAACTATATAATCATCTGCACCGCTATCTAGACCAATAATTTTTTCTTCCATCCGGTCTTTAGCAGTTAGCATCAACACAGGTAGAGTTAATTGGCGCGATCGCAACCACTTACACAACTCTATCCCAGAAACTCCAGGCAGCATCCAATCAAAAATTCCTAATGTGTACTCTGTCGAGGCATCTTTTAGAGATTGCCATGCTTGAGTCCCATCCAGAAACCAATCCACTACATACGCCTCATGACTGAGAACTTGTTTAATTGCTGCACCTAAATCTGTTTCATCCTCAACTAATATCAGTCTCATAGTCAAACCAAAAAAACTTGCTTTAAATTATTCTAAATTTCTATTAGGTAAATTTTTATCTTGAAATAGATATGTTTATGAAAAATTTTGTTTAAAATCTTTTATCAAAATTATTTTATTTTAGGGAATTACTTTGGTTAATAATCTGCGTAACCGCTTCAGATAGTTCAAAAAAAAAGGGTTTAATCTTTAGAACTACAACAGCTTGTGGCTGAATTTCTTGAAGAATATAGTCCTAATAATACATATTTAATTTTAATTATTGGTTTTTGTGTGATCGCTACATTTGGGTTACTTTCTAATAGTACTGCGGTAATTATTAGTGCGATGATTATTGCCCCTTGAATGTTGCCAATTCGGGCTTTAGCTTTTGGTGCATTGGTAGGCAATGTCAACTTATTTCGTCAAAGTACAATAGCAGTTTTATTCGGCACCTTATTAGCTCTGTTAATTTCTTATAGTATAGGTTTGCTAGTTAATTTACCAAGTTTTGGTAGTGAAGTTTTATCTCGCTCTAAATCCATTAAAGTGGGTTTAGAAATTGCTGTTGCCGCAGGTGGGATTAGTAGTTACGCAAAGGTAAATTCAAATATTAAAAAAGAAATGGGTAAAGTATTCACCTTGGTTTTTGAAGTGAGTCAAGTTGAAGAAGTGAGGCGAGAAACATCTACTATTCCTAACCAAATACAAAGAAACAAGTAAAAAAGTAGAATTTTAATCATCTTATTTATAGAAATATTTACATTTTTTGCAAACAAATGATGATAGTAATCATCAAGAATAAAGATTTTTTGTAACTTCTAAATAAATATGTTCTAAACGCACAGGCTGACGAGCGATCGCCTCAAATTTTACACCTTCAAACCTGGCAATAATTTCTTTTAATTCTAGTGGTTCTGGTAGCCAAAAAGCTAACTCATTACCATAATATTTAGGCGTAAAACCATATTCTTGAGCGCGGGCGATCGCTTGTTCTTTTTGAGTAGTTTGTACTACTAAAATTTCGGCGGCAGGAATTAAGTTACGCAACTGAGCTAAACTACCTTCAGCCAAAATTTGCCCATTTTTGAGAATACCAATTATATGACAAAGACGTTCGGCTTCCTCTAATAAATGCGTCGTCAATAAAATAGTAATTCCCTGGTTACTCAACTGCCGAATTAACTCCCAAATCTCGTACCGAGATTCAATATCTAACCCGGTAGTTGGTTCATCTAAAATGACTAACTTTGGTTGATGCACTAATGCAATAGCAATATTTAACCGTCGCTGCATTCCACCACTGAGAGTTTCTACAGGACTTTTCGCCCTATCTAATAAATTTACCGCCGCCAGAGTTGTTTGTATTTGTTGCTGGCGTATTTTTCTATCTAATCCATAAATATCAGCAAAAAATTTTAAATTCTCTTCACAAGTCAGAGTTTTATACAATAAATTTTCTTGCGGGGCAATGCCAATAATTTTTTTGGTTGCATCTGAAATTAGCTGCTGATTAATTGTTACATCACCACTATCAGCCTTGAGTAAATTGCAAATAATATTAATTGTGGTTGTCTTACCAGCGCCATTGGCACCGAGTAAGCCATAAATTTCTCCTGGTTCTATATGCAGATTTAAATTTTGAATAACTTTTCTGTGAGAATAAGATTTATTTAAGTTTCTAATGGTCAGCATATTTAAAATCTTCGATTATGTATATAGGATTAATATTTGATTTTTGAAATCTACGTAGGATGTGTTAGCGACAGCGTAACGCATCTACTGTAAAGTTCTCGGTGCGTTACGGCTTACGCCTAACACACCCTACATATACTGAAATTTTTTCATAAATCAAATCGGATTCCTATATGACTAATATTTAATTTGGAAAATATACATAGTAGGATGTGTTAGCGACAGCGTAATACCATTTCACGAAAAAAATAATACAAATTTATGGGTTTTTCATTCTTTCCCCCTGCTCCCTGCGGTCTATTTGTATCAAACTTAAAGTGAAACGGTATAACACATCTAGCGCAAAGCTTTTTGTGCGTTACAGCTTACTACACATACTGTTGCTCGTTCCTTTTTCCATCTCCAGCAGGGAGTTGATTTACAATTTGGAACAACAGCAGAACAGATTCAGGTAGAGAAAAGCAGTATGACACTTGCACTTGGGATGATTGAAGTTTATGGAGTTCCCGCCGCAGTAGAAGCGGCAGATGCTATGTGTAAAGCTGCCTGTATTACTTTTGTTGGTTACGAAAATACTGATTTGGGCAGAATAACTGTACTGATTCGGGGAGAAGTTGGCGAAGTTAACGTTGCGGTTGTCTCAGGATTAGCGGCAATATCTCGTGTCAATGGTGGCGAGGTGCTTTCTTTTCATATTATTCCTCGTCCTCATGAAAATCTCGAATATATTTTACCCATTCATCATTCAGCAAGTATAGAAAATTTCAATGTAGATATTCGGTTTCCTCCACCCTTGTCAGCGTAAACGTGTTAATAATCACAACAAACTACTTTTAAAACGTTACAGTTAGTTTGATGATAACTTACTAGGATGCTTTGCCTTGTAACTTCTAAACCAGCTACAAATAGGATAAAGCAGAATTATCATAATTATCCAGAAATTGTAGATCATGGGTAAATCATATCCATAGTCGGCAGGCATTTGGGAAGAAACAATAAAAGGCAAAATAATTGCCTTTAACCCATATTTAGGTAAAGCCAGCAAAATTGCAGTTAAATGGATCAGCCAGAGGTGAATTATATAAAAAAATAAAGGAACTTGACCAAATAAAACTAGAGGTTGCAAAATCCGCAATCTATACTTCTCAAATAGATAAAGCAACAGCATTGCTATACCTAATGTGATTAACAAATACAGTAATGAAGGTGGATATTTCTGACAGTTAATAAACGATAGTATGGTAAAAGAGAAATTCTTCTGTACAGTCCAAGGGGAAGGGTCGCCATAGATATTTACAGCGCGGATAACCACAAAGCCAGCAATTAACCCCAGTCCTAACCGCAAGAACAATTGCTGTCGCAAACTTTTTTCCTGCTTCATGAAAGTCCCAAAAGCATAACCTGTTGCCATTACCCCAATCCAAGGAATCAGAGGATAGCCAATAACTAACTTTTTATTAGCAAAAACCATCAGCATTTTGGGTTCATGAAGAATTGTCCATAACCAACCCCATCTACCTAGTTGTTCAGCATGAATCTGATCAAATAAATTGTGTCCACATATCAGCACAAGTCCGAAAGTAGCTATTAAAGGAATTGGCATTCTAACTAATACTGCTAACACAACCATTGACCAACCAATTGCCCACAGTACCCCCGCTAACAACAAGGAGTAGGTAGGTTCAAATATCCAGGCAAAGCGTACCACTGTTAACTCTAAAAATACTAACCATAGTCCCCGAATTATCAGATAGCGTGATAATTCTTGTTTGCTTTGTAGTCGATTCTCGAAATAAAGATAAGCAGCTACTCCAGCCAAGAATATAAATGTGGGAGCGCACAAATGAGTTATCCAGCGTGTGAAAAACAGGGGTATATTTGTTTGTGTCAAGTCTGTAGGACGGAAGCGAACATTAGTAAAGAAATCTCGTACATGGTCTAGCACCATTAACACCATAACTAACCCACGCAACATATCTAGAGAGATGATTCGCTTAGTTCGTAATTGATCAGAATTAGAATTTGTCGTAATTGAAGAATCCATAGTTTATGTATTGTTTATCAAAATATTTATAATTTTTTGCTACTCATAATTTTCTTTCTACTAGTAACATTCTTCGATAAGACAACCATCCACTAGTTATCATTACCAAAGTAAAAACTAATAAAAACCAAAAATGTGATGCAATATCACTAATTTGCTTGCCCTTAGTTGAAACTCCCACAAATGCTTCATTCATGTGATAAATCGGGTTGTATTGGGCAATATTGATTAAACTTTTAGGAAATAAAGAACTCGGTAAAAAGGCTCCACCTAAAATTAATAAAGGTACGCCAAATGCAGCGACTAAAGCATTCACATCTTCAATTCGCCTCGCTAATTGCGTGCCTAAAATAAATCCTAAGCCGACATAAGCGGCAATACTCATCAAAATAATTATGAATCCTAAAAAAATAGAACCTTTAAATGTAGCACCCCAAAAAGCAGCAACTGTATAAACTAGCAAAGTTTGTCCTAAGCCAATGCAACTATGAGCTAAAAAAATTCCTAAAAAATAGGATATACCACTCAAAGGCGAAATAAACAGGCGTTTGAGGGTTTGCTGTTCTCTTTCTGCAACGACGGTGGCGACGCTACCACCCAAACAACTAAAAAATAGTGCAGCACCCACTAATGTTGAAGGTGCAGTATATTCAAAAGCCGTGTTGATTGGTAGTTTTGCACGTTCTGCCAAAATAAACGCACCCAGAATTAATACAGAAATTGGAAAAATACTCCAAAAAATCAGGCTGCGGCGGCGACGTAATAATTCAATGAGGATGCGCTGAGTGACAGCTATGGTTTCGCGCCAATATTTCATCTGAGGAAGTCTCCAGTCTTGTGTACTCTTGACAATTTCTGCCATTCTGGCAAAATAAATCCGTTCGGGACTTAGCACGGTGAGAAAAAAATACTCTTAACAATACAATCTGCGAACTCACAGTCATCATTTCACGACTGTGTTGTGTGTGAAAAGTTAATTTTGTAACCAATGCGCCAAATACCTAATTTGCTGGAATCATCTACTATCTCCCGTCGTACACTGCTGAAGTTGTTCGGGGTCGGTACAGTTGCAGGAGTCACAGGATATTCGCGGTTTACTAAGCCAAAACCAACGGTATTTCAAAAAGATACTCTCGACTTACCACAAATATTAAATCAATCCAAAACTGTTGTTGTAATTGGGGGTGGTTTAGCCGGTTTAGCTTGTGCTTACGAATTGAGCCAGCGGGGATTTATTGTCACACTATTAGAAAAATCTCCTCAATTGGGTGGCAAAATCGCTAGTTGGCAAATAGAAGCGGCTGGGGAAACTTTTATGATGGAACATGGGTTTCATGGCTTTTTTCCTCAGTACTATAATCTGAATAGTTTAGTAGCAGAATTAGGCATAACTAATAATTTTCAATCGTTGAATTTTTATTCTGTTATTTATCAAGATTCTCAATACAAACCAGAAATATTTCGCCCTAGTAGTTCGGCTTTTCCTTGGAATATTATAGATTTAGCGATCGCATCTCCAAATCGCTTCCGTTGGGGCATAAATTTAACTAAAATCAAACATCTGCAAGTTTTTCAAGCTATCACAGGCTTTCAAAGAGAAAAAAATTATCAGCGATTTGATAATATATCTGTTGCTGATTGGGTAGAAACAGAATTCCCACAAGGTTTATACGATTTATATTTTCTGCCTTTTGCTAAATCTAGCTTGAATGCACCAGATTTAATGAGTGTGGGAGAATTAATGCAGTTCTTTCATTTTTACTTTTTTGGCAACCCCGAAGGATTAGCTTTTAATGGGACAAAAGACGATATGGGGACAAGTTTAGTCCAACCTATCGCTCAGGCAATTAGGCAACAAGGTAGTAAAATTATCACCGATGCAACTGTAACTGAAGTTGTAGCTGTAAATGGGAAAATTGATGGGTTAAAATATAACGCTGGTAGTAATCAAACTGCTACACCATTTATAGTCAAACAAAATACGGCGATCGCAGATGACAAGATAGAATATTTTGGCGCGGCTGATGAAGTCTTTGCTTTACCATCAGGCTCTCAAGAAGCAATTTCTCTTACCTGCACTCATCAAGGTTGCACTGTCCAAAAAGCTGAAAATAGTAAGTTTCAATGTCCTTGTCATGGAGCAGTATTTTCTGCGGATGGTAAAGTTGTCAAAGGGCCTGCTAAACGAGATTTAGCTAAATTTAAAGTATTGCAAAGGCAAGGTGATGAGGTACAACTAGTAGCAGCAAATCAAGAGTTAGCATTACCCGAAAAACTCCAAGCCGATTATTATGTTTTTGCTACTGATGTTCCCGGAGTGCAGAAATTATTTCAGCGCGTCAGTGGTGATGTTGATACTACAGTAAAAAATCAAGTAGAAAATTTGAGTATTGCTGATCCATTCGCTGTGTGTCGCTTTTGGTTTGACCGCGATTTTGAGTGGCAACAAAGTAATTTTACTTCTTTATCTGGATACAAATTAACAGATAGTATCACTCTGTATCATCGTATTCAACAACAGTTTATTGAGTGGTCACAAAATACTGGGGGTAGTGTTATCGAGCTACACGCTTACTGTTACAAAGAAAAAGACTTTCCCACACAAGCAGCTTTGATTAATACTTTTGAACAAGAACTTTATGCCATTGTTCCAGAGTTAAAACAAGCCAAAATATTACACCGAGAATTAGTTAATCAACATAATTTTTCGGGATATCCACCTAATAGTTATGCCGCACGTCCTGAAACAAAGACGAATATTTCTAACTTAATATTTGCTGGTGATTGGGTGAAAATGCCTTTTCCCTGTGGTTTAATGGAACGTGCTGTGAGTAGTGGTTTATTAGCAGCTAACGAAATTTTACACCGGGAAGGTTTGCAAAGGCGATCGCTATTTTCTGTCAATCCTGAAGGGTTATTGCAAATATAAACTTTTCCCAGAAGACGTAGCTAATATTTTTTCCTCATAGAAGCTACGTCCTTGTTCTCTGTTACCTAGCTTAACAAGCAATTTCACAACTCATTGAGGATTGCTATATTGGATTCAGTAAATTTTCATACCAACAAAATAAATGAATAAGATGGGATTGGTAGTTGCAGCAGTTCTTACTATGTCACCATTGACTTTAGGACTAGCAGAAAATGTGCAAGCTGCCGTAAAGGAGCAAGTAAAATCAACGCCAGTTAATCAACCCGAACAATCTGCCCAAAAAACTTTTACAAGCCTTATAAATGCCATTGAACAAAAAAATTATTCTAAGTTTATCTCTCAAGGGAGTGCAGCGTTTAAAGAAGGCATTACACAACAAACCTTTACACAAGTTAGTGGACAATTAGCACCTCGGCTCAATAAAGGGTATTCGTCCGTTTTTTTAGGAAAACTGAATCAGCAAGGCTATCAAGTGTACTTATGGAAATTAACTTTTAAAGATGGCAGTGATGATATCCTAGCTAGACTTAGCCTCAAAGCTGGAAAAGTCGGGGGATTTTGGCTGAATTGAGGAACTTATAGCAAAAAAATCCAACTAAATATTTAGTGCTTTACCGTTTTATGCTGGAGATGGGTAATTTCTGTTGTGGGTGAGAATGTGTTTTTCAGCGTTGTGATACCAACTTACAATCGCCTGCCAATTTTAGAAAAGTGCCTCCGAGCCTTGGAAATGCAGGAATTGAGTGCGTCAACGATAATTCAGGATTACGAAATTGTCTTAGTAGATGATGGTTCTACAGATGGAACCTTAGAATGGTTGGCAGCCCACAAGCAAGATTTTCCCCATGTGCGATGCTTTGAGCAAGATCATGCTGGCCCCGCTGCGGCGCGGAATTTGGGAGTAGAACAGGCACTAGGGGATACAATCATATTTATTGATAGTGATTTAGTCGTACTGAAAAACTTTCTGCAAGCTCACGCTGACGCATTGTTGCAGGGAAAAGAGAAAATAGGTAGCGATCGCTTTTTTACTTATGGTGCAGTAATTAATACCTCTAACTTCGAGAATCCTACGGCTGAACCTTATAAAATTACAGATTTCTCGGCAGCTTTTTTTGCTACAGGTAATGTTGCAATTTCTAAGTATTGGTTAGAAAAAGCCGGGTTATTTGATATTATTTTTCAACTGTATGGTTGGGAAGATTTAGAATTAGGCGTGAGGCTGAAAAACCTCGGTTTAAAACTGATTAAATGTCCAGAAGCAGTTGGCTATCATTGGCATCCAGCATTTAATTTAGAGCAAATTCCTAACTTAATTGAAAAAGAAATTCAACGCGGCCGTATGGGAGTTTTGTTTTATCAAAAGCATCCCACTTGGGAGGTGCGAATGATGATTCAAATGACATGGTTGCATCGCTTACTCTGGGGCATTCTCTCATTAAACGGGCTGCTGAATGAACGCACAATGGCTCCCTTTTTACGCTGGCTGATAAAATTAGGTAAACCCCAATTAGCTTTAGAAGTAGCTAGGATTTTCCTCAATTGGTACAACGTCAAAGGTGTGTATGAAGCTTATGCACAGGGAATTGGAGAGTAAATTTTGATTGGGTATAGAGGTGTGAGAAATATCACACCTCTATACCCTTGAAGAAACTAGGACATATACCATTTCACGAAAAAAATGTCCGAATTTATGGGTTTTTTATTCTTTACCCCTGCTCCCTGCTCCCTGCCCCCTGCGCTCTATTTGTATCAAACTTAAAGTGAAACGATATTATACTCAGCACTCCCTCATGTTGACTGTAATATTCCGCGGCCATTTTCGGCAAATTCATCAATAGTTTGTGCTGACAGTTCGTGATTAGTTATGGACTGCAACATTGCTAAAGGTAAAGTGAGATGATGCGCGCCAGCTTGTAGGGATGCGACTGCTTCTTGAGGAGATTTGATGCTGGCTGCCATAATTTCGGTGTTGCTTCCTGCTACAACACTCGCCATTTCGCGGACTAGTGCTACTCCATCACCTAATAGTCTAGTAGCTCGATTGACATAAGCGATCGCATATTTTGCCCCGGCTTCTTGAGAGACTGCTGCTTGTGCTGCACTGTAAATAGCTGTGACTGCACAGGGAATTTCTGGCGCTAGTGCAGCCACTACCTGAAAGCCAACTAAAGACGCAGGAATCTTTAAGACTGTTTGCTTTCCAATTAACTCAAAGGCGGTTCTACCTTCTGCTACCATTTCGTCAAATTCAGATGCCATTAACTGATAAAATACTGGCCCTGGAGTTAACTGTGCCAGTTGTTTTAATATAGTCTCGACTGGTAAAGGGCTTTTGGCTAACAACGTTGGGTTAGTAGTGATGCCTTTTACCCAACCTAATTTTTTAGCAGCTTCCGCTTCCGCTGCGATCGCTGAGTCCAAAAATAAGCTCACTGAATTTATTTTCCTTAATGTGCTATCGCTGGCATCATACCAATTTTGGCTTTAAAATTTCAGTCTTTATATTATGTCTGATATCCAGTTCGGGTAATTAGTGATAAGTAGAGGGACATAAAATAATTGTAATTAGAACTAGGCAGGAGGAAGAAGGGAAGAGGTTTTTAACTATTTTGTCTAAGACTTATCTAGTTAAGTTTATTTGTGTTTTCTTACTTAATTCCAGAAATCTGTGCAGAAATGTAAAAACCTGCTCCTCTGCTCCCCTGCTTCCTCTGCGGTCTTAATGATAATTATTTCACCGAACACGATATGACTGATCAGGTATGATTCAAGGCATCTGTGCAGAAAACGCCAAATCATCTACCTTTCGCCGCTAGGTTTTGGGAAAATTCAACAAGCACTTGATTTTTATAGCAGTAGCATATATATTGCTACCCATCTTTTACCGCTAAACTTTTCTATCCTCTACGTAACCATGCGGTTTCTATATCTATATCATGTCTAGCCAAAGCATAATTCAAAGTATATATACTGATGGCGCTTGTACTGGGAATCCTGGCCCTGGAGGTTGGGGTGTTGTAGTTTATTTTAACGATGGCTCAGTTCACGAAATGGGTGATGCTGCATCCCATACAACTAATAATAAAATGGAGATGCAAGCTGCGATCGCTGCCTTAAAATATTTCCATGCCTCTCAACAATCTCAACCCATCACCCTCTATACCGATAGCGAATATCTCATCAACTGTGTTACCAAATGGGTAAAAAACTGGAAAAGAAAAGGCTGGAAAAAAGCCGATGGTAATCCTGTACAAAATCAAGACCTTTTGGAAGTATTAGATGAATTAAATACTCGTCAGATTAGTTGGCAACATGTTCGTGGTCACGCTGGTAACGTCGGTAACGAACGCTGTGATGCGATCGCCCGTAGTTTTGCTGCTGGTAAAATCCCATCACTCAAAGAATTATCTTCTAGCAATGCTCACAAAACTTTACCTACTTCTCATGAGCTAAATGTAGCGAAAGTTTCTGAAGATAAGGCACACTCGACAATAATTACCAAAGAAAAATCGGAAACCATTACATCTGCATCAGACATAAACGTTATGGAACCATCCACCGCACAGACTGCGGCCGCAATTGACACAACAACGCCTGGAATCAGGGTCGAACAACTTCGCAACTTGGTTGAAACTCTACGTATCGCTGATGAAATCGCTGACAAAGGCTATCTAATTACTAGTTCTGAATTAGCAGACTTAATGGATGTCCACGCCAGCGCCGTCACTAGCCGGGGGGATCAATGGCGCTGGCGGAACTGGATTGTGTCACGAGTCCGCCGCGAAGGTAATCAAATTCTCTGGGAACTTGAACGAGGCGATCGCGTGGGAGGTGAGGAAGAGTAGGGGGGCAGGGGTGCAGGGGTGCAGGGGTGTAATGGGGTTTAAGGGTGTAGAGGTGTCTTAAAGACTCAGCATTCAGTACTCAGCACTCAGCACTCAGCACTCAGCACTCAGCACTTATTCCATACTTCCTACCTCGCCATTCTCGTGGGGTGCGGAATGCAGATAAGAAAATGCGTAACACAGCGATGGGATCAGCCAAAGGAGACAGCCAGAATAACCAGCCGCCTTTAGCGATTTTGCGGTCATAAGAAGGTGCGATCGCCAGTAGCATCCCAAAGCGAATCAGTAACAGAAATCCATTCAAACCCAGCAATAACATCTGTGGCACAGATAACGGCGTAGGCAGAAAAATCAAGTAAGTAAGTATAATCAGCAGGGGCAGACCTTGAACTGCTGAAAGTAGCCATAAATCTCCCCAAATTTGCCCAGAAGTCGATGCGTCTTTTAAATCTAGGCTACGCCCCCATTCTTTCCAAGTTTCCAACGCCCCCTCATACATCCGCACCTTCAGCACCTTGGCCCCATCTAAAAAACCTACCTTATATCCTTGAGCCGCAATATACCTCGCCAAAGTCACATCATCACAAAAAGAACTACTAGCGCTGGTATAACCGCCCACATCTGCTAAAACAGCACGACGGCATAAAAAACATTGCCCATTGGCCATTACCCTTTCTGGTTGCTCAGTTCTAATTCCCGCAGGGTCAAAGCGATACAGCAAAGTCATCAATAAAGCTGGTTGTAATAAACACTCTCCCGGATACTGAAGGATGAACTGGGGTGAGAGTGACACCAAATCATAGCCTTGTGCTATTGCAGTCTGCACTAAACCAGCAACTAAACCCGGATGTGGCTGAGTATCAGCATCCATCCCCAAAAACCATTCGCTATCCTCACAACTATGTAAAAAGCCATTATGTAGCGCCCAAGGACGACCCACCCAACCAGCAGGTAAAGGGTCATCTGTCATCACCCGAAAGCGGGGATCTTTTTGCTGTTTAGCTTTTACTAAGTCAGGAGTCCCATCTTGGGAATTACTATCGACAACGATAATTTCTCGAACTTCGTAGCTTTGTTGGCTCAAGCCCGATAATAAAGGAGTAATGCGCCCAGCTTCGTTCAACGTGGGAACAACAACGCTGACGTTACCAAAAAGCTCTGGAGTTGGCTGTTGGGGTTGAATTGGCGGTAGTCTTCCCGGCCCTTTCAGCAGACGCGACAGCAAAATTGCTGTTGCTGGTAGTTGGATAAGTAGCAATATAAGCGGTATAACGCTTTCTACTATCGAAGCGTTGGCCATAAATCTGTATTAGCTCTACGAAGGCTCATCTGTAACTTGACATAGGTTGAAGTATAAATTTTATCAATTCACAAAGTGAGAGAATTGTAAAATTTAGTTAAAATAATACACTTTTTTTCTAGCTCTTAACCTTCCGTTTACCTATACGTCTCTCCTTTAGGATTATCGTAGAGGCGCTAACCTGGAAAGTTACTGAAAATTAACACAGATGCTCTCACGTCTACATGCAATAAAAAATAACCGTCTTGCCTCTTCAACAGCAGTGTTATTACTGACATTAAGTCTAGCTGCTTGTGGCGGACAGCAAGGTTCTGACAGTTCTGCTACCAAGGAAGCACCTACTGGCACAGCGCAAGATGCTACAGCTTCCAGTCCAGCTAAATTAGATTTGGGCGGCAACGTTTCCTTAACAGGTGCAGGAGCTTCTTTTCCCGCACCACTATATACAAGTTGGTTCACTGAGTTAAACAAAAAATATCCCAGTTTACAAGTCAACTATCAGTCTGTGGGTAGTGGTGCTGGGGTTGAGCAATTCATCAAAGGTACTGTCGATTTTGGTGCCAGCGACGTAGCGATGAAAGATGAGGAAATTCAGAAAGTTCCTCAAGATAAAGGCGCAATTTTGTTACCGATGACAGCCGGTAGCATTGTCCTCGCTTACAACTTACCAGATGTTGCCGAACTGAAGTTACCACGGGCAGTTTACACCGATATTTTATTAGGCAAAATTAAAAACTGGAACGACCCCAAAATCAAAGCAGCTAACCCAGACGCTAAGTTACCTGACCAAGCAATTACAATTGTCCATCGTTCAGATGGTAGTGGTACTACAGGCGTATTTACCAAACACCTCAGCGCCATCAGTCCAGAATGGAAAACTAAAATTGGTGATGGCAAAACTGTTAACTGGCCAGTAGGTGTTGGTGGTAAGGGTAATGAAGGTGTAACCGCCCAAATTCAACAAACTCAAGGCTCTATTGGTTACGTTGAATATGGTTACGCGAAACAAAATAATCTCAAATATGCGGCTTTAGAAAACAAAGGTGGCAAATTTGTTGTGCCTACAGAAGAATCAGCCGCTAAAACTTTAGAAGCAGTAACTCTGCCAGAAAATCTCCGTGCCTTTATCACCGACCCAGAAGGTGCAGATTCTTATCCGATTGTTACCTACTCTTGGATTTTGGCTTACAAGAAATATAGCGATCCGGCAAAAGCTAAAGCAGTCGAAGCTATGATTGAGTATGGTTTAACCGAAGGTCAGAAATTAGCTCCAGAATTAGGTTATGTTCCTCTACCGCAAAACGTTTTGCAGAAAGTAGCAACTGCGGCTGACCAAATTAGCCCAGACTACAAAATTGCGATTAGTGGTAGCACTAGTGCCAGCAAATAACATTTAACAATCACGAAAACTGAGTGAGACATCTATAGTCAAAAATTGATTTAATTAATAGTAAATGAAAAAACATTGCTATTAAAAATCATTTGCTGATGTCTCAATTTCTTAAAACTTTTGGCGACTTGACTACGCTGGTTTGCTCTCACATTTTTCTCTGATTTAATCTATAAAGTCAGTATTCATGGCTACAAATTCTCAAAATTTGTCATCAGCAATTAAGAATCGCTCCGATATTGGTAAGTCTTTAGATCGGGGTTTTATCTGGCTGACTCGGATTTTTGCTCTAGCAGTTGCTGCAACTTTATTATGGATTGCTATACAAGTTGCCATTGGCGCTTGGCCAGCCATCCAAAAGTTTGGTCTGAGCTTTTTAGCAAACAGTACTTGGAACCCAGTGAAGGATGAATATGGGGTATTACCTCAAGTTTATGGAACTATAATTAGTTCGCTGATTGGGTTACTAATTGCTGTACCAATAGGCGTTGGCACTGCTATTTTATTAAGTGAAAATTTTCTGCCAGCCAAAGTTAGACTAGTGCTGGTATTCTTGGTAGAACTTCTGGCCGCTATTCCTAGCGTTGTTTATGGAGTATGGGGAATTTTTGTCTTAATTCCCATTTTAAACAACATAGGTAGATGGTTGAATACCTATTTTGGGTGGTTTCCGCTTTTTAGCACTCCTCCCACTGGGCCAGGAATGTTACCGGCGGGGATTATCTTGGCAATTATGACTTTGCCAATTATTACAGCTATTTCTAGAGATGCTTTGATTTCTGTTCCATCTAGTTTACGTCAAGCATCTATAGGGTTAGGTGCAACACGTTGGGAAACGATTTTTCAGGTTTTGATTCCAGCAGCTTTTTCTGGGATTGTTAGTGCTGTAATGTTAGCACTTGGTCGGGCAATGGGAGAGACAATGGCGGTGACAATGTTGATTGGTAATTCCAACAAAATTAGTGCATCACTATTAGCCCCAGCCAATACAATTTCTTCTTTATTAGCAAATCAATTTGCCGAAGCTAGTGGTTTGCAAGTGGCAGCTTTAATGTATGCTGCTTTAGTTTTATTTGTCTTAACACTGATAGTCAATATTTTGGCAGAGTTCATCGTTCTCCGAGTCAAGCGAATGTAGCTGAGTTGTGGGTTAAATTTATGGTTTCTCATTATCCAGAAAGGAGTTTAACTAGTGCCTCTATGTCGCCTCGGACACTGTTTAATACAACGATGACTGGGGTAGCATTTATCTGTGGAGTTTTGGCACTTGTGCCTTTGGTGGCAGTACTTTCTTATGTTATAATCAAAGGCTTTGGCAGTCTTAATTTTAGTATTTTTACTGAATTGCCCCCCGCACCGCTGAGAAAAGGCGGAGGTTTTGGGAATGCAATTGTGGGAACTTTGCTGATGGTAGGAATTGCGTCCTTAATTAGCATTCCGTTAGGTGTGATTGCCGCAATTTATCTAACTGAGTTTAGTTCTGGTAAAATAGCTAGGTGGGTACGTTTTGCGACTAATGTCTTGAGTGGAGTGCCTTCTATTATTGCTGGGGTATTCGCTTATGGAATTGTGGTTTTGACATTAGTGAGGCTGAACCTAGGATCATATTCAGCTATTGGCGGAGGGTTTGCTTTGGCAATTTTGATGTTGCCAATTATTGTGAAAACGACTGATGAAGCTTTACAGCTAGTATCGAATGATTTACGGCAAGCATCTGTAGGTTTAGGTGCAACTAACTTTCAAACTGTTACACAAGTTGTATTGCCGGCGGCATTACCAGCGATTGTCACTGGATCAACTTTGGCGATCGCCAGAGCCTCTGGTGAAACGGCACCGTTGCTATTTACCGCTTTGTTTTCTACCTTCTGGCCAAATAGCTTGTTCCAACCAACAGCGTCCCTAGCCGTTTTGGTTTTTAATTTTGCGATTTCTCCATTTCAAAATTGGCAGTCGTTAGCTTGGGCAGCATCTTTGATATTGGTGTTAATGGTTTTAATCACCAGTATTTTTGCTCGCTGGGCAACTCGCCAAAAAGCCTGAATCAAGTCTGAAGTATGAAATAAAGAACACTATTGATGATGGGTGTTTTATTTCTGCCAAAAAATTCAGTCAATTACCCAAATAGCACAGTTGCATTACTGTCTCAAAAACTTACATTAGACTTTTTATGGCTACTAACATTAGCACATTGAATAGTACAGACACCGTATTACGCACAGAAAATCTAAACGTTTATTACGGCAAATTTTTAGCTTTGCAGAATATTTGGCTAGATATACCCAAAAATAAGGTGACAGCCTTTATTGGGCCTTCTGGCTGTGGTAAAAGTACACTGCTAAGATGCTATAACCGTCTCAATGATTTAATTGATTCATTTAGAGCCGAAGGCCAAGTTTTTTATTACGGGAAAAACTTATACGCATCTGATATTGACCCTGTAGAGGTGCGGCGGAGAATTGGGATGGTGTTTCAACGACCTAACCCATTCCCAAAATCAATTTATGACAATATTACTTTTGGTGCCAAAATTAATGGTTACAAAGGTAACTTAGATGAATTAGTAGAAAAAAGTTTGCGCCAAGCAGCTTTGTGGGATGAAGTCAAAGATAAACTCCGTCAAAGTGGTTCGTCTTTGTCTGGTGGACAGCAACAAAGATTATGTATTGCCAGGGCGATCGCAGTTCAACCAGAAATTATCCTCATGGATGAACCTTGTGCAGCTTTAGATCCCATTTCTACATTACGGGTTGAAGAGTTAATTCATGAACTGAAAGAGCAATATACAATTGTGATCGTTACTCACAATATGCAGCAAGCGGCGCGGGTTTCTGATAAAACCGCCTTTTTTAACGTGCGTCCTACAGAAACAGGTGGACGGATTGGCTATTTAGTAGAGTACGACGCAACAGAAGTTATTTTCAATAATCCTAAGCAAGAAGATACCCGCGATTACGTTAGCGGTAGATTTGGTTAAATATTGCAATTGAATTAAATATTTTCCGAATTGAGAATTAGGTATGCGACGCATATCTAATTTTATTTTTTATAGACTTTGATTTTTCAGAATCAAAAGGCTCAGATCCCCGACTTCTTGAAGAAGCTGGGGATCTTGTTGTTCACGAGAATAACATCCTCAATAAATGTAGGATGGTTACTAAGCATGACTTAACCATAGAAAATTAAGTTGTGACTATCTTCATCGCTAATCTCTTGTAAATTCCGCATGGCTCGCATCTCCAAATTAACCTTCGATCGCGGTACATTAATTCTGCATCCACCACCACGCGGTAAAGCTTGGATGGATTATGCTACGTGGGATGATCGCGTGGAAAAATTTCGGATTCCGGCGATGCGTTATCGCGCTTTAGTTGAAGCACTACAAGGGGAAGAAGTCGATTTTATTGATGAGGCGAAGGAATTTTATCCGCTAGAGTTGATTGCAAGTTTGGAAATGGAACCTTATCCCCACCAAAGTGAGGCTTTAGCTGCTTGGAAATTGGCGGGAAGACAAGGTGTAGTTGTGCTACCAACGGCGGCGGGAAAAACTTATCTGGCGCAGATGGCGATGCAAGCGACACCGCGCACAACGTTGATTGTTGTGCCAACATTGGATTTGATGCACCAATGGTATGCACATTTAGTGGCGGCGTTCCCCGATGCAGAAGTGGGATTATTAGGGGGTGGTTCGCGGGATAAGTCACCCATATTAGTAGCGACTTATGACAGTGCAGCGATTCATGCAGAAGCTTTGGGGAATAAATATGCTTTGATTGTGTTTGATGAGTGTCATCATTTACCCACCGATTTTAGTAAAGTGATTGCCGAATATGCGATCGCCCCTTATCGTTTAGGATTATCAGCGACACCAGAACGCACCGATGGTAAACACGCTGATTTGAATATTTTGATTGGACGAGAAGTATATCGTAAACGCGCTGAAGATTTAGCAGGGAAGGCGTTAGCCGAACATGAAATTGTCCAAATTAAGGTGAAATTATCGCAGATTGAGCGCGAAAGATACAATCAATTAATTCAAACTCGCAATGATTTTTTGCGCCAATCGAAAATTTCTTTGGGGAGTATTCAAGGTTGGCAAATGTTTGTGCAGATGAGTGCGCGATCGCAAGTTGGTCGTAGAGCGATGTTAGCGCACCGTGAAGCCAAAGAAATTGCTTTAGGTACTGATGGTAAGTTGCGAATTTTAGCTGATTTATTAGCGACACATTATCCTGAGCGCGTGTTAATTTTCACGGCTGATAACGCGACAGTTTATAAAATATCTCAAGACTTATTAATTCCGGCAATTACTCATCAAACTCCAGTTAAAGAACGCCATGAAATATTAACTAAATTTCGGGAAGGTGAATATAATACTTTGATTGCTTCTCACGTGTTGAATGAAGGTGTTGATGTTCCGGCGGCTTCTGTGGCAATTATTCTTTCGGGAACTGGTTCGACAAGAGAATATGTGCAGCGTTTGGGGAGGATTTTACGTAAGGGAAATGTGGAGAATAAACAAGCGATTTTATATGAGGTAATCGCAGAAGATACGAGTGAAGAAGGGACTTCGGCGCGGCGGCGGGGAGAAGATTACGAACCGCAAAGACGCAAAGGACGCGGAGAGAAGAGAGGAAATTTGCAGGTTGTCTATGGTACTGGACAGGAAAAAAGTTTAAAGGCTGCGGAACAATTAGAAATTAATTATTCAATCCAAAATCCAAAATCCAAAATCCAAAACTCAGAAGATGTTACCAACGGAGTTACTAAGCCATCGCCTAAACGGAGAAGAAATCATTCCGAAAAGACTGAAGATTGATGATAAACATTTGGCGTTGACAAACGAATTAATTGCTTGTTTTCAAGCAGCGCAAGGTAAAACTCAAGGGGAGTTAGACAAGCTCCTTTTAGATTTAGAAGGTGATGCAACAGATTATCGGATAAAGCGGGGATTGGCTTATATTATCAAAAGCAATTTTTGTACTTTTGAAGTGGTGAGTCCTTTAGAACCACCGATATTAAGAGAACGGGTGTTTGCTTTGGCGGCAAAGTCAGTTGCACGTCAAGAATCAACTCAAGCTACTTTAAGTAAAATAGCTGATGAGTTAAGTCAAGAATTAGAGCGAGAAGTTTTGTTAGAACAGGTGCGTGCTGGGTTATATGCTGACTTATCTGAAAATAAAATTTTGACGCAATTTGATACACCTTCGCCTGTAGATATATTAAATAGATATAACTTGTCCCAGGTACAGGGAATTTTTTATAAAGCTAGTCAATTAGTGTTAAATGCTCATCGCAATGTACCGGGAGAATATAAGCTGTTATTTCGCTATTTAAAATTATTTCAATTGATGGCTTATATTGAAGGTGACGCTGACCACGGCTTTACAATTACCGTGGATGGGCCGACGAGTTTATTTAATCCTAGTACGCGTTATGGGTTGGCGATCGCAAAACTAATTCCGGCTTTACTCCATGTGACAAAATGGAGTCTTTCAGCGACATTGCAAACCCGTGATGCTTACACAGATACTTGGAAAATTGGCAGATTTACCCTCAATTCCGAATGTGGTTTAGTATCGCACTATTCTAAAGGTAAACCTTACGATAGTATGCTAGAAGCTTCTTTTGCTGATAAATGGGATGCTTTAAAAACAGATTGGGTACTAGAGAGAGAAGTGGATTTAATCCCCATTCCTGGTAGTGTGATGATTCCTGATTTCCGCTTAGTGCATCCTAATGGACGGGAATTTTTATTAGAAATTGTTGGTTATTGGCGACCAGAATATTTACAAAAAAAGTTTTCTCAGGTGCGGCGTGCAGGATGTGATAACTTGATTTTGGCAATTTCAGAACGGCTGAATTTGGAAAAAGCAGGGGTGAAATTAAATGATGTACCTGCAAGAATCGTGTGGTTTAAAGATAAGTTATTACCCAAGGCTGTGTTAGCAGTGATGGATTAAATAGCTATGTATTCTTTCATTCAAAATACCCGAAAAGTGACACAAAAAAAATAAATATTTTTCGTAATTAGTTTAAGCAAAATATGTTCGGACAAAGGCGCTAAAACAACTTTGCGCCTTTGCGCGAAACTATGACTAAACAATTCCAAATACAGACCCGACAGTTGATTTAATCGAATCTCTAGCATCCTTTAAAGTTTGAGTAATTGGATGTTTAGATTGTAAAAATACCCGCGCACAATTGCGTCCTGGCATTCCAGAAATCGAACCACCTGGATGAGTACCCGCACCAGTTAAGAATAAATTTTCAATGGGGGTTTTGTAGTTGGCGATTTCCGGTAAGGGACGGAAAAATACCATCTGATCTAGGGTCATATCAACGTGGTAGTAATTGCCTTTGTATGCGCCTAATCTTTCACCTAATTCTGCGGGACTTTCTACTCGTCGCGCAATAGTCGCTGTTTTGACATTAGGTGCATAAGTAGCCAACTTATCAACTACTTTGTCTGCAACCTGATTTTTCAATTCATCAGTCCAACCAGTACCTCTTAAGCCTGTACCTTCTGCACCAGCAATTTGATAAGGTGCAAAAAACTCAATCCAGACTGTATGTTTACCAGGAGGTGCTAATGTGGGGTCAAGGTAACTCGGCATCACCACATACATTGATGGATCAGAATCAGGAATTTCTCCCAAGGTACACTTACTATGGGCTTGTTCCACATGAGCCACAGAATCAGCAATTAAGATAGAACCCACAAGATACTCATCTTTGTGCGCATGGAAAGGAAAGCGCAGAGGTTCATCTAAAGCCAAATCTATTTTGAGGATGGTTTCGTTGTTGTTGACAATGCGGCGTTCTAATCTTTCCCACAAATCAGGATCGGCTGAGTCAATATCGCTTTTATCGGTCATTTGTAAGAATAACCGCTTGGCATCAATATTAGAAATCACACCGTATTTCGCACGATATTCTGTGCCGCCAGCAACGCGTACACCAGCGGCTTTCCCATCATCAATCAACACTTTTTCTACGTGCTGATCTGTGAGAATTACACCACCTTTACTAGTGACTAAATTCACTAAAGCTTTGACTAATGCACCAGTCCCACCTCGTGGTCTAGCCATACCAGGATTATGACGCATTGCCATCATAATTGCACCAATACCAAGGGTTTTTTGTGATGGTGGCGCACCTAATTCTGCTGCTAATCTTGCCAATGGTGCTTTTAAAAATTCTGAATCAAACCACTCATTGAGTAAATCTTCAGCACTGGTTAGCATTGTGCGAACAAAATCTAGTGTTTTGTTTGGCGAACCAATCACTGAGAATAAATCTTTGAGTTTTGTGATGTCATAGTTACCAACAATATCGATGATTGATTTTGGTGGTGCGTTAAACATCGGAATCATGGCACCGAGCGCCCGTTGCCAATAATCAGTAAATTCGGCATATTTTTTAGCATCACGTTCGCTATAACGGGCGATTTCTGCACAAGTTTTTTCTAATGATTTATGTGCTAGAAAATATTTGCCATCGGGATGAGGACAGAAAACTACTGGATCACATTCAAGATATTCTAAGCCGTATTTTTTCAGTTCTAATTCTTCAACTACTGGCCCTAAATGAATAAATTCGTGGTCAATAGCACACAAATTAAATTTAAATCCGGGGGCTTCTTTGGGTAAACATTCTTCCGTGGTTGCTGCACCACCAGGGACAGAACGTTTTTCTAAAAGTAGGACGCTATAACCAGCTTTGAGCAAGTATGCTGCACAAACTAGTCCGTTATGTCCTGCGCCGATAATTACAACATCATATTCTTGCATATTTGTATTTTAGAATAAAGTGGCTTGTTAATAGTACAAAGGGTTAAAAGAAATGACAATCTTGATAATTGATTAATTTTTCGCTGTAAATTTTACATATAATAATTTAATCCATTAATTCTGTTACAGATTCAGGTATTTGGTTAACATTAGCTTCGATAAACAAAATTAAGTTTTTATTCTGCAATTCCATATTTTTAATCCTGAATTTCATATCTTCCAACTGAATATAAGGTAAATTGGATAATTCTTGGAATCTCTGCATTAACGAGACCATCAAGCCTAGAGATACACCTTCTCCTTGAGTACAGGTAAAACTGTCAAAAATTATAGGGCGGGATAAAGTACGAGGACGAAGTTTAGCGCTAAAACCTAATAACCGACTGTGGTCATTTTCTTGCAACTGAAATTTTCCTTCTAAAGCGATTTGACCAGTATCATGTAAGTGGATTTGCATTTGTTGTAAAGCAAATTTGACAATTTTTCCTTCTACATTTAACTGGAATTTTTGTACTAAATCACGAGAGAACTTAGAATTAAGAGCATTGTTAATATCAGCTTCTGCCAGGGTAATACGAGCAACTAGATTTACTGATTTATTCAGTTTAATTTGCCCAAAAATAGCACTAAGAGGATTAATATCAATGTTATCAGTTTGCAGTTTGATTTCTTGAAGACGGATATTTTGTTTAGTTACTAATCCTTGTCCGGCAAATCTCAAGCCGTCTACTTGACCTTGAACTATTTTTAAAATATCTGTTTCTACATAAATATCAATTTGTTCTGCTGCTTCTAGCTGATTAGATATACTGTTTTCAGCGACTTGAGAGATGATTTGCTGATCTAGGCTGGGTTGGTCTGCCATGAATACATAGTTTTTTTATTTACTATCATTAGTTACTTTAAACTCTCAATATCTGTTGATGAATCTATAGCATGGTATATATCTATCAACTGAAAAGTCAGAAGATAGATAAGGAGGAGATTTAAATTACTGATTTTATTGATTGTCAATATGTAGCAACGCTCAACATTTTGTACTAGTTGCTTGATGGCGATCGCCACCCGGTAGACCATACTAAAAACTAAAGGGAAATTATCTGGTGTTGGTAGCTTTGAATTGTGACGAAAATCATTAGTTTGTGTGCTGTCTGCCAAGCTAACTAGCAGCGAAAGGAATTTTAGATTTTAGATGAAAAACTAATCTAAAATCCAAAATTCAAAATTTAATTGCCTTATCCGTAAAATTAATTTGTCATCATCCTATGGTGGTAGTTTCTAAACTGCGAGACTTGATTTGACGTTGACTTTTCACCACCATTTGAATAGGACGATTTGGCCCGGTGACTAAACCACGACGTTGGGGTTTAACTTCTGTGCTGTCAACTAAATCTAATTCTTTCATGGTTAAAATTTTAGCGATCGCTAATTTCATTTCCCATTGAGCAAAGGCTAAACCAATACAGCGTCTTGCGCCAGCCCCAAAGGGTATGTATTCATAAGGTGAAAACTGTTTTTCTAAAAAGCGTTCTGGCTTAAACTGTTTGGGTTGTGGGTAGATATCTTCCCGTTGGTGGGTTAAGTAAATTGAACCCATGACTGGTGTACCCGGTGGAAGTTCATAACCACTGACAGTAATAGGTGTTTTGACTCTTCTGGGAAAAGTTAGCATTCCCACTGGGTAAATGCGTAAAGTTTCTGAGCAAACAGCACTCAGGTAAGGTAGTTTGTAAATTGTATTTGGATCTGGATTATCGCCTAAACTATCTAGTTCTTGTACAAGTTTTTCCTTAACTTGTGGTGATTTGTGAATCCAGTACATAGCCCAGGCTATCGCTGTGGCTGTGGTTTCGTGGCCTGCGACTAATAAAGTCATCAGTTCATCGCGTAACTCTACATCAGTCATCGGTTGACCTTGGGCATCCCTAGCATCCATCAATAAGCTGAGGATATCTGTGCGTGATGAGTCTGGATGTTCTCGCCGTTCTTGGATTTCATCATAGATGAGTTTGTCGGCTTGTTGCTGGAGTTCCTGTCGTCTTCTCCAGATTTTAATCGGCCCAAAATCTCTTTGTAATGCCGGGAAATATAGTGAAACTACACGCCACACAGAACTGCCATTTTCTAAAAGTTCCTTTAATCGCTGTTGGAGTTGTTCGGCGCGGAGTCCTTCATCTAGACCAAACACAGCCTGCATAATTACCCTTAGAGTAATGTCTTGGCTAACAGTGCGAATATTAAAAGGCTGTCCGACTGGGTATTGGCTGATAACTTTGGCAGTAATCTCATTAATAATCTGGCTGTAGCCGCGCATTCTTTCGCCATGCAAAGGCGGCATCATTAATTGCCGTTGGCGTTGATGTTCTTCACCAGACAGAGTAATTACAGAATGTTTACCCAGTAAGCCTTCTGCCAAACTATTTAACTCCCCAGGGGCTTCTAATTCTTTGGTGTCGTGACTCAAAATTTGCTGTAAATCTTGGGGGTGACTAACAAACACTATAGGAGGAAACTTTTTTTGTAGTTTAAGGGCAAAAACGTCACCATAGCGTTTAGTACACTCTTCCATGTAGGGCATAGGACGGAATACCCAGTTCAGCAATTGTAAAACTGCTGGAGTGTTTGGGGTTTGTGGTAGCTGCATAAAAATAGGTTTAATGGATAACGTTATTTTTACTTAAATTAGAAGTTAATTGCTGTTAGCGATAGCGGGGCGTTCAGCCCGTGTTGAGTCAAGACACCAATCTCTAGTTATTTAAACTACTTATCTTGAGCATCGTGAAACACTAATATTTCTTCACATCCTTAAAGATGTAAAATTTCTGTTAAATTCAACGGGCATCTACAATTTCCCTTCATCCTTATAAGGTACTCAGCATGACAGCAATTACACCAAAGGCATCTTCCGCGCTTCCTAATTTTTGTGAAGGAATTCAGTATTTTGGCGAGGCGTTACCAGATTTTGCCACTTATGGTGCCACACCTGCGATAGATTCAGATAAAGTAGCGATCGCATCTCCTACAGATACCGCAGCCGTATATCAAACTTTACTTGCTGCTGATGCCCTGCGTTATCTAACATTGCAAATCACTGGTAGTAAAGCATCAGGACATCCAGGCGGGTTTGCCAGCCAAGCAGAAGCGTATGCAGCATTAGTCATGCTGGGCTACAAAAATATTATTACGGAAGTCGGACACCACGCCCCTGGATTTTATAGTGCCATGTTTTTGGATCGTTCCTTAGAAGACATGGGCATTTTTACAGTACAACAATTGCGCGATCGCTTCCGCGAAAAACATGGTCTTTTAGGACACCTCTCCGGTTACATTCCCGGCATTCTCGCACCCGCCGGGCCTTTGGGACAAGGGCAACACTTTGCAATGGCGGCTGCACTCCTCCACCGCGAGAAACTTTTCCCCTTCACCCTCGGCGACGGTGGACTGGGTGAACCATATATTATGAGTTCAATGGCACACTTCAACACCGCCTATCCCAGCGTCACCAACTTCTTACCCGTGCTGGTATGGAACGGTTATAGCCAAGAACATCACAGTATGGTTTCCCTCAAAACCAACGAACAGATGCAAGCATACTGGCAAGGTAACGGTTTTGCAGAAGTCATTCTTGTAGATGCCAAAGAATTTGACGACCAAAATCAACCAGGGGACTACGTTGATAGTACCGCCTTTTCCTTTAAGCAACGCCTCGCCTTTACCCAAGCTGTACTAGTAGCGGTCGATAAAGCCGCACGTTCCGCACTAAGTGGGAAACTCACCGTCTTTATTATCAAACAACTCAAAGGCGCAGGCGTTCACGCCAGAGGTGCAAAATCTCACAACTTGTATCCTAAAGACACCTTAGACGCGCCGCACATTGTAAGTGCTTTGCAAGGACGCGCCTTATCAGAAGAAGCTTGGCAAACAGTCAGAACCAATGCAGAACGCGCTGGTGGTGGCCCCGCAACTAAAACTGTCGTCACAGAATTTGAATTAAAATTGCCAGACTTAGGCGAATTGCCATTAGAAGAATATGCAGTTGGCGGTGAACCCAAAGTTTCTACAACCGCAATGGGAAGATTAGTTGGTATCGTCGGACAAAAAGATAAAAATTTCTTAGTTACCAACGCCGACGGTAACGAAGCATCAGGAATTGGCAACATCAACCAAGCATTAAAAATTATTCACCCCACAACCGACGACTTATATAATCAAGCACCAAACGGTCAAGTTTATGAACCATTAAGTGAAGATGCTTGTGCAGGTTTAGCAGTTGGTTTATCACTCATGGGTGCAAGAAGTTTGTGGTGTTCTTATGAATCTTTTGCCATCAACGGTTTACCAATTTGGCAAACAGTCATCCAAGCAATGGCAGAATTACGCCGTCAAACTCCCTCAACAATTACCTTATTTACTGCTGGCGCATTAGAACAAGGTCGTAACGGTTGGACACACCAACGTCCTGAAATTGAAGCTTACTTTGCATCGATGATGCGGAATGGAAATGTGTTTCCTGTATTCCCCCCTGATGCTAATAGTATCCAAGCTTGTTATGACTGGGCATTGCAAACAAAAAATAAAGGAATTGTGATTACTGCTAGTAAGTCACCATTGCCAATTCGCACAACATTAAAACAAACTCAACAAGGGTTAGAAGATGGTGCAATATTATTGCATGAAATTGCTGGTGATAAGCAAGTTGTCTTTGCTGTGATTGGCGATATGACATTAATTCCTGTATTTGAAGCAGCAGCATTTTTAGAAACTGAAGGTATTGGTGTCAAGATAGTTTCTATCATTAACCCTCGACGTTTATATCGTCCTAGTGATGTTGCTTACGATACTTGTTCTGAACCGGATGGTAGTTTTATTGATGATGCAAAATTCGCCGAATTATTTGGTGGTAATGCACTAATTGGTGTAACTGGTGGTGCTGCGGCAATGCTAGAACCAATTATGTTAAGAAGTAACAGCAAGCGCGATACTTTTGCCTGGAAACGTGGAGAAACTACAGCCAGTGCTGGTGAGTTGATGGCGTTTAATGGTTTGACTGCTGAGGCTTTGACTAAGCGGGCGATTGAGTTAGTGCATTAAGTTGAGTTTTTGAAATAAAGTTAACCGCAGATGCACGTAAATGAACGCAGATGAATTAGCGTTTTTACGTGTGTTTGCGGTTTTTATTTTTCATTTAAATTGCTTAAAAATATATAAATTGATAAACTATAAGGAAAAATTTTATGTTTGCAGACACTACTAAAAAATTAGTAGATGAAATTACAAAAAAAATAGCAGACAGCAAGGAATCTATTTCTTCCTCTTTTGGGGAATTATTAATTTTATTAATCGAAAAATTACAGCTATCCCAAGAGAAAAATTTTGTATTTCTTCTAGCAGGTAGAACAGGTGTTGGTAAATCTAGCACTGTTAATTCATTATTAGGCAAAGAAATTGCTTCTGTAGGTAAATATGATGCTACAACAATAGAAGTTCAAGAGTATGAGCATGAACTTAACGGTATTAAATGTTCAATAATTGATACACCTGGATTATGCGATGATATACCAGAAAAAGGCAATGATCAAAAATATATAGACTTGATTCAAAATCGAGTAAAACAAATTGATTTACTTTGGTTTGTCACTCGTCTTGATGAGTCAAGAGTTACTAACGATGAGAAGCAAGGTATAAAAATTATTTCTGAAGCGTTTACACCAAAAGTATGGGAACATTCTGTAATTGTCTTTACTCGTGCAGATAAAGCTGACGATTATTTAGAAGAATTAGAGCAACGAACCAAACGTATTAGAGAAGAAATTGCAAAACATACAGGTAATGAAATTGCAAATACTATTCCCGCAGTTGCCGTAGATAATAGAAGCAAAACAACGCCAGATGGAAAACGGTGGTTAGAAGAACTGTATACACAAGTATTTATAAGGATGTCTGAAAGGGGTGCTATTCCATTTTTGATGGCAACTGCTTCTAGAATAAATAAATTACAATCTAATAAGATTAATAAAGAGCCAAATTGGAAGTTTTATAATCAATCTGACTCTCGAAAAGAAGGAAACATTACAGAAGAAGCCGATTCAGAAAGTGAATTCAATGTTAATGATTTTCTCTTTACTGGTATACAAAAAGAACTAATTAAGAAAAAAATTATAGAAGTTATTCCAGCTTTAGCAGTTGCTGGTGCTGGAGTAGGTGCTACTATAGGTGGCCCAGTCGGTGCTGCTATTGGTGGTGTAATAGGTGCTACTATAGGAAGTATTTTTTATTTTTTTAGCTGAAAACATATTGTGTAAGATTTTGTCCTTTGATAATGGCTAGATTTATAGAAAAGCAGGACGAAATATCACCCATAGTCCATTACGGTTTATACCCAACCTAAACTATAAACACTTAATACTATGGTATTTACAGTTTAGGTATAAATTATGACTAACAAACAAATTGACCTAGTTTTGAAGATTATTGCTGAAATCGCTGATAGTGATGAATCAAAAGCAATAAGCTTTGGACAAATTCGTCAAAAATCAGGTTTAGACAGTGATGAATTAGAAAAAATATTAATTTACTTAGGTAAGGAAGGTTATATTAAAAACCGACATAAAGTTTTTAATGAATTAGCTGATGTATATATTACACATTTAGGTATCAAGCATAGTAAGTAGTCTGTTAGTGTGGGTTATGCTGTTGCTAACCCACTCTAGCCATAAATCCTTTATAAATGGTAGGTTACGGTTGTAAAAACAGATATTTGGTCAATCCTAATACAGTCAGATGTAGGTTGGGTGGAGGCGCAAGCTTGCATCTTCGCAACACAACAAATTGATGTTTGCGCCGCAACTCAACACCAAATTATCTTAATTCCAACCTGATAATTGATTATAAAAACCTTTGTTGTGAAGAGTTAGAGCATTTGTAGGGTTTCACTTCGTTTCACCCAACCTACAAAAAAGTGCTTTGTTATCTGCTAAAAAATTGCGTTCTCTACGTATATTTGCGTTTTTTGTCAGAACTATAGGATAAATGCAGGTAAATTTGCTGAAATTATTTGAAAATAACAGATTTACGAATCGCAAAAGTTAGTTTACGAATCAGAAACTAAGTTTGCAAGTTACAAAAGTTAGTTTACGAATTGCAAAAGTTAATTTACGACTCAGAAACTAAGTTTGCAAGTCGCAAAAGTTAGTTTACAAGTCGCAAAACTATAATTGCTACTTTCATACAGGCGATCGCTTTTCAATGCGCCTGACAAGCTAACGTAAGCATAACTTCAACATACAGACTAAAATCGATAAAGAAGCATTCCATGAAGTCACTTCTATGCAAGTTAACGAACTCACTATCGAGCAACTTAAAGCCCTGATTCGAGAAACTGTCATAGAAACCATAGAAGAACTACTAGTAGATCCAGATACAAATCAAACCGTCAACGAGAATTTTAAACAAGAACTATTAGCAATTCAAAAGCGCAGAGAAACAGGAGCAATATGACTCTCCAAATCTTAGATAAAAATATCACAACTCTAGAACAGCGATTTCTCTTACCTGGTTATTACGCCTGGGAAGAATTGGAGAAAATAGAAACCTTAACCGCAGATGCAGCAGGTTTGCGGATAACTTATCTTGATGGGTGCATTGAATTTATGACGCTTGGTGAACAGCACGAAATGATTAAAAGCGTTATTGGGATATTATTAGCATTATACTTTTTTGAAAAAGGTATAAATTTTATTCCAGTAGGTAGTGCTACACGTCGCGCTAAAGAAAAAAGTGCTTCTTTTGAACCTGATGAATCTTATTACATAGGAGAGAAAAAAGAAAATCCAGATTTAGCAATTGAAGTTAATATTACCAGTGGCAGTATTGACAACCTAGAAAAATACAAACGTTTTAATATTACTGAAGTTTGGTTTTGGGAAAATAATCAGTTATTTCTATATCGTCTAAAAAATGATAATTATGAGCAAATTCAACAAAGCGAATTCTTCCCAGATTTGGATATAGAATTATTGGCAAGTTGTGTTTTAATGCCTTCGATTATTGATGCTAGAAAACAGTTTATGGAAGGAGTGAAAAAATAGCTCTAACTTGGTTAACGCAAACCAATTCAATAGACTGATTTAATTCAAAATTATTTAAATAATAAATATGCGTGACCAAATATCAACAATATCTACCATCTTGTCGGCGCTTATACCCTTAACTTGTTTTTTAGCACTAGGAATTGTTACTCTGGCTATTACATCTTTTAGAGATTCAAATTGTTTCTTCTTCCGTGCTTTTTCAACACTTTCAGCCACTTGAACAGCTTTTTTATCTGTAAATCCAGCCGTTCTTAATCTTAAAGTGAGTTCCAGTAGATTTAAACTATTAAATGCTTCTAATGGTGTAATCTGCTTGGGTATTTGAGTTTCAAGTGACTTTATGTATTCATAAAGTTTTTGTCTTTCTTGCCTGTCTTGTGCTAACTCTACCCTTAAGTCATTAATTTGCTTTTCTATTAAACTCAATTCATGTTTTCCCAAACTTGATTCAGATTGATTGGTTTCTTTTAATACCTTATTCTCTATATTCTTAGAATATTTAAATTCTTTAAAAGCAGATACTTGCTTAAATATTGTATCTTCATTCTTCGGTGAAATGACAAAAGCATTTACCATTTCACCTTTTCGTGGATTTTTTTCCTTTGCTTTTACAGCAGCATAGTACTCAAAATGCCCATCAATAACTGTATAAGTTTCTGCATCTGTTGGTTTTAAAACTAATGGTCTTATAATTCCTCCACTTTCTATAATCATATCTGCTAAGTTGTCGATATCAGCCTCAGCAAAATTTGAACGCGGAATATTGGAATTAATGTCTTTCACATCTACAAGATAAAACTTCATCATTAATTAATCCCCATTTTTTGTAAAACTTCATCTGCCAAAATTTCAAACTCCATAGCAGATTGTTGAGCATTAGATTTAACTTCTGCATATTTAATAACAGACTTAGGATCAGGATATTCTAATTCTCCAACTGTTATTGTCTGATTCATACACTCTGACAACACTGTTCTATCATAAATTACTGCTTCCATCAGAGGTAGATTATAGCGTTCTAATATTACTTCTCTTTGCTTTGGAAATGTGTATTGTAAAAATTTAGCATTTGTTGAAATTTTAGAAGCAACAATACCCATTATATTGATAGGTAATTTACCTATATCATCTCTATATTCATTAACTTGCTTAATAAAATTTCTTACTGTCGGTAAACCTTGGTTGGCAAATGGTTTTAAATCGGACGGAATGATTAAGTAATCAGCTGCAATCAAGGCAACCTCAGCGTAATAATCTCTTGAAGGAGGTGTATCAATAATCACAATATCATAGTTGCTTTCTACCATATTCAGTTTTTTTACTAACCTACGTCTAGTAGCAGCAATTTTATTTAGTGTATCTTGGTACTCAATCAAAGTTATATGAGAAGGTATTACATTAATCTCAGGATTATTAAAGTATTGAGACTGACGAACAATATCTGGAATATAATTAAATTCTCCTGATTCTATTAAATGGTATACATTTTTATCTTTTAAATCATCATCTTCTTCAAATTGAAATTTAATTAGCCCTGTAGCAAAAGTAGTATTTGCCTGAGAATCGATATCAATTAAAAGAACCCTTTTACCTTTTTTACTTAATGCTGCTGCAAGGTTGACAGCAACTGTTGTTTTTCCAACACCGCCTTTATTATGGTATATTGCAATGGTTTTCATAGAATTTTTCCCCTGATCTGGTAAATTTAATTCTTTTTCAGAGTTATGAATTGTTGCACTATCTGTTAATTGGTTTTTGTTGAGGCTATCTCTACCAATTAAATCTTTAATTTCTTCTAGCTTTGTCTCTACATCCTTCCCATAACAAGAAAAAACTAATTTAACATCATCAGCCAATTTTTGATAAATTCTAATTTCTTTACCATTAGTCAATAATCCATATCTCACATTCAAGCTGGTTAAATAATGCCTGAGTCTGAGAAAGTGATTATTTAAGTTTTGTTTAGGATGCTTTGCCTCCATCACCACACTCAATGGTGAATTAGCATCTATGACAAAGGGTAAAACTTGTGCTGCAAATGCTAGAAAATCTAACCGTATGCTACCAACTGCGACTTCTTGATGCCAGGTATCGGGGGTATATCCTAACTGTGGTAGCAAATATTGAACGATGAGTTTACTTTCAACTTCGCTTTCGTTACGGCACAACTCAGGATTAAAAGGCAAATTATTTACCTCTATAGAGTTTAGTTTATGGAAAAACACTTAATATTTGTTTGATTTTGTCACAAGATTACTTATAAAATTTGTGTATCAATATTTTTTAAGTATTTGTAAAAAAAAGAAATATCTTTGATTGAGAAAATAATACTGTATTCAAGGCTCAGATTCCCGACTTCTTAAAGAAGTTAGGGATCTATTTGTTCACGAAAGATGTATGACTGCTATAATCTAACATCGTTTATTTTTGATTTCCCACAAATATTAAATTTAACGAAAGTTTTAGTTATTCAGGATGGGTGTACGCTACCTAGATGGGAATGCGTCATCAGAGGAATTAACCAATGGGATATGTAATTGCTACTGCAAATATGAAAGGCGGTGTAGGGAAAACTACTCTCACCGTCAACTTAGCTACTTGTTTAGCGAAAAATTACGGTAAAAAGGTACTAGTTTTAGATTTAGATACCCAAATTAGCGCGACACTTAGTTTAATGTCCCCTTTAGATTTTGCCAAGCGTCGCAAACAAAGACTGACATTTAGATATCTCATTGACGATGTTGTCAATCCTGATCCCAACAGCAAGGTAACAATTAACGATATTATTCAACCCCAAATTTGTGGACTTTCTGAACTGAGTTTATTACCGGGAGATATCGACTTATATGATGAGTTTGTGGTGTCAGAAATGCTGCACAAGCAAACGGTTGCTTTTGGTGAACAAAACTTTGAAACAGTTTGGAACCGTTTTGAACGGGTTTTGATTAATAACATTTTAAAACCAGTCCGTGATGAGTATGATTTTATTCTTTTAGATTGCGCTCCTGGTTATAATCTTTTGACTCGGAGTGCTTTAGCTGCCAGTGATTTTTACATTCTCCCCGCCAAGCCAGAACCTCTATCTGTGGTGGGAATTCAACTTTTAGAAAGACGCATTGGCCAGTTAAAAGATAGTCACGAACAAGAAGCAAAAATAAATATCAAAATGCTGGGAATTGTCTTTAGTATGTGTAATACTAATTTGCTTACTGGCAGATATTACAAACAGGTGATGCACCGAGTTGTCGAAGATTTTGGTGTAGAACAAATTTGTAAGGCACAAATTCCTGTTGATATTAATGTGGCTAAAGCTGTTGATAGTTTTATGCCGGCTGTTTTGAATGCACCTCAATCAGCTGGTTCTAAAGCATTTTTGCAGTTAACTCAAGAGTTGTTACAGAAGTTGTAATCATCATTTGTAGAAACGTTGCATACAACGTTTCTACAAATTTATTTTTGCAATAAATCACTTTAAACCCTGTTATGCTTATGGATAATTTCACTTATTTACTACTTGCTTAATTCGGAAAGTTACACAAGAGGGATAGCTGAACAAAATACCCGACTTCTTAAAGAATCGGGTATTGGAAAATATGAATTTTTGCAACTCAAATGGGAATGTTCAATAATTTCCCTGCTAAATTTTGAATTGTGTGTTCTCAATACTTTGATTACTGCTTACACAATACCTGGCGCATTTTCCGCATATTTGCAGGTAATTCAAAATTCATTGCTTGTTGAATAAAAATTGAAGGGATAGGGATATTAGGTGTAGCTTGCACATTATAAGCTACCAAAGTACCATTACCAAAATCTTTTAAGTCTACGCAGGCGGTAAAGTCATCAAAAGTGCCTTTTTCCATCCGAAAGTGGATTTGTTGTCCAATCACTTCAACAACGTTGAGGTAAATTTCTACTTGAGCAGTAAAAAATAAAAATGCTTTTTGTGCTGCTTGATACAGGCGCTTAACTTCGCCTCTCTGGACAACTTCACTTTTGGTGATATCAGGAAAATAGTGTACCCAACGAGGGTAATCTGTGAGTTGCTGCCATACCTGCGATCGCATCATTGGTACATACATCCATGCAGTAACTGCACCACCCCACGCCGTATGCGATCGCGCTTCTACTAAAATTTCGCCCTGTATTAATAATCTTCGCTTGTCATCGCTCCAAGCCATATCTAAACCTGCAATAATTGGGTCGGAAACATGAGACGCAGCCATACTAATTCACTCACTCCTCACTTTGCCACACTTCCAGCGTTGATGCTCATCAACTGTCGATTTAACTTTAGATCAACTCACTCAAATTTTAGTTCCACTTCCCCAGCACCGTTTTCCGGAACTAATCTCATTTCTGGCCATTATTCTGGGAAATCACTGATAAATTCGTATTGATGATTACAGTTAATCAAATCTATATTTAAGCAGCTTTAACAATAGCACCACTTTTAATATAGAAGTGTAATAAATTTTGAATCAAAGGCGCATTCCATGAATCAATCTTCTCTAAATCGTCGGCTAACCCAGGCTTTTGGTATGCTACTCGGCATTGGTATCGCTATTTGGATTCTCAGAGGCCTTGGTATTCTTACATTTCTACCAGGAGGAATTATTTGGCTATTTGTCTTAGGTGCGATCGCTATGGGAATTATTAGTTTTGCTCAAAGGACATGGTGGCGTTTTTAATCTATTAACAAAATTGTGTAATGTTACGTAAAAAAGATTGTTGAATTTGCCATAAATCTAACTTGTGCAAACTTTTAAGTCTTAGTAATTATGGTCATAAAAGCCATATATCTTGTTTTCTCTTGAGTGTAAAACTGTGCTAATTGTAGTTTGACACTCAAACATGATCCAGAAATCATTGAAATTAAGGGATAAAACAATGGAAACTTACGAATGCACTGTTTGCGGCTACGTGTATGATCCAGAAGTCGGTGATCCTGAAGGTGGAATTGCGCCAGGAACACCATTTGAAGATATCCCTGAAGATTGGGTGTGTCCAGTTTGCGGCGCGACAAAAGATCAATTTGAACCAGCAGAAGTTTAATCTAGGAAGTACTAAATAAGTAAAAAGTCAAAAGTAAAAAGGTAAAAGATTTTACTTTTCCTTTTTGCCCTTTAACTTCTAACTTGACCATTGACCAATCAACGAGATTTTTTAAAATTGCAACCGTTAACAATTGTAGTTATTGGGGGTGGGGCTGCGGGATTTTTTGGTGCGATCGCCTGTGCTAATGCTAACCCTTACGCCCGTGTTATTTTGCTCGAAGCCAGCCGTCAACCACTAGCCAAAGTCAGAATTTCTGGTGGTGGTCGCTGTAACGTGACTCATGCTTGTTTTGAAGCAGCAGCCTTGGTGGCGAATTACCCCAGAGGTGGAAAAGCTTTGCGGGGTGCTTTTAGTCGCTTCCAAGCGAAAGATACGATATCTTGGTTTGCCAACCAGGGAGTACCCCTGAAAAAAGAAGCTGATGGCCGGATGTTTCCTGTCACAGACAGTTCAGAAACCATCGTGCAATGTTTAATGAATGCTGCGGAAGAAACGCAAGTAGAACTGCGGACTGGTAAACAAGTTGTTTCCGTTACACAGCTACCCAGCAATGAATTTGCAATCAATTTAAAGTCGGGTGAAACTTTAAAATGCGATCGCTTACTCTTAGCCACCGGTAGCAACCCCATAGGCTATAAAATCGCCAAAGAATTCGGCCATCAAATTGAACCGCCAGTCCCTTCACTGTTTACCTTTAACATTGCTGACCCAAATTTGCGAGCCTTAAGCGGTGTAAGTATGAATCCAGTGCGCTTGCGGCTGTCTGTTCCCGCACAACCTGCTTTAGAACAAATAGGGCCTTTACTAATTACTCACTGGGGTGTGAGTGGCCCGGCTGTGCTGAAGCTTTCGGCTTGGGGTGCAAGAATCCTGCATGACAACCGTTATCAAGCCACTTTATCAATTAACTGGCTACCAGATTTACAACAAGAACAAGTACGAGAAAAACTTTTAGCCATTAAAAATGAATGGGGTAAAAAAGCGATCGCCTTACATCGTGGAGTTGATCTACCTCATCGTCTTTGGCAATACTTTATCACCCGCATCGGTATTAGTGCGGAAGACCGTTGGGCTGAAATATCCAACAAAACCCTAAATCAGCTCGTGCAAGAAATTTCTCAGGGAAAATACTTAATTAATGGCAAAGGAGCTTTCAAAGAAGAGTTCGTCACTTGTGGTGGTATTTGCCTCAAAGAAGTAAACTTTAAGACAATGGAAAGTAAAATAATTACTGGTCTTTACTTTGCTGGAGAGATTTTAGATATTGATGGTATTACTGGTGGTTTTAACTTCCAAAGTGCTTGGACAACTGCTTATTTAGCGGGTTTAGCAATGGCAGAAAATTAATAAAAAATACAGGATTCAAAAAATTCGTCTACAGAAGTTCTGTAAATTTTTTTCTACTATAAAGAGAAAGCAATATTAACTCAGTAAAGAATAATTTAATGTAAAAAATAATACTATCTTTCAGGCATTTCTCTCATTGTCACTCTATATTTACAACAGTCACCCTAGAGTAGGCGATTTTTCGTGTATTTTTTGTTAAAGGGTGTATGTCAAACTACCAATCTACTCTGTCGGAGATTACATTACAGGGCAGTCAGTATATGCTGCACGGCTTTCCTGTATTAGGAATTCCCGATCAAGAACGTGCAGTTAAATACTTCAGTCTTAACCCATTTCTCCCAGATGCCCAGAATCGTTGTCCGGTTGAATGTGCTTATTGTGTCTGCCATCAAGACAGTGAATGGCATCATCATCCAGAAAACTTTGAGGAAAATTCTACTCCATCAGACCTGCTTGATCGTTTATTAGACCGCATTTTTGCCACTCCAGAAGGACAAAAAGGCTTTCCTATTTCCTTATGCGACTATTCCGATCCCTTCATTCCAGCCCATCGGGAAAGGGTACTGTCAATCATCAATGCACTGATTGACCGTCAAGCAGCCAACATGGTCTATATCACAACAAAAGTCCATCCTGGTCAAGCATTTCTCGAACGTCTCAAAGCTACCTTAGCTCAACCAAACTCATTACGAGTTACAGTCTTTGTGAGTCTACCACCCTTGAAAACAGGTTATGAGCAAGCTTCCATTCCAGGACGAGTTAAGCTGCTACAAGATTTAGTTAACCTTGGTATTCCCTGTTGCTGGTATCTTCGTCCCCTAGTTGAACAGTGGTTTGATCAAACTTTAATGTGGCAATTGACACGCTCACTTCTACCCTACGTTGCCCATCATGTCATTTTGTCTGGAATTGTTATGTCTGAAGAAATTGAAGAGAGTTTATTAAAACAGGGATTAACTGTACCGCAATGGGATCGGACACAACCAGGACGCAAACAACTTTTATCAGCAAAATTTGAGTCTCAACTGCGTTCTATTCTCAGCACAGTTGCTAGTGAGCAAAATATCTCCCTTGGCCCAGTCATGGGACACCGACTTTGCGGTACTAATGGCAATCATGCTTACGGCTGTTTAATCTGTGCTAAACAAGAGCGTTATTGTCAACTCTTTCAACTACATCACTACGGTGAGGCGATCGCCGCCGAAGATAATCAAAAACTCAAAATTCTACTGCGACAGAATCTCCAAAGCAAAGTACCATCAGCAGAAGAATGCCATTGAAGAAGAATTCTGAATTTAAAATCAATCAGTGGCGGATTCAGACCCGCCACTTTTTTGTTGACCAATAGTTCCTTTATAATACAAGCCCTCAGATTTATCTGTGGCATCAATCCAAACTCCAAAATCTCAAATCCAAAATTATTTGACTCCTGAATTCTGGGTTGATAAAGAGGGAAAATAATGTTGCCTTTGACGAATTCTCCATCAACGTTAAAAAATGAAATTTAGCGAAATCATCAGCCAAGTCGGGGACATTTCCACTAATAACAGCCTAACAACTAACCCAGACCAAGACATAGACATCACTGGGGTAGCGGCTATTGATGAAGCCACAACTGGGACTGTCAGTTATGTAGAAGGCGGAAAATTTACATCTTTAATTGGTCAGACAGGCGCAAGTGCTTTGATTTTGCCAGAAGATAACAATTTACAGACTCAAGCACAAGAACGGGGGATTGCTTGGATCAGCACACGGGAACCAAAACTTTTATTTGCCAAAGTTCTGACTCTGTTTTATCAACCATATCGTCCCAATCCCGAAATTCATCCGACTGCTGTCATTCATCCCACCGCCAAAATTGGCAGTGATGTTTACATTGGCCCTCATGCAGTGGTGCAAGAAAGAGTAGAAATTGGCAATCAAGCAGTGATTCATCCCAATGTGGTGATTTATCCTGATGTGAAAATTGGCGATCGCACTACCTTACACGCTAACTGTACAATTCACGAACGCAGTCAAATTGGTGCAAATTGCGTAGTTCACAGTGGCGCTGTCATCGGTGCAGAAGGGTTTGGCTTCGTACCTACCCGGACTGGTTGGTTCAAAATGGAACAATCTGGCTACACAGTCTTAGAAGATGGCGTAGAAATTGGCTGTAACACGGCTGTTGACCGTCCAGCAGTCGGAGAGACACGGATTGGACGTGATACCAAAATTGACAACTTAGTGCAGATTGGTCATGGTAGCCAAATTGGGATGGGTTGTGCGATCGCAGGTCAAGCCGGGATGGCTGGTGGTGTCAAAGTTGGTAATCGCGTAATTCTGGCGGGTCAAGTAGGAATTGCCAATCAAGTCAAAATCGGTGATGGAGCGATCGCCTCTGCCCAAACTGGCATTCACAGTGATATTGCTCCCAAAGAAATTGTTTCCGGTACTCCAGCTATGCCCCACAAAATCTATCTCAAAGTCAGTGCGATTACTAGTCGTCTCCCAGATATGTATCAAGCATTCAAACGCTGGCAACGTCAATAAAATCAAAAGTGAAAAATAAAAAGGTAAAAGTAAAAATTTTTTACCTTCTTACAAAGTTAGGCGAAGAGCAACGCCGTGCGGGGGTTCCCCCCGTTGAGGCGATTGCGGGGACGGAAACCGACACCGCCTACTTTGCGCTTTTTACTTTTGATATTTATATTCCCAATTTTTCTAACACTGGTTTTGTCGAAACAATATGCCTGTCTAAACCAAGCTCTTGAGGACTAATACCCAGCGCTAAAGCAATCAACTGCGGTAAATGTAGCACTGGCAAACCTAGCTTCTGCCCAATTACTTTTTCGACTTCTGGTTGACGAGAATCTAAGTTTAAATGGCATAAAGGACAAGGCGTAACTAGACAATCTGCACCATTGGCTAAAGCTTCTTGAATGTGCATCCCAGCCATTTTAAATGATTCGGTAGTGGCGTAACTTGCCAACGGCCAGCCACAACATTGGGTGCGCCCACGATAATAAATTGGTGTTGCATCCACAGCCCGAAAGACATTTTCCATTGCTTCGGGTTGGAAAGGGTCATCCAATAGCATAGTCTTTTGACCGCGCAGCAGATAACAACCGTAAAAAGCTGCACACTTTAAATTTGTTAACTTACGAGTAACGCGACGCGTAATTTCTGCCAAGCCATAATCTTTGACTAAAGCATAAAGCAGATGTTGAACTTCTGTACTGCCCTGATAAGGCGAACAGTTCTCCTTTTTCAGCAAGCCATTAACTTGGTCAATGTAAGTTGGATTGCTATTTTGGCATTCTTTTAGGCGTTCATTAACATGACCAATCACACCTTGACAAGTGCTGCAATGAGTGAGTAACGGTAAATTTAATGATTCGGCTAGGGCAATATTTCTGGCGTTAACAGTATCTTCCAGCAATTGAGAATCTTCTTTAAATGTGCCAGAACCACAGCAAGCAGCTTTTTTCAGTTCAATCAATTCAATACCCAACGCTTGGCTGAGAGCTTGAGTTGATTGGTGAAGTTCTCGACAAGCACCTTGGGCAACACAGCCAGGAAAGTAAGCGTATTTCAGCGTTTGAGAAACCATAAAATTAAGGGGGGAGAGGGCAGAAGGCAGTATTTAATACTATTGACCATTGACCATTGACTATTGACTACTCACTCAGAATTTATTTGGACATTAGCCAAAAAAATAGTAACAATTAATAAGTAGAAGCATTTATACAGTGTATGCGATCGCTGAAATTGCCTGACTACTCTGTCTGAACCTAGGGGGCTAGGGAGCAAGTTTTCTAGAAGAAAACACCTCGGTAGTATACGGGCGATCGCGCTTTCCGATAAGATGTATATGCTCAAAAACCATGTCACTCATCAAGAGCGGCTAATAGCAACTGGTCAAGGAATTTTATTGTATGAGCCAAAACGAAACTTTTGAAAAGGTCAAGAAAAGCGTCGCTGATCAACTAAGTGTTGACGAAGAAAAGATTACTGCCCAATCTAATTTTATCGATGATCTAGGTGCTGATTCCCTGGATCTCGTCGAGCTAGTTATGGCTTTTGAAGAAGAATTCGAGATTGAAATTCCTGATGAAGCCGCCGAGAAAATTTTGACAGTCCAAGATGCGGTTGACTACATTGACAAGCAAGTTGCCGCATCCGCATAAAAAAGTGCTGAGTGCTGAGTAGAAAGTGCTGAGTAGTCAAGAATTATTTTGCGAATCTTTATCTCTTAGTCTTCCTACTTAAAAACTTAGCACTCAGCACTCAGCACTCAGCACTTTAATTTGCAGCTTTCTCGCTACCTTTAACTGAGTCATGACAGATTATATACGTAAACGCGTTGTTGTCACTGGTGTTGGCGCGATTACACCTATTGGCAACACACCAGCTGAATATTGGCAGGGATTGATCAGCGGTCGCAATGGCATTGACTACATCACACATTTTGATGCGTCCAGCCATGATTGCCGCATTGCTGGTGAAGTGAAAAACTTCGATCCACACAATTATCTAGAGCGCAAAGAAGTTAAGCGCATGGATCGGTTTTCACAATTTGGGGTTTCAGCAGCAAAGCAAGCACTGGCTGATGCAAATTTGGTCATTAATGAGCTAAATGCCGAACAGGTAGGGGTAATTATTGGTTCGGGGATTGGCGGTATTAAGGTATTAGAAGACCAGCAAACAATTTACCTCAACCGTGGCCCTGATCGCTGTAGTCCCTTTATGATTCCGATGATGATTGCCAACATGGCAGCTGGACTCACAGCAATTCACACTGGTGCTAAAGGGCCAAACAACTGCACTGTGACGGCTTGCGCCGCAGGTTCCAACGCCATCGGGGATGCTTTTCGCCTGATTCAAGGAGGTTATGCCCAAGCAATGATTTGCGGGGGTTGTGAAGCAGCAATTACACCCTTATCTGTAGCTGGATTTGCCGCTTGTAAAGCTCTTTCTTTCCGCAATGATGATCCGGCTCATGCTTGCCGTCCCTTTGACCGCGATCGCGATGGATTTGTCATGGGTGAAGGTGCGGGAGTTTTAATTCTCGAAGAACTGCAACACGCTCTCAGTCGTGGCGCACGCATTTATGGGGAAATGGTTGGTTATGCCATGACCTGTGATGCTTACCACATAACATCCCCAGTTCCTGGCGGAGAAGGCGCAGCTAGAGCCATTCAACTAGCACTAAAAGATGCAGGTGTTACCCCAGAACAAGTTACCTACATCAATGCTCATGGTACTAGTACTCCAGCCAACGACTCCAACGAAACCTCCGCAATCAAAACAGCCTTGGGCGACCATGCTTTTAAAATAGCAGTTAGCTCCACTAAATCAATGACAGGTCACTTGTTGGGTGGTTCTGGTGGCATTGAAGCTGTAGCAACTGTATTGGCGATCGCTAACGAGCAAATTCCCCCAACCATCAATCTCGAAAATCCTGATGTTGAGTGTGACTTGGACTATGTTCCTCACACCAGCCGCCCCCAAACAATTGAAGTGGCTCTATCTAATTCTTTTGGCTTTGGTGGTCATAATGTCACCCTAGTCTTCAAGAAGTACTGAGTGCTGAGTGCTGAGTGTAGGATTCAGACTTCACACTTCATACTTTTCCTCAGATGCGCCAGACAAAAGTATCATAGATATCATTCCCAGCTGAACCAAGGGTTCAGCATGACCAATATTCTCAGCTTGATTAATTACCATAAACTCAGGAGATCCCGCTTGTCCATCGCCAATCGGGAATGGGATGATGAGGATACTGTAGGGGGAATACCAATCAGTCATCAGTTTAAGAGCAGTAGTAAATTCTATCTTGATAACTGTGACCTGTGAACTGTTAAAACAACCCCGGTAAATGAGAAGCTCGTAGAGTGCTAACCCGTCGTTAAAAACAATCTTATTATGGCTGTTGCAACCCAATCCCTCGAAGAACTGTGTATTAACTCAATCCGCTTCTTGGCTGTCGACGCTATAGAAAAGGCAAAATCGGGACACCCAGGGCTGCCGATGGGCGCTGCTCCAATGGCATTTGTGCTATGGGATCGCTTTATGCGGTATAACCCCAAAAATCCCAAGTGGTTCAACCGCGATCGCTTTGTCTTGTCTGCTGGTCATGGTTCTATGTTGCAGTATGCGCTGCTCTACCTGACAGGCTACGACAGTGTAAGCATCGAAGATATCAAGCAATTTCGTCAGTGGGAATCTAAAACCCCTGGACACCCGGAAAACTTCATGACCGCTGGGGTAGAAGTTACCACCGGGCCTTTAGGACAAGGTATTGCCAATGCAGTCGGTTTAGCCATAGCAGAAGCTCATTTAGCAGCTAAGTTCAACAAACCCGATGCCAAAATTGTCGACCATTATACTTATGTGATTTTAGGTGATGGTTGCAACATGGAAGGTGTTTCTGGTGAAGCAGCTTCTTTTGCTGGACACTTGGGATTAGGTAAACTAATTGCTTTATATGACGACAACCACATCTCCATTGATGGTTCTACAGATGTGGCATTTACAGAAGATGTTTCTAAGCGTTTTGAAGCTTATGGCTGGCATGTTCTCCATGTCGAAAATGGCAACACCGATTTAGAAGCCATCCATAAAGCTATTGAAGAAGCAAAAGCTGTCACCGACAAACCATCGATGATTAAGGTGACAACAACTATTGGTTATGGTTCTCCCAATAAAGCCAACACTGCGGGAATTCACGGTGCTGCTTTGGGTGGAGATGAAGTAGCATTAACCCGCAAAAATTTGGGTTGGGAACAAGAGCCATTCGTGGTTCCTCAAGACGTTCTCAACCATACCCGCAAGGCAGTAGAACGCGGTGCAGGCTACGAAACCGAATGGAACAAGACATTCGCTGATTACAAAGCTAAATATCCTCAAGAAGCAGCTGAATTTGAGCGTTACCTCAGCGGCAAACTGGCTGACGGTTGGGATAAGGTACTCCCCACCTACACCCCTGAAGATAAAGGACTACCCACCCGTAAGCACTCAGAAACCTGCCTCAACAAGATAGCTGCGGTTTTGCCTGAACTCATTGGTGGTTCAGCTGACTTAACTCACTCTAACTTGACTGAAATCAAAGGCAAAGGCGACTTCCAAAAAGGACAATACCAAAACCCTAACATCCACTTTGGTGTGCGGGAACACGCAATGGGCGCAATCTGTAACGGTATTGCCTTGCATGGTTCAGGGTTAATTCCCTACGGTGCTACCTTCCTCATCTTCACAGATTACATGCGGGCTGCCATCCGCTTGTCTGCCCTGTCTCAAGCTGGGTCGATTTGGGTAATGACTCACGACTCCATCGGTCAAGGTGAAGACGGCCCCACCCACCAACCAATCGAAACTTTGGCTTCACTGCGGGCTATTCCTAATTTGACAGTAATTCGTCCCGCCGATGGTAACGAAACCTCTGGTGCTTATAAAGTAGCGATTGAAAGATCAAAACAAAATGATCCTACTTTATTGGCATTCACTCGGCAAAACGTCCCCAACTTGGCAGGTACATCAATTGAGGGTGTCGCAAAAGGTGGATACACTGTTGTAGATTCTGAGGGTACACCAGAGCTAATCATCATTGGTACTGGTTCAGAATTAAGCCTCGCTGTCACTGCTGCGGAGAAACTCACGGCTGAAGGTAAGAAAGTGCGTGTAGTCTCCTTACCTGCTTGGGATTTATTTGAAGCGCAAGATGCAGCTTACAAAGAATCTGTTCTACCTAAAGCTGTTACCAAGCGTTTAGCTGTGGAAGCAGCTTCTAGCTTCGGCTGGCACAAGTATATTGGTACTGAAGGCGATACTGTAACTATTGATCGCTTTGGTGCTTCGGCTCCTGGTGGCGTTTGTTTAGAGAAGTTTGGCTTTAGTGTTGATAATGTATTAGCTAAGGCTAAACAACTGTTGGGTTAATCGCAACAGCCAACATATTCTCTTGATTTGATAGGGTGGGTAAATTGCCTGCCCTTTTTTTGTTTTTTATATGACTTACGCATAAAAACAAAAAATCCAGCTTGGGGAGAGGGTGAAGCGACAATGCAACCCAACATTTGCTGTTCAAAGAATAAAAGTTCAAGTTCTGAAGGTGAATGTTGAGACTTTTTGCTCGAACGTTGAGGTTTAAAGAGTGAATGTTGAGCCTTTTTACTCGAACGTTGAGGTTCTGAGGGTAAACGTTGAGCCTTTTTGCTTGAACGTTGAGGTTCTGAGGGTGAATGTTGAGCCTTTTTGCTTGAACGTTGAGGTTCTGAAGGTGAATGTTGAGCCTTTTTACTCAAACGTTGAGGTTCTGAGGGTAAACGTTGAGCCTTTGAGGTGGAAGTGTCAGGAAATTTTCTGCGTTGGGTGTAGCGAACCGCTATTTTGAGCGGCGTTTGTTCCTTCTGGTAACTGGACTGCGTTGAGTGGTAATACCATTTCACTAAAATCCTGATACAAATTCTTTCCCCTCTGCTCCTCTGCTCCTCTGCTTGCCTAAATGTATCAACCTTAAAGTGAATCGGTATAAGTAATCGGACAAAAATGTTTACAGTCATTGCGAGTGAAGCGAAGCAATTCCACCTCCTGCGATTGCTTCGCTGCGGGAACGCTCCGCGAACATTCCGCTTCGCTCCATTCGCAATGACATTATGTAATGAATTTTGTCTGACTACTTTAAGTAGGAGATTTAGATACCCAGCTTTTTTGAAAAGTTGGGGATACTGATTTTTAAACGATCGCCTAAAATTAGTAAGTCTTAACCAACAAAAAGCGATCGCATTTATTCAACCATCAAACTAGATTTGATATGTCAATCGAATATCCAGAATATTGGACACACCGTCAATGGATGAGTCGGGCGTTAGAAATCGCCCAAGCCGCAGGAGCAGCGGGTGAAATTCCAGTCGGTGCTGTCATCGTAGATAGTCAGGGAAATTTGATTGCTGAAGGTGAAAACCGCAAAGAACGGGACAAAGACCCCACAGCCCACGCGGAAATTGTCGCAATTAAAGCAGCGTCTCAAAGCTTAAATAGCTGGCGATTGCATGAATGCACCTTATATGTAACTTTAGAACCTTGCCCGATGTGTGCAGGTGCGATCGTTCAATCGCGTTTAAGAACACTTGTCTATGGAGTGGACGATACTAAAACTGGCGCAATTCGGACTGTTCTTAACATTCCCGATAGCGCTGCGTCTAATCATCGTCTACAAGTCTTGGCAGGCATACTAGAATCAGCTTGCCGTCAACATTTACAAGCTTGGTTTGCAACTCGCAGACTTCAACAAAAAACCACAGACAGCAAAAAAACTGTCCAATCACAACTACACAATTGATAGAAGAGAATTTACGGTTTAACTAATCACTCTTTCAGAACCCTGTACTGGGCAATTCGCAGCTACCGACATGATAAAATTCGACTTTTCCAAAGATACGTACAAGCCAAAGCCAATAGCACCAAATTCAGAAAATCATCAGGTGGCTGATGCAGCCTCACAAGTTTCTCCTTTGTTAGGGCCGATGGCGTATACTTTGGGACGGCATCTAGTTTTACCTTTGTTCTTTGGCAGAATTACAATCACAGGACAACACAATATTCCGACGACAGGGCCGATTATCCTGGCACCTACTCACCGGGCGCGTTGGGATGCTTTACTTGTCCCTTATGCTACTTCTCTGATAACTGGTGCCGATTTACGCTTCATGGTGACAATCACCGAATGCCAAGGGCTACAAGGCTGGTTTGTGCGTCATTTAGGCGGGTTTCCTGTCGATACCCAACATCCAACAATCTCTACCTTGCGGCATGGAGTTTCTTTACTTCAGCAAAGAAAAACTTTAGTAATTTTTCCTGAAGGTGGCATTTTCCGTGATGGCAAGGTTCATGCTTTAAAAACAGGAATTGCCCGTTTATCTTTGAGTGCTGAAACCAATCACCCAGGACTAGGGGTCAAAATTGTGCCTATGAGTATCAATTACAGCGAACCCTATCCTAACTGGGGTACAGATGTGAACATTAACATTGGCAACCCCATCAATGTTGCAGAATACACCAATGGCTCAATCAAACAAAATGCTAAACGTCTGACGGAAGACTTAGCCAAGGAACTGCAACACTTAAATCATCAAGAATCAGAAGTCACTAGTAGTCAGTGGTCAATGGTTAATGGTCAATAATGAACAGGGAACAGGCAATAGTTTAGAGAGTTTCATTTCTATTTCCATATTTTCTTTGTCCTTTATTTAATTGCCAATGACTAATTCCCAACTATTTAATCTGCCGATATCTTGCAGGGCATAATCTATTAACCACAATTGCCAGCGCCCTTGACCAGATAAAGATAGTAACTGCTTGAGGGCTGGATGCGATCGCACACTATAACTCATCTGCAAGTTAGTCTTTCTACCCAAAGTCCGATTCTGTAACAATACTTGCTGATTATTCGGGGCTATTAAATAAATTTCTAAATCACCTAAAAAATCGTGAGTGACATTCACATTCACTTGAATATCTCTCACGACAATAGATTCATTAATGGCGATCGCACTTTTAACTCCCTGGCGATCGTTATCAGGAATTCCGACTTGGTTGGTATTACTTAACCGCAATTGTTGGCTAACAGGTGATGCAGTTTCTCGCATTTGCTTGGCGGCTTGGACGGCTTTAGCCGCGTTGACTTTGCCATAGCCAAACCACTGGGAATGACCATTCCCATCGTACGTACCGCCCTTTAAACCTAATTGGGGGTCAACATTAGGGTCAACTATTTTATCAGCAGTTTCTTGTAAGATGCGTTTAACTTGTTGAGCAGTTAAATCAGGATTTGCTGATAAAACTAAAGCCGCCACCCCAGCCACCACAGGCGTAGCACTAGAAGTACCGCCAAAATTACTAATAAAATCGCCTTTTTCGTAGCCTGCTGCGCCTATTTGGTCAGTTGTAAATACACCCAACCCGCTAAGATAAGATGCGATCGCAGGTTGTGTATATACATAACCCTTCGCGGGAAATGACATTCCTGGTGGCGCATTATTACTAGGCGCACACACAGCAATACTATCTCCCCAATTACTGTAAGCAGCTTTTTTATTCAAACTAGTCGAAGCAGCAACAGCCATCACATCAGGATGTACCGCAAAGCCACTGAGCCAATCTGTTTTTCCTTGTAAAATTTTATCTGGCCAATTCTGCTCCACCACAGTACCGTTAATTGGACGGTTAGCATTGCCAGCCGCAAATAAAATCACACAGCCCTTGCCATTCCGTCCTTTGGTAGCGGCACGGGTAATAGCTGCTCGTTGGCGCAAAGACAATGGGAAGTAAACAGCAGAAGCTCCCCAACTGCAAGAAATTACACTCGCGCCCTTGTCAATTGCCCAGCCAAAAATTTGCTCAACAGATTCATCATCTAAATAACCAGTAGTACGAATGGGCATAAATGCACAACCAGGGGCAACCCCAACAATTCCTGCACCATTCTCTTCTGCTACCGCTACCCCAGCACAGGCTGTGCCGTGGCTAGTTTCCTTCGCATCAGGTAACGGTAAAAAATCATTTTGTTTTAAATCTCTAGGCGCAACAACTTTACCTGAACCTTGAAAATCAGGGTGATTTAAATCAAATGAATCATCTACCACTGCCAAAACTACAGAACGCACACCGCGCGTGATATCCCAAGCCTTTTCCACTGAGATATGCGAACCTAAGACTAATTCTTCACCGCCACTATGATTTAAGTACCATTGTTGTGTATAAAGTGGATCACGAGGTTTGTAATGGGTCTCGCTGTTAATGATAATGTTAGGTTCAGCTGCTAAAACTTCTTTTAGTCCTTGTAGTTGGTTAGTAATTTTAATTGGGTTTTCTGTGGCTTGTTTGCTAACTAAAAATACAAAAGTGTTAGATATACCTGGAACAGGTTTATCTTGAATTAAACTGTATGTGCTGGCTATAGTATTAATTCTGGCAGCTTCTACACCATCGGCAAATTGAATAGTGATTTGGTCGCCTAAGTAAACAAAAGTACCAGGATTACTTTTACTTATGTAAACATGGCTGGCAAAGGCTACACTTGCAGCCTCACGCGCTTGAGCCATTGCTGCGTCTAATTGGTTAGGTGCAATCGTAAACAATTCTAGTTGCGCTTGAGGAATACTTCGCTGCCAAATGCCCCAACTTACCTGAGATAATTGTTGAGGTGTAAAATCGGTAGCTGGGCGGATGGTGAAGCGGTCTGTAGCTTTTTCTAACACTAATTCTTCACCACCGCGTTGCAAAATAACTCCCACATTGCTTGCTGGTACACCTGTGGTTGGAAGATCAGAGGAATTGATGCGATCGCTCATAGGGGACGATGGTAATTCGTATACAGAGGCACTGGGAACTCGATTAAACCGATTTTCAGTCTAAAACAAAGAAACCAAGTATATAGCTGTGTTTTATTTAAAACGAAAACAAAGTTAAGATACCCAAAGTTTCCCGTAGTATTTGTATATATTTGTCACACCAGTTTAATCCATGAAAATAGCTGCAACTGCGCCTTTAATCGGCCTCAGTTCCTTCTCAGTCATCGCCATCTTGAGCTTGCTATCACCTGCAAACGCTCAGGTACAGCTTTATAGCCAACAAGCACAGCCCATCGACCCCAATGCGCCCAATAATCTCCGTCCTGCTTCCCAAAATAATAGCCTTTTAAGCATTGAGGGAGGGGAGCGACTGATGAAAGAGGCAGAAGCAGCTGTTTCCGCCCAAAACTACGCCTTAGCCGCCAAAAAACTCCAAGAAGCAAGACAAGTTTATAATCAGCTATCTAATTTTTATCAAGAACTAAACTCCAGCTTTTCTGGTATTGACCTGAGAGTTTCTGATTCTCAACGTCAAAAAGCTTTATTAACAGCCCAAAAGCGAGATGAAGCTACCTATCAATTAGCACTGGTACATCGCGCCCAAAATCAGCCAGAATTAGCCGTACCATTATTAATTCAAATTGTTAAAAGTCAAAACCCTACAAGAGATTTAGGTAAAAAAGCATATCAACAGCTATTTGAACTCGGTTTTGTTGATACTCCCTATCCCAGACAAGGTAGCGGCGGTTCAACTTCTCAAAAATAAATCTTGGTCATTGGTCATTCTCCCCTGCCCCTCTGCTCCCCTGCCTCTTCTTCCTCTCTAATCTGCTAATAATAGAGAAGTAAGTTTTTTTCAGGAATTGCGATGATTAGTCCGCAGCAGATTGAAGATATGATCAAGGCGGAACTGCCAGATGCTCAGATACAAGTGCAAGACTTGACAGGTGGCGGAGACCACTATCAAGTCACTGTCGTATCATCGCAGTTTGCAGGTAAAGGACTGGTGCAGCAACATCAGTTAGTTTATGGTGCGTTGCGGCAAGCTATGTCAACTGAAGCAATTCACGCCTTGGCAGTTAAAACATTTACGCCTGAAACTTAAAAGACAACAGCCACTTTGTCAAATCAATAGTGACTAGCCATGTTGAGCATTAACTATTGATTTTTTCATATCAGTAACATAGGAAACAAAAATACCATGACACCAGAACTCCAAGAGAAACTTGATAACTTAGTCAAACAAAACAAAATTTTGGTTTTCATGAAGGGAACTAAGTTAATGCCTCAATGTGGTTTTTCTAACAACGTTGTCCAGATTCTCAATACTTTAGGTGTTCCCTTCGAGACTATTGATGTTCTTGCTGATAGTGAAATTCGCCAAGGAATTAAAGAATATTCCGAATGGCCGACTATTCCTCAAGTTTATATTGATGGTAAATTTATCGGTGGTTCCGATATCCTCATTGAACTTTATCAAAAGGGTCAATTGCAGGAATTAGTAGAAGTTGCCCTAGCTTCATAAGCTCTTCTAGAAGCCAGAAGGCAAAACATCACTGTTCCTGACCTCAATCCCTCAAAAGGCAAAACTAATCTGAAATCTTACAAAAAAGCCCCTAGTAATGGGGCTTTTTTGATGGACTACGCTTCCCAAAGCAGAAAAATTACTCAACGGTTAGTAGTAAGTAGCGAATAAAAATTTTCTGCTTTTTTTAATTCAAATCACAATATTAAACACCCCTCAGTAGAATTAACAAAATTACCACGAGTCTGAGGGGATGTTTTTCCCAGAAAAATCTCTCCCAAAATGAATACCACTATTCACTTGATCAAGACAGATAATATGTTATAATCATCTGCGTCGATCTACGGTTACTTTTAATGTTTAGAGTAAAGGCATTAGTAGTAATCGTGTTGTGGTTGCGGTTCCGGCATCGCAAAATTTGAGCCATCGTACAAGTAGCGGCTGGCTTCCTCTTCTAGACGATGAATCAAATATGGCTCGATAGCGTTGCTATGTCGCAGTGCGGCTAGATATCCATCCAAATACATCCGCATATCGTCCATACGATAACCGCGATTCCATAGCTCGACGAAGGCGTCTGTGAGTCTTTGGTAATAGCGGATGGTTTGTGTGTCTTGAAGCATAACTGCTGTTTAGATCTCTTTGGAATGAGAATTGTAAATGATTAACGCTGAAATGTGAAGTGCCACTTTCGCTTTTTTTGCGTTTTTGGCATATAACTTATGCCAAGGAATCTGCTTTGATCTGCCCCCTCCAGCAGCTACAGCGTATTTAGATCCTATTCCAGAAAACTGGGAAATTAATTGTTTAGTAATTGATTCTTATGATTTCTTCTCTCAACAACTTGGTGTTGGTAGCTCAGGTTAAGCTTGATCAAGCTGAATCTGCACTCTAAAGCCAAGGCTGAACGATAATTACAGTAATGGGTGTTTGGTTGAGTAGAAGTTCTTGATCAAGTTACATTTTGCTAAAAGCAAGATGATTGTTAAGAAGAACTTTTGATAAGTCTAACAAAAATTTAAGAATATTACTAATTAACCTTGGAAATAGGCTTAGGTTGAAGATAGTGCCAACATTTCTGGGCGTAAATCTCAAACGAATTCCCATTAGAAGTAGCAAAGGCTACAAAACCTTGAGCATGAGCTTGTTACTTTGAAAGTCATCAACGCTAAGGGGTCTTACCGCCGTGGGTTCGGTTTGTATTGAAATCGTTGAGGGGAATCCCCATCTAAGGTCGTTGCTGGGTTGGCACTTGCAACAATTGGAATATAGGGTAAATCAAGCTGCCAGCATTTATCAAGCAAGGGAAGTGTTTTTAACCCATCAACCTACTCTAGTTATTCTAGATGCGGATCTGCCTGATGGAGATGGTATCGAGTTTTGCCGTTGGTTGCATCGTCAACAACAGCCTTTAATCTTAATGCTGTCTGCACGTAGCAATGAAGCGGATGTTGTCGCAGGTCTGAAGGCGGGGGCCGATGATTATCTCAGCAAACCTTTTGGAATGCAAGAATTTTTGGCTAGGGTTGAGGCGTTAATTCGCCGTAAGCGTACGCCCACTGCACCAGCATACCTGGACTATGGCACTTTGCAAATTGATTTAGTGCAGCGTCGCGTCCGGTTCCAAGGGGAGTTTATTGATTTAACGCCCCAGGAATTTAGTTTGCTGTATGTATTGGCGCAAGCTGGCGGAGTTCCTTTGTCTCGGTCAGAATTGCTGCGTCGTGCTTGGCCAGATGCAATTGATAACCCGCGCACAATTGACACTCATGTTTTGTCGCTACGCAAAAAAGTAGAACTTGATCCCCGCCAACCTAGTTTGATTCAAACTATTCGGAATGTGGGATACCGATTTAACATGGAAATTTTGAATGCTAATCTTCCACAATCGCAAACAAAGTTAGCAAAAGAACGGTTTAGTAATCAACGTCCAACACTTACTACTCAACGGTGATGATATTGAGTGTTGCGTTTAGGGTGATTTATCAAATCAGAAGTTTTTAAATCCATTCTTCTGCGGCTTGGGTTTCTGCTTGGATTAAACTTGCTTGTAAACTTGCTAAGTTGACCTCTGAGGCGGGTTGGTCTGCTAACAACTGTCCTTGGTGCAGGTGTAGCAGCCTTGTACAAAACATCTGGGCTAAGTCTAACTGGTGATTGACCATCAAAATTGTAGTTTGTTGGGTTTTGGCTAGTTGAATGAAGATTTGCATCAGATGAGAGGCTTTACCCGCATCCAAGGCGGATGTTGGCTCGTCTAATAGTAGGATTTTAGGTTGGATAATTAAAGCGCGAGCGATCGCAATTAATTGCTTTTGTCCAGCCGAAAGTTGTACCTCCGTCCTTCCCAACCAATCATCAGGAATTTGCAATTGTTCCAGCCAATGACTAATTCGTTGCTGAATTGTCTGTTCGGGCATCCCACGCAAAACTAAAGGATATTCTAGGGTCTGCTGGACTGTCATCCCTAGTAGCTTTGACTCTTGCAACACCAGTGTCACCATTTGGCGTAGTTGGACAGCAGGAATTTGGTGATACTCTTGATTTTCCAGATAGATTTTGCCGCTGGTAGGTTCATTTAAGCGGTTTATCAGGCGTATTAATGAGGTTTTGCCAGCACCAGTTACGCCGACAATAGCAATTCTTTCACCAGGGACTACCTGAAAGGAAATATTCTGTAAGATTGGGTATCCTTGGTGATTGCTTTTTAGTTTGCTAAATAGATTAACTTGCTCAAGCCTGAGTTGGGCTTGTCCAGTAAAATTATCCACAGTCTAGAAATATATAGTTTTTTTAATGCTCACGCAGAGGCGCAGAGGCAAGGCAGTGTGTTGGGCGGCTCTGCCGATTTGTAGACGCGCTTTGCGCGGCTTCTCGCAGAGTAGCGACTGCCGCGTGAGAGTGCCTTTGGGCTTTGGCGTGAGATTTGAGTTTAAGATAGTGTCAAAGCTGTATTAATAGTCCAAGCATCGACTAACAGCAGTAGTAATGTAAATCCAAATAGAATTGCATACATCCACGGCTGTGCTAAGGGACGGACATCTGTGGTGTCTATGCCAGTTTTGGCTTGGACGATGTTTACTAACCGCGCAAAACCAGCCACACGCATCGGTAATAAATACGCTTTACCATCTTTGCTAAGAAAATAATAAACCAGTCCCCCTTGACCTGTAGAACGGGGTTTTAATTCTTTAACTTCTGACCAAGGTAAAGTCCAACCTTTACGAAAGAAACGCAAAACCCAAACAGGGTAAGTTACTTGAATTTCTTGGTCGTTGACCATTACTCTTTCAGTCAACACCGCATATAGTCCGACAAAGCCGAGACAAATTCCTACCCAAAGTAGTGAAGGTGGGGTAGGTGCTGCGGTTGCTGCGGCTAAAAATGGTAATGGTACTGTGAGTGCTACATATAAACTCAACAGGGTAATCCGAATCAACGGAGATAGGCGAAATATAGTTGTAGAGGTATTAGCTGAGTTGGCTGTCACGGTTCCATGAAGATAGGTGCTTTCAGTTTTATCCTAACGGGACTTAGACAAAAAGTTTTAGCTGATGGGTTATTAAATCCCATCAGCCTGATTATCTATTGTTTCATCAACTAAGGAACGTAATGAGTCTGCATCTGTGTTTGCACGTTCTTGCTGATACCAGAATGCAGGCACACTATCAGAAGCACGAGCAAAGATAACCAAGCATTTACAATTAAAACACTCGTAAGCTTCCTGAAACTTTGGCTTTGGTTTTATTGAAAGTAAAAGTTCGTAGACTTGTTGTTCAAAATCTTCATCTGACTGAGCTTGCTGATGTGCAGTAACTAAATTATCAGCAAGCTTTTCAATCAATGGCTCCCAAATCAGATGAAAACTCTGCCCATTTGGAATTGGAGATAAATTAATTAGTTCACCACACAAACATTTAATTTTAGGCATATCAATTTCTAATCTCAAACGGCTCTATGGTAAATACTTCTGTACCACAGTCCAGCCAGTCCAGGATACCCAAGCAAAGGCAGCGAAAAGAATAATATTTATAGTGATGTGTAAAGTTCTTATCCAAGGTCTTCTGGGGCTAATTTGAGTTGCACTGACAGCAGAGAGCAAAACTAAAAATACTACTATTAGCCCAGCACTTAGGTGTGATGAATGTCCTAAAGAACCAAAGTGGCCTAATGTGCCGATAATACCGATCGCCAATAACAATAATACTAGACTCACCATACTAATGCCCATTGTATAGTGGAGCGATCGCACTCCCCCACGACTCACAGGGAATCCTGGAAAGCTAGGCAAAGTCTGGGAAGTTCGAGATTGCCACATCCATATACCAGTAAAAGCTAACATGACATACGCTAACAGCGATAATCCCATCGACCAAGCGGCGATTTTCCATAGCCAGATAAAAGAGGGTAGGTGCATAAAGTATGAAGTGTGAAATTTGAAATTAAATCCTTTTGACAAAGGACAAATGACTGATGACAACCCTCCATAACAATAGAAAAGGTTGCTGATATCAGCAACCTTAAATTTTTTTTGATCAAATTTTTTATTTTAATCAAGCAATGATTAACCAGCAATTGTTAAAGGTTTTGTGGTATCTCCCCTTTTGGTATTAATTGATTGGACTATGGGTTTTCTACTGATAGGGTCGAGAGTAACTGAGTCGGTATTAAAGTCACTACTGCTTGGTTCATGAATCGCCAGGCGATCGCACGGAATTGTATCCGATAAAATTGCACTGGCCATCATCCCCGTATGAATCTCCATATGAGCTTCTAGTGGGGCTTCAAAAACGAGGCGCTGCCCAGGAAATACAACCCTTTCAAAGTACCAGTTAGAGATGTTAGAAATGCGCGCTACCTGGATTTTGCTTGTGGCATTAATGTAGCAGCAGAGAATTTTCCCCGATTGCTCAGGTGGTAGAGAATCTAGTATTTGAGCCATAACTGCCGAGGAGCTTTACGCCAAACATTGTATATTACACCAGCCCAGACTAACATCGGCTGATCCCCAGTTGCTGTAACTCCGACTACCAACTGAAAATTTCTACGTTATTTCTATCTAAAGATATGTTCAAGTTATGAAAAATTTATAAAATAAATCCATTTTAAAAAAAATTATACACTATTAAGTAAAATTTTTAATTGTTTTCTTTGGTAACAAATTTGTCTCAGATGTTAATTAGCTATCAATAGAGGATGGGACATCTTCCTCTAGCGTGTATTTTTATTGTCATGAGTTTGTGTTCGCTTCTATGCCCTATGAGATAGCAAGGGATCATCGCTTAATGATTAAACTCAATGTTATGGTAAAGATATATGAACTATTTATTCATAAAACAATCTCTCCTGCTTGATGTCTAGCAAATTTAGCTATTTCCGTCATTCCCAACCGGAAAAAATTCAAATCACAAAATTGCTTAAATGTCAAACTGGATTTTCATAAATGATAAGACTAGCCAAAACCAGATTTCTCTGTTAACAGTATGTCTCGCTTTCTTTAAAGAATGGCAAGATGGAGGTTAAAACACCGATGATCGAAAATCGCATTCTCTACGTTCGCCTTCCTTGTAACCCCATCTTTCCCATTGGGGTAGTTTATCTTTGTGATCATGTCCACAAGCTCTTCCCGAATATCGAACAGCGGATTTTCGATTTGGGAACAGTCCCACCTTTAGACTATGCTGCGGCTTTAGATAGCTGTATCGATGAATTTAAACCCACACTACTAGTATTCTCTTGGCGGGATATTCAGATTTATGCGCCAGTCGGTGGACGTGGCGGAAACCCACTGCAAAACGCCTTTGAATTTTATTACGCCAAAAATCCGCTGATTAAACTACGTGGTGCATTGGGTGGTTTACGCATCTTTATTGCCTACTATGTAGAATTGTGGCGTAATTTGGGATTAATCAAACGCGGTTTAAAACGCGCCCAAAGATACAACACTGATGCGCGTGCAGTTGTTGGGGGTGGTGCAGTTAGCGTATTTTACGAACAGTTGGGTAAAAGCTTACCTTCAGGAACAGTTATTTCTGTAGGTGAAGGCGAAACTCTACTAGAAAAACTACTAAGTGGAAGAGAAATTAGTGATGAACGCTGCTATGTGGTGGGAGAAAGTAAACCACGCCAACGCCTGATTCACGAACAACCTACCCCACTGCAAAAAACCGCTTGTAACTACGACTATATTGAGAGTGTCTGGCCAGAGTTTAACTATTATCTGCAAGACCAAGACTTTTATATAGGCGTACAAACCAAGCGTGGTTGTCCCCATAATTGCTGCTACTGTGTTTACACCGTTGTTGAAGGTAAACAAGTACGGATAAATCCCGCCGAGGAAGTTGTAGCGGAAATTCGGCAATTATATAATCGCGGCGTGCGGAACTTTTGGTTTACCGATGCTCAATTTATTCCAGCCCGGAAATTTATTAATGATGCCATAGAACTATTACAGGCGATCGTTGATTCTGGGATGACAGATATTCATTGGGCAGCATACATCAGAGCCGACAATTTAACACCCGAATTGTGCGACTTGATGGCAAAAACCGGGATGAACTACTTTGAAATCGGTATTACCAGTGGTTCTCAAGAACTTGTACGCAAAATGCGGATGGGGTATAACTTGCGGACTGTTTTGCAAAACTGTCGTGATTTGAAAGCAGCCGGGTTTAATGATTTAGTTTCTGTCAATTACTCCTTTAATGTCATTGACGAACGTCCAGAAACTATTCGCCAAACCATCGCCTACCACCGCGAACTAGAAAAAATATTTGGTGCGGATAAAGTCGAACCCGCTATCTTCTTTATTGGACTGCAACCCCATACCCATTTAGAAGAATATGCCTTTCAAGAAGGTATTCTCAAACCAGGGTACAATCCTATGAGCTTGATGCCGTGGACAGCTAAAAAACTGCTGTGGAACCCCGAACCTCTGGGTTCTTTCTTTGGCGAAGTCTGCTTACAAGCTTGGCGACAAAATCCCAATGACTTCGGACGAGAAGTTATGAAGATTTTAGAAGAAAGGTTAGGTTGTGCCGATTTAGAAGCTGCACTCTCTGCACCAATCGATATCAAGGAAAAACAATTAACAGGCGTATCATAGAAGACACCGTAATAGAAGAGGTTAGGAACTGAGAAATTAACATTGCTGAATAATTCTTTACTCTTAAGTTCTAGTCCCTAGCCTCTAGCCTCTAGCCTCTTATAAAACTCCAAGCCCATGTTAGAAGGTTCAATTTTACAACAGCTGGAAACAGCCCATCGTCATAGCACCAGACCAATTCGGTTTGGGGTGTATTATAAAAACACTTTAGTTGCTTTGTGTCATGCTCTAGAAGACCACATTTTGTCCGATCAAGGTCAGCCTCTTGTAATTACAGCTTTCCAGCGTGGTAAATGGTATTTACAAGAAGCCGAAAGATATGCAGACATAGCTAAATGCAGCCGGGAAATTGCCATTATGGCATCACCAGATGCGGGCTTTGCGGAACATCCTACCAGCCAATTGCCTAATGTAGATTTAGTAGCATTAGATTCATCTGACCCAGTGGCGCAGGAATGGCATTTAATTATTCTGTCGCCTGATTACACAGCAATGGTACTTTGTCAAGAACTATCGGAAGCTGATTATGGTGTAGGTGGGCTACCAGATTCCGACTTAGAACGGAAATTCTATGGTTTGTGGACATTTGAACCGGAGTTAGTTAAAGAAACAGCCCAATTAGCGATCGCTCATATTCAACAATACAACCCAGAACTAGCGGCAAAACTCACAGATCATCAACAATCAATCCAGTCTCGTCTGGCTGCACCAGAAGACTTAAGTACAGTTGTCTCTCGTGTAGTCGATTACCTGCAAACAGGTCAAGAAAACTTATCTATTCCTACAGCACTGCGTCAACAAGCTTTAGATCGTAACTTGGTTTCTAACGAAATCCAAGCATTTTTGCGGATGGCGCAGTTGATAGATTTTGCCGATATCAAAAACCCAATGGCAGCTGCGGAAGTCGTCGCCCTTTCCGAAGCAATGGCACAGTTGGTAGAACTACCGGCTTGGCAAATAAAAAGATTGCGGCTGGCAGCTTTATTACACCGCATAGATCCGCTACAAAAAGCCGAAAGCGTTCTTACTCCGGGGACATCCGCCCGTTACACAGAACAAGCCCCTAGTTGTCCTTTAACTTGTCCTTTAGTACCAGGCGCACAGGTATTGCGAACTATGCCCAGGCTACGGGCAGTGGCTCAACTTATCACTCACCAAACCGAGTGGTGGGATGGGACAGGAGAACCAGCAGGTTTAGCTGGAGATGAAATTCCCTTAGAATCGAGAATCTTAGCCTTGGTTGCGGAATTTCAATGGCGAGTTAATCAAATTCAATCATCTAATCAAAGTCGAGAAGAAATATTTGCTCAAGCTTTAGAACAATGCCGGCAGCAACAATCAACCCGCTTTGACCCTAAACTAATAGATGCCTTAACTTTGTTAGTTATGGGTTTGCAACAAGGACTCGATTTGCCTGTGATGACAACCAAAGCCAGCAACGGTATGTGGTTACTAGATACTCGCTGGGATAGCCATAGCAAAAGTAGTGAGGAGATTGGTAGTTACCCCCAATGAATATAGAAGCCATTAAATCAGGAACCCTTAAACAACTACCAGGGGTAAATTTAGAAGACGAGGAACTTTGTAAACTCGATTTAAGCCGGATTAATTTTGCAGGTGCAACCCTTGTTGGTACTAATTTTAGTGGTTCCAAGCTGGAAGGTGGGCATTTAGAAGGAGCCAATTTAATGGGGGCGAACCTGCAAGAAACTGACTTGCGGGCGAACCTCATGGGAGCTAATTTGATGCAAGCCGACTTAACCAGTGCTGATTTGCGTGGTAGCAATCTACGTGGCGCAAATTTGATGGGCGCAACCCTAAGTGATGTATCTTTAGCCGGTGCTTTTTTGAGTGGTGCGAATTTGATGAACGTTAACTTACAAGGCGTTGACTTGCGTGGTGCTGACTTACGTGGTGCTAACTTGAGTGGCGCAAATCTCAAAGGCGCAGACTTAAGCCGTGCTGATTTGCAAGGAACGCTGTTGAGTGAGGCGAATCTTGAAGAAGCTGACTTACGGGGGGCGAATTTAGCGGGGTCAAATTTGACAGGCGCTAACTTACTGTGTGCCGAGTTAGAAGGAGCAAATTTAAGCGGAGTTAAATTAGATAAAGCTTGTTTGGTGGGTACTGTAATTGAGAAGGGTTTGTAATGGCTAAAAGTTCGATTCTGAAGTTCTAGAAGAATCCTTATACTTTCTGTCTTGATTGTTCCAGCAGCTTTAGAGGAACTATTCAGGTTCTGTGAATTTATGAGTAGGCTTCTATGGTAAACAACTACCAACAGGAGCATTCAATGCAACCTCTTATCTTCCAAATTGAACAACTTGCCGTAAGGGAGCAAATAGCTGTTAAATGTTTTATTCCTCTAAACGCGCATTTTATATTTAAAGCAGAAATAATAGAAGTAAACAGTCAAAAACAAGCTACAAAAATAAAAATAATTGAAGCATCAGCAGAAAAATTTGCAGATGATAGCTTCAATGTAAGCCAAATAGTTGATGTATTAAGGCTAAACAGGATGAGTACAGTAGAAATGTCTTACCTGACGCTTTCTTAAAAAATTAGAGTTTACTGAGAGAGGCTTCTTCTATATGTCTTCTGCAAAAGAAGCCTCTTTGTATGTTTATGTAAATTTTTAAAATTACTGTGCTTTTTTATACGAATTTTTCCGGTAACTAATCAGTAATCTTAATTTTTTACTGTTCGCATGCTCATCCATACCGCCAAAATACTCATCAAAAATAATCCCATCAAACCCATCAAAGGATTTTGATATACTCCCGTAATCCAATCAGGCACTACACCAGTATATTGAACCAATCCACCAACATTAATAATGTAGTAGCCGCCAACTAAACCACCATGTAAACCAATTGGTAAACCTAAACGTCCCCTACGCCAACGCTTTGCCCATACCTGCGTTAACCCTAAAACTACTAAAGCTGGGAACTGCGGCAGAGTTTGAATAATTGCCTCTAATGGTTTAATAAAATGTAAGGTAGCAAAGACAACAGCATCAGTCCATAGTGCAACATGCTTGTTATAGTCGCGTTCTAGTTCATCAAGCAACCAACCGCGAAATAATAACTCCTCGGCAAATCCTACAGCCAAGCCAACAACTAAACCTTCTATAACTATTTTTAATAAGAAAACTTTCGGCTGTTGCCATACCAACCAACCTAAAAGACTTTCTATGCCAAAAAGTATCCAAATATTAGTTAAGCCTATAGCCAAGCCCCGCAGCAAATCTATCCTGTTGTGTCGCGTGGTGTCTAAGCCATAATGCTGCAATATCTTTGGTTGCTGGTAGACATACTTACCCCACAACTTCAAAAGTAAAATAAATTCTGCATACAGCAAAACCATTGTCAAAATACTTACTAAGTTAGCATCACGTACTAGTAAGTAAATTGGGGCAGCAAAAGGCAACCATAGCAGCAACAGCATTAAAATAAAACAACTCAACCGAATAGGGGCAGGGCGTTGAGCTAAACGAACAAGGTTGTTTTTCATACTAATTAGTTAAAATACCAAGCTGGGCGATTAGAAATCGCGGCTATACAAACAAAATCCGCCTGCGCGGACTCATTTTAAATCTAATCTTTTTAACCTGCGGAGACGGGCTTTGTTTTTGTAGCCAGTTTTAGTGTTAGGCACAATACAAATGACCAATGACAAATGACAAATGACTATTCATCAGGTTCAATACTGCTGGATAAACCGTGAGTTTTCAATGTTTCACAGTAAAATTCAGCGTGTTCTAGAGCGCAGGTAATGACTAAAGCTAACCCGTTAGTATGGGCTTCCATCATGATGCTCACAGCTTGGGGCTGAGTAAGACTCGGCACGGTGGTTAATAGCGTCTGCACCACGTACTCCATCGAGTTGTAGTCGTCGTTGTGGAGCAAAACGCGATATCGAGGGGCGAGCTTGCGGGATGTGGAACTCTTCTCAATGGTTTCGACTGACACGGCTCTTTGCTCTTGTTTCGATAATTTACTACAACGGAATGCCTATTGGCGATCGCTTAACAGCTTAACAGTTATTCACTTATTTTATAACATTAAATTCTAAACTCTCTCTTCGCTAAAGGTTTGTTCTCAAGACAGCCCACATAGCGTCTATGTGAATGATAGAGTATTCTCGCAATTAAAATGAGAAAAGGTACACAATTATCTTCGCCACGGCTTTAGCTACATAATTATGGATACACGCCCAGAATTTCAACCAGGACAAATTGTGTCTTTAGAGTATGGGGACAAAAATTTGTATGCGGAAGTGATTGAAGTTGTCGTGTCTCGTCAGTTGTGTTGGGTACGTCCTTTACTGCTGGCAAACCATACTCAAGAACCACCATTAATTACAGACTTGCGAGACGCATCTGATTTGCTTTGGCCTATCCAATTATTTCGCCCTGCTTTAGACACAGAAGTAATTACTCTGTTGAGTCAGGTTTTAGTCAAAGAACCAAAAGGCGAACCAGACTTAATTGCTAAACAGCAACTCCATCAGTTTATTCAGCAGATGTGGCAAGGTAGAAAGTCCGAAGTCTGAAATTTGATAGTTCCGTGTTGAATAATTTTGAGATGATTTTACCTCACAGAGGAGGACACTTGCGTGGGCGGCTCTGCCGACTTGAGCAAAGTGTCCGTCGCGCAAAGGCGCAGAGAGGTTAATGAGTTAGTTTGAGATTTAAATTCATTTAGTCTCATCCTGGTTATTCAGCAACGCTGATATTTCATACTTCATAATTTTTTAGTAGCAAATACCAGCATCTTTCATTCGCTCAATAGCTTGTTGCATTCGTTCTTCTGGGATAGTTAAAGCAATGCGGAAGAAGCCTTCACCAGATGCACCGTAACCGCTACCGGGAGCTACCATAATGCCGCATTTGTCAAGCAGCAAATTTACAAATTCCGCAGAAGTATAACCGGAAGGAACAGGAACCCAAACGTAAAGGGTAGCTTTTGGCGGCTGAATCGGCCATCCTAAAGATTGCAATCCTTTAACAATGGTGTCGCGGCGATGTTGATAAACAGACATCAAAGTTTGCAGTTCGGCTTCTGTGGTATTGTAAGCTGCGATCGCAGCTTTTTGAATTGCCTTAAACACACCCGAATCAACGTTAGTTTTAACCTGTCTTAAACCTTGAATCCCCAGTGCATTCCCAGCTACAAAACCAACCCGCCAGCCTGTCATATTGTAAGATTTTGACAAACTGTGAAACTCAATGGCGATATCTTTTGCGCCAGGAACTTGTAACACACTCGGCGGTTTGTAGCTGTTGTATGCCATTTCTGAGTAAGCATTGTCATGACACAGCAAGATATTGTACTGCTTACAGAAATCTACCAATTCTGTAAAAAACTCTAGCGTTGCCACTCCCCCAGTCGGGTTATTTGGGTAGTTAATCCACAAAAGCTTGGCTTTTTGGGCAATTTCTTCGGGAATCGCGTTTAAATCTGGCAAAAACTGGTTTTCTGGCTTCAGTGGCATTGTAAAAGGCACACCATCAGCAAAAATTGTAGAAGTGCGATACACCGGATAACCTGGATCAGGGATAAGTGTATAGTCTCCCGCCTCCACAAAAGCTAAAAAAGTATTATGGATTGCCTCTTTAGAACCAATAGACGCTACAACCTCTGTATCTGGGTTTAAATCCGTTACCCCAAACCGACGTTCCATCCACTTAGCCGCCGCCTGCCGAAATTCTTGCATACCTTCGTAGGGCGGGTAGTTATGGGTAGCAGCGTCATCAATTGCTTCGTGCATTACCTGGAGAATGTGTGCAGGAGTCGGTTTATCGGGGTCGCCAACTGCCATATTAATGATGTCAACTCCCTCAGCGACGAGTTTTTCTCGTTTACGGTTAATTTCAGCAAAGAGGTAGGGAGGAATTTTTTCTAGGCGTTTAGCAAGGTGCATGGCGACTTAATATTAATGCAAACATTAATGCTGACTAGCACAGTTTACGCCACACCAAGTAACTAAACAGTAAATCTCACAGAAAAATATAGGTCATTATCAATTAACCATTGACCATTGACTAATGACAAAAATTAATATCCCCAGCTAGGAACCAACTTGACTCTACCAGCATCCATTTCTGCCATTAATAATTCCAAAGCTTCATAGTCCACATCCGAGATATAACCCATTTGAGTTAATTCAGAATTGATTTCATTTTCTATCTCTGGAGTTAATTTTTTAATATCAAGAGCTTTTTCTACCAGTTGGCGAATAGCGTACTTCCTCGTTTTCATATTTATTAACCCATTTTAGGTAATACTAAATTATCTGGGATAGAGCTAAGTATAAATTGTGATCTAAAAACTTAAATTTAGTGATTTAGATCACATATATTTTGCCAAATAATTTACCTTGAACTCTATCTTATTCTCTCCAAATGAGCATCTTTAATCTCATACTTAGCTATAACTGAAGAGGCTTAAGTATATATAAATTAAGCATTCCCAGCAAAGTTACGGATGAGCAATTTATCCTGTGGCTGTCTATGTTGATTGTTTTAGAACCGATATTAAAAAAAAGTATATATAAACACATTTTACCCTGTATTTATGACAATCTTTAAAGATATACCCTTTACCCATAAAGATTCAGCAAAGAGATGTAAGACGTATGGTCGATGTTTAAAAAAAGAGATTATGTTCAAATAAATCTCAGGTTAAAGATTTAATAACTCTAATTTAGGATGTCAATATGCAAGCAGTGCTGGAATGCCCAAAAATTACAGTTATTCGGCCACAGGGCAAACTCAATGCCGTTAACGCATTGGAATTTGAACGAGATCTGACAGCAGCATTAACACCAAATGATGTCTCAATCTTGCTTGTGGATTTGGCAGCAGTAGAATCATTAGACAGTGCAGGCTTAATGGCATTGGTGTCTGCACTAAAGCTGGCTCAAAACTTGGGGCAAAGTTTAAAGCTATGTTCTGTTTCTCCCGCCTTGAAAATTATCTTTGAATTAACCCAACTTGATGGGGTGTTTGAGTTTGAAGATACAATTGATTTAGCTATTGTTAACCCTTAACTATAACATAGATTTTATCTTTGTAGCAAAAATATTAAAGGATGTTTTCAGTTGCAAAGATAAACCTATGGTTATACTCAATCAATGCTAAGGTTGGAGGTGATTATCTGTAAATACTAAAAGTAGCTAGAAGATAGCGCAGTGGCTGTTGCAGTTGAAAAATTAATTACACCGGATATTTTAAAACCCGCGCGTTACCTTGGTAACGAACGCCTAGCAGTACATAAGCCTTGGGATAAGGCAGTAATCAGGTGGGTGTTAACCTACCCAGAAGTATATGAAGTTGGCTCGTCTAATTTAGGGCATATCATTCTCTATAACATTTTGAATGCCCAACCGCGCCAATTGTGCGATCGCGCTTACCTCCCAGGTACAGACTTAGCAGCCAAACTCAGGGAAACAAACACACCCTTGTTTGCTGTAGAGTCAAAGCGATCGCTAAAAGAATTTGACATCTTAGGTTTTAGTCTTAGTTATGAATTAGGTGCAACCAACATCTTAGAAATGTTGGATTTGGCAGAAATTCCTCTGACATGGCAAGAAAGAGCAACAGGGAATTATCCACTAATTTTTGCTGGTGGACAAACCGCTACCTCAAACCCTGAACCATACTCCGACTTTTTCGACTTCTTCGCGTTAGGTGATGGTGAAGAACTCTTACCAGAAATCGGTTTGGTATTAGAGGAAGGAAAAAACGCTGGCTTAAGTCGCCAAGATTTGCTCCTCGACTTAGCACAGGTACCAGGGGTATACGTCCCGCAGTTTTATGACATGGCTGCTGATGGTTCAGTCCATCCCAACCATCCAGATGTACCAAAACGTATTCTCAGGCGAGTCGCTACTCCCATACCCGCCTACTCCATTGGGTTGGTTCCCTACGTAGAAACAGTACACGATCGCCTAATAATTGAAATTCGCCGTGGCTGTACCCGTGGGTGTCGCTTTTGTCAACCAGGAATGCTCACCCGACCGGCTAGGGATGTAGAACCAGAAAAAGTTGTCGAAGCCATCGAACAGGGAATGCGGGCGACTGGTTACAATGAATTTTCCTTACTATCTCTGAGTTGTTCCGATTATTTAGCCCTACCAGCGGTAGGGATGGAAATCAAAAATCGGTTAAAAAATGAAAACATTTCCCTGACTTTACCCAGTCAGCGCGTAGATAGATTTGATGAGAACATTGCCAACATCCTTGGTGGTACACGGCAAGGTGGATTAACATTTGCACCAGAAGCCGGCACCCAACGGATGCGGGACATTGTTAACAAAGGTTTGACGAATGAAGAATTGCTGAGAGGTGTAAAAACAGCTTGGGAACAAGGCTGGGATAAAATCAAACTCTACTTTATGATTGGCTTGCCGGGTGAGACAGATGCAGATGTTGTCGGCATTGCTGAAACGGTACGTTGGTTACAGCGAGAATGTCGGGGTCAGGGCAGAAGACCGCTAAACTTTAACCTGACAATTTCTAACTTTACGCCCAAACCGCATACACCATTTCAATGGCATTCAGTTGCTACCGCTGAATTTAAACGCAAGCAAAGCCTACTACGGCAAGAATTCCGCCCGATTCGGGGAATCAAGGTGAATTTCACCGATGTCCGCATTTCGGCAATGGAAGACTTTGTGGGTAGAGGCGATCGCACTTTGGGCAAAGTTCTGCGTCGCGCCTGGGAACTAGGTGCAGGCATGGATTCTTGGTATGATGGTTTAGATAAAGCCTTCACGGCTTGGGGTCAGGCGATCGCCGAAGCCGGACTAGACTGGAAATACCGCCAAATCGAAAACGGCGAATGGAATTTGTTTCATCCACAAGAAAAAGATTCCTCTAGTCACCACTCCCTAGATCTTCCCCTCCCTTGGGATCATATTGATACTGGAATTGACAAAAAATGGCTGCAAGAAGACTTACAACGCGCCTTAGAAGCAGCAATTGTCCCCGATTGTTCTTTTGAAGGTTGTTCGCATTGTGGTGTCTGCGGCACAGATTTTGGCCATAATATTGTGATTGAGCCACCTACTATCCCAGAATTTGCAGGTGAGTTTGTTCCCAACACCACCAAAGCCCAAAGATTGCGTGTCTGGTTTGGGAAACAAGGTGATATGGCTTTATTAGGTCATCTGGATTTATTGCGCTTGTTTGACAGAGTTATCCGCCGAGCAAGTTTGCCAATTGCCTTTACAGGTGGATTTCACCCCAACCCACGCATTATGATTGCCAGTGCTTTACCTTTAGGTGCTACGAGCAATGGCGAAATCGTGGATTTTGAGTTAACGACCCCTGTAGATATCCAGGCTTTCCAAGCTAAGTTAGCCCAGGAACTGCCGACCGATATACCTATATATGGCGTAGCAGAGATAGATTTAAAATCTCCCGCCGCTACCCAAATCTTAGCCGCAGCCGAGTACCAGATTACAGTAGCCATGCTGGATGCAGGCACACCTGCACAATGGCAAGATTGGATTGATGCCATCTTAGCGAAGGACGAAATAAACGTAGAGCAAACAACCAAATCAGGCAAAACTCAAATAGTAAATCTGCGCGATCGCCTGTTTGAATTAGCATTAGTAAATGTTAACAACAGCACCGCTGAACCTACCTCGATTCTGCGTTATCTAGGTAGTTGTCGCAACGACGGTGTTTCCTTGCGTCCTGAGCAAATCCTATCTATGCTGGCAGTAGTGGCAAACCGAGAATTTCAACTTCTGCAAATTCACCGCAATCAGTTAGTTTTAGGAGTATAATCCCTAAAGGGCAACTTGCTAGTAGTTGCCCTGATGTAGCACATCGTGGGAATTGATTTTTAGCAAGGTTGCGTTAGAATGAGGTGAAGAGAAATTTTCTGACGCTGCATTGAATTCACTAGTTCACTACCCTTATACTCAGGGAGCGAAAGCAAAGATACTAGAGAGAAAATTCTAGGGTTTTATCCCAGATAAGCTGAAGCGGATTAAAAAGCAACCTCTCTTTATAGCTACCTTGCGAACTAGTAACTTAACAGCAGGCTCCGTCGGCAACTCTTACTCTATATTTTTTTAAACAACTGCTAAATGCCTAAACCCTAGGTGGTGCGGGTATCGCATCAAAAATCAACCACGGACGGTTGATTTATTTACTTAAAAAATATGCAGCCGTTCTGGAATAAACAGGCGTGTCAACGCAATTACTCAGACATTTGCTCTTTAACTTTGAAGCTCGGCTTCACAAATTTTATTATCAGCAGTACCCTTAGTAGCTGGTAGGGGCGAGGGACATAACAAACCTCCAGAACTACACTCGTGCTGCCAATTTTTGAGGAAATTGAATGCCAAAACAAATTATCATCGCAGAGCAGCATCAAATCGCTGCCGTATTTTCGGAAGATCAAATACAAGAACTCGTTGTAGCCACAGGCCATCACCAAATTGGTGATATCTACTTAGGTGTAGTAGAAAATGTATTACCCGGAATTGACGCAGCTTTTGTAAATATTGGTGATCCAGAACGTAATGGCTTTATTCATGTAACGGACTTAGGCCCATTAAGGTTAAAGCGAACAGCCGCCGCCATTACAGAACTATTAGCACCGCAACAAAAAGTGCTGGTGCAAGTCATGAAAGAGCCAACCGGTACGAAAGGGCCGCGGCTAACAGGTAACATTACTTTACCTGGACGCTATGTGGTACTCATGCCCTATGGTCGGGGTGTAAATTTATCTCGCCGGATTAAAAGTGAAAATGAACGTAATCGCCTCCGGGCGTTAGCAATTTTAATCAAACCGGCAGGGATGGGTTTGTTGGTGCGAACAGAAGCCGAAGGCAAACCCGAAGAAGCCATTATGGAAGATTTGGAATTGCTGCAAAAGCAATGGGAAGCCATTCAGCAAGAAGCACAATCGACCCGTGCGCCAGCACTACTGAACCGGGATGATGACTTTATCCAGCGGGTATTAAGGGATATGTACGGTGCAGATGTCAACCGAATTGTGGTTGATTCCAGTACTGGGCTAAAGCGGGTGAAACAGTACTTGCAGAACTGGAGTGGCGGACAGACACCACAAGGATTGTTAATTGATCATCACCGCGATCGCTCACCCATATTAGAATACTTCCGCATCAATGCCGCCATTAGGGAAGCTCTCAAACCAAGAGTAGATTTACCTTCTGGCGGCTACATCATTATTGAGCCAACAGAAGCCCTGACAGTAATTGATGTTAACTCTGGTTCGTTCACGCGATCGGCAACAGCCAGAGAAACAGTGTTGTGGACAAACTGCGAAGCCGCCACAGAAATTGCCCGCCAATTGCGACTGCGAAATATCGCCGGAGTCATTGTTGTAGACTTCATCGATATGGAATCACGGCGCGATCAACTGCATGTTCTGGAGCATTTCAACAAAGCACTCAAAGCAGACAAAGCTCGCCCCCAAATCGCTCAACTTACAGAACTTGGCTTAGTAGAACTGACTCGTAAACGCCAAGGTCAAAATATTTACGAATTATTTGGTGGAACTTGTCAAACCTGTGGTGGTTTAGGACACATAGTCCATTTACCCGGAGAAAACGAAAACCGCTTACCAACACCAGCAGAAGTGCCTGAGCGTTTCGTATCCTTGCCCCAAAGAGAACCTCGTTTGCCAGTAGCGCGGATCACAGAACCAAGAGAAAGCTTTGATAGCTTTGGTGACAATTTTGATGGTGACACCGATTTAAGCTCCTTGAATTTAGTCAATCATCCCAGCTATCACGAATTGGGTGATAACAATAAGCGTGGTGGTCGCACTAACCGTCGTAGACGCATTGGCATCAATGGCGCAAATGGTAAAGATGAAACAAGGCTGGCTCCTAATTCGTTAGGTTTTGAGAACGATACCGAGCTAGATCTGGATAATGACGTTGACTTAAGCCCAACACCAGAAATTCCAGCACCTAGCTTAGGTAAATCAGGTTGGACAGAAAGAGTCGAACGCAATAAAGTCATCAAAACAGAACCAGTCAAACCAGTGGTTGAACCACCGGAGATTAGAACCGTAGAAATGACTTTAGAAGAACAAGATGTTTTTGCTTTGATGGGAATATCTCCCTTAGTGAAATTGGATCGGGAAGTCAAAAATCCCAAGTCGGTGATTATTAACGTTGTTCAGCCTGGACAAGGAGCAAGTACAGCCCCAGAAACGCCCTCCGCTACAACTATTACCGAAACTCCCAATAAAGAAGTAAACATCTCACCGCCAGTAGAGTTAGAGCAACAATCTCCACCACCAGAAAAAGTTGAGTTAGATGGATTTGCTACTAATGCTGAAGAATCTGAAGCAAATCTAACTGCCACAGGTAGCCGTCGCCGCCGTCGTCGTTCCTCTGCTGTAGATTCTAATTCTGAGGACAGTTAATATCTCCTATGGAGATAGAAATTAAACAAACTGCTGTTGTACCAGCAGGCTTGGCTGAACTCCCTTGGTTGGAGTTCACACCTGATTTATTCGGTATCCCAGGATTAATTGCGGGTGTCGATGAAGTCGGGCGTGGTGCTTTATTTGGGCCTGTTGTTGCAGCAGCAGTCATCTTACCTGACAGCGCTTTTCCGGAACTCATCGCCTCTGGCATTAACGATAGTAAAAAGCTGTCTAGTTCTCGCAGAACTAAGTTAGCAGCACAAATTTATCAGCTGGCAACAGACTGGAGAATTGGTTTTGCTGCAACTGCTGAAATTGATCAAATAAATATTTTGCAGGCGACACTATTAGCTATGAAACGGGCTGTACTTAAATTGAAAGTGCAGCCTGTAATATGCTTGGTTGACGGTAATCAAGCAATTAAAGATTTGCAAATACCACAGCAAACAATAGTCAAAGGAGATGAGCGATCGCTTTCTATCGCAGCTGCTAGTATTGTGGCTAAAGTCTGGCGTGACGACTTGATACTGCGTTTAGCATCAAAGTATCCGCAGTATGACTTGGCAAAGAATAAAGGATACGGTAGCCCAAAACATTTACAGGCGCTACGAGAATACGGCGCTTCATCTCTACATCGTAAATCTTTCAGCCCTTGCCAAATTCAGCAGTAATTTGCATAATTTGGGGTATTGCTTGGTAGGTGCGATCAGGTTTTGGTGTGCTAATTTTTCTTTCACACAGATGTAGTGATAGCTATTTTTCCCAAACTTTAACCAATTAATGGCTACTTTAAAGTAGCCATTAATTCTTAATTTAATAATTAGATAAAACTAATCTAAATTCAAAATTGGTAAGTCACCACTATTATCTTCTATTGCTTTCTCTGTCATTTGAGATGTCACCCAATGACGATAATCTATTAATAGCTGATGTAATAATCTTTGCTTAACAGTTAATAGCACACTTTTCAGCAAACCATTACCAGTAGCTTCTAAAATTGACTTTGGCGTAAAAGAAAGTGGTGGCGGGAGTTCTACTTGTACTTCTAAATCGGCTTTTCCTTCCAGGCGAGTACCACTACTAGATTGATAGGGTGACAAATGACCTTGTAAATTAAGAGAAAAACGTTGGTTAATATATTCAAATCCGAGGATTTCACAACTTAGCGATCGCAAATAAATTACGCCATTTGATTCTGCCCAAACTCTCATGTCTACCGTCGGCTGAATGCTTAATGTCATAAATGATAGAGGACGCATTTTTAACCGAAATACTTCCTCAGAAAGCTGTTGAAAACGACTATTATCAACTAGAGCATTCACCAATCTTTGAGGCTGCCGCAAATAATGTTGAATAGGAATAGGCTGTTGCGGTACAGCAATTTTTACCGATTGAGAAGCAGTAAATCTGGTAGGCATGATTTGCAGACAGCAATTATTTAATACTTTTATATATTAATAAATTTAGTGTAGTTATTATTTTAATTAAATAAAAAAGTGAGGATAAGTCATACTTATGTTAAACCTCAAATCTGAATAATAGATTTACACAATAATACGAATTTTTTTAAAATTATTACTATTTATATAATTATAAATCAAATCACAGCTATTTTATGAAAATACTTTTTTTAAGTATAAATATCAAAAAAAGCAAAAATTATACCAGTGTTAAAACAGAAGATGATCATGAAGAGAAAAACGTTAATCTCTCGGCTCCGTTGTATCCATTCCCGCTATCGTTGGCATTGGTTCTCTAGCCTTTCGTTCTAAGTTAGTCAGACAAAAGCTGCAATCATGGCAGTTTTTCCCTAGGTTACTTTCCTTGCTGGTAGAGATTCAGATAATCAAAGGTACATCCAATCTATGCAAGTATTACAAGATAAAATCGCTACTATACTGATGTCTCTAAATTTATGGTTAGTTGGATTCCATACACCAGTAAATTCGGCACCCTAACATTGTTTTCGTACTACAAAACCCAGTAAATGTGCTGATGAATATAATTAAAAGCTGTATCATTCTTCAATAGAAAACAAGAGTATGAAGTCAAACAAAGCAATTTAAATCAATATTTTGTTTCTTTAAGAGTGGATTTGCCTGCGGTATAGTCTATGAATCTCACAGTAATTCCCATTTAAATGCTATGTCTTTATCTATTGCTCATCTAGGGCCACCAGGCACTTATGCAGAACAAGCAGCAGTTTTATATGTCAATTGGTTGAGCAAAACTACAGGAATTGCAGCTACTTTATGCCCATACCCCAGCATAGCTCAATCGCTCCAAGCGGTGGCAGATGGAGAAACTGAGTTAGCGGTTGTACCAGTAGAAAATTCCATTGAAGGTAGTGTCACTATGACAATGGATGCACTATGGCAATTGGATAGTTTGCGAATTCAATTGGCATTAGTTATGCCTATTGTCCATACTTTAATTTCTTGCGCTCCCAGTTTAGATCACATTCAGAAGGTGTATTCCCACCCCCAGGCTTTAGCACAATGTCAAAATTGGTTAGGTAAAATCCTGCCAACTGTACAAATCATACCGAACAATTCCACAACAGAAGCTCTACAATTACTACAACAAGATGTAACAGCAGCTGCGATCGCTTCTTCTAGAGCTGCCCAACTCTATAATTTGCCGATTCTTGCTCAAGGAATTAATGACTATCCAGAAAACTGTACTCGCTTTTGGGTAGTGAGTCAAAATCAGCTAACATCTGAATATCAGATAAATACATTAAATCCTACTCATAGCTCTCTAGCTTTTAGCGTCCCTGCAAACATTCCTGGTGCGTTAATCAAGCCTTTGCAAGTATTTGCTGAACTAGGCATTAATCTTAGCAGAATTGAATCTCGCCCTACCAAGCGATCGCTAGGAGAATATGTATTTTTTATCGACCTAGAGACAGATATTACAAAACCCAAAATGCAATCTGCTATAGCCGATTTAATGGCTTACATAGAAATTTTAAAAATCTTTGGTAGCTATGGGGTTTTATCTGTCAACGTTGTGGAAGCATAATCCCAGAACGAAAAACTTCATATCAAGTAAGTTTGTTTTTGCAGAGTTAGCGACTACTCTTGCAAGAACACATATATAGTGAACTCACAGGGTAGAACGCCAAGAAACTTTAGACTCTGCATAATTTTTCATCGATCTTCGCTTAAGATTTCTGATTAAAAGTATCTTTTAGTACAGAACGAGCAGCTAAATGATTACGAGTAGAAGTTAAAATTTCTGCTTCTCGTTCTAAGCGAGCAGCTGTATCTTGCATCTCTAGCAATGACTGTTGTTCAGCCGCCACACCGTAAAGATTACTGGCTACCCAATAAGATAGCTCTATTGGCAAGTCTGGTAATTCTTCTGGCAATTCAATGTTTTGTTCTGTTAATTTGGCAGAGAGACGCACTACATCTTTAAGCAGTTGTTCAACTTCTGCACCTAAAGGACGTAAGTCTTTGGCTGGTGGTTCATCTTCTATCCACTGTACCAAACCGACGCGATAAGGCTTTTCCCGTACATACTCTAAGACCCGAAACCTTTGTTGTCCCAAAGTCAGCATCTTCATCCGGTCATCTGGTAGGCGCTGGTAATGGATGATTTCTGCACAACAGCCAACATTTGCAATCGTGCCTTTTACTGGATCGACCATTAGTACTCCGAACCTGCGATCGCTTTCCAAAATCGTATTCATCATGATTCGGTAGCGGAATTCAAAGATATGTAATGGTAATGGTCTGGTCGGAAAAAGAACTACTTCGGGTAACGGGAACAGAGGTAGTTCACGAACAGCAATTCTAGAAGAAGATGTCATTGTTACCTTATAATAAATTTAATTTTAAAAATTTATTGTTCTCTGCTTTCCCGTACTTTATTTACATTCTATCACTAAATAAAAAGCCCTGAGATCAATTTTCTCAGGGCTAGTTCCGTGTTCGTACTATAGTCAATTGTCAATAATAATTTTTTTATAACTATTGACTCTTGACTGATTACAACTTGACTTCAATATCCACACCTGATGGCAAATCTAACTTCATTAACGCATCAATAGTTTTAGAGGAAGGCTGGTAGATATCAATAATGCGACGATGAGTACGGGTTTCAAAATGTTCGCGCGAATCTTTATCTACGTGAGGCGATCTCAACACGCAATAGATTTTCCGTTTTGTCGGTAAGGGAATTGGGCCTATAGCTGTAGCGTTAGTCCGATTAGCTGTGTCTACAATCTTCTCGCAAGATGTATCTAATAATCGACGGTCAAAAGCTTTTAAACGAATTCTAATCTTCTGCTGTTGTAGAGTTGCCATCTTTAATTTTCCAGGTTCTGATTTATTAGGAGAGTCGAGATTGAGGAATTGGGAGTAGTTAATTTTGTGTTTTTTTACTCTCTATTTTTGATTCCTCATTTTTGCCAGTAATTTCAGATAAAAGAGCAGAGAGGCATCTTAGCATCTCTGCTCTTTGTTATTCGGGTAAAAATGTACTACTTGACGATTTTAGCGACGACACCAGCACCGATAGTGCGGCCACCTTCACGAATCGCAAAGCGCATACCTGTTTCAATTGCGATCGCATTAATCAATTCCACAGTAACTTTGATGCGATCGCCAGGCATCACCATTTCTACGTCTGCCCCTTCATCAGAGGTAAAAGCTTTAATGGTGCCGGTTACATCAGTTGTCCGCACATAGAACTGAGGACGGTATCCAGCGAAGAATGGTGTTTTCCGACCACCTTCTTTTTCTGTTAAGACGTATACTTCACCTTCAAACTGGGTGTGAGGAGTGATAGAACCGGGTTTAGCAATTACCATACCCCGTTCAATATCTTCTTTTTTCAGACCACGGAGCAGTACACCAGCGTTGTCCCCTGCCAAGCCTTCATCAAGGCTCTTCTTGAACATTTCAATCCCGGTAACGGCGGTGCTACGAGTTTCTTTCAGACCCACTAGTTCTACGGTATCGCCCACTTTAACTTTGCCGCGTTCGATACGTCCGGTAGCAACTGTACCACGACCTGTGATTGTAAACACATCTTCTACAGCCATCAGGAAGGCTTTATCAATGTCACGCTCAGGATCGGGGATGTAGGAATCTACAGCGTCCATCAATTCGTAGATTTTGTCTACCCAAGGATTTTCTCCACGCTGAGTTTTGGGGTTTTTGGTCATTGCTTCTAGAGCTTGCAGACCAGAACCTCGAATAACAGGAATATTGTCCCCATCAAACTCATAGCTAGAAAGTAGTTCCCTAACTTCTAGTTCTACCAACTCTAGCAATTCTTCGTCGTCTACCATATCTTCTTTGTTCAAGAAGACCACTAGTTTAGGAACCCCTACCTGACGAGCTAACAAAATGTGTTCGCGGGTTTGAGGCATAGGGCCGTCAGTCGCAGCTACTACAAGAATAGCGCCGTCCATTTGTGCTGCACCAGTGATCATGTTTTTCACATAGTCAGCGTGTCCAGGACAGTCTACGTGAGCATAGTGGCGGTTTTTAGTTTCATACTCAACGTGAGCGGTGTTAATCGTAATACCCCGCGCTTTCTCTTCGGGTGCGTTATCGATTTGGTCATAGCCTTTAGCTTCCGCTTGACCGAGAGCAGCCAAAGTCATGGTGATAGCTGCTGTTAAAGTGGTCTTACCGTGGTCAACGTGGCCAACAGTACCGATGTTAACGTGGGGTTTATTTCTTTCAAACTTTGCGCGTGCCATGAATGCTCGTTTCCTTTTTTAATTAAGCGTTCCCTTTACTTTTTGCAATGATAGTTTCCGCTACGCTGCGAGGCACCTCTTCGTAGTGGCTGAACTCCATCGTAAAGATACCTCGACCTTGGGTCTTCGACCGGATATCGGTAGCGTAGCCAAACATGGTAGCCAGTGGAACTTTAGATGCCACTTTAGCCAGTCCCTGTTCAGTACTTTGGCTTTCAATCTGCCCTCGGCGGGAGATGAGGTCTCCAATGACGTTCCCAATATAATCTTCAGGAACTTCCACCTCAACTTTCATCATAGGCTCTAATAGTACTGGTGAAGCTTTTAGCACAGCTTCTTTCAGTGCCATCGATCCAGCGATTTTAAAAGCCATTTCCGAAGAGTCTACATCGTGGTAAGAGCCATGAACTAGCGTCGCTTTCACGTCAATCAATGGATATCCGGCTAAAATACCAGATTCACAGCTTTCTTTCATCCCTTGCTCTGCGGGGCCAATGTACTCTTTTGGTACTACACCACCAACAATTTTCGAGACAAATTCAAAGCCAGTACCGGGTTCCCCTGGTTCCAAATTGATGACAACGTGACCGTATTGACCTTTACCACCACTTTGCCGGATGAACTTACCTTCTACGTTGGTAACTGTTTTACGAATCGTTTCGCGGTAAGCTACCTGTGGCGCACCCACGTTCGCTTCCACTTTAAATTCGCGCAACATCCGATCCACTAGAATTTCTAGGTGGAGTTCTCCCATCCCTGCAATCACAGTTTGGTTTGTTTCCGGGTCAACATTAACGCGGAAGGTTGGGTCTTCCTCAGACAGAGATTGCAGAGCCTTGGATAGCTTATCCATGTCATTCTTGGTTTTGGGTTCAACCGCCACCGAGATCACTGGCTCTGGAATAAATAGGGATTCCAGAATTACTGGTGCGCCTTCATCAGTGATAGTATCACCCGTTAAGGTGTCTTTTAACCCTAGCGCAGCACCTAAATCCCCAGCCCGTAGTTCTTCTACGTCTTGGCGATCATCTGCCTTCATCAGAACTAAACGGGAAATTCGTTCTTTTTTGTTCTTCGTAGCATTTAATACATAGCTACCTTTTTTCAGAACACCAGAATAAACTCTAACAAAGGTGAGGCGACCGTAAGGGTCAGCCATAATCTTAAATGCCAAAGCTGCTAGAGGTTCATTGTCATCAGCTCGGCGCTCGACTGTATCACCATTGGGGAGTGTGCCTTGAATGGGAGGAACTTCTGTTGGTGCGGGTAGGTAATCTACAACTGCATCCAACATTAACTGCACGCCTTTGTTTTTAAAGGCTGAACCACAAAGTACAGGCACGATTGTGCCAGCAATTGTCCCTTTCCGCAGGGCCGCCCGGATTTCTTCTTCTGTCAGCGCTTCCCCGTCAAAGTATTTGGTCATCAAAGCATCATCGGTTTCAGCAACTGCTTCTACCAGCTTGGTGTAATACTCTTCAGTTTGCTCCTGCATATCTGACGGAATATCCGTTTCTTGAATATCCGTACCTTGGTCGTTATTGTAGATGTATGCACGTTTCCGTACTAAGTCTACGATGCCTTTGAAGTCATTTTCGCTACCAATGGGCAGTTGAATGGCAATGGCATTCGCCCGTAGGCGATCGCGCATTTGTTCATGAACTCTATAGAAGTTCGCGCCTGTGCGATCCATTTTGTTAATAAAGGCGATCCGAGGTACCGCGTAGCGATCTGCTTGCCGCCATACTGTTTCAGATTGTGGTTGTACTCCACCTACTGAACAAAATACAGCAATTACACCATCCAACACGCGCATGGAGCGTTCTACTTCGATTGTGAAGTCTACGTGGCCAGGAGTATCGATAATGTTAATTTGATAATCTTTCCAACTGGTGCTAATGGCCGCAGCAGTGATTGTGATTCCCCGCTCCCGCTCTTGCTCCATCCAGTCAGTTACAGCAGTTCCTTCGTGAACTTCACCAATTTTATGAATTATCCCAGAGTAAAATAATATTCTCTCTGTTGTCGTTGTTTTTCCCGCATCTATATGCGCCGCAATCCCGATATTGCGTACTTTCTCCAGCGGGTTTGTACGTGCCACAGTAGCCTCCTATAGTTTTTGCCTCATGATATCTTGTATATTACTCTTTGTTAAGATTCTATACTTTTACGGATAACCGTCTGGATTTTTATCTGTTGGCGATATACCGCTTATTGAGGCTGGATATATCGCTGTTTTGTTTAGTAACGATAGTGGGCAAAGGCTTTGTTTGCTTCTGCCATCCGGTGCGTTTCTTCCCGCTTACGGATCGCATTACCACTTTCGTTGGCTGCATCCATTAATTCATTGGCTAATTTGCCAGCCATTGTGCGCCCTGGCCTTGACCGAGAAAATTGCACTAGCCAACGTAGTGCTAGGGTGGTACCGCGTTCTGAGCGTACTTCCATTGGGACTTGGTAAGTTGCACCACCAACACGACGAGCTTTCACTTCTACCAATGGTGTGGCATTACGCACTGCTCTTTCAAAGGTTTCTAACGCAGCATTACCAGTGCGTTCTTCAATAGTTTTTAAAGCTTCATAAACTATACGTGCAGCTAGTGATTTTTTTCCGTGACGCATGATCCGGCGAATCATCATGCTCACCAGACGACTATTATAAACTGAGTCAGGCGGAACTGGCCGCCTTTGAACTACACCACGACGAGACATACTGTACCCTTAATTCGGAATTTGGCAACGAAATTATATGCTATCAGACAGCGCAGTATCGGAGTGGTGGAAGCTGCCACTCAGACTGCCGCAATTTTTTTACACTACAGTTGCAGCGACCCTGAATTGCTGATTTGTTATCCTGAATCGGACACACAAAGCGACAACATCGCAGGTATGAATTTCCCAGATGAAAATGCTGCTGTCGCTTACAGCAATTTCCATAAAACCTACACTTGCTCGCTGAGTGCAGGCTGGCAGTGGTAACTTAACTAATTTAACTTTTGAAAACAGATACTTTTATCTATTTTCACAACTGTTTGAGAGCGATCGCTAACTTTTTATATTTTTTTAGCGCTTCCAGACAAAGCGACTAATCGCCATGAGACACGACTAATCGCCTCTGCCTTATTTTTTGGCTGCTTTCGGGCGCTTGGTTCCATACTTGGAACGTCCTTGTTTGCGGTCTTTAACGCCCGCTGTATCTAAGGTGCCACGGATGATATGGTATCTTACCCCTGGCAAATCCTTAACCCGACCGCCACGAATCATGACTACGGAGTGTTCTTGTAAGTTATGACCAATCCCTGGAATGTAGGCTGTCACCTCAAACCCGGATGTCAGCCTTACCCTTGCTACCTTGCGTAGGGCTGAGTTAGGCTTTTTAGGTGTGGTTGTGTAGACTCTGGTACAAACGCCGCGGCGTTGCGGGCATTGCTTGAGAGCTGGAGACTTGGTTTTCTGACGCGCTTTTTCGCGTTCGCTACGTATTAGTTGCTGTATGGTTGGCATGAGTCACAGCGCGTTAAGCTGCTTAGGGGTCTAAGTTTTTACAAATCCTGATTATATCTTTTTTCGTGCTTTTATGTCAAACTACTTTGACTAAGCCCTTCGGTTAGGCAATTAACCTACGCCCAGAGTAATTAATGTTTAACTATGGACGATGAAATCTTGTGTAATCGAGAATGAATTACCACAACTACAGGTGGTAACTGCTTGAGGGTTGTGGAAACGAAAGCCTCCACCCATTAAATCTTCAGAATAATCTAATACTAACCCATTAACATATTGTAGGCTTTGGTTATCTATAAGAATTTGCAGACCACTCACTTCAAAAGTGCGATCGCCTTCTTGGAGAATCTCATCAAACGACATATCGTAAAATAAATCAGAGCATCCCCCTGGTTTAACAGCTAACCTGACCAAGACATTGGGCTGTTGCTTTGACTTTAATCGTTCAATTTCGATTTTTGCTGCTTGACTCAGTTGAATCATTGAATTTGTTTTGGCAATTGCAAGCCCACCTTAAGGAAAGATGGCGTGACGAGAAACCTAAAAAACTGGTTTTTGCTTTTTTATTGTAAATGAAGAGGTTGATTTGCAAAACCCAGCGTGAGATTTATCTGGTTGCCTAATAATGTCAAACAAACTGAGTACAGAGGTATTTAAATCTCAATGATTTAGCTTTTTGCTTTAAAAATACGAGTTAAGCATCTAGCCTAAGTAAATTAGCGATCGCGGCTCCGCAAATTTCTGTATGCTTCAGTCAGAAATTTACGGAGTGCAATTTCTTTTGCTAGTTTCCTAGATCCCAGTTCAACTAGTTTTCTGTCCGCGCATAATCATCTTGGTAGCGAATAATATCATCTTCACCTAAATATTCGCCATTTTGTACCTCAATTAGTACTAAAGGAATCACTCCAGGATTTTCGAGACGATGGGATGTACATTGAGGTACATAAGTTGACTGATTATTACCCAATAATATTTCTTGATCGCCACAAGTTACTCTGGCTGTACCAGAGACAACAATCCAATGTTCACTGCGATGATGGTGCATTTGCAGGCTGAGGCGGTGTCCAGGCTTCACTTCAATGCGTTTAATTTTATATCCACGCCCTTCTTCCAAAATAGTAAAAGAACCCCAAGGGCGCAATTCAGTTGCTGCAACACCGCGATTCGCGATCGCCGCAGGTAGGGGTAAAGTCTTAGTTGGTGCGGTTTCTTGATATTGAGCCATAGTTACCTCGTTTGGAGACATAACAAGCTGTCCTTACTCTTAACCATTGATGGAAAAATCTGGCGCAATCTTGCAACCGTGAAAATGAGCAATTCAATTACACCTTGCTAACCATAACAAAATCAAACTTTAGGGTGTAAAGAGTCACGACTAAACTATGGTGAATACACAAACTCTTTATCTAGTGCCATTCCAGCTTATTCCAATCTTTAAAATTTGTTGCGAACTTGAAGGATAAAGGTTGAAATGAATATTTTATGATTCATTTATCTTTGTTGCCAAAAAATCCCAATACCGTTATGCACACGAGCCGCAGTATTAGGAGAACGGTCAAGTAATTGTCCGCCTAAATAAAGACTAGTTGAACTGCCACCATCTAAATTGAGAGCATTCACACAACCAAGCTGTTTCATCAATTGAGCGTGTTCTGCTAGTGTCGGCCCTGCACCACCAGCACGGTTATGCACAGCAGCAATCATCAGCGTACCCGTGGCTGTGGTGCAAATGCCACTACGAATGGCCTTTTCTGCAATAAAAGCATTACTGAATTTTTCAGCTTTCGCATCAATAACAATTTGACCATTTTGAATTAATAATGGCCCGGCTCCTACAATGTTGGGGTAACGGCTAAAATCAGCGGGGGTAGTGGCACTAGTAAGGGTAACTTTTGTACCTGTAGGGAGTTGCATAGCAGTAGTTGCAGCAGTTCCGCGCAAAGTTAACAAGTAGCCATCTTGGGGGATAGGGAAAGGGGTTTGTCCGGCTTTTCCACCCGCTAACTGACTACTAACTTCGTCTTTTTGAACTAGGAGGATAGTTTCGTTATCTGTAAGGGGAGTGTAAGTTGTTCCCCAGCTGGGGGTGTAACGAGCAATGCCACTCTGCACGTAACCACTATTGAGAAATAAAATTGGTAAGCGGAGATTGTTAGGCGCAATTAAAGTTTCTTGTAATGTCAGGCGACCTACGTAAAATTGCCCAGAGTTATTCCAAGCGATCGCACCTCGATTAAGAATTGGCCCGGATATCCACTGATTATCTCGACGAATCGCACCTAAAGGTAATCGATTGTTGCGGTTAAAATAGCCACCATTAATTGCCGCTAAAGCTAAGTATTTTTGCGCTGTTTGAATTAAGGGAGCAGTACCAATTAAAGTCTCAGGAGTTGCCCAAATTGGTTTAAAACTGACTGCACGGGGGTTAGCTTCTAACCACACCACAGGAAAACGTTCTTTCCCTAAATTAATAAATTGCTGTCGCCAACGCAACCCATTTGCCCAGGCTATATTCCTTTCTACCATTGCATCGGGGCGAATCTCGACCATGAGACGATGCGGATTATCTATTGTAGTTACACGAGGAGACCAACCAAAGGGAACGCTGAGACTCACAATAGTTTGGTTATTCACCACCTCAACTTTTTGAATCAATTTCTCAGGCGTTGGTTGTGTTTCTGGTAATATTTGTTTGATTAAACTTGGTAGTGATGGCGGCTGTGGGGCAGGAGTATAACGTTGGATTAATGCAGGATCAGCTATAGCATCCAGTGTAATTGTCCATTCCCGATTAGGCAGGGTAGCTGGTTTAGGTGCGATCGCATCTGGATCATCTGCTGGCGGCGTTTGCACTTGCTTAATAGGTAATCCTTGCCTGACTATCCAAGGTGTGGCACGGTCTAAATCGACTACAATGCGGTTTTCCCGGATAGTATTAATACCAGGAGGATTGAGAGGTTGCTGACCAGTAATAATATTTTTAATTTGAGCTTGGGGCGTGACAATTACCAAAGTGTTACCATTAGTTTGTAACTGCCAATTTGCTTGTTGAACAAATTTAGTAATATCTAAATAACGGTATCCACCTTGTAGCTGAGTGACTAAAACCAGTGGACTGGTAGCAGAGGAGAACCACTGGATTGGTTGTCTGGCTGGATTATTGCTGTTTAAGAAATCAACTCCAATGGCCTGGCGAAATACTCCATCACTGAGATAAATTATTGGCTGATCATACGTGCCTGATTTTACTAACCAAGCGCCAGGTATTGTCCGACCATTAAGGGAAATTTGATTACCAGAAGATGATGCTTTTCGCATAGACGATGCTGGCGATCGCGGCGTTATCTGTGGTACAGGTTGAGCTAGGGCAACCCAAATAGGAGATAAACTTAGTATTGTGGCAATGATGGGTGATGCAGTGGCCCGAAAGAATTGATATGCGACAGGCTTGGTCACAACAGGATAAGATTTTTTGCGATACCAATTTGGCATTTTTAACATATTTTATGCAGTAATTTTGTCAGTTCTCACCTCAGAGACAGGCTGAACTAATTGTCTCCAACTCTTAAAATAAGGTGATTTAACTTTTCAAGAAACGTGATAACCTATAAATTGGCTAGTTATCTCTTATGAGAAGCACAAGCCCTTTTTCCGCTAAAACCACTGTAACTGACTGTTTTAACTGGCACTAGTTCCAGCCAAACTATAAATATATAGTTTTGGTCATCAAATGTATATTTAAAATACTCTTTCCTCACTCATAGTTGCTATTTTGTTACTTAGAGGCGAGGCATAGTTGTTAGTAACAAGAGTTGCAACGGGTGAGCAGCCAATATACACAACAATAAAAATATTTAGGAATTGTCAAATGGGTATATAGTGTAATACGCTGATTTCGTTGCTGAATCAGGAATCTTACAGCTTTTATAATAGTAAGTTTTTCAGTTGAAATTTTGTATTAGGTAAGCTGAGGCTGTCTACCTGACAGACATCTGTCATCTGAAGAAAACTGAGAAAATACTTGGTTTAGAACCAAAATAGATAAAATTAGAACAAGATGGAATTTGTCTAACCCAGCATAAACACATAAGAATGAACGCAATAATTTTAACACGGTTAAATTCATAAATAACCGCAGTTAAAATTTTTTTTCCCTAAATTTCAGTGATTTATGTATTGCTGCGATGCGAAATTGCGAAACTTCCCTCCTAAGCAGTGGCAAAATTTGTGACTTAACTCTCAGGAATAGGCTATGAACGATCAAAGGGTGAATCAATTGCAAACAATAAAATTTTCGGATAAAGACTCTAGAGATACCTACCAAGGACAAAGGTGGTTAGTAGAGGAGCGAGATGCCTGTGGTGTAGGTTTTATTGCACATCGCCAGAATATTGCCAGCCATGAAATCGTCACCAAAGCCTTAGCCGCCTTGACCTGCTTGGAACATCGTGGTGGTTGTAGCGCTGACCATGACTCTGGCGATGGTGCAGGTATATTAACGGCTATTCCTTGGGAGTTGTTGCAAAAAGAATATTTCTCAGGCAGGATGGAAATTTCTTCTACCAGCAATATTGCTGTGGGGATGATATTTTTACCGCAAGAGCCAGAAGTTGCACAAAAAGCGAAAGCACAAGTTGAGAAAGTTGCCACTGAGGAAAAATTTACAGTATTGGGCTGGCGAGAAGTACCAGTACATCCCCATTTATTAGGAATACAAGCCAAAGAAAATCAGCCTCACATAGAACAAGTTTTTCTCGCAGCCGATCAAACTGGTGATGAATTAGAAAGACAATTGTACATTACCCGCAAGCGAATTTTTAAAGCTGCAAAAACTGTCTCGGAAGATTTTTATATTTGCTCCTTGTCTAGCCGCACAATTGTCTACAAAGGTATGGTGCGTTCTGCTGTCCTGGGAGACTTTTATGCGGATTTAAAAAATCCAGAATACAAGAGTGCCTTTGCCGTTTATCATCGGCGCTTTAGCACCAACACTATGCCTAAATGGCCTTTAGCGCAACCAATGCGGTTGTTAGGACATAACGGAGAAATTAATACTCTGTTGGGTAATATCAACTGGATGATGGCCAGAGAAGCCAGCATTAGCCATCCAGTATGGGGCGATCGCAATGATGAACTCAAGCCTTTAGTGATTTTAGATAGCAGCGACTCTGCCACCTTAGATAATGTCCTAGAATTACTAGTGCGTTCGGGACGTAGCCCCTTAGAAGCCTTGATGATTATGGTGCCAGAGGCTTACCAAAATCAACCATCATTGCAGAATTATCCCGAAATTACTGATTTCTATGAATATTACAGTGGTTTGCAAGAAGCTTGGGATGGCCCAGCACTGTTAGTCTTTGGTGATGGTAAGAAAGTTGGCGCAACCCTCGACCGCAACGGCTTAAGACCAGCACGCTATGTCATTACTAAAGATGATTACATTGTTGTGGCATCAGAAGCAGGTGTGGTTGACTTCCCTGAAGACAATATTGTGGAGAAAGGTAGACTGGGGCCAGGGCAAATGATCGCCGTGGACTTAGAAACCCAGGAAATTTTGAAAAACTGGGAAATTAAACAAAGAATTGCCCAGCAGCATCCTTATGGAGAATGGTTGCAAAACTATCGCCAAGACTTAAAGTCATTAGTCAATAGTCATGGGACAAACGGTAATGGCAACGGTAACGGTAATGGCAATGGTAACGGTAAAGGACAATTCACCGTTGATAAACAAACCTTACTCCGCCAGCAAACAGCCTTTGGTTACACCAGCGAAGATGTGGAAATGGTGATTGAACAAATGGCGGGGAATGGTGCAGAACCAACGTTCTGTATGGGTGATGATATTCCTCTCGCTGTGCTGTCAGGCAAACCCCACCTGTTGTATGACTATTTCAAACAGCGTTTTGCTCAAGTAACCAACCCACCAATTGACCCACTGCGAGAAAAGCTGGTGATGTCTTTGAAGGTGGAATTGGGTGAACGGGGTAATTTATTAGAACCGAAACCAGAATATGCTAAGAGGCTGAAGTTGGATTCGCCTGTGTTGACAGAAACAGAATTAGATGCAATCAAAGCCTCTGGTTTTGCAACAGCAGAGTTGTCCACTGTATTTCCTATTGCCAACGGCCCAGAAGGGTTAAAAACCGCAGTCAAAGCTTTACAAGCACAAGCAGCTGAATCAGTGCGGGCTGGTGCGAAGATATTAATCTTGAGCGATCGCGCTGGTGGTGGTATTAGCTCAGAATCCAGCTATATTCCGCCTTTATTGGCTGTGGGTGCAGTCCATCACCACCTGATCCGCGAAGGCTTACGGATGAAAACATCCCTAATTGTAGATACAGCACAGTGTTGGAGTACCCATCACTTTGCTTGTTTGATTGGCTATGGTGCGGGTGCTGTTTGCCCTTACATGGCTTTAGACACAGTTCGAGATTGGTGGTTTGACCCAAAAATACAGCAGTTCATGGAACGGGGTAAATTGACTAGCATCAGCTTAGAACAAGCTATTGGCAATTACCGTAAAGCTGTCGAGTCAGGATTGCTGAAAATCCTCTCCAAGATGGGGATATCCTTACTGTCTAGTTATCAAGCCGCGCAAATCTTTGAAGCAATTGGGATTGGTGGCGATTTACTAGAACTGGGCTTCCAAGGTACGGCTTCTCGCATCGGCGGTTTAAGCGTGAGTGAACTGGCACAAGAAGTGCTTTCCATCCACAGCAAAGCCTTCCCAGAACTAAACGCCAAGAAGTTGGAGAACTTAGGGTTTGTCAACTACCGTCCTGGTGGCGAGTACCACATGAACAGCCCAGAAATGTCCAAAGCATTGCATGAGGCTGTCAAAACCAAGCAATACGACCATTATGAAGTTTACAAACAGTATCTCCAAGGCAGACCAATCACTGCATTGCGAGACTTGTTAGACTTCCACAGCGATCGCCCTTCAATTCCTCTAGAAGAAGTGGAATCAGCAGAATCAATTCTCAAACGCTTCTGTACTGGTGGGATGTCATTAGGCGCATTGTCACGGGAAGCCCATGAAGTTCTGGCGATCGCTATGAACCGGATTGGAGGTAAATCCAACTCTGGGGAAGGTGGCGAAGATCCGGTACGTTACAACGTTTTGGATGATGTAGACGCGTCCGGCTACTCGCCCACCCTACCCCACCTGAAGGGCTTGCGAAATGGTGATACTGCTTCTAGTGCCATCAAGCAAGTTGCATCAGGACGCTTTGGTGTCACACCAGGGTATTTAGCTAGTGCAAAACAAATAGAAATCAAAATTGCCCAAGGTGCAAAACCAGGGGAAGGCGGACAACTACCAGGAGCAAAAGTCAGCCCTTACATTGCGATGTTGCGGCGTTCTAAGCCCGGTGTAACCTTGATTTCGCCACCACCGCACCACGATATCTATTCCATTGAAGACTTAGCGCAGCTAATTTTTGACCTGCATCAAATCAACCCGAAGGCGCAGGTATCAGTCAAGTTAGTAGCAGAAATCGGGATTGGCACAATTGCGGCGGGTGTAGCGAAAGCCAACGCTGATATCATTCAAATTTCTGGGCATGATGGCGGTACAGGTGCATCACCTCTGAGTTCGATTAAACACGCTGGTTCCCCGTGGGAACTCGGACTAAGTGAAGTGCATCGTGTCTTGATGCAGAATAGTTTGCGCGATCGCGTCATTTTGCGGGTAGACGGTGGACTCAAGACTGGTTGGGATGTTTTGATGGCTGCGTTGATGGGTGGCGAAGAATTCGGCTTCGGTTCCATTGCCATGATTGCCGAAGGTTGCCAAATGGCGAGAGTATGCCATAAAAATACCTGTCCTGTAGGTGTAGCAACTCAAGACGAAAAACTGCGCTTGCGGTTCAAAGGTATACCCGAACACGTCGTCAACTTCTTCTACTTCGTCGCAGAAGAAGTGCGGAGTTTGTTAGCCAAACTAGGATATCGTTCCTTGACAGAAATTATCGGTCGTGCAGACTTGTTAACAGCACGTCCCGAAGCGACATTGGCCAAAACCCAAGCATTGAATCTCAATTGCTTACTGCAACTACCAGATACTAAAACAAACCGTAGCTGGTTAGTACATGAAGAAGTTCATAGCAATGGTGCTGTCTTAGATGACCAATTGCTAGCTGATGGAGAAATTCAAGCCGCCATTCGCAACCAATCTACGGTGACGAAGACCTTAAAGATAGTCAACACCGATAGAACAGTAGGTGCAAGATTAGCAGGTGCGATCGCATCACAATACGGTGACGGTGGTTTTGAAGGACAAATTAATCTCAACTTCCAAGGTAGTGTAGGGCAAAGCTTTGGTGCATTTAACCTCCCTGGTATCACTTTGAATCTAGTCGGAGAAGCCAACGACTACGTAGGCAAAGGGATGCACGGTGGTGAAATCATCATTAAACCTCCAACAGCAGCTACCTACGACCCATCCCAGAACGTGATCGTTGGTAATACCTGCCTCTACGGTGCGACTGGTGGCTTCTTATTTGCCAACGGTTTAGCAGGTGAACGCTTTGCTGTTCGCAACTCCAAAGCCACAGCTGTAGTCGAAGGTGCAGGTGATCACTGCTGCGAATATATGACTGGTGGTGTCATCGTTGTTCTCGGCAAAGTCGGACGTAACGTTGCAGCCGGGATGACTGGCGGTTTGGCATACTTCCTCGATGAAGACGGTTCATTCCCTGAATTAGTCAATCGAGAAAATGTCAAAATTCAGCGAGTCCTCACAGAAGCAGGACAAAAGCAACTGCAAGATTTAATTAGAACTCATGCAGAACGCACTGATTCACCCAAAGCACAAGCAATTCTGCAAAATTGGCAAGAATTTGTGTCTAAGTTCTGGCAATTAGTCCCACCGTCAGAAGCTGATAGTCCAGAGGCTAATCCTCAAGCGGTGGTAGAAAAACATCTGAGTTCAGTGTAGTTAAAAGCTGAATTATTAATTAATAAAAAGGGGACGTTACTAATGTCCCTTTTTTTATAGCTATAGCAGTCAAAGTATAGATTAAGACTGTTGTGATTACTGAAACTCCTGAAAAGAAAAAACTGGTTTGTACTCAGAACTCAGAAATTTTTTCTTTGTGTCTGTGGTGATAAAGACGAGACATAATAATATAAATAAAACATAAAAACTAACTGATAAACTTTGATAATTATGATTACAAACAAATTTTATCTAGAGAATAAAATTTTCTCAACCTAGTATTATCAGGAAACATCAACTAAATTTATTTAGTCTAGATATTTAATATTTGGGAACCAAAATTAAGTTCTTCAAATAGTTGTATATCCATTAATTGATATGGGGAAAGTTTTACTGAGACGCGAAAACTCGCGTCTCAAAAACTTTTTTACAAAAATTTACCTAAAACAAAAGCAAATGAGCTTCTTAGAAGGGTTGTATTACCGATTAAGGGTTAAGCAAAAATTACCAATTCGTAATTCAAAGGGTACAAGCCCCTGCTAAATTGAAAATTTAACAATTTAACATTAGTGGTGGTTTAAGCCGCAACTAATTGTAATTACGAATTATGAATTATCAATTACTACTTCTGTTGAGCAATATGCTTTTCCAAAGTACTAGCTAATGTAGTTTTGGGTACGGCTCCAACAACCATATCAACTTTTTGCCCATCTTTAAAAATCATTAATGTGGGAATGCTGCGAATGCCATACTGACTTGCCACTTGAGGATTCTCATCAGTATTAACTTTTACAACTTTGAGTTGACCTTCGTACTGAACGGCAATTTCTTCGACAACAGGAGCTACCATGCGGCAAGGGCCACACCAGGGAGCCCAAAAATCAACTAAAACAGGTACACTGCTGTCGAGAACTTCTTGCTTAAAAGTAGAATCTGTAACTTGTGCGGCTGCTGACATGCCTAAAAACCTTTGCCAATTACATTTCTGAGTTTCGTGAAAATTCTACCATAGCAAAAACATCTGCTCTGAAGACTAAGGATGTACATTTGCAACGAAACTAGATTATAAACATAAGGAACCGCCCGAACAGTAGTCCGGGCGGAGTGTGGTGTGAGGAGTGAACGGAAACATGCGTCTCCGCTTTCTCTATTGTAGGCGACATACGGGATTTTTCCAGTTGAATGTTTGAGAGTCTGGAAAAATTTCCTGAATAATTTCAACTGGATATATCTAAAGGATTAGGAAAAATGAAAGTATGAAGTCTGAAGTGTGTAGACGCTTTTAGCAGCTTACCGCAGACTAGGATGAAATATGTTTCTTCAGCTTTTAAGCTTCATAATTTCTTTATTTACCCATACCTAATTGTTGAGCTTTTTGGTAAACTTTACCCTCAGTTAACAAGGAAGGCGCAATGACAACTTCAACTTGCTGCATTTCTTTGATATCTTTGGCTCCTAATGTCCCCATACTAGTTTTTAACGCTCCCAACAAATTATGGGTACCATCATCTAAGCCTGCGGGGCCAATGAGGATTTGCTCTAGAGTGCCAGTTGTCCCAACTTTGATCCGAGTTCCGCGAGGTAGCACTGGGCTAGGGGTGGCCATTCCCCAATGAAAACCGCGTCCGGGGGCTTCGGCGGCTCTAGCAAAGGGTGAACCAATCATCACACCATCAGCACCACAAGCAATACATTTACAAATGTCTCCACCAGTGATTAAACCACCATCAGCGATGACAGGGACATATTTACCAGTTTCCTGATAGTAATCATCGCGGGCTGCGGCACAATCTGCGATCGCAGTTGCTTGGGGTACACCCACGCCCAACACGCCACGAGAGGTACAAGCTGCACCAGGCCCAATACCCACTAATACCGCCGCTGCACCAGCCTTCATTAAGTCCAAAGTGACCTCGTAGGTGACACAGTTACCCAACACCACCGGGATGGGCATAGAACGGCAAAATTCCGCCAAATCGAGCGTAACTATCGACTCTGGTGAAAGGTGTGCTGTGGAGACGACTGTAGCTTGGATGAAAAATAAATCTGCCCCAGCTTTCGCCACTACCTGACCATATTTGCTGGCTCCTGCTGGTGTAGCACTCACAGCCGCAATCCCGCCTTGTTGTTTAATTTCCTGAATACGTTTTTCAATTAACTCCGGCTTGATGGGTTCGGCATAAAGTTCTTGCATTAAGGAGACAAATTCATCCTTGCCGACAGAAGCAATCCGATCGAGGATGGGATTTGGGTCAGCATAGCGGGTTTGGATACCCTCTAAGTTGAGAACACCTAATGCACCTAACTGTGATAAACGCACAGCCATCTCTACATCAACTACACCATCCATTGCACTAGCAATTATGGGGATATTTCGCTCTATATTGCCAATCCGCCAGCTAGTATCCGCCAAACTAGGATCTAAAGTTCTTTTACCGGGGACTAGTGCTATTTCATCAATTCCGTAAGCCCTACGAGCTATTTTTCCCCGCCCAAGTTGAATGTCCACGCTGTTAACTTTTCTCAAAACTGTTCTAGCTAGGGTATCAAATTGTGAGGTGATTTGCAGCGGTTTTTTGGCAAGTAACTACAAAGATGTTTCAGTTTATCGTTAGAGAAAAATACGATATAGAAAAGCGCGAACAGAGAAAGAAAGATTTTCTTGTGAATAACTGACTAGTTACGGCTGAGATAATCCAGCAGAAAGATAATTTTGAGGTGATATTCTGTAGGCGATCGCTATTTCTACTTTCACAATCTCTACTAGCAGAAATTTCCGAAAAAATAGCAAGAATATCCAAATTTCCTGATACTTTTTGACAGCTTTAGCCAAGCATTTAAGATTGTCAAAGTTGATATAAGTTAGCGATCGCAATTGCTTTTACACAATTTTTAGCTAATCTGAATCGAGCTAAATGTGAGCAATGGTCACGCCACTGCCCCCATCAGCTTGTTCGGCTGGTTCATAACTGCTGACTCGCGGATGTTGCTGCAAAAAGGCGTGAACACCTTGACGCAGTTTCCCTGTACCGTGTCCGTGAATAATCCAGATGGGGCCATTAGCTTCGGAAATGGCTTTGTCTAATTCAATTTCGGCATCGGCTACCCGCTTACCTCGTAAATCTACTGTATTTTTCGAGGTACGAATGGCTGGTGCGGCTTGGGGTGGTGGAGTGGTTGGTGCTGGTGTTTGTTTTTGTTTGACAATGGGTTCAGCTTTTTGCCCATCGAGAGATTCGATGTCTTGCAATTTCACTGTCATTTTCATGATGCCGAAGCGCACATTTAACTCTCCATCCTCATCGGGGGCGGTTAAGACTTCGGCAGTTTGCCCAAATTGGGAAATACGGATGCGATCGCCTACTTTCGGCATAAAGCCAACTTTCGGTTTAGGTGCGGCGGCTGGCTGGTATTTCTGGGTAATTTGATTTAAAGCATTGGTGGCTTGTTGAGCATCTTGGGCTGTGGGTGTGCCTTGTTGCAAACGGCGAATAACTTGGGCTATCTCTCCTTTGGCTTGGGCGATCGCCTGTTGGACTGCAACTTCTTGAGAAACCCGCAATGATTTTTCCCGTTCCTCTAAGGATGCGGCTTTGTCAGAAACTTCTTTATATAAACGTTCCGCTTGCTGCAAGAGTTTTTGGGCTTCTGCTGCTTTGGTTTCTTGACGGCGGCGTTGGGCTTCTAACCCGGCAATTACTTGGTTAACTTCGTCAGATGCTTCGCCAACTTGGGTTTTGGCATTTTCCACTACTTCTGGTTTTAAACCTAAACGTAAAGCGATCGCCAAAGCATTAGAACGTCCAGGAATCCCCCACAATAAACGATATGTGGGTGATAAAGTAGCTTCATCAAATTCTACTGAGGCATTTTCAAACCGCGCATCTTCGTATTTTAGGGCTTTGAGTTCCCCAAAGTGAGTTGTAGCAATTGTTAACTGGGCGTGTTCCGCTAAGTGTTGCAAAAGGGCGATCGCTAAGGCACTGCCTTCAGCTGGATCTGTGCCTGCACCTACTTCGTCGAGGAGGACAAGTGCTGAGTGCTGAGTGCTGAGTGCTGAGTCGTTTTCTAAAGCATTCAAAATTCGGCTGATACGGCGGATATGCCCAGAAAATGTTGATAAACTTTGCTGGAGAGATTGTTCATCACCGATATCTGCCAAAACTTGGTCAAACCAAGGCATTTCCACGGGTTCGCGGGCGGGGATGAATAAACCCACTTTCGCCATTAATGCCGCTAAACCAAGGGTTTTCAATGTGACAGTTTTACCCCCAGTATTCGGCCCGGTAATTGTTACTACCTTGATATGGGGACTAATCAATAAATCTACGGGAATAACCGAGTGTCCTTGCTCGTGCTGTTGCTGCCAAATTAACAACGGGTGACGCAACTGGCGTAAAGTCACAATTTCTTGTTCTTCACGGTTAATAAATCTGGGGGGATTTGCTTTTAGCCAGTAACCATAACGCGATCGCGCTGCTGCTAAATCTAGGGTAGTCACAATTGCTAATAGCCTTTCTAAATCTGGAGTAACCGCGGCAACTTGCTCAGTTAAAACGCGACGAACCGCTTCTTCTTCTGCTTGTTCTCGTTTTAGCGTTTGCCGCAATTGATTACCCATCGGCACGATAGAACTAGGTTCCACGTACAGAGTCACGCCACTAGTTGAAGTATCGTGAACAATACCGGGGATAACATCTTTGTGGCTGGCTTTGACTGGAATAACAAAGCGATCGCCCCGTTGGGTGATTAGCTGTTCTTGAACGGCATTTGATTTTGCTTGTAAAATATTATGCAGTTTTTGGTTAATCTGACTGCGTAATCTTCGCAAATCATCACGGATTTCGCCTAATTTTTGGCTGGCCCGATCAGCTACAATCCCTCTTTCATCAATACAACGGTGAATTTCCTGTTCTAATTCTGGGTAAGTGCGTAAATCTGCAACTAAATCAGTTAATACTGGTGTATCTTCTTGGTTATCGATTACACGCCGTAAATTTCTCGCCCCGGCTAGAGTGGTGGCGATCGCCAGTAACTCATCCCCAGCTAAAATCCCCCGGAGTTCAGCGCGTTCTATAGAATCACCAATATCTTGAATACCATCAAAAGATAAACTTGTAGTCAGCCGACTTTCTAGTTGGTAAACTTCTTTAGTCTGGGCTAATAACTGCTCACTGACTGACTGTGATGTAGGAATTTGTAAATTAGTTGATGCGATCGCCCCTAGCTTTGTTGCCGCAAATGTCGCCAAATGCTGGCAGAGACGATGCCATTCTAGTAGTTCTAAAGTTTCCGCTTGGATCAAGGCTGCAACATCTAAGAAATCTTATATGAAATTATCGTAACAACAGAGTCGCCTTTACAGCCAATATCAGAAGATGCAGTTGCTTGGCTTGGGATGGAATAGAGGCGATCGGCTTTACATCATAGCTGAATAAGCATTTATACTTGTGTACTACTAAATTTTGTAGCATTGATATGTGCTTACCTATTTCTGCTAAAAGTTTAGTTGTCAAGCGATCGCCCCAATCTGTTCAACAATTAGATATATCGGTTGTGGTAAAACTTCTGCGATCGCAAAACTCTCATCGCCCTATTTATAATTAGGCTAATGTTACCTGAGTAAATAAATCTTATGGTTGTGCAGACTCCCCCCCGTCAATACTCCGCTGAGGAATACTTGGCACACGAAGAGGCTGCTGAGTGCCGCAGTGAATACCGTGATGGAGAAATTATACCAATGACTGGAGGATCGCTTAATCATAACCAAATTATTATCAACTTAGTATTAGCTCTTTCACCCAAACTAAAACAACAAAATCATCATGTTTATGCTAATGACCTGCGTCTCTGGATTCCGCGTTACCAAGCATACACATATCCTGATGTTCTGATCATCAAAGATGAACCAGTCTTTCAAGAAGCAAGAAAAGACACGGTACTAAATCCCTGCATTATTTTTGAGGTGCTTTCTAAATCTACTAGTAGTAGAGATAGAGGTGATAAATTTACTTATTATCGCTCCATTCCCGAATTTCAAGAATATATTTTGATAGACCAATATCAACTACACATTGAGCAATTGAGTAAAACTTCTGATGGCAATTGGCTATTTAAAGAAACTGACGATGAAGATAGAGTTTTAAATTTAGTTGCTGCTAACTGCCAAATTCCCCATCGCCAGATTTACGAACGAGTTAACTTTGAAACTCAACCAGAGTAGTTATTTTGCCTTTTGCCTTTTGCCTTTTGCCTTTTGCCTTTTTTAAGGTGTTCCCACCGCACCAGAGTAAATTAGACCTCGTTGCACATCAAGAGTTAAAATTGCCCCATCACGAATGACTTGGGTGGCTTTCTTCACACCAACAATTACAGGTACGCCGAGACGTAAGCCAATAACAGCGGCGTGACAGGTCAAGCTTTCTTCTTCAGTGATAATACCTGATGCTTTGCGAATGGCATCGACAAAATCAGCACCAGTGCGAGGCGCTACTAAAATATCGCCTGGGTTAAAATTGCTGACATCTATACCAGTATGAGCAACTCTAGCACGACCACTCACGGAACCTTGTCCCAATCCAATTCCTTGACCCAAGACGGCTGTAACTACTTCAACTTTAATTAAATCTGTTGAGCCAGAAACGCCTTGCAATGTACCCGCAGTCATCACCACCAAATCGCCTTCAAAAAGTAATTTATGCTCTTGGGCGACGTTGATGGCGGCTTGGAATGTCTGACCAGTTGAAGGTAAACCTAAGACTAATAACGGTTTTACCCCCCATACCAGTTGTAATTGTCGCGCTACGTTGACATGGGGTGTTACTGCCAAAATAGGTGTGTGGGGACGGAATTTGGATACGTTACGCGCAGTCGCCCCAGTTTGAGTTAAGGTCATGATTGCGGCTGCTCCCAGGTTTTCGGCAATTTGACCTACGGCTTGGCTGATAGCGTTGGGAATGGAACGTCTACTGTCTCGTAGTTGGCGTGTGACTGAGTTGCGTTCTTCTTGTTCTATACGTTCAGCAATTCTGGCCATTGTTGCAACTGCTTCGACTGGGTAGTTACCCACAGCAGTTTCGTTAGATAGCATGACTGCATCAGTACCATCTAATATCGCATTGGCTACGTCTGATACTTCCGCACGGGTGGGGCGGGGATTGCTCACCATGCTATCTAACATTTGGGTAGCGGTGATAATTGGAATCCCTAAACGGTTGGCGGTGGAAATTAGCCGCTTTTGCAATATGGGAACATCTTCGGCTGGTAGTTCTACCCCTAAGTCACCTCTCGCCACCATCACGCCATCACACAAAGCCAGAACGGCTTCCATTTGTTCAATGGCTTCGTGCTTTTCAATTTTGGCAATGACTGGGACTTGCTTCCCGGTGCTGGAAATCAGTTCTTTGATTTCGATCACATCTTGGGGGTTACGGACAAAAGAAAGTGCTACCCAGTCTACGCCTTGGTCTAGACCGAACATTAAATCTTCACGGTCTTTGTCGGTCATGGCTTTAATAGACAGGTAAACCCCAGGAAAGTTTACGCCTTTGTTGTTGGATAACTTACCACCAACTGTCACACGGCAACATAAATCACCTTTTTCCCGATTAATTTCTTCCACCACCATTTCAACTCGCCCATCATCGAGGAGAATTTTTGCTCCGGTGGGGACTTCTTCGGCCAAATATTCGTAAGTAACGCAGCTAATATCTTGTGTGCCTACAACTTGGCGATTAGTTAAGATAAAGCGATCGCCCTTTGCTAAAACTATAGACCCATTTTCAAACCGCCCTAAGCGAATTTTTGGCCCTTGCAAGTCTTGCAAAATTGCCACTGGCTGATTAAGTTCAAAAGCAGTTTGCCTAATTAAGCGAATATTACGCTGATGGTCAGCATGAGTACCGTGAGAGAAGTTAAGGCGCAGCGTTGTTGCTCCTGCTTCGATAATCGCTTTGAGCATTTCTGGGCTGCTGGTAGCGGGGCCAATTGTAGCGACAATTTTTGTCCGACGTAGAGAATCTCGTAATTGCATAAGGGCTGATTTTAGGGAGCTTGTTAAGCAGTCATAGTAAATCAATGGACATGCGGTTTCAGTTACTGCCACATCAATAAATTTAAGCAGTTAGCGAGGGGCAGATAAAGAGTAAATTTGAGGAAAGGTTTTTGAATGATTGCTGAGTTTTCCCTTGAGATTATTCCTAGGGATTCAAGAACAGAATAGCTATCGTACACTAAACTTGATGCCCTCTTTCCCTAGGATGATTTTTTTCTCTCTACTCTTAAATAACTGAGGTGACACACCCTAGCGATCAGCAAATACTTGGGTTTCGTCTGGAATCATAGCGCTATTCATCTGCTGCGAAGCAGATGTTTACATAAAAATTGCTATACAAAACTTCATCAAACTTTATTTTTTACTAATATTTATCGTATATTCGTAATGTTTGATAAAGAAGGAGTCAGAAATGCTCGCGTTGGAGGCACAACAAAAAGTATTGAAAATCCCGCCCAAGGAATTCTTAGAGCCTCCTGGTAATTTCAGCCCAACAATGCTGATTTTTTTGTCTGCTATCACCATGCTAGTGTTATCAAATTTTGGTTACTGGCTGTGGCAATGGCCACACTGGTTATGCTTTTGTATTAACACCTTAGCCTTGCATGGTTCTGGCTCAGTCATTCACGATGCTTGTCATCAGTCTGCACACCGTAACCGGATTATCAACGCGATGCTAGGTCATGGTAGTGCGTTAATATTGGCTTTTGCTTTTCCGGTATTTACCCGCGTACATTTACAACATCACGCTCATGTGAATCATCCCAAAGATGACCCAGATCATTATGTCTCTACAGGCGGGCCTTTGTGGTTGATTGCAGTGCGGTTTTTATACCATGAAGTGTTTTTCTTTCAGCGGCAACTTTGGCGTAAATATGAGCTATTGGAGTGGTTTGTTAGCCGCTTGATTGTTGTCAGTATTGTGTATATTTCAGTGCAGTATCACTTTTTAGGCTACATCCTCAATTTTTGGTTTATTCCCGCCTTTATAGTTGGGATAGCACTGGGGCTATTTTTTGATTATCTGCCACATAGACCTTTTGTTGAGCGCGATCGCTGGAAAAATGCTCGTGTTTACCCTAATCCAATTCTGAATCTCCTAATTATGGGGCAGAATTATCACCTAATTCATCATCTTTGGCCTTCCATTCCTTGGTACAATTATCAACCAGCCTATTATGTGATGAAACCTCTTTTAGATGAAAAAGGCTGTTATCAAACTTCAGGATTATTACAAAAGAAAGATTTTTTTGAATTTGTTTACGACATTTTTTTAGGAATTCGGTTTCATCATCACAAGCCAACTGATAACTAATAATTCGGAGGCTGAAATGAAAATTTGGGTATGGAGCGCCATTGGCATTTTAGCGATTAATTTAACTGTACTGGCAATTGTGGCATTTTTAATTCATCGAGACAGTACTCAGCCAAACTATAACCAATCACAAATAATACAAAACTCTGGCTCTTAAAGTACTTGAATTATTGTGTGTTTAATCCAATCAACTTAATGATTGATGCCTTTTGGTGTGGGTAATGAATTTTGAGTGTTAGGTTCGGGTGAAATTATCTGCAAAGACCAATAACTCACAACCATCAAAATTAACCCAGAAACCACACCAATTACTAATCCAACTAATAAAGGAGACTTCTTCGGAATAATAGAAGTTTCAGGAATACTTGTTTGTTTTTCTAAAAGCGGTGCTGAGATTGTACTGTGAAATGCCGCATTAGAGTGATATGCAGACAATATATTGTGAGACGAAAAAGTTGATAGCAGCGTAACATCTTGATGATTTATATGAGGTAACAGCGCTGCTAGTACTTCCTGTGCGGATTTATATCTATCTTGAAAGTGATAACACACCATTTTATTAATCACCGCAGCTAACTCAACATTCACATTAGCTAAATGTTGCCAAACAATTTCACCTGTTTTACGGTTTTCTGGTAATTGTGTGGGATGTAGCCCTGTAAGTGCTTGAATGGCAATCATCCCTAAAGCATAAATATCACTATTAGGTCGTGGTCTGCCACGTTGTTGTTCACTAGGCATATATCCTGGTGTACCGATCGCAATTGTAGATTGTTCAATCGGCACTATATTTTTTTTATATTTGACTAATTGCGTCAAAATTGGTTTAACCGCACCAAAATCAATCAAAACTAAGCGATTGTCTGGTATTCGGCGCATAATATTGCTGGGTTTGACATCTCGATGTATCAACCCATGACTGTGAACAAAATGGAGAATTTCTAAAACTTCTTGTAGAAGTTGAATAACTTTGCTCTGTGACCAACAGTAACCAGGCTGAAGTTCGGTACTTAAAGTATGTCCTTCAATAAATTGTTGCACCAAGTAGAATTCTTGGTCATCTTCAAAATAAGTCAATAAATGGGGAACTAAATCATAGTCGCCGAGTTTTTGCAGCGCTTGTGTTTCTCTATTAAATAGCCGTCGGCGAATTTCTCCAGGAATAGGAACTTCGCTACTTGGTAAAAAATGTTTGACGACGCAGGTGGGACGGTTCGGAAGATGCGTATCTTCAGCTATGTAGGTTTTACAAAACATTCCTTGACTTAAAATTTGCACAACCTGGTAACGTTCACTTAGTAACTTAATTAACATGTTACGATGTACCTGACGGTTGTTACCCGTAATATTACGTAAATGTATTTACTTATAGTTTTAATATATATTCTTTATTAAAGACACTTAATAAAATTACATCTAATGAGCAACAGTAATAGAAAAGCTGTCTCACTCAGCACAGACGCAATCCAGATGATCAGGGGGCTGATCATTGGCGAAGTAATTACAATTGTACTCATTGGCGGGCTGTGGTTATGGCTAAGACCACGCTTGTTTGTCAATAATCGTCAGGATTCTGTCTCTAGTCAGAATTCTGAAGCTGTAAGTAATCTTACTGGTTCAACCTTTGCCCAGGTTAATGATATGCCAATTGGTGCATTCAATTACGGTGGTAGTACAGCTTGGGCATCGATTAGGCAATTAGTAGATTCACAGATTCAAAATACTCGTCCAGAATTTCAATTGCTCTATGTCAATCCTACAGATAGCAGTCCTGGTTCGGGCGCAGGAATTAGAATGTTGCTGGCGGGTAAATTAGACTTTACTCAATCATCTCGTCCGCTGACAGATGCAGAACAAGCTCAGGCGAAAAAACAAGGTTTAACAATTGAACAACGTCAAGTAGGGATGGATGGAGTTGCAATAGTAGTTAACCCAGAACTTGAAGTTCCCGGCTTAACCGTTGAACAATTACAAAAAATTTATCTGGGACAGATTACTAACTGGAAGCAAGTAGGCGGAAAAGATTTAGCAATCGTTCCTTTGTCCCAATCTCCCGAAAATGCAGACACGCTGTTATTCCCAAACCAGCCAGCAGATAAGCAAAATTTGAGTTCTCAAGTTGAGTATGTTTACTCAACAACAGAAGCATTACGCCGAATCAAAACCACTCCTGGCAGTGTATATTATGCTTCTGCTAGAGGGGTGATAAATCAATGTGGTGTAAAGCTATTACCTTTAGGGGTAACTTCAGAACAGTTAGTTTCTCTCTACCGAGAACCAGTTGTGCAGTCAAATCAGTGTCCGCGACAACGCAATCAATTGAATACGGCAGTGATCAAGAATGGGACTTACCCACTAACTGCTAAATTATTTGTCATGATTCCACAAAACCAAGGTCAAGAACAACAAGTTGGGGAAACATACGCCAAACTGTTGTTGACTGAACAAGGACAAAGAGCGATCGCCCAAGCTGGATTTGTACCTGTTAATATACAAGAAATAGCGGCTAATTAACATGTCCAAATAGGTTTTACGCCCAACAATTGCAACTTTTTGTATGTGTTCCCTAGCTTATTTTCTACATCAATTTTTGATGTAAATTGATCTAACAATTAATTTGTTAATCATAATATGATATTTTATGGGGCTAAATTAATATATTGATTTTTAGCTCTAAGATTGTACTCTTTGGCAAAAATTTTATTTAAATAATTGCCAAGATTGAGAAAGCAGAAGATTAGCGATCGCAAATAATTATTACCAGCCTAGTATGATCTATGCTACTTGCTGCGTACTTGGCATTTTATACCAGTTGCGCGATCGCTCAACCCATTCAAAACCTAACTCAAACAGTCAAACGTTCCATCCAAGAATCTGATTTTGATGTGCAAGTAGCAGTTACATCTGGAGATGAAGTAGGTGTGTTGGGTACATCGTTTAATCAGTTAATTCAATCTATCAAACACCTGTTGGCAGAACAGCAACAAGCCAATCAACATTGAGAAAATCAAGTAGCTAAACGGACTCAAGAGTTAAAAGCAAATAATCAGTATCTGCAAAAAACTTTAGAAGACTTGCACCGGACTCAATCTCAAATGGTGCAAAGCGAAAAAATTTCGGCTTTAGGACAAATGGTGGCTGGTGTAGCTCACGAAATCAACAATCCGGTGGGCTTTATTTATGGAAATCTCGCTCATATTAAAGAATATACTCAAGACTTAGTCAGATTAATCCACTCTTATCAAGCGCATTATCCAAATCCACCGCAATCATTAAAAGCGGAAGTGGATGAAGTTGAACTGGAATTTTTGTATGAGAATTCTAAACTTTCGACTCAATTGCTGGCTGTGATGTGTGTAAAGACTGGGGTAAACTCCAGTCGGGACGTAAATTAGAAGCGTGACGCAAATATATATGATGAATTGGGGTAGAAACTGGCAGATAAACGTGAATTAAGAAGCGGATGCAACGTTGTAAACTACCCTCGACGTGCATTTGCTGCACATCCAACATAGGTACATTATCCCAACCAGAACGTGTACGAGCGATTGCCGCCGGAAAAATCGCATCTAAATCGCGGGTGACGGAGAAAGTCACGCTAATCATATCCTGCGGTTGAATTTTATTGCGTTGTTCTAGTTCATCTAGCAGTTCTATAACTGCTTCTCGCATTGCTTCAATTGTATTTTCTGCAACTGTTGTTGCTCCACGAATTGCTCGCATTTGCCACTCCACGCCAAAAATCCTCCTTAATAATTTGGTCAAAAGTCAAAAGTCAAAAGTCATTAACAAAGGACAAATGACCATTGACAAATGACAAATGAAATTTATGGTCGATATAACCACAATGGCAGACCACTGGTAGACATTTCAAATTCTAACCAGTCAACACCTGCACCTAATCTTGATGAAACTTGTCGACTCCCAGGTAGAATGCGACTTAACAAAGGTTTTGGTTCTTCAAGGGTAAAACATTGTGTTTTTTCGGGGTCAAATCCACCAGTTCGGCTGTCCAGCGACGAGCATCTTCTTCTGTTCCCAGGCGGTCTACAACTCCCAATTCTAGAGCCTGTTGCCCAGTAAAAATCCGGCCATCGGCGAAACTTTTCACAGTTTCTACGGCTAAAGAACGACCATCGGCTACGGTTTGCACAAACTGCTGGTAACTGGTGTCAATCAATTCTTGCAGAATGTGTTGTTCTGGTTCTGTTAGTTCTCGATCAAATGCCAATATGTCTTTGTATGGGCCGGACTTAATGACTTTGAAGGAAACACCAATTTTTTCCAGCAAGCGTTCTAAGTTATTTCCCCGCAGAATCACACCGATGCTTCCGGTGATGGTTCCGGGGTTAGCCATGATGTGTTCAGCTCCCATACCGATGTAAACACCACCGGAGGCAGAAATATTCCCAAAACTAGCGACAATTTTGATTTTTTCGCGCAAACGCTTGAGAGCGCTGTAAATTTCTTGGGAATCTCCCACGGTTCCCCCAGGACTATCGATGCGTAAAAGTAAAGCTGGAAATTTCTTTTCTTCTACGGTTTTGAGGGCTTCTAATACACGTTTGCGAGTAGCACTTGCGATCGCACCAGTAATTTCAATTCGCGCAATTTGTTTACGAAACTTGGATCTAAACGGCCAAACCATGAGCAGTCAAAAAACCTCGTATATAATCTCACTATAAAATGCCCAGAGATGAAAATGAATGGGCATTCTGCTATTCAAGCATTTTATAGCAGACACTGATTAGACTGCTGGCAATTACCTGGCGCTGTATTTAGGCTATCTTAAATTTTTGAGCTAAATTCTTCTGTCAAAGTTACTAAACTTTGGCTATCTGTGGTTGTGGCTATTAATAATTAGGTATTTAATTTAACAATACTAATCTAGAATCTCAACTCCAAATGAGATTTGACTTAAATTCTATAATGCTTACTATAGTTGTGTTTTAAACTTTTTATTAGCCGACGCTAACCTGACGAACACATAATTTACTCAAGAATCTATGCGTAGAATTTGACATCTGTAATACGCATAAGTGTCAAACAATGCGCCGACAAAACTCCAAGTCAAACCAATAATTAGCATTCCGCGCAAGGGCGTACCACTGCCAAAAATTGCAAGAAAATGTAATATACCTGTAGCGCTGGTCTCTGTTACTGTTTGCAATCCGGGCATATAACCGAGTACAGATAACAGCAGCAATATGCCACCAACTAAAAATATAGGCGCAACAAAGCTGAAAACAACCGTGACTAATAGGGAACGGAGAAAGTTCAGCAAAAAAGTCATGAAAGATAACCTCCAGGAAGACAACGCACAATAGCCAACTAACTATCTTTCATCTTCTACAATACGTGCGATCGCCACCTAGAGGCCAATATGTCAAAAATCTTAAGTTTTCATTAAAAAAACAGACAATAACTACACAACCTGTATCACGGAACAATTAGCCTGTGGAGAGACAGAACCTTTACTGATTCAGGCTTTGAGCTTATATCTATTAAATAGCACACATCACAAGATATGTAGGTAAAGGTTTATTTTATGAGAGTAACTTTAAATTAAGTTAACGTGAACCTGATTTCATGAAGAGGCAAAGGGGCAGGGTGCAGGGTGCAGAAGAGAAGAATAACTATTGACTATTGACCATGAACTTTCGCTATTCTTAAGGCAATTACCGAGTTAGCTACAGAACATTGAGCCAGATTACATCTAATTCCAGTTTAGCAGCATGGGGTCAGCGCTTGCTGGCAGCGATTTTTCTGGGGGGACAAGTGATAGTTCACCTGCTGCGGGGCAAAATTCATTGGCGGAATACTTTAGAACAAATGGCCGCCGTAGGGCCAGACTCGTTGTTTATTGCTTTGTTAACGGCAATTTTTGTTGGTGCGGTGTTTACCATTCAGGTAGCGCGAGAGTTTATTAACTTTGGTGCGGGTAATCTCGTCGGTGGCGTGCTGGCGGTGGCTTTAACAAGAGAACTTTCACCCGTACTTACAGCAGTTATTTTAGCAGGGCGCGTGGGGTCTGCCTTTGCCGCAGAAATCGGGACTATGCGAGTTACAGAACAAATTGATGCGCTGTTAATTTTAAAAACAGACCCAATTGATTATCTCGTGATTCCCCGAATGATTGCTTGTTGCTTAATGCTGCCCATTTTAACTCTCTTGTCATTAGTAACAGGTATGTTTGGTGGATTATTAATTGCTACTCATGTATACGGACTAGCCGATACGGTATTTCTCGACTCCGCCCGCAACCTGCTGGACACTTGGGATATTTGTAGTGCTTTGTTTAAAGCCGTGTGTTTTGGGTTGTTAATTGCTGTCGTTGGTTGCAGTTGGGGTTTGACAACCACTGGTGGTGCTAAAGGTGTAGGACAATCAACCACAACAGCCGTAGTGACTGCTTTGCTGCTGATATTTATTAGCAATTTCTTTTTGTCGTGGTTGATGTTTCAAGGTGCGGGTAGTGCATTCGTCAAAGGGTTTTAATAGGGGGCTGAGTGTTGAGTGCCTGCTCTTTGTTCAGAGAAAACTGTTAACCCCTAAAATAGGAAAGATGTCTACTCATGAAACAGGATTTGAAACAGTGACTAGTTCATTTGCGCCTAATTCCGTAGCAACAGTGGAACTCAAACCTAGTTACAATATCCCTGTTGTGTTAGTGATTGCAGCGATTCCCATTGTGATTGTGCAACCTTTACTTGGAGGAGCGATCGCATTTTTTGGTTTGTTTCTTTTGTTTCAAACTGTAACATTACGCTTGCAATTTACTGCCACCGACTTAGATATTTACAGAGGTGAAAAGTTAATTCGGCGTTTTCCCTACCGAGAATGGCAAAACTGGCGAATATTCTGGAATAGGTTTCCAGTTCTGTTTTATTTTAAAGAAATTAACAGTATTCACTTTTTACCAATTTTGTTCGATCCCAACACCCTCAAAGCTTGTTTGGCAGAACGTTGTCCACGTATTTAGTGCTTAGTCAATGGTCAATAGTCAATGGTCAATAGTTGAGAGCAATAATACAAAAATGACAAATGACAAATGACAAATGACAAGTAACCAAAAATTTATTCGCCTTTAGAAATTACACTATCGTTTATGAACCCTGAGTCATCTCAAACTCCAGAACCAATAGATGAGTGGTTGGAGCAAATACAACCAGAAAACCCAGAAATAGAAAACCCAGAAAACTCATCTGTAGAGTCAGTTCTGGAACCAGAAGCATCCGCTTCAGCAGTTGACACAGAAACGAGCGATGTAAATACAGAATTGCTTAGTTTAATAGATGAACCAGCCGCTGAGGTTCCATTAGCAACTGACACAACTGCATTAGGGTTAAAAACAGAATCAGTATCACAAAATAATTCCTTATACGCCGAAGCCGAGCAAAGGTTAACTCAGTTACAAGAAACTGAAGCCGCACTCAAAGCCGAAATTGCCACATTGCAAGTAACTTACAACACGCTGCAAACACAACTGAGCGACACGCAAACAGCAATGGGGCGAATTGTACAAGAATCACTCGGACAATTAGAACAACGCAAACAAGCACTACAAATTTCTATAGAACAGTTAGAACGTCGTCAAGAACGCATCCGCAATGAAATGCGAACGACTTTTGCTGGCGCATCGCAAGATTTAGCAATTCGTGTCCAAGGTTTTAAAGATTATCTCACTGGGAGCTTACAAGATTTAGCCGCCGCCGCCGAGCAGTTACAACTAGTCCCAGAAGTTAGAGAACGAGAAAGGCCAAGTGTTAAAGAAGCTAAACCCGCAGAACCAGAAGCAATTACACCACAATTTGCCCAACAGCAGTTTCAAGAGACTACCAAGCAAGTTCGCCGCCTAATTGATCAATATCGTAACAAACCAGATTATTATGGCCCGGCTTGGCAATTACGGCGCACCTTTGAACCAGTTCATGCAGAGCGAGTCTCGAATTGGTTTTTTGGCCAAGGGGGACGGGGTGCGTTGCGGACAATGGGTAGCCGTTTGCAAAATACTTTGATTGCTTCGGCGATTATTTCGATACTACACAAATTGTATGGCGATCGCGTCCGTACTCTGGTTTTAGCCAATACACCAGAACGCTTGGGTGAATGGCGGCGCGGTTTGCAAGATTGTTTAGGTATTGGTCGCCCAGATTTTGGCCCTGACCGAGGAGTAGTCTTATTTGAAGCGCCAGATGCTTTAGCACAAAAAGCCGAACGTTTGGTCAAAGCTAATCAACTACCTTTAATCATCATTGACGATTCTGAAGAGCAAATCAGTTTAGGAATACTGCAATTTCCTTTGTGGTTAGCCTTTGCGCCTGACCCTAAAGCAATGAGAAATTATGATGATGATTTTTAAGTGCAATTTGTTTGTTCTGTTTTGAGAACACATCAGATTTCAACTTGGTGAGGTACAGATAACTGTAAGGGCGAACGGCCGTTCGCCCTTACTACTTCATTTACCTGAGAAATGACGACACCGAATATCGCTGATGATTGCAGACTACAAGTTGCTAGAATCTGACTGGTAGAGAATCGTACCCCTTGAACACTAGGCTGGTATGTCTGGGAATAGCTTGCTTATCGGGATCGAATTTGAGATTCGGCATTCTTTTAAGTAATGTGGTGAAACAAATATTCAACTCCATCCGAGCTAAAACGACTCCGAGACAAAAGTGAATACCCGGAGCAAACCCAAGGTGTTCGTTAGGCGATCGCGTAATATTGAAAACTTCGGGTGAGTCAAACTTTTCTGGGTCATAATTCGCCGCTCCCAATCCCAAAGCGATAACGCTACCCGCAGGGATATCCTTACCGCCAATTGTCAGGTCTTGTTTGGCAATCCGAAAGATAAAAGGCGCGGGGGTATCAAACCGAATCATTTCTTCCACGGCGGAATTGATGAGAGCCGGATTTTCTAGGAGCTTTTGCAGTTGATCTGGATGACGCAGCAGTGCATTTACTCCATTGGGAATTAGATCGGCGGTAGTTAGGTGTGCGGCATTTAGGATAGTAATACATTGTGAGGGGAGTTCCTCAAGATTCATTCCCTGCTCTTCGTAGGCAATAGTCAGCAGGCTGATCATGTCAGTTCCGGGTTGCTTACGTCGTTCTTCAATCAGTTGCTTGATGAGTGCGCTAAATTGTGCGTCTGCTAAGTCTGCCTTACGTGCATATTCCTCAATATTTGAACTGCCCGGCGCACCCCAAAATGTACCAGTATCGATTGCCCATTCGATCAGTTTGGCTCTGTAGGTTTCTGGTACATCAAATATCTCAGCGATAATGAGTCCTGGTAATGGCACGGACAAATCGGAGACAATATCCATGTAACCTTGATTCTCAACCTTATCCAATAAGCGATCAGTAGTTTCCTGAATAATGGAGCGCCAGCTTTCTATAGCTCGTGTTGTAAATCCTTGATTGGCTAACTTCCGCAGTCTGGTATGTTCAGGTGGATCTTTCTCAATGAGTGATTTAGAAGTCACATCAATGAAATTTTGAATCAAATTAACATCCAAATTTCCCAACTGATTAATAAACAAAGCTGTGCGGTCTGAACTTAAACGCTCATCCCGTAGCGCCGCTTCAACATCTTTGTAGCGTGTCAAAACCCAGTATCCTAATTCACTATAATGAACAGGGTCTTCTTCACGCATCCGTTTGTAAAGTGGATAGGGATTGAGCAGAGCTTCTGGTGCAAACAGATCATACTTTTGCTGATTTGCGACTTGTTGTGTGTTCATTTGCTTAACTTTATTTAGAAGTGAGCTAAAAAATTAATGAATTATACAGAAGAACTCCATTGATCAAGTTAAATCTACAAAGTTAGGCGATCGCTTTCCACTTACGCTGCTATAACTTTACAAAAAGCAAATCTAATTCCTTCAGGGTTTACTCAGTAACTCAACACCAAAAATATCGGGTTTTGTTAGGTTCCTTTCCTTCAGCCAATCCACAAATATTTTTATTTTTCCGATTTATAAAAATGTTTTAATTAGTATTTAATATTCGTGAATGAGTCTTTAATACTCGTGAATGAGTCTTTGAGCTTCATTAATTAGTATCTTAGCTTCGTGAATGAGCCTTTGAGCTTTATGAATGAGCCTTTGAGCTTTGTGAATGAGCCTTTGAGCTTCATTAATGAGTCTTTGATGGTCGCGGGCGAGTCTTTGATACTCGCGGATGAGTCTTGAATACTCGTGAACGAGTCTTTGATACTCGCGGATGAGTCTTTGAGCTTCATTAATCAAAAAATCCCCTGCAAGCCAGCAGGGGATAGAGTCAAGTGCTTACTCTGGTAAGCCGTTCACTTGCAGTAAATCTAATTCGCGCTCAAATATTTCATCGATGGGTAACATTTGACCATCGGTAGTCATAAATTTATGGTCTTTTGTGGCGCGAATAACTGAACCGTCTTCTAAACCATACTCGAATACTTCTTGTTGTCCTCGATTATGCCATTGAGCGATCGCCTGTGTATAGACATGACCATGACTATCAATGGTGAATACGCTACATTCAAGTTCTTTTTCGACAATTTGCCCAATTGGTATCAAGCCATATTCTACCGTCAACACTTTTGTCTCATAGCTGAGGCAATATTCAGCGAACTTCAACATATCATCAAATAGCTTTTCTGCTACTTGTTTTTTCACACCATTTTTTGTGGAACCATCAATAAATTTTTCCTGCTGCTTCTGCATTTCGGAAACTTTCTTTTTTCCCATTGCGCGGCGCAGTAAGTCAGCTTGTCCTAATGAATAACCAGCCATATCTTGAGCAATTTTCATGATTTGCTCTTGATAGACCATGATGCCGTATGTTTCATTTAATATTGGTTCGAGAACCTGGCTTTCATAGTCTATATTTTCCCTTCCATGTTTGCGGTTAATAAATTTAGGAATTAAGCCTGCATCTAAAGGGCCTGGTCTGTATAATGCCAGAATTGAAGAGATATCCTCTATATTAGAAGGTTTCAAATCTCGTACTATCTGCTTCATCCCCGATGATTCTAATTGAAATATACCTTCTAATTCTCCAGATTCTAGTAGTTCATAAGTTTTCTGCACATCTTTAGGGAGAGTTTTATGTTCACCCTTGGCTAAAATCTTTTGCGCTTTTCTTTCTTGACTAGTTATTTCGTAAGGGTCAACTCGATAACCTTTACTTTTTTCAATTAAATCAATGGTTTTTTGAATCATCGTCAGGTTTCTTAAACCCAAGAAGTCCATTTTTAACAGCCCCATTGATTCCAAATCTTCCATGAAATATTGGGTAATAACTGAACCGTCATTATTTCTTTGTAGAGGGACAATTTCATCAAGAGGATCGGCAGAAATTACTACCCCAGCAGCATGAACACCAAAGGTTTTGTTAGTGCCTTCAATCCGCATTGCCATGTCAAGCCAACGGCGAACTGTCGGATCATTATCATATTTTTCTTTAAATTCTGGTTCAGGGGTGTCATCAGAAATCATCACTTTGAGTTTCGTTGGTTTTCCCCGTACCACAGGAATTAATTTCGCCATTTTGTCTGATTCCCCATAAGGAATATTCAACACTCTGGCGACATCTTTTAACACAGCTTTCGAGGTTAAACGGTTAAAGGTAATAATTTGGGCAACTCTATCTGTGCCGTATTTTTGTGTAACATAATCAATAACTTTATCCCGTTGTTCAATACAAAAATCTGTATCAATATCAGGCATGGATTTACGTTCTGGGTTCAAGAAACGCTCAAATAGTAATCCATGATGTACGGGGTCAATGTTGGTAATACCCATTGTATAAGCTACCAAAGAACCTGCGGCTGAACCACGACCAGGCCCCACAGGAATATTATTATCTCTAGCAAATTTGATGTAATCCCACACAACTAAAAAGTAGGTAGAAAAACCCATTTGCTGGAGCATTTTTAATTCATATTCCAATCTTTCTTTATAGACTGGCTCAACTTCGGCGCGAGATTTTCTATTTAATTTTTCTAAAAGTCCGTTCCATGCAACTTCTTCGACGAAGGTATCAGCAGTATGACCCGAAGGGATAGGATAATTAGGAATGCGCGGCTCACCCATAATTTGGTAAGACTCGACTTTATCGGCGACTTCTTCTGTAGTGGCGATCGCTTCTTCAATCACATCATCGGGTAAATGGTCACGAAATAGCATTCTCATCTCATCAGCAGATTTGAGATATTCTGTGCCGCTATAACGCATCCGATTTTCTTCCACAATTAGCTTGCCGGTTTGAATACACAGCAAAGCATCGTGGGCTTCAACATCAAAACAAGAAACAAAATGAGAGTCGTTAGTAGCAACAAATTTAATGCCTAATTCCCGCGCAATTTTAATAATTTCAACGTTAACAATGCGGTCTTCTTGAGAGCCGTGGTCTTGAATTTCTAAATAAAAATCATCACCAAATACATCTTTATACCACTGAGCAACTTTCCGCGCTGCGTCAGGTCTATTACTAAGAATTGCTTGAGGAATTTCGCCACCTAAACATGCACTGGTGACAATTAAACCTTCATGATATTGTTTGAGTAATTCTTTATTAATACAGGGACGGGAAAAAATACCTTTACCTTGTACACCTTTGAGGTGAGAAAGTGTAGTTAATTTAACTAAATGTTTATATCCTTGATTATTTTTTGCTAAAACAACTTGATGATATTTAGGACGACGTTCTTGTTTTTCAATATCGCCGTTAATAATATACATTTCATTGCCAATAATTGGCTTAACATTTTTGCTACGGCAAATTTTCAGCAGTTCCACAGCACCATACATGACACCATGATCGGTAACTGCGATCGCTTTTATCCCCAATTCTATGGCACTATCAATCAAATCTGGTAGCTGGCTTGCCCCATCCAGCAAACTGTAATCACTATGAATGTGTAAAGGTACGAAAGACATAATATTTAGTCAATAGTCAATGGTCAATAGTCATTTGTCATTGGTCATTTGTTATTCTCCCTTGCCCCCTGCACCCTGCCCCCTGCCTCTTTTCTACTCCCTAGATTGATTAGATTATCCTGTTTAAGTAAATTTCACTTCCGCAATTATTGTTGTAATAGTTACCTTAGTTCCGTTACTTAGCATTACCAATGAGTCAAACAGAGAGTCAAAATTCGCCCGATACCTCATCCCGTCCTTGGTGGCGGCGTATTCCTCTGACGTTACAAATTGTTATCGCCCTAGTGCTGGCAGTAATTTTGGGAATTGCGCTGGGTGCGGGGAACCCTAGCCCTAGCAATGCTGCTTTAATCACCAATTTAGCAATTCCGGCGGAACTGGTACTTAAGGCACTCCGCGCTTTGGCTACACCGTTGATTTTGGTAGCAGTGCTGCATACTTTTATGACTGCGACTATCCCCGGTACAGCCGGACGGCGGTTAGCGTTATTACTGGTGACTAATACCACTGTAGCGATTTTGATTGGGTTGTTGGTGGCTAATGTTCTCCGTCCGGGAACTTGGGGAAGTTTACCCAAACCACAGACAACAATTGCTAACGCCAATATTGATCCTTGGGGATTACTTAAAGACGCTGTACCCGAAGCCGTGCTTGCGCCGTTGGTGAGCAATAATGTTATTCAATTAATTGTCGTTGCCCTTTGTTTTGGCATTGTTTTGCGAGGCTTAAAATCAGAACAAATTGCCCAAAACAAAACTGGATTTCAACCCATTGAAGATGTGATTGGCATTTTGTTTGAGGCGGTAATTCGCATTCTTAACTGGGTAATTGCGTTAGTTCCCTTTGCTGTGTTTGGCATTGTAGCTAAAACCGTGGCGGAAAAAGGTTTTGCCCCTTTTGTCTCTTTGGCAGCTTTTATTGTGGCGGTGTTGGTAGCCTTAATATTGCAAGCTTGCTACTATCTCACCAGGGTTAAATTTAATTCTTGGGTAAACCCGTGGAAGTTTTTGGCTGGTGGTTCGGATGCTTTTATCACGGCGTTCTCGACTTCTTCTTCCACTGTGACAATGCCCATTACCTGGGAGGTTTTGCAAACCAAAGTCGGTTTAAGGGAATCTTCGGCATCTTTGGGGGCGCTAGTCGGGGCAAACTTTAACAATGATGGGACTGCTCTTTATGAAGCGATGTCTGCGTTATATATTTCTCAAGTTATTGGACAGCATTTAAATTTGGGACAGCAGTTAATTGTGGTGCTGACATCGATTTTTGCATCGGTGGGGGCGGCGGGTATTCCCAATGCGGGGTTAGTGACAATGACTTTGGTGTTTACTTCCGTGCGCTTACCGACAGAGTATATCGCCTTGTTGGTAACTGTTGATTGGTTTTTAGACCGTTGTCGCACAGCGATTAATGTCATGGGAGATATGACTGTGAGTGCGGTGCTGGATGGGAAGAAGCCGCGTTATGAGGAGGAGGATTAAAGTTATGGATGCTCAACTAACTAGTAATGAAATTAATGTAGCACGGGAGTTATTAAGCAATTACGCCCCAGCAAATCACGCATTGGATATTTTAGAGAAACACAACGGTAATTGTGATACTTCTTTTGATGAACTGTGGGTAGAGCAAAATGGTGTACAAATAATGCCAGAGGGTAAATCGCTTTGGCAGACAACGCTGAAAGTATTGCGTCAGGAACTTTGCGGTGATGATGGCTTTCGCGGTCAACTCAAAGAATACACTAAAAATCCGGGCAGTACACCTTTGCTGACAGGGTTGATTGTTTCCCTAGTGGGTGTAGCAGCAGCACATGGTTTACCTCTTGATCCTGCGATCGCTACTGTTGTTGTTTTGTATATTCTGAAAATCGGACTCAATATATTTTGCGACTACACCGAACCACCTGCTGGTAATTCTGGCACTCTCCCGCCAGGAAATTAATGTGCTTGATATAGGCATTGCCAAATCTCCCTGATACTTTGATTGGGAGTTTCTATCGCCAGAGGTTTCTTAGGAGACATCGCCTGATATAGTTCCCTCAGCAATGTCTCTTGAGTATCAAAAAGATATATGAGTTCACCGATTCGTGAGTTGAGCCTAAAATATAAAAAAGTAAGTTATCTGTAATTTCTATGGAAAAACTCAATACTCAAACGAGAACTGCCATACACATTTATATTAAATTATGAGTATCTATGAAATATTGGCAGCCAAACGGGAAGAAATTTTGCAAATTGCGGCAAAATACGGTGCATATAATATTAGAATTTTTGGCTCAGTAGCCCGTCGTGAAGCCGATATTAACAGCGATGTTGATTTTTTAGTTGAAATGGAGCCAGGACGTAGCCTTTTTGATTTGGGTGGATTATTGATGGAGTTACAAGAAATACTTGGTTGTCAAGTTGATGTTGTCACAGAAAAAGGATTGCGATCGCGTATTCGAGAGCGAGTATTAAGTGAAGCAGTTCCTTTGTGAGGGATAATAGTGAAAAATTGCGCGATATTTTAGAAGCAATCGAACGTATCGATAAATATGCAGTTCAAGGTCGGGAAGCTTTTGAAGAAAACGAACTAATTCAAACTTGGTTTATTCAACACCTACAAATTATTGGAGAAGCATCGCGTGTATTATCTGCCGATATTCGTGAGGAAAATCCAGGTGTTCCTTGGTCACAAATGATTGGGATGCGAAACATTTTAACTCATAATTATTTTGAAATCGATTTAGATGTTGTTTGGTTGGTTGTTGAACGGGAATTACCTAACCTTAAGCCTCAAATTGAAGCAATTTTACAAACATTATCTTGAATCTTAAATAGAAGAAGGATAACGGGAGAGCGATCGCTACTGTGATTGTTTTGTATATTCTAAAAATCGGACTCAATATATTTTGCGACTACACTGAACCACCTACTGGTAATTCTGGAACTCTCCTGCCAGGAAATTAATGTGCTGATATACCTATTGCAATCGCAAAATCTATAGTTGTTGTCACTGAAATAGATTTTGCGTTGGCGTAGCCCGTCGCAGGCATCGCCAAAATAGCAAATGCGTATGCGAAATCTATAATTGCTGTCGCTTGGGCGACCTAAATTTCCACCAAAGAGCGAACGCTGAAAATTTCATGATTTCGCAGCGGTTTAATATCAGATATGGGAACAATCACAACAGCTATTGATTCACCAATTGCATTGAATACTTCTAGAACACATCCTTGTTCGCCATTGCTGGGATGAGGAACAAAATCGATTAAAGTTGCTACATCACCTTTTTTTAATTGATATTCATCCAAGTCGCGATTTAAAGCAACACGCTGGTATAGTTCAAAGTTCATTTGCAGACTCCTTGTTAGGTTTGAGGGTGATAAATTGAAACTTGCCGTCAACAGTCCTTTGTAGCCAAACTGTAATCACTGCTAAGTTTCGCCCCTTTAAGCCAATTAATTCACCAGTGACGCGATAGAACACTCCATACTCATTATCTCTATCTTGTATTGCTTCTGTTGAATCTGCCAGTTGCCTAATTGCTGCTTTCAATAGTTCTGGGTTGTCTTGTGTAAATCCAGCTTGGGCGAGGAACTTTGATTTATCGTCTTGCTCTCTTGATACTAATAAGTAGCGTGTAATTTTTGCGTCTGCAATAATCGCATCAGGGGGAATTTTCATTTCTCAAAAAGCTGCCGCACTTCCTCCACCGACACGCCAAAAATCTCAGACACGGCTGCTAATAAACTCTCATCCTGAGTAACTTGGTAGAACCGGGCAAGATTACGAAGAGAAATTCCTAAACCATGCTCATCATTAAACTCAGCCATAATCTGTAAATCTTGCAGGTAATTCGCTTTTGCTGACTCCAGTTCCCCTAATTCTTCTGCAAGTTTACCAAGGTGAAAATAGGTGCTGGCACAATTATAGCGATCGCCATATTCGATTTTAATATCCAAAGCCTGTTGGTAATTGCGCCTAGCTTCTTCAAATTCCCGCAACTCTTGGGCAACTATTCCCAATTGGTGGTAAGTGCTGGCACAATTATAGCGATCGCCATATTCGATCTTAATTTCCAAAGCCTGTTGATAATTGCGCCTAGCTTCTTCAAATTCCCGCAATTCTTGTGCAACTACTCCCAAATTGTGGTGCGTGACAGCACAACTATAGCGATCGCCAAATTCGATGTTAATATTCAAAGCCTGTTGATAATTGCGCCTTGCCTGTTCAAATTCCCGCAACTCTTGGGCAACAATTCCCAACTGGTGGTAGGTTTTGGCACAACTATAGCGATCGCCAAATTCGATTTTAATATCCAAAGCTTGTTGATAATTGCGCCTTGCCTCTTCAAATTCCCGCAACTCTTGGGCAACATTTCCCAACTGATGGTAGATTTTGGCACAAGAAAAGCGATCGCCATATTCGATAAAAATATCCAAAGCCTGTTGATAATTGCGCCTAGCTTCTTCAAATTCCCGCAAATCTTGGGCAACAATTCCCAACTGTCCGTAGGTGCTGGCACAGCTATAGCGATCGCCATATTCGATAAAAATATCCAAAGCTTGTTGATAATTGCGCCTTGCCTCTTCAAATTCCCGCAACTCTTGGGCAACATTTCCCAACTGGTGGTAGGTGCTGGCTAATCCTAATTGATTTTCTCTCTCTGATACACCACTAAGTTTTAGGCTGATTGCTACACTTTTTTGATAAGTTACTCTAGCTTGATGGTTCTTTTTACTAGCCTGATAACAGTAAGCTAGTCTGTCTAATACCATTGTCATTTTGTAACCTATGTCGCCTGTTTTCTTTTCCGCTGGATAAGCTTCTTGTGCCTGACAGACAAATTCAGATAAAATCAATGCGTTTTGTATATCTTGCTGCAAATATAAATATTGAAATAAGCAAAAGAAAATTTCCATACTCTCTTGCTTATCTAAACAAATCTGCAACCCATTGTAGAGATTCTCATATTCCAGCCTACAGAAAACTATCCCCAATTGTCGTTTTTGAGCATCTTTAGAATCCATCAAATGTTGATAGAACGCTGCTAAATTTTGATAGTAATTTTTAAATCCCTCACGTACAGCTGTACGAGTTGGTTCATCAAGAGTATCTAACTTAGTCTTCAAAAAATAGGGAAAAACAGGTTGAATCGTCAACACACTCGACTCTTCATCAATTGGTGACAGCAAACCCCAGTTCATCGACTCTTGAATTGCATCGGTGAATTTATCAAAAGGATAATTTTTTAATGGCTCAAGACTTTGCAATTGCTTGATATATTCAGGAAGACCAGGAGTGACAATAAACTTACTAAACTCAGGCAAACACAACAGCAATTTTTGCGCTTCTGGCGATAAATTACTGTGAGAATATTCTACACACTTTAAAATACTTTTAGTTTTATCTTCACTCCCCGTATCTAAATCCACATCCCCAGCTTGTAATCCCTGCAAAATCTCCTGTGGTGATTGCTTTTGCAAATTTGCTAACACAACTTGCATCGCTAAGGGATATCCTGCTAACAAATTCATCAATTTCTGAAAATCGCCATCTTGGCGAATACCAGCAATCTTGTTTTGAGGTAAATTCCGTTCTAAAATTTTCTCTGCTAATTCCGTCCGCGCTTCTTTATCTAAGCCGCGCAACTCATAAATATTTTGTTTAAATGTGGTAGCTTGCAACCAATCTTCACGGCTGCGAGAACCTAAAATAACCTTGGTATTTCCACCTTGCAAACGCTCTAAAAAATCGCGGATTTGATTACGTTCTGTCTCTGGTAATGTATTTTGAATTGCTAATTGCTGCCCTGTGACTGATTCTAAGTTATCTAAAATCAAGGCGTAAGATTCAGACCGCAGTTTTGCGACTAATTTTTGTACCTGCGCCGCCTGACTCATCGCTTGAAAATTAGCTTGTTCAAATCTGCCATATACCTGCTTACCAATTTCAAACAAAATTTGTGTGAGTGTCCACGCTTTTTCGTCATAGCCAAAATAAAAGACATTCTTCACAAAGTTTGTGCGTTGCCACCATTCCCGCAGATAATTTAACAGAGTAGTTTTACCTGTTCCCCCCATTCCCTGCAACAGTAAAATGTTATGTCTGAGGACAGCCTTCTCAATTTTGAGAATCTCTAAATCCCGCCCGACAAAACCATATTCTGGTAACGGAAACCGATACTGACTGCCAAAAGTTTCCCAATATTTTTCTTCTTCCTCTGGTGTAAACTGGCGTAAGTTAAAATTCACTGTTTGATTGCAATACACCACAGGTAGCAACCAATCTTCTAAATCAATCGACTTAATATAAGCTTTGCGTGATTTATTATTAAACAATTCCCGCCTACCCAAGCGAATCGCTTCAGTGATGGGTTGATTATTAAATAAATGGCGATAAAGCTGTTCCATCATCAACTTCGCCGCCGACACGGTGACAGAATAGCCCATCGCCACTACCATCTGCATTCCCGCCGTCATTAACCGACTTCCTAAGCTGGTTTCCCGAATATCTTCATTGGTATTCATAGCCCCCTCTTCGCCTTCGGGGAGGGGGTTGGGGGTGGGGTTTGCTTTCACCTGCTTCCCGGACTGACAAGCATTGAGAATACAAACGGGAATTCCCTTTCCTGTCAGCAAATCTGCTAATTCCTGCGCCTCGACTAAATCAACTTTTCCCTGAGTCTCGCCCTCAAAGGCTAAAAACGCCATCACGCCATCAAATTTCTGCCAATCATTCCGCCCATAGCGCCCTTGATATAAATAACGTCCGGGTTTGCTTGGTTGTTGTATCTGTTCATAAGTCATCAGCGCGCCATGACAATCTAAATGGATGACATGGTAATATCCCGCGCCTTTGGCTTCTAAATGATCTGATAAAGCTTGGTAAGTCCCTGGACGCAGTAATTCTACATTCACCCGCAAGTGGCTATTTTCAATCAACTCCAGCAACGGGCGAGAAATTGTCCGATAACCTGCGTCCTGTTCTTCATCGGGACGCGCCACCACTACCAACAAATTAATCACTGGGGAAGTTTGCACATCTGCGTAGATGGGTGCTGGTTGGTTACTCTTGCGCACCATCACACAATCTATTGCTAACGGACGGGGTAAATCAGGATCTCGCAAGGCTTCCCAATGCAAAGCTTGAAATTCTGGTGTTTTACCAACAATTTCTATTTGTAATTGACTTAAATTCCCCCGCAGGCGTTGATATTCGCCATAAGCATTAAAATCAAACCGAAAAACTTGCTTAAATAACTCTTCGCCGTAAGTTTTAATACTAGCTGCTGCTGCTTCTGCCTTGACAGTATCCAACAGGGGAAACATCAACCAGTCTTCAAAATACCACTCTAGTTGTTTTTCTACCTTGGGTGTAAAGGGGTCAGTAATTTTTACTAGATACTCTCCTCTACCATCAAAACTGAGAACGGCATTAAATCCGCTTTCTGTTGCAGATTCTTCCCGAATAGTGATAATTGGCATGGTGTAGTCTGCTTGATGCTAATTGCGGCATATAGTCACATAATACACAACCGATTTGCAGTTTGCCTTTGGGTGCTGTGTAAAATGTGGTTTGATCCCCCTAAATCCCCCTTAAAAAGGGGGACTTTGATTCTTATTCCCCCGTAGGGTTAGCTTACCTTTTTTGTCGTCAGTTATCCCCTTAAAAAGGGGGACTTTGATTCTTATTCCCCCCTTCTTAAGGGGGGATCTGAATTTAAGATGATCTAGACTTAATCGCAATTGCTATTTTGGCGATCGCATTTATAGCTTTTGCATACGCAATTGTTATTTCGGCATACACATTTATAGCTTTTGTGTACGCAATTGCTATTTTGGCATACACATTTATAGCTTTTGCATACGCAATTGTTATTTCGGCATACACATTTATAGCTTTTGTGTATGCAATTATAGATTTTGCGAACTTATTTGTTATTTCGGCATACGCATTTATAGCTTTTGCGATGACGTTTGCTGCTTATACTTATGCCAAAATTATAAATCGGCATCAGAAATTAGTAAAAATACAGGTTTTATAAATAATTTATGAAACTTTTAAATAAATAAATCCACAAACCTACTCATCTCAGGCAAAAGGTTACTCAACTATTTTGAAAAAAGATTATTCAAAAAGGATGCTTCATGGCTTTAAAAACTCGTCGTTCTGCTGCTATTGAAAAGGCTCAACTTCGTCTTGCTTTGCTGAAATCTATTGGTGAAAATTTAGATTTAGGACATGGGTTAACAATAGAAGCTTACAACAATCTCATCAATAATACCCGTGCCATTCTAGAATCTCATAATACGCTGGTGTCCAATCTTGAAGAATCACGTAAAACATTAACTCAAATGGACAAAGCTCTCTCGGAAATGTCGGAACGAATGCTAAGTGGAGTTGCAACTGTCTATGGCAGAGGTAGTATAGAGTATTCTAAGGCTGGCGGTTCTAATCGAAGACGCAGTAGACAATCTAGTTCTAAAGTTACTCCAGTTGTGGCTATTCTTGCCAATCAACCTACTCAAGCTGTGATTGAAAATTCATCAACTAACGGCAAGGGTACAACTCCTTTGCTGGGATAAGGCAAGGGGGCAGGGAGCAGGGAGCAGGGAGCAGAGGAGCAGGGGAGACATAATTTCATACTTCATACTTCATACTTCATACTTCACACTTCACACTTCATACGTTCCAACCGAGGGCTGTAGCAACTTCATGAGCTAATTCTAGAGGGTTGAAGGGTTTAGCGATCGCTGTGACTATACCCATTTGAGCATAACGACGGCGATCGCTGGACTGAACTTTAGCAGTTAATAATATTACAGGGATTTCTTTGGTTGTGGCGTTTGCTTGGAGTTTCTCAAAGGTAGTTATCCCATCCATTTCTGGCATCATTACATCTAATAAAATTGCATCTGGTTGGTAAGTTTCGGCTTGCTTAATGCCTTCTTTACCGGAACCCGCCGTGACTACTTCCCAACCTGCAACGGTTTCTAAACAAATTTTGGCAACTTCTTGAATGTACTGTTCGTTATCGACTACGAGAATCCGTTTTACTGCCATAACTCATACCAATATATAATTCGTTATTAAGTAACGCCGTCTGCCAATTTCTCTTAAACCTAACCCCCAACCCCTTCCCTACAAGGGAAGGGGAGCAAGAATTAAAGCCTCTCTCCGCTTCGGGGAGAGGTTTGGAGAGGGGTTGAAAACTAAGTGGCACATCGCAATATAACTCTCTTTTACTCATCACTCTGCACTGAATGATGAGTTATTCGCTGAAGTAATTCCATCACTTTTTGTTCAAATTCTTGGGTTGTGACACGTCCTTTAGTTAAAAATTCTGTATATCCTAATTTGAGTCGCTGGCGTTCAGATTCATCTAAATCTTTAGCAGAGTAAACCACCACTGGCATAGCATATAAATGATTGTGCTGTCGTAACCAATCAATTACCACAAAGCCATCGCTTTCTGGCAAAATCAAGTCAAGAATTAATAAGTCAGGATTCAGTTCTTGGCTGAGGTGAATCGCTTCTCGTCCAGTTTTAGCCAAGTAGGTTTCGATATCATGGCGCTCAAATAAAGTAATTAGCAATTGTGCTAAATCGTTGTCATCTTCCACAATTAAAATTCGGGCGCGTTTAGGAGGTTTGGCAACAACTTGTTTGAGCGATTGTAAAAGATAACTTTCTTGTACTGGTTTACTTACCCAATCAGCAAAATCTGTAATTGGTTTGTGATTAGTATCTGACTGATAAACACTACAAATCACAATGGGAATGTGTTTAGTATCGGCACGTTCTTTTAATATTGCCATTGTTTGCCAGCCGTTCATTTCTGGCATGAGTAAATCGAGTAAAATCACGTCTGGCTGTTGAGCCGATGCAGTGGCGATCGCTTGTTCTCCTGTAGCAACTGCTACTACTCTATATCCGCCTTGTTGTAATAGTTTTTGTAGTTCGGTGCTGATTGCTTGGTCATCATCACAAATTAAAACTAAGGGAGAATAGGGTTTAGGTAATGGACAATGGGGAGTCGGAAGTGCTGATTCAACAGTTTGGGGAGCTTGATAGATGGGCAAAGTAAAGTGAAATTTACTACCTTCACCCACAGTACTTTCTGCCCAGATACGTCCGCCGTGCTGTTGCACAATACTTTTGCAAATTGCTAAACCTAAACCTGTGCCATCATGGTTGCGTGAATCGGATGAATCAACTTGTTGAAAACGCTCAAAGATGCTTTCTAATTTATCGGCTGGGATACCACGTCCAGTATCTTTAACTGTGAGTAAAACATCATGTTCTTGTTGCTGAATTTCTAACCATACTGTCTCGCCTTTCATCGAAAACTTAATAGCATTACTCAGCAAGTTAGTTAAAGTTTGCACAATTCGGTCAGGGTCAGCCCATAACATAATAGATAAGCTAGAAATAGCTAATGTGATGCCTTGTTTATTTGCCAAAGGTTGAATCACATTCACGGCTGACTGAATTAAATCAGCAAGGTTGCAGATTTCCCGCGCCATCTTGACTTTGCCTGATTCAATGCGTTCGATATCTAAAATATCATTAATTAACCGGACTAAGCGATCGGTGCTATCTGTGGCAATTTGTAATAACCGTTTTCCTTGGTCGGAATCTGCTGTTAATAAACCACTAGTTAGCATTCCCAAAGAGCCATGAATTGATGTTAGAGGTGTGCGGAGTTCGTGACTAACAATAGACACAAATTCATCTTTCATGCGCTCAATTTGTTTGCGTTCTGTCACATCACGCAAAATGACTGTATAGTAAACTTCCTCACCCATATTTAATTTAGAAATTGAAGCCTCAGCCGGAAATTCACTCCCATCTTGGCGTTGACCAAATAATTCCCTACGTTCTCCCATTCTCCGGGCTAAATTTGCCGATTGACCAAAGTCAGAAACATGTTGACGATGAGCTTGGGTAAATCGCAGCGGTAAAAGTATATCTAACTTCTGCCCCATGACTTCCTGAGCCGAATAACCAAAGATTTTCTCGGCTCCTTGATTAAATAAGGTAATACATTGTCTGCTGTCGATAGAAATAATGGCATCATCAGCAATATCTAAAATTCGGGCTAGTTTTACTTGAGAAACGCGCAGTTCTTCTTCTATGCGTTGGCGTTCATCTAGTTCTGATTGTAATTGGCGGTTGACGGTGATTAATTCGGCGGTGCGTTCGGCAACTCGTAATTCTAATTCATTATTTGCTTTTTTTAAGGCGGCTTGACTTTGTTGTAATGCGGCTTGGGCTATAGTGCGATCGCGTTGATTGCGTAATGCGACAATACCATAAGTTAAATCTTCTGCCAGTTTTTTTAATAGTTGTACTTCATCATCATCAAAGGCGTTTGCTTCAGCCGCATAAATATTCAACACCCCAAAAGCTCGTTCTTCTATCTTTAAGGGTAAAGCGATCGCCGCAGCATATCCCCGTTCTTGTGCTTGACACCGCCAAACCTCATATTTGGGGTCAGTGAAAATGTTCTGAATAATGGAGATTTTAGCTGTACGAATCGCTGTACCTGTCGGCCCTTGACCTCGTATAGTATCCGCCCAAGTCAGGTTGAGGGTTTGTAAATAGCCATTATCATAGCCAGCTTGGGCAACTGGGCGAATATTTTTGTCCGCATCATCTTCAGCAAAACCAACCCACGCCAGCCGATAACCGCCAACTTCCACAATGATTTGGCAAATTTTCTGGAGTAAATCTTGTTCATCGTGAGTACGAACAATAATTTGATTACAACTACTCGATGTCTGGAGTGTGCGATTAATCCGGTGAATTTCTGTTTCTACTTGTTTGTAGTGGGTGATATCGCGGGAAAATGCCAAATGCACAAATTTGCCATCAATTTTATTTTGCAGCGGGACAGCATGAATTTCTATCCAGCGACGATTACCTTGATAGGTGATGATCTCAAACTGCAAAGTGCCTTGATTACCTTGACAAACACTTTCGTGGAGTTGGCGAAATGCTTGGTGATATTCTGGCGCAATCAAAGCATAAACTGATTTGCCAATTACTTGAGCTTTGCTTGTCGCTGCGATAATTGCCACTCCGGCAGGATTTATTTCTAATACTGTGCCATCAGTCGCAACCACCATAACCCATTCTGGTTCACCTTCAAAGATAGTACGCCAATCAACAGAGACAGCAGAAGTGGCAGATGAGAGAGTAACTTTATCTGTGACTGGCTGTTGCTGAGTTTGCACCATCCGCCTGAGCAATTTGATCCGTTCTAGGCGATTCACAATGCGAGTTACCAATTCTGGCCCGACAATTGGTTTGCTGACAAAATCATCCGCACCAACGCTATACACCTGATTTACAATGTCGGCATCGCTATGAACTGTGAGAAATAAAATTGGTAACTCACTCCAATTCGGGTCATTTCTCACAACTTGGCAAAGTTCAATGCCATTAGTGTGGGGCATTTCTACATCCAGAATCAACATATCTGGCTTGACAGCTTCCAAGGTTTCCCAAAAATGCCGCGGATCATCTAAGGAAATTATTTGTAATCCCCAAGGCGTGAGTAAAGTTTGTAACAAAGCGAGAATCTGCGGATCATCATCTACAGCGAGGATTTTCGCTTCGCCTGGGGGTGATTGTTGGAGTAATTGCGCGATCGCCTCTGCCATTTTTTCGGCTGTCATTGGCTTTTGTAAAAATGTATGTCCCCCTTGACGCGCCAGTTGTAAACGATTGCCTAAATCTGTTTGCTCGGTAAAAACTAACACTGGCACAGGCGGTTTCCGCTGCGCCAGTTCGGCTAAAAAACTCCAACTATCTTGTTGATTTTGAGAAAAACTAGGGTCAAGTAATACTACACTGGGATGCTCTCGGTAAAGCAGCGTTCTCGCTGAATCAAGATTGGTGGCAATGCTAACTTGAAATTCTGGGTCAGATTTGGTTTGTGCGAGTTGTTCCCCTACGGTATGGTCTCGATCAATTACCAAAACTAAAGGTAATCTACTGTTACCAGATGATGAGCCTGCTGCGTCATCTTGAGTTTGAATTTCTTGACGCAATAATTTTACCCAAGCTTGCACCTTGGCTGTGTCTTCTGACGTTAACCCTTGACTAGATTTGAGTAATTGCTCAATTTTTCGCGCCAATTTTGAGCCTGTAGGAAAGCCAAAAGTCCCCAACGAGCCGGCTAAGGTATGGGCTTCTTTCTGTGCTTGGTTGAGCAATTCGGGATTGACAACTGCTTGTTCTAGCACTTTGATTTGCTCATCAACTCGTCCCTGAAATCTTTGCCAAACTCCAGCGATCGCTTGGAGTGTTTGCTGCTGAGATGATGGTTCTTCTTGGGGTTTGAAGTTTTGAGATTGGGAATTAGATGATTTTGCGGTGACTTTCTCTTCTTCTTGCGGTTTGAGGCGATAGCCAATTCCATATACAGTTTCAATTAAATCACTGGGCGCTCCCACAGCTTTTAATCTCTGCCGTAATCCTTTAATATGAGTCCGAACAGCTTCTTCTCCAGGTGTATCTTCGTAAGACCAAAGATGTTCTAAAATCATGCCACAGCTAAATACTCGGCGGCTGTTGCGTAAAAATAGCTCCAAAAGCGCATATTCTTTGGGAGTTAATGATAGTAAATATTCTCTATATCTAACTTCACAACTACTAGGGTCAAGGCGCAAATTTCCCCATTCTAAAACTGGTTGTGCTGATGTACCACCGCGACGTAACAAAGCTCTAACACGGGCGACTAATTCTTCTTGTTCAAATGGTTTAACTACATAATCGTCTGCGCCTGCATCTAATCCAATCGCTTTCTCATGACTGCTATCACGGCCTGTTAATAATAGAATTGGCATTTGTCCGCCACTAGAGCGAATTTGCCGACACAAACTAATGCCATCTAAATTTGGTAAAATTACATCTAATAAAATTAAATCATAATTATAGGTTTGAATTAAATCCCAGGCAGTTTCACCATCACTGGCAACTTCAACTGCATAGTTTTGGTTGGTGAGAACAGCGGTTAGTGCATAAGCATTTAGCTCGTCATCCTCGACAACTAAAATTTTCATATCCAAACATTTCCTAATATTAATATTATTGAATAATCAGGCTAAAAAATTAAATTAAAAACACAATAATATTTTATATTTGCGCTTTAGAGCATAGTAAAATATCTCCTGCTCCAATGTTAAGTTTAATTCACAATTGTCAACATTTATCAATCTTTAGAAATAGTTGTCAGAAGAATCAAGCACTAAAGTTAACAACACCCGTCAAAGCTTTTCCCTGGAAATTTAAATTCTGAAATATTTATTACTATCCTCACAAGTTCCTCAAATTCTTCATCTATAAAAAAGATAGATGTCATACCATTTCACGAAAAAAATGAGACAAATTTATGGGTTTTTCATTCTTTCCCCCTGCTCCCTGCCCCCTGCCCCCTGCGGTCTATTTGTATCAAACTTAAAGTGAAACGGTATTACTCAATGGGTTGCCAAATTATCACAGCTAATTAAACAGAATAATTGCCAAAAACAGACGCAGATCATCAATTGCGGCAGTTCTGCATCTCCAGCCCAAAAACTTCAATCATTCATCAGTCATGAGCAATTACAGTCAGAGGTCGATATGCTGAAAAAGATTTTAGTGGCCTTGGATCGGTCAGAGATGAGACAAGAGGTTTTTACGCAAGCATTGTCTTTAGCAAAAGTCATGTCAGCCGAACTATTATTGCTGCATGTTCTATCTCCAGAAGAAGACGGTAGCCCTTACATTCCCATGTTATATAATGTTGACTACTATCCAGGTTTGAGTGGTCAAAGTTTAGATTTATACCAAAAACAGTGGGATAGCTTTAAAGATGAAGGCGTGCGGATGTTGCAGTCTTTTTGCGCTCAAGCAAACTTGGCAGATGTTAAAGCTGAGTTTAGCCAAATTTTGGGCAACCCTGGCAATACTATTTGTAAACTGGCTACTCAATGGAATGCAGACTTAATTGTCATGGGACATCGGGGGCGTTCTGGTTTAGCAGAATTTTTCTTGGGTAGTGTGAGTAACTATGTGCTGCATCATGCTAACTATTCAGTTTATATCGTGCATTATCCTCGCAATTTAACCAGCCCAGAAACAACTGTTGAGAAAACTGCGGAAAATGCCAGCGTCTCTTAAATTTTAGAGTGCGATCGCCCAATAAAATCATCAGTCTCTATCAGTACAATGACAACCGCTTCTCCTGTAGTTCTGCCCCATCCCAGTGGTGATAAACGCCTAAAGATGCTAGACGCAACTATGAAGCGTCACCAGTATCAACAAGATGCCTTAATTGAAATTCTCCACAAAGCTCAAGAACTGTATGGTTATTTAGAAACCGATTTATTACTGTATATTGCCCGTAATTTAAAACTTCCCCCCAGTCAAGTTTATGGGGTAGCTACCTTTTACCATTTATTTTCTCTAGCACCCCAAGGTGTTCATAGTTGTGTAGTTTGTACAGGGACGGCTTGTTATGTCAAAGGCGCTCAGGCAATTTTGGCCAATGTAGAAAAAATCACTCATATTCAAGCGGGTAAAACTACAGCCAACGGTCAATTATCACTACTAACAGCAAGATGTTTAGGCGCTTGCGGGATTGCGCCTGCTGTGGTGTTTGACGGCACAGTTTTAGGTAATCAAACCCCAGAATCAGTTGGAGATTGCATCCAAGGATGGCTGGAAAATGGAACTAAATGAATTATTAGAAATTGCTAAACAAGAACGTTCTCAAGCTAAACCAGTTCAGATTCGCTGCTGCACAGCGGCTGGTTGTTTATCTGGTAACTCTCAAAGCATTAAACAAGCACTCGACGCTGGTATCAAAGCTGAAGGTTTAGAAAAAGACGTGCAAGTTTCTGGTGTTGGCTGTATGCGTTTATGCTGTCAAGGGCCATTAGTCCAAGTTGACACCCCAGCGGGAAGCAAACTTTACGAAAAAGTTACCACTCAGAACGCATTTGCCATTATTGAAGCGTTAGACGGTGGGAAAACCTGTGTCTCAGAAATAGATTTATCCCAGCCATTCTTTAGTTATCAAAAGCCAATTGTTTTAGAAAATAGCGGCAAAATTGACCCAGAAAAAATTCAATCTTATATTGCAGCTGAGGGTTATCAAGCTCTTTATCATGTGTTGCGTGAGATGACCTCTAACGAGGTTGTAGAGACAGTGACGCGCAGTGGTTTGCGTGGACGGGGAGGTGCAGGTTATCCCACAGGAATTAAATGGGCGACTGTTGCTAAAGCAAAAAGCGATCGCAAATTTGTCATCTGTAACGCTGATGAAGGTGATCCCGGCGCATTTATGGATCGCAGTGTCCTAGAAAGCGATCCCCATCGCGTATTAGAAGGAATGGCGATCGCAGGCTATGCTGTCGGAGCCAGCCAAGGTTATATTTATGTTCGAGCAGAATATCCCATTGCTATTCATCGTCTGCAAACTGCAATTCATCAAGCCCAACGCCTTGGTTTATTAGGTAGCCAAATCTTTGACTCTCCCTTTGACTTCAAAATCGATATTCGCATTGGTGCAGGGGCTTATGTGTGCGGCGAAGAAACAGCCTTAATGGCGAGCATCGAAGGCAAACGCGGCCTCCCTCATCCTCGTCCACCCTATCCGGCAGAATCTGGTTTATGGGGTCATCCCACATTAATTAATAACGTCGAAACCTTTGCCAATATTGCACCAATTATTCGTAAAGGTGCTGATTGGTTTGCCAGTATCGGTACAGACAAAAGCAAAGGAACAAAAGTTTTTGCCCTAGCTGGCAAAATTCGCAACACAGGTTTAATCGAAGTGCCAATGGGAACTTCTTTGCGGCAAATTGTCGAAGAAATGGGGGGTGGTATTCCTGATGGCGATACTGCTAAAGCCGTACAAACAGGTGGCCCTTCCGGGGGATGTATCCCTGCTTCAGCATTTGATACACCTGTAGATTACGAATCCTTGACAAACCTTGGTTCCATGATGGGTTCTGGCGGCATGATTGTCATGGATCAAACTACCAACATGGTGGATGTTGCAAGATTCTTCATGGAATTTTGTATGGATGAATCCTGCGGTAAGTGCATTCCTTGTCGCGTGGGAACTGTGCAGTTACATGGATTATTAACCAAACTGATGCAAGGCAAAGCAACATCAGATGATTTGGCACTACTGGAAGAACTGTGCGACATGGTGAAAAACACCAGCTTGTGCGGTTTAGGCCAGTCTGCACCAAATCCAGTATTTAGTACATTGCGCTACTTCCGGGAAGAGTATTTGGAGTTGATTAAAAGTGCTGAGTGCTGAGTGCTGAATTTAAACCTAGTTTTTTCAAGGCTTTAAGGAGTTAACTAACGTGGTGTGCAACTTTTTTTCTCAAACCTAACCCCCAACCCCTTCCCTCGTAGGGAAGGGGAGGAAGATTTAAAGCCTCTCTCCGCTTCGGGGAGAGGTTTGGAGAGGGGTTTTAAAAATAGTCGTACATCACATTAACAATGTGACTCATCGCAATAACAATGTAGACCGATGCAATAACAATATCACTTGTCACATTAACAATGTAGATCAACGCATTAAGTAATCCGACAAAAAATTACACCTGTCCCCTATCTCCTATTCTTATGGCAGTTAAAACGTTAACAATCAATGACCAACTTATTAGCGCTCACGAAGAAGAAACTGTCCTAGAAGCGGCGCAAGCAGCAGGAATTCATATTCCGACATTGTGCCATTTAGAAGGCGTAGGGGATGTGGGTGCTTGTCGGTTGTGTTTAGTAGAGATTGCTGGAAGTAATAAATTACAACCTGCTTGCGTGACAAAAATTAACGAAGGAATGGAGGTTTACACACATAGCGCTCGCCTACAAAAATACCGCCGCACAATTGTCGAAATGCTGTTTGCAGAAGGTAATCACATTTGCTCAGTTTGTGTCGCCAATGGTAATTGTGAATTACAAGACTTAGCGATTGAAATGGGGATGGATCATGTACGTTTAGAGTATCACTTCCCCAATCGCAAAGTAGATGTTTCCCACGATCGCTTCGGTATTGACCATAACCGATGTGTGCTGTGTACTCGTTGTGTCCGCGTTTGTGACGAAATCGAAGGCGCTCACACTTGGGATATGGCAGGTAGGGGTACAAACTCCCACGTTATTACTGACTTGAGTCAGCCCTGGGGAACATCGCCAACTTGTACCTCCTGCGGTAAATGTGTCAACGCTTGCCCCACAGGTGCGATTTTCTACCAAGCTTCTAGCGTTGGGGAAATGAAACATGATCGGGACAAACTTGATTTTTTAGTTACCGCAAGGAAAAAACAGCAATGGAATCTTTAGCCACGCCAAGAGGTAAATATGAAACTCCGTCGCCTTCGACAAACATTTTGGTGGTTGCTATTGGGAAGTATTTTGACAATATGTATGTTCCTGGCTTTAGGAAACCCCACATCACAAACAGCGATCGCTGCTGTCATACGTTTAGAAGCAGCACCAGGCGAAATACTTTATCGCTCACAAACAAAATTAGATGATCAATCAGGACACGTTTGGCAAGCGGTTCTGTTTAAACAAACTTACCCTAATCAAGAGATCAGTTTAAATCTGCGACTTGTCGGTTTCCCCAACTCAGCCGAATTAATTCATCCCCAACCGCTAAAAATTACCACAGCTGACGGCAAAGTTTTGACTGCTGCTGACGTTTTCTTAGATGAAGCCCCAGCACCAACTATCGGTCAATACAACTTTAAAGATATCTTGCCCCAATTACCCAACGAACCCCTACAACTAGCGATACCTTTACCCAAAAAGCAATTTATTCACATCTCAGTTCCTCAATCTGTCGTGCAAGAGTGGCATCAGGTATTAACAAGTAAAAAGTAAAAAGTAAAAAGTAAAAAATTTTCTCTTTTTACATTTGCTTTTTGCCTTTTAACTTCTCAATTGACTATTGACCATTGAAAAATTAATATGAATCGCTTACGACTAGCAACAGTATGGTTAGGCGGCTGTTCTGGCTGTCACATGTCCTTTCTCGACTTAGACGAATGGCTGATTGATTTAGCCGGACAAGTTGATTTTGTTTACAGTCCCTTCGCGGATATTAAAGAATATCCCCACGATGTCGATGTAGTGTTAGTTGAAGGTGCGATCGCTAACGAAGAACACCTCACCACAATCCGCACTGTTCGAGAACGTTCCAAAATCTTAATCTCCTTTGGTGATTGTGCTGTGACTGGCAACGTCACCGCCTTACGCAATCCTTTAGGTAGCGCCGAACCAGTACTTCAGCGATGTTATGTCGAATTAGTTGATCTTCACCCTCAAATACCCTATGAACCAGGCATTATCCCCCCATTACTAGATAAAGTCACACCTGTACATTATGTCGTTCCCGTTGATATTTATTTACCCGGTTGTCCACCCTCAGCAACTCGCATCCGTGCCGCATTAGAGCCGCTGTTACAAGGTAAAAAACCGCAACTCGAAGGTCGCGAATTCATCAAATTTGGTTGAACAGAAGGCAAAGTAATTTTAGATTTTAGATTGCCGTTAGCGCAGCGTTAGCGAGTCCGCGAGCGTCTTTTAGATTGAAAGATTGTCCTAATCCAAAATCCAAAATTTAAAATCCAAAATTGATTCACTCAGCACTTTTAAATATTAGGAGATTCATTATGTTAAAAGCCGCAGACATTATGACAAAAGATGTCGCCACCATTCGTAGTTCCGCCACAGTTGCAGAAGCCGTGACTCTAATGCGGGCGAGAGATTGGCGAGCATTAATTGTTGACCGTCGCCACGAACAAGATGCTTACGGCATTATTAGCGAGAGCGATATTGTCTATAAAGTTATTGCTTATGGTAAAGACCCTCATAAAATACGAGTTTACGAGGTGATGACAAAACCTTGCATCGCCATTAACCCCGACTTGGGTTTAGAATACGTCGCGCGGTTATTTGCCCAACATCATTTGCACAGAGCGCCAATTATCCAAGGTGAACTAGTCGGAATCATCTCCCTTACCGATATTTTGGCTTTGAGTGACTTTATAGAACAACCCCGGTCAATTCTTTTAGAGCAACAGCTACAAGATGAAATTAAAAAAGCTCGCGCTACTTGCATAGAAAAAGGTATCCACTCAGAAGAATGCGCCGCCGCTTGGGATGCAGTAAACGAAATGCAATCAGAAATGGCACATCAAACAGCCGAAACAATCGATATAACAGCTTTTGAAGATTACTCAGAAAGTCTGAAGTATGAAGTGTGAAATTTCATTTCTTATCCTCCTGCCTTTTGCCTTCTGCCTTCTGCCTTTTGACCATTGACCAATGAAAAAAATAGTTATCGATCCCGTTACCCGCATTGAAGGACATGCCAAGATTAGTATTTTTTTAGATGATGCTGGTCAAGTGAGTGATGCTCACTTTCATGTCACCGAATTTCGCGGGTTTGAAAAGTTTTGCGAAGGTCGGCCGCTGTGGGAAATGCCGGGAATTACTGCTAGAGTTTGTGGTATTTGTCCGGTAAGCCATTTGTTAGCTTCTGCGAAAGCAGGCGATCGCATTTTAGCTGTTACTATTCCACCAACAGCTGTTAAACTGCGACGGTTGATGAATTTAGGACAAATTCTCCAATCCCATGCACTGAGTTTCTTTCATCTCAGCGCCCCCGATTTTTTATTGGGAATGGATAGCGACCCCCAAACACGCAATGTCTTTGGTTTAATTGCCGCAGAACCAGAATTTGCCCGTGGTGGAATTCGCTTACGCCAGTTTGGCCAAGAAATTATCGAGTTATTGGGAGGGCAAAAGATTCACCCAGCTTGGGCTGTTCCTGGTGGAGTGCGAGAACCATTAACTTCAGAAAAACGCAGCCACATCCAAAATCGGATTCCCGAAGCACGCACCACAATTTTGGGCGCTTTAGCGAGATTTAAAAACTTGCTTGATGATTATGCCGCAGAAGTCCAAACCTTTGGTAATTTCCCTAGTTTATTTATGGGGTTAGTTACTGCCAAAGGTTTGTGGGAAACTTACGACGGAAATATCCGCTTTGTTGATAGTGGAGGTAATATCATTGCTGATAAACTCGACCCCACGCGCTATCAACAGTTTATTGGGGAAGCAGTTCAACCAGACTCTTATTTAAAATCTCCCTACTATCGACCCTTGGGTTATCCTAACCAAAATGACCATTGTCGGATAGATAGTGGGATGTATCGAGTAGGGCCGTTGGCAAGGTTAAATATTTGTAACCGCATTGGCACACCTTTAGCTGATCAAGAATTACAAGAATTCCGCGATCGCGGTCAAGGTACAGTCAAGTCATCTTTCTTTTATCACTATGCCCGCTTAATCGAAATTGTCGCCTGTATTGAGCATACTGAAATCTTACTTGATGACCCAGATATCCTATCAACAAGACTCCGTGCCGAAGCTGGCATTAACCAACTCGAAGGAGTCGGTGTCAGTGAAGCACCGCGCGGCACTTTATTCCATCATTATCGTGTTGATGAAAATGGGTTACTGCAAAAAGTCAATTTCATCATTGCTACTGGACAAAATAACTTAGCAATGAATCGCACAGTTGCTCAAATTGCCCGGCATTTTATCCAAGGCACAGAAATTCCTGAAGGAATGTTAAATCGCGTTGAGGCAGGTATTCGAGCTTTCGATCCCTGTTTAAGTTGTTCAACCCACGCCGCCGGACAAATGCCTTTACAAGTTCAATTAATCACAGCCAATGGCAATATTATTCATCAAGTTTGGCGGCATTAAATTGTGCTAATAATGTTTCCACACTAGCATTGTGATCTAAAAAAGAAAACAAATGTGTATATAGTAATTTGCCATCTTTATCTAAGACAAACTGTGCTGGTAAAGGCGCTCCCAATGCTTGCCCTACTCTATATCTCCGAAACACTTGGCAACTAGGGTCACTCAATAAGGGCATTTTTAAGCCTAAATCTTGCACAACTATTTGACTTTGCCTTTCATCGGTACTAGTAATCATCAAAACTTCTATACCGCGTTTTGTAAATTCCTCATAGTTTTCATTCAAAGCTTTAATATGCGGATAGCAAAACGGGCAGTATTGCTTGTCAGTAAAAATTCTTGTAAAAGCAAGTAATACTGGTTGCTTGCCTCGATAATCTGACAATTTAACTACAGTACTGTTAGTAATATCGGGTAATTGGAAATCTGGTGTGCCTATTTCTTGGCGAAAGTAACTAGTTGCGGGTATTGGCAAAAAGTTACGGAAAAATCGCTCATTAAATAAGCCTGTGAAATCAGTTGAAGTTAGCATATTGTTATCCTTGAATTAAATATTAAAAATTTTACCTCCTGCCTCCTGCCTTCTGCCTCCTGCCATAAAACAAAACCACAGATTAACACTCAAATTAACACTGATTTTAATCAGTGTTGATCTGTGGTTCATCTGTGGTGCGGATGAATTTTGCCTTTAATGCCAAAAAATATTATTGGAATTAAAAGCGAGAAAATTCTAGACGGAAGCGAAGTAAACTTTAGACTTCACAGGATCAGGATTCATTGTCTGATCACCAGGTTGCCAACCTGCGGGGCAAACTTCGTCTGGATGTGATTGAACGTGCTGAATCGCTTGTAATGTCCGCAGGGTTTCATCAACGCTACGACCAAAAGCTAGGTTGTTAATGGTAGCGTGTTGGATGATACCATCTTTGTCAATCAAGAACAGACCACGCAAGGCAACGCCAGCTGCTGGGTCAAGAACGTTGTAAGCTGCGCTAATTTCTTTCTTGATGTCGGAAACTAGGGGATAATTGAGGTCGCCTACGCCACCAGATTTGCGATCGGTTTGAATCCAAGCGAGGTGCGAGAACTCACTATCAACGGAAACACCGAGAACTTCAGTGTTAAGTTTTTTGAATTCTTCGTAGCGATCGCTAAATGCTGTGATCTCAGTAGGACAAACAAAGGTAAAGTCTAGGGGGTAGAAAAATAAGACAACATACTTACCGCGATAGTCGGAAAGTTTAACTGTCTTGAATTCCTGATCTACTACAGCGGTTGCTGTAAAATCGGGAGCTTGTTGACCAACGCGGAGGCTTCCTTCTGTTCCGTAAGTGAGGGACATTAACCTAATTCTCCTTCAACTTATATCAGTTTTAGTAGCGTTAGAATTCGGGTCAGATAAAACTTACCCATCCACGCTGTCTCACCCTTTCGGGTACTTGTCGAGAACCCCTTCGAGGAACACAGTCCCCCAATTGGGCTGACTCACAGTTCAATTACGATCTGTTACGACTATATCATAGTCATAACGATTCTGAGTAGCAAATGGCCAATTTAGATCCAAGAGAATGGTTACTCACCAATGGCTTAGGCAGTTTTGCCAGTGGTACAGTTTCTGATGTCCGTACACGCACTTATCACGGTTGGTTGTTTGCTGCGACAAGTCCACCGTCTGGGCGTACTCTGCTGTTATCGCATTTAGAAGCAAGCTTAGAAATATCAAAAGGAGTTGTGGCGTTAGGTACAAATATCTGGGGTAGTGGTGAAATTAAGCCTACAGGTTATGAACTTCTGCGATCTTTCGACATAAACCCAGTTCCCAAATGGATATGGGGCGAAGATAACTGGCAGTTAACTAGGCAACTGCTAATGCCTTATGGGTGGGAAGGGAGTAGAGAAAATAGAGTCACGCCGGTGCATCTGAGTCATCGGATTTTAATTCACTATCGTTATGATGGTGTAGAGACAGCTATTCTTAAACTGCGACTACTGATTTGCGATCGCGACTTTCATCATCAGCAAAAGGCCGCAGGCTTACAATTTTCCCAATTACTAGGACAACAACAAGTTTGCTTGCAAGCGATCGCCTCTGGCAACTTTGGTAAACCCTGGTATTTACGCTGGACGCAGGGCAAATATCAAGCAGACGCATTTTGGTATTGGAATTACATCCTCCCCGAAGAGACACGTCGGGGATTAAGTGATTATGAAGACCTTTATAGCCCTGGCTATTTAACAGTCACTCTCCAGCCAGGAGATGCTGTAACTTTAGAAGCACGCTTAGGTTTTCCTGAACCACAACAAAGCCTGTTAGTACCAGAAAGCTTTGCAGAAGCGGTAGAAGCAGAGCAAGAAAGACTCTGCCAGATTTTTGGATGCAGTAAAACCGCAAATAGAGACTGGGGGTTATTAAGGAGCAAGAAAGCAGGAGAGCAGAAAGAAAAGGAAAATCTCATCCTCCCTGTATCTTCCCAATCTCTCATTTGGCAGCACCTACTCAAAGCCAGTGATCAGTTTATTGTTTATCGGGCTGACATTGCTGGCCCGACACTCATTGCTGGTTATCACTGGTTTAATGACAGAGGACGTGATGCTTTAATTGCCTTACCAGGTCTAGCATTAGTAACGCAGCGCTACGAATTAGCCAAAGGGCTATTACAAACTTTTGGGCGTTACTGTCGCCACGGTTTAATTCCGAATAATTTTCCTGATGTTGACAGTGAGCCATATTACAACAGTATTGATGCAGCCCTATGGTGGATTGAAACATTAGGACTTTACTTAGAAGCCACTCAAGACTGGGAATTTTTAACAGAGCAATTTCCTGTAGTGCAGCAAATCCACAAAGCCTTTGTAGGTGGCACACGTTATAACATCCAGGTTGATGCTACTGATGGGTTAGTAGGCTGGTATGCTCGCGGTGTCGCCTTAACTTGGATGGATGCAGTAGTTAACGGTCAGCCTGTTACACCCCGTCATGGTAAGCCAGTAGAAATTAATGCCTTGTGGTATTCTGCTTTGTGTTGGATGAGTCAATGGGCAAAACGCTTAAGTCAAATGCCAGTAGATGATGCAGCCCGTCTAGCAAAACAGGCGCAGCGTTATGAGCAGCAAGCACAACAGGTAAAAGTTTCCCTGCAAAAATTCTGGAACCCCATGTTGGGTTATTTGTACGACACTATTGAGCCAGACGATCGCCGCAATTCCCAAATTCGTCCCAATGCGGTTCTCGCATTATCTCTCTACCATTGTGGATTTTCTCAACAGCAAGGTCATCAGGTACTTGACTTAGCCACCTATCGCTTGCTGACTCCCTATGGACTTCGCAGTCTTGATCTTATTGATCCCGAATACGTTGGTAAATATATAGGTATGCCCCACGATCGCGATCGCGCCTATCACCAAGGTACAGTTTGGAGTTGGTTAATTGGGCCATTTACTCGCGCTTGGCAGCGCTTTTACCCTAAAGAACCACTACCTTTTAGTTGGCAACCTCTCCTAGACCATTTTCTCGCAAATGCTTGTCTTGGCTCCATATCCGAAATTTTTGATGGCGACCCACCACACACACCCAGAGGTGCGATCGCCCAAGCTTGGTCAGTGGCTGAAGTGATGCGTCATATCCATGAATTTTGATTACACCCCACATCATCTGTGCATTAGTCCTACCATTAAGATAAAAAGCATCTGCTTATTGAATACTAACCACCGCTACCCATGCCTTTATCGCGCATAGTAACGCTAATTGTTGGTCTCATCGTCATTTTGGCCATGAGCCTGTGGCTGATAGATTCCCTATCGCGCCTTTATTGGCAATTGTCTTATTCGCCATTGCTGGGCAATTTGCTGCTGTTGCTGTTGGTTGTGTTAATTGGCGGCTTAGTTGCGGCTTTTGTTTATTACGTGTTGGTGCTTCAGACAGGAGAAAAACGTTCCCGCCAAGGACGCAGGCGCGTTACACCAGCCCAAATCCCCGCAGCTAAATCTGATGCAGCTTCTTCCACAATCCAAGCTGTGCGCCAACAAGTATCGCAAATTCAAGACGAAGTCACACGACAAGCTTTATTAAGTCGATCGCGGGAAATTGAAGCTAATTTAGCACGGGGTGAAATTCAAGTCGTGGTATTCGGCACAGGGAGCGCAGGTAAAACTTCTCTTGTCAATGCCATTATGGGGCGGATGGTGGGGCAAGTAAATGCGCCAATGGGAACAACCACAGTAGGCGAAACTTATTGTCTGCGGTTAAAGGGATTGGAGCGCAAAATTTTAATTACCGACACCCCCGGAATTTTAGAAGCAGGAGTCGCTGGAACTGAACGGGAACAGTTAGCGAGAGAATTAGCCACAGCAGCAGATTTATTATTGTTTGTAGTAGATAATGACCTGCGACGCTCAGAATATGAACCATTGCGGGGTTTGGCAGAAATTGGCAAGCGATCGCTATTAATACTCAATAAAACTGACCTTTATACAGATGAAAATAAAGAACTCATTTTGGCGCGGTTGCGAGAAAGAGTCCGGGGCTTTATTGCAACTAACGATGTTGTAGCGATTTCCGCTAATCCTCAATCGGCGCAACTAGAAACTGGTGAACTCTACGAACCAGAACCAGATATTGTCCCCTTGTTACGGCGGATGGCGGCTGTGTTGCGGGCGGAGGGGGAAGATTTAGTCGCAGATAACATTTTGCTGCAATCTTTACGCTTAGGAGAAGAAGCACGTAAACTCATTGATGCCCAGCGTCGCCGTCAAGCCGATAAAATTGTTGAGCGATTTCAATGGATTGGGGCTGGTGTTGTCTCCGTGACACCCTTACCAGTAGTAGATTTATTGGCGACCGCCGCTGTGAATGCCCAAATGGTTGTGGAAATTGGCAGAGTCTACGGCTGTGAATTGAACATGGAACGGGGAAGAGAGTTAGCTTTATCTTTAGCAAAAACCATTGCCAGTTTAGGGATAGTCAAGGGCGCGATTCAATTAGTGTCTACAGCTTTGCAACTGAATGTCGCCACATTCGTTATTGGTAGAGCCATTCAAGGGGTGACAGCTGCATATTTAACCCGAATTGCGGGGAAAAGTTTTATTGAGTATTTTCGCCATGATCAAGATTGGGGCGACGGCGGAATGACCGAGGTAGTACAGCGCCAGTTTCAAATGAACCGCCGAGACGAGTTTATTAAAGCTTTTATTCAAGAAGCGATCGCGAAAGTTGTCAAACCATTACAAGACAGAGTAGAAGCCGTTGAACAAGATGAAGAAGTTCCGTAGTGCTGAGATGTAAATTGAGTTTACTTCCTCAACCAAACTGCTTTTTTGCTGTATCAAAGCGATCGCCACTAAAAAAATTGCCCTGATTGTAAACTTTCCGCCAAGAGAATTATATGTAGTGACTGTGACATCTTCTGATATCAGTACTGACAAATCCTTACAGAATCAAATACTGAAGTAATTTTCACTTAGATACTACTGAAACTTGAATTTAATCTTTTCGTAAAATAACCCCATTTTTATTGCCGTTTTTTTTGTCTACTGACAGTATAGAGATGTGCAGAGGCAACAATGACAATCGAGCTTAATTGAACTAGGGAGTTAATTAGAGATGTAAAATGCAGCAAAGTGAATACCGTACTATTGAGCAAATTAATGAAGTGCGTAGCCACAAAAATATTGCTGACATCGAAAAAAAGTTGCTCGAATTCATCATTTGATTTCCGTAAATTTGTGTAAGTACAGCTTTTATAAAGTTGGTATCATGCTAACCAAGCATTATGCAGATATATAGAAGTCACTTAGAAAAAAACTACTGAAGTTACTCAGCTTGCTGATGTAAAAGCTTTTCACTAATGCAATTAAGTGATGTTTAACTTCTTGATAGCTAGAGATTTTTTCTCTGGTGCAGAAATCACTTTGCCAAAATTTTGTCAGCACTCCCCCAATTTATGAAACCTACTTTTGGAGAAACTCAACTCATGCTTACAACATCCTACAAAAAACTATCTCAAGCTACTGCCGGTATTGCTCTTGGTGCTGCTATGTTAGCGGCTGTGGCTAATGCTCCCGCCCAAGCTGCAACTTTAACCACATATAATTTTTCTGGTCAATTTGAATCCCTAGCGCTTCCCGGTTCTAGCGGTGTATCTGTAGCTTTGCAAAATGGTTCTTTTGATGGAAGTTACACAGTAGATGTAGATCAACTACCAACTGCAACACAAGTTAATTTAAGCAGTTGGCTGGTAAATGTACGAGATGCTTCTAACAATATTTTAAAAACCTTTTCTAGTGCGATCGTTGGTAACACTGGTATAGCAGTGAATGATGGTGTTCGCTTTACCAATTTTGTCGCCGCATCAACAGGTGCAGAAACAGCAAGTTTAGGAGTAGTATTTAATCCTGGATTTACAGGTTCACCCGGAAATGGCCCAACTGACGGACTGTTCAGTAGTGTAATATTCTCCAACACTATAGTTGCTGGACAAATCCCCATCAAATCTACACCTGTACCTGAGCCTGTTTCTACTGCTGGTATTGCTGTTGCTGGTGCTATGGGTTTATGGATGAAGCGTAAACAAAAAGCTCCTGTAGCATAGTTGCATTCCTGAAAGACGGGGATAATTCATAAACTGGATTAGCTTGATTGCAGAGTTCTTTTCTACGCAAATACGCACAAGGGTTCCTTCTCTCCTCGCAAGGAACCCTTTTCTTTAGGTTTGCGAATGTTGCTCGTAAAAACACGGCATTGATCGCTATTTTCTCGATACTATAGTCAATGACTCGCTAATTTAGATTTATATGTAGTGCAAATAGCAAAGTAACTTTATTTTTTTGATAAAAATACGTAAAAATTAACAAGCTAAGAAGACCGTAATTAAAGCTCAAGTGATTTATTTTTCAGGACATCCGGAAACAATCAGGTGATGTCCGAAAAGTTATATGAGGACTTACTAAGTAACCAGCTTATGAGCCACTACATGATCGGTAAAGTACTACAATCACGGTACCAAATCGTTGAAAGTCTGGGTGCAGGGGTATTTGGACAGACATATACTGCTATAGACATAGATTACCCAGAAGACCCTAAATATGTCGTTAAGCAGTTGAAAACCAGCAATTGCCAAACTAGCTATTTAGAAACATTAAGACTGCATTTTCTCACGGAAACAGAAACACTCAAACGTCTGGGTAGCCATCCGCAAATTCCCGAACTCATTGCTTGCTTTGAAGAACATGAGCGGCTATATCTCGTACAAGAGTTTGTCGAAGGACATGATTTAACAGCAGAACTACCAATTCATCAACAGTGGGGATGTCTGTGGACTGAAAGCGAAATTGTGGAATTTTTAGAAGATGTCTTACAAATTTTAGAATTTGTGCATTCTCAAGGCGTGATTCATTGTGATATTAAACCAGAAAATTTAATTAGGCGTTGTATTGATGGCAAACTAGTTTTAATTGACTTTGGTTCTATCCAGTCTGTTAAGTTTTCTCTAGATACGGAATTACCAATTGATTGGATTCCTGTAACATCATTGGGTTACATTCCACCAGAGCAATTTATTGGTCAAACACGCCCTAATAGTGATATTTATGCTTTGGGTATGATTGCTATCCAGGCGCTCACAGGTTTAGAACCGCTACAGTTTAAAGTTGATCCGCAAACAAATGAAATTATCTGGCGTTTACCCAACACTCCAGTTGGTGATTATTTAGCTGCTATTCTCAGCCAAATGATCCGCTATGATTTTCTAGAACGTTTTCAGTCAGCGGGTGAAGTACTGCGTGTACTCAAACAAATGCGGCGAGAAACTCAGCCATCTCCAGTTTTAGCAACACGATATAGTGAGCCATCACCTCTGGTACGTATTAGTGATGATAATCAGCAAAATTCTCATTCTGACAAGTTATCGCCATTACTCACAGGGATGAAAATCGGACTGGCGGCTAATTCTTTGTTGATGGGATTTGGTGTTTATTCTTTACTAAATAATTCTCCTGCTTATTCAGAAAGCGAAACTTTATATAAAGCCACAGAGAACTATCAAGCTGGGGATTTGCAAGGTGCGATCGCACTGGCTAAATCAATTCCATCCTACAGCAATGTTTACCCAGAAGTACAAGCCACTATCGAAACCTGGCAAAAAGAATGGCTTCAGGCTGCGGAACAATATTTATTAGCAGAACAAGCCTTGAATGAAGGTAGATGGTCAGATGTTCTCAAAACAGCTTATCAAGTCCCAGATATTTTATATTGGCAATCAAAAACAGACCAACTTGTTCAACAAGCACGAGTTAATATCGAAACACAAGCACAAAGTTTACTCACTAAAGCTTATGCAAAAGCTGAAGCTAGAGATTTTTCGACTGCTTTAGCATATCTGAGCCAAATTCCCCAGGAAAGTTCGGCTGGCGCTATAGTGCAGAAAAAATTGGCTGAATATAATCAAAAACGGCAAGTTAGAGCCACTTACTTTTTACAAAATGCTTATAAAAAAGCAGCTTTTGGCGACTTTGATGGAGCAGTTAGGTTTCTGCGGCAAATTCCTAAAGATACAAAAGTGTATGCTCAAGCTCAAACTAAACTGCAAGAGTATACTCAAAAGCAACGTTGGCAAACTCGCAGTCAAGATTTAGCTTTCGGTATAGTTGCTCCTAAAGAAAATACAAATAAACTGCTCAATTCGCATTTAGAAAATCAACTACAAGAAGTAAATATTCGCTAGTTGATAGTGCATATATAAGACTCTAGTTTGATTACTGAAAATACTTATGTAGAGAGGGAACAGGTAACAGGAAAGAAGACAGATAGAAATGTGCTGATTTTTTGCAAAAATCAAGGATGAGTCTTATATAAAAATTCTCAATTTTTTGATCAATTATTTTAATTAACCTTAGCTTTACAGAATCTTACTCTCAGTATAGATTTTTCTTTTTGATGTTTTTGTTACTATTATTGAAATTTTCTAAATAAACTACTATGGCTTTACACGCTGAATTACATAGGCATTTAGGCGGTTCAGTTGTACCGCGCGTTTTATGGCGGTATTTTGAACGACATTCTGCGGAATTTATTTCTCGCTTTCCTAACTACGGAGAGTTTGAAGATTTTTATACCAAGCCCCGCAATACCTTAGATGAATATTTAGAACTGCATACCTTAGTTGAGAGTGTGCAAACTGTAGAAACTTTGCCTTACTTTATTTATCGCTTGGTACGGGGTGCTTATATATTTGAAAATTTGGCTTATCTTGAATTGCGCTATACCCCATACCTACGGACACCAGAACATTTAAGTCAATCGCAAAGAATTGACAAAATGGCAGAAATTGTGGACGTAGTGGGCAAAGCCAGTCATATTCAAGAATGCCCTATTGTGACTAGCCAAATTTTGTGTATGCACACGCGCCTACCATTTGAGGTAAATAAGGCAATTATTGATTTGGCGGTGCAGAACAGACAGTATGTTTGTGGAATAGATGTTGCAGGGGGTGATAGCTACTATGCCGATCGCCTGCAAGAATGGATTAGTCTGTATGATTATGCGCGATCGCAAGGCATCAATACCACTGGACATCTTTACGAAACTACCGCTGGTTGTTACCCAGAACTGCTACCCTATCTGATGCGGATTGGTCACGGTATCCAAATTCCTTTGTTATATCCAGAATTACTTCCAGATATCGCCAGACGAGGGCAGTGTTTGGAAGTCTGCCCGACAACATACATCAAAACAGGCACCTTACAGGATATCCGTCAACTCAAATTAGTCTTTGACCGTTGTTTTGAGGCTGGGGTAGATATCGCCATTTGTACTGACAATGCTGGCTTACATAATGTCCGTTTACCATTTGAATACGAAAATCTCTTGACTTACGACATTATTAGCTTTGCTCAGTTACAAGCTTGCCAAGACGCGGCTTTTCGCCATGCTTTTGCTTGGCCTTATAGTCACCGTCCAGCATCGCTGTTAAATGGTTTACTACAGCCAGAAACTCCGAAAGTGATTATGATGAAAGATTAGAGAGAGGGGGTTAGGGGTGAAAGTTTACTCCCTACTCCCCATTCTCCAGTTGATCTTACACAGCAAGACCCTCCATCGCACCGCCGACTATTTTCCAAGCGATGAAACCACCTTTGATTTCAGCTACCTCAGTAAATCCAGCATCGCGTAATATTTGTGCTGCTGTGGCGGTTTGTTGTTCATTTTCGCCATATACATAGATATGACGTTGTTTGTGTAAAGAAAATGTAGCGCGTTTTTCCAAGTCATCGATCGGGATTTGCATTGCCCCAGAGATATGCACGTAATTGTAACTGTGGCGATCGCGCACATCAATAATTGTAAAAGCTGGTTGACCCCATTCCAAACGAGACTTTAATTCGTGAGCATCGGTGGCTAAGTTACTACTCATAAGCATTTTCCGCTTTCAACCTCACAAGCAATCTATCAACAATCGTCTTTTAATTGAGGTTTCTTTATAATTAATCCAAAATTATATTTGGGCAGAGAAAAATACTCATTCTATTCAAGAGTTGCTTGCTGCCCTAAACTGTAATTTATGGCATCTACTATTCAAGCTTTACCCACAGAAGTTGTATATCTCATTACGGCTGGCGAGGTGATTGACTCCTTAGCATCTGTAGTGAGGGAATTGGCGGAAAATTCTCTAGATGCAGGTGCAACCAGAATTGTCATTTACCTCTGGCCACAACACTGGCGCATCCGCGTTGCTGACAATGGTTGTGGGATGAACCTAGAAGACCTGCAACAAGCCGCCACAGCCCATAGTACTAGTAAGATTCGCTCTAGTGATGATTTATGGAAAATTAATAGCTTGGGATTTCGTGGTGAAGCTTTGCACAGCCTGACAACTTTGGCAGATTTAGAAATTCTGAGTCGTCCAGCCGATGGCAATTTGGGGTGGCGGGTTGTTTATGGTAATGATGGCAAGGCGTTAAAAGTAGAAGCAACAGCGATCGCACCTGGTACAGTAGTCACAGTCTCCAATCTTTTTGGTAATTGCTTATCTCGCCGTCAGGGTTTGCCCAGTGCGACACAGCAAATGAAAGCTGTACAAGCAACAATTCATCAAATTGCCCTGTGTCATCCGCAAGTCACATGGCAACTTTGGCAAAATGACCGAGTATGGTTCACCATTTCTCCCGCAGCCACCACCGGAAAACTACTGCCGCAGATTTTACCGCAAGTCCGCCAAGGTGATTTACAAGAACTAAAACTTCAACTTCCCCACCCAGCACTCAGTACTCACACTTCGGCTGCGCTCAGTGAACAGCGCTCAGTTAACAGCACTCAGCACTCAGCACTTAATTTAGTAGTAGGATTACCAGACCGTTGTCATCGCCATCGCCCAGATTGGGTAAGAATAGCGATTAATGGCAGGATGGTGAAATCACCAGAAATTGAGCAAACGATTTTATCAGCGTTTCATCGGACATTACCACGCGATCGCTATCCCATTTGTTTATTACATCTAGAAATTTCTCCCGACCAAATTAACTGGAATCGCAATCCTGCAAAAACTGAAATATATCTCAATGAACTCAACTATTGGCAAGAACAAATAACTCAAGCTATTGACCAAGCACTCCGCATTGATGCTGCTAATTTTCCAGAAGCTGTCCACACCACCAGAGTGAGTAAATTACTCAAAGCCGCAGAAGAAAAAGGTGGTTATAACTTTAATCCCAAACCAGAAACTACTCAGCACTCTTTAAAAGCTGTCGCCCAAGTTAGCAACACTTATATTGTGGCTGAACATTCTGGTGGTATGTGGCTAGTAGAACAGCATATCGCCCACGAACGAGTTTTGTACGAACAAATCTGTGATAACTGGCAACTTGTGCGTGTCGAACCGTCAATTATTCTTTATCAATTATCATCAGCACAAGTTTCTCAACTGCAACGCATTGGTTTAGAGATAGAAACCTTTGGTGAACAACTTTGGGCAGTTCGTAATATACCCGCCCTTTTACAGCAACGAGAAGACTGTGCAGAAGCAATTTTAGAACTCAGTTGGGGTGGGGACTTACAAGCGGCTCAAGTTGCCGTTGCTTGCCGGAGTGCGATTCGTAACGGCACGCCACTAAATCTCCAAGAAATGCAAACACTGTTAGACCAATGGCAACGCACTCGTAACCCCCGTACCTGTCCCCACGGCAGACCTATCTATTTATCACTAGAAGAATCTGCCTTAGCCCGATTTTTCCGCAGGCATTGGGTAATTGGCAAAAGCCACGGAATATGAATTTTACTCAATAGTCAAGGGTCAAGGGTCAATGGTCAATAGCAACAATTGACGATGTGATTTTCACTATTATTCTGTCTAAAAAACTCAGGATAAATCACCTAACATTTCAAATTATTTAACTAAACACATTAAGTCTCAAAAGTAGCGGTAGAAAGTTTTTCAATGATGAATTCTCCTCTAATAAAAATCAGGATTTTTTTTGCAGGCGAATTAATGTATTGTAAATCTGCCTTTTTAAGTTATTGTCATTTTGAATTTCTACAGTAATCTTATTGAAACGCTCAATGCTTAAACCATTTTCTTCAACTATTTTTTGAGAGCGATTACAGTAGTTAACAGCAATATCTCTGGCTTTGCGTGGTAGGCTATCAATGCTTTGAGGGTTATTACAAACAATCTGGGGAATTTCTCCACCACCGATTAATTTTTTAATTTCTCCAAAGGCTTGTTGGCGCGATGGCTCCATTGCTAAAACCGCTTGGGCATAGCTGACAATTTCGTTGTTGTTCACAGATGGAGTTTGAGCATCAGCTTTGGCTGTAAATGTTAAAGTGCCGGCTAACAAACTAGCACTAGCCATAACTCCAAAAAATAAATTTCTCGGTAATAAATTTTTCAGAGTATCTCGGAAAAACAAACTAGTAACGTTGTTCATAATGTCTGTGACACAGGACTCAATCTTAGGGGTGCGTTATTGATTGTGAATTATTTTTGGAGTGAGAAGTTCCAACGAAATTTCAGTGTACCGAAATTTTATATGTATTTTCAGTTGCCTTTACATATTTGACAAAGTTCAATTACTTTTGTCTGGAGTGTGGATATTTCCGCAGATCCTTGCTTAAGGCTGACTTCTAACTCCAACAGTAACGGTAAACACGAAATTAGTTGCTGCACAGACAGAAATTTGACTTCTTGTTGTAAAAAGTAGATACGTTTAGGGTTGCTAACATCGGCGGCTTGAGCGATCGCCTGTGGGTTCCTCTCACCGTTATCTGTGGCAATTTTGACCCACAACCAAGTGCGAAATTGACCAATTAATGTTGCCACTATCCGCAATCCTGGTTCTGCCGCATTTAGCAAGTCAGTCAACACAGTTAAAGCTTTGCCTGTATCGCCTGTTCTAATTGCTGCTGCTAATTGTAAACTATTTTGCGTAGTATTCCTGACTAATTTGCTAATAGTATCTACATCTAAAGGCTTTTTGCTTTCCAGATGATACAGCCGTAATTTCTCTAACTCATTGTAAAGTAACCTTGTATCATTACCCACTGCTTCGGCTAACAGTTCAGTCGTTTGAGGTGCAAGTTGAACTCCCACAGTTTGAGCCGCTTGCTGAACAGCTTGCACAATTAATTCAGTTTTCCACGGTGGTATGAGGGCAAATTCCCGAAACTCCGTGGCGAATTGTTTGAGCAATTTTGTAGATTTCAGCCGTTCATCTGGTTTACTGCGGCTGGTGAGTAATAAAAAGGAATTTTCGGGAATTACTGGTAAAGTGCGCGTCAATTCTGCCAAAACGTGATCAGGACATTGTTGACAGAGGTTTGTATTCATCAGCCAAACCAAACGCCCACCAGCGCCAAAAGCGGGAGTCATCACTTGATTTAAAGCCGCGATCGCTGTATCAGGTTGATCAGGCGCAAAATAAGAATAGTTAAAATCTGTCCACAGGGGATCTAAAATGCGATCGCGCAACGAATTAACCGCTTTTTCCATAGCAAAGTCATCTTCACCCCAGTAAACCAAAACTGGCATATATCAACCTCATAGCATCTCATACCGTTTCACTTTAAGTTTGATACAAATAGACCGCAGGGGGCAGGGAGCAGGGAGCAGGGGGAAAGAATGAAAAACCCATAAATCTGTATCATTTTTTTTCGTGAAATGGTATCAGGGACTAACAACGGTGAAATATTCAGACTTCAAACTTCATACTTTTTCCTACTCCCCTTCCCAAATGCTAAATACTTTTTAAGTCAACTTAGTCACAATTGGATAATTTTCCCTAAAATCTATCAAGTAAGAACGCGAGGCTATTAAAGATTGGACGACAATTACCAAACTTACCTAAACCGGGTAGCAAGAATGATGCTACCAGAAGCATATAAGTCCCAAGTTCAGCATATCCAGGAGTCTTCAAAGTTCCAACCCCATTCGGGAACGAGACAAGCAACACCTTTTCCTGGCTATACATTGATTACTCCCACCGCCGATGAAGCAGTCGAAAACTCTGCTTTTTACGAAAAATTAGCAACTTATCAAGAGCAACTGTTGCAGCTGCCTGTCAACCATGATTTGATTGTCCCAGTACCACCTGCGAGCTTTCATTTAACTTTGGCAGACTTGATTTGGGATCATGCTTATCTTGATGCTTGTGAGAAAAATCCCAAATTTGAGGAAGAATTACGCCATTACTGTGCGGAAATCTTTCAACAATATCAACAATCCATAACATCGGGAACTAACCCTATTTACTGGCAAATGTTGGGATTGGTTTTGATGCCAAGAGCATTGGGTGTTTGTTTAGTACCCAAAGATGAAAGTTCCTATGAACAAGTTATTCAATTTCGTCGGCAAATTTATCAAAACCCCAAGTTGATTGCATTAGGGATTGAACAACATTATCACCTAACAGCCCATATTACATTAGGCTACTTCGGTGATATTTCACCTAATTTAGACCGAAATAAACTCAGTGATATGCTTTGTGAATTAAATCAACAATGGTTAGGAGATTTTCCAGAAATTCTCGTTAACCGCGTTGAATTGCGGAAATTTGATGATATGACACGCTATTACCGTGAACCAGACTGGCCAAGTTTAGATTTTTAAGTTTGTACCTGGCAAGGTAGGGTAAAACTGGATATGGAGACAAATAAAATTAACTTTTGTCTCCATATCTTCTAATTTAGATTATGTAGAATTTACTCAAGAAAACGAAAAATTAAGGTTTTAGAGAAGGGTGTAGCTCTTCAACACTATTGCACTTCTACACCCAGTCTCAATAGACAATATTTGTGCCTAAGCCATTCTCGATTAACGCTCAGATGATTCTTCCCCAAAAAAGAGATCATTGACACTAATTACCCAAGGAACACCTTGGTTCACAGGAGAACTAATACTAATTTTAGCTTGGTTGGCAAACTTTTTTAATTTGTCTGCTAAATGAGGAACAGTCATCATAATGTTCTGATAGCTTTCGATATCATGGCAAACCATGATTAATATGAGAATACCGCTATTAATTTTGAAATACCAATGACAACCAGAGAGTAAAAGACGTACAGTGCGATCGCAAGTAGAAAAAAAGCGTTGTTTAACCGTTTCTTCTAGTTGACTAAGTAATAATTCACTAATTAGTGTTGTTTTATGAGAAGGTAAATCATCGGGAGATAGATATGGTTGATTCATAGAAATTCGCCCTAGTTTCAAAGGGTTAATAACTGATATAAACTGAATAATCTTTTTATGCTTGCTGACTTGAAGAGATTCCCTTTATTCAGATACATCAGCTTGTAAAACAGGCTAATGAGACATCTATTCGCTCCTAGTACAACCTTTATATAATCTACATTGCCTGTGGTTGATTTTTCCTCATATTTCTTTAGCAATTGCTCTACAAAAATATATACTTTGTCTTTTTTCTTCAAAAAATCATAAATTACAGATAACTCATCTGTGCTGAGAATAAAGCATATACAAATAATATAGCAGTTATAAATAATTTATGAAAAATCAGATGCCCGACTTCTTCCAAAAGTCGAGTATCTAGTTTTTAATTGTTTACTTTTTGAAACAATTAAGCAGATTTTTATTTCTTACTCAATTTCTTCTTGTTCTCCGCGTTATTTAGGAAAAACATTTAAATTATGAACACCACTATAATTACTTATCTGCCACTATGTTAATTAATCAACTTGTGGATATTAGCTTCCCAATTCATCCCATCAAAAGGTACAATTTCAAAATTTGATATGACATCACCATCTAAACAGCGCACATTGACATCGATACAATCTGGATGGCTACGGGGAATATAAAAAGAATGTATCCCACAAATGCTACAGAATTTATGTTGAGCAACTCCTGTATTGAATTGGTAAGTTGTTAACTTATTTTCGCCTTGTAATAAAGTAAATTGTTCCTTGGGAATGATTAAGTGTAAAAACCCTTTCTTCCGGCAAATAGAACAGTTACAATCATCGACTTTGTGTTGCTTGACTACAACTCGAAAACGTACAGCACTACAATGACAGCCACCTTCATATATCATTGGTTTTGAAATATTAATTGCCATATTAATTAACGAGATTCTAACTTAGCAATGCGTTTTTCTAACGTATTCACTTGTTGTTTTAATTCAACCACTAAAGTCGCTAATCGGTCAAACATTTTATCCCGCTCTGTTTGTGACAAATTTCTTCTGCTTGATTGTGGTACGGTAATTGTTGTTCTGGAGTTAGGCGACTGGCGGGTGTTTCCGAGTTGAGATTCTATTTGATTCAAACGCAACTCCATACGATTAAAATCAGCCTGTAAATTATTCAGACGAGATTCGGTTTGCTGTGATAATACGGTGTTAGAAAATAACCCAGCCCAAAGTATGATAGCTAAAGCCACCGTAATTCCTAATACTTGAATTCTCTTCATTGTCCGAACTGCAAAGAAAGAAGATAAAATGTATGGGACTTTACTGACGTAAGCGTAGGAATTTGTTTTAACCAAAGGCGCAGAGAGTTCACCAAGTAAATATTAATTAGGGTGTGTTACGGCTATGCAATGCTAATTTAGCCGTAACATACCATATTTGTGAGTGTATTAAGCATCGCTATAATACCCACTACAATTTAAGCTGACTCTTGGCTCCTGAATTCTATTTTGATAAATCAGTAGTTAATTTATCTATCAGGTTGCAAATCAGAAAATAGTGTCTCCCATTTGAGAGAGTTAACTTTATTTTCTGTTGCTTTTACCTCAAAAGTGACATGATGTACTTTACTTTGTTTTAACGCTTGTACACAAATTTCTGCCACATCCTCTCGGCTGATTTTACCGCGAATATTATCACCTTGTTCAAAGATTACTTCCTGTCCACCTGGTTCTTCTGTTAAAGCACAAGGTCTAATGATTGTGTAAGGAATACCACTAGCTCTTAAACTATCTTCGCCCTTTAACTTCCAGGTTAAAATACCACCCAATTGATCATTTAATCTGACTGCGGGTGGTTCTTCATCTAAATTAATTCCTGGTCTACCGGGACGGGTGACACCTGCGGAACTGACAAGCACAAATTGGGGTGCAGTTTTGCCGTTATATGCTTTGATAGATTCTATCTGCAAGCTAAAACCACCAGGTGTAAATTTGGGATTTAACGCACCATCATATTCAAATTTGCTCAACATAAGTTGAAATGAGCTAATGCGACTTGCATCTAATGGTGGAGCATCTTTAACAGTTTTGGCTCGAAATACAGGTGTTAATTCCGCAAAAGGAATGCGAACATTTATCCAAGTATTAGCGACCGTATCAAAAGAATAGCTATAACCTAAACCATCCCAAGTTACATCGGGTCGGAGGAAGATTTTATAACGTTGACCATCACCTTTAACGCGTAATTCTACGCCTGCGTAACCCGATAAATTAAACGGTGGGTCAAAATTCTTAGTTCTCACAGATGCAAATCCTCCTGAGTTGGCGGTGGAAACATTACCAGCAAACACAGCGGTATTTTCTGTTAATTGAATATTACTAGAACTAACACCACCCATGACGACATCATCTAGCGCACCCCAAATATTTTTTAATTCGGCTGAGGGATGAGTAAAATCAAATATAAGTTTTTCGTTGGCTGCGGGGAGGTGGTTAGCGGCGGCGACTAAGTTTTTCACACCTTGATATTCGACATTTTCGGGAGTGTCGCCAACAATTTCAGGTTGGTAGAATTTCACACCTTGATAATATTTTTCTCTATTAGCTGTGTCTCCTTCCACTGGTTGGACACGCACGGCTGTACAACAAATCACGGCTTGAATATTAGCCATGACTAAACTATTTAAAGTTTCTGGTTTAGTAATGTCTGCAACTACTAAATCAACATCGTTACCTAAAATTGACCTTGCTTTGTCAATATCACGCACCAGACAGCGCACTTGATAACCTCGTTTTACAAGTCGTCCTACGACTCGTTTACCAAGACCACCTGTTGCACCGGCTACTAATATTACACGCACGCTTTTTTCTCCATTAGGTCTAGATTTTGTGTCTTGGGGACGACCTTGGATGAGTTTTTGTATACAGTTGAGAAAGGGAATAACCTCAAAGTAAGACAGGGTTTTGATAAACCTGCCTAAGTCCCATTGAGAACGATTTTTGTCACTCACAATTGCGTCCTCATTACTTGTTGTTTGTTACATGATATCGGTTTTGTTCTCAAATATGAGGAAGTAGGTACAATAAATTGGTGTTTTGGCGATCGCCCAAAAACGCTAAAATACTTACTTAAATGTTGCTAAAAATACAAAAAAACACTTATGAGCCAACTAGAACAAGCTCAAGCTGAATATGCAAGTTTTCTGCAAGAGTTTCAGAGTGTCATTATTAGCACAGTCAGTCAGGATGGCATACCTAATAGTAGTTATGCGCCTTTCGTGATTGATGAAGGCAAAAATATTTATATTTATATCAGTGACTTGGCAATTCACACACAAAATATTTATGCTAACCCTCGGTTGAGTATTTTATTTATTGAAGATGAAGCGAAAAGTAATAATATTTTTGCTCGTCGTCGTTTAAGTTTTGATTGTACGGCTACGTTAATAGAAAGGGATACAGATACTTGGAGTAAAATTGTTGACCAACTTCAAGAACGCTTTGGGGAAATGATTGAAGTCTTAAAAAGCTTGGGTGACTTTCGGATTTTTCAACTGATTCCTAGTTCAGGTCGTTTTATTCTTGGTTTTGGAAACGCTTATAAAATTAGTGGTGATAACTTAAATCAGCTAACTCATATTACTAGAGATAATCGCTAAATAAAGGGAGTGGGGAGTAGTAAATAAAAAGCTTTAACTCTTTTGTCTCATTTATTTCATACTTCATATTTTACTTCATACTTTTTATGCTTCAGTTTCAACCTCCTGGCTTTGGGCATAAAGTGATTCATACTTCCTTGGGAGCGATGGTGTACTATACTCAAACATCTGCACCTTGGTTGAATGCTGATACTGAAGATTTAACCCCACTAATATTTCTGCATAATTTTGGGGGTGGAGCTTCTGCTTATGAATGGTCGAAAGTGTACCCAGCTTTTGCCGCAAAATATCGCATTTTAGCGCCTGATTTAATTGGTTGGGGTGATTCTGCACACCCAGTGCGCGATTATCAAATTAAAGATTATCTAAATGCGATCGCCGAATTTATTACTCAAACTTGTCACCAGCCTGTAACAGTTATTGCCTCATCGTTAACTGCTGCTTTGACTATCCGTTTAGCTATTAGTCAACCACAATTATTTCAATCATTATATTTAGTTTCTCCTTCGGGTTTTGATGATTTTGGTCAAGGTGCTGGACGTAGATTACCACTTTCAGTAATTAATACACCCCTGGTAGATAGTTTAATTTATGCGTTGGGTGCGGAAAATGAATTAGCAGTGCGGAATTTTTTACAAAGTTTTCTTTTTGCCAACCCGGATCGTGTTTCATCAGAAATGGTAGCAGCTTATTTAACTTCAGCACAACAACCAAATGCGAGGTTTGCTGCTTTGGCATTTTTACGAGGTGATTTGTATTTTGATTTGAGTTTATATCTGCAACAGTTAACAATTCCAACTGTGTTTTTTTGGGGCGAAAAAGCGCAATTTACTAATATCAAATTAGGGCGGAGGTTGGCTAATTTAAATACTAATGCTATTCAAGAATTTTATGCGATCGCAGATGCTGGAGTGCTGCCTCATTTAGAATTACCAGAAGTAATTATTGGTCTATTACAGCAGCACTTAAATTAGCCTGAATTCGACATACCCCAAAAACTTCTCTCCTCTGTACCTTAATTATCAGTCTTTCACCAGACATAATAATCAGATAGGTAATTCAATAATGAACTCTAGACCTTTACCTAGATGCGATTGGTAATATAGTTTGCCATGATGATTATTAACCACAATTTGGTAAGCAATCGATAAACCTAACCCAGTTCCTTTCCCGATAGGTTTAGTTGTATAGAAAGCATCGAAAATTTTTGTTTGCTCTGTTTCACTAATTCCTGAGCCATTATCGGCAAATTTGATAATTACTTTCTCTCCTCTTACCTCTGTTGTAATACGAATCACACCTGGGTTATTGCTTGTCTCGTGAAAATTTTGATTTTTTTGTGATTCTTCAATAGCATCTATGGCATTACAAATCAAATTCATAAAAACCTGGTTTATTTCACCTGGGTAGCACTCAACAAGTGGTAAATCTCCATATTCTTTAATTATTTTAATAGCATCCCGATGAGCATTAGCTTTGAGTCGATGACCGATAATTAATAGGGTGTTTTCTATACCTTCATGTAGGTCAGCGATTTTTTTACCTGCTTCACTGTGTCGAGAAAACTTATTTAACGATGAGACAATTTCTGTAACGCGATTAGTCCCAAGTTGCATAGATTGAATAATTTTAGATATATCATTTAACAAAAAACTCAAATTACTTTTTTCAAGGGCATTTTTAATTTCGTTAGGTGGTTCGGATAGATGCTTTTGATAAAGTTCGATTAAACCTATTATTTCCTGAACATACTGTTCTAAAAAATTTAAATTGCCAGCGATAAAATTGATGGGATTATTCACCTCATGAGCAATTCCGGCGGCTAGTTGACCTAAAGTTGCTACCTTTTCGGCTTGGATGAGTTGGGTTTGAGTTTTTTGGAGTTCGGTGTTTTTAGCAATTAAAGTTTTGGTCAAATTTCTTAGCTTCAAATGATGTTCTATCCTTACTAAGACTTCTTCATGCTGAAAAGGTTTGGTAATGTAGTCTACAGCACCTAATCGCAATCCTTTGACTTTATCGGCAGTTTCCGAGAGAGCAGTCATAAAAATGACAGGAATATCCTCAGAACGAGGATCTTTTTTGAGATGTTGGCAGGTTTCAAACCCATCCATACCTGGCATCATCACATCAAGCAAAATTAAATCTGGTAAGTTGTCGTTGTTTAATTTCTGAAGAGCTTTTTCACCACTGCGAACTGCCCAAACTTCAAAGTTAGACTCATCTAAAAAGCTGGATAAAACTTGTAAATTAGCAGGGTTATCATCAACGACTAAAACAATTCCTCGTGGGTGGCGATCGCAAACATACTTTTGCTCAGATATTGTTGCTGTCATTTTGTTTCTACCTAATTTTGATGCAAAAAACTGATCAAGATATCTTCATCAAATTGCCTTGCTAGTTGTCTTAGTTGATTAGCAAAGTTAGCGAAATTTGGATCTAAAGCCTCCAGTTGATCAGCCCACTTGAGGATGGCATTGAAGTTACCTTTTTTCGCTAATGTGATGAGTTCTCCCAATACTTCGGGACTAGGAGAAATCAAGGAATCTGATGGAATATTGGCTGTAGCTAATTTATTGGTTACTTGTCTCTCAGACTGAGACTGCTGATAAATCCATGTCAAGTTTAAATGCTGTTCTAATTGATTGAGTAATTCATCTACTTGTACAGGTTTGCTGAGAAAATCGTTACCACCTGCTTGGAGACTGCGATTTTGGTCAGTTTCAAAGACACTAGCGGAAGAAACGATAATTTTGACATCTTGAATTTCTGGGGTGTGACGCAGACTGTGAATCAATTCAAACCCATCCATTTCTGGCATGAGTAGGTCTGTAATCACCAAATCTGGTTTGATGGCGATCGCTTTTGCTAAACCTTCCTGACCGTTGTTAGCTTCAACTACATGAAAGCCTAGTGGTTGTAACAAGTTTGTAATGACTGTGCGATTTTCCCAGCGATCGTCCACCATCAAAATTGTGCGCGGACTACCCTCAAAGCCAATAATTTGTTTTGTTGATGCAGCCATCGCTGATTGTACCCATTCGCTGGCTGCTGGCATTTCTAATTCAAACCAGAAAGTGCTACCCTCACCAACTTGGCTTTTGACATAGATATCACTACCCATCATCTGTACTAACTGGCGAGTAATGGCTAAACCCAAACCTGTACCTTCGGTCTGACGCTTTTTTTCACCTACTTGCTCAAATGGTAAAAAAATCTTACTCAGTTCTGCTGGTGCTATACCAATTCCTGTATCTTCGATAGAACAGTGAATAAAGTATTTCTGTGTTTGTCCATGAGAGTCAAGTTGCGCGATCGCCTCAATTTTAAAAGTAACTTGACCTTCATCGGTAAATTTAATGGCGTTTCCCAACAGGTTCAATAATACCTGACGCAACCTTTTAACATCGATATGAACTGCTGTGGGTAATTCATTCACGGTTTCATAAACAAACAAAATCCCCTTTTGTTCTGCCCGAATCTGAGCAATTTCGGCAATTCCTTGGAGAAACGACGGAAAATGCACATCATGGGGATGTAGTTCCAGTTTTCTGGCTTCAATTTTCGAGAGATCTAAGATGTCATTAATCAAAGTCAGTAAATGAGAACCACATTGTTCAATGATGTTGACGTGATATTGCTCTTTTTCTGGTAAACCTTGGGAACGCAGCAAAATTTGAGCGCAACCCAAAATGCCATTTAAGGGTGTTCGCAGTTCATGACTCATGTTGGCTAAAAATTCGCTTTTGGCGAGGTTTGCTGTCTCAGCCGCCGTTTGAGATTTTTTTAGTTGCGCTTGTTCAAATGCTTGCACTCGCCACAAAACAGTAATCATGGTGATTGTTAGTCCTGCGACAATCAGCGCAATCAAATCCAGGAATTGCAAGCGAGATTCAATATTTTCGCGGGGAATTACCAAAGCCAAAGACCAATTAGCTTCTTGTAAGGGAATATAAGCAACATATTTTTTAGTCCCGTCAATTTCCAACAACTGAATTCCCTGTTGTTTGTTTACCATCTGCTGGGCGATCGCATTTAAATTACGATCTGCAATTTTTAGCAGGCTGGGCGCAGGTTTTTCTACAGTTGACATTAAGGCCGCGTTAGGGTGAACAATCGCCTGTCCTTGGGAATTCAGGGCGAAAGCATAGCTGTTATTGCCGTAGCGCAGGGAATTAACAACCTGATCAATCCGATCAACTTTTACATTGCCGTGAAATACCCCAATTGGTAAACCATTACCCTGAGAATTGCCATAGATTGGCGTGGCGATCGCAATTAAAGGAATTCCTGTAGAACGGCTGATCAAGGGATCGGAAATGTTACTTTGTCCTGCTAGTGCTTTTTGAAAGAAGTCTCGATCCTTAATATTCTTTGTTGACCTACCAACCTGAGTATTAGAAAACGAACCATCCGGGGTAACTATTTGGAAAAAGAAAAATTCATTGATCCGCTTGACTTCTGCCTGTAAATATGGGTCTGCTACAGACCAATCTAAAGTACGTACCGTTGCAGTATTTGCCAGGGTTTGTACTTCTACCTTGCGGACGTGTAACCACTCTTCTATTTCATCAACTCCTCTTTGCACCTGTTGAAACGCACTTTGTTGCAAATCTGCTAACGCCAGGCTGCGAGCTGCTAGATAGGTGCAATAAGCTGCAATACTGACAGCAATTGTAGTGCTGCCAACAACAAATCTCAGCAGTAAATTTCGTGAGTAGCTGTTTTTAATATCACATTTTAATGGACTTGGTTCAGACCTTCTCCAAAGCTTCATATATTAAAAAATGTATTAATAATCACTAGAAACCTATTGTTAAATTGCCCAATCAATCATTGAGAATCACAGCTTTACATGACTTTCAACAAAATATTTGGATGACTTTAAAAATGGCTAGAGGCAAGATACTTTTTAAAAATATGTGTAATTTATAACATTTAACTTCAAAGAAAGAATACTGAGTTAAAAAATTATTCTCTTTACCGCCTTCTGGCATTTTTTCTAGGGTATGTAGTTCATCACGACTATTTACTGATGAAACCAAACCCACCATCTAAAAGACGAATTTTCGTCCGCGTTGATAATTACTACAATAAAATAGTCACACCCAACCCTGGAGTTCTGGCAGTGGGCTTATTTGATGATTTGAGTCGGTTTTTAGAAAACCGTTTAGAAGAATTCTTGCGTAATAATCCACATTTGGAGTTAGAGGCGCTGTTAGAGCAACTACGTCAGCAAGAAGAAGATACTTTAAAGTTGATAGCAGATTTACAAGTCCAAGAAAAGCGATCGCAAGACGACATTCTCTCCACCGCCCAAGAAATTCAGCGTTGGCACATTCGTGTACAAAAAGCTAAAGATGGTGGTAGACAAGATTTAGTCGCCGCCGCCCAAGAACGAGAAGCAGCCTTACTGCGGGAAGGAAACCAGAAATGGGGACACATGCAAGGCTTGAAAGAACGCCTAACCCAATCTCAAGAACTATTGGGGAAAATTCAAGTACGGCGACAGGAAGTTCAAGCAAAAGCCGCACAAGCACAATCAGCACGCGCTCAAGCTCAAGCCCAGCAACAGCGCATAGAAACTAATGGTTGGTCGAATTCACCTCAAAATTCTTCTCGTAGTTTTGATGACTTAGAAGAAAAGTTTCGCCGCTGGGAAACAGAAGACGAGTTAGAAGCCATGAAGCGGAATCTGGGGAAAAAGTGAGTATAGTCCAGTAAGGTGTGTTAGGCGCATATTTTTAGATGATTTCACGAACAAAATTACTTCAGCGCCTAACGACCTTGTGATGTTACGGTAAGTTAACCTAACACCTTAAACATACCCACAGCTGACTTCTACATCCTTTCTTAAAGTCACAATAGTTAAAGTAAATCTATATTTTATTTTTCAAAAATGTCTGCTCAACATACGGATAAAAGCCGCATTCGGATTCAATCTGGTGACTGGCCGATTGAACAGTTACCAGGATTGAGTCAAGAAGAACAATCTCAACTCCAAACTTGCGGAATTAAAACTACCCGGAGTCTATTTAATCAAGGTAAAACTCTAGAAGCTAGGGTAGCGTTGGCTAGTAAATTACAAGTTCATCTTCAGTATGTCAATAAATGGTTAGCTTTAGCTGATTTATCTCGCATTCCTACTGTTGGTACACAATACTGTGGTTTGTTGCTTCATGCAGGTATTGGTTCCGTCGCACAATTAGCCGAAACTCCCAGCCACAGACTGCACAGACAAATCATGCGTTTGCAAGTCGCAACTTTGCAACGACGAGATTTGTGTCCATCAATTGAGTTAGTCCAGCAATGGAATCAGCAAGCTAAGACAGTGCTGAGTGCTGAGTAATGAGTACAGCACCTCGGCTTTATTCTTTTACCAGTACTCCATTGAGAAAAATATCAGCGAGTCCTTCAGCCATGTGTTGCATTTCTTGAGGAGAAGCGTCAGGTTCCATAAGGGTGTTGTTAGAAAACCCGGCGATCGCAAACATTCCCAAGAACACCTTAGCCACAAGTTTGGCATCGGTTTGGCGATAGATACCTTTATCCATTGCTGTTTGAAAGAATGCTTCAGCCACATCGGTCATTTTATTAATGACTTCTATTTGAATGCGATCGCGTAAATCAGGATGAAACTGCACCTCCATAAAACACACCCGCATCAAATCAGCGTTTTTCTGGAAATTCCACATCCGACGGCGCATCACCTGAGCAACAGCCTTATAGCTGCCCATTTCGCTCAATTCCGTCAGCAAATCTGTTAAAATTTCTACCCAGCCACTCGTGGCAACCTCCACTAAAATTGCCTTTTTATTGGGAAAGTGTCGAAATAGTGTACCTTCAGCGACTCCCGCTGATTGTGCTAAGTCACGGGTGGTAGTGCCATCAAATCCTTGAGAAGCAAAAAGCCGCCTGGCCGCTTGTAAAATGCGGGTACGTGTTTGTGCTTCTGAGGGGGGGGGAGAATTAAAAACTCGCATAACAGTTACGGTGTGATTTCCCGAACGCGACTGGTAGCATTTATTGTCTAACGTTGAGTACAAAAAGCACGGAAAGCTTAATACAAGATTAACGCCCTGCCCAATTATTTACCTGTTTCTCCAGTAGGGAAATTTGACAACACAAGTCTGAAGTGTCAAAGATGAAGGATAAAATTTATTTTTCAGACTTCATACTTCAACCAAATTATTGCTTATGAATCATTTTCGTAGCCTTCGAGCAGTTTTCAATTGGTCAAACCAACGATCGCTAAAACTGTTGCGGCTGTTTATTACATATTTTGCGATCGCCATCTTAGTTTCTGGTTCTCTACCAGAAATAGCTTTGGCACAAACTCAAACTGCACCACCTCCCCCACGCACACTACAACCCAGCAAAACACCCGCTAAAAGTTCGATTCAGCCTTATTTAGATCGGGTGGTTAAGCAGTTGACAAAGTTTCAGCTAGACAATGGGATGAAGTTCATTGTTTTAGAACGCCATCAAGCGCCTGTAGTATCATTCCTGACCTACGCTGATGTTGGTGGCGTGGATGAGCCAGACAAAAAAACAGGTGTGGCACACTTTCTAGAACATTTAGCTTTTAAAGGTACGCAACGTATTGGTACAACAGATTACAAAGCTGAAAAACCGCTACTAGAACGCTTAGAACAGTTAGATAGTCAAATTAGAACTGCTAAGGCGGATGGTAAAAAAGACGAAGTAGCGCGGTTGCAAGCCGAATTTAAGCAAGTAGAAGCCCAAGCCGGTAAGCTAGTCAAGCAAAACGAGATGGGGCAAATTGTGGAACAAGCGGGAGGGGTAGGTTTAAATGCCAATACTTCCACAGAAGCCACCCGCTATTTTTACAGTTTTCCATCCAATAAACTAGAACTTTGGATGTCCCTGGAATCAGAGCGATTTCTAGAACCTGTACTCAGTCGGGAGTTTTATAAAGAAAAAGATGTCATTTTGGAAGAACGGCGCTTAAGGGTAGAGAACTCACCTATTGGTTTGATGATCGAGAAATTCATTGATGCAGCGTACAAAGTTCACCCATATAGAAGGCCTGTGATTGGTTATGACGAAGATATCCGCAACCTCACGCCAACAGATGTGCAGAAATTCTTTGATACTTACTATGCACCAAATAATTTAGCGATCGCAATTGTCGGTGATGTTAACCCCAACGAAGTTAAACGACTGGCACAAATTTACTTTGGACGATTCCAAGCCAAAGCCAAACCCCAATCTAAAATTTCTGTAGAACCCAAGCAAACCGAAACACGCCAAGTAACTTTAGAACTAGCTTCCCAACCTTGGTATTTAGAAGGTTATCACCGTCCGGCAATTAAGCATCCAGATAACGCCGTCTATGAAATTATCGGTAGGCTACTGAGTGAAGGGCGCACTTCCAGGTTATATAAATCGCTGGTAGAAAAACAACAATTAGCCCTTACGGCTCAAGGACAAAGTGGATTTCCTGGCGATAAGTATCCCAACCTCATGCTATTTTATGCCCTGACGGCTCCCGGCCACACGGTTGATGAGTTAGCCACAGGTTTACGCCAAGAAATTGATAACTTAAAAACTCAACCAGTCACAGCAGTTGAATTACAGCGCGTCAAAACCCAAGCTAGGGCTGATTTATTACGCAGCCTGGATTCTAATACAGGTATGGCACAGCTATTACTGGAATATGAAGTGAAAACAGGCGATTGGCAAAACTTGTTCAAGCAATTGGATGAAATTGCGGCGGTAACTCCGGCAGATATTCAACGAGTGGCAAAAGCAGCATTTACACCCGAAAATCGCACCATTGGTAAGCTGTTGTCGAAACAAGGATGAACATGAACCGCATAGGGCGCGTAGACGTGATAGCGGCTTTCCGTAGGGTAGGAAGAGAAGAGATATGCACAGATATAGGGGTAAGAGGTCGATGAAATTCAAAATATCAAATGCTAGAAGGTTAATTTATGTTGTCATGTTTGCCTTCGTCTTTTTACTTTTGACTTTTGACTTTTCTTTAGCGGCGACAACAGCTGCCAAACATTACACAGAGTTAAAACTACCAGCGTTACCTGCGGTCAAATTACCCAAATATGAGCGATTTGTTTTACAAAACGGTCTAGTTGTGTATTTAGTAGAAGATCATGAACTGCCGTTAGTCAGTGGTTCAGCCTTGGTGCGTACAGGTAGCCGTTGGGAAGCAGCCGAGAAAGTCGGGTTAGCTGGTTTAACAGGTGCAGTTATGCGGACTGGCGGAACTAAAAAGCATTCACCCGATGAACTCAATGAAATATTAGAACAACGGGCAGCATCGGTAGAAACTAGTATTGGGGAAGGTTCCGGTAGTGCCAGTTTTGACGCACTGAGTGAAGATATGGAAACAGTATTGGGACTGTTTGCTGAAGTACTACGGGAACCAGTATTTGCCCAAGATCAGCTAGATTTAGCCAAAACACAGGCAAAAGGCGGAATTGCACGACGCAATGATGATCCTAATGGAATTGCTAGTCGAGAATTCAAAAAATTGGTTTATGGCAAAGCCAGCCCTTATGCACGGACTGTAGAATATGCCACATTAGATCAAATTAAGCGTGACGATTTAGTCCAGTTCTATCAGCAATACTTTCACCCCAATAACATGATTTTGGGCATTGTAGGAGATTTTGATAGTAAAAAAATGCGATCGCTCATTCAAGCTAAATTAGGTGATTGGCAACGCAACCCAAAAATCACCCAACCCAAGTTACCAGAAGTATCAGTCGCCAATCAAGGCGGAGTCTTTTTTGTTAATCAGCCACAGTTAACTCAAAGTAGCGTACTCATTGGGCATTTAGGTGGTAGATTCGACAGCCCAGACTATGCACCACTCGATGTATTAAATGGCGTGTTAAATGGATTTGGGGGAAGGTTATTTAACGAAGTGCGATCGCGCCAAGGTTTAGCTTACTCTGTATATGGTTACTGGAGTCCTCGCTTTGATTACCCTGGTATGTTCTTAGCCGGCGGACAAACCCGTTCTGATGCTACAGTCCAATTTGTCAAATCCTTACAAACAGAAATTAAACGCATCCAAGCTCAACCTGTAAGTTCCAAAGAATTGGCTTTTGCCAAAGAATCTACCCTCAACTCCTTTGTGTTTAACTTTCAAGACCCCGGTCAAACCTTATCGCGGTTGATGCGATATGAATATTATGGCTACCCATCCGACTTTTTGTTTCGTTATCAAAAAGCCGTCGCCGCCACCACAGCCGCCGATGTGCAACGGGTAGCCAAGCAATACCTCAAACCCGAAAACTTAGTAACTCTAGTTGTCGGAAATCAAACCACTATTAAACCGCCATTAACAGGTTTAGCCAAACAAGTCACACCCATAGATGTAACCATTCCCGGTTCGCCTTCACAAACGAAAAATTAATCGCAATATAATACCTAGATACCCGACTTTTCCAAAAATTCGGGTATCTGACAGCAGGAAATAAAATTCCTCAAAATTCGCGGATGGGTAGGTGTACAAAATCTCTTTTGAAAAACAATGGCTGGATTTCTGTCACTGCAAGCTTTTGCAGAAAAAATAAATAAAAATCCTCCGCGCATCCTATCCAGTCTATATTTCAGCTATTTTGTATAAATCCACTGACATTTACTCGTGTTAAAATCAACCCATCCGCGAAATTGAACCTTGAAAACCAAATACAGAACGCCTTTCCGGCTCCCGCAGTTTAAACTTCACCTAATCCCTATTAGGGATTGAAACAACTAATCGGCGAGAAACACAACACATCCCAGACTTTGGAGTTTAAACTTCACCTAATCCCTATTAGGGATTGAAACTTTATGCTTTTAACTTCAAAACTTACAACTTCCACGTTTAAACTTCACCTAATCCCTATTAGGGATTGAAACCCTTTTTAGAAGCTATGGGCGATCCTCCCAACTTAGTTTAAACTTCACCTAATCCCTATTAGGGATTGAAACAGAACTAAAATTGCGCCAATTGCTATTAACCTTGGTTTAAACTTCACCTAATCCCTATTAGGGATTGAAACAAATTGCATTGGTGGTAGTTCTGTAGTTGCAGGTTTAAACTTCACCTAATCCCTATTAGGGATTGAAACACACAATTGATGTGATAGGCGATATACTCGCTGATGAGTTTAAACTTCACCTAATCCCTATTAGGGATTGAAACGCGAGTAGTTCACCTGTAGTTGTTTTTGATAACTGTTTAAACTTCACCTAATCCCTATTAGGGATTGAAACTATGGGGTACGCACCTTGCCCGCGCAGGAGTAGAAGTGTTTAAACTTCACCTAATCCCTATTAGGGATTGAAACAAGACGCGAGTTTTAACAGGCGATATCCGCTTTTTGTTTAAACTTCACCTAATCCCTATTAGGGATTGAAACTAAAATATTTGCGGGGATAGCCAATATCACCGCATCCCAAGTTTAAACTTCACCTAATCCCTATTAGGGATTGAAACATGTGATTACTCAGCTTTGGCAAGTTCCCCAAGATTCTGAAGGTTTAAACTTCACCTAATCCCTATTAGGGATTGAAACTTACACGGCAATGTAGGCTTTTTTTTATGAGAAATGCAACGACGTTTAAACTTCACCTAATCCCTATTAGGGATTGAAACACTGGCTTGGTGAAAGTTCAGTATGGCTGGTCTTTTGTTTAAACTTCACCTAATCCCTATTAGGGATTGAAACGGCAAGAAAGAACATTACGACTACCGAATACATTGTTTAAACTTCACCTAATCCCTATTAGGGATTGAAACTAATGGCAAGGCTAGAGAGATAGAAATGAATAACTGTTTAAACTTCACCTAATCCCTATTAGGGATTGAAACGCAATAAAAACTGATAGCTCGATAGCTGCTACCATTGTTTAAACTTCACCTAATCCCTATTAGGGATTGAAACTGGAAACTTGTACGGGCTTCCAGCACAACCATTTAGTTTAAACTTCACCTAATCCCTATTAGGGATTGAAACTTCAAAATGGTGCAAGCACCATTCAAATGGTGACGCAGTTTAAACTTCACCTAATCCCTATTAGGGATTGAAACTTCTTTAGAAATACCAGAAATAAACGATTTACCCGGTTTAAACTTCACCTAATCCCTATTAGGGATTGAAACTAATTGATTTTAGAATGTCAGCTACTTCATCCGGGTTCCCGTGTTTAAACTTCACCTAATCCCTATTAGGGATTGAAACATTTATCTGCCTCTGGGATAGCGTTGGCTACCATATTCCAAGTTTAAACTTCACCTAATCCCTATTAGGGATTGAAACCGCACATTGGCACATATCCGCCGGATGGGAACCAACCCAAGTTTAAACTTCACCTAATCCCTATTAGGGATTGAAACTCAACATGTGAGGGTGAACGGGGAAATCAAAACCGCGTTTAAACTTCACCTAATCCCTATTAGGGATTGAAACGCTAACTGGAACTCGCTCAAGCTCTAGAAAACACAAGGTTTAAACTTCACCTAATCCCTATTAGGGATTGAAACTCTGTGTCTTTGGTTTTCAGTGTATGTGTACGTTTAAACTTCACCTAATCCCTATTAGGGATTGAAACGTCTAGCGGACGTATTGAGGTCTTAAATCAGATAAGTTTAAACTTCACCTAATCCCTATTAGGGATTGAAACTGCATTCGCGCCAGTGACAGACGACACAGGGAAAGTTTAAACTTCACCTAATCCCTATTAGGGATTGAAACGTATTCTAAACAAAAGACAACACTTGGTTCTGAGATGTTTAAACTTCACCTAATCCCTATTAGGGATTGAAACATCCCACTGACAGAGGTAAACTGTGTACTCACCTGTTTAAACTTCACCTAATCCCTATTAGGGATTGAAACATTTCAAAAGTGGGGATATTGATACAGATATAAAAGTTTAAACTTCACCTAATCCCTATTAGGGATTGAAACGAAACTACGACAGCAACTCATTTCAGGGCAAGCACGCCGAGAGTTTAAACTTCACCTAATCCCTATTAGGGATTGAAACTATTCAGTCCTAAAGATATCGCCCAAGGGATATTTGGGTTTAAACTTCACCTAATCCCTATTAGGGATTGAAACGGACTTAGCCGCAATCCATACTTTTCTATTGTTGGTTTAAACTTCACCTAATCCCTATTAGGGATTGAAACTGAATCATTTGTGTTAACTTTTCCAGTGTGATGTGTTTAAACTTCACCTAATCCCTATTAGGGATTGAAACACCTGGAATGCGCGATCGCTCCTTGTTGATTCGTTTAAACTTCACCTAATCCCTATTAGGGATTGAAACGACCTGACCAAAACGCCAGGAGCAACAGCGACAAAATCAGGTTTAAACTTCACCTAATCCCTATTAGGGATTGAAACATTCTATTTACGAATTTGATACCCAAACGGACAATGTTTAAACTTCACCTAATCCCTATTAGGGATTGAAACATTCTATTTACGAATTTGATACCCAAACGGACAATGTTTAAACTTCACCTAATCCCTATTAGGGATTGAAACGTACCTACCGATTCGGCAGACATTAGTTTCTCTTTGGAGTTTAAACTTCACCTAATCCCTATTAGGGATTGAAACACAAGAAGTAGAAGCAACCACAATCACCGAAATCAGAGTTTAAACTTCACCTAATCCCTATTAGGGATTGAAACATGTGGCTAGGCCGATCGGAATCTGTGAGAGAGGAGTTTAAACTTCACCTAATCCCTATTAGGGATTGAAACACGAAATTGAGTCTGCGGCGATCGCCACTACCGCAGGTTTAAACTTCACCTAATCCCTATTAGGGATTGAAACACAAAGTATATTGAAGGGCGTATTGAAGTTATTAAGTTTAAACTTCACCTAATCCCTATTAGGGATTGAAACCTAACCATACTAATTAGTACACCATTAGCTTGTTGGTTTAAACTTCACCTAATCCCTATTAGGGATTGAAACCGTGAATGGACGGCTAAGGAATGCTATAGAAAATGTGGGAGGTTTAAACTTCACCTAATCCCTATTAGGGATTGAAACGTATTGGTTGTAGCCATGATAATTCTAGCTGTACAGCCAGTGTTTAAACTTCACCTAATCCCTATTAGGGATTGAAACATCGGGTAACGGATAAAGGTAGATGCACTTCAACCGTATTGGTTCAAGTTTAAACTTCACCTAATCCCTATTAGGGATTGAAACCTTCTCTAATGCGAGAGTACAAATAAGATTTCGAGTGTTTAAACTTCACCTAATCCCTATTAGGGATTGAAACATAATTCATGACTAACGTAGTGAACTAGTAATTGATTATTTTGGTTTAAACTTCACCTAATCCCTATTAGGGATTGAAACACTCAGACTACCCCTCAAGGGGAATTAGTAAAAATATTTAAAGTTTAAACTTCACCTAATCCCTATTAGGGATTGAAACATAAGCGATTAATATCCAACTTCTTAACTCAAATATTGTTTAAACTTCACCTAATCCCTATTAGGGATTGAAACCAGTTGTTTCTCTCTCTCAACGCGACCTAGACCGAGAAGGGTTTAAACTTCACCTAATCCCTATTAGGGATTGAAACTTACTGGCTGCATCGATAACATCCTTGGTAACGAGGTTTAAACTTCACCTAATCCCTATTAGGGATTGAAACTGATTAGCGCCCCCCAACGTTCACCCGTGTACCGTTTAAACTTCACCTAATCCCTATTAGGGATTGAAACCAAAATCCAGAAGCTTAATGCCTCGCGCTCCTTTGTTTAAACTTCACCTAATCCCTATTAGGGATTGAAACCTGGGACAAGAAAGGGCGATCGCCTCTACCCAAGGGCAAGTTTAAACTTCACCTAATCCCTATTAGGGATTGAAACAATTGCTTGTTTGATGCGATCGCTGCTTCGACAATTCCAAAAGTTTAAACTTCACCTAATCCCTATTAGGGATTGAAACCGGTTGCAGGACGACCACGTTTTTTCTTTTCGCGATCGCGTTTAAACTTCACCTAATCCCTATTAGGGATTGAAACAGAATTTACCCATATTTTCAATTAACAAATACAAGGTTTAAACTTCACCTAATCCCTATTAGGGATTGAAACACATTACTATCACGGGTACATCCCAGTTTTTATCTAACAATTAGAGAGAATAAATATCATTGCCAAGAGGAACGACGTAGGTGATACCATTTCACTAAATAAATGATACGAATAATTTCTCCTCCGCCCCTCTGCTCCTCTGCCCCCTTGCGATCTATTTGTATCAAACTTCAAGTGAAACGGTATGAAACCTTCCCTTATGGTAGCGATCGCATATTTTTGTTCCTAAGTTCGAGGCTTTGCGATTGCTTCACTTCACTTCGTTACATACCCTTTGGGAAGGCTAACGCCTACGCAATGAAATTCCAAAAAGTGGGATGATCCCAATTCCAAAACCCTGGACTTAAAAACTTACATTACGATGAAAATTTTGCTTTTATAGACGAAACTCCTTTAATTGTGTCTAATAAATGAATTAAAAAACCTTGAATTTTTTGAATGTGTATACAAAATATAAGAGAGACATTTTAAATGTTGTGTAGCTAGGTTTTAGTTATAGCTACACTAATTAGAATCACCGTATTTGCGGAGGTAAAATCAATGGCAAGAATAACAATCTCAGACCTTTATCTTAATAATGATGAACAGCATATTACTGAACTAACTGCTTGGGAAGCTAGAACTATAGAAGCAGGTGCAAGTACAGTCACCATCGACACCAGTGATTTATTAAAGCTGCAACAAAATATCAATGACATTCTTCAGGGTGTGTCGAATCAACTACAGCAGCAGCGACAACAACAACAACAACAACCTAATAATCGTTATGGTAGACGACAACCATACGACGATTATTACGCTTATTATTAATTCTGGGCTATATGCTGTTGCTCAGAAAGTTAGTAGCCAAAATAAAAGAGTCAGGAGAAACTGATAATTCTATCTCCTGACTCATGGGATTTCTGTGTATTTTATGTTGCTGCTCATCAATATCAATTCATTTACAGGCAGCTTTTTTCAGCCAAGTTATTTTATTAATAGTCGTACGTTTTCAATTTAAGTAGTATGAGAACGTACGATTTTTTATGTAAATACATGTAATTCTCATTTTTATAGCATAAGGCAGGAGGAACAGTCTTACTATTCCTGGCATTCAGGCTTTCAACTTGTCCTAACATATCTGACTGCCACTATACATACATTTATCGAAAGAGCGCATATTTGTGCGCTCCTAGTAAATTATTTACCCCGTTATTCAAGTAAATAGTATTATCCATACACCACCCTCTATAAACATCAAGGTATGTACTTGGTTAACCTTAATTATTGATATTAATACAAACTTACAATAATTGGGCAGGCAAAATATGAAATTCCAAAAAGACATAAGACATTTATTTGAGTCTTTATAAAGGTGCTTATAGCGTTGACTTTTGGAGTTTGCATAAATAAAAATTGCATTAACGGTTAAGCAAAACACAGCTTAATCGACCACAAAAACAACTTAATGACAAGCAATTGTATTAGGAGTAAATCATGGCAAATATCATTCTTTCAGAATTAAATGCTGCTGGTTCTCAATTGTTCCAAGGTTCTGAAAGCTTCTTAAATGACCTGAGCGATGTTGATGCGATCGCTGGTGGTTCTGGCTATGGCGGCTATGGCTACGACGGCTTTGGATTAAATAAGTTGATTGAAGGATTTGTTGATGTTTATGCTATCCAACATGTCTATGGCATAGCTAAATCCTTCAGCCACGGCGGCTACGGTATTTCTGCCGCCTAGTAATAGCTTTGTAATTTACTACTAAGCTATCTTTCTGTAATTTACTACTGAGCTATCTTTCGCTTAAATATAATGCGAAAGATAGCTCAAATCCCGGCACAAATTATCAATTTTCAGCAATTTTTTGAGGATAAAATCATGGCAAATATCACTCTTTCAGAATTAAATGCTGCTGGTTCTCAATTTTTCCAAGATTCTGAAAGCTTCTTAAATGACCTGAGCGATGTTGATGCGATCGCTGCACATGGTGCTGATAGTAACTCCAATAGTTATATTAGCGACTTTTACGGATTCAATAAGTTGATTGAAGGATTTGTTGATGTTTATGCTATCCAACATGTCTATGGCATAGCTAAATCCTTCAGCAACGGCGGCTACAGCAACTCCCGCTACTAATAGCGTTGTAATTTACTACTAAGCTATCTTTCGCATCATAATTAAGCGAAAGATAGCTTAATTCCCGGTATAAATTACCAATTGTCAGCAATTATTTGGGGATAAAATCATGGCAAATATCACTCTTTCAGAATTAAATGCTGCTGGTTCTCAATTTTTCCAAGATTCTGAAAGCTTCTTAAATGACTTGAGCGATGTTGATGCGATCGCTGCACATGGTGCTGATAGTAACTCTAATAGTTATGTTAGCGACTTTTACGGATTCAATAAGTTGATTGAAGGATTTGTTGATGTTTATGCTATCCAACATATCTATGGCATAGCTAAGTCCTTCAGCAAAGGCGGCTACGGTATCTCTGCCGCCTAGTAATAGCGTTGTAATTTACGACTAAGCTATCTTTTGCTTAACTATAATGCGAAAGATAGCTTAAATCCCGGCGCAAATTATCAAATGTCAGCAAGTCTTTGAGGATAAAATCGTGGCAAATATTACTCTTTCAGAATTAAATGCTGCTGGTTCTCAATTTTTCCAAGATTCTGAAAGTTTCTTAAATGACTTGAGCGATGTTGATGCGATCGCTACACATGGTGCTAATGGTAATTCTGTGAGCGACTTTTACGGATTTAACAAATTGATTGAAGGATTTCTTGATGTCTATGCTATCCAGCATATTTTCGGTATAGCTAATTCCTTCAGTTCTAAAGGTGGCTATGGTTACTAATAGCTTTCTAATTTAATACTAATTCTCTGTCAATATGCAATAAATCAGCCTGTATTTGATATTTTGTAGAGTATGCAGGCTGTATTTCTCCAGCTTTAATTAGAGAATTCGTATGGGTCAGCATCTTAATAATAAAGCTGAATTTTGCTTTATTATCCGCAAATAAACCTGATTACAACCAAGTCTTAGAGGACAGAATTATGGCTAACATTACCCTTTCGGAACTAAATGTTGCTGGCTCTCAATTATTCCAAGATTCTGAAAGTTTTCTCAATGATCTGAGTGATGTTGATCTGAGTGCTGCACATGGCGGTAAGAATGCCAATTATGCCGACTACGGGTATGGCTCAGACTCATACATCAGTGTATTTAATAAGCTGATAGAAGGATTTGTTGGTGTCTATGCTATCCAGCATATTTTTAGCCTAGCCAAATCTTTCAGTAAGTCTAATTACTAATAAATTTGTAGTTTACTACTAAGCTAAATGGCTCTCATGGATTGGAAAAAAATCATCTTCAGTAATTATCGAATCCATGAGAGTCAGCCATATCTTTACTGGGAATGATGAAATGGCAAAAATTATTATTAATGATCTAAGTTCTGGTGACTTAGACAGCTACCTGACCGAAGTGAATGAGCTAGATTCTCTGTCTATATATGGTGGTGAATCTGAATTTCAGCAAATTCTTAACTTTGCTTATAATCTCTTGAATTTTGTCCTATCGGCTTATGCTATCTACAATATTTCCTCAATAGCAAAATCCTTCAAAATTACTAGGAATAAAACTAACCGTTCTGTATTTAGCTTATTTTAATTGCTGTATCACAATTGAAATACTGACTCTGTGATTCTTTTAGCTAACTTGAAAAATATCTAACGCTATGCCATTTTTACTAAGCTCTCAAAATGTTCTCGAATACTTACTTACTTTTGGACTTTGTACTCAAGCAGAACAGTCATTAAGTAAAATTGAGCCAAAGCCTGCTAAAAATTTTAACTTGTTAGTTACTTTACCTGATAATCGGCAACTGCTAGTTAAGCAAGAGCGCCTAAATCGAGAAGGAAACACGGCTGGAGAGTTTTTTGCAGAATGGAGAGTGCATCAGTTTTTGCAAAATTTTCCTGATATCAATCATATTCGCTTGTTTTGTTCAGAAGCAGTGCATTTTGATGCTGAAAACTCTATTATTGTTTTCAATTATCTCAATAACTATCGAGATCTAGCTGATTTCTACATGAAAGAAAATGTCTTTCCTAGTGAGATTGCGATCGCAGTTGGCAAGACTTTGGCATTAATTCACCGTGCTACTATTACACATCCAGACTATGCACAATTTTTTCACCCAGCCGAGCAGACATCTCACCCAAAAAGTCCCAACCTCACCCTAGGATTAGATAGAATTACTCCAGAAATTTTTGGCATGGTTCCGAGTGAGGGATTAAAATTTTTTACCCTTTATCAACGTTACGATAGTTTGGGACAGGCGATCGCCGAATTGAACCGTTCTTACACCCGCTATTGTTTAACTCATCATGACCTAAAGCTGAACAATATTCTCTTATCTTTAACTTGGCAAGAGGCTCTTGCAAATAACTCTGTCTCAGATGAAAGTGTAATTCGCTTGATTGACTGGGAACGCGCTGCTTGGGGAGATCCGGCGCATGATTTAGGAATGCTCATCGCCAGCTATCTGCAATTCTGGTTATATAGTATGACTACCAGCAAATCAATGGCAATTGAAGAGTCATTACGTCTTGCTACCACACCTTTAGAGATACTTCAGCCTTCCATTGCAGCGTTGATGTCTACTTATTTAGCGCATTTTCCAGCCATTCTAGAGACTCGTCCAGATTTATTAGAACGAGTTGTGCAGTTTTGCGGTTTAGCCTTAATTACAGCTATTCAAGCCGGACTCCAGCATGAAAAAACTTTTGGTAATGTCGGAATCTGTATGCTTCAAGTTGCTAAAAGTTTGTTGTGTAATCCCAAAGCATCTATAAAAACAATTTTTGGAGTGGAAGCTGTAGAACTTTTACCAACAAATTTATCTCGCAATTAAACCTATCTAAAGATAAAAGGGGAGTAGAAAAAGAATTTTCTTCTACATTCTAAGAGGCTCTGTGAGAAGTAAGTCGGTGGAAATAAACCAAACTATATTACGAAGCGTAAATATTCTGAAAACGCTTACCAATGACAAATGACAGACATCACTAGTTATCTTTAATTACACCGACCTACTTATTCTCGCTAAAATCACAGTCTTAAAAACCTCATCTTGATCCTCCCCTTCCCTACATCCGCGCAGCATGTTGAAGACAGGGAATGAGAGAGGTTTGGAGAGGGGTCACTCGTATAATTTTCGACTTTTCAGACATCATTTAACTGCTGAATTTTGACTGCTGTATTCTTCTTCAATTACAGGTAAGCTTTTATGCAAATGTTAGATTCCATCGTAACTCAACTTTCACAGATTCCTGAATCATTGCAGACATCATTACAAGACATTATTTATAACATTGAAATTCAATCTGCTTATTGTATTAAACACCCCGATTACAAACCATTGGAATTGCCAGAATCAGCAGTTTCTCGCTTTCAGCAATTACCTGCGGCGCTGCAAAAAAAATTCTTAAGTTTGCAATTGCGAGGGTTTCTCTACGGCATTTATTACAATAACTCTTTAAAAAGTTCTCTGACAGCCAATACAGAAACTAACAATGTGGCGTTAAATCAAAATCTCGAAAATAATACATTACTGGGTGTCGATGTAGCTTTTTATGAGCGCCTGCATGAAAGTAATCGGGGTGAAGGCTATTGGAATTACAATTGGCAAGTAGTACAAGAAAATCTAGATAACACTTTAACAGTACAGAAGGATGGTTTGACTCTACAAATTGAGCGTAGCCGTCATCTATTACCTCAAAATCAATTTCCTGCGGTGGGTAAGTATGTTGCAATTAAAATGCCTAAAAATCTTGTCCAAAATGGCTTTTATATGGCAGTAGCAAACGCTGGAACTGCGACAAATCGGGAAAGATTAGTGCGTGTTTACTTTAATGTAACTCCAGAAGGTGCAGGTGCAGTTATGGAAACTTTGACTACTCAGCTTAACTTTCTAGAGATTCCTTTCTCATTTAAAGCTCTATACAATCCTTCCGATTACGAACGTTATGATTCAGCAGTTTTTTACTTTGATAAAAACGATTATGAAGCAATTCACCCAGTTTTAGAAAGGGTGTATGCAGAATGTCAATTTTATTTTCAGCCAGAAATACCTTTATTTACTAAGTTTATCGCCCCTGGGTTAGCGATCGCTGAAGAACCCAATCGCAGATTTGCTGAACAAGAGAGTTTTGGGACGCATCGTTGTCAAATTATTGCCAATGGCTTGCTTAATGCTTGGGAGCAAGAAAATGATACACCAGCCAATCGGATAACAGCGATTCTTGAACAATTTTCTTTATCTCAAGTGGAATTACAACATCCTTATCTGAATGCTAATTCTCAAGATATCTATATGCCTTTATTTTGATGATAAATGAAGTAAATTAACTTAAATAATTTAGACTGCAAAAGCACAACAAGCTATATATCTCTGACTAATCGCTTACTCTTTGAGAACTTTGAATCATCTTTATCTGTACATTAGCTAATTTTACTCACAAGAGATAGAATGATGAATAAAGAAGTAACTAAGTACACATTTATTCCTTCTTAGCTTTTCTTATTTCCTTCCTACACAAATCATTTCAGGAATCAAAGCAGATTCCTACATATATTTAATTATTTGCTAATTCTGACAACTTTGTTAATACTGCTTGTGCATGACCTTTTACTTTCACATTTGGCCAAGCGTAAGCAATAATTTTATCTGGTGAAATCAGAAAAGTTGACCGCACAATTCCCATATATTCTTTGCCCATAAATTTTTTTAATTGCCAAACACCATAGGAGTCTGCTAATTGATGTTCTGGGTCGCTCAACAGTGTAATTGACAAGTTATGTTTGTTGATAAACTTACAATGAGACTTACCAGAATCGGGACTGACACCTAAAACTTTGGCTCCTAATTGACTGAATTCTGAATGTAATGCAGTGAAATCTTGAGCTTCTGTCGTGCAACCAGGGGTGTCATCTTTGGGATAAAAATAAAGGACAACCCATTGCCCGCTAAAATCATCTAGGCTAAGTAAATTGTCATTTTGGTCAGGTGTGGAAAAAGTCGGTGCAGGTTGTCCAACTTGGGGAATGTTGCTCATAATGGATTGATAAAATAGCGATCGCCTCAAAATTTTACCGGAAGTTGGCGATCGCTTTTATCTGGTTTGTTGAGAATGGTGCAAAATATAAGTTCACCAACCCAACTGTCATAATCTCTATTCATGCTACGTAAATTTACTGGACGCGATGAATTGATAGCTTATCTGCGAGAACAGTTCCCCCAAGCCGCAGAACATGACAATCATATCAGCAAAATAATTGGCGGACGTAAAGCTGCTCAAACAGCATTACAAAAAGTAGACCCCACCACCTACAGCAAAACCCGTAACTTTTTAACAGGTGCAGTGACAAAACTTTCACCCTATATTCGCTATGGAGTTTTGAGCCTAGCAGAAATCCGTGACTACGTGTTAGACAAGGTAGAACAGCCAGAGGATGCGACTAAATTAATTAACGAATTAGGCTGGCGGGATTATTGGCAGAGATTGTATGTCAAGCTAGGTAATGGCATCTGGCAAGACCAAGAAGAATACAAAACTGGTTACACAGCCTCAGAATATGCCGCAGAATTGCACCCAGATATTCAAGCAGGTAGCACTAGCAGAGTTTGCATCGACAGCTTCAGCCAAGAATTGCAGGAAACTGGCTACTTACACAACCACAGTCGGATGTGGTTAGCCGCTTACATCGTGCATTGGCGGCGTATTCGTTGGCAAGCTGGTGCTAAGTGGTTTTTGCAACATCTTTTAGATGGTGATCCTGCCAGTAATAATATGTCTTGGCAATGGGTTGCTAGTACTTTTAGTCATAAACCATATTTTTTCAACCGCGAGAATTTAGAACGCTACACCAAAGGTGTCTATTGCCAGAAATGTCCTCTATATGGACACTGCGATTTTGAAGGTAGCTATGAAGAATTAGAACAGCGGTTATTTCCCCAAGGAGAATTTACCAAAAAACCAAATAGTCAAAGTTGGCAGCATGGTAAGAAAGGAAAAAAATGAATAAACCAATTATTTGGATACACGGCGACTGTCTTAGTCCATTCAACCCGGCACTTCAAGAATATCCCGATGCTCCAGCCATTTGGGTTTGGGACGATGCTTTGATTGAGGAATGGCAATTAAGCCTCAAACGCATCACCTTTATTTATGAATGCTTGCTAGAATTGCCAGTAGAAATCCGCCGGGGTAATGTAGCCCAAGAAATTTTAGCCTTTGCTCAAGAAAATCAAGCCAATTTAGTAGTGACAGCCGAAAGTCCCAGTCCTAGATTTGATGATATCTGCGATGAAATAGAACGTTCTTTGAAGTTGGAAGTATTAGCAGTGGAACCATTTTTTGAATACGACGGCTATATCGATTTAAAACGCTTCTCCCGCTATTGGAAGGTCGCAGAAAAGTACGTTTTTGAATAATAGGGCAAATTGCTGAGTACTGAGTAAGTATTCCACCCCTGCTCCCCATTTCTAAGGTGATAATCGCTCAATTTTCCAACTACCATCATCTAACAGAGTATATAGCAGGCGATCGTGTAGTCGGCTAGGACGACCTTGCCAAAACTCAATTTCGGAAGGGATGACTCTTAACCCTCCCCAATGAGGGGGGCGGGGAATCTCCTGATTTTCATATTTACTCTGAAATTCCTGCATTTTTTGTTCTAAAAGTTCTCGGCTTTCTATAACTTCGCTTTGCTGAGAAACCCACGCACCTAGGCGACTCTTGGGCGGACGAATCTCAAAATATCCATCTGACTCTTCTTCCGAAACTTTCTCTACATGACCACAAATTCGCACTTGGCGTTCTAATTCTGCCCACCAAAACACCAAAGCTGCTTGAGGATTTTCGGCGAGTTCTTGCCCTTTTTGACTGTTGTAATTGGTGAAAAAGACAAAACCTCGTTCATCAAAGTTTTTCAGCAGAACCATTCTGGCTGCGGGTTTAGCATCTGGTGTGGCAGTCGCTAAAGTCATTGCATTGGGTTCTGGTAATTGTGCTGCTAATGCCTGCTCAAACCATTTTTTAAATTGTATAAATGGATTAGGATCAACTTCAGTTTCAGTTAAGTCTTGTAATGTGTAGTCTTGGCGGAGGTCAGCTATGGTGGGGTTCATGGTCATGTATTTCCTCTATAACAGATACACTTATACAGGGCTTTGTTAAAAATATCTATAAATCATGCCTAGTATCAATGCCAGTTTTCCAAATTTATTCCACAAATATCTAGAGCGTTAAACCTAATGCGCCGTTCAGCCTCTCTACAAACTCTGTTATTCTACGGTTTGAGCGGCCCGATTATCGCTCTCAATGTTGGGCTGCTATCGATACTTTTCAGCTATTTCAAGCATCCCATCACCATTTTGAGCATTGCGGCGATTTTAGCTTTTTTACTTAATTACCCAGTGAAGTTTTTTGAACGCGCCCGCATCACGCGCACACAAGCAGTAATCATAGTTTTACTGGTGACATTAACTCTAGTGGTGATTTTGGGCATTACCCTAGTCCCTATCGTCATTGACCAGACAATTCAACTTTTAAATAAAATTCCTGATTGGTTAACCGCTAGTCAAGCAAACCTAGAACAGCTTGAGGAATTTACTAAACGGCGACGTTTGCCTTTTTTAGATTTACGAGTACTGAGTAATCAAATCAATGCCAACATTCAAAATATCGTCCAACAGTTGGCTTCTAGCGTAGTGGGTGTGGCTGGAATTTTAGTCTCAGGATTATTAAATCTAGTATTAGTGGTTGTCCTGGCATTTTATATGCTTTTATATGGCGATCGCGTCTGGTACGGTTTAATTAATCTTTTGCCATCTCATATTGGCATACCTCTAACCATATCTCTACAGCTAAATTTTCAAAGATTCTTCTTGAGTCAACTATTACTCGGCTTATTCATGATAGTGACTCTCACTCCGATTTTTATCGGCATGAAAATTCCTTTTGCCCTATTATTTGCCATACTCATCGGCTTATCAGAACTGATTCCCTTTATTGGGGCAACTCTCGGTATTAGTTTAGTCACACTTTTAGTTATGTTGCAAAATGGCTGGTTAGCAGTGCAAGTTGCTTTAGCCGCGATTTTTATGCAGCAAATTAAAGATAATCTCCTAGCCCCCAAATTACTAGGTGACTTTATTGGCCTCAATCCGATTTGGATTTTTGTATCTATTTTAATGGGATTTGAAATTGCCGGATTGTTGGGTACACTTGTGGCTGTTCCCATTGCTGGGACTATCAAAGGCACCTTTGATGCGATCAAGAATAACAAAGGAGGTAATTTCGTATCAACTGTCACTATTCCCCACGAACCACCAGAAGACCAGAGAAATTAGGTAGAGACAGGGCAAGAAATAACTAATGACCATTGACTATTAAGTTATCTTGCTGAAACAGCAGCATAAAAACCTAATGATATATTAGTTTGTCCATAAATAATTAAATTAACTAGACTATTTTGCTGGGATTTGTTTCACCAACCTCAAATGACAACTTCCATAATTCGGAAATCAGAATGGATGCTTCCGAGCTATTAGAGAACATCACACTCCTAATTGACCAAGCTGAACGAGGAGAAATAGACCCTTGGGATGTCAAGGTAATTGAGGTGATTGACCGTTATTTGGAATTTATGGCACCGGAGACAACAACAAAAGGCTACGAAGCAGATTTATCGCAATCTGGACAGGCTTTTTTATCTGCATCAATGCTGGTGTTATTCAAAGCGAATACCTTGATGCAGTGGTCAACAGCCGGAGATGTTCAAGAAATTCTCGAAGATGATGGCCTGACTGATATGGAAAACGGCCTCTCACATCAACGTCGTTTGCCATTAGAGCTGCAACTGCGCCGTCGTCCATCGGCTATGCCACCACCTAAGCGCCGTGTTACCCTGCAAGAACTAATTGAGCAATTGCAGCTGATGGCAAATCAGCTAAAACTTGTTCAGAAAGTTGATAAGCCTATTCGTGTAAAGCGTCAGCCTAGTGTCCGCACCATGCGGCAGGCGCTAGAATTGGCTCACCAAGAAAATCTGACAGAAGTAGCCGGGGAACTGGAGGAGGTATTGCGTTTTGCTGCTCAAGAATTAATGCAAGAACAAAATTATGTTAGCCTCGAACAGCTTGTACAATTGTGGTCTCAAACGAAGCAACCTCAAGAAAATGGTTCTAGCCACCAGTCCGAACATAGTCACTTAGTTGGCGTTTTTTGGGCTTTACTGCTGTTATCTGCTCAATCGAAAGTTGAGCTATTTCAAGAGGAATTTTACCAAGAGATTCAAATTAGACTGATTACAGATGTAGCTAATATCCCAAAATCAGTAGAACAACCAATAAACTAAATTACTAGTTCATCCTAAAAATATTATGTAAATTACCCAGACATACGGAAGCTATTTTTTTAAGTTTTAGCAAATTTAGAATATACGCCTACGCTTGTAGTCTATCTCTCGCTATGGTTGCAATAACCAGCAAATTACTGTTATCCCTGTTTCTAGGAGTTACTTAGAGCAGAATCAAAACTGATGATTAAGTATCACTCGTTGAAAATGAAGAGTGCTGAGTTGAAAGACTACCCTAAAGTAGTGGAGTATCAATTAACTCAAAATAAGCAGCTTCCGCCTACTAAAGGCCGGACTTTTATCGAATACGAAAGTACTAAGTACTTTTTACCTGACTCAGGGGCTAAACGCCCCGCTACTGCTAACAGCACTCAGCATTCAGTACTGAGTAAAGTAAACTGGCTTGTGGTTGAGGAATAAACTTATGAAAGCGATGATTCTCGCAGCGGGTAAGGGTACTCGCGTTCGTCCAATTACTTACACGACTCCCAAACCAATGATTCCCATCTTGCAAAAGCCAGTGATGGAATTTTTGCTGGAACTTTTGCGCCAACATGGTTTTGACCAAATTATGGTCAATGTTAGCCATTTAGCTGAAGAGATTGAAAACTATTTCCGTGACGGTCAGCGGTTTGGCGTTCAAATTGCCTATTCTTTTGAAGGCAAAATTGATGACGGTAAATTGGTAGGGGAAGCAATTGGTTCGGCGGGAGGGATGCGACGCATCCAAGATTTTTCGCCGTTTTTTGATGATACTTTTGTTGTATTGTGCGGTGATGCTTTAATTGATTTGGATTTAACAGCAGCTGTTAAGTGGCATAAATCCAAAGGGTCAATTGCAACAATCATTTCTAAGTCCGTCCCTCTAGAAGAAGTTTCTAGTTATGGTGTTGTTGTTACTGATGAGGATGGGCGCGTCAAAGCTTTCCAAGAAAAACCTTCAACGGAAGAAGCCCTCAGTACCAATATCAATACAGGGATTTACATTTTTGAGCCAGAGGTGTTTAAATATATCCCTTCTGGTGTGGAATATGACATTGGTAGTCAGTTATTCCCGAAATTAGTGGAAATTGGTGCGCCCTTCCATGCGATTCCGATGGATTTTGAATGGGTAGACATTGGTAAAGTACCAGACTACTGGCGGGCAATTCGCGGCGTATTGCTGGGTGAAATCAAAAACGTACAAATTCCTGGTCATGAAGTCGCCCCTGGTATCTATACTGGCTTAAATGTGGCTGTAAATTGGGACAAAGTGGATATCACAGGCCCAGTTTACATCGGTGGTATGACCAGAATTGAAGACGGGGCAAAAATCGTTGGACCAGCAATGATTGGCCCGAATTGTTGGATATGCAGTGGCGCAACTGTAGATAATAGCGTAATTTTTGAATGGTCACGCTTGGGGCCGGGAGTTCGTCTAGTTGATAAGCTGGTGTTTGGTCGTTATTGCGTAGATAAGACGGGCGCATCTATTGATGTCCAAGCTGCTTCTTTAGACTGGCTAATTACTGACGCTCGTCAAGCACCACCAGTGCATACTCCTCTAGAACGGCAAGCGATTGAAGAATTGCTGGGGACAAACGCTAGTTAGTCAATTGTCAATAGTCGTTGGTCATTGGTCATTGGTGAAAAACCATTGACTATTGACTATTGACTATTGACTTTGGACTATTAACTATTCAGATATGTGTATCGTCTGAGACTTTGTTCGTAAGTTTGCATGAGTCGTTGAGATTCTGCAAGAGTAATGCGTTTTTCTTCTAATGCTTTCTCGCAGCGCTGGCGGATGTGTTCCACCATATCTTCTGAGTCATACTGCACGTAGCTAACTACCTCACTCATGGTGTCGCCTTTGACGACGTGTTGAATTTGGTATCCTTTGGGTGTCAGTTGAATATGAACGGCGTTGGTATCTCCAAACAAGTTGTGTAAGTTCCCCATAATTTCTTGGTAAGCGCCATTCAAGAACATCCCCAAGTAATAGGGTTCGCCTGGTTGGAAGGTATGCAGCTCTAAAACTGATTTGACATCACGCAGGTCAATAAAGCGGTCTATTTTACCATCACTGTCGCAGGTGAGGTCTGCCAAAATTCCCCGCCGCGTTGGTTCTTCATCGAGACGATGGATAGGCATAATGGGGAATAACTGGTCGATCGCCCAACAATCGGGTGCTGATTGAAACACCGATAAGTTGGCATAGTAAATGGAAGCCATGATTTTTTCTAGGTCTTCCAGTTCGTCGGGTACGTAATCTTGCTGTCTGGTAATCTCCAGAATTTTTTGACAACAGGCCCAGTAGAGTCTCTCAGCTTTAGCTCGTTCGCGCAGGCGCAAAATACCTAAGTTGAAGCGGCTGATTGCTTCTTCTTTAAATTGCGTCGCGTCGTGGAAAAACTCTTGGTAATTTTCTTTGTTGATTGATTGGTAAGTTTCCCACAAATAATTGATGATTGGAGATTCTCCTTCTTGTGGGGGTTCTGGGCAGTTGAGGGGAACATCGCTGGTACTGAGAATATCAAAAATCAGTACTGATTGATGGGAGGCGATCGCCCTACCACTTTCACTGATTAATGTGGGTACGGGAATTTGCCGTTCCGCACAGGTATCTTTTAACTCTGCCACGATATCGTTGGCATAGTTTTGCATGTTGTAATTTTTGGAAGCGTAGAAGTTGGTTTGAGAACCGTCGTAGTCTACACCCAAGCCACCGCCGACATCGAGATATCGCATATCTGCTCCCAACATCGCCAACTCAACATAAATACGGCTGGCTTCTTGGATGGCATCTTTTATTACATTGATGGCAGAAATTTGTGAACCGATGTGGAAGTGTAACAACTGCAAAGATTCGATTAATTCGGCTTCGCGCAGTTTATCCACAGCTTCGATAATTTCTGGCATAGTTAAACCAAATTTGGCGCGATCGCCACTGGAGGTTCCCCAGCGTCCCATTCCTTGGGTGCTGAGTTTGGCGCGAACTCCGAGAATTGGTTTAATGCCCAACTGGCGATTAGCAGCAATTACCAAATCGACTTCTTCAATCTGCTCTAAAACGATGATTGGGGTTTGGCCTAGTCTTTGGGCTAACATTGCCGTTTCGATGTATTCTCGGTCTTTGTAGCCGTTGCAAACGAGCATTGCGCCTGGGGTATCCAATAAAGCCAGGGCAATCATTAATTCTGGCTTGGAACCTGCTTCTAAACCAAATTGATGGGGTTTACCAAATTTGACTAAATCTTCAATTAAATGCCTTTGCTGGTTACATTTGACCGGAAACACACCACGGTAAACACCTGGGTAATTATAACGGGCGATCGCTTTGGCAAAACAAGCATTTAGGCGCTCAATTCGGTCTTCCAAAATATCGGAAAAGCGAATTAGCATGGGTAGCCCTAAATTACGTTGTTTTAAGGCGTTGACTAATTCAAACAAGTCAAGAGAACCCCCGCGATCGCCTTTGGGAGAAACAGTAATATGACCTGCTGCGTTAATCGAAAAATAAGGTTGTCCCCATCCTTCAATCCGGTATAGTGCTTCGCTATCCTCGATTTTCCAGGCGCGAGGCAAATCGCCTGCGGTAGTGCTAGGTGGTAATAACTTTTTTTGTTTGTGATTTTTCACTTCAGCTTTATGCCCATTAGACGGTAGTTGTACCACCTCATCAGATGTAGCAGTTGACTCAACACCCATTTCTGACCTCTGTGTTTCACCCACGAATAAACAATTTAACGCATTCACTTGGTAATGGATATGCACCCAGTGATGATTTCTGAGATAAACTCTGATTGGTCAAGAGTCAACGGTCAATAGTCAATGGTCAAGAATGTATTGACTTTGGATGATTGACTATAGACACTTGACTAAATAAAAATTTTATTAAGTTTTGGGAGACAGCTTTGGAACGCACATTTTTAGCTATTAAGCCTGATGGCGTACAACGTAAACTAGTTGGCGAAATTATCCGTCGGTTTGAAACTAAGGGTTTTACCCTTGTGGGGTTGAAGTTTCTCCATGTGAGTCAAGAGTTGGCTGAACAACATTATGGTGTTCACCGGGCAAGACCCTTTTTTGGTAGCTTAGTTGAATTTATCACTTCTGGCCCAGTTGTAGCGATGGTCTGGGAAGGTGATGGTGTGATTGCTTCTGCCAGAAAAATTATTGGTGCAACCAATCCTTTAACAGCAGAGCCAGGAACCATTCGTGGTGACTTTGGGATCAATATCGGACGCAACCTAATTCACGGTTCTGATGCTCCCGAAACTGCACAAACAGAAATTGCTCTGTGGTTTAAAGATGAAGAATTAGTTAATTGGCAACCACATATATTCTCTTGGTTGCACGAATAGAATAAATTAAAAGGCAAAAGTAAAAAGGTGAGGCAGTGCGTTGGGCGGATCTCCCGACTTGAAGCAACTGCCGAACCCGAAGGGTAAAAAATTTCATTTTACTTTTGCCTTTTTACTTTTTACTTTACTTCGGTTTTTTCTGGTTCGGCTTGGGGTAATGCGGTTTCATTCCGCTTAGAAAAGCCCCAAGCTAAAATTAGGGCGATCGCCGTAATCATTAACCATTCTGGTGGAACTAAATCATCGTTGATGACTTTCAATAGCAAGCGCAAACCCACAAAAGCTACAGTCACATAACCTGCGTCTTCCAGATTGGCATATTCATCTAACCAACGAATAAACAACCCAGCCATAAATCGCAGTGTAATGATCCCAATGGTGGCACCTGTGAGTACTAACCATCTTTCTTGGGAAACGGCGATCGCTGTTGTAACGCTATCTAATGAAAATGCTAAGTCTGTAAATGCAATTACAGGTATGGCTTGTAAAACAGTTTTAAACCTCGGCCCGTGATGGTGAGAGTCTTCTGTTTCTTCTGAGGTAAAGTGTTGAAATACCAGCCACAACAAGTAAGCTGCACCTAAAAGTTCAAATTGCCAAAAATTTTGTACCCACGTAGCAGTCAAAATTAGGGAAATCCGTAATATGTAGGCAATAACTAAACCAAAGTTCAGCGCCTTACGTTCTAGTTCTTTGTCTTCTAGTCCTTGGGCGATCGCCGCTAAGGCGATGGCATTGTCAGCTGATAGCACCGCCTCTAAAAACACCAGAATTAACAGGACTATAGGGGCTTCTACGCTGAAATGAAAGTGGAGATAATCAAATATGCTGTCTAGCATTCCGGGTTCTCAAGCAGAAAAATAAAAACTAACAGAATGTTTCTTCTATAAAAAGCGCAATCAATCGCTACTTTTATCCAGCTTAACTTGTAGAGGCTGCATAATTGCGGCGATCGTATTCAAGTATTGTTGACTATTCTGTTTAAATGTATTTCATTATACACAAATTCCAGAATTTGTTTAAAAATTTTGCTTGTAAGTAAGAAAACATTTCATATCCCCTAAAATACCTGCTAAAAAGGGGAGATTTTGAGATAATTTCTCGCTTTGTCAGTGGGGTAGGGAGGTGTATGAGAAATATTTAATGATTCTCAGACATCCTCTTAATTTTAGTTTGGTTATAACGAAGTGGAACCCAACAATTATTATTTTGTGTTACGTTCCACCCCAGTTACGGTAATGCGCCGCTAGAAAAATTTTCGTAAAAGATGATTGGCTAAATTCCCAACTTCTGCATTATCTATATCATCAGCCAACAAATTTTTGATGGCTGATAATCTGTCATTCTCATCAATAATTCTTTCACATTCTGCTAAGTTAACCGCAAAATCAAACAACGATTTTTCATTTAATTGCTGTCTTACCTGAACAGCTAATATATCGTTACTGACTAAAAATTCCTTAATCGTATCTAATAAATGATTACCTAAAATTTCATCATGTCCCCAAGTTTCTAGCCAATCTCCATCAACATCTTCAACATATATATGCACAAAATCTAAACCATAAGTTAGCCAATCTTGTTGCATTTTGCGTGCTTTTGCTAATGCTTGGGCAAGTTTATCTAATTGTCCTTCGTAGCTTGCAGTTTCACGTTGGTTAGGCATAAAAGCTGTGATAAGCAGTTAACTGGATGAAATACATCAAAAAACTAAGCAAATTTTAGATATTTGCCTTCAGCAAGGTAATCACTGTTATACAAAGCAACGTTGACTAACTGATTAATGAAATTAGTATCTTTGGGATTGTAACTAACAAACAAGCCTCTTTCTATCTCCCACAAGTTAAGTGTATTTTTCCAATCATGATACTTTTGATTACTTAATTCTTCAGATACGCTGGTAACTTGAATACATAGCGGTTGATTGTTTCGACTGCTAACAATTAAATCTGTTGCCATAGAGAGGTCGGCAATATATCGCTGCCAAAAACTACCTTCTCGACTGACAATATCTTGAGCTATTGATTTAATAATATCATCATCAACTTGATTAAATTCACCGGACATCAATTTTTGCTTCCAAATATAAAATTTAGAGTCAGTTGCATTAATCCACTTAGGAAAAAGATAACCATACCAATACCGTTCATTCGGTGTCATTTGAGCTAATTTGGCTTGTTGTTCTGCTGCTGAAGGTAAGGATTTAATTAATAGCCAAATCGTAGAATCAGTAATTACCTCTAAAAGAAACGCCAGCACGAACGGTTTGGCCGTTAGGGAACCTAATTTAATATCTTTGACCCAACGATTAATTTCATCTAATTTTTTCGCTAGATTTGGATCTATCGATGATGACTGCTCAATCAGTGATTGTAACTGCTCCTTAATCTCTTTAGCTTGCAAATGATGCCCTACTTTGGTCAAAAATACTGAGTTTGTTTAAAAAACTGTCCTTAACTTCATCATGCTATTAAATATTCCCAGGGTCAATACCCTGAATGGGTCAAAGTCTACAATAGTAGGCTCAGACATCAGCGATCGCTCCCGATACTAAGTTCACTTTAGCAAAATCCTCCCCTGTTACTCCCAGGCGACCTGACGAACTTAATGAAAATCTAAACACTTTCTGCCACAACTCCGCTAACAATATATTTCAGTGTTAGAAGTGCATTCATAGTTTTATGTCACAGCCAACTATAGAATCAATCCTACAAGAGAAGCGTTTATTCCATCCGGCTGCGGGATTTTCGCAGAACGCCCATATTAAAAGCTTAGAAGATTACCAACAACTCTACGACAAAGCTAAGGCTGACCCGGAAAAATTTTGGGCAGACTTAGCCGCAACCGAACTGCATTGGTTTGAAAAATGGCACACTGTATTAGATTGGCAACCGCCGTTTGCTAAGTGGTTTGTCGGCGGGAAGACGAATATTTCTTACAACTGTTTAGATAGACATTTAACGACGTGGCGTAAGAATAAAGCGGCGTTGATTTGGGAAGGTGAACCTGGGGATTCGCGGACTTTAACTTATGCCCAATTACATCGGGAAGTTTGCCAGTTTGCCAATGTGCTGAAGCAACTGGGAGTGCAGAAAGGCGATCGCGTCGGTATTTATATGCCGATGATACCGGAAGCAGCGATCGCGATGTTAGCCTGTGCCAGAATTGGCGCACCTCATAGTGTAGTATTTGGTGGTTTTAGTGCGGAAGCATTGCGTGATCGCTTAATTGATGCCCAAGCTAAATTAGTAGTCACTGCTGATGGTGGTTGGCGCAAAGATGCGATCGTTCCGCTAAAAGAACAAGTCGATAAGGCTTTAGCTGATGACGCTGTCCCTTCTGTAGAAAACGTCTTGGTAGTCAAACGTACCGGACAAGATATTTATATGCAGTTGGGCGGACGTGACCATTGGTGGCACGATTTACAAAAAGGTGTATCGGCTGATTGTCCGGCGGAACCGATGGACAGCGAAGATATGCTGTTTGTACTTTACACTTCGGGGAGTACAGGCAAACCCAAGGGTGTTGTGCATACCACGGGTGGTTATAACTTGTACACCCATATCACCACCAAGTGGATTTTTGACTTGCAAGACACTGATGTTTATTGGTGTACTGCGGATGTGGGTTGGATTACCGGACATAGTTATATTGTTTACGGCCCCCTTTCTAACGGTGCAACCACGCTGATGTATGAAGGTGCGCCCCGTGCATCTAATCCCGGCTGCTTCTGGGATGTGATTGAAAAATACGGCGTGAATATTTTCTACACTGCACCGACGGCAATTCGGGCGTTTATTAAAATGGGCGAACACCATCCTAAAACCCGCAACTTGTCTTCATTGCGCTTGCTGGGAACCGTCGGCGAACCAATTAACCCCGAAGCTTGGATGTGGTATCACCGCGTTATCGGTGGCGATCGCTGTCCGATTGTGGATACTTGGTGGCAAACTGAAACTGGTGGAATTATGATTACACCCCTACCAGGTGCAATTGCGACTAAACCCGGTTCCGCAACCCGTCCCTTCCCTGGAATTTTGGCAGATATTGTCGATTTGGATGGCAATTCTTTACCCGACAACGAAGGCGGTTATTTAGCAGTGCGCCATCCTTGGCCGGGAATGATGCGGACTGTTTACGGCGATCCTGAACGCTTCCGCCGCACTTATTGGGAACATATTCCGCCGCAAGATGGCAAGTATACATACTTTGCTGGCGATGGCGCGCGACGAGATGAAGACGGTTATTTCTGGGTGATGGGACGTGTAGACGATGTGTTGAATGTTTCGGGACATCGCCTCGGAACAATGGAAATTGAATCAGCCTTAGTTTCTCACCCAGCTGTTGCCGAAGCGGCGGTAGTTGGTAAGCCAGATGAACTCAAAGGTGAGGATGTCGTAGCGTTTGTCACCTTAGAAGGTAGCCATCAAGCCAGCGAGGAGTTGAGTAAAGAACTGAAAAAACACGTCGTGCAGGAAATTGGTGCGATCGCTCGTCCCGGAGAAATCCGCTTTACCGATGCTTTACCCAAAACGCGATCGGGCAAGATTATGCGGCGATTGTTGCGTAACCTCGCAGCGGGACAAGAAGTTTCTGGTGATACTTCCACTTTAGAAGACCGTGGCGTATTAGATAAATTGCGCGAAGGTGCGTAAATCAGTAGGTGAGCTAGTGCTTTGCGGAGGTTCCCTCCGTTATAGCAACTGGCATTGTGTTGTCGCGTAGCGCAACGCACCATCTGAAATTGCGGTGCGTTATGAACGTTAGTTCTAACGCACCCTCCTAGTCCAAGATAAAATCATCGTATATGGCTGAAAGCTGAAGTAAAGCAGGCCAATCACTTAATTTAAATGTCAGAACAATGCTAGAAATAAGCAAAAATTACGTGATGGATGAAAATCAGCAACCTATTGCTGTACAAATTTCTATTGCTGACTTTGAAAAGATCGAAGAAATGTTAGAAAACTATGGATTGGTAAAGTTAATGGACGAGTCAGAAAGTGATGAACATCTGACTACAGAAGAAGCATTGAAATATTACCAGCCCTTGAAGAAAAAGAATGTGGCAAATTGAATATACTAAAAGCTTTTTAAAGGAATTGGCAAATATGAAAGCATACGAATTTCCAGCTAATATTACTGTGGAAGGAAAAATAGAATTACCAGATGTGATTTTGCAACAGTTAGCAAATCAGCAACAGGTAAAAGTAATTATCCTTGTTAAGGAACCTACAGAAGAAGAACAAGAGGAAGCAGCTTGGCATCGTCTTGCAGCCGAGCAATTATTAAAAGGCTACAGCGACGATGATGCTATCTACGACACGATTTAAGCAATGCAAAATTATCAATCTGGCTCAGTTATTTTGCTCAAATTGCCTTTTTCTGATGCAGTAACATTCAAACTTCGTCCGGTATTAGTAATTTTAGATACAGGAGATAATGATTTTATTGTCGCGCGGATTACAAGTCAAATAACTCAAACAATTTTTGATGTTGAAATTATGGAATGGCAGTTAGCAGGTTTAATGCGTCCTTCGGTAGTTAGGCTGCATAAAATAAACACAGTAGAAAAGCGTCTATTAGAACGTCAATTAGGAATTTTACAACCCCAGGATTGGGAAACAGTACGTCAACGCATTCAGCAAATATGGTCTTCTATTTAAGAAGAGAAGGGGAATAATTAGAAATTGCCATATATGAAGATGCTTCGCCACGCTGCATTGATGTAGCTAAAAATTACGTCTAATTCTACGATTGCGTCCAGTTCAGCAGAAGAAGCTGATGCCATAAAATCAGAGTAAATTTAGACTTGCTATTCAAGAATAGTGCCACACATATTTGCTCCTGAAAAATTCGCTCCTACAATCACTGTTGTATCAAGATTTGCCATTTCCAAATTTGCCATTTCCAAATTTGCATCTTCTAAAATTGCCCATCCAAAGTTTACTCTTCTAAGATTTGCACTTTCAAGATTTGCTTCTCTCAGAATTGCTTCTTCCAAATTTGCATCTTCAAGTTGTGCTTCTTTCAAATTTGCACCTTCAAGATATACTTGTTTAAGAATAGCCTGTTTACAAATTGACTGCTCAAGGTTTGCTCCGTTAAGATTTGCCTGTTCAAGATTTGCACCTAATAGATTAGCTCCTTCAAGATTGGACTGCTCAAAGTTTGCATTGTAAAAATCTTTAAAGATTAAAATGCAGTTTTGTAAATTCAAAAAACTCAGACAATTCAAGCACAATACATCAGCACCAAAACTAACTCTTTGCCCTTGCAAGCGAGAAATCCAATTACCAAAAGCTTCAAGATCAGGCCATTCAATTTTAGAAATTTTTTGCGTCACCCTGGCGCAAGCATTTAAGACAACTAACAAAGCTTCTTCGGCGTTACGCGCTTGTTGATTGGCTTGATGAAAGCTTTTGATTTCCGGCAAAAGTTCCATTGGCATTCCGTGATGCAGCATAAAACCAATTAAATGGCATAAGCTTTGTTGCCAATTTTCAACATCTGCGGGATTTTGTAAACGGATTTCGTCACAAATGAAATCGAACAAATACTTATCAATTGGGGATGTGCCGCAAAGAATAGCCCAGTTTTTTAATGCCTCTGTTTCATCCCATCCTTTACGATGATATTTGTCTTTTTGGCGTTCTTCTAACTGTTCATGAATCCAAATGAGTTCCCGCACTATGTGTCTGGCTGTGAGATATTCACCAAAACTCTTGTGCGTGAATTCAAAGGTTTTTTCTTGTTCTTTAACTCCACTCTGCCGGAAATAAAATGCTGTCAAAAGACGAGTTACACCCGCTTCTGCTGCTTGTTGATATTCCCTAAATAGTTGATTGATATGACTATTAGTGCCACATTTCTTTTCAATCTTACTTACTGTTGTGGTTCTACCGTTACCATGCCAGCAAGCTAGGGCAATTTCTTCTAAAATCAGGGCAAACTCTTCATCATCTGCGATGCTAAATTCCTGAGCTACGGGATGTTTTTGTTTATCGCCCCAACGACGCTCATAAACAGCTTTGAGTAAGTCTGCATAAATAGTATTTAAGTTACTATTTTCTGAAAATTCCACTTCGCCACGGTCATAACTCAAAGCCACCAGATAATTTAACAATGGTTGAGCAGTAATTTCTATGAGCTTTCCTTGGTTTAAAGCAGTTGGTACACCATTATATTGCTTATCCTTGGCTTGGGAATACTTCTGCCACCAAAATTGCCGTTGATCTACCTCAAGAAATTTGTTTTCGTCTTTGTATTTAGACCTTTCATCTTTAGTTACGAAGTAAGGCAGGATATGTAATATTTCTTGGGCAGATTTATCAAACTGATTTGTGTTGGCTTGTACTACTAACTCACGTCCAGTAATTAAAACTTGCAAGCGAGTTTCGTGCTGATTAGAGTTATCTACTTTTCTTTCTACTTTCTGAATGAATTTTTGGGCTACTTCTGCACCTTGCTTGCCCTGCATGGCGAGTTCATCTAAGCCATCAAAGATAATTAACAAACGTGATTGATCATTATCTTCTAGGGGGTTATGCTGCAAGAATCCATTAGCTTTAACAAACTCACCCACTGCATTAACTAAATTATCTTCAACCTCAAAACGGTGTAAGGGAATAAATAAAACTTGAATTTCTGCTTTTGCAGCTTGTTCAGCAGCAAACATTTTGGCAAAAGAAGATTTACCGCTACCAGGGCCACCACTAATTACCCGCATAGCATCTTGAGGTGAAGCTTTTGTTAACCAAGCTTCTAGTTCTTCTTTTAAATTAACTACAACTTGCTCAAATTTTTCTGATTCTTGACTTTGACGATAAGAATAACTGTCTTTTTGAGGTTTAATCTGGACTTTATAATAAGCCCGTAAGGGTATATAGACTTTTTCTAAGCCAAAGGTTTCATCAAAAATTGGCTCTGCTACTTGTTTTTGTAACCAAGCCGCATAACGTAACCATGAGCGTTCTTGTTCATTGGCTTGCGTAAAGGGAGTGTCTACCTCTGCTTTTAAACAAGCATATTTATCTGGATGTTCTGCCCATTCTTGATGTAGAGCAAAGATAAAATAAGTAGGTAGGCGATCGCTAATTGTTTGAGCTTGAACTGTAGTTAGGCTAAAATATTGCAACCAATTACCAAAAGCACTGTTAATTGTGGCGAGAATTGGCAAATCTTTGGGATTGTTAAAAAAATCTTGGTCAATACGTAACTCTTGACTTTCTAAGGATTCGTTGAGGTGACTATACAATAATTCCAGGTCACTTTGATTTGGTGTTTCAAAGAGAAAAGTTCGGTTCTCTTCTACCAAACTGAGCATTGCTTGAATCAAAGCACGGTAAACAAGCAACCAGCCTATCTCTTCTGGTGTTTGCGCCCACCCAATTGCTGCTGATGCTTCTACTACATCTTTGGCTACCTCTTGCCAATTTCTTAAAGCCCCATCTATAGCGGCTTTGCTGAGAGATTTGAACAGTTCTCTCACATCTAACTTTGGTGGTTTTCTCCAAAATTGAACAGGCTTACTGATTGATGTTCCAGATTCACTGCTCATACTCATGGCAATTAAGTAAAAAATACTGCTTTAACAACTAATTAAGCAGTGTTTTATTCTAAAATTTCCAAAATTCAGCTTAAAAATTAATAATTTGTTTGTAAAAGGCTCAACTGTCAGCCTCAGAGGTTCAACTGTCAGCCTCAAAGGTTCAATCGTCAGCCTCAAAGGTTCAATCGTCAGCCTCAAAGGTTCAACTGTCAGCCTCAGAGGTTCAATTGTCAGCATCAAAGGTTCAACTTTCAACCTCAAAGGCTCAACTTTCAGCCTCAAAGGCTCAACAGTCAGCCTCAGAGGTTCAACCTTCAGCCTCAAAGGCTCAAAAGGCGAGTTATACAAGTCTTTTTTGACCTCACCCCAACCCCTCTCCGACGCGGAGAGGGGCTTAAATATGCTTAACTACCGACGAGAAATTAAGCTATTGAAGCCTCTCTCCTTGCAGGGGAGAGGTTTGGAGAGGGGTTTGATTATGATTTTGGACTTTCCAAACATCCTCTAAGAAAAATACAAAATAGGGACACAAAAATTATGTGTCCCCATATCAATTATTAGTGCGATCGCCTATCCTAATCCTTACCCCGCCACAATTTCAGTTTTCTTTTTCTTAGAACGGCGCGTAAACCTGCGTCCCATTTCATCAATCACGCTATCTAAACCAGCGACATCACCACTAGCTTTGGCATAGTTATAAACTGCTAAGGCTGCTGTATATGCTTCACTACCAGATGCCATACAAGTATCATCCACCAGTTCTTGCAGTTGCGTCAAAGACAACAACACGGGATACAAAGCTTCATACAGTGCTAAGTCGCGCCGCATTTCTTCGATATCAAAAGAACGGGGTAAAAAGTTAGGGTTTTGGGTGGCGACTTCCAAGGCTTTGCTGACAAAGGCGCGGCTTTTATCGCCCATTTTGACTATTGTGCGACGGTCTTCGGTGGTCAAGTCAATTAAAAATGGTAATTTTTCTTTGATAGTCGCGATTGCTTGCATAACTGCATCTTTATCTGCGGCGGTCAAGTTGGCACTGATGCGATTTTCTGCCATATTTATTACACTCTGGTATACTCTTAACCCCAGTATTCCCAAAGTTGGAGCGCGATCGCTAATCTCTGAGGGAACGTTAGATCATACACTTCCATCTATGATAAGGATCAGGACATTATTGAGGAGTTGAAGGCAATGAAGATTCTACCTATTAGTAGCATGATCCTAACTCTAATAGCTGCAATTGGTGGATCACCATTAGTGTTAGCAGTTCCCACAAAAGTTGCATTATTACATGGGAACACCCAAATTGCTGAAAAACCACCACAACAACTAGCGCAACTTTCGGATGATGGGAATTCAGAGCGATCGCAACTAGTACAACAAGCGAATGCTTTATATAATCAAGGAGATTTAACAGGTGCGGAGAAAATCCTACGTAGATTAACTAAAAAATATTCCGAAGATGCTTTTGGACACTTTCAACTAGGTAATGTACTTCTCCGCCAAAAGCAACCTGAAGCAGCTATTTCATCATATCAAGAAGCTATTCGCCTCAAGCCAAAATATGCTTTAGCTTACAATGCACTCGGTGTTGTTTATGCAACTCAAGACCGCTGGGATGATGCTATTAGTCAATATCGCAAAGCCTTAGAAATAAATGCTAATTATGGCGAAGCAATGACTAATTTAGGGCAGGCATTATGGCAACTTAATAAAAAAGATGAGGCCGTTGCTTCTCTAGAAAAAGCTTTAAATATTTTCAAAACTCAAAGTAGAAATGATAAGGTTTACCAAATTCAACAAATGTTAAAACAGATTAGAACAGCCGATGACCCTAGTGTGTCTTGACGAAGAATATAGATTGTATAAATTTAATGGGCAACTGCACCGCCAGTTGCTTTCACTTTTTTAATGAACAAAATAGCAATACCGCTGACTAATAAAGCTAGACCAATAAAATAAAAACAATCATTAAACGCCATAACAAATGCTTCGCGGCGGACGACATTAGAAATAGATGCGATCGCCTGATTTTGGGCTGTAGTTAAATCTGCACCGCGACTGACAAAATATTGTGTCATCTGGTCAATTCTTTGTTGCGTTTCTGGGTTATATAAAGATATAGCATCTCCTAATCTATTCGAGTGAAATTGCTCTCTATTGCTTAATAAAGTTGCTAATATCGCAATTCCTAAAGAACCACCCATATTTCGCATCATATTAAATAAACCACTAGCTGAACCTGCATCTTTGGGGTTCAAACCCGCAGTTGCAATTGATGTTAGAGGAACCATAATTAATGGTTGTCCCATCGCCCGAACTAGTTGTGACCACCGCAATTGATCTAACCCAGTTTGATTAGTCAAACCTCCATTCATAAATGCACTAATCGCAAATAATGTAACTCCTAACGCCACCATAAACCGCACATCAATGCGTTGCATCAGTTTGGGAATAAAAGGAATAATAAATAATTGCGGAATACCCGCCCAAATTAACACTTCGCCAATTTGCAAAGCATTATATTGTTGAATTTGGGCAAGATACAAAGGCAAAATATAAATCGAGCCATATAACCCTATTCCTAGAGAGACATTCACAATACTGGCTAAAGCAAAGTTGCGATAACGCAAAAGACGCAAATTAATAAATGGTTGCTTACGAGTTAATTCAATAAAGAAGAATAAAGTCAGAAAAATTGCAGCAATAATACTCAAACGGACAATTAATGGTGAACCAAACCAATCTTTGCGGCTACCTTCTTCTAATACCACCTGTAGGGAACCTAAGCCAATAGCCATCGAAATAATTCCCCACCAGTCACCCTGCTTTAATAACTGTATTTGGGGTTGGACTTGCTTAATTCCATACCACACACCAGCCAGCATTAATGCCCCAGGAAATACATTAATATAAAAGCTATATTCCCAACTAAAATTTTCGGTTAACCAACCGCCTAATGTGGGGCCAATTGATGGTGCAAAAACTGCTGTAATTGCAAATGCAGCTAGTCCGATTGATTGCTTGGCTGGTGGTAATGTTGTTAAAACTACTGTTAAAGACGAAGGAATTAAAACTCCGCCTGTAAAGCCTTGCAAAGCACGGAAAAGAATCATAGAATTCAAATCCCAAGCCCAAGCGCAGCAAATAGAGAAGAAGATAAATAATACTGTATTAACTAGTAAATAAAGCCTGAGAGAAAAAACCCGTGATAACCATCCAGTTAAGGGAATAACGACAATTTCTGCTACCAGATAAGCAGTAGAAATCCAAGAACCTTCTTCTAAAGTTGCGCCTAAAGATGCTTGAATTTCTTGTAATGAAGCGTTAGTAATTTGGATATCTAAAACTGCCATAAAGGCACCAAGCATACTGGCTAATACACCAATCCAAGTTCTTAACGGTATGCGTTCTGGCGCTACAGCAGAAACATTAGCCATAGTATTGCTCCAGTTTGAGGTGCGAATAAAATTGGAATAATATTAAAAATTTACCATTGATAGTAAGTTAGAGGTTACAGAAGAGGGATATCTACAGATATTCTCTTAAATCTCTCTGCGCCTCTGCGTGAAATAACTTCTCAACGTCAACACAGTTAGCAATTGAAGCTTGATTGATAAATCTACTTCCTAGCTACAATACCTCTTTGTTCATAAATAGGTATCACCATTTTTCGTAAAGTAGGAAGTTGTCTACTAAAAAATATTGAACCAATAATACAAGCTATACCATCAATTATTAATGTATTAGGAGCGCCAATTATATCTGCGATTCCGCCGCCGATTAAATTGCCTATAGGTATCATGCCTAAAAATGACATTGTGTATAAGCTCATCAATCTGCCACGTTTATCTTCTTCAACAATAGTTTGCAAAAATGTATTACTCGCCGCAATCTGTAAAATCGTTCCTAAGCCAACAAATAGCATTGTGAACAACGATAATGGTAAAAATCGAGACAATGCAAAAGCGATCAAACCACATCCTAATATTGCCGGTGCGATCGCAATTAATTTCCCAATTCCTAAAATGGTTTGGCGCGTAGCTAGATATATTCCCCCTGATAATGCTCCTAACCCTGATGCAGCCATTAAAAAGCCTAAAGTTTCCGCGCCACCTTTGAGAATCGTTTCGGCAAATACTGGCACAAGAATTGTATTTTGTAACCCCATTAAACTAACCAAAGCTGATAGCAATAAAATTGCTCGAATGGGTTGAAAGTTAAAGGCATAGACAAAACCTTCTTTAACTCTTTGTAAGGGATTACCTGAATTAACCGGAATTTTCCAAGGCTTAACGTTCATTGCTAGTAACCCTGCAAGTACAGCAATATAACTCAAACCATCTATTAAAAAACAGTAAGCTACACCAACTCGCGCAATTAGTAATCCTCCCACAGCGGGGCCAATTAGTCGCGCCCCATTAATCATAGTTGAGTTGATGGCGATCGCATTGGCTAAATCATCTTTGCGTTCTACTAATTCGGGTACGAATGCTTGTCTGGCTGGTGCATCCAAGGCATTAATAAATCCTTGTAATAAGCTCAAAGCAATAATATGCCAAATTTGAATTACCCCTGTTAGTGTTAAGGTAGCTAACGCTAACGATTGGATCATCGCCATAATTTGTGTACCAATTAAGGTACGATACCGCGAAAAGCGATCTACAAATACGCCGCCCAAGGGAGCGAGAAAAAAGCTAGGAATTTGACTGGCAAATCCGACAACTCCTAACATTAATGGTGAGTTAGTTAAGTCATACACTAGCCAAACAGTAGCTAGTTGAGTCATCCATGTCCCAATTAGAGAAATGCCTTGTCCGGCAAAAAACAAACGATAGTTTTTTGATCTGAATGCAGGTATTTGCAACTGTTTAAATATTGTCATTGGTCATTTGTCATTGGTCATTTGTCCTTAGTCAATGGTCAATAGCTAAGAATTGATGACTATTGACATCCGTCGAACTCAAGCTAATTTCAGACTTCACCTCACTTCACTTCAACAGTAACTTCCGCAGACATCCCCGGTGTAATCCGTGAGTCGTAACCTTGCATACTCTTTTGGTCTAAAACTATTTTGACGGGGATACGTTGTACAACTTTGGTAAAGTTACCTGTAGCATTGTCTGGCGGTAACAAAGCAAATTGCGCGCCGGAAGCTGGCGAAACACTGTCAACTCTGCCGCTAAAGGTGTGATGGGGAAAAGCATCCAGTTTCACTTCTACTGGTTGTCCTGCTCTCATCCTTTCTAATTGAGTTTCTTTGAAGTTGGCTACTACCCAATTTTCGTTATCGACGATCGCCATTAATGGTGATCCCGCTTGGATTCTATTCCCAACTTCCACGGTTTTTTTACCAACTCGTCCGCCACTGGGAGCCGTAATGTTGGTGTAGGATAACTGCAATTGGGCATCTTTTAATGATGCTTCTGCTTGGGCGATCGCTGCTTTAGCTGCTTCGTATTGACCCCGTTTGACGCTGGTATCTTGACCACCAGCTGTCGCTTGTTGCAATCCACCTCTCGATGCTGCAAGTTTCGCTTGGGCGCTGGTGACACCTTCTTGGGCTTGTGCTAGTTGAGATTGAGCTTTAGCTACTCCAACTCTAGCTGAGGCTAACCTAGCTTGCGCTTGTTTAACTCCTTGGACAGCAGCATTTTTCTGCGCTAAAGCTACGTCATAAGCTGCTTTGGCTGCATCCAACTGTTGACGCGCGATCGCCCCTTCTTTATACAAGCTGTTGTAACGGTTATAATCGGTTTCCGCTTTTTGCAAGTTAGCGTTGGTTTGGGCTACTTGGGCTTGGGCGGCGGGAATTCCGGCTTGGGCTTCTTGTACTGCTGCTTGGGCGGCGGGAATTCCGGCTTGGGCTTCTTGTACTGCTGCTTGGGCGGTAGAAATTGCTGCTATTGCATTACTAACATCACCTTGCGCCTGAGTTGTCTTCCCACTAGTGGTTTCTGAACTTAAGGCAATATTGGCGGCGGCGGCTTGGGCTTGGCTACGGGCATTTTCTAAGGCGGCGGCGGCTTGCTGCACTTTACTTTGATAATCGCGGGGGTCGAGTTTAACTAATAACTGTCCCGGTTGCACTTCTTGGTTATCGTTAACTAAAACTTGGGCAACTGTTCCCGGAATTTTGCTACTAACTTGGTGAACATGGCCTGTCACCGTAGCGTTATCTGTTTCTTCGTGTGTGGAAGCAAACTGCCAATAGTTATAACCAAATGTACCTGCGGCGATCGCACCTACACCCAAACCAGCCAAAATGAAAGGCAATCGCTTTTTACTACGCGGTTTGTCTTTTTTACCTACCTCTGGCTGTACCTCAGTTTCTGGTGCTTCTGGCGTGGCGATCGCTGTCTCTAAAGCTTCGGTATCCGTAATCATTTCTGTTTCGACAACAGCTGTTTTCTCTTTGTTGCGTCCGTTGAAAGTAGTTGTCGTCATAGTTCCCCTCTTCCTTGCTCAATCATTAGAATACGTACTATTTAGTTACAAGCTGCTCTTAGTCTTTTATTTAGTATGCTAAATATTTTCTTAAATAAATTTATACATGGCTTCACCCGAATGGGCGATTGTCATCCAGCCTTAAGATAGGTTAGCAATTGCTCTATTTAGCAGTTGAGAAAAGAATTCACGGTCATCGGGAGAAATACCACGCATGGCATCTTCACGTAATTCTGCGGCTAGTGGAGGTAATATTTTTTCTAAGTCTTTACCAGCATCAGTTAACCAGATGCGCCAAATGCGGCGATCATGCACATCTCGTTCTCGACGAACTAAGCCGCGTTCTTCCATTCGGTCTAGTACGCCTGTTAACGTTCCACCCACCTGTTGCAACTTCTCACCAATACTGGATGTGGGTAAACCATCTTCTTGCCACAAACAGCACAATACCAACCAATGAAATGGTGTTAGTCCAAAAGGCTCTAGTTTTTCAGTAAACTTGCGGGTAAGCAGTTGTGAAAGCAGCTTGATTCGATAACCTAAATTGTAAGGTGCTAAAACTTGCTGCCACGACTCTAATGCGGTAGAATTATTGGGTTGAACAACCATTATGAAAATTACTTAGCATACGTAATATTTAGTATAACTATAATTATTCATCTTGGCAATAGAGCGATCGCATTTAGCAATAAATTGGTAGAGTGGGTGCGATCGCACAACAAAATATGACACATCGGCAAGATAAATTATCTTGTCATTTTTTTGTTGATTTATCAGTAAATCTTTAATAATTTTAAGAGTAATTTTTGACATCGTTATGCTCAGAGTTCAAAGCATAACGATGACATTAAATAACGAAGATGAGTGCGTCAACGCAATCTAAAAGTTTTTGAATACTTTATTTTTGGTGATTGCTTTAATACTTGACTGTGGGATTTTATTTTCTCTTGTTCAGTATTTTGTAAGTAAATTTTCCACTGCATATCCTGAATTTGACTTTCTAAAAAGGTAATATGTAATTTCATTAATTTAATTTCTTCTCGTACAATATCCTTATTGATTTCATCAATTAACAGCTGTTTAATTTTTTTAAATAGCCATTGGAAAGGCACTAAAGCTAACTGAATAAAATTGAAAATAATCATCGCTTTATATCTAGTAAACAATATATTTCAATATAAATAGTCAAATCATCAAAATTCAATACCGCTAACTAGGACAAAATAGTATTTTTGATTAAAATACATTCAAAGCTAAAGTGAAAAATATAGAACAAATGTATTATTAGGCGTTCGTACTTCCTCACCAAAAGTGATCGCACACATTATCAAAAACCACATAATAATTAGTCCCCTCCTCGCCTGCGGGGAGGGGGTTGGGGGTGGGGTTCATCTCTGCAAACAAGCAGCAATATCCTCTAACACCCCCTCTATCCTCTCCATCACATCCTCATTTCTAAATCGCACAACCTGTAACTCTAAACTCTCCAAAAACTCTTGACGTATAGTATCTTCCACTTGGGTGTAATCGTGAATTTCTCCATCCACTTCCACCACTAACCGCGCTTCACTACAGTAAAAATCGACGATAAAACGGTCAATTGTTTGCTGGCGGCGGAACTTGAACCCCAAAAGTTGCTTGTGTCTTAACTTCTCCCAAAGTCGCTTTTCTGCTGGAGTTGGTTCACACCTCATCTGTCGCGCTAAGGGTTTGAGTTTTTCCCAAAGTTGAGGTGTGGTTTGCCAAACTTGGCCTGGAACCCCACCCCCTAACCCCCTCCCCGCAAGCGAAGAGGGGGAATTAGAGTTTTTGAGAGGCTTTGGCTTGGGATTTTGATTTTGGGTCATTTGCGTTGTTGGCTAATGAATATTTCAGCTATTATTCCCAGCGCGATCGCATTCCCAAAAGCAAATTACTGAATAGATTGTTAAAACCGCTGTGCTAACTGTGGAGTTCGCCCTTTTAAACCAATCATTAATTTTAAGGCAAATACCTTTAATAAGGGAACGCGCTGCATCAACCATAAACCCAAACGACGCAACACAACTAAGGGTAAAATTCGGTTAGAAAACATCCGGTCTAATAAATCGGTGAAACCTAAAATTGTCAGGTTTTCCAGTTTCCGCCAGCGTTCATAGCGTTTGAGAACTTGAATTTTGCCGATATCTTCGCCTTTAGCAGATGCTGTTTGGATAACTTGCGCTAGGGCTGCTGCATCTCGAATACCGAGATTTAAACCTTGTCCACCGACGGGATGACAGTTATGGGCTGCGTCGCCAATTAATGCCAAACGGGGGAGGACATAGCGATCGCTTTGCATAAGTTGGACTGGGAAGACGAAGCGATCGCCTAATAATTCCAATTTGCCCATTTGATCACCGTAACGGCGGGTGAGTTCTGCCAAAAATTGCTCATCATCCAAAGCACACAAAGCTTTTGCTTCTTCATGGGGTGCTGTCCAGACAATGCGGCAACGGTTCCCCGGTAAAGGTAAAATCGCAAACGGGCCGCTAGGCCAAAATCTTTCGTAAGCTGTATCGTTGTGGGGTTTTTCTGGTTTGACAAAAGCCACTATACAAGATTGCCAATATTTCCAACCATGAGTTTTGATCCCAGCAGATTGGCGAATAGGCGATCTCGATCCATCCGCCGCTACCAGCAATTTACTGCGGACTGTATATATCTGCTCAGAAATCTTGATATCGATTGCCACTATATCCTGCTGATGTTGCGTATTAACGACTTCCGCTGGACACAGATAATTCACATTAGGGCATTTCTGAACAAATTCCTGCAAAGGCTGCAACAAAGCTTGGTGTTCGGCAACGTAACCTAACTCTGGTGTGTCTTTAGCAAGATCAGCAGTTGCAAATTCCACCACATCAGGATAATCGGCATCAGAAAGCCGCACATGGCGGTATTTGGCAATTTGGGGTAATATTTTGTCCCAAACTCCAATACCTTGGTAAATCAGCGCTGAAAGCAAATGGACTGCGTAAGCTTGGCCTTTAGCTACAGATGCTGATGTTACCTTGGCTTCAATTAGCAGAATATTTAAGCCAGAGTCTTTTAAAGCAGCGGCTAGGGTTAACCCAACAATTCCACCGCCGACAATTACCAAATCATAGTCGTATCCCCGCTTGTCTGCTACGGGTTGCTGAGGGGAAAGAGTTTGAGTAAGTTGGGTTAGCGCCATTGTTAAGAGAAATTAAGCCATCTTAAATATTATTCTTACGCGATCGCCCCTGATAGAGCAAGTTGATCAGCGAATTTTCCAATTCCATCAAAATACTTCAGTATTTCATTAACTTTTTTAACTATTTTCAGTGCCTGAAATGTCTTAAATGTCTTAACTGTCCCAAAAAATAACCAGAAAGTAAACTTATTGTACAAATACTTGCTGGATTAATTAAGTGTTTGTAGTCTAACGTATGGCAATTTAAATACTAAAAAAATAATTACCATGCCTAAAAAATAGTCTTGATTTGACCTATAAATATGAGTCAAATTGTGACATTTTTTGTTCTGCTTTCTCAAAAAAATCTCAAACTTTAAAACAGAACAATGAAACGTCTGGTTATTTGTTGTGATGGAACTTGGCAACAGTTAGCTAATCCCTACCCAAGCAATGTGGTGAAACTGGCTCAATCTGTAAAGCCAATTGCTCAAGATAAAGTTCCCCAGATTGTCTTTTATGATGAGGGCATTGGCACTGAAAGTCAAAAGGTTTTGGGAGGAGCTACCGGATTAGGAATCGATAGAAATATTGAAGATGGCTATCGGTTTCTGGTTCTCAACTATGTTCCTGGTGATGAGATCTATTTATTTGGCTTTAGTCGTGGTGCTTATACAGTCAGAAGTCTAGCAGGAATGATCTATTGTTCAGGTTTGCTAGACCGACCGCATATAACCAAAGCACATGAAGCTTACGAACTTTATCGTAACCGTAATGTCAAGCCCAGAGATAAAGAAGCAGTAGAATATCGCAACACATACGGCGATCGCGTTCCCATCACCTTGATTGGTTGTTTTGACACTGTAGGAGCGCTGGGTATTCCTGGGTTAGCTGTCTTCAAAAAGTTTCATGACCAACTTAATCAACGCTACAGATTCCATGACACTACTTTAAACAAAGATATTCAGAATGCGATCCACGCAATGGCGATCGACGAAATCAGAGAAATCTTTGATGTAACGCCCATGAAACCCCATCCTGAAGCTAAAAACCAAAGGGTGATTCAAAAGTGGTTTCCTGGTGAGCATGGTTGCGTTGGTGGTGGAACTAAAGAACACAGCGGATTATCTGATGCAGCCTTACAGTGGATGATTGATTCTGTCGGCGATTTAGGATTAGGACTGGACTTTGATACAAATGTAATTCCCACAGGTATCAATCCCAATTATGAATGTGAGTTTAAAAATGATCCTGGATTTTTTAAATTAGCAGGAATCAAGCTACGTGAGGTTGGCGATTCTATTGAAGATATTCATGACAGTGCAATTAACCGCCTAAAAGGTCGCAAGGACTATAGACCGAAAAATTTAAAAACAATTATTTCCAAATTATTGGATTAATTCCAGATGAGGAAATTTTTTGGCGATCGCTAAAACTAATAAATTCTAGGTTTAATCAATACAGAGGTAATTATTATGGCTGGTAAAAGAGACACATCTAGAGATGGTTTAAACAACAAAATTCAAACATTAGTTTTAACTAACTTTAAAGGGCTTTGGCAATTAATTCAAAGTAACGAATCTATCAAACGTAAAGTTAACAAAGCATTGCTCAATAGTCTCATCTACAAAATTCCTACTCGTCCCAATCCCTACAGTATGATGACACTAGATAAGCATATTCCTGATACCGATAAGGAGAAGAAAACTGATACTTATACTTCCTGGGAATCACTTAACGATCGTACTTATACCGGACGACATTTACCACCCAATCCCAAATTAAACGACCCGAATAATCTACCAAAAGTTGAAGACCTAGCCATTTTATTCCGTAAAAGAGACGGTAAAACAATTTACTCTAGCAAATCAACTATGCTGTTTCCCTATTGGGTGCAGTGGTTTACTGATAGTTTTCTCCGTATCGACCACACTAATAAATTAAAAAATACATCCAATCATGAAATTGATTTGTGTAATGTTTATGGTTTAACCAGAAAACAAACACATCTCTTAAGAAGCTTCCAAGGCGGTAAATTTAAAACTCAAAAACTCAAACGCCAAGATGGTGTAGAAGAAGAATATCCTCTATTTTATTATGCTGATCCAGCCCAGGGAATAGTTGACCCGCAATTTGTCGGTCTTTATGAACCCGTCAATGATGAAAAAAGACAGCCAGCAGATAAAAAACAATATCTGTTTGCAATGGGAGTAGAACGCGCCAATGTGCAAATTGGCTATGTCATGCTCAATATTTTATGTCTGCGGGAACATAATCGTCTTTGTGATGTATTAGCCAGTAATTATCCAGATTGGGATGATGAACGCCTCTTCCAAACTTCGAGAAATATTCTGATGGCAATTATTCTCAAAATCATTATGGAAGAGTACATTAACCATATAACTCCTTATCACTTTAAACTATTTGCTGATCCTGAAGCTTTTACAAAAGAAAGTTGGTATCGTACCAATCACATGTCCATTGAATTTGATTTTGTTTATCGCTGGCATAGTGCAATTCCTGAAACATTTACTTGTAAGGGCAAACCCACTCATGTTGCAGCAACTCTCTGGAACAATAAAATATTAATTGACCAAGGGTTGGGAGCATTAATGGAAGAAACTTGTTCGCAAGCAGGAACAAGAATTGGTTTATTTAACACGCCTGATATATTAGTTGAATTAGCTGAATTACCTTCAATCAGACTAGGACGGGAACTGCAATTAACCAGCTACAACGATTATCGAGAATTGTGTGGTTTCCCCAGAGTCACAAGTTTTGAGCAAATTACTGGCGATGAATTTACTCAACAAAAACTCAAAGAATTCTATGGTCATGTGGATAATATTGAGTTCTTTGTAGGACTCTACTCTGAAGATGTGCGGCAAAATTCCACTATCCCGCCTTTAGTAGCACGTTTAATTGGGATTGATGCCTTTTCTCAAGCGCTAACTAATCCTTTGTTATCACCTAAAATCTTCAATAAAGATACTCTTTCGACTGTAGGTTGGGAAATATATCAAACTACAAACACAGTCTCAGATTTAGTTAATCGCAACGTTCCGCCATCAAACAAGAAGTATAAAGTTACTTTCGACCTTCACAAAGAATAGTTGATTTGAGTTTGATTGATAGGGACAACAATATCACTGACTTCTTAAAGAAGTCGGTGATATGAACCTCTCGTGTTTTATAAATTAAAAAAATATCTCGCCGCAATTATTCCATCTACTATCTACCAACAGAAAAATGCAACTATTTACAGAATATCCAGAACAAGACGAAGCAAAATATTGCGCTCTGATGAGTGAGTTAGTAAAAAAGAACATGGATAATCTTTACAAAGGTGAAAAGCAGAAAATTGCTAAGAGAGATACTCACTCTAAAACCCATGCAGCTGTTCAAGGTACTTTAGAAATTTTTGACTTTGATGAAGCCGCCATTAAACAAGAATTACGTCAACGCACTTCCTTAACTGAAGGTCAAATTCAAGGAATTTCCCTCAAACAAGGTTTATTTGCCAAAGCAAAACAATATCCAGTTTGGTTAAGATTTGCTAGTGGTGCATTCTCTGTCAAAAATGATTATGAAGGCGATACGCGCTCTATGGCGGTTAAAGTCCTTGGGGTAGAAGGAGAACGATTACCGCAAAGTCATGAATTAAAAACCCACGATATTATCGTCCACAATACCGAACTCTTTTTTGTAAGAACCATTAAAGATTTCTACGGCTTTTTTTTGGCAATTTATAGAGCAGGTTTGTTTCCACTTTTTAAGCTGTTGGTGCTGTTATGGCTCAAGTTACATCCCTACGAATCAGATCTTTTACAAACTAGTTTCAAACGTTTTCCTAAAAGTTTACTTAAAGAACGCTATTGGAGTGCTTCAGCATATTCTCTGGGACTAAAATCTGATTTTGATCCATCCCAACCAGGTCGAATTCCGGTGGAATATCCAGCTGTCATTAAATATGGATTTACTCCGGTGTCTACTCAAGCACCTCATCAACCACTTCCTCTAGAGTCCAGATCCAGAAACTGAACTTCAGCGTGTTAAAGCTTCAGGTGCAGAGGACAACTACTACCGAGAAGATATTATTCAAGCTTTAGCCAAGCCTGATGCTGAATACGCTTGGGACTTTCAAATCCAATTTCAAACTAAACCAGAAATGTCGGTTGATGATTCCACCATTCCTTGGAATGAAGCAGAATCACCCTTTTTAACAATTGGTCGTCTGACAGTTAAGCATCAGAAAGTTGATTCTCCCTTAGAAAGTGACTTTGGGGAAAATCTCAGTTTTTCTCCAGGGAACGGTCTAGCAGTACATCGTCCTGTCGGTGCTATTAATCGGTTACGCTACACTGTGTATTCCATTGTTGCTCAGTCTCGTCATAGTAAACGAGGAGTTAAATATCAAGAACCAACTATCGAAGCAAAATATTAAGTCAATCTCATTAATATGGGGAGATGCGGCTAAATAAACAAACGCACTCTGAGCAATTTAAAATAGATAATCACAGAAAAAACTCGCTGACATCCGCAGATTTAAGCGAGTTTTAACCTGAGTAATTACCTATCCAGAAAACTGAGAAGATATGAGGTCGAGCTAGAACTATTACTTATGGGCTTTGTTAGCAGGAGTTGTAGATTTATTAGCTAAGTTTGCAGAAATATGTTTATGATGCTTGTAATGTTTTAAGTGTTTTTTATGAGTAGTTTTGTTTGATTTTAAATTAGTCTTACTATCATTGATTGCAACTTTGTGATGAATTTTATTATTACTAGTCTTAGTTAAAGCCGATGTTTTAGTAGTAGATGTAGTTTCAGCATGAACAGCAGGTAAACTAATAGCCATAGGCGAAGAAAATGCTAAAACTATTAGTAAACCTTTAATTACATTTTTCATGATATTTTCTACCTTCTAATCGATGAGTTGATGATTTAACTATGCCAAGTAGTTATGTCATACTCTTGTTATTTATATGGATTTTGTGTGGATTGTTGATTTGGTAGTCTTGAACAGCAAAGTTTTATATAGTGTTTCTAATTTTGTTTTGGTACATCCCTTTGCCCACCCTACACTGTCGCTGATTTGATATATTTTATATGCTTGGAAATCGCCGTAATCTCAAGTTAAATTAATAAACTTGATAAATCTTGTAAACAGAAAAAAACTGCTGTGAGTTGTCAGCAGTTATAATATGGTACAGGGCAAGATTAGTAAATAAAATAAATTTATAATTTATCTGGAGAGGAACTAAATATTTGAGGAAAATTTAGATTTATGTCGTAAGTATTTTAGCAACCTATGAAATTTTATTGTTAAAAATGGCTTAGTAGTCTTCTTGTAAATTGAAGTTAATTTGGATAAACATCTTCAAATTTGAGAAGACTAAAGCCGCATCAACCTTGAAGCTAATTACTTGGTGAGAATTCATATCTCATCAGTAACTTACAAATAAGAATATCGCAAAGCAATGTGTCATTATTTTGTTCTTTGTATAAATTTTATGTGTCAAATTGACTTACATCTTGCAGCAGTGGCTTGATTGCCATGAAAGTCAGGTGGGCAATGTAGAAAATTTGGTCAAAGCCTTATGTTTACGTTGAGGTTATTGCCCACCCTACGCTGATTGAGAATAGTGCAAGATATCAGCTAAGGCAATAGGTTGATATGAAAATTTTTACCGCCAAGTTTATATGTATTGGCTTAAACAACACTCACAGCTAATAACTGTTCTGACATATCAAAATTAGATGTGACATTCTGCACATCATCTAAGCTTTCTAGAGTATCAATTAACTTGAGTAGCGATCGCGCCTGATCTAAGTCTGTCACCTCTACATTATTACTGGGAATCCAGCGCAATTCGGCATCAGTGACTTTAAAACCCTTGTCTTTAAGGGTTTGGTTAAGAATTTCTAAATTAGCGACCTCAGTCAGTACTTCCGCCGTCTCATCTTCCGTCATTTCGTAAGACTCAGCGCCGCCTTCTAAAGATGCTTCTAAAAGCTGGTCTTCATCAACCACACCTTGCACAATACACACACCCTTTTGGTCAAACATCCAGCTAACGCAACCAGTCTCACCCAGATTTCCACCGTTTTTACTAAAAGCCACCCGTAAATCAGCCGCCGTGCGATTGCGATTATCAGTGAGGGCTTCAATTAAAATTGCGACACCACAGGGGCCATAACCTTCGTAGCGAATTTCTTCCAGACTATGATTATCGCCGCTAAATGTACCTGCACCTTTAGCGATTGCTCTTTCAATATTGTCATTGGGTATACCTGCGGCCTTTGCCTTTTCAATTGCTGTGCGTAGTTGAAAATTCCCGCTTGGATCTGGTACACCATTTCTCGCCGCCAAAATAATTGCCCGCGATAACTGAGTGAAAGTCTTTCCTCTTTTGGCATCCACTACAGCCTTTTGGCGCTTAATATTAGCCCATTTACTATGACCTGCCATAATTTGAAACTATTTATGTTCTCTCCAAAGATTAGGATATACAAGTGAAGTATGAAGTATGAAGTGTGAAGTATAGAAATTTAACTTTCATTCTTCATAAGTTGCTATTCCCTGTTAGATTAATGATTCATCTTCTCCAGCGAGTTTTGGCGCGATTTGTGTTTACTATCCACACATTTAGGCGCAGAAAAAAGAAATTGCCACAATATCTTAAGCAATTACTCTTGTTATTACTGATAGGCATAGTTGCTTTAAGTGGATGTCAAAATCTGCGTTCTAGAGTCGAAGCAGATAAGGTAACTCATATAACTTTATGGCATGGTGTGAATCCACCACCAAATCGAGATGTATTGCAAAAGCTGGTAGATAAATTTAACCAAACCCATACAGAGATTCAGGTAGAGTCTTTATACATTGGGCAACAGGATCAGCAAACGCCGAAAATTTTGGCAGCTGTTGTTGGCAATGCACCTCCAGATTTATTGTGGTACAACCCAACTATTGCTGGGCAACTGGTAGAACTAGGGGCGTTGATTTCTGTAGATGAGATGTTGGCAGACTCCCCAGTTAAAAGCGAAATTGACCCGACTTTGTATGCGGCGATGGAATATAAAGGTCAATTATGGTCAGTTCCCTTTGCCACAAATAACCTCGGCATTTTTTACCGTCCGAGTTTATTTAAAGCCGCGGGGATTATGGAAATTCCTCGAAACTGGCAAGAATTTCGCCAAGTTGCCAAAAAATTAACTCGTGATTTTAACAATGATGGGCAGATAGATCAGTATGGAATGTTTCTGCCTTTGGGTAAAGGAGAATTTACTGTTTTCTCTTGGTTGCCATTTATGTGGAGTAGTGGCGGTGAACTAGTGAGTGGTGATGCCCAAAATCCCGCAGGTGTGATATTAACCGAAAATCAAGGAGCGATCGCCGCCTTACAATTTTGGCGTAACTTAATTACAGATGGTTCCACAATGTTATCTAGCCCAGAACGAGGATATGAAACAGACCCCTTGCTATCGGGAAAAGTGGCAATGCAAATTAATGGCCCTTGGAACTTAGGACAATTTCAAGATACTAACGTTGATTTTGGGGTTTTTCCCCTGCCGAATAACCAAAAACCGGCTACGAATATTGGCGGTGAAAATCTGTTCTTATTTAAAACCACACCAGAACGCCAAAAGGCAACATTTAAATTTGCTGAATATGCCATGAGTGCCGATTTTCAAACAGAATTAGCTCTAGGTACTGGTTATTTACCGATTAATGTAAAATCTCGCCAAAGCAGCAAATATCAAGAATTTGTCAAGAAAATACCACAAGTGAAAGTCTTTTTAGAACAAGCTCAGTATGGTCGCAGTCGTCCAATTTTTCCTGGGTACAATCGTATTTCTGATGGTATAGGACGGGCAGTTGAAGCAGTATTGTTGGGTAAACTTTCGCCAGTTGAGGCACTAAAAGCCAGTCAGCAGCGTTTAGATTTAATCTTTAAATAAAGCCAAAAATAGCCACATAAGGGAAAAATCTGAGCAGTGACATCTACTACTCAGATTCTTTGGTGCTGTTCTGTGTCATTATTAACTTCAGTCGAATTTGCAAAGATTACGCAAATCTGAAAAAAATAATCTGTAAATTTACCCAATAGTTTTACTTCTAATTAAATATTGACTTTAGTCTGGTTAATAAAATATGATTTTAGATTGTCTGTCTTATTCCTGCTCGGATCAGGTAGACACATCACAAAAGCTAACCACAGCGATTAATCAAGCTCAGGTATATCGCCTTCTCTACAAGAGATTTTAGTTAGCTACCTGTACGGCAACTCTAAGGACAATTTAATGACCTACGCAATTATTGAAACTGGTGGCAAACAATTAAGAGTTGAGCCAGGCCGTTTTTACGATATTGAACTGCTGACTGCTCAACCAGACGAAAAAGTTACAATAAATTCCGTACTACTAGTACACCATGATGGTGGACTCAGTATCGGTCAGCCTCTAGTAGCAGGGGCAACTGTAGAAGGGACGGTATTGCGGCATCTTAGAGGTCGCAAAGTCCTGGTATACAAAATGAAGCCGAAGAAGAAAACCCGCAAAAAACGGGGTCATCGTCAAGAAATAACCAGACTGTTAATTAATTCCATCACTCTCAATGGTGAGGTATTTGCAGCTGCTGAAGTTGCAACAGCCGAAACTAGTGCGGCTGAGAGTTCCCCTGCGGAAACCACTGCTGAATAATAGAAAAATAAGCATAAAAGGAAATTATGGCTCATAAGAAAGGAACAGGTAGTACACGTAACGGTCGTGATTCTAACGCTCAACGTCTAGGTGTGAAGCGTTTTGGTGGTCAAGTTGTTCGTGCGGGAAATATTCTTGTACGTCAGCGTGGTACTAAATTCCACCCTGGTAACAATGTTGGTATCGGTAGTGATGACACCTTGTTTGCCTTAGTTGATGGTATTGTTACCTTTGAGAGAAAAGGTAAATCTCGCAAAAAAGTCAGCATTTATCCAGCGGCTGCGGCTGAAGCAGTAGCCAGCTAAAAATCTGGGAATTTGATTTATTACCCAGGATTTTCGGTAAAAAAATGAGGGTGGAAGTTACCAACCCTCATTTTTACTATTTATTAAAGCTTTAGATCTTGCGCTTCTACTTACCACATAGATGTATGTATTGATAATTCCTCGTGGAGAACTGCGCCGCAAGCTATACCTGTCAATGAAAATAAGGATGTAATCAAGAAGGCCGACCTGCCTTTAAATCCTGCTGTATGAAAATCAATTTTTGCTAATATTGCCGCAGAAATAATTAACAACGTATCAAGAAAGAGTCGAAACCAAGCAACCATTAGGAAAAACAAAAATGCCCCGCATACGGCAATTAAAAAAGTTCTAGTACTTGACTCAAAAAATACACTAGAATAATTAGCCATCGCTAAAAAGGGAACAGCTAAACTTGCTAACAAAATCAATACACCAAGTACCGCTACTATCCAGAGAGGCCAAGGCATACGTGATTCAGATAACACCCAGCCTAGGGTAGTATAACTAACCAGTACTAGTAATAAGGATGTCCAAGGAAGTCTTTTGAAAATTGACATGGGTTGATTTTGTCATGAATTAAGTAAAGTGATTTTTTGCATAAATTTTCAATTACCAAGTACTTGCTCTGACTTGTAGGAGTCTTGATGTTGGTGGGAGTAAAGGCGATCGCACCCTACAAGAAAGCGAACTTCAGTTGGGTATATTTTGACAAGAATGACTTAGACTATATGTTTATCATCCTATTTTTACAAGACGTAATCAATAGGCGGTTAGGCAAATTCTCTAAATTTACAAACAATTACGGTACAAACTAGTTAAATATTTTCGTAAACATTTGTAAACTGTTAGCAGCAGAGTAGCAAAGTATCACATCTGGATTAAGGAATTGTCATGAAACAACTTGTTGTCGCTGAGCGCGTAAGCCTCATCGGTCATATTGTGTCAATGGTGTTTGGGTTAGTAGGGATATTATTGGTTGTACCCAATGCCGAACTCATTTTGAACTTGTCCGAATTTGGACAAACTGCTATGCAGTGGAGTATGGCTGGTGGCGGTGTAGTTTATATGATTTTGGGTGCAGCAGCCGTATTGTTGTATGCCTCGCGGACATTAGGTGTGAGTCGTGCTGTGGCATTTCTGCTGCCTGCTGTATTAATTTCTTTAACCAGTGAACTCTTAGGGACTAGCACAGGCTTTCCTTTTGGTCACTACCACTATTTAAGTGGCTTGGGTTATAAAATTGCTGGTTTAGTGCCGTTTACAATTCCCTTATCTTGGTTTTATTTAGGCTGTGTATCTTACTTGTTAGCCCGTGCAGGTTTAGAAGTAGATACAAAACCGAGCTTATGGCGACATATTGGCGCGATTGGCTTGGGTTCTTTGCTGCTGACCTCCTGGGATTTTGTACTTGATCCAGCCATGAGTCAAACCACCTTACCCTTTTGGTATTGGCAGCAACCGGGTGCTTTCTTTGGAATGCCTTATCAAAACTTTGCTGGTTGGTTAGGTACTGGCGCAGTTTTCATGACAGTAGCAGCTGTATTGTGGAAGAACCAGCCAATTAAATTTGAGCGATCGCAACTTAATTTACCTTTAGTAGTCTATTTAAGTAACTTTGCTTTTGCTACAGTTATGAGCTTGGCTGCGGGATTCTCCATTCCTGTATTACTCGGTTTATTATTAGGAGTGACTCCTGCTATTACCTTGTGGTGGAAAGCATCAGCCGCAACTACTCAAGTGACCATTGAGCCAGCAACTCAAGAAGTTTCCGTGGCCAGCGTCAAAGTTGCTTTGAAGTAGTAAAAGTGGGCAAAAAGTAGGGGACAATGGGGAAATTTTTATCAGTACCCAATAGCCCTAAATTAGTCATAAACAACAAGATCCCCGATTTCTTCAAGAAGTCGGGGATCTGAATCTGATTAAGTCTAATTAAAATCTAAAAATTACATCTTTGAGCATATATCAAGCATATTAAAGAGATTAACATCTGAAAGTACAGATATTGTGGGAACTGTTCAATTATTATGGTCTATGATTGGCTTACTCCTGACAATGGGTGGCACATTTCTGGAAGCATATAGTATCACCTTGCCTTGGAGTTGGACTCAACATGGAATTCAAACCTTTTCTTTAGGTGTCACCTTCCAAATTGGGGCGGTGCTACTTGTAGGTTGTTTGGGAGGTCAAAATGCTGGTGCGCTCTCGCAAATTGCCTACTTAGTTATGGGTTTAACCTTACTACCGGTATTCTCCGAAGGTGGAGGTCTTGGTTATGTCAGGCTATCTCAGTTTGGCTATTTGTTAGGCTTTGTTCCTGGAGCCTGGATTTGTGGATTTTTGGCTTTTCAAGCCAGACCAAAACTAGAATCTTTGGCATTTAGCTGTATTTGTGGCTTGTTAACGATTCACTTTTGCGGTATTGCTTATTTGACTATTAGTTACTTTCTTCAGTGGCAAGGTACAGAAAACATATCCTTAATCCAAGCAGTCTTAAAATACTCTTGGTTTGCCGTACCAGGACAATTAGCTGTAGTCTGTGCCGTTACCTCAATAGCTTATTTATTACGTCATTTAATGTTTTATTAGTTATTAGTCCATTGTCAATAGTTAGACTGACTTTTGACTTTTGACTTTTGACCAACTGACTAACACACCATGATTTTACAAAATCGCCTGTTTTGGCTTGCTGCTTTCATCTCTTTTTTCTTAGATCAACTGACCAAATACTGGGTAGTGCAAACCTTTAAATTAGGGGAAACATTCCCACTGATACCAGGGGTATTTCACTTTACTTATGTGACTAACACTGGTGCCGCTTTTAGCTTACTTAGTGGAAAAGTTGAGTGGTTACGCTGGTTATCGTTGGGAGTCAGTTTAGGGTTGATAGCCTTGGGTATATTTGGCTCAATGTTAAGTCGTTGGGATCAGTTAGGATATGGTTTAATTTTGGGTGGGGCGATGGGCAATGGGATCGATCGCTTTGTTTTAGGTTATGTAGTGGATTTTCTAGATTTTCGCTTAATTAATTTTGCTGTATTTAATATTGCCGATTCATTTATCAGTATTGGTATTGTTTGTTTACTGATAGCCTCATTTCAAAAAACCCCAACTACCCCCCGCAGAAGGTGACGCAGAGTTGAGCTATTGACCATTGACTCTACTTAACTATGCTGTAAAAACTCTACTTTAGGTACTAAAGGGTCAGTAACAATAGCTACACCAATAAAACCCCAACGTTTCAGCAAGCTACTAAGTTGGCTTCCTGGTAGAGATTCTACAGCAAAGCGATTTGCCACATCTGCTGCATGGGTGTTGAGATAGCTTAAAGCATCAAAGTTTTCTCGAAACAGCAAAATATAACCTGATTCTTCAGCGTTGGGACGCGCTGTTAAGTAACGACCGTCAGATTTTACACGCACTAGATAATAAATGTCGGAAAACATATTGTAAAAGTCCAATGTCAATAGTCAAGAGTCAATAGTTGATTGTAATTACTATGGACTCTTGACTTATCTGTAAATAATTAAGCATCGAGACGAATACGCGGGTCGGCGACCTTTAACATTAAATCTGCGAATAAGTTACCGACATTCAACAGCACAGCACTCATCACAAGGCTCGCCATAACTAGATACTGGTCTTTAGCGATAACAGCTTGTAAGGTTAATCTTCCTAAACCAGGCCAGTTAAAGAACTGTTCGGCGATGAATGCACCACCTAATAAACTGGCTAATTCAAAACCGAGCAAAGTAATTAGGGGGTTAATAGCATTACGAAGGGCGTGAACGTAAATTACGCGATTTTCTGGTAATCCTTTAGCGCGGGCAGTTTGAATATAATCTTGACGTAATACGTCTAATAATTCCCCACGGGTAATGCGTTGTAAACCTGCAAAACTGGTAATACTTAAGGCAACGGTGGGTAAGATCATGTGCCAGCCGATATCAATAATTTTACCAAACCAAGATAAATCAGCATGATCGATGCTGGTCATACTGCCGACGGGGAATAAAGGAGAGGTAAATTGAGCAAATATTAATAAAAATAGGGCGGTGATGAAACTGGGAAATCCTTGTCCGGCGTAGCTAATGACTTGCAATATGCGGTCTGTAGCGCGATTTTGCTTCACCGCTGCGATGATACCCAAAGGAATTGCGATCGCCCATGTCACAATTAAAGAAGCGATCGCGAGTAGTAACGTTGCAGGTACTCTCTCCCACAACAGCGAAGCTACAGAACGCTGGTAAACAAAACTGGTACCAAAATCTCCTTTGGTAAATATCCGCCACAACCATAAGAAATATTGCTCGGGCCAAGACTTATCTAAACCGAACTGTCTTCTAACTTCCTCAATGCGTTCTGGCGAAATTTTCGGATTTTGTCGGAGGGTATCTACATAATCCCCTGGAGACAATTTGATGATGAAAAACGACAGCGCTGATGCCAACAATAAGGTAAACAACGCTTGCAATATCCGCTTTAACACATAAATAAAAGTTTCACTCGTGATTAGCCTAATTAGCCAATCTCGACTTGTCTCCAAAGAAATTTTTGTAGCTGTCATAGTATTTAGTCAATGGTCAATGGTCAATGGTCAATGGTCAGTGGGTGATTAACTAGTCTAATAACCAAAAACTCTAGATTTTTGACTATGGACTATGAACTTTTGACCATTGACTAATATTCAATTAACGAGATAATCGGCACATCTGGCAGATTTTTCCGCCCTTGTAAATCTCGTAGCTCGATAATAAACCCAAAACCTACTAGTTCACAGTCAAGCTGTTGGACTAACTTGGCTGTAGCACTGGCTGTACCACCTGTAGCAATCAAATCATCGACAATTAAAACTCGGCTCCCTGGATGCAATGCGTCTTGGTGCATTTCCAAGCAGTCAGTACCATACTCTAATTGATATTCAATGGAGTGAACTGCTGCGGGTAACTTACCTTTTTTCCGCACAGGAATGAACCCCGCGCCTAATTTATAAGCTAGAGGAGTGCCAAAAATAAATCCCCGCGACTCCATCCCGATAATATAATCGGCTTGGAATTCAGCTTCACTACATTTTTCGGCAAAAAAGTCAATAGTGTATCGCAGTCCTTCGCGATCGCGCAGTAGAGTAGTAATATCTCGAAATAAAATGCCAGGCTTGGGAAAATCTGGGATGTCACGAACTAGAGATTTTAAATCCATAAACAGTGAAGGAGTAGGTCAGACTGGAAAAATCGTACACTATAATGTCATACGCTGGATTTGAGGCTCTAGTATCATCATCCATTGACGATAGTGAGAATCTACACCAAGCTTAAATATGGACTGGTACTTAATACAAAGAAGGTGAACTGATGCTGGAAAAACTGAAATTTAAGTATACGCAAACTTTCTCATAGAACAAGTTAAGTCATGTATACGTCAAGTATTATGGCTACTGCCACAAGTTTAATGTTATTTTTTGGCTACTTATCTTAAATTTAGTTGTACTAGTTGTATCTAGTCTGTTGGAAGCGCACAAGGTAATTTATCGAATGAATGTCTCCGCGAGCTTAACGCCGTTCAACAGTCCCGCACCTGCATCAACGCCAATGATTCTGGATACCTTACCAGATCCGGCGATCGCAGGACAAGGATGTCCGCCCAGAACCAGGGTGCAAATCGACCTCATTTTATTGGCCATTGAAGCTTTAGAACTAGGTGGTTCCGAAGCAATTTTGGCTTTTGCTGAAGAACTAGATTTAAAAGAGATTATTAAAAATCGGGTCAATTTATGGCGGATGCGTAGCTCTAACCCTATGCGCCGAGCAAATATCCGCCGACCCCTAACTATTATGGAAGCCAAGGCTTTAGTAGTTATTGCTTGCTACATTGCGCGGCGGTTAACAGTTGTCATCCGCCAGATGCTAATGATATATCAGCAAATGAATGACAAGCAGATACCTCTAGAACAAAATTTGCGTTTATCTAACTACTTAGAACGCTTTCGAGCGCATTTTAAAAGTAGAATGAATGCCCGACGTTCTGGCGTACTGGCCTTAACTTCTGATGAAAAATTAGATGAGTTAGCTATTAATTTGCTAGAAAAACTACTATTTTGTACTGGTACGGCCGGAATGCAGCGGTTCTGGATTAGTCTTTTTGACGGGGAAGTGGAATGAACATTCAACGGAAGTACAGTTTACCTAACTGTACGTTGCTTTTAGAGGGTTTAAGTGATGCTTCCAGGGCGGCACATTTACAAGAGCTACGCCCAGAATTATCAATATTGGTAAATGTAGAATGCTATATATCTGGTTATAAGCAGCCTCTGGTGGGAGGCCGAGAATTTTTTGAAAGTTTGGTCAGGGCGGTGAGTGGGTACGCCCAAGAATTTTTAAGTAATGTACCGAATCCTCAAGCTCATAACCAGGATTCGGAATTAGTAGAACTACAAAAAATTGACCATAACCGTCATAGACTGATTATTCATGCTGAAAGCACGACAGAAGGTTTGGAGTCGAATGCTAACCAGGCTAAATCACCGATTCAAATTGATATGAATACGGTGCAGTTATTTGATTTGGTAGAAGCTGTAGACCAGTTTTTTGCTGATACCCAAACCTTAGCAGAATTATCATTAGAGTTACAACCAGTTGCCCGACGTTATGGTGGTGCTAATGAAATTCTCATCAAGCAAGCAGTACCAGCCAGTATTGGAGTTGCGAGTGTAGCTGTCGCTGCGGTTGCTTTTAGTTTGATTCCACCTCCCCAAATTCGCACACCAGAACCACAACCAGAAACTCAGAGTAGCGCCACGCCAACACCTATTACTACGGCGACTCCCAGCACAACACCCTCAGCGGCGAACTCTCCCTTAGCTAGTGCAACACCCATAGCTGCTACTATCAACCCGACTCCAGCACCGACAGCAGCAACACCGCCGACAAAAGATTTAGAAGCACTGTTAAATACAGTTTCCGAAATCACCGACCCATCTCAACTACGCGCTTTGAATCGTCAGGTATGGAATCAACTTGATCCCGCGTGGAGTAACCGTTCGGCAATCAAAGATGATTTAGTTTATCGTGTAGGTGTGGCTGGTGATGGTGCGATCGTTGGTTATAAGGCAGTCAATCAAGGGTCAAATGACGGCATAGAGTTAACCCCACTACCCAAAGTACTTTACAATCCTGCTAAACGTTCTGCAATTACTAATGAACCAATAGCTCAATTTAAAGTGGTCTTTACTAACAAAGGTGTGTTAGAAGTTAGTCCTTGGCGCGGTTATGCTAGTACACCACAGGTAATTGGCAGTAAAATTACAGACTCTAATACAGTTAAAACTTTAAACCAAAAGCTATACAATACAATTCGCCAAAATTGGAAAGGTACTCCCACCTACACAAAAGATTTGCGTTATCGAGTCGCCGTTAATAAAGAGGGCATCATTGCTGATTATGAACCACTAAATCAGGTTGCTTTCGATTATTTTCGGGAAACCCCACTGCCAAATATGTTTCAATCTGTTTATGGTTCTAATGGTGCAGCACCGAATAACCAAGAACCCCTAGCTCACTTCCAAGTAGTGTTCAATCCCACTGGCAAACTGGAAGTCACTCCTTGGAAAGGGTATCAGTAACTATAGCAGGGGATAGGTGATAAGTGACAGAGTTAAAAGACTTTTACTGATATTTTAGCTACCTGGGCGATCGCACTTAATTGTCATCTATCAGCAGGCGGAATTACTAATCTATCTAAAAAAAGTTTTTAGAAGTTAGTAAAAACAACTATGTTGTTTTCGGGTAATAATAACTTTGTTACTCGATAGCGTTGCTGGTAACGAAAATGACGCGCTCTCCCAATTCAGGCAATGATCAGGAGCCAACTAACCGTCGTTTATTACATTTTCTCCTTTTAAGACGTACTAGTCTGGTAGTTGGAATTATCCTGCTGGCTGGAACTGCATCGGGAATTTGGTGGGCGAGAAATTATGTATATAACGAATTAGCACCGTTAGTAGAGACAAATCTTGAACAATTACTGGGGCGACCGATAACATTAGGTCATGTTGAGGCCTTTTCACTTTCGAGTCTGAGATTTAGTTCTTTATCGATACCAGCAACGCCTACTGATTCTGACCAACTGACAGCCAAAGCTGTTGATGTAAGGTTTTCTCTATTACCAGTCATTTTCAGCCGCACACTACCGTTAAATGTCACATTAATTCAACCCCGTGTATTTATCCAACAGGATCAGGATGGGCGTTGGGTGACAGCGGCAGTGAAAAGTGCAGAGGGTCAAGGTTTTATTCAAACTCAGTTACAAACACTTGAGATTGCTGATGGCAATGTAGAATTATTACCAGCCACTGCACCAACTAAACCAAAAGGTGCTGTAGTCATAGATAAATTTGGTGGAGTAGCGCGATTTTCACCAGATAATACACAGATTAGTTATGAAATCAATGGTCAACTCACCAGAGGCGGCGCTGTTAAAATTTCTGGGGAAACGCAACCAAAAGCACAGCAAACTAATCTTCAGGTTGTAGCACAAGATTTACAAGCATCTGATGTTAGCCGATTAATTCAGTTACCCATTGTTTTGCAAGCAGGTAGGGTAAATGCTGACTTGGGTGTGCAAATTCCCGCAGATGCTTCAGAAATTGCGATTACTGGGACAGCTATTTCTCATCAAGTCACAGCGCAAATTCAAAATATTCCCCAAAAATTTGTCAATTCTAACGGTAGATTAGCCTTTCAAGGTCAGGCGATCGCATTAGATAATCTAAGCACAAACTTGGGCAAAGTTCCCCTCCTGGCAAATGGCACAGTTAATACTAAAACAGGTTTTAACCTATCAGCGCAGGTAAAACCAGTCAATGCCAAAAACTTATTAGATACATTCAACGTCAAATCACCAGTTATCGCCACTGGGGAAATCCAAGCTAACGTCAAAGTCCAAGGTTCTCTTCAACAGCCAGTTCTCAGCGGTACAGTTAGCAACACCAAACCTATTCAAGTTGACCGTGTGCAATTCAAGGCTGTCAACACTAATTTTCGCTTGAATGTTAATAAAAATACATCTCAAATCACTGTCTCAAATCTCAACTTAGTTCCCGCAGCAGGAGGAGTAATTACAGGGAGTGGTCAAGCAATATTAGGCGGGCAGGTAAAATTTAACGTGCAAACTGAGGGTATATCAGGAGATATACTGGCACGTAATTACGGTTTAACTCCCCCGATTAATATTGGTAATGTCTCAGCTAATACACAAATTACTGGCTTTCTGGGCAAACAACCTTTAATACTCAATGTTGCCAGCATTCAAGTCAATCCACCAGCCGGGGGGCAGATTGTTGGGCGTGGTCAAGTGCAACTAGCACCCCAAGGTTCAGTATTATTGAATATTCTCGCCCAAAATTTACCAGGAGATGCGATCGCTAAAACCAACAATTCTTCCTCCACAATCAAAGTTGGCAATGTATCAGTAAATACTAAAATTTCTGGCGTGTTGGGGAATTTGCGGGCTGTGGCGCAAGTGCAAGCGCCTAATGCAACTTATCCCACCATCGGTGCAGCAGTAATTGACCAACAAGGGCAGAATATCATCTTGCCCACGGCTGTGTTTAATGTGGCAGGTAATACAATTAGGGCTAGGGGTCAGGTTGTACAGAACCGCTGGCAAGCTTTTGTGAATACTGAGCAAGTTCAGTTAAGCCGTTTTCCGCAGGTTCCCAAGCAATTTCAAGGAGTTGTCAATAGTGCATCAGTGAATTTGTCAGGAAGCACTAAATCTTTTCAAACGGAAACTATTCGCGCCACAGCACAGGCTAACTTGAGTGTAGCAGGTGGTAGAGTTAACATCAGGGATGCTAATTTAAATAATGGTCGCTGGCAAGCTGTTGCTAATGCTTCGCAGATTGCTTTAAGCCGTTTTCCGCAGATTCCCAAGCAATTTCAAGGAGTTGTCAATAGTGCGTCGGTGAATTTATCTGGAAGCACGAAATCTTTGCAACCGGAAACTATTCGCGCCACTGCACAGGCAAACTTGAGTGTGGCAGGCGGGAGAGTTAACATCAGGGATGCTAACTTGAATAATGGTCGTTGGCAAGCAGTTGCGAATGCTTCGCAAATTCAACTGAGTCGTTTTTCACCGCAACTGCGAGGAAGACTTAATGGTAATGTGCAGTTAGCTGGTAATACCAAATCTTTTGCGCTTGCAGATATTCGCGCTACTGGACAACTTCGCGCTAATCAAGGAGTGGCGCAGTTAGCACAACCATTGACAGCGCAATTTCAGTGGAATGGTAGGCAGATAATTGTGCCACGGGCGACGACACCGGGGGTTAGTGCTAATGGTGCGATCGCAGTACAATTACCAGAAACTGGTACACCGAAAATTGCGGGCTTTAATTTCAATGTCCTGGCGCAGAATTTTAACCTTAACAATACAGGTGTGCAAGTTCCCGGAGACGTTGCCCTATCAGGCTTTCTCGATTTTAATGGGCAAGTTTCTGGCACTCCAGAAACACCGCAAGCTACAGGTAATATTCGCCTGCGGAATTTCAATGTGAGTAACTTGGCATTTGACCCAGTTTTAGCTGGTAATGTCAACTTTCAAGGCGGACGCGGGGGAAGTCTGCAACTTGCAGGTGTGCAAGATAGGATAGCCCTGAACCTGAATGCAAATTATCGCCCAACTTCATTTTTAGTGAAGCGCGGTCAAGCAATTAGCTCAGGTAGAACCGAGGGAGATAACTTAATTATCAACGCCCAACAGTTTCCTATTGCTTTGGTTGGCGGCTTTATCCCTGACAATAGATTGAAACCCTTGGGCGGACAATTATCAGGGAATTTAGTTGTTAATCTCAATAATTATGCTTTAGCTGGAGATGTAGCTATTGCTCAACCGCGGGTTGCTAGAGTTTCAGCCGCAGAATTCCGCGGTAGTTTCAATTATGCCAATGGTGCTGCTAACTTAACTAACGGTCTATTGCGTCTCGGTGATAGTAGCATTGCCTTAAGTGGGAGTGTGCAAACTGGCAATAACCCGCAATTTCAAGTCCAAGCTAATTTAGTGGAAACTAGAATCCAAGAAATTTTACAAGCTTTTAATATCTACAATTTTCAAGACTTGAGTACAGGAACAGAAGCGCCAACTCTAGCAGGCGCAGAAGCACTCAACACCACACCTCTTAGCTTACCTAATGCAGACTTGCAAACCCAGTTAGAATATTTCTCTAAAATTGCCACAGTCGTAACGCAACAACAACAGCAAGAGGAAAAACAAGCGCCGCCTTTGCCTAGCTTGGCAGAATTAACAGGTGCGTTAAATGGAACAATTACCGCTAGTGGTTCATTAAAATCTGGCTTGAATGCAGGGTTTAATCTTCAAGGTGCTAATTGGCAATGGGGACAATATGCTATTAATCAAGTGATTGCTCAAGGTAATTTTGCCGATGGTGTTGTGACGCTCTCACCTTTGAGTATTGGTATCAATCAAGGATTAATAGCCTTCACCGGACAGTTAGGCTTTGACCAACTTTCGGGACAGTTGAATGTAGCTAGTTTACCTTTATCTCTGTTTCAGCCTTTCATCGCCAAATATCCTATAGATATTACAGGTCAAGTGAATGCTGTTGCTAATTTGCAAGGTAGTTTACAAGACCCTAGAGTAAATGGCCAAGTTTCACTGGCGAATGCGACTCTCAACAACCAACCAGTGCAGACAGGACAGGTAAAATTTGCCTACAACAATGCTCGCGCAAATTTTGATAGTACCTTACTGTTGACCGGAACTCAACCTATCACAATTACAGGTAGTGTTCCTGCACCCTTACCTTTTGTCGCAGCACAGCCAGAAAGCAATCAAATCAGCGTTAACGCCAATGTGAGTAACGAAGGTTTAACACTGTTAAATCTGTTGACTAACAATCAAGTTTCGTGGGTAGATGGACAAGGACAAGTTGCTGTCAACGTTGATGGTACATTAAACCAGCCAATTATCAATGGAACTGCCACATTTAATAATGCAACTATCGGCGCTCAAGCTTTATCAAAACCGCTAACCAATGTCACAGGAACAGCGCAATTTAACGGCAATACAGTGAATGTGGCAGGTATTCAAGGCAATTATAATCAAGGGTTAGTCACTGCATCAGGAATCTTGCCGATTTTTACACCTCAGTCTACTGCATCTAATCCGCTGACAGTATTAATAGAAAAACAATTAGATTTTCAAGTTCCAGGATTATATGAAGGTGGTGTGAGTGGTAATGCGGTAATTCGCGGAACCGCACTCAAACCGCAAATTGGTGGGGAAATTGAACTGAATAACGGACAAGTCATTATTGGCAATTCCACTACGGCTAATTCAAAACCAGCAACGACAGATAGTAATAACATCAACATTAGTGCCGTAACAACAACAGCAGCTAACCCCAATACGACAACTACAACAGAGCCTACTAACGCTGTAAATAACACTGCTGTAACTAGACCTAATTTACCTGTAGAGTTTGCTGATTTACGCTTGACTTTGGGTAATGATGTGAAAGTTACAAGTCAGTCTCTATTGAGTTTTGTACCAGGAGCCTTAAGTCAACCCATACTTAGCTTTAACGCCAAAGGTGACTTGACCATTAATGGAACTTTAGCCAAGCCTCTCCCGGAAGGAGTGATTCGTTTAACTGGAGGACGAGTTAGTTTATTTTCAACTGAGTTCACCTTAGAACGCGGCTATGAACAAACAGCGACATTTATTCCCAGTCAAGGACTTGATCCTACATTAGATGTGCGACTGTTGGCGATCGTCCCAGAGACATCAGCCACGAGTAATCGCATTTTAGAATCACCGTTGTCGGGAGAAATTAGTGATGTTTCTACAACTAATTTCGGGACTTTACGTACTGTGCGCGTACAAGCCAGAGCGACAGGACGAGCCAGTGAATTAAACCAAAATTTAGAACTTACCAGTCAACCTCGCCGCAGTCAGGGAGAGATTGTGGCGTTGCTAGGTGGGTCAATTTTGAATAATTTTGCTCAAACCGGAGATATAACGCAAGGATTAACCAATTTTGCTGGTACTACTATTTTAGGCAGTTTACAAGGAACTATTACTGCGATCGGTCAGGCAGTTGGCTTTAGTGAATTTCGCATCTTTCCCACTCCCATCACAGACTCCACATCAAGACGCTCATCGGTTTTTGATTTGTCAGCAGAGGGAGTGTTCAACATTAATCGAGATTTTTCTGTTTCTTTATCAAGACCTTTATTTAGTAGTGATGCGTCTTTTCGTTATAACGTCCTTTATCGGCTGAATGATGAAATCTTGGTGCGTGGTGCAACTGATTTAGGTAGTGAAAATCTCCTATTATTTGAGTATGAAACTCGGTTTTAGGTTTTAGTCGGGGCGATTGATCGCCCGCCCTAATTTATAAATGATACAAATACATTTGTAGGGGCGAACGGCCGTTCGCCCCTACTACGATACCCACGTTCGCCCCTACAATACCCACGTTTGATTACAAACCTTACGTCGTTCATCACAAACGCTAACTCATCCATAGAGAGCCTTACGTCATTCGTCGCAAACCTTACGTCCTTGCTTATTAACCCTACCTCATCCATAAAGAACCTTACGTCATTCGTCACAAACCTTACGTTGTTGCTTATTAACGCTACCTCATTCGTTATGAACAAGGAAACGTTTATGATCAATGGGGAAGCGATCGCCTAAATCAAGAAAAAACCAAATTTATTAATCCTTTTACTTTTCTTGATAATTAGGAAGTTTCGATAGATCTTGTAAAACTTCCTTAGCAGACTGGTATCTTCTGAGGTAATCGTAGCTTGTCATTTTATCAATAATTGCAGCTAATTTATCTGTTGTTTGTGTCATATCTCGCCAAATTACCACAGTTGTCTGTGGATCGCGCATAATTTCTTTAGCATTAAGTCCTGTTAAAGCTTGAATTCCAATCATACCCAAGGCATGAATATCACTGTTTAACCTGGGTTGACCCATGAGTTGTTCAGGCGCTGCATAACCCAAAGTACCCACTGCCACTGTTAAGTTTTCCTCTTCTTGCTGAGATTGAATTTGTTTTACTGAGCCAAAGTCAATCAGTACTATTTTATTGTCTGTTTCCCGCCGGATAAAATTGCTAGGTTTGATATCTCGATGGATAACATTATGATCATGGATAAATGCTAATACTTCTAAAACATCCTTGAGGATTTTAATCACCTCAACTTCCTTAAGACAAATACCTGGCATCAATTTGTCATACAAAGATTGCCCTTCAATAAATTCTTGCACTAAATAAAACTGTTGATTTTCTTCAAAATAAGCCAGTAGTTGAGGAATTTGCTTGTGTTGACCTAAAAGCTCTAAAATTTCTGCCTCTGTCTTAAATAAACGTCTAGCAACTTCCAAAAATCTGGGGTCTTTTTGAGCAGGTTGTAAATGCTTGACAACACATATTGGCGAACCAGGACGCTTAGTATCATCGGCTAAGTAAGTATAAGCAAAACCCCCTGAACCCAATACATGCGTCACTTTGTAACGGTGGTTCAGCAATTGATCTCTTTGAGGCTGGCTATCAACTGGTGGATTAGCTTCGTTACCAGTATTACTACCTTCTCTTAATAAGGATTTTAAGAGGTCTAGAGTTTTTTCTTGTTCTTGAATTTGGTACTTAAATCTTTTTTGCTGCTGCTTAGTATTATAGAAATAATAGACACAAATACTACTGACAAAGGCTGCTAGTCCTAAAACTATTTGATTTTTATTTTCTAATAATATACTGAGAGGTATTACAAATGATACTGTTATTATAAAATAGAAAAATACTGATCCTGTATTCTGGCGAGGTTTTTGCTGTTTTAGTATACTTAAACTTTCAAGCAGTAGCTTTTTTTCTCTATCCAGCGCATCAATTTTTACCTGTTTGGCTTCTTCACTGTTTTTGAGTGTAAAAACATATTCTCTATCAATTCGTATTTGTTTATCACGAATAAAATTTACTAGATAATCATGAACTAGTTGATAACGATTACCTGAAGAATCTGGCAATAAAGTAACCAAACCTGATTTTACCAATATCATTAGTATTAAATCTAAATTTTCTACTTTTTTACCTACTAAGTCTCCTGCTAGTTCATCCAGAGTTTTAAGAGGACGTGTTCTATTGTTTGCATCTGTTAATAAGTACAAGACAAGTAAAGCAGTTTTATAATTACCATCACCACAATCTTGTAATAGTTCATCAATAAATTGTTCTACTAGTTTGGCTTTAGGATTACTACTGAGGTGATAGTAGTCTACTAAAGTAGTAATCTTTTTTGTTTGTAATTGCCTACCCACAATCTGTAGCTCAATAGGACGAACTTCACCTAATTCTTCTGCTAAGTCCCTTACAAGCTGATCTATCAGCTTTGGCTCTAATTTAAAATATGTTTTTTTTGTGATTTCTTCTATAACATATCTTACTTGTCTAAGGGAGAAGTTGCCTAAAAAATACCGATTGTTTTTATCTAGGATATTATTATTAATGGCATCCAATTTAAATAGTTGTTCAAATTCTAATAAACAATGTAAATATTCTTCCTGTAAAGACAGCACAATCTTAACAAAAGGAATATCTAAACAAACCCGCAAAAACTCATAAAACTCTTGCCTTTGGGCCTTATCTGGATAAACAAAGAAAAACTCCTCAAACTGGTCAAAAATTAAAACTGTTAATAAATTATGGTCAGCATTATTTCTTAACTGTGATTGAATTGCTGCAACTGCATCAAGATTAACAGTTAATTTCCTTTCTCTAATCGCCTCAAACTCCTCAATCAAACGCCGCCCTAAACCAGCCACCCAATCTGTATAAACTCTGATTAAAATTGGTAAAGCATCTCTTTCGCCAATCGATCGCTGTTGCAAAGCTGGAATTAAACCCGCTTGCAAAATTGAACTTTTACCTACACCCGATTGCCCATGAATGATAGTTAATTTATAATCATTACGGCTAATTCTTTCTCGCAGACGGTTAACATCTATTTCTCGACCAGAAGCCGCAATTTCTTGAGCAATTGTCCCAGTATTATCTAGTTGACCTAACCCGCTAACCCCTTTCCCTGTGAGGGAAGGGGGAATATTTAAAGCCTCTCTCCTTGTAGGGGAACCAGTGCGTTGCGGGGGTTCCCCCCGTTGTAGCAACTGGTGTGAGAGGTTTGGAGAGGGGTTTTCTATAACTTGTGCAACGTAAGGATTAATTACCTTTCTCTGAGGATTTAAATAAGAAGCCCCAACAAAAGCCCGAAAACCATATTGTTGTTCTATTTGTAATTGCTCTAACTTAAAATTAAAAGCTTTGAGATATTCACCTTGCTCAAAATATAGTGAGCGTAACTTTTCTAAAATAGAAATATATAACTGCGGATTATATTGATGATTACTAGATTCTCTTGCAGTTTCTAAACTATGAATTGCTGCTGTAACATCACCTAAACCCTGTTGTGCTTGAGCTAAAATCAACCGATACCAACTATATGTATGTGGCTGTATCTCAGAAATAATAAATAATATTTGCAAAGCCTGTTGTATAAGTTCATTTGCTTCTTCCCACCGCGAATTTTCTACAGCCACTTCAGCCAAAAAGCCATAAGCTTGAGCTACCTGCAACGGTGTACCATATTCTTGTTGCAACACCAATGATTCATTTGCCAGACTTTCTAACTCTGACCAAGTTTTTAAATTTTGCAGTATTTCACCAAGTTTATTAATATATTTAGCAACTAAATTTAAATATTGTCCTTGCTTTAAAATATCTAGTGCTTGCTGCAAATATTCTTTAGCAGATTGCCAATAATGTTGATTTTGGGTCTGATTAATTACTGCATAACGGTCATAAGCTAAGGCAATATGAGCCAATAATATACCTTGTCGTTCTAAATCTTCACTTTGTCGCCAAAAACTCAAGCTTTGTTGATAATGTGTTACAGCAGCATCTATTTGATCATCTAAATAATTTTGCAAACCCCGCACAAACTCAAGATTTGCTTGTAATGATGATGTTAAAACTTCTCCCCGACTTTGCAAATCTTGAATTGCTCTTTCTAATTCCCAGCAAGTCTGCGGGTTAAGTCTGACATCACCAGCAAATATTGCCTCAGTCTGTTGCTGAATAAATGCAATCAACTCATGAGTAGAATTTTCAAACTCGATAATAGTTGACCAATTTTCTAAATCAGTGGCTAGTCTGATAAACTTTTGCAAAACTAGGTCATTTACCCACAGCAATATCGGAAAAGCAAAGTTTCTTCTAAACTCCTCCCGCACTCTGTTAGCCGCAGTCAACATCGTGTCAATATCTTTCACATTTTCCAAGCCAAACACCATCAATGCTGGTGGGTGTTCATCTCCAAGTTGTTCAGCTATGTTGGAGTAAAGTGTTTTGACAGATGCAGGTAAAGTAATTTCGCGTATGTTTACGGGAGAAATTTGGTGTAGTTTTTGGGTAATGCGTCGTCGCAATTCAGTATAATTACAACGTAATAAAATCAGCGAAAATTGACCCTGAGAAAGAGTAATTGCTCTGACTAATGTTTGTAATGAATGCTCATTATTAGGAGTTAAATTTTCTGAATTATTCTGATTTGTCATACTGTAAATTATTCTGCTGCAAATAATATGAAACCTAACCCCCTAACCCCCTTCCCTACGAGGGAAGGGGGAGAGTTCAGCCAAATACTTATCCCCGAAATTCCCTAGCTTCTGCCAAAATTGGATTGATATCAAACCACGAACCATCTTCATCTCGATATTCAAATACAAACATATTGCGGAGTAAAAGGTCGTATTTTTCATGTCCTCTGAGGATTTTTCCTTGGGCAACTTCCCGCAATACTTCCCATTCATCTGCGGTAATTGCCAAAGTTAGTTCGTTACAGCGTTTTTTAATAACTCTATTGACACAATCCCAGGAAATTGGCGGGTCTTCTTGTTGTAGACAGCGAAACAATATCATGAGCAAGTTCCGCAAATGACCGCCACTCACTAAGCAAAGTCTTTCTAATGTTTCAGGACTATCAAAAACCTCTATAATTAAATGTTGGCTTTGTTCCCAACTCACCCCCGGAAACGCCCTCGCCATTACCATTTGTTTTAGTAGTGTAATTCCTTCAGTAAATTTACTTCCATCTTGAAGTTGTACCGGAACCATCGGTAAAACTTTGGGATCAACGCCAAAGCGATTTGTTAACCGTCCCAAAGCGTTAGAAAAAATCAAAACCAAAGGAATAGTATAGACGACGTGACAACTTAACTGGTTTAACTGTTCACCACGTTCGACAAATAAATATTCTGGTTGGTAATAACCGGAAGGTTTTAGGGAATTATCGATGCGGTCAAGGTTATCAACTATGACTACTAGTCCATTTTTACCTTGCTGCTTGAGTTTTTCTCTTGCGGGTTTGAGCAGTTCTTGATTAATTGACTCTAAAATACTGTTGGTGCGCGGTTCTAAATATTGCCGCAATTGACTTCGCAATTTTGGGCTATCTTTAGTTTTGGCAGTTACTTTGGCAATACCTACAGACAACTCAGCCTGGGCTGACAAATCTAAAGGTGTTTGTAAAAAATCAACAACTTCTGTAAATAGATTTTGAAAATAGCTGGGCTTGATCTTAATTTGGGCTTTTTCTAAGCTTTGACTTACTTCGCGTGCGATCGCCAGTAAAATATCTGTAATATCAACATCGGCCACATCTAAACTTTGGCTAGACTCAAAATATACTACATGAAAACCCTGCTGTTCTAACTCTACTTTCAGCCGTTGTAATTCTGTCGATTTCCCACAGCCAATATGTCCGGTAAATAATTGACAAGTTGGTTCGTCGGCTGACAGTCGCGCAATTGTCCGTTTCAATTCTTCGATAATCTTGCCACCTCGCACTTTGGCAAAATCAATATAATATTGTCTATCTTCTGCTTTACTAACCGTCAAAGTCTTGCTGGGGTTGCAAGCCTGAGAAAATCTGACTAAATCCAGTTTCATTGCTAAATCACCCAAAATCAGCCTGAGACTACTGCTGATGCTTGTGATTATATGGTTTTTAATGTGGATATATGCAGACTAATTCAGGTGAAGGCTGTTACGCTATGTTTCCAGAGAAATTAACCAACGACAAAAAAATCACAAATTTTGAGTGAATTACGACCAACCCCGTAGTTTTTTATGTACTTGCGCCAAATACCACATATAATCATCAATCTGGTATTTATCGGCAGCTTTGACTATATACTCTTGAGCTAAATTCAAGTTGTTTGCAGATTCATAATACAACCCTAGATAAAGATGACTATAAAATTTACCCTTAATTCCTTCTGATTCTCCAACAGTTAAAACTTCTTCGGGTGTACAGTTTCCCGCAAACAAATCATATATGAAGCGCAGCACTCGTCTGGGGTCATTTTTGACTTTTAAGAGAGAATTACGTGCTACTTCCACACCTTGCAAACGTGCTAGACAAAGATAGCGCCACACCGTTTCTTCGACATCATTAGCATTTACAGTTAAATCAATTTCAAACTGTTGAGCGCCTTCAGCAAATCTTTCCGCATAATAGTAAGATAAGCCCCGTTGCCAGAGATATGGTTTGAGACGAGGTTCTATTTTTTCTGCTGTGTCAAAGTCTTGAATAGATTCATCAATTTTGGCTAATTGGAATTTAACCATACCCCGCCGAATGTAAGCCTTGGCATTATCTGGTTGGTTGTGAATTATATCATCCCAATGTTGCAGTTGATTGTCTAAAGAATTGGGTAAAAACATAAATTATCTCAACTTGTTATATCAAGTTCGGGTAATTAGTTATAATTCCAGAAATCTGTGCATAAATGAAAAACCCGCTCCTCGGCTCCCTCTGCGGTCTTAATGATAATTATTTTACCGAACATGATATTAGTTGTTGCACCATAGCAGTATCTCCAAGCTTGGGGAATCTAGCTCATACTCTTAGTTTAAAAGGCAGAGACTAAATATCTAGCCAAGAGGTAGAAGAAATTACAGGCAATATTCGGTAATTTGAGGCTAGTTTCTCAAAAATCAGGAAAAAAGCTCGTGGTTCCTATTAGAGATAATAATCCTACGCAAATTACCCCTTATGTAACTTACGGTTTAATTGCCGCTAATGTTTTGGCATTTATCTATGAAAGTAGTCTTCCACCGCAAGCATTAGATGGCTTTTTACACCTAGCGGCTGTGGTTCCCCGCGAACTTAGCTTAAGCTTTGCTGGTGTTTCTGTGCATCAACCAGTACCAGAATGGGCAACTTTAATTAGCTCGCAATTTTTGCATGGTGGCTTCTTGCACTTAGCTGGCAATATGTTGTTTCTGTGGATATTTGGTAATAACGTTGAAGATAAATTAGGTCATGCCAAATATTTGCTGTTTTATTTAGCTTGCGGTATTTTAGCGTCTTTGACCCAATGGTATTTCTCCCAAGATTCTAACATTCCATCTTTGGGTGCCAGTGGTGCGATCGCGGGAGTTATGGGAGCATATATCCTCCGCTTCCCTAAAGCTGAGATTCTTGGTGTTGTCCCTTTAGGCATTTTCTTCCCAACTTTCCGGGTTCCCGCTTATTTCTTTTTAGGATTTTGGTTTCTCCAACAATCTTTCTACGGACTTGCCAGTTTAGAAACTCCTACTAATATTGGTATGGAAAGCGGTGGTATCGCTTACTGGGCGCACGCAGGCGGTTTCATCTTTGGAGCGATTCTCGGCCCGGTTTTAGGTTTGTTTAGTGACAAATCTCCCGAAGAATCATGGTACAGCTAAGGCAATTTTGGATTTTAGATTGGGGCAGGGTTTATTAGTGAGCTTTTTCGCACTTCATCTGTCGTAATCATTTTATTATTTGCTGAAAGCTTTGCGGCAAATTGGTTTATACTCAGCACATTATCACAGGTGCAATTATCAAAATTTTTCAACTGCCAGTCACACAAGCTATATTGCAGTTAATTGATAATTAGGAAAAACACCTGTGTTTCCACTCTATGACGAAAATCCAACGCGAATCACGCCTTATTTCACTTACGGCTTGATTGGCATGAATGTTTTAGTTTTTCTTCATGAAGTGAGTTTGTCTAATGCCCGACTAAATCTCTTTTTCAGTGAGTATGCTGTAGTACCCAGAGAATTAACCTACAACTTTGATGGAGAATGGATAACTTTAATTACATCACAGTTTCTCCACGGTGGTTGGTGGCACTTAATCTCGAACATGGTTTTTCTTTGGGTTTTTGGCAACAATATCGAAGACCGTTTGGGTCATTTCAAATATCTAATTTTTTATTTGACATGCGGTGCTTTAGCAGCTTTATGCCAATGGGCAATAGGAATGAATTCTCCAATTCCTTCATTAGGCGCTAGTGGTGCAATTTCTGGGGTTTTAGGCGCGTACCTCATCCGCTTTCCTCATGCCAGAATTACAACCTTAGTATTCTTAGGTTTTTTTGCAACTACAATTAGTGTTCCAGCACTGGTAGTCATTGGCATTTTCTTTGTACAGAATGTGATATCTGGTCTTGCTAGTCTCCAAACTGCTGCTAATATGAGCGTCCAAACTGGGGGAGTTGCTTATTGGGCGCATATCGGTGGCTTTGTTTTTGGAGTTATGCTTGCGCCCTTGTTTGGTTTATTTAAACGCGACTATGAATAAGCTTTAACAAAGTGCTGAGTGCTTAATCCCAAGGGATTTGGGGCATCAAGGTTTCATTTTCCCCACCCTTGTATCCCCAAACTTTTATTCCTCACTAGTTGTAAGTGTTATTCACACCTGCGGAAACTTGATCAGATTCTTCCACAATTACTGGTTCTGATGAAGAATTTGGTAGCGGTTCTGCTGTTTCTGGTACAGTAACTTCAATATCAGCGCCATTGATAATTACACCCAATAATCCTAGTTCAGCTTCTTGTAATTGATCGATCGCTTCACCTAACATACTTTCTTGTGTATAGTTTGGTCGTGCTACCAATACTATGCCATCGCTGTAGGGTTGTATAAGTAACGGATCATTAGAGTAACTTAAGGGACTAGTATCTAAAATTACTAAGTCATAACGCTCACGGGCATCTTCCATCAGTCGCCGCATTTCGCTAGATTCAATAATAGCTGGTGATTGAAGTACAGGGCCGGGACTGGGAATAATGTATAAATTTTCTACGTCAGGTACTAAGCGAATACAATCACTCAAGCTGGCATAATAGCGCAAAGGTTCGATAGTCGCGTCAGGGTCAAGCGTAACTTTTAGGGATGTAGCCCGTGAAGGCGATCGCAAATCAGTTTCAATAATTAAGGTACGTTTGCCAGCACGAGCGCAAGCTACACCTAAGTTGTAAGCACTGACTGTTTTTCCTTCTTGAGCGCCAGTACTAGCAATTAAGAGAATTTTTACGTCTTTACCTGCTAGACGGCGTAAATTACTACGAAACTTTTCATAAAACTCCAAATATGGTGAATCAACAGAAAATACCACTGGTACTGCTTCAGATGCTAAATCATCCACAGGCATTAAAGGTATTTCGCCCAATAACACCACTTCCCGTTGTTTCAAGCTGTCGCGGATATCTTCTTGGGTTTTGAACGTTCCTTCTAGGGAACCCAGCAAAAATATTACGCCACCACCAACTAAAAAGCCTAAGAAACCACCAATTCCTAAAGTTGTTGGGACGCTCTTGACTTTGGTGGGTTCGGGAATGATAGTCGGTGTTCGGGCAACAGTCAAGCTACTAACAGTTTCTGCCTCTGCGGTTTTAGAGTCTGTGAGTTTAGCCTGCATTTGGTCGTAAACTGCTTTTTTTAGAGCTACTTCCTGTTCTAAACGCGATCGCTCTAACTGTTTGTTTGGTATTAAAGAATACTCTTGCCGTAGGCGGACTTCTTCACGGATTTGCTGTGCTAACTGTTGTTGCAGCGTATCCCGTTGGGTTTGCAAAGTTACCATCTGATTCGCTAACCCCTGTCTGGCTGGGTCTAAGTTACTTTGAGCGCGAATCCCCGAAATATCTCCAGCAAAAGGTGCGGCTGCACCACCACCACCGATAACTTCGTTAGCACGCTGTTGGATTAATAGTTCTGTGGCTTCTTTTTGGCGTTGTAACTGAATCATCGTGGGATGTTCAGGTCGTAAATCTTTCCGTAACAAAGCGATTTGCGATTCTGTTTGATATAGCTGTGTTCGCAAATTACCCAAAATTGGGTCAGCACTTAAAGCCGAGGAAACATAAGCCTTATTAACATCTAAACCTAACTTTGCTTGCAAACTGCGAATTTGGGCATCAATCCCCGCAATATTTAATTGAATTTGTCGTTGTTGATTTTGGCTATTAGTGATTCCTGCTAATAAACTACCATTCTCTGCGGATAAGATTGCTGGTCGTTCGCGGCGATCGTACTGCTCTAATCTTTTTTCTGCGGTTTGCAATTCTGTTCTTGCTTGAGGTACTCGTTCTTCAATTTTTTGAATAATTGCTCTTAACCTTCCTGTGTTAATCTCACCACTCAGCTTGATCATTGCCTGCATTAATTCCTGAAGCACCTCTTGGGCGCGTTTAGGATCAGTATCTTTATATTTCAGATCAATAACTGTAGATGCAACTTCTCCAGCCTTAGCTTTTTCGGGTAATTTCAGGGCAACATTTGTACCAATTGTTTTTGGCTTAACATTAACTTTTGTGGCGACAGTTTCAATAATCTGATCCGACAGCAAAGCAGCCTCGCTTAATTCTTGCCCTTGCTGCTGAATTTCATTCCCCGTCAGCGAAAATGAAACTGGTGGACGATTATAAGTTAATGCAGCATCTGCTATGTAGTTAATCGGTGGATCTGGCTGTACAGCTACCACTGTTGACCCGGCGACAACTAGCGCAAAACTACCTAGTCCAATCCACTTATACTTCTCGAATGCAATTAGATAGCGTTTAACAATTGGTGGGGTCATAGCAGAGGCATATAGAAATAAGCGAGCGAATGCTGTTAATAGTCAATGGTCAAATAGTTAATAGTTATTTGTCTTTTTTTGGTTTCAGCCAAACAAATAAAATGTACTAATTTGAGCCACCAAAAAATTGGAAAAAGCGGATAAAACTTTGAACATCAAAGAACGGCCGAGTAATTGTACTAAAGATATTAGTAATTCTAGTAATTAGGTTGCGACCAACAACAATAACATCATTATCTTGTAAGGGGACATTTTGAGAAATATCTCCAGACAGTGCTTTTTTGGCATCCAGTTTTTGCGTAATTGCCCGACCTCGTTCTGGGTCAAATCGAATTAAGGCAATATCTCGCAGGTTAGCTGTATCTAAATTAATCCCTCCCAAAGCATCAATAAAAGTACTGCCATTCGGCAAGGTTTGTGTTACAAGTCCACCAGCCGCATAGTTTAACAACCGGACGCGAATCTGCGGTACAGCTAAGGATGAACGCGCAATTAAATTGCGGTCATAACCATCATCGTTGCCGACTTCTCGACGGGGGATGATTACTGCGTCACCATCTTGCAAACGCAAATTTGGTACTGAACCACCATTTTGCAACGCTGCATAGAGGTCAATATTTTGCGAAATTACAGAACCATCCATTAATGTTCGACGTACCTGCACTTGTCTGAGGTCGGCGTTCATAGTTGAACCGCCAGCTATAAGTAAAGCGTCAGCAACTCTAGGTGTGGAAGAAGTAACAGGATAAATTCCTGGACGAAAAACCTCACCGCTAATCGTAATTTGTACAGGTCGTGGTGAGAATAGAGAAACTGCGATCGCCGGATCAACCATCACCCGGCTTAAACTCAAGCGAATTTTTTCTTGAGCTTCTGCCAAACTCAAACCTTGTATGGATAAAATGCCCACCTGTGGCACAACAATATTGCCTTCGGGGCTAATTTGGGCTTGAAAACTTAAATCTTGCCGCAAGCCAGTCAATGACAAAACTACTACGGGATTAACTACATAACGATTAAATAACAAGCGAATCTTTTCTTGAGCTTCTAGCAAAGTTAAACTTTGTAGTGGCACTGTACCTAGTAGTGGCACTGCAATATTACCTTCTGGATTAATGGAAGCGGCAAAACTTAAATCTGGGAAGCGTTGAACCACAACATTAATCGAATCTCCCGGCCCCAAGCGATAAGCACCAGGAGGACGTTGAAACGCCACACTAATTACATCTCCTGGCCCTAATAGATAACGGTTGAGTTGAGAAGAAACTGCACCACTTTCATTTGGCAATACACCATCAGCATTGGGTGGTGGCGCAGGAGGTTGTAGCGGTGATTCTTCAGTCGCCGGATTTGCAGGTGGTAGCGACGGAAATTTTTGTCTTGGGGAAGTTTCGGAAGATGGTAAAGATTGAGCGACAACAGGTTGCACAGAGTTTGTCAGCCAAACACCTGCCTGAAAACTGACAAAACATAAAGTGCTAAATGCACGTACATAAGGATGGGAAGCTATAAACATCGGTGCTGTAAAGCTGTATTGAGAATTGGTTCTGCCGAGTTGTTATTTGACGTTGGAAATAACTTTTATATTGGTTTTGAGTTGCAGAATTGATTATAGAAAAGCATGAAAATTTTTATTTTGCCATTCCCTGAAATTATTGGATCAAAGATAGCAGTTTATCCACACTACTAGTTGATTTCTCATATTTTCAAACATACTTAACTATAAAGCGTTTGCCATCAATGTGGTTTGCACCGCTTCACCCAGAGACTGAGCTAAAGATTTAGTATTTTCTACTTCTCCCAAAGGCTCCATTGGTATCAAAATACTTACAGCCACCCAAGGAGTCCGATGTTTCTGCCACTGCGTCAACTGATCTGTAAAAAACCAGCGTAAAGGTGATGGGTCTCCACCATTGCGGAAAGCATACCATTGCAAGGTAGCAAAGGTATCTTGTTGTGTCGAAATCCGCAAAAATCTAGCTTTGACTCGCGCTTCTGGATGGGAAGCTGAATTTTGAGCCTGTTTCACTGGAAATTCCAGAGAGCGTTCTTGAGCTATATCCCATTTTCCCCAACGCAATCTCCCCCAGCCGTTAATCTCCGTCCATTCCACTTCAGGTTGATCCTTTGGCCCATTCTGTGGCAGTAATAGCAATATCACCTGAGTTTGCGAACTGGCTTGTTTAAGAATTTGCAACGACCATTTATGCTCACCAATTTGTTGTTCACTTTGTTGAACCGTTTGCCAACCAGGAATGGTTAATCCGGTTTTGCGTATTTTTCTTAATTCCTTGAGGGTGGTAACAGGTGGTGGCTGTTTCCATTCCCAGCGTCCACTGAAGTAACCGGAAACTCCGCCCATTGCCAATAGTAGTAGCAATAATACTAGAGCTACTATATATGTCACCTGTTTTTCTTTGAGAACCTTAGAAAAGGAAATCATCAGTAAAATTTGCAATATTTACGCAAGATTTTACTGAAAAAATGGCACTCTGAGTTCAGTAAAAGTAGCAGTCTCTAATGGGGGCTTTATAGATTACTAGGCTGAAATTGCTGGCAAAGCTATGTGGAGCAATGAAATTTCTCCAAACTTTTTCTGAAAAACAATTAATCTGTAACCTCTGATTTTCTGTTAGTTCTGCTCGTCTATTGGTTCTACAGTTTCTGGTTCTGCTAAAAAATTGCTGTTCATCCAGTTGAGTAATGGGACTAATAATAAAAGCATACAAGCAGAGTAAACATCACCGCCCCAGCTGTCGTGTAACCATTTAAATGCAGCTTCATTACCTGTGCCATGAAAGTAACTGAGAAAAGTGTTACGGATGATGTTGGCAGTAACGCTAATAACAACAGCCATACATATAAACCAAGCACTAATGCGGCGCGAAGCCAAAACACCAGTCCAATACAGCAACATCAAGCTGACGTAGAGAGTGGTAAACAACATTTTTAACCCCGCACAATAAGGAGCCACTTCTACAATGCGTCCGCTGACATAAATATTGATTTCATCAACGGTGACTTGCATCCCAATTTGGTTGAGGATGAACCCTGCTGTACCTGCAATAAAACTTTGCAAGGGTAAAGTGTAGGGAACTAATAGATATGGAACAAAGGTGGGAGTTGCCAAAAATAATAATACCAAGGGAAAGGCTTGTAATTGTAAGCCAGCTATGCCTTTAAACCACAGGCACAATCCGGTTAAGATGATGGGCAAAGAAAGGTTAACCCAATCTGCGATACCGCTAAGATAAAATACTCCACCGATTAAAAGCAAAAAAGCACCCACAGGATGAGTGCTATCTGGTAAACGTTGCCACTGTTTGCGATTCAACCAACTCAGGTAAGCTGCAAATGGTAGACCGATAATTCCGTGGCTAAAATATTCGTGTTCTATACTGATACTTTTATTTAACCAACCATCAAGCCAGTGGAGCAATAGAGGAGCATACAATAATCCCAAAACTCCTAAAATGGCTATACTGAGTAATTGTTGTGTGCTTCTAATTTGAATTTGTTGTGGAAGTGCCATGATTTTAAAGTATTGAAGAATTCAGAATTCAGGATTCAGAAGACTACCAAATCAAAAGATAACAGGCGAGTATTTTACTGATTCAACCATCAGGAACCACAAATTCAATGCTGAATTCTAGCTCCTGAATCCGATTCCTGAATTCTTTGTTGTTAAACGGATAACAACTGTTGTTGTTCACCACTCATGATTGATGTAATCTCTGCCACGACTTCTTTAATTTGACTACTACTTAAACCAGGATACATGGGTAAAGATAATATCTGCTTTGCTAGTTTTTCAGATTGAGGAAAATCGCCTGGTTGATAGCCTAAGTAGGTAAATGCTGGTTGTAAATGGCAAGGAATAGGGTAGTGAATTCCGGTTTGAATTCCGGCTGCTGTGAGTTTGTCCTGAATTTGCTGGCGGCGTTCAGGTGAAGAAATATCATCAATTTTAATCACGTAGAGATGATAAACATGTCCTGTACCGCTTTGATTTTCTATGGGGATAATCCCAGCAGATGCTAAGGGGGCTAATTCAGTATCGTACTGTTGGGCGATGGAATGGCGATCGCCATTCCACTGTTGTAAATGAGGTAATTTTGCCAGTAAAATTGCTGCCTGCAAGGTATCTAAGCGGCTATTTGTTCCTGATTCTATATGCACATACTTTTGCGCTGCACCGTAGTTGCGTAAGCGCACCATTTTTTGAGCAATCTCTGGATCTTTTGTAATTAGCATTCCGCCATCGCCAAAAGCCCCTAAATTTTTGCTGGGGTAGAAGCTAAAAGCAGCAGCAATACCCACAGAACCTGCCCGATACCCTTCTCGTTCAGCTAGATGGGCTTGGGCTGCATCTTCAAAAATTAAGAGTTTGTGGGTAGCCGCAAAATCCAACAACTGTTTTGGTGATACCATCTGCCCATAAAGATGGACGGGAATAATTGCTTTGGTACGAGATGTAACTACTTTAGCTGCGGCTGCTAAATCAATTAAGGCTGTCTGAGGATCACAATCAACAAGAATTGGTTTAGCCCCTACACGTAATACGCCTATTAATGTGGCAACAAAAGTGTTAGCTGGCAGAATTACTTCATCACCAACACCAATATTACAAGCTTGTAAACCAAGAGCGATCGCATCGGTTCCTGATGCTACACCTACACCATAATCTGCACCTGATGCTGTGGCAAAGGCTGTCTCAAAATCTGCAACTGCTTTACCTAAAACAAAATCTCCTCGATGTAATACACTATTGATTGCTTGTTCTAATTGATTTTGAATTGGTTGATGTTGTAAATTCAGGTCTACGAAAGGGACTCGAACAACCATTTTATTCATTGATGATTATGCCTCAAAATCTCAATATTAAACTTGACAACAATTAAAATTAATCTTGTTGTTTAACCATAATATTTAAACAGCAATAATTGGTAAAACCTCAGTAAATATTTGGTAAATTCTGCTTTTAATTTTGATTATTTTTAATCGAAACCTCACGTATTTTGAAAAATCAATATACATGTAAATTGGATTTATTTTTCTTGAATGCACATTGTTAACTTTTTCAAGAATGGCATTTTTTATTAGTGGCTAAATACTGAACAAATCTAGACTATGTTTTGATTTTTATCAAAACATAGCTTTCGATGCCATTAACTGAGTAACAGTATTTTTACGTAAAAAGCAAATTTTAAGTCCACAATCATTGCGTAGATATATCAGAAACTCCTAGTTTTTACTCTATGTATAAAATCAACTAAGGAAAAATACTTTTATACCAATTCCAAGATTATTTTACCCAGATAAAATTGGAAACTAACGTTCTTTGATATTAAAACTTCGCTTAATCACAACATCCTACCAGATCACGGTATTTTCCACAGTTGTATAAAATTTCTATGCGATTATTGTTTGTCGAGGGCAAAATTGGGGAATGCTTAACTATAGGAAATCATAACCAGGCAACATTGGTTATATATATTACAATATCGACGAATTATCAAGGTAGCGGTGGCAATGGTAGAGCCTGAAAACAAATTATTTGCTCTTAAGGATGGTTGGGCCTCTCAGGAAACGAGAGAACAACAACGACTCACAGTATTATTTGAACTGGGTTTGCGGCAACCTGAAACAATTCCGGTCTTTGAGGAAGCGACTCAAACGGCTGCCCATTTTTTGGAAGCGCCAATTTCCATATTGGGATTTGTAGATCAGGAGCGCCACTGGTTCAAGTCATCTGTAGGTTTATCCAGACTAGGATTGATGAATCATTTGGCGCAAAACCGTCAGTTGTTGCGTCGAGAATCTTTCTGCACCCAAGTAGTAGAATCTTGTAGAGAATTAGTTATTAACGATACTCAAAAATACAGTAATAATACTATTATTACTAGTAAATTAGTTCAAGAATATGGCATTCGCGCTTATTTGGGAGTGCCATTAATTGATTCGTCAGGGCATTGTTTAGGTGCTTTGGCAGTTATGGATTTGGTACCGCGCGAATTTAAAAATCGAGATATTGAATTTTTACAAATCATAGCTCGTTGGAGCATGAGTGAATTTGAGCGGAATCGACTCCTGCAAAGTAGATCAGAAAAGAGCAATCATAAAAGCGCGTCTACTTTGTTTATTAATGAAGAAGCTACCAATAGCTTAAAATTAACATCAGCGACTTTAGAAAAAGAATCACGTTCTACTAGACAACTAAAATTAGAACTTTTAGGGCAACTTACGCAAGAATTACGCACTCCTTTAACATCAGTATTAGGTATGGCTAGTGTCTTAGGTCGAGAAATTTATGGGCCTTTGACAACTAAGCAAAGAGAATATCTAGAAATTATTCAACACAGCGGGCGTTACTTACTTTCTTTAGTTAACGAGATTACTGAATTAGGCACAGTAGATGAAAATTCACTGGTACTAAACATAGCTCCAGTAGACATTGAAATGTTATGTCAACAAGCTATTAATAGTCTAGAAGAACCCGCTAACCGTCGGGAGCAAGATATTCGCCTCTCAATAGAACCTGGGCGTGGTCGCATTTGGCCTTTAGACAAAGACAAGGTGCGACAAATACTTTACCACATGGTTTTCAGTGTTATTCAATTATCGGCGACAGGTAGTATTGTGAGAATTCACGTCTCTTACAAGGAAAATATACTCACCATTACTGTTTGGGTTTCACATCCTTGGTTGGGAGATGGGATTACTGAAGTTGATCCCTATTTTCGTCTTCATCCCCTATCTCTACTGGAACTTGCCAACGAAGCGGCATCGTACAGTACTTATTCCACAAACCAAGATGAGTTAGGCGGTTTATCAATCACACTAGAACAATCACCAAACTTGACTGATTCCTACTCAGATTTGTTAAGTGTCAACCCTGATCTGGAGTTGGTTAAGAGTAATAATAGTTTATCCCGTGAAAGCTTAGGTTTGTTACTAAGTTGTCAGTTAGCAGAATTGCATGGTGGGCAAATTTCGATCCAAGGTTCAGCAGAATCAGGACACCGTTATGTACTTTCTTTGCCGCTACAAACTGCTACTACTACTGAAGCCGTTAACGAGATTTAATCACAAGCTACTTTTTTTGAATCTACCCAACTATTCATTTTTCTCCTTTAATCAGCATCGCCTGATAAATCATACTAGTATGAAGAGGCATAAGTAAAAATATAAAAACCTTAAATTTCAATTTTTTGCCAATTTTTAGATGTGATCTTCCTATTTTTGCCCAGAGACACTCGTGTCTTGGCACGAAAGTTTCTCTACTAAATTTGCCATCTTCGTTGTTACCTGTTTATAATCACCCGCATTATGATTAAGTGCAAGTTCTGCTTGTGCAGATCTGCTCATTAAATGCAGCGTGTTTTATGAATTTAGCCTGGCAACGATTTACTTTATCTGATTTACCACTCAAAGAATACCTCGCTACTAGCTACTTACGCCGTTTTGCGGTTGGTTTATTCAATTCGTGGCGGCAAAGCAGCATTCTGATGCAGTCGGGAGACATAATTGCAGCTGCTTTAATCAGCTTAGTTTATGCTCTTGCACCTTTTGTTTCAAGTACATTGATCGGGTTACTGCTGACAGCATGTGTAGGATTCTGGCTGTTGTTGACTTTATCTGATGAGCCAGTACCAGCAACTGTTCCGTTAGTTACACCTATTCACTTGTTGGTATTGCTTTATTGGGGAATTGCTGTAGTAGCTACAGCATTATCACCAGTAAAAAAGGCCGCTTTGAACGACTTGGTGACATTAACACTATATTTGTTGCTGTTTGCCCTTTGTGCTAGGGTACTCAGGTCGCCACGGCTCCGGTCTTTGATTATTACCTTATATCTACATATATCGCTAATTGTTAGTGTATATGGATTACGGCAATGGTTTTTTGGCGCTGCCCAATTGGCTACATGGGTAGACCCGGAATCACCTTTGTCTAAAACAACCAGAGTTTATAGTTATTTGGGTAATCCTAACTTGTTAGCTGGATATTTAATGCCATCTGTTGTTTTGAGTTTAGTAGCTATTTTCGCTTGGCAAGGTTGGATTAAAAAAGCTTTGGCATTGACTATGCTAGTTGTGAATAGTGCCTGCTTAATTTTGACTTTTAGCCGTGGCGGGTGGATAGGGCTAGTAGTGGCAATTTTAACTGCGATCGCATTATTAGTTTATTGGCGGAGTCTAGAACTCCCGCGTTTTTGGCGTACTTGGTCACTGCCGATAATTTTGGGAGGTACCCTGGGATTATTGCTCCTAGCAGTCATATTTGTGGAGCCAGTCCGACTGCGAGTTTTTAGTATTTTTGCTGATCGCCAAGATAGCAGTAATAATTATCGCCGTAATGTTTGGGATGCTGTCTTTGAAATGATTCGCGATCGCCCGATTATTGGCATTGGCCCCGGTCATAATGCTTTTAATAAAATCTACCCACTTTATCAACATCCTCGTTATAGTGCTTTAAGCGCCTACTCAATTCTGCTAGAGGTGGCTGTTGAAACTGGCTTTATTGGTTTAGCTTGTTTTCTGTGGCTAATCTTAGTCACTTTTAATACAGCATTGTTACAACTGCGAAGATTGCGAGAATCGAGAAATATTCAAGGATTTTGGTTAATCGGTGCTTGTGCTACTTTGCTGGGGATGTTAGCTCACGGTACAGTAGATACAATTTGGTTCCGGCCTGAAGTCAATACCCTGTGGTGGTTAATGGTGGCTATAATTGCCAGCTACTGGGTGCCGCTCAATCAAAACAATACTCAACCAATTAATTTCTCTAACCCAGATTCAGCTACTAATTAATTCTGAATAAATGGGCAAGTTTCTACCGTCACTTGCCCATGTTTGTTCTTGATTTTTCTGCATTCTATATTGTGGCGTTAGTCTCTGTAGCTAGTAGCACCAGGAGCGTTAGGGTCACGATAACGGCTAGGTTCATCGTTATGCTTTCTACCAGCTAAACCAGCTAAACCAAGCAGACCGAGTAATCCTAGCCAACCCCAATCAAAATCATTGCGATCGTAAGTAGTTGTGCGTGGTGCATCACCAGTGGTAGTAGTAGTATTGTCCTGAGCTTGTACAGGTAATGTTAAAGGCATAATTGCCATCCCTAATGTTAGTACTCCAGCGCTAACAGCTTTAGTAAGGTTGCTTTTCATGGTGAAGTTCCTCATTGGTTCCAAAGTTACTCACCAATGTATCGAGTCCTAACGCAACCAGAATCAATCTGTAGCTATAAACTAGGTTGTTTATCAACTCACGCTGAAGTATGAAGTATGAAATTTCCTACTTCTACGTCTTGACTAATGACTATTGACAATTTAATAATTTTTCATTGCTCTTTGAATATCGCGTTGATCTTGACGGCGTTTGATGTCTTCTCGCTTGTCATGGGTTTTTTTACCTTTACCAAGGGCAAGACTAACTTTTACCCAACCTCGCTTGAGGTACATTTTTAAAGGTACTAGTGTCAAACCTTGTTGTTCGACTTTGCCAATTAACTTACGAATTTCTTGACGATGCAGTAGTAGCTTACGCGTGCGTCTTGGTTCATGATTGAAATATTGCCCACTAGCATTGTATGGAGAAATATGAACATTGAGTAGCCATAGTTCCCCATCACGAATCAAACCATAACCATCTTGTAGATTTACCTTGCCGGCACGAATAGACTTAACCTCTGTTCCGGTCAACTGAACGCCAGCTTCATAGGTTTCCAAGATTTCATACAAATAACGGGCTTGACGATTGTCGCTAATAACTTTGTAACTGTCGCTTTTTTCACTCATTGATATTTTTATAACTTTAAATGTGTTGCCAAAATCGTTTAGACTACCTTGTGAATTTATAGAGGCGTATTAAACTACTATAAATTAATTATTTGCTGAATATCAGTGTTATCCTATTAATCTAGCTTTTTATAACCATCAATTAAAATGTTATTTGCCGACTACTTCCGGTATTATGATTGATCAGTCGGTATTATTTACATTATAGTGAGTGACTACTTTATATTAATTGCGTGTTGTTAAGAATTACAAAAGTCTCTATGCCTGACAAGCACTAGCTATTAAACCTACGTTAAACTGCTTGAGCAACTTCTAATGATTTAAGATTTTCTTTAGAAATTCCCTATCGGACAGTCATTAACTAGTAATCCTGTCATAGTATGAAACATAAGAACACTATTATTGCCTGTGTTCACTGAAACAGTTCGTAGACGCAAATTTCTAAGTAACAAAAATGCTAGGGGTGTACTGTCCATGCCCTTGACGATCCTTGTGGTGGATGACGACCTGGGCACTCGTCTGTCTATTAGTGATTATCTTGAACTGTCTGGCTACTCGGTGATCACAGCTAATGACGGTCAAGAGGCTTTGGCAATGGTAGAAGAATACCGTCCTGATTTAATTGTCACTGATATTGTTATGCCAAGAATGAATGGCTATGAATTGGTACGTCGGGTGCGCCAACAACCAGGATTCCGCTTATTGCCTGTAATTTTATTAACAGCACGTACCAAAACCCAAGAGAGAATTCTAGGTTATCAGTCGGGGTGTGATTTATATTTACCAAAACCGTTTGAGTTGGAGGAGCTAGCTGCGGCGATTCGCAATTTGTTGGAGCGATCGCAAATTATTCAATCAGAGTACCGGGTTTCCCATAAAGAAAATGTCACTACTTCAACCCCAGCAACTGCATTAGAAGCTCATAACTCTGTATTTACCCATCTGGAAAAACCTGAGTTTTTCTCCTCTCTGACTTCTAGAGAACAAGAAGTTCTCGAACTACTGACTCATGGCTTGTCTAATGTCGAAATGGGTCAACAGTTACACCTGAGTTCCAGAACAGTAGAAAAGTACGTTAGTAGTTTATTAAGAAAAACCGCTACCAGTAACCGGGCTGAACTGGTGCGGTTTGCCATCAAACATGGTTTAGTAGAATAGTTGCTGGCGCTATATCAATTAAGCTTTTAATTGCTGATTATTAATCTCCTGAAGTAGCCCTTCACAAGCATCAACCAGTAAATCAATAACTTGATTAAATCCCTCTACGCCGCCGTAGTAGGGATCGGGAACTTCTTTCAGGCTATGTCGAGTACAAAAATCACACATTAAGCGCACTTTGTCGTGATATTTGCCAGTTGGGTCAAGGGTGAGAATATCTTCATAATTATCTCGATCCATTGCCAAAATCAGATCAAACTCTTGAAAATCTGACTTGGCAAACTGTCTGGCTCGACCACGCAGTTGAATTCCCAATTTAGCCGCCGCCGCACTCATCCGACGGTCAGGCTGACTACCAATGTGATAGCTAGATGTCCCGGCAGAATCACAGCAGATGCTGCTACTTAATCCAGCCTGATCAATCAGATGATTCATGATGTTTTCCGCCGATGGCGAACGACAAATGTTCCCCAGACAGACAAACAATAGCTTGTAGGGCATAGATATTTTTTGTCCTTTGTCACTTGTCATTAGTCATTTGCCATTTGTACAAACCAATGACTAATGACTATTGACCAATGACTACTAATTAAAATCCAGGCAGTTCGAGTCCACTGGTTAATTCTTCCATACGTTCCCGCATTGTTGCTGTGGACTTGTTATACGCATCTTTCATTGCCACTGTTATGAGATCAGAAAGTAGTTCTGATCCTTGTGCTAAAGCATCGGGAGAAATTTCTACTCGCTTCGGTTCTTGGTTTCCGCTGACAATCACCTTGACCAGACCACCGCCAGCTTCTCCTTGAATTTCCATTTGCTCCAATTCTTCTTGGAGTCGCTTTGCGCCTTCTTGAACTTGCTGCGCTTTTTTAAAGGCTTCGGCTAGTTCTTTCATTTTTCCTAAGCCAAAGCCGAATCCTTGTCCTTTACCTGTCATAATTGATTGTCCGCGTGTGCTTTCAATAACAAATCAAATTCAATTATAGATGCGGGTGGTAATTTGCCACTTTTGTTACTAATAATTAATAGGCCGTGGATCTGCTTAAGAATAAAGTAAGAAGACTAAAGGATAAAACTTTATATTTTAACCTTCAGACTTCATACTTTTGTGTACTATCCACAAGCTGCCTGAAACTCACCCATCATTTTGACTTCTGGCTCTAACAAAATCGACCAGCGTTCTTGCACTTGTTCTTGAATGTGGTGAATTAAGCAGAAAATATCACTAGCTTTGGCTCCCCCACGATTCACAATAAAATTAGCATGAAGTTGTGCTACTTGTGCGCCGCCGATTTGATAGCCTTTGAGACCCGTTTGTTCAATTAACCAACCAGCAGTATAAGGTTTGGGATTGCGGAATACGCTACCACAACTGGGAAAATTATAAGGTTGGGTAGAAAGCCGATGCTGTTTGTGTTGTTTAGTTAATGCTAAAATTTTGGCTGGATCAGCACCTGGTTGCAATTGGAAAGTTGCTTGGGTGACAATGCGATCGCTTCCCTGAAGTAATGAAGTTCTGTAGGTATAACCTAATTGCTCCGGTGTCAGAGTTTCTAGTTTGCCATCAGGTGAAAAGACTTCAGCACTCACCAAGATATCTGCGATGCAGCTATTATGTGCGCCTGCATTCATAACTACGGCACCACCCACAGTTCCGGGAATCCCCACAGCCCACTCTAAACCTTGCCAGCCCAGTTGTGCTGCTTCCCATGCTAGGCTAGGGATTGATTCTCCCGCAGCGACTGTTACTAAGCCTGTTTCTGGGTCAAAGTGACTGTGACGAAGATGGCGTGTGGCAATCACTAAACCTGGTAAACCGCGATCGCTTACTAGCAGGTTAGAACCTGCACCTAAAGTTGTTACTCTTAAATTATGTTCTTTTGCGTAATTCAAGCTGGCTTGCAATGCTTCTAAGTTACGGGGGGCAACATACCATTCCGCCGCTCCCCCGACTCTATAGGATGTAAATGCAGACAACGAAGCTTGTGGCTTGATAATACAATCTGTACCTGGTAAGTAAATTATTTTGCTATCTGATGATTTATCTGTTTCTGGTTTCTGTGTAGGTGTAGCAGAAACTGTGCAGATGTTTCCAGCTGCCTGGGAGATTTTCATTTTGACATCAATTTTGTGAAATTTTTACATTTTTCTGCCGCAAAAATACAGCAATAATTATGAATTGATAGCGCCGTTACTCAACGGTCTTAGGATGTGGCTGTAGCAGCCTCGCAAAGAGTAGTAATTAATTCCGGAATTACTTGATTGAGATTTCCTGCACCCAGGAACAGTGCCAAGTCTCCAGGACGGAGCGTTTTCAGCAAGAACTCGCGCACTTGGGGTAAAGTTGATTGATACACCACTTGTGAATGGAATTTACCCACTTCTGCGGCTAACTGCTCACCACTGATTTGCCCTAAGTTAGGTTCGCCTGCACTGTAAATATCAGTTAGTACAACTAAATCAGCATGGGCAAACGACTCAGAAAATTCTTCTAAAAACGTTAGTGTGCGACTATAGCGATGTGGTTGGAAGATAGCCACCACTCTTTGTCCTGGTCTAGCCTGAAGACGTGCAGCCGCCAGAGTAGCCCGCAATTCACTAGGATGATGGGCATAGTCATCAATAAATGTAATGCCATCAACTTCTCCACGAAACTCAAAGCGTCGTCTTGCACCTTCAAAAGTGGCAATAGCTTTGGCGATTTCACCAAATTCTAAATTTAAAACTCGACCGACTGCAACTGCGGCTAGAGCATTGCTAAGGTTATGACGACCCAGTAAGCGCAACTTTAACACACCTAAAGCTTTACCGCGTTCCCAAACCAGTGCTGTGGTACCATCATGACGATAGTCAATATTAGTAACGCTATAGTCAGCATTAGTATCTTGATGTAGGCTGTAGCTGATTGTAGGTTGCAGGCGATCGCGTACTGTCTCACAATCTATACTGCCAATTAAGGTCTTACAACCCCGCGCAAATGTTTGGAAAGTATCAATTACTTCTTCTAATGTGTCGTAGTGGTCAGGGTGATCTAGTTCAATATTAGTGATAATGCCAATCTCCGGTGCATGTTTCACCAAAGAACCATCAGATTCATCTGCTTCTGCTACTAAATATTGGCTTTCTCCCAAGCGAGCATTACCTTCCCAAGCATTGACTTCACCACCTACCAAAATTGTGGGGTCTAAACCAGCTTGCAGAAGCATATAACCAATCATACTACTTGTTGTAGTTTTGCCATGAGTACCTGCTACAGCGATGCTTTTATAATCAGCAATCAAAGCAGCTAGTACATCTGAGCGATGCAATATCGGACAACCTAATTCTAAAGCAGCTTTATATTCTAAATTGTTAGTGTTAATTGCAGTTGAACAAATTACTTGAGGTAGTAAGGACACAGGAACAGCTAATAATTCTTGTGAACTTAATGCTGCTTCATTCGTCATTACCTTGGGACGAAAGAATTCAAGATTACTTGCTTCTTGCTTACCAAAAATATGTGTACCGATAGATTCCAACTTGCGCGTAATATGATTAGGCCGAACATCTGAACCTGATACTGGCAATTGACGCTTTGCCAATACATAAGCCAGAGCAGACATACCTATGCCACCAATTCCAATGAAATGGAATGGTCTACCGCCAAAATCCACAGCATTACTCATTGATTACTCCTCTACACCACACCATATTCACAAATGACACGCGTATCATAACAGGAATTTGTTTTTTACCGTAAATTTTTCTACAGCTTTTTTAGGCTAGTTGTCTGAGAGCTTTTCCGCTTTCGTTATGCGGATTGAGAATGATTTTACCTTTGTAGGAGGTTTTTGCTATTTCTGAACTGTTTTTAAGATTATTCTGCAAATTTCCACTGCATCGGGAAAGAAATTCATGTAATGACAAATACATATTTTTAGATTCCTGACTGGTAAGAGTTAAGATAATACATTCGTAACCAAATCACTTTTAAATTTCATCAAGCTAAGGCATGAATTGAGTACAATAATACATTGATAGTGAAATTGTGTTTCAAAAGTATAAGCCTAGGCATGATTGAATGCAGCAACTGGCAATTTTTGGTGGCACATTTGATCCGATTCATTGGGGACACTTGGTTATAGCCGAAACGGCTTTGCATCAACTATCCCTAGATCAAATAATTTGGGTACCATCATTTAATCCTCCGCATAAACAAGCAGCACCATTTGAGCATCGGGTAAAGATGCTACAACTAGCAACGCAAGAAAACCCAGCTTTTACTGTCTCATTAGTTGAGACCAGTCGCTCTGGAACTTCTTATGCCATCAACACTTTCATTGACTTATCTGCTATTTATTCAAATACTCGCTGGTACTGGATTGTGGGTTTGGATACTTTCCAAACCTTGCCCCGTTGGTACCGTGGACACGAACTAGCACAAATGTGTGATTGGTTGATTGCGCCCCGACAATTAGATAGTGATACAGTTCAAAGCGATATAACCTGCCAACAAGTAGAGCAACAACTAAGACAGAGGTCGCATACCATTCACTGGCAATTCTTGAATATACCCTTAGTAGGATTTTCGTCAAGTCATATTCGCAAACTTTGTTGCGAAAGTAAATCTATTAAGTCTTTAGTCCCTGAGTCGGTTAGATTTTACATCAGGACTCATAACCTCTATTCAGAAAAATCTGAATAAAATATATATTTTTTTTTGGATCTAACACTTTATAGTTATTAATACTCCCCTCCTTTGCGATATGATTGGGGTCAAAGATATCAACTTATAGGCATAAATACAGAGGGCAAGACACTGTGATTAGAGTCGCAATCAACGGTTTCGGGCGCATCGGGCGTAACTTTGCACGTTGTTGGCTAGGTCGGCAAAATAGTAATATCGACCTTGTAGCTGTCAATGACACATCAGATCCTAGAACAAATGCTCACCTCCTGAAGTATGACTCGATGCTTGGGAAGTTAAAGGATGTTGACATTACCGCCGATGATAACTCTATCATCGTTAACGGTAAAACCATTAAATGCGTATCTGATCGCAATCCAGAAAACTTGCCCTGGAGAGAATGGGAAATTGACCTAATTATCGAAGCAACTGGGGTATTTACTAGCAAAGAGGGAGCGTTAAAGCATGTAAATGCTGGAGCCAAAAAGGTTCTAATTACCGCCCCTGGGAAAAATGAAGATGGTACTTTTGTTATCGGTGTGAATCATCACGATTACGATCACAATGTACACCACGTTATTAGTAATGCCAGCTGTACTACCAACTGTTTGGCTCCCATTGCCAAGGTGCTAAATGACAAATTCGGCATCATCAAAGGCACAATGACCACAACCCACAGTTACACTGGAGACCAGCGTTTGTTAGACGCTTCTCACCGTGATGTGCGTCGGGCAAGAGCAGCAGCCATCAATATTGTCCCCACCTCGACAGGTGCAGCAAAAGCAGTGGCGCTAGTAATTCCAGAACTCAAAGGTAAGCTGAATGGCGTTGCCTTGCGTGTACCAACCCCGAACGTCTCAATGGTAGATTTCGTTGTTCAGGTTGAGAAGCGTACTATTACGGAAGAAGTGAACCAAGCTCTCAAAGATGCCTCAGAGGGTTCACTAAAGGGTATACTAGATTACAGTGAACTCCAGTTAGTATCATCTGATTACCAAGGTACTGATGCTTCTTCGATTATTGATGCCAGCCTAACTTTGGTAATGGGCAGTGACTTGGTAAAAGTTATGGCATGGTATGACAACGAGTGGGGCTACAGCCAACGTGTTCTTGATTTGGCTGAACTAGTAGCTGAGAAGTGGCAATAATTTTTCAATAGTCAATATTCTTTTGTTAATTATCAATAGTAATTACTATGGACTATTGACTCTGGACTATTGACCAAAATGTTGAAATCCCTGGCTAAGGCTGAGAACTTGGTCAGGGATTTTTTCTTGTTTGTCATGCAAGAGTACTTTTGAACCAGATGTGATGTTGCCGATAATTGCTGCGCCTTGACTGAGTTGTTTAACTAGAGTTTTTGCTTGTTCTGGTGGTAAACACAGCACTAATTCAAAATCTTCGCCACCATAGAGAGCATATTCTATTGCTTGTTCTGGTTTAAGCCAATGTTCCAAAGTTGTATGGAAGGGAATTTGATGGCGTTCTAATACAGCACCAACACCACTAACGCGGCAAATTTGTAAAACAGCATCTGCTAAACCATCGCTACTATCCATACCTGCGACAGTAGAGGCGGTGTGATTTACAATATCCCAAAGAATGGGTAAGACATCTAATCGTGGCTGAGGGCGTTGATGGGCTTTGATAAAAGTGTTTTTTTGTTCGGTAGTGAGGTTCTGCCCTAATTGGGGATGCAGGAGCAATTGTAAGCCAGCGTGGGAGGCTCCATGAACACCTGTGACCACGATCGCCATTCCTACTTTAGCAGCAGAACGGCGGATGATTCGCTGGGGAGCGACTTGGCCAAAGGCTGTAATGGAAATAGTTGTGGTCGGCGATCGCACTACATCACCGCCAACAATTGGGGTATTGTATTTTTGCAAGCATTCTGTCATTCCTTGGTAAAGTCGCTCCACCCAACTTACTTTTAAGTCACCAGGAAGACTTAATCCAACTGTGATTCCTAAAGGACAAGCCCCCATTGCAGCTAAATCGGATAAATTGGCGGCTGCGGCTCGCCAACCTGCATCTTCTGGAGAAGTAGTAGCATCACTAAAATGTACGCCGTCAACTAAGACATCTGTTGTTACTACTAAAGATTTTCCTGGCGCAGTTACTAACACTGCTGCATCATCCCCAATAATCTCTGCGGGACAAAAGCTTTGTAATTTTGCTAACAGGCCTTGTTCGCCAATATCTTTAATTGTTGTCATTAGTCAATAGTCAGGAGGAAGGAAGATGACACTTCAGACTTCACACTTCAGTTACTATGATGGTATCGTCTAGGGGGATGTTGAGATGGTCACTACACCAATAACAAAACTCACATTTGAAGAGTATTTAACTTATGATGATGGCAGTGGTTTTCACTACGAGTTAGTGGATGGCAGACTGGAATTAATGAATCCCCCAACGATTGAACATTTCTTAATTGTGGCTTTTTTAGATACCACATTCATCTCAGAAATTCAGCGTTTAAGTTTAGCTTGGTTAACTTTTCGGGAAACTGGGACGAGAACAGGAAGAAATAAGTCTAGGTTAACTGATTTGTGTGTAGTGACACAGGAGCAAGCACGAGACTTACTTAAGGCTTCAGCTGTGTTTGAGTCAGCACCATTACTGATTGTAGAGGTTGTTAGTCCTGATTCGCTCAAGCGTGACTATCGTTATAAGCGGTCTGAATATGCCGCGGTTGGAGTGCCAGAATATTGGATTGTCGACCCGTTAGAATTAAAAATTACTGTACTGTTGTTGGAAGAAGGATTTTACGAAGAAACGGTATTTACTGCCGACCAAAAGATTATATCGTGGACGTTTCCAGAATTAGCGATCGCGCCTCATCAAGTATTTGCTGCTGGAACAATTTGAAGTATGAGGTATGAAGTGTAAAATTTCATACTTCATACTTCAATTTAAGCTGCTTGAGGCTGCACTAAATTTTCTATGCCCTGAGTTACAGTTGCCGATTCAATTTTGTCACCAGCTTTGAGTGTATCTAAAACATCTTTGCCTTCTGTGACATAACCAAACACAGAGTAACGTCCATCTAGCAAGTTACGTCCGGCGGGAGTGAGTTCTGGTTCAAATAAGAAAAAGAACACTTGCGAGGAAGCGCCATTAACTTGGCTTTCAGGACGAGCCATTGCTAATGCACCAAAGGACGAAAAAGGTAAAACTGGCATATCTAGATAACGACCAGCGTCTTCTAAGGTAATGCCGTAGGTTGGTGCTTTATCCCCTTCCGCTAGAATCTCTAAAGGAATTGCCCTGTATTTGCCTGTTTTTGGGTCAATAAAGCCTTGTTCTTTGCCTGGGGGGTCGCCAGTTTGCAAGACGTAGGATTCTTCTGAACGAGTAAATTCTAGCCCGTTATAAAAACCCCTTTGTACCAAATCGACAAAATTACCAGCAGTCACTGGTGCGCTGTAACCATCAACAACAACTGTTAAGTTGCCTTTATTAGTTTTAAATTCTAAAGTGGCACGACCTTTGAGTTGTGGCAAATTACTGTAATCAGCAGGTACTTCAAAGGGAAATCCTTTGACCATTGACTCTTCTAGCAAAGAAACTAAATTTAGCAGTTTATTTCTCTCTTGCAGAATTTGTTCTTTATCTTTAGATTGTGTCAATTCTTGCAGTTTAGCTACACCAGATGTTAACTCTTCAACCCATGCTTGGGCTTGGGGTTGGCGTTCTTCGGGGACGCTTGCTAAGATTTGTGAAGGCTTATCGAGAACGCGGGATGCTTTGCTGAGGTCTTTGGAGATAGCACCCCAACGTCGATTAGCCCGCAACTGGGTTGATATGTCTTCTAGACTGGCTTGTAGTTGCCGTACTGGTTCATTTTTAATCGGGAGTGCATAACGCAACAAAGCTTTGCCGTCGGTAATTGCATTGCCAGAGGGTAAGGCGGCATTACTGGAGGGAGTCCAGCCAGCTGTATTGATGCCTAAAAATATAATTACCAACAGTATTGTTACTAGGCTGGACTTTAGCCAGGATTTTATTAACTTAAACATGAGTATGGCTCAAATGCAGCATGAATATTGTTGACTGGGCGGAACCCAACAATAATCTTCCCATAGTTAGGAGTGCTGAGTGCTGAGTCACCGAAGTTTGCTCAACGCGGGGAACCCGCGCACGCAACTTCTCGCTGAGTGCTGAGTATTTTAGGAAGGAGTTAGGAGTTGGAGGAGCGATGGAGAACAACAAATGACAAATGATTGTGTCAACTTGTCAAACGTTGGTACAAGCTGCTTTTTCCCTTCTGCCTTCTGCCTCCTGCCTTCTGCCTCCTGCCTCCTGCCTTCTACTTAATTAACCAATTAATCCGCTTGAAGGGTACAATAAATGCCGATTGTCTTCCAACATTTGAAAGCTTCATGATTTCTAGTAACGACTTTCGACCCGGTGTATCAATTGTATTAGACGGGTCTGTATGGCGGGTGGTAGATTTTCTCCACGTTAAACCCGGTAAAGGTTCGGCGTTTGTCAGAACAACCCTGAAAAACGTCCAAAGCGGTAAGGTTCTAGAAAGGACTTTCCGGGCTGGGGAAACTGTGCCGCAAGCGACTCTGGAAAAAAGCACAATGCAGCATACCTATAAAGAAGGCGAAGAGTTTGTCTTTATGGATATGGAATCCTATGAAGAAGGACGACTTAGCGCTACGCAAATTGGCGATCGCGTTAAATACCTCAAAGAAGGTATGGAAGTCAATGTGATTCGTTGGGGTGAGCAAGTGCTAGAAGTAGAATTACCTAATTCAGTAGTACTAGAAATTACTCAAACTGATCCTGGTGTTAAGGGTGATACGGCTACAGGTGGCACTAAACCAGCCATAGTAGAAACTGGTGCAACTATTATGGTTCCCTTGTTTATTTCTCAAGGAGAACGGATTCGGATTGATACTCGTGAAGATAAATATTTAGGCAGGGAATAAATTTTCTCTTGAATTTAGAGTTAATTGTGATTTAAATCCCTGTATAGGGTTTAAATCCCTGCCTTCATACCATTTTAGATTTTGCGAAAAGTTGCGTGGGCGGGTTTCCCGACTTGAGCAAACTTTTCAAGACGGATTTTGGATTGGGAATGACTGTCTGTGTCTGAGTTGTGTCAATCCATCAATCTCAATCATTTTTAAATTGGTATTACTGAAAAATTCTTAATTTATGGACAGGTTGAGGTAATAAAAGCTGTGCCTTTGGACTTTAATGAAATCCGCCAACTACTGGTAACTATTGCACAAACAGATATTGCAGAAGTAACTCTTAAAAGTGATGACTTTGAGCTAACAGTGCGTAAAGCTGTGAGCTTTAACAATCACGCTGTACCGCCAGCTGCTATTGGTGGTGTAGCGGCAGTGACGACAGTTGCAACCGGAGGCGTAGCACCCACGCTGTCTGCCGAGCGTATTTTAGATAATGCTGTGGCTGGTGCTGGTGTACAAATGTCGGCAAATGCGCCTTCAGCGATAGATCAAAGATTAGTTGAAGTTGCTTCGCCAATGGTAGGAACTTTTTATCGCGCACCCGCACCAGGCGAAGCGCCTTTTGTGGAAGTTGGCGATCGCGTCCGTCAAGGACAAACGGTGTGTATCATTGAAGCGATGAAGCTAATGAATGAAATTGAAGCCGAAATTTCCGGGCAAGTTATGGAAATTCTTCTCCAAAATGGGGAACCTGTAGAATATGGTCAACCTTTGATGCGAATTAACCCTGATTAAGTATTAATCTATATATGAAATGAGTGATTGTTAACCTTGTCTGTTTTTACGGATCATTCCTGATGAAACAAGCGTTGCCTGTACCGCCGGAAGTGGTGCAACAAGTAGCCGAATATTTCAGCCTGTTAAGTGAGCCGATGCGTCTGCGGCTACTACACTTATTACGGGATGAAGAAAAATGTGTACAAGAATTGGTAGAGGCAACACAAACTTCGCAGGCAAATGTCTCCAAACACCTGAAAGTAATGTGGCAAGCCGGAATCCTCAGCCGTCGCAGTGAAGGCACTTGCGCTTACTATCGGGTGGAAGACGAAATGATTTTTGAATTGTGTAATCAGGTATGCGATCGCATCGCTACAAGGTTAGAACAGCAAGCTCGTAACTTTCGCGTTCTGAATACAAAACTTTAAGTTATTTGTCAATGGTCATTTGTCAATAGTCAATGGTAATTTTGACTCTTGACTTTTGACTCTTGACTTTTGACTAAAGTGGATAATTTTTATCAAAGCTTTCACGCGTCAGAGGTTGTTGCAACTCTACGCCTTCACCGCCTAAGACATCTAAAGGTTTGCCGTTTACGTCAATGTAAACCTTAGCTTTGGTGTTCAAGCTGGAGGCTGTGTAAACAACTTGTCCAACACGCGCCACCATTGATGTGCTACCGCCACCACTGGTAAAACTATCTGATAAATTGACGTGGACTTCATCACCTTTGACATTCAAGCCCAATAGCTTAGTACCTTTGGGAATGGTAGTTGAATCTGTACTGTCGCTTGGCCCTTCTAATAAAGCTTGAAAAGCTCTTTCTAAAGCTTGGTTAGGCTGATTTGCGGCTACTTCAACTGATTTAGGAACTAAAGCAATATTTTTTTCTTGAGGTTTTAACCAGTAAACTTGAGCAGTTTTTTCATTTGGTTGGGTAGTTGTTGGCTGTGTTGGCTGTTGAATGCTTTGATTAGGGTTGGCGGGATTGGTTGTTACAGGAGCTTTGTTTGGCGACTGGGTAGTTGTCAACCAAGCTACACCACCGCTAACTGCAATCACAGCAGCTGAGACGGCTGCAACTACACCCGAAGATACGCGATTAGATCTTGGTTCATTATTCATATTAAAAACCTTCCTGACTGATTTAGGGCTGAAATAATGTTTATGTGAAGAGCAGCCTGGTTATGGACGATACTTATAAGTTGAGAGTTTCCAGAGATTTCATGAATAGCTCGATACGCTTAAATAATGCGATCGCTAAATCTAAATAGTCCTTCCTTAATTCTAGAATTTGTAATTTAAATCCGTCATCTGCCAAATTCTATAAATCTCATTGTTTCGTGAGATTTAGGAAATTATTAAGAATTAGGCAATAGGAAATAGAGGTTCAGATCCCCGACTTCTCTAAGAAGTCGGGGATCTTTTTGTTGTACTCTGTCGCTAATTATTTATTATTTATTGCTGCTGTAATCCATTGTTTCAATGTAGTGATAACTTCATCAATGGCAATTTCTTGAGATTGGCGAGTTGCTCTTTCTACTACTTCAACTTTGCCGTTAGCAATTGCACGTCCGGTAACAATTCTATAAGGTATACCGATTAAATCAGCGTCTTTAAATTTGACTCCGGCGCGTTCATCACGGTCATCTAATAATGTTTCAATTCCGGCTTGATTAAGTTCAGTGTAGAGTTTTTCAGCTATTTGCACTTGTTGGGCATCATTAATGTTAGGAATTGTGACAATCGCGTGATAAGGTGCGATCGCTACAGGCCAAATAATCCCATCTTTATCGTAGGATTGCTCAACTGCGGCTTGTGCCAACCGCGACACACCCACACCATAGCAACCCATCACCAAGGGTTTTTCTTCGCCTTGCTCGTTGGTATAAGTTGCACCCATCGCCACGGAATATTTTGTGCCTAATTGGAAAATGTGACCAACTTCGATACCTCTAGCACTGTTGAGAGTTTGTTCAGGGTTGTGCAGGGCGCGATCGCCTGGTCTTGCTTTACGCAAATCTACTACACTTTCTGGTAGCTTAAATTGCTCGTTCCAATTTGCACCAACTACGTGATAGCCAGTTTCATTCGCACCAGTCACGAAATTTTTCAAATCAACGGCTGTTTTATCCACTAACCGCACAAATTTGGCGTGAACTTGTTTGTTCCCAGCAATATATTCATCGCTAATATCTGGCGCGATGTAACCTAAAGGGAGGGATTTCGCCGCCCAGGTTTGTTGTGTTTCTGCACTGGGTACATTTAAGGCGATAATTGCTTTCGCACCGTAGTTACCAGCTAACCGCGTCAATTCATTCTGTAATTTGACTTCGTTAACTTCCTGATCTCCACGAATACTTACCAGTACCAACACAGTCAAGCCATTATCGTAGACTGTTTGATACAAAACGCTTTTAACTATTTGGGTGGGAGAACACTTGAGGAATGAAGAGAGTTTTTCAATCGTATCTGTTCCTGGTGTTTCCCGCTTTTCATAACTAGTAAACGGTGAAGCTGACCCGTCCGCAGGTAGAGAAACAGCTTTTTCTACGTTCGCTGCGTATTTACCATCTTCGGTGTAGAGAACTTCGTCTTCACCAGCCTCCGCTAAAACCATAAATTCGGTAGAACCGGAACCACCAATTGCACCAGAGTCAGCCTCTACGGGACGAAAAGCTAAACCAGCACGCCGCAGCATATTGCTGTAGGCTTGATACATATCTTGATAGGTTTTTTTCAAACTTTCTTCATCGACGTGGAAGGAGTAGCCATCTTTCATGATGAATTCTCGTCCACGCATCAAACCAAAGCGGGGGCGAATTTCGTCACGGAATTTAGTTTGCAGTTGGTAGAGATGTAGCGGTAATTGACGATAAGAGCGAATCATATCACGAGCGATCGCAGTGATGACTTCTTCATGAGTCGGCCCTAATCCTAATTGTTGCTCACGGCGATCGATCAGGGAAAACATAATTCCCTCGGCTTTGGTGTAAGTATCCCAACGTCCTGATTCCTTCCACAACTCAGAGGGTTGTAGTTGGGGTAACAAACATTCTTGTGCGCCTGTGGCGTTCATTTCTTCGCGCACAATTTGAGAAACCTTTTGCAACACCCGCCACATGAATGGGAGATAAGCATAGATACCGCTACCGATGCGACGAATATACCCTGCACGGAGTAATAACTTATGGCTAGGAATTTCCGCATCAGCAGGATCATCCCTGAGTGTAACGAATAACATTTGTGACAGTCGCATCGTTTAATCCCTTCTTAGAATCGTTAATCTCTGTGTCAAATAAAGTATGAAGTATGAAGTATGAAGTATAAAGTGCTTGGTTAATAGTCGTTTGTCATTTGTTATTTCCAACCTGCATCCCAAACCTTTTTAAAATACTCAGTACTCAGCGAGAAGTTGCGTGCGCGGGTTCCCCGCGTTGAGCAAACTTCGGTGACTCAGCACTCAGCACTCTCTACTACTTCAGGAGAAACTTACCTTGTCAGACGTAATTTATCAAGCGCAGCCGCCTCTAGAATTTATCCAGCCAGCGTTTAATCCCTTATTTTTGCGAGTTGTTCAAACGGTTTTACCTAGTTGGATACAATGGCAAACTGCTATTTCCCACATTGAAGCAGACAACGTTGAGATTTTGGCGGATCTTTATCGTGAGTTTCAAGAAGGAAAGGTGCGCTTTTTGTTGGCGTTTCGTCATCCCAAAACAGATGATCCTTTTTGTTTAGGTTACTTGCTGTCTCAACTGGTGCCGAAGGTTGCGCGAGAACAGGGCATAAAATTACAATCTCCCATTCATGCTCATTTTATCTACGATCGCGGCATTCCTCTTTGGGCAGGTGAATATGCGGGTTGGGTGGCTTCGCGGTTGGGTGGAACACCGATTCAACGTGGTAAGGCTGACTGGACAGGGTTGCGTTCAGCGCGTGATTTATTCGCTAATGGTAGATTTCCAATGGCTGCTGCGCCAGAAGGTGCAACAAATGGACTATCAGAAATTATGAGTCCATTGGAACCTGGTATTGCTCAGTTAGGCTTTTGGTGTGCAGAAGATTTACAAAAAGCTGGACGCTCGGAACGAGTTTTAATTGTACCAGTTGGGCTGAAATATAGTTATACAAATGCGCCTTGGAGTGCGATCGCGCAATTATTAAGTGATTTAGAAACGGTTAGTGGTTTGCCTGTGAATGCGGGAAGAAAAGATAATATTGCTTCAATGGAATTACTTTATCCGCGATTATTGGCTTTAGCAGAGCATTTATTATCTTTAATGGAGCAATTTTACACACGATTTTATCATCAAAAGTTGGCAGATGCTCAAACTGTAAGTGAAATTAAAGATAGAAATGAAGCCTTAGCATTAAGATTACAAGCTTTATTAAATGCTGCATTGCAAATATCCGAACAATATTTTAACTTACAAGCAAAAGGTACTTTAACAGACCGTTGTCGGCGGGTAGAACAAGCTGGTTGGAATTATATATTTAGGGAAGATTTTAAGGATATCAAAAAATTATCTTCTGTGGAAATAGCATTAGGCGATCGCATTGCTGAAGAAGCGACTGCGAGAATGTGGCACATGCGTTTAGTAGAAAGTTTTGTGGCAGTTTCTGGTAACTATATTAAAGCGAAACCTTCAGTCGAAAGATTTGCTGAAACGACTTTAATTTTATCGCAGATGATTGCCAAAATTAAAGGTGATAAATCTTTCCAACGTCCGCAATTAGGTAAGCAGAAAGTTAAGATTACTATCGGACAGCCGTTATCTATATCTGAGCATTATTCGGCATATAAAGAAAGTCGCGCAGGTGCAAAGCAAGCGGTGGCTGATTTTACTAATGATTTACAACAGGCGATAGCTCTACAGCTTGATTAAAAGCTTGAGAGATATTGAGTACATCTGAAGGCTCTATTCTAAAAAAGCACCAAACTGGATCAGCACTCATAATTTATTTATATTTTAAATAAATTACACACCTGGGAAGACTTTAGATAAATCTAAAACTAAATCATTGAAGTATGGTAGATTGACTGATTCATTTGGGAGAAATATGAGTTTGCGACGATAACCAAATTGTCCTTGTGAGCTTTGATAAGGTTCGCTGTAACACTCCAAAAAATTATCTACTAAATTAAATATCCAATAATCGAGAATACCTGCTTCAGCATAGATAGATAATTTTGTTTCTTGGTCGTATTTTAAAGAGGAATCAGACACCTCAATCAGCAGTAAAACATCAGATGGACTAGGATGAGCAGAAAGATAGTCATCATCTACATTACGAACAATTGCTAAATCTGGTTCGGGTTCACTGTAATCACTTAAGATGATAGGCTGCTGACTTCTTGCCAAAGCACGGTCATCTAAAAGTTTAATCACTTCTCTAAATAAAAGAGTTTCACAAACAGAATGTGGTGTACCTTTTGCAGCCATTTCAATGATTTCTCCTTTGATTAGCTCAACTCGATCATTTTCTGCAAAAAAGCCGAGTTCAGTTAAACGGTGATATTCAAATATGGTGAAGCGTTTAGCTGTGAAGATACTCATAAAAGCTAATAGGAATTGAGGATTAATTTAATTTTAATCAAGACTGGATGGGATAAATTCTGGTGCGAGTTTTTTGAGTGCAGCGATCGCATGTAATTTTACCTGTTCATTCGAGTCTTTGACTAAAGTAGTTAATGAGGAGATAGCTTGCTGATTGCCTAACTGTCCTAAAGATAAGGCGATCGCACTTTTGATATTAGTAATTTCTGTTGCTGGATGATGGGAATTCAAGAACTCTAATAAAATTTCTGTAGCTTTTGTAGCTAAATGCGGTTTTTCTACTCGCCCCAAAACGGTGACAATTTCCTGCCACACTTTTTCTGATTGAATTTGGTTGAATGCTTGCTGTAAATATTCCAAACCAGAGAGTGTCCCCACCCAAACTAAAGCAGGAATAATTTCTAGTTGTAAGGTTGTGGGTGTTTGGGGTGACATCAATACTGTAAATAAATGATGGGTAGCAGCATCACCACCAAGGCGAGAAAGGGCTGTAGCAGCAGCACAACAAACTTCAATGTTGAAGTCGTAAAGCTTGGTTTGTAGTCGTGTTACTAAATCTAGTTCGGAATTTAAATCAGGGCGAAACCCTAAACCCAACACAGCTATACGTCTGACTGCTGCAACTACATCATCTAAAGCTTGCAATAGTACAGGTGTTACACGTTGATCATGAAAGCTGCTTAGAGCTTCTAATGCAGTGACGCGAACTGCAACTTCGGCATCTTGTACCACACTCAACAATGGTGTGATAGTTTCTGGAGTGCGAATATAAGCAAGCGATCGCACTGCCAAAAATCTGGTATCATCTTGTTTTAACAATTCCGAGAGTTCAGTAATTGCTAAACTCCCCATTTGCCCTAGTGCTGTAGCGGCGATCGCTTTTAATTCTTCATCATTGCTAGTTTTGAGCAATTCTACCAAAGGTGCGATCGCCTCTGGATGCTGAAACTCGCCCAAAGTCCGCGCCGCATACCAGCGCAATTCTTCCTCTGTATCCTCATCTTCTAAGATGCTAATCAATGGTGAAATAGCAATATTTCCCAAGCGCAGTAATACCTTGCTAATATCCCAGCGTTGCTGAAAATCCCCCATTTCTAAAATAGAGAGTGCTAATTCCAGCAAATATTCTGAATGTTGCTCATCATCTACCAAAATCAACTGTTGTAGATATTGAATCAGTGATGACCAGTCAGCACTATCATACGCTGTCTGCGCCTGCATCAAAAGCTGGTTGATATTGCCTTGCATAAAAAGTATGAAGTGTGAAATCTGAATACTTCAGTTAACCCTTAACTAAAATGGCATCGCCTTCAATTTTAGCGGTGTAAGTTTTGAGGGGTTTTTCTGCTGGGCCTTTCTGCACTTGACCATCAGTGCCATATTCTGCACGATGACAGGGACAGGCAAATTTTTTCGCGTCAGCTTTCCAATCTACGGTACAGCCTTTATGAGTACAGGTAGGGTCAACAGCAATTAAATTTCCTGCTTGAGATATACCAACCACCAAAACATTTCCGACAGGAGAATTTTTGACTAAAAGTTGCCCATTTTGGTCTAATTCTTTGGTTGTACCTATTTTTTGCCAATCTCCCGATGCTGCTGATGTTGATGTACTGCTTGGTGAAGAACAGGCAGCAATCGCAACTGGTAGGTTACTAGCTATTAAACCTAAACCAACCCAATTAATGAAATCACGACGTTTCATAGTTGTGGAAATTATTTGTAATTAGAGTAACAGCGATCGCCTGCTCTACGGTTAGTGATTTGTAAAAAGTTCACCATCAGCATAATGTTTCTAATTTTTTACCCATGCTGAATGTATAAACCGATGATTTTGCATCACTCACTTTCTCTGTGTGATGCAGAAAACGCATATATCTCATCCACAATTAGCAATTTTACTAATATTTTGTAGCTATTTATACGATTTTACCAGAGATCTAACTTTAATCTAAAAAGTATCGAAATTGTTACATAAACAATTGCTGTGTTTACTTGGTGAATTTCCCCAATGTAAAAGATTACAAATCTTCTCCCAAGCCTTACGAAGTTGCATTTAGTTAAAGACATACTATCCCCTGTCCATTAACCACCTAAGAACGCACTTGAACATTAGAAATCAGCAATAAATAAATATTTAGTTTAAAGTTCCTAAAACTCGTAGAACCACAATCCAGACTACGGGTTGATTGATATTAGGTAAATACTGCCTGAAGTTCTCACTGGATTAACAATAATGAGAGTTAACTCATGACAGATACAGGAACCACTACCAAAGCCAGCCTGAATAAGTTTGAAAAATTCAAAGCTGAAAAAGACGGACTCGCCGTCAAAGCGGAGATTGAAAAATTTGCCGCCCTCGGATGGGAAGCAATGGACGAAACCGACCGAGATCATCGACTCAAATGGGTAGGAGTATTTTTCCGCCCAGTTACCCCAGGCAAGTTCATGATGCGGTTGCGGATGCCCAACGGTATTCTCACCAGCGACCAAATGCGTGTGTTAGCAGAAGTATTGCAGCGTTATGGCGATGACAGTAGTGCTGACATTACCACTCGGCAGAATATCCAATTGCGAGGAATCAGAATTGAAGATTTACCCGATATCTTCAATAAATTTCACGCCGTTGGTTTAACAAGTGTGCAGTCAGGTATGGATAACGTGCGTAACATCACAGGCGATCCTGTTGCTGGACTGGATGCTGATGAATTGTTCGACACACGAGATTTGGTGCAGCAAATTCAAGATATGCTCACCAACAAAGGCGAAGGCAACCCAGAGTTTACCAACTTACCCCGCAAGTTTAATATTGCCATTACAGGTGGACGGGACAATTCAGTTCACGCTGAAATCAACGATTTAGCGTTTGTCCCCGCGTTTAAAGAAACCACATTCGGCTTTAACGTCCTAGTGGGTGGTTTCTTCTCTGCCAAACGTTGCGATGCAGCTATTCCACTCAATGCTTGGGTAGCACCTGAAGATGTCGTGGCTGTATGTAGAGCCGTTTTAGAAGTATTTCGAGATAATGGTTCACGCGCTAACCGCCTGAAATCTCGTTTGATGTGGCTGCTTGATGAATGGGGTATAGATAAGTTTCGTGCAGAAGTTGAACAGCGTTTAGGTAAATCGTTTTTACCTGCTGCACCCAAAGACGAAATTGATTGGGAAAAACGCGACCATATCGGCGTATATAAACAAAAACAACCAGGATTTAACTATGTAGGCTTTAACGTCCCAGTTGGGCGGTTGTATGCCGAAGATATGTTTGAAATAGCCAGACTAGCAGAAGTTTACGGCAGTGGTGAAATTAGACTGACAGTTGAACAAAACATCATCATTCCCAATATTTCTGATGGTAGCCTCCCAACATTTTTGGCAGAACCCTTACTAGAAAGATTTTCCATCAATCCGGGGGTGTTAGAGCGATCGCTAGTTTCCTGCACAGGCGCACAGTTCTGCAACTTCGCCCTCATCGAAACCAAAAACCGCGCCCTTGCAACTATTCAAGCTTTAGAAGCAGACTTAACCTTCACTCAACCAGTCCGCATTCACTGGACAGGTTGCCCAAATTCCTGCGGACAACCACAAGTTGCAGACATCGGCTTAATGGGTACTAAAGCTCGTAAAGATGGCAAAGCAGTAGAAGGCGTAGACATCTATATGGGCGGTAAAGTCGGCAAAGACGCACACTTAGGAACCTGTGCAATTAAAGGTATCCCCTGCGAAGACTTGCAGCCAGTATTACAAGAACTACTCATCAAACACTTCGGCGCAAAGCTCAAACAAGAAGCCTTGGTTGAAGTCTGAAGTCATTTGTCCTTGGTCATTTTTTATTAGTCATTAGTTCTTTGTCAGAAGACAGAAGGGTTTCATACTTCACACTTTTGTCTTCTCTCCTACTTCCCACTCCCTACTCCCTAAAATTTCGGAAATTAGAATGTTAAAAAATTTATTTTCATTCAAGGATCGTTACCGCATCTTACATCAGACTTGGTTTGCCTTTTTTCTCACCTTTGTCTGTTGGTTTAACTTTGCTCCGTTTGCTACTACCATTGGCAAACAGTTACATTTAGCACCTGAGCAAATTAAAACTTTAGGAATCTGCAATTTAGCCCTAACAATTCCAGCGCGGCTAATTATTGGGATGCTGTTAGACCGTTTCGGCCCTAGAATTACCTATTCGATATTGTTGATGTTTGCGGCTGTTCCGTGTCTAGCTACCGCGCTATCTCAGGATTTTAATCAACTAGTCATCAGCCGCTTGTTGATGGGAATTGTCGGTTCTGGGTTCGTCGTCGGTATCCGTATGGTAGCTGAATGGTTCCCACCGAAGGAGATGGGAAGCGCACAAGGTATTTATGGTGGTTGGGGAAATTTTGGGGCTTTTGGTGCAGAATTTGCCTTACCTATAGTTGCTGTTGCTACTAGCTTTTTGGCTGGTGGTGCTTCTAACTGGCGGTTGGCGATCGCACTTACTGGTATCATCACTGCTATCTATGGCGTAATCTACTTCAACAGCGTTCAAGATACGCCTGCGGACAAAATCTACAAGCGTCCTAAGAAAAATGGTGCGTTAGAAGTCACCAGCGTCAAAAGTTTTTGGGCGATGATTGTCTCCAATTTTGGTTTGATATTTGCCCTCGGTTTATTAGCTTGGCGGTTAGAACAAAAGAATATTCACTTTTTAACTCTCAGCCAAATGTATTTAGTTTGGTTCGTATTAGCAGGATTATTTGCTTACCAAACTTACAAAGCTTACGAAGTCAATAAAGAATTATTAATTGGCAAGAAAACTTACGCTCCTGCACAGCGATATAACTTCAGCCAAGTTGCAATCCTCGAATTTACTTATGTAACTAACTTTGGTTCCGAATTGGCTGCTGTTTCTATGCTGCCAGCTTTCTTTGAAAAAACCTTTGGTTTAGAACACGTAGTCGCAGCGATGATTGCGGCAACTTATCCATTTTTAAACTTAGTTTCTCGTCCTAGTGGTGGCGTAATTTCTGATAAGTTTGGTTCCCGCAAATGGACAATGACAATTATTTCTGCTGGTATTGGTGTTGGCTATTTGATGGCACATTTTATTAATAGTAGCTGGCCGATTGGGCTGGCGATCGCAGTTACTATGTTTTGTGCCTACTTTGCCCAAGCTGGCTGCGGTGCAACCTACGGTATTGTTCCCCTCATCAAAAAAGAAACTACCGGACAAATCGCAGGTAACGTAGGAGCTTACGGTAATTTTGGTGGCGTAGTTTACCTGACAATTTTTAGCTTAACTGATGCACCAACCCTATTCTCCTCAATGGGTATAGCAGCATTAATTTGTGCTTTTATGTGTGCTTTCTTCCTCAAAGAACCTCAAGGTTCCTTCGCAGGTGCGGCTGAAGAATTATCAGAATCTTCAACTCAAGAACCCGCTATTTTAGCTGAAGAATAACCCCAAAAATAAAGGATGAAATTAGCTAAATAATTTCATCCTCTTGCTTCTTATTTTATCTGTGTGCATCAACGGTTAATAATTTAACTCTATTACTAATAACCTAAATTACTTTTATAAAAACCACAGATGAACACAGATCAATTATCTGTGTATACTCTCCAAAAATAATAAAGTGGTGTAGCTACATGAGCGAATTTACTAAAACTCTTTGTCCTTATTGTGGTGTTGGCTGTGGTTTAGAAGTTTCGCCGCCTGCACAACCTAATAAAGCAACTAATCGTGACAGTCAAGGAAATCCGACTTGGCGAGTACGCGGCGACAAATCTCACCCATCAAGCCAGGGTATGGTATGTGTAAAAGGTGCAACGATCGCTGAATCTTTAGATAAAAATAGATTACATTACCCAATGGTGCGGGACTCTTTAGATCAAGAGTTCCGCCAAGTTAGTTGGGATGAAGCTTTTGAACTCATCACCAACCGTATTCAAACTGTGCGCTTCACTCAAGGGCCAGAAGCTATTTGTATGTATGGTTCCGGTCAGTTTCAAACCGAGGACTACTACACCGCCCAAAAACTTTTGAAAGGCTGTCTAGGAACTAACAATTTTGATGCGAATTCACGCTTATGTATGTCCAGTGCTGTATCTGGATATATTCAAAGTTTTGGTGCTGATGGCCCGCCATGCTGCTATGAAGATTTAGAGTTAACTGACTGTGCATTTTTAATTGGGACTAACACCGCAGAATGTCATCCCATTATTTTTAATCGACTAGAAAAATACCACAAAAAAAACCGCAAAGTAAAAATGGTTGTGGTTGATCCTCGTCGCACACCTACCGCCGAAGCCGCAGATTTACATTTAGCAATTCGTCCCGGTACAGACATCGACTTGTTAAATGGTATCGCCCATTTATTAATGCGTTGGGGATACATCGACACGATGTTTATTGACGACTGTACCAGCAATTTTTCGGCTTATGCTGAGGTAATTCGTCACTATCCCCCAGAAGTAGCAGCGCGTCAATGTGGAATCAGCATTGAAGATTTAGAAACCGCTGCGCGTTATTGGGGTCAGTCACAACGGGTGCTGTCTTTGTGGTCGATGGGTGTGAACCAATCAAGTGAAGGGACAGCCAAGGTTAGAACTATCATTAACCTGCATCTGATGACAGGACAAATCGGTAAGCCAGGGGCGGGGCCGTTTTCGCTAACAGGTCAACCGAATGCGATGGGAGGTCGAGAAGCCGGAGGTTTAGCGCATTTATTACCTGGTTATCGCTTGGTGAAAAATGACCAGCATCGCGCCGAAGTGGAAGATTTTTGGGGACTGAAGCGGGGTCAAATTTCCCCTGTTCCTGGTTTGACTGCTTGGGATATGATTACAGGTTTGGAGACTGGTGATGTAGGTGTACTGTGGATTGCCGCTACTAACCCAGCTGTGAGTATGCCAGATTTAGAACGCACAAAGAAAGCCTTATTGCGATCGCCTTTTACAATTTACCAAGACGCATATTACCCCACAGAAACCGCCGCCTATGCTCATGTACTGTTACCTGCTGCCCAGTGGGGTGAAAAAACTGGCATAATGACCAATTCTGAACGTCGAGTAACCCTGTGTCAAGCATTCCGCCAACCACCACGAGAAGCCAAAGCCGACTGGGAAATTTTTGCGGAAGTTGGACGAAGGTTAGGTTTTGCAGATAAGTTTAACTTTGCTAGCTCTGCCCAAGTTTACGCCGAGTTTGCCCAAATAACTAAAAATCGCCCTTGTGATATGTCGGGTCTGAGTCATGAAAAATTAAAAGCCCAAGGCCCGACGCACTGGCCACATCCAGGAGTCAGTAATAATGAATTTCCCCATTCCCAACTTCCTAGTGCCTCAAAACGTCTATACACAGATTTACGCTTTCACACCCCTGACGGTCGCGCGCGGTTCGGGGCGTATTACTCTAAAGGTTTAGCTGAACCACCAGACCCCGATTATCCTTTTGTGTTAACGACAGGAAGACTTTACGGACATTGGCACACACAAACCCGCACAGGCCGCATCGAAAAAATTCGCTCGATGCACCCCGAACCGTTTATTGAAATTCATCCCCGCGATGCGGCTAGGTTAGGAATTAGTGAAAACCAAGTAATTGAAGTGCGATCGCGTCGTGGTCAAGCTCATTTTCCCGCAAAAGTGACTAAGGCGATCGCACCTGGTACTGTATTTGTCCCTATGCACTGGGGCGCACTGTGGGCAAATGATGCTGAAGCTAACGCCCTCACCCATCCCGAATCTTGTCCAGATTCTCTGCAACCAGAATTAAAAGCTTGTGCAGTCCAACTAGTGCCAATTTCTATAGAAGTTACAAGCAAAAATTATCAACTCCAGTCGTCGCAATGGTGATCTGCTTGGTATATCCTTAAACAAGAAATTGGTAATTAAGAATTATACTTAGTAATTCAATCAATAGACATTAGTCAATGGTGATAATTTGAAACACTCATCATTACCAATTTATTGTTGAACTAAAACCAGGATGCACCAGATGAAAAAATTATTCAAAAACATCTTCGGAGTATTTACCGATGAAGGCTTCATGCACGTTATCGAAAACGTCGAGGTTATAGTTTCTAAGGTTTTATCTGTGTTAATGGTGCTAGTAATATTAGTAGCGATCGGAGATTTAGGTGCTTTTTTGATTAAAGAGTTATTTGATACTCCTTATGGAAAATTCAATACAACATTATTTAAAATATTTGGCTTGTTCTTAAATATTCTAATTGCCTTAGAAATCCTCGAAAATATCACAGCTTACCTACGCAAACACGTATTCCAAGTAGAATTAGTTATTGTAACTTCTTTAATTGCTGTCGCTCGTAAAATCATTATTCTTGACTTAGAAAAAGTCACAGGAATTGATATAATCGGCTTAGGCATAGCAATTTTAGCTTTATCTATCAGCTATTTAATAATTCGTTCTAGTAATTCCCATAAATCCCACTAACTTCTATCTCATAAATGAGCTGTTTGTATTTTTATAAATGTTTTTATAATATTGTAAAGATTAATTGTGTTTACTATAGGACTCATATTTGATTTCTGAAAAAACCTCATTACACTTTTCTTCCTTCTTATCTGTTCCCTTTTCTCTGTTAAGAGTTCCCTTCCTACGCAAATTATTGCAGGAATCAAAGCGGATTCCTATAGTATGTTTTAAAATTACCTAAAGTATGACAACCTTTTTTGACTTTGAAGCAGATTTTGTCACTTCTCTGCGTTGTATACCTATGCAGGTGAGATACAAATTAGATACTTGTGGTATCAAACTCAAGCTATCAGATTGGTTGCAGATAACTCAAGATGAGCGTAAAGCTTTATATGAACTGCCTTGCACCACACAAACAGAAATTGAAACTTATAAAGAATATCTCCAGCAACTAATTTTAGAAAGGACAGGTACACCTGTGGCACAACTACCTGTAGATCCTTATCCTGTGTGGATGGACTCTAGTAATTTGCCCGTTACTTTGCAAGAAAAAGCCCAAGAACTAGGCGTAAACTTAACCCTAGAACAGTGGGCGGCGTTAACTCCCCTACAGCGATTTGCATTGATTAAACTCAGCCGTCCCAGCCACGAAAATAAAAATTTTCCTAATGCCATAGCAGAATTTCATTTGCTTTAATTTTAGTCAATGGTCAATATTCAAGCTTCAATAGACTATTGTTCCAAAACTAAAAACTGAGGATAACAAAATGGCAGCTAAGAAAATATTAATGCTGGTGGGCGATTTTGTGGAAGATTATGAAGTGATGGTTCCTTTCCAAGCTTTGCAAATGGTAGGACACACTGTTCATGCTGTTTGTCCTGACAAAAAAGCAGGTGATAAGGTAAGAACCGCTATTCACGATTTTGAAGGAGACCAAACCTATAGTGAAAAACCTGGTCACAACTTTACTTTGAATGCGACTTTTACCGAGGTAGATGTTAACACATACGATGCGCTTGTAATAACCGGAGGCCGCGCACCAGAATACATACGCTTAAATCAGCAGGTGCTAGAAATTACTCGTCACTTTGCTCAAACAAATAAACCTATTGCGGCCATTTGTCATGGCTTGCAGTTATTAGCTGCTGCTGATGTACTGCAAGGTAAAAGTTGTACAGCCTATCGAACCCATTTGGGATCTATTTGTTAACTAACCGTTTGAGCATCAGTCTGATAAAACAAAGGTTGAGCTTTGCTGTAGCGTGGCTGAGGGTTCTCTCAAAGTTTTTTACCAAACTCTTACATCGTTCCATCCAAGCATTTGACCTTTCAATCACCCATCGAGTTGCCACCGGGACAAATCCAGTTTTCCCCAGTGCTGCCTTTTCGGCTTTGGTTGGCTTGGGTGCTAGTTTAAACCGAATCTTGGTCATGATCTGGGGATAGAGATTTTGTAAGGCAATGGTAATGGTATCTGGGTGATAGCCATGATCAAGCAGAATGGTGATTTTGGGGATGTTGACAGGCTTGGCTCGAAAGTAATCCAGGTGGTTACTCAACAGTTCAATCAAGCCTTGGTCGTCGGACAAATTGGCTTTGGTGCAGTGAGTAAAAAACGGCAAACCCAAAGTATCGACAGCGAGATGGCGTTTAATGCCATTGGTACATTTGTAATGACAAAACCCTTTGGACTCGACACTGGCATTGCACGTATTTTTTACCGCTTGTGAATCGATGATCAGCAACCGCGTCCACTTTGGTTTTTTTTAACTTGTTGACGTACCTCGGAATGTAAAGTTGTCATTATCTGTTCGATAACTCCTTCAGCCCGCCACTGCTTGTAATGCCAGAAGACTGTTGAGTAGGGCGGCAGGTCTTTAGGCAGATCACACCAATTACAGCCATTTTTCAATTGATAGAAGATGCCATCAAGAATTTCTCTTTTTGTCCACCGCGGCGGTTTGGTTTTCTTCTTTTGGGGCAGTAATGGCTCTATGAATTCCCACTCTTTGTCGCTTAAGCTACTGGAATATGGCATTTATTTTTGATCTTAGCTCGTCGTCAAAGATCCCAAATGGGTTCTATCCAGCTTGTAGTCCAGATGTGCGTGCTGCTGGTGGTATTTATGTACAAATCCCAGTTGATTAAGCCGTAGTAGATGGAAATCTCGTAACAGCACCAGCTTGGCCTGCACATTCTCGTTGGTTAGCAGAATTTCTGAAAGTACTAGGTACTAAGGTCGAACATCCAGAAGTGGCAAAAGTTTAAGAATGAAAGCAAAAATTAGTTAAGCCTTATACTTTAAAAAGTATAAGGTTTCTTATTCTTTTTTTGGATAGCTAATTTTATATTTTCTCCATTACTCAAGATGTGGCAAATACTACTAAAAATTCCTGAAACTACCGTACATTTTTTGCCTGTAGGCTTTTCAAAACATCATATTTATGTATTACGAAAAATATTTCTTAGCAAATAGGCACATAAGACACTCCAATTAGCCATAATGCTTGTCAATATTGAGTTAGATAATTTTAAATTTTGTATGAGAAAATTTTGAATTTGTTAGCAGAGACTAAAGCTATAGTGGATTTAGCAATTCTGCTGTTGGTATGGCTAAGGTTCAGTCATCCTGCCAGAATATTTGATGAATTAGTTTGGGAAGACACTCTAACTCGATGACAGGCAAAAACGCAAGACATAACGCTTTTCTGCGGCTGGTGTCTGGTAATACAGCAGCTTTTGGTTCAGAATCTCGTTACGCACTACATGCAAGTAAAGAGATGGTAATTGGACGTGACCCCAGCTGTCAGATTGTCTTGGATGCCATGACATATCGAATGGTATCTCGTCGTCATGCTGCGGTTCGTCCTCTATCTTCGTCTCCAGATAATAAATTTACTTGGGTAATTTGTGATTTAAATAGTGCGAATGGTACTTATCTCAATGGTGAACGTTTTTATGGGTGCCAAGAATTACAATCAGGCGATCGCATTGCTTTAGGTAGTGATGGCCCACAATTTATTTTTGAGTATGACTTAATACCTCAACCGACAATGATGACGAAACAAAACGCATCATTGCCTTCAGCCGCTAACTACCAGAACCACACCCAAATCAAGCAGCCTGATTCAGTTAGCTTTACACAACTTTTTCCGATTATTTCTACTGGTAAGGATTTAACAAGTAAAGCTTACCTTGTCCCAGGAATACTCACAGTAGTTTTTGTTGTGCTAATGTTTGCGACTGTTGGTAGACCCCAGGCTAACCAAGTCATTGTAGCCAGTTATATCGCCTTTATTGTTTACTACTTTGTTTATCAATTGTGTGGTAAGCAAAAGCCTTGGTGGGTACTGGTTGGGACAGCGCTGACAACAGCATTAATTTTACTGAGTCCTGTCTTAGAATTATTTATCTTTGTGTTTCGCGGTATTCTGCCAGGTAATTTACCTTCACCTCAAGATTCTACTACATTGACTGAGTTGCTAGTACGAATGTTTTTTGGTGCAGGGTTGATGGAAGAATTGCTTAAGGCCTTACCTGTACTGGGAGCTTTTGTGATTGGCAGACAATTGCCTTCACCTTGGCGAGAACGCATAGGTGTGTGGGAACCTCTAGATGGCATTCTCCTAGGAACAGCTTCAGCTTTAGGGTTTACTCTGTTAGAAACTCTCGGACAGTATGTACCAGATATCACACAAAATGTTAGTCAACAGGTAGGTATTGGTGCGGCTGGCCAATTAGCCGGCTTACAATTGCTGATTCCTCGCGTTTTAGGCTCTGTTGCTGGTCACATGGCTTATAGTGGCTACCTGGGATATTTTATCGGTTTGGCTGTTCTCAAACCGAGTCAGAGTTGGCAAATTCTCTCGATTGGTTATCTAAGTGCATCCGCACTCCACGCTTTATGGAACGCTACCGGCTCTATTAATGCTTTGTTGTTAGTAATTGTTGGGGTTTTATCTTACGCTGTTTTGATGGCGGCAATTTTAAAGGCAAGGGCATTGTCTCCAACGCGATCGCAAAATTTCGCTACTCGCTTTCTCGGCCCCAAATAAATCTCAGATAAAATTATCAACTCAAGGGTAGAAGTAGCAAATTTACTTTCTGCCCACCTTTTCCTGTGGTTATGAAACTAGGTTTTTTGAACTCAAAGATTGTTTCTGTCTCAAGATAGATTGCATCGCTATAAAAATTGCTTTAACTTAAAAGTACTCTAAGTATCTTCTATCTAAAGAAAGATATACCCATCTAAGGATAGATTAAGATAAAGACTAATTATCTATTGACATCAGCAATATAAATACTACCTGAGAGAAAATCCAGTGGCTCTGGCGATTTCATCTCAGCCCATAATTTAGACAGTCAAAGCAAATTTATATTTAAGCTTCAGTTTCCAATTTGTCTAGCTGTCTGAGAGCATAATAGGCGATCGCCACACTAACTTTAGCTTGCTCCATTTCTGATAAAGTTGCCCAATCCCGATTTTGAATTTTATTCATAACTGATGCCAGGTTTTGCTGTTCACTGCTACGCATCGCATAGGCATAAGGACGAGCGAAAACTGCTAGATCATCTGTTTCCCATGTAGGCAATACGGTTTGAACACACTGCACTAACTGTTCGTTGATTGATTGCTGTACGGCTGCTACTTCTGTAGCTTTCTGAGCGATCGCCTTTAGCCAGCCTGTTGGTACTCCAGTTGCAAAAGTATGTAAAGTCTCACAAATACTGTCTAAAATGCTGACATTTGTAGTACAGTTGTAATTAGTACAATTTGCCGCTTGAGACCATAAAGTATCTAAATTGCCGTAAAAAGATTGCGCTCTAGTATTGAGTTCTTCCTCCAAAACATCCTGCATAGCAAACTGCTTTTCTAATTCATCAAAATATGTCTCTGCTTGATCATCAGCAGGATTCCAAGGATAAGCTGCATCTTCGGGTTGGAGCAGTAGTTCGAGGAACTCTAATTCCACTTGAGTTACCGAAGATGGGAGATTGTTGGAATTGTTGATTTTTTTAATCATTTTTCGACTCCTGATGAATTATTTCGCAGTACTGACTGCTACAAGTTGTAAATTACAATTTCCGCAAAAATTAAACTGATTTTATTTAGCAATTGAATCAGAAAAATTATGTCAGAGCCAGCATAAGGCAGGAAGTATACAATTCACTGCAATTTTTATCCTGAAATAATGCTTAATTTTCAATAACAAACTCCCAAGTTTCATTGCCAGAATTCCCAAACTTTAACTTGCTACCAGATTGTAAAGGTACTTCCTCCCGAAGGATTTGTTGCCAACCATTAGAGCTTAAACACCAAGTTGTGCCGTAAGTTGAGAGATCTTGTAAATAATAAGTTTGTACTGGAGTAGTGCCAGCAAAAGTATTTCGGCATAAAATTTCGGCATGACGCTTAGAAACTGATGGTTCGGGAATTACAATATCATTGTCTTGGGTACGACCAATACGCGTTACACCTGCTCGCAAAAACCAAGTTCTACCTCCTGGGGCGAGCGAGCGCAAACAAGCTTTAGAAGTAGCAATATTTATATTGACAATTGAAATATCTGGTAACTCTGTAATTCCCTCATCAATGCTTTTAACAAGTTCGCCATTGAAATCTGGATGTAAATACAGAACTGGTAAAGTCCAAGCAGGTTGGTTGAACTTATACAGTGTTAACATTTCTTGTCGTGCTTCCGCCACAGCTTCATCAATTGGCTTGCGCGATCGCAAAGCTGCCGCAAAAGCTTTAATAAAACTGTGACTTTCATGGTCAGCAATTACATCTCGCATTCCCAAAACTGCTGGTACGCCATGACGAATGAGTACTTCCGCTAAACTACTGGCGGGAATCGCTTGGTGATTAACTGCTGCTGGTTGCGCTCCCCAACAAGCATTAAAAACAGCTAATTTTAGTCCACTCCGAGTTAATACTTGCGCTAATTCTATGCCATTGAGTGTCTTGCTAGGACGTAAAAACAACAGTCCTCCATCTGGGCCAGGCAATCCATGACCAGCGTAAAAAAAGACATTGTAAGCCTTAGTTTCTAATTCTTGAATCAACTCTTGTGGCGTTGGTTGAATCAGCGTTTTCACCATACAAGGAGCAAATACTGAGTAATTATGGTTTATTTGCGGTTTATTCTCCAGAATTTGTTGCAAAATAATTGCTTCTTGTTCGAGTTGCAAGTTTTCATCATGACCTAAAACCAGCAAGATATTAATAGCCTGATCAGTGCGTAAGAATGGCAACGGTTCAACTTCACTTGTAGTGCGGCTAAATAACAAATCTTGGGCGAGAGAAATCGCTGATTGTCCGGGTTGGCGCTGCATAATTTCCCAAGGCAAGGCGATCAAATCTGGGTCACGAATTTCTAGTTGAAAGCGCAAACGTGTATTCTGTCCCATCGCAATTCCACAACTGCGTTCGAGACTATTGAGAATTGGCCCATCGAACACCCAACGCCACAAATATAGCCCTAAGTATTGCATTAGACGACCACCGTAACCAGGCATGTGGCCCGAATTTGTCGAACCTAAGTTAAACAAGAGAGGGTTTGCAGGTTGCGGTGCTGTGTTGGCTGTAACATTTAAACCGCTGTGTCCAGCAAACATTTGCTGCCACTCTTGCCAAATTTGATTTAGTTCTGAAGGCCATACACAGTCACGCAGAACATAGCCACTAGGATAGGGGGCTTTGACCACCCAAATGGCAAAGCTATCTGTGCCAGTATTGATGAGACGGGCGATCGCTAAGTTCAGGGATGGCATGGGTTCTTTAAATTAAAAGGTAGAAACCAAGGACTTGCGATAACAATTTTCCATGAGGAAAACTTTTCGCCTGGAAGTTTTAAATCTGGTTATTAAATGTATTATTCCAGGCTTCTACAAGTTTATCGAGTATTGGTCGCATTTTCACTGATATTATTTTCCTGGGCTTTAGCGAGACGCAGGAGTTTCACTATCTGGGGGTTGGGATAAATTATCACAACTACTGGTGTCGGTTGATTTTAATACAGTGATGCCTGGACGTTGGAGTTGAGCTAAGGTGACACGCAGTGGTTTGTCAGCTTGAAGAAATGTACTATTTTCTGAGGGGCAAAGCTGCAATTTAATCACCGATTCCGGAGAATTGGGTGTATCCTTAGTTTCGATGTCAACCACTTGCAAAAAACTACCAGGTTGTAACTTCTGATCATCTAAGGTAATTTCTAGGCTATTGGTAATTACCCAGCCAAGAGCAAGGTTATTTAGTGATCGCTCGCTCGTTGAAGTTGGAGTTGGCTGTCCAGGAGGGCTAGAAACAATAGGAACTAACGGTGATGACATAAACAGTCCACGCACCAGCAGCCCTAAAGAACCTGCGGCGATCGCGATAATTATTGGCACAATTAAATGGAGTGGTAGTTGCTGAAAAGAACTGGGCTTATTTTTAGGAATTAAAGTTTTTTGCTCTGAAATGTCTTCTAGTAAGGTAGGTTGCAGCGGCTTAGGTGTAACTTTGGCGGTTGTGATGGTAGGAGGCTGAACAATAACTGCTTTGAGAGTTCGCTCTGGCTCAACATACTGAACTTGATAATGAACTAAAGCGATCGTCACATTATCATGGCCATTTTTGGTGTTAGCAATTTCCAGTAATTTGTCAGCCACTGTGACTAAATCTGTTTCTTCGGTCAAAATTGGTAAAATTTCTGTTTCCCAATATTCTTCCACACGGTCAAAATCACTTAAACCATCAGATGTCAACAGAAAAACAGCATCCTCATCTAGAATAAACCGCTGTGCTGTTGGATGTAACGCTGCACTGGAACTCATTCCTAATGCTTGAACCAAAGAACCAGATCCACTCTGTTGCACAGCCTCACGATAAATGGCATATCCCAAACGTACTTCCCTAGAAGCAACATCATCATCAAGGGTGACTTGGTAGCAAGCATCCCTTGTAATCCAATAAGCACGACTATCCCCAACATGGGTAATGTACATTTCATGGGCCACTGGCAATGCCATTACCAAGGTTGTACCCATACGTTTTCTACCCTGACGATTTTCACTGTCATTGCGTTGGCTGATTTTATCATTGGCAACTGCCACAGCTTGCTCTAGGTCTGCCAGCAACAGTGAAGGTTCTATATGGTTAGAAGGAACTTTGGTGAGTTGTTGTACTTGCTGTTGAATTGTTTCAATTGCTAAATTAGATGCGACATTACCGCCTTCGTGTCCACCAATTCCGTCACAGACAATAGCCAAGGCTGTAGCTTGTGGAGGTTTACTCAACAGTGTTCCACTGGGTGGGTAACAGGCATCTTCGTTGCGTTGTCTTTTAGGGCCTGTATCAGTTTTAGTGATAATCTTAATTTTTGGCGATTGCAATTCCCCTAATTCTGCTAATCCGCGGTCTAAAACTGAGATTAGTACTTCAGGTGAATTGATTTCTCCTTGAATAAGATAACTGCTCACTTGGTTAACAAATTCTGCGATCGCTGGTTTGGTATCTGGCAATAACTGCTGCCAAAAATCGCCTAAATGTGATAACTTTGGTGCTGTTGAGGTATCAGAACGTAATTCTAATAAGCGGACTAAAGACCCTTCTACTCTTAATATGTGCGTATCAATTAAGCTAGAAGCAACACCTTCACTGACCAAGGGTTGCCACAGATGAGCTAATTGCCATAGCCAGTTCAGTTGACGCATGGATGTAGCTGTGCGCCAAGCCGTAGTTAACTGGGGACATAACCTTAATTGTGAGTCTGTCGTTGGTTCTGTTAATAACGGCGGTTTTTCTAAAAGTAAAATTTCTTTGTGAGAGCGTCCATCCTTTAGAGACAGCACACCATACACCTGCGGTACATGCAAGCTGTAGGGGATTAGTCTTAAATAAGCTCTGATAGTTTGTACGTTTTCTGTTTCTAATCCTTGAGGGAGTAATCCAGGCTTAGTATCTAAAACCACAGATTTATTTAGGACTAAATAGCGATCGGCTAATATTTCTCCAGGACTACCCACATTTAGAACATCACCCACAACCCAGAGATATCGTTTGGGTAAGGGTGTAGAACATCGTTGGCAAAACTTATGAGTCAGGGGATTAGCCGCCTGACAAAGTTCATTTGGGCAGTAGAGGGTTGCCGCATCATTTTCCATAGTGTTCGCACTGATTAGCGATTGGCAATTTCTTCAAAAGCATAGGCAGTGAGCAGTAACTAGGCTGCTCTTAATTTCTGCAAACAGACGCATCCAACTGGGGATCATGATTCTAGCTGGGAAATACCAGTCAATGCTAATACTTGGTTTAGGGAATTTATGCAAATATCACACTCCTTGGCCAATTCTACAGCCTCATCATAACTTTTATTGTTCTACGACTTTCCGTTGCCATAACAACTAACTTTAAACCCTGTCAACAAAGCTTAACCTTAACTTATGTGTAATTGGTTGCTGTCAGTCAATTAGAGCATTAGAAATCGACACATAATACAGATGTTTCTTTAGTTTATAGATCAATATAGTTTAGTTAGAGTGAAAAATATCCAACTTTACGCATTGAACTGAGTTATAAACCTCAATTTAAACCAAGCTGACCTGCTTTACTGAACTATATTGAGTGAGCAGTTACAAAGTTTAAATTAAATTTATTTAAGAATTAAAAAGTTAGTTATCAAAATAGCTAACTTGCAGTTATCACTCTGCTAGAGCAAGGATCAAATCTCTAGTGGTTGTAAATTTTTGTTCACTGAGATCAATCAGCAAGTTTTTGTAGCTGGCTTGTAAAGGCCAAAAATTGTGCTTCCTTCTAAAAATATGCAAGAGAAGCTGAGATCAAGCATTAGAGCCAAATTATTAGATAGAAAGTATTTATTTTATATCAGGCAATATATTTCAATATTACTAAAATGTGAAAATATTAATTTTTTACTTGGTTATCGCCAAATAATTGACTGAATAATATGTGTGGTAATCAAAACTGCGTCATATCTTAGACAGAAGAAAAAGTAATATCACTTACCATACTTCAAAATAGCAGGGACAACCTCATTTCTCTAAATAGTTAGGAGTGATGTATATTATCACTCCTAACTCATCACTATTGAATAAACAGACTAATGCACAGACAAAAGTTGAGTTTACAACTTCTGTTTAGACTGCTGAGTTATGGGGAGTACCCGCAATTTCTGATTTGTACTTCTGTGCTTCCTGTACATTTTGCTACTACTTCTCATCTAAGGCAACTTGGGGAACTCCCATACTGTAGTTGGTAACACGAGCAGACAGATTGTAGCTGATTTCGCCTTTTTGCAGGAGCGATCGCAAATAATGCTCCAAATCTGAACCAATGCGACGTAAGTTGTAGTCTGTCAGGTCTGCACCACTAGAAGATTCGACCAATTCGTCAAACTTACGATAAATCTTCTGTAGAGCATCTTCATTCCAATTAAATTCGTTGTCTGGGTCAACATCCAACGTTAAAACTTGATTACTGGGAACTAATTCGCCATCCCGGTCAATTTCTGCCGCAAAAATGCGGATATGCCGGGTTGTGGACTTGAGCAGCATTGGATTGTCCATAGAATGGTGTAAGGTTTAAGTTGATTACACTGAAATCATTGTAGACGGTTGCCCAGTCCTTAAATCTGCTCTATCCATAAGCTTTCATTAATTAGTCAGTCGTTAATTATTATTCTCCTTCTGCACCTGCCTCTTTCTAAATTAAATTTGGCTGAAACTCTTTGGTGTAAACGCAGGGAATACTCCAAAACTTGTTTTTGTGCAGATTAATAATTTACCCGATCTACCGATCTACATATATTGCTTCAAATGTTTATTTTTTATTTTTATACCTAAATGTTTACTTGATTTTTGACTGCTGGAGGTTAACCCCAGCAGTTTCCGTTTGTTCAATACACAAAATTGAGACTTCTTAATGCAGATAAATTCTCTGTTTTGTACTTAATCTTAAGTTGTAAAGTGCTGTATATTTTTTTACTGAAAAGCAATTTTTTACTCTTAATATATTTATTCATCAAAGTCTCCTGAAATTGTTGATGAAAAAAACTAACATCAAGTGTTTTTACGTAATTATGGTGAAGCTTCCTCTACGTTTAATTAAATTGAAAAAAGACAGCAGATTTACTTACGTATAATTACTAAAAACTCAGTAGCAACTCGAACTGTTATTGACGTTAAGATAAAGTTGATGTAAAAACCTTTAAAAAGGTAGAACAACTTCTTACAGAAACTTTATTGTATGGAATCTTAAAAAATGAATAATAGTGATGGCTTACCTAAACTACTTATGTCAGAAGAAGATCACAACTTAAGCCGTGAAAGACTAGCTAAAAAAACACAGGAGATAGAAATGAAATCCATAACGGGATGAATTGAAAAAATGCTTAATTGCAGCACTATGGATTCAAAAAAATATAAAGGATGTTCGTTAAAGATTATTGTCCCTACCCAGATGACCACCAAGTAAAGAAATCTACAAAACTATGAACTCGAAAGCATTACCACGCCAAATAAATAATATTGAAGTAGGTGTTTATGAGTGCGAAATACATCTCAAATTTAGATTGATTGAGGAAAAGAGCCTCTTGGGCGATCGTGAACAATTGTTGCAGGTACTACTAGACGCTTTGACTGAAGGGTCTGATGACTTCTTAGAGACGTTACAAGCTTCTGTTAAAGCTCAGGAGGTCTCGGAATTTAAAGCCTCACCGCAAATGCGTCGCCAACTAATGCGGTTACGCAATGCTGTTGATAATACTCAATAGTAGGCATAGCAACGGTAATTTTTGAAGTTTGCTCATTACTTATGCTATGCCATAGCATTATTAAGCTGTTTTCTTAACCTCACTACGAAGCTGCAAGCTTAAATTTATGTTGCTCTGGTAAAAACTTCATCAATCATCTCTGTTAGCTTTGCTCCTTATGCACTAAGGGTATATTTTGGTAGCTAACCAAATACATTGATGTTTTTGTTTTCAGAGCAGGTTACAGTTTATAAAGTTTTATCTACCAGTATGATTTTTCTAACCAGGGTGTTGCTTTGTGAGGAAAAAGCATTGAGCATTCACCATGTTTGTTAATTACCTGAATAATTCAAATATCTGGCAAAGATTTATTGATGGCTAATGTATTTGAGCAATTTTAGTTTGAAGCATAACCAAAATTCTGAGTTTTAATGCTCTAGCAAAAGAATTTTTGATACAGCATCGGAAGTATTTAGGTCAGTGTCTGCCAACAATCAATAAAAAAGCTAGGCGTTAAAAGCTTAGAGCTTAGTATTTTTACTCAGCATCTGTAATTTAGTATTCTATGCTTTCAAGTCAATGGTGGCATCGCGCTTAAGCTTGGTTTTATTGAGCTTTCTAGCTTCCTAATAAAAATCCTCTTATACCAATGTGCTATGTGCAAGTAGTTTTACTGGAGATTCTTGAAACAGTAGTTGAGTTGTGATGCTGAACCAAAAATCTAAAAATTATGATGAAGTGTTTACTTAGCAAGACCGTGTTCTAGTGCAAAACGAACTAACTCTGTACGGCTATTTGTACCAGTTTTACTAAACAAGCGACTCACATATTTTTCTACATTACGAACACTTGTTTCTAAGCGACGAGCAATTTCTTTATTCATCAGCCCTTCAGCAACTAAGTTTAAAACGCTTTGTTCTCTGGGGGTCAAATCAATTTTAAAGGGAGCCGGAGATTGAGCGATCGCGCTTCTTTGCGTTAATAATGCTTTTATTTGGGCAATCTGATTGGCTAATTCAGCAATATCTGGCGTTTCATTGTCTTCGCCTGTAAAGGTAGGTTTAGCAGAACGACGAGAAAGCAAGTTTTCTACTATTGCTACTAACTCATCTGGATCAAAGGGCTTAGGTAAATATGCGTCAACACCAGCTTGATAGCCTTGAATGCGATCGCCTGTCATCCCTTTAGCAGTTAAAAAGACAACTGGTAGTGCTTGAAAGCGAGGGTCTTCCCTCAATTGCTTCAGAAACTGATAGCCATCCACTTGAGGCATCATGATATCAGAAATCACCAAATCAGGCGTGTTCTGCTCCATCAACTCCCAGCCGTCACGAGCGTTACTGGCAACTTGAACACTAAAGCCGCTTTCTTGTAAATAATCTTTCACAGCTTCTCTCAATCCTGGTTCATCATCTACCAGTAACAGTTGTGTTGACATTTAACATTTCCTTAAGTCTATCTTTTTCCAATTTAGCGAAAGTTGGCAGCCAATGGTTATTTGTGATGATCAATAGTAATTGTAAAATTTCTTTACAAACACTTATGAGATTCTGTCATAACTGAGAGAATTCCCTGTTTTGATCTGTGAGTTTGCTCTACAACACTTTCCGTCAATACATTATCAACTTAGTTAATTGCAAAATTTTCCAATCTACACACTCCTTTAGAAGTAAATACTTGGGGTAATGCTACAACCTTCGCTGCGTAAGTTCTGCTTTTCTATGTGGTGTGTCTTTCATATCGTGTAGCAGTGAATCAACTAGAGATGAATCAACCGAAATCGCGCCAGAAGTGGTGAAGAGAGGCAATGACGGATTGAAAATTCAAGGTGTACCTTCCTGAGAGAGTATGCAAAGTGCATAGACTATTGTGAACGAGAAAGGACGTAGAGAGGGAGATGATCAGGAAGGGAAAAAGAAATTTGGGAAAGTAGTTGACAGTGAGGGGGAGGAGAGATATATTAGATAAGTGCCTGAGAGAAGCGCTGCGAAGCGAAGCTCGGAGGGAACCGAACCATGAAAAGATTATAGTTTGAAAGCAATAATAACACAAGTAGCCTGCGTCAAGTAAATAAAGTAACCAGGCTGAGGTTATAAAAGAACAGCCAAAGAGCTAAACAAACAATTCAAAACGGAGAGTTTGATCCTGGCTCAGGATGAACGCTGGCGGTATGCTTAACACATGCAAGTCGAACGGTCTCTTCGGAGATAGTGGCGGACGGGTGAGTAACGCGTGAGAATCTAGCTTCAGGTCGGGGATAACTACTGGAAACGGTGGCTAATACCGGATGTGCCGAAAGGTGAAAGGCTTGCTGCCTGAAGATGAGCTCGCGTCTGATTAGCTAGTTGGTGTGGTAAGAGCGCACCAAGGCGTCGATCAGTAGCTGGTCTGAGAGGATGATCAGCCACACTGGGACTGAGACACGGCCCAGACTCCTACGGGAGGCAGCAGTGGGGAATTTTCCGCAATGGGCGAAAGCCTGACGGAGCAATACCGCGTGAGGGAGGAAGGCTCTTGGGTTGTAAACCTCTTTTCTCAGGGAATAAGAAAGTGAAGGTACCTGAGGAATAAGCATCGGCTAACTCCGTGCCAGCAGCCGCGGTAATACGGAGGATGCAAGCGTTATCCGGAATGATTGGGCGTAAAGCGTCCGCAGGTGGCGATGTAAGTCTGCTGTTAAAGAGCAAAGCTTAACTTTGTAAAAGCAGTGGAAACTACATAGCTAGAGTACGTTCGGGGCAGAGGGAATTCCTGGTGTAGCGGTGAAATGCGTAGAGATCAGGAAGAACACCGGTGGCGAAGGCGCTCTGCTAGGCCGTAACTGACACTGAGGGACGAAAGCTAGGGGAGCGAATGGGATTAGATACCCCAGTAGTCCTAGCCGTAAACGATGGATACTAGGCGTTGCGAGTATCGACCCTCGCAGTGCCGGAGCCAACGCGTTAAGTATCCCGCCTGGGGAGTACGCACGCAAGTGTGAAACTCAAAGGAATTGACGGGGGCCCGCACAAGCGGTGGAGTATGTGGTTTAATTCGATGCAACGCGAAGAACCTTACCAAGACTTGACATGTCGCGAATCCTCTTGAAAGGGAGGAGTGCCTTAGGGAGCGCGAACACAGGTGGTGCATGGCTGTCGTCAGCTCGTGTCGTGAGATGTTGGGTTAAGTCCCGCAACGAGCGCAACCCTCGTTTTTAGTTGCCAGCATTAAGTTGGGCACTCTAGAGAGACTGCCGGTGACAAACCGGAGGAAGGTGGGGATGACGTCAAGTCAGCATGCCCCTTACGTCTTGGGCTACACACGTACTACAATGCTACGAACAGAGGGCAGCAAGCTAGCGATAGCAAGCAAATCCCGGAAATCGTAGCTCAGTTCAGATCGAAGCTTGCAACTCAGCTTCGTGAAGGAGGAATCGCTAGTAATTGCAGGTCAGCATACTGCAGTGAATTCGTTCCCGGGCCTTGTACACACCGCCCGTCACACCATGGAAGCTGGCAACGCCCGAAGTCATTACCCCAACTTTTAGGAGAGGGGGATGCCTAAGGCAGTGCTGGTGACTGGGGTGAAGTCGTAACAAGGTAGCCGTACCGGAAGGTGTGGCTGGATCACCTCCTTTTAGGGAGACCTACCCAACTGTAAAATCGGTTGCCAAAAGCAAGATAGAGAATACAGATGGTCATACCTAGGTCGGTCGCAGGAAATTGTGTAAGCTTTCAAACTATGATTTGGTTCGTATTGGGGCTATTAGCTCAGGTGGTTAGAGCGCACCCCTGATAAGGGTGAGGTCCCTGGTTCGAGTCCAGGATGGCCCACCTGAACAAGTAAAAAGGAAAAAGGAAAAAGGAAAAAAAGAATAACATAATTATTTTTTTGCCTTTTGCCTTTTAAATTTTGCTTTGTTGATGGGGGTTTAGCTCAGTTGGTAGAGCGCCTGCTTTGCAAGCAGGATGTCAGCGGTTCGAGTCCGCTAACCTCCACCTAGAAAGAAAAAAGAGAAGGAAAAAACAGCAACTAACGTGGTTAGACTGCTGGGTAAAAAATCCTAGCCAGAACCTTGAAAACTGCATAGAAACGCGATTTAATTGCAGGCAGACACAGACATTGAAAGATGAAAGTGAATGCAGGTGAGACACCAAATGTATTGTGGTCAAGCGAATAAGAGCTAATGGTGGATACCTAGGCACACAGAGGCGAAGAAGGACGTGGTTACCGACGAAAAGCTCCGGGGAGTTGGAAGCAAACTATGAGCCGGAGATATCCGAATGGGGAAACCCTATGTACTACCTGTTGAATATATAGACAGGAAAGAGCCAACCCAGCGAACTGAAACATCTTAGTAGCTGGAGGAAGAGAAATCAAAAGAGATTCCCTCAGTAGTGGTGAGCGAAAGGGGAAGAGCCTAAACCAGTTGGTTTACTGACTGGGGTTGTGGGACAGCGATATCGAATCTAGAGGCTAGACGAAGCAGCTAAGTACTGCACCAGAGAAAGTGAAAGTCTTGTAGTCGAAAGTCAAAGGATAGTAGCTGAATCCCGAGTAGCATGGGGCACGAGGAATCCCATGTGAATCAGCGAGGACCATCTCGTAAGGCTAAATACTACTGTGTGACCGATAGTGAACCAGTACCGCGAGGGAAAGGTGAAAAGAA
>NZ_CM182020.1:1420000-1727500 GCF_059384975.1 Nostoc sp. C96 | reverse complement strand
GGTTCTATACTCAAACAAATAACCCCTTTCTTGTAAGAAAGGGGTTATTTGTTTTATACACATTTGATTCTCAGGGAATAAGTAGGTAAAGTATTCTCAATAAGATTTATCACCTTGCCCAAAGCTATTAGACAATTTGCTCTTAGATAAGTTTGACCAGGCTATTAGGAAAATTGTAGCTGTACTTGGTACTCGACCCAGTTCGTTCAAACTTCGGAGAAATTCCCCAGTTGGAAAAAGGTAGCTACAGTATTCTCCTCGAATTTTATATTTATGTTGATTTATACTTCAGCCTGAAGCAACGGTTAAGCTGTGAAGATTTTTACTAGGGTAGATAATTTTCTAATCTACTAAGTGTATGGAAAATAAATTTTCATCTTGTAGAGTAAGACAGTGACAACTACTGTTTACCAAAATTAGACAAGCAAGCTAGGAGTAACTTGTAGTCAAATTTAATTATAGGAAACCAACTCTTATCCTTGAGAGTCTGGTTTCAAAATAGGTAACAGCACCAGCCCCTACCAGCCAGATCACCTATGCTAAAAGTTATGCACTCGGCCGCAGACCCAGCCACACCCAATTCCCAATGGGAGGACTTAATCAAGCTTCCAACCTTAAATACAGTTCAATGGGACAATATAAAAACTCAGTTGGATTTGGTACTGTTGGCGCTAGAAAGCTTAACTGGGATTGGTTCTGAAGCAATGCTCTCAGCGGCAGTTAATCTAAATTTAGAGTCAAGAGTGCCAGACCGCGTAGCTTTATGGCGATTACGACAATCTAATCCTCTACGCAAAGGTCAAGGAGGGCGAAAAAAGCTAGATGTTGAAGAAGCACGATCGCTTGTTTTAATCATCTGCTATCTCGCCAAACAGCACCAAGAATTAATTCGCCGTGCTGTTGGGTTACTAGAGCAAATGGCGGAAAACAACCGGGAACCTCATCAGGCTGCTTTACTTGGAGATTATATTGATGCTTTTTGCAATACTTACCAAGAGCGGATGGAAGAGGATGACCAAATCTCAACGGAATTACTAACCCACCTAGCACTTAAGCTGCTTGTAGACTTGTTATTCTACAGCGCTCCTGGTGGACACCGCCGTCTCTGGCTCGCACTCATCGACTCCGCAAAATATTGAAAACGTCTCCTTCCCAGTTTCTGCCATGCCTGTATCAAATTCTGTCATTCGTCGCTACACACCCCCCACTTGCACACTAGAAGTATTGGCACAAAGCTCTCCTTTGTCCCATTGGATGGGGAAAAGTGTCATTAAGCAACTCAGCTTTGAGTTACGCATTGACGATCCACGACTACCAGAAGAACGCAGGGTTGTAATTCGGGGCGATCGCGACCAACTCGAAGCTTTGTGTGATGCCGTCACCACCTATGTGCAAGGATTTCTCCAACAGTCCCCAGAAAGCTTTGGGATGAGTTTTTCTGCTCCCCAAGACTCAACTAAAACATCTGATAATTCAGAGTTGGGGGATGTTCACCAATCTTCCCTATCAACACAAACTTTAAAATCTTTCACATCAGATATACCCAGAACCAAAATATACCTAGAACCAAGCAGTTCTTTAACTCACAAGCTGCATCTTGGTTCTCTCGCCAGTCAAGCATCTAGCTCATTCATTCAATTAAGTCTGTTGCAGCTTTTTGATTTAGCCTCAGCCTTGGATGAATATTCCGCCGATGTCATGGCTTTACCTGCTTTGAATAATACCAGTTCTGTTGTGCGCTTCCCGGCTTGGGCATCTGTAGCCGCAGTTTTGGTTTTAAGTGTCGGTTTATTGCCAATAACTTTACAATACGCCAATAATTATCGGCAAAATCAACCAACAACAGCCAATAAAAATACTTCCACAGAGTCTGATGTGGCTTTAGCACCTTCACCATCAGCTAACTTGAATACACCGTTACCGGGACTAACACCTTCCGATAATTTGCCATTGCTACCACCTATCGAATCGACTCTTCCTCTCCCGACTTCCCGTTTACCGACACAACCTGTTCTATCTCCTGGGGCTAATATTTCTGCTAACTCCCAAACATCTTTGGGTTTACCGTCAACATCTTCAAAAAATGTTTTGAACGTACCTCAGACAACAATTAGTGCCAAGAATAATCTATCAACTACCCCATCTACAAAAATTTCTGGTCAACAAATTGCGCTGAATCCAAATCTTAATCTGAACCCTGCACAACCAATTACTAAGGGTGAAATTACTTTACCTCAAAGGCGGAGTCTCCCATCTCGTTTATCTGGGACGGATAATTTATCATCTACTAGCAGCATTCCAGCAGTTCCACCGCCTCTAGCGACTCTGCCAAATGAAAGCCGCAGTAACAATTTTCCTCAAGGGTACTCACCAACAAACCAACAATTAGGAGAGAAAATCAATTCTTCTCTCCCGTCTTCAGCCGCTGATAGTAACCCATTTATTGATAGATTGGGGGATGATCCTAAAACTTCTACACCCTCCAATATAGCTACTAACAGCACAATATTTGATACAACCCAAATAGCAGAAGCCCGAAGTTTCTTTCAGAAACGTTGGCAACCACCATCTGGATTAACCCAAACATTAGAATACAGCTTAACTGTGGATGTTGATGGTTCTATTGCGCGGATTTTACCGCTGAATAAGCCTGCAAGAGAATTTATTGACAACACAGGAATACCTGCTATTGGGAAGCCTTTTGTTTCTGGTAATAAATCTGGTCAAAATATCAGAATTCGGGTTGTTTTCAGTCCTGATGGTAAAGTAAAAACATTTTCAGAATCTGAGTAATTAAATCTAACAAGTTCATGCCATTTATCTAACTGGTACATAGTTTTGTACCAGTTATTCTTTTGTTTCTGGACTTTTTATGGAAAGTTTTACAGTCCAGTTAGCAAAGTGGTAATTCTATTATTGCCATTAAGTATGCAAATCAATACGATTGCTATAAATCGCTAAAAGCAAAGGTCGAGAATATGCAACCACTAGGTTCACCAAAAGATAGTGCAGCTTGGATTATTCAAACATGGGCTGCTTTCATAATTTCTATTTCTATGACCACCTTTGGTATTGTTAATTTGCCTGTTGATAGCTGGATTAAAGGTTTTATGGGTATGGGTTTAGCTTTTTCTGTTGGTTCAACTTTTACATTGGCCAAAACCACCAGAGATTTACATGAAGCTAAAAGATTAACTGCAAGAATTGATGAGGCAAAAGTAGAAAAATTACTTTCACAACACGATACTTTAAATTTAAAATGAGCATACCTCTCTTCTGACACTCCCGAAAAAAATCAAAAACAAGGTTGAAAACTTAGACTAGGCTAAGATATGTGAATTTATTTTTTAGTATGATAAACATTACTATCGCTTTATCCTAAAACTTTTGTGTTACCAGAATTTTATGTTTTCCTCTGGCAAAAGTGACAGAAGAGAAATATATATAGTTTCTCATTTTAGTGGACGCAATTTAGTTGAGGTTATATCAAGTTGAGATAGAGGGAATGCAACTGTTACACCCTTATTATAAGTACTTATCCGAACCTGATATTACTCCATATCTCTTCCGTGCAACATTCCCATCAACTTGCGTTTGCGGGCGTGGATTGCCATTAATTTGTTGTGATAATTTGACCATTCAGTTTGTCGATCTGATGCTAAGTAAGCAGCGCGGGCCTTTTTTAGCCAATCAACTGCGGCATCATAATATTCTGCTTTACCTGCATCCATAATTGCTTCGGCATGGCGACAAGCATGAGTAATCACCCACTCAGGACGATGAGGAATAGCCGCATCCATCACACGATGAATAATATCAGAGTGATAGATATTAAGTTCATTAGCGATCGCGATCGCCTCATCAACTAATCCTTCATGTAAAAAAATATCCACCTTAATTGGGGCAGTTTCCCAACCACTATAGACACGAAGAGTTTTTAACAAATCAGGTTTGACCCTTTCCCATTCATCCCCAGCTAAATTTTGGATATTTTGATATTCTTCTAAAGAAGGGTGTGCCTGAAAAGCCAGTTTTTTTGCTTCCAAAGCTGTGATTTGATCTCCCAACTTTTGGGCTAAATCACTTGTCCAAAGACCCAAATCATATTGACAATTTCCCTTTAAATGCAAGCCAATTTGAGCAATGTGTAACGCTTGTTGTAATGCTCCTTGTTCTTGCAGAGTTTTGCCCAAAGCAAAGGCTTCTTCCATTGAGTTCATCTCAGTTTGGGCAACTGCTAAGGCTTCTTCTACTCTGCCGAGTCTGCCTAGCATAGTTAAATATTGCCGAGTTTGCCCTTCCGCCTCCGCCAGAGATAAGTATTCTTGATAACGTTCTTGCCGTTCCAGAATTTTTAGTCGAATTAAAGCTAAATCATCGGCATAATCGGGAATTTTTGCGTCCCATACGCCCCTTTCACTAATTTTGCCTTGCAAAACTTCTACCAGGGGCGGGTAATCCCAACCTTGGTGCAAAGCATCTAAACTTAAACCAAAATCAACATCCCATTCATCTTGCCAGACTTCCAAATTTACCTGGATGTCTACTTTTTCTTCATCGCTCAGTTCAGCAGTCAGAATGGCTTCACACCAAGCATTATTCAATTCCCAGGCAATTTCATCATAGTCAGCACCATACTCAGCTACTTCATACCAATTTTCGATACAGGTAGAAGTAATTGCTTCTAAAACTGCGATCGCTTTATTCCCTTCTCCTTGTTCAGTCAAATCTACAGCAGATTGCACTAAACTCAGTAATTCCTCGGCAATTGGGTCTTCTTCGCAACCATCCTCAAAATAGCGCACACCATCGTGGATAATCTGCCGTACTTGCCGCCGCACAGGATTTGTATCAATGGGATGCTGGCGCAGAGATTTGAGCTTTTTTCCTTGTGGTGCAGGATTAGTCATCCAGATCACATGACGATCAATTGTATCGATTAGTTGAGGATGTTCGGCGACTAATTCTTGTACTAGCCTTTGAGTTTGAATATGATCTAGACGATCTAGCAATTGTTCTAAAGTCGGACGATGCTCAATAATTTCTGGCTGGCGCACACAAACAAGCATAGTTGCCACAATGTGTTTACACCATCCGTCAAAATTATAGGCACAGGTGCAATTTGCCGAGGTTAAACTATGACCGTCAAAACTGAGGCTGACACGATAAGGTTCAGCTTCACTACCATCAACTTCTGCGTGTAACAAATTACCGCGTCGAGTGATGGTATCCACAGCCCCTGACTCAAAATAAGCCTCACCGCGTTGGTAAGACTTGGCGTTAGCATAACGACGGATGGTAAATTCACTGATTTTGGGAATAGACATCGGGCGATCGCGTACGAAAATCCTATGCGTAAATGAATTTTAGATCCAGGTTGGCTTTTCGGCTGATACCGATTTTGAATTCCCAGTCGTAACCATCAGGCTGTTACTGAAATTTCCAACAATACGATACTAGTACAAGAAAGCAAAAGACAAAATATTTACGTCAAGAGTAGTTTATTTCTGCTTTTGACTACTAGTATTTTCTAATACTAATTATCTAAGTTTAATTATCCAATGTATTGATGGATGAAAGTACCAGCAAGTTCCCAAAATCAAAACAAGAAGTTTTGCTACCAACTTGTAATAAATTTTCCAGTTCAAGATTTTTGGAACTGTTAAATGGTAAAGATTGTGAATCCAAAATGCCAAATTGGTATGGCAACCTGAATCAGTTATTATACCTTTCTCCAAAAAATTAGCCATATCAGTATAAAATTCAATAAGTGAATAATGTTTACTAAAATTGTCAATAAATTTATCTCTTAGCTTGTTAGCGTGAATGATAATAGTTGATTTAGCCGTTCCCAACTCTCAATGGGTTGTCAGGATAGCTAGTCAAGTTGAGAATAAATAGGCGAAGCACACGGGGAAACTAACGTGAGTCATGGATTTGATTACGATTTAGTAATTATTGGCGCTGGTGTAGGCGGACATGGCGCAGCCCTACACGCGGTAAGCTGCGGTCTGAAAACAGCGATTATCGAAGCAGCTGACATGGGCGGCACCTGTGTCAACAGGGGCTGTATTCCATCAAAGGCGTTGCTGGCAGCAGCAGGACGTGTGCGGGAGTTACGCAATGCCCATCACCTCAAGTCACTGGGCATTCAAATTGGTCATGTGGAGTTTGATCGTCAAGCGATCGCCGATCATGCAGGTAATTTAGTCTCGAAAATTCAAGGCGATTTAACTAACAGCTTAAAGCGTCTGGGCGTAGATATTATCAGGGGTTGGGGCAGAATCGCAGGGACACAGAAAATCACTGTCGCTGGAGACGGCAGTGACAAAACAATTACTGCTAAGGATATTATTCTTTCTCCTGGTTCAGTTCCCTTTGTCCCTCCGGGGATTGAAGTTGACGGCAAAACGGTCTTTACTAGTGACCAAGGTGTCAAGCTAGAATCTCTACCGCCTTGGGTGGCAATTATTGGTAGCGGTTACATCGGCTTAGAATTTTCGGATGTATATTCAGCTTTGGGCTGTGAAATCACGATGATTGAAGCCCTAGACCAATTAATGCCAGGGTTTGACCGTGATATTGCCAAACTCGCTGAACGGGTATTAATTACCCCCCGCGATATTGAAACCAAAGTTGGTATCTACGCCAAAAAAGTTATTCCCGGTTCACCGGTAGTAATTGAACTCGCAGATTTCAAAACCAAAGAAGATTTAGAAGTCATCGAAGTCGATGCTTGCTTAGTAGCCACAGGACGCATCCCCGCCACTCAAAACCTGGGTTTGGAATCTGTAGGGGTAGAATTAGACAGGCGGAATTTTATTCCTGTAGACGATCGCATGGCAGTATTGAGTGCAGGTGAAGTTGTCCCCCATCTTTGGGCAATTGGTGATGCCAATGGCAAAATGATGTTGGCTCATGCAGCTTCGGCTCAAGGTATTGTAGCGGTAGAAAATATCGTTGGGCGATCGCGGACTGTTGATTATCGCAGCATCCCCGCCGCCGCCTTCACTCACCCAGAAGTTAGCTATGTCGGTTTAACTGAAACCGCCGCCAAGGAATTGGGACAAACAGAAGGTTTTGCAGTTGGTACTAGTCGAAGTTACTTCAAAGGTAACTCCAAAGCGTTGGCAGAAAACGAAGCTGACGGTATCGCTAAGGTAATCTATCGCCAAGACACAGGCGAAGTTTTAGGTGTTCATATCTTTGGGATGCACGCCTCCGACTTAATTCACGAAGCCTCAGCCGCCATTGCTAAACGTGAATCTGTCCATACCCTCGCCCATCTAGTTCACGCCCACCCCACCCTCTCGGAAGTTCTAGATGAAGCCTATAAACGGGCAGTAGCCTAATAAAGGCAAAAGTAAAAAGGTAAAAGGTAAAAAGTAACAATCTTTCCTTTTACCTTTTTACTTTTTACTTTTTACTTTTTACTTACTACTCAGCACTCAGCACTCAAATATGCAAATCCGTCGCCGTTCACCTAGCCCCGCTATAGATGTATCCATCTTGCGCTATCAGGTTGCTGTACCAGATGCACAACCTAACAATATTTTGGAAGAAATTGTCTGGCAAAAAGAAGTTGAAGTTGACCAACTGCGGGCAAAACAGCCTTTGGTTGAATTACAAAAACAAGCACTCTCCGCACCACCAACGCGAGATTTTATCGCCGCCCTCAAACAAGGTAAAACCAAACCAGCGTTAATTGCTGAAGTCAAAAAAGCTTCACCAAGTAAGGGCGTTTTACGTGAGGATTTTGATCCTGTAGCGATCGCCCAATCCTATCAGCAAGGTGGTGCTAGTTGTATTTCTGTTTTGACAGATGTGAAATTTTTTCAAGGCAGCTTTGACAACTTAGCTAAGGTACGTGCTGCCGTCGATTTACCCTTATTGTGTAAAGATTTTATTATCTATCCTTACCAAATGTATTTAGCCCGCATTCAGGGTGCGGATGCTGTTTTATTAATTGCGGCTATTTTAAGTGACCAAGACTTACAGTACTTCATCAAAATTGCTAAAGCCTTAAATATGGCAGCATTGATTGAAGTCCACAGTCTAGAAGAACTTGATCGCGTATTGGCGTTAGATGATGTCTCTTTAGTTGGCATTAACAATCGCAATCTTGAAGATTTCACCGTAGATTTGCAGACTACCTGTCAACTTTTACAAGCTAGGGGTGAACAATTACAAGCAAGAAATATTTTAGTTGTCAGTGAATCAGGTTTACATACACCTAAAGATTTGAGTTTAGTAGAACAAGCAGGTGCAACCGCTGTGTTAATTGGCGAATCATTAATCAAACAACCCGATCCAGAATTAGCGATCGCCCAAATTTTACCCAAGAATGATGCCATCTAAAGCTATCTTGCTCTGTAAAAGCAGAGCAACTACTTTTTGTATTAAATAAAGCGTATTAGCTTATGTAATTACACTTATCTTTTCTCAAACTTCACTGTTAAATACACCGATTTCATAACTAAATATTTGTTTTTTGTGTAACAATTCATGGCAAGAGATAAACTCTAAATAAGACAAATTATACATCTGCAATATTTAAGCCACATGGAGCAAATTCCTCTACCGTCACCCATCCACTACGAATTGATACTCCAACTTTTAGAAAGACAAACCTTGTTAGCCGTCAATCAAAATCCCGATTTGCGACATCAGGTCAATCAACTCATTATTACTCTTCGCAAAGCAGCAGTCCAGCAAAAACGGCTAGAAGAAATTTGTGAGGTGACTTCTGTGGCTATTGACCACCGTTGGTCGCTCAATCATCATATTGCGGAGAAAGTGGTTGTGCCTGACTGACGAGGATATTTTGCGATTATTTTATAAAAATTGAAATAATAAAATACCCGACTTCTTGAAGAAGTCGGGTATTTTATTATTCATAAATAATTTATAAATCTTATATTAAAATATATTTTATCAAAAATTTTTTGTTTGATTGTCAATAAAAATACGTTTTTAAAATTTATATTGATGCTGTTAATAATCTTACAAAATAGCTCTAATCTATGTTACGAAATCGCAAGAAATAAATGCTTTAATTGATTTTTTTATTTTTAAATTGCCTATGATATGAATAGGTCAATTCATGCCTTGAAATAAATTATGCCAAAACGTGTAATTAAAGAAGTTAACAGTTGGTTTCAGCGAGAAAGCATCGTTAATAACCTAGAAAGATTTCAAGACTTTATTATTATCTCTCTGTGTGTTGGTTTATTCTGCGTCATGCTAATTAGGCTAGAAGATATGTTCTTGTCCTTTTTGCATCCCTTAGATGTACGAGAAATCACATCCGATATTTTGTTTATTTTGATTCTTGTTGAGTTGTTTCGTCTACTAATTGATTACTTACAAACCCAGCAGATATCAGTAGGAGCAGGAGTTGAAATTACGATAGTTTCTGCATTACGGGAAGTAATTTTACGCGGAGTGTTAGAAATACAGCAAAATCAACTTTTTGGAATTTCTACCTTTTTATTAGTTTTAGCTGTCATTTTTATTGCTTTACCGTTAGTGTCTCGCTTTTTTGGAAATGGTACAAGTCACAATCATGAAACTTTGTCAGAAGCAACAGAAATATTGTCAGATAGAACTTTAACTGCGGATGAAATATAAGGAGAAAATTATAATGCTGAATCAGATATTAGATTGAAAGTAGGATGAATGTTATTTGAGTGTTCTGAAATACCCCTTTGTAAGTAGGAATTAGAGGATATCTGTTGGTGACTGCAAGATGTAGTAATCTTGCATAATAGCCATATATGTATTCATTGGAGACCCCTTTACTTTTGAAGAAATCTTTGTCAAATTCTCCTTATGCCTATTCAAGCTCAGGCTAAGAAGATAAATCTCTTTTTTTGGAGAAGTTTCAGCAATGGATCAGGTTGTCATCAATGATACAACGTTACGTGATGGCGAACAGGCAGCAGGTGTTGCTTTTAACTTAGATGAGAAAATCGCGATCGCCAAATTTCTTGATGCTATCGGTGTTACAGAAATAGAAATTGGCATTGCGGCGATGGGTGAAGCAGAACAACAAGCGATCTCATCAATTGTTGATTTAGGTTTGCAAGCTCATCTGTTAGGTTGGAACCGTGCGGTTATTGCCGATATTCAAGCTTCTATCGCTTGTGGTTTAAAGCGAGTGCATATATCTATTCCTGTCTCTGCAATTCAAATTGGGGCAAAATTCCAGGGACAATGGCAATTAGTATTGCAAAAACTCAAAGATAGTCTGAGCTTTGCTCTAGATCAAGGATTGTTTGTCTCTGTAGGAGGAGAAGATTCTTCCCGCGCTGATGAACAATTTCTTTTAGATACAATACTTTCTGCCCAAGAATGGGGTGCATCAAGGTTCCGCTTTTGTGATACGGTAGGCATTCTTGACCCATTTACAACTTACGACAAGGTAAAAAAATTGGTCACATCCTTGTCCATACCTGTAGAAATGCACACTCACAATGATTTTGGTCTAGCAACAGCCAATGCCCTAGCAGGCATACAAGCTGGTGCATTATCTGTAAATACTACCGTCAATGGGTTAGGTGAAAGGGCAGGAAATGCAGCTTTAGAAGAAGTTGTGATGGCGCTTAAACATCTATCAAAGATGGATGTAAATATAGACACGCGGCGTTTATTAGAAATATCTCAACTGGTAGCCACAGCATCGGGTTACGGTTTACCACCTTGGAAGGCAATTGTGGGAGAAAATACCTTTGCCCACGAATCAGGTATTCATACTCATGGAGTGTTACAAAACCCCCGTACCTACGAACCATTTGCCCCAGAAGAAATTGGCCACGAACGGCGTTTAGTTGTTGGTAAACATTCTGGTCGCCATTTATTATCTAATCTGCTGCAACAACATGGCATTATTCTGAATCATGAAGAAACTCAATCTGTGTTAAATGCAGTTAGGCAAGAATCAATGCAGAAAAAACGCAGTCTCACAACACAAGAACTGTTATCTTTAGTAGCACATACACAGTGATTCTCAAGCAACCTAGGTTAGGCAATGTCCACAACATAAAAATTAGGCTTTGACTGAATTCAAAGCATTGCCCAACTGACTTTTATGTCATAAAGTAGCTGGTGCAAGATATCGGCTTTGTTGGGTTAATCTTCAAGAAGGCTTACGCTGAGGATATCACTCCACCCAACTTAGCATTTTATCAACTGAAATGTATTGTGTAGTGTCAGTCATCACTAGTGGTGTTGAGTTAATTTGACTAATAGGAGCAGGCTGCATATCTCGATAATCGAGGATTTGGACAATAATTAGATAAGCAATAGCCAGCAATATAGAAATTGCACCTGTAATAATAGCGACTATTTTTGAACGATTCATCAGTATTTCCTGTGTTGTAATTTTTTCCGGTTCTTAATATCTACATTGCCACAAGATAGTAGGTAACAGGCAACAGGACAAGAAAAAATCTGCTTATCTGAATGTATTGTTTTATAAGCAGCGATCGCTATTGCTAAATTTTTTTACTCTGTCATCTACTCTACTAAGCACTTCGTAATGCCACAATTGGGTCAAGTTTAGCAGCACGACGGGCGGGAACGACACCGAAAAATAAGCCAATCGCACCGGAAATCCCCACAGCGGTAGCAATGGTAATGGGCGAGATACTTGCTTCTAATGGTGTTAAGGTTGCGACTATCATAATTCCGCTGACCCCAACAGCAGTCCCGACTACACCACCAATGGCGGAAACAATAATCGCTTCAATCATGAACTGTAACAAGATATCTTGTTCGGTTGCGCCGATCGCTTTTCGCAGTCCGATTTCTTGGGTGCGTTCGGTGACGGAAACCAACATAATATTCATGATACCGATACCGCCAACAAATAAGGATATGCCAGCGATCGCCGCCAGCATAATTGTTAATGCACCTGTGATTTGACCAACAGTTTGCAACGCATCTTTTTGGGTGCGGATAGTAAAGTCATCTTCACCGATGATTTTGTGGCGTTGGCGCAGCAAGTTGGTAATTTGAAACACTGCTGCATCTACACTATTGGCGTTTTTTGCTGAGGCGACGATGTAAGTTAACTCTAATCCGAATGGAGAAGTCCGCCCAACAATGCGGTTTGCCATTGTAATTACCGGGATCAAAGCCGCATCATCATAATCAACGCCTAGGTTGGAACCTTTACCAACTAACACCCCAATCACGCGAAAGCTGGTATTGCTGATGCGTAACTGCTGTCCCACAGGGTTACTATTACCAAAAAGTCTTTGAGCTAACTTTGCACCCAGCACTACCACTTGGTTACTGCGTTTCATATCGACTTCCGAAAAAAACCGCCCTTTGTCGGTTTCAAAGTCGCGCACATTTAAAAAGCTGGGCGTTGTGCCGATAATATTGACATCGGTGTTTTTGTTAGCGTAAGTCACTACCTGTCTGCTATTTAACTCTGCCGTCACCTCGGCGATGGTTGGTACTTGAGTAGCGATCGCTGTAGCATCTTCCAAGACTAAAGTTTTTGGGACATCACGAGAAATACGTTCGGTTTCTTGATTCCCCGGAATGACAAACAACACATTCGGCCCTAGAGATTCTAACTGATTAGAAACAAATTTCTGTCCACCTTCCCCAATGCCAATCATGGCAATTACCGAAGCGTTACCAATCACGATACCCAGCATGGTGAGAGCGCTACGCAGCTTATTCGACAGCAGAGTTTTCCCCGCCATTTGTACGCTTTCTAAGAAGTTCATTGGTTTTGTTCTTCCTGCGCCTTCTTGATTTTATAGTCCTTGGGTAAGTCAACAAACACGCGATCGCCCACTTCTACTCCTGATAAAACTTGAGTTTGGTCTTGAATTTGCGCTCCTGTTGTCACTTCCCGAAACTGGGGCTGATTTTTAGCATCGGGGACAAGGACACCAGTTTTACCTTTTTCGGTGACTATGGCCACGGTTGGTAATACTAAAGTATTGCTGACGCGATCGCCTAAAAAAGTCAAGTCTAAATTTAAGCCAGAACGGAGTTTATCTGTCCCTGTATCTAAAGCTACCCGCACCTGAAAAGATGTCACACCTTGTTCTAGTACTGCTTCTGGTGCAATCAAGCGGACACGACCTTTAAATACTTGATCAGGATAAGCATCAGCCACAATTTCCACTTCTTGTCCTGGTTTAACTCTGCCAATATCTGCTTCGGGGATTTTTGCTAATACTTCTAAACCTTTAGCAACAGCCACAATTGAACTAGAAGTCGCCGACGCATCTGAAGAAGCAGAGGTAGTTGGTGTGACAAATGCACCGATATTGGCATATTTCTGCGTGATAATTCCTGCAAAGGGAGCGCGAATTACAGTCTCCTGTATTTTGACATCAGCTGCGGCTAACTGAGCTTGCGCTGCTTTGACTGCGGCTTGACGTTGGGCAATTTCTTCTTTGCGTGTACCATTTTCTAATAAAACTAAGGCGGCTTGTGCTTCAGTGACAGCCGCTTCTTTCATCTCAATTTCTTCTCTGCGTGAGCCACTTTGCATTAAAGACAGCCGACGACGAGCTTCTTCTAAATTCGCTTTAGCCGATTTATCTTCGCTGACTGCTTGATCTAATAATTGCTTTTTCTCCGCGCCTTGTTGATAAAGATATTGATAACGTTTAACTTGTTCTGCGGTGTAATTTACCCTTGCTTGGGCTGCATCTACTTGGGCTTGAGCTTGAGCAATTTCTTGGGGACGATTACCTGCACGGGCTTGGGCTAATTGTGCTTGGGCTTGAGACAACCGCGCCTTTGCTTGAGTAATTTCTTGGGGACGAGTTCCTGCTAAGGCTTCATCTAACTGGGCTTGGGACTGGGCTAAATTAGCGCGATACTGAAGAATTTGCGCTTGTAAATCCCCTACATCCATCCTGGCAATAATTTGATTTTGCTCTACGCGATCGCCTTGTTCTACATATAATTCTGCCAGCACCCCAGGATTTTTCGGACTGATATTCACACTTTGTACAGGTACAACCTTACCACTGGCAGTAATTTTCAAAGTCACATTTTTAGCTTCTACCGGCACAGTTAGTTGTGTAATATCCTGTTCAGCGGCTGATCGATTAACTATGTTGGCGGTAGTAGTAACACCAACCACAACAGCACCCGTGGCTATCAACCCAATCAGCCAGCGGAATGGGTGATAAACTTTGCCAATAACGGGAACTTCTATGTAGGTGTTCATAAATCACGGTCTAACGAGTACTTTTGGGCTTTTGAGTTGGTCTATACAAGCTATAAGACTAAAAATTATGGGGATTTTTTATTTATGAAGAATTATGGAAGATATAAATTAACGTTCCTTAATATTAGTCTTTAGTAATTTTACTTGCCTTCACCTAAATGGGTGAACTGAGATCTTGAGTCAATAGTAATTTGTGATTCATACTTTGCCTACATTTTCACTTTCTGCAAAAATTGAACCTAGCTCATAAAAAGTGATGAAAAAGCTAACCATACTAGCTTTTGCTGGTTTATAGACCTATTTATATACCTTTGCCCTGGAATAAGATCATAATAATGATAGATTTTTATTAATCAAATTTAGCCAAAATATTCAATTAATTATCTAAAAAAGATTGCCGACTGACATATTTTTATGATTGGCATAAATATCTTTTTCTCAGCTAGTGTGTCAAGTTTAATTTTTAAAACATCTGCCAAAATTGCCAAAAAATTTGGACATATTATTAACACGATATTTTTTGAAATATCAATTTTTTATTTATCTTTTTTTGTGAATTAGCCTAAACAAATTATAGACACTAATTTTATGCGATTTTAGAGTTTTATATTTATTGTCAGATATTTAATATATAGTAGTCATCAATTATTCATGAACAACAAGATCCCCGACTTCTTTAATAAGTCGGGGATCTGATCTTCTGTATTGTCATTGCTGAAATAATTAGAAATGCTATAGTTTTTTGGCTCATAGCTAAATTCATTCAGCCAAATCTAGGCTAAAAAGCTTATCTCGCAAAGAATAAACATGGATTTAATGTAGTCTGGTTAATGAGCAGCAAAACTGAGTAATCACCCAGATAAGCAGATTAATTAAAAAACAACAGTCCTTTATGATACTATTAATAAATATCAAAATGATTTAACATCAAATTTAGAGTTCTGTAGGTATAGCATGGTCTTTTGGCGCTGCTTGGCTGCCTCTAGCTTGATTATTTGCTTCACTTCTGGCTGCGATAGCAAAGCACAATCATCAATAAAAAATACCCAGCAAGTGGTACAAGAAATTAATGTTTCTCAGTTGCTGACAGAAGCAAAGACGAGTCAAAAGGCAGAAAATTTATTTCATCAAGGCAATAAATTATTAGATGCACAACAATATCCAGAAGCCATCGTAGCTTATGACAAAGTGATCGCCTTTAAACCAGACAGTGCAGATGCTTGGATTAACAGAGGCATAGCTTTGACAAAACTGCAAAAACACACAGAAGCATTAGCATCTTATGATCAAGCGATCGCTATCAAAGCGGATAAAGATGAAGCTTGGTATAACCGAGGTAATGCTTTAGCATCATTACAAAGTTATGCAGCCGCAATTTTAGCTTATGATCGAGCGATCGCCATTAAACCAAACAAACAAGAAGCCTGGATTAACCGAGGTATCGCCTTAACAAAACTGCAACGTTATCAAGAGGCTTTAGCATCTTATGATCAGGCGATCGCTATTAAGCCAGACAAGCCAGAAATTTATTACAATCGAGCTTGTACTTATGCCTTGCAAAACAAAGTAGAATTAGCAATTACCAACTTAAAAGCTGCCACACGCCTAGTTCCAGGAAAATACCAACAATTAGCGAAAACCGATCCAGACTTTAAAAAAGTGCGTAGTGATCCAAGATTTCAAAAATTAATTCAATAGCTGCTTGTGACAGCCATAAATTTTAGCAATTGCTAGATAGATGAGGAAAATAAATAATCTAAAACATAGACAATAAATAGTTTTCCAGCCTATTTCCTGTTGCCTATTCCCTGCTATATAAGTAATACTATACACTCTGCTGCAAGTTACAGGGTATGATTTGGATTAACTAAATCTAATCTCTGCGTTGCTCTGCTCGCTGCGATCAAAAATAATATATGAAAAAATTACTGATTACCGGAGCCAGTGGTTTTTTAGGATGGCATCTTTGCCAACTAGCAAAACCAGAATGGGAAGTTTATAGTACTTATAACTCACATTTTATAGAAATTCCGGGAATCAAAATACTGAAAGTCAATTTAACAGACTTTCAAGAATTAAAACAACTATTTAACGATATTAATCCAGCCGCAGTTATTCATACAGCCGCCCACTCACAACCAAATTTTTGTCAAATTTATCCTCAAGAATCACACTTAATTAATGTCACGGCATCTTGCAATATAGCTGGACTATGTGCAGATTATTCGATTCCTTGCGTGTTTACATCAACTGATCAAGTTTTCAATGGTTTAACTGCTCCTTATCATGAAGCTGCACCAGTATGCCCCATCAATATTTATGGTGAGCAAAAAGTCATGGCTGAGATGGGTATGTTAGAGCGATATCCTATGACCGCAGTCTGCCGGATGCCTTTATTATTTGGCAGTGCGACACCCACAGCACAGAGCTTTATTCAACCATTTATTCAAACTTTAAAGGAAGAAAAAGAATTAAGTTTATTTATTGATGAATACCGCACACCAGCCAGTGCGATAACAGCGGCTAAAGGATTATTGTTAGCCTTACAAAAAGTGAATGGTATCATTCACTTAGGAGGGAAAGAACGGATTTCCCGCTATGACTTTGGGCAGTTATTGGTGGAAGTATTTAAACTACCACCCACAGGCATAAAAAGCTGTCGCCAAAAAGATGTAAAAATGTCAGCACCAAGACCAGCAGATGTTTCTTTAGATAGTTCTCAAGCTTTTGCTTTAGGATATCAACCTTTATCTATCAAAGAAGAATTAACAATAATAGCTAAGTATCAATAGGTTATCTTATATAATTTTCCGAGATTATTTTTAGAGATTCCAATACTTTGGATAAATGAATTATTAAAGTTGAGCAAGGTGTTTAATTTTTAAATCCTCCATTTTGCTGTTATTTCAATAGCTGCAACTTATCTCTCTAGAAAGAGGTTGCGTTCTGAAGGGTCTGCAACAATCTAAATTATTGAAAAGCATGAAATAGTTTGGGATTACTTACTTAAGACGAACAACAAAAGGCTAATCAATTATTCATCCTGGCAAAAAAATAGAAGATATGGTTCTTTAAAGCTTTTGTGATAGATGAATCCGCATTAATTTGAAAATTAAATAAGTATTTGAGTGATACTAGGTTCCTTAAGTGGAAAGGAGCTTATGTCTAATAGGTATAAGCCTAGTTTTTCAACGTTTAGCATCAGCCTAAAAATAGGAAATAATCACTACCAAGAATTTTTTCCAATCAAACAAACAGAGTATTTAGTCCATAAAAGGAACTTAAAACATGAAATCTCTTAATTTATCCAAGTCTGTTTTAGTGGGTTTATTCACCATCAGTTGTGCAATTGCACTATCCACGCCTATTTATGCTCAAACTGGAGGAAGTGGTACAGGTAGTGGAGGAAGTAGCGGAGCAGGAACAGGCACTTATGGTACAGGTACTGGAACCACCGGAACTGGAACTGGTACAGGCACTACAGGTACTTACGGAACTGGAACAGGCACTTATGGTACAGGTACTGGAACCACCGGAACTGGAACTGGTACAACAGGTACTTATGGTACAGGTACTGGAACTACCGGAACTGGCACAGGTACAACAGGTACTTATGGTACAGGTACAGGCACTACCGGAACTGGCACAGATACAACAGGCACTTACGGTACAGGTACTGGAACTACCGGAACTGGTACAGGCACTACAGGTACTGGTTCTGGCACCACTGGGACTGGAAGTGGTACAGGTACAGGTAGCACAGATACTTATGGTACAGGCTCCGGCACCACAGGAACTACTGGAAATGGAACTGACACTACAAATACTAACGGAACAAGCACAGGCACAACAAATACTACAGGTACAACATCTTACCAAGGAACTAATGATGTGAGAGGCGATCGCAATTCCAATTGGGGTTGGTTAGGTTTACTTGGTCTAGCTGGTTTAGCGGGTTTAGCTCGTAAGCGCCAAGAACCCACAACTTACCGCGATCCTAATGAAGTACGTACTGGTTCTAGATATTAGATTGCCTGATCGCTAATTCACACCGCTAAATTTTCCCAACAGATTATAGATTCCCAACTTTTTGCAACAAGTCGGGGATCTATATTTTTAGTGGATTTATAGTCTCAAATTTAGGTATAGAGCCTATTCTTATTTTGAATTCTGACTCCTGAATTCTTCAATTATATTGATTTATTAATCTGCCATCCCAGCAAAATCTTGATAAGCTGATGTCTAATGTCTACAGCCCTAGGATTGAAAGCAGTACTTCAACAGATCCAGCAACAAGACAGATATTAATCAATCCAGTCAACAAGAAGGATTTATTGAATGTCGGTGGGAATACGCTACGATTGGCAGGAAGCAGAAATTCAGAAGATTTATGATATGCCATTGCTAGAGCTTATTTATCAAGCTGCTAGTGTACATCGCCAATATCATGACCCTAAAAAAATACAGGTTTGTAAACTTATCTCCATTAAAACAGGAGGTTGCCCAGAAGATTGTAGCTACTGCGCTCAATCTTCTCGTTACAAAACAGAAGTGAAACCACAGGCACTTCTAGACAAAGATACAGTAGTAAATATTGCCCAAACAGCTAAACAAAAGGGTATTAGTCGTGTCTGTATGGGTGCGGCTTGGCGGGAAGTGCGGGATAACTCTCAGTTTGAAACAGTGCTGGAAATGGTCAAAGAAGTGACCGATATGGGTTTAGAAGTCTGCTGCACCCTTGGGATGTTGACAGCCGACCAAGCGAAGCGATTAGAAACAGCCGGATTGTATGCTTACAACCATAACTTAGATACCTCAGAAGACTATTACAGCACAATTATTACTACCAGGACTTATAGCGATCGCCTAAATACAATTGAGAATGTCAGACAAACTAATGTAACTGTCTGCTCTGGCGGTATCTTAGGCTTAGGTGAAACGGCTGAAGACCGTGTATCGATGTTGCACACCCTGGCAAACCTCAATCCTCATCCAGAGTCAGTTCCAATTAATATTCTTTCCCAAGTTGAAGGTACACCCTTAGAAAATCAACCAGATGTCCCCATTTGGGATGTTGTGCGGATGATTGCTACAGCACGTATTGTTATGCCAACTTCTGATGTACGTTTGAGCGCTGGCCGTGCCAGACTTTCTCAAGTTGAGCAAGCTTTCTGTTTTATGGCAGGAGCTAATTCTATATTTTCCAGTGACGACAACAAAATGCTCACTGTCACCACTCCTTGTCCAGATTATGATGCTGACCAGGAAATGTTGAACTTGCTGGGTTTAGAAATGCGTCCGCCTGTGCAAAGAGCAAATCAGATTGCTAGTCCTGCGGCTGTGGGATAAGTAAATCGAGTGTAAGGGTGTAGAATTTTGCCTAACTTATACCCTTACACCTTTATACCCTTAATTTTTAGAGGATTTTAGCAGCACGTAGACCGAACAACAGACCAGCTGCGATCGCTGTAAATAAACCTAAAAAACCGACGTAAGCAACTATTGCAAACATTTTGATGCTTCTCCACAATACTTCACTAAATCTATTGAACCATTAGTCAAGGGTCAATGGTCAATGGTCATTTGTCCTTTGTTATTACTTCTCCACCCTACTCATCTGCCTCTCTTTTGTTCCCAGATTGCGTTAAAATACAAGCCCACGGGCGCTTTTTAGGGTTGGGCAATGACTTCTACTATTAACGTTAATTTACCGCAGCAGTCTTACGAGATTGCGATCGCACCTGCCAGCTTAGATCAACTTGGTCAAAGTATGGCCAATCTCAAGCTAGGGCAGAAAGTAGTGTTGGTTTCTAATCCATCTATTTTCAAGCATTATGGCGAAAGAGCGATCGCATCACTCAAATCCGCAGGATTTAACGTGGCGAGTTATTGCTTACCAGCCGGGGAACGCTACAAAACCCTCAACTCCATCCAAAAACTCTATGATGTCGCCTTAGAAAACCGCCTAGAACGTTCCTCGACAATGGTAGCCTTGGGGGGAGGCGTGATTGGTGACATGACTGGTTTTGCGGCTGCTACTTGGCTACGAGGAATTAACGTTGTCCAAGTACCCACCACGCTTTTAGCAATGGTAGACTCTGCTATTGGCGGCAAAACAGGCGTAAATCATCCCAATGGTAAAAACTTAATTGGCGCATTTCATCAACCGCGCTTAGTTTTAATTGACCCAGAAGTATTGAAAACTCTACCTGTGCGTGAGTTTCGTGCAGGTATGGCAGAAGTTATCAAGTATGGTGTGATTTGGGATGGGGAATTATTTACCCAAATGGAAGCTAGTAAACATCTCAATCAACTCCGGTACATGAAGCCGGAACTGTTGAATGAAATATTAACTCGTTCTTGCCAAGCTAAAGCCGATGTTGTCGGTAAAGATGAGAAAGAAGGTGGACTCAGGGCAATTCTCAATTATGGACACACTATCGGTCATGCGATCGAAAGCTTGACAGGTTATCGATTAGTTAATCATGGCGAAGCAGTTGCGATCGGTATGGTAGCGGCTGGACAAATTGCTGTCAATTTAGGTATGTTGCAACAAGCCGAAACTGACCGACAAAATGCGATCGTTCAAAAAGCAGGTTTACCCACCAAATTACCTGCGGGTGTGGATATTGCCGCAATTATCGACGCACTGCAACTAGATAAAAAAGTCAAAGCAGGTAAAGTGCGGTTTGTGTTACCGACTCAAATTGGTGTAGTTACAGTTACCGACCAAGTACCAGCAGATGTCATCCAGCAAGTATTACAAGGAATGCAATAGATTAGCTAGATAAATTGAGCAAGGAGAATGTACAGGGGCAATTCGAGGATATGAGCTTTATTGCCTGTTTTTAGGAAGCAATTAGTTATAGAATCAATCCTGAAGATAGCTTAAGCTCTTCTTTATTATGTCTTAGGTTTAGGGGTCAGATTGGTTAGATTGTATACTTTGAAGAAAATCTGGTGATTTAGAGAAATCCTGAAAAGCTGTCAAAGTCTCTCTCAGTGACGTTAGAATCCACATGAGTTCTTCCAGTTGAGCTAATAGACGGGGGTTTTGTTCATCTAAAACAGTGATTAAATTACGGTAATCTTTTATAGAGCTAATATCAATCAATGCTAAGTCTTGATGAATTAATTTATTTCGCTCAGTCACAATGTTTTTAAGCGCACGTTTTTGCTCTTTTAAGAAATCTGGATTATTATAATTAACCTTCAATGAGACAGAAATACCTACTTCAGAAAAGTCTGTTGTAGGCTCGGATTGATTAGCATCTGCCAAAATATTTTTATGAAATTCCTGAACTAAACGACCCAATGTTTGTTTTCTGAGTCTGGTCTGATTTTTACGTAACTGTTCGGAAATAGTTTTTTCTTTTCCTTCTAAGTGACCCACAGAAAGCAAGTATTTTAATCCAGCTTCGATTTTAGAAAAATTAACTATGTTCCTGCCAAGTTTTCTTAGTGCTTCAGATCTAATTACTTCAATATCCACTGACTCATTCATCACAGCTAAGTAACATCCTATGAAGCAATTCCCAAATAAATTAATCGAATAAGTGTAGAAGTTTATCAAACCTATTCTTCTTCCCAAGAAAAATAGAATTACGTTTCCAGTGTATGCCGAAATCAGTCTAGTTACAATTAAACTAGCTAACAGATGGTTTGCACCATGATTCTTCAAAGCAAAAATCAATTAACTTTACAAGAGTTTTTACATCTTCCTTCTGGTGAAGGAGATACTACCTATGAACTTGTGGATGGTCAAGCTATTGTCAAAATGTCACCGAAAAAATTTCACTCTAAACTGACTCGCGTCCTGCTCAACTTGATTGAACAATTGTGTGGCGCTAATGGAGAAGTATGCCCAGAATTAGCTGTTTCTTTAACTCGTAGGGGACAAGATTGGGTTCCTGTACCTGATATTTTATACATCTCGAACGAACGTTTGCCCTCGGACTGGGAAGAAGAAGGAGTATGTTCTGTTCCGCCAGATTTAGTTATTGAAATAATTTCACCAGGGCAAACCTTTGGTCAAATGATAGCTAAAGCCCAAAATTATTTAGATGCAAAAGTACTGCGAGTGTGGGTAGTTGATAGCAAAGCCAGAAGTATTACTGTGTTTTTCCCAGATGCAGCACCACAAACATATATGGGAGATGAAATTCTCAAAGATGCGCTGTTCCCAGGGTTGGAATTTACAGTTGAGCAAGTATTTCTACAGGCAAAAATTCCGTTAAAGTAATTATTTTGCAGTTATGAATTATTAGTAAAGTGCAAGATTCCCGCTTTTTAAAAGAATTCGGAGATCTGATAGATACAACCTCAGTACAATTACTAATACTAGTAAGAAGAAATGATTAATCACCCCATATTTAAGGTTATGGCTGTTACCCTAGTGTATATATGACATGAAGTGAAAGAAAGCATAACACTCAGGGATTACTCCATGAAAACATTCATTTACGTATCGATAATCTCTTCTTCATTGATGAGTGTGGGATGCCAAGTAGCTCTTTCTCAAAGTTCCAATCATGATGTTAAAGCGGGGTTAATTACTTCACAAACATTATCTGAGTTAAATACAGCTAATATTGTGAAATTTGCTGAATTGACTAACAAAATTGATGAAGATAGAGCTTTGAATTTAGTGTGGAAGTTACCACAAGTACAACGCAAAGCTAAGGAAATTGAACGGCTTTCTAAAGGCACTATTAAATTAGGTGCGATCGTTGACGGTTCTCCTACTCCCAATGAACCTTACTATAAAATTCGGATATTTGAAAATCAATCAGACTATGATTCCACAATTTATTGGTTTCGGGTGTTTAATAACAGCGGACTAATAGAAGTTCTCGATGTGATAGAGAATAAGTATATTAGTTTAGATGAATGGCGAGAGCAATTAAAGCGATAAAGAACGTTATTATCTTCGCTTACATTATCTTTCACTATCTACTTGATTGCAATTAAAGTCAGGTGGACAATGTAGAAACTTCGCTTGATGCTTGAGTTTTATGTGGCAGATATTGCCCACCTGACCATTACTGAGAATAGTTCAAGATGTTATTTCAAGTATAATTTTGCCGATCGCAACTGGTGAAGTATAGTCACATAAACAAATTACATATTAATCATGAGTAATTATTAAGTTATTTATTACTTTTTCTTGGCAATTAGACTTTGTGCTTTATCTTCCATTTCTAAAAGTTCTGGAACAGTCACAAAACGGTATCCTTGCTTGCGAAATCTATTAATAATCTCTGGTAAAGCTTGCACAGTGCGGGAACGATTTCCACCGCCATCGTGCATCAGGACAATACCCCCTGGTTTAGCTAACCGAAAGACATTATCAATCAGCTTTGGTACAGTAGGCTGGGAATAGTCAATCGAATCAGACGACCACATCACAATGGCATACTTGGCATTTTTAGCGTATGCGGCTACGCCATTGTGCATTATTCCTCCAGGTGGGCGAAACAAATTTGTTTTGATACCTGTAGTCTGGTAAATCATGTCTGTTGTATGCTCAATTTCATAGGCCGCTGCCTGTTGATTCATAAAATGATACCAGTGATGCCAAGTGTGGTTAGCAATGACATGACCTTCAGCACTTACCCGCTTGAGTAAGTCTGGGAAATTTTTGACGTTTTGACCAACGACGAAAAATGTGGCTTTAATATTATTCTGTTTGAGAATTTCTAGTACTTGAGCCGTACTTTCAGGCCAAGGCCCATCATCAAACGTTAGTGCGATTACTTTTTGATTTGGACTGAGTTTAGCCTCTTTAATTACTGCCCCTTGAAAGCGTGTAGCTAAAGCATAACCAAGACCTTTAGCTTGTGCTTCTTGTTGCCAAGTCGTTAGCATTGCAGCTTTTAAGCCCTCAATCCGCTTTTGAGTACCAACTTTAGCAACTAAATTATTATTTATATTTATACGCTGATTGCTTTGTGCTTCAGAAGCATTTGGTCTCAGAAGCATCATAACAGCAATGCTTAATGTAGCACCCAAGGCAAGCAAAGCAATCAAGATACCTTGCGGCCAAAGTAACGATTTATTTTGTTCCACTTCATAACTCCTTCAAGGGTCGAACCATTATGTATGGTTCTGACGGTAATTTATAGCACACTTTTATCTAAAATTTAGATACTCAAATACTTTCCCTTAATCCTGAAAATTGAGTTCAGTTTTACAGAAGTTTATCTTTGAGTTATCCAGATAAAAAGGTAGTTACACCATAAGTAATTTTACTTAGTGCCAATACTCATTGCAGTGACAGCCATTACATAAACACTGATTTTTGTTGCTAAATTGTTATTTCCCATACTGACAAGCAAAAAAATTCTACTTTCATTGAGAAACTAATCAATTTCTTTAGCTTCGAGAAGCTTCCTAGAGAATTTCTAGAAATGAAGAAAAACTCATGTTCTACAAAATTTTTATCTATATTTGATGATTTCGTGAGAGTTGGTTATTTACCCACAAGCTCCGCCAATAAATACCCAGTTTTTATTTAATATTGTATATTTTACTGCTAAAAAATATTCTTTAATGTTGAAGAAAAAATTAACTTCTTGCTTTAGCATGAGTTTTTCTGTGCTTTTCATCGATCTATATGCTGGCAATCAACAAAAGCTAGTTTCTCATTATTAAGGAATCATAAGCCGTTAGTTTATATACTCTTTAATCATTCATTTTAGATGATATGAGTAATTCATGATTTTAAATATATTTTAGTCTAATTATAATACTATTTAAATTCGTTTTTTATAAAAAGTTAAACAAAATTTAATATTAATTCACTCTATGTGTATAATATAGATAAATCAATTAGCTCTATTAATAATTAGATTTTCACAATTTATTATCTAACCATGTAATAACCTCATCAACTAGAGATTTTATTTCCGCCAAACTACTAATATTACACCCACTACAATAAAGCCCAAACCAAACAAACGTATTAGAGAGATAGGTTCTTTCAATATCCAATATCCTAGCAAGACAGAGAAAATATATCCTATAGAGATAGATGGGCCAGCAACACTGAGATTAACTCGTGTGAGCAGCAGAATATAAAACATAGCACCTATGCCATAGCAAGTTAATCCGATTAAAAGTTCTGGTATGGTTATAATACTGAAAATGTGATTAATTGCGTTCCCTAGATGAACCTTCCCTAATTTGTTTGCACCTATTTTCAAAAAGAATTGTCCTGCTGAACTGATGAGGACTGATATAATTAATAAACTAAATTCTTGCGGGGTCATAAGTTGTTACATACCTCAATTTGACGTTCAAACCGCAGGGTAAATAAATTGACGTTTTTCTCCTAAATTAAAAAATGCAAGTTAAATATGCAGCAGTTTAGGCAGGTAATTGCTGTTGCTTAACTGGATTTAAAGGTGACTATTTAGACTGCATTTCTGAGATTTTAATCAAACCACCAGTTTCTTTGACTGTATATATAGGGCGGGCTTTAACTTCTTCGTAAATTCGCCCAATATACTCGCCTAAAATACCAATACAAATTAACTGTACAGAACCGAGAAAAAATATAGCAATTGTAATCAAGCTGTAGCCAATTAAAGGACTAGTATGGTCAAATAAACGCCAATACAGTACTAGGAGGATCATCAATAGAGCGATCGCAGCTGCTACCATACCTAAATAAGTAGCTAACTTTAATGGCACTGTGGAAAAGGAAATAATGCCATCAATGGCTAAAGCCCAAGACTTACCAAAGGTATACTTAACTTTGCCAGCAAAACGCGGTTCTCGTTCAAAAAGTACAGAAGTTTGGCGAAAACCCACCCAAGCGCGTAAACCGCGAATGTAACGGTTACGTTCGGGCATAGCATTGAGAATATCTACAACCTGTCGGTCTAGTAAACAGAAATCTCCTGTATCTGTTGGGATATCGACATGAGATAAACGCCGGAGAATACGGTAAAAAGCATAAGCAGTAAAGCGTTTTAGCCAACTTTCTTGTTTACGCGATAGACGTTGAGCATACACTACTTCATAGCCTTGTTGCCATTTTTCCAGCATCTGGAAGATTAGCTCTGGGGGATCTTGCAGATCCGCATCCATAATAATTGCACATTTGCCTTGAACAAAATTTATCCCAGCGGTGACAGCGATTTGATGACCAAAATTTCGCGCAAAACTGAGGTAACGCACTCGACTATCGAGATGGCGGAGTTCTCGAATCATACTCAAAGAGCGATCGCGGCTACCATCATCCACTAAAATTAACTCAACTTCACCGTCTAATTGCTCTGCCACATGATGCAGACGACGATACATTTCTGTAATATTTTCTTCTTCGTTATAAATGGGAATTACTAAAGAGTATATTGGTTGAATCACAGTTTTTATCAAATTATTCAATCAAAGCAGCAATACAAGGCAAGTTTTCCGACAGATATGTACTATAAAATTATTTATATAGTTTTTTATATAAAAATCCTTCTGAAGTAATTGAATCTCAAAATTATATCTAGTTATCGCAATCAATAAACACTCGATTAAATAATTACACTAAATTTCTATATGCGCCCATTCCGAGAAAAAGAATGGCTATTTTGCTTGCTACTGGGTTCTTTACTTCTGTGGCTGCTGTGTTTAGGAAATTCACCCTTACGAGACTGGGATGAAGGTACAGTGGCGCAAGTCGCCCGTGAAATTTGGCGTGCATCTTTTGGTTCTTTGCATTGGCTATATCCAACTTTATCTGGTGAACCTTATCATAATAAGCCGCCCCTAATGCACTTGTTAATTGCTTGGTCTTACTCTTTGGGAGGTGTGAATGAATGGACAACACGCTTACCAGGTGCTGTGTTAACAGCGTTGGGAGTGCCTTTACTTTATTTAGTGGGGGGTTTGCTGTTTAACGATAGTTTATCAGCTTTGTTTGCGGCGTTAGTTTACTTAACAACTTTGCCTGTAGTGCGTCATGGACGCTTGGCAATGTTAGATGGTACCAGCATTACGTTTTTTTTACTATTGTTATTTTGTTTATTAAAGTCACGTCAGCAGAAACCTTGGGCTTTAGGTGTGGGATTTTGTCTGGGATTAATTACTCTGATTAAGGGAATGCTAGTTTTGTTGCTGGGTGGTATTGCCGGATTATTTATTTTGGCATCATCGCAATTAGCTGTATTTAGTAACATTTATTTATGGACAGGAATTTTGTTAGGAATTGCGCCGGCGATCGCTTGGTATATTGCTCAATGGCAGTATTATGGTGGTAACTTCTTACAAATCAATCTACAAGCCCAAACTTTTGACCGCATATCCCAACCTGTTGAGGGTAATACAGGCGCTCCTTGGTATTATTTACTGGAGCTATTGAAATATGCTTTTCCTTGGTTGTTATTTTGGCCAGAAGGATTTTATCTAGCTTGGAAAAAACGGTATTCTAGCTGGGGTAGCTTAGTTTTAGTAGGCACGACTATTTATTTTCTAGCTATTTCTTTCATCACTACAAAACTGCCTTGGTATGTTGTGCCTATATACCCATTTTTAGCATTGGCAATTGGCGCAAAAATCAGTAAAATTTGGCAAAAAAAAGCATTTAATCCTAGAATTTGGTTAGTATTTATAGTTATTATGGCGCTTGCAGGTTTAGGCGGTATTGTTTACTTTACTGTTGCACAAGAAGAGCCTGTATTAATCGCTATGAGTATTGTTTTAACAATTAGTATGAGTGTGGTTGCATGGTTAATTTATAATCGCGATCGCAGATTTATTCCTGTGTTATTTTCTGGGATGTATTTCGTCTTATTACTATTGATGAGTTCCCAATCTTGGATTTGGGAATTAAATGAAAATTTTGCTGTCAAACCAGTTGCAAAATTGATTAGCAAACATGTTTTACCAGGAACAACAATTTACACATCCTTTGCTTATAGTCGTCCTAGTTTAAATTTTTATTGTGATTGCAAAGTTGTACCTCAAAATCCTGGGGAATTAGAAAAAATGTTGTCTCAATCATCTTATTTACTTATAGATAACACCACTTTAAAAAAAATTACTTTAGCTAATAGTCAAAATCTTGGTACGGCTGAAGGATTTAATTTAATTGCACCAGCTAATAAGCTATAAATTAGACTTTTGAAATAACAAAACATCATCACGCTGATATGTCAGTTTAAAATCTTGGCGGCTTTGCAATAATTTAAATAAATCTTGGTCAAACTCTGGTTTACTCGATAAACCAGGATGACGCAGGTTTAGCAATACATAATCAAATATATTTAAATTAATTTGTGCTGCTGGAGTAGCTATTAACTTAATTAATTGCCTATGAGTTAAATGAGGCGCAATTTCATCTGTAGTAAGAACACTTTTATCTGGCTGAATTTGAACGATGGCTTCTTTTGTAGCTTGCCAAGTATCCAAAGATTGCAGATATTTGCCACCAAAATAAGTAAACTTTGCCAAACTCAAAAATGCTACCATTGACCACATAATAATTGCACGTTTATTTTGGAACAATCCTTTACCTAAAGATAAACTTGCAATCACTGATAATATCAAAAATGGTAAAGCCGGAACAGAATATTGATGAATCAAATCTTTTTGTGGTTGATAGTCAGCCAATAAGTTTAGCATTACACAAGGCAATGCTGCAATTAGAGGTGCTATTCCTTGCCAGCAAATACCCCAAACAATTGGGATAAGTAATAATATTAAATATGCCAAATTATCCCAAGAAAAAAGTTTTGGCAAAACTAATCCAGGTTGAAACAACAAATTATTAATTAATTCTGTAAAAGATTTTCCCAAGTATTGATAGCGAAAAAGATAACGGTCTATTGAAGCTGCATCGCCACCAATTAGAGGAATAATAATTTTGTTAGCGATCGCATACCAAGCAACACCACTAATAATTGCGATTGCTCCATATAAACGCTTTTCAAATAATAGTAACCAAATGCCTAATCCGACAACTGTTAAAGCTAATATTGCCTTACATCCCAACACCAATAAAATACTGAAACAAAACCACCCAAGTTGTTGATTTCTCATTGCTAAAACTGCCCATAAAAGTACTGGTACAGCTATAACTTCTGGATGAAAATCAAACAAGTTAACATTAAATACTAAAGGATACAGTAGGTAAACAGCAGCAATAGTTAGCCCTTGGCTTTCGTTCAATTTAGCTTGGCGTGCTAAATGGTAGGTAGGTAATGCACCTAAGGCTAATGCAATTGCTTGCACAGCAAATAACCAATAAACACTGGGGTAAATTTTGTATAGTAACGCCAGTGGATACCAAATCCAAGCTGCATGATCACCAAGAATATGGTAATTAGTAAAGGAAGAAATTGGTGTTTTGCCTTGACTAATTAAATAAACACCTTGGTCAAACATACCTAAATCTAAAGCAGTTGATTGAAATAACAAATGTCGTAAGCTGCTACATAAAAATAAAATTACAGCACTCGTACCAATCATCAACCAGAGAGTATCAGCTTTACGTATTTTTTTCATAAAGTTATTTTTTAATGAATAAATAAACATGATTACGCTGATACTTTAAATCAAATATTGTGGACTTTTTTAGTTGATTTACTATGCTAATAGCCGCATCTGAAAAATCTACCCAGCCAGGATGACGGAGATTTAGCAATACATAATTAAAAGTATTTAAGTTATCAATATTTGCCTCATTAGCTGAGGTTGTTTGAATTAATTCTCTATGAGTTAAATGTGAAGCAATTTTTTCTGTAGTTATTACACTACCTTGAGTTTTCACTAAAGTGATCGCCTGTCGCGTAGCTTGCCAAGTATCAAGGTAATGAAAATATTTGCCAAAAAAATGCGTATATTTTGCTAGACTTAAAAATGCTATCAATGACCATATAATAATTGCTCGTTTATTTTGGATTAATCCTTTTCCTGCTGCCAAACTAGAAATTAAAACTAACAATATAAATGGTAAAGCTGGTAAAGAATACTGGTGAACTAAATCTTTCTGTGGTTGATAATCAGCAATTAAGTTAAGTGCCAAGCAAGGAATAGCAGCCACTAACGGTTTCAGTCCTACAAATGAAAAACCCCAGATTACAGGTAACAATAGCAGTAATAAATATTCTAAGTTGCTTAAGACAAATACTTTTCCTGCAATTAACCCTGGTTGATAAATTATATTTTTAGCAATTTCTACAACTGAGTTACCTAAATAGCTATAACGTCCAACTGCTGCTGCTTCTGCACCGCTAAAATTAGGAATAATTAATTGAGTTGCAATTAACAACCAAGCCACTCCAGAAAAAATGGCGATCGCACCATGTAACCGCCGCTTTTCAAACAACAGTAACCAAAAACCCATCGCAGCAACTGTAAATGAAAGTACAGCTTTACACCCTAATATGAGAAATATCTCTAAGCAAAACCACCCTATTTGATTAAGACGTGCTGCCAAAGCTGCTGCTAATATTAGCGGTAAAGCAATTACTTCTGGGTGGAAATCAAACAAATTAACATTAAACACTAAAGGGTATAGCAAATATACAGCAGCCATTGCGATCGTTTGACTGTCTTTTAACCCAGCTTGACGCGCTAACATCCACGTAGGTAAAGCACCTAAAGCCAATGCAATTGCTTGCACAGCGAATAGCCAGTAAACACTAGGATAAATTTTATAAAGTAAAGCCAAGGGATACCAAATCCAAGCTGCATGATCGCCAAGAATGTGATAACCCATGATTGTAGAAATCGGTGGTTTTCCTTGACTGATTAAATATGCTGCTTGGTCAAAAATTCCTAAATCAAAAGAGTTGGATTGAAACAATTCGTGCCGTAAACTGCTAGATGCAAACAAAATTATGGCACTAATGCCCATCATCCAAGTTACAGGATGATTTGTTGGCGATCGCATAATATTTTTCAATTATTTTTTACTGAAAATTTTTATAATTTCAATTAATTTTTCTGTGCCATTAGCACAACAGATACCCCAAAAGGTAAACTGAACCGATTCAACAAGTAACGTTCACTGGCAAATAACAAAGTTAAAAACTTATTGATAGGTTTTGCAGGTAAATTTAAATCACTACTGGCAACAGATTTCTGATCAATTTTCAAGATTTTTTTTAATAAACGTACTCCAGCAACTAAGGGAAATAACCAAGTATTAAAATAGCTACCATAGCAGACAGTATAGCCAGCTTGTTTCACAACTCGTTGTAATTTTTTCAATGTATAACGGCGTTTATGATGATTAATTTCATCATGGTAACTCCATAAAAATTGATAAGCTGGCACTGTAATTAATAACCAACTATTTGGATTTAATCTACTAGACAATGCTTCTAAAGCAGCTAAATCATCATCAATATGCTCTAAAACATCTAAGATCACAATTAAGTCATACTGGCTAGTAAACGGAATTTTATCAGGTAAGCTACCTTGTTGTACTGTAGTGACTCGCCGTTCGTTAGCCAACAGACAAGCAGTTTCATCTAACTCCATTGCGGCAACTTCACCGTAACGAGCTAACATACTTAAGTTACCACCAGTGGCACAGCCAGCCTCTAGAATTTTGGCTTGTTTGGGAAGTTTGAGTTGACGAATCAATGCCTCTACAATTCGACGGCGACCAACAAACCACCAATGTTGATCCTCAACGGCAGCATACTGTAGATAAAAATTTTTATCCATTCAGATATTTGGTGTCTGAGCAATAATGCCAATATTTTCACACTTTTTCGTAGCACTTAGAACTTTTGATGAATGATTGTAGGGATTGCTGTTATATCTGAGTCCCAAGCAATTTATAGTGGGAGTTATCTGTAAATCCTTAAGCAATTGTGAAAGCTATTACTCTTCTTGGTTCCACAGGCTCAATCGGTACTCAGACTTTAGATATTGTCGCTCAGTACCCAGATAAGTTTCGGATTGTGGGATTGGCAGCAGGGAATAATGTGGAGATGTTTGCGGAGCAAATTCGGCAGTTTCGGCCGAGTATAGCAGCGATCGCAGCTGAAGATAAATTACCCGCACTCCAAGCAGCCATCCAAAACCTCAATCCCCAGCCGATTTTACTAGCTGGTAAAGCCGGAGTGATTGAAGTTGCTCGCTATGGCGATGCCGAAACTGTTGTTACGGGTATTGTTGGTTGTGCTGGTTTATTACCAACTATCGCCGCCATTGAAGCGGGTAAAGATATTGCCCTCGCCAACAAAGAAACTTTGATTGCTGGTGGCCCTGTAGTTCTACCCTTGGTGGAAAAACATGGGGTCAAACTCTTACCTGCTGATTCTGAGCATTCAGCTATATTTCAGTGTCTGCAAGGCGTTCCTCAAGGCGGCTTACGCAAGATTTTACTGACAGCCTCCGGTGGTGCTTTTCGTGATTGGCCTGTAGAAAAGTTGCCAGAAGTCACAGTGGCGGATGCACTCAAACATCCTAACTGGTCAATGGGCAAAAAAATTACGGTAGACTCGGCTACTTTGATGAATAAAGGTTTGGAAGTAATTGAAGCTCACTTTCTGTTTGGCTTAGATTACGACAATATCGAAATTGTCATCCATCCCCAAAGCATCATTCACTCGTTAATCGAGTTACAAGATACATCAGTCTTAGCCCAACTTGGCTGGCCGGATATGCGTTTACCCCTGTTATATGCTTTATCTTGGCCTGATCGCATTTACACCGATTGGGAACGCCTTGATTTAGTCAAAGCTGGCAGTTTTACCTTCCGTGAGCCAGATCATCAAAAATATCCTTGTATGCAGTTAGCATATAGCGCAGGTAAGGCAGGTGGCTCTATGCCGGCTGTGTTGAATGCCGCTAATGAGCAAGCTGTAGCTTTATTTTTAGCAGAGAAAATTCGCTTTTTAGATATTCCTCGTTGTATTGAATGGGTATGCGATCGCCATCAAAATGATAACTGTACAAATCCTTCTTTAGATGACATTTTGGCAGCCGATCAATGGGCAAGACAAGAAGTTTTAACAGCAACTAAAAATTTAGTAACTTCCCCACAGATGATTTCTTTGCCATAAAAACTCAGATATAGCAATCCTATTTGATTTGTAAAAATTCAGAAACTCAGATCCCCGACTTATCCCATGAAGTTGGGGATCTTGTTTTTATAAATTTTTTCTAAAGAATAGCACCAGTCATGAATTACTGTTTCAATTTCCGGTATTATTACCAAACAATAGTTTTATAATCTTTCCCCATTACGACTTATAAATTACGAATTACAAATTATTATGATTCCCACTTTAATTATTGCTTGGATTGTATTTACAATATTGTGGAAGATTGTCAAAACAACTGTGAGTAATGCCTTAACTATTGCGGCAATTATTGTTTTACTACAAGTGGGTTTTGGCATTACACCACAAGATATTTGGCATCAAATAATTCAGTTTACTCAAACTCTTTCGCAGATTCGTGTTAATAAGTAATCAGACTTTAAGCAAAAAGTCTGACCATCTTCTTTGGGTACAGGGAACAGCTTTGAAAACCCACCCGAATATTAGATACAAGCTCACACCAGTTTATGCAAGTCGGGAAACCCGTCCATACAAATGGCTCCCTAATTTTCAGATGGGTATTTCCCTATTATCTGTTGTCCGTTCCCTGTGCCTTGTTAATTAAGAATTCTAACTTCTGAATTCTTAATTAATTACTATGTAACGCAGAAATCCTAGCCAGTGCATCCTTAACGCTTACAGGTAGCTGACGCATAATCTTACCTCTTTCTCGATCTAAAGCTACCAAGGTTACTTTAGCCGTGACATACAATTGCTGTCCATCAACTGAGACAATTGCATAATCCCAGTTAATGCGGACACCAGTCACTTCAGTCATACGAGTTTTAACTACAGCCTGCATACCCAATTGAATGGAACGGTGATAGCGTACTGAAAGTTCTACCACTGGTAAATCGCAGCCTAGTGCAACTAAATCAGCAAATTCAATCCCAATAGAACGTAAACACTCTACTCTTGCTTCTTCCATCCAAGTTAGATAAGTCCCATGCCAGACAATACCTGCATAGTCTGTATGATGGGGTTGCACTCTGATGGGATATTCAAACCAGCTTTCAAAAGCACGACTATCTGTAATTTCGATAGCATCGGTTGGTGGTAGTGCTGGGTTTGGTTGTGATTCAGACATTTTCCAGTTTGTGAAAAATTATAGTTTTCCACATCTGGGATATCACAAAAAGGAGACATCTATGCCACAAAATCGCCAAAATTATCTGGCGATCGCAAGGCATAATTCTCATCACCATCCTGCAAAATATATCTCAGTTGCCTGACGCTAACATCACAGATACAGCAACCAAAAATTCAATGATTTTCAATGTCACACAAAACAATGACATCACCAATAGTACTTGCTTGGTAAATTCGCCATTTTTTTCAAGATGACAGTGATTTATCTTCACTATCGCAGATGCACAAAATCTGAAAAATTTTTTCTATCTTAGTTCACGGACACAAAACATTTCACAATCTAGTCATTAACTAATCTTATTGAAGGTAATGGTGAATAGGTAATGGGGGATGAAAAACCCTGCCACAATTACCAATTACCAATTACCAGTGAGCCATTGTTAATGAGCAATTTATTCTGGAAGTTTGTTAGAAAATAACCCATCCGATCTAGAAATCCTTAACTCTTTTTGGCTAAGGCTTTACCACTCGTATAAGCTGGTGCGGATTGCTTCACAAGATTTGCCAGTTCCTGTAACTGGTTAATTGCTTCTGCTCCTTCTAACTTCATTAATTCGCGGTCATCCCGCATTTCTGTCCAAGTAATCCCATAATCTGATACCAAAAATCTAATCAGATGGTTGTTTCCTAGACTCACCATAAATGAAGCACTATTCATTTGGTCGCCACAGGTATAACAAGACGCAGGATAACCGCGTCGTTCTAATACAATAGCCAAGGCTTGCAGGTTCATTACCAAGTCTTGAACAAATTGTCTATGTTGATGCGCTAGTCTCAGAAACACGTTTTTCCTCCAGACACCACAGTCATTTTAGTCACTTTTATATTTTTTTTAGATTTTCTCACCCACTGGTATTGTAAACTATTCATTACAATTCCCGGATATATTTGCAGTAGTTAATTAACTACCTAGCTTAGGGTATGAGATAACTGTTAAGTTTGCCGTATCAAACTATTCAGTTTGCAAGTTTAATCTTTCAGACAGAAATCCAAAAATTATTGTTTCTTCATGTACTTCTGTGAGTAAAGATGATACCTTGCAGCGATCCGCTTTAAGAGTACCCAGATTTAGTACTAGGCAACCACAGAGAAGTTACGGATATCGTGTTTACCAGCTATGTGTAGCCTAACCTATGATGGGCAAAAGCTTTAATACCCTTTAATGTTCTTTACGCCTTTGTTTGGCTAGTCAATGAAGAGTATAGTTAAGTCCTAGTTTAGTACTACCTAAATGTTGGGTAATAAATAATTTACGCCTCCTAAATAAATATATGGAGTTCGGTAGAAAAACTTGCAGAGATGAGATGCTGATTTCTATCGATATTAATAGATTGGCAGAAAATTTTGATACAGAAAGTGTTCTGAGACACTAAGATAATTTTTTACCCAACTATCTCTAGACTAAACCCAGAGAATAACGAAACTCAGAATAGGGATGTTGCCATTTTGCCAGGTTGTGATCAAAACAGAATTAAAAATTGAATTTTGCGTGCCTGGCGAAAGAGTAAGCGGGTGTACTTATGTTCCTTTAAATAGGAGAACTTATTTTTACAGAAATTCTGTTATCCTATAGTATTTGAGACTTAAGGTTTGTCACTCTAACAATAGTTAGAGATTAATGCAACAAATCTCTGTATAACTTCAGCAAATCTTGATTAATCAAAATTCTATATTTTTAGAGGGCGATCGCCAAAAATTTTCTCTCAAAGCGTTTTTAGGCATTTTCTCAGGCGATCGCCAAACTTAATGAAATAATAGGACATCACTCAAGAAAATTTCTGCGTTCACAAATATGTGAAACACATCACCGCTTACTAACCAGGAAGTTGCTTTTTCAATGCTTCCAAACCAGCCCAGCGGTTATCAACAGGCTTTTCTGAACTCTCATCAACACTACTCAAAATACCTGGACAATTCAGGTCACACAACTGTCGCTGAGGTATTTCTAAGCACATTTGCTCATAAAGCCATTCACTAGGAGAAAAATATCCATTGGGTGACAGGGTTTCTAGCAAGTCTTCCAGAGCTATTTCCCGTTCTAGGGGCAAGTCTTGTGGTTGATTGGCGGCCTCATCCAACCAAATAATTTCTTTGGTGTTCAGCGCTAACCGACGATTGTACTGTTGCAAACAGCGGTTACATGTACAAGTAATAATAGTTTCTGCCTGACCGGACACTTCTAGGTAATTGCCATGATGTTGTACACGGACACGACCTCGAACTGGTGTCAACGTTTCTAGTCCAGGCAGAAACTCTTGAACCTGAATTTCCTCTGTCCGCTCCGGGGCTTTGGTGAGCTGCGGAATAAAAATTGCGTCCATAGGATTTGTGAGACATCCTCACTAAACAGTTATGTTTCTCATCAGCAATTGTGCTGATATTACATCTTTATTTTAGCTCTTAGAGGAACAGTCAAAATTGTTGACTGGGTGAGCTTTCATATTCCCCAGCCGGACGCACAACCAAATGACGATGTGGTTCTTTGCCACGGCTGAAGGTTTCTAAATCAGAAAATTCCTTGAGGAAGGTGTGGATTTGCCGCCGTTCAGCTGAACTGAGGGATTTAATTTCCACTTCTCTAGCAAAGGTTCGCACTTCGTCAGCTGCTGCTTCAGCTAAAGCGCGAATTTCTGCTTGTCTTTTGACGCGATAACCATTCAACTCAATAGTGTAGGATGCTTGTTCTTCCTGTGGTTGGTTCAGGTTAAGGACAGAATTAGCTAGATACTGAATTGCATCTAGCACAGAACCATCAGCACCGATGAGAACTTGAATTTGCGTCGATGTTAAGTTGGTTTCTTCAATTGTCAACCAGTAATTATCTGGTTCTGGGGCATCGTCATATTGAGGTTGGGCTACTTCTATATCACCCCGAATCTCCGCAGAGACCCCAGTAAGCTCCAGCAGTGATTTTAACCACTGCTGACCTCGCTGCATGGAACTGTTACTCATCTATCAACCTGTAGCCTTTTTCTTAGAACTTTTTGGTTCAAAAGGTAATGACTTTTGTTCTGCTACTGTTTCTTTCTCTTGGATAGCTACAATTTTTTGCAGTTCCTCTGATAAGGGTTCACGAGAGAGAATATAAGTTTGCAGAGTTTGAAAAATATTACCAATCACCATATACATCAGCACCCCAGCAGGTAAGGGGAAGAACAAAAACATTCCCGAAAAGATCACTGGGGTGATTTTGTTGACTGTATCTTGTTGTGGGTTGCCACCGCTGGAGTTCTGCCCTGAAAGAATTTGGCTAACGTAGAGACTGATACCAAAGAAGATCACCATAGCTACAATATCCCAGTGGATCGTACCGTCGGGATCAACTGCGCCAACTCTACCCAAGGCATCGATAAACAAAAATCCTTTGTCTGCTGCTAGTCCGGGAATTGTGCCTTGAAGTGTCACATCTCCTGGTTGTAAGGCTTCGATGTTACCTTGAGCATCAACTGTGATTCTTTCTTCCCCTTTAATGATTTTCCATTCTGGGGTGAGTTTTGTTTCTGGATGTTCTGTCAATAAGACATCAAAAGGTTTGCCTTCTAAAGTCTGATATTGTATTTTTGTTTTTTCTCCCACTGCTAGTTTGTTACCGCTAGGGAGGATAGCAGTTACTTTATGGTGTTCTCCATCAGCCACATAAATGTTTTGTGGGGCAGTAGCAAAGGCTTGTGGTTGAATTCTTTCTATTTGTTCAGATGGCAAGATTTGGAGGTTAACGGAGTAATTCACGCCTGCAAAAGGTGATCCCCGTAAAGTGGCAAACAGCGCTAACAACACAGGCATTTGTAACAGCAATGGCAAACATCCTGCTAAGGGGTTGCCGAACTCCTTTTGGACGTTCATCATTTCTTCTTGCTGCTTTTGTGGGTCGTCTTTATAACGCTCTTTGATTTCTGCCATCCGCTTTTGCATGAGAGGCTGCACAATTCGCATCCGCCGCATATTGCGGATTGAGCCAGCACTCAGGGGATAAAGCGCAAAGCGGACTATCAATGTCAAGGCAACGATCGCCAATCCATAGCTCGGCAAAATGCCGTAGAAAAAGTCTATGATTGGCAACATGACGTTGTTTGAGAGGAAGCCGATACCAAAATCCATTATTCTGAATTCAACCTGAGGTACTGTAAATTTAACTGAATCTAATTTATCTAAATCGTGATTCGGCTGCGACTATATCTCGCTACGGATAGCCGCACATTAAGAAATTTGGGGAGTGGGAAGTGGTGAGTAGGTAGTTTTTGATAAATGGGAAGTTTTGAATTTTTTATTTTATACAAAGCAGTTATTGCTTTCCCTGTTCCCTACTCCCTACTCCCTACTCCCTATTTTTTATTTAGCACCAGTGTAAGTGGGGTTTTTAGTAGCAATTCTTTCATTGATGTAGTCATATACTTCGCGGAAGTTGGGAACTGCCCGCATTTCTAAACGACTGCCATTTCTGAGGGTGACTACCATGTCTCCCCAAATACCAACGCCACGGGGAACTTTGACGATTTTGACAATTTCTGAGTAAATGATGTCAGTGCGATCGCGCCCCATCCAACCGCCTGTCAAAGAAATTCGACGATCTGTAATTCGGTAACGCAGCCACAATGCTCTGACAATCGCCCCAACTGTTAAAGGGATACCTACAACAGTTAATCCAATCAGTAAGTTGAGAATTAAGTCCCCAATGTGAGGGCCGCCTTCATAATAAACTTCTTCACGAATGCCCATTTAGTACCTCAGCTTGTGCCAACAACTGCTCTAATTCTTGCAGAAATTGTTGGCTTCCGCACTTAGATTCTGCTGCTGTGGGTTTTACCACAAATACCAACCGCCATCCTGGAGATAATTTTGGCAACAACTGATGCAACGCTGCTGCCATTTGACGTTTTATTCGGTTACGCACTACGGCCTTTTTACTGACTTTAGTGCTGATCGATATGCCAATTTGTGTACTAACAACTTTTTTAACTTCAGTTGCTAGTGTAGTTGTTGTGGCAGTATCACCAGAAGGTTCTGGAGAATATCTCGGTCGTAAAGCTCTCAAGGTGAAGTGAGAGCTTTGTCGCCGAATTCCTTCTCGGAAAACTGCCTGAAAATCTTTGCGAGATTTTAATCGATTCGCCTTGGGCAAAGCCACAGCCCCTCTAGTTGCTGAAAACGCTCTAAACGCTCAGACGATAACGTCCTCTTTTTCTTCTAGCTTTAATCACGTTTCTTCCGTCTGGTGTCCGCATTCTGGCACGAAAACCGGAGGTTCTTTTTCTCTTACGGCATGTGCCGCCCAGGGTTCTTTTCATACTGTTGTCCTCTAAGGCGATTCTTATAAAAAGTCACAATCTATAATCTTACTATTGTGTATAGTCAATAGTCCAGAGTCCAGAGTTAAAAAGCAGAAAGTTGGGAAGCTAAGAATACAACAGCTAACAAGTGACTATTGACCATTGACTCGTGACTTAGCTGATACTTAAAATCCAAGACCCTACATAACGCAGTAGTGGGGTATCTCCTGGTGAGAGAACCTGACAGTTGAAATAGTAAACTCCACCGAAGGAAGGGTTCTGCACATTAGATAAAACTAATTCAACGCTGCGACCTGCGGGGACTGGTTCTTGGGGAAATATTTCGATAATTCGACCTTCTTTATCCCATTTAACTTCCGAAAGAGGCACTTTTTTACCTTTGACGCGCACTTCTATTTTTTTGGGATCAAAACTGCCTTTGTAGTAATTGGGATAGGTAATGGCAAATTGAGCCACTGCCAATTTCATTTTTTGTTGGGGAATCCTCAGAATGTATCTATCGGTGCTGTTAGTTTGTCCACCAAAATCTAACCGGAAAGGCAGCTGGTTTTCAGCTTTCACGCCGCTGAATAGGGTTAATCCAGGTAAACTTTGTGCAAAGACCTGAGTTGTCAATCCTGTGACTAGACAGCTAGTTACAGCTAAAGCCGAAAGAATTGCTACTTGCGGCTTGCGTCGAATCCAATTGCCAAAATGTAAACTTTGCATAGTTAGGCTCCTCTAGCAGATATAGCTGGTTGATGTAAATACTTTAGTTGAGTATTCGTAACTAAACTTTACTACTGAATTCTTGACAATGGACGACTAGCGAAAATAAAAAGTGCCATAGGAGGCTGATAGCAGTCCCTATTGGGACTAGATACTAGTCTGTTTACTCAGCACTCAGCACTTTTAAAAATGTGTATGTTGCTAAATATGTACGAGTGTATCTAAATTTTGAGAGCTTTGTTATAAAAATTGAGCTATAAAATTAGCGATCGCTCTGGAGATTGAGCTAAATTAATAAAAATAAGTAGCCATCAATGAAATAGTAATCTTTAAAAAATCATCAAATTATTAAGCTTTAAAACTTTTACGAAGATTCCACTGTGTAAGTAAGGCAAAATTTTTCAATCTGGAAAATAACCTAAAGACAAAGATGTAAACTGGGGAATCAACATAGCATTAGCAATATGTAAACCTATCGGTCACGATCAGCAAGTGTGACCTATACCAGGGGAAAAATCCGGCTTTAGCCTGAGAACTAAAAGTAGGAAAGATAAAGTTCAAGGTTCAATCTACAAATTCAAGCGATCTCTAGCAATAATGGCAGCTTCACTAGGTAGGAGTAGGAGACATCCCTAAATAGGGACACAGATTTTGCAGAGATGTAAGTATTTATCTCTAGGAGATTTCATGAGAATAGCAGTTGCTAAAGAAATAGAAGTTTGTGAACGTCGTGTGGGATTAAATCCTGACACTGTTGCTCGATTAGTTAAACAAGGTTTAGAAGTCTGGGTAGAAAAAGGTGCAGGAGAACGTTCCTTTTTTAGTGATTCTGCATATCAAGCAGCAGGCGCTAAAATTATTAGTGATACTGTTCAATTGTGGAACGAAGCCGATATTTTATTAAAAGTTAGTCCACCGCAAGAAAGAGAAGATGGACGCTCAGAAATTGATTTATTACGAGAAGGATCTATTTTAATTAGCTTTCTCAATCCTTTAGGAAATCCGGTGGTGGCGCAGCATCTAGCCAACCGCAAAGTCACAGCTTTGAGCATGGAATTGATCCCCCGCAGCACCAGAGCGCAAAGTATGGATGCTTTGTCTTCACAAGCTTCACTAGCAGGTTACAAGGCAGTATTAATCGCCGCCGCCGCATTACCAAAATATTTCCCGATGCTGACAACAGCCGCCGGCACGATCGCCCCAGCAAAAGTATTTATTATGGGTGCAGGTGTGGCAGGATTGCAAGCGATCGCCACCGCCAGACGTTTAGGCGCAGTTGTCGAAGCCTTTGATATTCGTCCCGCTGTGAAAGAAGAAGTCCAAAGCTTAGGGGCAAAATTCGTCGAAGTCAAACTCGAAGAAGAAACCACAGCAGCTGGTGGTTATGCCAAAGAAATTTCCGAAGCCAGTAAACAGCGGACTCAAGAAGTTGTGGCTGAACACGTCAAAAATGCTGATGTCGTTATTACTACCGCCCAAGTTCCAGGAAGAAAAGCCCCATTGTTAGTCACAGAAGAAATGGTGGCACAAATGAAACCCGGTTCGGTGATTGTCGATTTAGCAGCGGAACAAGGTGGTAACTGTGCTTGCACCGATCCCGGCAAAGATATTGTCTGGAATGGCATAACCATTATTGGCCCGATTAATCTCCCTTCATCCATGCCAGTTCACGCCAGCCAACTGTATGCCAAGAACGTGACATCGTTGATGCAACTTTTAATTAAAGATAAAGCTTTGCAGATTAACTTTGCTGACGACATCGTTGAAGCAGCTTGCATTACCCATGCAGGCGAGATTCGCAATCAACGTGTCAAAGATGCCCTGCAAGCCTTAAGCAGCGTAGGTGCAACTTAATGAAGTTTGTCAGTTGTTAATAGTTAGTTGCTATTGACTATTAACTGTTGACTATTGACTATTGACCAAGGAGTTTTTATTTCATGACAGAAGCATTACTTGCTGCTTTGTTTGTATTTGTTTTGGCATCTTTTATCGGTTTTGAAGTCATTAACAAAGTCCCTCCAACCCTACATACACCCTTAATGTCCGGTTCAAATGCAATTTCTGGCATTGCGGTACTGGGGGCGATAGTGGCGGCTGGTGCTAGAGAAACAAGTGTTTCGGTAATTCTCGGTTTGATTGCGGTGATCCTCGCCACAGTCAACGTTGTGGGTGGTTTCCTCGTCACCGACAGAATGCTGCAAATGTTCAAGAAAAAGGAGATTAAGGCGTGAGCGACTTTTTACCAACTGGAATTCAGCTGACGTACTTAGTCGCTGCATCCTTATTCATTTTCGGTTTGAAAAAGCTGGGTTCCCCCGCCACAGCCCGGAATGGGAATGTGATTGCCGCTGTGGGTATGCTGTTGGCAATTGTGGCAACAATGCTAGACCAGCATGTGTTGAATTATGAAATGATTTTGTTAGGCTTGGCGATTGGTTCAGGCATTGGTGCGATCGCAGCTTACAAAGTCCAAATGACCGAAATGCCCCAAATGGTGGGGTTACTCAACGGTTTGGGCGGTGCAGCTTCGGCGTTAGTCGCTGTGGCAGAATTTTGGCGGTTACTAGAACACTCCCAACCCATCCCTCTAGATGTCAACATTTCCATGTTATTGGATGTGTTAATTGGGGGTGTTACCTTCACGGGTAGTTTTCTCGCATTTGCTAAATTACAAGGTTTAATTAGCGGTTCCCCCATTACCTTTCCCTTCCAGCAACCATTTAACTTGTTGCTGCTAGGTGCTTATCTAGCTGGTAGTGCTTACTTAATCGTCACACCAGATAGCCTACCCATATTTTTGGCGGTGACTGCTGTTTCTTTAGTATTGGGTGTAATGTTCGTCATCCCCATTGGTGGCGGCGATATGCCTGTGGTAATTTCGCTGCTGAACTCCTTGTCAGGTGTAGCAGCGTCCGCCGCCGGGTTTGTGGTAATGAACAATATGTTAATTATCGCCGGCGCATTGGTGGGAGCCTCTGGACTCATCCTGACAGAAATCATGTGTAAAGCGATGAACCGTTCGCTATTCAGCGTGTTGTTCAGTGCTTTTGGTACAGGTGGTGCGGCTGGTGGTGCGGCTGCGGCTGGTGCAACAGATCAAACTGTCCGCAGCATTGATCCCGAAGAAGGCGCGATGATGTTGGGTTATGCCCGGAACGTGGTCATTGTACCTGGTTACGGTATGGCAGTTGCTCAAGCCCAACACAGTGTGCGGGAATTGGCAGATCAATTAGAACGTATGGGTGTAGATGTGAAGTATGCCATTCACCCTGTAGCGGGAAGAATGCCCGGACACATGAACGTGTTATTGGCAGAGGCGAATGTGCCTTACACCCAGTTGTATGACATGGATGATATCAATCCCCAATTTGAGCAAGCCGATGTAGCTTTGGTAATTGGCGCGAATGATGTGGTAAATCCAGCGGCGCGTAGCGATAGTAATAGCCCCATTTACGGAATGCCAATTTTGGAAGTAGATCGGGCAAAACAAACAATTGTAATTAAGCGCGGGATGAGTGCAGGTTTTGCTGGTGTAGATAATGAATTGTTCTACAAAGATAAAACCACAATGTTGTTTGGTAGCGCGAAAGATATGGTGGCGAAGTTGGTTTCGGAAGTGAAACAACTGTAATGAACCGCCTATTACGCTAAAAGCATGAATAACGAATAAGAAAGTTAGCTTGCCTTAGGAATGTATGCTCCTGAGGCAAGTTTTTTATGCAAAAAATATCTATATTAAATGAGCTATGTGTAATATAAAAGACTTTCTTAGTTAATACTGTTAAACTGAAGTAAAATTATTTCCTAACTCTGTTTTAGTTCTTGTAAATCTAAAGTGTAAATTTTATCTAACTTAGTCTAGAATAGTACAAAAATATTGTATTAATTATAGTGGCAAAAAGTTTATGATAAGAAATACTTATTATGATACAGCACAAATTTGTTTGAACGGACATGTAATGAATACAAGGGCTGTTACATCTCCACAATATAACCAAAAATTCTGCGAAAAATGTGGTGTGGAAACTATTACTAGTTGTCTACATTGTAAAATCAATATTAGGGGTTATTATCATATTCCAGATGTAGTTTATATTTCTGATTTTGATTGTCCAAAGTTTTGCCAAAATTGTGGAAAACCCTATCCTTGGACAGAAACTCAACTAGAGGCAGCTAAAGAATTAGCAGATGAAACCGATAATCTAACACCAGAAGAGAAAGCTGCTTTAAAGGTGAGCATTGATGATTTAGTAAAAAATCCTCTGAACGTAGAAGTTGCTTCCTTAAAGTTCAAGAAGTTAGTGGCTAAAGCAGGAGGAGTTACAGGGGATCTTTTTCAGAAAGTTTTGATTAATATCATTAGTGAAACAGCTAAAAAACTTATATGGCCTTCTTAGTATTAATTCAATAATTTTCAAAATGCTAGGAATATACTAGTACTTATACAAAGAGTTTTTGCCCTAAAAAATATTTACGCTGTGAGCGCTTCCTTTTCCTCTGCGTCCTCTATGCCTCTGTGGTTCGTTAAAAACAGCGATCGCTCATCAGTAACATGATATAAATCTAATCATGATAGACCACGATCGCCTGTTCAAAGAACTACTCACCACCTTCTTCTGGGAATTCATCGAGTTATTCTTCCCAGAAATTACTGCTTATCTGGAAAAAGACACCATCACCTTTCTTGATAAAGAAATATTTACTGATGTTACGGCTGGCGAAAAATATGAAACTGACATAGTAGTTAAAGCAAAATTTAGACAACAAGAATCGTTTTTCTTAATACATCTGGAACATCAAGCATATTATCAAGAAGCATTTGATTTACGGATGTATCGCTACTTTGCCCGATTGTATGAGAAATACGGCTTACCAGTTTATCCTATTGCTTTATTTTCTTACGAGCGCCCCAAAAGAGCCGAACCAGATTTTCATCAAGTCGCATTTCCCAATAAACTTATCTTGCAATTCAACTATGATGTGATTCAGTTAAATCGTCTGAATTGGCGAGAATATCTGCAACAGCAAAACCCCGTAGCTAGTGCGCTCATGGCTAAGATGAATATAGCGCCACAAGACCGCCCCAGAGTAAAATCTGAGTGTTTGCGTCTGTTAGCTACATTGCAGTTAGATCCCGCGCGGATGCAGTTAATTTCTGGGTTTATTGACAGCTACCTACGCCTAAATGCCCAAGAAAAAGAAATATTCCAGGCGGAAATTGCCCAATTTGAACCAACTCAACAAGAGGTAGTTATGCAAATCGTCACTAGTTGGATGGAGGAAGGGATACAACAAGGGCTACAACAAGGAGAATTGAAAGTAATTCAGCGTCAATTAACAAGACGCGTTGGTACAATTACTCCTGAATTACAAGAACAACTGCGGGGATTATCGTTAACTCAGTTAGAGGATTTAGCAGAAGCTTTACTGGATTTCTCTAATGAAGCTGATTTAGTAGCTTGGTTGCAACAGCAATAAGTCGTTTATTTTAGCAGGCGATCGCTCTTCTGTGTTCTCTGCGCCTCTATGATTCGTAAAAAAAGCGATCGCTTTGCCAATTGTTTGAATTTTTCCTACAAAGTGCGATCGCAAGCTAAACTGTGACATGAGAAATCCAATTAATTAAAAATAAAAGGACTAGATTAACCAGTCCTTTTGGAGAATTATTTAATTTTTTATTTTAATAACGGGATTTTTTGTTTTTGAGTTTTTGCTTTTGCTTTCGTTTTGCAGAAGCAGCAACTGCCAATTCTACCGGATAACCGACCACAGGAATTACTTGATACTTGCGCTCGTCTTCTAAGTTTCTTAATTCTGTGTAATCTACCCAATGGATGCAATCAACGGGACAGGTGTCAATTGCTTCTTGGATAACTTCTTCTGCGTCCCCATCTTGACGAATTACGCGCGATCGCCCGTAATCTGGTTCAATGTAAAAAGTATTTCGTGCTACATGGGCGCAGTGTTTACAGCCAATACAGGTAATTTCATCAACATAAACACCTTTTTGCCGCAACACTCCACCCAATTCCGGTTCCAAACCAGAACGTTCTGGGTCATCCCGCAAAAAACCGCCTAATTCTGGTTCCAAACCGGAACGATTATCTTCCTGTTCTTCCGGCGAAGGCAGAAAATCAGCCATTACGCACTCCAGCGTTGTACTACTAAGCGAATAGAACCGTCGGCATTTTTCTGTTGTTCAGCAACTTGAAAGCCAGCCAGCGCAGTTTCTTTCACAACTGTTTGATAAGCATAACGCTGGGTTACTTGGCGTAAGAAACCATCTACAGACAGATTTTGTTGCCAATATTGCAAGTCAGCAACTAGTTCATATTCTTTGCCATTCCATCTAAAGCCGATGTCATAGCCATTTTCTTGCTCGATGGTCACTTCCGCAGGATGGGTTTGACCACGATAACCACGTACCTCACGGGGGCCGGGTTTCCAGTCGATGCCCAATTCAGTCAGTGCATCTTTTAAGGAATCAAGGTTACGGATTTGAGTCTTAATTTGGCTAAAGTGTGACATGGTGGTTGTAAATCAACGACAATAAACTGCTGGAAAACTTACCATTCGCTGTAAGTAGCTTGCGTATTCGCCAGATTGGATTGTTGTACTTGATTGGCGAAAAATTCTGAGGTTGGCTCTTGATTAAGTACTTGCCCCAGTTGTGCTTCAATTGCCGCTGTTACCTCAGCACAAGAAGCACCCACAATGCCAGTGACTTTCTCTTGTACGCGACCGTCTGGATAAATTATGAATTCTAATGTCTCCATGCTCTTGGCCAACCACGATAGTAAGCTTAGACTTTACTCCTTAGCACAATGCTAAAAAGCCTGTCCAGGGAACATTGTTACTTAGACACAAACTTGCCATTTTTTAACTAATGTTCCATCTCTCAAAATAAATATCTCAGAAAATTTACAAAAATTATTAGTTTAATAAGTCCGCACGTCTGTCATTAGTTAGTTTCTCTTAACCTTCTGGAATAGTCAAGTTTATAACTGAGCTTGTAAAGTCAGGGATAAATGCTTGATAAATCAGCACTCTTCGGTAGTATAGCTAGATAGGTTAGTCATAAAACTATGTAATTTATTGAAAAAGTTTATCATTATTATTAAATTAAACCTATTCTCTCTAGGGGTATAAATTATGAGAGTCAGAGGATGAAATGATTTTTGATGACAGATTGAGCATCAAGACAGCAGGTGAGGATGAAGTGCTTTGCTTGCTGCCATAACCATCGTCTAGGGCTTATTTTTGACTAATGAGTTTAGCGATCGCCATTGCTAAGTCAAGGGGATCAACGGGTTTGGGGATATGTCGTTGAAAACCTGCGGCCATTGCTTGTTTGTAGTCGATTTCACCAGCATAGGCTGTTAGGGCGATCGCGGGAATCTCCCCGCCTTTGTCTGGGGGTAATTGTCTCACTTGGCGCAGCAACATATAGCCATCCATAATGGGCATTCCAATATCACTTAATAAAATATCTGGCTGCAATTTCACGAGTGCTTCTAATGCTTCTGCTGCGGAGGCGACTGCTGTGACTTCCGCCCCATATTGTTCTAAGGCAAAGCTGAAAAATTCCAACACATCAGCTTGATCATCAACAAACAAAATTCGCACTCCCGCTAGTAATATATCTTGGGTTGCTAAATCCATCTGTACTGAGTTTGTCGTACTGACAGATTCAGCACTTTTATGTAGAGGGAGTCGGACTGTAAAAATTGCCCCTTGTCCTTCACCTGGGCTATCTGCAAAAACTGTACCACCGTGGAGTTCTACTAAATGGCGGACAATCGCCAGTCCTAACCCTAGCCCACCAAATACTCTGGTGGTTTTGCCGTCGGCTTGGCGGAAGTATTCAAAGACGTAGGGTAAAAATTCCGGGGTGATTCCCTTCCCGTTATCAATGACTTGAATTTGCGCTTCCATACCAACTTGCGCTAAACGCACTTCTACCCATCCCTCAGCCGGGGTAAACTTGACAGCATTGGATACTAAATTCCAGACAATTTGTTGCAAGCGATCGCCATCACCCATCACTTCGACGCTATGCTGCGACAGTACTGTTTGCAGTTGAATTGACTTGGCTTCGGCGGCTAAACGCACTGTTTCTAAGGCGGCGGTAATTGTGCTGTTTAAATCTACGGTGCGGATATGTAGACTCAATTTACCCCGCAAAATCCGCGACACATCTAATAAATCTTCTATCAGCTGGGCTTGTAACTTAGCGTTGCGCTCAATGGTTTCTAAAGCCCGAACTATTGTGGCTTCGTCGTTTTTACGGGTGCGGAGTAGTTTTGCCCAGCCCAAAATCGGGTTGAGGGGTGTTCGCAATTCATGAGAAAGCACCGCCAGAAATTCATCTTTGATGCGGTTAGCGGTTTCAGCTTCCGAACGGGCATAACTTTCGGCTTCGTAGAGTTGAGCGCGAGCGATCGCCTGAGCGCATTGTTGCCCCAATGTCAACATAAATCCTTGATCTGCTTCAGAAAAAATTTGGGTATGACTAAAGCTCAAGCCTAATGCCCCAATTACTTGTTTTTCTAAAATCAAGGGAATGCAGGCAAAGGCAGAATTTCCTGTGACTGAAGGCAGTTCTGCTAAGTGGGGATAATTTGCGGCGAAGGCTGCTGAACTTTCGATAAAAATTGGCTTTCCCGTTCTGACTGCTGCTGCTAAAGGTACAGCCGCCATCACAGAAAAACTTTCCCAAGCCTCAAGCACTGATGACGGATAGCCAGTGGCTTGGACAACTTTGAGACAACTGCCTTTTTCTGCTAACAAGCTAACAGAACCAGCACTAGCACCCAAGGCGGCAATTCCCTGGTTGACGACAACATCAGCCACCTGTTGCGGTGTGATGGCTTCGGAAAGGGCGGCGGTGATTTTTTGTAAACGTACAGTCCGGTTAACAGCTAATTCTGCGGCTTGTTTTGCCTGCTGAGTTTTTTGGTAAAGTTTAGCGTTATCAATGGCTGTGGCTGCACGATGAGCCAAATCTTCGGCTAATGTCAAGTCTGCTGAGTTGTAGGCACAGCTAGATTCGCCTCTGACTAAAGAAATTACGCCAAATACTTTCCCGCGTAAATGCAGGGGAATAATCATTAAAGAATTCATCCCCAGGCTTTGGAGTAATTTTAAATGCTCCTCGTCTTCAGCCATCTGTGCCAGAAGCTGATCTGGCAGTGCGGGATAAAAGACTGATTGCCTGCGTAGTAATGTTGCTCGAAATGGGCTGTTGTTTTCGTACTTGGGGGGATAAAGTCGTCGGAGTTCTGTTAATATTTCTTTCTGCGCCGGATTGGCAGAGATCATGGCTATTTGTTCAATGACATCATTTTCTCCCAGCACATCAACCACACACCAATCGGCTAGGGTAGGCACTAGCAAACTAGCCACATTATTGAGAGTGACTTGATAATCTAGAGAGGCAGCTAGTAAGCTACTGGCTTCTACTAAAAAAGTTTGAGCTATTTCTGCTTGTTGGCGATCGCGTAGTGCGGCTTGTCGTTCGCTAATATCTTCAATAATGCCGACTGCATACTTCGCTTGTCCATGAATATCCCAAACTGCGGAAGAAGTCAAATTCACCCAAACTACTGAACCATCTTTGCGGATGTAACGTTTCTCTAAAGAATAACCACTAATTTCTTTAGTTAGCACTCTCCCAGCTTGTTCCCAATCAATTGCCAAGTCATCAGGGTGGGTAATATCTTGAAAGCTCATCTGGATTAATTCTTCTTGGCTGTACCCGGTAATGTCACACAACGCCGGATTCACTTGCAAGAATTTGCCATTTAAAGCTACCAAAGCAATCCCCACTGCGGCTTGGTTGAACATAGCCCGAAATCTAGATTCACTTTCGCGCAAAGCAACCTCGGCAACTTTGGTGGCTGTGACATCCGACAGCATAATCCCAATACCCACAGTTTCATCTAAGGCATTGCGAACCGGATAATAGTTACCCAACCAATAGCCATATATTCCCTGTTTTCCTGGTATTTCTCCACTAATTTCTACATTTAGTAAGGGTTCGCCTGTTTCTAGCACCTGCTGTAACTGAGCTTCAAACTCAGTTGCCATGCTGGAAAAGACATCGCCAAATTTGCGTCCTAGATGTGCTTCGATGGGGAAACCATTAATGTCAGCTAACACCTGATTAATTCTGACATAACGCAATTCGCGATCTAAAAAGCAGACAGCCACAGGTGCGCCGGCTAACAAAGCATCTAACAGCGAGAGAGATTCGGCATAGTTAATTAAAGCTTGATGATTATCTCGATACAATTGGGCATTTTCTACGGCTAAGGCGGCACGATAGGCGATATCTATGGCCAAATTTAAATCAGCTTGATCGTAGCAACGATTGGTATGGGCGATCGCAAAGCTAATACAGCCCAGCACTCGCTGATGGGCGATTAATGGCACAACCATTGCCGACTTCACCCCCATTTGCCGGACAATTTCTAAATGTTCCTCGTTCTGTGTAGCTTCTATCAACACAGAATCAGATACTTCCGCAATTAATTCGGGAATGCCTGTTTGCAGTACTCTAGCGATCGGATGTGTACTTTGAGTATTCGGCACATACTCCTGAAGTTTTTGGGCTAAATCTGCCTGAGATGGATCTGCATAAGCCAGAGGTAAACGGCGAATTGTCCCCTCGTCTGTGATAATTTCCACACTGCACCAGTCAGCTAGTTGGGGGACAGAAATTTTGGCAATTTGCTGTAAAGTCTCTTCATAATCTAATGAAGTAGAAAGTAAACTACTAATTTCCGCTATGTAACGCAGTTGATCTTCCGCGTGCTTGCGCTCTGTAATATCAATTACAAAAAAAGCGCCTCGTTCTAAAGTTCCTTCATGGCGGCTACCACCGATTAAAACAGGGAAGCGAGTACCATCTTTGCGGATATATTCTTTCTCAAAGGGAATGCAAAAGGAACTGTCTGGAAATTGCGCCAGTGCTTGTTCATCTAGTCGTCGATACTCAACAGGTGTTAAATTTCGCCAATCAAGTTTTTTGTCAACTAATTCTTGGCGGCTGTAACCTAACATCTTCAGCAAAGCTTCATTGGCATCTGTGATTCTGCCATCACCCTCCCAAAAGCCAATCCCAATCATATTAGACTCAACCACACTGCGAAACTTGGCTTCGCTTTCTCGCAATGCTTGTTCAGCTTTTTTTACAGCAGTGATATCAACACCAGTGATCCCCACTCCCAGCAATTTTCCATCTGGTAAACTGACCGGATAGTAACTCACCAAACCATAACGATACACCCCAGATGGATAAGTTTCACCGTTGATTTCTTGGTTAAGTAATGGCTGTTTGGTTGTGATTAATTCTTGGAAAATCGGCTCTAGTTGCGATGCCCAGTCTGGTAATACTTCTGAGAGTGTACGACCAATATGTTGATTTTGTGGTATGCCGTTAATTGCCGCTAAAGCTTCATTAACATAAACATAGCGCCATTCCGTATCCAGAAAGGCCAGTGCCATTGGGGAACTCATTAACCAAGCATTCAGTAACGCTAAAGTTTCATCTTTTTGCTGAAGGGCTTGCTGAAGTTGGCTTTGTAAGTTCGCTTTTTCTAGTTCTGTTTGCTTGCGCTGGGTAATATTTACGCCTACACAAGTTACGCCACCGTCGCCTCCGAGGGGTTCTACAAGCAAGTCGTAATAAAGGACTTTTCCTCGCAGCGTTATACAAACTTCTTCACGAGCCGAAATATTTTGTTCTACAGCCCTCCGTTTAATGGCTGTTAATTGCTGCGCTATGGCAACTGGAAACAGTTCATAATCAGTTTTACCCAGTAATGCCTCGGCGGTGCCTATACCCTGAAGATTATGAACCCACTGATAACGAAAATCTCGATCTTGCTGAAAAACAACAATATCTGAATTACTCAGGGCTACCCGAAATCGCTCCTCGCTGAGTTTAAATTTCTGGAGATTAATTTCCGCTTTACGTTTAGCGTGCCTTAATTCTTCACACAGAAAACTAAACAGTAGTCCCTGTACTGCAAATAAGAGTATCTTTACCCCATTAGATACGCTTAAGCTGAGGGCGTAATGCTCAGAAAGAAAAAAGTAATCGCTGACTATGACTGATAAAAAGGTTGCCAAAACTCCTGATTTCATCCCACCGTGCCAAGCACTCACCATCACAGCACCAAAAAATAGCAGGAATGGCGTTCCCTTCATATCTAATAGAGGGTCAAGTAATAGCATGATTACTAGTGCTGTGGCGACAATTACCACCACAAAGCCATAACGTAGTAACTGCGAATAAGGAATGTAGGGCATGAAAACACTTGCAAACAACCAATACTTGTGGTGAGGGCTATACATACCCTAAGCTAGTTTACAAGTTTTTATAATTCGTCTTCAGATAGATTCTTTATTAAGATAAAAAGTATCTTTTGCTAGTGGTAATTTTCTCGATAATATTGTATGTGTATTAGGAAAGTTGTAATAGTACAAAATTTTATTAATAGTCAGTTATTAATTTTAAACAAACTCATTTTTCTATATTTATCTTAAATTATATAGCAGTCATATATTATTTCATATCTACTAGGAAAGACAGATAATAGTGAAGAGGCAAAGTGTTGGGCAACATTGCCTATTTCTTGAGTGAAGTTCGTTCATTGGCAGTAGATAAGGCTTGCCATAAAATGCCAAATTTTGCTTTAACAGCAATAAATTTGGTACTGATTTTTATTTGTCGGCTGTTATCAGATGGCTATTTACTAAAAAAATTCATCCTATGTCTAGATATTTTTTCCGTTTTCCTGTTTCTTGAATACACAAATAGTTTCGTTAATCAAACCGGATGCTTATATTTAGGATGATCAAACATTACGAGTTAATCAGTATTTCTTAATACAGCAACTAATTTTTCTATCTGTGCTGTTGTATGAGTAGCCATCATAGAAATTCTGATGCGACTAGTAGGTACGGTGGGCGGACGAATTGCCGGGGCAAAAATGCCTGCATCTTTAAGGTGTTGAGCAACTCGGAGTGCATCACCTGGACTGGGTAATTGAAAACAGAGAATGGGTGATTCTGTAGGTAGCAATTTGAGGTGAGGTAGCTGCTGTTGCATTAAACTTTTCAGGTAATCTACATTACGCCACAATTGAATCCGCCTTTGAGGTTCTTGCTGAACAACTTGAATTGCGGCTAAGGCTGCTGCTGTATCCGCAGGTGAAAGTCCGGTGGTGTAAATCCAAGTTGGGGCGCGATTGCGGAAAAAATCAATCAGATTGGCACTTCCAGCTACATAACCGCCTAAACTACCTAAAGCTTTGCTCAAAGTCCCAATTTGAATTAATGGTTTACCAGTACAGCCAAAATGTTCCACACAGCCAGCGCCAGTTTTGCCTATTACCCCAGTGGCATGAGCTTCATCAACTAGCAGCATACAGTTAAATTCTGCGGACATTTCTAACAATGCTGGTAATGGACATAAGTCGCCATCCATGCTGAAGACGCTATCGGTAATAATTAAACAACGGCGGTAGTTTTGTCGCTGTTGGCTGAGTTGAGTTTTTAAAGCCACAACATCACAGTGGGGATATTCTATGATGGCAGCACCACTGAGAACTGCACCATTTTTTAGGCTGGAATGATTATATTGGTCAGAAAGAATTAAATCGCGTTTACCAACGACAGATGCGATCGCTCCTAAGTTTGCCAGATATCCTGAACTAAAGACAATAGCATCTTCTGTTTGTTTGAGGGATGCGATCGCCATTTCTAATTCTCGATGTAATTCTCGATGTCCACTAAGTAATCGAGAACCAGTGCTACCAGTACCCAATTCATGAATAGCCGTTGTAGCAGCAGCAATTAACCTTTCATCTCCAGCTAATCCCAAATAATCGTTACTAGCAAAATTAATTACCTTTCGCCCCGCCAAAACCACAGTTGCACCAGGGCGATCGCTTAATGTCTGTACTGAACGATACCAATCTGCCCGCTGAATGGTTATTAATGATTTTTCTATCCAAGCATAAGGGTCTGTGGTCATAGACTAAGGATGAAAATTATACTCCACACTTTTGTAGCTTAACTAAATATTGACACTCAGCACTCTTGATTACAGTGCTTCAGGTGGGGCAATATCTGAGCCTATACGAATTCCGTTACTAGTGGACTTGATACCTGGTTTGGCATTTGTTTCTGGAGTTTGGGTTGATTGGGAAATCGACGAAGACGGGGTGACATCTGGATTAACAGTTGTGTCAATTTTTCCTGGCTGAGACACGACAGATAATCCTCCCACAGTTCCAGCCACCAGTGCTGTATAGCCTAAATACAAATGTATGGGTCGTACTTCTAAACCCGATTTTGGGGAATTATGTTTAGGCTGAGACCAAGAAGGTATAACGGATGGTACGGTGTTAACCATAGGTAAAGTATTCGCTAAACTTGTGCCATTTAGCCCCAAAGCGTTACCCATCACTCGGATAAAGCCTCTCACTAAAATATCCTCTGGTAATAAATTTAAGTCGCCATTTTCTACTGCTTCCATTTGATGGATTGGTAGGTGAGTAAAGAGACTCAAATCTCGCAAACGAAAACCTTTGGCTTCACGGGCTTGACGCAGTTGTTGACCAATTTGACCCATAATGGCTAAACGTTGTTCTGCTAACTTTTGCTTGGCTAGTTCAGCGTTAGCAGTTTTTTGATTGGGTTTTAGCCAATTCATTAGTGCTGGGAAATGATGTTTATTCGCTGAACTGTCTGCATTCTTTATCGAAGTATTGCTGACATCTTCAATTACCACAGATGTTGATGATGAATCTGTTAGATGATTAGTAGTCAGGTTAGTTTTGACATCACTAGAGTGTGCTAATTCTGTATCTGTCTGTTGGTTGCTATCGGAAATTTTGGCATGATTGGCAAATTGCTGAAATGCTAAACCAATCGCTTCTCTACCTACAGCTTTCAACAAAGTTTTAGCTTCTTCGGAAGAATCCAGTAACTTTTGAAATGTCGCTATAGCTTGGCGATAAACCTTACTGCGATGGAGTTCTGCCTCAATTCCACCCAAGAGCGATCGCAGTTCCTCTTGGGAAATTTCCATAGCAGGATTTCCCAGAATTTTGAATAAATATGCAGGTGTATTAGCCATGATAGAATTTGCTCCTCATACCGCAATATAGCTGTATAAATTCTCCTTTGAGGAAAATCTTATATCCGGATATTTATGTATGAAACTAGCTAATTTTTGGTTGTGATGATGTTAGGGTTGAGAGGTGTAAAGGAAAGAATTCACAACTCAGTAATCATACAGAAAAATTCTGGCTAATCCCTAACATCTCTGCGTTTATTTAGAGTTAAATATGAGAATGATTACGTAACTGAACTTTTTGAATAAATGACTGTACCCATTGCAGATATTTGCCACCAGAGACTACAGCTACATCGTTATGTTCTGCACCGGGAACTAAAATTAACTGCTTTGGTTCAGGCGCAGCATCATACAGTTTTTGACTCATCAAAGACGGGACAGTAGAATCACCAGTTCCGTGAATAAATAAAACGGGCATTTGTAACTGTGATACTTTTTTGATAGATTCAAAGCGCTGTGTCAGGATTAAATTGATGGGGAATATCGCAAACCATTTCCGAGTCGATACCATATCGTACAGAGATGTAAACGAGCTTTCTACAATCAACCCAGCGGCTTGGGGGTGTTTAACTGCCAAATCAATAGCGATCGCACCACCTAAAGAATGACCATAAATAAAAATGTCCTGGGGGGGAATCTGCTGTTGTTGGGTGAGATATTCCCAAGCTGTCGCAGCATCTTGATATACCCTCATTTCATTAGGAAAATCCCCTTGACTGCGACCATATCCCCGATAATCAATCAGCAGCACCGAAAATCCTAGTTGATAAAATCGATGGGTATGAGCTATATTTGCGCCAATATTAATGCCGTTCCCGTGCAGATATAACAACACCTTGGCATCAGGCTGATTAGCTTTAATCCACCAACCGTGGATTTTTTCCACCTTTCCCAAGCTAGTTTTTACAGGTAGCCAAACTTCTTGATAAGGCAGATTGAATAACTCTGGTGTTTTTTCGATGACACGGGAGGGAAAAAAGATGAACTTAGGTTGCTGGACAAAGAGAAATATACAGATGCTACAGTAAGCGATCGCTACAATTATTCCAACAACAAGTAGCCGCCTCAACCCTAATAACAATAACAATTGCTGCTTGTGGATTTTCATGTGGGCAATTTTATGCTTTAAAGAATCCTTGTATAGCAGTTTTTGCTTTTTTCGTATAGGGGCAAAAGCAATTTTAGATTGACCTCCTAGATTTATCTGGAGGCTGATTGAGCATCTTCACAAGCAAATAAATAACTTAAAAGTTTAATATATTGTTTGCCAATTAGAATTAAAATAGTCAAAAAATTGGTATTAATTTAGTAATTCCTCTGTTAAATGGTAAACATGAGTCAATTTTAGGAGAAGATTGTGAGCCTCTTACAAGAAAATCAAAAAGAACAGTTGCAAAAAATAAGTAATACTTTAAGACAAGTAAGACAAGAAAAATCTATCCAACTCGAAGAGATAGCACTAAAGACAAATATTCGACTTGCTTGCTTAAAAGCTTTAGATGCTGGTAAATTCGATGACTTACCTGAACCTGTTTATATTCAAGGATTTATCCGTCGTTATGCAGATGTTATCGGATTAGATGGTGCTGCTTTGTCCAAAACTTTTTCAACTGAAGTTAATCCTCTCGCACTTGATAAAAATTTTAGTCAAAACGTAGAGAAGAACTCAAGATTTTCTTTACCGCTGTTTATTCCTTACTTCGTCTTGTTATTAGTTGCGGCTGCTGGGCTTATGTATGTACTTAATCCCCAATTTTCGGCAGAATCTCTCGTAAAAAAATTCAACTTTGGCACACCCAAAAAACAAACAACCGCAGCATTATCTACACCTGCATCATTACCAACAGAGCAATCTTATCCATCTGCCAATCAGGCATCAACCTCAATATCTGCTCAAAATCCCCCAACTCCGTTACCTGTCATCGCATCGCCTAAAGACAGCCTGAGTCAACCTGTAGCCGTCACCTTAGAGCTTCAAGGTAAATCGTGGTTACAAGTCAAAGTTGACGGCAAAACTGAATTTGTGGGCAACTTAAAAAAGGGAGTACGTAAAACCTGGACAGCAAAAAAACAGTTGACTGTTCGTTCTGGGAATGCGGGTGTTGTCTTAGTTTCTGTAAATAATCAACCAGCAACACCCCTAGGAACTCTGGGTAAAATCAAAGAAGTCACATTCACTCCAGAAGTAAACAGTCAAGGATCAAAGATCAATGGTCAATAGTCAATGGTCATTTGTCCTTTGTAATTATCCTACAGTACTCAGCACGGGCTGAGCGCCCCGCTACCACTAACAGCACTCAGTACTATAGTTCCGGTTGACGTAGATGCCAAGTAGTTGATTGTTCATAAGCGTAAGCTACTTGAAGAATTTGGTCTTCTCTGAGAACATTACCAATTACTTGCAAGCCAATGGGTAAGCCATTGTCATCAAAACCACAGGGTACATTTATCCCAGGTAAACCAGCCAGATTGACGGGAATCGTCATCAGGTCATTTAAGTACATACTCAAGGGATCTGTGGTTTTTTCCCCAGCTTTAAATGCTGTAGTGGGTGCGGTAGGAGTAACTAACACATCAACTTTTTTAAACGCATTTTCAAAGTCTTGCTTAATGAGGGTGCGGACTTTTTGAGCTTTGAGATAGTAAGCATCATAATACCCAGCAGATAGGGCATAAGTGCCAATCATAATCCGGCGTTTGACTTCTGTACCAAAACCACTTGCACGGGTACGAGTGTACATAGACAGCAAATTATCTGCATCTGGTGTACGCAAGCCATATTTTACGCCATCGTAACGAGCGAGGTTGGCTGACGCTTCAGATGGGGCAATTATGTAGTAGCTAGGTAAGCCATAGCGGAAACGCGGACAAGAAATTATATGAATTTCTGCTCCCAACATTTGTAATTGATCGATGGCTTTAGTCACAGCCGCCTCCACAACTGAGTCTAAGCCTTCACCAAAAGTTTCTGTAATTACCCCAATTCGCACCTTTCGTCTAGCTTTGAGGTCTGGTTTTAGGGTAGCAGCATAGTCAGGAATTTCTACTTTTAGGCTGGTGGAATCTTTGGCATCATAACCTGCGATCGCTCTGAGCAAAATTGCTGTATCTTCAACAGAGCGTCCAAAGGGGCCAATTTGATCCAACGATGAAGCGTAAGCCACCAAACCGTAACGAGAAACTAGCCCATAGGTGGGTTTCATCCCAACTACGCCACAAAAAGATGCAGGTTGGCGAATGGAACCACCAGTATCAGAACCAAGGGAAACAACACATTCTCCCCCGGCGACGGCTGCGGCTGAACCTCCAGAAGAACCACCTGGAACCCGTGTTAAATCCCACGGATTTGCTGTGACTTGGTAGGCAGAATTTTCTGTGGAACTACCCATCGCAAATTCATCTAAATTGGTTTTACCAACCATCACAGCCCCAGCATCTAGCAGTTTTTGTGTCACTGTTGATTCATAGGGTGGCACAAAATTTTCTAAAATCCGAGAAGCACAGGTGGTGGGAATTCCCTTGGTACACATATTATCTTTGATGCCAATAGGAATCCCTGCTAGGGGGCTAATTGCTTCACCAGCAGCGATTTTGGCATCTACAGCACGAGCTTGATCTAACGCCTGTTGTGCCGTTATGTGCAGGAAACTGTGCAGTTTCGGCTCTAATGCTTGAATTTTGTCCAAAGCTTCTTGGGTAATTTCAACGGCAGAACGTTCTTTTTTAATTAGCTGTTCGTGCAACTCGCGTATGGATGCCATGACTGCTCTCTTGGTAACTCAAGTCATTGATTTTAGTACATATTGCGGGCTATTAGGAAAGTCTGAAGTCTGAAGAGTGAAGTCTGAACTGGAGAAATACGCGATTATCTCCCAACCCGCCAGCGTGAATTTTGTTGGTATAGCCTCAGACTTCAGTTTGACGGGCTATTTATTTCATACTTTCCCAAAACAGCAAATACATACTTGATAACCGCATGTTTGCAAATTATAAAATTTGGACTATTAACTTAGCTATAAATTTCAGTTATTGTCGTGTAAGAGGATAGTAGTGCAACTTAGGCAAGCAAACTTTTAAGTCTAGCTATTGATGGCTAATTGAAGTAATATTATGCAATTTTATTAATTTTGTTGCGAGGGAAAGGAAGATGGTCAAAATAATTACTCGTAAATATATTGGTCAAGCAAATGTCTATGATATTGGCGTAGAGCAAGACCATAATTTTGTCATTGAAAATCGTTTAATAGCATCTAATTGCTTTAATAAATCGCACTCAACGGCTTATGGATATGTGACGTATCAAACTGCATATTTAAAAGCGAATTATCCATTAGAGTATATGGCCGCCCTGTTAACTGCTAACAGTGGGGATACAGACAAGGTACAGAAATATATTTCTACTTGTTTGAGTATGAATATTCAAATAGAGCCTCCGGATATTAATCGCTCTGGTGTAGATTTTACACCCGTGGGGGGCAAGATTTTATTTGGATTTTCCGCGGTACGGAATGTGGGACAAAACGCCATCGCCTGTATTTTAGAAGCCCGTGAGCAGCAAGGCGAGTTTAAATCACTGTCTGATTTTTGCGATCGCGTCGATTTGCGTGCAGTTAACCGTCGGACTTTAGAATCGCTGATTTATTGTGGAGCTTTTGACAAAATAGACCTCAATCGCCACCAATTAATTAAAGACCTAGAGCTTGTTTATGATTGGGCGCAATCCCGTGCTAAAGATAGAGCCAGTGGCCAAGGTAATTTGTTTGATTTATTAGGCGGTTTTGCTCCTACTGCTAAACCAGTTAATAATGTCTTTGATTCTGTCCCCAAAGCTCAACCTGTACCCGATTTTCCGCCGCAGAAAAAGTTGCAGATGGAAAAAGAAATCCTAGGATTTTATGTCTCAGATCATCCGCTGAAATCTATTAAACACTCATCTTCTATTTTAGCGCCAATTAACTTATCACAACTAAGTGAGCAGAAAGAAGACACGCTACTTTGTGCAGTTGTGATGTTAAATAACGTCAAGAAAGTCATGACCAAAAAAGGTGATCCAATGGCAATTTTGCAGATAGAAGATTTAACTGCACAATTAGAAGCAGTCGTCTTTCCTAAAACTTATGAACGAGTCAGTAATTCCCTAGAAGTTGATGCCAGATTAATTATTTGGGGTAAAGTCGATAGAAGAGATGAACAAGTACAATTAATTGTGGAAGATGCTGAACCAGTCGAAACAGTACAACTGGTGATGGTAGAGTTGACTCCTCAGCAAGCAATCACAATTGAAGAACGCCATAAATTAAGAAATATTCTGAAAGAACTGTCAGGGGATAAAGAAAATGCCAAAGTCCCTGTGATTGGAATTGTCCAGACTGGAAACTCTCGTCAACTTGTCCGGTTTGGACGACAATTTTGGGTGCAAGATTCACGCTCAACAGTTTTAGCACTACAAAATGCTAGATTCCTGGCTCATGTAAAACAATTGACTAGTAGTTGAGCAGAGATTACGAAATAAATTGTGTAATAAAAATTACCTGGATTTAAATCACATAAACTACTTAATATCTAAAATACTGCTTCGTCAACAGTATATTGTCGTAGCAATACTGTCGTTAACTCGTTTTTTTAGTGACTTATGCGGATGATGTTTTCTGGGAGATAATGGTATTTTTTTATGCCATAAGGAGTTGAATATTGCTAAGTGAAGGAGCTAAAGCTGGATGATTGCAAATGACTTACATAGATTTGTTTCTTATTGTAAAAAAATTCAACCACAAACCCAAGAAGACATCAAACAGTTTTTTGAAGGGGTAATAGTTTTTCCTTACGATAAGGAACTACTGTTACAAGCTTATCTATTTTTAAATATCAAGAATTTGTTTCCTGAATGTTGTGAATTACTTTTATTTGAAAAGTCGCCAATTGCCGATTACACCGATTTAGGAAAATGTGATTTTGTCTATCTGACATTACAAGGAAATCTGTTGCTGATCGAAACTAAATTTATTGATACAGAAGCAACTGGTGCCACAGAAAGAAAAAGACGCAATAAACATCGCAACAAAGTATTTGAACAAGTCATTACTTTGAAAAACCGATTTAGTGAATATTGGGATATTAAGCTGAATCAATTAGAATGTGGTGTTTTCACTACGGATGCAGACGTTGAATGGCGAGGTAATGGTATGAATGTAATTACTAAGTCAATAGCGATTGATCAACTAGAAAAGTGGCGTAGAACCTACAAAAGAAGCATTTAACTATTGTTTTAATCCTATTAATTTTTCACTTAATTTGTATTAAACTATATTTTGATTTTATGTTAATAACAAATTCCTAGAGACGCGAAACTTCGCGTCTCTAATGTTTTGATTAATCTTTTTTATATATACGTAGTGGCTAAAAGAGATAAACAAGCGTGTTTAAGCACTGTTAACTAAACACAAAGACTATCCTAGAAATAGGAGATAAATAAAGTGATAACTGAATATTTATGACAACTATCTCAATGACCGATTCTCTAGTTCCTAATCCTGTACCAAAATCGGCAATCATTCGTTTAGAAAATATCTTTAAAGTCTACGGTAGTGGCGAAACTGAAGTCAAAGCCCTGAATAATGTTAACTTAATTATCAACGAAGGCGAATATTGTTCAATTATGGGGCCTTCTGGTTCAGGTAAATCTACAGCTATGAATATTATTGGCTGTTTAGATCGTCCCACAGATGGACATTATTATTTAGATAACGTCGATGTTGCCCAAATGAATGATCAAGCTTTAGCACATATCCGTAACAAAAAGCTGGGGTTTGTCTTCCAACAATTTCACCTTTTACCCCAACTTACCGCCTTAGAAAACGTGATTTTACCAATGGCTTATGCTAATGTTAACCCGACAGAAAGACGCGATCGCGCCGTTGTTGCTCTCACACGCGTTGGCTTAGAAAAACGCCTCAACAATAAACCAAATCAACTCTCAGGCGGACAACAACAAAGAGTAGCGATCGCTCGTGCAATTGTCAACCGTCCCGTGGTTCTCCTCGCAGATGAACCCACAGGCGCACTTGACTCTCGCACCACTCAAGAAGTGTTAGATATTTTCACCGAGTTAAACGCCAGTGGTATCACCGTTGTCATGGTTACTCACGAACCAGAAGTAGCCCGTCAAACCCAACGCATCGTTTGGTTCCGTGATGGTGAAGTCATACACTCTCATCTCACACCAACCGATTTGACTAAATTGGCTGTTTGAGCAAAACTTAAGAATTCTTTTTGTCAAGCTCCCCGACTTCTTAGAGCAGTCGGGGAGCTTGTTTCTCTCGAATGATTAAAGACTTGAAGTTTTGCCAGTTTCTGCTTGTGTTTCAATTGGCTTCACGTCACTATAGCCCATTTCGCCCGCAATGGTTCTAAAAACTGACATTTGCGCTTCAAAATCTAATCCTTCAATTTGAGACAGCAAATCATTAATTGCCTTACCTGGTTCATAATCATCGGGAAAATCAACTACAGATTCACCCATAGCTACTGCCCAAACATACCAAACTAACAATTGGTTATTTTCTTTTAATGCACCATAGGCGCGAGAATATTCTGTGTCTTTGCGGTTAACTATGTCCCGCATAACATTTAATTGCTCTTCCTCAGAAAGTAGCAAATAGTCATTTAATAAAAGAGGTGCTAATTCAGGTTCTGCCGCAGCCGGAGCCGCAGGAGTAATGGAATCACCCATGTTTTCATAAACAAAATAAAACCATGCTAATTTAGCATCAGTTTCTAACTTATTAAAGGCTTGTACAACATTTTGGGTTTCATTACTTAATGCTTGAGGAGCGCTTTTATCGTAACTTGCAGTCATAATTTATCACCGGGAAATTAACATATCAAACTAAGAGTTAACAAATTTTGATAATTATGATCTCCCTCCTAGAGAAAGACTTATTTTAATTTGTAATTAAAACTTATATCTATCTTTTAATAGAGGTTAGAATCCCTCCCTAGATGGCAGTAGTTCAGTAATTTATCTTGCTAGAATCGCCCCAGCATTTAATAAAAATTACACAAGTGTTAAATTATGGCTGATACAATAAAACCGAATCCCAATGAAGCTACTACCCACGATGCACAATTAGCCGCAGAAAATATGGCTAGTGGTGAAGAAAAAGTACAAAAAGTAGATTTTGATGCAGATTACGCCGCCGCACAACAATTTAGTGTCAGTGAAATAGATCGTACTCCTGAAGGAGCCGCCGCTGCTGAAACAGCAACCGCACCTAAATTTGAAGTTCCAGAAGCAGAAGATAGAACTACTGAAGCGCAGCCTACAGGTAATCCTGATGATTATTTAGACTTAGCTAAAGAAGTTGGTGGTTCTCGTAACGAAGGTGTCTCAAATGTTAGCGATGATTTAGTCAAACAAGCTATCGAAAAGGGTCAACCTCAAAAATAGTTAATAGTCCAAAGTCAATAGTCAATAGTCCAAAGTCATGAATGATTGCTTCTCTTCCTCATTTTAATTTCTTAACAAAGAAAAAATGACGGAGGACTATTGGCTAATGATCAACAATTTTGTACAACATCTAGTAGTTCACTTGGATGGTGAATTAGAAAGTCAGGCTTTTGCTTTGATAATACTTCTGGAGAATTAAATCCCCAAGTGACTGCAACTACTTTAATATTAGCCTTCCTGGAAGCTTCTATATCTCTAGTTTCATCACCAACATAAATCACGGCTTGAGTTGAGAGTTGCTTTTGCTTTAATACGTTATTTATGATTGTAGTTTTGCCAAAAATAGTTACTCCTGAATAAATAAAATCAAAGAGGTTATCTAAATCGTGATTTGTCAGGAAAGCTGTAACATTTTCCTTAGAGTTAGATGTGATAATCCCTAACTTATAACCTTGATTTTTCAGTTCTGTGAGTGCTTCTTTAATTCCTGGAATTGGATGAAATTCGTGAATTTTATTTTTCAGTTCTGATTTAACTTTTTTGAGTAAAAAGGGAATTTTTAGTAGAGAAACACCTGAATATTTAATAATTTCTCTAGAAGTTAAATTCCTTAAATAAGCGAGTTGTTCAGGAGTGATTTGTTTATAGCCAAACTCTGTAGCTAAACGATTGGCAATACCTATAAGAGCATCTACTGTATCTGCAATTGTGCCATCAAAATCAAAAACAATTACTTTCTGAGTCATTATTTTGCTGGGATGCGTCAAGATTAGCACGGGCATTCCGTCTTAACATTTCTGGCTTAATCCGCCGCAACGCTGATGCCGGAAATTGTCTGTCCCACTCCTCATCTGAGATTTTTGCTAATTCTATCAGCTTGGGCGCAATATTCCCAGGATAAGGCTGAAAATCTGCTACGTCAGTTGTCTTGGCAAATCGTTGATTCCAAGGACAGACATCTTGGCAAATGTCGCAACCCGCCACCCAGCCTTGTAAGTGTGGTGCGATCGCTTCTGGTAATTTTTCCCCCCGATTTTCAATTGTATGATAAGCAATGCAGCGATTAGCATCCACGACAAAGGGTTGGGTAATTGCACCTGTGGGACAAGCTGTTAAACAACGAGTACAGCTACCGCAATGTTGTGTATGGGGGCGATCGCATTCTAGTTCTAAATTTGTCACAACTTCCCCTAAAAACACCCAAGAGCCATACTCTCTAGTAATCACATTCCCATTTTTGGCAATCCAACCAATTCCCGCTTTTTGCGCCCAAATTTTATCTTGTACCGGGCCAGTATCTGCATAGTATCTTGCTTTCACGTCTTCACCTAGTGATTCTAGCCAAGTCGTCAACTGCTTGAGTTTTTTGTGCATCACCTTGTGATAATCTCGCCCCCAACCATAGCGAGATATTTTGGCATATTCTTCACCTTCTGGGCGCTGATGTGGGGTGTAGTAATTCAGCGCCACACACACAAGCGATCGCGCCTCTGGCATAACTAAACGAATATCTTGCCGCTTGGGGTTATCCATCCATTTCATATCAGCGTGATAACCTAGCGCTATCCATGCTTGCAGTCTCTGAACTTCTGTATTATCTACTTCGTCTACAGCAGCAATTCCAACTTTGTGAAAGCCTAAATCTAAAGCTTGTTCTTTTACTGTCCTACTGCTGGTTGCAGAACTTTGATTCATGTTTTTGAGCTAAATTCTGCCCACATTTGGGACATTTAATTATACAGTATACAGTCAAATCTGCCATAGAAAATTTACCTTCTAACCTATTTGTAAATTTTATTTGCAATTTGTAAATAAATGATGCAACATTGGAGAGTAAGAGGAAAAGTAACAAAAAGTAATGTGAACCTCCAACTATTGCCAGATCCTCCCAACCTCAATGATTTACCAAAAACTGTTCCCGGATTTTTATCTGGGAACAAGTTCTTTCTTAAGAAATAGCCTAAATTAATAATTTACCTCGACAGTTGCTTTTTTATCTTGACTTTTAGATTCAAAATAATTTTCAGTACGTTTAATATCTGGTACTTTTATGAAAACTGCTGAATCTATAGAAGCAATTAAAATTGCAGGAATTTCAGAGCCTTCTATCTTAAATTATTTTGCTACTTTAAATGCTGGTCAATTTCAACAAACAGCTTCACTGTTTGCCGAAGATGGTGTGATGTATGCGCCCTTTGAATCTGGTATTGTGGGCGAAGCTGCGATCGCAGCTTATTTACAACAAGAAGCCCAAGGTATTAAAGCCTATCCCCAACAAGGAATTATTGATAATTTAGAAAATAACCAAATTCAAGTTCAGGTGACAGGTAAAGCTCAAACCTCTTGGTGTGGTGTGAATGTCATCTGGCTATTTATTTTGAATCAACAACGACAAATTACTTATACCAAAATTAAACTATTAGCTTCTCCCCAAGAATTATTAGCTTTGCGGCCAGAAAAATAGCTTCCGTCCGCTGCAAGGGGTTTGTTATGCAGCATCATTTCAAGCTGCCAGACCTGTCAGCTGCGTTTGCATTTATATTTTAACTAAGTCAATCGCTACTTACTTTATCTATAGACAGCAGGAATTAATTCGCCGCAGATTGAGCTTCTTGATACATGATTTCCTGAAACTGGATCATGTCTTTTTGTGGATCAGCGATGCTCACTTTTACTAATAACTGTTCGCCTAATGTCGCCGAACGTTTAAAAATCATTGGTAACTGCAAGCCCAAATCTTCTAATAAAATTAGTGCTAAGTTACTGTCTTCTCGCAACCACATTAAAACTGTGACTGACCAAACTTGTTCTGGATGACGACGGAGATATTCTAAAGCCCAATATCTATTAGTTTGTCGTTCTACCATTGTTACTTCTTGGGTAATGGTAGATACGGTCATCATCACTTCTTTGAGTTGGTCGGCGGAAAATGGCAAAACTTCACCCCGCAAGTGGGCTTTAAGTTGAAAATGGGTGAGTAAATCACTGTAGCGACGGATGGGAGAAGTTGCTTGAGTATAGGTATCTAAACCCAAACCTGCATGACGAAGAGGTGTGATACTCATTTCACTTTTGGGCATACACCGCCGCATTGCACAAGCACGGACAAACCCGGCTGGTAGCTGAATTAACTCTTCTTCTGGCGGTAATTCTGGCTGTGGCTGACCGCGAAAAGGTAAGGGTATATTATGAGTTTTACCGTAACGCGCTGCTACTTCACCTGCAAGAATCATCATTTCTGCTACTAATTGCCGCGATGATGAATCATCTAAAATATCAATACTAATATCGTCGCCTTTGACTTTAATCATCGCCTCTGGCATATTAATGCTGATGGCTCCTTGGTTGTAACGCCAAGACTTACGTTTTTTTGCCCAATTGGCGATCGCTTCAATTTCTGGTTCTGCTTGCACGCCTATTTGCACCATCTCATCCACATCTTCATAGGTGAGGCGATAAGTTGGTTTAATCAAGCTGGCATGAATGCTGTAATCTTCTACTGCTCCATTGCTATCTAAAATAATTCCAAAGCTTAGAGCGCAACAAATTTTTCCCTGTACCAAACTCATCGGCCCAGTCGCCAATATTTCTGGGAACATAGGAACCATACCTGTGGGCAAATATACTGTACTGCCCCGTTTTCTGGCTTCTAAATCTAAATCATCTTCTGGTTCTAACCAGCGTGTGGGGTCAGCAATATGTACCCATAATCTTTCTCTACCATCAGAAAGTGATTCCCAACTCAGACCATCATCTATCTCAGTTGTACTTTCATCATCAATTGTGTAAACCTTCAGATGAGTCAAATCTAGGCGATTTGTATCTAAGTCTGTTGTTGGGGAATCCAAACGCTGTTGCGCCACTTCTAATACCTTGCTAGGAAACTGAACTGGAATTGACGAACGACGCAGGAACAAGTTTTCATAAGGACTCCACCAGCCCAGGTCTATTAATAATTGAAAAGCTCCTTGAGGGGTGGCCGGCCGCCCCAGCATATTCATCGTTTCTAAGACTGGTGCTGGAGGAGGGTAAGCCCTCGCCAGGGCATCATATTTTACTCCCTCCCGCACAATATCTGCCATTAAGGCTGCGTATTTTTCTAATGCTTCTAGGCGATGGCGATCGTGCCGTTGCCATTCTACCGCTTCACCTTTGAGTGCTTCTTCTACCCGCACTAAAAATTCTTGCTGTCCCTTAGCTTTGAGGGTTTCTACTTCTATTTGGTGTTTTCGTTCTGCTACCTGCGCCGTTGTGCGCGGTTCGTAAGCATCACCTTTTTGCTTGAAGTAGAGTTTATCATCTGATAGCAAGCAATGGGCTGCATAACAAGGGGCTGGTTCTGATTCGGAAAACAGCAGATTCGCCATTTGCGATGGTGTGACTGCCTCTCCGTCCTCCACCAATAATTCCCAAGCCACTTCTAAACTAGATGGGTCTAAATAAGGCTTGATTTCTTCTAGAAATTTAGGAATTTCAGCGGACTTATAGGTTTGTCCGTTAACTGTATATGTAATTTGTCTCGGCGCGAGGCTGTGGGATTGACCGCGTTCATCTACCACAAACCAACGGGTCTTCCCATCTGGACGATCTACCACACCCAGACGGCGATCGCCTTGAACCCTAAATTCAACTAGCGTCCCCTTCTCCACAACTCTCGCACTCTTATAATTTTAGATTTTGGATTTTGGGTTTTAGATTAAATAATCTCGAATCCCAGAATTTTTATGTAGGAACCAATTTTACACTTTATTATTCAGATTTGAGATTTTGGACTCAGAAAGACAAAGCTATTAAATCAGCTTTCCCTGTTAATCCAAAATCTAAAATCCTAATTTTAAAATTGATTTAGGCTTCAGCGTTGATGAATGGCAACAATGCTACAATCCGCGCCCGTTTAATTGCTAATGTTAGCTCTCGCTGTTGCTGACAAGTCAGCCCAGTAATCCGCCGAGGTAAAATTTTTCCTCGTTCGGTAATGAACTTACGCAATAAATCAACATCTTTGTAATCGATTGGTTCCCCTGGCTTAATTGGAGACAGACGACGACGATAATAACTCATCTTTACTTGATTTCCTTGTGAACGGTATGTTTGTTGCAGTGGGTACAGAACTTGTTCAGTTCTAAGCGGTTGGTCGTATTACGACGGTTCTTCATGGTGGTATACCGGGACACACCAGGAGAACGCTTGTCAGGATTACTACGACACTCGGTACATTCTAGTGTCACAATTATGCGGACACCTTTACTCTTAGCCATAATCTTACAAACAATAAAGCCTGAAGAGAAATTTACACAAATGACTATCTTCGCACATTTCGTTGCAAAGTATCAACTAGACGCTTGATTTTTATATCGAGCGAGTAGCCCCGACGCGACGAAACTATGAACGTTTTGGCATAACGGTCATGCAACGCTTGTCGCAACTGGTTATCAGAGAAAGCTGCACCACAGTCTATTGCAAGAGGAAGCAATAGCAGTATAGCAGTGGGATTAGCTCGAATGTTGCCGAGGGCGATCGACACCAACAAAGCACCAAAGCCAATTATAGCTTCTCGCTTCACCAGTGCCAGCAACTCTGGAATTCTCCCCACGACTTGGCCATTTTCCACTTCTAAGATTTTCAAGTCAAAAGCCCAGCGTCCTAAACTTTGCCCTCGATTGTTAAATACCACTACTACCCGCAAAATCAGCCAACAAAAGATAAAAACTAATATTTGAACAAATTGAATACCGAAACTATTACTACCAAATAACGAACTGATTAACCAAGCACCCAAGAAATCCAGCCCCAAAGCCATACCGCGCCGCCAAATCTCAGCTTTGGGATAGTGTTTTTGCGGAATCCTTTCGATAGTCATATCAATAGGTATTTTTATTTAGAGGTTGGTAAATAATCTATGCTTCTGCTTTTAATATTAAGGTGATATTTTGCAGGTGCAGTACCGGAGTCTTTCGTTATGTTGCCAGTTAGTGATGCAGAAGTAATTATTTTAAATTTGGTGCAACCGTTAGATGATCAGCAGGATATAGAAATTGTAGATTTATTGGCAGCAGGCGATCGCATTCTGGCAAATCCTATCACTAGTCAGCTAGACTTTCCCCATTGGGATAATTCCGCAATGGATGGCTACGCAGTCCGTTACGCAGATGTACAGCAAGCTAACGCCCAGCAACCAGCTATCTTAGAAATCGTCGAGGAAATTCCCGCCGGATATCAACCTAAAATCACAATTCAGCCAGGACAAGCAGCACGAATTTTTACTGGTGCGGTGATTCCAGAGGGTGCAGATACCGTAGTGATGCAAGAAAGGACAAGCCGCGAGGAAAATCGAGTTTTTATTCAAGCCGCACCCCAACCGCAAGAGTTTGTCCGCCGCAAAGCATCTTATTATCAAGCTGGAACCCAACTTTTACCAGCAGGAATCAAATTAAAAGCGGCGGAAATTGCTGTATTAGCAGCAGCCCAGTGTCCCCAAGTCAAAGTTTACCGCCGTCCTAAAGTAGCAATTTTTTCTACTGGTGATGAATTAGTCACACCAAATACACCACTAAAAACAGGCCAAATTGTCGATTCAAATAATTATGCCCTGGCGACTTTAGTTAAAGAAAGTGGTGCAGAGCCTTTATTATTAGGCATTGTGAAAGATAATCCAGTTGCTTTACAAGAAACAATTGCTTACGCCATAGCGAATGCTGATATTGTGCTTTCTTCGGGTGGAGTTTCTGTTGGTGAATATGATTATGTTGACAAAATTCTTGAAGCTTTAGGAGCAGAAATTCAGATTCGGGCTGTAGAAATGACACCAGGTAAACCATTAACTGTGGCGAATTTTCCTAATCAAAACTCAGCAATTTATTTTGGTTTACCAGGGAATCCTGTTTCAGCTTTGGTAACTTTTTGGCGATTTGTACAACCAGCAATTAAAAAATTGGCTGGGCTTACTGAAGGTTGGGAGCCACAATTTATAAAGGTGCGATCGCATCATGAATTACGCGCCAATGGTAAACGCGAAACTTATATTTGGGGTCGTTTAAATTTAGTTAACGGCGTTTACCAATTTCATAAAGGTGTTGGTAGTAATAGCTCTGGCAATTTAATTAACCTAGCTCAAACTAATGCCTTAGCTGTTTTACCAATAGGTCAAACATTAATTGCAACAGAAGAGGAAGTGCAAGTTTTATTAATTACTGAGATGTAAATTATGAGCTACGACAACGTTTGTAAGGTATTAGCTGAAAAATATCCAGTAGAATTTGTTAATTGGTTACTTCCTGAAGAACCGACAAAAGTTAAAGTATTAAAAACAGAATTAAGTTTAGAACCAATTCGTGCCGATTCTGTTACATTTCTGCAAACTACTAATCGAATTTTGCATATCGAATTTCAAACCCGCACCATCTCAAATCCTCCGCTACCATTCAGGATGCTAGATTATTCAGTGAGATTAATACGTCAATATAATGTTCCTATAACCCAAGTAGTAATTTTTTTGCAAGAGACAAATAACGAAGTTGCTTTTATCGAAGAATATGTAAATGAGACAACTACTCACCGTTATCGAGTTCTACGAATGTGGGAGCAAGACTCAGCAATATTTCTCGATAACCCTGCATTATTACCTTTAGCACCATTAACACGCACAACCTCACCTCAACGGTTGCTGTCACAGGTGGCCCAGAGTCTTGCTAGAATTCCTGATAGGAATACTAGGCAAGACATTGTAGCTTACACAGAGATTTTAGCTGGTTTGAAGTTTGAAAAGGGATTGATTCGTCAATTTTTAAGCGAGGATGTTATGCAAGAGTCAGTAATTTATCAGGATATTTTACAGAAGGGAGAAGAACGAGGAAAGCAACAAGAAGCCTTTCGGTTTTTGATGCGTCAGTTAACTCGACGTTTTGGTGAGATAGATTCGTCGATTATTGAGCGTATGCGAGGATTAGCTACTGAACAATTGGAAGTATTGGGAGAGGAATTTGTGGATTTTTCTACAATATCTGATTTGGTTAATTTATTAGAACAGCAGGAAAATAGTTAAGAAAGTAACAATAATTTAAACGCAGAGTATCGCTGAGGTAAACGCAGCGAAAAGTTGCGTGCGGAGGTTCCCCCCGTTGAGCAAACTTTTCAAGACAAAGGCACGCGGAGTTTGGTTTAATTTTTTTATTGCACTAAGGCTCTCACATCATTTGCAGAATCTAATTGTAAGGCTGTTGCTACGATCGCCTGGGCTTGAGCTAAAGTTAATTTTGCGATCGCCTGTTTAATTATCCCAATAGCTTGGGGATTGACGCTCAATTCATCTAACCCTAAACCTAATAAAATTCCTGCGGCTGAAGGATCGGCTGCTAATTCTCCACATAATCCTACCCAAATTCCGGCAGCATGGGCTGCTTGTACAGTTTGCTGTATCATTCGCAACACGGCAGGGTGTAAGGCATCGGCTAAATAAGCTACTCTGGGGTTATTGCGATCGCCTGCCATGACATACTGACTTAAATCATTAGTCCCAATACTGAAAAAGTTGACTTCTGCGGCTAAATGATCAGCTATGACGACTGCTGCGGGGACTTCTATCATTACACCCACTTCCATATTTTCATTGAAGCCTATACCAGCCTGCCGCAATTCTGCTTGTACTTCACCTAAAATTGCCTTAGCTGCACGTACTTCTGTCACACTGGCAATCATCGGAAACATTACCTTAATATTGTGTTCTGCACTGGCGCGTAAAATTGCCCTCAACTGAGTTTTAAACAATTCTGGATGATCTAAACAGAAACGGATACCCCGCCAGCCTAAGAATGGGTTAGCTTCGTGAAAACCAACTCGCAAATAAGGTAATGGCTTGTCACCGCCGACATCTAAAGTGCGAATAATTAACGGACGGTTATCTAAAACTTGGGCGATCGCTTGATAAACTGCTAGTTGTTCTTCTTCTGTTGGATCTGTAGTTCTATCTAAATATAAAAACTCTGTCCGCAGCAATCCTACGCCTTCAGCACCACCAGCTACCGCCGCTTGTACATCTGCAATGCTGCCAATATTGGCAAGGACATTTATCTGTTTGCCATCACGGGTAATTGCTGGTTGATGTGCCTTGGCAAGTGCTTCTTGTTTAGCAGTTTGCCAAGCTTCTCGTTTCATTTCCAGTGTAGTAAGAATATCTGCTTCTGGTTCTACCCAAGCTTTGCCGCTTTCACCATCCAGTGCCATCAAAGTACCATCTTGCAACCGCAACACTTCAGGATTGACACCCAAAACGGCGGGAATTCCCAATGTCCGAGCAATAATCGCACTGTGAGATGTGGCACTTCCAGCAACCGTACAAATACCGATTACCTTGCTGGGATCTAATGCTGCTGTGTCTGAAGGTGTCAAGTCTGAGGCTACGACAATCGCTGGTTCCGTAAGATGCAAGCTAGTAGCAGTATTTCCAGCTAACAGTCGCAGCACTCTTTGTCCGACATCTAAAACATCTTCTACTCGTTCTCGCAAATACGCATCTTCTAGGGTGCGGTAGGAAGTTGCAACTTCATCAACTGCGGCTTGCCAAGCTGCTTCTGCATTTAAGTGATGTTCCATGATGCGTTGCTGCACACTTTCTAGCAACACAGGATCTTCTAAAACTAGTAAATGAGCATCAAAAATTGCGGCTTCAGTGTCACCAATTTGCAAAGATGCTTGCGAAAAAATTGTCTGAATTTCTTGTTGCGCTGTGTGAATTGCTGACTGTAAACGTTGCCATTCTGACTCCGGGTCATTGACGTGGTATTCTGTAACCGTCACCGGGGCTGGTTGATAATGAATTACAGGTGCGATCGCAACTCCCGGAGAAGCCGCAATTCCTGAAAGTTCGCCACTAGTTGCTGGCTTTGCTTCCTGCTGTGTTGTTGGTGGAGATACAACAGCAGTATCATCTTCGCCAAAGTTATTAGCAAATAAGGTTTGTAATGCTGCTAGTGCTGCATCCGCATCAACACCAGCCGCAGTAATCAATACTTCATGTCCTTGACGCACACCTAAAGTTGTCACTTGGTTAATACTGTCACCTCGGACAACGGCGGTATTTCTCGTTAAATTCTGCACATGAATTCGAGATTGAAATTTCGCGGCTGTCGCGACAAACTGCGCCGCCGGACGCGCGTGTAAACCTAAACGATTGCTCACAATCAGCCGAATTTCTTTACTGAGGTAAGCCGCGTTCGTTGGTAATTGTGTATTATTACTTGTTTCTAAGGTTAGATTAATAACACCTAATTGTGTAGCTTTGGCGGTTAATGCTCCTCTGGCTTCTGTTATTACCTGTTCGATATTTTTACCTATGGCTGAGGCGACGGCGGCGGCGATCGCACCTTCTACCAGTGGTGCTTCACAGAGGTATACTTTTTCTTGATGTGCTTCTGGTAGGAACTCCACAGCCATTTCTGCATTCATGACAGCACTACCGAGATCCATCAGCACTACTACACCATCATCGCTAAATACAGATGCGATCGCCTCATAAATCTTCAGCGCATCCGTACCAAGTGGATTTTCCGCATCGTCAATACCAGCCGCCACCGCAATCGCCACTTTGCTCTGAACCATTTGTGCAGCGAGTTCCTGCACACCTAGAGCCAATTGTTTACTATGAGAAACAATAACTATTCCGACCACTGCAACACCATCAACCTTGTTGAGAGTCTAATATTTAGCCAATTACCCGTTATATTTACCCTGGCGCACCACCAAAATAGCATCAATACTTCATTGCCATTGCAATTGTCCAAAAATTTTTAGAATGATGGGTTGGTTAGGGTAAAGATGCGATTTTGATCAGCCTATTCTTCTACTAAATAACTAGCTTCTAATTGGTAAAATTCTTACTCTTGAACATCGCTCGTCTTGCTTGGAAAAAATACATAGCGATGTCTTACGACAAGCCACTTCGTGTCTACGCCATTTTTAACACATCCCACAAAGTGGGAAAGTATGACCTATGATATCAACCTTAAAGCCAAAATCAAATAGCCGTCTTAATTTTCTTCCACTACTTCCATCAAATCTTCTATCGATACACTAAAGACACGCGCCAACTTCAGCACAGAAATTAAATTAACCATCGTCATTCCTGGAGAGTTTGCGTAAGTTGCGACAGTGCTGTAAGGAAGTGCAGAACGCTCAGATACTTCCTTGAGTGTCCAACCCCGCGCCGCCGCAAATTCTTTAATTCGCAATTTAAACACGCATCATCCTGACTTGACAGTATCGAGATTTCGATTTTTAATAGTTTTAACCTCAAAAAATCGAGATTTCGATTTTTTGAGTAAACACATCAAAAGCGATCGCTCTCAAGTTTTCCAGGCAAGACGAGCGATCGCTATTCCTAACACATCCCACAAAGTGGGAAAGTATTCACCTATGATATCAATCTCAAAGCCAAAATCAAATAGCCATCCTTGGTGTATTATTCGGCAACTACCAAATATGCAACGGATGGTAGTAGCTAGATTTCATCGTCGCCATGATGCAGATGCTTATCGGCAAATTCTTCAGCGATTATTACCCACAGCTAACCATGTGATCATCTTTGATCCAACAATTTCAGAAATAGCAGAAGACATTGAAAAAACTTTAGTAAAGCAAATGTCTTAGAACTTAAGCAAAAATTTTCTCAACTTCTCATTCCTCCGTGATCCTCTGCGCCTCTGCGGTTCGATTTTCCATTAGATTTCTGACATAAATATTGTTTCGCGCAAAGGCGCAAAGACGCAAAGAAAAGTACATAGTTTTTGATAAATTACTAAGTTCAACAAAAAACCGAGAAACTGTTATGTTTCCCGGTTTATTTTTAATATTAAAACCCTCAGTTTAAGGAAACACAAAAGTGTCCCCTATAAATTTTTAGCTAAATTAAACTTTAGCAGCAGCCTTGGTGACAGCGTTTAATTCACCTTTAGCATATTTAGCAGCAAACTCTTCCAGAGAAACTTGTTTAATCTTGCTTGCGTTACCAGCAGTACCGAACTGTACATAGCGTTCAGCACAAACCTTCTGCATATATGTAATAGAAGGCTTGAGGAAGTGACGGGGGTCAAATTCCTTGGGATTTTTTGATAAAGCTTCGCGCACAGCTGCGGTAATAGCCAAACGGTTGTCGGTGTCGATGTTCACCTTACGAACACCACTCTTGATACCTTTTTGAATTTCTTCTACAGGTACACCGTAGGTTTCAGGAATAGCACCACCGTACTCGTTAATCAAAGCAATTAAATCTTCAGGTACAGAAGAAGAACCGTGCATTACCAAGTGGGTGTTAGGTAGACGACGGTGAATTTCTTCAATGCGGCTAATTGCTAAAATTTCGCCAGTTGGTTTGCGGGTAAACTTGTAAGCACCGTGGCTAGTACCGATAGCTACAGCCAAAGCATCTACTTGGGTTGCTTCTACAAAGCTAACAGCTTCATCGGGGTCAGTTAGCAATTGGGAATGGTCAAGAGTACCTTCAAAACCGTGTCCATCTTCAGCTTCACCCGCGCCGGTTTCCAGAGAACCCAAGCAACCGAGTTCACCTTCTACACTTACGCCCAAAGCATGAGCTACATTTACAACTTCGCGGGTAACATTAACGTTGTACTCGAAGCTGGCAGGGGTTTTAGCATCAGCTTCCAAGGAACCATCCATCATCACGCTGGTAAAGTTGTTCTTGATAGCTGAGTAGCAGGTAGAAGGAGCATTACCATGATCTTGGTGCATCACAATGGGAATGTGAGGATAGGTCTCTACAGCAGCCAAAATCAGGTGGCGCAGGAAGTTTTCACCTGCATAGTTACGAGCGCCACGGGAAGCTTGCAAAATTACGGGGCTATCTGTCTCGGCAGCAGCTTTCAGGATTGCCTGAATCTGCTCCAAATTGTTAACGTTGAAAGCTGGGATGCCGTAACCGTTCTCAGCTGCGTGATCCAAGAGCAGCCGCAATGGTACAAGCGCCATAGATAGTCCTCCTAATAGTGATTTTCAGCTAGTCGTTATGAGACAAGCGTAATCTTTACGCTAATCTTAAGAGTTTTTTCAACTTATAGGAAATTATAACTAGTGTAGGGTGTTTATGTTGAAAAAGTTTGCGCCACCTCTCATCAAGATGACCTATTTTTGACCTAAACTGCTGTCAAGTATGCTACGTTACAGTTATTTGCTTTGGTAGTGTGGTAGTCCAGATAGGTAATTAATCTACTGCTGATTATTTAAACAAATATACAGGCGATGCCTGCGGCTGGCTTTGCCTACACACCTCATTTCAATTCCAGCTTCTTAACAAACGCTTGGTGTTCAGGAGATTGCAAGCCTGCTTGTAAAGCATTCAACACAGCCAGCATATTTCCAACTAATAACTCTGTTACCGCTAACCACAAACCTGGAAAAACCTGACTTCGTAGAATCTCATGATTATCAGGTACTAATTCCAAATATTCGCCTTTTTCCAAATAAAACCAACTCAATTTCTGCTCAAGTACTTGCCAAACAATATATTCTTTGACACCATTGCGGCGATAAGCCTGTTTTTTAGCATGAAGGTCAATAGCCACACTACTAGCAGCAATTTCAATAATTAACTCTGGAGCGCCTTCGATATAATCATCTTCGTTCAGTCTTGTTTGACCTCCCGCTTCTGGTGCGATGAGCAGAACTGCATCTGGTTGAGGTTCGTTATCTAAGTCTAGACGCACAGTTGGTTCAACTCCCAAAGCTACACCAGGTGTAGCGGCTTCGTAAGTAAATAACCAACCAGTAATCCAACCATGCGGTTGACCGTGGCTTCTAAAACGTAACGCAGCAGGCATTATATATACAATTCCTTCGATTAATTCAGCTTTTTTGACGTTAGGCGTAGCGTTGTAGCGACGCTCAAATTCATAGCGGGTTAGTTTGTCGCCGTTTTCTAATTGGTGAATTGTTCTATGTTGCGGAGGTGTTTTTACCATGACAATGGTATCTGGGGTTAGCTTATGCCTATCCTACCGAATTGAGAATATTTCTTGTAGCTTGTGTGCGTAGACACAAAGCGGTAAGGTACTCGCAGTCTTGGCTGTTTCCGTTGGTTGCGAACTACCGTTAGCGCAGATCGCCTATTCAAAACTCCTACATACAAAAAAAACTTGCCGCAACTTCAAAGTCTTAGCAAGCGTTTTTTCCTTTTATATGGGTCGCCCGGGATTCGAACCCGGAACTAATCGGTTAAAAGCCGAGTACTCTACCGTTGAGTTAGCGACCCGTGCGTTTCTTTTCGCAACTTTGCCATCATAGCACAAACATCGGTAGAATTGCAAAGGTTTTTTAGAAAAAGTTTGCAGTGAGTCTAACAGATGCGGTGTAGCTGGCTCCTGGTTCTACCACAGTCAGGTTTTCGCCTGTGTTGAGGGAGTTGCGGGGAGCGCTCCAAGGTTCTAGACAATAAAATTCTTTTCCCTTGACTGTCCAAAATACCACGACGGGAAAATCATCGCCGTAATCTAATGTCAATTTTAACCTACGGCTATTGTCGGTGACTGTAGCTGATTTAGCAGTTAAGTGCTTGAAGGCAGCATCAATTTCATCTAAATTAAAATCAAAATTACCGTTAAAGGTTCTGATTTCCTTGGTTATGTTGTCTTGATACTCGTGACCTGCAATTTCTACCTCTAGCTGTGTTTTATCTGGTGCTTGGAAGTAAGGATGAAACCCAGTGGAAAAAGGTATGGATGTTGCAGAAGAGTTATGTAAATATTGCTGAATTTCCAGGGTATTGCCGTTGATTTTGTAACTAAAACGCAAATGAAAATCAAAGGGATATACAGCTTTTGTTTGCTCATTACTAGCTAAATGAACTTTGAGATAGGACGTATTTTCCGCAGATACTTCCTCAACGTCCCACGGTAAGTCACGGGCAAAACCATGCTGTTTGAGAGTGTATTGCTGCCCGTTGTGAGTATAGGTGTTATCTGGCAAGTTGCCACAGATAGGAAACAATATGGGATTCCCACCCCTAACACTCAAATCAGGGTGAGTAAAGCGCTCTTTATCCAAATAGAAAATTTCTTGACCTTGAACACGCCAACCAGTAATAATCCCGCCACGTTCTGGGACAACTTCTATTTGAGTGTCGGAGGTTTCATCAGAAAGGATATAGGTTTTGTACTGCTGCTGTTGAATGGTAATTGTCGGCACAAGATTATTCCTTAGAGGTGAGAAGTGAGAAGTGAGAAGTGAGGAGTCTAAACATAAATCATATCTAGCCCCTACTTCTCACCCCTTACTCTCTAACATTTACTCGTCTTCTGCAAATATAAAGCGATACAATTCGCTAGGATCAGGTTCAGGACTACTTTCGGCAAATTTTACAGCTTCATCAATGACATCCTGAATCTTCTGGTCAATGGCTTTAAGTTCTGCTTCACTAGCCAAATTTTGTTCCACCATATAAGCAGCCAGTTTCTTAATTGGGTCACGGGAGAACCAAAATTCTTTTTCGGCTTTGCTGCGTAATTCATCTGGGTCTGCTAAGGAGTGACCACGGAAGCGGTAGGTGAGGGCTTCAATTAATGTTGGCCCTTCTCCAGCACGGGCGCGGGCGACGGCTTCTTGAGCAACAGAATGTACTGCGAGTACATCCATTCCGTCTACTTCCACACCCACCATGTTAAATACGCTGGCTTTCTTATAAATTTCTGGCTGGGAAGTTGCCCGTTCGTGAGCCATCCCAATTGCCCACTTATTATTTTCTACCACGAAAAGAATTGGCAGTTTCCATAAGGCTGCCATATTCAAGGTTTCAAAAAACTGTCCGTTGTTAGCAGCACCATCACCAAAGAAGCAAGCGGTTACTTGGTCTGCTTTTGGGTCTCCCAAAACTTCGCGGCGGTATTTGCTTTGAAAAGCTGCGCCAGCCGCAACCGGAATGCCTTCTGCGACAAAGGCATAGCCACCTAATAAGCCATGTTCGGCAGAGAACATGTGCATGGAACCGCCGCGTCCTTTGCTACAACCTGTAGCTTTGCCAAATAACTCCGCCATGACTTCTCTGGCGGGAACTCCTGCACTCAGGGCGTGAACGTGGTCACGGTAGGTACTGCTAACAAAATCTTCCCCCGGACGCATTGCCTTGATAACGCCAGACGAAACAGCTTCTTGACCGTTATATAGGTGGACAAAACCAAACATTTTGCCCCTGTAGTACATTTCTGCACATTTATCTTCAAAAAAGCGTCCTAACACCATGTCTTCGTAAAGCATTAAGCCTTCTGCTTTGGTGATTTGAGCGCTGGCAGTATCAAATTTAGGTAACGTCCGTTCTTGAACCATTATTTTTTTAGTATCCCTGTTGTAAAACTGAAATTTACCATGTTAAATAGGCCGCTTTGTGACAAATCTGCTGGTTTGTCTAAGCTAGGTTGTGCTAGAGACCAAAACTAAAAATTTATGCACTAAGGAGAATTATGGGAAAAGAGGAAACAAAGGGTCTAATTTTGGCACTTTATCAGTCACTATCGGCGATTTTTACACCCTAACTGCAATAAATAAAAATGATTCTATTCTTTGATGGTAAAAGCCCCAGGATTTATCCGTGGGGTCAATCCAAAATCTAGAATCTAAAATCCAAAATTGTCTGACCTCTCATGATGCTGCCCTTTGAGGATTTTCAGTCCCAACTCCTGGAGAAATGCTATCAATCAGGATAGCTCGGTTTCTGCATATCTATTAACAATTTCCCACAAATAAACATCGAAACTGAATTTATCTTGCGAAATAGTTGTCATTAAGATTTAAGCATGGTAGCATTTTATTCCTTGATATTATTAACATCTACCATTAGCAGTATTACTATTATCACCGCATAGCCAGGGCAAACACTTACGTAAAAGTCAAGCAGATAAGCTTATAAGTTAGGTATGACTAGTATGATTAACCATCGCAATACAGTTTTGCTGTGTCTCATGGCTGATAGCAGTTATACACAAGTAAATACTAAGAATTAAGACAAAGTTTCCCTCTGACCTAGGCGAAGTCAAATTAATAGTACTAAAATGTGTCTCAAAATTTCAGGGGGAACAAAATTAATTGTTGCACTATACACTTATAGTGTAAGTCCGGCACGGTATTATTCACCGTAATATTGTGGCACGGTTTTACAGGCCTGGAATGCTCTAGGTGGGTTATGTTGATCACGGTGCAGGGGAAGTAGGCTGTGCGAATTCCGCTAGATTACTACCGAATTTTAGGACTACCGTTAGCGGCAAGTGAGGAACAGTTGCGACAAGCGTATAGCGATCGCATTGTACAATTGCCGCGACGGGAGTATTCTCAAGCAGCAATTGCTTCTCGTAAACAATTTATAGAAACAGCTTACGTGGTTTTATCCAATCCGAAAGAACGTAGCAGTTACGATCAGCTTTATCTGTCCCACGCTTATGATCCTGATGGCACTGCTACAGCTACAGTTACAGCAGGCAAACGCACAGAGACTAATCGCGATCTTGATAACCAAGGTCTCAGTATTGAAATTCCCCAACAGGAATTAGTTGGTGCGTTATTAATCTTGCAAGAGCTAGGGGAATACGAGCTTGTACTAAAACTAGGTAAAACATATCTAGCTAATCATAGTGTCACCTCTACCAAAATCGGCACGAATCTCCTTGAGGAAGATTTTCTCGCAACTAGTGACCATCCTGATATTGTCTTGACTGTAGCTTTGGCTTGCCTAGAATTAGGCCGGGAACAGTGGCAACAAGGCTATTACGAAAATGCCGCAGTGTCTCTAGAATCTGGGCTAGAAATGTTGGCCAGTGAAGGGATATTTGCGAGTGTGCAAGCAGAAATCCAAGCTGATCTCTATAAATTGCGTCCTTATCGGGTTTTAGAATTACTCGCACTACCTTTAGAAAAGACTGTACAACGCCACCAAGGCTTGGAATTGTTGCAAAGCATCCTGGAAGATCGTAGCGGTATTGATGGAACTAACAACGATCAATCGGGCTTAAGTATAGATGACTTTTTGCGATTTATTCAACAAATCCGCCACTACTTAACAGTCGCCGAACAACACAAGCTATTTGAAGCTGAAAGTAAGCGTCCATCTGCTGTAGCCACTTATTTAGCAGTTTATGCCTTGATTGCTAGAGGATTTGCTCAACGTCAACCAGCCCTAATTCGTCAAGCAAGACAAATGTTGATGTATTTGGGTAAGCGCCAAGATGTACATCTAGAACAGTCACTCTGTGCGCTATTGTTGGGTCAAACCGAAGAAGCAACCCGTGTTTTGGAAATGAGCCAGGAGTACGAAGCCTTAGCTTTTATTCGGGAAAAATCCCAGGACTCTCCTGATTTGTTACCGGGGCTGTGTCTGTATGGTGAACAATGGTTACAAAATGAAGTTTTTCCCCATTTTCGTGATCTGTCAAGACAGCCAGCGGCGCTTAAAGATTACTTTGCCAACCCCCAAGTGCAGGCTTATTTAGAAGCACTACCGACTGATGCGGAAACTAGCAACGAGTGGGGTGTAATTAATCGCCAACCTTTTGCTTCTCCACAATCTCAGAATCAGCATCCACAAAATCATTCTGCGGGAAATTCTCGCCAGAATCACGGAAAAATTCCTGATCTGGATTTACCAGAACCAAGTAATTATAAAGTACCTGATTATTCTAATTCGTCACTGCCTAGAACGAATCCACCACCTGCACCACCTACAGCTAATCATCACCAACCGCCAGAAATACCTGTAGCATCGTTTACGCCACCAGAAAGAACCAGCAGCACAACCAGCCATAATCTCAATGGTAAAACTGCTACACCTCGTCCTACCCAAAAACGCAGACGGCGTAAGCCTCCTAGTCAACCTGTTAACCGAGAACATAGGTTAGATAATAATAGCGATCGCCCGACACGGCAACGGCGTACAGTCAGCAGCAGTCTAGATAGGAAAACCAGATTAGTCTGGACGGTATTTGCTTCCTTAGCGGGAATATTAGTCTTCTGGTTAATAGTGTCCACAACCTTTGGTTGGTTAAAAGATATCTTTTTCCCCCGTCCCGGTGTGGAAGGTCAACCTTTAGCCATCCAACTCAATCAACCACCTGTAGAAATTCCTAACGGCTATAGCGATGTACTCCCACCGGATGGCCCTTTAACAGATCAAACAGCCGAAGAAGTGATTCAGACTTGGCTTTCTACCAAAGCTATAGCTTTAGGCCCAAACCATGATATTGACAGTTTAAACGGCATTTTGACTGGTTCATCTCTATCTCAATGGCGATTAATTGCCCAGCAAGATAGAACCGATAACCGCTATCGCAGGTACGACCACAGCGTTAAAGTAGAATTTGTGACTAAAAATGACCTAGACCCAAATCGCGCCGTCGTTTTAGCTACTGTCAAAGAAGCAACACAATTTTATGAAAACGCTCAAAAGAAAAAGTCTTCTAACGAAAGTTTGCGGGTTCGCTATGATTTAATTCGCCGAGAAGGTACGTGGCGAATTCAAAGTATGTATGTTGTGAATCAAATTAGTATGAGCTTTTAATGCCATTTAAACTTAATTAAGTGTGAATGAATTCTGCACTAGGTAAGGTCGCCAGATTTATCACAACTGTTGTAGAGATGTATACAAATATCTAGCAATCTGTTGCTTAGTAGCAAAAAAATTTGTTTGCTGTTTACATCCTTTACGGAAATTTTATCAATCCCATAAAATTGCTATCTGTATATTTAGTTTAGTTAACTGAGATGAAAATATTTGCAGTTTGTAACATTAATCCCAGAGCTTATTGCAGTTTGTAAATATTTTGTGTAACTGAAAGGAATATTCCTTTAGACTGAATCTCAATCGGAAAATATTGGGATCGAGGCAAATGCAGTCGATGAATTTTTTGTGTCATGAATTTGTAGTTGCTGTCTCATTTGGTGCTTGTATTCTTGGTTTAGTAATGCTTTGGGATGGTAAGCAACCAAAAGATGACATAGAAGAAACAGAGAAGATTTTATTTAGAATGAGTTTTTCTTACTGGCTCGTATACTGTGTTGCTTTTGCGTTAGAAAAAGTAATTTTACCTGATTGGGAATCTGTAATGGTTTCTTTGAAAATCACAACAGCACTGTCATATTTTTTAACTTTTTCTTGTATTTTGAGTTTACCGCTACATAAATTTGCAGTACATAGAGTTGAAGAATAGTCAGATCAAGTATGAAGTGTGAAATGGAATCAACTAGACAAAAACGGACTAGTAACTGTTAAGTTGATTGATGTTTCATGGCGATCGCGATCGCTGTTTGCAGTTCATCCTGGACTAAACTAGTCAGGATGAACACCTCTTGGACTGTCTTACCTTGTCTAGCAATGACTTTGTAACCGCCGCGAATTGGTACAGATATACGCAATTGCATTTTTGGGCTATGACCTCTCACCCTGCCAATTACGCCTGGGGTAACAGTATAAATACCATCTTGCTGACAGAGAAGTTCTAAAATACGGATAAGACCGGGAAGATGGGTAGAGTGATTCCAGACTAGTCTGCCATCTTTGCGGTTATTTGGTTTTTGGGACTCTGGCTGAGATTTATTCATGATAACTAAGCTGCTTCTAGGGGAGCCATCGTTAAACCGGCTCGCCGCAGCTGTTGGTGATACAATTCTGCTGGTTCTTGGGGGCCTACCCACACTATGGCTTGCCCTTCATAATGTACTTGATTAGTTAAATCCCAAGCGCGATCGCTGGTCATATTCGGTATATACTTCATCAAACACTCAGCGACATGTTGAAAAGTATTGAAGTCATCGTTTAAAACGATAACTTTGTAATTAGGATACGGTTTACTAATAGTTTGACTAGACCGTTCAGGCGTAACAGTTGGTGCGGTACCCATCCCGTACACAGCTGCTGAAAGTCTTGTAAGCATAAGACAGTTAGCTACTAGGATTTTACAGAACTACATTATAAATAAATAGTTTAGTCCATAGAACGTATGAAACGTTGTCTTTTAAGCTGTTGACTCTGGACTGTTAACCAAAAATAGATAAACCTAGCAGGTAGCACATCACAAACCGCCTGCTAGGAGATAAAAATCTATATCTCGCCATGTTTGAAGGGTAGAGCTTATTTGTAATTAATAATGCCTATCCTTAGTTAGAATAACCAAATTGCTGAGACAACAGGGTTAAGAAAAGTCAATCAATTAGTTAACTCTTGGAAAAAGGGAACAGGTTCCCGACTGCCCCAATAATGGCAAGATCATAGAGTGAACAATACCTCATAATATTAAACAGGCGCTTCATACTTCTTAACTATTTAGTTTTATTAGAACAATGGCGAGAGATTTGCGGGGATTCATCAAAATTTTAGAAGAAAGAGGACAATTACGGCGGATTTCTGCCTTAGTTGACCCAGAATTAGAAATTGCGGAGATTTCTAACCGGATGCTGCAAAAAGGCGGGCCGGGGTTGTTGTTTGAAAATGTCAAAGGTGCTTCTTTCCCGGTGGCGGTGAATTTGCTGGGGACTGTGGAAAGAATATGCTGGTCGATGAATATGCAGCATCCGCAGGAGTTAGAAACTCTGGGGAAAAAGCTGAGTATGCTACAGCAACCGAAACCACCGAAAAAGATTTCTCAGGCGATAGATTTTGGTAAAGTGCTGTTTGATGTCATCAAAGCCAAACCCGGAAGAGACTTTTTTCCCGCTTGTCAGCAAGTGGTAATTCCAGGCGATAATTTGGATTTAAATACTTTACCCTTGATTCGTCCTTATCCTGGTGATGCTGGCAAGATTATCACCTTGGGGTTGGTAATTACTAAAGATTGCGAGACAGGTACACCAAATGTTGGTGTCTATCGCTTGCAACTGCAATCTAAAAATACCATGACAGTTCATTGGTTATCGGTGCGGGGTGGGGCGAGACACTTGCGAAAAGCGGCAGAACGTGGGAAGAAATTAGAGATAGCGATCGCTCTTGGTGTAGATCCATTAATTATCATGGCAGCTGCTACACCCATCCCAGTCGATTTATCAGAATGGTTATTTGCTGGGTTATATGGTGGTTCTGGTGTGCAGTTGGCAAAGTGTAAAACTGTTGATTTAGAAGTTCCGGCTGATTCTGAATTTGTGTTAGAAGGGACAATTACCCCAGGGGAAGTTTTACCAGACGGGCCTTTTGGCGACCACATGGGTTATTACGGCGGTGTGGAAGACTCGCCCTTAATTCGCTTCCAGTGTATGACGCACCGCAAAGACCCGATTTATTTAACCACATTTAGCGGTCGTCCACCCAAAGAAGAAGCGATGATGGCGATCGCACTTAACCGTATATATACCCCAATTTTACGACAACAAGTCTCAGAGATTGTGGATTTTTTCTTGCCAATGGAAGCTTTGAGTTACAAAGCCGCCATTATTTCCATTGATAAAGCCTATCCCGGACAAGCACGCCGCGCCGCTTTAGCCTTTTGGAGCGCTTTACCACAATTTACCTACACCAAATTTGTGATTGTCGTTGATAAAGATATCAATATCCGCGACCCCCGACAAGTTGTTTGGGCAATCAGTTCTAAAGTTGACCCCACCCGTGATGTGTTTATTCTGCCAAATACACCCTTTGATACTTTAGATTTTGCCAGTGAAAAAATTGGTTTAGGTGGACGGATGGGAATTGATGCTACTACCAAAATTCCCCCAGAAACCGAACATGAATGGGGCGCACCACTAGAATCAGATCCAGATATTGCTGCAATGGTAGAAAGAAAATGGGCAGAATATGGTTTAGGAGATTTACAGTTAGGAGAAGTTGATCCTAACTTATTTGGTTATGACATGAAATGAGTTTTAGGAAATAAAAGATAATACTGTATTTTCCTACCTGAATCAGGTAGGATTTTTTCTATCAATCAAAAGCTGGCGAACATAACCGAATATAAATCTCTCTTTTATCATCTGTAAATGCGCGTCTCCCGTGCATAATTCTTGTATTATCTATCATTAAAATATCTCCTTTTTTCCAGACAATATTTGTAGTTAGTTTTTCAGCAATTAGATTTAGTTCAGCAATAACCTCAGCCGGAATTTCTGAATCATCCTCAAATTTCAGGACTTGAGGATTTAACTGTATTGTTGGCAAAAGGCTATTAATAAAAGCTTGGTATTTACCACATTTACTAGTACTTACTGCGAAAAAAATATATTCAATACGAATTGATTCATCTGGGTATATATGGAGATAAGTATAGTTCTGATTACAAATTTCTTTAAGTGTATTAATATCTTCTGTTTTGTATTTTTTCTGCCATTCTGCTTTATCCATCAGCACAGTAAATTTCAATTTCTTCTGAAGAAATAAACTTTTTAGCTCATCACTAAGAGTTTCAAAAAATTGCCTACCATCACAGACAGTTGTTTCACCATTTTCGGAGGCGGGGTGAGCGCAGAAAAACCACAACATCAATGGTATCTGCTTTTGGTAGTACATTTCTCCATGTAACTTAATATCAAATTGATAATCGTTCACACTTAAAATAGTTTTGTCACCATTAATAACCCGTCTATTGAAAGCACCGCCAGCATAATCAAGAAAATCTGTACTAAATAAATTAGTAAACTCTCTAAAAATACTCGTATCAGTTGTGAATCCTCGAAATAGTAACACACCATAATACTTAAATAGACTGATAATTTCTGCTTTATTAAGGTCTAGAATATTTTTATAATTAGTATTAATAATTTGCTGACCTATGGTTGCTGAGATTGGCTGTTTAGAAAAATTCATATAATTCAACCAAAACAATATTTACTATTTTTTATTGCTGTAGACTCTTGATGAGAATTTCGCGTCTATCAGAGAATATCGGCAATTGATTTATGATTAACTACAGACATTAGTTTAATTGTACCTAATCGATGCCATCTTGCAAGAAAGTTAAATCTAAATGATATAACTCCAAACATAAGTTATAAATAAAGCAGATTTTCTCGCCAGTCTAGTAAAAAGAAAGTAAATATGCAGAAAAACATCTATTATTCCCTATCAAAACTAGTAATTACATTAGGGCTTACGAGTATAAGTGTATTTGTAAATACTGGAGTCTTTGAGCAAATTGTTTTCGCAAAATCAATTAATGTTAAAAAATGCGACATTTCCGCTTATGTGACTGATCCAGATCCGCAAGGCTTAAATGTGCGGAATGGTGCAAGTTTGCGGCACAAAATTTTGGGACAAGTACCCATCAACGAAACAGTTCAGATTATTGCAACTGCCAAAAATTGGGTAAAAATTACGAATGCAAGTGCTGGTTTTTCTGGAACAGGATGGGTATCTGTAGCAAAATTAGGCTTATCAAGTCGTGGTTACGCTACTAATGGTGTGAATCTTTACGCTAGTGCTAATCAGCAAAGCTTAAAAATAGGCAAGGTTCCGGCTAATGCGACAATGAAATTATTAGGCTGTCAAGGAGATTGGGCGCAAGTAGAATATCAAGGTAGCAAGGGTTGGTTAGTTAAAGAAGATCAGTGCGGTGCAGCCTTAACAACTTGTTCGTAATATTGTCGGCAGTGAAGAAGGCAATTTAAACTAAGTTTTAGTGGGGAGAAGTTTATCTAGAACTATTTAGCTACTATAAGAATTAGTACTTATAGTCCCATATAATTACGTTTGAGGTAAATAAATGCCTTCTCCCTTTCCCGGAATGAACCCATATTTAGAACATCCTAACTTGTCGCCAGGATTACATCACTGGCTAATTATTGAAATTGCTAGACTACTATCTCCTCAGTTACGTCCCAAATATCGGGTAGCCGTAGAAGTTAGGATGTATGAAACAAGTGGGGGAAATTCCCTGTTTGTTGGTATTCCTGATGTCACAATAAAACGCCTATCAAATGTGACAGATTCAACAAAAACAAATGTCGCAGTTGCAGAACCAATCACCAAACCTATAAAAGTGACAATTCCCAGAACGGAAATAATCAAAGAAGGTTATTTAGAAGTGCGAGAAGTTGGAACTGAAGATGTAGTTACTACCATAGAAATTTTATCACCAACTAATAAACGCCGAGGTAAAGGACGGGAAACTTATGAAGAGAAACGTCAAGATGTACTAGGCAGTAAAACTCATTTGGTAGAGATTGATTTACTGCGAACAGGGGAGGCAATGACATTTTTTGATACTGATATTGAAAGTCATTATCGCATTTTAGTTTGTCGTGGCGATCGCCGTCCTTATGCTGATTTATATGCTTTTAATTTACAAGAAGTAATTCCAGCTTTTCCCTTACCTTTACGTCAAGAAGATACGGAACCAATTATTGATTTACAAAAATTGTTAAATGAAGTATATGATATTTCTGCCTACGATTTAGTTATAGATTACAATCAAGCGCCATTTCCACCATTGTCAGAGGCAGATGCAGCCTGGGCAAATGAAATGTTACAGGATAAAGGATTACGCTCAACAGCCGACAGTCCAGAAATCCCCAACTAAAATTTAAAGTTAGGGATTCTCTTAACTTAGACTCATGACATTTTCTGCTCGTTTGCTTTTGCTTTGTAGCCTAGTCAATACATTAGGACTAGCATTCACACTGCCAAACTTAGAAATAGCTCAGGCGCAAGCTGCTAACTGTCCGACTCCGGCGTTAAATCGCTTTCAGCGCCATAAAGTTGCTCGTGGTGAAACATTAGAGAGCATAGCACAAAGCTACAATCTTGCTCCCGAAACACTCATTGTCATGAACCCGAATGTGAATAATGGGCGTGTGAGCGTGGGTAGTGAATTGCAAATACCTCCCTACAACGGCATTGTTGTAGAAGTGCCGAGTGGGCAAAATTGGCGAGAAATAGCAGCAAAATATAAAGTCCGTCCTGATGCACTATTTGAAATTAATGGTTGTCAACAAAACCCTAAAATTGTCTTTGTACCGGGGTTAAATTGGTTGCCAAATCCTCCGCAAACAACATCTCTAATACAAGCAAATTCAAATACACAAAGCGGTGTGTCTATCAGTGGCTATCCTTTAACGCAAGCGGCAACAGTGGGGTTAGGGTATGGTTGGCAAATTAGTCCTAAGAATGGAGAGGTGTTTTTTCACAGTGGTGTAGATTTGTTAGCCGCAGTGGGTAGTCCGGTAGAGGCGATCGCACCTGGTAATGTAGTATTTGCTCAAGAGCAAGGTAGTTATGGTCAATTGGTGATTGTTAACCACAGTGGCGGAATGCAAAGCCGCTATGCTCATCTTGGTACTATTAAGGTGAAGGTCGGTCAGCAAGTCAAGACCGGAGATTTATTAGGAACTGTAGGAACAACTGGCGAACCTTCTGCTAAAGAGCCTCATCTCCATTTTGAAATGCGTTCTAGTTCATCTCAAGGATGGGTGGCGCAAGATCCTAAGAGTTATTTGAGGAAGTGATTAACGCAGAGTGGCGCGGAGGTTGACGCAAAGGAGCGCAAAGAGGAGATGGAGAATTAGATGAAATCGGTTGTTTTAATGATGTGCATCCCGGCTTCAGCAAACCTCGAAAAAGCTGCGTCTGCTTGTTCGGTATAGTCTACAACTCCTGGAACTACAACCGGGGAAGTGGAATCTTCTAAGAGATAAACTTTTTTGGCAAGGGCAGCATCTACCTGTTTAATTTCTGTTAATAAATCGTCAATTGTCCAGGCCACACAATGGCTTTTTGCTTGACCGCCAATAATCACTACATCAAATTCTAAAAGTTGTTTGATGAGTTTTGTATTCTTGTGGGCGAGGGGATTTTGATCGTAGCCAATTAAAACTTCTGGACGTAATATGGAATAGTTTTCTGTTAAGGCATTCTCACCTTTCAGTTCAAATTGTGTTTGGCTTTGACGGGCAATACCATGAAAGAATATTGCTTCTTCCACAGAGGAAACTAAAGCATGACCAATTCCCCCCAACATAGAATGGTAAGGCCAAACAATTAGCGGATATTTACCATTTTGACTTAGCTGATTAACGTAGTGATAAGCTTGTTTTTCTAATAGTTCGTAGTCGCCATTGGCGATGCTGACAACTGCGGGGTTAACTTTCCAAATACCTTGGTTAATATCGGCTGGAGTAATATTTGTAGCGGCTGGTATTGGGTGTTTTCCTTCAGGATTCACCCAAAAAATCGGGTGAAAAATTTGCATTGCTGTATGTGTATCTAGGGTAGGAATAATTGTGGTGATTTTGCCTAAGTTGCGATAGATGAATTCACATAATCGCTGATTATCTTCAACTGCTGCTTGTCCAGATTTGCCCCCAACAAATAATTCAAATCCTGGAATACAAAAGGTATTTTGGACATCAATTAATAGCAGGCAAATTCGAGTTTTATCGGCAGATGATGGTGATATATTATATTGCTTCGCCCAATTTTCGGCTGTGTCTGCACATTCTTGGTAGGGTACGCGCCAAACTTCGCCGACTTTATTGGGGTTGAAGTGGGGGGGGATAGGTAGTGTCTGTGGAATTGTTGGATTCATAGTTTAGCTAGTGGTAAATGCGATTGAATTTCTGCTGCTGTGATAGCCGAATATTTTCATAAAGTCAACGCTTTTAACGCCACAAGCAATAAACATGAATAAAAATATTACGGAGAATTAAAATATTGCTATTGGCAAGGTGAAATAAAATGTGCTGCCTTCACCAAGGGTACTATTTGCCCAAATACTACCACCGTGTTGTTGAACAATACTTTGGCAAATAGCCAAACCAAGACCTGTTCCGCCTTTAGCACGTGCATCGGAGACATCAACCTGTTCAAAACGCTCAAATATTGTGTCTAGTTTATCGGCGGGAATACCTCGACCTTGGTCTTTGACTTGAAATAGTACCCAGTCGGCTTGCGGTTGAGCAGATAAAGTAATGGCTGAGTTGCGGGGAGAAAATTTGATGGCGTTGCTCAATAAATTGGTGAGGGTTTGGATAATTAAATCAGGATTAGCCCAGACACAAACAGTGGTAGGAATCATAGAAATTGTCAAGGCGGCTGTGAGGATGATAGGTTGTACTTCTTCTACGGCGCGTTGCATTAAATCTGTAGCATTGCAGACTTCTTTGACCAGCTGTACTTGCCCGGAAGATAAGCGTTCTAAGTCGAGAATATCATTGACCAAACGCACCAGGCGATCGCTATTTGTTAAAGCCTGCTGAATCATCCGTTTGGCTTTTTCTGGTTTATTATCGTAAATTCCCGTATTCAACAACCCTAAAAATCCTTGGATGGCGGTGAGTGGAGTCCGCAGTTCATGACTGACAATGGAAATAAATTCGTTTTTTATCTGCTCAATAGCTTGCTGTTCGGTGATATCTTGAATTTGCAGCACATAGTATAGTGGTTGATTTTGAAAATCTTGTACCAAGGATAAACTCGTTAGTCCCCAAGCAACTCGCCCGCCATTGCACAAGTAACGCAACTGAACTTGCAGACTGCGATTTTTGTTGTTCAAAACTTGCTCTATACCTTGTCTCAGATGATCAACATCTTCTGAGTGAACTAATTCAAATAAACTCAAACTGAAAAACTCTAATTCAGAATAACCCAGCATTTCACCTAATACCGGATTGATTTGCAGCCAGCGTAGATCTAATCCCAACAACGCCATTCCAATAGGCGCATCATAAAACGCATGGCGAAACCGTTCTTCACTCTCACGCAACGCTAACTCGGCTTGTTTGAGGTCAGTAATATCTAACAATACTCCATACCAAGCAACATCACCATTTTCCCGGCGTTCTGGGCGGGAGTTAGCGCGTACCCACTTCATCTTGCCAGAAGGGGTAACAATCCGCCATTCATGAGCAAATGCTTGTAGAGTTATGAGACTTTGAGTAGTTAACTGATTGTAGAGCAGCAAATCATCAGGATGCACTTGCTGATAGGTGAGTAAAGGATCTGTTAAAACTTGTTGGGGTTCTAATTCTTGAATTTCGCGTACACCTGAACTGATGTATTCATAACGCATGTCATGGGTATCTGGGTAATAGGCCAGAATGTAAATCTGTGCGGGTGAAGCAGCTGCAATTTTTTGAAAGCGAGCTTCACTTTTTAACAGTGCTGTTTGTGCGAGTTTGCGCTCATCAATTTCTTGTTGTAATTGCTGGTTAACTGTTACTAATTGGGCGGTTCTATCTTGTACTCGCTGTTCCAGTTCTTCTTGCAGTCGCCTCAGTTGGTTCTCAATTTGTACGCGTTCTGCAATTTGGCCTTGTAATGCTTTGTTTGCTTGTTTTAATTGCAGTGGGCTAGGTAGTGCTAGTGCTTGTGGCATTAATTGTACAAGTTCCATTGCTGTAAACAATGAAACAATTGCTGTCACTGCTTTCAGGATGCCTGATAGCCAATATGTAGGATGCCATAATGTCCAGATTTCGGCAATATGTGTTGTGCCACAAAAAATTATAAAAGCCGCAAATAATAAAAATATCCACGAAAAAGGTAAATCTTGTCGTTTGCGAACGAAGTAGAACAAAGTTAAGGGAATCGAATAGTAAGCCAACGCAATGACTGCATCAGAAATTATATGCAGCCAAACTAACCCAGGTTGCCATAGATAACAGTGACCATGAGGAATAAATAAGCGATCGCTAAATAAATTTACTATAAAATCTTGCATACCACACAAAACTAAGCTGGCGGAAATAATCAACCTCTTATATGAATTAGATTATCAACTTTTAAACAGATAAATTTATTGTTAATCTCTTCGCCTCTGCGTAAAATTAAAATTTTTGTGCAAGATATCGATTTTGTATTTTTATCTAAAATAAAAACCACAGATGAGTATCCATCTGTGGTCTAATTCTGGAAAAATCTGGTTTTATTGAATATTTTGATATCTTCCTAAAGCTATTAAAGGAAAATACTGCTGATACAGATGATATTTGAGATAAAAATGACAGGGGAAGCCAGTCCCAGTAAAGTCGGCTTCAAACCAAGTACCATCTGGTTTTTGTGTTGATACTAGATAATTAATACCGCGTTCAATTGCTGACATCGCAAAATTACCAGTCGCTTCACCTGCGGCTATTAGCCCAATTAACGCCCAAGCAGTTTGTGATGCGGTGCTGCGTCCTTGTCCTTTGAGGCTAGGATCGTTGTAAGTGCGACAAGTTTCGCCCCAACCCCCATCAGAATTTTGGCATCCGACTAACCAAGCCGCACCTTGTTCTATATTGGGCTGATACTTTTGCGGGTTAATTAAGGCTAAGGCGGAGAGAACACCGCTGGTACCGTAGATATAATTTACGCCCCAACGCCCAAACCAACAACCTTCCGGTTCTTGTTCTGCTAGGAGGTAAGAAAGGGCGCGTTCTAGGTTGCGAGAATCAATGGAAAGGTTACAAGCACCCAACATTTCTAAAACTCTGGCGGTGACATCAGCGGTGTTGGGGTCAATCATGGCTTTTAAGTCACCGTAGGGGATGGAATTCAGCCATTCTTGATCATTATCTAAATCAAACGCAGCCCAACCACCTGGGCGACATTGCATAGATGCAACCCAATTTAAAGCACGGGCGATCGCAGCTTGTTTTAAACTTTCGTTAGGCAGTTTGGCAAGGTGTAAAGCCATAACTACCACGGCTGTATCATCCACATCGGGATAAAAGCGATTGTCAAATTCAAACGCCCAAGCACCGGGTTTACCTTGACGATTTTTTACCGTCCAATCACCATAATCAAGAATTTGCTTTTGTAGTAACCATTCTCCGGCTTTGACAATCGCCGGATCATCGGGTGCATAACCAGAATCTATCAACGCCCGCATTACCCAAGCTGTATCCCACACCGGAGACACACAAGGTTGAATACAGTAGTTTTCTTCTGTTTCTATGGCAAAGTTATCAATGGCTTGAAATCCGCGTTCGACAATTGGGTCGTTTTGGCTATAACCCAAGCATTTCAACGCCAGCATCGAATTCAGCATCGCCGGAATAATCCCGCCCCAGTCACCGGTTGCTTCTTGGCGTTCTAAAATCCATTTTTCGGCAGCTTTAATTCCTTCTTGGCGGAAAGGAACTAAATTCAGACTTTCGGCTAATTTAAAACCTTGATCTAATGTCAGGAATAAATCAGTCCAATCACCTTGGCGGGGTAATTCATACTGGACTTGATCAACACCTTCAACGTATAACTCATCTAAATTAATCGCTTGATCAAGTTGAAAAATAGGTTTGCTGTCACACACAATTAACAGCGGTACAGTGCTAGAACGCGCCCAGCTAGACATTTCATAAATGTTGACAGGGAAAGCTGGCGGTAACAGCATAATCCACGGCGGAAGAGAAGGAATACCACGCCAGCTATAACAGCCAATCAAGGCTAAGTGTAATTTGGTAAAAATGCGAGTTTTGCTGATACCGCCCCGTTGGAGAATAAAATCCCGCGCCCGTATCAAGGCTGGGTCGGTTGCGGGTACACCCAACAGCCGTAGCGCCATATATGCTTCTACGGAAGTGCTGATTTCGCCACCGTCATCATAAAAGAGTTCCCAACCGCCATGCTGTCGTTGCTGAGAACGCAAGTAGGTTTCAATTTTATGTAATGGGCGAGTTTTGTCGGTTCCCCAAATTTTATGCAGTAGAACAACTTCCGCCGTAATGGTGACATTAGATTCTAACTCCGCCCACCAGTAACCTGCGGGATATTGCATCGACAGCAGGTATTTTTGGCTGGCTGCGATCGCATCTGCAACTTGATTGACTTGTACCCTGTCTTGTGTTTGCATCAACTGAAGTATGAAGTGTGAAGTCTAAAAGTATGAAAGAAAGATACCACGGATAGTTTTTCTGATTTGTGAAAGGTATAAAATACCTAGGTTTAATTCTTCATCTTTTCTTTAGTCATGGTGGCAATTGTACTAGGGTTGATGGTCTTATCCTTAATCATTTGGTTAGGATTACTGAGTTTAAGAGGACAGTTTTGGCGCTTAGACCAGCAATTAGAACTTACAACTCCTCCGCTAAAATCTTTACCGCAAGTGTGTGCGGTGATTCCCGCCCGGAATGAAGCGGATGTTCTGCCTATTAGTCTGCGATCGCTGTTACTGCAAAATTATGATGGTACTTTTAATGTATTTTTAGTAGACGATCGCAGTACTGATGGCACATTTGGCTGTGCAGAAGGAGTCGCTCACGCTGTAGACAAACCTCAGCAATTGCAAATTATCTCCGGTGAACCGTTACCTACTGGTTGGTCTGGTAAACTTTGGGCAGTTGAACAAGGTATTCAACAAGCACAAACCCTCGCCCCTGACTATTTTCTACTGACAGATGCAGATATTGAACATGATGTCAATAACCTGCGCCGACTTGTTGCCAAAGCCGAACAAGAAAATTTAGACTTGGTTTCGGTGATGGTGCGGTTGCGCTGTGATAGCCCTTGGGAAAAATTTTTAATTCCCGCTTTCGTCTTCTTCTTTCAAAAACTTTATCCTTTTCGCTGGGTGAATCATCCCCAAAATCCCACAGCGGCGGCGGCTGGCGGGAGTATTTTAATTCGGCGCACAGCTTTAGAACGAATTGGTGGTATTTCCAGTATTCGGCAAGCTTTAATTGATGATTGTGCTTTAGCTAAGGCAGTGAAATCAACTCAAGGACGTATATGGTTAGGGTTAAGTAGCTTAACTCGCAGTTTGCGACCTTACAATTCCCTCGAAACGATTTGGGATATGATAGCGCGGACTGCCTATACTCAATTAAATTATTCGCCTGTATTATTACTGGGAACTGTTGTAGCTATGACCTTGATTTACCTGATGCCCCCTTTGGGTGTGATTATCGGTGTAATTTTAGGTAATTGGCTCATCATAATTACAGGTTTAGCTACATGGTTATTGATGGCATTAGCTTACTTTCCCATTATCCGTTTTTATCAATGCTCACCTTTATTAGCTTTTAGTTTACCTGCGATCGCCTTTCTCTACACTTTAATGACAATAGACTCAGCTATCCGTCATTGGCAAGGACGAGGGGGCGCGTGGAAAGGACGAGTTTATCCTAGTTAAATTTGCCCCCTCGTCACTTGCTCACAACTCCTCGACAGCCTCACCGCTGCGCGTCTACGTCTCACTCGTAATGATGGAGTTATACCATTTCACGAAAAAAATGAGACAAATTTATGGGTTTTTCATTCTTTCCCCCTGCTCCCTGCCCCCTGCCCCCTGCGGTCTATTTGTATCAAACTTAAAGTGAAACGGTATTACGTTATTTTTGCGTAAGTCCTGAAATTATCTAATTAGCTCTTCTAAGGAGGGAAACAAAATTTTCTCCGCTTGATTGCGATCGCCACATTCTTCTGCTGGTAAATTACACATACAAGCAGATGTAATGTCGGTAATTTGACCGCGCAAACATTTAACACTCTCAATCAATAAATAAGCCGCAAAAACAGCAATCAGCACCGCCACCAATAAACTAATAACTCCATCCGCCCATGTCCAATTTAGCCAAATAACAGCGATCGCCGCTAACACCGCACCAACAGAACTGGCGACATCCGCCACCAGATGCAGAAATGCACCTCTAATATTCAGATCTTGATGACTGCATCCATGTAGATAAAAAGCGTTAAAGCTGTTAATTCCTAAGCCAATCAAGGCGGTTGTCAACATGGGTAAACCCATAATCTCAATATCGGGAGATTGCAGCCTTACCAGAGCTTCTTTGATAATCCAGCCAGCAATACAAGCTAGGCTGATCCCATTCACCAAAGCTGACAAAATATCTAATCGATAGCGTCCAAATATATTGTGTTTTGATATGGATTGAGATAGCCAGGATGCAATTAGGGCTAGACCCAACGCTGCTACATCCGTCAGAATGTGTTCAGCATCTGCTAGTAGAGACAGACTGTGGCTCCAAATTCCTACACTTAATTCCACACAAAAAAAGACACTGAGTAAAACTAAAGCAGTCCACAAAGCCTGAAATTTTTGCTTTACCTGGCTTGATTGCATTGAATCTGACCTGATACACCTACTGAAGTTTATCTCCAATGATAAGCTATAGCAGAAGGCAGGAGACAGAAGGCAGGAGGCAGGAGGAAAAGTCTTACTATTCCTCGCATTCAAGCTTTCAAGTTGTCACAACATATCTGACTATCGCTATATCAGTTACATACTCTCCGTCGGAAAGCATCATTCTAAGATACCTGAATACTTGGACATACCCGCATTTAATGTACCAGTACTCAGGTTAACGGTTAGGTAAATCAGGTTTAATGAAGGGTAAACGACAGTAAAAACTGGTAGATGTTATGTAACAATTATTATATTGCTTATAAAATATGGCGATCGCATCAATTAAGCTTGAGAAAATCGCCACATCACAAAAAATTAGCCCAAGATTTTGATTACGTTGAAGAAATACCCAGTTACTTATCTGTCATAGCGATCACTTCGGTTATATCTGTCGTTTCTGTCATAGCGCTCATTTCGGTTATATCTGTCGTCTCTGTCATAGCGATCGTTTCGGTTATATCTGTCGTCTCTGTCATAGCGCTCATTTCGGTTATATCTGTCGTTTCTGTTATAGCGATCGCTTCGGTTATATCTATCGTTTCTGTCATAGCGATCGTTTCTATTATTGCCAACTGCAAACTCAGCGCGGCAACCATTTCGCACCCAAACCCTATTTCCTCTCAAACCCCAATTGTCTCGACAACTGGCGTTAGACAATTGCCTCACAAATCTGACTCTACCTCTACCGGGTACTGTACAAGTATTTCTCTGATTATTCTGGCTGGAACAAGTTATAGTCTCTTGGGCTGAAGCCGGGGTAGAAAAGCCTAAAAGTGTACCGATGCTAACGCTGGCAGCCATAAAAGTAGCTGCAATGATAGGAAAACGTATAACCATATCAACTATTAAACTTCTTCAAGAGTTTTCAACAAGAACTATAGTAATTGTAGCGAATTCTATTAATAGGTAATTTTGCTATAAAATTTAGCTGCAAAGAATATTTGCATTCTGAAAACCATAGACTTTCGTAGCTAGGTATTTATCTATATCTAAGCATTAAATATTATTAACTACGTTTAAGCAACAACACTTTTTCCTAAATTAATAGTTATCTTGAACCTGACAGCAAAGTAGATTTGTGCTGCTGAGATATTTGAGCTTGTGCAAATTTAGCAGAGATATTATAAAAGGTATTTTAAAAAATAGCAGGTAAATTTGATTGAGATTTATGTAGAATTATTTGCCCATATTCTGGAATAAAATACCAAATTTAATATTTTGCTGCGGTGTGAAATATAAATAAAAAACTATCAATTGAGGAGTCTGCTATGGAACCGCTTGACCTGAAATGGATACGTAGCCAGTTTCCAGCATTAACGCAAAAAATCAACGGTCAGCCTGCTATTTTCTTCGATGGGCCAGGTGGTACTCAAGTACCTGGGGCGGTCTTAGATGCGATGAATGACTATCTGGTGAGGTCAAATGCTAATGCTCATGGGTATTTTGTCACCAGTGCGCGTACAGATGCTACCATTACCTCTGCTCGTGCAGCGATCGCCGATTTTCTGGGATGTCATAGCGATGAGGTGGTATTTGGTGCAAATATGACCACCCTCACCTTTGCTTTCAGTCGGGCAATTGGTCGAGAATTACACCCAGGTGATGAAATTATCGTGACGCGGCTGGATCATTACGCTAATGTTTCTTCTTGGTATGCCTTAGAAGAACAAGGTGCAACTATTCGCGTTGTAGATATTAATGTTGATGATTGCACCCTAGATATGAATGAACTAGAGCGGTTAATTAACCCAAAAACGCGGTTAGTTGCCGTTACTTGTGCTTCTAACGCTGTGGGTACAATTAATGATATTGCCGCGATCGCCCGTTTGGCTCATAGCGTTGGTGCTTGGGTATTTGTTGATGCAGTCCATTATGCCCCCCATGCACCGATAAATGTACATAACTTAGATTGCGACTTTTTGGCTTGTTCGGCGTATAAATTCTTTGGCCCCCACGTTGGCATTTTGTACGGAAAAAGAGAACATTTAGAACGATTGCAACCTTATAAGGTGAAACCTGCACCAGATGAAGTTCCCTCACGTTGGGAAACCGGAACTCTCAATCATGAAGGTTTAGCTGGAGTAGTAGCGGCGATTAACTATTTAACTAAACTCGGCTGTCATGTTTCGCCTGCAATTGATAACGAACTAGTTGCGGCTTTGATTGAAGCTGACAAAGAAGGATTACAAACATTTAGTTGTCCCCGCTTTCTCAAATCATCAGAACAAACAAGTCTTACCTCGGCTTATCACAGTCGCCGTGCGGCTTTAGTTACAGCCATGTCCGCCATTCAGCAATACGAACGCGAACTAAGTCACAAATTAATTTCTGGACTGTTAGAAATTCCTGGGTTAAGCTGCTATGGCATCACCGATCTGACTCGTTTTGCTTGGCGGACACCAACAGTAGGTGTAAGACTAGCTAAAAAAACGCCTGAAAGTATCGCTAAAGCATTAGGCGATCGCGGTATTTTTACATGGCATGGTCATTTCTATGCTCTAGGTTTAATAGAGAAGTTAGGTGTAGAAGCTAGTGGCGGCTTACTGCGAATTGGATTAGCGCACTACAACACCGTCGAAGAAATTCATCAGTTGTTGTATATGTTGCATGAAATAGCAGCGCTTCCTGATGATTAATTCTTCTTTTAAATATGCGGGGTTATTGTAACCCCGTGAGGCTTTATGGAAAATTATATAAAATATTACGATTTAGTACTACTAGATGCTTGGGTAATTGACCCCAGTCAATCACTCAATGGGCGTTTTGATATTGCTATAAGTGATGGTAAAATTGCTGCAATTTCCCGACAGTTGAAAACTTATAAATCCAAGTTAAAGTTTGCGGCAGGTAATTATTTAATCTGTCCTGGCTTTATTGATTTACACGCTCATGTTTATGAATGGAAGACAACTTTTGGTTTACCTGCGGATGATGTGGGAATTAATGCTGGAGTAACAACAATTGTTGACCAAGGTAGTAGTAGTCCGTTTACATTTTCTGGGTTTAAGTCAGATATTGTTGAGAAATCACAAACAGATGTCCGCAGTTTTCTGTTAGTTAATCATGCAGCTACCCAAACTATCGGTAACACCGTTTCCGGTTTAGAAAATCCCGCAAAAATAGATAAAGAAACCTTAATCAAAGTAGCGCAAGCTAATCCAGAGATTGTCCGTGGCTTTAAAGTACATGCTGATTCCGGCTCAATCTCACGTTGGGGAATGGGCGTACTCAAATTAGCCAGAGAAGTAGGCGATCGCACTAATTTACCTTTATATGTTCACACAGGCGAATTATTTCCGGTAGACGAATCTAATCGCCCCAACCCAGAAAAGGTAGTAGAAAATGCCTTGTCATACATGAAAGCCGGAGATATTCTCGGTCACTGCTATAGTTGTCAACCAGATGGTTTGATGGGAAACCGTCATCAAGTTCCAGAGTGGTTGTTTGCAGCCATTGAGCGAGGCATATTATTAGATTTAGGACACGGACTAAAATTTAGCTTTGAAACTGCACGGCGGATGATAGCCCAAGGAGTTTTACCCCACACTATTAGCAGTGACGCTCACGGTAATTTTAAACAAATGCACGATGATTCAACGCTGAATTATAGTTTATGTGGGGGAATTTCTAAACTCTTAGCGTTGGGCTTAAATTTAGCAGATGCGATCGCTGCTGTCACCATCAACCCTTCCCGCGTTTTAAAAGCCGAAGCAGAACTTGGCACGTTAAAAGTTGGTTCCATTGCAGATATCACAATTCTCAAGTTAGTAGAGGGTGATTGGTTATTTGTTGACGCTTTAGAAAAGCCATTAAAAGCTAAACACAAATTAATTCCCATTGGGGTGATACGTTCAGGAAAGTTACTTCAACCTAATTGTCGCTTGTTACGAGACTTAGTGGCGATCGCTTGACTTTCAAGATAGTCGCTAAATCTCTACGATATCACCACACTCAACCAATCATTTTCTTAACTGCAATTGAATTGCATCGACTCACAATTGAATTGCGTCAACTCGCAATTGAATTGCATCAACTCGCAATTGAATTGCATCAACTCACAATTGAATTGCATCAACTCACAATTTGATTGTATTGCCCCGCAATTGAATTGCATCGCCCCGTTGTTAGCGATGAAAGCATTGCAAAGGCTTTTATCGTTTAATGTCTTCACCCCTACACATTTCTACAGTTAATTGTTGCATTTTTTGCAACAACAACAGAAATATTTCCACAAATTAGTAAGATAACAACAGATTTTCCGCAATATCTCTGATGATAAGTAAATAGCGGTAGTCAGATCCCCGACTTCTTTAAGAAGTCGGGGATCTCTTAAGCCATTATCAAATTATGAATTACTAAACTTATACTGAGCGTAGCCAAAGTATTATGAATTACAAATTATTATTTTTGCCTTTACTGCTGAGTTCACTGCTGCTATCCGATGCAGTCAGAGCAACATCAAAAACACAAGACTTGCAGATAGCACAACAACCAACCCAATCAGACACAACCCGCGCCGCAGCAGAACAAGCATACAAAGAAGGATTTGATTTATACAAGCAAGGCACAGCCGAAAGCTTACGACAAGCACTGGCAAAATGGCAAATTGCCTTACCTCTGTGGCAGAAACTAGAAGATAAATCTAACGAAGCTGTGACTCTACTGTTTATTGGTCGAGTCTACGATTTATTAGGAGAAAAACAGCAAGCACTGTCATATTACAACCAAGTCCTGCCCCTGTGGCGTGTCGTGGGTGATCACTTTGGGGAAGCTACGACTCTCAATAACATTGGTCTAGTCTACGACGCATTAGGAGAAAAGCAAAAAGCCCTGTCATTTTACAACCAAGTCTTGCCCCTGTGGCGTGCCTTGGGCGAGCGCACTGGGGAAGCGACAACTCTCAATAACATTGGTGTAGTCTACGACGCATTAGGAGAAAAGCAAAAAGCCCTGTCATTTTACAACCAAGCCCTGCCCTTAATTCATGCGGTGGGCGATCGCACTGGAGAAGCTAGGACTCTCAATAATATTGGTCGAGTCTACGACGTTTTAGGAGAAAAGCAAAAAGCCCTGTCATTTTACAACCAAGCCCTGCCCCTGTGGCGTGCCTTGGGCAATCGCTCTGGGGAAGCGACAACTCTTAATAACATTGGTGTAGTCTACGACGCTTTAGGAGAAAAGCAGCAAGCTCTGTCATTTTTCAACCAAGCCCTGCCCTTAATTCGTGCGGTGGGCGATCGCACTGGAGAAGCTAGGACTCTCAATAATATTGGTCGAGTCTACGACGTTTTAGGAGAAAAGCAAAAAGCCCTGTCATTTTACAACCAAGCCCTGCCCCTATGGCGTGCCGTGAGCGATCGCTCTGGGGAAGCGACAACTCTCAATAACATTGGTGTAGTCTACGACGCTTTAGGAGAAAAGCAGCAAGCTCTGTCATTTTTCAACCAAGCCCTGCCCTTAATTCGTGCGGTGGGCGATCGCACTGGAGAAGCTAGGACTCTCAATAATATTGGTCGAGTCTACGACGTTTTAGGAGAAAAGCAAAAAGCCCTGTCATTTTACAACCAAGCCCTGCCCCTATGGCGTGCCGTGAGCGATCGCTCTGGGGAAGCGACAACTCTCAATAACATTGGTGTAGTCTACGACGCTTTAGGAGAAAAGCAGCAAGCTCTGTCATTTTTCAACCAAGCCCTGCCCTTAATTCGTGCGGTGGGCGATCGCACTGGAGAAGCTACTACTCTCAATAATATTGGTCGAGTCTACGACGCTTTAGGAGAAAAGCAAAAAGCCCTGTCATTTTACAACCAAGCCCTGCCCCTATGGCGTGCCTTGGGCGAGCGATCTGGGGAAGCGACAACTCTCAGTAACATTGGTCTAGTCTACGATGCTTTAGGAGAAAAGCAAAAAGCCCTATCATTTTTCAACCAAGCTCTGCCTCTATTACGTACCGTGGGCGATCGCACTGGGGAAGCGACAACTCTCAATAACATTGGTGCAGTCTACAACGATTTAGGAGAACAGGAGAAAGCCCTGTCATTTCTCAACCAAGCTCTGCCCCTATCTCGTGCTGTGGGCGATCGCACTGGTGAAGCTAGAACTCTCGCCAACATTGCTTCCGTAGAACAAAGCAAAGGCAACTTACAAACTGCACTCACCCAAATCGAAGCATCTATCAAAATTATCGAAGAATTACGCACCAAAATCGACAGTCAAGAATTGCGGACTTCCTACTTCGCCACAGTACAAGGCTATTACCAGTTTTACATCGATTTGCTGATGCAGTTGCATAAAAAAGAACCATCCAAAGGTTACGCCGCCCAAGCAATACATATTAGCGAACGCTCCCGCGCCAGGGTTCTATTAGAACTATTAACAGAAGCTAATGCCAAAATCCGCAAAGGCGTTGATCCTAAACTATTAACACAAGAACAAAGTCTGCAAGAACAAATTGATGCCAAAGATAAACTGCGTCGAGATTTAATCAGCAAAGCAGCACCCGCCACCGCAATCCAAAAACTCGAACAAGAAATTGCCAATCTTCTCAGCCAATATCAACAACTGCAAACCACAATTCGCACAACTAGCCCAAAATATGCCGCACTAAAATATCCTGAGCCATTAAAATTAGCGCAAATTCAGCAACAACTCGATGCAAATACTGTGCTGTTGCAATATTCATTAGGTCAAGAACGCAGTTATCTTTGGGTTGTAACTCCCAATTCCCTCGACAGCTATGAACTCCCGCCACAAGCACAGATAGAAAAAGCAGCAAATGATTTTCGCCAAAGTATAGTCAGAGTAGTAGCTTCCCCTAAACAACAAGCAGCCGCCGCAAAACAACTGAGTCAAATTATCCTCGCTCCAGTCGCCAACAAATTAGCAAACAAACGGTTGGTAATTGTCGCGGATGGTGCTTTACAAAATATTCCCTTTGCAGCCTTAACTGAACCAACTACTCAAGAATCTTATCAACCACTGCTAGTCAACCACGAAATTGTCAATCTTCCTTCAGCTTCAACCATCGCCATCCTCAGACAAGAAACGCAAAAACGCCCAAAAGCACCCAAAGCTATAGCTATTCTCGCAGATCCCGTATTTAGTGCAGATGACTCACGGGTGACAGGGAAACCAGAAAACAATTCCATTACTCCTGATTTAGACTTACAACGTTCTGCACTCTCCAGATCAGCAAGCAATCTTAACCGCAACGGTTGGGATAGATTAGACGGAACTCGTGAAGAAGCTCAAGCAATTCTCAAACTCAGTTCAGCAAAAGATAGCTTATCAGCATTTGATTTTGATGCTAATTATGATTGGGTAACAAACTCAAAACTAAGTCAATATCGTGTAATTCACCTTGCAACTCATGGTTTCGCTGATGATACTAATCCAGAGTTATCAGGCATTGTACTTTCATTAATAGACAAGCAAGGTAAACCCCAAAGAGGATATCTGCGGTTAAACGATATCTTCAACCTCGATTTTCCCGCTGATTTAATCGTGTTGAGTGCTTGTCAAACCGGACAAGGTAAAGAAGTTCAGGGAGAAGGATTAGTAGGATTGACAAGAGGATTGATGTATGCAGGTTCACCCAGACTTGTATTGTCTTTATGGAATGTGGATGATGAAGGAACGAAAGAATTGATGAGTGAATTTTATCGCCAAATGTGGCAAGAAGGGAAATCGCCTGTTGCTGCCCTCCGCGCCGCACAACTAAGTTTATGGCAAAATCCAAATTGGCGTAAACCTTTGTATTGGGCTGCTTTCACTCTGCAAGGCGAATGGCGATGAAGGAAATTCTGTTTTGCGACTTTGAAGAGAAATGCCAAGATAGATTTAGAGGTTTCAGAAAGTCTTATGTCTCTAAATATCCAAGACTTGGAGAAAATGCAGGTAGATTACCCTGACTATCGTATGGAATTGGTTGATGGGAATATAGTTGTCATGAGTCCATCAGGTTATGAGTCAGAAGAAGTCGGAACTGAGTTTGCAGCGTTGCTGAGAAACTGGGTAAGGCCACGCAAGTTAGGACGTGTAGTTGGTTCTAGTGCTGGCTTTAAATTACCTAACACAAATTTACGCGCTCCTGATGTCTCTTTTATTAAAGCCGAACGACTCAAACGTTCTACTGAAGATTATGCCGAATTGGTTCCTGATTTAGTAGTTGAAGTGAAATCAAAAACTGATTCTATAGATAAACTCCGTGAGAAAATTCAGGAATTTATCGGACTGGGGACACAAATCGGGATTTTAATTAACCCCAAAACTAGAACTATAGAAGTCTACGACGGTTCCGGGGAACAAGTCATATTACGAGATGGCGATGTGTTGACACTTCCAGATTTATTCCCTGGTTGGGAAGTTGCGATTTCGGAGATTTGGTCGCCAGTGTTTGAGTAGAGAGTGGAGAGTTACGATTTTAGATATTTCAGGAATTGTTATGTCTTTAAATATCCAAGACTTGGAGAAAATGCAGGTAGATTACCCTGACTATCGTATGGAATTGGTTGATGGGAATATAGTTGTTATGAGTCCATCAGGTTATGAGTCGGAAGAAGTCGGAACTGAATTTGCCCGAATTTTGGGTAACTGGGTGAGGCCGCGCAAGTTAGGACGTGTAGTTGGTTCTAGTGCTGGTTTTAAATTACCTAACACAAATTTACGCGCTCCTGATGTATCGTTCATTCGCGCCGAAAGACTCAAACGTTCCACAGAAGATTATGCCGAATTGGTTCCTGATTTAGTAGTTGAGGTCAAATCAAAAACTGATTCTGTAGATAAACTCCGCGAGAAGATTCAGGAATTTATCGGACTGGGGACACAAATCGGGATTTTAATTAACCCCAAAACTAGAACTATCGAAGTCTACGGTTCTGGAGAACAAGTCATATTCCGAGATGGCGATGTGTTGACACTTCCAGATTTATTCCCTGGCTGGGAAGTCACAATTTCGGAGATTTGGTCGCCAGTGTTTGAGTAGAGAATCAGGATTTGAGAAACAAGCTGCTTTCATGTCACTATGGACAATTGACCATTGACCATTGACCATTTAGTTATGACAAATCAAGCTCAGATTCCCGTAATTATCAACGGTGCTGCTGGCAAAATGGGTCGTGAGGTAGTCAAAGCAGTAGCACAAGCACCTGATTTAACTTTAATGGGTGCAATTGACCGTAACCCGGAACATCAAGGTAAAGACGCTGGGGAATTAGCAGGTTTAACGGAACCTTTAGAAGTGCCAATTACTGACCAATTGGAACCAATGTTAGGTTACGTGGCTGGTGAAAGACAACTGCCGCCTGGGGTAATCATCGACTTTACCCATCCTGATTCAGTGTATGACAATGTGCGGAGTGCGATCGCCTATGGTATTCGTCCGGTTGTTGGTACTACAGGCTTAAGTCCAGAACAAATTCAAAATTTGGCAGACTTTGCCGAAAAAGCCAGTACAGGTTGCTTGATTATCCCTAATTTCTCCATTGGGATGGTGTTATTACAGCAAGCCGCCATTAGCGCATCGCAATATTTTGACCATGTAGAAATTATTGAACTGCATCACAACCAAAAAGCTGATGCACCTAGCGGGACAGCAATTCAAACCGCGCAGTTACTAGCAGAGCTAGGTAAAACTTTTAACCCAGCCCTTGTAGAAGAAACCGAGAAAATACCTGGAGCTAGAGGCAGTCTAGCCGATGAAGGCATTAGAATTCATAGTGTACGCTTGCCGGGACTAATCGCCCATCAAGAAGTTATTTTTGGGGCGGCTGGTCAAATTTATACATTACGTCATGATACAAGCGATCGCGCCTGCTATATGCCCGGCGTATTACTGGCAATTCGCAAAGTCTCACAGTTAAAGTCGTTAGTGTATGGTTTAGAAAAGATACTCTAAACACTAGCACTTAACATCCAGCACCCATGCTTGTCCCACTGACTCGCCAGAAATTTGAACAAGTTATCCCCCTCATTGCTACTGGTCAGCAGTACAAGTACTATTGGGGGAAATTTTCTAATTTTTTACAGCGACTATTAGTTTCTGTAGTTTCTGTAGTTGTGATTTTACTAGTAAAAGCTCTATTTGGGCTGGATTTTGGCCCCATCCTGTTTTTTTTGGGTGTACTTGGGGCAATGTTTTGGCTGTGGTACCCCGTATTTCAGGCAAGTATTCGGAATGCAAAATGCCGGCGTTATAAGTACTGCGGCTTTTTTCGGGGGCGAATTATAGATTGGTGGATTACAGACAAATTGATGGGTAAACAAGAAACTGTCAACAGCAAAGGAGAGTTAGTAATTGTTGAAAATCGAGAAAAACGGATAAATTTAGAAGTTGGCGACGATACTGGATTCAGCGTCGAGTTAGATGCACCACTACGGCCTTTTCATAAAGCGATCGCCCGTGGTCAAATCGCTGAAATGATCGTTATGTCAAATCGTCCAGATTTAAGCACCATTGAAGATTTCAGCGATGTTTACATTCCCAACCGTGATATCTGGGTAAACGATTATCCCTATCTCCGCAGAGACTTCTTTTCTGAAGTCAGTCGCCGCTTACGGGAAGGACAAAATGACAGACCACGCCGTCGGCGAAAATATGAAGATTAAAAAAGTTAAAATTCAAAAGTTAAAAGTGTTACTTTTGCCTTTTGCATTTTTACTTTTAACTTTTCCTAGCTTTGCCGATTCGCATTCTGCCCATAAGCTTGCCAAGCCAGATCTACTAATCCATCAACAACCGCAGCCGCTACAACAGCATTGCCTTTGCGACTTTCAATTGTAATACAAGGAACTAATGAGTCTTGCAGTCGGCTTTTAGCAGTATCCACATCCACAAATCCCACTGGAGTAGCAATTATTAAAGCTGGCAGAATTTCTTCAGCTTCAATCAAATCCACCAGTGCTGTTAATGCGGTTTGTGCCTGACCAACAACAAAAATCCCCTCTGGATAACGCTTGGCTAGGGTTTCAATTCCCCACGCTGCTAAAGTTTTTTCCTTTTGAGGGCGTGTGACAGTTTCCATACTGCAATAGACTGGGTTAGCGAACGTGTTCTGGATGTCGTAAGCGATACCTACTTGTACCATTGGCACATCTACTACGATTGTGGTGCGTGCTGCTAACGCCGCTGCACCAGCTTGCAAAGCATGTTCCGAAAAGCGGATTAAAGACTTATATTCAAAGTCGGCTGTGGCGTATATTACCCGCCGCACAATTTCATACTCTGCGGGTGAAAAGGCATGATCGCCAATTTCACTATCAATGATTGCTAAACTTTGAGCATCAGTTACGTGCCATTCCATCACTATTCAGCGCTGATATACCAGCTTTCAGCTTATCAGCTTCAGTGAGTGCTGAGTCATTTGAGGTCAAAAGTCAATGGTCAAAAGTCAATGGTTTTTACTCTGGACTGTTGACTCTTGACTAAAGACTCAGCAATCACAACTCAGGACTAGAAGAAGGACGACTGAAAACAGGAGACAGATAAGCAACTAAAGCACCGATAAAAAAGCCAGAAATATTCCGAACTAACGGTAGCCAATCACTAGTGCGAGTCACTACTGGCCCAATACCAAAGGCTATGAATAACATTCCCCATAAAGGAGAGAAAATTAATGCCCATTGCCAAGCCACAATTTGTTTGTCGTTGCGGGGTTGGGCGGCAAATCCACAAATTATCCCGCCAATGACGGAGGTAACTAGGGTGAGAATCCATTGTTCTCTGGGGAGTCCCGGTACAACATTACAACCGCCTTTGATTAAGCAGCCTTTAACTGAGTCTAAGGCTTGTAAAATTGATTGGTCTTCACCTTGTTCTCGCACAAAGTACAAGTTACCAAAGCGAGTTTGTAGTTCTATCCAAAATGTACGGGGTAAAAGTTCGTAAACTGCATCACCAACGCTAAAGCTGAGAATATTCCCGCCACGAGAGTCAGCAACGAGCAGGATACTTTTGTCATCTAAACCCCAATAATTGATCACTGCTCGGCCAGGAGTGCGATCGTACTGTGTCAATACTCGCAGTTTCCAGCCAGTTTCGGTTTCAAATTGCTTTAAATCGGAAACTAGCTTGTCTTCTTGAATGTCAGTGAGAGTTTTTGCCAAATCAATAACTGGAGTTTGGAAATTAGGTAACAAGTCAGGGTTGTCATAGGCTAGTGCTGCGGAAGGATTGGCTACCCAAATTGACCCAGCCACGAAAAATATTGCAATAGATACGAGAATTCGTCGCCAAAAACAAGACTGCATGGATGCTCTTATACAAATATAAACAGTAAAAGTGAACAAGTTGTTTTAAAAAGTAGGAGAGAAAAGTGATACTTCTTTACACTTGTTTACTTTACTCTAATATTAGGGTCTAAGAAAAGTATTGAGTGTGAGAGATTTGTGGCCTATCGCCCAATAACCATTAAGACCATGATAGCGATCGCTGTTTCTCGGTTTAGTGCTTTGTAATGCTGAAATTCAGATTTATTGTTTACCCAGTCCAGCAAAATCACATTGCAGACGACTGTAGGCGATCTCCTATTCTCTACATTCCCAAACAGCGATCGCACTTTCCATCGGCGTTGCATAATAGAGGGATGACTTGAGGGTATCTACTGTGCAATGTCCATACTGCGGATCTACGAAAATTCGTAAGAACGGAAAGCGAAGAAGTAAACAAAATCACATTTGCGTATCATGCGCTCGCCAATTTATTGATTTGTACGAGCCACCAAAAGGATATTCTGAGGAATTGAAACAAGAATGCTTAAAAATGTACCTTAACGGTATGGGTTTTCGTGGGATTGAACGAGTCAAAGGAGTACATCATACTACTATTATTTATTGGGTCAAACAATTGGGAGAGAAACTTCCGGACGTACCGAAAGAAGATGTAATTCCAGAAGTTGGAGAACTTGATGAATTAGAGACATTTGTTGGTTCAAAAAAAACAAAATTTGGTTATGGACAGCAGTAAATCACTTTACTCAAGGTATTTTAGCCTGGGTTTTGGGAGACCATAGTGCCGAAACTTTTGAGCCATTGTGGAAAATTGCTAAACAATGGAAAAGCTATTTTTATGTGACAGATGGCTGGAAAGTTTACCCAAGCTTTATTCCAGATGGAGACCAAATTGTCAGTAAAACATATATGACACGAGTTGAAAATGAAAACACTAGGCTTAGACATTATTTAGCACGCCTTCACCGAAAAACTTTATGCTATTCCAAGACAGAAGAAATGCTGAGATACTCGGTTAAATTATTACTTCATTATTTGAAGTATCAAACTGTACCTACATAAATCGATTCATCCCTTCATTCAGCAACGCCGATTTCTTCTATACCATCTTTTGTATATATATGATGGCTACCGCGAATGCGCTCATCAAACCCTAGTTTAATTAGTAGTTGGCACAACTGCTCAAAGGCAATGTTTTTGTCTGATGTTCCTGATAATATCTTAGCCAGTAGTTTATCTGCTTGACTCATGATTTAGCATAAGCGATCGCTGATTATATGATTGCATTGTGAGCGATCATCTGTTTGTCAGGATGAGTAATCACCCTTTATACAATACTAAAGCGATCGCCTGTTTATCAGGATTAGCGATCACACTCCACATTCCCAAATGCAATCACATATCCTCTATTAATCTATTGGGAGAGATACAGGAACCTCTGCTTTAAGAGTAGCTTCGACTGCTGGGTTAAAATTAACCGTATACTGACGAAGCTTATCTAATTCATCCCAAGTTAACCGACCTTCTTCCCGTTGCAATAGCATCCTTAATAAATCTGGATCATGGTCTAATTTCCTCTGCTTCAATAATGCACTGCTATTTTTTCGGAATTGTGCAATAATCTCTTTGTGAAGATAGTCTAAGGGGTCAACATCTTCTGGTAATGACTGCATTTTGCTTTCTTCAATACGCTCTAACATTTCACCAAAGTAATACAACATTGCATAAGTAGTGTATGGCCATTGTCCACATACTACCAACCAGCGAATAGTTGCAAAAGGATTATTTAATATGAACTCTTCTCCCCTATATTCTGCTAAAGTACGAACAAGACGATAGACATTAATCAATCTTTTTAAATGGCGAGGGTTTGGTCTTAGGTATCGGACAAAATGCTGGAATGCTTCTAGTTCATCATAGCTAAATGCTTCTAAAGAAGGTTGTTCATCAGGTTTCACTATGGGATTTTTAACAATTTCATCTTCGGTTTTTAAAGCCTGGGGCTGAGTAGTGTTTATATCAAACTGTGAGTCATTGATTGTACCACTATCTGGAGTTTGTACAGTTTGAACAGAGGTATTGGGTAAAGAATTGTTAGAAACTGATGGTTTTTGAGGATTTCCTAATTGTTCTGAAATGAACAATTTAATTTCGTCTGGGTTAGGTTCTGGAATGCGGAATGGTATTTGTACAATTTTGTCTAGATATTCATAGCCAGAAGCTCCTGCTACACCTAACACATTGCTATAATGTTTTTCTACTGCCCGTGTAATAATACGAGCATCAATACCCAGACACACAATAAAGCTCTTAAAGTTAAGAAGTAAATTTACAGCTTGTAAAACTTCAACAGCTTTCTGTGGTTCACATCGATCTAAATCATCTATGATTATTAAGACTCTACCATTATTATTTTTCAGTCTCCGTGCAAGTAATTCTAGATCAGAATGAATTTCTTCCATATAATTAATCTGTTTCCCATAGTCAGTTCCTTTTAATACAGCTTCAATCCACTGACTAAGAGGTTTAGATAATGTATCAGCTACAAGCTTGAATAATCCAGTGGCTCCTAATGCTAATAACGCGCCCCAAATTAGCTGAAAATTAAGTTTAAACTTAAAAATATTTAAAACTAAAAATCCTGATAATATAGCGAAAAATAAAATTATTTTACTTTTATTATCTTCAAACTCACGTTTCAAGTTGAGTAAAAACTTCTTTCCAAATAGTCCAGGGAAACCCCAGTAAAGCTCTTTTTCTAATTGATTCATTATTTTCCGCACAAGCCCTGGCCAAATGTGTTTTGCTGCACTATATTCCCAAGCATTGAACTTGACAATATGAACAAATGGTATAGGTGTATTAGTTTGCAGTTCTTGAGTTTTGCAACGCTTTTCCTGACGTTTCTGTAGTTCTCTAGTAATGTGGTCAAGTAAAAACGACTTGCCCATACCCCACGATCCAAAGATGCCAATAGTTAAAGGAGGCTTGGTATAGGGTGATTCAATGAGGTCAGTAAAGGCTTTAACATAATGATGAAAACCAAGATAATCATTATCAGCAACTACATCATTTCCTGCGCCCCTAAGTTTACCAATTTGATAAAGCTTGAGAACCTTTTCAGTTTGATTGATATTAGGATTTATAGTAGGTATCTGAGCAGTATCTATTGAACTATCTTCCGTAATTAGTTCCAAGCCATCTTCTGTAGTTAATCTTGAACCATCTTCTGTAATAAGGTTGATTACATTTCTTTCTTTAATTGGTGCTTTAGCTATAAGGATGTTATATCCTTCCTTATCAACAACAATCTGTGGTGTAATGTTAGGCTGTACTTCTTGAACTTTTGCCTTAGCGTAATTGTGCAGTTCAAATATATAAATATTTCCATCGTTGTCTGTGTCTGCTGCGCCAGTTTCAATTCCCTCAACTAAATATTGAGTGTAGAGTGACAGTATTGAACCTTCTTGTTCAAAAGATAGTTGAGTCGCACTAGAAGAAGTGAGAACAACTCGCCCTTCAGCGCCTAACTGCTTTTTGATATCGATACCAACACTTTTCGTTCGCCAACTTCGAGCTATCGCACCACTGTAGCAAGCATCTAGAATCAAAACTTGCCGTTTAGCATAGCAATTATTGGATTGTCCTTGGATAAAATTTGCGTCTACAGCAGTGGCTTCAAAATCATCTTTAGAAGTGTTTCGAGTTGCTAAATAGAGATGAGCGTCATCATTAGTAATACCATGACCAGAGAAAAAGAATAATACTAAGTCGTCTTTTGCAGCTTCTCTAAACAGCTTGTGAATTGCTTTTCGCATTTCAACTGCATCGGGATTTAGCAGCTTTTCAACTTGCTCAAAACCTCCCAGGTTGGGGTTTTGCAAAACTCGCTGCATAGCTTCCACATCATTGAGTGCTGCTGAGAGGGAGGGGATACCTTCACCGTACTCACTTACTCCAATCAGTAATGCCACCTTAGTCATTCGGGATATCTTATTAGAGTAATTTTCCTAGAAATTTCAACCAAAAAAAGGAGCCTTTGGTGGCTCCGATGTATATAATATCAGTTTTAAAGATTAGAAAAATACTTACTAATCCAATCTACTCAATCCCCTCAATTCGGTCTTCAACTTCTTGGTACAACTCGCGGAGGCGGTCTAAATTCTCCTCGCTAGTTTCCCAATAACCGCGACCATTCACTTCCAACAAAGTGGAAACCATCTTGCGGAAAGAATGGGGGTTGAGGTTCATCAAACGTTTCTGCATTTCTTCATCTTTGATGAAGGTTTCGTTGGTATCTTCGTAAATCCAGTTGTCAACTGCACCAGCTGTTGCACTCCAACCCATTGTGTTTACCAACCGTTTGGAGAGTTCGCGCACACCTTCGTAACCGTGAGACAGCATACCTTCATACCACTTGGGATTTAACAATTTGGTACGAGCATCTAAGCGCACGGTTTCCGATAATGTGCGGACTTGGGCGTTGGCTGTGGTGGTGTCTGCAATGTAGGATGAAGGTTTTTTACCATCACCACGCAGACTTGCTACCAGCTTGGTGGGGTCTGAGTCAAAGTAGTGGGAAACGTCTGTCAAGCTAATCTCGGAGGAATCCAAATTTTGGAAAGTCGCATCAGCAGTTTTCAAGGTGCTTTCAAAAATCTGCCGAGATTCGTCCATCATTCCGGGGTTATCGGAATTGAAGGAGAATGACTTGCGCTTGAGGTACATTTCCTGTAATTCGGCTTCGCTATCCCAAGTGCTGTTTTCTACTGCCAAGTTGATATTTGACGAGTAGGAACCAGAAGCGTTAGAGAAGACGCGGGTTGCTGCTTGACGCAGATTAATTCCCATTTCTTCAGCTTGCTGCATGGCGTGTTTGCGAACAAAGTTCATTTCTAATGGTTCATCCGCTTCCGCCGCCATCTTCACCCCTTGGTCTAGGAGGTTCATCTGGTTGATGAACAAGTCGCGGAATACACCAGAACAGTTAATCACTACGTCGATTCTGGGTCGTCCCAACTCTTCTAAGGGTATTAACTCCAACTTGTTTACCCGTCCCAAGGCATCGGGAACCGGACGCACACCCACCATCCACATGATTTGGGCTAGGGATTCGCCGTAGGTTTTAATGTTATCGGTTCCCCAGAGAACACAAGCGATGGTTTCTGGCCAGTTACCGTTGTTTTCGGCTTTGTTGCGTGCCAATAGCCTATCAACAACAATTTTGGCTGATTGGACAGCCGCCGCAGTGGGAATCGATTGGGGGTCGAGGGCGTGAATGTTCTTACCAGTAGGCAATACATCTGGGTTGCGGATGGGGTCGCCACCAGGGCCGGGAAGAATATATTCGCCTTCTAAACCTTTGAGTAACGCGCCGAGTTCGTTGTCTGCACAAACTTGTTGTAAGCAGAATTCTAAATACTCGAACAGGGGTTTTAAAGCAGAACCATCGACTTTGGGATAACCTGCTTTGTGCAGTGCTTCTACCCAAGGTTCCTTTTTGCCCATGTTGAAGAAATTCAATCGGGAAACTAGGGAAACCCTTCCTTCAGCATCGGTTTGTTCTTGGACTAACGCCCCAACAGCGGCGCGAGTAGCTAGGGTGATTTCTTGTAAGAGTTGGACATCTTCTAAAATACCGCGATCGCTATTTTGGTAAATCTCGTCAATATCTCGCCCTAAACTATTGGCAATAATCCGGGGTAAGCTGAGAATTTCTTCTTCTTGACGGTCTAAGCTGGCGATATTCACCAGAGTCGCAACGGCTTCCTCAGCTGTTGGCGGTTTACCAATGACGTGCAAACCACAAGGTAACAACCTCGATTCAATTTCCATTAACTTGCGGTAGACGCTGCCCACAATATTATCCCGTTCTTCGGGTGTCATATCTTTGGCATCGGTTTCAGGCAAGTTAATATCTTTATCCAGGTTGACGATGCGGCATTTATCCATAATCGTGTTAACGATGGGGATACCGCGACCGCTATCTTTTAAGGTTTGGTAAGAAGCAATTAACTCGCTGAGTTCTTTCAAACCTTTGTATAAACCAGCGTTTTCAGCAGGTGGTGTCAGGTAAGAAATTGTCTCGGCGTAACTGCGACGCTTGGCAATTGTGGCTTCGCTGGGGTTGTTGGCAGCGTAATAGTACAGGTTAGGAATATTCCCAATCAAGTTATCGGGGTAACATTCACCCGACATCCCCATTTGCTTACCCGGCATGAATTCCAAGGAACCGTGTGTACCAAAGTGCAGTACAGCATCGGCACCCCAAACTCTTTCTAGGTAGGTGTAGTAAGCTGCAAAGCCGTGGTGAGGGCTGGCGGAACGGGAGAACAACAACCGCATTGGGTCGCCTTCGTAACCGAAGGTAGGTTGAACACCGATGAAGACGTTACCGAATTGCTTACCGTAAATCAGCAAGTTTTGTCCATCGCTGTTGAGGTTTCCTGGTGGTGGCCCCCAGTTTTCTTCTAGGCGTTGGGAATAAGGTGTCAGTTCTTCATATTCTGGGACTGACATCTTATAGGCAATGTTGAGTTCGGGGCTAGCGTACTGTGCCTGTGCATCGTGGATGACTTCCTGCATCAAAGCTTCAGCCGATTCTGGTAACTCTGGCAAGTCATAGCCATTGTTTCTCAGTGCCTTCATCACTTCGTAGATGGAACCGAATACATCTAGGTATGCGGCTGTACCTACGTTGCCTTTGTCAGGAGGGAAGCTGAAAACGGTGATGGCAACTTTTTTGTCTAGTTTAGGTTTGCGGCGGAGATTTGCCCACTTTAAGGCGCGTTGGGCTACGGCTTCGATGCGGTCTTGGAGGGCGATCGCCTTTCCTGTCGCGCCATCTCTACCCGATAATATGATGGGTTCGATTGCCCCATCTAATTCGGGAATCGCAATTTGTAAAGCTACTTGAATGGGATGTAAGCCTAAATCGCTGTCTAACCATTCTTCGGTGGTTTGGAATACCAAGGGTAATGCCACCATATAAGGGCGATTTAAGCGTTTGAGTGCGTCAATTGCCTTGGGATGGTCTTGTCTAGCTGGGCCACCAACTAACGCAAAACCAGTTAAGGAAATGACTGCATCAACTAACGGTGTATTTGTAGTTGGTTCGTAGAAGTAGGCATCCACAGGTTTGGAGAAATCCAAACCACCAGCAAACACAGGTACTACCCGTGCGCCTAGTGATTCCAACTCCTGAACCATCGCCACGTAATGGGCATCATCACCTGTAACTAGGTGAGTGCGTTGTAGTACTAATCCGACACAGGGGGCTAATGGATCTTTTAAATCTTGGGGGATATCTCGACGGGCTGTGTACCAATTGAGATATTCTCGGACATCCTCATACATGGTTGTGGCTAAAGGATGCCAAATGCCCATATCAGGGTAGACAACTGGTGCTTCATATTCAATAGAGGCAGAACTTTTTTTGTCTACGCCTTTTAATACATATTTGTCAGCCAGCATCAGCAAGAAGTTTTCCAAGTTTTCTGGAGAACCACCTAGCCAATACTGAAAACTCAACATAAAATTGCGTGCGTCCTGTGCCTTGTCCATTGGCAAGAACTTCAGCACTTGGGGCAGTGTCCGCAAAAGTTTCAGCATTCCATCTTGGAATCCTGCACCGGATTTTTCTTTGCGTTTCCGCATGAATTGTGCGATCGCACTTTTTGATTGACCCAACTGTGCCAAGGAAAAACTGCCCATTTTATTTAGGCGCATTACCTCTGGCATTGATGGGAAAACAACGGCAACGTCTAAATTATCGCGGTACGGTTCTACGGCTGTTACTACTTTTTGTGCTAAGTCTTCGATAAAAATCAGTGAGGCAATAAAAATATTGGCACTTTGTATATCCCGTTGGAATTCTTCGTAATTTTCAGGGTCTCGAAGTTCCTCTATTAAGTACCCGCTGATTTCAATCGCCAGATCCGGACTGTTCGCGTTAATCGTGCGAACCGCTTGCGACAATGCACTCTGGTACTGGGACTCAAGCACGACATAGACCACCTTAATTAAATTACGTCCGCGCAGGTTTTCAGGCGCAATGTGTCTAATGGTGGACTTGACGTGGGTGAACATGCTTCCTCTGCTCCTTTGATGCGTGTTCTCGACTAGAAGTTTTTGATGGCTGATAACGCCACTAATTACTTCTTTTATTCGGCAATAAGAGTTTTTTATCAGAAAAACCTTGCCCAGAGAGCATTTTGCCTGATTTCTGACACAAATTGATATAAAAATCGCAAACTTTGTTAACAAACGTTAATAAATAATAAGAGCCAATACTCAAAATATGTAACAAAAGCTTAATATTTTGAGAAATTGGTTAAGAGGGACTAGGGATTGGGGAGTGTTGAATATGGTTCAGGCTTTACTGCAAAGCCAATTTTTTAAGTGTAAATACTGTAATAATAAGATAAATAAATCACAAATAATTAAGAATTTAGATGATTGTATAGTTAAACTAAAGTTTTTTATAATACAAAAAGAATACTTATAACTTTGCCGATTATAAAGAAAAAGTGATAGATTTATTGCTGCGAGTCTGGACGGTGAGTGTAGAGACAATGGAGATTATTAGAGAATAAAGGCTATAGTTTCAGACTTAAATTCTTCTTTCAGCCATGATTACACAATATCTTGATCAATCACAGATTTGCTTTTAACACTAATAAATGTGACTATGTTCTGTCTGAGCCTATAATTTTTGCACCTGCTCAACAGTTAAACCAGTAAAGTGAATAATTAATGCGATCGCCATACCTTTACTTAGCATATTTCTGGCAATTTCCTGAGTTTTTTGCTCTAACCCTAGTTTAAAACCTATTTCATAACCCAGTGCAAAACCTTCTTGATACCATTCTTGCCAAATCTCTTGATCAATAACCGATTCACGCATAAGGTTACTGGAGTTGAATGTCTTCTGTTTGAGTCTGTAATTTTTGCACCTGTTCAATAGTTAAACCTGTGACATCGACAATTATTTCCAGACTAATACCCTTATTAATCATTTTGATGGCAACAGCTTGAGCTTTTTGTTCAATCCCCTGTTCAATCCCCTGTTCAATCCCCTGTTCAATCCCCTGTTCAATCCCCCGTTCAAAGCCTTCTTTAAGCCCTTCTTGCAAAATATCTTGATAAATTACAGATTCGCGCATAATATCACTCCGCAAAATTCTTTTAATCACGTCCTTATTTAATACTAATCCAGATAACACTGCTGTTGATGCAGCAAGATTACTACGGATGCGGGTGTCATTGATCGCTTCAATAATTTGAGCTACTTCTTGTAAAGTTCGCGTTTGGTCATCGGTTTGGCTTAAAGTTGCAAACGGTAGCAAACCTGGGTAATTGAAAAATACTTCCGTTGGCTGTTCCCACAGTCGAATTACATCAAATCTGTGCCAGCTATTTTCTAAAACAAATTCCGTTTGATAAACTAGCTCAGAATCACTTGGTTGTAAATAAATTACCACCTGACGCATTTTTTTCTGAGGAAATTTTCGATACCCGCGTAAGCGATAATCACTCATACGAAAGGGAATATCAGCTTTTGGTCTGGTTTGAAATTCCAGATGAAGAATAATTTCATCGGACTGTAACAAAATTAGCGCATCTGCTCGTATGGGTTCGAGGGATAATTCCGATGGACTTAGTTGAGTTAGTGCAATTGGTTCATTCAGCAGCCAAGTTGCAAAGTCACTGGCAAATGATTCAGCAAGGAACTTACAGACGTTATCATACATAGGTTGTAATTTTATCAGTACCCTCTGAATACAGTAGTTTTTTATATAAATGTTTACTGTTAACTGATGTATTTAGTAGATATTCTCATTCTCTCCAAGTACAACTGTAGAAAATTGGGATTGGAGCGATCGCGGTGTCATTATATTCTTTAGCGGACAATCAAAAGATTTATAAAGAAAATCGCCCATAGTACTGTATTCCCGACAACATAATTAATAGATTTAAGCCAATTTTTCTCCAAAAGCTTAAGGAGGGCCTGATGGTTACAACAACAGTACCGAAGCAACAGGTCAAAATCGGCCCAACCAAACTGCTGATTAATAATGAGTGGGTAGATAGTGTCAGCAGTCGCCGATTTGTAACGATTAATCCAACTACAGGTGAAACTATCTGCGAAGTAGCAGAAGCAGATGCGCCAGATGTCGATAAAGCAGTGCAAGCAGCCCGTAACGCCTTTAACCGTGGGGAATGGCGTAATATGTCTGCTACCCGTCGCGGCGAGTTGCTTTATAAGTTAGCCGATTTAATTGAGCAGAATATTGACGAGTTAGCGCGACTAGAAACTTTAGACAATGGCAAACCATTACAAAATTCTTTAGGAGATTTGGGTTTAGTTATTGCTTGTTATCGCTACTATGCAGGTTGGGCTGATAAAGTCCAAGGTAAAACCATCCCCATTAATGGGCCATATTTTTGTTACACGCGTCATGAACCTGTGGGGGTAGTTGGTCAAATTATCCCGTGGAATTTCCCACTGCTGATGCAGGCGTGGAAGTTAGCACCAGCTTTAGCTACTGGTAATACTGTAGTGATGAAAACAGCGGAACAAACACCGTTATCAGCATTGCGGGTGGGAGAGTTAATTATTGAAGCTGGTTTTCCCCCTGGGGTAGTTAATTTATTATCAGGATACGGCCCAACTGCTGGGGCTGCGATCGCTCACCACATGGATATTGATAAAGTCGCTTTCACTGGTTCTACGGAAGTTGGACACTTAATTATGGAAGCGGCTGCGAAAAGTAACCTCAAGCGCGTGACTCTGGAATTAGGGGGAAAAAGCCCGAATATTGTGTTTGCAGATGCAGACATGGATGCTGCGATCGCAGGCTCTCACGATGCTTTATTCTTTAACCAAGGTCAATGCTGTTGCGCTGGTTCGCGGCTGTTTGTTGAAGAAAAATGCTACGACGAATTTGTTGCTAAAAGTGTCGAAAAAGCTAGACAGCGAATTGTCGGCGATCCTTTCGATTCCGAGACAGATCAAGGGCCACAAGTAGACCAAGAGCAATTTAACAAAGTCATGGGTTACATCGAATCTGGGATGCGGGAAGGCGCTCAGATGCTTTGTGGTGGACAAAGAGTAGGCGACAAAGGTTACTTCATTGCCCCTACAGTCTTTGCTGATGTCCGGGATGACATGAAAATTGCCCAAGAAGAAATCTTTGGCCCGGTGATGAGCATCATTAAGTTCAAAGATATCAACGAAGTCATTAAGCGGGCAAATAACACTATGTACGGACTCGCCGCTGCCGTGTGGACTCAGGATATTACTAAAGCCCATGCGATCGCTAATAATTTACGAGCAGGTACAGTCTGGGTAAATTGTTACGACGTATTCGATGCTGCTGCGCCCTTTGGTGGTTTCAAGCAATCAGGCATCGGCCGCGAACTAGGTGAATATGGCTTACAGCAATACACCGAAGTTAAGACTGTTACCATCAAACTGTAAACTTAAATGTATTAAAGCTCTTGGGCAAGTTGGGCTTTTGCCTGTTGCCAGAGCATCTCCAACTCATCCAAACTGTATTCAGAAAGGGGGCGGTCAACCACTGCCTCCATTTTTTGTAACCGTTGCACAAATCGCTGATTTGTCCCTTGCAAAGCAGCGCTAGGATCAAGATTATACCAACGGGCTAACTGAATCACCGCAAATAATAAATCGCCTAACTCTGCTTGCTGACGTTCTGGTGTTTCCTTTGCCAAAGCTTGCTGAAACTCTCCTAACTCTTCGTGAAATTTTGCCCAAACTCCATCAATGTTTTCCCACTCAAAGCCTACTGCTGCTGCTTTATGCGAAATTTTCATTGCCGCCATCATTGGGGGCAAAGTGCGCCCGTAGCGGCTGAGTTTGGCACTCAGTTGTTGATTTTCTGGGGTTGGTTCACCTTTTTCTGCTGCTTTGATTTGCTCCCAGTTTTGCCGAACTTCATCGATATTCTGCACCGACACATCACCAAATACATGGGGATGGCGGCGAATGAGTTTTTGCGAAATACCTTGGGCTACTTCTTTGAGGCTGAATTGTTTGTATTCGCTGGCGATTTGGGTTTGTAAGACAACTTGTAAAAGCAAATCGCCTAATTCCTCAGAAATTGCGCCTTGATTACCACTTTGAATTGCATCTACCACTTCATAAGCTTCTTCAATCACGTATGGTATCAACGTTTCGGGAGTTTGTACCAAATCCCAAGGACAACCACCATCAGGCGATCGCAATTTTGCCACCACATCAATTAATTCTTGTAACGCCGCCAATGTTTCAGCATTTTCGTGATTTATTTCCATAACTCACCTGTCAGCCATCTAAATACTTCTTTACCTTAAGCAAAGCATGATAAGTATTCAACTGAAAGCGATATTACGCGATTTAAAACCCCTCTCCAAACCTCTCCCCTGGCAGGAGAGAGGCTTTGATTCTTGTTCCCCTTGCCTACAAGGGAAGGGGTTAGGGGTTAGGTTTGAGAGAAATTTACACAAGATTTCATATTACTTCTCTATAGCTACAGCACTCACGCCATCTCTCACAAGATGACCATCTTCCATGTAAATAATCCGGTCGGCAATATCTAAAATACGGTTGTCGTGGGTGACAAGCAAAATTGTACAACCTTGTTCTTTGGCAAGTGATTGCATTAACTCCACGACATCGCGCCCAGATTGTTTATCAAGGGCGGCTGTTGGTTCGTCTGCCAACACTATTTTAGGCTGACTGACTAATGCACGCGCGATCGCTACCCGTTGTTTTTGTCCGCCTGAAAGGCTATCTGGATAGTAATTTAGCCGTTGTTCTAACCCAACTGCGGCTAACATAGCTTGTGAACGTGCCAGCATTTCTTGAGGTGAAATTCTTGGTTGTAATTCCAAACCCATACGCACGTTTTGAACGGCTGTTAAACTACCGTGTAAGTTATGAGCTTGGAAAATATAACCGTTGCTACGTCGTGCTTGGGTGAGTTGTTTAGCACTAGCACCACAAAGTTCTCTACCTAATACTTGTAAACTACCAGACTGGGCAGAACGTAAGCCACCTACTAAGGTTAATAATGTAGTTTTACCGGAACCAGACGGCCCGGTCATAATGATAATTTCACCTGCATTAATGGTGAGGTTGATATTAAATAAAACCTGTTTGCGGAGTTGACCTTTACCAAAGTAATGGTCAAGATTTTGAATAGATATGACAGGTTCGGAAGAATAATTAGTTTCCATAAATAAGATTTTTGATCACGCAAAGGCGCAAAGAAGATTCTCCAATTTTGTCTAAATTTATATTTTCATTACCTCCTGCCTTCTGCCTTCTGCCTCCTGCCTCCTCAAAACATATCGGCGGGGTCGGCGGATTGGAGTTTGCGAGTGGCGATCGCCCCAGAAATCATGCACATAATGATAGTTATTATTAAGACTGTTACTGCTCTGGCTGCTGTCATATATATGGGCAAATCTGTAGCGTTTCGAGTCAAGCGATAAAGTCCTAAAGGCACTGCAAATCCGGGGATAAAGCCTAATAATGCTAAGATAATTGCTTCTTCAAAAATTACACCCAACAAATATAAATTGCGATAACCCATTGCTTTAAATGTGGCGTATTCTTTGATATGGGCATTTACATCGGTAGACAGAACTTGATAGACAATAATTACACCAACAATAAATCCCATTCCCACGCCTAAACCAAAAATAAAACCGATGGGGCTTTCGCTTTTCCAATAATTTTCTTCAAATTGGACAAATTCTTCGCGGGTTAGTACTTTAACATCTTGTTTTGGCAGGTAGAGTTTTAATATTTCGGCAATTTGTTTTGAGTCATAGCCTGGTTCTGTATAAATCAAACCTAGATTGACGCTCCCCGCCAATTGTCTGGGAAAGATGCGTAAATAATTATCATCACTAGAAATTAATGTACCGTCGGCGGCAAAAGATGCACCTAATTTAAATAAGCCATCAATGGTAATGGTGCGTTTATCTACTTCTGTGGTGACGGTATTACCAGCTTCAACTTGGCTAAATACTTGATCATATTGACCTCTAGTAGCACGGTCAAAGATAAATGTATCAGGCAACTTAATTTTATCTAACTGGGCGTTGACTTCTGGTAAGTCTATGGCAGGCTCGTCAGGATTAAACCCAATTGCTTGGAGTGCAGTTGGACGGTGCGTTTGGGGATTCTTCCAGGTAACTAAACCGATATACATGGCTGCGGTTGATCTCACACCCGGTACATCAGCCGCTTGAAGCAGTCGCCGCCGTGAAAAGGTAGATAAATTGAGAGTGTTACGGCTTTGGGTACTCATCAAAATTATGTCTGCACGTAACACACGATTAAGGCGGGTGTTGCTGTCATACAATGCATTTTGAAAGCCCAGTTGCATAAAAATTAAGACATCAGCAAAGGCAATACCTGATATGGCAACCAACAGGCGGCTTTTATGATGACTTAGTTGCAGCCATCCTAGAGGTGTGCGGCGTTGTATTTCCTGAATCAATCCCATCACAACGAAATCACCGCCTTGACTTGCAAATTAGTAAATTTGGCAGCTTTTATGCTGGATGCTTCCGCTAACCGCACATGAACTTCGACTACTCTAGAATCAATATTTTCACTGGGGTCAGCGTTGATAATATCTTGGCGCTGCACTTTCCAGCCAACCCAATCGACTCTGCCGTATAACTCGCCTGGAAGAGAATTGCTGGATATCCGCACTTGTTGTTGGGGACGCACTTTGCGGACATCACTTTGATAAACTTCTACGACAGCATACATTTGGCTGGTTTGTCCAATTTCCACGATGCCTTCTTCAGACACCATCTCCCCAGAACGTGTATGAATGTCTAAGATTACACCATCTTGGGGCGATCGCACATAAGCTTGTTCTAAATTTGCCTTAGTTTGTTTAGCAGCCGCTATGGCCTTATCTACTTCTGCTTTTGCTGCTTGCACATCAATAGGACGTACCTCTGCTATTTGATTTAAGGTAGCGACAGCAGAACTAAGTTGCTCGTTACCAGTTGCATTAATCCGAGCTAGAACTGTTTTGGCTTCGTTAATTTGCTTGCGTCCGGTTTTATCAATGCGGTTGAGATCTGCTCTGGCTTCACGTAATTGTTGGGTGAGGGTATCTACAGTCAGGCGTTTGCTATCAAATAAAGACTGAGAAATTGCTCCTTCAGTATAAAGCTGTTGATAGCGGCGAAACTCGACTTGGGCATTGTTTAATTCTGCCGCTAGTTTATTGATTGTTGCTTGTTGAGCAGCTGTCTCGCCTTGCCATTGTGCCTCTAACCTAGTAACTGCTTCCCTTTGCTCTCTTTCATCGCCTAATATTTGCGCTTGAATACGAGCAATTTCAGCTTTTTGGGCTTCGATTTCGCCTTCTTTTGCACCTGCTTGCACTTTTGCTAAATTTATCTGTGCTACTTTCACCGCTTCTTGGGCTTCTTGAAAAGCTGCTTGGAGACGAGTTCGGTTATCCAAAATTGCGATCGCCTGGCCAGCATTAACTTTAAAACCTTCATTTACCAAAAGCGTTTCCACCCGACTACCTTGACTGGATGCGGGTGCTGACAATTTAATTACTTGTCCTTTTGGCTCTAGTCTGCCCAAGGCCGTTACCGTTTTGATTGTTGGTATGGTCACAGTTTTAACTGTATTAGAAGCCTGTGATTTTACGTGTAAAAATCTTGTAATTCCGGCGATCGCAAATCCTACCGCTAACACCAGCAGAATTCGTTGGCGAACGCTAGGTTTAGAGGATTCCGAACCTCTCTCTCCTACTTCAGGCACTTTCAGCCCCCTTTTAATCAGTACGTTAATTAAACTACTTAGTTTAACTGTACTGTAATTAAACTATACGGTACATTACAATCATGTCAAGACTTCTCGGTAGAATTAAAGTTTCGGACAAGTTTGATAGACTGTTGACCACTGGCTGTCAAAGACCTCAACTAGTTGATTTAGAGCATGATCAAGAAGAGGAGAGACACAGAAAAAACCAATCAAGACCGTTTACCATCAGCAGAAAAAGTTGATGCTATCTTTGCTGGTGCAATGCAAGAGTTTTTAGCACACGGTTACGCGGCGGCAACAATGGACAGGGTTACAGCCGCAGCAGGTGTATCGAAAACCACGATTTACAACTACTTCCAAGATAAAGAAAGCTTATTTACTGCTTTAATTGAGCGACTAGCCAAGGAAAATTTTCGAGAAGCGTTTAGTCCGCAAGACTCGCAATTTCTGCAAGGAGAACCTCATGTTGTACTGCGACGCATAGGAATCAATGTTGTCGAGCAGATTAATCATAGACAAGAATTGCTGAGTTTGGTGCGGCTGATTATTGGTGAGTCTGGACGTTTCCCTTTACTAGCCCAAGTTTTTATCAGCAACGTCGATAAACCCCTTTTAGAACTGCTCATTCAATATTTTGCGGCTCATCCAGAATTGCAACTGCCCGACCCAGAAGTAACTGCGCGGATTTTTCTTGGCACATTAATTCATTTCACAATTGTCCAAGAGATGCTGCATTGTCAAGAGATTTTACCAATGGAGCGCGATCGCCTCATTGATAATCTGATTAACTTAATTACCAACAACCAAATTCCTCAAACCGAAATTACAGACCAATATTCCGGTACAAAGCAGAAAACACCCAGGCGTAAACGCAATTCCTCCGGTAAATTTCAACCTGATTATGGCTCAGAACCCAAACAATTAAGGTCTATCAGACTCACAGATACAGCTTGGGAAAACTTGGCACAGTTGGCAGCTAAACATAACCTTACCCGCAGCGAAATAATCGAAATTATTACCCGTCAAGACAGTTTGGAAGCAGGGGGGCAAGGGAGCAGGGACGCGGGGGAGCAGGAGAACACAAGGCAGGAGGCAAAAGGGGATTAATATTATTGTATATACATGGAAAACCATAGGTAATAGTATGTATATACATGGATATATTGATTATATAAATCAACAACTCATCTCCCCCGCACCCTTGCCCCTCTGCTCCTCTGCCCCCCTGCCTCCTGCTTCCGTTCGCCGGCATTTGAGTAAATTTGCTAGAGTGACACTAGGATTTTTCAGTTAAATCTCTGAAATTCAGCCAGCAGACGAGGCTACCCATGCTTACAAATACCCTACTTCTCTCGAACCAACTACCGACTTTACAATACTCCTCCACAACAGAACGATTCGATGAAACGTGGGAAGCCCCCCTGGCAACCCTTTTGGGACTAGGACGCGCCGCTGGTGCTGACTTCATCGAATTTTTCTTAGAGCGTCGCAACTATATTAGTTGCTTGGCAGAAGATGATGCTATCACCAGCATTTCACCGAGTTTGGCGACAGGTGCAGGTGTGAGAGTATTTCGCGGCAAAGCTGACTGCTATGTCAGTACAAACGACCTTTCCTTTTCTGGGCTGAAAGCAGCTTTAGAAAAAGGACTTTCTATTTTAGGCTTACAATTACCCGCGCCTTATTCTTTTATCCCAGAAATCAACCTCGAATTATTGCGAGACTACGCCACAAAAAGAGGTAAAGATAGCTGGTTAGGGCTGTGTAGCTCTATCCGTGAAATGGGCGAAGTCCTTTTAGATGGTACTGCTGCTTTGACGCAAAAAGCCAACCATGTGCAATCTCGCCGCGCAACTTATTTCCGAGATTGGCAAGAGGTGTTAGTAGCTTCTAGTGATGGTACCTTTGCCCGTGACATTCGCCTCACCCAGTCGGTAGGATTTAACTTATTATCTGCCGATGGTGCCAATCGTTCTTCTATTGGGGAACGAGCAGGAAACACCAGCGATGCTAACTTCCTCAGAACTTGGGATTATACCCAAGCCGCCGAACAAATAGCTGAATCTGCTGGCAAAATGCTGTATGCAGATTATGTGGAATCGGGTAATTACCCCATCATCATGGCTAATCACTTTGGCGGGGTAATCTTTCACGAAGCCTGCGGACACCTGCTAGAAACCACCCAAATTGAGCGTAATACTACCCCTTTTGCCGACAAAAAAGGCGAAAAAATTGCCCATGAAAGTTTAACAGCTTGGGATGAAGGGCGTTCTGACAATGCCTTCGGGACAATTGATATGGATGACGAAGGTATGCCGGCACAAAGAACTTTACTCATAGAAAAAGGCATTCTCAAAAACTTCTTAGCAGATAGAGCAGGTTCTTGGCGTACCGGACATCCCAGAACAGGTAGTGGCCGCCGTCAAAATTACACTTTTGCTGCTGCCAGCCGGATGCGTAACACATATATTGCAACTGGCGAATACACCAACGAAGATTTATTTGCCTCTGTTGATAAAGGTATTTACTGTAAAAAAATGGGTGGCGGTAGTGTTGGTGCTACAGGCCAATTTAACTTTAGTGTTGATGAAGCTTACTTAATTGAAAATGGCAAAATCACTAAGCCATTAAAAGGAGCAATTTTAATTGGTGAAGCTAAGGAAATTATGAATAAAATTTCCATGTGTTCCCAAGATTTAGAATTAGCCCCAGGTTTCTGCGGTTCTGTCAGTGGCAGCATCTACACCACAGTCGGACAACCACATATCAAAGTTGATTCCATAACTGTCGGTGGTCGTTAATCATTCATATATCAAACCACAGATGTACAAAGATATCTGCGTTCATCTGCGGTTAAATTAAAATCCAAAATCTAAAATTCAAAATTCAAATATGCCAAATATCGAAGAAATCGCCAATTATGCCAAGGAAAATGCTGATAAACTTGGCATCAAGAAATTTGACATTTATGGCTCAACCATAGACGAAACTAGTGTGCAAGTAGATCAGGGTGAGCCAAAACAAGTTAAAGCTTCAAATCGCTCTGGTGTTACCGTGCGTGTTTGGAATGAGCAAAACACAATTGGCATTACTAGCACTACAGATGTAGATCCCAAAGGATTAGAATTAGCACTCAAAACTGCATACGATGCTAGTTTCTTTGGTGTCAAAGAAAATGTCCCAGATTTCAGTCCAGAGGCGACAGTTCCTATTGCTCAAACACCAAAAGATAAAGCGCCCCAAGCCCCAGTTGCTGAACTGATAGATAAATTACTGGTAGCAGAAAAAGAATTACTGTCGGCTCATCCAGCTATTAAAGGTGTACCTTACAACGGTTTAGCTCAAAGAGATATTGACAGGTTTTATCTCAACAGTGATGGTGCAGTCAGAACCGAATCTCACTCCATCGCCTCAGTTTATCTTTACAGCAAAACTGAAGAAGAGGATAAAAAGCCTCGCAGTGGTAATAGTTTTAGAATTAGCCACAGTGTTGATGAGCTTGATATTAATGGTTGCATCAAAGAAGCGGCAGACAAAACTATCAGTCACTTAAACTACGAAAAAGTCAAGTCTGGTAAATATTTAGTTGTTTTCTCGCCTGATGCTTTTTTAAGTTTATTAGGTGCTTTTTCTAATTTATTCAACGCTCAAAGCATTTTAGATAAGCAAAGTCTTTCTACTCCTGATGATTTAGGCAAAGAAATTGCTTCTCCTTTGCTTTCTGTTTATGATGATGCTCTGCACCCTGCTAATGTTGGTGCGGAAACTTTTGATGGCGAAGGTACTCCGACTCGGAAGGTAGCGTTAATTGAAAATGGTGTGTTAACGGGATTTTTACATAGTGCGGGTACAGCAAAAAGAATGAATGCTCAACCCACAGGTAATGCGAGTATTGGTGCTAAAGTTAGCGTTAGTCCCAATTTTTATCATGTATTTGCGGCGACAAACCCTGAGCAGGAATTTAGTTTAGCCACAGCAGAAAATGTAATCTTAATTGATGATTTACAAGCTTTACATGCTGGTGTGAAAGCTTTGCAAGGCTCGTTTTCTTTACCGTTTGATGGTTGGTTAATTAACAAAGGTGAGAAGACAAGTATTGAATCAGCCACAGTTGCTGGGGATTTTTTGCAAGTTCTCAAGTCTATTGTGTATTTAGAAAAAGAAGTCGAATTAACCCCAGGCGGTGTTTCTCCGAGAGTATGGGTTGAGGGACTTTCAATTACTGGGGAATAATATAGGAATAATTGCTGATTTTGGAGTATAAACTCCAAAAAAATTAGGTTTGGTGGAGGTGCATGAAAAATATTTAGTTGCGCCTCCACCAAACAATAAATTATGAAATTTTTGGAGAAGATTTCATGATGTAAAACAATTGTCGGTTTAATTTAATATTGCCTAAACCTGCAATGATTTCAGCCATTTATTGACTAGGGTATTGGCCGTTTTCATTGCTGTATTGAAGTTTTGCTTTAGCTGATGCTGGCGATGCCATTTTTGAAAAGCAATTTCATAGGCTTCACCCTTAGCATAAAAGTTATTCCAAAAGTCTAGACCAACAGTCAAGCCCCAAAATAGACAAATACCTAGTGACCAATGAATACTAGGAATAATTAGAAAAAAATTAACTAATATTAAAACACTATTGACAATGACAAAATTACCCAAACGTCTTTTAAATCTTGCGAGACGGTAAGTATCGAAAGCCTGACGTTGTTGAATTTCGCTTTGTTGCGATCGCCAGTCTGTTTCGGCTAATTGTAAAGACTCTGGTGATATATCTAACTCACCAGCGATTTCTAATAATAATTCATAAGAAAATTCCTTATCTTGGTCATCAGATTGACGGGCGATCGCCAACTGAAGAATGCGTTGGACATCTTCTTGACTATAAGAACGATTGCTATGAGGTTCAAATGGTGCCATAGTTTTTATTATTCATAAACCTTGTTAACTTTGTTTTTTAACGCGGTGTATCGCTGAGGTGGCGCTGAGTATTACTATGTCTACACTAGCAAATCTAGAGAATGCTTTTAGGTAGCCTAAAAACATAAATATCTTTGATTATTTGCACCCAACCATCAGATACAGATTCTAGGATGCGATCGCCTTTTTCTTTGGTTGCGGTTGTCGCATCACCAATCACACCACTTTTACTAATATCTTGTGTCGTCCAAGATACAGGTAATTGACCTTCCCAACTAATTAAAGTACTTTCTGGCTGTTCTGGAGGATATTCAGCCACGGCTTTTGCGAGTTTTACCTGTTCTGGTAATATCGCTAACATAATGCTAGTTTCTGCATCTCCGGCGTGCATACCGAGTTTAGCTTCTTTGGGTGTGAGCAATTCTTTGGTAATGTTAGGCGCACGCCAAGTAAACAGCGGAAATATTAAAAAGTCATCATATTTAACGTGTAAATCTCGCGCCGCCATTTGCATGATTTGCGGTTGTCCGCCGTGGGAGTTCATCAAGACGAATTTTCTAAACCCAGCGCGGTAAATACTTTCTCCCACTTCCATAATTGTGGCTGTTAGGGTTTCGGAACTGAGAGTAATTGTGCCAGGAAAGTGCCAATGTTCGTTAGATTTACCATAATAGAGAGTGGGCAAAGAGTATGCAGGGATGTTTGCATCTAGCTTAGTCAGGGCTTTTCCCAGAACACCAACACTAATCGCTGCGTCCACAATTAATGGTAAATGGGGGCCATGTTGTTCAATTGCGCCCACTGGTTGAATTATTACCACATTTTCTTTATTGGGCATATCTTGGATATCAGTCCAAGTCAGATAAGGAAAAAAGCGTTCTGGGGGAATAAAGCTGTGCATATCACTGCGATCGCGCCATCTGATTTTTAGGTGTTGTGAAGACTCTCAACACATCAGGATATTACCAGAAGCAGGGACGCATAATAGCCAAAGAACAAGTAGTCACAAGGAAGAACTTAATGGTTGATGAAAATGGTTCCATCCGCACTTTATCAGTTGATATTGGTGGTAGCGGTGTCAAAGCGATGGTTTTGGATATCACCGGAACTCCCCTGACAGAAAGGGCGAGGGTAGATACACCATCACCAGCTAAACCCGATGTGGTGATTAATGCGATCGCCGTTTTAGCCGCCGCCCAAGGTGATTTTCATCGCGTTTCTGTGGGTTTTCCTGGTGTGGTGCGCTGCGGAGTTACAGAAACAGCAGTTAACTTACATTCTGATTGGGTTGGTTTTGACTTGGCAACAGCATTGTCTCAACGTTTAAATAAGCCAGTACGGGTAATTAATGATGCAGATATGCAAGGCTTAGGTGCGATCGCCGGGAAAGGTGTAGAGTTAGTTATTACCTTGGGAACTGGCTTTGGTTCAGCTTTATTTGTTGATGGTAAACTTGTCCCAAATATGGAAATGGGACACCATCAGTTCCGCAAAGAACAAACTTATGAAGAACAATTAGGACGCGCGGCTTTACAAAAGCACGGCGAGAAAAAATGGAACAGACGCTTAGAAAAAGCGATCGCGTCTTTGCAGCATTTGTTTAATTATGATTATCTTTATATCGGTGGTGGTGAAGCTGTGAAAATAAATTTACAACTACCACTGAATGTCAAACTTGTTCCGAATGTGACAGGTCTGTTAGGTGGAATTGCTTTGTGGCGTGATTAGAAATTGTCAAAAGTCTGAATTAATTTAACCTGAGTTAGACAGACTCAAATAACCCTTTCCTTGTAGGCTAAGGTGTATACATAAGTCAAAAATTTTCATGTTGAAGCCATTCCCGCCTAAAACTAAAGTTCCAGGCTCATAGCAAAAGTCTACTGAAGTAGACTGGAAGACATTTTTGGTTGAGTCATCTTAAGATGACTTGCGCTATGAGCCTCGGAATAAATTCCGAGGCGGGACAGATGCACTTCATATTTCCTAACGGTAGGGGCGAACGGCCGTACCCTGCGGGAACGCTAAGAGCGAACGCCCCTACTTTTATTGTTTATTAAACAGTCTGTGTAGAAGCCGCTTTTGAGTCGGCGGTTGATTTTAACCGGGTAATGATGGCTTTACGAATGCGATCGCTTTTGCGTACTCCGCCTGTCATTTCGTATTCTCGGCTGTCTTTGCCATATCTCAACACCACACCACTAACCAAGCGTTCGGAAGTTTCACGAATAGTCTTTTCAAGGGTTTGTATGTTTGCTTTTGCTGTGTCAAGGGCAGTTAGCATCATATTATATTGGTCAAGCTCCTGGCGGAGTTGCCCTGTTAACTCAGTTAAATTGTTTAAACTGATGGAATCACCAAAGTCAAGGCTGGAATCAATTGATTTAAATCCGATTAATCTCTGTTCTGCTTTTTCTAGCACCGGAGAGCTTCTTTGTTTCCGTGGCATCAATAAATACTCTTTACTAAACTTCATCTTTCTAGGGTGTCTCAATAGGGCGATTTTTTGGTTCAGTAAAAATTACAAAATAAGATGTTTTTTGTAATAAGCTTAGATGACTATTTCAGTAATTTTACGACAAAAAATAATAAATCGTTCAGAACAGATTTGTGTTCTGAACAAATGAACTTATGTTCTGAACGAATAGACTTGTGTTTTGAATAAATAAACTTGTATTTTGAAAGAATAGACTTGTGTTTTGAATGAATAAACTTGTATTCTGAATGAATAGACTTGTGTTTTGAAAGAATAGACTTGTGTTTTGAACGAATAAGCTTGTGTTCTGAACTAATAATGTTTGCAACAGATACACCAACCGTGCGATCGCTCATCTTCTACGATGTACCCACAAGTCGAAAATAGGCAGTATGAAATGTATCCCGCCTAGAACTAAAGTTCCAGGCTTATAGCAAAAGTCTACTTAAGTAGACTGGAATCAATTTTTTTTTGAGTCATCTAAAGATGACTTGCGCTATAAGACTCGGAATTTATTCCGAGGCGGGACAGATGCACTCAACCCAGATTTGTGTGTACACCGTAGCTTTGCAAGGAGTAGCTGGTGATATTATTGCTCCTCAGAACGGGAATGTTTGGGTAATAAGCTCTTTTTCTGTTTTTCTTGCAAACTGCTGGCTTGTTTCAGGACTGGAATACACTGGTTAATCATCCACATTAAAACCTCAATTGGTGAGTCTCCTTGCTGAAGGCGGTTCTCGGCATTTACGCCAATTAACATTGATTGCAGAATTAGCAAGAAAGTAATTGCTTTTTGACTGACACTTTTACCAGATTTTTTAGCTGACATCTGAATTAACCTTGTTTTTGGGTTTACAAGGTCAATTATTTTTTTGGGTATTTCCCCAGACACATCCCCCACGCAACATTTATAATGCTTGTATCGTCAGGTTTTGCGGCTTGGGTAAGCTTGTTTGTTTGGGTAATTTAAAATTATTTCAGACTGATGTCAAGAAATATTCGTGCAGATGAATCAGTTTTAGAGAATGTACTCAGTCTGGTAGAAGCATTGCTGCAACTTTCAGAAGAGCAAGACTGTGAATCAAAACTTCCACTTGGCGTTGTCTGGAATGCTGAAAAGCTGCGAATTACCGGATATAAAAGCCAACAAACAAGAGGAAACAGAAGTAAAAAAACTGAAGTTGGTACAAAGAAAGACTATTTAATTAAGCAGATTAAAGATGCTGGCAAAACTTTAAAACTTCCCCCGCAAAAAGCAGAATCTAACGTTTCTCAAAAAGACAGAGAATTAGCCGAGCTTCAAACTGCACTTGACTGGTTGAAAAAGTTGGGAGTCCGAGAAGACCAAAAATCTACTAAGAGTCAAGGTTATTGGAAATTTACCCTGACACTAAAACATCAAACAGCGACGATAAAAGAGAATCTGGAGGTGGTTAAGCAGAAGTGGAAGGAATACCACCAAACGACAAATTTAAAAGAAACATCCCAGGTACAAACAACAGATAATAGCTTTGATTGGCAAGAAATCTGCGGCGCTATGCTGGAAAAGCACAAGCGTCTCACCACAAATGAGTTCCTGTTTGCTGATGATGAGATGAAATTTGAGCTAGAGGCAATTCATGTCCCTTTAGCATTGGTGGAGCGTAACAAACCGAAGAAGTGCAGCGAGGATATTTCCCCAGAACAAGGTTCGCGGCTTTATGAACCGAGTTATGAAGAGAAGCAGCGATTTGAACATGAGGCTTTTTTAGAGCAAGTTATCCGTGATGGTGTTGGTAAAACTCAAGGACACCGCATCGCTTTAATTGGGGAACCGGGTGCGGGAAAAACTACTCAGTTGCAAACTATAGCTTTTTGGATATTAAAAAAAAATCTGGGTTTACCAATTTGGATTTCTTTGGCAGACTTGCAAGGAAAGAGTGTAGAAAATTATCTGCTGCAAGATTGGCTGAAGAATGCTTTAAAAGTGGTGCGTGTAAAAGAAGAACAGGAAAACGCTTTTGTAGATTTATTCAAGAATAATTCTGTGTGGTTGTTGTTGGATGCAGCAAATGAAATGTCTTCACTCCAACCATTAACTGAGATTTCCCAGCAGTTGACGGGATGGGTAGAAGATGCGCGGGTTGTGCTGACTTGTCGGCTAAATGTTTGGGAAGCAAACGGCGGTGCTTTAGAAGAGTTTAAGACGTATCAGTTACTCAATTTTGCATATCCGCAACAAGTGCAAGAGTTTATTGGGCGTTGCTTTGACAAAAAGAATCCAGACAAAGGAAAAAGATTATGGAACGAATTAAATAAACCTGAACGTCAGCGTATCCAAGATTTAGTTAAAAATCCCTTGCGGTTAGCGCTGTTGTGTAGCACTTGGCAATACTCAGATAAAGGTTTACCGGAAACTAAAGCTGAACTTTATCAGCATTTTGTGGAAGAGTTTTATAAGTGGGAAAACCGCTTCCCTACTACCGAACAGCAGCAAGAGCAATTAAACGAAGCCTTGGCACGTTTGGCAAAACGGGCAATTGATCAAGAAACGTCACGGTTTCGGCTACGACATAAGTTTGTGCGTGAGGTATTAGATGATCCAAAACAGCAAAATTCTTTATTTTGGTTAGCGTTAAAGTTGGGATGGCTCAATGAAGTTGGACTGGCTGCGGAATTAGCAACGAAAGAGAAAGTTTACGCTTTCTACCATCCTACATTTGAGGAATATTTTGCAGCGTTGGCAGTTAAGAAGTGGAACGAGTTTCTGAATCATGTTCCCGACAACCCCGCGCTAGGCGTTTATCGCATTTTTGCCCCGCAGTGGAAAGAGGTGATTTTGCTGTGGTTGGGACGTGAGGATGTGGGGAAGGAGAAGAAGGAAGAGTTTATTCAGGTGTTGGTAGAATTTGATGATGGGTGCGGAGAATACAGAGCTATTGATAGAGTCAGAAGGGGATTTTACGAGTTTCGCGCTTATTTTCTCGCTGCTGCGGGGGTTGATGAATGGAAAAATTCTGTTAACGCAGATGCTATTGTGGCGGAGATCGTTAAATGGGATTGTGGTGAGTTTAAAGTTGAACAAAATGAGCTGGTAGAATTTCTCATACCAATCACACAGGGAGCAAAGACAGCAATACCTCAGACAAATCGCATAAAAGCGATTGATGCTTTGGTGGAATTAATCGGCAATCCACAACTGGATGATTATCCCCGAAGGCAAGTGGCATCTAGCTTAGGGGAAATTGGCTCTGGCAACCAAAAAGCGATTGATGTTTTGGTGGAGTTAATTGGCAATCCACAACTGGATGATTCTACCCAAAGGCAAGTGGCATCTAGCTTAGTGAAAATTAGCTCTGGCAACCAAAAAGCGATTAATGCTTTGGTGGAGTTAATCGGCAATCCACAACTGGATGATTCTACCCGAAGGCAAGTGGCATCTAGCTTAGGGGAAATTGACCTAGGCAACAAAAAAGTGATTGATACTTTGGTGGAGTTAATCGGCAATCTACAACTGGATGATTCTACCCGATGGCTAGCGGCATATAGCTTAGGTAAAATTGACCTAGGCAACCAAAAAGCGATTGATGCTTTGGTAAAGTTAATCGGCAATCCACAACTGGATGATTCTATCCGAAGGCAAGCGGCAGATAGCTTAGGGAAAATTGGCTCTGGCAACCAAAAAGCGATTGATGTTTTGGTGGAGTTAATCGGCAATCCGCAACTGAGTAATTATACTCTAAAACTAGCGGCATATAGCTTAGGGAAAATTGGCTCTGGCAACCAAAAAGCGATTGATGCTTTGGTAGAGTTAATCGGCAATCCACAACCGAGTAATTATACTCTAAAACTAGCGGCATATAGCTTAGGGAAAATTGGCTCTGGGAATCAAAAAGCGATTGATTCTTTTGTAGAGTTAATTGGCAAACCACAACTGGATGATGATACCCGATGGCTAGCGGCACATAGCTTAGGGGAAATTGACTGTGGCAACGAAAAAGCGATTGATGCTTTGGTAGAGTTAATCGGCAATCCACAACTAGATGATGATACTCGAAGGGACGCGGCATCTAGCTTAGGGAAAATTGGCTCTGGGAATCAAAAAGCGATTGATTCTTTGGTAGATTTAATCGGCAATCCACAACTGGATTATAATACCCGAAGACAAGCGGCAGAAAGCTTAGGGCAAATTGGCTCTGGCAACGAAAAAGCGATTGATGCTTTGGTAGAGTTAATCGGCAATCCACAACTGGATTATTCTATCCAAAGGCAAGTGGCATATAGCTTAAGGCAAATTGGCTCTAGAAACCAAAAAGTGATTGATGTTTTGGTGGAGTTAATCGGCAAATCACAACTGAATGATTATACCCAATGGCTAGCGGCATATAACTTAGGGCAAATTGGCTTTGGCAACCAAAAAGTGATTGATGCTTTAATAAAGTTAATCTGCAAACCACAACTAGATGATGATACCCGAAGAATTGCGGCATCTAGCTTATGGCAAATTGACCCTGGCAACCAAAAAGCAATTGATTCTTTGGTAGAGTTAATCGGAAAACCACAACTGGATTATTCTACCCGAAGGCAAGTGACAGAAAGCTTAGGAAAAATTGACTCTGGAAACCAAAAAGCGATTGATGCTTTGGTGAAGTTAATCAGCAAACCACAACTGGATGATTTTACCCAAAGGCTAGCGGCATTTAGCTTAGAGCAAATTATGTTAGAGGAACAGATGCCGAATGTTGTCAGCCTGTTGAAGGGATACTTATCACCTGAAACTTACAAAAATGACTTTAAGCAATTTGATAATTGCTACAAATTGATCTGGAAGTGCGCCCAAAGTATGCCCTACCCAGCTTTTTATCAAGCTTGGCATCAACAAGAGAAAGTGAAAGATGGAGAGTAGGAAAGAAAAACCTAACCCCCAACCCCTTCCCTACAAGGGAAGGGGAGTAAGACTCAAAGCCTCTCTCCTTGTAGGAGAGAGGTTTGGAGAGAGGTCAAAATGTACTGCACCCAACCAAGAAATGCTATATTATGACCTCTGCGCTCGATAAACTGGACTGATTTGACGATAAGTATTAAGTAAAGTCAGGAATTGATCAAAATCAAAACTTACTGGGTCAATTTTTTGACCAGAACGGTCAACTTGCTGATGGGTAGTGATGCGGTCTTCGGGAATTTGACTTTGAGCAATTAACCAAGCTAAAGAATGATATTGTTCTTCGGTATAACCGCTATGAGCTTTAATATAATTATCACCCCGGCCATCGGGTGGGGTTTCTAAAGAAACATGATAGGCAAAATTATTCACAGATGGCGATAAATTAGGATTAGTCTGGACAGTTTCAACGCCATTAAAGCTTTCAAATACTGAGTTAGCTGCCCCAAAAGCTCGCTTTTCTGGTGGTACTAAATAAACAACTGTGCCATCTAGTTTAATTAATGTATGATAACTTGCTTGGACACTTTCATCTTCATGGGGTGTCTGAAAAAAATTAATTGCACTATCGGCGGAATAACCAGTTTCATGTATGACGATAATTGGTTGATTGGTGAGTTTTACACCATTAATGTCTTGAGTATAGCGATCGCCATAATTACTTGGATCTACCGCAGCGATTTGATATCTCGGCTGATATCTCGCAAAAGCTTCTGTAGTTCTATATCTGCCAAGGTGTTGCTTGGGAGTAACTGAAGATTTGCTGGGTTGATTTTTAGAGGATTGCAATTGTGTTTGGGGATATTCACTCCAATTGCTAGTAATCTCTTGATTTGATGGCGTGATTGGATGCGTTTTTAATTGGTTAAGTTTGCCAATCAAGAGTGCCACACTCAAAGCCGTGAACATTAGAGAAATTAATAGCACCCTGGTTGCCCAGTCTCTAAAACTCATGTTTGCAGATTTCAGAATACAGCTAGTACAACAAGGCAAAAGTAAAAAGTGAGCCAGTGCGGTGGACGGGTTTCCCGGCATAAAGCAACTGGCAAACTCGCAAGAGGCAAAAGGCAAAAGAAAGAATAGTTATCCCCCAAGCCTTTTAGCAATTCCAGATGGTCTGTTTATTTCCGCCGTACTGTACTAGAAATAATCTTAATCGAAACGAGAGTTTAACTCCTGCCTTGTTTAATTAACCTTTTGCTAGACATTCCTTAACCTAGCTGGGATAGCCTGAAGCACTGAATCTAACAGTTATTTCATGGTGCGATCGCCAAGCTGTAAAGTACATCTTTGCAGTTTATATTGTCTTGCCAAATTTGCGTAGACGCGAAGCGGCTTGCCAGAGGCATCGCTTTCTCCTATTCTGCTTTATCCACACCCAAAAATATGCAAGCTGGTAAAACTATCACCAACGTCGGATTTTCAGGACAGCAAATTTTGGCTACAGGCCTTATTCCCTCTGATGTAGCCGGAATCGTCAATGGTACACCAACTCAAGTGGATAGTTTGTCTGGATTCAACCAAATTCTCACTTTGGATGCAGATTTAATTCCCACCGTTGCGCCGACTGTTGAAACTAACCCTGCTTTATTGGATGATGACATCCAAAATGCGGATGCAGATGACCCAGCTATTTATGTCAACGCCACCAATTCTGCCGACAGCTTGGTATTAACCTCAGTGAAAAATGGCGGGTTGCGAGTTTACAACTTGTCTGGGGAATTGTTGCAAACATTCAATCCGGGGGACATCCGCTACAACAATATTGATTTGCAATATGGCTTTAAGTTGGGTAATAACACAATTGATATTGCCGTAGCCAGCGATCGCGAAAATGATAAATTAGCAATCTTCAAAATTAATCCCAACCCCACAACTCCCGGTGCATATTTAGAAGATATTACTGATAGCAGCATCAGTACTATCTTCCAAGCAGCGCCCTTTAACCCGCCTTACTCATCTTCATCACGCAGTGCTTACGGTTTGGCACTATACCGCAGCCCCCAAACTAATGATTACTACGCCTTTGTTAGCCGTCGCCAAACCGGAGACGTAGCCCAGTTGAAATTAATCGACAAAGGTAACGGCCAAATTGGTGCTGAACTAGTGCGGGAATTTACCATTCCTACCACAGCAGGGCGATCGCCCCAAACTGAAGGGATGGTAGTTGACCAAGAAACAGGCTATCTCTACATTGGTCAAGAAGATGTCGGTATTTGGAAATTTGACGCAGAACCTTACGGTAGTAATACAGGTACACTGATTGATCGTGTCCGGGCTTTGGGCGGTAGTAATCTCACCGATGATGTGGAAGGATTAACTATTTACTATGGTAGCGATGGTCAAGGCTATCTGTTAGCTTCTAGCCAAGGCGATAACACCTTTGTGGCTTACAACCGTGCAGGTAATAACCAATATATAGGTAGCTTTGCTGTCGGGAATAACGGGTCAATTGATAGCGTACAAGAGTCTGATGGCGCAGATGTGATAAATGTGCCTTTAGGTGCTAACTTCCCCTCTGGTGTATTCATTACCCAAGACGGTTCTAATGAACCAGGAGTAATTGCTGATGGGGAGAATATCAGCAGTAACTTTAAATTTGTTCCTTGGGAAAACATCGCCAACGCCTTCCCCGATGCTTTAACCATCGACACCACTAGTTACAATCCCCGCAACCCCGATACTTCCCAGTTTGTCCCCAGAGTCACCCTCGAAGGCTTTGCTTCACTTCCTGCTGATACCTTCGCTGAGGGGCCAAGGTCTGGTAGTGCAATCACCGGAACCAACGGACGGAATGTCCCCTTCGCCGCCCAACCAGTACAAGGTTTTAGTGGTGTGCAAGTTGCGGATGATAATTCCTTCTACTTTTTATCTGACAACGGTTTTGGTAGTCAAAGTAACAGCGCAGACTACCTGTTGCGGATTTATCGCGCTGATCCGAGTTTCCGGGGTGCAGAACCGGGTGGGAATGGTAGCGTAAATATCTTAGACTTTATTCAGCTATCTGACCCAGATAATAAAGTTCCTTTCCAGATTGTGAATGAAAACACCAGTCAACGCCTTCTCACTGGTGCAGATTTCGATGTTGAATCTTTTGTAATTGCGGAAGATGGCACTTTCTGGGTTGGTGATGAGTTTGGCCCTTACTTACTGCACTTTGATGCAACGGGCAAACTGTTAGATGCACCCATTCCCACACCCAACATCACCGATCTCAATACTTTAAATGGTCAAGCACCAATTGTAATTGGACACCGAGGCGCAAGCGGCGAACGACCAGAACACACCCTTGGTTCTTATATGCGGGCGATAGAACAAGGTGCAGACTTTATCGAACCCGATGTTGTGGTAACAAAAGATGGTGTATTGATTGCCCGTCACGAACCAAATATCATTGCCACTACCAATGTTTTAGATCATCCAGAATTTGCCGATCGCCGGAGAACTAAAATTGTTGATGGTAACTCAGAGGATGGCTTCTTTGTTGAAGATTTTACCCTAGCGGAAATCAAAACCCTCCGCGCTATTGAACGTTTGCCAGGTATCAGAGGAACCAGATTCGACAACTTGTATGAGATTCCTACCTTGCAAGAAATCATTGATTTGGTGAAGCAGGTAGAAAGAGATACAGGTAAGAAAATCGGCATTTATCCCGAAACCAAACATCCCACCTACTTTGCATCAGTTGGTACACGTTTGGATGGCACACCAATTCATCAAGATATCAGTCAAAAATTAGTTGATTTGTTGGTTGCCAATAATTTTACTGATCCATCAAGAGTATTTATTCAATCTTTTGAGGTTGGTAATCTCAGGCAACTCAATGATGTGATTTTACCTGCGGCTGGGATTGATTTACCGTTAATCCAGTTATTAGATGCGATTGATACCAGACTTGACGGTTCGCTGATTGAGTATCAACCTTTTGACTTCCAAGTTAGTGGCGATTCTCGTACTTACGGCGATTTAAGAACACCCGAAGGTTTGCGAGAAATTGCTACCTACGCCGAAGGAATTGGCCCTTGGAAACGGATGATTGTATCGGTTCGCGGTGTTGATGCTAACGGCGATGGTCAAGCTGATGATGTCAACGGCGATGGTGTAGTCAACGACGCAGATAAAACCTTAACAGCCCCAACTTCTTTAGTGAGTGATGCCCATACTGCTGGCTTATTAGTGCATCCTTATACATTCCGCAACGAAGGGCTTTATCTCGCATCCGACTACAACGGTGATCCCCAAGCGGAATTCCGCCAGTTTATCAATTTGGGTGTTGATGGTTACTTTACCGATTTCCCTGGTACTGGTGATTTTGTCCGTGACCAGTTAACCGGAGAGTTTGTCCGATCTCCCCAAAATCCCGATGTCCGCAACCTGCAAGAGTTTAATACTTTAAGTGGTAATGCACCGTTAGTTATTGGACACCGTGGCGCGAGTGGTTCCCGCCCCGAACATACCTTAGAATCTTATCGATTAGCGATCGCTTTAGGTGCAGATTTCATCGAACCAGACTTAGTAGTTACCAAAGATGGCTATTTAGTCGCGCGTCATGAACCTAACATCATTGCCACTACCGATGTCTTAAATCATCCAGAGTTTGCTAATCGCCGCACCACAAAAGTTGTTGATGGTGTAGCGGAGAATGGCTTCTTTGTCGAAGATTTTACCCTAGCAGAACTGAAAACCCTCAATGCGATTGAACGTTTGCCGCAACTGCGCGGAACCAGATTCAACAATGATGGCTTGAAAATTCCTACCCTTGAAGAAATCATTGATTTAGTCAAGCAAGTTGAAGCCGAAACTGGGCGGAAAATCGGCATTTATCCCGAAACTAAGCACCCGGTTTACTTTGAATCAGTTGGTACACGCCTTGACGGTACACCCATCAACACTAATATCAGTCAATTACTGGTTGACACATTAGTTCGAGAAAATTTCACTGACCCCAACAGAGTATTTATTCAGTCCTTTGAGGTCGGTAATCTACGGGAATTGAAGCAAGACATCCTCCCCGCAGCAGGTATCAATATACCTCTAATTCAGTTAATTGGTGGTGCAGCGGGTAGACCCTATGACTTTGTGGTTAGCGGTGATACTCGCACCTACGGCGACTTAATTAGACCGACAGGACTTGCAGCGATCGCAACTTACGCAGCAGGTATTGGCCCGGATAAACGCTTGATTGTTCCGGCTACAACGGTAGACCGCAACGGTGATGGCAGACCAGATGATCTCAACGGCGATGGACAGATTAGTGATGGCGATCGCGTTTTGGGTACTCCCACAACCTTAGTACAAGATGCCCACGCCGCAGGTTTGCAGGTGCATCCTTACACCTTCCGCAGCGAAAGCTTTTTCTTGTCACCGAGCTACAACGGCGACCCCCTGGCAGAATACAGACAGTTCATCAATTTGGGTGTAGATGCCTACTTTACTGATTTTCCCGGTGTTGGTGATTTAGTCCGCGACCAATTTGTCGGACAGCCAGCCGTGGCTAACCTTGGTGGTTCTAGGGGTTTTGAAGGTTTAGCCATCAGTCCAGATAGACAAACTCTGTACCCATTATTAGAAGGTACTGTGGCTGGCGACCCTGCTGGTTCACTGCGGATTTATAAATTTGATGTCGCTTCTCAGCAATATCAAGGTCTGGTTGGTTATTACCATTTGGATAACCCCAACTACTCGATTGGTGACTTCACCGTAGTTAATGACCATGAGTATCTGGTGATTGAACGAGATCAAAACCAAGGTAGCGCCGCCCAATTCAAAAAAATCTTCAAAGTTGACTTCTCAAAACGCGATGCAAATGGCTTTGTTGAAAAACAAGAAATTGCAGATTTGCTGAATATTCAAGACCCCAACGACTTGAATCGAGATGGTAGCACAACATTTACCTTTCCCTTTGTCACCATTGAAAATGTCTTGGTGTTGGATGCAAACACTATCTTGGTTGCTAATGATAATAACTATCCCTTCTCTCAAGGTAGACCAGGAGATATCGACAACGACGAAATAATTCTTCTGGAGTTAGACAGGCCGTTAAATTTGGCTACCAGTGTGGTTAGCATTACCAGCACGACTCCTAATATCACAGAAGGTGATTCCACCCCTGGAACGTTCCGCATTTCGCGGGTTGGTAATACCAATACAGCCTTGACCTTTAATTACACCCTTGGCGGTACTGCTATTAACGGTAGTGATTACGACAGCCTCACAGGGACTGCAACCATTGCTGCTGGTAGATCCTACGTGGATATTGCCGTTAAACCAATTGATGATAATTTGGTCGAAGGTAATGAAACTGTGACTTTGAGCTTGGTTGATGGTAATAATTACAACCTTGGTACAACTAACACAGCTGCAACTGTTACCATTATTGATCGCGATCGCCCCCTCGTCCAAACTCCTAACAGTGATATCTTTACCATTAAAGGCAGTGGTGCTAAAACCAGACTGCAAGTAGACCTCACCAGACGCGGTGCAAACCGTACCAATGAACTTGGTGTGTTTACTGTAGATGATGCCGCAGGTAGAATCAACGGTATCGCCCCAAGTGAAGCAGGTTACACCGCAGCTGCTTTAGAAAGAGCAAAAACCATTTTCTCGGCGGTGAATCGTGGCTTGAACACTGCCGATATTTCCAGATTACTAGAATTTGACTCAGGCGATCGCCTCAGATTCTATGTAGTCAGCAATGGTACTAGTGATGATGTCCGTGCTGGTAATATCTCTAGCAACAGCGTCATCTTTGCTAATCCCAATACCCAAAGAATCACCGACTTAGGTAACGATAAATTCTCCCTCGCTTGGGAATTTCAACCAGGAAATGGTCAGCCTTTCCAAGATTTGGTAGTCAACATTCAATCTACCGACACAGTTTTACCAATTGGTACAGCATTACAAGGTCAATCACAAGCCGAACTCATTGACTTACGTAACGTTACAGAATTAGTCACGGCTGATTTTGTCGTTAGCAAAGATGCAGGTTACAGAAACTATGCCAGTTTCTATCGAGTCACCAATGTGAATGGTGGTATTGACCTCAACGGTGATGGTCAAGCAGATATCTTACCCGGACAAGCTGGTTACACCGAAGCGGCTGTCAGCCACCGTGTTCCTGGGATTGATCTCACAGCCAACACTGGTAGATCGACTTACTCTGCAACCTTGCAAGGAGGTTATATCTATGCACCATTCATTATTGCCAATGGCACACCAGAAGCAATTTTAGATAGTAATCCCAGAAATCCAGCGGTTTACTTCCCCTTTTTAGGTGCTAACACCAGACAAACCGACCAAATTGCTTTGTTAGGTAGTAATATCTTTGGCTTTGAAGATTTGCCAAGAGGTGGCGATCGCGACTTTAACGATTTAGTTGTCCGCGTTGATTTAAACATCGCCTAGTTTTGTCGTTCAGCTAAAATAACCACGCTGAAAAAGAAAAAAACATAGTCATAAATCATTCGTGAACAACAAGATCCCCGACTTTTCTAAGAAGTCGGGGATCTGAGCCTCTCAATTTTCGCAAATCAAATAGGATTGCTATATCAGCTATTTTTCAAATTGGTATTATTAGTAAGCATAGCAGTATAAAGTGGTTACATTAAAATTCGATTAGTTTACTATCAAATATTTTCTATCTCACTTTTGCGGGTGAAAATGATTTTTATTACTGCTGAGGAACCCGGTATAAATTTGTTAATATATAACGTTTACAGTCATCCTGATCAATAAAAACTTGCAAAAATTTATTTACTTTAGTTAATTCAAACAACATTCTAACCTGTTCATTAATAGAGCAGATAAAGAATTTGGCGTTAGCCTTGGATGCCATTTGCATTATAGACATTAACAAACCTAAGCCAGAACTATCTATAAATTTAATGTCTTTCATATCAATCAATATAATATTAGTGCCATTATTTATCAGGTCACTAATGCCGCTATGCAATTGATTGCCTCTAATTTTATCTAAAATCCCTGATGGTGCAACTACTGTTAGTCGAAGTTTAGTATTCATAAATTAATTACCCATTAATATTAAGTCCTTGATATAACAATCCTATGTGAGTTGTGAAAAAATATTCTTTTTAACGAACCACAAAGGACGCATACACGCGATAGCGGCTTCCCGCAGGGTAAGACACAAAGCACACAAATAAGGAGAAGAAGCAGAACGTCACAAATAATTTAGGATTGCTATAGCATTTATGCAATCAAAGAAATCAACCTTATAAGTTCTGGAAAAATTGCTTGTACTGGAGTTACTTTTTTTTGGGTAAATACTTTATATCGCAATTAGATGTTAAACGTCCATACTTAATAATTCTTTTTTGCTAAGTCTTTATCAATGAAGTAGCAAAGCTTTATTTGATAAAGTATCTCGAAACGAGAGGATGTTAATTTGCTTTGATGGGTAAGGTGATGATGAATTCTGTTCCTTGACCTAATATAGAATTGAGGTGAATTGAACCACTATGTTTCTCAGTAATAACTTGATGGCTAATTGATAAGCCTAAACCTGTACCTTTACCTACAGGTTTGGTAGTGAAAAAAGGATCGAATAAGCGAGATTGTATATGTTCGGGAATACCGATTCCGTTATCGGCGATGATAATCTCTACTTGGTTTTGTTCTTTTTTCGTAGTACGAATCAGAATCTGATTTGGGTTGGCGGTGATTTCTGATAAACTGCGACCCTGATTACTTTGTTCCAAGGCATCGATCGCATTTACAATCAAATTGATAAATACCTGGTTAATTTCTCTGGCGTAGCATTCTACTAACGGTAGCTCACCATATTCCTTGATGATGTTAATGGCTGGACGCTCAGGCTGTGCTTGCAGTCGATATTGCAACATGACTAAGGTGTTATCAATGCCTTCATGCAGATTTACAGCTTTGTATTCTGATTCATCTAAGCGAGAAAAGTTGCGTAAAGATACAACCATTTGTCGAATGCGCTCGGAACCCATATTCATTGATTTGAGAATATTAGGTAAATCATCTTTTAAGAAGTTAAATTCTATATTGTCTATTTCTGCTTGCAGAGATTGTGGCGGATGGGGATAGTGAAATTGATAGGCATTTAATATCTGCAATAGGTCTTGTGTATATTGATGAATATAATTCAGATTTCCATGTATAAAGGTAATTGGGTTATTAATCTCGTGGGCAATGCCGGCTACCAATTGTCCCAAAGCTGACATTTTTTCACTTTGTACCATCTGTGTTTGGGTACGATGTAATTCTTTTAAGGTTGTTTGCAGTTGCTCGTTTTTTTGGTTTAATTCTTGAGTGCGTTCTTTGACTCTATCTTCTAATTGAGCGTATAATCGTGCATTTTCTAAAGAGATGGCGGTTTGAGAAATTAATAAATGCAAAATTTCTCGGCGATCGCGCGTAAATGCTCCGACTGTCAAGTTATTTTCTAAATATAAAATGCCAATCAATTTACCTTGATGGAGAATTGGCGCACAAAGAAGACTCTTGGGTGAATATTGCAGTATATATGGATCAGCCGCTAGGGTTTTTTCGGTGGTTGCATTGTCAATTACAGCTAAAGAATGGGTATTTTTCACCTGATTTATCAGGCTAACGGGTACTGTTTGATGATCTTCAAAGGGCAGCGATCGCAAAACAATGGTAGGTTGTCCTAGTTGGCAAAGTGCTTCAATGAACCAAGAATTGCCTTTTGGCATCAGCAATGCACATTTATCGGCTCCGGCATTTTTGAGTATGACATCAAGTAAAGTGGAGAGTAATTTCTCTAACTCAATTTCACTGGATAGGGATTGTGAAACTTGGAGAATGCTGGACAAATCGAGGCTGGTGGAAAGACTAGCTTGATTAAAACTGGTATTATCAACTGTCTCAAAGGATGTAGAAATGATCGTCTCTGTTGGGTTCAGAGGTATTTGCTGTTTGTGCAGAATTGTTAGCAGTAGTAGGGGATAGCGACTTTCTAAATCGATTATTTTGGCTTTTGCACCCCAACGTACATAACAGTAATACGCATCAATCATGTAAATTTGAGCAATTTTTGGTTTGCCCCAAGCAAGATAAAATTTAGCCGCTAGTTCATTGGCTAAGGCTTCTTCGTTGAGAAGTTGGTTATCTTTGGCCAGCGCAATGGCGCGATCATAATGTTCTATTGCTGCTAATTTTTTACCACAAACTCGACACTTTTCTGCCTCCACTAAATGCCATTTATGCAGATGATTCATTGGAGCATATTGCGCCCATTGGTGCAGCGTTGTTTGATGGGTTTCTACTTCAATAAGAATTTTACTTTGCTCTGATTCTGGTTGTGTGGCAATGATTGTTAAGTGGGTGAGGGCAGTGTAGAAATGGAAAATGGGAATATGAATTAGTCCAGATAATGCCATTAAATAGGGTTGGACTTGGGTAATGTAGTCCAGAGCAGTCGCATAATTACCATAAGAGTAGGCAAGCAGCAGTTTGTAAATGTAAACAAAGGCAATTCCTGTGAGATCATTATCTTTTTGATGCTTCGGTAGCATCACCGTTTCATCATAGACCTTACCGATTAAGCGATCTGGTTGACTGACAGTTTCTCTTAATTGCTCAACTGTTTGCTGCATCATATCCAAATAAATATGCGCTGAATCTTGTTTCACTTGAGCTAAGACAGAACTGTAAGTAGGAAATTCCAGTATCAATGTGTCCAGATTTACACCCATGAACAGGGAAGTAAAGGCGTAAATTACTATGCTGTAGCCAGCATAGAGAAAATCACCAGTTTCCATACCAGTCCGATAGGCTTCTTTCAGAGTGGAAAAAGTTGGTAAAGGTGGTTGTCGGCGATGTTGAATGAAACAGCCAAACAGGGTAAGAGTACAACATTTTCGGCTTTGAGCATTCACCTCCTCTAGTAGGGAGAGTGCTAATTGACCAAACTCGTAGCCTGTTTCAACTTCGCCCAAAAATGAACACAGTACTACACCCTGAGTCACATATCCTACCGTCGAGGCGGGAGCATTCCCAAACTGGATGGACAAGCGCACCATTGTTGTACCGAGCAATGGTAATAAACCCGGATTACCCAGAAACACTGGTGCAAATAACATTCCTAACAGTTCCATTGCGGCTTGCGCTGTTGGTTCACTCATGATGGGTAAGTCAATGAGTTTGGCAATTTCTCTGCCATCTAGTTGCTGGTTCACCTCTGCTAAGGCTTTTTGCAGATGAATTTCGTCTAATTCTGTTGGGAATTCTACGCCCAATTGCCCTAGAGCCTCTCTACCGACGGCGATCGCCGCTAACATTTGGCTTCTAGATGTTTGGGCTGCAATTTGAATTTCATAGATTTTCACTTTGTCAAGAATGGTTTTAGCTTGCTGCAATACCAATGCAGCAAATTTTTCCATCCCATCAAAATCACCATTTAAATAACTGGCTTCGGCCGCTGCTACATATAGGTTTGAGGCTAATTCATACTGAGTTTGCCAGCAGTCTGACTCTAAAAGGGTGATCGCAATTTGTAAATAAGCAATGGCGGCGCTGTATGCAGTAGCTGTTTTTGCTTTTTCGCCAGCTTTTAAGTTGAGTTGGGCGAGGGTTTGGCGATCGCTTGTTTGGGTGATTAATGCCCTTCCTTGATTAAAATGCCCGACAATATCAAACAGTTTTTCTTCTTGCTCATGTTCCAAGAATTGTTTTTGGAGTAATTTACCAATTTGCAAATGAGTCGCCTGTTTTTGATCATCGGGAATTAGGCAATAGGCTGCTTGCTGTACTCGGTCATGTAAAAATTTATAAAAAACGGTCATTTGTTCTTGGTCATTGCTTGTTTGTTGCAGTTCTTCTACAGATGAAAAATCACCGTTAACCAATGACTCTTGTTGATAAAATTTATAAATATTATTAATGGGAAAAATCAACCCTTCTTGTAATGCTTTCCATAAAGCAGCCGCCGTCTCAATTTCTGATTGCTGCGAAACAATTGCCAATGTTGCTAAATCAAAAGAGTTACCAATACAAGCAGCTAACTGTAACACTTGTTGAGTTGATTTTGGCAGTTTTCGCAGTTGCCAACTCATAAAAGTTACAACATCATCTGTAATCGCTTGAGCAGCAATTTGGGTAATGTCGCATTGCCAACAGCCTAAATCTAAATCAAATTTAATGAGATAATCTTGATATAATGCTTTGAGAAATTGGGTTGTAAAAAACGGATTTCCTTGGGTTTTTTGATAGATTAATTGAGAAAGATTCCCTGCCAAGTTTGTGGCACATTTTAGAGTATCAGCAACTAATTGATTTATAGTTTCCTGCCCCAGGGCAGCTAAAGTAATTGTATTAATCGGTACTTGTTTTTCTTGGATTTCATTTAAAGTTAATATCAAACGATGACCTGGATTAACTTCGTTATCTCTGTAAGCACCAATTAACAAAAGATAATTTGTATCAGCCATTAATATTTGCATTAAATTTAATGATGCTGAATCAGCCCATTGCAAATCGTCTAAAAATATCACTAAGGGATGGTCTGGACTGGTAAAAACTTGAGTGAATTTTTGAAATAATAAATTAAAGCGATTTTGGGCTGCTGTCCCGAATAATTCTACGGCTGCTGGTTGTTCACCAATAATTCTGGCTAATTCAGGGATAACTTCAATAATTACTTGTCCGTTTTCGCCGACTGCATCTAATATTTGGGTTTTCCATTGCTGAATTTGTGCATCACTCTCGGTTAACAATTGCCCCATTAAATCTCTAAATGCTTGCACAAAGGCACTAAAAGGAATATTACGTTGAAATTGGTCATATTTGCCTTTGATAAAATAACCGCGTTGGCGCACAATTGGTTTATGAACTTCGTTGACAACAGCGGTTTTACCAATACCAGAAAATCCAGCAACCAAAACCATTTCTGTTGCGCCAGCACTAACTCTACCAAATGCTTTAAGGAGAATTTCTACTTCTAGTTCTCTGCCATAGAGTTTATCAGGAATAATAAAGCGATCGCACACATCTCTTTGGGCAATTGCAAAGCCATGAATTTCACCTGTTGACTTTAATTGATATAAGCAATTTTGTAAATCTGTTTTTAGTCCTAATGCACTTTGATAGCGGTCTTCGGCATTTTTCGCCATCAATTTGTTGACGATTTCTGAAAGTACCGCGGGGATTTGAGGATTAATTTCATGTACTAAAGGAGCTACCTTAGCAATATGACAATGCAGCAAGTCCATTGCATCATAAAACTGAAAAGGTAACTCGCCTGTGAGTAATTCGTAAAAAGTGACACCTAAAGAATAAAAGTCAGTCCGATAGTCAATTCCTCGGTTCATTCTCCCGGTTTGCTCTGGTGAAATATAAGCCAGTGTACCTTCTAGTACATTAGGATTCAGGATAGTATGAGTTTCTCGCGGTAACAAAGATGCAATACTAAAGTCAATTAATTTAACTTGTTTGGTTTCGGGATTAATTAAAATATTGCTGGGTTTAATATCTTTATGAATAATTCGCTCTCGGTAAAGTATTTCTAAGCAATTGCACAGAGCGATCGCAATCTGCAAAAATTCCATGAGGAATTCTACGTTAACCCTGGCTCTCCATTCTTGCAGAGAAATCCCTCCAAAATCTTCCATTACTAACCCATAGCCATTTTGATAAGTTTCCAGGCTGTAGGTTTGGATGATTTGAGGATAGTTGAGATTTTTGGCAATGGTGTATTGATTACGAAACTGCACTAGTTCGCTAAAGCTAGGATAAGGATTTTTTAGAAGTTTAATAATTACAGATGAAGCATCAGTCTCTCGAATAGCCCGATAAACCAAGGTTTTAGAGCCATTGTAAAGTTCTTGACTCAACCGATATCCGGGAATACTTAGCATAATACCAAATCTTAAATCTCAGATTTAGTATTCCCATACGCACAAAATATTTATCAGTACTGCCAAAATAGTTACAGTCATCAATCAACACCCCTAATTCCCATAGAGATAATCATTAAGCGCACATTTTTAGAGAATTGCTAAATAGTTTTACAGGCAATAAAATGTGTTTGCTAATACAAAAATTTTACGTATGTTTCAGGAATATCCCTAGACTAGCTGGAATCTTTCTCTACTAGAAAATAGCTGATGCTATTTATCCTATTTCACGAAAAAAATGATACAAATTCATCGGTTTTTTATTCTTTTCCCTTGCCCCTCTGCCCCTCTGCTCCCCTGCGGTCTAAACTGCAAACTAGGTGCTTAACAGCTTATTAGGCCTTACTCTACTAGATGCACAGATCCATTCCCAATTTATTATCCAAAATGGTATGGATTCTGTCTCTTGAAGAAGTTTATACATAAATTAATTTTATTAATTGGACAACTAAACCAAATTGCAGATTTTAAATCTACTGCATATACTGAACCTACAACACTGAGGAGAATGTATACCTTTTAACTGGTTTTTAATCAATATATGCTGTTAGATAGAGGTAAAAAATCTCAAATTAGCTCAATAATTTTTTTCTAACTCAATAATATTACTTATTTTTTCATTACCAATAATCTATGAATAACCATTCTCAAATAGACAAACACAATTTTATTTATCCACACTACCAATATTCAGGTGAATTCACACCGAACAATTTGGTGTTTAATGCTAATTTTCAAGAATTTTCACAACGAGTTAGCTATATTTGCAATCTTCAGACTGCGGGAAAACTTTCTGTTGACGAGTCTTACAAGCAAATTGAAACACTCTGGGAACAGTTAAAACAGTCTTTTCAAAGCTTAAATATTGAAAAAGACACAAATATTTGATTGTGAGGACTTATTTAACTTTTTTTTCATCAAAAATACTGAAACTATGAATAACTCAACTTTTATATCCCAGCCAGTTGGCGAAACCACTGATGTCGAAGTTTGGCTGGCTAGGGCTGGGCTAAAATTTACAGACTTAGGCAAAGATGCGGTAAGTACAGCCATCCGTAAGCAATGGCGAGAATATCAAGCTGCTGTCTATAAATGCTGTGTATTTCTGCACTTACCACCAGAGGCTGTTCAACTGAGTGATGTTTATGCCTATCTGAGAATACCTTGTATTACTTCGAGGAACTTTGAGATAAATTGTTAAATGAAACAGTCCTACCTTAAAAAGCTATCCATTAATTACATCTTTCTTAACCATCCTAAAATGCTTGTTGTGTAATCATCTTAAACACTCAGTTTTTTAAGCATACTTGATAAATTCGGTCTTTATATTCTCGCTAAAATTGATTTTTTATTGAGAATTAAGGACGAAGTAATCAGGGTTATAAAAAGCGTAATTGAATACTCTCGTAAATGTTGAGAAAAGTCCGAGTAATGGGTAGCTTTTTAAGGGTTTTAGGGGGAGCAAGAGAAATATTTAATACTTTTTAGATATCCTATTTAATGGGATGAAATTTACCATTTTGAAAAGGGAAATCTGGCTAAATTGCTATTGAAATATCTACTCTCATGAGAAACTTCTTCACCAATCCATTCTGGTAGTTCAATTTGTTGGTTGACATCGCTCAGTTCAACTTCTGCCACTATCAAGCCTTTATTGTCACCATCAAACTCATCAATTTCCCAAGTTAAATCACCTAATTTTACCTTGTATCGCACTTTTTCAATTAATGGGCGATCGCATAATGTATCTAGCATTTCTTGAGCATCAGCTAGGGGAATTTCGTACTCAAACTCAGACCGCGAACAATTCACACTAGGACTTTTAATTGTTAAATAACCTCGGTCGTTAGCAATACGTACCCTTACTGTCACTGCTTTTTGAGTAGCAATATATCCTTGACGATAGACACCACCCACACCCAGGTTTCTCCAACCGTCGCCTTTAACTAAAAATTTCCGTTCTATTTCTTTGGCCATGTTATTTCTTGAGTAATGGGTAGTTATATTATTCAGAATTCTAGTTGATTTTTAAACTAGAAAAATCAGGTTTAGGCTGCACCTAAGATTTTTTAAAAGTCAACCTTCTATCTAAAAAACCCTAATTTTGGTTTTTCAATACATACTGTAAACTGTTCAATAAATCTTTGGCAGTAAAAGGTTTTGGCAAAACTAGCTGAATATTGGCATTGGCAACTTCTGTCAAGTTTTCCTGGGGATTAAACCCACTCCAAGCAATAATTTGCACTTGAGGATTCATTTTTTGTAGGGTGCGAATGGCAGTTATCCCATCCATTTCCGGCATAATCATATCCATCAACACAGCTTTGATTTGATGCTTATGTTGGGCATAAAGTGCGATCGCTTCAATCCCATTACTAGCCGTCAAAATTTTGTAGTTGTAGTTTTCTAAGACGATGGTCGCAATCTCTAAAATTTTTGCTTCATCATCAACAACTAAAATTAATTCTCCTTCCCCTAAAGGTACTGCTAAGTTTTCGGTTTTGATTGCTTGACAGCCTTCTACTGCGGGTAAGAACAATTTAAATTTCGTGCCTTTACCGACTTTGCTAGATACATTAATAAAACCACCATGACTTTTAATAATGCCTAAAACTGTTGACAAACCTAACCCCGTCCCTGTCCCTATATCTTTGGTCGTAAAAAATGGCTCGAAAATTCTATCTAATATTTCTGGCTGCATTCCCACACCATTATCCGCTACAGTTAGCTCAATGTAATGCCCAGCTTGAGCATCCAAATTCATTTGGGCGTAGGCTTCATCAATCAATCTATTCTCTGCGAAAATTTCAATTTTACCGCCATCTGGCATAGCATCACGGGCATTAACTACCAAATTCATTAGCACTTGATGCAGCTGGGTAACATCTCCAGAAACAGCTAACAGATTATCAGGAATGGCGATCGCAAATTCAATAGATTTCGGGAATGTCTGTTTGGCAATTAGCAACATTTCCGAAATTAAGTGCTTAATCAGAATAATTGTGTTTTCTCCTTTAAACCCCCGCGCGAACGATAATACTTGTTTCACCAAATCTGCACCACGTTTGGCATTATTTTCGATAATTGCCATTAGCTGATAATAGCGCTCTGTGTCTTGGGGAAATTTTAGTTGCAACAGTTGAGATGCAGCTAAAATTGGGGTCAAAATATTGTTCAAATCATGGGCGATGCCACCTGCCAAAGTCCCAAGACTTTCTAATCTTTGCGTGCGGAAACACTGTTCTTCTAATTGTTTCTTTTGGGTAATATCAGTGTCAACAATCAAGATAGATTTAGGTTTTCCGCTACTATCCTGCATGAGTGTCCAGCGACTGGCGACAATAATTTCTTTGCCAGATTTGGTAACTTTATGTAATTCACCTTGCCAAGTACCACTATCAATTACTTTTTCTATCGCCGCTAAGATTTTTGGTGAGGATTGTTTAAATAAAAGTTCATCGGCGTTTTGGTCTACTGCTTCTTGTTCTGACCAACCATACAAATGTTCAGCACCTTGATTCCAAAAAAGAATCCGATTTTGCAAATCTCGCACGACAATTGCATCTGTGACAATATCCAACAAAGCTGCTTGTTCGAGAATTTTCTGTTCAGCTTGTTTGCGATCGCTAATATCTCTAGTTGTCCCCGTTAACCTACTTGGCTGACCGTCTTCGTTGTAATAAAGTTGACCTGTCGAATTCAGCCAGTGAATGCTGCTATCTGGCCAAACAGCACGATATTCAACAACAAATTTCACTCCTTGTTGAATAGTCGCTGTCACAGCCTGAGTAAAAACTTGCCGATCTTCAGGATAAACTAACTCCAAAAAGTCTTCCTTTGTTGGACACGCAGTCCTGTTAGGTAAACCATACAGTAGACCCATGTTAGCCGACCAAAGGGTTTCATCTGTTTGGATTTTCCAGTCCCAAATACCCATGTGAGCAGCTTCTAAAGCTAAACTGAGTCTGGCTTCACTCTCACGCAATGATTCTTCTTTTTGTTGGCAATAAAGTTTCTCTCTATTTTGCCAAGCTGCTTCAGCCTTTTGGTATTCAAATATTTTCTGCTGCAAACGCTGGTTTTCTGCCACTATTTTTTCTAACTCATCCTGAGTTCGGTGGAGTTTTTCTTCTACCATCTGAAGTTTTTTACGAGTTTTTTGAAGTTCTTGATGAGTTGATAGAAATGTAGACGATTTGTGTTCTATTCCTGGCTGAAGATCATGGTGAATAAAACAACTTATACCATTGATTTTGCGATAATTATTTTTTGGTTTCTGGCAGGCTGTTTTGATACCAACTATTATGTCCCGGTTGAAAGCTTGTACTAAAATACTATCAGTAATAATACCTGTTAATTTGCCTTGGTTATCTACAATTGGCAAATAACTAATTTGATAGTGACGTAACAGTGACCAAGCTGTAAATATATCTGTTGCATGACTTTGCCTGAGAGTAATTAATGCTGTTACCATCACCTCAGCCACTTTTGTTTGGGTGATATCAACTCCCGATGCAATGATATTTATTACATCTTTGGACGTAATTATCCCTAACAAATATCCAGTTTCTACAATTAAGACACAACTATTTTTTTGCTGATTACAGATATCAGCCTTTAAATATCTATTTAAGCTAGGCAGAGACAGACTTTGAGCTTGTTTCTGGCTCATCAAGATAATAGCATCAACTAGATAACTATCAGGGGTAACCGTTAAAGGAGCATGATTAATTAGATGATATAAAGTCGGCCAATTAATTAGCTGATTTTGTAATGGCATAGTTAATTCATCAATTAAATTTATGTTCTTAACCTGAGAACAAGATAGAGAATGCAACCTATAGCAAACAAGAGTTAAATATCATTTATTTAAATTTAATAGAGGATTATGCAATTTTAACTGCAAAAATGGCATTTTTTTTCTTAATTATAATTTAGCTATAGCTTCCAGATTTGATGGATATGTAGTTTCAGACTATTTAGCTAACTTGAGGGTAGTCAAATTCATTTTATTGTCAAATGCTGGATAGATGATCTATTGATTCAAAAAATAAATTGTCTGGATTATAAGTTTCTTGCAGCTTGGTATCTCACAAATGTAACTTTTTATTCTTTGGTTTAAACTATTAAACTTATCAATACCCGTTGTTTTCAAGCATTTTTAAAATTTAATCTTAAGTAATTGAGTTTTAAAAGCTACATAATCTATTCTGTAATAAATCTATAGAAAATATTAAATTTTTTAACTTCCTGCTTAATTAACAAAAATCAAGCAATTTCGAGAATTGTTGAGAATTGAATTTCCAAAAAGCAGGTAAAAAGACAGATTAAAATTAAATACAATAAATTTTAAGTTTTACTTATTTTTGCCATTAAGGCACTCTATAGTGATATTTTAGTTCTTCAGATAAAAAAAGTAACATAACAATAAATTGTAAAATAAATTACAATTTAAAGCTCAAATAAATCTGAATGTACGGAGAAAAATTTTATGGATTTTCAAGATTTTCTCAGACATAAATTTACTCATGTGGCAATGGGCGAATTCAAGCCTGGTAAATTTGAAGCTGCCAAACAACTTTATGAAGAAGCTGTATTAACATATACAAAAGGTTTCAAAGGAGCCTATCTGTTACAAGAACCAGGAACTGACAAAGGCATATCTATCATTTTTTGGGAAAGTGTAGAAGATATGGAAGCTAACCAAAATGAGGTTTACCAACACATTTTGAAAAAAATGATGCCTTTATTTGTTGAGCCACCAAAAACAGTAGTCTATGAACTAGTGTGTGAAATTAACCCGAAAGAAATAGATGAAGTGTGAGGTGTGAAATTTCGTCTTTTAGTCTTCGGCATTGAAAGTTCTGAGTAAAACACGCTATTTTCTCATCACTAGTATCTCGTTTTCTAGACTCTTTTTCATACTGACTAGTTTACGTAGTTCATAATGGCAACTTACTGCTAGGATTTAGCATAGTACAAGTGAACTGTAATAGGTAGGAAATGTCTGAGTTAATTCTGTTTTGGCATCGCCGTGACTTACGCATTTCTGACAATACTGGACTAGCTACGGCAAGAAGTCAAAGCCCAAAAGTTGTGGGTGTATTTTGTCTAGATCGCAATATTCTTGAACGTGATGATATTGCGCCTGTAAGAGTAACATATATGATTGGCTGCTTACAGGCATTACAGGAGCGATATGCCCAAATCGGTAGCCAACTCCTGATTCTCCATGCCGATCCTATGCAGGCAATTCCCGCCTTGGCTGAAGCTTTAAATGCCAAAGCTGTGTTTTGGAATTGGGATATAGAACCATATTCTCAAATACGCGATCGCAATATAATTGACGTACTCAAAGAAAAAGGCATTCAATTCCTCAACGAAAATTGGGATCAAATTCTCCACTCTCCCGCAGAAATTCGCACAGGTAGCAATGCACCTTACACTGTGTACACCCCATTTTGGAAAAATTGGGTTAGCAAACCAAAATTGCCCCCAGTAGACACCTTACAAACCCTAGAAGGATTAACCCCAGCCGAACAAGAAATTGCTCAAAAAGCAGGTGCAATTCCATTACCCACTGCCAAAGATTTAGGGTTCATCTGGGATGGTGACTTAATTCTCCCACCAGGAGAAGCCTCCGCCCAAGCGAGATTAGCAGAATTTACCTATAAAGCCATTACCGAATACCAAGAACAGCGCAACTTTCCCGCGACAGATGGAACATCCCAATTAAGTGCTGCGTTGAAATTTGGTGCAATTGGCATTCGCACTGTTTGGCAAGCTACAACAGAAGCACAAGAAAATAGCCGTAGTGAAGAAACAACAAATAGTATCCGCACTTGGCAGCAAGAACTAGCTTGGCGCGAATTTTATCAACACGCTATGTATAGTTTCCCCGAATTAGCTGAAGGTGCTTACCGTGATGCCTTTAAAAACTTTCCTTGGGAAACTAACGATACACACTTTCAAGCTTGGTGCGAAGGCAAAACAGGCTACCCCATAGTAGATGCAGCCATGCGCCAATTAAATGAAAGCGGTTGGATGCACAACCGTTGTCGGATGATTGTTGCTAGTTTCCTGACAAAAGACTTGCTAATTAGTCCGCAATCAGGCGAAAAATATTTTATGCAAAAGTTAATTGACGGTGATTTATCTGCCAATAATGGCGGTTGGCAATGGAGTGCTTCTAGTGGAATGGATCCCAAACCCTTGCGAATTTTTAACCCAGCCAGTCAAGCGCAGAAATTTGATCCAGATGGCGAATATATCCGCCGATGGTTGCCAGAATTGCGGTCTCTTGATAACGAATATTTAGTAACTGGTAAAATTACACCTCTAGAACGTCGCGCTGTTGGCTACCCTGAACCCATTGTGGATCATAAACAACGACAACAGCAATTTAAACAACGTTATCAACAGCAGAAAGAAATAATTAGGTAAAAACTATAGCAGATTCTAGATTGGTGAGATAGAACTTACTGTAAAGGTAAACATCTGTTTGCTCTTATTTGTATACTCCCTGTCAATAAAAACTATAATAATAGCGTTAGTTTCTCAGTGAACTAACGCTATTTTTTAAATAAGTTCAGGGATAAAATATTAACAAAATCTCCCTGATGTTTACTATAAATTAAAGTCAATTAAATCTATTAAACGGTACTACGGCGAGTTAGCAAATTCCACAAGAAGACAGCGACAATAGCACCTAAAACCGCTACTAGAATACCAGGAATGCTAAGAGTTGGAGCCGCCAGTGCAAAATTTCCCGTACTGAAGAATACTCCTAAGCTACCACCAACAAATGCACCTATGATACCTAACAAGATTGTTCCCAATATGCCGCCGCCTTGATGACCAGGGTAGATAGCTTTAGCAATAGCACCAGCAATTAAACCTAAAATAATCCAAGCAAGAATGTTCATTTGTTTTTTGTTTGTAGTTAATGTTTTTTCTGACAATTACAGATTAACAAGTTCAGTAAGTTCAGCCAATCTATCATCAGAATTAATTATTCGTAGCCTGAAGGGGTAGTTGAATGGCTGTAACTTCTTTGGAGGTATGCCGAAATCAATATAGGTAAAAACTCAAGAAAAAGCCCATAGCTGCTGTGAAGCTATGGGCTGATTAATTCATTGCTTGGTAATTGCAGTATAGGCATTTCTTATTAACCCTATCCTCTACTAGAAGAATTAAGCTTAAATGACAATTATGAACATTCTTAACAATCAAAAGGCGAATTTATTTCAACTTCTGGTAGAGTGCAACCATCAACTACCCACATAGGATCAATACAGTCAAACCCAAGCACAATTTCAGTGCATTGCAACTTATGACATTTAATTATCGATGGAAAAACGGCGCTCGACCAAATCGAGACGAAGCAATTAGACACAAATATTTGCTAGATGAAAACCAGTTTGACAATGAGCAAGACCGACAATTGGCCGAGGAATCTGCCAGGAGAATGCTAGGTGTACCTGTACCAACCTTAGATGAAGATAAATCGATATTACCCCAAGCAGATCCTGACAAAAAAGTATAAATGAACCTGATGCTGAGATGCCTGGCAATTGTTCAGACTCACACAAGATTATCGGGGTGTAAGTATGCAAAACACTTACACCCCGATACTTTTACATCTAAAAGCTACTTTTCTCAAAGTTTGGCGATTAACTTAGCACCTTAACTCGCTAATTCCCGATACCTTTGTTGAACTTCTGCAATTTCAAACAGCGCTTCAAACTTTAAACCAACAGACTGGTAAAGTTCTGCACCTCCTTGCTTGCGGTCTACAAGTCCAATTACTTGATCAACGATATATCCTGCATCTTTAAGGCGATTCACCGCTTTTAACGCAGACTGTCCAGTAGTCACCACATCTTCTAAAACTACGATTTTTGCACCTTCAGGCAAAGTCGGGCCTTCAATATAAGCTTTCGTTCCGTAACCTTTGGCTTCTTTGCGAATAATTAGTGCTGGGATGGGCCGATTTTCATAAACAGAAACCACGCTGACTGCTGTCACAATAGGATCAGCACCTAATGTTAAACCTGCCACAGCTTGAGTATCCGCAGGTAGTAAGGGAAATAATAAGCGTCCAACGGCTAAAGCACCTTGAGGATGAAGAGTTACCTGGGTTTTATTAATGTAATAGGTGCTACGTAGCCCTGAAGCCAGCACAAAATCACCTTCTTGATAGGCGAGTTGGCAAAACAAGTCTAGTAGCTTGTGGCGCAAAGTAGCTAAGTCAGCAGTGGCTGACCACATATCAGCCTGGGTAAGGGTTTCAGTAGAATGCGTCATTACAAATGATTATCAGTTGTGCTACACCAAAGGTTGAACTCATCAGAGTTCTGCAATTAAGCATAAGTTAAGATTTGCTCAAAATTGAGGAGTTAAGCAAGATGGGTATAAAGTTTAAGCCCTTTGGTGGTTTTTTAGTGCTTTTAGCTACAGGGTTCGTTTTTCCCTCTATGGCATTTGCTGAGACGGCAACACCTAATTATGAAACGGCTAATGAAGCATTTGAGCGAGCTTACTTCCGTCACGATCGCAATTTTTACGAAAATAACACTCCTAAGCGTCAGCTACAAAATTTTCTGGGTAATGGTTCCGGTTTCAAGGATTCTTTTCCAGAAAATGAAATAGCCCGTGATGCTGAATTGATGAACACTCTCTATCGAGATGTTATGACTCAGCAAGTCGGTAATGACCCTTATTTACGTACACCAGATTTACCCAATCCTTATGATACTTCTTTACTGGCATCTCCTCGCTTAAATAGTAACAAGCTTAAAGTCGGTACAGAATTCCGCTTTTAGAGTGCTGAGTGCTGAGGAGTTAAAAGAAGTGATTAGAAGTTTACCGAAGTGTGACACTCCAATTCACTTCTAAATTCTGCTTGATATAACTGATTACTCAGCACTCAGCACTTAAAAAAATCCAGGGTGCAGGAGTTGAACCTGCCTTGGGCGAATTATGAGTTCGCTGCCTCAACCGCTCGGCCAACCCTGGTCGAATATTAATTTTATCTCAAATTTACTATTTGTCTACCCTTGCACCACAGTTTATCAGATTTTTATACTACATAATTTAATTATGAAATGATGCACACTATGATTGATTAAGTTCTTTTAAGGATTGAGGCACATAACTTCAATGCTCTTAATATAGACCAGCATTCTTCAGCAACAGCTTATCAGCGATGAAAATAAATTCTACTGTAATACTGACGTTGATTCTGTTAATCCTGATGTTGGGCGCAGGGTCTGTAAGTGCGTTTTTAGGGTTTAATTTGGGAAGTTTGGCTCTTAAAGGAGTATCAACCCCAGATGGTCGTCCGACCACCAAATTCGCCAGCGCTAAGACCAATAACTCCCAACAGCCAGGAGTAACCTTATTAAAAGAAGAAGAAATATTAAAAATTGTTAAATCTCGGATTGATGGCAAGGCTAAAGCTGCCAAATCAGAAAAATTAGAAGACGACGAAGAAGATATTAACAACAAAAAGAAGCCACAAGAAAAACCACAGGAAGTAGTTGAAGAGAAACCCCAGCCAGGATTCCCCGTGAATGCCGAAAGTGAAGGTGTAACGTTTGCAGTGCAGTCGGCGCGTTATTCTGGTGGTGATTTACTTTTGAAAGTAAAAATGCAGAACAAAGGGAAAGATTCTGTACGCTTCTTGTATAGTTTTTTAGATGTTACAGACGACAAAGGTAGAACCTTGAGCGCCAGTACAGAAGGTTTACCAGCAGAATTACCTGCCAATGGCCCGACATTTTCCGGTACAGTGATTATTCCTACAGCTTTACTGGATGATGTGAATAAAGTATCTCTGTCGCTGACAGATTATCCTGCACAAAAACTCAAGTTAGATGTATCTGACATTCCTGTAGCAAGGTAGGAACGGGAAAGTTAAAAGTAAAAGGGCAAAAATCAAAAGAATTAATTTTTACCCTTCGGGTGTGCCATTCGCCAGCGGAGGGAAAACCTCTCGCAGTGCTGGACTTACCTTTTTACTTTTACCTTTTTACTTTAACGAGGTTTACAAGAGCTTTGGCAGTGATTGGTTTTCCTGGTTTAACTTGGGCAGATGTAGGGCTGCGATTATTATCAGTACTACTGCTGATTGCCATCAATGCCTTTTTTGTGACAGCAGAATTTTCGATGGTGACAGTGCGGCGATCGCGAATTCATCAGTTAGTTAAGGCTGGTGACATTCAAGCGATCGCCGTTGAGACATTGCAACGCAGTATTGATCGACTGCTATCCACAACACAGTTAGGCATTACCCTTTCTAGTTTGGCACTGGGATGGATTGGCGAAAGTACAATTGTTGTACTGGTTAGCACATGGTTGAAATCCTGGCCTTTACCAGCCACAACAACTAACTTTATCGCCCATTCGCTGTCAATTCCCATAGCCTTTTTTTTGGTAGCCTATCTGCAAATTGTCTTAGGGGAATTATGCCCAAAATCCTTAGCGCTGCTTTATTCTGAACAACTAGCGCGATTTTTAGGCCCTTCCGTAAAAGCGATCGTCCGTTTTTTCAGTCCCTTCATTTGGATTCTTAACCAATCAACTTTTTGTTTGTTACGAATTTTTGGTATTGAATACACAGGTCAAAGCTGGAGACCACCAGTTACCTCAGAAGAATTACAGATGATCATTGCCACAGAACGAGAATCTACTGGCTTAGAACATTCCGAACGTCAACTGCTAAATAACGTCTTTGAATTTGGTGATGTCACCGCCCAAGATGTGATGATTCCCCGGAATGGGATTATTGGCTTACCCAAAGATGCTACATTCCAGAATTTACTTCAAGAAATGACGGCTACAGGTCACTCCCGTTATCCCATTATTGGCGAATCTTTAGATGACATTCGCGGCATTGTTTATTTTCGGGATTTGGCGCAACCCTTAGCTATGGAGAAACTCACTTTTACATCCCATCTCCAACCGTGGATGCGTCCCGCCCGATTTGTCCCAGAAAACACGCCCTTGAGTGAACTATTGCCTATGATGCAGCAAGAAAAGCCAGCTATGGTCATCGTCGTAGATGAATTTGGCGGGACTGTAGGGTTAGTGACCATTCAGGATGTGATTGGCGAAATTATTGGCAATACAGGAGAACCAGCAAATAGCGAAGACTTGTTAATTGAGATTGTGGATCAGAACACATTTTTAGTACAAGCACAGATTAATCTCGAAGACCTCAACGAGGTTTTAAATCTCAGTTTGCCTTTAACGAGGGAATATCAAACCTTGGGCGGTTTTTTACTTTATCAGTTACAGAAAATGCCCAGCAAAGGTGAAATCTTTTTATACCAAAATCTTCAATTCACCATAGTCTCAGTTTTTGGGCCAAGGCTGCATCAAATTCAAGTTCAACGCTTACCGAGGGAATAAAGAAACGGGGCAGGGAGCAGGGTGCAAGGGGGAAATGCTCTCCGCCACTACCCATTTTCTAAGCATAAGGAAGTGGATCTTTTAATCCTAATTCATCAAAAGCTGCCAAGCGTAAGCGACAAGAATCACAAACTCCGCAAGCCACATCACCGCCGCTATAACAAGACCAAGTTAAATCCCAAGGAACACCTAAAGTATTACCAAGCTGGATAATTTCAGTTTTTTTCAGATTCACTAAAGGGGCGACAATCGCAGTTGGGTGGCCTTCTCGGCCTTGCTTGGTTCCGAGGCGAAACACTTCCTGCATTGCTTGGATGTAGTCTGGGCGGCAATCAGGATAACCGGAATAATCTAAGGCATTCACACCGATGTAAACTCTTTCAGCGGCGATCGCTTCTGCATAGCCCAAGGCAAAGCTTAAAAATATCGTATTCCGGGCAGGTACATAAGTTACAGGAATATTTTGCGACATTTCAGCCAAAGAACGTTCTTGGGGCAAATCGATTTTGTCATCAGTCAGTGCTGAACCACCCCATTGTCGTAAGTCAAAATTGACTACCTGATGTTCTACTACCTGTGCTGTTTGCGCTACGTGCCTAGCTGAGTTTAACTCTCGGCGATGTCGCTGTTGGTAATCAAAAGAAATTGCGTAACATTCACAACCATCAGCCTTGGCTTGATACAGTACAGTAGAAGAGTCTAATCCCCCAGACAACAAAATTACGGCTTTCATCTCGGCTGCCAAATTTTTAGATTTTAACTTGCCAAATCATCATATTAAAAAATTACAAATCAGCCTCACTCATCTTTTTTCTTACATACTGTACCAGTTTATAAACTGGACTATTATCTCGGTATGATTGTCGCTTTTTTTGTAGGTTTGCCGACAAAAAAATTATTTATTTACAACGTTTTAAGTTGGTAAATCTACTGCTAAACAAATGCCTAACTGAGATTGATAAATTTTCACCTACAATTTAGTTTATGTTTAAAGTTAATAAAAAAACACATTAGCTATTGTGCAAAGAGCAAAAAACTGATTGATTTAAAACTGAACATAAAAAAAGACAGCCAGATTGCGGGAACTATCGCAAACTTTGAAATTCTTCATAAACAGAGCCTCTATGTTACCATCTGGATGGTTTTAGACGGATCATACCTGGCTGTTCAGTATAAATGCCAACGGCCGCAGCGTCTCTAAATTTGGTGGTTGAGGAGAGAACAATAGTGCAAAATAGCATGTCAGTGGCAGAATCAAATTCATACACACAGCGCAATCAACCAAGACCGATTCGCGTAGGCGTAATCGGGGTGGGTAACATGGGACAACATCATGCCCGCGTATTGAGTTCAATGAAAGATGTTGAACTAATCGGTGTGGCAGATATCAATGTTGAACGAGGCTTAGAAACCGCCAGCAAATACAAGGTGCGTTTTTTTGAAGATTATTGTGACTTGCTACCCCATGTGGAAGCAGTGTGCATCGCCGTACCTACTCGCCTACATTATGCTGTCGGCATTAATTGTCTACTAGCTGGAATTAACGTTTTAATTGAAAAGCCGATCGCTGCTAGTATTTCGGAAGCAGAATCTCTAGTCAATGCAGCCGCTGAATCTGGGTGCATTTTACAAGTAGGTCATATTGAGCGCTTCAATCCTGCATTTCGGGAATTAAGCAAAGTCCTGAAAACTGAAGAATTGCTGGCGCTGGAAGCTCACCGGATGAGTCCTTACTCAGATCGGGCCAATGATGTTTCCGTCGTATTGGATTTAATGATCCACGACATTGACTTAATGCTAGAATTAGCCGCCTCCCCAGTGGTCAAACTGACAGCAAGCGGTACGCGTGCTTTAGACTCTGGTTATTTAGATTACGTGACAGCCACCCTGGGATTTGCCAATGGCATTGTTGCTACTCTCACAGCCAGCAAAGTCACTCACAAAAAAATTCGGCGCATTGTTGCTCATTGCAAAAACTCCTTTACAGAAGCAGACTTTCTCAAGAACGAAATTCTGGTTCATCGACAAACAACCACCAATTTAACTGACAATCGTCAGTTACTTTACAGACAAGACGGTTTGATTGAAAAAGTCTACACCACCAATATTCAACCTTTAAGCGCAGAGTTAGAGCATTTTGTCAATTGTGTCCACGGGGGAAATCAACCTTCCGTTGGTGGTGAACAAGCTCTCAAAGCCCTCAGATTAGCCAGTTTAATTGAGCAAATGGCTTTAGAAGAGAGAGTTTTTAACCCATTAGATTGGGAATCTGAATCCAGAGTCCAATCTTTAACTTCCACAATCTAACAGTTCTGCTCAATTGAATACATAAAATGTTTAGGGGCGTAATAATTGCGCCCCTAAAATTTGGCGGTGATGACAGGTGATAGGTGATAGTAGGGGAAATTGATTTTCCTAGTGTTGGGAACTAAAACCGGATTGAAGGAGGATTTATTCTCTTCCTGCTTCCGTGCTTTTCAACGTGGCGATCGCGGAAACAATCTTGCTGATTTTATTCCCAGTGTGTACTGATTATCAGTAAAGTTTTAAGAAGATTAACCCTAGATTAGGCAATTAAACTTGTGCAGCAATTTTAGGAATAGACTCAATGCTTGAATGGATTACTAATACTATCAGTTCCTTGGGTTACGTAGGCATTGCGCTGTTAATGTTCGTAGAGAACTTATTTCCCCCCATTCCCTCAGAATTGATTATGCCCTTGGCGGGATTTACCGCTAGAGCAAATCCAGACAAGTTAAATTTTTTTGGGGTCTTTTTTGCCGGAGTTGTCGGTTCTGTAGCTGGCGCACTTGTATGGTACTATCCTGGTAAGTTTTTGGGCGAACAGCGCTTAAAAAGGTGGGCTGATCAGTACGGCAAGTGGTTAACCATATCCAGCAAAGATATTACCAAAGCAAAGCACTGGTTTGATTCTCAAGGTAGCAAAGCAGTGTTAATTGGTCGTCTTGTACCGGGAGTCCGTACTTTGATTTCCGTACCGGCAGGCATTAGCAATATGCCTTTGCTACCATTTTTATTTTATACAACCTTGGGTAGTGCTGCCTGGGTAGGTTTGTTAACATACTCAGGATACGTGTTGGGTAGCCAGTATGAACTTGTGGACAAGTACCTTGCGCCAGTATCAAAAATTGTGCTTGGGAGCTTGGTTTTGGCATTTGTGGTCTGGGTACTCAAGCGTAGGCGAAAAAAGACTAGACACTAAAATACACAACCCTAATTTAAAGTTGTTTTAAAGTTGGGGGGTTACATCTGGTAAAAATTCGCCTACACTATGCCAAATAATGCTGAATTTGCGATCGCCTAACTCAGCATTAGGCGTATTCGTAGCTACACTTGACGAAACCTAGAATTTCTGGTATCTCGCATGTTTGTATGTAAGATGAGCAAGTTAAATTTTGACAGTTAAGAAAGGACTAGGAGCTTTCATGACAGACCAACCTTCCGCCGCTACCCCAATGAATGCTGCTGCTATCCCTCTCAACAGGGTTTCAGCATCTACCCCAATTAATACTGCTACTACTGCTAAAACTAATGGCGGTTCTGGCAAATCAATTCTCAGTGTGGACTTAGGCAGAACTTCTACCAAGACTTCTGTTAGCCGCGAACCCGGTAATGTGGTTTTCATCCCCGCCAATGTCAAACAAATGTCAATGGAGGAAGTCCGGGGCGGGATTTTTGAAGCCCGTGCTACTGATCCTTTAATGGATTTGTGGATGGAATACCAAGGCAGTGGCTTCGCTATCGGTCAACTAGCCGCCGACTTTGGCGCAAATCTCGGAGTTGGTAAATCTAAGGTAGAAGATGCACTGGCTAAAGTTTTGGCTTGTGCTGGCTATTTCAAGCTAAAAGACGAAATTTCCATTGTGTTGGGTTTACCTTTCCTCTCCTTAGAGCAGTTTGAAAAAGAAAAGGCTCAAATCATCAGTCAGCTGACTGGCCCGCACATAATGAACTTTAGAGGTGAAACAGTCTCTCTAAATATCAATAAAGTTTGGGTAATGCCTGAAGGCTACGGTAGTCTTCTGTGGTGTGAAGCTCAACCTAAAAAAGGCCCTGGTAGCCCCGACTTTACCAAAGTGTCGGCAGCTATTGTGGATATTGGGCATCAAACAATCGATTTGTTGATGGTAGATAATTTCCGCTTCGCACGAGGAGCTTCTAAGAGCGAAGACTTCGGGATGAGCAAATTCTACGAAATGGTAGCTAAAGAAATTGAAGGCGCAGACAGCCAATCTCTGGCGCTCATTTCTGCTGTGAACAAACCCAAGGGAGAGCGTTTTTATCGTCCCAAAGGCTCTAGTAAGCCCGCTAACCTTGATGATTTTCTCCCCAACCTGATTGAAATGTTTTCTCGTGACATTTGCAGCCGTGTCCTTGCTTGGCTCCCTGAGCGTGTGACTGATGTGATTATCACTGGTGGCGGCGGCGAATTCTTCTGGGAAGATGTGCAACGTCTGTTAAAAGATGCCAAAATCAACGCTCATTTAGCTGCACCATCTCGCCAAGCTAACGCCTTGGGGCAGTATATTTATGGAGAGGCGCAATTATCCGCCGTTCGCGCTGCTAGGTCTTAAAGCCAATGTTCCAATGGTCAAAAAAAGTAGTTAAATCGGTCACGTTCAACCCAGAAGTTGCAGACGAAAGCTTGTTGTCACTGGTGGAAAGCCATTTAGAGCCTCAACCAGAAAAGTCTTTTAGCGACCTCTGTAAAGAAGCCCTATGGCAATTTTTATGTGTCCCGGAAGCTGTCAAACCTGCTTCCAAACCAATAGCCGCAGAGTCGGTTGAACAGAAAATCGATGAACTGCAACGCCAAGTGGCTGACCTAGAGGAACGTTTTTTCGCTAAGGAATCGAATCGTTTGGAGGCGATGGAACGCCATATTGTGCAACTCACGCAACAAATGGCGCATCTAGCCATTTTGGTGACAGAGCGACCGCCGATTATTCACCATCAGCCTCCAACTTCACCAGCGCCAGCGCCTGTAGTGTCAACAGTCCCAGTCATGGAAATGGTTAACACTACCTACGCTGCTACACCTCCTGAAGATGTTGACCCTGTTATTAGTCGTCTCAGTCAGTTCTTAGATGATTTTTAAGAGACGGTTTGGATTGTGAGTATTATTATTTTTGAGAAATCCTTAGTAGTGCAGGCTATTAAGGATTATTAATTTTTATCAGCGCGATCGCCTAACATCTCCAGATCCCCGACTTCTTGAAGAAGTCGGGGATCTAAGTCTAAATGATAAATTTAGAGGGATCGCTTTAAATCATCTTCTTCTGTTTGCAGCAATTCCCAAATTAATAATGCAAGTTCAATCACCAGTCCTGAACCTGGGATGAACAAGTCAGCAATTAGGGGAATCAGAAAAAATGCGATCGCTATTAGTTTCTTAGCTGTCATTTACTTTGCCTCAAACGCTGAAGCAAAGGTAAATTTGGGGTAGTACAGGAAAGCAAAAGCTATTGTCTGTTTGCTGTAATGCGTGAATCTGCTGAGGTTCGAGTTTGGGGATGCTAGATTAAGTTTGGGGAATCCCGAAACTTTGTCGCAAATTTGGGCAAAAATCAGCAATGGCGCATGATAGCTATGGTGATGTAATCAAAGCGCGGGTAAGAAAGCTGTTAGAGAAGCTTTTGGCTTATGCCAATGACGAGTTAGAAGACGCTGAACTTTATAAAATTGCCCTTAACTGGGAAACGCCGCAGCAAGTAATAGTCAGAACACAGCTAAGAGTGCTGGCGGAACTTAGCGGTTTAAGCAAAGAACAAGTCCGAGACTCATTAAATGCACTGAAAGATTTTTTAGGTATTTTTAAACATTTGCGCGAACATCCGAAAGGTTCAGCAGATTGGCACTTTCAGCTGAAGCTTTGGCATGATAGAAGCGACAAAGACGGAAATTTGCAGAAATTTGATGCAGAATGGCAACGCCGACGAGAAGAATTACCCGGCGTGCAACGTGAGAAAGGTAAAAAAACGCAACCCGCGCCTACCCGTTACGAAAATATTCCCTTCAGTGGGGTGGTGGAGTTTGTCGGACGTGAAGCGAAATTGCAAGAACTCCATCAGTTGTTGCAGTCAAATCAACAGGTAGCCATTGCAGCGATTGCGGGGATGGGTGGAGTCGGGAAAACAGAACTCGCTTTGCAATACGCCAATTCGCACCGTGTTACTTATCAAGGCGGGATTTGCTGGTTATCCGCAGTGCAGGATGTGGGGTTACAACTGGTGCAGTTTGCAATGAATAAGCTGCAATTGAACATCCCAGATGATTTAGATTTAGCTGGGAGAGTGCAATACTGTCTCACAAAATGGCCTGAAGGTGAGGTTTTACTGGTAATTGATAACGTCACTAACTATCGAGATGAAGTTAGGTGTTATTTAGAGTCTGTTCCGGCTCGGTTTAAGCAGTTAATTACCACGCGGGAGAAATTACAACCGCTGATAGTGCGTTTAGATTTAGATGTGCTGACACCACTAGCTGCGATGCAGTTATTAAAATCTATAGTTGGTAGGGAAAGACTGCGACGTGAGTCGTTAGTTGCGAGAAGACTTTGTAAATGGCTGGGATATTTGCCCCTGGGTTTAGAATTAGTCGGGCGTTATTTGTTAGGCGATGAGGAAGTATCTTTAGCGGATATGCTGCAAGACTTGGAAAATGAGCGTCTGAAAAATCCGGCTTTAGTCGAAGTTCCACAAGAAATGAAGACTGAATTGGGTGTTGCTGCTGCTTTTGAATTAAGTTGGCGGCGTTTGCGAGAAAATGCTCAAAATTTAGGCTGTGTTTTGAGTTTATTTGCTTTAGCTCCAATTCCTTGGGAGTTAGTGGAGGGGATAACAATAAATAATGAGGCGCAAAATTGGAAGCAAGCTAGACGTGAGTTGTTACAGTTACATCTAGTTCAGTCCAAGGGTGATGGAATTTATCAACTACATCCCCTATTGCGGGAGTTTTTTCAAGATAAGCTCGAAGGCTTAGAGCAGAAAGAGGAATTTAAGCGATCGTTTTGCGAGGTAATGGTAGCAGTTGCTAAAGATATTCCTGAAATTCCCATTCTTGAGCAAATCGCCGCCCTGTCCCCCGCCATATCTCACATAGCAGAAGTAGCGAATCATCTCATTCAATACGTTAGCGATGAAGATTTAATTAGGCCTTTCATCGGTAATGCTAAATTTTACAATGGTCAAGGTTTATATAACCAAGCTTTACCTTGGTTTAAACAATGCTTAGAAGTCACCAAAAAACGCTTAGGTGAAGAACATCCAGATGTCGCAGAAAGTCTCAACAACCTAGCCTATCTCTACGACTCCCAAGGCAGATACAGCGAAGCCGAACCCCTTTACATCCAAGCTTTAGCACTCAGGCGCAAGCTTCTGGGAGAAGAACATCCAGATGTCGCAGAAAGTCTCAGTAACCTTGCGGGATTTTACAGTTGCCAAGGCAGATACAGCAAAGCCGAAACCCTTTCCATCCAAGCTTTAGCACTCAGGCGGCAACTGCTGGGAGAAGAACATCCAGATGTCGCAGTAAGTCTCAGTAACCTGGGGTTACTCTACTACCGCCAAGGCAGATACAGTGAAGCCGAACCCCTTTACATCCAAGCTTTGGCACTCACGCGGAAACTGCTGGGTGAAAAACATCCAGATGTCGCACTTAGTCTCAACAACCTGGCGGTACTCTACAACTCCCAAGGCAGATACAGTGAAGCCGAACCCCTTTCCATCCAAGTTTTGGCACTCACGCGGCAACTGCTGGGTGAAAAACATCCAGATGTCGCACTTAGTCTCAACAACCTGGGGTTACTCTACTACCGCCAAGGCAGATACAGTGAAGCCGAACCCCTTTTCATCCAAGTTTTGGCACTCACGCGGCAACTGCTGGGTGAAGAACATCCAGATGTCGCACTTAGTCTCAACAACCTGGCGGTACTCTACAACTCCCAAGGCAGATACAGCGAAGCCGAACCCCTTTCCATCCAAGCTTTAGCACTCACGCGGCAACTGCTGGGTGAAGAACATCCAGATGTCGCACTTAGTCTCAACAACCTGGCGGTACTCTACTACCGCCAAGGCAGATACAGCGAAGCCGAACCCCTTTACATCCAAGCTTTGGCACTCAGGCGGCAATTGCTGGGTGAAGAACATCCAGATGTCGCACTTAGTCTCAACAACCTGGCGGCACTCTACAACTCCCAAGGCAGATACAGTGAAGCCGAACCCCTTTCCATCCAAGCTTTGGCACTCACGCGGCAACTGCTGGGTGAAAAACATCCAGATGTCGCACTTAGTCTCAGCAACCTGGCGGCACTCTACGACTCCCAAGGCAAATACAGTGAAGCTAAACCGTTGTACATGCAAGCATTAGATATTCTTGAGCGACAGTTAGGAGCGAATCATCCTCATACTGTGGCTGTACGTGAAAGTTTAACAGATTTACGCGACTTTTTGAAATCACAACAGTAATTTTGATTTTTATTTCTTTGTTTTATCTCACGCAGAGGCGCAAAGCGCAGAGGAGAATGCAAGAGTTTTGTTTGAAATGAGAATTTTCTTGTTTTGGTTGAGAACATTCTTGTTTCAAGCGAGAATGCTTCTGTTTTGAACTCGAAATTTCGTGTTTCCAGTGAGGATGTTCCTGTTCCAAACGAGAATGTTTGAGTTCTAAACAAGAACGTTTCTGTTTCAAGGGAGAACGTTTCAGTTTCAAACGAGAATGTTCCTGTTCTGAGGCGGAATGATGGTGTTTTGAGGGCGATCGCTTGAGCTTTTTACTCGAAGTTTTGTGTTTGCAGGTGGAATGATGGTGTTTTGAAGGCGATTCTTTTACTTAAATTAGAGAATCATCAGCAATATAGCAAAACATTACTCAACTAAATCCAGTATCATAAGTTGCACATTTATAGTGCATCTGTAATTTCTATGTCAAAACAAGCCGATATTAGCACCAAACGCCTAATTAGCCTTGCACCTAACAATTGGGTAAAATGGGTAACACAAATTCCTGATATCGTTGCTGGAGAAATCCTCAATTCTGAATTTCAGTGGATTAGTAGAGAAAGTGATGTACTGATCCGCGCCGAAAGTCAGGAGTATGGGAAATTTCTCGTCCTCAATGAATTGCAATTGCGCTAAGCTAATCGTCATTTAAGTTGCACCATGTTCATGGTAATAAAAGCTGCAAACCCTCTCCCCTGCTCCCTGCTCCCTGCTCCCCTGCGGCCTCAATGTGCAAATTAAATGCTTAACAGCTTATAGCCCCGAAATGCCACGAAGGATGCGGGCGTATGCAGGGTTAGCAGAAGAAAAATATAAATTACCTACTTATCCTGTACTCATCAATATTCTCAAAAACAGTGATGTAGAAATACCTACAAAATACGAGTCTAATATTGCTGGGTTACAAGTACGGCAAGATTACCGCGTTATTAACCTCTGGGAAGTAGATGTTAGCATTGCCTTTGAACAACCTTTACCCTCATTACTTCCATTTGTGCCAATTCTTAAAGGTGGTCAAAACGAGTCTACAATTCGAGAAGCATTGCGTTTATTACAAAGAGATGAACAATTAAATCAACTCGAAACTGTCTTGGCGTTTTTTGCTACGTTTGTATTAGATAGTGCTTTAGTCCAACAAATTATGAGGTGGGATATGACAGTATTACGTTCTTCGCCTTGGTATCAAGAAATTCTGCGAGACGATAGGCTATCCAGCATCGAATTAACTCTAGAAGTAAAATTTGGCAATGAAGGATTGAATTTCATGCCAAAAATCTCTCAAATATCTGATATTGAAGAACTCAAGGCAATTCAACGTTCTATCCTCATTGCTCAAAATTTGGACGAGTTGAAGCAAGTACTCAAAAGATTAGAAAATGACAATTAAAGCTATTAAGATGAATTAGTGAAAACTTACCGATGAATCAAGAATTAACTCAAGCGTAGGCGTAGCCCGCCGCAGGCATCGCTTCCGAAATTCAGTTATTTCAGAATATCGAATAGAAAGAACACTTTCTTTTTTTACTCGGTGCTTTAACTGCTAAAGTAATTAGCTTAAAAAAAGCTGCGGAAGTAATGCAGCTAGAACCAGCAGAATTACTCAAAATTTTAGACTTGATGGGAATTGAGCTTTCCTATCTCTGTGAAGAAGATGTTGCTTTAGAAAAAAGCTGGTGAATGAATGCAGATTGTTATTAATTCATCGCCACGGATTTTTGTCATCTCAGCAATCAACACTAGTAAATAGACTCTTTTTTTACTCGATTTACTGAACAAGTGCTAAAATCCTCAGATGGACAGTTAGGATATCCCAATGCCAGTTGTAGCTAACGCAATCAAATTTGGTACAGATGGCTGGCGAGGCGTAATTGGTGAAGAATTCACCTTTGAACGTCTTGCTCTGGTAGCGCCAGTAGCCGCTAAAGTCTTATATGATACTTATTTCTCTACAGTTGGTAGCCGGACTATCATAGTCGGTTATGATCGCCGATTTATGGCGGAAGACTTCGCTCGTGCTGTTGCTGATGCTGTTACCGCCGTCGGATTTGATGTTTTGCTGAGTGAATCATTCGCCCCAACTCCGGCTTTTAGCTGGGCTGCTAAACAACTCAATGCTTTGGGGGCGTTGGTGATTACAGCTAGTCATAATCCTGGCTCATATTTAGGTTTAAAAGTCAAAGGATATTTTGGTGGTTCGGTATCACCAGAAGTTACTAAAGATATAGAAGCATTATTATCTGAGGGAGTGCCAAAAGCAGCTACTCCTGGGAAGTTAGAGAAGTTTGACCCCTGGCCTAGTTACACCACAGGGCTAGAAGGTAAAGTTGATATTGCCAAAATTCGAGAAGCGATCGCCTCTGGTAAGCTGACAGTATTCGCTGATGTGATGCACGGTGCAGCAGCAGGCGGACTAGCAAGATTATTAGGTGATCAAGTCAAAGAAATCAACAGCAACCGCGACCCCTTATTTGGTGGTGGTGCGCCGGAACCATTACCTAAATATCTTTCTGGCTTATTTGAAGTCATCAAAAGTCACAAACAAACCAATCAATCTGGTTTAACTGTTGGTTTAGTATTTGATGGAGACTGCGATCGCATTGCTGCGGTAGATCAAGACGCTAACTTCTTAAGTTCGCAGATATTAATCCCGATATTAATTGACCATTTAACTTTGCGACGTGGTTTTACGGGTGAAATCATCAAAACAGTCAGCGGTTCGGATTTGATTCCCCTTGTAGCAGCACTGCACAATTTGTCACTGTTTGAAACACCAGTCGGTTACAAATACATCGCCGATAGAATGTTAGTCTCCCAAGTACTTTTGGGCGGCGAAGAATCTGGTGGTATCGGCTACGGTAGCCACATTCCCGAACGGGATGCGCTACTTTCAGCATTGTATGTCTTAGAAGCGATTGTCGAATCTGGGCGAGATTTGAGCGAATATTATTCTGACTTGCAACAACAAACAGGCTTTAACTCTGCTTACGATCGCATCGATTTACCCTTAGCTAGTATGGAAGTGCGATCGCGTCTTTTGCAACAACTGCAAACTCAACCCTTAACAGAAATTGCAGGGAAAGCAGTCATTGATTGTCAAACAATCGATGGTTATAAATTCCGCCTCGCTGACAAAAGTTGGTTAATGATTCGCTTCAGCGGTACTGAACCAGTTTTGCGCCTCTACTGCGAAGCCGCAACCATCGAACAAGTACATCAAACCCTTGATTGGGCGAGACAGTGGGCAGAGTAAAATTTAGTCAAGGGTCAAGAGTCCATAGTCAAAAAGGCAAAAGTTTATCTTCAGTAAGAAAACACTATAGACTATTGACCATTGACCATTGACCATTGATTAATGATGACCAAACTACTCGTAGTCGCTACAAGCAATGCAGGTAAGTTGCGGGAAATGCAAGCTTATCTGGCTGATTCTGGTTGGGAATTAACGCTCAAACCAGAAGAACTAGAAATTGAAGAAACAGGGGATACATTTGCAGCTAACGCCTGTCTTAAAGCCTCCGAAGTTGCTAAAGCTACAGGACAATGGGCGATCGCTGATGACTCTGGCTTAGAGGTAGATGCTTTGAATGGTGTACCGGGCGTATATTCGGCGCGTTATGGCAAAACCGATGCAGACCGAATTTCTCGGTTATTAAGAGAATTAGGTGATGAAACTAACAGACAAGCACAATTTGTCTGTGCAGTAGCGATCGCCCGTCCTGATGGTGAAATAGTTTTACAATGCGAAGGGATTTGTCGAGGTGAAATTCTTTATGCACCCCGTGGTGATGGTGGTTTCGGCTATGATCCTGTGTTCTACGTTCCCGAAAAGCAATTAACTTTTGCCCAAATGCCACCAGAGGTGAAAAAATCGGTTAGTCATCGTGGTAATGCTTTTGCAGCGTTGCTACCACAACTGAGTACAATACTGAGTGCTGAGTAAAGTTTCTCATTCCTAATTTTTATAGACGTAGCAATTACCATTTACAAATTACTATGACTATTGCGATCGCACTCAATACAGACTCGATTAACACCTTAGATTTATCCCCCGCTTTAACGGTAATTGAACCACTGCTAAAAGAGGGAGCCGCCTCTTATGAACAGCAATTAAGCTTTAATCTCGATTATCCTCTCGACCCTGGAGATCCCCGCGAACTTTCCGAAGTTCCAGAGTTACGACTATGGTTTATTCGCTTAGATGCTAAATATCCCTGGCTACCTTTTTTACTAGATTGGAAAGCCGGGGAATTAGCTCGTTACACTGCCATGCTTGTACCACATCAATTCAGTACTAAAGAAGGCATTCAATATAATCCTGAAGCATTAGAAATATTTTTAATGCACAAAATATTTGTTTTAACTGATTGGTTAAAACAACAAGAAATCCCCAGTTCATCACGGCTCAAATCTATGGCGCAAATGCTGGGTTATGAATTAGATGACGGGTTATTTGAAATGTTTTAAATAATGGTTTACAGGCGAAGTTTTCGCTTTCGTCTGTAAACAAAATATTATTTGGTTGACTATTTAAAAAACAAAAATGAATGACTCGATTTATTCATGACCAATTTGCTAAAGACTATCTAGAAGAACTCCTGAAAACTTATGGGACAGTAGAAGCACCAAGGAGAGTAGCCGGAGAAGTGCGAGAAATTGATGTTTTGTTTTCTCCAGCAATACAACAGAACTCAAATTTAGAATTACTAGGACTATTAGGAAGATTAGCTGTTACTTCTGCTATTTTTGAACCGTTTCGTAATGCAGCATCCAAAGAAGAAATTTGTGATTGCCTTTTGAAACTACTAGAAGTGAGAGGAGAAATCCAAAGAGAAGCAAACCGGAATAGAACCCCAATTCAAGAATTGCAAATTCCTAAATTATGGATTCTCACTCCAACAGCATCTGCATCAATACTGTCAGGCTTTGGTGCAACTCAACAATTAGAATGGTTATCAGGAGTACACTTTTTACCAGAATACTTGCGAACAGCGATTGTTGCTATTCATCAATTACCACGTACTCAAGAAACTCTATGGTTAAGGATTCTTGGTCGAGGAACAGTGCAGAAGCAAGCAATTGATGAATTAGAAACGCTACCATCAAATCATCCATTTCGTAAGGCAACGTTAGAATTGCTGTACAACTTACAGCAAAACTTGGTAATATCCCCAACTCCAGAAGAAGATGATAGGGAATTAATTATGCGACTGACACCGTTGTATCAACAAAATAGAGAACAAGCTAAACAAGAAGGGCGGCAAGAAGGGCGGCAAGAAGGGCGGCAAGAAGGCCGACAAGAGGGAATTAAACAAGGAGAGCGTCTGGTTGTAGAAAATTTACTACAAGTACGCTTTGGCTTAGTAGACAATGAGTTGCAAGCAATTATTGAACAAATATTAATCTTACCACCAGCCGAATTTACTCCTTTACTGATGCAATTATCACGAGAAGAATTAATTGCTAGATTTAGTAGACAATCTTGATAGATAAAAATGGTGTGGTGCTGACACTAGTTACTCAGATTTCACCACACCACTTTATTCTGTATGATTGCTGATGATAGCAATAAAAATAACGATCGCAACAAACAGATTTACAGAACTCAGACTTAGAAGACGATTCCCAATCTAAAATCCAAAATTGGATCAGCCGCCCCAAATTTTTTCAGAAACTGTTGTGGGTGAAATATCTGCTACTTTCCCAGTGGGGGATTTAATGGCAAGAAATTTTTCACTTTTTGGTAACAACTTCCCTGGCTCTGAGGAGCCAAGTAGAGCGATGGTATAAGTCTGGGCTGCAATACTCAACTGTAATGCTGCACTTTCGGTAGACAGCATTAAGTTTGCACCTGCAATCATGGCTGTTAACTTACCTGCATTATCAGGCGATGTCACCTTAATTTCTGGACAGGATGCTCGGAGCGATCGCACAAACTTTTCATCATCCACACCTTGAATCACAACTATAGGCATATCTGGCTGCTTCAGGTGAAACTCTTGAATAATCTGCTGCCAATTCTCAACAGGATAAATTTTATCAGCACCCTTAGCTCGCAAGGCTGAATCAACACCTCCATAAATCAAGACGTAGCCTGTTTCATTTACCCCCAGACGTTTTTGTTCATTTTGTGACCATTCAATATCTGGTTTTGGCACATTTACGGCTAACTCTGGCAAAGGCGTGTTCATACCTAATGGTTTGAGCAACTCGTGATACGCCGCCGCTACATACTGAGATGGGTTAAACGGCACAGTATGAGTCAGAAAAGCTGCTCCTTTGCCTTGAAAACCAACACGCATGGGAATCCCGGTTAACCAGAGCATCAGTCCCACTAACCAGCTTTGCCCAAAAGCAATGGCGACATCATACTCGCGATCGCGAATTGTGCCTACCAAGTTACCCCAATCTGCTAGACTGTTGCGATCTTTATAATCAAAGGTCAGTACCTCGTGAACAGACTTGCTCACCTGGTAGGCAGCCTTTGACTGGGGTTCCGTAACGACATCTATTTTGGCGTTGGGATAATAACGCTTCAGATCATCTAGAGTCGGAAAGAAGAGAATTTGGTCGCCAATTCCGCCAGGTACAAGGGCTACTACTCGCATAATAATTATTGACGCTTACTCGCTCCTTATTTTAGGGGAATATAGGTATTGGATATTTAACGAAAGTCTGAAGTCTGAAGTCTGAAGTCTGAAATTGTATCTTTGGAGACTGCTGTAAGTCTTTTTGTGTCTACTTCAACCTTTATTTTTCATTAGTTTTGTAAGTGAGGAATTTTGTGTATTTATTAATTCCTGCTGCTGGTGTCGGCAAAAGAATGGGTAGTAACCGGAATAAACTTTTTCTTGAAGTACACTCAAAATCAATTATTGCTTGGACTTTGTTAGCGGCGGAAGCGGCGAGTTCTATCAAATGGATGGGAATTATTTCTCAACCTAGTGATTGGCCTGATTTTAAGAACATCATTGCTGATTTGCCCCTAACTAAACCTGTGGTATTTATTATTGGCGGTGCCACCCGGCAAGAATCGGTGTACAACGGTTTGCAAGCGTTACCACCAGAGGCAGAGCAGGTATTAATTCACGACGGTGCAAGATGTTTAGCTACACCGAATTTACTTAATGCTTGTGCCGCAGCAATTCGCCATTGTGCTGGTTTAATTGCTGCCATACCTGTGAAAGACACGATTAAAGTTGTTGATGACAGTGGCATAATTCAAAGTACCCCTGACCGAAAGTATTTGTGGGCTGCACAGACTCCCCAAGGATTTAATGTCCAGTTATTGAAACAGTGCCACGCCGAAGGTATACGTCAAGGTTGGGAAGTGACAGACGATGCGGCTTTATTTGAAAAGTGCGGTATAGAAGTTCGGATTGTGGAAGGTGAGGAGACAAATTTAAAAGTTACCACTCCCCAAGATTTAGCGATCGCAGAATTTATCCTGAGTCATCGAGAAAGAGCTAGGGGCTAGTACAACAAGGCAAAAGTCAAAAGTCAAAAGTCAAAAGAAAGAATAGTGATATCACAAGCCTTTTAGCAATTCCAGATGGTCTGTTTATTTACGCTGACCTGTACTAGTACTTTTTTTAACTCCCCACTTTTGATAATTACGAATTATTAAGCTATTTTTTGACTTTTGCAACAAAACAAAGTATAATCCCACACACTTGTTGATTGTCAGTTATCAGTCATCCGTTATCAGTTAAAAGTGACTAATGACTAATGACTAATGACTAATGACCATTGACCATTGACTAATACCCAATGAAAACAGCCACCGCGACCAAGACAGCAACTAAGATAGAAGCGATTCTCTACTTGAAGGGTAAACCCTTATCCCTCAGCGAAATAGCCGAGTATGCCGCTTGCGATCGCGCAACTGCCCAAGAAGGCATAATTGAACTGATAGATAATTATGCCCGCAGAGACAGCGCCTTAGAAGTTGTAGAAACCACAGATGGTTATAGCCTGCAACTGAGGTCGGATTTTCAAGATTTAGTGCAAACACTGATTCCGGTAGAATTGGGAGTAGGCGCATTGCGGACTTTAGCGGCGATCGCCCTCAATAGTCCCATTCTGCAAAGTGATTTAATTAACCTGCGTGGCTCAGGTGTTTATCAACACGTTCCTGAATTAGTCGAACTGGGTTTTGTCAAAAAACGCCGAGATAACGAATCCCGTTCTTACTCACTACAAGTAACACCCAAATTTCATCAGTACTTCCAAATCGAGCAACTTCCCCAACCATTTGATATTCAAGAACAACAACTAGAATTAGATTTAACTATTGAAGATGAGTTAGAAGATGTGAGGGAATAGAGGCTAGAAAAGAGATTTTTCCTGTTCAGCCTTGAGTCTTTCCATGAATAACTGAAGTTGATTTTTATGAAGTGCAGAATTGTCACAAAATCTTTGATTGGAGTTTTATTTCCAACATTATTGTTGTGGATGAATACAACCACTGCTCAGTCACAGTCTATGCCTGTAGAGCAAAACATAGATAACACAAAGATAGTACTAGGAGCGCCCATCCAGTATCAACACTTTGGTAATGGAAAACGAATGATCCGCATACCAGGACAAGCAGGAAGCACTTGTTTGCGAGGCAGAGGTAAAAATCATCTGACTGTTTTAGTCCCAGAAAATAATCCTGTATTAACTACTATTGAGCGTCCCAAACTATTTTTTTATCTTCCTAAAACTGCCAAAACCTCTGTACAAGGATTTGAGTTTTTTGTAGAAGATGCTGCTCAAAAAGTAATTTATCGAAAAAAATATAAGGCTAATCAAAAACCGGGAATTTTTAGTCTTGATATACCTGCTGATAAAAATCAGAAATTACTCGAAGTTGGTCAGCAGTATCATTGGTATTTAGCAGTAATTTGTCAATTTTCAGAGCCTTCTTACGATCAAGTTGTAGCTGGAACTGTCAAACAAATCGTTCCTGACAAAGAGTTGAATAATAAGTTAAAAAAAGCTTCGCCAAGAGAACGTGCGGCTTTATATGCAGCCAATGGCATTTGGTACGATAGTTTGGCTATCCTCGCGCAGTTACGTCGTCAGCGTCCAAGTGATGCTGCTTTACAAACAGATTGGCAAAGTCTTTTAGAGTCAGTCAAATTAGCAAATATCGTCCCAGAACCTTTATTGGGTGAGTTAGAAACTGAATAAAAACATTTTTTATTGACATTTCATAAAAGGCGTTGTAAGAAATCCTGATGAAGCCAAGAATTGTTAAAAAATCTCTAATGAGAATTTTATTTTCAACATTATTGTTTTCTGTAAATGTAATACCTGCTCAGTCGCAGTCTATATCTGTAGAGCAAAACATAGATAGCACAAAAATAGTACCAGGAGCGCCAATCAAGTATCAACACTTTGGTAACGGAAAACGGATGAGGCGGATAACAGGAGGTATAAGAGAAAATTGTTTGTTAGGCACAAATAAGAATCCTACTGTGTTAGTTCCGGAAAATCATCCTGTACTGACTACTGTTGAACAGCCAAAATTATTTTTCTATCTTCCCAAAACTGCGAAAACTTTTATACAAGGATTTGAATTGATTGTACAAGATGCTGATAAAGAAGTAATTTATCAACAAAAATACAAAGTTAATCAAAAATCTGGAATTTTTAGCCTTGATTTCCCTGCTGATAAAAATCAACCATTACTTGAAGTTGGCCGGGAATATGATTGGATATTCTTAGTAATTTGCAATAACTCAGACCGCAGCTTAGATCAAGCTGTGGCTGGAACTGTCAAACAAATCGTTCCTGACAAAAAGTTGACTAGTGAGTTAAAGAAAGCTTCGCCAAGAGAACGTGCGGCTTTATATGCAGGCAATGGCATTTGGTACGATAGTTTGGCTATCCTCGCACAGTTACGTCGTCAACGTCCAAATGATGCTGCTTTGCAAACAGATTGGCAAAATCTTTTAGAGTCAGTCAAATTAGCAAATATCGTCCCAGAGCCTTTATTGAGTGAGTTAGAAATTGAGTGAAAATTATTAAGTAACGCGATGTGCAACTTATTCTTGAAACCCCACTTCCATTCCTCTCCCCGAACCGGAGAGAGGCTTTGAATCTTGCTCCCCTTCCCTCGTAGGGAAGGGGTTGGGGGTTAGGTTTGAGAGAAAGTTGCACACGACGGCGTTAAGTAACCCAATATACTTGCTGCCTAGCTTGCATACCCTCTACTCCCCTACATCTCCGTATCCCCGCACCTCTGCCTTCTTTCAGGTAGATATAAAACCCATACCTGTGGAAAAGACGCTACCCTTGTACTATGGTTTAGAGTAGAATTAGCAACTAAGCTAAAAAAGACTGCCAATGGTGTTTGACCCTGACTTTTTGAATGACAACTCCGAGGAACACCCGAATCAACTTCTAAGCGAGAACTTTGAGGAAAACCCCAATCAGTTACTCCAATATTTGCAGCATCAGTCTCCTGATGTTCTAGCGCGTGTCGCCCAGTCTGTCAGCCCCGAAATTAAGCAAATCATTTCCCAAAACGTCCAAGGGCTGGTGGGGATGCTTCCCGCAGAAAACTTCAATGTGCAAATTACCACAGATCGAGAGAATCTCGCTGGGCTATTAGCATCGGCAATGATGACGGGGTATTTCTTGCGGCAGATGGAACAAAGAATGCAGTTAGATTATTTATCTGACGGTCAATAGTCAATAGTCAACAGTCAAAAATACTTGAGACTATTAACTATTGACTGATGACTATTTTTTGGGATAAATACCCGACTGCACTTTTAAACTCTGTATTTTGCCACTGCGGTTGATTTCAAGTACGAGAATATCTCCAACTGTGCTGGACTCTACTAGTTTCTGCACTTGGGCGGCTGTTTTAACGGGCTTTGCGTTCACTTTTTGAATTACGTCTCCAGGGAGCAATCCTGCCCGTTTTGCTGGCGAGTTATCGAGAACTCCCTTAATCACCACGCCAGTATTTTGCTTAATATTGAGCTTGTTTTCGAGATTAATTTGTTGTTTTTTTGTGGGAGATAAATCTGCCATTTCGATTCCCAAAAAAGGATGATCAACCCGCCCTTTAGTAAATAGTTCTTTGGCAACACGGGCGGCGGTTTCAATGGGAATGGCAAAACCTAATCCTTGGGCATCAGCGCGAATGGCTGTATTCACACCAATTACTTCACCTTGGGCATTTAGCAATGGCCCGCCAGAGTTACCTGGGTTAATAGCTGCATCAGTTTGGATGAAACTCACACGTTTCTCTGGGACACCAACTTGAGCGCTAGTGCGGTCTGTAGCGCTAATGATGCCAATGGTAACAGTATTATCTAAACCTAGAGGATTGCCAATAGCGATCGCCCACTGTCCGGGAATCAAATTTTGAGAATTGCCCAGTTTCACCGTCGGCAAGTTATCACTGGGAATTTTCACAACCGCCACATCTGTAATCGTATCAATACCTAATACTTTTCCCTCAAAAGTTCGACCATCTTTGAGGGTAACTTGGACTGTATCTGTATCAGCTACAACGTGGGCATTTGTCAGCAATTCACCATTTTCGCTCAAAATAAATCCTGACCCTGTACCGCGCTCAATTCGCTCCTGGGGAATTGCTTGTTCTTCTTCCCCAAAAAAGCGGCGTAATAGGGGATTTTTCAAAGCTTCTGAGATAGGATTTGCCACTTTTCTAGTCGCATTAATACGTACTACTGCCGGGCCTACTTTCTGCACTGCTGTGGCGATAAAATTCACGTTATCTCCACCAGTAGCTCCAATAGTACCGCTGGGGGCTAAGGGGGTGACAGATTCTGGAGGTAAAGCCGCCGTCACATTTCTTAACTCTCGAAATGAGTGATTTTGCGTCAGGAGATAGCGACTACCAAACAGACCTGCACCACCACCAACCAACAGTAAAGATAAATAAATAGCCAGTTGCTTCAAAGATAAATTCATAATAATTACGCTTAAGGACAGCAATGCAGTTGCTAATTTCTAAGTGTAGTCAAGCAATTGGTCAGTGGACAGATAAATTTAACATAGAGTTGCTTAATAAATATTGAAACTTAGACATTGGTGATGAGGCCAGAGCTTGACGCGTTGAGAGAATCACCAACATCCATTTATAGTTATACGGCTAATATTTCTGGGAAGACTAGTCTTAATTGATCAAGATTAGATCCCTAGACTGTGATGACAATTTTGTCCTGTGGCGAAGCAGCGAGAAAAATGGATAGTTGCGCTGATGCAACTGTGCTAATTTCTGGCTATCTCATCACCAGGAAGATTTATTCTGGGGGTCGGGCTTTAGTTTATTGGGTATTCATCATGCTGACCAATTCCCCATTGTCTTCAAACAGTTTATGGAATTATTTACACGCGATCGCCTAGAAATTCTCAAGAGGTTGTCCATTCAAAGTAGGATTCTCCCAGAAAATGTACAATTTGAACAAAATATTCAACAGCAACAGCTACAAAGCAAAAACTTAGTAGCAGGGGCGGAGGAAATTTCTATGGATGAGGTGTTGTATGTCCATAGTTAGCCTCAGAAAAATTCTGAGTAAAAAAGATTTATCCTCTTTGCTTCAGAACTTAGCCAGCCAAATCAACAGCGCTATTGAGATTGAACTGATAGATGGCACACAACTGATTAGTATTGGAGAACAAACTAGCAAAAACCGCTATCCCATCGAGGTTTCAGGCGAAAAAATCGGTTGGGTGGTTGGAGAAGAACAGACAAACACAATCGCAACCTTGCTCTCGTTGCTGGCAAAACAAGAAGTCGAGAAAAAAGAACTAGCGAAAGAACTACTAGAGCGATATCAGGAAATTGATTTGTTTCAGGACATCTCGACTCAACTAACGACGAGTTTGGATACGCGACAAATTGCCCAACTCGTGCTTCAGGAAATGAGTCAATTAATTGAATCATCTGCGGGGGTGCTAATGCTCTTAAGCCCTGATGCAACTACCTTGGAAATTATTGCCGAATTTGGCAAGTTTTTTGACCACAGTCAAATAGCATCAGCTAAAGGCATTATTGGCAGCATTGTGCAATCTGGTCGTGCAGAACTCGTCAATGATGTGCAAGCAGATCCGCGATTATGGGGGGAAAAAAACGTTGATGCACTAATTTGCGTACCGTTGCAAGCCAAAGAACGGATACTAGGAGCGATCGCTATTGGCTCAAACAAAATCGACGCATATAAAGCCGAACATCTCAAACTTGTGAGTATTTTTGCCTCTCAAACCGCAGTAGCCATTGAAAAAGCTGTGCTGTATGAGCAAAGCATTCAAGCAACAGCCCAGGCTAAAGCCCAAACAGAAAGGCTCCAACAGGCTCTGCAAGATTTGCAACTAGCACAAACTCAATTAATCCAAAGCGAAAAAATGTCCAGCTTGGGACAACTTATTGCCGGAGTTGCCCATGAAATCAACAATCCAGTTAACTTTATTTGCGGCAACTTGCGGTGTGTTTCCGAGTATGCACAAGACTTATTGCATCTGCTGCTAGAGTATCAAAAATGCTTTCCTGTAGCTCCTCCAGAACTGGAATCAGAATTAGACAATATCGATTTGGAGTTTATTATTCAGGATTTGCCCAAACTGCTAGATTCAATGAAACTAGGGAGCGATCGCATCGTAGAAATTGTCAAATCCCTGAAAAACTTCTCTCGTCACGATGAAGCCCAAATGACAGCCGTCAACATCCACGATGGAATTGACGGGACGCTGATGATTCTTCGCCATCGCCTCAAAGCGACTACCTATCACCCAGAAATTGCCATTATTAAAGACTATGCCAAACTTCCCCCAATTGAGTGCTATCCCGGACAGTTAAACCAAGTGTTTATGAATATCCTGGCCAATGCCATTGATGCTTTAGAAGAGTCATTAGTCTCAAAGGAATCACCATTGACAAATGACATAGAAAAAATGAGACTCCCGACCATTACCATTCGCACCCAAAATCTAGACAATCAGTGGGTGATCATTCGCATTGCTGACAACGGCCCAGGAATGCCGGAAGAGATTGTACAACGCATCTACGATCCATTTTTCACGACAAAAGAGATTGGTAAGGGAACTGGTTTGGGTATGGCCATCAGCCACCAAATTATTGTGGATAGACACCGAGGACTTCTCAAGTGTCGTTCTCAACCCGGTCAAGGCACAGAATTCTGGATACAGATTCCGGTGAATTTTGCCGTAGAAAACCCTGAAGTCAGCGAGGATAGTCAAAGTTCTGCTGCGATCGCCAGCATTCCCCCATCAGCTTATACATCTGATGCCGAAGGCTTTATTGCATCCACAACCCCCATATTCAACCCAACTGAACTGCTAATTCGCCATAGTCAACTGATCCGGCGACTTTCACAGCAGAATCCAGATATTGACATAACTTCACCAAATGAAATTTATCAAATGTTTCAACGTCATCCAATTTTATTAAAGCTTTACACCACATTGTTGTCCTGGTTTTGTTGTCCTAACCCTACCCAAATCCACCATTAACATCAGGAAACTATCAATATGTCTAGCCGACAACTTGACGAATTGAACCGTCATCTCTTAGAAAAATGTCCCGTTGGTCTGATACTGTGGCGCATAGATGGAACTTTGCTTGACATCAACCCTGTCTGTGCAGCTATTTTGGGGCGCACTGTTCCAGAAACTCTCCACCTTAACTACTGGCAAATTATTTCTCAAAACTACGTTACTGTCCAGCAAACCATCATCGCAGACCTCGAAAAAACTGGTTGCTACAGATCTGATGAACAAGAGTACATCCATAAAGATGGGCATTTGGTTGCAGTTAAAATCTCCGCAGTGATGATTGAACATCAGGGGGAAAAGCTGATCTGGTCGAGTGTCGAGGATATTAGCGACCTGAGAAAAGCCCAACAAGAACGCCAAAAATCGGAAAAAATCTTAAAAAAGAGCGAAGCGCGATATCGTTCTTTGGTGAAAACTAACACGCAAATTATCTGGGTGAGTACACCAGAAGGAATTTGCTTTGAACTCACCGACTGGATAGCCTACACAGGGCAAAGTTTAGCGGAAGCGGAGAACGGAGGCTGGATTGATGCCGTTCATCCTGACGATCGCGGCTACACCGGAGAAGCTTGGGGTATTGCTGTCGCTAACCTCAGTCAATATCAAATTGAATACCGCATACGCGGCAAAGATGGCAACTATCGCTATTTTTGGGTTTGGGGCGCACCTGTAATTGAAGATGATGGTAATGTGCGAGAGTGGATTGGTACTTGTACCGATATTCACGATCGCAAACTAACAGAAGCCGAAAATCAAAGACTGAAAGAACGCTATCGCTCTTTAGTAACTGCTACTTCTCAAATTGTTTGGGGCGCAACTCCAGAAGGTATGGGCATTAGCAGTGAAATGCTAACTTGGATAGCTTATACAGGCCAGACTGAAGCAGAAGTTGCAGGTTGGGGGTGGGTTGATCCAATTCATCCTGATGATCGTGATCAATCACAAGCAACTTGGAATGCAGCAGTGGCAAACCGCAGTATCTACCAAACAGAATATCGGTTACGGCGTAAAGATGGCATCTACCGCTATTTCTCAGTTTGTGGCACTCCGGTTTTAGCCGCAGACGGTAGCATCCGGGAATGGATTGGTACTTGTACCGATATTCACGATCGCAAACTCGCCGAAGCCGAAAATCAACGTTTATTGGATATGTTGAATCATTCCGGTGATGCCATCATTGTCCGCGATATGACCGATAAAATCTCTTACTGGAATCAAGGTGCGGAAAGGCTTTATCATTGGACGCGGGAGGAAGTTAAAGACCAATACATTTACACATTTCTCAAAAAAATCTTTCCTAAACCCAAAACAGAAATCACCGCAGAGTTATTACAGCAAGGTAATTGGGAAGGAGAAGTCCAACATATTACCCATGATGACAAACTGATTACTGTCCAGAGCCGATGGACATTGCAACGGGATGCGTCTGGTGAACCCTGTGCGGTATTGGAAATTAATACTGATATTACAGCCCGGAAACAAGCCGAAATTGCTCTACGCCAACTCAATCAAGAACTGGAAGCCAGAGTTGCCGAACGGACAGCCGCAGTCAAAGATACCCTCGCTGAAGCCCAAGGGTTAAATGCAATTTTGGATAACTTAGCAGATGGTTTGTTAGTAGTGGATATGTCAGGGCAAATTACCCACTTCAATCCGGCTTTTTTAGCAATGCAGGGATTGAGACCGACAGATCTCAAAGGCAACTATCAGGAACTACCAATTCCAGGTTTAGCACATCTAATTGAACAAACTCAATCCCATCCCCAAGAAGCATTTGCCGCCGAAATTGCCTTAGTAAAGGAACGCATTGGTCAGGCTGTAGCGACTGCTATCTTTAAACAGACCACAGCGGAAGAACCTGCTACTTGCTTTGGTTCAGCACTCCTAATTCGGGATGTCACAGCAGAAAAAGAAGTTGACAAAATGAAGACCGACTTCATTTCTACAGTCTCCCACGAACTGCGGACACCTTTAACTTCAGTATTAGGATTTGCCTCCATTATTAAAGAAAAGCTGGAAACCGATGTCTTCCCGATGGTGATTACCGAAGACCGCAAGTTGCAAAAAACGATTAAGCGGGTGGGTGACAATTTAAATATTATTGTGTCAGAAGCAGAACGACTGACATCTTTGATTAACGATGTTTTAGACATCGCCAAAATGGAAGCCGGGAAAGTGGAATGGCAAATGCAACCACTTGATCCGAGTGAGTTATTAGATTGGGCTACGACTTCTACCGCCGGATTGTTTGAAACCAATGGCCTGCAACTAGTCAGCGAGATAGAACCGGGAGTACCGCAGATAGTAGGCGATCGCAACCGACTGTTGCAAGTCCTCATCAACTTGATTTCTAACGCGGTGAAATTCACTCAATCCGGGACTGTTACCTGTCGTGTCAAACAACAGAACGACGGTGTATGTGTCAGCGTTATCGATACAGGTATCGGTATTGCCCCCGAAGACCAGCCCAAAGTCTTCGAGAAATTCCGCCAAGTTGGCGACACCCTCACCGACAAACCCAAAGGTACAGGGTTAGGATTGCCCATTTGTAAACAAATTGTTGAACATCATGGTGGCAGAATCTGGGTAGAAAGTGAACCAGGCAAAGGTAGCGTCTTCTCATTCTTGATTCCCATATACGCCAAGGATGACAAAAGCAATGGACAAATCAATCTAGATGCTTTGGTCAAGCAACTCAAAGAACATGTCATCACCACCAACAAAGTACTTCACGAAAACCGTAAAACCATTCTGGTAGTTGATGACGATGCCAATATTCGAGAATTATTGCGGCAGCAACTAGAAAACGAAGGCTACAAAGTTCGAGAAGCAAAAGACGGTATGGATGCAATTCATCAAATCAAAATCGCCCGTCCTGATTTGATTCTCTTAGATGTGATGATGCCTCAAATCAACGGCTTTGATGTGGCAGCAGTCCTCAAAAATGACCCCAACACAGCAGATATTCCGATTATCATTCTGTCAATTATTGAAAACAAAGAACGCGGCTATCACATTGGCATCGATCGCTATCTCACCAAGCCCATCAATACAGAACAACTCCGCAATGAAATTGGTTCACTGCTTTCTCAAGGTACTTCCAGCAAAAAAGTATTGGTAGTTGATAAAAATGCCTCAACTTTAAAAACCTTATCAGATGTTCTGCAAACTCAAGGATACAGCGTGATTGAAGCCTCCGATCCGCAAGAATGTATTCACAAAGCCCGTTCAGCTAAACCTGACATGATCATTATTGATTCCATCTTTTCCCATGAAACCGACCTGGTGAAAACCCTCCGGTTTGAAAAAGAGTTAGAAAATGTATTTTTTATCATGCTGTCTGATCGGTAATATTAACAAGGCAGGAGGATGAAATTTCAACTTCATCCTTCATACTTTTCTTTGATAACTTTTACAAACAATTTTTAAAATCGAATTAGATGACTATATGACGCAAAAAATTCTCATTGTGGATGATGAACCTAACATCGTAATTTTGTTAGAACAAGCTTTAGAAGCATTAGAAGATGAGGGTGTAGAACTTCTAACTGCGAGAAATGGAGAAGAAGCACTGGAAACTATTAAAACTGAAAAACCAAACCTAGTTTTTCTGGATGTGATGATGCCAAAAATGAATGGTTTGGAAGTTTGTCAGATAGTGAAACATGACCTCAAAATGAATGAAGTTTATATTGTGATGTTGACAGCCAAAGGACAGGAATTTGATAAACAGAAAGGAATTGAAGTTGGTGCTGACTTATATCTGACTAAACCTTTTCGCCCTAAAGAAGTGCTGGAAAAATCCATCCAGGTATTGGGATTTTGAATAAAAACTGACTACCGCTATATCTCTCAATTTTCACAAGCGATCGCGTAAAACACACGCTGCGCGATCGCTTGTGAGTTGACAATTAAGTAAGTAATTCTAAAAAAGCCCCTGCTTTGAGAATATGGATGTCTTGATATTTGTTAAATGATAATAGATGTTTATCACCCTGATTCGTGCATCAAATCATCTATAAAGTCTTCTCGCTCTTGTTCGGTCATAATATCCCAATTAAGCCCGCGTGACGCACTCAAAGAGCGCATCTGTAATTCTCCGTAATCAAGTCTACTTTGCCACCAAGCATCTTGTTCTGCTTTGATGGCTTGTAAGATCATACGCTGTTCTGGAACTGCTAATTGCTTTACCAATGATATAACTTGCTCAATATTAAGTTGAAGTGTTGCCATGTTTTTAGTACCTCAAGCTTCAATAATAATGAGACATAGCATATTCTTATGAGATCATCATATCAAAGCGATCGCTCATAGGGTTCGTTTTAAGCGATCGCCATTCTCAAAACAAACCCATCATACCCCACATATCGCCCGTGAATTGACTTGATGATGCTCCTGACTTTTCACGGGATCTGGAAAACCTCTCCCCTACAACTTTCTACGGTGTACACACAAGTCTAATAACCTAGCCCCATAACATTTTGATCCCCCCTAGCCCCCCTTAAAAAAGGGGGAACAAGAATCAAAGTCCCCCTTTTTAAGGGGGATTTAGGGGGATCAAACCACATTTTGCACCCAGCACAAAGATGTGTTTACACCGTAGACACCCTCAAAACACCATCATTCGACCTCAGAACTAGAAGATTCTCGTTTGAAACAAGAACATTCTCACTGGAAACAGGAAGGTTCTCGTTTGAAACAGAAACATTCTCGTTCAGAACAAGAACGTTCTCACTGGAAACAAGAATACTTTAGTTGGAAACAGGAACATTCTCGTTTGGAACATGAAAGTTCGGGTTCTGAACATGAAACTTTGAGTTCAAAACACGAAACTTGGAGATAAAAGCTTGATTGATGAGGTTGGGAAGGTAAATTTTCCTGTTCTCGTTAGAGAGAATCGCGTAAATTTGCTAAATTCTCACGACAAGTCACAGTATTAGGATGATTCGCTCCTAAACTTCGCTCCAAAATATTCAAAGCTTGGAGATACAGGGGTTCGGCTTGGTTATACCTTCCTTGGGAATAGTAGAGTTTAGCCAAGTTGTTGAGGCTGTTGGCGACAAGGGGATGATTGTCTCCCAGCAGGCGTTTATATAGTTCTAAAGCTTGGAGATACAGGAGTTCGGCTTGGTCATACTTTTCTTGGGAATAGTAGAGTTTAGCCAAGTTGTTGAGGTTGATGGCGACATAGGGATGATTGTCTCCCAGCAGGCATTTATATAGTTCTAAAGCTTGGAGATACAGGGGTTCGGCTTGGTCATACCTTCCTTGGGAATAGTAGAGTTTAGCCAAGTTGTTGAGGTTGGTGGCGACATCGGGATGATTGTCTCCCAGCAGGCGTTTATATAGTTCTAAAGCTTGGAGATACAGAGGTTCGGCTTGGTCGTACTTTCCTTGGGATTCGTAGAGTAATGCCAAATGGTTCAGGTTGGTGGCGACATCGGGATGATTGTCTCCCAGCAGGCGTTGTCTGAGTTCTAAAGCTTGGAGATACAGGGGTTCGGCTTGGTCGTACTTTCCTTGGGAACAACAGAGTTGAGCCAAGTTGTGGAGGCTAGTGGCGACATCGGGATGATTGTCTCCCAGCAGGCGTTTATATAGTTCTAAAGCTTGGAGAAACAAGGGTTCGGCTTGGTCGTACTTTCCTTGGGAATAGTAGAGTTGAGCCAAGTTGTTGAGGCTGGTGGCGACATCGGGATGATTGTCTCCCAGCAGGCGTTTATCGAGTTCTAAAGCTTGGAGATACAGGGGTTCGGCTTGGTCGTACTTTCCTTGAGAATAGTAGAGTGCAGCCAAGTTGTTGAGGCTGGTAGCGACATCGGGATGATTGTCTCCCAGCAGGCGTTGTCTGAGTTCTAAAGCTTGGAGAGAGAGGGATTCGGCTTGGTCGTACTTTCCTTGGGAATTGTAGAGTACAGCCAAGTTGTTGAGGCTTTCGCCGAAATCGGGATGATTGTTTCCCAGCAGGCGTTGTCTGAGTTCTAAAGTTTGGAGATAAAGGGGTTCGGCTTGGTCGTACTTTCCTTGGTAATAGTAGAGTAATGCCAAGTTGTTGAGGCTGGCGGCGACATGGGGATGATTGTCTCCCAACCGGTGTTGTGCTGTTGATAAACACTGTGTTCTCCAAGGTTCGGCTTGGGTATATAACCCTTGTCCTTCATAGAAGCGACTCAAGCCGAGGAAAGGCGAAATTAAATCTTCATCACTGACATCTTGAATGAAATTGTTAGCTACTTCAGTTATGTGTGGTATGGCAAGGGAAACAGCGTTAATTTCTTCAAGGGTAGGAGTCTGAGGAATTTGTTTAGCAACTGCTACCATTACCTGGCAAAACGATCGCTTAAATTCCTCTGCTTGCTCTACACCTGTAAACTTAAATTGGAAAAATTCCCGCAGTAGGGGATGTAGTTGATAGATTCCTTCACCTTTGCGCTGGAGTAGATGCAGATTCATTAACTTATCGTCCCGAATTTCCTCTAACTCCTCCTCATCTTTCTGTGTTAAGCACTGTTCTACAAAGTTCCAGGGTATGGGTGCGGCGGCAAATAAACTGAGTACACAGCCTAATAACCTATCATCCTCTGCTAATTCCTGCCAACTCAACTCAAAGGCGGCTTGCACTCCCAATTGTGCTGTCATATCGGCTTCTGGGTTCACAAGTGCAAGTTGTTCTAGTGGCTTTTCCTTTTCCTTTAATCGCCCCATCATTTTCGATATAGACAAATCCTGCTTCCGCGCCAGATATCGCCCCACCAACTCTAAACCCAAAGGCAAATACCCCAGCCATTCGCACAATTGATTTGCTACATCTAATTCTCTCTCAATTCGCTCTGGTGTTTCTGCCAGCAAAGACCGTAACAACTCCAACGCTGCATCTGGTTGTAATACATCTAAAGATAATTGCTTGATAGCTACACCCAACTTTTTGCGCGTAGTCATCAACACTTTAAATCTGGAAGATGCGCCCTGTAGGTAAGGTCTGATTTGCTGGTAATCTGTGAGATCATCCACCACCAGCAGCACATTACCCTCACGCCAATTCCGCCAGCAGTATTGTACTTGTGCAGGTAAATCAAATTCTTCTGGTGGCTTTAAATCAAGCTGAGTTCTGGCAAACCGCACCACTTGAACGCCCACATCCTCAACTTTCGCCTGTAACCAGCACAGTCCACCTTTGTAGTTTTCGCGCTGAGTCATGGCATATTGCAAGGCGAGTTCTGTTTTACCCAGTCCACCCATTCCCAAAATAGCCGCAATGGCTACTTGGTTATTTTCCTGCAATAGTTTGTCGAGTTCTTGCAGTTCTTCATCACGTCCGACAAATTTCACCACCCCACTCAGGGGTAAATTTTGCGGTATTTCAGGATTTGACTTTACCCGTTCCTGTTCGGGCGACTGTAGTCAGTTGTATGTGTTTTGCGGATTATTAATTATGATTTGTTGGGCAACCATTGACCCTTTTTCAGCTTGGATACTTTCTGCTAACTTGGCAAAGTTATTAACAATTGCTGGCTGCGCTTGAATTTCTGCGGCTAATTTTTGAATTTCCTCAGCCTTGGGGGATTTATCTTGATTGATTGTTGCTTCTACTTCCCGCACTGATTGAGCAATATCGTCATCTTTATCGGCTGCGGCTTTCAATTCCAACACAGCATTACCATAATCTAACGCTTCCTGTGTGTTTTCCTGTGACGTATTCGCTAACAAGGGCAGCTTATTTTTCTGGCGCAGCCGTGCGATTAACTCATTACTTTTTTCTAATGCTGCTTCTCCCAGCTTTTCGCCTGTTTTTTCTAAAGCCTTAGTTAAAACTATAGTAGCGATCGCAGTTCCTACGGCTGTTAATGTTACTGGTTCCATAACTTAACAATAATATTCCGAGATTATACTGATTTTTCCTCAGCATAACAGTTTCTCAACAGAGAAAAAATCACAAATTATAGCGTTTCCAATTCTGGTGTGGTACAAAATTAACCCTCCCCTTGGCAAGCTACGGTGTACACACAAGTCGGAAATTTGCAGTCTGAAACCGTATCCCGCCTAGAACTAAAGTTCCAGGCTCATAGCCAAAGTCTACTGAAGTAGACTGGAATCAATTTATTTTTGAGTCCTCTTGAGAGGACTTATGCTATTAGACTCGGAATTCATTCCGAGGCGGGACAGATGCACTACACGAATAGTTTTCCAATATTGTTTTTGCCCAGCTTTGGAGAAACGGGAGTTTGTACATCATGGTAGAAACACAAGTGCGATCGCCTGTAACTACACAGGTTGGGGTTTGAGCAAGTCTGTCTTATTAACAAACTCGTTAAAGGGTGTTGGTAACTGCTGTGGTATGGCGATTTGAGTAGTCTGGAGTGGTAAGCAGGGAAACAGTAATTCAGCAACGCGATAAGCTTCTTCTAAATGGGGATAGCCGGAGAATACGAAGGTATCAATTCCTAAATCGGCATATTCCAGCATTCTCGCTGCTACTGTGTCTGGATCTCCGACTAAGGCTGTACCTGCACCACCCCGCACTAAACCCACACCAGACCATAAATTTGGGCTAATTTCTAAGTTGTGGCGGCTACCACTGTGTAGCTGCGCCATCCGCCGTTGTCCTGCCGATTCCGACTGGGAAAAGCGTTTTTGGGCAGATGCTATTGTTTCGTCATCTAGATATTTGATCAGTTCGTTAGCTGCATCCCAAGCTTTTTGAGTAGTTTCCCGAACGATAACGTGCATCCGAATGCCAAAGCGGACTGTTCTCCCTTGTTCTGCTGCTAATCTGCGGACTTTGCTAATTTTTTCGGCTACTTGGGCTGGTGGTTCGCCCCAGGTTAAATACACATCAATGTGTTTAGCTGCAACTTGCAAAGCCGCATCAGAAGAACCGCCAAAATATAAGGTAGGATAAGGCTTCTGTACGGTTGGAAATTGCAGTTTCGCGCCAGCAATTTGTAAGTGACGACCATTGAATGTTACTTCGTCGCCTTGCATGAGCGATCGCCAAATTGTTAAAAATTCATCCGTCAGTTCATAACGCTGATCATGATCTAAGAAAACCCCATCTTTGGCTAATTCTTTAGAGTCACCACCAGTCACTACGTTTAAAATAATGCGACCGTGAGAAAGTTGGTCAAAGGTTGCTGCCATCCTCACAGATAATGCAGGTGACATAATCGCCGGACGAAAGGCAACTAAAAACCGCAAATTTTGTGTAACCGGAATCAAAGAAGCAGCCACAATCCATGTATCCTGCTTTTGTCCAGTCCCAATTAACATCCCGCCGTAGCCTAATTTATCCACAGCTTGGGCGATTTGCTGCATATAGGGATAATTGGCTTGTCGTCTGCCAATTGTTGTACCTAAATAGCGTTCATCGCCCTGAGTTGGTAAGTACCAAAATATTTCCATAGTCTTATCGTTGGCTAATAGTTTTTGGTGTTATGGCTGCATATTGTTCGCTAGTTAACATTGCGGCTTTGACATCAATGGGTTGAGGAATTACTTTTTCTTGGGCAAATAAATCAGCTATTTTTTGTTGACCTTCCATGATGTCTGGCGTGATTGGTCTTAAACCATAAGTCCGCCGTTTAATCATTGTGGTTAAAATGTCTTGATCTAATTTGAGATGCGGTGCAGTGATTTTCACCACTTCGTCGGTGTTCTGTTCTGCCCATTTACCCACATTATTGATTTCTTCAAGAATTACTCGCACTAACTCTGGATTTTCAGTGGCAAATTTGCGCGATGCCATATAATATCCTCCTTGGGTAGCAATACCACTAGCATCTCTCAGTACTCTGGCATTGGCAACTTTTTGGGCTGATGCTAAGTAAGGATCCCAAGTTACCCAAGCTTCAATTTTTCCTTGAATAAATGCTGCCCTTGCTTCGGTTGGTGGCAAACTAATTGGTTGAATATCACTATATTTCAACCCACCTTCTTCTAAGGCTTTGAGTAATAAATAATGTGATGCTGAACCTTTTTGAAAAACTACTTTTTTACCCTTCAAGTCTGCCAAAGTCTTAATTGGGGAATTATTCTGTACGATAATTCCACTGCCTTTACCAGTACTAGGTTTATTACTGGCAATGTAAACTAATTCTGTGCCAGCCGCTTGAGCAAATATGGGTGGAGTTTCCCCCACAGAGCCAATGTCAACTCTACCCACATTCATTGCTTCCATTAGTTGTGGCCCGGCGGCAAATTGCGCCCAATCGACATTAACCCCCAAGGGTTGTAAACGTTTTTCAATTACACCTTTTAATCTAACTAAATCCCCAGAGCTTTGATAGCCCAGATGGACAACTTTGGTTGTAAAACCTGCGGTTTTATTTTCTGCTTTTGGAGTATCAACTGAACAACTAACTAAGGTTGTTGAGATGGTAAATATTCCTGGAAGTATGAATAAAGAAACACGCTGAAAAATATTGATTTTTGGTTGTTGAACAGATGTGGTCATGATTATGAAAAGATGAATCAAAAGGTAGACACGATAAATCAAAGCCAGTTGTTTCTGACTTCATAAATTTCCCAAAAAATGAGTTGATGGGCTAATTTAAATGTGAACTAAAGATGAGAAACTCTACACAAGTAAAGATTGGTAATTATTAATTACCAATCATCAAATTTATGGCAGAGGTTGTGATTGGAGGAGTTGGAGGTATAGAGTTATGCTGAACAAGCGATTCAGGTTTAGACTGGCTGCAATTGCAAATTTTTTTGGAACAGTTCTAAAACATGGTTCCACGCATCAGCAGCAGCTTCGGCATTGTAGCTGGCGCGATGATTGCAAAAAAAGCCATGTTCTGCACCAGAATAACGAAAGATTGTATGGGGAATTCGGTGTTTATTTAATTCCGCTTCGATTAGTTCGGTTTGTTCTAAAGGAATGCCTTTATCTTCTGTTCCAAAGAAGGCATAAATTGGGTTTTTAATCTCTGGAGTCCTGGTAATTGTGGGTTCTCCACCGCCAGGTGTGGAGTTAGGAATTCCACCACCGTAGAAAGAAGCTGTGGCTTTGATATCTGGTAAGGTGGCGGCTAAGTAAACAACATGACCACCAAAACAGAAACCAATAGAACCGATCGCATCTCCTAGGACATTTGGTAAAGTTCTCAAATAGGCGATCGCCGCTTGAATATCACTCAATATCTCTGCGGCTTTGGTCTGATCCTTGGCGGCGCGACCTCGTTGAATATCATCAGGGGTGTAAGTCGCTTCAAAACCAGGCGCAGTTCGTTGAAACAACGCTGGTGCGATCGCCACATACCCTTCACTAGCCAATCTTTCCGCAACTTCCCGAATATGGATGTTGACTCCAAAGATTTCTTGAATCACAATGACTGCGGGAAATTTACCCTCTTTTGCAGGTTGCGCTAGATAAGCATCAATCTGCAAATCTCCATTTGGGACTTTAACTTGATTAGTCCGAATTCCTGTGTTTGTCATCTTAAGGATTAGTCCGCAATTCCTTTGAGGACAAGATTTTTATGATGTTTCTTGATAAATACTACTAAATCTTTACCGATTTGCCGTATTTTAAAAGTAGTATTTCACAAACCTCGTGTAAAGGCAAGCCCCTTGTCAGAATTAACCGAGTTTAAAGGTGAATGGTAATTTTCTACCAACAGGAGAATGAATATGAAACTTGAGGCAGTTCATCATATACAAGTGACTTATCCACTTGAGGTGGAGGAGGCAATATTATTTTTTTACAGCCAAGTTTTAGGATTACAAGCAATTAATCCACCTGAAGTGAGTGATTCTGGCGGGTGGTATCTGTTAGGAAACACAGAAATTCATGTTAGTCGAGAAGCAAACGCTAACAATCAAGCATCTAGACGACATATTTGTTTTCGAGTCAATGATGTGTATGGGTTTGCCGAGCATTTAAAAGCCTATGATGTAGAAATTCTGCCAGGAACACCAATTCCGGGATTTAATCGCTTTTTTATTCGTGATCCTGGTGGAAACCGGATAGAAATTGCCGGGTTTACACAAAACGACCGAGAGTAATTTAATTTACAAAGGAATAATTTGTGTCTGATTTAATTAACAAACAAATCTTGCTCAAAAGCCGCCCAGTCGGTGAACCAAAAGAAAGTGATTTCACCTTGGCGGAAGCACCAATTTCTCAACCTGGTGAAGGCGAAGTTCTCAGCCGGACAATTTATTTATCTCTCGACCCTTATATGCGTGGTTTGATTAGCGAGGGTGAGTCTTATGCAGCAAATGTGGAATTAAATTCAGTAGTTGTCGGCGGTACAGTCAGCCAAGTTATTCAATCAAATCATCCACAATTTCAAGCCGGAGATTTCGTCCTGAGTCGGAACGGTTGGCAAACTTATGCAGTAGCTAAAGGCGAGACACTGCGGAAACTTGACCCCAGCCAAGCACCTTTATCTTATAGTTTGGGTGTTTTAGGTATGCCTGGCTTAACTGCTTACGCGGCGCTTTTAGATATCGGTCAACCCAAACCAGGCGAAACCGTCGTAGTTTCCGCCGCTTCTGGGGCTGTGGGTGCAGTCGCCGGTCAAATTGCCAAAATCAAAGGTTGTCGAGTCATTGGCATTGTGGGCAGTGATGACAAGCGAGATTATATAGTCAAAGAATTAGGCTTTGATGTGGGGATTAATCGCAAAACTCAAGAACTTGATGCAGCATTGAAAGCAGCTGCACCTGATGGCATTGACGTTTATTTTGATAATACCGCCGGGGTGATATTAGAAACTGTGTTGCAGCAAATCAACCTGGGGGCGCGGATTCCTTTAGTTGGGTTGATTTCGGAATATAATGCCACATCCGCGCCGCCTGGCCCGAATTTAAGACCTCTGTTAATCAAACGCGCTTTAATCAAAGGTTTTTTGGTTAGTGATTACCAACACCGCGCTAATGAATTTGTCAGCGATGTTGCGGGTTGGTTAAAATCTGGTCAATTGAAATATCAAGAAGATGTTGTAGTTGGTTTAGAAAATGCGCCCCGTGCTTTTATTGGTTTATTGCGGGGAGAAAACTTTGGCAAGCTGGTTGTGAAAGTCAGTGAAGATTAAAAAGTAAAAAGTAAAAAGTAAAAAGATAATCCCCATAAATAAATTCAGGGGATTTAATAAGGACGTATTATTTCTCGCGCTGCGTGTCTCGAAATAAATTTAGCGAAAAGTTTGCGCGTCCGGGTCTCCCGGTGCAAAACTTTTCAAGACAGGGGCTTGGAACCATTTTTCTTTCTTTTGCCTTTTTACTTTTTACTTTTGCCTTGTTCGGTCAAGCACTGTTTAAGTTGGTGCATAAGGTAAAATAACAGCGATGTCTTACGACAAGCCACTTTGTGTCTACGCACCAGAAATTAACGTCTGTGAATGAAAATCCCGTTACTAGCCGCTGTTACTCAAAACCGCATACTCTGGGCTGTTTTGCTTATCAGTACAGCGCTCATGATTACTCTAGCGCTGTCTCTGTCTCAAGGCGCAGTACCCCTAAGTTTTTCGCAATTGTGGGCAGCGATTCTGCATCGAGGCGATCCCACTAACCAAACTATTATCTGGGATTTGCGACTTCCCCGCATCATCGCTGCTGTGATTGTGGGTGCAGCTTTGGGAATGTCTGGCGCACTACTGCAAGGAATGTTACGCAACAGTCTAGCTGACCCTTTTATTTTGGGAATTTCCGCAGGTGCAGGATTGATTGTGATTGTAATGATCACTTTGCACGTCTTCCCCATCGCTATTCCCTTGGCGGCGTGGCTGGGTGCAATGTTGACCTCAGCCATAGTGATTTTTCTCGGTCGTGCAGGTTCGGGAATTTCCATTGAACGGTTGATTTTAGGAGGTGTGGCAGTTAGTTCTTTATTAGGTGCAGTGCAAAGTACATTACTGTTACTCGCCGAAGATGGTCAAATTCAAGTAGCCTTAAGTTGGTTGGTGGGTAGCTTAAACGCTAGAGGATGGAAAGAAATTACCACTGCGGGGCCTTATATTATTGTGGCGTTGCTGGGCGGTTGGTTGCTGGCGCGGTCAGTGAATGTGCTGGCGTTAGGAGATGATTTAGCCGTTGGCTTAGGTGTATCATTAACGCGATCGCGTTTATTAATTGGTGGTGTTGCAACTTTACTCGCCGCCGGTGCAGTTAGCATCAGTGGTTTGATTGGGTTTGTTGGTTTGGTAGTACCGCATGGAGTTCGGTTACTAGTAGGTACAGACCACCGCTTTGTTTTACCACTGTCAGCCCTGGCGGGTGCATGGTTACTCACCTTTGCAGATTTACTTTCTAGATTAGGGGCGGTAGAACTACCCGTCGGTTCTGTGACTGCTTTGTTAGGTTCACCCTTATTTATCTGGTTGCTTTATCGTCGTTCTTCTGGACTGGGTAAGTCTTAATTTTAATGAGACAACTTTTTCTCCCAGCTTCTTTTTCCTAAAAGCTATGATGTACACACAAGTTGCTTAATTGGCAATGTCATAACGTCGCCTCACATTATTAATGTATCAAGTTACACCGTTAGTGCGGTGCTGCAAATTATTAATGTATCAAGTTACATTGTTAATGTGTCGTCTCATATTATTGATGTATCAAGTTACATTGTTAATGCGTCGTCTCACATGATTAATGTATCGACTGTCAAAATTAATTGATCTTATTGGGTGGCAATCCTCAAAAATTTGTGTGTATACGGTAGTTGAAGAGAAGTCAAATCTAATTTCTCGAATTTTACGTCTGTTTTAAAATGCCTCTAGAACTGCAAAATCTTACTGGTGGTTATACCGCAGAACCAATTGTGCAGAATATTAACCTCACCTTGCAAACAGGAGAATGGTTAAGTTTAGTTGGTGCTAATGGTTCTGGTAAATCAACATTACTCAAATTATTAAGTCGAATTCTGGCACCACAACAGGGAATTGTCTTACTTGACGGTAAAGCAATTCATTCTCAACCGCCGAATGTAGTAGCGCAGAAATTGGCACTATTACCACAACAACAAACTGTGCCAGTGGGCTTAAATGTTAGACAATTAGTGAGTTTAGGACGAACACCACATCAACCTTGGTGGCAATGGGAATTAACAGCACAAGATTGGCAAAAAGTTGATGTAGCAATTGAAAAAACACAGCTAGAAGATAAGCGCGATCGCCCAGTTGAACAACTATCTGGTGGTGAAAGACAACGCGCATTTTTAGCTCTGGCATTAGCGCAAGAACCAAAAGTTTTATTATTAGATGAACCTACAACTTATCTAGATATTAATTATCAATTGCAATTATTAGAACTGCTAAAAGATTTAAATCAACAACAGGAATTAACCATAGTCACAGTGTTACATGAATTAAATTTAGCTGCTCGTTATAGTTCTCGCATTGCTTTATTAAAACAAGGAAAACTTTGGGGAGTTGGTACACCAGCAGAAGTTTTAACACCACAGGCGATCGCTCAAGTTTTTGGGGTGGAAGCTGTGATTATTCAAACACCAGTTGGTTTACAAGTTTGTGCCATTTCTGCTGTATAAATGTGGTTCAGGCTAATAAATAAACTTATATACCCGACTTCTTAAAGAAGTCGGGTATATAGTCATTCACACATAATTCAACTAACTTTAATCTTCAATTGGTGCATTAGGAACTTTGGCATCAATATCAGCTTGAGTCAAGTTAGGCATTAACCAATCAATATCACCTGCTTTCAAAACATTGGCTGGGGTCACATTAAATTCCACCACACCTGTTTCTGGATTAGTTGTTGCAACTAATTGAGTACCATCCACAACTTTAATAGCCAAAGGTTCTGTTAAGCCTTCAATATCACCAGGTAATTTAGTTCCAACTGGTAGATAAACACCATCACAATCCCAATCATCATCTGTAACTTGACCATTACCCAAAAAGTAGAGAGTATTGCCTTGCGCTATTTTTTTGGCTTTATGTCCATAGACAGCTAGAGTTTTACCTGTTTCATTACGACACTGCGCCCAATTTCTTGCTGTTTCTAAAATATATTTTTGTAATTTCAAATCACCTAATTTCCGTTCAATTTGTTCTGGTGTATATTGTGAGTCAGCAGGAGTTTCTTTTAATTTCACCAGGTTATCAATTGCTTGAGTAACTTCTGTGTAATCAGGACTTTGTGTCAGATTTGGTTTACTAGCCCAAGAAGGTGGGGCGATGACTAAATTTACTAAAAGTACTAAAGCAACCAAAGCAATGCGAAGTAGTTTCATGATATTTATCCTCTTGAGTGTACAAACTTTTTAACGAACATTGATACCTAAATTTACCAGTCAATATTGGCAGATGTTTCTACCTGTGTATTGATGCCATACAGTTTGACTAATCCCATCAACACTAAACAGCTAACTGCTAAAGCAATGGGATGTAAAGAAGCACTATCTAAAATGATGAATACTCCTAAACCAATCAATACAAAGGGAACAATATTGTTGCCATATTGAGAAATCAAATTACAAATAGCAGGTTGACAAGTAAGTTTATATGTTCCATAACACCAAACACCAACGAGTGCTAAAAATACTGCAATAATGATGAGTAAACTAGAAAAATCAGCATTTGCAAATAATGGCATATAAATGCTGATGTTATCGCTACCATTGCCAATAGTAATAGCAGCCACACTAAAAGATTGGGGAGATAAAAAGCCAGCAAAGGGCGAAGATTTAGTTAAATCTTGCTCTGATTCTGTGGTTGAAGAAGCATCTTTATCTGGATTTAGTAGACGATTTAAGCCAATAGCGATGGGTGCAAAACCGAGAAACCCTATCCAGTGAGATGGCAAAATTAAACCACCTAAAAAACCAGCTAAACTAGCAATTACTAATGTAATAAAACCAAGATATTGACCAATCACAATGTGCCGCCGACGGAAATTTGCATTTACTTGCGAAAATAACAGCGTTAGAATGACTAAATCATCTAAGTTTGTAGCGGTAAAAGCTGTTATTCCAGTAGAAATTCCCGACATGATTCCATTCATTTATCTTTCTCCTTTATCTACACATTGAGATTGTGTCTGTTGTGCTTGATTGATGTCTGCAAATACTGGGTAAGTTGCTACTTTGTTAAATGTGGAGTTGTAGCCTTGCCAGTTAATTGAGTTGCTGAAGCAATTCAAATATGTGATTGTATGATAATGCTGGTTATACTTTCGAGTGGCAGAGTCAAGATTTTAGTCTAGAACAGGATCGAGATATTTAAAATTTAGACTCTCACTGTTGGTAATTCATGATTATCGACGAATGTATTGATCAATAACTTTGGCATTATCGACAATTGATTTATCATGTTTGCTGGCTTGTTTAACAGGTGCTGCTTTAGGAAATTTATCGTTAATTTGTACAATCAGTCCTGGTGCTAAGGCGACTTGATTATCTTTAATTTCTTTAGAAGTAGCTGCTAAATTTACTTTCATTTCTCGCAGCATTTGCTGTTGTTCTTTGACAATTTGAGTCAGTTCAGCGATTTGTTGCGAGTGCAATGTATCTAACTTTTCATGAAGTAATTCGATGTTTTGTCCGGCGCGTAAGTTTACTTGATGGTCAATCTCAGCGTTGCGGCGGTCAGTATCAGACTGACGGTTTTGACTCATCAAAACTATGGGTGCTGTGTAAGCTGAAGCGAATGAAAAAACTAAGTTGAGCATAATGAATGGTGACTCATCCCAATGGGGAACTCCTGGCGCTAAGTTCATTCCCACCCATCCAGCTAAAATGGTACTTTGACAAATCAGAAATTTCCAAGAACCTACCTGAGATGCAAGTTTATCCGCCAGGTGTTGTCCGCGAGTTAATTCTTCAGGTGTAATTTGTTTTGGCTCTGATTTTTGTCTAACTACTGGATTCATAATTTACCTCCGTGGGTGATTGCTGTCTGTGTTTTTGTCTATGGGTTTAATTTATGCTGTTCTTCTGATAAGTACAAATATTATTATTTTTTAAATTGATAGATTTAAGTGATTAATACAGCTACATACCCAAAAGTACTTAGATGACGTTTGAGCGATCGCTCTCCAACCCCATCTCTTCGTGTAATATGAGTTAGCTTTGCCGTCTCACCAATACTGTTATGAGTCAACTGACATCTAAAGATTGGATTCTCATCCAACAACGACTCACCCCGTACTTGTTTTTGCTACCTGCTTTAGTGCTATTGGGGTTAACTGTATTTTGGCCTGCATTACAAGCCTTTTACCTCAGTTTCACCAGCTACGAAGATATTTCCCAACCGCCACAGTTGATAGGTTTTACAAATTTCTTGCGTTTGTGGAAGGATGCAGTTTTTTGGAAAACTTTAGAAAATACTTTTCTTTATCTGGTGGGTGTAGTACCAATTTTGGTGATTGCTCCTTTAGGGTTAGCAATTTTGGTTAATCAAAAACTCCGGGGAGTTAGTTGGTTTAGAGCCGCATATTACACACCAGTGGTAATTTCAATGGTAGTTGCAGGTATAGCCTGGAAATGGTTGTATGCAGAAAACGGTTTACTTAATCAGTGGCTAAAAACTTTGGGAATTTTCCCCGAAGGAATTCCTTGGCTAACTAGTCCAGATAAAATCTTGGGGATTATTCCCATTTCTCTCGCCAGCGTAATGGCTGTGACTATTTGGAAGGGATTAGGTTATTACATGGTAATTTATTTAGCTGGGTTACAATCCATCCCCGCTGATGTGTATGAAGCCGCAGCTATTGATGGCTCGGATGGTATTCGCAAACATTGGGATATTACAATACCTTTGATGAGACCTTATTTAGCTTTAGTAGCAGTAATTTCAGCTATTTCTGCAACTAAAGTTTTTGAGGAAGTTTATATTATGACCCAAGGCGGCCCACTCGATAGTTCTAAAACTATTGTTTATTATTTATACGAACAAGCTTTTAGTAATTTAGATATTAGCTATGCTTGCACAATTGGGTTGATATTATTTTTAATAATTTTAGGACTGTCAGTTTTACGCTTAAGTCTTAATCAAGAAGGCGGAGATTCTATTGTCTAGAAAACTTATAGGATGTTTGAAAAGTCGTAAAGTATACCAACAACCCCTCTCCAAACCTCTCCCCGAAGCGGAGAGAGGCTTTGATGTTACCAAAAATATTTTTCAAACAACCTCTTATCAGATGTATTTATCTGCTGGCGATCGCACTTCACCCTCATTTATCAGTAAATCAGCGAAAGTTCATACTACTGTTGTGATTATTCTCACCCTGTTGTCTAATTTACTTGGTAAATGTTTCACTGAGTCAGCAATTATTTCTTGACCTGCTCATATAATTGATTTTTTATACTAACCACAGAAACACAGGGTTGAATAAAGATTTATCAAGTTTCTCCAAAGTGTTTAACCTGCAACTTTCAAATGGCGGATTGTTAGCTAGACTTTAAACGCTATGATTGAAATTTATTAAACCTATTATGCACTGGTTATTATCTGGGCCGTTGACTGTGGAAAAATTAACGGTTAAGATTGCGGGTTTACCTGCATCGTTACAAGGTAAGAAGTTGGTGCAGATGTCCGATTTTCATTATGATGGTGTGGCTTTGTCTGATGAGATTTTAGAAAAGGCGATCGCATTTAGCAACCAACTAAAACCAGATATAGTAATTTTAACAGGTGATTATGTTACAACTAGTCCGCAACCAATTCATCAACTAGTTTTAAAATTAAAGCAATTGCAAGCTCAAGCTGGTATTTATGCCATACTCGGTAATCATGATATATATTACCGACATTCAAAAACAGAAATTACCAAAGCTTTAACTAACATTGGTGTACATGTTTTATGGAATGAAGTTGTCTATCCTTTTGGTGATGAATTAGCGCTAGTGGGACTCGCAGATCGTTATTCACCAGAATTCAATCCTGCGCCAGTCATGGAGCAACTAGACCCAAATATCCCCCGAATTGTGTTATCTCATAACCCTGATACAGCGGAAATATTACAAACATGGCGGGTAGATTTGCAGTTATCTGGTCATAGTCATGGTGGTCAAATCGTGATTCCTGGCTTAGGGGCGGTTATAGCTTATCGCAAAAAAATAGTCCAAAAAATCCCCTACAAAATCCGGCGTTACTTTCCATTGTTACGCCGAGAAAATTATGTCCTCCGCCATTGGGAATGGGCGCAGGGTTTACATCGTGTAGGAAGCAATCTGCTATATGTCAATCGTGGTTTAGGAACTTATTCCCCAGGAAGGCTATTTTGTCCGCCAGAAGTGACATTGATTACCCTACAAAGAGAATAAATTGTGATTAAATTTTTACTATCTTTTAAGATGGTTTTTATTATTTGATAAGCTGTAAACGCTGCTATGAGGAGTGTTTCTGCACTATGCACTGGTTGTTTACGGGACGTTTAAGTGTAGATAAAATAACGGTTAAGATTGCCGGACTGCCGCAATCTTTAGCAGGTACAACATTAGTACAGTTATCAGATTTTCACTATGATGGAATGCGCCTTTCGGAAGAAATGTTGCAAGAAGCGATCGCAGTTACAAATGAAGTAGAACCTGATTTAATTGTCTTAACGGGTGATTATGTCACTGATGATCCTAGCCCAATTCATCAACTGGTGATGCGGCTCAAACATCTGCAAAGTCGCTGCGGAATTTATGCTGTACTTGGTAATCATGACATCCACTACAATCACTCCCAAGCAGAAGTGACAAATGCTTTCGCTAGTATTGGAGTTCATGTTCTGTGGAATGAAATTGCTTATCCCCTTGGCGAAGAATTACCTATAGTCGGTTTAGCTGATTATTGGTCGCGGGAGTTTAATCCTGTACCTGTGATGCAGCAACTAGACCCACTAACACCGCGGATTGTTCTGTCTCATAATCCTGATACTGCCAAGATATTAGAACAGTGGCGCGTTGATTTACAGCTATCTGGACATACGCATGGGGGTCATATTGTCATTCCCGGTTTTGGCCCTGCGGTTTTTTATTACAAGAAGTTACTCAAGCAATTACCAAAAAAACTGCGCCGACGGGTGCCATTTTTATTTGATGATTGTTCTAAAGTAGTGAGATATTGGGAATGGGCGCAAGGATTTCACAAAGTAGCAAATAATCAGTTATATGTTAATCGTGGTTTAGGAACTTATCGACCAGGACGCTTGTTTTGCCCACCGGAAGTTACGGTGATTACTCTAGTTTGTCAATAGTCAATAGTCAATAGTAATTTGTTGTTAATTCTTGGATAAAAACTATTAACCGCCTAAGTTACGACCGATCAACATCAGTAACTACAGGCGGTTTATTAAACAATATGCAATCGTTCGAGAAGATTGAAAAAACAGAAGAATTAACTCAAATAAGGTGGACAAATGCAATCGTTGTTCTCAGACTTCAACATCCTTGATTCTAAATAGGCAGGCATTTCTGGCTGTATGTTCAAAAACCTCCAATAAAATCAATAGAATTAAGGCGAAAACACTTCCATAGGATGTAATAGTTGAGTTGCGATCGCGTGGATCTTAGAGCAGGAGGTACAGGCTCTAATTTCAAGTTTTTTTATTTCACTTAAACTTAACCTTTTTGTACCTTGAATTTAATTTAGCACGCGGCAATTTTAATTACTATGTGTATTTACCAAATGTGAACACCGTTAATGTGTCGTAATATTCGGGTGAATTTTCTTAAAATTGGTGAGGCTTTTTAATTACATTTATATTAAGTTAATTTAAGCAAAATGACTGGAAGTCCCCGCTACACAGACAAAACCAACTCATACCATTTCACGAAAAAAATGAGACAAATTTATGGGTTTTTCATTCTTTCCCCCTGCTCCCTGCTCCCTGCTCCCTGCGGTCTATTTGTATCAAACTTAAAGTGAAACGGTATTACGTGGGTTGAATCGAAAATTATTTAACTGCTATCCATTGGGTAACAGGAGACATCCCTCGCCATCCGAGGAATTTACCAATAGGTTCTGCTTTTTGAATAGCAATCCGGGTAAAACTACCGCCAACTTTTTCGTACCATTGAAATAAGGTTTGCTCTCCTTCGATGGTGACGGCGTTCGCAACTAAACGACCACCTGGGGGTAGTGCTGACCAGCAAATATCAAATAATCCAGCTGCTGTAACTCCACCACCAATAAAAATAGCGTCTGGTGTGGGTAAGCCTGGCAAAACTGATGGTGATTTTCCGGCGATAATTTCTAGGTTGGGTGTACCCAAAGCTGTGGCATTATCGGCAATATATTGCAGTCTAGATGAATTTTGTTCAATGGCGATCGCTCGACACCGAGGATGGCTTCGCATCCATTCAATGGAAATTGAACCACAACCTGCGCCAACATCCCACAAAAGTTCTCCTGGTATGGGTGATAGGGTTGATAAAGTAATCGCTCTGACTTCTCGTTTGGTTAATTGTCCATCGTGATGATAGGCATGATCTGGCAATCCTGGTAATCTTGGTAAAGCGACAACGCCAATATCAGCTATACAATCAACGGCGATAGTATTCAAGTCAGCAATTTCTGTTTCACTCCAAGCTGCTGCTGTACTGACAATTATCCGTTCGTGAATCCCGCCGATACGTTCTAAGACAATAATTTTACTTTCACCGTAACCCCGACTGTTCAAAATTTGGGCGACAATTGGCGGGGTTTCCTTACCAGCGCTCAAAATTAATAACTTGGCTTGGGGATAAATATAAGACTGAAGCAAACTCGCAGGACGACCGCACAAACTTAAAGTCTCTACCTCAGTTAATGACCATCCCAGTTTGGCGCAAGCGAGGCTAAAGGCTGAAGGTGCGGGAATAATTGTGATTTCTGAGATGGGAATATGTTTGGTTAAGGTGACACCAACGCCGTAACATAGAGGATCACCGCTGGCTAAGACGCAGATTTGCTGACCACGACGGCTGATAATTTCTGCGATGGAGGCGCTAAAAGGAGAAGTCCAAGGAATTTTTTGGTGCTGGTCATCACTGGGAAGCATGGCTAAATGCCGATCGCCTCCTATAATAACCTCAGCTTGAGTAATTATAGAACGGGCGATCGCACTTAAACCCTGTAATCCATCTTCGCCAATCCCTATAATAGACAGCCATTTCAATGTTTTATTCCCCAGTCCTGATTCGAGAAACTTTCTTACACAAAAGAATACACAAAGTTACTACTAAAAAAGCAACTTCCGCCAATAAAAATGCACCGACAGATGTTAGACCAAGTTGTTTAATTAATAGTGAAACTATCGCCGTTCCGCCAGCACTACCACCAAAGTATAAACCTGTACCTAAGCCAGCCTGAGTTGCGGGTAGTTTGCCTAGTGCGAAGGGAATCATACTGATCAACACTAAACTAAAACTCATCCCAAAAGCCAGAATTAAGGCGATCGCCAAAATATAATTATCGTTTAATATTGTTAACCCCATCAAGCCTGTCATTGTTCCCAAACCCAGCAACATCGATTTATTTGCACCTAAATCTGCTGTCCAGTCTCCTAAAGGTACAGATGCAATTGCTGAGACTAAAAGTATCTCAGAAGCAATAAATTCTACTTGCAATCCTGGGAGTTGAGTTTGTAATTCTTGGGGAAAAATGGCAAATAACAGGTTAATTTCAAATCCTGTGGCTAACCCGATGACAAAAATCAGGCTTAACAACACAGTCGGCGTAGTTGCAGATTTATCTTGATGATATATGGTCGGGACAAAACTATGTTTGGGAGTGAATATTTGCAAAATATATGCGCCCAAGACTAAAGCGATCGCACCTAACATAAAGGTAATCGATGCACCTAGACTAGAGAGTAAAGTGTTGAATAATGGGGCGATCGCTCCCACTGTACCAAACACTAATACAAGAATGGCATTTGCTTGGGGTAATTCTGTTGTGGGGACAAACTGAGTTAAAAGTGCGATCGCCGGGCCACGAAATATAATCATGGCGATCACCCAAGCCGTCATCAGCACGGGAATAATCCAACGAATACCTGTGGGTAAATTGTAGTCAGCTAACAACGAAACACCGACAAACATTAATCCAGCTAACACCACCCCAAAGCTAATCATCGGTAAACGACTACCCAAGCGCTGCTGGATGCGATCGGAAATTCCCCCATTCAAAGGTTCAAGAACTGCGGCGATTAATCCTTGCACTATTCCCAGCCAACCAGCTAATTCAACTAATTCTAGTTCTTGTAATATTTTTGGTTGATAAAAAGCATATACCATCCAACTGAGGATGATTGCTGCTAGTAAAGCTGCTAATCCCCAAACTTGTCGCCATAATATTTCCCGGCTGGTGTTGCAAGAGTTAACCATTCTTCTGCCTTATACCCGTGGTGTGATTTTAAGACAAATTCTTCTATTTAAATCGCATTAAAAATTGCACAATTGGCAAACAGGGAAATGCTCACTTGTACAATTCATAACATCTAATTCATAAAAGGTAAGTAGGGCTTAGTGATATTACCAATAATACTTTCACTAAAAAATAACCTTACCTACATAATTTTGATCACCATGAATTTAGCAATTTCACTCATCCCTAGATTCACTTAACGTTATTTACTGTACATCTTTAATATCCGCAATTAAGTTAAATACTTTCTAAATTGTATGTTTAACGACAATTTTAGCTATTTTTACTTTTAGATAAACCTTACCATATTAACTAATTTATGTTATCTAACTTTGTATATAATCGATTACTTAATTAGTTACCCAGATTACATCAATAAAATCACTATTATGTCAATTTCCATGCTGGTATAGCAGTCAGATTTAATTTTTGAAACATTAAATTAGATTGCTATAGACTCATACAGTTTCAATGTACTGAAAATGGATGGTGCGGACAAATTATACTTTAACGTGAGCTTTGAGATTTACGTAATTCCCAAAGTGAGTAATATTCATTTCGATAAACAAGATTTATTGGGGATTGGTATTGAGTTGCTAATTGCTGTCGCCAAGTGTGAGAAATATTCAAGAAAAAAACCTGAGTATAGGTATCAGAAATATTCGGAATAAGTTGATTGTTCACCAATTTAAACTGAACTCGTGGTTCTACAAGATAACTTAAAGAAAACACATTGCCATAATTAATCCCCTCAGCATTGCTAATTAACAATGGACGTGCAGAGCGATTAATAATTTGAGCAGCTTGGAGATTATTGTAACTTACTCCTTTATGCCACCAAGTTTCAGCTTGATAATATACCCGCGAAGAAACTAGTCCACCAATAATTAATAGCGCTATAATTGTTTGCCAGATTCTTCGCCTTGTTAAACTGCCATTATAAAGTTGTGTAGCTAATAAATAAATAACAGCAATCTGCATACCTAAATAAGACGGCAAAAAATATGGTTCAGAACCTAGCTTAATTTCACCAGATATTAAGGCTGGTAAGATTAATGGTAGTGATGGTACTACAATCAAAATCACAATAAATAACCAAACTTTATAGTTCGTAGTGCGACAAAGTAAATAAATCGCGCATCCTATTAAAATTACCAAAAATGAACAGATTAAATAATTTAAATTGTTATCTAATACCAAATCTAAATCAAAAAATATTCTACTGATTTGTCTCAGTAAAAATGGGAATAAAGGTATTGGTGCTAACTGCGTTTGTATTCCCTGATTTGACAGTAAAAACTGAAAAAATTTAGCTAATCCAATGATCATCCAAGGAATAAAAGCAAAAAAAGCAACAATGGAGGCTAATAGATAAGCTCTAACAGTTTTATTTAGCTGAAATTGGGAAATTGTGATGACATAAATACTATGTGCGATCGCCAAAAATCCACTCCATAAACTGGTGTAGAGACTTAATACTAAAGTGACTGTATAAAGGCTCCAAATAGTAAACTGGTCTGGAGGTAGTTTACCTGGAGGTTTTGATTCTAAACGTAAGGCTCGCAGGAGTGCAGCACTGCTGATGATAATAGTGACTAACCAAAGAATATATTCTTGGGCTTCTGTGGCATATATTAAGTAAATTGGCGAGACAGCGGTAATTGCGATCGCTAACCAAGGTAATGATAATGGGACAACAAATAATTCCCGACATAACCAATAAATACCAGGAAATACTAATAAGCTAATACAAGCTGATAAACTCCTAATGGCTGTAACTGAATTGCCAAAAATTCCTAACCAAAATCGGGCGATCGCATAATAAAGCGGTGGATGCTGGGGATCTTCCTTCGCTAACGACATAATCGTATCACTCAGTCCCTTTTGTTGATTAATGCCTTGGAACTTAGCAAAACTTTCGGAGGTAATTACACGACCATTAAATAATTGCTGTTTGACTTCCGCAACTGTATAACCAGAAATTCGCAATGATGTATATGTTTCATCATGGGAATAAACTTTGCTATCTAGGTTAAAAAAGCGAAACAATACAGACATCACCAGCAAAACAATAATTAAAAACCGCAACCAACTAGGAATGATTGTGTTCTGCTGCATAGTTAGATAAATTATGAATATATTAGGGCGATCGCTACTCAACTTCCACTAAAAGCTTTTTTGCTCAAGGCAAACTCGGTTTTTTGGCAAAACATTTCGGTAAATGCCATCTTGTGAAGTTTTCTAGATTAGAAATTGTTAAAAAATCAATTGTTTTAAACTGCCGATCAATCGCAGGCAAACTACATATTTTCGCCCCAATACTTAAATAAGCTTGGACAATCTTCGGAATGTTTACCTCATATTTATCTAAACAATATTGATCAATTTCTAAACCATATTGCGAATTGGGATAAACTAAAATACTTGAATGTGTGAAATGATTTTTTTGAAAAAAATGATATGTACAAGCCGCTTCTCTAGCAGATTGTGTCATTAACGAAGCACAGCCAAAAAAATATTTATTTTGGCTCCAAATCAGATAATTAGCTAATCCTTCCCATAGCAATAGTAACGCTTGACTGTTACGAAATTCTTTAGCAATACACGCACGTCCAACTTCCACAGATGCTTGTAGCACATTATCAGGAATTGTGTTGAGATTAAACACATCAGCAGCATCAAAACCCAACCCTTGAGATGCCATTTGATAAGTTTGCATCCGATAAGTGCCAATTGTTTGACCAGTCTGTTGAGAAATCAGCATCAAATGATGACAAACTTCATCAAACTTGTCTCTATCCATCTGGGTTAGGCTAGAACTAGAAAATCCTAAACCTAGTTCCCGATTAAAGACTTCAAACCGCAAGCGGAAGATAGATTCTAATTCTTCTTCAGTTGCGGCCAGGCGCAAGATGTACTTATCGGTTTGCAGGACTGGAAAATCTGCCAAAGAAGAAGAATTGAGTGAATAATTGATGTTGCGGTAAGAAATTTCCATCTGTCTTCCAACTTAGATGTGCGGAGATATCCTAGTAAATTCATACGCTTGATCAAAACATTCGATGCACTAATATATCCAAGCGTTACAGACGCAATTGTCTAGGATATATTTCCAGAAAGGTTTTCTGATAAATCTTGACTTGGGAGCGTGTCAGGTTTATCTGATAATTCTTGCCAAACCTCTTCTGAAAACAGAGTTGATTTTCCCATTTCATCGACAATTCCTCTCTGCGTCATAATTTGAGAAGTCAGCAGAGTCACCAGAGTGAGAAATGGGTGCTTTTATTATGCCTATGGCTAGGAAAAAAATCTGGCAATAAGATACAAATTTGACGAATACATAGATTAATTTTGTTGTCAATAGACAATTTTCGAGATAGAGCAGGGGAGCAGTGATGTCAAGTTTGTATAAATACCAAAACTCTCCACCTGCGCTACATCAATCAAATTGAGGATAGTCATTCCATAAAGTTGTTATTTCGCGCAAACTTTGGTGATTTCCATTACCTAAAATTACATGATCTAGCAACGGAATACCTAATAACTGCGCTCCTGCTAATAATTGACGAGTCAATTCTATATCTTCTTGACTAGGTTCAATGTTCCCAGAAGGATGGTTGTGGGCGACTATTGCTCGTGTTGCACCTTGACGAATTACTTCCCGAAAAATTTCTCGTGGCGAAGCTAGGGTTTCGGTAGCAGTACCAATGCTAATAACTTGTGTACCTAACAAACGATTTTTAACATCCAATAACAATACGGCAAAACGTTCTTGGGTTTGCCACATTAAATCTTGACTAAGCGCCGCCGCCGCCGCCATTGGACTATCAATTGCAGCGCCATCTGAAGGACGGGAGAGAAAGGCACGTTTGCCTAGTTCTACCGCAGCTAAAATGCTGGTGGCTTTTGCTGGGCCGATACCAGGAACTTGCATTAATTCTGCTGGGGTAACTTCTCGCAAAACTGCCAATGGGTCACGTTGGTGTTTGCTTAATTCTTGTAAAAGATATTGTCCCAAACCCACTGCTGAGAGTTTTCCTGGCCCTTGACCAGTGCCTAAAAGAATTGCAATTAACTCCGCTGTTGCTAAAATTTTGGGGCCATGAGTCATCAAACGTTCACGCGGACGTTCATTTGTGGGGATGTCGGCAATTCTCAGACAATAGGTCATAGAAGCATTCAAAGAATAGTTACCGAGCAATACCTTTCGGTTAAGATATCTCTTCTTTGAGGCAGCAGGGGGGCGGAGGAGCAGAGGGGCAGGGAGAGGTTAGTGTCAATTCTCCCTTGCACCCCTGCACCCTTGCTTACCTTCTCCTAAAGGAGACGCTACGCGAACACGAGTAAATTCCTTATCCGAAAAGTATTGAGTTACCGAGATGGAACTATTTTTAGTTATCCCTTGTTTGCGCTCAAAATTATCTTAATTTGAGAAAATCTTTAATTTTGGCAAGTATTAGAGCATCAATTCACTAATCAAAAACCTCCTTCCCTACGAGGGAAAGAGGTCAACCTATTTCTCTTTACACTCCTTCTACAGCCGCAACCACGCCAAAAATCAGAAATAAGCATCCACCCATAAAGGTAAGTTGGCGTTCAGAAATGCGTCCGGCGATGAGTTTACCACCGATAACTGCGATCGCTGCACAAATACTATGTCCTAAAATTGCGCCAATTGTTACCCCAATTGGATTATTACCCGCCGCTAAAGCAATTGTGGCAATTTGTGTGCGATCGCCCCACTCTGCCATAAATGTTAATAAGAAGGCTTCTGTTAAAATTGCCGAAGGGGTTTTGCGCTTTGGTAGCTGTGCATCTGCTTTTTTCACAGCGGCTTCTGCTTCTTCTACAACATCTGCATCACAACTCGCCGCCGCCATTTTACTCGCGTCATATAACAGCTTAATACCGAAGGCCAGAAACAAAGCAATTTCCGCATAATGAATGTAAATTTTTGGGAGTAAAGATGCTGCTTGCCCAAATACCACCGAGAGGATAGTCATTGCTGCTAAGGCGGCTGTTACCCCAATAAACACCAAGCGCCGCGAATGGTGCATTGCCAAAATTACAGCAATAAAAAAAGTTTTATCACCAAGCTCAGAAACGGTAATTAATAATAAACCTGCGGTAAAAGCTGTTAACACTCTCTCAAGCTCCTGAAAAATTCGTAGCGATGTGAGCTTGAAGAGAGCCAAAAGACCTCACCAAGCTCACATCTTGTTTGTGAACTTAGTGAAGGTCTCGCTTTCAAATACTTAGCATTTGACATCTGAACCAGGCTTATCACCAGTATGTTGACTCAGATGAACTGGCTTTTAACTGAAAAAGTTATGCCAGTAGCTACTCCCCTTCGATTAACCTAAATGTTACATCTATCTATAGTTAGAGTCAATCATTAAATTTTAATGGGCGTTGCATAATAGAGGGATGACTTGAGGGTATCTACTGTGCAATGTCCATACTGCGGATCTACGAAAATTCGTAAGAACGGAAAGCGAAGAAGTAAACAAAATCACATTTGCGTATCATGCGCTCGCCAATTTATTGATTTGTACGAGCCACCAAAAGGATATTCTGAGGAATTGAAACAAGAATGCTTAAAAATGTACCTTAACGGTATGGGTTTTCGTGGGATTGAACGAGTCAAAGGAGTACATCATACTACTATTATTTATTGGGTCAAACAATTGGGAGAGAAACTTCCGGACGTACCGAAAGAAGATGTAATTCCAGAAGTTGGAGAACTTGATGAATTAGAGACATTTGTTGGTTCAAAAAAAACAAAATTTGGTTATGGACAGCAGTAAATCACTTTACTCAAGGTATTTTAGCCTGGGTTTTGGGAGACCATAGTGCCGAAACTTTTGAGCCATTGTGGAAAATTGCTAAACAATGGAAAAGCTATTTTTATGTGACAGATGGCTGGAAAGTTTACCCAAGCTTTATTCCAGATGGAGACCAAATTGTCAGTAAAACATATATGACACGAGTTGAAAATGAAAACACTAGGCTTAGACATTATTTAGCACGCCTTCACCGAAAAACTTTATGCTATTCCAAGACAGAAGAAATGCTGAGATACTCGGTTAAATTATTACTTCATTATTTGAAGTATCAAACTGTACCTACATAAATCGATTCATCCCTTCATTCAGCAACGCCTTTTAATGACTGTCGGCAACTACGATCATCTTAGCAGTTGCCACTGTGACCAGAGACTGTCAAATACAAAAAATATGTCAGCCATCGCTGATGACAGAATTTTTGGCAACAATCAAATGGAGTGTTAGGTGTAATCAAAATAACCTTGAGCAAAAGTGCGATCGCATCTGGTAGTAACTTACATTCATGGTCAGAAAAACACTCTCAAACTTTCATTCCTCTGTGCGTTAGTCTGATGATTAATGAAAAATGTGAAGTATTGAGCATTGCAAATACCGTCTCATGGTAAATTACTAAGGCTTGGAGTTGGGAAACTCCGGTGAAATTCCGGGACTGTGCCGCAGCTGTGAAGGGAAATCCCAAGTCAGAATGCCAACTCCGGGTGTGTCTAGAAGACACAATGATGATCTAATCTCTGCGTCGCACAGAGAAGGAGTTAGGACTTTGTTTTCGGGATTTACTGCCTGTCCAGGCTTATTTTATGCTACATCGGCTCAAGATGGCATTTTGTCTCGCCTGAGAATACCTGGTGGGATACTTAATAGTCAACAATGTCAGTCGATCGCAGACATAGCAGATAATTACGGTGGTGGCTACGTTGATGTCACAAATCGCGCTAACCTGCAAATTCGAGAAATTAGTCAAGGTATCAACAGCGAAGTTCTCCAGCAATTACAAAATTTGGGTTTAGGTTCTCACAATTCGGCTGTAGACCACATCCGCAATATTATGACTAACCCCACAGCGGGTATCGACCCAGAAGAATTAATCGATACTCGCCCTTTGGTGCAAAACTGGGATGACTATATAGCAGCGCATCCTGAACTCTCAGGACTATCAGCCAAGTTTAGCGTTTGCTTTGATGGCGGTGGAAAAATGGCGGTAAGCGATCGCCTCAATGATATCCTGTTTACTGCTGAGTTAATCGACACTCAAGTTTACTTGCGCCTGCATCTGGGATTAATTAAAAGCAAACCACCCATTGATATAGGAATTATCTTGTTGCCAGAACAATGTTTATCTATTTTGGCAGCTTTAGCAGATGTTTATTTACATCATATTGATATCAATAGTCAGCGTAAGCCACGTTTGCGAGAAGTTGTGAATAGTTTGGGATGGGAAAATTATCTTCAGCAAGTTGAGCAGCGGTTAAATTTTTCTTGGCAACTCTGTGAGAAGTTGATCAACACATCTTCTCAAGCAAAGAAGGAAGAATATTTCAGCCATATTGGTGTTCATCCCCAACGACAGGAAAATTTATTTTATATCGGCGTAGTTTTGCCTTTGGGTAGGCTTGAAAGTCAGCAAATCCGGCGTTTGGGCGATTTAGCAGCAAAATATGGTAGCGGGACTATTAGACTCACACCTTGGCAAAATTTGCTCATCACGGATATTCACCAAAAGAGCGTTATTGATGTTCAAAATAAAATAGCTGAATTCGGATTAGATTCTACAGTCACAAATATTAAAAGTTCATTAATTGCTTGTTCTGGTAAACAGGGTTGTGTCGCTTCTGCTACAGATACGAAAGGTCATGCTTTGGCATTAGCCGATTACCTAGAAACTCATGTTAAGCTAGATAGCCCAATTAATATTCACTTTAGCGGCTGTGAAAAATCTTGCGCTCAACATCACAACAGTGACATCACCTTACTAGGTGTGAGCGATCGCAATATAGAAAGTTATCACGTTTATGTTGGGGATAGAGAAAATCACGCAAAATTCGGTCGAAAAATCTATCAATACGTTAGTTTTGCAGAACTACCTGCATTGATAGAACAAATACTCAAAGTGTATAAAATTTATCGCTTTAATCATGACGAATCTTTTCTAGAATTTGTCAATCGTTATAGTATTACCCAACTAAAAGATCTATTGAAGAGTCCCAAAATCTGCGTTAATTTGCGTTAATCTGCGGTTTTTAATTAAAAATGTCCGAATATATCCGAAACGCTAACGAAATTTACCGTAATTCTTTTTCTATCATTCGGTCAGAAGCTAACTTAGATGTGCTGCCAATTGATGTAGCAAAAGTTGCTGTACGGCTGATTCATGCCTGTGGAATGACGGATATTGTAACTGACTTGGGATATTCATCCACAGCAGTACAATCAGCACGCGCCGCATTAACAGCAGGTGCGCCAATTTTATGTGATTGTCGGATGGTTGCCGAGGGAGTCACGAGGCGGCGACTACCAGCCAATAACGCAGTTATCTGCACCCTGAATTATCCCGAAGTCCCAGAACTCGCCCAAAAACTGGGTAATACAAGGTCAGCCGCAGCTTTAGAATTATGGCGATCGCACTTAGAAAACTCAGTCGTTGCCATTGGTAATGCACCCACCGCCCTATTTAGGTTACTCGAAATGTTAGACCAAGGAGCGCCGAAACCTGCGGTGATTTTGGGTTTTCCTGTTGGATTTGTGGGTGCAGCCGAATCAAAAGCCGCCCTAGCAGCAGATAGTCGGAATGTCCCATTTATGACATTACATGGTCGGCGGGGTGGAAGTGCGATCGCCGCCGCCGCAGTTAACGCCTTGGCAACGGAGGAAGAATAATCATGACAACCAAAGGCCGTCTGTATGGAGTTGGTGTAGGCCCTGGCGACCCCGAATTGCTGACAGTCAAAGCACTGCGGTTGTTGCAGGCTGCACCTGTAATTGCCTATCAATCAGCCACAGATAAAGAGAGTATAGCGCGGGCGATCGTTTCGCAGTATTTAACTGGCGAACAAATCGAAGTCCCCTTTCATCTCCCCCGCGCATTAGAACCAGAAAAAGCCAAAGCTATATATGACCAAGAAGTTGAACCAATTGCTCAACACCTCGCCGCTGGACGCGATGTCGTAGTTTTGTGTGAAGGAGACCCGTTTTTCTACGGTTCGTTCATGTATGTATTTACACGGTTATCTCAGCATTACCATACCGAAGTTGTCCCCGGTGTTTCCTCTCTCATGGCTTGTCCAGTGGCTTTAGGTGTGCCGTTCACCTACTACAACGATATTCTCACCGTTTTACCCGCCCCACTACCAGCAGAAGAATTAATCACACAACTACTAACTACTGATGCAGCTGCAATTATGAAATTAGGCCGTCATTTTACAAAAGTACGAGACATTTTGCAGCAGTTAGGATTAGCATCACGGGCATTATATATTGAACGGGCAACAATGTCACAACAGAGAATTGTCCCATTAAATGAAGTTGACCCGGCTGAAGTACCTTATTTTGCCATGATTGTTATACCCAGTAAAAATCGCTTATAAACAACTACAAAAATTTTAAGAAATATACGCAATGCTAAAATATTAATGGCTTGATATGCGATCGCGCTAATTTCAATAATCAAAATTCTTCTTGTTCGTCAACATCTTCACTCGTTAGAGGAGCTTGTGAACTATGACGCACATGAAGTATAAACACCGTATTTTCCCGAATCGTAAACAAAATTCTCTACTTGTTTCTTGACTTTCCGTAGATTAGTTGACGTATTTCTTGTGTAAAAGCATCATTTTCTGGTGCCAAAACACAACGTAATGGCTTTTCTTGTAAAGTTGCAATAGTATCCATCAATTCCCGAAACCACTTATCAGCATAAGCAGGGTTGCGTGTTGCTAACCAAGAATAAGCCGCCTCAATTTCTGTATTTGCCGTTTGAGTAGTTCTAACTTGAAATGCCATATTTTTGTCGCATTTCTTGTTCAAATTCGCTTAAGGTAGTTGTTCTATTTGCTTCCACATCTTCTAGTCCTTGCTTAATTCCAGCAATAGCTTCCAATTTCTCCAAAGTATCAAGCAACTTCTGGTAAGATTCAGCATCTTGAACTACAAGTTCAGCTTTACCATTAACTGTTAGCACTACAGGTTTTCCTGTTTGCTTCATCTCTTGTAGAAATTCTAGTGTATTGCTTTGAAAGCTGGAGAGTGAATGAATATTCTGGGTAATGTTGCTCATTTAGCTAAAGATAAAATAAATTAGGATTTTATTTAATACTATTGTAGCTTTGACAAGACATTTTGATAGTATCTACCAGCCATTTCCTCGGCTTTTTCATACACAATCAACGGGTCTTTTAACATATCTCCCGGCTCAGTTTCTAAATCGCTAGTTGATAGCGACACTCGCCCTCTTTCAACATCCATTGAGATAATTATTGCTCTAATCCAGTCACCAATTTGAAAGACCTTTTCTGGATGTTCAACAGGTTGTTGAGAAATTGCGGAAATATGTAGTAGTGCATAACATCCGCCAATATCAACGAAGACCCAATACTTCTCAATTTTATCGATACTGCCATCTACAATTTGACCAAGCTTAAGTGTTTCTAGTCGTGCCTTTGCTAAACGGCTACGATTATGAATTGTTCGTCTGGTGATGGAGTTCTCACGTAGTTCATATTGTTGATATAACTCAATTTTCCGTTGCTCATACCAACTCGCATCTAATTCACCTAAAGCAATATCTATTGGTAAATTTTTGTATAAACTAACAAGTGCGTAGACTTCTCTAATTTGACCGTTAGCTGCTAAATTTGCTATCCATAAAAGTACATCTTGTAAAGTTACTAACCATTGTTGTTCTAGGGTTAGTTGGTTCGATATGGTTTCACGTCCGGTTTCGGGAACCCTGCTATGTCCTCCTCCATACATTGCTAAACGTGTTTGCCAATTTTCACCAGAACTATTATTTGGCTGGAGCAAAGCACCCCAATTTGTATTACTCAGATTATCAATGTGCGACCATTTTGATGGTTGATATTCATCTTGAATAAATTTGATGATTCCATCATGAAAAGCCTTGAGCAATTCGCAACGTTCAACCGTAATGTTGAGGCGTTTTGTAGTATTTCTAGCAGACATCCACGGCTCAACCCGAAATTGCACAAGTAAATCGCTCAAACTCTCAGCTATCAGTTCTACTCCATAACCTTCCTCATCGATGATCATTTTTGCGGGTAGTTGGAAATCTCGAATTTGCCCCAACCAAATGTACAATTCTTGATATGGATCGAATGTAGATGATGTCCAAAGTTGAGTGCAAAGATCATCAGTTTCTATGCGGAGTAAAATCCATCCTCTCAGAATTTGATTATTCAAGGATTGGGTAAAAGTCACTCTCATTTTTACAACCAAGCTATTATCTTGGCATTTTCTGGTAATTTGGCGTTTTTCTGCCCAGCAATACGAGCTTGGATGACAAACACAGTCAGGGGAGTATTTAATAAATCTACGAAACTAACTTTACCTGCGATCGCCTTCACTGTATTTTTGGGTAATTCTTTGAACATCCAACGTCCTAACCGATGTCCATATTCTGCCAGCTTCAATTCTGGCATCAGTTCTATCCCATGTAATTCATGCAAATAGCGATTTGAACGTCCATAACGTCGCCACTGACTAGCCAGTTCTTTAAGTGTAGAACGATGGCGGTGCTGTACAGTCGCTTGGGGAGCAAACTCTAAACGCCCAAGATTTTGCCGCAAAATCCGCCAGCAGATATCTGCATCACCACCAGTCGTTAAATAAGGACGAAATAAGCCGGCTTTTTCTAAAGCAGTGCGGCGAATTGCTAAATTGGCAGTTTGTCCGTAAGCGCAAAAAGGGTGAGCTAAAGTATGCTTTTGCGATAAGATATCCTGAAGTTCGGCGTATTGTTCTAATAAACTGTTACCGGGGAGTGCTGTAATTTCCCCAGCAACAATTACCACCTCGGAATTTACAAAAGGTTGAATAAGTGATTCTAGCCATTGGGATTGGGGATGACAATCAGCATCAGTAAAAGTGATAATTTCTCCGGTTGCAGCGCGAATTCCTGTATTCCTCGCTGCGTAAGAACTTTGAATTTGATTTTCACTTAAAGCACTGATTTTAATTACTGAACTTGCCGCAGCTTCTTGGAGTAAGGCTAAAGTGCGATCGCTACTGTTATTGTCTACTAACAAGTATTCTACTCGGTCTTTGGGGTAGGTTTGCGCCGACAAACAAGCAATCAAAGCCGATAAATCTGTCTCGGCATTATAAATAGGAACAACCACCGACACCATAGGTAAAAATCTGGCGGCGGTGGTTGTGTCAACTGGCTGATAATTCATAAAATTATGGATTTTGGCAATGGGATTACTCATTATTATTCCCAATCCCAAAATCCTATAAAGGTTTAATCAGGCAGTTTTTCTCACTCCAGCAATTGAGTTAACAAACCCTTATACATGAATCGGTGTTCTAGAACTTCAAAGTTTCAGTACTAGCACTCACAGGTGGGATGTTTTGAATCACAGAAGACCGAGCAAAACTATTACTAGATAAAGCTGCGATCGCTCCAGCATACTGCGGATCGCTGGGAGTACCAATTAAATTAGGGTTAGATGCTAACTGACGCTCTTGAGCTTCTGTCAAATCTATCTTGATATCTGGTGCGATTCCCTTATGGTTAATATCAGTTCCCAATGGGGTGTAGTAGTGGGCGATAGTGACAGCTAAACCAGAACCATCTGATAATTCATGCACTGACTGTACTAAAGCTTTACCAAAGGTTTGACTACCAATAACTACTGCGCGTTTATTATCTTTGAGCGCACCTGTTAAAATTTCGCTGGCACTAGCTGAATTACCATCTACCAGTATTGCCAAAGGGAGTTTTGTCAAAGAAGTATGATTCGCCTTGGTTTGTTCACTGCTACCTTGACGGTCAACGGTGCGGACTATTGCACCATTATCCATCCACATCCGGGCAATTTCGATACTAGCCTGCAATAAACCACCAGGGTTCCCACGCAGATCTAAGACAAAAGCGTCAACTTTCTTACCATTCAAATCACGAATTGCTCGACGCATCTGATCTGCGGCGTGACCACTAAACTCTCTTAAGCGGATGTAACCTACACGGCGATTACCTTCTTGCTTGAGAGTGTAACTAACTGTTGGCACTTCAATTGTTGCCCGTGTCAGTTTCAAGTCAAACGCACCTTGTCCGCTTCTTTCCAAACGTAATGTGATAGGAGTACCTGCTTGACCACGAATTAGTTTGGAAGCATCATCCACCTTTAGTTTCAAAGTGGGTTTCCCGTCAATTGCTAATATCTCGTCCCCAGCTTTAATTCCTGCTTTCAATGCTGGAGAATTATCTATGGCTTCCACAACCGTCAAGCGCTGAGTCTTTTCATTCAGTTCCATCCGAATACCAATACCTGAGACTTCCCCAGAGGTTTGATTGGTAAGAGCCTCATACTGTTTGGGATCCATAAATCTGGTATACGGATCACCCAATTTTTGTAAAGCTTCGCGGATAGCTATGTATGCTTCTTGTTTAGAAGAATAATCTTTACTTAATAGGCTCTGCCTAGTTGCTTGCCAATCTTGTTGATTAAAAGTTCCATCAACATACTCACGATTTACCAGTTGCCATACCTGGTCAATTAAGGTTTTAGGGCTATCTTGTAGGGCGGCACGAACGCAGCGAGTCCAAGCAGGGCCAAATACGGTTACAGCGGCGGTTGTGGCGATCGCTCCACCAATCATGGCTAGTTGGAGCGGCGAGTAATGTTTCGCAGATTGGTTCATGTATATTAGCTGGAATGGTTGTTTTATTGAAAGTTTAGCAATCAGACTTTTCAGAGACTTTTAAGTTTTTATAATCTATTTTCAGTTAAGCTTTCTTCATTATTTTCCCCTCGGAATTACCCTAAAAATTTGGACTTACTTCCCATTAGTGTTGTAACCATACATCTGCTAAATAAGTTAGCAGTCTAATCTCACCCTATACAAGTATTGTGACACTTTTAACGGTGTCATATTTACACCCTATATTAATTTTATAAGATAGCATTTTGTTGGCTGGACTGCTGGCATTTTCTATATTCTTTAACTCAGCTTTTTTCAGCTATGACATGAGACATAAATTTACTCACAATTCATCAATTTCTGACAAGAGAAAATTAAATAAAACGTTGCAATTGCTACAAAAAATTTTACGTGGTTTATGCCTAGTTTTGGGTTGCTGGCTAATTTTCACAACTATAACCTTAGTTTCTGCTTCTTCCAAGCCGGTTGATGCTTTGTTTGTACTTGGTGGCAGTATTCGCCGTGAAATCTATGTTGCCCAACAAGCAAAACAAAATCCCCAAATTCCAATTTTAATTTCTCGTGGTTCTCTAGACCCCTGTATATGGCTGATTTTTCAAAGAGAGGCCGCAGATTTACAAAACGTTTGGTTAGAAAACTGCGCGAATTCTACTTTTGATAATTTCTACTATGGGGTTCCCATTCTAAAACGCTGGGGAGTACATAAAGTAAAGTTAATTAGCTCTCCCAGTCATTTCCCCAGAGCTAAATGGATGGCTCAGATTCTTTTAGGAGCGCAAGGAATTTGGGTAGAACCAGAGGTAGTTAAAGAAAAAGGTCGTCCGGCTAATCGGGAATATTGGTGGAAAACAGCATTTGACATCACACGAAGTTCATTCTGGGCAGTGGTTAGTCAATTTATCCAACCACAATGCTCACATGTTACCCAACTGACGGATGTGGATATGGAATTTTGGCAACGTCAAGGTTTTGTCTGTGAACGACAAGGCGGCTTAGGGAGCAAGGGAGGAAGAGGACAAGGTGGAACGGGTGTCGGGGAGTAAGGGTGTCATATCGTATCCAGTAAAAGACTTATCATCAAGACCGCAGGGGGAAGAAGAGTTTTGTCTTTCTGCACGGATATGCTGAATCATAACTGATTTGCCGGGTATGACATCAGGGGGTAAGGGTGTAAGAGAAAAACTAATGACCATTAACTCTTGACTATCTTCCCAACAGATTAGGGATACCTTCGCAACCACCGGGAATAGTGGCTCTAGTTGATTCTCCACCCCAAGCACAGCAGTAGTAACGGTTAGCCTCAGACATTCTTTGAACATTTGTGAAATCGGCATTTTCAATCACAGCCCCTGTGTGTTCACCAGTTTCGTAGTTGGGTGGTTCTGTACGACTACGGGGCGAAGCTTTCTCGACAGAACCATAAAATAAACGCACTCCATTCATATCAGCACTGTTGAGATTGGCATCATATAAAATGGTGCGGGAGAGGTTGGCTTTTACTAAGTCGCAAGCACTAAGGTTAGCACGGACAAGATTAGCTTCACTCAGGTCAGTCCAACGTAAATCTGTGCTAGAAAGGTCGGCAGTGGCTAACATGACACCTAAGTCAATGACGCGTACACCTTCTAAACGGTCTTCTGCATAACCACCCATACCATTGAGAATAGCTCGACCTAAGCGCCGATCGCGTTTTAAGGGTGTAAGTAATTTAGAACGGGAGAGAAAGCGGAGAATTTTGGCTTTACCACTGCCATCAACACTACTAAAAATGGCGGCTGTGCGGCCTTCGGCGATCGCTCTTTCTTGTGGCCAGTCTTCTAATAAGCCTTCTTCATCTAGCACCAAGTCCGAAATGCCTTGGAAATAAGAATCTATGGTTTGCTGCTGAGTAATGATATTTTGTTGAACTGTCAGCAAATTTTGTTGAATTGTTAGGTCTTTGGAAATAACGTATTGTCGCCACGCGACATAAACGGCAATGATGGCGATTAAAATTTGCCCTAATGCGCCAAACCATTCTGCTAAAGTCCCAGAGGCTTCCCAGTTGATTTTGCGTCCTAACATCAGTAGGCGATCGCCAATCCCAGAGAATTTGATCAAGCCCACAATGCCTGCTATTATTCCGAAGAAGCCGACAAACAAGGTTCTGTCTTCTGGTGTAAACCATTCTTTGAGAATATATTGCAACCAAGGTAATAGCATGGCTAGAGACAATACCAAAGTTAGCAAGGTGCCAATAATTCCCAAAATCCAGTTATTAACGATAACTCCCAGAAAAATCACAGCGATCGCCGCTATTGTTAGCATTAATGCCCTGGGCTTAACCGTGAATTGATGAGTAGGGCGTTGCTGCATATTAGAACGAGCTTGCTGCATCACGGCGGCATTCTGCGACGATTGCAAAGAGGAAATTGCCGCCAGCGCTTGTTGTGCTGTCAGTGCTTCTGAACTTAAATGACTATCCCTAGAGCCACCATCGAAGTCATCTGGCTCCTGTTCAGTTAAAGGTTCTCGGCTTGGTGGATTGGGAGAGTTAGATTCAATTGCCATGCTTTCTATTTTGCCCCAGTATACTCAGTTCAACAGCTGTTTTATGTTAACTGCTAAGAGGTAGAATTCGGCACAGGGCGATCGCTTTAAAAGGGAACAGGGAACAGGGAACGGATAATAGGGAAAGGGCCAGAGTTTGATACTTCATAACTCATAAATCCATAGATTTATTTAGTGAAGAATTTCCTGCTATTTAAATAGGTGCGATACCTAACCAAATTGCCTCTACCAGACTCTGCACAAATGAAAACACAACTTTTGGTTGATGTTCTAAATCAAAGTCTTTAACAGGTTCAGTTGTCAAACTAGTTTGAGAGAACGGTTTTTGCTCCGAAAGAACATAATTCATCAGAGTTCCGACTAAGATATGAGCAACTATTTTGGCATTTACAGGACGTAATCTACTGAGGCTAATTTCTCGCTCTAGAAAAGAAGTTAGTACTTTAACATCTTGCATTAATCCCTGTTCTTTTCTGGTACAAGGTTCGGGAAAAGCACTACCACGGGAACGCAGCATCATAAAGCGGGGCAGTACTTCACTGTAAAATTCTAAAATCTGAAGACATACCTGAATCAGATTTTCTTTGAGATTACCTGTACCGCATAAGTTTTCCAGTTCTTTCATCCACAAAGGTCTTTCTGGAAGACCCATAGCGGCAAAAAACAATTCTTCTTTCGTAGAAAAGCGCTTGAAAATTGAAGCCTCAGAAATACCAGCTAGTTGAGCAATTTCTATAGTTGAACCACCAAAACCTTGCTGAAGGAAAACTTTGCGGGCAGCTTCTAAAATTTGCTGATTAGTAATTTTAGGTTTACGAGCCATAAATTAGTAACTACACACTGATGAATTTATTATTGGTTAATGCTCATGTCAAGACTTGTGACAAAGGGAGTCGGGAGTAGGGAATAGAAAATTCTTGATGACTCAGCACGGGCTGAACGCCCCGCTACCGCTAACGGCAGTTTCCATTCAATTAAGCTAAGGTGATGAATACAGCTAGTGCTAACGACTGTAAACTTTACCTTTAGACTAAAGTAGAGATCGTTTAAGCTATCTGACAGATTACTGATTTGTGGGTAAGAGGCGGTAGTGTGCCGAAACACGTTCATTTGATTTCGTTTCTGGTTGCCTGTAGTTTGTTGAGTATACCCAAAGTTGCTCATGCACAGGCACTAATTCCCCATACGCTGCAATTAGATCCAGCAAAACTGGAGAAGCAAGGGCTGACTTTAGCACAAGAAGCAGCCCAACTAGCTCAATTTCAGCAGATTGATTTAGCTTTACCACGAGCGCGGTTGGCCAGCCAACTGGCTCCCAAAAATGATAAAGTGTGGCTGCTTTTGGGTGGTTTGCATTTACAAAATCGGGAATTTGAGCCAGCGCTTGCCGCTTTGAAAAAGGCACAATCGCTGAATCCCAAAAATGCAGACGTTTTTTTTGCTATGGGTTCGGCTAATTTTCAACAGAAAAAGTATGATGCGGCAATTGCTAATTATCAAGCAGGTTTAAAGCTGAAACCCAATGACCCAGAAGCTTTGTTTGATTTAGGTAACGCCTATTATATGCAGGGTAAATTACCAGAGGCGATCGCCCAATATAATCAAGCTGTAGGCCAAGATAAAAAATTCTGGGCTGCAATTAATAACATTGGTTTAATTCAATACGAACAGGGCAATGCTGATGCTGCTATTAAGCAATGGCAAACGGCTGTATCTATCGATAAACAAGCGGCTGAACCTTTACTGGCCTTAGCCGTGGCACTATATACTAAAGGCGATCGTCAGCAAAGTCTGACATTGGGAGCAACTGCTTTACGCATCGATCAGCGCTATGCTGATGTGGATTTTCTGAAAGAAAATCTTTGGGGTGAACGTCTATTATCTGATACAAAGAAATTTTTAGAACTGCCAAGTATTCAAGCAGCTCTACAGCAACAGCCTGCACCACAGTAAAGTCAAAAGCGCAAAGTTAAGCCAGTCATGTGCGGGGGTTCCCCGCACGGCGTTGCTCTTCGCCTAACTTTGTAAGAAGGCAAAAAGCAAAAGGTAAAAGAATTTTGACTTTTCACTTTTTACTTTTGCCTTCTTTAACTACTTGCGAAAAACCGTATATTATAGTACATCTATACTAGACAAAGAGCAAATATTCCCCCAAAAATATTTTTGGGGGAATATTCCTCAGAGAGTCTAGTTAATTTTTAGTGGTGATTAATGGGGAAGAAGTGCCATGATTTGGTCAACAAATTGTTGGTGGTCAACAACAGGCTTGGAGATGTAACCGTCAGCACCACTTTGCTTGAGAAAGTTTTCGCGATCGCCTTCCATCGCGTGTGCAGTCACCAAAATTATAGGTAAATTTGCTGTTTGCGGATCAGATTTCAACATTTGGGTAATTTTGATGCCATCAACAGACTTACCTTGATAAACACTTCTAGACAAAGAAACATCCATTAAAATTAGATCTGCTTTCCCCGATTGAGCAATTTGAATCACTTCTTCAACATTTTCGGTATGTTTGACATCTAAGCCACCGCGTTTAGTCAAAATTTTGGAAAAAACGCGAGCATTAATTAGATCGTCTTCAACAATTAAAACGGTTTTCATGAGAATTTTATTAATAGAGGTGAAGGGGAGAACGCACTGAGCAGCAAAGTTGTCTAGCTCTTTTTTAATCATTAATGTATGTTCCCGTCATCAAGGATAATACTACTGCCGTTTATCCAGTGACTAACAAGATTGTGTTAGGAATCCCTTTTCATCCGTTATGCTGTGTTTGCTGCATTGTTCAGTTATAGAGATTTTTGTGTAGTTAACTTTCAGGGAAAAAACTCATGGCAAAACAGTTAAACCTTCTCTCAACGGGACAGGTAATTACAACAGCCCTGCACACCGAGATGCAACGGTCTTACTTAGAATATGCCATGAGTGTGATTGTTGGGCGGGCATTACCAGATGTGCGTGATGGCTTAAAGCCTGTGCATCGCCGCATTTTGTATGCCATGCACGAACTAGGTTTAACACCAGATCGGCCTTATCGTAAATGTGCGCGTGTTGTTGGGGATGTACTGGGTAAATACCACCCCCACGGGGATCAAGCCGTTTATGATGCTTTAGTTAGGCTGGTGCAGGACTTTTCTAGTCGTTATCCCTTACTGGCAGGACATGGCAACTTTGGTAGTGTTGATAATGACCCACCAGCAGCAATGCGCTACACCGAAACTCGTTTAGCATCCATTAGCCATGAGGGAATGCTGACAGAAATCGGTGAAGAAACTGTGGAATTTGTCGGTAACTTTGATAATTCCCAACAAGAACCAACGGTATTACCTGCACAATTACCCTTTTTGTTACTCAATGGTTGTGCAGGAATTGCTGTGGGTATGGCGACAAACATTCCACCGCACAATTTGGGGGAAATTGTTGATGGCTTAATCGCCTTAATTGACCAGCCAGATTTATCTGATGAAAAGTTATTAGACTTAATTCCTGGGCCAGACTTTCCCACTGGGGGCGAAATCGTTGGTGATACTGGTATCCGGGAGGCTTATAGCACAGGTAAAGGTGGAATTGTTCTGCGAGGAGTTGCCCAAATTGAAGAAGTTGCTGGTGGTAAAGGAACGAAGCGCCGGACAGCAATTGTGATTACGGAATTGCCTTATCAGGTGAATAAGGCAGGCTGGATTGAAAAAGTCGCAGAATTAGTTAATCAAGGTCGTTTGCAAGGAATTTCGGATATTCGAGATGAAAGCGATCGCGAAGGTATGCGGGTAGTCATTGAACTCAAACGCGATACTAACCCCCAAGAAGTGCTGCAACATTTGTATCACCAAACCGCTTTGCAAAGTAATTTTGGGGCAATTCTGCTGGCAATTGTCGAAGGACAACCCCGACAATTAAGTTTGCGGCAATTATTACAAGAGTTTTTAAATTTCCGAGAAGCAACCTTAAACCGTCGCTATGGTTACGAATTGGGTAAAGCAGAAAGTCGTTTACATATAGTGGAAGGGTTGCTGAAAGCCTTATCTCAAGTGGATGAAGTAATTAGCATTTTGCGCCAAGCTGCTGACGGTAGCACAGCCAAAATTAATTTGAGTAGCCAACTGAATTTGAGTGAATCACAAGCAGATGCAATTTTAGCAATGCCTTTGCGCCGTCTGACTGGTTTAGAACAACAGAATTTACAACAGGAATTTGAGCAACTAACTACACAAATTGCCCTCTTGCAAAACTTACTGAGCGATCGCCGCGAACTATTAAAGTCGCTGAAAAAAGATTTGCGATCGCTCAAGCGCAAATATGGGGATTCTCGACGAACTAAATTACTCTCTGGTATTACCGAGGAGTTGAAGAGCAAAGCCGCAGAGGGTGCCAAAAGTCGCAAGACAGAAGAAATTGAGGAAAATCACCCACTTGAACAGCCAGCTGAAGAAGCAATTCTAGAGTTTACCCAACGAGGTTATGTACGCCGCCTTTCAACCTCTGGGAAAAAACCAAAAGCAGAAAATGGTCTCCCCGATCATGATTTCCTCATCCAAACTGAATTAACCGATACCAACAAAGATTTACTCATCCTTACCAGTGGTGGCAAAGTCTACCCGGTACGTGTGGGTGATATTCCCTTAACTACTGGCCGTTCTCCACGGGGAACTCCATTGATCACTACACTCACAACTACTGCTCAAGTTAGTCAAGAACCTGTAGTCAGTCGCTTTTTATTACCAGAAGATTTAGACTCTAAGCAAATGATTCTCCTGACAAAACAAGGCAGAATTAAGCGCTTATCTTTGGCAGAATTTACCAACCTGACTCGTCGCGGAATTACGATTGTCAAGCTCAAAGACGATGATGAATTGTTATTTACCCAGTCCACAAACTCAGGTGAGCATTTAATTTTGGCTAGTTCTGGTGGACGTTTATTGCGGTTTGCCGTAAATGACGAACAACTACCAGTTATGGGTCGAACAGCTATGGGTTTACAAGCTTTTCGACTGTTGAGAAATCAGCAAATGGTTGGCTGTGCCACGGTGGGTAAAGATGATCATTTACTATTAGTTACTCAACAAGGATATGCCAAGCGTATGGCGGCAAGTCAATTAAGAGCAGCTAATCGAGGTGATTTAGGCACGCAAGCACTGAAATTTGCAGCTAAAACTGACAACTTAGCGAGTATGGTAAAGGCGACTACTCCAGAAGTGGCGCTGGTGACAAATAAAGAGCGTGTAGTCCGGCTAAATGTAGACACAGTACCCATTTTGGGTAGAGATGCTACAGGTGAAATTATCCTGCAACTCAACCGAGATGAAAAAATTATTGCTGTTGCTGAAGTACGTTAGTGCAGATGCTCCGAAAAATTGCCAATTTTTGGTTGCGACACATACATCCTCGTCTAGCTACTTTAATTGCCACATTTGGTATTTTTGGGTTAGCTAGTTGTCTATTTATTCTTTTTGTTTTAGCAGAGCTTTTTGAAGAAGTTTTAGAGCGAGAAGCTTTTGCATTTGATACCTATTTTTTGTTGTGGTTGCATCAGTTTGCTAACCCCAGCTTAGACAATGTGATGCTGACAATCACGAACCTGGGCAATCCGAGTGTGGTGGTGCTGGTTGTAGTTGTTAGTTTAGCCATACTTTGGTGGCGGCGTTACTTTCAGGAAGCAAAAATATTTGCGATCGCTTGTTTGGGAGCTTTGATTCTGAATACTGGACTAAAGTTGCTATTTACTAAACCTCGTCCCCAACTTTGGCCTCAGTTAATTACGGAAACATCTTTTAGTTTTCCCAGTGGCCATGCTCTAGGTTCTTTGGTGCTATATGGATTTCTCGGTTACTTGTTAGCAACTCACTATCCCCGATTTGCTCAATTTATTTACAGTGTGACAGTTATGGCGATCGCGTTTATTGGAATTAGTCGTCTATATTTAGGGGTACATTGGCCTACAGATGTCATTGCAGGTTATGGAGTCGGGTTTCTCTGGCTGACTATCTGCATTGCTATGCTGAAACTACAACAACTCAGACAAAGCTAGGTTTTTTCAAATATGTCAAGCTTTAATAGCAAAAATAAAATTTAACGTTACATTTTTTAAAGTTAGTTGTTATATTAATTTACATAGGGCAATAAACCTTAGTAAATCCTGTTTGGAGTTCCAACAATGACTAACACAACCACAAAAATCACTGCTCCTGTAGTTGAAGATCGCAACGCTTGGCGTTGGGGTTTTACTCCTCAAGCAGAAATTTGGAACGGTCGTTTGGCAATGATTGGCTTTTTATCTGCTGCATTGATTGAATTGTTCTCCGGTCAAGGCTTCCTGCATTTCTGGGGCATTCTTTAAGTTTTAAGTAATGTAAATTATCTAAGAATATGAAAAATAAAAACCTGGTAGCAATTAACTACCAGGTTATTTATTTTTGGTTATTTGTCATTGATCAATAGTCATTTGTCAGAAACTTATGACTATTAACTATTAACTACCGAATATATTCCTTGAGGACGCTGTTACGGTTGGGGTGACGTAATTTGCGGAGGGCTTTAGCTTCAATTTGGCGAATGCGTTCGCGGGTAACGTTGAAGATTTGACCAATTTCCTCCAGGGTTTTCATCCGACCATCATCCAAGCCGTAGCGCAATCTCAGAACATCGCGCTCACGAGGGCTGAGGCTGTCGAGGACTTTTTCTAAATCTTCACGCAACAGATTTTTAGAAACCTGATCTTCTGGAGTTTCACCATCAGATTCAATAAAATCACCCAATCGAGAATCTTCTTCTTTACCAATGGGTGTTTCTAATGAGATGGGTAGCTGTGCAGATTTAGCAATAAACCGCAGTTTCTCGATGGTCATTTCCATCCGAGTAGCGATTTCTTCCTCAGTAGGTTTGCGACCCATTTCTTGAGAAAGTAGCTTGGTGGTTTTCTTGATGCGGGAGATAGTTTCGTAAAGGTGAACTGGTAGGCGGATAGTACGAGACTGATCAGCGATCGCTCTGGTAATAGCCTGACGAATCCACCATGTAGCGTAGGTGGAGAATTTATATCCCTTTTCGTGGTCAAACTTCTCAGCCGCACGAATCAAACCAAGGCTACCTTCTTGAATCAAATCTTGGAATGACAAACCACGATTCATGTATTTCTTGGCAATAGAAACCACAAGCCGTAGGTTCGATTGCACCATCTTATCTTTTGCTCTGCGACCAACGTGCAGGCGATAGCGAAAAGCAGGTAATGGTAATTGTACTGCTTCTGCCCATTCGCTATCACGAGGATCGCGGTCTAACTGTTCTGAGAGTCTTTCTCGGACTCTTTCTAATTCCAATAAATCTGCAATTTTTCGCGCTAATTCGATTTCTTCGTCAGCCCGCAACAAGCGAATTCGCCCGATTTCTTGCAAGTAAAGACGAATTGAATCTTCGGTGTAGTGCTTTTTCTTGCTTTGTGTGCGACGACGCGATTTAGCGGCTTTTCCAGACTTTGCGTCGTCCTCATCAGACTGAGGCTCTAAAAATTCATCCATTTCGCCATCATCAACGAGAAGCAAGTCATCCTCTTCTTCAATTAAGAGGTCTTCTAACTCCTCAAAATCAGGCTGATTTATTATTTCTAGGTCAGGCTGAAAATTGCTTTCGAGTACGTTGTTAGCCTGGTTCATGCCGCGTTCCTCATGCTCCTTGCAGAATCAATTACTTCAATTAATCAAGATGTATTTAGCGCTCTTTTTATGAGGGCTAGTTAACAACCGAAAATCGGGTTTTAGGCTGTTTTCCCTGAAAGTTTTTCGGTAGTTTTACTCCATTTTGGAGTAGTTATTTATTGAAGTGTGAAAAGTCGCGTTTACTGCTGACTTACTCACTTTATTAACAGTCGCGTGTTGCTGTCGCACACAACTTTTAACTTCTTTGTTTAAAACAGGGCTTGTCTTTGTCTTGATCAAAAATTAACCACTCCATATAAACAATTATGAGCGTTGGCATATTTTCTTACAAAGACTGTTCCGATTGTAGCCTGTTTCACAAAAATTGCACTCTTTTTGTGTGTTAATCATGAAGTCATTAAGTAAGTTGAAGCCACTATTATCAAAAAGATATTAAAAAGGGTAGGTGTTCCCTTAAATTTTTTATAAACCTTTTTGAAATTACAGTGGACTCATCTTTACATTCAAAGGAAATTAATCTCACCTTCACACAATCTTAGGTATTAACTACAACATTAATTACCTAGAATCCTCGTGTTTTATATTAACTTGGGTGAGAAGTATTTAGAGGCATATTTTTACATTTCCTTTATAAATGACTCATCCCAAACAGTGATGCAGCAAGTCTCGCTAGGTAGAGCAGCAAGAGTGATACTGCTTGTCTAAACACACTGAACTTGAGTTGATACCATCCGCCTTAACTAAGGAGTTGAGGTTGTGGCAGAATCTGCCAGATGGCGTTCAATGGAATGTTAACTGAGTTGGTCTTATTCACACATTAGCGCACAGATGAGATTTCAACCCTATGAATCTTGACAAACTGCTCCTATTGTATACAAAGATATTTTAATCAATTTATAAAGAATTTGACAGTTGATAATTTAGATATTTATCTGCCTAGGGCAAAAGTTTATTAGATACAGACAAATTATCAATTTTAGCTAAAGCAACATCAAGATGTTTGGATATTTGCTCCCACAAATTTCTGGTGCTAGTCACTAGTAAGTTGGACATAAAGCAGTTATAGCATTGGTGGAGAATGTATTAGTTAATTCTGATTACGTACGAATATGTTAAATATACTACTGGTTTATGCAGAAAATTGTTGCTTGGTGTAATCTTCAACATCCTCAAATATTTAACCAACTTTGTAGGTAGATAATCTTCAGTTTGGCACCTCAAGGATAACAAATGCTTTTCTAGCTTGGATGAAATTTGGATACACAAATTATTGATTTGGAATGATTGACTCTGGAAAACGCCAACCCCAGTGATATTTATGAATTAAACCCAAATTTTTTATAGCTTGACAAGAAAAAGCTTTTATGCGGTACCTAAAAATAAAACTAATCACCTTAGTAATTAATAATTATGTATTTTATCAAACAACTTCCTGATGAAGGAAATAATACTTAGAAAAAATTTGCTTGATGTTTCTAGCTAGAAACGATGCAGTTAATAGCCGATCGCCCAAAAGAAAAAAGGTAATGAGCGATCGCCCATTACCCACCATTACTGCACATCAGGATAATTGATATTAGCTTGATATTATATATCTAGCTCAGCAAAATTGAGTTTAGAACCGTAGGTTTCGATAAATTCACGTCGGGGCGCAACGCGATCGCCCATTAAAATAGTGAAAATGCGATCAGCTTCGGCAGCATCTTCAATTTCTACTTGTTTGAGAGTGCGGGTTTCTGGATTCATTGTAGTTGTCCAGAGTTGTTCGGGCATCATTTCGCCCAAACCTTTGAAACGTTGGATAGTGTAGTTAGCATTAGCTGGGAACTTAGCAATGGCTTGTTGCAGTTCTCGCTCACTATAACAGTACTCATGATTCTTGCCGCGTTCTACCTTATATAAAGGAGGACAAGCGATATATATGAAACCTTGTTCGATGAGCGATCGCTGATATCTGTAGAAAAATGTTAACAGTAATGTGCGGATGTGCGCCCCGTCTACGTCCGCGTCGGTCATGATAATAATGCGGTGGTAGCGCAGTTGGGTAGAGTCGAATTCTTCGCCTTTTACGCCTAAACCCAAGGCTGTAATTAACGCCTGAATTTCGTTATTTTTGTAGATTTTGGAATCGTCAGTTTTTTCGATGTTGAGGATTTTACCACGTAGAGGCAGGATAGCTTGGGTGCGGCGATCGCGTCCTTGTTTAGCGCTACCACCCGCAGAATCACCTTCCACAATATAAATTTCCGATTCGCCAGGATCACGAGAACTACAATCAGCTAATTTTCCTGGTAATGGCGAAGATTCTAAGACAGATTTGCGTCTGACTAATTCCCGTGCGTGGCGTGCGGCTTCTGCGGCTTTAAAAGCTTGGATGGCTTTATCTAAGATAGAGTCTGCTATCCCCGGATGAAATTCGAGGTACTCAGTTAAAACTTCCCCTACCAAGGAATCAACAATTCCCCGTACTTCAGTATTACCCAGTTTAGTTTTGGTTTGTCCTTCAAATTCGGGATCGGGGACTTTGACAGAAATGACTGCTGTTAAACCTTCACGGACATGTTCCCCGCTGAGGTTGGGTTCATTTTCTTTGATTTTATTGCGCTTGCGGGCGATCGCATTTAACGTCCGAGTCAGTACCGCCTTTAAACCTTCTAGGTGGGTTCCGCCATCAACGGTGCGGATATTATTCGCAAAACCCAACACGTTGTCTGTATAAGCATCAGTACACCACTGCAACGCAACTTCTATCTGCACATTGCTGCGTTCGCCTTGTACATAAATAATTTCTTCATGTAGCGGCTGCTTATCGCGGTTCATGTAAGCGATATATTCTTTAATCCCACCCTTATATTCATAGGTTTCAACTTTGGGTGTATCGCTTTTAAGAAGTTCTAAACGATTGTCTGTGAAAGTAATTTTCACCCCTGCATTCAGATAAGCCAATTCTCGCAAACGGCCTGCTAGGGTGATGTAATCAAATTCAATCCCAGTCGTAAAGATTTGTGTATCTGGTTTGAAAGTTACGGAAGTCCCGGTTCTCGCTTCTTTATAAGGCTTTGCTACCAGTTCAGTAACGGGAACACCTCTCTCATAACGTTGGGTATGAACCTTTTTATCCCGCCAAACCGTAACTTCGACAACTTCTGATAAAGCATTAACTACAGAAATCCCAACCCCGTGTAATCCTCCCGAAACTTTGTAGCCGCCACCGCCAAATTTACCACCAGCGTGCAGCACTGTCATTACGGTTTCCAAAGCCGATTTCCCAGTCCGCGAGTGCGTATCGGTAGGAATACCCCGACCGTCATCTGTTACACTCACAGAACCATCTGCATTAATCTCTATTTCTATATGGGTGCAGTATCCTGCTAATGCTTCATCAACAGAGTTATCTACCACCTCATAAACTAAATGGTGGAGTCCTCGCGGCCCGGTAGAACCAATGTACATCCCCGGTCGTTTGCGGACGGCTTCCAGACCTTCCAGAACTTGAATCTGATCGGCACTGTAACTGCTCGTCATGAAAATTCTCCTGATGCGTGGGGTTGAAATCGCCCAAAGGCTGAAAAAGCAAAAACACACCAAAATTCTAACACAAAAGCCTTAGTGACGACTGTAGGGCAATTCTATGAGAAGTTTATCTAGGGGATGTATCCCCATAAGTTTTCCCGATAGATCATCTAATTTTTTCCGAAATCACTTTTTTCAGCACTAATGGACACAGAGTATTTTTAAAGATGATTTTGTTAAACCTCAATAAAAATACTTCTTTGAGAGGTTAACACGGTTCTCATCTATTGAGAATATAGTACAAAAATACTAAACTGCCATGTTAACACAAAGGGGTTAGGGAGATGAACTATTGACAATTGACCATTGACAATTGACCATTAGCCAATGACCAAATTAATTGTTATTTGTGGAGCGACTGCAACAGGTAAGTCTGGTTTAGGGCTAAGTTTAGCTAAAAGATTGGGTTCTGTGATTTTCAGTGCAGATTCCCGTCAAGTTTACCGTGAGTTTAATATTGGCACAGCTAAACCAACGTTAGCAGAACAAAAATTAGTGCCACATTATTTAATAGATATCTGCAAGCCAACAGACACTATGACGGTAGCAGATTATCAAGAGCAGGCACAAGCTTTGATTGAGTCGGTTGGTGTCGAGCCAATTTTCTTAGTAGGTGGAACTGGTTTATATATACGTTCCATAGTTCAAGGAATGAAAATTCCCAAAGTTGCGCCTAATGATGAATTGCGATCGCAATTAGCATCTCTCGGACAAAATCAACTATATGGTATGTTGCAACAAGTTGATCCTGTTGCCGCAAATAAAATTCATCCTAACGATCCCGTGCGGACTTTACGCGCATTAGAAGTATTTTATATAACTGGAATTCCTATCTCTAATCAACAAGGAGAAAACCCACCAGATTATCCAATTTTACAGATTGGCTTAGATTGTGATGTTGATAAATTAGACGCACGCATTCACAAGCGAACTGAACAGATGATTGCCGATGGGTTAGTATCTGAAGTTGAATATCTTTGCCAAAAATATGGTACTGATTTATCTTTGTTAAATACCTTGGGATATCAGGAAATCAAGCAATATTTAGCTGGTGAGATTACTTTAAATACAGCCAAAGAATTAACAGTTTTACATACACGACAATTCGCCAAGCGACAACGTACATGGTTTAGAGCATATCCGCAAATTGAGTGGTTTAATGCAGACGATCCTGATTTGATAGAGCAACTTTGGCAGCGTGTAACTGAGTTTATTAATTAAACTTTACTTTTTGCTTCCTACTCCTGGCAATATTTCATAAATACTATAGGCACTCTGAACAGTTGTTTAGCAAATTGAGAGATGCCAAATTTCTGCTTGAGAGATGGCGGAATATTTTCAAAATCAACTGTGACAAAACCAAAGCGACTATAAAACTGTGATAAATTTTCACCCAAGCATTCTAAATATAGTGGTTCTGTTGCTTGACTTATGAGATGCTGAGTGAGCAAACTGCCTAACCCACGTCCTCTCCAAGTTGGTTTAACAACTAAACTACCCAGTTCTTGTACACCTACAAAATTACGTAGTTGTCCACAAGCAATTAAATTACCCTCACATTCAAGCACAGAAAACTGTTGCCAACGTAATTGGGTAGGGTCAAGTTTAGCTAAAAATACTAATGAACGAATTGACCACTTATCAGCCGATGTTGCCTGACGCAAAATACATCCAGATGGTAATGATAAATTGTTTGAGTACATTCAGTATAGTGGGGCTGTTTGTGTTTAAATTCTGACGACTAGCTCCTGAGTTCGGTTGTTCTAGTACTTCCGAGAGAGTAAAAATTTATTCAGAACCAGATTTTAGATAGATAACTTTACATTCTTCATATCTCTACAATAAAGCCAAGAATAAAACGTAGGAGTTTATAGTTATGGCTGAAGAACAAAAACAAAAATCTTCTAACAATCAAGATACCACCCCTACAGCTTCTGGTGGCTATCAAACCCCTTTACAAGAAGATATTCGTAAAACTGGAGATGCGTCTAAGTCTGATGCGAGAAAGACAGCTACACCAGAAGCACCTGGAGAAGATGATGTAGCAGGTAGCCCTAATCAAGGTACTGAATCACGTTAATTTTATTCAGATGTGTAGAGCCTAAATAATTTGGTAAAAATTATTTAATGATTTTTAGTCAGTAAAAGTTGAGTGGGTGATGCCAGCAAAAGCATGATTACCCACTCAATTTTTATAGCAGGATTTACGAAAAAATAGAGTAACTCCGTCATTACGAGCGATAGGGAAGTAATCTCTCTTGACGCTGAGATTACGGTTCCGGTTGCAATGACAATATCGGCGTTGCGTAAGTCCTATCCTACATAGTTGAGACTAATTTGTAATGATAAATAATTAAAAAATATTGATAGTTAATTCTGTCATCTATCAATAGACATATATTTAGTGTTCAAAATACTATGTCACCCAATAATTGGCATAGCTTTTGTAAATTATTGCTTTTGATAAATCTTGATAATCTAAGTAGTTAGAAATTTAGCCATTAATAAATATTAAATATAAGCAAAAGTTTGAGTTTTTTTCCACTTAGTGGAAGTATCATCTGATTGATATCTTTTGCTGTTTAACTATTAAGAATATATATTATTTAGTTCTCAACTGAACTTCTGCGAGTTGCTTATGAATAAACTTTCAGAAAAATTTGTTGCAGGTGGTTTTGGTGTGGCATTACTACTGCTGTGTGGGGTGGGGATAACATCTTTTATCAGCTTCCAGCGGTTAACACAAGAAAAGCAATGGGTAATTCATACTCATCAAGTTATAGAAGCCTTAGATCACCTGCATCTTGGTTTGAGTAATGTAGAAAATGCCCGTAGTAATTACATTTTTACAAAAAAGGCAATTTATAAAGTAGTTTATGAGCAGGAAAAGCAAAAGGTAACTCAACAAATTCAATTAATCAGGAATTTAACTAGGGACAACTCTCAGCAACAAGCCCAGATTCAGAAAATTGAAACTAGCCTCATATATAAATTTGATTTATTACAGAAATCCATTGATATTTTTGAACAACAAGGTTTGTCAAAAGCCGTAGAAATTTATCAAACTAATCTGGCTTTTAATATAGACGCACAACTTAAACATCTCACTCAAGTAATGGAGAGTGAAGAAAAAACCTTATTACAGCAGCGGATAGCCAATACAGATGATAGTTTTAGTCAAATTATTTTTGTAGTGGCTTTAGGATATGGCTTGAGTTTTTTTCTGATAGTAGTGGTTTATTTGCTGCTGCAAGAGCAAATTCGGATTAATAAGCTTTTATCAGCAGAAGCCATTCTTTTAGAACAGCAAGCAGCAAAAGCAAAACTAGTAAATATTCTAGAAACTGTCACTGATGCTTTTGTCGCTTTAGATGTGAATTGGTGTTATGCCTACGTTAACCAAAGGGCAGGACAAATTTTCAATCGTCGTCCTGAAGACTTGATTGGCAAAAATATCTGGGAAGAGTTTCCCGAAGGTGTGGGACAACAGTTTTATTATGCTTATTACCAAGCTGTGGCAGAACAGAAGGTAATTGAGATGGAAGAGTATTATCCACCGTGGGAGCGTTGGTTTGAAAATCGAATTTATCCCAGTCGAGAAGGGTTATCAATTTTCTTTCAAGACATCACGCGCCGCAAATTAGCAGAACTGGCTTTAGAAAACAGTGAAAAACGTTATCGTTCATTGGTAATTGCGACATCTCAAGCAGTTTGGTTAGCTGATGCAAGGGGATTTCCCAAAGAATATTCTTCTTGGGTAACTTTAACCGGGCAAAGTCAGGAAGAAATTGAAAAATGGGGATGGCTGAATGCAATTCATCCTGAAAGACCGGGATTTTTCTCAGTTTTTATGGAATCAGGCTAAGGAATGGAAAAGTCCTTATAAGCTAGAACATCGTGTGCGAGTGGCTGATGGTAGCTATCGATTTTTTGCTGTGCGGGGAGTTCCTATATTAGATGGTGATAACGAGATTCAAGAGTGGATAGGGACTCACACGGATATTACAGAGCGCAAACTAGCAGAGGACGCACTACAACAGGCGAAAGCCGAATTAGAAATTAAAGTGCAGGAACGTACAGCGGAATTACAAAAGCTGAACGAAGAATTGAGGAACTCGAATCAAGAATTAGAACAGTTTGCTTATGTGGCTTCCCATGATTTGCAAGAACCATTACGGGCTGTCACAGGCTATAGCCAACTATTAGTGGAAGAATATCAAGAACGGCTAGATGAGTCTGCCCAAGAATATTTAGATTACATCATTGATGGTGCGAAACGAATGCAGCAGTTGATTCAAGACTTGCTGGCCTATTCTCGTGTAGGGACACGGGGTCGAGCATTTACATCGACTGACTGCAATGCTGTACTTAGTGAAGTTCTGAGTAATTTACAGATGGCGATCGCCGAAAGTCAAGCTATCATCACTCATGAGCCATTACCTAACGTACTCGCAGATAAAACTCAGCTAGTACAATTATTTCAAAATTTGATTGGTAACGCTATCAAGTTTCACCGCAAAGATGTGCCACCACAAATTCATATTAGTGCAGTGAGGCAGGAGAAGAGTATGGGCGTAGGGGAAGAAAATTTTACTCAGCACTATGTTTGGTTGTTCTCAGTCCAAGATAATGGTATTGGCATTAAATCCCAATATCTTGAGCGGATTTTTGAAATTTTCCGTCGCCTACATACCCGTCGAGAATTTCCGGGTACAGGTATTGGTTTGGCTATTTGTAAAAAAATTGTTGAACGCCATAATGGTCGCATCTGGGCTGAATCTCAGCTAAGGGTAGGTACAACTTTTTACTTTACTCTTCATGAATCAGTTACCTGAAAAATTTTGGATAAAGACATGTAATATATGGTTAATAACAGTATCGAAAATGGTCAGGTATGTCGGTGTGTGGAAATTTTGCTAGTTGAAGACTCTCCTAGTGACGCTAATCTCACTATGAAAGGCTTTGTCAATGCCAAAATTGCCAACAACTTGCACTGGGTAGAAGATGGTGAAACAGCAATGAATTATCTCCGCCAGCAAGGAGAGTTCGCTGATGCGCCTCGTCCAGATTTAGTTTTACTCGACTTGAATTTACCAGGGATGGATGGACGGGAAGTCCTGACGGAAGTTAAATCTGACCCCAGCCTAAAACGTATTCCTGTTGTTGTGCTGACTACCTCAACAGATGAACAAGACATACTACGTTCCTATAATCTCCGTGCTAATTGCTATGTCACAAAACCCATTGATATCTACCAGTTTATTGAAGCTGTGCAGTTAATTAAAGATTTTTGGTTAGCAGCGGTCACGCTTCCACCAGATTCATCAATTTAATAATGTCTTTTTCTATTTGTCCAATATGAATTATGATTGAGCATTGTTTTGACAATGAAAAAATCAAATGATTATTGGGCAAGTTTACATAAATATATTTTATGCAAAAAATAATGATTCAAGTTCTCTTGGTAGAAGATAGTCCTAGTGATGCCAAGCTACTGCATCAAATATTTTTACATGCCTATCAACAGGAATTAAAGATACTGCATGTTGAAAGATTGTCTGAAGCAATAGAGTTAAGTTTAGTGAATCAGAAACACTTAAAAGATGGTTGGGAAAGTGCAACTCTCAAACAAGATAAATTTGATGTTGTCTTGTTAGATTTAGGATTACCTGATTCTGTGGGAATAGATACTTTAAAAGAATATCGAGCCGTAGTACCAGATATTCCTGTAGTGGTTTTAACTGGGCTTGATGATGAAGAATTAGCCATGCAAGCATTAGCAGAAGGCGCTCAAGATTATTTAGTGAAAGACCAAATTACCATCCAGCGATTAGTACGTGCTATTCGCTATGCAATTGAACGAGAAGAAATTCTGAATAAGTTAAGAGAGAGTGAAGAAATTAGCCGTCAAGCATTAGCTAAAGAACAACAACTTAATGAGCTAAAGTCTAATTTTGTGGCAATGGTTTCTCATGAGTTTCGTAACCCAATGACTACAATTAGGACTGCTATGGATATACTGCAACATCAAAATAACTTGAATGAGGAGCGAAAAAGTTTCTATTTTGAACGTGTGCAAGATGCAATTAATCACATGCTTCAGCTACTCGATGAAGTGTTATTTTTGAGCAGAAGTGAGGCTGCCAAATTAGAATATAAACCTGCACTTTTAGATTTAATTAGTTTTTGTGAAGAAATCACAGATGTTCTGCAAATGAAGGCGGTTGGTCAGCAGAATATTATCTTTAACTATGCAGGAAAATGCAACATTAGCTATATGGATGAGGAATTACTGTATTGTATTTTAACTAATTTAATTTCTAATGCTGTTAAATATTCTCCGCCACAAAGTAATGTCTGGTTTAATTTAGATTGTGGAGAAGATATGGTAGTTTTTCAGGTGCGGGATGAAGGTATTGGTATCCCTGAAAAAGACCAAATAAATCTATTTCAGACTTTTTACAGAGCTAGTAATGCGCGGCGAATTCAAGGAACAGGCTTAGGGCTGGCTATGGTGAAAAAGTGTGTAGATTTACATGGTGGTGAAATTAGTATAGAAAGTAAGCAGAATATGGGAACTACGGTAATAGTAAGACTGCCGTTAAATTCTCATGGTGAGAGTAAATAGTTGGCTAAAAATAAAGTTAAGTAATTAAGGTTATTATTTGTCAGTGTGAAATAATTTAGGAATCAAAAAATATTAATAGTCATTAGCTAGAGCTTGATAAATAAGCAGACAATGTAATTGTAAATATACTCCCTTCACCTAAACGCGATCGCACCGTTACATTTCCATTCATCCCCTCAACTAAAGTTTTTACAATGGATAGTCCTAAACCACAGCCACCAGTGGAACTAGTACGGGCTTCATCTATACGATAAAATCGCTCAAAAATTCGTGATTGATGTTGTAAAGGAATACCATAACCTTGATCACAAACTTGAATGATAGCTTGGTCTGCTTGTTGATAAAACTTAATAGTGACAGCAGTTGTTGGATCAGAATACTTAAAGGCATTATCGATTAAATTGAGTAAAACTTGTTTGAGGCGATTGTAGTCAGCTTTAGCCTCAATTGGCTGGTTAGTTGATTCAATTGTAATCTGGCGATCGCTATAAGTTTTCGCCATGACCACAATTTCTGAGATTAAATCATTTAACAAACAACGTTCGAGGCGAAATAGCAAATTCCCACTATCCGCTCTGGCTAAATCGAGCAAATCTTGTAACAGCCGAATGGTACGTTCAGCTTCAGCTGCGGCTGTGGCTAAAGCTTCTTGTTGAACTTCGGTTAAGTTATTCTGCCGTCGCAAAACGCTTTGCAAATAGCCATGTACGATGGTTAGAGGTGTACGTAATTCATGAGATACATTACTGACAAATTGTCGCTCTTGCTCCCAAGATTGGAACAGACGCGATAACATCATGTTGTAAGTTTGAGTTAATTCTCTAACTTCGCTGGGTGCTTTATCTAAATAAAGTTGCGCTTGTCCTAAGTCTGCAATGGAAATGACTTCTGTCATTTGACTTAACTGGCGTAGGGGTTGCAGGGAACGTTTGATGTAAAATGCGATCGCCACAGAAATAATTGTAATAGTGACAACACTGCCAATCCCCAAACTCTGCACAATCACTAAAAACATACTTTGTTCTTGAGTGACATCCTGGACGACAAATAATGTTCCCACATTCTGACCTTGTAACCTCAAAGTACTACCACACATTACAAAGTAGGTTTTACCCATTTCTTGGGCTATGGGTTTAATTGATGTCTGAGTTAAATCCATTAACTCAGATACTTTTTTTTTGGGTAATTTATTTAAGTTATCTGATTGGGCTATTATTTGATTTGTGGAATTTTTGACCCACAAATATGTATTTGCTGTACTTAAATTATTAATTGCCTTTTGCAGTCCATTTTCTTCTGGTAAAACTTCAGTATATAGTTCTACATAATAAGGCAAATGTTGGGTAATTTGTTGAATATTAGTTTTATAACTACTAATTAAAAATTGCTGCATTTTCCAGCTTGTCCAGATAGCTAGGCTACCTAATCCTAAAGCCGAAACCGCAGCAATTCCAATTGTGAGTCGAACGCGTAGTGAAAAAGGATCAATTGTGCGAAAAATTTTCTGAATTTGATTCACTTCGGTGGTTGAGGGGTTGGTGTTGGACAAGTTTTGTTAACATAATCACACTGATAAATATAAGGTTCCTGCCAACTTAAGGGAATTTGTAATAAATCTCTTGTACCTGTTAATCCTTGTCCAATAAACAGTAAAAGAGCAACACAGTTTAATATTGTATGAATTACCCGCCAGCGATGAGACTTATAAATATCTTGCACAATTGCCAGAGAAAAAACCATCAGTAGTGATGCGGTAATACCAATATAGTAGTGTGACCAGTACCACTCATTAGTCAGGCGATAAACACCATCTTGACAGCCTAGAACTACTAAACCAATACCCGTTAAAATTGCAAAAATCCCTCGCCATAACTTTTGTTTTGCTTGATAAATTAATACTAAAGAAGCAATAGTCGCCACAAACATTAATATGATAAAAATTACTTGAAAATTAGCAGTATTCCATAATTGCTTTTTGATAATATTTTTACCAATGGGATAGGCTAACCCGACTAATGTTAAGCCAACAACGGCACTGGTTAACCAATCACCTAACTGTTTATGTTCTTTACCAACTACAGGTGGAATTTTGCTTTTATTTTCAGTTAAATTTTGCAAACGACGTTGACGTGTTTGCCAAGCAAAATTCACAACATTCCCAATCAAAGGAAAGACAAAAATTACTGCGATCGCCGGATGTAAAAGCCCAAGAAAATCTGCTATTTCCATAATTTTTTGTATGATAACTATCAAAACAGAATATATCCATCAGTAACCAGAATTCAGAATTTTCTTGGAAGTAGTGAATAAATGGGTTGAATACCAGATAATTTGGACTTGGCGACTCCATGAGCATCTTGATTTTCATTTCTGAATTCTGACTGATTTTTCAATTAACCACCTAAACTGGCATAACCAAAAGTAGCATTAAATTTGCGACACCAAACTGCTACTGATCTATATCCAGACAATTGTAGATTTCTTGGTATAACGTAGCTTTGACTACCATTAAATCGTCTCAAACGACCAATTAAAACATAATCTTTTCTTTTTAAACCATAGATTTGGGGTGCAGCAGAGCGATGTAAAATAACATACACATCAGGGCCGCTACTGGTACTAAAATTGCGATCAAACTGCAAATATCTGGTGTTATTTCTTGTGACAATGCTGACTTTTCCTTTCGTTGCGTGTTCTCCACGGCGAAAGAAAGCAGACTGACCTACAGCAGCAGCCACTTGAGTAATTGCAGTTTGAGCAACAGGTATTGAAGGGGGTGTCTGATATGCAGTGACTTCGTTAATAGAGCCTAGGCTAACAGTTGCAACCATACCAAGGATAGCGAAACTATTAAATTTCATAGTGTTTACATCCTCAAATATATGTATATGAGGAAAATTTATAGCTGTCTGTGATGATGAATATTAAATTAAGCTGAGAATTAGTTAAAAATTTAGTTCAGCCATTTTTATCAGAATTTAATCTCATTAATTTTAAACTTATTTATCCAGAAAATAGCTATAAAATTGATTTTTTCATCTAATATTTGAGGGTGAGTATCGTCAATAGACTATATAATATTTTCATCTAAATAAGTTAAAATATTTAGTTATTTAGGAGATTAATCAAGTGCAAAAACGTGAAATTGCCAGACTTAATCTTTTGAATCAGAAACAGAGGCATTCTGATCATCTTATTAATCAAAGAGTTTTTATCTTTCGCCTAGTGGCGCTAATGCTGTTGAGCATTGTGATCTTATCTGGCTTGCTGGTAGCAGGTTGGTTTGCTGGTGAGATGACAATTGATGGATTTTTTGCTCAAATTTATATTTGGCAAATGAACCCGCCAATGTGGTTAGAAGCGCCAATGGTAAATAATAAATATTTACTTTCACTAACTTTGGCATTGCTCATCACAATGTTTGTTGTGATGAAACTTTCACCTCAGCCGCGAGTTTGGTCGCAGCGGTTAATAGTCGGCATATTAATTATCTTAACTTTGCGGTATTTATTATGGCGATCGCTCTCTACCCTTAACCTTGCAGATCCATTAAATGGTGCAATTAGTTTGGGGCTATTTGCTTTAGAGATTGTAATGATTTCTAGCAGCTTAATTGAACTATTTTTAATGTTAAATATTAAAGAGCGTCACCGGGAAGCAGATGAAAAATCCATTGCGGTGATCAATGGAGATTTTATGCCATCTGTAGATATTTTTATTCCTACATACAATGAACCAGAATTTATTGTGCGGCGTACGATTATTGGTTGTCAAGCTATAGAATATTCTCAAAAAAACATCTATCTTTTGGACGATAATCGGCGCACAGAAATACGAGAACTAGCAGCAGAACTTGGCTGTCAATACATTAGCAGAGCAAATAATCAACATGCCAAAGCCGGAAACTTAAATAACGCTCTCACCCAAACTAATAGTGAACTAATCGCTGTTTTTGATGCAGATTTTGTTCCTACCAAAAACTTTCTGACTCGTACTGTGGGCTTTTTTCAGGATGAAACTATAGCCATAGTCCAAACCCCACAAAGCTTTTATAATGTTGACCCCATAGCCCGAAATCTCGGATTAGAAAATATTCTTACTCCCGATGAAGAAATATTCCATCGACATATTCAGTCGATGCGAGATGGTGCAGAAAGTGCCATTTGTGCAGGTACTTCTTTTGTTGTGCGCCGCACTGCATTAGAAAAAACTGGCGGTTTTGTCACTGAATCTTTATCAGAAGATTACTTTACAGGAGTTAATTTAGCTGCTTATGGTTATCGGATTATTTATTTAAATGAATTACTCAGTGCAGGTTTAGCCGCCGAAAATATAGCTGCTTATGCAACGCAACGCCTGCGTTGGGCGCAAGGTACACTTCAAGGGCTGTTTATTCAGTCTAATCCGCTAATCGTTCCGGGATTTAGTTTGACACAAAGATTAGCCCATTTGGGAGGATTTTTGAGTTGGTTTGCCACTATTTCCCGTATTTCTTTTCTGTTAATGCCCTTGGCTTATTCATTTTTGAATGTTACTCCGATTCGGGCAAAATTACCAGAATTAATTTATTTTTGGTTGCCTGTTTACTTAGTTAATCTCACAGTATTTGCCTGGTTAAATAAGTATTCTCGTTCAGCATTTTTATCAGATATTTATTTTTTAGTATTATGTTTTCCTGTAGCGTGGACAGTAATTAACTCTCTGTTGCGTCCCTTCTCGACAGGATTTAAAGTCACACCCAAAGGAATAAGTAGCGATCGCTATACTTTCAATTGGAAATTAGCCTCACCTTTAATTCTATTATTTATCGCTACAGCTATTAGTTTGTGGCAAACCATCTGTATGTGCATACTCAAACAATCTATGGCTACAGAAGTACCAGCAATAGCTGAACAAACTGTATATATGGGCGTAGGTTGGGTGTGGAGTATCTATAATTTACTCATGATTGGTTCGGCAATTCTAGTTTTCCTCGATGCACCCAAAACAGATAAATTTGAATGGTTTGATCTACGGCGAGTTGTTGAGTTAAAAATTGAAAAGGAAAGTTTTTGGGGTGTTACCACAATGATGTCGGAAAGTGGTGCAGAAATAGCACTAACTCAGCAACTACCCATAAATTTATTTGTCAGTCAACCATTAACAATCAAAATTGCTGAAGAAAATCTACACCTAAATGCAGAGATTGTAAGTACAGGATTTGCTAATGAATTTCCCATTATCCGCATTTACTTTGAATCAGTCAGCCTTAATCAACATCGTCGTTTAGTAGAAATTTTATTTTGTCGTCCCGGACAATGGAAACGTCAAAATGCCCCAGGAGAGTTAAGTTCTCTGTTATTACTGTTGAGAATATTGCTGAAACCCCGCTTTATTTTTGATAAAAAAATTGATGTTAGCCCTGTTGGCGTGGCTAAGGTATAAGAGGATGGCTAGGGTGGGGTAAAAAACATTTGAGACATCAATATAGTTATGCTTGCCATCAGTGGGTGTTTTGAAGCTTGTGGCAATTTATTATGATGTGTTCTGTGTATATTTTCGAGATAATTTTTCATAAATAAAAATTAGCAAAGTGGCGAACACGCCACTTTGCATGACTTTATCTTCGTCGGCTAACGTGACAACACATACATAGTCTCTATGGCTGAATCAAATTTGACTTATGAGCAAAATCAGCAATAATAACGTAAAGTCAGCCTATAGCAACAGTCAACCATGTCGCAAAATCGCCAAATTGCTGTTGAATTCCACGATGTCAGCTTTAGCCGCAACCGTCGCAATTTAGTATCTCATCTCAACTTTTCTATCTATCAAGGAGAAGCTTTAATCTTACTTGGACGTAGCGGTAGCGGCAAAACCACGACAATGAAGTTAATTAATCGCCTTTTTACACCTACAAAAGGCGAGGTAATTTTTGATAACATACCGACAAATCAATGGGATGAAATTAAACTACGGCGGAAGATTGGGTATGTAATTCAAGAAACTGGTTTATTTCCCCATTTCACTGTAGAACGCAATGTGGGTTTAGTTCCTAGTTTAGAAAGTTGGAAACCGAAACAAATCAAAACGCGAGTGTATGAATTGTTGCAATTAGTGGGTTTAGATCCTGTGCAGTTTGCTGGGCGTTATCCCCACGAACTTTCCGGGGGACAAAGGCAAAGGGTAGGTGTAGCGAGGGCGTTAGCAGCAGATCCCCCAGTTTTGTTGATGGATGAACCTTTTGGCGCACTTGATCCGATTACGCGTTTAGAATTGCAGCAGGAGTTTCGGCGGTTACAGCAAGAACTCGGCAAGACAGTAGTTTTTGTTACTCACGATATTCAAGAAGCTTTTGTTTTAGGGTCTAGAATCGGTTTGATGTATGACGGAGAACTGGTAGTATTGGGTACAAAGGAGGAATTTCTGCGATCGCAACATCCAGAAAGCCTAGCATTTCTTGAATGTCTGCGTTCTCTGCAAGACAATTTATGAAAGATTTTTTCCTGATTAAGTATGCGCCAGAAATTTTTCAGCATACACTAGAACATTTGTTTTTGGTAGGCATTGCTATTGGAATCGCAACATTTATCGGCATTCCTTTAGGCATTTTAATTACTCGTCAACCTCGCCTGCGTCAACCAATTCTGGGACTAGCTAATGTGTTACAAACTATTCCGAGTTTGGCGCTATTTGGGTTATTGATTCCTGTACCTGTAATTGGTGGTATTGGTGTTGTTCCGGCAATTGTAGCTTTGACTGTATACTCTTTTCTGCCGATAATTCGCAACACATATACAGGTATTACAAGTGTAGATCCAGCAATTATTGAAGCTGGTAGAGGCATGGGAATGACTGATAAAGAATTACTATTACAAGTCGAAATTCCCTTAGCGATGGGTGTAATTTTAGCTGGGGTAAGAGTTGCCACAGTTATAGCTATTGGCATTGCCACTATTGCCGCTGCTATTGGTGCTGGTGGTTTAGGCGTGTTTATTTTTCGCGGAATTGCGGTGGTGAATAATGATTTAATTTTAGCGGGGGCAGTACCCGCCGCCGTGATTGCATTACTCGCAGATTTGCTAATTGGATTATTTGAAAAACGATTAAAAATCAAATAAAAGTAATGAAAAAATTTTTGATATTTTTCATTTTAACTTTTGCTTTAGTAGTAGCGATCGCAGCTTGTAACCCCAACTCGAATAATACCACTGGTGATATTGTTGTTGCTTCTAAAGATTTTACAGAACAAGATATTTTAGGTGAATTATTAGCCCAACAAATTGAAGAAACAACCAAACTTAAAGTTGCTCGTCGTCCTCGTTTAGGTGGTTCTTTTGTTTGTCATAATGCTATTCTTGCTGGCAAAATTGATGCTTATATTGAATACACAGGCACAGCTTTTACTGGTATTTTAAAACAAAAAGCTGTAAATGACCCAAAAGTTGTTTACGAGAAATTAAAACAAGCATACTCGCAGCAATTTAAGCTGGAAGTAATGCCTAGTCTAGGTTTTGAAAATACCTTTGCAATCGTAATTCGTGGTGAAGATGCGAAGAAATATAATCTGCAAACCTTATCGCAGGCTGCACAATATACACCGCAATGGCGCGGCGGTTTCGGCTACGAATTTTTAGAACGAGAAGATGGTTTTCCAGGGTTAGCTAAAACCTACGATTTGCATTTTTCTAAATCACCGCAAATTATGGACTTGGGTTTAATATATCGCGCCCTAATACAAAAACAGGTAGATATGGTGGCGGGAAATTCTACTGATGGACAAATTGCTCGTTTAGGTTTAGCTGTATTGAAGGACGATAAACAATATTTTCCACCCTATGAAGCTACACCAATTGTCAGACAAGCAGTGTTGAATAAATACCCGGAGTTGAGAAGTGCGATCGCTCAACTTTCTGGTAAAATTTCCGCAGATGAAATGCGGCAGTTAAATTATTTGGTTGAGGGAGAACTAAGAGATATTAAGGAAGTTGTGCGTGAGTTTCGTAAGGCTAAAGGTTTAGTCTCACGCAGAGAAGCCACTGCACTGGGCAGGTTTCCTGACTTGTTCGCTGAAAGCGTTCCCGCAGGGTAGCAAGTGGCGTGCGCAGAGGCGCAAAGTTTTTATATGGAGAAATTATGAATATTAAGTTACGCAAAACTTTTGAAACAACTGTTAAAGCTTCAATTATCTGGTTTTGTGTTTCTAGTGGTACTGTTATTTCTCAAACACTACCTCTTTCAAATAACCTAATTGGCTTTAATTCAGATGAGGGAGAAAAGTTATTAATTCAAAGTCGAGCTAGAGAAGATTTCTTTCCTTTGAGTATGCAGTTTATAACTCAAAATAATCAAGCTTTTTGTGGCGTTGCTAGTAGTGTCATGGTATTGAATGGTTTAGGAGTTCTCGCACCAGAATCACCACAATATTCTCCCTACAGAGTATTTACGCAAGAAAACTTTTTTAGCAATGAAAAAACTAAAAAAGTGCTGGCACCTGAAGTTGTTGCTCGTGGAGGAATGACTTTAGATCAATTAGGCGGATTACTTGCTAGTTATGATGTTCAAGTCAAGATTTATCACGCGACTGATACTAATTTAGAACAGTTTCGTAAGCTAGTAGCTGAAAATTTAAAGCAACCTAATAATTTTGTAATAGTTAACTATTTACGTAAAGAAATTGGTCAAGAAAAAGGTGGGCATATTTCACCAATTGCTGCTTACAATGAGCAGACAGATAGATTTTTAATTATGGATGTTTCTCGTTATAAATATCCACCAGTGTGGGTTAAAGCGGCAGATTTATGGAAGGCGATTAATACTAAGGATACAGTTTCAGGTAAAACACGCGGCTTTGTTTTAGTGAGTAAAGCAACTTCTTAATTTCAAGGAATTTAAGTAAAGAACCGCAAAGTACGCAAAGAAAGAGGAAAAAGATTTGCATAAGTCCTATATATAATATGCAAATTTCAATAAATAATTACGCTATCGAGCGATAGGCTAAGACATATCAAATAAAACAGTATACAAATGTCGATCTTTACGAAACCCAAACAGGTTGTATTTACAGTCTTTTCCCTTGGGGTTCTCTGTTACAGCCAAGTTGCATCAGCGACTACCACTTTACCCTTACGCAGTAAAAAGGGGATGGTAGTATCTGCACATCCTCTGGCGAGTGAGGCGGGACTTTTGATGTTACGCCAGGGTGGTAACGCGGTTGATGCAGCAGTCGCCACGACTTTTGCGATATCTGTAGTTGAACCTTTTTCAGCGGGAATTGGTGGCGGGGGATTTTTGCTGCTGCATTCTGAGAAAACTGGCGAGATGAAGGCGTTGGATTTTCGGGAACGCGCACCTATTAAAGCGACAAGGAATATGTATTTAGATGCACAGGGAAAGGTGCGTCCGAATGCAAGTGTGAATGGATATTTGGCGGTGGCGACACCAGGAACGGTGGCGGGGATGTATGAGGTGCATCGCCGTTATGGTAAGCTGCCTTGGAAGGAAGTTGTCAACCCGGCGATCGCACTGGCTAAAAATGGGTTTATATTAAGTAAACAATTAACTTGGCGATCAATTCAAGTTTACGAAAACCGCAAACCCGTAATTCTCCAGAATTCCGCCGCTAGAGGCATATTTATCCGCAATGGCGAATTTTATCAGCCTGGAGAAAGATTAGTACAACGGGACTTAGCACGCACCTTAGAAAGCATTGCCGAGAATCCTCAAAGTTTTTATACTGGCAAAATTGCCCGTGCGATCGCATCAGACATGGCACAAAATCATGGTCTAATTACTTTAGATGATTTGAAGGCATACAAACCGATATGGCGAACTCCTCTCTGCGGTAGTTTTCACCAAGCTAAAGTCTGTTCAATGCCACCACCATCATCAGGCGGTGTTCATCTATTGCAGATTTTAAACATTATCGGTGCCAGTGATTTGCAAGCATGGGGATGGCACCACCCTAATAGTTTACATTTAATGGCGGAAGCAATGAAGATAGCCTATGCCGATCGCTCACAATATTTAGGTGATCCTGATTTTGTCAAAGTACCCGTACAAGCCCTCATTAGTCCAGCTTACGCTAAACAGCGCCGTCAAGAAATCAATCTGGATGTAGCGAAACCTGCGTCAGAAATCAAGCCAGTAGCACCAGAAACGCTCAAACGTTTTGGACAAGTTAGCAATCAAATTGTGCCTTTACCCAACAAATTATTAAGGTTGCAAGCTACTCGCTACGAATCTCCAGAAACCAGCCATATTTGCGTTGTAGATGAACAACGCAACGCTGTCAGCCTGACTTTTACAATTAATCTTGGTTTTGGTGCTGGTGTGGTGACACCAGGAACAGGAATTTTACTCAATAATGAGATGGATGACTTTGCCATTGCGCCAGGTGTACCTAACGCCTTTGGTTTAGTTGGCAATGAAGCGAACGCGATCGCACCCCGCAAAACTCCCCTGTCGAGCATGACTCCGACAATCATTACAGAAAATAATCACCTCCGCATGGCAGTGGGGGCCCCTGGTGGTAGCACAATCATCACTCAGGTATTGCAAGTGATTCTCAATGTGCTGGAATACAATATGGATGTTGGTGCAGCTGTCTCCGTACCACGCATACATGATCAGTGGCTTCCTGATGAGTTGCGCGTCGAACCTTGGGGTTTGGATGCTTTAACTCTGCAAGACTTACGCCGCCGTGGACACAACATCAAGGAAGAAAATACACCTTGGGGTAATGCTAACGCGATCGCTGTCAAAGCAGATGGCAGCTTAGAAGCAGCAGCCGATCCTCGCGGTGAAGGTTCGCCTAGAGGCTGGTAAACAGTTGTCACTTACTGACGCAACACTGCCGTTGTTCGGGATTGTTAAAATGCTTTAATTGCAACTATTGATTCTGCACCATCGATTCTGAGTATTCTACTTGAGTACCAAACTCATTAGCTCTAGCGCTGGGTACTAATGTCCAGCCAGCCTTTAGCAGTTTTTGATAAGTTGCCCAACCTTTAGATCCACCGGGAATTTGATAATCTGGTACTGCAAATTGCGGATAAGCTGTGTATGGTCGCCAACCTTTATTCGCCTCAACTTGCAAATATAAAATTTTCTCACCGTCGTTGCCAGACTTAGATAACCAGCACATTTGTCGATTCATGGCAAACTCCTTAGTGTTTAGCTAAAATTGCATAATCGCAGACTTTTGTCAAGCCTTGCATCACTCTTCTGGGATAATTTTTGATTCCCCTAGTATGTGTCCATTTATCTACAAATTGGTTTAGTAAAATTACGTAAGCCAACAGATAGAGTTTTCTAGACCATATTTGAGGATGCAACACGAAAAAATCACTCCATCCCCAACCACTGAAACTTGCATAAAGTGACAATAGCTGCGGATTTTGTATGAAAAAGTTGTTGATGAGTCAATATCTTTAGCTCCATGACGGATAATGATTCGGCATTGCTTACAGGCACAAAAATATCACCCTTTTCAGCAATACTTCGCTGGTTATGAGGGTAAGAATTTTCTGATCGTATCTGCGGTTTTTGCGAATGTATGTAGCAAGAGTTACTTTTTGGGCGTATGGCTGAATAATAATTTATTTGTTTTGCTAGTTACACCAGTAAGATTTATTTATCAGTGTTGAGTGCTGGGTGCTGAGTCAAGACAGCACAGCAGGCGCTATTGTCTCTCACCTCTCACCTCTAATCACCAACAATTGTGCGAATTTCCTTGACTATTGCGGAGTAATGCGAATCTGACAAAACAGGTGTTGCACCTTCGATGTTAATTAGTTGCGCTAAATCAATCCATGACTTGCAACCACCATATTGAGGAAGATAGGGGATTTCTTGAACCTTGGGTATTTTATAAGTCCGTAACAGGATTATATACAAAGGCTGACGCGGTTTCCATTTCAAGCGATCGCAAATAAAATGCTCATTCCAGATATGAAAGGGGAGTAAAGCGTTAACAGTCGACTCCTCACTAATCGGCAAAATATCTGTAATTTCCGCCCAACTGCCAATGCGAACCGTTTCTGGATGCCAACCAGGAGTTACTGGACAAACAAGGTCAGCATATTCTGATTTTAGCAGGAATGACTGTTGATGTTCAAAAGTTGGGTAAAGTAAAACCTGCTCATGAGCAACTTGGAAGCGGCCATTTTGCTCATGAATACCACCTTTACGTAGCAACATAATGGTTTTGCCACTTTCCAAAGCATTTATCGCCACAGACCATTCTTTGAGAGCGTATAAAGTCGTAGTCAAATTCATCGGCATCTACTATAACTCTGATTTAATTTCACGCTAAGACCGTTAAAGTATGAAACTATCCGGGGAAATGAATTAAAGAAGCATCATGGAAAAGCGAAAATTAGGTACATCTGCCGTAGAAATTACACCCATCATTGTGGGAACTTGGCAAGCTGGTAAAAGGATGTGGGTGGGAATTGAAGATGCTGACTCCATTAAAGCTATCCGCGCCGCCTTTGAAGCTGGAATTACCACTGTAGACACTGCCGAAGTTTATGGTGAAGGTCACTCTGAGCGCATTGTAGCCGAAGCTTTATCAGATGTGCGCGACCAAGTACAGTATGCCACAAAAGTTTTTTCCAACCATCTTAAATATGATCAAGTGATTGAGGCTTGCGATCGCTCCTTAAAAAACCTCAAAACCGATTATATCGACCTTTATCAAATTCATTGGCCTGCTGGTTCGTTTAATAGCGAAATCGTACCGATAGAAGAAACGATGAATGCTTTAAATCATCTCAAACAGCAAGGAAAAATTAGGGCGATTGGTGTTTCTAACTTTTCTCGCGCACAATTAGCCCAAGCATCACAATATGGACGCATCGATAGCTTGCAACCCCCATATTCACTATTTTGGCGGCAAGTGGAACAAGATGCTATGCCCTATTGTAGCGAAAATCAAATTTCTATCTTGGCTTATTCACCCTTAGCCCAAGGATTGTTAACTGGTAAATTTCCTCGCGGTCAAAAATTTGCCCCAGAAGATAATCGCTCTAGTAATAAACTATTTCAAGGCGAAAACTTTGAACACGCTCAACAAGCTTTAGATAAACTGCGCCCCATAGCGGAACGCCATCATTGTACCTTGGCACAGTTAGCACTAGCTTGGTTAATTGCCCAACCCCAAGCAAATGCGATCGCCGGTGCGCGTTATCCTGAACAAGCAAAAGATAACGCCAAAGCCGCTGATGTCAAACTCTCCGTTGAAGAAATTGCCGAAATCGATGCGATCGGGCGGATTGTCACTGATAACCTTGATAACAACCCAGTCATGTGGAATTGGTAAGCTGATATTTCTTCATCACACCAGAACCCAGACTTTCTTGACAAGTAGGGGTTCTGACATTTAGCTAATAACTAACAACAAATATTGCAATAATAAACAAAATGTCAACTTTAGTAAACTAGCGCTTACTGATTCCTAACTCAGTGTTAAATTGAATAGCAAGACATCAAACTAAGAAAAACCAACCCCAAAGGGCAAACGACTATGATGTCTCCCGTCAGTAGCCCAAGCAAATGTTCAGCATAACTCTAATTAAAAGTGGTCAAAGCCTGATAATATAAATAAAAGGCGAAGCCAAATCCCAAAGCGGAAAAACAAAGATTGCTGAAGTTGCTAGTTATTCAGTCCACCTTAGTTGTTTACTCCTTCAATTATTTAGCTAAGTTTAAAAAATTTGAAACCTGTGAATTCCCAAAAACCTGGTCATCGTTGACCAGGTTTTGATGTTTTTATCTATTGCTATAAATTAAATTTTTATACAAGGATTTGATTATAATTTAACAAATACCTTGCAATATAAATGTTAGCGAAAAAAGCAATTAATCGGATTTCAACCTTATTTTCCTATTATCCTTGGTTGATTGTAATTATCTTTTCAATTCTCGGTTTGATAGGTATTCTTAACCATTCAATGTGGCGAGATGAACTCAACCCTTGGTTGATTGTGAGAGATAGCCAATCTTTTACCGATTTAATTGCAAATATTAAATATGAAGGGCATCCGGTTTTGTGGTATTTTTCTCTAGCATGTTTGAGAAAAATTGCTGACAATCCGTTAATCATGCAAATTTTTCATTTATCTATTACCATTACTGCGATCGCAATTTTTTATTTATATAGTCCTTTTAAATCTCAACAAAAATTACTGTTTATATTTGGCTATTTTCCCTTATATGAATATTTTTTAATTTCTCGGAATTATGCCTTTAGTCTGCTGTTTATATTTGCTTTTTGTGCAGTATTTCCATCTAGAAAAAAAACTTATTTATATTTGGCTATTTTATTAGGTTTACTAGCCAATAGTAGCGCTTATGCTTTACTGGTATCATTTTCGTTATCATTGTCTTTGCTAGTCGAATTTTGTTTTGATAAGGAACATAGACAGCAATATTTCAATCAAAGCAAAAAATATGATTTATTTTTAAGTATTGCAATTATTATATTCTTTCTAATATTGTCAGCTTATATTATTACTCCTCCTGGAGATAGCTATCTTCATGGAGGTTTAAATAATGGCTGGTCGATTCAACTTGATATCCGCCAATTATTCAAAAGTATAAATAGATTATTTGCTAGTTACTTTTTAATCATCCCGCAAAAAAGATGGCTGGATTCAATTTTTTGTGCTTTCATCACTTTATTTATATTTTGTTTGACTTTAATTAAACTTTCTAAAAAGCCAATCCCTCTCTTTTTCTATATTATAGGTAATGGTGTAATACTCGCATTTACTTATTTAAGATTTGCTGGAAATCCTCGCCATTTTGGTCATTTTTATTTAGTTTTTATAGCAGCATTATGGCTAGAGAGTCACTATCAAGACTCTAAATTTTTATTCAACAAATTGTCGCTATCACCAAAATTACTGAAATTATCTCAGCAATGGCATTATATTGCTTTTACATTAATTCTCTACGCTCAGTTATTTGGAGGTATTTATGGCTTTAGTAGAGATTTAATTATCCCCTTTTCCGCCAGCCGGGAAACAGCGCATTACATTCAGCAAAATCGCTTAGAAAATGAATTTATTGTAGCCAGTCGTGATGCTAATATGGCTGCGTTAGCAGGTTATCTAAATCGGAAGTTATATTATCCTGAACTCCAAAGAATGGGAAGCTTCACCTTATTTAAAAAAGGTCGTCAAGATGTTGACCAACCTGAGATATTAAGACAAACTAGTTCTTTGTTGCAGAGTCAAGAAGCTAAAAACAAAATTTTATTGATTTTAAATAAACAACTGGATTCCAATAGAAATGATTTAAAGATTATTCCTATCAAAAATTTTCAGAAGGCTTGGGTAGATAGTGAACGATATTATCTTTATTGGGTAGATAAAGTAGGAGACAGAAAATAAAATACTGTTGCTAATATTCACATTCTCAAAATGTACTGGCTCCCCTACAAAATTAACCCCTCCTCGTAACTGAGGAGGGGTTAAAACTTAAGATTAATATCCGCCTTCTTCTTCGTATTCCGGCTGTCTTTCTTTAACTTTCTTAGGAATGTTCACTGGTTTTGGTGCATCTTCCCAAGCATCACTTTCTACATCATCGTCGTAGTCGTCGTAATCTTCAGTGTAGGCTTTAGTTTCATACTTGGGTGGTTGTTGATATCTATCTCGCCCTGTGGCTTCACTCCAGTTATCTTCTTCGTCCTCTTCCTCGTAGCGAATAGATTCATACTGTTGCGCTCTCATAACTTCGCGCCGTGGTCTTTCTTCTTCTACGTAATCTTCATTCCATTCTTCTTCTCGCGCTACAGGTTCTGGGGCGCGAACTTTGGGCTTGGGTGGTTGTAATGGGACACCGCTAGGTAGCTGATTTGAAGGTGCAACTGTGCGCGGTGCAGAATAACCATATTCTTCTTCTGCATCACGTTCCCAAGGTGGTTTCCCGATACCTAAACGTTCTAAAACGCCTACTGTTAATTGGGTTGTACGTTCCTCGGCTCCTTCAAATACAATTAATCTGCTGGGGCCTGTGCTAACAATTTCCTCTATTGAAATCTCATAAGTGCTGAGAAATTGGTCGGGAATTTGCGGTACTCCCAAAGAAGCAATAATTATAGAGTGCAGCTTACCTGATATCCCATCAAATTTAAAGCCCCGCACTCTGCCTAAGACTTCACCTGTTTCTGTAATTACTTCCCAGTTAATCAGGTTGCTGAAAGCTTCAATTTCAATATCTTCTATGACATCTTCGTTATCAACCAAAATTGCATCACCAATTTGGTTGATACTGCTGAGGTACATATAGCGTGGCAGTCCAGAGATAGAGATCAGGCTGTCTCGCAAACCAAGAGCCACAACCTCCCTTTGATCAATATCAACCCAGATTTGATTCACAATCCCTAGCCGCTTGGCGTTGTCGCGGGTAATCACCTGAGTATTTAATAAGTCGGAACGCCTAATTATCTGTTCAGAGGTCATTCTATACCGAGTCCTGATCTCGAATCCGGTTTATCTATACACTATTATTAACAAAGATTCAAGCAGATGTATTCGAGGATGATAACTTAATTCCCAAAACTTGGGTATAAGCGCCTCGTGCTTGAGTAACGCCAATGGTGCGTTCGGCTGATTCTATCATCGGACGACGCAAACTCACAACTATAAACTGTGCTAGTTGTGCCTGTTGTTTGATCATTCTAGCCAATCGTTCTACGTTTGCCCCATCTAAGAACATATCTACTTCGTCAAAGGCGTAAAACGGTGATGGACGGTAGCGTTGTAGGGCGAAAATAAAACTTAAGGCAGTGAGGGATTTTTCTCCCCCAGACATGGAAGCTAGTCGTTGTACAGGTTTACCTTTGGGGTGAGCAACTAAATTTAAGCCACTGCTAAAGGGATCTTCAGGATCATCAAGTTGCAGATAGCCGTCGCCTTCTGAGAGGGTGGCGAAAATTGATTGGAAGTTTTCGTTAACAGCATCAAAGGCTTCTTTAAAGGCGCGTTGCCGCAAGGTGGTAAAGTTTTCAATTCTTAATAGTAATTCTGTGCGTTCTGCTTCTAATGTCTGCAACTTATCTGTAAGTTCTTGCAGGCGGTTTTGGGTGCGTTCATATTCTTCCAACGCCAGCATATTCACAGGTTCCATTGCTTGTAAGCGTTTGGCAAGCGATCGCAATTCTTTCTGCAATTCTTCTAAATTTACCTGCTCTGGGACTTCCGGTAAAGGGCTAGGCAATTCTGGGAGTAGTTCTCGCAATTGATTTTGCAAAGTTTCTAGTTCTTCACGCCGCTTTTGCTGGGTTTCTTGCAGTTTTTCTAGTTCCCATTCCAATTGTTGCTGACGGAGTAAATGCGATCGCACTTCTTGTTCTATCGCGTCACGTTTTACCTTTTCTTCGCCTAAATTCTTTTCCATTTCACTCAACTTGGCGCGAGTTTCGGTGATTTGAGTGCTGAGTGCTGAGTGCTGAGTGCTGAGGGTTTGGAGTTTATGCTGAGAATTTTCTTGTTCTTGATGATATTGAGTGATGCGTTGTTCGGCTTCTTGGATGCGTTCTTGTAACCGCTGCTGCTGATTTTCGAGATTTTTTAATCGTTGTTCGGCTTCCCGGAGGTTAGCTTCCCGTTGTTGTAATTGTTGCTCTTGCGTTTTAATTACCGCTTGAATTTGTTGCCATTCACTAGGCGTTTGGGATGCTTCTAACTCTGCTAAAACTTGTCGTAATTGTTGTAATTGCGCTTCTTGTCCTGGTAAATCTTTGTCTAAAATTTCTAGGCGAGACTGTGCATTTGTAAATTTTTCGGTATTTTGCGCCAGTTGCGATCGCGTTGCTTCTAATTGCGTTGTCAAAGCCTTAATATCTTTTTGCAACTGTTCTAATTGCAATTGCTGTTCGCGCCTTGCTTGACGGGCTTCGGTGAGTTCTTGGGATAGCTGTTTGGTTTTGCTGGATAAAGATGCGATCGCATCAATACAACGATCTAAAATCCGTTCTATATCTACCAAGCGATTTTTCAACGCAATCGCTTCATCTGATTCTGCGGCTTCCCCTGTACCGAAGCGCAATGCAGAACGCTGATTTGTGCTTCCTCCAGTCATTGCGCCACTGGTTTCGAGCAATTCTCCATCTAGGGTGACAATGCGATATAAACCGAGGTTTTTCCGCGCCTGTTCTAAACTGGCGAAGACGACTGTGTTACCAAAAACATAGTGAAATACATCTTTATAACGGCGATCGCATTCAACTAAGTTCACAGCATAACTGACAAAGCCGTTAGCTAACCGCAAAGTTGCATCTTGCGTAATTCTCGGAGCCTGAATCTTATTTAATGGTAAGAATGTTGCTCTTCCGGCACGTTTTTGCTTGAGTAATTCAATCCCCGCCGCAGCTATCCCATCGTCATCAACAACGATATGTCCCAACCGCGCACCAGCCGCAATTTCCAACGCCAACTGATACCGAGGTTCCACTCGTCCCAACTGTACCACCAAACCACAAACCCCAGGCATTCCCGATTGGATAATTACCTTACTAGCTTGTGTACCTTGGACTTCCTGTTGTGCTTGGGTTTGGGCTTCAATTTTATCTAACTGCCGTTGTTTTTCCCGTTGCTCATTAGAAAGCCGCTTTTGCGTATCTTGCTGAATTTGTAATTCCTGTTCTGTGGCGGCAAGATTTTGGGCTAAATTTTGAATGGGTTCGCTAGAGGCGTTAAATTCTGACTCGACTCGTGTACACTCAGCTTGCTTTTCTGCTAATTGCGGTTCTAAAGTGGCAATTAGCTGAGTTTGTTCATGAATTAATTCTTGTAGCTGACTATTACGTTCTCTTAACTGTGCTTGCTCTGTGCGTTGCGGTTCTAGAGTTTGCAGTACAGTTTCAATTTGGCGGTTCAGTGCAGTTTGTTGCTGTACCCATGCTTCCGACGCAGAGGCGATTTCTGCGGCGGCTTCACGGGATTTTTGCAATGCTTGTTGTGCCTCATCCCGTTGCTGTTGACAATATACAATCGATTGCCGTTCGACATTTTGGGTTTCGGCAATTTCTCCCAAAGCTTGCTGATGCTGTTGAATTTCTTGCTGAGTTTGCACCAAGCGTTTAGCGGTTTCTTGGGAAGTTGTTTCTAATTCTGTTTGCTGACGCTGGAGTTGCTTGCGTTCTGCTTCTTGAGTAGCAAGGCTAGACTGTACCGCTAATAATTCCTCTTCACCCAAAGCTTTGACATGAGCGTTGAGTTGTTCTAATTCAGCAGTTTTCTGAGTAATGCCGACATTCAGCGTTTCTAATTGTAGTGTTAAATCATGATGAGAGCGATCGCCATTTTGAATTTCCGTCGCTAACTTTTCTTGCTGTGCTTGCAGAGAACGCCACGATAACACCGCTTCCCAAGACTGCTTGTGCAGATATTCCGTCCGTAGCTTTTGATATTTTTCCGCTTTAGCCCTATCTTGAGAAAGGCGATCGCGTTGTGCAGTTAACTCCGTCTCAATAATTCGGCAACTATCTTCCTTCTCCTTCACCTCATCCAACGTACCCTTAGCTTGGTGAATCTTGCGATCAAACGCCGCCACCCCCGCCAACTCATCAATAATTTCCCGCCTTTCCCTAGCATTCATCGAGATAATGCTGGTAACGTCCCCTTGAAGCACGACGTTGTAGCCTTCGGGATAAATCCGCAGACTCTCCAACTCCTCATGCAACTCTGTCAGCGTACAAGCAGCACCATTGATATAGTAATTTGACGTGTAAGTTCCTTGATGAGTCACCCGCAACCGTCTGGTGACACTCCACTCTTCCGATTTTGGATTTTGGATTTTGGATTTTGGATTTTCATCCTCATCTATTTCCTCTGAGTCCTCTAATTCCTCTAATTCCTCCCCGCCTTCCTCACTTTGCGCCTTTGCGTCTTTGCGCGAAATAATTTCTTCCCCCGACAAATCAAACGTCACCGTGACACTAGCTTCCACAGATGCGCGTCCCTTAGCCGTTTGAGTATTATTTACCAAATCCGGCAAGCGATCGGCTCGCATTCCCTTAGAACTGGCAAGTCCCAAACAAAACAACAGCGCATCCAAAATATTCGACTTACCGGAACCATTTGGCCCAGATATGACAGTGAACCCCGGCAGCAAAGGCACTGAGGTAGTACCGCCGAAGGATTTGAAGTTGGTAAGTTCCACGCGCTTGACGTATACCATAGTATGCGCTGGTTCACTGGGCTAATGGCTAATGAAGAACAAGTGTATCAATTAATGAAAATTTAGCAATAGGTTGTATGAATAAATTATCGTAGACGCGCAAGCGGCTTGCCGTAGGTTACCGCCAAGGCGCAGAGAGCGCAGAGGAGGGGAGCGCATCACTAAAATATCAAAAGTAATTTTAACGAACTTTCGGAAAAATAGTATTATTCTCTGAATTATATTTGTTGAGTTTTGTTATCGATAAATGTTTCTAACTCTTGCATAGTATATGTAGAGAGATTGTTAGTAAACATATAATGAGAGAACAAATTAACAACATCAGAAAAGCAAAAATATGGTTCTACCTTTTTTAAATCTTTTCTCTGTCTTTTATAATCTGATTTAGACATATTTTCTTGCAGCTTCCGATGTTGTAATACTAATAATTGATATTCATACTCAGCCTCTGCTTGTACAAGTGGATGTGAGTCATTCCGCAATTTCTCAGAAAAATTGTATTTCATAGAAAAATTTACATCTTGTTCACTGGCTGAATGGTACATAAATTCTCCTAGTAAATTGATAACAGCCCAGCGAGTTGTGTAATATTGGCTGTTTACCATACTTGAAAGTATATCCGAACGATTTTCTACACCAAGCCAAAATAATTCACCTAGGAGTCGTGGTACTAAAATTGGATCACTTTCCCTATATTCATAGAACGCTTGTAGTAAAACTGGGACACTCTCATAACTACATATCTTTCCCAAAGTATAAATTACTTGTCTACGAATGAAGTGGTTTTCTGCAAATACAAGACGTTCTAACTCAGGAATAATCACAGGTTCTAATTGTGTTTCCCAAGATATTTTGCAAGTCTCATTACGAGAACAACTTAAAACAAAATCTGTAATAAATAGCCCAGCATAACCAACAACATCTGGGTCATGATTTTGTAGCATTTTAATTAAAGTCTCAATTGCACCAAGAGATGACGCAACCTCAGCCATATAGTCTGAGTCTCCTAAATGAGAGAGATAGTTAATAATTTTAGCTTCTAGCATTTTTAACGAGAATATTCTGTCAAGCAAAAATAACTATTTCTTCGGCAATGCTTTGATTTCTTGAACTATCTTGTTATAGCCTGATTGGTCGCCTTGTTCTTGAAATAGTTTTTCAGCTTTTTTAAAATCTCTCAGTGCTGCTTTTTTCTTACCTAGTTGGGCGTAGATTAAGCCCCGATCATAATAGGCTAAAGCATAGTTAGAATCAAGTGCGATCGCTTGGCTAAAATCCTTCATCGCTGCTGGATAATCTTTAACTTTTACACGCCCTAATCCCCTGCCATAGTAAGCATAATGGTTTTGAGAGTTAAGTTTAATCGCTGTTGTGTAGTCGGCGATCGCTTCTTTGTATTTACCCAATCCAAACCAAGCAAATCCCCTATCATAGTAAGCATTGGCATTTTGAGGATTCAATGCAATTTCTCGACTGGAATTTGCTTGTACTTTTTCGTAGTTTCCTAAACGATAAAAAGTATTATCTTGATGGTTATAAGCTACAGAGTTATGCGGATTTATTTTAATAGGTTGCGTAAAATTATTTACAGATTCTTGATAGTTTCCTTGATCATATTCACTGATACCTTGTTGATAAAGTATTTGCTCATTATTTATAGGTTTTAACCATTGACTAAAACATCCTATAATCAGAGCGACAAGTAAACTAGTCATCCCTATAAATATCAGTCTGAATCTTGTAAACTGGAGTTTTTGTGGTTGGTATTGGTAATTCTTTAATTGCTGGAGGTCATTGATAACTTCAGTAACGGACTGGTAACGTTTATAGTAGTCAAATCGTACCATTTTATTAATAATTTTGGTTAATTCTTGGCTAACTTTAATTGTTCTATCACGCCAGATAATTTCACCAGTAAGTAAATTTTTTTGACTTTGTAATCTTGATATTTCATTTTGAGATAACCCCATAATTGCTGCGATCGCAATTATTCCTAACGCATAAATATCACTATTATATTGGGGTTGACCTTGCAATTGTTCTAGAGGTATATATTCTAAATTACCGACTATAGTTGTTACCATTTCTTGTACGGAACCAAAATCAACTAATACCAGTCGATTATCTGAATATCTGCGAATAACACTTGCTGGTTGAATATCTTGGTGAATGACATTACGATGATGTATAAATAATAAAATATCTAATATTTCTAATAATAAGTTAATTACTTGGTCTTCTCGTAAAGGGAATCCTACTAAAATCTCTTCAGCTAATTCATGACCATCAATTAATTCTTGAACTAGATAAAATTCTTCATCTGCTTCAAAATAAGCAACTATTTTTTGAATTCTATCGTTTTCTCGTCCAAGTTGTTGCAAAACTTTAGCTTCTTTAAAAAAGCTCTGTCGCAGCCAAGCTAAATTTTGAGGATTGTTAGTTTCTGGTCGTAGCTGCTTAATTATAAATTGCTGCTCAGGAATTGTAATATCTTCAACTAGATAAGTTTTTACGGACTCCTCCGTATATAATAATTCTATGATGCGGTAACGTGTAACCAAAATTTGATCATCCATATAGATAAGCTTTTATACGAAGTTACCTGATTATATATTAGTATTCTTACTAGTATAATTTTTGTGGGGATCAACCTTAGTTACAAAAAATATACAAAGACTAAAGAAATTGTAATTCATCTGATTAATTTTCATAAATGGTACAAAGAATCAGAAACAAAACAGGAAACAATTCTGTAAGAAAATACTGTTTTTACTGATGTGACTCTGCCATAGTTTACTTCTTATACAACAAGTGCTTAATTTCCATCTCTTGATTTTGAGGCGGAATATTACTGAGTAATTACTCAATAATTGACTAATCCAATTATTGCCGTGGGATCACTCATGACATGCTATTGCTCGGTACGGTAAAAGAGTTGTAATCGAATTGCTATAAACGCTAAATAGCTTGAAAATCAACTTATTTAAACGCAACAAAAATCAAGTAACGGCGACCAAGCGTCAACTGATCGAGGCTCTGCGTCGGCGTGATACTGCGGCCATTCAGAACTTGACGATGCGATCGCAAAATATGATCGGCGAAGAAAAATTAACTGAGATAGTCAACGAAGTATTATGTGAATGCGATGCTGAAAGCCACAGTTGGTTTTTTGCCAGTTTTGTCGGGCAATTTAGATATCAACAGATGCAGCAAGCAGCCCAAAATAATGTCTTTCATATATTAGTGAATGCAGGTTTAGAACCAGGAAAAGACTTTAGTTTAGGGCTAGATGGTGAGATGATTGTGAGCGATCGCGCCAAGCAAATCTTACTTAATCATCTGCCCCAAGAGCAACGAAGATTTTTTGAAGCTCAATTGCAAGTTTCTCAAGTTGCAGATCCTATTGTGGCAATTGAAAAGCAGTTGGGTTGCCCATTTTATACAAATTTAACGGAAATAGCGGCTTGTCAAGTGCAGGAACTGAATAATCCGCAAGCCGCCGCTTATTTAGGCGTATTATTAGCTGGTTTAGTCAAAAGGCATCCAGCCCTCCAAGATGTGGACTTTCCGACAAAGTTTATTGTGAATACACTGCAAGGCTTACCTCAACAGCGAGTCACAGCAATATTAAATGATCCAGAAACAGATCCTCAATTTGATGAAGTAATTATCTTTCAGGATTTATTAGCCGCAATGGCAGAACCTGAAATGAGTGAAACAGAGGATTGTAACAGCCTAGAACAACTCAAAAAGCTAGATACAGTTTGGTGTGGTGAATATCGGCTGGCAGAAATAGTCGCCAGCCTAGAAGAATTATCGAGGGAGTAAGAAACCCCTAGATGAAATTGCGTCAACCTTGGTGTTGATTTAGTTTATGCTGGCACTACAAATTTTTCGCTCCCAGCGAGATCAAAGGCAGTATGAATCACTTGTAAAGCTTTTACACCTTGTTCTTGAGCGACGACACAACTAATTTTAATTTCTGAGGTGGCAATCATTTGAATATTGATTTGGTGTTGTGCCAACGCTTCAAACATTTTGGATGCAATACCTGGTTGTCCTACCATCCCTGCACCGACAATACTGACTTTAGCGATCGCACTATCTAATACAACTTCACCCCAGCCTAATTCGGCTGCAACTTGGGTAAGTAGTTTTTGGGCAGTTTCCCCATCCATACGCGGAACTGTAAAAGCAATATCCCGTTTAGGAACACCATTAATTAATCGGCAGCGTTGAGATTGAATAATCATATCAACACTGATGTTGTGCTGTGCCAATATGCCAAATAACTTCGCCGCCATCCCCGCTTTATCTGGAACCTGACGAATCGCCAGACGTGCTTGGTTCATATCTAAGGCGACACCGCAAACCGGGCGGGAGTGGGGAGTGCTGAGTGCTGAGTGCTGAGTATTAAATATTTGTTCTGCGCCTCTACTCCTCTGCGCCTCTGCGCCTCTGCTCGCCTGCTCCCCTGCGGCAACTTCAAAAGCGTTACTCAGTGCAGTCACGGCGCGATCGCAGTCTGCGGCATCAACTACGCAGCTAACTTTGACTTCACTAGTAGAAATCATTTGAATGTTCACCCCTGCTGCGGCGAGGGTGGCAAACATTTTCGCCGCCACCCCCGGACGACCAATCATCCCTGCACCAGAAATACTGACTTTAGCAATGTCTTGTTCGATCATCACTTCCGCTTCGTCTGATTTGGGGTTAGATGGGTTTCGGAGTGCAGGTGCGATTGCTGATGCTACTGCTTCTGCCCGTTTTAATATCGGTGTGGTGACGGTAAAGGCAATATCGTTGCTATTACCTTCATGAATTGATTGAATAATTAAGTCTACATCAACATTTTGACGGGCAATTTCCCCAAATAATTTAGCCGCTACCCCGGGCTTATCGGGTACACGCAATAAAGCTACTTTTGCTTGATTGGTGTCAAATTCCACCGCATCCACAGGACGAGCAATTTCTAAATTTACTAGCGATCGCTCTTGGGGTTTGCGCGACGTTACCCAAGTCCCTGGGTCTTCTGTCCAGCTAGAACGTACTACCAAAGGGACACCATAGTTGCGGGCAATTTCCACTGAACGGGGATGCAATACTTTTGCTCCCAAGCTGGCCAGTTCTAGCATTTCATTACAGGTAATTGCATCCATCAACTGGGCTTCAGGAACCAAGCGCGGATCTGTAGTTAAAATTCCTGGCACATCTGTATAAATTTCACAAAAATCTGCTTGAATAGCTGCTGCTAAAGCGACCGCAGAAGTATCCGAACCACCACGTCCCAAGGTAGTAATTTCTAATTCTCCGGTGCTGGATATTCCCTGAAAACCAGCTACCACAACTACTTTGCCTTGATTAATATGACGCAGCAATCGGTCAGTTTCTATATGCAGAATCCTGGCGCGGGTGTGTTCTGCTTCAGTAACAATTCCTACTTGTGCGCCAGTCATAGAGATAGCTGGCTGGCCAAGTTCTTGCAATGCCATACTCAGGAGAGCGATCGTTACCTGCTCCCCAGTAGAAAGCAGCATATCCATTTCCCGGCGGTTAGGATTTTGAGAAATTTGGCTGGCTAGTTTGACAAGTCCATCTGTGGTTTTTCCCATTGCCGAAACTACTACAACCAAAGAGTTTCCTGCTTGCACCGTTTTACAGACACGCTGTGCAACAGCTTGGATACGTTCGACTGAACCGACAGATGTACCACCGAATTTCTGAACTATAAGCGCCATATCTTTGTCTTGAATGAAGTTTGCCTACTTTCATCAAGGCTCCTACCGGGTTAGGAAGCTTTGAAGGCATTAGCAGTAGTTATTTAGTTTACAGAAAATAGTGAGAAGTTTGAAATTTTCATCAAAGTAAAAAAAGGCAAAAGCCAAAATTATTTGTTTTGACTTTTGCCTTTTTATTTTTTACTTATATTTATTCGCCTGCTGCACGCTTAACTTGGCGGGACTCCAACCACAAGGGAATGGCAATTACAGCTACTAAAATGAGTAGGGCTGCGATCGCAAATTGACTTACCCAAGTAACCAATTGTTCTAAAGAAATTACTCTGCCAGCAAAAAAAGCTAATGTCACCATCACAGCAGCCCAGGTAGTTGCTCCTGCTAGGTTATATAAGAAGAATTTTAGGAACGGTATTTCTGCTATTCCCGCTAGTGGGGCTGCAAAAATTCGCAAAAGGGCGAAAAACCGTCCAAAAAATATGGCTTTGGCAGCATTTTGACTAAACTGATCTTTAATATTCAGTAATTTTTCTTCAGAAATCCTAAATATTTTACCTATTTGCAGCAGGAAAGGCCAGCCACCGAGTTTCCCAACCCAATAGCCGCAAGCACTACCAAGTACAGCACCTGCAACAGCATCACCTAGAACTAACCAGTAACTCAGTTCATCACTACCAGCTAGAAACCCACCTACAAGAGTTATGGTTTCACCAGGAAGAGGAATGCCCAAGTTTTCTAGTAAAATGCCCAAAAAAATTGCCCAGTAACCATACTGGTGGGCAAATTCCTGGATGTTTTCTAGTGAAATAAATTCAAGAGACATCCCGCACCGCCGCCTTTACAATTTTTTACCTTTACTCTATCTTGGCGCGTTTGTGGCTGGAGTGTCAATCAAAGTAATGTTTTGCCAAACTTAATTCATTCTCAAAGACGGACTCAGTGATGGGAAAAATCAAAGGATGTAGGGTTATGGGAGTGTCTGGATGTATGTGAGCAAAACTCTTAGCCAAACCTTTATACGTAATTTCTATCCCAGTTAATCGCTAACAATTGATAAAATCTATAAATTATTTAGTATTGACTATTATGCGTTTAGGCGGTATTAACACAGGTGCATAGTAGCTAAAACAAATCAATAAATTTTTTATAAAAAATTCATAAAAATCTCGTTAAACTATGAAAATCTCGTAAAAGCTATTATTGATACTGAATTTACTAAGCCTTTGTGCCTATATTTAGGGAAGTTAAGATAAATTATACGGCATGAATACGTAAACGTATAGTATCGACTTACAACTGTGAGTTCACAATACCTGTGAATCAGCAGTTTTTAACCGTTGAAACCGTGCAGTATTGATGTCAATTTTCATCTTTTTCAGTAGTTCAACTACCCAGATAAATACATGACTATCGCACAAGAATTGCAAGTGGTTTTATTCAAACCCCAAGGTAGCATAGACTTGGAGGGCGGTATTGCTCTCAGCCAAACTATGGCAGAAGTAGTACCCCAACCTGATCAACTTTGGGTCATTGACCTGGCAGAAGTAGATTTCATGGATAGTTCTGGTTTGGTTCCGTTAGTCAAAGCACTGACAACTGCCCGTCAAAGTGGTTGCCGTTTAGTTATTTGTAATGTCAAAGCTCCTGTAAGGTTAATTTTAGAACTGACTCAGTTGGATTCAGTTTTTGAAATTTTTAACACTTACGAGGACATAACCAATATTGTCAGCACACAACCTTTGACACTAGCAAACTAGTCTCTAATTATATTACTAAAAATTGTTAGTGTTGGCCAAAAGCAATTATCTTTTTTACCATTAATAATTGATTTTCGTGATGCTAAGACTCAGTACTTTTGCAACTTTGGTAAATTACAAATCTGACTGAGAAAAAGCTCAAGCATTGAGAGCCTGTAATTGCAGGCTTTATTTTTTTAAGCATTCTGCACAGCAGAAACGTTGCCTTGTCCAGTGACGGGGCGAGGAAAGTTAGGTAAGTCAATACCGCTGTGACTGGAGGTGCGAGTTTTGAGCGCTAAACGGTAACTTACGCTTTGTAGTTCAGCTTGCAGTTTGCGATTTTCTCGTTGCAAGATTGCTACTTTCTCCCTAATTGGAGCCATCCGTTCCTCAAATTTACGACGATAAATTTGCGGTAATTCTTGTACTACCTGCTCCAACATCCGACTGCGATCAGTTAACTCTTGCACAGACTGACGCAGTTGATAAATTTCTGCATCACGAGTAGCAATTTGCTCTTGATAAAATGTTACCTGTTGCTCAACAGCTTGTAATTGTTCTCGTAACGCCTGCAACTGACTGAAGTCGCGTTCAGTTTCAGAACGCTGGGGCATAAAATTAGCATTGCCCTTAACCAGCCGAAAGAGTTCTTGAGATAACTGTTGTACTAATTGATCTCGCAGTTGCAACTCTTGGCGTAATTGCGCGGCTTCTGTAGAGAGAGCTTGGATGTTGGGTATGTCAGTTTGGCTCACAGTGGCTTGCAGCTCCCATTGACGAATCTTTTCTCATCTTAGGTATAACGGCGATCGTACTGCCTTTGGCAAGTACTTGTTAATTTAGCATTCCCAACCGAAGCAGAAAAAAGTCAAAGGTAAAAAAAAATTTTTGTTTTGCTGTAGTTAGTACTGAGTTTTGAAGTACAAATACTCATTACTCAGTACTATGTAATCAACAATGTCCCTAGGCAGTTACGGCAACTTTCTCTTCTGCTGCTTCTGCTCCTGAAACTTCTTGCTTAATGGTTAAGTAGCGAATCACCTCTTCACTTAATCGCATAGCACGTTCTAAGGGAGCAATAATATTTCCCGGCCCAGTGTAGTTCATTTGGATGTAGATTCCATCCCGTTGCTTTTTAATTTCATAAGCAAGACGACGCTTACCCCGATTTTGAATTTCAATATTCTCGGCACCTTGGTCTTGAATCAAGGTTTGGTATTTAGCTACCGCTTGATCTACCTGTTCGTCAGTAAGGTCAGGACGCAGGATATACATTGTTTCGTAAACTGTGGACATGAGTTGAAAATCTCCTTTTGGACAAGGTGGCTGCCAGAGTGAAATTATACAAAGATTCCTAGAGAATATCCGTACATTTAAACATCTGAAGCAACAAGGAACTATAATCTTACCAGTTTTTTATATGAATCATCAGCAAAATCTGCCAAAATGCGGACTTTAACTAAAAGTTACTTTATAGGTAAATATTGTGCGATCGGGAATTCAGCCTTTGGTAAACAACAGCAAATTAATTGAACTATTGGCTGAACCAACAGGTATGCTTCCCAAAGGGAGTTTATCAACTCCTGATTCTCATTGCTGAAGATTCTCCGCACTCACGGCTCTTAATTGCAGACAATAAGGATATTATCAAGGTTATGGCACAGCGCTATGTGCGAGTTCAAAATCCAGAAGGCAAAGTTTATTATGGTTTGCTACAGCTATCTCTAAATGTGCAGGTGCTGGATGCGCCACCTTGGTTACAAGGACAACCGACAGATTTAGTTTTAGCACCAGATAGTTACCAAATTCTTTCCCCTTGCGCTCCCTCAAAAATTGTGGCAGTAGGTAAGAATTATGCAGACCACGCAGCGGAGATGGGAACACCCGTACCAAGTGAGCCATTAATTTTTCTCAAGCCGCCAACATCAATTATTGCTACTGAGACCGAAATCAAGTATCCACATCAGTCTCATAGAGTTGATTATGAAGGTGAATTAGCTCTAGTGATTGGCGATCGCGCTTGTGACTGTACTCCAGAAGAAGCCCAAACCAAAATTTGGGGTTATACAATTGCTAATGATGTCACAGCGCGAGACTTACAACAAAAAGATGGTCAATGGACTAGAGCTAAGGGGTTTGATACCTTCTGCCCCTTAGGCCCTTGGATCGTCCGGGAATTGAATCCAGGTGCAAGATTGCAGACTTTTATCAATGATGAGGCAAATCCTGTACAATCTGCTGGGATTGATCAAATGGTCTTTTCTCCTGATGTTTTGGTATCTTACATCAGTAAAGTTATGACTCTGATCCCAGGAGATGTGGTACTCACGGGTACACCCTTGGGGATTGGCCCCTTGCACATAGGCGATCGCATTCGGGTAGAAATTGAAGGCATTGGTCGTCTAGAAAATAGCATAGTAGGCCGTTAAGCAGTGCTGAGTGCTGAGTCACAAAACTAGTCTCTAGCCTCTGTCCCCTAGTTCATGCGTCCAGTTACCGAACCTGCATATAAACAGCATCGGAAATTGCGGGAATTTCTGCATAACGGCCCAAAAGAGACTGGACGACTGAATATGCTACTGCGGCTACGATACCGATAAAAATAGTGCTATACAGAGTTTCGATCGCAAAGCCACTACTAGGAATTTGCCCCAAAATACCAGTCAAGATGCTACACAAAAAGATCACAATGTCTAAAAGAATTGCTTGCATGGTGTTAAAACGAATAAAATGGGAAATTTTTTCGTTTCTGACGACTAGTAACCATAAAGCAAAGAAAATAATCAGTCCGGCAAAACTAATACTGTAATAAAGACTGATTAACGGCATCAAAGGTAAAAACAGTAATTGCAACACAGGAAATTGTGTTAGCAAAAATTTACTAAACATAAAAACCTCAATCAGAGGTAGCAAATAAGGTAAACAAGCAAAAATGCGATCAGAAACGTTTGTAGAACCACGCCAAGCCATTTTACGTTCTCCTGTGGCAGAATTTTCAGAGTTACTTGAGCCTAGGATAACGCAGTTGTTTAGTTTCCCAGAAGCAGCAATTATCGGATCTCAGCAATCCGAAAGCCCATAATACACTCATACTGCTCTGGCTGTTGTTCGGTAAGTTTGCGAATAGCTTGACCACAATGCAGTTGACCGCCACGCCAACGAGGTTGACCACTCCTGTCAGCAAGTAAACAAGACTGGCAAACCTGCTCAGGAGCAAGGATTTGATCATCCATTAAAATGACTAACATCCAAAGGCCTCCCGTAAATCCTCAAAACAATTCGATGTGTTCAGGGGAGAAATTCATTTTTGGTATCTAAGAGCAGCTAGTGGCAGAATTGACATCTGCTAAACATCACAGCAATTTTGCTCTTTATTAGCTACGAAATGAGTTTGTACATCTGCTCTAACGTACTTTTTGACCAAAATGACGCTAGTAAGCAAAAATTTCCCAGTGAACTGTAAATTTATTGTATGTTGAGTCTCTTGGAGATAGAGTTATGGAGTAATAACTCATACATAAATTTTTACACCTAGTAGAAAAAGTCTGAAGTGTAAAATCTCAAGTATGAAATGAAAAAAACAGCCTCATCAGCTTTTTGGCGATTTTGGATTGTCTCTCTCTTTACACTGCGGCTTACTAGATTGATTCGGGTTGGCGTTCTCTTGACAAGTATTAATTTCAGGTTCCCGAAAGAGCTTTATAATAATTAACACATTAATGGGACTTAATCGGGCTGGGATCTAAAGTAATACATTTGAGTTACTACCAATATTGAATAGTCAGCAGTCAAAAAATCTGGCAATGAAAACATTTGACTGCAAATTATTACTTTGAAACTAGGTTCCAAAAAACACCATTGTGCAAATTTCCACTAAGGATAGTGAAAGTGACTAGGACTAATTCAGATTTTCTTGCTGCTTCTGATCCCGCGATCGCTGGATTAATTAACGAAGAACTCCAGCGTCAACGCGACCACTTAGAGTTAATTGCGAGTGAAAACTTTACATCTGCGGCTGTACTCGCTGCTCAAGGTTCAGTTTTAACTAATAAATACGCCGAAGGTTTGCCTGGTAAACGTTACTATGGCGGCTGTGAATTTGTCGATAAAGTCGAGCAAATCGCCATTGACCGAGCTAAACAAATGTTTGGTGCGGCTCATGCTAACGTCCAACCCCATTCCGGCGCGCAAGCTAACTTTGCAGTTTTCCTGACTCTACTAGAACCAGGCGACAAAATCATGGGGATGGATTTGTCTCATGGTGGACACCTAACTCACGGTTCGCCTGTCAACGTTTCAGGTAAATGGTTCCAAGTTAGTCACTACGGTGTAAGTAAAGAAACAGAACAACTCGACTACGACCAAATTCGAGAGCTGGCGTTAAGGGAGCGTCCCAAGCTTTTGATTTGTGGTTACTCTGCTTATCCTCGGATCATTGACTTTGCCAAATTCCGCAGCATTGCTGATGAAGTTGGTGCTTACTTACTAGCTGATATTGCTCACATCGCTGGTTTAGTGGCTTCTGGCTTACATCCCGACCCCATTCCTTACTCTGATGTTGTCACTACAACGACTCACAAAACCCTGCGTGGCCCTAGAGGTGGATTAATTTTAACTAAAGATGCAGAACTGGGTAAAAAGCTGGATAAATCAGTTTTTCCAGGAACACAAGGTGGGCCTTTAGAACACGTAATTGCAGCTAAAGCCGTGGCTTTTGGCGAAGTTTTAAAGCCGGAGTTTAAAACATATTCTGCACAGGTAATTGAAAATGCCCGTGCTTTAGCAACTCAACTACAAAACCGAGGCTTAAAGTTAGTCTCAGATGGTACTGATAACCATTTGATGCTTGTAGATTTACGTTCAATTGGTTTGACAGGTAAACAAGCAGATCAACTGGTTAGCGGTGTCAATATTACGGCTAACAAAAATACTGTACCTTTTGATCCCCAATCGCCATTTGTTACCAGCGGTTTGAGATTAGGTTCTCCAGCAATGACAACTAGAGGGTTGGGAGTTGCAGAATTTACCGAAATTGGCAATATTATTGCCGATCGCCTGAGAAATCCCGAATCAGAAACCGTCGCAGCTGATTGTAAACGCCGAGTAGCTGCACTGTGCGATCGCTTCCCCTTATACTCACACTTGCAAATTCCTGTACCAGCACTAGCATAAAGTCAAAAGTTAAAGGTAAAAAGGCAAAAGAATGATTGGTTTTTACTTTTGCCTTTTACCTTTTGACTTAAAAATCTTCTGCTGATAAAAGCCGAAAATGTAGTAGATATTAGGTAGAACCCTCCCTCGGCAGAGTTTTGTCTTAACCACTACTTAATTTAAAATACAGATGCCTGCTCAGATTTATCATCTGATCGCCTTTCTTGTGGCCGCCGTAGTCGTTCTCTGGACTACACCTGATGTTAAAAATATTGGTATAAAAAGTGGAACTGTAGATAAACCTGGTGGTCGAAAAGTCCATGAACGCCCAATGGTACGTCTGGGAGGAGTGTCTATCTTCGCAGGTACTTTCGCTTCTTTGCTAATTGTCTGGTGGTTAGGTGGATTTGGCAATTTGCCCCCTGACAAAGAATGGCAAATTTGGGGTGTCGCCATCGGGGGTCTGGGCTTTTTTCTCATTGGTTTAGCAGATGATTTATTAAATCTTTCTCCCTTGGGACGGCTGCTATTACAAATTATCGTTGCCGCTGGTGCTTGGAAAGTCGGTGTCAGTATAGACTTCATTACGATTCCCACAATTGGCATAGTTGACCTGAACTGGTTCAGTTTGCCGATTACAGTAATTTGGCTAGTGGGGATGGTCAATGCTATCAACTGGATTGATGGTTTAGATGGTTTAGCGGCTGGTGTGTCGGGAATTGCTGCTGTTGTCATGCTGTTAGTGTCTTTGTTTATGAATCAACCAGCCGCAGCTCTAATAGCCGCCGCCTTAGCTGGTGCAGCACTGGGATTTCTTCGATATAACTTCAACCCCGCCCAAATCTTTATGGGAGACGGCGGGTCTTATTTTATGGGATTCACCTTAGCCGCTGTAGGTGTAATTGGTTTGGTGAAAATTCCCGCTTTTACAGCTGTAATTTTGCCTTATTTAATTTTGGCAGTCCCGATTTTGGATATGTCAGCAGTCATTTTGACCCGCATTCGTCGTGGTAAATTGCCTTGGGTGGCAGATAGATGTCACTTGCACCATCGATTGTTACAAGCTGGTTTATCCCATCGCTGGACGGTTTTATTTATTTATACACTCACACTCTGGGTTGGCAGTTTGGCGTTAGCTATAGCGGGTATCCCCAGTGGTATTGCTTACGCTTTTGGTACAACTTCGCTGTTAACTTACACTAGCTGGCGAGTTTGGAAACACTCTCAGCAAAAGTAAAAACTAGCAAGGTAAAAGAAATACAGTAGTATTAGTATTTTTCTTTTACCTTTTGCTTTAATTACATGAGTGCAGAAATTATTTGTGTTGGTACTGAATTGCTGCTAGGAGATATCCTTAACAGTAATTCTCAATTTCTTGCCCAACAATTAGCGAAACTAGGGATTCCTCATTATTATCAAACGGTGGTCGGAGATAATCCCGAAAGATTAAAGCAAGTTATAGAAATTGCTATTTCTAGAGCGAATATTTTAATTTTTACTGGCGGTCTCAGGCCCAACACCCGATGATCTCACTTGTGAAACCATCGCTGATTTTTTTGGCGCGCCTTTGATAGAACGCTCAGAAATTATCGAAGATATTACTCAGAAATTTGCTCAACGCGATCGCGTTATGAGTCCCACCAACCGCAAGCAAGCTTTAATTCCCCAAGGCGCTGAAGTGTTACCTAATCCTACAGGTACAGCACCAGGAATTATTTGGCAACCCCGTCCTGATATTACTATTTTTACATTTCCCGGTGTTCCCAGCGAAATGCACCGGATGTGGCAAGAAACAGCAGTACCATTTCTGCAAAGCCAAGGCTGGGGTAAAGAAATTATTTATAGCCGGAGTTTAAGGTTTTGGGGGATTGGTGAATCTGCTTTAGCAGAAAAAGTCTCTTCTTATTTCAATTTACCCAACCCGACAGTTGCACCTTACGCGGGCAAAGGAGAGGTAAGACTACGAATTTCTGCCAAAGCAAATTCCGAAGCAGCCGCCGAGGAATTGATTGCACCAGTTGAGAAGCAACTCAAAGAAATTGCTGGGTTGGATTGTTATGGTGCTGATAATAATACTTTAGCTTCGGTAGTTGGTGAATTGTTGCGATCGCAAGAGGAAACAGTATCAGTAGCAGAATCTTGCACTGGCGGTGGATTGGGGCAAATGTTTACTGAGATTGCTGGTAGTTCTGATTATTTTTGGGGCGGAGTAATTTCTTATGACAACTCAGCAAAGATTCGACTATTAGGGGTGAACCCGAAAGATTTAGATAAATTTGGGGCTGTTAGCGCTACGATTGCTGAACAAATGGCGCTTGGGGTGAAAAACCGCCTGGAAACTACTTGGGGGCTAAGTATCACGGGAATTGCTGGCCCTGGTGGGGGAACAGAGACAAAGCCTGTAGGTTTAGTTTATATCGGTGTCGCCGGGCCGAATGACGAAGTGAAAAGTTTTGAGTATCGCTTTGGCACAATTCGGGAACGCTGGTTTATTCGACATTTAAGCGCTTGTACAGCGCTGGATTTGCTGCGGCGGCGGTTGTTGACGAAGTAGAGAAAGAGGCGATCACAATTCACAAGCGATCGCTTCTGCAAATAGCACAAATGCCTATTTTTACCAATTTAATTGATGGCTACCTGCATAACTTCTATGCTTTCAGCATTCAGCAATTTTTGATTAATCATTTTTAAAACTTTAGCCTCCTCTGGCGTAATTACTCCATCTAAATTAGCTATTTTTTGACATTGCGCTAAAAGAGGTATAGCAAAATCACTATTAATTTGCTCAAGGAGCGTTTCTAAAGATGGTGGCGATTTTATGTGAGATGTAATTCCATCTATGGATGCAGGGCTAATATTAGCTGCTTGTAATTCTGGTAAAATATCTTCCCAAGATTTATCAGGATTGCCTGCTAAGACAATGTGAACCAAGATTTGATCCATAATTTGTTCTTGAGAAATAGCAGCTTCAAGATATTTTTCACTTTGTGCCTGAGCAGTTATTAGAATAGCCTCAAAAGTTAACGGATTTTGCTTTGCTTCATAAAACTGACAAGCTGCATAACCAAGTGCATAAATCATTACTGCATTAGAACTAGCAGCAATGACTGCTCCCGCCACTGGCAGATTTCTCAATAAACCCAAACCTGCTTTAATGGCTGTTTTTCCACCTAAACCTAAACCAAAAATTGCTACTGCTTCCCCTTTACGCTCTGAGTCTTTTAAATCCATACCATAGGCAGCAGCGATTTGATAAACTAACTCTACAGATAAGGCGGCAGTAGCAGCCCAATCAACTACAAACATTGCTGCTGCTTGTCCTGGCGCAAGGCTACTAACAAGACCACTTCCTCCTGCTATAACAGCTTTTTCTAACATGAGGTGATGGGAAATCTGGGCTGGGTTCTCATTAGGGCGTTCTTGTTGTAATTTTCTCACAGCAGCCTCGGCTTTAACTACATCAACCTGTTCAATTAAAGGATTCAGCCAATCGTAATTTAAAGATTTTATTGCTGCCTGTAATTGGGGATTATTCCCAACAATTACTAATGCTTGCCCTGCTATTTGGGTTGCTTGCAAAGCTGCGCCACCAATTGCCCCGCCAATACCTACAGCAGCACCCGCAACGACCTGCCCTGCTTGAACAGCAGCATTTCCCACTGCTCCAGCTGTTCCTGCTACGGCTCCAAAGAGCGATACGAAAAAAGATGGTTGTGATACTGATAATTCACTATTAGCTGTTGTTTGAGTAATTGCCGATGAAGTTTGAATATTTGCTTTAATTACTGATAAATCCAACTCAAATTCTTGTTGCCAATCGGGTAAATCTTCTCCTGTTTCTAGCCCATATATTTTGACTTTTTTAACTGATTCAATTCCCAAATTTGTCAATTCTTTCTGAATTACTGGGACTAATAAATTTTGTTCTGGAACTTTGGCTGATTCCAACATTACTTGTAAGTAATCTTGTTTAATATTAGTTTTTGCTGTGATATTAGGTAGATTTAACCATTGCATTAATAATGTATTAATCGCATTCGTATCACCCTGTTTAGCCAGTTCCAAAATATTTAGCTGTGTCATAATTAGGCGGGAATACTGTACTTGGTTAAGTATTCCCATAAGCAAATTGTATGTAACATATATGACATCTGTCTATTAAACATCAGTCATTCCAAGTCAGCTTATCAGTACAATCAATCTGTAGAGACTTGCTGTATCGTTCACATTTTGTTACAAAAGTACAAAGAACTTCTAGAGACCCATAACCAAATGTTCGGCGGACTAACTGGTTTACAAGATCCTAAAGGCACAGACTGGGGTGAGCGAATGCTCAACACAGTTGCCAGCCAAACGATTCGCCATTTGTTTACCCAAAGCGAGTCAGTAGAAGTCTTGGTACGCTGCTATCCCTCCAGCAAGTTGTTGCAAGGCAGCATTGATAGCTTCAAAATGAATGGTCGTGGCTTAGTCATCCGTAGAGATTTTGCGGTAGAGGAGATGTCTTTTGAGACGGATGCGGTTGCAATTGATTTTGGTGCGGTATTAAGTGGCAAATTGAATCTCAAGCAACCTACCCAAGCGATCGCTCAAGTAGTATTATCCGAAGCAGGCATTAACCAAGCCTTCAAGGCAGAACTAGTCAAAAAGCGTCTAGTGAACCTTGATATACCTGCCTTAGTAGAATTATCTGGTGGTAAACCAGTTTCTTTTCCTGAAATTCAAGTAAAACTATTGCCAGAAAATCGCCTACAGATTTTCGCAAAAGCTGATTTAGATACGGACGAACTCGTACCAGTAAATATGACAGTCTCCATCGCTGTAGAACGGCGGCGACGGATTTCTTTTAAGAACCCCCAAATAGACCTTGAGCAAGTACCAGAAGCGCAACAAGAGACTTCCCGAACCCTTAGCATGGTACTAGCAGAGATTTTAGATAATATGGTCGATTTAGACCGCTTCGACCTTGATGGAGTAAAAATGCGACTCAACCGTTTAGAAACTGAAGGGCAAAAATTAATTTTCAGTGGATATGCGGAAATCGAACGTATTCCCCGTAGTGGTGGGAGTTAAGTATGAGATTTTCTAACTGAATATTTTAAATTTTGCACCAGCTAGTTTATTGTGATTAAAGTCAGTTGGCCAATGCTAAAAAGTTTTGCAAACCCTGATTTTTGCCGTATAGATATTAAACTGTTTGCAAAAGTCTCTATTTGCGCCTACCCTGCGGGACACCCTCTTGGCGTTAGCCTCTCCCCTTGGGAGAAGACCGCGCTACTTTAGCGCAACTACGTCTGTCTATGCGCGAGATAAAAAATATTTATGTTAAGAGGTCTATTATCCAACCTACTGGACTAACTGCGATCGCCTGACTATTTTAGGACTAATTTTTCCTAAGTTCTAAATTTTGCTGATGGCTAACTTCCAAAGGCAAGAAAATCGTTAATACCTCACCATATTGCGGACGTTGGCGGACAATTAGCTTTCCGCCAATTGCTTGGAACAGGTGTTTAGTTGCATTTAAATTCAAACTAATCGTTCCTGTTTCTGGTTGAAACATTAACAATTGACCCAGAGCTTTACGAATGGGTGGCGTGACAAATGTATCTGCTGCATCTGTGTCTTGACACTGAAGTTGCGGCGATAACTGTAGCTTGAGTTGATCTCCAGCCGGGATTACCTGCACTTGAATATGGCTACCAGCAGGTAAGCTGCGGGTAAAATTCTCCATCAAACCTGTGAGAACCCGATCCAACATTGTCGGATTACTGACAACCGTGGGAAGTTGTTGCGGTACTACGACTTCTAAGGTGAGGTTACGCCGAGTTGCTGCTTGTTGCCAACGAGGAATGCTCTGTTGCAGAACTTGATTGAGAGACATTGGTGTGAGATGAGTATTAGCAGCTTTCGTTGCAGCACAAGTTTCTAGTTCTGCCGCTTTGAATAGCAACTCCATACGGTCAATTTGCTCAGTACACTCATGATCAATAATTTTTAAGCGATCGCTCACACCAGCAGGTAAGTCCCGTCGCTTGAGTAGTAAGCGAGTCATGGTGCGAATAGTCGTTAAAGGTGTGCGAACCTCATGAGCAAAGGCTTGGAGCAATTCTACATCGGGGACTGGATGTGGAGAAGTAGGGATTGGGGGTTGGGGATGAGGTATACTTGTTGCCGTTTCCCAGTCTTTACTGACTTCTGGTTCTGGAAATTCCTGAAGTAACAACTGGCTAAACTGCATAGCAATGCGATAATCTGGCGCTACTGGGGAATACTGCTGAACTAAAGCATCGAGTTCCGCACAAAAATCAGGATTAGTCAGCATTACCCGCGCTCCTATAGCTCGCCATGCTTGCTGAACTATCTCTGGTTCAAAGGAAAATGAAAATATTTTGTTGCCATTCTTCCGTTCTGCTAAAACCAGCACTAATCTGAACTTATCTGTAAATACCAAGCAAAATTGCTCTGCTACTAGGGGATCAGCAGGTAGTAAGGGAAGGACTGCTTCTTGGAAAGAATTTTCTTCTACTACCGTCGCTGTTGTGGGCATTTGAAATGGCATTAAAGCCAAGGGGTTAAATGGCTTGGCTGTAAAAGTCACCGTCTGCAAGTTTTGAGTTAATGCTGGTTGACTAAATAAAGGTGCTGGTGCAGCTAATACTAATGCTGGTGTATTAGCAGGAGAAATAATTCCTAAAGTCTCAATTAATAAATGTTCTGTTGCTGCTAAACTCATACGCCACTGTCGCTCTGCCTTGGCTGGTGAACATTCAGCCATAGTTGATTGACTTTCGGCTAAAACTTCACTCAGACTTGGCAAGATCCATTCGTACACAGGTTTTCACCCCTTGGTTGCAGAGCGACTAATAAAGTGGAAAAGTAATATTGCACTACTACTTTAGAGGTTATAGTTATTTGTGTACGAGCAACAGTAGTATAACCGAACAATATGGGGGCAATTTCCCCGTCATCTGGGAAAATTTCACAGTTGGGAATTAAAGGCGATCGCACATTATAGAAATTAGAAATTACTCAATCAAATGACCAAGGAAGACCTTGACGGGTGATTCTGTAATTGAGACGTGTGTTAGCTGATTCAAAAAACCCTGATTCCCACTATCAAAAATTAACTTTTTTGCGTAAGTTCTGACTGATTAACTGAATTTTTCAATCTCGCATACTGGGGTTTACAAGGGCTTCCCCAACAAACCTGTCCAGGAGGCATATTGGCAAACACAGTACTGCGAGCGCCAATGACAGCATTTGCACCAATTTCAACGCCGGGGCCAACAAAGCAATCGGTTGTTACCCATACCCCATTATGAATAGTAATTGGCGCTGTTTTTAACCTAAAACTTGGGTCTTGGATGTCGTGGCTACCAGTACACAAATAAGTTTTTTGGGAAATCACACAATGTTCACCAATGCTAATGCCATCTAAGCTGTATAGAACTACATCATCACCAATCCAACTGTAGTCACCGATGGTAATTTTCCAAGGATAAGTGAAGCGAGCAGTGGGTCTAATTAACACACCTTGACCAATACGCGCACCGAAAAGTCTGAGTAAGGAACAACGCAGACTATTAAAAGGATGGAGCGTTAAGGGAAAAGCGATCGCCTGGACAAACCACCATAACAAAACATACCAGCCTGGACGACCACGGTCAAACCAGGATTGGTCGTATTTGCGTAAGTCTACAAAGGATTGGTCATTTGTCATTGGTCATTTGTTATTGGTAAATAAATAAAAGAGACTGGGTAGTATGATTTTCCCAGTCCCTCACGTCTAAAGAAAGCACCGATGATAGATTGCTCTCAAGCTGACTATACGGACTTCTTTACTTTAGATTTACTAAACTGCTGTTTGTTCAATTTTTTGGGGTAGAGAAGGTGGTACGGGTTTAGCGGTATTTGCAGTATTTAATTTACCGCCACAGTTGCGTAACTCATAAAGTTTCACGCCAATTTGATATTCATATTGACTCAACAGCCGCCCATAAATATACCCGGCTTTGCCATCTAAGAAACCACGCTGAATAATGTAGAACAAAATAAAGCGTAAAATTGGCTTAAAAGGTAAATGTACCCAGACTCTTTTCAAAAAGCGCTTACGTTGAACTGCATCACCAAATAAGTCAGCGCCAATTGTGCCTTGTTCATCTTGACCGCTGAGAAGATTGTAATAAACACGAGCTTCCCAATTAGAATAGCGATTGTGTCTTTCTAACCAGTGGAACAAATCGCGGAAGTCTTCATGTAGCATATCATTTTGCAGATAGCCCACTTTACCTTGCAAGATAACGTGTTCGTGAACTTCATTATCTCCTGTGTTGGGAATATCTTCAGTATTGAGGTTTTCGTAACGACCAATTTTGTGCTTAAACAGGCGCAGATTCCAATCGGGATATTTACCCCCGTGACGAATCCATTTACCTAAGAAAAATACCCGACGGTTGAGATAGTAACCGTTAAATTCTGCATTTTGAATTGCTTGAGCAATTTCATCCCATAATTCAGGAGTAATCCGTTCGTCACAATCGACAATTAGTACCCATTCATTACGAAAAGGTAAGTTATCTAAAGACCAATTTTTCTTTTTCGGCCAGCGTCCATTAAAGTGAAACTGCACAACATTTGCGCCATAGTTGTTAGCAATTTCCAGGCTTTTATCAGTACTTTGAGAATCTACAATAAAGATTTCATCTGCTCGTTGCAGGCTAGTCAGACAAGCTGGCAAATTAGCTTCTTCATTTTTGGCAGGAATTAATACCGAGACTGGAATTTTAGACAACATATATTTTGTTATTTGTTATTTTTTATGGGATGTAGAAAGCAGACCCTGAATAGCAGCATTTAAATAACCTATTTGACAATATGTATACACAAGTCTGTCGAAGCGTTCTGCTGGGTCATAAAAATACTGTAATGACTTATATAAACCTCGGATCAAGCGCTCACCACCGCGCAGCAACTGACCGATACCTGTTTTACCAGCAAGTTGTTCTCGGTAGCACTCACTAATTCCTTGCCACCAGCCGCGATTTAAAAACCAAGAGCGATTCAGCCGTTCGGGTGCAACGTTATGAGCCACTAAAGCTTCGGGAAGATAGGCAACTTGCCAGCCATGTTGAAGTGCAAATTCAGTCATTTGCAGTTCTTCATTAGATAACAAGTTTTTTCCGACTCGACCGAGTTGGGGATCGAAACCACCAATTTCTGCAAGGAAGCTACGACGGATTGAATAATTCAAGCCTCTGGGAGTTAAGCCAGGCTGCTCAATATAAACTATTTTTTCCCCTAGGTCGTAAGCGCCCAAATTGCCAGCTAACCCAGAAGATAGCCATTTGGGTGGTTGGATAGTTGGCGGCCATAAAAGCGTCACTTTGCCACCAGCAATCGCTAGTTTCGGGTTGCTTTGATATGCAGAGTACAATACTTGCAACCAGCAGTTGCTGGCTACGGCATCATCATCTAAATAAGCGATAATTTCTGCACTAGCAGCTTTAGCACCAGTGTTACGGGCAACAGATAACCCCGTGGTGGGTTCAAAGATATACTTTAAACGGGGATTGCAGGCTCTTTGTTCTACAACTTCGCGGGTGCGATCGCTGGAATTATTATCTACCACTATCACCTCAAAGTCAGCGGCAAAATCCTGTGCCAATAGGCTATCAATCGCCGCACCTAAATAGGTATCTCGATTGTGAGTACAGATAATGGCAGAGAGTTGGATGTCTGGCATAGGATTAAATTTAAGTTTTTACCCTTGGATTTTAGATTACAGTCTTCCATCCAAAGGTCGCCTGCTCTGTGCTAATCTATAACAAAAAATTCCCACCCACCAACCGCGTTTATTCGGAAATCGTCTTTAATTCTTCAAGCTTGTTGAATATGGCTGTGTAAAACTACGAGAGTTTCTGCTAACTGACTCAGGCGTGTTTCTAGATGTTGTTTGCGTCCTAACAGCTGGCGTAACTTTTGATGACGCGCGATCGCCATACTAACTGTTGGTACTTGATCTGGTGGACATGGCCGTGACCAAACTTTACCAGACCCATCCAAGCCACAAAGACGATAGCCTGTCCGTGAAAATTGATAAGCGTCTTTACCGCCAGTTGTGCAAAGTTCTTCTACATAATTCATCAGCTGGTCAACTTCTGCGTGGCGCAGCGTAGCAGTTCCTGGCTGTTCTGGTTCTTTAGGGTTGGATTCTAACCAACCGTTGACGATTGGCCCTTCTAAATAAAGGTCTTGGATTTGTTGCAAAATAGTTTGGAGTTCTTTTTGCCAACCAGCCACATGAATTTGAATTTCTTGCAACAAATTCATTGCTAAGGCTGGATTTGCTCCATGACGATGGTTGCTAAAGCTAGGAGTTTTAAACTTGGGTAGGCTAGGCGTTTTACCACCAGTGTCTTTTGCAGAAAATGTGTCTACTGAATGATGTTCAGAAAATAAATGCTGTTCAAAATCGCTCTCATTTTGAGAGTGTATCTCTAGGTGGTCTGTTGGTTCTGGTGCGATGTTCTCATCATCAGATGTATCTATATCTGGGGTAGTGGCTTTAGCAGAAACACTAATTCTAAAAGATACTGGATGCTTTGGGGAATCAGGCGCTTCGACCGTTGCATTGTCTCGATTGCCTAGATCGTGTAGAGTTGCCTCAATACGTTTTAACCCTGTTTTCATAAAAATATCCTCTATGTATGCTGCCCTCTGTGGTGTTTTATGATCCACAAAGGTGTGTTGGGAGTTTTCGCTTTTGCCAATTTTGGCACAAATTAATGCTGGTGCTAATTTTATCTTTTAGAAAGATATCTGCCACAAACAAACTCAAAATCATCGTTTAAAGGTATTAGGAAATATCAGTGGGTAAAGTTATTTTAATTACTGGTGCTGCGCGGTCGGGAAAAAGTGAATGGGCAGAATCCTTAGCAAAGCAGTCAGGTAAACAAGTTATTTATGTCGCTACCGCCACTGAAAATCCTGCTGATATAGAGTGGCAAAAACGCATTCTGGCACATCAACAACGCCGTCCCCAAAATTGGACAACTTTGGCAGTACCGATAGAAATATCAGCTACTTTGGCTGATGCTAAACCTTATGGTTGTTTGTTAGTTGATTCTTTGGGAACTTGGGTGACAAATCTTTTAGACCAGGATGAAATTAGTTGGCAAAATACAAGCACAGAGTTTTTAGAGACCGTACAATTAGTAGCTGCCGATATGCTGTTTGTAGCGGAAGAAGTCGGTTGGGGTGTGGTTCCAGCTTATCCCATTGGGAGGCTATTCCGCGATCGCTTGGGTTCTTTGGTACGCCAATTAGGTGCTATTTGTGACACAGTTTATCTTGTGACTGGTGGTCATGTATTGAATCTAAGTGTCCTGGGTACACCACTACCAAAAGCAATAGATGAGGAATTGTAACGGATAAATTTAAGAAAAATTACGAGAACTTGATTATTATTTTGTCTGCCTATAGATAGTCAAATTTTTAATAGAAAATTAATAACATACACAAAGCAAGTCTCCTCATACCGAATGTACAATCATGGTATGGCAAACACAGAAGATGTAAGAAAGTATCTCGCCTACTGGTTTCAGTTGGGTAAGAGAGTAGTAATCGGTAATGGGGTAACAAGCTTGTTGCCTCAGCCAGTATATCAAGGCGATCGCTATAGCCAGGAATTTGAAAAGTGTTGGCAGCAAATTATATCGTCAGAATCGGGCGATTGTCATTTAGAAGGCACTCACGAAACCATCGCAGAATTGCTGACCTCTGTATGGGAAATGTCGCCTTGTAGCCGTTGCAATATGCCAATTCCGATGAGAAATGTGGGAATGCCGGCAGAAACTTGTCCATGTAATGATTTACCCGGCTGGCCGAATACTGATTTACCAGCACCACGTTCTGCTATTGATAACCAACAAAAACTAACAGGAATTCGCGATCGCCTTTTAAAAAATCTTTCCGCAAAAACTAAATAAACTATGTTACACAATTAATTTCTCAAAGCTTGTAACCGTGGTTTATCATCAAAACTGCGGTATTTTTATACTTGCTTTCATGAAAAATTAAAAACCTTGTACTTTAAATGTGCAGTCTTGAAAGCAAAATTTTTTTGAGAAACCATGTCACCATATAGAATAAAGCACCAAAATCAGCAATAGGGAAACGAAAAAACGCTGTGCAGATAACATTTTTAGGGACAAGTTCAGGTGTACCTACGCGATCGCGTAATGTTTCTAGTGTCGCCCTAAGATTACCCCAAAGGGCAGAACTCTGGTTATTCGATTGTGGTGAAGGTACTCAGCATCAAATTTTGCGGAGTGACCTAAAAATCAGCCAACTTTCCCGAATTTTTATTACCCATCTGCATGGCGACCATATTTTTGGCTTGATGGGTTTATTGGCTAGTTGTGGTTTAGCTGGCAATGTTGACAGGGTTGATCTTTATGGCCCACCTGGATTAAATGAATATATCCAATCAGCATCACGCTATTCTCATACGCACTTTTCCTATCCGATTAAAGTTCATGCTGTCCGTCCGGGAGTAATTTACGAAGATCAAGAGTTCACAGTCACCTGTGGCCAATTACATCATCGAATTACTGCATTTGGTTATCGGGTCGCCGAAAAAGACCGTTCAGGACGTTTTGATATTGAAAAAGCCAAAGCGCTGCAAATTCCTCCTGGTCGGATTTATGGTCAACTCAAACGTGGCGAAACTGTCACCTTGAATGATGGGAGAGTCATTAAAGGTACTGAACTTTGCGGCCCTACAGAAATTGGCCGCAAAATAGCTTATTGTACAGATACAGTTTATACAGAAGGGGCAGTAGAACTAGCCAAAGATGCGGATGTATTAATTCACGAAGCTACCTTTGCCCATCAAGACGCAGATATGGCTTTTCAAAGATTGCATTCCACAACCACGATGGCAGCACAAACAGCTTTAGTGGCTGGTTCCCATCGGTTAATTATGACTCATTTTAGTCCTCGCTACGCTCCTGGCAACCCCATAGAATTGAAGGATTTGCTTCAGGAAGCGCGGGCGATTTTTCCTAAGACAGATATGGCTTATGACTTTATGACTTATGATGTTCCACGACGGCGGGAAGTTGAGTTAAAAGAAGTGTCTGTCAGTTAAGGCAGCATTGTGATTTCAAGCAGGTAGTAATGCGATCGCCCCAAGTCAAGCAATAATTACAATGCACTAAAAGTAAGCAAATTCAGCCCTGCATTTCTTACTAATACTTGTCATCGCCCAGATAAATCGATGGTTTTGAAAGCCAATGCTGTGCATCTATATTATGCGGTCGGGGCTTAAATAGAATTCTTAATCATTTTTGAGAAAATAGCATAATTGCAAGTATCTTGTATAAAAGCTTTGTAGCTTTTTTATCAGTCCCTTAGATGTAAGGCATTTTGCAAGTAAGCAATGTTCTAATCTTTAATCCCGATTACATCCGATAGAGTAGTCAATAAATCTGTGGTTGTGTAGGGCTTAGAGAAAAATTTGTCTGCACCAGCCGCGATCGCTTTTTGCTCGTTGGCGGGTAAGCCACTGGTGACAATAATCTTGACGTTGGGGTTGATGGTGCGTAGGGTGCGGATAGCGGTTAATCCGTCCATGTTGGGCATGAACATATCTAGCAAGACGGCACTGATTTCTGGTTGATATTCAACATAGAGAGCGATCGCCTCAATACCATCATTAGCCACTAGGGTTTTGTAATTATAATCTTCTAGGGTTTCCTGTGTGGTTTTTTGGACGACGGCTTCATCATCTACAACCAAAATCAACTCCTCGTTACCTCTGGGCAGTTCTGCCTCCATTTCTGCCTCGGTTGCTGTGCCTTCTCCTCTGAGTAAGAACACTTGAAATTCTGTGCCTTTACCTACCTCACTTAATACGTTGATAAAACCTTCATGATTCTTGACGATACCTAAAACCGTTGATAGTCCTAGCCCTGTACCTTTACCAACTTCTTTTGTAGTAAAAAATGGATCAAATATCCGCTCCAAAAATTCTGGCGGAATTCCCGTCCCGGTATCTGAGACAGTGACAACAATGTAGTCCCCTGCATGAGCGTCCAGGTGCATTCGGGCATAGGTTGTGTCAATCATACGATTTTCGGCAGTGATTTTGAGTATCCCACCATTGGGCATGGCATCACGGGCATTGACTGCCAGATTCATGAATACTTGCTCTATTTGAGTGGGATCAGCTTTGACCATCCAGAGTGTATTTGTGGGAATGTCAGCACGGATGTCAATGGATTTCGGAAATGTCTGTTTGATGACTTTGACCAATTCTTTGAGCAAATGTCCAGGTTGCAGTAGGATACGTTGACCTTCTGTACCACGGGCAAAGGTGAGAATTTGCTTCACTAAATCAGAGCCACGCTTTGAGCTAGTTTCTAAAGTTTTAAACAGTTCTTGAGTCCGTGCATCCACACTTTTGCATCTGGCAGGCAACAGTTGAGCAATCATCATAATGGGAGCAAAGACGTTGTTAAGGTCGTGGGCAATGCCACTGGCGAGAGTTCCTATACTCTCCAACCTTTGAGCGCGGTAAAATTGTTGCTCTAGTTGTTTTTTCTCGGTGATGTCGGTGTTAACTACTAAGATGGATTGGGGTTCGCCAAATTGATTGTTTACTAGTGTCCACCGACTAGCAACAATAATTTCTCTACCACTTTTAGTGACTTGTTCTAACTCACCTTGCCAAGCACCTTGTTCGATAGTAGTTTGTAAACCTACTTCGAGTTGCGATAATGATTTTCTGTAGAATATTTCATGGGCTTTTTTACCCAAGCTTTCCTCTGCTGTCCAGCCATACAAGCACTCAGCCCCTTGACTCCAGAACAAAATGCGGTTTTCTAAATCATGGACAAAAATAGCATCGGTGGCGATATCAATTAAAGCTGCTTGTTCTTGAATTTTCTCTTGTGCTTGTTTGCGTTCAGTGATGTCTGTGTCCGCAACTGTGACTATCCAGCAATTTGCGACTTCATCATATCGAGATGTAAAAGTCCCTGAAATCCAGCGTACACCACCATTTTTGTGATAAAAACGATACTGTATTGTCACAGTGGTTGCCGCAAACAAATTTTCTAAGGCAGGCATGAAAATATTTTCTAGGTCTTCTGGAAACACCCGTGACATCCAGCAATATTGCTCTATCATTTCTTGTTGAGTGTAACCAAAGATACCTTCACATCCTGCTGATTGGTAATCATATTCCCAATCAAGATTAGCAAACAGGCGAAAACGAGCTATTGAGATTGCTGAACTGTTAAGGATATCTCTGAGCTTCGCTTCTGATTGTTGGAGGTTGAATTCTAGTTGCTTTTGTTCAGTGATATCCATATTCACGCCAATCATCTGGAGTGGCTCACCCGTGATGTCATCGTATAATACTTGACCTTTACATAATGACCAACCAACTGTACCATCTGGGTAAAGAAACCGGAATTCGAGATCATGGGGTACTTGCTGGTCAATGGCTCGCAAAACTGATTGATGTAGCCGTTCGCGGTCTTCAGGATGGACAATTTGATTTAAAAAATTTTCATAGCTGACATCAAACGTATCAGGGGTTAAACCAAATAAAGAAAACAGATGATCAGACCAGATAACTTCATTGGTTTGCAAATCCCAGTCCCAAGTGCCAATATTAGCAGCCCAGAGTGCTAGTTTTAGCCGTTGCTCACTTTTTTGCAGATTTGCCTTAGCTTGTTGGCGTTCTGTAATGTCCTGATGCACCCCAATCATCCGGAGTGGCTGACCAGTTTCATCGTAGAAGACGCTTCCTTTGCCATGTGCCCAGTGTACTGTACCATCCAGCCATACTACCCGAAACTCGATATTACAGATGGTATGCTGATCAATACACTGCATCAGAGATTGTTCCACAAATTCTCGGTCTTCAGGGTGAATGAAATTTAAAAATGATTCAAACCTGTTGTTGAATGTCTGGGGATCGAGATCAAATAGAGAACACATACTCTCAGACCAGACCACCTCATTAGTTTGCAGATTCCAGTCCCAAATACCTGTCTTGCTGGCTGAGAGTGCGAGTTGTAGGCGTTGCTCGCTGTTTTGCAGATTGACTTCAGCTTGTTGCCGTTGGCTCACATCCCGGATGATGGAAAGATGGCGATGTGGCATAAAATTGGCAACCGCCGCAAATTCTGTTGCTCGTACTGTACCGTTGGGACGATGCAATAGAAACTCACCCGACATTTTTCCTTGTTTGCAGAACTGTTGCCAAGCCTGGGTAAAATTAAATTCGGGTGCGGCAAAATCCGCAATTGTGGAAGCTAAAAGTTCTTCTCTAGATACACCAAATAATTCGCAAGCTGCTGCATTGGCATCTACATAACGTCCCTCATCATCCGCAATCAGGATCGCATCCAAAACGTGATCAAACAAGGCTTGCAACTGCTGTTCACGCTGTTGTAGACGTGCATTAGCTTGCACCAGTTCGGCTGTCCGTTCCACCACTCGAAACTCTAATTCTTGTTGAGTTTGGCGCAGTGATTCCTCAACTTGGCGGCGTTGTTTGATTTCTGCTTCTAACTGCTGGTTGCTTTGCTGGAGTTGAACTGTTTGCTCTGTAACTTTGGCTTGTAAGGCTTGGATGACGTTGACTATTTCTACAGGATCAAACACTTGCAAAAGATTGGTTTGTGTCACCAGTCCTTGCAGTTCTCCTTGTTCATCTACTACAACTACCCGCCTCACCCCTTGCTCTTACATCAACTGGTGAACAGTCAACAAAGATTCACTAGGATTGATACTTAATACAGGGGTACTCATTACGGCTTGCACCTGAGTTTGAGCCATATCTAGTCCCTGTAACTGGACTTTGAGAATATCTTTCTCGGTGATCATCCCCACCGGAATCAACTTTGTCTGTTGTGGGGCGACAATGACGACGCAACTGATGCGGCGATCGCTCATCATCTGAGATAATTCCAACACAGATGTAGTTGACAGTGCATAAATAATTTCCGTTACCATCACCTCTGTCACACATCGCAGTTTCAGCAGATGCACTGGTTGGATTACCTGACGGATTCTGTCTTGAGTAATCAAGCCTAACAATTGCCCTTGCTCATCGACCACAGGCAAATGGCGAATGTGATGCTGGCGTATGAAAGCTAAAGCGGTGAGAGCATTTTGAGCCGCACCCTGTGTCAAGCTAATGACTGGCTGAGTCATCACCTCGAAAATTTTTACCCTGGATAAATCTACCCCTGCGCCAGTGAGCCTGACTACATCACGTAGGGTGAATATACCTATTAACTTTTTTTCCTCAACTACTAAAACATAACTACTAAAATCAGATGCAGAATCCACTGTACTGCTGCTTACAGGATTCATAAAAGCAATTACATCAACGAGCAGAGTATCCGGTAACACAGTTAAAGGGTAACATTCCATTACCTGCTCTAAGGTAGGTAAATCCACAGGATAAAGTGATGGCATTAGTTAAGTGTTTCCGTGAAAGCAATAAAAAAGTGATATTAAAAATCTGAACAGCAAAAAATCAGCTTAAAAAGTATGAATCTTCAGGCTAGATGACAAAATTTAGCTTTTTTCTCAAATCACAGTTCTGATGTTAATTTTGGCTAATATACTGAGATATTATTTTGTAATCTTAATAACTTTTTATGACTAAAATGTCTCAGATTGATTATACAACTATTTACAAAACACAAACTAAGCAACTCTAGGAGTTAATTTCTTTCCAAGGATTGTTACAGTATAAAAAATATCAATGTTTTTAAAATTAATGTGGTTCGCTCTTTGATTTAGCTTTTAATAAAAAAATCTATTTTAATTAGGTTAAAATTTGATTTACAGTTATGATAAAAACATCAGTATCTAGTGGTTTTAGTAGTTATATAAAGGGCTAAAATTTTTACCTAATGCTAGTTTGGCAAACGGGTGTAATCGCTCATAGCTTATTGCTGCTCTTACTAGAAAAGGCCGTGATATTCCAATATCACAATATCCAAGGGTGATCCCGATTTTCTCCTCTAGCTAACCCGTCCATTGCTTCGCAAGGAAGTTATGCTGTAATGGCAGATGAAAGCTTCACTATTAAAGTATTTGAGTAAGTAAACAGATTTTTTTTGAATTAATTTTCTTACTTGCGCCCTATTTGATAAGTAAATACCTAATTTTATTTATTAAACATAGAACTTAACCTATGTAGTACGCGAATAGCCTTGTGGTGATGTACTAGAAGGTGAAGTTATGACGCGACTGTCAGAGAAAATTAATGCCTAACACACCATATTATGCTGCGGTGCATCAGGCTACGGTCATAACACTAAAACTACTTGTGTTGTGCATAAATACAGAGTCAGAATGATCATAACAAGAAGTAGCAAATGACCATCGACTCATTTTAAGCCTGTTTTACTTCTTCATACCAAATGCCAACTTTTTCAAAAGCAGCATAAGCCAGCTTGAGAAAATGTACGACTCGCTGTTTGCTCAAAATACCAAATTCTTTATATTCTCGTGCTTCTGAAAAGGTCATACGAGTTTGGTCAATGATATTTCTTTCTTTGTATGCCAACTTCGGAAAATCCACAACCTGAACGTTATGCTTCTGTACTAACTGTTGCATGTTAGGGTCAGAATCAACGTGTTCCCAGTCGTCACACAGTCCACAATTCCTGACGAGGACATGGGGAACTTTATCACCGTAGCTATTTATAGACTGGACAAATAAATTTAAGCTGTCATATCCGCCTGTAGTTACAAACCACTTACAAAAACTAACTCCTTCGGCGCTTCCTAGTTCGAGTAACTGGTTTTTATCAATCCAGTTTTTGACGGCGCGATGGCTTTGAGCGGCGAGATTGACAATTACTGGCTTAGACATTGCCATCTCAAAGATTCTATCGGCTTTGTCGGCTTGGCGTTCATCTTCGGTAAACACAGCATACTGACACATCCCCTTATAAACACCAGCCACATCAGGATTTGATCTATCTGTCTCTATGGGTACAAAGGGAATTTTTTTATCCAGACAATATTGAATCATTGTCCGAGTGACTAGAGACTTTCCTACCCCACCTTTTTCACCATCTATTAAATGAATTGTTGGCATAATAGCTACCCCTAATACTGTTTGAAGTTATTTAAAATATCTGCTTGTGCTTTGGACGCTTTTGCTGTCTTCCGCTGCAACTTTTATACCATCTGTTGAGAAATACTGCTGGTTTTTCGGGAAATTAGCGTTTATCTATAGGGATTTTTTTCTAGAGTTTGTGCGTGTTATGTCACCAGTTAGGCTCAAAATTTAAATAATCCTAGCATCAAAGGCTGACAACCTTTCGATACAAACTTTTACATTAGCATTAGGGAGAAATTGAAGAACAGAAGCTAGAAAAAGCTGAAAAAGGGTGAATTGCTGTATTATTTAAATTTCCAGCTTTTCCTTGCTCTAGTTAAATTTACTTTTGCAAGACTAAGCTCCTAGATTTTTGCGATGAGAATCCTATTTAATTTTGAAAAAAAATGCAGTAGGCTTTACGTCCTGCTTTCTTGTTCTTGATTTTCTATCTCTACCAATAATTAAGAAGTCTAATCGGAATAACATAGTAGCGCTTTAGGTTTTTCGGTGCTATCGTAAAAACCTGGCTTTGTATGAGGTTGTTTGCTCGATTATTTGCCGATCGCTCACACAAAAATTATCGATTAATGGCACAATGGCTAGTAATTTTTGCCTAGCAATTGGATGAAAAAAATCTTACTACTCACTGAATTTACTCTTGAGAATATTTACCTAAAAACACATTCAATTATTGTATATATTGTTATATGTTTAATTGCGAAATTGTAATATTAAGCGACCAATAATAAGGGATAAGTCTACAATTTTGATGGTAGCTTCTATAACTAATTTGTGTAAAAATAGGCGGCTACCTCAAGCTATTTTTTAATGGGGGTCAGGCAATGGCTATCGCCACCATCAATCCCGCCACTGGGGAGACGCTCAAAACTTTTGAGCCACTCAACGATGCTGAAATTGCCGCTAAACTGGATTTGGCAAATCAAGCTTTTGAGCAATATCGTAAGACGAGTTTCTCTCAGCGATCGCTCTGGTTGCAAAAGGCTGCGGAAATTTTAGACCAAGAAAAAACAGACTTTGCTAAAGTCATGACGCTGGAAATGGGTAAACCATATAAAGCCGCAATTTCTGAAGTCGAAAAATGTGCCGCTGTTTGTCGCTATTATGCCGAACACGCAGCTGATTTTTTGGCTGATGTTGCTGTGAAAACTGATGCTAGTCATAGTTTTGTCCGCTATCAGCCATTAGGGGTGATTTTGGCAGTGATGCCGTGGAATTTCCCTTTTTGGCAAGTGTTTCGCTTTGCTGCGCCTGCACTGATGGCTGGTAATGTGGGTTTATTAAAACATGCGTCTAATGTGCCGCAATCTGCTTTAGCAATTGCAGAGATTATCCAACGGGCTGGTTTTCCTGAAGGTGTATTTCAAACTTTATTAATTGGTGCGGCAAAAGTTGCCGATATCATTGCTGATGACCGCGTGAAAGCGGCAACTTTGACAGGAAGTGAACCAGCGGGTGCATCTTTAGCCGCCACGGCTGGTAAACATATTAAAAAAACAGTTCTGGAATTGGGGGGAAGTGATCCGTTTATTGTGTTAGCTAGTGCTGATGTAGAAACAGCCGTGGCTACAGCTACCGCCGCGCGGATGTTAAATAATGGGCAATCTTGTATTGCAGCGAAACGCTTTATTGTGGAAGAAGCGATCGCTGATCAATTTGAGAAGTTGCTATTAGATAAATTTCAGGCGCTGAAAGTCGGCGATCCGATGCAACCAGATACCGATTTAGGGCCACTAGCTACACCAGATATTCTCCAAGATTTAGATCAGCAAGTCCAAGTTGCTAAAAACAGTGGTGGAAAAGTCTTGACTGGTGGGTATCATATTTCAGACCGTCCAGGAAACTTTTATCCACCAACTATCATCACAGATATTCCCCTTGACGCACCAATAGCTCAGGAAGAATTTTTTGGCCCGGTAGCTTTGTTATTCCGGGTTCCAGACATTGATGCTGCAATTAAACTAGCAAATGCTACACCTTTTGGTTTAGGCGCTAGTGCTTGGACAAATAACGACCAAGAACGCGATCGCTTGATTACCGAAATTGAAGCGGGTGCAGTCTTTATCAACGGTTTGGTCAAATCTGACCCCAGGTTGCCTTTTGGTGGTATCAAACGTTCTGGGTATGGCCGAGAATTAAGCATTCAAGGTATACAAGAGTTTGTCAATGTTAAAACTGTTTGGGTGAAATAGTAGAAAAGTATGAAGTCTGAAGTATGAAGTCTGAAATTAGATCTCATACTTCAAAAAATCTGCGTTTCCTATTTCGTGCATCTTATGAGGAAATTAAAATGAATACAGCAGAATTATTAGTCAAGTGTTTAGAAAATGAAGGAGTCGAATATGTTTTTGGACTCCCAGGTGAGGAAAATTTACACGTTTTAGAAGCATTAAAACATTCTTCAATTAAATTTATTACAACTCGTCATGAACAAGGTGCGGCTTTTATGGCCGATGTCTACGGACGTTTAACCGGGAAAGCTGGGGTTTGTCTTTCCACTCTTGGCCCTGGCGCAACCAATCTGATGACTGGTGTAGCGGATGCAAATCTTGATGGTGCGCCTTTGGTGGCAATTACTGGTCAAGTGGGAACCGATAGAATGCACATTGAATCCCACCAATATTTAGATTTAGTGGCAATGTTTGCCCCGGTAACTAAGTGGAATAAGCAGATTGTTCGCCCAAGTATTACACCAGAAGTAGTGCGGAAAGCCTTCAAGCGATCGCAAACCGAAAAACCCGGCGCAGTCCACATAGATTTACCAGAAAATATTGCTGCTATGCCCGTTGAAGGTAAACCTTTACAGCGGGATAAAATTGAAAAAACCTACGCCTCTTTTGCCAGCATCCGCGCCGCCGCCGCGATGATATCCCAAGCGGTGAATCCCCTAATTTTAGTTGGCAATGGTGCAATTCGCGGCCAAGCTAGTGATGCCGTGACCCAATTTGCCACGCAAATGAATATACCTGTGGCGAATACATTCATGGGTAAAGGCGTAATTCCTTACACTCATCCTTTAGCTTTATGGTCTGTGGGATTACAGCAACGGGACTTTATCACCTGCGGCTTTGATAATACAGATTTAGTCATTGCGATCGGCTACGATTTAATTGAATTTTCCCCGAAAAAATGGAATCCTGAAGGTAAGATTCCAATTGTGCATATTAGTACAGCTGCGGCGGAAATTGATAGTAGCTATGTTTCTCATGTAGAAGTCATCGGCGATATTTCTGACTCTCTCTCAGAAATTTTAAAAGTAGCTGATCGCCAAGGTAAACCTCATCCCTACGCCATTACCTTGCGCGGCGAGATTCGGGCTGATTATGAACAATACGCCAACGATGAAGGTTATCCTATTAAGCCGCAAAAATTAATTTATGACTTGCGGCAAGTTATGGGGCCAGATGATATCGTTATCTCTGACGTTGGCGCACACAAAATGTGGATGGCGCGTCATTATCATTGTCATAGTCCCAATACTTGCATTATTTCTAACGGTTTTGCAGCAATGGGTATTGCTATTCCTGGTGCTTTAGCGGCTAAACTCGTTTATCCTAATCGCAAAATTGTTGCCGTAACTGGTGACGGTGGCTTTATGATGAATTGCCAAGAATTAGAAACAGCTTTGCGTGTGGGTACTCCCTTCGTCACCTTGATATTTAATGATGGTGGCTATGGCTTAATTGAATGGAAACAAGAAAACCATTTTGGCAAAGGTAATTCATCCTTTGTACATTTTGGTAATCCTGATTTTGTCAAATTTGCTGAAAGTATGGGTTTAAAAGGTTATCGAGTGGAATCTAGTCTCGATTTAATACCTATACTCAAAGAAGCCTTAGCCCAGGATGTACCAGCTGTCATCGATTGTCCGGTAGACTACAGAGAAAATCGTCGCTTTACTCAAAAAGCTGGTGAGTTGAGTTGTGGTGTGTAGTTAATGCTGAGTTAGAAAATGTATCGGCATCAAAAAGCATTTGACTTAACACCCTAACATGCTCTTGACTTGATACAGCATTGCAGCCTCATACACCCTGTTTTCTGACTAATAAATGAGGCTGCTATCAAGTGTTTTCCCGGCAAATTCTCAACATTGCATTTTTGAAAAAATTAATTTGACAGGGTATTTTCAGCAAATAAATAAATACCTAATCTATCTTGTTTTATTTTGCAAACTACGTAATTGCTCTACTATATAATCTTCTAGTTCTTGTTTTTCTCTACCACTAGCTCTACGTTGATAAGTTCTGCCTGTTTCTTGAATAAACTTGCGCTTCTCTAATTGAGAACCTTTAGATTTACTGCCTGATTTTTGCAAATTTTTTTGTAATTCTTCCCAAGTTTGTTCCCCAATACTTTCACCTAGTTTTTGTAATGCTTGAGGTAATAGTGTTTTTGCTTCTCTGTGGAAATCTTCGTCTGTTTCTAGGGCATTTAACTCTACATTACTATAGTCAATGTCAATTTGAAATTTACTCATTAATTTTTTCAAAAAAACAACTTATTAATTATTGCATACAGTCACCGATTTGAAATGATTTAACAATCTAGCAGTAGCCAAGTTGGTTAGAATATCGGTAAATAATGAAACTTAGACGGCAAAAGGCTTTTAACTCTGTTACTGCGATAAATTCAGTTTAGCAGGGCGATCGCCTACTCAAAACTCTGCAAAATTTTTGTCAATTTCAGCAGGGAATAAGCCAGAAGCAGCACCAATAAACATAGATGTGTCTAGTTGTTCTTTCTCAGGATACAAGACATATCAATGAAAATAATGCACCTTAAAAATAGTGCGGAGATCATCAATTATGGATGCTGTTAAACGCCTGGCTACTCTTGAACGTATCCGCAGACTTAGCCGTCTGATGGATACATCTATACGCATACCTCTACTTGGTTTTCGCATTGGATTAGACCCCATTATTGGTCTGGTTCCAGGTGCTGGAGATTTCATTAGTACAGGATTTTCGGCTTACATTATATTTTTAGCTACCCGCTTCGGTATTCCTCGCCAAGACTTAGCCAAAATGATTTTTAATGTTGGTTTAGAAGCTGTAGTTGGTAGTGTACCTTTAGTGGGTGATTTGTTTGATGCGTTCTACAAATCCAACATTCGGAATTTGGCAATTTTAGAGCAACATCTGACAAAAGTTACACCAGAATCTCAAGTGGTATCTGGTGAAGTAGTGCAAAAGGAATTGAGCCGAGTTTAAGATTGAGAGTTGCAATATTTTGTAAAACTAGAACAGTCTTAATGAACACATTCAAGCTTGACTATTTAATATAGGAGATGAGCTATCATGGCAATGCAAAATGCTGCAAAATTTTTTCAAGCAGTCAAAGAAGACCAAGCATTTCAGCAAAAACTCAAGGCTACAGCTAATCCAGAAGCGTTTGTTAAGATTGCTAGAGAACGTGGCTATGATTTCACTGTTGAAGAACTAGAGGCTGAAATTGATAAATTGTCGGCAGAAGATTTAGCTGCTATTGTCAATCCAGGGTGGGGGCCAAGAAGGCACATTAATCCTAGATAATTCTGGAAATAACAGGCTAAAAGTCTATACTAAAAGACTAGATACTTGCATAGGCTTTTACCTGCAATTATGATGCTGAACGTGCTTGAGCTAAATCACGTATCAGCAAAGTCCTAGAGTAAATGTAATCCGTTAGGCTTAGAGTTTCTTCAGAATCCAGGACTTTATTGCTCTCAATCTGTCCTAATAGCAGCTTAACCAAATCTTTGTCACTAAGTCCCAGGAGTGTACTGCTTTGGGTTTGTTCCACTACAGCCCAAAGCTGACGTAATATTTTTGAGTTCACAAGGCACATCTTCATTACTCTCGCTCCTGGCTTGAATGAACGCGGATCACTACTGATGAGAATCTAAAGAAAATATTAAATTATTTAGTTTCGCCAGAATCTGCAATATTACAAAAACTTATTAAATATATGTATACTTACATATTTGACAAAATTTGTTTATCAAAACAACCCTGATTGCCTGAGACGGTTTGATGGCGGTCTCTTTTATTTATAATTTTATACCGAGTCTTTACAAATAACCGAAGTGCGTAAATGCTGGATATATCTTCCTATATTGGTAGGCAAGTCATCCTTGTAACCGATGACAAAGACAATGATCAACTGGTCAAATACAAGTAATGTTGCCCATACCGGAGTAATGACAGACCGCGTTTTAATTCTTGGAGGAAGGGGGCGAATTGGTAGCAGTGTCGCTCAGGATATTGCTAACCATACGCAAGCCAAAATTACCATCACTGGGCGTACTCCAGAGACGGGAAGTTTGCCCTTAGCAGAACGAGAACAGTATTTAACTTTAGACTTGGCAGAAGTTGATAAACTACGGGAAGCGATCGCTAACTCTGATTTAGTCGTTCACTGTGCAGGCCCGTTTCACTACCGTGATGCCAATGTTCTCAAATTTTGTATTGAACAAGGCGTTAACTACATAGATGTGAGTGACCACCGTTCTTTTACTAGCAAAGCTTTAACTTATCATGAACAAGCTGTTGCATCTGGGGTAACAGCCGTAATTAATACAGGCATTTTCCCTGGTATATCTAACAGTATGGTGCGTCAGGGTGTAGAACAATTTGATGAAGCCGAAAAAATCAAGTTGTTCTATTTAGTGGCTGGTTCCGGTGGTGCTGGTATCACCGTTATGCGGACAACTTTTCTCGGCTTACAACATCCTTTTGAAGCTTGGATAGATGGCAAATGGCAGGAAGTCAAGCCTTATAGTGAAAGAGAACTTGTTGATTTTCCCCATTATCAACGTAATGGAGTTTACTGGTTTGATATGCCAGAAACCTTTACCTTGCCTTATGCCTTTCCTTCAGTTAAAAGTGTAGTTACTAAGTTTGGTTCATTTCCCGATTACTATAATCATCTGACCTGGATTGCAGCACATATTTTCCCCAAGTGGTTAATGCAGCGTAATGGCATGATTGAATTCTTATCTCATGTCAGCCATACCATGACAGATTTTACTAATCGTTTCAGCGGTATTGGTGTAGCAGTCAGGTCAGAAGTTACAGGCAAAAAAAATGGTTCAACAGGCGTTTATGCTTCTACTGTATTGCATGATAATGCTGCTTTAGCCACTGGCTGTGGTACTGGTACTGTTGCTCAATTAATTCTTGAAGGTAAACTTCATAAACCAGGAGTTTTACCTGTAGAAAATGCCCTACCAACAGATTTGTTTACTCAGGTGATGGATAGTCGCGGAATTAAGATTGAACATACCTTTTTAAAGTACCCTGAACAAGTGATGAGTTCTCACGGCAAAGACTCAGCGACATAACAGGACAAAAGCGGCGATCGCTGCACCAATATTCGTGCGACCAACTTAAAATAATATTCTCAAAGCAAACGTCCTGATACAGTTCACACTCTCCGCTTGTCAAATGTATCACCTTAAAAGTGAAACAGTCTCTGCAAATCATCTTCAATAGAAAACCCCACGGGTGCTGTGGGGTTGTTTTATTAGGGTTTCTTATTATAGTACTAGAGTACTACACTTAAGTAAAATTTGCAAGTACTTTTTTTCTTATACCATCTCGCTAAAAATCTCTCCAACTCTCATTCCCTGATGTACTCTGCATCTCTGTAGTATCCTCTACCATACGGGTTCTCCTGTAGAGTACAGGAGTCTAAATTTTTCCGTTAACTGTTGATTATGTCTGCGTTTACTCAAATTCATCAATAGTAGAAGCCGGTAGAGGTTTTTTCTGTTTGGCAATATGAGCCTCATACCAAGTCATTAAGGGAGTTGCACTAATTCCATGTACAATTACTGACACAACAATAGTCGTGTAAGTTATCCAGGCAATTTGTTCAGCAGCTTCTCCCTTGAGACCGTTACCAAAAGCATAGGCAAGATAATAAAGGGAACCAACACCACGAATTCCAAACCAACCAAATAACCAGCGAGTTCCAGGGTGTAAATTGCGGCGATGGGAACTAAATGGATGTTTACTGATTGTGCTGACCCATGCACCTAAAGGTCGTATAAACACGAATAATAAAATAATTACTACTAAAGATTGGAAAGCATAATCAAGCATAGGCTTGAATAGTAAGATTGAGCCTAACAATAGAATTGTGCCAACTTCTAACAGCTTTTCTAGTTGTTCAATAAATTCTAATTGAGCCAATGGTTTTTCTGGATTGCGATAACTTCGTTGCACGACTAAACCCGCTACAAATACTGCCAAAAAACCATAACCATTCACAAATTCTGTTAAAGAATAAGTCAGTAAAATTATACTAATACCAACAAAATCTTCCATTAATTTATCAGCAGAACGGCGCTTTTGGAGATTTTGATCAATCCAGACGATTACTTTAGGAACTAAAATACCCATCAAGATTCCTGCTGCGATCGCCCAAAGTAAATCTATCACTATCCATTCTTTAAACCAGTTGTGCCAATTATCATCTTTTAAAGCATAAATCCCAAAATAAACAAAGGGAAAAGCTAAGGCATCATTTAATCCACCTTCTGATGTTAAACCAAAACGTAACTCATCTCTATCATTAGTATCAGTCAGTTGTACTTCTGAGGCTAACACCGGGTCAGTAGGTGCTAAAATCGCTCCTAATAATATAGCTTCTCCCCAATTCATCCCTAAGAATAACTTGCCCACAACAGCCAAGCCAAAAATTGAAATTGGCATTAATAAACCAATCAGGCGAGATGTAATCCCCCAAACTTGAAAATTTAGTGGACGAATAATTTTTAAGCCACAACCAAAAACCGAAACAATAACTACTAATTCGGAAATTTTTTCTAATAATTCGGCGTTAAATACATCATCCCGACGTAATTGAATTAAACCTAAGCCATAAGGCCCAAGAAAAATCCCAACCAATAGATAGATAAGTGAAAACGATAAAGGTAGACGGGTAATCCAACCAGATCCCAATGTAACTACCAGTAAGAGTAATCCAATTACAAACAAGTCAATAATATAAATATCAAACATGGAAATTAGTATAAAAAATGTATACCAATTTGCCAGTTTAATTGTAATATGTCTAGCAATAAATTACCTATAGGTAGATTTAATGAAGAAACAATCCGGTAATTAATACTTTTGTTCGGTTAGTAAAAATAGCAATACTAGGAGCCTGAGTTATGCAACTCCCAGATAGTCCAAAAATTCCTAAATTTATGCAGCTAGTTCAATGGATTTATCAGCCATTGCAACTAATGGAAAATTCTGCCAAAGCACATGGTGATTGTTTCACGTTATGGCTAACTAACAAGCAGCCAATGGTGTTTTTGAGTCACCCGCAAGCAATTCAACAGTTGTTTACAGACA
>NZ_CM182020.1:367500-1415000 GCF_059384975.1 Nostoc sp. C96 | reverse complement strand
GCTTCGATCTGAACTGAGCTACGATTTCCGGGATTTGCTTGCTATCGCTAGCTTGCTGCCCTCTGTTCGTAGCATTGTAGTACGTGTGTAGCCCAAGACGTAAGGGGCATGCTGACTTGACGTCATCCCCACCTTCCTCCGGTTTGTCACCGGCAGTCTCTCTAGAGTGCCCAACTTAATGCTGGCAACTAAAAACGAGGGTTGCGCTCGTTGCGGGACTTAACCCAACATCTCACGACACGAGCTGACGACAGCCATGCACCACCTGTGTTCGCGCTCCCTAAGGCACTCCTCCCTTTCAAGAGGATTCGCGACATGTCAAGTCTTGGTAAGGTTCTTCGCGTTGCATCGAATTAAACCACATACTCCACCGCTTGTGCGGGCCCCCGTCAATTCCTTTGAGTTTCACACTTGCGTGCGTACTCCCCAGGCGGGATACTTAACGCGTTGGCTCCGGCACTGCGAGGGTCGATACTCGCAACGCCTAGTATCCATCGTTTACGGCTAGGACTACTGGGGTATCTAATCCCATTCGCTCCCCTAGCTTTCGTCCCTCAGTGTCAGTTACGGCCTAGCAGAGCGCCTTCGCCACCGGTGTTCTTCCTGATCTCTACGCATTTCACCGCTACACCAGGAATTCCCTCTGCCCCGAACGTACTCTAGCTATGTAGTTTCCACTGCTTTTACAAAGTTAAGCTTTGCTCTTTAACAGCAGACTTACATCGCCACCTGCGGACGCTTTACGCCCAATCATTCCGGATAACGCTTGCATCCTCCGTATTACCGCGGCTGCTGGCACGGAGTTAGCCGATGCTTATTCCTCAGGTACCTTCACTTTCTTATTCCCTGAGAAAAGAGGTTTACAACCCAAGAGCCTTCCTCCCTCACGCGGTATTGCTCCGTCAGGCTTTCGCCCATTGCGGAAAATTCCCCACTGCTGCCTCCCGTAGGAGTCTGGGCCGTGTCTCAGTCCCAGTGTGGCTGATCATCCTCTCAGACCAGCTACTGATCGACGCCTTGGTGCGCTCTTACCACACCAACTAGCTAATCAGACGCGAGCTCATCTTCAGGCAGCAAGCCTTTCACCTTTCGGCACATCCGGTATTAGCCACCGTTTCCAGTAGTTATCCCCGACCTGAAGCTAGATTCTCACGCGTTACTCACCCGTCCGCCACTATCTCCGAAGAGACCGTTCGACTTGCATGTGTTAAGCATACCGCCAGCGTTCATCCTGAGCCAGGATCAAACTCTCCGTTTTGAATTGTTTGTTTAGCTCTTTGGCTGTTCTTTTATAACCTCAGCCTGGTTACTTTATTTACTTGACGCAGGCTACTTGTGTTATTATTGCTTTCAAACTATAATCTTTTCATGGTTCGGTTCCCTCCGAGCTTCGCTTCGCAGCGCTTCTCTCAGGCACTTATCTAATATATCTCTCCTCCCCCTCACTGTCAACTACTTTCCCAAATTTCTTTTTCCCTTCCTGATCATCTCCCTCTCTACGTCCTTTCTCGTTCACAATAGTCTATGCACTTTGCATACTCTCTCAGGAAGGTACACCTTGAATTTTCAATCCGTCATTGCCTCTCTTCACCACTTCTGGCGCGATTTCGGTTGCTTGATTGGTCAACCCTACGATATTGAAAAGGGGGCTGGTACTAAAAATCCCCATACATTTTTAAGAGCTTTGGGGCCAGAACCTTGGGCTGTAGCTTATGTTGAACCATGTCGCCGTCCTACAGATGGTCGTTATGGCGAAAACCCTAACCGTTTTCAGCATTACTATCAATACCAAGTTTTAATTAAGCCCTCACCAGATAATATCCAAGAAATTTATCTTGATTCTTTGAGGGCTTTGGGTATTCGTCCTGAAGACCACGATATTCGGTTTGTAGAGGATAACTGGGAAGATGCAACAGTAGGCGCTTGGGGTACTGGTTGGGAAGTCTGGTTAGATGGGATGGAAATTACTCAATTTACCTACTTTCAACAATGTGGGGGAATAGATTGCAGACCTGTGTCGATTGAAATTACGTACGGGTTAGAGCGACTAACGATGTATCTCCAGCAAGTAGAAGCATTTACAAAGCTTCAGTGGACAAACAATATTACTTATGGAGATGTTTTTCTGCAAAATGAGATTGAGCAGAGTACTTACAACTTTGAAGCATCAAATCCTGAGATGCTGCTAACACTGTTTAATTTATACGAACAAGAAGCTAATCAGTTAACAGAGCGTGGTTTAGTCTTACCAAGCTTAGATTATGTAATGAAGTGTTCGCATACTTTCAATTTGTTAGATGCTAGAGGAGTAATTTCTGTAACGGAAAGAACTCGTTATATTGCCAGAATTCGTCATTTGGCAAGAAAGGTAGCACAACTATATGTAGAACAGAGAGAAAAGCTTGGCTATCCTTTGCTGAAGAAAACAGCAGTTTGAGTTTGATAAACCTTGAAACTATTAAGTTTTAGGGACTGCATTGGGTGGCGATCGCTGCCAAATTGGTAGACGCGTAGGACTTATACACAGTTAAAGGACATCAAATCATAGAGAACACCAAGGATATGGAGAAATAAAAGTTTGAGAGAGTTGCTGAGTAAGTCCTAACGTGTTCTACTGATCGCTAGTTATTTTTCAGCGTCGATAATACCTGCTTATCTACTAAACTGTTTCATGAAGCGGCAGTCAATCCAATCTTTCCAACGCCAAATTAGAGGATGGGCTGGTAAGGTGAATGCGCCTTTGGTGGCGATCGCTCGTTTGTCGCCTGTCCCAATTAAACTTAAATATTGTTGCTGTGGTATGTAAGGTTTAAGTGGTTTGCTTAAGATAATTCGTTGTAAGTTCTCAAATAATGGCTTACCCTGACGTACCGCAAATACACCAGCTTTCGGACGGGGATGATTTACCATTGTGGCAATATCACCAGCAGCAAATACTTGTGGATGAGTTTGAGATTGCAAGGTTTCATTGACTAAAATAAAGCCTTGTTCATCAGTTCCGAGTCCTGTAGTTTTTAACCAGTCTGGTGCTGAGGCTTGTGTTACCCAAAAAACTTTATTACATTCTACCACTAACCCTAATTCACATTTGACTGCTCGTAATTCTTCATTTATCTGCGTAATCTGAGAGACAGACTCGCCTAGATGCAGCTGAATACCTCGACGGGTTAAAACTTGTTTTACCTGACGCTGTACTGAGTCATGATTATGCGGCAAAATTTTATGGTGGCGATGAAATAAATGAATTTCTAGATTTTGAATTGGTTTTTGGTTCGCAATCAAGATTTGCCATAAATGTGATTGCATTGCGAGTGCTAATTCTACGCCACCAACACCACCACCGACAATGGCTATTTTTATTGGCTGTTGAGGATTTTTGTGAACGCTTTGCAGCAGTTCATACCAACATTCTAAGAGTTTTGCTACTGGTTTAGCTGGTATAGCGTATTCAGCTGCACCTGGTACAGAGATTGTCGCTGGAGTGCTGCCAATATCAATGGACAGTACATCAAAATTTACCGCGGGACGATTAGCGCAAATTACTTGACGATTTTTTAAATCTAAGCCAATGGCTCGGTCTATATATAAATGTGCATGGGCAAAGTCAGCTAATCTTGACAAATTAATGTGACACTCATCGTAACTATATAATCCAGCAATGTGTCCGGGTAGCATTCCCGAATAAGGTGTGTCTAATGCTGGTGTAATTAAGGTTAAATTTACTCCCGGTAACGGTTTGATGCCAAACATTTTTAGTGCGATCGCATGACTATGACCACCACCAACTAGCACTAAATCAGGCATAGAATTCTGTTGATGAACACTGTATGATTTTTGAATATTTTCTACAATATCCTTTCCGACACGGTAGCGATGACTATCCGCCATACGACTGAAGCTGATTTACCTGCGATCGTAGCTATTTATAATGCGGCGATTCCTAGCCGTCTCGCTACTGCTGATTTAGAACCTGTATCTGTGGAAAGTCGCCGTGCTTGGTTTCATGGGCGATCGCCTAATTTTCGCCCTTTGTGGGTAATTGAACAACAAGAAGTGATTGCAGGGTGGTTAAGCTTTCAATCATTTTACGGTCGCCCCGCCTACCATACCACTGCTGAAATTAGTATTTATATTGCCCCGGCTTTTCATCGTTGCGGTTTGGGAAGAAAACTTTTAGACCAAGCAATTCATCAAAGCCCTAATTTAGGCTTAAAAACGCTTTTAGGTTTTATTTTTGCCCACAATCATCCCAGTCTGAAACTTTTTGAAACATCTGGATTTCAACGCTGGGGACATTTACCTCAAGTGGCTGAATTAGATGGGTTGGAACGTGACTTAGTAATTATGGGGCTGCGGATTGGGGAAAAGTGTGAAGTCTGAAATTAAGAATCTTGACTTTTCCAAAAATTCAAGGACTTTTACCATATCAGTCCTCGTAACTCACTTCAACTAACCCAAGAGAGGAATAATGATTACTATCTGAATTTATCTATGGTTTTGCCATAGATCTTAATCAATAGATAAGATTTGTTATTTCAATCCATAGATATATAAGAATTAATTAGACTAATTATCGTTGATTTATCTAATCAAGTAATTCCATTTTGTTTCATATAAAGGTAAGCTTAATCTAACAAAATTAAGCAAATATAAACTTGCGTTTTTGAATAGTGGTTAGCGGCGGGATCAAAGCTCCTTGATTCCGTAGCCTTAAATTTTGTTTAAATCTAGAGGTAATTTCATGGCTCAGTTTCTACTAGAGACTGTTTGGCTAGTTCCTTTATATGCCTTAATCGGCGGATTATTAGCCGTACCTTGGTCGCCAGGGATCATTCGTAAGACTGGGCCAAGACCCGCAGGTTATGTAAATTTAGTAATGACCTTTTTGGCGTTTCTCCATAGTGCGATCGCCTTACAAGCAACTTGGAATCATCCACCCCAAGAAGTATTTATTCATTGGCTATCAACAGCTGGTTTAGACCTTACCATTGCCATCGAAATTTCGTCAATTAGTGTAGGCGCAATGGTAGTAATTGCGGGGTTAAATTTGCTGGCGCAAATTTATGCCATTGGCTACATGGAAATGGATTGGGGTTGGGGACGCTTCTATTCTTTATTAGGTTTATTTGAAGCGGGATTGTGTGCCTTAGCTTTATGTAATAACTTGTTCTTCAGTTATGTAATTCTGGAAGTCCTCACTTTAGGAACATACCTGTTAGTTGGCTTATGGTTTAGTCAACCTTTGGTAGTTAGTGGGGCGAGAGACGCTTTCTTAACTAAGCGGGTAGGAGACTTGTTTTTGTTGATTGGGGTCTTAGGATTATGGCCTCTAGCAGGAACATGGGATTACAACGAACTCGCTGTATGGGCAAAAACTGCTGAAGTTGACCCCACGGTAATTACATTGGTTGGTTTAGCCTTAATAGCTGGGCCGATGGGCAAATGCGCTCAATTCCCCCTACATCTGTGGTTGGATGAAGCGATGGAAGGCCCAGTTCCCAGTACAATTTTGCGGAACTCGGTAGTAGTAGCCAGTGGCGCATGGGTGCTGATTAAACTGCAACCTGTGTTAACTTTGTCACCTCTAGTTTCTACTGTCATGGTAGCGATTGGTGCAGTTACAGCAATTGGTGCTTCTTTAATTGCGATCGCCCAAATTGACGTTAAACGCTGCCAGTCTTATTCTGTTAGTGCTTACATGGGCTTGGTGTTTATCGCTGTAGGTACACAACAAGATGATGCTGCATTGTTACTAGTTCTGACTCACGCTTTATCTGCTGCACTTTTGGTGATGAGTACAGGCGGCATTATTTGGAACAGCATCAGCCAAGATGTTACTCAACTAGGCGGACTGTGGTCACGTCGCCCCATTTCTGGTTTAGCATTTATCGTTGGCACATTAGGACTAATTGGTTTCCCACCACTAGGTAGCTTTTGGGCATTAGTGGAATTAACCGATGGGTTATGGGCTACTCAGCCTTGGTTAGTCGGGATAGTTATAGCAGTTAACGCGTTGACAGCCGTTAGTTTATCTAGAGAATTTGGCTTGATTTTTGGTGGTAAACCCAAGCAAATGAGTGAGCGATCGCCTGAAGTTCACTGGCCGATGGTATTACCAATGGTAATTTTATTCGGATTTGTCCTGCATTTGCCCTTAGTGTTGCAAAGCTTATCACTGTTACCTGACTGGGCAACTCTGAATAAAGATGTTGCACTTCTACTAATTTGGTCGAGTATTTTTGGTTGTAGCGTCGGTGGCGTAATTTATCTCGGCAATATTCCCAAACCAGTTCGCCTACCTTGGAAAGGTTTGCAAGACTTGTTGGCTTACGACTTTTACACCCCCAAACTCTACCGGATGACCATCATTTTTAGCGTTGCCCAACTTGCTAGATTCGCTGATATGGTTGACCGCTTCGTAGTTGATGGCATTGTTAACTTCGTTGGTTTATTCTCCTTACTTGGTGGAGAAGGCTTGAAATACAGCACATCTGGTCAAACTCAAACTTATGCCTTCACTGTCCTCTTAGGCATTGGTCTTTTAGGAATGTGGGTGACATGGCCATATTGGGGCGTACAGTTTTTAGAGTTGATGTTTTGAGTCAAAGGTCAATGCTCAATGGTTAAGGCTTAATGTTCCCTGATCAATGGTCAATAAATCATTTGTAACTTCTGTTTCTCCTACACCTCTGCTAATCATCTGCGGTTATAAATCCCTAAACTACCATGCTGAGTGTTTTAATCTGGACACCAATCATCGCTGCTTTAATTATTGGGTTTTGGCCTAGTAATTCCATTCCACCAAATCGCGTGCGCTTGGTAGCCCTTACCATATCTGGTTTAGTCCTGTTGTGGAATCTATTCATCCTATTGAAATTTGATCTCAGCACTCCTGGGATGCAGTTTCAAGAATATTTACCTTGGAATGAAACCCTAGGTTTAAGCTACCAATTAGGAGTAGATGGGCTATCAATATTAATGCTGGTTTTAAATAGCCTCCTGACTTGGATTGCTATTTACAGCAGTAATCAAAACACTGAACGCCCCCGCTTATTTTACTCAATGATTTTGTTGGTTAGCGGTGGCGTTGCTGGTGCTTTCCTCGCAGAAAATTTACTCCTGTTTTTCCTATTCTACGAACTCGAATTAATCCCCTTCTATTTGTTGATTTCGATTTGGGGTGGCGAAAAACGGGCTTATGCAGGAATTAAGTTTCTGATTTACACTGCGGTTTCCGGCGCATTAATTTTGGCAACCTTCTTGGGTATGGTGTGGCTGACAGGTTCCACTAGCTTTGCCATTGATGCGGTCTCAACTCAAACCCTCTCCGCTGGGCTGCAACTGCTGTTACTAGCAGGAATCATCCTTGGTTTTGGCATCAAAATTCCTCTAGTTCCCTTCCACACTTGGCTACCTGATGCTTACGTGGAAGCTTCTGCACCCATCGCTATTTTGTTAGGTGGTGTGTTAGCAAAACTGGGAACCTACGGTTTATTGCGGTTTGGCATGGGGATGTTCCCCAACGCTTGGAGTACTGTTGCCCCAACCTTAGCAATTTGGGGGGCAATTAGCGCAATATATGGGGCGGTAGTAGCGATCGCCCAAAAAGATATCAAGCGGATGGTAGCATACAGTTCTATCGGTCACATGGGCTATGTATTATTAGCCAGTGCCGCTAGTACCTCCCTCGCCTTAGTTGGTGCAGTTTCCCAAATGTTCAGCCACGGCATCATCCTTGCCATTCTCTTCCATTTAGTAGGTGTTGTTGAAGCCAAAGCTGGCACAAGAGAATTAGATAAACTCAACGGTTTAATGAGTCCGATTCGTGGGATACCTTTAATTAGTGCCTTACTTGTATTAAGTGGCATGGCTAGTGCTGGTATTCCCGGTCTAACAGGATTTATCGCCGAATTTATCGTCTTTCAAGGCAGTTTCTCTGTTTTCCCCATTCCGACAATATTATGTGTTGTCGCCAGTGGTTTAACGGCGGTATATTTCGTCATCCTGCTGAACCGCACCTGTTTTGGCAGACTCGACAATGATTTAGCATACTATCCCAAAGTATTGTGGTCTGAGAAAGTACCAGCCCTAATTTTGGCCAGCTTAATCATCTTTTTAGGAGTCCAACCTACTTGGTTAGTGCGTTGGAGTGAACCAACAACCACAGCAATGGTAGCGGCAATTATCCCAGCAGAAAAAACCGTAATTCCTGAAGTTGCGTTGAAATAGTAACAATAGACTTACGCAACCGATACAGGAGAAAATATGAATCTCACCTTAATTCCCAGTGGTCTTGTACTATTTCGCTTTTTAATAGCGCCCTTCCTCCTGTGGGATGCCTGGGATGGTGAGACGAGTATTTGGTTTTTAGTAGGTTTTACTGCTGCTTTTCTTTCCGACATTTTTGATGGCATTATTGCCCGGCGACTTGGTGTTAGCAATGTCAAATTGCGACAAGCTGATAGCTGGGCTGATACCTGTCTTTTTAGTTGTATCTTTTTAAGTGCTTGGCTGGGATACCGAGATATTTTGATAGGTTATCGCCTACCTTTATTGATGGTGATTTTTGCTCAAATTGTGTGGTGGATAGTGAACTTAATTAAATATGGCAAACCCGCCAGCTATCACACTTACTCAGCCAAGTTTTGGGGAATTACATTATTTATTGCCATTGTGGCATTGTTTGGATTTAATTACGCTGGCATAGCTTTATGGCTAACTTGTATTGCCGGAACTATTTACAGCATCGAAGAAATTGCAATGACGTTAATATTACCAGTTTGGACGCATGATATTTTGAGTATTTTTCATGCTTTAAAGATACGTCAGCAATTACAAACAACCAATATTTCTACTGTCTAAAAATACATTTAACATCCAGGAAAAAACATGGTACAGACTCCAGAAAAAACTGTTACTACTAAACTTCCGCCTTCTAGCCATGAATTTGCGGAAGTAATTCATCGTTTAGAAGCTGGCGGTTCAATGTTACCAGACACGCCAGAAAACTTAATGCAAATTATCGGTATTTATAAAGCTTATGCTGTACCGATGGATTTTTACTGGCGTGATTTATTATATATAGCTGAACAGGTATTTTTAGAGCCATTTGCCTTTTCTAAATACTTCTTACCAAAAGAGTATTTAGACCTGCATAATCATTACGCTGGTGATACTGCTGATTTAAGAATTTGGCGTGGTGAAGCAACAGCCCATCCTGAACTTTTGGCATTTATGGAAAAGGGTGAAACCACTAAAATGCCAAAATTATTGCATCACTTACTCCACGATCGCATCAATATGGAATTTGCGGAAGCTTGTATGCGGGCAATGCTTTGGCATCGGCAGATGTATGCGCCAGTCAATCAATTTGATGCGTATCTCGACTCCGAAGAATACAAAGCCAACGCTGACAGGGCAATTAAAGCCTACTTCCAAGGCAACCCCGTAATGCTGGGACTGTATAAACTGTTTCCCGATATGTTTTTGGAACAGTGCCGCCAAATGTCCTACTACTCTAACCTCGGCTTATTCTGGGAAGTCATGGCCCCAGTATTCTTTGAAATGTCCGACATCTACGACGAAGGCGGGTTTAAGGGTGTACCTGATGCGATGAACTTTTTGGTCAATGGCATATTTGCGATCGCTGGTCGTCCCATTTACCATCATGTTTATATCCGTGGCGAATGCTACGAAATTATTCCCAAATCCAAAGGCTTCACTTGGTTATATGAAGCAGCATTACCCTACGTAGAAGCTGTATTCTACCGCACCGCCCCCTTTAGAGGCACAAAATCTTACAACGCCCAAGCAGGACAAGTCCCAGATGACCAAAAAGATTTCCACTACGGCATTCTCTACGCCGATGTCTTTCCTGTAGGTACTGCTGGTATTCCACCAACATTATTAATGCAAGATATGTTGCACTTCTTACCACAATATCTTGTTGATTATTACAAACAACATTGCCGTGGTGAAGACGATATGTTGATTCAGTTGGGTATTAGTTTCCAACGCTCAATGTATAACGTGACTTCTGCCGTAATTCAAGCTTTACGCACTGCACTTTTATATCCCTTAGATGACCCCAATCCTAAACATTTGCAAGCCAATCGTGAGTTTTTTGAACAGCAATTAAATCGCTTTACTCGCGCTGATTATAATATGCGTGATGCTGCCCGTCTGCGGAATATTCAAACCCCAGATTATCGCTAATTAAACAGCGAGAAGTTTGAGACTTACTGTATATACAACCAAGAGCGATCGCATTCCTCTGATATCTTTTTAGCCCAGAATATATTCTGGGCATTTTTGATAACTGAAATTCTCGTGAAAAATCAGGTCTTAGATGTATTTTGTATACACAAGTTCTGTTTTTTCTTGTAAATTTAGAAAAAAAGATTCAGCAGGATTAAAAATCTTGAAAAAGGAGGCTTTACAAGCCAGTGCTGCTTGTATTCGGGAAACATATCCGAAAAAACCTATAGGTGAAAGTAATGTTGCGATCGCCTTGAAGCTCGTCACCCAGATGCTCAAATCTCAATTGTTCGCATTGACTCTAAAGCTGGAAATTCCTAAAAAGGTGTAATTATTGGTGTAGCAATTACTGCTTTATTGAACGACAGTTGTTTTTTGCTATTGAATGTACGTTATTAAACTACTGCTGCGCTTGGATTTCGTCTAATAATTCTTCATCAGAGTAGTTAGAATACCATTCACCTTGTAACTTTAACCTAACTGACTGTGCGCCACCACTGGGTGTACAAACAACCCAATATGTATCAGGTTCGCCTTTGACTTGCGCTGCGTCTTGATTTTCTGTGCTGTCAGAAAGTCCTGAAAATGCTTGTACACATTTCCAGGCGGTTCCATCAGCAGCTTTCACTTCTCTTTCCATTTCTAACTCCTAAAATTATATTTCTAAGGTTTTCTTTTCGGTTAAACACATCGCAATTCCCTTTTCATAATATGCAGCTTCGTTAATAAAAATAGGATAAACTGTAGATGTGCTTTGATAGGCGATCGCAGTTCCATCAAATGTGAGAAATATCGGTTCACCAGGGTTAAGTGGTTCATAATCTCGAAACTGAAGTTGTGGGTGAATCATTCCTTGAATTTCTCCATATTCGTTTCGCGGATAATCAATCACTCCCGCATATTGATAATATGTAAGTGTGCTATTTTGCGGTTGTTCTATACCATGATTATAACTTTCGATATACTCTAAAACTTGATAAATTAACGCTTCAGTTTTTTGAAATAACTCAGCATTCAAAACTCCCTGTGCTACAGGCCCAACTTCAATTGCAAAACCTAATTCAGATATTGAACACAAAAAGTTAGAATCTCTTGTGGGTTGAGAATAACAAATTCTCACATCAGGGTTAATTGCGCTTAAGTGGGCGGCTAATTGTAAGATAAATGGATGTTTACTTCCTAAAATTATAGTTAACTGCATATTTGCAGTTGAACTATGCAAATCAATAATAACTTGTTGCTGATGTTTGCTTTCTTCTGCTAGTAAATAATAGATGTTTTTTGCCAAAATATCTTCATAACTTGCAAGTTGAGTATTTTTGATATCTTCTGCTGCAAAGCAACGATTTAAGTCTTTGTCAATATAGCGTCTAGCTGCTGCAAACGCCTTGGGATTACTCAATAAAACGCGAGTATCAAAACTAGGATGCTGAATCAGTTTTGGAAACTGTTCAAACTTTTTACCTAGATATATTCCTGTAAATTCATTGCCATGTGTACCAGTAGCAATTACCACTGAATTGATGTTTCCCATAGTTTTTATAAATTGTTGGGGTCGATGCCTTTTTGTTGTAATTTAGCTAAGAGTATAATAAGCTAGGAGTTAATATTTGTAATTCATTATCCACGGGTATATCATCAGAATCTGGTAATTCTGCTGATGAAGTTAAACAGGATAACGGATTGTAGTGAAACATAAGTGTATTTTCTATTAAAAATTCTCTGCTTAACTTGCCTGAGTCTGTCTTGGTAAACGTCTTTTTAAACTACAAAAACCAATAGCTGGGACTACTCCTAGGATAATTGCTGTAAATCCTTGTTGGCTGCCGTACAATATCGCTTCGGGCAGAAAATTCTGTACAAAAGATAGTAACCAAACCAACAAACTAATCAATAAAAAAGCAACAGAAGGAACAAAACTCCACCACCAAGCTTTGATGGTATAACGCCGCACTACTAACCATTGAATCAATCCCAACCAAATACCTGAAAAAATATAAGCAATTGTTGATAAGAATCCAAAGATAATAACTAACTCAGAAGACAACGTTTCATTCAGTGAACTGGCTATGGAGGAAATATAATTAATCCAAGCTGTCGCAACACAGTCAGCAGTTAGCCAACCTATGGTAGTAGCAATCATCCAGCGCCAACCAGAGAGATAGCGTCGCATGACTAAAGCTTGGTCGCCAGCAAAAACTAAGGCAAACACAATATTACTGAGTAATCTTATCCAATAACTCCATGTTTGCAATTGTACAGACCCAGCCGCAGCTAGACTTTGCGTGAGAATTCTTTCGATCGCCAAACTAGCTACACCACCTACTACCCAACCTAAAACTGTCATACCAGTAAACAATAAAAAAAACTTGCGCCGTTGGGTGCGGGGTATGAAAAATTTTACTGATGGAGAATTGCTATTAGTAGCTGCAACATTAGAAGGATTTGGATTATTAGAATTAGTTTGCATATTAAGTTAAGTAAAGCTAAGACTTGGGCTTTTCAAGCAAGCCTTCTGAAAAAGCGTAATCCCAGAATGATAAGCTAAACAGTGACATAACAAAGTGACTTAGGATGAAGTGTTAAATGGGTGTTTCGTCAACGGCCCCTCATCTCCTGCGGGCTGCTCGTGGTGAAATAGTAGATCGTCCCCCAGTATGGATGATGCGACAAGCGGGACGATATATGAAGGCGTACCGAGACTTAAGGGAAAAGTATCCTTCATTTCGCGATCGCTCCGAAATTCCTGAAGTAGCGATTGAAGTATCCCTACAACCTTGGAAAGCCTTCCAGCCGGACGGAGTGATTTTATTTTCCGACATTGTAACTCCATTGCCTGGTTTGGGCATTGATATGGACATTGCGGAAGGTAAAGGGCCAATCATTCATTCGCCCATTCGCACTCAAGCACAAATCGATAGCCTGCATGATTTAGAACCAGAGGCGGCTCTACCGTTTATTAAACCCATCTTGCAGGCATTACGCCAAGAAGTGGGCGACAAATCAACAGTATTAGGCTTTGTCGGTGCGCCGTGGACGTTAGCTGCTTACGCAGTGGAAGGAAAAGGTTCTAAAACCTATTCCATCATCAAAAACTTGGCCTTCTCAGACCCGGCAATTTTACACCAACTGCTGACAAAATTGGCAGATGCGATCGCTGTTTACGCTCGTTACCAAATTGACTGCGGCGCTCAAGTAGTGCAAATGTTCGATTCTTGGGCGGGACAATTAAGCCCTCAAGATTACGATACCTTTGCCCGTCCCTATCAGCAACGGGTATTCCAGCAGGTCAAACAAACCCACCCCGATACACCATTAATTCTTTTGGTTAGCGGTAGTGCTGGCGTGTTGGAAAGAATGGCTCAATCTGGTGCTGATATCGTCAGCGTTGATTGGACTGTAGACATGGCGGATGCTCGCGCCAGATTAGGCAAACACGTTAAAGTACAAGGTAATCTTGATCCTGGCGTACTCTATGGTTCCAAAGAGTTCATCCGCGATCGCATTCATGATACCGTTCGCAAAGCTGGTAATTGGGGTCATATCCTCAACCTCGGTCATGGTGTATTACCAGATACCCCAGAAGAAAACGTCGCTTTCTTCTTTGAAACAGCCAAGCAACTCAGTACAGCAGCACTGGTGAGTTAATTACCTTTGTGTCTTTGTGGTGACAATTTTTTAACCACAAAGACACTATCAGTTCTGTTAATAAAGTGCTGAGTAGTTATATGACCTATAGCCAATCTCACCCCTATCTTTCACCAGAAGAATATCTAGAAAATGAAAAATCTAGCCCCATTAAACATGAATATATCCAAGGGCAGATTTATGCAATGGCGGGAGCAAGTGACGCTCATGTAACTATTACTGCTAACTTAGTTGCGTTACTGAGAAATCACATTCGCGGAACTGGGTGTCGTCTTTATGTCGCTGACATGAAAGCACAAATCGAATCTCTGAATGTGTTTTACTATCCTGATATTATGGTGACTTGTGACCAACGAGATACAAATTTTGAATATTTTAAACGCTATCCCAGTTTAATTATTGAAGTTTTATCGCCTTCCACTGAAGCTTTAGATAGAGGTGATAAATTTAGTGACTATCAAGAAATAGAAACATTGCAAGAATATGTATTAATCAGTCAAAACCGTCAGAGGATTGATTGTTTCCGACGGAATGCAGAAGGACGATGGGAACTTTATAGTTATAAAGTCAATCAAGAATTACACCTTAGCAGTCTGGATTTTTCTTGTTCTCTCACTGATGTTTATGAAGATGTATCTTTAAGAGAAATTTTGTAATAATTCAGTACCCAGAAGTGGTAAATTCATGCGGTAAAAATAAATTTTTAAGCGGAACATTTCACCTTATTTTTAACTCTAAATAAAAAAACTCACTATGAGTCAGAAAAGAATTTTAGTCACAGGCGCAAGCGGCTGCATCGGTCATTACATTTCAGAAATATTAATTCAAAATACAAATCACGAGCTATTTTTACTAGTAAGAAACCCTAATAAACTGCAAGTTAATACGCAATTTCGTCCAGGTGTCACCGTCTTGCAAGGCGATATGCAAGAAATTAAACGCTTTGGAAATTTGTTATCAACTATTGATGTGGCAGTGTTAACAGCAACAGCCTGGGGTGGAGAAAATACTTACGATATTAATGTCAACAAAACACTAGAACTGCTACGTCTATTAAACCCTGAACGTTGCGAACAGGTAATTTATTTTTCTACAGCTAGTGTGCTAAATAACAACAATCAACCTTTGAAAGAAGCAGGTGAGATTGGGACAGATTATATCGGTTCTAAATATCAATGCTTGCATGAAAAAGAAAAACTAGCGATCGCACCTAAAATTACCACAGTTTTTCCCACCTTAGTTTTAGGTGGTGATGCCAACAAACCCTATTCACACCTCACTTCTGGCATTCAAGAAGTTACAAAATATATTGATTTAATTCGCTTTTTACAAGCAGACGGTAGTTTTCACTTTATCCACGGACAAGATATTGCGACCGTCGTAGAATATTTAATTGAAAATCCACCCCAAACAGACGAACAACGCAAGTTAGTTTTAGGTCAAAAAGGGTTACACGTTAATCAAGCAATTGAAGAAGTTTGTGCTTATCTAGGCAAAAAAATCTATTTTCGTATTCCTCTATCCATCTCATTAGCTAATTTGATTATTGCCGTGTTTCGTATTCAAATGGCAGCTTGGGATAGATTCTGCATGAACTATCGCCATTTTACATATAAAAATGCTGTCAATCCTGCTAGTTTTGGCTTACCAAATTATTGTGCAACCATGAGTGATGTTTTAAAAATTAGCAGTGTGCCGAGAAAACAATAATGTTATTGAAATCTCAATGCCTTATACTCTCTGCGCCTCTGCGTGAGGTAAATCATCCGGCACTTTCAATCCTACACTCGACCTAAATCCAAAACAAAACCCTGTAACACTGTTCACCTAATTGCACAGACAAAACCTTTAACGGTAAGCTAAAGCCAATGTAAAGTCAATAAGTAATTATTTTCGTTAGAGTGGGATAACAATTAGAGTGTGAGGTTTGCTACTAGATGCGAGTTTTATTAGTTTATCCGATATTTCCTAAAACCTTTTGGTCGTATGAAAAGATTCTGGATTTAGTCGATCGCAAGGTTTTATTACCACCTTTGGGTTTAGTGACTGTAGCGGCAATTCTGCCCCAAGAATGGGAATTTAAACTGGTCGATCGCAACATTCGCCCAGCAACAGAAGCAGAATGGGAATGGGCAGATATTGTCATTTTCTCAGCGATGATTGTCCAAAAGCAAGACTTACTAGAGCAAATTCAAGAAGCAAAACGCCGTGGTAAGTTAGTCGCAGTTGGTGGCCCTTACCCAACTTCCACACCTTCTGCTGTGCAGAATGTTGGTGCAGACTTCCTGATTTTGGATGAAGGCGAAATCACCTTACCAATGTTTGTGGAAGCAATTCAACGGGGTGAAACTTCTGGGACTTTCCGCACTGCTGAAAAACCTGATGTCACCAGCACACCAGTCCCCCGCTTTGATTTATTAGAATTAGATGCTTATGACATGATGTCAGTGCAGTTTTCGCGTGGTTGTCCCTTCCAGTGCGAATTTTGCGACATTATTGTACTTTACGGCCGCAAACCACGTACCAAAACACCAGCACAATTGTTAGCAGAGTTAGATTATCTCTATGAATTGGGTTGGCGGCGGGGTGTGTTCATGGTAGATGACAACTTTATCGGTAACAAACGGAATGTGAAATTGTTGCTGAAAGAGTTAAAAGTTTGGATGGAAGAACATCAATATCCCTTTAAATTTGACACCGAAGCTTCAGTTGACTTAGCACAAGACGAAGAATTATTAGAATTGATGGTTGAGTCTGGTTTCTCGGCAGTATTTTTGGGAATTGAAACACCAGATGAAGATAGCTTGCAATTAACCAAGAAGTTTCAAAATACCCGTAACTCTTTGACAGATGCAGTACAAACCATCATCAAAGCGGGGTTGCGGCCAATGGCTGGGTTTATTATCGGGTTTGATGGCGAAAAAGCTGGCGCAGGCGATCGCATCGTCCGTTTTGCTGAACAAGCAGGGATTCCTTCAACCACTTTCGCCATGTTGCAAGCATTACCAAATACTGCCCTGTGGCATCGCCTGAAAAAAGAAGGTAGACTGCGGGAAAATACCGAAAGCAACATCAACCAAACCACGTTGATGAACTTCATCCCCACCCGTCCTTTAGAAGAACTGGCCAGAGAATACGTTGAGGCTTTTTGTGCTTTATACGACCCAGTACAATATTTAGACCGCACTTATCGCTGCTTTTTAATGATGGGTACACCAAAATGGAAAGCACCATTCAGAATGCCAGAGTGGGTAGTAATTAAAGCATTGTTGATTGTAATTTGGCGACAAGGCATTAAACGGGAAACTCGCTGGAAATTCTGGCATCATTTGTTCAGTCTCCTCAAGCGCAACCCTGCTGTTGTTGACCACTACATTGCTGTTTGCGCCCATAACGAGCATTTTTTAGAATATCGCCAAATTGTCCGCGATGAAATTGAAAGCCAACTAGCTGCATATTTAGCCCAAGGTGCTGAAAAACCATACATCCCAGTAGTGGCGGAAAAAACAGAGGCGATCGCTAGTTAAATTTAAGATAGGGAGTAGGGAGTGGTAAATCAAAGATGAAAATGCACTCCCTAAATCCAAAATCTGAAATCTAAAATCTAAAATTGTATGTCTTCCACTCCATCTGAAAAAGTCCGTTGGACAACTGCCGACTTAGAGTTATTTCCTGACGACGGCAAGCGTTATGAGATAATTGATGGAGAGTTATTTGTGACCAGAGCGCCTCATTGGAAACATCAAAATGTTTGTGTCAAAATTGGCACTCAATTAGAAATTTGGTCAAATCAAACAGGTTTAGGACAAGTTGCCTTTGCACCAGGAATTATTTTTACTGATGATGATAATGTAATTCCTGATGTAGTGTGGGTAAGTAATGAACGTTTATCAGAAATATTAGATGAAGCTGGACATTTAACAGGTGCGCCAGAGTTAGTAATTGAAGTGCTTTCTCCTGGTGAAGTGCAGAAGAAACGAGATAAGCAATTAAAACTAAAACTATACTCAGTTCAAGGGATACAAGAATACTGGATTTTTGACCGCGAAAAAGAAACAGTTGAAATATACCGTCGCGAAAATGGCGTTTTAAAATTAGCAGCGACTTTATATAAAGAAGATAATTTAACGAGTCCACTTTTGCCGGGATTTAGTTGTGTTGTTAAAGTTTGTTTTAGTTAGCGATCGCCACCTAGTAATCTTGCAGTTACAAATTCGTTAACTTGCATACTTAACAATAACCCTGTTGTCATCGCAGCTAACAAATATCCGCAGCATTCATCGCCCTGAATAACTTTTTCACAGTCAATTCACAAGCTTTTCGGTTTTTTCCTGACACTTCCACCTCAAAAGCTCAACATTCACCCTTTGAACCTCAACGTTCCAGCAAAAAGGCTGAAACTTCACCCTCAAAGGCTCAACATTCACCTTCTGAACCTCAACATTCAAGCAAAAAGGCTGAAACTTCACCCTCAAAGGCTCAACATTCACCTTCTGAACCTCAACATTCAAGCAAAAAGGCTGAAACTTCACCCTCAAAGGCTCAACATTCACCTTCTGAACCTCAACACTCAAGCAAAAAGGCTCAACATTCAGCCTCATAGCATTTCACGAAAAAAATGATACAAATTTATGGGCTTTTCATTCTTTCCCCCTGCGGTCTATTTGTATCAAACTTAAAGTGAAACGGTATCAGCACTCGGAACTTGGAGTTCAAAACCTCAAATGTCTCTTTCCGAACTCAATTGACTACACAATTTACTGAAATGATTGCACAACAGTCAAAATTAAAAATGCCAAAACCCCGGCTTTGACAAAACCGAGGTTCTGGTTGCTCAGAAATTATTGATGACTACATCAAAATTACTTGCTGCTTTCAGCAGTTGTAGCAATCATTTTGGCAGCATTTTCTTCGCTTTCGAGAATACCGAACTCAATCAACAATTCTTCCAATTCTTCCATTTCAATTGGGGTAGGAATTTTGAGATTTTCGTTGTTGATGATTTTGTTAGCCAAGATGCGGTATTCGTTACCTTGGTTGCTGTCGGGTGCGTACTCGTTAACGGTCATCCGGCGCAACTCAGCGTGTTGAACAATATTGTCGCGGGGTACGTAGTGAATCATTTGGGTGTTCAAACGTTTTGCCAGAGTTTCGATCAATTCGATTTCTCTGTCAACGTTACGGCTGTTACAAATCAAACCACCCAAACGCACACCGCCTGTATGTGCATATTTCAAAATACCACGAGCGATGTTGTTTGCAGCGTACATCGCCATCATTTCACCTGATGTTACGATGTAAATTTCTTGTGCTTTGTTTTCGCGGATAGGCATTGCGAAACCACCACACACAACGTCGCCTAATACGTCATAAGATACGAAGTCAACGTCTTGGTAAGCACCGTTTTCTTCTAAGAAGTTAATAGCGGTGATAATACCACGACCAGCGCAACCTACACCGGGTTCTGGGCCACCAGACTCTACGCACTTAACACCACGGAAGCCTGTGAGCATTACTTCTTCGAGTTCTAAGTCTTCTACTGCACCACGTTCAGCAGCCAAGTGTAATACTGTAGTTTGTGCTTTAGAGTGCAGCATCAAACGGGTGGAGTCAGCTTTAGGGTCGCAACCTACAATCAGAATGCGTTGACCCATTTCAGCCATAGCTGCCAAGGTGTTTTGAGAAGTGGTAGATTTACCAATACCGCCTTTACCGTAGAAAGCGATTTGTCTGATTTTTTTGTCAATAGCCATGGTTGGTGTTTTCCTGTGATGATTGTGATTGCAAAGTTGAAGAGTCAATAGTGGTTAAAGGTTGCATACCTGAGAATGTGTCTTTCAGGAATATTGCAAGTATTGCCAAATGCAAATTCAGATAAATCTCAAGAGATGAAATTGGTATTTGTAGCCTGGTTGCTATCGGGTGTGTGCAGAAATTCCATCTCTTGAAAAGCAAAGTTGAGAAAAGCGAGACTTACACATTACAGGTTGGTGTAATTCAATCCCCATCGGTTGCTCAAGCCTTAAGAGTGGTGACAGTGGCAATTGACATTTCCCCAGGTTTTAATAAACCCAACCAACCAAAATTGCACTACACTCTGAATGGCTCTTGCTTACAACTTTCCTGTTTTTGGATGTGCCACAACTGCTCAAAACTTTTCATCGCGATCGCCGCAAATGATATCTTGAGATATCAAGCGATGCCAGCGGCAACGTCAAGGACGAACGCAGATGCTGGTATTGCTGCAAATATTCCTGAAAAATTACTCAATCTGCTAGTAATTAATGCAGTAAAATCAATCTTTTATGACAAAGATAGAGTTTATTAGGCTTGCATTATTTTCAGTAACCTTTCTGATTTCTTTTAAAGTGCCAGATGTACTAAGAGTCTTTCTTCCCAGGCTCCTAGAGTAATTATTTCTGGCTGATAATACTAGCTTTTATAGCCAATTTTTACTAGTAATTATCTAAGCAAGTTATCACTGACTTCAAGATTGTATGAAGGTGAGTATCCTATTTATCTGGCTGATTTCTACCGTTAGCAAAAAGCGTCACGATATTGAAGTGGATTTACCAGAGCAAAAGGACTCTATTGAGGTAAACTCAATATTTTTCTTGAAGTCTTTTGCGTTCTTGCTTTTTTTGATTCCTATAGTCAGCTTAACACCATTTGACTAATTTACTTATCGAAATTTGAATTATTTTTGCTTTTAGTTAATGATGCTGATTAATATTTTACTTAGACATTAGTGCTGTCATAAGATTGGTGAGATTATAAAGTTTTGCCTGACATTTTAATTTTTCCTGTTTGTTTGATTTGAACTTATCTAGTATCACTAACCATACATGAATAACAAGAACCCCAACTTATTTTAGAAGTCAGGTTTCTGAGCCTACACAAGTTATTTACATATTTTGACGAGATGAGCTTTTTACCTAATTTTAAATGTATCTTTATTTTCGTAGTCAGGCATTCGCTCTACTATCCCGATATCACACCTCAATGCTGTAAAAGCTAATGAAAACAACTATGACTGGGAGCCAAACAAGTGCAGATTACTAAGCGCAATGTCGAGTTAAGAGTCGATGACAGCTTAATGCGGGTTTATGTCGCCTCTCCCAAACCAGCAGGAACTTACCCAGGCATTTTGTTTTACAGTGATATTTATCAATTAGGTAGCCCAATGATTCGCTTGGTTAACTACCTAGCAGGATTTGGCTATGTTGTCGCCGCACCCGAAATTTTCCATCGTCTTGAACCCATTGGCGCTGTCATTGAACCGGATGATTTGGGGAGAATGCGCGGTAATGATGATGCACGTCGCACAGCGAGCGCAGAGTATGATGCAGATTGTCGGGCTGTAATTGATTTTCTCAAAACTGACGCTGCTGTTAATCCCGATAAAATTGGTACTCTCGGCTTTTGCATTGGCGGACATTTATCGTTTCGCGCCGCCTTTCAAAATGAAATCAAAGCTGCTGTCTGCTGCTACCCGACTGGTATTCCCAGCGGCAAACTCGGTAAAGGAATCGCCGATACTATTCATAGAGTGAGTGAAATAAAAGGCGAATTGCTGCTGATACTCGGTACTCTTGATCCTCACATTCCCGAAAGCGATCGCCATATATTAATTAAAGCAATTACAGATGCTAATATACCTCATCAAGTATTCTTATATGAAGCTGAACATACCTTCATGCGTGATGATGGTTATCGCTACGACGCTGTTGCAACTACCTCTGCTTGGACAGAAATCATCACCTTCTTAGCCAGAATATTTCCCTAGTAATAATCCAGTAGCGCACAAATGTGCGCCTTTTTAGTGAAGGGTGATTACCCTCATTGAATATCACAAAGTCTATGTTATTGTTTCACCAGAAATATTAGGATGCTTTACGCTTTGCCTCCATGACTAGGAGGCATTTATTTTAGGAATTACACGGCTAAATTTATAGTATTTCTCAACTCTGTGGGGTTAAAAGAAAAAATAATTAACCGCAGATGGACGCAGATTTGTATTCTACTCCAGTGAAAAGCGCCATAAATAAATGTAGAGAAGTTTCATGTCTCTACAAAATTTTTGTTAATACTTAAGTTGGCATCAGAGATAATATTGCTACTCCCCACTCCCTATTCCCTCCCTTTTTGAGAGCAATGTAAGACAATAGTCTAAAATCTAAGTTTATATATCCAAAATCAATGGATCGACGATCATTTTTACTCAGTATAGGTGGATTAGCACTGTCGCAACTGCTGGTTGGGTGTGGTAATAACAATCAAACCAAACTCAGCATTCAGTTATTGAAAAGTTCTATTCCTAGTCAAGTAGTTGATAAATTCAGCCAAGCTTTGCAACCAAAGGCGCAGCTAAAATTTGCCCCAGTTGACCAAATACAAAATTTATATCAGCAATTGCAGCGTTGGCAAGAACAGCCAAAAACCCCAGACAAGCAGCAAGCTTGGACTCGCTGGGTTCCATTTATGAATTCGCAAACAACAACTGTAGTTGACTTGATAAGTTTGGGAGATTATTGGCTAAAAAGCGCCATTGAACAGAAATTAATTCAACCGCTAGAAGCAGCAGAAGTCCAAAAATTACAATATTGGTCGAAGTTGGATGAAAGATGGCGACAACTAGTAACTCGCAATGACCAAGGTAACTTAGACCCTCAAGGCAACGTTTGGGCTGCGCCTTATCGCTGGGGTAGTACAGTGATTGTATACGATCGCTATAAATTCCGCGAATTAGGATGGCAACCACAAGATTGGAGTGATTTATGGCGGGATGGATTGCGATCGCAAATTTCTTTACTAGATAATCCTAGAGAAGTAATCGGGTTAGTGTTAAAGAAACTCGGCAAATCATACAACACCGAAAACCTCGACACTGTACCCAACCTCGAAAAAGAACTACAAACCTTAAACCAACAAGTAAAATTCTACAGTTCTAATACTTATTTAGAACCTTTAGTTACTGGCGACACTTGGTTAGCCGTTGGTTGGTCTAGTGATGTGTTACCACTCCTGTCACGTTATCCGCAACTAAATGTAGTTATCCCTCAGTCGGGAACAGCCATCTGGGCAGATTTATGGGTACGTCCCACAAAAGCCAGCAAAAACGACATATCATCTAGATGGATTGATTTTTGTTGGCAACCAGAAATAGCCAAGCAAATTACTGCCAAAACTAAAACCAATTCCCCAATTTTTCCCGATATTGCAGCTACCGATATTCAAGAACCAATACGTAGTTTGTTACAGACAAATCATCAAATTTTCTCTAAAAGTGAATTCCTGCTGGCCTTACCGACATCAACAGCCAAACAGTATGAATCTCTGTTTACCAAAATCAAAACCAGTTAATTAATCAAAATACTAATTTTTGTCTTGATAAGCACAGCCAATGTCGTTAGGACAGTGGTAGACAGACAAACTTAGTACACTATTCCATTAATTTGTAGCGAATTGGCGCTGGAAATACTCTGCATTCTCTGCGTTAACCTCTGCGCCACTCTGCGTTTAAAAAATTTACGAACTAAAAACTTTTAAATCTATCACCCTCACTGCGATGATTGCTGCAATCCTAATCTATTTAAAGAATTTATCTGAATGCGGCATAATGTTGGGTTTATTTGGAAATTACAGGTATAACTCCCCAAAAGTTCCTGCTGATAATTAAACACCCGCAGATTATAAACATCTTTTCTGGCAACATTACCTAAGCGATTCACAAAACTGTAGCGTTCTAAATAATCTAGAATGCTCCAAACTTGCTGATTGACAATCACATCTACTCGCCCAGGCGCTGTAGCATTAGCAGGATAAGCTATCCAATTATCCAACAATTTATTTTCGGAATTAGCTTGAGCTAACCATAAACTCGGAGTTGTTAATCCTTGTGGGTTAATGGTATTGGCTGTAATTACAGTACCGTTGGGCTTGGTTAATAAGTCTAGCTCTAAAGGTGCATTAGAAGGTAGCAGCACTGAGGATGTTTCTGCCAGCGAGGGAGAAATTGGCGAAAGATAAATTGTACTCAAGCTGAGACCGAGGAGTAGTGAAAAGGATTTTTGATACCTTAGCAGTTTCTGTCTAGACATAAACTAACACCGTTTGATTCATGGATTAGAGGTAGTGAAATTTACTACATATATCCCTAATTTATCTAAAATTAATGTCTGTCTTGATTTGCTAAAGTTCCGCATCAACTAAACTTTGATCGCTAAGATACGAATTCGTCGATAGTCTGCTGTCCAAGCATTATCTCGGTAAAGTGTGGGCTGGAGATAATCTTCTACTATACGTATAACTTCTATTTGTTCCTCGGCAGATAATGGAGCTAAAAAACTACTGCCAAACATTTGCAGCCAATTTTTTATACCTACTGTCCCATCGGCTAAAGGCGTAGGACGAGAGAATAAAATAGCTTGGTTAACTTCAAACCCTTGTTTTTCAAGTAAGGTAGTATACTCACTAATACTAGGAAAATACCAAGGGTTTAAAGCTTGGGGATTGGGTAGACCAATTTGTTCAAAAGCCACGTACAATGCTTGCACGATCGCCTGAACGTTGCCTTTACCACCAAACTCAGCCACAAAACGGCCTCCTGGTTTGAGTGCTTGATATATGGATGCGATCGCGGCCTCTGCTTCTTTAATCCAATGTAAGGTAGCATTAGAAAATACGGCATCGAATGACTGATCTATCTGCAAGTTGCGAGCATCAGCCACTTCAAAACGTAAATGCGAGTAATTTTGTCTCGCCTTGTCAATCATGGTGGCGGCGCTATCAATTCCCATCACCTCCGCACCAGATTCGGCAATTTTGGCTGAAAGTTGACCAGTTCCACAACCCAAATCCAAAATTAACTCTCCTGGTTTGGGGTTCAACCATTGCAACAAATCTTCGCCGTATTGCCACACAAAAGCATGTTTATCTTGATAAAGAAACGCATTCCAATTGTGTTTGGATAACGAAATATTATTCATAATTAGTGAAATTCCCAAGTGTTGACTGCTTATGCTTAATATTTACATAGGAATTAAGTCCTGAAAAGCGCCATATTACCGCTACGCAACAAAATACCCTACATCAGTAGGGTAGACATTAATTCAGGAAATACTAAATTTCAGCCTTTCAACTTTTACTCAGACTGGCTACAGTACTTATTCAGATCATTCATTAAAGTATCTGATTCTTTGCCAGCGCTTTTAGCGGCGGCGGTTAAGGCTGTATCAATTTCGGTTCTGGCCTTTTTGATTTTTTCTCTACCAGTTGGTGAAGCTTCGGCTGTTTTAGCAGCAGCCAAAGCTTTAGCCGCTTTAGCAATAGCTTGACTAAGGTTATCAAACACCTTCTGAAAACGGCTTTGATATTCTTTGAGTTTGGGATCTGCTAATTTTAGTTCTTCTAAAGATGTATCAATGGCTTCTAAATCTTTAGATAGTTGCAAGCTAGTGATTGCTTGCTTGCCTTTATTTTGATCAATGAGTGCATTTCCTTCATTCACGACTTGAATTAGCCGCTGACACTGGGCGGTTTTATTTTCACAACCAGTAACTAATAAAGCGAGACTTAAACTAACGCTAGTAATAAAACTATATTTACACCACACGGATATTCATACCCCACCAGCAGTAAAATCCAGACAATCGTAACCAATAATTTCATAAATTGTGGAAATTATTGCGTGAATTTCCTTAAAAGTTGGTGAATGGCTAGAAAAATGTTGAAGATTAGCAATCACAAGCTATGTGCTACATAGACTCAAGCTGCATACATTAAATCTGTAGCGACTGGTTAGGCTAGAGAGCTAAAACCCTACACCCATACCTCATACCGTTTCACTTTAAGTTTGATACAAATAGACCGCAGGGGGCAGGGAGCAGGGGGAAAGAATGAAAAACCCATAAATTCTGTATCATTTTTTTCGTGAAATGGTATCAACTGCCGTTCTGTAGTAGTAAATTGTATTCTCATAATTCTCTTTAAATTAGACTTTTAGCTATTATTTGGCAGAATTTTCGATTATTTAGGTTAAAGTAGCGCCAAGATTTGAACTCAAGCCATAAAATCTTATGCGTGTTTTTGTTTGTGCTTTTTTACTGGTTATTAGTTTGTTATTCTCGTTCACGCCACTAGTCAAATCGGCAACACCCCCTTCTGATATTGAGCAGTATCTGATCAATGCTCAATTTCAACAGGGTGAGGAAGCTTTTGTTACCAAGCTTCAGGAAAATGCTAATGATGATCAGACGCGATTTAAATTGGGAGTTGTGCAATTGATGGGTGCAACTCAAAAGTTAATGCAGTCACTGTACCGTTATGGTTTGCAGCAAAATATTCTGACTCAATTCTTCCCAATTTTACGTCTTCCTGTGCCGACCAACCCGACACCGCAGCCAGTCACATATCAAGATGCACGAAAGATTCTGCAAGATTTACTGAATGATCTAACTCAAGTTAAAGATACTCTCGAACCCATCAAAGATAATCAAGTCAAGCTACCGCTGCGACTTGGTTTAACACGGCTCGATTTCAATGCTGATGGTAAGTTAGAAGAAAATGAATCTTTTTGGAAAACTTTCAGCTTATTAACAGGAATACCAGCTACAGAAAAAGCTGCCCAAAGTTTAGCGATCGCCTTTGATGCGGGTGATGTAATTTGGCTCAAGGGTTATTGCAATTTACTGTCGGCGCTCGCTCAGGTGGTTTTGGCTTATGACGAAAGTAAATTGTTTGATTCCACGGCTCATTTAGTTTTTGCTCAACCACAAACTGCTTATCCATTTCTGGCTAATGGTACGGGCGCATTCGGTTGGGGTAATTTTGATATTAGCGATATGATTGCGTTCATTCATCTGATCAATTTTCCTGTTGCGGAACCAGAACGTTTAACGACTGCTCTCCAAAATTTCCAAACAGTCACAGCTTTAAGTCGTCAATCTTGGGAATTGATTTTAGCGGAAACTGATAATGATCGGGAATGGCTACCCAACCCTCAACAAAAGGGCGTAATTCCCAATGCAGTAGTCACTCAACCGATGATTGATGGCTGGCTGACTTTTTTAAATGAGGCTGATACCTTACTCACAGGCAAAAAGTTAGTTCCATTTTGGCGAAAACGCGAAGTTAGAGGTATTAATTTAAACAAGGTCTTTACTCAGCCCAGTACCTTTGATTTAGTGCTGTGGGTACAGGGAACTGGTGCTGCTCCTTATCTGCAATTGGGGAGAGTCACCGATACCAATACTTGGTTGCAGTTGTTAGAAGTGTTCCGGGGACAATTCTTTGAGTTCGCCGCTTGGTTTAATTAAAAACCAGGTTCATATTTAGGGGTGCAAGAGGTTGCACCCCTATTTAATGTTGTAGGAATGCGATCGCCTTTCGGTGTCAACCCCTTATACAGCAGCGGCTAAGTAGCTTTTATTAAATTATTTAGCCTTTTGTTGTCAAGTCTTGTTGACAGTTTGTTACAAAGTTGTTATATTAATTTACATAAGTTAACAACTAAGGAAAAAAACTATGTACACCACAATTAACGAAGACGGCGTTCTCAATAACTACGCAACCGAACCCCAGGTTTACTGCGCTGAGTACCCAACAATTTGGGAACAACGTCGTTATGTTTTACAAGGCGCAATTGCAACTATGTTTGTGACTGCTTTAGTTTTGTGTGCTTTTGCAGTTAGCTAAGATTTTCTGATTTCGGTATTTGTATCACTCATCGTCATTTGTACTTCTCCCCTTCACCTCGGTTAGTTTCGCCGAGGTTTTTTGTTGGGTAGGATTTAAATGAGAAAGGTGTAAAGGTTTTAAATACTTACTCCTAGCCTAGATTTTTAGTTATTTTTAACTTAATTCACATCAATTCTTAAATATTGGTTTTTATCCTGAATTGTGTTGATCATTCAGGGTGAGAACCAATGATTTTAAAAAAAGTTTTGCTGATGGCGATTGGAGTTATTGCGGCGATCGCCCTTGGTGCTTTGACAAGTTTACCAGGAATTGCTCAAACTCCTACAGATTTAGATTTAGCGGCTTATCATGCGCCAATTCACTATCAAGATACCGACAGTACTAAATACAGTGGCGACTATATCACACGATTTAACTATGACGGAGATTGGCGAGGTACAAATAATTGGGATAATCTTTCCGTTTATCCGCTAAATGCTCATGCTTACTATTCTGTAGCTGAGACTTGTACTCACAGGTTTATCACTTATTCTTTCTTTCATCCGCAAGATTGGACAGATACTCCCTTCGACCAAGAACACGAAAATGATTTAGAAGGTTTGCTGGCGATCGTTCGTAAAGATAGTACAACCTTTGGCAAACTCGAAGGTATCGTCACAGTATTTCATACAGACTTTTACTCTTACACACCAGCTGGTAGTTCTTTAACAAACGGTGCAGAAAATATTGACGGAGTACTTACCACAAGCAGTTACAATAGTTCTCCGCATCCCTTAACAACACAAGAAGCCAAAGGTCATGGCTTACGAGCTTGGTCTGCGGGAAATTTCAATGGAAGTAGTACTCAAGACGGAATCATCTATTATCCTTCTAAAACTACTGCGGAAGTACCTGCATCGGGGAACGATCGCAATGTATTGTATTCGTTAATTGATGTATTTGCTTCTGGTGGTTTGTGGCAACATCAATTAGATGAAGCTTCTAGTTCTACAGGGATAACTTATGCGACATGGGGAACATTCAAGGGAGATTCTAGCGGTAGTTGTGGTGATGGTACACCAACTTGTGCTAATAATTCCGCTAATACACCTTGGGGTTGGGATGACTCAAATGATGGCGCAGTATACAGAGGTGAAATGGCTTTAGATCCGGCTCACCTAACGGATGTTTATTTTAATGGTCTGGGTAACTTTGATACAACATACATCCGTAATCGATATATTCAAGATTTGCGCGATCGCGGATACAATTCCAGCAACGTTCCTTTAGGCTGGCCTACCCAAATCAATCTTAATACCTTAATTGGTAAGCTAAAAAACCAGTGTTAATTTGACAAATGAAACCCAACAAATTATAAATCATGTTGGGTTTCGCTATCTATACAGCTAACCGTCGCTACATCTCTTAATTCAGAACTACAAACTACATAGGAATTTCTATCCACATCTCACAACCCTTTCCAGGCTGAGAAACACACTTGAGTTGACCACCATGTTTGTCTACAACAATTTGGTAGCTGATCGATAAACCTAAACCAGTACCTTGTCCAGGTTGTTTAGTGGTAAAAAATGGTTCAAAAATACGCGATCGCAGATTATTAGGAATGCCACAACCATTATCAGCAATCTTAATTTGAATAATACTCTCTGCTGTCACTCTTGTCTGAATCCAAATTTTTGGTTGGTCAGTTATTTTACCTGCAACCACAGAGTCTTCTAGAGCATCAATCGCATTATTGAGAATATTCATAAACACCTGATTCATCTGGGCTGCATAGCAGATTACATGAGGTAATTCACTATATTCCTTAATCACTTCAATAACAGGAGAATTATCATTTCCTTGCAAGCGATGTTGCAAAATCAACAAAGTACTTTCAATCCCTTCATGCAGATCAACAGGTTTCTTTTCTGCTTCATCCAGTCGAGCAAAGGTGCGTAAAGACAAAACTAATTGCGAAATTCGGTCTGCTCCCATCGTCATCGAAGTGAGCATCTTAGGTAAATCATTAGCAATAAAATCTACATCTATTTTTTCAGAAAACTCTCGAATTTCTGCTTTAGCTTTGGGATAAGATTTCTGATACATCCGCAGTAATGTCAGCAAATCTTCAGTATAGTCATTCAAATAAGTAATATTCCCAAAAATAAAACTAATTGGATTGTTAATTTCATGAGCTATACCTGCAACTAACTGCCCTAACCCAGCCATTTTCTCGCTTTGAATTAACTGACTTTGAGTTTGCTGCAATTCTTTGAGAGTTTGCGTTATTTCTTCTTTTTGTCTTTGAGTTTGTTCGAGTAATTCTGCTTGCTGAAGTCCTACCCCTAATTGATTCCCAATCTGCACCAATAAATCCACTTCATCTTCTTGCCAATTACGGGCTGCGGTGTTGTGATACGCAGCTAGTAATCCCCAAAGTTTATCACCCTGAAAAATCGGCACAATCATATATGATCGCGCTTCCATCAACTGACTCAAAGATATATATTTATGAGCATCTTGATTGCTATAAATATCTCTAACTACAAGAGTATGCCCTTTAGCAAAGTCTCCTCCTTGGGTTTGTTGTAAGTATTCATTAGCAATCACATTCAAAAGTTTGCGTACTGATACCCAACCTGGGGCTGCTGACTCAGCAACAAATTCCCCACTCCAATCGGAACGAAAACGATAGATTGTCACCTGATCTACTTCTAACAACCGCTGAACTTCTTGGGTACTGGTGATAAAAATTGTGTTTAAGTCAAGAGATTGGCGGATTTTTTCGACTGTTACAGCTAACGCCTTTTCTCGTTCGGCGGCTTTGCGTTCTCGTTCGGCGGCTTTTGCTAATTGTTCAGCTTGCAACTGCACTTGTTTTAATGCTTCTGCTTGCTGTAAGGCTACTCCTAGCTGTATGCCTACTTGCGCTAGTAAGTTGATTTCTTCATCTTGCCAATAACGGGGCTGGGAGTTTTTATAAGCGACTAACAAGCCCCATAACTTTTCACCTTGAGAAATTGGCACAAACACTTCATGACGGGGATATTTGCCAGCTTGTGTTTCTTTGAGCAATACACGTTCTGTAACAGGCTGGGGTTTGACGCTGGGATTCCAACCATCAACAATGGAATCAGCCACAAATTCACCACTCCAGTCAGGGTAAAAGCGATAAATTGCTACTCGTTCCACATCCAAAAGTCTTCTCACTTCTTGAGTAGTGGTTTTAAAAATAGCGTCAATATCTAGGGATTGGCGAATTTTTTCGACAGTATTTGCCAGCGCTCTCTGGCGTTCAGCAGCTTTACTAATTTCTGCTGCTTGTAGCTGCATTTGCTGTAAAAATTCTGCTTGTTGTAAGGCTACACCTAGTTGAGTGCTAACTTGGGTAAGTAAGTAAACTTCGTCTTCTTGCCAATCGCGGCGGCCAGAGTTTTGGTAAACTGCCAATAAACCCCAGAGCTTTTGACCGTGGTAAATGGCAATGATAACGTAAGCTCTGGCTTGATAGCTTTCTAAAAGTTTGACGTAGCAGTCTGTAAAACCATAATCATAGATGTCATAACAAATACGGTATACTTCGCTCTTGGTAAAAGTACCACCCTGGGTATCTTGTAAATAAGTATCCATGATGGGAGTTTCCGCCAAGTCTTTAACGCTACACTCGCTGACATTTTCTTTTAATTGTGGTTGCGTTAACTGTTCATCAATTAGGGAAATCCAACCTTCTGCGACTGATTCAAAGATAAATTCGCCACTCCAGTCAGAATTGAAGCGATAAATAGCGACGCGATCGGCATTTAGCAATTGTCGGATTTCTGCTGTGCTGGTGCGGAAAATACTTTCTATATCTAGAGACTGCCGAATTTTCTCAACGGTGATAGCTATAATTCTCTGCCATTCAGCGGCTTTTGCTATGGCTTGTGCTTGTGCTAGTTGTGTCGACTGGATTTTGACTTGTTCAAGGTAATCGGCTTGTTGTAGAGCAACTCCTAAATGTGCGGCGATAAGTTGCACAAACTCAATTTCGGACTCTTCCCATTGCCGAGAGTCACTACATTGATGAATACATAACAATCCCCATAAGTCTTTTCCTTTCATTAAGGAGGCTGCTATGTTAGCACGTACTTGAAATCTTTCTAAGATTTGGACATGGCAATGGCTGACACCAGCTTGATATATGTCAGCCATTGCATGAATTCTGCCTTCCTGGTATAGCCCGGCAAATTCCTTAGCAAAGCAGTGATCTTTTAGTTTGGCAGTTAAGGTCCGAAACCCATTCTGAACCTACATCTTCATAGATAAATTCTCCTTCCCATCCCAACTCAGGATAAAAACGGAACACCCCCACGCGATCAGTTTTTAGTAACTGTCGGACTTCTGTAACTGTAATTTTAAAGATAGTGTCTATATCTAAAGTTTCTCGAATCCGAGAAATTACTCCAGACAAGGCTTTTTGTTTCTCACTCTGATACAGGGAGAATGAATTATCTGACTGATATTCTGGTTGTTTTGAATTCGGTTTTATGGTAGAAGAGTTTTCCATTCCTGGTGGGACTTTAAATATTGAAAGTCTTCTATTGTAGAATTCCCTAATTCGTAGGAAAGATAACAGTAGAAGATTTGATATGTAGCTAAATTAATTAATTAGACTTCACGTAAATTAAAAATTACTCAGTAATGCTCAAGTTTTAGTATTCGCTTTCATCGTTAAATCTAGAGTAATCAACAAAATGATACTCTTTACATCTAATTTACATATAGGACTCATCTTTGATTTTTGAAAATAAATACGACATTTTTACCTGATTTTTTCTTGTTTCCTATTGATTGCGATGTCTTGCGCTATCTTGAGCTTGTCAAAGGAAGCTTATAGAAGTGTTTCCTGTTCTTTGACTACACAAATAATTTTAGTAATCAACCCGGAGCCTGTTACATAAGTTTATTTATAAATTAATTTTAATTCTGCAAATCTATGAATTACTAGTTTTTATGTCAATCTAAACAATTAATGAATGAATAATGTGATCAATCAAAACAGAAAAATTATATTTACAGTAATTTCTATTTTGATGTTTGGCAACTGCAAACAATACAGGAATGCGATCGCTAATATCGCATTCCTGCAAAAAAATCATTCAACTGCGATCGCATTATCGCTTTTTGGGAGATGTACGTCGCTGTTCGCGTTTTTCGGCTTCTCGAAGACGGCGATCGCGCCATTCGGACAATGTTAAGTAGCCAACGCCACCAGTAACTGCGATTAACAGCACGAAGGCTAGTAATGCCAGGATACTCAGAAATGGACTTTCCACGATACCTCTACAGTCCGTTGCGTCCCCAAACTACCATTGCGATCGACCAGGTGAACACAACTAACAGTGATACCCAACCCAATGTCAAAATTCCCATAGTTCTAAATTTTGCAAATAATTACAAAAGGTCTCTAATATTTATCATACCTGGAACTGGACACTGGAAAGTCGGAAGTCTGAATCTGATTGTTTCTACTCCTTATTCCTTACTCTCCATTTTTCAAATGAACAGAATGTTAGAGACGCAATTGATGGCAGAACGGTTAGAATCCCTCAAGGCTGGGATGATTGGAGGTTTTTCGCTGGGTGTTACCTGGTTGATAACTAATTTATTCAACACTCTAGTATTGGCTAGGTATTTTGACATTCTCACAAGTTTGCAAGTCACACTGCATTGGTACTTACTCGTCAGTTGGGCGATCGCCTGTTTCTCTGGTTTACTATTTGGTGTTACTTACCGCTATATCATCCGCCAAGATCACAATCTTCAACTGAAAGCTGGGGGGATTATGGCTTTTGGTTTGGTGCGGGGGTTAGCGCAGATAGAATTTGACTGGAGTTTAGCTGGTGCTGTGTTGGCTAGTGAAAGCGTGCTGTGGTTTATTGTAGCTGCGATCGCTCTTGATCAAGCTATTCAAGGTGGTTGGGTTAAGCCTTTCCCATCTATTTAAGAATATCTAATTGTGAACAACCAGTACACACCCATTCAACCCCAATAATTAAGACTAAAAATTCATTAGTCCTATTGAGGCAAATTTTGTTCATTCAAACTACCTCAGCGTTTACCAGGAAGAATCTCGTAAGTTTATAAATTTTTCACTTAACTCAATCGCCACAACCGCTAAAAAGTTATTGCCTTTACTTAGCACGAGTAAAAATATAATCTACGGTTATTAACTAGTTAGATTTTTTAAGAAGACAACTATATTTTTTATATACAGATATTTGTGTTTTTATAACTATTAAGGATGCTATTATCTTTAACATTTAATGGCTAATATTTTCGTCAATTTACGTAGTTAAACCACTATTAAGTAGGGAATACTTACTGTGTTTGGCTTATTATACTAAGGCTTGAATTGTTATGTATTTTCAGCTACAAAATTTTTAAATATATATTCAAGTATTTTTATTTACTTACTTTTATCAAAATATCAAGCAATATATTTTATCCGTAAAATACTAGCATTATTTATAACTCTCAGTATATTGCTATTTAAATTAGCTCATCTATTACAAAAATTCCGTTATTAGAATCTAATAAAGATTTTTCAATAGCATTGACTATTTATCTTGAATTATTTACGCTCAAAAAATATTTTTATTTAGCTGATTAACTTATAAGTATCAAGTTAATTTGACACTTATAAGTTAAAAGGTATGAAAAAATATACCGGATTATATTTGGTCGATTTATGAAATTTCTCAAATAAGTTTTGTAATTTCTAAAAATATTCCTGGATTTAATTCTAGTGAATTGTTTAACTAATTAAAAATTTCATAGAGGCTAAAATGATTTTTAATCAACAGCAAATCATGATCAACTTGCCAATTCACAAAGTTAACATTAAAAAAGTATCTGCCATTTTACGTCGGCGACGCTTTTTAGTGCTAGGTGTGTCTTGTGCAGTAATGTCAGTTGTTGGCTTAATTGCTGTTAATACAAAATCTAATTACCAAAGTTCTATGCAATTGCTGGTGAGTTCTTATCCACAACCAGGAGTTACAACCAGTAATATTGTGAATGGAACTGATAGCGAAATTGTAAAATTTAATCTGCCAGTTGTAGATTACACAGCACAGATGAACATGGTTTTGAGTCCCCAACTCATTGAACAAGCTGTATCTTTACTACGATCTGATTATCCTGATATTACAATAGAAGATATCAACGGTAAACAAGCTCAACTTACAATATCCAAGTTTGATGAGAAAATTATAACTAATAATGTCCCTTCACAAATATTAGAAATTTCTTTCATTGATAGCGATCCAGTTAAAACAAAAAAAGTGCTGCAAGCACTACAACAAGTTTATCAAAACTATAATATTCAACAGCAAAAAGAACGTTTAAATAAAGGTCTAGCTTTTATTAATACTCGCATCCCTCAACTGAAAAAAGAGGTCAATCAAGCAGAAAAAAACTTAGAATATTTTCGTCGTAAACATAATCTGCTTGATCCAGAAATACAAACCAAAATTTTGATTGAATCTTTAGCTGAGGTGCAACAGCAGTTACAAATAACTCGCGCCCAGATGCAAGATGTACAAGCTCGCTACAATAACTTACAACAAGAAGTCGCTACTTCAGCCCATAAAGCCAGAATAAATTCATATTTAAGTCAATCCAGTAGCTACCAAACACTATTAAATGATTTTAAAAAGACTGAACTAACTTTAGCAACAGAGCAGAAGCGCTATACGGATGAGTCTCCCATAATCCAACAACTAAAAGAACAACGTCAGAATCAGTTGTGGCTCTTAAAAAGAGAGGTCAATCAATTATTAGGAGACATCAAACAACCTAATGCTCATCTAGAACAGACCGAAGGAGTTGACCCAGGACTATTACAAGAATTATTTCAAGCCCAAACCACAGCTTTAGGACTCGCCGCCAACGAAAAGAGTTTGGCTGAAACAGAACAAAGACTGCGATTTGAATTTAGTAAATATCCCAGCTTAATAGCGCAATATAACCGTTTATTACCAGAGGCGAAAGCTAAACGCAAACAACTTGAGCAACTGCTTCAAGCACAACAATCTTTGGGTTTAAAAATTGCCCAAGGAGGGTGGGAATGGCAGGTGTTAGAAGAACCAAGTTTAGGCAAACTCATCGGAATTAACAGATTATCACTGTTGTTAGGAGGTCTACTAGTTAGTCCTATTTTAGGTATTGCTGTAGCCTTAAGCTGGGGAATGTTTACCCGGACTATTTACTCAACAAAAGAATTACAACAGTCAACAAATTTACGCTTACTGGGGTCGGTTCCCAAATTAGCCCCAAGAGGATTGAAGAAATGGTTACCAAATATTTCGGGAAATAAACAACGTAATATAAACTATGATTTTGGAGAAACTGATAGTTGGTTGCCATGCCATGAAACGTTAGATATCCTCTACCAAAACCTTCAGATATCCAAGTATTCTTTACATTCCAAATCTTTGATGTTTACTTCAGCTTTATCTGGAGAAGGTAAGACTACTTTGTTATTGGGACTGGCGGCTAGTGCGGCTAGAATGCACAGACGCATTCTGCTAATTGATGCTAACTTTCGGTATCCTAACCTACATAAAATTCTGCAATTATCAAATGATTGGGGTTTATCTCTATTATTGCTAGATGAAACCAGCAACCAAATTCATAATTACATCCAACCTGTTCATCCGTTAATTGATGTTTTAACTGCTGGGCCTAAACCAGAAGATACTATTAGATTACTGAGTTCTCAGCGAATGAAAGAACTGATTAAACGGTTTGAGCAAACTTATGATTTAGTGCTAGTTGATGCTCCGCCAATTTTAGGTACAGCCGATGCCAGAATTTTAGCTGGATATTGCCATGAAGTTGTCATGGTAGGGCGTATGGGTCAACTTACCCAAACTGATTTAATGCAAGCGCAAGAAATTTTGAGCCAGTTAAATTTAATTGGTATTATCGCTAATGGTGTAAGAAGCCATCAACAGGTTTAATTCTGTCAATATCCCATAGTTATCATTGATATTTCTTCTGTTTCCTATCTCCTATTTCTGCATTTTCCTGTGCCACTTTTTCTCATCTCTCCAAAAAATACAGTGCATAATTAATAGGAGGCGGCAACCTCCTATGTTGGAGAACTGTCTCATCTTGAGTGGTAGATGCCATAGTCCCAAGCATCAAGCAGATACTAGTGTGATTAGATGATCAGCATGAAATTCCAACTGTTTTTAGGCTCTTTATTTTCTCAGGTTAAATTCCGGCATTGGTGGATGGGTATCCTCTTGTGGATTGCTTTGGTTGCTCCTGCTCAAGCATCGGTAATTTTACGCGTGGCCATTGAGAGGGGAGTTAATCAAGTAAAAGTCGGGAGTTCTACATCTGCTTTGGTTAAGGATAGTACCGGACGCACCCTAGGGCAATTACCTGCTATGAGCGCCTATTATGCTCAAGCAATTTCTGGAGGCATTGCGTTAGATAAGTGGCAGTCTGGTTTATTTTGGATTGAACCAACAGGTAAAGGATTTGTTTATATTGGCGATCGCTGGTATCGAGGTAGAACTTTAGTTGTCCCTACAGAAAAAGGCTTAACTGCGGTTAACTGGGTTGATGCCGAAGAATACCTCTACAGTGTCCTGGGTGGCGAAATGGATACTAGTTGGCCACAGGAAGCTCTCAAAGCCCAAGCGATCGCAGCTCGTACTTACGCTCTCTACGAACGGGAAAAACAACGCAATAATCCCATTTACGATTTAGGTGATAGCCCGGATCGCTGGCAAATTTATAAAGGAGTTATGAGTGAATCTCCTTCTACTTATGCGGCGGTGGATGGTACAACTGGACAGGTTCTTACTTATAACAACAAAATTATTCTCTCTGTTTTCCATGCTTGTTCTGGCGGACATACGGAAAATGTGGAAGATGTTTGGGGAAATACTTTGCCTTACCTGCGGGCTGTTCAAGACTACGATCAAAATGTCAGTGAGTGTAATTGGGTGAAAACCTTCTCACCTGCGGAAATTAGTGCCAGAATTTCTGGTGTAGGCAATGTCAAGGAAATAATTCCCGAACAATACTCGCCCTTTCGTAGTGTCAAAGCCTTAAAAATTGTGGGAGATAAAGGTACAAAAGTCTTACAAGGTGAGGCGGTACGTACCGCACTCAAACTGAAAAGTACTCGTTTTAATGTGAGTAAAAGTGCAGATGGGAGTTTTGTACTGCAAGGCTTAGGATTTGGTCATGGGTTAGGAATGAGTCAATGGGGCGCATACAACCTAGCTCGACGCGGCATCAACCATTTGCAAATTTTGGGTCATTATTATCAAGGTGTAGCTCTCACGCCGATTAAAGCGAAGTAATAACAAAGTATGAAGTGTGAAGTATAAAGGATGAAATTTATCCTTCACACTTCACCAATTATTCTCCACTTTGTAGGCGCTTTTGCCATTCAGCTTCAATTCGGGCAGAATTCTTGATTTCCTGGTCTAATAAGTCGTTTTCTGTGGAATAGACTAAATCTTTGTTTTCAATAATATTTTCTGTGGCAAATTGTTGGGCATAGTCAATTTTTTGCTGTAAATTTGCATCTGGATTGGTTAATAATTTGGCGCGAGACAAGCGATCGCGGTTACGTGCCACAATTTTTTGATTACGCCACTGAATCCAAAAATAACGTACTAACGGTACACCCAAAAAACCTATACCGTAAGCCAACAACAGCCAATAAATGCCTTGAACAAAAGCGACTAGTCCGCCCAACTGTGCCGCAACTGTGCCATCTCTTAACAAATTTCCCAGTACTAAAGCCCCAACAAAATTGAGCATTCCTAAACCAGCACTCAACATAATTTGTCCAGAATCAGCCCGGCTGAAACGCCAAGGTAATTCTTCTAAGTAAACTGGTACTGACTGACGACCTTTATTACTGGCTTTAACTTGTAATTCTGGAAAATAATAAACGATTTGTCCCTCAGAACTAACTTTTGGTTGGCCGTTGAATTTTATGAGTACAGGCAGCATATAATCTTCGTACTCTTGTTTATAGCCTGGGCCAAGGTCATCTAAATAGGGCGCAATTTGTTCTGCTACCACTGCACCACGCTGATGGCGAATTACAGTCGCTATTTCTTGCCAACGCCGTTCTTCTAATTTGGCATTAGGATTACCATCACCAAACAAAAACGAAAACACCGCCTCGAAGAAATTCATCTCGCTACCTTGACGGCTAGTTTGCCGTCTTTGTTGGTAGGAAGTATCGTAGTAATTTGGACTAAAATACCAAAATAAATCTGGGAAAAAGAAGAAACCGCCACCGCGGCTACTACCTCGATTGTCGTTATCGCGATCGGAACTAGCAGCAGTAATAATAATAACGATGCTAATAGTAATTAAGGCGATCGACAGAACTAAAAATATCCCAAAAGAAATGCGAATTAAGTAGAAAAGAATTCCCCAAACCTTTTGCCACCATTCTTGCAAACGTAACTGGAAATATTTATTACGTAAAATTGCTCTAAAATTGGGCGGAAATAGGTAAACAATGTCACCTGTTTCTGCTACTTGTAAATGTCCACCCGCATCGGCAGCTAAAGCAAGTAACCCTTGCCCAGCCTCTGCAATATTTAATCCTGCTTGGGTCGCCATATCACCGATGGTAACTCGATAACCAAGTTGTTCCACAGCGTGCATGATAGTGGGATTGGGAGCCATTGCTCTCCCCTCCTATTTAAATTGACTCTATCTTTATCTAGTATAAAGTTTTATTTTCGGAGCCTTGGGAGGTACTAATGAATTCCCAATTGATTAATAAAATCAGCAAAAATAATACTGTCTATATGTTAAAATTATATGCCTTGGCTTGGTTAACCAGCAAATTTTCTGTCCGCAAATATGGTTCAGTATACTCTCGCCCAAAGTCCAGAAATCATCCTCACTATTCCTGGCAAAGATTCAGCTAAAGCCCGTGATAAAGCAATGGATCAGTTGATGGAACTGATGGATGCAGGTAAACTCCCCACGGAATTAGAAGAAGGATTTGGCCCTCAACAATTAATTGAAGTTAAGGAATCAACTGTTGATACTGCGAATAACGGTGAGGATGCCATTACTCAAGCAGTCCAATTGTTAAGTAACTTAGCTACACTAAAGTTAAAAGTGCAAGAATCACGCACTGAAGCATTAGAAATTCGTAAATCGGTTGACGTGCTTTTCTCCGATAACTCTGTTACCGAAGAGGAAATTACTCGTCTTAAAGAAGGTTTTAAAGTTCTGAAAAATTTTGCCCAAGCAAATCTGCGTTACCAAGAAGCGCGAACTAAAGCAGAACAGGCTCGGCAAGTTTTAGATCAGGCTTTAAAATCCCCTGAAACTTAAAACTTGAGAAGTCAGAATTTTAAATTCTGACTTCTGGCAGATGATTTAGCGTCTTCTGATGCCTCTAAAAACAGAGTTAGCTTGGTCGGCGCTATTTTCTGTTTCTACTTCCACGATTTCAGCACTACCACTGTTTTTGTAGTATTGCTGATAGTAGTTATGAGAAACAGGTGTTGAATCTTTTGACTTGTTGGCAATCATCCCTAACAGGGGTGTACCAGATATCTGAATTTCTTCCAAAACTTGCTGTAGGGCAGTACGTTTTAAATGGCCTAAGCCAGCTACCATCACAATACCATTGGTGTTGGATGCTAAAAGATAAGCGTCAGCAAATCCTAGTAGGGGTGGCGTGTCATAAATCACTAAATCGAAACTACTTTGCAGTTCGTCCATTAAATCTTGCATTTTCTTAGAAGCCAGTAACCGCACTGAGTCGGGAGGTGTTGGCCCCGCAGTCATCACAAACAGATTGTCTTCAATAGGCGATCGCTCAATGACATTTTCCCAATCCAAATCTTGGGCAATTACATCAGTCAAACCTTGAACGTTCAAAATGCCAAGTCGCTGGTGTAAAGTCGGACAACGGAGGTTAGAATCTACTAGCAACACTCTCTGCCCCATTGCGGCAGCGGCTTGTGCTAAATGTACCGCCACAGTAGACTTGCCATCTCCTTGTCCGGCAGAACTAATTACCAAAGACCGAATTGGATCGTCCGAACCCAACAACATAATATTGGTGTAAAGCGATCGGAAAATTTCAAAGAAAGAAGCCCGATTAGTTTGTTGCAACCCTCTGGACAAATTGGATTGGGGTGCTGCTTCTAATTCTTTTCTCAGAGGTACAATTCCTAGTAATGGTAGCTTTGTACTGTTCTTTAACTCTTGAACTGTGTAGAAAATATTGCTGAGTTTATCGACAATTAAAGCTGCTCCTATACCCAAAACTAGTCCTAAAACACCACCAATTGCTAAGTTCAGCTTGGCATTGTTAGAAATCGCACTTGGTTTATTAACTGTAGCTAATTTCGGATCAAGTAACCGCCAAGGCTGTTGTTTTTGGGCTTTTTCAATTTCTAGAGCTTGTTGTTTAGTAGTAAATTGAGTCAGACTACTGTTGGCAATTCCTAATTGTTGTTGAATGTTGCTGTAATCACGACTCAATGTGGCTAAATATCTTACGTCATTATTCAGATTTTTGATTTTGTCATATAAAAACTGATCGCGTGCTGAAACAGAACGAATTTGGCTTTGCAATTCTTTTTGCAGACGCATTTCCTCTCCAGCCAGCAAAGGAAGTAAATAAGCTTTTCTTTCTCTGAGCGTTTGCATTGCTGGATTTTCTTCACTATATATGGCTGATTTTTGGGCAATTTCAATATCAACCGCTTGGATTTGATCCAGTATCCTTTGATAACGCCCATTTTCACTAAGCAAAGAATTACCTGCTCGTTCGCCGCGACTTTGAGCTAATTCTCTTTGCAAATCCTGATATCTTGCGACTAATTGCTCTAGTTGTAACCGATTCTCTATCCGCTGTTGTCGCAATCCAGCTAATTGACCAGCTAATTCTTGCGCTCTCTGAGTTGGATCAATTAAGTTATTTTCTACTTGTAAATTTCTGAGTTGATTTTGCCAATATTTTACCCGTGCTTCTATTGGTTTTCTTTGTTTATCAACGAACTCAATCGCTTGATCAACATCTAACTGACGTTCTTGTAAACTATACGCTAAATAGGCATCAGCTAGTAGCTTAGAAACATCACTAACTAATTTGGGGTCTGGGTGTGTATATTGGACAGTTAAAATATCTGGCGATTGTGAACCGATGCTTAAGCCAGAAGCTAGAGAATTATAAGTAATATATGGATATTTAGTCTTTAGCTTTTCCACAATCGGATCGAGTACTCGCGGACTACGTAGTACTTGAATAGTTGTATTACCACCGCCATCGCCTTTATTTGAGGAAGCTACCACTCTAGGGGTGGCATCTTCATCAGAAATTGTCTGAGGTACACTAGCTATCACCTTTGTCTCTCCAGTTACCTGTCTGGTTAAAATATCAAACGAACCCAGATATACAGGAGGATCGGTTTCTGCCTTTAACACCGCTACTGTAGCTACTAAAGCAGTGATCCCAGAAATTAGCAATAATCGACGACGCAGAATGGCGAAAATCTGCCCTACATGCAATTCATCGTCATCATTGTTGTTGAACTGAGCAGATTTAGCTTGTGACAGGTAAGGGTGTTTTTCTGACTTCAGCATAGTGTTTGTAAATTAAACGACTGGGGTTTGATGCAGCAAAAACCGCGATCTGAATTTTGGCGTAGATGCTTAGAATGCTTGTAAGTTACCTTGTCTGTTGCTATGCCCTGGCAATTAAGTGAATTGACTAACTAACCAATTCGTTAGACAATTTTCAGTATGCAGGTATTATGAAAAACTTAGTTCATACACTTATCATTGTGGTTACAGTTTTACAAATACAGCTTAGTAAAGGGTAACGCAATACAAATACAGTAACATTGCGTAGGCTAATTTTGCTCGCCCTACCGAACATTCCTTTTTAGCTATACGAAATTTTTAATTAAACTGCAAGAAATTTTTAACTTCCTAGCTCTGTGTAATATCGTGGCCGGAAAAAAATTTATCTAGTGGATTAACTTATAACGAATTTAGCATCATAGCAAAGTTAGCACTTCCGCACGGGCCAAAAAAATCTACCCATAGATGAATAAGAGTGTCAGAGGGTTCTTGATTAAGTCCTAAAATCGCTGAGTGATGAGTGTAAACCCCGTATTTTTAAAGCCTTGAGTCATCAATATAGTCTTAATTGATGGTTCGACTACCATAATTTGTATGTTGCTTGATATTGAGCGTATTAAAAACTTATCCAGCAAGTATATGTATCTGCGACTGGATTTTTGTAGTGAGATGTTATGAGGAGAGAGTTATATACAAATTAAAAAAAGGTAGAAAACTCTACCTTTTTTTATACTGGGGCGCTAGGATTCGAACCTAGGGATGGCGGGACCAAAACCCGCTGCCTTACCACTTGGCTACGCCCCATCGCTTCACCTCTGTTAATATAGCAGTCCTTGGTGGGTTAGTGTCAAGTACTTTGATAGTAAATTTTAGGAAAGAAATTCAGATGCTATTGACTAGATGAGAGGATACAGTTCGTTGCTAAGAATGGTTATAGCAAATGGTGGTAGTTACTTAACACGGTCTGCTGGAGAAAAACTGTACCAGGTATACCAGTGACGGACTGCTAACCAAACCGCCGAAAGTAAACTGGCTCCACTTAAAGTCAGACCACTAAATGGAACTAATAATCCAAATACTGGTAGCACTGCTCCAGCAATAGAACAGATAATTACAGCAATAGAAGCGCTGCGATTGGCACCTAATCCCCAACTTAATGTGAGAAAGATGAGAGAAATCATTGTCCAGGCTAATTCAGGATTTATGAAGCGAGCCAGGTAAGTCAAAGTCAAAATACATGCAAAGAACATACCAGATGCGATCGCCACATTTTGCAAACTCATTGGTACTGACAAATACAACAGCAATATCCACCAGAGAAATAATGCTGGTGATAATAATAACAACCGAGGCATGATCCCCGTATTACGGATAGGTGCGGTGTTGGTAAAAACTCCAAAAGGATTTTTTACAGAAACATTGTCATTAAATATCCAAGTATACTGAGTGCTACGGCGATCAGCTTTAATTTCGTTCGGTACAATACCACTAGCAAACTCAACAGGCGTAAAGTTAGCGGTTGCTGTCAGGCGAAAGTTACTGAGGATTTGTCCCGCAGCATTGTAAACCCAGCGCGGCCCTCCTTGAGCTTGATAAGTAACGCGAAAGTTAGCTGTTTCTCCTGGTTGCAAACTGAAGGGAAACCCATAGTCTCCAGGGTTCACAAGTTCGAGTCGAGTTCCGGAACGTTCGACTTTGTAGTTAGACAGCAGTGAGTAGCCATCGGGCGGTGGTGCTTCAAAGAAAAAACTTTGAACATTTTGGAGTCGATTGATGACTTTATAATCTGCACTGTAATCTATGCGATAAATGGCACTACGACCTTGAACATCTGTATTTTGCTCAAGTTTGACCTGAATCTGCGATCCTGCCAAGGACAGAAAACGGGTAACTTCGCGTGTATCGTTGACTTTAACTATTTTGCCGTTAACTTGGTTGTTATAAGTGAATGGCTCTTGAATCACATAACGGACTTGCGGTGCTGTCTGCTCTAATTTATCGCCAGCAACTGTTTGGGCAATTTGTACAATCTTTGCCTGTTCCCAATGATGATAGCGATTGCCTAAAGTAGAAGCAAGAAAAAATCCGACTACCAACAGAACTAATATCAGAGTCAGGTGCTGTAATCCCCGTAAAAGTTGGGAGTAACGCACAACCCACTCACCAAGAAAAATCACGTTTTCTTCTTGATGGCGACGTAAGGCAAAACTTATAAGTGCGATCGCTACACCCAAGGCTATAACTAAAAATACTAATAAAATAGAAGCCTTGAGTAGTTGGTTGCCAAACTGAATCAGTTCTATTGGATGTGTCAGATCAGGTAATCCAGGAATACCTTGATTAGAAGAGGACATTGATATTTTTTTTACAGAATTTGAAAACTCAGACTGATGAAATTTCGCAAAAGTTTCGCCAACAATGTCTACGTATCTTACTTGTATACTGATTAACTGACTAAGCAGAACACAGAATTTTCACTAATCAACATTTTACGGTTACTTACTGATTACCGTCGTTGCTGGCTGTTTGACAAACAATCTCCATAGAATTAGCTTCAGGGGTTCCAGGTTGAGGGGTAATTTCTTGCTTGGTTTGTTTTTCAGTAACTAACTGACCATCTGCACTGTAGATAGAAGATGTTTCAGAAAATAAACGACCTTCAGTACATGAAGCACGAAAAGTAGTTTTTGTGAGACCATTACCCTGTTTTTGCAAGATAGTATACTTACTTCCTTGCACCGAGCCTGCATCTAAAATAATTGGATTACCATCATGATCAGCACCTACTTGTATATGAAATGCTAATTGGTTATTAGTAGTTTGAGCTATAGCTGTATTACCTACTAACAATGTCACTGCTACTACAACGCTACTAAAGCTCTTTAAAAACATACGCTTTATTTAAATGTGTCGAACTATATATTCTTTTGTATTCATATTTACTTGATTTTTGGTGCGGTAAAATCACTGGAAAATTTAAGAATCCAAATCTAGTTTTATGAAAAATTGCGCTGATTTTAGTTACTAAATAGACTTTTTTGTTACATTTAAAATTAGCTAAAATAAGTCTTTTTACGTAATATTTAGCATCATAAAAAAACCGTAGGGGAACTGCTACGGTTTTCTAGGTATATTACTGAACTCTAACCTTATGTGAAAAGCTGATATCTTACAACTTCAGCTCTTTACCTAATCTCTAATCTCTAGGCAAACAGTTTAACGGCTTTCAACTCATTCGTCATCACAGTCTTGACAAACCCAGCTTGGTGAAATCTTCATCTATGACTACCGTAAATTTATATTGATTGTGTGAATTTCATGCAGTTCTTGGCAAACTTTTTAAGTATTAATACTATAAACTCTTAATTTAAATATACGTTTCCCAGTAAAATTTTGATAAAAATGTTAAAATAATCACTCTGAGATTTACGAAAAAAATCAGTGAGCAGGTAGGAAAAAACATAAAAAAACCCCGTTAAGTCTTCGGGGTAATAGCTGCGACAATTTCGGAGTGATTTCACTGGATGAGTTATCAAAAATACAGCCAGGAGATTGCTTTGACTAGACCTTTGCTTCCAAAGATTTGAGCAACTCAGTATTCACACCAGACTCACGAGTCAGGGCTATTTTACCAGTCCGGGCTATTTCCCTAAGACCAAATTTTTGTAGCACCTGCACAATCGCTACCATCTTTCCGGGGTCTCCTACTACTTCCAAAGTAAGAGAATCTTCCGCTACATCGACAACCCGCGCTCGGAAAATCTGAGCCAGTTCAATAACTTCAGAACGGTGAGTGCTATTAGCATTCACTTTCAAAAGCATTAACTCTCGCTCTACACAGGGAGTTTCTGTAATATCTTGAACTTTAAGCACATTAACCAGCTTGTATAGTTGCTTGGTGATTTGTTCGATTATGCGATCGTCACCAGCCACAACCATCGTAATGCGGGAAACTCCTCCCTGCTCCGCTTGGCCAACAGCAAGGCTTTCTATGTTATAGCCACGGCGGGCGAACAAACTAGAAATGCGGGAAAGAACACCCGCTTCGTCTTCTACTAGAACAGAAAGGGTATGTTTCATCTTTGCCAACACAGGCTCAGGTAGCATATTACTAACGCAAACACTAGTTAATGGCTACCTTACACGTACTGTTAAACTAAATTTTTTGATAAGTGCGATTTTCTATTTTAAACTTATACCTGCACTCATTACACTTTCTAGACAGAAGTTCTCGACAAATCATACTGAAAGTAGAAACCTTCTGAAGTGTAGATCTTTTCCTTGACAGATGAAAATAATGACAAAGAACCATTATCTTCAAAATGTTATGGAATGTTTATAGGAGAGTAGCATTTATGGGTTGGTTAAAAAGATTATTCGGTTTGGAAAAACCACAAAATGCACAAGTCAATCCGGCTCCGCAAGCAGTACCCCAAGCTGCTACTGCTGCGCCTACAGCAACTCAATCTATGCCACCAGAACGGATCGGATTGAATGGCGAATATGACCAAAGTGGATTGGCCAAGCGGGTAGCATTAGCATTTGATCAAGATCAGCAGCTTGATGACATAGACACACTTTGGGTTGCTCAGACTGGTGGAACTGTAGTTCTCAAAGGTAAAGTTCCTAGCCAGGAGATTCTCAACAAGATGGTTTCTGTAGCCCGCGCTGTCAATGGTGCTACAGAAGTTGATACAGCCCAAGTCCAAATAGGCTAGATCTGCGTGAATGAATTCTGTACGACTGGCGGATAGTGTAGCGTAAAGCCTTATCTTGGAGAGGCTTCACCAACGGCATAGCTTCGCTTAGAGCGAGTCCGCGAGCGTCAGAATAACCGAGTTTAAGGCTCCCACCAAATTGAAAATTTGGTGGTTAACGAGGTTTTTGAAGTGTGGTCTTCAATTAGTCGTCGGTCAAAGTTGCTTAATGATTGATTCTGACTCCTGAATTCTAACTTGTGAATTCTTCTTCAATGCTGGCGATCGCCAAAACATCGAGTCATCCAATCTAAAATTGCTTGGTTAATTTGTTCTGGACACTCATCATGAGGGCAATGTCCTACATTCTCTAGGTTGAGTAGTTCTAATTTGTTGTTGTATTGAGCAAATCGAGTAGCCAATACAGGTGGAACAAAGCGGTCTTTTTGTCCCCAAATTAACAGCATAGGAATTGTTAATTTGGGCAATACAGCTTTGACACTAGGACTAAAATTAACGCCGATCGCCGCTTTAAATAAAGCACTAAAAGCCCGCGCCGAACCTCTGTCTTGGGGAGGCCCAGCCAAAATTTCTATAAGTTCATCGGTAATAGCTTCGGGATTTGCATAAGCCAAACTCGCCCAGCGCCGTAAGACGCTGGGTTGACGCACAAACTGAAATACTGGCTGCAATACTAACGGGGAAGCAACAATATTTTTGATAGTTTTCACAATTGGTCGCAAAACAACAGGTATCGCTTCTTGTTCCAATGATGGGTCAGGTAAACTCATCATCACAATGCCTTGTACCATATCAGGGTGAGCCGCTGCTGCTGCTAAGGAAATCAATGAACCATTAGAATTTCCTATCAATACAACAGGTTGGCGGATAAATGCTCGCCAGAATTCGTATACCTGCTCAACCCATAATTCTATGCTGTAATTTGCTGGAGCTTTTTCCGAAGCGCCAAAACCCAGCATATCTAAAGCATAAACTGTATGATATTCACCCAAAACTTCTAAATTATGCCGCCAATGTCCAATAGAAGCACCAAACCCATGTAGCAAAATTAAGGGCGTTGAGTGATTGTAATTGGCGCTAGGGCGGATGTAAGTATAACGAGTTTGCCAGCCCCGCCAAACCCAGTCCCTTTGATTGCCAACTCGCTGTTGCCAGTGTACTGCTGTGGTCAAGCTTACCTCCGATGCTGGAAGATGTGCATACTATATACATCCAATATAAAAGCTGTCTATTGAAGTCGGAATTCTGAAATGTGAAGTCTGAAATTTTGAGACAGTCGCTTATGGGAAAACTCACGACTGACTCAGGAAAATATTCTGATTCCCCTACTCCCGAACCCTAATATATATTTTCGTATATTTGTCAACAGTAAATAAAATAATTGTTACAATAAATAATTTTGCCTTTGCTTGTGTAATTTAAGTTAACTATTGCAGAGAAATTTTTGTCATTATGAGTAGAATGACAAATACAGCCCTTAGTAACTAGACTATAGATTAGTTACTCTAGAATCAAAGACTGATTGTTAAGTCCTCAGTTATTTTAAGTATTGTACTTCTGAGGCATACCGAGCAAAACCAAACTATATTCTAAAAAGAGAGCTTCCATAAATCATAATGCCTGTGATTGAGAAAAAAAGAACTCGCGATCTGCCCCAAATCAACGAGAGAATCCGCTTCCCGAAAATTAGAGTCATTGATACTGATGGCTCCCAACTAGGAATTATCACTCCTCAGGAAGCATTACAACTAGCAGAAGAAAAAGAGCTAGATTTGGTGCTGCTGAGTGATAAGGCTGACCCGCCAGTTTGCCGAATTATGGACTACGGGAAATACAAATTTGAACAGGAGAAGAAGGCGCGGGAAGCCCGGAAAAAGCAGCACACGGCTGATGTCAAGGAAGTAAAGATGCGCTACAAAATCGAAGAACACGATTACAACGTGCGTGTGAAACAAGCAGAGCGCTTCTTGAAAGATGGTGATAAAGTCAAAGCTACTGTTATGTTTCGGGGTCGAGAAATTCAACACAGTGACTTAGCAGAAGATTTACTCAAGCGTATGGCGACAGATCTTGAACCTTTTGGAGAAGTGCAACAAGCACCGAAAAAAGAGGGAAGAAATATGATGATGTTGATTTCGCCGAAGAAATAAGCTTTAACTTTTCTGAACACAACGCATAGTTTACAGCTAGAAATAGCCTAGCGACCATAAATCGCAGAAGTTTATCAAAAACTGATAGTCCTGAGAGCTGAGTGGGAAACATAATACTCAGTTGCTCAGGACTCTTGCTTTTTAAGTGCTGAGTGCGATGTTTGCTCGAACTGTTGCAGGGTGATATCAGAAAGTTAAACTGCATGGAACTGAAAAATTACTCGTTGGTTGTCAATAAAGGTGTTCTCTCACGACTGCTACAGTGGGTAAATCTGCGACCAGAAGAAGGTGAACGTACATGGATTATGTTTGCCTTTTACACAACTGTATCTATTGGATTACGCTGGGCAGAGGATAGTACAGTAGCACTGTTTTTAGATGAATATGGGGCTGGGCCGTTGCCTTGGATGTACATTGCTAGTGCTGCAACGGGTGCAGGGTTGGTTTTTGTTTATTCTTGGCTGCAAAAGATTTTTCCTTTGCGTTGGGTAGTGGTAGCGATCGCACCTTGTATGGTTGTGCCGCTGATATTCTTGGTATTATTGCGTGAGGGATTACATCTTTCGTACCTAGCAGTAATTTTGGTATTCATCCTGCGACTGTGGGTAGATGGACTTTATGTAGTTAACGACCTCAACACTTCAATTGTTGCTAACCAAATATTTAACATCCGCGAAATTAAACGCACATACCCATTAGTTAGTAGTGGATTATTAGTGGCAGATGTCATTAGTGGCTTTAGTTTGCCGTGGATTTTGCAATTTGTCAAACTAGAAAAAGTCATTCTCATTGCTTGTTTATTGATTGTTTTAGGGTCAGCAATTTTAGCTTATTTAAGTAATCAATATCGAGCCGCCTTTCCTGATGCGCCACAACGTCAAGTTCCCCACGAACAAGCTTCTCGATATCGACGGATTCAAGCACCACTGCGCCGCTATACATGGCAGTTATTTGCGTTTGTTGGTCTTTTACAAGTAATTGGATTATTAGTCGATTTTCAATATCTCCGGGAACTGAAATCTAATTTAGGCGATCGCGACCTTGCTAGTTTTTTAGGTATATTCGGGGGGATAGTCGGACTATGTGAGTTAGGAACTCAATGGTTTGTTTCCAGCCGACTCATCGAACGGATTGGGGTATTTTTCACCGCCGCACTGTTACCGATTAGTGTTGGCTTTGTTGTCCCAACTGCGATCGCATTATTAAATTTATTCCCCGCTTTGCATTCTTATGGCATTTTTTGGGGATTAGTCAGTTTAAAATTTTGTGATGAATTGCTGCGCTACACCTTTGTTGTTAGCAGTGGACCAGTACTTTATCAACCCATTCCCGAACGGCTACGCAGCCACATGCAGGCATTATCTGGCGGAACAGCCGAAGCGATCGCAACTGGTGCGTCTGGATTACTAATTTTGGCGACTTTGTTTGTTTGTAACCGAGTTGTTCCCACAGCATTACAAGAGTGGGTATTTGTGGGCGAAACCGTATTAGCGGCTGCTACCTGTTTAAGAGTTGTTTGGGTACTGCGATCGCGTTATGTTGATTTGTTAGTTTTGAGTGCAGAACGGGGCGAATTAAGTGCTTCTACCGTCGGCTTGCGTGTCTTTAAACAGGGGGTAGTCAAAGCTTTAGGAGAAAAAGGTAGTACCACAGATAAACACTCTTGTATTGAACTTTTAGCCCAAATTGATCCCCAAGGAGCCGCCGAAGTTTTAGCACCGTTGCTGTTGAAGTTACCGCCAGAATTACAGCGCCAAAGTTTGGAAGTTATGTTTATGGGCGGGGCGAATCCTGCTTATATTTCGGATGTGCGCCTGTTAATTGAACAACTCCCAGAAAAAATTGATCCAGAAGTTTTGGCTTTAGCGTTGCGCTATGTTTGGCTGGCTGAGGAAAATCCTAATTTGAGTCAATTAGAAGAATATTTGCACGCGCGACACCATTCCTTAATTCGCGCCACCGCCGCCGCTTTGATTTTGCGTCAGGGAACGCCGATACAAAAAGTAGCAGCTACCAAAACTCTGCAAAGGATGTTGACTCATCAACAAGAACGAGAACGCATCAATGGAGTCAAAGCCTTAAGAGAAACAGTTTATCTTCAAGCTCTGCGAATTCATATCCCCAATTTGTTACAGGATGAATCTTTGCGTGTGCGCTGTGCTGTTTTGGAAATGATTGCAGCGACTCGCTTAGAAGATTACTATTCAGCCTTGATTGCTGCACTTTACTATAAATCAACTCGCAGCACGGCTATGCGTGCCTTAGCCAAACTGGAGAATGAAGCTTTAGATATGTTGTTGCGGCTGGCTACCAATACTTATAAGCCAGAAATAGTGCGGATGTATGCGTGGCGAACAATTGCTCACATTCCTACTCTAGAAGCGATTGAAGCCCTCTGGCTACACTTAGAAAAATCTTGGGGTGCGACTAGATATCAAATTTTGCGTAGTTTACTTAAAGTACAGAAACAACCAGAAACCAGCAATCGAATAGACCGCTTCCATCAAACTAGGGTAGAAGGTTTAATTGAGCAAGAGTTAAAGTTTTTAGGAGAAATTTACTCTGCTTACATTGACTTGCAAAAACCACCAACTCTGGACAATTATTCCACATCCCAAAGAGCAGCGGTTGTCTGCGAATTGTTGCAACGAGCGCTATTAGAACTAGAAATTGATGGACGAGAAAGGTTACTGTTGCTTTTGAAACTGCTGTATTCGCCAGAAAAAATGCAAGCAGCAGCGTTTAATTTGCGATCGCCTTCTGGGGTGAATATCGCACGGGGTTTAGAAATTTTAGAGCATACCGTTACTTTACCCGTCAAATCACTGTTGTTGAATATTTTAGACAAGCGATCGCACCAAGAAAAACTGCATTATTTAGTAGAAGCTGAATTAGTAGAATATCAACCAATGCCAGTCAGTGAGCGACTACAGAAAATGCTGAGTTTGGATAATTTTCTGTCTGATTGGTGTTTAGCTTGCTGTTTTCATCTGGCGCAAGTTAGCCGCATTCGCCTAACTAGTAAAGAGATTTTACTAGCCTTGCGTCATCCTACAGGCTTTGTGCGAGAAGCGGCGATCGCATATTTAAATGCAGTTTCACATCGCGTTCTCTTAGAACTATTACCAAAATTGCAACAAGATTCACACCCATTGGTATCTACCCAAGTAAAAGAGTTAATGAAAAAATACACTGCTCGCCGTCCCTCTGCCACCATCCCCCATTAACTTAGATAGAATCACTATGGTGATATTTAAATCTATCTCAGCCTGATGAAAAGCGATCGCACACAAAACTCACAAACTTCTTTTCAACGTCCTGAACTGCTTGCGCCCGCAGGTAACAGGGAATGTGCTAAAGCTGCTGTCGAAAATGGTGCTGATGCGATTTATTTTGGGTTGGATAGATTTAACGCCAGAATGCGGGCGCAAAATTTTACAGAAGCCGATTTACCGCAATTAATGCAGTTTTTACACCTGCGGGGTGTCAAAGGCTATGTCACAGTTAATACACTGATATTTCCTAAAGAATTAACAGATGCACAGCAATATCTCCGCACCATTATTGCGGCTGGGGTAGATGCGGTAATTGTGCAGGATGTCGGCATTTGTCGTCTCATTCGTCACCTCTCACCTGATTTTCCTATCCACGCTTCTACTCAGATGACCATCACGAGTGCGGCTGGGGTAGAATTTGCTAAATCTCTCGGCTGTCAGTTAGTAGTTTTGGCGCGGGAATGTTCTATTAAAGAAATTAATAAAATTCAGCAAGCAACTGCTTTACCATTAGAAGTTTTTGTTCACGGCGCTTTGTGTGTCGCTTATTCTGGTCAGTGTTTGACGAGTGAAGCTTTGGGTGGGCGTTCGGCTAACCGGGGTGAATGCGCCCAAGCTTGTCGGATGCCATACAATTTAATCGTTGATGGTGAAATTGTCGATTTGCAGGAACGCAAATATTTACTCAGTCCCCAAGATTTAGCAGGGTTAGAAGTATTGCCTGATTTGGTCAAGGCTGGGGTAACTAGTTTAAAGATTGAAGGGCGGTTGAAAGCGCCGGAGTATGTTGCGAATGTTACTCGTGTTTATCGAGAAGCTTTGGATAAGGTGATGGCGGAGTTGGAGAGACCTAACCCCCTAACCCCCTTCCCTGCGAGGGAAGGGGGAAATAAGACTCCCCTCTCCGCTTCGGAGAGGGGTTGGGAGAAAGGTCAAGAACAATACAACTTAGAAATGGCGTTTTCGCGTGGATTATATACTGGCTGGTTTAATGGGATTAATAATCAAGAATTAGTTCATGCGCGGTTTGGGAAGAAACGCGGGGTTTATTTGGGCGAAGTTACCCGCATTCGCAACGAACAGGTGACAATTAGGTTAGAAGCACCTGTCAAACCAGGAGATGGAATTGTTTTTGACTGCGGTCATCCAGAGGGAAAGGAAGAAGGTGGTCGAGTTTATACGGTGACGCAGAAAGGTCAGGAAGTTGTACTCACTTTTGGCAAAGATAGCCTTAACTTCCGGCGGGTGCATATCGGTGATAAAGTTTGGAAAACTAGTGACCCAGAATTAGATAAGCAGCTGCGTCAGAGTTTTGCTGGAGAGAACCCACAATTTCAACGTCCGATAGCTTTGGAAATTTATGGGGAAGTTGGGGAATTATTAATAGCGATCGCTCGTGATGAACTTGGTAATATTGTACAAATAGAATCGGCGATTGCACTAACCGAGGCACACACTAAACCTTTAGATACTGACCGTTTGCGAGAACAGTTCGGTCGTCTGGGAAACACTCCCTTTTGTTTAGGAACTTTAACTAATCATCTCAACGGTGCTGTAATGGTTCCCGTGAGTGAGTTAAATCGGATGCGTCGAGAAATCGTCACGCAGTTAGAAGCGTTACGCACTCAACCCAAACGCTGGGAACTGCGTTCTAATATTTCCTTGCAAGACCTACTTCCGGCTAAATCTTCTTCATCTCCCGCATCTCCTTCACTCATAGTTCTAGTACGCAACCTCAAGCAACTCCAAGCCGCCTTGAATACTGGTGTGGAAACTCTCTACTGCGAATTTGAAGACCCCTGCACCTACCGCCAAGCCGTACAACTAGTAGGGGCGAACGGCCGTTCGCCCCTCCCTCAGATTTGGGTTGCACCTCCCCGCATTACCAAACCTGGAGAAAACTGGATTTTACAGCAAGTACAGGCTGCAAATGCTGACGGCTATTTAGTGCGGAATTATGATCAGTTACAATTTTTTGGTGCAGACAAATGCGTAGGTGATTTCTCGCTTAACGTTGCTAATGCGTTAACCGCAGATTATTATCAACAGCACTTTGGTTTAGAAAGGCTAACTGCATCCTATGACTTAAATATTGCTCAACTCGAAGACTTACTTAGCAGTTGTCCACCCCAATGGTTTGAAGTGACAATTCATCAGCATATCCCCATGTTTCACATGGAACATTGTGTTTTTTGCGCCTTTCTTTCAGAAGGCATAGATTATACCAACTGTGGTAGACCCTGCGAAAAACATGAAGTAAAATTACGCGATCGCGTTGGTAGTGAACATGTTCTGCAAGCTGATGCAGGTTGTCGTAACACAGTATTTAATGGCACAGCCCAAACCGGAGCCGAATACGTACAGCGTTTGATAGAACTGGGTTTACGCCATTTCCGCATTGAATTTGTCAATGAAACACCAGAACAGGTGACTAAAACAATACAGCGTTACCGTCAGCTACTCCAAGGTGAAATTTCTGGTTCTCAACTTTGGCGAGAATTGAAGTTACAAAATCAATTAGGGGTTACTCGCGGCCCTTTGGGGTTATCTACGGTTGGCGGTGGGAGGAAGTTGTAATATCGTGTCCGGTCAAATTATCATTAAGACCGCAGAGGACGCAGGGGAGCAGAGGAAGAGTTTTTGGGTTTTGTGCATAGATTTGGGAATTATCACTAATTAGCCGGACATGATATTACAACAGCTTTTTTGATAAGAAATATCGCTGATGACCGGGAGGAAAGTCTTCTAAAACGCCAAAGATTTGATAGCCGAGACGTTGGTAAAAACCCAAGGCTTGAAAACTAAAGGTATCGAGATATGCGTGTCCACAGCCGCGTTGTTTCGCTACTTTCTCAGCCTCTAGTATCATTTTGCTACCATATCCTTGGCCGCGCAGTGTCTCAGATACCCACAGATGGGAAATATACAGCCATTCCCAATTTGTTTTGCCAATTAACCCCGCAACAATGGTACTATCATTATCCCGTACCCAAATAGCTAGAGGCTTGTTGACATCTGGCTGTGTTTGACTATTGTTGTATTCCACCAGATGGCTGATGACAGTATGAATATCTTTTGCATCAGGTTGATCATCTACTGTAATTTTTAGATGTGTCATCTTAGTCATTTGCACTAAATGGCGCTAAAATATCACGGAATCCCACGGTCACAAAGTTGTCTTTCCCATAAAATAGGAGCGAAGCTTCTATAAATCCTTCAACTATCTCAAGGTAGAGGTTTTGTAGCGGATTTGAAATTATATCCAGATTAGGCCTGTAGCATCTATAACGCTAGTAAGATTTTTATGAATTCCCGGATTCGCTTTTTAATGTGTCCTCCTGACCACTATGATGTGGACTATGTGATTAATCCTTGGATGGAAGGGAATATTCACAAATCCTCACGCGATCGCGCCGTCGAACAGTGGCAAGGTTTATATCAAATTCTCAAAGAACACGCAATTGTAAATTTAGTCACACCCCAGAAAGGTTGGCCTGATTTAGTTTTTACTGCCAACGCGGGTTTAGTTCTCGGTGACAATGTTGTACTGAGTCGTTTTTTACATAAAGAACGGCAGGGAGAAGAACCACACTTTAAACAATGGTTTGAAGAAAACGGTTATACAGTCTATGAACTGCCAAAAGATTTACCTTTTGAAGGCGCAGGTGATGCACTTCTAGATAGAGAAGGGCGTTGGTTATGGGCGGGATATGGTTTCCGTTCTGAGTTAGACTCGCACCCATATCTCGCTAAATGGCTGGATATTGAAGTGTTATCTCTGCGTTTAATTGATGAACGTTTCTATCATTTAGATACTTGCTTTTGCCCTTTAGCTAACGGCTATTTACTTTACTATCCTGGCGCATTTGATTCTTACTCCAACCGCTTAATTGAAATGCGTGTCGCCGCAGAAAAGCGCATAGCCATAGCCGAGGCTGATGCAGTCAACTTCGCTTGTAATGCGGTGAATGTTGACAGTATCGTAATTATGAACAAAGCCAGCGATGCTTTAAAATCTCGTTTGGCGGAAGTTGGTTTTCAAGTTCTGGAAACTCAGTTAACCGAATTTCTCAAGGCTGGTGGTGCAGCTAAATGTCTCACCTTGCGCGTAACAGAACCAGTCCGAGATGAAGTTCATGCGAATGTGTCTGTCGAAAGTCGGATTATTCGTCTAGAAGGACATTTGCTGGACTCTGGTTTAATTAACCGCGCCTTAGACTTGATTGTCGATACAGGCGGAAGTTTCCAAGTTTTGAATTTCAACTTGGGAGAACAGCGCCAAAGTACCTCGGCGGCTGAAGTGAAGGTATCAGCACCATCCCATGAGGTGATGGAAGAAATCATTTCTCTATTGATTGATTTGGGTGCGGTAGACTTACCTCAAGATGAACGGGATGCCAAACTGGAACCTGTGATTATGGCAGGTGTAGCCCCTGATGATTTCTATGTCAGTACAATTTATCCGACAGAAGTGCGGATAAACGGGCAGTGGGTGAAGGTAGAAAATCAGCGTATGGACGGCGCGATCGCCATTACTCAAGGCTCTAATGGTATAGTGGCACGGTGTAAAATTCTCCGCGATTTGGAAGTTGGCGAACAGGTAGTTGTCGATGTCCTGGGTATCCGCACCATTCGCAAAACCGAATCACGGGAACAACGCAACTCCCAAGAATTCAGCTTTATGTCGGCGGGTGTTTCTAGTGAACGCCGCGTGGAATTAGTCGTGGAACAAGTTGCTTGGGAACTACGTAAAATCCGAGATGCTGGCGGTAAAGTAGTTGTCACAGCCGGGCCTGTGGTTATTCATACTGGTGGCGGCGAACATCTCTCACAGCTGATTCGAGAAGGATATGTACAAGCCTTACTAGGAGGAAATGCGATCGCAGTCCACGACATCGAGCAAAATCTGATGGGAACATCCCTTGGTGTAGACATGAAGCGGGGTGTCGCCGTGCGGGGTGGACATCGCCATCACCTCAAGGTAATTAATAGCATCCGTCGTCATGGCAGTATAGCCAAAGCTGTAGAGGCGGGCGTAATTAAAAGCGGCGTGATGTATGAATGTGTCCGCAATAATGTGCCGTTTGTCCTAGCTGGTTCCATTCGAGATGACGGGCCTTTACCTGATACCCAAATGGATTTGATTAAAGCCCAGGAAGAATATGCCAAACATCTCGAAGGTGCGGAGATGATTTTGATGCTGTCATCCATGCTGCACTCCATTGGTGTAGGGAATATGACCCCAGCTGGTGTGAAAATGGTTTGTGTGGATATTAACCCGGCTGTAGTGACTAAATTGAGCGATCGCGGTTCGGTTGAATCAGTGGGTGTAGTTACAGATGTGGGTTTATTCCTCAGTTTGTTGATTCAACAGCTTGATAAGTTGACAAGTCCTTATCGTGCAGTGGTAGGTTAAGAAAGGTTGCGTGCAAAGAAAGGAAATGGCTAGAGTCGCTTTCACAAGAGAGTTACAAGTTAATTGGGTCAGTTTCATTGCTGATTTTCTGCTGGCGGGGATGGTTTTTGGCCCGCCAGTCGCCCCCTTTCTTGCTGCGTCTGGTGTATGGTTACTTGGGGGTATTGCGAACATCATTTATTTCATGGGGAATCATGTATGTCCGCAACCAGATATGGGCTTAGATTTAGCACCCCCATTTATCATGGCTGTGTGTATGCGGTGTTATGGTACTGTCACAGGGCTGTTAGTGACCCGCCTACTGTATGCTGTGACTGGTGGTAAAGGTTTTTATTGGTTAAGCCAATATGGTTGGAATGGTGCGGCTTTCGCTAGTGTTTTCATGATGGCTTACCCATTAGAATTAGCAGCGCAAATTTTTGGCTTATGGGATTTTAATAATTATGTGGTTACACCCTTTGGGTTAATGACTGGTTTGGCTTGGGGGTTGTTTACGATGCCGATTTTGCATAGTGGACAGCGTAGTCAGCTTTTCTAAACGCCAAGTAGCGCCAAGGTTGACGCAGCGGAACACAGAGAATTAAAGAAGTAAAGACAAACCCATAGCACAAAATATCTATAAAAGCTAGATACATGAATAGAGAAGAATTTTTATTAAGTATTAACATCAATGAGCAATAGATTCATTGACGAATCCGGCTGAAGATAGCTTTAATATTCAGTTAAAATCGGCGATTATCCTTGTATAAATGAGAGGTGATCTGATTTTTGCATGATTTGTACTTGAATGAGTACGATTATCAGCAACTGATACAGCTTAGGATAATCTCATCCTAGAGGTTGCAGTTGATGGACAAACCCAAAACTCAGATAGATTGGGCTAACGCATCCTACCGTTTTCTAGCTTCTGTCTTTTTACTGACTGTCTACCTTGGAGTTGATGCAGTAGAGATTAGAGGCATTTATGGTTATAGGGAATACAATGTGTTACCCAGTCAAGTCTGATAAACTTGTGCCTTGTCTAATCACAGCCTTTTGGTTGTAATTGTCCGGATTAAAAAACCCAACTGTCAAATTTATGGAAGTTAAAATGCAAGAACCGGAATTCGCAGAAACAAAATCCACAGAAGCAGCAGTGGCAGATATCAACAGCCAAACAGGAACCATTACTAAACTCCAGCCTCCTGCTCAACCTCAAGAGGAATGGATAAAATACGGAGAACAGATTTCTGGCTTTTTAGGAACCCTGCCTGAGTACCTTGGTAGCTTTTTCAATAAATACAAGCAGCCCTTGGTTAGTGTTGGCTTAATTTTGACAGCACTGGTCGCAGTTAAGGTACTTTTGGCAATATTAGATTCTTTGAATGACATTCCTTTGGTAGCACCTACCTTTGAGTTGATTGGTATTGGTTACTCTGCTTGGTTTATTTATCGCTATTTACTCAAAGCTTCAACCAGGAAAGAGCTAACTAACGAAATTACAACTCTTAAATCACAAGTGGTTGGCAGAAACGCTCCTGGCGCATAATAACAACTCTCGCTGCAATTTAATTTAAAACACAGAAGTGAGGGCAGCACCAAACACTGCCTTCACTTCTTAAAGATTCAAATTTAGGTACTGATACCATTTTGAATTTTGGATTGTGTCAGCTTTTTTAATTTGCTCTTATTTACTGAGATGATAATTCGTTAGTGAATTTACCTGTGGATAATGAACTTTGTCCAGGTGATCGCACAATATTCTCAGAAGAAATTTTATCTAGCCTGCCCAACTTGACTAACGCCTGATGCACCATTGCCGCTACTTCCGCACGTGTAGCTGCTTGATTAGGAGCCAATAATTGGGGAGTACCATCGGTAATGACCAAACCATTAGCTGTGGCGATCGCTACCTTGTCCACAGCATATTTAGGAATATTTTTAGTATCTTGATAAATACTTAACACCTGTGACTGTTTGGCTGATTGTTTAAGATTCAACCCACTCACAAGAGCTACTAAAACTTGTACACGGGTAATCTTTTGACTTGGTTTAAAAGTTTTGTCAGGAAAACCTTTTAAAAATCCTGCACCTACAGCGCGATCGATTGCTGGTGTTGCCCAATATTTGGTTGATACATCTTTAAAAGGGACAGAATTTTTACTCAGTTCTGTGTCAAAAGCTTGCTGGAGAATAGCCGCGAATTCAGCACGGTTAACAGGCTGAGTTGGCCTAAACGTATAATCTGGAAAACCCTTAATAATGCCACGCGCCGAAAGAGCGTTAATAAACCGAGTTGCCCAAAAATCAGTGGGTACATCGTTAAAGGCAATAGGGGGTGGGATAATCGATTTTTGTTCAGTTGGGGTAACTAAAGGTAAAGGTGACGATGGAATTGATAAGTCTGAGTTTCTAGATGTAGAAAAAGGTTCAGATCTAGGTGATGAATTTAGTGGAGTTACTGGAACTGCTGGAAGTATCAAAGGAGAAGGAGGGCTAGGTTCAGGAACTATATCCTTGGGCGGTAACGGCACAGCCTCAAGTTGAGCATCTACCTTTGGTTGCACCTGGGAAGCGGGAGAAGTAATGGCGGGACTTGGTTGAGGTTTACTGGTTGAACTTGGTGATGGCGACAAAACTATATTGAAGTTCCAGTTATTATCCCGTCGAGAAAATGACCACAACAAAATTCCCCCGATCGCCACAAAGGCAACCAAAATGGCAATAAATTCATCAAAGCCAAGGGCTGTTTTGTCAGATGACTTAGGATCGGAAGGCGGTAGATTGGTCATCGTGTTTCCCTGGAAGCAATCAAGTTTATTTTGAGAAATTAACCTAAAAAATGAGGAAGTATCGGTGACTAAAGTCGTAATTATACAAACAAAACCCGCGTAGGCGGGTTTAACAACTTAATTTTTATACATCCTCTACACACATTTACTTCATACTTTTTAAAGCACTCTTAAGATACTGGCAATACTATCAATCGCCTCTAGATGCCGAATTTCATCCAAAGCTTGGCGGAAGTCGCCTTCTTTCACATCGTGGGTAACAACAACAATTTCTGCTAATGCGCCTTGAAAACCCGTTTGCACAACTGATTCTAAGCTCACACCATGATTACCAAAGCAAGTTCCTAATTTGCCAATCACACCAGGGTGGTCTTTGGTGAGGAAACGGGCGTAAAAACGAGTGACTAATTCAGCAATGGGGGTAACTTGACAGTAATCTTCGTGTCTACAGCTAAGTAAGGGATTTGGTACAGCAGAATTACTCTTAAGGGCTGCTACTAAATTTAAAATGTCTGAGGTGACAGCACTGGCTGTTGCACCTGCACCTGCACCTGGCCCAAAAAACATTACTTGGCCGATGGGTTCGCCTTCTACAAGAATGGCGTTATAAACACCGTTAATACTGGCTAATGGGTGAGCTTTGGGTACAAAGGTGGGATGAACTCGCACAGATAACTGAGAGTTAGCTTTGTTTTGGTATTTAGCGATCGCTAATAATTTAATCACAAAGCCCAATTTTTCAGCGTAGGTAATATCTGTCTTACTAACTTGACGGATACCCTCACAATAAACATCTTGTAAATGAATGCGTCCACCAAAACCCAAGGATGCTAAAATCGCAATTTTATCGGCTGCATCTAAGCCATCGACATCTGCTGTGGGGTCAGCTTCAGCATAGCCCAAGCGTTGAGCATCAGCTAAAACATCACCAAAGTCGCTACCTTCAGTTTGCATCCGGGTAAGGATATAGTTAGTCGTACCGTTAACAATACCAATAACAGTATGAATGCGGTTGACGCTTAAGGCTTGCTTTAAGGGTTGAATTACCGGAATTCCGCCGCCCACAGCAGCTTCGAGCATTACATATACACCAGCTTCATTGGCGGCGTTGAAAATTTCTGCTCCAAATCGGGAGATAGCGGCTTTATTAGCTGTGACAATATGTTTACCATTTTTGATGGCTTGGAGAATGAGCGATCGCGCCGGTTCCAATCCTCCCATTACCTCAACTACAATATCCACTGCCGGATCATTAACAATCGCTGCTAAATCAGTAGTTATCGCTGACTGTGGTAATTCTACAGCACGGGTTTTGTCAGGCGATCGTACACCCACTCGATAGATTTCCACTTCCTCTAACAGTGGATGACGGCCAACAGCATCTTGTAGTAGTTGCACCGTACCTGTACCTACTGTACCTAATCCTAGTATTCCTAGCTTTACACCCACAAACTTTTCATCCAATATATTTAGTGCTGAGTGCTGAGTGTTTAACCACCAAGACTCTTTTCTCAGTAAGTATATATAAAAAACAATTGTAGGGTGAGCATCGCCCACCCTACAGATTATCCTGTTTTAGTTGTCTTTTGTCAGTTGTCTTAATCTAATGACTAATGACTAATGACCATTGACTAATGACCAACTTAATAAGTTTCTACGTGCCAGCGTCCAGCTTTCTTGAGTTCCTTCTGGTAATCACTCCAGGTTACGCCTTCCTTACCAGCAGCAGCAGTTAAAGCCGCATCAATCCCATCTTCCATACCGCGTAAACCGCAGATGTATGTATGGGTTTTTTCGTTTTTAATCAACTGCCACAGTTCATCAGCGTGTTCTGCTACGCGGTCTTGAATGTACATTCTACCGCCTTGAGGATTCTGCTGTTCACGGCTGATAGCATAAGTCAAGCGGAAGTTATCAGGATACTTTTGCTGCATTTCTTCCAATTCTGCTTTATACAGAATATTGGGAGAGGTTGGCACGCCAAAGATTAGCCAAGAGAATCCTTTAAATTGATATTCTGGGTTAGCGGCTCTTTCTGCATCCTTAAACATCCGCCACAGATAAGCACGCATAGGGGCAATACCTGTACCAGTTGCCATCATAATGACGTTAGCTTCAGGGTCATCGGGTAATAACATTTCTTTACCCACTGGCCCGGTGATTTTGACTTCTGCGCCTGGTTCGAGGAAACACAGGTGTGTAGAGCAAACACCATAAACTGTTTCGCCACTTTCTGGGTGCTTATATTCCAACTGGCGAACGCACAACGAAACTGTTTTGTCATCTACATCATCACCATGACGAGTAGAAGCAATAGAGTATAGTCTGAGTTTTTCTGGTTTGCCGTTCTTGTCCAAACCAGGAGGAATAATCCCAATACTTTGACCTTCGATATACTTTAAATCACTACCAGAAAGGTCAAATTTAATATGCTGAACAATACCAATCCCGCCTTCTCCCACTAACGGATCATTAGATATACACTTACCGATAAATGGAGCATTGGGACGATAAGTGTTTACAGGAACGTCAGCGTGGGCTTTTTTGGCTTTCGCTTGAGTCATGGTGTTGCCTTGGTTATCCTTATTCTTTGGCTGTTCTTCAGCTGGTGATTTAGCAAAGCCTTTCGCTTCACTTTTCACTTTCACAGGTGTGGCTTGACCATTTCCCTTATTGTTAGCGGTCTCCACAGGTGCAGTATTCACAACTGGGGTTTGACCATTGAGTTGCTCTAGAACACTTGCAGGTTGAATGCTAACAATTGTGCCGCCTAGGCGAGTGATACGTCGCATTTCTTGATTCATGCGGTTGTAAGGCACTCTGATGAACACACTGCCACTTTTACGAATTGGGTAGTTCGTTTGATCAGTCTCTCCGTTCTGACGCAGACCCACCACTTCGTAAACGAAGATGCGGCTACCTAATTCTGTGTTGGCAGCACCCTCAACAGCACCTTGATTGTACATTCGTTCTATCACTCCGATATTTACTTAACCGTTTTTCAAAAAAACTATTTCCCATCACTAGCCAGATTTTAGTGTATCGGATTTTTGGGTACCAAAACTAGCGCGTTGGGAAAGAGGCATCACAAAATGATACCTTGCTAAGTACACTCACCTTCAGACAAGCAGGTATTGCAATAAACACACCTGTTCATCCTCTAAAATAGAGGATAAGTCGCTGGCAGAATGTTAACCATGCGTCAATTTAATCTTTTTTTCCTGAATACTCTGGCAGACAAATCTCTGCTGACAAGCTTAAAAAAACTGGATACAAATGCTATTAGCACATATAACTAATGCTGAATGAAGGCAACTTTGACTCAGGATTATCTGGTATTTAAATTAATGATTTATTCCTAGCTCATGATACATTGTAAGATGAACATGTCTATCACTATGATGGAAATCTCAAGCTAATATCAACCATGACAATCAAGTTCACTTGCCGTGAAATTGCTGTCAACGGTGATAGAAAGTTGGCTATAAGGTTGATATTGGTGTTAGAAGTCTTTTTCAAAAATGACTGCTCAGTTCATGATAATGAACATCAAATATCTGCTCATTCTTTAGGTAGATTTTCACAATGAATGTAGAAAGTGTTGAGAACTACCAATAAATCAGCACCAACACGCAAATATTGCCTTTTTAAGCAAAATTACACCCAATAAGACTTGGAGTATGGGTATATCATGGGGAAGATGGGTGAAAAACAAAATTTGTGCTGTGTCTAGAAAATTTGCCATTAAATCATTAATCCGACAGTAGCACCACAAGATTCTTGCTGATATTAAATCTTGTATAGGATAACCCCTTCTGTTAAAATTAAGTATACCACTAGGATTAAATACTTACTAGCTGCAAAATAAGGCAATCTCAGACGAGTAACAGCCGTTGATTTGGTTGTTGGCCCGTCTGATAATCGTTATGTGGCTGAGTAGCAAGAACACAGGAAAAACCGATGGGGTAAACTCCTGGCTTCAAAAATCTGCTGTGTGAAAAATTATTGAATGACACATTTAGTATTTAGAGGAGATTTATGACAAATAAGCCGGAACGCGTGGTACTAATTGGAGTAGCCGGAGACTCTGGGTGTGGCAAATCTACTTTTTTGCGTCGTTTGATCGACTTGTTTGGTGAAGAGTTTATGACAGTTATCTGTTTAGATGACTATCATTGCCTAGATCGCAAACAACGCAAGGAAACTGGGATAACTGCACTTGACCCCAGGGCAAACAATTTTGACTTGATGTATGAGCAAATTAAAGCGCTCAAAGAAGGTCAAGCTATTAATAAGCCGATTTATAACCACGAAACCGGCCTGATTGATCCACCAGAAATAGTAGAACCAAATCACATTATTGTGGTTGAAGGTCTACATCCTTTATATGATGAACGGGTGCGATCGCTACTCGATTTCAGCGTTTATTTTGACATCAGCGATGAAGTGAAAATTGCCTGGAAAATTCAACGCGATATGGCAGAAAGAGGTCATCGCTACGAAGATGTCTTAGCTGCTATCAACTCCCGCAAACCTGACTTTACAAAATATATCGAACCCCAAAGAGAATTCGCTGATGTAGTTCTCCAAGTATTGCCCACAAACCTCATTAAAAACGACACAGAGCGTAAAGTTTTGCGGGTACGGATGTTGCAGCGCGAAGGAAAAGAAGGCTTTACTCCAGTTTACCTGTTTGATGAAGGTTCAACTATTAACTGGACTCCTTGTGGACGTAAGCTTACCTGTTCCTATCCAGGTATGCAACTGTACTATGGTTCCGATGTTTATTATGGCCGCTACGTCTCCGTTCTAGAAGTAGATGGTCAATTTGACAACCTAGAAGAAATCATCTACATCGAAAACCACCTCAGCAACACCTCCACCAAGTACGAAGGTGAAATGACTCACTTGTTACTCCAACACCGTGAGTACCCTGGTTCTAATAATGGAACTGGTTTGTTCCAAGTACTGACAGGTCTAAAAATGCGTGCTACCTACGAGCGTTTAACATCAAAGGAAGCAAAACTAGCAGTTCAAGTCTAAAACTAAACAGCAGTGTTTGTGTCAAATTTTTTGGGGGTGCTTCCGGGGGTACCCCCTTTTTATTTGGGGGAATAGAGAATAGTCCCAAGAAAAACCATTGACTGTTGGCTACCCCAAATATTTAACTATTACTTCCTTTACAAATATCGCAACTGGATTATGTGTTTTTAAAATATAGCACTACACTTACTACCGAATGTGTCAAGACTGGTATGATTCTAGAAATAATTAGCTGAACTAAATAGTTAATATTTAGTCAGTGATTATATTATTACAGGAGGAAATCTCTTTGTCTCGACGTTATTTATTTACCTCCGAGTCAGTCACTGAAGGTCATCCAGATAAAATCTGCGATCAAATCTCAGATACAATCCTGGATACCTTATTGACACAAGATCCCAGCAGTCGTGTAGCAGCGGAAGTAGTAGTTAACACAGGCTTAGTGCTAATTACTGGTGAAATCACCACCAAAGCTAACGTCAATTATGTGAATCTGGCTCGCAAAAAAATTGCTGAAATTGGCTATGTTGATGCAGATAACGGCTTTTCTGCTAACAGTACCAGCATCATCGTTGCTTTAGATGAACAATCGCCAGATATTGCCCAAGGTGTAAACGTCGCTCAAGAAACTCGCCAACAGGATAGTGATGAGCTATTCGATACAATCGGCGCAGGCGACCAAGGTATCATGTTTGGCTTTGCTTGTAACGAAACCCCTGAACTAATGCCTTTACCTATCAGTTTGGCACACCGGATTGCTCGCCGACTGGCAGCAGTTCGTAAAACAGGTGAGTTGTCATACCTGCGTCCCGACGGTAAAACCCAAGTAACCGTAGTCTACGAAGATGGTAAACCTGTAGGCATTGATACTATCCTGATTTCCACCCAGCACACAGCCAGCATTGGGGAAATCACTGATGAGGCAGCAGTGCAAGCTAAAATTAAGCAAGACCTCTGGACAGCAGTGGTCGAACCTGTTTTTAGCGATATTAATATCAAGCCTGATCAAGAAACCCGCTTTTTAGTCAATCCTACAGGCAAATTCGTAATCGGTGGGCCGCAAGGTGACTCTGGTTTAACAGGTAGGAAAATCATTGTTGATACCTACGGTGGTTATTCCCGTCATGGTGGTGGTGCTTTTTCTGGCAAAGACCCCACAAAAGTAGACCGTTCTGCGGCTTATGCAGCTCGCTATGTAGCCAAAAACATTGTAGCTGCTGGTTTGGCAGAAAAATGTGAAGTTCAACTGAGTTATGCGATCGGTGTAGCTAGAACCAGTCAGTATTCTCCTAGAAACCTTTGGGACTGGCAAAGTAGATGATGAAATTTTGTTGGAATTAGTCAAAGAAAACTTTGAACTACGTCCAGCCGGAATTATTCATGCTTTCAACTTACGTAAGTTACCAAGTGAACGAGGCGGACGTTTTTATCAGGACGTCGCGGCTTACGGCCATTTGGGACGAAATGACTTAGATTTGCCTTGGGAACAAACCGATAAGGCAGAGTTGTTGAAGCAAGCTGTTGACAAGTTGCGTTCAACTGCGATCGCCTAGTACTCTAGTAACATTAAAATTCCCGTATTAGTCGGTTAGGGAGGAAAAAACAGCGAATACTCCCTTCATATATCAAATTTCCTCTGTCTGAATATTGCTTAAGTAGTAAATAGACAGAGGTTTTTTATTGCTCAAAACTGGAAGAATTAAAAACTTGTTGGAGAATCTTACTAATTGATGTTAAGATGCGATATGAATTAATCTGTCTGGAATCTAAGTATTTGTATCATCCACGGCAACAGTAAAATAAAGTAGTAGTGTAGCTAATAGTTAAAAGATAACTGCTATTAACCAGGTTTCATAAACAGTAACGATAAGGATAAAATTCTAGAATAAGCTTTACTCTAGACAAGTATTGATTATATATAAACACAGAGTTTTATAATTATCTAGTGTTTTTGTATACATTCATATCAAAATCCCTCAAATCCAATAAAGTCATGACAATTATTTAAAGAAGAATTATTTACGCTGCTTCTTACAAAAAATTGTGTAGGTGTTAATCACCAGTTAATTTAATTTTAAAAATGGAATTGATGTGGCGATTTTTGCGGAAGGGCGAGGAGATTTGAGGAATGCAAACTCACAAGCCTAACCCAATTGACAGTAATTCAGAAAGCAAAAAAGTGCCAGCCGAAAATTCATCAACCGAAGAACTCCCAACAATCGAATTTCCCTCCAGTGGGAAACTCAAGGCAAGTTCTTGGCGGATACACCAGAAAATTGGCTATGGCTACTTTGTCGCTATAGGTATTGGCTTTTTTGGCTCACTTACTGGTTTGGTGATTGCCAACTATTATCGAGGACGAGAAATTAGGCAATTTACTCAGGCTCAAGAACAACGTCAACTACTAAATAACTATAAAAATGCGGTAGTTGGAGCGCAATTACATAGTTCTAATTTAGTTGCAGTATTAGAAGATTCTCCACAACTGCTAACTAGAAAAACTGAATTTTTAAAGAATGTTAATAAAGCTCAAGATTTAGAGCAGAAAATTGACAGCTTTATTGAAAGAAAGCCTATGCAATTAGCAGCTACAAGTGCTAATTTACAGGCTTTATTAGAAGATTATACGATTAATTTAAAATCCTACGTTGACCAAATAGAAGATGTCTTAAAAGAAATCGAACGGCAGCCTTTACAACCACAACAAATTGCTGTAGTTCGAGAGCAGTTATTAAAAATAATGCGTGGTGAAACTGCCATGCAGTTAGATAATCTTACCGAAAAGTTAACTAATATTCTGCAAACTGCGGAAAATCAAGAACAGGATAGGCAAATAGACGTAGAGCAGGCGAAAGGAGTTGAGAGATTAATTGTGATGGTGAGTATGCTGGTGTCAGTAGCGATCGCCGCTATTATAGCTTGGCGCACCAGTCGTGCGATCGCCGAACCAGTAATTACTGTCACCCAAGTCGCTGAACAAGTCGCCCGCAAATCTAATTTTGATTTACGCGCCCCTGTCACCACCGAAGATGAAATTGGCTTGTTAGCAAAATCCCTTAATCGGTTGATTGAGCGCGTGTCGGAACGCACCAAACAACTAGAACAAGCCAAAGAATTAGCCGAAGCCGCCAGCAAAGCCAAGAGTGTATTTTTAGCTAACGTCAGTCACGAATTACGTACACCCTTAAATGCTGTCATTGGACTTAGCCAACTCCTGCAAGATGACGCTACAGACTTAAATTTATCAGGAGACTTTATTACTGATTTAGAAACAATCAATTCTGCTGGTAGGCACTTATTAGAATTAATTAACGACATCCTCGACTTGTCAAAAATTGAAGCGGGGAAAATGACTCTTTATCCAGAGACATTTGAAATTGGGAATCTGATTAATAATCTTGTGTTGACTATTAAGCCTTCTATTGAGAAAAATGGCAACATCTTAGAAATAGACTACGACGAACAGCTAGGAACAATGTATGCCGATCAAACAAGAATGCGGCAAGTACTCTTAAACTTATTGAGTAATGCCGCTAAATTTACGACTAACGGCAAAGTCACACTAACTGTTAAAAGTGAAAAACCTAATTCGCTTTCAGACCCTCCCTTGGGTATGATTTCGTTTATGGTGGCGGATACAGGTATTGGAATGACTCATCATCAACAGCAACAGTTATTTCAACCTTTCACCCAAGGGGATAACTCCACTACTAAGAAATATGGTGGTACTGGCTTAGGTTTAGCTATTAGCAGCCATTTTTGCCAGATGATGGGCGGTGAGATTTTTGTCAAAAGTCAGCCAGGAGTAGGCTCGACTTTTACGGTACGCCTACCCTTAACTGTGCGGGAATGATAAGTAGTTGCACAAAATGAAATTCATTCGTGGAGGTAGGGAACAGATTATCTGTTTGACAAATTATTTTCCATCCACTTTCTAAAATTACGCATAGCTTGACTTCTGCCGCTAGTCAAACACTGCTGAACATATTCATTAACTAATTCAATAATCGGTATATTAGGAAAGTTAGTACTAGATTGAGATTGAATATATTTTCCATCTTGGAGTACAAAAATTTCTAAACCTTGTTTTGTATATCGCCAAAGTTCAGGAACTCCTAAAATTTCATAGTTATTAAATTGAGTCCGTGAGGTAATATCAATTTCAATTGCTAAATCTGGTGGTGGATCTATATTTAAATCAATTCTATTTTTACCAATCACAGCAGCTTGATTTTGAATATAAAAAGAGGTATCTGGTTCTACTGCTTGCCGCATTTGCTCATTTTTAAGTGTAGTAGAACCAAATGGTTCAAAATCAATCTGGAGTTTGTCTAATAAAATTTTGACTAAATCACCAATTAACTCTTTATCTTTTTCATGCTCAGGTAGAGGAACCATAATTTCTAACCAACCATTACTATAAGAAATACGTGCGGCACGTTTATCTCCCATTTCTTCTAAAATATTTTCTAACTGCTGCCAACTAATATCTTTCAGCAACATTTGTTGTCCCGGTTTGACGATAATTTGTTGCAGTTTTAAAAGCATATCGCCTCTAAATTGGGTTTAGTTCTTATTATAAGGAATGAGAATGCGATCGCAGTTCAAACAAATCATAATGAAAGGTGATTTCTGGGTTGATATTTATCTGCTTTCACCTTGCATCCAAAAACGCTGCGGCTGCTTTCTTTGGATGCACGGCGATCGCTCGCTTGGCGAATTTTTTGGTAATTTGCAGCTGATGAAGGTAAAGGTAGAGTGCGATCGCAGCTAAGAGAATAGTAGTCTGTATAATGTTGGGTTCCGTTCCTTCACCCAACCTACACCTAACTTTACTGGTGAATGAGTGTTTGATATTCGTGAATGAGTCTTTGATATTCGCGGACGAGTGTTTAATACTCGCGGACGAGTGTTTAATACTCGCGGACGAGTCTTTAATATTCGCGGACGAGTGTTTAATACTCGCGGGCGAGTCTTTAATATTCGCGGACGAGTGTTTGATACTCGTGAATGAGTCTTTGATATTCGTGAATGAGTGCTTAATACTCGCGGACGAGTCTTTGATATTCGTGCGAGAGTATTTAATATTCGTGAATGAGTCTTTGATATTCGCGCGAGAGTATTTAACAGGTGGTGCAACTTTCCCTTAAACCTAACCCCCAACCCCTTCCCTACGAGGGAAGGGGAGCCAGACTCAAAGCCTCTCTCCGCTTCGGGGAGAGGTTTGGAGAGGGGTTTCAAAAATAAGTTGCACATTGCGTTATTTAATACTCGTGAATGAGTCTTTGATACTCGTAAGCGAGTCTTTGATATTTGTGAATAAGCAAGCCTGGGAATTTATTCCGAATCTCATAGCGCAAATCCTCTGGGAAAGACTCAACGAAAAATTGATTCCAGTCCACTTGAGTGGACTTTCGCTATTAGCCTGGAACTTTAGTTCTAGGCGGGATATGTTTCAACACAAAAATTTTCGACTTGTGTGTCCTAAGTTAACAAGTCTGTGAGCCTGATTACGAACTACGAATTAAGGATTAATATACACAGGCTTATAAGTGAACTTGCAGTAAACTATTCTGGTAAATATCGCTACAGAGTTGGTGAGGTTTGCAGGTGACAAACGAAGAACTGTTGCAAATTATTGAACAAGCTGCGAAGGAAAAGGTAACAAAGCTAGACCTATCTAACAAACAACTCAGCAGCCTGCCACTAGAAATTTGTGAACTCTCTAGCTTAAGTAAGCTAGACCTATCTAATAATCAACTCTGTAGCCTCCCACCAGAAATCGGTCAACTTTCTAACTTAATACGGCTAAACCTAAATAGCAATCAACTCAGCAGTCTACCGCCAGAAATCGGCCGACTCCTTAATTTAACTCGATTATCTCTTACTGACAATCAACTGAAAAATCTACCGCCAGAAATCGGCCAACTCTCTAACCTGACACGACTATATCTCGATAACAATCAACTGAGCAGTCTGCCGTCAGAAATTGGCCAACTCTCCAATTTGGTGCGATTACACCTCTATAAAAATAAACTGAGCAGTCTGCCGCCAGAAATCTGTCAACTCTCCAGTTTGATGCGGCTAGATCTTGATAACAATCAACTGATTAGTCTGCCATCAGAAATTAGCCAACTCTCCGAATTGAGGGAATTATATCTTCATAAAAATAAACTGAGCAGTCTGCCATCAGAAATTAGCCAACTCTCAAACTTAAGGTGGCTATACCTTCATGAAAACCAACTCAGCACGCTACCGCCAGAAATCTGTCAATTCTCCAACTTGACGCGGCTATACCTTGATCGCAATCAACTGATCAGCCTACCGCCAGAAATCGGTCAACTCTCCAACTTGATAACGCTATACCTCGATAACAATCAACTGGTCAGTTTGCCACCAGAAATCGGTCAACTCTCCAACTTGACAACGCTATTCCTCTATAACAACCCCTTAACCTCGCCGCCGCCTGAGATTATCGAGCAAGGAACCCAAGCAATTTTGACCTACCTGCGAGAAAAATTAGAAGATAGTCAACGCCAATGGGTTTCTAAACTACTAGTAGTCGGTGAAGGCGGCGTAGGCAAAACATCTTTATTAAGAGCATTACGTGGTGAAGAATTCGACACCCAAGAATCAACAACCCACGGCATTGAAATTAAATCCCTCGCCTTAACCCACCCCACAAAACCAGATGTCACAATGCAGCTAAACACCTGGGACTTTGGCGGACAGGAAATCTATCACGCTACTCATCAATTCTTCCTCACCAACCGTTCCTTATTCTTACTTGCCTGGAATGCGCGACTGGGATTTGAGCAAGGTAAACTCTACTATTGGCTAGATACTATCAAAGCCTTAGCACCGGAATCACCCATTTTACTTGTCGCCACTCACATCGACGAACGCGACGCTGGACCTTCCCCTCAAAGAGTTACGCGACAAATACCCTCAAATAGTCGAACACTGCAAAATTAGTTCTAAAATCAGCCTGGGTATTGAAGAACTTCGTCAAGCGATCGCCGACACTGCTGCTAAACTGCCCTTAATGGGTGAAATCTGGCCTACGACTTGGTTAAATGCTGCTAACGCTATTCGTTCCCAGCCAGAAAAATACATCACGCCGCAGCAATTGGGGAAAATTATGGCTGAGTCTAGAGTTGCGGAAGTTAGCAAAGAAGTGCTGGCGCGATGGCTGCATGAATTAGGCGAAATTCTCTATTTCCAAGACAATGAAGAACTCAACGATACAGTTGTCCTCAAACCGCAGTGGGTGACAGAATATATCAGCAAAGTTTTGGAAAGCGGAGAAGTAATTAACAAATTTGGCATCTTCACCCGCCAGGAAATGGATAAACTCTGGCAAGATTTAGCCCCATCAATGCGTGACCACTTTCTCCGGCTGATGGAACGCTTTGACCTTTCCTACCGCACTTTAGAAGACCGGGATATCAGCTTAATTGTTGAACGTTTGCCTTTCGACCCGCCGAATTACGAACCCAAATGGCAGCAAATCAAAGCTAAGGGAAATTGCCATGAAATTTCGATGAAATTCAAGCTCAATACCATTCCGGCGGGGATTCCCACTTGGTTTATTGCCCGTCAACACCGCTTTACAACTAACACCCATTGGCGAAACGGCGCATTATTGGCTTATGAACAAGAACATTTAGCCTTGGTGGAAGCTGTGAAAGGCGATCGCTATATTAAACTAACAGTACGCGGTGCTAACCCTTTGAATTTCTTCGTCCTATTACGAGATGGCATTGAAGTTACTCTCTCTAGGTTTCCCGGTTTAGACATTCAACGCACTATTCCCTGTCTTGGTCATAATGGCGAACCCTGCACCCACGAATTTGACTATCACCAATTATCCAAACGTTGGGAAAAAAAGAAAGCAACCATTGAATGTCCCGAAGCAATAGAAGATGTCTCAGTTGCCGAACTTTTGTATGGCTTAAATTTCCATACACAAAATGCAGTTTTAGAACGCATTGATGAATTAGAAACAAAAGTTGTTGATAAACAATCAGCTATTCTCGATGAAATCAAAAATCTGCGCGAACTATCACAACGGGAATTCACTAACATATTTCGCCGCGAACAAGCCAAAATCGATTCTCATTGTCCGAATATTTTTGTCCTGCGCCCCCGTGGTGGTAAATCTTGGCAAAAAGCCATAGCCGGACAAAAAATAGATTTACAACTTTATTGCCAAGCTCCAGGTTGTTGGCATCCCACCCAAGCAGGCGGTTTATATGAAATAGATGAACCTGCCAAATGGCTGAGAGCAACTGCACCTTATATTGGTAAATTATTTAAAGTTTTAAGATTTGCCGCACCCATAATTGGCCCTTGGTTGGGTGTGGTAGACCCTAAAGAATACGAAGCAATTTATAAGAATGATTTGGAATTATTTAAAGAACTAGCAGACAAATTACCAGAAATTCAAGATGCCGCAGATTTAGAATTAGCAGACAAAATTGCCAGAGGTGAAGATTTAGATCCCGAACGCGCCGACGGTGCGGCGTTGCGTTCCTTGCGTCAACTGCTAGAAGAAAAAGATCCCCAACAACACTGGGGTGGACTCAAGAAAGTATTAACACCAGAAGGACATTACCTTTGGCTGTGCGAACACCACGCAGTTGAATATAAACGGTAATGAGAGGCAGTAGATTTGTTTGTATTGCCGTATAAAAACCATGAAGAACGCCGTGTGCAACTTTTTTTTCAAACCTAACCCCCAACCCCTTCCCTACAAGGGAAGGGGAGCAAGAATCAAAGCCTCTCTCCTTGCAGGGGAGCTAGTGCGTTGCGGGGGTTCCCCCCGTTGTAGCAACTGGCGTGAGAGGTTTGGAGAGGGGTTTCCACAATAAGTCGCACATCGGGTTGAATACTAAAAATAGTAGTAATACTTCTGCCTTCAGTTGGTAAGTGTAGCCGAACCACTGCCTCCTGCCTCACTTTACCAGCCCGATTTCCGCTAAAATCTAGTTCGGAGGACTGTGAATCAGGAGACTAGGGTTGCCTACACTTGGAGTTAACATCGACCATATTGCTACCATCCGACAAGCGCGACGGACAGTGGAACCAGACCCTGTGGCGGCAGCTGTACTGGCTGAATTAGGGGGTGCAGATGGAATTACGGTACATTTGCGGGAAGACAGGCGGCATATTCAAGACCGAGATGTACGTTTGTTACGGCAAACAGTGAGAACACATCTTAATCTAGAAATGGCCGCGACAGATGAAATGGTAGCGATCGCTCTTGACATTAAACCAGATTATGTCACTTTAGTCCCAGAAAAACGCGAAGAAGTCACCACAGAAGGCGGACTCGATATCGTTGGGCAAATTGCTAGAATAGGAGAAATTGTCGATAAACTGCAAAGCGCTGCCATTCCTGTCAGTTTGTTTATCGATGCCGTACCCGCACAAATCGAAGCATCTGTCAAAATACAAGCAAAATTCATTGAATTGCACACTGGCCAGTATGCTGAAGCTAACAATGAAACCACTCGCCAAAAAGAACTAGCCATATTGGCTACAGGGTGCGAACAAGCGATTAAAGCCGGACTGCGAGTAAATGCTGGTCATGGCCTCACTTACTGGAATGTTTCTCCTGTCGCCGCGCTTCCCGGAATGGAAGAACTCAACATCGGTCATACTATCATCAGTCGGGCAGCTTTAGTTGGCATAGAAAGAGCAGTCCGAGAAATGAAACAAGCCATACAAGGAAATCAGTGAACAGTGAACAGTTAACAGTTATCGGTTTTTTATTGATAACTGGTCACTGACAACTGATAACTGATATTAGGGGGGTTGTAACTGCGAAATCCAGAAAAAAGTATGAAGTGTGAAGTGTGAAGTATGAAATGAGTTTTTCAGCTTTTGAGCTTCAGCTTTCAGACTTTGTTGATTAAAATCTCAACTCAGACTTTTATGACCTCAACAGAATCTCACAACTTACCGCTTTGGGTACAGGATAGGGATAAAGTTATCGCCGCCAGCACAGATGTTGAGTGGCGTTATCAAACACCTCCTGATTATTCACGCTCCAAAGAAAATCTTGCCAAAGAAAGTGTATGTCATCATGTTGAAGGATCGTTAGAAGCGATCGTGCAGAATTTGGTAAGAACCTTCGAGATGGAGGTATCATTCAAATCTAATCCACAGCAGTGGTTATCAGTTGTGAATGACAAGTTTCGTGTAAGCACCAATGGCGGAAAAGAGTACACAGCCGCAGAGTTAGGCAACCAAGGTACTTACAATTTGTTTATGGCTGATTCTGAACATTACAAAGCGTCAGAAGAAAGTTTTGAATCATCAGCCAAAATCTTCCACACAACATTTCCCCAAGGTTTCCCTTGGGAAGTGCTGGAAGTGTTTTCAGGGCCACCAAACGTAACATTCAAGTGGCGGCACTGGGGACATTTTAGAGGTGCATACAAAGACTATGTACCCACTGGAGAGACAATTGAAATTGTCGGTATGAGCGTTGCTCGTGTCACCGATGATTTAAAAATTATTTCCGTAGAACACTATTTTGACAACACGCTGTTTTTAGACAAACTGACAGCTGGTGGTCAACAAACAAATAGTGAAATTAAAGGAAGTAGTTGTCCCTTCAGTTCTTGGTTCTCAAAATTTCGTAAGAATTAGTTAAATCAGGATACAGAATTAACTCTGTATCCTGATTTAACCCATTATTAACCAAAGGATGAAAATGCAAACATATTATTACGTTTTAGCCAGCCAGCGCTTTCTAGTTCAAGAAGAACCCCTAGAGGAAGTGCTGAAAGAACGCACTCGTCACTATCATGAAAATGAAAAACAAATCGATTTTTGGTTAGTTGAACAACCAGCCTTTTTAGAAGCGCCGGAAATGAAAGTAGTTAAAGCTCAGTGTCCTAAACCCGCAGCAGCAATTATATCTACAAATCCCCAATTTATTACCTGGCTGAAACTACGATTAGAGTACGTAATTACAGGGGAATTTAATGCACCTTCAGTAACAATTCCAGAGCCTTTGGCATCTCTTACTAGTGTTTCTTAGTCAAAGGTCAATCGTCAATAGTCAATCGTCAATAGTTTTTGTTCATCAAAATACTAGATTATTTTGCTTGACCATCGACCTTTGATAATAGACTATTGACAAATTACTAAAATAAAATTTTTTAAAAAATCCAGCTTATGCGTCCCAATTTTGTGCAGAGATTTGAGACTATATCTAGTGCATTGGTAATAGCGATCGCAGGTTTAATCAATACTACAATTTCTGTGAACGCCCAACAGAAAATTCCTGTCTGCCAACCGCCCAATCCTGGAGAATATTTATTACTAGTCATTACTCCCACAGCAGAATATCAAAGGCAATTGCGGAGTGCTTTACCAAACGAGATTTCTACTACTACCTGCCAATATCTCACCGACACAGTGACTCGGATAGGTGGTTTTAACACTATCGAATATGCAAATCGTTGGGCAAGATACATCAATAATATTGTTGGGTTATCTGCCATCATTACGACAAAGCCTGCCGAAGTTGCTCAACAACCAGCAACAGTACCAACTGTTAGCTATAATCCCCAACCATTAGGACAAGGTTACGCCGTACTAGTAGACTACTACAACCGTCCAGAACTAGCTAATAGCGTGCAACAAGTTGTGGGAGGTAACGTCGGTTTTGCTTCTTATGGACAGCGCCCTTACTTGTTAGCAACTCATACAACCAACCAACAACAGGCATACAATACACTACAAAAACTCAACGAGCGTGGCTTTTTCGCCATCCTCGTCGATAGTCGCAAAGTAGTGTTACTACGTTCAGCCGTCAAAGTACAGTAGCCAATTAAAAAAGGCAAAAGGCAAAAGTTAAAAGAAAGAATGTTATCTTGTAAGCTTTTCACACTTCACACTTCATACTTCTAATAAGCTGCCCTTGCCAACCAGTAAATAGTGATCCCCAAAGCTGAACCAGCTATCACTTGTACTGGTGTGTGTCCCAGTAATTCCTTGAGGCGGTCTTGGCTAAACTCGTGCTTTTCATCAAATAATTCAGCAATCATTTGATTGAGTATTCGAGCCTGCTTACCCGCAGCTTGGCGAACTCCGGCTGCATCATACATCACGATAATGGCAAACACTGTCGCTAAGGCAAATTCCGGCGATGCCCAACCAATAGTTTGTCCAATACCAGCTGCTAGGGCTGTGACTAGAGCCGAATGAGCGCTGGGCATACCTCCAGTCGTAACTAAAACACGCACATTCAGTTTTTGATTTTTGACTACCTCAATAAGCAGTTTCAATGCTTGAGCAATAAAACAAGCTACCAGCGCTACCACCAGCACCCGGTTGTCTAAAATATCGGTTATGTCCTGCATGGTGTTTTGGTTCAGTTAGTTAAAATTAGCAGTAATTATTTTGTAAGTAAAAATTAGACGCAACCCAAATTTCCAAATCTCAAAAGGAACTGATGCCAAATTGGCAAACTTGATATTGTTTGGGGTTGTTGGAGTAGCCTGTTAGTCAAGACTATGAATCTAACTGTTGCATAATAGTCACTTGAGGGTGGCGCACCCTCCTGTAGTAATGATTCACCACAAGACAGTGGCTCCAAAATTGACAATCCAAATTGGTATGTCCTAATTATTACGATTCACAATAAAGTGCGCTATTGCTTGGAGTGGTTGTGCCAGGTTGCCGAATGGCTCTAACTCTGCACAAGCTGACTCAATTAGCTGTTGAGCTTTAGCGCGTGATTGCTCAATTCCCCACAGACTAGGATAAGTGACTTTTTTTGCTACGAGGTCTTTACCCGCTGTTTTGCCTAGTTGTTCTTGAGTCGCAGTCACATCCAAAATATCATCAATAATTTGGAATGCCAGACCAATGTTTTGTGAGTAGCGAGTTAGTCGTTGTACATCTTCTGGCGATGCGCCTGCCAAGATACCGCCACAAACCACACAAGCTTCCAGTAGGGCAGCAGTTTTATGGTTGTGAATAAAATTGAGGGTTTCGAGAGAAATATCAGATTTACCTTCTGATTCCAAATCTACTACTTGCCCACCAACTAAACCTGCTGCACCTAGCGCTCTGCCTAAGCGGGCAATTACCTGTAAAACTTTGTCTCTGGGAACATTCTCTGGTGTTTGAGTGGCAACTAGTTCAAAAGCAAAGGCTAGTAACCCATCTCCAGCCAAAATGGCAATATCGTCACCATAGACTTTGTGATTCGTCAATCTACCACGACGATAATCATCATTGTCCATTGCTGGCAGGTCATCGTGAATTAATGACATTGTGTGAATCATTTCGACAGCACAAGCTGTAGGCATAGCCATTTCGACAGTGCCGCCCATCATTTCACAGGTAGCAAGGCAGAGAATGGGACGCACACGCTTTCCTCCAGCTAGGAGAGAGTAGCGCATTGATTCATAAATCGTTTCTGGATATATGACTGGCATACATGTATCCAGAGCAGTATCACAAAGCTTTTGGCGCTCTTTGAGATAGGCGACAAGGTTAAAGGTTGCTGTTTCTGGCATCTTCTGAAGGTTATCAGCTGCTACCATTCTTATAATTCCTTCAATTTTTGGCTTTTGGCTGTTTGTCTTATACGTCACAATTTTACGGGGCTTTGGCGCTGAAAAGTTATGCAGGATGAATCGGGAGTAAAAAATTCATAACTCATAACTTTTAACTAGCTTGTAGCGCGTAAATAGCTGGTAAAGGTGTTTTGCAACAAGATGGCAACGGTCATAGGGCCAACACCACCGGGAACGGGGGTGAAATATTCTGCCACACCAGCAATTGATTCCAAATCGACATCGCCGACTAAGCGACTATTGCCATTGGCATCAGTGACGCGGTTCATCCCCACATCTACCACGATCGCACCCTGTTTTACCATGTCAGATGTAATGAGTCCTGGACGACCAACTGCGGCGATGATAATATCGGCATTCTTGGTGATGTTAGCCAGATTTTGCGATCGCGAATGAGCAACTGTGACAGTAGCATCTGCTTCTAGTAGCATCAAAGCCATTGGCTTCCCTACTAAAATGCTGCGTCCTATCACCACTGCATTTTTTCCCCGCAGAGGAATATTATATTCTGCCAGCAAGTGCATTACTCCCGCAGGAGTGCAACTACGTAACCCGCTTTCACCGCGTACCAGTCGCCCTAAATTCACTGGGTGCAGCCCATCCGCATCTTTATCTGGATGTATTTGATGTAACAAAGACACAGCATCCAAGTGGTCAGGTAGGGGTAGCTGTACCAAAATTCCATCAACTCTTTCGTCTTCGTTAAGTTCGGCAATAACCGCCTCTAATTCTTGTTGGCTAGTTTCTTGAGGAAAATGCTTACCAAAAGAGGCAATACCTACCTTAGCGCAGGCTTTTTCTTTATTGCGAACATAAGCAGCTGAGGCGGGGTTATCGCCAACCATCAACACGGCTAAACCGGGAGGACGGCCTACTTTGGCTTGTAATTGGTGAATTTGTGTTTGTAGTTGTTGGTGAATTTTTGCTGCTAACGCTTTACCATCAAGAAGTTTGGCAGTTGTTGTTTCCATGAGAATCCTCAGAAGATTCGCCTCTAATCCCAAATTTTAGTTGTCTGTAGTGAAGTTAACAGCGGGAAAAATTCTTGTTTGTTGATTTGCTGTTGCATATCTCCTACCACAAGACCATACTTGTTCATCTTCTCAGATCCCTTGTCGAATCTTACGGATAAAACTATGAAATTAGGAGATAGGTATAGGTGACAGGGGACAGGAAACAGGGAAAGGCTAAAAGTCAACAGGTAATAGTAGAACAGTAGACAAGTTTTTTAGTTCTGCATTTTCTATTCCCGATAAAACTCATGCACAAATCGTCAAATTATTACCGCATAATCTGCAATTGTCTGCTAGTAGCGGGACTTGCTAGTTGTGCTGCTTGGAGGCTTCCCGAACTCAAAGGCGGTAATTTTGTCTTTGGTAGTAATGTCACACCAATTGAAAAAATTCCCACTAAACCAGACAAACCAACTACGGTTTATATCCAAGGTAAGGTAGAAAAGCAAGTACCGCTGATGAAGCAGTGGGCATATCAAATTAATGATTCGACTGGCAAAATCTGGGTAATTACCAATCAAAAAAATTTGCAGCAGGGAACTCAAGTAGTTTTAAAGGGTAAAGTGAGCTATAAAAGTATTCCGATCGCTGGGCAAGATTTTGGTGAAGTATATATAACAGAAGAGTAATTTTTAAGTTTAAATTTTATGACTAACCAACTACCAGAAGTAGCGATCGCCATTCTTTACCAAGACAACAAGTATCTCATGCAACTGCGCGATAACATTCCCACCATTGCGGCGGCTGGTTGCTGGGGTTTGTTCGGCGGACACATCGAACCAGGCGAAACGCCAGAGGTAGCAGTCAAGCGCGAACTTATCGAAGAAATTGGTTATGAATTGCCGACATTTGCCGAATTTGGCTGTTATCCTGACGAAAAAGTCATCCGCTATGTTTTCCAGGCTCCCTTGTTGGTGGACATAAATCAACTGGAACTGAATGAAGGCTGGGATATGGGACTTTTAACACTAGAAGATATTAGCAGCGGTAGTTGTTACTCAGAAATAGCCGGCGAAATCCGTCCTTTGGGAACAATGCACCAAAGAATTATGCTGGATTTTATCAATCAACAAAGTGCTGACAAGTGACAGGTGATAGAAAATTATTTGTCACCTGTCACCTTTACCCTGTAACCTATAACCCTAGCCCCTTGAAAGAAATTAATCTGATGCCACAATAAACTAAAGAATTGTGGTGAAGTCATTCTCATGCAATCAGCAAACAAACTACCACGATGGTTAAGTTATGGCTTGGCGTTTCCGCTAGTCATTCTCAACGGTTGGTTATTAATCCAGGTTGTCAAGTACTTTCAACCCTTGGTTAGTGTAGTTGCGATCGCTATCCTACTAGCATTTGTCTTAAACTACCCCATCCAGTTTTTTCACAGACGCGGTGTACCCCGAAACTTGGCGATTATTGGAGTATTGCTGTTAGCTGTGGTGATTTTAGCGGGTGTTGGTGTCACCTTAGTGCCAGTTATCTTGCAACAGCTAAATGAACTAGCTAATATTCTCCCTTCTTGGATAGATTCTGGCTTGCAACAATTAGAAGCTTTTCAAAATTGGGCAGCAACGCAACAACTTCCGGTTAATTTAAGAGGTTTAGCTCTCCAACTTTTAGAGAGATTATCTAATCAATTTCAATCTTTCACAGGCAGAATTCTCGGTTTTGCCTTTGATACTATCGGTGTTGTCGTTAATATCTTAATTGCCGCAGTTTTGACTATTTACTTAATCTTAAATGGGGAAAATTTGTGGAATGGAATTTATCAATGGTTTCCTGAACACATCGGCACAAAAGTTAGGCAATTACTCCGAGAAGATTTTCAAAATTATTTTATTGGTCAGGCAACATTGGGGGCTATTTTAGCTGTGTTGGTGACATTAGCATTTGTCGCTCTCCGAATTCCTCTTGCTTTATTGTTTGGGATTGCGATCGGCTTTTTCTCATTATTTCCCTTTGGTACAGGGATAGGAATTGCCATTGTAAGTTTATTAGTTGCTTTAGAAAATTTCTGGTTAGGCGTGGAAGTTTTAGGTGTAGCAGTAGCTATTGACCAAATTAATTCTAATATTGTTGCACCCAGAATTTTAGGAAATTTAACTGGTTTAAATCCTGTTTGGGTGGTGATTTCTTTACTCATCGGTGCAAAACTAGGCGGAGTTTTAGGATTGTTAATTGCTATTCCGATCGCCAGTTTTATTAAGGATATTGCTGATAGTTGGCGAGCCGGAGAACTTACTCAAAAAATAATTCCTCATGAGGATGGTGTGAAAGTTACACCAATGGAAATAAATCAAGAAAATTACATCAGCAAAAGTTAATTAAAACTTGCCTTGATAGTTCAGATACCCGACTTTTTCAAGAAGTCGGGTATCTTTGATTTTATATCATCATAGTTTCTTAACTTGTAGATAAATCAATATTTACTTATCGGCTAGAGAGAATATGCTAAATACCTATTTTAGTTTTCAACCCTGTTGCCTGTTACCTATTCCCTGTTCCCTGCTGTAAGTTTACGACAAAGAATATCCTGTTGTATTTTTGACAAACTGCAAGACTTTTTGATAAGAATCTGGATTATTTGAGGAGTTAATAATGATTGGGATAGTGCCATCTGGCAACCAAAAAGTTATCCTCCCGTTGGGTTCTTGACAAAAAGAACTGATGCAATGGAGGTTAACGACATATTCATTTTTGCCATCAATAATTTTCACCCAGTGACCGCTGTCTAGTTCTACATCAGTCACTTGTTCGAGATATTTGAGAACTTTTTGATAGTCTTCTAAGTTATTTTGAGGATTAATTACAATTGGAATTGCACTATCGGGCAACCAAAAGGTAACTCTGCCGTTTTTTTCATAGCAAAAAGCATTTACACGGTCAAAATTAATCACATATTCTTTCCTCTCGTAAAAGATTTTCATCCAGTACGGCACAACATCTCCTTAAGTCCAATGTGGAAAAATGATGCTAACCCTGTATAACAAAATATGTCAGTCCTAAGTCAATGTTGATTTGGGTGAATTTCAAGCTCAGTTTGAGTTTGAATGAGTTAAGAAACTTCTACAGGTGTTTGTAGATTAGGATTGGGATAGTTAAGAGCGATCGCAGCCTGCATAAATCCTTTAAATAAAGGATGGGGATTGCTAGGACGCGATTGAAACTCTGGATGAAATTGGCAAGCGATAAAGAATGGATGTTGCGGAAATTCGACAATTTCCACTAAGCGGCCATCGGGTGAAGTACCACTGATAACATACCCAGATTCCAACAATAGCTGACGATAAGTATTATTGAATTCGTATCTATGTCGATGCCGTTCATAAATCATTTCATCTTGATAAAGCTTCGCGGCTAAAGTGTTAGGCAGAATTTGGCAAGGATATACACCCAAGCGCATTGTTCCACCTAAATCAACTACATCCTGTTGTTCTGGCAAGAGGTTAATGACTGGATTGGTCGTCTCAGGGTCAAATTCAGCACTATTAGCATCTGACAAACCACTGATATTTCTAGCCCATTCAATAACAGCACATTGCATTCCCAAGCATAAACCCAAAAAGGGAATATGGCGATCACGGGCATATTTGATAGCAGCAATTTTACCATCTACTCCCCGTGTCCCAAAACCACCGGGTACAAGTACACCGTCCACGCCTTCGAGATAATTTTCGACAGCTTCAGTTTCCAAGACTTCTGAATTTATCCACCGCAAGCGCATATCAGCGTGGGTAGCAATTGCCGCATGACGTAATGCTTCCACCACTGATAAATAAGCATCACTTAAGCGCACATATTTACCAACAATGGCAATCTCCAAAGTCCGCTTAGGACTGTAAAGCCTGTCCACCATTGTTTGCCATTGCGTTAAATTGGGTGGGCGTTGTTCCATTTGCAGCAAGGCGAGTGCTTGCTCTGCCAACCCTTCCCGTTCTAAAATCAGCGGTACTTCATAGATACTCAGGGCATCTTGGGAAGTAATTACACACTTTTCTGGTACATCACAGAACTCAGACAATTTCTGTTTTAATCCTGTGGGGATGGGGCGATCGCTCCGACAAACTAAAATATCTGGTTGAATGCCAATAGATCTCAGTTCCTTAACAGAATGCTGTGTTGGCTTAGTTTTCATTTCCCCAGCCGAAGCAATGTAAGGCAACAAAGTGACGTGCATATACAAAACATTCTGCCGTCCCACTTGCTTACGTAATTGGCGAATTGCTTCCATAAACGGCAGTGATTCAATATCTCCCACCGTACCACCAATTTCCGTAATCAAGACATCAGGATTTGTGTCTTTGGCAACTAACAAAATTCTGTCTTTAATTTCGTTAGTAATGTGCGGAATGACTTGGACTGTGCCACCATTGTAGTCACCGCGTCGTTCTCTATTGATCACCGCTTGATAAATTGAGCCTGTAGTCACACTATTCAGGCGTGACATTAAGGTATCGGTGAAGCGTTCGTAATGACCCAAATCTAAATCTGTCTCAGCCCCATCTTGGGTAACAAACACTTCCCCATGCTGAAAGGGACTCATTGTACCTGGGTCAATATTAATATAGGGGTCTAGTTTTAAAATCGACACCGAATAATCGCGTGATTTGAGTAAACGCCCCAGACTTGCTGCTACAATTCCTTTGCCGATACTGGAAACTACACCTCCAGTGACGAAGATAAATTTAGTCATAGTAATTTTGTATTTCTCTCTTGCGCCTTCTCAAAATACATCCCGTAATTGTGCCACAGGCACTGTCATGAAATCTTCTGTGATTTGCTGTGAAAAGAATTTTCGGATTAGTCGTTTTTAGTTTAATTGCTACCTCCTCTGTCGCATTGGCAGATTCATCTCTTATTGTTGTTTTTCCACCACCTAACTACCAAACCAGTACGGAAAAAATATTTTTTCTGGGTACAGCACCAACTAATGGACAAGTACTAATTAATGGTAGGGTAGTTAACCGCAGTCCATCCGGTCATTTTTCTCCTAGTTTCCCTTTACAGTTGGGAGAAAATGTTTTTACAGTAAGTCACAAAAATCAAACCATTCAGATTAAAGTAACTAGGCTGGGAACTATACCTGTTGTTCCACAGGGGTTAGAATTTGCTCCAGGTTCTCTGACTCCAGCAGTGGATATTGCCAGACTACCAGGGGAATTAATTTGTTTCAGTGCGATCGCCCCACTCAATGCTAACGTGTCCGTAAACCTCGCTAATCAAACTGTTGCCCTCGCACCACAACCCCAACAAGTACAACTACCAAGTAATTTGGCAGCCCTGACAGGCAGAAACCAACCTACAGCCCAGTCGATTGCTGGCAAGTATGCGGGTTGCATGACGGCGCAACAACCTGATGCTCAATCTTCAAGCCTAATTTACGGTAACAACATCATTTCTGCTGCTGTTGTCCCAGATGCTAATCAAGAGATAAATTTAGGTCAACCTCAGTTTAAACTGACGCGGAATGGTAAGACAATTACTCAACTAGGAACTGGCAAAATAGCAATTCTCTCGCCTGCACAGTTACCAGTCGCCGAGGTGATAGTAGATGCAGGTGTAGCCCGCACTGGGCCGAGTACCGATTATTCCCGGCTTACGCCCCTACCTAAAGGAACACAAGCTACTGTTACAGGCAAAGAAGGTGAGTGGTTGCGTTTGGATTATGGTGCTTGGATTAATAGTAAGGAAACTCGTATCTTACCAGGGGCAATTCCGCCACACGCAATTATTCGCAGTGTGGGATATCGTCGGCTTTCTGGTGCAACAGAGATGGTTTTTCCCTTACAATTTCCTGTACCTGTAAGTGTGCAGCAAAGTGATCAAAGTTTCACTTTGACACTTTACAATACCACTGCCCAAACAGACATTATTCGTTTGGATGATGACCCGGTAATTTCTCGCCTAGATTGGCAGCAGCTGACTCCGGGACAGGTGCAATACACCTTTAACCTCAAAAAAGCGCAACAGTGGGGATATCAGCTGAGATATGAAGGCACGACCCTGGTTTTAGCTTTGCGCCATCCGCCTGCCATTGAAAATCGGCGACGAAAGCCTTTATCTGGTATCAAGATTCTACTTGATCCGGGGCATGGAGGTAAAGAATCTGGTGCATCTGGGCCGACGGGATATCTGGAAAAAGATGTGAATTTGGCGGTATCGAAGTTGCTGCGCGAGAATTTGCTAGAACTTGGAGCAACAGTTGTGATGACAAGAGACTCTGACAAAGATGTTTCTTTACCAGAGCGTCAAGCAATTATCAGTCAAGAAAAACCGGCGATCGCACTTTCCATTCATTACAACTCTCTACCCGATGATGGCGATGCGGAAAAGACTCAAGGAGTTGGGATGTTTTGGTATCATCCCCAAGCTCATAATCTAGCGGTATTCATGCACAACTATTTAGTCAAAAAACTCAATAGACCTTCTTACGGTGTCTTTTGGAATAACCTCGCCCTCACCCGTCCGGCTGCTGCACCATCAATATTGATGGAATTGGGTTTTATGAGTAACCCGAATGAATTTGAATGGGTCACAAATCCCCAGGAACAGCAAAAGTTAGCCAAAGTTTTAGCTGAGGGGATTGTTGAGTGGTTTAACGGAGTGAAGTAATAATTTTTGTCTAATACTTTTCTGTTAAAAGTTGACTAAGCCTTGCAAGGGCTTGGTCAACTTGGCTCACTCAAGTTGTATCTAAAAATAGGTAAAGTCTATTTAAGGGTGTAAGGGTACAAGGGTTTTATTCTCATACACCCTCTACCCCTACACCCTGATAACGAGCCTCAAAACTCAAACAAGATTGTTTCTTTTAACTTCCGCCTTGTGGAACTAGTCCCAATCTGGCATTTGTGCGCCTTCTTCACCACCAACACCAATACCAGTGTTGAAAATCTCTGCATCAGTAATATTCAGATTATCCATTGATGCGCCATATACATTTGAGTCGATAATCTGAGCGCGGCTAAAATTAACACCGTTAAGATTGGCTTTTTTGAAGTTAACGTTAGTAACAAAAGTTGAAGCTAGGTTAGCTCCTTTCAGGTTAGCGTTGGTGAAATCTGCTCCTTCTAAGTTAGCGCCTGAAAGATTAGCTTGAGAAAGGTTAGCACCACGTAAATCTGCACCAATTAAATGAGCGCCACTGAGGTCAACTCCGACTAGATTACACCGCTGACATTCCCCAGTAGATATAAGTCTTTGTAAATCTTGCGAATTCCCTGCTTTTACAGAGCTTGCAAAAATGAGGGGAGTTGCTGCTAAGGCTACAGCTGCAAATAGCTTAAGTTTCATATATCTTTCCCCTTTTTGTTGAAGTAACATCCGTTCTTTTCCTCACGATTCTATTATCTCACTAAATTTCTAGACGATGTTGATTTAACTCACAAAATGCAGGTGATATTTAATAGTTTGGTAGACGGCACAAAAAGAGCATTGATGCGGGTTTTAGGCTGTTTGTAGTGGAAAAACTCTCCAGAGAATAACCCAGTTTTATCTTGTTAAATCTTTTTAAGAAATTCAAGTATTTATTTTGATTTGTCATTAGTTCTTAACCAGAATTTTTTTCTGACGAATTAACACTAAGTAATTGCGAAAAAAGTGGATTAAGTTACAGTAAATTCACTGATATAGCGATTAACTAACTCAGGCTGTTCTTGCTGTACCCAATGCCCACAATTGGGAATATACTGAATTTGCAAGTTGCTAATATATGTATCTGTGCCATAGGTAAGCTCTTTGCCCAGGGCTGTATCGTTTTCGCCCCAAATTAATAATGTAGGTACATCCAAAATTCCCCAATTTTTGTTGGGTAAAAAGTGGGAGAATACATTGCGGTAGTAGTTGATCATTGCTGTTAAAGCACCAGATTTCGCGGCAGCTTTTTTATAAGCTTCTAGGTCAGATGCCGTGAAAGCATTTTTATTAACTGCTGTGCCTTGAATAGTCTGGGAAATTGGTTGATAATCAAAAGCTTGTAACAAGAATTCTGGAATAACTGGCAGTTGAAATAAGAACATATACCAGCTACGTAGTAACTGTTGAGGAGTTGATAATCCTTGGGAGAATTTAGCTGGATGGGGTAAGTTAAGTACGATTAGTTTCTCTAACATTTCTGGGTGGGCATAAGCAAAACACCAAGCGATCGCACCTCCCCAATCATGTCCCAATAAAATGCACTTTTCGTGACCTAAACCTTTAATTACGCCCTCAACATCTTGGATAAATTCATCCATAATATAAGCTGATTGCTCTTTGGGTTTTTCACTATCGTTATAGCCACGTAAATCCAGCGCAACCACTTGAAAATTTTCCGCAAATTCTGGTATTTGATGCCGCCAAGAATACCAAAATTCAGGAAACCCATGTAACATCAACATTAAAGGGCCTGTTCCTTGGGTGACATAGTGTAGCTTGACACCATTAGTCGTTATATATTTGTGTTCCCAGGAGTTTTTTATTTCCGACATCTGTTTGATTTGATCTAGAAATAACCTAACTTTTGTAGAATTATGTACCACCTGCCTAGAGCAAACATCTATTAAAGGGCAGTTTTGCAGGTGGTAGTAATGTCAGAGAATTTTTATATTAAGTATGAAGTGTGAAGTATGAAGAATGAAATTTATAGTTCATACTTTTCTCAAAGCTATGAAAACAAAAGAGATTCGCGGTGTCTGGCTGACCACTACAGATAGTAAAGTTTTCCGGTCAAAGCAACGTATTGCACAAGCAATGGATTTGTTGGCGGAGACGGGATTTAATGTGGTGTTCCCTGTGGTTTGGAATAAAGCCGTGACTATGTACCCTAGTCAAACTATGCAGCAGACTTTCGGGGTGGAGATTGACCCGATGTCTGTTGGTCGTGATCCTTTAGCGGAGGTGATAGCTGAGGCGCGACGAGTGGGGTTAAAAGTTATCCCTTGGTTTGAATATGGCTTTGCGAGTTCTTATAACTTGAATGGGGGAATGCTGTTACAGCAAAAACCAGAATGGGCGGCGCGTGACAATCAAGGTAATTTATTGCAGAAAAATGGCTTTGAGTGGATGAATGCTTTTCATCCCCAGGTGCAAGATTTTATGTTGAACTTGGTTTTGGAAGTGGTGAAAAACTATGATGTGGATGGGATTCAAGGAGACGATCGCTTTCCGGCCTTACCATCAACAGGTGGTTATGATCCCTTAACTATTGCTCGCTATCAACAGCAATTTGGTTATAGTCCACCTCATAACCATCAAGATAAGCAATGGTTACAGTGGCGTGCTGATATTCTGACAGATTTTTTGGCACGTTTATATGGTGAAGTGAAAAAAGTTAACCCCAACTTGTTGGTGTCGATGGCACCAAACATTTATGATTGGGGACTGCGAGAGTATCTGCAAGATTCTGCTACATGGTTGAAGCTGGGCATAGTTGATCTAATTCACCCGCAGATATATCGCCGTGATTTTCATAGTTATAAAGCGATCGCCAACCAAATAACCAGCTGTCAGTTTACAGATGCAATGCTGCCCAAATTAGCACCGGGAATTTTGATCAAGGTTGGTAGTTACTCCATCAGCCCAGAATATCTCGTACAGGCGATCGCCTACAACCGCCGGCTGGGAATTTCTGGTGAAGCCTGCTTTTTTTATGAAGGTTTGCGAGAGAATAACAATGCTCTTGCTCAAGTTCTACGCAATGGTGCATACTCTAAACCTGCGGCGTTTCCAACTTTGGCTGATTTACAGCAACCCAGCAATAGCCGTTATTTATCTTTTTGGCAGAAAATCAAGAGATTCTGGAAAAATCTTTTTTAGAGGACAGGGAGCGTGGCTGACATTTTACAGATAGAACAGGTAATTCAAATTCTCAAACAAGATTTACCTACACTCTTTGAAAAAGATATTTCATATAACATATATACACAGGATATTTATTTTCAAGACCCAGTAAATAAATTTAAATATAAATTTAACTACCGCATTATTTTTTGGACATTGCGATTTCACGCCCAATTATTTTTTAGCCAAATTGCTTTTGATTTACATGAAGTTTATCAATCAGCAGAAGATACTATTTTAGCTAAATGGACAGTCAGAGGTGTATTGCGTGTACCTTGGCAAGCCAAGATATTTTTTAATGGTTATTCAACATATAAATTTAACTCAGATAATTTGATATATGAACATATTGATACCTGGGATAGACAGCCAGGAGAGATTTTAAAGCAGTTTATCCAAAAAGGATAAATTTTATGAATTATGAATTACTCATTAAAATATAATGACAAGAAGAGTATTTCCTGGTCTAAACACAGTCAAATTTCAGCATCCCTTTGATCAAAAAGCTTTGGCGGCTTTGAATAAAATGCCTGGGTTGCCTTTATTGTTAAAAAAGGTGAATGAGTATGGCATTGACCGTTTACTCAGAATGCAAATTATTGGTGGTGAATTTCGTGTAACACCACAAAATTTTCCCAAATTAGATGATGCGTTTACAGAAAGTTGCCAAATTCTTGACTTAACACCAAAGCCAGAACTTTACTTATTTCGTGGTACAGGACATATTCAAACCAATGCTGTTGGTGTGGAAAAGCCAATGGTCAGTGCGAATTTGGAAGCAATGGAATGGTATTCACACGACGAATTATTGTTTGCCTTTGGGTGTGAAATTGCCCGCATTAAAGGTAAATATATTGCTTATCAGCAAATGGCAAATGTTATGCCACTGTTAAAAAATGTCATTAACAGTACAACTTTTGGTTTGGGAGGCTTGGCGGCTGGTGGAATAGAAATAGCTTTAGCCAATTGGATGATAATGTCAAAATTCACTGGCGATCGCGTGGGTTTATTAACATGTCAAGATATTAATATTGCCATCACTGCACTGATGAAATTAGCAGGTTTACCATCTGAATATTTAAATGCAGAGACTATTGCTGATTTTCAAGCTCAAGCGCGAGAATTTTCGACTATCAGTCTGGATAACTTGGATCAAATCACGAAGATATTAAGTTTTATGGAATACCGCTTTCCTTGGTCTGTGATGCGAGCTGGTGAATTGTTGAAATGGGTTGATTCTGGAGAATATGACAAGTTAATGCAAGCAGAAAATTTCGAGCAAATAGAAAATTTTGCAGAATCTCCAGCGACAGATTCTGAAGATTGGCAATTTATGTCTTCTTGGTAAATTATCAAAAAATATAAGCTAAGTTTTAAATCTTCAGCAAGGTAAGAATTTAGTTTTCAACTCAGAATAAAATAAGATTGTCATAAAAATAACAGTCTCTGCTTCAATGTAACACAACTGTATAGAAGAGAGATAACATGATGTTTGTTAGCTCTTAACATCTATTTTTGAGATATTTGTAGCCAAATATCTCTAGTAGTAGATTAAACTGAAACAATGACAAACCCCGAAAATTCCAGGGTGAATATATGTTTGTTGTGCGTTTGAACCCAGAACTAACCTATCTCATCTATAAAATATGAAGGTGGAGTAAAAGGTGACTAGTATTGATAATCACGTCTTCTCTTTTTCAGGAGAAGTATTAATTCCTCAAGCTCCTCCTGAATACAAATCGGGGTTTATCGGCATTATTGGTCGTCCAAATGTCGGTAAATCTACTTTGATGAATCAATTAGTAGGTCAAAAAGTTGCTATTACCTCACCAGTAGCACAAACTACACGTAACCGTTTGCGCGGAATTTTAACAACAACAGAAGCACAGATAATTTTCGTCGATACACCGGGAATTCATAAACCCCATCATCAATTGGGGGAAGTCTTAGTGCGGAATGCCAAACTGGCTATTGAATCAGTAGATGTGGTGCTGTTTGTCGTCGATAGTACAGCAGCTTGTGGCGCAGGCGATCGCTATATTGCGGAGTTACTCACTAATAGCCACACACCCGTAATTTTGGGACTGAATAAAACCGACCAACAACCAGGGAATTCCCAGTTTATCGATGAAAGTTATCAGCAGTTAGGTGAAGCCAATCAATGGCCGACAGTCAAAATTTCCGCCAAGACTGGTACAGGATTGCCCGAACTGCAACAATTACTCATTGATAATTTAGAAACTGGCCCTTTATACTATCCGCCTGACTTGGTAACTGACCAACCAGAACGGTTTATTATGGGCGAATTAATTCGAGAACAAATTTTGTTATTAACCCGTGAAGAAGTGCCACATTCTGTAGCGATCGCTATTGATAAAGTAGAAGAAACAGCAACTATTACCCGCGTCCTCGCCACCATTCACGTCGAGCGTGATTCCCAAAAAGGTATTTTAATTGGTAAAGGCGGCTCAATGCTCAAAGCCATCGGTAGTGCAGCCCGCGAACAAATTCAAAAACTCATCTCTGGCAAAGTATACCTGGAACTTTTCGTCAAAGTCCAGCCAAAATGGCGACAGTCTCGCTTAAGTTTGGCAGAGTTTGGCTATCGCGTGGAAGAATAGAGAAGTTAGTCAAAAGTCAAAAGTCAAAAGTCAAAAGTTATTGGACTGTTGACTTTTGACCCTTGACCCTTGACTCTTGACTATATAAAAAAATGTCTACCAATTCTAGCCATCCCTTAAATCTACCGACTGATACACCTGTTTTGCGGGTGTTGATTGTGGAAGATGACCCAATGATGCAACTGGGACTAGAACAGTCATTAATGGCGCAACCCCAGTTAGAAATTGTTGGTCAAGCAGAAGATGGTTATTTAGGAGTGCAAGCCGCCTTAAAATTAAAGCCAGATTTGGTAGTCATGGATATTGGTTTACCGCGTCTGGATGGAATAGCAGCGACACAGCAAATTAAAGCGGCGTTACCAGACACTCATGTCGTTATGTTGACATCCCATACCACCGAGACTGAAGTGATTGCTGCATTATCAAGTGGTGCAGACGCTTATTGTATCAAAGGTGCGAGTGTAGAAAGATTATTAAAGGCGATCGCAGCTGCTGTTGATGGTGCGACTTATTTAGATCCGCAAATCGCCAGACGGGTAATTGACAACCTCAAGCCCCCCACAACGCCCGGAAACACAGCTAACTTATCTACAAGAGAGTTAGAAGTTTTAAAACTGATGGTAGACGGTTTGAGTAACCCAGAAATCGCTGAAAGACTTTATCTGAGTCCCAACACCGTCAAAACCCATGTACGCGGGATTATGAACAAACTAGCAGTTGATGATCGCGTTCAAGCTGCTGTAGTTGCACTGCGATCGGGTTTAGTATAGTTAATAATCTGTGACGGTTGCTAAAAATTTACTCGACGGAATGTCGTTTTTCACTCGTATTTAAAAAGAATTAATGACATAACATTGACACAGATTTGTCAAAACTTTTCAGAATTAAACCAGTCTAAATCAGAGGATAAGTTTTCATTCTGAATTTAGGTGAGCAAGGTTATGACTTATAGAATCACTTCGGTTAGTTTGTTGCTAGGATTAGTTGCAGCTTCTTTAGGTAATGGTATAGCCTCGGCTGATATCCCTGGTAAACATCCATATTATATTCATGCTCGCAGTGACCTCCGACAAGCAGAATTACTTCTGCAAAAAGCCGATGAATCTAATGTTCTTCAAGAAGAGAAAGCTGCATATTCTAAAGTTCATACAGCGATCGCCGAACTTGACAAAGCTGCTGTCCTAGATCGTAAAGATATCAATAATTATCCTGCAATTGATAGTTCATTGAAACATTTAGATAAGTTTCGCAGTATTTACAAACTTTTACGCAGTGCAGAAAAGAATATAGAGAGAGAGGAAGATAACCATTCTGCTGTAGGTTGGCGTAATCGAGCCAAAGTTAATATTGAACAAGCAAAACACTATGTCGAAAACGCTGCTAGTAAAGATGTAATTGACGATTTAAGAGCTAGTAATTACTAATTAAAGAGTTTGGGATAGGATGAAGGGGTATAGGCGTGTAAGTGTTCAAAACCCTTACACGCTTCTTTCATTCAATCCTGACCTTGTTTTAAAGGAATAACAATTACAAATTCTGTACCTTTACCTGGGAATGAAATACAGTCAATCGTTCCATGATGATTTTCGGTCACAATTTGATAACTAATAGACATCCCCATACCAGTACCTTTACCAATGGGTTTTGTGGTAAAGAAGGGGTCAAAAATACGTTTTTTGATATCTTCTAGGATACCTAGACCATTATCAGCAATTTTAATCGCAATCTGATTTAGATTAATTATTTGTGTACTAATCCTAATTCTGCTGGGAGATGCTTGAATTTCCTGGGGAGTCCTTTGTTCATCTCGTTCTTCTAAAGCATCAATAGCATTAGTTAAAATATTCATGAATACTTGATTGAGTTGACCTGCGTAGCACTCAACAAGCGGTAATTGTCCATATTCTTTAATAATTTTAATACCTGGATAATCAGATTTGGCTTTGAGACGATTTTCTAAAATTAATAAAGTACTATCAATGCCTTCATGAATATCAACTGCTTTATATTCAGCTTCATCAAGACGAGAAAAATTTCGCAGAGAAAGGACAATTTGCCTGATGCGATCGGCTCCTATTTTCATCGAAGATAATAACTTCGGTAAATCTGTCATTAAAAATTCTAAGTCTATAGCGATAATTTCTTCTCGAATCACATCAACAGGATAAGGATAGTGTTCTTGATAGAGATTAATCAGATTGAGGATGTCATGAATATAATTATTTGCCGGGGTAATATTGCCATAAATAAAGTTAACTGGATTATTAATTTCGTGAGCCACACCTGCTACTAACTGTCCCAAAGAAGACATTTTTTCGCTTTGAATCATTTGGGTTTGAGTGCGTTGTAGTTCTTTGAGTGTCTCCTCTAATTGTTGAGTTTGTTGTCTCAATGCTGTTTCGGCGTTTTTGCGATCGCGTGATTCAATTGCTAGACGCACAAAGTCAGTAATCGAGCCAATAAAACTTTCTTCTTCTAATGTCCACTGGCGCTGAGTTAGCAAATGTTCACAACAAACTACACCAATTATTTCCCCCCTCGACCAAATTCTGGCATCAAGCATCGCTGCAATTCTCAATGGGGTTGTATAAGTTGCCGAAAATTCTGAAGTGCGAGGATCAGTATGCACATCAGCAACAGCAATTATTTGTTCCTCCTTGAGAGCTTGAAAATACTGGGGAAAATCGCCGACAAATAATTCTAAACCATGACTGTGACAATTTTTATCTTGTTCATATAGGTCAACACATTGAATGCCTAAACGTTTATCTGTGTATAACCAAACACTAACCCGTGTAACATCAAGACCTAAACTAGCTACTTCCGTTATATATTGAATGGCAATTTGAAAATCATCATGTTGTAGTTTTTCGCTTTGCACAAGTTGCTGTAGAGAATTACTATGTCTGCGAAAGCGTTTCTCTGTTTCTTGGCGTTCATGAATTTCTTGTTTTAATTGATTGATTGTTTGAAGCAGCAAAGTAGCTTCAATTTTATCTTGGGAGGCAATTATCTGAAATGAACCTACTAAAAACGAATTACCAACTTCGTCACAGAAGAGGCTTTTTTTCGTCGATATAATATGGGTTTCACCTCGACAATCTGTGATTAATTCCTCATGTTCATCTGTCACCCCTGTGGCGAATACCAGTTCATCTCTCTCCCAAAAAACATCGGCTTCTGTTTTACAGAAAAAATCATAGTCAGATTTACCCATTAGTGATTCTCGTTCATAACCCATGAACTGACACAAGGCATCATTAACAAACACCCAACTGTGTTGCCGATCTTTCACAAATATGGGATCTGTAATAGTGTTAAGAATACTCCACAGAAAAGCCCGAGAAGATTGTTGCTGTACAAAGGGGAAAAACGCCATCTTGCTAAGTCCTGCAAGTAATGACTTTCTTCTAAGCATCTCATCCGAATCAGAGATGAGTAGCACAAAAGATTGCCTAAATTTTCCCTTAGTATGCCCAATATGCGTTTAAATTCCAAATGGCTGACGCAATCAAACAGAAAATCACGTGTTTTAGCGTCATTTTTATAATTTTTAGTGCTTATGCACCCGTTCCAACAACCATAAAGAAGCCACAGCACCAAAAAAGTGAGCCGTAATTCCATTAATATTTGCCACTGCGACAAACACATCCAACGCCCGAATAATTTTGTTGGGGTCTGTAATTGCTACCCCTGGTGGTTGAGAAATTGATTTGGCGACCAAAACGCCTAAAGTTGAGCCAGCACCTAAAAGCGTTAATAGTATGCCGACTAGACTAACAATTATGCCTAATCTAATAGCGGCGATCGTATCTGCTTTACTAGGGTGTAAAGCGTGATTAGGATTTTCTAATTGTTTACCAAGGCGAGTATAGCGAAAATCCCAGTAAACGCTAAATAATAAAGCTACAATCCCGCAGACTGCCCAAAATATGCCAACTCCCAAACCTGCATTTGGTTGGTCAGCAAAGCCACGTCCAGTGGAAGCAAACAATACAGCTATACCAGAAACCACAGCCAGTCCTAGTTGTAGCCAGAAAGTAATCCAACCTGTCCAGCGAATAGTATTGCCAATTGCATGAAGCGACGGTGCTAAGGTTTTTGCTTCTGTTTCTGTTTGCATATTAATTTCCATCTGTGGGAATTTCTGGGAAGCTGCCTCGAATCTCCAGCATATTTTGGCTGGATAATCGGATACCCCTACCTACAGGCAGAACCAGCAAACTATCTCCAGGATGAATAAGTATACTTGGGGGTTAGGTTGGAAAAAGTTGCATACGGCATGAGATTATTCTGCAAACACTTTAGAGTAAAATTAATCCTTTAGATAGAGGAGGGCAAAGCCGATGACTCGTGTCATCATTGTGCGTCACGGTCAAAGTAGCTACAACGCTGAACGACGGATTCAAGGACGCACGGATGCGTCAACGTTAACAGAAAAAGGTCGTCAAGATGCCAGTAAAGTAGGCAAAGCCCTCAGTAATATTTCGTTTCATGCAATTTATTGCAGTCCTCTGCAACGAGCTAAACTAACCGCTGAGATTATTCAATGTGAGTTAGCCAACACTCCAGAGTCTGCTGTTGTTCAGACTTCTGATAAGTTATTAGAAATCGATTTGCCTTTGTGGGAAACAATGCTAACTGCTGATGTCGAGCAGAAGTTTGCTGAAGACTATCGTATTTGGCACGAACATCCCGACGAATTGGTCATGCTAGTTAACAATGCTGAGGGAACTAGAGAGCATTTTCCGGTTCTGGCTTTGTATGCACAAGCAAGGCAATTTTGGCAAGAAATTTTGCCGCAATATCAAGGTAAAACTATTCTCATAGTTGGGCATAACGGAATTAATCGCGCCTTAATTAGCACGGCGCTGGGCATTCCTCCCAGCCGTTATCATGCTATCCAGCAATCTAACTGTGCTGTCACTGTACTAAACTTTGCTGGCGGATTGGATGAACCAGTCCAACTAGAATCGATGAATCAGACGCAACATACAGGAGAAAGCTTACCATCCTTGCGTCCCAGTCATCAGGGAGTACGGTTGTTGTTGGTGCGTCACGGCGAAACAGAGTGGAACCGTCAAACCAGATTTCAAGGACAAATTGACGTTCCATTGAATGACAATGGGAGAAATCAAGCCCAAAAAGCCGGGGAATTTCTCAAAGATGTAGACATTGATTTTGCTGTGAGTAGTTCAATGCTACGTCCAAAAGAAACGGCCGAAATTATCTTGCGTCAACATCCGAATATTCAGTTAGATTTGCAAGATGGTTTAAGAGAAATTAGTCATGGCCTTTGGGAAGGGAAGTTAGAAGCAGAAATTGAACAAGAATTTCCTGGGGAATTGCACCGTTGGCGAACAATACCCGCTGAGGTACAAATGCCAGAGGGAGAAAATTTACAACAAGTTTGGGAACGTAGCGTTGTTGCATGGCAATCTATTGTGCAAACTGCATTAGACAATCAACTCCAAACTGGATTAGTAGTGGCTCACGATGCTACTAATAAAACCTTGCTTTGTCATATTCTTGGCTTAACAGCCGAAAATTTCTGGAATTTCCGCCAAGGTAATGGCGCAGTGAGCGTTATTGACTACCCCAACGGACTTGATGGTTTTCCCGTTTTACAAGCAATGAATATCACGGCTCATTTGGGTGGTGGTGTTCTTGATCAGACCGCAGCTGGAGCATTATAAAACAGGGAGGAGTGAAGAGTAAGAAGTGAGGAACTAATTATGCGTAACTCATAACTCTTAACTCCCTGACTCGTCACTCCTAACTTATGATTTTTATGACTGAACTTTTACAACAGGTACGAGTAATTGACCCGGTTTCTGGCACTGACCAAATAGCAGATGTCTTGATTGCTGATGGTCAGATTCAAGCTGTAGCAGCACAAATTGCTGATATTAGTGCTGATACTCAAGTGAGAAATTGTCAAGGATTAATTCTAGGAACTGGGTTAATAGATTTATATAGTCACTCTGGCGAACCAGGGTTTGAAGAACGGGAAACTTTGTCGTCTCTGTTGCAAGCTGCTACTGCTGGCGGCTTTACGAGAATTGCAATTTTACCGGATACATCTCCATCTATTGATCATCCGGCGCTGGTGGCGCAGTTGCAGAAGATGAGGACAGAGGGGCAGAGGGGCAGAGGGGCAGAGGGGAGTTTACATAATTCTTCACCCCTGCACCCCTGCACCCCTGCACCCCTACTGCATATCTGGGGTGCAATTACCTTAGATGTGGCGGGAAAGCAGATGACGGAATTGGCTGATTTGGCGGCTGCGGGAGTTGTTGGTTTTACTGATAGTCATCCGTTAGATAATTTGGGGTTGGTGCGGCGAGTGCTGGAATATGTACAGCCGTTGAATAAACCTGTAGCTTTTTGGCCTTGCGATCGCCAGCTTACATCCAATGGTGTTATGCGAGAAGGGGCAAATGCGCTGCGTTTTGGTTTATCACCAGTCCCCGCCAGTGCGGAAACAACGGCGATCGCTTCTTTGTTAGAATTGGTTGCAGCTACTGGTAATCAACAAGTTCATATTATGCGTGTTTCTACGGCGCGGAGTGTGGAATTAATCGCCGCTGCTAAGGCTGCTGGTTTACCCATCACCGCCAGTACTACTTGGATGCACTTGTTATTAGATACCGCAGCTATTCAAAGTTATGATACCAGTTTGCATTTAGACCCGCCTTTAGGCAATCCTAGCGATGTAAAAGCTTTGCGTGCAGGTGTCCGCGCTGGGGTAATTGATGCGATCGCGATCGACCACGCAGCTTATACTTATGAAGAAAAAGTCCAAGCTTTTGCTGAAGCACCAACTGGGGCAATTGGGTTTGAGTTAGCCTTGCCTTTACTGTGGCAAAATCTGGTCGAAACTGGGGAATTTACTGCATTAGAATTATGGCAAGCATTAAGTGTTAATCCTGCGAAATGTTTGGGACAGAAATTAAGTACAGTGACTCCCCATCAAAAAGCTGAGTTAACTTTATTTGATCCTACACAAACTTGGAAAGTATCAAGGAACAACCTACATACACTTTCCAGTAATACACCTTGGTTTGGTAAAGAATTACAAGGTCGCGTTTTGCAAACTTGGTGTTAGATATGAATCATAAACCTTTACGCATTGTAGTGCTATTTGGCATGACTGGTGACTTGAGTTGTTGTTCTTTTTGTGCGTCTAATTTTTTTTGAGCAATTGTTTGATTTGCTAATGCTAATGCGTTTTTGGGATCAAGTGCTAAGGTAGCCATAAAAGTCTTGACGGCATCTTCTAATTTGCCCAATCTCAATAAGGCAACTCCTTTACCAGCTAAAATATTCGCATCCATTGGAGCCAGAGTACTAGCTTGGTTGTAAGCATTAATAGCCTCATCATATCTGGCTAAATTAAATAGTATGATGCCGCGGTTATACCATCCTTGCGATAAATTAGGGTTAATACCGATCGCTCTATCTACCGACACTAAGGCTTCTTGATTGCGGGATAAATGCCACAAGACAACACTCCGGTTAGCCCAAATATTGGCTAAGAGTGATTTATCGGCAAATTTGCCCACATTTTCTAATGCTTTATTATATGCTACGAGTGATGCTGAATAGCGGTCTAAGGTTTTGAGAATTCTGCCTTTATTAAACCATGCTTGAGCATATTTCGGATTAATTTCGGTGGCGCGATCGCTACTAGCAATTGCATCGGCATATCTGCCTAAATACCATTGGGTAGCTGCACGATTATTCCATGCTTCTGCATAATTGGGATTGAGAGCGATCGCTCTTTCTATTGATGCTAATCCTTCTTCGTAATTTCCTAATCCAGCTAAAGCGATTCCTCTCTGTTCCCAAGCTAAGGCGGGACTGATATCACCCCAACGACTATCGCCTTGTAGTGCTTGTTCTGCTGCTGCTTGTGCTTCTGGAAATTTACCTATTTTGTTCAAACTCGCACTTTGACTGGCTAAGGCTAAGGCATAATTAGGACTGAGTTTGATGGCAAATTGGTATGAAACGACAGCTTGTTCGGGTTTGCCGATTGCTGCTAATGATCTACCATGTTCTAACCAAATATCTGCATCTTTCGGATTCATCGCCACTGCTTGATCAAAAGAGGCGATCGCTTCTTCTAATTGTCCGTTTTTTTTCTGTGCCAAGCCTTTAGTGTACCAAGCAATTGCTGGTGTAGTATCACCCCAATTTTGATTAACTTTAATTGCTGAGTCGCAAGCGGCGATCGCTTCGCTGAACCTGTTTAAATTTGCTAATGCTTGACAATTGCCGACTAAAGCTAAAGAATTCTCTGGTGTAATTTCTAAGGCGCGATTAAATGAGGCGATCGCTGCATCTAGTTGTCCTAATTTACTTTCTCCTAGACCACGATTGTACCATGCCACAACTGCTGTAGTACTGCCCCAGTTGCCATCAGAACGCAGCGCCAAATCACAGGCGGCGATCGCTTCGGCATATTTGTTTAAATTTAATAATGCTTCACATCGTTGAGCCAAGGCTAAAGAATATTTTGGTTGGAGACGTAAAGTGCGATCAGCTGAGACTAACGCTTCACTATACTTGGCTTGCTTGAGTAAAATTTCTGTGCGCGTTACCCAAATTTCTGGTTCATCTGGCTTAATCGCAATTCCTTGATTACAAGCGGCGATCGCTTCATCATATTTCTTTTCCTCTCCCAACAATTTACAAAAATTTGCCCAGTAGTCAAAGTCTTTGATTTCTAATTTTTCTTCAGCAAACAAAGTTGTTGGGACTAACGAATTTGCTAATAAAAAAATCGCCGTTAGTCCTCCAATCATACTGCTGGATTTGGCTGATTTCCTCAACCAGTTATTAATAGCTTGTCTTCGTCTGGACTTGGCAGTAGCATGGAAATATCTCATATTTTTTAAACTTTGTCAATAATATTTAACTTTGCCGCTAACAATGAATTGTAGTCCGCATCAACTTTACTAAACACATTTATAACGAAATTACTTTTGCAAACATTCGCAAAAATTAACATCCTGAGCTAAGAGAAAATTCAAATTTGTTTAATTATAGGCAACTTAATAAGTTAATGTATATTCTATTGATCCAAAAGATAACTAAAAACTTTAAACTCTCTATAAATAAATTAAAAAAATCTAATTTTTATGCTGCCAGTAATTTCCTTAATCATCACAGTTTACAATCGAGAAAATTATCTAAGATTAGCTATAGAAAGTGTTTTATCGCAAACGCGGCAAGACTTTGAACTGCTGATTTGGGATGATGGTTCCACAGATAATTCCCTAGCAATTGCCCGTGAGTATGAAGAGTGCGATCGCCGCGTGCGGGTAATATCAGGCAAAGATAACATGGGAGCAGCCAGAGCCTTAAAAGCTGCGATCGCTCAAACTCGTGGTAAATATATCGGTTGGGTAGATAGTGATGATTTACTAGCACCAACAGCACTAGCCGAAACAGCCACAGTGTTAGATGTTAAACCCGATATTGGCTGGGTTTACACTGACTATTTAGATATTGACGAAAACAATACAATCCTCAGCTATGGCTATCGTTGTCTTGTAGCTTATAGCCGTGAAGCACTGTTAAATCAGTTCATGACATTCCACTTTCGGCTAATTCGTCGTGAAGTCTTAGACTTAGTTGGGGAAATTGATGAGTCACTTGCAACAGTAGAAGATTACGATTTGTGTCTAAGACTTTCTGAAGTTGCAGAAGTTGAGCATATTTATAAACCCCTATACTACTATCGCACCCATCTAGAAAGCATATCGCGGCAACGACAACAAGAACAAATCAAGAACGCCCAACTAGCAATTCTCAAAGCACGACAACGCAGACAGCATCACAAACCAGAATTACAAAAAAAAGCCCTCATTCCTGGCAGCAAGATAAATTTTACTGCTATTTCCAAAGCTAAGAAGCAAACTTTTCCAAAATCTATCAAAACATTAGCATTAAGCAACATCGCATTGCTGTTATGCCTCCTACCTCTAACAGTCAAAGCGCAACAAACTATCACTCCTGCTAACGATGGTACAGGGACAACTGTTAACACTCAAGGTAACAATATTAATATTAGTGGTGGTAGTTTAAGTAGCGATAAGGCCAACCTTTTTCATAGTTTTAGCAAATTTGGTCTAGATGCTAACCAAACAGCTAACTTTTTATCGCAACCATCAATTCAAAACATCTTAGGTAGAGTCACAGGTGGCGAAGCATCAATAATTAACGGCATCATTCGCGTTAGTGGTGGGAATTCTAACTTATATTTAATCAACCCCGCAGGCATTATCTTTGGTGCTAATTCTAGTTTAAATGTACCTGCATCATTTACCGCTACCACAGCCACACGCCTCGGTTTTGGTAGTAATAACTGGTTAAATGCGGTTGGGACAAACGACTACAGCCAACTTATCGGCACACCCAATAGTTTCGCTTTTGATAGCAGTGTCGCTAGTGCCATTTTCAATCAAGGTAATTTGGCAGTGCCATCAGGGAATAATTTAAGTTTATTTGGCGGCACAGTCGTCAGTACAGGAACTTTGTCAGCGCCTAATGGTAACATCACAATTGCGGCTGTACCTGGCAGTAGTTTACTCAAATTGAGTATGGCGGGGAATCCTTTAAGTTTAGAAATTCAACCGCTGAATGCAACTAATAATAATTTGCCAGGGAATTCGTTACCAGCATTGTTGACTGGCGGTGGTGTTGGGAATGCTTCTGGTTTGGTGGTGAATAATGGTGAGGTAAAGTTAACTGGTTCTGGTTTGACGATTAGCAATGGTGATGTGGTAGTCAATCAAGCATCTGGAAAAAATGTTACCCTGGCTGCTAACCATAATTTAACACTACCAGAAAGTAAACTTTCCGCCACTAACAACTTAAATTTACTTGCTAAAGATACCGTCAGAGTTCGTGATAGTGTTGATAAAAATTTCTCAGCTACTGCTGGCAATAAACTCACAATTCAAGGTAATCAAGGCATTGATATTTTTGCAATTAATCACTTAGCTCAAACACCATTTATCAGTGGTGGTGATTTGACTTTAGTTAGTAACGGCAAGATTTTTTTAGACTCACATTTTGCCAGCGGTGGTAAATTTTCAATTCTCAACTCTCTAGGACAAGGTGCTGATTTCATCAGTTTAGTTGACCCCATTTTTAGTTCTAACCAAGATGTTACCTTTGGTAACTATACTGGCCCATCTTTAAAAGTAGAATCTCGTGGTAGTATCACGACTGGCGAAATTGTGATTACTGATGCAGATACCGCCCTTTCTAGTACTACTGCTGATGGTCAAATTTTGAGCAGTCAGCCAGCATTGATTTTACGAGCAGGTGTGAGCAGCTTACAAGAAGTTACTACTGGTAATCCCTCCAGTTTTATTACCAGCGGCTCTTTATTCACATCATCAGGCAGCACATCTTCACCGGGTAATGTGAATGTCACAGGTGATATTTCATTTAGTAATTATGGTGGCCCTGTAATTATTAGTGCAACAGGTAATATTACGACTCAAAATATTACTAGCCCTAATAATAATGATAATATTACCGGCCGAGTCGAACTCACCGCCGGAGGTAATATTAATACCACTGATATTACTACTGCTAGTAATGGAACAAGTGGTGCTGTGACTTTAACCGCAGGCGGTAGCATCATCACAGGTGAAATTGACACATCAGTATTCAGCAACTCTCCAACTTCTACAGCAGGTGCAGTTACACTCAGGGCAGGTACTAATGGAACATTTGGCAGAAATATTACCTTCAGTAGTATAAACACCCAAGCAACTGGTGTTGAAGGAGGTGGCGGCCGAGGCGGCGATGTCAATGTTTTAGCCTATGGATTGGTCAGAGGCACAGGCAGAATTTTTAATGGTGACAGTCCAGATACAATTAACACTACTGGTGGTACTACTTCAGGCTCAATCACAATTCAACATGATGGCGGGCCAAATAACGTCCCATTTATTGTAGGCGATTCCACTACTAATGGTACAGACGGAAATATTGTCAGAAATAATACGCCAACAACTGTTAATTCTTTTCCAGTTTTACCCAATGGTGGCACAGTAACAGATTCAGGTAATGGCACTAATTTCACTTCCATTAATACACCACCCACAATTACAATCGATTCACTGTTTTCCACAGTCCTAAATCAATCTATAACTTTTACATTTGGGTCTTTAAACCCAATTACCAGTGATGTAAATAATGACAATCTCACAATAATTTTTGATGCAATTTCATCAGGTACTTTAACTTTCCAAGATGGTACACCAGTGACTTCCGGCAGTGTTCTTACTTCTAGTACAGTATTAGTGTATACACCACCTGCGAATTCTAGCGGTGTGATTCCGGCTTTCACTGTGAGAGCCAGTGATGTTGTTTCTCAGTCAGCGCCTCAACAAGTAAACATCACTATTACTCCACCACAATGTACTATTCTGTGTGTACAACCTCCACAACCTCCAGAACCTCCAAAAACTCCACCAACTGATACCGATTTTCCTCAAGATGAAAAGTTTACAGATCAGGTGGGAACATACTTAGGAGAAGGTAAACAGCCAATTAAGGGTATCAAGGAAGCGCGAGAGATTCTGACTAACATTGAAGCTTCTACAGGTGCGAAACCTGCCCTAATTTACGTTTCTTTTGTACCTGCAACTATCAAACCCACTGCCCAATTACCCATTATCGGTCAAGATAACGACGTTTTAGAATTGGTGGTGGTGACAGCTAAAGGTGAACCAATTCGGCAAGTATTAACAAATGTGACGCGATCGCAAGTTCTCACAGCCAGCCGCCAATTAACTAGTGCAGTCACAGACCCAGCACTGCGCCGCACCTATATCAAGCCGGCTCAACAACTATACAATTGGCTAATTGCACCGATTGAATCTAACCTCAAAACACGAGAAATCAATAATTTAGTGTTTCTCATGGATACGGGATTACGCGCTATGCCCGTAGCCGCACTTTATGATGGTCAACAATATCTGGTAGAGCGTTATAGCGTCGGTTTAATGCCGAGTCTCAGCCTGACAGACACCAAATATGTCGATATTAGAAAAGCTAAAGTTTTGGGAATGGGCGCATCTCAATTCATGAATCTAGACCCATTACCAGCAGTCCCCACAGAATTAACTACTATCGAGAAAATCTGGCCTGGTAAAGCCTTTTTAAACGAAGCCTTTACTTTGAAAAATCTTAAAGCTCAACGACAAGAAACACCCTACGGAATTGTTCACCTCGCCACCCACGGCGAATTTAGAAAAGGTGCGCCCGGTAACTCTTATATTCAATTATGGGATAGCCAACTGAGAATGGATCAGATGCGCCAACTTGGCTGGAATAACCCATCTGTAGAACTAGTAGTACTGAGTGCTTGTCGCACAGCCTTGGGTGATGAAGACGCAGAACTAGGTTTTGCTGGCTTTGCAGTCCAAGCTGGTGCTAAGTCTGCATTGGCGAGTTTATGGTATGTCTCCGATGAAGGTACATTTAGTTTAATGACCGAGTTTTACGAGAAGCTGAAACAAGCCCCCATAAAAGCTGAAGCTCTCCGCCAAGCACAAATAGCCATGATCAAAGGAGAAGTCCGCCTAGAAAACGGTCAACTGAAAACGTCTCATGGTGATTTACCTCTACCACCCGTTTTATTAGAACTCGGAGACAAAAACCTAACTCATCCCTATTTCTGGTCAGCTTTTACCATGATTGGTAATCCTTGGTAAGCGGGTTTGCGGTCAAGTTGTGCTGGAGAACTTAAAAATCTTTGCTTGACTATGCCTGTGTGACAAACCTGTGGCTGCTGAATAGGGTATTCAATTACAAATTCTGCTCCCTTCCCTGGCTGGGAAATACACTGCAAACTACCGCAGTGTAGTTTAGTGATATTGCTAATGTAAATTTTTTCGGTTGTTATCTAACAATAAAAACCCAGTTTCTATCAGAAACTGGGTTTTTATCATCTAATTAATGTAAATTATTACAAAGCAACACTCAAGAAACCGCTTTCGATTAAATAAGCTGTGTAGGTCATAAACAACTTAGAATCGATTGGCGGACAAGAAATAGAACTACCTGCTAAGGCTTTAACAGTTGCTTCACAGCTAATTTTTGGTCTTCTAGCTTGCAGATACAAATCAGGAATTGTGAGTTGTTCTTCCGACCAGCGTTCTAGTAAAAATGGACGCAGAGTATATAAAGGATTATCTGGAGAAGCAGCATTTTTAATTAACTCTGCTTGCCATTCATCGTAGGGTAGCATTTGTACAGGATAACCAAAAGAACTAACCCAATCAACTAATACTTTTAGAGACACAGGGTTGGGATGTTGTAAGTGGAAAGCTTTACCTATTGATTCTGGCTGCATGGACAGATAGACAATAGCTTTACTTACATAGTCTACAGGAGACATATCCAACATATACTCTACATCTGGGAAGCTACCCATTTGCAGACAACCCTTGACCATCAAGTTGATGAAGTCGTGGGTATTACCGATACCTGTATTGCTATCTCCGGCGATTAATGGTGGTCTGTGGATTGTAACAGGTAAACCGCGATCGCTGGCAATTTTCACCAACTTTTCAGCCACCCATTTTGTTTGCGAGTAACCAAGGAAAATTCCTTCCCAGTGGCTAAAATCATCATCTTCTTTGACCACCTTACCAGCATAAACAGGTGATTCAAAGACAGCCACGCTAGAAACGTAATGTACAGGCTTGACTTTGATTTGACAAGCCAATCTCAATATTTCTTGAGTACCTAAAACGTTAGCGGTTTTCAGTGCTGAGTAGGGATAAACATAGTTCAACAAAGCAGCACTGTGATAGATGGTGTCAATGTTGGTAGCTAAAGCTTGGAATAGTTCTGCGCCTAGTCCTAACAGAGGTTGAGACAAATCACCAATGACGGGAATAATGCGAGGATCTAACTCATCCTGACCAATTCCATACTGTTCCAGGTTCTTATGTAGCTTGTTTTTACCTTCCTGGAGGCTGCTTGCGCGTACCAAACAATACAATTCTGCATCGGTTTGTTCTAGCAGTTCCCGAATGATGAAAGCACCTAAAAAGCCAGTAGAACCTGTCAAGAAGATTTTCTTGGGTTTGTCTACAGGTGTGTAAACAGCAGCACCAGGATGAATTGTGGGGTCAAGGACTACTTCGGCTTGTAAATCAAGAGTGGGAATTTCTGCGATCGCATTGCCACCTGTTTGTTTTACAATCCCTGTATCCTGCCCATCAGATTGTTCTACTAATTCCTCAGCTAAACGCTCTGACAAAGATGCAATATTGGGATAATGCCACAACAACAAAGGTGATGGTTGAAAACCCAGCAATTCCTCTAACTTACTTACTAGAGTCATCGCTTGTGCTGAGTCTAAACCGTAGTTTTCTAGATTTTCGTGGATATCAACTTCATCAGTTTCTACACCCAGTAACTCAGCTAGGTGAGACACCATCCACGCTTGAATATCTGCTGCGCTATAAGACATTGTTACCTCTTAAAATTATTGACATTCTGGACGATACTGAGTGTAGTAATCGGGTATTTGCAAACCTTGAATTTTTAAATTTTGGATGCGATATAAAAATGCCGCGCCCTTCATAATATGGTCAGCAATATCTACAACTGTGCGATTTTGTGGTTCAGCTAAATAAGAACCACGCACCCAATCATTAAAACCACCCATCGCCGGGCCGCACCAAATTTGATAATCAACTTCTCGACCTTTTTCACCAGCAGTTGACCAACGAGAAGATAAGCCTAAATACCAACGGAAAATCAAAGCCATCTTCAACTTAGGATTATTCACAGCTTTACCCAATTTTTCAGGATTTTTCTGTGATAAATAAGCAGCCGTTCCTTCCCAAGCCTCAGCAATAGTTTTTCGGAAAACTTGTTTTTCTAACTTCTCTCTTTCTGCCGCAGGAATTTCTTCAATTGAGTTATAAGTGCGGTACAATTCATACAATTTTTGCGCTCGCATGGGGAACATCGTACCCCGTTTCAGCACTTGTACCTTCACACCCATTTCAAACATATCGCCTGCGGGAGCCATAGTAACATCAGCCATTTCCGCTTGCGCCAATAGTTTTTTAGTATGCTCACAAGCACCAGATTCAACACAAGCTTGATTGATGGAACCAGTAACTACATAAGCAGCACCCATCATAAAAGCTGCCAAGGCTGATTCTGGGGTAGCAATTCCACCTGCTGCACCGACTCTAATTGGTTGGGGATAATGATATTTTGCTTGAATTTCATCCCTTAAAGCAATTAGTGAAGGAAGCAAACAAATCAAAGGACGGTTATCAGTATGTCCGCCAGAATCAGCCTCCACAGTAATATCATCAGCCATTGGTACGTTCGCTGCAAGTTTAGCTTGCAACTCAGTAATTAAACCTTGTTCCAGCAATTCTTTGATAATTTTGGCTGGTGCTGGCTGCATAAATTTACTCGCAACTTCTCGGCGAGAAATTTTAGCAATAACTTTATTTTTGATTTCAATTTGATTAGCATTATTTAAACTTAATCCAGCAACTCGGTAATAAACAATGTTGGGAGTTAAGTCTAAAAATGCTGAAGCTTCAACAATTCTGACACCATATTTTAAATATAAATCCACAGCCCGGCGTTCAATAGCCATATCATTAGGGCTGTGAATTAAATTAAAAGCGTAAGGGCCATTGGGTAAAGCTTGTTGAATTTGTTGAATTGCTGATTCTATTCTTTCTGGCGTTAAACCCCCAGCACCAAAGGAACCTAAAATTTTCTCTTTTCCTAAAGCAATGACTAATTCTTCGGAAGCGATACCGCCAGCCATTGCGCCAGTCATATAGGCATATTTTACACAATAGCAAGAGAGAAAACTGGGGTCGCCTAATTGTTGTAGAGAAATTGGCGCAAGGGAGGCGATTAATTCTAATTGGGAAGTTGGGTTATTTTCAACAGGATATAAATATCCTTCATTTGTAACGCCAATTTTACCTGCAATTTTGACAAAATAGCAAGGTTTATCTAATAGCAGTAATTTATTTTTAATAGCTTGCTGTTCAAAAGATATTGTTTCTAAATTACCTTTCCAAACAAGATTATGATTGTAGTTGTAGGCTGGAAATTTTAAGCCATTATCTTGGGTGCTGAGTGGCATATCGAAGGTAGTCACAGTAGTTATCCCTCGGATTGTTAACTATTTGATTACTAACTGTTTACTTAGCAAAAGTCCGATATCTTGTGAATCTTAAAATAGACTTGTTGCAAATCTTTGCGCCTTTGCGCCTTTGCGCGAACATTTAAATCTAGGAAAGGTCTAAGAATAAAGTGTAAAACCTTATCCTTAAACCATGAGGTAACGTGCATTCAAGCTTATTCTTTGAGCAAATCTTCCGCGCAAACTAATTGCAATTGAATAATTTCACGCATCTGCTTGCTAAAATCTTGCCGCGCTTGTAAGAAAGCTGTATGTGCTTGAGTTATTCGAGCATTATTAGCATTCAGCTTTTGACAGTGAGAGGTATTTAACTCCAGCATTCTGATTAGGGTATCTAAATCTTGATTGGTAGCAGATGCTTGTGTCGGTGTGGCGATTAACTCAGAAGATTCTACTTTTTCTTCTGCTGCAAAACCGTGTTCAATGATATTTTTCATTGAAACTTCTGCATTTTGAGTCAAAATATCATTGCCTAAGATTTTATGAGTATCTTGCAGCGATTTGATGATATCAATTTCATCAGGCAATGGTATATTTGAATGCAGAGCTTTTCCTGGTAAATCTTGGAAAAGTTTGCGGTTTTCTTCGGTCAAAATACTAGCAGAGATTGATTCACCACCGACGGTAACAGTGCGTAAGGTGGCTTTATTTTGTTTGGGCGCAGGTGTGAGATTGTATAGTGGTGATAAATCTACAGCTACGCGATGGCTGAGAAGTTTTGCTAGTGCTTTGACAATGGTAGTGTGGTCATCCATACCCCGACGGTTGAGGGATACGGTGATGTGGTCTTTATCTTCGAGAATTTTATCAATCCAGCGTGAACATACACCACCCGCACCAGCTTCGATAAAGATTCTTGCACCGTCGTCGTGGAGGCGGTTAACTAGGCGAGGAAAGTCTAATTGTTGGCAAAGTCCGGTGGCGATGCTCTGAGCGATCGCCCCACTCTCTAGTACAATAGGCTGATATTCAGCCGCAGAATAAAAGGTGACACCTGCTAGATTCTGGGATGGTAGAGTATTTAATTTAACTAACTCCCCATACTCCGATCGCATCGTTTCACAATGGATAACGTGATCGAAAGGAGCCACGAAAGAATTACAACCCAAGGCTGCAATGACTCGCTTACAAGCAGCTGGCTCACCAGCAATTAAGACTTCTTCCGGTGTATTAATTTGTGTGAGATAGACTTGTGGCTCGTTTTTGATAGCTTCCTGTACTTGTTCAGGACTCGCCATCAAAACGAAGTTACCCCAAAAGCTTTTATCTAAATTATCTGTGTTTGGCAAACCCCAAAACTCACGTACCGCATTTTTCGGCCCAGATAACCTATTTCCAAACAACGCCGAGGAATTGAAGGAGTTACTACCTTGAAAGAAATCACTCCAAACTCCTTGGGCTACCATCATGCTCGTTTCACCCAAGCTGTAACCAAACACATACTTCGGCTTGAGTTGAAAGTCATCACGAATAACTGTGGTAAGCAGTCTGGTGAAGAACATTTCCGCTTCAAACATTGCTAGGGAATCATCTAGCAATTGCTTTTCTAAAGTCTCTATTTGTCTGAGAGATAACTTACTCAAACTTCTAGGAAATACTCTTCGTTCTACATCCGCCGCCCGCTTGTGCAGACTCTTCACCATGTGGTCGTTGAAGATTCGGGGGAATAGGCGGAAGAGATTTCGACCCATACCTACATAAGAATTCACCGCCGCCGGATACATATAAGCAATCTCACCATGCTTTCCGAGAGGCTTGGGTGTGAAATAACTACCTACAGGTGTTTGCCAGTCTGTACCTTTTTCAAACGCCGTTTTGACACCCTTACGCGCTGACTCAATTTCTTTGAGGAGTTCTTTTCTGTTCCGTCCGTTAATAGCAATGGCGTATTGCGCTTGAGGGTTGGCTTTGTATGTAGCAAAGGCTTGACTAGCACACTCTGATAAAGAAGAACTAGCTTCAATGCTCTTTTGCAAACTATCTAGAGCCGCAAAAATACTATCTTTGTCGTTAGCTGTTATCGGGAACAGATGATATGGCATTTGCTCCAGATATCGGCTAGGGCGTTCTTCTTGTGTAGGGTCTTCTGAGATAATCACATGGGCAAAAGTCCCATCACAACCAAGACCGTTAATGGCAGCTATCCGACGGTCAGAGTCTTTACCCAAGAACCAAGGACGAGATTCTGTAGCCACATAAAAAGGACTACCTTCCCATTGTTGTGGTACTTTCACACCAGACCAGTTAGGCGTACCAGGGATGTAGCGGTAGTAAAGACACAATGCTGTTTTGATTAAGCTGGCAATTCCCGAAGCTACTTGAGTGTGTCCAATATTGGTTTTGACGCTACCGATAGCACTGTGCAAACCATGACCTACCGATGGATATGCTTGCAATAAACCAGTGATTTCAGCTTCGTCTTCTTGGGGAATACCACTAGCGCAAACTTCTACATAGTTCACCTGAGAAGGTTGTACACCTGCACAGTGAAAGGCTTCGTTAGCTGAGTTAATAAGAGATTGTCCGATACTGATAGCATCAATAGTGGCATAAATGCGATCGCCATTCTCTTGTGCCACATCGTAACGTTTGAGAACGACTACACCAGCACCTTCACCCACCGTCCAACCGTTGGCTTTTTGGTCAAAACTCAACGTATTGACACCAGTGTTAATCTTGGCGGTTTGATTGCGTAACAACACATTCTCTACACCACCAGCCAAATCAACAGCACCAACAATGGCTGCGTCTGCTTCGCCAGTCATTAGTAGCATTTGCGCTACTTCCAAAGCTTTGAAAGCCGAAGTCTCGACAGCCGTGAGGGTGAAAGCAGGCCCGGTAAAGTTCCACAGCGAGGAAATGCGACTCGCCATGATGTTAGCGATATAGCTTAAGTATTCACCAATCTCTACTTGTTGGTGAACGCCATCTTTAACGATGGTTTCTAATTGAGAAATCTTTTCCGGTGGTAAGGTAATTTCCGCCGCGTTCAAACCATCTTTGACTTGCCAAGACAAATCCCATCTTTGCTGTAGTTGGTGGACAGATAACTCTGTTTCAGCTGCAATAATTACTGCGACATTACCACCTTCTGGTAGGTTCGCATCTTTGATGGCGCGTTCTGCAACCTTCAACAGTAACAACTGTTGAGGGTTCATTTTTTCGACTTCGTTAGGAGGAATCTTATAGGCTAATGTATCAATTTCAAAGTCTTTGATATATGCTCCGACGGGGGGTTTACCTTCAACTAAACCGTAGTCTTGGAGTAAGTCTTTTTCTGTATTGATGCCATACCATCTTTTTTCGGGTAGAGGTATGAAGTGTTGTTTACCGTCATAAATACTGCGTTCAAAAGCATCTAGGCCATTGCACTCGCCAAAGAAGGCATCCATGCCAATAATGGCAATTTTGTTTTTATTATCTTGTGTCATTACTGAGTACCTAAAATGAATTTAAACGAACCGCAAAGAACGCAAAGAGCGCGAAGGAAAGAGGAAATAACGAACCACAGAGGCACAGAGAACACAGAGTTAGAGAGAAGATAAGTAGTTTTATAGACTCACGCGAAAAACCTCTAAAACTCTTATTTCTTTGTGTCCTTTGCGTCCTTTGCGGTTTTCTCTAAAATGATGTGGGAGTTAGTTCCACCAAACCCAAAGGCACTTAAGGCTACGCGTTTAGTCGAATTATTGTTAGGCCAAGGTGTTGTAGTTTTGACAATATTTTTAGAGGAAATGACAGTATTTTCTGCACCAATGGGTTCATCAATATTAATCGTGGGCGGAATCACACCATGATTCAGGCTGTAAATTGCTTTGGTTAAGCCCACCATGCCAGCGCCTACTAACAAATGTCCGACATTTGATTTAGCTGAACCGACTAATGGTGATGCTTGATGTTCACCAAAAAAGCTTTCTACAGAACTACATTCGGTGGTATCGCCTAAGAGTGTGCCTGTAGCGTGACACTCTAGGTAATCAATGTCTTTGGGGCTGATTTGGGCTTCTTGATAAGCTCGTTCGTAAGCTAATATTTGTCCTTTAGCATTGGGGCTGAGTAAGTGTTTGCCTCTACCATCGTTGGAGAGTCCATTACCGCAAACAGTGGCGAGGATATTATCACCATCTCTGACAGCATCACTGTAGCGTTTGAGAACTACCATACCGATACCTTCGGAAGTTACTAAGCCGCGTGATGCTTTATCTAGGGGGCGGCTAATTCCGTTTTCTGGATATCCTTGAATACCGGAAAAGAGCATTCGTAAGAATAGAGGATCAGAACAACTAATTGCACCAGCCAGCATTAAGTCGGCTTTGCGTGTCTGTAAATAGTGCGATGCTAGTTTGATAGAGTAAAAGGCTGATGAACAAGCTGCATCTATACAGAAGTGAGTGCCTGATAAGGAGAGCGATTGAGCGATGAGGGCGGCTGGTAGACCTGATATCATCGCGTTGTAGGGCGATGGTTTGGTGGTTGGGGGGATGGCTGCTAAATGGAAATCTTGGTCTTGGAGAAGTTGAGCGATCGCACCATCAATTGTGCGGCGATAAATGGGGGATAATAGTTGATTGGAAAGTTTTGTCGGTAGGGAGAGGGTTCCTAAAATTACGCCGCATTTGGCGAGGGCTTGTTGATTACCTAAATAGCCGCTATGTTGCACAGCTTGTTTTGCTGCGTACAGTGACCATTTAAAGGTGTTGTCTAAGCTATTTACTAAGGTTGGTGGTAAATTATATTCGCTGGGATCGAATTGAAAGTTGCGAATAAATCCACCTTGGAGGAAGTAAATTTTTTCCGGTTTGCCTTTAGCAGAGTCGTAAAATATTGTGGGATCAACGCCAATTTCGGTGAGTGTAACTTCTGAGGTTGAGCTTTTTTGGTCGGTGATGTTCTGCCAAAATTGTTCGGGATTGTTCGCGTCGGGAAATAGGCAGGATATACCGATAATGGCTATTTTTTCCACTGTTGTTGTCCTCGTTGGGGTGGGCTTTTGGATTTACGATGTTCCCCGGAGTGGAAATTTGTTTCGCGCAAAGGCGCAGAGGCGCGGAGAGAGACTAATATTGCTATTTTAAACGCAGATAATTCTCCGCGAAACTTTGTCTTGAAAAGTTTGCTCAACGGGGGGAACCCCCGCACGCAACTTTTCGCTGCGTTTACCTCCGCGAAACTCTGCGTTTATATGTTAATTATTTGTTCATCATTCTCATTGGCCAAATGACTGCTTTGGCTCCGAGAATGCGAGAGTAGATTTTACCTTCAAGGTCGTGGATGTAGTAGTCGGCGGTTACGCCTGTGGCTGTTTTTGCTTTGACTTCGCAGGAAACGTAGAAGGGTTCATCGCAGGGTAAGGCGCGGAATTGTTCGGAGTGAGTTAGTTGTCCTGGTAAGCAAATTTCTTGATGGAAATGGTTGAGCCAAATCCATAGGGGTTGTGTACTTAAGTCGTTGGAGTATGGGTTGTGCCAGTTAACAGGAAATTGCCCTTGTTTTTGAGCAGAAATTGAAGCCCAATAGCATTCGGCGGTGATTTTTTCGGGGGTAATGTTGATGACTTTGGTAATTTTTTGGAATGCTGGGCCGTGGAATAATGAGGAGCTATCTTTTTGATAAAAGTCTGTGCCAGTGGCGGTGATGATGTTATCTTCGGTGAAGTTTACTGATTCGTAAATGGGGGCTTCTGGCATTTTCCGCACGATTTTGATTTGGGCGCGGAAGTGATAATGAGTTTTGCCTTCGGGTGTTTTGCTTAAGATTGTGGTTTGTAATTCGACAAATTCAGATTCGCTTTTGGCAAGTTCTTGAATTTCCAGAATGTGTTCGCTGACATTAGAATTGGCGAAGGTAATTCCTTTAAGAACTTTGAATTCTTTACAACTTAAATAGCGATAACCTGGATGCAATTCTTCACAAGCGTTAATCATCCAAGACATGGCGCAGGTGGCTGGTAATACGGGAGAACCAGCGATGACATGATCATATAAGAAGGGGTTTGCTTCTAAAACAATACGGCGACGAATGCGATAGCTTTTGAGTTCTGCATCTAAGGGTGCGGGTGGGCGAATCGTGGGGCTACCGATAACTACTTGGGTGGAGTCATGGTGTGCGGGATGCAGTTCATTAACTAACATTTGTGTGCCGATATCTACGGGGATGATATCAATTCCGCGTTCGGCAAAGGCTTTTTTGAGTTCTGGTGTCACCATACCGCTATCCCAGCCGCCCCAGTTGATTGCAACTACGTGACAATTGGGATGGTTTTGTTTGAATAGATGCGCTGATTTGTTGAGAATTTCGTTAGCGATCGCATAATCTGATTGCCCAATATTCCCATAAAATCCAGTTACGGAGGAGAACAATACTAATTGTTCTAGTTGATTAGGGTTAACACAATTCAGTAAATTTTCTAATCCTTGAACTTTGGCTGTATAAACTTTTTCAAAGTCTTGGTCGGTTTTCTTTTCGATTAATTTATCAGCTAAGTTACCAGCACCGTGAATAATACCAGTAATTGCGCCTGTACGTGCAACTGTGGCTGCTAGTTTTTGTTGTAATTCAGCAACATTTGTGACATCAGTACTCAGATATTCAACTTTTGCACCTGTGGCTTGAATTTCTGCTAGTGTCTGTTTAATTTCGCGGCTGGAAGCAATTTTGTTATATATTTTCTGCACACTCATGGGTGTAGGCTTCTCACCTTGAGCGAGAAGATTTTCCATGATGCGTTTTTTTAATGCAGCATCTTCAAAACAATCTTTGGCGAATTCTGGTTCGTTTTCTAAAATTTCGGAACGACCGAGCAGAATAAATGTACAAGGTTGTTGTTGTGCGAGTTTTTTAACGCAGAGGGAGGTGATTCCTTTCGCACCGCCACTGACAAGAAATACTGATGAGAAACGAACCTGAGTTGCTGTGGTCATATTTATTTTGAAGTTGAGAATTTATTTAAACGAACCGCAAAGGACGCAAAGGAGAGGCAGCGCGTTGGGCGGGTTTCCCGACTTGAAGCGACTGCCGTCACAAAGTAAAGAGAGTTTAAAAGGTTCCGCGCACTCTTCTCCGCGCCTCTGCGTCTCTGCGTGAGGCTTTTACTTAATCACGGAAGCCTTCAAAGTAACTCGCCCTTGGGAACCGTAACCCACTTCATTGATATAAAGATTCGAGTCACACAGTTCGGCAATAATATGTTCAGCCGATTTTTGTGCATCTATCGCTGGACTCAAATCAATTGAGCGAGCAAATACTTTTGGCCATTCCCATCTCAGGGTTTTTGTGAGTCCAAATAAACCACCCGCGATCGCTCCATAATTGGTGTTATGCTCTAACCCAAATGCTCCATCTAAGCGAACAACTGTTAGGAAAGAACTGCGGGTATAATTGGCGGTTTCGGTGAGGGATTTCTTCAAGTGTTTAGCTACAAAGAAGATGTGCTTAACTATCGCTTTGTCCTGTTCTACAGCCTGGGGATGGATATGAATGAAGCTACCAATTGTGCCAATATTAGTTGCGATCGCGGATAATTTATGTTGGAGTAATTCTTCACTCATATCTGCAAGGGTGATGCGTTCTACGCCAGCAGGTAAGGGTGCTTGTTGCGCGATGATAGCTTGGGGGAAGCTTAATACTACTACTTTCCAACCGCGATCGCACAGTGTTTGTACTACGTGGGAGGTGGTGAGGGAGCCATCATCTGTGATTAAGCAGATGTGTCCCTCTGGTAAACTGAACTCTAAGCTGTCGGGTAGCGGGAGGATTTTGAGTTGCGCGGGACGACGCGCAACGTTTTCGATTACTTGGACTGGCTGGAAGTCCCAGTTAGAATCAGGCTTTTTTTTTTCACCCGCAACTAGGCGTTGCAGATACTCAACTATTTGACCGATGGTTCGTAAGTCGCCTAAATCTTCGACGTTTGGCTTGGGTAGGTTGGGATACGTTTCTTGCATTGCTCCCAGAATTTCTACCCGTTTGATGGAGTCGATACCTAAGTCGGCTTCCATGTCCATTTCGAGTTCCAGCATCTCGACTGGGTAGCCAGTTTTATCGCTAGTAATATTTAGCAGTGTTTGGGCGATATCTGCGTAATCTGTAGTATCTTCTACAGTTTCTGCGACTAGAGTTTCAGCAATTACTACTGGTTCAGGTGCAGTTGCTACAGGAACTAAGGGTAAGGTAGTGACTGGCATTTCTGGCAATGCTGGCGCGGGTAACACTGCAACTCCGACACTAGGATTTCCCGAAGCATTAGATTGCAGATATGTAATGATGTCGCCGATGCTGCGTTTTTCTGCCAGTTCTTCTAAGTTGGGCTTGGGTAAGTTAGGATACATTTCTTGTAATCCACCCAAGATTTCAACTCGTTTGATGGAGTCAATACCCAAGTCGGCTTCCATGTCCATCTCTAATTCGAGCATTTCGACTGGGTAGCCAGTTTTATCGCTGATAATAGCCAGCAGATTTTTGTCTAAGTCAGAGACATCAACCGCAGGTGTAGCTACGATGGGTGCGCTAATTACTGCTACAGGTTGAGGTGTCGGAATTTGGACTACTGGTGCAGGTGTTTCAACTACCGATGCTGGAGTGAAAGCAACAGGTTCAATTATGGGTGTTGGTGCAACTGGTGTTTCAATTACAGGTGCGGGAGTGAAAGCAACAGGTTGAGGTACTGGTGCGACTGGTGTCTCAATTACAGGTGCAGGTGCAACTGCTACAGGCTGGGGTGCGGGTGCAACTGGCATTTCAACAGGTTTAGCATGACCGTTACCATTACCGTTTTTCGCTACAGGCTCAACTACTGGAGTTGGTGCAACAATTTTAGTGGTTGTAGGTACGGGTGTATCGCTGGCTGGGATACTTGTTGCTTCAACTGCAACACCACCAGCAATCAACTGTGAATATTGTTGCTGAATCAGATTGAAGAAGTTTTTGGCGTATTCTACTTGTTCCAGAAGATATTGTTCATGGATGCGGAGGGTTTCACCTTGTTGGTTGTGAAACTGTATCATACTGCGTTCTACACCTTCCATGACAACTAGCTTCAGTTGCGCTACCTCTTGGGAAGACTTGGCGTTAGCGAACAAAGCGTTTTGCTGCTGCATGAGTTGGAAGAATGCTTTAGTGTATTCCATCTGATGGTTGAGGTACTGACCGTGAGTTTGTAAATTATCAGATTGATTCTTTTGGAATTGGGTCAGCAGATACTCTAAGCTTTCTAGCATTCGCTGGTAATTTACCAAGTTTTCAGGTGTTGGCATATCAGTTTCCTGGGCTAGTTGATTAGAAAGGATCACAGGATTCATTTCTAGTTCTGGAGTTGGTTCGGTGATGATACTAGTGATAGGAGTAACTTCGGGTGCTGGTTCCGGTTTGATTATTTCTTGAAGACTTACACCTGAACCCTCTAAAACTCTTATTTCTTCTTCGTGTCCTTCGCGCCCTTTGCGGTTCGTTTCAGAAAATTCGGGGGCGCTGACAACTGGCGCAGATGCAGCAGGTAATGAAACCTTATGTCCATTCTGCAAAGCTTCTTGGAAGCCGTTTCTAGTTTTTTCCGAAACGTAGTTAATACCGTTGAGACGCACACTCAAGGTTTTCTTCTTCTCAGCCGGAGGTAGTACAGGCTGAACTTGATAAGGGTCAAGATTCTTCAACTGCATACCAATGACGCGCATTTGTACTGCTGCTTCCCGCAGAGAACGATCGCTATTCTTCTGAGTGCTGGGATTCAACGCGACGGTAATATGAGGGCGATCGCCTAAAATATCCTTAACTAAGTTAGTCAAAATTCGTTTTGGCCCAAATTCCACGAAGCAAGAACCACCAGCCGCGTAGATATTTTCAATTTCCTGTTTAAACAGCACCGAACTTGCCAGGTGTGTTTCCAGGATGCGCTGCATTCCGGTAGGATCTTGTGGATAAGGCTTACCAGTAACATTGCTGAATACTGGAGTTGTTGCGGTATTGAATTTGACTGATTTAGTAGCGATCGCAAATGACTTCTGGGCAAACGCAATCAGCGAAGTGTGGAAGGCTGCGGAAACAGGCAACGGTACAGCCGCATAACCTTGTTCTTGCAAAGTCTGACGCACTTTAGCGATTTCTGCGGTCGGCCCTGCCAACACCACCTGAGTCGGCGAATTGAAGTTAGCAATGGATACTTGCGGATAATGCTTCAGTATCGGCTCAATTTTGTTGATGTCTTCTTTGACAGCCAACATTGTACCTGCATCATGGTCTGGGTCTTCTGGCGCAGCCATCGCTTGACCCCTAGCTTTCACCAAGAACAAGTAATCTTGCTCACTTAATACACCCGCAGCCCACAATGCTGTTAATTCACCAAAACTGTGTCCGGCTACGAAATCAGATTTGAAACCAGCTTTTTGCAGAATGGAATACAACCCAGCACTGAATACCCCAATTGCAGGTTGAGCGTATTCTGTACGTTGTAGTGCTGCAACTTGCGCGTTTTTCTCTGCTTCTTCAAAGGTTGGGCGCGGGAAGACAATTTCCGAGAGAGGCTGCAAGTTATCTTTGAGTAACAAGCTATCCATGTAACCATGCAAACGCTGCATCTCAGGGAAGTTCATCACTAATTCCCGACCCATTTCTAGGTATTGGGAACCTTGACCAGAGAACAAGGCAACAACTTTACCGCCTAGTTCCATACCGGAGGCGCGGTAGTAAATACCTTGAGGATGTTCCCAAGATGCAACTCCGCCTTTAAGTTTCAACCAGTCGATGCTGGTTTGCAGCAACTTGCAAGCTTCTTGCAAATTCTCAGCGACAAACCCAACCCTCGCGGCAGTTTGGGGAATTTCTAAAGATTGACTATCTTGCACCAACTGAGAAAAATGTCTCTCAGCACCTTCTGATTGCAACTTCCATAAATCTGCTTCGCACTTACTGAGTAGTTGCGCTGGGTTCTCAGCAAACAGCAGAATTTCTTGGGGTGTGCTGTGTATCCGGTAAGGTTGGTTTTGTCCCGCTTCGTATTCTTCTAAAACTACGTGGTAGTTTGTCCCACCAAATCCGAAGGAACTTACACCCGCACGTCTTGGTGCGTCCCCTTCCGCACGTATCCAAGGTCTTGTTTCAGTATTGAGATAAAATGCCGAGTTGTTAATGTCGAGTTTGGGGTTCGGCTCGGTAATGTTAATAGTTGGCGGTAAAATTTTGTGATGCAGTGCCAAAGCAGTTTTAATTAAACTTGCCGCACCCGCAGCCGCCTTGGTGTGTCCGATTTGAGATTTCACACTACCCAAAGCGATGTGTTGCCGTTTCTGGTCGTATTCGCCAAAGAAGTCTCTTAAAGAACCGAATTCAGTGGGGTCGCCAGCCATTGTGCCAGTACCGTGGGCTTCCATCAGACCAACGGTAGCAGGAGAGAAACCAGCATCTTCGTAAGCGCGGCGTAAGGCGGTTACTTGACCTTCTTTGCGAGGTGCATAAATACTCTTGTAGCGGCCATCGCTGGAAGTACCAATACCTTTAATTACAGCGTAAATTTTATCGTTGTCTCTTTCAGCATCTTCTAGACGCTTGAGAACAATCATCCCGATACCTTCACCTAGCATCATCCCATCAGACTTAGCATCGAAAGGTTTCACGCTTTCGCTAGGAGAAACCGCCGGGGTTTTGCTGAAAGAAATGTAAGCCATGATGGTGTTGTCTGTATCCACACCACCAGTCAGCATCATGTCAGCGCGATGTTCGACTAGTTCACTAATAGCTAATTTCAACGCACCGAAGGAACTAGCACAAGCCGCATCAACTACACAGTTAATCCCGCCAAAGTTCAAACGGTTGGCGATGCGTCCAGCCACGACGTTAGCCAGCATTCCAGGGAAGGCGTTTTCGTCCCACTTGACGTAAGCTGCTTTAATTTTGTCAACGATTTTTTTGGTATCTTCGTCAGACAAACCACTGCTTTTGAGAACTTTTTCCCAAATCGGATATTCTAACCGTGCAGCCAGTGGCATTCCCAACTGTTTAGCCATAGCTACACCGAGAACTACCCCGATAGTTTCGCGGCTAAATTCGCGTGACTCCCCATAACCAGCATCTTCCATTGCTTCTTTCGCAATTACCAAACTTAATAGCTGGGAAACATCAGTTACTTCTAAAATGCTAGGTGGAATCCCAAATTCCATCGGGTTAAAATCAACCTCTGGAATAAAACCACCGCGTTTACAATAGGTTTTATCTTCTGGGGTTCTGGGGTTGGGGTCGTAATAATCTTCTACGCTCCAGTGAGAGGAAGGTACATCAGTAATACAATCGATTTTGTTAATGATATTTTGCCAATATTCCCGCAAGTTTCTGGCTTTCGCAAATAACGAAGCCATGCCAACAATGGCTATAGGATTTTGTTGCAGTTGTCTATTAATTTTGTTAATCGACATTGGTGTATCTGTCGTCATTTTTTTTCCCTCTATAAACCTAATTAAAGCCTTTTCACAACTGTTGATCTGGGCTTCTAATTCCGCCAAAGCAGTATCAATTGAATAAGCAGACATAGGACATAGACAGTTTTTAATTACTGTGGATTCTGAAGCTACAGTAGTCTTTGTTACCCGTCAAAAAGTATCTGTCTGTTGTGACAAGCAACTAGCTATCCTATGCGTGAAGGCTAAATGCTTTTTTCCTAACAAACACTACACAATACAAATAAAGGTGAAGAATTACAGCAGGAGGCAGAAGGCAGAAGGAAAGAATAATTGATATTTCTCCCATCTTTTCCACTCCCTATTCCCTACTTCATACTTCACACTTCTCTTGATATTGTGGTAGCAAGTCAATAACGTTGTTGAAACTGGTAAAATAATCTTGAAGCGCGTTAGCAGCTTGACCAGTGAATTCAAGCCATTCGTAATGGTAGAAGTTTTGCGTAATTGTATCTAACTGGAACACTGGAAACTTAGGAGTAGCTATTAGGACAGAAACGCTTTTTTCTCCCAAGCTCGTTTGATTATCTAGCTTAACAGCAGCAACGTAGCTGGTATTAATGACAACGTTCTGTATCTTAATAAATGCCATAGCCAGTTTCAACGTCCAGGATAATATATTGTACGAAATTCGACCCAGAAAAGCTGACAAGTTCGTTACCGAAAGAACATCACCTCTACTTTGAATTTCATAGCGATTTGACAAAAATACTCAACATTTACAAGGTGATGGTGATGCGACTTTGTATAGTAGGTTTCTCATCTTCAAGGGCGATAATTGTGTTCTGTTTCCGTTCCGCTTTGAAGAGGTGAATTAATAAAAAGAATAGCACACTTCACACAAACTAAATCATTTCTTCAAGGGATTTTAAGAAAAAAATCTGGCTTTTGGCTGATGTCAATGTTAAACAAAATGTGCCATACAAGTATATTTGATAACTCATATTTAGTAATGAATAATTTGTGCGATCGCGCTTTCTATCCCAGATACAGCTTAATTTATTAGCTATTCTAAAAATCAAGGTACTTAGTAGAAAATTATTGAACAAATACATCAGCATATATCTCGTTATTTCAACAGAACATCATAATCTGAGCTAACTTTTTGATGAATTTTAAAAATAAGGCAAAAACTAACACCAAGAAGTTATGAATCAAGCAAATATTAAATGTTTGGAAAGTACAGCATAAACAATCTATTGATGACATTTCACGGATTGCAAACATTTAAAGGCTTGTAACAAATATCTGCTAAAAATGTTACATAAGATGTGTCCCAGATACCCGACTTCTTTAAAGAATTCGGGTATCTAACCTCTCACTCATATTTAACGGTAAGTAATAGACAGAATGAAATGTAAGGCAAATCAAAGAAAACTGCTTGTTATCAAAAACTTTCTTCTCCTGCCTTCTACCCCCTGCCTTCTATTTATCAAACGCTCAACATTTTTTTTGCTGGCTTGCTAGTCCATTGCTGCCAACGCATCACGCCGCGACTGACTAATGACGGGGTTTCATCGCCGATAAAACAGATGCGTCCCAATCTTTCGCAAGCAATCAAGATTTCACCATGTCCCATAAACGGAGCAATCACAAAATTATTAGGACTGGTGTAGAAATTGATTAAGTAATTCACAATACCTTCAACACCTTCGATGTGAATTGGTGATTGTGGTTTAGCAATTAGATGATGAGAAAAAATGCCTATGTAAAGGTTATTTACTAACAACTCATATTGAAACGGCATTTTGTTATTTCTATAAAATTCATAAATTTGTCCTTCAGAACGGAGGACAGCCACAACTCTGGCTTCGTCTACTAAATAATTATGTTGCCATGTAGAGGATACAGTAGCGATCGCCAGTGCTGCATCTGAAGGTAACAGATTGCGAAACTGTGAAGTGTAAGTATCGCCACAATAAACCAAATGTCTCCCTAGCATCCATTCTTCACCAACTTTGATCACAGGTTCTAAATTAGCTTTTGGCTGCTCAATTACTTGTTCTACCTGGCGTTGCACCTTTTTCATCGCTAATTTTGCTTCTCGCTCCGCCATAGCACTTTTAAAAGCTAATATCTGTAACTCTTTTTGCTTTCTTGTGGCTTCTGCAATTAATTGAGTTTGCTGGGCTGTAGTTTGTTTATCTCCCTGCTGTTGGGCTAACTCCACAGCCTTTTGTGCTGTTTCGGCTAAGGTGCGCTCTTCACTCCCAGCCCTAGCGATTTTCAGTAAGATCGTAGGACTATCAGCTAGAGGTGTACCCTTAATCATCTCTTTGACATCTGGATGGATACTTTTCGCAATTTGTTTCCCATGCTGAAAAGTTCGTTCAGAGTAGCCAACTTCTTTAGCTAACTCAATAGTTCTTTTGGGAGGTGGTGAAATAATTTCACCACCTTTGAGAGTATGCTGGTTATCCCCAGGTTTCGCCCGCAACCCCATCCGTTCTAAAATCTGGTCACGTTCTAACCACAGTTCCGAACGTTCTAAGGGTTCTAGCTCATTACGAATCAAGTTTTCGTCAATTTCCGCCAGCCGTGCTTGGTCAGCGTCTTGATAGTTAACAACATTACATTCAATAGCTTCTAGCCCCAAAAGCTTACAAGCTGTGAGCCGATGCAGCCCAGCAATTAAGTTCAAATTCTGATCTACCGTGATGGGGTTTAATAAGCCATTCGCCTTAATGGAGTCTTTTAACTCATTAACTTTATTAGCATTGACAGGACGGCGATTAGAACCTATATGAATTTGATTTACAGAAATTGCAGGCATAATTACTGTTTTTATATAACTTCAGTTAAAACACCCAAGATAACACGCAAAATCAAGATGAAACATTTTAGTTAGTGAGTCTAAATCTATAATTTTGTTCCTGAAGTAGATGAAAAGTGATGAAGATTACAGAATTGAGGTGATAGGTTACAGGTTACAAAATAATTGTTGCGTTTATGTATTAAGTTTTAAAGATGAATGTTTAGTTATTCAATAAATTAAAAGTATTGTATATGACACATTATTGGTAATAAAAAAAGAATGCCGATGCTCATAACCTATAACCTCTAACCTGTCACCTTTCCCTATAGTCATTAAAAGCTAACTTAAGCAATGTAAATTGGTTGACAAGATTAAAGTGCTTTGCAATAATTGGACACAGTTTATCCAGTTTTCCTAAACGCTTCATTTGAGTAAATTTAAATTTTTTGGTTAGCACTATCGTATTTTAGAATACTGGATTTGATGAGAAATTAGGATAAAACTGAGAAAGATTTAGAGTCACACCTGCTTTAATTTCTCCGCAAAATTAGTAATTAATAGTGGTGTAAAGGCGTACAACAATTTCCCGAAAACAAACTAGTAACAAGCTGAAGTATTATCCTTCAAACTTCAGCGTTGATAATGCGATCGCTGAAATTATAGCCATTTAGGCACTTTCCTGGCATAGCACAATTGGAATAAAAATATGGCACTAAGAAAATACAGCCAGTTGTTTACAAAACCCCTAAGTCGGTGGCAAATAATGTTAGCAGCTTCTCTCACTATCGCTGCTGCTGGGCTAGGAACTTTTTACAGTGTTGCACCAAAATTTTCTCGTGTTCCCCTGCAAACAACTCAGGAAAATTCACCAAAACCTGTACCTGTTAAACTTGCAATCACAGCTTTAGGGCGTTTGCAACCAGAAGGTAAAGTTACTTATTTATCTGCACCTAATTCCATCAACGGTGTGCGTGTTGAAAAACTGTTGGTGAAAGAAGGAGATGAAGTTAAAGCTGGGCAAGTATTGGCGTATTTAGAAGATTACGCTCGTGCTACAGCAGCTTTGCAACAGTCTTTAGATAAATTGCAAGTTGCCAAAGCTAAATTAGCACAGGTAAAAGCTGGTGCTAAATCTGGAGATATCAACGCGCAGAAAGCGACTATTGCGAATTTAGCATCTCAATTAAAAGGAGAAGTTGCCACTCAACAGGCAACAATTAACCGCATTCAAGCGGAAGTAGACAACGCGCAAACCGAGAACGATCGCTATCAAAAATTATACAAACAAGGTGCGATCGCTGCTTCTGTTGCCGACAGCAAAGCTTTACAACTTAAGACAACTCAAGAACAACTAATAGAAGCTAAAGCTGCGCTTATCCGTACACAAAACACCCTAAAAGACCAACAAACAGAAGCTAAAGCCAGACTCAACAGTATCAGTGAAGTACGTTCTGTAGATGTTGATGCAGCCCAAACTGAAGTTAAAAGTGCTGTGACTGCAATTAAACAAGCTAAAGCTGACCAAGACTTAACTTACATTAAAGCTCCCATTGACGGTAAAATCCTCAAAATTCACGCAAAAACTGGTGAAGTTATCAACACCGCAGGCTTTGCAGAAATCGGTAAGATATCGCAAATGTATGTAGTTGCAGAAGTCTATCAGACCGATATTCAAAATGTACGTGTAGGTCAAAAAGCCAGCATTAGTAGTGCTGCATTTGCGGGAAAACTACAAGGAACTGTTAAAGAAATTGGTTGGCAAGTTGATAAACAAAGTATCTTTAGCCTTAACCCTAGATCTGATACAGACCGCAGAATTATTGAAGTAAAAATATCCATTGATAACCCCGCAGATAGTCAAAGAGTAGCGCGTTTGACTAACTTGCAAGTAGATGTCGCTATTCAAATATAGTCAAGAGTCAAAAGTCAATGGTCAAAAGTTAGAAGAAAAAATAATGAATCACTAATGACCAATGACAAATGATAAATAACAAATAACCCGTGAATCCATGAATTTTAAGATTCCTTTAGCGTGGCTACAGTTAGCCCAACAAAAGATTCGTTTTGTTGTTGCTGTAGCTGGAATTGCTTTTATTGTGCTGTTGATGTTTGTCCAGCTAGGCTTTCAAGATGCACTATATTCTAGCGCTACCGCAGTGCATCAAGGCTTACGCGGAGATTTATTTTTAGTTAGTTCACAATATAAGTCTTTGACATCTAGCCAAAGCTTTTCTCGAACTCGTTTGTATCAATCTTTGGGGTTTGAAGGTGTTGAATCTGTTAGCCCCATGTACTTGCAATTTGCTAAGTTAAAAAACCCTGCTACTGGTGAGAAATATTCCATATATGTGATTGGCTTTGATCCAGGAAATCCTGTGATGAATATCCCAGAGATTGAGCAAAATTTGGACAAACTGAAAATTCCTGATGTCATGCTATTTGACCGGAATTCTCGACCAGAGTTTGGGCCAATTGCTGCCAAATTTGACCAGGGAGATACTGAACAGACAATTGAAATATTTCCCTTTGATGGCCCCATTGGCTACAACGTGCGAGTAGGTGGATTATTTAGCTTAGGCCCTTCCTTTGGTGTAGATGGTAACTTAATTGTCAGCGACTCAACTTTTCTGCGGATAAATCCGAATACTCGTCCAGCAGAAAAAATCGATATAGGCGTGATTACCTTGAAGCCTAACGCTGATAAAGAAAAAGTTTTAGAAAATTTGCAAGCCAATTTACCTAATGATGTCCTGGTATTTACGCGTCAAGGCTTTATCAATTTTGAGAAACAATATTGGGCTGACAGAACACCAATTGGTTTCATTCTTAACTTAATGTTGACGATGGCTTCTGTTGTCGGTGTAGTTATTGTTTACCAAATTCTCTACAGTAATATTGCAACTCAATTTATTGCGTATGCAACTTTAAAAGCCATTGGCTATCCAAATTCTTATTTGTTAAATGTTGTCTTTCAACAAGCTTTAATCTTGGCCATTGCTTCATATATACCAGGATTTTTGACTTCTATAATTTTGTACGACTTTGCAATGGAAGCGACAAAATTACCTATTATGATGACAGCAAATAATGCCCTGATTGTATTTATTTCAGCAGTTTTAATGTGTATTACTTCTGGCGCACTGGCAATTAACAAATTACGTTCTGCTGACCCGGCAGATATTTTCTAAAAAGTGGGAAGGATGAAGTATGAAATAATGTTCATCCTTTAGCCTTCAACCTTCTATCTAAAAATCAAACTTTAGTAAGATAATAACTCCTGATGAACTTACAAAACACAACCCTGCTAATTACTGGGATTGACGATTTTATTGGCTTGCGTGCAGCCGAGTTAGCCATAGCGCAGGGAATGAAGGTACGCGGATTGCAAAGTTCCAGCGATCGCACCATAGCCCAAAATTTAGGTGTAGAGGTTATCGTTGGTAGTATTACTGACACTAAAATTGCCCAAAAAGCTTGTCAGGGAGTAGATATCGTTCTCCACACTGCCCAACTTACCCAAGAAGCTGGCCCCATCAAAGAATTTCGGGAAATCAATGTCAGCGGTACCATCAATATGGCCAAAGCTGCTAAAGGTGCTGGAGTAAAAACTTTCCTCCACCTCTCCAGCGTAATGGTCTACGGCTTTGATTATCCTAATAACATCACTGAGTCTGACCGTTTATCTGGCGACAATAATCCTTACTGTCAAAGCAAAATCGAAGCAGAAGCAGAACTCTTACCCCTAAATTCTCCACCAGACTTCGGCGTGATTGTGATTCGTGCTGGTGATGTCTATGGCCCTGGATGTATCCCTTGGATAGTCAGACCATTATTGATGATGCGGCAAAAACTATTCGCTTATGCTAACGATGGTAAAGGAGTTATCAATCATCTATATATAGATAATCTGATTGATGCCATGTTCTTGGCTATCCAAAAAGAAGCTTACGGCGAAGTTTTTAATATTACCGACGGTCAAGAAACTTCCTGGAAAGAGTATTTTATGCGCTTGGCCGCAACCGAAGGTTTACAGGCTCCTATGTCTGTTGCCAAAGATGAAATCAAACTATTTCTCAAAATCCGCAGTCAAGGACAAAAACTATTCCGTAAAAAAGCTGATATTTTACCAGAATCAGTTGATTTCATGACTCGTCCCTACGCTTATTCTATTACCAAAGCCCAAACTTTATTGGATTACAAACCAAAAATTGACTTAGAAGAAGGCTTACGTAAAACATCAGCATGGGTGCAAAAGACTGATATCCAGCAACTAGTAAAATAGCTTTGAGGATATTCCTTTATAGCTATTTTATCCAAAGTTTATCCAGAAATAATTAACCGCAGATGCACCCAGATAAATTGGAACTCATTTTCTGCGTGACTCTGCGTTAACCTCAGCGATACTTTGCGTTTAAAACAACCAACATTACTCTTGAATGAATCATCATGCGTAAAATTGCACGTTGGTCTTACTTTCTCATTTCTTCTGTAGTCAGCATTTATTGTATTAAACCAGTTACCGCAGAACAAACCGCTACTTTAACTATTGCAGTTAACAATATTCGTCACCAAAAAGGTGATATTTGCTTTCGGATTTACGCCGGGGAAAAAGGATTTCCCATGAGTAACAAAAGTGAAGTACAAAGCGGCTGTACTAAAATTACAGGCACTTCTGTAATTAAGAAATTTCCAGGTTTAAAACATGGCACTTATGCTGTCGCTATTGTTGACGATCAAAATGGCGATCGCAAACTCAATACAGACTTCTTTGGTATCCCCAAAGAAGGCTTTGGCATTTCAAAAAATCCTACTGTTTCTGTCCAAACAGGTACACCAAAATTTCGTGATGCCAGTTTTTTAGTTAATAAAAATACCAGCATCAATATAGTCATGAAGTATTCACTCGATCCATAGCATAGATGAGACAAGGAGGATAGGGGAGACAAGGAAGACAAGGGGAACAAGAAAAAGTTTACTCTCCCTGCTCCCTTGCTCCCCTGCTCCTCTGCTCCCTCGCTCCCTCTCTAAGGCCGGAGACTGAATTAAATGGAACAGTTGGCGATATTCCTGTCTAAGTCTTTGCTGGGTTGGCTGGCTATTCAGGTGTGTCTAGCACTTGTATTTTTGTTGTACTTGCACCTCAGCCGAAAAAACTCATTACCAGATGAACAGCTACCGAAAACGGCGGTGATTCTTTGTTTACGTGGAGCCGATCCGTTTTTATCTGAATGTTTGCGATCGCTTCTAACTCAAAATTATCCACAATACAATTTAAAGCTAGTCGTCGATAGTCAAACAGACCCAGCGTGGCAAGTTGCACACGATACTATTCATCAGCTAGGCGCAACTAACGTTGAAATCAACTATTTAAGGGTAATTCGCCACAATTGCAGCCTGAAGTGCAGCGCCCTTTTGCAAGTTTTTGCCGAATTAAATGATGTGTACGAAGTGGTAGCTTTCGTCGATGCTGATACAGTAGTTCATCCTAACTGGTTGCGAGAATTAGTCAGCCCTCTGGCAAATCCCAAGGTAGGGGCGACAACTGGTAATCGTTGGTATGTCCCAACTGGTAAGTATTGGGGTTCTGTAGTTCGCTACTCAGGTAATGTATCTACAGTTGTGCAGATGTTCTTATTTGGCATTCCTTGGGGTGGTACTTTAGCAATCAAAACAGAAGTACTGCGCCACACAGAAATGCTAGATATGTGGGGAAAAGTTTTGAATGAAGACTTGATGATGCACAAAGTTCTCAAAAAACACGGGATGCAAATCAAGTTTGTGCCTTCTTTGATGATGCTCAATCGTGAAGAGTCTGATTTGTTAGGCTTAATCGATCATCTCAAGCGGCTATTTTTATACTCTCGACTTTATCATCCTCAATGGATAGCTATTGTTGGTGATGTCATTTCTAGCATTTTATTTCCAACTATCACCATTGTTTTATTACTAGTATCTTTGTGGGGTGAACAATGGCAAACAGCAGCTTTATTATTTCGCGCTTATAGCATTTATACTCTGGGGCTACTCTTACTCATGCTGACATTAGAGATAGGAGTTAAACCAGTGATTTTAGCTCAAGGTCAGCCTGTGACAAAATTATCAGTTGGCACAATCTTAAAAATGTTGCTTGCTATTCCATTAACACAATGGGTATATGGTTTAGCATTACTTTCTTCTTTATTGAGATCAACAATTAAATGGCGGGGCGCAATTTACCGAGTCCAAGGGCCTTGGAATATCCGGTTAGTGGAATACCAGGCTTATGATTTTTTGGATCAACCAATAGATAGCAAAATATCTTTGTGAGTTGAGACGTAATAGAGGTTAAGGGTTAAAACCTAGAGCATAAAGCATTCGTGAATAAGCAGATCCCCAACTTATTAAAAAAGTCGAGGATCTGAAGCCCATTTTATTTTTTGGATGTTCCTGACTAAATAGTTGATGGCTTTTTATGGAATCAATCCAAAATCTACAATCTAAAATTATCTGACAAACTCTGTGTAAATCCTGCGTCAGTTGACTGTTTAGTTTACTGAGTCAAAAGAGCTATTTATAGCTCATCTTTCCGATGCAATTACGTAGAGTTTATCAAAAATGAATGAGTTGATCATATTCCTGTCTAGATGCTTATTGATTTGGTTAGCTATTCAGGTGTGTTCAGTGTTGGCGTTGTTGTGGTCTTTAACTTCACGACCACAACAACCATTACTAGATAAAGAACTTCCAAAAACGGCAGTGATTCTTTGTCTGCGTGGTGCTGATCCATTTTTACCCAATTGCTTGCGATCGCTACTTCATCAGAATTATCCTCAATATAATTTGAAGTTGGTTGTTGATAGCGTCCAAGACCCTGCATGGCAAATAGCTCACGACACTATCAATGAACTAGGTGCAACTAACGTTGAAATCAAGCCACTCCAAATAGTCCGTAATAGTTGCAGTCTTAAATGTAGTTCTCTCATCCAAGCTGTCTCGGAACTAGATGAATCATACAAGGTAGTGGCTTTAGTTGATGCTGATACTGTAGTGCATCCCAATTGGTTGCGGGAATTAGTTACCCCTCTCCATAACCCTAAAATAGGCGCAACAACAGGTAATCGTTGGTATATCCCAACAGGTAGATATTGGGGTACTTTAGTGCGCTATATCTGGAATGTCTCTGCACTTGTGCAAATGTTTCTCTATGGCATTCCTTGGGGTGGAACTTTAGCTATCAAAACCTCTGTAATCCAGCAAACAGGACTGCTCGATAAATGGGGTAAAGCCTTTGGCGAAGATACGATGATTCGTAGTGTCTTGAGTAAGCATAAACTGCAAGTCAAATTTGTGCCTGCTTTAATTATGTTGAATCGGGAAGAGTGCGATTTACCAAGTTTAAGATACTGGTTTCAACGTCAATTGCTATCTTCTCGCTTGTATCATCCTTTGTGGATAGCTGTAGCTACAGATGTGATTTTTACAATTTTGCTACCTAATCTTTTGTTAGTAGTGTTTTTAGTTGCTTTATTGATTGGAGATGGAGATAGTGCGAATTTAGCTCTGAGTTGGTATGTGATTTATATGTTGGCTTTAGTTATGCTCATCCTCTTTTTAGAGTTGAGTGTACAGCCAGAAATTCGCGCTCAAGGTCAACAGGTAACAAGACTATCAGCAGCTGTGATTGGCAAAATTGCGATCGCCTTGCCTTTCACACAATGGATTTATGGGTTAGCAATGTTAGCATCATTGCAGATGCCGACAGTCCATTGGCGTGGTGTGACCTATAAAGTTCAAGGCCCTTGGAATATCCGCCTTGTAGAATATCGCCCTTATCAGAGCATAGATCAACCCAGCGATCGCAAAATTTCTCTCTAAAGAAGAATTCAGCAGTCAAAATTCTGCATTTAGAATTGATTTATGGAATCTCCACAGCAATGCGTAAATCCTCAAATTCCAGTTTTTTAGTGTGAGTAATCTGACTGATTAAGCTCTCAGAAAAAATTAACAAACTAACTAAAATCATGCAAAAGCAACAGCTACGCATTGCGCTGTTTACAGGATTGTACCCTCCTTTCTTGACAGGAGTTTCCGTTGCAGTCCATCAAAGAGTTCGCTGGTTGCTACAACAAGGACATCAAGTTTTACTTGTCCATCCAAAAATCAACGATAAGTATCCTAAAAATGTGAGTGATCGCCCCATGCCTGGGCTAGATGAGTTAAAATCTTTTCCGGCTTTTTCTTCTTACACATTTCCCACAGAGCCGTTAATCTTTTATAAATCTCTACCCCAACCACTCAACTATCGTCATTGGAGTGATACTAAACTACTGGCAGAATTTCAACCCGATATTATTGTGGTTGAAGAAGCCGCACAAATGCGGGGATTATATTCAGGCTTTTTACAAGGTTATGGTCGTCCTGTGGGTGTGGAATATGCGAAACAAACTCATACCCCCATTGTTTCAGTTTTCCATACAGATATTGTTGCCTACATTAAATATTATTTAGGTAATCAATTCTTTAGCTTGATTAGCCTGGTTATTCCATTTCTCACACAGCAGTTTAGTGAAGCTTATGATGTTAATTTATTCCCTTCTAGAGAACTGCTGAATAAGTACAAAAATCTCAAATGCCAACGTAGTGAATATGTTCCTTATCAAGGAATTGATAGCGAAAAATTTCACCCCCAAAACATTATTCACAACCCAATTCCCGAAGATAATCGACCAACATTGTTGTTTGTCGGACGTGTTACTGCCGAAAAGAATGTCACTCAACTGATAGATGCCTTTCCGCTGATCGCAGCTAAAGTTCCTGATGTGCATTTAGTCATTATCGGTAGCGGCCCTCTAGATCAAGAAATCCGCCGACGTGCAGAAAAGTTTCCTAATGGAATTACTGTGTGGGGAGAATCTCACGGAACAGAACTGTTAGGTTGGTTTGCGCGCGCTGATATATTTGTGAACCCCTCCGTTACCGAGAACTTCTGTACAACTAATATGGAAGCTCTAGCATCAGGCACTCCTTTAGTTGCAGCCCACGCTGGCGGGAACTCAGAACAGGTTTTTCCCGGAATTAATGGTTTTTTAAGTGAACCTAATAACCCTATAGATTTGGCTCATCAAGTAATTGCCATTCTGACAAATCCTGAACTCAAAGCCGCAATGACCAGTCAAGCGCGTTCCTCAATTCAGGAATTTGATTGGTCGGCAGGGATGCAGAAATTTGAAACCAAACTGTATGAATTGGTGCAATCATCACAACCGCTAGAAACTACAACTGTGGGATAACTTGACCGGAGATGATGAGCGATCGCCCAAGTTAGCTAAAAATTACAGCAATCCCAAACCATCAGGACTTATGCAGAACAATAGTGTGTGCGTAAGTCCTAATCTTTATGGCTATAGCTATACCTACTAGTCTGCCAAGGAAACTTTGCGTTGTGGTCAGCAGAGGAGCGGAGGGGCAGAGGGGAAAGAGCTACTTTAAATATCTCCCCTGCTCCCTTGCTTGCCCCCACGTAGCAATATTGGGTTGGTGTACTACTACGAACTAATGGCCTTATTCTGCCTAATTTTGTCCGGAGCATTGAAGCAAGAGAAAGTGCAGGAACATTGATTTACTCAATCGATGGAGCAAGAGCGATCGCTAAAATCGATGATTTATTATCTCGTGGCGTAAGTCCTAGTTAATATACAAATATGCTCATACTTGATGTTCGAGAATCAATCAGTAGACTCTAAGTATATTAATTTTAGGTATTTATATGTTTTTAGTAACAGGAGCAACGGGAGGAATCGGTCGTCGTGTTGTGCGACTGCTACGCCAGCAAGAACAATGCGTGAGGGCGTTTGTCCGTCTCACCTCGCGTTATAGCGAGTTAGAACACCGAGGTGCAGAAATCTTCATTGGTGATTTACGCGAAGCAAGAGATATAGAAAAAGCTACTCAAGGTGTCAAATATATTATCAGCGCTCACGGTTCTGGTGGTGATGCTTTATCCCTTGACTATCGCGCCAATATCGAACTAATTGACCAAGCAAAAGCGAATCAAGTCGAGCATTTTGTCTTTGTTTCTGTCTTGGGAGTTGATCGCGGTTATGAAGATGCGCCTGTATTTAAAGCTAAACGGGCAGTAGAACAATATTTGGTAGATAGTGGCTTAAATTACACAATTTTACGCCCATCTGGACTAGCATCAAATTTGCTGCCACTGGCGGAACAGTTTCGAGACACAGGGTTATATTTACTAATTGGCGATCGCCAAAACCGTAGCTCCATTGTCAGTACAGATGATTTGGCAAGAATGATAGTGGATTCTGTAAAAGTTGCAGAGGCGCGTAACCAAATATTGCCAGTTGGGGGGCCAGAAATTTTGCAACGAGAAGATATTCCGCGCATATTTGGGCGGATTTTTAACAAACCGCCAATAGTCATTAACCCGCCAGTATTTATACTTGATGGATTAAGAAATGTTATCGGTTTGTTAAATCCGCAAACACAAAAAGCTTTGGGGACTTATCAGACATTGCTATCTAATGAATTTTTCTGTAAAAAAGAGGAAATAGCCAACTTAGAGAGAATTTTCAATTTTCCTTTGGAAACCTTAGAAAGTTTTTTACGACGCTATTTAGCAGTTTGAAGTGAATATTAGTCCTGAGTCATGAGCATCCGGAAATATGGCTAATGACTCAGGACAAATGACAAAGAACCAATAACATGAAGATTTTATGACCTCTCCCCTAGTTGCTAATGCTGCTCAAGCGCGTCAGACAAAACAGCGATTCGCTAAACCAGAGGATCAACTGTCTTATGAATTAGGTAAGGCAGTTCAAGAATTGCCACCGCTTTACACAAGATTGTTAGCAGGGACTATCAGTGTAGCTTTGTTTGGGACGATCGCCTGGGCGCATTTCTCCGAAATTGATGAAGTGGCGATCGCCCAAGGAGAACTCATTGCTTCGACTCAAGTTAGACCAGTGACATCTCTGGGGAATGGCATGATTCTAGCGGTGAAAGTCAGAGAAGGCGATCGCGTGACTAAAAATCAAGTGTTAATTCAACGCGACCCCGATTTCCAAAAAACAGACGTAAACCGCCTTTCAGAATCTACCAAGTTAATTAAGGATGACTTAGACCGTTTGGATGTGGAACGCATCGGCGGTAAAAGTACTGGTGAAAAACTTCAAGATGAACTTTTAACTGCGCGTTTAGGTGATTATCAAGCCCGCCAAGCAGCCGCAGAAGCCGAAGCAAATCGCCAACGCGCCCTCCTTGACCAAGCAAAAGTGCGCTTGGCTCGCTTGCGAGAAAATTTGGATACAGCCAAAAGCGCCTTAGTAAACTCCCAAGCCAACTTAGCTAATGCTAAAAGTATCCGCGAAAGAGTCAAAGAAGCATTAGCGATCGCTCAAAATAGAGAAGAAAAACTCCGCACCTTGATTACTCCTGGTGCTGTCCCCAGAGTTGATTACTTAGAAGCTCAAGAACGATTAAATCGTGCCAATACCGATGTCACCAGATCAGAAGATGAAGTGACCAACGCCAACAATAAAGTTGCCGAAGCGCAAGATCGAGTCTTATCTTTAGCAAAAGATATTGCAGCTCAAGGCCAAGAAATTCGCCAAGCAGAACAAGCTTTTCAAGCCGCGCGGAATCAAGTACAGCGTTTATCATCTGAGCGTCAAAGCGAAATTTTGACTCAAATGAATAAGCGTAAAGAAGAATTAACCACCGTCTCCGGTCAATTAGCCCAAGCGAAAAAGCAACAAGAAGGAGAAACCATCAAAGCTCCGGTTGCTGGCACAATCTACAGAATTAAGGCAACCAAAGGCCCCGTACAATCAGGGGAAGAATTACTATCTATCTTGCCGGATGGAGAAGAATTGCAACTAGAGGTGAAAGTCCTCAACCGCGATATTGGTTTCATTCGTCCAGGGATGAAGGTAAAAATAAAAATGGCTACTTTTCCTTTCCAGGAATTCGGTACCATTGCTGGCACGGTATCACAAGTTAGCCCAAATGCCGTAGTTGATAAAGAATTAGGGTTAGTTTTCCCCACCAGAGTTCAAATGAATCAACATTCCCTAAATGTGCGGGGTAAAGAAGTAGTATTTACTCCGGGTATGGTTGCTACGGGAGAAATTGTCACTCGCAAGAAATCAGTTTTAACTTTCATTGTCGAACCTGTAACTCGCAGATTTAGCGAAGCTTTTTCTGTCAGGTAAGACAATTTTGGATTGTAAAAATCGAGAGGCTCAGATCCCCGACTTTTTTAAAAAGTCGGGGATCTTGTTGTCCAAAAATAATTTATATAGCGGTAGTCAGATATGTTAGGACAACTTGAAAGCTTGAATGCCAAGTATAGTAAGACTTTCCCTTCTGCCTCCTGCCCTTCGGGTTCGCAGTCGCTCATGGGGGAAACCCCCAAGACCGCGCTGTCTCACCTTCTGCCTTCTGCCATAACTGTTAATCCCAAACTTTGCACAAGGCCGCCAATTGGTCGCGGTATTCAATCCGAACTACCCAATCTTCTGGCCATACTGCCATTCCTAAATATGCCCCAGCAAAAGCACCTGCTAAACAAGCAATGGAATCAGAATCACCAGATGTGAGTGCAGCGCGTCGCAAAGCCACTAAAGGTTCCTCTGGAAATAACAAAAAGCATAATAGACCTGTAGCTAAGGCTTCTTCTGCTACCCAACCTTCACCTATGGCTAAACAGGGGTCAATGTCGCGGTTGGGGTTGACTAATGCTGCATCAAGACGGTCGAGTACTGCTAAACACTCATCCCAGCCACGACTAATAAATTCTTCTGGTGTCTGAATGCCTGGACGTTGCCATAAATAATCCAGCCAATCAGCATGATAAACCGATCGCTGAGTTAGAGCATAGTTGCGTAATTGAGTCGGCAATTTTTGTGGTTCGCCACCCTTGACAAGATAAGTAATTGCTGCTGCGGTTAAATCGGAAGCAGCGAGGGCAGTAGGATGACCATGAGTTAATGCTGCTTGAAATTGAGCAACTGCTGCACGCGTTTTATCATCTGTGGGCAACAAACCTACAGGCACAACACGCATATTTGCACCACAGCCTTTAGAGTTAGGCCTGGTTGCTTGTTGCCAAGGCAGACCTGATTCCAAATATTCACAAGCCTGTAAGCAAGTCATCCCAGGAGCGCGATTATTGTCTGGACTGTGTAACCACTCAACAAAAGTACGTCTGAGAACAGGTTCTAAATTAGGCAAACTCAAGTTTGCGACACCAACCTCAATCAGGGCTTGCCCTACTGCTAATGTCATTTGTGTGTCATCGGTAACGCGTGCAGGATTACCAACAATTTCTTGCGGCCCATTTGGCGGAAAGCGACGACAAATTTCTTTCACATTTAAAAATTCTGTAGCAGCGCCCAAGGCATCACCAAAGGCTAACCCAAATAAACATCCAGAGGCACGACGCATAAATATTTTTTTAATTACATTTTTAATACACAAACGCTACAAAATCTACCCTTGAGTAAGTGTAAGTATCCGCGTTTTAACTGAATTTATCAAGCACAGACTCCTTTTATAGCTAATTTATTCTCTATATCTCTGGAGTTAATGTTGTTTAAAGACGGCAAACACCACATGGTGATTACGGTTCACCCTAATTACTCAATGTATTAATTCTCATAAATTAGACGAAGTGAAAGCAAATTAATCCATGAACCAACTAAACAAAACTTTAAAATTAACCGTCCCAGATAAGGTTCGGGAAACCACCCTTCATGGACTGGCTATACAAGCTCAGTATATATATCAGCAGAACTTGGGGCTATAACCCCAACAACACCGAGCTAAAGGTCATTGATGCTGAAGTAACTGCTTTCATAAACCAGTTGGTTCAAGATTTAGTCCTTATATTCCCATTCATTCATTTGTAGTTATACGGAGCCAGCACATAAAATGGCAAAAGTAGTTGGAATTGACTTAGGTACAACTAACTCCTGCGTCGCAGTGATGGAAGGTGGTAAACCCACGGTTATTGCCAATGCAGAAGGTTTTCGGACAACACCATCAGTAGTAGCATTTGCCAAAAATGGCGACACTTTGGTAGGGCAAATTGCCAAACGCCAAGCGGTGATGAACCCTGAAAATACCTTCTACTCGGTGAAGCGCTTTATCGGTCGTCGCTATGACGAAGTGACTAATGAAGCAACCGAAGTTTCTTATAAAGTCCTCAGCAGCAGTGGTAACGTCAAGCTAGATTCTCCTGGTGCTGGCAAGCAGTTTGCTCCAGAAGAAATTTCGGCAAAAGTTCTCCGCAAATTAGTGGAAGACGCAAGCAAATATTTAGGTGAAACTGTCACTCAAGCAGTAATTACCGTCCCTGCATACTTCAACGACTCCCAACGCCAAGCCACAAAGGACGCTGGTAAAATCGCCGGGATTGAAGTTCTGCGGATTATCAACGAACCTACCGCCGCTTCTTTGGCTTACGGCTTTGATAAAAAGAGCAACGAAACCATCCTGGTATTTGACTTAGGTGGTGGTACATTCGACGTATCTGTATTGGAAGTTGGCGACGGCGTATTTGAAGTATTAGCAACTTCTGGTGATACCCACCTCGGTGGTGACGACTTCGATAAAAAAATCGTTGATTTCTTAGCTGAACAGTTCCGCAAAGACGAAGGTATTGATCTCCGTAAAGACAGACAAGCACTGCAACGTTTAACAGAAGCGGCAGAAAAAGCCAAAATTGAGCTTTCTAGCGTTACCCAAGCAGAAATTAACTTACCGTTCATCACCGCTACCCAGGACGGGCCTAAGCACCTGGATATGACGCTGACTCGCGCTAAGTTTGAAGAACTTTGCTCTGACTTGATTGACCGTTCTCGGATTCCAGTGGAGAATGCGTTACGTGATGCCAAGTTAAGCAAAAATGATATCGATGAAGTGGTACTAGTTGGTGGTTCCACCCGTATTCCCGCAGTCCAAGAGTTGGTGAAGCGGATTTTGGGTAGAGAGCCTAACCAAACTGTTAACCCTGATGAAGTAGTAGCCGTTGGTGCGGCAATTCAAGCAGGTGTGTTAGCTGGTGATGTTACAGGTATTTTGTTGTTAGACGTAACACCATTGTCCTTGGGTGTAGAAACCTTGGGTGGTGTAATGACCAAGATTATTCCTCGTAACACGACAATTCCTACCAAAAAATCCGAAGTATTCTCTACTGCTGTTGATGGTCAAACTAACGTAGAAATTCACGTCCTCCAAGGTGAACGGGAATTTGCTAACGATAATAAGAGTTTGGGAACCTTCCGCCTCGATGGTATTCCACCTGCACCCCGTGGCGTGCCTCAAATCGAAGTTGTATTCGACATCGACGCTAACGGTATCCTCAACGTTACGGCTAAGGACAAAGGTACTGGTAAGGAACAATCCATCAGCATTACTGGTGCTTCTACCTTAGATAAAAATGATGTTGACCGGATGGTACGCGAAGCAGAACAAAATGCTTCCTCTGACAAAGAGCGCCGTGAGAAAATTGAACGTAAGAACCAAGCTGATTCCTTGGCGTACCAAGCTGAAAAGCAGCTGCAAGAATTAGGCGATAAAGTACCTACGGCTGACAAAACCAAAGTAGAAGGTTTGATAAAAGACCTGCGGGAAGCTGTTGCTAAAGAGGATGATGAGCAAATCGCCAAGCTGATGCCAGAATTGCAACAAGCACTATTCGCGGTTGGTAGCAATATATATCAACAAGCTGGCGGTGCTGCACCTGGCGCTGAACCTCAAGATGGTGGTGGCGGTTCTTCTACTTCCTCTGGTAGCGGTGATGATGTAATTGACGCAGATTTCACTGAAAGCAAATAATTCCTCCAATGTTGTAGGGAAGGTGAGAAATTCTCTACTCAATATTTCCCATCTAGGTATTCACCTGGGTGGGGATTTTTTTATGTGGAGGATTTGGTATATAGGTTACAGGTTAAAGGTTACAGGTGATAGTAGACAGATTAAAGGTTACAGCAGATTGTAGGTGAATGAGGTAAAAGTTTTCTGCAAAATCTAAAATCCAAAATCTAAAATCTAAAATCTAAAATTGTTATATGTCTTATCCTGCAACACCTTGGACACTTTGCGGCAAAGCGATCGCCTCTGTTCATCTGGTAAATATTAACCATGTACGCTCTCTCATTCCGACGGAATTGCCAATTTTCTCTGTCTGGCCGGGTAAAACTCTTGCTGCTGTTTATTTATCCAATTACGGGGAAGGTTCTGTGTTGGAGTACAGTGAGTTAATCGTTGCTCCGGCTATGGTTAATTATCAAAATAAAATTGGTGCTTGGGTTTCGCACATTTATGTAGATAACGTTGATTCTATGGCTGGTGGTCGAGAAATTTGGGGATTGCCAAAAGAATTGGCCGATTTTACGTGGGAAAATGATCAGCGGGTGATAGTGCGTCAGGACGATCGCAATTTGTGTACTCTGAATTATACTCAGCAAAGTTTAGCTTGGCGACAAAGGCTGACTGGTTCGACCTTCAGTGTTAAGGGTGTGGAGTTACTCAAATTTTCGGCTGAATGTGAAGCGCAGTTGGGTTTGATTAGTTCCCAATTAGATGTTCCTAGTGAAAGTCCTTTTGCGAGTATAGGTTTAGGTCAGCCTTTTTTAACTGGGTGTGCTGAACAGATGAAATTAAAGGTTGTACATCCTAAAATTGTGGGACAAAGAGCGAGTGAAATTAGCGATCGCGCTCACCATTACTTTTGATTGTAGATGTCGTCACAGAGGTGGCGATCGCTTTCCGCTTTTGGATTATTCTGGAGATAAGCACGCGCCCAATTGCAACCACGCTTGAGAAGTTGATTTAAGTCTAAATCCCAAACCAAAATTTCGCTTTTGCGAGTAGCAAAAATATCAAAAATTTTGCTCTCACCAGTAGTAGCAATACTCTTACCATCTGGACTGAAACTCACACCCCTGTTGCCAAAACGCTCATAAGTGCTTAACAAAATGCCGTCAATACTCCAGATTTTGACTGTTTTAAAATCTGCTGAAGCAATCATTTTGCTATCTGGGCTAAAACTTATGCTGGTAATAGGGTAGTCATTATTTAGAGTAGTAATTTCTTTTTTGTCTAGACTCCAAATTTTTACAGTGTTATCTCTACTAGCAGAGGCAATTAACTTACCATCTGGACTAAAACTCACATTTGTAACAACGTTACCATGATCTTCAAAAGATTTAACTACTTCGCCATTTAGTTGCCAAATTTTTACAGTTTTATCATCACTAGCAGAAGCAATCAGCTCACCATCTGGGCTAAAGCTGACACTGTTTACGTTGTCTTTATGCTTTTTAAATGTACTGATCAGCCTGCCATCACGCTGCCAAATTTTTACAGTGTTATCCTTACTAGCTGAGGCTATTAATGTACCATTAAAACTAATAGCTAAACTTGTTATTTGATTGCTATGCCCTTTAATCGAATTTAATAAATGTGCTTCTTTGTTTACCTTTTTTGGAATTTGCCATATTTTTACTGTGTCTATACTACTATTAGTTGCTATTATGTTTTGGTTAACATCATAAATATCTTTAACCAAATTACCCAGGTTATTTATATACTTAGCAACCGAGACTTTTTTAATTCTATTACTATCAAATTTCCATAATCCTAATTGATTTTCTTGGGTGCGAGTTATTAATATGTCACTATCAAATATTAGAGGCGTATCGTAACTTTGATTTTCTGGATTATCGGACTTTAAACGTTTAACTCTACTATCATTCCAGGTGTTTATACTTTTAATAAAGCTCCCATCTATATGCCATACTTCGATGTTGTTTTGATTGGTTGTTATGGCTAACTTTTGACTATCTGAACTAAAAGTTATGGTTTTAGCTGTAGCTTTTTTAGTTTTTAACTGAATAGTATTAAGAATTGTGGCATTACGTTTCCAGAGCTTGATAATATTTTTTTCTTCTCTTGTAACTATAATTTGTCCATCAGGGCTAATTTGATATCCTTGTTTATTGATACTATTAAATTTTGAAATAAAAGAACCATTCGCTGTCCAGAATTTTATTTGCTGATCATCTTGATAAACTATTGCTTGAGGCTTACCTATAAAATAAGGATTTTGGTAACTGTAGTTTTCAATATCGACATCAGAGTATGGCAAAGTTGCGATCAAAGTTCCATTAGTATTCCATAGTTCTAATCTGAGCTTCTTTTCTTCTTCTTGTTTAAAAAATATTAACTTCTCTCCATCATCACTGAAATTAACTGAATCCGAAAATACAGAATTAATATTTTTGATTTCTTTACCACTTTTATGTATGAATTTTAATTTTTTTTGACCTGCAAGAATTAAAATATCTCCATTCTGATTAAATCCTACTAATGTATAGTTAATATAATCTTTCAAGCTCTTAATCAAATTACCGTTACGTTGCCAAATGTTGATAATCTGATTTTTACTATCACCTAATGTTGCTAGAGTTTTGCCATCCGGACTAAAAATTATGCTATTCACCTTATGTTTAATGTCTTTAAGCGTGGAAATATGCTTGCCATCACTTGTTAATAATTCGACATTATTATCATCTTTGACTAATGCGATAGTTTGTCCATCAGGACTAAAACTTCCTGATACTAGATTCCCCTGAAGAGTTTTCATAAAAGTCCCATCTTTTTGCCACAGTTGAACTAAATTATCTTCACTAGCTGTGACAAATGTATGGTTATCTGGACTAAAGCTAAACTCTGAATTGTCTCTTGGCAAAGTTGTTCTGAGAATACCATCTTGCTGCCATAATCTTACTTTATTACTAACAGAAGCTATTAGCTGACTATTAGGGCTAAAACTTACATTTAGTGCTGAAAAGTTATCAGAGCTTTCAAAATTATTATTTTTTTGAATGTTCCAGAGTTGTACAGTTCTATCCTCGCTTCCAGATGCCACCATTTGAAAGTCTGGACTAATGTTGACGCTAGTGATTTTATTTCTGTGTCCTGTCAGCTCAAAAGTTAGCGTAGGAAATTGTTCGTCAGTTTGGTCAATGTTGTATATTCCTACCCTCATTCTGGAGCTAATAGAGTTCAAATTATAAACAGTAGCTAAAGCAATAGTTTTACTATCAAGACCAAAACGTACACTTTGACCTCCAAGCGCATAAAATTCTTTTAGCAAGGAACCATTGCGCTGCCAAAGTTTGAGCTCACCGCTCTCTTCTAATGAAGCGATTGTCTGACTATCAGGGCTAAAAACAACCTGATTAACGGAATTTTTAAATTTTAGGTTCTGAATTTGTTGGGCATCCAAATTCCATAGTTTTACTGTATTGTCTTGACTACTAGAAACAATTAGCTGACCGTCAGGGCTGAAGCTAACGCTGGTAATACTGTCTTGATGCCCACGAAATATCTTTAGTTCTTTACCATCCAAACTCCAAAGTTTAACAGTTTTGTCTTTACTGGCAGTAAGTAATTTTTTACCATCAGGACTAAAACTAACATTAGTAATTTCTTCTTCATGTGCTTGAAAATTGAAGTTTTTTTCATCTTGATTTGTGAGATTCTTGAGTATTACTTTGCCATCCACACTACCAGCAACTATCATTTGAGAATCAGGGCTAAAGTCAATGTAGGTAATTTTCTTATCATGAACTGAAGAACTAAATATTTCTTTACCATCTCGACTCCATATTTTTAAAGTGCCATCAGCACTGCCAGAAACTATTGTTTGACCATCAGGACTAAAACTTACTTTAGTAACACTGTCAGCATGACCTTCTAAGGTATTAACTTCTCTTATGGTATAAACTACATCTTGCAAAGCAGTCTTTACCTGCATTTCTGTCTCTGGTTTTACTCCTATTGACCACCATTGTTTTAGTCGTTTGCCAGCTTTGATAGTTTCTATTAGTGCTTCTAAATCTCGATTTGAATTCAGCTTGCTTTTTGCATTGCTACTTATAGCAAGCAGTTGGGCATTATTCTGATTAATGAATATTAACGGTAAAAATATTGCCAATGCACCTGCTATAGTTCCTAGTGAGACTTTCCAAAGTAAGCCGCGACGTGTTTCTAGTAGTTGTTGTTGGAGAACTTCGTTTAATTTGGCTTCAGTTAACTTCCGTTGTTCTCGCTCTTTTTCTAGTTCTTTAATTAATCTTTCTGATTGTTGTTGGCGAACAAAGGGAACTAAATAATCATGAACTAGTTGATAGCGGTCTGAGGGAATTGCTGGGACTTTAAATATTAGTCCTGATTTAATTAATATTTCTAAAATTAAGTCGAGTTTTTCAGGTTGGACTTCTAATTCTAATTCTAAATCAGCACGAGTTTTTAGAGGGCGTAAATTGTTCTCATCTGTGAGTAGATACAACACTAGTTTGGCTATCTGCTCATTTTCTGTACCGCAGTCTTGAACAATTTCTTCTAAAAAGCGCCCGACAAATTTTTCTTTGGGGCCTTGTTGTTGATATTGTTCTAGTTTGGTAATTCTTTCAGTTTGCAGTTGCACGCCTACAACCTGCAATTCAATTGGGCGGACTTCTCCTAAGTCTCTGGCTAAATCTTTGACTAATTCATCTACGAGTGATGGTTCAAAAACAAATGGGGTTTTAGCTGTCAGGATGTGGATAACTGCTCTAGCATCTTCTGGGGAGAAGTTATCTAAATAATAGAGAATATCTTTGTCTAAAATATTGTTGTTAATTACTTCAAAATCAGCCAGTCGATTATTACACTCTAAAAGATAGTATAAGTAATCTTCTCGCAAGGATAAAATAACTTTAACAAAAGGTATATCTAAGCATTCACGTAAAAATTCATAAAAAGTTTTTCTACTACCTGGGTCTTTATAAACGAAGAAAAATTCTTCAAATTGGTCAAATATTAAGACTGTTAATAAGTTATAATCATCATTTTTGATAAATTGCTCTAAGATAGAATTCTTATCATGAAAAATAGGTATATCATCGCCTTCGTAGGGCTTGAGAGCGAAAGGAGTTAAATTAGCGATCGCCTCTCTCAATCTATCTCCTACTTCCCTCAACCAATCTGGATAAACTTGCTGTAAAACAGGCAAAACATCACGCGTTCCAATTGGCTTTTGTTTTAAGGCGGGAATTAACCCAGCTTGCAAAATTGAACTTTTACCTACACCAGATTGTCCATGAATAATTGTCAGTTTATGGTCGTGGCGACCCATGCGTTCAATTAAACGCTTTATATCTGGTTGTCTCCCAGATGCAGCAATTTCTTGCGCGACTGTATCGGAGTTTTCAGCTAATGCTAAGGCGGGGTTATTTACTTGCTGTTGTGGTTGCAATCTTCCCGCACCAATAAAGGCACGATAACTATATTGTTGTTCAATAGAACGCCGATATTGCTTAATATTAAATGCTGTTAAATATTCACCTTTTTTAAAATAGTTGTCGCGCAATTGGGCTAAAATACCAATATAAAGCTCTGGATCATATTGAGCTTTAGTGTCAGTTTTGGCAGTTTCTAAGGTTTTCAATGCTAATTCTGGTTGGTTGAGTGCAGCTTGCGATCGCCCCAATGCAAACAAGTACCAGCCACGATGATAGGAGTTTTCCCATTCTAAATCTGCCTTAGTTTCTTCACTAACTGGCTGCTGTATATTTCTTTGATAGTTATCGAGCAAATTTAGCGCCTGTTCAGCAGCGGCTTTGGCTGCATCTGGCATTAATTTTGCCAGTGCTACCTCGGCTTTGAAACTATATGCTCTTGCAAGTTTCAACGGATGCTCATAAATTTGATGCAAGGCTAAGGCTTTATTAGCTACAGTTTCTAATTCTTCCCAACGCTGGAGTTGTTGCAAAACTACTCCCAAGGCGTTGATGAATTTGGCTACTAAGTCTTGGCGATTCGCTTGCTCAAAGACTGCGATACATTTTTGAAGATATTCAGTAGAAATAGCACGAGAACTTTCTTGTTCGGAGAGATGCAGCACGGCAAATGTACTCCACCACACACCCAAGGAATAAAGTACCGCAGCACGATGTTCTAAGAATTGATCAGTTTGTTCAAACAGTGCTAAGCTGCGCTCGTAATGTTGTCGAGACTCTTCCATAAAATTAGCAGTAGCTCGACCAAGCATAAATTCTAAGCTGGCTTCGAGTTCTAAAGAAAGACTCAAGCGACGATTTTGTAGTTCATTGGCTGCGGCTTCTAACTCCACTCGGCGAGACGAACCAATTTGTAAATTGAGTGCAACTTGATCCAAATATCTCCCTGCACCCGCAGCTAAAACTCTAGTAAAGATTTCCTCGGCTGTTTGCTCAATAAAATTAATTAAATCAGCACTAGCGATCGCAAATTCAACTGTCGTACTCCAACTTTGCAAATCGGGTGCGACGCGGATGAGTTTTTGCAAGACTTCATCTGTCACCCACAACACCAAAGGAAAGTGAAAATTTTTGCGAAATTCTTCTCTGACTTGATTCGCCGTAATCAAAACTTGTTCTAAGTTAGTAACCGACTCTAAAGCAGAGACGACTAAAGCCTGGGGATGCTGTGCGCGGATGGTGTTTTGGATCGTTTGGTAAATAGTTTTGACTGATTTATCTAAAACTATTTCTTGAATTTCAACTTCACTGGATGCTTGCAAAGTTTGCATCAAGCTTCTTATGACACTAGTGGCATTACACCGCGCTAAGATCAGCGAAAATTCTCCTTGAGAAGTAGCGATCGCCCAATTTAATTCTTGTAAAGAATTTTCGTTATCTGTTTCGAGTCGGTACAATTCGCTCATAATTTTAACCCCGGAGCTTCTGCCAAAATTGGATTCAGGTCAAACCAAAAACCATCACGATCGCAATATTCATACACAAATCGGCTGTGTACCAAACTGCGATAACCTTCATCACCGTTGACTTGCTTGTTTTTTGCGACTTGACGCAGCAATTCCCATTCATGATCGGAAATTGCCAAGGTCATTTGATTGCAACGATACTTAATCACATTTTCTAAAAAATCACGTCCCAAAGGTAAACGTCTTTGTTTTTTAATCCAGTCATAGAGGAGTCTGAGTAATTCTCTGACATGACCACCACTCACACAGCACAGTCTTTCTAAAGTGTCAGGGTGATCAAAAACCTCTGGAATCAAGTCGAGGCGTTGCGCGGCTGGGACATCAGCAAAGCCTCTGGCTAATACCATCTGTTTGAGGAGATACATACCCTCTGCACAAATGCTACCATCGCGTTGCTGTACTGGAACCATTGGTAGTACTTTGGGGTCTACCATAAATCGTTGAGTCAATCTTTCAATATCGTTAGAAAACCGCAACGATAGAGGAATGGTGTAGACAACATGACATTTGAGTTGACGTAACTGTTCACCCCGATCCACAAAGAGATATTCTGGCTGAGGTCTTCCCCAAGGTTTTTGTGCAGTATCAAGGCGATCAAGATTATCAACAATTACCACCAGTCCTTTTTTGCCATGTTGCTGTAATTTAGCGATCGCAGATTCAATCAGTTCTTCGTTAATGACATCTAAAATACTTTTGGTACGCGGGCCAAGATATTCGCGTAACTTACTGCGAAACTCTGGACTATTTTTGGCTTTCGCGGTAATTTTGCCAATGCCGATGGTAAACTCTGTCGACCATTCAAGTTCTACCTGCACCAGTTTGGCTGCGCCTTCGATAATTTTCTTCAAACCTTTGGGTTCAGGAATTTTGAGTTGTTTTTCTAGAGTGTCCAGACTTTCAGTCACACGGCGAGCGATCGCTAGTAAGATATCTCCGATATCAACATCACTCATTTCTAGGTCTTGACTAGACTCAAAATATACTACTTGATAGCCTACTTCTTCTAATTCAGCTTTGAGTCTGAGCAGTTCTGTAGATTTACCACAGCCAATATGTCCGGTAAATAGTTCACAAGTCGGCTCATCAGGGGAAAAAAACGTAATATTTTCCTTTAGCTCCTCAATAATCCTGCCGCCACGCACTGAGGAGAAATCAATATAATATTTCCGATCCTCGGCATTCTCCACCGCCAACGTCTTACTAGGGTTGCACGCCTGATAAAATTTCTGCAAATCCAGTGACATCAAATACCTCGCCACAAAGCTCCATCCTTAGTTTATACAAAAGCCAAGTTACAAATTTCTAAAAATTTCTAAGTAATTCTTACATGCCCTCCATAAATTTATAGTCGGCATTATAAAAGCAATCTGGTTTGGGAATAATAAATTCACGGTAGAAAACTTCCAGACCAGATATATATATGTTGAATGTAGTAGTTGGCCATAGTAATGACCCTGATTCTTTAGCGGCGATTACTGAAGTTATCGAGCAATGTCAAGATAATTTAGGTGAAAAACGTCCTCAAGCTGGTATTTTATTTGCGGCAATAGATTTTGATTATGCACTTATCTTGCAAGAAATTGTGCTGGCTTTTCCTGGAATTGAGTTAATTGGTGGTACTAGCGATGCCGAAATTTCTTCATTATTAAAGTTTCAGCAAGATTCACTAGCTTTAATGCTATTTTGTGCTGATGAAATTGAAATTTATGCAGGATTGGGTAGAAATCTATCTCAAGACCCAATGTTAGCTACAAAACAAGCTGTAGAACAAGCAAAAGCAAAAATTAAACATCAATCTCTCTCTCAATTATGTTTGACTTTTCCCGAAAGTTTAACAGTTGATGGGGTGGTGATTGTTGAAGGCTTGAAAGTCGCTTTGGGGAAAGATATTCCTATTTTTGGTGGATTAACCGCCGATCAATGGAAATTTACAAAGACATATCAATTTTTTCAAACAGAAATTCTCAGTGATTCTGTTCCTGTATTGATATTTTCTGGTAATTTCTTATTTTCTCAAGGAGTCGCTAGTGGTTGGCATCCTCTAGGAAGAAAAGGCAAAGTTACCAAGGTTGAGCAAAATATTCTCTATGAAATTGATGGCAAACCAGCATTAGATTTTTATCATCATTATTTAGGTGGTCTTCCTCCTTCTGGTGAATATCCTTTAGCGGTATTTGAATCAGAAACTGAGGAATTTTATATGCGTGCGCCTAGCATTTATAATCCTGAAAATGGTAGCATCACTTTTTTAGGAGAAGTGCCAGCAGATGCTTGTGTTCAAATAGCACAAGCAAGTCGAGATGAGATTTTAGGTGCTGCGAAAACATCAATTACAAATGCCTTAAATAATTATCCTGGGAAACAGCCAGATGCAGCTTTATTTTTTTCTTGTGCGGCTCGTCGGCTATTACTAGGTACACGCACAATTGAAGAATATCAACTGGCTCAGGAATTTTTGACAGCAGAAATCCCAGGTTGTGGTTTTTATACTCATGGTGAAATTTCTCCGTTAAACAGTGGTGGTGAAACTAGATTGCATCATGAGACTTTTGTTACCCTTTTGATAGGAATATATTAAAAAATCATGCAATTAGATTATGAGCAGAAAATTAAACAATTGGAAAAAGCCAATCGCATTCTCCAAAAAAAACTAGATCGCTCTGAATCTTTAAGAATTGCATTAGAGGAAACAAATGAGAAAAAAGAGGCTTTGTTTCTCAAAGTAATTGACGAATTACGTGATTCACAAAAAACTTTAGAAGAACAAAGTCGAGACTTAGAGGAAACTTTAAAAAAGCTACGCGCTATGCAAAGCAAATTAGTAGAATCTGAAAAGATGTCTGCTTTAGGAGTTTTAGTAGCTGGTATTGCCCATGAAATCAATAATCCAGTAAACTTTATTTATGGCAATATTAACTACGTTACTCAATATGCCGAAGAAATTTTAGAACTACTAAAATGCTATCAAGAATATTATCCAAATCCGGTTGTAACTATAGCTGAGAAAATCAAAAAAATTGATTTGGAGTTTATCAAAAAAGATTTTGTACAAGTTTTACAGTCTATGGAAATAGGGAGTCAGCGGATTAGTGAAATTGTTCGCTCTTTACGTACTTTTTCCAGATTAGATGAAGCTGAACTCAAAAAAGTCAATATTCATGAAGGTATTGATAGCACATTGATGATTCTGCAAAATCGCTTAAATTCTCAACTCGGTTGTTCAAAAATTATAATTATTAAAGAATACGGCAATCTACCCTGGGTAGAGTGTTATGCAGGTAAGCTGAATCAAGTATTAATAAATATTATTAGCAACGCTATTGATGCTTTAGAGGAGAAATTAAATTATAGTCAGCATACTTATGCTAAATCAAATGGTTTGGCTACACTGCAAACTGAAACTTTTACCCCCACTATCAAGATTACTACAGAATTAATCAATAACTGGGTTTCTATTCGCATAAGTGATAATGGGATTGGAATTGATGAAAAAACAACGCAACAAATATTTAATCCTTTCTTCACTACTAAACCAGTTGGTAAAGGTACAGGTTTGGGGCTTTCTATTAGTTATCAAATAATTGTGGAAACTCATGAAGGACAGCTAGAATGTCAATCTATTCCTGGCGTAGGTACGGAATTTATAATTATGATACCTTTACAACGGGTGTAGCTGGATGTTGTGTTTTGAAATTAAATGCGATCGCTCTTTTACTCACTAGGTCAATTATCTATAAAGAAAACCCAGTTTTTGTGCAAAAACTGGGTTTTTAAATTTAGTAAATATGATTTACAGCCAATCTCGATAAGCAGAGATTTCATTTACACTAATTTCTAATGGCTCACCTTTACCAAAAGGTGGATAAACTTTGATTTTGGCATTAGTTGTAAATCTCTCTAATCTATTACCTAATTGGGGAATATTGCTGACTATATGCCAGTAAGATACGATGTCAGGGCAATCAATTACTAACATCACTTTGGTGTTTTTATCAGTAAGATACCACTGACAATTATTGAGTAAAGCTTGAGTAATGCGATCGCAACTGTAATAAAAACATCTACCAATCGATTGCTCTAGCTCTAGATGCAGCATTCCATCCTCTTTTGTTACCTTTGTTGGAGGTAAATCATCGGGTGGAAGCAGGTTTAATTTAGACATAATTGCGTACCTCTTGGTTGTAGCGCTGCAAACTTTCGATGTTTTTTTGCATATCAAACGATGTCGGTTTGAGCGCTAATGTACCTAGATTCAATTCGTCATGAAATTTTTTGATTTTGTCTCGACAAGTGATAGGATCACCAATGATTGAATTTTCAATCAAATAGTCTTCGTCAAAACAAATGTTGCTACGGTCAAATGCCTTATGACCATTGGAACTATTCTGCATTACTACTGCCGAATTAGCTTTCATTTTTTGGCTAAATTGGCGGATAAAAGGCATAGCTTCGGTGATAGCATCTGCGTTGGTTTGTCCAACAAAAAAGAACCGCGCTAAGACAAAATTGTCTGCACCACTGGGATTAATATCTCGATATTGGCTCACTGTCTTTTTCAATCTCTCTAGCGCAAAGGGTGGCCCTCCCATTAAGCTAAAGGAATTTTTAGCGGCAAATTCTATGCTTGTCTCATCACCACTGGCTATGTATACAGGGATTTGTTGTTGCAGTGGTTTAGGATAAACTGTGAGGCGATCGCATTGATAATGTTGTCCGTGAAATGAAACTTCATTTTCATATAACAGCTTGTGAATTAATGCGATCGCCTCTAACATTCTGGCGCGAGATTCTCCCATTGAAATTGCAAAATGTTTATTTTGCTGAGGAAAAGGCCCACCTTTAGCCACTCCAAATAATAATCTGCCATTACACAAATTATCCAAGGTAGCAATATCTTCTGCTACCCGAATCGGGTTGTGAAATGGTAGTAAAACCGCCGCTGTGCCTAAGCGAATTGTTGAGGTGACACCCGCTAAATGTGCCATTAATAGCAGCATAGAAGAACTGATATTAATTTCACTAAAATGATGTTCACTCACCCAAGCTTCGGCAAAATTTAAGCTTTCGGCTTGTCTAACTAAAGCGACTTGCTCAAAAATAGCCCGGCGGGCATTTTGATGATGATTTTCGTAATTGCAGAAAAGTCCAATTTTCATTGTTTACTATTCTTAGGTTGCTACCATTTGCAACTCCAACCACAAGCGCGGATCGGTATCTTTTAGCGTCGATTTGGGATCACGAATTAAGCGTTTAGCGTTCATACAAACGACTTGGACTAATCCCATATTGTCTGCTATATCTCTGAGGATTTTTTGTTGTTCTCTAATATGGGGCAGCATTTCCTCAGAGCAGTAAATACCTATGTATTGCAAACGTCTAGGCGGTCTTCCCCAAAAACAGGTGATGACTTTCACATGGCACCCGTCTAATAGTTCCCCAACTTTTGGATAATACTCGCTGATGATTCTTTTGAATTCTTTAGCGATGATATCTTCAGTAATCATTTTAACTGATGTTTCTGTAGCGTTCATCACGCTATTTAATATAACATATATTTGTCAACCAAGTATGACATAAAGTGTGTTATACGTTGCTTTTTAGTGTTAAAAAATATATAAAAAATGATTTGTTAGACGTTAATAGAGACCAAAATCCCCGGCTTCTTTAAGAAGTCGGGGATCTGAAATTTCTCGATATTTTATAAATAATCAGATGTATTATCGAGATTTGCGTTCGGCGACTAATACTTCAGCAACCATTTCTGGTAAATCACCAAAGTCAGAAAATCCTTCTTTACCACTGATAGGAGAAGTAAAAGTATAACTTGGATCACATTCTCCTGTATCGTAAACTTGAATAAACCATCTATCAGGGAAGCCTTCTACACCCAACTCTACAATGTACCAACTCTCGCCAGTTAAACGAGATTTTATAATAGTAAACCACTCTCTGTATTCGTCACGAATATTCCAGTCTGCTAAAAGAAACTCTAACGCTATATGTCCAGCATCAGTAGCCGTCAGTAGCATGATTACTCCTTATTTGGCACTTCAGATTTTGCAGCTTCGGAATTTTTAAAGTCTGGATATAAACCTAATTGTTTAGCAAGCTCACGAGCTAAAAAAAACAAAAATTGAGCGCCGTCTTGATTGCCTTCGTGAGCAAACATTGTAGCAACTCTAGCCATTGCTTCTACAAAATTAGCATCAATTAATTCTGAATGTGCTTCTAAAATTTCTGGTTCTTGACCATTAGGACATTGCAATAATTTATCGATTAAATCAAAATATTGAGCTTGCCGTTCTTCTGTCATAATATTTGCTAATTTTGGAGTGTGAATTGATTATTGTTCAATACTTTGTTGCCAAAGTCTTTCTAACATTTCTACTTGTTCTTGGAATACGGCGGCACGATGTACTAAATACCTATCGTATACAAGAATTCCTAACCCAATACACACAGGGGTTAGCAATATAAACCATTGCAGAATAATGGCAAGTTTATATACAAAATCAGTAGTTGGCGGTTGGTTTACGATTTGGCGATCGCAATTATTAACACCAGCCGTCACCACAGGTTCTAAGGCTTGATTTACTTTGCTAATATTATTAACTTCACAAGTTAAATTCTGTGCCTTAACTAACTCTCCATGTTTTTCCCAAACTACTTTTAGGGCTACCATTGCTGGAGAAATTACGATTAATGTTACAAGGCAAACTGTGAGAACATTTAGAAGTTTGACTTTCATTTTTGCTCTCCTTGGCTAGGTAGAAGCTAGGGGGTATAGGCTAGAGTTTAGGGTCTAGATTAGAGAGTTTTACATAGTAAATTACAAAATTTAGTTATGGTGTATATCCTAAATAGCTTGAAGACTATGGGTTTTATGGATTCATAAATAAATTAGGCATATAATTTTATGTTTCTTAAATGACACTAGTAAGCAACTAGTGGATAATTACCTATTTTGCTAAAAATTATATTTTTATACTTGTCGAATTAACGCACTCTTACTAGAAAATGTGGGGTTAAGAAGTCCCCCCTAGTTCACTAGCAAGCTAGAGAATTTCGGGGGGTAGAGGGGAATCTCTGCGTAAATCCTATATGTTTTATATCAGTTGGCTTTCTCTATGGCTGTTTAACAGGTATGGATTAAGTTTATTAAATAGATTAAGGTTGTACTCAAAACCTCAAAACATTACTGCACAAGCTTTTAAAAAATTGCTTGGGGTAAAGGGACTAGCATTTTTGAGTAAAGGGACTAGTATTACTGGGGTGGGGTTCTGGAACTTTTGTACTCAGCCTTAAAGCTAGACAGGTTATCGTTAAAAACGATTTTTTTTAATAAATTTTGATGAATAAATTTTGTACTCAGGATAAAAACTTTATATTTGAAATAACTAAGTTTTTTCAAAAAGTCAATTAAATAAATACAGATAAATTAAGTTTTATTGATAAATAAAATTGCTGTGTTTAATTTACATTTTAGAGCTTTATATGGAGAAATTTAGATATTTGGCAAAACTGTTAAATAGACTGTTGATTTAAGGATGATTTTGTTAAAGAATACGAAATGAGTTTGTATATGTTTTTAGACAAACATCGGCTAATAAAGTTCCCCTAAATAAACTGATATTTAGTATTTGGCAATACTTAAATAGTTGAATGTTAAGTTAATGGTAATAGAAAATGCGAATTTAAGTGTAAATTAACCAAAATTATTTCTTGGGGTTACATATTTATGCTTTAGTGAAAGTAAATAGGTTTAGCGATCGCTAACCTCAGCAGTTAGCCAAAAATGATTGTTATAAGTAAATATGCTGCTTTAAAATTAAATGTTTTAGGAGTTAATTTATGCGAATTGCTAAAGATGTCACAGAACTTATCGGCACCACTCCCTTAGTTCAACTAAATAAAATTCCCCAAGCTGAAGGTGCAGTGGCGCGAATAGTTGCCAAACTCGAAGGTATGAATCCAGCAGCTTCGGTGAAAGACCGCATTGGCTTGAGTATGGTACTCTCAGCGGAAGCGGAGGGTTTCATCACACCGGGTAAAACAATTTTAGTTGAGCCAACCTCTGGAAATACCGGAATCGCTTTGGCAATGGTAGCAGCCGCCCGTGGTTATAGCCTAATTTTGACTATGCCAGAAACCATGAGCCAAGAACGTCGCTCAATGCTGCGTGCCTATGGTGCAAAATTAGAGTTGACACCAGGCCCAGAAGGAATGCGAGGTGCAATTCGCAAAGCTGAAGAAATTGTGGCGAATACACCTGACGCATATATGCTGCAACAATTCCGTAACCCAGCTAACCCCAAAATTCACCGCGAAACCACCGCCGAAGAAATTTGGTCAGATACAGACGGGGAAGTAGATATTGTGATTGCTGGCGTTGGTACTGGCGGAACGATTACCGGAATTGCCGAAGTATTGAAACAACGTAAGCCGAATTTGCAAGCGATCGCAGTTGAACCCAGCAATAGCCCTGTCCTCTCTGGTGGTGAAGCCGGCGCACATAAAATTCAAGGTATCGGTGCAGGATTTGTCCCCGATGTGTTGCGCTTGGAACTGGTTGATGAAGTCATCAGAGTCAGTGATGACCAAGCAATGATTTACGGACGGCGTTTAGCCAAAGAAGAAGGCTTATTATCAGGTATTTCTTCTGGTGCAGCTTTGTGTGCGGCGCTGCAAGTGGCAAAACGACCAGAAAATGCTGGTCGTTTAATTGTGATGATTCAGCCTTCCTTCGGTGAACGTTACCTCAGCACAGCAATGTTTCAAGATTTGAGCATTAGTTAACAAGTTAAAAGTTAAAAGGAAAAAGTAAAAAGTGAAGAGTAAACAATCAAAATAGAAAATAAACTCTTTTGCCTTTTGCCCTTTTACTTTTTACCTCTTTCCTTTTGCTTTTACCCTTTTACTTTTTACTTAATTTAATGTTTGCAATTACCATGACCGTGGCCATGTTCATGATGATGATTACCACCGTGGGCGCAACCTTGTAAATCCTTACTCATAAGGTCTTCACTCATAGCTTGGAAGGATTCATCTACAGGTTTTAAGCCAATCCAAGCGTCAAGCTTTTCAACTTCAAAACCAACTTCGCGGCGATCGCCTACTTGAATTAGCGGGCGGCGAATTAATAGCGGGTCGCGCAACATCAACACCAAGGCGGTTTCTGCGTCGATGTTTTCGGGTACAATTTCCCCAGATTTTACCTTGGGTGCAGCCCGATTAAACCATTCAGCTACAGGGCGATCACCAAAAAACGACCGTAAACCCTGAATTGTCCAAGGTTCGGTTAATAAGTTATATGCAATTACTTCATGACCAGCCGCAGTCAGCAACACTTTTTGCCGAGTGCCATTTTTACAGCCTGGTTTTTCATAAAAAATTACTCTTGCCATTGTACTTGCTCCTAATCCACTTTATGGTTTAGGACTTACGCAGATTCCCCTCTTATTTGGGCGGAGGAGCAGGGGTGCAGGGGGCGGGGGGGAAAATATCTTCCCTTTGCTTGCTGCTGCTTGTCTCCCCTGCCTTTCTTAAAACTTTCGTGCAGTTTGGGTAACTAAATCAAACTCAAATCGTTGTTTTGGATCAGTTTCCCCATAAATATTAAAAGTCACAGTTGGTTCATCACCGACTGCTTGCACGCTGTGAATTGCATTGGGTGTGAAGCTAACAATATCTCCTGGGGATAAAGTTATTTCTCCCGTCTGTTCAATTTGTTCTGATGATTTTGAGTCTTGATTGCGCCGCCAAAAGGTGTTTTTTTCTTGACCTTTTAACACAGCTACAACTCCCCAAGTTCCATGATTATGAATCGTTGAAGTTGTCCCTGGTGCAAAAGTTACTGTTTGGACGGTCAACGGAAAACCCAATTCATCATATAAGAGAACAACAGAAGTTCCTGTTTTAGAACATGGTTCTAAATGTTGACTTCTGACCCAGTAGGAATTAGCAATTAAGCGCCTCACCAACATCCTAATTTCTGGTAGACGGCTAGATTCATCCTCAACACCATTGAGAACATCTTCCACCTCAGTCAAAAAACGATAGAGGCGATAATTTTCTCGCAATAAATCCCATGCTCTGACAGCTTTACAGATCTGATACTGACCGTCTCCAGTAAGTAGCCAATCCCTACCTTGCATAACTTTTAAAATCTAAATAGAGAAGTTGAGGGCATGACAATTACTGGTGCTGCATACCAAGGAGAATTAGTTTCAGGAAGACTAATAGGGGATAAGGGAACAGTGTTGGGAAGGGGATTTTCTGGCAGGTTAAATGTAGAAAAGGTGCGAGAAAAAGAAAAATTGTTCATCATGGTTTGTAAATGTTGACCTTTGAGTGTTGGTAAATATTGGTCATTAGTCAATAGTCAAGAGTCAATTGTCAAATAACTCTTGACTATTGACTATTTAATCTTCTTCCTCGGCTGGACGTGTCAAAATATCCAAGAGGATACCAGCGCCGTAATCATTTTTGGGGTCAATTTCTTGAACCCTGATGCTGATTTCTTTAGCTTGTTCTATGTTTCCTAATTTAGCCAAAACCAAACCAGTAGCAGAGTAGACATTTAAGTACAACCTGATTTGACTTTCTTCCCTCCGATTTATAAGTATGGGTTTTAGCTGTTCCCAATTTTCAGGAAAATTTTCTGCTTTTTTAATTTTATCTAATAATTTGGTTGTTGTTTGCAAGGCGAGAACATAATTATTTTTGTAGTAAAAATATCTATAAGCTGAAACTAAAATGTCTGGGTTATCTCCAGCTTCAGTGATAGCTTGTTGCATATATTTCTCAGACTCAGAATTATTATGCCAAGTATCTGCGGCTAAGATTAGTAATTTTTTGACATTTTCTGGTACTTGAAACCAAGAAAATCTATTGGTATCGATTTGCATACATCTGAAGTATGAAGTGTAAAGTATGAAGAAAGCACAGAGTAACGCATCAAAATAAATGGTGCGTTACGGCAAAATAATTATTTCTTTTACATTGAATTACTTTGTGCCGTAACAAAACGGCAATAAAGCAGGAGGAACATCCACACTGCTTTTTGCCTCCCTTACTCAATCTTTAAAACTGATTGAGAATGTATAACAAAGAAAAAAGAACAATCCAAATGATGTCTACGAAGTGCCAGTAAATTTCTGCCATTTCGATGCCGGTGTGTTTGGTGGCAGAATAATGGCCAGGACGCTGCGATCGCTTCAATACTCCTAAAATTAATAACAGTCCCACAAAAACGTGCAAACCGTGGAAGCCTGTCATCAAATAAAAGCAGTTGGCGAAGACGTTGGCTGTCATGCCATATCCCAAGGTCATGTACTCATAAACTTGACCTAATAAGAAAATTGCGCCCATGATGGCGGTAATTTTGTACCACCGTTGCATTCCGGCAAGATCATTCTTTTTAATCGCTACATCACCAAAGTGAATAACGAAACTGCTAGATACTAGAATGATGGTATTGATTGTGGGTACGAGTAATTCTACTTCTGTTCCTTCTGGCGGCCAGACTGCTGTGGTTCCCCGAAAGAACAAGTAAGTAGCAAAGAATCCGCCGAACATCAGGGATTCGGAAATGAGGAAGGTTAATAATCCCGGAACTCGCAAATCTGGATGATGTTCTTCGGTGTGATGTTCGCTGGGTGTGGCGACTGTCATATTTTTACTGGCTGAATTTTTAACAAGGGTGAGATTTGACCTCTCCCCTAACCCCTCTCCTGCGAGGAGAGGGGAATCTTTCATGACTCCCCCTTCCCTCGTAGGGAAGGGGGTTGGGGGGTTAGGTTTTAACTAAGCACTCACTTCTGGTGTGCCTGTTGGTGCTATTTCTACGTTATGACCGTAGTCGTAGGGGCCGTGGGTGGCTACTGGTAAGACTTCCCAGTTCTCAATGATGGGGGGTGAACTGGTTGTCCATTCCAAGGTTAAAGCCCGCCAAGGATTATCGCCTGCGACTTCTCCTTTACTCCAACTCCACAGAATATTCAGGGCAAAGGGGATGACTGATAAGCCTAAGATGAATGCGCCAATGGTACAAACTTGATTCAAGCTAATGAATTGGGGGTCATACATTGCGACTCGTCGGGGCATACCTTGTAAGCCCAATTCGTGCATGGGTAAGAAGGTAAGGTTAGTGCCGATGAAGGTAAGGGCAAAGTGAACGCGTCCCCAGCCTTCGTTTAGCTTGTGTCCGGTCATTTTGGGGAACCAGTGATATATACCGGCGTAGATACCAAAGACAGAACCGCCAAATAAGACGTAGTGGAAGTGTCCAACTACATAGTAGGTATCATGGACGTGAACATCAAAAGGGGCTGTACCCATTGTTACGCCGCTTAAACCACCCATGACAAACATCGACAACAAGCCGATCGCAAATAACATGGCGCTGGTGAAGCGAATCTTACCACCCCAAAGGGTAGCAACCCAGGCAAATATTTTTACGCCAGTGGGAACAGCAACGATGAGGGTGGAAATGGTGAAGAAAATCCGCATCCAGCCGGGTGTACCACTGGTAAACATGTGGTGTACCCAGACAAATAAACCGACAACGCAGATTGCCACGCTGGAATATGCGATCGCTTTATATCCGAAAATGGGCTTACGGGCATGAACGGGGATGACTTCGGACATAATGCCGAAGATGGGCAGAATCATCAGATATACTGCCGGGTGCGAATAGAACCAGAATAAGTGTTGGTAAATAACAACGTTACCGCCTGCATCTGGTTTAAAGAATGATGTGCCGAAGTTGATGTCAAATAATAGCAGCACCAAACCCGCAGCTAACACAGGTGTAGAGAGAAGTGCTAGTACGGAGGTGGCTAAAATTGCCCAGCAAAATAAGGGTAGTTGATCCCATTTCAAGCTAGGGATTTTCATCATCAAGATGGTGACGACAAAGTTGAGGGAACCCAAAATAGAAGAAGTTCCCACTAAAACAATCGCCAAAATCCATAAAGATTGGGCAATTGGCGCTGTCACTAAACTTAGAGGTGGGTAAGCTGTCCAACCAGATTGGGAACCACCGAAGAAGAAACTGGCTAACAGTAATAATCCTGCGGGTGGGTTTAACCAAAAGGCGACTGCATTCAGCTTGGGGAATGCCATATCCCTCGCACCAACCATCAACGGAATTAGGTAGTTACCAAATCCCCCAATGGCACTGGGAACAATCCATAAGAAAATCATGATTGTTCCGTGGTTGGTCATGAAGGCGTTATACAGATTGGGATCTAGTACATCTGCATCTGGCGTGGCGAGTTCGACGCGGATAGCAACAGCCATCAATCCACCGATGAGGTAGAACAAAAACGCTGTGACTAAATATTGAATCCCGATGACCTTATGGTCTACGTTGAAGGTGAAGTAGTCATACCATTTCCACGCCTGGGGATGTGAGGCGTGACTAGCTACCGTTTTGGGGGATGAGTTCTTCTCTGGTGGCGTGTTGGGGGGAAATTCTACTTGTGTCATAAATTAGTTTTTGGTCATTTGTCATTGGTCATTTGTCATTGGTCATTGGTCATTTGTCGTTGGTCATTTGTGAGTTACTAATTGCTATTGACCATTGACTGTTGACTATTGACTATTGACCTTTGACTATTGACTGGATACTTGCTGCACTTACACCCATATTGTGGATGTGGGGTGCAAGAAATTCAGCAGGGGATAAGTCGGCGGGATTAACTGCAACAGCTTGCTGTAAATCTTGTGTTTGAGCGAGTTTGCTTTCGGTCAACCAGCGATCGTATTCTTCTGGTGTGTGGACAATGACTTGCGATCGCATGGAACCATGATAACCACCGCATAGTTCCGCGCACACCACAGGATATGTCCCGGTTTTGGTGGCGGTGAATCGCAATTCAGTGGGGATACCCGGTAACGCGTCTTGCTTCAAGCGGAATTGAGGAACCCAAAAAGAATGAATTACATCCTGTGCAGACAAATTCAACTGCACATCAGCACCAATAGGAACGTGCAATTCACCAGTGGTAACGCCACTGTTGGGATAGTCGAATATCCAAGCAAACTGTATCCCTTTGACGTTCACTACCAAGTCAGCGGGTTTGCTGTCGCTGTTTTTCGCACCAATCCCAATGCTGGGGGCTGAGGTTGCTTCGGCTGGCGTATCATTGAGGGTAGCCGCCATCGCAGTTCCCGAAGCGTGAGCAACATGAGCCACAGAATGAGGATGATTTCCTGGCTCAAAACCTCCCATCTGGTTAAAAACATCTACGCTATAGATGCCTAAACCAATGACAATCACTGATGGGATGGCTGTCCAAAAAATTTCTAAGGGAACATTCCCTTCTACAGGTATACCATCAGTATCATCACCGCGACGACGACGATACTTGACTAAAAAAACGAGAATTGTTCCTTCTACGACCAGAAACAATGCGATCGCAATGGTAAACATGATATTGAAAAATCCGTCTACCAAAGGTGCTTGTAGTGATGCTTGTTCTGGTAATAGCGTGTGATTGTGACCAATCCAAACACTAGCCGCTGTAACTACTATGCCAGCAACTAGCGTCCATAGTGAAACAGGAATTTGTTGCATAAAAGATCCTGTAAGTATGAAGTGTGTAGACACCCTTTGGTGGCTTGCCGTAGGCTAGTATGAAGTATGAAATGTTATCCTTGAGGCTTCATCTTTTATACTTCAGTGGCATCAACAACCCCATTATCTAAAACCGCACAAAAGCTCATCATCAAAATTTTCTAGTCTTTGATTTTTGACTTTTGAGTTCTACTTATTAACTTTGTATCTTAGATCCTATAAAATTTGGGGGAATTTTCCAGATCTCTTCAGATCCTTCCCCCAAAAATTTAAAAATATTTCTCACGACTACAACAAGAGTACCTTCTAGTTCTACAAAAATTAGTTATTTTTAGAGGGTACTGTTAGTTCTCATATTGAACAGTAAAATTAGCAGCAAGTATGATTTAGTTAATAATTAACAATTTTGAATTTACGCATTTGTTTACTATGAACTTTTTACTCAGTTCTAGTAAAGTATTAATTCCCCTCTAGTTACCTTGCTTTGTACCCCCTAATCAAAACAACAACTCTTTACAGTCGCCAAATATTTAGTTGTTTAATGCTGCGTGGGTGTAGCAGTTTTTAGGACAAATTCGGGCGCAAGCTTCACAACCAATGCAGTTATCTGGGTTAGCAACTACCATTACTTTGCGCTCGATTTCATCATCTTCTTCATCTTCGACAAATTCGCCTTCTTCATTGAGTGCTTTTAAATCCAGCACGCTATACCCACACACTTTAATACATCTGCCACAGCCGATACATTTATCTTTGTCAATTTCCTGGGCAAATTTGGGTGTCCAGGTTTTACCTCCAAATGTCAATCCTGTTAGTGCTGCCATGAATAAACCTTCGGCGATTCTGCCTATCTAAATTGTTTGTACTTAATTTCATACTAACTTAATCTAATTGTTTTGTTTTGTTGTCAAACGATTAATTTTTCTTTCATTAAAGTTTGATGACTTTTATCCTACTTTTTAATTTTAATTTGATTAATAAATGAGATTTTATAGCAATAAAATTTTGATATTTGTAAAAAACAATATCCCCTATTTCTTGAAAAAGTGTGGGTTTAAGCCAGACATATTAAGCTAAATAAATTACTAAAAATGCTATTAGCACATCTATTAATAATGAAATTATTTTGCAGGTTTCAATAGACAGTAATTGACTATACAAAATATATGTTATTCAGTTACATAAATATATTTTTGATTTGTATTATCAAAGTATTGTTAATTAGTAATAAAAATGCTCGAAATATGAGAGTATAAGGGAATTAGAGCATCTCAAGTAAAAATGTAACTTTTATAGCAGCAGTTAGCTTAATATTAAATATTAAAATTATTAATAAACTCTATTCTTATAAATCATTCTGTGTATAAATATTCTGCAAGAAACCTTGGGTTAAGTTTTTCCGGTAAACATCAAAGATAAAGAATTAAAAAACATGAAAGCTTAAGAAAATTTCCTAGGCTCATGATGAACAAAATCATCTAAATATTTATGAAATTTATAGTTAATGACGAACTAATATTCGGCTCGGCTTAAAAGCCTGACATAGCCTCCAATTGGATGCGAAGTCTGAATATGGATGTGGGCAATGATGACGCAAGAAAATCTACTTCTTGCTAGGTAATTAATGTGGTTGTGAGTAATGAATAAACAGGACACATCCAGGGGGAGACTTGAGCCAAACATCTCAACGATTAGGTGGGAAGAAGTTTTATGCCGTATACAATTCCTAACAACAGTTGCGTTGGATGTGATAACTGCCGTCCCCAATGTCCTACGGGTGCGATTCAGTTAGAAGACGATGAATATTGGATTGATCCTTGTCTGTGTAACAATTGTGAGGGCTTTTATCCTGAACCTCAGTGTGTAATTGCTTGCCCCACAAATTCTCCCATACCCTGGCAAGCGAAAAAGGGTAGATGCAAAGTCGAACCGCGAGACGCTACCAGTCAGGACTTATTTTCTAATGGGAAGAATAACCCTTTTGCTTCGGCGATCGCAATTTGGGAAGCGTGTAATTTATTGGCTCAACGCACCTCCTTAAATTGGGAACAAGACGCAGAAGGATATCTATGTTACAGCCGACAAGTCAGCCAAGGCAAAGGTGCGATCGCCTTTCACATCCAAGATCCTTTTAATGTCAGTGATTTAATCACTAACCTAGAAGCACTGGAGACAATGGATATCCGCGCGGCTTGTCTCCATCTGATATTTGCTGCCTACGCAACAACCTTAGAACAACCTTGGGAGCAAGAATTTTCGCTAGATGAACGGCAAATAGAGAAATACTTGGGGCTAGAAAAACGTAAAGACCTAAGTAAAACCGCCAAACTCACCTTAATGAAAAATCTTGTCCAACAAGCTTGTTCCCTGCTGATTTCCATCGACTGGCCACAACAAGGCCGCGTCAAAGGATTTTCAGTTACCAAATCTCGCTTGTGGCACTTAGTCCATATTCAACACCACTTCCAAGAAGACGACATAGGCTGTAAATACCTAGTCGGGCTAACCTTCAAAATTAAAGCCGGAGTCTGGGCGCAGTATTTCTTAAACAAACAAGCCTGTAAAGAGCGCACCGCCTTTTATCAATATGGTAGTTTGCCAAAAACCTTGTTAACTACCGTCATGAGTATTTGGCAGCAACACGAAGGTGCAGTTAGACTCATGCTGTGGTTACTCTTTAAAACTAAGATGGGTAGAGAACAACGCATCACAGTTCCTACCTTGTTACGCATCGCATACGGCGAGGAAAAAGTTACTTTAGCCTCCAGACAGCGAGAAGAACGCAAACGACTACTGCGGACATTTGAAAGTGATTTAGAAGTGCTGAATCATTTGGGAATCAAACCCATGTTTGATCCAGTAACTTACCCGCCAGAAATTCAACCATTATGGGCGAAGTTAATGGGCATTCCCGAAGATCCAGACGAAGCCTTAGAATTTTGGATTAACGATGGTGGTGGCGAAACTCGCTTGACAGATTCCGGCCCTCGCGGAAAATGGAACCTGCTGATGAATGCGCGGATTTTGTCATTTGAACTCCCACCAGAATGGGAACAGCAAATCTCTGATTCTGAAAAAAAGCAACGACGCACTATCAAAAACAGAAAACGAGTCAGAATTACAGGCGATTTAATTGGCGAACAGATTTTAGAAGCCCGCAAAAATTTAAATCTTTCCCAAAGAGAGTTAGCCAAACTCACCGGAAAAAGCCAAAGCTGGATTCGAGATGTCGAAAATGGCCGCCTCAAAGCCAAAATAGAAGACCAAGCACTGTTACGCAAAGTGCTGAATCTCGCTTAACGCAGAGATATATAAATAAACACAGGTGACAATGTGCATCTGTGTTTTTATGTTTGGTGTTGCGGCCAAGGATGAATTGCCTCACGCAAAGGCGCAAAGACGCAAAGAAAAGCTCGCAAATTAACACTAACACTTTAAAAGGTATGTTACTAATTTCTTCCTTTGTGTCCTTTGCGTTCTTTGCGGTTCGTTCAAAATTCAGTCAGCCTAACGGTGAAATAGCTCTTACCCTCTTCTCCGTGAAATAAAATTTATACTGATATAGACAAACTCTCTACCTTTTCCGTCAACCACTTATACCAACTATCTAAACCCTCACCCGTCATTGCCGACACTTGAAACACCTGAATATGCGGGTTCACTTGTTTAGCATATTCAATACAACATTCCACATCAAACTGCACGTAAGGCAATAAATCAACTTTGGTGAGAATCATCATCTCACTAGCGCGGAACATATGGGGATATTTTATCGGCTTATCTTCTCCCTCGGTGACAGACAAAATCACAACTTTGAGGTGTTCTCCCAAATCAAATAAAGCCGGACAAACCAAATTACCTACATTCTCAATCATCACCACAGAATTTAGTGGTGGGTTGAGTTGTTGTAAACCTCTTTCTATCATCGACGCATCTAAATGACAGCCTGTACCTGTGTTAATTTGCACAACTTTACAGCCTGTTTCCTTAATTTTTTGAGCATCGTTAGTTGTTTCTTGGTCGCCTTCAATTACACTAATTGGTAATTGCTGCTTTAAATCATTAATAGTACGAGTTAATAATGTTGTTTTTCCCGCACCAGGAGAACTCATTAAATTTAAGGCGAGAATATTTCGACCCTTAAACCATCCCCGATTTTGGGCTGCTAATAAGTTATTTTTTGCTAAGATATCTTGTTCTAAAGATATAGTTGTGCCGTGAATTTTGGCATGAATTTGTGGTGCTTCATCGTGATGATGGGAATGGGTAATCACAGTCCCATCTGGTAAAGTGTGGGTATGATGTTCGTGGTGGTGATTAACTTCACCTGTTTGGAGATTTGTAATTTTACCCTCAGCATCATCAGAACAACCGCAAGTTACACACATATTTCCTCTATTTCTATTTCTTTAATTTTGAGTTCTTCACCATTTATTAAATCAAGTTGCACACTACCACAAGTGCAAACTCCAAAAGGTTTTTCCAGAGCAATTTCCGCACCGCATTGGCGGCATTTTGCTAATCCTGGAATTTCGATAATCTCTAATATAGAATTTTCTAAAAGTGTGCCTTTAGAGCAAATATCAAAACAAAATTTGATAGCTTCAGGCATAATGGCTGAAAGTTTACCGATTTCTAACACTACTTTTTGCACTTTCATGCCTTTGGCGTGTTCGGTGACTATGGCTACTATATTTTGGGTTATTCCTAGTTCGTGCATGGTTTTTGTTTCGCGCAAAGACGCAAAGAGCGCAAAGATAAGAATATTGATTAACAAATTCTTGGTAGTTGTTCGCCGACTAGCATATCTACAATTCGTTCAGCACCAAAGGCAGTTTTGAGGAATACAACGCCTGGGGGTGAGGCGATGACTTCGCCAACTATACAAGCATCTTTGCCCGCCGGATGAGTTTTCATTGCTGATAAAACTTTGTCGGCGTTCTCCCGTTTTACTACTACAACTAATTTACCTTCGTTAGCTAGGTACAATGGGTCTAAACCTAAAATTTCGCATACTCCTTTGACTTCTTCTCTAATAGGAAGAGTATCTTCATGAAGGCGAATACCAACATTAGATGTCAGGGCAAATTCATTTAATACTGTAGCTAAACCGCCGCGTGTGGCATCCCGCATTGCATGAATTTCAGGGCAAGCATTGAGGATGGTTTCTACTAAACTATGTAAGGGTTGGCAATCACTTGTAATATCAGTTTCTAAGGCTAATTCACCACGGGCGATTAAAATTGCTGTGCCATGATTGCCTAATTCGCCGTTAATAATAATGGCATCTCCTGGTTGAATATTATGTGCTGAAATATTTACGCCTGTGGGAATTACACCAATACCAGCAGTGTTAATAAATAATTTATCAGCAGCACCACGATGAACTACTTTGGTGTCGCCTGTGACAATTTGCACGCCTGCATTTTTAGCTGTGGCTTGCATACTTGCTACTACGCGGCGTAAGGTTTCTACAGGTAATCCTTCTTCTAAAATTACGCTACAGGTGAGATATAAAGGTTTTGCACCACTAACTGCTAAATCATTAATTGTGCCATTAATTGCTAATTCCCCAATATCGCTACCAGGGAAAAATAAAGGGTCTACAACATAAGAATCTGTGGTAAATGCTAGTCTATCTCCCTGATGTAAAAGATTAGCTAAATTAAAACTGGCTTGGTCTTCTAATTGAGAAAGTATAGGATTATCAAAGCTACGAACAAAGACATCATCAATTAAATCACGCATGGCTTTACCGCCGCTACCATGTGCGAGAGTTATGTGAGTATCTCGAATTTTAGGTTGGCGACGACGGACTTGTTCAATTTTATGAAACAGAGAATTTTGTAATTGGTTTGATGATGATGAATCCATATTAAATTGATTAAAATAATTTATGATATAGATGTAATGATCCTGATTAATTTTGTAGGAGGTGCGTTAGCCATAGCGTAACGCACCCTACAATTTTTAACTAGTTTTATCTGCCTGTTTCGTCATGTCTACCGCGATGGCGATCGCAGTGTAAAATACCATTAACAGACCAATTTTCACGCTCGAATTCATCAATGTGAATGGTTATCCATTCTGGTTTAGTATCTAAAGATGTGACTAGGGCGTTAGTAATAGCTTCGACTAGATGCCGTTTTTTTTCGATGGAGTGACCACGGGCAATTTTAACTGTAACGAAAGGCATGATTTTCTACTCCAATCCTAAAATTGTTGTCTTGTAGCGTTCGGATTGCTTACTTTAATCTTAGGTTATGAAGTTAGGGTTGCTGTTTGTTTTTCAGATAACTTTTTCTGATTAAAATTAGAAAAGCGTCCGTATTTGTAATAAGCTGCACAAGCACCTTCCGAAGAAACCATGCAAGTACCTATCGGTGTTTCTGGTGTGCAAGCTGTACCAAATACTTTACATTCCCAAGGTTTTAAAACTCCTTTAAGGATTTCGCCACATTTACAAGCTTTATGATCTGCTACTTTTTGATTAGGTATGGTAAATTTTACTTCCGCATCAAATTGGCTATATTCAGTCCGAATTTTTAAGCCGGAATAAGGTAGTTCACCTAAACCACGCCATTCAAAAGTTTCGCGCACAGCAAAAACTTTATTCATGGCTTTAATTGCTATTTGATTCCCAGCTTTTTCGACAAGTCTGTTATATTGGTTTTCGACTTCACAACGATTTTCTACTAACTGTTTTAATAGCATCCAAACTGACTGGAGAATATCTAATGGTTCAAAGCCAGAAACGACAATTGGCTTATGATATTGTTGGGCAATAAATTGATATGGGTCAGTACCTATGACCATACTGACATGACCCGGCCCAACAAATCCATCTAGTTGTAAGTCAGGGTTATCTAATAAGGCTTTGAGGGCGGGAATAACTAATACATGATTACAAAACATACTAAAGTTACGTATGTTTTCTGCGTCTGCTTGGAGAATGGTAAAAGCAGTGCTGGGGACTGTAGTTTCAAAGCCGAGGGCGAAGAAGACTACTTCTTTATCGGGGTTATTTTTAGCGATTTCTAAGCTATCTAAGGGCGAGTACACCATGCGGATATCTGCGCCTTTGGCTTTGGCTTGCAGCAGGCTGTCTTTAGAACCCGGAACGCGCATAGTGTCGCCAAAGGTTGCCAAAATAACGTTAGGATATTGGGAGATAGCGATCGCATCATCTAACCTCCCTTTTGGCATCACACATACTGGACAACCAGGCCCGTGTATCAGTTCAATATTATTCGGCAATATTTCTTCAATACCATATTTAAAAATAGAGTGAGTATGTCCGCCGCATACTTCCATAATTTTGATATGTTTATCTAGCTGCTGGCTAATTTTTTCAATTTCTCTGCGTAAAGCTTCAGCCTTCTCCGGTTTCCGAAATTCATCAACGTATTTCATAAAATCTAAAGGATAGTTCTCAATAAAAACTCTGTGTAACTCAGCGTTTACCTTTGCACCCCTCTGCGTTAAAACTCTCTAACTCATCGCCGCAATTTCTTCTAATAACTTTAAAGTCTCCGCCGCTTCTTCCTCATTAATTCTATTCATCGCAAAACCAACGTGAACTAATACCCAATCTCCTAAACAAGCTTCGGGGGGATGTTGTTCATCAACGATGCAAGCAATGTTAACTTGACGCTTCACACCAGCAACGTTAACAATGGCTAATTTTTTTTGACTATCGCTGATTTCAACAATTTGTCCGGGAATTCCTAAGCACATTTTTATTTTCCTTTATAAGAACGAACCGCCAAGGCGCAAAGGACGCAGAGAAGAAGAGATTAAGAATTTGTAATTAATTTTGCGGCTGTAATGATGGCTTGCCCTAACGATACACCACCGTCGTTAGCAGGAACTAAGCTGTGAGTTAGTACGTTAATGTTTAATTCTTGTAACTGTTGAGTAACCAACTGAAATAATATAGTATTTTGAAATACTCCTCCTGTGAGAACTACTTGAGAAATTTGATATTCTTGACACAGAAGCTTAACCATATTGACTCCAGCATTAGCTAAACTCTTGTGAAATTTAGCAGCTATAACTGATTGAGGAATGTGTTGCTGCAAATCACTGAGTAAAGCTGTCCACATTGGTGCGTAGTCTATACAATAAATATTATCGGAAAAGCTTAAATTAAAAGGATAAATTAGGGTTTCTTCATTATTATTTAAGATGTTAACATCTACTAGGTTTTCTAAGGCGATCGCAGCTTGTCCTTCATAACTACATTCTGCTGTACAAATACCAATAGCGGCTGCTACAGCATCAAATAATCGCCCTACTGATGAAGCTGGCGGCGAGTTAATGCCTTTTTCTATAGCCTGATTTAGTAAGGTTATAGGCTTTTGCGCTAGAAATTTTAATATTGCCAAATCAGTATATTGTTGTTGGCATTTATCCCAAAGATTAGCTGATATCAAGTGGGCGTAGGTGTTACGCCAAGGTTGATAAATTGCTTGTTCACCACCAATCATTGCAACTGGTTTAAATGTCGCTAATCGCTGAAATTTACGGTAATCAGCTAAGAGAAATTCTCCGCCCCAAAGTTTGCTATCTTCGCCGTAGCCCAAACCATCAAAGGCAATACCTAACACAGGTGATGTATTTAAAGGAATGCCATTTTCTGCCATGCAAGCAGCGATGTGGGCGTGATGATGTTGAATTTGATGCAGAGGAATGTGATTTGCAGATGCGAGTTCTTTACCAAGTTTGCTAGATAGATATTCTGGGTGTTTATCAATTGCGATCGCTTCTGGTTTATGCTCAAATAAGTTCAAATATAAATTCAGTGTATCTTGATAGGCATTAAACGCCGCCGCATTTTCTAAATCACCTAAATGTTGCGATAAAATTGCCTCGCCATCACGCAACAAGCAAAAGGTATTTTTTAACTCACTACCCATTGCTAAAATTGACGGTACTTTATCAAATCCTGCTGGTAAATTAATTGGTGTAGGTGCGTATCCTCTAGCACGGCGAAGTATTTGTAATTTATCATCAACAACCCGCACTACCGAATCATCGACACGGTTGATAATATCTCGATTATGTAAAATAAAATAATCAGCAATCTTCCCTAGCTTTTCTCGCGCCTCATCATTATCAATACACTGCGGTTCATCTGAAATATTTCCACTTGTTAACACAATTGGTCGATTCATCCGCCGCAAAATTAAATGATGCAAAGGCGTATAAGGTAACATGAATCCGAGAGTATTTTGCCCAGGTGCAACAGATTCTGCTATACAATATCCCTTATAATTTCTACCAAAACCCTCTAGAACTCTTCTTCCTTCGCGCCCTCTGCGTCCTTTGCGGTTCGTTTCTTCTTTCTTCCGCAACAAAACAACTGGCGCAGCAGCACTAACTAATAACTCCTTCTCTTTCCCACTGACTATACAATATTCCTCAATTACAGCTAAATCCCTCGCCATCAAAGCAAAAGGCTTATCATAACGACGCTTACGCTGACGTAGCTTCTGCACAGCCGCTTCATTTGTCGCATCACAAGCTAAATGAAATCCACCTATCCCCTTAATTGCTACAATCTCACCCTTTTGCAACAATGTACAAACTGCATCCACATCATCCATCATCGAAAACATAGAAGCAGTAACAGGTTTAGCATCAGCACGTTCTAACCAAGCAGAGGGGCCGCAAGTATGGCAAGCTGTAGGTTGGGCGTGAAATCTGCGATTTTCGACATCATGGTATTCCTCTGCACATTCGGGACACATAACAAACGCAGACATACTGGTATTACATCTGTCATAAGGAATGGCGCGAATAATACTCAGACGGGAGCCGCAATGAGTACAGTTAGTAAAAGGGTAACGGTAAAACCGACTAAAGGGGTCAAAGACTTCTTTTTGACATTGGGGACAAGTAGCCGCATCAGGAGTGATTTCAGTTTTGATTTTGTTGCTGACACTCTGGGAAATCACAAAATCATTAAAGTGATACTCTTCTGTACAAGAGGTTCTGATTAATTCCTGAATTCTGGCTAACGGTGGACATTCTTGTTGTAACCTAGCAACAAATTCTGCTATTGCTACCTCACTTCCAGAGGCGCGAATTAACACACCTTCTCCGTCGTTACAAACATCCCCTCGCAAGCCGCAAGCTTTAGCCAGCCGATAAACAGTTGGACGAAACCCTACCCCTTGAACAGTACCCTTAACTCTGATTTCTTCACTCGCCATAGTTAAACCGCCATAGCAAAATTCGGTTATTTCCAGAGTCAGCAATTACCGCCGTATTTCCGCAAATTTTCACCCCATAAGGCCAATTCAAACTATCTCGCGTCGGAAGTCCATAATTGCGGTTTTCGCTTTTGCTTTCATAGCTGTTTTGTCCAATGATTGCAGAAGCGATCGCACCTTGCAATGATAATATAGATTCTGGCTGCTTCCATCCTAGCAACCGCGAATTAGCTGTATCCGCCACTAGCAACCATTCTTCAGTTGTTGCCACCCCATAAGGCATACTTAAACTACTTGCACTCGGCAAATAAATTCCTTGATTCATCTCCACAAAATCAAAGCTTTTTTGCCCTAATACCACCGTACAAGGGGCATTATTTTCTGTTGGTATACCCTGCCAAATCATTACCCGATGATTACCAGCATCAGCAACAACTAAATTATTATTCCAAATAGCAATATCGTGACACCAACGCATACTCGCTGCCGTTGCCGAAGCACCGCCATTTTCATTACGAGAAATCATATCTGGTTGTCCCAGAACTATATCAGCAGGCTGCCCATTTTCTCTGGGAAACTCCCGCCAAATTAACAGCCTTCTATTACCTGTATCGGCAACAAATAGCTTTCCTTGATAATAAAAAACACCATAAGGCCAGTGCATTGTATTTGCATCTGCTTGCTGACTACCTCGATTTGGTTCATTGTCAACAAAATTAGCTTGTCCTAACACTAAATCTGCCGGAACATTGCTATCTTCTGGTAAATTTTTCCAAATCAAAATTCGATGATTCCAAGCATCAGCTACAGCTAACCCTGTTCCACAGACACAAATTCCCGTCGGGACGCTAACCGTTGTCCTTCCTGGCGTACCTTTGGCATTTTGTCCTTCGTAATAAAAGTCTGGTTGTCCAATTACCCAGTCAGCAGGTTGATTATCTTCTGTGGGTAAATTGCGCCATCCTAATAAACGATGATGTCCTGTATCTGACACCCACAATGGCCCGGTTTCTGATATTAAACAAGCACTACGGGGGCCAAACATTGTTATCGGACTAGGTGCTATGGGTATAGCTAATTGTTGCGGTTCAAGAGTAGTACCTAAAATCACCTCAGCACCATTGGGTGATAAAGGTAAATTAGATAAACTTGCTACAGAATTACTACTGTGAGAAATAGACATCAACCGCAGATGAACGTTAATGTTTATTTAAAATCATCGGCGGACATCGGCGTGTATCGACGGTTGCATTTTCCCAAACAATTAGCCTATTTTTGATTCCCCGTATATTGAATACGATAAATCCGGTTATTAGCTTCTTCTGTTACTAGTAAACTACCATCAGGTAATACTAATAAACCAACAGGTCGCCCCCAAGTAGTTGGGGTATTGGGATTTAATAAAAATCCTGTGAGAAAATCTTCGTAATTGCCTTGTGGTCGTCCTTTGGTATCAAAAGGGACAAACACAACTTTATAACCAGTGCCGCGATCGCGGTTCCAAGAACCCCGAAACGCCACAAAAGCACCATTTTTGTATTTTGCCGGAAAACTCTTACCATCGTAAAATTGCACACCCAGCGCTGCCGAATGAGCTTGAAACAACACATCCGGTGTAAGCGTTTGGGCTGCTAAATCTGGGCGTTTACTTTTACCATTCGCCATTTGCCGAGGATCAAGTTTATTTGGCGTGAGGTAAGCATAAGGCCAGCCATAAAATTCTCCCTGCTGAATGCGAGTGAAATAATCAGGAACCAAATCATCCCCAATACCATCGCGTTCATTCACAGTGGTGTACAACTCCTGCGTTACCGGATGAAAATCCAAACCCACCGGATTTCGCAAACCGTAGGCGAAAGTCTGCTGTTGGGAACCATCCAAATTCATCACCTGTACTGAAGCCCTTGGTAATGCTTCTTCATCAGCATTAGAACGAGAACCCACCGAAACATACAACTTTTTGCCATCTGGTGCAGCTACTACATTTCTTGTCCAATGTTGGTTATAACCACCACCAGGAAGATCCGCAATTTTTTCCCCAGTCCCCGATAATTGCTTTTGACCTTTGCTGTAGGGAAACCGTAAAACTGCATCAGTATTACCCAAAAAGAAATAATTCCCCGTGAACGCCATCCCAAAGGGAATATTTAAGCCGTTGTCTGCATTAGCAAAGGTTTGACTCACATCAGCCACACCATCGCCATTACTGTCCCGGAATAGGCGAATGCGGTTTTCTCTGGTTTCTGTCACCAGTACATCACCACTAGGAGTTAACGCCAGCCAGCGCGGTGCTTTCAGACCTTCAGCAAAGATATTGACCCGAAATCCTGGCGGTACTCGTAATACCGGATTTTGCGGAATTGATACTACTTCTGGGCGCTTCGATGCACTTTCGGTAGCGAAAGGTGCTGGTAATTTTTGTAAGTTGATGCGAATAGGTTGGGGCGAAAGTGGTTCAGTAGGGATAATATTTTGAGACTGTGTAGAATTCTCTACTAATAAGGGCGCAGGTGTAGAGTCTTGAGTTATGGCATTATCTGAAAAGTCACGAATTTGGTTACAACCTGCTGTTATCAATAACAAAGCCAACCACAAGAAATGCCCAGAGAATTTCATAGCAGTGTGAAATTATACATAACTTTTGTAAGATAGACTGAAAATTTAATTTTCGTCGCCTGTCTCAAGTTTGATTTCTTTAGGTAAAAACAAACTTTTTTCGAGATAATTCCGTAAATTAGGAGAAACGTCAGTAGGACTCTGTAAACAATCTAAAAGTAATTTGTTTGCATCCCAGTACTGCTGTATATCATGTAAATCTTTTTGATTGAACTGCCAATTATGACCTATCTGTCGAGTAGTAATCATCCAATCTCTTAATGCTTCTGTCCAATTTTTGCCATTTTCTTGCCACCAACTTTTTAAAAAATCTCCACCTTGGCTGGGAGAAGGTAGCTGATTTTTGATTTCTTGCAATGATTTTTGTAAATCTGGTTGAGTTGCTAATAAATGCTTAAGGTCAAGGGCTAAACTCAAAGCTGAAAATCTGGCTAAAAAAATCTCAGAATTTATGCCTAAGCTGACAGTTAATCCATGAATTAAAGCTAAGTCTAACGCCAAATCTCCTGCTAGATTACCAGCCAGATGATGATCTAAAAGTATTGCTAATTCTTGACTACAGGCTAAAGCATATTCTGAAGGTATAGCAATGGTAAAATAAAAAGCCCGCACACTAGCTGCATGATAAGATGTATTTACTACGGCAGCTTTTTGAGTTAACCAAGTTAAAAAGTTATGTAGTTTAGCATTTTTCACAGATAAATTATCAATTTTTTCCTTCATTGCCTTGAATAATTCATCGGCAGGTTTTAACATAGTTGCAATGAGTAAGAAAACTTCCCACCAATACTTTTCATTCAGGTGATTCATCAATTCTCCCAGGTTCTGCGTATTGATGTTAGCAACTATTTCTCTAGCGGTAAGATATTGTTGTAAACTAATATGCGAAAAAGAATAAATTCCTCGCGCTCTTTGAACTAATAACCCATGTTGAATTTCAATTGCTTGTAACAAAGATGCACTTTCTAGTTGCAAAGCCGTGGTATCATTTGAGGTATTAAAATTGTGAACTAAGTAATCGGTAATCAGTTGACAGAGATGAGATTCAGGCTGAAAGTAACTACTTTTGGGAAAGGTAATTGCCGCTATATGACTCAGCAATTTTATTTTGTGTAGCAAGGAGAAATTAGGATAAAACTCATCTCTTTGAATGCCTTTGGCTTCGTCCCAACGTATTAGTAGTAAATCCAATACTTGTTTATAAAATTCAGCCCGATTAACAGGTAAATCTCCGTTAAACTGATAAATTAAGCAAATAAAATTTAGTAAAATTGGTGTGGCTGCTAAATCTAAAAATTGCAAATTTTCTATTAATTCGAGCTTCTGGACAAACCGACTTGCTAGGTCTTGCGCTACTCCTGGTGGATGTTTAGCTACTGAGCAAAACCACTTTTCTGCAAAATTAGCGATTTGCGGTTTACGAAAATTGGCAATTTCTACTTCTGTAAAGCCGTGAAATTTATAATTTTGTATGCCCAGTCTACAAGTAATAATTATTTTATTTTTGTAAAATTTTTCGGTAAACTGACGAATTTTATGAATGATTTTATCGCTATCTTGCTCAACTACTTCATCTAAGCCATCTAATAAAATTAAGGCTCGCCCATGAGCAAAGACGGTAGTTAGTTCTTGTTCATGAATGCCAAGATTGATAAAAGATTCATATAGATAGTTAGATAGACTAATTTGAGTACGCCCGCGAAGATCTTCAGCAAAGTCTTTCAACCGGACAAAAATGGGTAAATAATCAGGCTGAAACAGACCTAGATTACAATTATTAGCGATCGCTTGCAAAAATGTAGTTTTACCCGAACCTGGCTTACCTAGTACCATCAACTTGGTATATTTTTGAACTGCTTCCATTCCCGAACCTCTAGTTTGAGGCCAGTCAGCTACACCCAAGCAGTTATTTTCTTTCATCCATACCTGGGGAAATTTTTTAATTTCTAGCCATCTGCGACTGTTAATTTCTTCTAATATCTCTACATCAACATAAATATCTTTGAATTGTATTGGTTGAGCAACATCTAAAATTTGCACAGTACCGCACTGGGCTTGAATATTTTCTTGATAGAGAGACCGTAGTTTTTTTACTAATGTCTCAATCTCTAGAGACAGATTCGCCGGGATATCTAAGAAACCTGATTCATCCGCACTCAACGGTTGGGCAATTTCGGAGATGTCGAGTTCCAGCGCAAAGCAAATATCGTTAAACACATGGCGGTCTATGCGCTTTCCAGTAAAAAACTTCCAAATGGCTTGGCGAGTCTCTAAGCCGACCTCAGCTGCTAAATATTCTTGTGTCCAGCCTTTACGTTTAAAGGCTTGTTTTGCTTTTCTGATACCTTCAGCCGATGCTTGGAGCGATCGCTTTGCCATACTCTACTACCCAACTTTGTATAAAATTGCTTTTTTGTATACAACTTATACAAGTTATACGCTAACTTCGACAAAAACCCCAACATCAATTCATACATCGGCTAGACATAATAGTATTCGAGTCAGCCAAATCTACATACCCAACTAGCTGAAGGCATTGTCCAAAGAAGCTAACGCTTATTGAACAATGCCCAAGCTTTTATTTAAGTGCTGAGTTATGTTTTAGTTACTGAGTACTGTTAGCAGTAGCGGGGCGTTCAGCCAGTGCTGAGTAATGATCTGGTGATGCTTCTTGAGTGCTACAGGGAAGTGTCACAGTCACAACAGTTTTTTCTTGGGGCTTACTTTCAATTTTGAGAGTGCCGTCATGTAATTCTACTAATTTTTTAGCGATAATTAAGCCTAATCCTGAGCCTTGTTGTTCATGGAGTTTGCGCTCAAATTGCCGATAAGCACCTAACTCGGCAATTTGGTCTCGGCTCATACCTCGACCGCGATCGCAAAAAGATAAACTAAAAGTATTATTGGTAGCCCTAGCTGTAATTTTAATCGGCGTACCGCTGGGAGAGAATTTTAAAGCATTATCTAGTAATTCTTCAGCTATTTTCGTAATTTTTTTAGCAGCAATCTTGACATTGCATGGTGATAAATCTATTTGGATATCATCTTCTCTATCAGCATTTTTTGCTTTTTCTAGCATCAAATTAGTTAGGTCTGGTGTGGGAAATTCCGTTGATTGGTTTTGAATTTCTTGGACACGCTGCGGATCTGTAGCAATAATTTCGAGTTCTGCATATAGTAAAAACTTTTGAATTAAATGAAATAAACGCTGACTTGATTGATGGATAAATTCTGCCATTTCTTTGATAGATTCTGCATCTAGCAATGCGCTTTCTTCCATGAGAATTTGAGAGAAACCTAAAATGCCATTTAGCGGTGTGCGTAATTCGTGAGGTAATGACAGAGTAATGCTAGTACGCAATTTATCTAGTTTTTCTTGAGTTTGTTGATAAATTACCGTTTGTTTTTCTAAGCGACAGGTAATTGCTGTTAATAATTCTGACCGAGAAAAAGGTTTGACAATATAATCATCCGCACCCAAATCCATACCTTTGCGAAAGTCAGTTTTTTCAGATTTGGCGGTTAAAAAAATGAAGGGAATAATTGCGGTTTTAGGATTTTGGCGTAATTCTTTGAGGACTTCATAGCCATCTAATTCTGGCATCATCACATCGCAAATTATCAAGTCAGGAATTTCTGTTTGCGCTAACTGCAAACCAAAGTAACCATTTTCGGCAGTGATGACATTAAAATTTTCAGCATAAAGTAAATCTACCAAGTTTTGGCGCACATTTAGATCATCTTCAATCACTAAGATTTTATTCATATACTTGATTAAAGTTCAGTAAATATAAAATTTTAAAAATATCTTATAAAAAGATTTTATGAATAAGATTTGTATCAGCAAATCTTAATTTAACAATAGAATTATATATTTATCTTTCTCTGATAAATACAAAATTTTTATGTAGTAAAAATGTCGATTATAAAATTTGCATAAATTTATATATATAAATGTCTATTACTCCACAAAAAGTTTTCAAATTCTGCTGCTGGTAATGGGCGACTGAATAAAAATCCTTGCATAGAATCACATTGATATTCACGCAAAAAATGTAATTCTTCTTCTGTTTCTACTCCTTCAGCTACTACTCGCATATTTAGATTATGAGCCATTTCAATTAAAGCTTTAGTAATAGCAGATTTCTGATGATCAACAGCTACGTTATGAATAAAATAACGGTCAATTTTTAAAGTATTAATTGGTAAATTTTTGAGATAAATGAGCGAGGAATAACCTGTGCCAAAATCATCAATAGCGATTTTTAAACCTAAAGATTTTAATTTATTCATAGTGGCGATCGCACTATTGATATCTTGCATAATCATACTTTCAGTTAGTTCTATTTCTAAATATTGTGGTTCGAGTTTATTTCTTTTTAAGAAATCATTAATTTTGTTGAGTAAATCTGGCTGATAAAATTCCATCACTGATAAGTTTACAGTCATGCTTAAATAAGCAATTCCCACATCATGCCAAATTTTAATTTGTTGGCAAACATTTTGTAATACCCATTGATCAATAGGTACAATTAAACCTGTAGATTCAGCAATAGGTATGAATTCTGTGGGAGTAACTAAACCTAATTCTGGACTTTGCCAACGTAATAAACTTTCAGCCGCAATGATTTGACCAGAAGCGATATCAACTATTGGTTGATAATAAATTTCAAATTCTTGAAATTTATTTTGTTGAACTACCCGTTGCAAATTCATTTCTAATAACTGAATTTTGGGTGATACAGTTTTAGCTACTATTGTCGGACTAGATAAATACTTTTTTAAAGTAGCCTGCCTTTCTAAGCGGTTCATAATTGCACCTAATAATTCCGCTCGTGTAAATGGCTTAGTTAGATAGTCGTCTGCACCCATATCCATCCCTTGCCGAAAATCAGATTTAGCTGATTTGGCTGTGAGAAAAATAAATGGAATTGTGGCTGTTAATGGGTCTTGTCGTAATGCTGTCAAAACTCCATATCCATCAACTTCTGGCATCATCATGTCGCATAGAATTAAGTCTGGAGACTCTGCAAATGCTAAATCTACACCTGTTCTACCATTAGCAGCAGCGATGGTCTCAAAATCCTCTGCCTCTAACAAATCTAAAAGGTTTTCCCGCACAGATTCTTCGTCTTCAATTACTAGAATTTTAATCATCATTTCCCTCGATTTGCATTGCGCTATTTAATGGCAGAGTTACGGTAAAGGTAGTGCCAACTCCTAATAAACTGGTGACAGTAATTTTCCCTTGGTGTATATCTATACACTTTTTTACAATTGCCAGTCCTAATCCAGTTCCTAGTATATTTCCCACATTTTTAGCACGATGAAAAGACTCAAACAAATGTGGTAAGTCTTCTGGCGGAATACCAATACCTCGGTCTTGAATTTCTAATATTGCTTGTCCATGTTCACAAGTAAGGGTTAATTTAACAGTGCTTCCTTCGGGAGAATATTTAATTGCATTCGAGAGTAAATTATGAAGAATATGCCCAAGCAATTTTTCATCCATACAGCATGATATAGATGAATATTGACTACTAAAATAAATGCAGCAGCGATTATTTTGATTTAGTTGCGCTTCTTCGATGATGTGAGTACAGTAAGCAACCAAATCAAAAGCAGTGGGTCGATATTCAAGTTTTCCTGCTTCTGCTTTACCAATCACTAAAACATCATTCAACATCTCGTTTATCCGCTTCACCGCTGCTTGAATTCGATGCAGGTGGGTAATTTGTTTTTCTTCTGTCCATTTGTAACGATAATGTTCCAGCAATTCTGAAGAAGAAAGAATCGTACTCAGCGGTGTGCGAAATTCATGAGAAGTCATGGAAACAAACCGAGATTTTAGTTCATTCAGTTCTTTTTCTTTCTCTAGAGCTATTCTGAGTTCTTGTTCTAATTGCTTACGCTGTGTGATATCTGCTAAGTAACCTACCATTTCCACTGGGTTGCCAGTATCATCTCGGACTAGTTTACCTTGGTCAGATACCCAGCGGTAAGTTCCGTTTTTGTGGAGAAAGCGGTATTCTAAACTGTAATAGTCTTGCTGCAATATTTGGCTGAGTTCGGCAAAAACATTAAGTACATCTTCTGGGTGGATATGATGCACCCAAAAGCTGCTATCCTCTGTGAAATCTTGTGGTTGGTAACCAGTGATAGTGCTAATGTTGTTACTAACAAAGGTAGTGCCAAAGTCTTCGCCAACTTTACTTGTATAGATAACTGCTGGACTGGAAGAAAGTAAGTATTGCAATCGCTGTTGACTGACGAGTAAAGCAGTTTCTGTTTGTTTACGCTCAGTAATATCGGTTTGAATGCCGATGTAATGAGTGAGTATGCCTTCAGTATCATATACAGGAGAAATATTCAGTTCATTCCACCATAGGCTGCCATTTTTCCGATAGTTTCGCAGAGTTACAGTACAGTCTCTGCCTGCTTGCATTGCTGCATTCAGTTCTTGTAAACCAGATTGTTCAATGTCTGCGCGTTGGAATAACCGAAAGCTGGTGCCGATGACTTCGGCTGCACTATAGCCTGTCATGTCTTCAAAGGCTGGATTTACATAAATAATTGGGCCGTTGGGAATACTGGCATCGGCAATGATAATGCCATTACTGCTGGCGGCGATCGCACGATCGCGTAGTCTTAAACCTTCTTCTGCTTGTTTTCGGGGTGTAATATCAGTATGGATGGCAACTAACCCTATAATTCTACCAGTAGCATCTTTCATAGCGTTAGCACGTAAATAAACTTGTAATAGCCGCCCATTGCGAGCTTGCATTGTCACTTCACCACGCCATGAGTCACCATTTTCGATTGTGGCTAATACTGTGTTTAGCTCTGCCTGATACTTGAAGATACTAACTGCTCCCCCAGCTGCCAGATATTCTTCTAAACTGTATCCATATATCTCAGTAAACCCAGAATTAACATAAGTCACTTTACCTGTTCCATCTGTCATGCAAATAGCATCACTGGTACTTTCAATCGCCTTATGAAAGCGAGTTAAAGATTCTTCTGCCATTTTGCGATCGGTAATATCGGTAGACAGACCGCAGACAGCGTAGGTTATACCTTGGGCATCTTTTAAGGGAAACTTGACAGAAAAGTATGTGTATAACTTGTCCTCAAGAGTTACAACTTCTTCAACTTTGATTGGCACCCCATGAGTAATTACCTGATGGTTATTCACCGCAAACTTATCAGCAATCTCTTGCGTCCATAGCTCATAAATACTTTTACCGATGATTTGCTCTTGGGTCATGTTGAGTAGTTGAGCAACATAACGGTTAATTAAAAGAAATCTATTGTCTGTATCAACTACATAAATCGCTGCTGCGGAGTGATCTAAAATTGCCTGTAGTTGCTGTTGAGTTTCTTTTAATACGGTCTCAGCTTCTTTGCGTTCAGTAATATCTCGATTTGTACCACGATAACCAGTAAATTTGCCGTCTTGATCAAATATTGGCACTCCACTGGTTTCCAACAGAACTAAATGTCCGTCTTGATGAACTTGGATGTTTTCTAAACATTGAAATGGTTGGGGTACTACCAAAATTGCCGCAAAACTGGGCGCTAGGGTTTCATGTAATTCTGGTGGCATGAAATCAAGCGGTGTTTTGCCTAAAACTGTTTCTGGTTCGTAACCTAAAATGTCGCGGATTTTCGGACTGACGTAAGTATAAGCACAGTTTTGATCAACTTCCCAAATTAAATCGTAGCTAGATTCAACTAAGTTACGAAAGCGTTGTTCGCTATGTTTTAGTGCCAGTTCGGCGGTGACGCGATCATCAATATCTGTGGTAGTAGCAAACCAAGCGGTGATTTTCCCTTCTTGACCACGCCAAGGTACAGCACGGGCTAAATGCCATCGATAGGTTTGATCAGTACCTCTAAGCCAACGAAATTCTCCTTCAAACGGTTTACCTGTAGCTAAAGATGTTTGCCAGTCAGCTAAACACTCTTCCAAGTCATCTGGATGTAGCCATTGCTGCCATGCCCAACCACTCAACTGCTCTAGACTACAATCAAAATAGTCCAGACCCCTTTGGTTAACATATTCGATGTTGCCATTGGTATCAGCAATCCATACTTGTTGGGGGATGGATTCTGCTAAAAAACGAAATCTGGCTTCACTTTTTTCTAGAGCCTCCTGTGCTTGTTGGCGTTCGGTAATATCTTCAACCGTACCTAGAAGTCCAACTACATTACCTGCAACATCATGTAATGGGATTTTACTAATTTCCAACCAACTTTGTTTACCATTGATTAGCCGCAGAGGTGCAATCAGATGATGTTCAGGTTGATTTGTCTCGATAACTCTCGCATCACACTCTTGGTGAAAGTCGGCTTCTGACTTATGTACTAGGAAATCATGAGCTGTTTTCCCAATAATATCTTCTGGGTTTTCGACACCAACAAATTTAGCAAAGTTACGATTACAACCCAAAACTACAGAATTGCAATCTTTCCAAAGAATACCTTGGGGAATGGTATCCATGACTAATTGCAACATAATTTGGGACTGCCGCAGTTGCTCTTCGACGATTTGGCGTTCGGCAATTTCTGTTAATAATTGCTGATTTGTTTGCTGTAGGGCTGTGGTTCGCTGGGCGACGCGTTGTTCTAATGCTTGGTTGGCTTGCTTGAGTGCTGTTTGTGTTTGTTTGAGTTCGGTGATATCTCGCCCTTCGCTAATCAGTAGGACGATTTTGCCTGTTTCGTCTTTGAGGGGTTTGAGGGAAAAATCTATGGTGCGTAATGTTTGGTGAGCGCCGAGAATATCAACTTCGTAACGAATAAATTCGCCCCTAGCGGCGATCGCAATTGCTTGTTTTAATTGATTTTGGATTGCTGGAGAAATCATCCACCATTGGGTTTCCCAAAATAATCTACCGACAACATCTTGTGGTTGCAGTCCACCAAAATCCAGTAATGTCTGGTTCGCTTCTAGTAAGTTGCCTTCTGGCGTGAGTAAGCCAGAAAATTGAAATGTTCCATTGAAAATTGCGCGGAATCGTCTTTCGCTTTCGTGCATGGCGGCTTCTGCTTGGATGCGTTCAGTCACATCTACATCTATAGCGACGAAGCGATAAATTTGTCCATGATCATTTTTTATCGGCAAGATTTTGCTAGAAATCCAGCGCATTTCGCCATCAGGGCGCACAATTTGATATCTTTCATCGAAAGATTGACCTGTGAATAAATTTTCAAATGCTGCTACTACGCGATCGCGGTCGGGAGGGTAAATTGCGGCAAAATATGATTGGGGATCTTTCATCAGGCGATCGCCACTTCTGCCCCAAATTTTTTCATAAGCTGGGCTAACATAATGCAATTTTTGTTGATTCCCATCCCAGACATAAAAGGCTTGGGGCAGATTTTCGGTCAATTGGCGGAATAATTCTTCGTTCCACTGTAAGGCGGCTTCTGCAAGTTTTCGCTCTGTAATGTTGCGGTGTATGGCGACAAAGTGAGTGACATGTCCTTGAGCATTTTTAATCGGCACTAAGTTCATATCTACCCAGTAGGTTGAGTCGTCTTGGCGATAGCTGAGTAATTCGGTTCTAATAGGTAAGCCAGCTTGCACAGCCGCAAACAGTCTCTTCATTTCGGCACGACAAGTTTTTTCGCCGTGAGAGAATCGAGGTGTTTGGCCGATGACTTCCTCTAGTGTGTAACCAGTCATCTGAGTAAATGCCCGATTGGCATAAACTATCCGCGGTTCTATTTGACCGTTTGAGATATAGGCTTCGGTGATTAAAATTGAGTCATTGGCATTGACCACTGCCGACTCTAATAAACGTAGTCTCTCTTCTTTTGGGGAATTTTCAGCTGATTGCTCTAGTGCTTGACAAATACTGGTGGGGGTAACTGTGCCAATTAGTTGATCTGCTTCATCAAGAATTGGCAATATATTTAATTTATGCTGGCGTAACAGTGATAATACAGACGTTATATTCTGAAATTCTGAGATTTTTAACATAATTACTGAAGTTTGCATCACTTCAGTAACTTTGGTAGTTTTGCCATCAATACCTGAAGCTAAGAGTTTGAATATATCTTGTGCGGTCAACCATCCTAATACTTGCGAAACGGACACGACCAAAACATCAACACCACACTTTGCCATCAGTGAGATTACCTCTGACACTGTTGCTTCCGGCTGAACCGTTAGTGGCGAAAAATCAATTACTGCCTCTAAGCTTTGTAGCCAGAGATTTTGTTGTCTAGTATACATAGATAATCACGATAGCTATCATCAATTAATAGTTATCTCAACTTATGTTCTTCCAGTATGTTCAAGGATTTGGCAGGTAAATTAATAATATTATCCTAATGAAAAATACTGTAAGTATAATGTAAATTTTGTGTGAAGAGTTAAGGGTGAATGATCAATAGTTATTCTCACCTGCACCCTCTGATACCCTTTCATTTTAAGTTTGATACAAATAGAACGCAGGGGGCAGGGAGCAGGGAGCAGGGGGAAAGAATGAAAAACTCATAAATTTGTATCATTTTTTTCATGAAATGGTATGAATGCAGTCGAATGTATGCCCTTTGTCTATATCTCTTAGCGTAGTTGCGATCGCCTTTCGCCATAGCGTAATAGTCTTTCGATGGTTGCCAGGCGATTTTCCCAAACTTTGACTTGATAAGGGTTATTTGTGGCAGTTTCCCGCATCCAAATGCGAAATTGCGACTGGAATCGAGTTAAAGAAGCTCTGGCTGTGAGTAACTTGGCTGGAGAAGGTGCAGTGGCCAGTTGATTTAAAGCTTTTTCTACGACTTCTATTTGGTTGTTAAAATCAGTAATTTTAATTGCTGGGATTTGCACTAGCTCGTTTTGGATCACGTATTGCCATTCTCGTTTGAGCAATTCATAACGCACTACGGCGGTTTGAAAAGGCTGACGCAGCGGAATCGGTTCATCAGCCCCAGATGGCACTTTACCTTGAGTGCTAGTAAAGATTTTTTGCAAATCGTTGTTAAAATTCTCCGCTGCAAACAGGGCATAACCACTGGCGGGTAAGTCTCGAATAAGTTGTAATTGGTCAAATGCTGCCAAATTCGGTAATGACAGCAAACGAATTCCTGGCACTAACAAAGTTGAACCCAACTGACTAGAAGCTATCCACGGTTGGGCAAGGCGTTGGAAACGAGCAGTATCTTGAGCATAAGTCATGGGGACAATCACATCTATATCTCCCCGTCTGGCCCAAACTTCCCAATGTTGTTGGAGTTTCTGAATGCGTTCTCGTTCTGGTAGGGGAAATACCGCCACGGACAAAATTAAATCCGCACGTTTTTGCCGCACCATTTGTGAGACTTCGGCGACAAAGCTATCTACTTGTTGGGTACGAAATTCTGTCCACTTTTGCCATAATTCCCCTTGGTTGGGCGAAATAGTCAACGGATCAACACCAGTCAACTTTTGAAATTGCACTCTCGCCGCTTGACCATATCCGTAAGTCCGCCCGGCAAAGGGATCTTGGAAGGGATAGCGAATGTAATCTAGCTGTAAACCATCTACTTGATATTCGGTGACAATTTCTGCAAACAGCTTCAAGAGATATTGGCGCAGTTCTGGGTTAGCTGGATCAAAAAATGGTTTGGTTTGACCAGGGGGAATGGTATTACCTTTATTGTCGTAGTTTGCCCAATCTGGATGAGCCGCCAGTACTGGCCCTGGATAATCAGGATGAACATTAATTACTTGGTTGTGGCGCTGGTTCCCGGCGGCAAAAGTCCACACCCAGGCGTGTAACTCCATGTCTCGTTCATGGGCTAATTTCACCGCTACGGCTAAAGGATTCCAGCCACGAATCAGGGGATTTTGCTGGGGTGTAACTCGACTGGGGTAAATAGGATAACTGGCGTTGAGAGTTTCAAAAAAAACTGTGTTAATGCCCGACTGTGCCAAACGGTCAAAAACTTCAGCTAATTTTTTTTCGCCACCAGCCCGAACAATTGTGCCTCTATCTAACCAGACGGCGCGGATTTCTGCGGGGGCTAATCGGCGATTGGTAGGAAAATGTTTCCACAAATTTGTTCTGGTGGCTAACCATTGCTGACGCGCTAAGGCATAGTTTTTATTGGCTATGAGTTGGGGAATGTTTTTGGCAACTAGCCGCGCTTGGGCAATAGCTTGTTCTTTACTGGGAATGGATAATCCTGGTCTGGTAGAGGCGACGCGCGTGTCTTCTTCTTTGAGTGATTGGGGATTGCTAGTGATGGCTTCATTTAAATTAGCTGCATGAACTGAGGCGGCTAAATGGGCGCTTTCTACCCGACTAATTAAATTTTCTAATTCTTGCTGGAGGGCGATCGCTTCTTTTTCGTCAATTGGCTGATTAGAATTGGGTTCTACGTTCCAGCGCACTGTTTGTTCTAATTGATCAATGGCTTCTGGGGAAGATGAACGAGGGGTGCGGGGAACTAATGGCGCTTGGGGGATGATGGGAGTAGGGGAAGATGGCGAATTCAGGGAAGCAGTGGCAATTGTGGTAGAACAGTTGGAGTCAGCCCCGGCGATTTTCTTTTGTCCTGGAGATGGCGCTGTTAGATGATGATTAATGGCAGCTTTTAACCAAGCATTATCTAACTCAAAACTAGAGGCGGCATCTGTTCCCCAACGCCAGCCTAATAAGGTAGACCATTCTGTACTGACAACTGCGGCGGGATTATCTTGGGCATTCCAGACGGCGGTGGCTTGACTAGTTCCGCCTTCGGGAATAATTACGCCACCACGCACTTGCCCAAATAGTTCGCTTTGGTTCGCCCATCTTGGTGGCTGTGTTTTGGCTGGTTTCAGTTGTTGTGTTTCATCTAAACCAAAGCCCCAATAACTGCCAAGGAGCGATCGCAATAACTGCCGCACTCCCGGCGCTGATAAACTACCAACAGGCCCACTAGCGATGACTTTACCGCCTTTACTCACCCATGATTCTAAGGCGATCGCTTGGGCAGGGGTTAAGGTTTCGATGTTGGGCAAAAATAAGACGCGGCGATCGCCCCAATCTGCACTACTTTTGACTTGCGCTAAGGGAACCACGCAATAATTTACCCCAATAGCTTGCAAGCGCTTAGTAATTCCTGTCCATTGCTGCCTATTTTCTGTACTCTGAACTACTGTTAATACAGGTTCTTCACTGGCTGCCCTAACTGATAAAATATTAAAATTACTTAAACAATTAACAATCAAAAAGTTAAAACTAAAAATGAAGAATCTGGCTTTTTTTGTGACTTTGATTGCAGTTCCCTGATTCTTCACTTTTAACCCCCGCTTTTTTTATTATTAGACAGTATTTATTATTTATCATTCAGCATAACAATAAATTGCCTCCGAAAAACAACTGATGTTTTTATATTTAGGTTAAGACTTGTTCAGTAATACAGGTAGTGATTAATTCTTCTACTCCGGCTACTGGGAAAATTTTTGTATTTAATTGTCTAGCTAAATCTTCAACTTTGACATCATCTAAAAATACTAATTCGCCATGTTTAAGCATGACATTAGGCAACAAAATTCCTGCACCTAAATCTTGATATTTGAGATTTAAAAGTAAATCATGTCCTGTAAGTAATCCGGTGACACTAATAGTTTGCCCCCAATAATCACTAGCTAAAGCCATCATATTTACTTCTAAACCATCCACAGAATTCAAGCGTTGCAATATAGGTTGAAATGCTTTTTCGACGGCGTTACCTACTACCCAAGTAAATTTTCTAGATGGAGAAATTTTCGCAGGGAGTAATTTCGCCGCAGCCGATGCAAATTGCTTAATAAATAACTGAATAGAACCGACACCGTTGTCAATTTGCGGATAGTCTTCATATTCTGCTTCTGTTGGTAGTTCTTCCCCAGCAATTAAAAACCATTCATCGGCTAACCAGACAACATTCGAGCCGCATTTCTGGCGAAATTGTTGTGCAAGCGATCGCACTTGTAAAATAACTTCTTGGGCTTTTTCTCTCGTTACAGGTATCAGTTCGTCTTCTTGGGGACGAAACCGCGTCAAACCTACCGGCACGACTGCCACCGATGCTACAGCAGGTACATCACCAGTATAAAACGACGCTAAATCTTTGAGTGTTTGTTCCAGATGTTTGCCATCATTAATTCCAGGGCAAACCACAACTTGAGCATGAATTTGCAATCTTCTGGCTTGGAACCAGCGCAGCTGTTCCATAATTTGCCCCGCCCGCTGATTTTTCAGCAGGCGAATTCTCACATCGGGTTCGGTAGCGTGAACTGATACAAACAAAGGCGACAAGCGCATTTGTTCAATTCGTTGCCATTCCCGTTCTGGTAAGTTGGTTAAAGTCAGGTAAGAACCATACAAAAAGCTCAGACGATAATCATCATCTTTAAAATACAAGCTTGAGCGCTTACCTGGGGGTTGCTGGTCAATAAAGCAAAAAGGACAGCGATTATTACACTGAATTAACGCATCAAATAAGGCAGTTTCAAATTCCAACCCTAAATCATCGTCATAGTCTTTTTCAATTTCGACGTGATGGGTTTTGCCAGTCGTATCTAAAACTTCTAATTCTAAAAATTCATCTGCACAGAGAAATTGATAATCAATTAAATCGCGGGGACGTGTACCATTAATCGCCACAATCGCATCTCCAACTTCAAAGCCAATCTCAGCAGCAATGGAGTCGGGTAGCACCTTGGTAATTTTGGCAGGATGAAGGTTAGTCATGAGTCAATGGTCAAGGGTCAATAGTCAATTGTCAAAGTCTTTACTAAAAACTTTGGACTATTGACTATGTTACTCATGAGTCAACACTCATTATTACTATTGACTCTGGAATATTGACTTTTGACTATTAACTATTTTTCAAAATTCCGGCACTAATCGCACCTAAAATAGCTATACCAAAGGCGAGGCGATACCAAATAAATACCCAAGTGCTTTGGGTTTTGAGGAAACGGAGTAACCCAGCAATGGATATATAAGAAAAAATCGCCGCCGAAATTACACCAGCAATTAAGGGTAATATTCCTGAACCGCTAACTTCGCCCACAGCGCTTTTTAACTCCACTAACCCTGCTAGGGTAATGGCAGGAATGCCGAGTAAAAAGGAAAATCTCGCGGCTGTTTCCCGTTGTAAGGTCATAAATAACCCAGCTGTCAAGGTGGAACCAGAACGGGATACCCCAGGAATTAAGGCTAAGGATTGCGCTAAACCCATTAATAGGCCATCATTCATGGTCAGTTGTTCAAAGTCTCGTTGTCGCTTGCCCAGTTTTTCGGCTATGCCCAACAATATAGACATGACTATGGAAGCGATCGCGATCGCGCCGATACTTCTAATGGGCGAATTATCATAGTCTGGAATAAATCTTTTGATTAATAAGCCAAAAAATACAATTGGCAAGGTTCCCAAGGCAATTCCTATAGATAGGCGTAAGTCATAATCAGCATAATCTTTTTGGGCGATCGCTCTAAATGCTCCTGTCGCAATGCGCGTTAAATCTCCCCAAAAATACCACAGCACAGCCGCAATACTCCCCAGCTGAATCACTGCTGTAAACGCCACTCCCGGATCACCCCAACCCAGGATGATCGGCACAACTTTTAAATGGGCTGTACTACTAATAGGTAGGAATTCCGTCATTCCCTGCACAAAGCCTAAAACAATCGCTTGCAAAATATTCATTTGTTGCACTCCACTAGCCTCTGGGTTGGGTGGAGTACTCATAACTTTCAGCGGAAATGCTGCAACTGCGAAAATTGCCGATGCAACACTTATAAGCACGAACCATTGACGTTTTGATAAAGTCATTAGTCTACCTGCGATCGCTCCGATTACAACCAATTACACAAACATCTTTTTGAGAAGCTTACAGGATACTTATAGCAGGGGACAGGTAATAGGTGATAGGTGACAGAGTTAAAAGCTTTGTGGTGTCTAAGTTTTATCATCTTTTGATACCCTAAGCGATTATTTTGCTGGCAAAAAGTCTATCTATTGAAACTGTGTTTAAGCCTATATTCTCGCTTCTTTCCCTTCCCTTGCCCCCTCGCACCCCTAAACCCCTTTCTCCGAGACATCCCAAATTACGCAAAATCCAGGTAAAATAAAAATGCCCTAGGGGGGGATTTTTAGGTATGTTATCTTAAATAAGATAAAGTTTAGTTACAATTATTAAAACTTTGATTAATAATACATTGTTTAGTTACAACGCTTCTAACACAGCTATAGATAAGGAATTATCTGTCAAGAACGCTGGAAACCTAGGTATAGAAGAATTAGAATCTACACTTTCTGCGTCGCCATCTTTACCATTGTTAATATCGTCTCGCCAAACTTGGTTAGTGTTGGCGGCGGCGGTGTTTTTAGTATCAGTCCCAGTATTTATTGAAGCACCACTAGTGCGATCGCTCCCCAGTCTGAGTTTAGCGATGACCGGATTTTGGGTGTGGTTGAGTTTTCGTTTAATGTCACGCCCTGCAACATACCTGTGGGGGGATTTACTCTTAGGTTTTAGTTGGAGTTGGTTAGCAGGGGCAATTTATTGGGGTTGGTTACGTTGGGAACCAGTATGGCATTTACCAGTAGAATCTATCGGCTTACCATTTGCTTGTTGGTGTTTAGTCAGAAACTGGTGCAAGGTTGGTAACTGGTTTTATCTAGGTTCCTTGTTCGGCACAGTTTTAACAGATGTGTATTTTTACATAGTTGATTTAATGCCCTATTGGCGGCAAATTATGCAGGTAGAACCTGACAGCGTGTCGCCGATTTTACAAGCTGCGGTAACTCAAGTCCGAACACCTTGGGGGCAAGCTTGGGCTGTAGCATTGGCATTAATATTATTAACAGCCGGGATTTTACCTCTACGTAATCAGCAACGACACTGGTTTGCTTTTGGTGGAGCAGTTTTAAGTACTATTTTGGTAGACAGTTTATTTTTACTAGCTGCTTTAATCGCATAAATTGATAACATTTCCTATTTGGCTGAATTAGGTATAAATTTATTTATCTGCTAACTTTATCAGGGCGATCGCCTGGCAAAATTTTGCTATCTTTATCTGTATTCAGGTTACACAGATAAATTGTTTCTCAATTGCTACCACAAGCGAGGTTTTCACCATCAGGGCTACTTCTCGCTGACGCGCCTTATTCATATCAACTGTAAATCTAGAATTGCTCGATTTTTCTAGATTCTAATATTGTGATTTTGAATGCAAAATTACAATATTTCTCATCTGAAAGTATCGTAGATAATAGCTTTTAGTAATTTAATTAGTTAAGGTAAATTAACTGCCTGAAATTTCTTGGTGCTTATGAGTTTCAGGCGAAATGATGTTATTAGTTGAAATGGCAAATAACTTCAACATCATTAGTTAATTATTCACACAAGCTAGACAAAAAGCTTTATAGCTTGTGGTGATTAAGTTTATGGGATATCTCTGCAATTAGCCAAATAACGGTATTTACAACTACTTGTTGGTGATTTTTGAAGAGGTATTTATGACTCAGATTAACATTGCAGATCTTCCCCTTTGGGTACAAGAGCGAGACATAGTACTCAAATACAATACAAATGCAACTTGGCGTTATGGTGAGCAACCAGATTATACTCACTCTAATGAAAATCTAGCTAAGGAAAGTCTATGTAATCATCCAGCAAATTCACTGGAAAAACTTGTGCAGAATTTGGTACGAACTTTCGACATTGAAGCTAATTTTAAAACAAATCCTCAAGAGTGGATTTCTGTAGTTCAAGATAAGTTTCGCATGAGTACCAATGGTGGTACTAGCTATAAATTAGAAGATTTAGTTCAGGCTGGTACTTACAAGCTTTTGATTGGTAATACCCAAAACTATAAAGCTACAGAAGAAGATTTTGAATCTTCAACTCAGCTATTTCATACTGCATTTCCCGATGGGTTTTTGTGGGAAGTATTAGAAGTGTATTCTGCACCCCCTACTATTACTTTTAAATGGCGGCATTGGGGGCATTTTCGCGGTAATTATCAAGATTATTCCCCAACTGGACAGATGATTGAAGTCATAGGGGTGAGTGTTGTTCAAGTTACAGAAGACTGCAAAATTCTGTCTTTAGAACACTATTATGATAACGGTAAATTTTTGCATCAATTAACTGCCGGTGGCAAAACGGGAACTGCTACTAAACAGCAGCTAATGTCAGCAGAAACATCATCTCCAAGTACCGGGAAACCAACTTTTTTGGGTTTTTTCCGGCGGCTTTTACCAAGCAAACATAAGTCATCACCAGCTAATTTAAGCGTTAGTGGTTGTCCGTTTGCTGCTTTTTTAAGATAATTTTGTAACTTTATAAAAAGTTACAAAATTATCCGCCAGCATAATCACCGACAGCCATCTTGAACAGAGAAGTAGTTGAACCATCTTGTTGCGGTGTCAGGATAGATTACTAGCCAACAAGATGGAGTATTCTAGCAAGGGCAGTAGGAAGCGCCGCAGTGGTATGGCTACGCAAGCGCATCAGAGAAGTACAATAATTTTTGACAAAACTAGGGTCAAACCCAGTAACGGTAAATATTGTGGATATTAATACGCTGTATATTAGTTTCTGATGACTGCTGTGTGTAGATTGAGTTACCAGTTTTTAGTTAACAGTAGCCAGTGTAGTGAGAGGCTGTGCCGACTTGTCGCAACTGGCATTCAATAGTCAAGAGTCATAACTGTGCCTCAAAGATTATAAACTGTTGACAGCTGTCAGCTTAAAGCCATTATTCAGTTTGATGGAGAGAGGTAAAAAAGTCGTGAAAAAATTGGTGCGTTTATTAACACTATTTAGTTTGTTGCTTGGTTGCTGGGGATGGTTAGGTACAACTGGAGTAGCCCAAGCTGTTGGTATCAACAGTCTGACGCTACCACAGGTGCCTGTTTTGGCAGTGGAGTTCCGAAACAAGGCAGATGCTAAACTAGCAACGGAATTTGGTAAAAAAATTGATTTGAACAATACCAACGTCCGCGCTTTTCAAAACTACCCAGGTCTGTATCCTACCCTGGCTAAGAAAATCATCAAAAATGCTCCATACAGCAAGGTAGAAGATATTTTAGATCTACCAGGATTGAGCGATCGCCAAAAAGAACTCCTACAAGCTAATTTCGATAACTTCACTGTGACAGACTTAGAGCCTGCTTTCAATGAAGGAGACGATCGCTTTAACAACGGTATCTACAGATAAGCCCAATTATCGTTAATGTAGAAAATGGTAGTCCACTCCCGATTTTTGGGAGTGGTTCTCTCATCCCAAAGTGCTGAGTACTGAGTACTGAGTACTGAGTGCTGTTAGCGTAGCGGGGCGTTTAGCCCGTGCTGAGTTTTTAAGAAAATATCGTCAAAATTTCCCCTGTCTCTAACTTTGCCTGAAATAGAAATTCCTCGCCAATTTGATGTGATTGTAGTCGGTGCTGGAGCCGCTGGACTATATACAGCACTGTGTTTGCCAAAATCTTTGCAAGTCGGCTTGATTACTAAAGAAACTGTTACTTTGTCTGCTAGTGATTGGGCGCAAGGTGGGATTGCTGCGGCGATCGCTCCCGAAGATTCGCCACGGTTGCACATTGAAGATACAATTCAAGCTGGTGCAGGTTTGTGCGATCGGCAAGCAGTAGAATTCCTCGCTCAAGAAGCTCCTAGTTGTATTCAATCTTTGGTAAATTTAGGCGTAGCCTTTGACCGTCATGGTCAAGCCTTAGCTTTAACTCTAGAAGCTGCCCATTCTCGTCACCGTGTTCTTCATGCTGCTGACACTACAGGTAGAGAAGTCACAACCACCTTAACAGCACAAGTATTACATCGCCAAAATATTCAAGTTATTCAGCAAGCTTTGGCATTAAGTTTGTGGTTAGACCCCCAAACAGGCCGCTGTCAGGGAGTAAGCCTGTTTTATCAAGGTAAAATTACTTGGGTACAAGCCAAAGCTGTAGTTTTAGCAACTGGTGGTGGTGGCCAAGTATTTGCCCAAACCACTAACCCAGCAGTGAGTACAGGTGATGGTGTGGCGATCGCTTGGCGGGCTGGGGCGATTCTTCGAGATTTAGAATTTGTGCAGTTTCATCCAACAGCCCTAACTAAACCGGGGGCTGATCGCTTTTTGATTAGTGAAGCTGTCAGAGGCGAGGGCGCACATTTAGTGGATGATACTGGACGGCGGTTTGCTTTTGACTATCACCCAGCGGGAGAACTTGCACCCAGAGATGTCGTGAGTAGAGCGATTTTCAGCCACCTGCAACGTACTGCTGTTGATCCGGCTACTGCCCATGTCTGGCTAGATATGCGCCCCATCCCTCCTGAGAAAATTCAGCATCGCTTTCCTAACATTGTTAAGGTTTGTCAGCGTTGGGGAATAGATGTCTTCCATGAACCAATTCCAGTCGCGCCGGCGGCTCATTACTGGATGGGTGGAATTGTAGCAGATTTACAAAATCGGACGAACATTCCTGGTTTATATGCGGTAGGAGAAACCGCTAGTACAGGAGTGCATGGGGCGAATCGTCTGGCGAGTAACTCTTTACTAGAATGTATTGTGTTTGGCGCACAGATGGCAAATCTTCAGTTGGCAGACATTGAACTGAAACCTGATATTTCCGAGCTACACTTGCGAGAATTTAGCTTAGATGAAAATGATTGGCAAACCCAGCAAGCACAGTTAGAAGCATTGCGAGATAAATTACCGCGTTTAGTTTGGCAAAGTGCTGGTATTTGTCGAGAACAATCACGATTAGATGAGGCGAGCGCAACTGTCGAATCTTGGCAGCAAGACTTTGCTATTTTACCTTTGAGTCAATTCTTACTTACTTTACGTGCCAACGAAACTGTCAATTTCCCAGTACCAAATATCGAACGTCAATTAAGACTTTGGGCAGAAACTCGCAATTTACTGGATGTAGCTGATTTAATTCTTAGAAGTGCTGCTTTTAGGACAGAAAGCCGGGGCGGACACTACCGCATCGATTATCCCGAACCCGATCCCCATTGGCAAATTCACACACTTGTACAAGAACATCACTGGAGTAAATCCATCCCTTTAAGCTAATCGCTGATCAGTAAAACTCTTAGCTGTTTGTCTGGCTATTGCATTATTGATTCGGTTCAGCTGATGGGACACTAATACAGAACGGCCTAAATAAAGCACCTATGATTAGTTAATGAAAAGCCCACTATACGTGTTGCTTTATTTTAGACTTCGACCTTTTGTCTTAGCGTGTACCACTACCGTGCTGACTGTCGGGAACACCGTAATTTGGGGGAACATATATATCTGTTAATTCCTGAGAATTAACATTGGAAGTTGTGACACGATTACCGTCTGAATGAGTCAAACCATTAGCCACTAAATCACTGAGGGTTCCTCTCGCATCAGCAATTTTAGGAATAACTAAACAGGCGCTCACACACAAAACTAAAATAGTTGTAATTCTTAAGTTCATCACCATAAAGCCTTTATCCATTTTTTGTATTCTGATTTTATTGAGTACTTTTTTTACCTACATTTGATTCAGTCGGGTTTTCTGAAAAAATTAAAATTTAATAAAATTTTTGTTTCTCATCAAAGTCGTTTGAGTAAGACACTTTAGGCAAAAAATTGCTTTAACACTTAAGAAATATACCTAAATACTATTAATAGACATCAGCCTAAAGTTAGAACTCATCACAGCGAAAATCTTAAAAGTTCAATAATTACCTCTAAAGTAATAGTCTACAACATGAAATCTTAATAAAATATTCATATTTATATGTCGAAATACTTTAGTAGATTGTCATAAATTATACATATTTACTCAGTATTTTCGAGGTTAATTGGATACACATCAGTAAATATCAGGAATATGCACTACAGAAATTGTCCAGTTGGCGATTTCTTAATTAAATCTTAATTTATAAAAGTAAGTATAATTCAAAATTACTTTAAGTAGTGTTACTCATGTATAAATTTATAGGCAAATAATCACCATCGCTAGAATTAGACCCCAGCTAGATAGTATAATTGTACTATAAAAGCATTGACAAAAAAATTTAGCCCCTCTGAAAAATGGCTAAATTTACTGTGTTCCGCTAAAATATTCTATTTTCTACTTTTATTGCTTACAGCGTATCTCAAGCTATTGGAGCAACCCAGATATCAAGGCTGTTTTACTGATGAATTCTGCTGTATCTGAGTTCACTGATCAAGTCAACTCATACCGATTTTTACCTAAGTGTTTAGCACGGTACATAGCCGCATCAGCTTGTTGTATTAAAGTTTCCGCGTCTTGGCTGTTAATGGGATAAACACTGATCCCAATACTGGCGGAAATTTTAGTAGTGTATCCTGACAAAACAATTGGTTCCGTAATACTGGCAAGAATCTTTTCTGCGACTCTAGCTGCTATTTGTACATCAGGAATTGCCCGTAGAATTACTGTAAATTCATCCCCACCGAGGCGGGAAACAGTATCACTCCCTCGCAAACAGTTGTTGAGTCTCTGAGCGACAATCACCAGCAAGCGATCGCCCATATCATGCCCCAAAGTATCATTAATCTGCTTAAACCCATCCAAGTCAATAAATAACAGTCCTAGTAACAAGTCGTTATTTTGCGCCCAATACAACGACTCATAAAATTGTTCTACAAAAAATTTTCGGTTAGATAAACCTGTCAGGGGATCATGATAAGCCAGATATCTTAAATGGTCTTCTTTGAGTTTTAATTCAGTATTAGAGCGAAATAACTCATCCGCAGTACGCCGCAGTTCTTCTTCCATTAACTTGCGCTGGGTAATATCTCGAATCACCCCTACTAAGAAAAAATTTCCGGCCGCATCTTTGTGTAGCGATCGCTTAGTCGCAATTAAATGAGTTTGACCAGTCGCATCAGTAAACTGTTCTTCATTTTCTTGCGGTTTTTGCGTTGAAAAAACTAAATTATCTTGTTGACGAAAAACATCAGCTTCATGGCGAGGAAAAAATTCATAATATGATTTTTCCAGGAGTAGACTATCAGGATAACCAATGAATTGACAGTAGGCATCATTTAAGACAATCCACTGATGCTTTTCATTTTTGACAAAAATTGGATCAGGAATAGAATTGATTACTTGATGCAGAAACTCTTTAGAACGCTTCAATTCTTCCTGCATATATGCAATATGAAAAATCATCCATATAGATGCGCTAATAAAGGTGAGTATTCCTGGAATTAAAGGGAGCCACCAACCAGCTAAGAAAGCTAGATAACTGCTCAAAAATAGTATTCCTAAAGATAGTAAAACTCTAGGAATACTTTTACTGAAAGATTTAATCCGCCAGATAATTGATGAACCTAAATAAGACCACCCAAAAATCCATAAGTATTCCCAGAATTTTGGCCAAACTCTTAATAAAGGTCTTTCTACAAGGGCAGATGAGATTAACTCACTAATAAAATAAGCTTGCAGTTCAATACCAGCCACAGGCTTGGCTGTCCCTAACATTTGACCAGAATAAGGAATAAATACAAAATCTTGCAAACTGGGAGCAGTTGAACCAATCAAGACGATGCGATCGCGTATCCAACTTATTGGTACTTTGCCATCAAGTACATCACTCATCGAAATCTGGCGGAAACTACAGAAATCGCCAGATTTTTTGTCACATAATGGTTTAGGAAAGTTAGCTAAAATTTGATAGCCTTTATCATCAGCCCTAACATAACCACCATCATTGCCTCGAAATGGGATAAATACAGCCTTACCTAAGCTTAAATAATCAGGGTTTTCCAGAGATTTTCTAGGCTTAATATTTTCTGCTTGTAAATACTGTAATGCTAACTTCAAGGCGAAACTTTCGTAGTGTTGATTATTCATGTGTAAATACAACAAGTTTCGCCGAACTTTGCCATCGATGTCGTACAGCAAATTATTAAACCCGACTTGCTGGGGATTCATTTTTATAGGCGCTAAAACCCGCGTATTTGTTTTCTCAGTTAATAGTTGAATACCAATTAAATTAGGCATTGAACTATAAATATCAACTAATTCCTGGTGTCCTGGATTTACTGCTAAATCCCGATAAATATCTAAGCCAATGGCACGAGGTTGATGAACTTGTAATTTTTTTAATAACTGAGCAATTACACCATCAGGAATCGGCCAAGAACCCACTCGACGCAAAGAATCTTCATCAATCGCTACAATCGTAATGCGCTCTTCTAGTTGTTCGTTTGGACGTAAGCGAAAAAAATGATCTAACCCTGCTAATTCTAAGGATTGAAACATTCCTACAGAGCGCATCAGTACAATACAGACCGCAACGCTACAAGCAACAACTAATTCTCTATATTTTCGATCAAGTGACTGTTTCAGGTTCAACTTGAAAATTAACCTGACAAAACGCTTGCCTAGCTGCTTACTCATTCCCATTACCTAGTGGGGAGAAATACTTTTAATTGGTACGGTTATCAACCAGGTATAGATAACTCAGCAAATATACTCTATACATTTTTGATTTTTTAGTAAAAAATCTTGCTAGTATATTTGTGTTCCAGCAAATAAGTTGAAATAGTGTTGACAAAGAAGGATTCATGGTGACTGATGATTAAGCAAAGGTTAACCAGTATTTCCGTATCGATGAGGAACGGGTTCAGTAAAAATATTGATTGCTAATAAAAAAGTATATTTTCGTTGACCAAAAAGTGACAAATATTTTATTTGCTCAATCAGAGCTAAGAAATGAAAAATTTTAATAATTTTGTTGTAACTTATACTAACGCTGGAAAACAGATTTGCAAAAAAATAAGTCAACTGGGAACATATTGTTACATTAGTCCAGTTGACAATCACAGGTAAGAGCTAATTTAGCAAAACAGTCGTGCTGACAGTAATTACTTAAAATACTTGAAGTTGGTTGGGCCTGTATAACCAGTAATCTTGGCTAATTCCGTGAGGTTTTGAACTCCACTATAAGTTTGACCATTGATGATCCAAGTGGGGAAAGCTTGGATTTTGGCAGCTTGGCATAATTCTGGTTTACCTTTAGGACTGTCGCCCGCACACTCTACCTTAATATTATCGTTAATGATTTGGTATGCTTCTTTACCAAAGATGAGTTTTTGTTCATGGCAATGAGGACACCAATAAGCTACGTATTCTTTAGCGCCTATCTTCACCAAATGTTTGGCTAAGGCGATTTCTGATTCGCCAGAGGTTGTGGTAATTTCCCAACCGAATTCTGGGTTAGGCGTTTCTGTGGGTGACGGTGTAAAAGTGATCCTTTCTTGTCCACCAGTTGAGCCAGATATTGTACCTGATTGATTGACACCAGCATAAACACCTAAAGTGCCGAGCAATGTAACCATACCCACAATTAGGGCAATAAATAAAATTTGTCCAATATCTTCCCAGTTACGCCCAAGAAGTGTCAGAACTAACAAACTGAGGGAGAACAAAGCTGAGGCTAGACAGTAAGGACACAAGGCTTTGATTTGAAAAGCTAGTACATACATTAAATAGCCACTAAAAACAGACATAGCGATCGCTCCCACCAACAACAGCAACCATGTCAAGTTTTCTATTTGCTTGCGCTGGTTGTTATCCTCAGATTTCAATACCAAGGGAGCCAAAGCCAAAATCACCATACTGATGTATGCCAAAAATCCAAACAAAGCCAGTGGTTGACCGAAAACTGTACCCCAAGCACTAGAAAGTACATCGTTACAGCCTTTAGTACCAGCTTGTGCTACACAAGCTGCACTCCCTCCTGTAAGTTTTTCGATGGTGAGATAGCCTGTAACCAAAGCACCACATCCGGCGATCGCGGCAATTATTGGGCGCGACCATTTATAAATCCAAGGAGTAGAACGGCGGCGAATCATAACTGCGAAGTATGAAGTATAAAGTGTGGAGTCGGAGGTATGTAGACGCGCTTTGCGTGGCTTCCCGTACCCCTAAAGGGAAGCAAGCTACGCAAAGTGTCTCCCTTGGGGAGAAGGGTAGCCTGAAGTGTGAAGTATCCAAGTTCTTCCCACTTCCTACACCCTACTGCCTACTTACTATGAATGTAACTTGACTTGTTCTGACGGTTTACTTGTGTTTTTGGAGTTCCAAGTGCGACGTGCTGCTTCAACAAATTGACTGACACGAATCGGATCAATTGGTTGCTCAATCCGACCATGACGCTTTAATGAACTCGAAACTATCACACCATCTGCTGCTTGCAACAGGGTGCCAATATTTTCCCAATCGGCTCCGCTACCAACAAATACTGGTGTACCGTTGGCTGCACCACAAGCTAGTTCTAAATCTTCCTGGCTAGGAGGACTACCTGTTGCCCAGCCAGATAAAATTACTGCATCAGCTAAACCTCTTTCAATCGTGTCTTTGACTGCGACTGTAAGATTGGGAGAACTTAAAGGCCGAGCGTGCTTGACTAAGACATCTGCTAAAATTTTGACATCAGAGCCTAATTCTCGACGATAGCGGAGTAATTGATGGGCTTCACCTTCAATTAATCCTTGATCGGTGGCCATTACCCCTGTCAAAACATTGACACGGATAAATGCTGCCCGCACACAACTGGCGATCGCGATCGCACTTTTGGCATCATTCCGCAACACATTTAAACCCAGCGGCAAGGTTACTAAATTTTGTATCCTTTGCACCACCACAGTCATAGCACTCACAACTGCTGGATCAACTTGATTTTTCGTAAATGGTGCGTCGAAAAAATTCTCTACAATAATGCCATCTACTCCGCCACTAGCAAGGGCTGTCGCTTCTTGTTCGGCGCGGTCAATCACAGCTTTTAGGCTACCTCCCCAGCGGGGCGAGGTGGGTAACGGCAGTAGGTGAACTACGCCAATAATTGGAGTACGAGTTTTAAAGATCTGATATAAGTCCACGTCTTCAAATATTATTCAGGGATTAGGGATTAGGGATTGGGTTTTAGGAGTAAAATTCACCTAGCTCCCATTTTCTCGTCTCACGTCCCTAGTTCCTTGATTAGCATTGATATGTTCTCTGGTACTACTTTTACTACCTCCATCTGTGGATGGAATTTGGCGTAAAACGTTCCATAAGATATGTTAAGATAAAACCTGGCTACAAGAGGAGTTTGCCACTCACAACACGCAAGGCAGCTTCCCGTAGTTTAGGCATCTTGCCTGAGCATTGGGTAGCATTACCGCTTGATTAGGCGTAGTCGCAAGTGCGATTTCCCTAGGGTAGCGACTTCTCACAACCAGCCTTTTGGGCGGCTTCCCGACGGGTAAATTAGCAACGTATACGCTGCGGTAGTGTAAAATACTAACAAGCGATTTGTTAAAAAATATTACAAGTGTCTTAAAAATTCAAAGACACCCCCATTTACCCTGGGAAACAGACTAATAGTAGACATAATCATAGCATGACCGCAAATTCTCCAGGTCGGAAGTCCACTGACAGTTGTTGATAGTGGAAAAATTTACCTGGGAGTTGTCAGCAACAAAGGCGTGCATCACAAAGAGCGAAGTCACCGCCCTTTGTATGACTAGGAAGAAAAAACTTCAGAAATCAATGTATGGGTGAAAAGCCAACAATAGCAATATCTCATTTGGGCTGCGAAAAAAATCGAATTGATACAGAACACATGCTAGGGCTGCTGGTAGAAGCAGGTTATGGCGTAGATACAAATGAAGAGTTAGCAGATTACGTTATCGTTAATACTTGTAGTTTTATTGAAGCAGCAAGAGAAGAATCTGTCAGAACTTTAGTAGAATTGGCAGAGGCTAATAAAAAAATCGTTATAACAGGCTGCATGGCGCAGCATTTCCAAGAACAGTTATTGGAAGAGTTGCCCGAAGCAGTAGCAGTGGTGGGGACAGGCGACTATCATAAAATCGTCAATGTCATTGAGCGAGCAGAACAAGGAGAGCGTGTTAAACAAATTAGCGCCGAACCAACTTACATCGCCGATGAAACCACACCGCGTTACCGCACTACAACAGAGGGTGTTGCCTACCTGAGAGTAGCTGAAGGATGCGATTATCGGTGTGCGTTTTGTATTATTCCTTATCTGCGAGGTAATCAGCGATCGCGTACTATTGAATCGATTGTGGCTGAAGCAGAGCAATTAGCCAGCCAAGGCGTAAAAGAAATCATTCTGATTTCCCAAATCACAACTAACTACGGATTGGACATTTACGGTAAGCCCAAACTAGCCGAACTACTCCGAGCCTTGGGGAAAGTGGATATACCTTGGATTAGAATGCACTATGCTTATCCCACAGGATTGACCCCAGAAGTAATTGCGGCAATCCAAGAAACACCCAACGTATTACCTTACTTGGATTTGCCATTGCAACATTCTCATCCTGAGATTCTGCGCTCCATGAACCGTCCTTGGCAAGGGCGTGTAAATAATAAAATTATCGAGCGCATCAAAACTGCACTACCAACAGCAGTATTGCGGACAACATTTATTGTTGGTTTTCCAGGAGAAACCGCAGAGCATTTTGAGCATCTACTCAACTTCGTGCAGCAGCATCAATTTGACCATGTTGGTGTCTTTACCTTTTCACCAGAAGAAGGAACCCCCGCTTACAGTTTGCCCAATCAGTTACCCCAAGAACTGATGGACGAACGGCGGCAAACACTCATGGAACTTCAGCAGCCCATTTCTTGGCAAAAAAATCAACAGGAAGTTGGCAAAGTAGTTGATGTCCTGATTGAGCAAGAAAATCCTGAAAGTGGTGAATTAATTGGCCGTTCCAGCAGAAGTTCGCCAGAAGTCGATGGTCAGGTGTATGTCACAGGCGCAGCAAAATTAGGAACCATTGTGCCGGTAGCAATTCGCAGTGCTGATACTTATGACCTCTACGGTCAAATTGTTGAGAGTTACAAATAGATTTCGATTTCCCAGTATCAAAGTCAATAAAGCAAAATCTAGGAGAATTGATGAATCTTTCGTTTATTGAACTAGGAATTTCCCAAGAACGCGCTGAACTATTAGAAAAAATGGGCTTTACTGCGCCTACTAACATTCAAATCCAAGCCATTCCTCAACTATTGGCAGGCAGAGATGTAGTTGGACAGTCTCAAACAGGCACAGGCAAAACAGCCGCTTTTTCTCTACCAATTTTAGAACGGCTCGATGTTAACCAAAGAGGCGTGCAAGCTGTAGTTTTAACACCAACCCGTGAATTAGCCATTCAAGTCCATGATGCTGTTAGCCAATTTATCGGCAACAGTGGCTTACGGGCTTTAGCAATTTACGGTGGTCAATCAATTGACCGCCAAATTATGCAACTCAAACGCGGCGTTCATATTGTTGTTGGTACTCCCGGACGGGTGATTGACTTGCTAGAGCGTGGTTGCTTGAAATTAGATCAAGTCAAGTGGTTTGTGTTGGATGAAGCCGATGAAATGTTAAGTATGGGCTTTATCGATGATGTCGAAAAAATTCTGTCCCAAGCACCCCAAGAACGGCAAACAGCATTGTTCTCCGCCACAATGCCTCCGTCAATTCGGATGTTGGTAAACAAGTTTTTGCACTCGCCTGTCACCGTCACCGTTGAACAGCCCAAAGCTGCACCCAACAAAATCAATCAAGTAGCTTACTTAATTCCCCGTCATTGGACAAAAGCCAAAGCATTACAGCCAATTCTGGAAATGGAAGATCCAGAAACAGCCTTAATCTTTGTGCGTACCAGAAGAACTGCGGCAGAACTTACCAACCAACTGCAAGCAGCAGGTCACAGTGTAGATGAATATCACGGTGATTTGTCTCAACAAGCCAGAGAACGGTTATTAACTCGGTTCCGTAATCGTCAAGTGCGCTGGGTAGTAGCAACTGACATTGCTGCACGGGGTTTAGATGTTGACCAACTATCCCATGTAATTAACTACGACTTACCCGATAGCGTGGAAACCTACGTGCATCGGATTGGTCGGACTGGTCGTGCAGGTAAAGAAGGTACAGCAATTACCTTAGTTCAGCCTTTTGAGCGTCGCAAACAGCAAATATTTGAGCGCCATAACCGTCAAACCTGGCAACTACTATCCATTCCCACACGGGCGCAAATTGAAGCACGGCACATCAATAAATTGCAAGAACAAGTCAGAGAAGCCTTAACTGGTGAACGATTAGCTTCCTTCTTACCTATTGTCAGCGAATTAATTGAACAGTATGATGCTCATGCGATCGCTGCTGCGGCTCTGCAACTTGCTTACGATGAAACCCGTCCCGCTTGGTTAAGCTCAGAAGTAGAAATTCCTGAAGAAGTTCCTGTGGCTAAACCCAAAATTGTGAAGCAGCGTCGGGAATTTTCTGGCGACAGAAACCGTTCTTGGAACAAGTCAGATGCTAATAACGGTGACGATGACAGACGCTCTACACCCAAGCCTAAATTACGGACAGGTCGTCGTGAATCTCCCGTTTCTGCCAATCAAAAACTAGGTTCATCTTCAGCTAGAGAATCAGCTTCTTAGTCAATGGTCAATAGTCAATGGTCAATAGTGATTAGTTACTCACGACTGTTGATTATTTAACTTTGATTGCTAACCGATTTGATCAGCTTGTAGGAACATAAATAAAGATGTATTTTCGATATTCTTATGTTCGCTATTGCAGACTTAGAGCAGCTACAAGCTGAATATTTATTATGTATAGCAGGGGACAGGGATAAAAGCCTTTTGGTCTCTAAGTTTTATCATTTGTTGATGTCCTAAGCTATACCTCGATTGCTATAAAGTTTAATTCAACCAAGGACGAGTAATTTTTTCGATTGCTTCGATTTCATCGTTATCTAAGTTCCAGCCTAAAGCACCAGCATTTTGTCTCACTTGTTCGGCTGTTTTTACGCCACCAATAGGAATCACATTACCTTGGGCAATTAACCAGTTGAGTGCTACTTGAGCCGGAGTGCGATCGTGTTTTTCTCCAATCTCACGTAGCAAAGATATCACTGGTGCTATTTTTTGCAAGCCTTCTTTACTAAAATTTGGGTTCAGCTTTCTAGCACCGCTGAGTTTTTCGAGATTTTCCGGCGTATATTTGCCTGTGAGCAATCCTTGCGCTAAAGGACTATAAGCTAAAATTGTTACACTAAGCTGACGGGCAGTTGCGATAATACCATTACTTTCTACTTGGCGAGTAAGTAGAGAATAGCGTACTTGGTTGACTGCTAAAGGAATTCCCCAAGCTGCTAATATTTGATGTGCTTCTCGCATTTGATCTGCTGAGTAATTACTGACACCTACTGCGGCAATTCTTCCCCGCTTCACTTCATCCGCTAAGGTGTCCATTAGTGTTTCTTGACTCAACAAAAAGGCAAATGGCCAATGCACTTGATACAATTCAACTCTTTCTAGTTGCAAGCGTTTGAGGCTTTCGGTTAATGCGTCACTAACAGACTGTCCTGTAAATCGCCAAGGAAGCGGGCCAAATTTAGTGGCAATTTGCACTGGTTGCTGTGTCTGCTTGATGAATTGCCCTAAAAATTGTTCTGACAGTCCCATTCCATAAATCTCGGCGGTATCAAAAAAGGTGACACCCGCTTCTAACGCTGCTGTAAAGGCTGCTTGTAATTGTTCTGGGCCGTAATCGCTGCCATAATTCCAAAACAGTTTATCACCCCAAGCCCAAGTACCAATACATAGGGGTGGAACAGTTGGGCCATTTTTACCTAATGTAATTGTTTCCACGATCGCAATATCTATACATTTACATTTCTTTACTTTTTTAGTGTAGCGTTGGTCAGTAGTATGTGATATTTGCGCGATCGCACTTTACACTATGTCCGTCTTTTCTTTAACTCAGCCTCTAACTGTTGCCCGATGCTAACTACTCTTCAAAATCTAGTGCATCTGCTAAATCCAGAGGTTCTTCTAAATCTGAATTTCTTCCTTCTAGTTCCAATGTCAACTGTTGAGATACAGGTTCTAATTTTACATCCCCTTTTTTAGATACATAATCAACAAGCTTAATCCAATCAATACGACCGTTACGAGTAAAATACTGCATGAATTCAAAAGTCATTTCATTAACTTTTGCATCCAGAGTAGACTTAAAAAGTTCATCTTTTTTCTTAGCTTCCTCTCCGATAGGAACAATCATCTCTTGATAAAGGTTTGGATTTTCTGAGATAAATTCCCAAAACTCTTGCCCAGCGTATTTAAAATATGTTTTTTCGGCATCTACATCTTTCTTAAAATGATTACTATCGTTGCCATACATACAACCATTAACAGCGATGATATTGCTTGTGATACCTTGTTTTCTCAAAAAATGTCTTGCTTTTTTAAAATTATCTTTCATCTTGCTAATTTGGTCAGCATTGCCCCAATTAGTACCAGATTTAATTCCTACAATATAATAATTTTCATCTCGCTTAAACTCTAAATCAACACTGTTGAGCTTTGATTTAAAACCACCGTACAAAGTTTCAGATATATTTATTGCAAAGCCCTCTAACAAATTGCCAAAGATGGTTTCTTCTTGTGAGGAAAGAAAGGCAGTAATTATGCTATCAACGAAATCTTGGGCGCGTTCAATATTCTTTGCCTTGAACAAATAAGGATTTTTACGCTTAAGAACATCTTTGAGCTTTAACTTGCTCAACTTTTCAAATCTCTTGTCATAGAAAGGTGTAAGGACGTACTTAACCAAATAATCATCATATATTTCATTATTTGAGCCAGCCACATTTAATTCCTCATGGTTTTGGTTACTATTATTCAAAATTTGAGTATTGAGAACTGCTTTTTTAATATTCAGTTCTGCTAATTCACAATATTCTGTTTTAATTTCAATTCCTACATAATCTCTGCCTAGTTCTTTAGCAGCTATGCAAGATGTTCCTGAACCAGCAAATGGGTCAAGGACTACATCATCTACATCGGTGAATAACTTGATAAACCATGAGGGGAGAGTTTTAGGAAAAGCTGCGCTATGATTTTTATTTCCACATTCAGTTGCTAAATGTAAAACATTTGTTGGATAGGCCATTTTACGCTCTAACCAATTAGATATATTTTTACCAAATCCACTGTCAACTTTAGAATTATCTCGTCTTTTATCTGTCTCGCTCAAATTCTTGAGACGTGACTTTGCCCAATCTCCCATAGGAACCATGACAGATTCCTGATACATCTTGAATTTCTTTTGCTTGTTAAAGTGTAAACAACGCTCCCAGGAATCTCGAAAACGATTAGACCATTTGCCAGGATAACTATTTTTTTTATGCCATATATATTCTTCAGTCCATAACCATCCTTGCTTCTGCATTCCTAAAATTAAATTCAACACATATGGATGTCTTTGCCCATCAACAACTTTCTCTTTAATATTAAGAATAAAGGAACCTTCAGGTTTTAGAACTCTTTTTAACTCTAAAGCTCTTGTCAGGAACCAATCTGGATATTCATCTGGGGAAATTCCTCCATAAGTTTTTTTCCGACTATCAGCATATGGAGGTGAAGTAACAATTAAATCAACGCTTGCAGAAGGCAGCTTTTGTAATACCTCTAAACAATCACCGAGAATCAACTTATTTTTCCAACTTTGCGGATTATCCTGGTCAACTAAATCTAACTCTTGAATAAGATTTTCCTCAGATCCGAAGGTAAGGTCTATTGCTGCTTCTACCATTGCTGAACTTCTTAAACTGAAATTTTGCTAAACCAAAATACACTAAAGATGAGTATGCGGCGTTCTAGCTTACCTTAAAAGGTGTACGGACGCTATATGGTGCGGTAAAACTCAAGGTATTATCACATTCATTAGTTCATTTGAACTCATTATAAGTTTTTGTGAGGGTGGTACGGTTCTGGTGGATGAAATTCTATAGCTTGAAAGCATCTCTACCGTAGAATCAAAAAATTCATGCCCCTAAATTATTGGGTTTTTTGGAATATCGAACAGTTTATCTTTAATTAAAGAGAGACTATTTTGATAAACCATCAGAAAAAACAGCTATGGCAAGCGGTGAAGTGTTTGATAGCGAAACAAAATACCCAGTTGCGCCAAGGGTCAATTTACCGACTATGTTTCGGCTTGGCTTATTTCAAATGGGCTTGAGTATGATGTCGATTTTGACTCTGGGTGTACTCAACAGGGTCATGATTCAAGAAATTGCGATTCCGGCGACGTTGGTATCGCTGGTTCTGGCTTTACCTGCGTTTGTGTCACCTTCGCGGATATGGTTTGGTCAGATGTCGGATGCTAAACCTTTAGGCGGTTATCACCGGACAGCTTATGTATGGGTAGGGGCGGCGATATTTGCGATCGCTGCTTTTTTAGCGGTACAAGTAATGTGGCAACTAAATAATGCTGCGAGTGTTTCTGGTGCTTGGGTTTGGACAACTCAAACCATTGGCTGGACAGCTTTGCTATCTTTAGTTTTTGCTATTTACGGTTTAGCAATTTGTGCTAGTGGTACGGCTTTTGCGGCTTTGTTGGTAGATGTATCGGAAGAAGATAACCGTTCTAAAGTCGTCGGTGTAGTTTGGTCAATGCTGATGGTGGGAATTATTGTCGGCGCAATTATTAGTTCTAGCTTGCTCAAGCAATTAACCCCAGAAGCTACCCCAGAAACATTACAAGCATCAATTAACCGATTATTTATAATTGTCCCAGCCATTGTGTTTGGACTGGCGATCGCATCCACTTTCGGCGTTGAAAAAAAATACTCCCAATATGCCAACCGTTCCACGTTGGTCCAACCGCGAGGACAGCATTACCCTAGATGCGGCTTGGAAAATCTTAACAGCTAGTCCCCAAACAGGTTTGTTTTTCACCTTTTTGGTGGTAATGACGCTGTGCTTGTTTATGCAAGACCCAATTTTAGAACCTTATGCCGGTCAGGTGTTTAAAATGCCTTTGGCGGAAAGCACCAAATTAAACATTTATTATGGTATTGGTTTGCTGGTTGCTTACGCTGTGGCTGGATTTTTGATAGTTCCGCGTTTAGGTAAGCGCAGAAGCGCCCGCTTAGGGTGTATGTTGGTGGCTTTGTGTGCATTATTGCTAGGGATTTCGGGATTTACAGCTAATGCAGCTTTTCTCAAATTTGGTTTGGTGTTATTTGGTTTAGCGACTGGGTTCTTAACCACGGCTGCAATTAGCTTGATGCTAGATTTAACCGCAGCCGAAGCCGCCGGAACGTTTATTGGTGCATGGGGACTGGCGCAGTCTATTTCTAGGGGTTTAGCGGTTGTCATCGGCGGTACACTCTTGGATATTGGGCGGAGAGTGTTACCTAGTTTGGAACTAGCTTACGGGTTGGTATTTGCCTTAGAAGCTGTGGGAATGGTGTTGTCAATTGGGTTTCTTAACCGCGTCAACATCACAGAATTTCAAACTAGTACCAAACAGGCGATCGCATCTGTCTTAGAAAGCGATCTAGACTAATTAAAATTTGGTGTATGGGTATTAAGGTAAGGCAAAAGGAAAAAGGCAAAAGTAAAAAAACTAATCTTTTACTTTTAACTTTTAACTTTTAACTTTTTCCTTAATTAATTCACTCCCTAGTAATCAAATGAATGATTTTTGGTTAACAGTTCTCGATTTTGCCCACACTACGACTAGCAGAGTGGGTAAACAACTAATACAAGATTTTGGGCAAGTACAGGCTTTACAAAAGGCTGATGGTACTTTGGTAACACGGGCTGATAAATGGGCAGATCAGGAAATTCGGGATGCGATCGCGGCTAATTTCTCCGGTTATGGTATCCTCAGCGAGGAAGCGGATAAGACATTTCCGGGGACAGAATGGTGTTGGGTAATCGACCCTTTGGATGGGACAACTAATTTTACCCGTGGAATTCCAATTTGGTCGATTTCTCTGGGTTTGCTGTATCAAGGTACGCCTGTCTTTGGATATGTTCACGTACCGTTATTGGGTCAAAGTTTTCACGGTTTTTGGCCAGGTACATCGGGTTTAGCCACACCCACTGGAGCATTTCTCAACAATCATCCCATCCACACTAGTGTTGATACTCCCAGTAATAATCACTTTTTTAACCTTTGTTCTCGTAGTACCTCTGTCATTCAACCAGGATTTCCCTGCAAAATTCGGATGTTGGGTGTGGCTAGTTATAACTTTCTTACCGTGGCGACTGGGGCGGTGTTAGGTGGAATTGAAGCGACACCAAAAGTTTGGGATATAGCCGGCGCTTGGGTAATTGTGCAAGCGGCTGGTGGGAGTTGGAAGTCTCTCAAATATGAGCCATTTCCATTATCAGTGGGAGAAGATTATAGCGATCGCTCTTTTCCTACCTTAGTTCTCAGCCGTGCAGAATTGGCGACAGTATTTGAACCATTTCTCAAAGAGTTGAAAATTTAATATCTATCAGATAGCTGATCTAAAAAGCCTACACAATGAAGATTAGTGTAGGCTTTTATACTTTAATTTAATAAAAGTTTGAACCAACAATGTTTTTAATGTAAATCAAATTGTCCTGATCCTGATTGGGGTGTAAGTCTAGCGAAACTACTAAGTTACATAACGTTGTACTTGGTATAAATCTAATGTTATCCAACCTAGAACTAATTCACGAATTTGTAGACAAAACTATCCACAACAAAGATATTTTATTATCCAATTCTGCTTTGACAGCACAAACTGTATATAACACTAACCAACTTACAGCCAAATCTCAAGGTGTAATTGCTACAGCACAGTTAAACTGTGCATCATCTGAGTTTCTAGTTCAGGCAAATTCCACTTATTGGGAATCGATCAATCAGGTATTAGTAGAATACAGCTATCTCTTAAAAGGAGAGATAGACAATCGAGGTTTCTATCAATATAAATATTGTAAAGTGCCAAAAGGCTATCAGATGCACTGTACTAAATCTGTGTTTTTATGGCGTGCTTGGTGGAGATATCGCAAGAATGTTTTAAAAGGTGGTATTCCTTTGGATCTTTTGATTCAAAATCGTGATGCTTGGTATCCCATCAGAGATTTAACTATTAGTGATGGGCTACTTTATATCAAAACTTTAGGAAGCGAAATTGCAGTTCATTCCGAAGATTTAATCATTTGGTTAAATAAAATTGGCGTTAATTGCCATCAGGATACGGGCGAATTTGCTTAGGCTTGGAGTAATTTCACAAACGCAGAGGGGCGCGGAGTTAAGCGCAAAGTAACGCGGAGTAGAGTAAAGTTGTTATACTATTCACCGGTTGGTGCAGTATCTACCAGTGGAATAGTGATGAAAGGACTGTGGCTCGAAAACCAACAACTAAAACTACGCACAGATATTCTAGTTCCCAAACCTGAAGTAGGGGAAGCTTTGGTGCGTGTTTTACGGGCGGGAATTTGTAATACTGACCTGGAGTTGAAGCGGGGTTACTATCCGTATGCTGGGATTTTGGGACATGAGTTTGTCGGTATTGTGGAACAAGGGCCGGAAAACTTAATCAATAAAAGGGTAGTAGGCGAAATTAATGCAGCCTGTGGTCATTGTCGTTTCTGTCGCCGAGGACAGCCGACTCACTGCGAAAATCGCACAGTATTGGGTATTATGAACCGTCACGGTGCTTTTGCAGATTATCTGTGTTTACCCATAGAAAACTTACATCCTGTACCGGATAATGTGCCTACAGACATTGCAACTTTTACCGAACCACTAGCAGCAGCGTTAGAAATTCAGCAGCAGGTGGTTTTGTGTGCAGATGACCGGGTGTTAGTTGTGGGAGATGGGAAACTTGGTCAACTTGTCGCCCAAACACTGGCTTTAACTGGCTGCGACTTGTTGGTGGTGGGTCGTCATCCCGAAAAACTGGCGAATTTAGCAGCCAGAGGAATTAAAACTGGTTTAGTTGATGCAGTTACCGATAAAGCTTTTGATATTTCCGTAGATTGTACTGGTAATCCTGAAGGATTTGCGATCGCTCGTCGTGCTTTACGCCCTCGTGGTACCCTAGTCATGAAAAGTACATACGCAGGTAATTTAAGTTTAGATGCTTCGTCTTTGGTTGTGGACGAAATCACCCTCATTGGTTCTCGTTGTGGCCCTTTTCCGGCTGCTTTGGAATTATTAGCAGCAGAAAAAGTAGACGTAAAACCTCTAATTCATGCCCATTATCCCCTCACAGAAGCTCTTGCAGCTTTTGAAGAAGCCCAACGTCGGGGCGTGTTAAAAGTATTGTTGGAAGTTGGTGAAGTATGAAGTGTGAAATTTATACTTGATAAATTATTCTCCCTTACACCCTTATACCCCTATACCCCTAATACAAATAAGGGTTCGTCTTCGGCTGATAGTCCATACAGTTGATCGCTTCTTCTGTATTAGCGACAGACGGGTGTACAGTACATTTTAGGCGGTAGTCGTCGGTGAAAAATTGGCAGCCAGGACAAGGGATTTGGTGCATTTGTTTGGCTGTAGCTACGCTATCCCGCGCCGCTGTCCACAGACTCCAAGCGACGAGAATCATCAAACTCCATGCGCCTACAAAACAAATCGGTACTAAAAATTTTTGAATGCCGTGGATGATAAATATAATTGCTTGTAACACTGCCAGTCCTGATAAAAATAATAGTTAGAAGTTATGTTATCGCAGTGCGGAGGGCTAATTTCTGATTCCTAGGTAATATTCAAACTGAAAATAGTGCTGAGTGCTGAACGAAATATGATCTTTCTTTGTTCTCCGCACTCAGCAATTTTTTAAACTCCCGCATGGCCTAACGCCAAACCGACCACCAGCATTCCGAGAACAAGAAATGGTTGGGCGCTGGCTTGGTATTTCACATCATTTTTCAAGGGATCACGCAAAAAATACATGTCCTGGAAGGTGATTTGAGGAATGATTAACAGTACCAAAATGGCGGCGTATAAATTTTCATGGATGCTGACGAGATAAGCAGCCATCAAGCCTTGAAATACATCAATCATCAAGACACAAATCCAGGCGGCGGTAGTAACACCAAACATGACTGGTAGTGATTTTAACCCTAACTGGCGATCGCCTTCGACACTTTTAAAGTCGTTAACAATGGCAATCCCCAACCCTGCCCAGCTGTAAATTAAGGTGAGAATCAAAACTTGCCAAGTCAGTTCGCCAAATAAAGCATGACCAGCCCACCAAGGTAAGGCGATATAGCTTGCACCTAAAGCATAATTCCCCAGCCAGCCGTTTTGCTTCAGTTTCAGGGGAGGGGCAGAGTAAATATAAGAAACGAATGATCCGAAAATCGCTAGGGCTACAACGGTGGGAAATTCATGACCAGCCCAGATATCTAGGACGTATGCTAAACCAATGCCCGATACTAATAATACTAAAATCTGGGCGACAACTTGGGGTACAGAAATTGCGCCGGAGGGAATGGGGCGATAGGGTTCGTTGATGGCATCAATTTCGCGATCGTAAAAATCATTCATGGTTTGGGTGTAACCAGCCAGCAGCGGCCCAGAAAGTAACATACAAGCTGCGGCTTTCAAGACATTTTCTAGAGTCCAGGTATAGTCACCCGAAGATGCTGCACCACAAACTACGCCCCAAATCAAGGGAATCCAAGTGATGGGCTTCATCAATTGCAGGCGGATTTTCCAAATGGAAGTTTCTCCGGGTGATGCGCCTTTCATCCCTAGTAGCTGGCGCGTTTTGGCATTGCGTTCGCTCTCTGCGACTATTCCTGCTTCATTAGAATTATCTATTACTGAGTCTACTGCCTCAGTCGGGTTGGAATTGGGGGGTATGGGAGTTGATTCAGACATAAGATTATGTATGGGAAAGTATGAAGTATGTAGCCGCCTTAATGGCGGCTTGCCGGAGGCTAGTATGAAGTATGAAACCTTATGATTCAGACTTCATCCTTCATCCCAATCTAAAAAGAAATAATCAAATAGTTATTTTGGAATTTCGCTCCAGTGACAGGCTTACCTGTCAAGGCTGGCGGGAGGAAAATATTACGGCGTTGGTCGCCTGCTTCTACCGTTACTTCTGGCCCTACCTGGGTGAGTTTTACCTGTTTTTTATCAAATCCAGGTAAAAATAAGCGCACCTGACGATTATGGACATCAATTTCCATTGGTCTTGGTACTTGGTTTGCTTGCTCGACAAAGTTGGGTAAAGCATCAATCAGCGCTTGCCAGTCATTTTGGGTAACATCAGGGACAACACTTACAGCTAAAGGTGCAAATTCTGCGCCTAAGTTCGCTGTTGTCTGGTCAGAAATCTGGACAACACCACCAACTGTCAAACCAACTTGTTGAGCGCTACCCCACAAATAACGAGCAACCGCTACTTCAATCGGGTCATTGGTAGTCACCAAAAATGCCGCGACTCTATTAGGGTCAGCTAAAGCAGCTTTTCCCTTATCTAAGAAATCGTTGGCTTGGTTGGTGGGTTGAGCAAAATTATCTGCTGTCCAGTTGACGTTAAAAAAACTGGTAATCAGAGGTTGAATTAAGGGCGATTCGGAAATTGTCTTGCCTAAATCGGAGTTGACAAATAACTGTCGAAATCGCCGGACATACCAACTGAGAGATTCTGGCAAACCCAACAGTCGCAATGTAAATGAATCACCCGTGCCATCGTAAATAATTACATCATATTTGCCACTGGCATCATATTCGCGGATAGCATTTAAGGCGAGGGCGCTGTCCATCCCTGGTAAAGCAACCAGTTCTTGACCATAAACCTCTTTAAAAATGGGTGTACGCAGGTATTGCGCCTCAAGTTTTTTTAATTCTTCCCAGTTGCGTTCTAGCAGTACAGATGCGGGCAACTGTACTGCGTGCAATTTAGGAGCGATTTCTTGAGGGTCGGCAGAGAGTGTTTGTTCTAAGAGGATAGGTAACACTGGTTCTGGCAATCCTGCCAGTAGTACACGCTTACCTTGGGTTGCAAATAGTTTAGCTGCGGCGATCGCAATTTTGCTACGAGCGATGCCGCTATTGCCTAAAAATGTCAATATTAGGGACATTTCGTGATTTCCAATTACCGCCTGTCTTTTCCACTCCAACTTAGCACTAGGCAAATACTCTTAGCTTCCGCCTTGAGTTAGCCTGACTACACTGGTTTGATTTCGTCCTCAAAAAACCAAGTGGCACTATTATCTTCAAACTTCACCACTATGCCAACGCCGCTACCATCAGTCATTTTGTAGCCTTCAATCACGCCGACTTTACCTAGTTTCTGAGCAACTGAGTTGGGTACGCGATCGCGTAAACGATACACCTTAACTTTTTGTCCGATTTCCATGCTGCCTGATTACAATGCAATAAACCAAGTCTCAGTTTAGCGGAATCTGGGACTCATCTATCGCTTCGCCCCACTCCAAATTAAAATTAAATCAACACGCAATCAGGTATAAAACCATGTTTGTCACAGCGCAACAGCTAGAACAACAAATGCCCGATGCAACTCGGTTGTTAAGTGATGAGCCGGAAATGGAAACTTCGTTGCATTATGCACAGCTATTACTCTTAGTTACTTGCTTAGAATGGCTGTGGCGTGATCGAAATGACTATTTTATTGGTGCAAACCTGACAATATACTTTAGTCGTCAGCAATTACGAAATCGAGATTTTCGTGGCCCTGACTTTTTTTTAGTAAAGGATACGGAAAAGAAACCTCGCAATTCTTGGGTAGTTTGGGAAGAAGATGGTCGTTATCCTGATTTGATTATTGAATTACTCTCGGAAAGTACAGCTAACATTGATCGGAATTTAAAGAAAAGTCTGTATGAAAACCGATTTCACACACCTGAGTATTTTTGGTTTTCACCCGAAAATCTAGAATTTGCTGGTTTTGAGTTGATTGGTAACAAGTATCAACAAATCGAGCCGGATACGCGTGGCTGGTGTTGGAGTGAGGTACTTGGCCTGTATTTAGGTGTAGAAAATGCTAAACTTCGTTACTTTACCCCTGAAGGAGAGTTAGTACCAACACCAGAAGAGGCAGCCCTAACCTTACAAAATCAAGCAATTGCAGCATATCAACAAGCAGTTGAGGCACAGCAACAAGCAGTTGAGGCAAAACAACAAGCAGTTGAGGCACAGCAACAAGCAGTTGAGGCAAAACAACAAGCAGTTGAGGCACAGCAACAAGCAGGTCAGGTACAACAACAGTTATCTGACACTGAACTAAGATTGCAACAAGAACAGGAGCGATCGCAACGGTTGGCAGAATATTTGCGATCGCAAGGAATTGACCCAGACAATTTAAGTTGATTAGATTAAGTTATGATGAATTTTTTTCTATACGTTTAATCCACCGTGATACTAAGTCATCCCAAGAATAAATTTCATGAGTTGGAATTTGGGAACGGTCATACATCTGTGCGGCAATTAAAGCTTGATAAATGCTACTAGCATCTCCTGGTTGATAGTAAAAAACATTTGTTCTGGAAGATGCAAGATAAGCTGGAGCGACAATTGGTAGTTGACAGTAACTATATTGAATAATTTTGAGACTATCAGTAAAACACTCAGCACCAGGACTATATGCTAGTGTCTGAAGTGCTATATCTGCGTGTTTAATATAGGCAATTGTAGACTCAAAGGGTAACTCTTGATAAGCAAGAATATTGTTTCTTTGAGGTAAATTATTCATTGGCCCAATTATATGAAATTGCCAATTTGGAAATAATTGACTAGCTTGTTCTAAAAATTCGTAATCAAAATGAGCATTACCGACAAAAACTACGTTAGGTGTATCTGAGACGGAATAAGGATTGGCATACTCCTGGTTAAATATATCTTTGCGAATGCCATGTAACTCTAGTGCTAAATTCGGTAAGCCCGCAAATAAACGGTAAATATGTTGGCTGGGTACACTGACTAAATCAAACTTGGGGGCGACTCGTTCTTCAGTGTCTAATACAACTGGGTGATTGCGTAAAAGGCGCAAGTCGTCAGACACTCTATAGATAAACTGAGCTTGAGGATTAAGTTGTTTACATCGGTCAAATAGTAGCAAACCTGGTGTACTCTCAAAGATAAATAAGTCAGTCTCTTTTAGTAGAGTTTCTACGGTTCCTAGAGGAAGTTGACCGTATAAATTAAACAAACCACGGCTAAGATGATTGAGTAGATTAGAGCGCAGATTAGCCGGATGCCAAGGTGTAAACCAAACATAACTCCAGAAATTTTTCCGTGTTAGCTGAAGTTGGTTTGCTTCTTGCAATACCGGATAAGCTAGGCGATAGTCTCTCCGAATTACAGACAACCAACTCAAAGCAGACGTGACAAAAATAACTTGCCAACCCTGATGCCAAAAAGCCTCAGCCAGCCAGTGAAAACCTGCTTTGCGTTTAGAATTCCAATAGTGTCCAGTTACTAAAACTACACGCTTCATAACTTGCTGTATATCATCATAAATATTTTCCTCAAACTGCTAAACTAATACAGCTATGGCAATCAAATGAAAGCTGAAGTCAGTGTTGTGTTCCCATCTAGTTACAAATATCTTTTTTTACCTATTAGGTAATTAATATGGTAATAATAAGTTCAACTCAATGATGGGATAATTCTGTCTTCGCCTGCTGCGCCTAGTGTAGAATCACTTTGACAGATTAAAAATAATTTTTATCCACTATTGTTAAAATTTTTACAATAATTTTAAAAGATTTATTTTGCTATTATCCATCTTGTGAAATATTGGAAATAATCTGCATTAAAGCAGGAAAATCTCCAATTTTATAGGTGTAATTATTATCCATAGAGCCATGTTGGAAAAGCCTTCTGTTTTATTAGCTTTACAAGAAAAGATTAGAACCCATACAGCGATCGTTGGTGTTGTGGGGTTGGGATATGTAGGACTCCCCTTTGCTGTCGAAAAAGCCAAAGTTGGTTATCGGGTGTTGGGAATTGAGCAAAATCCCCAAAGGGCTGAAAAAGTCAACATGGCTGATAATTACATCACAGATATTAAAGATGAAGATTTGAAACAAGTTGTCAGTAGTGGGAATTTACAAGCGGTTTTGAATTTTGATCGCGTTACCGAGATGGACGTAATTGTAATTTGCGTCCCCACGCCGTTGACAAAAAATCTCACACCAAATTTGAGTTACATAGAAAGTGTGACTCATTCGATTGCTAAACGCTTACGACCAGGACAGTTAGTAACTTTAGAATCTACCACCTATCCAGGCACTACGGATGAGGTGATGCGTCCGGTATTAGAACAAACCAGTGGTTTAAAGCAGGGGGAAAATTTCTTTCTCGCCCATTCACCAGAACGGGTAGACCCTGGTAATCAGCGCTACACAACCAAAAATACTAATAAGGTAGTTGGTGCTTCAGATACTCATTCACTGGAAGTAGCAACTTTATTCTATCAGCAGACTATTGACCATGTAGTACCAGTCAGTAGCGCCAAGGCTGCGGAATTAGTGAAGGTATTTGAAAATACATTTAGGGCTGTGAATATTGCCTTGGTGAATGAGTTGGCGTTATTGTGCGATCGCATCGGTTTGAATGTTTGGGAAGTATTAGATGCTGCCAATACCAAACCTTTTGGCATTATGCCCTTTTATCCTGGCCCTGGTGTCGGTGGTCACTGCATCCCCATCGACCCTCATTATTTAGAATGGAAAGCCAAAGAAGTGAATTTTAATACTCACTTTATCGCCTTGGCAGGAGAAATCAATCGCTCCATGCCGTTGTTTGTTAGAGAAAAATCCCGCCGCGTCCTCAATGATTTGGGTTTAGCCCCAGCGAAATCGAAAATTTTGGTAATCGGTACAGCCTATAAAAAAGACCTTGGTGATTGGCGAGAATCACCAGCAATCATGGTAATTAATTATTTACTAGAAGATAAAATGACCGTAACTTACCATGATCCTTTTGTGCCGGAAATTGAAGTCCAAGGTCAAAATTTCGCTAGTTTGCCCTTAACTGATGAGAATATTGCAGCGGCTGACTTGGTAATTATTGCCACAGACCACAGTCAAGTAGATTATGTCAATTTAGTAGCAAAAGCCAAAGCAGTTTTAGATACCAGAGGGATCACTCGACATCTGGATTGCCTGCACGATAAAGTAACTTTGCTGTAGGGGTAGGTAAAGTGGTGACAAATTCAACACAAGCACAAGTAATTGTAGTTGGGGCGGGAAATTGGGGTAAAAACTTGGTGCGGAATTTCCACGCTTTAGGGGCGTTAGCTGGAGTAGCCGAAGCCCATCCTGGTTTACGAGAAGCGATCGCCACAACGTACCCAGATATTACTACATACAGTGATTTTGCCGCAGCCTTAGCAACCGATGTCCCGGCATTAGTCTTAGCAACACCCGCACCCAGCCATTATGAATTGGCAATGGCCGCTTTACAAGCAGGTAAGGATGTGTTTGTCGAAAAGCCGATGACACTGCGGACTGAAGAAGCGAGAGAACTGGCGGAATACGCCGACAAACACGGGCGGATTTTAATGGTAGGACATTTATTGTTGTACCAGCCAGCGATCGCTTGGATGCGAAATTATCTAGCTAGTGGTCAAGCTGGAAAAGTTCTCCACGTCGCCGCTAGAAGATTGAAACTCGGCAAAGTCCGCAGCGAAGAAAATGTCTGGTGGTCATTTGCACCTCATGATGTTTCGGTAGTATTAGACTTGTTGGGCAACCCAAAATTGCAAAGCATCCAAGCTCAAGGTCATGCTATCTTGCAACCCAATATTGAAGACTACGTGCAAGTTGACCTCCGCTTTGGCAGTGGTCAATCAGCCCAAATTAATTGTTCTTGGTACTGGCCGTTAACAGAACGCAGTACTGTAGTGATTGCCGAAGCGCAAATGTTAGTTTACGATGAAGTCGCTCAAACCGTGACTATCCATCACAAACATATTGACCAAGATTTAAAACACTACGACCAAGGTAGTGAAATTGTGGAAGTAGCCGCATCAGAACCGCTAAAAATCGAGTGTCAACACTTCCTAGATTGTTTGCAAACTCGTCAAACACCCCGTTCTGATGGTTGGAATGGTGTAGCCGTTGTGGAAATTTTAGAGGAGGCGCAGAAATACCTACATGGCTAATTATTTTGTCCATGAATCCAGTTATGTGGATGAAGGTGCAGACATTGGCGAAGGTACAAAAATTTGGCACTTTTGCCACATCTTTGGCAAAGCGAAAATAGGGCATAACTGCATCTTCGGGCAGAATGTTTTAGTTTCTAATAACGTAGTTGTTGGTGATTATTGCAAAATTCAAAATAACGTCTCCCTGTACGAAGGCGTAATTTTGGAAGACTACGTTTTTTGCGGCCCCAGTATGGTCTTCACCAACGTCAAAACACCTCGTTGTGAATACCCCCGCAATACCAGTAACGATTACCTACGTACTTTAGTCAAGCGCGGTAGCAGTATTGGTGCAAATGCCACAATCGTTTGTGGTGTTACCTTACATGAATGTGCTTTTGTCGCAGCCGGCGCAGTCGTGACCAAAGATGTACCAGCTTATGCAATGGTGGCTGGAGTACCTGCAAAAATAATTGGGTGGATGAGTGCCTACGGAGATGTGCTACAGTTTGATGCTGATGGCTATGCTGTAGATTCTACAGGCACTAAATATCAACAAGTATCAGAGAAAGAAGTGATAAGGGTTTCATGAGCCAAGATAAAATTCCTGTTCTCGACCTTAAACCGCAATACGAATCTCTCAAACCGGAAATTCAGGAAGCTATCACACGGGTGTTGGAATCTGGTCAATTTATTATGGGGCCAGATGTCAAATTATTTGAGCAAGAAGTAGCCGAATATCTGGGAGTGAAACACGCGATCGCGGTAAACTCTGGAACTGATGCTTTAGTTATTGGGTTAAAAGCTTTAGGAATTGGTCAAGGTGATGAGGTAATTACCACACCCTTTAGCTTTTTCGCCACAGCCGAATCAATTAGTAATGTAGGCGCAACACCAATATTTGCTGATATTAGCGCAGATAGCTTTAACATTGACCCAGCCGCCATTGTTGAGAAAATTACACCACGCACCAAAGCCATCATGCCGGTTCACCTCTATGGTAATCCCGCAGCGATGGCAGCCATTTTAGATATTGCCCAAGCAAATAATCTCAAAGTTATTGAAGACTGCGCCCAATCTTTTGGCGCACGTTATCATGGCACTTGTACGGGATGTAATGATAGTTGCCCAGAAAGCACTCGTAGCAGAATTACAGGCAAACAAACAGGCACAATTGGCGATGTTGGCGCTTATTCTTTCTTCCCTTCTAAAAATTTAGGTGCTTTCGGTGATGGGGGATTAATTGGTACTGATAATGACCAAATAGCCGAAACTGCTCGGATGTTGCGCGTACATGGGGCTAAGAAGAAGTATCATAATGAAGTTTTAGGTTATAACTCTCGCTTAGATACATTGCAAGCCGCAATTTTACGCGTGAAGTTGCCCCATATTGACCAATGGAATGAAGGCAGACGCAGAGTTGCAAAAACTTACAACGAATTATTGGCTGATGTTGCAGGTGTAATTACACCAAACCTCGCCGATGGTCATGTGTTTCACCAATACACCATTCGGATTTTAGATGGTAAGCGCGATCGCGTACAGCAACATTTAGCTGCTCAAGGCATCGGTAGTATGATTTACTATCCCATTCCTCAAGATAAATTGCCTGTATATCAAGGTCAGTATCCCACTAATCTCGTGAGTGATTTGCTATCTGATGAAGTTCTGAGTCTACCCATCTGGCCAGAATTAGCCGAGACCGAAATTAACCGCATTGTTAAAACAATCAAGGAAGCAATAGTCCTTGATTCATAACATCCTATTTAGGGTAAACTAACTTTTTGTTGATGAATCTGCCTAGGTGCAAACTGGAGAAAAATTATGGATTTACAAGGCAAGCGACTTTTAGTGATTGGTGGCGCTGGATTAATTGGTTCTCACACAGTTGATCAATTACTAAAAGAAGATGTTGCAGAAATCCGCATTTACGATAATTTCACTCGCGGCAGACAAGAAAATTTAACTGAAGCTTTTAAAGACCCACGAGTAAATGTTTTTCCTTTAGGTGGTGAACTACTCCATCGAGATATTTTAGATCAGGCAATGAAAGGCATTGATGGGGTTTTTCATTTTGCTGCGTTGTGGTTATTACACTGCTACGATTATCCCCGTTCTGCCTTTGAAGTTAATATTGGCGGTACGTTTAATGTCTTAGAAGCTTGTATTAATAACGGTGTACAAAAGCTGGTTTATTCTTCCTCGGCTTCTGTGTATGGTGATGCTATTGAAGAACCGATGCGAGAAGATCACCCATATAACAATACTACTTTCTACGGGGCAACAAAAATCGCAGGCGAACACATGTGTCGTTCTCTGTATCATCGCTACAAAGGTACAGAAAAACACTTTGATTATGTTGGATTGCGTTACATGAACGTTTACGGGCCGCGCCAAGATTATCAGGGTACTTATATTGCCGTAATTATGAAAATCTTGGACAGACTAGATAAAGGATTACCCCCAGTAGTTTATGGTGATGGCTCACAAGCTTACGATTTTATCTATGTCGGAGATTGTGCTAGAGCTAACGTTTGTGCGATGAAATCAACCGCTACAGATGGTTTTTATAATGTTGGTACTGGCATTAAAACCACTATTAAAGAGTTAGCAGAATTAATTTTAGAAGTTACTGGATCTGACTTAAAAATTCAATATGAACCAGGTGGTCAAACCTTTGTGACTAACCGTGTCGGTTGTCCTAAAAAAGCTGCTGCGGAAATTGATTTTGAAGCCAAATTACAACTCAAAGAAGGACTAGCGAAACTTATTGAATGGCGCAATAGTCACAAAGAAGAAGTCGCTAGTCGCCGCCGCGCAGTAGGAATAGCTGATTAAATCCTGAGCAAATCATTCATAAGGTGAATTGTGTATTACATCTAATCTAATTCATGATTAGATGTCAATCTTATTTAGCCGATGTAATGATTATTAAATTATTTCTTCGTCATCGTAAAAACTTACTCATTTTCTTTATTTTAGGTTTATTAGCAGTATTTCTCTGGTCTAATTACGTCAACTATCAAAAGACAGAAAATTATATTAAAAACTTTCAAATCGCTAAATATGAACGACAAGGTACAGATTTTTACAACCCAAAATATTCACCCTTAAGATTAGGAAAACCATTAGAAAAAATAGACATAACTTATGATTATGATTTTAATCGTCTGTTGAAAGTTGAACAACAATTGAAAGGAGTAAATCGGAGAAAAGCTCTAAAACATATATTTGTAGAAGTCACCAAAAATACTCAAACGAATACAGAAAAACATATTGCTTTGTTAAAATTTTTGCGTAGAAGTAGTTTGCATAATGCGTATTTGCAACCAACTTACCCAGATAAAACACCAGTATTTGATCCGTTAGTATTACTGGAATTAGGGGAAATGCGATGTGGTCATGGAGCTAGATTAGCTGTAGATTTGTTTAAAGCTGGTGGATACAAAGCTCGCTTAGTTCAAGCAGGAAACCATGTATTGGCTGAAGTATTTTATGAACAACAGTACCATTACTTTGATACAGATATTTTTACTGATGGAGAAACAGTTATAAAAAATGGAATTATACCTTCATTTGCACAACTCAGCCAAACGCCTTACTCAATAGACTCAGTGGCCGCATATCAAGAGTTATTTTTTAAAAGTTGGCTAGATAAAAACAAGGTAAAGGATGAAATAGAACAGATGCCATATACATACATATATCCATCTTATTTTTATTTTTACCAAAAGGCTTATGAAGGTACATTACCTTATTACTACAAAAAAACTGCCAATGCTAAACAAGAAAAAGATAAATTTTATGGGTGGGATTATTATAAAAGTGTTTTAGATAAAAAAAGAATTCTTCAGGAGAGTCAACCTATTTATTATGCTCCTACAGAAATTATATTTAAAAATATAGAAATTTTTCAGGATAAAGAAAGAAGCAAAGTAATTTTAGAGTGGGAGCCTAGTAAAGATTTTGATAACGATTTACTAGGTTATAAAATATACATATCTCAACATCAAAGAGAATGGTCTTATAACGAATGGAGAAGCGATAAAAAAGTAGAAAAATATTGGAGTAATAGAGGTGGTTGGAACCCAGAAATGTATAAATATCTTAATCAAGAGCCACATCATGAAATCAATTTAATTACAACATCAGATACCAAGGTAGAATTATCATTACCTAAACAATCCGCTTATTATGTCTCTGTGATGCCTTATGATGCTCATGGTGAATCTGTGGGTAAGAAAGTTTATCCAATGTCTAATGAAATTAAATTAGAGTTATAAAAATTTTGATTTTCAGTAACAAAATTTACCGAAATTGAATGTGTGGAATTGCAGGTATACTTAATCTAGATGGCGACTCAGTATCCCCAGTGATACTCAAAAAAATGACAGACGCGATCGCTCACCGCGGCCCAGATGGTGAAGGACAATATATTGATAATTGTCTAGGTTTAGGTCATCGTCGTTTAGCAATCATCGATTTATCTCCGGCTGGTCATCAACCAATGTCTACAATCGATGGTCAGTTGATTATGACCTACAACGGAGAAATTTATAACTTTAACGAATTACGCATTGAATTAGAATCTTTAGGTTATCAATTTCGTTCCCGTACCGATAGCGAGGTATTACTCTATGCTTATGCAGAATGGGGAGAAAAATGTCTTAATCGATTAAATGGGATGTTTGCCGTAGCGATTTGGGATAAGCGGCGCAGAGAATTATTTTTAGCACGCGATCGCTACGGAATTAAACCTTTATATTACACAAACACAGGCACTAAATTTATCTTTGGTTCCGAAGTAAAAGCCATTATGGCACATCCAGATTATCCTCGATCTATAGATTTTGAGGGATTACTGGAATATTTGACATTTCAAAATTTCTTAACTGAAAAAACTTTATTTAAAGATATAAAACTGTTACCAGCGGGAACATATATGTGTCTATCATTAGACACACAAAAGTCAGTACAACAACAATATTGGGATTATCATTTTGTTGAGCCAGACAATCCTTTAGATGACAGAGAATATTTAGAAGAATTAGATAGATTATTTCGCCAAGCAGTCAACCGTCAATTAATTAGTGATGTTGAACTAGGAGCTTATTTAAGCGGGGGAATAGACAGTGGCTCAATTACTGCGATCGCAGCACAACAACTTCCTTATATCAAGTCATTCACTTGTGGTTTTGACCTTAACTCAGCTTCGGGTGTCGAAGTGAGTTATGATGAGCGAGAAGCTGCTGAATATATGTCTTATTTATTCAAGACCGAACACTACGAAATGGTCTTGAAAGCTGGTGATATGGAACGAGTAATGCCACGTTTAGCGTGGCATTTAGAAGAACCGCGTGTAGGACAGAGTTATCCAAATTTTTATGTAGCCCAATTAGCCAGTAAATTTGTCAAAGTTGTGCTGGCTGGTACTGGTGGAGATGAACTTTTTGCTGGTTATCCTTGGCGCTATTATCGTGCAGTTGTTAATGATGACTTTGAACATTACGTTGATAAATACTACGGATTTTGGCAACGGTTACTATCTCCAGAAGAAATTCAAAGTATTTTTCAACCTATTCGAGCAAAAATAGAGCATATTTCTACTAAAGATATATTTAGCAGTGTTTTTAAACAGCATTCTGTTGAGCTAACTCGTCCAGAAGACTATGTTAATCACTCTCTTTATTTTGAAGCCAAAACTTTTTTACATGGGCTTCTAGTTGTAGAAGATAAATTGAGTATGGCGCATTCTTTAGAAACAAGAGTGCCATTTTTAGATAACGATTTGGTCGATTTTGCCATGAAAATCCCCACTCGGTTAAAATTGGGCAATCTCACAGAAGTTATCAGATTAAATGAAAATGAACCAGGGAACAAGACAGATAAATACTTTCAAAAAAATAAAGATGGGAAATTATTGCTCCGCAAAGTCATGAGCAACTATATTCCCAAGGTGTTAACGGAACGAGTTAAACAGGGATTTTCTGCACCAGATGCTAGTTGGTTTAAAGGAGAAAGTATTGATTATGTGCGTCGCACAATTGAAAATAATCATGCTAAGATTTACAATTTTTTAGACCAATCAGCCGTTAGTCAATTAGTTGATGAGCATTTGCAAGGAAAAGCTAATCGCCGCTTATTAATCTGGTCACTGCTGAATTTAGAAAAATGGTGTAGTCTTTTTTTATAACTTCCTTAGCTCATATTTATTACTTTCTTTTACAGAATGTTTACCCTAAAAGATAATTTGCTGCCATTTCGAGAAATAGCCTATCTATTTCAAAGGCACAGACAGTTAATTTTGGAAATGGCTAAACGTGAAATTACTGACAGATATAAAGGTCAAGTTTTAGGTAATGTTTGGGCAATATTGCACCCGTTAACTTTAATGGGTGTTTATATTTTTATATTTGTTTTTGTGTTTAAAATTAAAATCGGTGCGAATAGAAATTTACCTTTTGACTATACAACCTACATATTATCAGGTCTAATTCCCTGGTTGAGTTTGCAAGAAATTTTGGGTAAAGCTAGTACAGTAATTATTAGTCATGCCAATTTAGTTAAACAATTAGTATTTCCAATTGCAATTTTACCAATTAAAAGTGTTATTTCTTCATTAATTAATCAACTTATATTCTTATTAATCTTAATTATCTACGTCAGCCTCGCATTTCAAAAAATCCATCTCACCTTTGTTTTATTACCAATTCTTTTATTTATTCAGTTTTTAATGATGATTGGGATAGCTTACATTCTATCTGCTATAGGTGTTTACTTCAAAGATATTAAAGATTTTGTCCAAGTTTTTACAGTAATTGGAGTTTACTTACTGCCAATTTTTTATTTACCAGAGCAAATCCCACAACTATTTCAACCTCTACTATATATTAACCCATTTAGCTATATCATCTGGTGCTATCAAGATGCACTTTATTTCGGAAAATTTCAGCATCCTTTTGCGTGGATTGCTGCCATAATTATGAGTCATCTGGTTTTTGCGATCGGCTATAAAATATTTTGTAAGTTACAGGTAATGTTTGGAAACTTACTATGATGGAAGACATAATTTCAGTTAAAAATTTATCAATGGCATATCCAGTATACTCATCCCCTAAAAGTATGTTTTTAGAGATGGTAACTGGGAAAATACGTCACGACCTTTTTTGGGCGCTGCAAGATGTTAGCTTTGCAATTAAAGCTAAACAAAAAGTCGGGATTATTGGGCCAAATGGCTCTGGTAAAAGTACTTTATTAAAAATAATTACAGGTAATTTAAAGCCTACTGCTGGACAGGTAGCAGTTAATGGCAAAATTTCTGCCATGTTAAGTCTAACTTCATTTTTAAATCCTGAAGAGACTGGCTTAGAAAATATCCGGTTTAATTTAATTATGAATGGTTGCCTCAAAGAAGAGATTGAAATAATTACAGAAGAAATTATTGAATTTACAGAATTAGGGCATTTCATTTATGCACCAGTGAAAACTTATAGTTCAGGCATGAATGCTAAACTTGCATTTGCAATTACGACTGCGATTAAACCAGAAATATTAGTTGTTGATGAAATTTTAAGTGTTGGCGATGCTTATTTTATGGGCAAAGCTACTAAAAGAATGATAGATTTATGCGATCAGGGAAAAGGATTAATATTTGTGAGTCACTCTACCAGTGCAGTACAAATGTTATGTGATACGGTCATTTGGCTAGATAATGGCTCACTACGGGAAATGGGTGAAGCCGAATATGTACTAAATAAGTACGAAGAAGATTATCGCAAGCGTGAAGATGAAGCCACAAGAATTGGCAATATGGCAAAAAAGCAGCAGAGTACATATCTTGTAAGTAACCTAGATGTTACTGAATCTAATATATTGATAGTCAGATTAGTTTCTAATCAAGACAATTGCATTTTTGCAGATACACATTACATTCGCCATATCAAATTATCTAGTGATTCTTGGGAAGATTTAATAGTTCCATTAACACTGCAAAATTTAGAGGATCCAGATGTTAATGTTTGCCTAGATCTATTAGAGTCTGAATGGGGAAGACTATATTTTAAAGATGGTTATGAATGCAGAATTTTGAGTGCTAAATCTGGAAAGAAAAATGGTGGTTATATATTTATCAAATTACCGCCAGATATTTTAAAAGCAAAAAGTTATAACTTAAATTTATTAGTAGAAAGTAGATCTATTTTAGATAAAGAGAAAATTAATATTGAATTTATTAATTATAAAACAGGCACTTGGCAGAAAGTAGATACAGTTGAATATCAAAATTTACAAGATGGATGGGAGTCAACTATTGCAAAATTAGAAATCCCATCTATTTCTGTTGAAGATTATCAATTGACTTTGCATAAAATACAGGAAGAAAGTAAACCTGATATAGAAATAGAAGAAATTAACCTCACTGTTAATGGAGAAGACAAATATACCATCGATGCACACCAACCTTTTGAAATTACAGTTACAATATTTGCCAATCGTCTAGTTGCTGTTGCTGATGTGGGTATTAAAATTACTCGTTCTGATGGTGTACATACTTTTTGGCAATCTAGTGGATTGAAAAACTATAATTTGCATAATATTAGTGGTAGAGTCAAGGTTTGCTTTAAATTTAAAGAAAACTATATAGCCGCAGGAGAATACAGTGTTTCTGCTTACTGCGCTAATGGTTGGAATTATGAAAATAATTTTCCTTATAGCGAAGTTTTAGCGCGTAATGTTTCTGGTTTAAAATTTAAAGTCAATAATGAATTTCCTGGAGTTTGTTTTGGTTTAGTTAATATACAAGTACCTGTGGAATATATCACAGAAGATATTTAAATTAATTGTTTATTAAAGATGTAGTTTGGACTGATATACCCGACAAAGATATCTAAAATATGCCAGGTTTAATTTTTAACTTTAGCTAAACTGTATTTAATAGCATTTAATATGCCTAAATCCATTATCAAAGATATATTTTATAAATTTGTATCTAAGCTGGCAATAATTACCTCAATAAAAGAAGAAAAAATAGTACTAGAGAATCATCTGACAGAGTTACAAAGTGAGCAATTAGAGTTAGAAATTGACAATAGTAAGTTTATTCCACTGGAAGAAAGGTTTCAAAAAAATAGATATAACAGCATTGATCTATTTCCTTGGAATCATCCTTATTTGACAGCAAATAATATTAGCCGATTTCGTAGTTATTCTGAATCTGTCTGGCAATTTGCATTGGATTATTTTAATCAACACCCAGAGCCAATGAAATGTGGATTTCTGGATAACATGGCTCAAAATATGCACAAATGGGCTATGTTAGTGCAGAAATATCATTATGAAGTAGCTTTATTTCCCAATGTTGCTGATGTGAGTGCGATCGGCGCACCAGAATGGGAGAATTTTGATGGAGAATTTCTAGATTTACTGGATGGAACAAATTTCTTAAATGCTCATCCTGATATTTCTTTAGAGATACCCTGTTACCGAATACCTTTAGAAGGTTCTCAGTTTTATTCAGCTTATCTCAAGTTTTGTGATGGCGATCGCACACCTTTACTACATTTATTAAAAGACTCATTTTGTTTACGTCATGAGCCATTCATGGCTTACCAAGGTGTTTATCCATATTATCATTTAGCTAAAGCCCTTTCTCAATTTGATGTTATCTACGGTATAAATATTCCCATAGCAGCATATCTCAGTGGGAAACCTTACTGTGTTGCTTCTACTGGTGGGGATTTGCAATTTTCTACTGGTATGGGGAATGATTTTGGTCAAATCATGAATTTAGCTTTTAATGCGGCTAGGTTTTTAATGATTTCTAATCCTCATACTTTAGGTCATTGTCGGCGGCTTGGGTTAACGAACGGTGTATATTTACCTTATCCAATGGATGATTCTCGCTATTTTCCTGGAGAAGGACAAGCCAGAAAAGAATGGGAAGCAAAATATGGTAAAGGGGTATATGTACTAACTACATCTAGGTTAGATAAAGAAGTTAAAGGTCAAGATGAAACTTTTTTTCAAGCTTTAATTAATGTAGCTCAACAAAAACCAGAAATTCGGTTTATATTTCTGGCTTGGGGTAATTATGCAGCAGAATTTAGACAAAAATTGCCATCATCTGGGATAGAGAATCAATTTATCATTCTCAATCCCGTTGGCAAAAAACGTTTAATTGATTACTACCGTTCTTGTGACATTGTATTAGATCAGTTTGTCTATGGTTACTATGGTGCAACCGCCTTAGAAGCAGCAGCAATTGGTAAGCCAGTAATTATTAAACTCCGCACAGAGCAATATGAAACCTTGTATTTGGGTGATGTTGCACCTATGGTTAATGTCAGTACACCTGCTGAAATTGCTCAAGCATTACTTGTTTTAGTCGATAATCCTGAGTTGCGAGAACAAAAAGGTAGAGAGTTGCGACAATGGTTAGTGCGGAATCATGGTGAAGAGAAAACAATCCCCTTGATGCAGGCTTTATTGCGGTTAACAGCAGATCAAGTCGCACTCCCACAGGATTTAATTAACCCATTGTGGGATGATGTCAGTGCAGAAGAAAATGCTTATCACACTGCTTGCCAGCAACCATGTAGTAATTAAATGATTTGATTAATGATTACCCACTCTAAGCCTTGGATTACAGAAGCTGATCAACAAGCTGTTGCAACTGTATTAACTAGTGGGATGATTGCTCAAGGCCAGTTAGTTCATCAGTTAGAAACAAAAGTGGCTGATTACTTGGGTGTAGCTGGTGGGGTTGCAGTTGCTAGTGGTTCATCTGCTTTAGTATTAGCTTTAACAGCATTAAGTGTGAACTGTGACGATGAAGTAATTTTACCTACCTACGTTTGCAAAAGCGTGATGGAGTCGGTAATTAGTGTAGGTGCTAAACCAGTTCTGTGTGATATTGGCAATGATGGGAATATGACACAGGAGACTATTGCTGCTCAATTAACTTCTAAAACAGCAGCAATTATTGTTGTACATATTTTTGGTATTGCTGTTGATACTTACGCTTTGCAATGTTTTGGTATACCCATTATTGAAGATTGCTGTCAGGCTTTTGGCAGTAGTATTAATGGTGCTAAAGTCGGAAGTATTGGCACTATTGGCATATTTTCTTTTCATGCTACCAAGTGCTTAACTACAGGGGAAGGAGGGATGGCAGTATCAAATAGTAGTAACCTGTTAGAAAAGATGCGATCGCTGCGTGATGGAGATAGCTTTTCTGTAAAAGGAAGAATAGCTGCACCCCTCACAGATTTACAAGCAGCTTTAGGTTTAAGCCAACTTTCCCGATATTCACACTTCTTACAACGACGACAAGAAATTGCTAACTACTATTTACACCATCTCCAGAATTGCTCATTGCAACTTCCAGCAGCTATCAACCAGATAAGCACTTTTTTTAGATTTGCTGTCAGAGTTAACGGTAATTTTGAGACTTACCAACAGCAATTTTATCAACATCACATTCAAGTGAGACGTGGTGTAGATAATTTATTACACCGCTTGCTGGGTTTAGAACCACATCAATTTCCCATAGCCGAAAGAGTATTTGCCGAAACAGTTTCGTTGCCTATATATCCTGCCTTATCTAATGCAGAAGTTCAACAAGTAGTATTAGCTTGTCATACCATCTGGTCAAAAAACCATGAGCATTGAAGTTGAACTGTTAACACCAAATAAGGAATACGCCTACGAAGATTTATTACATTATCGTTCATCTTCTCTTCTTTATAGCTCGATAAAATATCGAAATTTTTTGCAGCGAATTTTAGTTAATAGTCAGGATTATTATCTTTTAGCTTACGATTCTGGATGTTTAGTTGGTGCATTACCATCATTTATCAAACGTAACTCTACCTATGGAAATGTACTCAACTCTTTACCTTTTTATGGAAGTAATGGGGGAGTAATTATTTCACCCCAAGCAGCCAATCCAGAAAAAGTTAAACAATCACTTATTGAGGCTTTTCATGCTTTAGCTGTTCAAGAATCTGTAGTAGTTTCGACGTTAATCTCTAATCCTTTAGAATCTGATATTGATTTTTATGAGTCTCATTCTTTATATACCTTACGGGATGAACGTATTGGACAATTAGTTAATTTACCTACGGATATTAGCAACCAGGAAAAAATTGCTGACTCTCTCATGCACTTGTTTCACCAAAAAACACGTAACTGTGTGAGAAAAGCCCAAAAAAGTGAAATTACCATATATCATTCTGATTCATTGGCAACTTTACAAGCTTTAGTAGATTTACATGAGGAAAATATTTCAGCTATTGGGGGAATATCTAAGCCTTTTTCTATTTTTAAGGCGATTCGAGAAACATTTGTTTATGACCAAGATTACCGCATATATTTAGCAGAAAAAGATGGGCAAATTATTGCAGGCTTATTAGTATTTTTCTACAATCGCACGGCTGAATATTATACACCTGCTACCTTAGCCAGCTATCGCATCTATCAACCGATGAGTCTGATTATATATGAAGCGATGTTAGAAGCAGCAAAACGTGGTTGTCTTTACTGGAATTGGGGTGGGACTTGGTTGACACAAACGGGAGTATATAATTTTAAATCTCGTTGGGGTACACAAGATAAAAAATACTTTTATTACATCAAAGAGTATGAGAATTCAAATTCTTTACGTCAACTGACAAGTAAACAAATTTTGGCTGAATACTCCTATTTCTATGTTCTACCATTTAATTTACTTAAAAATACTTAAAGTTAGAAAATATGAATAAAGATTATAAAGCAAAATCCTCTTTTGATGCTCAAGAGAGATTAAGTGCCTTTCAAAAAAATCAATTTGAGGAAGAAATTTTTCAAAATATAAATCAAATGCTGATACCACTGCAAAATATGTTGGAAACTCAAGCGGTGGGAGAAGTAAATCAGCCAATTATTTTAATTTTAGGCACTCAAAGGTCTGGTTCTACTTTACTCAGTCAGATATTAGCGTCGCGCTTAGATATTGGATACCCATCAAATTTAATGGCACGATTTTATGAAACACCTGCTGTGGGTGCTTTTATGCAAAAAATCTTAATAGGCGATCGCTTTCAGGAATGCCGACAATATAAAAGTCAGCATGGCGTAACCAAGCGGATAGAAGAACCCCATGAATTTGGTTATTTTTGGTCGCGCCATTTGGGAGTTTGTGATGATGTTCATGAGCCAGATGAGCAAGATTTACAAAAAGTCAATCTGGAAAAATTGACTGCGGAATTAAATGCAATTGCCAATATATTTGCACAGCCTGTGATATTTAAGTGCTTATTATGTGATTTTTTTATTTCCATATTAAATCAAATTCCCAACGTCTTTTTCATCGATTTGCAACGAAATTTAGTTGATGTTGCAGAATCTGTTTGGCGTGTACGTCAAGAAAGATTAGGTTCTGTGGAGAAATGGTGGTCTTTCAGAACCAGAAATTACCCAATTCTCAAAGAACTACCGCCTGAAGAACAAATAGCAGGACAGTTGTTAACAATCCGTCATACTATTGCCAGAGATTTAGCACAAGTCAGCAATGAACGAAAAATGGTGATTAGCTATGAAGAGTTAGTTCAAACACCAGAAGTTATTATTGATAGTTTCGTCAAAAAAATGGCGCACATCGGCTGTGATATCCCAAAAGTTGGTCATCCAGTAGCTAATTTATCGGCTCCACAAAGGATTGATGAGGAAAATCCAGTTAGATTAAAACTTAGACAAGCTTTAGAAGACGCAGCCAGACAATAATTTTTTTGGTAATTCAGATTGACAAACCAGCACTTGTCACTATAATTTTATCTCTGACTGCATTGACTGGAGGTTGTATAAAACTGAAACAGCGTGGTGTGACAGTTTGGTTTACAGGTCTGAGTGGAGCAGGTAAAACGACAATTAGCTCCCAAGTCGAACTAGAGTTGCGATCGCAAGGCTATAAGGTCGAATTACTAGACGGAGATTTAGTCCGACAGCACCTCAGCAAAGGTCTAGGGTTTAGCAAAGCTGACCGCGATGAAAATATTCGCCGCATTGGTTTTATTGCTAACCTGTTAACTCGCAATGAAGTCATTGTCTTGGTTTCAGTAATTTCGCCATATCGTCAAGTCCGGGAAGAAGTTAGACAGCATATTGGGTATTTCATTGAGGTATTTGTCAATGCGCCTCTAGAAGTTTGCGAAATGCGAGATGTTAAGGGTTTGTACAAAAAAGCACGTTCTGGAGAACTCAAAAACTTCACTGGGATTGATGACCCTTATGAACAACCACTCAATCCAGAAGTGGAATGTTGCACAGACCAAGAGAATTTAACAGATAGTGTGACTAAAGTATTAGAACATTTAGTAGTACAAAACTATTGCGATCGCCTAATTTTAGAAAAATTTATTGGTAAATAAATGCAGATCACTTCCCCAGCCTTCGACGAGCAAGAAATCCTTATGGTCAAGCAATGCTTAGACTCAGGATGGGTGACTCAAGGGCCGATGACTCGCCAATTTGAAGAGTTATTTCAACAGCGCCACCAAGTAAAATATGCTCTAGCTACCACCTCTTGTACCGCTGCTTTACATCTGGCGGCGATGGCTTTGCAATTACAGCCAGGAGATGAAGTAATTGTCCCAGCATTTACCTGGGTGACATCTGCTCATTGTGCTGAATACGCAGGTGCTAAGGTAGTCTTTGCTGATATAGAAATCGATACATTTAATATTGACCCTGTAGCTCTGGAAGCAGCGATCACTCCCAAAACCAAAGCTGTAGTCGTAGTGCATCTATTTGGACTAGCTGCACGAATGCAAGAAATTTTAGCGATCGCCCAAAAGTATAATATTGCCATCATAGAAGATGCCGCTTGTGCAGTTGGCACCACATATAATAGCCAGCCAGTCGGCGGACTTGGTGACATAGGTTGCTTCTCGTTTCATCCGCGCAAAGTCATTACCACAGGCGAAGGCGGAATGGTCACAACTAATAATGCGGAATTAGCCGATAGACTAAAAGTTTTACGAAATCACGGTGCTTCTCCCAACCCTGATATTGAGGCGACAAAGCCATATTATATGGGGCGATTTGATCACTTAGGCTTTAATCTCCGTTTTAGCGATATCCAAGCTGCGATCGGTCTAGCACAAATGGCAAAGCTCAATCAACTTTTATCAGATCGGATTAGTTGCGCTAAACAATACAATGTGCTTCTAGAAGACATAGCTGATATTGTCACACCTAGCATACCTCCTATGTGTGGACACAGTTACCAATCTTATGTAATACGCATCCTAGAAGGTGGCAACAATCGTCGCAACGCCATCATGGAAGCACTAGCAGAAGAAGGTATCCAAACTAGGCCAGGAACCCACGCTGTCCACCGCCTTGGTTATTACCAAAACAAATACAACCTCAAAGCTGAACAATATTCCAATGCTGCCAATGCAGAAGACTTGTCAATTACATTACCCATCTTCCCAGGAATGACAGACAGCGATCAACAGCTAGTAGTAAATTCCTTGAAAGCTGGTCTTAGAAGACACTCGGCAATGTGATAATAAGTTTTGCAGAAAAAAATAATTCAACTAATAGAGGCTAATTAATCAACAAATTGATTTATATCTAAAATGTGTATTTTTACATAAAATTACTTCTTTTAAATAAGTATTATGAATGAGACAGAATTAAATAATTCTTTTCAATGGATCAAAGAATTTCAACAAAAACATGGACGCAAACCAAGTATTTTACACATAGGTAATATCGCCAACAACGCTTATAATAACGCCAAACTTTTAAATCAAATAGGATTTGATTGTGATGTTATATGTTATGACTACTACCACATTATGGGTTGCCCAGAATGGGAAGATGCAGATTTTGAAGGAGAGATTAAAGACCAGTTTTTTCCTGACTGGAATGCAGTAAAGTTAAAACAATTTCAACGCCCTAAATGGTTTGCTCAAGGTTACATATTATATTGCTTGTTTTACTTAACAGCAAAACGTCAAAATAAAATATTCTTAGCATGGTTTTGGAGGCAAGCATTAGAAATTCACAGATTTTATCGCTGCTCAATGAATGGTATTTTATATGCGGTTATTTCTCCAGTTATAAAATTATTAAAGCTTGTAAAGCAAATTATTTTTATTAAAAATCACATTCTCAGCTTAATTAATCAAAAAATTCGTAGCCTATTATCAAAAAATTCTGTTAAAAAAATAAATTATTTTTTTAATCGAAAAAGTAATTTAACTCAGCAAAACAAAAATTCCAAAAAATCCTCTGAAACTATTAACTTTAATGCAAGAGTTCAGGAAATAATTGAAATATTTAAACGTAAATTTCCTGAACGTCAAGACCAGTTATCTTGTGAAGATTTAGAAGGCTATCGTTATATTATTCCCTTCTGGAACAATCTTTTTGAAAACTATGATATTATCCAAGGCTATTCTACAGATCCGATTTTACCCTTATTAGCAAAACATTCTTACTTCGCCTTTGAACACGGAACATTAAGAGATATTCCTTTTGAACCCACAGCACGAGGAAGATTAACATCTATTGCATATAGTGAAGCTGAACATGTTTTTGTTACGAACTCTGACTGCATCAATAATGCAATTTTGTTAGCTGGTAAAAATGTATCTGGAATGAATCATCCCTATGATGAAAATCATGGATTGCAAATAGAAGGTTGGCAAGAGCTAAGACAAAAGCTTTGTCAACAATTAGATGCAGACTTTTTGTTTTTCTTTCCTACACGTCATGACTGGGTAGCTGGAACAGGATATGCAGATAAAGGCAATGAAATATTCTTAAATGCCTTTTGTAATCTTCGTCAAGCTGGCTATAAAGTCGGGATGGTGTGTTGTGAGTGGGGAGCAAATGTCCAAGATAGTATTAAATTACTGACTGAAAAAGATTGTGCTGATTTCGTCTTTTGGAGCCAGCCAATGGGAACTGTAAAATTTGAAAGAACAGCTAAAGCTTGTCATGTGGTAGTTGACCAGTTTAAACTTGGTTCTTTTGGTGGCATTGTGTTTAAAGCAATGGCAGTTGCTGCTCCTATTTGTACTTATATTAAAGAAGATGATATTCTCAAACAATACAATGAATTACCACCTGTAATTAACTGTAAAAGTGAAGATGATATTTTTCATAAAATGGAAGATATTATTAAAAATCCAGAGAAGTTAGTCTATTTATCATCATCATCAAAAAGCTGGATTGATAAACATCATAGCTCATGGGATACATTAAAAACGCAAATACTTGCCTATGAGAAATTTTTCTATAAACAAGGTCTTTTACAAAAATTATAAAAAATATTTTATATGAAAAAAGAGTTAATTGGCTACCTAGATACACTATCTCAAAATGTGGAATATATTCCCTTCAAATTAGAGCAGGCAGAAGTTATTGAGGGAATTATTAAAAGCAATTCTCAAACTTGGTATCCAGTATTCAGAGGTGTTCCTTGTTTTTTACAGGGAACATTAAAACCTGATCTAAAATGGTTTGAAGAAAAGTACAGCTTAAGTGCGATCGCCGATAAATCCGAACCAGAATCAGCTAAAGAGCAACTGTTAACTAACGAAACATTCTCTGATAAATGGAGTCGCTTTCGTAATTACGGTTTAGAATCTAGCCATCAAGAATTTTTGTACGAATGGTATTGTAAAAAACTTGGTATTCCTAATTTAGAAAAACTCCAAGCTTTTTATCAAAAATTTGATCGGATTTTGGAAGTTGGCCCTGGTTCTGGTTTTAACACGAAATTTATTGCTGAAAATACAAAAGGACAAGTTTTTGCAGTAGATATCTCTGAAGCAGCTTTCACAACATTTGAAAATACAAAACATTTGCCAAACTGTCATGTAGTTCAGGCTGACTTAATGGATATGCCATTTAGCGACAACTTTTTTGATTTTATTATTGCCGATGGCGTACTTCACCATACTCCTAATACTAAAAAAGCTTTATTTGCCATTTATAGCAAACTCAAATCTGGTGGGCAGTTATTTTTTTATGTTTATAAAAAAATGGGAGCAGCCCGTCAATTTTGTGACCAATATATTAGAGAATCATTTACGAACCTTGATCCAGAGTCTTGCTATAAAGCTTGTGAAGGGCTGACTGAGTTAGGGCGAGAATTAAGTCGTCTCAACGCTAAGATTACTTTAAATCAATCGATTCCCATTCTCGGCATACCCGCTGGAACACACGATGTCCAAAGACTGATTTACTACAATTTTGCGAAGTGCTTTTGGAATGAGGCATTTGACTTTGAGACTAATAATATGGTCAACTTTGACTGGTATCATCCTCACAATGCTTGGCAACATACAGAAGAAGAAGTGCAAGAATGGCTGCAAGAATTAGGAGTTCACGATTATCAATTTAATCCGGCAAATCCAAATGGTATTTCTGTTCTATTAACTAAGCCAGTCGTGTGAAAAAAATTTTTAGGCTCATTTATAATTTTTTATCTATTTGGGTGATACTTATAGCTATATTTTTATCACCCTTACGCTTTATTTATAAAAAGTTAACTTCATATCAAATAAAAAGCTTATGGCTAGGAACTCCCATTATTACTTTAGCTTTTAAAGCCAAAGCAGAACGTCTGTTAGGAGTAAAAGCTAGGTCGTTAGTTTACGAAACCTATTTTATCACCCAAAGCTTTGACTACAATTTGAGCCAATGGACTCGAATTCCATTAGTAGGTAAATTCACCTCATTATTTATTTTTTTATGGGCTTGCATTTGGGCTGATAGACTTCATTTATACTGCGATCGCGGTTTACTTTTGTCTTGGAACCATTTACAGATAAATTTTCGAGAATTATTAGTTTATAAACTACTAGGTATTCATGTTTTTTTCTGGACTTATGGTGCTGATGTTCGCAGTCAACAAGCTACACAAAGATTAGGAGAACCTAATTGCTGTACAGAGTGTAATTTAATTGGTCAAGCGTGTATATGTGATGAAAATAAACGGGTAAATTATATAAAAAAACTTAAACAGTATTCAACAGGTATTTTCTCTATGGGAGATATGATTGAATACACCCCTGGTAGTCGAAATGATTTATTCTTCTGGCCTGTAGATTTAGATGGGCCTAGTAGCCATAAATATCAACCTGCTTATCCTCTATTTGATAAAAATAAACCTTTACGTATCGTTCATGCACCTAATCATCGAATCTTCAAAGGAACCCACTTCTTAATTGAAGCAGTGGAAAATCTTCAGATTGAAGGTGTTTCTATCGAACTGATTCTTGTCGAAAAAGTACCTAATGAGCAAGCCTTGGAAATATATCGTACTGCTGATGTTATTTTTGATCAATGCTTAATAGGTTTTCATGGCTATTTTGCACTTGAAGGTATGGCAATGGGTAAGCCTGTGATGTGTTTTATTAGAAAACCGCACGAGTATCTATTACACCCAGAAGAATGTCCTATTATTAATACTCATATTCAGACTTTGGAAAAAGACTTGCGTGAATTAGTGAATAATAGAGATAAATTGACCGAAATTGGTATCAAAAGTAGACAATATATTGAGAGATATTTTACTCTAGAAGCTTTTGCTCAGAGGTTACAAAAAGCTTATCAAGATTTAGGATTAGCCAAATGAAAGTACTAATTATTGGGTATAAAGGTTTTATTGGTAAATATTTATTTAATCATCTAAAATTACTGGGTGCAGATGTGTATGGGCTTAGTTCTTCTGATCAAAATGGGATTGATGGAGAAACTGGTATTTTATCAGATCAATTTTCTATCATTCCAGGAACTGATGCTGTTATCTATTTAGCGCAATCACCATACTATCGTCAAGTTCCAGAAAAAGCTGCACATTTATTGAATGTGAATGTAGTTAGTGCAGTGAAACTGGCGGAAACAGCACGTAAAGCTAAAGTAAAACGCTTTATTTACACTTCTACTGGGAATGTCTATGCACCAAGCTTTCAACCTTTAGGAGAAACATCTCCTCTTAATAGAGATAACTGGTATTCTCTCAGTAAAATTTGTGCCGAGGAAGCACTAGCGCTCTTTCGTAATGATATGGATATTACGATAACTAGGTTATTTGGTGTTTATGGCCCTGGACAAACTGATAAGCTAATTCCTCGATTAATTAACACCGCATTACAAGGCAATAAAATTTTTATTGAAAAAAATAAAAATGACATCACTGATTTAGATGGGTTAAAACTATCTGTAATTTATATCTATGATCTTGTTGAAATTTTAACAAAACTTTTAAAAAAATCCTTGAATAATTATTTGATTAATATAGCGAGTCAAGAAATTCTTACTTTACGAGAGATTGCTCATAAAATTGCAATTTTTTCGCAAAAACAAGTCAATATTGAACTATCAGATAAAATTCGCTATTTTGATTTAATTGCTGATACAACATTATTAAACCAAGCATTAAACCCAATTTTTACCCCTTTTAATATTGGTATTGAGAAAACCATTATGCAATCTCTACATTCAACTAATAATTGTGAGAGGTAAAATGTTATCTTGAAAGTTCTACATTTACCTACATCTGTCGGTGGTAACTCTTGGGGATTAGCTCAAGGTGAAAAAGCATTAGGATTAGATAGTAAAGTCTTAATCTCGCAACAAAACTGGTTAGAATATCCTGCTGATATTAATCTTAATATTCAAAAGATAAAACTGAAAGCTGGGCGGTTTTTAAAACTGGCATTAGCTTTTAAGCAAATTAGAAACCAATATGATATTTTTCACTTTAACTTTGGTTCATCATTAATTCATTTTCCTAATAGTGGTCTCAATCAGTTTGAGCTACCATTTTACCCAGAGAAAGCTAAACTATTTGTGACTTATAACGGTTGTGATATTAGACAGAAATATCCTACTATGCAAAGGACACAAATAGCTGCTTGTCATAATCCCAACTGTTATCAAGGGCAATGTAATTCTGGGAAGCTAGATAATTATAGACGTGAAGGTTTAAAAAAAATCGAGCCTTACGTTAAACACATTTGGGCTTTAAATCCTGATTTACTTTATTTTCTACCCTCTGATAAATCATCATTTTTACCGTATTCACTTAGTTTTGCAGGAATTGAGCTATTTCCTCCAAAATTAAATAATAAAAAACTCAAAATCGTTCATGCGCCCACTAACCGAGAAGCCAAAGGAAGTGCTGATATTTTGGCAGCTTTAGAAAGATTGCAACAAACTCACGCAGAATATATAGAAGTGTGTCTCGTAGAAAATATACCTCATGCACAAGCTATACAAATTTATCAGCAAGCAGATTTAATCATCGACCAAATTCTCATTGGCTGGTATGGTGGTTTTGCTGTTGAAGCAATGCAGATGGGGAAACCTGTAATCGCTAGAATTGCCAAAGAAGATTTACATTTTTTACCTAAAAAAATGGCATCTGATGTTTTAGAAACTATAATTCATGCTGAACCAAATAATATTTATGAAGTTATCCAACAATGTATAGAAGATAGAAAAAAGTTGCACCATCATGCAGCAGCAGCTTTGGAATATGTAAATAAATGGCATGATCCGAAATATGTGGCTACTATAACCAAGGCAAAGTATGAATCGAGTTGATTGTAAAATATGTGTGGGATTGCAGGCATACTATTAGGGAGTAAGTCACAGATTGATGTCAGCATTTTAAAATCTCTCAGTCATTCTTTGAGCGATCGCGGCCCTGATGATTTTGGCTTCTTAGGTTGGTCAGAAATGCAACGTGTCTCTATTTCCCGCAATCCGCAAACGCTAGAAAATAGCCAACTTTACCTACTACATCGTCGTCTGTCTATTCTTGATTTAAGTGAAGCTGGCTGGCAACCAATGGGAACAGCCAACGGCAGATACTACATCGTTTTTAATGGGGAAATTTACAATTACCTCGAATTACAAACTCAGTTACTAGCTTTAGGACATCAATTTCAATCTCATTCAGATACAGAAGTTTTACTGGCTGCATATACTGAATGGGGTGTAAATGCCTTAAGTAAGTTTGTAGGAATGTTTGCCTTTGCCATCCTTGATACTTGGGAACACACTCTATTTTTAGCCCGTGATTTTTTTGGCATTAAACCGCTTTACTATACTTACTGGCAAGATGGACTAGCTTTTGCTTCCGAAATTAAAGCCCTGCTGCAACTTCCTGGTATTAGCCGCAGTGCTAATCCGCAGCGAGTATATGACTATTTGCAATCTGGATTAACAGACTATGGTGATGAAACTATGTTTGCTGATATTCAGCAGCTACAGCCGTCCCATTTTCTGAAAGTCTCTTTAGCAAATCCGCAAAAACCACAAATTTCGCGTTACTGGCAAATAAATGTAAGTCAGACTTTAGATATTACCTTTGCCGAAGCCACAGCACACCTACGCCACCTGTTTTTAGAAAGCGTTGGGCTACATTTGCGTAGCGATGCACCAGTCGGCGCAGCCTTGTCAGGAGGTATCGATTCTTCGGCCATTGTTATGGCGATGCGACATTTACAAGGCAACAACTTACAACTGCATACATTTAGTTACATTGCTTCAGAACCTTCTCTGAGTGAAGCAAAATGGGTAGAGACAGTAGCACAAGCCGCAGGTGTCATAGCACATCAAATCAAACCATCTCCTGAAGAACTAACAGCCGACCTCGACAAACTAATTGAACTACAAGATGAACCTTTTGGTAGCACCAGCATCTATGCTCAATATCGAGTGTTTCAATTGGCAAAAGCAGCCAATATCAAGGTGATGTTAGATGGACAAGGAGCCGATGAATTCTTGGGTGGCTACCGCGCCTATTTGGCGACACGGTTTGCTTCTTTATTACGTCAAGGACAATGGGGAAAAGCCAGCGAATTTTTACAAAAAGCCTCAAAGCTACCCGCAGCTAATCAAAAAACTATCTTGCTTCGCGCTGTCGGACTTCTTCTACCACCTAGTTTGCAATCACCAGTCAGACAGTTAGTCAAAAAAGATGTTGTACCTAGCTGGTTAAATTATGATTGGTTTACCAAATATGGCATTGAGCCTAAAGTTTATCACAGGCAAAAAGGGCAAAAAATATTACGGGCAGAACTTCATCAAGCCGTGGTAGAAAATAGCTTGCCGATGTTGTTGCGCTATGAAGATCGCAACTCTATGGCACACTCAATTGAAAGTCGAGTTCCTTTTCTCACACCTGCTTTAGTAAATTTTGTCTTTTCTTTACCGGAGGAATTCATTATTGCCAATAATGGCACTTCTAAAGCTATTTTTCGTGAAGCAATGCGGGGTATTGTTCCCGACATCATATTAAATCGTCAAGATAAAATCGGCTTTGCTACACCTGAACAAAGTTGGCTAAAAATTATCAGTCCGTGGGTAGAAAATGTGCTAAATAGTGCAATGGCAGCCCAAATTCCTGCTCTGAATGTACAACAGATGCAAACAAATTTTCAAGAAGTTCTGGCAGGGAAATCAGCATTTGATTTTCGCATTTGGCGTTGGGTAAATTTAATCCGGTGGGCGGAAAACTTAGCTGTAACTTTTGAGCCATAAATATCTAAATACACAAATACAAATATCATCCCAAACTGATTACCACTGACTCTGGTGGAGTTCAGAAGAAGCATTTTTTATCGATTAACTAACGTGCAGAATTGTTTACTGATCAATTTGTCATTTCTATTGAATCGTCCCACCGGCACTACTACATACGCCTTAAACCTACTACCTCACTTACACAAACTGCAACCGACACTGTTAATTGCAGAAAATATTAATGGTTATGACTGCTACCCAGTTCCCTCTGGACAAACCGCAGAACAAGGTGCAAAAGGCCATTTCCGCCGCCTGTTATGGACACAATTTCAACTGCCGAAAATTTATCAGAAGTTGAAATCCCAAGTTCTGTTTTGTCCTTTACCAGAAGCGCCTTTATCGGAGGAATGTAATTCTGTTGTGATGTTTCATGATTTGATACCGTTGCGCTTTCCTAAACGGTTTTCACCGATAACGCTCTATCAGCGCTACTATGTTCCGCAAGTTCTGAAGCAGGCGCAGCACATTGTTTGTAATTCTCAAGCTACGGCTGATGATATTATTGATTTTTATCAAATTCCTGCTAACAAAATTACGCCGATTCTCTTAGCGCACGATCGCACTCATTTCCGTTATCTCAATTTACCAACGCGCAACTACTTTCTCTACATCGGTAGACAAGACCCTTATAAAAACTTACAACGCCTCATCAGTGCCTTTGCTGCACTCCCCAACAATAGCGATTATGAACTATGGTTGGCCAGTCCAACCGATGCACGTTACACACCGCTTTTACAGGTGCAGGTGGCAGAATTGGGGATAACTCATCAAGTAAAGTTCCTCAACTATATTGATTATCAAGAATTGCCCATCATTATTAATGGTGCGATCGCACTTGTGTTTCCTAGTCTTTGGGAAGGTTTTGGTTTCCCTGTTCTAGAAGCAATGGCTTGCGGTACACCAGTCATCACCTCTAACCTTTCTTCTTTACCCGAAGTTGCTGGTGATGCAGCAATTTTAGTTAATCCCTACAACACCGCAGAAATTACTGAAGCGATGCAATTGATTGCTACAGATGCCAAATTGCGATCGCATCTGTCTACTCAAGGTATCGCCAGAGCCAATTTATTCAGTTGGGAAAATACAGGTAATGCAACTGTTGAAGTTTTATCACGCTATCTCTAAAAATTATGCCATGAGGAATAGGTAATAGTACTATAATTATTCTTGGACAATTTCTACCAATTCCTCAATCATCACATCAAAAGTCCTGGCTAACTTCTGAATAGCGGTAAAATCTACAGTTGCTAATCCAGGCGATCGCGCGTAAGTCCTGAGAGTGCTGTAAACTACACCAGAACGGTCAGATACTTCTTTCAATGTCCAGCCTTTCTCCGCAGCAAACTCTCTAATCTTCAGCCGAATCATTCCCATAATTTACTTGACAACTGACTGATATAAGTCTTTTAATAATTATACTACATAAAAAGATCGCCCTCCGGCCTACAAAACTGAAAGGCGATCGCATTGTTTACAAAAAGCATCCCGTAAACACCGATAGGGTAAATTCTACCGAAGTTACAGGTATTTTCATGGTATCATCACTCAAGCCACGAGAGCTTGTCATCCGTGCATCGAAAATTGTTCATAAATCGTCATTTCTTAACTCACTCACGCGATTTGTGACTGAAGAAGCAATTTGTTTGATGTTTCGTATTGGCTTTGGTGATATACATACAATCGAATGCTGGCGCTACATGGTTTATGTCCACGCCAAAGGTATTAGCAGATTTGTCAGTTATGCAGATTTTCCACCAATTTTGGGCGTAGAGCAACCTACACCTGCTGAATGTGTCAAATGGCGCAGACGGTGGCGCAAACAACATGACTATGCGTATAGAAAGCAAGCACCAGAGTGGTGGGCAGAATTTTTTATGAATGAATTTTGGCAAGCTCTTTCTCAAGAAATCTTGCAAAGTTGGGGTGAATTAATTGCTGTAATTAAATTTGCTTTCCCTGAAGAAACTTTGCAGGAACTAAGAAAGAGCTATCGCCTAGAAAAATCTTTACTAAATTAGGACTGAGGAACAAAAGTTATTTGTTGCAACTTGTTTAAGACTCAGGACTCAGCACTCTTATTTGCCGCTCGATGAGCGCGTGCTTCGGCTGAAGCCATCACTTCATCCATATTTTCTAGCACTTCCCCAGGAAAATTTTCTAAAATTCTCGTAGAAATTGCCACTCTACCTTTGCCTTCATCCAAGTCAATAATTACAGCTTTAATGGTTTGACCGACTTGAAAGACTTTTTCGAGAGATTCGATAAATTTTTGGCTGACTTGCTTAATATGCAGCAAAGCGCTCATCCCATTTAAATCAACAAATACCCCAAATGGTTTAATGCCAGTTATTTTACCTTCAACTAGCTGGCCAATTTCTAATAAGCTGAAGTTACTCGAACGAGCCGCTAAACGCTGAGAAAGTACGAGTTTTTTGCTGTTGCGGTCTACTTCCAAAAAACCAGCTGTTAAAGTGTGTCCTTTAAGTGCTTCTAAGTTATCACGTTCAGCTAAATGCGATCGCGGAATAAACCCCCGCAAAGATTGAAAATCAACAGTGACACCACCTTTATTCACACCTGTTACCCTGACTTGTATTGTCTGGGAATTTTCCTGCATTTGCACCAATTTTTCCCAGATGTGTTGAATTTCTAACTGCCGTCGGGAAAGAGTTACTTGACCTTCTGCATCCTGTTCTCGGATAATCAAAAACTCTAATTCTTCTTGCAACGGCAGTACCTCCGATAAATCGGTTACTGCTCTCAAAGAAGCCTCATCGCGGGGAATATACGCCGATGCTTTGCCACCAATATCGACATAAGCGCCATCAGGGTCAAGTTGGAACACTTTACCGTGAACCACCTGTCCCTTTTGAAACTGGTAGTCGTGTTTTTCTAGTGCTTGGGCAAAATCGTCCATTGTAAAAGACGAATTGGCTTTTTGAGATAGATTCGATTCGGAATTCATGACTAATGAAAATTAATTGTTATTTAGATTGCTATGCAAAGTCCATAGTCAAAAGTCTACAGTCCAAAGCAACTAATCTTGACCATTGACTATTTGACTATTGACCCTTCGGGTTCGCCAGTTGCTTCAAGTCGGGGAACCCGCCCAAAGCACTGGCTCACCATTGACTCTTTTGGATTTCAGTTCAATTGACTAAACAATTGTTGTACCTGAATCCAAGCATCAGCAGCAGCCTTTGGATTATAGCTGGCACGACGATCGCAAAAAAATCCGTGGTCAGCTCCATCGTAGCGGAAGACACGATGAGGAATTTTGTATTTTTCTAACTCTGCTTCAATTTCTTCTGTTTGTTCCGGGGGAATACTGGCATCTTCCCTACCAAAAAAGGCGTAAAGTGTGCCGGAAATCTCAGGAGTACGCCTCAAAGTGGCAGTACCTCCACCCGGTGTGTTGGTCGTAATTCTAGCACCATAAAAAGATGCCGTGGCTTTAATATCGGGTAAGGTGGCAGCAAGATAAGCTACATGACCGCCAAAACAGAAGCCAACACAACCAATGGCATCCTGTTTGACTTGTGGCAGAGCTTTGAGATAATCAATGGCTGATTGAATATCGTTGAGTAATTCTGGTGCTTTAGCTTGCTCCCAAGCGTATTTTCTGCCAACCTCAATATCTTCTGGAGTGTAACCAGTTTCAAAATCGGGAGCAAACCGATCAAACAGTGCAGGTGCGATCGCTACATACCCTAACTTGGCAATTCGCTCGGTTACATCTCGAATATGGGTATTCACCCCAAAAATTTCTTGTAAAACCACAATTCCGGGGTAAGTACCGGGTTCTTCTGGCTGTGCTAAATAAGCCGATATTTGCAGATTATTTTGTAAAAGTTTCACCCAGGCAGTGCTGATTGCTAGTTCTGCCATAAATATTTCTACTAATGCTCCTCGGTGATTTGATCTAACTATGCCAGTATGTTTAGGCTATTCATAGCAGTTAATCAACTACCAAAAGTAAGTAAAACAGAAGTTTTTCAGCGTTGCTTGCTACATTTTCTCGAAACGTGATGCCTGTGGCAAACTTTTATACTCTAGTTGAGCAACTAATTACGACATCGGCAGAAGTTGCTCAACTGGAGTTACGACATACTGAACACTAGCGGCAAAACTGCGAGAATTAAATGTCGATCCAGATGCTATTTAGCAGTTACTAATCTTCCGGTAGCACCCATTTTGGCGGTTCCATCATTTTTTTTCGCCTACGTTCTTCAGCCATTGCCAGCATTTCGTCCAAAGAAGTCTCTTGGATAAATTGTGATGCGGCTTCTCTAAACTCGATATTGGGACATTTATCCCCTAAAACGCAACCTCTAACGCAGGCTTCCGCACAGTTAATTTTCGGCTCCACAGTCAATTCCTCTCCCATTAGGGGTTTTCCTACCCACAAGATAAATTTTACCTGCTTAGTTGAAAAGTTTTGAGTGCTGAGTTACCGAAGTTGAGAACAAAGACTAGAGGCTAGGGAATGGCTATGCAGAAAAATAAAAGGTAAAAGGGTGAACTTTTGTTTTTGTCATCCTTTTACCTTTTTATATACCTGATGCTTATTTAATGTTAGCCCTTGCGTCCCTCACTGCGGCAATAAAAAATAATCCTGTCAGAGGAATACTTAATCCTAAGATAATTGCAGTGGTTTGGAAGCCTAAATCTGGTTGTCCATAACTGAGTTCAAACACCGAACCGACAGCGGCGATCGCTGTTACACAAGACGCACCAAGAAACAAGCCGCTTTTTGGAGTTAAATACACTACTGGCCCCCCTATGATACTGGTTTCACCGCTTGATACGAGAAGCCATTTTTAGATAACTCCTGTGCCAAAGTCAAGGAATTCTCTACACGGTCTACAAATACTACACCATTGAGGTGATCCATCTCATGTTGAATGCAGCGTCCGAGTAAATCTGTCGCTTTTAATGTCTGGGGGCGACCATATTCATCTTTGTAAGCCACTTCTACGACTTCTGGACGCTTCACATCCATATAAACGTTAGGAATGCTCAAACATCCTTCTTGAGCGACGCAGATTTCTTGGCTTACCTGTTTAATTGTGGGATTAATTAATACTAGTGGTGGATTATCTGGGTTATCTGGTTCGCAATCGATGACAATGAGTTGTTTATGAATACCTACCTGGGGCGCAGCCAAACCAATGCCATCACTGCTGTACATAGTTTGCAACATTTCGCGTACCAGTTGCCGCAGTTCATCATCAATTTTTGTAATGCGTTTTGCAGGTTGACGCAATGCGCGATCGCCCAGATAGTGCAGCTTCAACGGTGGATTTTTTAACTTTTTTTTCTCAACAGCAATTTCAGAGGGCATGATTATTTTAATGGCTCAATTGTGCAAATTCCTACTAACCCAATTCTATCAATCTGAGTTAGACCTCATAATTTTTACTCTAAAACCCACTCTTGAATTACTTAGCGTACCTCTGCGCCTACCTCAGCGTAACTTTGCGTTAAAAAAACTCCATAACGGCTGGGCGGACTTATAGCTGATTGGTGAAAGAAAGTTGTACATTGCCATCAAGAGCAACTCATAACTAACAGCTTTAATATGAACTTCCGTGACGAGTTTAAATTGCTGCTACGCGCCCGTTATCCGTTAATTTATATTCCTACCTACGAAGAAGAACGGGTAGAAGCCGCCATTCGGGAAGAAGCCGCCAATCAAGGTAATCGCCCAGTTTATACGTGGGATTTTGTTGATGGCTATCAAGGAAATCCCAATGATGCCGGTTTTGGGCGACGCAATCCCCTACAAGCTTTGGAATTTCTAGAAAAATTACCATCTTCAGCCCCAGCCGTAGTAATTTTACGAGACTATCATCGCTTTTTAGATGATGTAGCGATCGCCCGGAAACTTCGCAACTTCGCCCGACTTTTGAAATCACAACCGAAAAATATTGTGTTGTTGTCGCCGCGCATCGCCATTCCTGATGATTTAACCGAAGTCTTAACGGTTGTAGAATTTCCTTTACCTGCTGCGCCGGAAATTAAAACTGAAATTGAAAGGTTGCTCCCAGCTACTGGTAACTCGCTTTCTGGCAAGGTTTTAGATGATTTGGTGCGTTCCTGTCAAGGACTTTCGATGGAACGTATTCGCCGAGTTTTATCCAGAGCGATCGCCACTCATGGTGAATTACAACCAAAAGATGTAGATTTAGTCTTGGAAGAAAAACGTCAAACTATTCGCCAAACCCAAATTCTCGATTTTTACCCAGCCACCGAGCAAATTTCTGATATTGGTGGATTGGATAACTTGAAAGATTGGCTATTACGGCGTGGTGGCTCATTTACTGACAGGGCGCGTCAGTATGGCTTACCTCATCCCCGCGGTTTATTGTTGGTAGGGATTCAAGGAACTGGAAAATCTTTAACCGCCAAAGCGATCGCCCATCACTGGCACTTACCTTTGTTACGCTTAGACGTAGGGCGGTTATTTGGCGGCTTAGTAGGCGAATCAGAATCACGCACACGCCAAATGATTCAGGTAGCCGAAGCCCTCGCCCCCTGCGTCTTGTGGATTGATGAAATAGACAAAGCTTTTTCTGGGTTGGGTAGCAAAGGTGACGCGGGAACAACTAGTCGGGTGTTTGGGACTTTTATTACTTGGTTAGCCGAAAAAACCTCACCTGTATTTGTGGTGGCTACAGCTAACGACATTCAAGCTTTACCCCCAGAAATGTTGCGTAAAGGGCGATTTGATGAAATTTTCTTTGTTGGTTTACCGACTCAAGAAGAAAGAAAAGCCATTTTTAACGTTCATTTATCCCGATTACGCCCCCATAATTTGAAAAGCTATGACATTGACAGGTTAGCTTATGAAACACCAGATTTTTCAGGGGCGGAAATCGAGCAAACTCTGATTGAAGCCATGCACATTGGATTTAGCCAAAACCGTGATTTTAATACCGATGATATTTTAGAAGCCGCTAGTCAAATCATTCCCTTGGCGCGAACTGCTGTAGAACAAATTCAAAAACTGCAAGAATGGGCTGCGGCTGGAAGGGCGCGTCTAGCCTCAAAACACAGTCCGTTAAGTGACCGCATTCACCGCCAATTCCAGTAATTAGTTCATGGTCAATAGTTCATTATCCAAAAAGGATGAAGCCTAAACAATACAATTTCATACTTCATCCTTGAAACTTCATTTAACTATTGACTATTGACCATTGAGCGTTGACCATTGACTATTGACTATTGACTATTAAACTAACTATGCTTTCTGGTTTACTAAAGTTAATCCTAGGTTTCGTCTTAGCGATCGCTGTTTTATTAGGTACAGGATCTGACAGTGGCGCTTTATTTTGTCAACCAAACTGCAATACCGCCGAATAAACCTATTTTTGCCAACGATAATCCCTCTGTAAAAAACCAAACCACTAAAGAAGCCAAAGAAGAATCAACGCTGACACCTGAATCTGAGCCAACGCCAACGCCAACACCCACTAAACAATTACCTCCTGGAGCTTATCAAGGACGTGTTACTTGGTCTGAAGGATTAAGTTTACGTGCTGAACCAAATCAGGAGGCGGAAAAATTAGGGGGAGTGACTTTCAATCAAAAAATCACAGTTTTAGAAGAAAACCCAGATAAAACTTGGGTAAAGATTCGCCCAGAAGGTAGCGAACAAGAAGGTTGGGTAAAAATTGGCAATATTGAACGTGTCAACTGAAGTCTGCGACCTATTCCTTTCTCCCTAAATTTCATATTTTTTTAGCAAAAGCTACAATTACTGCCAGCCAAAAGTGGTATATTTTTATATACACTAATGAGTGTAATTAGCAGTAAAAAATTATAATATCTACTTACTTTTAACCCAAATTAATTAAGATAAAAATTTTAGTCTGTTACCGAAAAATCCTTTACCCGTTGTGATGTAAACAAATAGCACAACCCATAAACTTCGATAACAAGTCAGTTAAAAAACTCTTTTGATCAGGGAATTGTCATCAGCCAATAACTCGGTAAAAATCATGGAAGCCATTGGTTATATTCATGTTGCCTCAGCCTACGAAGCATCAGAAAATATTGAGATTGTACCGATAAAATGGGAATTAAAATTTTTGCATTGGCCTAAACTGTCTAGCCCAGTTGCTATGCGTCTTTTATCTGTAGCACTGACTATAGGCATTTTAAATTTAGCTGACCAAACTTTAGCACTCCAGCAAGTAGGTAGTCGTGGCACAGCCGTCACCAATATTCAGAAGTGCTTAAAAAATTTAGGTTATTTTAATGGCCCCCTAACTGGTAGGTTTGCAAATTTAACTCAGCAAGCCGTCATCAGCTTTCAAAAAGCTAAAGGCCTAGCTGTTGATGGAATGGTTGGTACTAAAACTCAACAAGCTTTGCAACAATCATGCCAAAGCGAAATCAAGGGTGAAAGTAGCAATGGCCAATTGCGCGTTGGTAGTAGAGGTCAAGCTGTTTCCCAATTACAACAAAATTTGCGCCAGTTGGGCTATTTTAACGGCCCCAAAACTGGCTATTTTGGTTCACAAACTCGCCAAGCACTTATCCGATTTCAGCAAGCTGCTCAAATTCCCGCTAACGGAGTTTTTGATAGTCGCACAGCACAAGCGCTACAAAGTAATTTAGGTGTAGGTGGTGAATATCCCCTTCTTTCTGAAGGTAGTAGTGGCCCAGCGGTGACAAAATTACAACAACGTTTGCGAGATTTAGGTTACTTCAAGATGAATCCCACTGGGAATTTTAGAAGTATTACCAAAAATGCCGTAATTGCATTTCAGCGCAAAGCAAGCCTACCAGCTACCGGAGTTGCTAATGCTCAAACTTGGGATGCACTATATAATTCTGCTCAGGTGCCAGGTAGCAATAATGCAGGAAGTCAGCAAGTCAGAGATGTGCAACAACTTCTACAAGATTTAGGATACTACAATGGTACTCCTACAGGTACTGTCGGTACACTAACACGAGATGCGATCGCCCAATTTCAGCGAGACAAAGGACTCCCAGCCGATGGCATTGTTGATGCTCAACTGGTGAAAGCTGTGCGCCAAGCTTGGGTAGCTAGATATTCTAATCAACCTACTAGAACAGTTCTCGCAATGGGTGCAAAAGGAGAAAATGTCAAAGCAGTTCAAGAGCGTTTGTCGCAATTAGGCTACTTTAATCGGTCTTTGGATGGGGTTTTTGGTGAATATACGAAAAATTCTGTCCTAGAATTCCAAAAAGATTATCGCCTAAATCCCACTGGGAAAGTAGATGGGCAAACTTGGCAAGCATTAGGCTTTGATAATTCTGTGGCGACAAATCGTCCTGTGAGTAATCGTTATTATGTAGCAGCCGTGCCGATGCAAAATAGTGATACCCTCGATAAAGTGCGGCGCTTTGTCCCCAATGCTTTTCCAGATATGTCTATGTCAGGAAATTATGTGAATGCTGGAGCATTTAGCGATCGCTCCGTGGCTGAAAATCTCACAAAAATGTTACGCTCCAAAGGCTTAAATGCCAAGGTGCAATTTATTTAGCATTTCGATAGCGTAGATATAGACTGTCATATCAAATACACATAAGAGAATGCCAGATTCAGCATTTATTATCTTTATTGTTTTTGGCTTTATCTGGGTAGCGATGGGAGCCGTTGCTGTAATTGCGCTATTCAAGTCGGAAGGCCAAAAAATTCGTTTGGACAAATGGGGATTGTTGGTAACTATCCCGATTATTATCCCAATTGTAATTGTGTTGTTGTTTCAGGTCATTAAACCATTAATTTAATAGAGACGTTGCAGCAAGTGCAACGTCTCAAAATTATCTACTCAGCACTCTTTACGATGCTACTTGTGCCGCAGTCCGAGTCCGCCGCCTTCTGCCATCGGCAACTTTTACAGGTGGTTCATCAGGAATTTGCATTAATAGTGTCACAGTTGGTTGACATTGCAATTCTCGACGAATTGAACGCGCTAATTCTCGTTCTAGAGTTCCTTGCAATCCACCCCAGTCGATTTCTGGTTGTTCACCTTCCAAAGATGCAAATTCTGACCAACGCACACCCAAAATTTCTTCGATACGCTGCTGTACCCATTTTTGGATCAGCGATCGCTCTACACTAGTAACAACACCCCGCAGGTGAATTTCTGGCTTGGCCATGAGTTTACCAGTCCAATCAATCGCTGCGGCAATAGTTACAATCCCTTCTTCCGCCATACGTTGCCGTTCTTGCAGCACCTTAGCACTTACCATACCAGAACTAGAAGTATCCACTAGTTCAATCCCCGCCTGCACTTTACCAGCCGCACGGATGGAAGTTTCTGTCAGTTCTACAATATCCCCATTCTGGATAATCACCATATTTTCAGCGGGGATACCCATACTTTGGGCAGTTTCAGAGTGTTTGACTAACATCCGATGTTCGCCGTGAACTGGCAAGAAGAACTTAGGACGAGTTAAGGCAATCATCAACTTTTGGTCTTCTTGACAGCCATGACCAGAAACGTGAATTCCTTTATCTCTTCCATAAACAACTTTCGCACCCTGAAGCATCAACTTATCGATGGTATTTACAACCGCGATGGTATTACCAGGGATGGGGTTGGCGGAGAAAACAACGGTATCGCCTTCCCGAATTTTGATATGGGGGTGTTCTTTATTGGCAATGCGGGTCATGGCTGCCATTGTCTCACCTTGAGAACCTGTGGTGAGAATCAACACATTGTCGTCTGGAAGATTGCGAACTGTATGTAGTGGTTGCAGTAAGTTATCTTCACATTTGACATAACCCAAATTGCGGGCATGGGCAATCAGATTCAGCATAGAACGCCCGACAACTGTCACCACACGGTTATGTTTCTGCGCCAGTTGCAAAATCATATTGATGCGATGCACCGATGAGGCAAAGGTAGTGACAAACAATCGTCCAGTAGCTTGACTAAATACCCGATCTAGATTTGGATAAACAGAACGTTCCGAAGGAGTAAAGCCTGGTACTTCTGAGTTGGTGGAATCACTCAGCAAGCACAGCACACCTTTTTCACCATGTTCGGCTAAACGCTGCACGTCAAACTTTTCCCCATCAACTGGGGTGTGGTCAAATTTAAAATCCCCTGTGTGAATCACAACACCCAGGGGAGTATGAATAGCAACCGTAAAACTATCAGCGATAGAATGAGTGTTGCGGATATACTCAACAAAGAAATGTTGGCCAATCCTGACTAGATCACGCGGCAGAACTGAACGTAACTCTGTGCGATCGCGTACTCCTGCTTCTTCTAATTTCCCTTCTAGCATGGCCATTGCCAGTCTTGGCCCGTAAATTACCGGGATTTCAAATTGCTTGAGGTGAAAAGCAATACCACCAATATGGTCTTCATGACCGTGGGTGACGACCATTCCTTTAATTTTATGTCGGTTTTCCCTAAGATAGCTAGTATCAGGAAGAACAATGTTTACCCCGTGCATTGCTTCTGTAGGGAAAGCTAAACCCGCATCTAATAAGATAATTTCGTCATCGTATTCAAAAACGCAGGTATTTTTGCCAATTTCATGTAAACCGCCCAAAGGAATAATTTTTAGGGCGGAGTTAGCTTCGTTTTTAGCCATTTTCTCCTTAGTTAGATTGTTGTTTAGTGTTAATAGATTGAAGGTTAGCAAGCTTGTATTAAAGACAACACTGGCTTTCTCTCGGAAAGCAGTTAAATTTCGTTTAGATTTTCAACTGTTTGTTCAATAAAATCTTTTAGCAGCGATCGCACCCTTTTATAAAGTGCCTTCTCAAAATCTGCCCATTATTCATATACACATTTACGGCAACTTGCCCACCATATACTGCCTAAATTAAATTTAGTTTTTGAAGCACCGCCTCTAGTTTTTGGCTAACTTCTGAGTCAGCATCACATAGTGGCAGACGTGTTGAACCAACCTCCCAGCCTTGAAGTTTAAGTGCTTGTTTAATGGGAATGGGATTTGTAGTGATAAATAAAGCTTTAAATAACGGGAATAGTTGAAGATGAATATCTCTGGCCTCTGCAATTTTTCCCGCACTAAAAGCTTGAATCATCTGCTGTAGTTGGTTGCCTACCAGATGAGAAGCCACACTGACTATCCCTGTTGCCCCCAGCGCTAACAAGGGCAGTGTGAGGGAATCATCTCCAGCGTAAATCTGAAATTCTTGTGATGTCAAGCGACGGATTTCACTTGCCTGATCTAAATTACCACTGGCTTCTTTGATTCCAACAATATTATCAATTTCTGCTAATTTGGCAACTGTTTCTGCACTGAGATTCTGTCCAGTACGACCAGGAATGTTGTATAACAACAGCGGGATATCAGGGCAAGCTTGGGCAATTGCCTGAAAATGTTGATATAACCCAGCTTGGGGCGGTTTATTATAATAGGGTACAACTTGTAATGTACCGTGTACTCCTATTTTAGCTGCCTTTTGCGTAGCCGCGATCGCTTCTTTGGTGGAATTGGAACCACATCCTGCTATCACTTTGGCTTTGCCGGACACGGCCTGCAAAACTTCTAAAAATAGCTGGTATTCCTCTTCCCAAGTTAGGGTTGGGGATTCTCCTGTTGTACCGCATATCACCAACGTATCTGTTCCGTTGTTAGCTAGATGCGCTGCTAATTCTGCGGCTACACCATAGTTAACACTACCGTCTGCTTTGAACGGCGTGATCATAGCGGTTAAAACTTTACCAAAATCTCCCACCCTCTTTTTACTCCTGATTACCTGTTTGGTTTTTTCTGTTGGTGGTTTTCTATAATGTAATAGCTTATTCGCTAATTACTTTCAAGAGTGATGCACTCATTTGTTTTTTGCCATTTCTGTTTGACTGATGACGCAAAACTACTGAGAGATGTATGCTTGTGCTGACTTGAGAAGATTTTTTTCCACTAATAATTCAGCAATTTGAACTGCATTCAACGCTGCGCCTTTGCGAATTTGATCACCACAAAGCCATAATTCTAAACCGCACGGATGAGAAATATCTTGACGAATTCTACCCACTAAAACTTCATCCCGTCCAGTTGCTTCTATGGGCATGGGAAAATGATTTGCCCGCCAATCTTCTACCAATTTCACCCCAGGAGAGTGGCTTAAAATTTCTCTAGCAGTATCTGGACTAAATGGAGTAGCAAATTCTAGGTTAATTGCTTCTGAATGAGCTCGCAGTACGGGAACCCGTACACAAGTGGCACTAATTCTAATTTCCTGCGTACCAAAAATTTTTCGCGTTTCATTCACCATTTTCATTTCTTCCTCACAGTACCCAAAATCATTCATGGGGGTGTTATGAGGAAATAAATTAAATGCTAATGGGTATGGTAATACTTCCGCGGCTGGTTCCTGTCCTTGAAGAATAGCAGCAGCTTGAGTTTTGACTTCTGCCATTGCTTTGGCACCAGCACCACTAGCTGATTGGTATGTGGCAGCAATAATGCGTTGGATTGGTTTTACTTGATGCAATGGCCAAATTGCCACTGCCAACAAAATTGTCGTGCAGTTGGGATTGGCGATAATGCCTTGATGAGAGGCTGCGGCTTGGGGATTAACTTCTGGTACAACCAATGGCACTTCCGGATTCATCCGAAAAGCACTGGAGTTATCGATGACGACTGCGCCTTTTTCAACGACTACGGGAGCCCATTTTTTTGATGTGGAACCGCCAGCACTAGCCAATACCAAATCTAGATTTTCTAAAGCGCGATCGCTGACTGGTTCTACTACTAAATTTTCTCCTTTAAATTTAAGTGATCGCCCTACACTGCGTTCAGATGCCAGCAATTTTAATTCCGAAATCGGAAAATTTCGGCTTTCTAATAATTCCAGCAACTCTGTACCCACAGCACCAGTCGCACCCAAAATAGCTACACGATATGTTTTAGACAAATGAACTCCTCCTTTAATTTCTAAGAGGTAATGAGTAATGTTATGAAATCGGCATTTATGGAAATAGCAGTAGCAGATTTTGAATAATTGTTTGATTTTATTCCAACTTTTTGATTACAGTAGGTTAATTTTTGAGTTACATATCTTAATAAATAATTTAGCAATTACAATTTTTTATAATTACCCAGTAAATTTTCTACCAATTAAAAAAGTATATATTATTGTACAACAAATTACGGCTCAGGGAAAAACGTTCAACAATTGCTGCTCAACCATTATTGATGATGGAACAAGTATTTTGCCCAAAATTTGACTTGGACTTAGGCAGACAATCAATGTACTATGATCCGAGATAGCATCAAGCCAGGACATTAAACCACCGAGCTATGCGGTAAGCATATAGTTAAACTTGGACTTGTCAGGCAAACAGACCTCGCAAATGATGAGAGGGTGTATAGATAAATTTATTGTGGTAAAGTGCCAAGTCCTTGGCCATTGGCAGTAAACTGGATCTCTACTGAAGGCACCTGCCATTTCCACCTAGATATATCAAACCATATAAGCGTTCAATAGTCGCTTGTGTGTACTTGGAGTTAAAAATACCAAATAGAGACGAAGCATGAAAGTTACCCAGGAGAAACTTCCCGCCAGCCAGATAGGGCTAGAAATAGAGATTGCACCAGAAATCACTCAGCAAACCTACGATCAAGTTATTAAAAACTTATCTAGTACTGCAAATATTCCTGGGTTTCGTAAAGGTAAAGTGCCTCGGCAAATCTTGCTTCAGCGCTTAGGAATAACTCGCATCAAGGCAGCAGCCCTAGAAGAATTAATTCAAAATGGTATAGAGCAAGCAGTCAAACAAGAAGACATTCAAGCAATTGGTCAGCCGCAATTGCGTTCTTCGTTTGAGGACTTGATCAATAATTATGAACCAGGGAAACCCTTCACTTTCTCGGCTGCTGTTGATGTCGAACCAGAAGTAAATCTCACCCAATACACTGGTTTACAAGCCCAAGCAGAGGAAGTCAAATACGACCCCACACAGGTAGATAGCGTTCTGGAAAAAGAACGCCAACAAATGGCAACTTTGATTCCTGTGGAAGGAAGAGCAGCCCAAATTGGTGATGTTGCTGTTGTAGATTTTAAAGGAGTCATAGCCAAAGCTGAAGGCGAAGATCCAGATGCCGAACCAACACCAATTCCAGGTGGCGATGCTGCTGATTTTCAAGTGGAGTTAGAGGAAGATAAATTTATCCCAGGTTTTGTTACAGGCATGATAGGGATGAATCCTGGTGAAACCAAAGAAATTTCAGCCCAGTTTCCAGACCCTTACGTTAACCAAGAGTTAGCTGGCAAACCAGCAAGTTTTACAGTCACTCTCAAAGAACTGAAGGAAAAGGAACTACCAGAACTGGACGATGATTTTGCCCAAGAAGTCAGTGACTTTGAAACCTTAGAAGAACTGCGGAAGTCTCTAGAAGAACGCTATCAAAAAGAGGCTGACGACAAAACTAAAACTAACAAACAAGAAGCATTGTTGGCAGAATTACTCAAGTATGTAGAAATTGACTTGCCTGGAACCTTAGTTGACCAAGAAGTCGATGCTATGCTGACACAAACAGCCATCCGCCTATCGCAGCAGGGTTTGGATGTGAGAAAGCTGTTTACTCAAGATATTCTGCCACAATTGCGGGAGCGATCGCGCGGTGAGGCAATTGAACGCCTAAAACGTTCCCTAGCCTTACGAGAAATCGGCAAACGTGAGTCTCTCATCGTCACACCAGAAGAACTGCAAGCCAGAGTCACAGAACTTTTGGCACAGTATTCTGAGGAAGAAGTTGACGAAGATAAACTGAGTTCTATGGTGGAAAACGAACTGTTGAGTGAAAAAATTATCAATTGGCTCTTAGATAACTCATCAGTTGAGCTAGTACCAGAAGGAACCTTAAGTGCCAAGGAAGAAGAATCTGAAGATGCAGCAACTGCACCAGAGACTGAGGCAAGCAGCAGCACAGCTACGGCAGAATCAGCAGTAGAAGGATAGGGTGCAGGGGTGCATGGTGCGGGGGAAGGATATACTACTCAGCAACGCCAGTTGCTACAACGGAGGTTACCTCCCTTCGGGTTTGCAGTTCCTTCTCCTAATCGGAGACGCTGCGCGAACAAGTCGGCAAAGCCGCCCAACGGACTGCTCACCGCAACGCAGTGGCTCCTCAGCACTCGCCTTCGGCTATCTCTACTTTTGAGCGATCGCAAGACATCTGTTCGTAGATTAGGCTAGGGTAGTAAGTGCCTTGTTTGAGTATGAACAATTATTACTCAGCACTCAGTCGTCAAGATTTCATGGAGGCATTAATATTGCTGGAATCTTAAAATAAAATCCTACATTTTATCATGACTAGAGCTTAAGACTGTGTTACACGAGAAAAATCTGGATGAGGCATAATAGTTAACACATAGCTCAAATTAAAATCTCATCCGTTAAAAAAGCAGCGATCGCTGCCTTAAACTAAGTCCTACTAATCCTCAGATGTTCTCCTATGCTTTTATCGCAGTCAGGAAATTACCCCATCATCAGTTCCAGCCATCTAGCTATCAACTCCCATCTAAATGGCCCCAACAACATTGTGCCAACGGTGGTAGAGCAGTCTGGTATGGGAGAGAGAGCTTTTGACATCTACTCCCGCCTGCTGCGAGAACGGATTATCTTTTTGGGAACCGCCATTGATGATACCGTTGCCAATTCAATTGTCGCTCAGTTGTTATTCTTGGATTCGGAAGACGCAGAAAAAGACATTCAATTGTACATTAATTCTCCTGGCGGCTCAGTCTACGCAGGGATGGCAATTTATGATACAATCCAACAAATCCGTCCCGATGTTGTGACTATCTGTTTTGGATTAGCCGCAAGTATGGGGGCATTTTTGTTAGCAGCAGGAACCGCAGGTAAGCGGATGTCTTTACCTGATTCGCGGATTATGATCCATCAACCACTAGGTGGCGCTCAAGGTCAAGCCATTGATATAGAAATTCAAGCTAGAGAAATTCTTTATATCAAGGGTCAGTTGAATCAGTTATTGGCTCATCATACGGGTCAACCTCTAGAGAGATTAGAAGCAGACACAGACCGCGACTTTTTCATGTCGGCAGAAGAAGCCAAAAATTACGGTTTGATTGATCAGGTCATCTCCCGACAAAATCTTCCCACAGCTGGGGAAAACGTCACCATTCTGAAATAAGAGGCTGGTATGTCTAAGTACGACTCCCATTTAAAATGTTCGTTTTGTGGCAAGTCTCAAGAGCAGGTGCGTAAGTTGATCGCAGGGCCGGGAGTTTACATCTGCGACGAGTGCGTTGACTTGTGTAATGAAATACTAGATGAGGAGTTACTGGACACCAACGGTGTAGCGCCACAACCAGCACCTAAGTCTGAAGCACCTCAAAAACGTCGCAATCGTTCTGCTAATCTCTCATTTAATCAGATACCAAAGCCAAGAGAGATTAAAAAGTATCTCGACGAACATGTCATTGGCCAAGACGAAGCCAAAAAAGTGTTATCAGTCGCAGTTTACAATCATTATAAGCGGCTGGCAATCTTACAGTCTAAAGGCAATGGCAAAAACGGAGGGGATGACTCAGTAGAACTGCAAAAGTCAAATATTTTGTTAATTGGCCCGACTGGATGCGGCAAAACCCTCTTAGCCCAAACTCTAGCTAAAATTTTGGATGTACCTTTTGCTGTTGCTGATGCTACCACATTAACAGAAGCAGGTTATGTCGGCGAAGATGTGGAAAATATCTTACTGCGACTGCTACAAGTGGCAGATTTAGATGTAGAAGAAGCGCAACGTGGGATTATCTACATCGACGAGATTGACAAAATTGCCCGCAAAAGTGAAAACCCATCAATTACACGGGATGTTTCTGGTGAAGGTGTGCAGCAAGCTTTACTGAAAATGCTAGAAGGCACGATCGCCAACGTACCACCACAAGGGGGACGGAAACATCCGTATCAAGACTGCATCCAAATCGATACCAGTAATATTCTATTTGTCTGTGGTGGTGCCTTCGTCGGCTTAGAAAAAGTTGTAGAACAAAGAGCCGGGAAAAAGTCAATCGGTTTTGTGCAGCCAGGAGAAGGGCAATCGAAAGAAAAACGTGCTGCTGATGTGTTGCACAACCTGGAACCAGATGATTTGGTAAAATTTGGCATGATTCCAGAGTTTATTGGTCGGATACCAATGGTGGCGGTGGTTGACCCTCTGGATGAAGAAGCGCTAATGGCGATTCTCACTCAACCACGCAGTGCTTTGGTAAAACAGTACCAAAAACTGCTGAAGATGGATAATGTTCAATTAGATTTTAAACAAGATGCTCTACGAGCGATCGCTCAAGAAGCCTACCGCCGCAAAACGGGTGCAAGAGCATTGCGGGGTATTGTAGAAGAACTAATGCTAGATGTGATGTACGAGCTACCATCTCGTAAAGACGTGACTCGTTGTACAGTCACAAGGGAAATGGTAGAAAAACGCTCTACCGCCGAATTGATCGTACATCCATCCTCATTACCCAAACCAGAATCAGCATAAGAGTCAAAAGTCAAGAGTCAATTGTCAATAGGCTTTTGACTTTTGGCTATGGACTATTGACTATGGACTATTGACTCATGGCTTACATTGATGTTCGTGGTGTTGAACATTACTACGAGTGGGTGAAACAATCATCTACTGCTTTGACGAAACCCGTGATGGTATTCATTCACGGTTGGGCTGGTTCAGCTAGGTACTGGAAAAGTACGGCAAATGCTTTATCAGACCAATTTGATTGTTTACTTTATGATATGCGCGGTTTTGGGCGTTCTGGTGGGAAACCGACTCTAGTTCCAGCCAGTGAATCTGTTGCTACTTCTGAGTCTAGTCAAGAAACATCAGCCGCAATTCAAGAGCTAACTTATGAGTTGGAAGAATACGCTGATGATTTGGCAATTTTGTTAGATGAGTTGCATCTTGGGCGTGTTTACATCAATGCTCATTCAATGGGCGCGTCTGTTGCAACTTTATTTTTTAACCGCTATCCTCAACGGGTAGAACAAGGGATTTTAACTTGTAGTGGGATTTTTGAATACGATGAAAAAGCCTTTACTGCTTTTCATAAATTTGGCGGTTATGTAGTTAAATTTCGTCCCAAGTGGTTAGCTAAAATCCCATTTGTTGACCAGATGTTTATGGCGAGATTCCTGCATCGTTCTATACCGAAATCTGAGCGTCAGGCTTTTTTACAAGATTTTTTAGATGCAGATTATGATGCTGCTCTAGGAACTATTTTTACTTCGGTTAGCAAGGCACAATCTGAATTAATGCCACAAGAATTTGCTAAGTTAACTGTGCCAACGCTGCTAATTGCGGGTGAGTATGACCAGATTATTCCCGCAGCAATGGGAAAACAAGCCGCAGCAATGAATGACAAAGTTGAGTTTGCGCTAATTCCTAATACGGCTCATTTTCCCATGTTGGAAGATGTGCCGACTTATTTGCAACGAGTGCGAGAGTTTTTGCAGGTTACTGCGCCAGAAGTTAAAGTGAGTTGATTTTTGTGTATTTGATATTTGATATTGCAGCATCTCACTTCTATCTGTGGATTAACTTAAACCTAGTTCTCGTTTTAGTAAATTAATTGAATTCAGCCCGATGTAATTTTCTACCTTAATTAATTTTGGTGGTCGAATAATATCTTCAGCCGCAGCTTGTACTGCTATTTGTACTGCTTTAAAACTGGCAACATCACTGATGATAAATTCAGCCCGCTTCACAATTGCCTGAAGCTTATAAGCATCTTTTGGTTGTGCTGTCATTACTAGTAGTTCATCTCCGCGTAAACCGTGGAGGATAACTTCGGCAGCACGGGCAATGCCTGTACTCAGGCTGACTATGCCTATACAATGATCTTTTGGCAGATTTTTGACTAGATTCAGTTCTTTACTATAGTCATAGATATCCAAAGGAATGACTCTGACAGCTTTGGGCGCAGCTATTTGTTCGACTTCACCAATAAAATAGCGGCTGGTAACGACTGTAGCAGAGTTAGTTTTATCCAAAACAGCCGCTAATTCTTCCATTCTGATTAACTGAATGGGTATTTTCAGAGATTGCTCTAATTCATACACCATCAATTCGCCAGCACCGAGGTCTTGAGAAGGGACTGCAACCAGCACCTGAGCGCTACAACGCAAACGCCAATCCATTTCTGCTAAAAATAGCTCACGCGCTTGGCTGAGGGAACAGCCTTGAGCTAGAAGTTGGTCGAGTGCTTGCTGGACAACTTTATATGCGTCGGGATGTGCTTGCAAAATTGGTGATTGTAATCGACTACCGCCCTCATGACCTTGAGCGCGGACATAAATTCCTGAACCAGCCAAACTTTCTACCAAGCCTTCATCTTCTAGCTGGCGATAAACTTTGCTAATTGTATTGCGGTGTAATCCAGTTTGCATTGCTAATGCCCGTGTGCTAGGCAATTTGTAAGCAGGTGGATATTGCCGAGATGCGATCGCAAACCGAATTTGATTAAATAACTGAGTAGAAGCGGGAATTTCACTGTCTGGCTGAATACGAAACTGAATCATTACCACAACTCCTGAATCAAGTAACAATCAGCAATGAGCTACATTTGCTACTTGTCGTATTTTTTATTTGTAACACTCAACAGATAGGATACGATACAGGTCAAGTATAAAGCTATCTCATCTGGGTTTGGGTAATATCTATATATCTAAACCAATCACAGTTAATTCAGGCGGATGTTCTAGGGTAAATTGATAATATATTTCTCGTCGCTCTTGAGATAAAACGCTTAACTCCCATTCTAAAATTCCCATTTCCCCTAGTTGAATTTGCGGTTGGATGCGGGCAAGACGAATTTTGATTTGCTCGTTGCGGCTAACAGGTAATTGTTCTGTAATTTTTAAATTAATTTCTTGATTGAGTAAGTTTGTAATTAATAATCGATAAGCGTAAGTAGTTCGACGTTGATTCACAATCATTTTTTTATCTACTTGGCGCTCGACTAAATTCCGTTCAATTTTGATACCTTCATCAATGCCTAAGTTCAAGATAAATTCTTGTCCAGGGGCAATGTTGTCTAATTTAGTTCCACCTACAAAAACATCATCTCGAAAAATATTGGCTTTGCCAGGTAATAAAGTTGCGCCATCAGAACTATTTTTTACATAAGCTTGTAAATAAGCAAAGCTCACCAAGCGTGGTATGACTACATAGTCAAAAGTACAAGGATAATCTTCATTAAAAATTGTTATTTTATGGGGTGCGCCATCACTAGGAATATTCCCAGCACCATTGAGTTTAAAGGTAACTACACTTCCTTCTTTGGATATTGCTGCTGCTATATTTTCTGCGGCAACAAGAGCATCACTAGCTAGATCCTCCTCATCTTGTGAAAACAATGAATCTGCCGCAGGCATAGCCGCTATGCTAGGCAGTGATGGACGGGGTAATACTCGTTGCACTGTACGTGAACGTAGGGTGTCAATATACCAAGGTTCTAGTTTTGGTGGTAGTGTACCTAATCCTGGTTTAGCCGTTGAGAGAGAAAGAGATACATCTAACCAATCTTCGCCAGTATTTTGGGTGATTTCTGCCAGATAGCTTAAATTTACTGTTTGACTTGTGCTATTTACTCGCAAGTCATAAAGGGGAGTCCAACTAGCACGATTGATAATGTAGGATACTTCTAACTCAAACTCGCCTTCGCCAGCAACTTCTATACCGACAACCAAGCTAAAACTTTCTTGGGGATGGGGTGTTTGAATATTGTGTAATGTGGCGCGGAGTGCCTGTAGTTGCTTGTCTAGTTCCTGCTGTTGGCTATGGTAATCTCCAGATGCGATCGCATATTCGCTATACTGGCTGCCTAAAAAGTTCAAAAAATCTAAGGTTTCGCTGAGGCTGAGATTTTTGCGAGACAAACTTTGAGCAAATGGTTCTTCTGTTTTTTCCCGCAAGCCTTCAATAAATTTTGCCTGTAAAGCTAAGGCATCAATTTGCGCTTGCAAATTGCGTTTTTCTGCTTCTATTTGTTGAATTTGGCGGTTTAAATGTGCGACTCGTTCGGCAACAGGTTCGGTGGTGTAGATGCGATCGCTACTAACACTCAACAAACGTACCCCTACCGTACCTTGACCACCTACCCTAACAGAATCAGATTCTAGAGTTACTGGCAGTGAATTAATCACCAATTCCCTTTCCGTCCCTGTTAAAGCAACGACACCTTGTCTTGTAACTAAGGCTTGATCGCTGTATACCGTCACAGCTACTACCTGAGTTGGCACTGTTTTTCTTAGAGAAGGAGTTTCCGGGTGTGTCACTGCCAGCTTTCCCCATATCAAATGACTCTGCTGGTTAATTTTGTCATGGTTCAGATGCTTCAAGCCAAACAAGTTGAAGCTTAGATCTCAAAACTCAATCAACAGTACTATAAACAGGAATTTCAGTCTGCTCAACAAATGTCTTTGCCGCATCCAGCAAATACTCATAATAGGTACGAGCTACAATTGATAGCTGTTTACCTGCCGGATAAACCATGTACCAAGCTCGCTTAATGGGAAAGTGCTGCACATCTAAAATGCTAAACTCCGAGGCATCTGAGAGTAAAGTATGACGAGATAACACAGAGATTCCTAAACCTCCAGCGATCGCTTGCTTAATAGCTTCATTACTCCCCAATTCCAGCTTTACATTCACTGTTATCCCGTGTTCTTCTAATAGAGCCTGCACAGCACGGCGAGTACCTGAACCTGGTTCTCGCATAATAAAAGGTTGATTATTTAGCTCTTGAATTGAGATATTTTTCTCCTTTGCTAGGGGATGATTCACCGGAGCAAAAACTACCAAAGGGTTGTCTAAAAACGGTTCACAATTCACATCCAAATGTTCTGGAACCTGACTCATAATATACAAGTCATCCAGATTATTCATCATCCTCTCAATAATTTTTTCGTGATTTGTTACTTGCAAGGAAATATCAATTCCTGGGTAACGCTGACAAAATGGGCCTAATAGACGTGGAATAAAATACTTGGCTGTGGTGATAACTGCTAAACGTAATTGCCCTTGTTTTAGCCCTTTTAAATCAGCAACCTTCATCTCAAACTGAGCGATAGTTTCAAAAATTTGTCGACAAGTAGCAAAAAGTTCTCTACCCGCTTCCGTCAAATACAAACGTTTCCCAACTTGCTCAAATAATGGTAAGCCCACAGATTTTGTTAATTGCTTGATTTGCATGGAAACTGTAGGCTGGGTAAGAAACAATTCCTCCGCAGCACGAGTAAAGCTACCATGTCGAGCCGCCGCCTCAAATACCTTTAACTGGTGTAGCGTCGCTTGGTTCAAAGGTGATTCTCCTCTAATAGCGATCTTATAGATATAAAACTAGTATCACGGAACACCTGCAAATCATGGCGTGTCGCTCATACGAAGTTATGAGTTTTAGTATAGATAAAAATCTATATTCGCTATTAAAAGAAAGATATTTGATTTATAGTCCGTAAAAGTTATGATCAAAACAACAAGCGAAGCGTAAGATGCCTTCCAACCAAAGATGAATGCTGAATATGAATACTGAGGAGAATTTTCCCACAATTCATCACTCACAATTCTTAATTCATCATTCATCATTCCATAATTCTTCAGTAACTTTTGCAGGTAACTTAGCTAAATCAGGCAACTGGAGTATCTCTAACTCAGCAACTTGCTCCTTAATATTCACAGGCATCTTAATTGGTTGCCGTTCTTCTATCCAACAACTTGCAACAGGTAAGGTTTGTTCTAATTCATCCAATGGCCGAGGAATCACCATCACAGCATTCAATTCCCCAATCCTTTCTGCTTCATACATTCCAGCTTCCACTGCTACCGCGACATTAGCCACAGAGCCACGAATAATGGCTGTACATAACCCCGCACCAATTTTTTCATAGGCTGCTAACTGCACATCAGCTGATTTCAACATGGCATCGCAAGCTCCTACCATCGCTGGAAATCCCCGCGTTTCCACGAGTCCAATAGCGAGGTTACTCAAACGGCTATAACTTCCTTCTTCCATATATTTACTTAATCTATTAGTAATGGGCAGCACTACATCCAGATTAGGAAAAGGGCGAGGAATCACCAAACTAGAAACCAATTGACCAAACTGTTCAGCCGTTTGTACACCTGACTCAACTGCTAAACGCACATCAGCGATGCCACCTCGAACAATGGCTGTACAGTGACCACTACCAATTTTTTCATATCCAACCAGATGAACTCCAGCGGATTTCAACATCATGTCAGCAGTTCCGACGATTGCCGGAAAGCTGAGGGTAGATACTAAACCCAAGGCAGTATCCTTGAAGTTATCTCTGTCTCGCCGACGCGATGCCCGAACAGTGCTAAGAGACTGTTGATTATATGTGTCCATGTGAATTCTCCAGGATACTCACAGTCAATAATGTAGATGCCCTTTTGCCAGCTTTCCCGTACTCCAGAGGAAAACCCGCATGTTTGGGTAGGCTAAAGGTTGAAAGCGAAAGGCTAAAGAATAAAGCATAAAGGATGAAATGATTTTTCTCATCCCTCATAATTCATACTTCATACTTTAGAGGACAACTTACAATTAACACTTATTCGGGTGGTTCGTCAGACTTAGGATTGTTCAAGGATTGTCTATGGGGAAATAATGTCGTTAATAGCCTGTGAATACTCCCTTGCCCATAAATTTGAGTTCCAAAAATATCCGAAGATTCAGAGTTATCCGCACTAATTTCTGATGAACCAGCAGCAGTTTCTTCTTTCTCAGGCGGTGGTGGTTGGGCAGAGGGTGTGGGCGAAGGTTGAGGAATTGAAATAGACTGGTGGTTTAACTCCAAGAAAGCAGAAGCAGAAAGATTAGTTGAGGAAATAGAAATAGGTCTTTCCTGACTTCCCACAAAATTATTCTCCTCTGGTTGTTGCTCTTGGACATTAGGAGAAACAGCGTTATTAGTTAGTGGCTCTTGTGTTTGGGACAGACTAATCTGACGGCTAGTATCTCCTAACACTGAGCTTGGTGGTACTACTCTTCCCGGTTCTACAGAACAATTAAAAACTGTTGTTGCTGCACCAATACAAGCATTAGTACCAATTTTGCCTGCTCCTACCATCAAAAAACCAGCCCCCAAGTTAGCACCTGCTTCTACTTCTAGGGTTCCTTCATTGACTTGGAGAATTGACCCCATACCAATACATACACCAGTGCCAATAATGATTTTACTGTTGGTAGCTGCTTGGAGTATCACGCCAGGTGCTAACACCGCACTGGGATGAATAGTCACATCGCCACTAATGTAAGGCTCAAAGTGATTGTGGAGGCGCAGTGGCGGCACAGACATGGAAAATTAAACCTCGGAAGATAGAAATGCCGAGTGCTGAGTGCTGAAAAGCCACTGCGTTGCGGTGAATCAGCGCCGCGGGAGAGTTTCCCTCTGCAGGCGACTGTGAACCCGAAGGGAGGTAACCTCCGTTGTAGCAAGTGGCATTGCTGAGTAAAATTCAGCATCTTTAATCACTATACTGTTTAGGGTGAGTATGACTAAATATTCTGGTTCAAAGTTAACTCAATACTTTCAACTCAGCAACGCCAGTGACTCTCGCAGGCTCATACCGCTCAAGTCGGCAGAGCCGCCCACGCGACTGGCTCCTCAGCACTTTCAACTCAGCACTACTACGGACGTTGAATAATTGTTTCCAACACTCGACGTTTGGCTTTCGGGTCAATCCCAATCAACCGCACGTACTCACCAGGATATTCAGAAAGATATGTTTCCAAAGCTGCGATCGCATCTCTTTCCGATCTGGCCTCAATTTGTCCACAGCTTGCCCAAGAACCAGTCCGGAAACGTCTTTGGTCTACGTGTTCGGCACTAATTTTATAACCACTTGCCAACAATTGCCGTAGCTGGTCGACAACTTCTGTATTTAACCGATTGCTTGTCGTCGTTGCGGTTGCGCTTGCAGTTTTCGAGCTAACACTACTTGAACTAGCATAAGATTTCTGACCATTAGAGACCGCTACGGGGCCATTAGGTCGTTGAATAATGCTTTCTAATACCCGACGCTTGGCTTTCGGGTCAATACCAATTAAACGGACATATTCGCCTTGATGGCTTTCAAGACAGTCTTCTAAAGCCGCCACAACTTCATTAGTCGAAGTAGCTTCTATGGGTTTACAACTAGCCCAAGAACCAGTCCGAAAACGACGCTCATCTACGTGTTCAGACCCAATTTTGTAACCACCTGCTAATAATTGGCGGATTTGGTCTACAGTTTCAGCGCTAATTGAACCAATACCAGCACCGTTACTATTACCATTGCCGTTGCCGTTGTAACTAGTGTAGCTGGAACTACTTGTACTTGCAGGTGCTTTAAAGTTAGCTGCTACTTTTACCACACCATCTGGGCGTTGGATTATTGTCTCTAACACCCGACGTTTACCTTTAGGGTCAATCCCAAATAAACGTACGTACTCACCACTGTGGTCTGCCAGACAGCTTGCCAATGCTGATAAAGCTTCATTCACAGAGCGCGCTTCAATTGGCTGGCAGCTAGTCCAAGAACCAGTCCTAAAGCGTCTTTGGTCTACATGTTCTGTACCAATCTTATAACCTTGCTCTAACAAATAGCGCACTTGATCTACTGTTTCTGCACCCAAGCTATTGCTTGCCACTTCACTACTCCTTTCCAACTCTAAGACAGTAACACCATTACCTGTATAAGATTTAGCTAATTCATCCCGGATGGGTGCAATACATTTGCTATCCGCAGCACAGCGATAACCAGCCCGCAATGCTTGATTAATCCCCACTACATGATGGGCAAATTGCTCATCTTGATCTTGCACATCTGGCAGACGGTCAGCTTGCTGCTGGCTTGTGATTATCGCTCCCGAAGGTACATATTTACCGGGGGGAATTTCTACATCTTGAATTAAAGCGTGCATCATCACGATGCAGCCCTTACCCACTCTGGCATTAAATACCGTAGAGCGAAAGCCAATAAAGCAATTATCCCCTACATAAGCTGGGCCATGAATCAGAGCCATGTGGGTTAGGGAAGCATTACTACCAACCCAAACCGAGTATTCTTCGCCATCATCACCGACTACTCGACCTTGCTCTAAACCATGAATCACTACACCATCTTGAATATTGGTCTTTTCACCGATATGAAAAGGTGTACCTTCATCCGCTCTAATCGAAGTCCCCGGAGCTACGATTACATTTGCACCTATCCGCACATCACCAATAATGTTAGAGAAAGAATGTACGAATGAGGTTTCGTGGATTTCTGGCTCAGCTAAACTTTTTGACCACGGGGTTGGGGGTGCCGCCGTGCTGCTGACTGCCATCGCGAGATTCCTCCTGAATTAAGCTTTTTGTAAATAGTCCATAGTCCATAGTCCATAGTTTACTGACCTTTAAATGCCAGTTGCTTTAAGTTGGGAAAACCGCCCAACCTCTAGCTCCTTTTGACTGTTGACTGTTGACTATCTATATTGGTCTTTTTTACTGTAGATAAGGCGATCTTGAACATGAATAGTATCAATTATCGCCACCACTGCTGCATCTAAAGGGCGTTGTTCGTTGCCAAGAATTTGACGAGCGGCACTGCCACAACTGACCAGCACCCACTCATCCACTCCTGCTCCCACCGTATCCGCTGCTACCTCGTATTGTGGCAGGATGTTTCCTTCTTCATCCACTAATTGCAACAGCAGTAGTTTGACACCTCTAAGACTTGGTTCTTTTTGAGTGCTAACTACTGTGCCACGCACTTTGGCAATTTGCATTATATGTTATGGTCTTCTGCCGCCGAAAGGACGAATTGCGTTGACATTTTCCCGGAATTGTTCTACGTCTTCTGTATAACGAATTGGCAGCACGTATTCCAAGTTTTCATGGGGACGCGCAATGATGTGAGTAGACAGTACTTGTCCACCATTCACGCGCTTAACTGATTCAACGCCAGCTGCTACAGAAGCTTGGACTTCGGAAACATCACCCCGGACAATTACGGTGACACGACCACTACCGATTTTTTCGTAACCTACTAAGGTTACACGAGCGGCTTTCACCATCGCGTCAGCAGCTTCCACGACTGCTGGAAAGCCAAGGGTTTCTACCATTCCCACTGCAATTGACATTAGTTGTAATTCCTAATTAAATTTTCTCAAACAAAACAAAAGCGCAGATCAAGCAAGCAACCCCGTCAGTCACTTTGTCTTCTCAGTTTTTAAGTGCGAAACTGTTCCACAGCTTCTGTGTAACGAATCGGCAATACGTATTCCAAGTTTTCATGGGGACGCGCAATGATGTGAGTGGAAACCACTTCACCACCATTTACTCTTCTTGCCGCTTCAATTCCTGCTGCAACTGAGGCTTGCACTTCGGAAACATCACCCCGCACAATTACGGTGACACGAGCGCTACCAATTTTTTCATATCCTACCAAAGTTACACGGGCAGCTTTCACCATCGCATCAGCAGCTTCTACTACTGCTGGAAAGCCCTTAGTCTCAATCATTCCAACTGCAATTGGCATCGCAGAAACTCCTAAAAATTTAATCCAATCAGTACTGTGGTTTGAAAATTTTGACGGGGAAGCTCATCTTGAGCTAAAAGACACTTCCAAAATAAGCATAGGAAAGGTTGGCTCCCCTGGCAATATAAATTAGTATAATAGTTTATAATAAAAAAGTTTTAAAAAACTTAATTCTTTGTCATACCAGGTTTCTGCTCTCTTTAAGTCCACTGATTACAAGAGCAGACGCTTATGCTTTATAATTTCTTTATTACATATACAAAACGCTGTTCATAGCCAAGACTAATTTGGTCTGGTGAGGAAGATAAAACTACTGCATGTTTTACAGATTCTATCTTTCCTCTGCTTTGTAGTGCGTTAATAGGAATATCTAAAAAGCTTATAACTTTTTCAAATATATCTTATAAAACTCTCTGCTAAGAACTAGAAATAGAAATTTACACATTGAGCATGATTTAAATTAAAGGTGGAGAATTTGAATATGTAAAATAAATTTATTGGTTTAAATATATTCCAGAGTCATTAAGTAAAAAATACTCATGGAAAATCTAACAAAAGAATAATTTAACAAATATTTTCAGTAAAAAGATTTAGTAAACAATTGTTGTTCAAAAAGCTAAAAAAATCAAGGCAGAGTTGTAAAGGTAAGCAAATTAAATGAATGAGTTTCTATTTTCAACAAGTTGGTGTGTGCCTTTGTATAGTTTAATGGGCGCACTGTTAACTTTGCCCTGGGGTATGGGAATAATCAGAAAGACAGGCCCCAGACCAGCGGCGTATTTCAACTTGTTGACTACTGTTTTGGCTTTTGCTCATAGCTTATTTGTCTTTAAAGATGTTTGGGACAGAGAACCAGAAAACATACTGGTTAGCTGGTTTCAAGCCGCGAATTTAAACTTATCTCTTTCATTAGAACTATCGCCTGTGAGTGTTGGGGCAACAGTTTTAATCACAGGGTTAAGTTTGTTGGCGCAAATTTACGCTTTAGGTTATTTAGAGAAAGACTGGTCACTGGCACGCTTTTTTGCACTACTTGGTTTTTTTGAAGCGGCACTGAGTGGTTTAGCAATTAGTGACTCTTTATTTCTCAGTTATGCCTTGTTAGAAGTCCTCACCCTTTCTACCTATTTGTTAGTGGGGTTCTGGTACGCTCAACCTTTGGTAGTAACAGCAGCGCGGGATGCTTTTTTAACCAAGCGTGTGGGCGACTTATTATTGCTGATGTCGGTGGTGACGCTTTCGAGTTGGGCAGGTAGCTTAAATTTTTCTGATTTGTATGAGTGGGCGCAAACAGCAAATCTCAGTCCAGTAGCATCAACTTTACTTGGTTTGGGTTTAATTGCTGGGCCAGCGGGGAAGTGCGCTCAGTTCCCCTTGCACTTGTGGCTAGATGAAGCAATGGAAGGGCCAAACCCTGCTTCAGTGATGCGAAATTCGTTGGTGGTAGCTGGTGGTGCTTATTTACTGTACAAACTGCAACCTATTTTGGCTTTATCGCCAGTGGCATTGAATGCGTTAATTGTGATGGGTTCAGTGACGGCAGTGGGTGCGACTTTAGTATCGCTGGCACAAATTGATATTAAGCGATCGCTTTCTCATTCTACTAGTGCATATATGGGACTGGTATTTTTGGCGGTGGGTATGCAGCAAGGGGGTGTAGCCGTAATGTTGCTGTTGACTCATGCGATCGCCAAAGCATTATTATTTATGAGTTCCGGTTCAGTTATTTACACTACCAGTACTCAAGATTTAACAGAGATGGGTGGTTTATGGTCGCGGATGCCTGCAACTACCACCGCCTTTGTTGTCGGCTCGGCTGGGATGATTACATTGCTACCCCTGGGAAGTTTTTGGGCAATGCTGTCATGGGCTGATGGTTTAGTAGCAATTAGCCCTTGGGTAATTGCCATTTTAGTGATAGTTAATGGCCTAACAGCCTTAAACTTGACAAGAGTCTTTCGATTAATCTTTTGGGGTACACCGCAACAAAAAACTCGTCGTTCCCCAGAAGTTGGCTGGCAAATGGCATTTCCAATGGTGACGTTGACGATACTCACCCTAATATTACCCCTCATGCTTCAGCAATGGTACTTACTACCAGATAGAAATAGTATTAACTGGTACGTAGTAGGAATATTATTAACTTCTACTGTCCTAGGAGTCGGTATAGGTTCAACAATGTACCTACATAAAGCTTGGTCAAGATCGAGAATTTTGGTATGGCGATTTTTGCAGGACTTGTTAGGTTACGATTTTTACATAGACCGCATCTATCGATTAACAATAGTTGGGGCAGTAGCATTGCTGTCTAAGATATCGGCTTGGAGCGATCGCTATCTAGTTGATGGCCTAGTAAACTTGGTAGGGATTTTCACAATTCTCGGCGGACAAAGTTTAAGGTACAGCATTTCTGGCCAGTCCCAAGGCTATATGTTGACCATCCTCGTAGTTATTAGCCTTCTTGGCTTTTTTATTAGCTGGTCATTAGGACTGCTCAATAACTTGCATTTTTAAAAGTGCTGAGTGCTGAGTGAAAAATCTACTCCGCACTCCCTACTCCCTGAATTCTCTCGAAACAGTGCTGAGTAAAAAATACTCATCCCTACTCCAAATTCCCTAATCTCTAATTCTCTCTAAACTATGCTGAGTGCATTGATTTTGCTGCCATTGTTAGGCGCAACTATTATCGGTTTTTGGCCTACTGTGATTGATGGGAAACTAGCCAGGAGCATGGCTTTTGTCTTTGCTGGTATGACTTTCGTGTGGTCAATCTTTCTGGCAATTCAATTCGACCCAGGAAAAATTACTCAACAGTTTAGTGAGTTTATACCTTGGGTAGATGCTTTAGGCTTAAGTTATAACCTCGGAATAGATGGTTTATCTTTACCCTTGCTGGTTTTAAATGGACTATTAACTTGTATTGCCATCTCCAGCAGCGATGTTTCCATACAACGTCCGCGACTGTATTACTCACTGATCTTACTGTTAAGTACTGGAGTCATAGGAGCCTTTCTGGCACAAGATTTACTCTTATTTTTCCTGTTTTATGAACTGGAACTGATTCCTTTATACCTGTTAATTGCCATTTGGGGTGGTGCAAGAAGAGGTTACGCCGCGACAAAGTTTTTGATTTACACCGCCATATCTGGTATTTTGCTGTTGGCAAGTTTCCTTGGTATGGTTTGGCTGAGTGGCGGTTCTAACTTTGCCTTAGCAAACTTGAATGCTGCATCTTTACCACTAGCAACTCAACTTTTATTGCTAGTAGGAATTTTAGTGGGTTTTGGGATTAAGATACCGCTGGTTCCCTTCCATACTTGGTTGCCCGATGCTCACGTTGAAGCCTCTACGCCCATTTCCGTGCTATTAGCTGGTGTGCTGCTGAAGTTGGGAACTTACGGCTTACTGCGGTTTGGGATGAACTTGTTACCTGATGCGTGGAGTTATGCAGCACCTTGGTTAGCAACTTGGGCAGTAGTCAGTGTGCTTTATGGTGCATCTTGTGCGATCGCCCAAACCGACATGAAAAAGATGGTAGCCTATAGTTCAGTTGGACACATGGGCTATGTACTATTAGCCGCCGCCGCCGCTACACCCCTTAGTGTATTGGGTGCTGTGATGCAAATGATTAGCCACGGCTTGATTTCCGCCTTACTGTTTTTGTTGGTGGGAGTAGTATACAAAAAAGCTGGGAGCCGTGATTTAGAAGTTATTCGCGGATTATTAAACCCCGAACGCGGAATGCCAGTTATTGGTAGCTTGATGGTTTTGGGAGTAATGGCCAGCGCAGGTATACCAGGAATGGTAGGTTTTATTTCCGAATTTGTGATTTTTAGCGGCAGTTTTGCGGTATTCCCTGTGCAAACTCTACTATCCATGCTAGGAACTGGCTTAACTGCGGTTTATTTCTTAATTTTGATGAATCGCGCTTTTTTTGGGCGCTTATCTGCACAAGTAGTTAATTTACCACGAGTCTATTGGAGCGATCGCCTGCCATCGGTAGTATTAGCTGTATTGATTGTGATTTTCGGCATTCAACCCGCTTGGTTATCTCGCTGGACTGAACCAACAATCACGGCCATGATAAGTGTAGATAAAGTAGTGGCAACAGTCTCTGTAGAAAAATCAAAGTAAAAAGTAAAAAGTAAAAAAATTTTACTTTTGCTTTTTTACTTTTGCCTTTTTATTGACTCATTCCCAATTTGGAGAACTGGCAATGGTAACTATTAAAAATAAACCTGGCTTACATCCTTTAGCTGAGTATGTAGAACGATTACAAACAGGTGGAACATTATTACCTGATAGTCCAGAAAATGTTTTAGAAGTAGTTGGCATTCTCAAAAGCTATGGTGTAGTTTTAGATGCCTACTCCAAAAATCTCATCTACATTGCTGACCATCAATTTTTAGTATTTTTTCCTTTTTTTAAATACTTTAACGCTGAATTCTCTTTTCAAAAATTATTGCGTCACTGGTGGCACGATCGCATCAATTATGAATATGCAGAATATTGCATGAAAGCCATGATGTGGCATGGTGGCGGTGGCTTAGATAGCTATTTAGATACCAAAGAATTTCAAGAACGGGCAAAAGCAGTTATCACCGCAAAATTTAAAAATAATCCTTTTATTTTAGGATTAAACCAATTATTCCCAGAATTTTTAACTGAACAATTGCGTGTTTCAGCTTATTACAGTGGTTTAGGTCAATTCTGGCGAGTAATGGCTGATATTTTCTTAACCTTATCAGACCGTTATGACCAAGGGGAAATCAAATCAATCCCCCAAGTCGTAGACTACATTAAAGCAGGCTTAGTAGCAGATGCTATGAAGCCAATAACCTACTCTGTGAAAATTCGAGGTAAAGTCTACGACATTATTCCCCAAAAGACTGGTTTAACATTTTTAGCAGATACAGCAGTGCCTTATGTCGAGGCTGTTTTCTTTCGGGGAACTCCTTTTCATGGCACAGTTTCTTACAATGCCCAAGCTTATCAAATTTCCCCTGATCAAGGTCGATTCCAATATGGTGCATTGTATGCAGATCCTTTACCTATTGGTGGTGCTGGTATTCCGCCTACATTACTCATGCAGGATATGCGCCATTATCTGCCAGAATATTTGCACGCTATTTATCGGCGTGGGCTACGGGGTGAAGATGACTTGCGGGTACAAATTTGTATAAGTTTCCAAAAGTCAATGTTTTGCGTGACTACAGCCGCAATTTTAGGATTGATGCCTTATCCTTTAGAGACTCAAGATCCATCTGAACAAAATGCTAATCGAGTGTATTTGGAAAAGTGGATGGATCGATTTACAACCTCACGCTTAAGTGATGTTAATAGTTAAAGTGCTGATGAAAATCATTTCAGACTTCACACTTCAACCAACACATCTGGTAGTTTCAATTTCCATTGCATCAGAAATAAAACAAACTCCGCCAAACTTATTCAGAGTTTGCCGGACATTTAACTCTACCAAGGGCAATTTTTCGGGGGCAAAAAAGGCAATGATGTAAACATTGTCGAGCATTGTCATGGCTAAATCATGTGTGACTTTGCCTCTTGTACCTTTGCCGGCGACATCTTTGACAACTGAATGTCCTGCTACGCCTGATTTTTCTAAAGACTCTAAAATTTTACCGAGTTCGACATAGTTGGCAAATATTTCGATCCGTTTTACAGCCTGCATTGTCTTATCTCCAAAATAGATTAATGCCGTATAGATATAGCGGTATACCTACAATGATATTAAAAGGGAAAGTCACAGCTAAAGCAGTCGAAATATACAGACTAGGATTAGCTTCTGGGACAGTTAGGCGCATGGCTGCGGGTACAGCAATGTAGGAAGCACTGGCACATAGCACTGAGAATAATAGACTATCTCCTTTTGGCATTCCGATCGCTTTCGCAATTAATAAAGCTATGCCGGCATTGAAAATTGGTACTAGTATCGCAAACAGAATCAGGAAAAAACCTGCTTTTTGTAAATCTTTGATTCTTCTAGCAGCCACCAGTCCCATATCTAACAAAAAGAACGTCAGCACACCGTAAAACAAATCTTGGGTAAAGGGTTTTAAAGTTTGCCAGCCGTGTTCTCCGGTGAGGATACCCATAACTAGGCTACCCACTAGCAAAAATACAGAACTATTGAGGAAGGCTTCTTGCAATACTTCTGACCAGTTGAATTCGCGCTCGCTTTCATCGACAGTGAAAACGTTAACCAAAATTAAACCTACAACAATTGCTGGTGATTCCATCAAGGCCAAGGCTGCAACCATAAACCCATCAAAAGCCATCCCCAGTTGAGTCAGGAAGGAACTGGCAGTAATAAAAGTTACCGCACTAATAGAACCATAAGTAGCTGCGATCGCTGCTGAATTATAAGTATCTAGTTTAATTCTGAGAATAAAAAATGTGTAAACCGGAACAATACATGCCATCAATATTGCGGCTAAAAGCGTGAGAATAACTGCTTGGTTCACACCACTTTTGACCAGTTCTACACCACCTTTAAACCCGATCGCAAATAGTAAATATAAAGATAATAGCTTAGGGATAGGTGCCGGAATTTCTAAATCTGTTTTGACGAACACCGCTAACATTCCCAGAAAGAAAGCCAATATGGGTGGATTTAAGATGTTAGATATGATGAGACTGACATCCATAATTCCACCATGCCTCCAAAAATTAGCTAAATACTCATAAATCAGTTTAGGGTAATACTGTACATCTCTAAAATTCTTTTGATGTATTATTAGCGGCGATCACCTTATACTTGCTAAAGTGCTTTATCTATGAACCAATCAAGACTGCGCTCTGGGTTCACAATCTATACAAGTATTAGGTTGATAAAAGGATGAGAAAATCCCGCATTTATTTTTGAAGTTGCCTTGATAAACATCTTGCGGGCGCTTAGTTATAGCTTTTATTTATCAGTATTTGACAAAAATGCTGATTTTACTGAAATTTAAAATAATTAAAACTTATTAATACCCTGAGCAATTCAGGTCTAGAGGCACAAAAGCCGAAATCTCAGCGATCACTGGGGCTGACTCAGTTTATACACTTTTTTGGCTGACAAATATATAATGCAAGCAAGCACTTGCATGAACCATTAAAATTTAGCGTTCAAGTACAAACAAACTCGTGCAAGGTTGATCAAAGCGACAACCGAGGTATTTGCAAATGCAGGTTTAACGAAAACTCACACCGATGAATTTGCTCGTATGACTGGGGTAAATGAAGTAACTAAATATTTCCATCCCCAGAGTTTCATCAAATAGGCACTTGACAAACAGAAACCTTGGCTGATCAAGATTCCTACACAAGCAAGTATCACAAGGTCGGTTGATCAGTCTCTCACCAAGCATCACTATATTTCAGCCAAGTTGCCCAAAGTTTAAGTCTATAAATGAGAAAACGAAAATGTCTCAGTCTGAGTTCCCTGATTCACAGTTTCCGGTTGAAATAGAACAGCCTGCTACTACTGACTCTAATCAGGCTCAACCAACAGATTTTTCAGCAGACCCAAAACCCATATCAATACTCCATAAAAAGCGGTCTTGGCCAGTGATTTTAGGCGTAGTTTTGTTAATTGCTGGTGTTGGTGGAGGTTGGCGATGGTGGCAAACTAGCCAAGCGAGTAATGCACCGAAGGGGGCTGGAGCAGCGGCTGGTCAACCGATGGGAATTCCTGTGAAATTAGCCACAGTTGAGAATGCAACTATTCAGCAAACTTCAGAATTTGTGGGGACTTTAGATGCACCACGCTCAGTCACACTCAAACCAGAGATTGATGGACGCATTACAGAGATTTTATATAAAGAAGGCGATCGCATTTCCCAAGGACAAGTAGTCATTCGTTTGCAAAGTGATGATGCTCAAGCGCAGTTACTCCAAGCCAAAGCCGCACTTGAACAAGCTCAAGCACGTTTAGCCGAACTCAAAGCCGGGACGCGCTCAGAAGAAATTGCCCAAGCTAGAGCGCAGTTAGTTCAAGCCCAAGCGCGGTTGCGAGATGCTCAAACAGGTTCAAGTCCAGAAGAAATGGCGCAAGCCGAAGCGCAAATTGAGGCCGCTAAATCTGACTTAGAACTGGCAAAATCCCGCGCCCAACGCTATGGAAACTTACAAAAACAAGGAGCTATTTCCGAAGATCAGATGGAAGGCTATCTGAAAGAACAACGTAGCGCCGCCGCTGCATTAGTCGTAGCCCAAAAACGCTTAGATCAACTCAGCAAAGGCAGAAATTCCAATATCAATGAGTTAGAAGGAGCAGTTGAACAACAAAGACAAAACGTCAGACAACTAGAAAACGGCCCTCGTCAAGAAGAAATCGCCCAAGCGCGATCGCAAGTTACCCAAGCTGCGGCTCAAGTCAAAGCCGCCCAAGTACAGTTGCAATACACTAATGTCCGCGCTCCCTTTACAGGTATTGTGGGCGATATTCCCGTCAGAGTTGGAGAATTTGTCAGCAAAGCAGACAACCTCACCACTCTCACCAGAAATGACTCCTTGGAATTGAACATATCTGTACCACTTAATGAAAGTCAGCAATTGCGCGTGGGCTTACCTGTACAAATGCTTGATGCTCAAGGTCAAGCCACAGCTACAGGTAAAATCAGTTTCATTTCGCCCAATGCTACTGCTAATTCGCAAACTGTTTTAGCTAAGGCAGTTTTTGGTAATGGCAACAGACAATTAGTCAATCGTCAGTTAGTCCAAACTAAAATCATTTGGGATGAACGCCCCGGAATTTTAATTCCGGTGACAGCCTTATCACGCTTGGGTGGAGAAACATTTGTATTTGTAGCGCAAGCACCAGAAAACCCCAAACCAGGAGCGCCATCGTTAGTAGCTTTGCAAAAACCAGTCAAGTTAGGAGCTATTGAGGGTAGTAATTACCAAGTATTAGAAGGATTGAAAGCAGGAGAAAAAATCGTAGTTTCCGGTATTCTCAACCTCACCAACGGCGCACCGATAATTCCTTCTCCCTAAAAAAAGCTGAAGGGTAAAGGGTAAAATTTCATACTTCATACTTCACACTAGCCTGCTGCAAGCCCTTCGGGTTCAGCAGTCGCTCATGGGGGAAACCCCCTACAGCCCTTTGGGCATCCTACGGCGGGCGTTAGCCTCTCCCTTTGGGAGAAGACCGCGCTGCCTCACCGCTGCGCGTTTACACACTTAAGACTTTTTATTATGTTTGTTGATTTCTTCATCAAGCGACCAGTCTTTTCTACAGTCTGCGCGATCATTATCTTACTGGTGGGATTAATTAGTATTCCCACACTACCCATCGCCCAGTTTCCTGATATTAGTCCTAATCAAATCAACGTTACTGCCAACTACAGTGGAGCCAGTGCCGAAGTAGTAGAAAGCGGCATCACTAATATCTTAGAAAGACAAATTAATGGAGTTGAAGGTCTGAGATATATGACCTCCAGCAGCAGCAACGATGGTACAAGTAGTATTACAGTTACCTTCGATGCCTCACGCAATAAAGATTTGGCTGCTGTTGATGTCCAAAATCGTGTTTCCATTGCTGAGGCACAATTACCAGATGTAGTGCAGCGTACAGGTGTTAGGGTCAGCAAGCAATCTAACAATATTCTCTTAGGAATTGGTTTATATACCGACAATAAAGAATATGACAACACATTCTTGAGTAACTACGCTGACCTTTACGTAGCAGATGCGCTCAAAAGAGTCAAAGGCGTAGGTGATGTCCGCATTTTTGGTGAACGCCGCTATGCTATGCGCCTGTGGTTAGATCCCAGTCGGTTAGCAACACGCGGATTAACAACAGAAGATGTCACAACAGCACTGGCACAACAAAACTTGCAAATTGGTGCGGGGAGAATTGGCCAGGAACCTGCCCCCAAAGGACAACAATATCAAATTGATGTACGTGCTGCCAGCCGACTGACAGAACCAAAAGAATTTGAAGAAATTGTGATTAAGTCCGAAGATGATGGGACTTTAGTCAAACTCAAAGATATCGGTCGAGCCGAATTAGGGGCAGAAAATTACAATACATTTCTGCGATATCGGGCTAAGGATGCTGTTGGGTTAGGTATTTATCAAGTTCCTGGGAGTAATGCCTTAGATGTAGCCAATGGAGTGAAAGCAGCGATCGCCGCATTGGCTCCAAGTTTTCCGCCAGGAATGAAATATCAAGTAGCTTTTGACACAACTATGTTTGTGGAAGAGTCTTTGGCAGAAGTAATCAAGACTCTATTTGAAGCTGTGGTGTTGGTGGTCATCGTCATTTTCTTATTCTTACAAGACTGGCGAACGACGCTGATTCCCGCACTTACGATTCCTCTAGCATTGGTAGGGACATTTGCCTTCGTCAAAATATTTAACTTTTCGATTAATAGTTTGACCTTATTTGGTTTAACCTTAGCATCGGGGATGGTGGTAGATGATGCGATCGTTGTGGTTGAGCAAATTAGCCGTTTTATTCAAGATAAAGGCATAAATCCTCGCCGCGCCGCCAGTGAATCAATGGCTGAATTATTTGGTGCAGTCATTGCTACTTCTTTAGTGTTGATGGCGGTGTTTGTGCCAGTGGCATTTTTTCCAGGAACCACAGGTGCATTGTATCGGCAATTTGCCTTAACTATCGCCTTCTCTATTGCTATTTCGACTTTTTTGGCGCTGACCCTCACACCTTCATTGTGTGCTTTGCTACTACGTCAAGGACAAAGACCTACAGGTTGGCTAGGTTGGATTTTTAGCCAGATTAACAGATTTTTGGACTGGGTAACGCAGGGATATCGGCGATCGCTCAATTTCCTCACAGGCATTAAAAGCGTCATTATAGGATTATTTATCGTCTCTTTGGGAATGACTGCTTGGTTGTATGCAAGCGTACCTACAGCTTTTCTCCCCGAAGAAGATCAAGGCTATTTCATCACAATTATCCAAGGGCCACAAGGGGTGTCGCTGCAATATACCAGCGATGTTATGTCCCAAGTAGAAAAAGAAATTCTGCAAATTCCCGAAGTTGTTGGCACCTTTGCGGTTGGCGGCTTCGGCTTCAGTGGAAGTACTGCCAACAGTGGTATCATCTTTACCACATTAAAGCCTTGGGGAGAGCGTGAAAGACCAGATCAAACAGTCAAAGCTCTCATCGGTAAATTACAAGGCAAATTCTTCGCCATTCCCGAAGCGAGAATCTTTGCTGTCAATCCTCCAGGAATTCAAGGTTTGGGTAACTTTGGTGGTTTTACCTTTCAACTCCAAGACCGCAGAGGTAATGGCGGTTTAGACAACCTAGTTCAAACAATGGGTCAATTGCTAGGTCGTGCCAATCAAACCCCCGGACTCCAAGCTGTATTTACCACCTTTGCTGCTAACACTCCCCAGTTACTTGTAGAAGTAGACCGCAACAAAACCAATGCGCTACAAGTGAATGTAGATGATATCTTTACCACCTTGCAAACTGCTTTAGGAGCGCAATATGTCAACGATTTCAACCTCCAGCAGCGTAACTACCGGGTGTATGTCCAAGCTGATGAACAGTTTCGCTCTAACCCACAAGATATCGGGCAATTATATGTTCGTTCTCGCAAGAATGAAATCATTCCTTTGAGTAATTTGGTGAAAATTACTCCTACTACAGGAGCGCAAACAATTAACCACTACAATCTATTTCGCTCCATTGAAATCAATGGTTCCGCAGCACCAGGCTTTAGTTCGGGAGATGCTATTCAAAAAATGGAACAGGTAGCTCAACAAGTTTTACCATCCAGTTACGGTTACGAATGGTCAGGTACAGCACTAGAAGAACTAGAATCTGGTGGTTTAGCACCCGTAATTTTTGGCTTAGGATTAGTTTTTGTCTTCTTAGTCCTAGCAGCCCAATACGAAAATTACATTGACCCTTTAATTATTATGCTTTCAGTGCCTTTAGCGATTTTTGGCGCACTGTTAGCCCAGTCAATGCGGGGTTTCGCTAACGATGTTTACTGTCAAATTGGTCTAGTAATGTTGATTGGTTTGGCAAGTAAAAATGCGATTTTGATTGTGGAATTTGCTAACCAATTGCGAGAACAAGGGCTTTCGATTACCAAAGCCGTAATTGAAGCTTCTCAAGAACGCTTACGCCCAATTTTGATGACTGCTTTTTCCACGCTTTTGGGGATTTTTCCTCTAGCTGTAGCGACTGGTGCAGGTGCAGGAAGCCGTCAATCTTTGGGGACAGCGGTCTTTGGTGGAATGTTAATTGCCACATTCTTAAGTTTGTTTGTCGTACCAGTTTTGTACATCGTGATTAAATCCTTCACAGAAAGGTTGATGAAGACACATCCAGAAGAAACAATGCACTAATGCAGGTATGTATAAGGGGATTTTAGCAAAAATCCCCTTTGCAAAATTCATATAAATAGTCCCTGTGAGATATTTTGCATTACTCCTCAATAGTGATAATGTTTTCACAAGTAAAACGACTGATACCAATTTAAAGATGATTGCGACAGATAGATTGACAGAAATTAGACGCAGATAACAATTATCAATCCAAAATCCGTCTTGAAAAGTTTGCTCAAGTCGAGCCACTGCGTTACGGTGAGCAGTCCGTTGGGCGGCTTTACCAACTTGTACCCCTACGGGGAAGCAAGCTACGCGCAGCGTCTCCGATTAGGAGAAGGAACTGCCGTTAGCGAAGCGGTAGCGACGTTAAGCGTCACCCGAAGAGACGGTTCCCTCCGTTGAAACAAGTGGTGTGGGAAACCCGCCCACGCAACGCCAGTTGCTCCAAACAGGGAAACCCGTCCAAGGCACTAGCTCAACTTTTCGCAAAATCCAAAATGGTATGAGATGTGTAGGAGAGGTACTTGCTGATGTCTCACATCTGTTGGCGGTTACATCTGGGAGCATTTTTAGCTATTTGTGGGGCTTTAGTTACCACTGCCATCAAGAGTAGTCTAGCCCAAAATATCACCGTGGATGGCACTTTAGGAACTACACAGACCATTAATGGCCCAAACTACACAATTCCTCAGTCAGTAGGTGAAACTGTTGGTAGTAACTTGTTTCACAGTTTTGGTCGTTTTAGTTTAAACACAAATGAAAGCGCAGTTTTTCAAAGTGCTGGGGAGATTAGAAATATTGTTTCTCGTGTTACAGGCGGTTTGCCATCCAGAATTGATGGTTTAATTCGTACAGAGAGTAACAATGTTAATTTGTTCTTAATTAATCCTAGTGGGATTGTGTTTGGCCCGAATGCCCGACTGGATGTAGGTGGAAGCACAAGAGGTTCTTTTATCGCCAGTACAGCAGATGCAATAGTCTGGTCGAATAATAGTCAATTTAGTGCAACTAATCCTGGTGGAGTTAATAGCTTACTGACAATTGTCGGCGACCCTAGTGGGTTTTTATTCAATAGACCACCACAAGCAATAGATGTCAATGGAAGTGAACTAACTGTTGATCAAGGTCAAAGCTTGTTGTTACTGGGCGGTAAGATTAACTTAAATAATAGTTTGTTATTAGTGAATTCATCAGTTGGCGGTCAAATTGAACTCGGTGCTGTTGGCACACCAGGAAAAATAGGACTCACTACCAAGGGAAATATTCTCAGCCTAGATTTTCCGCAAAATTTAGCACGAGCAGATGTATCTCTTCGCAATAACGCCCAGGTGAATGTTTTCGCAGAGGTTGGCGGTAGCATTAACGTTAATAGCCGAACCTTAAATCTACAGGGTGGAAGTCAGATCCAAGTTGCTATACCCCAAGGATCTGGAGATATTAATAGCCGCACTGGGGATATAAATGTCAAGGCTACAGGTAATATCCATCTGCAACAGCGGAGTCTGATTTCTACAGCAATAGCCAGAAATGGTACTGGCAATGCTGGCAATATCAATATTGTTACTAACTCACTAGTAGCAACTGATGGTTCACAAGTCAACGCCAGTTCTTTTGGCAGGGGTAATGGCGGAAATATCTCAATTACAGCGGGTGATGCTGTCGCTTTTGATGGTCTGGCGAGTGATGGTTTAATTAGCTCGGCAATTAGTTATATTGATGCAGGAGCAGAAGGTAACGGTGGTATTGTCAAGATTAATGCGCGATCGCTCACTTTAACCAACGGTGGGCAAGTTAGTGCCAGTGTACGTTCTGCTACTAATACCTTACCAGGCGGTCGGGGTAATGCGGGTAATGTAAATGTTAATGTGCGTGATGCCATCACAATTAACAATGCCAATAGTGGTGTACTCAGCCTCTTGGGTGTTGGTGCAGTGGGTAGTGGCGGTAATATCGAAATTCATACAGGCTCTCTGACAGCAACCAATGGCGGACAAGTCAACACCAGTTCCTTTGGGAGGGGTAATAGCGGAAATATCTCAATTACAGCGGGTGATGCTGTTGCCTTTGATGGTGTGGCGAGTAATGGCTTAATTAGCTCGGCAATTAGTTATATTGATGCCGGGGCAGAAGGTAACGGTGGTATTGTCAAGATTAATGCGCGATCGCTCACTTTAACCAACGGTGGGCAAGTTAGCGCCAGTGTACGTTCGGCTACTGCAACCTTACCAGGCGGTCGGGGTAATGCTGGTAATGTCAATATCAATGTAAGTGATACAACTACTATCACGGGTAGGAGTGCTAACGCTACCAATAGCGGTATTTTAAGTCTTGTTGGTGTAGGCGCAGTGGGTAATGGTGGCAATGTAAATTTAGACACCAAAAATTTAGCAGTCCGAGATAATGCGGAATTAACTGTTAGTAATCGCGGTATAGGTAACGCTGGCAACATTAGAGCTAATGCTGGCAACATCGTGTTAGATAATCAAGGACAAATTACTGCCACCTCACAATCAGGGCAAGGTGGTAATATATCTGTACAAGTAAGGGATATTTTATTACTACGCCGCAATAGCTTTATCTCACACATCTCTGGAACCCCAGAAGCAGGTGGAACAGGGGGCAATTTCTTCGCTAATGCTGGTTTTATCGTCGCTGTACCATCTGAGAATAGCGATATTATTACTAATGCTTTTAACGGTAGCGGCGGAAATATTATCATTAATGCTCAAAACATTTTTGGTTTGCAGTTTCAACCCCAATTAACTCTAGGCAGTGACATTGTAGCAACGGGTACTGTCACCTTAAACACACTGAATATTGACCCAGTTCAAAGTTTGGCTTATTTACCTGCCACTGTAGATGTCCCAGAACCCATTGCCCAAAGTTGTAATAATAATCAAACAGGAAGTCAATTTAATGTGACTGGACGCGGTGGTTTACCCGCCAGTCCAGATGAAAGCTTGAGTAGTGATGTAGTGTGGTCTGATACTCGCTTGACTGTGGCTGCTAAACCGCAACATAATTCCCCAACTTCTCAAACACGCAGACATTCAATTATTACCGATCATTTGGCAATTGTACCTGCTACTGGTTGGGTACGCGATCGCCAAGGCAAAGTTACTCTCGTTGCTCACTCCTCTAATATTTCTAACTTTAATATGGGGTCTCGTGGAACTTACTGCCAAGTACCCCAACCTGACTAACGGCTACCAGCAACAACTAGTCGTGCAGGAAGTCCCCCGTCTACCATGAATTCTGGTTGCACCTGATACGCAGACATCTGATTTATTGATGTTTCTGTAGCTGCTTGGTGGATTTGATTGGCTGGAGTGTTAATAGCTAAAGTCGATTCTGTATAAAGGTTTTGCCCAGGTACAGAATAACCAAAAGCTATGAGTCCAGATGCCAGAGAGGAGGCAATTAACTTGGAGTACAATTGTGTTGTCATAGTATCCTCCTCAGATGAATAATGCTGACATACAGCCACAATTGTTAATAGGTAGAATATTTTGTGAGTATGCACATCTGATGGAAAATACTCAGCACTTGCCATCAAGCAAAAACCCTGGTTTCTTCATGAAACTAGGGTTCTGAATTTAATGTCACTAAAAAAATGTGGATTCCTTGCCAGGAATAGGTTTAGAGGATTATTTTTTACCTTATCTCCTGACATTGGCGAGTTTCGACTACGCTCAACTCCCGCAAAGTCGAACCATAGCTTCCTGCTACAATGCTTCTCTATTGAGGTGTGGTCACTTCTGAAGTTTGATTGATTGGTTGCAGCACATTTTGTCCTTGGACTAATGGTGCTTGAGCCACTTGTGTATCTAATTTTACACCATCTGTGGTTAACAAACTTACCCAATCAGCTTTGAGTGCTGAATCTTGAGGGCGAGAATATCGCAACTTTGCCAAAGTATCAAGCGCATCTTGCCAAATACCAGCCTCAGCATATAACTTCAAGCGTTCTTGAGGAGAAGCGTTTTCTAACTTACTCATCAATTGTGGATTATCAATGCGCTCGATAGTTCCCTGAACTAACTTATCCAAAGAACGGTCTTGAGTATTGCAAATAATTGAAAAATTCCATCTATATTTTTGACCTTTAGCCAGCGTGTTGTCTGGTAAACTCACTCCAACAACACCAGCATTACCACTAGGTTTGTACTTTTGCTTGTAAACCTCTTGTTCATTTTCATCTTGCACCACTAACTCTACTTCTGGTGCTTTATTGTCAGGGATATAAAAATATAAGCTAGGATTAGCTATAGTCGTTAACCCAATATTTGATATCGGCACAATAGCAGTCAGATACTGATTCTTGGCGACACAATTTATGCCACGGGAACCACCTGGAACTCTTCTACCAGGGCCTTTTCCTAAATTTGGTAAATTAATCTTGACTTCTGCTTGTACTGGCACTACAGAACTTAAGATGGTTAATCCCACAATTGCAGAGATTGCTGTAGACAAAAATTTTCTTGGTAAAAGGTTGTTCATGATGAGATGTAATTCTAGGTTAGAGCTTAAAATTTGTGCTTGTTTTTAGGTGGTAAGACTTCTGGGGAAGGAATTAAAGGCTGCTTGACGATTTGCTGATTCAAGCTGACATTTGGTGTAGTTAACAATTCTTCCCAATCAGATGCTATTTCGGGATTATGAGGAAACAAGTAGCGTCTTTGTGCCACAGTAGCAAGAGCATCATGCCAAATGCCTGCTGCTGCATACAAAACTGCACGCTCTTGTCTAGTTGCTTGTTGTAATTTTTTTACCAGTTGTAAGTCTGGTAGCACGCGTTGTATCAAACCAGCTACAACCTTATTTTGAGACTTGTCTGTAGGATTACATATTACAGATAATTTCCATTTATATTGTTTGTTTACTGCCAAAGAATTAACAGGCAGACGTATGCTAATTATGCCAGCTTTGTTGTTAGGTTTATATTTCTGTATGTAAACCTCTTGCTCAGTTTCATTTTGAACAACTAGCTCTAATTCTGGTGCAGAAGTTTGGGGAACATAAAAAAACAAGGCAGGATTTGACAGGGTAGTTAATCCTAATTGGGATTCGGGAATTAAAGCTGTTAACGGTATTTTCCCTGACAAACATTGATTAGGAACTGGTAGAGATGGTCTTACCCTAATCTCATTTTGAGGGGTGTTTTTTATTATAGGTCGGCGCAAAATCCCACCAGAACCACGTATTGGTGATGCTTGGGGTATTTGACGGTTTATACCTGTCTCACCTCCAGACGGTGGTTCATACGCCCGTGTTCCCGCTGGGATTAATCTCTGTGGGCTACCAAGAACCGGAGGGACAAATATAATTTTTTCTCTGGCTACTGCGGTATTTACTGGTAAAACACTAGTCATACCAACAGTTGTAGCTAAAATTATTATCCCGATTTTTTGTAGTTGTGAGGAGATCATCTGCTTGATTTCTGCTATGGGGAAGTTTTGCTCAATTATTTAACAACAGTTTTGGAGCTTCTTTATCGGGAATTAAAGGTTTTTGTGCTAGTTTTTCATCAAACTCTACTCCAGGTGCTGTTAACAATGCTTCCCAATCAGCTTTGAGTTTTAAATCATAAGGACGCGCGTATCTCAATCTTGCTAAAATATCAAGGGCATCATGCCAGATTCCGGCATCTGCGTAGAGTAGCACACGCTCTTGAGGAGTCGCTTGTGCTAGTTTATTCATCAGTGAAGGATTTTCAAAACGTTGAATAGTGCCTTGGACGACTTTATCTACAGAAGGGTCTTGGGGATTACATTTGATTGAGAAATTCCACCTATATTTTTGATTCACAGCTAAAGTGTTCGGTGGTAGATGTATTCCTATGATTCCTGCTTTGGTATTTGGCTGATACTTCTGTTGGTAAACAGTTTGTCCATCTTGATTGTCATTTTGAATGACTAACTCTAGATTAGTAGCAGTATTTTGGGGAATAAAGAAATATAAGGTGGGATTCCCCACAGTGGTTAATCCCAGGTTTGACTGAGGAATTAAGGCTGTGAGATTTTGATTTTTGGCTACACAAGTTACCCCGCGTGTAGCCGCAGGTACTCTGCGATTAGGGTTTCCGATAGATGGTGGTAGGCGTAATCTCACGCGAGTACCAGACTGGACTGTTCTTTTCGGCTTCCCTAGAGTAGTTGGTAGAGTTTCTGTTTCTGGCTGGGCGATCGCAATGTTAGTAGGAGAAAGGACAGTAAACCCAAAAATAGCGGTGAAGAATATTAGCCAGATTTTTTGTGGCATCGGGGCGAGCATTAAATATACTCCTACTATTGTGGAATTTTCATAAATTTAACTATATTCCACCAAACCACTCATAACCTTCGTCAATCCAGTAGCCTTTTTTATTGCTGAGAGTGCTAGTTAATGTAATGCGAGTTACCCATTTAGATTGTTTATAACCAAGCTTGATGGGAGCAGCAAGACGCAATGGCGCACCATTCTCTGCTGATAATGGCTGACCATTTTTTTGATAAGCCATGAGGGTTTGAGGGTGCAATACTGAGGCAATATCCCAGCTTTCATAGTAGTCATCGGCAGACTGAAAGTAGGCGTATCGGACTTGAGATTTTGGTTGTACTAAATTCAGCAAATCACTTAAGCGCACACCTCCCCATTGAACGATCGCAGCCCAACCTTCGACGCACACATGACGGATTACCATTGAGGTAAGGCGCAATTTTTGGATGTCTGCCATGCTTAATTGCATTGGCTGATTTACTTCTCCATCTATTGTCAGGCGAAATGTCGCAGGATCAATTTGAGGAGTACCATTAAAGCTATTGATTAACAGTGCATTTGGTTCAATGGCACTGATGGGAAATTCTGGGACTGGTGTCTGCGCTTTGAGTAATAATTCCCCGACTTTCAGGTTCAGCGGCTCAGTGAGGCTACCGACTTGTTCTGACAGTAGGTTGGTACCACAACTGCTCAAGAGTAACCCCATACTGGACATTCCCGATAGTTGCAACAACCGACGGCGTGTCAATAGATGGCGCGGTGCTGTGAATTCTTCCATACCACCTCTTTTAAGTAAACATTGATTTAATCAGACGATAACCGCCAACTTTCTGAGATAGCAGAAAATGAGCGATGACAAATACGACAATGATGGGGACGCTAACAAAGTGAACTACGCGTAAGATTTGCCAATTGCCAAATAAGCCAGATAACCAATGTAGTTGGGCTGGTTTGTACATTGCTAACCCAGAGGCGATCGCCAGGATTAACACTGGTACAATTCCTGTATAAATTAACCGATGCCAAGCATAGTTTTTCCGTTTTGGATTCTGCCCTTTTTGTAAAACTTGCAAGTCACCTTGGGAAACAAACCGCTTTTCCCAACGCTTTGTAAAAAATATATAAGCACCATAGACTAACAAGTTCAGCGCAAATAGCCACATTGCTGCAAAGTGCCAATTACGACCACCACCTAACCATCCTCCTAGTAAGAATGTGCGAGGAAATGTCCAAGCTCCTCGTCCACCAAACACAGGATTAGCATTGTAAATTTGCAAGCCACTGCCAATCATCACAATCAAACTAATGATATTGATGCCATGAAATATTTTGGCAGACAACTCTTGTTTCGGCCCCGCCGGAGGTTTGCTACGTTTGCCAGCTTTAGAAGAAGCCATAAAAAATCCTAGTTTTTCTATTCAAACCTAAAATGGATCAGGTGTTCTACTGCCTTATTGAATTACGGATACCTAATACTTATATCAGGTTTATTTCTCGACTTTACGCTTTTGGGAAATTGGTAAAAGAATGATTACAAAAGTATTTATCTATTACCAATTAATATTCTTTACCAATAATTAACCGGACTAGAGATTATTTGCTGAAGGCAGCATAACCAAAGGTAGCGTTAAACTTCCGACACCAAATTGCCGCACTGGCGAAATCTGCAATCTTGATATTATCTGGGATTGCATAGCGTTGAGTCCCAGATGTTTTTTGCAAACGTCCCAAACTTGCGTAATCTTTTTCAGTTATCCCGTAAATTTGTGGTTTGTCTTGGCGGTGTAAAATTACAAACAAGTCTGGCCCGCTGTCTGTTTTGAAGTTTTGATCTAATACTAAAAAGCTTTTACCATTCTCAGTAACGATACTGGCACTGCCTTTAGTTACGTGTTCTCCTTTGACAAAACTACCAGATTTGACAACTGTTGGTGCTTGAGATTCTGTGGGTGTTGTTGAGGCTGTGGGAGATGCCGTCTCAGCAACTTGAACGTTCTGTACACTTTGGCTAGAAGGCTTTTCCGTAGGTTGTGTGGCGATCTCTTTTGTACAACTAACGATCGCCAAAGCAGCCAAACTCAAAATGATTAATTTCCCTTGCATGGCTCAAAAGCCTCCAATTCAGCTATCTCTCTTGATTTGTTGCGCTGGTTTACCACCACCATTCGTGTTGGCAAATTCAGGATAATTACTGTCATAATTGCAACTTACCATGAAGTTACTATTAACTACACCGAAAGTATGGGAAAACCCTGAAAATTTAGCAAGAATTTATAAAATACCTCAAAAATTTGTTCTGGTTGTTGGAGAATTTACAGTGGGAGGCTGGGAAACATAGGAGCCAACCACAGTTGAATTTGCACATCCCAACCCAGAAGAATGGCGATCGCGGATGCGGCTACTAAAACTCCACCAACTCTGTGTAACATTTCACTTTGAGAACGCAAACCCAGCAAGGATTTACTGGCATAACGCCCAGCATAAGCGATCGCAAGTAACGGTAACGCGGCTCCCACACCAAAAGCCAATAACAGCGTAAATGTCCCCCAAATTTCATGCTTGCTGGCTGCCAAAATTAAAATGCTCCCCAGTACAGGCCCAGCACAAGGAGTCCACAACAAACCAAGCTGAGTTCCTAACCAAAATTCTCCAGTTAATCCTACCCCTGTGGTTCTTTTGATTCTGCCTAACTGCAAATAACTCAGTAGTAGATAACTCCACTTAGGAAAGATTGATAGCAAACCCAAAAACAACAGAATAAATATACCTACATAACGCAAAGTACTGGCCAATCCAGCCAACCAACTGCTGGCAATTCCGAGCAAACTACCTGCTGTGGCAAATCCAGCTACTAAACCAGCTACTAGAGCTATCGGGCCATAGCGATGGGTAGAAAGCGATCGCCCCACCAAAACAGGCAAAACAGGCAAAACACAAGGCGAGAGTACTGTTAACGTCCCTGCCAAAATTGCTAATCCCGCTGATAGGGAAGTGGTTGCCATCTTGACCTATCCTAAAAGCTGACGAATCATCTGTTCTGTATCTGAATAAGCGCCTTCACCAATGTGGTCGTAGCGAATCACTCCTTGACGGTCTGCTAAAAACAAATGCGGCCAGTATTCATTTTTATAAGCATTCCAAGTTTGGAATTCATTATCTATCGGCACTGGATAGGTAATTTTGTGCTTTTGCAAAGCTTGTTTGACATTGTTGACCACTTTTTCATAAGCAAACTCTGGTGTATGCACACCTACAACTTTCAGTCCTTTTGCTGCATATTCTTGATGCCAACGAGTAACGTAGGGTAAAGTGCGCTGACAATTAATACAAGCAAATGTCCAAAATTGAATTAATACTACACTTCCTTTGAGATCAGCCGTTGTTAAAGGCGAGGAGTTGAGCCATTGGGAAATCCCTTGGAATTCTGGGAGCAGTTGCGCGTTAGCAGGTACCGCCGCGACAGTTGGAGTGGGAGCGCTACTAGGCGTAGGCGCAACAGCATTAGGAACTACAATTTTTTGAGAACATCCAGATGCGATCGCCACTCCACCTGCTCCTAATGCTCCTAACCCCAGATAGGTCAGAAGTCGGCGGCGCTTGATGAAATATTTATCCATAAAGCAATTGTTTTAGTTATGAAGATGAATCGGAATGCTTTTGAGTTTCGGATGATGGCGGAGATACCGAAACAACTTTTCGGAGAAAGGGGTGCGTACACAACGCACCCATGAATTACTTTGGTAATTTTTACCTGTTTTGAGAAATAGCCCCAACCTTGGAACTCATTCAGGATAAAAACTGACCAACTCTTACCTCAACAGTTTTCAAGAACGGTTACAAAAAGTTTTTTGAGCAATTCTTGTATATACAAGTGACTTCAGGATACAAACTTTGTTTATTTGGGTAAAAACTGCCTTTTTAGTCAATGTATCCTAAGTAACCTAACTATTAGGGTGTGGTAGTTGGTGCAGGAGTAGCACCTTCTTTCTTCATAGCATCACCTTTCTTCATAGCATCGCCATCTTTCTTCATAGCATCGCCATCTTTCTTCATAGCATCGCCATCTTTCTTCATAGCGCCGCCTTCGTTCTTCATAGCGCCGCCTTCGTTCTTCATAGCGCCGCCAGTATCATTAGCAGGAGAAGCAGAAGGTGTACCAGAAGCGCCAGGATTATCACCACCTGAGCAAGCAACTAAGCTTCCCATTAAAGCAAGACTTGCAATCACACCAACAAATTTTAACTTCATCATCTTTCGGAACCCCTTAAAAGTCTCACTAAAGAAATAGACAAGGATCATCCTGTATAATCATACGGATGAAGCCAGATTTTGATAACAAATTAACTTTTTTTTAAAATTACTTTGCGAAAATTAATTTTTCTTAACAATCTGGCTTCATCTTCGATTGGGATATGTCTATTTAATTAGTACACTGTTATCCTTGGGCATTACGCAAAAAGTCAAGAATTCAACATAAATGTTTGTTGTGGAGATTGGGCATAAGTACATAGAGGTTTGGAGAAATTTATAAATCGGTCTTGATTTTGATTTTACTGACGGCTCTACCAACTTTCTCCCATGTTCTAGCTGTTTCTGCATCTTGCCAATTAGTTCTCAAATGTTCAGCCTTTTCGTAACAGACCTGCGAAAGTATACTAAGCACACCAGATAAACTCATATTCTCGATCATTATCTCTATGTCGCTTTTGTCGTACATTTTTACAACTCCGAAGCAAAATTTTGTTAAACAGCTTTGATATAAGTCATCATCTACCAAATTTGGTAGTGATAATACCTGGAATTGGGTTATCTCGTCATGCAGCAATGGAATGACTTAAAAATTACCTTGGGGATCGTCGGATATATGTCTGATGGACAGAAGTCAGGATTCAGGTGGACTGACTTGCTGGAGTTGATATTGTCGCCATTTTTCTTGTTGACGGACTCGTTTCTCTTCAGTCAGTTGAGCAAAACAGTAGGGACAAGAAATACCTTCTTCATAATGAGGCGAAGCTTTATCTGGTTCAGCAATCGGGTGTCCACAGCAAAAGCACAACTCATGACTACCTGCTGCTAATCCATGACGAACAGCTACCCGTTCATCAAAGACAAAACATTCTCCTTCCCACAAGCTTTCTGTGGCGGGAATTTCGGCTAAATATTTGAGAATACCGCCTTTGAGGTGATAAACTTCCGTAAATCCTTGGGATAGCATAAAAGATGAAGCTTTTTCGCAGCGAATACCACCAGTGCAAAATAAAGCAACTTTTTTATGCTGATTTGGGTTGAGGTGATGCTGCACATATTCCGGGAACTCCCGAAAAGAATTTGTGTGGGGGTTATTAGCTCCTTGAAAAGTCCCAATTCTGACTTCATACTCGTTGCGAGTATCAATCACCGTAACTTCTGGATCAGAAATTAAATCATTCCATTCTGCTGGAGTGACATAAATGCCTACTTGCTGATTTGGGTCAACTTCCGGTAAACCCAAAGTCACAATTTCTGATTTCAGTCGCACCTTCATCCGTTCAAAGGGCGGTGTCTGAGCGTAAGATTCTTTATATTCTAAATCTGCTAAACAGCGATCGCTACGTAGATAAGCAAAAACAGCATCAATGCTTTGACGCGAACCCGCAATTGTGCCGTTAATACCTTCGGCTGCTAACAAAATTGTCCCTTTAATATCTTGTGCTAGACAGTAAGACAGCAAGGGTTCTTGTTTTTCGGCAAAGTCAGGCAAACTGACAAATTTATAAAATGTGGCAACAATCTGGGTATTTTCTTGGTTCATCCCTTTGGCAATGGAACAATCTTCCGGTACAATTTTTAAAGTAGCTAAATTTAACTACCTTTTTAATTTTACGGGGGTTTAGCTCAGTTGGTAGAGCGCCTGCTTTGCAAGCAGGATGTCAGCGGTTCGAGTCCGCTAACCTCCACTACATCAAGAATTGCCATTTTGGTGAGGCTACAAAATAGCCCGCGCTGTGATGGTTGCGGGAGACACATCTAATATTCCCTGATCGCCGTCTAAAATGACTTGTACACCTACTGGTAATGCCGCATTTTGTTCACCGTGACCAAAGGGTAAATCAGAAATAATCGGAATTCCTAAATCACCCAAGCGATCGCGCAGAACTTCTTCCACACTAAAACTAGGTACGTTGACGGGAGGTTCACAACGAGTAAAACCACCTAAAACTATCCCGCGCACGTTGGGTAACACGCCACTTAACCGCCACTGGGTTAGCATCCGATCAATACGATATGGTGCTTCTGTGACATCTTCAAAAGCCAAAATCACATCCTCAAAATCAGGTTGTAGCGGTGTACCTAAAAGATGAGTAGCGACTGTCAAATTTCCTGGAAGCAAAATCCCAGTTGCAATTCCACCACCCCAACCACAACCTTTCAGCGGCTCTACCGGTTTTCCTTCTACCCAATTCAATAATCGCTCTCTAGACCAATCTGGCTCATTGGCAAATGTGGTCAAGACAGGTGCGTGAATGCTCGAAATTCCGACATTAAAAAGACTCCACAACAAAGCTGTAATATCAGAAAAACCAATGAGCCACTTCGGCACTGTGGAGTTTTTATGCCAATCCCAACTTTCTAAAATGCGGGTGCTGCCAAAACCGCCCCTAGCGCAGAGAATACCACGGCAGTCAGGGTCATGCCAAGCTGTGGCTAACTGATGGCGGCGAATTTCGTCTTTATCAGCTAAATAGCCCCAACTTTGGTCAATATTAGGGCTTATTTCCACACAATAACCGCGCGATCGCCAAATTTCTATACTCCGTTCAAAAGCATCAAATTCTCGTAAAGCACCACTAGGCGCAATTACGCGCAGTAAATCTCCAGGTTTTAGGGGCGCAGGTAAAATTGTTGATTTCATCAATACATTTTTTAGGAGACAGAATTCCAGAATCAGCAAAAATCCAACTATATACTGTACTCGCTATGATGTACACTCATAAAATTTCACGGCAAAAACAGAGTCAATCATCATTCTTGACTCTGTTGAATAAGATATACTGCACACTTGACGTAAGCGATTGAAAAATCTGTCACCAGAATTCAGCATGAATTAGATGGAAAAGGCTGGAATATCCTAGTTTCTTGTTCTGGCTGCTGATTTTTTCTTTCAGCAATACAAATTCTCCACGAAAATTATCTTGGAGGTGTACGAGTCGGTCTGGGTGTAGGTGTTGTCGGCCTAGGAGAAGGTCTTTGTTGTGCAATTACCATATCTGCTTGATTAGCAGCTTGAGAATCAGAAAAGAAGACTCCACCAAGAGCGGTAGTCATCAACACCGCTATAACCACAGAGTTTATCCCCTTCATAAGAATTTCCTTTTTGCAGAGATTTATGTCTACCTATTCTGCTCAATCAAAAAAATTCTGCTATCTTGCTGGAGAAATAAGCAGTTGTAAGTGGTTTCGCAACATTAGATAGATGGTAGATTCAGGCTCATTTAGTATGGCAGTGCGATCGCACTAGTATTCAAAATAAAATTTCTATGCCCAAAGTAAAAATTTTTAATTAAGTTTTGGGAAAACTAAAGATGACAATACTGCCTTTTTTCGTACCTGACTTTGCAACTATAGTTCAGGGCGAAGATGGGAAATATAACTTAAAAGGCAAAGGATTGATATTATGCTTGCTACGCATAGCATGAACAATGCTAATGAGCTTAACCTGCGATTAGAGTCAACTTTGCAAGAATTACCCATGTGGGAAGTTCAGGTTGAGTTAGATTGTCCAGGCGGTGAGTTAATTAAACTTTTTAGTCAGCAACCGTTACTTCCAGGAATTATTTTGAATCAAGGCCAGTGTTTTGTAGGCATGATTTCGCGGCAAAAGTTTTTTGAAAATATGAGCCGTCCCTATAGCTTTGGTTTATTTTCGCGCAGATCAATTGAGAGTTTATATAAATTTATACAACCAGATTTATTGATATTTTCTGGAGAAATAACCATTGTAGAAGCGACTCAAACAGCATTAAAAAGGTCATTAAATCTAGCCTATGAGCCAATTTTAATAGCAACTAAATCAGGAAAATATGGGCTTATTGATTTTCATCAATTACTATTAGCTTACTCCCAAATTTATGCTTTAACTTTGAATCATCTACAGCTTGTAGAAGAACAATCAAAAACTGCTAAAGCTGGTTTTAAAGATTTGCAAAATAATTATACTCGCTTAGTACAAAATGAAAAAATGGCCGCATTGGGACAATTAGTTGCGGGGATTGCCCATGAAATCAATAATCCCGTCAACTTTATTGCGGGAAATTTAGTTCATGCTATTAATTACACTCAAGATTTACTAAAGCTAATTGATTTATATCAACAACATTATCCAACTCCAAAAGAACCTATTAAAAATCAAATTTCGGCATTCGATTTAGATTATGTGACTGAAGATTTTCCCAACTTGTTAGCATCAATGAAAATAGGGTGCGATCGCATTCAGCAAATAGTCCAATCTTTACGCAATTTTTCTCGTCTTGATGAAGCTGAGAAAAAAATAGTTGATATTCATGAAGGTATTGATAGTACACTGCTTATTTTAGGCAGTCGCCTCAACGAAGAAATTAATGGCGTAAGAATCAGCATTGTTAAAGAGTATGGCAATATTCCAGCAATTGAATGTTATGCTGGACTAATAAATCAGGTTTTTATGAAAGTCTTGACAAATGCTATTGATGCGTTAGAAGAATCAATTATTAAAAATCAAGAATTAAATCAGCATAACGCTCGATTCTTCAATAATCCAGCAATTAAGATTCGGACTGAAATTACGAATAATAATCAAGTAAATATTTGCATTGCTGATAATGGAATGGGCATTCCAGCGGATATCCAAAAATATTTATTTGACCCTTTTTTTACTACCAAACCAGTCGGTAAAGGTACAGGATTAGGATTATCTATTAGCTATCAAATTATTGTAGAAAAACATGGTGGACAATTACAGTGTCTATCTACTGTAGGGCAAGGAACTGAATTCATTATTCAAATTCCTGTAAGACTCTCATAATATTGAGTTACTTTTAGCAGCCAAATAATAGATGAGCGAATTTTGAAAGGGTAAATGTCAGTAGTTGTAGCTTTTTTACTTCAGACTTCCACTACGCTTGCAAATTTTAATCAAATCATGGCAGTATAACTCTGCACCGCTTAATCCAGGTGCAAATTGAGTATCAGCAATATTTATTGTCACCAAAAAATTTTATGAACAAAAGATTCAAACTTAGCCTCATCCTGCTTGCAGCTTTAGGAAGTTTTACCTCGCCATTAATTGCTAGAGCTAATTTTGAGGGTAATCTCAATGTAGAAATTGATGGCTTAAAAAACACACAAGGACAAGTCTGCGCCAGTATATTTGCCAGTAGTCAAGGATTTCCGGCCGATCGCGATCGCGTATTACAAAGACAATGTACTAAAATTACTGACACATCTGTAAAACTGACCTTTAAAAACTTAAAAGCAGGTAACTATGCCGTTGCTGTGATGCACGATGAAAATGACGACTTTATGGTTAATCGTAGTGACTTAGGTTTTCCCCTCGAAGGTTTTGGATTTTCTCAAAATCCAGAAATTATTGACCGTGCGCCCAAATTTGAAGAGGCCGCTGTTTTAGTTGCAGGTGCGAATACAGATATCAAAATTCAGCTGAAATATTTATAAGGCCGATTAACCTGGATCTTTGTGAGTATCCTCTGGTAAATTTGGTTGAACTGCTATGTTACGCATTCTTTTTATCTGAGTTAAAGCATACTTTGCTGTTGCCTGCACTTCTGCATCTGAGTCTTCGAGTGCGTGGCCTAACATTTGACTCATTTGCGCCATCATATCGTAGACACGAGTCAAGTCACGGATAGCATTTTGCCTGACTTGAGGACTATCATCTTGCAAAGAGATGGCTAAAGCACGGTTAATTGGCTTGAGGGCGCGGGTGCTGATTTCTGACAAAGCTGCCAAAATTAAGCTACGTTGTTGGGAATCAGCATCAATCATTAAGTCAACTAAAGGTTGAATTGCGCGAGAATCACCTTGCTGTCCTAAATCCCAAATCGCCTTACGCCGCTTTGTTGGGTCATTACTGTGTAAATCTTTAATTAATTCATCAACAATATTAAGTTTAGCTAGGCGAGAAGTTTTTTCTACTGACACAACCGTTGGTAGTGCCGATGTTGGTGTCTGTGTCGTAGTTTCTGGATTGATTGATTTGCTGTCTAATTCTGGTAAGGTTGATTGAATTGGGTCTTCAGTAGCTGGACTCAAAGCCGGAAGCGAAGAATCTTTAGACTGTTGTGCTTGCTTGGACTGACGAAACCTTTTTAATAAAAACAGAAGTGCGCCAATACTGCCAAAAGTTCCTATTCCTAATAATAACCACCACACAAAGTCTTTTTGTTTAGGCTTGGTTGTAGCCGCAGATTGAGTATCTGGGCTAGGTGAAGCCACAATTGGCGAAGTCGCAAACTGATTTTTTGAAAGAATAGCAGCTTGTACACTCACCTGCGTGGTCTGGTCAGCAATACCATCTGTTCTTTTTAAAGTCTTATTTTTTTGAAATTGAGCTACAGCAATTTGGGTAGTGGAACCATACTTTCCATCTACTACCCCCTTATAGAATCCTAAATCTTGCAATTGGGATTGTAATTTTTGTACTTCCAGCCCTTGACTACCCAGTTTTAGAACAGCCTGCTTAGTGGGCTGTTGGGAATTGGCTTGGGCAATTTTTAGGTACTTAGGGTGAGATGTGGCTGTACTTGGGTGATTGGGGTAAAAACCCAGACAACTAAAACAAATGAATATCAGGATAGAGGAAGGACATAGCCTCATATTGCCAGCTTCAGCCTGAACGTGATTTTGAAATGATCCATACCACAATAGCTTCTCTTATGTCTAAATGTTAACTATGGTTAATGGTCATTTGTGATGATTTATTCTTCCCTGATATCCTGCCCTTCTACACTAGTTAGGGTAAAATTTCGGTCTCCGATTCTCTGACCTGTATAGATAGGGAATTGAGCTTTTTAGCTGATGTTTCTAAGACTTGTGGCTGTTGTGTGGCAGTTTTTTCGGGGATATTGAGTGTTTGGTTCTGTCCAGCTAAGTTATCACGCTGATTTATAAGATAGATGCTGATTAATGTCAAACAAACGCCTATCCACTGCAAGGGACTGAGAATTTCTGAGAGGAAGAGGTTGCCAAAAAGTAGCGCAAATACAGGTGTGAGGAAGGTTAAGGAACTCAGACTAGTCAAACTACCACTAGAAGCAAAATAGAAAAATAAACCATAAGCGATCGCACTACCAAATACTGTGGCATACCCCAAAGCCACCCAATCAGATGCAAGAATATTTTGCCATTGCTGAGATTCTCTGAATGCGGAAACCCCCCACAAGGGCAAACCACCAATAATCATGTGCCATCCGGTAGCGCTTACAGGGTCAGCATGGCGCGTCACAAATCTAATTAACACTGTTCCTACAGCCATTGATAGCGCCGCTAACAGCATTAACCATTCACCACTAGCAAATAAATCTTGCCAGTTACCCATTGTGATATTTCCTTGTGTACCCAGCCAATGAAATATCAACTCATCTGGTAAGCCAATTAAGCTAATACCTGTCACGCCTAAACCCAATCCTAACCAGCCCCAAAAACCGATGTGTTCCTGAAACAGCCACAACGACAGCAAAGCCACTGCTAAAGGTTGGGAGTCAATCATCACTGATCCTAATCCGGCAGTGGTTCTGACTAAACCTTCTGCTAAAAAACCTTGGAATAATGTCCCATCTATTAAGGCAAATAAGGTAATCCATAACCATGCTTTCCAACCTTGTGGCTGGGGTCTACCCATCAGTGCGGCGACAACCAAAATTAACACTCCGGCTGGTAGCAAGCGCACACCCGCCATAAATAGTGGTGTGGTGTGGGGGATAACTCCTTTCATGGCGACCATTGCTGTTCCCCAGAGAAAAAAGGGAGCAATTAGCAATAAGGGAGCGAAGGGTAGTCGTGATGCACTGAGTTTCAGTTGCATGAGTTTGCTGAGACCTTTATGACACAAGAGCAGAGATTGCTTTAACCAATTCTACCCAATTGTGACTTTTTGTGAAGGAAATCATACTTAATTAGTACTTAAGTATGAAATGGAAACATCAAGGAGTCTTTGTGTGAAGTGTTGAGTGGGGAGTGTTTTTCCACTCAACACATATCTCTATTTAGCTTACTCTTTTGGTTTATGCTTGGATTTGTGAGAGCCAAAGCTATAGACCATTGCTATTTTTACGAGGTCGAAATAGGCAGAATGATTATCTTTGTTGACAATTGCTAAAGATATCGAGCCTGCAACTAAAATGACCAAAATTGGTGAGAGTGTTTCGCCGGTGATGCCGTTGTTGTTATCTGACATGATATGACCTCCTGTAAAGTGATGCCTTTGGCTGAGAAATAAGCCAAAGGCAATATGTAAAACAGCACCGTGAACTGGGAATTAACGCCAGGACTCAAAAATCATGGCGATCGCAAATAAACAAAACAACGAGGCTGCAACCCGTCCAAACCAAACCCAAACCTCGGCAGATAGTAGGCTGTTAGCGAGGGCAAATGCACCGAAAATATGAAAGACTACAAAAGCGATCGCCAAACCAGCTAAAGCCCACATAAAAAACTTCAATCCTCTAGCGGTTAACATTAAAAGGGGATTTTGGTTGTTTTCGTGATAAGTTTTCATAGTTTTCTTCCTGTCTTCAGATGGGAGTTGCACAAGAGACCTTTCATCCTGTTTGTTGTTGCTCATAGAATTTCCTCCTCGATAGAAAAACCTAAGCAAAAAGCCGGACACGTAATTTTTGTTACATTGCCCAGCTTGTAAACTTCTCATTTATCAAAAGCCAAAGTCTCAGATGATTGATATTCAATTTTTCTGATTACCTCACCAAGCTGCCAGTCTTCTTGAACTTGTGATAGCTATGGCGATGGAGTAGTTTATTTTTGGTGGCGAGACTGCCTACAAGCTATCCAGGTTTCTAGAATGTGTTCGTGTAATTTTTGGATTTCTTGTAGTTCTTGTTGATTCAACTTGTGCTGATAGCTAATATGACCACTCAGTTCTACAATCGCTTCGTATTTCCCCTTTTTGCTAGAGATAACTAGCTGGCCGTGTTGAGTTGCCGACAAGGTTTCAATCAAGAGAATAGCCATGTGAGAAAAAACGAGAGGTAACTCAACTGCATATAACTGTTTGGGGTTGGCTAAAATTTCTGGACTGCCTCTTTCCTGTGGTTTCAATATTGATAAGGTTTCTGGGGATTGTTCTCCTACTTTCAAGATAGTTTTGATTGAGTTAGAGCCTCTAATAAAGTCTGGCAGCCCTGAGAAACTGGTCATTTTAGTTGCCCCCTGATGTTAGCTGTAGAGTCGGGACTTATCTGTATATCTCACATACACTCCTCTGTGTATAAGATAACCACATCTCAATTAAAAAAGCAAGCGCTTAAGAGGAATTTTCTTTAAAAAATGTCTGGTTATGTAAATTTAGTATATATTTTTCCTTATATATATCTCACGTAGATATAAAAAGCTATACTAGACGTAGGTTTTTATACAAAAAATCTTGATAAAAAGTAGAACATATTTTCTTCTATAAAATAAAAATATTGTCTACACTCATAGAAACTGAAATAGCATAGTTACCAACTAGTAATACAATTATCTGGTTACAGAATTTCTGTAATGACAGATTCTTTTTTAGACTTGACAGTCGTGCTATAAGAAAATATTCTCACATACTGATAAGTCAAATATATTGTGTGGAGCTTAAATGAGATGAACAGCGCAGCAGATATGCCTCTGCTTCCCGATGATTTCATTACAGGAGTTGCAAATAAACATAATGTAACGAAAACTGAGCTAGAGGCATTACTATTAGCATTAAAAGACTATTCTGGTGCAGAAATTGCCGAAAAACTAGCTATTTCTCAACCAGCAGTAAGAAAAAGATTAGGAGAAAGTTACCGCAAATTAGGTATAGAAGGGAGCGGTAATAAAAAAATTTATAACTTGAAACAGAAATTATACGCTCAATATCAAGGTATTCAAGAAAACTTTACTGCACCAAAAGAAGATTGGGGTGAAGCAGTTGATGTAGATGGTTTTCGCGGGCGAGAGACAGACATTAAGGATTTAGAAGAATGGATAGTTGGTAATGCTAATGATTCTGTACGGTGTCGGTTAGTAGCTGTTTTGGGTATGGGTGGAATTGGTAAGACGGTAATTGCGGCCAAAGTTGCCCAAGAAATCCAGTCACAGTTTGATTATCTAATTTGGCGATCGCTCCGCAATGCACCACCACTATCAGAAATACTCAACCAACTTTTGCGATTTTTACCTCATGATGCTGAAGATTACTTAACAGTTAGTGAAAATAACAAAATAATTTTACTGCTTGATATTTTACGAAAACATAGATGCCTCATTATTTTAGATAATGTCGAATCAGTGCTACGCAGTGGTGAAGGCAAAACTCAAGAATGGGCTGGCGAATATGAACCTGGGTATGAAAACTATGGCTACTTTTTTAAAAAAGTGGCAGAAACATCACATGAAAGTTGTTTATTAATAACTAGTCGAGAAAAACCCAAAGAAGTCGCTGTACTAGAAGGTAAAAATCTTCCAGTGAAAGTTTTACAATTATCTAGTCTTAATTTAGAAGAAGCTAGAGAAATTCTGCTGGATAAAGGATGTAAATGTACTGATGAACAATTAGAAGAACTGGTCAAAAGATATTCTGGTAATCCTTTAGCTTTAAAAATAGTAGGCACCACAGTTTATGACTTATTTAGCAATAACATTACGGAGTTTTTAAAGGAAATTCAGGAAGAAAATGCTGTTTATGGCGATATTTACTCACTTCTAGAAACACAATTTAACCGCTTGTCAGACCTAGAAAAACAAGTGATGTATCGACTGGCAATTCATCGAGAATATCTGTCTCTAGCACAGCTAAAAAATGATTTAAGAACTACAGATGTTGAGTCCAAAATTTTAGAAGTGGTAGAGTCCTTATTAAGGAGATCGCTAATTGAAAAAGAAGCCAACACCAGCAGGTTTCGGCAGCAATCTGTAGTGATGGAATATGTGACTAAAAGTTACATTGAAAAGTTAACTCCTGAATTTAGTGAAAAAAAAAACTGGAGTTTGTTCATGCCCATCCTTTATTACAAGCGCGATCGCTTGATCATATCCGGCACACACAAGAACGACTGATTCTAGAACCAGTTAAGCAAAAACTCATCAAAGCTTTTGGGACAAAAACAGAACTAGAAGCTTATTTACGACGAATGCTGAGAACTTTACAGCAGGAATCACCACCAACCAAAGGTTATGCAGCTGGTAACATAATCAATCTACTACGACAACTCCAGATAAATAAATCACAGCCAGATTCATACATTGATTTGAGTGGACGTGATTTTTCGGGACTGACTATCTGGCAAGCATATCTCAAAGATGCCAATTTACAAGATACCAGCTTTGCCAATGCTGATTTAAAGGGTTCTGTTTTCACAGAAACGATGTCTAGTATCGTTTCTGTGAGATTTAGTCCTGATGGCAAATTTTTTGCCACAGGTTTAATCACTGGAGAAATTAGATTATGGCGGACTGCGGATACTAAACAAATTCGCATTTATCAAGGTCATAGCGCTTGGGTTTGGGCTTTTGCCTTTAGCCCAGACAGTAAAATCCTGGCCAGCGGTAGTGCAGACTACACAATTAAACTCTGGGATGTGCAAACAGCTGAATGTCTGCAAACATTCACAGAACATACAAATAAAGTTTATTCAGTAGGTTTCAGTCCCGATGGTTTTCTATTAGCCAGTGCGGGTGAAGACCAAACTATTAAAATTTGGGATATTGCTACAGGGGTTTGTCAGCAAACACTTTTGGGTCATGATGATTGGGTGTGGTCTGTTACCTTCCAAGCATCTTCCACCACGAAAAATACTTTTTTAGTTGCTAGTGGCAGCGCCGACAGCAAAATTAAGCTGTGGGATATCAACACAGGTAAATGTCTCAAAACATTTACTGGTCATAACCATGAGGTTCACTCAGTAGCTTTTAGTCCCGATGGGCGAACCCTCGCGAGTGGGAGTGCAGACCGTACCCTAAAACTGTGGGATGTAAATACAGGTAAATGTCGGCAGACTTGGGAAGGACATATTAAAAAAATCTATTCTGTGCGTTTTAGTCCTGATGGGCAAACCCTCGCCAGTGGTAGTGAAGATAGAACAATTAAACTCTGGGATATCGCCCAGGGTGAATGTTTGAAAACACTACAAGGTCATTATAGTCAGGTGTGGGCGATCGCTTTCAGCCCTGACAGTCGCACCTTAATCAGTTGTAGTGACGACCAAACAGCCAGGCTGTGGGATGTGAATACAGGCAATTGTCTCAATGTATTACAAGGTTATACCCGCGATGTCTATTCCGTAGCCTTTAGTCCCAATAGTCAAATTCTGGCGAGTGGAAGGGATGACCATAGTATTAACCTGTGGAACTTACAAACATTAGAATGCCATCCTCTCACAGAACATCAAGGGCGGATTCGTTCTGTCGCCTTTCATCCCAATGGGCAAATCCTCGCCAGTGGTAGTGCTGACAATACAATTAAAATTTGGGATATCACAGACATTCGCCATAGTAAATGTACTCAAACCTTGACTGGACATGGTAACTGGGTATGGACAGTTGCTTTTAGTCCTGATGGGCAAACCCTAGTCAGCAGTAGCGAAGACTGTAGCATTCGCATCTGGGACATCTCTAGTGGTGATTGTCTGAAAAAAATCAAAGAACATAGCCATTGGGTTTGGACAGTAGCCTTTCATCCTGATGGCAATACTCTGGCAAGTGGTAGCGCTGACAGTCAAATTAAGCTTTGGAATGTCGCCAGTGGTGAATGTCTCCAAACCTTCACAGAACATCAAGACATGATTTGGTCAGTCGCCTTTAGTCCTGATGGGAAACTTTTAGCCAGTGGTAGCGAAGACAAAAGCGTGAAGTTATGGAATCTTCGCACAGGCGAATGTATTCACACCTTAACAGGGCATGATCAACAAGTCTACTCCGTGGCATTTAGTCCCAATGGGCAGATTTTAGCTAGTGCTGGTGCTGATACCACTGTGATGCTATGGCAAGTAAATACAGGTGAGTTTCTCGAAACTTTGAAATTAGGACATACAGCAGCGATTCGTTCCTTAGCTTTTACTCCCGATGGTAAATTATTGGCGAGTGGCGGCGAAGACGAAAAGATTCAACTATGGGATGTGCAGACTTGTCGGAGAGTGCGATCGCTTAAACCAGATCGGCTCTACGAACGTATGGATATTAGCAATATCACAGGCTTAACGGATGCTGAAAGAGCTTCTTTAAAAATGTTGGGTGCTGTTGATTAAAGTTCTCAGCTTTCCGGCAGTAGGCTGATCAAAAATGAATACATTCATGATGAAAATTTGCATCTGAAATCATTCTCAAGAGATATGAATGCAAGTACATCATTCTGTTTTCCTGTTCATTTATTGAGATGATTGGTGTTTTTATATTTCTTCCCAAAAATACCAATCAACTACCAGGGCATTACACCATCAAAAAATATTAATCTTAGGTGTGTAATCGTTGTGTTATTATCTCAAACTCAAAGTAAACAAACATCCACTCAGATTTATTCCATTAAAATTGTATTAATTGGAGAATTCCTGAAACACAGAAGCTTTAATGGCGCAAACAAAGCCTTGCCAGTTCTGGCTTCTAGTTTAGTTAATGCAGGATTTAGGCAAGTTTTACAACTAGATTTAGAACGCCTAGATTTAAGGATTGATGATGTTTTAAAGGAAATCATCAATGCTGATTTAATTATCTTTGCTGGCTGTCTCACAACTCAATGGCCAGAGATTGACGATCATAGTGGCAAAATTTTTGCCGAACTTCAAAAATATGGTAGAAAAAACGTACCAATTTTAGTTGGTGGTTATGCAACTAAAAGCGTCGAAGATATTGCCCGCATTACACCTTGGATTGCAGCTTTTTGTGATGGTGAAGGCGAAGAATCAATTATAGAAATTGCTCATACTGTTGCTAGAGGTACTTTTTATGAAGAGATGGAACATTTACCAGGGTTATGTTTTATAACTGATGATGGAAAATTCCATCGAACTATTACAACCAGAGTTAATAACTTTGATGATATTGACCAAAACTTTGGGTTAGTTCATGTACCGCAAGTACATGATATGGATATTTTTAAATCTTCAAATGGTAGACAATTAAAAACAGCCCAACTATTTACTCAGCGAGGCTGTCCGTGGGGATGTGGTTTTTGTAATAAAAGTAGTGAAAGTAATAGTGTTATCAGGTTAAGTGAAGCATCTTTGCGTAGACAATTACAGCAATTAAAACAGCGTGGTTATGAAGCAGTTTATTTAGATGTTGATACGTTTACAGTTCATGAGCAAGCTGCTAAACGAGAAGCCGAAATTCTTAAAGAAGAAGGCTTTGTTTGGGGTTCTAATACGCGCATCGATAAAATTAACTATGAACAGATGCGTTATTTAGTAGAACATAATTGTGTATATTTGTTTTTTGGGGTTGAGCATACCTTACCAGAAGTTTCATTAGCTAACCACAAATTTAACGGTTCTGTTGCTAGTCAAATTAAGCAAGCCTTTGATTATCCAGCCAAGATTACCAAAGCTTTTCAAGATATGAATCAGGCGGCATTACCTAGTAGTTATTTTTTGATTTTAGGCTTACCCAAAGCTAAACTCAACGATAAAAAGACTGAGATTATAGGTTATGAACCAACAACTTTTGCTGATGACATCGAGGCAATTCGTTTTGGTATTGAAAACTGTAACCCAGATTTTTTAAATTTCAATGTGCTGCGATTTATGCCTGGGAGTATGGCTGCTGATACAGTTGGTGATTGTAGCTATTCTTGTGTGCGTCCGTCAGGAAAACAGCCAATTACTGCTGGATATTTTTTACCACGAGCCGTCAAGCATTATGGATATCCCCAGTTTCTAGAACATGGTGTTTACCGGCTGTGTGAATCTGTGAGTAGATATCAACCAATTACAATGGCGATGAATCCTCAGAGGGTTTATGATACCATCTGCTACGCTATGCAGTTGATTAATGCCAAGATTGATGCAGGTGGTAAAGCGACAAAATTGTTTATTGATCGAGATTTAATAGCTTTAGGTTTAGTCAGTCAAGATGCACAGGGAAAATATGCGATCGCACCCTTAGAAGATTTTGCCCACATTTAAGCCGTTGAGTAAAATTAATTTTAATTAAATTCACAAATTCCAGTTACGGCGAAAATGAAAGAAGCCTTCTAATCTATCTTGCACATCTGGATGGTTATTTAATATTTGCTGATATTCTTGGGCTGTTTGAGTCAAAATTTCTGCAAAATTGGGATGAACAGGTGCTAAGTTAGCTAAATCTTGGATTTTAATTTTTTGATTGATGGCTAACGCAATTACATTTATTAGTTCTCCTGCACTTTGACCTAAGATAGTTGCACCTAAAATTTCGCCATTGCGTAACACAATTAATTTACAAATACCTGTAGTTTCGCTGTTGATTTGTGCTGCTGTTAAAGATTTAAAATATTGCCGTAAAACTAAAAATTTATCATCACGAAATTGTCGTTTTATTTGCGTTTCGGTTAACCCGACTTGCGCTAACATGGGATGTGTAAATATTCCCCAAGGTATGTGTTGATAATTGACATCTAATCTAGGGAAAAATAAGGCATTATTTAGAGCAATTCTCGCTTCATAATTAGCGATGTTAATGAAGTCATAGCCACCAATCACATCGCCACAAGCGTAAATCCGTTTGTTAGTAGTTTGCAATTTATTATTAACTACCAAGCGATGCTGATACCATTTCACGCCTACTGCTGCTAAATTTAAAGACTCAAAATTTGGTTTTTGTGCTGTTGCTACTAAAATTTCATCAGTTTCAATTGCTTTATCTCCAGCTTGAATCCATTTTTTATCATCAATTTGTTTGACTTGTGTAACGGCAGTTTGAGTTAGAATTCGTACACCATCAACTTCTAATTGTGCCTGAAGAATTTGAGCAATTTCTGGGTCAATATTTGGCAGAATATGAGGATGTTTAATAACTAGTGTGACAGTGCAACCCAAACGAGCTAAAGTTTGCGCTATTTCTAGACTTTGCGGAACACCGCCAAGAATCACCCAGTTTTGGGGTAGTGTGGTTTTTTGAAGCGATCGCCAAATATTATTTAAGGTGATATAACCTGTAGCTGGTAAACCTTCAATATTGGGAACGGCTGGACGAGAACCACTGGCTAGTAAATAGGTGCGTCCTCGTAATAGGCGGCGGACTGGATGATGGGAAGTGTTGGCTGATGTTGCTTCATTTTCATCAACGGCAAATGCCAAATGTGGTGAAGGTTGAAATTCACCTTTGCCAAAAATCACATCTACTCCCATTGCGGCTAGTGTCGCTGGAGAATTGAGTTCTTGAACATTGGCAGCAACGCCGTCAGCATATAGCATTGCCTCTTGCCAGGCAACAGATATATGGCATTTTTCGGCGATGTCGGCATGGTTGGTATGAATACCACAGCTATCTGCTTGATTGAGGGACTGTAAACGGTGGGCAATTTCGCTGAGAGTGTGATGATAAATAAATCCGTAATTTATTCGTGGTTCTACTAAAGCCACTTTCGCGTGCCATTTAGTTGCAGCTAAAGCAGCATAGCGTCCGGCAAGACTGCCGCCAATAATCACGACATCATAATCAATGGTCATTTGTCATTTGTCATTGGTCATTAGTTAATTGTAAAGACGAGATGATTAGCGTCTCTACAAGGTGCAAGATAATTCGTAGTTAGATTCTGACAAACTACGAATTTTAGAGTAATGTTTGAAGCGCTGTTAATAAGCGCTGGTTGTCAGACACAGAACGCACTGCTACTCGGAAAAAGCGATCGCCTAATTCTTTAAAGCTCAGGCAATCTCGAATTAAAATTTGATGCTGTTGGAGTAATTGTTGCTGTAACTGCGAACTAGATTGTTGTGATGCCACTAGTAAAAAGTTCGCAGCACTGGTGTAAGGTTGCAATCCGGGAATGGCAGCTAAACCTTGAAACAGTTGGTTTCGGGTTGGTGGTAGCCATTCCCAAGTTTGCTGTTGAAAATTGAGATCGCTAATGACAGCAATTGCGGCGGCCGCAGCTAGATTATTCACAGGCCAAGGATCACGCCACGACTGCCACAGTGATAAGCGATCAGGATGGGCGATCGCATATCCCAGTCTCAGCCCCGGCAGACTGTAAAATTTTGTGAGCGATCGCAATACGACTAAATTTTCATATTCCTGCACCACCGGAATTAAACTTTGTTCGGCTTCTGGTGGTACAAAATCCATAAACGCTTCATCCACCACCACTAAGGCAAACTCTTTTAACAGCGGTAAAATTTCCTGCCGTGAAAATAATTTTCCTGTCGGGTTGTGAGGATTGTTTAACAGCAGTCCTTTGTCGTTAGTACTTTGTCCCCAAAGCTCTAAGTGCTGGCTGCCAACACTCAGACTCGTGTCATTGTTAATTAACAAATGACTATTAACTGCTAAATCAATGGGAAACTCCAGAACTTTAGCGTTGTAAGCCGTCAGAGTGCGGTAGTAATCACCAAAGGCTGGAGTAAGCAAGATTGTTGCAGATAATGCTGCTAATTCCCTACCCACCAAAGTTAATAATTCTGCTGAACCGTTACCTGGCAAAATCCACTCTGGCGGTAATTGATGGAAGTGACTGAGAGCGAGTCTCAGTTCACTATATTCTGGTTCTGGATAGTGCCTCAGACTACTAATTTGAGATTGAATCGCAGCGATCGCACTATCCGGTGGCCCTAAAGGGCTGATGCTTGCAGAAAAATCAAGAATAGCATCACGGGGACATCCAGCCAGTGCTGCTGCCCAGGCTAAATTTCCCCCGTGTGCTGGTTGCTGCATCAAAATAAAAATTCCGCAAACTAAACTTAAGATTTTGGGGGTGCAACTCTTTCTCTAAACAGTTTACCAGCAGAGAAAGCAGGCACTTTAGTCGCCGGAATTTCCATTTTCTCGTTGGTTTTGGGGTTACGACCTTCACGGGCTTTACGTTCCCGTGATTCAAAGGAACCAAACCCCACTAGTGTGACTTTATCGCCAGAGGAAACCGCTTCAATAATGGTTTCTAAAGCAGCGGTTAAGACAGCATCTGCTTGTTTTTTGGTAACACTAGCCTTTTCTGCTACTGCATCAACCAATTCGCCTTTGTTCATATAAACTCCTTCAGGTTTACTTGAGATTTCATTCAAGATGCACCATGTAGCATCCTTACTGAAATCTCTGTTTGCAGAACTACAAAAGTCGTGCTTAGGGAGTATTTCTACTCAAAACGGCTACACATCCCTTTGGCTCGACTTTTCAATGAATCATTCTAAGGTGTAGCAGCCAGAAGTGGATATATGAAACCGTTAATTTATATGGATTTCAGGATTTTTTGTGTTTTTAGGGGGTGTGTTGCCCTCAAAACCACCCCTAAAGTAGGAATAAATACTTAGTAAAAACCCTGGTTGTGAGAGAAACAATTAAATTATTGGGCAAGAGAAAAATCTGGATTCATGTCTAATTACGGCCTAATTTAGTTAATTTATGCAGTTAATAGTCTACCAAGGGCGATCGCTGGGAATTTCTCAGCATTAAGGATGGTAAGCTTATCGCCTCGCTTGTAAACCATCACTGATTTTTGATTTTGAATGAGTTGCACCAGTCATTTTGAGAAATTCTGATACTCAGTGTTATGTGATTGTAAAATAACTTAACGTTTGCTCATGAGTTTTTGAGGCTTAATCTTCTTCATTGCCATTAGCTGGCAAAGGCTGGGCGATGTTGAAGCCAAGGTTTTGCTGCTTCGATTTGGGCTGCAAGACTAATTAAAGTTGCTTCCGCCGCAGGTTTACCCACAAGTTGCACACTCATAGGCACACCATGACTATCAAAACCAATTGGGAATGCGATCGCAGGTTGCCCGGTGGCGTTAGCCGCAGGACAAGGCGCAACCCAACGCATAATATTTTGGAATGCTTCTTCGGGACTTAAAGCCGCCCATTCTCCTACTCGAATTGGCGAATGTAAATATACAGGCAATACCAACACATCAAAATGGTCGAAAAATGCCACAATTTGCCGGGAGACAATTTGCAATTGGGATAAAGCCCGGAGATATTCGGCAATAGAACCTGTACGTGCCAATAACCAACGGTTAACAGGCTGCAATGCCTCTACAGGAAGTCCTGATGCAGCTACCCCAGCTTGCCAAACGATTTGGAATGGTTCGACTAAGCCGCTAAAATCTGGGCAGTTTTCTTCAACGGTATTCCCCAATTGTTCTAATAACTGGACTGTTTGTAATACACCTTGCTGACAATTAGCATCCGCCGTTCCCAAAGGTGTGATTTGAGTAGAGAAAGCAATGCGTAACCCAGAAACTTTTGCTTGGGTAGCGGCGAGAAATGAAGGTTCGGGGTCAGGTAGCCAATAAGGATCACCTGTGAAGTAACCAGATATTGCGTCTAACATAGCCGCTGCATCAGCCACAGTCCTAGCAATAGGGCCATTAACTGCAATTCCCCCCAAGCGATCGCCGACAGGGGCTTTAGTGACTCTACCGCGTGATGGTTTAATCCCGACTAAACCACAACAAGCTGCTGGGCCACGAATTGAACCACCACCATCAGAACCTTGAGCGATCGCACATAATCCTGCGGCTACCGCTGCGGCTGCACCACCACTAGAACCGCCGGGAGTATATTCTAAATTCCAGGGATTTCTCGCTGGGGGAAAGCCTGTTGGTTCGGTGTAAGGAAAAGAACCAATTTCGGAGGTGGCAGTTTTACCAAGAATAGTGAACCCTGCTTGTTTAATCCGCGTTACCACCCCGTCATCATAATTAGGCACGTTATTTAACAATGCCGGATTGCCGTAGGTACAGGTGACACCAGCCACAGCGTTGAGATCTTTAATGGAAATTGGCACCCCAAAAAACGGCGGTAGTTCAGTAGATGTCGCCAGCATTTCGGTTTTTGTTTGGGCATCAGCGATCGCGAGTTCTGCCGTCACCGTAAAATAACTTCCCAATTGGGGGTTCAAACGCTCAATTCTTTGTAAATATATTTCCACCAACTCCAGTGGGGACACTTCCCGATGGCGGATTAATCGCGCTAACTCCACGGCTGGAGTAAACGCTAAATCAATTTCATTCATATTTGACTTTAGTTACCAATTGTGCATTATTTAAAATTTTCAACTGAATTTGTTACTTTAGCAGGATTTACGGGAAGTATGAATCCATAGCTCCTCAGATTTTCTATCTTTCAGGATGCTGCTCTACCACCAATAAGATGAAGCTTGTATTCAAGCTAACACCTTGCTGCATAGTCATTTTAATTGTTTCACATCAACTTTCGGCAAATCCCCAAGGGATATTTATGGCTGATTTAGAAACTCTGGTAAATGAATTACCAAAAATTGTTCATAGTCTGAGGCTAAATATTGGACATTCCCATGACATCATGCAACAGATTGTCATGATTAATCATGGACAGGATCAACTACGGAATATTCAAGAAAAAGTTAAGTCCAGCCAATTAGAAAAATCTCCTACTACTACAGTTGCTTATTTAGATTCAGTCCCAAAAAATTCCAAAAATGGAGATTATACAGTCTACATATATAAATATGATTATCCAGGCTTGCTCACAGCAAAATTTGGGAAACTCCCAGCGGATATTGCCCTTAAAGAAATTCAAGCTAAAATAGAAGTCTGGATTGATTGGGGTGATTTAATTCAGGCTATTGCTGCTGATATTTTAAGTGATATTAAATTAGTGCAACAACTAAATATTGATGCTAATCATGATAGTATCCCTGCAACTTTTCAATCAGTAGAGGAAGTCTTAAAAATTCAACTAGATTTAAATAAACCTAGAATTCTTCAACAACAAATTCAGCAAATTATCCAAGCTCAAGAAGATTCTTTAAAAATAAAGGAAAGATTAGAATTTATTTTTAATAATATTAAGCAGAGCCATAATTTATTAAGCATTTTACTGGGAATCTCATCTTTTTGTGGTAAATCTGGCTTTGCACTAGAATGGCTAGATGATGATCACGAATTAATTATATCTGGGGATGGCAGATTACAAGAATTAACAGATATTATTAATGACTGTGAGTTTTACCAAACTAAAATTGATGGTTTGATTTTGCAGATTAGTTCTTTGAGAGTTAAATCAGAAAAAAAGTTACTCAAACCTAAATCTGAAAAATGGAAATTAGGGAATTATCATCCGCTAAAAAAGTTTAAAGAACAGAATTTAACTCACTATGGTGGGATAATTGCTGCTAGTTTATTATTCTTAAGCTTTGGTAGTTGGATGCTCAAAGCAGAAATTCCCCAAATCCAACAAATTTACTTAAATTTTAATCAAGAAGAAACTGCGATCGCTAATTTTAAAGCCGCGCAAAATCTCGGTTTAGAAGCTTCTGGTTTAGTACAATCTCCACCCCATCCTTTAATTGTTTGGCAACAAGCAGAATCTAAATGGCAAGAGGCTATTAAGCTACTAGAAAATATCCCGCACAATACATCGGTTTCTACCAAAGCTAAAGATAAGTTAATTACTTATCGTTTGTATCTTAATGTAATTAGTAAAAAAGTAATTACTGAAAATAAAGCAGTAAATAGTTTAGAAATAGCTCATAAATTAGCAATAGAAGCAAACTTTTTGATCCAAAGTTCACCTCATTCATTTTCGGTGCGGGAGCAAGCAAAAAATAAATGGCAAAAGGCAATTAGTACTTTAAAACAGATTCCTGGAAATACATTTGTTTATCAACAAGCTAAAGAGACTTTGTTGAATTATCAAGCGAATTATCGGGAAATTAGTCAAAAACATTAATCAGCATCACAAGCTTTTATCATACTATTACTAATAACACAAGCCTGAAAAATTCTGCCTGACTTTTTAGGCATTCATCCAAGTTGTATAGCTTGCTTTATCCACTTGGCTACGTCTTTTAGTGTGACTGTTTGTATTGGAGTAAGGATAAACCCCTGTGAGTGAAGTTTAGCGGTAATAACCGCTAATACTGAACTTGGCTCAGAAGCTTGTGCTACTGCAACATGAATATGTCCATCAGGATAGTCGGTTTGGCAGTTTGTAGCTTGTCTTCTAATTAGCCAAATGAATGTTTTACTATCAATTGATATTTTTCTTGTACCTTTTTTTGGTATGGACATCTGTATTCCTATATCAAATAATTTTTACTTTCACTAAAAATATATTTCTCAAATATTTAGAAATTTGTCTATGGTTACTATAGAAATTTCTGATGATTCAAATATTTTTATAAAAAATATTAAAATTATTGATTACAGTTTATGTTATTTTTTTATCTAGATAGTATTTACTAGATTTTAATATCTCGGTAATTCCTTATAGGAAGTAAGGTTTTTTTGAGCAATTCACTTGAGATTGCTTCATAACTGTTAAATACCGTAGATAAGTTTTTTAAATATTTTATATCTGTGAGGAGCAATCATGGCAAAGTATCTTCTAGCTTCTGCTAGTGGAGCTAGTTTTTTATGTTTAATCAATGGACTTTTACCCATCCAAGCACTAGCTAATGTCGTACCAGCAGAGCAAAATTTATTAGTAAATGCTCCTCAAAAATCAGCAATTCTCAATAGCGAAATCCCTAATCAGCTTAACCAGGTTAATCAAGCTACTTTACCAAAAACGGCTGAAACTAAATTAATTATAGCCAATGATAGCCCAGTAGCATCGCCTACTATTCCAGACAAGCAAGAAAGCCCAGATTCATTGATCCCTCAAGGGTTGCAGACATCAGATAACAATGACAACCCTCAAGTAACATCTGTATCACAGTTTTCTGATGTGCAACCAACTGACTGGGCTTTTCAAGCATTACAGTCTTTAGTTGAGCGTTATGGTTGTATTGCTGGTTATCCCAATAGCACTTATCGGGGTAATCGTGCTATGACTCGCTATGAATTTGCAGCTGGCTTAAATGCGTGTTTAGAACGAGTCAATGAACTCATCGCCACAGCAACTTCTGATTTAGTCAAGAAAGAAGATTTAGCAACTTTGCAGAAGTTACAAGAAGACTTTGCTGCGGAACTAGCAACCCTACGGGGACGGGTGGATGCACTAGAAGCACGCACCGCAGAACTAGAAGCAAATCAATTTTCTACTACTACTAAACTCAATGGAGAGGTAATTATCGCAGGTATTGGTGCTACAGGTGGCGCACCTAATCAGGGCGATCCTAATATTATCTTGGTGAATAGAGTTAGGTTAAATCTCACTACTAGCTTTACTGGGAAAGATTTATTAATTACTGGTTTACAAGCTTATAACTTTTTGGGTGGTGTAGATGGAAGTGGTAGCTTGCAAAGAGGTTTAGGGTTAGCTTCGGATTTACTGACAGCTAGTAGTGCGAGAACAAGTTTTGAACCGCTGTTTCCTGGTTTGGACGTAAAAACGTTAACAGAGCAGTCAGCTAACAGTGTACAACTATATAAGTTACTGTACGTTTTTCCGGTTGCTGATAAATTAACTTTATTTGCGGGAACTGCGGCGGAAGCAACAGATGCTTTTCCTGCTATCACACCTTTTTATGGTGAAGGACAAGAGTCAATTTCGCGGTTTGCTGGTTTAAATCCTGTAGCGCGAGTTTCTGGTGGGACTTCGGGGACTGGTTTAGCATCGGCGGCGGGATTTATATTTAACATCTCTCCTCAGTTAGATTTAAGAGCTTTATACGGCAGTGTCAATGCGAATATACCCCAAGAAGCGGGTGAGATTGTGCCAGGTGTTTCTAACACTCCTTTAGGCGCAGGTGTATTTGGTGGTAGTAGTGTTGTCAGCGCTCAATTAACTTTTAAACCCACTAGTTCGATAGATGTGGGTTTAAACTATGCCCACAGTTATCACGAAATTAATATCTTAGGTACAGGATTAATTCGTGATGATATTGGTGCGTTAGCTGGCGTTCCTTTAGGGACACCGGTGACGCTCAATTCCGTTGGTGGTACGGTAACTTGGCGTTTTTCACCAAAAGTTGCTTTATCTGGTTATGGTGCTGCAATGTTTGTGGATGATTCTTCTGATGTTGTTAATGCTTCCACTACATTTACTAGCTGGATGGTAGGGCTGCACTTTAATGATTTATTTAAATCAGGAAATAATGCGGGAATTCTGTTTGGACAACCGCTGTTTCGTTCTGATGCAGGTGGTGCAGCGCAATTGGCTCCAGATGGGGTAAATCGTACTACTCCTTATCATTTAGAGGCGTATTATCGTTTGAAGCTGACAGATAATATTAGCATTACTCCCGGAGCTTTTGTGTTGTTTAACCCTGAAGGTGACAGTAGAAACGAGACTACAACGGTGGGTGTACTTCGGACTACTTTTACTTTTTAGGATGTTTTATAGCAGTTATCGGTTGAGTGTAGCACTGTTTTGACCTCTCTCCAAACCTCTCTCCTTGTAGGAGAGAGGTTTTGAGTTTGAACTCTATAATTTGTACAAATTATAGATTTTAAAATGGGGAAGTTGCTAGAAAATATGCAAAATCAAGAATTAGATGTAAATAAATATGTTGAGCAAATGTCTTTATTATTAGATTTGCCAATCAAAGATGAATATCGTGATGGAGTGGTTGCGAATTTTGTAAGAATTAAAGCGATCGCTCAACTCGTAAATTCTTTTCCTTTACCCGCAGAAGTTGAATCTGCACCAGTATTTGAACCATAGTTGCTGAGAATCTACTGGACTCCTCAAGTAAATGCACTGAGTCTTAGATATAACTACCAAGATTAAGATATTAGCCAATAATGCCATTGGAAACAGGAAATGAGTAATTTCAATGCTGGTAGTTCATTGAAGTCTGCGGCTATTGGGAAATTTTTGGTGCGTTTGCTGTGGGTGTTGATGGGAATTGGAGTTATTTCTACGTTTTTCTCTTTGTTAGCAGTCATAGCACAGCCAATTTATCAAATATTTGCTTCTATTGATGGACTCATATCAATAGTTTCGTTGTTGATTGGTGTAATTTCAATTATTATTTTTTTGGTTTGGCTACATCGTATCCATGCTGATTTAAAAAATCTTTTTCAGGAATATCCAATTACTCCCGGCGGTGCGATCGCGCGATTTATGATTCCCATATACAGCCTTTGGGGAATATCTCACACCTTATCTACCTTTGCAGAAAAATTTCAAGCAGAAGGTGGTGATTTAACGAGTTTGAGTGAACGAGTGCGATCGCTGATAGCGCCACTATATTGTTTTATGATCGGGTCAAGAGCTTTGAACCGCATCGTTTTTGAAGCTTCTAAAAATCCTGGAGATAAATTTCTCCCTGTGTGGTTTTTAGTATCTTGTTTTGTCGACTTGGGTTTTACTGTTGTATTGTTACAACTCACAAAAACTATGGGGACTGCGGTTACTCAAAAAGCTAAACGCAATATTATCTAAACAATGAATTTAGAGTTCGCTGATGCCTTATCAATAGCAGCTGCTGTGCGCGGTGGTAAAGTTAGTGCCGTAGAAGTGACTCAAGCTGCACTCACAGGAATTGCCAAACTAGATGATCAACTTAACTGTTTTACCACTGTCATTACCGAAACAGCTTTAGCAGATGCAGCCAGAATTGATCAAGAAATCGCTCAAGGTAATTCTCCAGGTGTACTAGCTGGCGTACCTTTTGCTGTGAAAAATCTGTTTGATATTGCTGGTATCACAACCCTGGCTGGGGCAAAAATTAATGCCGAAAATCTTCCAGCTACCCAAGATGCAACAGCCATAGCCAAGTTAAAACAAGCTGGTGCTGTGTTGCTTGGGGCTTTAAATATGGATGAGTATGCTTATGGATTTGTCACGGAAAACTTTCATTATGGTACTACTCACAATCCCCATGATTTACAACGGTTAGCAGGTGGTTCTTCTGGCGGATCTGCGGCGGCGGTTGCGGCTGGTTTGGTTCCTTTCACCCTGGGTTCTGATACTAACGGTTCGATTCGCGTACCTGCGGCTTTATGCGGGGTGTTTGGTTTAAAGCCAACTTACGGACGCTTATCTCGCGCAGGTGTCACGTTATTTTCTAGTAGTTTTGACCATATTGGCGCTTTTGCTCGTTCGGTGGCAGATATCGCTACAGTGTTTGATGTGCTACAAGGAGAAGATGAAGGCGATCGCATTTGTACAAAACGTCCGCCACAATTGTGTTCACTTCAACTTAATCAAGATATCTCTCATCTGAAAATTGCGATCGCAGATGATTATTTTGTCCAAGGTGCAGTACCAGAAGCATTAGCCGCAGTCCAAACAGTAGCAGCGGCTTTAGGTGTAACTGAATATATCACCATCCCAGAGGCTCAACGCGCCCGTGCAGCGGCTTTTGTAATTACAGCCAGCGAAGGCGCAAATCTGCATTTAGATCAATTGAAATCGCGTCCCCAAGATTTTGACCCCGCAACCCGCGATCGCTTTTTGGCTGGGGCGTTAATTCCCAGTAGTTGGTACTTGCAAGCGCAACGCTTTCGTCAATGGTACCGTGATCGCGTTCGAGAAGTTTTTCAAAATGTCGATATCATTCTCGCCCCCACCACACCTATTTCTGCACCATTAATTGGTCAACAGACGATGATTTTAAATGGGGAAGAAATTTTAGTGCGTCCTCATTTGGGATTATTCACTCAACCCTTATCTTTTATCGGCTTACCTGTTTTATCAATACCCATTCAACGCCCCAATGCTTTACCTCTCGGTGTGCAGTTAATCGCCGCACCCTACAATGAAGCTTTAATCTTGCGAGTAGCCGCCTTCTTAGAATCTCAAGGTGTAATTTCTGCACCCATCGTCAATTTAAACCAAAACTCCGCCTAACTCTGCCTTTAACTCCGCACTCCTCGAAGTTTGACAAGCTTCATAAACAACACAAGCAGTCAACCACACTAAACCCACCGCATAACCAGCAATCACATCTGTAGGCCAATGTACCCCCAAATAAAGCCGACTAAAACCAATTGCCAAAATTAAAATCACAGTTAAGGTGAAAATTTGCGATCGCCATTGGGGAAATTCTTTGGAGAGGGAATAGCCCATACAACCATAAACCACCATTGACACCATTGCATGTCCACTGGGAAAACTGTAGTGATTGACGTTAATAATGTAATCCCACAAAGCTGGACGCGCCCTTACAAATAGTTCTTTCAGCAGGTAATTTAAACTAATCGCCCCCACCGCCGCCATCCCAAAGGTAGTAGCTTGTAATCGACGGCGGCGATACAGCAACATCGCTTCCCATGTTAAACAACTCAAGATTAACAGTGGTGGCTCACCTAGGGAAGTTATACCTACCATGAGGCGATCTAGTAAGGGCGTATGCAGCTTTTGAAGAGTTAGTAAAATACTGGTGTCTAAACCATTTCTGTGTAATAGGGCTGCACCCAAGGACAACGCAGAAAAGGCTGCTGCTACAGGAATTATTTGACTACGCCATTGATTGACTGTGGTATCTGATCGCACCACCTTAGAAAGGCTCTTGCTAGGAATAAATTCTGGCGCACTACTGGGTGGTAATTGTTTATGAACTCTTGTGTAATCTAAAACGATATTTTGCAGCAGCCAGGCGATCGCATTGGGACTAAAATCTGGCTGAAACAGTACCAAAATATTCCCTGTTAAATGGTTAGCACTGGCTTGAAAGATCATATCTTCTTTTGACAATCTCAATTCTAGGTATTGTTTTAGCGATAGAGAATCATGCAATCCCCTCACTTTATATCTGGCTCTACCTTTGATAGAAGTATGTATCGCTCGAACTAAAAAATTTTCCCCAATAAGATTGCCACAATCAGTGTTCATTGTTCTGCTTCACAAATTTTTGTAATAGTCTCAAAACATCAGAGGCGCTAAAGTCTCTTTTTCCCATAGTATCAAGGCTACTCAGGCTTCTAGTGTTCAGCCTGGAGCAAGATTAGCCATACAATCACAGACTGAGTAACTCTACATTAATGTCAATAGTTATCAAAAAATAAATTTTGTGGGCAAAATTTGACAAGTGCGTTGATAATTGCCTCAAAGTATAAGGAGTCGGAAACATGAGTTTCTATCGTGGGCGGAAAGTTTTAGCTGTGTTGCTCATCTCAGTATTATTATTGACAACAGCTTGTACACCTAAAACACCAGGGCGTTTTGACCAAGTACAACAAGAAAGCAGTAAACAGAAAAAAGGTCAAGCAGTTGCCAAGACTGCGACTCAGGGAAGTGAATTTAACAAATTCTTTCCAAAATCTGGTGGTGGTTATGATCGCGTTTACACTCAAGAGAAAAAAGGTTTTGCAGAAGCTAAGTTGAAAAAAGCTGGTAAAGAAGTAGCGGTGCTGTCGATTTCGGATACAACCAGCACCCCAGAAGCAGCAGCAAAATTCTCTAAAAGCACCAAAAAGATTGCTGGATATCCGGCTGTAGAACAGGGTAAAACCCAAAGTGCGATTTTGGTAGGGAAGTATCAAGTCAAAGTTCAGTCAAAAGCTACGACATTTACAGCGAGCGATCGCGCCGATTGGCTCAGTAAATTTAATCTTGATGGCCTAGCCAAACTCAAATAATCAACACTCAAAATATTTAGATAACAAACTCGCAATCAGGAGATTTTTATGGGTAAACCGATTCAAGAATTGGTTGATCAACTACCTACTGGTGGTTTAACAATATCTATGTTGAAGGCTCTCGATTTTGTTGCTCCTGGTGAATGGCAAAATACTGTTGGCTTTGTCAACACCATTAAAACTGTGACTGGTGAAGAAGACGAAGAGTTAATTCAACAAATTGGCGAACGAGCTATTTATCTGTATAACGATAGCTCTCAAGGCTACCAAACAGCTATGTGGCTTTATCAAACTGTTGATGGTACAGATAAAGTTCTCGGTGCAGCCGCATTAGCTAACAAAGTTGGTGAATCAATTCCCCTTTTGGGTTTTCTTAACTCTGTGACTCCCAAACCAGATAAAGCACAAACGATTGATTTATCCTTAAAAGTAGTCGCTGAATTAGTAGCTTTTTGCCAAATTAATGGTATTCCTGGAGATAGCATCGGCGATTTTGTCGGTGCTTTAGGTGAATACAGCGGTGAATCGCTCATGCGATTAGTAGCATTAGTTTGTATTGATGGGTTGATACCTTTAGGCCCAGATTTCATCAATAAAGCGTTATCTTTACTTAACCAAACTAGCCCCCAAGAACTGGAACAAAACACAACCTTTAAAGGCATTCAAGATGCAATCCCTGGCGGTAATGCTGCTAGTAAACTAAACTTTATTGGCGAAAGTGTTGATTCTGTTAAAGGTTGGATGAATGGCTTAGTTACTAGCAATAATTTAACTCCGCAAAATGTCGTTAGTCACTTGCAAAGTTTTATGGAAGTGAGTGATGACAAGTTGGATTATTTGGCAGCCTTCTTAGATGTGTCTACTAATTATTACGAACATACAGGTACGCAAACTTTAGTACGTCGCCTAATTGAACGCGCTGTAGCTGAGATTTAGTTAAATCACTCCTAGTCATTAGTCATTATGTATTTACAAATGATTAATGACTAATGACTAACTTATAAGTTTAAATTTTCGGCGATCGCATCTAAATAAGGCTGAAAAATTACTAAATTTTCCAATTTTTCAAACTTACCTTTAGCAGCATTTGGGTCAAAAGCTGTACTAATTATATACAGCGCATTCCCATCAAAAGCAGCATAACTAATATACTGCTCTTGTAATCCACCTTCAGCTTTAATACCTGTGAAACCGTAGCGTATTCCTGGCAGCTTACCAACTGATATATTTTCTAATGGATGAGTAGAAAATATAATTTGATTGCCATTTCCTTTTTGGCGATCTTTACTCAACGCAGCATAATAGTCACCAGACCAAGCTTTCAGCGCTGCGAGGACTTTAGTTTGGTTACTAGAATTTTTATAGTCTAGTTTCGTGCCGAAGGAAATACCTGCATCAGCCAGATGCTTTTGAAAATTGGGATTTTGACTAACTTGAGAAACACTCATCTCAAGTGTACCTAAAACTTCACCTTTGGCAGATACACATAACAAAGGTTCAGTTCCCTGACATGGAACCACTTGCCAACCGCTAGGCACTACAATATTTTTACCTAAAACTTTCTGCCAAACATTTCCCCCTATTGAGGTAGAAGGGTTTCCCGACTTAACTGGTGGGGAAGCCTTGGATGTGGACGCTACTTGGTTCTTTGGCTCTACCTTAGTTCCAGAAAAGTAGGGGAGGATGAATTTTGCACCGAATGGCATTAATAACAGTAAAAGCGCAGCTATGAAAATATGATAAACACGCAACATTTTTCTGAAAATCCAAAGCCAGAAATTACCGAATCAGGCTACAGACTACAACATTTAGTATGTATATAGGTAGATACACAACAGATTACAGGTGAATGAGTGACAAATTTTAAGAACAAAGCAATATACCAAGAGGCTTTCCAGCTTATTTCCTATTTCCTACTATATTTCAATGGCTGGAGATTTTGCCAAGGAAATTTTACTACCTAAAATTATTGTAACTTTATATATACTGGTTAGACATGTAGCACCGCCGCTATAAAATCGTGAGCGCTATTACAACTAGTATTTTGATTAATATTTGTCTAAATTATTTTATTGGTTAGCCAGATGGGCTAGAAGTATTATTTGAAGCGACGAGCGCCGTTGCTACGATTTTGTTTGTGTCTTGCAACCGCTTTGCGTTTTTGTTTTTCTAGCGGTATCTCAAAGTGACGTTTCTTTCTCTTGTCTTGGAAAATTCCGTTTAAATCTTCGCAAAGCTGAATCAATACCCTCATTCTCCCCCAAGACGACTTGCGTCATTCTCATTCCTCCTGATGATGGATGAATATTGAACTATAGAGAAAAAATAAGATACTCCAGCAGAAACGAGCCAAAGGCTCGTTTCTGCTGGAGACTCTAAATGCTAAATTTTTATTTCAAAATTTTAGTAACGACCGCCACGACCGCCGCCGCCACCGCCACGGTTATTGTTACCCCAGCCGCCGCCACCACCGCGAGAAGGGCTTCTTTCTTCACGAGGTTTAGCTTTATTTACTTTCAAGTCACGTCCCATCCATTCAGCACCATCTAGTGCTTCAATAGCGGCAGTTTCTTGTGATTCTGTTTCCATCTCTACAAAGGCAAAACCACGAGGACGGCCTGTTTCTCGGTCAGTGGGTAACTGAACACGATTTACTTTTCCGTATTCGCTAAATGCCATTTTCAAGTCTTCCTCAGTGACTTGGTAAGACAAGTTTCCAACGTAAATTGACATATAATGTCTCCGAATTCAGGGAGTGTAGAGAGTTAAATTCGGAGAGACGCTTTTTCAAAATCAAAACGAGTTACTCAACCGAAAATAATCCTTATATGCCAAAGTATAGCACAACCTTCAAAGAATCAAAGTTATCAAGTAGTCAAAAAACTTTGTAGTTTGTAACTATATGTATAAGATATTTGAGTATTTGTACCTAATAAATATTTAAAAATATGTTCATAGACATTTATTAGATTAACTATTACATATAATTATGAATTATATAGTCAATCTAGACAAGCTAATTTTAACTATATATATATATAGTGTTAAACTCTTTTAAGATTGTCGAACTCTAATAATATCCTTTGCGCTTCCTGACACAAAATTTGGTGATAGTTACTATTGCTGGCAAATAATCCTCCCCACTGATTGATATCATCGGTGTTATATCGCAAAGGACTGCCATCAAAATGAGTAAAACTACCACCAGCTTCGGTTAAAATTAGCTCTGGTGCAGCTATATCCCAGTCTTTAGGCGCAGACTTACCAGAAAGAGAAATATAAATGTCTGCTTTTTGTTCGAGAATAGTAGCAATTTTACAACCTACACTGCCCACAGCTTTTTGATTTTGGCAAGGTAAGTGTTGTAGTAAATAGTTGAGCCTTTCATGGCGATGAGAACGACTGACAACTAAGGTTAAATCTTCGATGGATTTTTCTGTTAAAAGTGTAATGGGTACAGTTGCTTTTGGTGTTTCCTTAAATGTTCCGCCATCTTTTGTAGCGTAGTAGATTGTTTCGGCTTCTGGCACAGCTACGATTGATAAAATAGGGCGATGATCTTGAATTAAAGCAATGTGAATCGCATAGTCTCCAGTCTTGTCAATAAAATCTTTGGTGCCATCTAAAGGATCAATTAGCCATACTAACTGAGAATTTTGTTGCTGGAGTTGTGATTTATAAGTTTCTTCGCTGATGTAAGTAAAATCTTCGTCACCAAAAGCGGCTTGTAATCTCTGCAAAATATATTGACTGACGGTAATGTCTGCAATGGTCACAGGCTCATTCTGTTTGTATTGCACCTGTAAATCAGCATCTTTAATTGTACCGTGGTAATAAGAATGGAGTATATCTGCTGCTTTCCAGCCTACATCACGAGCGATCGCTAATATTTCGGCTAAATCTTTCATTGCTTCTCTTCCATCCAGCGACGTGTGCCAAAAAATTGACAGGAACCAGCGGCGATATTAGCGGCTTGTGCTAAGGCATGAGTGAAATTATCACTTAATATATAGTGGCAGAAAGCGCCGTGAAAAATATCTCCAGCCCCCAGTGTATCAACTGGTATAATGCGCGGTACGGTTATAGTACCACTTTGCTGACTACTTAGATATGCTATTGATTGATCACCGTGGGTAATAGCAATGTGGGGAATGCCAAAATTACTCAGGTAATCAATCACCTCTACTTCTGCATTGCAGTTAGGCGGATGAAAATTGGCTGAACAAATCGCATAATCTACGAAAGGTAAGATTTCTTCAAAGCCGGGTTTCCAACTACCACCATCAATAACTACCGGGATATTAGCGGTTTTTGCCGTTTGTGCGATCGCTTTACCAACTTCCATCTGATGTCCATCAATTAATACAATATCAATATCTGGCAAAATATTCATGGGGATAGATGTACTGCTGGCTTGGGTTTTCGCCGCATTAATGGAAATTACCGCCCGTTCACCAGTTGCTTGAGTCACAATAATTGAAGATACAGGTGGGGGTGTCGGCTGGTTAGGTTCAAGGTCGGCGATCGCTACTCTATAATTTTCTAAGTCACGATAAATTAGTTGCGTCATTGGGTGCGAACCAACCACACCCAAGATATCTGCTTGATTACCTAAATGAGCAAAAGTTACAGCCGCATTTGTCGCTGGCCCTCCTGCTGCTACAGTATAGTCAGCAGCAACCATCTTCTGATTATTTTGAGGGGCAGAATCAGCAAGATAAATCAAATCTAAAGTGACTAAACCAACAAATAATCCCCGATACACCAGTAATTTTCGTTCTCCAGAACTAAAACGACAAAACCTAATTACGAATTACGAACTCCGAATTATATTCTCATGCAAACAGATCCACAACCAGGAACACTTTACGTTGTTGGCACACCCATTGGCAATCTAGAAGATATCACTTTTCGGGCGGTGCGAATTTTGCAGACAGTGGATTTGATTGCGGCGGAAGACACGCGTCATACTGGCAAACTGTTACAATATTTTCAAGTGAAAACACCCCAGTTAAGTTACCACGAACATAACCGCAATAGTCGCATTCCTGAAATATTAGAGAATTTAAGTAATGATAAAGCGATCGCTTTAGTTAGTGATGCAGGTATGCCGGGAATTTCTGATCCTGGTTATGAATTGATTAAGGCTTGTATTGATGCCGGAATCAACGTAGTACCAATTCCCGGTGCAAGTGCAGCAATCACAGCTTTGAGCGCTGCGGGATTACCCACAGATAAATTTACTTTTGAAGGTTTTTTACCGCCAAAAACCCAACAGCGACGGGAACATCTAGAAACTTTGCAAACAGAATCCCGCACTTTAATTTTCTACGAATCGCCCCATCGTTTACCCGAAACTTTGCAAGACTTAGCAGAAGTTTTTGGCAGCGATCGCCAAATTGTTTTAGCCAGAGAATTAACTAAATTATACGAAGAATTTTGGCGCGGCACAATCGCCGAGGCGATCGCCCATTATCAACAACGAGAACCCCAAGGTGAATACACTTTAGTTGTGGCGGGAACTCCAATCACTCAACCATTATTAACCGAAGTAGAACTAAAAGCTGAATTACAACAGTTAATTAGTCAAGGAATATCGCGATCGCAAGCCAGCCGTCAACTAGCTAAATTTACCTCACTTTCCCGCCGCCAAGTCTATCAACTAGCGCTGTCTATCATCGTGAGTGCTGAGTAACTTTCAGATTTCTGCCTCATCAACTGTTTTTTTACGTATATTTACTGAAAAATCATAAAACCTAGATAAATTTTTACCATGATATCTAGTTTTTAATTAATAACTAAAATATAATCAGCGTAAATTAACTTCATTTTTAGTCAATAAAATCAAACAGTTATGGGTAGGCTTTTAATCAAACTTATAGGCTTAATTTTATTATTTCTAGGTTTATATTTTTTCGGACAAAACATTATCTTTGTTAGCGGCTACTATTCATTTTTCTATCGGAGTTTACCTGCAACTGGTTCAGTTTTAGCAATTATGTCTGGGATTTTTGCCTTGATTTTCTTTCCTAGAGAAACTGGTAATTTTGGTTGGATATTGCTAGGTATTGGCATAGTGCTAGTTTTCTTAAGTGGAGGAGTAATTTTAAGACCAACTAGTTTATGGAGTTTTGCTGTTTCATTTACTGCAATGTCCCTTGGTTTTAAGTTATTAAATCAGGGCAGAATTAACTTATAAAGGATGAAATAACTATTTTGTTAAAGTATTAATACATACATTTACTGATAATAATAGAAACTTGAGTATATCTTTCATCAAAACTCTATTTGCAATAGACAATGATTGATTTATTGATAATTGCATATAATACTAAATTGCCATAATAAATAGGATTTCTCACGCTGCTTTATGGTGGTGACTAAGATGTTTGAAGGCTATTCAGCGGAGTTTGGCTAAGTTGGAGGCTACTATTACAATGGAAATTATTTATAACGAGGAAACAGAATGACCCAAGTGGTTCTAGGCGAAAACGAGGGAATAGATTCAGCGCTACGTCGGTTTAAGCGCCAAGTATCTAAAGCTGGTATATTAGCTGACGTTAAATACCATCGACATTTTGAAACACCATTAGAAAAGCGCAAACGCAAGGCCGTAGCAGCCAGACGCAAGCGCCGGTTTAAATAAACATCTGTGGTTTGGTACTGGCGTTGCTTAAAGAATACCAATCTCAATCAGCAACAGCACTTTGCCATAATACTCACATGAAATTTAACAACATTTACCCAACCCTGGCATAGGTTTGGGTATATTGCTGTTTATGGTAACTAGAGGCTAGAGGATAAAATTTTTACTCAGCACTCCATTAACTATTAACTTCAACAGTGCGGCTATTACAGCGATTCATAGCCTTTTCGACTCCTTGTTTCAGACTCATTTCTACACACTCAACTACAAACTGAAGTACAGCAGACATCAATTGAGTTTCAGCAGCAGAAAATTTTCCTAGTACATGAGAGACAGTTTCTGAGTTATCGCTGTTAGCCGCGTCTTTTGGTTTACCAATGCCGATACGCAAACGAGGAAAATTTTGCGTGCTAAGATGGGCGATCGCACTTTTCATCCCATTATGCCCACCAGCAGAACCAGATAAGCGCAGGCGAGTTTTCCCTAAAGGCAGATCCATATCATCATAGATGATCAAAACAGACTCTGGGGGCAATTTGTACCAACTTGTTACAGATTGTATTGCTTGTCCTGAGCGATTCATGTAAGTTAACGGCTTCAGCAACCGGATTTTATTTCCAGCAAATGCTATGCCTTCGCCATACTCTCCCTGAAACTTGCGATTTTCTGTTACAGAAATTTGCCAAGCACGAGCCAGAGCATCGACAGCAGCAAAACCAATATTATGGCGTGTTTGTTCATACTTCGGCTCTGGATTCCCCAAACCAACAATTAGTTGGGGAATTACCAAAGCTGGTTGTGTTCCAACTTCTGTCATTTCACTTACAATCAATCGATTCGCAGCACTATTTTAAGGGATTGGAGGCTAGAGGCTAGTTTTTAACTCAGCACTCCATTAGCTATTTTGAGAAGAATTAACTGTATCTTGTTGTGGTTGAGCCGCTTCGATTTTTTTTGGTTCCAGTTCAGCAGTAGTTTTCACAACTTGTTCAATTTGTTCGGCTTCTCGTTTAAATTCATTTTGAAATTCATTAGAAGCCTCTTGAAAACCGCGAATCGCTTTCCCGACACTGCGGCCAATCTCTGGCAATTTTTTAGGGCCAAAGATTAAAAGTGCGACTATCATAATTACAGCCATTTCTGGCAGACCAATACCAAATATATTCATGCGATCGCTCCTATCAATATGCAGGCAAACAAAATTAGGAGAGTGGGGAGTTAAAATAAAACATTTCCCCATCATTACTATGGTGACTTGTTTCAGGCTAACCTTTCAAGTCCATAACTTACAAAAAAACCCGGACAAGCCGGGTGTAAGTTCGCTGAATACGCAAGCTTGATTGCTACGTTGTAAATTAGCCGCCTAAACTGCGCCAATCAACCAACACATCCTGAATTGAGATGGATCTATTGTAAAGTTGCAGAATTATCAGTAAAAACACCAAAAATAGCGCCATAAAAACGCCCATTACTGGGGTAGTTCCCCAGCCTGGAGCCACTTTACCGTACTCAGAATTCAAAGGTCTCAGGATATCTCCCAACCTAGTCCGTTGTGCCATAGTTCACCTAAGATTAGTTGCCAAAGCTTTTTTTAATCTTCTGTAATATTCTATAAGAATAGCACTCATAATCAATCTATATTTTATGGAACCCGCAATAGTTCTTAGCATTTCTGTTGGCGCGATGCTTGTAGCCATTACTGCCTATGGAATTTATACATCATTTGGCCCACCAAGCAAGGAGTTGGCAGATCCTTTTGACGACCACGAAGATTAGATTTAGTCAATAGTCCAGAGTCAATAGTCCATAGTAAAAATATGGTGACTCCGGACTACTGGCTTACTCCTGTTGAAGATTAAGTGCTGATATTACTTTGACAGTAGTGATTTTTCCAGGATGTATTGTAAGTGGTTGTTGCCTAAGTGAAAATTCAGTAATATCTAGGGAACTTTCTAATAAATCTACTTTCTCTCCTAAAAGCAGGTCTAAATCGCTCTGTAAGCACAACTCGGCTGTTTTTCCCTGTGATTCATAACACCGAAGGATAAACTCTTGGGGGTTATCTTCCGTTGGCTTCAAGGCCATTAAGATTAAATTTTGAGAAGTTAAATTTAAGAAACTGATTCGGTCAATATTATTTAGTGCTGAGTGCTGAGTTATCGAACTTTGCTCAACGCGGGGAACCCGCGCACGCAAGTTCTCGCTGAGTGCTGAGTTTTGAGGAGAAAAGACTTGCAGGGGAATGTTTAGTTCATAGCCACGTTGTACTGTCTGGGCTGATTCCCAAGTATTAGCGTGAGGATACAAGGCGTAGGTGAATTCGTGAAAGCCTCTATCACACTCTGGGTCTGGCCAATTGGGACTGCGTAACAAGGATAGACGTAGTTGATTGTGTTGAGCGTCGTAGCCATATTTACAATCATTTAGCAAACTAACACCGTAAATACCGATTTCTGTTTCTCCGGTTAAATCAGCCCAACGTAAGGCGGGTACTTCCCATTTGGCTTGTTCTGCGGGGGTTTGGGGTTTAGTGGAGCGACGAATAGCACCGCAGGGAATTTCATAAGTAGCAAAGTCTGCTTCCACATTTAAAGGAAATGCAGCTTTAACAAAGACTTGATTTTCTTGCCAATTAACTGTGGTGGCAATTTTTAGCAGCGGTGAACCTGCTTGTAAAATATAATCTTGCCGAAATTCTGATTCGCCTAACTGACGCACTACACGCAGGCGATGTTGTACTGGCCCTTGCTCTAATACTTGAATAGATTTGAGACTGGTGGCTGGTAAGGGGTGTTGGGCATAATTTGGGTCAATATTCCAAGCATCCCAATATTGACCGCTATCTTTAAAGGCTTGTAATTGATTTCCTGCACCACTTAAGACTTCTCGTTGATGATTTTTATCCAAAACGCTGGATAAATCACCTGTGTCTGGGTCAATAACTACCCGCAGAAATTGATTTTCGAGGACAAAATCAGTGGTCGAAGATGGTGAATTGCTGGGGAGTTGGGATGCTGGAACTAGCCAAAATAGGCGGTAGCCTACGGAGGGAATATCGGTGGCTAAAAATAGTAATGTTGTTGCTTGGGTTAATTGAGAGATAATTTGATTTCCAGCGACATCGTATATCTGCCATGCTGGGTTAGCTGTAGGTAAGTTAATTGCAACTACTTCAGAACGCTGCCAATTGAGAGAATTAAAAACGAATATTGGTAAACTATTGGGTTCTGGTGGTTCTGGTAAGGTAAAGTGAGATGCGATCGCCTGCATCGACTCTTCTAATATTCTTGTCCCCACTTGTTCTACTTGCTGCCACCCTGGCAAAGCATCAGTATAAACTTGAGTGATGGAAGAACCAGGCAAGATATCGTGAAATTGGTTAAATAATACTTGCTTCCAAGCGTTTTCTATGTCTGCTTTAGGATATTGGACATCACAAGTAATGGTGGCTAAGGTCGCAAACAATTCAGCTTGATATAGTAAATTTTCACTATATCGATTCCAACGCTTTTGATCAGCGTGAGTAGTATAACAGCCGCGATGGAATTCCAAATATAGTTCATCATCCCAGGTGGGCAAGTCTGCTTGATTAATTTGTTGTAAATACTTTTGGGCAGTTGTAAATTCTAGTTCTGGAAAGACTGGGGAATGTTGCCAGCGTTGAGCAATTTCTAACATATCACGGGTGGGGCCGCCGCCGTGGTCGCCCACCCCAGGTAGCCAGAGTGATGCTTGTAAGTTTGTTTGGGCTTGCCATTCCAGGGTGTAAGCTGCCATTTTAACTGGATCAATGCCTTCCCCAACAGGTGCAGACATCAAACTAAATACTTGACTACCGTCAGGCGATCGCCACCAAAAAGCCCCATAATCAAATTTAGTAGTATCATTCCAGCGCAGTTTTTGAGTGACAAAATACTCCACACCTGCATTCACAAAAAACTGCGGTAACGTTGCACAAAAACCAAAACTGTCTGGAACCCAAACTATCGGCGAAATCTTGCCAAATTTTTCTTGAAAATAACGCTGACCATACAATAACTGACGAACTATCGACTCACCACTAATTAAATTTAATTCTGGTTCCACCCAGGTAGCGCCAATAATTTCCCAAGTTCCAGCTGCTATGGCTTGTTGAATTGCGGCGAATAAATCTGGGCGATGTTCTTCCACCCAAGCATAAAGGGCGGGTGTGGAATGACAGAAAATTAATTCGGGAAAATCTTTCTGTAATTTCAGAACTGACTCAAAAGTATTTTGGGCTGCATTCCAGGTTTCATTCACCGGCCACAACCATGCTAAATCTAAATGGGCATGGCCCAACAAGAAAATTGTAGATTTTAGATTGTGGATTTTGGATTGAAATAACTTTTGACGCAGAGACAAAAGATATTTATCCCACTCTTCCCTCTCTTCCTTTGTGTCCTTTACGCACGCCACTTGCTTCAAGTCGGGAAACCCGCCCAACGCAGTGGCTCCTCTGCGGTTCGTTATTCTTTCTATCTCCGCCGCCAACTCATCTAACTGTTCCGGCGCAAACTTTGCCAAATACAACTGCGCCACCGCCAACTCATCAGCAACAAAACCAGGGTCAGGATGATTGTAATCGGTAGACTCGTAAATTAAAAGCGATCGCATCAAAGCCCCATTGTCATGTCCGGGACTGACCAAGCGCAAAGCTACGATAAACTCATCCCCAAAAGATACACTTTGACTCAGCAATACTCTGGGGTAAAAATCAAATAAATCTCCTGCTTGAACTAATTCTCCATTAACATAAACCTCCGCCGCATCAGCCCACCAAATCAAAGCCAAGCGCAAAGATAACCCCGCTAAAGGATAACCCTGTAAATCTTGGGGAACCACTAGTTTCTGTACCAGCCATAAAACTTGTTTCCCACCTTGCCAAGCGATATGTCCTTTAGCATTTAACTCTACAGGTTGCCAATCAGACAAATTAGATGTAACAACATCCGTAATATTCCGGTCACATTCTTGGTATAGCCAAGTAGACTGAAGATTAACTTGACAATAAGAGCGTAATTGCTCAGTAGTCTCGGAGATTAAATTTGTCTGAGATTGAGATACAGGAGGGGTCATATTTTCGCTAAGATGATGGCACTTACGATGATTAACAGTTTGTCGTTATCTATTTTTTGGCGGGAGTCTCACAACTAAACAAAACTCGAACTCATAAATCACTACCATGTCATCTGGTTCTTCTGGGCGTTATCAAAGCAGACTCTTTAACTTTGTCCACCAGCAATCTCGGCGGTTGACACAACGATGGGAACAAACTTTTCGGCAAGTACAAGTTACTACCAAGTGGGGTGTAGAAGCATTACTTTACCCGTTGTATCTACTGTTACATTCAGCCGAGTCAAAGGTGAAAACGCTGCATACCAAAGAACCACAACCTAGGCTAAAGTTACAACCAAATTATAGCGATCGCCCACCCGAAACTCCCTTAACTGCTGATACGCCTATACAGCGTGTCTTAGAAGCAGTCCAAAATCTTCCATCCGAAGAAATAGCCACTCCTGCAAAAACATCAGCACTTGGGAATTCCGCAGGAAAATGGTGGAGAAAACTGTTTCAACATCGTCCCACAAATAACCCTTCTTTGGCTCAATCCTTAACGATTTCAGATAATTCCCCTGGTAGTCTGACTTCACCTCAGCGAGAAAATGCTTTCCAGCGCTATTTACCAGCAGTCCAGGGAATTGCGACAAATTTAGGCGATCGCCATTTAGTCTTAGTTTCTAGCAGTAATGAAATCTTGGATGTTTTGACACCTCAGCAGCAGACAAAACTGACAAACAGAATTATTCACGAAGTTGCTAATTACTGGCATACTCAACAAGTAATAGAAGCTGAAACATCATTAGAATTGTTACCAGAAATTCATCGTTTATTAGCTAAACTGACTGGTGAAAATCCACCTAATATTACACAATTAACTCAAGGCATACCTACCCATTTACTTAACAGTAGATCTTTCTTGGAACTGGTAGATAAAATTGTGGCAAAATTGGAAGAAAATGCTGTAGTTCCAGTACAACAACGTAGCCAAGAACTTATCCAAATTACCCAAACACAATTCAACGTATTTCTTTATGGCAAAGAGGAGCTAAACTCTAGGGTAAATATTGCCGTTACACCTGATATTTTAGAAACTCAAACACTGCATTTTCAAGCTTTGATTGAAGCAGCATTAAATTACTTTTTTGGTATTGGTAGAGGGAAAAAAATGCCCTCAGGCAATAGTAAAACTCCTACTAAAGGACAATATTTACGCCCTAGAAATCATCAAGCTTTACCTCAAAACAGAAAATTAAAAAATAAAAATAAGGATGTAGCAGCCGTCCCTTGGCTGAGTTGGAATGACTTATTTAGTAGTTCTCCAACAGTTGCAGACAACACAGTGACACCCACATCACCGCAAAATTCTACTTTACCTTCCAGTCCATATCCACAGAACAAGTTAACTATACAGCAACCAAAAGTAGGCGCTGGTTTAGTAAAAAGACAAAAATCAAGCCGCAATTTGAGCCAAAGTCAAAAAATATCTGGTAAAGTTGCAAATGTCAAACAAACTGAAGCAAGCCAAATTACTCAACACCAAAGCCAAAATCATCAGGTTGAGGCTCAACCCGACTGGATAGACATTAAAGCAACTTCTATTGGTTATGAACAGCATTTCTTAGAAAAGATTTTAGTCTGGCTTGATAATACTATGTTGTGGTTGGAAGAAATGTTGATGAAAACTATTAAGTTTTTAGCAAGGCTTTGGCAAGGTAAATGATGTATAAGAAGTACAGAGTGAGCAAGAAAGAATATCTTACTTAAACCTCAAAACTCAGCAATTTTAACTAATGAATAACGATAAATGACTATTAATTATTGATGGGTTCCTGCGTGAAAGTTCTTGTTTACTGTAAATATTTTAATTTCAAAAATCCACTAGATAAACCTAAGATTGAAACATTTGTGGCACATTTACCACAAATACCCAAGGTGGGCGAAACAATTGTCGTTGAGAGAATTTCAACTCAAAAACAGTTTGTGATTATTTTTGAATATATTGTAACTTGTAACAGCCGTACAATTGAATGCTTCTAAAGAGTCCGCTGATGCGGCAGATGCTCAAGTCAACGCATCTTTAAATCACTGTTGGGAAGGAACATCAAATTTTAAAATTACTAACTTTTTAGAGAAATAATTGTTATAGAAGTTCTTGCTCTGTGAGTTTTGTTGACTGTTAACTACAGTTAACAGTCAACACTAAAAGATAGGCAAGTTAAATGTGTGAAAGCTGACCATTCGATTCAGCGACATTAGTTGCGCCAACTGCCATTACTTCAGACCATTCACTGACGCGGTTGTTATCTAAGACGGCTCGGACGCGATAACCAAGCTGAATCTTGTGCATTAATAAGATTAGTTCACGGTTGAGTAATCCTTGTGATTTTTGGTTTTCATTAGATGCAGCTTGGATACGAAAACAGCGATCGCTTTGACGTTTCAACTTTGGCGATTTGCCTTCTACAAGTACCGTTTGTAGTTCATATTCTTTCGCATCGGGATAAGGTTCCCAGCACATTTGCCAGTAAGTTGACCAGCGAATTAACTCTGCTGGTAATTCCTTGACTTCATCCGACAATGTAGAAACAAGTCCGGTAATGGGAGGTTGTACAACTTGAGGCTGATTAGAGGAGGTGTTAGCAGCTAAAGAGGAATTACTATTAATACTCAGTCCCAGCCCAAATATCAAAGTGAGCAGGAGCATCAATCGTAGGCATTTTAATTGCACTACTGGCAAGATTTTCAGATTCATAATTATGCAAAATTGATTACCACTCCACAGGTAAAATCAGGCTGCCGTTGTCGGCATAAATTGTTCGAGAAGCGATCGCCGTTCTGGGAGCTATCGTAGAATTAAAGACTGCGCTTCTTTGCCCAAGTGCTGAGTTGTTGCCGATGCTGGCGCGGAAGATAACGGAGTTCGGCCCTAACCCTACGGCATCACCTACACTAGTTTCAGGGCCATTAGCAACACCATTAACAACCTGCCTACCACCATGAACTAGAGCGCGAGGCCCATAACCAATTCCATTCCCAAGAGTTAAACTAGTTGTTTCTAAAGCGTGAAAAACAACATCGTTTGCCATCCCAGCAATTTGCCCAACATTAAAGGGTTCACCCTCATCAGCACGCAGCGAAATTCTACTAGCTAGTTTGTTGTTGAGTGTTGCTAAAGAATCTTGAAAAGTGATGTTGCCGATGATGCGGTTACGATAGTTAGGATCACGGGTCGGACTTCCACCTATCTGCGGCAGACCTCCGGAGTTAAAAGATGTATCTGGAGCGTAATTTATTCCTGTTACATTTGTTGAGTCTGTTCTGGCTAAGTCTGTATATCCTTTGGCAAATGCTTCATTGACTTCAATGATACCTTCCATTAATGCAACGTCGGCTTGTGTCAGGTTTGCGACTTTCCCCAAGGTGCCGCTACTAGCTTGTAAGTTAGTTGTGACATTTTTACCAGGCAGGACAACTTTACCAGCAGGTAAAGTAACACCAGGGCCAACCCGTGCCAGAAAGTTAACTACTGTGTTTCTTTCTATAGTTGCACCATCTATTTCACAGTTGAAGGCCAGAAATATCTCTGGAATAGTGTTGCTAAACTGAGTATTGGTAACTGGGTCGGTAAAAGGCCCAGTTGAGCCTTGAGTACCAATTTTAGCTGCACCTTTGATGGTGGCCATGTGTGCCATAATGACATGCTCGCCAATCTCTACACCCGTTCCCGAAGCTATAATTTTCACCTGGTCTTGGATATTAGAACCTGCATCGATGCTAATAGGGGCATTAGTAGCGTTTAACTCGGAAAATGGTGCGATGTAGACTTTTTCTCCCAAGGTAATATTTGTGGGGTTGGTGATTGTCGCCGTAGGGTCAACGAAACTAGCTGACTCAGAAGGTGCTGCACTTGGGCATATAGGTAAGTTAATTGCCGTTGGATTACACGTCGTCCCTCCAGAAGCAAGGGCGGGTTGTATATATATCTGTGTACCGATGGCAAACGCTAGGATAATTGTAGTTAAGACACTACAAATTTTGCGAGGTTTGAACATAGAAAGAAAACTCCTCACGGGCTATGAAATATTAGACTATGGAAAAATTTGCGTTAGATATATTGATGCGATCACATACGAAAAACTGACCAAACAATTAAGCTACAAAGCCTCTATTTAGACTCTTGCTCTGTTTGGGTATGAGACAAAAAATTAACCGCCCCAAAAACCTGCCAAGTTGTAAACTAATTGCAGGATAAATGATAACAAGGGACTCAAAAGCGGAACTGTGATTATTGTTGTTGCCCCAGAAACTGCATCATTGTAGACAGTCTGCCAAGCATCTGGCCCGCTAGTAGATTGCCCATAAACTTTTGTACTCACCGCCAAAGTTAAGCTCAGTACAGATAGACCCACTAGTATTGTGCGACGTTTCAACATTATTACTCGATATCTAATAGATTGCTAAGTTTTTTTTGGCAAGACAAATCACAAAGTTAAAGTTTAGTTTGCTTTAACTTTGCGATTTAACTTACCTAATATTCGTTAAATCGAAGTTAGTGAAGTGTTAATTACTGCAAGGTGTAATTAACAGCTTATTGTATTCTTATTTGCTGCTTTAAGCTAGGCTTTTGAGATTGATAAAAACTATACCAATTATAAAAATATTATTAAATTGCCAATGTTCAACTTTAGACTAAAAATAATTCCTTGCTACAAAAAAATATCTATCTTAGGAAAGAATCTCTTTTTAACTTGATATTATATTGGAATAAAAAATCAGATTAAAAAGCTAAAAACACTACTGCTACTGTATTTGCACTTTCACAATCTGCTAATGCTTATACTCTCTTACATAAATATCAACTGGCAAAGTCTAATCTGAGTAAATATAAACTTACAAAAAACTCTATCTTACGAAGGATATATTTTTTTGATTAACTTTAGTACGAAACTGAGAGCATATAACAAACATTCGTCTGTTTGATAATTGCATTTATGCAATGACATAAATAAGGATATAGAGCATTAATTAACTTAACTAATGTTCTAGAAAAGATTTTTCATTACGAATTAACAACTGCTATCACCACAACAGATGATTAAGGAAGTAACGTAACAACTTTGTTCCTCTTGGTTCTTGATAGTTAGCTGGCAACAGAGCTATTATGGCATTTTGCAAAGTTTCTAAAGCGGTTTCTACTTCCTGTTTAGTGGTTTTGGTATTTGGCGAAAAATGTAACGGTTCGCCAACGCGAATAGTTAACTGTTTCCTGAGATACAGGTCATAAGTACCAATGAGAGCAACTGGTACTATTGGTACACTAGCACGTAAAGCATATATCACCGTTCCTCGCTTGAGGGGAAAATGCAATTTACCTTCAGTATTTCCCAGTCTTCCTTCAGGAAATAGAATCATCCCATCCCCATGAGCCAAAATCTCTAAAATAATGCGGTCTATTTGGCGTAATGTCTGGATATCGCCACCCGATGGAACATTTTCTTGAATTGCGGCGGCTAGTTCAGCTAAGTCTTGTCTTCCAGTTTTGGCTGCTTCCATCACAGCAATTTCTTCTTTCCACAACCGCGCCAAAGGAATCACACCGCCAGCAAAACTCAAAATGAAGCGCTTCCATAATTTGTTATAAAGGGTGCGAGCATCACCCAAAATATAGTAGTACGGCTGGCTGGGGAGTTCTGCCAATAACAGCAAGGGGTCGATGTGGTGAAGATGGTTGACAGCAAGAATTGCTGGTGTCTGCGGTAATTTTTCGAGATTTTCTACCCGAACGCTGAATAAAGTATGAATGAGCGATCGCAACACAAACCGTCGTACACTACCATTAATTTGGTGTTCTGTCTGTCCTTGGTTAATTCCTTCCAAGCGAGTCAAGGCTTGTTTGATTGTATGACGCACAGCGCGATCACTGGCCGCTGCTACTCCTTCTTCTACCCGCTTAATAGTAGCAGCATCTAAAGACAGCAAACTATCTGATTGATGGTTGGCGGAATTATTAATCACACACTCGTTGAGTTCATGTAATCATCATATCCCTTGTTACCGCTTGGGCATTTTTAATTTATCTCAAGTATGATATGTAGTTCACTTCCAATTAAAAAAGAACCCCCGAAACTTCGAGGGTTCTTTTTTTTAAAGCAGTTTTTTAAAGATTTAGAAAGGGGCGATCGCTAAACAAATTACAGCTAACATCGCAGCTATTATATAAAACACAGCCACAACTTGTAATTCTGACCAGCCACCTAACTCTAAATGATGATGTAAAGGAGCCATTCTAAACAATCGTTTGCCTTTACCATCTGGGCCTTTTGTTGCTTTGTAATAAGCAACTTGCGCCATTACAGACAGGGTTTCAACAAAGAAGATACCACTAAGAATAAATAACGCTACCAAGCTGTTTGTTAAAAGTGCGACAGCAGCTAACGCACCACCCAACGCTAGGGAACCCGTATCACCCATAAATACGCGGGCTGGGTTGCGGTTATGTGCTAAGAAACCTAAGCAACTACCGCTTAAAGCTGCACAGAAAACCATCAATGGTAGGGAAGTTGGGGCCACTACAGCACCTAAAGCCAAAAGTGCTATCGCTACAGTTCCACCTGCTAAACCATCAATACCGTCAGTTAAATTAGTTGCATTACTCTCTGCGACGAGAACAAATCCTGCCAAAGGCCAGAAGAGGAACCCTAAAGGCAGTGCAAAGCTCACCCAAGGCAAAGCAATATTTGTAATATTAAAAGGTTGATTAAACATTAACCAGATACAAAACAGCGCTGCAAAACCAATTTGCAAAGCTAGTTTCATTTTTGGAGAAATCCCTTTATTGGATTTCCGGCGGAGAATTTGCCAATCATCAATCCAACCGATAAAACCGTAGCTAAGGGTTAGTGCGGAGACAGCAACGACCTCTGTGGCGAAATTAGACATTATACAGGCAACGATCGCCGCAACAGGGATGAAGAATATCCCACCCATTGTTGGTGTGCCTGCTTTTTTCAAATGGGCTTGGGGGCCATCTTCGCGGATAATTTGTCCAGTTTTCAGTGCTTGCAGCATAGGTACTACTACATAGCCCACAGCAGCCGAAATTACGGCACACAACAACAAAGGCATGGTGAGAGATGTGCCTTGCCAAGGCAATCTATTCCCCATCAAATCACAAATTACTGCTGCTACACCTAGCCCGGCGGCTAAGGCAGAAGCGAGACCGATACCAGAAATGTTTAATCCTTGGTTAGGAGATAATTTAGCGTCCACAGGATCTTTTCCCTTCACTCCACACTACAAAAATTTAATTACAGGGACGATAGCTATCACCAAGTCCCTAGCCTGATGGGGCTAATCTTCTTCAACAGCTATCTCGTCGTCATCATCATCAAGGTAATCAGCAATGCCGTCTTCTCCACCGAGAAAGTCTGAGATTTCTTCGTTTTCTTCCTCAGAAAAATCAGGTTCATGCACATCACGCGCTATCAAACGACCGTGGGATTGTAACCAATCTAAAAGGGAGGATTCTTGCTTTAATGGAATTACGGCAGCGCGTTGGTTGCGGGGTTCTTCACGTAAGGGAGAATTCAACATATCAACGAAGAAACAAAATGTTAATGTAACTAGACATTAAGCAGTCTATCACTTGAAACGTAATAATTTAGTTATTTATTGATTCAAGTCTTGCCTGCTGAAATCCGTAAGTTAGCAAAAATATTTTATTTAATAGTGGTAATACAGATAGGAATAAATTCTTAAAACTTTTTTGAGCTTTATACATAGGTCATCAATATTGAACTTAAGGTGGATGAATTTTCAACATTCTTGATTTGGGGTAATAAACCATGATGGGAAAAGCGGCTTTAATCAATGCGATCGCTCCGACAAATCGCGGTTTGCTGGCTACTGAACCACAGAAACAAGCAATCTTAGCGGCGATCGCCAATTTAGAAGACCTCAATCCAACACCACGTCCAGTGGAAGCTGGTAACTTGCTAGATGGCAATTGGCTATTACTTTATACCACTAGCAAAGCTCTTTTAAACCTAGATCGTTTACCTTTTTGTAAACTTGGTCAAATTTATCAGTGTATTCGGGTAGAAACTACCAGCGTTTACAATATTGCTGAAATTTATGGCTTACCTTATCTCGAAGGATTAGTCAGCGTTGCTGCTAAATTTGAGCCAGTCTCCGGTCGGCGTGTCCAGGTAAAATTTAATCGATCTATTGTAGGTTTGCAACGTCTAATTGACTACAATTCTCCAGAAAGTTTTATCCACCAAATTGAATCAGGTAAAAAGTTTACGGGAATTGATGTGCCGATTAAAAGCGAAAACCAAAAAGGCTGGTTAGACATTACTTATATAGATGATGATCTCCGCATTGGCAGGGGCAACGAAGGTAGTGTATTTGTTTTGCGTCGAACATAAGTTTTTCCTTAAGATGTGAGTTAGCGAACGAAACGAAATTATTCCATCATGTGTGCTTTGTCAAGTAGGGTCTGACCCCATTCTAGGTATGAACCTTTTATTTAGAACCTAACGAGAGGTAGATATGGGCAAGGGAGCAGAGAAGCAGGGGAGCAGGGGAGAGTAAATCCTGACCATTGACCATTGACTAATGACAAATAACTTAACAAACCCTCTAGTAGAGACCTTCAGGTTGTAGAGTGAAATCAAATAGCCCTATATATCGGCAATTGATAACTAAAAGGGAAGATAATCATGGTTCAACGTGGTTCTAAAGTACGTATTCTCCGCCCAGAATCCTACTGGTTCCAAGATGTCGGCACCGTGGCTTCTATTGACCAAAGCGGCATCAAATACCCAGTAATCGTCCGTTTTGATAAGGTAAATTACGCTGGTATCAATACCAATAACTTTGCCTTAGATGAATTAGTCGAAACAGAAGCACCAAAGGCTAAAGCTAAAAAATAAGTAGCAAAGCCAAAAGGGGATTCTTTAATGGGATGATGAAGGGAAGCTTTAAGTATGTAGAATGAAGCGTAAAGTTTCAGTTCTTTCATGCTTCCTCTCAGCCTACTCTAAGTAAAAGAAACTGCCCTGCGGGTATTTACGGTTTCTTTTCGATAGAATAGATATTCGCCGATAGGTGCGTACAGTACTTCCTCTCATCTTTCTCGACCCCTAGATAAATTGCTTACTTATCAGTTTCAATGCCTGAACTGCCTGAAGTTGAAACAGTCCGCCGGGGTCTCAATCAATTGACCCTGAATCAAAACATTACGGGTGGAGATGTGTTGCTAAATCGCACCATCGCCTACCCGTTTTCTGTTGATGAGTTTATTCATAAAATCCAAGGTAGTGCCATAATGACTTGGCACCGCCGTGGTAAATATCTTTTATCTGAACTATCTTCTGGGGCTGGCTACCTTGGTGTACATTTGCGGATGACTGGTCAATTATTATGGCTGCACCGTGATGAACCATTGCACAAGCACACAAGAGTCAGAATATTTTTTGGGGATCAACAAGAATTGCGCTTTATTGACCAACGCACCTTTGGTCAAATGTGGTGGGTTCCCCCAGGAGTAGCTGTAGAAAGTGTGATGACTGGTTTAGCCAAACTAGCCGCAGATCCATTTTCACCAGAATTCACTGTTGAGTATCTCGCAGCTAAACTGCAAAATCGCCGCCGTCCCATTAAAACAGCATTATTAGATCAATCTGTCGTAGCGGGATTAGGTAACATCTACGCTGATGAAGCATTATTTAAATGTGGCGTGTTACCGGAAACCTTGTGTACAGATTTGCAGCTAGAGCAAATTCAGCAGTTACGCCAAGTCATTATTGAAGTCTTAGAAACCAGCATTGCAGCTGGTGGTACAACCTTTAGTAACTTCCTTAACGTTAAGGGGATCAACGGTAACTATGGTGGTGTCGCCTGGGTTTACAACCGTACTGGGGAACCTTGCCGAGTTTGTAGTAATCTCATTCAGCGAATTAAATTAGGTGGACGTTCTAGTCACTTTTGTCCACAGTGCCAGAGTTAGAAAGCCTTACAGCTGGGTATAAGGAGGTAAGGGTGTAAGGTTTTTCAATACCCAACACTTTACATTCCCAGACCCCTTTTTTTATACCCCTATACCCCTTTCTTATAGCAAGCTAAAATCCTCTATGGAACAATCTGCAAACTTAAGAAGGAAATTTATGCCAGTCAAAAAAGGAGATGTAGTTCGCGCTATCCGCGAAAAGCTAGAAAATAGTGTCGAAGCCAAAGCTAGTGATACACGTTTTCCTGCTTACTTGTTTGAAACTCAGGGTGAAGTGGTGGATATTAAAGGTGATTATGCCTTTGTGAAGTTCGGACAAGTACCAACGCCAAATATTTGGTTACGCTTAGACCAACTAGAAGCATTTAAGTAAGTATTCCATCCTCAGACTAAAGGATGTGGTTGATGGACTGAACACGAATCACAATTATTAGGTGGGTAATGCCCACCTTTTCAGTTACAACCTGGCGATCGCAGTTATCCACTATATATAGTAGTGATTCAAAAGCAGAGTCCGCGGAGTTAAACGCGGAAGCTGCTCAAATTCCATTAAATTACGAATTAATTCTATGTCTTCCTCCATACCTTGCCATTTACCTCTTGTCACTATTATTGGTGCTGGTAGAGTTGGTAGCACTCTCGCCCAACGTATTGCTGAGAAAAATTTAGCCGATGTGGTGTTACTCGATATTGTTGAGGGTATGCCTCAAGGGTTGGCACTGGATTTAATGGAGGCTAGGGGAATTGAAATACATAATCGTCAGATTATCGGTACCAATAATTATGCTGATACGGCTGGTTCGGAAATTGTCGTGATAACAGCTGGACTTCCGCGGAAGCCGGGGATGAGTCGGGATGATTTGCTAAGAACCAACGCCAAGATTGTAGTCGAAGCAGCGAAAAATGCGATCGCACATTCTCCCAATGCTATTTTTATTGTCGTCACCAACCCTTTAGATGTGATGACTTATTTAGCTTGGCAAGCTACAGGCTTACCTCGTAATCGCATCATGGGTATGGCTGGCGTTTTAGACTCAGCCCGTTTTGAAACTTTCATCGCTTTAGAATTGGGTGTTTTACCTGCGGATGTTAAAGCGATGGTATTAGGTAGCCACGGTGATTTAATGGTTCCATTATCACGTTATGCCACAGTTAACGGCATTCCCATCACAGAATTATTAGACGCAGCTACGATTGATCGTTTAGTAGAAAGAACTCGCAACGGCGGCGCAGAAATTGTGGAATTGATGCAGACAGGTGGTGCATTTTTTGCCCCGGCATCAGCAACAAGTTTAATGGTGGAATCAATATTATTAAATCAATCGCGGCTGTTACCAATTGCGGCTTATTTGCAAGGTGAATACGGTTTAAATGATGTAGTAATTGGTGTGCCTTGTCGCTTAGGTTGTGGTGGAATAGAAAGTATTTTGGAATTAAATTTAAGTGATAGCGAACGTGAAGCTTTGCATAATTCGGCTAAATCTGTGCGAAAAAATATCGAGCGATCGCAAGAGAATTTAACCAGCTATTAATAATAGCTAGTTAAATTCTTGTGACTCCTAAATATAGGCAAAACTGTATATCTTTAAATAATCACTAGTAAAATAGTTACAAATGTTATTTTTTACTAATGCCTAACATTCTTATTTATTTTCAATAATTTACTTCACCACAAAAATGATATCTGTTAATGTAGTAAATGTTTGCACTTTACCAGAGTAGTTAAAGCTAACAGTCAAATCTGACATTTCCTTTGAGTTAAAAGTATCCAGAAATGTGTTTATAGCGGGGGATAAAAGGTCTAGGTTTCTTTTAAGTTTCCAGGAATTAGATAAATCATTTGTATCAATTAATACAATAAATAAACGGTTTTCTGCACCAAAACGCATTTCTCCTTGATTCTCATATAGCCATTTTGCTAGAGCTTTAGGATTTTGTTGAGCTTCATCAACAATTGCTATATTTTCAGATTTCAACTGTGCCAGAACAGCTAAAGACGTTTCATCATTTCTATCCCTTAACTTTTCAGTTATTTCATAATATATATTAGAAGGTTTTGATGCCTTATCAAAGTCAATTAAAAGCTCTTTTGCTTTTTGCTTCAAAAAAGTTAGTTCTATAGGAAGATTTCTTTCCCTTCGCTTCATTTTTAAATACTCTGCGGGGAAATATGTAACCTTTAAATCAAAAGGTAAATTTTTTATAAAAAAATCTACACTCTTGATTTGGCCAACAGTAGGCAAAACAGATTTATGAGATTTAAATATATATTCAATTAAAATACTAGACCAATGATTATACCAACTATTTAATACATATCCTTGAACAGCACGGTTTATCTCGTTCTCGAACTTAGACATTAACAAGTCATAAGACTTAATTGCTTTTACATAGTGAGTGACTAAGTATTTATCTAAAGAATTTTGATAGTCACCTCCCCATTCAAACGTTTTCAATTTATATAACTCAGAAACTAAGCTTTTCTGGTCTAAATTTTGTAATAGTTGTACGTTTTTTTCTTTAATATATAAATCTAATTGCTGATGAGATTGTGATGGATTAATTTGCAAAATAATAAATAATTCTTCAAATTGTCTACTTAAACTAGTAGCATTTAATTTTAATGAATACTTTTTTGAAAATTCTTGAATTAGTTCTCTTCGTATAATTGATTTTACTTTTAGCCATAATTGGCCATTATAATCTGTATTAAACTCTGTTAAATTCCCACTATCATGTAATTTTTTCCAATAAGCAAAATCTTTCATAGAAAGTATTGAATATCCTTTACATTAAGATATTGAAGCTATTTCAGGTATTGAATTTGACCAGCCCGGTACTTTCTCAAGTTTATGCCGATCACTGCTTTTAAATCCTGGTTTTACAAGGACAAGAACATAATCTGTTTTCAATCCGCCTTTCCTATTATCCTGGACTACCGAATTTGCAGAATATTCCATAGGAAAAGCTCCAATCAATTTAAGATCAGAAATAATTTCTAGAATTTCTAAAAATCTCCAGCTTTGTTTATCTCTGGCATTAAAATATATAAGAAAAATGCCATCATCGGTAAGAATACGACTAGATTCAGCAATAAATAACTTCATTTTTTGAATATATTCGCTTTTCCTTTTATTTCTATTTTTTGCATTAGAAACAACTATTTCTTCTTCAAATAAAACTTTTGTATTTAGTATAGAGTTCCACATTTCACTTAATTCTAGATATGGAATACGATCACTATGTGGTGGATCAGCGCAGATTAGCTTTATTGTTTTCTCTGGTAATTGCTTCATTACATTTAAGCAATCATCATTAATAATTAATGCTCCTTGTCTACTCTTAAAAAGCTCATTTATTGATTCAATTTTTGGATAATTGTAATGATTAATATTCAGTAGTGCTTTATGTAGTTTTTTAGCTTTACTCTCAAAACAATTCCATACATTAATCTCAAAATGTAATTCTGGTCTCCAATAACCTATTACCCAGCTACCAACCTCTATCTTGTTAGAAATTTGATTTTTTGTCTTTCCTCGATTAGTAATTGCAAATACCATAGACGACATTTGCCCAGATGAAGATGTAAGATTTAATAATAAAGCCCTTTTAATTTCATTTGGAAATTTTTTAATCTCATCTAATATCAAATCAATATTATATAAAGCTCTAGAAGTAAATAAATCATAAATTGACATTTGATTATTTGAGTTAATTCTTGAGTTAGTAAAAAAAATCATATCTCTAATATTCCTTACTAAATATCGCGAATAAAAGTCGATTTTTTCTAAATCAAATATCGTCGGTTCTATTTCAATTCTTATTCTACCTACTTCTGGCTTAACCCATATCTTTAAAAGGTCATTACCTTTCCATAAATAATGAGATGCTATTTTCCCATTACTAGTAATATATGTATTATTTATTTTTTGCTTGACATTTGCTTCAATTTTTTTTATGGCTGATTGAAACACTGAAGCATCTGGGAGGTCTAATAAAAAATTAGTATGAGTAATTGAAAAAGGATTGATATCAATTCCAATAAATCTTCTGTTTTGGTTCAAACATTCTCTACTGATAAGACCTGAACCTAAAAATGGGTCAAGAACTATATCAGACTCATTTGTATAGTTTTGTATAAAAAATGCAATAGTCTCAGTTGGCTTTTTACCCCAGTATTTATGGAAAGAATATATACCTTTATAAGTATCAGGATTAATAATATGTTTTATTGTTTTTGAGGCCATCTGAGACTCTATTTTGAAGAATGAAACTATAGAATATCATGTCTGGTATTCCGTCTAAATAACTCTAGTCATAACAACAAACTTTAAAAATTCAGTTTTTATCAGCCACTACTACGTTTTGCAGCCTAATTATTGTCTCTAAAGCTACTTTGAAAATTTTGCCCGTAGTTATAATTTTGTTCAATCAGCTACTTTTTCAGGTAATGAACTTCGTTCTACGAACATTTTGTCTCCATGTTTAGATTTTGGAGTTTATTAAATCATGGTATTACCCTGATTTATATGAGGATTTATTTCATATTATAAAAAAATAAATGCGCTCGCATTGATTTCCTAATCCAATCTCTGAAAATACCTTTTTGTTTTCTGCAACTTTGTAGTTGTGGTTCGATACAAAAAAATAGGCAGTGGTCATTAATACCACCGCCTTTAATCAACACCAGTTTAATCTATCGTCACGACATTAATTATTTCTTAACGTCCATATTCATCAGCAGGATCGCCATAAGGGTCGTCACTAGCGGGACTTACATTACTGTACTCATCAGCAGGGTCGCCGTAGGGATCTTGACTAGCTGGAGTTAAATCGCCATAGCCTTGATTTGCGGGGTCGCCATAGGGATCTTCGCTGGCGGGACGCACTTCGCGATCGCTATCTTGCTCAAACTCATCATTATTTGAACCTGCCAAAAACTCTTTCGCTTTTTGAAAAAAGCCGTCTACCATGATGCTTCTCCTGAATTGTTGTGTTAAATAAATTTAGTAAGCTGGCGCTTCTTGGGGAGCAATATTTGTTAAATCACGACCTGTAGAACGCCCGTTATAGCCTTGAAAATCTCGATACTGTTGCGCTTCTGACTCTGGAACACGAATTCCTTCCTGTGGCGGTGTTACCCAGTGAGCGCGACCTTGATTATCGCGATAATAAACACGCCCATTTTTAGATAGGTAATATTTGCCATTTGGCCCTGCTCCTTGGGCATTTTTTCGCTGTTGATAAAGGTAATAAAGAGCAGCAGCACCGGCTAAAACCGCTACTTTTTGTCCAGTAGATAATCCTCTTTTAGCTTGAGGTGGGTTGGTAGCAGTGGGATAATTTACATTTCTACCAACGCTATCATCTACAGGCGGTGGGGGTGATGCTGTGCGGGAGCCATCACCACAGCTACTTAAAAAAGGAACTGATAATAAAGCTGAAAGAAATACAGCCGCAGATAAAGGAGCTTTTTTAGGTTTTTGATATATACTGTTCATTGATTTTTTCATCACCCTGCATTGTCTAAATGTTGTGTTATTAAATAGGCTTGAGAATTCAAGAGCCAGGATTCTCAATAAATGCTGTGCAAAGCAATGACGAATAACCAAGTTAAATTTCTCACCCAATTTACAATTTAATAGTGTGAGTTCTTTGTTCTGGCTACTTAATTCTTTGGCGATTCCAAATATTTTTAAATTTCATGATTCACATCATGCAGTAATAATTGCAGTATTTACTCCTGCTTTTGAGAGAAACTATATTCATTCTCTAGAAATATTCTGTTAACTGGATCAAAACTATTTTGTGTATCTGCTGATGTAGACCAGTTCATACACTGTAGTTTGTTTGTGTATTTAGATATAAGTAACAGATAAAATAACTCCCCAATTTTGTGTATAAAATTTTCAAAAATTGGCTAAAAAATTACCGTGCTTGACAATGAACAGGGATAAAGAGCGATCGCATAATTCTAAATTCTCTTAATTTAAGTAGATACCAAGTTCCAATGTTCTAAAATTTACCAAAATTTTATACTTAACTACTGTGTAATTTCATTTACAATATTAGTTTATTTAATACTGTCGATTAACTCCGATTATACTTACTACACTGGTAACTATCCCTACCAATTATTAAACCTAAAAAAATAAACTATGTATTATCAAATCTGGAATTTTTTCTTGAGAGATGATAAGTATTTCTATTGGAAAGAAAAAGTCAATTGTAACCAACACTTTGACCATTATATGTGGCAAAAAATTATTGATTTTTTATTACTAGTAGAGCAGAATTTTTCCCTCAAAGCTCAATTAGGAGAAACTGACAGTATTGAACCATTTATTAAATTAGCAGAAGAAAATGGTTATAACTTAACTCCAGAAGCGCTTGCTTGGTTTGTCGTCACTAGAAAACAGATTTGGGATCTGTTTGATATGGCACAAAAAATTCCATCTTTGAAAAACAAATTACTTGCGGCAAAAAATCCCCAACAGTTCATTAAAATAGCTCAATATAATGGTTATCAATTTTCAATAGAAGAATTATCTTGGCTATTAATTGAAATTAAATGTTCGCCAGAATTAGTTTCCATAAATAATAGTGTGGGAGAAATCCTCACAGTATCAAATTACGGTAGAGTCGAAATAGGCTACTGGATTTGGTTAGCAGAGTATTGGGGAATTGTGCCACCATTTTGTCATGTAAATAAGTCAGAACATCTTCTTAGCCAAAATACGCGCAATCCATTTTTGCTTGACCAGTGCTTTTTACCCAAGAGCTACTTTAATCAAAGATTGATGAGCATGGTGTAATTTTAATTCGTAATGCTCTTAAAGCTGCGCTAACGTAATTAGTAATTTAAAAATGCCATTACTTATCTCATTAAAAGTAAAGCATCCTGAGAATGAAAGTTTTTACTTCAGATCAGGATGCTTTATTGTCGTCTCAGCTGATCGAAAAATTCTCGAACAAATCAGCTAAGAGAAACTTTCAAACTGCCAGGTTCACCAAGATTTCCTTGTAACACTACACCGCGCTGGTTGACGTTTAAGTGACGCAGAATCTTGTAAATTGCTTCCACTTCTTCAGGCGCACCAGCTTTCTCAGCAATTTCTCCCAAAGAAAGGGGTGTTTTTTCAGCTTGCAAAACAGTAACTACTTTAGTTTGCAGATCAAGAATAGCGGCTGCGGCTTTTTTACCTGCTTCTACTCCTGGTTGGTGGTAGGCGTTAATATTAACCAAGTTGCCATAGAAACCAACAGCACGGTCATACAAAGCAATTAAAGCCCCAACTGTTCGGGCATTAACTTGAGGAATAGTTATAGTAATTGAATCGCGCTGATTTTCATAAAGAGCTTTCCGAGTTCCTTGCAAGAAACCAGAGAGATAATCGCCAGATGTAACTCCCGGATCGATTTCTGGGGATTGACTATGACGATCTTCCAAAACTTCGATCAAAGTCGCAAAAAAGTTGGGTACACCATCACGCAACTGTTGGACGTAAGCGTGTTGGTCTGTTGAGCCTTTGTTACCATAAACGGCAATACCTTGATGAACAACATTACCGTCTAAATCTTGTTCCTTACCCAAGGACTCCATCACCAGCTGCTGCAAATAGCGGCTGAACAGTGCCAAGCTGTCCTTGTAAGGGAGAACAACCATATCTTTTTTGCCTTTACCATCGCCAGCATAGTACCACGACAAAGCCAACAAAGCCGCTGGGTTCTTTTTGATATCGGGGATGCGGGTTGCATCATCCATTTCTTTTGCACCATCTAGCATGGCACGTATATCTATGCCTTGTAATGCTGCTGGTACTAAACCCACAGTCGACATTTCCGAAGTGCGACCTCCTACCCAGTCATACATGGGGAATGTGGCTAACCAACCTTCAGACTGGGCAACTTTATCTAAATTACTACCAGGGCTGGTAATTGCTACAGCATATTGAGCAAAATCGAGATTATGACCAGCGTAGGCTTTTTTGACTTCAATCATGCCGTTGCGGGGTTCTGGTGTACCTCCAGATTTGGAGATTACCAAAACTAAAGTGCTGGCGAGATTGTTGCGTAGTTGGTTGAGGATGCGGTCAATACCTGCGGGATCGGTATTGTCAATAAAGTGGATTTTTAGCGGCGGAAAATCGGAAGCAAGGGCTTCAGCCACAAATTCGGGGCCAAGGGCAGAACCACCAATACCAATGGAGATGATATCAGTGAAGCGATTAGCTCGCGGAGGATGTATTGCACCTGTTTGGACTTTTTCGGCAAAGGCTTCAATTTGTTCCAGTGTTTGGACAATTTCTTGTGTTAGTTCTGGAGTGGGTGCTAAATCAGGATTTCGCAGCCAGTAATGCCCAACCATGCGGTTTTCGTCGGGATTGGCGATCGCACCTTTCTCTAATTCCGCCATATCCCCAAATGCTTTATCAAACTTCGGACGCAATGATTCCACGAAAGCATCATCAAAACGCATCCGGCTTACATCTACGTACAGTCCTAATCCCTCGTGGAAATATAACCAATCTTGGTATCTTTGCCAAAGTGCTATTGCATCCATAGGGAAATCTCAAGTAAGTTGTTTTTCCATGACAAGTTTAATGTAAGGTCAGGTGCATCCCTGCCTAGCCTTATACAGTTTTAAGTGTTGGGCTAATTTGCCATCTTAAACATCTGGCATAGGTACGACCCGCAGAAACTTGACAATTTCCCCTCTAATTTCAATTCCAATTAAATAATCATCTAGGGTAAAACGATGAAAAATGCCCTCGCTGTCTAGCTGTCGCAGTTCGGGAAGACAATGCAGCTGCCACTTTTCCCCAAATTCAAAAAACACAAAATCATATACCCGCTGATAAGCAGCAGGTTCTAAACTCTTCAGATCCATTAAAAAAGACCTGGCATAGCGCATTTCCACACTCACTAGGCATCACCTCTATTAGGGGTTAGGGGTTAGGGGCTGGAGTAGTAGTTCAGCGAAAGAACATTGCCTTGTAGACCTAGCAGGGGGGGAAGGGAAATTTTCTCCCCCTTGCTCCCCGCTCCCTGCCCCGCAGCCTGCCACCACGCAAAGTTACCTTGGCAGACCACTAGTCCCTAGCCTCTAGCCCCTTGTTCACCACTACATCAGTAAAACATTAAAATTTGTATCGCTTCTTCCTGAGTCAAGATATCCCAAGGCTGCTGAGATTGCTTAACTTTCTGTATAGCTTTAAGCATATAAAAGTCACAATGTAAAGCATGAACATCCTCCCAAACGCTTTGGAGTTCTTCATCCCCTAACTGCTCAATTAAATGATGGATTCTTATACGCAGCAAGTTCATATATCAATAAACTATGTTCCAAAAGTCAAGGCTATTGTTCCCAAAAATTGGCAATGGTGAACGGTAAGATGTACTATCTTGGGAACGAAGAAGAGGCAGGGTGCAGAGGGAGCAGGGGAGAATAACTAATGATTAATGACCAATAACAAATGACCATTGACTAAAAAATGATTGACTATTTAATTTTTTTGGCAATTTCTACGGCAATTTTTGCCTTGTTTGGTCTGGGACTGAATTTACAGTGGGGCTTTACGGGGTTAATTAACTTTGGTCATATTGCTTTTATGACCTTGGGAGCTTATACAACAGTATTGTTAAGTTTAAAAGGCGTTCCTTTGCTGATATCAGCAGTTATTGGGGCAGTAGTTGCAGCTTTGTTGGGCTTGGTGATTGGTTTTGCTACTCTGCGTCTGCGCGAAGATTATCTGGCTATTGTCACTATTGGTACAGGTGAGTTAATTCGTTTGGTGGTGAATAACCAAGAATTACCTGTAGGTGATACATGGATATCTGGGGCGTTTGGGGTGCAAAGTTATACTATCCCTTTTTCAACAGAACCAAATTTTGCAGTTCGCTTGGTAATGATTGGGTTGCTGACGCTGTTGGCGGCTGTGACTTTTTTTGTTTTGTGGCGATGGATTCGCACAGCCCAAAGATTTGTAGTGGCTGATACTTCTAAAAAAACCAGCAGCAAGCAAGAACTGGCATCGCGTTTAGGAGTAGGTATTGTTTTGGGTTTGTTGACAGCAGCAATTTATATTTCTGGTGTGATTGGATTGTATAATTACAACCCCAAAGCTGGTTTTATGTTGTTGTCGTTGTTGGTGTTAGCGTTTGTCTTCTGGCGGTTAGAAATTTTGGTGCGATCGCCTTGGGGTCGAGTCTTAAAAGCTATCCGCGAAGATGAAGAAATCCCCAAAGCTTTGGGTAAAAATGTTTTTTGGTACAAAATTCAATCACTGATGTTGGGAGGTGCGATCGCAGGTGTGGCGGGTGCTTTCTTTGCTTGGCAATTAAGTGCGATTTATCCAGATAATTTCCAACCCCAGCTAACATTCGACGCTTGGATTATGGTGATTTTAGGCGGTTCTGGTAATAATATCGGCACAATCTTAGGTGCAGTAATTTACTTTGCCTACGATGCCATTACAAGAGAAGTTCTACCCAGAATTATTCCCTTAGATGAGGCGCGTCTGGGTGCATTTCGGATTATGGTAATTGGTTTAATTTTAATGGTGCTAATGATTTGGCGACCTCAAGGTATCTTAGGGAAAAAGGAGGAACTCACCCTTGGTAAATAACCAATCATCGCCACTTCCTTTGTTAGCCGCCTCTGGACTTTGCAAAAGCTTTGGCGGGATCAAAGCAGTCAATGAGGCAAAAATTGAAGTTCTCAAAGGTAGCATCACTGGGTTGATTGGCCCCAATGGTGCGGGTAAAACTACTTTATTTAACTTACTTTCTAACTTTATTCGTCCAGATAAGGGACGAGTGATTTTTGATGGCGAACAAATCCAGCATTTGCAACCATATCAAATCGCCCAGCAGGGACTAGTCCGCACTTTTCAGGTAGCGCGGACTCTCTCGCGGTTGTCGGTGTTAGAAAATATGTTATTGGCGGCGCAGAAGCAAACAGGCGAAAGTTTTTGGCAAGTGCAACTCCAACCCCATATAGTTGCTAAAGAAGAAAAGCAATTGCAAGAGAGGGCAATGTTTTTGTTAGAGTCTGTGGGGTTGGCGCATAAGGCGCAAGATTATGCTGGGTGTTTGTCTGGCGGACAACGCAAGCTGCTAGAAATGGGTAGGGCGTTGATGACTAACCCTAAGTTAATTTTGTTGGATGAACCAGCTGCGGGGGTAAACCCAAGATTAATTGATGATATATGCGATCGCATTGTTGCTTGGAACCGCCAAGAAGGTCTGACGTTTTTAATTATTGAACACAATATGGATGTGATTATGTCCTTGTGCGATCGCGTTTGGGTACTGGCTGAAGGTCAGAATTTAGCTGATGGTTCTCCCAAGGATATTCAAACTAATTCCCAAGTATTAGAAGCTTATTTAGGAAAATAATTTTTGATCTAATCCACTCAGGAGTCAGAACTGAGAATAACATTCTAGTTGCTGACTCCTGAATTCTTAATTTTTTATTGGGCATTCTCAATCTTGTATCTTCCGATAATAAATTTCATCCTTTCGCTGAATGAATTTATAACTAATCAACTCTCTTTGCAAGGTAAGGTAGTCAGGGTGATAACGACCGAGAATTTCGTTCACCATCGGTTCAGAATATTCAACTCCTAGCTCAAACTTAGTCGACAACCATTTGAGAATTACTAAGCGCTTTTTGCGACTAACGGGAATTTCTTTGAGGCGTTGAACTCCATCTAAGCTGGTGGGATTGCTTTCTAGATAATTATTCAAAACTTTGCTTTCCCAAGCTTCAGTATCTATCTGCCCAATTAAAGAAGCTATCTTTCCTGGAGTAAAAATTTCCTGGCTAATTTTTTCTAAGGCTTCACTATCTAGCTGATACAAACGGCTGTTACCATCAGGGCGCATAGTCACCAAATTTACTTCTTTAAGTTTCGCCAAATGGTGAGATACTGTCGGTTCTTTAAGTTGCATGAGTGCTGCTAATTCTTCCACACTACACTCTTGGTTTGCCAAAATACCTACAATCTTCAATCTACTTTCGTCTGCTAACACTTTAAAAAATTGTAGTAGGGTCTTAAACTGTTCTTTTCTCATAATTTTTTATCATTAATTCGACCCCGATCTAATTAGAAAGAAATCGAATTATTCGTGCTGTCCTCCTAAAATGCAGCGCTAATTTCCCATCAGTTATTTTTTTAATTAATGTCAATTTTGCGATTTGTTTAGGAAAAAAATGAAATTTCTTAAGTTGTTCTTTACATTTCGCTATGTTGAAACATTCGTTAGCTAGAAAAAGAATAAACAAAATAATTAAACAAGGTACTTCTGTTGTACAAGCGGCTAAATTTTTAGATGTAGACCAATCTACTTTATACGTAGCACTTCAAAGATGGCAAGTTTCCACAATTACAAAAATTAGACTATCAAGCGAGGATAAGACCTCTTTTATAAGTAATTGAAATAGTAATGATTAAAAATTAAAAATATTGCCTGAGTAGCGATCGCCACAACAATATTAATAATTAATTGACATAGATTACTAGTCTAGCGTAAGAAAAACAAATCCGAGATAGCAAATACAAAGTTGTGTAGGTACACAATATTTCTGACAATAAATTATATTTTAATTAAACACAAACAATTATCTGTGTTTATTTTTAATTAAAAATTTAAAAAAATCATGCTCGGTTCGCTTGACCAAAAACCAGCAAAGAGAATTTATTTGATAAAGTAATATACAATATTTCCCTTCTTGAAATTATGACTGCTGTTATTCCCGTAGCAAAACCTGTTAGCCAGATGCAATTGGCTCCTGGTAGTGCAGTTACTATACCAGATGTCAGTTGGTCGGAATTCGAGGCGATTTTAGAGGAATTGGGACACAAGCGGCGTGCGAGAGTAGCTTATAGCCAGGGTACTTTAGAAATTATGGTTCCTTTACCTGAACATGAAAAGCCAAAAGAACTAATTTCAGATTTTGTCAAAGCTTTACTCAGATTTCAAGGCAGAAGGTATGAACCTTTTGGTTCTACCACGTTCAAAAAGCCAGGAACAGCCGGAGTAGAACCCGACGCTTGTTTTTACATCCAAAATTACCAACGTATGATTGGTCGTCGTCGCTTAGAACCAAACGACCCACCACCCGATTTGGCAATTCAATCTGATGTCACTTCTAAAACCAAACTTGATGCTTATGCAGCCATTGGCGTGCCGGAACTCTGGGTTTATGATAGCGGCACACTGACTATTTATGTATTAAATGATGGAATTTATTTAATTTCGGATACCAGCCCTCTATTTAAAGACATACCAATCAAGCAAATCATTCCTACTTTTGTGGAACGTGCTTGGCAAGTAGGTAATCTTCAAGCATTAGAAGAATTTGAAGTAGCGATCGCATCAAAATAAAATTTAAGCACAAAAGTTATCTATTGAGGCTGGGTGTAGGGGTGTGAAGGTGTCAGAGAAAAGATTAACCTAGTTAACTTAACTAATTTAAGTTGAATGAGCAATGACTACAAAACTGACGAAAGAATCATGACTCCTTTCACCTTTACCCCTCTATACCCTTTCACCCCTACACTCTTTTTTAACCAAACTGCTCTTCCACATCAAGGTTAAACAACATTTGTAGCGTTTGCATACAACGTCGTCTCGCCTCGACATCCTGTTGCGCTCGTAATTGCACCATCGGATCGTGTAAAATTTTGTTAACGATTCCTCTTGTTAAAGCTTCGATCACTTCCTGATGTTTGTCTCCAAATTCCGAACCCAAACGCGACAAAGCTTTTTCCAACTCTTGTTCGCGGATGGTTTCGATTTTATTTCGCAGACAGCTGATAGTAGTGACAGTTTCTAAACTGCGCCACCAAATATCAAAAGCTTCAATTTCTTCTTCTAAAAGTTTTTCGGCTTCTTGAGCCATTTTGCGTCGGCTTTCGTAGTTCTGTGCAACTACTGCTTTTAAATCATCAACATTAAACGCCTGGACATGTGCTAGTTCATTGACATCTGAGTGTACGTTACGCGGCACAGAGATATCAAATAACATCAAAGGACGGCCAGGTTCTAAAACTATTTCTAACTTGGCGCGGTCAAGTATTGGCTCTGTTGCAGATGTACTAGTAAATACTAAATCGCTTTCGGCAATTACGGTCATCATTTCCGCCAGCAAATGAATGCGGATTGGTTGGTCAGAGAACTGCTTGGCTAATTCCTGGGCGCGATCGCGGGAGCGATTTACAATACTAATTTGTCCCGCACCTTTAGAAATTAAATGTTGCACCAACAACCGCGACATTTTGCCAGCACCGAGAATTGCCACTCGACAAGCAGATAAATTAGCAGCTTTGATTTGTGCCAACTCCACAGCCGCCGAACTAATAGAAACAGCACCAGTGCCAATACTTGTTTCGGTACGTACTCGCTTACCCGCTGTAATTGCTTGTTTAAATAATCGATTCAAAATTGTTTTTATACCACTGTATTGCTGCCCCAGTTTGTGAGTATTCTTCACCTGAGCCAGAATCTGACCTTCTCCGAGGACTAAGCTATCTAATCCTGCTGCTACCCGCATAATGTGCATTACAGCGTCTTCGTGCAGTAACACAAACAGGTGTTGTCTTAAAGAAGATACAGGGAATTTGCTGTGTTCTGAAAGAAACTGAGTAACTTCGCGGACACCTTGGTCAGTTTCGGTAGCAACAATGTAAATTTCCAGACGGTTGCAAGTGCTGAGTATAGCTACTTCGTCAATATGGGGGTAACTAGTTAAATGAGCGATCGCACTTTCCGTTTGTGGTTCTGGAATACTCAGCTTTTCCCGAATTTCGACTGGGGCTGTTTTATGGCTTAACCCCACCACTGCAATATTCATTTCTTATCAACAATTAATAATGGGTTATTAACAATTGGGGAGTGGTCAAGAGGAAAGGGGGCAGAGGGCAGGGGATAGAGGGAAAATTCTTCTCCTTTTCTCCCTGCGCCTTGTCTCCCCTGCCTCTTCTTCCCTACTCCCGAATTTCTAGTGCAATTGCAGAGTCTTAGGCTGTTCTACCATGTGGATTGTATCGACAAATCTAGCTGTCTTAGACTGGCTAGAAATAACCAAGCTTTGAGTTCTTGCACCACCGTGGAAGAAGCGGACACCTTGCATCAAATTACCAGAAGTAATTCCGCAAGCAGCAAACAGTACATTTTGACCAGAAGCAAGCTCATGAGCATCATAGACCTTATCGGGATCAGTAATGTTCATAGACTGCAAACGCTCAATGTTAGCTTCTTTGCTTTCCCCAATTAGCCCTGTTTTCACTACTGCTGGATCGTAGATCAATTGGCCTTGGAAATGTCCCCCCATTGCCCGCATAGCCGCCGCAGAAATCACACCTTCAGGTGCAGCACCAATACCCATCAGTGCATGGATATTAGTTCCCGCAAAACCACAAGATATGGCCGCACCTACGTCACCATCAGAAATTAGTTGGACTCTGGCTCCCGCGTCGCGGATTTCTTTAATCAAATCGTTGTGGCGTTCGCGCTTCATTACAACTACTACGAGTTCATCAATCGAGCGATCTAGACACTCTGAGAGAATCTTGAGGTTTTCGGTGGCTGACTTGTTAATGTCTACTTTGCCTTTAGCGGCTGGGGGTGCTGCTAGTTTCTTCATATAGAAGTCAGGTGCAGCAAACAAGCCACCTTTTTCAGAAATTGCCAACACAGCCATTGAACCAGGCTGTCCGTATGCTACTAAGTTTGTACCTTCGCACGGGTCTACGGCAATGTCAATTTCTACTAATTCATCAGGGTTACAAAAGTCTTTTGCATTTGGACTAGTGCAGATACCAACTTCTTCACCGATATATAGCATAGGAGCGTCATCACGTTCCCCTTCCCCAATCACGATGCGACCACGCATATAGATTTTATTCATGCGCTCCCGCATTGCTTCTACTGCTACTTGGTCAGCCGTGTTCTTTTCGCCTTTACCCATCCACTTCGCGGATGCGATCGCGGCTTGTTCTACTACCTCAATAATTTCTAACCCAAGCGTATTTTCCACAGACTCACCCTCTCAACTGCTCTCTATTGCGTTATTTCATCTGGCCATTTCAGTTTTCAAGTCTACCAAAGTGACGATACCTATGGAAAATAGTATTCACTCACACAATTGTTAATTTTTGCTGCTAATTTATGTAAATAAATACCAGTAAGCTGAAACTACAGTTCTTTTGTACTATTAACTAATTAAGATTAACTGAGTAGTTAAAATCTCCATAGCTTTAGCTGGACAAGGCTTAGAGAGTATATGAGTAATACCTATATTTAAGTGTAATGTAGCAAATTCAGCAAAATAAATGTGTATTTTTTGTATGTGTAATTGACTAAATTAGGTCAAGAAACTGCGTATAAGTTTACGAAAAAAAATTGGCTACATCGAAAAATAAATCAGAGGTTGAACGTGTTTATTGACTACATCACTCTTATGTTGATCAATATGGTTGCTGGATTAGTTCTCCTAGCTGATTACGTGAATCGAGGCTTATCTAGCACAAGTCAGAAACAATGGATTCCTGGGTTTGGAATTACAGGGGCCATTGCCTTAACAACTGGGCTACACATGATTTTCACATGGACTGTGCGTGGTAGCTTCAATTATTGCGTTTGGAGAAACAACTGTCCTTTTCGGAACTTTGTTCATTGCGGCAGCGATCGCCTTAGCTTTAAATTTGGATTTGTGGACAGTAGCGATTTACGCTTTTTTTGCTGGATTGGTAGCAGTTGTTGTCAGTATCCGCATTATAAATTTAAACATCAACAAAACACCTGTACTAACAGGAATAGGTTTTATCCTGACTGGCTTGGGCGGTATTTTTGCCGCACCTGCTCTGTATTGGAAAACTAACCGTACTTTGCGATTAACTGGGACAGTCGTGTTGATTGTGGCTGCTTTGATTTGGGCGTTTATCGGATATCTAGCCTACTGGAGTCATTTTGAAAGCTTCCAACAGTGGATTCCCGTACCTATGCGCTAAATTACACAAACAATAGTTTAAAGGATTGTTATGAAAATCTTAGAATCATTCCAGATTTTTATAGAACGACACACTCTTAGCTTTCTTTTTTTTCTACTGGGTGCGTTGCTAATCATTTTGGCATTAACCACTAACCTTAACTTACCAGTAATTAAAGGAGTTGCTCCCTATGCAGAGTATCGACTAGCTTCCCTGGTACTGGGTATTATTTTTGTTTTATTAGCAACCTTGTTATATTACTTACCTCTCCAGGCAGGAAAAGCTATTCCAAATGAATTTAGAATGAGTTTATTTGAGCGAAGAGATAAGTTGCTTTCAACTACTCAAAAAGATATTCTGAGCTTCATAGAAGCAAAAACCACAAATAATAATAGAGGACTTCAGCAAGAGGCATTCGAGCAAAAGTGGACTAATAGAAGTCGCTCAGAGACTTATTATCGATTAGAACAACTTTGTTTACTCGGCTTTGTAGAAAAAGAAGAAGTCGCTAAATCTCCAGAAGGCATACCACGCTTTATATACCGTTTATCTTCTAATTATCAACAATTGATAGGTAGGCGGAGTAAAACATAATAAACTAGCCTATAAATAACTCACAAACATCAATAAAATACAAACTTATGTTGGACTTCCTCAATCCCCTACTTGGTCGTCATCCAGACAAGGTTAAAGCTAACGTCGAAATTTATACCTGGCAAACCTGCCCATACTGCATTCGTGCCAAAATGTTGCTGTGGTGGAAAGGCGTAAACTTCACTGAATACAAAATCGACGGTGATGAAACCGCTAGAGCCAAAATGGCAGAAAGAGCTAATGGTCGTCGAACAGTACCGCAGATTTTTATTAATAATCAACACATTGGTGGCTGTGATGACATTTATCAGCTAGACACCAAAGGTCAACTCGATTCTCTGTTAACTCAAGCGATATAAATAGATATTTTTCTTGTTCTTGGACGCAAACAAATTAGCACTCTTCAATTACTCAAAATAAAAAGTTGAGAACTAATAAAGACAGGCATATTGCCTGTCTTTATAAAAAAGGATTTATCAGAGAATTTTAGAAATTCATTTCAGCAGCTTGAACTTTTTCAACCTGTTTCTTTTTGAGAACTAGCATTACTTGAGCCAACATTACCAGAGAGACAAAGGCGATTAACCAACCAACTCTGCTGGAATCTTGTAACACAATTTCTGTATCTTTTTGACCGAAGCCACCAACGTTGGGGTTACTTGTCAAAGCATCACCAGATTTTACTGCTTGTCCTTCAGAAACAATCAGTTCTGGGCCAAGAGGAATTGTATCAGTGACCACATTACCAGCTTCGGTTTTGATGTTCACTAAATATTTAACGTTACCGTCACCATCTTCTTCTTTAGCTATCTTGCTAATGGTGCCAGCAGCAGAAGCGTTGTAAACAGTGTTGTTGCTCTTTTCACCAGTAGGATAAACTTGTCCGCGACCTCTGTTTCCGCCTACGTGAACTGAATATTTACCGAAGTGGATGTTTTTGTCAGTTGCTGGGTTAGGAGAAAGAACTGGAAAGACAATTTCTTGATATTGTTCGCCAGGTAAGGGGCCAACAATGACAACGTTGTCTGAACCTTCTTTGTAGGTTTGGAAGTAGGTGTCGCCGACTTCTTCTTTCAGTTCTTCAGGAATGCGGTCTTCAGGCGCCAGCTTGAAGCCTTCGGGTAGCATTAAAACTGCACCGACGTTTAAGCCAACTTTAGAACCATCTGCACCAACTTGCTGCACGCTAGTATCGTAGGGAATTTTCACCACAGCTTTAAATACTGTGTCAGGCAGCACTGATTGAGGTACTTCTACTTCTGTTGGCTTGGCTGCTAGGTGACAGTTAGCACAAACGATTCTACCTGTTGGTTCACGGGGAGTTTCAGGATAGGTTTGCTGCGCCCAGAAGGGATAGGCAGCAGCACTTTGTGGCAGAGCAATATCGCTAGTAAAGAAGAATGTTACTGTAGCGATCGCTATGAGCAATGTTCTAGTAATTGCTCTAGCACTGCGAGTTAACCTCGCTGTTGTAAAGGAATTTCTCATCTCTATAAGGACAACGATTCTTGGATGAAGTAGTCATTGGTCAAGGGTCAATGGTCAATGGTCAATAGTTGCTATGGACTATGGACTTTGGACTATTGACTAAAAATTATGCCCACCAAGGTTCTTCGCCGGTGCGGAAGTCGGTTTCAGTCCAGGGGGTCAAAACAATCTTGTCGTTTTCGGCTTTGGCGTGGCTTAAAGCCAAAGAACGTGGTGCGGGGCCTCGGACTACTTTACCAGTTGCGTCGTATTGCGAACCGTGGCAAGGACATTTAAATTTGTTTTCCGCAGCGTTCCAAGGAACAACACAACCCAAGTGGGTGCAAACAGCGTTAATGCCGTAATCGGTAATAGCTTCTTTGCTTTCGACCACAATGTAGGTGGGGTCGCCCTTCAATCCTTGAACGAGGGTGCGATCGCCTACGTTATGGCTGTCGAGAAATTGACTAACGCTCACATCGTTGCCGAGGCTGTCTTTGGCTGTTGTACCACCACCAGCACCACCAGCGGCCGGAGGAATAAAGTAGTTAACAACGGGATACAATGCACCCAGAGCTACTCCAGTGACAGTCCCAAAAGTGAGCAGGTTCATGAATTGACGACGACCCATATCAGGCACGTCCATTGATTCCGAAAATTGAGCCATATCCTACGCGCTCGCTCTTTGTATATTTTGTTTAAGCATTCTGACAAGAGTACTAATGCTTGAGCAACTCTTGTCTGGGTCGAAATGCTAACCAACGATGCTAAACTTCTTTGTTGCAAGATACTTTTAGCATCTTTTCTGTTAGCATTACATTTCTTTATATCCCTATCATACTTGAGTTACGGAACTTAACATCATAACTAAATGTAAAATCTAATTGAGACAAGCTATGACAGGAAAGGAATTACACCAACTGTTACTTGATAAGTGGGGACATTCTTACGATGTCCAGTTCCGCCGTACTCAAGGCAAGATATTTCTACAAGTAATGTGGAAATATCTAGAGCAAGCTTCTTTTCCTTTAACAGAGGCAGAGTACCAAGAACATCTTGATACCATCGCTAATTATCTTAATGCTTTAGGTGGTACAGCACAGGTACAAACATTTATTACCCAAACAAAAGAACGCCCCCGGCTCGGTAAAGCTGTCAGCATTCCCCTCGATTTAGGTGAACGCGCTTCTGAGTGGATAGTTTGAGCTAGTTTGTTTTTGGTATGGCACTGTAACACACTTAAATGTATTGCAGGCTTTTGAATTTTTGCAATACATTTTATGAGTAAATTATGTAATTCTTTTATGCTGATTTAGATAGTAACTCTAACAAAATTTTAGTTTTTGGCAATTGTCTTTCATCTTTTTTAAAAGCAAGCCGTATTTAATTTTTAACAAACAAAATCCTGCATCAGCAAAAGGTGTAGGTGAATAAATGGTGAAACTAATCAAAACAAGAGTGACTGATTCACTATTGCTATGTATTATTTACCCGTGAGTTTAACTAACCCAATTCCACCCATATAAAGCCCTAAAACTGCGCCCGCTAACAAAGCTTGAGTAAGGGGGTCAGTCGAAGGAGTAAGAACTGCGCCTAAAATGACTGCTGCCATAATCACGTAGCGCCAACCCGAAAGCATTCTGTCGGAAGAGACGATTCCTAAGTTACCCAACAATAATTGAATAATCGGAATTTGAAATGCCAAGCCAGTACTGAATAACAGCAGCAGTATAAATTCAAAATATTTATCAATTGACCACAGTTGTTCTACAACATCAGCGCCATAGCTAATAAAAAACCTCAAGGCGGCGGGGATAAGAACAGAATAGGCAAATACTAACCCACCAATAAATAACACACTCGACCCTAAAACTATTGGCCCTACTAAGCGACGTTCACGGCGTGTTAACCCTGGGAGGACAAACTGGATAACTTGATAAAGGATAAAAGGCGTAGAAAGTACAAGTCCGCTATAGCCGGCGACTTTTAAGGAGACAAAGAAATATTCTCCGGGTGCAAGCTGGAGAAATTTGACCCCTGCTGCTGGTACTTCTAGTAACTGCACAATCGGCTTGACAGCTAGAAAACAGCCTATAACAAAAATGACTACAGCGATTAGTGAATAGAATATCCGTTGTCGTAACTCTTCTAAGTGGTCGAACAGAGACATTTCGACTTCACCAGGCAACTCATCAAGAGGATCAGTGTCTGAGTTGCCTTGTCCTTCTAGGTCGATATTGGGATTAGTGATAGTGTCAGCTTCTGATGAAGGAGTCATGAGTAGGCTATTAGGCAACATTTGTTAACTATTCTATTACTCCCTTACACCACTGCCAAAGTTATGAGTATTGTTGCACTAGTTTTAATTGAAAAACTAACCAGCAAAATTATGTTTCTTTCTGTTTGAGGATTTTTTTCCTGTTTCGTTGTGGTAAGGCTTGCATAAGTTAGTGGGAAGCCATCTTATGAATCATAACCATCCTATAAGCTACATAAATATGGGGATGGAACCGATATTTTAGAAATTACGTCTCTGCGGCTAGTAGCATTGCATAAATTAATACAATGCTCAGTTTGAAAAGTCCGATTCATCAAGGTGGCATCTTCACAGATAGCGCGATCGGAAATTATTTGCTGAGGTTTGTATGTATAGGATAATTTGCATTGGATTAATGGCATTACCTGCTTATTTTTACAATGCGGAACCCAGTTTAGCTAGTGAAAGGAATGTATCTATTATTGCTGATAATAGCATCAATCAAAGTATAAACACTCAAGTTAATTTAGTACCGTGGCGTATCTTCTCTAGAGAAGATCAAACAGGCGATTGTCTCCGACATGGTAAATGTAGGGATTAATAAGTTGATGTGCGTTCCAATTGCACGTTCTTTGATTGAGACTGTTATTAGTCATTTGTCCCTTGTCCTTTGTCAATACAAATGACTAATGACAAAGTTATGGCGATCGCATTCCCCAATCTCACCGCAAAATTTGGTCAATCATCCGATTGGCTTGGGAACCATAACCACCCCCAAATAAATTGAAGTGGTTCAAAATGTGATACAAGTTATACAAAGTTTTGCGGCGTTCGTACCCTGTATCTAAGGGAAAAGCTGCATGATAACCTTGATAAAAAGCGGACGGAAAACCACCAAAAAGTTCTGTCATGGCGATATCAACTTCGCGATCGCCATAATAAGTGGCAGGATCAAAAATTACTGGTTCGCCAAACACAGTACAGCCAGCATTCCCGCCCCATAAATCGCCATGTACTAAGGATGGTTGTACTCTGTGTTCTGCTAATAGTTCGGGAATCGCGGCTAATAATTCATCTTGTTTAGGAAAATTCCCGCTTCGTCTTCTGGCTAATTGAAATTGATAACCAAGGCGATGTTTGCAATAAAATTCTCCCCAATCTGCTGTCCAAGTGTTGATTTGAGGAGTGGAACCTATAGTGTTATTTATGTCCCAACCGAAACCCTGTTGGCTGGTTGTTTTGTGCATTTCTGCTAACTTAAGCCCCATTTCTGACCAAGATTGGGTATTACCGCCACCCATTTCTAACCATTCCAACACGATATAGCCAGAATTGCCTGATATTCCCCAACAAATAGGCTTGGGTACACGAATGCTATTTGAGGCTAACATTTGCTTTAAACCCAACATCTCAGCCTCAAACATCGTAACTTGCGATGCTTGGTTGAGTTTGACGAAGTATGTGATTTCACCATTAGTAACGGCGTAACCTTGGTTAATACATCCGCCACTCACAGAACGCTGCTGTTGAGTTTGAAATTTTTTACCAGTTACCCGACTAATATGGGCATCAATTTCAGTCCAAATCATTCTGAAGTATGAAGTATGAAATTACGTCAGCAATCAAGTAATGGGACATTTAGCATAGTCAAATGTCACATAACAAATGACTAAAATTTACACTGGTTTTATGACAACTACACCATAAGCTTCGGGACAGAGATATTGATTAGCTGCTAGGAGTAAATCGTTAGCTTCTTGCTGTTGAATATGCAGTGGGTAATTGAAGGCAGGTTCTAAATCGCCTATTAAAGATTGATAGAAACCATATAAACCACTGCGATCGCTTGGGGTTTCGTTTCCAAAGATAAATCTGTTGGCGACACGTTTACGCACACGGGCGATTTCTTTTTCTGTGACTAACTCTGTTTGTAATCGGCGGATGTGTTGGGCGATCGCATCTTCAACAGCGGCTATGTTTTCCACTGCACATTTAGCAGAAATATAAAATGTACCTTGTAATAAATTGCTCATATTGCTAACTGCGATGGAAGAAACCAATCCTCGTTCTTCTCGCAAATCTCTCACTAATCTTGATGTCCTTCCGTGTGCTAAAACTCCGGCTAAGACATCTAATCCATAAGTTTGGTTTAATTCGGCTAACCCTGGAACCCGCCACACCATCACGAGTCTTGCTTGCTGAAGGCTTTTATCAACAAATTCTCGCCGCACAATTTCGGTAAATGCAGATTCAGGATAGTTATTTGAATCTTGACTCTTAACTCTTAACTCTTGATTCTTATCCAGCTGTGTAAATCCTTCAGCAACAGTTTCAATTAACTGTTCTACAGGTAAATTGCCCACAGCTACAGCCGTAATCATTGGCGGTTGATACCATTGGGCATGAAAATCTCGCATTTGTTGGGGTTCTAGCCCAGATATGACCGATTCTGGCCCCAACACCGGACGGCGATAGGGTAAAGTATCAAATGCCATTTCCATCGCGCGGCGAAAAGTCCGGCGGTGGGGATTATCTTCAGAACGGCGGATTTCTTCTAGAACCACAGCACGCTCACGTTCAAAAGCATCATCAGGAATACTCGGATTACATAAGACATCTATTTGCAGTGGAGCCAGTTCCGCAAAATCTTGGGGCGCAGTAGTTATGTAGTAATGAGTATAATCTTGACTGGTAGCCGCATTAGTTACAGCACCACGCTCTTCAATGCGGCGTTCAAACTCTCCACTGGCAAGTCGCTCAGTTCCTTTAAAAATCATGTGTTCTAAAAAGTGAGCCATACCGTTGATGGCATTAGATTCTACTGCTGAACCAACTTTAATCCAGAGGTTGAGGTTGACAACATCAATGGGCATTTGTTCAGCAATGATTGTCAAGCCATTAGGCAAGCGGTGTAGTGTTGGAGAATTTAGACGAGCAGATTTGAACAGGGTTGAGGTCATGGGTTGTGGTGAGTTTACAGCGTTCTTATTCCTTTATCTTATCCGTCACCCCAAAATATCTCTTGTTGTTGCATTAGTTATGTATATTCTTTTTGCTCAAGAACATACTAATCACTGGGATAGCTAGTACACTTTATGTTGCTTTTTTAACGTCAGTATATTTTTGCCTACAGACTTAATGTTTCTGAGTAATCTAAAATTATCAATAGAAATATTAAGAAATATAAACTAGATATCCATGTCCATTACTGCTATTGACAAAAGTAAATCTCGTGTTGTGGTGATTGGTGCAGGTATTGGTGGACTGACTGCTGCGGCATTACTAGCCCATCGTGGCTACAGCGTTTTAGTCCTTGACCAAGCCATTGTACCGGGGGGTTGTGCTTCGACATTTAAACGTCAAGGGTTCACCTTTGATGTTGGTGCAACCCAAGTTGCTGGTTTGGAACCAGGAGGAATTCACCACCGCATCTTTGCGGAACTAGGAATTGATTTACCGCTTGCTACCCCTTGTGACCCTACTTGTGCAGTTTATTTACCGGGTGAAAACACGCCTATTAATGTTTGGCGTGACCCCGATAAATGGCGTGAGGAAAGACAACGGCAGTTTCCGGGTAGCGAACCATTCTGGCAGCTAATGGCAACTTTATTTGCTGCTAGTTGGGAATTTCAAGGACGTGACCCAGTGTTACCGCCGCGTAACTTGTGGGATTTATGGCAATTAATTCAGGCTGTGCGTCCTAACACCTTGATTACTGCACCTTTCACCTTATTAACGGTAGGTGATGCCTTAAGGTTATGCGGACTGGGTAATGATCAGCGATTGAGAACCTTTCTAGATTTGCAATTGAAGTTGTATTCTCAGGTCAGTGCTGAAGAGACAGCATTACTGTATGCCGCAACAGCGTTGAGTGTCTCCCAATTGCCCCAAGGATTGTATCATCTGCAAGGTAGTATGCAGGTGTTGAGCGATCGCCTAGTCACAGCTTTGGAAAGAAACGGCGGACGCTTGTTAATGCGTCATACTGTCGAACACATCAAAGTTGAAAATGGTCAAGCCACCGCCGTTGTTATCCGCAACCAAAAAACAGGCGAAGTTTGGACAGAACCAGCAGACCATCTGGTAGCTAACGTGACAGTCCAAAACTTAGTGCAGTTATTGGGTGATCAAGTTCCATCAGGATATAAACAGCGTGTAGAAAAACTCCCACCACCATCAGGGGCATTTGTTGTGTACTTGGGCGTAGATGCGAGTGCCATTCCTTTAGATTGTCCGCCCCATTTACAATTTTTATACGACGCGAATGGGACAATTGGTGAAAATAACTCCTTATTTGTTTCCGTCAGTCATTCTGGTGATGGTCGCGCACCTCAAGGCAAAGCAACAATTATTGCTTCATCTTTCGTTGATTATCAACAATGGTGGCAAACTTCAGATTATCCAGGACTGAAACAAAAATATACAGAACAAGCGATCGCACATCTCAACAAATATTTTTATCTCAAACCCGAAACCATCATTTATCAAGAAGCCGCCACACCCCGCACCTTTGCTCATTACACCGGACGCGATCGCGGTATAGTTGGGGGCATTGGTCAAAGAATCCCCACTTTTGGCCCTTTTGGTTTCGCCAACCGCACACCCATTAATTCGTTGTGGTTAGTCGGCGACTCCACCCATCCCGGCGAAGGTACAGCTGGCGTGAGTTACTCAGCGCTGACGGTAGTCAGACAAATTGAGGCGCAAAGTTAAACAAATATTTGAATCAACAGATAAACACTGATAAATTAGCAGTGTCTAAGTAGGTAGACAGAATGATAAGGAGGACGCAACCTAAAAAATTTTCGCTCCTACCCATTCAATTTTAGATTTGCCATTTTCAATTTTAGATTCGTCATCAACCAATCCAAAATCTAAAATCCAAAATCTAAAATCCTTCTGCCTCCTGCCTTCTACTTATCTGTGTTTAGCTAATGAATTACGACACAGCCCGCAAACTGCTGGTCTCTCAAACAATCACAACCGAAGAAAACCCTGATGCTTTGTTGATGCGGATGAAGCAGGGAAAACCACCTGTTCCCGGTCAGATTACCTCAATTTTGTTGGCGTTAAAAGTCGTGTTTGAAGCCCTCAAAGATGCAGCCAATCTAGACCGAGAATTAACCTTTGCCCTTTATCAGTTAGGTGTAAAGACACAGCATTTATATGTAGCTGGGCGGAAAGCTGGGGTAGACTGGCCACCCCTACTCAAAGAAGATTTAATTAGAATTTCTCTGGCTACGGAAAGTATTTTTTCTGGTGTATGGCAAACCCCGCCATCTGGAGGGTTTGGCGGGGGTTAAGGTTCAACGAGTTTGCAATTCTTTGAGCAATTTTTCTACATCATTTTTGAGTAAAACCGTCATTTGTCCGGTGAAAGCTTTGCCATTGCGAGGTTTAGCTATTTCTATCCAATAAGCATAGCGATCGCCTATACGCAATTGTCCTTGTAAAGCTTCTTTAATGGGAGTTTTGGCAAACCGCGCCGAGTTGACTTCGCCTTGGCTAGGGTAGTCATACACCACTTGACCCTGATTAAAATCTTGATAGATATCGTAGCCGTAAATTATCCGCAAAGATTCTTGTAGGCGTTGAAAGCTCATACCATTAATAGCATCATACATAGCCAAGCGCTCATAACGAATCCGGCTACGGTCTTTGGCAAACTCCACCTTACCCGGAGGTAACACCGACGCTTGAAAGGTAAATCGCTGGGCTGCTGTATCACTCTTCTGCACATACAATTTTTCACCATTTCCCGGACGCAGCGTCGGATGGGCGTTCATCCAAGTACCTACTTCTTCCGTACTTTGTCCTGGTAAAGCATTAGCTTTAGAATCAAAAATCATTCCCACACACAGCCAGGGAACTAAAGAAAAAGACAAAATTAAACCATTCACCAAATATTTTTTTAGCATTTTCCTATTCGGGACTTACATGGAAATTTCCCCAATTAGGGGTTAATCATAGTTTTCCCGTTTTCTCAGGAGATGATGTCATTGCATTATCAGACACACAGCAAAATACACTAAGTAATTTTACTTAATGTATTACCTTTATTTAGATATTTATCCAATTTAAAATACAAATTATACGTAATTTAGGTTATTTTTACGTTTTTTCCTGATTATTAACTGCTAAAAAAGCTATTTTGGCTGCGGCTTGTTCTGCGGCTTTGATAGAACGTCCTCTACCTTCACCAAGTTTTTTGTCATAAAGCCAAACTTCTGCTGCAAATCGCTCTTGATTGCGGTTGGGATGATTGATTTCCTCGACACGATATTCGGGTAAAACTTTAAATTGAGCTTGAGTCCATTCTTGTAAAGCAGCTTTATAGTTTAGCCGAGCCGGATCAAGCCGAATTTCTGTGGCTAGTTGCTCAAAGTGAGAATCTAACCAAGGACGGATGAGATCTAAATTATTTGTACTGAGATAAAGCGCACCCAACACAGCTTCAAAAGCATCAGCCAAACGTGATTCTTGACCGACTTTATCACTGGTTGCACTACCGGCAACTAATAAATATAGCTCTAAACCATATTCTCTAGCTAATTGGGCGAGGATGCGATCGCTCACTAATACCGAACGAATTGCGGCAAAATCGCCGACTTGGCAATCTGGGTATTTTTCCCATAAAATCACGGCCGCAGCCAGTCGCACTACAGCATCACCCACAAACTCCAGTTGTTCATAATTCGCTGTATCAGATACCGTTGGGTGAGTTAGCGCCAAATCTAAAAGTTGCCATTTAATTGGTGCATCTAATGGCAAGCCTAACTTTCTTACTAAGCTTTCAAGTTGTCTTTGACGACGGGGATAAACAATAGTCATTAGTCAATAGTCAATAGTCAATAGTCAATAGTCAATAGTCCTCAAAAAAGGACGCGGGACAAATGACTAATGATCCGAATAGGAGAGAGAGTTGGTAGTAAGCCGGGTTCTGTTATCTATGTAAAAAATTTACATGATGGCAGTTATCTATCTGGGACGGTTGTTACCAAACGCCTCTAGCGGCTCTCATACACGGAACTGGTAAAAGACCAACCGTAGTTCCTCTGACCTTGCTCCCAACCGGGGTTTACCGAGCCAACGCCTCTCGACGCTGCTGGTGCGCTCTTACCGCACCTTTGCACCCTTACCAAAAAAGACGAAAGGTAAAAGGCAAAAGTCAAAAGATATATTTCTTTTAGCTTTTTACTTTTTACTTTTTACTTGTTTTGGCGGTATCTTTCTGTGGCACTATCCTCACGATCACTCGCACTGGACGTTATCCAGCAAGTTTGGTCTTTCGGGAGCCCGGACTTTCCTCAAAACTATCATGAATGACGGTTCTGCAACTGCCTGCGCCTACTCTCTCCCTAACTACAGTGTAATCCTGGATGGCATCATGTGTCGGATTTGAGTTATTTCTTCTTTTTATTCCAAGGTAGAGCGTAAGTCCAAGGTAATTTTTTGATCGTGAAAGGACAATTGATCAAATACATCGGTGGAATATTTATACCTGGTGCTATCCCCACCCGAACATCAGATATTCTTAACACTAGCTGTAAAGAAAATTCTAATTCTTTGCCTCGATTCATAAAGTCGTTATATAGCTTTTTTTGAGGCGGCCCACCATTTTTTAAGCCAGTGATACTTACTAGAGGTTTTTTTGCAGAATAGGTTCCAGCTACAGAATCTAATTCTAAAACATCTTCTGCTGTCACCTTTTCAGTCAGGGTTTTTTTCGGGGTGATTAAACTGGGAGTTTGTGGTATTGCTAAGTCACGAGTTAAATAGGGAGAAATCCTAATTACACGGCGTGATTGCTTGGTGTGTTCCACTACCAAAGTGCTATTTTCCCAGTCAACATATACAGCTAGATTATCTGATTTATTTTCAATGGTAATTTGTAATTCTTTTAACTCTTCTAATGAGTAGGAAGAATTAAGTTTAAAAGAAATTCCAATTTGGTCTTTGAGTTCTTGTGTTGTTAGTTGTTCGTTGACTGCATCACTTTTATAAGCATATTTGATTTTATCATCTATAGATTCAACCATGCGGTTAAAGGTGTAAGATACACCAATAATATAAAGTGTCAATACAACTAAATTTTGATCACCGCTACCTTTGAGCATTTGGAATTTTATCTCCCTGAATTAGTTTTAATTATTTAGCTTCAATCATGTTTAATACTAGAAAAATTAGCGAGCCATCCTCTGCGCCAAAATAGGATGAGTAAACTAACTGCGATCGCTATCATTAAAGCCAAGCAAACTGGATAACCCCAATACCAATTTAGTTCAGGCATATTGTATGGTGATTTATCGGTATTGAAGTTCATGCCATAAATACCTGCAACAAAAGTTAAAGGAATAAAAATCGCCGAAACTACCGTTAGTAGCTTCATAATTTCATTCATTTTGTTACTGACTGCGGATAAATATACATCCATTAATCCTGATGCTAATTCTCGGTAAGTTTCCACCATATCCATAACTTGAACTGTATGGTCATAGCAATCTCGGAGATAGATTCTGACCTCTTCACTAATTAAATCGCTACTATCTCGAATTAACGCATTAATCGCATCTCTTTGCGGCCAAATAGACCGCCGCAGTTGTAATAATTCCCGTCTAATTTGATAAATTTGTTGTAGTGTTTGTGGTGTAGGTTTGAGAATTACTTCTTCTTCTAATTCTTCAATCCGTTCACCATAAAGTTCTAAGACTGGAAAAAAACCATCAATAATTGCATCTAACAAAGCGTAAGCTAAATAATCAGCGCCATTTTTCCGAATAATACCTTTACCTTTATCTATTCGCATTCTGACACTATCAAAACAATCATGTTCTGGTTCTTCCTGTACTGTCAGCAAATAATGTTTTCCTAATACAAAACTTACTTGTTCACTATAAAATCCACAGGTTGTTTCTTTCGGAACTACCATGCGAGCAATAATGAGTAATTGGTCTTCATAATCTTCGATTTTAGGGCGTTCTCCCATATTGACTACATCTTCTAAAACTAGAGGATGTAACTCAAAGACTTTACCTAATCGCTGTAATATATCTTGATTACCTAAACCTTGGACATCGACCCAAGAAACAGATTCTGTATCCAAGTAATTCAGACACTCTTCTGGAGTTGCTATTTGTTTACGGATAAAGTTTGTTTGATTGTAATCAAACAAAACAATTGTGGGCGCTTCGGCATCTTCATCAATAATCAGAGTTCCCGGTATGGTTCCTGGTTGATGATAAAAATCCGGGAAGCTGGGCTTACGTACTTTTTTGGTGAGACGGCGAATTTTACTAATCATTTGTTAATTGTCAATTTTCATTAATGATCGGTCATTGGTCAACTACTATTAATTGGCATTAGCCCAAATTGTATAGCTGGATTGCTAATAAATCAGCCAGTGTATAAAAAAACAGCTTGCCTTGGCAAGGCAAACTGTTGAAAAGATAAAGATATTTATTTTAGGACTTACACACAAAGATTTTCTGTGGAGGCTGGGGTAAGGGTTTTAGATACATACAACCCCTAGACCCCTTTACCCTGTACCTAACCCTTGATTTTTCGTTTTTATGCGTAAGTCCTATTATTTATCTGGGAAGGTAGAGCTTACATCATACCCATGCCGCCCATACCACCCATGCCGCCCATACCACCCATGCCGCCCATACCACCCATGTCAGGTACAGCAGCTTTCTTCTCTGGTTTTTCGACAACGATCGCTTCAGTGGTCAAAACCATCCCCGCAATAGAGGCGGCATTTTGTAGGGCAGAACGTACAACTTTTGCTGGGTCAATGATCCCCGCTGCAATCAAGTCTTGGAATTCTCCGGTCGCAGCATTGTAACCAACGTTAAACTCGGTTTCTCTCACTTTAGAAACAATCACAGAACCTTCATCGCCAGCATTTTCAGCAATTTGGCGCAAGGGTGCTTCTAAAGCGCGTTTGATAATATCTGCCCCAATTTTTTCTTCTTCATTGAGGCTGTGCTTAACTTCGTCTATTTTGGTAGACAAGTGAATTAAGGTTGTACCACCACCAGGAACAATTCCTTCTTCTACGGCTGCTTTAGTGGCGTTGAGTGCGTCTTCAATCCGCAGTTTGCGGTCTTTGAGTTCGGTTTCGGTGGCTGCACCAACTTTAATCACTGCGACACCGCCAGCTAATTTAGCAATGCGTTCTTGCAGTTTTTCTTTGTCGTATTCCGAATCAGTTTCTTCTAACTGCTTGCGAATTTGACCAATCCGCTTTTGAATTTCTGGCTTAGTGGTGCTACCAGCGACAATTGTTGTGTTTTCTTTGTCGATGGTGATTTTGCGGGCTGTTCCCAAAGTTTCTAAAGAAGCAGTATCTAAGCTTAAACCGATTTCTTCAGAAATTAACTGACCGTCGGTGAGGATGGCAATATCTTGCAAAATAGCTTTGCGGCGATCGCCAAATCCAGGCGCTTTGATAGCAGCCACAGTCAACACACCCCGTGCTTTGTTGACTACTAAAGTTGCTAAGGCATCTCCTTCTACATCTTCCGCAACAATCAATAGTGGTTGACCCAAACGGGCAACTTTTTCGAGTACGGGAACTAATTCTTGAATGCTGTTGATTTTCTTATCGGTAATCAGGATACGCGCATTTTCAAATTCAACGATCTGCCGTTCGTTGTTAGTAATGAAGTACGGAGAAATATAACCTCTGTCGATTTGCATCCCTTCTACTACTTCGAGTTCAGTGGTTAGGGATTTGGATTCTTCAACGGTAATGACACCATCTTTGGTGACTTTTTCCATTGCTTCTGCCAGCATCTTGCCGACTTCTTCATCGTTACCTGCCGAGACTGTGGCAACTTGAGCGATCGCATCGCCTTCTACTGGTTTAGCCACTCTGGCAATTTCTACCACCAGCGCTTCGATAGTTTTGTCAATCCCGCGCTTTAAGTTGATAGGGTTAGTACCAGCCGCAACGTTTTTCAGACCTTCTTTAATTAATGCCTGTGCTAAAACGGTGGCGGTAGTAGTACCATCCCCAGCAATATCCTTAGTTTTAGATGCTACTTCTTGAATCAGTCTCGCACCAGTATTTTCTAAAGGGTCTTCTAATTCAATTTCTTTAGCGACCGTGATTCCATCATTGACAATTTGGGGCGCACCATATTTTTTTTCTAACAGGACGTTACGACCCTTTGGCCCCAAAGTAATTTTCACTGCATCGGCTAGGGCGTTGACACCTCGTTCTAGCGCCCGCCGTGATTCTTCATCAAAGGAAATAATTTTAGCCATGTTTCACTTCTCTAGCGCTTCCATTAGACAATTTAGCACTCACAGACTCAGAGTGCTAATAACCCAAGCTGGTCAGATTATAAATGGAATTGATCAGGATTGGTACTGGGTACTGAAGAAGTAAAAAGTAAAAAGGCAAAATAAGCTTTTTACTTTTACCTTTTAACTTCATAGTTTTCCACTACCTTTTATTAAAAAATTGATTAATATACATTTGATGCTCATGTAGGATACAGGCAGTAATGGTTGAATTGGGAGATGAATCTATACAACTCCCTTAAGTCTCTGGGTATTGCCGACCCAAGCGGCATCGGCTGGTTGGCAGTAGTATTTACGTTTCTTTTTGCTTGGCTAGTGACATGGCGCTTAATACCCACAGTACGCAAGTTTGCCCTGCGGGTTGGTTGGGCTGACCAACCAAATGCGCGACGGCTAAATCGGGAACCTTTACCGAATGCTGGGGGTTTGGCTATTTATGCAGGAGTAATTGCCGCGTTAGTTCTTGCTAGTTTGTTACGACCAATTGAATTACAAAGTGTTTTGGCACAGGTTTTAACTGTGCTACTAGGAGGATCAATCCTAGTTTTAGTCGGCTTTATTGATGATCAGTTCGGTTTACCCCCTTCTGTGCGCTTGTGGACACAGATCATCACAGCCTTGTTGCTGGTAGCCAATGGCATCAGCATCAAAGTTGTCTTCGGCACGCCCATAGACTCACTGTTATCAATGTTGATTACAGTACTCTGGGTTGTTGGAATTACCAACGCCATCAATTTGATGGATGGAATGGATGGATTAGCCGGCGGGATCAGTTTTATTACCGCTATGAGTTTGTTGGCAGTTTCCGCCCAATTTCCTAACAAAGCGGCAGCAACCTTAGTGTTGGCAGCTTTAGGAGGTGGAGCTTTAGGTTTTTTACGCCACAACTTCCACCCGTCACGCATCATTATGGGTGACGCGGGAGCATACTTTTTTGGTTATGTTTTGGCTGCGACCAGTATTTTAGGTGACTTGCAGGTAACTACGGTCTTTTCTTTAGTACCGACGGTTTTATTTTTGCTATTACCAGTCTTAGACACTACCCAAGTGTTTTTACGGCGATTATTAGCAGGAAAAAACCCCCTCAGTACTCCTGGCAAGGATCACCTACACCACCGTTTATTAGCTTGGGGGTTCTCGCAAAGTCACGCTGCATTTACTCTTTGGACAATTACCTTAATTGGCAACTTGCTGGCAATGCACATCCGAAATATGCCTTTGTCTGTCATAGTTGCTACCAGTGTGAGCATCATTATTTTGTTAGGCTTTACAGTTTGCCAAAGAATCTTAAATAATTCGTAATTCCGTTAGCGACGCTCCTGCGTCGCGTCATTACATCACCATGCCACCATCGACATTGAAAACTTGCCCTGTAATGTAATTGGCGGCGGCATCGGCAGCAAGGAAGCGCACCATCCCAGCTACCTCTTCTGGTTGCCCATAGCGACCAAGAGGGATAAATTTTAAAATTTCTTCGGTGTTGCTGAGATTGCTGGTCATATCGGTGGTGATGAAACCAGGGGCGACTGCATTCACTGTGATACCGCGAGTAGCGAGTTCTTTTGCAACTGTTTTAGTAAAGCCAATGACTCCTGCTTTGGCAGCACTGTAATTTGCTTGGCCAGGGTTGCCCATTTGTCCAGCAACAGAGGCAATGTTAATAATTCGCCCGAAACGTTGCTTGAGCATGATTTTACTAACGGCACGGGTACATAAGAAAACGCCCGTCAGATTCAGGTCAATTACGGCTTGCCATTCTTCTGGCTTCATCCGCAAAAGTAAGGTGTCACGGGTAATTCCAGCATTGTTAACTAAAATATCAACTCGACCAAATTTTTCTGTGGTGGCATTAATTAGTGCTTCTACTTGATCTGCTTGCGAAACATCAGCTTGCAATGCGATCGCCTGTCCACCAACAGCAGTAATATCTGTAACTACCTCATCTGCTGCTGTACTGGAACTAGCATAATTAACCGCTACACTAGCTCCATATTTTGCTAATTCGAGTGCGATCGCCTTTCCAATGCCACGCGAACCACCAGTAACAATTGCTACTTTTCCTTTAAGACTTTGCAAGTTTTCTGGCAAAACTTCCATGAATTATTCCTTAAGCTTTTGAATTACCGCGCTAATAATCTTATGGCTATTTGTGCTTGTTAATTCACTCAAGGACAATATTTGTGGGGCTAAGAGCAAACTATTGACCATTGACTATAAAAATAAAATAATGTTACAGCTATTCTTGAAAGCACGCATTAAGATTAAAAGCAATCCATAAAAATTCGGTGTGTGTCGTATGGCCACTAAAAAACATTTCAACAGTTTTGAAGAAATGCTTTCTGGTTCTGATGTACCTGTATTAGTAGATTTTTACGCTGAATGGTGTGGCCCTTGCAAAATGATGGGGCCGATTTTAGATCAAGTAAATGCTCAATTAAAAGACCGTCTACGCATTGTTAAAATTGACACAGAAAAATACACCGAATTGGCTAGTCAATATCGTATTGAAGCCCTGCCAACACTCATGTTATTTAAAGAGGGTAAGCCTGTAGATAAAATTGAGGGAGTTTTGCAAGCACCCCAGTTAGTGCAGCATCTCCAAAATTTAATTTAGATATAGTAGGTAACAGAGTGCAATTTTTTTGCTTAAGCATCTGGCCTATTGCTACAGATTAATTGTAGAGTTTTTATCAAATAAAAATGGCTAATAGCTTTTCATCATCAATGATTAGCTATTAGCCATAAATACAGGTATAAAGTAAGCTACAGCTTTTCTGGTTCTTCTAGAGGAACTGTACTCACTTTAGTAATTGTTGCTTGTAAGATTTGCGTGTGAGAAATGGAATTGTTCGCTAAGGTGAACAGTGGGTTTGACAAAATCCCAGCTATGGTAGTCGCAATTAAGCTGACTACTAACCCTACTTGTAAAGGTCTTAATCCAGGTAAATCCCAACGTACTTCGGGATAGTTTTTCACTACGTCGGACATTTCTTGGGGTTCTTTAACTACCATCATTTTGACTACACGAATGTAGTAATAGATGGAGACAACACTAGTTACCAAACCTAGCAAAACTAAGCCATAAAGACCAGCTTGCCAACCAGCCCAGAACAAGTAGATTTTGCCAAAAAATCCCGCTAGTGGTGGAATACCTCCTAGTGAGAGCAAGGCAATACTCAAGCCTAATGTCAACAGTGGGTCTTTTTGATATAAACCTGAGTACTCGTTAATTTGGTCGGTTCCGGTGCGTAGGGAGAAGAGAATCACGCAGGTGAAACCGCACAGGTTCATAAACAAATAAACCAGCAGATAAAATACCATACTGGCGTATCCCGCCTCTGTACCAGCAATCAAGCCAATCATCACAAACCCAGCTTGAGCAATGGATGAATAAGCCAGCATCCGTTTCATGCTAGTTTGTGCGAGAGCCACCACATTACCCAAGATCATGCTGAGAATGGCGAGGGCTGTAAACACAAATCTCCATTCGTCAGCCACCATTGGGAAGACGGTAGTTAGTAGGCGGATGGCTAAAGCAAACCCAGCGGCTTTGGAACCAACAGATAAAAAGGCAATAACTGGAGTTGGAGCGCCTTCATAAACGTCTGGTGTCCACTGGTGAAAGGGTGCAGCGGAAATTTTGAAGCCAATACCTGCAATGATGAAAACGAGAGAAATCACCAAACCGAGGGATTGGCTAACTTTAGCTGTGATGATACCGTTGGCGATCGCACTTAATTCTGTTTGACCACCCGATAAACCGTACAGCAACGAAACGCCGTATAAAAATACTGCTGTACTAGCAGCACCAATCAACAGATATTTCAGCGCCGCTTCGTTAGAACGAGGATCGCGCTTGGTATAGCCTGTCAGCAGATAAGAGGAAATACTTAAAGTTTCTAGTGAGATGAAAATCATCACTAACTCACTAGCACCAGATAAGAACATTCCTCCTAGAGTAGCAGTCAGCAAAATTGCGATGAATTCGGCTAAAGCAGTACCACTCTGCTCAACGTAGCGAATTGACATCAATATCGTGACAACGGCAGACAACGCGATAATACCGCGAAACACAATACTGAGGTCATCACCAGTGAAGCCACCACTAAAAGAGATGGGGTTGATAGCGTCCCATTGATAGCACAGAGCGACAATTGCAGCTAGTAAACCTGCGATCGCTAGATATCCAATCCAGCGTGCGGATGTACGCCCCAAAATCAAATCAACAATCAAAACCCCTAAGAGGGTAACAATCACAATTCCCTCTGGCAGAATTGTTCCAGCATTCAACTGGGATGCAAGATTAGCAAAATCCATGAGATATATAGGTTTTGGCGATTAGACATTCAGGCTAACTTTGTTCATTTTATCTATTGTTCATTACCAAAGTTGCATTTATCTTTCTGTCTTAAGCATAGACTGACTCTTGCGTAAAATTAGCTTAAAAGAAGCGGATCAGCTAACTCTCACCCAAGACTCTATGCTTATCATTAGATTAAATTATAGTTTAAATTTTCAATTGGACATCTTGTCAATTACAGATACTGCTCTAACTATCTGTTAACAATGGTAACTAAATAAACAATCGGTATTGTTAAATATACTTGTAGGCTTAAATATTTTAAACTATTCAATTTCCGAGAGTAAATTTTGCAGTTGCTTGGGTAAATCGAAGTAGCCATTAACTCCTGATGCAAAATTTATCACTTGAGTTACTGCATCTATATTTAAACTTCCATAGATATGCGGAAATATTTCTCCGGTTTCAGCCGCTTCGTAGCGAATTTCTGCTTTAACTTTTTGACTATCAATTAATAGTATAACTAATTCTTGTTGGTTATAAAAAAATCTATTAGCGGATGGTATAATCTGTGCTACTTTCGAGCAGTGAATAAAACCTTCGTTGGCAAGAGATTCTGCTATATAAATATTATTATCTTTAGCTTGTTCCCATTGCAGGCGCTGTGTAATATGCAGAAGGAATGGAATGTTATATTTTGGGACTTCTGCTGTATCGAGTAGTTTGGTAAAGTCGCAGTTGTCTAAATCTTTCAGCACCGTTTTAGCGCCAGCATCTAATAATTTTTCTGGCGCTTGGTGATTGGCTATCCCAATGAAACTAATATTTAAATTACGTGCAGCTTTAATATCCCAAATGCCATCCCCGATAAAGACAATTTTGGTAAATTCTTCTATGTTGTAGTTATTCTTAGCTTTAAGAATAGCAGCATTAATAATATCTTCTCTAGAAATGCCATCATCAGATGAAGCTAAGGGAATATTGTGTATTTCTAAGTCGGCTGCTTGCAGTTTTAATATAGCAGAATTATACCATCCACCAGTTGCGATCGCTACACACCATGTAACAGAGGTTTGTAATTCAGCTAATACCTTTTCTGCACCAGGGATACTACTAAATAGATGTTTCTGTGTGCTAATTTCCTGCTGGAGTTTTTCAACAAAAGCAAGTTTGAACCTTTCAAGTTCCAATTCTGATGGCTGACGTTGTAATCTTTCTTGAAAAATTTGCTGAGTAATGCCAGAATCTGTAATGTTTTTGTATTCTGCCCAGTTTGAATTAATATTAACAAATCCAAATTCTGAAGCAAAGGTATTTATAAAGCAAGTTTCATCAATCTGGTTTGTATTGGTGAGTGTACCATCAATATCAAAAATTACTAAGTTCATCTAGCAATCCTATCTGAGTTGTGAAAAAATATTCTTTTTAACGAACCGCAAAGGACGCATAGACGCGATAGCGAGTCTTCGAGCGTCAGGGCTTCCCGCAGGGTAGGACACAAAGAATGAGAGGAAGGAAAAGAAAGAGAATTTCACAAATGATTTAAGACTGCTATAGCAGATTTTCTTGATTCTGAGGAATACATATATCTGGCGCACATAAACCAGAAAACTGCATTGTTGTCACTGCAAAGTTATTTAAATCAACACAGCGAATAGCATGATTATTGGTATCACTAATATATAGATATGAACCCATAACACTCAATCCAGACGGTTCAAAAAAGCGGCTATTTTTACCTTGACCATTTTGTAAACCAGCTAAACCATCGCCCAAAATGGTTTGACAATTACCTGTGCTGGGACTAACTAATTTAATTTTGTGGTTGTATGTATCTGCTACCCACAAAAAATTTTCCGCATATTCTACCGCCATACAGTGTTGTAATCTTACATCTATACTTTGTCCATCCACATCACCAAAACCGAATAATTGTTGACTACCGCAAATAGTTGTAACTTGGTATGGTTCGACAATTTCTACACTGCGAATTGTACTAATTTCACTATCAGCAATATACAGTTGTTGTCCATCTGTAGTCATACCACTAGGTTGAGCAAAAGCCGATTCTATTAGTAAACCATCAACACAACCTTCTGCACCTGTACCAGCATAGGTTTTGATAATGTTGGTGGCTAAGTTCATTTGCCAAATTTGATGAGAACCCGCCATTGCAATAAATAAGGTATTCCCAATTTTGACTAAATCCCAAGGAGAATTGAGTGCAGTTTCTAAACCAACACCACTATGAGGATGAATGTTACGGCTTTGTTCTCCAGTTCCTGCAATTGTCTCGACTATTTGGCGATGCAAATCAATTCGCCGCAAAGCATGATTTTCGGTATCAGTAACAAATAGGATTTGATTTTCACTATCAAATACCATTCCCTGTGGTGCAGAAAACTGTGCTTCGCTAAAACTACCGTCAGTTAAGCCAGGTTGTCCTGTACCAATAATGTGGAGAACTTCGCCATCAAAGTTACTTATAACTAAGCGGTGATGTCCAGAGTCAGCGATGAATAAACCTATTGGCTTGGCTAAGACTTTACCAGGAAAAGCTAAGGGTGAAATTATTGGTTGTTGCTGCTTTTCTAAAATATGGTTGATTTGTTGAAAGTTGATAGTGCTTTTTTGCTGGTGTTCTTCAATTACTTTTGCAATTAACTCGTCTAAAACCTCACGCTTACCTTCGCCAGAAACATAGCCAACTACATAACCTTCTGGATCGATAATCATGAATGTCGGCCAAGCACGCACAGTATATTCTTGCCATACACGAAAATTTTGATCTACTAAAACTGGATGTTCAATGTCATAGCGCAAAATAGCTTGGCGGATATTTTCTGTTTCTTGTTCGTTGTCAAACTTGGCGGAGTGAACACCAATCACTGTAATGCTGTCTTTATATTTATGTTCGAGATATTTCAAGTCTGGTAGGATGTGCAGGCAATTAATACAGCAGTATGTCCAAAAGTCTAAGATGACAACTCTACCCCTAAGTTGTTTTAAGGACAAAGGTTTGTCAGTATTCAGCCAAGTGTAATTTTGGGGAAATTCTGGCGCTCTGACGCGGGGAGTCATGAGATATCCTTTGAAATGGGTGTAGGGGAGATAACTTAATTAATAAATTAATAATGACGTGTGAGATACCTGCGTAAGCTAGACAAAAAGAAAGTTTTAAGCCTGTTGACTGTTTACTGCTATACATTACTGAGAATAATCTTGAGGCTGTATCACTTTTGATCAAACTGGATAAACTTACTACCACTGATTTGGCTGCTTGGGTGCAACAAGTTAAGATTCAGACTGTACTGGGTAAAGTGTGCGATCGCATCCCAAAATTATCTGTGGCTCATCCTAACTGGTTTGCGGTTCACATCTGCTGTGTCTCAGAACAAACTTATAGTTCAGGCGATACAGATTGTGTGTTTCCCTTGATGAGTGTCATCAAAGCATTTTCCTTTCTGTATCTGCTAGAAAATATGGGAACGGACACCGTTTTACAATGGGTTGGGGTTGAACCGTCGGATGCTGCTTTTAATTCTTTAGATCAATTGATTGCTGATAACGGCCATCCCCGTAATCCCATGATTAATAGTGGTGCAATTACTTTAGCTGATAAATTACCAGGAAAGACAGCAAGCGATCGCACTTCACATCTTTGTCAATGGTTAAATCAGTTAACAGGTTCCCAAGTGTATTTAGATGAAGTCATGCTGGCTTCAGTACGTGCTTCACGTTCACCAATTAACCAAGCACTCACCAATTATCTCGCAGCACAAAATCGTCTGGAAAATCCGGAAATAGCTCTTGATACTTACGAGCAAATATGCTGTATTTCAGGCAGAGTAGAAGATTTAGCCTTATTAGGAAAAGCCTTAGCTTGTGGTAATAATTTACAGCATCACCGCATAGTTAACGCCGTGATATTGATGTGTGGACTTTACCAAGACTCGGCTAAGTTCGCTCTCAGAATTGGTTTACCGATGAAATCAGGCATTAGTGGTGCCATGTTAGCCATAGTACCAAACACCGGAGCGATCGCTTGCTACAGTCCCGCCTTAGATACAGTCGGAAATTCCGTAGCGGCGATCGCTTTTATGGAAGCTTTAGCCCAAAAATTAGAATTGAGCATCTTCTAAAAGAACTCCGCGTAACTTTGCGTTTACTTCAGCGCCCCTTTGCGTTTAAAACTCCCATCTCTCATTCCTCTTCTTAAGGTGTTGGAAGAGGACGACGCTGAAAATATTTACCTAACCTAGATTTTAAAGGCTCAGTTTCTGGTTTTTCAGGAACTTCTGTAACTTGAGGTGTAGGTATTACCTCCGGTGCTGGTGTTGGCGACTCAGTAGCTTGAGTTGTGGGTATTACCTCCGGTGTTGGCGAATCAGTCACTTGAGGTGTAGGTATTACTTCTGGTGCTGGTACTGGCGACTCAGTAGCTTGAGGTGTAGGTATTACCTCCGGTGCTGGTGTTGGAGACTCAGTAGCTTGAGGTGTGGGTATTACCTCCAGTGCTGGCGACTCAGTAGCTTGAGGTGTGGGTATTACTTCTGGTGCTGGTACTGGCGACTCAGTAGCTTGAGGTGTAGGTATTACCTCCGGTGCTGGTACTGGCGACTCAGTAGCTTGAGTTGTGGGTATTACCTCCGGTGCTGGCGACTCAGTCACTTGAGGTGTAGGTGTTACTTCTGGCTGTGGTAACTCAGTCGGTTGAGGGTGAACTACCTCTGGAATTTCACGTTGTGGAATTATTTCTGGTTCTGGTGTCGGTGTGGGAACTAATGGCTGAGGAATGTAACTTTGATCTACAATGCTGCGTACTTCATCAGCCTTAAGTTCATCTCTAATAATTCGAGAAAGTGTGTCTTTACCCTTTGGTTGGTAGTTAACCAATCTCACACTAGTGTTAAAGGCATTTTTGACAGTGTTACCTTGGTTATCTAAAAATTCCAGCTTCACCCAATTATTTCCAGGTTGGAAGCCTTTGAGGTAAACTGCTTGCCAGCGATCGAAAACAAAGCTTTCACCATTAATTGTGCAACGGATGCGCCAATCACTGAACAGGTCATTGGGATTATCTGTAGATCCTAAACGCAGTGGGGCGTTAGTTAAATAAAAGTCCAGCAAAATTGGTTCAGCGCCATAACTACCTTGCGGAGTGCTGTAAGTTAGCAAGGGCAAGCTAGAATCAGGACTGTTATCATCCGTTTTAGTAAAAATGTGAAATGTAGTCTGAGCATAAGCACCTTCATTTTTAAAGCTTTCACCCCAAGGACGAGCAGCAAACACACGTACAGTATGTGTACCTGGAGATAAATCCGACAAAACCAAGGGCTGGCTTAAATCGTACACAGGGATGTAAGGCTGATTATCCAAAATTACGTGGAGATGAGGGCCTAATTGCAACTTTGGGTCTTTAAATACAGGTAAATCTTTTACCTGAAACTGAACTTTAACTTTCGTATCTGGGATGATTTCCTCAAGTTGAGGTGTGACTATAGTCACCTGGGGGCGATACACTTCTAAGGTTGAACGCAGTTCTTGAATCACCTCTGGTGGTGCAACTTCAGTAAATTGCTGCGAAGTCGGTTGAGATTTTTCTGTAGGGCTAATAGATACGTCTTGACTAACAGCTTTCTCTGCACAACTGTTTAAATTCAAGACAAATACTAGTATGATTAGCCACTTAATAATAGTCAGACTCCTGGGGAGGATCTGTTTTAAAGTCTTCGCACACCACAAATTCATGCCTTAAACCCAGTTATAGTCTGCAAAACTGCAAAATCATTTTGTCCTAACCTGCCCATCGGACACCATAGCCTAAAAGGTAAAGTTTTGCTCAGGTACTATGTATTTTTTTAAATGCTAGGACAGCAGTAATCTTTTTGACAATTTTCGCTTACAGAGGTCTTACTCTCGTACCAAAAATGTATATAGCTGGAGTCTAGAATACTGAGTTGGTACATATTATATCCATGAATCATAAATTTAACGAATTGTTATTCTTTGTAAATTAAATGAAGAAAGTATTGACTTTTTGCTCAGGAGTTTAAAGATAAAAGCTAGATCAGACAATTAATTTGGCGATTTTGAATTATTGTTAAAATCTCTCCAACAATGTACAAGTAAAGACTTTATAATTCAACAGAAACAAACTTCCACATAGCGTCTTCATCGCTCCTCCAGCCACTATCTGGAGAAGGCGACTAAAGATCACATTGTGGTTTCATGATTCCTCATTCCTTATCACCAGAGGAGGTCGAATGACGATTAGTCCTCCGGAGCGAGAGGAAAAGAAAGCCAGAGTGATAGTTGATAAAGACCCGGTACCAACCTCATTTGAAAAATGGGCATTGCCAGGACACTTCGACAGAACTCTAGCTAGAGGCCCCAAAACCACCACCTGGATTTGGAACCTCCACGCTCTCGCCCACGATTTTGATACTCATACAAGCGATTTAGAAGACATTTCCCGCAAGATATTTGCGGCTCACTTCGGACACCTGGCCGTTGTGACCATCTGGTTAAGCGGGATGATATTCCACGGCGCGAAGTTTTCTAACTACGAAGCCTGGTTAAGTGATCCGTTGAACGTGAGACCCAGTGCTCAAGTCGTTTGGCCCATTGTTGGACAAGACATTTTAAATGGTGATGTCGGTGGAGGATTCCACGGTATTCAGATCACCTCTGGCTTGTTCCAAGTATGGCGTGGCTGGGGTATCACTAACTCCTTCCAGCTTTACTGCACAGCGATTGGCGGCTTGGTATTAGCAGGCTTGTTCTTATTTGCTGGCTGGTTCCACTACCACAAACGCGCTCCCAAACTGGAATGGTTCCAGAATGTGGAGTCGATGTTGAACCACCACCTGCAAGTTCTACTAGGCTGCGGTTCCTTGGGATGGGCTGGACACTTAATTCACGTCTCCGCACCAATCAATAAGCTTTTGGATGCAGGGGTAGCTGTTAAAGATATCCCCTTACCTCATGAGTTCATTCTCAACAAGAGTTTGTTGATAGACCTATTCCCCGGCTTTGCGGCTGGTTTAACACCTTTCTTCACCTTGAACTGGGGTCAGTATGCTGACTTCTTGACCTTCAAGGGCGGTTTAAACCCTGTCACCGGTGGTCTGTGGCTGACTGATATTTCTCATCACCACTTAGCGATCGCTGTACTCTTCATCATTGCTGGTCATCAATACCGCACAAACTGGGGCATTGGTCACAGCATCAAAGAGATCCTCGAAAACCACAAAGGCCCCTTCACCGGGGAAGGTCACAAGGGTCTTTATGAGAACATGACCACCTCTTGGCACGCTCAATTGGCAACTAACCTTGCTTTCTTGGGTTCGCTGACAATCATCATCGCGCATCACATGTACGCGATGCCTCCCTATCCATATTTGGCAACTGACTATGCAACTCAGTTGTGTATCTTCACTCACCACATTTGGATCGGTGGATTCTTGATTGTGGGTGGTGCGGCTCACGCAGCCATCTTCATGGTGCGGGATTACGATCCAGTTGTGAACCAAAACAACGTTCTGGATCGAGTAATTCGTCACCGGGATGCAATTATTTCTCACCTGAACTGGGTTTGTATTTTCCTCGGCTTCCACAGCTTTGGTCTGTACATCCACAACGACACAATGCGTGCCTTGGGCCGTCCCCAAGACATGTTCTCTGACAGCGCAATTCAGTTGCAGCCAGTATTTGCTCAATGGGTGCAAAACTTGCACACCTTGGCTCCTGGTGGCACAGCTCCCAACGCCTTAGAGCCTGTTAGCTATGCGTTTGGCGGCGGTATCTTGGCTGTAGGTGGTAAAGTCGCTATGATGCCCATCGCTTTGGGTACAGCTGACTTCTTGATTCACCACATCCATGCTTTTACCATCCACGTAACTGTTCTGATTCTGCTGAAGGGCGTACTGTTCGCTCGCAGCTCTCGCTTGATCCCCGATAAAGCCAACTTAGGTTTCCGCTTCCCCTGCGACGGCCCAGGCCGTGGTGGTACTTGCCAAGTTTCCGGCTGGGATCATGTGTTCCTCGGATTGTTCTGGATGTATAACTCCCTATCTATTGTGATTTTCCACTTCAGTTGGAAAATGCAATCTGATGTTTGGGGAACTGTAGACGCAGCTGGTAATGTGTCTCATATTACTGGTGGTAACTTTGCCCAAAGTGCCATCACTATCAACGGCTGGTTGCGAGACTTCTTGTGGGCGCAAGCTTCACAAGTAATCAACTCCTACGGTAGTGCTTTGTCTGCTTACGGATTAATGTTCCTAGGCGCTCACTTTGTTTGGGCATTCAGCTTAATGTTCCTGTTCAGTGGTCGTGGCTACTGGCAAGAACTAATTGAGTCCATTGTTTGGGCTCATAATAAACTGAAGGTAGCACCTGCAATCCAACCCCGCGCTCTGAGCATCACTCAAGGCCGTGCTGTTGGTGTAGCTCACTACCTCTTAGGAGGAATCGCTACCACCTGGGCATTCTTCCACGCACACATTCTTTCAGTAGGATAGCAATCAGTTATAAGGAGTGCTGAGTACTGAGTGATGGGTAATTGCTCAAAGCTCAAAACTCAGAACTCCAAAAGCTGATGCCTGATGGCTAAGGGTCAGAGGAAATATCAAAGCTATGGCAACAAAATTTCCAAAATTTAGCCAGGATCTCGCACAGGACCCAACTACGCGTCGCATTTGGTATGCGATCGCGATGGGCAATGATTTTGAAAGCCATGATGGCATGACCGAGGAAAATCTTTACCAAAAGATTTTCGCTACCCACTTCGGACATCTGGCAATCATTTTCCTCTGGGCTTCTAGCCTCCTGTTCCATGTAGCCTGGCAAGGTAACTTTGAACAGTGGATTAAAGATCCTCTACACGTCCGCCCAATTGCCCATGCGATTTGGGATCCCCACTTCGGTAAACCCGCAATTGAAGCTTTTACCCAAGCTGGTGCTAGTAATCCTGTAAACATTGCTTACTCTGGTGTCTACCACTGGTGGTACACCATCGGTATGCGGACAAACCAAGAACTATATGTTGGTTCACTTGGTCTGTTACTATTCGCTGCCCTGTTCTTATTTGCTGGTTGGTTGCACTTGCAACCCAAGTTCCGCCCCAGCCTCGCTTGGTTCAAGAGTGCTGAATCTCGCCTAAACCACCACCTTGCTGGTTTGTTCGGCGTTAGCTCTCTAGCTTGGGCTGGTCACTTGATTCACGTTGCTATCCCCGAATCTCGCGGACAGCACGTAGGTTGGGACAACTTCTTAAGCACTGCCCCCCACCCAGCAGGTTTGCAGCCATTCTTTACAGGTAACTGGAGCGTTTACGCTCAAAACCCAGATACAGCTGGTCATGTATTTAGTACATCCACTGGTGCTGGTACAGCGATTCTGACCTTCTTAGGTGGTTTCCATCCTCAGACAGAATCTCTGTGGTTGACCGACATGGCTCACCACCACTTGGCGATCGCCGTATTGTTCATCGTTGCTGGTCACATGTACCGTACCAACTTTGGTATTGGTCACAGTATCAAAGAAATGATGAATGCCAAAACTTTCTTTGGCAAAAAAGTTGAAGGGCCATTCAACATGCCTCACCAAGGCATTTATGACACCTACAACAATTCCCTGCACTTCCAATTAGGTTGGCACCTAGCTTGTTTAGGTGTTGTTACCTCCTTGGTAGCGCAACACATGTACTCCTTGCCTGCTTACGCGTTCATCGCTAAGGACTACACCACCCAAGCAGCGCTTTACACCCACCACCAGTACATTGCAATTTTCCTGATGGTTGGTGCGTTTGCCCACGGTGCAATTTTCTGGGTACGTGACTACGACCCTGAACAAAACAAAGGCAACGTGCTGGAGCGCGTATTACAGCACAAAGAAGCGATTATCTCTCACCTCAGCTGGGTATCGCTGTTCTTGGGCTTCCATACCCTCGGTTTGTACGTTCATAACGACGTAGTAGTTGCTTTCGGTACTCCTGAAAAGCAAATCCTGATCGAGCCAGTATTTGCTCAATTCATTCAAGCTGCTCACGGTAAAGTGCTTTACGGCTTAGACACCTTGTTGTCTAACCCTGACAGTGTTGCTTACACAGCTTATCCCAACTATGCAAACGTTTGGTTGCCCGGTTGGTTAGATGCCATTAACTCTGGCACCAATTCCTTGTTCTTAACAATTGGCCCTGGCGATTTCTTGGTACACCATGCGATCGCACTAGGTCTGCACACAACCACCCTCATCCTAGTCAAAGGTGCTTTGGATGCTCGTGGTTCTAAATTAATGCCAGACAAAAAAGACTTCGGCTACGCATTCCCTTGCGATGGCCCTGGTCGTGGCGGTACTTGCGACATCTCCGCTTGGGACTCCTTCTACTTAGCTCTGTTCTGGGCATTAAACACAGTAGGTTGGTTAACCTTCTACTGGCACTGGAAACACCTGGGTATTTGGCAAGGTAACGTTGCTCAGTTCAACGAAAACTCTACCTACCTGATGGGCTGGTTCCGTGATTACCTGTGGGCTAACTCTGCACAGTTGATCAACGGTTACAACCCCTACGGTATGAACAACCTGTCTGTTTGGGCTTGGATGTTCCTCTTCGGACACCTAGTTTGGGCAACTGGCTTCATGTTCCTCATCTCTTGGAGAGGATACTGGCAAGAGTTGATCGAAACCTTGGTTTGGGCGCACGAGCGTACTCCTCTAGCTAACCTAGTTCGCTGGAAAGACAAGCCTGTTGCACTCTCCATTGTTCAAGCTCGTTTGGTTGGTCTAGCTCACTTCACAGTTGGCTATGTCCTCACCTACGCCGCCTTCCTCATCGCCTCCACTGCTGGTAAGTTCGGTTGATCTGGCTACTAGTTTTGTTAGGTAACTGAAAAAATCCCCCGCCGTAAGGTGGGGGATTTTTTTTGCTCAACTTTTCAGAACTTTTCCAATTGGTATAGCGGTAGCCAAGTTGGTTAGGACATCGACAAATAATAAAACTTAGACATCACAAAGCTTTTAACCCTGTCACCTATCCCCTGCTATGTAAGTCTGAAAATTCTAAGCTTTGAGGGTAAAGATCTGTTCAATGATGTCTTCCACAACTTTATCGGGTGTAGATGCACCAGAGGTGACACCAACAACGATTTTACCTGGGGGTAGCCAATTTTCAGCGATCGCTAATTCTCCATTTAGCTGGCGATGTTCGATAGCTTTAGCTGATTTAATCCGTTCTACAGCATCAATATGATAAGAAGGAATACCCTTTTCAAAAGCAATTTGTTGTAATTGGGTAGTATTCGATGAGTTAAATCCACCAATCACCACCATTAAATCTAAATCATACTGTACTAATTCCAACATGGCATCTTGCCGTTCTTGGGTAGCATCACAGATAGTATTAAAGCTTTGAAAATGCTGATTCAACTCAGCAGGGCCATACTTGTGCATCATCGTCCGTTCAAACAGCTTACCAATCTGCTCGGTTTCACCTTTTAGCATAGTGGTTTGGTTAGCAATACCCACCCGTTCTAAGTCTCGGTCTGGGTCAAACCCGGCGGAACAAGCTTTAGCAAATTTTTGTAAAAATTCTTCTCGATTTCTACCGTTCAGAATGTAGTCAGCAACGTATTGTGCTTCTTTTAAATTCAAGACAATTAAATATTTGCCTGCAAAGGAACTAGTAGCAACGGTTTCTTCATGTTTATATTTACCGTGAATAATGGAGGTATAATCGATTTTTTTGTGCTTTTCAACGGTATTCCAAACTTTAGAAACCCAAGGACAAGTGGTATCGACGATTTTGCAGCCTTTATCGTGTAATATCTGCATTTCTTGAACACTCGCTCCAAATGCAGGCAAGATAACCACATCATTGGTTTCCACAATAGAAAAGTCTTTTTTACCTGTTTCTACAGGAATAAATTTGACTTCCATTTCCTGCATTCGCTGATTTACCGAAGGATTGTGGATAATTTCGTTAGTAATCCAAATCTGTTCTGTGGGGAAATGCTGACGCGTTTCATAAGCCATAGCGACAGCACGTTCTACACCCCAGCAAAACCCAAAAGCTTGAGCTAGGCGGATGGTAACATCACCACGTTGCAGAGTGTAATTGCGATCGCGGATTTCTTGAATCAAACTGCTTTGATACTCAGATTGCAACTGGGTTGTGACTTCTGCTTGATGACCAAACCCTTTGCGATTGTAATTTTCTGAATGTTGGAGTGTACGTTTAAAAGCTTTTGTATCCATGTTTAATTCTATAATGTCTCCTCTTTCTGATTTTCGCTTGTGGAGACACAATTTAAGTTAAATGTAAAAAGTAAAAAGGCAAAAGATGTTTTTTTGTACTTGTTAAGTTCCTGATTGAGTATAAATCTGCAATGCTGTACGCCAAACCAGATAACCGGCGGGACTCAGGTGTAAACCATCAGTCGAAAGTTCAGGACGAAGATTGCCTTGTTGATTAGTAAATAAGGAATATAAATCTAGATATTTTGCGCCGCGTCTAGCAGCTATGCGTTGTAATTGCTGATTTAATTGGCGAATTCGGCTGTTGGGAAGCAACAGCAATTTATCTCGTCCTTCCCAGGTCGCTTCTTCTGCACCATGTGGCAAAATCGATTGGACAACGATTTGTGCTGTAGGATGAGCTTTGCGGAGGTATTTGATAATTTGTCGCTGATTTTCTAAAATCACCTCATCGCTGTCTCCACGAATGAGGTCATTAATGCCAATCATCACAAAAATGATCTCTGGTTTAGTGCTATCAAATATCTCTAATCTTTTTAAGAGTCCAGTGCTATTTTCGCCAGAAATTGCTTGGTTGAGCCAATATCTATTTTCTGGCAATAATTCTGTCGGAAACCACAGACTGATAGAATCTCCAGCCAGGATACTTAAATGCTCAGGATTTTTCTCGGTAGCGGCTTTAGCTTCTTGTTTGAGAACATCTAACCACTGTTCGTAATTGAGTTGATAATGGCGGCCTAAATCGGGTGTAACAGTTTGGGATGCGTTAACTGTCTGTTGTGGAGGCAAACTACCAAAAACAGCGGTCAATTTCTGCCGTTGCAAAATTAGCAGAATGACCGCCAACATAAGTATGCCGTTGGTTGCCAACGATAACAATGCCCAAATGGGGAAGGTTTTTGCAGAAGTGGTCACGACTAGCGAAATTTGCTGATAATTTGACTCAAATTTTATCCGCTAGTTCGCAAAAGTCACTAAAAAAGTTTTGAGTGGATGATTTGTGAGTACTCAGTACTTTAATTAACAGGCCGATCGCCACCAAATTCGGAGTTGTAACCTTCTTCGCCGTGTTCGTTGATATCCAAACCTTGAATTTCGGCTTCTTCTTTGACCCGTAGACCAACGGTAGCATCGATAACTTTCAGAATAATAAAAGTACCACCTGCGGCGATCGCATACGCAACCAAAATTGCTACTAGTTCTACTCCGAGTTCGCCAAAGTTACCACGCAGTACTCCATCTTTACCACCGCCGTTAACCTGGGTAGTAGCAAATACAGCAGTTAAGATTGCCCCAACTGTACCACCCACACCATGCACAGGATAGGTATCTAAGGCATCGTCGATTTGGAGTTTGTGTTTGAAACTCACTGCATAGAAGCAGACAAAGGAGGTAATAAAACCAATTAAAATTGCGGCTATTGGAGTTACAAAACCTGCGGCTGGGGTAATTCCTACTAGACCAGCAACCGCCCCTGTAGCCGCGCCTACAGCAGTGGGTTTACCTCGTAGTGTTGCTTCTAAAATCAGCCACATCAAAGCCGCCGCCGCCGCCGCAGTATTGGTAGCCACAAAGGCGGTAGTCGCTATGTTAGTGGTTACATCACCAGAAGTGCCACTAGTAACAGATAAAGCACTACCAGCGTTAAAGCCAAACCAACCAAACCACAATAAGCCAGCACCTAACAAAATAAAAGGCACGTTGTGTGGTGGGCTGAGGCGGTCGGGGTGAGTTTTGCGAGGGCCGAGGACTATGGCTGCGACTAACGCCGAAACCCCAGAACTAATATGCACGACTGTCCCACCAGCAAAGTCGAGAGCGCCTAAACCCCCGTATAAGCCGAGAAATCCACCTTTTGACCAGACCATGTGAGCTAAAGGGCTATAAATAAAGGTTGACCACAGTAAAACAAACAAACTGTAGGCACGGAAACTCATCCGTTCGGCGATCGCACCGGAAATCAATGCTGGGGTGATAATAGCAAACATGGCTTGATAAATCATGTATGCCTGATGGGGAATTGTCGCAGCATAAGAAACTACCTCGTTCGGCTCAGAACCTTGGAGATAATTAGTTGTTTCTAGCCCGACACCGTTTAAACCCAGCCATTGTAAACCCCCGATAATGGGGTTTCCTGGTGCAAACGCTAGACTATAGCCCCACAAAACCCAGGTAACACCAACAATTGCCATCAACACAAAGCTCATCATCAAAGTGTTGAGGATATTGCGCGATCGCACAAATCCACCGTAAAAGAACGCTAATCCTGGTGTCATCAACAAAACTAGTGCTGATGATACCAGCATAAATGCTGTATCTCCTGTATCAGCTGTGGGTGGTGCTGCTGATGTTTGGGCAAAAGCATTGCCCATAAACGGCCATCCTAAAAGAAATAGGGCAATAGCCGCGATCGTGAAAACTTTCTTCAACACTTGTTTTTGTCCCCTTCTCTCAGAAGTCCAGATTTTTTGTATACTAAAATACATTGCATTCTTTTTTGCAACTCATTTTTGTCTTGAAAGATACTCAACCAGATTAATTTTCAAAAGATTAACAAAAATATAATCCTTGTGATAGTTGCTAAGACATTAATTAATGTGTATAAGTGTAATTTTTACATTTTTGTTCAAGTCTCATAATTCTGTTTGGTCATAAAAAACTTTTGTATTCGAGTTAGCACTTCTAAAACCGCATCAACAGACAAATTACAAGCAAAATTGCACTTAATTTCGCGGTGTAAACATGATGATTAGGACACTAAGCAATGCTAAGAAAGTACCAATCAAATCATAATTATCAGGCTTGACTTTATCTACTTGCCAACCCCAAAGCATTGCCATTGCGATAAAAACGCCACCATAAGCAGCGTACACTCTACCAAAATTCGCAGGTTGAAAAGTAGAAATTACACCATAAAGAGCTAAAGTAATTCCACCCAAAACCCCTAACCAAAATGACTGGCCTTGCCTTATCCACAACCAAATGAGATAACAGCCACCCAGTTCAAATAAACCAGTCCACACAAAATAAATTAGGGACTTGATCAGATATAAATTTAAAATTTTTCTTTCCAAATAAAAGTCATTAAATGTCAAAATCTCTCGAAAATCACTTTAAACCGTAGTTGACTCAATATTTAATAAAAAAACGCCCTCTACATTCAAGAAAAAAGTTGTAAGGGCGGATGCTGATCAAAAATAAAACTAGAGATTTACCAGCTTATAGAGTACTTGGTATATCACCACCTGATGAAATTCCACTAGAACTTGACCCTTCAGAAAATCCACCAGGACTAGCTTCTTTGAGGAATCCGCTGTAAGCTTCCATACCGTGTTCGCCAATATCTAAGCCTTCTAGTTCTTCTTCTCTGGTGACTCGAATTCCCAAAGTTGCTTTTAGTGCTAACCAGATGATGGTGCTGAGAAGAACAGTTATCCCTCCAACTGCCAGAATACCGACGATTTGGGGAATTAATGTACCAAAACCGCCACCGAAGAATAAACCATGTGGGCCGACTGGTTTACCTGCTAAGTCAACCAGCCAAGGATAGCCACCAGGGCCAACAGAAAATAGACCAACTGCTAAAGTACCCCAAATACCACAAACTAAGTGAACCGAGGTAGCACCTACTGGGTCATCAATGCCGATTTTGTCAAAAAATGGCACAGCAAAAACAACTAAAATGCCCGCAATCAAGCCAATAACTATGGAACTAGGAATGTTGACGTAAGCACAAGATGCTGTAATGCCCACCAAGCCAGCCAAAATACCGTTAATAATCATGGATAAGTCTGGTTTACCCAAGTAAAACCAAGCTGTAGCTGTAGCCGCAATTCCACCAACAGCACCTGCCATATTGGTAGTTAAAGCAATGTGAGTAATTGCATTTGGGTCAGCAGCCATTACGGAACCGGGGTTGAAACCAAACCACCCCAACCACAAAATTAAGCAACCCAACGTGGCAATACTCATGTTGTGACCAGGGAGAGCCACCGCTTGTTTATCTTGATATTTGCCAATGCGTGGCCCAAGAAATGCGGCTCCCATCAACGCAGCCCAGCCACCAACTGAGTGAACTACTGTAGAACCAGCAAAATCCCAAAAACCCATGTCTGCCAACCAACCAGCACCCCAAATCCAGTGTCCGGTGATGGGGTAGGCAATACCTACAAGTAATAGGCTGAAAATTAAGAAGTCAACAAACTTAATCCGTTCAGCAACTGCACCCGACACAATTGTGGCTGCGGTTCCGGCAAACACTAGCTGAAACAAGAATTTGGCTGCTAAAGGAACACCTGTCCAACTGAGGGCGCTAAACACTCCTTGATAAGCGTCACCAGTTGCAGGGCTGTTATCTGCTCCCGATAGAAATAAGCCACTGAGTCCGATGAAGTCATTGCCATCGCCGAACATCAAACCAAAACCGATCGCCCAAAATGCTACGGTCGATAGGGCAAATACAATCAAGTTTTTGGCAAGAACGTTAACGGCGTTCTTTTGACGGCAAAACCCGGTTTCTAACATACAAAAACCGGCGTTCATGAAAAACACTAAAAAGGCAGCGATCGCTACCCATAATGTATCAATAGCAACTTTAAGTTCTGCTGTTGTCGGGCCTGCGGCTGCGGGAGTTTGAGCAACGGCTACATAACCCCAACCCAACACAATTAGACAAGCCAACGGTAAGCAAGCTTGCCAACTGGGAGAAAGCCGCTTAATTGCTAAGGTGAATCGCTTAAATCTTGAGTTAAGTTGTGTGCTTTTTGTGTAATTTCTCGCAGATGATCGCCTAATTTTTGTTTTTGACTTCTGTCTCTGCATGAGTTTGAACATCATCCTCCAAACCATCCTCAAAGGAAAAACATCTAGAGCAAAAAAACTAACGTTGTCAGTTAAATCCAGTGGCTTTTGATATTGATCTTTAAAACCACTTATTTCCACGCCAGAAAACTAAATAGCCCAAGTAGGAGTTTAGACAATTGACTAAACTCTTGTAAATATTTTTTGCTGTTATCCTTAAGAAATTATTATGTATTACCCGAAACAGTCAAGTCTCCTTCACTTAATCTTTAATCTTGGAATTATCTGACTTGGTGTGCTTAACTGCTGGCAATTGTCAATACAATGCGGGTAAAAAATTAAGCAGACAGCGACACATCATTTGCACAATTAATTCAGACTACTGCAAGTTTGCTACTGTGAACTTACAAAAAATTACCTGACAGGAATTATTTAAATACTTCCTGTTGTAAATATTGGTGAATTCACAAATAAATTTGACTGATTCTCTATTTATCAAAAAGGTAATTCTGTATCTTTAGATACTGTTTTTTGATAACTGTTTTTTTACTACTCTAAAATTAAGGAGAGCAAAAAACTACATCCATTACAGAGAATGGATTTATACTCATTGGTAAATAAGATGCAAAAATAATATTAAATTTTTATAAAAAAAATTAATCAACTGTTACTTAATTTTTTTAGTCACAATCATTACTTTTACCAATTCTCTAAAGTGAGGCAACACATTCAAACCCCGAAAACCATGCCAGATATGACTTTCTTAATTACGAATTACGAATTACGAATTGGTATTAAATACAAGGGTGGCAAAAGTCTATCCAACTCTTACAAGCTAAAACACGTCTAAATTACAGAATCACGCGTAAAGGTCGTCCTTGGTCATTTGTATTGACAAGAAGGGACAAATACTTCGGCTTCGCTCAGTACAAGTGACTAATGACAGTCTCAACCAGAGAATTTGCAACTTGAATGCACACCAGCTTACTCCACCCTCCCACACCCTTTATCTGTGGTTAAAGTTCCTCTTTTAAATATTGTTCATAACCTAGCTGCTCTAACTTTGCTTGCTTTGTCATCACCAATTCCGATAGAGATTGGCGGTATTTCTGCACTTTTGCGAGTAAATCTGGTTGATGAGTAGCGAGAATTTGCACAGCTAACAAACCAGCATTCTTCGCATTACCAATGGCTACTGTTGCGACTGGGATACCTGCTGGCATTTGGACAATAGAATATAAAGAATCAACACCTTGTAAATTCCGGGTGGCAACAGGTACACCAATTACAGGTAAAGGTGTGAGGGAGGCTACCATACCTGGGAGATGAGCCGCACCACCAGCACCAGCGATAATTACTTTAATGCCACGTTGATGTGCTGTTTGGGCATATTGCACCATCCTTTCTGGGGTACGATGGGCAGAAACGATCGCTACTTCTGTTTCTACACCAAACTCTGCACAAATAGCGATCGCATCTTTCATAGTGGGCAAATCAGAATCGCTGCCCATGATAATACCGACAAGGGGAGACATAGAATTTTGGATTTTAGATTTGAGATTTTGGCTTAAAGGCTGATTGCGAGATTTACAATCGTGTCAGACTTAGATAAGACTTACGCAAGAAAACGAAAAATTCAAGTTTGAGAGAAGGGTGTAAGAGTATGAGGGTGTAAGAGTGTAGGTGTTCAAAACCCAGACACCCCTAAACCCAGACACCCCCAAACCCGTTCTCCAACAACATTCTTTGGGCGTAAGTTCCGTTAGACTTAGCTACTTTCAGTCCAAGGTGATGACCCAAGCAACACACAAACCCATCGCTTCAAATGTAGATATTATCAATGCGCGTGTACCTGGTTATCAAGATTTACAAATGCTCTTAGTTAACCACGAAGGTGTGATTGAGCAAATCTTGCCAATGAATACGGTATGCAAACGAGTTCCTCACCCCGATGTACAAATATGGGATGTAGCTGGTGACTGGATTTCGTTAGGTGGTGTTGATTTACAGATTAACGGGGCTTTAGGTTTGGCATTTCCCGAATTAACAGCCGAAAATGCCTATATGCTGCCAAAAATTTCCCAATATTTGTGGGATGTTGGGGTTGATGCTTATGTCCCGACATTAGTAACAACTTCAGTAGAAAATTTTCAGCGATCGCTGGCTATCATTGCTGATTTTGCTTCTAGTTCAACAGTTGGCGCAGAAATTCTCGGTGTACATCTAGAAGGGCCATTTTTGAATTACGGGAAGCGTGGCGCACACCCAGCGGAATATCTCTTACCTTTGACAATTGAAGAAGTTAAAAGGGTGTTGGGCAATTATGCCTCGACTGTCAAAATTATTACCCTAGCGCCAGAGTTAGACCCTAGCGGCGAGGTCATAGCATATTTGCATTCTTTAGGTATCACTGTCAGTTTAGGACATTCTCAGGCAACGGCTGACCAATCCCAAGAAGCCTTTAATTTGGGTGCAACAATGGTGACTCATGCCTTCAATGCTATGCCACCGTTACACCACCGCGAACCGGGATTATTAGGAGCAGCAATTACCAATCCCAATGTGATGTGTGGCTTTATTGCCGACGGACAACATGTTGCGCCAACAATGCTCAAAATTCTCTTGCGGGCAACTCAAGAACTATTCTTAGTGAGCGATGCCTTAGCACCCTTGGGTTTACCCGATGGCGTATATCCTTGGGACAGCCGACATATCGAGGTTAAACGTGGTACAGCCCGGCTACTAGATGGCACATTAACAGGGACAACTTTGCCATTATTTGTGGGAGTGCAGAATTTAGTGAAGTGGGGAATTTGTGATGTCGAAAGAGCGATCGCTTTAGCTACAGATGCACCCAGAAAAGCCATCAATTTACCTGTAATTTCTCCCGGTCAACAAGCTAGTTTACTACGTTGGCATTGGCATGAGACAATCCAAGAACTAACTTGGCAGCGATTATATAACAGAGGATAGGAGACTGACTCCTAACTTCTATTGGTATAAAAAAAGAGTGGGAGTAGGCATATCAAGCGCCTAATTCTCCCACTCAACATTTGCTACTGTAGAGTCCAGGAATATGTACAAACATTGCCCTTTTATTTAGGGGGCTAAGTTGTACGAAAATAGCAATATTTATACATATTGAATCCCGGTTGTAGCAAATGTAAAGCCTGAATAATTAATGAATTTTTCTCCAATTAATTAATTATCTATAATTTGATATTAAAATCTATGAGAATCAACAATTAATTGGTAATTGATTTGCTCGGTAGCCCCTGATAACAAAACCCTTGAAGTCGTTTATCTTTGATAAATTTAACTCAGTTAATTTGCGTTGTGTTGCCATTTTGGCAGGTTTTTAACCACAGCAGGGAAAAGGTTTAAAAACCTATCATGATTATAGTTAATCCCGTTTCACTTTAAGTTTGATACAAATAGACCGCAGGGGAGCCAGCGCGTTGGGGAGACACTGCGTTGCGGAGGGAACCTCCGCAACGCAGTGTCGGCGGGTTTCCCGACTTGTCGCGACTGGCGTGGGCAGAGGGGCAGAGGAGAAATTATTCGTATCATTTATTTAGTGAAATGGTATAAGAAATTAAATCGGCTCAATATGATAGGGGGACAGCATTGCTATCCCCCTATCATCAAATGTTTTATTTCAAAAGCTTTTGTATTATGGCAACATTAATACTTTTGTAAAAGTGCTGGCAAAGAGTTTTCTTTGCGAATATCCATCAAGTCGGCTAGTGATTCTTTGCCTTTATCTAGGCGATATTGGTGTGCTGGTGGTAGAACTTCAACCAAAGTTTTGCTTTTTACTGAAAGTGGTTGTAAAGGTACAAACACTGGCAGATTCTGGGATGTTTGTGGCTCCCATATTGGTTGTGGGAGTGATTTTAACGCTTTTTGACGATTGAAGGCACGTTTTGGAATATTCTGAGCCTGGGTGGGGTTAAGCAAGCGAAAAATTACATAGCAACCACTACCACAACTGAGTGCGATCGCCATTACCATCCATAAAGGTGTGGGATTGCTACGTTCAGTTGTAATTGGTGCTTCTATGATCACTGGCATTAACTCTGTATCTGCCTGTTTTACACTGTCAACGTGACTGAGGCTGTAAAAGGCCACAGTAGCTGTACCCATAACCATTGTAAAAACTCCACTTAACAACACCAGAGGATGCTGTGCCAATAGAGCAATCAAAATGTTTGAGCGACCGTTTGAACCCAATTTAGTCTTTGTCGATTTGAGATTGGGTTTTATCAGTTGGGTTGGCTCATGGTTGACATTTTTACTATTTTCCATGATCAATTTGAGATTTATACCCGTTCAGAGACATGATTATACTTAAGAAGTAAGTTATCAAGTATCTATAGCCAGATTTTGGCATAAAGCTGCTCCTGTCTAACTTATTAGCGACTAAATCTCATCTTTTCTTTAAAAATTCTTACTTCTAATAAATTTATCTCCCAACTAGTATTCACAATTGGCTCACTCAGCGCTTTTTCCAGAATGTCTTTCTAACGCTAGTTGTATTAATTTATCTACCAAGTCAGGAAAAGCAACACCGCTATGAGACCAAAGTTGAGGATACATACTAGTAGCAGTAAAGCCAGGTAAGGTATTGATTTCGTTAATTAATATTTCTCCAGTCGCTTCTACATAGAAAAAATCTACTCTGGCTAATCCTGCTGCATCAACAGCTGCAAAGGCTTGTAATGCCATATCTTGAATTTGACGGCTGATCTGGTCTGGAAGCGGTGAGGGAATTAGTAACCCGGCTCTACCTTCGGTATATTTAGTTTCATAGTCGTAAAAATCACTGTCAAAGGTAATTTCACCAACAACTGAGGCTTGGGGTTGGTCGTTACCTAATACGGCACATTCTACTTCTCTAGCGACCACTCCCGCCTCAACAATGATGCGGCGGTCGTAGCTGGCGGCTTGGTCGAGTGCAGTTTCTAATTCTGAACGCGATCGCACTTTGGCAATCCCTACTGATGAACCCAAGTTAGCAGGTTTGACAAAACAGGGATAGCCCAATGTCGCTTCTATCTCATCGCATAGTTTGGGGAATACGCAGGGATTTGACCAAACTTGCGCTCTTGTTAACGCTTTATATTTAACTTGGGGTAATCCGGCTTGCTCAAATGCCATTTTCATAGCAATTTTATCCATTCCTAGTGCCGAACCTAAGACCCCAGAACCCACAAACGGGACTTGCATTAACGTCAGCAAACCTTGAATTGTGCCATCTTCCCCGTTGGGGCCGTGGAGAATGGGAAACCACACATCCACTTCTGCAACTTGGGAAGGAGATTGCCAACGTTCCAGAGTTTTGGTTTGGGAATTGGTGAGTTGACTTGGCTGTGGGTTGGTAGCATTTTCGGACTCTAGCAAAGGTTTACCAGAACCTAATACTTGTTGTGGTGCATCCCCAGCTAACCAACGTCCATCTTTTTGAATGTAGAAAGGCAGGATTTCGTACTTATTAGCATTTTGCTCTGCACTTAAAGCTTTAGCGATCGCTCTTGCCGAACTAATCGACACTTCATGTTCTCCAGAACGTCCGCCAAATAGCAATCCCACCCTTAGCTTAGTCATTTTCGGTACCTCTACACTCCTATCGCAGATAGCGTATCACAACCTGCTGGAGTTGCTATATTTTCCTTGCCCTTACAAAATATTCTGCAATTTAAAAACAAGCCAAAATTGTCGCATATTTAGGTATGTTTGTTTTATCAGCACAAAAAAATCCTCTTTAAAGGGAACAGGGAATAGTGAGTAAATTTCCTACTACCTATTGCCCATTTAAAAGGCTCGGTCAGACTTTTATAAATACTGTTAATATTTTTGAATGTTACAAAAGCAACATACCTTGGAAAAAAAACTCGGTTGGTCTTTGGATGAGCGAGATCCAAAGTTCATCAAATCCATGATGCCTCTCTTGGGCTTATTATATCGTCACTATTTTCGGGTGCAAACTAGCGGTTGGCATCATCTCTCACCTCAGCAAAAAGTCCTGTTTGTTGGTTCTCATAATGGCGGACTCGCAGCCCCCGATATGTTGATGATGATGTACGACTGGTTTCAACGTTTTGGTGTGGAGCAACCAATATATGGTTTAATGCACCCAAGAGTTTGGGAAGTTGCACCACCCCTGGCACAACTGGCTGCCAAAATGGGAGCTATCATCGCTCATCCGAAGATGGCATACTCTGCTTTGCGTTCTGGTGCGAGTGTGCTGGTTTATCCTGGTGGAGCAGAAGATGTGTTTCGACCCCATTATTTAAGAAATAAAATCTATTTTGCTGGCAGACAAGGATTTATTAAACTGGCACTGCGGGAAAACGTGCCGATTGTACCAGTAATTTCTGCGGGGGCGCACGATACTTTGATTGTCTTGGCAGATATCTACAAAATTCTCAACCAATTTCATGAATGGGGAATGCCTTGGCTGTTAGATATTGATCCGGTGGTATTTCCGATTTATTTAGGCTGGCCTTGGGGATTAGCCATTGGCCCACTGCCCAATATTCCCTTCCCTGTATCTATCCATACGCAGGTTTGTCCACCGATTCTATTTGAACGTTATGGTAGGGAAGCCGCAAGCGATCGCAGTTATGTTGATGAATGCTACGAATTGGTTGTGAGTAAAATGCAGTATCAATTAGACCAGCTAGTTTTGCTCAACCATAATTCTTAAATTTACTGTCCCATAAATAAATTTCTAACTAAAATTAATGCCCCATTTCTTGAGTAGTATTGGGATCAATTTCTGAACTACACCAATTACAAGAGGTAGCAGTGGTGCAGAAACAGTTAGCAAGAACTGACGAAAAGTTTGAATATCAAAAGGCCAAACTGGGAATTTATCAGTTAAAGAGTAAAAAGCTCGTAAGTTCTTAATTTTTTCTGTACCCTGTTTGAGAGTTTCGGCATCATTAGTCAAACTGGAATGAATCTGGGCATAATCAGCTTGAAACTGCCGCGCAATTTCGTGTAAAAGTTCTTCTTTTGCTTTTTTCATACCTCTATGAGCAGCTACTAAAGGCCCAAAGAAACATACAATAGATAATAAAATATCTATAGGAATAATTAAGTGAACATACCAGTAATTTTGTGCCGTGCCTCGTGTGATGAATTGGTACTCAATAAAGCCAACCATCAGACCTAAAACGGCAGCTAAATATGCAGTTTGAATTGCATAATCACTTAGAGAACGAAGTCCCCCACAACGGTCAGGATGTAGAGGATTAACATTAAATTGTTTTCTCGCTAATGCTCTTTTTAAAATGCTGTGTAGTATCCAAATATTCATGATCAGATTAATCACTAAAATACTACCTAAGTAAACCAAACATAAGGTAGAGATAGTAACAATTAAAATTGGTAAAGGATGTGAGCTTGTCCAACTATTTTGTAATTTGAAGCGTGTGCCAAAAACAAAAAGACTAAAAATAATGGCACTACTAAGAGCTAAAAACATACGCCACTTAGGTTTATAAGCATTGAAGGCAATTTTATTGATTGCTTGAATTTCTGATTCCTCAATCTCTAAAACATCAGATTCTTCTAATTCCTGAATTACAACATCTATAGCCTGAAAACTCCATAAATAATAGCCCAGCACAACTGGGTTAATTAACAATATCCATATCCAAGGAAATATATCTTGTAGTAGTCCTATTTGCCCTTTTGGCAACCACAAGGTATTGCTGATCCACGCAGTAATTAAATAAATGCTACTACCAATCAAAATACCTAATAGCCCAAACACCAAGGGAGAAAGCTGAAATTTTTCTAGTAATAAATATGCAATAGGATCAAAACGATAAAGATTACGTTTTTGCAATGATTTGATAATTGTCATTTTTGATTAAAAATTTTAGGCGTATCCAAGCAGAATTTTAGTATAAAAAGATAGCTTTTTCTAGTTGAACTCTACTGGTTCATTTTTGACTCGTCTAAGTTTTTTCCTAATTGCGGCGTTTAGTATAACGTTCGTAATCTTCAAAACGTAATTTAGCGATCGCACTCCGCGAAATAGTTCTTGCTACAATACCCTCGGCTCGACCCTTTGCACCTACATCTAAGGCTACATTGGTTTGCGGTAAAATTCCTAGCAGAAACTCGTGGGCTTCTTTGATACTAGTTGGTAAAGCTGTAACTTTCGCTAGTCTCGGTGTGAGTTCAAGTCTGTAATCTTTAGCTGTTTTACTCAGTTGTTGTTCATCCAAAAACAGTTGACCCCCATTATCTCGCCACGCAGATAGTTGCTTGGTAGACTTGGCAAATAATGTATCAATCTCTGTGAGAACAGCAATATCAAATAGTCGCCAGCCAACTCTTTGTTCGGCAGTATATTGTTTACTCGCAGAGGTAATCTTACCACCGTACAATTCCAGATAAACCACAATGATACAATCCTGAGATGGCGGTAAAGAATCAGCAACATCTTTGAGTGAGTTGACAATTCCCAGTGCAGGATTACCAATCAAGTCCCCTTTGGCAAATAAAAGCTCTTCTCGACTGCCTAAAACAAAGTTCCCATCAGGTAGCAAAATTATCCGCGAGTTTGTGCCATCGACTTTTTCCGTCAAAATTACTTCACCATCAAAAATGACGGTTTCTTCCAACAATGCGCCTTTGTCTCCAAGTGAGTGATAAGTCGGAATGCTGGGATATTTAGTCATAGAGTTGAGTTTGTCTAGGTCACAACTCCGTAATGAAAAATTATCACTCATACAAATATATTTGTAGCATACAAAATACAATTGTAATATATTGGTTGGGCGATCTCACTTGATGTCAAAGTTAACCACGAAGGAATGCCAACTAATTTACTGTACTTTGCCTTATTACTGAAAAATGCGGATATACTTCTCGTCGGTATTCCGCAAGTGGTGTAAGTCCTGTTAGATAGTGTGTTTGTGCGCCTGGGTGATTTGATGAATGTCGAGCGATCGCTTGTGAAATACTGGAATCAATGAAGCTTTGATTAATGGTAGAGGAATTGAAATCGTTTAGTTGCTTTTATGTCTACTTTTTATCTTAGTTACACTCTAAATCTAAGGCAATTTGCTGTGTGTTAACTTCTTCTATAGCTACCTCGGTTGCAACATATTGTTGCCGTGGGTGACTAGGTTGATGAGGATACAAATAATTAATACGATCTGATGCCATCAAACTGCGAATTATTCTTAGCAAATATTGCTTTTTACGTTGCAGAATGATTTCTAGTTCATTAACCCCAAGAGGCACCAATGTACATACTTGTATGATAACGTTTTCTAATGTCGCACGATTAATTTTGGAATGATCTCGAACAACTTTACCCATTTCCATGAGTTCATTCCAAACATCTTCAGAAAGATTTTCTTGCTTGCTGGGAGATATAAGAGTATTTGTAGTTATACGGTTCCCAGATATCGCCTGTGAGCCTAACTCGTAACAAGCGTAACGTCCCCCGTTAATCATTTGTAAAAACTGTCGATTCCGAAGAGCAACTAGTATTCTGGATATGTCAGCTGGATGCTGACCAGTTAATCGAGTTAGCGAGGCATTATCAACATAACCGTGGTGTTTGGCATAAACTAAAGCTAATTGTTCTGCTTCATTCCACTGCGAATTTAAACTCTTTAACCAACGACGATCTTCAGTAGACAGCAAGTGAGCTTGACGAAGTTGTAATGTGAATTCGTATCGCTCTGTTCCAGGATCAATCCTGGGCATTTCTAATCCTAATTCACGCCATGCTCGAATAATTTTTGGAATGCCAGTTCCTGCCTCTTCTGCTAATCCAATCAAACGAAACATACGGACTAATTCAGGATTACGGGGATCAGAACGATCTCCATGAAGAAGGTCAAATTCAGCAATACGAGAACTTCCAGGATTGCGAAATAGAAACCCGCTGGGTGTACGAATAATTAGTGATGCTTCTGGGATTGCATAATCAGCGTGGACAAGAAGATTTACAAGTGCTTCACGCAGAACAACATGAACAGGACTTTCTTCAACTCTTGTTGCTCCTTCTAATTTAAACGCAGTTGTTAAGCCAGTTGTTAGCCGGAGATAGATGTTTTCAAAAGCACCAAATAAATTTCCTTCCCACGGGATACGATCATCCCAACGCTTATCAGGATCATCTTCAGAGAGCAGCATTCTGTAGTCAATAAAGTGGCGTGATCTCCACTCTCGAATTGCCTGATCATTTCCTAGTAAAAGCAATCCTGCAACAGTCAAACCCTGTTTACCAGTTCCTCTTTCACGAGCATAACCACCTATTGCTGTCAGAAAACGGAGATCATCATAAGTATTCCGTGGTTCGCCTGGATGAAGAGTTTGATCTAACCGCCTATATCTTGCAAGTGCATCTCGGTCTATATCATCCAAATTAAATTCAGCCAATATGGCTGAATCTGCACCAACATCCGACGCTTCACGCATCATCCTGTCTACTTCCGGTTTGGTACAGTGATGATCACCTGTTTGCCTTCTAACATAGGTACCACTATATGGGTTGCCATTAATATAAACAGGCCGTTGTTGACGTGGTGCTGCTGGAACACGGATAACCAGTATTTCTTTACCGTCCAAAGTTTCAATATGTACATCTTGTGCATTGCAAATTGGGTAACTAATTTTTTGAGGATTACGTAACAAGTTGTAGAAATCATCTAACATTTTTGACGAGTTAGAAACTCCTTCCACCTCAAACCTATTGTTGGACTCGTTTACACCTAAAAGAATCCACCCACCATTAGTATTGGCAAATGCACTAACTGTCTCCCACAGGCTTTTAGGTATGCCACCTTGAGCTAGTTTGACTTCTAATTCTAGCGTTTCTCTGCCTTGCAATCGCTCAATAACAGTAACAAGCAAATTAGTAACAGCAGTATCGCCAGACATACTTAAAACTTCATTTACATTAGCAATAATAATTGCTGTAGTTTATCACATATAAATTATTTTGATCGAGGTAATAGATAACTGTGTCACAAGCGTTACCCCTCAAAGTACAATCTGCTACAAAACATTATTAGGCTGTTTCGCTCTTGGATGTTTGTGGCATAGACTCAATTAATGCTCTTAGCACTTTATTAACTGATTCAGGAGTTTGGAAAACTTTTGCTACATCTTCATCCAAAACTATAACTGTTAGACTTTGTGTTTCACTACGGTTAGCGAAACGGTTTGGTTTTGCTTTCTGGTAATCAAAGTTGTACTCAGCCAAAAGCTCGTCATCAAAATTTTGTGATTCTTCAAAATGTGTTTCGTTCATAATCTTCACGTTCTTTTCGAGTGGCTAAACGGGCGCTAATGATACGAATATTATTGGAACATTCGGTGAATAAAACCAGCAACAAGCGATTTTGCCTAGAGTGACGACCAATAATGATTTCTCGCCCCTCATTCACATAATAGTTTGTTTCATCACTAAATATAAGTGCTAATGGATTAGCAAAAACATTTTTAGCTTCTTCAAAGCTGACTCCAGATTTCTGAAAGTTGGTAGCAGCTTTAGACTCATCCCACTCGAACTTCATGTCCCAATAATATCGAATCTTTGATTAAAACATCACCTAATTAAACTGTCAAAGCTTGCCGCACTTCTCTGGGTTCGCCAGTTAAGCTAAAAGCGCGAACTTCGGTAATTTTAACTTTTACCAATTGCCCTTTGAGTTCATTAATATCGCCTGTAAAAAATGTGAGACGATTACCGCGTGTGCGTCCCATGACTTGGGTTGGATCTTTGGAATTTTGGTCTTCTACTAATACTTCTTCGATGCGGCCGAAGTAACGCTGCGATCGCTCGGCTGCTTTAATATTCACTAAATGGTTTAATCTTTGTAGGCGATCGCTTTTGACTTCTTCGCTCAGTTGATTTTCCCACAATGCGGCGGGCGTTCCCGGACGAGGAGAATATGCTGCGGTGTTCAATAGGTCAAAACCAATATCTTCTACCAGTTTCAAGGTATTTTCAAACTGTGCTTCTGTTTCACCAGGGAAACCGACGATCGCATCGCCACTAATTGACGCATCTGGCATATACTTGCGAATCGTATCGATAATTCGCCGATATTTTTCGTGGGTATAACCCCGTGACATTGCTTTTAAGAGTTCGTTATCCCCAGATTGAAAGGGAATATGGAAATGTTCACAAACTTTAGGCAATTCTGCACAAGCTTTAATTAATCTTTCTGTGAAATAACGGGGGTGGCTGGTAGCAAATCGTAAGCGTTCCACTCCCGGTACATCATGGACGTAATACAGCAAATCTGTAAAGGTGTACAGATGTCGTCCTTCTGGAGTTACTCCGGGTAAATCTCTACCGTAAGCGTCAATATTTTGACCAAGCAAAGTTACTTCTTTATAACCTTGTCGCCCTAACTCTACCATTTCTGCACGAATGGCTTCTGGTGTGCGGGACTGTTCCACACCGCGCACGTTAGGAACTACGCAGTAAGTACAGCGTTCATTACAGCCATAAATTACATTCACCCAAGCCGTAACTTGACTATCGCGGCGTGGCTGGGTGATATCTTCCATAATGTGGACTGCTTCAGTGGCGACAACTTGATTACCTTCAAATACTGATTCCAGCAAATCTTTGAGACGGTTGGCGTGTTGTGGCCCCATGACTAAATCTAATTCGGGGACACGGCGCAATAATGCTTCACCTTCTTGTTGAGCAACACAACCTGCAACTACCAAGGTTAAATCTGCTTTTTCGTGTTTGCGCTTGGCTTGTCTACCGAGGTAAGAATATACTTTCTGCTCGGCGTTATCTCGAATGGTGCAGGTATTGTAGAGAATTACATCTGCATTATTTGGATCTTCGGAAAACTCAAAGCCCATGTCTTCTAAAATGCCAGCCATGCGCTCTGAGTCGGCTTTATTCATTTGGCAACCGAAGGTAGTAATGTGATAGCGGCGTTTAGAAGTGGTCATGGGAATTGTGCTTAATTAGCTTGGTGTTAGATATATTGTTTTTCTATTCTATAGTTTTAAACGCAGAGGTACGCGAAGGGTAACGCGGAGGTACGCGGAGTGATTTCATCTATTCCCTCTTCCTTTGTTCCCTATTCCCCCGCCCCCAACTGTGGCACAATAAAGAACTGTAATAAAAAAATATTGTTAAGGTAATTTAGTGACTCCAACTGCTCAATCCACGGCAAGTGCGCGTCGCGTGGTATTTCCATTTACGGCAATTGTAGGCCAGGAAGAAATGAAACTGGCGCTGCTTTTGAACGTGATTGACCCCAAAATCGGTGGTGTCATGATTATGGGCGATCGCGGCACCGGCAAGACAACAACTATCCGGGCGTTAGCGGATTTGTTGCCAGAAATCCCTGTAGTTGCTAATGACCCCTTCAATAGTCACCCCAGCGACACCGACCTGATGAGCGATGAAGTCCGCCAACAACTAGAACAAGGTGCGGATATTCCCGTAGACCACAGGAAAGTTCAGATGGTAGACCTACCATTGGGAGCCACAGAAGACCGGGTATGCGGTACTATCGACATCGAAAAAGCTTTGTCTGAGGGTGTGAAAGCCTTTGAACCAGGGTTGCTGGCTAAAGCTAACCGAGGCATTCTCTACGTGGATGAAGTCAACTTGCTTGATGACCACCTTGTAGATGTGTTGCTCGACTCCGCTGCTAGTGGCTGGAACACTGTAGAACGGGAAGGTATTTCCATCCGTCACCCAGCGCGGTTTGTGCTTGTTGGTTCTGGAAACCCGGAAGAAGGCGAATTGCGTCCTCAGTTACTCGACCGTTTTGGGATGCACGCCGAAATTCACACGGTGAAAGAACCTGCTTTGCGGGTGCAAATTGTGGAACAGCGCTCGGAATTTGACCAAAATCCGCCAGAATTTTTGCAACAGCATCAAACTGAGCAAGAAGCACTCCAGCAGAAAGTTGTCAATGCTCAAACTCTGTTGCGAGAAGTCAAAATTGACTATGATTTGCGGGTGAAAATTTCGGAAGTTTGTTCTGAGTTAGATGTGGATGGTTTGCGGGGTGATATTGTAACAAACCGTGCAGCCAAAGCATTAGCCGCTTATGAAGGACGTACTGAAGTCACCCTTGATGATATCCGACGGGTGATTACTTTGTGCTTGCGTCACAGGTTGCGGAAAGACCCGCTAGAGTCAATTGACTCTGGCTACAAAGTGGAAAAAGTTTTTGCTCGCGTTTTTGGTGTAGAGTTGCCAGAAGAAGATTCAGCAAAGAAAAACGGCACAGGACAAATTAAAACTGGTGTCCGCTAATTTTCACTGAAAGTAAAAAGTAGGGGCGCATAGCCTTGCGCCCTGAAATTCACCTAATTTACTGAATATGAGATTTTGGCGTTTTTGGTTAAGCAGCTTGTTTTTGTCTAGCCAACATGAACCAGCCCATTTTATTGAGTTTGTCATGCTAGTGCTGACAATATTACTGCTCGGTATTTGGGGAGTTACGCAAGAATTACCTTATATGCTCTTATGCCTGAGTTATGCCATTGGAGCAGCTATTTCTATGTTAGTCCGAGAAGCGATCGCACCTTCACCGCAAGCAAGAATTTCTCGCCTTATTGCCTTATTATTACTTGTCATCAGCCTCTACGGTTTTGTGGATTTTCTGTAAGTTAGTCAATAGTCAATGGTCAATGGTCAATAGCAAAGTACCAGATAGTTAATCAAGCAATGACAAATGAAAAATAACTAACTCCATCCTTGCATTTCTACGAGTTCTATACATAATTGATTAATTTGTTCTAAGTCAGGTTTATGAGGCAGAGTTGATGTTTCATAAACAGCATCCATTTGGGCGACTAAATCCTCTGCCATCTGCATCACCTGTTCATAACTATATTTTCCCTGGAGAATGGCTTTTAAATCATCAACATCGCCAGCAATTCTTCTATCTACAATTACTTCTCCTTGCTGCAATATTTCTAAGCCACTGCGGAGTAATCTAATACAGTGCATTCCATGTTTAAGGTCAAATCCAGACTGTTTTTCCATTTCGGCTCTCACTGGATTGCGATTTTCTTGCCAAGATAAATATGCTTTCCATTCTCGTAAAGCAATTTGATAGCTTTGACTTTTTTGCAGCAGCCGAATAAAGTCTTTACGACCATGAGTTAAATTTTCGGTATATTCTAAAGTTTCAGTGGGTAAAGTATATTGTTTCAATACACCCTTAAAATCAATATCTGCTGTGAGTAATTTATATAATTGCTCTGCTTCTTCTAAAAATTCAATGCGCCCTCTAATTAATACATAAAGATACTCCAAAAAAGCATTTAACTCATCTTTACTCAGTGGTTCTTCATTTTCTATCCCATAATCAGCAGGTAGCGGTTTCTTTTGTGGAGGATTTAACAACCACTTGCGATGAGTTTCCATCTTTTTGATTTGAGCAAAAGCATAACCTGAATATGTATGCTTAACTTTCTTAGTCAAAAATATATTTCTGTGTTTAATTAAATGTTGTCCAACTTCAGTTAATACAGGATATTTATGTAACCATAGCAATTCCAAAATATTAGGATTTGCTCCTGCTAATAATTGCAGAATTTTTCTTAACTCATAGATAACTGTATCTTTATTTCCATCAATAAACGGAAATATCCCTGGTTCGTCCCAACCAGCATCTTTTTGTTCAATATTGTCAAATCCTAAATAATATCTTTTGGGTGCAATAAACACACCCCGAAAATCCAAATCTGAGTCAGGACGATTTAATCCATAGCCATGACTACCTGCTAAACCAATCAAAATGCTTCTTTGTTCGACTTCTATTCTTTTCATGGCACATGATTAAAATAGCTATCCTAACTCATTCCATTTTAGATTTTGGATTTTAGATTTTGGATTTGGGTGGTGTGTTGTCGCGTAGCGCAACGCACCCTACTAAAATTAAAACGCAAAGAAGCTCAGAAAACTCTTTGCGCCTTTGCGTCTTTGCGTGAGATATTTAATTATTCCACTACACCATTTCAGATGATGTTTGCACCACTGGCTGAGGCTGGGGTTGGAACATGAACAAGGAGTAAACTACATCTCGGCGGATGTTGACCATCATATCGAGGAATAGTTCATAACCTTCGCTCTTATATTCAATCAGTGGGTCTTTTTGACCATAACCACGCAAGCCTACAGACTCACGTAAAGCATCCATTTGTTGTAGGTGTTCTCGCCACAGAGTATCAATGCGTTGCAAGATGAAGAAGCGTTCGGCTTGACGCATTAACCCTGGTTGAACTTGGTCAATTTGCGCTTCTTTCATGTCGTAGGCAATTCTTACCTGTTCGTGGAGGAAGGCCTTAATCTCCGTGACAGACATGTCTTCTAGTTGACTGGCCTGCATATCTGATAGCAAGTAGACGAATTCTTTGACTTTCTCAACAAGTTTGTCTAGCTCCCATTCTTCGGAAGGTAGATCTGCGTTGATGTAATAGTCAACGATGTCGTCCATCGTTTTTTCTGCATATTTAATGACTTGTTCTTTCAAGTCTTGACCTTCTAATACCCGACGGCGTTCGGCGTAGATGGCGCGACGTTGGTTGTTCATTACCTCGTCGTACTCAAATACCTGTTTACGGATGTCGTAGTAGTAAGTTTCAACTTTTTTCTGTGCGCCTTCTAAGCTACGGGTGAGCATTCCCGACTCAATAGGCATATCTTCTTCGACTTGGAAGGCGTTCATTAAGCCAGCAACGCGATCGCCTCCAAAAATCCGCAATAAGTTATCTTCTAAACTGAGGAAAAATCTGGTAGAACCAGGGTCGCCTTGTCGTCCAGCGCGTCCCCGCAACTGGTTATCAATCCGCCGTGATTCATGGCGTTCTGTGCCAATTACGTGCAAACCACCGATTTCGACGACGTTATTATGTTCGCTGTCGGTAAACTCTTCATATTCGTGTTTGACACGATTATATGCTTCCCGCAATCTCTGAATTACTGGGTCTGAGGTCGGTGCTTTTTCGGCAGCTACGGCAACTTTATCTTCTGCTTCTAGTTCTGGTAAAGAGCGATCGCCATATTCCCGCACTGCAAAATCTACTGCTTCTTTAAGTAGTTGTTCTGTTGCTTTTGACAGTTGGGTGGGGAAGATTTCTGGCGAAGCTTTCCAAGTTTTGACTTTTTTCCCTGGTGTAAAGCCTTGACCGCCACCATGTCCTGTGGGCATACTACCGCTGGCCCTTTGGATACCGAAGACATCTTCGTCTTCTGGTTGAACGATGCGCGGCATAAAATATTCCCGCAATTTCAACCGCGCCATATATTCTGAGTTACCACCGAGGATGATGTCTGTACCTCTACCAGCCATGTTAGTAGCAATAGTGACAGCACCTCTGCGCCCAGCTTGAGCGACAATTTCGGCTTCCCGTTCCACGTTTTCGGGTCGAGCGTTGAGCAATTCGTGGGGAATGCCTGCCTGTTTCAGTAATTGGCTGAGATACTCTGACTTTTCTACGCTAGTGGTTCCCACTAATACAGGACGGCCAAGTTCGTGCATTTCGGCACATTCTCTGGCGATCGCTTGCCATTTACCCGCCTCTGTTTTAAACACCATATCCGACAAATCTTGTCGTCTTCTGATTCTGTTGGTGGGAATGACACTGACTTCTAATTTGTAAATTTTTTCAAACTCAGCTTCTTCTGTTTTGGCGGTTCCTGTCATGCCGCCCAGTTTAGGATACAGCAAGAACAAGTTTTGGTAAGTAATGGTTGCTAGAGTTTGGGTTTCTGGCTGAATTTCTACATGTTCTTTGGCTTCAATGGCTTGGTGTAATCCATCACTCCACCGCCTTCCAGGTAACACCCGTCCAGTAAATTCGTCTACGATAACTACTTCGCCATTCCGAACAATATAGTTAACATCCTTTAAAAACAGTTCTTTGGCTTTAAGTGCATTAAATACAAAGTGCGCCCAAGGATCTTCTGGGTCAAATAAATCTGTCACACCTAAAAGCTCTTCTGCTTCGGCAAAACCTTCATCTGTTAACAAAACGTTACGGGCTTTTTCGTCTACTTCGTAATGTTCTTCTTTTTTGAGAGTGAGAGCGATTTCCTCTGCTTGCAAGTATTTTTCTGTTGGTCTTTCTACCTGACCAGAAATAATCAGGGGTGTCCGCGCTTCATCAATCAGAATTGAGTCTACTTCGTCGATTACGCAATAGTTAAAAGGGCGTTGTACAACATCAGCCATTGAAGTGGACATGTTGTCCCGCAGATAGTCAAAGCCTACTTCACTATTGGTAACGTAGGTAATATCACATTCATAGTTCTTCTGGCGTTCACTGGGATTCATGCTCGCCTGAATTAGTCCCACACTCAACCCTAAGAAGCGATGCACCTGTCCCATCCACTCTGCGTCCCGACGAGCTAGGTAATCGTTCACAGTAACGACGTGTACGCCTTTACCTGTGAGAGCATTTAAATAACTCGGTAAGGTTGCTACTAGGGTTTTACCTTCCCCAGTTTTCATTTCCGCAATTTGTCCAGTGTGTAGGATGATACCGCCTAACATCTGGACATCAAAGTGCCGCAATCCTAAGACTCGCCGTCCTGCTTCTCTCACCACGGCAAATGCTTCGGGTAGGATGTCATCCAGAGTTTCACCTTTGGCGAGACGCTGTTGGAATTCTCCTGTTTTACCTTTTAAATCATCATCAGAGAGAGCTTTAATTTCTTCCTCTAAGAGATTAATTTCCGTGATATAAGGTTGGTATTTTTTCAGCTTACGAGCGTTGGGATCGCCCAACAAGAGTTTTAACATGGCGGTTATGGAACTAAATCAAGGGGGATGGGAAATATAGCTTTGGTATTGATTATAAGAATTTAACCTAACCCAGCTTTTTTAGTTGCAGATGGGTAGGAAATGAAAATTCACTCAAAAACGCAGAAAACGTAGATCAAATAAATCTACTAAAGATTTAGTTTTATTTTACGTTTAATATCGAAACTCTATTAATAGTATCATTTTGCCCTCAACTGAGGCAGGGAAACCCGACCATGTTCAAGGTGCGATCGCCCCCATGATATCCTGTCTGGTAATCAGGTTGCTGGGTGTAATACCGTTTCACTTTAAGTTTGATACAAATAGACCGCAGGGGGCAGGGAGCAGGGAGCAGGGGGAAAGAATGAAAAACCCATAAATTCGTATCATTTTTTTCGTGAAATGGTGTAAGGGTATAAGGGTGCAGGTAAGGATAAATCTTACACCTAGTAAATGCCAGCTAAAAATATTAGGTTTGATGGAGCGACAGCGCAACCCAACATCCAAAGATTTTTGTATGTGGTCAAATATTCGAGTTCTGAAAGTAAAGTTTCAACCTTTTTGCTTGAACGTTGAAGTTCAAAGGGTGAACGTTGAGCCTTTGAAGGTGAAGTTTCAGCCTTTTTACTCGAACGTTGAGCCTCAAAGGGTGAAAGGTGAGCCTTTGAAAGTGAAGTTTCAGCCTTTTTGCTCGAACGTTGAGGTTCAAAGGGTGAACGTTGAGCCTTTGAGGGTGAAGCTTCAGCTTTTTTGCTCGAACGTTGAGGTTCAAAGGGTGAAGTGTCAGGAAATTTTCTGCGTTGGATGTTGTGGAGTGTGGGATTTTCTCACGCAGAGGCGCGGAGGCGCAGAGAGGAAAGGGAGAGTTTTTGAGTTTTTTCACAATTGTTTTGCGAAAATTGCTGAGTCCGGCATGATTTACTTAACAGTCATCAGTAAACAGTCAACAGTAATCAGCAATATATTTTAAAGTCCCTCACTTGTAAAAGGTGGTAGTCAACAAGAGTCCAATCTCCAACTGAAACCGTGATAACTGTTCTCTGATAACTGATAACTGACCTATACAAGCTTGTGAGTTGAGAGTGAAAAAGTTATTCAGTGCGATTAATGCGGCGGGTATCTGTCTTGCACCTTGGATAGTGGCGGGTGCGATCGCAACAGGGTTAGTTTTAAGTATGCCAGTTGAGGGGATAGCGCAACAACAAACCCCTGCATATTCAGCCGAGCAACAAGCAGCTTTAAAGGAGGCGGAAGAACTGAATGAACAGGCATTAAAGTTATACCAAGAAGGTAATTACAGTAGCGCCATCCCTTTAGCAGAACGCGCTCTGGCGATTAATAAAAAGGTGCTGGGTCAGGAACATCCCGATGTAGCCACTAGCTTGAATAATTTGGCTGCGCTGTATGATGCACAGGGAAAATATGAACAAGCCGAACCTCTGTATCTCCGCGCTCTGGCTATTAGAGAGAAGGTGCTGGGTCAGGAACATCCTGATGTAGCCACTAGCTTGAATAATTTGGCTGGACTGTATTATGCACAGGGGAAATATGAACAAGCCGAAGCCCTGTATCTCCGCGCTCTGGCGATTAGTGAGAAGGTGCTGGGTCAGGGACATCCCGATGTCGCCCAAAGCTTGAATAATTTGGCTCTACTGTATCGCGCACAGGGGAAATATAAACAAGCCGAACCTCTGTATCTCCGCGCTCTGGCGATTAGTGAGAAGGTGCTGGGCCAAGAACATCCCCTTGTCGCCACTAGTTTAAATAATTTGGCTGGACTGTATGATTCACAGGGGAAATATGAACAAGCCGAACCCCTGTATCTCCGCGCTCTTGCTATTAGAGAGAAAGTGCTGGGTCAGGAACATCCCGATGTCGCCCAAAGCTTGAATAATTTGGCGATACTGTATGATTCACAGGGGAAATATGAACAAGTCGAACCCCTGTATCTCCGCGCTCTTGCTATTAATGAGAAAGTGCTGGGTCAAGAACATCCTCTTGTCACCCAAATCTTGAATAATTTGGCTGTACTGTATGATGCACAGGGGAAATATGAACAAGCCGAACCCTTGTATCTCCGCGCTCTTGCTATTAGAGAGAAAGTACTGGGTCAGGAACATCCCGATGTCGCCCAAAGCTTGAATAATTTGGCACTACAGTATTATCTACAGGGGAAATATGAACAAGTCGAACCCCTGTATCTCCGCGCTCTTGCTATTAATGAGAAGGTGCTGGGTCAAGAACATCCCCTTGTCGCCACTAGTTTAAATAATTTGGCTGGACTGTATGATTCACAGGGGAAATATGAACAAGCCGAATCCCTGTATCTCCGCGCTCTTGATATTAGAGAGAAAGTGCTGGGTCAGGAACATCCCGATGTCGCCACTAGCTTGAATAATCTGGCTTTCATGTATCAAGCAAAAGGTGATATCACTCGTGCTACCGATTTCTTACGCCGTGGATTAGATATTCAAGCACAGAATCTCAATCTAATTTTTGCTACTGGCTCGGAAAAAAGCAAACAAAGTTACATTACGACTTTTTCAGGGGCAACTGACGCTACTGTTTCCCTATCATTGCAAGAAGTTCGCAATCAAAAAGCTGCCGCATCTCTCGCCCTAACTACTGTACTCCGTCGCAAAGGACTGGTGTTAGATGCCGTAGCCGACAGCATCCAAATCTTACGCAGCAAACTCGACAAAAATCCCGAAACTCAAAAATTATTCACCCAATGGCTGCAAGTACAACAGCAACTCTCAGCCTTAGTCTTTTCCCAATCAGAAAAACAAACTGCTAACCCGAAAGCTCAGTTAGAACAACTCGAAGCAGAGAGAGAAAAGTTGGAAGCAGCAATTAGTGTGAAAAGTGCCGAATTTCGTCAGCAAACCCAACCACTACAGTTAGCCGCCATCCAAGCCAAGATACCCAAAGATGCAGCCTTGGTAGAAATTGTGCAGTATTACCCATACAACACCAAAGCCAAAACAGAGGCTCAAAGGTTTGGTAAACCACGTTATGCGGCGGCTGTATTACGCTCCAAGGGTGAACCAAAGTGGGTTGATTTAGGCGAAGCCGCAGAAATTGATAAACTAGCCATTGATTTCAGAGCAAATTTAGCCACCGGAAGAACATTCAAAAAACTCGCCCGCAGTTTAGATGAAAAATTAATTGCACCCATCCGCCCTTTACTGAGTAATGCAAATCATATTTTAATTTCTCCCGATGGGCAATTAACATTAATTCCCTTTGAAGCTCTAAGAGATGAGCAAGATAAATTTTTAATTCAGCGTTACGCTTTTTCTTATCTCACAAGTGGACGGGATTTATTACGCTTTGGCTCAAATAGTAACAATGCTTCTGCGCCTGTGGTGTTGGCAGATATTGACTACGATAACCAAAAACAAACTGTTGCTTCTGCAAAAACATCTGGTTCACGCGGTTCTCAAAATCGGCGTTCTGGTGATTTGGCAAACTTGATATTTGACCCGTTAGCTAATACTAAAGATGAAGCTATAGCTATTAAAAAGGTTTTACCCAATGCCAAGTTACTATTAGGTAAAGATGCGACAGAAACCGTAGTTAAACAATTACAAAGCCCCAGTATTTTACACCTGGCGACTCACGGTTTTTTCATCGCTGATAAAGAACAAAATCTCAACGCCTCACCAGATTTAGAATTAACACCACGCCAACCGAAGATTTTAGAAGTGGAAAATCCTTTGTTACGTTCTGGTTTAGCATTGGCTGGGTTTAATAAACGCAAACAAGCCACAAATAATGATGATGATGGTGTGTTGACGGCGTTGGAAATTGCTGGTTTAGATTTACGTTCTAATCAATTAGTTGTGCTGTCGGCTTGTGATACTGGTAAGGGTGATATTAAAGTTGGCGATGGTGTTTATGGTTTGCGTCGTGCTTTGGTAATTGCTGGTTCCCAATCTCAAGTTTTAAGTTTGTGGCAAGTTAATGATGAAGCAACAAAGGAATTGATGGTGAAGTATTATCAAAATTTGAAAACCGGGAAGGGAAGACATGAAGCTTTACGTGCTGCACAGTTAGAATTACTCAATAGTCAAGAATATCAAGAACCTTACTATTGGGCGGCGTTTGTTCCTTCTGGTAATTGGACACCGTTAAATAATAGGTAGGAGATTTAGATCCACGATTTCTTCAAGAAGTCGGGGATCTGAGCTTCACATAATTACTGAGAATTTTCCCATTCTGGGGAAAGGCGACGAAAATTATATTGTTCTGCGCTGGAATGACAGCTAACACATCCGCTAATTTGTACCGGACGCGGTAAATCGACTTTAGGATGCAAAGCTTTGAAGAAACGTGATTTATTTACGCGATAAGGTGTTTCTTCGTCTTTGAGTTGAGTGCGAGAGAAAGTAGAAAGATAACGCCACACAAGAATCCGTGCTGGATCTACTAAAGGCTGGAGTTGTACACCATAGTGTTGGGAGTCTTCCAAAAGATTTTTCCAGGTTTGGGTGGGTAAAACTTGTGGCGGGATAGGAATATGGCACTTGGAACAATTTTCTATGTAGAGTTCTTGTCCTAGCTGATACTGAGCCTGTATGACATCAACGGTTCCAACTTCTGAGATAGGAGTAGCACTGTAGACACTAGTTGCGGAAGTAAATAGCCAACCCATAACTAGACTCCAAGCCAAAATTACCAACACTAAACCGAAAGGGCGGCGTTGTTTGAGTTGACGAGATTGGCGTTGTCGAAGATTTGACATTCCTCACATTCCCAAATACTTATAGCTAATGATTGAGACTGATGCTGCTTTGCTGATGTTGCGTCAGTATTTTAGTGTTTTGGTTGGGCGATCGCACTGCAAATCTCATCATCCCTCATTCAAGGTTATTCGCGGTAATCCAAAAACCCCAGCAGTTAACCGGAGTATACTAAAAAAGTATGAAGTATTAATCTTTCATACTTCATACTTCATACTTCAGCCCTAATTATCGCCTGTGGAACTATCGTGTAAATCAGAGTACGCAATTCTAGCCTTACTAGAAATGGCAACTCATTATGAAAATGGCGAACCGATGCAAATTCGGCAAATCGCTGCTCAACAAAACATACCAGATCGCTACTTAGAACAACTACTAGCAACCTTAAGACGCGGGGGTATTATCAAAAGTCAACGCGGTTCCAAAGGTGGCTACCTTTTGTCCAAAGAACCGTGGAAAATTACAATATATGAAGTTTTAGAATGCTTAGAAGGCTTAGACGTAAAAGTCTCAGAAGAAACCTCCAGTCTCAAAAGTGTAGATAGTGCTGTTGTTGATGAAATCTGGCAAGAAGCTTGTCTTGCTGCCAATGCTGTTTTGCAAAACTACACACTTCAGCATCTTTGCGAAAAAAGAGACTCCCGCAAGCAACTAGACATCATGTATTACATTTAGTTATTAGTTAATGGTTAATGGTCAATAGTCAATAGTCAATGGTCAATAGTTTTTACTCTTGACTGTGGACTTTTGACTCCTGACTAATTACAAAGGAATATTATGCGAATTGCTCGTAACATAACAGAAATTATTGGTCGTACACCCTTAGTACAATTAAACCGTATTCCCCAAGCCGATGGCTGTGTAGCGCAAATATTAGTGAAGTTGGAAAGTATGAACCCATCGGCATCAGTGAAAGACCGAATTGGGATTAGTATGATTAATGCTGCTGAAGCGGAGGGATTGATTGCTCCGGGAAAGACAGTATTAGTAGAACCAACATCGGGGAATACAGGCATTGCCTTGGCAATGGTAGCAGCAGCTAAGGGTTATCGATTAATTTTGACCATGCCTGATACCATGAGTGGTGAACGACGGGCAATGTTACGAGCTTATGGAGCAGAATTAGAACTCACTCCCGGAATTGAAGGTATGGGTGGCGCAATTCGCCGCGCTCAAGAGATAGTTAATACTACACCATACTCATATATGTTGCAGCAGTTTCGCAATCCAGCGAATGCCAAAATTCATCGAGAAACTACCGCTGAGGAAATCTGGGAAGATACTGATGGTCAAGTAGATATGATTGTTGCTGGAGTGGGTACAGGTGGTACGATTACTGGTGTAGCAGAAGTTCTCAAAGCACGTAAACCAAGTTTTCAGGCGATCGCAGTTGAACCAGCCAATAGCCCAGTTTTATCAGGCGGACAACCAGGAGCGCACAAAATCCAAGGGATTGGTGCAGGGTTTATTCCACAAGTGCTGAAAATCAAGTTCATTGATGAAATAATTACCGTCAGTGACGAAGATGCGATCGAGTATGGACGGCGTTTAGCCAGAGAAGAAGGGCTATTATCAGGAATTTCCAGCGGTGCGGCTTTATGTGCTGCAATTAAAGTTGCCCAACGTCCAGAAAACGCGGGACGCTTAATTGTGATGATTCAGCCCAGTTTTGGCGAAAGGTATTTGAGTACACCGTTGTTCCAGAACCTGGAAGCAAAAATACCCACCAGCGTCAGCTAACAATTACTTAGACTAATGGTTGACTCCAAGCACACTGATAACCACTACGAAACTCTCAAAATTAATCGTGATGCCAGCCAAGCGGAGATTAAACAAGCTTATCGCCGCTTGGTAAAACTATTTCATCCTGACAGCAACCAAAAAACAGCCGATAAGGATAAAATTATCCGCATTAACGAGGCTTATGAAGTCTTGGGTGACTCTCAAAATCGCCTTGACTATGACCAAAAATTGCAGCTTGAATCTCAAAATCGCCAACAACGCGCCGCATCAGCGCAAAAACATTACCAAGCCACGCGAAAATCAGGGAAAAATGCTGATGAACAAGTCGAAGAATGGCTACGTTTAATTTATCAACCAGTTAACCGCATACTGGAAGAAATTCTTGATTCTCTAGAAGAGCAAATTGAACAATTAGCTGCCGATCCGTTTGATGATCAATTATTAGAAGCATTTCAAGAATATTTAGATACTTGTCGAGACGAGATTAAACAAGCTCAAGTTATCTTTCGTTCTTTGCCTAACCCTCCTAGTTTAGCGAGAACTGCGGCGCATCTCTACTACAGCCTCAATCAAGTAGCAGATGGCATAGAAGAATTTGCCTACTTTCCCCTAAGTTATGACGATCGCTATCTACACACAGGGCAAGAAATGTTTCGCATAGCCACAAGATTACACTACGAAGCGCAAGATTCAGTTAAGCAGTAGAACAATCAGTTAATATCTCAAGTAATTTGATATTTAAATAACCAGAGGATATCGCCCACTAGGTATTTTAGAACAAGATGCGGTGACATGGTTTTGGATTGGTAGCCATGATGAATATGAACGTTTCTTTGGATGAAGTTGTATTGAGAGATACTTATACGAGCAATATATTCTTCCTCTCACCACAGACCAAGAAATTAGTTTATGCTGGAAAAAGTGAAAGATTAAGAAAATTTAAATTTTTCTCCCAGTGTACTCATGCAATGTATCGTAAATCGCCGCGCTCAATTTTCGGCTAGTCATCGCTATTGGCTACCCGAACTGAGTGAAGCTGAGAATTTTGAGAAATTTGGTGCTGGCTCAAAATTTCCTGGACATGGACATAACTATGTTTTATTTATTTCCCTGGCTGGGGAACTAGATAAGTATGGTATGGTGCTGAATTTGTCTGATGTTAAACAAGTAATTAAACGCGAAGTTACCAGCCAACTGGATTTTTCTTATCTCAATGATGTTTGGGCAGAATTTCAAGAAACTCTCCCCACCACTGAAAATATTGCACGGGTTATCTGGCGGCGGTTAGCACCCCACTTGCCTGTAGTCCGCGTACAGTTATTTGAACATCCTGAACTTTGGGCAGATTATATGGGAAACTCAATGGAAGCTTACCTCAGTATCAGTACTCACTTTAGCGCTGCCCATCGGTTGGCACATCCTGATCTTAGCTTAGAAGATAACACTGAGATTTATGGGAAATGCGCTCGGACTAACGGCCACGGACATAACTACCATTTAGAAGTGACCGTGAAAGGCGAAATTGATCAGCGCACCGGGATGATTGTTGATTTAGGTGCATTGCATCAAGCGATCGCCGATTATGTGGTAGAACCATTTGATCACACCTTTTTGAACAAGGACATACCTTATTTTGCTGAGGTTGTGCCGACTGCGGAAAATATCGCCCTATATATTAGTAATTTACTGCGATCGCCCATCCAAAACCTAGGAGCGCAGCTTTACAAAATCAAACTAATCGAAAGTCCCAATAACTCCTGCGAAATCTACTGCACAGATACAGACTCAAATCCCATGAGTGCAGTAGATAGTCAACCAGTCTTAGCTAGGTTGTAATTTTTGTAGAGACGCGAAATTTCGCGTCTCTAATTTTTTCCAGGGTGGGGAAAGAACCGGAAATATACACAGATAACGGCTCAATCAAAGTCACACGGAGATGATAAAATTACTCTTCAGTTATTTAGTTAAGAATGAGTAATTATCAAATGTCCCCGATGCTTCATCCCTTGCAGATTGGTAAACATATTGCCCGTTATCCTATAATGCAAGCAGCAATGGCAGTACGGGTATCTGGCGCACAATTAGCTGGCGCAGTTGCCAATGCTGGCGGTGTGGGGATGATTGCTTCGCTGGGGCTAGGTTTAGATTCTCCTTACTTTAATCAACGCAAACGTAGTAGTTTTTTCGCCGCCAATCGACTCGCACTCATCGATGAATTGTCTCAAGCCAGGAGTATCAGCCCAGATGGAGTAATTGGGGTAAATATTCTTGTAGGAACAAAAGATTACTCAAAAATAGCAACAACCGCCGCAGCCGAGGGCGCAAATTTAATTGTGACTGGGCCAGGAATGCCTTTAACTTTACCAGAGTATACTGTTGATTTTCCTGATGTTGCCCTTGTACCGACTATAGCCAATGTCGAGGCGGCTCAGTTTCTTTGTCAGACTTGGAAAAGTCGATATAATCGTTTACCCGATGCTTTAATTGTAGAAAATTGCCAGAAGGTGGGCGGACATTTTACCCAATGTGAACAGATAAATGTTCCAGGGTTTTCAGTTGGGAGGGTGATTTCGCAAATTCGGGATTATTTAATAGAGACGATGGGTGCGAGGATACCTTTAATTGTGACAGGGGGAATTAGCGATCGCCAAGATATTGATCAAATGTTAGCAATTGGCGCTGATGGCGTGCAGATGGGTACTCGCTTTATTACGACAATTGAATGTGATGCCAATCAACGTTATAAAGAACGTCATTTGCAAGCAAATTTAGCAGATATTGTCACAGTACCCAGCCCTGTTGGCAAACCTAGTCGGGCTTTACGCAATTCCTTCGCCGAGCAAATCATGACAGATTCATTACAGGAACGGCGGTGTATTGCCAACTGTTTAGAAACTTGTCTATTTCGAGATAAAGGCAAAACCTATTGTTTGTTGAATGCTTTAGCTCAAGCCGCCCGTGGTGATGTAGAACATGGTTTAATTTTTTCAGGTGCTAATGTTAGTCATCCTGAGCGCATCATGTCTGTTGCAGAATTGATGGCAGATTTGACGGCTAAGGTCTAGTAGCAACAGTGTAGTGAATTGAGCGCTAAATCTGCATTGTGGCTAAGGCTGCTGCATCTAGGCTGTTTTTTCCAAAACATCATGCTTAATTAACTACAATAAAATTTTTAGGACTAACGAAAAAAACCTCTCCAACTCTTCTGACTCTGTGCCTCTGTGGTAGCTTGCGGGAAGCTGCTTGCGCGTCTAAGATTTTCCAGAACCCATAAAGTAATTTCTTCAACCTAGAATTTTTAACATTAATTTATGAATATAAATGAAATTCTCAAATCATATATTGCTGGCAAAAGAAACTTCCAAAAACTTAATTTACAAGAAGCCGAATTAACTAATGCCAATCTTACAGGCGCAGATTTTAGCTATGCTGATTTGCGTCAAACAAGATTGGGTAAAACGAATCTCAGCCAAGCTTGTTTACGAGAAGCAGACTTGAGTGAATCTATTCTTTGGGGGATAGATTTAAGTGAAGCAGACTTATATCGTGCTGTGCTGCGAGAAGCTGATTTAACAGGTGCGAAATTAGTCAATACTCGGTTAGAAGAAACTAACTTAATTAAATCTAGTATGTGTGGCGCAAATTTGCATGGAGCAAACTTATCTCGTGCGTTGCTATTTCAGGTAGACTTACGCCCTAGTTCTAACCAACGCACAGATTTAGGATATGCAGTTTTGAGTGGAGCAGATTTAAGTTACGCTGACCTGAGAGCCGTGTCTTTGCATCATGCTAATTTAGATCAAGCCAAATTGTGCCGTGTTAATCTGAGTAAGACAATTCAGTGGGGTAACTTAGCCGCAGATTTAAGTGGGGCTAGTTTACAAGGTGCAGACTTGAGTTATGCCAATCTCGATAGTGCGGTTCTGCGAAAAGCAAATCTGCAAGGCGCAGACTTAACGGGAGCAATTCTCACAAATGCTGATTTTCAAGGAGCCATCATGCCTGATGGTAGCGTTCATGATTGAATTATGAGCGATCGCTACACAGATTAATTTGTTAATAAAATACGACAACAACCTCCTTTAAAAAATATTGGGAGGTTGTTATCCTAATTGGGAAACTTTTCCCAAAACTAACGCACGGTTGCTCGCAAGTTCTCAGCATCAATGGGTTTGATCAGGTAAAGCAACACTAGATTCCCAACAATAGCGGCAATTAACGGTAGTTTACGCATCAGCTTGATAAATTTTGACTGAGAACTGCGCTCAATGTTGGCAATTTTTAAGTTGTAACCCGCACAGCGTTGTAATCGAGTGAAGAATTGGGGATGTTCGGTATTTAACATCACCGGAAAAGCCCGTCCGGCTGTTTCATTTGTGTTCTGCACAACCTGGCGGTCAAATTCTGTCGCATCAAGTCCTAATGATTTGTAAAAACCAGACCGTTCATGAACTGTCATTGTGTGGGTAGCAAATACCGATAGCAAGAAAAAGCGACTCCACAACTTAGCTTTCCAGTTGTTCCATAGTTGCGGTTGAGAACGTAACAGCGCCTTAAATATATCTCCGTGACGGTTTTCGTCCTGACACCAACTTTCAAAGTAACGGAAGATGGGGTAAAACTGGTTTTCTGGATGCTGTTCTAGATGTCTGTAAATAATAATGTAACGCCAATAGCCGATTTTTTCTGATAGGTAAACGGTATACAGTACCCACTCAATTGGGAAAAACGTATAGGTGCGGGTTTTAGTCACCTTGGCTAAATCTAGGGAAAGTTTAAAATCCCCCATTGCTTTGTTAAGAAAGCCGGCGTGGCGAGCTTCATCTCGTGCCATTAATTGAAACATCTCTGCTAATAGGGGACTGCGATTTTTCAACTTGCGGGATAATTCCTTAAACAGCAAAAAGCCAGAAAATTCAGAAATGCAAGAGCGCTCTAAATACTCAATAAACCCTTGTCTCGCTTCGCCGTCAATGTGTTCCCATGATTGCTCAAATGCTTCATCTCGGATAAAGTGGTGGCGGTTATAGTCTGCTCGCATTTCGGCTAACATCGCCTGCAATTCTGTATCTTGAGCAGATAAATCTAGATTGGCGGCTTTTTCAAAATCTGTTGTATAAAACCGGGGCGTGAGTACAGTTTCTTTGCTGGGGGTTTTAATTCCTGGTTTGGGTAGAGTATTAACCATCGGTAATGCGGTAATCCAGTAAATAGTTTTATAGCTATTAAGTTATGATAGGTGGCATTTTTTGACTAGACCTCTTTACAATCCTTTAGTAAAGTCGGAAATTACTAGGCTCTAGATGCAAGATCTGACAATCTAAAAGCTTGATATGGCAGGATTTTAGACAATTTATTAACTTTTGCAACTTACCTGAACTAAATCTCATTCATAACTATAGAGTTATTAAGTGGTAGCAATTACACTTACTCGAAGTTTTAGAGGTTTTACCATGCGCCGTCATTCTGATCGTTCTCTGCAAGTATCTCCAAATCACACAACATTCCTGGCATCACCTACCAACACCATACCCCAGGATTCACGACAACGAGTGCAGCAATTCATGCAGAAAATACAGGATGAGATTTGCACAGGGTTAGAGCAACTGGATGGGGAAGCACGCTTTCAACAAGATTATTGGGAGCGAGAAGAAGGGGGAGAAGGACGTACCCGCGTGATTCGAGAAGGGCGGGTATTTGAGCAGGGGGGCGTGAATTTTTCCGCAGTGTGGGGGAAAAGCTTACCGCCTGCTATTTTGGCGCAACGTCCAGAAGCCACTGGACATGACTTTTTTGCCACAGGAACTTCAATGGTGCTGCACCCTCGTAATCCTTATGTACCCACCGTACATATCAACTATCGCTACTTTGAGGCTGGCCCGATTTGGTGGTTTGGTGGTGGGGCTGATTTAACACCATATTATGCCTTTAAAGAGGATGCTGTTCACTTTCATCAGACACTAAAAAATGCTTGTGATGTCCATCATGCAGAATATTATCCAGCCTTTAAACGCTGGTGTGATGAATACTTTTATTTACAGCATCGTCAAGAACAGCGAGGTATTGGCGGGATTTTCTTTGATTATCAAGATGCTAGTAGTCAGCTTTATGTTGGCGCTCAAGTAGATACTCCAGCGGCAATTTACAGCCAAAAAGTAGGTAATGTAAAGCGTAATTGGGAAGATATTTTTGCTTTTGTGCAGTCTTGCGGTCAAGCTTTTTTACCTGCTTACGTACCCATTGTAGAACGACGACAAGAAACAGAGTATGGCGATCGCCAGCGTCATTTTCAACTTTACCGTCGGGGTCGTTACGTCGAGTTTAATTTAGTCTACGACAGAGGTACAGTTTTCGGGCTGCAAACAAAGGGAAGGACTGAATCGATTCTCATGTCTTTACCGCCTCTAGCTCGTTGGGAATATTGCTATGAACCAGAAGCAGGAAGCCCGGAAGCAGAACTGACAGAAGTTTTTCTCCAGCCTAGAGATTGGGTGTAAGAAAGGTAAAAGTAAAAAGTAAAAAGTAAAAAGGCAAGGGTAAAAAGTAAAACTTTTACCTTTTGAATTTTGAATTGGGATGAGGAGTGTTTGTGAAATTTAATGCAATCAGAACGTACTCAGATAATCCCCAGTCGTTGCGGCTGGATTGGCTAACTGTAGTATTTTTTGGGATAATTCATGCCCTAGCATTATTAGCACCGTGGTGTTTTTCATGGTCTGCATTAGCGGTAGCGTTGTTTCTACACTGGCTATTTGGCAGTATTGGAGTTTGTCTAGGCTATCACCGGCTGTTGAGCCATCACAGCTTGCGTGTGCCTAAGTGGTTAGAGTATGCGATCGCAATTTTGGGTGCGCTATCTCTGCAAGGAGGGCCGATCTTCTGGGTAGCTGGACATCGTTTACACCATGCTCACACAGAAGATGAATACAAAGATCCCTACTCAGCCCGCAGAGGTTTTTGGTGGAGTCATATTCTGTGGATTTTCTACCCCACCAAGGAGTTTTTTGATTATGACTGTTACCACAGATATGCTCCTGATTTAGCGCGAGATCCCTTTTATCGTTGGCTGAACCGCTACTTTTTACCACTACAAATTCCCGTTGCATTGTTGCTGTATGCCCTCGGTGGTTGGTCATTTGTGATTTATGGTGTGTTTTTGAGATGTGTAATTCTTTGGCACACAACTTGGTTTATCAATTCTGTCACTCATCTGTGGGGATATCGCACATTCGAGTGTAATGATAATTCTCGTAATCTTTGGTGGGCAGCGATTCTCACCTATGGCGAGGGTTGGCATAATAATCACCATGCCTATCCTCATGTAGCTAGATGTGGCTGGCGCTGGTGGGAAATTGATATGACTTGGTGGGCAATTAAATTATTGAGGACACTAGGTTTGGCTCAAGATGTCAACTTAGCACCGAAATAGGGTGTAAGGGTGTAATACCAATTTAATATGAAGCTGAACCCTATAAATCATGTACAGACGTTGTATACAACGTCTGTACATGAACTATTTTTCTGACTCAGCAATCAGCGAGAACTTGCGTGCGGAGAGAACTTGCGTGCGCGGGTTCCCCGCGTTGAGCAAAGTTTGGAGGGTTCCCCACGTTGAGCAAAGTTCGGTAACTTAACACTAATATTAGGAAGATAAATATTGTCCCATTTCTGGTTGTTGACGACGCAAAATATTCATAGCTTGCTGCTGAATTTGACGAACTCGTTCTCGGCTGACATTGAGCTTTTCGCCAATCTGAGCCAAACTACGTTCTTGATTGTCTAAAAGTCCAAAGCGCAAAATTAAGACTTCACGTTGTACGGGTTTGAGTGAAGCTAACAAATTATCCAAGTCCTGGCGCAGCATTTCTTGGGTAATTTGTTCATTGGGTGAGATGCCATCATCACTTAAAAGTTCACTGAGTTCTGTGTCTTGATTATCTCCTACTTTTAAATCTAAAGAAATTGTGGCACTTGCAGCACTGAGATATTCTCGAATTTGGCTTGCTTGTATATCCAATTTTTGAGCAATCTCTGTAACTGTGGCGCGGCGACCAAGGGTTTGAAACAATTCTCGCTGGACTTTTTTAATTTGATTGAGTTTTTCGTTAACGTGAATTGGTAGTCTAACAGCCCGGGATTTTTCGGCGATCGCTCTGGTGATAGCTTGACTAATCCACCAGTAGGCGTAAGTTGATAACTTATAGCCACGGTTGGGATCAAACTTTTCTATACCTCGTTGTAACCCGATCGCACCTTCTTGAATCAAATCCAATAACTCTAGATTGCGACGCTGGTATTTTTTGGCAATGGAAACCACCAGTCGGAGGTTTGCTGTCACCATTTTTTGTTTAGCTCTCTGACCAAGTTGAAGTATTTGAGTGACTTCAGCTTCGCTTTTGTTGACAAAATCTGCTAATTCTGCTAACTTCGGTTCCCGATGTAATTGTTGACTAAGTTGCTTTTTCTGCTCCTCAACGGCAATCATTTGCTGTACTTGCCTGCCATAAGTTATTTCTTGGTCTGAGGTGAGTAAAGGGAACTGGCCAATCTCTCGTAAATAAACGCGTACCATGTCAGGACTTAGGCTGGACATACAACTTTCAAACTGCTCTTTTCGATAATTTCAGACGAATCTAAAAGTATAAATCAAATAGCCTCAGAAAAAATGCCAATCAGGACAAGCCATTTTGTGCTGCGATCGCAGCCGCACCCTAATCATGGTGAAAAATTATTCACCAACTGAGTTCACACACTAGATGATGGGTTTAACGATAGACTGGGAAAAATTCTTGAGAAAACATTCATGGCAAAATCCAACGGGGCGAAAGGCGAAACTTCTACTCAAGAACCAGCTGTAGTTTCAAATACCGAAGATACAGTTGCGGTTCAAGATGCGCCGGAACCAGTAGAGGATGTCCAAGATATTGATGAAATCCTGAACTCGCTGAAAGCTTTACTTAGTAGCGTTGAAAAACTGCAAAAAGTTCGTCAGGAAGTCGGCGATATTAAACCTTTAGTCCAAAGAATGCTGGATGGGGAATTGTTAGCTGGTGAGGAGTTGGAATTACTTAAGGCTAGGGTAAGTGGTCTAGTACGTCTAGTTAAAGCTTACAGTGACCATCAAGCCGCACTAACAAAAGCCCAACCAGCAAGAAACTTGCTAGACGAAATCCTAAAATAGCATCCAGCTAACTGAAGTTTTTTGCTTTGGCAATTATGACTAGTCCATCGGAAAAGTCTCGTCTCGAAAATGCGATCAATGCCGCTTGTGCAGTCGCCAAACAACAAGGGCTGAATTTTGCTGAGGCTGTGGTGCTGCAAGACAGAAGCAATTTAGTGATCCATTTACGCCCCGCCCCTGTAGTTGCACGTATAGCAACTACAACGGGTACAGTGCGCTTTGGTGATGCTTGGTTTGCCAAAGAAGTTGCTGTAGCTAGTTATTTAGCCGCAGCAGGCGCACCTGTTGTCAGTCCAACCAATCTTATTCAACCAGGGCCGCATCAGCACAATGGATTAGTTCTCAGTTTTTGGGAATTTGTCGAAGAAATAGATGAACTACCAGACGCAACTATTGTTGGACAGACTTTACGAGATTGCCATGAAGCTTTAGTAGACTTTGTAGGTGAACTGACAGTTTTAGATCCTTTAAATGAGTCTGAAAGTTTGCTGTCTACTCTCATATCTCAAGCAGCATTCAGCCTCAGTGATACCCAAATGTTACAAGCAGTAAATCATCATCTCAAAAGTCGATTTCAGCAACTTCAGTTAACGATGCAACCGCTTCATGGAGACTCCAATTTTTCTAATGTGCTTAACACCACACGCGGAGTACTATGGACAGATTGGGAAGATACTTTTATTGGTCATATTGCTTGGGATATTGGCTGTTTAATTGCCTCTAGCTATGTTTTTGGTACGGATATAGAACGTGCGGTTGCGGCGTTGAATGGTTATGATCTAGAGATAGATCAAGAAATATTAGATTTGTTTATCGAAGCGCGGACTTTTCAAGGCGTAATGTGGAATTTCATTATTGGGCAACAACATCCTGAGAGTCTGGAACGGTTAGAAGGTCGCCTGAGTTGGTTACGCGATCGCTATGGCACAGTATCTTAAATTGTTAAATCTTTGATGAATAACCTATAGAATTATAACTGGTACTGAAATGTAGATACTAGGACTAGAGGCTTTAGTCTTGAGTCTGTAGGGAATGAGATATTAAATAACTGCATTACTTACTCAAGAACATAATGAAATACGAAGTAGTCGAGCAGGTTTTTAATAAATATTCGACTTTACGTAAATTTGAATATTTAGAACTAGATGTTCATTTCTGTATTGTCGATAAATCTGAGCAAGTACAGCGCTTTGCCCTGCAACCAGAAGCGGTGATTTTAGGTACAGATATTCGTTTAGGGTTTCCTGAATTTATTGGCAAGGAAGAGATATTAAAATCTATTATCCAAGGTCAACAAGCAAGCTTTGAATTAGTAGCAATTAGAAGAACTTGTGAGAATCAATCGGATATTTATATTAACATATATATTATTGGTGAATCTAGCGAAAAACTATCGGAAATAAGATTGATAATTTTTATTGAAGATGTTACAGAAAAAATTCAATCAAAACAAGATTTATCAAAATTAACTAATGCTACTAGTCTGCTGTCAATGACACTGGTAACATATAAAAACTATATGGATACAGTTATTAATTCAATGGCAGATGCCTTATTGATAACTACTAATACAGGCAAAATTAAGCAAGTTAATCCGGCAGCGCAAAAGTTGTTTGCTTTTTCCGAAGAAGAATTAATCAATAAACCAATATCTTTGATATTTGATGACAATTTTTTATTACTCAGGATTATTAATCATTACAGCAAAATCAACCGAGATTTACAGCATTTTGAAGTTGTTTGCCGCAAAAAAACGCGAGAAAAAGTGCTGGTAGCTTTTTCTTGTACAGTGATGCAGAAAAAAAACGAAGTTTTAGAAGATATTATTTATCTTGGTCGAGATATTACGAGTCGCCAGCGTCGAGAACAACGTCATGTTGCCCAATATGCTATTACCCGAATTCTCTCAGAATCACAAAATATTCAACAGGCAATACCAGAAATTTTACAGGCAATTTGTCAAAATTTAGAGTGGGATGTAGGGGAATTATGGACAACAAGTGAATATATTAGTACAAATGTGCCAGAAGAAAGTGATGATGTAGTATTAAGATGCGTCGAAATTTGGTCAAGCCGACTCGTAGCAGTGCGGGAATTTAAAGCTGTGACATGGCAAACTACATATCTTCCGAGTGTGGGACTACCTGGACAAATTTGGGAAAGACGTTCTGCTTTATGGATTAAAAATATTTTAGACTATGGAGATTTACAGCGATCGCCAACTGCTGTAACCGCGGGACTGCGTTCAGCATTTGGGTTCCCCATCCTAGACGACAATAAAATTTTAGGAGTGATGACTTTTTTTAGCCGCGATGTCCAACCCAAAGATGCAGACTTGTTACAAATGATGGTTTCTGTCAGTAGTCAAATCGCTCATTTTATGAAACGCAAACAAGCAGAAGATGATTTGTTAGAAAGTGAATCTCGATATCGAGATATTTGTGAAAATGCTAATGATTTAATTCAGTCTGTTAATGCGTATGGACGATTTTTATATGTTAATCGAACATGGTGTCAAACATTAGGATACAGCGCCGCAGAAGTGGAGCAAATGAATGTATTTGACATTATACATCCTGATTTTCAAGAACATTGTCGACAAATGTTTTATCGTTTAATGTCAGGAGAACAGTTAGACCAAGTTAAGGCGGCTTTCATTGCTAAAAATGGTCAAACCGTTTTTTTAGAAGGTAATATAAATTGTAAATTTGCTCATGGTATACCAGTGGCAACTCGTGGTATTTTTCGCAATATTACAAGGCGAGTAGCATTAGAAGCAGCATTGCAGCAACAGGAAGCACAAACGGAACAACTTTGGCAAGCAAGAATACCAAAATTGACAGCTAATAATCTCCAAGCACCAATAGAGGGTAAAGCCGCAGATGTGATCAATGTGACTGTTTTATGTGCAGATATTGTCGGTTTAAACGAAATTGCGGCTTTGGGAAGTGCGATGCAATTAGTTAATTTACTCTGTCCAATTTTTGCTAATTTCGATCGCCTTTGTAATCGCTACGGTTTAGAAAAAATCAAAACCATCAATGAAGCGTATATAGTAATTGGGGGATTACCGACAAAACGCTCAGATCATGCCCAAGCTATAGCGCAAATGGCGCTAGATATGCAAAATGCGATCGCCACATTTAATACAGAAAATCAGCAAAACCTGAAAATTTGTGTCGGTATCCATACAGGAGTCGTCACAGCAGCCGCACTCGGTTTAATAGACACAATCAATATTGCTAAATCTATCGAGTCTCAAAGTTTAGCCGACACTATTCAAGTTAGCGCTACTGCTTACGAATATATCCGTGATGAATTTATTCTAGAACCACAGGATGAAATAGAAATTCCCCATCAGCAGCAAATGACAACTTATCTACTACTGGGAAAAAGTAAAAAGTAAAAAGGCAAAAGTCAAAAGATTTATTGTTTTAACTTTTACCTTTTACCTTTTCGATTATGGATTATTCGGAATTAATCTACCGCAAGGATAAGTTGTAACACCTTTGGCTGCATCTTCAGCCATTGCTGTAGGTACTTTATCCGATGGTTGCGTTTTAGCTGCGAGATAATCTTTTTGTAGGGTGCTTAACATTGCTTCCCGCTGATCGTACAACCGCTTTAAGGGACGAGGCGCACATTGATTCATTACATAAGCTGTAACTAAGGGTAAGGCGATCGTGCTATCGGTATAACAAACAATTGTGCTGGGTAACTCTTCTGGGTCAATTTTACCCCAGCTGACCGCCTCGGATGGAGTCGCCCCAGACAAACCGCCAGTATCAGGACGCGCATCAGTAAACTGGACAAAGAAATCATGTCCGCGTTCTTCTAACCCCAGTACTTCATGAATTTGTGGTTGAGTTTGCAGTAAGAAGTTCTTGGGACTACCACCACCCAGAATTACGGCTGCACTTTTACCGTTTCCCTCTCTGGCATTGTAGGCGATCGCAGCTGTCTCATTCACATCAATGGCAGGATCTAAAATTAATTGCGAACCTTCTAACGCCAAAGCTGCAACGTTCATCCCAATGGAACTATCCCCAGGCGAGGAAGTGTAAATTGGTACGCCATATTCATAAGCTGTCGCCAGCAAGCAAGAATGCTGCACTCCCAGTTGCTTTTCGACTTCTCGGACATACTTACCTAAAAGATAATGAAACTCTGCTGTTCCCATTCGCTTTTGGAAAGGTTCAGCTTGCAAAATCTTGCGAATGAAAGCATCGGTTTCTAACAAAACATCGTAGCCAAAGATAATGTCATAAATGCGGATAGTACCTTCTTCCCGCAGTTTCACATCATCCAAAAATGGATTCCCCGCAAATAGTTCAAAGCCTAACCCATAGTGCATATCATGGTAAAGATTCGCACCGGTGCTAATCATCCAGTCGATAAAACCGTTGCGAATTAAAGGTGCTAATGCGGAAACCCCAAATCCCGCTGGTGTCATCGCACCAGAAAGGCTAACTCCCACCGTCACGCCATCTTGGAGTACATCTTGACTCAGTAGTTGGCAGACTTCCCGCAAACGTGCTGAATTGTAGGCTGTGAAATAAGTATTGATTAAATCTACTACCCCAATATTGGTTGGTATGGGTGTAGGTGCGATTTTTTGACCACGCTGTTTTGACATTTGCACTCCCGAACAGTAAACGCGCCGAATCTAATGTTAACTATGTTTCAGTAACTTCTGGCATCGTCTTGCTGTATAAATCAAATGCAGTTTGACCAAAACAGACGAAAATCACTTGTTCTAGGGAGCTTGTTTGAAGTAAAAACTTTTTAACTTCGGCGATCGCAATTTTACAGGCGCGTTCCATCGGGAACCCATAAACACCTGTACTAATAGCCGGAAAAGCAATAGTTTTAACTTGGTATTGTTCCGCTAAAACCAAACTGTGACGGTAACAACTAGCTAATAGCTCATCCTCTCCATAATTTCCGCCTTTCCAAACTGGCCCAACTGTATGGATTACCCATTTTGCTGGCAAGTTATAACCTTTTGTAATCTTCGCCTCACCAGTTGCACAACCCCTTAACTCTCGACATTCTGCCAGTAATTCTTTCCCAGCGGCGCGATGAATTGCACCATCAACACCGCCACCACCTAATAACGAACTATTAGCAGCATTCACAATTGCATCTACTGATAACTTAGTAATATCACCTTGATTGATTTCTATTTGCTTCATAATATTAGTTTTGCCAGATTTGTCTGCATTTTCTCAAATTGTTAGCTATTCAACATTTTTCATAAAATATATTATTACCTAAATTATTCGTTAACAATAATAACCGCGGCTTCTTAGAGGAACCGCGGTTTTCAAACTCTCGTTAAAGTAACTACAAAAATTTTTGAGAGAAATGCTTTAATAAAACTATTAACTTATTTAGACTCGTCATATAATTTCACTTCAATGAGTCTCTTATTTTTATGAGTTATTAATCTTTATTTTGACAAAAATTAGCAGTTTATAGTCAGTTTAAATAAAGTCGCCCCATCATTTTCTATCAGCAAAGTCCCGTAATTCTATTTTCTGTAGTAGTTATTTTCATAAAATGTTGATGAGCAAAGATACACCAGAAGAATTAGAATCAGATAGAGAAATCGAACGCTTGATTGATGAAGTAATGTCCTCATCCCTGAATAATGATTCTAAGCTGAATGACGAGCAGTATCGCCAAAAAATGCAGCGCCGTAAAGAAATCCAAGATCGGCGCATAGCACAAGCTGTCCCAGAGAAGGGGTTAGTGATTGTTAATACTGGTAACGGTAAAGGCAAAACTACTGCGGCGCTGGGAATGGTGTTGCGATCGCTTGGTCATGGCTATAAAGTGGCGATCGTCCAGTTCATCAAAGGTGCGTGGGAACCTTCCGAAAAGTTGGTTTTCAGCCATTGGGAAGACCAAATCGAATTTCACGCGATGGGTGAAGGCTTTACCTGGGAAACCCAAGACCGCGATCGCGACCTCGAAAAAGCGCAAGCAGCTTGGGAAAAATCTTTAGAATACATCCGCAACCCAGATTTTCAGTTGGTGCTGTTGGATGAAATTAATATCGCCTTAAAAATGGCTTATTTACAAATAGAAGAAGTTTTAGCAGGTTTGGCAGAGAAACCGCCTCATAAACACATAATTCTCACAGGTAGAGGCGCACCAGCAGCTTTAATTGAGCGTGCTGACTTAGTAACCGAAATGACCTTAATCAAACATCCTTTCCGTGACCAAGGCGTTAAAGCTCAACCAGGAATCGAATTTTAATTAAGTATGAAGTGTGAAATGTTTAGTACATAGTAAATTTCCTACTTCATACTTCATAATTCATACTTCATAATTCAGCTTGACACATCTGTAAAATGCGGCGATCGCTAGAACTCAGCGATTGAATCGGATGATAGTCTTGTAATGCTACTGAGTAAGCATAATTGTTAAACTCATCATCAGAAATAGATGGAATTGTACTGGTTGTTGCTACATCAGAAGCACCAACTTCATCTTGTGAGCCATTGACAGTCATTGCCAACTCACCAGATTTATCAATTGTGCCTTGAAAACAACTAAACTCAGAGCTAGGCATATATAACGCACCAGTTACTTTACCTTGCTGCTTCTGGAATACGATATAGCCTTGACCAATTTGGTTTGGTGTTGGTGATTGTCCATAGAGATAAACTCCATCTTTTGTGGGAATATTTCTCTTAGGCATCACCCCGGTTTCTTTACCTGCTTTTTGATAGTGTCTAGGAGATATATCTCTAGATTCAGGATCTATAATTTCACTCTCAAAAGCTACTGTTTGTTGTGGCGATCGCTGTTCTTGAATTTCTCTCAGCCGCGACAACAAAGAATTCTCAGAACTAATATATTGATGATTGGTCAATCTGGAAAAATTACCATCCACAGATGCGGAAGTTGTGACTGTTTGTAATTGTTTGCTAAGTACAGGTTTAGTCTGCTCACTGACAACACCAGCGGTTAAAACTAAGCCAACAACAGAAATTGTTAGCTGGCGAGGGGATAAGAATTTAGAAATATTGTTAAGCACCCGACCACTCCTGTTACGAAATTAACTGTCTCCTCTGCGACTCACTTAAACCATAACCAACTGTGTATCGTTCAAGGTTCCGTCGATAGTTTGATTTAGTTTTTTCAAAATAAAAATCCGTCAAAAAAAGAAGTTTTGTAGAATATTTGACGATAAACTCACACTATCATCACTTATAGAATTTACTCTTCCCCCAATAGAATCACCCTATCGGGTGATGTAATTGCCAAATACATCATTCTGGTAAATATTTGCTCGCTAATTCTTTACAAATATTGATATTTTCGTTGTCAATTGAGTTAACTATAATCAGCTACAACAGCCAAACTCTTCATTCCGCAAAAGATAAAATTTTGCTGTGTTGGGTGTAGAACAGTCGGAAATTCAATTTCTATCAACACTTCAAAAATTATGATATCTGCTGATACAACTTCTCAACTGTTGACAATTCCGCCTTTAGAAAACGGCGACAAGCTTACCCGTGCCGAATTTGAGCGCCGCTATCACGCTATGCCAAATCTCAAAAAAGCAGAATTAATCGAAGGAGTTGTTTACGTGGCTTCCCCCGTACGCGCAAAAACACACGGTAAACCCCATAGCCGCATTATGATTTGGTTAGGTACTTATGAAGCCGCTACGCCAGGAGTAGAAACACTGGATAATACCACTGTGCGTCTTGATGCTGATAACGAACCACAACCAGATGCACTACTCCTAATAGAACAAGGTGGACAATCACAGATTATACAAGATGATTATGTCGAAGGTGCGCCAGAATTAATTGTAGAGATTGCTACTCAATTTAACCAATGCCAAAACCTGTATATTGCCTCACCAAAGGTTCATGAAATGCTAGTATAATATCTTCTTTCGGCACTCCTAAATTAACTAATTCATTAGCAATGCCAATCTCAGTACCATCATGCTGTATCCAAATTTTGTCATTCTTGATATCTAGATGTAACACACAGCCGTACATTGGTCGGCGATTTTTCCAACCTGTATAAACAACCTGATAATGATCTCTTTGGATGTCAAAAATTAGTTCTGTTTCCACTTCATCATCAGAAGGGCTTCCTTTAGCATATTCAGTTAATAATTGTTGGACGTATATACGATATTGTTCTATTTTTTCCATTCTAAAATTGTCTCCTTGTTTGGATCGTAGACTAACAGACTAAGTTGAAACCGTGCAATAATAGTTTCTACAAATGATAGATTAAAAAAAGTTTTATAAGTACCTTGCGGAACTGCTAAATATAAAAAACGGTCAGGCTGCTGTTCTTCCAAAGCAACACGGTAGTTAAGAAATTGACCCAATGCAGTATGAAATTCAGAAATATTAGACGGACTAGTAAAGCTTTTAATTTCAACCGCTATCTTTTCTTCTCCTCTCTCAGCAGCAATGAGTTTTTCTGCTCCCAGATAGATCGATTTGCATATCAACCCTACCTGCTCGAATTCTGACAGGGTCGTCTGTAATTATCCATCCTTCTTTTTCTAACGCATTTTTAACCGCATCATGAAAAATATCTTTAGCAGCCATTAACTTAAAATATAGTAATTTTTACCAAAATAATAATATAAGTATTGCAGGTGATCGCACCAGATTTCGACATAAAAAAGCGCCCCCTGAATTCAGGAGGCGCATCACCGTTATCGAGTTATTGATTCTGCAATTAACTAGCAACGTATTCTTTAACGTTGGCGCGACGGCGACGCAAATGAGCCAGTGCTTGATGTTCGAGTTGACGAACACGTTCGCGGCTAAGATTCAATCTTTCACCCACTTTCGCCAAGGACAATTCATTTCCATCCTCTAAACCAAAGCGCAGAGCCAACACTTCGCGCTGTTGGGGTGTGAGTTCGGCTAACAAGGTGTTGAGGTCTTGGCGCAAGAACTCTTGGGTGGTGTAATACTCTGGTGATGGCCCATCATCTTCCAACATTTCTTGCAGTTCGGTGTCTTGGTTATCACCAACACGCACATCTAAAGAAACTGGCTGACGTGCCATATTCAGATATTCTCGAATTTGGACTGGTTCTAATTCCAGTTCTTTGGCGATTTCAGCGGGTGTAGGAGAACGCCCTAATGTTTGGGCTAGTTCGCGCTGCACTTTTTTGATTTTATTGAGTTTTTCGGTAATATGAATCGGTAAGCGAATGGTGCGCCCTTGTTGAGCGATCGCACGGGTAATTGCTTGGCGAATCCACCAGTAAGCGTAGGTTGAGAATTTATAACCGCGTGTGGGATCAAATTTCTCTACACCTCGTTCTAATCCGAGTGTTCCTTCTTGGATTAAATCGAGAAATTCCATGTTGCGCTTCTGGTATTTCTTGGCGATCGCTACGACTAAGCGTAAATTCGCTTCAATCATTTTTTGCTTCGCCCGTTTACCTTGAGCTACCGTTTGCTTGACATCGGTTTCTGATTGTTTAACATGGTTTGCCCACTCTGGTAAACTCGGTTCGCGGTGCAATTTCTTTGTCAAAGCTTCTTTCGCTTCGACAAGTTTCATCATTTGTTGCACCTGCTTCCCAAAGACAATTTCTTGCTCACGGGTTAGCAGTGGTACACGACCAATTTCCCGCAGATAGGTTCGCACCATATCAGCCGTGAATTTGGTGTTCAGGTTTTCAGTTTGGGTGTTAACAGTAGGCATTGGTGCGTTGTCCTCTACTCCGTAAACACAATGAATCTTTAATAACTAACAACAATTAGGAAAAACTATCTATAAAAACACCGAACTCAGGTGGTTCCTGGGGATTGCGTATTTAGAAATTTATTCCCCCTACTCCTCGACTTGTTTCTCTTTCGTTCTGGCTTCAACAGTTCATGACGGCTATATAAGAATAATCAGTTCATATACATGAGATTCCAGAAGACGAGTATCTGTGATAGGTTCCCCCTACCCTTACGTAATTTTTTAGGTCTTGCAAAAGCACACTGGGTTGTTTTCAAGAATTCTTCTTTATCTTCAGTTGGTATCGGCAACTGACAAATCCGAAGTCGGTATGAGTTTTACTTGCTTTTATCTTAGGATAAATCAGATGGATAGTAAAGTAGTCTAGAGAAAGAGAAGATTATACTCCAAAAGTGTATATTTACAAACAGAAATTAATTTCCTTAGAGTGCTTACTATATCTATAGTGACGGCAAAACCCCCTCTTATGTTGCCTATCGGTAGGGAGAAAACCGAACTCTCTGGGCATATTTTTGGAGGGATGTTACGAATTGGTCAATGGTTATGAGTCAAGAATCAATAGTAAATGCAATGGACTATTGACTATGGACGTTTGACTATTGACAAAATTAAAATCCCAAATCAGCTTTAGCTAGTTCCGCAGCGGCGAAGACTTCTGCGTCGGGCTTTTCGTCCCAAGCTGGATCACCGATTTCGGCGTAGAAAGTAGCATCGTAAGGACGAGTACGCACAACGACTGGCATAGGAACGGCGTGACCTAAAATCAAGGCTTGTTGTTTGGAGTCTAATTTGGACAATACCGATCGCAGTCCACCTGCACCAGATACACCCGTGAAAATTGCATCGATGTCTTTTTCGTCGTTGAGTAAAGCTGTGATCCGAGTACCAATCTGGGACATAACTTCATTATCTATTCCCGACGGTCGTTGATCAACTACTAGCAACGTTACGAAATATTTCCGCAGTTCCCGCGCGATCGTCCCAAAGATAGTACTTTGGACTATAGCCGGGTCGAGAAAACGATGCGCCTCTTCAATGGTAATCATTAAGGGGGTGGGGCGATCGTTGGGGTTTTTGCTCTGCAAGAACTTATCAGCTTTGCGGACATAATGCTCATGGATGCGTCTGGTGATCATATTTGTCACCAACATATAAGAGAGCATATTTGACTGGGAACCAAATTCTACCACTACATTCTTGCCGGCTTCCAGAGATTGTAAGATTTTATTAATGTAGTTTTGAGGGCAAACTGCCCGCATATACTTCAAACCGTCTAGGCGCAAGAGTTTCCGCTGTAAGGCCATAATCGAGCCTTTGTGTCCCCGCTTTTCTTCGCAGAACATCTCGATTTCTTCGTTGGTCATGTTCAGCAGTTGTACAATCCAAGCTTTGTTGAACTCGCTGTAGAGAATGTTGGCATTATCTAATGCTGCTTCTGACAGTCCTAAATCGCGGCTACATAATTTAATATCTTCAACTTCGATTTGTTCGTAACTCAGATATAGTTCTTGAGAATCGCGCACACCTCGACGTTTAGTTGATTCGGGGTCGAGGGTGTAAACTTCAACTTTCCCAGGGAATAACTGCTTTAAGCCTTTGACTGTGTTAACATTTTTACCTTCGGCTACGGCTTCCCAACCGTATTCTGAGTGCATATCAAAAATCAAGTTGACTGCGGCATTTTTGCGAATCACCCCAGCCAAAAGTAAGCGGGTAAGAAAGGATTTACCTGTACCAGATTTCCCAAAAACGCCGTTGCTGCGTTCTACAAACCGATTTAAATCAATGCACACAGGTACATCCATATCTAATGGTTTACCAATGGCAAAATTCTTTCTATGGATATCATCTTCCCAACCAAAGACGCGGCGAAAGTCTTCTTCACTTGCGTCGAAAACCTGACTAAAATGACTGGGAATAGTTTTGACTGGTAGTAATTCCATCGTGGTACTTGTTTGGGGCTGCAATGATGCCAAACTCGTATTTGATGGGACAAATGGATTTACAGATTTACCGTTAGTTGGAGAAAAAGACTCATTAGATTCGGGGGTAAACATCAACATCGGCGCTAAGGCGATGGTTCCATAAGTACCACTTCCGGCTAAAACATCTCGCAAAAAAGTGTCTTCCCAACTCGGCGGATTAGCAATAATCCGAGCGTTTGCAGTTCCCAGGGATACATCTGTCAGCATACAGAAAAACCGCGATCGCACCCCTTGGACAACTAAAAACTTACCCACCCGCATATCTTCGACAGAAATATCCGGGTGTAGTCTTACTTCTAATCCGTCAGTTAGTGAGCCTTGAGTTACCGAACCTAATGGTTTTACCAATTTGTCATTTGTCATTGGTTAATGGTTATTGGTCAAGAGTCAAAAGTCAATGGTGAGCCAGCGCGGTCTTGGGGGTTTCCCCCATGAGCGACTGGTGAACCCCGAAGGGGTCAATAGTCAATGGTTTTTACTCTGGACTTTGGACTTTGGACTATTGACGAAATCTAATCAATCTGAATCGAGGTTGGTGCTGTACCAGATGGCGATGCGCTGATTAGTGGTTTACGAAATTGAGTGTAAAGGCGATCGCGCCATTCAAAGAATAATTGATAATCGGGATTATGGGCGATGCTTGGCACACCTTGACCTCTGAGACTGGCGGGTAAATCTAAATAAGCGCCTTCAGGGAACTTCAATAATATTGATAAACCAGCCACGGCTAAATCGGCTAAGGTTGGTTCATCGCCTGTGAGATAGGGACTGTCTGTCAATAATAAGGTTAATGCTTCTAGGTCTTGCTTTAAATCGGCGATCGCTGATTTAATCACATCTGGGCTATATCCTACACCCAAACCTACAACTGTCAAAATATCGCTGGGTACGCCTTCGACTAAACTACGAAAAATGTCTGGTGTTGATGTGGGTAATAAAGATTTGCGAAAATTTTGATCTTGACTAATAGCGGCAAAAAGTGCTTTTCTACCTTTAATTCCAATCGATTCATCTGCCCATTCTTCGATTAATAAGGTTAAAGCTTTTTGCTTGGGATTTTGCGGTATTAGTGGGCGCTCAGGATATTTTAAGTCTAAATACTTAGCTATTTCTGTAGAATCTGCAATGTATTTATTTCCATCTTTTAATACTGGCACTTGTCTTTGACCAGTGAGACGAAATAGTTCTATCTGTCCTATGCCGGGAGTAACTTCTATTTTGCGGTACTCTAAACCTTTGTAATCTAGAATTAGCCGCACTTTTTCTGAGTATTGAGAGAGTTCCCATTGGTATAATTCTAGCATATTGTATTCCTGGATACTGAGTTATAAAATAACTCTCTAATTTTATCTTTACTTCCCGAAAATTTGCCAAGTTAAAATAAAATCTAGCAGACAAATATTGCTCTAACTAGTTATTTTACCTGGATTTGATATTGATCAAATTTCTAATTACTCAGAGAAATTTTTTGCAACTCTAGACTAAGCAATACAAAACCAAATCATTCTGATAATCTTCCCCAAGGTTCTGCTATGGGTTTGTCAAAATCTTGAGAAAAAATAATTGGTATTTCCTGTAAGAGATAATTATGTGCTGCTAAAAATTTGCTTTCGCCAGATAAAATCTGAAAAATTGGCTGACTATTAAGGTTAAGCACAATTTCACTGTTAGTTTTTGTCAATATATCAATGAGAATTACCAGATTCAGATCTATTTCTTGAATTTAAAGTTGTTTTATACTATATTTTTCTAGATAATTTTTATACTTTTATTGTCAGCAATTTTGCTATTAATATATTGATTGAATAGTTATTTAAACACAAAAAAAATGGAAATTTATATTAAATATCTTACTTTTCAGATTAGATTTTTTGTGTAGCAAAGTGATATAAGTCTTTATGTAAACTGTGTTAAATCAAAACAAACAAAATTTATGAAGGGGCATAACAGCAAGTTATTGACTAATTTAGCAAGTATGGCGGGAGTATTAGGGGTGAGTCTCCTTGTTACTTTACCATCACAAGCCAAAGAAGTTCTGAATCCTAGTCCTAGCATTTTTAGCGAAGCTCCTTACAACCGGAGTCAACGGGTGCAGTCCAATGCTAGTTATACACCTGTTAAGCCAGCGATCGCCACAGATAAAAACAACGCTCGTAATGCAAATATAGTAGCTCAAAAAAGCCCAAACAGAGGGTTAAATCCTCGCCCTAGCATTTTTGATGAGCCTCCCTATAACCGTGGTAGTCAGTCTGCGCCTAGCGAAACTGCACCGACTCCCATAACTCCACCAACGACACCAGAGAAACCACCAGCACCAGAGAAACCCCCAGCTAAACCGCCAACTAGCGGTACCAGCAATAAAAACAAAACTGTTGTAGCATTAGCTGAATCGAACAGTTCCTTTAAAACCCTCACCGCAGCTTTAAAAGCCGCCGGATTAATTGAAACTTTACAAGGTGCAGGGCCTTTCACAATTTTTGCCCCGACTGATGCAGCCTTTGCCAAACTTCCCCCAGATGCTTTAAACGACTTGTTAAAGCCAGAAAATAAGGAAGTTCTGGTGAAGATATTAACTTATCATGTCGTACCGGGCAAAGTATTGTCCTCCGATTTGAAATCTGGTCAAGTAACCAGCTTGCAAGGAGATCCTATTTCTGTGAAAGTTGATGGCAACGGGGTAGTAGTGAATGATGGTAAAGTCACTCAGGCAGATATTCAAGGCAGCAACGGTGTGATTCATGCGATCGACAACGTAATTTTGCCGCCTAGCTTGTAGTTTATTTCTCTGGGACTGACGCACAAAAGTAGTCTGTTAAGCCAGACTGGGTATAAGGGTGTATAAAACTACACTCTTACACCCTTATACGTTGTTTTCCGTCCAATCTTGGGCGATCGCTGCTAACTTAGTTAAATTTTTAGCTAAGTTAACAGTGTTTGCCGTTGTCTGTTGTGAGGTACTAGCAACTTCGGTTAGAGATTGGCTGACTGCGGTAGAAATTTCGACTTGGTTGTTAGCAGCCTGCATTAGTTCTGTCAGTAGCACATTCACATAGTGGCTCATGGCGGTAATGCGGTCTAGTGCTTGCTGGGTTGCTTCAATTTCTTGAGTGCTGGCGATCGCTTGTTGCTCTCCTCCCTGCATTAACTCCGTTACTTCAGTGTGAGCTAGGTCAAGTTCGCTAACTAAAGATGTGATCTTTGTGATGTCATCATCCAACTGCTGCGCCAAAGACAGTACTTCTTCCGCTGTAGTTACAAATTCTTGCCCAGATTCTCCAGTCCGTACCGCTTCAAACACAACCTTCATCGCTTGGCGCTTCATTTGAGATGCTACCTGAGCAATCAAGTTAACTTTTGATAATAGTGTTTGAGATGGCTGCTCAAAATGTTTCAGCTTTGTAGCAGCTTCCACAACTGTATTACTAACTGCCGAAATCCCATCTAAAATTCCATTCATACCTTGCTGACCAGTTTCTACTTGTGTGTAGATTTGTTGGGCTTGGTTGTCTAGTTCTTGCAAACGCCGGAAAATTGCTTGATTCCCATTAGCTAATGCTTGAATTTGATTATGGGCATCTGTGATCATATCCATCTGGCTAATTGCTTGACTTGAAAGAATTTCCACAACAGTTTGATGATCTTTCAACAATTTAGATACTTGAGATTGCCAGGCTTCTTTGTGCAGATGTTGTTGTTGCAAGGCAGATTCTACAGATTGATATGCTTGCTCTACTTGGTCTAACAGTCGCGCATGGTCGAGGGCAAATCCTACTTGCATGGCTAACTGAGCAAACAAATCAATTTCCGGCTGTTGCCAATCTCGTGGTGCAGCACATTGATGGGCAATTAATAAGCCGAATAACTGGTCATCTTTGAGAATTGGTGCGACTAAATTTGCTTTGACGGCGAAAGGTTCAAGTTGACTGATGTGACAAGCACTCAAACCTGCTGTGTAAATGTCATTAGTTGCTTGAACTCGACCTGTTCTGTATTGGTCTACATAACCTTCGGCAAAACAAGGGTCTTTAATTTTGGCACGCAATGCTTTAGGAAAACCGGGAACTACAGCTTCGGCTATGACTGTACCATACCAGTCAGCATCAAAACCATAAACCATCACTCGGTCTGTACTGAGGGCTTTGCGAATTTCCTCTACAGTAGTTTTCAGAACATCTTCTTCATTCAACGATTCTCTGATTTTGCGCGTAATATCTACAAGTAGCTGAGTGCGTACTCCTTCAGCATCAATTCGCTGGAGTAATCTAGCATGGTCGAGGGCAAATCCTACCTGCATGGCTAACTGAGCCACTAAATCAATTTCTAGTTGTTGCCATTCCCGTGGTGCAGCACATTGATGGGCAATCAATAAGCCGAATAACTGGTCATCTTTGAGAATTGGTGCGACTAAATTTGCTTTAACGGCGAAAGGTTCAAGTTGACTGATGTGACAAGCACTCAAACCTGCTGTGTAAATATCATTAGTTGCTTGAACTCGACCTGTTCTGTATTGGTCTACATAACCTTCAGCAAAACAAGGGTCTTTAATTTTGGCACGTAATGCTTTAGGAAAACCAGGAACTACAGCTTCGGCGATGACTGTGCCGTACCAGTCGGCATCAAAACCATAAACCATCACTCGGTCTGTACTGAGGGCTTTGCGAATTTCCTCTACAGTAGTTTTCAGAACATCTTCTTCATTCAACGATTCTCTGATTTTGCGGGTAATATTAATCACTACATGAGCTTGGTCGGCTCTTTTGTCTATTTGTTCTATAAGTCTGGTATGGTCGAGGGCAAATCCCAGTTGGGTAGCGACTTGAGCAAATAAATCGATTTCAGCTTGTTGCCAAAAACGGGGTGCTGAACATTGATGACCGATTAACAAGCCAAATAACTGATTATTTTTGAGGATAGGTGCAACTAAATTAGCTTTAATACCAAATCTTTCTAACAATCCAATGTGACAATCTGTCAGGTTAGCTTGATAAATATTATTGATAGCGCGGACACGTCCTTGACGGTACTGTTCGATGTATCTTTCCTGAAAACAGGGATCAGCAACTGTCGCCCATAAGATTTTGGGTAAACCAGGTGCTGCTGATTCTTCTAAAAACGAGCCATTCCCATAAGCGTCAAAGTGAAAGATGACTACACGGTCGAATCGCAGAGTTTGACGAACTTCTTCAACTGTGGTTCTTAACAGATTTTCTTCCGAAAGTGCTGCCTGCATCCGGCGAGTTAGGTTAATTAACAACTGAGAACGTTCAGTTTCGGTTTCTTGTTTGGAGAGTAAGATTGGTAACTGAAGTTGTAGCTGGTTAATGTTGGATTTGAGTGCAACTAATTCATCTTGTTCTGCAATATCAGTTTGTGTTTCTATTTCTTCTCGACGACTTAATCTATTAACTAAAACAGTAGAAATTTCAGCCGCAGAAAGTACTGGTCGTGTGAGACGATGGGAGATTACAGATGCGATCGCCCCTGATAATACCGCAATTATCCCCGTCCCCCATAATAAAGATGTTTGGTATTGCTTGAGGCTAATTTCTGCTGTTGACAAATATGCGGGGTTGGCTGACTTGGCTTGGTTAATTTGCTGAGTGAGCGACTGACTGCCAAAATAACTAACGGCTCCTACACCCAACACTGGTAGGATGCTGATAGCGATCGCCCAACCAGTAACTTTTGATTTTAAGCTCCACGGCAAAAGTGACTGGAGACGGCGGAAAGAATTGCTGCTGTTTACCCTGACATCACTGGCTTTGCTTAGGGATGGTTCAACTTCAGTAGTAGCAAAATTACTATTCAATTTCTTGGTAGAATGCTGATTCATGGATAAAATTTTTCCTAGATTGACAGGATCTGCCATATACATTGGCCATAAAGTGGCAGGTATAGGGAACCGACTCTTATTGAGATATCAAGCTTACTGAGAATTGAGATAATACTACTTTTGTCAATGTATAATTTTGCTGAAATTTTAAAGATTTGAGCCAAATTTATCAGTTTGGTCAAGCAATTTACTTAATACTAAATTACAAATTCTTGTTAGAATTGTACTTTTTTAATTACTGATATGAAAAACCTGATAAAGAAACAGCAACACGAAAACCTAAAAGGTTGCCTCGACCATCTTGAGGATTCCAGCTACGATAAGCAGAGCGACATAATCGCGGAGAGCTTTTCCAAGAGCCGCCGCGAATCACGCGCGATTTAAATTCATTGTTAGATAGCCACACACTACCATCCACTGGTGCGCCTTGATAATTTTCGTGCCAATGATCCCCGCACCACTCCCAGACATTACCGTGCATATCATACAATCCAAAAGTATTGGCGGGAAAACTGCCAACTATAGTTGTTTGCCAATGATTTCCTGGGTCAGCACTATAAAGAGAACTGTTGTTATAGTTAGCCAAGCTAGGTAGGAGTGTTTCACCAAAATAAAAAGGTGTAGTGGTTTTGGCGCGACAGGCGTATTCCCATTCAGCTTCGCTGGGTAGGCGATATTTTCGCCCCGTTTTTTGACAAAGCCTAGCACAAAATTCTACTGCATCTTCCCAAGAAACTTGCTCGACAGGACGATTTGCGCCTTTAACATTAGCTGGTGTGGAATCGAGGTGGCGGTTAATGGGTGAAAGTGCAGCAACGGCTTGCCATTGTGCTTGGGTGATGGGAAATTTACTCATAAAGAAGGGGGAAATTTTGACAAGATGCTGGGGACTCTCGGTATCAAATCTTTCTGTTTCATCATCTGGAGAACCCATAAAAAATTGTCCCCCCGGAATAGATACCATTGCCAAGGTAATGTCATTGCTTAAATCTTCGATATAACATTGCGCCGAGTCAGAATAACGGTTAACTTCATAAGTTGGTTTAGAACCAACCCATCTTTTCTCAGAAATATTCGCTATTTCAAACTCAAATTGTTCTAAAGGTAAGAAAATTGTGTCTAATTCTGGTTCTAGACTTAATTGTGATTCTACTGGGGGATTAAAGTTGAGTGGTGGAGATAATAGAGCAGACAATGGTAATTCTTGAGTTGCGGTCAGTGCTTGCAATGCTTCAGTTGCGGATGGATAGCGCGAAGTGTAGCGATCGCATATCATTGTTTCGATAATATCAGCTAGGGAATCACTGACTTTTACATAGTCGCGCCAGATCGTTTTTCCTGTGTCAGGATCTTCTTGTAGCAGATGGGGAGAAATCCCGGTTAAAGCTTCAATAGCCATCATTCCTAAAGCATAGATGTCGCTGCATAACCGTGGTTTACCTTTGGCTTGTTCTGTGGGGATGTAGCCTGGAGTACCAACCACCACACTAGTACGAATCATTTTATATACATCAATTGAGATGGTGCCAAGTTCTCTCACAGAACCAAAGTCAATCAACATAATCTGATGATCATGTTTACGCCGCATGATATTTTCGGGTTTGATATCCCGGTGAATGACGTTGTTTTGATGCACAAAGACCAAAACTTCTAAAATGTCATGCAGCAACTTTGTGACATCAGTTTCTGTCATTTGCCTTTTTGGGACAATTTCTTTTCTCAGGGTATGTCCTTCCACATAGTCTTGGATAATAAATAAGTCATTATTAATCGTAAAATGAGCCAGTAGGCGGGGAATTTGGGGATGTTCGCCCAGTTTTTCCAAGATTACGGCTTCTTGCTCAAACAATTCCATAACTCTCGGATGGGTATGCTTTGGCTTCAGTCGCTTCACTACACATATAGGTTTACTAGGACGTTTGAGATCCCTTGCTAAATAGGTTTCACCAAAGTTTCCTTCACCTAATTTTTTGACAATTTTGTAGCGTTTATCTAGTAGTTCGCCGATGAAGTCCATATTTGTTAGTTCAGCCCAGAGGGGAATGAGGCATAACAAAAACTTATAAAATTTTGATGTGGTCTAATTAAATAAAATAAAATTATCAAGAAGAATATGGGTGGATTTTTCTGCGATTGACTCTGGTTTTAATTAAAATATGAAACAAGTTTTAACGCCATTATCCTATCATTTTCTAGTCAAATAAGTGCATAACTTATTTATGGCAATATTTGAACTATTTAACTCAAAGGTTAAGACACCTAACTAATGGTCATAACTAAGGGGTAAGAATTAGAAATTGATGGCAGAAAATAGTGAACAGGCTGTAAATGCTCGTGAGATATATGTTTGATAATGAGTTAATGTGTTCATTTAACTAAAAAATGCAACAAATCGATATAAATTATCCGATAAATTTAACACGGAAGCAAGATGTTTGATATTAGGGAATGCTGAAGCTAAAGTGCGGCAGACTGAGCAATTCTGAATTCATAAATCCTAGGCACAGTATTGCAACATAAACTTCTCAGTAATTGTGTATAAATGTTCATTTAAATGAGATAGTGTTTGTTCAGCGATCGCTTTTGGTAAGCCATGATAATATGCTTGGGCAATACCGCCTGTAATACAAGCAATGGTGTCACTGTCACCACCAACAGAAATTGCATTGCGAATTGCATCTTCGTAATCGGTAGATTCTAAAAAGGCGATAATTGCTGGGGGGACGGAACCTTGACAAGAAACATCAAATTTGTAAGTCGGTCTAATTTGATCAAGGGTAATTTCTAAATCGTAGCCAAAATTATTTTGAATATAAGCTTTGATGGCAGGTTTATCGTAGCCTGTACGAGCCAAAAATATAGCGGCTGCTGTGGCTTGAGCGCCTTTGATACCTTCAGGATGATTATGAGTAACTTCGGCACAACTTTTAGCGGCTTGCAGTACAGTAGCTAAGTCATTCAAGGCAAATGCAATGGGACTGACGCGCATAGCCGAACCATTACCCCAACTATTGTATGGCTCACTACTACTAGAGTTTGCCCAAGTTCTAAAAGTACTGCCATAACCAGCGTAAGGATAGCGGCGGAAATAAGACTTAAATTGCTCAATGTATTGATTGCTATCTAGTAAATTACCACCATCCAGAATTATTTCTGCCACTGCCACTGTTAGCACAGTATCATCGGTGAAACGACATTGCCTGTCGAATAAAGGAAAATCCTTGGTTTTGATATTGTTAACTTCATATACCGAACCAATGATGTCACCTGCGATCGCTCCTAACATATTAATCTTCTGGAATATGATTTAATTACGTTTTTCCAGCCTTACGACAGCATTGTAATCTGGTACTCCTTCTAGCGATCGCTTACTTTTATCAAGCAATACATTTCCCTCTGGCCAATGAACCTGTAAATTTCCTCTCTGAATTGGCGCAATATAAATTTTCCCCGGTAACTCACCCAATTCATTCTGCAAAATTACCTCATCCCCATCTTGTAAATTCAACTTAGCTGCATCAGCCCCATTGATTAACACCGCCTCACGGAATGCACCAGTAATGGCATCTTTGCGTTCTTGCACCATACTATTAAACTGCTTACCGCGACGTGTAGACACCAAAAAACAGCCTTCTGGTATTTTTTTGACTGCGGGAGATAAAGGCGTAAAATGAGCTTTACCATCTGGTGTAGCGAAATTCCAGCCAAAGCACAGATGCGAACCACCATATTGAAATTGATCGCCGGCTTGCTGTAAGTGTTGAATACCTGCATATAACGGCACAACTTGGGCAATTTCCTGGCGAATAGCCGCAGTATCCTGAAAATCAATCTTCTCAGCCAAATCTGGCCGCACCCGCTTGGCTAATTCTATAAACACCTCCCACTCCGGCTGCGCCTCGCCAATACGGGGGCCAGGTATTTCTGGGCTGAAAATTATCCGCCGTTCGGTGCTGGTTTCCGTCACTCCTCCTGGTACTTCATAGCGAGTTGTGGCTGGTAACAATACCACTGTGTCTGCTGGTTCGACTAACATTTGGCTAGAAAGCACAATATCCAGATGCACCCGCAGCGGTAAATTTTGCAAAGCGCCTTCCACATAATCTGGTTCTGGCAAAACTTCTAAAAAATTCCCTCCCACCGAGAACAATACATCTAACTGCTTGTCGTAAGCCGCATCAATCATTTGTGGTGCGATTAAACCTTTGCTGCTAGGTACTTCAAAACCCCACTGTTGACTCAAATGGGCAGCATTTTCTGGGTTAATCGGTTTACCACCAGGAAACACAGTGGCGTAACATCCCATCTCTGCACCGCCTTGCACCCCAGAATGGCCGCGAATAGGCATCAAACCACAGCCTTCTCGCCCAACAAAACCTTTAGTCAGCGCTAAATTGATAATACTGCGGACATTATCTTCACCACATTCATGTTGCGTAATGCCCATACTCCACACAAACACAGCTTTATTAGCTGCTGCAACCATTTGGGCAAAGGCGTGCATATCATAACGCGATGCACCAGAAAGTCTTTCTAATTCTTCCCAAGATTGTTGTTCTAAAGATGCTTTCAGTTCGGCAAAGCCTGTGGTGTAACTCTCTATAAATGATTGGTCTACCCATCCGTAGGCAATTAAATGTTTGATTGTGCCATTCAAAAATGCCATATCACCACCAGTGTTTACCAAAAAGAAATCTTCGGCAAACTTAGTGCCAAACAAAGCACTTTCTATAATAGAAGGCACCCAATACCGTTCCATTCCTGGTTCACGATAGGTATTAATCACGACAATTTTCGTACCAGCTTTTTTGGCGTAGTGGAGATATTTCACCGTCACTGGTTGATTATTGGCCACATTAGAACCAATAAACACTAATAAATCTGTACCTATCCAGTCTTTATAAGAACAAGTCGTCGCCCCTGCACCCAGTGAGCTTTTCAGCCCAGCGGTACTCGGAGAATGACAAATACGGGCGGCATTATCAATATTATTACAACCCATTGCGCGTACCGCTTTTTGGGTGGTGTAATAAGTTTCGTTGACAGTCCCGCGACTGGTAATGTAAAAACTGAGCCTATCGGGAGTAGTGGCGCGGATACGACTGGCAATAAGATTTAAAGCTTCATCCCAGCTAACCCGACGAAAACCTTTTTCGCCACGTTGGCGCATCATGGGATAGGGAAGTCGCCCCAAGTTACGTAATTGAGAACTTTTTAGGGTTTGTAATTGTGATACATCTTGCAGTAGATGGGGGTCAAACGCTGGCATAGTGTTCATCTGCAATAACCGCAACCGAACATTGCAGAGATGAATGCCATCGAGTGTCCAATCTTTCATGCCAGTTGTGCCTAAAGCACAGCCATCACACACACCTCGATTAAGAATCTTCCAGGTGTATGGTAGTTTGTGGCGTGATAGCCAAATCGCCCGAAATACTTCCCAATAGTTGTTGGGATACTGTTCGCCAATGCCAAAGGGCTTCCAACTTGCCCAGTGCTGGGGTGTCCAATATTTCTTCGGTTTAGGTAACATAACTAAATATATAATTACTCTGGATAAAACTAATTTGCCAGATTTAAGCACAGCATTTAAATCTACCTAATTAATCTTTATTTTGATTTTTATCGCTGATGTTGTACTAGTAAATATAACTTTTGATAGATGCAGATGATGTTACTCTCTGGTGTTAGAAAATTTACAGGTATCAGTATTTGTCTCTTTTGGTATATAGCTAGTTAGCAAAAGTAAATATAAAATCAAATTATCGGCTAGAATCCTACTTAACTTACTATTACCTACGGATAAGCACAGATACATTATCGGTGTTTATCTGCCTTTTTATTAAAAATTTTCTTCTAATAAATATAAATAATATTGTGTAAGTATCCAAAATAAGTTTTTGCTGAGATAGTCAATCATCTAAGAGATAAAATGTCAGAATGCTATCGTAAAGGCAAACTTATTTTCTCAAGTTTGAGGAAAGTCTTATGACTACTACATTGGTAGAGGCTAATTCTATCGAGTCATTGTTAGGAAAAGAAGCAGAAGACCTGCTGAATTACAAAGCCAAAGTTTCTCAAGATTTATTGCATTTACCAGGGCCAGACTTTGTAGATCGAGTCTGGCTTAATAGCGATCGCAATCCTCAAGTTTTGCGTAATCTGCAACAACTTTATTCTACTGGTCGTCTGGCAAATACAGGCTATCTCTCAATTCTGCCTGTTGACCAAGGTATCGAACACTCAGCTGGTGCATCTTTTGCACCAAATCCCATATACTTTGACCCAGAAAATATTGTTAAATTAGCGATCGCAGGTGAGTGTAATGCCGTTGCGACAACTCTGGGAGTATTAGGTATTGTCTCACGCAAATATGCTCACAAAATTCCGTTTATTGCCAAAATCAACCATAACGAACTCTTAACCTTTCCCAATCAATTTGATCAAGTATTATTTGCTAGTGTTGAGCAAGCTTGGAATTTAGGTGCAGTAGCAGTAGGCGCAACAATTTACTTTGGTTCCGAACAATCAACTAGACAAATTCAAGAAATTAGTCATGCTTTTGCACGCGCCCATGAATTAGGAATGGTGACAATTCTTTGGTGCTATCTACGTAATAACGCTTTCAAACAAGATAAAGATTATCATCTGGCTGCTGACTTAACTGGACAAGCAAATCATTTAGGTGTGACCATTGAAGCCGACATCATTAAACAGAAATTACCTGAATGTAACAATGGTTATGGTGCAGTTGTGAAAGCCACAGGTAAAAGTTATGGCAAAACAGATGAGCGAGTTTATACAGAATTAACCACTGATCACCCCATAGATTTAGCTCGTTATCAAGTGCTAAATTGCTACGCTGGGAGAGCAGGATTAATTAATTCTGGTGGTGCATCTGGTAAAAGTGATTTTGCTGAAGCAGTACGCACTGCTGTTATTAATAAACGGGCTGGTGGTACAGGATTAATTTCTGGAAGGAAAGCTTTTCAGCGTCCGTTTGAAGAAGGCGTAAAACTATTTCACACCATTCAAGATGTTTATTTATCACCAGATGTAACTATTGCTTAAAGTTACGCAATTAGATAACAAATTCAGGAAGGTGATCAATATTCACCTTCCTTTTTATATATGCACAATTAGCCTAGAGGAAGACGTTAGCCTAATAAGTATTTTTTACCATTTAGGCATTTGTTTCAGACCTAGGAGAAACTTTTCCTATGCTAAATATTCAAAGCGTCCTTGATCAATTAATTCGCAAAATTGCTGTGTTCATCTTAGCTGGTTTAGTCATAATGATGAGCTTACCTAATAATTCTGTGCTGGCTGATGGTTATTATTCTGATAAAAATCACAGCATAGAAACAGTACCACCTTATTACACTGCTAAAGACCGGAGAATAGCCAGAACTGAACCTAGCAAACCTTATTACACCACTAAAGAACGTCAAAAGTCACAAGCCACTAAAAATTACGACGATTCTCTCAAAACTGGTAAGCGAGAAAATCAAGTACATCTGAAAGATTTAGAAACTAGAAATCGGTAAATAAACTCCAGAATATAGAGGCGTGATGATTCACGTCTCTAGTAAAAATATTGCTTAATTATTGTTATCTTCAAGATGAACGCTAGTAAGCTTAATAAGCGATCGCATTTAGCTTCTTAAGACCAATGACACTTATCCTAGCCTTAGATTTTGGTGGTACTAAGTTAGCCGCCGCAGTAACTCAACTTGGTTCCCGTGAATGGTTGCGTTATGAACGTCGACTCTCACCAATAGATGGTAATGCTACCACTGATTTAGCAATTATGCGATCGCTCATTGATAATTTGCTGCAAGATGCAACTCCCGATGCAATTGGGGTGAGTTTTGGCGGCCCTGTAGACGCTACCACCGGAACTGTCCGACTTTCTCATCATGTCCCTGGCTGGGAAAATCTACCTCTCAAGGAATGGCTAGAAAAAGAATTTGCTATATCTGCCATTGTAGATAACGATGCTAATGTTGCGGCTTTGGGCGAACATTGTTTTGGCGCTGGTCAAGGATATGATAGCTTGTTTTACATTACTATCAGCACTGGCGTTGGTGGTGGTTGGATACTCAATGGTCAACCTTGGCGCGGTAACGCAGGTATGGCTGGTGAAATTGGACACATAGTTGTTAACCCTGCGGGGCCACTGTGTTTATGTGGTAAGCAAGGATGTGTAGAAAGGTTAGCATCAGGCCCTTACATGGCTCAAGATGCTAAAGAGTATTTATTCAAACCAGCAAATCAATTACAAGGTAAACAATTACGCAGCTTAGTGAATGACAATTTAGATTTAATCACTGGACAAATTATCAGCGCCGCAGCAACTCAAGGAGATGAGTTAGCAATCAAGATTTTGCAAAGTGGTGCTTGGGCTTTAGGTGTGGGTATTGGTAATGTGGCGAATTTAATGAACCCACAACGATTTATTTTAGGTGGTAGTGTAACTAAAGCTGGAGAAATTTGGTGGAATACTGTAAAAAAAACAGCCCGTGAAACAGCATTACCAGAAATAGATTTTGAAATTGTTTGTGCTGCGTTGGGAGATGATGCACCACTGTGGGGCGCTGTGGCTTTGGCGGAATCAGCATTAATCTCTAAATAATTTTCTCACCATTCCCAAAGGGTTTCCTAATAAGGAAAAAATATGACAAAAGCCAGGAAAAAATACTGGCTCAATTTCTACATCTAACAGAATTCTTTCTAGTTCTCCATCACTCAGTGGTTCTTCCCATAATCCATGCTCTACAAGATTATTACCATGAAAAATTAGGCGATCGCGCAAAAAATTTAATTGCTCATCCCGTGGTGCTGCGGGTACTCGAATCGTTAAGGGAAAGTTACCAAATAATACCACGACTTTGCCTAAGTGATATTTTTGCATATTCTTTATATTTTTTAACTATTTTAAGATGTATTTTGCATAGCTACTATTTTCTTATAACTTTGTTGCATTGTCTGAGCCTCATCATAAATACTGATCATGTCCTGAAAATATTTGTCTTAATTAATTGGTAAAAATTCAAACACTTTGATACCCAGTCTCTTTAAAAATCTGGTATTTCCAGACTTCATAGAGAATTTAGGCTCCTAAATACTAAATTTTTTTGCTAATTTTACAAGACAGAGGATTTATTTTCAGTTTCTTGAATAAATGATTCAAATTGACCATTAGGTGTCCATTGAATAGCGCCATCTCGCCCTGTGAAAAAAACTTGTGTTGGATTTTGTTTAAGTTCAGTAATTATTTTAGGATCAAGGTTAGTAGATGTGGCGATCGCTACTTTTGGCTGAAACAATTTGATCAAATCTTTTAATGATTCTGGACTACACCATAATACTTGCGGACTAGGTAAACCTCCCGTTTTAGCTAATCTTTCGATTTCTTGAGGTTCAACATCACCGACTAATAACCAAGTTTGATTTTGAATTTGCAAATACAAAACAGGTAATTGCTCTTTAATTAATTGAGCAACTGTTAAACCTGTAACTACTTGTTGTCCTGGTATCACAGTTTGGTAAATACCTTGATGCTTTTGAACTTCCTGTTGAATTTCTTGACTCGCCAGGTTAGTCTCTGGTTTGAGAGAATATTTATAAAAATTTTTGATTGGCAGGCTTTGAATTACTTCCAACCAAGCATTATTATCATTGTTATCAAAATCACTGGCGATCGCCCATTCAATTTTATTCACACCTTGCTGCTGTAAAAATGGGACAATTGTGTAACGTCCTGTACCTTCTTCGCCACTGTTAATTAAGGTGACATTGCCTTTATCTTGAATCACTACCACTGGTTCTGCGCCAGCTTCTAAAACTGTTACCCGAAATAATGTATTTGCTGAATGCCAAGCTGGGACAAGTACTAAACCAAATATGATTAAACCAGCAAACCACCAACGTTTTTGCCACCATTTAACTAGGCACGTTAACAGAATCAAAGTATAAACAGCTAACATTTGCCAAGTTGAAATACTTCCAACTACTAAGGAATTTCCTGGTAAACTACTAAAAAATTCTACTAATTGAATTAGCCAATCACTAGGATAGTTGAGTATACTTGCGATCGCACTGCCCACCTTAAAAGATGCTAATGCCGCGATCGCACTAATAATTCCCCCAATACTAATCACTGAAATGAACGGTGTAGTAATCATATTCAGCAACAAACTGTAAGCGGGAACCACGCCAAACACCGAAAGTTGGATAGGTAAAGTCCAAATTGTCGCCGCTAAAGGTACAGTAATTAAAGAAGCGATCGCAGGTGGTAGCCAATTCAGTTTTTCAGTTATCGCTGGTACAGTAACAATTAATCCTAATGTTGCTAAAAAACTCAGTTGAAAACCTAAATCCCAAATCCATAACGGGTTAAATAACAATAGTAATGTTGCTGCTAATAATAGCGAACCGAACTGTTTTACTTTTCTATCTAATAACAAACCAACTAAAGCTGCACTACCCATAATTACGGCCCGCAGTACCGCAGGTTGGAATCCTGACAAACTGAGGAAAATAATTAAACCTAAAAAACCGCAGATAAATTGGGTGGCTTTATTTGTCCGTTTTGTTAACTGTAATATCACACCCAAAATTAACGAAGTTTGAAACCCAGATGCAGCCAAAGCATGAGCCATTCCAGCTTTGACAAATAAATCACGAATATCGTATGGTAAATCGACAGCTTTGCTACCCAAAACCATTGCACTTACAAGTGGCCCTGCGGGAATTCCTAAACTTTGAACTTGCGATTTCAAAATTCGCTCCCGAATTTGCCACCATCCCCATTTATCATCATCATTGACAATATTTATTTGTCTTCCTATCAAACCAGCAAATGATCCTTCCTGCTTGAGATACTTTTGAAAATCGAAAGCGCCAGGGTTAGAAGCAGCTTTTGGTTTATATAAAATCCCTGTAACAGCAATTTCTTCCCCAGGATGCAGCCCAGTTGCTTGCAATAGAGGTAAAGTTACATACAACTTACCTGTAACCCCTTTTGGTACACTGGCGGGGCCATTACCATTTTTAACTTCATCCAACTGAGTCGCTGCTAACCAAAACTGTCCGCGTTGACTGCGAGTCAAGCGGGGACTACTTTCTACTTGGCCGCGTACAATCACTAATTGCTCTTGATTTGCAACATTATCTGCCGGCACAAATTGACTAATATCTTTTACACTTGGTAGTGGCGATCGCCATTGCAAATAAAAAGTCGCCAACAATCCTACCAAACCAGCAATTAGCCAGACTCGCGGATGGGGAAATGATTGCCAAATATTTGCTGTAGCTTTACCTTTGTTTCCATTGCTTTCTTGTGGCTGAGGTGGAGTGGTGCGTTTTCTCAAAAAAACTGCTCCCAGTATCGCCACAATTAAAATCCACACCCCACCCCAAGGAACGGCTGTAAACAACAACCCGAAAATATAACCAAGGCAAATAATCACACCACTCGTCTGAAGCATAAGACAATTTAAATTCTCAACTGGGCAGCACTCAAGAAAAATTGATGCTTGTTGGTGAAGTATAGTTTATTTAGATTCATACAAACAAAGCCCGCAAATGCAGGCTTTCTTGATGAGACTAAGTATGACTCGTTAAAAATTACAACAAAACTACAAAGATATACCCAAGTTAAATAAGCCCTAATACAGCGTGGACAACTAAAAGTCCCAAGATTCCGCTGCCTAAATAGGCATGAGTAGTGCGTAAAGCAGGTTTACCACCCGCAAAGCCAGTAAACGAAATTACACTATTAATCAATAGCAATATGAGTACAAGAGAGCCAGTCCAGAAATGAGGACTTTCAAAAATTGCGTGACGCTGCATTACCAAAGACAAAACTCCACCAGGATAACCCGCCGCTAAAAAGAAAAACATCCACGGTGCAAGTAGACGATGATTCATCCGGTTTTTAAATGACTCATCTTTATCCTTCGCCAGCCTATATCGCCAACCAGTCCATCCGACATAGCTACCCATCACAACCACAACAATTCCCATCATCACCGGATGACCCCATTCCACAATCGGCTGGGGTATTCCCAAAGAACGGAACCAAGCTGCAAGAGGTTCTAGGGCTTCGCTGACGTTAATCATATATACTCAAATTTTTTTAAGGATTATAGTAACTTTTTTAGCATAATTTTAAGTATTGTAAATAATAATTAATTTTTTATAAGGAGGAGGGCGATCGCACTTTATCTAAAATTTAGTTGCGCTTGAAACTTTTGATAAGCCTGATTGATGACTTGCATCGATGCTTGAGCAGTTGCAGAATTATTCACGTCAGGATGATATTGTCTGGCTAATTGCAGGTAAGCAAACTTGACATCTTGAGGTTGAGCATTAGCATCTACACCTAAAACTTCCCACCATTCCGGAGATAATAAAGAATTGCAAGTCAACTCATTCAAACCTTGCAGACTCCAAATTTTGATAGTACCGCCGTTACCACCACTTATTAAAATTTGACTATCAGGCGTAAAGACGACAGGACTACAACCAGGTAGAGTTTGTAATAAATTCCCAGTTGGGATATGCCAGAGTTTGATAGTGTTGCGAGTGCTACTAGCTAAGATTTGTCCATCAGCACTCACAGCTAGAGATAAAATCGCTTCTGAATGTCCAGTCAAAGTAGAAACTAATTTTCTTGTATGAAGAATCCAGAGTTTGATAGTAGTATCTGTACTACCACTAATTAAAGTATTACCATCAGGGGTGATAACTAAAGTATTTACAGCAGCCGAATGTGCTGAAAAAATCTCTACTTGTTTCCAGTTGATGCAGTCCCAAATTCTAATCGTTTTATCAGTACTGCCACTAGCTAGAATTTTACTATCAGGACTGATAGCAACAGAGAAAACTGCATCTGCGTGTCCATTCAAAGTACGTTTTAACTCTCCTGTATAGCCTCCCCAAATTCTGATGGTTTTATCAGAACTAGCACTAACAATAAATCTGCCATCAGAACTATATATAACTGAATTAACAAAACTATGATGACTGTAGGGAGAGTTTAAATAAAAAAATGTCCGCAAAAATTTTTGTTTATCTATTTGCCAAGTACTAATTTTGCGGTCAACACAGCCACTAGCAATCTGTTTTCCATCAGGACTGATAGCAAGAGATAGAACCGCCTCTGCTTTACCGGAGAAAGTATAAAGCCATTTTCCTGTTTTCAAATTCCACAGATTAATTTGTCTGTCATTGCTACCACTAACTAAAGTATTACCATCAGGAGTGATAGCGATCGCATTAACTTTTGCTGTATGACCTTTAAGTGTTTTGACACATTTCCAAGTTTCAGGAAGCTGAAGGTTGGAAATTGTAGTTTCGGGTTCAGTCTTCGCAGTAGAAAATTCAGCCTTAAGTTTTTGTAACTCCTCCTCAACCTCCAAAGCCGCAAATTTTTGGTTGAAATCATCACCAGATAAAAATAAACCTAACTCTATGACAGCAGCGTTATAGTAATCCATCTGCAAAACTTTTTCTTCCATTCGTTCAAAAAGCTGTGCAGGAGTTTCCTTAACCTCAGATTCATCTAATAACTTAGCAAAACCATAAGCCGCCAGTCCTAAAACTGCACCCACACCAGCCATTGGTACAGTACCAATACCAAACGCCAAACCGATTTTAGGTGCAACTATTCCCATACTACCAACAACACTAGAAAAGCCAGCACCACCAACAGCACCAATTCCCATTGCACCAAAAGCCGCAGCATCTCCCGCAGCTACCGCTTTAAAAGCACCATAAACAGCTGCACCAGACACAGCACCAGCACCAACAACAGGCGCAGTTCCAATCCCGACAGCACCAAATCCGCCTGCTAACCCCATTCCGCCAACTGACACGGAAACACCCGCACCTACTAAGCTTCCTCCAGCGATGAATGCTGCACCTGTTTTAGAGTTTTGTGTCATTAGTTTTTGTATCTACTAGAAGTTATTTGATTAATTTTTAGTAAAAAAATATTTTATGTTTTACTTATGTCCCTAATAATTCCAAAATATTTTCTAAAGCTGTAAGGTTTTGTTTAAGTAAATTTACTGTTATTTCCTGCTTTTGAAGCTGTGTTTTTAAAGTAAACACAATTTTGTTGTTAACTTTGTTCTTGATTACAGCTTTAACGGCTAGATTATCATCATTGTTTTTTAGTGCTATCTGAGCCTTATTTTTCCAGAAAGTCACTTCTTCTTGCGCTTTTTCATAATCTTTCTGAATCCCTTCTTGATGAGTAACAGCAAAGTTTAGAGTTTGCCGTACCTCTCCAATAGCCACTGCCAACAGTGTTTTAGTATCTTGTTTATCTGTAGCTTTATTTAGCTGTTTCGAGGGTTGTAATAATTCTTTTTTAAGCCTCTGTAGCTCCTCATCAACATCCTCAAAGGTTATAAAAATCAACCTATCCGAATTAGAAACAACTTCTGAATTAGTTTCAACCTGTAAAACTTGCTTTTCGTTGTTATCTGCTTCAGAAATCTTTTCTTCCCAAGATTTAAAGCTAACTTTAAGATTTTCAACTTTTGGCTGTTGTTCTTCTACAAGATTTTTCAGCCTACTAGCTATTGCTTGATAGCGTTCTTTTTGAAACTTTGCTTGAGGAATTAAATCCTCACGACCTTCTTTTAGAGCAAGTTGATATCGTGCTTCCCATTTATCAGCTTGTGCTTGCGCTTGAGCGTAATCTCGTTGAGCAATTTTCTGGGCTGCACTGGCATGGATTGTGCCTTCACGTAACTTGTTCAAAGCATTTTGCTTAGAATCATTTTGTTCGTCCAGATTCATAAGTATGTTGTAAGTAGCTTTAATTACTTACAGACTAAGCAAAGCCAGCTTTGAAAGCCTCAGAATTAACAATGAAATCTTACTTTTTGCTCTTAAATTTTGTCTAATGTGCAGCCTTCCGCTATCTTAAGTTTTGAGATAACAAATTGCGCTTAATATGACTTCGCTTTCTCCTCACCAAAAAGCCAAAGCCTTAAAACCCGGTAGCCGTCGCCCTGCCAAAGAACTGTGCAGCGAATGCGGACTATGTGATACATACTATGTTCACTATGTCAAAGAAGCCTGTGCTTTCATTAACCAGCAGATAGACACCCTAGAAGCACAAGCCCATAGCCGTTCTCGGAATCTCGACAACCCCGAAGAACTCTACTTTGGTGTGCATCAAGACATGATGGCGGCGCGGAAACAGCAACCCATCGAAGGCGCACAATGGACAGGGATAGTCAGCACCATTGCCATAGAAATGCTGAATCGGGGCTTAGTGGAAGGCGTTGTCTGCGTCCAAAATACCAAAGAAGACCGCTTTCAACCTATGCCCGTAATTGCTCGCACCCCAGAAGAAATACTGGCAGCGCGAGTCAATAAACCAACACTTTCTCCCAACCTTTCTATTTTGGAACAGGTGGAAAAATCAGGGATGAAGCGACTATTAGTAATTGGTGTTGGTTGCCAAATTCAGGCACTTAGGGCTGTAGAAAAGCAACTCGGTCTAGAAAAGTTATACGTTTTAGGTACACCTTGCGTAGATAACGTCACCCGCGCCGGACTGCAAAAATTCCTAAAAACCACCAGCCGATCGCCTGACACAGTAGTACACTACGAATTTATGCAAGACTTCCGCATCCACTTCAAGCATGAAGATGGTTCCATTGAGAAAGTACCATTCTTTGGCTTAAAAACCAATCAACTCAAAGATGTCTTTGCTCCTTCCTGTATGAGTTGCTTTGATTACGTCAACTCCCTAGCTGATTTGGTAGTAGGCTACATGGGCGCACCCTTTGGCTGGCAATGGATTGTAGTCAGAAATGATATAGGTAAAGAAATGCTGGACTTGGTAAAAGACCAGATAGACACTCAACCTGTGATGTCGCAAGGGAATCGCAAAGAAGCCGTACAGCAGGGGATTCCGGCTTATGACAAAGGCGTAACTTTACCGATGTGGGTGGCGAAAATGATGGGAGTGGTGATTGATAAAATCGGCCCCAAAGGTTTGGAGTATGCGCGGTTCTCGATTGATTCGCACTTTACCAGGAATTATTTGTATGTGAAGCGGAATCATCCTGAGAAGTTAGAGGCGCACGTGCCGGAGTATGCTAAACGGATTGTTGGCGAGTATAAGTTACCGGATTAAAGTCTCACGCAAAGGCAAGGCAGTGCGTTGCCTTTGCGTGAGACAATCCTAACTCATGTAACTTCAAGCACTCCCAACTGCATTAATCGCCGCCTCTAATGCGATCGCCACATGAGTCCAATGAGTCCCCCCTTGGCAATAAACTATATAAGGCTCACGCAAAGGCCCATCCGCCGAGAATTCCAATGTACTCCCCTCAATAAACGTTCCCCCAGCCATCACAACTTTACTCTCATACCCCGGCATAGCATCAGGCACAGGGTCGAGATAAGAACCCACCGGAGAATTCTGTTGTACAGCCTTACAAAAAGCAATTAACTTTTTCGCAGAACCCAACTTAATCGCTTGAATGACATCACCACGCGGCGCAAGCGGCGCAGGATTCACAGGATAACCAAGCTTGTCAAAAACATAACCAGTTAAGAAAGTTCCCTTCATCGCCTCGCCTACCATCTGCGGCGATAAAAATAAGCCTTGGAATAACAAGCGATTTTGGTCAAAGGTCGCACCGCCATAGCTACCAATACCGGGTGCAGTTAAGCGACAGGCGGCGGCTTCTACCAAGTCAGCACGACCAGCTATGTAACCACCAGCCGTGACGATAGTACCACCCGGATTTTTAATTAAGGAACCCGCCATTAAATCAGCACCAACGTGGGTGGGTTCTTGAGTTTCGATAAATTCGCCGTAGCAGTTATCAATGAAGCAAACAGTATCAGGATTTTGCTGTTTGACTAGATGCACAATCTTTTCGATATCCGCAATCGATAAACTAGGCCGCCAAGAATAGCCGCAAGAACGCTGAATTAAGACTAAACGCGTTTTGTCATCTACTGCATGGCTTAAAGCTTCCCAATCGATAGATCCTTCAGCAGTTAACTCCAATTGACGGTATTTTATGCCAAACTCAATAAGGGAGCCTTGTCCTTGACCCCGCAAACCAATCACTTCTTCGAGCGTATCGTAGGGAGAGCCGACCACTGCTAACATCTCATCACCAGGACGAAGTACACCATATAGGGCGCAAGCGATCGCGTGAGTTCCCGATACAAACTGCACTCGCACGGCCGCAGCTTCCGCACCCATTACTTCCGCAAAAACTTTGTCTAAAGTTTCTCGTCCTAAATCATCATGACCATAGCCACTTACTCCAGCGAAGTGGTGCGCTCCTACGCGCTGATTACGAAAGGCATCCAGCACTCTTTTCAGATTATGCTTGACCTGAGCGTCAATTCCAGAAAAAATCTCTAACAGTGCCTGTTCTGCTTGCCGCAGCTGTTCCAAGCTGTTCATTACTTCCTCAATAATAAAAAATTATAAATGTGCGGATTTTGCGATCGCGCAGATTAGGCTGAACAATTTCAATACAGGTTATTGCATGACAATTGCTACTACGACTAAACCTCAAATCAATTGGGTAAATACCCTCTTTTTCGTTGGTTTACACATCGGCGCTCTATTTGCCTTTGTCCCTAGCAACTTTAGCTGGACGGCAGTTGGCGTGGGTTTCTTACTTTACTGGATAACTGGTGGTTTAGGCGTTACTCTAGGTTTTCACCGCCTTGTTACTCACCGCAGTTTCCAAACTCCCAAGTGGTTGGAATATCTCTTGGTGCTTTTCGGAACACTATCGTGCCAAGGAGGGCCAATAGAGTGGGTAGGGACACACCGCATTCACCATTTACATTCAGATACTGACCCAGATCCCCATGATTCTAATAAAGGCTTCTGGTGGAGCCACATGGGTTGGCTAATTCATAAATGTCCCGCTCATGCTGACGTTCCTCGCTTTACCAAAGATATTGCCGAAGACCCAGTTTATCAGTTTTTAGAAAAATATTTCATTCTCATCCAAGTTGCCCTAGGTTTACTATTGTTGTTTCTAGGTGGCTGGCCGTTCGTGATTTGGGGAATTTTTGTTCGCATTGTCTGGGTTTACCACTGCACTTGGTTGGTGAACAGTGCTACCCATAAATTTGGCTACCGCAGCCATGAATCTGGCGATAATTCAACTAACTGCTGGTGGGTAGCTGTACTAGTTTTTGGTGAAGGTTGGCACAATAACCACCATGCTTTTCAATATTCAGCCCGTCACGGTTTGGAATGGTGGGAAATCGACTTAACTTGGATGACAATCCAACTTTTACAATTATTTGGTCTAGCTACAAATGTAAAACTTGCAGACAAAAAACAGTAAGTCGTTTATCATTTGTCATTAGTCATCGGTCTTCCAATGATTAATGACAAAGGAATTTCTGAGTAATCAAAATATCCAATCGTCAGTTCTAGAAATAGCTCCCAAAACATACTTTCGGGTATGCTTAGGTAGCTAAAGTTGCTATAATCCAAAACGTTAATGTAAAGAAATTTTGCGGCAAGTTACTTTTGGGTAACTTGGTGGAGGAGTTTGTCGTTTTTCGGGTTTTCATGACTACATCAATAATCAAGACGCAAGAAATAAACCAAGACCTTAGTAATTCCCAACTGAGGCTCAAAGATATTATCAAAACTCTGCCAAAAGAATGTTTTCAGCAGAATAGTCGCAAAGCTTGGACACAAGTTTTTCTTAATGTTTTGATGGTAGGGTTAGGCTATTATAGTTTGGCAATTTCTCCCTGGTTTCTATTGCCTATTGCCTGGATTTTTACAGGGACAGCTTTAACAGGTTTTTTTGTGATTGGACATGACTGCGGTCATCGCTCATTTGCCAAAAGACGGTGGGTTAATGATTTAGTAGGGCATATATTTATGATGCCGTTAATCTACCCTTTTCATAGTTGGCGAATTAAGCATAACCATCACCATAAACATACAAATAAGTTAGATGAGGATAATGCTTGGCATCCCATCCGACCAGAAGTTTTTGCAAATTGGGATAAAACTCGTCAGTCTGCTTTTGAATTGTTCATGAAAAAGCGGTTGTGGTGGGTAGGTTCCATTGGACATTGGGCTGTTGTACATTTCGACTGGCGCAACTTTAAAGTTAAAGACCAAGGCAGTATCAAACTTTCAGTTGCTGTAGTTACAATTTTTGCAGCAATTGTATTTCCTACCCTCATCGCTACAACTGGTATTTGGGGATTTGTCAAATTCTGGCTTGTGCCTTGGTTGGTATATCATTTCTGGATGAGTACATTCACCATTGTTCACCACACATTCCCAGATGTTCCTTTTAAGGAAGCCAGTAAGTGGAACGAAGCAATGGCACAGCTAAATGGCACTATTCATTGCGATTATCCTCGTTGGGTAGAGTTTCTTTGCCACGATATTAACGTCCACGTTCCTCATCACCTTTCTACTGCTATTCCCTCTTATAATTTACGGTTAGCTTACAGCAGCATTAAAGATAATTGGGGAAACTATTTGCATGATGAATTGCGGTTTTCTTGGCCTTTAATGAAACACATTACAGACCAATGTCAACTGTATATAACTGATGTTGGTTATCAAACTTTTAACGAATATTACGCAGACAAGTAAGCTAAGTTCAGGCTAAAATTGCTCTGATTAAATCTAAGCTCGTATATTAATTACAGAGCAATTAGATAATTCGTCTGCCAATTAAATAGGTTCTGGCAATTCTCGATGAATTATTGCTAAGTGAATTGCCAGAGATTTTTACCTTGCGTGTCTAAAAACATTGCAGGTATCTTAGAGGTGAATTAAAACCTCAAACAAATTTTGATTTTATATTTCATCAAAGAATCAAGTGCAATCAACTACCATCCCTTTTGACAGTTCCCCTGCTAGTGAAACTTCTGAGAATACCACTAAGCTGCCTTTTACTCTTCAGGATTTAAAAGCTGCTATCCCAGAAGAATGTTTTCAACCAAATGTCAGCAAATCACTGTTGTATTTCTTTCGTGATGTTCTGATTATTGGTTCGCTCTATGCAGTGGCTCATTATCTTGATTCTTGGTATTTTTGGCCTATTTTCTGGTTAATGCAAGGAACAATGTTTTGGGCTTTATTTGTCGTTGGGCATGACTGCGGACATCAGTCATTTTCTAAGCATAAATGGCTCAATGATTTAATTGGGCATCTGTCTCATACACCGATATTAGTTCCTTATCATGGTTGGCGCATCAGCCATAGGACACATCATAAAAATACTGGCAACATCGATAACGATGAAAGCTGGTATCCTGTGACGGAATCGCAGTATAAAGAAATGCCTTTGGCACAAAAGATAGGTCGATATTATTTATTTTTATTGGCTTATCCAGTGTATTTGTTTAAGCGTTCTCCCAATAAAGAAGGTTCGCACTTTTCACCTAATAGCCCACTGTTTAAACCATCAGAGAAATGGGACGTAATTACTAGTACAGTCCTCTGGATTGGCATGGTAGGTTTGTTAGGTTTCCTCACCTATCAATGGGGTTGGATGTGGTTATTGAAATACTACGCTATGCCCTACATTGTGTTTGTCATTTGGTTGGATTTGGTGACATTTCTGCATCACACCGAGTCTGATATTCCTTGGTATCGTGGCGAAGATTGGACTTTTCTTAAAGGTGCAATTTCTAGTATTGATCGCAATTATGGTTTGTTCAATCACATCCATCATGATATTGGTACTCACGTTGCTCATCACATCTTCCTCAATATCCCTCACTACAACTTGTTAAAGGCAACTGAAGCCATCAAACCTGTCATGGGTGAGTATTACCGCAAGTCTGAGGAACCGATTTGGCAGTCTTTATGGCGTTCTTGTGTTAGCTGTCATTTTGTTTCTGATACTGGTGGTAAAGTCTATTACACATCCAAACCTAAATAAATTAGCCATCAATTTAAAAGTTTGAAACTAAAAAAGTCTGCCTAGGCGGACTTTTTTTTGCTCGATAGTATATTGCAAAGCAGCACTCGTTTTTTATAGACACTAAAAATTTAGGGTAATATGACAGTAAAGCGAAATATACCGAAAAAGTTGTATGAATCTCACTATTCAAGATGTAGAAAGACTACAACACAACCTACAAGAAGAGCAGCACGACTACCAAATAGAACTGCAAGAAGGAAATATTCTACTTATGGGGCCGTCAGATATTGAATCTAGTGAGATTGGCGCTCAGTTAATATTTTTACTTAAACTGTGGGTTAATCCTCGTAAACTTGGGCGGATATTTGACTCTAGTGGTGGCTTTATTATGCCCAATAGCGATTTACGCGCGCCTGATGTTTCTTTTGTAGCAGCAGCAAGATTAAAACGTACTGTGAGAGATTTTGCTGAGTTAGTACCTGATTTAGTAGTAGAAATAAAATCAAAAACAGATAGAATTTTTAAGTTAGAAGAGAAAGTTAAATTATTTTTAGAATTAGGTGCCAGAGTAGGAATATTAATTAATCCAGATGAATTAACTGTGAGTGTATATCGCCCCAGTGGTGATATAGAAGTTTTAGCTGGTGAAGATAAATTGACGATTGTTGAGTTATTTCCTGGTTGGGAAGTGACAATTTCTGAGTTATGGCCGCCTGTATTTGAGTAATTTTAAAAAATAATTCGTTACTCTAAAATGAGAGCGATCGCCTTACACGTTAAAACCTACCATTCCCTTGAATAATGTGCTTGACGGTAGTCAAGGTTTCCAAGCTAATAAATCCCCGACGGTGGCCTTTTTGGTTAGACATACCGAGAAATACTGAGTCTCCCCGCGAAGGGTTGCGCGAGAATCTGGGGGAAGTGTTGATGTAGGTGGAAGCGCTATTCACTCCTAAAGCAAATTGCCGACTTTCTTGATAAGATTCCGTGACGATACAGTCAGCATGACCGCTGCTATGTTGATTAATCCAAGCGATCGCCACTTCTAGGCTATCCACTAGTTTAAAGGCTACAGTCTTAGTTAAATAGGGACTGCCCCATTCGCTTTCTTTGGCTAGTTGCAATTGAGGAAAAGCTTCGACTAACTCTGCATCACCTTTGATTTCAAAGCCTTTTTCTTTCAAGCTATTCCACAGCACTGATAAAGATGATGGCATGGCTTGGCGATGAATTAATACCTTTTCGATCGCGTTCACAGGGTCTGGTTCGCTTTGATGGCTATCAAGAATCATCCAGCGTACCATCTCTAAGCTGCCATTCAGCGACCAGTAAAGGTAACAGTTGCCCATTGCGGACTTTAATACGGGACAAGTGGCTTGTCGCATCACCTGTTGCACCAAGCTAGAACGTCCGTAGGGAATTACTAAATTGAGGTACTGGTCTTGAGTAACTAAATCTCGCACTGAAGCACCATGTTCGGCGGTAACTAGTTCAACGCAACCTGGTGGTAAACCAACCTCTTGAATTGCACTTTGGAGTACCTCTGCGATCGCGGCGTTAGAATGACTGGCTTCTGTACTACCTTTGAGAATGATACTATTACCAGTTTTAATACACAAACCTGCGGCGATCGCCCCTAAATCTGGAAATGCCTCATAAATAAAACCAATCACTCCCAAAGCCATTAATTGTGAGTAACTCTGAGAGTCTTCTGGTTGATAGTCAGCATTCCTCACCCGTCGTAGGGGATCTGATAGTTCACCTAAACGTCGGAGTATTTCTACTGTTGTTTCTAGTCGTTTTGGGGTGAGTTTTAGCCAATCTAAGATCAACTCTGGCACTGCCATTTCTTTACTGGCTTCTAAATCCAGAGTATTAGCTTCTAAAATATCATCAAAAGACATTTCCAGAGCCTGTGCCATCGCCAACACAGCACGACTGCGGTCTACGCCCTTTGTAAACCCCAACTTCAGGGAAGCTTGATAAGCGCGTTTGGCGCTTTTCATTGGTTCGGGGTAATCATGTACAACTTCAACGGTCATTGAGTTAACGTCGGTAGGTAAGCCAGACCATGAGTGCTGGCAGGATAGCTAATACCACTGCCACTATTGCCCAAGCAATAATGCTAGAACCCTTGGCTAATTTCAATGCTAATGGTAGCCAAATAATCACTAACACAAAAATAATGCCAAGGGCGATGGGTAGATAGCTTTCTCCCATACGTGGATGGACAACATTCCAACTATTTCCCGTCCAGCGCCAAGCCCGCTTGTAGGGATAAGTGGTCGAAAGTTGTTCTAGGACATATCCATTATCTTGGACAACAAAGATTTGCTGACAGCGATCGCAGCCAAATGCTTCTGTAAGGGTAATCGGAACTAACCGTCCCCGACGGCGACAGGGACAGGGATATTCCTGGGTAAAATCTATTTTTTCGGGTTTTTGAGGATGCACAAGCGTTCTACTAACTTGAGCGTGATTTTCATAATTTGGAGATTTCCCGACTCAATGCGTTAGAAATTGGGTAATCTCACAATCAACTGTTTATATACATAGCGAAGTCAGGCAAATAATGCCATTATCAACAACACCATCAATTACCAATTTTCTGGAAATGGGTATATCTGTCTGTTGTTTTGTGCTGTAGCTGGCAATCTTGTTGAAGGATTTCCGGCTTTGCATCTGCGACTTTCAAGGTAATGTCATCAAGTTTTTGCGGCATGTATTGTGGTTACATATCTAATACAATTCTAAGCTTACGCGCTACTACTCCGAAAACAAACCGTTTGACAAGAAGGCTGCGTTCGCAAGCCAGTAATATCCTGAGAACACTTCCTAAATTCTAACTACCGAGCATTAGACACAAAGCAGGAGACTTTTTTAACTTATTTTCATTCTCCTGCTCATTATCTAGTAGTTGAGCAAAATATTGTGGCTGACTTCATTACCAAGAGATGCTGTTTACCTGATCAAACTTATATTCAACTAGCCACTTCTAAATCTAGTTTAATCTAGCCAAAATATAATGAGTTGAATCCAAGGATAAATACTTGGCTATTACTCACCCTATTTTTTGCTGCTTAGATATTGGTTTTATTTTTAAAAGCGGGTAACGCGATTCGAACGCGCGACATCAACCTTGGCAAGGTTGCGCTCTACCACTGAGCTATACCCGCAAACTCACATTAACTATAGTGTCAGATATATTTTGATTTGTCAACCCCTGAGTTTTAGTCAATGGTTATTTGTCATTTGTGCTTGGTCAATAGACCATTGACTCTTGACCATTGACCCCTTCCGGGTTCGCCAGTCGCTCATGGGGGAAACCCCCAAGACCGCGCTGGTTCACCATTGACTCTTGACCATTGACTACTGACTGTTAATTATTGACTCTTGACCGTGAGCAGCAGGTAAGGGCTGGGGATTTAAAGTGTACGTCTCTGTGAGGTTAGATCGTAATTTCCGCATCAGGCTGGCCATTTCTAGAGCGTTCATGGCATACTCCCAGCCATGATTAGCTTTAATCCCGGCTCGTTCTAGGGCTTGCTGCATTGTATCTACGGTCAAAATGCCAAAAATTACTGGAACTCCAGTTTGAAAGCTGGCTGCGGCAATGCCTTTGGCTACTTCCGAAGATACATAATCAAAATGGGGCGTTTGTCCGCGAATAACCGCGCCTAAACAAATGATCGCATCATAACGCTGGGAAAGTGCTAATTGACGTGCAACAATTGGCACTTCAAAACTTCCCGGAACCCAAACATAATCAACTTGATTACCGTGGGGGTTAGGGTCTACACCATGACGTTTCAAGCAATCTTGACATCCTTCCACCAGCTTTGCAGTCACAAGGTCATTAAATCGACCAATCACCACTGCAAAACGTAAGGGTTCAGTTTGAGTAAAAGTTCCCTCAAAAACTGCCATGACTGCCTCTTAATCAACTATACTCTTGCCAATATACATTTCTTCTTTGCAGATGGTTGAGATGAAGCGCACAATTATCTACTGAAAATATGGAAAAAGGTAAATTAATCAATTTACCTTTTTCTTTTGCTATCAGCTTTATGCTATTTTATTAGACTATTGCCAAGTGCCTAGACTACAAACCTAGACTACAAAAAAGTTTAATATACCAACCAACAGTACTAGGGCAATCCAAACTCCAGAACCCAGCCACAATAATCTTTTAGATTCTACCCAACTTTGTGGGGTAGCATAGGCAACAGGAACGCCAACAACCAGTACAAAAGACATCAAAACAAGAGCTACTAAAGCGAACTGGAATATTATGGTCATTTTTGCTTCTCCCAAGACAGCGTAATACTAAAGATAGAATATCCTAAAGGGCGACACTGACAGTTTTTCCTTATTTTTTAACCTAGCAGAAATTGATACACTTTGGTCAACAGTCAAAGGTCAATTGTCCATAGTCCAAATATTGACTTTTGACTTTTAACTCTTGACTTTTGACTTTTGACTATGGATTTAATTCTTTGCCACACAACGGCTGATTTTGATGCTTTGGGCGCGGCGGTCGGGCTGACTTGCTTGCTACCGGGAAGTAAGATTGTGTTAACAGGCGGCGCACATCCACCTGTGAGAGATTTTTTGGCGTTACATCGAGATGAGTATCCGCTGATTGAACGACGTTCAGTGAATCCGCAAACAATTCGCTCGATTACTGTAGTTGATACACAAAAGCGCGATCGCCTGGGTAAAGCAGCTGAATGGTTAGATTTACCCAGCGTGAAAGAAATTGTAGTTTATGACCATCACTTAGGGCAAGAGGGTGATATTCCGGCGACGCAATTGCATATTGCCCCGGTGGGTGCTTGCACAACTTTAATTGTGGAGCAATTACAACAACAGCAAATTTCTCTCACCCCATCCCAAGCCACGGTGATGGCTTTGGGTATCCATGTGGATACGGGTTCATTAACCTATGACTTATCAACAGCCAGGGATGCTTTAGCTTTGGCTTGGTTGATGCAGCAAGGCGCAAGTTTACCAGTTATTTCTACTTATCGTGATCCTGGTTTATCAACGCAGTTACAACAGCTATTAACCACAGCGCTGCAAGAGTTAGACTATCTCTGCTTACGCGGTTATACGTTGGCTTGGGTAACTTTAAAAACTGAGGCTTTTGTGCCTGGGTTATCAGGTTTAGCATCCCAAATAGTAGAGTTAAGCGAAATTGATGCTTTACTGTTAGTCAATGAATATCCATTGGGGGAAGATGAATCAAGATTAACTGTGATTGGGCGATCGCAAATTCCTGGTGTCAATCTTAACTTGTTATTTCAACCCTTTGGTGGGGGTGGACATTCTCAAGCCGCATCACTTAACCTGCGGGGAGTTGATACACAAGCAACCTTAGAAGAACTTTTAGAAGGTTTAAAAGCCTCCATTCCTCATCCTCTCACCGCTAGAGATTTGATGTCCTCGCCAGTCCGCACCATTCTTCCAGAAACTACCATTGAAGAAGCACAGCGGATTTTATTACGTTACGGACATTCTGGTTTATCTGTAGTTGATAATCAAGGACAGTTAGTCGGCATTATTTCCCGGCGAGATTTAGATATTGCCTTTCATCACGGCTTTAGTCATGCGCCAGTCAAAGGTTATATGACTATCAATCTCAAAACCATCACCCCAGATACCACCCTGCCACAAATCGAGTCGCTGATGGTGACTTATGATATCGGACGCTTACCAGTCTTAGAAGATAGGCAATTAGTTGGGATAGTCACCCGTACCGATGTCCTACGGGAGTTACATCAAAACAGTGAGGAGTTTCAAAGTTTAACTCCTCAAAACTCAAAACTCAGCACTCAGCACTCAGCACTGAATATCGCCTCACGTCTTGCACCCCAACTGTGGCAATTACTCACCAAAGCATCCCAAGCAGCAGAAAAACGCGGTTGGCATCTTTACTTAGTTGGTGGTGCTGTGCGGGACTTGTTATTAGCCGAAACAGCAGATCAATTAATGATTAAAGATATTGATTTGGTTGTAGATGGCTTTCATAAATCAGCAGATGTCGGTGCTGGGGTGGAATTAGCAAAAGCATTGCAAGAACTTTACCCAGCCGCGCGTTTAGAAATTCATGGTGCGTTTCAAACTGCGGCTTTGTTGTGGCACAAAGACCCAGAATTAAATTCTTTGTGGGTGGATATTGCCACAGCTAGAACAGAATTTTATCCTTACCCAGCTGCAAACCCTGAAGTTGAGGCGAGTTCTATTCGTCAAGATTTGTACCGTCGGGATTTTACTATCAATGCACTGGCATTGCGGCTAACTTCTCCCCGTTCGGGCGAATTACTCGATTTCTTTGGTGGTTTATTAGATTTACAAGCCAAGCAAATTCGGGTTTTACACGCCAATAGTTTTATTGAAGATCCTACCCGGATTTATCGCGGTGTGCGCTTTGCTGTGCGCTTTGGATTTGATTTTGAACCGCGAACAGAAGAGTATATCCGCTACGCCATTAATAGTGGTGTTTACGATCGCACCACTCAACACAATAGCAGAACTCCAGCTTTGCAAACTCGGCTGAAAACCGAACTGAAACATATCTTGGAAGCACCGTACTGGAAATCAGCTTTGCAATTACTCGATAACTTACAAGCTTTGCAGTGCATTCATCATACTCTCTCTTTAGATGCGGAACTTTTACGCCAACTGCGGTTATTAGAACGCTGTCTGCACAGATTTGATCCCCAACTCACCCTTGTCCACTGGCAAATGCGCCTAGAAGCTTTAATGGCCCATCTCGAACCAAAATATCGGGAAAAAGTCGCCAAAAATCTGCAATTACAAGAAGATAGCATTCATCGTTTGCAAAATTTAGCCCAAACCCAAGCAGATGTTAGGGAATTGTTACCGCAGTTGCAGCGTCCCAGCCAAATTGTGCAGTTACTGAAAAAGTATGACTTACCAATGCTGATTTTAATCGCCTTGCAAAGCCCGCGATCGCTCAGAAAACAAATTTGGCATTACTTAACAGTATTGACTCACATTCAACCCATTTTAAATGGTAACGACCTGAAGAAATTAGGCTACAAGCCAGGCCCTCAATATCGTCAAATTCTGGATGATATTCTTGCCGCTACGTTAGATAGAGTAATTACAAATAAACCCGAAGCTGAACAATTCTTGAGTACAAACTATCCCAAATAACCAGTTATTTTCAAGATAAAATTATGCAAATCAAAACACAAAAAAAACGCTACACTCCAGAAGAATATCTCCAACTAGAAGAGACATCCGAATTTAAAAATGAATACTACGATGGGGAAATTGTACCAATGGCAGGTGGAACTACAAACCATAACGAAATTTCTTTAAACTTCTGCACTAATTTCAAATTTAATATGCGGGGTAAACATTACAAAATCTATATGGGTGATGTAAGATTGTGGATATCTCGTTACCGCATCTATACTTATCCTGATGCTATGGTGATTGAAGGAGAACCAATATATGAAGGAAATAGCACTACTACAGTCACAAATCCTCAAGTAATTATAGAAGTATTATCTAAATCAACACAGAGCCATGATAAAACTGATAAATTTAGATTTTACCGTTCTATACCCACTTTCAAAGAATATATTATCGTTAATCAATATGAATATTTAGTTGAGCATTACGCTAAAAATGCTAATGCTCAATGGGTATTAACAGAATACGAATCATTAGATGCAGTTTTATCACTCCAAACAATAGATTTTGCAATTCCTTTAAGTGACATTTATGAAGGTGTGAACTTGTCAGCAGTTGGAGAAGAAATTTAATTTTTGTGAAACATACTACATCTGTGTGAAGATTCTTCGCTTTCCGTAATGCTTTTGTGCTACACTGTAGTCTATATCAAACCTCATCACATAATCATCGAGATAGCTGAAATGAAGTAGTACCAGACAAAAATTGTCAAAACCGAATAAATACGCCAAGTTTGACAGGGTTACTTCAAATAATCATGAGCTAGAATTTTTGTTTTTATCTTCAATATTGTGAGTTTAACCACATTTATCCGTGGTTGATTATTGATGTAGATCCGATTGCATCGGAATATTTTGTCTATTCAATTCGCCCGTAATCTTTGTGCATAGATGGGTGAAAGTTGATGATTTGAGGTTTGGTAAGAATGCAGAAAAAATCAATATTAATCGCTGAGAATTTAAGTTATGAAGTCAGTGATATGCAGCCATTGTTTTCAGGGATTCAAGGAAGTATTGTAATAGGCGATCGCATTGCTTTAGTTGGTCGCAATGGTGTTGGCAAATCAACTCTATTAAAGATAATTGCAGGACAGATTCAGCCTAAATCTGGTTCGGTGTTTCGGCAGGGTAGTATTTACTATTTACCCCAAATTAGTACTATTCAAGAATCAATTAATGCAGATACAGTATTGAATTATTTAATTTCAATTGCTGATGAATGGTGGAACATTGAAGAGATTTTGCAAACCCAATTCAACACAACCATTGATTTATCATTACCAATGGCTAATTTAAGCGGTGGAGAATTGACAAAATTATTTTTGGCAATTGGTTTAGCACAACAGCCAAACTTACTGTTGCTAGATGAACCAACAAATCATATAGATTTGCCTGCATTAGAAAGCTTGAGACAGTTTCTGGTAAATTTTGCTGGTGCTTATGTCATTGTCTCTCACAAACCTTTTTTCTTAGATCAAGTAACTACTGCGACTTGGGAACTTACTCCCAATCAATTAAAAGTATATGGAGGCAATTTTTCTGATTATCGACAACAAAAGCAAATAGAATTAGAAGTGGCAATGCGATCGCACGAAGTAGCCAGAAAGGAACTTAAACGCACCCAAGCAGCCGCGATGCAAGAACAGCAACGCACCGCCCAAGCACAACGTAACGGTCGAGCGAAGTTTCTCAATGGTAGTATTGACAGAGCCGCTGCTGGCTCAATGAGAACTCAAGCTCAAGTCTCAGCTGGTACAGCTAAAAAGAAGCATGAAGCAGCTGTAGCTAAAGCTACGCAAACAGTCAACGAGACAAAGATTAAAACTACCAAAGTCACAAGTATTCATTTAGAGGAAAGCAATCAGAAACGCCGGAATTTAATTGATATTCAAGGTGCAAATCTTTGGATATCTAATCGCCTGCTGATTCAAAATATCCAATTGCATCTTTCTTCAGGTGAACGCATTGCTATTATCGGGGCGAATGGTTCTGGGAAATCGACTTTAGCGAAAGCTATCTTGGGGATGGAGAAGGAAACAGTGTTATTAGAATCAGGTGAAATTTTAATTACACCTGTCATGAAAGCTGTTTATCTCGACCAAACTTATCAACTCGTAAATCGTCAGCAGACAATTCTCGAAAATATGCAATCTGCTAATTCCAATTTGAGTTATCAGTTATTGCGTCAACAACTAGGACACTTTTTATTTAAATATGATGATGTGCATAAATCTACATCTGTGTTGAGTGGTGGCGAGTTGGCTAGACTAGCTATCGCTATGATTAGCATATCCGAAATCGACTTGCTCATTCTCGATGAGCCAACTAATAATCTTGATATTGAAACTGTAGAACAAATGGTCATCGGCATCAATGAATATCAAGGCGCTTTATTTGTCATTTCTCATGATATTAATTTTTTAAGTCGCATCAATATCAACCACAGTTGGCAAGTGAAACAGCAAAGTTTACAAATGACAAGTTATTTACCCAATCATCTTGAGCAATATTATCAAGAAATTGGTCAGTGTTGAAGTTTTAATTCAGCGCGATCGCATGATGACGAATGTGGTCAGCAATAAAACTAGCAATAAAATAGTAACTATGGTCATAACCAGCTTGGTAACGTAAATTGAGGGGTTGATTTACAGATACACAAGCTTGTTCAAACATTTCTGGTTTTAGTTGTTCAGTTAAAAATTTATCTGCGGTACCTTGGTCAATTAAAATGGTACTGTGATAGCCTAATTGTTTGATTAATTCACTCGCATCATAAGCACGCCAATTATCTTGATTATTGCCTAAATATCCACTAAAAGCCTTTTGTCCCCAAGGACAACTCATCGGTGCAGCGATGGGTGCAAAAGCAGACACCGATTTATATTGTTGGGGGTTACGTATAGCACAAACTAAAGCCCCATGTCCCCCCATTGAATGACCAAAAATACCTTGTTTATCTGCTTGGATGGGGAAGTTAGCTGCAATGATAGCAGGTAATTCTTGGACAATGTAACTATACATTTGATAGTGCGATCGCCAAGGTTCTGCGGTAGCATCAACATAAAATCCTGCACCTGTGCCGAAATCCCAAGCATCATCTTCACCTGGAATACCAGTATTGCGGGGGCTAGTATCTGGTGCTACCAACATTAAACCATGCTCGGCGGCGTAGCGTTGCGCCCCAGCTTTGACTATGAAATTTTCTTCTGTACAAGTCAAACCAGACAAAAAGTAGAGAACTGGTACTGATTTGTGTGTTGCTTGGGGAGGCTGATAAACAGCAAAGCGCATTTCACTGTTACAAGTTGCAGAAGCATGAGAGTAAAAGCCGAGTTGACCGTCAAAGCATTTATATTCGGAGATAATTTGCAGATGCGTCATGATTGCCAAATTTTTAATTTAAATTCTGGAATAGCTGAAATTTAACTTGTAACAAATAGTTGGCGATCGCAACTTTAAAGTGCGTAATTCAAGCATAATGAGATGTCAAATACACAAGCAGCAACTTTGCTCAAATTTAGGAATAAAACAGCAAAAAGACTGCTAAAACAATTATTGCAGGCTTGAAACAATGTACTCCAAAATACGTAAACCATATCAAAACGCTTCTTCTTCAGAATCATCAAGTAAAAATCCGTTTGCGCCACGTAGTTTTAAAGTTCCTTCTTCGGAAGAAGAAAAGCTCGAAGCACAGCAACAACCCAATTTACAAAGTACCAGAAAGTCTGGCGATGGTTTTCCAAATGTCTCAATGTTTCTTCCGCGTCCTCCAGCCGCACCACCACAATTGCAGATGAAACTCACCATTGGGCAACCTGGAGATAAGTTTGAACAAGAAGCGGATAAAGTAGCGGCGGATGTAGTGCAGCAAATGAATGTCCTTCAACGCCAGGAATTGGTAGAGGAAGACAAACCCCCAAGGTCGCTAATGACTCATGAGTTGACCCATGTAGTGCAGCAAAATAAGGATGCGTCAAAATTTCAAAATCCTGTAGAGCTAGAACAAATTAACCAAGCCATTATTCAACGTTGTTTAAATCTAGATGACCCATCCTGGGAAGCATCAATTTTTAGTTACTTGGTATCTTATGATCCCAAGAAAGCTAAACAAACATTACAAGATGCGTTTACAGAACTCAAAGACCTAGTTTCTCGTATTGAGGAATCTATCTCTATACTCAAGGAAAACAACTTTGTATCAGACCTTTCTCAGTTACAACAATTTATTGAAACAGCTAAAGCAAAACCAAAAATTACATATTCTGAAGGTCAAGACTTATTAAAACAGATCAAGCAACACAAATCTGCCGCAGAACAACTAGAAGAAGAAGTTGAAACTGCTATAGAGCAACAGAACATCGAAGAACAAAAACAGAAGGAACAAGAGGAGGAAAACAAAAAAGCCGAACTTAAACGACAAAAAGAAGCAGAAATCCAACAGCAAAAAGAAGAAGAACTCAAACAACAAGCAGAACTTAAACGACAAGAAGAAGAACTCAAACAACAAGCAGAACTTAAACGACAAGAAGAAGCAAAAATTGTTGCTGAACAAGAGGCACAAAAAAAAGAAGAAGCAAGGAAGAAAAAACAGGAGAAAAATCGGATAAAAGCCGAAGCAAGAGCAGAAAAAAAACGGCAGGAACAAGCAGCACAACAAAAGGAAAAAGAAGCAAAACAAAAGCAGTGGGAAATAGAACGCGAAGAAAGAAGGAAACGACAAGATGAGGAAGAAAAGAAACGACAAGCAATAGAAATGCAACGTCAGGAGGAAAAACTTAAAAAACAGGAAGAAGAACGTAAACGCCAGGAAGAAGAGAATAAGAATAAAAAAGAAAAGATAGATCAGTTAATAATTGAAGCTCAACAACTACAACCGCAAATAACAAATAAATCAGTCAACGATGTAACCAAAGAGTTACAAAATGCTTTCACAGCAGAATATCAGAAGGCTTATAAAAATATACAAGGTAAAGATCCAGCGGCTGATCAATCAGCCATAGAGACATTTAAGAAAATAATTCCGATCACAACTCAAATTTATAACGAATCGCAGAGCATTCCCGCCAACGAGATGCAAATGGCACTGAAAAATTCATATATTAACAGCTTGTGCAATGATCTTAAGCAGACCATTTTGGGAGATAAAGGAATTAGTGCAACGACTTTGGAGCTTGTCAGTACATTCAAAAAAGAAATTAGTAAAATATGCACATATTACAAAGAAATAGAGCAACTAGGACTAGAAAATAATACAATCCAGCATAAGGATAACTATCCATCTGAATGGAAAAAAGAAGCAAACGATGCATTTACACAATTAGACACAAATAAAAATAATTATAACAAGAATGACTTGGGACAATCTATCTCCCAATTCCAAAAAGCTCATGTTCAGCAATACTACAAATATCTTGATAAAAAAGCTGGAGTTGAGGCTAGGAAATTAGCTTATGCAGAAACAGTGGAAGGTAAATTTAGGCAAAACCCATCTGTTGAGGATCTGGAAAAACTTGTCAATGATGGGGAAGTTACAATAGGAGAAATTACAAAAGCTTACATTTCAAAATGGGATGATGAAAAACTAGGTGAATTCTCAATTGAATGTCCGTTAAAAATAGGGGTAGAAGAGTATAAAAACGTGGTAGTTCATGTTCACTGTAATTCTGATGGCAGTGCTAAACCTGGAAATGGCGCGCACTTTAAATTAGCTAATGATAAATACGATGGAAAGACTTGGGAATTGTCGAAAATGTTGAGGGATAATCTCATTCCATCCGAATATGCAATGCGTAATGCAGGAGAAACATTATTTAAGTAACTACTTGAATACGTTTTAAATTTTAACATTCCTGTGAGGGTTAAGAAGATTCAATGAGAATTTTATCTTAACTGTATTAGTGTATAGACAAGCGATGGAGTTGTGATTGCAACATCTTCCGAAAAGCACGTTTAGTTTGAGTTTCTCCTTGAGTTTTGCATTGCGCTAAAAACTCGTAAACCATTGATTTAGTTAATATGGAAAATGTGGCACTAGGCTTGGTAGATATGGGGCGTGGTTTCCCCGCCCTTAACAAAGATTGCTGAATCTAAAACGTTACAACACTGCGAATAGATTCACCTTTGTGCATTAATTCTAAAGCATGATTAATTTGTTCAATTGGCATGACATGGGTAATTAAATCATCGATATTGATTTTGCCATCCATATACCAATCAACAATTTTTGGTACATCTGTGCGTCCTCTTGCACCACCAAAGGCTGAACCTTTCCAGACTCTACCTGTAACTAATTGAAACGGACGTGTGCTGATTTCTTGTCCTGCGCCAGCTACCCCAATAATGACGCTGACACCCCAACCTTTATGGCAGCATTCTAATGCTTGACGCATGACTTTGACATTGCCGATACACTCAAAGGTATAGTCTGCACCGCCTTTAGTTAAATCAACCAAGTAACTAACTAAATCACCTTCGACTTCTTGAGGGTTGACAAAGTGCGTCATCCCAAACTTTTCGGCTAAGGCGCGCTTGCTGGGATTAATATCTACCCCCACAATCATATCGGCTCCTACCATCCGCGCTCCTTGGATGACGTTTAAGCCAATACCACCCAAGCCAAACACGATAACTTTTGCTCCCGGTTCTACTTTGGCGGTATAAATCACTGCACCTATACCTGTGGTGACACCGCAACCAATGTAACAAACCTTGTCAAAAGGGGCATCTTCTCGAATTTTGGCAACGGCGATTTCTGGCAATACTGTGTAATTAGCAAAGGTGGATGTACCCATATAATGGTGAATCATTTCGCCACTGATACTAAAACGACTAGTACCGTTGGGCATTACGCCGCGTCCTTGAGTAGAGCGTATTGCTTGACAGAGATTGGTTTTGAGGCTGAGACAATATTCACATTGGCGGCATTCTGGGGTGTAGAGTGGGATGACATGATCTCCTGGTTTGACACTGGTAACACCAGCACCCACCTCGACTACTACACCAGCGCCCTCATGACCTAAAATGGCGGGAAATAAACCTTCAGGATCAGCACCAGACAGAGTATAAGCATCGGTGTGACAAACTCCCGAAGCTTTAATTTCTACTAAAACTTCTCCTGCTTGTGGCCCTGATAATTGCACTGTTTCGATAGTTAGCGGCTTACCCGCGCCGTAAGCTACTGCTGCTTTAACATCCACGCGTTAGCCCTCCTAATATATAAATTTTAACGGCGTTGTTGACACTGGGAATGAATTGTCATTCTGAACGTCACAAAGTGTATCGCGTCTACGTTCTGCGTTACTGCACTCAGCATGATACAACAAAAATTATCTTGCAATTATCCAACGTCGCAATTCGCAATTACAAATTGGCATAACGTCAAAACAGAAGTTGCTACAGCTTGCGCGAAACACGCAAATGCGAAAGCGGAAGTTGCTACAGCTTGCGCGAAACACGCAAATGTAAAAGCAGAAGTTACTACAAGGAAAGTGGAAGTTGCTACAGCTTACGCGAAACACGCAAATGTGAAAGCGGAAGTTACTACAGGGAACGCGGAAGTTGCTATAGCTTGCGCGAAACACGCAAATGTGAAAGCGGAGGTAAAATCTCTTGCCTTAAAATTTATTTTCAGTCTCATAGCAGAAGTCTTAAAGGATGTTTTAAAAGTGGTTGGTTATGTTTATCGGCACTTACAGATCCCCCCAACCCCCCTTAAAAAGCTACAGTGTACACACAAGCTTATCTGATCTCCCTAAATCCATATCATTTGCTACAACGGAGGGAACCTCCCTTCGGGTGACGCTCCTAACGTCGCTACCGCTTCGCTAACGGCAGTTCCTTCTCCTAATCGGAGACGCTGCGCGTAGCTTGCTTCCCCGTAGGGGTACAAGTCGGCAAAGCCGCCCAACGGACTGCTCACCGCAACGCAGTGGCTACCCTTAAAAAGGAGGATTTGAAGAAAATTCTGAGGGTTGACAGATACACTACTGGATATGAACTAAAATTGCATTTTTTTGTGAGATTGGTACATTAGTTACAGGCGGCAAACGTGGAAGATGATATCTATCCGCCGCATGAATTTTATAATTTTGTCAACCCCTCAATTATTCATAATTTTGCAAAGCTTATGAACCCTGCCCTAACGAAAATTGGCGCTCAAATGTCCAACCTCACTGGTGTACGAGCGATTATGAAGGACATTGTAGAAACGTTGCAAGCGAGTCAGGGGCAGGAATTAATTAATTTAAGTGCGGGAAATCCGTTGATTTTGCCAGAGGTGGAACAGTTGTGGCGGGATGCAACAGCAGAACTGCTGGCGAGTTCGGAATATGGAGAAGTGGTTTGTCGATATGGCGCAAGTCAAGGTTATGCGCCTTTGATTGAAGCGATCGCTAATGACTTCAACAAACGCTATGGTTTAAACTTAACCTCTCGCAATATCTTAATTACTCCCGGTAGCCAAAGCCTTTATTTCTATGCGGCAAATGCCTTTGGTGGCTATGACATTAATGGTGGACTGCGACAAATTGTTTTACCACTGAGTCCCGACTATACAGGTTATGGTGGTGTTTGCTTGTATCCAGAGGCTTTAATTGCTTACAAACCAACTCTGGATATAGACGCGGCTAACCACAAGTTTAAGTATCGCCCTGATTTCAGCCAATTGTCGGTGTCAGAACAAACTGGCTGTATTATCTTCTCTCGTCCTTGTAACCCCACAGGTAATGTCCTCACAGCCGATGAAGTGCATAAAATTACGGTTCTAGCGGAAACTTACAATGTACCTGTGTTGATTGATTCTGCTTACGCGCCTCCCTTCCCAGCTTTGAACTTCACAGAGATGCAGCCGATTTTTGGCAAGAATATTATTCACTGTATGAGTTTATCTAAAGCCGGATTACCAGGGGAACGCATTGGTGTAGCTATTGGTGATGAAAAATTCATTCAAGTGCTGGAGTCCTTCCAGACAAACTTGTGTATTCATGCTTCTCGTTATGGACAAGCGATCGCCGCTCGTGCGATCAACTCCGGTAAACTAGTAGATATTGCCGCCCAAGTTATTCGGCCTTTTTATCAAAACAAATTTGCAGTTCTGGAAAATACTCTAGACACATCTATGCCGAAAGATTTACCTTGGTTCCTCCACCGTGGTGAAGGCGCTATCTTTGCGTGGTTGTGGTTGAAAGATTTACCCATCACTGATTGGGAATTTTACCAAGAACTCAAAAAAGTTGGGGTAATTGTGGTACCTGGTAGTACCTTCTTCCCTGGTTTACAAGAAGAATGGCCTCACAAACACCAATGTTTACGCATTAGCTTAACAGGCAGTGATGCTGAGATTGTACTTGGGATGCAGCGTCTTGCCAAAGTCGCAGAACAAGTTTATCAGCAGGCGGCGGTGAGTGCGTAAGGAGGCAGAAGACAGGAGGTTTTTCAACTTCCTGTTATGCGCTGTCTTTACTAAATTGGATAAATAGGAATGAATAGCGAAGAGACAAAAAAACCGAAGAATAGTAGGAAAGCGCAGGGCAATAAAAAAAGCAAAAAAACTCAATCCCCAAATGCTAATCCAAAATCTACAATCCAAAATCTAAAATTAGATGATTGGTTAGCAATTGGTAAAATTGTTGCGCCTCAAGGGTTGGCTGGAGAATTACGAGTGTACCCAGAAACGGATTTTCCTGAACGCTTTGAAGTACCGGGAACACGTTGGATGTTGCGTCCTGGGCAAACAGAACTACAAACTGTAGAATTATTGGATGGTCGTTACGTCGAGGGCAAAAATTTATACGTGATTACCATAGCTGGCGTAGAAACGCGCAACCAAGCTGAGGAATTGCGTGATTGTAGATTATTTGTCCCGGCAAGCGATCGCCCCGAATTAGGCGAAGATGAATATCATGTTGTCGATTTAATTGGTTTGGAAGTTTATCTACAAGCATCTGGTGAACTGTTGGGGAAAGTGGTAGATGTGATCCCCGCAGGTAATGATTTATTAGAAGTAGAATTACTCAATCATGAAAAAGCCAACAAAAAAGTTTTAATTCCCTTTGTCAAGGAAATTACACCCGTCGTAGACATAGCATCTCGGCGCGTGGAAATTCTACCACCGCCAGGTTTACTGGAAATCAATTAAAGATTGGTTTTCTTCAAACTGCTGGGTTGCACCACCGGGTTGTGAAAAAACTAACGTTGTGACTGCTACTGCGCCCATCCCCATAACAGCTAAAGCAAACATAGCTGTGCGTTTTTTCAACTTAATCGCCGCCATTAAAACTTCGATAATAGAAGCCTTACCCGTAACGGGAATTGACTTGAGTGCTGTTAAAGCAACTGCTGCATTGGGATAGCGGTCTTTCCAGTTAGGTTGCACTATCGTCAACAACCATGAACGAAAACCTGGATGAAGATGAGGTGCTAATTTGGGAAATCGTAAGCTGCTATCACTAATTTTCACGGTATGAGTATTAGTGAGTAAGCAAATCAATGTTGCCCCAACACTATATAAATCTGAAGCCTGTGTCAAAGCATAACCAAACTGTTCTTCTGGGGGAATAAAACCAGGAGTCCCTGTGGATAAGGTAGTTAAAGCTATTTTGGTACTTTGTCGGCGAGCCAAACCAAAATCAACTAAATAAGCATTGAGTTGCTCATCAACTAAAATGTTTTCTGGTTTAATATCCCGATGAATAATTGGGTCAACTTGCTGTTGCAGATAAACCAAAATTTCTAAGAGTGAGATGGCTATCTGCTTAATTTCCGTTGCCGAAAAACTACATTTTGTTTTCAAAGATATAGCTTGCTTATACTCTTGCACTAAATAAAAATTCTCTGCGGTGGCAAAAGAATTTATGTAGCGAGGAATGCGAGGATGTTGCAGTTGCTGTAAGAGAGCAATTTCACGTTCGTAAGTTTTTGAACCTGACCAATCAGTAGTTTCATGGTCAATACTGAACTCTTTAATGACTACTGGTTGTTGAGATTGACAATCATCAGCAAGGTAAACAATGCGTCCTGCTTCGTGATTACGTGCAAGTTCTCGAATCACTTGATAGCCTTGCACAGAAAAATCTGGATGCTGACTGACGGGAATTTTCCCTTTATTACGCACATCAAGCTCCATTACACACCACCTGAGTTTGATTTTGTCAAGGTGCCATAAGATAAAAGGTACTCACCCGGCAAATGAAGTGTGAAATAATGCGATGTGCAAGTTATTCTTAAAACCCCTCTCCAAACCTCTCCCCGCAACGGAGAGAGGCTTTGAGTCTTGCTCCCCTTCCTTGGTAGGGAAGGGGTTGGGGGTTAGGTTTGAGATAAAATTGCACACAGCACGAAGTATAAAATATAACGATTAAATTAACACTTCATACTTCATACTTCAGACTTGTGTTAACCAATTAATCATTTGAGTGTTGACAAGCTCTGGAACTTCGTCGTGAGGACAATGACCGGCGTTAGGAATGGGAACAATTTTGATATCTTTGCCATTCGCCCGCGCCTCTTCGTAAATCTTCGCCCCAGTAATTGGTGTCCAGGGATCATCAGCACCCCAAATCACTAATAGAGGACGTTCCACTTTGGGTAAAAGTTCCTCTGGGCTAGGGCCAGGAGGTGCAGTTAGGATAGATGCAAAAACTTGTTGCGCGCCTGGATCACAAGAGGGTGTATAAAGTAAATCAACTAATTCATCAGTGACAGCGGCGCGATCGCGGTAAACTTGGTACAAGGTGCGGCGAATTTGGGCTTTTTGGCGAATGCGGTTAAAGACAAATTTACCAGTAATAGGCGATCGCACCACTTTATTAAAAGTAGCCATCACAATGCGTAGCGGTGGGTTCAATTCGTGGGGACGATGACTCAACCCACCCGCAGAATTAATCAAAACCCCACCAGCGCTAATTTCTGGATGTTCTGTTAACACTATCAAGCTAATCAATGCACCAATAGAGTTACCAATAAATACCGCAGGTTCTTGAATATGCGCCGTCCAAAAATCCTTGAGTAATTCCACCCAGATTTCTACAGAGTAATTCAGCAGCGGTTTATCGGAACCACCAAAACCCAACAAATCCACTGCATATACCTTATAACCAGCATCAGCTAACACGGGAATATTTTTCCGCCAATGTCCGATAGAAGCCCCAAAGCCGTGAACCAAAACCAAAGGCTTGCCTGTACCCATGACAGTATATTGAATTTTATGCCCCTGCCAAGCCCAAATTAGTTTTTCTAAAGTAGTTGAAGATAGCTGCTGTGTGGTTCCAGTCATTATTAAGATTCCTAAACTATTACTTTATATAGTAAAGTCTAGAGAATTTTGGGCAGAGCGCTGATGTGTTATTTGAGAAAGTACCTTAAAAAGTAGGCGATCGCACTATTCTGCTCGATGATTATAATACGCGAGGAGTTGATAGCTAAGGGGCAATGCCAAAAAAATCAGAGAATTAAAAGTAATGGTGGCAAAAGCTGGGTATATCCTTCAGCCAGGACGAGGCAAAGGAAGTCATACATTTTGGAAACATCCAATGCTACCGGAAGAACCCCTTACTATTCCTGGCAAAGATGGTGATGATGCTCCACTATATTTAGAAAGAGGTATTCAACGAGTACTGAAAAAGTTGGAAGAACTCGAAAAACTTGCAAACGAGGAAGATGAGGAATGATCTATCACTACAGCATGGTGATTCAATGGTCACAAGAGGATCAACTTTTCTTAGTTCACTTGCCTGAGTTTCCCTGGCAACAATTTCATACTCATGGTAGAACTTACGAGGAAGCTGCCAAAAATGGTCAGGAAGTAATTGAAGCTTTTGTAGAAATGCTGATTGAAGATAATATACCACTGCCAGAACCGCGAATGTTGCCTACAAAACCGTTGCAAGTTGCTTAAAGATTTTACTCAGCACTAATCAAGGATTTGGGGACAGGTGTAGGGGTAGACTCACAAGTGTAGATTTTTAATCAGATTTCCATTACCCCTACACCCTCACACCCATTCTTAACAAGTCGTGAAAGGGTAAGCGATCGCTCGCTATATTGTTAAGTAATCCAAATTCTCTATAGGAATGTTAGTTTCCTCTACACAAAGGGATTAATAAGTCAAGGGAATTCATATTCTCTTCACTTACTAGCCGATTGGTACGGTGTGAGATGAAACACATAAAAACTCGTTCTTTAGCTCATTTGAGTCAAGTGATTGTTGCTGCAACTTCTGTAGCAATGTTATCGCCAATCTTTTCAGCAACTGCAGCTCCTCGGTTCTCTACCACCATTGCACAAACACCTGTTAACTCCACAAGCCAACAACTGTTAGCTGATGAGTTAAGCAGCAATAGCTCAGACTTGCCAGAATCAGTAAAAGTTGCTGTTTTACAGGATATTTCCGATCGCACAGGTACAAAAACTTCTGCTTTACGTGTCGTTAAAGCCCAACAGCAAACTTGGTCTGATGGCTGTTTAGGTTTAAAAGCGGATGACAACTGCTCTCAAGCAATAGTACCTGGTTGGCACGTAGTGGTTGCCAACGTCAAGCAAGTTTGGGTATACCGGACTGATGAATCGGGAAGTGTCGCCAAGCTAGATGAAGAGTCTACCCAGAGCTTGACAGCATTGATTAGCCGTCGAGAAACTAGCACTCGTCAAACCAGTGGAACTGCTATCAAACGCACAGTGCTGGCTCAACGCAGTACCGAAGTTAGTGCTGCTAGTACAGCAGTCAAGGCGAAAAAGACAGGTTTTAGCCTCGCTATTTTGCAATCATCTGGTGACTTTTCGGAAGTAGTTGCTCGTATTTCTGTAAAATCAAAACGCCACAAGGACTTCTTAAAAGAAAGATTTCTGGGTGATTACAAATACAAACTGAAGCACAAGGCGAAATTTGTTAAAGGTATCAAAGCAGGCGATCGCGTAGTTGTCAGATTATACGACACTCAAAACCGTTTTATTGGCTACAGCGAATTTGAATGTTTGTCAGCATTCAGTAGCGTGAACTTAGTTTTGTCTGCTAATCCTAGTGAATATCAAGTTGTCCGCACTGTCTATGGAGTTGATGCTGATGAAGACGGCACAATAGACTCTGGGACTAGCACTTATGACTATTTCACCCAAGTTAGCGACCAACGAGTAACTTTCCTTAGCAGTTCCCAAACTGTTAACGTTAGTCAGTTTGAGGCAGAAGGTTTATCATCCGTTGCCACAAATAGCGTTTACTCATCTTCTTTTACTAGTGGGAAATTCGCCCTAGCTCGTCAAACAATTAGCACTTTTAGTTACAACTTAGCAGAAGCTTTAAAAGCTGAACCCGGTCGCTTAGTAGAACTCAATGAAGTCAGCGATGATGATAGTTCTATTTATGACATCGGTCAAATGATGATGAGTTACCGTGCGATCGGTGTAGCTCAAGGTATCCAGGTTAAATTTAGCGATGTCTCAACTAACCACTGGGCTAATGACTTTATTGCAGAGTTGTCAGCTTTGCAAGTAATTCAAGGTTTTCCTGATGGTACTTTCCGCCCCGATGAACAAGTGACTCGCGCCCAATTTGCGGCAATGATTAGTCAAGCCTTTGAAAAGGTCAATATTCGTCAAGCCGTTAGCTTTAGAGATGTAACTACAAAATATTGGGCTTACAGTGCCATCCGCGAAGCTTATTCTACAGGCTTTTTAGGAATTTCTGGGAATAAATTCAATCCCACCCAAGCCTTATCTCGTTTGGAAGTATTACTATCGTTAGCACGCGGGCTAAACTATACCTTTAGCGGTTCCACAGAGTCAATTTTGGCTGCATACTCTGACGCTGCAACTATTCGGAGTGATGTGCGAAATGCGATCGCTGCACTGACAGAACGAGGTATTGTCGTTAATTATCCCAATGTTCAAGCCCTCAATGCTGACAAGGTAGCAACGCGAGCCGAAGTCGTGGCTTTGATATATAAAGCGTTAGTCAGCACTGGCGAAGCTGCTGAAATTAACTCTCAGTATGCTGTCGAACAAACACAGCAGCAAGCTGAAGTTGAAGAAAATAGTGTTACTGAAGATAGAAAACTCCGCCGTCATTGTAACCAAGGAATTGGTAATGGTTCTGAAGGCTGTGATCCAGGTAACTCCCATCCTCACGGTGGTAGTAACGACGAAGGTGGTAGAACTCCTGGTAGAAGGTAAGATTCAAGTTTTGTAGAAACAATAAAAACTGTTTCTACCAATGGACAGTAGGATAAAACTCAAAAGTAAAAGGTAAAAATCATTTTTTGTTGTCTACCTTTTACTTTTTTTTGCCTTTAATTTGAATTATTCTGCACATAAACATCTCTAATAGGGAAGGGAATAGAAATTCCTAATTCTTGATAACGTTTGTGCAATTTCTTAACAAACAAATGTTTACCCATTCTTTGATCAAAATATTCACTTACCCGCATATAAAGAGTAAAATCTATACTAAAATCCCCAAAAGTATGAAATCGAATATATGGCTGATTTTCCATTAATTCCGGTGCAATCTCTCGCATTACTTCTTTTGCAACTTCGACAGTTACTTTCTCGACTTGTTCTAAATCACTGTCGTAACTTACCCCAACATTCATTGTTAAAGTGATTTCTTTAGCAGGCAAATGATAATTGATAAAAATTGCCGACGCTAATTTAGAATTAGGAACAATCACTACATTATTGGAAAGCTCTTTAATAGTAGTATTCCGCCAATTAATATCTGTAACATAACCTTCATGCCCAGCATCTAGTTTGACATAATCTCCTGTTCTAACTTGTTTAGAAATAATTAGATAAAAACCCGAAAATAAATTTGCTAAAGTATCTTGTAGGGCTAAACCAACAGCAATACCACCAATTCCTAAAGTTGTAACTATGGGTGTTATTTCTACACCTAGGGTTTGTAAGATAATTAATGTACCTAAAATTAAAACGGCAGTTTTAGCAAGATTAGAAATTAATGAAGCTGAAACGCCTTCGGTTTTACGAGTAAATAAATTTACAAAACCAGCAGTTAGCCTAGATGCAACTAATGTGGCTGAAAATAGAAAAGTAATTGTGATAATTCTTTGGAGCAGCAGTTTTAAGTCTGGATTAATATTAGGTGCAGCAACTAAAGCTGATGACAAACCTGCCAAAACAAACCAAATAAAGGTTACATGATGTAAAGCTTGAAAAATGATTCTGCTTCCAGGAATATTTTTCTGGAAAATGATTTTTTTGAAATTTTTGAACAAAAATTTTTCACAAACTATTCCAGTGATCAAGCTGACTACAATAAGTGCGATCGGTAAAATCCATTGCGTCATAATTAATTTGATTTCTTCAGTTTAACGACAAAAATTAAAAAAATATTATAAAACAATTACTAGTGAATCTCATCTGACAAATACAGTAATTTATTCACCTTTAGGTATATTTAGCATCAGAAATATGATGAAAAATACATAATATGCACTTGCCCATAATTTATCACCCAAACTATGTTGTACCTTTACCGGAAGGGCATCGTTTCCCGATGTCTAAATTTAGTAAATTGTATGAATTATTACTCAGGGATGGTGTAGCACAGGCAGAACAGTTTCACACTCCACAACTTCCGCCGCAAGATTTGATTGAGTTAGTGCATACGCCAGATTATGTTAAAGCATATTGTGAGGGAACCCTTGACGCGAAAGCACAACGTCGTATTGGCTTGCCTTGGAGTCCTGCTTTAGTGAATCGTACCTGTGTAGCGGTTGGTGGTACAATCCTGACTGCCCAGATGGCTCTAAGTAATGGTTTAGCTTGCAATACAGCGGGTGGAACACATCATGCTTTTCCCAGTTATGGATCTGGTTTTTGTATTTTCAATGATTTAGCGATCGCATCTCGTGTTTTGCAAAAACTGGGACTGGTGCAGAAAATCTTGATTGTCGATTTGGATGTGCATCAAGGAGACGGTACGGCTTTTATTTTTGGTGATGATGCAAGTGTGTTCACTTTCTCGATGCACTGTGAAGTCAATTTTCCCGGTACAAAACAACACAGTGATTTAGATGTTCCTCTCCCTGTAGGAATGGAAGATGATGCTTATTTGCAAACTTTGGCAAAATATTTGCCAGATTTGTTATCTCATGTCCAGCCCGATTTAATATTTTACGACGCAGGTGTTGATCCCCATATATGCGATCGCTTGGGCAAATTGGCTTTAACTGATACTGGCCTTTTCCGCCGCGAAATGCAAGTTTTAACTACCTGTGTCAGTGCAGGTTATCCAGTCGCCTGTGTGATTGGTGGTGGATACGCCGATGATATGCAATCTTTAGTATGGCGACATTCTCTATTGCATCGTGCTGCTAGTGAAGTTTACCGACAGTATAGACTTTAGGTTACAGGGGACAGGGGACAATAGTTTTTACTCAGCACTCAGCGAGAACTTGCGTGCGGAGAGAACTTGCGTGCGCGGGTTCCCCGCGTTGAGCAAAGTTCGGTAACTCAGCACTCCAAACTCAGCATAGAGTAATTCGGTATAATCACCTCAATAACTTTGATACATCAGAATATTGTGATTGCTATCTATCCCGGCAGTTTTGACCCCATTACTTTAGGACACCTTGATATTATTCAACGTGGTAGTCGGCTGTTTGATCAGGTAGTTGTAGCTGTGCTACGGAATCCTCATAAAGTGCCGTTATTCACGGTACAGCAACGACTAGAACAAATTCGGATAGCTACGCAGCATCTACCAAACGTCGAAGCGGATAGTTTTGATGGCTTGACTGTGAATTATGCCCAACAGCGCCAAGCACAGGTGTTGTTACGAGGTTTACGGGCAATTTCTGACTTTGAAGTAGAATTACAGATGGCTCACACGAATAAAACTCTGTCTACTCAAATTGAAACAGTTTTTCTCGCAACATCAAATGAGTATAGTTTTTTAAGTAGTAGTGTGATAAAAGAGATCGCAAGATTTGGTGGTTCTGTCGATCATCTTGTTCCCCCGCACATTGCTTTAGATATATACAAATGCTACAACCACAACTATCCAATAGCGAACCCAACCACAACGGCAATTATCCCGCCCCTCCAGAATATTCCAATGGAGTCGGCAACGGGGACAATTCCCGAAGCGGAAGTGTAGACATTCAGCAAGAACTCAACCGTTTAGAAGATTTGATTTTGTCTAGTTGGCGAGTTCCTCTAACAGGGCGCACATTAATCGACGAAGAAAAATTATTTGAACAGCTAGATTTTATTCGCGTTTCCTTGCCCTCTGTGTTTCAGGAAGCCTCCGCGATTATGCAACACAAGCAAGAAGTGATGTTAGAAGCGGAAGAATATGGACAGCAAATTGTCGAGGCTGCCCAAGCCAAAAGAGCGCAAATTTTGGCAGAAAGCGATATTCTCAGGCAGGCAGAACGAGAAGCAGAACAACTACGGCGAACAACCCAGCAAGAATGCGAGGAAATGATGCAAGAAACCATCGCCGAAATTGACCGCCGACGACAAGCTTGTATAGAAGAATTAGAACAAATGCGACAAACTGCGATCGCTCAAGCTCAAGAAATTGAAGATGGTGCAGATCAATACGCTGATACTGTCCTGGAAAATATCGAGCAAGACCTCAAAGATATGTTAAGAATTATCACCAATGGCAGACAACAATTACGCCAAGAAAATCAATCTCAAGGTTATTCTTCGAGAAAGAAATAATGCTTGAGGCAGAAGGCAGAAGGCAGGAGGTAGAAAAAATAGCTTTGTATTTCAATAGGACTTACGCATTGACAAAAAGCATCAATTACGGGCTTTAATAAATGCCTGCACTAGTGATGTTGTTCAAAATATACTCGCGCAAGACTTCTGTAAATAAATTCCTTTGGACTTCATACCAATTGGTAATTGTTTTTTCAGAGCGCATTAGCTCCAATCTGACAAATGCTTGAAGTGAGCAAAATATGTGAGTCTTGATTGCTTGGCTATCTCTAACCATAAATCGACAGATTCCACAGACCTGTTTGATTGCCCGATGAAATGTTTCAATTTTCCAATGGGTATCATGAATTGTGATAAATTCACTCCTCGATATTTGTTGGAGCCTATGCTCATCAGGTAAATATAAAATATAGTGTCTAGAGTCTTCTTTTTTAAAGACTTTCCTAAACAACTTAATAAATCCAAATTCTTTTAGATGAGTGATTAAACCTTCATCTGGAATCTCTAGAGTGCTTATCTGGCTGTATTTACCTACTTGATTCGAGACAGTTCTATTTTTCTCAACCCCGAATAGAAAACCCAATTTCTGGTTTCTTAGAAATTTCAAGTTCTCCACTCCTGAGTACCAACTATCCCCAGTTACGACTCTTGGTTTTAAACCCCATGCTATTACCTCAATTACCATTTCGCGGAAATAGTCGTTCTTGGTTTTACCTTCCCTTTTGTCATATATTCTGTAATTAATTGGAACTGAATTCTCATAAATATCACTGTAATATAGTGTGATTAAATTCAATCCCTTGATGCTTTTATGATATTTACCTGACCAAAAATAACCTATTAATTCTGCATGTTTTGGGTCACTGTAAAGCTTCTCTATGACCGTATCGTCAACACTTAAAATCCCTCCTACCAAATTAATTATGCTCTTTACCCTATTGTACAAATCATAGGGAGTGTATCTCTCTCTGAGTAAAAAGCGATTTACACTATCATCTGAAACATCTTCCAATATCTCTGCTAATCGGCTGCATCCCCCATGCTTTGGCTCTGATAGCAGAAATAGAGTGTAATGTTCCAGATTACATTGTGCTGTTGAGGGTTTGCTGATTTCTCTAATTTTCCGATACCTGTGAGTAGACGACACCAATCTCAAGCCAGCATTATATTACTACTGTGTCAATGCGTAAGTCCTATTCAATTACGAATTAGTATCAACTCTACTGTAAGATTTTTCTAACCCTATCTTGCTCATGGGGTAAAAATTGCAGGTTATTTCTAGTGCATTGCCATGCCTTACTATCAGGATCAGTTAAGCATTACCACTGTTGATGAGGCTCTACAACAGTTATCTGTTGATGAACTGAAAAAACTGGCTGCATTACTGAATACTAATAGCAAACCGACTCGGAAAGCCGAAATAATTGCGTTGATTCAGCGCCATCTTTTAGGGGAAAATCTGCAACAATTGTGGCGAGAACTAGATCATCTCCAACAAAAAGCAGTAGCAGAAACCATTCACAACACAGATGGTTTATTTAACGCAACACGTTTTTATGCTAAATATCTCGCAGAACCGAACTGGGGGACATCTGATGTCTACGGCTTCAAGCGTCAACAATCGTTGTTGTGTTTATTTATCTACGGCCAAATTATTCCTCAAGATTTACAAACACGGCTGAAAGCTTTTGTTCATCCACCAGCAGAATTTTCTATTACTAGCTTAGATAGCTGTCCAGAGGTTTTTCGTTTGCAGTGGCGAGAATGGAACTGGAAAACCCATGAACGAGAAACTCATGAAAAAGAAATTGTCGTCAAGCAGTGTGAAATGGAAACTGCTGCACAACAAGATTTACTCGCGGTATTGAGGTTAATTAACGCCGGCAAACTCAGTGTTAGCGATAAAACTGGATATCCAAATAATAGTAGTATGAGTGCGATCGCATCTATACTTACTGGCGGCGATTATTACAACGATGACCCAGCTACACCATCATACGAAAAAATCGGTTTTATTAAGCCTTTCGCCTGGGCAATGCTAGTCCAAGCCGCAGGTTTAGCTGAACTTTCTAACAAACGCCTTGTATTAACCAAAGCAGGACAAAAAGCCCTTACCAACCCACCCGCAGCAACCATTCGCAATATATGGAAGAAATGGCTGAAAAATAAGGTATTAGACGAATTACGCCGCATAGATTCGATTAAAGGGCAAACAGGCAAAGGTAAGCCAGGTTTAACAGCCCCAGACAAACGCCGCGAAGCCATTACCAAAGCCTTAGCCGAGTGTCCTGTAGGACGTTGGACGGGTGTAAATGAACTGTTTCGTTGCATTCTCGTCAAAGGCTACGATTTTGAAGTTACCCGCAACCCTTGGAATTTGTATATTAGTGACTCCCATTACGGTAGCTTAGGTAATGGTGGCGATGATTGGGAGATTTTGCAAGGCAGATATGCTTTATGTCTGTTATTTGAATATGTTGCCACCTTGGGGATGATTAATATCGGCTACGTTAACCCAGGTGGGGTTCGCCCTGACTACAGCGATTTATGGGGAACCGATGACTTACCGTTTCTCAGCCGTTACGATGGCTTGATGTGTATGCAATTAACACCATTGGGTGCATATTGCTTAGGTTTGCAAAACGACTATACACCGCCACCGTTAGAAGTACGGACGGTATTTCGGGTGTTACCAAACTTAGAAATAGCCGCGACTGGAGAACCAATTACTCCTGCTGATACTATCGTGCTGGATGTTTACGCCCAAAAAATTTCTGATGCGGTGTGGCGGTTAGAGACAGCTAAGTTGTTGGGTGCGATAGAAGCAGGACAAAGCATCACCCAATTACGAGAATTTTTGCAAGCCCGCAGTGGCCATGAATTACCAGAGACAGTCAATCAATTTTTAGCAGATATTGAAGCGCGAGGCAATAGTTTGCGCGATCGCGGTCAAGCCCGTTTGATAGAATGCACTGATGAAGCTTTAGCAGTATTAATTGCTAACGATTCGCGCACGAAAAAGCTGTGTTTCTTAGCTGGAGAAAAGCATTTAGTTGTGCCTAGCGAATCAGAAACTAAATTCCGGAATGCCGTAAAGAAATTGGGGTATAGTATTGCGTTGATTGGTTAGAATTTCTCATGAACGAGTTAGTTTTTATGCAAGTAAATTTCGGGTTGAATGTAGCCAGCTTGATTGGTTTTGTACAGATAATTTTTGCTGTAGCTTACATATTGGCTATGATAATTCTGCTGATTCAACGCGCTAGAAGATTAGAGAGTTTATCTTTAATCATTTATATTTTCCAAACTATAATTATCCCTATTTTTCTGCTAACTTCTGGATTGATTCTGGTTTTTCAAGGTTGGCGATTAGACCCTATTTTACAATTTATGCAGTTTTTACTAACTGTGTTGATTATTTATTTATGTATTAAAGATATTGTGGTTAATGGTGGTTATAGAAATCGGTAGTTTAAGTTGAGCGATCGCACTCAAGCAGATTTTACTAAAAATGCAATGCTAAAGTCTTAGCAGTTAAAAAAATTGCTGGTTGCAAGCTGTTTCATATTTGACTTTGTGAAACAAAATAAAGCAAATGCGAAAAAACCGGATTAAATGTTGTAGCTTAATTGCATAGGTGTATTTTAGCAATTATGTAGTTGGTATATGCAGCTAAAATTAGTGGTTCAATTATTACCAAAAGTAGCAGCAGCCTCCGTAACTTCGCTTCTAGCTGGGGGAATTTTTGTAACTGAGCCTAGTTATGCTGGGCCAAGCAAGTTCTTCTGTACACAGGAAGGTGGTATAACTGTCACCAAAGTACGCACCCCACGGGGAAATGAGACGTTTATCCGTTGGGTGGTTGACGATTTTAAAAAATTTCCACCTGCAAAGCGTTGTCAGACTGTGACTACCAGATTTCAACGCTACTACGATAACGGTTCACTTTACATTACCAGTCGAGACAACTTTAACAGTTATCCAGTTTTGTGCATTGCCAATCGCAAAGGCGTACCTTGTACAACAGAAAATATACTAGTCACCCTCAAACCTGGAACTGATACAGGTGCAGTTCTAAAACGAATACTTGATTTCCGTCGTGGTGCTGCGGCTAAACCCATTAATTTAAGCGGATGTCAAGCAATTACCTACGACAGTCAAGGTGATTTGTATCTTGATGTAAAGCAATTTTTAGATGCTGAAGAGTGTAGTCAATCAACTACTAGCACTAATAGTAACTAAATAGAACCCGTAGAACCTCGTTTTTAGTTGAAGGTTCTTAAGGAAGTCACTGTAACATGAACTGGCAATGCCTTAAAAGCAGAATTGTTTATCTGGTGTGCTTGATGATTTGTCTTGGTGGTGTTGAGTTAGCACTCTCAAAACCGCAAAGTGTTCTTGATGAGTTTAGCAGATTGGAGCAACCTACTCCTCTTTCTGTCGGGCAATTGCAAAAATTAGCTCAGACTATGACTGTCAAAATTTCTGCACAAGAGTTACTAGGCTCAGGAACTATACTGCAACGTCACGGTCAAATTTATACAGTAATTACCAATGCTCACGTCTTGAGGTCTGCTAAACCACCCTATCAAATTCAAACGCCAGATGGGGGTTTATATCAAGCTTCTGTGGTGCAGGTTGCCAAGTCTCAGCAGGATGATTTGGCTGTGTTGCAGTTTCGTAGTCCCGATATAGTTTATTCAGTGGCGAACATTAACGATGTATCTAGCTTGCAAGTTGGGGATGAGGTTTTTGTGGGTGGATTTACATCAGATTTGACTGATCATAAGTTTGTCTTTACCTCTGGCAAAGTCACCTTATTGCTAGAAAAAGCATTAGAACAAGGCTACCAGATTGGCTATACCAATGATGTGCGTAAAGGTATGAGTGGCGCACCATTGCTGAATATATATGGTGAAGTAGTGGGGATCAATAGCTTACATAAAGATCCAATTTGGAACACAGCAGAAATTTATCAAGATGGTTCTCAAGCAGAAGCCCATTTGCAAGAACTTATTACACAATCTAGTATGGCTATACCGATTAAATCAGTGAACAGTGAACAGTTATCAATGTTGATGTATCAGGAGAATCAATTATGAGGATGGCTGGTTTACTGATGGCAGTATTATTAGGTACAGCAACTGTCATAGTGCAACCAGTTGCCACAGCATTGACATCCACAGAAATTTACCCCATTGCTGAACAAATTACAGTCCGCATTGATGGTGCTAATACTGGTTCTGGAGTAATTATTGAGCATAAAGATAATACTTATACCGTTGTCACCAACTGGCACGTTATCCAAGTAAAAGGTACTTACACAGTTCAAACAGCAGATGGTAAAAAATACACTATCAACCACAGCCAAATAAAGCGATTACCAGGGGTTGATTTAGCAGTATTTGAATTTACCAGTAATCAAAATTATCGTGTTGCTGAAAAGGGAAATTCTGATCAAATTACCGGAGGTAAAACTGTTTATGTCGCCGGTTATCCTGACGGCATCCCTGGTATTCCAGAACGCACTTTTCAAGCTTTACCTGGACAAATTGCAGGTCTTATACAAAAGCCCAAAGATGGTTATGCTTTAGTTTACACAGTCAATGCTTTTCCCGGCATGAGTGGCGGGCCGATACTGGATGAACAGGGAAAATTAGTTGGTATTCATGGACGTTCTGGAACTCGTCCAGATACAAATGCTACTGCGGTGTTTGGGATTCTCTTGAAGACTTATTTGAGTCTTGCACCATCTGTAAATATCAACAACACCTCTACTAAATTTTCTCTGCTGAAAACGCTGAGAGGACATTCTACAAAAGTTGATTATGATGATTCGATAGAAGGAGTTGTTACTTCAGTCGCCTTTAGTCCAGATGGTAAAACTTTAGCTAGTGGTAGTTTGGATAGAACTATCAAAATATGGAATGTCGCTACTGGTCAAGAAATTCGTACACTCAATGGTCATTCTCATAAAGTTTTTTCAGTCGCATTTAGTCCAGACGGCAAAACATTAGCTAGTGGTAGTTTGGATAGAACTATCAAAATATGGAATGTCGCTACTGGTCAAGAAATTCGTACACTCAATGGTCATTCTAGGTGGGTTAAGTCAGTCGCCTTTAGCCCAGATGCCAAAACCTTAGCTAGTGGTAGTTATGACGAGACTATCAAAATATGGAATGTCGCTACTGGTCAAGAAATTCGTACACTCAATGGTTATTCTCATTGGATTGATTCAGTAGCGTTTAGCCCAGATGGTAAAACCTTAGCTCGTGGTAGTGGTGATAGTAACAATATCAAAATATGGAATGTCGCCTCTGGTCAAGAAATTACTACTCTCAAAGGTCATTCTAATGGGGTTAATTCAGTAGCGTTTAACTCAGATGGTAAGACTTTAGCTAGTGGTGGTTTCAAAACTATCAAAATATGGAATGTCGCCACTGGTCAAGAAATTACTACTCTCAAAGGTCATTCTAATTGGGTTAAGTCAATCGCCTTTAGTCCAGATGGCAAAACTTTAGCTAGTGGCAGTTGGGACAAGACTATTAAATTATGGAATGTTTACACTGGTCAAGAAATTATTACCCTTAATGGTGATTCTGATATTATTGAATCAGTCGCCTTTAGCCCAAATGGCAAGACTTTAGCTAGTGGTAGTGGGGATGCGACTATAAAAATTTGGCGCTTGTCTGAGTAGTTATTTAATTTAAATTTTTGATGTTATTTTGTTTAAATTAACTTTGTATTTTAAGAACTTTTAATAATTTAATTAGGCAGAGAATCAATTACATTTACTCTCGTATGGCTGTACCGATTAGAAAAGAAGTATTACAAAATCATCAGGAGAATCAATCATGAGGGTTACTGGTGTACTGACAGCAGTATTCTTGGGTACAGCAATTGTCATAGTGCAGCCAGTAGCCACAGCCTTGACACCTCAAGAAGTTGCTGATATCGCTCAACAAATTACAGTCCGCATTGATGGCACAAATACTGGCTCAGGGGTGATTATTGAGCTTCAAGGCAATGTTTATACTGTTGTCACTAATTGGCACGTAGTACAACTCCCAGGTAACTACACAATACAGACACCAGACGGCAGAAAATACACTTTCAACCACAACCAAGTAAAACAATTTCGCGGCATTGATTTAGCTGAATTTCAGTTTACAAGTAACCAAAATTACCGTGTTGCTGAAAAAGGAAATTCTGACCAAGTAACATTAGGGACAAATATTTCTGTAGCAGGTTATCCCCAAGGAACATCTGATATAAGTTTTCTCAGAGGTGCGATTTCGAGTCGGTTAACAAACCCAAAAGATGGTTATACCTTTGTTTATTATGTAGGGGGTTTGCCGGGAATGAGTGGCGGGCCGATACTCGATGAGCAGGGTAAATTAGTCGGGATTCACGGACGCGCTACGACTCGCCCAGATACTAATGCTACTACGGTGTATGGGATTCCGTTAAAAACTTATTTAAGTCTTGCGCCATCTGCACAAACAATGTCAGTTACATCATCGGTAAATACAGCCTATAAATTTTATTTAGCGAAGACTTTGACTGGACATTCCACCAAGATGATTAAATTTGGAAATTATTCATCCATAGAAAGAACCGTTTATTCAGTCGCCATTAGTCCAGATGGCAAAACTTTAGCTAGTGGTGGTGATGACAACACTATTAAAATCTGGAATATCGCCACAGGGCAAGAAATTCGTACCTTCAAAGGTCATTCTTCTTCGGTTACTTCTGTCGCTTTTAATCCAGATGGCAAAACTTTAGCTAGTGGTAGTTATGACGAGACTATCAAAATCTGGAATATCGCCACAGGACAAGAAATTCATACCTTCAAAGGTCATTCGGATGGGGTTAATTCAGTCGCTTTTAGTCCAGATGGCAAAACTTTAGCTAGTAGTAGCGGTTCTTTCTCCGGAGATATCAGACTATCAAACATTACCACCGGGCAAGAAATTCGTACACTCAAAGGTCATTCTTCTTCGGATAATTTAGTCACTTTTAGTCCAGAGGGCAAAACTTTAGCTAGTGGTAGTTATGACGAGACTATCAAAATCTGGAATATCGCCACAGGGCAAGAAATTCGTACCTTCAAAGGTCATTCGGATGGGGTTAATTCAGTCGCTTTTAGTCCAGATGGCAAAACTTTAGCTAGTAGTAGTTATGACCGAACTATCAAAATCTGGAATGTTGCCACAGGGCAAGAAATTCGTACCTTCAAAGGTCATTCGGATGGGGTTAATTCAGTCGCTTTTAGTCCAGATGGCAAAACTTTAGCTAGTAGTAGTTATGACCGAACTATCAAAATCTGGAATATCGCCACAGGGCAAGAAATTCGTACCCTCAATGGTCATTCTTCTTCGGATAAATCAGTCACTTTTAATCCAGATGGCAAAACTTTAGCTAGTGGTAGTTATGACCGAACTATCAAAATCTGGAATGTTGCCACAGGGCAAGAAATTCGTACCCTCAATGGTCATTCTTCTTCGGTTACTTCTGTCGCTTTTAGTCCAGATGGTAAAACTTTAGCTAGTGGTAGCGATGACAACACTATCAAAATTTGGCGGCTGTCTGAGTTAGTAATTTCTGTTAATTAGAGTAATCAACTCAAAAGCATCAGAAATATATCTTAAATACTTTTATTGAAAATCAAGAATAAGTAAATTTATGCCATTCATTATTATTGTTATTTATCTTAGCTACATTTAATTGTTGAAAACATCTATTTCTATTTGGATTGAAATAGTAATGTTATTATAGGCTCGATAGAATGATCGCCTACTAAACAACCACTCTAATTTTATCTTTAACCAATATGATTTGTTTAAAAGTGCCGATTTTGCCATTGTGATTGTACAGCAAGTTGCCACTGCCTTTACACCCTCTCAAGTGAGTGCGATTGCTTCACATCTATTGAGGATTAATTTCAAATGAATTAATCATGGCTTCCACCAATGGTAAATATCGATTATATTCTTTTTGTTCTGCTGTATAGGTAATATAGTAAGCATTGCCTTCTCTGACTGTGCCAATTTCTAGAACTTGGAACTGACATTGATATTCTTGACGGGAATAAGTCAATCTGTAGGCATTATATTGAGATAATGTTGTTGTTGGTTTGGTTGCATCTGTAATTTTTGCCTGGGAGTAATTCTGCTTAATTCGTTCTAAAATTCTATTTTTATATTCATTGAGAGATAAGACTTGGGATAATTCTGTTTTATTGACAGTAACTTCTGGGTTACAAGAATTTTCTTGTTGTAGATTTTTAGGGATAAATTGAATTAATTCACCACTAAAATCGCCTGGTTTTTTGGTTATCCAGTTGTCTGGATATTTAATTTTGATATCAGATTGAGAATATTCGTTAGTTAAAGGCTGAGGTTGAGGACGAATAGTTGAAAATCCTAGCCATAGAATGACGGAGGTGATAGTTGCAGATACTCCCACACCCAGCCACTTTTTCTGTGAAATTTTTCTGCTAGGTGGCGGAGGTGGTGTTATGTCGGGAGGTAACATAAGTGCATTCACCGCTTGCAGTGCTTCTGCTGCTGATGGATAACGCTGCTTGTAGTCACGATGCACCATTTTATCGATAACGTTAGCTAATTCTGGGCTAACTTGAACGCGATCGCGCCAAACAATTTCCCCTGTCTGTTGTTGAAATAGTGCTATACCAGGGGATGCAATTCCTGTTAAAGCTTGGATAGCAATTACACCAACTGCATAGATATCACTACTCAAGACTGGACTACCTTCACATTGTTCTCTTGGTGCATAGCCGGGAGTATATATCGCAGTGGCAAAACTTACCTGTCCTTGAGGATTAACTATCTGGGTAGTAACTTCTTTAACGGAACCAAAATCAATCAAGACAATTTTCTCGTCAGATGCACGCCTAAGAATATTTGAAGGTTTGAGATCCCGATGAATTAAATTTTGTTGGTGAACAAAATTTAAAACTTCTAAAATATCGCGTAAAAGTTGAATTACGTAAGTTTCATCAAGTTGTTTACCACGTACTAATTCCTGACTGAGATCATGTCCTGCAATATATTCCTGTACTAAATAAAATTCTTGATTTTCTGTGAAGTAGGCAAGTAGGCGGGGAATTTGGTCATAATTTCCTAAATCTTGTAACTTTTGTGCTTCTCGTTCAAATAATCTTTTGCCAACTTCCCAGTGACTTGGATGTTGTGGTTTAAACTGCTTGACAACACATAAAGGATTTCCTGGTAATTGTGTATCAACGGCTTTAAACGTCATGCCAAATCCGCCTCTACCCAATGGTTCAACAATTTGGTAACGTCCACCAATAAAATTTTGAGATGTCATGCCACTTGCCTAGTTCCCTGGTGTTCTCTTTATACTATTTCTCTAAAGTATTACTGTTGAGATTATCAAAAATTACTAAATAGTATTTAGCTGATAAAACTCATGACTTACATCCCAGAAAATGCGCTGATTGTGCAGAGCGATCGCACTATTCTTTTAGAAGTACATTCTCCCACAGCAGCTAAAGCCAGAGAAGCGATCGCACCTTTCGCGGAACTAATCAAAAGTCCCGAACATATCCACACTTACCAAATTACACCGCTAAGTATTTGGAATGCGCGGGCGGCAGGGATGCAGGTTGAGGCGATGGTAGCGGCGTTGCGAGAATATGCAAAATACCCCATCCCGGAAGCTGTCGCCCAAGAAATTAGCACCTTAGGTAGTCGCTATGGTTTAACTGTGATTGAACGTGATGGAGATAGTTTACTGCTGCGGATGAGCGACGAACCATTAGCAGAGTTGCTGTCACGGGATAAGCAAGTTGCACCATTATTAGGTAAGCGACTGTCGGAGGTTTGTTTTCAAGTCGCGGCGAGTTTGCGTGGCGTACTTAAACAAGCTTTGTTAGCGGCTGGTTATCCGGCGGAAGATATTGCAGGTTATGTCACAGGTGATGCTTTAGCAATACAGTTGCGTGAAGAAACACGCACAGGCAGAAAATTTCTGCTGCGAGACTATCAAAGTCAAGCAGCAGAAGCATTTTATCAGTCGGGAAGAGTACAAGGTGGCAGTGGCGTAATTGTGCTACCCTGCGGTGCAGGTAAGACAATTGTCGGTATGGCTGCGATCGCCGCCGTGCAAGAGAGTACACTTGTACTAAGTACTAGTTTAACATCTGTGCGGCAGTGGCGGCGGGAATTGTTGGATAAAACAGATTTACCAGAAGATGCGATCGCCGAATATAGTGGCGAAGTTAAAAATACAGGGCCAATTACCCTGTCAACTTATCAAATCCTGACCTATCGCCATCAACGGGACGGTGATTTTCCTCACTTTGATTTATTTAGCGCCCGTTCTTGGGGTTTAATCATCTACGACGAAGTTCATCTCCTCCCCGCGCCAGTTTTCCGCATCACCGCAGAACTGCAAGCCCGCCGCCGCTTGGGACTCACCGCTACTCTAATTCGTGAAGATGGTAGAGAAGGTGATGTTTTCGCCCTGATTGGGCCGAAACGGTATGATGTTCCGTGGCGCGAACTGGAAGGTGAAGGTTTTATTGCTACGGCGAGTTGCACAGAAATTCGCGTTTCTCAAGATAAAGAACGCCAAATGGAATATGCTTTAGCACCCAGGCGGAATCAGTTCCGTGTCGCCGCCGAAAATCCGCGCAAGCTGGAAGTTATCAAAGACTTGTTAGCAAAAGAATCAGGACACCGCATTTTAATTATTGGCGAATTTCTGTCGCAATTGGAAGCGATCGCCCAATTTACCCAACTACCGTTAATTACTGGTAAAACTCCCGAAAAAGAGCGAGAAAAACTTTATCAAGCTTTTCGAGAAGGGGAATTAGGCGGACTCGTTTTATCCAGAGTTGGTAACTTCGCCATTGATTTACCAGATGCAGATGTTCTCATTCAAGTATCTGGTAAATATGGTTCTCGCCAAGAAGAAGCCCAGCGTTTGGGTAGAGTTTTACGCCCGAAATCTGATGGTCGTCCCGCGCAATTTTATACTTTAGTTTCGCTGCGTACTTGCGAAGAAGATTTCGCCCGTCATCGTCAGTTATTTTTAACTGAGCAAGGTTATAGTTATCAAATTGAAATTATTGATTAGTTGAAAATTGATAGCTATTTCCCTGCTTTATTCTTTGCGCCTTTGCGTGAGCTTTTAAACAATCTTGTCAGTAGCCGAACCACTACCTCCTACACCTACAAAGTGTAAGTAAAATCATTGACTAACATCCCAGGCACCAGACTTCCACCTAATTGCCGATTTTCGTAAGTGCCGACTTCGGGGATGAATTCTTGAAAGTTAGTGAAATCGACTAAATTTTCTCCCCAAAAACGATAGAGGCTGTCGTCAAAGCGGAGATTTTCGATAGGTGCAACGATTTCGCCGTTCTCTACCCAAAAACAGGCATAACGGGTCATACCTGTAATTCTACCCGTGGGGCGATCGCTCCAATTTAAATAATGTAAATTCGAGAGATATAATCCTGTATCTAAGTTAGATAAAATCTGCTCTAATCTTAAATTTCCTGGTCTGATTTCTGGTGTACGTAAGGTTTCGGAACTATTAGCACCATTAGCAGTTTTTTGATATTCTTTAGCAGTCCGAGAATTAACTAAGCTATTTACTAAGATGCCATTTTCAATTATCAATAACTCTGGTGCTGCCATTTCGCCTAATTCATTAAAGCGTGGCACTAGACCTAATTGAAAGTTTTCCTGTAAACTAAATTTGGCAGACAACTGTTTTTCTTTTCGGGATAATGCTGCTAAAGCACTGTTACCTTGTTGGATATCTGCTTCACCCACAGCACTCCAAGAAAGCATCTGCAATAAATCAGCCACAGCCGCAGGTGCAAAATAAGTTTTATATTGTCCTCTAGACACTTCTTTTGCTGGACGAGATAGTAATTGTAGTTGTTTTTTGGCTTCGCTGATTTTTGCTGTATAGTTAGCTAAATCCCAGTGGTTTCCGGCAAATGTGCCTTTAACAGCTTGTCCAGAACTGCTAAACAAAGAATAATCTAATGTGAAAGTGTCGGTAGCGAACCAATGTTTTTGACCACTAGAATCTCCATAGCCTTTAATTACTACACCTCCAGCATAAATTCCAGTAAAATCTAATTCTGTTACTTCATCTAATATGCTAGAAACTACTGTCTCTGGTGCTAATAAATTACTATAATGAACTTCTCGACTAGTATTATTTCCTGAAGGTAAAACTAAATAAGGATCAATGGGTAATACAGGCAATTCCTCCCGTAATTCTTGTAAGGCTTTATATGCTTTTTGTGAGTCTTTTTCCCAATTTCCGGTAAAAGTAAACTGTCGAGAACTACTGCGTTGATCTGCCATTAAAGTCAGTTGAATGCAACCATCGGCTACACAGCCAGTTTGTCTAACTTTGGCATGATTAAATCGAGTAAATTGACTTCTTTCACTACTAAGTTTGAGGGTAAATTCCTCACCTTCTAATTTCTTGATGAGTAGAGTTTCTAAAACCTGATTGAAGCTAGATTCTAAAGCTGTTAATTCTTCTTTCATTGGTAGATTATTAATTCGTAATTCGGAATAAAGTTACAAAAGTCATGCTTTTGACTTTCTCAACTTCCTCCCCCAAAGACTTCAATATCAGCAAATACGCAAACGGATGAACCATGCCCTACCCAAATGGCTTGATTGGGTTCGCCTTTACCACAGTAAGGAGTACCATACATTTGCCAACTATGAGTATCACCAACTTGGATTAAACTGTGCCAAAATTCTGGTGTTGTGGCGCGATAGTTGGGGTTGCGGAGAGTTTTGGTGAGTTGGCCATTTTCAATTAATTTGGCATATTCGCAACCAAATTGGAATTTATAACGGCGATCGTCAATTGACCAAGAGCGATTTGATTCCATGTAAACGCCGTGTTCAATACCGCTAATAATTTCGTCAAAGGTGGCGTTTCCTGGTTCTAAGTTTAAGTTAGCCATGCGATCAATTGCTGGTCGATTCCAGGAACAAGCACGGGCGCAAGCAACTCCGGGGATTCCGGCTCTGGCTTGACTTTCTAAACTGCCTAAACCTCTTTGTAATACGCCTTCTTTAATTACATATTCCCGTGTGGCGACTGCACCTGTATCATCAAAAGCATAGCTGGCATACTCACCTGGGACTGTGGGGTCGAAGGTAATATTCATCAGTGGCGAACCATAGACTAGCTGACCAAAATCGTCGGTGGTGACAAAGCTACCGCCTGCATAGTTGCGTTCATCTCCTAAAATCCGGTCAATTTCTAAGGGATGACCGATACTTTCGTGGATTTGCAGCATCATTTGGTCTGGCGCTAAGACTAGGTTAGTGCGTATATTTGGGCATTCAGCCGCAGTCAACAATTCTATAGCTTGTTCTCCTACTTGCTGTACTCGTTGCCATAAATTTTCTTGTCTTAAAAGTTCCCATCCACCTTGATAACAGTGCGCTTGCCAACCGTTGTTGGTGCGTTGCTGGACAATGGCTCCGTCTTGGGCGATCGCACCATAATTACTCCCCAAGGAGATAAACTTTTGATAGACTTCTGATCCGTTGCTGCTGACAAACCAACTTTCTCGCTCACTAGTGCTGATGCTGGCTGTGGTTTGCACAATTTTTTCATGAACTTTGAGTGTTTGGCACATCCGCACCAACAAATCGTTGATTTCTCCGGGACTCAGCGCGTCTAATGGTTCTAAATAGGGCGAGTTGTATTCACCTACAACCTTGGGACGCTCGGTTTCTTGAAATGGATATATCCACCATTTACTAGCTGCGAGTGCTTGCTTGTAAGCTATTTGGGCAGTAGCTTCTAAAGAAGCAAATTCTAAAGAATTGGTAGCGGCGTAACCCAGACAGCCATTCACTAAAACTTCAATCATGGCTCCCTCGGTGGTAGATTTACCATTAGCTTGGGGAATACCATCACGTACATAACGGTTCGAGGCTGTTTCTTTGACTGCTCTGATACCAATCCAATCAGCCGGAATATCAAATTTAGCGATCGCTTTTGTTAGTTCAGACCACATAATAATTTAGATGCAAAATTTAGTTAATTTATTATTGACAATTTGCTTTATTTATGAAAGCTATTTTATTCGTTCAGCTAATCCTAGTTTAGCTATCAAATAACCAGTTATTGGATAAGTTATCTAATTTTCTATGCTTTTTTGCAAAGCATAGGAACTTTTCGGTTTTTTACACAATTGGTTGTATTTGATACTAATTTAGATTATTGTACTTTTACCCTAATCGATGTAAATTATCAGACCTGAGATACTTTTTCAAGACTGTTTTCACCACACACTCTAAAAATTCGATTTAGTGTAATAATGCAGAAACCTTGCAGAAGAATTTAGTAGCCAGAATTAATGATTCTGACTATTTGCCATGTTATGAAAACATAACATTTTGGATTTAAAACTGAGTTTCTTCGTGGAAATTTTAGCGAGAAAAAGGCTTTTGTAGTTGAGTTTTTCAGATAAAAACTGCAATGTGAGATTGACAAAAGCCTATACTTCAGATTAATTTCTGTGCCAGCGAGTACCTTCAGGACTATCAATTAAGGTAATACCTTGGGATTGTAGTTCATTACGGATGCGATCGCCTTCGGCAAAATTCCGCGCTTTTCTGGCGGCTTGGCGTTGCTGAATCAAATCTTCAATTTCCGCATCACTTAAACCATCATTTACAGGGGTAGCATTTTCAATTTCGGCAGTTAAACCTAAAACCTCTGCCAAAGTTAGAAGAGTTTGCCATTGTTTTTGCAGTTCATCGGCTGGTGTGTCAGTTTTGCCTTCATGAACCAGGATATTTCCTTCACGGCGGAGTTCTTTGGCTAATTCAAACAACACTGTTACCCCACCTGGGAAATTAAAATCATCGTTGACAGCTTCTTTGAAACGTTCCACAAATTCGGGGAGTAGGAGAGTGGGGAGTGGGGGAAAATTTACTTCCCAATTGAATTGTTTACCATATTGATAACCAAACAGCAAACCTTCTTTTAGGGTGTGCCAGCCGTTGGTGGCAGCAGCGATCGCATCATCGGTAAAATCAATAGGCTTACGATATTGCGCCATCAGCACAAATAACCTGACTGCCATTGGATCAACGCCGCGATCAAGTAAGTCGCGGATGGTGGTAAAGTTGCCCAAAGACTTGGACATTTTCTCACCGTCTACTTTGACCATACCGTTGTGCAGCCAGTAATTTGCTAAAGGTTTACCTGTGACGGCTTCTGATTGAGCAATTTCGTTTTCGTGGTGAGGGAAAATTAAGTCAGCACCACCAGCATGAATATCTATTGTCTCACCCAAGCGATCGCGCACCATCGCCGAGCATTCAATGTGCCATCCCGGACGACCAGCACCCCAAGGTGATTCCCACGCAGGTTCTTCGGGTTTGGCGGCTTTCCACAAAGCAAAATCAAAGGGGTCTTTTTTCTTTTGATATTCTGCGTCTTCTATATTAACGCGGTCACTCGCACCAGCCTGCATATCTTCCAACTTGCGACCAGAAAGCTTCCCATACTCAGCAAACTGGCGCACAGCATAGTAAACATCCCCATCAGACGGATAGGCAAAACCTTTATTTTCCAACTCATGAATTAACCGCTGAATTCCGTTCATCGTATGGGTCGCGCGGGGATATTCATCAGCTTCTTTGATTCCCAACCGTGCCATATCTTCAAAATATGCTTTAATGAAGCGTTCAGCTACAGCCTCCATTGATGAGTGTTCTTGTCGCGCGCGGTTGAGAATTTTGTCATCAACATCAGTAAAATTCTGCACATAGCGCACTTCATAACCGATAAACTGGAGATAGCGGCGCACGACATCCCAAACAATGCAAGCTCTAGCATGACCCAAATGGCAGTAGTCATAAACCGTCACGCCGCAGTAATACATCTTAACCTTGCCTGGTTCGACTGTTTTAAACGGTTCTTGACTACGGGTAAGGGTATTGTAAACAGTTAGGGTCATAACAGAGTAATGCGGCAATAGAGGGATACGCAATAATAGGGTTAAGTCGCTGGGAAGTTTATCCAGCATCCCTATGCTAGTGTTTTCTGGCCTATCTGCGCTACCTTTTATGAATTTGAATTTCCGGTAGCACAGCCGCAACTTAAAGAAGTTTGATATTTTTTGATTTGTTTGATAACCGCGCTATGCAAACAGCAGTGAATTCTGAATCTCAACCCATGAATGCGCCGAAACAAGGTTTACCAGTAACAATTATTACTGGATTTCTTGGTAGCGGCAAAACGACTTTACTAAATCATATTCTCACAAACCAACAGGGTTTAAAAACCGCTGTGTTAGTGAATGAATTTGGTGAAATTGGCATCGACAACGAGTTAATTATCTCCACCGATGAAAATAATAATATGGTGGAGCTAAGTAATGGTTGTATTTGTTGCACCATTAACAATGATTTAGTTGATGCTGTTTACAAAGTATTAGAACGGGAAGAAAAGCTAGATTATCTAGTAGTAGAAACCACCGGACTAGCAGATCCGCTACCAGTAGCCTTAACATTTTTAGGCACAGAACTGCGGGATTTAACCCGTCTAGATTCGATTATCACTGTCGTAGATGCAGCTAACTACAGCCTAGATTTATTCAACTCCCAAGCAGCTTACAGCCAAATTGCTTACGGCGATGTCATTCTGTTGAATAAAACAGATTTGGTTGATGAAGCCACTTTGACTCAGTTAGAAGCAAAAATCAATGAAGTCAAAGAAGGTGCAAGAATTTTGCGTACCACGCGATCGCAAGTACCACTCGCATTAATTCTCAGTGTAGGATTATTTGAGTCTGACAAATATTTTGACACCGTTGATGAGCATGATCATCACGATCATGACCATCACGACCACGACCACGACCATTCAACTTGCGGTCACGACCACCATGACCACGACCATTCAGCCTGCGGTCACGACCACCACGACCATGAACACCACCACCACCATTCCGACCATTTAGAAAATGATGGTTTCACTTCCATCTCCTTCCAAAGTGACAAGCCTTTTTCTATTAGGAAGTTTCAGTATTTCCTAGATAACCAATTACCAACCAACATTTTCCGCGCTAAAGGTGTGATGTGGTTTGATGAAAGTCCCAAACGCCACATTTTCCACCTGTGCGGTAAACGCTTCACCTTAGATGATGATGAGTGGAAAGGTGAACCCAAGAACCAGCTAGTGCTAATTGGTCAAAATCTAGACCGGGAGACTTTAATCTCTCAGATAGAAAACTGCATTTGTTTACCTTCCGTCAGTCGGGGTAAAGGCTTCGGAAAGTAAAAAGTTAAAAGTCAAAAGTCAAAAACATTTCTTTTTACTTTTTCCCTTTTACTTTTTACTTTATTTATGCGCGTTATCATCCAGCGAGTGAAATCATCGCAAGTAACAGTTAACGGTGAAACTATTGGCAAAATCGGCCGAGGATTAAACTTACTTGTAGGTATTGCCGATACTGACACAGATGCAGAACTCGACTGGATGGCGCGTAAATGCTTAGAATTGCGGCTGTTTCCCGATGAAGAAGGTGGAGACCGATGGCAAAAATCTGTGCAAGAAATTAACGGTGAATTGTTGGTAGTCAGTCAGTTCACTCTTTATGGCGACTGTCGCAAAGGTCGCCGTCCGTCTTTTGACCGTTCTGCACCGCCTCAAACCGCAGAAGATTTATATAACAGCTTTGTTAAAAAGTTACGCGCCAGCGGTTTACAGGTAGAAACAGGCAAATTTGGCGCAATGATGCAAGTTTCGATCGAAAATGATGGCCCTGTAACTTTATTACTAGAACGAGAAGCAACGTAAAGAAGCCAGGGAGGACAAGATTGAAATTTCTTTCCTTCTGCCTTATGCCTCTCCGCAGTCGCTACAACGGGGAGCCACTGCGTTGGGCGGCTCTGCCGACTTGAAGCATGTGGTGTGGGAACCCCCGCAACGCGCTGCTCTCTGCCTCCTGCCTTTTTAAATAGACTACTGAGTTCTAAATAATGAGAGAATATTAAATCAACCATCACAAAACTTTAAATTCTTTCATCATGGCAAAAATCCAATTTTCTAGAGGTCTTGACGAAAATGTGTTACCAGATGTACGTTTGACGCGATCGCGTAGTGGCGATACTGGTACAGCAACGTTTATTTTTACAAATCCCAAAATTTTAGACCAAAGCAGCACTGAAGAAGTTACTGGGATGTATATGCTAGACGAGGAAGGCGAAATAATTACCCGCGAAGTTAAAGCTAGATTCGTCAATGGTAAAGCCGAAGCATTAGAAGCTGTTCATATTATGAAATCTGTTGATGAGTGGGATCGCTTTATCCGTTTTATGGAGCGATTTGCTCAAGCAAACGGTTTAGAATTCAGCAAATCTTAATAGTCAAACTGAAGTATGAAGGATGAAGTCTGAAATAAACTCAGACGCTATGCGTAGCTTGCTCTCACGAAGTGGTACGCGAACGTCAAAGGCGAACATACTTCATTCTTCTATCAGATGAATCGGTGAAAACAATCCAAAATTCCACATTGAAACTCGGATGATGCAACAACCACATCCAGATGCGGCAAAAATTCTGGTAACTTGTGCGGTAGTTACCGTCAGCGATACACGCACTCCAGAAACAGATAAAAGTGGTCAACTTGTTCAACAATTGCTAATAGGTGCGAACCATAGTATTGCAGCCTACGCAATTATCAAAGATGAACCAAGCCAAATTCAAGCACAAATTGAATCGCTGGGTAAAAGTGCCAATTTAGATGCAGTGATTTTTAATGGTGGTACAGGTATTGCACCGAGAGATACTACTTACGATGCGATTGAAAAATTATTAGAAAAAACTCTACCAGGATTTGGAGAGATATTTAGATTTTTAAGTTATCAAGAAATCGGTTCCCGTGCGATCGCATCTCGCGCTGTCGCAGGTGTTTATCAAAATAAATTAATTTTCTCTCTCCCTGGTTCCAGCAATGCTGTGCGGCTAGGTATGGAAAAACTAATTTTACCTGAACTTGTTCATTTAGTCAGTCAGATGAGGAAATAGCAAGGCACAATCCAAAATATGATTGGCTACAATTCTGATTTCTAATACTCATTGGCTAAACCAGCGCTTTTAATAACGCCTGGAGTTTTAGTTGTACCTCAGCAAATTCTTTATCAGGATCAGAACCGGCGACGATACCTGCACCTGCGTAAAGTCTAGCGCGATCGCCATCGATTAGTGCCGAACGAATCCCCACAATAAATTCACAGTTACCTTGAGAGTCTATCCAACCTAAAGGTGCAGCATATAAACCCCTCTCAAAGCTTTCGTAACGCCGAATTTCTGCACAAGCCACATCTCTTGCTGCGCCAGCCACAGCTGGTGTCGGATGCAGTTGCGCCACAATTTTTAAGGGGTGGACATTAGCGGGAACTATAGCGCTAATGGGTGTCCATAAATGTTGGATATTAGATAGCTGTCGCAAGCGTGGCGGTAATACCTGCGGTGATAATCCTAGTTGTGATAGGCGTTGAGTAATAAAATCAATTACTAACGAGTGTTCGTGTCTTTCTTTTTCACTGTTGAGTAAGCGATTTGCATTTGCAGCGTCTTCCTCTGGCGTTTTACCCCGTGGTGCGGAACCAGCTAACGCATCAGTAATTAATTGTTGATTCTGAATACAAATTAATCTTTCAGGACTTGCCCCAATAAAGTTTTGTCCTTTACCATTACTTGTGGAAAAAACATAACAATTAGGATGGATTTGTCTCAGATTATCTAATGATTTATATAAGTCAAACTGATGATTTGCCCGCACATCTAAAGCATCTGCTAGGACAATTTTGCTTAAATGACTAGCCTGGATTTTTTGTAAAGCTGAAACAACAGAACGTTTAAATTCTGTACCCTGCGTTACAGATTGCTTACTAAAGTGTGTGGATAAAAAATCCAGTTTGGGCGAGAAATATTCTAAAGAATTAATAAGTTCAATTTTACTCCATAAATTATGCCAGATTTTTTCTAAATTAGCGTTCGCTGTTATTAATATGTTGGCGACTAAGATGCAGCGCTGATTTTTGACGGCTATTTGCCAACGCGGTAAAAATATCGTCGCCGAGGGAAACGGATAGTCTGATTGAATGTTTTGGTTAAAAAAACTAAAGTAACAAAAAAAACGAGGGCTGGCAAAAGGTTGGTGAATATCTCCAAAATTAATGATATTTTTTAGACAATTTTTGATAAAATATTCTGCTTGATTAAAACGGTCTTGACCATCAATTTGTAATTTTGCGACAGCATCAATCGCGGCGATCGCTTCTCCTTTACCTCTGTTCTCAAAGTAAAAATTTATTTCATTTGCTTGCGCTAGTTTAGCCAATACAACTAAAGGATCAACCCAGTCAAGTTCTAGGGAAATACTCACAATTTGCCGACAATTATTGTTGAGGCAATTTTCGTGAACTGCTAACAGAAATTGGTATATGTCTTTGTGCGTTACAAAGAAGTTGTTACGACATGGTGAAACTGTCATGGATCTAATAATAGTAAATTTTTTTTAAGTTATCTTCCTAAAGTGTAATTAATCATGGTCTATTTCTACAGGTAACATATTCAGTAGACATTTCACCAGAGTATAGTTTGCTTTGTTTAGGGTATTATCAAACGCTGACAAGCTATGCTCAGTTTCAACGCGTAATCAAAGAATAAGTTTTACTAAGGAATGGTTAATCAATCCCAAAAAATGCTGAATGTTAAGTGCTAATTGCTGAGTAAAATAAATAAAGAAGAATTCAGAAGTCAGAATTCAGTAATCAAAATCAAGAGTGTAGGGTATTCCAACCTGCCATTAATTGTAGTGCAGTAATTTTTAGCTTTTTCGTGAATTAAAACCCATGTATTTATATACAATCATCACAAATTGCTGCTGAATTCTGACTACTGACTCCTGAATTATATTTTGATAAACAATGAATGTTAACTAATGACTACTAAGCAGATTTCACATCCCAAAAGTAAGCTGTGGATGGCGGCAATTAAACCGCCGATGTACAGTGTGGCAATTATGCCTATTTGGATAGGAACAGCAATTGCTTTTGCCGAAACTAATATTTTTAATACAACAGTATTTATCACGTTTTTAGTAGCTGCAATATTAATTTTGGCATGGGAAAACATGAGCAATGATGTTTTTGATTCTGAAACAGGAATCGATAAGAATAAACATCATTCACTAGTGAATTTAACAGGAAAGAAGTCACTCATATTTTGGTTAGCAAATCTATGTTTGGTGATTGGTTTGCTAGGAATATTAGCGATCGCCACTTGGCAACAAGACCCAACTGTGATCATCATGGTGTTGCTGGCTTGTGCTTTAGGCTATATGTACCAAGGGCCGCCCTTTCGGTTAGGATATCAAGGATTAGGTGAAATTCTCTGCTTTTTTGCCTTTGGGCCGTTACTAGTACCATCTGTATATTACAGCCAAACGCAAACTTGGTCGATCGCCAGTTTTGCCGCTTCAGTGATTGTCGGGATTGTCACCAGCTTAATTTTGTTTTGTTCACACTTTCACCAAGTTAAGGATGACATAGTCGCCGGGAAGCGATCGCCAATTGTGCGTTTAGGTACAGCTAATGGTGCGAAAGTTTTAGTTTGGTTTACCGCCAGTATCTATCCTTTTTGCTTATTGTTTATCCTTTTGGGAGTTTTCCCAGTATGGACATTGTTGAGTTGGCTAAGTTTACCTTACGCCATCAAATTATGTCGCCATGTCCAACAAAATCACAACCAGCCAGAAAAAGTCAGCAACTGTAAATTCATCGCTGTCGCTGTGCATTTTTGGAGTTGCTTGTTATTAGGTGTAGGATTTTTCATCGGCTAATGAGTTGCAAAAGGTACGAAAAAGAATAATGAACCGCAGATGAACGCAGATAAATTTATAAGCTAATCGTCATTTAAATTGCATCATTTTGATGGTAATAAAAGCTGCAAACTTTTCCCTTGCTCCCTGCTCCTTGCCCCCTTGCGGCTTCAATGTGCAAACTAAAATGCTTAACAGCTTACCTCAGCACTCAATACTTTTCGAGTTTCGTCCTTATCAACGGAGATTTGCTAAACCACTAATTACCCATCATGGTGTTTGGGATACCCGCGAAGGTATTATTTTGCGGCTTGTAGATGAAGCAAGAAAAATTGGCTGGGGAGAAATCGCGCCTATCAGTTGGTTTGGTTCAGAGACTTTAGAACAAGCGTTAGATTTTTGTCGCCAACTACCTAACAAAATTACATCTGAGATGATTTCGGCAATTCCTGACTGTTTACCCGCTTGTCAGTTCGGGTTTGAATCAGCAATTGAGAGAGTGAGGAGTTGGGAGTTAGGAGTGGAAAATAATTTCACTTGTAGCGGCTTACTTTCTGCGGGGGAAGCGGCGTTACAACAATGGAAAACGCTGTGGGAACAAGGATATCGCACATTTAAATGGAAAATTGGTGTAGATGCGATCGCTAAAGAACTAGCAATATTTGATACCTTAATTCATAGCTTACCCCTCTCAGCCAAACTCCGCCTAGATGCTAACGGTGGACTCAGTTATGCAGAAGCGCAATTATGGCTGGAGGCTTGCGACAATATCCAGGGTGAATTACCTGTAGAAATTGAATTTTTGGAACAACCCCTAGCTGTTGATGAATTAGTAAAGATGTTGGAGTTAAGTAGATTTTACAGAACTGCGATCGCTTTAGATGAATCCGTCGCCACACTCCCACAAATTATCAGTTGTTATCAACAAGGCTGGCGAGGAATTTTCGTCATCAAACCCGGAATTGTCGGTTCACCATCAAAGCTGCGACAGTTTTGCCAACAACATCAAATTGATGTTGTATTCTCATCTGTATTTGAGACTGAGATTGGTAGACAAGCTGCACTTAACCTAGCAGTCAAATTATCTCGTAAAAACAGAGCAGTTGGTTTTGGCGTTGATCATTTTTTTGCCCAAGCAGAAATAACAAATCCTGAAAATCTATGGAACAACCTTTAACTTATCTGCAAAATTTAACTCAAAATAATTGGCTAATTGCTAACAACAGCAATCAATTTCAAACAATAGCTGAAAAATTATATTTAGAACTCACGGAAAGATTAAAACAACATCATAAACCACTCAAAATTATCTTAGCTGAACGCGAACCAGTCAAATTTTTAGCTAGTTTCCTCGCCGCTTGTGCAGCCAATTGTTCAGTTTTTCTCTGTAACCCCGACTGGGGAACACAAGAATGGGAACAAGTATTTACATTAGTCCAACCGGATATCATTTGGGGAATAGATTCTAGTAACCCCTTAGCACTCAGCACTCAGCACTCAGCACTCAGCACTCAGCACTCAGCACTAATCATGATTCCCACAGGTGGTTCATCAGGGAAAATTAAATTCGCCATCCACACATGGGAAACTCTCACCGCATCTGTACAAGGATTTACAGAATATTTCCAGTTAACGCAAGTGAATTCTTTTTGTGTATTACCTCTATATCATGTTAGTGGATTAATGCAATTTATGCGTTCTTTCACTACTGGAGGGAAACTAGTTATCTTGCCATTTAAATCTGTAGAATCTATTCCAATAGCTTCTATTCAATCATCAGAATTTTTCCTTTCATTAGTACCAACTCAACTACAACGCCTTTTACAAAATTCTGAATTAACCCAATGGTTAGCCCAATTTCATACTGTAATGTTAGGCGGCGCACCAGCTTGGCAAGAACTATTAGAAAAAGCCCGATTTCACAATATTAGGTTAGCACCAACCTACGGTATGACAGAAACCGCCTCGCAAGTTGCCACCCTCAAACCTGATGATTTTCTGCAAGGTAAAATTAACAGTGGGCAAACTTTACCCCATGCCGAGGTAATAATTCGCAATCAACAAGGTGAAGTTTTACAACCTCATCAAATTGGGAATATTACTATTCAAGCCAAATCTTTAGCCCTTGGTTATTATCCTCACAATTGGGAAACCCAAAATTATTTCCAAGTAGATGATTTAGGTTTTTTAGATACTCTTGGTTATCTGCATATAATTGGACGCAACAGCGACAAAATAATTACAGGTGGCGAAAACGTTTACCCAGGGGAAATCGAAGCGGCTATCCGCGCCACGCAAATGATTGTTGATGTTTGTGTAATTGGTGTACCCGATAAATATTGGGGACAAGCATTAACAGCTATATATACTCCTCTAGATGCTAATATTTCTACTCTAGAAATTAAAACTGTACTGCAAGATAAACTCAGTAAATTTAAAATTCCTAAATATTGGATTTGCCTTGAGGATTTACCCTGCAACGCCCAAGGTAAAATTAATCGTCAAGCACTACAACAAATAGCAGCAGAATTTTTGCAAAATCACAGAGAACAAGCAACACTAAAATAATGCCTTACTCCCTGACAATTACCTCGTTCGTTACAAATGAGGTAGCGTTAATAAGAAACCTTACGTTATTCGTCACTAATGAGTTAAGGTTCTCTATGGATGAGGTAGCGTTAATAAGAAACCTTACGTTATTCATCACTAATGAGTTAAGGTTCTCTATGGATGAGGTAGCGTTAATAAGAAACCTTACGTTATTCGTCACTAATGAGTTAAGGTTCTCTATGGATGAGGTAGCGTTAATAAGAAACCTTACCTCGTTTGTCACCAATGAGATGTAGGTTGGGTGCAGGAACGGAACCCAATATTCTCAAAACTCTGTTAGGTATAGCGATAGCGTAACCCAACCGACTATTCTCTACTTTTAACTCTGTTCCCTGATATCGTCACAATTTAACCTTACATCACCTCGCGTGCTTTCCGCCTCTCCGCGCCCTCTGCGTCTCTGCGGTTCGTTTCCAACCACTGTATAATTTCCTCAGATAATTCTTGCTTAGTTCTACTATTCACATCAATACAAACATGGCGAGTAATTGCCTTAGCAACTAACACCTCTGTAATACTAATTTCGTAAGCAATCTCAAACTTATCCGCGCTCAATTTTTGGGGAATTAGACTAACATTTAACTTATCTCCGCAATACATTGGGCGCAGAAAATCAACATTAGCATGAACAATCGGAAAAGCAACAGCAGGCTTAGTAAAAAAAGCCTTGATATTTATTCCTGCTGCGTTGAGAGATGCTTCATAAGCTTCATGACAAATGCTCAAAACATTAGCAAAATAAACTACACCCGCAGCATCAGTATCTGCAAAGCGCACGGTACGATTATAAATAAAAGACATTTTTGTATAATTAAAAATTAAAAAACAAAATGGCAAACTATTCAGCCTGCCATCTCAAATTATCTCACTGCAATCGCGTCAGTTATCAATGTAAGGGGTAATATATATCTTCAGAATGAGGGTTGAGATAAGGGCGTTGCAAGTCAACTGAATGGATAGCAAAGTGTTTTTCAATTGACTTCATTCGCTCTTCCATTGCATCTTTACCTTTTTGCCATACTTCCAATAAAGCATGAGCGACAATTTGACAACGATTCATTCCAAAACTTTCTTGCACGGCAAATTTTTGAATTGGTTCTTCAGCTAAACTTAGTCCTGGAGCTAAAAACTTAGTGAATAAAGGGATTCCTGGCTGAAAATGCGATTGATGTTCTGCATAAACAGCTTGAAGAATTTGGTGAATTGCTGGGTAGTTTTCTCGTTCAAAATAAAGTAAGCCGGAGTCGTAGCGTCCGTAAGCTCTAGGATTGTAAAGTACTTGAAAGGTAAAGGGAAGTGCAGCTTGGTTGAGTTGCTGCGTTAGGCTATCCATGAGGGCGATCGCCCCATCTGCCGTAATATTAAAATAGATTCTTCCTGTTCCCAATTCCGTATCTACACTTTGCTGTTCTTGTCCTACATCACTTACAGCTACATAACAGCCATTTTGTAGATGATTTTTCGGCATCCAAATAGATACCGACTCACCCGGTTTAGCAGACTTGCTATGAGATTTCAGATGACAATCTGGCTCAATATATAACGTTAAACCACATTTTGTCACCGCCATACTCCCATCAGGTTCTTGACGTAAAACTTGCCAACTAGGGTCGAAATATCCTTTACCGTGGTTATTCGTGTGCAGTTGGGCGTAAAATTCCCAGTCAATACCCAAATGAGGATTATTAGCTAAATTCTGCTGTGGTAAGCCATTAGCTGTATCAGAATTAACAGCTAAAACATTTTGTAGAGAACCGTTGTAATAAATCCCATATAGGAAATTACGCAGTAGCAACGTGAGATATTTTTGCTGTAAAACCGCAGAATTCTGCTGAAATCTATCTGCTATTTTTGTTGGTAAAGCAAAAGTTTGATAGTCAGGATGATGAATCGAAAAGTTAGATTCAATCTGGATATTTCTCGCAATATCAAACAGAGAATTTAACAAAGGGTTGGTAGAAGTGTCTAGCATTGCTGAATGGAGAGTAAGGAGTAGGAGAGAAAAGGCAGAAGAACTATTGACTATTGACCGAGGAAAAATGACAATTATTTAACATCCGCGCAGACGGGTTTTTTCGTAGTATAAGGGAACCAATTTTGGTGATTTTTGCGGTTGGGTTAGTTGATGCTGTTTAGCCATCGGTGCAATAATTTCTGAGGCGGTAACACCAAAAACATTGTTTACAGATTTCTCTGGTATGGTTAGCAGATTTTGTGCTACTTGTAGCGCACACATATCAGTATTATCAAAGTGTTGCTGATACTTGATTTTGTCTTGAATTTGGTGAATTATTCCGAGTCCTGCAAACTGGATGACACGCTCTACAAAATCTGGGCGGTGTTCTAAAATAGCAGGAAAAGCCTTGAGATAAGCTTGAATTAAAGCCAGTAATGAAGGTTGAATTTCTGCTAGTGGTATCATCGCTAACTGCAAAGATTCTTCTAACTCCAGCATGGAATCTACTACTAAACTAGAAAGCCAAATTTTTAAATAGCTGGCGATTAAAGTGCCTAAATCATAAACTGGATCTCCCCACGCGCAAGCTTCCCAGTCTATCAGGCGCACTAGGCAATTATCGAGTTTATCCCAACGAGAATGTAGCAAAATGTTGTGCAACTTCAAATCGTTGTGAGTTAAACAGCAAGGTTTCCATTCACAAGCTAAATCTGCGATCGCATATTCTAAGCTTTCATAGCGCTGATAAAATGTATAAAATTGCCATGCTGATTTTGGCACTGCACCAAAAATATCAGGTGTAAGTGATTCTATACCCTGCGCTGGGTTGTAAAAGTTATAGCGATACTGTCCTGCTGGCGCTGTCGCCATAAAATCTCGATATTCTCGGCGCTGGAAAGTTGTGCGATGCAAACCTGCAATTGTGGTACCAATAGCAGTGGCTATTTCTGTAGGGAAGCTATAGCTATGTTGATAAAAGTTACCTAATTCTTGATATTCACTTAAATAATTGCGGACAAGAATGGAATTTTCTTCATCATAATGTACTACTAATGATGCGATCGCGGCAATATTACCTAAAACAGGAAACTGCTTGAGTAATTGGTGAAATAACCACTCATTAAAAAATTCATGGAGATTTCCGTCATTTTCCTGATGATGTTCTTGTTTAACTAGTAATTGGCGACGATTTCCCAGTGTCACTAATAAATTGAAATTCTTTTTGCTACTTCCTGGCACATCAGATAAATCTGAATTGCCATCTTCTAAGCTACACAGTCCGATTGCTTGCAGATACTGAATAACGCTTTGAGAAGATAGTGGTAATAACATATTTGATTTCCTACTTCGTAAAAGTGCTGAGATAATCAATTACTTAATTTCAGGATTATTGTTACTTGCGGACTTTAAGTAGATAGCGATAAGTATCTAAATATCAATTATTCTTTCTTCTCCAGTAATATCGTATTTCTGATATCTATAACTGCCAAAATGGCACGATTACCTTTATTTTTGCTTTAAATATTACTGAGCATTACTATAAAAACTTTAAAATCATAAGATGCTTTTAGTGAAAATACTAGACTGAGGTATTCATTGATTTAATGACTTTATAGTTTCCTCGATAAGTCAAAATAAAAAAGTAATCAAAATCACCTTAATATCATTTTCTTGACTACAATTTGGCGTAATTTTTATGAATATGACAACATTATCTTGAACATAAAGCCTTATATAGCAAGCTTTATGGTTTTTTATGATTGATGTTGACTATCTGTTAATTTAGTTAATATAGATAGTAGTACAACCATTTAGTATCATAAAAAACATGTTATCAATTTACCTAATATTTGTTAGATAAAAGTGATTTAGGATTTAACTGAGTCATAGCTCCACGTTAATAATTGAATATTTACCTAAAAATACCTGTCTCTAGATGGATATTAGATAAAACTTAGGATGCAAAACTCAATCAGGACTGTAATTCATCCTGAAATAAGACTAATAAATGTCATATACATAGTATGTTGCGTTATCAAAGTGAGATGAACGCAGAAACCCCGGTTACTGAATGGGTAAACTCTCGGCTGTACCCAAAACTGTCAAAATCATATCCAATATTATTTTTATTTATCATTACCAAATAAATAAAACCGGATGTTTTGGCAAAAGGATGCTGAATTTTTTGCGGTCACATATTAATAATTTATGCTGTGACTTCAGTAGTAGGCAAGATTTTTTACTCACGCTGTCTTATTGCCTAGTACAACAAGGCAAAAGTAAAAAATAAAAAGGAAAAAGAAAGAATAGTGACACCACAAGCCTTTTAGCAATTCCAGATGTCACTGAGTGTAGTTGTACTGAGCGCAGCCGAAGTAGTCGAAGTGTGTTCTGTTGATTTACGCCGACCTGTACTAGCGATCGCCACAGCAATACAATAATATAAATGTACTATGACAGAAAACTCATATATTCTTACACCATGTCACGAAAAAAATGAGACAAATTTATGGGTTTCTCATTCTTTCCCCCTGCTCCCTGCTCCCTGCTCCCTGCCCCCTGCGGTCTATTTGTATCAAACTTAAAGTGAAACGGAATTACCGCCCCAATAGCTGATGTGCCATCACAGCCAGCGTCAATGCACCTAAAACAATCATCAATCCCGCAGGCATAAACTTGCGTGTCTTAGCAAACCTTAAAGCAAACACAACCACCAAAACCCCAGTCACACAAACGGCTAAAATCAAACCCCAAGGTTGCCCTTGAAGTTGCCAGTAAGCAGATAAAATCAGCAACAAACCGCTAATACAACCACTGAGGAGCGAAACTTTACTGCGCGCCTGAACGTAGCCCATAATTCCACCGACAATTGCTAAGATACCGTAAGCAAAAGCAGCAATTATACTTAAATTCATTGTTACAACCTATGTAGATTTTGACTTTACAGCCAAGGTCGGCAGACAATTTACCATAGCTATTGAGCTACATCACCCAGTTGATTGATGGATATTCCAGCGATGGCAACGGCAAGTACTTCGTCATTAGCCCAGGTTCAATTTCTCCAGCGTCAAGCAGCATCTCTTTTACTCTACCAATCTGTTCTCCAGAGCGAAGCCGCGATCGCCTTTCTGGAACTGTTGCAAGCAATACGTTACACTGATGCCGACGCTAGGGGTTGTCTCCAAGCCTACGGAAATTACTTCCACGCCTTAGCAGCACACAATCAAAATTGGGAAGACTACTTAATTTCACAAATTCTCCTTTGTGAAAATCCCTTTAGCCGAATGGCGCAACAAAGAGATTTCTCGGAGTTACCTCCAACTTTAATTGCCGCCGCCCAAAATGATTTACAGATATTACAAAGTCTTTATGAATGCAGCACTGCTTGTCTTAGCGAATGGGTGCAGACTGTTGCTCATTTACCTGTTTCGCCTGTAGTTTGGTATCAAGAACACAATCATCTCAGCAGCAACACAACCGTGTATTTGCCAAATTGGGAACATTGGGCTGATGCTGTAGAAGAATTAGCTGCTTATTATCGCAAATTTGGCGTAGGTTTATTTGCTGAGTATCGCGCCTTACGTTGGCAAAGTGGGCAGTTTGCCGGTATTCCTTATCCTGACCCAATACAGTTAAGTACACTGGTAGGCTATGAATGGCAGCGTGATGCTTTGCTGAAAAATACAGAGTTTTTATTATGTGGCGAAACAGCATTGCATGTATTACTTTACGGTAGTCGCGGTTCGGGTAAATCTTCTTTAGTCAAAGCCTTATTGAACGAGTATGGAGAACGTCAACTGCGTGTACTAGAAGTAGGCAAATCTGACTTACAAGATTTACCCAAAATTGTCGAACAGTTACGCGGGTTACCCCAAAAATTTATCATCTTTGTGGATGACCTCTCCTTTGAGGAAGATGACGATGCGTTTAAAGCCCTTAAGGTAGTTTTAGAAGGGAATTTAACCGCACGTCCACAAAATGTAGTTGTTTATGCTACCTCGAACCGCCGTCACCTGATTCGGGAATATTTCGCTGATAGACCCACACCCAAAGATCACGAAGAAATCCATGCTTGGGATACCATGCAGGAGAAGTTATCATTTAGCGATCGCTTTGGTTTGACATTAACCTTTGAACCAGCCAATCAACAGACTTATTTAACAATTATTCGCCATTTAGCAGCACAAACAAAAATTAATCTCAGCCCAGAAGATTTAGAATATCAAGCATTACAGTGGGCAACACGTCATAACGGTCGTTCTGGACGCACAGCACGACAGTTTATTGATTTTTTAAAAGCAGATATATCTCTCTTTAGTACAACAAATATTCAGTCTTAATTACGAATTACGAATTACGAATTAACACCAGCAATATGCAAGCAGTAATGGTCAGTAATCGGTTTCTTTTAGGCATAGTTGCCTTTAGTGTAAGTTTTGGGCTTAGTCTTGTTCCCAACTGGAATTTTAGTCAAGCCTTCATTACAGGCATAATTACTGTACTTGCTACTTATGCCGCAGCATTATTTGTTGATAAACGACGTAGACATCACGAAATGCTGGTGTTAGTGACCTTACGTAAACACATTAAAGAGCAAGAAGCTTTAAAAAATCGCATTTATCGAGAAATCAAACAAATAGAAGAACATCGCAGTTTATTATACGCCGAAAACCAAAAACTCCAAAATCAAATTGCAGAATCTCGCAATCAAAGAGATAGTCTACATCGAGAATTGAGTAATTTTGCTGGGCAGAAAAAACAATTAGAAACTGAAACTAATAACCTAAAAAATACAATTAAAACTCTAGAAAAAACAAGCACAGAACTGAGTAACACTTGTACTAATCTCACAGCCGAAAAACGCCGCTTAGAGTTACATAGTAATGTTTCTCATGCTGAAATTGTCCAGTTGCAAACTCAAATTGCTCAACTACGACAAGATAAACAAGAACTTGAGAACAATTTAACTTTATTAGGTAGACTCAAACCTCAGCTAGAAGAAAAAATGTATGAACTCAGAATTCAAATTCAAGAACTAGAAATCGTTGTTAATCAGCAGAATAAATTATTAGCCGACACGATAACAGAAAGAAACGACATCATTAGTAGACTGAATAACTTAACTCAGCAAACATCAGATAAAGAATCAGAATTACAACAGCTAAATAGTCAAGTTTCTATATTACAAGAAGAACGAGATTTATTACAAAACCAAGTTTGGGAATTACTCCAACAAACAGAAACACTTAATTTAGAGCATCTACCTATAAATCTCCCCATCGAAGATGAACCAGAGTTATTTCCTTTTGCCGATTTAATTGCCACTCCAGAAGATCTAAGTGAAGACTTACCTGAAGAATGGACTAATTTATTAGAAAAATTACCAGGGCATGAAATTGAAGTATTAAAAGCAATATTACAAGCAGATAATCCCAAAGGGACAATTAAACAAATTGCCGAAGCAAATATTACCATGCCGAATCTCTTAATTGATTCAATCAATGACCGAGCAAATGATACCATTGGCGAATTAATCATCGAGCCAGGAGAAGACATTCCCGAAATTTATCAAGAACACCTGAACAATGTCCGCAAAATGATTGCTATGTACGAAGACCTGATGAGTAGGCAAGCCTCATCAAATTAAATTTACTTGTTATCGTAAAATTATTATTGCGTTAAATATCAAATCTAGTGAAGTACATGGCAAAGCTCAAAATCTCGAAGAAAATTTCCACTGCTTTAATTAATTCCCTAGGCGCAGGAGTAGTACCAAGACTAGGAGTTGAACATATAGCAGTTGGTCGAGAACAAGAACTTAAAAGCCTGATACAAAATCTAGATGATATTGCAGAAGGTGTAGCAGCATTTCGCTTTATTATTGGTAACTATGGTTCCGGTAAAAGCTTTCTCCTACAAATGATTCGCAACCGAGCAATGGAGCAAGGTTTTGTAGTAGCTGATGCTGATTTATCATCCGAACGTCGCCTCGCAGGAAGCAACAACGAAGGTTTAGCGACTTACAGAGAATTAATGAGTCACCTTTCCAGCAAAACCCGTCCTGATGGCGGTGCTTTAGTTTCAATTTTAGAAGGCTGGATTAACAAAATCCAGCAAGAAGTTGCCAAAGAAACTAATATGCGTCCAACAGACGAAGGTTTTGATGACCAGGTGGAAACCAAAATTCGAGAAGTTGTACAGTATATTGAAGATTTAGTTCACGGCTTTGATTTTGGTAACGTCATTATTGCTTATTGGCGTGGTTATAGATTAGATGATGATAATTTAAAAAATGCGGCTTTGCGTTGGTTACGCGGAGAATTCAGCACTAAAATTGAAGCCAGGGCTGCTTTAGGGGTGCGGGTAATTATTGATGATGAAAGTTGGTATGACTATATTAAATTATTAGCGAAATTTGTTGCCGAAATTGGTTATAAAGGTCTATTAATTTTATTAGATGAAGCGGTAAATTTATATCAAATATCTACTACTGTTACCCGCGAGAAAAACTATAACAGACTGCTGGCAATGTTTAACGATACCATGCAATGCAAAGCCGAACATCTGGGAATTTTTATTGGTGGTACCACCAAGTTTTTAGAAGACCAAAATCGTGGCTTATTTGCTGACCAAGCTTGGCGCAGACGTACCAAAGAAAGTCGCTTTGCTACCCAAGCGAATGTTCAGGAGTTTTTAGGGCCAGTTATTCGGTTAAACCCCTTGAGTGAAGCGGAAATTTTCACGCTGTTACAACGCCTGAAAGAAATTCATGTAACCCACTATGGCTATGATAAAACGTTGAGCGATCGCAACTTACAAGAATTCTTACAAGAAATCGTGAGTCGCCTAGGTGCAGAAGCATTACTCACACCCGGCGAAATCATCCGCGACTTTATTAGCGTGCTGAATATCCTGCACCAAAATCCAAAAATAGCATTCAGTGAATTAATTCATGGCTCTCAATTCAAACCTATAGCCGTTGGTAAAAATGCAGCTATCGATGAAGATGACGCAGCAGAATTTAGTTTGTAACTAATTAAATAAGCAAAACCACAACTAATTAAATATTGACTAGTTAAACATGAGATGACTAATGCCTTTAACCGACTTGCACCCTTCATTCAAGAATATATCTACCATCACAACTGGACGGAATTACGACCAGTGCAAATTGCTGCTTGTGAAGTAATTTTTGACACTGATGCTCACTTGTTAGTTGCAGCAGCCACGGCGGCGGGAAAAACAGAAGCAGCATTTTTACCAGTATTAACTGTCTTACATAATCACCCTACAAATACAATTGGTGCATTATATATCGGCCCGATTAAAGCTTTAATTAATGACCAATTTGAACGTCTTAATGGCTTACTTAAAACAGCCGATATTCCTGTTTATCACTGGCATGGTGATGTTGCTCAAAGTCGCAAAAATCAGCTTTTAAAAAATCCCCAAGGCATTCTCCAAATTACTCCCGAATCTCTCGAAAGCCTACTAATTAATAAACACCATGATTTAGTCCGCTTATTTGGAGATTTAAAATTTGTCATTATTGATGAAATTCATGCTTTCATGGGTTCGGAACGCGGCTGTCAGATTATTTGTCAATTGCAGCGTTTAGCAAATACAATTCAATCACAACCCCGGCGCATTGGTTTATCAGCTACCCTTGGTGATTATTCACTGGCAGAAGAATGGTTAAGTTCGGGAACCGACAAACAAGTAATTACTCCCAAAATTGAAGTTGGCAAACGTCAAATTAAACTTGCTGTCGAACATTTTTATCTTCGTGATGATATTAATTCATCAGCAATATATGATAATTACCTATTTAATCTCACCAAAAATCAAAAATGTCTCATCTTTGCAAATAACCGCACTCAAACTGAATCTGTAATTGCTTCTTTGCGACAAGTTGCTCAAGAACAAGCACAACCAGATATTTATCATGTCCATCACGGCAGTATCTCAGCAAGCTTGCGTCAAGCTGCGGAAAAAGCTATGCAAGAACCTCATCATCCTGCTGTAACTGCGGCGACGCTCACCTTAGAATTAGGTATAGATATTGGCAATTTAGAGCGAGTCATTCAGTTAGAATCACCCTTATCTGTAGCCAGCTTTTTACAACGTTTGGGACGTGCTGGTAGAAGAGGTGTAGCAGCAGATATGCGTTTTGTGTGTGCTGAGAATGAACCATCACAAGAAGTATGTCTTCCTGAGCAAATTCCCTGGCAACTTTTACAGTGTATTGCCATTATTCAACTGTATTTAGAAGAACGTTGGATTGAGCCAATAAAGCCGCCTAAATATCCTTTGAGTTTGCTTTATCATCAGACGATGAGTATTTTATTAGCAACAGGGGAAATATCTCCGGCTAATTTAGCAAAACAAGTTTTAAAATTTCCACCTTTTGCGGCAATTACTCAAGAAGATTTGAAACTATTATTACGTTATTTAATTGATATTAATCATGTTCAGAAAACTGAGCAAGGTAAACTAATTATCGGCTTGGCTGGCGAAAAAATAGTAGGTAGATTTCAGTTCTATGCTGTCTTTGCTGATAATCAAGAATATGTGATTAAGCAAGGGACTACAGAAATTGGTAGTATCGTCACACCACCACCTGTAGGTAATCAATTTGGTTTAGCAGGTCGCACTTGGGAAGTTTTAGAAGTTGATTTTAAAAGGAAAGTGGTTTTAGCTAAACAAGTAGATGGTAAAGCTACCGTTTATTGGCGTGGTGGTGGTGGTAGTATTCATACAAAAATTTTACGGCGAATGCGGCAGGTTTTACTTGAAGATGTGGAATATAGTTATTTACAAAAAAACGCTAAACAACGTCTAAAAATAGTCAGAGAATTAGTCCAATCTGCTGGATTAGCAAAATCTCAGCTATTGCACTTAGATAAAAATAAATGCTGTATTTTCCCTTGGGTGGGAACGGTAACTTATCGCACCTTAGAAAGATTGCTCAATTCTTTTTGTCGAGAATCTTTAGAAATTAGTAGTATTGGGGGAATTAACCCTTATTATTTAATTTTGAAATTAGGCAAAGGTAAGTTTAAAAATCTGCAACCAGAAATTGCTTCATTATGTGAGCAAAGAATTTCCGCAGAAGATTTAGTCAGCACAGCCGAAGCGCCAGAAATGCAAAAATATGACGAATTTATTCCCCATCCGTTATTACGCAAAGCCTTTGCTCATGATTATTTAGATATAGAAGAACTTAGACAGCAAGTTGCACTGTGGAATTGTCCTGAATAGAAGTTTACTTTATTTGAGAGCGATCGCACTTAAGATAGATGTTTTCTAAATAAAGTAATTCAAATTTCAGACTGTACAAGATTAAATATGCACTCTTGGCTATAAGCAAGCTCTGACTTCTGCTAGAGGAATATTTACCTTTGTAACAGATAGTCTTGATATGTCTTTCAATAAAGCTGATTGGTTCCCAAATAGGTTGGTTTTTGACTAAATTTCATTCCTAACCTGTACTTAAAGCTAACCAATTAGTTCTAAAAACGTAAAAATAATGGAGTGCAGTTCATGATAAATCTGATTTCTCAAGCATTTTCTCGCATCAGTTCTCTGCTGAATGGTCTTCAAGTAAAGCGGTTTGTCGCTTTAGTACTAGTGGGATTTTTAGTCTTGACAACAAACGCTAATATTGAGCGTGGTAACACCAAAGCTGTAACGAGAGAACTTGATAGAGTGGTACATCAAGATAAAGCTGATAGACCTAAAACTACTGGTGAATGGAACAGAGAAGCTCGTCAAACTGAAGATGAGCCTGGTAAACGCACTCAAAGAATTGCTAAAGAATCAGCAGAAGCTGTCAAACAATGGGGTTCAGTCTATCCCGATACCGTTAAACGCAGCGCAGATGATAATGCACGTAGGTAATACAAAACAATTTTTGATTGAGTATCTCTTTCTCCATCTAGGAGAGCAGAGCGCTGAAAAAATAGCAATAGGTAGTTAAGATTGAAAAGGTGCAGTGAATATTGCACCTTTTTGGGTATAAAAATAACTGTGCTATAAAAAAACCCCTTGTGGGGGTTCAGTTTTAAGTTATTCGCGTGGAGTGAACAACTTAATCATTAATACCTACAGTAAATACAGTAATCCGAACAGAATTATCCAAATTACGTCTACAAAGTGCCAGTAGATTTCGGCAGCTTCAATACCGAAGTGCTTTTCGTTACTATAATGACCAGGGACGCGCGATCGCCACAATACTGCCACAATTGCTAAAACGCCGATGGTAACGTGCAATCCGTGGAAACCAGTTAAAACGTAAAAGGCACTAGCAAATAAATTGGTAGTTAAACCAAATTCTAGATGAGTATATTCATATACCTGCCCCACCAAGAAAATTGCCCCCATTGCGGCGGTAATCGCTAACCAAATCCGCGCACCTCGTGCATCATTCTTTTTAATTGCCGTATCAGCATTGTGCATCACAAAACTGCTGGCAATCAGATTGACAGTATTAACTCCAGGAAGTAATAATTCCAATTCTGGTGTGCCAGCAGGAGGCCACACAGGTAAGGTCGAACGAAAAGCTAGATAGGCTCCAAACAAACCCAAAAAAATCATCCCTTCAGCCACTAAGAAGACAAACAAACCAAACAAGCGATGGTCTGGATGTTCTTCGTGATGACCAACTGTGGCTGCACTATGATGATGATTTAATTCGGTTTTAGCTGGGTCAATGGTTTGACTTTGCATGAATCTTATTAAGTGTGAAGTATGAAGTATGAAAAATGCAGTATGGCTAAGAGCTAGAGAATTTTGAGAGCGAGAATGCTAAATCCCTAGCTCCTATTCCATCCTTAATCTTTATTACCCGAAACACGTTGTTCCAGGTCAGACTCGATGGTGGGATATGGCTCATCAGGATCGGCACGTAGTACCGAGTTGGGGCCAGCCGATAACAAGGGATTGGGATCTGATAACGGCACACCTTCATTAGCTCTTTCTAAGCCGTAGTCATAAGGCCCTGTAGCTAATACGGGGAATCCATCAAAATTTTCAATTGCTGGTGGCGAGGTTGTCATCCACTCTAAGGTCAGCGCTCGCCAAGGATTATTACCTGCTTTTTCACCGTACATCCAACTCCAAATTGCATTGATGATGAATGGAAAGGTGGAAACAGCAAGTATGTAAGCGCCATAGGTGCAGATTTCATTTAGCAGCGTAAATTTGGGGTCGTATTGAGCAACGCGGCGGTTCATTCCCATCATCCCTAGCTTGTGCATGGGTAAGAAGGTCATATTCAGACCCACAATTGTCAGCGCAAAGTGAACCTTACCCCAAAATTCGTTGAACATCCGTCCCGTCATTTTCGGGAACCAGTGATATATCGCGGCAAAAATCCCCAACACGCTTCCACCAAACAACACATAGTGGAGGTGAGCCACGACAAAATAAGTATCGTGAACGTGGATATCAAAAGGTACAGCCGCCAACATTACACCACTAATGCCACCAATTACAAAGGTGCCAACAAAACCAATGGCAAATAGCATGGCTGAGTTGAGTTGGATTTTGCCACCCCACATTGTGGCTAACCAGCTGAAAATTTTGATCCCTGTGGGTACAGCAATGATCATCGTAGTGATCATAAAGAACATCCGCAACCAACCGGGAATCCCACTGGTAAACATGTGGTGCGCCCAAACTATCAACCCCAAAAAGCTAATTGCTAGGGAAGAGTAGGCGATCGCTTTATAACCGAAAATTGGTTTACGAGAATGTATGGGAATAATCTCGGAAATTGCCCCGAAGAACGGCAAAATCATGATATAAACTGCCGGATGAGAGTAAAACCAGAACATGTGCTGGTAAACTACAGGATCACCGCCGCCAGTCGGATTAAAAAATGTTGTGCCTGCTAATAAGTCAAATGCCAGCAAAATCAAACCTGCGGCTAAGACTGGAGTTGACATCAAAACTAATGCCGAAGTCGCAAACATCGCCCAACAAAACAAGGGCATTTGATGTACTCCCATTCCTGGAGTCCGCATCTTGATTAAGGTGACAAGAAAATTTATCGCCCCCAAAATCGACGACGTACCCAGCAACAGCACACTCATAATCCAAATCCCTTCACCTACTTGGCCTGTCACCAAGCTGAGGGGTGGATAGGAAGTCCAACCAGCATCTGGCGCATCGCCTACAGCTAAACTAGCCACCAGCAATAAACCCCCAACAGGAATCATCCAAAAAGCCACAGCATTCAATCTAGGGAATGCCATATCTTTAGCCCCAATCATCAGGGGAATCAAATAGTTGGCAAACCCCGCACCAGCTGGCACAATCCACAAGAAAATCATAATTGTGGCGTGTAGCGTAAACAGGCTGTTATATACTTCTGGACTGACAAAATCTACTTCGGGAGTGCGTAGTTCTGTTCGTACTAAGTCAGCGAGAACACCGCCAATGCAATAAAAAATGAAGGAAGTGACGAGATATTGAATCCCGATCACTTTATGGTCAGTGTTAAAAGTAAAGTAATCTCGCCATTTTCTGGCTCCCGGTTCATCAATCCGCACCGGAAAATTGGCTGTTTCTTGTATTTGGGCTTGTGTCATAGTTAATGGTCAATGGTCAAGGGTCAATGGTCAATGGTCAATGGTCTGATGGTTTTCCTCTGGGCTATTGACTGTGGACTATTGACTTTGGACTACTTGTGAACTTGATGTAAAATTTCTGGCTGAATTCCCATTTCCTTGGTGTAAGGCGCGAGAAATTCATCTGGGGTGAGGTTGGCTGGATTAACAGCAACAGCTTTATTCAAGGTTTCATGACTAGCCACCAGCTGCTCTTGCATCCATTTGTCAAAATTTTCTTGACTTTCCACTACCACTTGGCTTCGCATCGCGCCGTGGTAGGGGCCGCAAAGTTCAGCACAAATTAGAGCATAATCACCGATTTTTCTCGGTGTGAAGCGAATTTCGCTCTGTCTACCAGGAATCGCATCTTGTTTTAAGCGGAATTCTGGCACCCAAAAGGCGTGGATGACATCATTAGCTGTCATATTGATTTGCACTTCTCGCCCGATGGGAACATGCAGTTCACCTGTGGTTATGCCTGTTTCTGGATAAGTAAAAATCCAGGCATATTGCAGACCTGTAACATTAACCGCTAAACTAGCTGGCTGGCCTGCTTTGTCGGGGCTGGAGCCAAGAGTAGGAGCTACACTACCTACACCAGGAGCATTACGAAGTTGGGGAATCTGATCAGCATTCCGTACAGCAGCGGTGGCTGGGTCTTGCATCGCCTCATCAGATTTTTCTTGATTCAGGTTTGGTGCAGTGCTAGGAGGAGTATCTGTCAAGGTAGCTGCGAGAGCGGTTCCCGCACGCTGCGCGAACGCGGCTCCGGGCATATTCATCGAACTTTGATTTATAGGCGCTTCGTGAACAGCGTGGGGATCGAAGCCACCGATTTCGTTATACACATCAAAGCTATAAACAGAAATACCGATCACAATAATTGCGGGGATCGCCGTCCAGAGTATTTCTAGAGGTACATTGCCTTCTACTGGTGGCCCGTCTTCATTGTCACCAGCACGCCGACGGTATTTAAATACAGAGTAGATTAAAACACCTTCAACAATCAAAAATATACCTACAGAAACGGTCATCATCGAGTTAAATAAACCATCAACTAAGACGGCTTCATCAGAGGCTGCTGTCGGCAACAGACCGTGATTTTGACCGTACCAAAGACTGGCTAACGTTAGTACGATGCCAATCAGTAATGTCCAGATTGAACTTGGAATTTTCACGGCTTACTTAAATTAATTGATTACGTTTTTTCAAACCTGCCCACTTACTAAGGTAGTCTAGGCTATTAAACATAAAGCCAAATGGTCTGAAATTTTTATTAATTTTTTCAGCCACTTTACTATTTCTGAGTAAAAGAGATTTATTAGATACTGACAAGGATAAATAGGGATAACTGGAAAAATTTAAGAAAAAATTTAGGTTAGGAAAATTGTTTGTCAACTGCTTATTGCTCACAACTTGAAAAATACCTAAAGCTTCAGACTAAAACCATCAGAAGTGATTCAAAGTAATAAGTGAAAGCCCATCTCTAAACTTGGCTGTATACGCTAGGGTGGAAATGGGTTGGTACGAAAAAATTAGAAATTTTAAGAGAGCTACTACCAAGATCGGCAGAAGGAATCGTTCATGAACGAATTTGTCCTAAAACAACAAAATGATGCGGCAGTTGAGCAACAAAAGCCGAAGGAAATGATTCGTCGCTTGGTGTGGAGAATGTCTATAGCCACCTTGATTTTAATGGCTATTGGCTCTGCCACCCGTGTAATGAATGCCGGACTTGCTTGCCCAGACTGGCCGCTATGCTACGGGGAACTAGTACCAGCCAAACAAATGAATCTCCAAGTATTTTTGGAGTGGTTTCACCGCTTGGATGCAAGCTTGATTGGTGTGAGCGCGATCGCACTGGCTGGTTTATCTTGGTGGCACCGTCGCTCTTTGCCTGTCTGGTTGCCTTGGGCTGCAAGCTTTGCTCTGTTTTTAATTGTGTTTCAAGGCATTTTGGGAGGACTCACCGTTACTGAACTGCTGCGGTTTGACATCGTTACCGCCCACTTGGGAACAGCACTGTTATTTTTCACCACCCTACTAGTAGTCGGTACGGCTCTGGCTCCCTATCAGGGAACTGGGAATGTAGGCAAGCTACCCTGGATTGGTTTAGCTGCGGCTATGTTGGTTTATGTGCAGAGTTTACTAGGCGCTATAGTCGGTTCTCGCTGGGCGTTACACCAATGCTTTGGTACGTCTGAACTTTGCAGCGTGATGTACAGCCATATTTTTGGGTTAGTACCGCCAACAGTAGCAACCCTAGCCGTAGTTTTAATTTCTTGGCGCACACCAGCCCTCCATCCAGCTTTGCGGCGACTAGCAAATATGGCTGGTGGTTTATTGATCTTACAAATTTTGTTAGGCGTTGCTACTTTTCGTTTGCATCTGCAAGTCGAGCCGCTAACTGTCTCTCACCAAGCTATCGGTGCGGCTTTGCTTGGTACTTTGGTCGGGTTTACGGTTCTCGCATTGCGTGACTGGGCTGCTAATCGTGAAATCAACAGTTTGTCTGTAGGTTTAGCGACAAATTCTCTGCATACCCCAGCCAAAAGCTCGAATCCTTAACAAATCCTGGTTTGTGGCCAAACTGATGCGATCGCTACGATGACTGATGACTAATGGTGATAAGACATTAGCCATTAGTCATTAGTAATTCACCCCATAGAACTGGTGAAAGTCTTCCTATCTTCACCTCTGCCTGAGTTTCTCAAACACTAGCCACTGACGCTTCAAATTCAGAAACGGCAAGGTTCAAGATTATCACCCCAGCAAAGGCTTCTGGGCGGATCACTCTCCACAATCAGACAGAGCTAAGACTAGACACACATTGTTGACAATTAAGGAAATAGAACCAAGATGATTGAGACTAATGTCTCTCGCCACCACGAAACTTTCCTCCAGGTAATTCAAAGCTATTACCAACTAACTAAACCTCGAATTATTCCCTTGCTTTTGATTACTACGGCTGGGAGTATGTGGGTTGCAGCTAAGGGACAAGTAGACCCATTACTGTTGTTAGTCACTCTGACTGGTGGTACACTGGCTGCGGCCAGCGCTCAGACAATCAACTGTATCTATGACAGAGATATTGATTACGACATGGAACGGACGCGCCATCGTCCTATGCCTTCTGGCAGAGTACAGCCAAGGGATGCGCTAATTTTTGCGATCGCTTTGGCTGTACTTTCCTTTACCCTACTAACAGTGTTTGCTAATTTATTGGCAGCTTGTCTGGCATTTTCTGGCATCGTTTTTTACATACTGATTTACACCCACTGGCTCAAGCGTCACACCACTCAAAATATTGTGATTGGTGGTGCGGCTGGGGCAATTCCGGCGTTGGTTGGTTGGGCAGCTGTGACAAACACTTTAAGCTGGCCTGCGTGGTTAATTTTTGCCATTGTCTTTTTATGGACTCCGCCCCATTTCTGGGCGCTGGCGTTGATGATTCGTGATGACTACGCCAAGGTAGGTATCCCCATGCTTCCCGTGATTGCGGGTGCGACAGCCACAGTCAAGCAAATTTGGTATTATACCCTCATTACAGTCGTCGCCACCCTGTTATTGTTCTATCCCTTACATGCCAGTGGTATTATCTATGCGGCGATCGCCGCTGGTTTAGGTGGATTATTTATCCGCAAATCTTGGTGTTTATTGCAACAGCCAGAAGACCGCACTGTAGCCAAAGATGTGTTTCTCTACTCCATCTCCTACATGATGCTGTTATGTTTGGCGATGGTGATTGATAGTCTGCCAATTACCCATCATGTGGTGAGTACTATTATTGCTCAGTTGCACTTGTTTAATTAAGGTAGACCAAAATGAATGCGATCGCACTAGTAGAATGAGAGGTGCGATCGCATTTTTCGATATTAAAAAACCACTGAGCATACCATTTTATTAATTCATAGCAAATTAGCGTTGCAAACACTCTGCGTTACTTGGCGCTAACCTCAGCGTCACTCTGCGTTTAAAAGAGTTGCTCAGTTTCTTTTGCCATGACTCCTTTTCTCTACTCAATTTCCTAAATTCCTAGATATCAACCAAAGAATCAAGCTAGTTCCCAGAACGCAAAAAACTCCTGCTAACCCAGCCAGGGGTTTTTTATATTTACCAGTCCACCATTCGGGTACTTTACCAGTGTAAGTTATGAGTTGGGCTGTATCTATAGTAGCGATCGCCCACACCAAAGCTGTATGTAATCCCCAAGCTATACCCAAACTGCCTTTATCTGCTATTCTCGCCATCACTAACATCATTCCCATCAGCCACAGTCCAGGTACTTGTGGTAAAGTTTCCTGTTGCTCCCAAACTAAATGCAGCACCGCAAAAATGCAGCTAGAAATTGCAGCAGCAATCCCAACTGAATAATCTCGCTCCAATTCAGTGAGCAAAAAACCGCGAAAAACTAATTCTTCAATACCACCTACCAATAACGCTACTAAGAAAATCGGTAGCAAGATAGCTGGTAATAACTTAATATTAGACTTTTCAAAATCACACCAACCCAGGCAAAACTGTACAGTAAACATCACACCTAGGCTGAGTAATCCCAAACCAAAACCTATTCCTAAGCCACCCAGCAGGGAAGTTTTTATGATTAACCCATAATCAGCAAAAGACTTTTTACATAGCAAAACTACACCCCAAAGCACCAAGGGAGCTAATAAATAAAGTGTCACTATGAGAGGTAACTTTTGCTCTGGCTGCAAAGGTTTTGTTGGTCGCCAACCCACGAAAACAGCAGATATGACTGCTAATGGCAACCAACATACTACCCAACTGATAAAAAATGCCATCAAAACAACTGGTACTGAGGCATTTTCTAGAAATGACAGTAGAGTGTTGACTGATGGCTGAAAAAAATTTGCTAAAACAAATAAAAAAAACACGATAGACTTATTGGTTTATCTTCAAGACTCTACTAAAATTTGTGGCTTGAGCAACATGTCTAATCGTATCGTTTTATTAGTACAGAATTCTTAAACAGAGTTATTGGCTGTAATAGTAGGGATATGTAGTCCTAAAATTTGGCTGTCACTTCTCCCTACCATCGACCAATTTACTCTTCTTCGTCTAAGTCTTCATCTACCTCATCCATATCTTCTGGGGAGATGCCTTTTTTATCGCTTTCACCTAGTTGAATTAGGTGAATATGCTTGTATCCCAATCTAATTTCAAATTCATCTCCAGGCTTTAAACCCATTGCCTTAGTGTAAGTTGCACCAATGACAATTTGACCATTTTGATGAACGCTAACCCGATATGTCGGTTCGCGACCGCGGCCATCTTTAGGTGCTTCTGGACTTAAAGGAATTCCTCTAGCCGATAGTAAAGCGTCATAAAAATCAGTCAGATTGACGCGCACCTGATTATTTTTAGTAACAGTGTAATAGCCACACTGTTTTGCTCTCTCTCTTCTGGGTAAATTAGAAAGTTCTTTTACCTTAGCAAGCAGTGCTTTTCCAGTTAATGGTGCAGTTGCAGTTTCTGTCATTACGCTCAAATTATCCTTACTCTCTCCAAACTGATAAACTATGTAGTCTAATGCCAGTATTTAACTTTTGAGTATCCGTAAAAAGATCCTCAAAATTTTTGGGAAGGGTTAAATTGCTACTAATAGAGGAGCTACAAGCGCCTATTATGATATTTACCTGCAACAGATTAAAGGTTAAGGTTATCACAGGCATTTATTTTGGTGATTTTACGGCACTTTTAACCATGATTCGCCATTGAAAACGAAATGATTTTCTCTTTTGGCGCTACTGTAGCGGTGTAACTTTAAGCCACCTTTACAAATGAGGTTGTTTCTACTCTCAATCAGAAGTAGACCCAATAAATTGCAGGTTTTCCACTTTCAGTGCTTGCCTTTATTGCTCTTGATTTGTAGGTTTTAACCGTTCTTCCTCTTAAGCTTAAGACAGCATAGTATTTGAATATGCTCTCTTGGACATACACTTTTTGTCCCAGATATAGAGACAGAAAATTTTATGTCTCTATGTTACGAAAAAACAAAGTAGTGGTCATCGCGCTTATACGACGATTAAGACTGGTTTTGTTGCTTCGTAATTTTATATTAAATACTAGCATGGACTAATAATAGCAAAATAATTGTTTAAGTTTGAATTTAATTTACAGACAAACTTTTATCTAAATCATTTAGCTTAACGAGGTAACAAGCAGTCAGGATTTTTAGGCGAGTTTATTAGCTATCATACGTATTGCTGCCGCACTTTTAGAAAAATTCATCTAAATTTAGATCCGCAGTTTTGAGTCGCTGCCATTCTTTGATGTTAAAGATTGAGAAGAGACAAAAATGCAGAGAGCTTAAACCTCCTGGTTTATTCTCACGAGACAAACAACAGTCAAGTATTTCGAGTGTCTGTCTTTAGCAAGAATAAATATCTTGTGCATCTGTCAAGTGCTTGATTAACCTGATTAGGATGTTTATTATCAGCTTTAACACTTCTCTATCACCAAAAAATCAACCTTTGGAGATTATTTCCCTGATTTCTGCAATAAGTAGATTTGAGCTATGGGTCTTGCTGATATAAAGATGTATTAAGCAAATGAAGCGTATTAAATGGGAATATTTTCGTTATATAGATAATTAACTTGAGTTAATCTACCAAAAACATCTTTTGTTTTTAACTCCTAAACAGGTAAGGTGAACAACAAGCTGCGATCGCCTATTTGGGAGTAGGGCTTAGAGCTTAACATAAATCTCGGACATGGTGCTAATACAACTAAAATTTTAATGGTTATCCTTAAACTAGAATCAGTGGCTCTTTACTCATCAGCCTTTTAACACTAGGCCTTGAATTAAGAGCAACAAGAGTATAGCTCAATTTTCGCACCTACTAGCCTTTACTTATAATTTTTGAGGCTGGTAAAGCAATTTTAAGACTTTGGTTGGTAGCAATGGAAGTTATTTTTAAGATTATTCGGCAGCAACAAAATTCTGTGCCTGTTGTGCAAACTTACCCTCTAGAGGTAGACCCTGGTAATACTGTGACTTTACCCATAACTTTGCCGCAACGGCAAGCTTATGCTTCCAATAAAAGGCGGCAAAGTTATGGTTCCAGTTTTTAAAGCGTATAGGTAAAACTATAACAGCTTATAAACCAAACTCACGTCGTGCATTATTAAAAGCAGCGCGGATTTGTTTATATCTAAAACATCCTGGATTTGTAATTAATTCACAAACGCGAGCTTCTGTTGGATAGATACCCTGAGCATTAAGGCTAAGGACAATCTCTCTAACGTCATTGCATAATTTTTCTATGCTTTTGAGACGACAAGCTTTGTTGTAATCATGACATTTAGCAGAAATAGCACTACACAAATCTGGAAAGTGTCTAGAAATAGTTCTATTGTGATGACCTAACCGCTTTGCAACTTCTTCCATTGTTGGTGGTGGTTCTTCATTAGCTGCAAGTATTGCTAATAAAGCATCTCTTACTTTATGTTGGTCGAAAACTTTTGGAGATACCCTTGGTGTGTGAGAAAGTTGGAGGTACTTCTGCGAGATTTTTGTAAAAGATTTAGTGACTAGATTTTTTGGAGCAAGAAATTCTACCAACGATATCTCTAATTCGTAACAAATCTTCAGAAGTATATTTAGCTCTGGCAAAGTTTTAGTAGATTGCCACATCCACAAACTATTTCTTGGTACTCCAATAAGACGAGAAAATGCAGCTGCATTATTTTCTGCAACTTTATCAATAACTAAATTTAATGATTTTGTAATATTTTCCTTGGATGGGGGAGATTCAAAGCTTTGAGTAGCTAAAATTAACTCTCCTACAACATTGGCAGTCCAAGACTGCCACTCCAACTGTAAATTTATTGATACTTCATCATCTGTAAATGTTTTAAGGCATTGATTTATGCCTAACCACTCTCCACACTTTGAACAGTAACCAGGTCTTGAGTACCAGCTTAATAAAAGTGATTGATGATTGCAGTGAGGGCAAACCTCAATTAAGGGTTTTTGATGCTGAGGGCAAATTGTAATTAGTTTGATTGTCCAAAGCAATTGCTCATAAACTACTTGCCCGTTTTGGTATTGCTCTTGGTAACAAATTGGACACCAAGCTTTTTTAGTGCGAAATAAATTGCGTGGAGTCAAAATGTCTGACCAAAACAGCATGGTTAAAAAACGCAAGTCATCTCTAAGCGTCAGTTTTTGTAACACTTGAACTAAATCTGCTGCCATCTCTCCCATGCCATTTAAAGCTTGACTACGATTGAAGATTTCACGAAAACCTCGATTAGCTCCATTTTGGAAATACAGTTTATTGACCAGTGGAGCAATTTCTCTAGTCATCAAGATACCTGGAAGAACTCTATGCAACTCTGCTATCCGTGCGATATAACCTGTTAAACTCTCTATGTAAGGTGTACCAAGACCTATAGGTTGAGGTTGATAGAGACGACTACGTTGTGGAATTAATGGCTTTTTTAAATCCCAAGATTCGTATGTTGTTAGTTCATTAGCTAACATCTTGCTGCACTCCGATGGGATCTCTTTTAGGTTTGCGTTTGCCAACCTTTCCTGACGGACGAGTAGTTTTTGGGTTTTCTTCTGGTAGTGCGATTGGTTTTGCGCCAAGTCCTAATGCAGAGCGTAAGTCTTGAACATCTTTTTCTGTTTCAGATAATTGTCGTTCGCCTTCTTGAATGTCTTTGAACATTTTCTGACACTGAGAAACCGACAAAGCACGTTTTTGTAAATCTTTAACAGTGATTGTTGTTGCTTCTCGATCCAGGGCATCTTTCAGAACACGCTTCAGCCAATCTTTCAGTGTGCCAATACATCCTAAAGTACGTTCGTAAAAATATTCCCACTGATCGACTAAATTTGGAGTTTCTGCTAGTGGCAGATGCTGTTGAAAAGTTAACAACACACTCTTAAAAGCCTGTACATCTTCTGGGCTATCAGCACAATAACGGCGGAAATGAATATCAACACTACGACGTGAGAGTTGACCGCTCAAATTACGGAATGTCAGTAGTTCGTATGTTCCTAATAGACAGTGCAAGATGCCTGTCATGTTTGCTAAAGATTTGAGACTGTCTAATTGATCTTGTAGCTTGTATCCGCTTGCCACCTTACCAAAATGTTGTGCTTCATCTACAAAAAACACTTCTGGATGACGATGGATGAGAGCATTTTCTAAAGCTCTGCGTAGAGCAGGTGCAACTACTTTCGACTCAACATTAATTTTGCCAAAATTATCGCGAGAGATACCACGCACACCGTAATCAAACTTGTGATCGATTAATGGTTCTTCCAAGGTAATTAAGGCGCGTGTATAGTATTCTTTCCAGTTGAAGTATCTCGATTCTGGGGCTAGAGCTTCAATACCAACAACAGGAACACGACCGCGATCGCTTTCCAGTTGAGGTAATACTAGTTCCTTTAATTTCTGCTCAACGCGGAGCCACAAAGTTGTTTTACCGATACCGCTAGGGCCATAAACAAAAATGAATGATGCCCCTGCGGGTTCAGCAATTGTTCGCATGAGAATTTCATAGACTTCTTTAAGTCGAGGATGCGCTACGGTGTAATCCTTAAAATAAGCAAGCCTTTCTGTAGTAGGCCGTGTGAGGAGTTCAAGGGGAAATCCAGTAGATTTTGTCATAATTAAAACTCTTCATACATTACAAGTATTTCTGGGACGATCGCTTCATCTTCAGCTACTTGAGTATCAGTATTTTCAAAAGTAACTGGAATAAGTTGTGGTTGTTCGTTACGGATTGTTGTCGCTTTTCCGCCCTCAATTACTCGGAATACTTCCTTAACTTCTACATCATAGGAACGCTGTTGTAATAGAGCTTCTTGAGCTTCTACTGATGTTAAAAATTCTGCTAGATTCTTAGCTGAAACTTGAGATTGTCGTCCATAATTTGAGGAGCGTTTGCGTAACTCAGCGCTAGCTAACTTCAGTTCTTTTTCTGAACGACCTTGGAGTTCTGTATAATATTGAGAAATACACTGTACCCACTGTCCGCGAACAAAGGCGTAAGCGATACCAATATTAAACGGGTCATATCTGATTGGAACAGAGGTATTTTCAATTTGCGGGTCGCGAAAACTATTAGACCAATAGTAGATGTAGTTAATTTTTACGCCGCGTGCAACCTGAACTTTAGCTTTTCCCTCTGAAGTTGTAGGTAAGGTAAGAATCTGAAAGTTTTCATCGTAAGGAATCATGCGGTGAACCCGACTGCCACCAATTGCCATACCCGCAGCAAAGGCATCCCTGGGACTTTGGAAAAGTGCTGGATGTTCGTCTGTATCGTAAACTTCGTAGGCCCAAGCACAAAGATATTCATAAAGCAAACCAAGTGTCCATACAGCTTGATTTTTAGGGTTAACTGACTTGGTGACTTGGCGCACATTACGCGTTATTTGCGTATTACCGAGTAAGTTATGGACAAATTGAGTGTTTGAAGTTCCAAATAGACGTTCGCAGACCGACCCAAAACGAGCCTTAGCTGGGGGTCTTTGCTTTTTTGTACATTCAAAAGTAGCTAGTAGTGTTTCAAAGTAAACGCTATGAAATTCAGTACCGTTATCTACGACTACAAATTGGGGAAGTCTACCGTGACGCTTGACACAAATTCTTAGCACCATTAAGCAAGAACGATATGAAGGTGAATCAAACGTTAGGTAAACTGCCAGCAATCGCCGTGAGTAAGCATCTACGAGAAATGTTGCCCAAGGTCTGCCAAGATTGCGACCTGTACGAGAGCAAACTAGTTCTACATCTAGCTGAGTATGATCTATGTGTCCAATTTCAAAGGGGCGATCGCCGTGTCTTGGGGTAGTTTGGGTAAGCTCCCAATAGAAGGATTCACGATGATAGGCGGCACGATGATCCTGGCGTTTTTTAGTCTGTTCGTAACCAGTGCGGCGTTTTACTTCTTTGGTAAATGCTTTATAGCTCGGAGCAATTACACTAGATTGTTCGCAAGCTCGAACTAAAGCCCCGTAAACCTCCAACATTCTTTTTTGTTTCAGAGTTTCATAGTCTTCTAAAATAAATTTCTCCATAATTGCTAAGGTGTCTTCGGGCAACTTGCGCTGACGATTACCTTTGACACTGCGATGGGACAAAAGTCCAATGTAGCCACAACTGTATTTTTGAAGTGCCGTTAGATATTTAGCTTTCCAGTCACGAATGGTACGGGCTGGTATTGTTTCGTTTTCTGGGGGATAACCGTTTAAGTAAGGTTCGATAGCTTTGTAGCGTTCAACGGCTTTTGCTTGGTCTTCAGGACTAGCTTGATAAAATTGCTGCCAATATTCTGTGCTAATAGCTGTATTTTCTGGTGTTTGGAGACTTGTAATTTTTCCTTGACGAACCAGATTCTCAAATACAACTTTTTTGAGTTCAATTAACTGATTATTTTCTGCGCCAAGTATCACCTCTGTTTCTCCAACATGGATGATATTTAAACCTTTGCCGTCCCAACTAACAGGCGTTCCAGTGGTAAGATTGATTACATGAGAGATAGCCAGAACATTTATACTTGGTTGCTCAAGCATTAATCTATAACCACTAGCAGTTTGTTCGTCACGGAAGACGAGACATCTTTCTGGTTCAGCAAGTGGTGCAGCATTTAAATCAAAATGGATTTGCTCTTGAACAATTAAGGTGTAAATATCGTCAGATTTAGCTCCTGTTGGCTGATGGATTAGTTCTGCTAAAGTGATTCCTGGTTGAGATGACACAATTGCAAGTAATGATTGAGCGATCGCTTCTTCCACTGCTAGGGATTCGGCTCGGTAATAATCTTCTAAAAATTGCAAATTACGTTGCAGAATCCAATTGATTTCCTTATCTGAACGAATGCGGTAATAAAGCCCAAATTGGTCAGCATAGACTTCCCCAGGCGGGCAATGCCATTGATTATCTTCTTGAGAGTAAAAGTAACGATTGGGGTTTTTCTCTGATAATTTTTTTAAATCCTGCTCAGTTTTACACTCTTCCCAACCAGCCGAATTGGTTCGGATGACAAAGAAATCTGGGGTGTGTAAAACGCCTAATCTACGTCCGTTACTTGCTTGATAGTCAAGTTTAATTTGTGGTGGTTGATCGTAAAATTCTAGAACATCATCATCGTGTTCTAACTGATAGATAATTGGCAGTTCAACCCGATGAGATTCAAATTGAATCGTGACTCCCATCTTGCAACTAGGGTAGCGTCCCGAAACATTCTTGCTACCTCCACCAACCCGACGGGATGGTTCAGATGCGCGGACTTTCTCAATAATTTTTTGCCCTGCCTCGGATATTTGAAGGCGAGCAACCCATTGTTCAAATTGCTCTTTCATATAGTCCTTACTAAGCGCTTTGCGCTTAATTTTCTGAATCTATCAAAATCAGACCATAAAGTTAGGAACTTGTTTACTTGATACTATACTACTTAACTTTATAACACTTATAGTGTGCAAAAATCTACTGATAGTAGGTAGATTTAACAGCGATACTGGTTCAGTATTGTTTCGTGACACAGAAACACTTCAGTATTGAGTACCGCTTTGGCAAAGCAATTAGGCGGCGAAGGCGAGAGCTAGATTTATCCCAAGAAGAACTGGCTGAAAAGTCAGGGCTTCATCGCAACTACATCTCAGGTATCGAAAACGGGGAGCGTAACCCTTCGTTAAAAAATATTGTTAAGTTAGCGATAGCTTTGGAGATATCTGTCTCCGATCTCTTCGTTAATTACGGTATTGAGGTTAAAAGTGACTAGGAAACTAATTCCTGAAATTTGACTTTTAAAACTAAAGTACCAGAATTTAGGTTAATCCAAGAAGGATGACTATTGACTTAGAACATTGGAGCCTAAAACCTCCAGAAATCCCGCAACGGAGTCGGTTATTTTCTCTTGAACCTGCGGCGGTGGGAACTCCCTACACAGAAAGTCTTAGTAGCTATCTTCATCGTTTGGCACAGGCACATTGTTTAACCACTCAAAAGCTCGTTATGGGAGAGATTGCGCCACTTATCCTTAAGGATGAGGATAAATCTGAGCTATTGGCAAAAAATCTGAGTCACTTATTAGGAAATAGCGACGCGAAACCGGCTATCAATGGAATGCGAGAAATGACAGGAAAGTTAGTCACTGTCTTAGAAGAGTTAACAATGCGTCAGGATTTGCGGTTTTTGACCCTTTTAAGTTGGAAAGGAATGATTTATGACAAGGGGTTATTTCGGAACTACCGCGCTTGGTGTCCTTATTGTTGGGAAGAGTGGATGCAGGAGAACAAAACTATCTATGAACCATTATTATGGTCATTTAAGGATGTAGAATTTTGTTTGATTCACAAACAGCGATTGGTAGAAGAATGTCCTCATTGTGGTTCGCGTTTACCTGTAATCGCTAAGTTTTCACCTGCGGGATTTTGTTCTCGTTGTTACGGGTGGTTAGGACAGGAAGCTAAAGGCGAAGAGGATATGGAGAAATATCGAGTTAATATTCAAGGAATTAGCGAGTTAATTGCACTGACTCCCCAATTAGGATATAAACCCATTCCAATCGAGTTAACCCGAAAATTACAATTAATTTTGTTTGTATTTGAACAAGCAATTGGAAAGGATGTGAAGTTATTGGGAGATTTAGGGAGAGTCATGGAATCTTTGAGGATAGCCTCAACAACAAACCAAAGTCAACCTTATCATTTGGTGAAGTTGATTATTCCTGTGTGCGAAAAGGCGAAGATTAGTGTATCCCAGTTGTTTGGGTTAGATTTTCAGGAATTGAGCAAGATATTGTTTGGGAATTTTAGTCTGGAATTAAAGTTGTAGCAATTTAGTATTTGATGCCAAGACTATCAAAAAGCTGGGTTAGAACTTTAAAATCAAAGTTTAGAGCGCACTGGCAAGCTTGAAGAAAGTGGCTACAACTTAATTTAAAGCGTTGTCTGATGCAGTGATCACACCTTTGGAAACCCGCCGCCATAATAGGAGACACGCTACCAAGGTTGTGCCAACCGTCAGCTAAATCGCTGATTCGCTAAAAACAGCAAACCAAGGCATTGAGCAGAGGTTGGATCAGGGCGAACGCATCTAAATATAGTACAAAGATACTAAAGTCAGAAGAAAGTATTGATCGCGGGTGACAGATAAGTAAGCATTCAAGCTTTGATGGTAGAGTCATTGTAAAAGTAGTAAGATTGGCCTAATTCGTGTGAAACTCAAGCCCAAAATCACCATTGCTGACCACTTCGCACAAATGTCAGACCCACGAATAGATCGTACAAAACTGCACAAGTTAATTGACATTTTAACGATTGCCATCTGTGCAGTGATATGTGGAGCAGATAGTTGGGTGGCGATAGAGTTGTATGGCTGCACAAAGTATGAGTGGTTAAAAACATTTTTAGAGCTACCAAATGGCATCCCATCGCATGATACATTTGCAAGAGTATTTGCACAATTGAATCCGCAGCAATTTCAGGAATGTTTCTTAAACTGGATAAAAACAGTTCAGAAAATAACTGCAAGTGAAGTTGTAGCAATTGACGGAAAAACGTTATGCGGCTCTCATGACAAGAGTATTGAGCAAAGTGCAATTCAAATGGTGAGCGCATGGGCAACCACAAATAAATTGGTGCTGGGACAGGTAAAAGTAGACTCTAAATCAAATGAGATTACAGCAATACCAGAATTAATCAAAGTTTTAGAGCTTAACGGTTGTATCGTAACGATTGATGCTATCGGTTGTCAGAAAGAAATAGTGAGGTTAATTACGCAACAAAACGCAGATTATGTAATTACTCTAAAAAAGAACCAAGGTAATCTGTATGAGTCAGTAGAAAACCTATTTTTATCAGGCATAAGTAAAGGTTTTGAAGGGTTTCAACATAGCACATATAAAACAGAAGAAACTGGGCATGGTCGTCATGAAATTCGTAATTATGTGATGTTATCAGGAATTTAATCTCAACTTGACCCTGATTCAGTTTGGTCAAACCTTAATAGTATTGGAATGGTAGAATCCGTCCGGCAAGTGAATGGTAAAACAACAGTAGAGACTCGTTATTTTATTAGTAGTCTTGAAGATAATGTCAAACAACTTGCTAATGCTGTTCGCAGCCACTGGGGGATAGAAAACTCATTGCATTGGGTATTAGATGTAGCTTTAAAAGAAGATGATTGTAGGATTAGGAAAGATAATGCTCCACAAAATTTTGCAGTAATGCGGCAGATAGCAGTAAATCTTTTAGGTAAAGAGAAGCGTGTAAAACGCGGAATCAAAAATAAACAGTTTCTGGCAGCAATGGATAATAATTATTTAGAAAGAGTTTTAGATTTAGCGTAAAATAACTTGTCAACAATTTAGTTAAAATTATTGTTTATTTTCAGAACTAAGCTTACTTATTCATGGCTAAATAGTTAGCTAGTTTATCTTTACACAAGAGTTATTTCCTTAGAGATAAGCTAATTTATGTGTTAGTAGAATAATCGATTTGTTCTGTTTATGTTTTTGTCAGATTTTGCACTTATATAGATGATTTTGAAATCCGTATTAGTTTTTGTTAGGAAATAAGGTGCGTTTTCCCTGGAGGTTGGATACTTTGAGCGATCGAATCCTCCAACTTGCCAACACACCCAGAAGCTTGAGTGTATCAACTCCGAACCCTGTGGATGATGCGGCTAAAATCATGAACGATGTATCAAGGTAGGCAGTGAAGGGAGCGGGGTTGTAAGATTGTGAAAAACTTTTCAGGAAGGTGGGTTTAATTTTGACTTTGTTCGGCTTCTTCTTGCTGAATAGCCACAAGTTCTGCTCTCAATTCGTCATCAGATGGTCTTTTGCGAAATTCTTCATGGGTGTATATCCAGACCAGATAAACAATGCGCTTTACTTCATTAACTGCATACATGAAGCGACATTGCCCAGCAGATCCGTCTAACTCTGGTGTTCTAAATTTGATTTTTCTGAATTTAAAGTCTGCTCTATACGTTCCTTTGGGAAAACCTTCATCCTCTGAAAATGAATTAGAGCTAGGATTCTCACGGAGTTTTTTGATGTAATCCTCTACTAACTCCAAAAAAGAATCTCTAGCTCTTTCGTTTTTGCGGTAATGACTTTTAATCAGCTTCTTGAGGCTAATCTCAAACCTCTCCAATGGCACTATCTGATAAGCTTCGCAACCAGTCACGGGTTTCCTCCGCCTTCAAAACTTTACCCTGCTCTGGGTATGAATACAATTGTTCTAGAGTATCAGATAAAACCGCTTGATAGCTAGGGTCGTGACGTGTTGCTGTATCTAAAATTGTCTCAGACAGAGTGTTTAAAGCTCTCATGCAAGAACGGAAAGCTTCTGTCTGATTAGTTACGCGCAAAAATAAATAGTAAATTATTGCTCGAACTGTAAGCTTCAAGCTAGATACGCCTTGTGTAGCTGGTTCCAGCCAATAGTATGCAAAGTCTTTTAGTTCTTCGCGGTCTTCAGTAGAAAGGTTGTTCCATTCTTGGTTAACCTGGTGGATCAACCTACGAGCTTTAGCAGTTAATTTCTCAAATTTTGTTGATGAACTTATCTTTCTTTTCCGAATCTGCTCAAACTCATGAGTAAAAATCACGATTGCAGTGGACACCGCTACACTCTCCTACTACTCTGCTCTTGGACAACATCAATGGTAAAAACTACTTGAGCTTGATAAATTAATTAGTTTTTTAAGTTGTCTTATTGTATGTTTAGTTGTCTCATTTATTCTAAAACACCAGTTGCTGGCTGTCTTCCGCAATAAAGCAGAGGCATAAGCAATGATGATACCTGTCACTATAATTATCAAAACTCCATTACAGGCTCAATATATCAGCCTATTAAGGCATTTTTGAAAAACTTTTCACAAACTTCAAAGTATCATAATGGCATTACAGTGGTTCGATAAACGCATTATAGTGGCACTACACTAGTTGAATAACCTTATCATAGTGGCACTACAGTAAACCAATAACTCGATCATAGTGGCACTACACTAGTTGAATAACCGTATCATAGTGGCACTATTGTAGAGCAATAACGACGTTACTAAGTTGAAAAACATGATCATAATTAGCTTGATGATCACATTAATCAATTATTGATCATGTTTTGCTAAATTACCTCTCTACAGCAATCGCTTGTGTTTTACAATTGCATAACTAGTTATGCAATCAAGCAAAGCCGCGAAACTTACACGAACTCCATGATTATTTGCTTCGCTTGGGTTGTTGAGCCATACCTCAGTTCATGAATGGCTTGGTGCAATCCTGTATGAGCATTACTGATTACTGGCTGCTGTTATGGCTGTCTCTAATACCTGTGGATCTGGCTTGTCTGTCATAGCTGTGCTTTCAACTACTATCAGCATTTTCGATGAAAGCAAGTGAAAAGGGAAGAGGGCTGAGGCGATCGCTCCAATTCTAGAGTTATGTCTAAGCGATCGCTCTTGGGTAATGCAACACTTCTCTAAGGAGCGTCGTTAAGCTCGACTAGAATTTTGTCAAGTCTATCGTTGGCTTCCTTGGCAAGTTTAGTGCATTGCACACTAGCAACTATTCCTCCAGCAGTGGTGACAGTTCCCTCTGTAGCTTTGCCTGACAGTAACAACCCAGCACCCACTAAGCTTACAAACAAAGACATGGCAGTGGCAAATAGAGTCAGGTTGAAACTGTAACGAGCTTGGCGCAGACGTTCCATCAAAACTTCCTGGTTGAAATTGGGTTCACCTTCTTGAGATACCGTTAACTTAGTCATTAATTTATCCATCGCTCAACTGCTTTAAGTCTCGCAGTTAGGCAATTTGAGTTCAGCCAAAGTTCTGCTTTACACCGCATGACTTTTGCATGAGTTTGGCTTTTATCATAAAATTTGGGGTGGCTGATCCGAATGAAGTTATGCCACAAAATTCGCTCATAGCTTGCCCAGCAGGTATTGAAAAAGCAAAAACCGCTCTAGATTATAAAGGTTGGAGCCGGCAGATGTTAGCAAAAAAATTGGACATAAGCCGCCAACCTGTTGATAATTTTTTTGCTGGTAAAGCAGTAAGAAACGACAATTTCAGCGCTATTTGCCGAGAACTAGAACTTGACTTGGAGGAGGTAACTGGCAGCGTTCAGGCAGAGGAACCAGTAGTCCAAATCCCAAGCATTGATGAACTGGTACAACAGGTACGGGAAAAGATAAAACCATACATCCAAGAGCTTTGCGGCAAAATGCAAGTGCTGGAAATGACTCAGCCCATTGGGTTAAATGACATTTACACTGATGTCAATATTTTGGAAAAAATTACAGCATTCCAACAGCATGAAATATCTCAACTTTTAGAAAACATTAATCTGGAAGACTTTGATCGCATTGGTTTCGGTCGGGTAGTACAAGAGCGAGTATCTGGATTGACAGCTGTTAACCAATACTCCAAACTGATGATTTTAGGAAAGCCGGGAGCGGGTAAGACCACCTTTTTAAAGCGAATAGCTATGCAGTGTAACTTAGGCTGCTTTTTAGGCGATCGCGTCCCTATTTTCATCACACTCAAAGCCTTTGCGGAAGAATCTCAGCAACCGAGTTTATTGCAATATATCAATGACCAATTTGCTCTCAACGATATTTCCGACGAGAAGATAACTGAAACGCTATTGCGTCAAGGTCGAGCAATTATTTTACTTGATGGGTTAGACGAAGTTAGACAAGCAGACAACGATAGAGTTATCAGAGAAGTTGAAAAAGTCTCTACTCATTATTATGGCAACTGTTTTTTGATCACCTGCCGGATTGCTGCCAATGAACATAAATTTAAAAACTTTACTGAGGTCGAGGTTGCTGACTTTGATGAAAAACAGATTGCCGAGTTTGCTGCCAAATGGTTTCAGGCTAAAAAGAACCCCATAAAAGCCCAAAAATTTATTGAAAAGCTTGAACAAAATCCAAGGATTAAACAACTAGCAACCAATCCCTTGCTCTTGACGCTGCTGTGTTTGTTGTTTGAGGGAGCAACAGATTTCCCATCCAGTCGTTCTGAGCTTTACCAAGAAGGAGTAGAAGTATTACTGAAAAAATGGGATGGTACGCGCAGCATTGAACGCGATCAGGTATATCAAAAACTCTCTCTTAGACGCAAACAAGACCTACTAAGCATGATTGCCTTGGAAACCTTTGAGAAAGGAGATTACTTTTTCAAGGAAGGGAAAGCAGAAAAATACATTACTGATTACATTGAAAACTTACCTGACGCACAAACCGACTCAGAAGCACTACTGTTAGAAAGTAAAGCAGTACTGAAATCGATTGAAGCACAGCATGGATTACTGGTAGAACGGGCAAGAAGAATTTATTCATTTTCTCATTTAACCTTTCATGAGTTTTTCACTGCTAAACAAATAACCTTAAATTCTAATTCTCAACAGGTGTTTAAAAAATTAGAGAGTCATATCACCAACAAACGTTGGCGAGAAGTTTTCTTGTTGAGTGTGGGGATGTTGGCTAATGCTGATGACCTTTTAAAGTTAATGAAAGATCGCATTGATGAACTCGTAGTAAATGATGATGAATTAAAGCAGTTTCTCACTTGGGTTGATTTAAAATCCAGTTCTGTGGAAGCGTCCTATAAAAGAGCAGCTATTCGAGTTTTCTATTTCGACTGCGCCCTCGACCGTGCCTCCGTCCTCAACCGCGCCCTCAACCGCGCCCTCGGACTCGACCGCGACCTCGAACTCGACCTCGTCCTCAACCGCGCCCTCAACCGCTCCCGCGTCCGCGCCCTCGAACTCGACCGCGAACTCGACCGCGACCGCGAACTCGACCTCGACCTCGAACTCGACCTCGACCGCGAACTCGACCGCGAACTCGACCGCGTCCGCGCCCTCGACCGCGCCCTCGAACTCGACCGCGAACTCGGCCGCGACCGCGTCCGCGCCCTCGACCTCAACCGCGCCCTCAACCGCGCCCGCGTCCTCGCCCTCAAACTCGACCGCGACCACGCCCGCGACTTGCAGCGTCAGATACAAGAACTACTAGATTTAAAACCAAAAAACTTAGTAGAACTGAAACAGTGGTGGCAGACAAATGGTCAAGCTTGGATTAAAAAACTCAGAGCAGTAATGATTGAGCATCGTAATATCGGTCATGATTGGCAATTTAACGTCGAACAAGAAGAACTGTTACAGCAGTACTATGACGCTAATAAGCTACTAGTTGATTGTCTTAACAGCGAGTGTTACGTAAGCCGAAATGTGCGACAGGAGATTGAAGATACATTGCTGTTGCCAGTAGCTAAAACTAGCTCATCTTGAAAAATTTTTCAGGTATGAGGGCGATCGCTCGAATGCGATAATAAAAATTCCATAGTGAGTGAAGAATGCGCTTCAAAAAAACGAGGCGCTTTCTTTTTGTTGGCTTTGGGGAAGTGCGATCGCTTCTTACTCTGGGCAAATACTATGTTCTCTATCAAACCAAACAATATAGTAAATTGAATCTACCCTAAAACCAAAAATCCGCTTCTTCTCACAAACGCGCATTTCTGTGATAGTAACGTCGTCGCTAACACTATCTGGAAGTAGTGGATGCTGCTTAATAATCTTAAATCCACAACCAACTGACTCGCCTCTAGTTTTAGAACCCTGGCTTTTTATCTGATGCCAAGTATGTTTTTCAATTTTTTTTAACGCACGCATTAAATCCTTAATTTCATCTGCCTTCCATTCTGACAAGCAGTATCGATTTGTATCTGCGTGCGTAAATCTAAAGCTTGGATTTAAGTGATCGCTCGGCTCTCCCTGAGTGGCTTTAGCTGTAGCCGCTTCAGGGATTTTTCTAGATTTGTTTTCAGTCTTTTGTTTTGGGAGATGCTTTTTCCCCATTAAGCTACAACAACTAAGTATTTCTCGTAATAAGATTTCATTGTCTCATGAGAAATAATTTGTTGTGATTTTTCACCGGGGTCTAAGCCTTCACGGGCTTCTTTCCACGGCTGTTCATCGTGAGTTAACTTTTCAAGCTGCCTAGCACTTAACTCACCGTAAGCATCCCAAACTTCTTCTAATATTTCAATCTCGTCTTCCGAAAAATCTAGTTCGCACGCTTCTGGTTCAGGGATAGCAGTATGTTTATAATCTCTGTAATGATTCCATACTTCGTATACCACAGGCCCGTGAGGCCATGCTTGAATTTTTTCAGGAAACAGAGGCTCGTTTCGCAACACTAAGCTCCAAGCTTGAGCATAATACACAAGCTTTTGAAGCTTCAATGGGGATATTGTGTCGCCAGCTTCTCTGTCAACACGACAAAGAAAATATTTGGCAACATCAAGGGCGCTTCGCATACCAGTTTACTGCTCAAGTAGTACAAGTGTTCTGACAATTCTATTTTCGCATAATCAAAGGCGAAGTGCGCGACTTAGAAGAAAATTTAAGAATTGCGTGCTACACAGTTGGCTTCACTTTTTAAGCAAATGAAGCCAACTGTGTAGCACCTAACCTTGTTATGACTTCCACTTGTTGGAAAATTTTTCAGGTTTTAAAGGAAGTGATTGCCATCGCCTTTCAACGCTTCTCCCACGCACAATTTTCAGCTGAATAAGGAAGCTCAGGATTAATCAACTTGAGGCGATCGTCATCTTTGTAAGTCGCTCCCATGTCCTGGTAAAAATCTGTGAAATTCTTCCATCGCTCACAGACTATTGAGCCATCGTAGTGTTTTGGCTTGGGATTGCTTAGTTGATAAATTAACCGATCCCAATATCTATACAGCCGCGTTTTTGACATTCCATGCGGCTTTTTAACCTCAATTCTACCTGTGTAAATTCGCTTCTCAGCAGCAGCTACACTAATCCCCTCTCGCTTGGCTAAAGCTTCTGCCGCAGCTTTAACAGACAAATAAACAGTAGAATCTCCAGGTAGCTTTGTTGGTTTACCAGGCGCGCCCCCCATTTCTCCACCATTGCTGACGTTGTAGCCGTTAGGAGCTAAAGTCTTGAGTTGTTTAATCCATTGACGTTCTTTAACTCTAAGCTCTTCAATGCTAGAAGCAGAATCAATGATTTCAAGCGTGAAGTTTTCTTCCCCAAAGAGAGCGATCGCTTTATGAATTAGCGAAGCTTCCTTTGTAGAAACTTGATCTAAATGTCTTTCCCAGCGTTCTTCTAAAGATGTTGTAGTTAAGCCAACATACTGTTTACCATTGATGAGATTAGTGGCTAAATAAACAACGCCATTGTCATAACCAAACTTGGGAGGGGCAAACAAGGCTTCCTCTGGCTTCATGCCTTCCGCCAACCGTCTCCTTACAGTTGCAGAACTGACAGGAGAATTTAATTGCCGAACAGCATCTTCTACACCGTTATAAACAATGCCATTTACCTCGAAAGGATGTCGGGGGTTATGAGGTGCATCATCAAACACTTGCTCTGAAGTCCAGCCAGCATCTAATCGCTTGAGGACAACCCAGTAGTCTTTACCTAATTTTTGGCAAGCGTGTTTAATACTTCGATACTGAACTCCTTTGTACTCAAAACTATGCTTCGTCTCGGTTATATTTTCCCTTGAGCATTCAGGACATTCGTTTCCCCGAAGATGATTGTAAGGAAGTTGATCAAAGCTGCCATGTTCAGAACAAATGACAGTTATTTTGGTTTCTGCATTAACATACCTTACTAGGCTGTAGTCGTATTTATCGCCATGTTTAGCACGAGCTTTTTGGATGAATTCTTCTGTTGTTAGTGCTTGCGAACGCCAGTTCGCTCAAGTCGGCAGAGCCGCCCACGCGACTGGCTCAAATTTTTCATCTTTGTTTTATCTGGAAGTGGGAACTGGGGGGCGATCGCCAAAAATAGCCCCTTGTTGCTCTAGGTCACGCTTGGCATCCTCTGTAAGTCCTGTGCTGTCTCCAAAAAAGGCATTTTCAACAGGATCGCATCCTGAATGGACAGATAAACCGTTTTCCAGTAATCCCCCATCAAGCTTTGATCCAGCAAATTCACAGGCTCCCAAATGCTGATTAATATTTTCCCTGTGCGTTTGCCCGCCGTAGTTTGCATCTGCACGGTTGATTGAGCAGGGATTTGCCCAGATGACGAGGCTGACTGGGAAGGTGGAGGGTTTTGCGGTTGAGTCATCCTGAGATAACGTGAATGCGGATGCGCTCAAATTCTACCATTCTGCTTACTCAAGCAAAGCTCATAATTTGCAAAACTATTGGGAATTCTGGTGGCGACAATATATCGCGTGATGCGTATGCCTTCTGAATTAGAAGATTCATCAACACCAGTAAAACAATATAGTGACGACGAAGTTACTAAAATCCTCAACACAGCCAAAGCCAACCGCACGGAGCGAGACGAGGCCGCTAAAAGAGCCAAAGATTTAGAAACCAAAGTTGCTGAACTTTCGGGACAGCTTGAAAAAATCCAAGGAATTGACCCGAAGCGATTCCAGGAACTTGAGCAATTAGCCCAAACCTACGAAGAGCGCAAACTGGAAGAACAGCGCAATTTCCAAGAACTCAAAGAACGCTGGAGTGGCGAAAAGACCACATTGCAACAGGAAATTGGGCAGTTAAAAGAAAATCTTAAGCAGAATCAAATCATTAATGCTTTAGAGAAATCCTTCTATGCTACTGGTGGTAAAGCTGGCAAGGATGAAGATGGCTATAGTTATTTTGACCTGATACGCGATTGCGCCATCAATTATGTTGTGCTAGATGAACATGGCAAGTTTATAGTCATTGACCCGCGAAACAAAACGCCGCTAAAGATACTAATGGCTTACCAGGAATCAAAATCTCAACATTGCGATCGCATTTTTATCCATAGCAAGGCAAATCTGCATGTTTGGGCTTCTGTTGATAAGAATGAAAACTAAATGACTTTTGGTGGTTCAGCGTCAGTTTTTCTAAAGGAGGCTCACTTTTACTCTAGATCGTTATAGTTTGTAAACTGTAGTAGCTCAGAAATTTATATTTTGTTTACTGCTGTAGCTATTATATGTCCAACAAGGGTGAAAAAGAAACCAGAATTTATATTTATATTGAAGACGTTGTATCTGTAGCCTGGAATAAAGATAGAGGAACAGTTTTAAAGCGACTACGTGGAAAAAAATCACGCCAGAAACTGGCTGATGAAATTGCTGCCAGAGGTGGTGAGTGTTCGCATCAAAACTTAAAGAAATTAGAGTATGGTGAGTCTGAAAGCGTTTCTTTAAAAGTATTAGAGGCTATTTGTACTGCATTAGGAATCTCGGTAAACAATTTTTTAAGCACAGTCGAAGTGACAAATTAAAGTTTTAAATAGGCTCGTTGATTTTAGCTACTAAAGTTACTAATATATTGATGTACTCAAAAAGGCGATCGCCCTCGGCCAAGAGAAATGCGATCGCCTTTTGTTCAACCCCATTAATGAGGTCACTCATGATGATTGTACAAGATGAATTTGATAACCCAGCCTTGGCTGAATCAGAGTTTGAGGAATATCTTGACCAGCTTGCCGACCCAGTAGCACCAGAAATTGAAATTGACTCAGTACCAGATGACTTAGGTGAACTGTATCGAGTCTGGAATGCTTCTCAACTACTTGGCACTTTCTACCAAAATCTAGAGGGGAAATGGGTAGCACAACCCTGTAATAGCGACGATAGATTACGTTGTGACACTCCTTTAGCAGCACAAATCATCATCATCGCTGTGAATGGCTTACTGGTAGACGACGCAGCCTAACACACAAAGCATTTATCCCATCACTTGGAGACGTGATTCAGTTCACGTCTCTTTACTTCTAAAGCTACGAATCACTTCTGCGATAGCAGTCAATAATTTGATCTCATATCTGTGAGCAACGCCTAACGGCATCAAGCCACGAATCACGTATACAGTAGCTGCGTGCCGGATAGGCTAATTCTGTGAGCAACGCCTAACGGCATCAAGCCACGAATCACAGTAATCCGACTCCAGTATGTATCTAACTCTTGGCGGTGAGCAACGCCTAACGGCATTAAGCCACGAATCACGCTATATTTCGGCTTCAATATGCTAACGGGGACAAGTGAGCAACGCCTAACGGCATTAAGCCACGAATCACTTTGTGATGCTTCGCGTGACGATATTCTAAGCAGTAAAGTGAGCAACGCCTAACGGCATTAAGCCACGAATCACCTGCGCTGGACATTGGAGGGGAGGCGATCGCATTAGTGAGCAACGCCTAACGGCATTAAGCCACGAATCACAGCAAGGGTGAAAACCTTTAACTGAGGAAGGCTCATTTACAATCTTACAAGTACCTTCCAGATCGAGAAACCAAAAACACAAAACTTACCAAAGTTTCCCTTACTTTCAGCCCCTCAAACCCAGTGCTGATAAACTTTTCCAAAAATGGCAAGCACCTTTTTCCTTACCTTAATTACCATATCCCTTAGCGTGTAAACCTTCCCGCCATTCTTCTACCTTAAATTCCCTTTCCTATATAGAGATACTTGTCAAATTGGAGATTGAATCATTGTCCACGCTAAATCAGGAGGTGGTGAGCTTGGCATTTCCTCAATCCCACACCTCAAAAATCGGGTATTTCTTGACCCCACATGGTCAACCCAATAAGGTAAGGTTAACCTGCCTCGATTATCCCTTATCACCCACTGTCTCACCCCTTCTAAATAATCTTGGGTCACAAGTTTAATCGTTTTAATCAACTGGTCACTTTCTCCCAAAAATAAACAACCAAACCGTCTTACTAGCTCAGGATGGTCAAAGGCTAACTGTATCCTCTCACTTAAACTTGGTTGTATCTTCTCCCCGTCAGAACGAACCCAAATCAAACACTTCACATTAGACAAAATTTCTTGATAACCGGGAATAACATTCTCTGGATGGCTAAAATCAGCATTCTTAAACCGTCTCATTTGACGCAAAATTCGGGACTTTTTAGGGATAGATAACATTGCGATCGCCAATTCTACCCCACAGTGGCGATAGACATCCGTTTCCCCTACCAAAGACAACAACATCCCATACACTGTTGCTGGAGGAGGGACAGGATAGGTTTTTCCCATTTCCCTTGCATGGGACTCCCGAAAAGTCGCAAATGGAACATCCAAATAGAGAATTAATGGTGCAGTCATTTTGATTCTTTTAACCTCAAATCTCTTTTAATGACTGTTTTTAACTCTTCAATCAGTTCATTTCGATTACGATAGATATGCGCCTTGTTAAAAGGAGAATTATCAAAATCATCCAATTGCTGTAACTCCTTAACAATTGTTCCCCCAATCCATAATTTACTAGGGTCAATCTGCCCGCATTCCACCTCATCTATAAACTCTTGTGTAAGTTTTACGTCCTTACTCTTAGGATCACAATATTCAAAGCAATAGGAAATATATGAAGGCAAATTATTTGTCCATTGAAATACAAAACTATCAGGACAAAAAGGATAATTAAAAATATTACTACTTCCTCCTACCTTGGGAAGATTCATAATCCCATCTATCAGAGGTAAAATCCGCGAAAAATCTCTGAGATGAGTGGCATTAATTCCAAAATAATATTGATATCGAGTTGCATGATATTCTGTAAAATGAAGCGATGTACTATCCTTATCTCTGCCACTTTTCGCGCCTAACTTAACTGCACCATCATAAGGCGTTAGTGAAACAGCGTGATTCATTCCTAAAGCACCCATTCGCTGATTAGGAGTGCTGGTTTTTGTTTGTTTCTTTGTTCTCTTGGTTTTTGAAGTTTCTTCCTCTGTTTCAGCAGACTCTAATAAAGCAAACCCAAAAATATCATCATCATAAAATTTTTCCGGGTCGAAATCTTCACTTGTTAACCGATTAATATGTTCGTCTTCATCCCAAACTCGATTAACTAAATAACCTTGCTTTTGCAGATAAAAACGTAACGCCCAACGAATTGCACTCGAACCTACAATAGAATAAATCTTCCCATCATTCCAATAGCCTTTTTGCAGAGTAGTCTTATTTCCTCGCCTCATGTCATGATTTAAGGAAGCTAAACCATAACGAGTGAGGACTGTTCCATAAAGATAATAATTGGGGATATTACTGTCACTCTTCTTCTGACTCATCATTCACTTCTTCTGGGTTTTGATTGTTTGGCAATGAATTATCATCTCTATTGGTGAGTTTATCTTTGGGTTTATAACTGGCGATCGCTAACAATGCCCAAATTCTTATTTCTTGCCAAGGTGATTTTTTAATTAATAGTGAAATTTCTTCTTGATGCTCATTAAAGTACTTATTTAATCCTCCTCTTACTAAAAAGTCGGACAAATACTCCTTAAACGACAATTCATCATAACAATAGTTTAGCTCTGCCCTTAACCGTTCAACTTTCTTCTTAATCGGAGGGTCTTTTCCTTTCTGGGCTTTGGCATACATTTTAGCAAAATTGCCCTTCATCGCTTGCTGAAATACCTTGATGAAAATCAGATACTGCTTGTCTTCTTCACTATTTTCTGCCATTCTTATGAATCCTTCGCGGTTGAAAAATAGCTGGTTAAATAAATATCCTTTTGAATCATCTATCACCAATTTTTCCCAAAAATTAGACCACCAATGGATTCTTTTTACTAAATTATCAGCAATCAAAGAACGAATCGGATTCACTTTAATAAAAATTTGCTTAGGTTTAATTTGCTGATAGTTAGTTTGAAAGTATTTTTGAACCTGTTGATAAGTGATTAAAGTATTCTTATCAATTTCAATTTCGTCTATACTCATCAATGTTCTTTGACGAGAATCTTTATTCATTTTTTCATATAACCAAACTTGACAAGCTTGATAGTAGTCGCCTTGGGGCTGAGTATCGTCTAAGCTGTAGTAAAGTAATCCTGCTTCACCAACGCTACTAACATGAAGCTGTTTGGTTTTTAATTGCTGTAATCGCCATCTTCTTTGAGAAGCATCTTCAAAATCCTTGATTTCTGGAATCACCACTAGGTAGCGATGGGGTTTCTTTTCCTTCAAGTCTTCTGATGGAATATGAAGTAAGCAATAATGACAAACTACTGGTACAAATAATAATGCTAAGGCATATTTAGGTTTTTCTTCCAGTTTTGTAGCGTTCTGCGTTCTAGCATGGCGAACAATTCCTCCTAAATACAACCAACTGGTTATTTGAACATAATCCTGTCTGAGTTGTTGGGTATTTGTATCGCATAACTTCTCTGTAAAGATTTGATGTGCGTACCAAGTTAGGGATTTATATTGATACTCGACTTTTTGTTCTTCAACCGTCAGTTCAGTGTTAACTATCTCTCCTGCTTGATAAAACTGATTATGACGAAGAAAAACAACACACATTCCCTCATGAATGTGGATTTTCTGGCTTAAATCTATTGCATCATTTTCTAATCCTGTTAAATGAATTAAACCTGTATCATCTAGTTGAAAAGACTCCTTAATTAACCAAGATAGGGCGACATAATCACTTCCTTGCCAGAATAATTCAATAGTATCAGCAGTCAAATACCATGATATATTTCCTCCCCGTTGACGAGATGAGGGATATTGCTTTTCTAATCGCTTTAAAGTCATATAAAGTCCCGTCATTCCGACACGGTGCATTATTGTCGTATCCGCAGCATCGAGAGATAGGAAAATTTTGGGTTGGGTAGCAACCATGATCAGGTTTCCTGTTCTTCCTTGGTGCGAGTCGCTGGGACAAATATTCCACACATCATCTTTCGTCTCCCACTTATTCCTTGTTCTTGCAGGATTAAGGAATCTTCTGGGTTGAGTTGGCTGATTTTTACGCCAAATCCTCTGACTTTAAACTGTCTCCCTTGTTTATTGATGGTTAATTGTCTTTTTTGAGGTGTTCCATCTTGTCGGGTAAGTAGTTCAATTTTTCCTTGTATTCCTTTATTATCCAGTTTCCGTTGCACAGCTTCAATAAAAGTAGTAGCTTCTTGAAAGCCTGTAATTATCACTAATCTGGAATAGACACTTTCTGAAGAAATTAACGGTTTGTAGTCGGGAATATCTAGTTGATAAGAATTGTGACCGATATGAAAAGCTTGACCTGCTAAATAAGGATAAATTAAAGGAATCTGTTGATGATGAATCCGAATTTTGAGACGAGATTGAGCAGTGAGTTCAAGCAAATTGTTTCTGGTGGGTATTCCAGCAATCGGGTGAATCCCAATATTGTTTAGTTCATGTAGTGGAGGACAAATACGGGATAAAGCAGCGTAGGTAAGATAACCGTTGTCAAGAGGAATAGGTGCGCCTCTAAGTTTAAATGTTAAGTCTACATATTCCTCACTTTGAAGTAATATGGCAGCCATAAATGGAAATTTTGAGAAAACTTTAGTAGCTACTCACAACAGACGGATAGCAGAAAGTTTCTATTCTAGATCAGGGTAAACGCTTCTGCTTCATTCACTAGACTGAAAAGTTTTGTAATCGCTATTTGTTCGCAGAGGGATAAGTTGCGATCGCACTTCATTCCTCTATCCATTCCAATCCTGGCAAGGTTAGCTGAACTGCTTCTGTTTCTTGTTGACTGATTTTGGTATGGATATATTCAGAAACGTCACCTGTAGATTTTGGTTTTGCCTGTTTTACGCCAATCTCTTTAGATAAGGCTGATACTGCTTCATCATCGAAATCAGAAGATATGAGTTCACCCCGAAAGGCACGATGCAGCAGGGTTTGAAATAAGTGTTCTGCTTGGCGTTCGGCTTCCCGTTGTTGGGTGCGGAAGCGTTCAAATTTTTGGACGATTTGGGCGAATTTTTCTTGAAGGGGGAGAGGAGGAACTGGAACCACAATATTTGATATACCTGTGCGATTAATTGTGAATTGTCCAGCAGTAGTAATAATACAACCTTTAAATTGATGTCTTCCGTATGGAGAATTCAACAAATGTACAACATAAAGGGGGTTGACAACTTTATGATTTAGTCGGGTGCGAATAATATGATCATTAAATGCAACTGGTTCGTCTATATTTTTAAATACAGCACATCTGCCAACTAAATCAGGGTTGCCATTAACTCGCACTAATAATAGGTCATTATCATAAAGGCAGTAGTTTTTATTTTCTTCTTCACTTAAATCTATCCGATTAGGTTCGGAATAATCAATTACTCCCCAACCAACATCTTTAATTCTTAAAACTATAGTACCAACATTATCAAAAGTTTTTCTTCGTCTACTAATACCGTTTTTTGTATCAAGAATGAAATCATCTAGACTTTGAATATCCCAACCTATTGGATTAGTAACTGGATCACCAAACATTTGCAAGAAGACGGATTGCAGGAAGGTGTCGCTGAGTTGTAGGGCGTAGCGGCGTGTGCGGCGCAGGCGATCGCATTTTTCCAAGACTGCTGCAATCCGCTTTTGTTCTGCTAAAGGGAAATATGGAAGTTTAACTTGCAGTAACTCACTCTGCTTTATTCCTAATACAGTTGTACTTGCTGAGCGTTCATACAGTTGCTTTTGTACAAATGCTGTTTTAAGAACATAAAGTAAATATTCTTGTGATATTACATTTTGCTTTCCTCGTAAAAGGATAACTCGCTGGGCAAGTGCTACTTTTTCAGAGGTTCTTAATTGAGCTACTTCTCCTAAAGGGGCTTCAGTTGTGATTAGAACATCTCCTTTTTTTGGAAAACCACGAGTCATCCATGATTTATACGTATCTTCAGCAATATATTCATGATTACCCTCTACTATCCAACCATCCTTAATTACTTTTGCCGTAATAAGCTTAATACCATCTTTTGTTTTTGGAGGTGTTTTACCTCGGTAATCTATGACTTTTTCTATGACTTCCTCAATAGTTCTGGTTTCAAAAGTGGCAGTTTCCATATTAGAATGATGCTAAATAATCCATTATTTCTTTCACTTCCGCCGTCATCACTGCCTCTAACTTCAAAGTTCGTTCAAGAGTCACCTGTGGCGAATCATAAAATGCTTCATCCTGCTCAATTTGACGATAACGACTTGCTGACAAATCATATTTATTTCCCTTCACCTGCGCCTTACTCACCCAAAACTGACGATTTAATTGATTAATCTCCGCTTGCAAAGGTGACATTTGCTCATGAAGTTGTGCCAGTTTTTGCCTATCTGCTTCCAACGCCAGACGGGTATCCTCATCATCGGCGGGTGCAATGGCATTTTCAAAAGTCAGGCGGTTAATTTCCTTGTGCAGTCGCAACCGTTCCGTCTTCAAAGGTGCAATTTGCTCTTTCAACTCGGCTAAACGCTCCTCCCTTTGCTTAGTGAAATCAGCATTAAACCGATTCCGCCAACAATTAAGAATATCAGGAATATCGTTCTCAGCTACAGGTTGGCGCTTATCATCCAGAGAAAAGCCATCATGCTCCATATCGTAGAACCAAATCCGGTCAGTGGTTCCCCCACGAGTAAACAGCAGCACGGCTGTAGACACCCCCGCATAAGGTTTAAACACGCCGCTAGGCATTGATACCACCCCATCAAGGCGATTTTCTTCTATAATCTTTTTGCGAATCTCGACGTGCGCCTTACTGGAACCAAACAGCACCCCATCCGGGACAATTACCGCACATCTACCACCCATATCCAAGACGCGCAGAATTAGGTGCAGAAATAGCAATTCTGATTTTTTGCTTTTACCCGCCAGAGTGGAATGAGCATCACCAGGATCGACTGCTCCCTTAAAAGGCGGATTCATCAATACTAAATCCAGAGTTTTTTCATCATTAAAAGATTTAGAAAGGGTATCCATATAAAAGAACCGGGGATGCTCAATACCATGCAGCATCAAATTCATGGAACCGATGCGTAACATCGTCATTCCAGAATCATTATCGTATGCAGTCAAAGCTTGAGTTTGCAGAAACTCCGCCTCCTCAGCAGAGAGCAGATCCCCAACTAGGTGCTTTTGCCCTTTGTCGTCATACAATATTTCTGGATTGGTGTGTTTTTCTAAAATATATTGATAGGCATTGACAGGAAACCCACAAGTACCCGCAGCTAAATCGCCAATTCTGTCAGTGGGTTTAGGCTCCACCATTTCCACCATCATCTGGATAATATGGCGGGGTGTCCTGAACTGTCCATTTCTCCCAGCAATACTCAGCTTTGATAATAAATACTCATACAAATCCCCCTGCACATCCTGATTCTGTTCCGAGATTTTCATCTCATCAATGGCTTTGCAGGCTTCAATTAGCAGACTTGGTTTATTAATTTTAAATTCCGCAGTTTGCATATACTGACTGAAGGAATTTTTAATTTCATTAGGTTCTTCCTGAGTTTCAGGATTATCTATTTCATTGGATTCTTCCTGAGTTTTAGGATTACCGATTTCTTTCAGCCAGGGGAAGACCTTAATTTTAATATGACTTAAAGCATCATCAGCCTTCATCTGTGTCCAATGTCGCCACCGCATTTCTAACGGTAATTTTGGCTGATAATTCTCTTGTTTACGTCGCTTGGCTTGTCGTTCCCTTAAATCTTCAGCCTCGTCTAAGCGTTTAAGAAAGAGCAAGAAAGAGAACTGCTCGATCGCATCCATTGGATTAGATAAGCCACCAGTCCATAGCTTATCCCAAAGTTGATCAACTTTTGATTTTAGGTTAGTGTCAGTGAGCATAATTAAATATCTATTATTTTTAACTTATTGAAACTAATAAATCTAAGCTGCTAACTGCTCTGTAAACCCTAACAGTTCATCCACCTCATCCTCAGAAAACAACCTATCCACCGCATTCTTCCCAAACCTTGCTAATGCACCCTCATATAAATCAGCCACCTCTAACCTGCGCTTCTGCAAAAATACACTTTGCACTGCCCGCAAAAAATTAATCTGAGTTGCATTATACTGATGTTGAGCAATATATTCCTCAAACTGACGCTTCACCACCTCCTCATAATCAGGAATCGCATCCAGTTCTAGAAGATATCGCAGAAACGCCAACAAACTCCCTACCTTCAACCCGTAAGCCTTGCGAATATTTGACTCCGAAAGCTGCGTATTACCACCCCCCAAACCTTGCCGCAAAGTTCGTTCTAACTCTACTAATTGCCAATCTGTCACTACTTCCCCTTGGCGAATTGCTGCAACTGTGGGGTGATTTTCCACGATTTCTGTAATCTTGCCTTCCACACGTTTTTTGTACTCTTCCACATACACCTGTTCAGCACCCTCACCCAGAGTAATGAAGCCACGGGTTTCCACAAAATCAGGCAAGTCTAACTCTAAAAACACACTGGGGCGTTGTCGTCGATTCTTCATCTGATTGGCTAAAGCAGCAATCACCTGATTTAATTCAGCCACAGTTGCATTTTTCAACCGAGACGACAAACACAACTTTACTGCGCCTTGCTTTTGGGTGTCCTGATGCACAAAGTCTGGTAAGCGGCTTACATCATCAGCAACAGATTGTAATGTATCAGGCTTTGCCGCCTCAGTCTTAATTTCCAATTTCAATCGCTCAACTTTGCTAGTAAAGGTAGCTTCGGCTACATCTACTCCTGGAACAAAGCGCAGCAGTGGGGCAATTTTTAGTCGCAGAAATTTCAATTTATTTTGAGTAATGTAAGCCCAAAATGAATCCGTCCAAGCTTCCTCGATTTCATTTAGCTGCTTCTTGACAGTAAAAGCATCCATAGGAATTTCGGCAATTTGTTGGCGCAAACTGGCAATTACCGCTTGACACTCTGGCGACTCCTGCTCACTCAAATACAACTCCAGCAAATCCAAGCGTGTGTTAAAAATTCGCTGAAGTACAGGAATAGTTTGCGCCACTGCTGCTTGTGGCTGCGCCTCAAATTCGTTTTCCCAAAAATCAATAATCAAAAACTCTTGCTTGGTACGATTTGGCAATAACTCCAAACGTCTACAAGCCTCTTGGTTGCGGGTTCCCCGCCCAATCATCTGCCAGAGTTTTATTTGCGAGTGTACTGGCTTCATAAATACCAGATTCATGATCTCTGGTACGTCTACCCCGGTGTCCAGCATATCAACGGAAATCGCAATCCGAGGCATATCCTCATTTTTGAATTTGCCTGTCAACTTTCCCTTGTATTCGGTTTCATGAGTAATCACCCGCACCAAATCCGAATACTGGGGATACATTTCCTCAAATACTTGACAAAGCCGTAGAGCATGAGGCTGAGTCAGAGCAAATACAATTGTTTTCGCTGGTAGTTGTCCAGACTCGTCTTTATGGCATTTATCTAATATTTCTTCCCATTGCTTTCGCAAAGTGTCTCTATTACTGACAGTTTTCTCTAACTCTGTCCCGGAATAATCCAGTTCATCCGGGTCAAGACCTTGTTCTATCAAAGCATTGCGGTCTTCCTCACTGAGATTTGCTCCTTGAATTCCCTGGCGTTGAAATCTCGTCTGTGCGCGATAAAGGCTAAAGTTGACTAAATATTTTTCATTAACTGCTGTGGTGAAATCGTAGAGAAAGGTAGGGGTTCCATCAAAGCAGTGAAAGGTGTTAAAAGTATTACGGTCAACAAAAGTTGCTGGAGTAGCTGTTAGCCCAATCATTCGGCCATCAAAGTACTCCATCACCTCCTGAAAGCGGTTAAAAATTGACCGATGTGCCTCATCAAAAATAATCAGGTCAAAAAATGCCGGGGTGAATTGTTGATAGCAACGCGCCAAAGTTTGCAGAGTGACTGTATACAGGCGTTTTGTCTTGTCGATATTGTGGGTAAAAATGCGATCGCATGGTTCATTAGGGATATGCGGCTTAAAACCATCCGTCAAAGCTTGATCTACCAAATTATCGCGATCGGCTACAAACAAGACTTTACGGGTTTGGTTTGCCCTCAGAAACAAGTCAATAATCGCCATTGTCGTGCGCGTCTTCCCCGTACCCGTCGCCATAATCAACAAAGCACGACGCTTCCCTTGATCAAACGCCTCACAAACCCGCCGAATCGCCTCTTGCTGATACGCCCTCCCCGCAATTTGGCTATTAATCGGTACTTCAATCAGGGGTATTTTATTTTGGCGGAGGTAAAGCAAATTTTCTAAATCTGCTGGTGAGAAAAATCCGGCAACTTGCCGTTTGGCAAAGTTACCCACATCCCAGAAATAGACTTCTACACCATTTGTTAGGAAAGCAAAAGGACGAAAACTTTGATGTTTTTCAATTTCCGTAACGTAATGTTCTACCTGTGCTTGTGCTATCAGGGGATCACGGCTTTGTTTTTTCGCTTCGACAACAGCGATAACTTCCCCATTAGGCTGATATAAGCAGTAGTCTGTTACTCCATTCCAAGGTGCTGCATCGTAGCCATCTACCGGAATCTCAATTTTCACCTGATCGGGATTTGTGAGGTTCCATCCTGCTTTTTCTAACGCCGGATCAACTAACTTCTCTCTGGTATTGGCTTCACTTAAAGACATTACAGCATCCTAGAACAGTGACTTAGCAAGAAGAGTCAGAGTTTTGTCTCCTATTAGTGTTCCCTCAAAACCCTGTGTAAATCACATCTAAGTATATCAACAAGTTCAGGGTTTTCTTGTAAATGTAAGTGCTGTTCGGCATTGAGTTGAGCGGGGTTGATGTAAGCGAGAGTTTGCCAGCGATGACACTGCGATCGCTAACTACTTTGGTTAGACTGGCAATACAGTTTAGGTTATTGTTCGCAATGTTCTCACTGGTTAAGAGGATCTTCTAATACTCCAGTAGTTACTTAGAAAAGATGGATAGCCGAAAGTTTCTATCCTATACCAGCATTAACCGCTTCTGCTCCATTCTCAAAAATCCTCTGCTTTCCTGCTTTCTATGCTTGTTTGGACTCACGGCAAGCTTATACTTCCAATTTGTACTAGCGGCAAAGTTATGGTTCCAAACTGTCAATTTCATCCAAAATTAGCTGACGCAAGAATGAGCCTTCTAGCGTTGTTGACGGCAAAGTTATGCTTCCAGTAGCGGCAAAGTTATGGGTAAAGTCACAAATACAATCCTTGACTGTTTAAATCGAATTAAATGGGAGCAGGATGGCACATTAGCATTTCGCAAAAATTGTCGCAATACCATTTGTGGCAGCTGTGCGATGCGAATCAATGGGCGTTCAGCTTTAGCTTGCAAAGAAAACGTTGGCAGCGAAATTGCGAGATTACAACAAATACAATCGTTGACAAATACCGCAAATTCTCATTTAGAAATCACGGTTGCACCTTTGGGTAATATGCCTGTGATTAAAGATTTAGTAGTAGATATGAGCAGTTTTTGGGATAATTTGGAGGCAGTTGCTCCATATATAAGTACAGCAGCACGACAAATCCCAGAACGAGAATTTTTACAAACACCCCAAGAGCGATCGCTCCTTGATCAAACTGGTAACTGTATCATGTGTGGTGCTTGTTATTCTGAATGCAATGCCCGTGAAGTTAATCCCGATTTTGTTGGCCCTCATGCTTTAGCTAAAGCGTATCGCATGGTTGCAGATTCTCGTGATAGCACCACAGAAAATCGCTTAGAAAATTACAACGAAGGTACTAAAGGAGTGTGGGGTTGTACTCGTTGTTTATATTGCGATTCAGTTTGTCCAATGGAAGTCGCACCCCTAGAACAAATCACCAAAATTAAACAAGAAATTCTCACACACAAACAAAAAGCTGATACCCGTTCCATTCGTCATCGTAAAGTTTTAGTCGAGTTGGTAAAAGAAGGGGGTTGGATTGATGAACGCCAATTTGGTTTACAAGTAGTTGGCAATTATTTCCGTGATCTCAGAGGATTACTCAGTCTGGCACCTCTGGGATTAAGAATGATCGCCAAAGGTAAATTTCCCTTGTCTTTTGAAGCATCTGAAGGCACTGAACAAGTGCGATCGCTTATCGAAGCAATACAACAAACAAAGTCTGAGGTCTAAAGGCTAAAACTTCAGACTTAATACTTTATCTAGGGTCTTGGGGTATATCTAATGGTCGCCCAAAACGGTCATAAACTAAAATATCCCACTGCCCGTTATTAGTTGATTCAAACGCAATCCGACTACCATCAGCGCTAATAGTGGGGTTACGAACTTCCGCTTGCAAATTATTAGTTAAATTGCGCGATTGGCGAGTTTCTCGGTCATAAACAAAAATAGCCGATCGCCCCTGACGACTAGCCGCAAACACAACATAACGACCATCTTGGGACACGCTTGGGTGAGAGGCGATCGTATCTAAAGCATTTAAACCCGGTAAATCAATTAAATTACGCGTCAAGGTATCAAACATATAAACATCTTGACTACCCCGGCGATCGCTAGTAAACACAATATATCTCCCAGAAGTTTGCGGATTTAATTCCGAAGCCAAACTATTAATACTCCGTCCCCCTGGATCAAACGGATAACTCACCAACCGGGGATAACCAAAACAACCAGTTAGTAAACTACAGCAAGCAAATATAGGTATAAAAATATTGCGCTTTGTCATTAGTCAATGGTCAATGGTCAATGGTCAAAAGGCAGCAAGGCGATAGCTAAAGGATTAAATTTCAGACTTCACACTTTAATTAGGCGCATCCACCGTTGCACCATTGGGAATATCTAATTCAACATTGGGGCCACGGTCTAAAACTTCAATATCCCATTGACCACGACTGGCTGTTTCAAAAACAACGTAACGTCCATCAGGGCTAATACCAGGATTTCGTACCCAGCCACGATAGACAGGAGTCAGAATTTGTGATTGTTGCGTAGCGCGATCGTAAAGAGCTACCACTGGTCTACCTTGGTCGCTAGTTAAATAAACAATATAACGCCCTGTGTAGCTCAAGCTAGGACTTTCACTGATTGTCTCCGAACGGTTTAAACCCGGCGTTCTGACAAATATTTGTTGTTGCAAGTCATACACCAATAATTGGTGACTACCATTACGATTTGAGACAAATGCTAAAAACCGACCGTTGCCACTTAACGTCGGTTGTTCTTCCGTATAACGACTATTCAGAGAAGTAGGCCCAAGTGGAATCTCACTAGTACCACAAGATACAAGTAAGCTGATTAAGCCAAAAATCAGGCTCCAATGAATCGGTCTTTGGAGCCACAAAGTAGGCGTAAATTTATTCACCTCAACTGTTATTTTTTACATCGCCTCTAGCTTACATCTATCCCAACAGTTTTATACATCATCAAAATTAGTTGAATTATCCGATTCATCATCAGACCTGTCAATCGGCTTGTATGGGACATAATCTGCGGAAATGACATCATCATCTGCACTTTCGCGGCGCGAGGTTGTCTCAGCAGGTGGACGACGTTTTCTTGGTCTAGCTGGAACATCATCTTCCCGGCTTTCGGGACGCTGAGTACCGTTACTCCCACGACGAGCAGTTTTTCTCCCTTCATCGCTGGGACTTTCCCAATCATCTACTTGTTTTGTGGAAGGAGAACCCCAACTTTCTTCATCGTCATATCTCTCAGTTGAACGGCTGGTAGAACGAGTAGAAGTCCGGCGGCGATTTTTATCAGTTGTATCTGTCCGTTCATTAGTGGGGCGACGATTTGAGCGACGGGGTGGTTGCTCCTCATTGTAGTCATCACGAGATGAGCGTTCATCTCTGCTACCCCGAATTCTAGGACGTGCTGGAGGCTCTTCTTCTTCATAAGGTAGTGGTTCGTACTCGTCTTCTACCTCAGCCTCATAGTCTCTGCGCGACTTCCTATTATATGAATAGTTATCGCTGACTTCCCGTTCTCTATCCACAATCGGAGTGTTACGCTTGGCTTGCTGGGTAGCGATGCTACGTAGGCGAATACTTTCCACCGCAAAAAACACCGTTGTTCCAACCAACAGCAACTGACCAAATTGCAGAATTGGGTCTAACCGCCATCCTTGGAAAATCAGAATAAAGCCGCAGAGTAAACCAACAGCGGCAAAAAAGATATCTTGATCTCGTGAAAGTTCTGGGCGTACAGTCCGCATAAAATACAGCGCTGCCCCAGCCACAGCCAGGAAAATTCCTAGAATACTGGCTGAGTTCGTCCCTACATTGACCTGAGCCAGAACACTGGCTGAGTTCAGCCCAAAATTTAGCATTGTTCTTTATCCCAATATCACAATCTATGTTAGCGAGTCACAATTAAAATCACTACTTTAATTAATCACAATATAATTAAGCTCCAAAGCTTCTGGCTCAGAAGGTAGGAAGCTATTGATTGCCAGCCAAAAAATTGATTTATATCTGTCAGCTAAGTATACCCTGTCCTCACAAGGAAGATTGCTGCTGTTAATGCAATTGGATAAATAGCTGACAGATAATTGGTATTAGAGTCAGTTCGACTCACCAAAAGATTATGAACGTTGGATTTTATCTTTTTGGCTAATGAAAATTAGCCCAACGGTAGCAGGGATAACAACGATCGCAGTACCCCAAGCCAGACTCCAAAGAAAATTTGCTAAAGATGGTGTCATTGTTCTCAACCTTTTTTTACACACTTCATCATAATTCTAATAGTGTAGTACTTCCTTGAGAAGCCTCTTGCTATGAGTGGTAAAACTAGAGCTTAGAAGCTAGAGACACGAAACTAGTATTTTTCAAGACTTACGTGCCATTAATCTACAATCCAAAATTTAAAATCTAAAATTTGGTTGACTGGCATTTGCAATAAAATATATATAGATTGCTTGACAAAGCTTAAAACTTCCTTACTTGCTTCTCAGAATTTTCTTTGTTCAAAAATAGTAGCTCAAACCGATGACTGGCATTAACTTGACCGTTTGGATTCTTGGCCCGCTGTTGGGACTGATGACCTTCTTATTTATTTTCCGCATTATTCTCACTTGGTTTCCACAAGTGAATTTAAATCAATTGCCTTTTAATCTTATAGCTTGGCCTACGGAGCCATTTTTGCTGCCTTTACGTAAGCTAGTACCACCCATCGGCGGGGTGGATATTACCCCAATTATTTGGGTAGGAATTTTCAGCTTGTTGCGAGAAATCCTGCTAGGACAGCAAGGACTACTTACTATGATGTCTCGTGTCAGTTAGGGGATAGGGGAGGATGCGATCGCCTAATTATCACTCATATTAAGAAGGGCGATCGCAACAAAGCCAAGTGTAGCCTATTTACATCCGTGACTACGGAATTAGCGATAACCTCCCCATTATGCCGCTTCAATCATTGTTCTCATAGGCAATCTCAACCTGTCTGTGATTGATGTGCCTCCATATACGCTCGTAGCAATTGATTGATCTGTGTCTGATAGCCTCGCCCTTGAGACTTAAACCACTCCAATACATCGCTGTCAATGCGGAGTGTAACTTGAGCCTTGGCTTTTGTAGCAGGTAAACCTCGTCGCACTACTGCCTTAGCAAACATTTCTGGTGTAATTTCTGGACAGTCTGACAAATCAATATCCTCATCACTCATTGCGTCTAATCGTTGCCAATCAGTTTGAGATTTGCTCGAAGTAGGTTCGTTGTTCATATTTCGTCGCTTTTCTTGCAGAAATAATACGAGTGCAATCCTCACGTTCTGTATGGACAACGGCAATCACTCGCCCTTTAATCTAAACCAACCTGAGTACGGGATCAGGAAAGGGACAGCTTTTAAGCTGAAAATTAAATATTTCTCAGCCTGTTACGCCTTCCCTTTACCTTTCTACTTTCCAATCCCCTAAATATTCATTTCTTGGACAAAATTGGTGTAAACGTTACCTTGTAAAAACTGTGGGTTTTCCATAATTCGTTGATGGAACCCAATAGTTGTCGGCAATCCAGTAATGGCACACTCCCGAAGAGCGCGTTTCATCCGGTTAATCGCAGTTGCCCGATCTGGCCCCCAAACGATGAGCTTGCCAATTAAAGAATCGTAGTAGGGAGGAATCTGGTAATCGGTGTAAACATGAGAATCGATCCGCACACCAGGGCCACCGGGGGGAAGATAACCGCTGATGCGTCCTGGGGCGGGACGGAAATCATGATCTGGGTCTTCAGCATTGATGCGGCATTCTATAGCATGACCACGCAATACTACTTGATCTTGAGTCAGCTTCAGTCTTTCTCCTTGAGCAACCCGAATTTGTTCAGCCACTAAATCCACCCCAGTAATCATCTCTGTTACAGGATGCTCTACTTGAATTCGGGTGTTCATTTCCATAAAGTAGAACTTCCCAAATCGATCTAACAGAAACTCAATAGTACCTGCCCCAGTAAAGTTGATAAACTGGGCAGCTTTGACCGCTGCTTGTCCCATTTTTTCCCGTAGGTCAGGGTCAAGAGCCGGACTAGGGGCTTCTTCTAACAGTTTTTGGTTGCGGCGTTGAATTGAACAATCCCGTTCACCTAAGTGAATCACATTGCCGTAATTATCTGCCAAAATTTGAAATTCAATGTGCCGTGGACGTTCAATAAATTTTTCTATATAAACGCCAGAATTACCAAAGGCTGCACCAGCTTCTCCTTGAGCAGCTAAGAAAAGTTTGACAAATTCATCTTCAGAGCGTACTAAACGCATACCACGCCCACCACCACCAGCAGTAGCTTTGATCATCACTGGATAACCAATTTCTTTCGCCAGTGCTAATCCTTCTTGTTCAGACTCTACTAAACCATCGCTACCGGGTACTGTTGGCACTCCAGCTTTTTGCATGGTTTCTTTGGCTGTGGATTTATCGCCCATTAACCGAATAGCTTCCGGAGTCGGGCCAATAAAAGCAATATGATGATCAGCACAGATTTCCGCAAATTTGGCGTTCTCTGCCAAAAAGCCATAACCTGGATGAATAGCAGTGGCATTACGCGTCAAAGCGGCAGCAATTATATTGGGAATATTTAAATAACTTTTACCGCTGGCAGGCTCACCAATACAAACTGCTTCATCAGCAAGTTGAACATGGAGAGCGTTACGATCAACAGTGGAGTGAACCGCAACAGTCGCAATTCCCATTTCTTCACAGGCGCGGAGAATGCGAAGCGCGATTTCTCCCCGATTAGCAATTAATATTTTGTCAAACTTCATTTTGTAGCTTCGATATTAGTACCAGTAGATCGACATTTTCTCTTATCTGGTTTGCAACAGAGCTTTTACTTGGTTGCAAATGACGATCAGAGCTTTCTCAACATCATCCTGAGCAGTGTATATACACCCTTCGGAGTTTTACAAAGGGAAAGGATTGCCAAGGAGCCTCTACAGGTCTTAACCAGACTAACAGCATCACATCTGCTTATCTGTGCCAGTGTCCTCAACGAGGCTGTGGTTAAAAGTAGCTATACCCCTTTTAATATCACTTGTGGCGCTATTACATTTCTGTTAGTCTGATATCCGCCTTCGGGAAATTTGTGAATATGTTCACTTAAATTTTTGGTAAATTTTGCAAAATAAGATATTACCTTACTATAATCACTTTGTTGTGCTATATTAGTTCTTCAGTGAACTCTCGCGGATGTGGCGGAATTGGTATACGCGCACGCTTGAGGTGCGTGTGGCTTTGCCTTGCGAGTTCGAGTCTCGCCATCCGCATTATTTAGTCAATGGTCATAAGTCAATAGTCAATAGTTAAGCAATGCCTAGCTACTGACTACGAGCTTTGAACTATTGACTTTTTTTGTGCTTTTATAGAGATAGATGAACTTTTGTAAATAAAATTGACTGCTATTTTTACTCTGACAAACAACTCAACAAAGCCAGCAGCATGGCATCGCCTGACTCCGATTTGGCAAGGGGGCGAGGAAATTATTCAAAAAAGTTTGCCTCACACGCAGTTAGCACCTACTTGGCAATTGCTCCTGTTAGGCGATGGTTCTCCGACTAGGCATTTAGAATTGCTGACAGGTGAGCCAACAGAAGTAGATGTCATTGATATGTCTTTAATTGGTATGGATTTAGATGATGCACCTGACTTAATTCAAGCTGTACCAGGGCCAAGATTGCGACGACAGGTGTGGTTGCGGACTGCTTCTGGTCAGAGGTTAGCTTATGCTACATCCTGGTGGGAAGCCAGCCATGTAGATGAGTATTTGCAAAACCGTTCATTGCCAATTTGGGCAAGTTTAGCGCGTCTCCGCACAGAATTGTATCGAGATGTGCGAGGTATTTACTACGGGGACTCAGCAGCGTTAGAGTCTGGCTTTGATGTGGAAGGGCCGTTTTGGGGTCGTCACTACTTGTTTTGGCATCATGGGCAACCGCTAACTTTGATTTATGAGGTTTTCTCACCTTACTTAACCAAGTATTTGGGGCCGATGCAGCTAAATGCTACTAATGGCAAAGTGTAAAATCAAGAAGCGATCGCCAAAATATCGCCAAGTGCTGATTATCCATTCAATTGCTTCCAGGCATTGACCTCAGCGACGGTCATTAAATCCTCGCACTAAATTAGGTAATCGAATATACCTGAGATAGGTAAAAAATTAAATTTATCTAAAAATTAAATTCTGGCTCGATAGTTCATTTACTGCTATCTAGCCCATATAATTGTGATTTCAGCGCAAAAATATCGATAAATTGCCAAAATTTATGATTTGGTAATTTTAGTAAAAATAGTCATCACTAAGTTATATTTTCTATAATTTTTTCAGTTGGGTATTAACCCTATATTTTTAAACATTCAATACATAATAACTAAGTTGTGTAAGTAGTAAAAATTACAAATTACTGCTGGCTTGCAGCTTTTTGCAGTTAGTTATATCCTCATAATGCTGAGAATCAAGTTTAAAACTTATGTAAAAAAATTGTCTGTTCAGAGTAACCTTAAAGATTTATAGCGCATGATTGTCAGGGTTGCGCTGACTTAAGTCCTTCGCCTAGATCATTGATTTTTAGGATCACAAGATAAATTTACCAGAGGGTTTAGCTCACGAAGATTGAGCGATAAAAAAACTTTTATGAGAAAGTTGCCTGCGAAATCGAGCAAAGCATGTTAAAAAGATAAACTAACAATAAAAATACTCCTTTTACAGCAAAATAGCTAAGGTTAATTACCGAAGTATCAGTAAAAGTTCAGGGTAGAGAAAATTGTGGAAAAACTGCCCAAAAGAATGGGAAAAGCTTAAGTTTACTTGATAAAACAAGTAAAAAGTCCGCAAGTTATGAGGTATTGGTTTCAATGGCGCTGCCTATTGTGTCTGTTCCCATGAAGAAAAAACAGAAACCGTCTCTGGCACTGACGCTCTCGGCTACTGGTTTATTAATTATTGGTGGCGGAGTCGCTTATCGGCTGTTCAGCCAGGGTCATTTATATTCGGGAAATTTATTAGTAGGTGCAAATATTATTCCTGGCGATGCTCTGTTTGCTGCTTCTCTCACTACAGATCCCAAACAATGGCAGAAATTACAGGATTTTGGCACAAAAGAATCGCAAGCAGAACTGAATAAAAATTTAATTCAGTTACGCGATCGCTTTCTGACCAATAATGGTTTTAACTTTGAGCAAGATATCCAACCTTGGGTAGATGAAGAAGTTACCTTCGCTATTTTGGCTCCCGAAACTAGTCAGCCTGCTCCTAAGCCTGTAGCTACCGATGGGGTTGCTAACAGTCAGCAGTCATTAGTGATGGTTTTGCCTGTCAAAAACCCAGAGTTAGGCCAAAAAATATTGGCACAGCCCAAAGCGCTGAAAACAGGTAAATGGATTGACCGCACCTATCAGGGAATTCCCATTAAACAAAGCGAAGGGCAATTTGGCACAAACCTTTCCGCCACATTATTAGATCAACGCTTTCTGGTTATTACTGATAATCCTAAAGCTACAGAACGGGCAATTGATGCCTACAAAAATAAAACATCCTTAGCAACAGTCGGGAGTTTCGCCGAGAATTTCCCCAAAATTTCTGAGTCTCACTCTTTTGCTCAGTTTTATATCAACGTCCCAACAGCCGCGAAAATTGCGACGACGGCTCCTAATCGTCGATTACCTGCTCAAGTTTTGGCGCAACTGCAAAATAACCAAGGTTTGGCAGGGACTATTACTTTAGAGGCAGAAGGAGTACGTTTGAAGGGTGTTTCCTGGCTGAATCCTCAAAGTCAGCGCCTACTCTCAATCGACAACACAGCAGGTAGTATGCAGCAACGAATGCCAGCAGAAACCTTAATGATGTTATCGGGTAGTAACTTACAAAGATTGTGGGGAGATTACATCCTCACATCTCAAGGAAATCCCCTCTCGCCTGTATCTCCAGAACAATTGCGTAGTGGCGTAAAATCGCTAACTAATCTTGATTTGGAACGAGATTTACTCAGTTGGATGAAAGGCGAGTTTGCTGTTTCACTGATTCCTAATACATCAAAAAACGGCACCCCAGGAGATTTTAGAGCCGGATTGGTATTTATGATCAAAGCCAGCGATCGCAAATTAGCTGAAGCATCTCTACAAAAATTGGATGACGTAATTAAAAATCAATATCAATTCCAAATTCAACCAGGGACAGTCGCAAATCAACCTGTTGTTAACTGGATTGGGCCTTTTGGTACTTTAACAGCCAGCCACGGTTGGTTAGATAAAGATGTCGCTTTTTTAGTATTGGGCGCTCCTGTCACCGAGAAAATTGTGCCTAAACCCAACAGCACACTAGCTAGTAATCTTGCTTATCAACATACTGTGCCGACAGAACTCAATCCGACAAATGGGGCATTTTTCCTGGATGTAGAACGGATGGTAAATAACTTTACCCTCAATACTTTATTTCCCAAACAAAAAACTTTTTTAGAAGCAACCCGTTCTATTGGCGTAACAACATCTGTGAGTGACAGTCGTAGTACTCGCTACGATGTATTTCTCTCTTTGAAAAAATCTCATAATTCAGCGATTTTACCTAATCCTGTGTCTAGTCCCAGCATTAGTAGTTCAAAGTAAATCTTGTCCGTGGTATTAGTCACACCAGTTTAGCAGTACCACACACATTAATTTATTATATCTACCCTGAGTCTCTAATTAAACTCAAGTTAGGATCAAGAGAGTTAGAATCGCAACTTTAAACAATAACGGTGGAGAATACTGTATGAATCTGGTTGTACTCCAGAACTGGCTAGACAACGCCGCATTTGCTGTGTTATTTCTCACCATGCTGGTTTACTGGGGAGGAGCAGCTTTTCCAAATCTGCCAGCACTGGCTGCTTTGGGAACGGCCGGAATGGCGATCGCTAATTTGTGCATCGCTACCCTTTTAGGCGCAAGATGGATAGAGGCAGGTTATTTTCCCTTGAGTAACTTGTACGAGTCGCTGTTCTTTTTGACTTGGGGGATTACAGCAGTCCATTTAATTGCGGAAAATGGGACTCGTAGCCGCTTGGTAGGAGTTTTTACTACACCTGTTGCAATGGGAATCACTGCCTTTGCTGCCCTAACCTTACCATCTACAATGCAAGCCGCAGAACCATTAGTACCAGCATTAAAGTCTAACTGGTTGATGATGCACGTCAGCGTGATGATGTTGAGCTACTCTGCTTTAATGGTAGGTTCAATATTAGCGATCGCTTTTCTGGTGGTGACACGCGGCCAAAATATCGAACTACAAGGCAGTTCGGTTGGTACTGGTGGCTACCGCACCAATGGTTATCGCTTACACAAAGCAGGTGAACTAGTAACTCAATCAGCAACACCTGTCGGTGAAAATAACGGTTCTGCTCTTCGTTTTGAAAACAATACTAATAACGGCAACACCGCCGTTTTGAACTTGGTAACAGCAACCCCATCAGGAACCATAGAAACCGCAAAAGCTCTTTCACCCCAACGTCTCAGTCTGGCCGATACCCTAGACAATATTAGCTATCGCATCATTGGGTTAGGATTTCCCCTGCTGACAATTGGGATTATTGCTGGTGGTGTTTGGGCAAACGAAGCTTGGGGTTCTTACTGGAGTTGGGATCCTAAAGAAACCTGGGCATTAATTACTTGGTTAGTTTTTGCAGCTTACCTCCACGCTAGAATTACTCGCGGTTGGCAAGGTCGTCGCCCCGCAATTTTAGCTGCAAGTGGCTTTGTCGTCGTCTGGATTTGTTATCTCGGTGTAAATCTTTTAGGAAAAGGTTTACATTCTTACGGTTGGTTTTTTTAATAGCCTTAGCCCCTCTTTAGAAGTGGAGAGGGGTTAAATTATATTTGATATTTTGTGAATATTTTCTATGTTTTAAAACCGCATCTATAGGTGGTAGGCTTTGGTGCGGTGTAACACCTCAGCATACACAGTACCTGTTCCCTTTACAATGGTATGGACTCCCCTACACGCCAAAATTCATCGCACTATTAAATCGCGTCATTTATTTCAGCATCATGAACGCCTATTAGTGGCTGTTTCTGGTGGACAAGATTCTCTATGCTTAATTAAATTACTATTAGATTTACAATCAAAATGGTCATGGTATTTAGCTATTGCTCATTGCGATCATTGCTGGCGTGATGATTCCCAGGATAATGCTCATTATGTAGAAAATTTGGCTAAAAATTGGGGTATAAATTTTTATTTAGAAACTGCTAAAGAACCCATAAATAGTGAAGCTGCGGCGCGGAATTGGCGGTATCAAGCTTTAAATGCGATCGCCCAACAATACAATTATCAATATATAGTTACTGGACACACAGCCAGCGATCGCGCTGAAACTCTGCTCTACAATTTAATGCGTGGTACTGGTGCTGATGGTTTACAAGCTTTAACTTGGCAACGTCCGTTGTCGGAAAAAGTTATTTTAATACGTCCACTGTTAGAAATTACCCGTCAAGAAACAGGGCAATTTTGCCATGATTTTCAATTACCTATTTGGGAAGATTCTACCAATCAAAATGTTAAGTATGCCCGCAACCGCATCCGCCAAGAATTAATTCCCTATTTACAAATAAACTTTAACCCCAAAGTAGAATCAGCTTTAGCCCAAACAGCAGAACTCTTACAAGCAGATGTCGAGTATTTGGAACAAGCAGCCCAGCAGTTACGGGAAAAAGCGATGATAGGAAGTGGGGATGATCTAAAATTAAATCGTCAGGTATTACAACCAGCGTCATTAGCTTTACAACGCCGTGTGATGCGACAGATATTAATAGAAATTTTGCCTGACGCACCTAATTTTGAACATATTGAAAAATTAACCGCCTTAATTATCGCCCCGAACCGTTCACAAACTGATCCCTTTCCTGGTGGTGCGATCGCTCAAGTTCAAGATAACTGGATTATGATTAAGGAAAAGTCATTATAAAGTCTAAAATATTTTTCACACTTCATACTTCTAAGACGCTATTAACTCTGGCTGAGATATCAAATTTTGCAGAGTCTGACGCATCTCGCTAATAGTTTGTAGTTGATAATCACCCACTTCTTGCACTTGCGCTAGAGAATCATTAATTCCTTGTAATTTTTGTCGCAAACTTTCCAAAGAATCTTGAATTGGTTGTAAGGCTTCTTGATATAAATTGACGCGCACCCAACATTCAGCAGTTGCTGTTCGCAAAGACTGTAAATTTGCTTCTAGAGTTTTGATTTCTTGTTGCTTATTTTCCAAATCATGCGCTTGGTTATCAATCATTCCTTGGTCTAAATCAATCGCAGACCGCATCTGTTCAATGTCTTGTTCAAGTTTTTGTAGTTCCTGAGATTGTTGTTGCCGCTGACTATCAATTTGTAGCAAAATCGGAGAAAAATCAACTGTATTTTCTTCTTCGGTATTGGGAACAGGTTGTCCTTGTCTTCGGAGCAATATATTTTGGTGCTGCTTCAGAGCCTTATCACGCTGCAACAAACTACGGCGTTGACCTTCTAAAGTTTTGTTGAGCATTTGATAATGGTCTTTTTCATCCGCCAGTTCCATTTCCAAATTGATATGATCTTGGTCAGAAGCTTGACTAAGTTTTTTTTGTAATTCTTCTATATCTGCTTGCTTATATTGCAGTTCTTGTTCTTGTTCTTGGACAAAACTAGAGTCTATTTCTAATTTTTTAATAAGGTCTTGAACTATCTTTTGGAGTTCATCTAAAGGCATTTTTTCTAATGCTTCTAAATCAACTTTCTGTCCAGAAATATCACCAGCACTAGCAGATAAATAATTAATTTTTTGATATAAATCGTCTTGATATTGCAACTGTTCTTTAACTAGTCGAGCAGATTCTTGCTTACTAGTAATAGTTGCCTGATTAATTTTTAATTGAGTAGTTTGCTGCTCTATAAAATTATGTGCTTGTTGCCATTCATTTTGGCGATCACCTAAACTTTGTGCAAGACGCTCAACTTCTTCTTGTTGTTGCGTTGCTAAAGTTTTTTGCTGCTCTAACTTTTCCCAGTGCGGATTTAAAATTGCTTGCTGCTGTTCGATTAATTCAAAAGCTAAATGCAAATGTTCTCTGACTGTTTCCGTTGGAGCAACACGGCTAGATAAGCGATTTAATAACTCGCTCATAACCCGACTTTGCTCTTCATCTAAAACATTACCTTGTTGTACCTCTGCTTGTCGCTCTTCTAAACGCCGCTGTTCACCACGTAAATGCTCCCAAGCACCTTCTAATTCTTGGCGGTTACGCTCAATTTCCGCTTGCAACTTTTCAATTTCCTCGCGGGATGAGTCAACTTCTTGTTTTTGCTCATCCAGACGTTGACAATCATCTTCCATTTGTTGCAGCTGTTCTAAGCGTGCTTCCATTTCCATTTCCCGGCGATTCATTTCTTGCGCCTGAAATGTCAGCGACTGCTTCCATTGATCAATCTCATCTTCCTTCAGTTTAAATTTTTCTAGCTGGCGAGAAAAATTTTGCAATATGTTGACTAATGGCCGTCCTGCTTCTTGAATCCGCTGCACTTGACGATTTGGATTCAGTTCTACTAGCACTAATGCACCGTCATTTAATTTGCTTGCTTCTTCAGCAGTGATTACCTCTTCCGACACAGTACTCCAATTCTGGTCGGTTCGCTGACAAGCGAGCAGTTTCAGTTCGGTTTTAGAACCACCACTAAGTAAGCCGCCCTTCTGCTTTTGTACTTCTGCTAAATACAGCACACCGTTCGTCCTTTTGCGTACTTAATGTCCGTGTTTTGAAATATATCTGAGATAATTCTATGAGTTCGTCTTAATTTCACCGTGGTGTAGGAAAAAAATCCAGACAGAACTATCTATAGGCGTAAAATTTCACGCCGAAATATTTATAGAAGCGATTGAGTCGCGCCTTTATATTCTGTACTGGTGATAGTGATGATGACTTCCGTGTTATCACTAACTTTATCAAGCTGTATTACGAAAATTTACGGTTTATAGCTAAATGTATCTCCTGATAGACATTATTTGTTGGAGAAATAAGATGGCGAAGACGTGGAGGTAATAATTTACTTTACTTATGAGAAATATGGAGAAAATTACTGGGCAAACTTAAGTCAAGAATATAACAAGGAGTCGCGTTGCGCTAAATGCAGGGAAATTTAAATGAAATTGATATTCGCAGTATTTTGCAATTGATTGCTTTAGGGCAGAGAACTGGACAACTTTTAGTAGAAGCTGGTTTTCACAAGCAAGATAATCTCAGCCAAGATGAGACTCTCAGACATCGCCATAGTAAAAATAGCAGAAAAAAATCTTGGTTTGTCTTTTTTCTCAATGGCCAAATTATCTATTGCCAAGCTGGTGAAAGTAATTTATCGCGGATTGACGATTATTTGCGCCATTATCGCATCGATACCGGACTTGAGCAAAAGCAACATACTTCACTAGCCACCCAAAATGTCCCAGAGTATGGCTATTTGTGGACACTTCTAGAGCGAAGTATCATCAGTCCCAAGATAGCCCATAGTATTATTCAACGCTTAGTGCAAGAAACATTATTTGATTTATTGAGTTTACACCAAGGTAGTTTCACGTTTCGTCAAGGAGCAGCCCTGGCACCACAATTAACTAGTTTAGAAATTGCGCCTCTAGTTGCCAGAATCACTCAACAAGTCCAAGAATGGAAGCGCCTATATCCGCAAATTCAGTCTCCCGAACAATTACCCGTCTTAGCTGACACAACAGAACTACGCTCCTCATTACCAGAGGCAACAGTAAATAAGCTACAGCATTGGGCTGATGGCAAAACATCCCTACGACAACTGTCGCGTTATCTAAATCGAGATTTATTGACAGTTGCTAAGGCAATATATCCTTATGTACTACAAGGTTGGTTGCAAATAGTAGATTCAGCGACAACTAATTCCAAAACATTCATACCAGAGTTGGGAGGAGAAGAAAACCATCGCCCACGGATAGTTTGTATTGATGATACAACCACGATTTGTGAGGCTGTTGAGTCGATTTTAAAGTTACATGGTTATGAAGCGATCGCGCTGACTCAACCCTTAGAAGCTCTTGGTTTGCTATTTCAACTACGACCTGATTTAATTTTGTGCGACATTGCCATGCCGGAACTAGATGGTTATGAGATTTGCAATATGCTGCGCCATTCCACCGCATTTCGGTTAGTGCCGATTATTATGCTGACTGGTAAAGATGGCTTTATTGATCGAGTCAGAGCCAGGATGGTTGGGGCAACAGATTATTTAACCAAACCATTTGATGATTCCGAATTACTCATGCTTGTGGAGAAATATGTTAATTACAAGTCTTTTATGGGAACACCAAAGAAATAGAAGACTTGTTGATTCCATAAAAGATCGGGTAAAAAATGTTATCACAGAATCAACTAACCCCATGCCCAATTATTATCTAGTCAATTAGTGAAATAATAGCATAAATTTATACAAGTAATTTTAACGGGGAGTCAGGGAATGTTCCAAATGGGAACGTCTACATCAGGAGGTAGATAGGCATTTATGAGTACAGTTCTGATTGTGGAAGACAGTCTCGCACAAAGGGAGATGATTATTGACCTCCTGAAAGCCACTGGTTTAACAGTCACATACGCCAGTGACGGAGTAGAAGCGTTGGAGGCCATTCAAAGCGCTCCTCCAGACTTGGTGGTATTGGATATTGTCATGCCACGAATGAACGGCTACGAAGTTTGCCGTCGGTTAAAATCTGACCCAAAAACCCAAAATGTCCCAGTAGTTATGTGTTCTTCTAAAGGTGAAGAATTTGACCGCTACTGGGGAATGAAACAGGGTGCGGATGCTTATATAGCCAAACCGTTTCAGCCGACGGAGTTGGTAGGAACAGTCAAACAACTCCTGCGAGGATAAGGATGAAAATAACATGGTCAGCAAACCGGACTTTTTGAGTGGCAGTGGCCAAGACCACTTTCGGCCTGAATTACAAGTAGAAAGTCCTGAAGGTGAGTTACATTTACGTTTTTATATTCCCTCGCATCAGGAGTTTGCCCTACCAGCTACTGGTATCCGAGAAGTCTTGGAATTAAGTCCTGATAGAATTACCCCGATTCCTAATGCTTCTCCTTTACTTTTGGGTACTCTAAATTTACGAGGTCGAGTAATTTGGGTAGCTGATTTAGGTCAATTTCTTGGCGAAGGAACGGCGCTAAATACGGATAGAGCAGAAATTCCCGTAATTGCGATCGAGGAGCAGGAAACAATAGTCGGTTTAGCAGTGGAAGAAGTCGGCGGTATGGATTGGCTAGATGTACAACATCTGATGCCACCAACAAATCTACCAGATACGATGGCTCCCTTTTTGCGTGGTGAGTGGTTATTAGGTGCTAAAAACAACCAGTGTCTAAGATTGCTTGATCAAACGGCGATTGTGCGGAGTGCAAGGTGGGCAGGATGATATTGGGAGGGAGCAAATGGCAGCAACAATAGATGATTATCTCGAAACATATCAGCAGGCTTGTACAGCCTACGCAGAACAAGACTATGAATTCGCTGCTACCTTAGTCGATCAGGTAGTAGAAAATGTACCAGATGACCCCAACTGCCATTTGTTAAGGGGTCACGTCTACTACGTTTTGCAACAGTACGATATTGCCAAAACAGAATATCAACAAGTATTGCAGTTGACTGATGAACCAGAAATTATCAGTTTTGCCAAAAATGGTCTAGAGAATATCCATCAATATTTACAGCCTCTAGAAGAAGCTATACCCCTGGAAATTGATCAGTCAATCAATTTTGCCAGTATCGCTGATTCTTCAGAACTTGATACAGCAGACTTACAAGATTTAGGAGCTTTTGCTAACTTAGATAGCCAAAGCTTTGATTTAAGCAGTTATGAAGAATCTCAGTCATCTTTAAACCCATTTGATGTTCCCACAGACAGCATTGTTATGAACAAAACGGTTGAAGAATCTCCATCTTTAATGGCTGATCCTTTTGCCGTGAATCAAGATGAAAATAGTGCTGATCTGCATAGCAATCCAGAGGAAGAAATCGCCCTAGATTTACCAGCTTTTTGGCAAGAAGATATTTCAGGAATCAATTTAGATGATTCAGGAATCACAAATAGCCCCTTTGATAGTGGGATAACTTCGAGTCAAGCAAGTTCACCCTTTGATAGCAATAGTGTTGATTCTCCTTTTGCACCAGTTGATTTATTAACGAGTAATATTTTAGATACTTCATCTGAACCTTTATTAACAGAACAGTATGCAGAGCCAAACATAGCAAGTTTTGATTTAAAAATGGGTATTCTGGATGAAACTTTACCCAAATCACCAGAAGATATTCTGAATGTGGACGCAAAAACTAATCAAGATAATGTATTCGCGGCTAAACCAAGTAATTGGTTAGAAAAAATAGAATTTCCTGATAATTCTGAAACTACCAACTCATCTGTTAATGATGATTTTTCTTTGCAAAACTCTCCTTTAAAAGCTGGCACAACTTTAGACACCAACTCTTTTGATGGTGATGATAATTTTGATTTTGAAGCGTTTGAGTCTGCTTTTGGCTCAGATGAATTCAAAACTGATGAAGATACAAACGGTCTGCTCAGTGGTGAAAATTCTAAAAGTAATATCGAATTTTTAGATGATTTTGATGAATTTGACGACCTCGGTAATATTCCTGGATTTGACTTAGCAGACTCAGATGTGAGCTTTGGCGATGTGGCACTATCTGGGCCGCTAGAAGCTCATAGTAGTCCCCGCAGTAAATTTACTGAAACGCCCGTTAATAATATTGCTAATGGTAGTAGCGATCGCGATGAAGAACTATTCACCATTACTGGTTCTCAAGAAGCCGTACCGATATTTACCCAAACTGATGTCTCAAAACTAGAGCCTGTTGCCAGTGTTGAGCAAGGCTGGTTAGCACCATTGGAAAATGCTTCTTTAGATATGAAGCCTTTTTTGGTAGCTGGGACTGTTGGTATTTTCTCGGCAATGGTTGTTGCTATTGTGAGCTTTGGCGCGACTTCCTTTTCGCCACCGCAACAGCGAGAATCCATCCGCAACACTGGCTGGGCTATGTCTCTCGCCGCTGGGATTTCGGGATTTGCCACTGCTGCTTTTATGGGCAATCTCACTCTCAAGCAAATTCGCCGCACAACTAAGGATTTGCAAAATCAGTTTGATGCTGTCCGCCAAGGCAATCTCAATGTCCAAGCTACAGTCTATTCCGAGGATGAATTAGGGCTGTTATCCACCGGCTTTAACGAAATGGCGCGGGTAATTTTTACAACTACCAATGAAGCTCAACGCAAAGCCGATGAACAAGAAGAAGCCAAGGAAAATCTACAACGGCAAGTAATTCGCTTGTTGGACGACGTAGAAGGGGCCGCCAGAGGTGATTTGACAGTGCAAGCTGAGGTGACAGCCGACGTATTGGGAGCCGTTGCTGATGCCTTTAACCTGACAATTCAAAACTTGCGGGATATTGTCCAACAGGTAAAAGTAGCAGCGCGGGAAGTAACCAAAGGTGCGACCAATTCTGAAACCTTTGCCAGAGCCTTATCAAGTGATGCTTTACGCCAAGCCGAAGAGTTAGCTGTCACCTTAAATTCTGTGCAAGTGATGACTGACTCCATTCAACGGGTAGCAGAAGCCGCGCGGGAAGCTGAAACTGTTGCCCGTGATGCTAGTAGCATTGCGCTCAAAGGTGGGGAAGCCGTAGAAAACACCGTAGCTGGGATTTTAGAAATTCGGGAAACTGTGGCGGAAACCACCCGCAAAGTGAAACGGTTGGCAGAATCTTCCCAAGAAATTTCTAAGATTGTGGCGTTAATTTCCCAAATTGCTTCTCGTACCAACTTACTCGCACTCAACGCCAGTATTGAGGCGGCGCGGGCGGGCGAAGCGGGAAGAGGGTTTGCGATTGTTGCGGATGAAGTGCGCCAGTTAGCCGACAAATCTGCCAAATCCTTGAAGGAAATTGAACAGATTGTGATGCAAATCCAAAGTGAAACCGGCTCAGTGATGACCGCAATGGAAGAAGGCACACAACAGGTAATTAAAGGAACAAAACTTGCCGAAGAAGCCAAGCGATCGCTGGAAAATATTATTCAAGTGGCGAATCGCATTGATATTCTTGTGCGTTCAATTACCAGCGATACCGTAGAACAGACAGAGACCTCCCGTGCTGTCGCTCAAGTTATGCAATCAGTAGAACTCACAGCCCAAGAAACCTCCCAAGAAGCACAGCGAGTTTCTGGCGCACTTCAAAACTTAGTAGGTGTGTCCCGTGACTTAATCGCTTCCGTTGAGCGTTTCCGCGTGGATACCTTGGAATCGAAGTAATTAGTCATTAGTCCATAGTCAATAGTCCATAGTGCAAAATTATTGACTGATGACTGATGCTCTTGACCATTGACCATTGACCCTTGACTCTTGACTAAAAAACTATGCTGCCGGAACAACAACAGCGGATTTTGGGTTACTTTATCGAAGAAGCGCGAGACCACCTGAACACAATTGAGCAGGGGTTATTGGATCTTCAAGGTACTTTGAACGACCCGGAAATGATCAATGAAGTTTTTCGGGCAGCCCACTCCATTAAAGGCGGCGCGGCTATGCTGGGCCTAACTAGTATCCAGCACACGGCTCATCGTCTAGAAGATTGCTTTAAAGTCCTCAAAGAGCATCCAGTTCGGATTGATGAAAAGTTAGAATCATTGTTTCTGGGTGTAGCAGATACTCTCAAAGCTTTATTAGAACATTTAAGCGGCCCCTACGGACTGTCAGAAGAAGCGGCCAACACTTTGATGTCGGAAGCTGAACCTGTATTTAAATGGCTGATTGATCATCTAGACTCTTTAGTACAAAAAGGTCACAATGGCGTAGCAGATGATAGTCATACAGTCATACAATCGCCCCAAACAGAAAGCGTCAGTTCACTCACAGAGATTTTCTGGCGGACGGATACTTCTACACCAGTAGAAGACACTCAAGTTGCATCTCCAGGAATACCCACATCAGTTGCCGCCCAAGAAAATACTTGGAGCGAGTTTCAAAATCAGGTGCTGCAAGCTCTACGACAAATGTTGCAACTGTTTAAGCAACAAGCGACAGCAGAATCACGCCAAAATCTTCAGCAATGTTGTCGCCAGTTAGAGAAACTTGGACAAAGATGGAATTTGCCGAATTGGTCTAGTTTATGTCAAGCTGCGGCAAATGCGATCTGTAATAGTGAAAATACTTATCTTACCCTAGCTAAAATTGTCATTACTGAAATTAAACAAGCTCAGGAATTAGTGCTTCAAGATAGAGATGCTGAGATTACAATTAGTCAGCAATTAGAAGCACTCCTAAGTTTTCCCGAACTGGAATTTGATTTATTTGATAATGAACTAGTTACGGAGATAGAAAACCAAGCTGTCAACATCACCACAACTAATGAGGAAGTTTCTCTCATTGCTAGTGTAGAACCTACAGATAGTGTTATTAGCTTGGCGGATATTAATGAGCAACTGAATCAAGATAGTGCGATCGCAATTAATCATCCGAGTGAAAATGTAGCTAATTCTCTGTTTAGTGATGGAGAAGATGTGTCATTCACGATTGGTCAAATTGACCATCACGGGCCAGAAGTAGCATTAGCAGACTTAAATACTTTAGCCGATTTATTTGAAGGGGAAACACCAGAATTAGATGAAACTTGGCAACAAGAAGAAATTCTGGATATTACTGCTGTTAGTGACTTGGGAATAAATATTACCGAAGATACGACAGAAGATAATGATAGTGATTTGGCGGATTTTCTGTCTCTAGATGAAGAACTACGTACTGATGAGCCAAATGTCAATCTCAGCACTACAGAAGAACTTGGACTGTTATTTGGCGATAATTTCTTAGAAAAAGACTCTTCCGAAACAGAAATTACGAATGCACCTCAATTATCTTCGGCTAACGTCAGCAACCAAGATGTAGATGACCTGTTAGCTCTGACCCTAGATGATCATCAACTACCAATGGTGAGCGAAGTAGCTCAACCAACAACTGAGGCGATTCCGAGTACTGGATTATCTGTCTCCCAACAAAGCATTTTAGATGAATTATTCCTCGAAAATGCGAAAACAACTCTTTCAGAGGTCAATCCTTTTGACAATACAGAACTTAAGGTGTCAATTTCTGAACCTAACTCTTTGTCTTTAGACGGTTTATTTGCTGAAGGTGAAGAAAATACACTCATACCCACACAAGATTCAGGAATTGGGGATTTATTTGATAGTCCACCTACAATAGCAACAAATTTAGCTCAGACAGAAGATGATTTGAGTAATTTCTGGGATTCCCCCGCAGACACAGAATTACAGTCAGAATTTGATAATATCTTAGAAGAAGATGTTACTAAAGCTTTAGAAGAAAGTTTATTTGCAGCGGCGGCTTCTGGGGAAATTTTTGGGGATATGCAGGATGCTAGTTCCTCGAATATAGAAGATTATCGAGATGATTTTGAGCTAACTTTCCTCCAACCTGACTTAGATTTTGCTTCAGATAGTGAAAATGATTTATTTGGGGAATTAAAAGCGCCTGTTTTTAGCGATCGCGATGTTTCTTCACCAGAAATTCGCAATTTTGCCCAAGCACCAGAGGCATTAGATTTCACTCCCGAATTCACTTACCAGTCGCCGGAAGCTGCTGCGGTTGATGCCCAAGCTTTTGGGGAAGTAGAACTCAATCTTTTTGATGATTTAGATTCAGAATTTGCCCAAGATGAACCGATGGCTTTAGCTGATTTAGAGCCAAAAATTCATGGCACGTATATTCAGCTAGACAGTTCCGATAATCCAGCTTTTGATTTGTTTGGAGATATTAGCCTTCCAGGAACATCTGAAACTCATGGAAATGTGAATGAACCCGTAGTCAATGAAGATGTAGACTTGAGTTTGCTAGATGAGTTATTAGCCACAGACATCAGCCAACCAAATACGGATTTAGATCAGTTACTTGCAGATACAGAAATTATTGAGTTTTCCCAACTGCCAAATTTTGAAAATTTACTCGATGATTTATTAGTTGTCAATAATCATGAAAAATCTGATAATTCTGAGCCAATAATTAGCGATGATTTTGATTTATTTTCCACGGCAGATACAGATGAAATATCATCCAGTGGTGAAGAGTCAGGATTAAAACTAGAAGTTTATGAAAATATTAACCAGACTGTTGCTGTTGATGTCTTAAGAGAAACAGCAGAATCTCCAGAATTATTATTAGAAATCAGTGAGATATCATCAGATATACCAATTACTGAAGTAGAAAGTATTAATGTAAAATTCACAGAATCATCCACAGAAGAAACAAATATAATATCTGAAGATGAAAATGACTTTGCTGATTTAGAAGCATTATTAGGAGAAGAACTACCAAGTGATGCTGGTGCGATCGCTTCGGACGATTTTGCAGCGTTGGAAGCTTTGTTAGGTGGAGATAACGATGATGAAATCTCTCCCCAATCCACAATTCACCATAATTACATCTCAGAATCTCCTACCACAGCCAGTAATCACTCTGTTAGTGAAACGCCTGCATCACCAAAACTCGAAGATGAATTTAGTGATTTAGAAAAACTACTGGCCGAAGCAGATAACACAATCGCTCACACATCACCAATCAAATCCAACAATAATAAAGCTCCTCGTCCAACAAATCGACGGAACGCCAGATTTGAAGAAACAATGAAAGTGCCAGTCAAACAACTGGACGATATGAGCAATTTAGTCGGGGAATTGGTAGTCAACCGTAACACCTTAGAGCAGGATCATGAACGGCTAAGACAATCATTAGATAACTTGCTAATTCAAGTGCAACAGCTATCAGATGTGGGCGCGAGAATGCAAGAATTATATGAGCGATCGCTTTTAGAAGCTTCTCTACTGGCCAGTCGTACCAAAAAAGAAACGCCAATCTTCTCACCAGAACCCGATACAGACAGGGGTTTTAGCGAACTAGAAATGGATCGGTTTACCCCGTTCCACACATTGTCTCAAGAAATGATTGAATTGATTGTGCGAGTACGGGAGTCAGCGAGTGACATCGACTTTGTGACTGAAGAGACTGAACGTGTGGCGAGACAATTCCGTCAGGTGACAACGCAATTGCAAGAAGGCTTAACCCGCGCTCGCATGGTGCCGTTTTCTCAGGCGATTGACCGCTTGCGGCGCGGTGTGCGGGATAACGCGATTAAATGCGGTAAACAAGTAGAGTTGGTGATTGAAGGTAGCGATACCTTAATTGACAAGATGATTTTAGATCATCTCACCGATCCATTAACGCACATGTTGAATAATGCGATCGCGCATGGAATCGAAACTCCAGAAGAACGTCAAGCTGCGGGTAAACCACCTGTGGGAGAAATTACCATCCGCGCCTTCCATCAAGGAAACCAAACAGTTATTTCTGTGGGTGATGACGGTGCAGGTATCGACCCAGAAAAAGTCAAAGTTAAGGCCGTTAAGGTCGGGATGATTACCAAAGAACAAGCCAGAACAATCTCCCGTATGGAAGTTTATGATTTGCTGTTCCAGCCTGGGTTTAGTATCAAAGATAAAGCCGATGAAATTTCTGGTCGTGGTGTCGGGATGGATGTAGTGCGTTCCGAGATTAGTGAAATTCGCGGGACTGTCAATACAGATTCGGCAATTGGTAAAGGCACAACATTCACTATTCGTTTACCACTCACCCTAAGTATTTGTAAAGCCCTCTGCTGCGTCTCCGATAAAGCCCGAATTGCCTTCCCAATGGATGGAGTAGAAGATACTTTAGACATCCCCGCCAAAAATATTCAACATAATGCTGATGGGCAAACATTTATTTCTTGGCGTGATACAGTCTTGCCATTCCGACCTCTCAAAGATTTATTATCCTTCAATCGCCAGTTGAGTCGCGGTAATGTTTACGGTGGTACTAGGGATGATGATACAGTTTCCGTCGTGGTGGTGCGATCGGGCAATACTTTAATTGCTTTACAAATTGACTTAGTACTCAGTGAACAAGAAATTGTCATTAAGCAATTTGAAGGGCCAGCGCCTAAACCCATTGGTGTAGCTGGTGCTACGGTGCTAGGGGATGGTCGGATTATGCCAATTGCTGACGTGTTGGAAATTATCGATATCTTCCAAGGACGGATGTCTAAACATAGTGGTGGTACTCCTTGGCAACAAAAAACTCCACCTACTGTTATAGAAGTTCAGGCGGAGAAAATTGATCCAACTGTGCTGATTGTTGATGACTCAATTACAGTGAGAGAATTGTTATCTTTGACCTTTAATAAATCAGGCTATCGCGTTGAACAGGCGCGTGATGGTCAAGAAGCTTGGGATAAACTGCGCTCTGGACTACCTTGCGATATTGTATTCTGCGATATTGAAATGCCCCGTTGCGACGGACTGGAGTTATTATCACGCATTCAAAAAGATTCCAGCCTGAATCACTTACCTATCGCTATGCTCACCTCGCGCGGTGCAGACAAACACAGACAAATGGCAATTCAACTTGGTGCTAGTGGTTACTTTACTAAGCCTTATCTCGAAGAAGCCTTACTCGAAGCTGCTGTGAGGATGTTGAAGGGTGAGAAGTTAGTCAGCAATAATGGTTAGGATGTGCTGAGTATCAACTTAGTTTAATTTAATTTATGGTTCTACTGCTGTCACAGGCATAATATCATCAAGTTTCATCTGTAAGTTGGGAAACAGATAAGATGAGATAGTTTCTCCTAAGCGATATTGCTGCTGTTCATACACACCGTTAACTAAATGACCAACGGTGAAAGTAGGCTGTTTGGGATTACCAATAAATTGCCAACCACCTAATCCCTGAAAGTCCACAATCCAATATTCAAGAATGTTCAGAAAAGCATATTCTTCCACTTTTCTGGCATAATCATCTTGCCAATTTGTACTTACCACTTTAGCAACAAGTTTAATCGTACTGCCGTTACAAATAATAGGTTCTTTTTGCCAGAGTGGTTCTTTGCTCAGTTCTACTTGATCTAAAACAATAACATCAGGACGCAATGCTGTAGCAGTAGCCGCAAGTGGTTTAATCAAGCAAGTTTTGGGAACTAGCCAGTTTAAATGAGAATTAAAAACTTCGACATAGATTCTACCGGCAATACTCCCCGCAACGGCTTCATGATGGCCTGTAGGTTCCATGCCTCTTAATTCCCCATCCATAAGTTCGTAACGTGTATTGTCACCATATTGGTTAATAAATTCCTCAAAGCTAAGTAGCCTAGGTGGAGTGTAAGTCATACTGTTTTTACTAGATGTAGCTTTGTTTTGACTCTACTATTTCTATGATGAAATTGCTTGCCAACATCGTACGATTTTTTGTAATATTTTTCACCACAGTTTTTGTTTCTTACTGGGTTGTAAATCCGGGAATATTACCTGTAGCTTTAGCCAGCTACCACAAGGCTGGGAATTCTGATTACCATGTACACAGAAGAATTGTATCCCCAACTATGTCAACAGCAAAACAGATTACTTATCCAATTACCCATAAAAGCGAACAAGTAGATGATTATCACGGAACTTTGGTTGCAGACCCTTATCGTTGGTTAGAGAATCCCGATTCTGAAGAATCGAAAGCCTGGATTGCGGCTCAAAATAAAATTACTTTTGGCTTTTTAGGTGAAATTCCTGCTCGTGACAAAATTAAACAACGCTTAACTAAACTTTGGGATTATGAAAAATATGGTATTCCTTTTAAAGAAGGTGAATCTTTAGGGGATAGTTCCAGCGATCGCTATTTTTATTTCAAAAACGATGGGCTGCAAAATCAAAGCGTATTATATACATTAAAAACTCTCGACTCTGAACCGCAAGTTTTACTTGACCCCAATAAACTTTCTGCTGATGGCACTGTTGCTTTATCAGGATTATCTATTAGTAATGATGGTAGACTTTTAGCTTATGGTCTTTCAACTTCTGGTTCTGATTGGCAAGAGTGGAAAGTCCGCGATGTGGAAACAGGTAAAGATTTAGCAGACCATTTGCAGTGGATTAAATTTTCTGGTGCATCTTGGACAACTGATAATCAAGGCTTTTTTTATAGTCGTTACAATAAGCCAAATTCTAAAACTCAGTTAGAAGATGTCAACTATTATCAAAAGCTTTATTACCATAAATTAGGTACGCCCCAATCGGAAGACATTTTAATTTATCAACGTCCTGACCAAAAAGAATGGGGATTTGGTGGTGGTGTTACAGAAGATGGACAATATTTAATTATTGCTGTGTGGTTGGGAACTGACTCTAGGAATTTAGTATTTTATAAAGACTTAACTAATCCTCAAGCTGAAGTTGTTGAACTCATTAACGAGTTTGAGGCAGATTATAGTTTTATTGACCATGATGATAGTATCTTTTATTTCCGCACCGATTTAAATGCTCCACGGGGTAGAGTAATTGCCATTGATATTAAAAAACCAGAGAAATCAGCATGGCAAGAAATTATTCGGCAAAGTGAAGCAACTTTAGAAAGTGTCAATATTCTCAATAATCAGTTTGTTGCTGATTATTTACAAGATGCGCGATCGCAAATTAAAATTTTTGACCTAAAAGGTGCATTGGTGCGTGAGGTAGAATTACCCGGAGTCGGTTCAGTCGGTGGTTTTGGCGGTAAACGTCATGACACAGAAACTTTTTATAGTTTCACTAGTTTTACTACCCCAGGCGCAATTTATCGCTACGATATGGTGACTGGTAAAAGTCAGCTTTTCCGCCAACCAAAGGTAGACTTTAATCCTGATGATTACGAAACAAAGCAGGTATTTTATCACAGCAAAGATGGCACAAAGGTGCCGATGTTTATTACTCACAAAAAAGGCATTAAGTTAGATGGCAATAATCCAACTTTTCTCTATGCTTATGGTGGGTTTAATATCTCTCTAACTCCGACTTTTTCTGTGAGTACCTTGGTGTGGATGGAGATGGGTGGTGTTTACGCTATGCCAAATCTGCGCGGTGGCGGAGAATATGGTGAAGAATGGCATCAAGCCGGGATGAAAGAGAAAAAACAAAATGTGTTTGATGATTTTATTGCGGCAGCTGAGTGGTTAATTGCCAATAAGTATACAAAAACTGGCAAACTAGCGATCGCAGGTGGTAGTAACGGCGGTTTATTGGTGGGTGCTTGTATGACACAGCGTCCTGATTTATTTGGTGCGGCTTTACCAGCAGTCGGCGTGATGGATATGTTGCGCTTTCACAAGTTTACTATCGGCTGGGCTTGGACTGCGGAATATGGTTCGCCAGATAATGCCGAAGAGTTCAAAACACTTTATGCTTATTCACCGTTGCATAACTTAAAACCAAAGACAGCTTATCCAGCCACTTTAATTACTACCGCAGATCACGACGATCGCGTAGTTCCTGCCCATAGTTTCAAATTTGCAGCGGCTTTGCAAGCAGCCCATCAAGGTGATGCACCTGTGCTAATTAGAATTGAGACAAAGGCGGGACATGGTGCGGGTAAACCAACAACAAAGATTATTGAAGAAGCTGCGGATAAGTGGGCGTTTTTGGTAAGGGTTTTGGATATTAAGATTTAAACGCAGAGGTGCGCTGAGGTAGGCGCGGAGTAACGCAGAGTATTGAGGGTGTGTTTCTGCAATGGTAGAACGCACCTTTTTTGTGAGATAACCCAGTTACACTGTTGAATAGATATGGGTAAAAGCTATGCAAGTTACACAACAGCAATACTACACCCCAGAGGAATATTTACAGTTAGAGGAAGCGGCTGAATATAAAAGTGAATATATTGATGGACAAATAATTCCAATGGCGGGTGGAACCGTTAATCACGCTCAAGTCTCACTTAACCTTGGTTATGCGTTAAATTTTGCATTTAGACAGCAAAATTACGAAGTTTTTGTGAGTGATGTCCGTCTGTGGACATCACAAAAACGGATTTATACATACCCAGATGTGATGATTATCGCAGGTGAACCAGAATTTTTTAACAATCGCCAAGATATTATTACTAACCCGCAAATTATTGTGGAGGTGCTGTCAAAATCCACTAGAAATTATGATTATGAGGATAAGTTTGCGGCGTATCGCACAATTCCCACGTTTCAAGAATATCTGTTAATAGACCAATATCAGGTGCATGTAGAGCAGTTTTCTAAAATTGGGAAGAAACAATGGAATCTGGGTGAGTATGATGAGGAAGATAATGCGATCGCATTTGCATCTGTACCCTTGGAAATTTCCCTACAAGATTTATATAACAAAGTAAATTTTGAGCTTGTTGAGCCAGAAAGTGAAATAATTTGACAAAGAGTGCTGATTATTCATGTCCTTTGACAACCTCTGCAAACTCCTATCTGAAAAACATCCCGCCACCTTTGCTAGTTGGGTATTAGGTACACCGCAAACAGCCGCCACTGTCCTCAAAACCGAATTGAGTATTGAACCAATACGTGCTGATTACGTTACATTTCTACAATTAGAAGAACGCATTCTTCACCTGGAATTTCAAACTAAACTCGAATCAAATCCACCTCTACCGTTGCGGATGCTTGATTATTGGGTAAGGTTATATCGGTTATATCGTATCCCCATCACGCAAGTTGTTGTATTATTACTTCCTCCTGCACCAGACACAGTAATTGAAACTGTTTTCCATGTCGAAAGCACTTGTCATGAATATCGAGTAATTAGCCTATGGGAAGAAAATCCCCAAATCTTCCTGGATAACCCAGCATTGTTACCATTAGCACCACTAACAGCAACTTCCCAACCCCAAGCTTTATTGCAACAAGTGGTGCAAAGAGTCAATCAACTTGAGTCAACACAAAGACTGGAAATTTCGACCTACACCCAAATCTTTGCAGGGTTAAAATACAAAAAAGACTTGATTCGACAATTATTTCGGGAGGATATGATGCGCGAATCAGTAATTTATCAAGAAATTCTTGCTGAAGGCGAACAACTAGGAAAACTAACAGAAGCGCGATCGCTCATTTTTCGCCAACTTACTCGTCGTGTGGGAAAATTAACTTTACCACTGATAGGCAAAATTGAAACGCTCTCTTTAGAAGAATTAGAAAATCTAGGGGAAGCTTTGTTAGATTTCCAAGGAATTGCAGATTTAGAAGCTTGGTTCAATACGCAGAGTGTTGAGTAAAATCAGGAAAAAGAGGCTTATTTACTAAAACTCGGTTAATCAACAGTTTCAGCAAATAAGCCGGAAGCGGATCAAATTAAGCTTCGACTTTTACGCCTTTCCAGAAAGCGATGTAACCTTCAATATTTTTTGCTTTTTCTTTGGCGCTGGGATAATACCAAGCAGCATCTTTATTAACCTGTCCATCAACTTCGATGCTGTAGTAACTGGCTAAACCTTTCCAGGGACAAGTTGTGTGGGTGTCGCTGTCTTGGAAATACTGCTTGTTAATTGCGTCGGGAGGAAAATAGTGATTGCCTTCCACAACTACAGTATTATCGCTTTCGGCTAAAGTTGCGCCGTTCCAAACTGCTTTAGGCATAAGTGCGTTGGTGATGAAAGTTTACACTTAACATTCTGACACTTCCTCTGATACCGTTTCACTTTAAGTTTGATACAAATAGACCGCAGGGGAGCCAGCGCGTTGGGGAGACACTGCGTTGCGGAGGTTCCCTCCGTTGTAGCAAGTGTCGGCGGGTTTCCCGACTTGTAGCGACTGGCGTGGGCAGAGGAGCAGAGGGGCGGAGGAGAAATTATTCGTATGATTTATTTAGTGAAATGGTATGACATCAACAAATTTGAGTCGCTTATTGACTATATATTTAATATATTTGCGGGATATATGATTTTATTCGTGTGGTAGAGATTACTAATGGCAGAAATTCAAATTGGTATTGAGGGTGAAGGTGCGCCAGCGGCCGCCGAAGCTTTGTTAGAAATTCCTGGGATATCGGGGAGTTATGAAGTACCGACGCAGCGAGAGGGAACTTTGGCGGCTATTGCTACCATTTTTGGCATTGTCGGTGGTGCTGCTGCTTTAGCTGAACAAATCCGCAAATGGTATCAAGAATGGCAAAAATCCCATCCAGATAAGCAATTTGATGTGGTAATTCTTGACCCAGATACGGGAAACAGGATTTTTCTCGCAGACGCTACTATAGAGGAAATTACCGAAATCCTCAAATCTATCAGCAAATAAAGTGCAAACTATCCGCATTCAACTTCGGGAAAGTACACAAGAAACTGTTGAACTCAGGTATTGGCTACCTCAACAAAAGCATTATGAACCACGTCGCCTGCAATTAGCAGAAATCGCTAATTTACTCAAGCAAGGCGATCGCGATTATTATCAACTGCTGCCTAATTTACGGGGAATTGGGCAGCAGTTATTTTTTTGGTTGGATGGGGATGGGCGGTGGTTGAGTCGGGGAATTGCTAACTGTCGCGGTGAGGGGTTGGTAATTGCCATTGATACTGGGAAACAACTGGCACATCTACCTTGGGAAGTGCTGCATGATGGTGAGGATTTTTTAGTCAAGCGGGTTAATCCAGTGGTTTTACCTCTGCGCTGGATTGAGAAAGAAACGGAACCGTTTCTCGTGGAAGCACGACAATTGCGAGTATTGTTTATGGCGACCGATCCGGAAGATGTGGAACCAAAGTTAGAGTTTGAACAGGAAGAAGCGAGGATTTTGGCAGATACGCGAGATTTTGCTGTAGATTTGCGGGTGGAAGAAAGCGGTTGCGTGAGGGAGTTGGGTAAGGTATGGAGTCGCTATCTTGATGATTTTGATGTGTTTCACCTCACAGGACACGCCTCAATTAAGGATGCAGCACCTTACACGCCTTACTTTATCACTGAGACGGAAATCGGGGAACGCCACGAAACCACAGCCGTAGAACTGGCGGAAGTCTTTCGGTTTCGCTTTCCCAAGTTGGTGTTTTTGTCTGGGTGTCGGACTGGACAAGCACCAGATAAAGGGGCTGTGCCTTCAATGGCTGAGGCACTTATTGAACAAGGGGCTAGGGCGGTTTTAAGTTGGGGGCGGCCTGTGGAAGACCGGACAGCCACAGCCGCAGCCGCGCACCTCTACGGCAAATTAGCGGCTGGATATGAATTAGCCCAAGCACTCGCCAGCACTTACCAGCAGTTGTTTAAACAGAAAGTGCGGGACTGGCATTTGTTACGGTTATATGTCCAGGGCGAATGTCCGGGTGCGTTGGTGGATGTGGTGGGAGATGTGCCACCCTCAGCGCCGGAACCTGCTTATCAACAGTTTTTAGATCCCGATACCCAACTGGTGCGGGTGGCGAAACCCTCTGAGTTTGTTGGCAGACGGCGGAATTTGCAACGTTGTCTCAAAGCTATTCGCACTTCATTAGGGGTACTAATTCACGGACTGGGTGGTGTGGGTAAGAGTACTGTGACGGCGCGACTTCTGGAAAGGATGGTTGGCTATCACAGGCTGGTGAACTTTCGGCAACTCGATGAGGACAAACTGCTCAAAACCCTTGCTGAACAATGTACCTCGGAACGGGGGCATGAAATTCTCAATGGCAAGTTACCGTTGATGCAGCGCCTCACGAAGTTTTTCACTGAAGGACTCAATACCAAAGAACAGCGCTTTGCCTTTGTGCTGGATGACTTTGAGGCTAATTTGGATTTACGAAATGGGGTTTATGTCTTGCAACCACAAGTTGTGGATGTACTGCTGGCGTTGCTGAAGGCGATGCAAAATTCCCAACTTCCCCACAAGGTAATTATTACCTGTCGCTACAATTTCACTTTGTCGGAACTGAATCATCGTCTGTACCGCGAACCTCTGGGGGCTTTGGGTGGGGCAGATTTAATTAAAAAGTATAATCGTCTGGATTCGTTTAATGGCAGTTGGCAATTTCAGCCTGATTTACCGGAACGTGCCAAAAAAGCAGCAGATGGAAATCCTCGGCTGTTGGAATGGTTAGATAAGATTTTGCAAAATTCCCCGAAGTCGCCGGAAGCAAAGAGGGGAGTTGAGATGATTCTGCAAAAGATGGCAGATAAGGAAAAGGAATTTCGTGAGGATATTTTGGCACAGGTATTGCTGAAGCAGCAAACTCCAGCTTTGCGTCTTATGCTGGGGAAGTTGTTGGTGTATGAGTTACCTGTTCCTCTAGCTGCGATTTCCCCTATTTGTGAGGATATCTCAAGTTGGGAAAGTCATATTCAACGCGCTGAAATTTTGGGTTTGTTGGAAGTTACCCTCACCAACAACACAGAGAGGTTGTATCGTGTTCCCCGGATTTTGTCACCGTTGCTAGAGTTTCCAGAAAACCCCAAGGGTGAAGAGTTGTATAAACAAGCTGCACAAATTTTGTATCGCCTGTGGTGGGAAGCGGAAGGTGCGACGGAAGCACAAATGTTAGAAATTCATCGGTTGGCGTTGTTGGGGAAGGATGAAGAAATTGCAGCGAAAATAGCTAGTTCATTGGCGAACGGCTTGTTGCATCAAGGTCGATATCGGGAAGCAATATATCTGTGCAAATCAACTTTAGAAATTACTAAAAACCATAGTGTTCTCAAAGAAATTGCTTATTGTGAACACCAAATGGGTGAGGTTGATCAAGCATTAAACTATTACCAACAAGCTTTAAATCTTTGTCCCGCAGAAGACGAAGCAGAATTAGCGTCAATTTATTATTATTTTGGGATGCTGAAAGCCGACAAAGGGGATGTGGATGAAGCGATCGCACTCTACAATCAGTCTTTGGAAATATTTGAACGCATTGGAAATGTCCAAGGCAAAGCGGCAACGTTGCACGAACTGGCAATTATCTACGCCGATAAATGGGAAGCGAATAAAGCGATCGCACTCTACAATCAGTCTTTGGAAATAGATGAACGCATTGGTAATGTCAAAGGCAAAGCGGCGACGTTGCACTGTCTGGCACGTATCTACGCCAACAAAGGGGAAGTAGAGCAAGCGATCGCACTCTGCAATCAGTCTTTGGAAATATTTGAACGCATTGGTGATGTCCAAGGTAAAGCGGCAACTTTGAACAATCTGGGATATCTCTACGCCAACAAACGGGAAGTGGATGAAGCGATCGCACTCTACAATCAGTCTTTGGAAATAGAAGAACGCATTGGTAATGTCCAAGGCAAAGCGGCGACGTTGCACTGTCTGGCAATTCTCTACGCCAACAAAGGGGAAGTGGAGCAAGCGATCGCACTCTACAATCAGTCTTTGGAAATATTTGAACGCATTGGAGATGTCCAAGGCAAAGCGACGACGTTAAACAATCTGGGAATTCTCTACGCCGACAAAGGGGAAGTGGATAAAGCGATCGCACTTTTCAATCAGTCTTTGGAAATAAAAGAACGCATTGGTGATGTCCAAGGCAAAGCGGCGACGTTGCACGAACTGGCAAGTATCTACGCCAACAAAGGGGAAGTGGAACAAGCGATCGCACTCTACAATCAGTCTTTGGAAATAAAAGAACGCATTGGTGATGTCCAAGGCAAAGCGGCGACGTTGTACCAACTGGGAATGATCTACTCCAAAAAAGGGGAAGTGGATGAAGCGATCGCACTCTACAATCAGTCTTTGAAAATAACTGAACGCATTGGTAATATCCAAGGCAAAGCGGCGACGTTGCACGAATTGGGACGTATCTACGCCAACAAAGGGGAAGTGGATGAAGCGATCGCACTTTTCAATCAGTCTTTGGAAATAAAAGAACGCATTGGAGATGTCCAAGGTAAAGCGGCGACGTTGAACTGTCTGGAGTATCTACGCCAACAAAGGGGAAGTGGATGAAGCGATCGCACTCTACAATCAGTCTTTGGAAATAGAAGAACGTATTGGAAATGTCCAAAGCAAAGCGGCGACGTTGCACAATTTAGCAGCTATCTACGCCAACAAAGGGGAAGTGGATGAAGCGATCGCACTCTACAATCAGTCTTTGGAAATAAGTGAACGCATTGGAGATGTGAAAACTAAAGCGGCGACGTTGCACAAACTGGGAATTCTCTACGCCAACAAAGGGGAAGTGGAGCAAGCGATCGCACTTTTCAATCAGTCTTTGGAAATAGATGAACGCATTGGTGATGTCCAAGGCAAAGCAGCGACGTTGCACAATCTGGCAGGTATCTACGCCGACAAAGGGGAAATCGATGAAGCGATCGCACTCTACAATCAGTCTTTGGAAATAAATGAACGCATTGATAATGTCCAAGGCAAAGCGACGATGTTGCACCAACTGGGAATAATCTACGCCAACAAAGGGGAAGTGGAGCAAGCGATCGCACTTTTCCATCAGTCTTTGGAAATAACTGAACGCATTGGTAATGTCAAAACCAAAGCGGCGACGTTGCACAATCTAGGATCTATCTACGCCAACAGAGGGGAAGTGGAGCAAGCGATCGCACTCTACAATCAGTCTTTAGAAATAAATGAACGCATTGGTAATATCCAAGGCAAAGCGACGATGTTGCACCAACTGGGAATAATCTACGCCAACAAAGGGGAAGTGGAGCAAGCGATCGCACTTTACAATCAGTCTTTAGAAATAAATGAACGCATTGGTAATATCCAAGGCAAAGCGATGACTCTGTGGTGTTTGGGGCATTTGGCAGAACAGCGAGGTGAATACACTCAAGCGATATCTTATTTGCAACCTGCTTTGGAGATTTTGCAGCGGTTGCAGTCACCGGATGCTGAAGGTGTGCGGGCGAGTCTTGATAGGGTGATGGGTAATTCCTGAAGGTTTTTGTCTCACGCAAAGGCGCAAAGGCGCAAAGAGGAAGGCGAGAGTGTGGTTTAAGTAAATGAAAACTGCTTTAATGAGTGTTTGATACTCGTGAATGAGTATTTGATATTCGTCGGCGAGTCTTTGATATTCGTGCGAGAGTGTTTGATACTCGTCGGCGAGTCTTTGATATTCACGCGAGAGTGTTTGATACTCGTGAACGAGTGTTTAATACTTGCGTGAGAGTGTTTAATACTTGTGGATGAGTCTTTTATACTCGTGGATGAGTCTTTTATACTCGTGGGCGAGTGTTTGATATTCGCGGGTGAGTGTTTGATATTCGCGGGTGAGTGTTTGATGCTGATTAACGCAGTGTGTAACTTTCTCTCAAACCTAACCCCCAACCCCTTCCCTTGTAGGGAAGGGGAGCAAGACTCAAAGCCTCTCTCCGTTTCGGGGAGAGGTTTGGAGAGGGGTTTTAAAAATAAGTTGCACTCGCGTAATTAATTAGCTTTTACAGCAATTCAGGTGAGAGAATCTGGATCTACGCCGAGCGATCTTAATCTTTCTCGTAATAATTGCGCTTGTTGCTGTGCTTGTTGCGCTTGTTGTTGAGCTTGCTGTGCTTGTTGTTGAGCTTGTTGCGCTTGTTGTTGAGCTTGCTGTGCTTGTTCTTCTGGTGTTAAAAGCCTTTGTCTTTCTTGGTTATACCAATACATCCACTCGCGGGGAATACCAAGATAAGTCCCCTGTTCTATACCAATTCCTAAACCAATTTCTGGCAACCAAACTGGATTACCATCATGTAATTCATAAGCATGATTAACTAATTTGTATACTTCTAACCGTGGCTTGCGGCGACGAAATGGGTTGTAAACCACGTAATACAAAATCCCTAACGTGGCGTACTCTGCTTTTTTAGTTGAGTATTCACCACGATATGTCTGCGACACTACCTCTAGGACTAATAATGGTAGTTTCTTTTCTTCCCAAAGCACATAACTGGGGCGGAGGTTTTGATCATAAAATCTTTCTACGCCCAGACTCAGGAATCCATCTGAGACGATCGCTGGTAAATCTGGACATAATAAATACCCATATCTACGCCAAAAAACCAATCCATGCGTTCTGGCCAAGCCATCGCCAAAAGGGCTTTGAGTAAACCGGGAATTAAATCTTGTAATTCATTATCCACGGGGGTATCGTCAGAGTCTGGTAATTCCTCAGATGAAGGCAAGCAAGCTAATGGATTGTAATTTAGCATGATTGATGTCCCGTTCCTCAGTTATGAGTACATCTTTATTTTATTCATGAAAGAATCAGGATTTATGCGAAGCGATCGCACTGAAATATTTTTGTCTCACGCAGAGGCGCAAAGGCGCAGAGAGGATTTTGTGCTTTTATAATCTTTGTATCAACTACCTACGCAGAATGCAGCCAAAAAAGCGATCGCTATGCTTCAGTATCCTAATCTCGAACAGGCGCTAAAATATCACTTCGGTTATGATCAATTCCGTCCTGGACAGCGAAAAATTATCGAAGATGCGCTACAAAATCGAGATTTGCTGGTAGTAATGCCAACGGGTGGCGGTAAGTCTTTGTGTTTTCAGTTACCAGCATTGATCAAGAAGGGATTGACGGTGGTGGTATCGCCGTTAATTGCGTTGATGCAAGACCAAGTGGAAGCACTGCGAAATAATAATATTAGCGCCACGTTTCTCAATAGTAGTTTGAATCCTTATCAGGTGCGATCGCGGGAAGAAGCCATTCTGAATGGTAAGGTAAGATTACTCTATGTCGCCCCGGAACGGCTGATGAGTGAAAGGTTTTTGCCGTTTCTCGATTTAGTACATCACCAAGTTGGTATTTCTACCTTTGCGATTGATGAGGCGCACTGTGTTTCGGAGTGGGGACATGATTTTCGTCCAGAATATCGTCAGTTGAGGTCATTGCGATCGCGTTATCCCCATGTCCCGACGATTGCGTTGACAGCAACGGCGACTGAACGCGTCCGTTCGGATATCATTCAACAAATCGGGTTAAAGCAGCCAAGTATTCACATTGCTAGTTTTAATCGGCAAAATCTTTATTACGAAGTCCGCCCGAAAAGTAAATATGCTTACGCTGAATTATTAGAATTAATTCGAGAAATTGACGGTTCAGCTATTATTTATTGTCTGACTCGCAAAAAAGTTGATGAATTAACTTTTAAACTGCAAAATGATAAGGTTTCAGTTCTTCCCTATCATGCAGGCTTAAGTGACGAAGAACGCAGCAAGAATCAAACGCGATTTATTCGGGATGATGCACGGGTGATGGTGGCAACTATCGCCTTTGGGATGGGAATTAATAAACCAGATGTGCGACTGGTAATTCACTTTGATATTCCCCGAAATTTAGAAAGTTATTATCAAGAATCTGGGCGGGCGGGACGCGATGGCGAACCTTCACGCTGTACAATCTTTTTTAGTTTTGGTGATATTAAAACTATTGAATGGAGTATTAACCAAAAAACTGATGCTCAAGAACAGTTGATTGCTAAACAACAACTGCGACAAATGATTGATTATGCTGAGGGGACAGATTGTCGGCGGACAATTCAACTCAGTTATTTTGGCGAAAGGTTTCTGGGAAATTGCAATAATTGTGACAATTGTCGTCATCCTAAACCCGTGGAAGATTGGACAATTGAAGCCATGAAGTTTTTATCTTGTGTGGCGCGTTGCAAAGAAAGATTTGGAATGCTGCATATTATTGATGTGTTGCGGGGGGCAAAAAATCAGAAGATAACCCAATACGAACACGACAAATTATCTACTTACGGTATCGGTAAAGATAAAAGTGTGGAAGAATGGCGAATGTTAGGGCGATCGCTTTTACATCAAGGTTTGTTAGAACAAACTAGTGATGGTTATTCTGTTTTAAAATTAAACGCCCACAGTTGGGAAGTGATGCGACGACAGCGCAAAGTGGAAATTGCTGTGTCTGCAACCCAAAAATTATCTTTAATTGAAGAGAGTCCTAAAGCTGCTGAGGCAGAAGAATTATTACATAAATTGCGATCGCTGCGTAAAGAACTGGCTGATGAACAGTCTGTTCCACCTTACGTAATTTTTCATGACTCCACATTAAAGTTAATGGCACAGGTACAACCAAAAACTTTAGTTGAGTTTGGTAAATTATCTGGTGTTGGGAGTCATAAACTTGCCCAATATGGGGAAAAGTTCTTAGCAGAAATTCGGACTTACCGTGATGGGAAAAATTCTGTTAGTTCTGCGGTTGATGTTCTACCTTCACTCAGTTTAATTTCTGGAACTGAATTACAAACTCTACAGTTACATCAACAAGGTTTAAGTGTTGCTGAAATTGCCAAACAACGCAAACTCAGCCCAGCGACAGTTGTCAGCCATCTCGCAAGATTAATCGAAAAAAACCAGCCTGTAGATTTAAATTTATTAGTACCTGTGGAACATCATCAAAAAATTTGGCAAGTTCTCGAAGTTCTCGGTGATATTCCTCTCACTCCGCTAAAAGAACAGTTAGGTACAGCCTATACTTTTGATGAAATTCGCTTAGTTAAAGAGAAGTGGCGGCGAGAAAAACGGAAGTAAATTATTTTTGGCGATCGCATAAACTCAACATACATTATTCCATGTTTCTCTCAAGAGCGATCGCCTGACACTTTTAAGCTATTTCAGAACTAGATACAGGTTGAGTTGCTACTTCATCCGCAGTTTTATTAGCCAAAACTACAGACAGCAGCTTTGGCAACATCAAACAAGCAACAGTATTCACCAGTGTCAACATTAGACCATCGATAAAACTCATAAATAAACTCCTTTTTTTAATTTTGTTTGTTATTTATTTAGTTTGAAGCATATTTTGTCAAATGGACTACATTAGTGCTTTTGATTTTCTTCTCATCTCCATAAGCTAGTTCAATATTTAGTTTTGTAACACTAATAGATACAAAGATACCCGACTTTTTTAAGGAGCCGGGTATCTAAGACTTTATTCCATCAATAGCTAGAACATTTAGAACAAAAATGAGGACTGAATCTACAATATTGACGGCCTGTTATTGCATAAACCGTACAATAGGGAAAACTAGTAATTTCTACTGTAGATTTTGGTGAGAGCAGAACTTTTGTAGATGCTTGATTAGTCCTGATTTTAGCTAGAATCCCCGACAGAAGCTTAGGAAATGCTAAACAAGCAATAGCATTAATCAGAGTGAAGCATATTGCATCTGTGAAATCTATAGGTAATCACCCCCATTGAAAAGTTAGGTGGTCGCTGTTTTTGACTGCAAACATCCAAATTAACCAATCATTTACGGATGTATTGCTTAAAGTTTATATAACTTCACTTTAACATAAATTTTTATCAATACAACCGTTGGTTTTGCGAAATAGCGGACACAATTGGCGATGTAAAAATACAGGAGAGTATTGTAGTGTCAATAGCAGAATAAACTAAAACTAAAAAATTAGTACATTTTCGGTAATGTTGTTATGTCAAACACCCAATCAGCGTCTTCCATATTATTGAACATCAGTGAGAGAGAAAAGCTGGCATTTCAAGGTTCTGTAGATTACACAAAAGTAAATTTACTTTCAGAGATTTGGCCTTTAGCAGCCAAGCAATTTGGCAATATTGTGGCGTTGCGAAATCCGCACTCCAAGCCAGAAACAGCGATTACATATACCCAGTTGGCGGATCAAATTCAACAATTTGCGGCTGGGTTACAAGCCTTAGAAGTGCAAGTAGGCGATCGCATTTCCTTAATTGCCGATAACAGTCCCCGCTGGTTCATCGCCGATCAAGGTATCATCACAGCAGGCGGTGTGGATGCGGTACGTAGTTCGCAAGCCGAAAAAGAAGAACTGCTGTTTATTATTGCCAACAGTGGCAGTACAGTTTTGGTAGTTGAAGATTTAAAAACCTTTAATAGACTGCGCGACAGATTATGTGACTTACCAATTCGCATAGTTATCTTACTTGCTGATGAAACACCACCAACGGACGATCATCTGAAAATACTCAACTTTTCCCAGTTACAAGAACTTGGTGCAAAGCATACTCTAGTGCGGGTTCAGCAAAGTCCCGATTCCTTAGCCACTTTAATTTATACATCTGGGACAACAGGTAAACCCAAAGGTGTTATGTTGTCTCACCGCAATTTAATGCACCAAGTAAGAAGTCTCAGAGCAATAGTCCAACCCGAACCAGGTGATATTGTCTTAAGTATTCTTCCTACTTGGCACAGCTACGAACGTAGTGGTGAATACTTTTTGTTATCACAAGGCTGCACCCAAGTTTACACAAACTTGCGTTCTGTGAAACGCGATTTAAAAGAATTTAAACCCAATTTCATGATTGCTGTTCCCCGTTTATGGGAATCGATTTATGAAGGAGTGCAGAAACAGTTTCGGGAACAACCAGCTAATAAGCAACGCCTGATTAACTTTTTACTAGGCATCAGCGAAAAGTATATCAAAGCGCAACGCATCGCCCAAGGATTGTGTTTAGAGCATATCGATGCTTCAGCCATTGAACGCGCTGTAGCTAAAATTCAAGCATCAGCCTTGTTACCGCTGCATATTTTGGGAGAAAAGATAGTTTATGCCAAAGTTAGGGAAGCCACAGGCGGACGCATCAAACATGTTATTAGTGGTGGCGGGGCGTTACCAAGGCACATTGATAACTTTTTTGAAATTATTGGTGTAGACATTTTACAAGGTTATGGTTTAACCGAAACTTCGCCAGTAACTAATGCGCGTCGTCCTTGGCGGAATTTCCGTGGTTCATCCGGTCAACCAATTCCCGGTACAGAAGTAAAAATTGTAGATCCTGAAAATCGCCAGCCTTTAGCCAAAGGACAAAGAGGTTTGGTGTTATTGAAAGGGCCGCAAATCATGCAGGGGTATTACCAAAACCCCGAAGCAACAGCCAAAGCCATTGATGCTGAAGGTTGGTTTGATAGCGGTGATTTAGGTTGGGTTACGCCAGAAAATGACTTGGTGCTGACTGGTAGGGCAAAAGATACAATTGTCTTGACTAACGGGGAAAACATCGAACCACAACCAATTGAAGATGCGTGTTTGCGATCGCCTTATATTGACCAAATCATGCTTGTAGGGCAAGATCAGCGCAGTCTTGGTGCTTTAATTGTTCCCAATCTCGAAGCCTTAGAAAAATGGGCTCAAAGTCAGAACGTGCAATTACGTCTACCAGAACAAAACTCCGAACTCAGCACTGGTGTTGACCTAGAGAGTAAAATAATCCAGGATTTGTTTCGCCAAGAATTGAATCGGGAAGTACAGAATCGTCCAGGTTATCGTTTAGATGATCGCATTGGGCCATTCAGGCTGATTCTAGAACCGTTTTCTATTGAAAATGGCTTGATGACCCAAACACTAAAAATCCGGCGACACGTTGTTGCAGAACGCTACGGCGACCTGATTAACAAAATGTTTGCCTGATCTTCAAAAGTGCTGAGTGCTGTTAGCGGTAGCGGGGCGTTTAGCCCGTGCTGAGTATCAAACCTCGATAATTTCCACTGCAAACTTTATAGAGTGAACGCGAAATATGGATGTCTCCAACCCCCAACTACTTTTGAAGCGCATCGTCAACGTCAAAGTTATTGTTACTCCCCTCTGGAGAGAGGAAGTACAACAGCAATTGCAAGCCCAGATCAATCAACTTGATCAGCAATTGCAACAACTTGACCTCGAAGGACAAAGAGCGATCGCCGCCATTCAAAAGCAAAGTATCCAACCACCTAGCCCCCAAACTCTGCAACAAATTGACAACATCCAACTGCAAGTTAATCAAAAGAAAAGCGAATTCCTAGAGCAAAAAAATCAAATGCTGCAAAACCTTCAGCAAGTACAGATGCTGGAGTTAGATCAAGAAGTCAACCAATTTCAAATGGAAGGATTTTTCCGGGTAGAAAAAGGTGATAACTTAATTAGCAAAATGCAGGTAGAAATCGTCATGCGCGATGGCATTATCGAAGATATTCGCGGCGATATCTAAATAAAGTATGAAGTGTGAAGTCTGAAAGTATGAAAATTTTATTCTTCACACTTCAGATTTTTACTCTGATTTAATTGTTTGCTGTGGCGACTTCCAGGTTTACATTGTACCTGGGAGCCAGCCCAGATAATTTCCCACACAGGCGGCGAACTCACTAAAAGCGATCGCCCAAAGGTATTCATCTCTACCCGATATTTAATCGCATTGACTGAATTACTATTTTGGGGAATGTGTGTAATGGTCACTAGGGCTTGATTGTGCTGGGGATAAATCACTTCTATCTTATCTATCCCCTTTTCTGACCCTACATCTTCAATCGCATTTAACGCTAGTGTTTCTGGGTCACTCCCTTGGCGAGCCGCATTCAGACTTTCTAATGGTATAGATTTATAGTTAATACGCTCTGGATCAACCACAAGGTTTTCAGTATGTTGCATGACTGAAAATTGCGGTTTTACTGGATTTTCAGTATGGAAAACTGTTACTGAATTTTGGGGCTGAGTGATATAAACACTAATAGCAGCAGTAACAATAATACTGAGTAGTAAAATCCGCAGAAACTTCCACTTTCCTGAAAGCATAAGCTCACAAAAATTTCCCACAGATTAATTGTGAATTGTGAATTTTAAATTGATGTTAAACCTCTAATTATTTACACTTCGCTAAGAACAAAATCCTGATACAAGTGTAGAGTAGAGCAGAATATTGTCAATATTCCCAAGATCACATCTTGTAGATCATGGATATCACGCAGAATTGCAGAAAATTTATCCATTGTGTAGTTAGAGACAGCAAAATCCTAATTTACTGACCCCAGATTACTAAAGATCTCAATCAAATTCCCATCAGGATCACGAAAATGTGCCGTGCGGAGTCCCCAGGCTGGACGATCTAATGGTTGGGTGACAACTATAACGTTGCGTTCTTTGAGTTTTTCGTAGACTTCATCCACGTTATCAACGGCGAAAACTAAAGCCATTTTGTTTTGACAATCAAAAGCCGAAGGTAGATAAGCACTAGGTATTGCTTCAGCCATGAAGTCTTTTCTAAATAATGCCAGTTTAAGGTGAGATCCAGTGTGCAACTCAGCATAGCCGCTATTTTCATCACCCCAATCAATCCAAAAGCCGAGTATGTCACGGTAGAAGAGAAAACAATCTGTGTAGTTGGTTACTAGCAGCCTGATATGTGTTAACTGAAGCATGATAACTATGATGTCTATTAGTGAATATACTAACTATGAATTCTTGGCTCTGGATGCAAGTTTACCAGCAGATCGCTTTCAACAATTGCTAACTCATCCAGCCGTTGCTGGACGATTTCGCGGTTAAAATAAGTATCTGCTAAAACCCAGTATGTACCAAAGTGTCTTGCTTCCGATGCCATTAAGCTTTGATAAAATTTAGCTAATTCTGCTTCAGGACAGTGTGTAGCTAACAGTCCTAGTCTTTCGTGACTGCGGGCTTCTATTAAGCCAGTAACGAGTAAGGAATCTAAAAAACGGTCTGGTTCGTTGGGACGGACAGCGGCTTTTAAACCAGCACCATAGGGAGGTGGTGATAAAGGTGCTAAGGGTATGTTGCGGCGTTCTAGCCACTGGTTGACAAGTTCAAAGTGTTCTAATTCTTCACGAGCGATCGCAGTTAATTCCCTTACCATTTTGGTATTGGAAGGATAGCGAAACATAAAATTTAACGCCACCCCTGCTGCTTTGCGTTCGCAGTGAGAATGGTCAAGCAAAATAATATCTAAATTTGCGATCGCTTGTTCTACCCAAGCATCAGATGTCGGCTGCTTGAGGGCGTTGATAGTCGGTAATGCAGAAGTAAGCACAGGCTGAAATTGAAGAAATTGCAATCCTGCTGAGTATCCCAGCAAATCGATTGTAATAGCCAATGGGGTGAATTAGTGTGGGCGATCGCTGAAGAGACTGAATATTGTGGTTTAGGAGTGTAAGAGTGACTTCAAGATAATTCTTTACGACCCAAATTAAGTAAATCACCAAAGCAAAGTAATTTTCCTATGTTGTTACATAAGTATTGTGGTTGAAGTTTATCAACCCTACTTTTTTAGGAATAATTATCTACTGCTTTGGTGCTTTTTTAGCGGATATTTCCGCCATAAGGGTAAAAGTAAAGGGCATATAAAGCCTATAATAGCTGCCTAAAAATTACTGTATCAGCCCACACCATTTGCTCAGATTTCTCATTGATTTTGCCCGGCGATCCTATGTCAGGAAAATCTTATACTTCACCCAACTTTGTACTGTTAATTATCATGAATTATTTGTATTGATAAATAACTAAATATAAAATTTTACCAAGCAATTGGTTGGCGATCGCGGAAAAATCCCCCAGTAACACCATCATCTTTAAGGGTAGCCAGCCAGACAATTGTATCAACGCCTTGTTCTGGTGTACGTGGTGCATTAGCGCCACCCATATCAGTTTTTACCCAACCTGGACATACAGAATTAACTAATATATTGCTACCTATTAATTCACTGGCAAAAATTCGGGTTACAGCATTTAAAGCTGTTTTAGAAATGCGGTATCCAGGGGAACCTCCCTCCATATCTGTTAACTGTCCCATTCCCGAAGAAACATTAACTATTCGTCCGTAATTTTGTTTCTTCATTAAGGGAATTAACGCTTGAGTAACTCGCACAACACCATAAACATTTGTATCAATTGTTGTCTGCAAAGTATCAATTTTGGTATCAATAATGCTATCGCTTCCTGCTTGAGCATCAATATAAATACCTGCATTATTAACCAGTGCATCAAGTTTGCCAAACTGCTGATCAATAAACTTAGCTAAATTTTGACTACTTTCATCACTGCTAACATCTAAAGTATAAGCAATTACATCTAATCCCTCAGCCTGTAACTTTTGCGCGGCGGCTTTACCTTTATCTTCGTCTCTGCTGGTGAGAATTACCTTATATCCTTGTTTCGCCAGTTGACGAGAAGCTTCAAATCCCAATCCACGATTTCCACCAGTGACGACAGCAACTTTTTGGTTTGTACTCACGCTGATTTTCTCCCCATCATATTTTTGTGGTGGCAATTTTTAAGATATAAGAAGTGAAAAGACATCACACCCATCGTTTGACAGAAACCAGATGATAAATTAAATCTGCATCAGCACCCAAATTACGCCCGCAGTAACTAGAGGCACACCAAGGTTATCTGTACCAGATGGTGATATAGCTTCAACTAAAGTTGCAAAACTAGCACTAACTAATGCTATTAATAAAGCCTTGCCGATACCAACAGACACAGCTAGGGGGCTGAGAAAAGAATTAGGTAAAAACATTAGTACCAAAAATATTGCTGTTGCACTAGCTAAAAACATCGCCAATGAACCTTCCCAAGAACGCACAGATGAGCCTATTTGATATTGATGTTTTCCGAAACGTTTACCAATTAATGCAGCTAAAGCATCTCCCCAAGTCATAGCCATAATTCCCGCTACAGCAATGGGGACATGATCAACTGAATCATCTGGTCGCCAAAAAAAACCAAAAAGGATGGTAACTGAAATTGCAAAATAAACAGTACCTGGGGAACTATCTTCAGTATCCATTGCACCGATAATTCGATAACGATAAAGTAGATAATTGATGAAAATAAAGGTGGCAAAAGGGATAATACCGATTTGCCAATGTTTAAACAGCAACAGCACACCAAACACCCACATCCCCGCACCAATATGGATAACCTTGCGAGTTAAATCTGGCTTGACACCAAATAGCCTCCGCAGTCCTTCACCAAGGGCTAATAAACTCATCGCGTAGGTGTAAGATGCTGCTAATCCGATCAGATCACTGTTATTCATTATTTAATTGAATGCGCCGCGACTCGATATTTTACAAGCTATTTCAACAATTCCCTAGTTTACTATTTGAACTGTTGCAAAATCCGGTAGCCAATGCAGAGGCGTATAGATTTGATTCTGTAGCTGTTAAAGAACCTAAATTTGAAATCGATGGTAATGACTACTTATTTACTTTGGCCTTTCGCTGTTGCGGTTGAAATTTTTATCTGGGAATGACACACTACCGATACCTTGCAAAATCCCACGACCGATTAAACCTAAACCACGACCGATAATTTGAGTCAGCACAAAGACAATACCACTCCCTAAAAAAGATAATAGGGATTGTAGGCGAGGAGCGATCGCATCCCAAAATTCTAGGCCTAGCGTTACCAATAAAGGAACTCCCGAAAGCTTGGCTAATTCTGCATTTCGCGGAGCATATATCGAAGTTTTAGCAATCCCGCGCGGTGCTAATACAAACAACTCATAGCGGCTTTCAAAAATTGCTTTAGCTTCATTAACATAATTATTTAAACGATATTTCCATGATAATTCATTTCTAAAACGTTCAATTTCTCGCGTGGAAATTAACTTTCGAGTATAGAAATTTTTCTTAATCGCTTCTACATCGGCTAAATAATTTAACAGTGGTTGTAATACTCCATTACCAACCTGAATCAACAAATTCTCTAAAATGATTAATGCCTGATATTTAGCATCATCACTATCAGCTAAATAAGCATGATTATCAATATATAAATCTGTCTGAAACAGTAAATAAGAAAATAACTCTAATACAAAAGGGATTTTATTTAATATCTCTGTTTGAATAACTCTAGGATGTTGCAACAATACATTTACAACTGCAATACTTTGCTGCCCGACTTGCACTTGGGAAAATTTACCGAAAAAATCTGTAACTGTGGCTTGCCAAACATCAAATAATATAGTGTTTTTGTATCCTTCTAACTGCTCAATTGTAATTTGAGCCGCACGTAAACTATCTAACTGTGTAGCTATTTTTTGTAATATTAAATAAAGTAAATCACGTTTTTTCGCTTCATATAAAATATCAATCTCTAAAGGAACATCTGTAACGTTTTCCAAGGGCGATTGTAGCTTATTAATACAAGTTGCAAATAACTCAAATTGCAAATTAATTGGGTTAATATCTGGTAGCAAAGTTAGTGGTTGTTCCACATCTGTTGTGGCAATAGCACTACTAGATAAAGGAATAAATGGCAATTCTTCAGGAGAGGAAGTTAATTGTTGCCTTTGTTGGGATGAACTTAAAAATTTATTGAGTAACCAATGCGCCGCTAAAAGTTCTCGCCGTTGTCCAGCCAGCACAGCCCGTTCTAGTATTGGTAAACCTGGGGTTTGTAATTGTAATGTAACTTTTGCTAAGGAATTATTAATATAATTAATTCCCGATAAACACTGATTATACCATAGCCGTAATAAAGGCATCTGAGGCGGTGGAGAAATATTAACTGGAGAAGGATTGGTATTTAATACCCAATAGGAATCACCTGTTGCTATTTCTGCTATGACGGCAATTATTTGAGATATGGGAGTACCTTTAGGGAGATAGCCATTGATCCCAGCTACCTTAGCCGCAGTCAGTATTTCTGGGTTTTGGGCAGAACTCAGCAGTAAAATTGGCAAAGTGGGATATGTAGTTTTGAGCAAACGACACAATTGTAAACTTTGTAACTGACTATCAACAGAACGACCGTTGCCCAATTCCAAAACCACTAGATTTACTTGGTTGGGGTCTGGATGAGCGAATTCTGCTAGTCTTTGCAAAGCAGCCGTATCGGTTTCTACTTCTGCTACAACTTGCCAATCAGCTATTTCTTCTAAAGCTATCCGCAGTCCCAAGCGAAAAATAGGATCTTGGTCAATTAGTAATATTTTGAGAGGGCGATCGCTCATCATTACCTGAGACACTAAGGATATTCTTACTCATTGTCACCTGTTTTCGTCCACCAATAAATGAATCATAATTACATAGGCGGAGTCTTAATTGTGTAATTAAATGAACCTCAGTATTCGGCAATGGTTGGCAGAACGCCAGATTGAAATCCACCAAATTAGAGCATTTTCCCTTGGTCAATTGGCGGGAGTCGCCTACCGGATTGTCCAAGATATGGAACTCAAAAGCCTTGCACCGCTTGATGTCTGTACCTTAGTGGAGGTGTTAGAACTGCCTTTGGGGTCTGTTTGGGAAGATATTAATGTCATCGCCCGATTAACAGAAAGCCTATTGCGTAGTCTCAGTGAAAAAAAAGCCTTAAAACGTAACGAAGGTACATGGTTGGCGTTTCAAATTGCCTATCTCCAAGCTTTACAACAGGTGATTCAACAAGAAGTCAGCCTGCAAAAACCTTGGCTGAATCGAGCCATGATTCCAACTCCCGCGGAAATATTGAAAGAGTTGATTAGCAAACTCAGTTTGCAAGATGTTCAACTCCAAGGACTTTTGAAAACTCTAAGTCCAGGTAAATTAACTGATACTCAAGCTGAACAAGCACTATCTTTAGTGGCAGATTCATTATTAGTACAACAAATGAATAATGCTACTGTAGCTTGGTTAATTGCCAATGGTGCTGAAGATTTAGAAGCAAAATTGTTAACGCAGCGTTTAACTCATTCCCTAAGTGGCTATTTACTCAAAGTTGTAGCTGAAAATGCACCGCAACTGGCACAATTACAAAAATTTTTCCAGTTAGGTTCTACTAGAAATATTTCCCCCTCAGAGCTAGGCACTTTGGGAATATCTACTAATTCGACTGTAGGAGACAAAATTGATTTATGTCGAGAAAATTATCGGGGGATTCTGCTTCAAAATCTGAGTACACCTTTATTTATAGAATCTTTTGCACTCAAAGATATTTATATTCCTCTTAAGGGTTTAGTCACAGATAAAAGTAATTCTCCATCAGTATCTGTTGATTTAAAAAAATGGGTGCAAGAACAGTTAGCAGATAGCGAAACAATTACTGTCATTACATCAGAACCGGGATATGGTAAAACCAGTTTTTGCCAAATTTGGGCAGCAGAAGTAGCACGAGAACTTTATCCTGTTTGGATGCCAGTAATTATTAGATTGCGTGAGATTCAGTATGGCAAAACTTTAGCAGAGACCCTTAATTCTGGTTTTCTTTTAAATAATCAGGCTAATTTAAGTGATTGGTTTGAGCAAGAAAATCCACGATGTTTGTTACTTTTAGATGGTTTGGATGAATTACCTGCTTCTAGTTTAGGCACAAGGGCAAAGGCAATTTTTCTACAGCAGCTAATTGAATTTCAAGCTGAAGCTAAACATAAAATTATATTGACTAGTCGCAAAAATACTTTAGAAGAAATTGACTCCGATATATTATTGCAGTTACAACAAATAGTTATTCAACCATTAGAACAAGAACAATTAAAACAATGGTTTCAACAGTGGGCAATTTTACAATCATTACCCATCGCCCAAAATTTCTTTACATTCTTAAAGCAATCTGGTTTATTTGTCAGTAATTCTAAGTTTCCCGAACTTTCGGCTTTGGTGCGCCAACCTTTGATGTTGTATTTGCTAGGGATTTTACACCGTGACGCACTCATAGATGATGAAATATGGCAATTAGCTCAATCAAATAGCACTTTTACTGTAGTTTGGGAAATTTATTATCGCCTAAGTCGTTGGTTATTAGGCTATCCCGCAATTGGTGGGATTAAAACCATGCTATTGCGTTCTGGTTCGGCTCACATTCATCGTACACAAGAAGCGATCGCCAATTTACTCTCAGGCAGTCATCCCCAAGATTTATTAAACCAAATGCAGGCGATCGCTCTGCAAATTTTACACAGCGATCGCGATCAAATTCACTTACCGAAAACTTCTCACCCTCACACCCTACCAGCCTTCTACTTCAAAACATCCCACTCCACACTTTTGGTAGAATTTTCCCACCCCAAATTAGGTGAATATCTCTGTGCTGACGCTATTGCTGATCAACTACAAATCTTGACTCAGCAGCAAAAAGATGCCTATGGAACCCTGATTTTTTGCCTAGATTCTCCTCAGAGTGTTGCTCAACATCTATATAAACTACTTGGTTATGGTGTGTTGACTAGAGAAATCAAACAACTGGTAATTGAAACTTTACTACACCAGCCTAAAAGCGATTTTTCTCTAGATTTATTACTACAACGTCTAGAATTATTTTGGCATGGTTACTGTCAGGGTCGTTGGTTGAATGAAGGAATTGTTCATCAAGCTTGGGATTATTTCCACACCCTACATAATCCTATTAATGTTGAGCAAATTAATGCCAACGTGGGTATAAATATATTTTTATTATTATGTGCTGGCTATCGAGTTACAAAAGTTGCTTTTTCCCCTTGCGGTAATCCTGATAATGTCACTGAATTTTACCCAGAAGCTTTGACGATGCTGATGGGTAAACTGGCAATTTTATCTAATCATGTTTTAGTCCGGCGAATTCTACCTCAATCTTTAATTGGACTTAATCTCTCAGGCGCATCTTTGTCACAAATGATGTTAGCTAAAGCCAATTTTGAACAGACAAATTTTTCAGGTGCAAATCTCAGTTATGCAAATTTAGCTGGTGCAAATCTCAGCCGGGCAAATTTAACTGGTGCAAACCTCAGTTATGCAAATTTAAATGGCGCAAACCTCAGTTATGCAAATTTAACTGGTGCAAATTTGACTGGTGCTAATCTCAGAAACATTAATTTTGAGACTGTCAATCTCACCAATGCCTGCTTATTTGATACTATTTTGAATGAGACTGACAGAGAAATTGCCACAGTTAATGGTGCTGTATTCTCTTTGGAACAGTTTTACACCCTGAAAAAATTACTTTCACAAAAATCTTTAATGAGCATCACCCCTAGCGCCGATAAAACGGAAGCTTGGTTGCATAATAATTCTGATATTCAAGGACTTGAAGGTTTGCAAGGAGAGACAATGGTCTCCGTAGATCTATATGATGATGATGATGATGTCGAAGATGAAACGGTATTTAGTGTAAATCCTAATGATTATGATTAGTCATTGGTCAATAGTCCATAGTCAAAAGTTATTTTTCTCTACACTCCTACACCCTTACACATCTTCTGATGGATGGCGATAACCATAAAAGTTAATACTATATTCCGTGATTTGTACGCCTGTTTGTTCTTCAACTTGACGGAGTAATTCTGCTGGTAATTCTATGTGAACATCTAGAATTTGATTGGTATCGAGACAGTTGACATGGCTGTGAGCATCACTAATGTTGCCATATAAACGGCCATCACAGTGTTCGATACACTCAATAATGCCTTGGCTTGATAAGGCTTCGAGGTTTTGGTATACAGAGGTATGGCCAATGTCTTTGCCTTCTTGGTTAAGGCGATCGTAAATTTCTCTAGCAGATAGATGCTCATTTGCTTGCCACAGCAATTCTAAGACAAAGCGGCGCTGGCGGCTAACCCGCATACCCAGCATTTGACAGCGATCTAGTGCATCTTCTAAGGAACGAATTGGTTTTTTAGCTATCGTTGGTTTTTGCATATTAGGTTTGGCTAACTATTCTGGAAATTGGGTATTTCCATGTTTAATTTTTCTTTTTGATATAAAAAAATATTATATGCTGCTTGTTCGCCTCAACTGTGTTGTTTTTAGCGATCGCTGCACAACTTACAGTCTCAAATAATAGTATTTACAGTTTGTTGATGGTTTACTCATCATATTCTTATCTAAAACAAACTCATTACAACTTTAGCTTAAAATTCAAATTAATGTCCACCTTGAGATAGGTGTAGTTTATATGACGCAATCTAGTTTAGGTTTGTGTTCTACCCTGGGGAAAGTCGCTAATCTCGGTAAAATTTTTATCTTCTTTTCTGAATTAAAATTGAGCAAAAAGCCTTAAAACTGTCTCTCAGCGGCGATTTCGGTAGTTAAACTGGTGAGATTAACAAAAAGAGCGAGTATAATCGGTGACTGACAATTGACAGTCTAGTTATCCTAAAGGGGTATTTTATGTCAGACCAATTTACCTTTACCGTTACAAATGACACCGACCTAGCAATTACAGAGTTGTGGGTATCTGTTGATGATGAAGAGTGGCTTCCATTTACCTTGAGTGATGACGGGATTCCATCAGGTGAAACAGCAACAATTGCGTGGGCTGAATATACCAATGATTCTCCTTGTGAATGGTATATCTCTGCTGTATTTGAAGATGAATCAGAAACTGATTCAGCCTTATTTAACTTTTGTGAAGAACCCGCTTTAACAATTGGATAAAAGCGATCGCAAAAATTGCTAAGGGCGCACAGATGTACGCCCTTAACTTTTATACAACTAAATAAAATTGCATATCTTTACCAGTTAGCCACAGCTTGAGCGATCGCGTCTTTAGCAGCTGCTAATGATTGTTGACGAGCATCATCACCTAAATTGAGGCTATCAGCATGAATAAATGTCACATCTGTTAGACCGATAAAACCCAAAATAGCGCGGAGATAAGGTTCTTGATAGTCATAAGCTGCAAAGGGTGTACCTGGAGGAAAAGTCCCACCACGAGATGTAATAATTAGTACTTTTTTGCTGCTATCAACTAAACCCTTATAGCCGTTCGCATCAATGGCGAAGGTGCGACCAACACGAACAATTTGGTCAATGTAAGCTTTGAAAGTAGAAGGAATATTCAAGTTATACATTGGTATACCAAAAATATAGCGATTGGCCGCTAGAAACTCATCAATTAAACTATCCGAAAGCTTAATCGCCTCAGCTAATTCGGGTGTGTGCTTATCTGGTGGTGTAAAAGCCGCAGCTATCCATGATTCGTCTACGTGGGGAACAGGATGATGACCCAAATCTCGGTAACTAACTGTATCCCCTGAATGAGTATCTTTCCAAGATGTGATGAACTCATAAGTGAGTGCGCGTGAAACAGAACGTTCACCACGAGGACTAGAATCAATGTGTAGGATATTTGCCATAAATAAAGCCTAAAATCAGATTATTACTCAAATTTGTTGGTTTGAACGAGCAGTCAAAAAGGTGACATCAGAAATCTACATCAGTTCACCAGAAGCGCAGAAAGTCTGTCAAGTCAAGCCCACAATCGTCAGCATCAGTGATGCAAGCATATTATACTGGGCTAAAAGCATGACACGGTAAACTGATATTTGCTGCCTATCTAGCTGCATAAGATTTTATGTTTGTTTAACAGTCTTAAGTTAAGAATGTTCAACTTGAACGGAGACTAACTATGCTTGTTATACCAACCAGATAAACTAATTACCAACTTTAATGGTATTATCTAAAAAATCTTGACTGAATTAAGCTTCTGCGGTGTGGCTAAAAGAATAATTAATCTAAGCAGTAGGTTTGTAAAAATGCTTGCTGCTGAAAATTTGGTGTGCGAAAAAACAGACCAAATTAGATAATTTTTTACTTAATTCCAGTCAGATACCAGGGCAATATATAAGTGAAAATATTTTGATATGCGTTCTGAACAAAAAAATATAAATTTTATTTCTAGCGCAACTAGTAAGCATAATATTTGGGAAAATCATCTCCATCAAATCAGCTTAATTTCTCCTGAAAAAACCAGCCATAAATTTCTAAATTATCGGAGTTATTCATCTGCTTTAGCATCCAGTAATGTTGGCTCTGATATCACTAGCTCGAATCAGCAGAATAACCAAGAAAATACTCAAGCGATCGCACTGATATCTGCCCAACCAGACTTAATAGTACAAAATGCTGTAGCTCCAGCTTCAATAACTGCTGGTAGTACAATTAACCTGAACTATCAGATCAAAAATAAAGGCACGGAAAATGCTTTTTCTAGCTACACACTTTTTTATCTATCCCATGATCAAACTGTGAGTGATAATGATGTGTATTTAGGCTCAGACTATGTTGATAGTATTGCCGCAGGTGCGTATAGTTCAGAGTCAGTCGCACTCAAAATTGAAAATAATATTGCTGCTGGTAGTTATTATTTACTTTCTCAAGCTAATGGTAATGGAGATGCTCTTGAAAGCAATGTAAATAACAATACTTTTGCTCAGACTATCAATGTGACTCAGACGAAGACAGATTTGATCATTCAAAATGCTGTCACTCCTACTTCTATATCTGTGGGAGAGAGCTTTAAAGTAAGTTATCGTGTCAAAAATCAAGGTATTGGCAAAGCCTTTCCTAGCTCTACAACCTTTTATCTATCTAGAGATAAAACAGTGAGTGATGATGATTTGTATTTAGGCTCTGATGAAATTGCTAGTCTGTCCGCAGGTGCTTACACTTCTAGAACAGCCACTTTTAGCATTGAGAAGAATGTCGCCCCAGGTAGTTATTATCTGTTGTACAAAGCAGATGCTAACAACAATGTGATTGAAACAAATGAAAGTAATAATGTTACAGCTAAAGCGATCGCACTCAAGAATAGTTTTAGTTCAATTAATGGTTACGGCTTGATTAATGCAGCCGCAGCCGTGGCTCAAGCTTTAGGTCAGACGACTTTTGCAGATGTACCTGATTTGGGCAGTCGTAATTGGGGCGCAGACCTGATCAAAGCGCCAGAAGTTTGGGCTAAAGGCTATACAGGCGCAGGAATTACTGTCGCAGTTATAGATAGTGGTGTTGACCGCAACCATCGAGATTTAAGCTCTAATATTTGGAAAAATACCAAAGAAATTGCTGGCAATGGTAAAGATGATGACGGCAATGGTTATATTGATGATGTCTACGGTTGGAACTTTGTTAGCAATAACAATAACACCCTAGACAAAAACGGTCATGGTACTCACGTTGCAGGTACGATCGCTGGCGTAAAAAATAGCTTTGGTGTAACTGGTATTGCTTATAATGCCAAGATTATGCCAGTGAAAGTTTTAAATGAAAATGGCTCTGGCTCTGATAGTGCGATCGCTAACGGTATTCGTTACGCTGTGGACAATGGAGCAAATGTGATTAACTTAAGTATTGGCAAGGATCAGCCAAATACAGATATCCAATCAGCTGTTCAATATGCCAGTAGCAAAGGCGCAATTGTCGTTATGGCTGCGGGAAATGCCAGTGCTTCCACACCATACTATCCTGCCAGCTATGCCAAAGATTGGGGGCTGGCGGTGGGAGCAGTTGATCAATCTGGGAATATGGCTGATTTTTCTAATTTAGCTGGCTCTGAACTCATCAGCTATGTTACAGCCCCTGGTGTTGGCGTTTATTCTACACTTCCTGGTCATAAATATGTTGCTTGGAACGGCACATCAATGGCAACTCCTCATGTTGCTGGGGTAGTAGCTTTGATGCTCAGTGCGAATAAAAATCTTACTGATGCTCAAATACGTAAGATAATCACAGCAACCGCAAGCAATAGTTTGACAGCATAATTTTCAGGAGGTAGGAGGTAAGAGACAATCCTGATGAAGCAAGTAAACATCAAAAATCTCTTTCTCCTACACCCTTACACTCCAATCAATGTTTTTGGGAAAAATTTATTCCCCATCTAGCATTAACAACTCACAGCTTTTTTGCGCTTGAGCCATCCGCCTAGTAACCCAGCAAGGGCAATACCACCAATAGTTGTTGGTTCAGGTACAGCTTGGTTTCCAGAACCCTGTGAATTATCATCTTCTACGCGGTAGACACTGACATCATCTAGGTTTAACCAGTCATATCCAGTGTGACTAGCAAACTTTAACTCTGTAACTCTTGATGTAGCCACAAAGTTAAGGGTGTATTTTTGGAAATTCAGTAGAGAATCAGGATTTAAGGTGAGGTTTGTTAGTTCTAACTGCTTTTGTCCACCGACAAATACTTGAAATATGTTATCAAGACGAGGCGCTTCTTCTACAGAGGCTAAGTAAAAGCTGAGTTGATACTCGTTATTCTTTTTTGTAGCTAGATTTTGGGAAAGGTACGCCAAAGTTCCAGGCGGAGTGTAGCCAAGTTCGACACTACGAATACCATTGGTTGCTGGGTTGGGATAATTTGACAAACGATTAGCAAAGATATCAACACCAATCAGACTATTATTATTCCAACCAGTAATAAAAGGATTAGGTAGAGTGGGGTCATAATCAGGATTTACGAGTGGATCTGCCTCAAAATCTCCATTCTGCACTAGATTTACGTTTGTCGCTTGCGCTTGGGGAATGTAAGCACCAGTAATAGCAATGGCACTAGTCATACCAACAACAAGCAATCCTATATTTTTTGCTGATTTCATCAGATTTAACTCCAAATAGTTTAAATTTCACGAGAATAAAAAGTTACTGAAAAAGCGATCGCAGATTTTCTGGGTTTAGGGAGTACCAAATCCACGAGTAGTCAGCCTACCTCTGGCTGTAGAACTTGATAAGAAGTTGGCAAAACTAGTTGCAGCCGTAAGATTAGTAGTTCTGTTGAGTACAGCCGCCGGATAGACAATCGAACTGTGACAGTTTTGTGCCACGGTTGTGATGAAGGTAGTACTATTAGAAATTCTTTGGTCAGTTGTGTAAACTAGACCTGCATCAATTGTGTTGCCACTAAGTGTTTTATTTTGTACTGCCGCCAAGACGTTACGGACATTACTCGCAAATACTAGCTTGTTGGCAGTCGTACTATTTAGGAGTGTGTTGTAGCTACCTGCACCACAACCACTGAGGGTGCTTTGGAGAGCTTGTTGAGCATAGGCTCCGGCGGGTACGGTTGCGGGATCACCGATAGCAATCCCTCTAATGCCAGTTCTGGGAGGACTGCTGGTGGTGCTGTTTGTCAGTCTGTCAATACCTGCGATCGTTGGACTTGGCGCTGGAGCAGTCGGCGTATTCGGTCTAATTAAGACCAGACGGTTAGTTGCAACAGTCACAGGCCAACCTGAAGCCAATTGTCCTGCTGCTTGCAGGCTATTCATTTGCGTGGTCGCTGCCGAGATAAAAATATCTGGGATACCTGCTGACTGATTTGCTGGCAAGTTGATTTGATTGAGCAACGCACCAGAAGAATCAAAAGTGTTGACAAAAGTAGCTCCTAAGCTAGGGTTAGCGGCAATGAAGTCACTTTCAATTTCTGGCAATACTTCTGATAAACTAACTGCGGCAAAGACTCGTAAGGTAACTGCCGCCTGTGCCTTTTCGGTTGTCTGATTGAGTAGCGGTAAGCCGATTACTAACAGCAAGCTGGTAATCGCCGCAGCTATCCAGGTGATCAAACCTCTTCTTCGAGTTAGAAACATGCTGAATCTTTTAGTTGGTGTAAGGTTGACGCAGGCGTATATTACCAACCACAGGGGTGTTTACCAATATATTTGGTAATAATACTATAAGTAATCCTACCAGGGTTGGTAGTTATTACCAATATATCTGGTAATTAAATCCTGACAAAACACTGTGGTCAAAAGAGGCAGGGGAGCAGGGAGCAAGGGGGAGAATATTTCCCCCTTGCTCCCTGCCCCCTTCCCCGAAGCCTCTTCGGTGGAAACTCGGCAATAAATAAATGATCAACGCTGAGGTTAATACTCTTGTGTGCTGCGTTGGCATGAGAAAATCAGATAATACGATCGCAATACAAGCGATAAAGTCAAAGGAAGAAAGATGTCGGATAATTTGAGAAGCCGGGTTGTAACACAGGGTGTACAGCGATCGCCAAATCGAGCGATGCTCCGGGCTGTTGGGTTTGAAGATGCCGATTTTAACAAGGCAATTGTCGGTATTGCCAATGGCTACAGCACTATTACCCCTTGCAATATGGGGATAAATCAATTGGCAAAAAGGGCAGAATCTGGTATTAAAAGTGCTGGAGCTATGCCGCAAATTTTCGGTACAATTACCATCAGTGACGGGATTTCGATGGGAACTGAGGGGATGAAATATTCCCTCGTGTCAAGAGAAGTGATTGCCGATTCCATTGAAACCGCCTGTACAGGACAAAGTATGGATGGCGTGTTGGCCATTGGTGGGTGTGATAAAAATATGCCAGGGGCAATGCTGGCGATCGCCCGGATGAATATTCCCGCGATTTTTGTCTACGGTGGTACAATCAAACCCGGACACTACAACGGTCGTGATTTAACTGTAGTCAGTTCCTTTGAAGCAGTAGGACAATATAGTGCTGGCAAAATTGACGAAACTGAATTAACAGCAGTTGAACAAAATGCTTGTCCTGGTGCTGGTTCTTGTGGTGGGATGTTTACAGCTAACACCATGTCATCGGCATTTGAAGCAATGGGGATGAGTTTACCTTATTCTTCGACAATGGCGGCCGAAGATGCCGAAAAAGCCGACAGTACCGAAAAATCAGCGTTTGTTTTAGTAGAAGCCATTCGTAAGCAATTATTACCCCGACAGATTATCACCCGCAAATCTATAGAAAATGCTATTTCTGTAATTATGGCCGTCGGTGGTTCTACTAATGCAGTATTACATTTTCTGGCGATCGCCCGTGCGGCTGGTGTGGAATTAACCATCGATGACTTTGAAACTATTCGCGGACGAGTTCCCGTACTGTGCGATTTAAAACCCAGCGGTAAGTATGTAGCGACAGACTTACACAAAGCTGGCGGTATTCCTCAAGTTATGAAAATGCTGCTGGTACATGATTTGCTGCATGGTGACTGTATTACCATCAGTGGTCAAACCATTGCCGAAGTGCTTGCCGATGTGCCGAATGAACCCAGGGCTGACCAAGATGTAATTCGCCCTTGGGATAAACCGATGTATGCTCAAGGTCACTTGGCAGTTCTCAAAGGTAATCTCGCTACTGAGGGTGCAGTGGCTAAAATTACCGGGGTGAAAAAACCAGTCATTACCGGCCCCGCCAGAGTATTTGAATCAGAAGAAGCTTGCTTGGATGCGATTTTGGCAGGCAAAATTAAAGCTGGTGATGTGATTGTGATTCGTTACGAAGGCCCCAAAGGCGGCCCTGGAATGCGGGAAATGTTGGCTCCCACCTCCGCAATTATTGGTGCTGGCTTGGGTGATTCTGTCGGGTTAATCACCGATGGCCGCTTCTCCGGCGGGACTTACGGTATGGTAGTTGGTCACGTTGCACCAGAAGCAGCTGTGGGTGGAGCGATCGCCTTAGTAGAAGAAGGTGATACCATCACCATTGATGCACCATCGCGGCTCTTACAGTTGAATATTTCGGATGAAGAATTAGCGCGTCGCCGTGCTAATTGGCAACCCCCAGCCCCACGTTACACTAAAGGTGTATTGGCGAAATATGCCAAGTTGGTATCTTCCAGTAGTTTAGGTGCAGTGACAGACTTAGGTTTGTTTGATAGTTAATCAACCGCAGATGGACGCAGATAAATAAACATAATCTCTGCGTCTCTGCGCTATGCCAATGCTTCACCATCTGGCATCCTTACATGTTTTCTTGAGGAATCATAATCGTAAATGTCGTACCTGTACCTACTTTACTTTCTACGATAATTTTTCCTTGATGTAGCTCTATACATTTTTTGACAACTGCTAACCCTAACCCTGTCCCAGCAATATTTTCAACATTTTGGCATCGGTAAAAAGGCTCATAGATTTTATGTTGCTCTGCTAATGGAATACCAATTCCTTGATCAATAACTTGAAAAGTTATCAGATCAGCTTCAGATTTTAGTATTAAATAAATTTCGGTTTCGTTATTTGAATATTTGATAGCATTTAATAACAAATTGCTAAGAATAGAATACAAAAGCCTTTCATCAAAATTGGCTTTAAAAATAGAACCTATTTTTTGAAATCTTATCATATTTGCTGTTCTAGCAAAAAGCTGTAAATCTTCTACTAAATTTAAGCAAAAGTTTTCTAAATTTATCACTTGTAATTTAAAATCTAACTGACCTGCTTCGGCTCGCGTTAAAATTAATATATCCGTTAATATATGATTCATAATTTTAGCAGAAGATTGAATCCGAAAAATATTCTTTAAGTGCTGTCTATCTACTAAATTTTCGAGACTTTCCTTTAATAACTGTGCTGAAAGTAAAATTATACTTAATGGTGTCCGAAATTCATGAGAAATCATAGAAAACAATTGAATTTTTAAATCACCTATTTTCTTTTCTTGAGCTAAAGAAGATTCTAAATCTCTAATTCGCTCACGTTTAATCCATTGCTTTTCCAGAATTATACATAAACCAAGAATGATGATTAAAATTAAAAACGTTGTAAAAATTTCTATAAAAACTCGGAAATAAATACTTTGTTTTGATTGCTCTAATGAATCTTGGAGATAAGTTTGTTCTTCTGCTTTAATATCTGCTATGACATTTAATATTTTTTCTCGAATCTGAACACTACTAACGGTAATATCATTTTGTATTAACATTGCTTTTTTATCTTTTTGGTAAAGTTCTATAGATTGCTCTAACAGAGATAATCTCTGATTGACTAATAAATTTAAACTTACCAATCGTTTTTCTTGACTACCATACGGATGTATTTGTTTTTGTAATATTTGCAGTTGAGAGCGCATATCTGCCTTGGCATGATAATAACGCTGCAAATCCTGACTACTACCTAAAAAAATATATCCTCGTCTAGCTGATTCTGCGGAAGTCATTGCTCCATAAAAATTTGTCAAAGTATTGAGAGTTTGATATGTCTGCTGCACCCTGTTAGCTCCATATTTGATTTCATCTGTGTTCTTCAACGAAATAAAACAGATAATTACCATTAGCAACAAGGTTAAACCAAAACCTCCCATAATCCATTTTCCTGGGAAAGTCCATTTGATCAATTGCTGAGTCATAGATTGAGTTAAACAATAGTTACTTATACATGATAAATTTAAGGTATTGCTAATATATTTGCCTGTTACTCAATAAAAGATCAAATATGCGAATTTTAGTAGTTGAAGATGATATTCAACTCGCAGAAGTACTAGCAGAAGCACTCAATAGACGGCAATATGTGGTGGATATTGCCAAAGATGGAGAAGCAGCTTGGAACTCTACACAATCCATGAAATATGATTTAATAGTCCTGGATATCACCTTGCCTAAGCTAGATGGAATTAAGTTTTGTCACCAGTTACGTACTGTCGGCATAAACAATGCTGCACATCGTAATGCAACTATACCAGTGTTAATGTTAACAGCGCGTGATACCGTAGCGGACAAGATTGCTGGGTTAGATGCTGGTGCAGATGATTATGTAGCCAAGCCATTTGATTTAGAAGAGTTAATGGCTAGGGTTCGTGCGTTACTTAGACGAGGTAGTTCCAGCAGCACAGTGAGTCTGTTTTGGGAAAAATTGTATCTAAATCCCAGCACCTATGAAGCTACTTACGATGGCTATCCCCTATCATTAACTCTCAAAGAATATGCAATTTTAGAATTACTGGTTGCTCATGGTAGACGAGTACTAAGTCGTTCTAGCATTATTGAACAAGTTTGGTCAGTTGATGAATCTCCTGTTGAAGAAACAATCAGATCCCATATTAGGTGCATTCGACAAAAGCTGAAGGCGTTAGGTGCAGCAGAAAACTTCATTGAAACTGTTCATGGACTAGGGTATCGCTTGAAATAGTCATCATGATGCTCATCTCATCAGCAGCGTTGAAAACTTAGCTATGACTATCTACACGAATTATACACAAACTCTACACGAGGGTTGCATATCAATATAATATTATGATATTTGAACTTAAAATTATAAATATAAAATTCAATACTTAAAAATTGAATTTAGTATTAAATCGTCTCTATTTAATGATTTATCAGGGTTCATAAAATTTACGTGATTTGGAGTCATTAAAGCAAACTAAGTTGACTACGCTTATGAATAAATATGATCGTGGTAGTGGTAGATATGACAATCTGCTTTTAATTAATGAGCTTTGTTCATCTATTACTTTCTATTCGTCAATCATCACCAAAATTAATATAGGACTTACGTAGTGAGATAAGCAATCAAGGATTTTAGGAAGGGTGTATGGATGTATGTACCCAACACCCTGACACCAGGTAAACTCATGCGTAAGTCCTATAAATAGAGTCCGAATATCATATACCTTCACGTTAATTAATTTTAAATTTTTAAATAAGCTAATAAAAATCTCTATTTTCTCTGCAAAAATAATTACCAATGTCCTGTAAGTTTGCTGTTGTTATACATTTTAATTGGCAAATTTAGCACAGGTTGATGTTGGATTAGCTTGCAAAGATAAAGGTTTAATATTGCCTTTAGGTTTTTATTATTTTTGTGTTTTCCCTTGTTTTTAAAAGTAAAATCCGAGATTACTTCTGTGTTTTACAAAGACTGTGGCTGACGTAAATGGATAGAGTCAGTTTTGTGCAGATGTCATAACTGCACACACTTGGTTTTTTGTTAAATAGTCCTAATGAAAATTATGAATAGCCCAAAAGTTAAAGGCTCAAAAGATAAAGCACTCTTGAAAAAGAAAATACTTTCTGTGTTAGCGATCGCTATTACTGCTATTTTTTCTATCGGTGTGATAGTGGGTGGTTTTCTTGACAGAGAAGTGAAAGCACAGTCTGTTGATGCGACTCTACCCAGTAGATTCGGCCGGATGTTTCGTAATCTACCACCCTTTGCGCCACCCAGCCCGATTGTTAAAAATGCTCTGATGGAAATGGGTAAACCTGGGGGAATCTTAGATGCTAAAGACAATTTAGCCGCAGGGCCAATAGCCCTAATCACTGATCCTACTCTCAACGTTAACAATCCCAACAACCCTACCCATACAGCTGGTACAACCTTTATGTCCCAGTTTTTGGATCTTGACATAACCTTTGATACGACATCTCGACTTGGCCAAGTAACACCTCCAGTCTCGGCAACGAACTCTCGAACCGCAGCCTTTGACCTTGATAATATCTACGGTTCTGGGCCGATAGGTTCGCCAAATCTATACGACCCTAAAGATCCAATTAAGCTGAAACTTGAAAGTGGCGGCTTGTTTGAGGATTTACCAAGAGACGCAAACAATCGAGCGATTATTGCAGACCCACGCGGTGATCAGCATCTAATTATCAGTGGGTTGGTAACTGCGTTCTATAGCTTTCACAACCATCTGGTGGATTTAGTTAGATCTCAGTCTCCTAATATCTCGAACGATGATGTTTTTCGTCAGGCTCGTCAATTGACCACATGGCACTACCAATGGACAATCCTCCATGAATTTTTGCCCCTGGTAGTTGGTCAGGATATGGTAAATGACATCTTAAAAAATGGGCGTAAATTTTATAATCCCTTGCCAAATAGAGGATTTATCCCAGTTGAGTTCCAAATTGGTTATCGTATCGGTCACAGTATGATCCGGCCTTCTTACCGAGCCAACTTGGCTGGTGACAATGGCAAGCCCTTCTTCGCATTCATTTTCGATCCTTCTCAAGAGGGAAAACCTGATCCAGATGACCTCCGTGGTCGAGCAAGAGCAGCACGACGCTTTATTGGATGGCAGACATTCTTCGACTTTGGAGATAATCAAGTCAGACCGAATAAATTAATCGATACGAAAATTTCTAGCCCACTGTTTAACTTGCCACTTCAGACTATTGGTTCAGGTACTCCTCCGACTTCACTTATCCAACGTAACCTGCTCCGACACCTGACTTGGCTACTACCATCTGGTCAAAGCATCGCTCAAAAGATGGGTGTACCTGTACTAAGTAAGTACGACTTGGCCGAGCTTCGGAGTATTTACCCTACCTTCGATACCTCCACACCACTTTGGTACTACATGCTCAAAGAAGCTGAACTGAAAGAAAAAGGCTTACATCTAGGCCAAGTTGGTGGTCGGATTGTGGGTGAGGTAATGATCGGTCTGCTTCAGGTTGACCCAAATTCTTATCTCAATGTAAATCCGTCTTGGGTGCCGACTTTACCAACTAAAACTGGCAAACCTCAAGATTTTCGGATGACTGATTTGTTAACTTTTGCTGGTGTAGCTCCAGTTAGTCGTGGTCAGTGACGTTATTGTCGGACTTTTCATACCATAGTTTGGTTTGTTTCCGCCGACCTAATTACGACTAATACCGTTTCACTTTAAGTTTGATACAAATAGACCGCAGGGGGCAGGGAGCAGGGAGCAGAGGGAAAGAATGAAAAACCCATAAATTTGTATCATTTTTTTCGTGAAATGGTATGAGCATCTGGATACAATATCCAAAAAGTAAAGAAAGCAGGTGAGCATAACTCACCTGCTTTTTGCTTTTTTATAAATATTCTCGAAATTTACCTTTTCCTAGTATTTCCTTAACCTTGATTCAGTAAATTTTCGGGGACTATTGACACAAAAAAATTACTCTCATCTTAAGTTGCAGTATATACAAAAACACTCGATGCAGTAGTGTGACAGGTCTAATTTGGTTCCTCAATCATCTGAGACTCCAGCCAGATTTCTAATTTGGTTATTTCTTCTTCTGCCTTATTGAAGTCTGATTCTATGTTTATGAGCGAAGTACATTTGTCTATCGCTCTCAATTTTATGTTTCTGCAAAGCTATACATCTAAGGACAAATAGTCATGGCGATTGAATTTAATGGTTCTTATTCTGAGAACTTTGATAGTTTGGCATCTTCTGGAAGCAGTAGTGTAATTCCTATTGGTTGGGCATTGTTGGAAACTGGAACCAGTGCAAATGTAAACGGACAGTACACGACTGGTACTGGCTCTAATAACGCAGGCGATATATATAGTTTTGGCGCAACAGGTTCTAGTGAGAGAGCTTTTGGAACTCTGCGCTCAGGTACTCTCAACCCCTCAATCGGCGCAAGCTTTACGAATACAACAGGTAGCACAATTACAACGTTGAATTTGTCCTACAGAGGTGAACAATGGCGTTTGGGTGCAGCTAACAGAGGAGCTGATCGTTTAGATTTTCAGTACAGTCTGGATGCAACATCTTTAAATACAGGAGCTTGGGTAGATGTTGATAATTTAGATTTCAATTCTCCCGTAACTACCGGAACTGTAGGGGCGTTGGATGGAAATACTAATAGCAGCCAAATCACCGCAAGTATTACAGGGCTAAATATCCCCAATGGTGCAAGTTTTTGGTTTCGTTGGTTAGATTTTGATGTTTCTAACTCAGATGATGGCTTGGCGATTGACAATTTTTCCCTTTCTACTGGAGTCACGCCGCCTGCGGTTCCCACAGTGGAGATCGCAGCTACCGATGCAACCGCCGCCGAAGCTGGAACAGAACCAGGAACTTTCCGCATTAGTCGTACTGGTGATACAACCAATGCGCTGACTGTTAGTTACACAGTTGCTGGTGGTGCAGATCAGACAGACTACACACCAAACCTGACGGGTAGTGTGACAATCCCTGGTGGACAGTCCTTTGTGGATGTCACAATCACACCCGTGGACGACTCTTTGGTAGAGGGGAATGAAACTGTTACGCTGACGCTGGTGGATACTGCTGATTACGATTTAGGAGCAACCGCCACAGCTACAGTCACAATTACAGATAATGATGTTGCGCCTGGGGCAGTTCGTATTCATGATATTCAAGGCACAGCACATATTTCACCCCTCAATGGCCAAGGTGTGGTAAATGTCGCCGGGATCGTCACAGCGATCGCCTCTAACGGCTTCTACATCCAAGACCCAACTCCCGATAACAATGATGCAACCTCCGAAGGGATTTTTGTTTTCACAGGTACTACTTCTGCTATTCTCAGCACCCGTACTGTCGGCGAAGCAGTCTTAGTTACAGGTACAGTATCGGAGTTTCGCCCAGCTAACAACTCCAACAACCTCACCGCCACACAAATCGGCAACAACAACAGTGTGCAGAGTTTGAGTGTAAGTGCCTGGACAGATGCACCGACTACAACTATTACTCCAACAATACTGGGCAATGGCGGACGGACGATACCAACTCAGGTGATCAATGATGACTTTGCTACTAGCGGTAACGTAGAAACAGGTGGAGATTTCGATCCAGTAAATGAAGGTATCGATTTTTACGAAAGTCTAGAAGGGATGTTAGTTCAGATTAACAATCCTGTGACGACATCTCCAAGCGCCAACTTTGGGACTTCTGAGGAAATCTGGGTGCTGGCAGATAACGGTGCTAATGCCACAAGCCGGACTGAGCGAGGCGGTAGCTTGATCACAGCTACCGACAGCAACCCAGAACGGATTCAAATTGATGATTTAATCAATGGCTCAATCACATTGCCAAGTGTGAATGTCGGCGCGCAACTCAGTACAATTACAGGCGTAGTTAACTACGATTTTAACAATTACGAAGTCCTGGTTCCATCTGCACCAACGGTAGTACAGCCATCCACTCTGCAAAGAGAAGTTACAAACTTAACAGGCACTGCCGATCAACTAACGGTTGCAACTTTCAACGTGGAAAACCTTGATCCTGGTGATGGTGCAATTCAGTTTGGTAACTTGGCTAACCGGATTGTGAATAACTTGCGATCGCCAGACATCCTCTCTCTAGAAGAAATCCAGGACAACAACGGGGCGGTTAATGACAGTGTAGTTGATGCCAGTGTAACTTTTCAGACATTAATAGATGCGATCGCCGCAGCTGGCGGCCCGACATATCAATATCGTCAGATTAACCCGGTGGATGATACTAATGGTGGGGAACCTGGGGGTAATATTCGTGTTGGTTACTTGTTTAACCCCAATCGCGTCAGCTTTGTAGACCGTCCTGGTGGTGGTTCCACTACCAGCATTTCCGTCACTAATGTTGATGGTACTCCCAGCCTTTCTAGTAGTCCTGGGTTAATTGACCCGACAAACCCCGCTTTCAACAGCAGCCGTAAACCTTTAGTTGGTGAGTTTGTCTTTAACGGTCAAAGTGTTTATCTCATTGGCAATCACTTTAACTCCAAAGGTGGCGACCAACCTTTATTCGGGCCAAGTCAACCGCCAGTTCTCAGTAGTGAAGCGCAACGCCAGCAACAAGCCGCAATTGTGAGAGACTTTGTGCGAGAGATTTTGACAATTGACCCGAATGCGAATGTGGTGGTGCTAGGTGACTTGAATGATTTTGAGTTTTCTAATCCTCTCACCACATTAGAAAGTGCAGGACTAACTTCTTTAATTGAAACCCTACCTGCAAACGAGCGTTACACCTATAATTTTCAAGGTAACGCCCAGGTACTTGACCACATTTTGGCAAGTCAGAACTTGGTCAATAATTTAGATGGTTATGATGTGGTTCACATCAACTCAGAGTTTTTTGATCAAGATAGCGACCATGATCCTGTGATTGCCAGGTTCAATTTACCACCAGCCAACCAAGCACCAACGGCGGTGACATTTAATAATGCGATCGCCAACATCAACGAAAATACTAATACCACCAACCGCATCAGAGTTGCAGACATCGCCATTACCGATGATGGACGAGGCACAAATAACCTAAGTGTGACTGGTGCAGATGCTAGTTTCTTTGAAATCGACAATTCTGTATTGTATCTGCGGGCTAACACTAACTTAGATTTTGAAACCCGTTCTAACTACAGTGTGACAGTTGCCGTGGATGATCCGACAGTTGGTGCTACTCCCGATGCTACTGCTAATTTCTCCTTAGCTGTCAATAATGTCAACGAAACACCAACCGCTAGGAATGACATCGCCACAACTACGGATATTCAACCAGTAATTATTAATGTTCTCGCCAATGATAGCGACCCAGATCGTAATCCGTTGACTATCAACAGCTTTACCAATCCGACAACGGGTAATTTGGTCAGAAATAACGATAACACCTTTACCTACACACCACAAATTGGCTTCACTGGTGCTGACAGTTTTACTTATACCGTGAGTGATGGCAATTTAACTAGTACAGCCACAGTTAACTTGACAGTTACCCTTGGTAGCAACCAGATTAACGGCACTAACGGTAGTGATATATTACTGGGAACTAGCAGAATCGATGTTATCCGCAGTTTGGGGGGTAACGATATTATTAGCGGCTTAGGTAATAACGATGTCATCTATGGTGGCGATGGTAATGACATAATAGACGGCGGGGCTGGGAATGACAGCCTCTATGGTGAAAATGGCAGTGATATTGTTTATGGTGGAGATGGCAATGACACCTTGAATGGTGGTGCTGGTGACGATATGCTGCTTGGTGATGCAGGTAATGACACCCTCATCGGCGGTTTAGGTAAAGATATTCTAGCTGGTGGGAATGGTAGAGATAGCTTTTATCTCAATCGTGGGGCGGGAAATTCCGATATTATCACTGACTTTGTGTCTGGGATTGATAGTATTGTTATTTCTCAGTCAGAGTTTGGACTTAACCAAGCACTGGGTACACTTGACCCTGGCTTATTCCGCCTGGGTAGCAGTGCAAGCACAGCCGGCGATCGCTTTATCTACGACAGAAACACAGGTAAACTATTCTTTGATCAAGATGGTATTGGTAGTGTTGCCAAAGTGCAAATAGCCCAACTGTCTAATCGACCAACTCTGAGCAATATCGATTTTACTGTGATTGCGTAGCTGAGTAAGCAGTAATAATTATTACTGTTCAGATACCCGACTTCTGTTAGAAGTCGGGTATCTTGTTGAACTCGATTAATAATATTATTTAGTGCGATCGCTCATCTCATGAACAAATTGTATTAATACCAGTCTGCGATCGCCAGCGCTGTAACCCTAGAAAATTCTCTGACATTATGCGTTACGAGAGTTGATTGAAGTGCTATGGCTGTCCCAGCAATCAAAATATCAAGTGAACCTATAAGTATACCCTGTTGTTCCAATTGAGCGCGGATATTTGCAGCAGCCAAAGCATGAGGCTGCTCAAAAGATACCAGATTAACTTGGCTCAATAATTGTTGAAGTTGTTGAGTGCGTTTTGCTGGTGAGCTAGATTTAGCAATACCAACTTGTAATTCAAAGAGAACGATTGTGGAAATGACTATTTCTTTGGGAGAGACCTGAACCAGATTTTGAGCAACCTGTCCCTGACCTTTAAAGTAATAGATCAGGGTGTTGGTATCTAAAACGTACATTTAAAGAATCTCTCGTAAGATGTCTTGTCCCGAATTTGACCGAATATCTTCTAAGCTAGGAAAATCCTGTTCCCAACTTCCAGCTAAAGAATAAACTAGTGCTGTCCATTGCTGTGAAGTGACTGTATTGCTTGGTTGATTAGCATTTAGATATTGATCACGAATAGATTCTGCAAAGGAGAGAATCTCACTAGCTCGGTCTTGCGGAAGAGATTTGACAAGTTCATAAATTTGTTCGGCGATAGTCATACAAAGTCACTGAGCAAGTACAGAAAATCCATAAACCGTCCTGTTCTTCCACAAAACATCTTAACGTAAGTTTCCCACAGAGACACAAGTTAATTAAAATTGACAAGGTGCGATCGCGAGTCTCATGAACAAATTACCACTACCACCAGGAAGCTTTGGTTTACCAGTTGTCGGAGAAACTCTATCTTTTTTGGCAGATTTAAACTTTGTCGAAAAACGCTATCAACGATATGGTTCGATTTTTAAAACTCATATTTTAGGTAGACCAACAGTTGCAATGGTCGGGACAAAAGCAGTGGAGTTTGTCCTTTCTAGCCATATCGAAAATTTTTCTTGGCGTGAAGGCTGGCCGGAAAATTTTAAAGTATTGTTGGGTGAATCATTATTTTTACAAGATGGCGAAGAACACCGCCGCAATCGCCGTTTAATGATGCCAGCTTTACACGGGCCAGCGCTGACAAACTATGTCACTACAATGGATGAAATTGTCTGCAATTACCTAAAACAATGGGAGAATAAACAAGAGTTTACTTGGTTTGAAGAGTTTAAAAAACTGACTTTTGATATTGCAAGTCAACTGTTATTAGGTACAAGTGCCAGTGAAGAAGTTATCCGTTTAAGTGGGTTATTTACTAACCTCACCAATGGTTTTTTTGCTTTGAATACGTTGCCTTTACCTTTTACTACCTTTAGTAAAGCGATCGCAGCGCGTAATCAAATTTTAGAACACATTGCTCAGGTTGTGAAAGTACGCCAGCAAAATCCCAGCAAAGATGCTTTAAGTTTATTAATCCAAGCTAGGGATGAAGATGGTAACAGCCTCAGTGAACAAGAAATTATCGTCCAAGCCGTGCTGTTACTCTTTGCGGGACATGAAACCACCACTGCAATGTTGACTTGGTTAGCCACCGAATTAGCACGCCACCCAGAAGTTTTACAACGCGCCAGAGAAGAACAGTTACAACTGACTTCATCTGGTTCTGTAACTCTAGAACAATTGGGAAAAATGCCTTATTTAGACCAAATTTTATGGGAAGTTGAACGACTACATCCACCAGTTGCAGGGGGATTTCGTGGGGTAGTCAAAGAGTTTGAATATGATGGTTATTATGTCCCGGCTGGTTGGCAATTATATTATTCAATTTTAACTACTCAAAACCTACCAGAAATTTACCCTGAACCAGAACGTTTTGATCCTGACCGTTTCAGCCCTCAGCGCCAAGAACACAAACAGTATCCTTTCAGTTTAATTGGTTTTGGTGGAGGGCCGCGGGTGTGTATTGGTGTGGCATTTGCCAAAATGGAAATGAAGATTGTTGCTGCCCATCTTTTACGCAGCTATGATTGGGAAATCTTACCTAACCAAAGTTTGGCTACAGTCCGAATTCCCACAAATCGTCCTAAAGATGGGTTGCGGGTTCGATTCCAGCCCCGGTGAAATTGTATATGACACCTCAAAGCAATATCAGTTTGCCGTCAGAAGTGTCTCAACGTTGGCAAAGTGTCAAAGATTTTGTCAACCAAGAGGCTAACTCTGTAAATAATTCTCTACAACAAGTTGGCGAGTCTTGGCAAGAAACAGCTACAACAACCATTGAAAAAGCTAAATCTTCGATTGGACAAGGGTTACAAACCGCCGACCAGTTTAAGAATACAACATCAGGCGCAATTGAAACTGCGATCGCCTCTTCAATCAATGATTGGCTGACACAGCATCCTATTATGTTGCGTCTACTTCACATACTTAATTGGGCAGCGAATCACCCTATTATCAGTTTAGTAATTTTGCTGTTTAGTCTCGCTATTCTTTTCAGTATTATCAACGCCATTATTCGTTTATTTACAACAGCAAGTTTTTCTATCTTGCAAGCACCATTAAAATTATTACAAGCTTTAATTAGAGTTATATTCCTAACTTTAGCTAAAGTCGGTGGTTTTACTTTTAATAAAATCACCAATCATCATCAAATAGATAATACAAATACTATTCAACCTATTTATCAAGATAAACAGCAAAGATTAGCAGAAATTTCTTGTCGTTTAGAAACACTCCAACAAGAACAACAGCAACTTTTACAAGAAGCCGCCGAAATCATCGCCACAGACACCACAAATCTCGAAATTAAAGAAATGATATTTCCTCAAAATCACATCAATAATCTTTAAACATTCATATATAGCAGGGTACAGGTTAGAGGTCTAAGTTTTATCGCTTACCGATGTCCTAACTACCTTGGCTAAAGCCACACCCCATAACTTAACGAAAAAAACCCTCAGCGTAACTCCGCGCCCCTTTGCGTTGAAAAAAACCTAATTAAACCTAATTAAACCTGCATAAATCCCGTAATAATTTCATCTTCCTTACCAGTAACAAAATTAGCAAAACGTTGTGCTAAAGGTGGGACAAAAACCAGAGGATTGCTAAATCCTGAAAAAATATGCACATCTTTAAATTCTGGCACAGCACCAATTACAGGTAGACGATTGTGACTAAATGCGACTAAACAATGATGCCATTTTCCTGGTAAATTACCTAAAGCTGGTAATACGGTTGTAATACTATTTCGCAGCCATTGTTCACTTGCTTCTGAATTAATTTGTGCATGAGGATTTGTCAGCACGCGACTAATTTGACCCAAGCGTAAGCTACCATCTAAAAACTGAATTGCACCTACATCTAATATTGGTGATGCTAATTCTTTATCAGGTTGATTCCACAATTCATCAACTTGTATAGATACTGATTCTAATTCAAATCTTTGCAGATTAGCTGGCATTACTAAAGTATGTAAACGCAAATCTACAGGCGGAATTTCGATCATTTCGGCGTGGGTAAAATACACCTTGATAGAAACCCCGGCTGATTTGAGTAATTGTCTGCTAAGTCCACCAGCACAAATCACAACGTTGGCGCTGTGGTAATTTTCAGTATGCGTTTGAACACCACCGCTGAGAATTTGCAAAACTTGACTAATCTGCATTTCCCCCCCAGCACGTAAAAATGCTTGAATATAAGCTTGTGCGGTTTTTTCGGGATGAATATGGCCATGTTTGACAGTTAACGCACCGGAAATAACTTCCCGATTTAAGAGTGGTTCTAACTCACAAGCTGCTTGTAAACTCAGTAACCGCGGTGGAACTGCACATTTAGCATAAACACTAGCTGCTGCTTCTGGGTTGCTATCGGCGGAAATCGTCAGTAATAAATCTAATTCTCGCAACTCAATATCAGCATCTAATTCTTGAGACAGAATTTGGTAACGGGCGATCGCTTCTTGGCATAATTGACGAGTGAGTGGTGTTGTCCCCGACCAATAAGCTAGTCCACCATAACTATATCGAGTTGCATTGTCTGGTGTGGCGTGTTGTTCTAATAACAGTACACTCCAGCCGACTTTGACCAGTTCATAGGCAAGTGTAGCACCTGTAATTCCGCCACCAACTACAATCCAGTCGTAGGTTTTCATTCAATATGTTGCTTGTAGACGACTCAAAAGATATTCTCCCGCCAGAATGGGAGGATAAATAGGCGCACGTTCTTTTTGGCAAGTTTCTAGACAAGCAATTTCTGTATCATCATTAGGATGACAGAAAAACGCTATAGAATAACGCGATCGCTCCAACTGCTGATCGTGAGGAATCATTACCCGATGCTTGGTTGAACAAAACACATCATTTGTCCAACGCTGCATCAAATCGCCAGTATTCACAATCACTGTATCAGGAATTGTCGGCGCAGCAATCCACTCCCCCGCAGTTGTTTGCACTTCCAAACCACCCACATCGTCTTGGAAAAGCAAGGTAATACTGCCATAATCAGAATGCTCACCAGCACGTACTTGTCCAAGTTTAGGCGGTGTTTGTAAAGGAGGATAATGTAGCAGTCGCAAGGTATGATTTTGTTGATTATGTCTAATAGTAAAAAAATATTCTGGTAATTCTAAGGCTAAAGCAAATGCTTGCAAAATTTTATTTGCTAGTTCTGTACAAGCTTGATAAAAGACAAAAATGTCAGGCTCATTTGCTGGAGGTTGTAGAGTAAATAATTCTGCTTTGCTAAAATTAAATGCTTCTTTTAAATCTCCTGGTTGATTAGGGTCAAGACGTTCTCTTTCAATACCTACATACCCGATGTTACTCAATTCATTTTTCCAAGCCAATTTTTGTTTAGCCGCTAAAGATAAATTAAACAATGATTTACTGTGAGAAAATACTTGGGTAATCAAATCTTTTGATATCCCAGAATTTCGCAAATACATAAAACCAATTTTATGACAAGCATCATAAATTTCTCTGGCTACAGCTTGTTGATATCTAATATCACTTTTTCTAAAAGTAGCTAAATCAATAATGGGAATTTTCAACATTAGAAATATTAAATTGAGATTATTTCACAATAATTGCTCAAGTTTACAAAATTAATTAAAAAAAGGAATTTATTTTGCTAAAAATTATTCAATTTGAGAACGAACAAGATAAAACTCATCTGCAAAATTTGCTTTTTGAATATTTTAGCTGGATAAACTTGATGTGGAACCAGGAATTTCATCTAAGTTTTGATGTTAATGCTTATTTAGAGGAATCTCTTACTCAAATAGATGAATTTATGCCACCAGTAGGACGCTTACTTTTAGCCAGATATAAAGGCAGAATTGTTGGTTGTGTTGGCTTACGCAGAATTGATGAGGGAATTGGTGAAATAAAACGGATGTATGTCAAGCCAAAATTCCGGGAAAAAGGTATCGGTAAAGCTTTATTAGAAAATATCATCTATGAAGCTGCCAATATTGGTTATTCTAAACTACGCTTAGATACGGCTCCTTTTACGAAGGAAGCACAAGCACTCTATCATTCACTCGGTTTTCAAGATATCGAACCATATTTTGCCAAACTGGAAGTGCCTCCAGAATACCGAGCCAACTGGATTTTTATGGAATTGAGACTTTAATTAGGCAAAATAGCCGCACTAATGAGATTCACTTAACTAAATCCAGTTTTTAGCTATTTATTATCGAACAACTTTGCCCTTATTTAGCCATTGATAGAATCAATTCCTTCTATACCTATTATGGGTAAAGATTTATGAAGAAAATATAACAAAATTGCATATAATAATCTCATTCACACACATAAGTATTTTTGCTTACTGCCATGATAGCGGATGGATTTTCTTGGCTAACTACGATTATTATGTTGCCACTTGTGGCTTCTATACTCATCCCTGTGCTGCCTGATAAAGATGGCAAGCTTGTGCGATGGTATGCCCTAGGTGTGGCGATCGCAGACTTTATCTTGATGTGCTACGCTTTTTGGCAGCATTACGATGCCAGCAATGCAACTTTTCAACTCGTGGAGAAATATGCCTGGTTGCCTCAGTTAGGTCTGAGTTGGGCAGTTTCAGTCGATGGAATATCTGCGCCACTAGTGCTACTGGCAGGGCTAGTCACGACACTTTCGATATTTGCAGCCTGGCAAGTTAACCTCAAGCCACGCTTGTTTTATTTCTTGATGTTGCTGTTATATAGCGCCCAAATCGGAGTGTTCGTCGCCCAAGACTTATTATTATTCTTCATTATGTGGGAACTAGAACTGGTTCCTGTTTACCTGCTTGTCTCCATTTGGGGTGGTCAAAAACGCCGCTACGCCGCGACAAAATTCTTACTTTACACCGCCGCAGCTTCTATTTTTATTCTCATAGCTGGGCTGGGAATGGCACTCTATGGCGATAATACAACCTTCGATATAGTTGAACTTGGTGCTAAGAATTATCCTTTGGCTTTAGAACTGTGGTTATATGCAGGACTATTAATTGCCTTTGGTGTCAAATTAGCTATATTTCCTTTGCATACATGGTTGCCTGATGCCCACGGTGAAGCATCTGCCCCCGTATCCATGCTTTTAGCCGGTGTACTGCTCAAAATGGGCGGATATGGGTTAATTCGCCTCAATTTAGAATTGTTATCTGATGCCCATGTTTATTTTGCACCACTCCTAGCAACTCTCGGCGTAATCAATATTATTTATGGTGCATTAAACTCCTTTGCTCAGACGAACATGAAGCGCCGTCTGGCTTATTCGTCTATTTCCCACATGGGCTTTGTACTGCTGGGAATTGCCTCCTTCACAGACGTAGGCGTAAGTGGAGCGATGCTGCAAATGCTTTCTCACGGTTTAATTGCCGCAGTATTATTCTTTTTAGCAGGTGTGACCTACGATCGCACCCATACAATGGCAATGGCAAGCATGGGCGGTATTGGCCAAGTCATGCCAAAAGTCTTTGCTTTATTCACAGCTGGCGCAATGGCATCACTAGCTCTTCCTGGAATGAGTGGCTTTGTGAGCGAACTTCAGGTATTTGTTGGCATTACCACCAGCGACATCTACAGTTCCACATTCTGCACCGTCATGGTGTTCTTGGCCGCCGTGGGAGTTATTCTTACCCCCATTTATCTGCTTTCGATGTTGAGACAAGTATTTTACGGCACTGGTGCAGAACTCACCTGTGACATCAACAATGCTTCTTTAGAAAATCAAGAAGATGAAGGAACAGTTTGCTTCGGTACAGACTGTCTCCTACCCAGCGAAGCCGTCTATCGAGATGCTCAACCGCGGGAAATATTTATCGCCGCTTGTTTCTTGGTGTTGATTATTGGCTTTGGTTTCTATCCCAAATTGGCTACGCAAATGTACGATGTGAAAACTGTGGCTGTCAACACTCAAGTACGCCAATCATATATTCAATTTGCCCAAGCTAATCCTCAAATATATGCCAAGGGATTATTTGCGCCTCAAATTGCCCAGCCGGAAACTGCACCCGTTTTTGGAATAATTAAATAACTGCTCCAGTTGGAAAATTAATTAGCCGTCATCAACTTGTGACATACGCAGTTGATGACGTCTAATTTATTCATAATCTGCTTCATAACATAGCCCGCTTCATCCAAATGCCTACTTTTAGATATATGACTAATCACCTTGTTGCTAGTTAAGCTAAAACCAGAGACTACAACAGGTACAAAGATATGAATAAGGCCTTAATCACTAGTGTGATTTTTGCAATGTTAATTTTATTGATTGTTTCTCCTTTTGCTGCCCTTGCTAGTTTAATGATTGTGTTGTTAGTATCAGCAACTTTCTGGTTTATCAAAAATTTATTACAAACGATTATTAGCGGTAATGTTCAGTCAACAGAAGAAGGAGAGTGATTGCTACTCGTTCATTTCTTTGTATGTAGCTAGTGCTGAAGGTGATAAGCGGCTGAGGTAACGGAATATCCAATATTTAACAACTGTATCTAAAATCACCGGAAATGTAGCAATGAAGAGAAATATTAAACTTTCATTTGCTGCTACACCAAGATGCTCGGCTAATCCTTCAAGAATGACTTCCCAACCGTGCGGTGAGTGGAAACCGACAAATATATCGGTGAACAAAATAATTACAAAGGCTTTGGCACTATCGCTCAAACCAAAGATAATTTCATCTATAAACGACTTAATAGCCGCAATTTCTTTCTTCCCATTAACTACTACTAATGCAAACGCTACTAAAGAAATTAAATCAGCAAAAATATTACTAATAGCATCTTTGCTTTTCCAGCGAAACTCTTGAGCTATTTCTATAGCTTTTTCCTTAATATTTCTCTCTATTTCTTCTGAATCCAAAATTGGAGCTTTTTTGAGTAGAGTTTGAAATTTTAATTTTTCTTCAAAAATTTTTAACTCTTTGAAGGCTTCTTCCTCCATTTCAGAATTGATAAATATGGGAGTAATTTGTTGACTTCTAACACGCTCTACTATCGGACTAACGAAAAATTCTTTAGACAACTGCCGTGTTAATAAAGGAATAATAATTAAAAGTATCAAAAACCGAATCGAAGTTCTCGTCCGATTTTGAGAAATGTGGTAGTTACGAATAAAGTCGGCTTCAGCTTGGGGAGAAAAGTCAGTGGTAATTCTATTAATTGTTCTACCGATAGAACTGGGAAGAAATCCTATACTTTGATTGCTGCTAGGATTGATTAGATTAGATGTATTTTGGTAAATTTCACTGTCAATTCTTATAGGTTTAGGTTGCGAGATTGATTGTTTATTTATCTTGCTAATTATTACTGTTTGTTGCTGATAATTATCAATAACTTCATCAATAAACTGGAGCTTATTTAATAAAACTGGATGAGAAATTTCTAGTAGTGAGCGACTAGACTGGAATTCCGCTAGTCTCAGTTTAATAATAGTTAAATTTTGTGTAAGTATACTCTGCCAATAAGACATGACATTTGGGGTGTCATTTACGGATGTAGCAGCAATGATTTGACCATTGAAACGCTCTATTTCAATATTCCTGATTTTCTGTGCAGCCTCGTAAGCTTGTGCAAGCGATCGCTCTGGTGTATTAATAAACCATTGCTTCATCACTTGCCAATATTCAGATACTTTTTGCAGCAGCAAATCACTATTCTTTATAAACAAAAAATTCTTCATTGCCGTATTTAGGGTAATCTATAATTAAGATAGGGTAATAATAAGTTTAAATTCTTATCGTTACCCTATCCAAACATTAATAATGAATTACTCTGAATATACACCAATCAAAGGATTTGGGACAGGGAATGGTCGATTTTCTAAAATCTTAAATTGACCATTGTCAGCATCATAAGCAAAAACTTCACCACTCTCAATTTCATAAATCCACGCATGAAGAGTCAGTTGACCGCTGTGAAGTCGAGAACGAATAATTGGATGGGTTTCGAGATTTTCTATCTGTGTTAGTACATTTTGTTCAATGGCAATTTTTAACAGCCTGTCAGGTGGATAATCTTTGTAGTTATCCATAACTAAGCGGCGAGTTGGTTCAGCATAATGCCGTAACCAGTCATAAACTAAAGGCATTTGCTGGGCCAAACTACCTATTTGTAATAATCCTCTCATCGCTCCACAATGAGAATGACCACAAATCACTATATCATCGATATTTAAAGCTTGAATTGCATATTCGATTCCCGCAGCTTCAGCACTATTGGGTGAGCCATAAGGCGGAATAATATTACCAACATTACGAATAACAAATAAATCGCCAGGTTGACTCTGAGTGATTAGAAAAGGATCAATCCTAGAGTCTGAGCAAGTAATAAATAATACTTCTGGATTTTGTCCTTGGGATAAATTTTCAAATAATTCTCGGTGTGTAGTAAAGTAATTGTCGTGAAATTCATTCAGCCCCGCAATGATGCGTTTAATTGGCACGGTTAAATACTCCTTAGTAATATTAGTAATAAGCTAAATGTGATTTTTAGAGACGTAGATACTATCAATATGTCTCCTCAGAGCTTATCTAATGTGCAATCCACTTGGCATCAGAGACAATACACACACCTCCAAATTTTTTCAGAATTGGCTCAATTGCTGTTACTAATTCTTGTTCTTGTTCACGTGTGCAAACACTTATCACATATCCATTAGTGAGTACATGAGTTTCTAAATCATTAAAAACTTTACCTCTATCTCCTTTACCTATGACATCTTCAATTACTGTGTAACCGGAAACTCCGACTTTTTCTAAAATTTCTAGAACCTTAGTGATTTCTAAAGAGTTTGTCACTATTTCTATCTTCTTGATGGCTTCCATTTGGTTAAACTCCAATAGCTTTAATAATGTTGAAATACAAAGGAATGCCAATAATAATGTTGAAAGGAAAAGTTAAAGCTAATGCCATCGATACATATAAACTAGGGTTAGCTTCAGGAACTGTCATTCTCATCGCTGCGGGAACTGCTATATAAGAAGCACTTGCACAAAGAACAGCGAATAGTAAGGAATTTCCCGCCGACATACCAATTAATTTTGCGAGAATTATACCCATAATTGCATTAGCTACAGGCATTAATATAGCAAAAGCAATTAAAAAAGCACCCGTCTTTCGCATATCTTTAATTCTTCTAGCAGCCACTATACCCATATCTAGTAAACAGACGGCTAAAACCCCGTAAAAAATATCTTGGGTGAATGGGTGTAGTTTTTCCCAGCCTCTTTCGCCTGTAAGCGTTCCAATAATCACGCTACCGATAAGGAGAAAAACTGAACCATTCAAAAAAGCTTCTCGTAAAACTTCACCCCAAGCAAATTCTCCTTTTTTGTTTTCTTGATTTGGTGCAAACAATCTTACTAGCAAAATACCTACAATAATTGCAGGTGATTCCATTAATGCTAAAGCTGCTACCATGTGTCCGCCAGAAGCAATATTCAGAATTTTGAGAAATGATTGAGCCGTAATAAATGTGACGGCGCTGATAGAACCATAAGTTGCGGCGATCGCAGTTGCATTATATGCGTCTAGTTTGACTTTTAAAATGAAAAAGGAGTACACAGGTACACCAGAAGCCATCAGGATTGCTGACAAAAGTGTGAGAGCAATTTCCGTATTGATGCCACTCTGTGTAATTTCATATCCTCCCTTAAAGCAGTATTAATTCTATGTTTGAAGCATAATTTTTCATTGATGAAAGTAATTTTCAGTTCACGAAAATAGTTTTACTATGGGTACTGCTACTAGGTTTAAGATAAATTATTTGTATAGCTGGAACTATTACCGTGATTTTACGGTCAATGCTGTTTTACACTTTCAGTAAGACACCTGATATTGTCGAGGAAGTTAAGTGTTAAGGATAAAATTGGGGTTCTTTAGCCAAGCGTTAATGGGGATTGCTGGAACTTCTGTGGTTGCGTTGGGTATGATTGCAACTATCAATCAGCCCAGTTATGCAGGAGGGACTATCTTCAAGTGTGAAAAGCGTCAGGGTATACCGATAACAGTGGCTCAAACTCAAGATGGTAGGAAAGTCCCGATGATTCAATGGTCATCGCAGGATTACTTTACTAGGGAGTGGAATTCGGAACGCCGTTGTTATGAAGTATCGCGGAGATTTCAAAAAAGCTATGACAATGGCAAACTAAAGTACATTAAAACTGGCATCCTTAGAGGTGAACCAGTGGTATGTGCAGCGGTGAATCAAAATGCGCCTTGTACAGATAGTTCTTTGTTATTCACTCTCAAGCGTGGTAGTAATGCGAAGGCAACCTTGAGAAGATTAATGAATCGTCGGGGATTAGTGGCTGGAAATGTACTCAATGAAAGTGGCGGAGACTCGTTGAATATTGATTTTGATACATATCTGAATCATGCTACAAATGAGCAAAATAGCGATATTAATCCAAATATTAATGAATAAAGATGCGATCGCTATTTCATATCCCTTGTAAATACAGATAGATGAATTGTTCTTTGTTGACGCTGGTTGTTTGTCTTGGCAGTATCTCCCTGACACTGTCGGCCTCAGCACCAGTTGTCAGTATTCCTGCACCAGATTATATTGCTCAGTCAGCCCCTCTTTCACAACAGGCGCAGTCTATTACTGTCAAAGTCAGATCTCAAGATTTTTTGGGGTCAGGTATTATATTGCGCCGCAACGGTGCAACATACACAGTGTTGACTAATGCTCATGTGCTACAAGCTGGTGATCCTCCCTATCGTGTGCAAACTGTGGATGGTAGGATTTATACAGCTAATTTACCTCGACGCTTAAACTTCGGGAAAAACGATTTGGCTGTGTTGCAATTTAAAAGTGCAGGCAGTATCTATGCAGTAGCATCTTTTGGTGCATCTCCCACACCAGGAGATGAAGTTTTTGCTGCGGGTTATCCAGCGGTGGAAGAGAGAGGGAAAAAACAAAGCTTTGCATTTACTACAGGTAAGGTGGGTTTAGTTCTAGCCAAACCATTAGAAGGGGGTTATCAGCTAGGCTACACCAACAATATTAAAAACGGGATGAGTGGCGGCCCTTTATTAAATCGTCGGGGTCAAGTGGTGGGAATCAATGGGATGCAGGCTTATCCTTTGTGGGATCAACCTTCGGTATTTGCTGATGGTTCCAAAGCTGAGGAAAGACTGCATCAAATGATTATTCGCCTGAGTTGGGCTGTACCAATAACAAAGGTCATACAGATGATGCCCAAAGCCGAAAAAACTACGGTTACTACTGTATTCAGTAAGGCTGATTAGAGGTCAGATGATGAGACTTAATCGTGGATTAACAACAGCAATTATCGGAGTTGCGATCGCCTTTACGCAACCAGAAATTGCTCGACCCTTAACTGCTCAAGATGTCACCAATCTCGCTAAAGATATTACAGTACTAATTAGCGGCCCCAAACTCGGTTCTGGAGTTATTATTTACCGCAAAGGCAAAACCTACAGTGTTCTCACCAATTGGCATGTTGTTGATGAGTCAGGAACCTATACTATTCAAACGCGGGATCAAACTCAATATCAAATCCCACCAACATCTATTACCCGTGTGCCAGAAGCGGATTTAGCAATTTTACAGTTTAACAGCGATAAAGCGCACAATGTTGCTATTTTTGGCAATTCTGATGCCACCAGAGAAGGAACAACTGTATATGTATCCGGCGCACCAGAACCATTAAATGGGATTGAAAGCCGGACTGTGTTGGTTCCAATGGGGCAAATTATTGGTACCAATTCTCAAGACAAAGAAGGTTACACCTTAATTTACACCAACACTACTCATAGTGGTATGAGTGGTGGCCCAGTATTAGACGACAATGGGCGTTTAATTGGGATTCACGGACGGGGCGCTAGAGATGATGATAATCTCAAAGTTGGTTTTAACCTAGGCATTCCCATCAAGTTTTTGCTCAATTCCAAAGCTGTCAGCACTTTAAAATTAGCAATTCCCATTGCTCAACCCAAAGATAAACCTGCATCTGCAAATGTTCCTACCATTGGCAGACCGAGTGTTATCAATGGTTCTGGGGGAGCCGCAGGTTCTTGTCCTGGTAGAATTTGCTAATTATTACATTCTTTTTTACGTAACAAATTTTTTTAAGATGAAAAAGTTTTTACAATTTAGCCTTTTAACTGTATTACTATTACCAACATTGCCAAATTTGGATAGCAAAAAAGCGATCGCCCAAAGTGCGATCGATGAAGATAAACTCAATACTGTGAATGGGATGCCTTGGGCTGGTGGTGGTTTACCTTTTAGTAAACTCGTCAATATTCAAGATACCTTGGTCAATTCCGCTTTAGGCAAAGTAGTCATTGATGCCCACGGCGAAGATCCATTAAGCAGTTTAATTAAAAGTCCTTTTAGCGGCCCCCGTCCCGGTAGATTTGTCATTATTTCTCTTTGGGGAAGCAAAATTGAAGGCTGCTTTGCCAAAATTGTTGTGCAAACAGCCCCCAGCAATGGCCAAGCTACATTAGATGAAATCGCGCCAACAACAATAGAGTTAGGTATTAATGGTCAAATTCTCCAGTTAACTCCTACTCCTAATACCAAAGTCAGAGGCTTTTCTGGCAAGTATACATATACAGAATATGAAAACAATCAAAACGTTTCATATAACAATACTTGGTATATGTCAGATACGTTGTTTGCTATCAATGCCGATGCTGCTAATATTTTACGCAAAGCTCCAGCCAAAGAAATTCGCGCTCGTTTAACTTTTGCCAATGGTGATACTAAAGTTTTTCCCATTGGTAAGGGAACAGTGAAACATTGGCAAGAAGCTTATGGGTTTAATAATACTTGTACTGCACCCAGTCAGCCGTAAATCAGGCAAAAGGCTGTAAAAGGCAAAATGTAAAAGGCAAAAGGCAAAAGGTAAAGAATAGATGCCGTAGTGTTCTTACTTTTTCCTTTTTACTTTTTATTTTTTACTTTTAATTCTTCGGTTTTGGTGATTCGGGAATAATTTCTGTGACTACGCGATTACCTGTTTTACCGCCACTCACAACAATATTATCTGTTTCCAGATTACCAACGGCTGTATCTCCATTAAATGTTAAGGCTGGGCTGGCTTGGCGATAAACTACATTTCCCTGTGCTTCTAATAATTTTTTATCAAGATACCAAGTTAAATTCTGAGATTTTAACGACTGGCGACGCTGTCCAACTGCGTTAACATTACCTACTAAATAAACCGTTTTTTGCGGTATTTTCATCTCAGCTTGATTACCCGTCACCGTCAATTTTTCCGCCCGGTGGAAGACGCGCACCGCAGAGTTTGTCTTCACGTTTTCTGCATTCATATCCCAAATCATTGAGTTACTCAGGATTTGTACTGGTGGGTCTAATAAATCGGCCTGGGCATTTTGTTTAATGGTAACAATCTTCGTTTTTAAGTTAACTTCGGCGGAATTGCCTCGGCCACGATCTGTGATTTGATTATTTTTATAACGTTCAAATTGTAACGGGCGATCGCCAATTAATTGTTCTTGTTTAATCTGCCAAATTAAATGCTCAGTCCGCATTCGTAATTGGGGATCAGTAGAATTAGCGACAACTTTGCCGAAAAAATCTACTACTTGGGCGCGAGTCTTAACTCTTGCTTCTTGCGCTACTGCTTGTAACTGTTTGTGCTTACCGTTGATTTGATTGCGAACAATTAATAAATCTTCTTTGGGTAGCCATTCCATTTCATTACCTTGTAAAACCACACCATTATTAGGGTCTGTGGCCAAGATTTTGCCTTTGAGAAATAGCCGTTTACCATCTTGTTGAATATCTGCTTGGTCTGCTTTAATTTGATAAATTACTTTGCCATCTTGATATAACTCTCCATAAGGATTTTCGGCTTGACCAATTTGTTTTTCTTTGGTGTATACTGCCTGTTTTGCTTTAACTTTCCACAGCGGTCGTCCTACTTCGTCAGCTTGTTCTAAAGTTACATCAAAAAAGGTTAAATTACTCTCGGAATCTGCTGCTGAACGTTGATTATTTTGCTGAGAGCCTGTGGAAGATTTACCGCCACAAGCTCCTAAACTCATGATTAACAGTAAAATTAAAGGCAGGTAATACCAATTTGTTTTGATTTGAATAAAACTCCCAAAAGAAAATGTATGAAAGTGGGGGGATTGATTTTTTCCCCCCATAAATCTTAAATTTCTTTTTGCTATTTGCCTGCCTTGCTGATGCTTCATGTATCTTGAATTTCTAGATGTCCATCATGGTCTGTGGGGTCATCCAAAAAACCCATTCCCGACAAAGGGCGATATGGGTAACTCTGGCGGGGTGTTTTTTGGATATCTTCTTTGATAGCTTCTAAATCAATGTAGCGATCGCTCACATTAATTAAACTATCACTGGTCATAGAGCGTAAACTCACAACCTCTACCCTGACACCACGATAGCTTACAGAATTAACAGCGTAGGCTAAATCGCCATCACCACTCACCAAAACTGCCGTATCATAGGAATCTACCAAAGCCATCATATCAACAGCTATTTCGACATCTAAGTTGGCTTTTTTAGAACCATCTGGTAGCTGTACTAGGTCTTTAGCAATGACTCGATAACCGTTACGACGCATCCATAACAAAAAACCTTGTTGCTTTTCGTTGGTTCTATCTACACCTGTATAGAAAAAAGCCCGCAACAGTCTAGATCCACCTGTTAAACGACATAATAACTTGGTGTAATCGATTTCAATTCCTAATTGCAAGGCAGCGTAAAATAGATTTGAGCCATCAATAAATATGGCGACTCGACCTCGATTTTCTAAAACTTGCTCTGGCGTAAATATCGAGTCGTTTTCTAGATTATTCAACATTGTTGTCATACCTCATTTTTATCTGGTTATTTTTGATACGAATTTCCAACTTTTACATTTAGTTAGAGAGTTTTATGATAATTTTCCGGGGCTAATTATTTAAGTTCAGCCCCGATAAATTTTTGGCGAGATTTGAAAGATTAGAAAATTGTCTGAAAGAGATTAAAAAAACTAATCGTTTTTAGGAGGTTCTATGCGTTTAAAGATTGGTTGAGGATTCCCCAACAGTTGTTTATTAGATAGTAACCCCCATTTGGAATGAATGGAAAATGGGGCAGCATTTGCTGTTTGATTTTGTTCGTTAAAGTTGATTCCAAAACCCAGCTGCTGATAAATTTCGCTACTGATATTGGGAATAACTGGTGCAAGAAGATACGCTGACAGCCTCACCGCTTCCAAAACTGCGTAAAGCACTTTTTCTACTTCCTGCTGCTGTCCTTGTTTATATAGCGACCAAGGTGCTTGATCATCAATAAACTTATTACTGGCTTGTACCAATGACAGAATAGCTTCGCAGGCTTGATTGAAAGCTAACGTCTGATATGCTTGTTGAACCTTTTCCCCTAGATCTAAGCCAATCTTTTTCAAAGGATTGTCAGCAGAAATTGTTTCATCGGAAATTGACAGTTCATTACCAGCACAGTACTTCTTCACCATGTTCAAGGAGCGATTAAGCAAATTACCTAAATCATTTGCCAAATCTGCATTTAGAACATTAATGAATCTACTTTCATTAAAATCGCCATCTTTGCCAAATTCGATTTCCTTAAGAAAGTAATAACGAACCGCATCACTACCATATCTCTCGACTAGAGCAATAGGATCAAGGGTATTACCCAGCGCTTTACCCATTTTTTGCCCATCTTTGGTCAAAAAACCATGTCCAAACACTCTTTCTGGCAAAGGTAAATCTGCTGACATTAACATGGCTGGCCAGTAAACTGCATGAAAGCGCAGAATGTCTTTGCCAATTAAATGCAGATTAATCGGCCACCATGTCGCTAAAGCGTTATCTAAGGTTGGTTCAGCATCGGGTTCTAATAATGCTGTGACATAACCCAGGAGTGCATCAAACCAGACGTATAGGGTTTGTTTTGGATCAGTTGGTACAGGAAAACCCCAATCGAGATTAATTCGGGAAATCGAAAAGTCTTGCAAACCTCTGCTCACAAAGCTTAAGACTTCATTACGACGGCTTTCTGGTTGAATGAAATCTGGGTGAGATTGATAAAATTGTTCTAACTGGGTTTGATAGTTCGATAACCGAAAGAAGTAATTTTGTTCGTCGCGCCACTCAACTGGTTTATTCGTATGAATAGGACAACGCTTATCCGCTAATAATTCTCTTTCTTCTTTAAATTCTTCGCAGGCTACACAGTACCAGCCTTTTTGTTGTCCTTGGTAGATGTCGCCTTTTTGCCAAACTCGCCCAAAAAATTCTTTGACGATCGCTTCATGACGCGGTGCTGTTGTCCGACTAAAGCGATCATATTGAATGTTTAATTTCTCCCATAAGCTAACGAAACTAGGGACAATTTCATCACAAAATTCTTGGGGTGCTTTTCCTAAAGTCTCCGCCGAACGTTGAATTTTTTGCCCATGTTCATCTGTACCTGTTATTAGCAGTACTCTATGTCCCTTAAGCTTTTGAAATCGAGCCACTACATCTGCGGCGATCGTTGTATAAGCACTTCCAATATGTGGGACATCGTTTACATAATAGAGGGGTGTTGTCAGTGCAAATGTCTGGTCTGTTTTATCCACTAGGTTCATGCAAAATAAAAATAAATTATTAAACCGTTTTTTAATTAATTATGAGGGCAAAACCACGCAATTATATAACATTACTATCGCTTTTTCAAAGTTCCTCTTAATATTAGCAAATTTCTAGAGTTCACAAATGTTTGGTCATCAGTACAAATCTGGCTAATTTCTGCTCAAAAAACTTAATAGAGCATTTCATATCCTTGAACTGATGCTATTTCTTACATAGTATTGTGACTAAAAGTACAACGCTCCAAACATAGAAAAATCATTTCCTTTTAATAGATAAGACATTTCTATCCTAAGACGGTCGTGGCATTAGTAAAGAAATGTAAAAATTGAGTCAAGATAAACTACGATATTTTCCCAAAAATATATTTAGATATGAGTCTAAATAGTCCTTTGGACATTTCTCGCTTGCTCTTAGCAACGTTTTCCACACGAATGTTTCGCTATTACGAGGATCGCATTCCTGATGATGCAAGTTTGTTAATAGTGAGCAATCATCGCAGCTTTATGGATGCGATGATTTTAATGTCAGCTTTATCAAGTCCGATTCGTTTTGCTTGCCATCACTACATGGGACAAGTCCCAATTTTGCGAGAGATTGTCACCGGACAATTAGGTTGTTTTCCTTTAGATATTAATCAAAACCGGCAGCAAAGCTTTTTTGCCCAATCACAAATGTTATTAAAGTCTCAACAGATGGTAGGAGTGTTTCCTGAAGGGGCTGAACCAATGGTGCAATCAACTCCAAAATCTGTAGTTGGGGAATTTCAGCGGGGATTTGCCCATTTGGCGTTGCGTTCTGGTGTACCAGACTTAGCAATTTTACCAATTGCGATCGCCTCCTTAGAAGAAGTCAACACTACAGCTTTTCCCCTAAAAATGTTGAGTTTGTTCGACCCCTCCGAACCTCTATTTAACCAATATGGATGGCATCCATTAGTCATATATCAACGGGTGGCTGTGCTAATTGGTCGTCCTTATTGGATTACAAACGCTCATCAACATCAATATCATGGCAAACAAGCAAAAAATGTGGTTTCTGAACTAACCGAACACTGCCACAGCGAAATCGCACATTTACTCCAACAAGGATGTTATTAATGTACAAACTAGCAGAAAAAAATTAATCGCGGCAATTTTTTGCTAATTTTACTTGAGGGTTAATTGTAATTTGTTGCCTAGTTTTGATATATCTTGCTAAATATTGTCTGATATTATCTGCTCATAAGATTGAGTTATCTTTATGAGAAATTTATCTTATATTTAAGTGAGTTTTGATTAGCTGAGTTATGATTTTAACAGAGTTTTGTCTGTAATACTGTAGCGAATCTAGTAAGCAATCATCCAAATCAAAAGATAGTTGTTGTATGCAGGTAAATTTATCACAATCGCCAAGGAAATTGAAATTGTAAAATGCCACAAGTTGATCTAAAGCCATGTTTTCTGACTCCGAAACGAGTCCAACCAGAGTATCCGTTGTTTGTTTATTTACCGGGAATGGATGGTACTGGTGAGTTGCTGCGATCGCAAACATCGGGGTTAGAAGCTGGCTTTGATGTGCGCTGTTTGGCGATCCCCAGAAAAGATCCTGACAACATGGGAAGAATTAACGAAAAATGTCTTGGATTTAATTCATGCAGAATTAGAGAAAAGTTCCCAGAGACCAGTTTATTTGTGTGGAGAATCATTTGGGGGATGTTTGGCGATGAAAGTAGCCACCCAAGCATCGCATTTGTTTAAACGCATTATTTTGATTAATCCCGCCTCAGCTTTTCGCCTACGTCCGTTTTTAGATTGGGCATCCCAGATAACATATTTAGTGCCAGAATCTTTTTATGATGTCGGCGCATTGGGATTATTACCGTTTCTGGCATCCTTAGAACGGATGACTAGAAGCGATCGCCACGAGCTGCTAAAAACCATGCGTTCTGTTCCATCAGCAACAGTTAATTGGCGGTTGGCTTTATTGAGACAATTTGCAGTGGATGACAGCCAGTTACGCCGCCTAACTCAGCAAGTGTTGTTAATTGCAGGTGCAAGCGATCGCCTTTTGCCTTCTGTAGATGAAGTAAGACGGATAGCGGGTATATTACCCAATGCTGAAGTTTTGATACTGCCAAATAGTGGACACGCCTGTTTGCTAGAACAAGATATCAGCCTTTATGAGATTCTCAAAAACAACAACTTTTTGGAAACTAGGGATAATAAATTTTACCAATTACAAGTTAAGGAAGTAGGTTGAGCTTAAGTAGTTCGACAAAAATAAACTCCTTGTTCTCTCTGCGCCTTTGGTTACTGAGTTTCGACAACGCACAACTACCGCACAGTCGTTGGCGCAGCCTCTCGTAGAGAAGTATGCGTTTCTAGGTGAGACAAATTATCCCTGAAGTACTCAACAAACTTGTACTTGTTGGGAGATGTCAAGTCGCTTGAAATTTCGCTACAAACAGACTAGAGCGACTGGCAAAACAATGACAGAACAACCCCAAAAAAAACCAGAAGTAGAAATTACCCATCAAACATCCGCCACAGAAAAATTATCCCTATTTGACTCTTTAGCCATCACTGGTAAAACATTTATCGATACAGCCTGGGGACTTGGCGTAGCCGCAACAAAACAAACGCATCAATTATTTGGACAAGCAACTCAAACCACTGGTGAGGTAGTCAATTATCTCAATCAAAATTGGCTCATCCGCAAACTATCAGGATTTTTGAATCTTAATTGGTTAATCGGTGCTAGTGAAAATGTTGACCTAGAAAAAGCCGCAGCCACAGTCAAAAAACTCAAGCAACAACACCCACAAGAATCGCCTAGCCAAATTTCTCATCGCATCATACTAGAAACAGCTACAAAAGCTGGGGGGATTGGATTTGCCAGTAGTATTTTACCAGGGGTAGCAGCAGCATTATTAGCCGTGGATTTAGCCGCAACCTTGAAATTGCAGTCAGAAATGCTGTATCAAATTGCGGCGGCTTATAACCTAGATTTAAAAGATCCAGCGCGGAAAGGTGAGGTTTTAACAATTTTTGGTTTGGGTTTGGGTGGAAATCGACTGTTAAAAGCAGCTGGATTAGCTTTGCTGCGAAATGTGCCATTTGCAGGAGCCGCGATCGCCACTAGTTCTAATGCTGCCTTAAGCTATTCTCTGGGTTATGCCGCTTGTCGATTTTACGAAGCCAAACTAGATGAATCCGTTTCCCTATCATCGCCAGAAACTTTGGCAAGCCTCAAAGCAGAAAGTGAAAATTACTTAGAAACAGCGATCGCTCAACAAGCAATCATGGATCAAATCTTAGTTCATATCATTCTTGCCAGCCATCCTGAAAAAACCTGGGAAAAAATCTTACCAGAATTGCAAGCATTAAACCTCAGCCCCAACTCACTAAGTGCGATCACCAACAATATCAAATCACCGCAACCATTAGATACACTACTCAATCAACTCAACCGTGATTTTGCGATACCATTATTGGCTCAATGCCAAAGAATTGTTCAACTTGACAAGCAAACTACCGCACTAGAGCAAGAAATAATTAGTGCGATCGCCAATAAATTTGACATTAACACTACTGAAGTCGAGTCAATAGTGAATACTTCTGATTCCAACACTAGCCTCTAGCTTCCAGTCCCTAGTACAACATGGCGGAAATAAAGAAACCATTTCAAGTTAGTGAAAATCTTGTGATATAAGCTTTTTGACTTTTGCCTTTTTACTTTTTACTTTTTAATTCCGCGTAGCGGTACTAGCCTCTATTCTTGTTCAATTTGCTCAGGATCAATACCCAGTTCTCGGAGACGTTGCTTTAATTGCTCTACTTGCTGTTCAGCTTGCTGTCGAGCTTGTTTTGCTTCTCGTAGTGCTTGCGCCTGTTCTGTGGGATTAAGCAGTTTTTCTCCTGTATCTTCTCGGTAAAAACCAATCAGTTCTCCTTCTACTTGCAACCGCAACCCTAAAGGTTCACTGCGATTGTCCGTAATCAATTCATATCTATCTTGCCGCAACCGATAACCTTGCAACTGTTCTTGTACCCATTCACCTTTAGGATCAAATAGCCAGTATTCTTTAACACCAAGTTGCTCGTACAAGGTTTTCTTAAATTCCTGATCGTGATTTTTTGTCCCTGCCGAAGTCATCTCAAAAATCACAGATGGAACTTCCCCTTCTTCCCACACTTTATAATTATCTCGACCACCAGGCGCGACATTAAAAATTATCATCACATCTGGTGCAACTCGCAACTTAGGAAATCCTTGAGCGTAGTAAAGAAACTGATTCGCCAGAACTGTTGCTTGTTGTCCTTGTAAATACTGGCGGAGAATTTCCAGCGTCGCCAGTAAAACACATAGATGGGCATAGCTTTCTGCCACAGGTTCACCATCGGAACTAGGATAGAACACTTCTGCCCGTTGGTTTGGAGTCAAGGCTGAGGTCATAGTCATGCCATGCAGAAGGTTGGGATGTTTCAATTATAAAAGTCAATGGTCATTTGTCCTTTATTAATGGTCAATGGTCAACAGTCAATAGCCAGCACTTGAAATCATATTTCAGACTTCACACTTCAAAATTTTGAGCAATACTGGTACAAGAAGGAATCTTTAAAGAAAATCCCAACATGGCAGCAATTCAACTTAGTAATCAGCCTCTGCTGGAGTGGGCAGGCGATAGTTTGGCAATTGGATTATTTGAAGATGCGGTAGAGTTAACAGGTGAACTGGCGACTTTGAATGAAAAGTTTGCTGGCATCTTAAAAGAAGTCATTGCCGAAGAAGAATTTACAGCCAAAGCCAACAGTACTGTTTTCACCCGTGTCAGTGGCGGTGGTTCAGTTAAAAAAATTATTTTAGTCGGTTTAGGAAAGCCAGACGCGCTGAAAATAGATAGTCTGCGGAGGGCGGCGGCAGCGGCGGCTAAAGTAGCAAAAAAGCAAAAAAGCAAAACTCTGGGATTTAGCTTTCCCTTATGGAATAACGACCCAGCAGCCACAGCCCAAGCGATCGCTGAAGGTGTACAGTTAGCTTTGTACCAGGATGTGCGATTTAAATCAGAACCAGACGATAAAGGTTCAAAGGTCGAAACAGTAGAACTGCTGGGTTTCGAGGGACAAGAAGCCGCGATTACCCGTGCAAATCAAATTGTGTCTGGGGTAATTTTGGCGAGAGAGTTGGTTGCAGCCCCAGCCAACGCAGTGACACCCATTACAATGGCAGAAACCGCCCAAGCGATCGCCAAAGACTACGGTTTACAATTACAAATACTCGAAAAAGAAGATTGTGAAAAGTTAGGTATGGGTGCTTTTTTAGGAGTTGCCCTAGCATCTGACTTACCACCTAAATTTATTCATCTTACCTACAAACCAGAAGGCACCCCGACAAAGAAACTCGCCATTATTGGCAAAGGTTTAACCTTTGATTCTGGTGGACTGAATATTAAAGGTGCAGGTAGCGGCATCGAAACCATGAAAATTGATATGGGTGGTGCAGCTGCAACCTTGGGTGCGGCAAAAGCGATCGCCCAACTCAAGCCGAATACTGAAGTTCACTTCATCTCCGCCGTTACCGAAAACATGATTAGCGGTCGCGCTATGCACCCTGGCGATATCCTTACCGCCTCTAACGGCAAAACCATCGAAGTGAATAACACTGATGCCGAAGGGCGTTTAACCTTAGCTGATGCTTTGGTGTATACCGATAAATTGGGATTAGATGCGATCGTGGATTTAGCCACCCTCACAGGTGCCAACGTTATCGCTTTAGGTGAAGATATCGCCGGGTTGTACACCCCTGACGATGCGATAGCTTCGCAGTTAGAAACAGCTGCTGCCACATCCGGCGAAAAAATTTGGCGAATGCCAATGGAAGAGAAATATTTTGAAGGCTTGAAATCTGGCATTGCGGATATGAAAAACACCGGGCCGCGTCCTGGTGGTTCGATCACTGCTGCCCTATTCCTCAAGCAGTTCGTTAAAGATACCCCTTGGGCGCACATAGATATTGCTGGGCCAGTGTGGGCAGATAAAGAAAATGGCTACAACGGCCCCGGTGCCACAGGCTACGGCGTAAGGATTTTAGTTGATTGGATACTCAATCAATAAAAAGTCAAAAGTTAAAATTAAAAAGGCAAAAGTATCTTTCTGTTTACTTTTGCCCTTCGGGTTCGCCAGCGCGGTCTTGGGGGGAACCCCCAAGACCGCGCTGGCGAACCTTTTTACTTTTAACTTCTCGCGTGTTATCTTGGGCTTGCCGCCAAAATATGTTGCAATAGTGACAAACGATGCGGAGTACTGAGCAGTTTTTACTTGACTCAGCACTGAGTATAGGAATTTGGCAGTCAAAAAGTTAAGGTTTTTTAACAAAGCCAATCTGGTAAAATTTGTAAGGTTTCTAGAAGCTCTGAGCAATGGGATCGACTTGCGCACGGATAGCAATTGACGCGATGGGGGGGGATCATGCACCCAAAGAAATCGTTGCTGGTGCATTACGCGCCAGTGAAGAATTGGGTGTGAAAGTCTTGTTGGTAGGTGATCCCCAACAAATTAAAGCTGTCATGCCGCCAAAAACTACTTTGGAGAGGGTGGAGATAGTTCCTGCTGAAGAAGCGATCGCTATGGATGAGGAGCCTTTAAATGCGGTTAGACGCAAACGCAAGGCTTCGATTAATGTGGCGATGGATTTGGTAAAAAATCAGCAGGCGGATGCTGTATTTTCTGCTGGACACTCTGGGGCAGCTATGGCAGCAGCATTGCTGCGCTTAGGGAGATTGCCAGGAATTGATCGCCCAGCAATTGGTACAGTTTTCCCTACAATTATGGCTGGCAAGCCAGTGTTAATTTTAGATGTAGGTGCCAATGTAGACTGCCGACCTAAGTTTTTAGAGCAGTTTGCGATGATGGGTTCGATTTATAGCCAGTATGTATTAGGTACAGACACACCCAAAGTCGGGTTATTGAATATTGGCGAAGAAGATACAAAAGGTAATGAGCAAGCCCTCCGCGCCCATCAACTACTGCGAGATAATTCTCTAATTAATTTTGTTGGTAATGCTGAAGGGCGTGATGTGCTTTCTGGAGAATTTGATGTGATTGTCTGCGATGGTTTTGTCGGCAATGTCTTACTAAAATTTGCCGAATCTCTGGGAGGCGTAATTCTGCAAATTTTACGGGAAGAACTGCCCCAAGGATTGCACGGTCAAATTGGCACAGCACTGTTAAAACCAAATCTCAAGCGAATTAAGCAGCGTATGGATCATGCGGAGCATGGAGGTGCTTTACTGTTAGGTGTGGCTGGAGTTTGTTTTATCGGCCACGGCAGTTCACAAGCACCTTCAATTTTTAGTGCAATACGGATGGCCAAAGAAGCAGTAGATAATCAGGTACTAGAAAGGCTTCATTCCCAATACGAAATCCTACAGCGTGGTAGCGGTTAGTAATGGGTTAGTTGTCATCCGTCATTTGTCCTTTGTTGTAGGAAAACACCAGAGGCAATGATCAAAATGCTGAGAGCTTGGGAGAGCAGGAGTGCAAAAGTTAGGCATAGCATTTACAGGAAGTGGCTCGGCAGTTCCCGAAACTTCCCTCGATAACCAGGCACTAACAGCGCTGGTTGAAACATCAGATGAGTGGATTACCACAAGAACCGGGATTCGTCAACGACGAGTATCACAACCGTCAGATTCTCTGAGTTCCTTGGCAGCGGCGGCTGGTCGTCGAGCGATCGCATCTGCCGGAATTCAAGCCACTGATATAGATCTGATTTTGCTGGCAACATCTACCCCTGATGATTTGTTTGGCACTGCTTGTAAAGTGCAGGCTGAGTTAGGCGCGACGAAAGCCGTAGCGTTTGACTTAACCGCCGCTTGTTCTGGCTTTGTGTTTGGGCTAGTAACGGCCGCTCAATACCTCAGAACAGGTGTATATCAGAATGTACTTTTGATTGGGGCAGACATCCTCTCTCGATGGGTAGATTGGCAAGACCGCAGAACTTGTATTTTGTTTGGTGATGGGGCGGGTGCGGTAGTTTTACAAGCTAGTGAAAGCGATCGCCTCTTAGGATTTGCCCTCAAAAGTGACGGTACGCAAAATCATTACCTCAACCTTGGCTATGCCGCTACTGCTCAAGAAATACTCCCAAACATCAACGTTTCTCAAGGCCATTACCAACCCATCACCATGAACGGCAAAGAAGTATACCGCTTTGCTGTGCAGAAAGTCCCAGAAATTATTGATAAAGCCTTATTTGAAGCTCATCTTACTGTTGATCAAATAGATTGGCTCATCTTACATCAAGCCAATCAACGCATTCTAGATGCTGTCGCTCAACGGCTAGGAATTCCCGAACAAAAAGTTATTAGTAATCTGGCAAATTACGGCAATACTTCCGCTGCTTCTATTCCTCTCGCCTTAGATGAAGCAGTGCAACAAGGCAAAATTAAACCTAACGACATCATTGCTGCATCCGGCTTTGGCGCAGGTTTTACCTGGGGTGCAGCAATTTTTAAATGGGGAAAATAAGCATTAATAAGTAAAAAGTTAAAAGTAAAAAGGTAAAAATTTTTTACTTTTGCTTTTTGCCTTTTGATTTTTTTATTGACTAATGACCAATGACTAAAACTGTATGGGTGTTTCCCGGACAAGGTTCCCAAGCACTGGGAATGGGAACAGACTTATTAGATATACCAGGTGCTAAAGAAAAATTTACTCAAGCTGAGGCCATCTTAGGCTGGTCTGTCAGCGAAATCTGCCAAAACCAAGAAGAAAAGTTAGCACAGACACTTTACACTCAGCCCTGTCTTTACGTAGTGGAAAGTATTCTCGCTGATTTAATGCGGGAACGAGGACATCAACCAGATTTGGTGGCTGGGCATAGTTTAGGTGAATATATTGCCCTTTATGTCGCTGGGGTTTTTGAGTGGTCAGCAGGGTTGCATTTGGTCAAACGTCGTGCTGAACTGATGGATAGTGCCGCAGGTGGAATGATGGCGGCGTTAATGAACTTTGACAAAGAACAATTAGATGCAGTTATAGCCGCAACACCAGATGTAGTTTTGGCAAATGATAACAGTCCAGCACAGGTGGTAATTTCTGGTACTCCTGATGCTGTACAAGCGGTCATGTCTCAAGTTAAAGCCAAACGAGCTATTCCTTTAAAAGTCTCTGGCGCTTTTCACTCACATCTAATGGCGACGGCGGCGAGTGAATTCCAAGAGATTCTGGAAACTGTTGAATTTCAGCCTGCAACTATACCCGTGATGTCGAATGTTGAGCCTGTACCCTCGACTGATGCCCAAATTTTAAAACAGCGTCTAACTCAACAGATGACTGGTTCGGTACGTTGGCGAGAAATTTCTTTGCAATTACCAGTGAATAACATTGAACAAGTCATAGAAATTGGCCCTGGCAATGTCTTAACTGGTTTAATTAAACGTACCACTTCTGATTTAATCTTAAAGAACGTCCGTAATGGTGCTGAATTACCGGACTAAAAAATTCAAAAGTGTGAAGTATGAAGTATGAAATACTTGACTTCACACTAGCCTGTGGCAAGCCCTTCGGGTGACGCTCCTGCGTCGCTAACGCTGCGCTAACAGCAGTTGCTTTAAGTCGGGGTACCCGCCCAACTCACTGCTTCACCGCTAAAAGCGGCTACATACTTCATAATTCATCCTTCTTATGTCTCGCAGTCGTGAACCGCTTATTAGTCTGGCACTTTACCACGCCTTTAAATGGTCGGTTGTCAGCCCCATGCTTCATGCTTACTTTCAGGGCAAGATTTATGGTGTGGAAAATGTGCCGCAATCAGATCCATTATTAGTTGTCAGCAATCATGCTAGTTACTTTGACCCGCCCATTGTTTCTAATTGTGTGCGTCGTCCAGTAGCATATATGGCTAAACAAGAATTATTTGAAATTCCGGTTTTAGCACAAGCCATTAAATTGTATGGTGCTTACCCCGTGAGCCGAGGTAGCGCCGATCGCAATGCAATTCGGGCAGCTTTAGAATGTTTAGAAAATGGTTGGGCAGTGGGAGTTTTTTTACAAGGTACTCGCACTAGTGATGGTAAAATTACTGACCCAAAAAAAGGCGCAGCATTACTAGCAGCCAAGGCGCAAGCACCGATTTTACCTGTGAGCTTGTGGGGAACTGAAGGAATTTTAGCAAAAGGCTCGTCTCTACCGCGTGCTGTTCCCCTCACAATCAGAATTGGTGAGGTGATTGACCCTCCTAGTTCTACTAATAAAGAACAATTAGAAGCTGTAACCCAAAAGTGTGCCGCAGTAATCAACGAAATGCACGATTTAGGACGTTAATGAGAAATATACTTTTAGGTAGTAGCGATCGCCACTGGATTTTTCTATGTTGCTAATATCTACTAGCAAATCGCTAAACTAGCTTATTTTTAAATTATATGAGTGGATTGGATGCCAAGCATTTTTGGAATCGTTTGAATAATTTGGCGTTAGTCCGCTTTTTGCTGTTAGTGGCTGCTGGTTGGGCTTTTGTGCAACTTTTAGGATATTTTGAAGCAGTCATAGTTATTTTTACATTCGCCGCAATTTTAGCGTTCTTACTTAGCTACCCTGTATATTGGTTGCGGCGGTTTTTGCCTCATGGTGTGGCTGTGATTGTTGTTTTCTTGCTCAGTATCGTGATTTTGGGAGGATTGATGATCACCGTTGGGATTGCGGTATTATCTCAAGGACAGCAATTAATCGACAGTATTTCTGGTTTTTTAACTTCTCTTGCGCCTTTTTTAGAAAGAATAGAAGAATTTCTCAGGAACCGCAATCTACAAATAGATTTAAGTGTCATTGAAGAGCAATTACGCGATCAGGCTATATCAGGTTTAGTCACCAGTTTAACTTTTTTACAACAGTTATTGACTAATTTCGTAACTTTTGTCTTGATTGCGGTTGTAGCATTTTTTATGTTATTAGATGGCGAAAAGCTGTGGAATTTTATTTTAAAAATAGTCCCTAAACAGCGCCGAATTAGATTTACCAATATTATTAGACGGAGCTTTTTAGGGTTCTTTCGTGGTCAGTTATTATTAAGTTTATTTTTAACAACAACTAGTTTTATAGTTTTTCTATTATTACAAGTACCTTTTGCTTTATTATTGTCAGTAATAGTCGGATTTTTAGATATCATTCCTGGGATAGGCGCAACTTTAGGTGTTAGTACAATTACGTTGATTGTGCTATCTCAAAATGTTTGGTTAGCATTAAAAGTCTTAATCGCTTGTATTATCCTTCAACAAATTCAAGATAATTTGATTGCACCGCGAATTATGCAAAATGCTCTAAATCTAAATCCTGTTGTAGTATTTTTTGCTTTATTAGTAGGTGCTAGAGTTGCAGGTTTGTTAGGAGTTTTTATCTCTATTCCTATTACAGGAGTCATCGTATCTTTATTTGAAATTGATGAGATGAAAGCAGAGATTTAGTCAATAGTCAATAGTCATGGGTTATTTGTCCTTGGTAATTCTTGACTAAAGTGTAATGTAAAATCAAATTTAGAAAAAGAAAAACGTGAAGTCATGTCAGATTTAAGAGCAGAATTAACACAAAGCGTAGATGAAGCAGAATGGGAATGGTTAATTCCTCATGTACAACGCGATGCAGTAATTTTGGTAACGCCAGGGTTAAGTCTTGTAGATGTAGGAGAAGCGATCGCTAGTGATAACTCTCAATCTGTACAGCAGTGGATTGATGAGCAATTAATTACCAAACCTTCCGTAGACCAAGTGGGAGAATGGAATGGCGATCGGCAAAAACGATTCCACACCCTGATTTTACAACCTTTTGTTCTAGTCCAAGAAATCGCCGCATAAGCAAGTAAAAAGTAAAAAGTAAAAAATTCATTATTTGTACTTTTGCCTTTTACCTTTTTACTTCCTACTCTCCATCCTTGATTTAGCAACTTTTTTACCGCCATCAGCACCTGTATAACCCGTAGCTACCCACACCAAAGCTCTAGCTCCATCACGAATAGATTTCTCTAAAGGTTCAGGTGGTGATTCTGAAGGTACGGATACTGGCTGAAAATCAATTCCCCGGCTACCTAAGACAATCTCACCAATAACAGACGCACGACGCATGTGGAAATCTGAGGTAATTAAATAAACCCTCTTGATGCCGTGGGCTTTTAAATCGTCTACTAAGCTGGTAAAATTAGTAACTGTATCTACAGCCTCATAATCTAAGTGTAACCGCTTGGGATCAACGCCAGCTTTGACAAACACCTTCCGCGTGTATCTAGGTGGACTACCGCCAGAAATCCAAATCGGTAACTTTGGATGCTTACGAACAAACTCCGCTGTGAACTTTTCTCTCTCTAATTTTTTGGTTGAACCACCCAATACTAAAACCGCTTCAGGTTGTTTAGCTTGTTGTTGGAATTCTTTGTAACCAAGCCACATAAATAGGGGTAAGGCAAGAACCATAAACCGAAAAGATTTACCTGTAAACAAAAAATTGTTCTTCAAGGCTCTGTGATTTCGTGTAGTGATACGTATTCTTCTCTGAATAAGTCAAAAATATATGTTAGATTAGCAGACTTTTGTCAAATCCACCCTATAGTTTGTTAACAATTTTGATGTTCATACAGATTAAATTCCGTATAAACGCTCTCAGTAAGTATTTATTAGTTAACTTCAGATAAATTTAGAAGATTCCGCAAAAACTACCGAGGAAATTTTTGGTGAATTTATTTTGATATAACGACGGGACTGGTGCGTCTCGAACGCACGGCCTAGCGCTTAGGAGGCGCTCGCTCTATCCAACTGAGCTACAGCCCCAACTATGAGGCATAAATATAATAGCAGTAGTTTTAGCTAGAGTGCCAAGAATTATCCCAAGAACCGCCGCCTATTTCTAAACCACACAGAGAACTCTGTGATTTTAGGATAACTTGAGATGGTTTGTCACTTACTTTTCGCAACTCCAAATTCAGTTTTCCTTGCATGGTATCCCGACAACAGAACTCTAAACCATTGGTTGTCGGCGCACGTAGGGGTGTACCTAGTAGATGCGTGGTTCCTGTCAATTCAACCTCGTAGTTTAGATTTTTAGCTTGCATTTGCCATCTACCCCAAGGTTGAATTTGCCATTGGACTTGCGAATTCCAAGGCACAAATTCATAAAATGTGCCTTGATAATGTACTCCAATCATGGCGACAGATTCCATCCACCACAACACACCGCGTCTACCACCACCTGCGGTTAATGCTAAGTCAGGTTCACCGTCAAAGCAATTACAGTTTAGCCAAAACCATTTTTGTGGAAAAGCCCCGCCCCAGTTTTTCTCGCTGTAGGCTGGTGCGTTGGTGAATTGATAGATTTTGCCATTCCAGTCTATCCAACCACTAGCCAAGCCATGCGCCATCAAAATTTGCCAGCCAGGTTCAAAAATCTGTAAAAATGACAGCCAGCCAGCAGTTGATTGCTGAGGGCTATTTTGATTTCCCCAAGCGTATACTGGCTGAATTTCATATAACCAACGGCAATAAAAACCAGTTGCAGGATCACGAATTATTCCTTGGTTGATGGTGGCTGTAGCTTGATAACCCTCTTGAATATGTTGTTCAAATTCTTTTGGTAAAAGGTAGAGAGGTTGAGTGTTGAGGTTGGTTTTACCCCAATGTCCTAAAGCTAAGACATCTCGACTAGCCCAAAATTTGTCTAGATCTGGAAAAGTGCGACATAAATACTGATCATCAGGTCCGAGAATCTGCGCTGCACCACCACTATAAGGTTTACCACCAATAGGATCTTCAATTGAGTACATAAAGGCGAAGGTTTGTCCGCAGTCTGGCAAAGTTACCCGATAATACCAACCTTCAAAAAAACGGCGACTACTGCCATCCCAATGATACCCACTGTGTGGTGTTTGAGAATTTATAGGTAAGGAAAACATCTATATAAATGTTTGCTAATTGACTATTTTTTAGTATGAGCGATCGCCTGTAAACAAGCTTGAACATTTTTAGGTAACAGCTAATAACAGCATATTTCTACCTGAAACTAATTCTTTTGGCAGATGATAAACTCCCAACTTTAGATAGAACCATCTGTGCAATTACAGAGGGTATGCTGAATATCATTAAAAGCTAAGTAAAAAAAAGAACGCAAATTTATTTGGTTCTTGTCAGATTAGTATTGCAATTTCTTTTGTCGTCAGAGTTTAGCTTTTTTAGTACAGATTTTAGGAGTGTAATTAATAGTATGACTAATTCAGGCGATCGCGAAACTTATAACAACGAAACTAGACAAGAGTCTTACACGGATAATTACGGTAACACTCACACTAACCTGACACGCACCAGTGAAACAGTTAACAACAATCCCAACAATGTCAATTCTTATCGCAATGGTTATGCAAATGGTCGAGAAATTGAGCGTAACTACCAGCAAGCTAATTTAGCCGCCCGTGATAATGACAATGCTTCTCGTGGCTTACTATTGGGGATTTTGCTCACCTCTCTAGCTGGTTTAATTGTTGGTGCATTCTGGTACTTTAACCAGCCCAGAGAAACCGTAGTTAACGAAACTCAACCAATAGTGACTCCTTCACCTAAAAATGATCTTCCTACTCCCCAACCACAACAAACCACAATCATCGAAAGAACCAGAGAAGTACCTATCGAAAGAACCAGAGAAGTACCTGTTGTAATTCCTCAACAACAAGTTCCATCCGTAAATATACCTTCCCCACCAGACATTAATATAACTGTTCCACCTCAACAGCCTGTAACTTCGGGAACACAAACCACTCCTCCAAAAGATAATCCTGCTCCAGCGGACAGTAGTAAAACTAAGGCAACATCAAATACTGATTCTTCTACCACTGGTGATACTAGTACAGATAAGAGTAACTCTCGATAATAAGCAATTGCCATAGTTGTAGAGGCGTTGCATTCCAACGCCTCTATTTTATTGTGTTTGATTATCTTCATACTTTTGATAGTTGCTGAGACTCTTCTGTGGATAGAGTTTTTCGAGATAGCTTAACATTTACTATATTTTGTGTTGTAAATAGTTTATTTCAAAGAAAAATAATTTAAAAACCTTACCTAAATAAATTAACTAGGAAACATATCAATAAAATTATTTTTTATTAAGTAAAACTGGGTTATGAATTATCTACAATTATTTAGCAAAAGACAAAATTATCCGAGCAATTTTAAGCGGAAAACTGCAAAAAATAGCAAAAATTTAATGTATGAGAAAACGCAAGCTCAACAAATAGCATATAGCGTTGCTCATGCAATTAGTGGACGAATTCGCTTTCGGGTTCCTCGGCTATCAAAAGATTTGGAATATGCGAATAAACTCAAAGTAGCGATAGAATCACAAATTAAGAATGCCAAAGTCCGAATTAATCCTACAGCCGCATCTGTTGTTATTCATTATCCATCAGGTTTAATGCCAGATGAACAAATGCGATCGCATCTAGTTAATCTCATTCAAACTGCCCAAAATATAGTTTTACCCACAAAAGTCAGCGCCAAAACAATTGCTGGGACTGTTTTTGATGCGTTGATTAACTTAATGGATAGCCTACGTAATGTCAACAAAGCACGTACTGCTATTCAGCATCAAGACATGAAAAAAGACTCTTGGGAGCGATTATTGTCAACTAGAGAAAGGATAATTAAAGGTTTCAAATCTGCTATAATGTTTATCCTGCCTCACAAGCGATTTCGGCATTCACAGTCAGCACTAAACTCTGCTTGATTAAAGCAATTCCATATTCAGGCATAAGTCTAGATGCAGAATATGAAAATACTCTTTTAAGGAAAAAAATAATTTTCTGATAGTTTACCAAACACGTAATATTTTGGTCGGTTTTTACTCTACCAGTCAGCTTGTTTTTAGCCAGAATGTAATTTAGTAGTGCAACATCGCACACTTTTATCTAGCTAAATCCAGAGGCCAAGTATGTTTCCTTTTTGGGGTAACGTCTGTTACGGTAGCGAACCTATTTCGCACAAAGCTCATTTAGAACGTAAACTCAAGTTCTTGACTTGGATGCGCGATGATTTAGAGTCCAAGCTATCTGGTATTAATGCTGCCATTGATACCATTCGACAACAAATAGAACGGGAAGATAGATCTGCTTAAACTTCTATTGATGACTGGTAAAGGAGTTTAGCTAAATCTGAGAACTTTTAATTCTGTTTGTTTTTGTATAACGCACCACCAAAAAAAGGTGGTGCGTTAAGTGTGTAACCGAAATTTTTGCAGAGTAAATCATCTCGAAATACATAAAAACTCAGCATTAGAGACATATTAGGGTATGTTTATACAAAAATATCTCTTCTGTTAGAGGCTCATCCTCTTGATCAGTCCCTTGTAAAATGTTGGCAGCAATCAATAAATCCTACAGAACCAAAGTCAAAAATCATTATGCGCTTATTACATACAATGCTGCGGGTGGGGAACCTAGAAGAATCATTGAAATTTTACTGTGATCTCCTAGGTATGAAATTACTCCGGAGAAAAGATTATCCAGGGGGAGAATTTACCTTAGCTTTTGTTGGCTACGGTGATGAAAGTGATAATGCAGTTATTGAATTAACTTATAACTGGGGCGTGGAAAAGTACGAATTAGGTAACGCCTACGGCCACATTGCGTTGGGAGTGGATGATATTTACACTACCTGTGAAGCAATTAAAAATCGTGGTGGTAAAGTTGTGCGGGAACCAGGGCCAATGAAACATGGTTCTACAGTAATTGCTTTTGTCGAAGATCCGGATGGATACAAAATTGAACTGATTCAATTGGGTAGTCAAGGATCATCTGTGAAGCAATCCTCACAAGACCAACTCGTATCGCCATAATTTTGATTACGATTAGGGTGTAAGGTCTTTTTGATTCACAAGACTTACGCAAAAACCTTGTTTGTTGAGGTTGGGTGTAGGGGGTGAGATCTTTTATCCTACGCTACTAATAAGGAGATGCCGCGATCGCCGGATAGTGCATCTAAGTCCTCCACCTTTCCCCAACCCCCAATTTCTTAAATAAAATCCGCCATTTAAAATCGTAACGATGCAGCCTACAGATCCTAATAAATTTACAGATAAAGCCTGGGAAGCAATTGTCAAATCTCAGGATATAGTTCGTGCTTATAAACAACAACAATTAGACGTTGAACATTTAATTATTGCCCTTTTAGAAGAACCCACCAGTTTAGCGATTCGCATCTTAGCACGGGCGGAAATCGACCCTATCCGCTTGCAACAGCAACTAGAAGCTTATACCCAACGTCAGCCCAAAGTTGCTAATAATGACCAGCTTTATCTCGGTCGCACTTTAGATGTGCTACTTGACCATGCTGAGGAAGCAAGAGTCAAAATGAAAGATACCTACATATCTGTAGAACATATTCTCTTAGGCTTTGCGGAAGACGAACGTATTGGTCGGCGAATTCTCAAAGGTTTTAATGCTGATAGTGGTACTCTAGAGGCGGCAATTAAAGCTGTGCGTGGTAGCCAAAAAGTGACAGATCAAAATCCAGAATCTCGCTATGAAGCACTGCAAAAATTTGGTAGAGACTTGACAGAACAAGCCAAAGCGGGCAAACTCGACCCAGTTATTGGCCGGGATGATGAAATTCGCCGCGTGATTCAGGTGTTGTCGCGTCGTAGTAAAAATAATCCGGTTTTGATTGGTGAACCGGGGGTAGGGAAAACTGCGATCGCCGAAGCTTTGGCACAACGTATAATCAACGGTGATGTCCCTGAATCTCTCAAAAATCGCCAATTAATCTCTTTAGATATTGGTAGTTTAATTGCTGGGGCAAAATATCGGGGTGAATTTGAAGACCGCCTCAAAGCCGTCCTCAAGGAAGTTATCGAGTCCAACGGACAAATTGTCTTGTTTATTGACGAACTGCATACCGTTGTGGGTACAGGTTCCAATCAACAAGGGGCGATGGATGCAGGAAATTTACTCAAACCTATGCTGGCGAGAGGTGAACTGCGGTGTATTGGCGCAACCACTTTAGATGAGTACCGCAAATATATTGAGAAAGACGCAGCCTTAGAACGCCGTTTTCAACAAGTATTTGTCGATCAGCCGAACGTAGAAAATACTATCTCGATTTTGCGGGGTTTGAAAGAACGCTATGAAGTCCATCACAACGTCAAAATTTCTGATTCAGCATTAGTAGCTGCGGCTACTTTATCAGCACGATATATTTCTGATCGCTTTTTACCCGATAAAGCCATTGACTTGGTAGATGAAGCCGCCGCCCAGTTGAAAATGGAGATTACCTCCAAACCTTCAGAATTGGAAACCATCGACCGCCGCTTAATGCAGCTAGAAATGGAAAAGCTGTCACTAGCGGGAGAAGAAAAAGTTCCTACCCAAACCCGCGAACGTTTGCAGCGCATTGAAGAAGAAATTGACACCTTAAAGGTAAAACAGCAAGAATTTAACGAACAATGGCAAGGTGAAAAGCAGTTATTAGAAGCGATTAGTGTTTTAAAGAAAGAAGAAGAAGCCTTGCGAGTGCAAATTGATCAGGCAGAACGGGCGTATGATTTAAATAAAGCTGCCCAATTGAAGTATGGCAAATTAGAAGGCGTACAACGCGATCGCGAAGCCAAAGAAACAAAACTTTTAGAACTGCAAAGCCAAGGTTCGACTTTGTTGCGCGAACAAGTCACCGAAGCAGACATTGCTGAAATAGTCGCCAAGTGGACAGGTATCCCCGTCAACCGTTTATTGGAATCAGAACGCCAAAAATTACTGCAACTAGAAAGTCATTTACACGAACGAGTAATTGGACAACACGAAGCCGTCGAAGCCGTAGCCGCAGCTATTCGTCGCGCTCGTGCAGGAATGAAAGACCCCAGCCGTCCCATTGGTTCATTTTTGTTTATGGGGCCGACTGGAGTCGGTAAAACCGAATTAGCCCGTGCTTTAGCACAGTTTCTCTTTGATTCTGATGATGCTTTGGTACGCCTAGATATGTCCGAGTATATGGAAAAACACTCGGTTTCGCGGTTAGTTGGTGCGCCTCCGGGATATGTTGGTTATGAAGAAGGCGGTCAACTTTCCGAGGCGGTTCGCCGTCATCCTTACTCAGTCGTGCTGCTGGATGAAGTGGAAAAAGCTCATCCCGATGTGTTTAATATTTTGTTGCAAGTACTGGATGATGGGAGAATTACTGATTCTCAAGGCAGAACAGTAGATTTTCGTAATACTGTGATTGTGATGACTAGTAACATTGGCAGTGAACACATTTTAGATGTGTCTGGTGATGATTCTAAATATGACATGATGCGGAACCGGGTAACAGATGCACTGCGATCGCACTTCCGCCCCGAATTTCTCAACCGTGTAGATGATATTATCCTGTTCCATACCCTCAGCCGTTCCGAAATGCGTCACATCATCCGCATTCAACTCAAGCGGGTTGAGAACCTGCTAAAAGAGCAGAAAATCTCCTTTGAAATCACTCCAGCAGCTTGTGATTACCTCGTGGAAATGGGTTATGACCCCATTTATGGCGCACGTCCCTTAAAACGAGCAATTCAGCGAGAAGTAGAAAACCCCATCGCCACTAAATTATTAGAAAATACTTTTATTGGTGGCGATACCATCCTGATTGATAAAGATGAAGACAATTTGACTTTTAACAAAAAAGTTACTGTGAAAGTCTCAGTCCCACAGGTAATCACATAAGCATTTAACGTGAATTCGACAGATCAAAAAACCCCTCTCACACAAGTCACCTCAAGTCGGGAAACCCTCTCATAGCATGGTGTTTCCTGTGCTGTAGCCAGTGCGTAGAGGTGGCAAAAGCTGAATATTTTTGTTTTAAAAAAACATTGTCAATATCAGCCAAAAATTAGGTAAAATGTAATGCCATTGTGCCAGCAGTTCTCATGACCTCATCTGCCTCGTTTGACACATTAGAGTCTCTGCAAGCGGATATCGCTGACTTAATCGATCGCCTACCGACTTTAAAAAATCGGCAATTTATCCAACAGGCACTTGCTACTATAATCCGTTTGGCTGATAGTGACATTGATCGTCTTGATTGGAAAATACTATCCTCTGCTTTAGCGGATATGGAGCGAGGCTTTGAGTTATTTTACAACTACCGACACGTACGTAAAGTAACTATTTTTGGTTCTGCCCGTTTATCACCAGAAACACCAGAGTACCAAATGGCGCTGGAATTTGGTCGCGCTGTGACTCAGTTGGGTTTTATGGTGATGACAGGTGGCGGCGGCGGAATTATGCAGGCTGGTCACGAAGGCGCTGGACGAGAAAATTCCTTTGGGTTAAATATTCAGTTACCCTTTGAACAGCAAGCTAACCCGATTATTGAAGGTGATCCAAAGCTGATTCACTTTAAGTATTTCTTCACCCGCAAACTGTTTCTCCTCAAAGAAAGTGATGCAGTTGCGTTGTTTCCTGGTGGGTTTGGCACTCAAGATGAAGCCTTTGAGTGCATGACTTTAAGTCAGACAGGCAAATTTGGCCCTGTACCTTTAGTTTTAATTGACCATCCAGGCGGCGATTATTGGCGGTCTTGGAGCGATTATATTGATCAACAACTGGTACAGAAAGGTCTTGTGAGTCCAGAAGACCCTAGCCTTTACACTGTGACAGATAACCTGGAAGTAGCTTGTAACGCCATCACAGATTTTTATAAAGTTTATCACTCCAGCCGCTACGTGAGTAATCAGTTGGTGATTCGCCTCAGTTGTGATTTATCAGATGCAGAGGTAGAACAATTAAATGCTGATTTTAGTGACATTCTCGTAAAAGGCAAAATTGAAAAAAGTCAGGCTTTGCCTCAAGAAGCTCAAGATGAAACTTTAGAATTACCTCGGTTAATTTTGCACTTTAATCAACGAGATTTGGGGCGTTTATATCAGATGATTGCCACTATTAATCAAATGGGTAGACCTTCGCAACAGGAGATAGCCCATCCAGAGAGAAAGTAGTGCCAAGACTTATTGATTAACATTGTGCGTCACTTGTTAACCTTCAGAAAGTTTTGCAAAGCTTGTCTACCAGTCAGCTAATCATATTGATATTCAAGGCAAGACTAAAGAAATTAACGAAATATAGCAAAGTGCTGAGTGCTGAGTATAAACCCAGTAATTACAAGGCTTTGAGCTATCAAGACTGTCCTCATCTATGTGACTAAGGCTATACATTAAATTTCTATAGAGATGCGAAATTTCGCGTCTCTGCATCTGGTGGAATGACTCATTAACAACAAATGTATTGTCAATCATGAAAGCTTGTTCAAGGCTTGTTGAACTATTTTCCGAACAATTGAACTTTCATCTTCTAAGCATTTATTAAGTGGTTCTACTGCTTGTAAATTTCCCAAATTGCCTAGATTTAATGCTACTGCACCGCGAACCCTAAAGTCTTCATCTTTGAGCATCTCAATTAGGGCTTTCGCAACTCGCTCATCATTCATTTCTGCTAGAGCATAAACAGCTGCTATACGCACATCTGCATTCACATCCTGCAAAATACTGATCATAGGTTCAATAGCTCTTATATCTCGTCGTTCTCCCAGGTAATACATAGCACTTTTACGTAGCCAGTCATTTTTACTGCCCAATGTCACAATTAACAAGTCGACCATCAGAGGATTTGCAATCTTAGCGATCGCAGAAAGAGTGTTTGTTTGAATGCGACTTTCCGAATCTTGTAGTAACTGGGCCAATATTTCTAGTAGATCTGGATATTGACGGGTAAGGAGAGTTTCGATAACTTGGTGAGTTGCTTGCTCGGAGCGTAGCCAATCTCTTTTGATGGCTTGTAATAAACCTTCCCGATCTCTGAGAAATTCCACCAAAATATCTGTAGTTCTAGAATCATCAATGAGCCGTAAAGCATGAACCACAGCTAATTGGACATGAGGAAAACTAGAAACATCTCTGAGAAAACTACCATTGCTGCGAAAAACCGCAATCAAAGGTTCAATAGCTCTCACATCACCAAACTTGCCTAATGCTGAGGCGATCGCACCACAAGCGGTAGACTGATTCTCATCTCTCAATGCTTGAATTAGCGGTTCAATCGCTTGAGTATCGCCAAATTCTCCTAACGCCCATGCTGCTTTAGTTCGCACAAAAAAATCTGCGTCTTGCAAACACTGAATTAGCGGTTCAACGGCTCGACTATCTCCCAACTTTACCAATGATTCAATTGCATTGGTTCTGACTTTACTAGAGCGATCGCTTAAAGCTTGTAAAAGTGGCTCAACTGCTCGAATGTCTCCTAATTCACCTAATTTTTTTGCTGCTAGAGCATGGCCAGCATTGTCATAGAGTATATTTTGTAAACCAATTACTAACGGTTCCGCACCAACTTGATTAGCTAAACCCAAATTCGCTAAATTATCTAATGTATTAGCTGCCATTGCTTGCAACATCCCAGCATCAGGACTCAATGGCGCAGCTTGCAAAGCCTGGATTAATTCTTCCAGTGCATTCGTGTTAGACAAATCAACTTCACTAGCAAATGTTGGCGGTTCAGGATTGTATGATTCATTCGTAGTCGATTTTGCTCTGCCCCGATAGTTATACTTACGGTGAATTTCTGCAACTTTTTGTTTGTCTTGTTTTATGTCTCCTTTATCATCAAGATAACAAGCACCAGTTTCGTAACACTCTGCCGTTGCCATTATTAAATCTGTTAAGCTATCCCAGCGAATTTCTTCAATACAACACTCTGGATCTATGAACCAAATAGGTGCAGAATCTTCTCCTGTAACAACAGCGTACCTATAATCACCATTAAAATCTAATATCGTTAGCCAGTGCGGATTCCAATCAAAGCCCCAACTTAAAAAGTCTGCGTACCATTTCAACGCTTCTTGCAAAGATAAATAATTGTCAAATTTAGGAACTATATAGCCATATTGGCAACCATTATGCCACCCGTAAAACTCGTATAATTCTTCTGGCAAGCGATAAGGAAAATTTTCAACAATTGCGTCTATTTCTTGGCGAGTTAGTCCAGGCGCTAAACTCAAAGCAAATTCCGGTTGATTTTTGACTAACCAAGTCTCAATTCTATCCAGCGCATCTGTTAAAAGTGACATAAAAATTCCGGTGAGTGTATTTATATAATTCCCCAACTAAAACAGCGAAAAACTCTATCAGAAAAGCAAAATATTTTATAACTAATTTTGAAATATTTGAGCCTAAATTATTAAAGCATTGCTATAAATATTAGTGTTTGCCATCTAGAGAAAAATCAAAACAATAAATTACAGAAGTTTGCGTTGATTAAAACCAAACTCCTGTACTCTTCTATGTGCCTCTGCGCCTCTGCGTGAAACCAAAAAGATGTAGTTTATTCATATAAAGGTAGTAGGAATTGTCAAGTCAAATAAGTAACAAATAGAAATTTATTTTACCTACTACCAGATTAGGAATAGACCAGTTATGATTACCCAATGCTGATGAGCATAAAAAAGCCTGTATATTAGCACAGTAAATCACAAATCACATCGTAGAACTTGGGGAGTAAGAAATGCTGGAATTATTGAGTTCAGGTTTGGTGTCTCTGTGGCTAGAAATGGCTGGAGTAGAAATCAAGCCTTCTGATGCTTTAGAAGCATTGGCTGGGCAAGTAAATCCTGGCTTAGTTCTGGCTTCTGATCCCAATCATACTGGGGTGAATACAGTTCAACAATACTTACAAGCACTAATTAAATCTAAGTTAGTTGCCCAAAATTTAGCCGAAAGCCAGGGAATTTGGTTACAGTCGGGGCCAATACTCATGGCTAATCATGAAGGTACAACACCTTTGCCAGCGGCTTCTTTAACTAAGATTGCTACTTCTTTGGTATCTTTAAAAACTTGGGGGCCAGATCACCAATTTGAAACTTTGATTGGGACTACGGGGCCTGTGGTTAATGGTGTATTGCAAGGTGATTTGGTCATTGCTGGTGGTGGCGACCCCATGTTTGTTTGGGAGGAAGCGATCGCCCTTGGCAATACACTCAATAAAATGGGCATTAAGCAAGTTAAAGGGAATTTGCTCATTTCAGGCAACTTTGCCATGAATTTCCAGCGCCATCCCCTACTAGCTGGTCAAATGGTGAAGCAAGCGCTGAATTATAAAACTTGGACTCGTCCAGCGAATTATATCTACTCCATCATGCCTAAAGGCACACCTAAACCAGAAGTTGTGATTACAGGGGCTGTTAAAGTTACCGCCCAACCACCGCAACAAACTTTGCTGGTGCGGCACAAATCTTTGCCTTTGCGTCAATTGCTCAAAGAAATGAACGTTTACAGCAATAACGAAATGGCCGAGATGCTGGCAGAATCTGTGGGGGGAGCAAGTGTAGTACAATCAACGGCGGCATATCTGGCGAGAGTTCCTGAGTCAGAAATTCAATTAATCAATGGTTCTGGACTCGGCCCTGAAAATCGGATTTCTCCCAGGGCTGTTTGTGCAATGTTAATGGCGATTCAACAGCAAGCAGCAGGATATGACCTGAATTTGGCAGATTTATTTCCTATGTCGGGATTTGATCATCGAGGAACAGTACACAGCAGACATATACCAGTGGGTACTGTGATTAAAACTGGTACTCTCCGCGATGTGAGTTCATTAGCTGGCGTTATGCCGACACGCGATCGCGGTTTGGTTTGGTTTGCTATCCTCAACCGTGGCCCCTTCGTATCTAACTACCGTCTAGAACAAGATAAGTTGTTGCAAAGTCTGGTCAAACAATTAGAAGTAACTCCCGCAGTTCCCACAGCTATTACTCCCCATTCACCCGCTAACTCTTTACCCGAACTGGGCGCTACTAGCCGCAACGAAATTCTGTTTAGAGGTTAGGTTTTAGAATAGCGTAGAGCATATTTTTTGTTATCTTCTGCCGATCAAAAATTTGCTCTACGGATAAATCTAAGTTAATTTTCTTGAGTATGAGTAAGGAATATTTATGAAAATTAATTGTTTAAAACTAAATTAGACTCCCACTGCACTAACTTTAGACCATATTCATACTGATTAAGCCAATTTTCGTTAGTTTTAATAACCGTTGCTACTTTTTGAAGTTCTTCCTGTTGATCTTGACCAATTTTTTTGAGGGCTTCAAACATACTTTTTAGACCATCATTAATATGTCTTTTTACATCTTCTGTGCCTGAATTACCAGGCATCGCTTTTAATTCTGTTGCCCAACTTGAAATAGTGTCCGCTAAAACGGCTAATGGTTTTTTATCCCAACCTAGCCATTTCTTATCATCATGTTTTGCATGGAATCCAGAGAATTGGGCATTATTTTGCTCATTTTTAACCCCAATACGAATGCCCCCGATGCTGTTACCTATATGGACTACTTTCACCTCTCCATTTTGTGATCGTGTGTTTAAATTTTCGATCACATTATTAGATGTGTCATTGTTAGGAGATACAATATAAGCCTCAATAGGTGGAACTGGTGAGTTTTGCTCATCTTCATCATCTGCTCCCAGTTTCGCCTGAACATCGCTAATCATTGCAGAAAGAGTTTCTGAGATATTTGTATCACTGTCAATGTGACATAGTGCATAAACCTCAAAGTCAGCTTTTTTGCCAACTAATGCAACTCCTGTGCATGTGGCTAAACCAGTTGTGGCTAGTCCCGTAGTCAGTTCATTGGCAGATTTAACTAAATAATGTCCTTCCGGGACAAGAATATCCATATTTTCAGCTTTTTTAAGTGCATTTCCTTTAATCTCAGACTCTACCTTAATTATGTATTCAGCTTTTTCTAGTACCGCTGCCTCAGTACCACAAGCTTCCTTAACTTTTTCAAGTTGTGCAGTAACTTGTTTTTCCCTAGAAATGCTTTCAATGATCCATTTATTCCAAGATATAAGTTCTTTACCCTCATAATTCTTATTTTTTAGCCACGTTGTCAGAAAGTCATCTGGGTTTTCATTAGACTGATTTAAAGGTTTTTTATTCTTTGCTGGTTTTAGATTTGGATTTGCCGCAGCAAAGTTTTCTACTAACTTTTTCAAAGCTTTGTTATTAGGAACATCTTCAATATTCCAACTATTTTCTTGAGCCTGTTTAAATTTTTCCCATATATCACTATTCTCAGCAACCCACTTTAAGTTACCTTGCGTTCTAATATAGGTTTTTGCATCATCTTCAGGCATCATCCTAATTATGCCTTGAATATCTTGAGCAATAGTAGTTCCTAACAGATTGCTTGGTTGACTTTCAGGAAGGTTTGTAGTTTGACTAGTATCTTGCTTCGCCTGTACTTGTTGCTGATTTTGCTGCACTACATGAGTCAATTCGTGGGCAATTAATTCCTGTCCGCCTCTACTTCCAGGATCATAGTTTCCTTGGCGAAAGAAAATATCTTGTCCTGTTGTAAATGCTTTGGCCTGAATTGATTGATTCATCTGTTCAGACTGAGCATCTGTATGAATTTTCACACCACTAAAATCAGCCCCAAATGCTTGTTCCATTGGCTGTTTGATCGTCTCTGCAAGAGGCTGTCCACTACCCTGCATTCGTTGGATAGAAGCTTCTAAATCTGGTGTTGCACTAGTTTCGTCTGCATCTGATAGACGTTGTATTAGAGATTTTTTTCTCAGTTCTTCTTCTGGTTTTGGCTGTGGCTGTACTGGTGTTTCTGGAGAATTGATTCTTTGTACAACATCCGCTGCTAGTCTGTCAGCTTCTTGCTCATATTTATCCCCAGGTTCACCAATGGTAAGTTTCATCTGGATTCTTGGTGGTGGTGGCGGTTGATAACCAGGGGGAAAAATTGGAATATTGGCGAAGTTATTACCAGATGTTTCCGTGCTGGTTGATTTAGTCTGTAAATCAGGTAATTGTTCTGGTTCTTCGGTTTGCGGCTGGCTGACAAAGCGACGAGGTGCAAATTGATTTGCTGGTACATCAGAGTGATTTGCCGGAGTTTTCCCTGTTCTGTGTTGTCGCTTATACATTTGCTCCTCCAGATATTTTTGTGCCAGCAAAAAACCTGCCGTATTTTTGCGGCAGAGGTATTGTAAAAATTTGGCACTATCTTACTGAAGATAAATAGCGATCGCCATAATTGATATCATTGTTCACAATGAATCGAACCTGCAACTGCTGCAAAAATCGGTAAATATTGCAATTCTTCAGTTGACTCTACCATTGCAATTAATCCATAGACAGTTTGATGATTTTGCCAACACACTTGATATTGTGTAATGGGCAGTTCAACATCAGGAGATTGAAACACAAAAATATCTAATCTTGCTGGATAATTATCAATTTTTGTCTGTGTTTGAGTAATTATTTCAAATTCTTCTGGTTGTAATTTTTTTAATGGTAATTGCATTAATTCATCTGCAAGTTCTATAAAATTCTGTTCATGTTGTTCTGCATTAGGGACAACAATTTTTTTAATAAAAATTTGTGGGTTATGTACCAATTGTGCAGGATAGGAATATCCCTCTGTTTGCTCATCTAAATATTGCTTTTCAATTTTTTGCCAAGTCTGAGGAATTTCTAAGGATATTCCAAGTTTGCCACTGAAATGACGCTCAAATATAACTGGGCCATTCATAGAAAAATCCTAGGTTAAATATTTTATTCTTCCTTGTTTCCAGAGAAGTAATTGGTGACATTTTCATAAAGACTTGACGCACCAGAGGCGATCGCACTTCCAGCTTTTGACGCACCACTAGCGATCGCACTTCCAGCTTTTGATGCACCAGAGGCGATCGCACTTCCGGCTTTTGACGCACCAGAAGCGATCGCACTTCCAGCTTTTGATGCACCAGAGGCGATCGCACTTCCGGCTTTGGTCAAACCTTTGTAAGCTAATCTAGTGGGAACTTCTATTGCTGTTCCTGCTAATCCAGCCGCACCAACTAACAAGCCACCAGCAACCGCTGTACCTTTATTTAGTGCCATCATCCGTCCGGCTTCGACTAATCGAGATTTAGTATAAGGACGAGTAGCATTTTCCGTCATGGTGATATCTTGAGTATGATTACCGTGACCTGCTTCTCCGATAATATCTTCAGTATTTAATAGCTGAGATGTATGTGCTTGTTTAATTCTGGCAAGTGTAGAAACATTCGCTAATCCTGAAGTTTCCAGATCATGTTCAAAAAAGGTTCCTTTAAGATGTTCTCCTCCGGCTAAATCGACAATATCGCCTTTAGCAATATGATGAACTACCTCTGGTCTTTCTTCTTCTGGTAGAGAATCAATATTTTTGTGATATTGTTTGGCATTAGGAGCAGCCGATTGAAATGTTACCAGCCGTCTCACTAAATCAGGATGAGTACCGACAAAATGCTGCGCTAATGCACCGCCTAAACTGTGGCCTGTCACATCCAATTTGCCTGACTGGGAAACAATATTACCGATGTAGCCAGTAGGGACTTCTTTTAGCAAATTCTGAATACCACCATGTCCAGGAGAGTTAATATCTAAATCTTGCCATGCTGTTGCTAAATCACTGGTTCCACGAAATGCCAATACAGCATGTTTTCCTGCTGTTACTCCTGCTTCTGTCGGTAATAATAATCCATAATTCAAACCACTACCAGCATTAACAACATTGCCATCAGGAAACCATTGTTCTTTAAATCCTTGTTCTCTCAACCATTCTTTATCTTGATCTGTTAAAACGTCATGATAAATCAAGCCATGTCCAATTTTCTCTAAATTGATATCTTGGGGATTAATTGCCGTTGTCCCATCTTTGACTTGAGAAGGATCAATGTCTCTGTTAAGAATCTGAGTTTGGCTATGCTGGATATTTTCACCAACAATCGGCGCATCAACTCGCTGTCTAGCTTTGACTACAGCGTTAGTTTCTTGTTCATATTCATCTCCTGGTTCACCAATAGCAAGTTTCATCTGAATTCGTGGCGGCGGTGGTGGTTGATAACCAGGGGGAAAAATGGGAATGTTGGCGAAATTGTGACTAGGGAGTAATGTATTATTTCTGACTTGTTGAGCCTGTAAATCGGGTGTTTGGGTGGTATCTTCGGCTTCAGTTGGGACAACAAACGGACGAGGTGCAAATTGATTTACTGGTGTGTCAGATTGATTTGCCGATGCTTTACCTGTTCTATGTTGTCGCTTATACATTTTTCTTCTCCAGAGATTTTTGTGCCAGCATCACAGATACCGTATTTTTGCGACAGAGGTATTGTAAAATTTTGGCACCATCTTACTGAAGATTAATAGCGATCGCCACAATCAATACTATTGTTTACATAGATTGCATCTTCAGCCAACTAAAAACCTGCTCTACCGACAGATTTAGGTCGATTTCTTGTAAACTCAATAAGCGATCGCTACCTTGCAACAATTGTGGTTGTTGATTCGGAGCAAAAACAAGAATAGAGCGATCGCTTGGATCAATTAACCAACCTAGCTGACAACCATTTTGTAAGCAGTAAAGAATATTACCAATGACTTTGTTAGAACTTTGTTCAGGAGAAAGAATTTCTATTGTCCAGTCAGGACACAATAAAAAATCATTAGGCGCTTCCCCATCCGCATCAAAGGGAATGCGTGACCATTTAAACACAGCTACATCAGGGACAATTGAGCGCGTACCAAAACTACAACGCAACTCAGGGAAAGCATAAGCAATCCGTTGATTTTCTGCAACGTTGTTGATGTTGTTGCACAACTTTAATTGCAATCGACTATGCTTCCCCTTCGGCATTGGTTTTTGAATAATCTCACCATTAATATATTCACTAGCCGGTTTGGTTTCTGGGAGCTTCATAAACGCTTCTAGGGTGAGAGTTGTGCTAGTTGTGGCGCTCATAGCTCTTGAAGATTACGAGGTGTGACTTTAGTTTAGCAGGGTGGTTGGATGGGCGATCGCCACGCCACTATTGATACTCTTGTTTACATAGACAGCGATCGCTTTGTGACATCCTCAACGCTAAGATTTGCGGCTGGCGATTGATTGCTCTTCGTTGCCAACAATGCGGCTGTATTCTTGATGCTGTGCGGACTTATTAACTCTATTGTTTAGATTATTTGTCTTTTTTTATCTGTTATCTCTACCGCTTATTTTGAAAGCATTGGTTGCATCAGTTTTAAGATAATCCTTGCGTTGTTCACTATTGAGATATTTCTCCATCCATTTATCACCTTTCAAGTTTCCTAAATCTCTAGTGATGACATCTATGCTTGCAAGGTCTACACCAGCTGTTTGCAACTGCGTTAACGTTGTATACATTTGGTGCATGTTGGGTTTGTAGTGACCACTTTTATCAGCGATCGCTTCCAGTCGGCCATTTATCACCTGAATTGCACCAGCACCCTTGATGGGGATTCCAGCTAAAGCACTTGAGTGATGATATTCCCCTTCCTTATGACCAGCTGCATAGAATTTACCATCGGGGCTAAGAACAAAGATCATCCAACCTTTTCCATCATTCGGTAAATCAGAACTTATAGCCAGTAGACCTGATGAGTCAACTACCCCGCCAAAGGCATCTTTCCATGCACCTCCGCTAATCTTGACTTCTCTGGATCTGCGATCAACTTCAGACTCTAGGTAATCGACACTTTTTTTACCTCCTTCGCCATTTTTTTCTAGCCATTCCCAGAAAGAAATTGTGTTTGGAGGTGGCGAAGATTTTTGAGAATATTCCGAAGTTACTTTCCATTCCCAAAAATTAGTTTTACCACCCTCATTCTTTTGCTTTTCAAAAGCGGTCATCATTTCTTTATCTCTCTTTTCTTGGGTATCCAGCCAGTCTAGTATTTTAGTTTCCTCAAGCCAATTTTCAAAAGGCCCTTCTTTTCCGTCTTCACCAGCCAAATTAAAAGCAGGACGATGTAGTGCATCCCAAGCTTCTAGCCAGTAACTATGATGATTTAAATCTAATTTTCCCAAATCGGCGGCCTTAGCCTTTGTCTCAGTTTTCACTTGATCAACTATATTTTTATAAGTTAAAGCTTTTGATTTACCTTTTATCTGAGGCGTATTTGGATCTGTTCTGACTATTTTGGCCAATTTATTCCAGCGTTCTTTCCCAGTTTTCTTCTGAGGTTCTACTTGGGTTGAAACTTTCTTTATCAACTCTCCGTATTCATTACAATATTCACCTAAAAAGTCGTCAATACACATTTGAATTTCTTCAGGGGTGAGCAAGTAATCCTCTTCTCCATTTTGTTCCTTTTCCAAGAGGAATTCATGGATTCCTGCTCGTGCGAATTTAATCAACTGAGTATATATTTCCGCACTTGATTGCCTGACTACGGCATCTGCATCTGCGGCATCTTGCTCTTCCATGTATTGGAAAAAACGATCTGCGATCGCATTCACGTTTTTCTCAACCTGTTGCTTTCTTTGGTCATCCTTATTAGGCGTTTCCTCTTTCTTCAAATCAGAAGATGTACTTGGGGGAGCAAGAGTTTCTGGCTCTTCTGCTTTCTTCGCTTCAACTGGCTGCAAGTCTGATAACTGTGGTTCAGATTGCTTCTGTTCTGCATCGGCTTTTACAGACTTAGAAGCCGCCTGAGATCCTTTGGATGCTCCTCCTTTCTGCTGTTTTTGTCTGTTGATATCCTCTGCGTTTTTTGTGGCTATTTCATTAAACATATTAATAGCTGCCTTAACAGAAACACGCTGTATAACATCTGTACCTGTTTGCAGTTCTTGGCACTGTATTTTATCTGCTAAATTCTCACTTTTTGAATTCTTCCTACTCATTAGATCCGTCTCAGTAGGAGTGGTGTTAATAGAAACTCTCTTAATCTGCGGCATTACTACCTGGCTTGGCCGTTGTTGCACCACATGGGTTAACTCATGAGCTATTAATTCCTGTCCACCACGGCTTCCTGGCTGATATGCGCCTTGGCGAAAGAAGATATCTTGCCCTGTGGTGAAGGCTTTCGCTTGAATCGATTGATTTAACTGATCAGATTGAGCATCAGTGTGAACCTTCACGCTGCTGAAATCAGCGCCAAATGCCTGTTCCATTGGTTCCCTGATGCTTTTTGTTAGAGGCTGTCCGCTACTCCTGGCCTGTTGTATCGACTCTTCTAAATCAGGTGTTGCAGTCATACCATCGGCGACCGACAAACGCTGCACTAAGGGCTTCATTTGCAGTTCGTCTTCATCGCCTGTTAATTCTTGACGCTGAACTTTTTCACTCTCAGGTGCATTAATTCGCTGCACTACATCTGCTGCTAATCTGTCCGCTTCTTGTTCGTATTTGTCACCAGGCTGGCCGATGGTGAGCTTCATTTGAATGCGGGGTGGCTGAGGTTGAGTTACATTGCTGGCAAATACAGATATATTTTTCAGGTTATTGTCAGATTGCTTTTTCTTATCTGATTGAGTCTGCAAATCAGGCGTTTGGTTGTTGGTTATTTCTTCAGCTTGCGGCTGGACGACAAAACGGCGTGGTGCGAATTGATTGGAGGTTGAGGTATCAGCAGAATTTGTAGAAGCTTTTTTTGTTTTGTACTGTCTTGTATACATTGACTCAACACTCCAATCTTTTAAATTAGTGGTTTGTTGTCCAGACTTAGCTAGTATCAATTTTGGCATTAACTTGAGGACATTAGTTAGCGATCGCCACCACTATTCACAGTGTCAAACCCAGCCTTTGACTTCAGCATCGGTTAACTGTCGTTCTAGCTTGGTGTACTCACTCTTAGCTGCTTGTAAAATATGTTTCATCTCTACCGCGTCTCCGGTATCGGCAGCTAAAAAGGCGGCATTGAGGGCAATGTTGCGAATATTACCGCCAGATACATTTAATTTGGCTAACTTACTCGCATCTAAATCTTGAGTAGGTGTTTGACGGGGAAAAACGCGTTGCCAAATCTCGGTGCGCTGGGTGATATCCGGGAAGGGAAACTGCACAACAAACCGAATCCGGCGCAAAAATGCCTGATCTAAGGAAGCTTTTAAGTTGGTGGTGAGAATTGCTAAACCTCGGTAAGATTCCATCCGTTGGAGTAAGTAACCTACTTCAATGTTGGCATGGCGATCGTGGCTGTCTTTAACTTCGCTGCGCTTACCAAATAAAGCATCGGCTTCATCAAATAATAGAATTGCGCCGCCTGCTTCGGCTGCATCAAATACCCGGCGCAAGTTCTTCTCGGTTTCGCCAATGTACTTACTCACCACCTGACTTAAATCTATGCGGTATAAATCTAAACGCAATTCATGGGCAATTACTTCTGCGGCCATTGTCTTACCAGTACCACTAGCACCAGCAAATAAGGCGCTGATACCTAAACCCCGTCCGCCTTTGTTGCCAAATCCCCATTTTTCATAGACTTTTGTCCGTTGGCGCACATGGGCAGTAATATCACGTAATACTTGGCGTTGTGCTTCTGGTAAGACTAAATCATCCCAAGTTGCACTAGTTTCCATTGGTTGGGCTAATTCATCCAGACGCGATCGCGCTTGAAAACGGCAAGTATCCCATAAAAGAGTGCTGAGTTCTTCTACTTCTTTTGCCTTTTGCTTTTTAACTTTTAACTTGCCTTTGGCTTCTGCACAAACTGTTTGAATGGTAGAGGCGTTGAGGCTGAAGTGGGAAACTAGGGTGTCTACATGGCCGTTGAGGGTGGTGGCTGCTTCGCCTAAAGCATTTTGCCAGATTATCCGTTGTTCTGTGGTATTGGGTTTGTGAACTTCGATCGCAATGAGGGGACGTTGGAGCGATCGCTTTCTTTCCAAACTAGTAATAATTAAGGGACTAGTAATACTGGCGATCAAACGCGCGATCGCATTTTCTTTGGCTGGCTCTGTATAATCTACTTCATCACAATCTAATAGCAAGACGCTATTGGTGAGCATCGATTCTCTTTCCCACAGACGCAACAAGTCGTTCATCTCGTTCTGACGCAAATTAGTAATTGCTCCAGCCGACATCAGGTGTAAATTAAGGTTGAGTAACTTGCAAGCTTTAGCGGCGATCGCTTTTTTGCTGGCTATTTCATCTCCACATAACTGAATAATTGGCAATACTGTTTCTGTTTCGCTCCACGTTGTGGCTAATTGTTCGGCTAACTGCTGATGAGAGGGGACAATTTCGCTATGTGGAATTACCACAGGTTGCACAATACTCTGTAATCTTTCATCCAAGTGATCCAAGCCCAGCAAATAATGAAAAATCCGTTCATCAACTCGCAAATGACTCAGATTCAGCGTAGAACCTTCTTCAAGTTGGATTAACTGCCACTTTCGTAACGGTGCAGTTGGTATAAAAGCATTCCAATGAGGTTGCGGTAAGCTGGCTTTGGCTAACATAAAGGTTGGATAGGGTTTTCCTAAACTACCTTGAGCATTGGCACATAAAAAACCCCAGTTAGCATCTAATTCCATCCCAACGCAGAGTAACAAAACGTGACGCTCAAATTCTGATAAACCAAAAATTTGGCAAAGAGTGTCAAGGGCTGGCGGGGAGAGGTGAGAAAAATAATGATTGCGGTTTTCTTTAGCTTCTTCAGCTAGTAAAGCCTGGCGAACGATATCTAGTGCATTGATTAAGTAATTATAGTTAGCTGTTTGCCATTCATAGTTCTGAGTTAATAATTTATTTGCCATAATTTTGATGAGTTGAGTATCTCAATGTATTTTTTAACATGGAGAAACGCAGAGTTTTTTCAGAGGATATTGCAAGAGTCAAGCGATCGCTACTACAGGCCCGATATAACTTTCATAAGTGGGACTATGAGGATCTGTATCAACTGAGAGTAAACTTTCTGCACCATCAACAACTAGGCGAACTAAATAGTTTCCAGGTAAACAATCAGTAATCGCAAAGGTAATAGAGTTGCTATTGTTGCGGCGATGCTTGGTTTGTTCGTAGGAATATCCGCTAAATTGGGTTAAGGAAAGTTCTGTTAATACTAAAGTGACTTGTTGTATTTTATCTATGGTGAAGTTAACTGTAACATTGACATCAGCCGATCGTAGGTCGTTACCTCTGCCATGTAAATTAGATACAGTAACTTCTTGAATGGTGGGGCGCAGTAATATCGGCACAATATTGGAGTTAACCCGCTGTTGGGGATGAATTACCTGTAAACTCTGAACACCAGCCCGTAATGATTCTGTAGGTATGCGAGAAAGATCCAAAGTAATTTGCTTTTCGGTCACAGTTTGAGGTGTTAGTGTCACTTCACCAAGGCGGACTTGAGTAATCTCTGCGTTTAAGTTGTTCCCTTGAATTAATAAAGTACTGCTGGCGAGAATTAATGGATTTGCGGTGCTTTGGGTTTTCCAGAGTTTGGCTAGTTCTTCGGCTACCTTGATGTGAGCGATCGCAGGTTGATATGGTGTAACATGACGCTGAATATTGCGGACAGGTAAGGGTTTTTTGGGAATTTCGCCGCTATCGATTAAGATAACACTGGCTTTATAACCTAATGACAATGAGTATGGTGTTTGAAAAAATACCGTCCATATTTTGGAAATTTCTTCGATATTCATATCAACGGGAGAAATTGTAATCGTTTCCACTTGTTCAGCTAGGTTAGAATCCGCTAAAAATGTGAAAGTGGAATCGGCTACGGTTTCCCGAATCATATCTTGGGTGAGAATCGATTTGCTATTGAGGGTACGGATAATACTACCCATGAGGCGCTGCGGTTCCAATTCCACATCGTTACCGTAGCAGGTGATCAAGTAGTACAAATCTAAACCTGTTTGCGATCGCTTAATATATTTCTCTTCGGAATGGCGTTGTCTTAAATCAGCACTGCGCCAAGCACTATTCAGCAAAACATCGTAAAGATAGATGTTCACTCCTGCTTCTGGTGTAGCATTATTCAGGCGATCTGGTCTAACGGTTGTCACACGCGCACCATCTACGTCTACTTGGACGTTGGCTTGCAATGTTCTTTGCAAAGTTGCGGTGATAGTGGCGATGGCTAAATAGTTACTCATTTGTTATTGGTCAATGGTCAATAGTTAATAGTTAATAGTCAATATGTTTTGACTTTTGACTTTGGACTCTTGACTCTTTTATGGACAAACTAAACCAAGTTTTAAAGCTTTGACAATTGCTTGAGTACGACTGGTGACACTTAATTTATCAAAAATAGCTGTTAAGTGCGCTTTGACTGTGGCGACTGTAATATAGAGATTCCCTGCAATTTGTTCATTAGAAGCGCCTTGAACTAACCAATTTAAAACTTCTTGTTCTCTTTCAGTCAGATGAATACAACTATGACTAGAGTTTAATGATTTTCCTGTGTAGTAGTGAAACAATCTAAAAAATGCCGTTGCTACATCCGGCGGTAAATAAACTTGATTATTAATCACAGTTGTAATCGCTTCACACAATTGAGTTGCTAATTGGTCTTTAAATACATAACCACAAGCACCTGCTTGCATAGCACGAAATATCCATTCATCTTGTTGATGAGCCGACAAAATTAATACTTTGCCGTTATAAGATAATTCCCCTAAACGTTGCAGCGCCATAATGCCATCGTCTGGGGGTAATTCTAAATCTAGTAATATTAAAGTGGGATGTTGTTCCGCCGTTAATTTTACCGCTTGCTCAACAGATGCGGCTTCTCCAATCACATTTAATCCCAAACTACTACTAGTTGTATAAAAGTTTAATAAGGTGCGTATACCTTTACGAAAATGTGGTTCATCATCGACGAGCAGAACAGAGATGACCTCTTTTTTTGTATTCATGGTAGTTTACCTGGTATATATTAAGAGAATTCAGAAGTTTGAAGTCTGAATTTTGGCAGTTTGAATCAGCAGACTATCTAATAACTTTGAAAAGCTTGCAGTCTAAGTCTTATTTCTTTTTACTTTTACCTTTTTACTTTTGCCTTTTATACGGTAATGTAAAGGAAAATTGTGCGCCCCCTTCGGGCAGATTTTCTGCCCATAAATTACCTTGATGTGCCAGGATAATTTTTTGGGCGATCGCTAGTCCTAAACCTGTCCCACCTAAACGGCGAGAATAATAAGGCTTAAATATTTGCTTCAATTCCTCTGGTACAATTCCGGAACCGCGATCGCAAATCTCAATTAGCACTTCATTACTGTAGGCGTACCAATTGCAAGTTATTGTCCCGCCACGAGGACTAAAATAAATTGCATTGGATAATAAGTTATCAAACACCTGTTTCATCTGCCAGTTATCTACTGTCACATACACAGGTTTTTCAGGATAATTAATCTTTAATTCTTTTTCTTTTAACAAATGTTGTAAATTTTTAATACATTCACCAATAATTGTTTGCAAATTGTGTTTTTTAAAGTTTAGATTTGCCTGTTGACCACGGTAAAGTAAATCGGTTAATTTAGCGCTGAGTTCATCTACAGTTTGCCGAATTAAGCAGGCTTGTTCTTGTAAATCACCTTGTGGTAATGCCAAGCGGAGATTTTCTGCATAGAGATTAATCAATGCTAAAGGATTCCGCAATTGATGTTCTGCTTGTCCGAGAGCTTGAGATAAAGCCGCAATTTCTTGTTGTTGGTGCGATCGCTCTCTATACATAGCCAAATAATTACTCAATAATTGAGCATTATTCAACAGTAAATTTTGCTGTTCATCTGATAGCAAATTACTAGTACAGATCAATAAATATTCGGCTGTTGTCACACTTTGTTTGCTAATTCGACAAACATAGCTATGATAAAAATCCGATGCGGCTAATTCCGTAATTTTGAGAACGGGAAAATCTTCTCTCCACCAAGTTTCTGCTTGCAAAGATGTAAAATCTAAGTTGGACTGTCCAGAAACAAAGTAGCTTGGCAAACAAGCTGGTGTAACTTGCACAGAACATAAATTTTCTGAGAGATATTCAGCCACTAAATGACGTTTTCCCTTTGCCAAATCGTGATAAACAGTCCAGATAGCCACAGTCGGCAATAAGGCAGTTAATTGTTGAATAATTAACTGACAAATTTGGTTAAAATCTGACTCTGGCAGCTTACTCTCTGAATTGTTTCCCAACAAAGGTAGCGGAAATTGAGAGGTTAATTTTTGTGTAGCCACCCTCATCCTGTTTTACACTCCGAAACACTCTAATAGCTAAGAAGCATGATGAATGCTACTCAATTTCAAATATTTTGTACTTGGAGAAATTATGCTTCTAACTGTATAAATACGGACGAGATTAGCTTACTCTACCCCTTGGGAATTTGGGGAATTTAAAACAATAATTTTACAATATCGACCAAAGTCTAATAACCGCCAGCCAACTAGATCCCTAAGCTAGAAAGAGTTAGCCCAATAGTGGCAAATCAACTAACAAAAAAGCCTGATTTAAAGGTTTATTTTGTGCTGTCAGCCCTCTGCCTTCCGTAAGTTAGGTAGCAAAGTAGTCACTTTCTGCTGCCTGCATTAGGAAATCTGGTAAGGACGCTTCAACCTCCATAGATTCATGCTGGCGGTAAAAATACACCCGCCAGACTGATTAAGGGAGCATTTCCGTCACCCTGCTGTTGTGTCTTATGATCCCAGCTGCTACCCAGACTTTAGCAAAAATTTTAGCTGGCGGGATTTCCCTGCTCAGTACAGAACAAATTGATTTCAACCACCCTGGTGTGGAACAGAATATCAACCCTAGGCTGAATTTATACTGTTATAACATTCAAGAAAGTGTTGAAAAACAACAGTCCAATTGTCAGCAACCAGCAGACAAAAGGAAATTAGTCTTATTAACACCGAGGTGGTTTGATATCTCATTTTTGGTGAGTGCCTGGGATTTTACCAGTTTGGGTGAACAGCGTCTCTTATCTGAGGCATTAATACTACTGTTGCATCATCACTCATTACGAGAGGAAGTACTAGCTCCAGCACTGCGCGGTCATGGCGAATTAGCAATGACCGTTTCTGCTATTCATCCTTTGGACGCTGCGGCTTTGTGGAATGCCCTAGGAGTACCATTACGTCCAGCTTTGTATGTGACATTAACAATTCCCCTGAACTTGGACAGTTACTCTGTCACTGAATCAAGGTCGGTAGATTGTTCAAAACCAACACAAAAAGTCTGAAGTATGAAGGCTGAAGTCTGAAATTTCATACTTTATACTTCAGACTTAAAAAATAGGAAAACCAAGTGTTATGCCAAGATTAGATTATTTTGCACCTGGTGTCTACGTTGAAGAAGTAGACCGAGGTAGTCGCCCAATAGAAGGGGTGAGTACAAATATCGCTGGTTTTATCGGTTTTACAGAAGATGTCCGCGGTGATGCGGAATTATTTAAACCGATGTTGGTGACATCGTGGAACGAGTATCTAGAATACTATGCTAAACAAGGTTCGGACGGTTTCACCGATTTTGATGCTTATTTACCCTTTGCGGTAAATGGTTGGTTTCTCAACGGTGGGGGACGGTGTTGGGTAGCCAGTATCGGCACAAAACTTCCTGGTTCTCAGCCACCACCACCAGAAGAAACTGCTTTAAAACTGCGTACTACCGGGAACCGTCCATCTTTAAGCTTTGCTCTGAAGCCTGCTGAAGGTGACGATGATAGCGGTGCAGAAGGCAGAATTAATGTTTCTGTGACTGAAAGTCAACCGCGTCCACCAGAAAGCCCAGAAGCTGAACCACCTGCAAATACTGGTGAATTTTTCAAAGTTATTATTAGCCGCAATGGGGAAATTCTGGAAGAATACGACAATCTTTCCATGAACCCTCAAGTTGAAGCACAGCTAGGTGCTTATGCGGTGACAGCTTTGCAAGAGTCGCAGTTTGTGACTGTCGCTGACTTAGAAACACCAGGACAACCTTTATCTCGTCGTCCTGCAAATGGTACTTACGAAGTCAGTCCGCCACCAGTCGTTTCTACTCCTGACCGTTTCCCCAGAGATGTGCAAGGTGTCCGGGACGATCGCACCGGGATGCAAGGTATCTTTGAAATTGACGAAGTTACCATGATTACTTTCCCTGATTTGATGCGGGCTTATCAAAACGGCATCTTGGATTTAGATCAAGTCCACGGCATCATGGAAGCAATGGTCAGTATGTGTGAAAATACTGCCCCCAACCGGATGGTAGTGTTAGATCCGCCTCCGTGTAAAGGTGGTGGTGCGCCTGTACCGCCCACCCAGGTGAAGCCTCAGCATATTGCTCAGTGGTTGAGTGCATTTAATCGGCGATCGCAATTTGCCGCCCTCTACTATCCTTGGATTAAAGTCCCCAACCCCCGTAACGGTGGTAGACCGATTTTGATTCCTCCCGCTGGTCACATGTTGGGTGTTTGGTGTCGGACTGATGAAACTCGTGGTGTGTACAAAGCACCCGCCAACGACACACCTAGAGGTGTAATTGGTCTAGCTTACGAAACCAACCTGCGCGAACAAGAATTACTTAACCCCTTGGGTATTAACTGTATTCGTACCTTCCCCAACCGTGGTATCCGCATTTGGGGCGCTCGCACTTTGGTAGAACCAGATAACGTGCAATGGCGCTACATCAGCGTCCGCCGCTTGATGAGTTATATCGAGAAATCAGTAGAACTTGGTACTCAGTGGGTAGTATTTGAACCCAACGACCAAGATTTATGGGCGCGTGTCACCCGCACCGTGAGTAATTTCTTAGAAAGACTATGGCGCGAAGGTGCTTTGTTTGGTGCTTCGGCTGCGGAGGCTTTTTACGTTAAGTGTGACTCCAGCATTAACACCCACGAAACCATGATGTTGGGTCGGTTGTATATCGAAGTTGGTGTCTGTCCTGTACGTCCGGCGGAATTTGTCATCTTCCGCTTTAGTCAATGGTCGCCTAACCAATAAACAATTTTGGATTTTGGATTTTAGATTTTGGATTTAAAGTTTCCGAAATAACTAATATCCAGAAATTTAAATTAAATTCAACATACTTACAGGGTAATAGCTATACCTTGTAAGTATATAAATTTACCAAAATCAAGGAGCTAAAAATATGCCTGAATTAAAACCAATTGCCGCCAGTAATTTTTATTTTGAAATTGATGGCATGACTGATATGGCCTTTAGCAAAGTTGGCGGGGTTAAATTTGAAGCCAAAGTCAAAGGTCAAGATAAACCTTTAATGTCTACTAAAGGTGGAACTACTATTCGACAAATTAACTCTGCTGGTTTTGAAGGATTATTTACAATCGAAGTAACAACCCTCATGAGTGGTGATAGTGATAGCACCAGTAAGAAAATGTATGAGTGGTTTAAAAAGTGTATGCCAAAAACTGAAAAGGGTGAAGGAAAATGGGCAGAAAGTAAAAAAACAGGTTCTATTACTGCCTACGATACTGATGGTAAAGAGGTAATGCGTTGGGAGCTAAAAGAAGCTTGGCCTTCTCAATATAAAATTGGTGATTTAGATGTAAATGGTAGTGATTATATCGAAGAGACTTATACATTAACCTGCGAAAATATGAACAGAAAGACATGAGTTTAACTCTAAAATTTGTCTGATTCATACAAACCATACTGAAACCATTTTTTGGAGATTTAATTTATGCCAGAGTTTATTTCTAACGCCAAGTTTTATTGGGAAGCCGATGGACTCACTGAGATTTTGATTCAAAAAATTAGTGGGATGCAAATGAAAATGACAGTTGCTGGTGGAGATTCACCCATTGGTGTAACCAAAGATGGCAAAACTCAAACACAAGCCACAATTGGTGGTGTAGAATGTTCTGAAATTACTATTGAATGTGTAGCAACTGCCGAATCTAAACAATTGCTAGATTGGTATAACAAATGCCATGCTGAAGCTCTTTCTGGTGGTAAAGCTGAGGGACGTAAAAATCGCAAATTAGGGAAAATTTCTATCTACGATGGTGAACAAGAAAAAGTTCAGTACGAGTTCACAGATGTTTTTCCTACTAGTTACGCAACCAGTGATTTTTCAGCAGGTTCTGGTGATTTACTTACAGAAACAGTAACCGTAGGCTTCACCTACTTTGAACGTAAAAAGTAAGTAGAAGTCTAAATTATGAAGTCTGAAGTATGAAGTATGAAAGTTTACCTTACTAGATAAAAACTTTCGCCTTAATTTAAGATGTCATCATGACTGTAAGGTTAACAACTTTTACTCTTCATACTTTTTTCTGAGCATAATTGTTATGAGGTTAACACTGTGACAGACTTTCCTGAAATTCTCACGAATAGCCGTTTTTATTTAGAATTAAAACTTACTGGTAGCCAAGAACCAGTAGATGGCTATTTTATGGAATGCCAAGGTTTTAAAATTAATCAGCAAGTCATAGAAGTTGCCGAAGTTACGCCGCAAACCTGGGGTAAAAATGGCAATACTAGTGGTAGAATTGTCCGCACTAAAATTCCAGGAAATATATCTTATTCCAATATAGTTTTACGCCGTGGTTTAACTATCTCTATGACTATGTGGAATTGGTTAGCGGCTGTGCAAGAAAGTAAATGGGGTGATGAAAGACGCGACGGTTCTTTAGTAATTTACAATCAAGCTGCTGAAGAAAAATTTAGATTAGAATTTAAAAATGCCTGGCCTGCTAGTTATAAAATTAATGATGTGAATGCAGCAGGTAGCGAACATGAAATTGAAGAAATAGAAGTAGTTGTAGAAGAATTAAAACGAGTAAAAGTAGCATAGGATGTTACAAACTGATTTTGAATTTACTTTACCGAAAGGGTATCTAGATGCAGACGGTAATTTACACCGTAAAGGTGTGATGCGTTTATCAAGGGCGATGGACGAAATTGTGCCATTACGTGACCCTCGTGTAAAATCAAATCCAGCTTATGCGACGGTGATAATTTTATCTCGCGTGATTACTCATTTAGGTGCATTAGATGAGGTAACACCCGCAGTTGTAGAAAATTTTTTTGCTTGTGATTTAAGCTATTTACAAAATTTTTATCGCCAAATTAATGAGTTAGAAGAAGTAGAGAGAGGGGAGTAGGGGTGTAGAGGAAAATAACAAATGAGTAATATACAGACAGAATTTAACTTTACCCTTCCGAGAGGTTTATTAGATGCTGACGGAAATTTGCATCGCCAAGGTGTGATGCGTTTAGCGACAGCCAAGGATGAAATAATTGTGCAGAAAAATAGGGCTGCTCAGGAAAATACAGCTTATGCTGCGATCGCCATGTTATCACAAGTAATCACTCGTTTGGGCGATTTAACAACAATAACTCCTGATTTACTAGAAAATCTTTTTTCACGAGATTTGGCTTATTTGCGAGAGTTTTATAATCGAATTAATCAGCAAGGTGATGCAGAAATTCCAGTACAGTGTCCCCAATGTCAGACTAATTTTCAAGTGGAGTTAGCTTTATCGGGGGAATCATAGGCTACCCCTCAGATTTACTACATGAGGAGGTAGCCTGTATTGCGTTTAATTTCCATTGGAGTTTAGCAGAAATTTTAAACTTAGAGCATTCTGACCGTCAGCATTGGGTTGAAGAAATCAGCAAAATTGTGCAGCCAGAATAACTGATAAAAGCCTTATCACATTAGCAAACTTTTGGGTACATACTATAGGAAGATGCCTCAATATTGAACTCAGCCTAAATTTATTCTGGTGTGTCAAATAACTGCTTTCTACAGAGGTTTAGCACTCAGCTAAACCTTTTTTATAACTTATGGTTTTGTAAAAAACTAACGGCTCTACTCAACTCGCGATCGCAAGATATATTTTATCATCTATAGCTAAATCTAATACACTAGATTGTTATCTAAAGTTTTTCTATCCCTCGCCAGATAGGTGAAATGAATTATTTTCAAGGTTAATATTCGGTCTCATAATGCCTGAAAAACGTGTATCCACCCTGGAAGTAAAGCCAGGGTTTTTTTCATTAATCTGAAAAATTAAATATATAGCAATAATTATTTGATTTAGAAAAGCTGAAAGGACTGATTAACGATTTCGGATAGATTGTTTTTTATTTAAAATATTTTTATACACTAGTTTAGTGTTGTCTCCTACTAGAGGTAGAATCAATTAATTATATCCTTATTAAAAAGACTTCATCTTTATCAGTCTAATTTGTATCTTTAATGAAGAGTAATACATATCATAGTTTAGATTTTTTGTACACAACTAAAAGGAAGATGACCTATGTCTAGTGAGGGGATAAATTATCTAGATATGGTAAACACCTGGTATTTATAGGCTTGGCCATTGTCCAAGCCTTTTTCATATTTTTTAGACAATAAAACTAGTGACAAAATTTTAATCAACTAAAATTAGCTCTATTGGTGCATAGTTTTGATATCTAAAATTAATAATATAAATTGCTTATAATAGTTTTTTTAACTGTACCAAACTCTCTCTATCCTTACTTTTTTGTAGTTATATCAATTGCATAGTATTTGGCTACACCCTAAAGATAGATGAAGTACCTGAGTAGAAAGTAATAAATTAATTTAGTACGTTGTTAAGCACAGCAATTCTTAAGGTTTGGTCATGAGCCAAACCTTTTTTGTAACTAAAAAGTATATAAATTTTACCTTGATAATTTTGGACATATAGGAATCTGCTTTGATTCCTGAAATGATTTACTTAGGAAGGGAATAAAGAACAGGTAACGGGGAACAGATAAGAAGGAATAAAAGTGTATGGAGTTCTTTTCAGAAATCAAATATGAGTTCTATATAACTATCCTATCTAAGTTGTGAAAAATCTTCTTTTTAACGAACCTCCCGTAAAGTAACTGGCAAAGAAGACGAAGAAGGATAGTAAAAAGAATAAAAAAATTCATCAATGATTTAGGATTGCTATATATTTTTATTTATAGATTGTCTCAAAATTAAAAATATTATTTGTAGCTCTGTTCATATCAGTTATTAAATCATTTGTATACATCCTTTAGAGAGATGAGCTAAAGGATGACTTCGGATAAATTAAGCTTGGTGTAGTAAATGCTTGGTATACATAAAGGCTTGGGTAAACCGAGCCTTTTTTTGTACACTTTTGGAGTATTGCATTATTACTAATTCTTATCGTATTTGTGGGTCAACTTAATGCAAGTATATTTCCACAACTATGCAAAAGAGTGTTGGATGTACTTAAGATTATAAATACACAGGTTAAACTAGCGATCGCCTCCAGCCTCAATCTATCTATAATTAATGCACTTAAAAAAATCACCCAAAAATTTTATATAAGTAATACTGGCAAAATTTACGAAAAACTCTTGAAATACTTACATTTTGCCGCATCATTGTACCTGTTAGTAAAATAGTCCAGTCAAGAAACTGTTGAAGTTTCATTAAGAAGACTCATATTTGTGCTTTCCGTGGGAACTATATGGACAATTGCACTAATAGAGGCTAGAAGGAATGGCATCTAACGAATTTATGTGAATTTCCGGTAATCTTACTTAACTAAACATTACATTATATCTGGTTTAAGCAAAGCTGAGGTTTTTTAAGTGTAACTACTGAGAAAAATCTAGTTAAATTTTGCTAATTTAGCAGTATTCTTTGAAATTCGTTTAGCTAAAAGTTGATTAAAGACAAGGAGATTGTTTTAATTTTTACTGTTTGTGAAGTTACTTCTCCTGATGCTGATCAATTTTAACGACGGTAATTAATTTAACTTTTAATTACCTATATAAAAAAGGTGTAAACATCAAAAATCAATAGCATCAAGTTACTAATGCCCCAAAATTTATCCTAAGTACTTGTAGTATATTTTACGCAAAAAACTTAGTTTTTTTGAGCATGGTAACTAAAACACGTACGAGTTGATATGACACGTCTTGAACTTAGCTGAAGTAAATGCAAAATCTAATTCCTATGAGTAGTCATCGGTTAATCCAAAAACTACATCCACTATCTTTATTAGCACAGCTAACTAGTCGGCGTGCTACGGGATGCTTACGTGTATTTACTGGATCAACCTCATGGTCAATCCATCTCGAAGAAGGTAAACTTACTTATGCTTCTTCATCTGATAAGGTATTTGAGCGACTGGATAATCAGTTACGGCGTTTGAGTCTCAATATCCCTACACTCAATAGCGCGACTCGTGTCCAGATGCGGCTGATGTTTGAACCAGCCAGTGAAAATCTGTCCATACCATATCCAGACTACCAAGCTATTTGTTGGTTAGTAGAGCAGCGTTACATCAGTTCTATGCAAGCAGCTACCTTAGTAGACGAATTAGCTAAAGAGGTGCTGGAGTCATTTTTAATTTTAAAAGAAGGAACCTACGAATTTTATCCTGACACTTCATGGAACGAACTACCAAAATTCTGCCAGTTAGACTTGCGTTTACTAGTGGAATATTGTCAAAGACAATTACGAAATCGTTATCATATCCAATCACCAGTTAATGTTGCGAAGGGTTCTCCAGTCTTACCGTCCATTAATTCATTATCTAATGGCAAGACATTAAACAAAAATAATTCTGGTGAAAATAATAATCAGAAATATGCCAAGCAATTAGAAAAAAATAGTTTATATACAGTTGCTTGCATTGATGATAGTCAAACTGTGTTAAATTCCATCAAGCTATTTTTAGATGAAAACACTTTTTCGGTAGTGACAATTAATGATCCAGTTAAGGCGTTAATGCAGATTCTCCGCAGTAAACCTGACTTGATTTTGCTAGATGTAGAAATGCCAAACCTAGATGGTTATGAACTTTGTTCATTATTACGAAGGCACTCAGCCTTTAAACATACACCTATTATTATGGTGACTGGTAGGACAGGATTTATTGATAGAGCTAAAGCCAAAATGGTCAGATCATCTGGCTATTTGACCAAGCCTTTTACTCAATCAGAATTACTAAAAATTGTGTTTAAGCATATTAAATAATACTGTCTTTCCCACAAAAGGAGAATTAGGAGTGAATCTGACTTTGGTTGGCACAATTTTAATTGTTGAAGATTCGCCCAGCGAATTAGAACTTATGAGCCATTATCTCAAAGAAAGTGGTTACAACGTCATCAAGGCTAGTGGTGCAAAAGAAGCTTTAGAACAAGCTCTTTTGCAAAATCCTGATGCAATTGTGACTGATGTTGTTATGCCAGGAATGAGTGGTTTTGAGTTATGCCGTTCACTGAAAAAAAATCCAGCAACTCAAAAATTACCCATAGTTATTTGTAGTTCAAAAAATCTAGAAATTGATAGATTATGGGCGATGAAACAAGGTGCTGATGCCTATATTACCAAGCCATACACACGAGAACAATTATTAAGAGCTATTAAATCAGTGGTGATTTAAATCAATGAACAATTCTAACGCTATACTTGCTGAAAAACCTCAGCAAAATCATCTCAAAGATGGTTATCTGAAGTTTCAGCTAAATCAACAAACTGCCGCTATGTTGGCAATGAATCACACTCAAGAAGCTGTGATTTTGCCTGTAGAAGCTATTACTCCGATGCCGAATATGGCTGGATGTATCTTAGGATTAATGAATTGGCGGAGTCGGATAATTTGGGCTATTGATTTACCGCGAATGCTCAATTTAGAAGCTATAGATACGCGAAGACAACAATATAATGTCATCGTAATTAAGGTAGAATCACTGCTTTTAGGTTTAGTTGTTCAAGAAATTAAAGGGACAACTAAAGTTATGCTTGATGATATTCATTCTCCCATTGGACAAGTAGCATCTAGTTTAGTTCCTTATTTGCGTGGATGCGTTGTGCAACAAGAAGAAATATTGCTGGTATTAGATGCACAAGCAATTGTGCAATCTTCTATTCTCCGCAGTGATTAAGTTGTCTGGACTTCAGATAACTTGAGATATTTTTGATGTACCTATGCAGGAGAATTTCAGGATGTTTAATAAAACTGACACGGCTAAGAGTGGTGATGGTAAAAATCGTGCTTCTTTGATTACATCTACCAAACTTTCTGAGAGTAAAATTCCATTAACGACTAATAGTAATGCTGCTAAATCTGATGGAGATATGCAGCATAATCTTGGTGGAAATTTAAAACGGCTGAGTTTAGAAACTAAAGCCACAATTATAGCGATCGCCATCAGTACTATACCAGCTTTAGTCATGGGTGCGATCGCCTATACTTTTGCGAGTAAATCATTGACTCAGCAAATTACCCAATTTCAAACGGCTGAAGCTATTGGTTTAACAGATAAAGTTAACCGCTTTATGTCTGCAAGATATGGAGATATTCAAATACTGGCTAACTTGCCTGTATTTGTGAATGGTAACTTCACCAGAAATACTAGTACTCCAGAAAAACAAGCATTACTAGATAAAATTCTCGCAGCTTATCAAACTTATAATAGTATTGCTGTCTTTGGCACGGATGGTAATGTAATTGTGCAGTCTTCTGGTGAAGCCCTAGATAACCAAAAAGATAATAACTATTTTCAAGCAACTCTGCAAAAAGATGCTGCGGTAATTAGTCAACCAGAAAAATCTGCTGATATTTATCTAGCTGCACCTATCAAAGATACAGTCACAGGCAAAACTTTGGCAGTTGTCAGAACCAGCCTACCGACTAAAGCTTTAGAAGAAACAATCAAAAACTATGCTGTTAACGGCTATCAATACGCTTTGCTAGATAATTCTGGCAAAGTTTTCTTAAGTTCACGCCCAGAATTATTAGGCAAAGAAGCAAAAGCCGAGTATCCTGGTTTAGCCAAAATTCTCGCAACAAGCAATATCTCTACCCTGACAACTGTTCCCCAAAGTCATCATAAACGACAATTAATTAGTTACGTACCTGCGCCAAAAATTGCCGGGTTATCAGATTTTAATTGGCAAGTATTGTTGACTACTGATGCGGCAATTTTATATGGCACTCAACGGCAATTGTTGTGGATAGTTACCATCGGTACAGGATTAATTGGACTCATTGTTGCTGCGATCGCAGCTTGGTTAGCCAAGCGTACCACATTGCCCATTATCAATGCCACCGCAGCTGTCGCCAAACTCGGACAAGGTGAACTCAACACCCGTCTCGCATCAGAAAGAGAAGACGAGTTAGGTGTATTGAGTGCCAATATTGATAATATGGCTGCTCAATTGCAGGTATTCGTCAAAGAACAAGCCGCCGAAATTGCCCAAACCAAGACTGTTACTGAAGCAACTTCCCCAGCCGAACGCCCAACACAAGAAGCCTTACAACTGCAACTTTTAGAACTACTAAATGACATCGAAGGTGCAGCTAGAGGTGATTTAACTGTCCGCGCTGATGTGACAGACGGCGAAATTGGCACTGTCGCCGACTTTTTCAACTCTATTGTCGAAAATTTGCGGGATATCGTCACCCAAGTTAAACAAGCCGCCACTCAGGTAAACACTGCTATTGGTTCTAACGAAAGCGCTATTAGCCAACTTGCAGACGAAGCACTAGTGCAAGCTGAGGAAATTAACCGCGCCCTAGATGCTGTTGATAAGATGACACATTCCATGCAAGCAGTTGCCAATAGTGCCGAACAAGCCGCCACTGTAGCTAACAACGCCGCTCAAAATGCTTCCAAGAGTGAAGAAGCAATGTATTTAACAGTGCAGAACATCCTCTCTCTCCGGGAAAGTGTTGGCGAAACAGCCCAAAAAGTTAAACGGTTGGGAGAATCTTCTCAACAAATTTCCCGCGTGGTGTCCTTAATTAATCAAATTGCCATGCAAACCAACTTACTCGCCATCAACGCAGGTATAGAAGCCGCCCGTGCTGGTGAAGAAGGCCAAGGTTTTGCTGTGGTAGCCGAAGAAGTAGGTGAGTTAGCAGTTCGTAGTGCCGCAGCCACCCAAGAAATTGAACAAATTGTCGAGAACATCCAACGGGAAACCAGCGCAGTTGTTCAAGCGATGGAAATTGGTACTACCCAAGTTGGCGAAGGTGCGCGGGTAGTAGAAGAAGCCAAGCAAAATCTCGGTCAAATTTTCGATGTTTCCCGGCAAATTGATTCTTTAGTACAGTCTATTTCTTCTGCAACCGCATCTCAAGTGCAAACATCGCAAACTGTGAGCTTATTAATGAAAGAAATCGCTGCTATCTCTCAACGCACTAGAGATTCTTCCAGCGTAGTTTGCCAATCTCTCAAACAAACTGTAGAGATTTCTCATAAGTTGCAAGAGACTGTTGAGACTTTTAAAGTTAACTAAAAATTGTCCAAAGTCAAAAGTCAATAGTCAAAAGTTGGGCTATTGACCATTGACCATTGACCCTTCGGGTTCACCAGTTGCTTCTCCTAATCGGAGACGCTACGCGAACAAGTCGGGAAACCCGCCCAACGCACTGGCTCACCATTGACTATTGACTAAATAATAAAAACAATGTCACAAGATAAAGAATTAGAAATCCAGATGCAGTTTCTGGAAGAAGCGACAGATTACCTCAATACTTTAGAAGCAGTATTGTTGGAAATCGACACGAGCCATCGTATAGATTTAGAAAAAATTAACGGCGCACTCCGCGCTGCCCACTCAATTAAAGGTGGTGCAGCAATGATGGGATTTCGGGTGCTAAGTGATTTAGCACACCGTTTAGAGGATGCTTTTAAAGTCTTAAAAACCAGAAAAAGTTCTCTAGAAATTGACCAACAATTGCAAAGTTTATTGCTGTCGGCAATTGATTGGATGCGTCAGATTGTGGATTTACTATCAACAGAAAGTGTCATCGAAGAACAATGGTTAACGAGTTTTTGTTTTCCAGTCTTTGATGAACTTCATCAACGTTTGGGTGATCCTAGTCCTGAAGATGCAACAACTATGTTGTCACCAGAAGATGGACAAAATATTATTCATTTATTATTTGAAACCGAAGTCGAAGGTTGTTTACAACGGCTAGAATCTGTGTTGGCTGATAGTCAACAACCATGTTTGCAAGAAGAAGTGGCAATTATGGCTGCTGAGTTAGGCGGTTTGGGAGAAATGCTGCAATTAACAGCGTTTACTCAACTGTGTGATTTCATCAAACGCTGTGTGGAATGTGCTGCACCAGAACGCATTCCCGAAATTGCCCAGATAGCATTGCAAACATGGCGGCGATCGCAAGCTTTAGTCTTAACGAATCAACTCGATAGTTTACCTAGAGCAATTGAGTTAAGTGAAGCACCAACCACATCAACAAATTATAATCAATTTGAGCAACTGTCAACCGCAGATGCGATCGCCCAATTTCTGGCTACAGATAACGGTGTTAACCAAGAAGTAGAACTAACAGAAACGCCATTGATTGGGCAAGCAGAAGAAATAACTGTTAGTAATTTTGTCCCCTTAGATGCAGAGATTAATCAAAGTATTAGTCTGCCAGCAATCAACACCATTATTGCCGAACACAAAACTGAAGTAATTAGTAATGGCAAAGACCGTGAACATTCAGAAAACTCAGTCCGAGTTCCCAGTAAACAACTAGAACAAATTAATGATTTGTTTAGTGAACTCATAGTTCAAAGAAACGGTCTACATTCCCAACTAGAAAAATTACGTAAACTCTCGCGGAATCTCAACCAGAGAGTGCAAACTCTTGATCGGGAAAATCAAGAACTACGGATGGCATATAACAGAGTACTATCAGCTAATGCGCGTCAGCACCACGGAATGACATTGGTCGAAAGCTCAGAAAACGAAAGTATTGATTCTCCCACTCAGCACTCAACACTAACCACTCAAAACCTTGCCAGCACCCAGCACTCCCTAGAAGAAATTAATTTGCGATCGCAAGATGTGATCGAAACTATTGTCCAAGTGCAAGAAGTTTCCACAGACATTCAATTAAGTGTAGATGATGCTGATCAAATTGCTCGCAAATTAAACAAAACCTCCAAACAATTGCAAACCAAGCTCAATCAAGTGCGGATGCGGCCAATTTCTGAATTAGTTGAGCGTTTTCCTAGAGCTATCCGCGATTTAAATGTGGAGTATGGCAAAAATGTCCAGCTAAAAATTGAAGGTGGCAATACTTTAATTGAACGCAGTATTTTAGAAGCATTAAATGACCCTTTAATGCACTTATTAAGGAATGCTTTTGATCATGGCATAGAAGAATCAGCCACTCGCCACAGCTTAGGTAAACCAGAACAAGGATTAATCGAAATTCAAGCCACTCACCGCAGCAATCGCACAATTATTACTATGCGGGATGATGGACGAGGTATTTCTTTAGAAAAAATTCGCGCTCGCGCCTTGGCAATGGGGTTAGATAGTTCTTTATTAGAAAGTGCGAGTGATGATGAACTACTTTCACTCATTTTTGAACCAGGGTTTAGTACTTCCGAAAAAGTCACCGCCTTATCTGGTCGTGGTGTGGGAATGGATGTGGTTCGCAACAACCTCAAACTGGTGCGCGGTGATATCACAGTTGATACTGAGCCAGGAAAGGGAACCACCTTCACCTTATCAGTACCGTTTACCCTGTCTGTGGCGCGAGTGCTGTTAGTTGAAACCAGTAAAATATTACTGGCCTTTCCCACTGATGTGGTTTCGGAAATATTTTTACTCCAAAGCGATCGCATCATCTCAATGGGCGGTAGCGAAGTCCTGAATTGGCAAGGTACAATGATACCTTTGATTCGCCTGGGACAATATTTGGATTTCAATTGTCCGCGTTACGACAGTCCAGAACTGGAAACTCCCGCAGCCATTAACGCTAGTAGTGTATTAATAGTCAAAGGTAACAATCAAACTGTTGCTGTCCAAGTAGACCGTTGTTGGGGTGAACAAGAAGTTGCTATCCGTCAAGTTGAAGGTAATATCCCTTTACCGGAAGGTTTTAGTAACTGTACAATTCTCGGTGATGGTCGAGTTGTCGCCTTAGTTAATGCTAACGAATTACTATATTGGATTGCTACTAACCAAAACACTCCCAAAAACAATCAACTACCCTCAGTCAGATTAAAAACACCGTTCCTGTTTGTTGATAGTGAAAAGCTGGCGGCGTTACCTCCCAAACCAAAAGGCAAGATTTTAATTATTGATGACTCAATTAATGTCCGCCGCTTCTTAGCACTTACCCTAGAAAAAGGTGGCTACCAAGTAGAACAAGCAAAAGACGGTCAAGATGCTTTAGAAAAATTAGAAACAGGCTTGAAAATTGCTGCTGTAATTTGTGATATCGAAATGCCTCGTCTTGACGGTTATGGATTTTTAGGAAAAGTTAAAAACAACATTGATTGGAAAAATATCCCAGTTGCAATGCTGACTTCTCGTAGTAGCGATAAACATAAACAACTCGCTATCCAACTTGGTGCTAGAGCTTATTTTTCCAAACCATATAACGAGCAAGAATTACTCGGCACTTTAGAGCAACTCATCAGTAATGTAGCAGAAACAGCAGCTTCTAATTAAATGCCAACTCAATAAATATTTGCACTCATTCCCAGTTTCCCGCCGGGAATGATATTTTTTTGTTTTGAAGATTTACCTAATAGTAGCGATCGCCACTCTCACGATTTGATTGTCAACATCAACTTCAACATCGCCTGACAGTCTTACTTATACAGCTTGCATAATTAGCCGTAAGTAACCTGATAGGTACATGTACAACCTAGCTAAAATTCCTATATTGGAGGATATCTCATGCTTAATACCCCCATAGCATTAGTTTTAGCTGAAAAAAGTTAATTTAGTTACATTTTTCTAGATTCAGTTAGTATACTGTTAATACCAGCAAAGTTGGTACTACTCTTGAAGAATCCTCTGACTAAGATAGTTAGCATTATCCGACAACTCGGAATCCCTGTATCTATGCTTACTTTGTCTTTACACAAGATGTGCTAAAGTTTCTCAACTGCTAATGTTTGATTAAATTCTCCAAATTTAAATAGTTATGACAGAGCAATCAGATTTTCTATCTAATCTCTCTGACTTTCTTTATCCACGTAGTTGCTATTACGGTCAGTTTAAGCCAGAATATCTAGTATTTAACGCTAATTTACAAGAATTTGCTCAAAGAGTGGGCTACATTAGTAACCTGCAAACAAATGGTAAACTTTCTCCAGAAGAAGCCTACCAGCAAATTAAGGCTCTTTGGAAACAATTAAAACGTGCAAAAAAACAGCTAGAAATTAGGACAGATGTCTTAGATTCAAATAATCCTTAATAATATTACATCATTTTTAATAAAACAACTTTGTGTTCCTGTCGGCTTTACTCCAAAGGTAAAACATCATGGAAGTGGTTGTAGTCGATATAACGATGTCCATTAGATGCGTGGTGCAGTATATCTACAAACCGATGATTCCATAAAATCTCATTACTACCATAGCTATGACGTGCATGAACAACTTGTGCCACTGTTTCATCAATGCCGCTTAAAGATACCATCAGTACACAGTTAGTTTGAGTTAAAGATTCTGGTGTCATCCCATATAAAGGACTAGACTCATCAATTACATGGATGACTGACCAACTTAAGGCAAAGCCAGGAGTTTGCTGGCGCAAAAGTTTAAGATCATAAATGCGGCGCATAAAATCACCTTCTGCGGTCACTTCATCACGCATTAGATACACCCGCATCTGTGCTTCCAAAATTAAATTCCGCCGCTGGTTAGCAGTGCGAAACATCAGAGTCGGCGCACCCTCATAGGGTACAATTACCGCCACACGACTAAATATGACACGCGCCGTTGGACGAGAAAACCGAGCAAAGGCTAACCCTGTCATCACAGCAATTCCCATCACCCCAACAATCGCCTCTATCGTCACAATAATATTGGCATAAGTTGTTTTGGGATACATTGCCCCATAGCCAATAGATGCCAAAGTTTGCACACTAAAGAAAAACACATCTAAAAAAGACCCTGGACGAGCATTCGTAATGCAATCTCCCCCTAATAAATAAGCCAAAGCAAACAGAGTGTTAATAACTACATAAAAAGCACAAATTAATAGAACAAATCCACTCCAAGGAACTGTCAGCAGTAAATGATAGGGATCGCGCCAGTATGAGTACCATACACCTAAACCGATAATCTCGACATTACCATTGCGATACTTTAGGTGAACGATGCTTTGTGAACCTTGTCTTTGCTTCCGTGCAAGTATCTTGAGTTGAAATTTCATCGGGTTTGACCAGGTAAACTCTCTGCTCGTTTTGGGCGTAAAATTTTACTGATTATTGAGTTGGCTAATACTAATTTAATGTGAAGTTGCACATATCTAGATCCCCAGAAATCCCCTTTTTTAACTGCGATGTACACACAAGTCAAAAATGTTTAACCCATAATGATGTTGGCATTATGCTATCTCTAAGCCATCTGCTTGAACCGTATGTCAGGCTTAGACTAACAGTTGAGCCAAAAATTCCTACGATACCTAATGAATCTGGCGATATATTCATTTACAGACCACCGAATTCACTACTTCGTAAACTTAAAAATGAATATGAAATCAAGCCAGCCTGGGAAGGTAAAGACATTTGGCTATGGCGACTAAAAAAATAACTTGGCTAGGCAAAATCTTTTATTTGAGATTTACCCGAATTGAATAAAAAAACTAGAACTGTTTGCAAGATAGGGACTAGAGAGAAGATATCTTTATTTTTTTGTAAAGTTATTGCTTTATCACAATTTGTCAATTTCTGTAGTTAATTTAACGACACTTTAATAAAAAGTAGCATATACTCGGTATATAAGCCTCCGAGAAAGAAAAATAGCGGAGGATTGAAACCTAACCAGCAGGTAAATCCTATGCAAACAGTATGGGAATCAACGGAATTAGAATATGCCTTTCTGTTCACATTAAGAAAAGTAAATTCAATTAATCCAGAAGGTTTTGAGCCATTCTTTCATAATTTGCCAGTTGATCCTTATATCAAGGGCAATTATCGTTTAAGAAGATTATCTCGGTTTACTGTTTCTGGAAATGAGTTAATAAAATTACCTCATGGCTATCTTTTTCAAAGTAAGACATACAATCCGTTATTAGGAGATGTTAAAAGAGAGTTCTCGGAATTGGAAGATGGCATCATTAAGCTTGATATCTTTAAAAAGATGGTCTTAGCGTTTAGTGATTCTTGTAAACTCCACCCAGAAGCAGAAATAGGTGTTCATCAAATCAGAACTATCTGTTCCGCAGAAAATATGGGTAATCCAGCACCTGAAGGTATTCATCAAGATGGTACTGATTTTATCGGCATATTCTCTGTTGCTAGAGAAAATATTCAAGGGGGAGAAACTCATTTATATACTGCGAAAAAAGAGAAGCCTGTTTTTAGCAAAGTGCTAAATTCCGGTGAACTATTATTAGTTAACGACCACGAATTTTTCCATTTTACGACTCCCATCAAACCTCAAACTGATGGTTTAGGAATTAGAGATGTATTTGTGTTAACTTCGCCGAGTTTGTTGACTGAATGATTATTTTCACAGTAAATGATTTATAAACTTGAATATTACGTACTAATTTTGCTTGGCTAACATTAATCTATTGTCAATATGGGGAATTAAACTTAGTTATTTCCCCATATTTTTTAGATAAAAAATAATATAACTGATAGTTTTTGAGCAATTTGAAGGTGTAAAAACAGCAATTAATTGGTTTTACTGAATGGCGATCGCACTCTCAATTGATACCGTTTCACTTTAAGTTTGATACAAATAGACCGCAGGGGAGACAGCGCGTTGGGCGGGTTTCCCGACTTGTAGCGACTGGCGTGGGCAGAGGGGCGGAGGAGAAATTATTCGTATCATTTATTGAGTGAAATGGTGTGAGATGCTGCAATTTTAAAAAAATCTTTGTCGCTCTCGGCTAAGTTCCCAACCTCGATTATCTCGGTTAACGCAAGTTAAGCCTGTCCTTCTGGATGTGCAAACAAAACCTTGATAACGCAACGTTTTACCATATTGCAAAACAGGACTGTTGGCATCTGCTACAGTGTCGCCATAACAACCCCGATATCCACTACCCCGCGCATTCAAATTAAATACATGACCCCAGTCTAATTGACAGTCTTTGGGTTGGGGTGGGATTCTTCCAGTAATTTGTAAAACATCACAACGAATACTTTGATCTGCGATTAAGCAGTGAATATTCCGAGAAGGTGTTTGAAATTGGGTTTCTGCTTGGGCGATCGCCGGGAAAGATATAAAAGAAAATACAGTTGTTGTCAGGATGCTCAAAAAATTCTTGCGATTCATGAAAAATGCCTTGTACGACAGAAAAAGTTCTTGATAGCAGATTTGTCTCTTCAAGGCTGGTGCTGATTTCTTAAAATGCACATACTCTTTGATGAGACTTGCTAGATTTAATTATATTAGTGACTATTAGTACCAGTAAATATTTAGATACCAACATTCTAGATAAAAGAAACAAATCTTATAATACTTGACTGTAATTGCTTTGACGCTTTTAGTCAAATTAAAGGCACATCAGTAATTGGCAATTAAGGTAACTTTTATATCAATAATTCTTGGGTGCTAGAAATTATGCAGAAGTCGGCAGTTAAAAATGATAATTTGAGACAGTTCTGATTTACATTCTAGTTTCGACAAATCAGTAGCAAGAGCAAGGCAGAATAATTTCTATCTGCGATTTAGTGCATTGTCATCAGTTAAACTTTACTTATTCACATCATGAGTCCTGAAGACATCACTGCTCAAACTACTTCTGGAAATAACCATGACCAACCGATTCATCTCTCTGGGTCGATACAGCCTCATGGTTTATTACTCGCACTTAATGCTGAGTTAGAAATTTGGCAAGTTAGCAACAATACTCAGAACTATTTGGATCAACAACCCCAAGAGTTACTTGGTCAACCATTGAGTTGTTTACTGGCTACTCAACAGGTAACAGCCATTAAACAGTGCTTAGAGAAAAAAATTGGTAGTTTCACAACTTTCAAAATACCAATCACAACTATCAATGGCGAGCGATATTTTGATGCTATTGTTCATCGGACAAGCAATGCTTTAATTTTAGAACTAGAGCCAAGAGACAGTGATGATGAGGTGAGTTTTTTAGGTTTTTATGGTTTGGTGAGTGAAGCGATCGCCAAACTACAAAATACTTCCAATCTCGCAGAATTTTTGCATTTAGTTGCCTCAGAATACCGCAAAATCACTGCTTTTGACCGAGTGATGGTTTATCAATTTGATCAACAAGGTGCGGGTTCAGTAGTTGCGGAAGTCAAAAGCGAAGATTTACCGCCTTATTTGGGACTGCACTATCCGGCTACAGATATTCCTGAACCTGCAAGACAGCTATATACTCAATGTTTGCAGCGATTTATCCCTAATTTCCCAGCCCAATCTGTGGAGTTGATTTCCCAAAATTCAGCCGACGCTACACCCGTTGATTTAAGCTGGGCTGTATTGCGGAGTGTTGACCCCTGCTGTGTTACCTATCATCAAAATATGGGCGTAACCGCCATTCTGGTGATTGCGTTAATTAAAAATCAGCAGTTATGGGGGTTAATTTCTTGTCATCATCCAATGCCGAAGTATCTAGCTTATGAAGTGCGGAAAATCTGCGAATTTTTAGGACAGATTGTTTCCTTAGAGTTAGGACACAAAGTTATTCACTCAGAATTAGACTATGAAGTTAGGCTGAAATCTCTCCAAGGGGAATTTGTCGAGTTAATTTCTCAGGCGGATAATTTTATAGATGCGTTAATTAAACCGCAACCGAGTTTATTAGCTCTGGTCAATGCTACTGGGGCGGCGGTATGCCTAGATAATGAAATTACACTGGTGGGCGCAACACCAAATATAGAACAAGTGCGATCGCTAATTACTTGGGTAGATAGTCAAGTTAGCAATCGCATTTTTACCACCGATTCTCTCCCGAAACAGTACCCAGAGGCGATTAAATTTAAAAATACAGCCAGTGGCTTACTATTGTTACGTATTTCCCAAATCCAGCGTTACTATATTCTCTGGTTTCGCCCGGAAGTTGTGCAAACTATTAATTGGGCGGGAAATCCCAACACATCAATTCAGGTACAGGCGGATGGTAGCATTATTTTTTGCCCGCGCACATCCTTTGAAAAGTGGCAAGAAATAGTCCAGTTAACTTCTCTACCTTGGAAACAGTGTGAGATTGATAATGCTTTGGCCTTGAAAAATGCGATCGTCGGGATTGTTCTTTCCAAAGCGGAAGAGTTAGCCAAAATCAATCAAGAGTTAGAACGCAGTAATCACGAACTTGCATCTTTTGCTTATGCTGCTTCTCATGACCTCAAAGAACCTTTGCGCGGCATTTATAACTTCTCGACAATTTTAATCGAAGATTATGCCCAAGTTCTTGATGAAGATGGCATTGATTACTTACAGACTGTACTTTCTTTGTCTGTGCGGATGGAAACTCTGATTAATTCCCTGTTGCGTCTCTCGCAATTAGGACAAACAGAAACCGATCTTCAACTTACCGATCTCAATGAATTGCTCAACCAAGTCATTGAGGTAATTAGTAGCAGTCGTCAAGACACTGAATCTTATATTCACATTCCTCGGCCGTTACCTACGGTTCCGTGTGACTCGGTACTTCTCAACGAAGTTTTTACTAATTTGATCATCAATGCCTTGAAATATAACGATAAACCAGAACCATTAATTGAAATTGGCTTTATCAGCGAGAGAGAATCAGATAATACCTTAAAAGCTACCTCATTTCCTGTTTTTTATGTCAAAGATAACGGTATTGGCATTCAACAACATCATTACCAAACCATCTTTCGCCTATTTAAACGACTACACTCTCAAGAAAAGTATGGCGGCGGAACAGGAGCCGGATTAGCCATTTCTAAAAAAATTGTTGAGTTACACAACGGTCAAATTTGGGTTGAATCCAGTGTGGGTATTGGTTCTACGTTTTATTTCACCTTGGGACAATAGTTTAAGATAATTAAAATTTTTTGTTACATTTTTTAAAATCTCTGATGACGAAAAAACTTAACAAACCTCTGTTGGTTGTTGAGGATAGCAATGAAGACTTTAAAATGTTGCAACGCCTGATGCGGCGGTTGGCTGTCCCGAACCCCATATATAGATGTACTAATGGGGACGAGGTTTTAGACTTGCTTTATCAAGAAAAAAGTTCTCAAAACCCTAACAGCATACCAACGCCTTCTGTCATCTTGCTTGACCTGAATTTACCGGGGATTGATGGCCGTGACATCCTCGAACGGCTCAAGCAAGATATAAGTTTAAAGAAAATCCCCATTGTGGTTTTTACCACCTCATCCAACCCCAAAGACATTGAATTTTGCTACCAAAAAGGAGCCAATGGCTATTTAGTCAAGCCGATGGATGCTCAAGAACTGCAAAAGACGGTTCAAGCATTTGTTGACTATTGGTTAGAGAGTAATACGGTGCCACCTGGGGATTAATACCAATTCCCCAAAATATGGCTACACATAGGCAGATGGGGGGCAGGGGGCAGGGAGCAGGGGGAGAATTATCTATAGCCTGGATTTAGATAATTGGTACAAAAGTTAAAGGTAGAGTGGGCAAACTTTGCCCACCCGACTTTTCTGTACCTTAAAATTTAAGATTTTATTTATATTTTTGTAATGATTAATTAACAATTGCAGTAATGTATGGGATTGTGAATGAAGGAGTGTAAACATTCTCCCCCATTCTTAATATGCCGGACACCTGGACGCTACTCATCATTGATGATTGTGCCGAGGATCGGAAAATCTATCGTCGATATCTCTTAAAAGATCCTCAAAATTCATATCAGATATTCGAGGCCGATTCTGCGGAAGAAGGGCTGGCGTTGTGCCAATCAATCCACTGTGACGTGATTTTGCTGGATTTTTGCCTACCTGACATGAGTGGGTTAGATTTGCTGGAGCGTTTGAAAAAGCGTAAGGTTGAAGCCCCTGTTTCCATAATCATGTTGACAGGGCGTGGTGACGAAGCAGTTGCAGTACAAGCCATGAAACGAGGTGCGTATGATTATTTAGTTAAACAGCACCTCCAGTTAGATGTACTACAATTAGCAGTTCGCAATGCCATTAAACAATCTCGCGTTGAAGTTAAACTCAGCAAAACGCAAGAACGACAGCGTTTAATTGCGACAACAGCACTTCGCATCCGTCAGTCGCTGAATCTAGCAGAAATTCTGCATACAGCTGTAGTTGAAGTACAGCAACTTTTGAAGTGCGATCGCGTGATGGTCTATCAGTTTACTTCTGATATGGATGGTAAGATAGTCGCATCATCTAAAGAGCCTGAGCAAATATGCGATCGCCTCTGGGATACTTGCTATCAAGAAGAAAGCAGCTTTGTCACTACACAAGTAGCTCATAGTAGCGTCACGACTAAACAAAAAAACTTAGTGGTGGCTTACAGCAATCTGGGTGAAAATCATCGTTGGCGATGCAGACGCAAAATTTCCCATCACCATGAAGCGAGTTTGAGTCATTTGTGTTTTCAGACAAAAGAGCAACTTAATCCTCAAATAAATTTAGTAGTTCCCATTAATCTGAACCAAAACAATAACCCTAACCCAAAACTTTGGGGATTTTTGATTGCCCAACCTACTTCTGAAGATAGACTATGGCCAGCTGATGAAGTAGAAATTCTCAATCAAGTATCTGTCCAATTAGCGATCGCTATTCAACAAGCAGAACTATTGGCGATGACTCAAGCCGCATTGGTAAAAGAAAAAGAACTGAATACATTTAAATCTCAAATCGTCACTACAGTTTCTCACGAATACCGCACACCTTTAGCTTCGATATTGGCAGCTGCATCAACAATCAAGCAACAAGGCGCACAACTAAATGAGTCGAGAAAAAATCGTTTCTTACAAATCATTGAGCAAAAAGCTAGGCATTTGTCCAGACTTGTGGATGATATGCTGTTAGTCCATCAACTCGAACTCGACAAAACCAAATTTAAGCCGCAGCAGCTAGATTTACTGCAATTTATTTCCGAGTTAATCGAAGATCAGCAAGAAGTATTAGGCGATCGCCATGAATTGATTTTACAGGTGACAGGAAACCATCAAAGCTTTTGGGGCGATCGCGGACTTTTACGGCAAATACTATTGAATTTATTATCCAATGCCATCAAATATTCCCCAGCAGGCGGCAATATAGAAATTTATCTGGATGGTAAAGAATCTGAAACTCTCCTAGAAATTCAAGATAAAGGCATTGGTATTCCTGTTGCAGATCAAGAAAACTTGTTCAAATCCTTTAGTCGTGGGAGTAATGTTGACACTATCCCAGGAACAGGTTTGGGCTTAGTAATTACTAAAGCCTGTGTAGAGTTGCATGGCGGCAATATTAGTTTATCTAGTCAAGAAGGACAGGGAACTAAAGTTACAGTTAAGTTGCCAAAGCAGCATTCTCATTCGTAATTCGTAATTCGTAATTCGTATTTTATGCACAGTGGTTTCATATAAATGGAGAAAAATGAAAATACTCATAAAGGTATTGAGACATCGATAGCTGTACAAGTATGAATCTGATGATGGATTCATTTAATACTTGGGCAAATCCGGTACAGATCAGATGATTGCGATCGCAATCATTGGACTTTTGGTTGTCCTTCCTTAAAAAACCAAGATGTCGATGAACTGTATCAATGAGTAAAAAAAGGTACGGTAGTTGAAATTTTACCTTAAGCTAAACTGAGAGATTGTCTTGGCAAAGTATACTATTCCTTGTCCAGCAGACTTATCAGAGTGTACTATGTCAATTCCAGCCTTAACTCAAAAGCTGCTTGCTGCCAAAAAAATTAAAGGATTAAGCTTTGCAGACTTAGAACAAATTTTAGACCGCGATGAAGTCTGGATTGCTGCTTTATTTTATCGTCAAGCTACAGCTTCCTTGGAAGAAGCCCAAAAACTGGCTGATGTGTTAGGGCTTGATTCCGAAGATGTTGCAGAACTAATTAGCTATCCGACAAAAGGCTTAGGCCCTGTTGTTCCTACCGATCCCTTGATTTATCGTTTTTACGAAATCATGCAAGTTTACGGTTTCCCCATCAAAGAAGTTATTCAAGAAAAATTCGGTGATGGGATTATGAGTGCAATTGATTTTACTTTGGATATTGAAAAAGTAGAAGACCCCAAAGGCGATCGCGTTAAAGTCACCATGAATGGTAAATTTTTACCCTATAAAAAATGGTGAGTCATTAGTCAATAGTCATTTGTCCATAGTCAAAAGTTATCCTCCTCTCCTGCCTTCTGCCTCCTGCCTTCTTAAGGATTAACTTCTTGACAAAACCACTGTTGATTTTCATCAAGCTGATAAATGCTTCTATTTTGTGGTTCGCCCCGCAACTCTAAGTGATCAACCTGTACTGGATCAAGTAATAGTAAGCAAAAGTTTGATACTGGTTGCAAAGAATCAGGCGTTGGTGGTGTAAAAGCTGCTGGCGCTGTATTCCTGGGTTTACCAGGATGAGGCCAAACAAATTGTAAACGTGCTGCATCGCTCAGTGCTTGCCAAGTAGCAAGGCGGGCTGATTGTAGTCCAGAATCATCATGACTATCAACTAATGTCAAGCGCCCAGCAATGCGAAACTGTTCCCGTGTGTTGGGGAAATACCAACAAGCTTCCGCCCAAGGTTGATTTTTGATTTGATCAATTTTATCGCTACGAGTATCAGTAATAAATTTTAGCTGATTGGTATCTTGAAGAAAATCACGAAAGACAACAGTCCGATTAGCAGGGCGATGATCTGCGCGGATTGTAGCCAATTGTAAGTAACGAGCATAAACCAGACTACGGTTGCGATGTAGGGCGTGAGCGATCGCACCTCTCCAAGGAGCAAGAGACATTGTATACTTTCATTTCCATGAGTACAGCTACAGAAGTAGCGCAAAGTGGAAAATTTTGCAATCTTTTATCCTCAACTTACTTGGCGTATAGTCATAATCTGTTCAAAAGCAACACGACTTGATTATGGTTCGAGAGCTTGAAAGAAAACGTCAGAATCTACTAATTCAACAAGCACCTAATTCCACAAACAAAAACCTCTTGGTCTTTACACACAACCAAGAGGGCATTCAACAAATATATTTCAACCATACTATTATGCAAGAAAATGGACTAAATAAGGCTGAAATTTTTCAGCAATTCCTTACCCATAACAGACAGCAAACATCAAGTTTACTTTCTCAAATAGTTCCTACTTCCCCAGGTACGCCACCACCACCTGATGCAGTAAGTCTAGTACCTATACTCAGTTATGGAGGGGTTGCAGTAGCAGTTATTATTGCTATGGCTTGGTTTAACCAAATACAGCTAAAGTCGCTTTTGGAGATATTAAAAGTTACCAACCGCAATAGACAGTAAATTTGACTTTGAAGGAAGAAATGCTTTTGTATTCTTAATAACTAAATTTTTGAGAATCGAATAAACAAATCTTCCTGGAAATAAGCTGTAACCCTTGGAACTTATTCGGATTTCTCTTTCAACAAAGAATGATTTGATTGATGGGGGTAAAAGGTAAATTTGTCTTATACCTCCATCAGTCTATAAATTTAATACTGAAAATAATTACAACATAGTATATAAATTTATAAGTAAAGTAAGGGCATTATACACCATAAGTTTATGTTGTAATTTGTACTGTCATTACATAGCGTAAAGTGTACATTTTTTCAATCTTTTCTCCTCAACTCACTTAGCGTATAGTCGTAATCTGTTCAACAGCAACACGACTTGATTATGGTTCGAGAGCTTGAAAGAAAACGTCAGGGTGTTACGTTTCCCGAAACCGCGCCAGCAGCCAATCCTGTATTTTTTAGGACTTACAGCCGCCGGACTGGAGCAGGACTGAGAGAATCTTACGATGAAGTGTGCGATCGCACCATCCAAGGCTTAATCGAATTAGGTAAGCTCAACCCAGAAGAAATTGCCCTCTTAGAAAAAACACAACGCCAACTTAAAGCTTTACCTAGTGGCCGTTGGCTATGGGTAGGCGGTACAAATTGGATTAACAAACCCAAGAACTTTTCCGGCGGTTACAATTGCACCTCTACCAATCTCCAAGACTGGAAAGCCTTCGGTTTAATGATGGACTTGGCCATGATGGGCTGCGGTACAGGAGCCATCATCGAACCACAGTATATTAATCAACTACCTCCTATCCGTAATCGTCTCAATGTCACAGTACAAGGCGAAATTGGCAGCACTCCGAAAAACTTACGTCGTGAATTTACACAAACCGATATAGAAGGCAACCGCGTTACCATTCATGTTGGTGATAGCCGCGAAGGTTGGGTTGCATCTTATCAAACTCTGTTGGAACTCTCCACAGATAAAAGATTTACAGATGAAGTAGAAGTATTTGTTGATATCAGTGATGTTCGTCAAGCCGGAGAAACCCTCAACGGTTTTGGCGGCGTTGCCAATCCTGTGAAATTACCAGGATTGTATCAACGTTGTGCTGACATCTTAAATAAAGCTCTAGGCAGACAATTAAATTCTGTAGAATGTTGCCTATTAATTGACGAAGCTGCTGTAACAATTGTTGCAGGTAATATTAGGCGTTGTTTGCCTGAAGATGCTTTGGTTCATACATCTAAAGGTCTTGTACCAATTCGTGATGTAAAAGTTGGTGACTTAGTACAGACTCCTTTAGGATTTCGGCGAGTTGTCGATAAATTCGACCAAGGGTTTCAAGATGTTTATGAAATCGAAACCAATGGTACTTATCCCAGAGCTACTTTAAACCATAGACAAGCAGTGATGGCAGATGCTCAAGGCGGCATTGTCTGGAAATACATTGCTAGTTTAGCTGAAGGCGATCGCCTACTACACAATACTCAAGTTTTACCCGGCACAGTTACTCATTTGCCTTCAGATTTTACTCAAACTCGACCTTTACATAGCCGCACAGCCAAATCTTTTGTAGTTCCAGAACTCACCTCTGAAGTAGCTTGGCTAATTGGGTTAACCCACGGTGACGGCTATGTAGCTCTTGGTCGCAATAAATACGGTAAGCCCTACGGTCGTGTTGAATGGGCAATGAACAGTTTAGATGTTGAAGTCACAGCTAGAATTCAAGCTAAACTTGATGCGGCTTTGGCTTTATTTGGCTTAACAGCCTCTCATGGCATTATCAAAGGTGAAAACACTGCCAAGTCAATCTGTTCATCTATTCGTCTAGCTGAGTATTTCCATCGCTACATTAAGCAACCAAATGTCCCCTTAGTAGTTCCTGATTTTATTTTGCAGGGTTCTGTGGACATCCGCGCCGCTTACTTAGCTGGTTTAATGGATAGTGACGGAGGAGTTAACAACCGACCCCCTTACCTAGTAACTTCAGTTTATCGGTCATTTATTAGACAAGTTGGTGCAGTTTTATCCAGTTTAGGAATTGCTGGTAGGCTTACCACAACTCGTCCCCAGGAAGAAGGGTGGCAAGTGAAGTACAACTTGACAATTCCTGCGCTGAAGGAGCGTTATAACTCTTTAATTGCACCTCATTCGTCCAAAGGCCAACTGCGCCAAGGGCTGAAGATGTATGGTTTCACCGTTCCCGGTGTCATCATGCGTCAAGCTTACACTTACAGCGAAATGCGCGAGATGGGATTCCAAGGTTCTCGCACTGTAGATGCCAATTATGAACGTTACATCGCTGAAGCTGATATTTCTTTAGATATTCCTGTCACTGTTAAAGGGCTGGGTAGCTATGATTACGTTCAAACTTACGACATTGAAGTTGAAGAAGCTCACTGTTTTTACTGCGATGGCTATCTAACACATAACAGTGCAGGTATGCGTCAGTTTACTGCTGACGATGAACTCGGAGCTACAGCTAAAGATAACCTCTGGCAACAAGACGAAAACGGTAACTGGCGCATTGATCCTGAACGTGATTCTCTACGTATGGCGAATCATACAAGAGTATTTCACCGCAAGCCAACATTAGAAGAATCGATCGCAGCTGTTCAGAAACAATATTATAGTGGCGAAGGTGCGATCCAATGGGCTGGTGAAGCTGTAGCGAGAGCTAACATTGATCTGCTTTCTACCCAAGCATTGAAAAAAGAGTTTTTACAAGCTTACGAACAAGGAACAGCTAAAAATTGGCTGCAACAACGTTACCCAGAAATAGATGCTAATGAATTAGAACATCGTTTGAGCAGATACGCTTTAAATCCATGCGGAGAAATTATTGGTAGCAACTTCCACTGTAATCTTTCAGAGATTCATCTCAATCAAATTGACCCATTTAATTACAAAGAACAAGAGGAAGCTTTCACTGCTGGGGCATTATCTGTAGCGACACTTTTAAATCATAAATTTTTGGAACCGCGCTATCAATATAGTCGGGAATTAGACCCAATTGTCGGGGTTTCTTTTACTGGCTTATTTGATTTCTTTGTCCATGCTTTTGGTGTGGACTGGTTGCGCTGGTGGGCAGAAGGTAGACCTGCAACACCCCAAGGGTTAGCATTTAAGCACCAAGAAGAAAAATATCTCAGCTTTTGGAGAGAAGTAGTACAAAAGGCAGTGTGGGATTATTGCGATCGCCATCATCTCAAACGTCCTAATCGTTGTACTACTGTCCAACCCAGTGGAACTAAAGCTCTATTATCTGGCGCTAGTTCTGGTTGGCATCCACCCAAAGCCCAAAGATTTATTCGCCGGATCACTTTCCGCAAAAATGACCCCGTAGCCTTAGCTTGTATTGACTACGGCTATAATGTCATTCCCTCCCAAGCTGACAAGGATGAAAACGGTAATTTATTAAACGATCCTTTTGATCCCCGCGTAAGTGAATGGTTGGTGGAAATCCCTGTCGCGGTACCTTGGGCTGATGTACCTGGTGCCGATCAAATTGACGTATCTAAGTTTTCTGTCTTAGCCCAATTTGATTTTGTCATGCAAGTTCAACGTCATTACGTTACCCACAACACATCCGCTACCCTAGAACTACGGGCTGATGAAGTTGAACCGTTAGGACAGCGAATTTACGAAGCCATCCAAAATGATGAGGGTTACATTTCCGCCGCATTATTAGCACGATTTGACGATTTACAATCATTCCCCCGTCTCCCATTTGAGCCAATAGACAAAGCAACTTATGAGCGTTTATCTCAAGAAGTGTTAACACGACGTAAAACCGATGATTTCTGTGCTGTTCTCAGCCGCTACGACTCCGGCGAACTAACAGAAGCAGGCCCTAGCGGTTGTGATTCTGACAAGTGTATGTTTCCAGATCAACAACCTAACTAGGAGCTAGTAAGTAAAAAGGTAAAAGATTTATTTTGACTTTTGCTTTTTTACTTTTGACTTTGAATCCCGCGTTACGATTGATAAAAAAGTAATAATTTTTTATGGCACTGCCAGGAGATTTTTCATGTTTCTTGATGAATTGTCACCAATATTTAAAGAGTTAACTCATCACCCAGTCTCATTTCTCGGTGGTTTTTTCTCTGGAGTGCTGCGACTTAATCTGAAAGATGATCCTGTGAAAAGTTGGCTAGATCAACAAAGAGGTACCACTAGCTACCCCACTTCCACAACCGAAGTGAGCAATGGTAAAGCCACAGGCCCACAGACAATTTCAATTGAATAAATTTGCTGCTGATTTCCCATCAAATTAATCGCTTTTTACCTGCAACTCTTACTCTGACAGATTCAGCAAAGTTGCAGGTAAATTTTTGTTTTTTAGCAAAGTTTGTAAATCTAATAGTAATCTCAAGATTACTAATCACAATGTATAAATAACTGCTTTTTTAAGTAAAAACTACTAAAAAAACTGGCGAAACAATCAGACTAGCTATATTAACACAATGAACTTTTTATCTTAAAAATCTATAAGTTTGGCTTATTTTGTATTATTTGGGATTGTAATATCCCATACTTTGAAAAATGTCACAATCAGTTATTATATGAGCGTAAGCGTAAGTTCAGCCTTATGGACAGTTTAGTTGAAGTCACGCCAGCACTATGATTGCTGCGCCACAACGTTCGTCATCAATAAAAATAAATCAGAAGCGGCAACGCAAGATTTGTAGTTTGTTGATCTCTGTTTTTTCGCTGAACTAATCGCTGTTTGTTGACAATTACGTGATCCCACATGACTATTTACGTTGGAAATCTCTCCTACCGCGCTACTGAAGCAGATTTAAAAGCAGTATTTGCAGACTATGGCGAGGTCAAAAGAGTTGTCTTACCTACTGATCGTGAAACAGGGCGGATGCGCGGTTTTGCTTTTGTGGAAATGGAAGAAGACGCTCAAGAAGATGCGGCTATCACTGAGTTAGATGGTGCCGAATGGATGGGTCGGCAACTCAGAGTTAACAAAGCAAAACCACGAGATGATAACCGACAAGACGATAATCGGCGAGGTGGTTGGGCGAAAAAACAAGAAATTTAAATCAGACGGACGACAATAATAGCAAATTGTTTTACTCTTAAGCAAGAATTTTCTTGGCTAAAGTTAACTCAGCACAATTAGCGGAGTTAAAAGCCAACAGTAACTCAGGCTAAAGATCATTCTGTAGCTCACTTAGTTACAAATTGCTGTAAGTATTAAACAATCGAAGGCAACTATACCCGGCTGTTGTGAGCTACAGACAAATCTCACAAGCAGTCGGTTTTTTAGGGCTTAGGTAGATATGGGGTGAGATCTAACAAGCCATTTTACCTCTACGCTTCCATTGGCAACGATACTTTTCTGCCTTGGTAAATTCAGCAAAAACTTATCCATTTCTTTAGTTTATCTAAAGCCACATCAAGGTTATCAACTTACCTTTCTAAGATAGAAGCAGCAGCTATAAGTTGCTACCCATGACTTTACCAACCTAACTATCAACCAGTCCCTAGGGAGAATGCAAAAATGGCTAAAGCGCCAGAATCTCTGGAGTTGCCAATCGACGATCATACAGATAAAAGCTTAGATCGTGATTGTACAACCTTATCCCGTCATGTTCTTCAGCAACTTCAAAGCTTTTCTCCTGATGCTCAGGATTTAAGTGCGCTGATGAATCGCATCGCCCTTGCAGGTAAATTAATTGCCCGTCATCTTAGCCGTGCAGGGTTAATGGAAGGCGTTCTCGGATTTACCGGGGATGTAAATGTTCAAGGAGAATCCGTCAAAAAGATGGATGTTTATGCCAACGATGTTTTTATCTCGGTATTTAAGCAAAGTGGCTTAGTTTGTCGCCTAGCTTCTGAGGAAATGGACGACCCTTATTACATCCCAGAAAACTGCCCTATAGGTCGTTATACCTTGTTGTATGACCCAATAGATGGTTCTTCTAACACCGATACTAATCTCAGCTTGGGTTCCATTTTTGCGATTCGCCAACAAGAAGGAGACGACGCGGATGGTTTAGCCACCGATTTACTTACTAATGGACGTAAGCAAATTGCCGCTGGATACATACTATATGGGCCAAGCACTATGCTGGTTTATAGTATAGGTAGAGGGGTGCATTCATTTACTCTTGATCCCAGTTTGGGAGAGTTTATCCTCACCGAAGAAAATATTCGGATTCCTGATAATGGCTCTGTTTACAGTGTCAATGAAGGAAATTTCTGGCAGTGGGAAGAGTCAATTAGAGAATATGTTCGGTACGTTCATCGTACAGAGGGCTACTCTGCTCGCTATAGTGGAGCGATGGTGAGTGATATCCATAGAATTCTGGTTCAAGGCGGTGTATTTCTCTACCCAGGTACAATTCAAAAGCCAGAAGGTAAATTACGCTTACTTTATGAATCGGCTCCTCTAGCTTTTTTGATTGAGCAAGCAGGCGGTCGCGCCACCACAGGACTAGTAGATATTTTAGATGTGGTGCCGAAAAAACTCCACCAACGCACACCTTTGATTATTGGTAGTAAAGAGTCTGTGGCAAAAGTTGAGTCTTTTATTCAAAACGGTCACTAGTTTTAAAAGTCAAAAGTCAAAAGTCAAAAGTCAAAAATAAATTTTATTTACCAATAATTATTGACTATTGACCATTGAGCATTCACTTTTAACTGTTTCTTACTGTGAAGTTATTTTTATCTTGCTTTACTAGTGTCTGCTTGGGATGAAGAAGAGAAAATATCACTACTACAGTGCGGATGAAGTAGTGATAGATTATTTCAGCTGGTCGATGCGATAAGTGATTGGCAAAGCCAAAATGCAAAAGTCACCATCACAGGATGGATTGCCAAGTTCACTTGGAGACATCATTAAACGGAGGGAACTAAGCTATGGCGACTAATCATCTACAGGAGATTCAACAATACGGTCAAAGTATCTGGATGGATAATTTGACGCGAGACATGATTCAATCAGGGGAATTGAAAAACCTGGTAGAAAATCAAGGAATCTCCGGGATCACCTCGAACCCAGCCATTTTTGAGAAAGCGATCGCGCGTAATGCGATTTATGATGCGGACATAGAAGCAGGTGTTCGCGCTAAATTACCAACCTACAAAATTTACGAATCTTTAGTTTTCGCAGATATCCGTAATGCGGCAGATATTCTGCGCCCTGTATATGAAGCCTCGAATGGACTTGATGGTTATGTGAGTATCGAAGTACCACCAACTATTGCTCATGATACTCAAGCCACCATCAACGAAGCCCGCCGTTATTTTCAAGAAATTGGCCGGGAAAATATCATGATTAAAATTCCTGGTACAGAATCAGGTTTACCAGCCGTAGAACAAGTAATCGCCGACGGAATTAACGTCAATGTTACTTTGTTATTTTCTGTACAAAGCTACATTAATACAGCTTGGGCTTATATTCGAGGCTTAGAAAAACGCGCCTCTGAGGAAAAAGACATTAGCAAAATTGCTTCTGTCGCCAGCTTTTTCCTCAGTCGCATTGATAGTAACATTGACGCAAAAATCGATGCAAAATTGCACCGTGGCGTTGATGATATTAACCTAGAAGCCAAACTCAGAGCCGTAAAAGGCAAAGTAGCGATCGCTAATGCCAAAATAGCTTATCAAGAATACAAAAAAATTATTGAAAGCGACCAATGGCAAGCCCTTGCAGCCAAAGGGGCAAAAGTACAGCGGTTACTTTGGGCTAGTACCAGCACCAAAGACCCGAACTACAGCGACGTGATGTATGTTGATGAGTTAATTGGCCACGATACCGTTAACACCTTACCACCCTCGACAATAGCAGCTTGTGCTGACCACTGCGATGTAGGCGATCGCGTGGAAACCAAAGTTCATGAAGCTTATCAACTTATCGAAAATTTGAAAGATCCAGACATAAACATTGATATCAATACCGTAATGGATGAACTGTTAGTGGAAGGTATTGATAAATTTGTCCAACCTTTCAAGTCCTTGATGAACTCTTTAGAAAACAAAGTCAAGTTATTGTCACCTGTGTAGGGTCTAAGAAATCTGAAGTGTGAAGTCTGAAGTCTGAAAGATAAACACAAAAAAGTAATTTCATACTTCATAATTCATACTTCATACTTCCTCCCATTCCAAATCTCAACTCCAAGATCCAAAAATTGTTATGGTCAGTCTGCTAGAAAATCCCTTGCGCGTTGGTCTGCAACAGCAAGGGATGCCCGAACCCCAAATTATAGTTATCTTTGGCGCTTCTGGTGATCTTACCTGGCGCAAACTAGTTCCAGCATTATACAAACTACGGCGAGAACGGCGGGTTCCACCAGAAATCACGATTGTTGGTGTGGCACGTCGGGAATGGACACATGAATACTTCCGTGAACAAATGCGTAAAGGCATGGAAGAAGCCCACGGTGGTGTCGAACTCGAAGAACTATGGCAAGACTTCTCTCAAGGTTTGTTTTACTGTCCTGGTGACATAGACAACCCTGAAAGTTATCAAAAACTGAAAAACTTACTCAGTGAATTAGACGAAAAACGGGGTACACGCGGTAATCGGATGTTCTACCTTTCCGTCGCTCCCAACTTCTTCCCCGAAGCCATCAGGCAACTAGGAGAAGGCGGAATGCTAGACAATCCAGAGAAGCACCGCCTAGTAATTGAAAAACCCTTTGGTCGAGACTTGGCTTCTGCTCAAAGCCTCAACGTGATTGTGCAGAAGTATTGTAAAGAAAATCAAGTCTATCGCATTGACCACTACCTAGGTAAAGAAACCGTTCAAAACTTGCTCGTGTTCCGCTTTGCCAATGCGATTTTTGAACCATTGTGGAACCGTCAGTTCGTTGATCACGTACAAATTACCGTTGCTGAAACCGTAGGGGTAGAAGACCGGGCTGGTTACTATGAAAAAGCCGGCGCACTCCGAGATATGTTGCAAAACCACTTAATGCAACTTTACTGCTTGACGGCAATGGAAGCACCCAACTCAATGGATGCTAACAGTATTCGCACAGAAAAAGTTAAAGTACTTCAAGCAACTCGTCTAGCAGATATCCGCAATTTGTCTCGTTCGGCCATTCGCGGTCAATATAGTGCTGGTTGGATGAAAGGACAACAAGTGCCAGGATATCACGAAGAACCAGGTGTTGATCCCAAGTCCGGTACACCCACTTATGTAGCCATGAAATTCATGGTAGATAACTGGCGTTGGCAAGGTGTACCCTTCTATTTGCGGACTGGCAAACGGATGCCGAAAAAAGTCAGCGAAATTTCGATTCATTTCCGCGATGTTCCTTCTCGGATGTTCCAGTCCGCCGCCCAACAAAGAAATGCCAACGTACTGGCAATGCGGATTCAACCCAACGAAGGAATTTCTTTGCGCTTTGATGTGAAAATGCCAGGGGCAGAATTCCGTACTCGTTCCGTAGATATGGACTTTAGCTACGGTTCCTTCGGAATTTCCGGTACTTCTGATGCCTACGATCGCCTCTTCTTAGATTGTATGATGGGCGACCAAACATTGTTCACACGGGCTGACGAAGTGGAAGCAGCTTGGCAAATAGTCACCCCCGCCCTTTCTGTTTGGGATGCACCCACCGACCCAACAATTATTCCCCAGTACGAAGCCGGTACATGGGAACCCGCAGAAGCCGAATTGTTGATAAACCAAGACGGCCGTCGCTGGCGCAGACTGTAAAATTTTAGATTTTAGATTTTAGATTTTTAGATTAGGAACAAAGAAATAGCGAATAGGTAATAGATAAAAGCAAAAACTATTTCTGACTAATTCTGTTTAGTAGTTCTTAATCAAAAATCTTAAATCGTCAATCCAAAATTCAAACTCCAAAATCCAAAATTACTATGACCCAAGCTCCTACCATTTTTTCACTCCAAGCCCCCAAGGACATTTCGCTGAATGAAATCGAAGGGGAATTGAATCAAATTTGGCAAAGTTACGGTATCACTGGTGAAGATGGCGGCTTACCTGCTGCTACTCGTGCCACAACTTTTACCTTAGTGGTTTACGAACCTGAAGAAACCCAATATCTATTGGCATCTCTGGGATTTTATAACGGCCCCATCGATGGGATTTTAGGGCCACAGACAGACATCGCACTGCGACAAGCGCAACAAAAATATGAACTACTAGAAACTGGCACGGCTACACCAGAAACTTTGGCAAAATTACGGGAAGAATACACCAAACGCCAAGGCAATGGAGCCGTTGCGGAAAATGGTAATGGTTCCTATAACGTTAGTGTTACCAGCCCCAGAATTGCTGATGAAATTGCTTTACGCAACCCCTGCCGCATCATTGCTCTATGTCCCATCGCTGGTGAAGATGAAGGGGTAAAAGCACAAGTTTCAGCTTACTGCCCAATTCAAAAGCAATCTTCTAGCACTCTTGTTTGTTGTGAATACATCACCCTTTCTGGTACAGCCTCAGCTTTAGAAAGAATTGGCGGGATGATTCCCGCATTACTCATTGGTGGTCTGCCTAAGTTCCTATGGTGGAAAGCTACTCCCGACCCCAACAACCCATTATTCAAGAGACTGGCAGCCGTTTGCAATAACGTTATAGTTGATTCTTGTAACTTTAACGAACCAGAAAGCGATTTACTCAGCTTATATGAGTTAGTCGAAACTAACGTACCTGTGGCTGACTTGAATTGGCGGCGTTTAGCAGCATGGCAAGAATTAACTGCGGAAGCTTATGACCCCCCTCATCGTCGCACAGCCTTAAAAGACATTGACCGCGTAACAATTGATTATGAAAAAGGCAACCCTGCCCAAGCACTATTATTTTTAGGTTGGTTGGCTAGTCGCTTAGAATGGATGCCGATTTCCTATCAAAAGGAAAGCAATGATTACGATATCATTCGGATTCGTTTTGTAGCTCAAGACCAAAAGCAAATAGAAGCCGAGTTAGCTGGAGTTCCGGTTGCTGATGCAGGTGATATCTCTGGCGACTTGATTGCTTTACGTCTAAGTTCAACTAATACCAAAGCCGACTGTAGCACAGTCATCTGCTCGGAAACTGGGGGTTGTATGCGGATGGAAACCCACGGCGGCGCTCAATCTGCTGGTTTGTTCCAACAAGTGAGTTCACTTTCTGAACAAAAGGCGGAAGCACTGTTGAGTCAGCAAGTACAACGCTGGGGACGTGAAACTCTGTTTGAAGACAGCTTGGGAGTTATTGCCCAAACTGTGAAACCTTCAGTGAAGAGTTAGATTAATCTCAGCTAATTTGTCAAAAAAGCCTTCCAATTTTCAAAATGGAGGGCTTTTTTTAACGCAAAGATACGCAGAGGATGGCGCAAAGTTGCGCGGAGGTTTTATTAAGATAATTCGTACTTTTACTTCAATATGTAGTTACGTCAAATAAAGTAGGAGCGCTTTTTGTTGTCTAACAGTATCTTCATAGTAATCAACTATTTCGTTGTAGTAATCTACCATCCAATAAAGCATTTCTTCTTCTGAAAAATCAATCAAGGGTACAGGGTTTGGCTTTTGGGACTCTAGCATAAAACGATTTTCACTATTCTTTCCTACACAGTGTATTTTCACGGTGACGGTATACTAATCTTTTAAGATTTAAGCTAGTCACAACCTCTTAATCTTCTTATGGCTTTAGTAATTGCTGGCGAACGTAGCGGGGTGGGTAAGACAACAGTCACACTCGCCCTGTTAGCATCTTTATGTCGTCGTGGTGGTCAGGTGCAATCTTTCAAGGTCGGGCCAGACTATATTGACCCAATGTTTCATCAGTATGTGACTGGTCTTGCTTGTCGCAACTTAGACCCAGTGCTGACTAGTGAAGCCTACGTTCAGCAATGTTTTGCTAAACATCACCAAGCAAGTGAATATGCTTTGGTAGAAGGGGTGATGGGGTTGTTTGATGGGGTGATGGGGAGTGGAAAAGATGATAGTCAACACCCATTCACTTTTGCCAGTACGGCTCATGTTGCGCGGTTACTAGATTTGCCTGTAGTGCTGGTAATTGATTGCAGTCGGTTATCGGGTTCTGTGGCGGCGATCGCTCACGGTTATTGTTCTTTTGACCCTAAAATTAAAATAGCCGGTTTAGTCCTCAATCGCGTGGGGAGCGATCGCCATCTTTCTTTACTCAAAGATGCTCTACAATCTCTACAATTACCGATTCTCGGTGTATTGCGTCGTCAAGATAACATTACAATTCCTGACCGCCATCTCGGCTTAGTCCCCACAGGCGAACTTAGCGAACTGGATGCTGTGGTAGAACGTCTAGCTGATTTAGGTGATACTTGCTTCGATTGGCAAAGTTTATTACCGTTGTTAGACACTCAAAACTCAAAACTCAGCGAGAACTTGCGTGCGCGGGTTCCCCGCGTTGAGCAAAGTTCGGTAACTCAGCACGATGCTCAACTCCCGCTACCGCTAACAGCACTCAGTAAAGTTAGGATTGCCGTTGCACGCGATCGCGCTTTTAATTTTTATTATCAAGATAATCTCGATTTACTCCAACAATTAGGTGCAGAGTTAGTCTTTTGGAGTCCTTTAGCAGACTCAGAATTACCTCAAAATATCCAGGGAATGTATTTTGGTGGCGGGTTCCCAGAAGTATTTGCTGAACAATTAACTAAAAATACAAATGTTTTACAAGCAGTCAAAACAGCTATTCTTCAAGGAATGCCGACAATTGCCGAGTGTGGGGGATTGATGTATTTGTGTGAAAAAATCATCGATTTTGAGGGTAAAACTTACCCAATGGTAGGAATAATTCCCACATCTGCTTGTATGGATAAACGTTTAACTTTGGGTTATCGTCGGGCGGTAGCTTTACAAGATAGTTTGTTAGTAAATGCTGGGACAAATATTTACGGACATGAGTTTCACCGCTCAAGTTTAAAAGCTAATTTTCATCAGCCATTATTTGCAACTTACCGCTACGATTGTGATGAGAATATGGGCTTTGAAGGCTGGAATTTACCTATTAATCTTCATGCTTCATATATACATTTACATTGGGGCGCTAGTATAGAAATTCCCCAGCGATTTATTCAACAATGTCAGTCTCATAGGATGTGCTACAGCAATGTTATGACTTGAACATTTGAGAGAAAATTTTTTGTCATTGGCATAAATGAATTTAGAAGGATATCAATCCGTTAGCAACACAAGAGCATCAGGTTATACCAATTTGAAAAATGATTGTGAGAAATTGAGTTCTGAACAGATGATCAATAAACCCTTCCATCATCCAAAATAGTTTTAGTTCGTTTCCTTATCTATATTTTTCATGACTCATTTAAGATTGCTATAACTGGCTTAAAATCTCGTAAAATTCATATTAATGGCTGCAATGGAAACACAAGTTTTAGCAATTGCATCATACTCAGCAATTTCCATGTTAGTAACTTCACCTAGAACAACTTAATTTCTTAGTCAAAGAATGTTGCTCACAGACTACTGAATTCACTTGTTAAACTTTAAGTTACCCATACACTTTTGTCGGTTACTAAAGTTGGAAATTAATGAATAAACAGGTGAATGCAATTCGAGTTGCATGGTGTAGTCCACTAGATTTGCCTCAACTAATAAATATTCCCCTCAATTTTGAGTGGATGCAAGTTGATATTGCAACTTTATTTGAGCAAGATTTTGACGTGATTGTACTCGATATCAAAGCTTTTGAAAATTTGGAGCAAGCCAAATATATGTATACTACTGTTGGTTTGCCAATAGTAGTCTTAGTAGAGACAATTGAGCAAGAAACTGCTGTTCTTTGCTGGTTAGAAGCAGCAGATGAAACCTGTAAACTTGATGCTATTAATCAGCAAATAGGTTTACGTTTACAGCGCAGTATTTGGCATAACCAACAAAAGCATTTATTTAGTCTGGATAAGTTAACAGGAATTGCTAATTTTCGCAAATTTAATGATTATGCCATCAAGCTTTTAACATCCAACGAAGAGGTAGAACCTGTATCTTTAATTTACTTAGATATTGATCGGTTTAAATTTATTAACGATCGCTATGGTCATAATGTCGGAGATCAGATATTACAAGAGATTGGACAAATTCTTCAAAAGTACTCACTAGGAGCAAGCATCGTCGCTCGGACAGGCGGCGATAAATTTGCTATTTGTATGGATGGTTGTATGGTGCAGGGAAAAGCTTTTGCCGAATTTCTCAGAACGCAGATCGAAACTCATGAATTCAAGCTGAATGACACGTCTTCTGTGCATCTAACAGCTTCATTAGGAGTAGTTACGATGTCAGGACATTCTTCCGTTGAGCAATTATGGCAAGAAATCAATCAATGTATCTATGCGGCCAAGCAAAAGGGACGTAACCGCGTTGTCACCTCAGAAGAATTTGAGGCGATCGCAGACGCTTCCGGTCAAGATAAACTAATCACTGATTTTGAGCATCGCATTCGTGTCACTGCGGAACGAATGATTAGTGAAATGGTGCTGAAAGCCAGTCGTTTAGCCAATAAATACCGCATAGAAGCAGAACATGATGGCTTAACTGAGGTGTTTAATCGGCGCTATCTCGATAGACTACTAGCCCGTGAGATCGAAAAATATCATAAATATCAGCAACGGCTAACAATCTTGCTCCTCGATTTAGATAATTTCGGTGAGGTGAATCGTACCTACGGTTTTCCTACTGGTGATCAAGCTTTAAAAACTGCTGCAAAAATATTTACAACTCATATCCGAGCAGGAGATTGGGTTACACGCTACGGTGGCGAAGAATTTTGTATTGTTATGTCCAACACTGACCTCAATACCGGATGTCAAATAGCTGAACGAATTCGCCTAGCTTTGAGTGAAGAAATCATCACAGCCTACAATGGCCAGCAGTTTCACCTCACGACAAGTATTGGAGTTGTTGAACTAATGGCAGAAAATAACCTTGTGTCTTTTTTGCAACAAGCCAGCGATAAAGTCCGAGCAGCTAAGAAAAACGGACGTAATCAAATTTGCTTTTAAATCCCTACAACCTTTTAGATTTTCTCCTTCGCCGGTGGGACAATTCCACTCTTATTTAAACCTGCATCAATTTCTCTAAGAATTTTAAAATCGTCCTCTGGTAAAGGATAACTACTACTATTAAACAAACCTGTACTGACCATTGGTTGTTTTTCTAAAAAAGAAAATGCTTGGCGAAATTGCTGCGGTTGAGCTTTAATTGGTGCGTCAAAATGACAGGGAATCACCCACTGAAAATCCCATCTGGCGACTTTCTCCGCCCAATCAAGCGTCTCCTTTGGTGCGCGGTTAAGAATGAGAGTTTGTAAAACTGGTGCGACAAACAAACGCCCATCTCCGCGTAAAGCGTGAAATGACCTCTGCCAGTTATCTCGCCATTTAAAGGGAAATAACCCAAAATAAGCCTTTCTAGAGCGTTCTGTGGCTTTTAAAGCATCACGGAACACCTCGCCCCATGTAGGTACTTCTAAAGCACTGGGTTGAAAGTATAAAGCAAACAGTGTGATGCGTTCCCATCCTTTGCGGCGATTTGCTTGATTGTCAGCCACAACATCCGAACCTTTTTCTTTGGCGTGGAATAATAAAGGATAGGGATCGAGTTGGACGATCGCTGGTGGTTCTTCTGGTACAGATACTACCGCATCTGTGACTAATAAAGTGTGCGATCGCTTATGAAAAAATGCCACTTCTGTAAACTTACCAGGGCCTAAATCAATTGTCTTTAAGATTGCATAGTCCAACTCATCAGCAAAAGGCGCTAGACTACTATCTTCTGGCAAAACTTGAGTAAGTTTTGCAGGTAAACCCAACCAACTTAATGGTAAATTCAACGGGAAACTCCATTGATTCGGCGCAACAAACACCTGTGCATTAGGAAAGCATCTCGCAAAAGGGCCGACAAAAACTTTGTGTTCGATACCAGAGATAGTTGGCAAGATAATATATTTGATATCGCCATGTTCTGCTACCAACTCCTGAACAAGTTGAAAACATTCTTTTGTTGGTGCAACAGGTGCATATACCAGTAAACCACCTGCATCTAGCTTGACAACAGTCATCCGAATCGGCACAACAACGTAAAAGATGCCTTGTAATTGGTCAAAAGTCCAAATAGTGTTTTTGATGACTTCTTTACGAATTGTCCGCCGCCTGCTATATGGGTAGAGTGGCACAATCGGCCAAAATGGCCAGGAAATATCTTTTGGATGAATTTGTTCCGTTACTGCACGTTCATCGTGAGCCACCCTGAAACCCCTCCGAATTCCCAATATTTAAGTTTATTTGTGATCTCCGAAGTTGGAGTTTAGCAAATTCTGGAGCTAAGAAACTAGTTTATTTGCTTTTGTTTTTGTCTTACGCAGAGAGTTAAGGAGCAATGAATAGAGTTTACAACAAAGGTGTGAGTAAGCGAGATATTCTCACAGCTAACTTGAACCACAGAGGTTTTTTATCATATTCAGAGAAATTTACTGTAATTGAGGCAGCTAAATCAGTTTTGAGCATTTTCTCAACGCTATGAGCAAATTGAGCATTGATTATAAATGCCATGACTTCAAAGTTGAGAAAAAATGAGCGATTATCGAGGTTGACTGTGCCTACTCCTGCTAAATCATTATCGATGAGGATAATTTTTTGGTGCATAAATCCATGTTTGTAGCGATAAAATTTGATATCTAGAGCTTTCATTTCGTTGTAATAGGAGAAAGAACACAGATAAACAAATAAGTGATCAGGTCGGTTTGGTAAGATAATTCGCACATCAACACCGCGCATTGCTGCTAGTTTTAAGGCTGTCAAAGTTGAATCATCTGGGACAAAATAGGGAGTAGCAATCCAAAGACGAGTTTGCGCTTGATTAATTGCATTAACGAAAAAAAGTTGACAAGCTTTGTGTTTATCAGCGGGGCCTGTGGGTAAGATAAGTGCTGTTTGGTTAGCTTCCCTATTAGGTTGCACTTGCCAGTTAACATCGATAACTTGGCGATTTGCCCAATACCAATCTTGCAAAAAAGAACTTTGCAGACTTTGAACAGTCGGCCCTTGCAGTTTGATATGAGTGTCGCGCCAAGGACTCAGACGGCGATTTTTACCCAAATAGTCATTACCAATATTTAAACCACCAGTAAATGCAATTTCACCATCCACAACTAAAATTTTGCGATGGTTGCGGAAATTAAGTTGAAAACGATTACCTCTACCTTTAGTAGTGTGAAATGCGCTCACTTGAATTAAATTTTGGCGCAGAGAGTTGAGATAAGTGTGAGGTAATTTGTTAGAACCAATTTCGTCATAAAGAAAATAGATGCGTATACCTTGTTTGGCTTTAGTAATTAAAGCTGCTTGAAATTCATTACCTGCTGCGTCATCATCAACGATGTAAGATTGCAACAAAATATAACTTTTTGCAGAGGCGATCGCACTCAACATTGCTTGATATGTTTGCTGTCCATCAATGAGTAATTCCGCAGCATTACCTGATGTAAAGCAAATGCCTGTAAATGTTTCTGCTAATGGTTCTAGTGATTTTAATTTCTCTGGGACTGCAACCTGAAATTTAGTTATTTCACTATAAGCTTGATGAACTAATTTCTGGTGTTGAGCAAATACTGAGCGCAAGGCTTCGGCGTATCCATGAAATTTTGTTCTGCCTAAAATCCAGTATAAGGGGAGAGCCAGCCAGGGAAAGGTGATCAGAGAAATACTCCAAGCGATCGCTCCACGGGAAGAACGCACTGTCATGACTGCATGGGCTGCATGGGCAATTCCCAAGGTATGAACTACAACGGTAGCTGCACTAAAAAAAGTGAGGATGCTAATATCTACAAGCATCGTTATTTTTCACATATCGACATAACTAAATTCTGCCAGCAATGGCTTGTGATCGGATGAATTAATTTCGTCTAAAACTTTAGCACTAGCTGGTTTTTCAGTTAAGCCTCGGTAAAAAATATAGTCTAAGGGGGGTGACAAAAGGAACCTTTTAATCTTCTTGCTTTCCTGGGTGGCAAATTCTACTGATTTTAAGCCTAACTTAGTGATAGCTTTATCTAAAAGTATTGCTCTTTGGCGATTCCAAGTATTAAAATCCCCAGCAAAGATAATCGCCCCGTGATGTGTAGATAATGCTAATTCTATTTCTTGCAATTGAGTTTTAAATTTGTTTATATCTACAAAATTAATTAGATGGCTATTAATAGTTAAAAGTGTTTTTCGTTGATTAGATAAAGAATATTCCGTAATTAATGAAACCTTGGGCGTATTGACTAAAGGCTCATAATGTTTAGTTACTATAGCTTTTTTGCTAACAGGACTAACATTAGCTGCTGTTAAAATACCAGAATAAGTTTGATGATGAGCATCAATAAAATTAGGCGCGTAAGCCCAACTGAAATTTGTTAAACCAATAATTTGTTCTACACCTACACCCATCCGCACTTCTTGGAAAAAGATTAAATCTGGCTGGTACTGTCTTAAAATTCGGTAAAAGTCTTTAAACCAAATTTTATCAAAGTTATTTTTAGCTATATTCCAATTTAAAACTTTAATTGAGTGAGGATTTAGTTCTGTTTGCAGTTTATGACTGTTACCAAGGGTTGATTCATGGGTGCGAATGAATCGATAAGAGGGAACAAACTGTCTGGCGAACGTGGCGATATTTTCTTTGAAGTCAGACATGACTCAAATTTAACTAAACTTAATCTAGCTTAACTCTTGACTCTTGCTTTGCAGAGATGGAAAGTAGGATTTTAGGGTGTTTGCTCTTAAATTATCGAACAGAATTCAGGAGTCATAATTCATACCAATTTGAAAAATGATGGCGACAAATTGATTTCTGAACAGCTTACCAGTAAACTCTTTATCAATCCAAAATCCAAAATCTAAAATCCAAAATGGTATCAGCTTGGAAATTCTCTGCGAGTGGCGGATAGCGTCTCGCAGAGAGCGTCTGAATCCCCGACTAATTGATTCTGATACCATTTCACGAAAAAAATGAGACAAATTTATGGGTTTTTCATTCTTTCCCCCTGCCCACGCCAGTCGCTACAAGTCGGGAAACCCGCCCAACGCGCTGGCTCCCCTGCGGTCTATTTGTATCAAACTTAAAGTGAAACGGTATAACTCCTGAATTCTTCTTCAATCCCAACATATCTTCTACGTCCTCTCAAGACATTTACTTTTTTGTCAAAATAGATTAGAAACGAATTACTCTAAAAAAGTTACTAATATGAGTCGTTATAGACCTGTTCTAGTAATTCCTCAATCATCTTCAGCACAAATACTAAATTGGATTGCACTGGCAGGACTAGTGGGATTATTTGGTATTGCTATTCACGCTTGGTTGACATTACCAGAGACTATACCCATCCATTTTGAAATTGATGGCGAAGTCAATAGTTGGGGAAGTAAAAAAATTCTCTGGCTGTTAGCAATTATAGCTTTAGCAATTTATGGATTTTTAACATTTATCAGTCGTTATCCTCATACATTTAACTATGCAGTGATCATTACTGAATTAAATGCTTTACGGCAGTATCAAATTGCTTGCTCAATGCTGAATTGGTTAAAAAGTGAAATAGTTTGGATATTTGCTTATATTGAATGGCAAATCTTCCATCTAGCAACTATAGAAAACCCCCATTTAGAAATATGGTTTGTTCCTGTATTAATCATAATTATATTTGGGACAATTGGATATTGGTTGAGTCAATCTTTTATGGCTCATTAACGTTAAGCTATTTACTGAAATGTTGATAAAAATGCCTCTCTAAACAGAACTTAAGTAAGAATTAAACTGACGATGCAACTGTTTGTGGTTGAGTTTAGCTTTCCATTCTCGAATTGCGATCGCCGTTCTGTTAGTCGGTGATATATATGCTTGTGGAGGTGTTTGTTGTGGTTGAGACGGAAATTCTCGCAGAGGCTGAGTTGTTAAACAGTTGCTTAAATTGGGTAAATTATTCTCTATATTTAAAGCTTTAATTACCTCATCAACTGTTTTAAAGCGATCATCTAAAGAAAATTTCACCATCTTGCCTAAAATTTTGGCAAAGCGATCGCTAATATTCACTTCTTTTTGCCATGATATCTCACCTGTGGAGATATCCTGTTCAAAGTCTAGAGGCCCTTTACCAGTCAACAAATAAAGACAAGTGACTCCCACTGCATAGATATCACTGGCATAAACTGGCCGCAGTGCAAACTGTTCTGGAGGTGCAAACCCCATTGTTCCAACAAAATTAGTACTTGCAGTTTTATAACCAGAGTCTTCCGCAATATCAACTAACTTTTCTTTAACTGCACCGAAATCTATCATTACTAACCGCTGATCATCTTCACAGCGCAACAAGTTTTGCGGTTTAATATCTCGATGAATAACGCGATTTTGATGTATGTATTGTAATATTGGCAAAATTTCTCGTAAAAAGTGTTTCACTTCTGTTTCAGTTTGAGTGCCGTTCCGCTTGACTTCCCGTGCTAAAGTGTAGCCGCGCACATATTCTTGCACTAAATAAAACTCGCCATTTGTTTCAAAGTAGTCTAAAAGCATAGGAATTTGCGAATGACTACCAAGTTGCGCTAAAGTTTTGGCTTCTTGCTCAAAGCGCTGACAGGCTTTTTGCCAACTTTTAGTACTAGTTGTCTTTGGGCAAAGTTGTTTAATCACACACAGAGGGTTGCCTGGTAATTGGGCATTTCTGGCTAAAAAAGTAATACCAAAACCACCTCTACCTAAAATTCGCAGGATGATGTAGCGATCGCGAAATAGCTGCGTGGAACCACACAATTGAGCCAGTTGATTCTTTTGTGAACTGTACTCGTTTTGAAAATTAGTCATGTTTCCAGAAAAGCGATTCATGGTTCAAAAACAGCTACTCTGTGTTGTCTTCAATTTAACTATAAAAATATTTTTTTGCCAGTATCATTACTGCTTATTTGCAAATTCTTGCTCTATTTTAAAATTCATCCGTAATTCAAAATCAAAGTTTTATAATTTTTATACAAATTTATCCGGATTACTGAGATGACTGCAATATTACAGCAGATTGCAGATGAATGAGGTACAAATTTTCAGTACAAAACGCCGTGTGCAACTTTATGTCAAACCTAACCCCCAACCCCTTCCCTACAAGAGAAGGGGAGTAATCATCAAAGTTTCTCTCCGTTGCGGGAAGAGGAATGGAAGTGGGGTTTCAAAAATAAGTCGCACATCGCGTTACAAAGCTATATATTAAGAGGCTTTCAATCTTTCTATTGTAATTAGCCAACTACGAATAGAAGCAGATCTAGGCTGAAGCAATTCATTTCACACTTCAGCCTAATTAGTCATAGTTGATTATGGAACTTCAATCGGAATCAACGCATTTTCTGGCAAATAATCGCAGAAACGCCCATTATCAGACTGCACTAAAATCAAGCGCAAGGGATAATCTGGTGGCACTTGCAAATCTGCCCAAGGCACTGATAACTCTAAACAGGTATCTAAAGCTACTTGGGCGCGACTACAGCGGGGTTGCCATTGATGATTCTCTGCGGCTTCTCGGAACTGCACCGATTGTGTCAGCAAGTTAATTTCTAGATGGTGGTGATACAAATAATTCACTGGTGCTTGCTGTGGCAAATCTGCTAAGGGAATTGGGCTATTGTGCATTGTTTTCTCAGGATAGAACCACAGCAGATTTAGCTCTGGTGGTAACTCATTTCCTGGTGCTACACCACTTTTGAAGTCCAACCTTAAATAAAAATTCAGGTGATCTACCCCATACCAAAGTCGTTGGACAATGCTGCTGTTGTGCATTGTACCTCTAGCACCACCAATTTCTATTCGTCCAGCTTTGTCCCAATCTTGTTCATCACCTCTGCCATCAATTACGGGGTGAATAAAGCTTTCGGGAATATGGTTGGCTTTAACTTCATGCACCTCTACAGGCTGTGAAAGATAGGCTGGTATTGGTTCATTTAAGGCTTTGTAAATGCCACATAAATGTTCTCGAAATAACTGATCAAAGATGGCATCTTGATTGGAAGAATGTCCTTCACCAAACCACCAAAACCAATCTGAACCCTCGGCAGCATATAAAGCCTCCCATGCGGCTGGGTTGCTTTCTTCTGTGGCTTCAGGATGGCTGGCCAGCACGGCTCTGGCATGGGTCAAGTAGTCCCAAGCTTTATTTTTCGCTGGGTCGCCAATCCAAGTGGTGAAGCTACCATCTACCCAAGAACCGCTGTGTAATTGTTCTTGGGGGATAGTGGCTGTGGGCGGAAATTGTTCGATAAATTCCGAGACTGTAACAAGTTGTAGTTGGGGGTCGTTACTGAGGTTTTGATATAAAGCTTCGAGGAAGAGTTTGCCGTCTTGGGGATAAAATTCCCAACAATTCTCGCCATCCAAGGCGATGGTAACTAACCAAGGTTGTTCGCTGGGGTTTTCGCGTTGTTTTTTAGCGATCGCTTGCAAATGTCCTACTAAGTTAGCGGCGGCTTGTTTTGGCTGCATTGACCCATAAGTAAAGCCAATTAAATCTGACAATCTATGGTCACGGAAGACAATGGCCAAATCACCTGCTGGGGTTGTTAAACGATAAGGTCTATACAGTATTTCTGGTTGCTGGACGTTACCTGCGCCATCCCGATGGAAGAAGTGTTTGAGTGTCCATCCTAAAACGGCCTCATCCGAGCAAATCCACTTAAACCCTTGCTTAATAATATACGGTAAAACTTCTGGACTAACGGATTGTTCTGAAGGCCATAACCCTCGTGGTTCTTGACCAAAACGGTCTGTATATAAATCCCAAGCTTTGCGTAAGTGGCGGGGAATATCTTCTGCCCATTGAAAGCGATGCTCTGGCAAGGTCATATTTGGCACTGCCACCCGACCAGCATTGGTATCAGCCAGCAAGGGCATAATCGGGTGAGTGTAAGGCGTGGTAGTTACTTCTAATTGCCCCGTCTGTTGCATTTTCCGGTGTTGAGGAATAATGCGGCTTAAGATTTGGCGTTGTTTGGCATAAATTTGCTGGCGATCGCTTAAACTAAAATTCCGCCCCTGTTTTAACCATCCAGCAATTTCTGGATCATCCCAAAATAGCGGATCTATCCAAGCTAAGTTGTGCCAAGCCAGCAAATCACTGTAATCTGCTAATCCCCAATTTGCCAAACACCAAGCTGGCCCTTTTTCTTGTCTTTGTTGATACAATTCGGCATAGCGCGGATGCGGATCAATCAGCGTGTGGTGATTGGCATCAAAAAAATGTTGGACAATAAATTCTTGCTGATACTGGGTGAGTTGTTCCGCAGGAGTTAAACTAGCTGTTAAATAAGGGTCAAAAGCTGTACCAGCAATGTAGTCTTCTAATTGCAATATCAGAGAAGGTACCAGATTCACCGTTTGGTGTAACTGGGGATACTGTTCGAGAATTAATATTAAATCTAAATAATCTTTGGTGCCATGCAAGCGTACCCAAGGGAGCTTGTACTGTTGAGTAGATGAAAGTGAAACGCCGCTGTCAGGAGATTTGTACAGCGGCTGATGTTGATGCCAAATAAAGGCAATATAAAGTGGATGGGGCATATATTAGGTAGTGATTAAGAAAGTATGAAGTATGAAGGATGAAGTATGAAATTTCATACTTCATCCTTCAGCCTTTTTTTACTAGTCCCTAGATAACTTGCTCAACTTCAGCGATTTCAGGAATCATTTCTCGCAGGCGGCGTTCAATACCCATTCTGAGGGTCATTGTAGAGCTAGGACAAGAACCACAAGCACCTTGTAACCGTAATCTGACCACAGGGCCATCAAGTTCCACAACTTCTACATTACCGCCATCAGATATCAAATAAGGGCGCATTTCATCTAAAACGGTTTCTACGTTGTCAAGTGTCAGTTCCATTGTTTTAGACCTGTGAATTTAGTGATAGTTATAGGTGTGAGTTCTTCGTAGATTTTTGGCACTACTAGTGAATCAACACCCATAAATTTGTTTTTTGGCTTTGTTAAATCAATCCTAGATCTAATTGTCGCTAGATTGCCTGCCATGCTTTTACCTTTCTGATTGTAGACAAAACAATCACTAGCGACTCAACAAAAAGTAGCATCAAGCCGTCTTATGGGATTCGTGAACTTACTCATGAACAGAGATGAAATCCATCATAACTTTACCTTACTCCCCACCCATAGATATAGTGTTTTCATATACAGTCATCAAAAAAGGGCGTAGGGGTGGAATAAAGGATGGTGATTGCGTTGGTTTTATACCCTCACATCCAATCTCAACATCCCAGCTTTCTGCTTCATGCCTAATTAACAGGCGCAGTCTAAATTATTGTCTGTTGATGAAACAATTACTGGTCGTTGATACAAAGGCACTGTAAACGTAACGGTTGAGCCAAGTCCTTCACCCAGACTGTAGAAATGCACTTCACCACCCATTGCTTCAATCAGCTTTTGGGAGATGGCCAGTCCCAATCCTGTACCGCCATACTGACGAGTGCGGGAACCATCTACTTGAGAAAATAATTGAAATAATTTATCTTGTTTGTCTAATGAAACACCAATTCCGGTATCGGCTACTCGGACTCTCACCAGACCAGGAAATTGCTGTTCTTGAAATTTCACCTTTTTCTGTACTATATCGGCAGTGATAGTAATACCGCCTTCATGGGTAAATTTAATTGCATTATTTACCAAGTTCAGCATCACTTGGAGCAGCCGTTGATAATTGCCTTGGACGACGATTTCATCGCAGGTGGTGGGAATTTGCATCCGAAAGCTGAGGTTTTTCATCTCTGCTTGGGGACGCATGAAACTTTCGACACCACAAAATAGCTCATCTAACTGGACGGGAGCGCAATCTAATTCCATTTTGCCTGCTTCGATTTTGGCAATGTCCAAAATATCGTTGATGATGTTGAGCAGGTGGATTGATGATTGATGCGCTTCTAAGAGAAACTGATGTTGTTCTTCAGGATCATCTGCCATACCCTCTAAGATTAACTTCAAAAAGCCAATCATCCCGTTGAGGGGAGTGCGAATTTCATGGGAGACGTTGGCTAAAAATTCACTTTTGAGGCGTGAGGCTTCTTCAGCTTTTTGGCGGGCGGCTTCTAATTCTTTATATAAAGTAGCATGAGCGATCGCCGTTCCTAATTGATCGGCTACTTCTTTGGCTAGTTCAAGTTCGGCATTTGTCAGCGGATAGCATTCATCTCGCACATTTAGGGCAATCAAGCCATTTGCTTGGTCTTGATAACATGTTGCTACTACTAAAACTTTCTGCTCTGGACACAGTGCATATTTCGCTATCTCCATCACCACTGGTTCTAAAGTAGCTAACGCTTGAGCAAATGCTGGCTCAGAAGCTACATCTATTTCTAAGCCAAGCATCGAACTCCGTTCTGGCTGATGATACTCTGCTATAACTCGCACTTTTGAGCTAGAGGGCTGATAGGGACAGATAATGCAACGTTCTAGCTTTAGGGCTTTACCCAAATTGTCTACTGTTTGCTGCCATATAATGTCTAAATCCAAAGTTCGGCGAATATTTCTAGTAATTTTATTTACTAGTTTTTGATGTTGCTGCGAACGTAAAGCCAACTCGATTGGTGTAGGCGCTTTTGGTGTGTTACTGAGTTCTTTTTGCTCAACTGTTGCCTGTAATAACCGTCCCATCACTACAACTGTAGTGGCGGCAGTTCCTAGTGGCGGCATGATCGGACAAATTACTAATTCCAACTCGCACAACTCTTGGTGGTAGCGAAACCAACACTGCAACTTTTCTGGCACCAAACTTTCTAAAATTCGGTGCAATCGTTCTAGATAAGCTACCTTATCCACAGGAGTAAAAATTTCCTCATCATGGCTACCATTCACTATTTGCTCAGGGTTTAATCCCAGAACTTCGCTGTGCTGCCAATAAAATGACAGGTAGCGGCCTGACCCATCTTGCATATAGACCAACTCAGCACCGAGAGTTGGTAAAGAGCCATCCGTTTGATGAGCTATGTCTTCCAGATTTTGAGAAAATAAGTTTGGCAATTGGGAGTTGGCAGTAATAGTCATTTAATCGAGTTGGGTAGACAAGTGGCAACTCAATACAGTTTTGCTCAAGCTACTAAAAGCTTTTACATACTTACATTGGGTGTTTTGGCTGTGATGAACACGATGATTGACAAATTTGATAGTTGTGTTCTTGTCTATAAAAAGCTTTTTTGTGGCTGTCAATCATTCCATTCACCTCTAGGCGGCACAGGTGTACGGTAAGGAGTGCGGGTTAGTTCATCATCTCTAGGAATTTCACCCCGTAACCATTGGCGAATTGCTACTTCGATGACTTTGCTAGGGTCGTTGGTGAGATGCTGAATTTGCTCTAGTAATTCAGAATCTAGGCGGACAGCAATTTCTACCTTATCGCCTTGTTTTTGCTCCCCTTCGGTAGCTCTCTCTTTCATATTCATCGGTTTATATACTCTGAATGTGTTTTGTCTAAAGCTTTGTAAAGTAGTTCTACTCAAGTTTCGGGTTAGTTTACTGACAAATCTTCAAGGTATAGTTACATAGTTCCCCGAACTCTTACTAAAAGTAACAGCTTGAGATTTTTAAGTGGCAATTTTCATAGAACTCACTCTTTCAAGGCTCTAGAAGTTTTGTCAGTAAATCAGTAGCTCCGAGCATTTACGAGGTGTAACTGCCCACGCTTTCTACACTATGTACTTATATATATTTATTGTACGCTGCTGATAGATCAATACCTGCAAGGAAAAATAGACTTAATTATTAGTCAATAGTCATTGGTCATTTGTTATTGTCCCTACCCTCTACCCTTACTTCATACTTCATAGCAGCGTCTTGGCTAAGAAAGCATTAAAATACATGAAGTAAATCGCTCTTTATAACCTTGGTTGCTGCTTCAGCAAAGATAGTATATGACTGACGTTCCCGCAGTTCGCATTCGCAATTTCTGTATTATTGCTCACATTGATCACGGGAAATCAACCCTCGCCGATCGCTTACTGCAAGCTACTGGCACTGTTGACGTGCGGCAGATGAAGGAGCAGTTTCTCGACAATATGGATTTAGAACGGGAGCGCGGCATTACAATTAAGCTGCAAGCTGCCCGAATGAATTACACTGCTAAAGATGGTCAGCAGTATGTATTAAATTTAATTGACACTCCCGGACACGTAGACTTTTCTTATGAAGTGTCTCGCAGTTTAGCTGCTTGTGAAGGGGCATTGTTGGTTGTAGACGCATCTCAAGGTGTGGAAGCGCAAACTTTGGCGAATGTCTACTTGGCGTTAGAACATAACCTGGAAATTATTCCGGTTTTGAATAAAATTGACCTTCCTGGTGCAGAACCAGACCGGGTAATTGGTGAAATTGAAGAAATTATCGGTCTCGATTGCAGCGGGGCAATTTTAGCCTCAGCCAAAGAGGGCATAGGAATTAACGAAATTTTAGAGACAATTGTTGAACGCGTTCCGCCAGCACCCAATACCGTAGATCAACGCTTACGGGCGTTAATTTTTGATAGCTATTATGATTCTTATCGGGGTGTAATTGTCTACTTCCGGGTGATGGATGGTCGGGTAAAAAAAGGCGATCGCGTCTATTTAATGGCATCTGGCAAAGAATACGAAATCGACGAGTTGGGTGTCCTGTCTCCCACCCAAAAGCAAGTTGATGAACTTCACGCCGGGGAAGTAGGATATTTCGCCGCAGCTATTAAAGCGGTAGCTGATGCGCGGGTGGGTGATACGATTACTTTATCTAATGCCAAAGCGGAAGAACCTTTACCTGGTTACACCGAAGCTAATCCAATGGTCTTTTGCGGGATGTTCCCCATCGATGCTGACCAATTTGAAGACTTGCGAGAAGCTTTAGAAAAGCTGCGGCTGAATGATGCGGCGCTGCACTATGAACCGGAAACTTCCAGCGCGATGGGTTTTGGCTTCCGGTGTGGGTTCTTGGGTTTGCTACACATGGAAATTGTCCAAGAACGGTTGGAGCGTGAGTATGATTTAGATTTAATTATTACCGCACCTTCTGTCGTTTACCGTGTAACTACGCTCAAGGGCGAAGAGTTATATATTGATAACCCTAGCCATTTGCCTGAACCAAACGCTCGCGAAAAAATCGAAGAACCTTATGTCAAGGTAGAGATGATTACGCCGGAAACATACGTGGGGACTTTGATGGAGTTGTCACAAAATCGGCGGGGTATCTTCAAGGATATGAAATATCTTACCCAAGGGCGGACTACTCTGACTTATGAGTTACCCTTAGCAGAAGTTGTCACCGACTTTTTTGACCAAATGAAATCGCGATCGCGCGGTTATGCCAGTATGGAATATCATCTCATCGGCTACCGCGAAAATCCACTGGTGAAGCTGGATATCATGATTAACGGCGACCCCGTTGATTCCTTAGCGATGATTGTCCACCGCGATAAAGCTTATAACGTCGGCCGATCAATGGCTGAGAAACTCAAAGAATTGATTCCCCGCCATCAATTTAAAGTACCAATTCAAGCATCAATTGGTAGCAAAGTTATCGCCAGTGAACATATCCCCGCTTTACGCAAAGATGTACTCGCCAAGTGTTATGGCGGTGACATCAGCCGGAAGAAGAAACTTTTGCAAAAGCAAGCCAAAGGTAAAAAGCGAATGAAAGCTGTAGGTACAGTTGATGTACCGCAAGAAGCTTTTATGGCTGTGTTGCGTTTAGATCAAAATTAAATAGCAGCTGTTATTAACTTTATACTGCAAGAAAATTACAAGGAATGTCTAAGGGAAGATTCTCTTTACATTCCTTTATTTATTTCCTGATGGTTTTTACTCCAGCATGAAAACAAGCAAAGAATGGTGGTGTACTAAAACTCGAAAGAGGGGTTAGATACTCCATCCCCTAGGGACATTTATCAATTAATCTAGAAAGTTTCATAAGGTATTTGCGAATTCAACCAACCTTGCTACCCTGTGATCTATCCTTAAAATTATTAAAAAATTAGAAAACTTTAGTAAACATACTTACTCAATTGATTTCGTCCCCTTGTATTTTTAGATAAATCTAGTTGTTGAGAAATTTATAAAAAATTGGAGACTTGAGTATATGAAAATACTTGTATTAAGTTGGGAATTTCCACCAAGGATAGTCGGAGGTATTGCTAGACACGTATCTGAGTTGTACCCGGAACTAGTCAAGCTAGGACATGAAATCCATTTGATTACAGTAGAGTTCGGTCAAGCGCCGATGTATGAGATGGTTGAAGGGATAAATGTACATCGAGTCCCTGTAGGACATAGTAACGACTTTTTTCACTGGGTTGTCAATCTTAACCAAAGCATGGGACATCACGGTGGTAAGCTCATTTTAGAAGAAGGGGCATTTGATTTAATCCATGCCCATGATTGGTTAGTTGGAGATGCAGCGATCGCTCTCAAGCATACTTTTAAAATTCCCCTCATAGCAACAATCCATGCTACAGAATACGGGCGCTACAACGGTATTCATAACGATATCCAAAATTACATTCACGGTAAAGAAACCTTACTTGCTTTCGATGCTTGGCGAATTATCGTTTGTACCGACTATATGCGCCGAGAAGTAGAACGCGCCCTCCGCAGCCCTTGGAATAAAGTCGATGTCATATATAACGGTATTCGTCCCGAAAAAAAACAGCATCATCAAGATTTTCATGCCCAAGATTTTCGCCGTCAATTTGCCGAAGATGGTGAAAAAATTGTTTACTATGTCGGCCGGATGACTTACGAAAAGGGTGTACCAGTATTATTAAATGCTGCACCTAAAGTCCTAGCAGAAATGGGTGGTTACGTTAAATTTGTGATTATTGGTGGCGGTAATACTGATCATCTTAAACAGCAAGCCGCAGATTTAGGTATTTGGGATAAATGCTATTTTACGGGTTTCTTATCTGATGAATACTTAGATAAATTCCAAACAATTGCCGACTGTGCTGTATTCCCCAGTTTCTATGAACCCTTTGGTATTGTGGCTTTAGAAAGTTTTGCGTCTCGCGTTCCTGTGGTAGTTTCCGATACCGGGGGTTTCCCTGAAGTTGTGCAGCATACCAAAACTGGCATTGTTACCTGGGTAAACGATCCTGATTCATTAGCGTGGGGAATTTTAGAGGTTTTGAAAAACCCTGAATATCGGCAATGGCTGGTAGATAACGCTTATGAAGATTTAGAACGTCGCTTTAGCTGGCCAAATTTAGCCCAGCAAACAGAATCAGTTTATCAGCGAGTTATGCAGGAGCGATCGCAAGTTATCTGGTAATCCAATACCAAGTAAAACTGAGGATACTTACCAGAAATGCAGAGAATCAATGATTACTCTAGATAATTTTGCGTTAAAAAACATTACAAACCCTGTACGCTGGGAATATCAAGCCTTCTGATGCGAGAGTAAACAGTAAATGCAGTTTGCTCTAAAAAGTTAGTATGACGAAGGCATTCCCAGATATAGCAAAGTTCTGGAAAAATTTGGGAACTGTGTTGTTAAGGATGGGTGCCAGTTTAATAACCCGTCTTACAGCATACCTGAAACGCCACTTCATTGACAACACTGTAGACGTTGTTTCGCCCGTTTCCCACCTTCCCCGACTAGCTGGCCCAGTACTGAACTTAGGCGGCGGTGGCCCTGATGTCGAGAAGGCCATTCAATGGATGATTGACCAAGTTAGGGGAGGGACTAGCAACGCTACGAAAGTTGATGTGGTAGTTCTCCGTACTTATGGCAGTGATGATTATAATCACCTGATCTATGGTATGAGAGGTGTGAATTCTGTTAGAACTCTCATCATTAGTAACCGCCAAGATGCTAACAGAGATGATATTGTCGAAAAAGTCCGAAAAGCTGGCGTAGTTTTCTTTGCTGGTGGCGACCAATGCCAATACATCCGCAGTTGGAAAAACACCAAACTAGAAAATGCCGTCAGAGAAGTCTACACTAGAGGCGGTGCCATTGGTGGAACTAGTGCAGGTGCCATGATTCACAGTGAGTATATTTACGATTCTTGCGCCTGTGAAGACAGCATCGAAACTAGAGAAATCCTCGAAGACCCCTATCGAAATATCACCTTTAGTTATGATTTTTTTCAATGGGGTCATTTGCGCGGAACCATTATCGATACCCATTTTGATAGCCGCAAACGGATGGGTAGAATTATGGCTTTCATTGCACGACAAATTCAGGATGGCAAAGCCAAACGTGTTTTAGGGATAGCTATTAGTGAGGAAACCTCAGTTGTCGTAGATAAGTATGGTCTCATAAAAGTGATGGGAAGAAATGCCGCCTATTTTGTCTTAGGAGACCACCCGCCAGAGGTATGTAAACCCCGAACGCCCCTAACTTACCATGACTATAAAATTTGGCGAGTTCCCAGCGGCGAAACATTCGACCTGAGAAACCCACCAAATCGTGGTTATTACTTTAGAAGCGTCAAACGAGGCAGATTTAATTCAGATCCCTATTGAATTAAACTCCGCGCCCCTTTGCGTTAAAAACCTCAAAGACTACGTAGTGGAGAAAGCCTTGATTCAAAACTTTCTCCACACCCAACTAACTTGTTGGTTTACAACTTCGTCCCACACTCAGCACAGAAGTTATGGTTCGGTGCATTCATGCTACCGCAGTGACTACAACAAACTGGTTCTAAGGAACTTTTTGGTGGTTGCTTGGGTAAGCCGACCATTTGAGCATTGCTCTTACCAGGGGCTACCATTGGATAACAGTTTTCGTCTCTGGTGACGTGAACATTTAAGATGACAGGGCCGTTGTGTGCTAACATTTCGGCGATCGCATCTTTTAATTGCTCGCGTTCCTTGACGACAATGCCTTTGATACCATAAGCCTTAGCTAATAACTCAATATCTGGCATCCCGACTTCCATATTTGAGCAGGAATAACGCTCGCCGTGGAAAGCTTGTTGCCACTGGCGTACCATGCCCTGCCAGCCGTTGTTGACAATTACAGTCTTGACATTAATCCCATATTGTGATGCAGTTCCCAATTCTTGTAAACACATTTGGAAACTGGCATCGCCGCTAATACAGATTACTTCATCATTGGGGAAGGCTACTTTTGCACCGATAGCCGCAGGTAAGCCAAAACCCATTGTGCCTAAGCCAGCACTAGAAATCCAGCGGCGTGGGCCATTCTTAAGGAATTGCGCTGCCCACATTTGATGTTGACCCACATCTGTAGTGTAGAAGGCGTGGGGTGCTTGGCGACTAACTTCAACAATTGCTTCTTGAGGTGAGATGCTGTCGGGGTGCTGTGGTACTACTAAGGGATACTCTTCCCGCCAACGATTAATTAAACTTAACCATTCTTGGTTTTGGTTAGGTGTAGGTTTGGCACCTGATTGCTTACAGCGGCGCAACAAGTCAACTAAGACATTGCGGACATCGCCAACAATGGGGACTTCGGGAATGCGGTTTTTACCTACTTCCGCTGGGTCAATATCAATGTGAATAACTTTGGCGCGAGAAGCAAACTCATCTAATTTACCAGTGACGCGATCATCAAATCTTGCACCTACACAAATGAGCAAATCACAATCACTCACAGCAAAGTTAGCGTAGGCTGTACCGTGCATTCCCAACATCCCTAAAGATAGGGGATGATGCTCGTCAAATGCCCCAATGCCCATCAATGTAGTGGTGACAGGAATATTAAATAGTTCAGCCAATTGCAGAACTTCTTCATGGGCATTAGCAGCGATCGCACCACCACCAACATACAGCAATGGGCGGCGACTTTCTTTAATTAACTTAATTGCCGCGTTGATTTGGCGGGGATTTCCCTTAACTGTAGGGCGATATCCTGGTAATTTAACTGTACCTGGTTCTATTGGCACATAATCAAATTCTTCAAAAGCCACATCTTTGGGAACATCAATTAAAACTGGCCCTGGCCTTCCCGTACTGGCGATGTGGAATGCTTCAGCCACAATTCGCGCCATGTCTTTGGGATCGCGCACTACATAAGAGTGCTTGACTATTGGTAAAGTAATACCGTAAATATCGGTTTCTTGAAACGCATCTGTACCGATCATTTTTCGGGGTACTTGTCCGGTGACGACAACCATTGGAATCGAGTCCATATAGGCTGTAGCGATGCCTGTCACCAAGTTTGTTGCTCCAGGGCCAGAAGTACCAAAACAAACTCCTACCTTCCCTGTGGCACGAGCATAGCCATCTGCGGCGTGGGCTGCGCCTTGTTCGTGCCGCACCAGTATGTGCTTCAGCGCACCAGTGGATTCCACTTTGTATAAATCATCGTAAATCGGTAGGATTGCTCCACCGGGATAACCAAAAATATATTCAACTCCGTGGCGGAGGAGGCTGTCTAGTAAAGCGAAACCACCAGTTGCCCGTTTAGGTGTCACAACTGACGATTGAGCAGCAGACTGGTTTTGATTCTCGGTTTTTGCGGGACTAATCGGGGAAGGCAAGCTCAAGGTCACGGTCGAACCTCAGATAATAGCTAAGTTAACGCTTAAATTCTGTAGTTAAGATTTCAGGGTAACTGAAACTTTTCTCTATTTTAAGACCCTTCATGATCATGAAGGGTTAACAGCACCAGATTAGGATATTTTACACAATTCAGTAAACAGTAAGTTCGTCACCTTACTCATCAACTTACCTTGAATATGCTTACCGCCTAGCAGCTTCTCACCTTGTTCACTGACATTTGCTTTGAGTGAGTCACGGTAGTCGAGCAATTCCTTGGTCAGTTCATTATCTGGCAGTCGGCCAGTTTCCACACCAGTTAAGATGTACTGCCACAGCGAAATTCTACACAATGATGACCCGCTGGCTTTTTCAATAAGTCCGTCACCGGACTGCTCAAGGGTTGTACCCATACCCAGCCGCATTTTGAAAGTGTCGCGGCTGCGGTTACGTTTGATTCGTTTGGTTTCCCCAGCTAAACGCTTCACAATGGTTTCGCCATTTTTGCGATCGCGCTCAGTTTTCTTCACCTCACGCACCTCATACTCAATCACAGGTTTACCATCGACTCCTAAGAACGACTCAAATGGGTAAATTCTGGTGAGTAAACGCGATCGCACTCGTAAACCAAAACCAAATTTATCAAACACGCTAATGTAAGACTTGAATACTGACTCTGAAAGTATTTCAGTAATTCTGGCTTCCAAGTTTTGCTCATAAAGTGAGATGTCACACATCCACTGAGCGTGTAATTTCAAAATCGGATCAATCTCAATTCCATATTCCTGAGCAATAGATTTTTTATAGCGATTATCCATCCTGGTTTGACCACCGGGGGAAATTTCACTACTACCAGACAACCAGCCCCAAAGCGGCGGGACAAATCCAGGTTTATCAGTTGCGCTTTTGGTGTGCGCTACTTCTGGGAACTGCCAAGCTAGAAGCTGACGGGCATAATTGACAATTGGCGACTGAACACGGTTGAGGTGTTCGAGTTGCTGGCACAGGTCGCGGAGTTCATCTATAGGTTCTGGCTGGTGCATGAGAAAATATCTCATGTTTATTTCGCCATTCTCCAGTCGATGATCTGGGTCGTGACCGTAAGCGGCCATAGCCAAAGCATCAGCAGGGTCAGATTTATTAGGTAAATTTTTACCGCCACGATAACGGCGCAATTCAACGTGACCAACCCACAGAATTGTGATTTCTAACTTTTTAAGAATAGATGCCCAAATCCGGGAATAGTGGTTTCCTGTTGGCTCCATAATTGCGTAGTCTGGCTTGATTTCTGTTAGGTAATCAGCAAAGTCAAACGCTGATTTTTGCTTTTTTCTAACATCTGGATTGGAATAAAAAGCCGGATATAAGCTTGATGCTTTATTCCTAGTTTTGTTCCAATAAGCCTGTAATCCGCCCTTGGGATATTGTGATAAAATATGGGTTGTAATACTGTTTTTGCTAACATCAATTCCCAAAATAGTTGCTTGAATTGTCATGGTTCTGCGAAAAAAGTAAGGTGGTTTTCAGGACTGGCATCCTTTGGTAAACCCGAACTATAAAGCGCACGAATCACCCTAACGCCCCACATATAAGGGGCGCGATTCAGGAATAAACGCATTCGGGGAATTAGTCAGAGAAAAGCCGCGCATGAAATCTTTAACGCCACAATTGAGGGGCGCAATTCATTTTGAACGCTGCACTTTCTCTAACTAATGTGCGAATTGATTTGGACTCAACCCGCGACGCTGGCAGTAATGCCAGCGTTTCGGCTACTGAGTCAAGGTAGCCATCATCAGGCGGATTTATTCGTCATCATCATCAAATTCTTGTGTTAGTTCGATATCAATTATTTGAATTAGAGAACTAGATGCAGGTTGAAGAATATCTTGAATTACTTCATTCACTCCGCTATCAAATTTTTCTACATTTTTCATTTCATTTAAAGCCTGATCAATCTTGGCTTTAATGTGAATTAAATCGTGCCATAAGGTGTAGTAATCCCAAGCTGGATCAGGTTGCCAAGTGTTATTAGTTGTTTCTAAATTTTCGCTACTCATAAACTTCATCGTCCTCGTAATCTTCTTCACCCCAGTCAATAATTGAATAGGTGTTATTAGGGTCAGTGTTGTTGAGAATATCGACCATTGCCCGTCCGGTTAGTACATCAAAAACCGAGTAATTAGAAAGTTGTTGCTCAACTTGGAGGCGTTGAAAAGCTTGTTCTAGTTGAGGTGTTCTTAACCTGGGGTCAATGTCCTCAATGCTGTTGATTGCTGGCGGTTCCTCATCGCCGTAAATCCATCGCTCATACTGGTCATCGGCAAAATCAGCCCAAGCTTTTCGACCTTCGGGCGTTCCGGGTGGTGGTGCGGTTTCGAGAAAATCAGCGAGTTCTTTAGCACGGGCAAAACCTTCCTCCCAGCACTGCATGGATTCAACCCAAACCTCACTCATAGCGAAGCCATTGCGTTTAGCAGCAACAGCTGCAACTTCATTCACATCAGCATTCCTGGCGCTGGCGATGAGTCGGGCAATGGATTGAATTTGAATACTGCTGAGTCTTTCTAAATCCACAATCCACAGGGCAATTTGTTCTTTGTTTGGCCCGGTTGGTCGTTCCATTGGGAACGGGTCACGCATGGGAATCATGCCATCGGGGAATAGTTCTAAGATTGGTTCGTAAGGATTTCCGGGTTTGAGTTTTACCCAGGTGTCATGTTTGGTCATCATGTTGTCCTCTTGCAGCAGCTTCTTGCCAAGCTTGGGCGATTGCGTCTACGTCTTCGGGAAATTGGAAATTTTGAATGTTGCCATTTGACCAAGTGATTCTGGCGATGCCTTCATCAATTTCTAGTTGACGAACTAGGGCTAAATTTAGCCAGCCACCAGACGGTAAGTGACAGCTGTATATTGTTGGCACAGAAATGATCATGGTAAATTTGGTGTGGTACAAATTCCGCGATCGCAGCGGCTTACTTCTACTCACTGCGATCGCCAAAAAATTTAGAAACTGTCAGGAATACCGTCATCCTCTGGCTGAGGTGATTTAGCCGCGGTTACTTGTTGTTGAAGTTCACGTAATTCCTGTTTGAGTCGCCTGATGTTTGCCTCATACTGGTCGCATATCTCTTCTCTGATTTTTCGTTCCACTGTTTCCATGACACGCGAGATTGATTCTTCTACGTCATCCCCTTCCTCTACTTCGGCAAATAGGGACAATTTCTTATTTTCGTAGTTCCCCAAGCTGAGAACTCGTTCGTATGTAATGCTTTTGATTTCCATAACAATGTGATATTTTTTACTAGTCCAGAAGTAGTGAATCGATTTTTAAAGGCGATGGCTTTGCCAACGCCAGGGGCGAACGCATATCCTGAGTGCGATCGCCTTTTACAATGCCGGCTATCCTTTAACCTCCGCGGCCTGATCAAAAGCCACTACAAAATTGCCGGAAGACAGCCGGGATAAGATGCTCATGTAAGCATCGGCATCTGGACGAGTGCGAAATCTAGCAACGCAGATATTACCTGTGGTACGACAGTTGAAAACTGCCCACGGTCTAAGGTCGGTGCGATAACTCATAATCTAAAATCCAAATTTTTCAAGAAAAGCCAGCACAAACTAACCACCTAGCTTGTGCTGGTGTGAACGGAACAATTTGATTTACAAAAGCTGATTAACAAGGAATCGCCAGTGAGGTGTAACACTGGCGAACAGTGGAAAACCTTATAATTTTCGGTTACTTGTATGTGAATTTTTCGTCTAAAAATACCTCCAACTAAAGGACATGACTGTATAGGTGCAAGTGTGAAGTGAAGCACCAAAGAATTTCTGTGTGAATTGTGAGTTTTAGGTTGTTTCCGCACCGGGGGCTTTGCCAGTGGTGCGGGTGCTTGCTCCTGAATAGGCCATGCAATCTTGAAAGCATGGGGGAGCAGGTTTACATTAGCTTCAACAGCTGAATGAGAAACTATCAACAGACCAGCCATTTACTGAACTTTGCCAAGCCAGGTAAATCTGGCTGGTCTTTTTATGTCGTTCAACATGAATGATACGTCCTGTCGGTTGGTGCTGTCAAGACGTTTCATTCATGAACCACTCGTCTTGTATGATAGAAGAAAATCACCTAAAACAGGATAAGTCTCCCTTGAGGCTACTTAGAGAACAAGCTGGTTTGACCCGACCTCAAGTCAAACAATTAATAGGAGTTTCGGAGCGCAGGCAGGCTGACTGGGAATCAGGTAAGGCTATGCCAAGCGTTGAAAATGTTGTGGCGTTATGTCGCTTGTACAAAGTCTCCATGAAAACCATGTGTAAGTCTTTGGGTATCGATGTAACAGGAATTCCTAATGATGAAGATGATTAATTTCTAAATCAAAAGCTGCCTAGTTCAATGGCTGGGTAGCTTCTTATGCACCAGTAGAGAACAATACGACAAATTGTGTATCCAAAACGTCTTCCAAAAGAGCGATTGCAGCTGACCAATGCTCAAAATTTGTATGCGGGAATCCCGGATGTATCAAACTGGATGTTCCCGCAATCTAGATTGAGTAAGTTACGGGTACTCAACCTATGGATATTTTAGTCTTGCTTTTTCAAGTACTACTGCCTTGTATCGTAATTCTTGCCGTTTGCGGTTTGGTGTGGTTAATTATGCGACTGCTACCAAAGTCAGTTCAAAGAGTTCTCAACTTCAACTTTACCGACCCAGCCGCTAACCGACGAGAACCTGAACAAAGCGACCATACCAGAACTACGCGATTGCAATCTGACTTATTGGCAATACTCAAAGGCGACAATGCCAAAGCTAGAAAGCTTTTAGAGCAAGAACACAAAATAAGACCAGGTATGTCAAACGGTTGGTATCTGGAAAAAATCGTCGATGATCTAAGACGCGATCGCCATTAAAAACTAAAAAGCCACCCTACTTACAACGACTGGGTGGCTCTAAGCTCTACTACTCGAATTATGCCAGGAAATCAAACATTACAAAAGCTCCAATGGACGGAGCAAATAATTAACCCTCCCGGCTGGTTAATCAACTGCTTGGAGTGGCGCTACTGGGAAGGTTGGGGTGAGTTATGAACCAACTAACCCTGTTCAACCTGGAACCATTTACCAACTACGACGAAACTCAAGAACCACCAGACCCGGATGATTACCAAACACTCGAACAATACGAATATGCCTGGAAGCAATGGCAGAACAAATACCCTGAATTGCTCAAGTATGTAAATGCGATGTCTCCGTGTGAAAGTGTTGGGGAGCAAGTAATCAACATCACTGTAGAAAGTGCGAATACTAATAACTTAGTTAAATTTCATACAAAAAAATCTGCTCCCCAACACGATAACCATTGGGTAGAAAAATACTGGGTTGAGCGTTCTGGTAATAAATATTGGTATTACCGCTATATGTGGATGGAGGGGAGAAAATTACACCGCCGCTACATTGGCTCGGTCAGTTCACCAAAAGTACGCGATCGCAAATTGGCCATCGAGGAGGCCATAGCTGATGGTCAAACCCCTGCGGAGATTGAAAAACTCATTCGCTCCTGGCGCTAAGTCTCCTATATTCCTAGTGTCAAGCATTCTCAATAAGGTAGTTTGGGCGATTGCCATTTTTCAAGAAGCTGCTGTCCATGCTGAAAGTATTGATTTTTCGTTGCTTCATCCATGAAAAGTGTTTAAAAGCAAAAATTTTATTGCTAGTAGATAGCATTAAGTCTCAATGAAAAATGCTTTCGCCCTTGGCGTTGGCGAAGCCATCGCATGAACACGGTAAAGAGCGATCGCAAAAAATGAATATTTCAGCTTGATTGTAGAGGATAAAAAATGCGATCGCCTTGAAGTGGTGCGATCGCACAGTTAGATGTTACTCAGTAGAGTTATTTAGCTGCTATTGTGTCACGGAAGCATTGACTGTGGGTAAAGTTCATCAACTTCATCCCAGGCCATGTTGGCCATCTCCTCTAGTGCTTTGGCTAAATCATGAGGATGCCAGTCTGCGAGAACAGCCCGAACATACAATTCTTCGATTTTTTTGAATAGTTCACGGTTCATAGTGTGGCGATCGCTCCTTTGATTTGGTCAGCGTCAATATCGATGTAACGTTCCAAAGCCTTAAAATCACGGTGTCCCGTAATTTTCTTAATCGTGTAAGGACTTGTACCGTTACGATGCAGCTTGGTGATAAACGTCCGGCGGGTTGAGTGAGTGCTGATACCCTTAGCCGCAAAACCAGCTTTTTCACAGGCACGCTGCAAAATGTCATAGGCATTACGCCAAGTCACACACTTTTGGCCGTCCCGGCTGGGGAACAGCCACAAGCTATCACCCGGCTTGTAACTAGCAAGTGATTCAGCTAAAACCGGATGTACAGGAACTTGGCGAGTTTCTCTACTGCCATCAGGCCGACGCTTGCGAGTTGACGAACGAAAAGTAATAGCTTCTCGTGGTGAACCATCAGCGTTATAAACATCACTCACCCGAAGTTGAACAATCGCCCCCCAACGTTCCCCTGTGTACCATGCCAAATCTAAAAGCAGTTTATATTTCTGAGTTTTTAACTGTCGTCGTAACTTAGAATATTCAGCGTCAGTCAGAATAGATGCTTGCCCACACCTATTATTTTTCATTGTAAAATCTCCTCTTTTAATATTCCGGTTTAGCCAAGGTGATAAGTTAAATCGGAATATTTTGTTTTTTAGCTAATAACTAAAAGTGTATTAACTCTAGCTGTAGCAACTGTTTCACGTCCTCAGCGCAACTACCGCTTTTACATAAAACTGGAAGATTTACTGATTTTTAAATACCGCATACAAAGGATTTAATCACTTCATAAAAAATCCGAAATATGGCGGAACCAACATTAGCAGAAGTATTTGGCTCTGGTGCAACACAGAACTCAACAACGTTAACAATTGCAAAAGCAGACTTAGCAAGCGTAGGCTTAACCGCATCCGCAAGTAATACAGCCGAATCTCTTCTCGTAGCCCTTCTTCTCAAGGCTGAAACTTATTTAAACGATACTAACCAAGCCAATAACATTGACCAATCAGTTAGTATTAGCACCTCTACAACACCATCATTCACAAATCGGAACAGTGCAGTTTATATCCGTGATTCGCTAACCGTAGAAATCGATAAACCTGCGGGTACTTTGACAATTGATCCGGATGACTATTAAACATGACCATTGCAGTTAGAACAAATACAACTCTGGCTGCTACTATCACCCAAACCAATTTAGTAGCAGCTATCAAAACAGCATTAACAAACGCTGGCTATAGCAACTTAATTGATGAATACACCAGCGGAACAGATAAAATTCTTGTCTACTCTAAAACTGTTGGCACAGGAACATATAACGCTATTTATCAGCGGATAAGAGTGACATCTGGTTTAGTACTTGCAGCCCGTTTATATAGTAGCTGGGATACTGTAAACCATACTGGCAACAATGCAGGAACAGAAGCATTACAAACAGCCTTCGTTACTGGGTCATCAATCTCATTTGCCAGTTTTAATGCCGGAGATGAATTAAATCTCGTTGTTGCAATTCAAGGTTCAACAGTCATCCCGATTGGCTGGTTATTTCCAAGTGTTAAGCCGACATGGTGGGATATAAATCAATATCCTTTTGCCTTTCAGTTTACAGGTAGTGGTTTTAGTGTTTGGCGGGGTTGCGCCCTCAACCCATACAGCAACGACACCTACAACGGAATTATCAATAATACCGATATGGGGACAGCAAACCCCATCAGCAGTAAACGCGATATTCTAGCAGGTTTAATCATTACCTCTGCTAGTGGTGCAGGCATAGCCGCCAAAACATCAGATGATATCGCCACAGTATCAGCTGGCGGAAGTGTGCGTTATGACTTAATTTCCCCTCAAGGAACAACCACAACTTACACAATTATCAATCCTGTTCCTGGCGGTTTAGCAATTCGCACAGCATGAGTAATTTTTATCAATTTTCTAGCTTCCTAGAAAATGGTGAATTAAAAAAAGATGGATATTTAATCCTTAATTCTAATTTTTTAGATGGGAATCAAGAATATACAGGAATTATTTATCAATCATCTTCTGTAATTAATCGTTCCAATCCATTACAAATTTATTTCGGGGTTAATGCAACACAAGATATCAATAATCTTTACATCAAAAAGAGTGATTTGACTGGCTTGACTCCATCTGCCAACAACACAGCAGAATCATTATTAATTGCATTATTGCTAAGGAATATAGATGTAACTAATGATAATGACGATGCTATTTTGATTACACTTTTCGACACTTACATTCAAGGAAATAAAATCAAAAACACATTATTAATTCAAATCGACCACCCAGCAACAGTAATTGACAATGAAATACAAGAACCATCAACAGAAATAAACCCTATGAATTATGGCTACTTACTGTAAAGCGGGAGACAAGCCGACAGTTATTTATTCATTTAACGGAGGTAAAGAAAAAACATACAAATCAAAAGTATCTCCTATTGATGTCGAAATAGTTGGTTTACTTGAAGACGATGGAAGCACAAATTACAACGGAGAAGGATTTCGGCTAATCGTAACTGCACTAGATGGTTACACCTGGATTGATGGAGTAGTGAAAGACTATAGGGCAGACAGAAGTACAGATTACACGACATATAGTGTAATCCCATGCGGCAGCAGTGAATGGATTACTCTGGCAACACTAAGCAATGACCAGAATGTAGTTAGCACCGACCCTAATGTTAAATGCCCTCCCGATTCAGATGAATGCTTTATTAGGGTCAAATATCAAGGTTCAGTTATTTTCAAAGATAAGGGTAAAAAAGATTGTAATTTTAGAGTTCAGTGCGGTAATTGCCCCGATGGATTTATAGAATGTCCTCACCCTGGATACCCTGGTTACTGCTGTATTGATTGCAAAGGGTCAGCGGAGAAAATAAACACTTTAGCTCAAAAAGTAGAGCAATATGGCGGAACAATGTAAGGATATTGACGCAGCTTTAGCAAGATTAGAAGCAGCGATAAATGCTTTATCTCGTAAGTTTACAAGTCTTGAAAATAGAATTAGCAAAGTTGAGCAAGCGATAAATATTTTCAATTCAAGTATTAATGGTTTGCAAAATGCTGATTCTGATATTAGAAATAAAATCAGCAATCTCGATAATGACATAAAAAGCCTCAAGCAAGGCGATAATAATAATCGCTCTGGATTGGGAGAGAGAGTCGCAAAACTAGAAACTCTAGTATCAGCAATCGAACAATTTGTAATGAGTCTCAGACCAATATTGCAGACATTAAAGAAATTTAATTTATTTGATATTTTACTAAAATGAGTGCTATTCAAATTATTGAAATGACCCGTGAAGCTCAGGACGCTGCTAGAAGATTATACGCAGCTAATGAAAGTTTAGGTAAATACATAAATGCTTCAAAGGCTGCTAGATTAGATTTATCTAATTTGAAAAATCTTAAACGCACAGTTGATAATGCTCGACCAGATTTATCTAACTTGAAAAATTTAAAACGTACTGTTGATAGCACTAGTAAAAAACTAATAGATGTTGGTAAAATCACAGATGCTTTAAAGAGAGGAGCTTTTAAAGAAATTAATCCTAGCTGGGGTAGTAGATTCGGTAGCTTTTTAGCAGTATTAAATGCTGGTGCTACAACATTTTTAATCAAAAAGAATGAGGAAATACAAGAGGCTAATATTGAAAGTCAGAAAATAACTGAAGCGGGATTAGCTGATACTTTTACACGTACTATCAATAATTCAATTCAAATTAAAACCTTGCAAAAGGAGTCCGAAGCCTCTAAGAAATTTCAAAATGATATTACCTATGAAGTAAGAGAAGGTAGAAAAATTGTAGAAGGTAAAGCGGATGCAGCCAAAAAACAAAGTAATGATGCACTCTATGAGGCGAGAGAGGGAAGAAAGATTGTAGAGGGGAAAGTAGATGCAGCTAAAAAACAAGCTAATGATGCACTCTATGAGACGAGAGAGGGAAGAAAGATTGTAGAGGGTAAACTCTTCGATATTAACCAGAAAATAGCAAGTATTAATTCTGGGTTTAAAACTACCATAGATGGCATTGTAAATACATTCAAAACTCAGACTAATGCAACAATTGATAGTTTAAAGCAACAGTTAAAACTGACACAAACCAAACAAGACACTATTGATAAACAAGTATCTGATATTAATAGAAACTTGGGCAGATCCAGTAATAGCACCACAAATAATATTGCAGCGCAAGCAGCCAAGATTGTTTTCGGGCAAGTTGACCCAAAGCTAAAGACGATTGAAACCAATGCTTACGGCAATACCATCAGAGTTAATACACTTGGCGATAGCATTGTTGGATTAGGTGGACAAATCCGACTAGTAAATAATCGTGTTGAGATATTAGAGAAAACCCCAATTAAGTTTCCCCCTCAAAAAAATTACGATCCACAAATTGACCAAATAAACACGCGGCTAAGGGAACAAGAGAAAGTGAATCAAGAAGCCATCCCCAAATTAAACTCAATCCTCAGTCTTATTCCCCTGATTCCTGCTAGGGTCGCTGATAATATCCGTCCTTCAATTCCTACAGTTCCACAGATTGAAAACGCTGCCGGAACGGCAATCTGTAGAAGCTTGAACGGTGGTTGTGCTGGTAAAAGTTTGAAGGACACTTCTGACAATATTAAGCAGAACAGCAATAACAACACTGGTAACATTCTCGACGCGATTAACACGGGTGCGAACGCTGCATTACTTCAAGGGCAAGGTGAAATTCTAAACCGTTTGGGTGATCAGCTTCCTGGTGGTATCGGTGGGAAGCTAACGCGGTTCACCAAATGGCTGCAATTAGACCGCGCATTAAACATCCTCACCTTTGCGGCTACCGTTCACAATGCTTTCATGTTGTCTAACGACGTTGGGCAAACCTTACTCGGTGCTTTGGGTAACGTATTACAGGTAATCGGACTCAAGGACGATGACGGACAGGCTTTTGATATCGGCTCCATCATCTCTGGAACTATTGAGAACTTTATCAAATCCATTGTTGGTGCTGAGAACTACCAAGCTATTTCAATCGCTTGGGCTAAGGCTAACCGCATCTACCAAGCCACAACCAATGTACTCAATAGCTTTTTGAATCTATCTCAAGTTATTTTACAAGCAAATGAATTAATAGCTGCTTATACAGGCAGAATAGGAAATGCTTTAAAAAAAGGTGGTGTGGTTCTAGAGAATGCTTATGGATGGATGAACCCCCAGCCTAAATTTAATCGCGTTACTTCCTTCTTAGAGAATTTGCAAAATGCAGCATCAACAGTTCAAATGGTGACACAAGTACCATTAGATATTGTTAATGCTACTACTGAATTAACAACAGCATCAACAGAATTTGTTAAGGCAGTTAAAGAGGATGATAAACCGGAAAACAAAGCCGGATAAACACCAGAGCCAGATGTATTAAAAGCCCAAGAAAGTATAGGAAAAGTTAATTCACAACCCAATCCGTTCGACTTCTCAGACTTGTTTGACGGAGAGGACTAATGGCAAATTTACCAGATGATTTTAATCCATTTGAACACTTACAACAGACTTATAGAACTGAATTTAACAGACGGGTAGATAGATACTTTCGAGATGTAGAAGGCAATGGTGATTTATCTTCGGCGCGTGCATCGCTAAAGTTGGCGTGCCGAATTACCGACAATGACAACGACGCAATGATGAATATGCGTCACAACTTATTTATCAATGTCATTGGTTATAGCCGCAAAAATTTAGCTATTTTTTATGGTTCAAAGTTTGATAATGCGCCTTCTGTTGCTGGGCATCCACAGCTATTTCTAGTCTTTTCACAGGATGAATCTGCTTCACCTCCTGAAGAGTCACCCATACAGCATGAAAAATCAGTTAGGTTAATGAAATTCTCTTGTATTTCTGGTGATGATGATGGCAGTAGTAAGCCAGTTATTACTAAAGCAAATATGACAGAAATTGCTAATGAAATCAAAAATACTTTTTTATCAGGTGGCAGGGGAATAACTTACACAACTGGAAATAAATCAGCATCGTATACTGACCCTGAGAATGGATTTCCTAAAGGTAATTATTTACTTGTCAATTCTAGGGCTGACGGTGTAGAGATTTATGAAAAAATTTGCAATGTGATTGATGTACCATTTCACTCAGACAAGCTTGTAGTTAATGACCCAGATAAAGCCAGCACCACAACGGCTACAGCAGGTAAAGTCACGATTTTAGGTAAGCAGGTACAAAATCGGCGGTATCGTCCCGTAGCAGTTCTCAGATTTAGAAGTGCTTACATCTCGCTGGGCAATCTTGTACCACCAGTATTTTTGATAGATACTACACTACGAAACACGGGATTAGTCAGTTATCCGTGATGTTAAATGAGTGTCAAAGGCTGACTCTGGCAAACAATAAAGATAAAAACCTATTAGGTTTCTGGGGAAAATTCTAAGGATTTTAACGGGCTAGGGTAGTAGGCATCTGCAACTAGTACCAATAAGCACCAGTAAAAATTATGGGTTTTAGAGATTTACAACGCTACCCCGCACAGAAAGCTCGGTATGACAAATATAAATTGTGGTTAGATGCTCCCCCAGAACAGCGCCAAACAATGTATGCGTCTATTACCGACGAAACCAAGCGGGTGAAGACTGAAAAAGAAGCTGGCTATATTTCTCCGTTTGGCACTGCTGGTACAACTAAAGTTTATCTGCCGGCTCGACTAATCAAATCTGGTCAAACTGGTCAAGGTTCGGGTGTGGCTGAAGTGCTGCGCGGGCTGCTTGCCAGCTATACGACTACTGCAACTGAATTTGCAGCATTAACCACACCAATTTTGATTAATGCTTCAAAGTTCAAGTTCGCCAAGCTAACACTCAGTTTAGTTGTGCCGGGAACTACGAAGAAAAATAGTCGTATCACTGGCGCTGCCTACTACAAACCTGATGTAGATTCTGTTACTAGTCCATTTGGGCAGAATGCTGGCGGACAGGATTACGATGCGGCTGTTCTGGCTATCAAAGGTGAATCAGCTTATGCAACTTTTGTAGCTGGTAACGGCGGTAAAAACCGCGCCAGATTTACCCCAGAGGGATAATGAGCAAGATAGCAGAACGTACTGGGTTGATTTGGAGTCCAGATGATGCTTTAAATCTGCTATCTGTTGATGTTGATGGCAACTGCTCTGAGGCTGAATTTCAGGGGATGCTTGCCATCAATCAAGCGGGTAGAGATTGGCTCACGGGGAAAATTGACATCGTTGAATATCTCGATAAGTTGGAGTTTTACGGTGTTCCCAACCCATTCGAGATACTTGATGAATTTGCTGATCATGTTGATTTTGTAATTTCTCACGGATAATCAAGCGGTGAGAGTAGTTGAGTTAAATAATAGCGATAACTGGCAAAGCATCTACTCTACTAACATTAATGCTGTCAGCGTTCCGATGCAGGATGGGGGTTATTTAAGTAGCCCAATTCCTGAAATAGTAGTGCCATTAATACTAGATAAATTTATTTTGGCTGTGAGCGTGAGTACTGATGTGCCGTCAGGTCGAGAGTGGCGGTTTGCTGGTTATGTCAATCAAAAAATTAGCACTGGGCTTGTAGTTGGTGGCAGTCAGGATGCAACTACGGTTAGAGGTCAACCGCTATTTTTAGACCGTGTAAACTTGATTCTCTTTCAAAAAATTTCTACATCCTACGCTCTCAGCATTAGAGTACCAAAATGGTTTACTCGTGCTGCTGTGAGCGTGTGGGAGTACACAGGTATAGACGATACAAGCGAAAATATTTTACTGGCTGAGGAGTTCGGTAACATCAATTTCAAATTAGACCAGTTGCTTAATAATTAGTACTTCGATGAAAGTTGACCTTAACAATGCACTAACTATTATCTTGGGATTATTGGCTGTAATTGGCTCAATCTATCGATTAGCGCAGGTTGAGGCTAATATTATTTCCAAAATTAATAATCTTGATAAAAAAGTTGAAATTCATCTAACTGAATACTCCGAAAAAAAACAATTTGTAGATTATCGCCTCAATGCCAACGAGAAACTAATCGAGCATAAGTTTAACCGACTGGCCGGCTGGGTAAAACAAATTGCTGGCTTCCTCAATAGAGAATCTAACTTTCATATCCGGGATGACCAGTTTTAACTCTCTGGGGATTCATTTTAATTGAAAAGTTAGATTAAATGCCTACCGATTTTTAAATATCAATCACAAGATAGAAGTTACAAACAAATAAATCTGTAGGCGATCGCTATTCTCAAAATTAGGAACTAGCAAATCGGACGCTGACTATCTTTAATCATAGACAATGAATGATGTGAGAAAACTGATTAAATTACATCCTGTAAAACTCGGCGTGTATTTTGCCATGCCCAAACACCAACGGCCGCCACAACAACACTCATTGTGACGAGAACAACACGCAAGCCCAGCACATCTGTTAAGGGGCCAGTAATTGCTAAAGGTACTGATAAAGCAATATTGACAGCATGGTTTTGAAAACCAAATACCTTACCGTGCATAGTTGGTGGTGTTTGTTGCTGAATTAAAGTTTGCATCGGTACACCAATTAAGGCAGCACCTACTCCTAAAAATGCACATAGTCCCAGTGCCAGCATTAAGTTATGGGTAAATGTGAATACTCCCAAAACCAGTGCCATTGCTAAAAACCCAATTAAAGGTAGTGGCTTATGGTGCAATTTATCACCCCAGTGACCTAAAATCCCAGCACCCATCACCATACCTACCCCGGCTGCTGCTAAGAAAAAGCCAAACTGCTTTTCTTTTAAACCAAAGTCTTCTGCTAATCGAATTGTTAGCACTGTTAAAGCGGCAAACACGCAATATAAAGTGGTGAGTTGCAGCATGGCATTTAAGACCAAGCGATTTTTCTTTAAATAGCGCACACTTTCTTTAAACTCAACCCAAGGGTTAATAGAAGCCTGATGTTCTTGATGAGGTTTGTGTTCTTTAAATTTTATCGGCTGCATGATTGCCCCCGATAAAATATATAGTCCGCCAACGATAATTTCTTGGCCGTATTCTTCTCCCATTAAGCTTTTCGCCCAGCTTAATATTGGCTCTCCGATGGCAAAACCGACAATTAACGCTCCCATCATTGTGCTGCTAAACAGGGCGTTGGCTGCTAGTAAATTTTCTCGGCGCACTAATAGAGGGATTGCGGCTTGTTCTGCGGGGGCAAAAAACTGAGTAACTGTGGAGATGGCAAATGTGAGAAGTAATAAAATGAAAAACTCTCTTGGCAAAAAGGGCAGACACAATGTTAATAGCCCACGCACAATATCGGAGCCTACCATAATTAGCTTTTTGGGCAACCGATCAACAAATACACCACCCGCAGAACCAAATAAAATTGCAGGGATAGTAAATGCCACCATCAAGGTTGAGTACATGGAGTTTTCTGCTAATCCTGATGGGGCTGGATAAAATTCCAGCAAGGCAATCATTAACACGAAAAAGACTTTATCTGCCAACTGGGAAATGAGTTGCCCAATCCACAGGAGCATGAAACCACGGTTTTTTAGCAGTGCGCTAAACCCATTATTTACAGCAGCAGGTTCAGTAGGAAACATCGGGTACTTAGTGATAACGACTAGGGTAGATGGGGCAGATGGGAATGAGGGAGTCGGGGGGATGGGTGCAGGGATCGGAGAAGATAAATTTCCCCCTTGCTCCCCGCACCCCTGCTCCCTTGCCTCTTCTATTTCTCACTCCTGTTGCCCTATGCTGTTTTCCGGACTATTTTGATTCATAGCGTTTGACCAACACATGCAAAAACTCGGTAGCAGTCAAGCGCATTTGTTGGGGAGAATCCTGACAATCAGAGTTTACCCACCAACCTTGAACAGTTTGGGGCGATCGCCACAGGGATAGATGGTCAACGGCTGGTTCTGCGTAAAAATTATTATGCCCACTACCCAGTAACAAGGAACTCCAATGTGTAAAATAATCGTGGCTCAGGCGATGAATGGGAAAATTACCCCATAAAGGCACACCCCATCCATCTATAGCAATAAAGGCTTTGACTTGTCCTCCCAAGATTTGCCAGTTCCAAGCGGCGACAATCGCACCTACTACTCCTGCACTGAAGCTAATAAATACAACAGGGGAGTTTCGTTGATTTTTTAGGCGATCGCCCAAAAATTGCAAAATGTGCGGCGCTGATAACGCTAAAACACCTTGTCCTGGAAAAACCATTGTCTTGAGTGTAATTTGGCTTAAGCATTCTGAAATAAAGCTATCAGTTATTTCTGGTTCATGAATGCCAGGGCAAATGATGATCATCATTTATCTTTTATGCTCACAAGTTTCTCTGGCGGAAGATGGAGTTTTTTGTCATTAATCTATATTTTGATTTAAGTATTTTTATGTATTTAGCAAGCTGCAAAAGTCACTTTATGATTTTATCGCCCTATGTAGAAAAAATTAGTGAAATCTGGGTTTAACAGATTTTCCTCTAGGATAATAAGTAATTATTTTGTCATACTCAGTATCTAGGATTAACTCTAAGTATGTCTTTTGAAGTATTGTTGTTAATTTTATGGTTATCCTATCCCCCCGGAAGGGATAATGTTTTATGATCCAGAAAAATACATAGAGCTATTATCTAGCTCTAATGCTTTACTCTGGTTTCTATTGAGGAATTTACTGTGGTTGCTACGCCAGAAAAATTGCAACACACCCACGAGCATCTACCAGGTCAAGACCGTGTAGCTGTGTTGCTCATGGGTTATGGTGAAGTTGAAAGCTACGAAGATTTCGCCAACTATAACGAACAGGCTTTAAATTTACTAACAGCAAAATTCGCACCTGTGCCAACTTGGATTTATCCACCTTTAGCAAAGTTGTTGGCGTTATTTGACCGCCATGAATGGGGTCATACACACCATGATTTCATCTCGCCACACAACGCCATATTTGAACAGCAACGAGCCGGAATTGAGCAAAATTTACAGGCGAAGTGGGGCGATCGCGTTAAAGTATTCAAAGCATTTAACTTCTGTGCGCCGTTTCTGCCCAAACAGGTTTTAGCCGAAATCCAGCACCAAGGATTTGATAAGCTATTAATTTACCCGCTGTTGGTTGTTGATTCAATTTTTACCAGTGGGATTGCGATCGAGCAAGTGAATAATGCTTTAGCTGAAATAGCTGATGGTGAAGAACATTGGGTAAAAGGACAGCGTTATATTCCTTCTTTTTACAACGAACCAGCCTACATTGATTTGATGGCGCATCTAGTTGAAGAGAAAATCAATGCTGATTTCGCTGCAACTTACTTACCTTCCCAAATCGGGATCGTGTTAATGAATCACGGTTGTCCGCATAAAGCTAAAGGCTTTACATCTGGGATTGTTGAAAGTCAAGCACTATACGATTTAGTTAGAGATCAATTGATTAACCGCTATCCTTTAATATCCGTCGGTTGGTTGAATCACGATACACCTCTAATTGAATGGACGCAGCCTAACGCTGAACAAGCTGCCAAAAACCTGATTCAATTAGGTGCGAAAATCATCATATTTATGCCCATTGGTTTCGCTACAGAAAACCATGAAACGTTGTTAGATGTCCACCACATTATTCATGCCTTAGAAAAGCAATTTTCTGGTGTGGATTATGTGCAGATGGCTTGTGTTAACGACAATGCAGACTTCTTGGCAATGGCGGCAGAATGGGCGAACCCTCATATTGCAGAATTGTTGTCAGAACAAGCTTTAGCAGTTAATCATCAATCAAGTGAACATCATCACCACCACCATCATCATTAATAGGACTGACACAAAAACACTCTGAAACTCTTATTTCTCCGTGTTCTTGATGGTTCGATGGTTGCTTACCCGTGCGTCAGTTCTGATTAAATAATAAGGTGGGTAAAGTTTTGCCCACCCTAAAAGATAATGCTGATCATTTTAGTCAATCAAGCATGAAGATTAACTTGTTCTTGTAACCAAGAATCTACAGGTTGTCCATCTTTACGCCGCAATTCAATTTCAATAGAGATGACTTCTTTAGAACCAGGAGGCGCAGGTTTTTGGTGGAAAATAATATCGTAGTCTAATGGGTTTTGATTACGTTCTTTTAACCATTCCTGGACTTTAGTTGTGGCGAAAAATGATTGTCCTTGGTCAAACATCCGAGTAATTTGCATTTGTAGGGTGTAGGGATTTAGGCGACCCATTTTTTAGCACCTTTGTAAAGTAATTTAAAGTTAAGACATTGCCTACTCTATGTTATATCGATGGTTAGATAACAAGGGTTTAATTAGGCAAGCGCACTATATTGACAATCATAATTGCAACAATACGCATTGGGGTAACAAATGCGAGAAACTGAAAACAGATCCATTAATGAAGGAGAACGCAATGGGCTGGACTAAAGTTCTGGCGGCTGATGCACTAGCCCCTGGTGCTAGAGAAGTTGTGAATGTTGGCAAGCGGAAAATTCTCGTGTTAAATCACGAAAATCAACTATATGCGGTAGATAATGCCTGTCCTCACTTAAAATTACCTTTAAAGAATGGCAAAATTGAAGATGGGGCAATTGTTTGTCCTATTCACCGCAGTGCCTTTAATCTCAGTAACGGGCAAGTTAATAATTGGTGTCCTTGGCCACCCGGAGTAGGTAAAGTATTGTCATTAATTTCGCAAGAAAAAACACTGCCCGTTTTTCCTGTGCGGGTGGAAGAAGGTAGTATTTGGATTGATTTAGCCGATAACTAAATTGACATTTCAATTGCATTAATTGGGCGGGCATCTTGCCTACCCTACAAAATCTAATGTTGCTGGATTTTCCAAAAATAACTGGAAACCCAATTTGTCATAATATGGGCAACAATCGGCACTAACAAATTTCCACTCAACAGGGCGCTATATCCCAAAATCAACCCAATCACTGTTGCCCACATTACGTAAGGCCATTGTTGGGAACCACTGAGGTGTAAAACTCCAAAGCACAGGCTAGATACAATCACTGCTACATGGTCTAAGCCTAAAGCTGGCAGCATTACACCTCGAAATAATAATTCTTCGCTTAATCCTGGTAGTAAACCCAGCCAAATTAAATCCGGCCAGGCTAAAGGTCTTAATACTAGTTCTAGATAATAGTCTGCACTTTGACGATAGGCTGGCCACAACCGATAAGCTAAACCACTCAAGCTGGTGATTATCAGTCCTACACCCAGCCCCCAAAGAAAATCTATTTCGTGCCATTCCCACTTAAATAGGAAAACATTACCAAAGCGCAGCCAGACTTTAGCAACTGTCCACAGCAGGATGGCAGTTACCGCCATTGCTACTAAAACCTGGATACGTGTCAGGTAAGGAATTTCTGGATCTTGTTTTTGTTGTTCTACCACAGGAAAGTTATGAAGTATGAAGTATGAAGTATGTAGACGCGCAACGGTGAAGGAGTGCGTTAGGCGGGTTCCGCGACTTGTACCCCTATGGGGAAGCAAGCTACGCGTAGCGTCTCCGATTAGGAGAAGCAACTGCTATTAGCGCACCCGTTAGCGAAGCGGTAGCGACGAAGGAGCGTCAGGGCTTGCCGCAGGATAGTAGGAAATTTTATCCTTTATCCGTCTGCCTGTTGACCATTGACTATTGACCAAGAATCAAAGTATCTGGATTGATGCCTGCTTTGAGGGCTACCAATACACCTACTGCTTCTAAATACGAGTTTACCTGTATGGATTTGATTCCCAACGGTTGGGCAGGAACTTGTATTTGAGTTTGATTATCTTTGACGGTAATTATTGAGCATCGGCTTTGACTTAAACTTAGTAAAGCGCTGCTACCGCAAGCGTTTGCCGGTACGATCGCAACATCTATTTGATCAGCCCAAATATCTGCTGGATGAGATGTAAATAATTGTTTCTCGACGATAAATTGGGGGGCGCGACTTAAGCCTACAAGTACGCTTGGTAAAAAAGTATAGCCTAATTCTTCGGCGGCGGAACGCGGAGATAAATCGGGATAAGGCGGGGCGCTGGCGAGGGCTGGTGAATGGGCGCAAGGAATTTGCAAGTTTCGCACTAGTAAATGGCTAATTACTGCTTCTGCACCTGCTAACGGGTCTACGCCTTTACCTTGGCGATAGTTCTGCACAGCATCTTCATCCATATCATCAGGGAAACGGGCGACAACCGCGATCGCCTCTGCCCCTATTTTATTGATTAATATCTCTGCTGCCCTAAGTAAACTATCGGGGTTGCCGATGGTTCCCCAACTTGCCCCTGATGTGGAAGTACGTAATTCTACATTTAACGGGGCATCAGTAACTACATAATCTGTGATGGTTAATCCGAGAGTTGCCCTCGCTGCGTCAACAGCTTGCAGGTGTCGTAGCTGCAACTCTGGTTCAATGCCTTGGTCTAAAAGCAAACCTATTTTATTATTGCGGACTGGTCGTAATCCCCAACATCCAGATGCGAATTTGTCAAGCCCAAAACCTTCCACATAGAAAGCATTGGGGATGTTCCAATACAAACTTGCGCCATTGAGGACATTGGGGTGAGTGATTAGGCGATCGCAAACCTGTGCTAATGTTCGAGCAACAGGTATAGCATCGCCAGCATACCCCCCAATCGCTGCCCCAACGCCAGTAGGTACAATCAAAATAGCGGTATAAGGACGCATTTTAAGTGCTGAGTGCTGAGTCACCGAACTTTGCTCAACGCGGGTTTCCCGCGCACGCAAGTTCTCGCTAAGTGCTGTTAGCGGTAGCGGGAGTTGAGCAGCGTACTGAGTGCTAGAAAAATCTAGCACCGTCATACACTTAAGACTCAACACTTCCTTTAGTCACAACTGCTTCCACAGCAACTTTTTGCTGTTCTTCATCTACAGATGTAATCGCCCAACGTAATGGTTCACCTTGTTTTTTTAACTCAGCTTCAATTACTTTTTGCAATTCAGTAGGAGTTTCTTGAATATCAATTTCCGCAGTAATAAAATGAGTAGTCATTGCCGTTTCTCCTGTTAATTAATTTGTTCTACAATAGCCGAATGAACTATAAGTTATGAAGTCTAAAGTATGAAATCTTATCTTTTAGACTTCATACTTCAAACTTTATACTTTATTACTGTTTACCGAATTGCAACTGATAAACAATGTCTTCTTTTTCAGTTTCAATTTTCAAGTCAGAACGGGGATAGGAGACGCAAAGTAATGCGTAACCTTGTTTTTGCAATTCTGGACTAACACCCATACCCTCGGTTTGGTCTACAGTTCCTTCGATGATTTGGGCGGCGCAAGTTGTACAAACTCCTGCATGACAAGAAGCAGGCAACTCGAAACCAGTAGTTTCAGCTACGGATAAAATAGTTTCATCTTCAGGAACTTGCAGAGTAAGAATTTTACCTTGGTGATGGAGTTCTACGGTGTAAGTATTGGACATATACTAAAAAATGAGTGCAATAGACAAACTCATTATTATATCTGAATTATTTAATATTATTGCAGATATGGTCAACCACTAAATTTTTACCTCTCACCAGAGAGCGATCGCTTAATATAATCAATAATTTTAGAGAAAATCGGGGTCAATATTTAATTCGCGCAACTTGGCAGCTAGGCGTTCCGCACGTTGCTTTTCTTCGTCTGCACGTTGCTTTTCTTTGTCTGCACGCTGTTTTTCTTGTGCTGCTAATTCTTCCGGTGTCGGCACTAATTCCCCTTGTGCCGTAAAATAGCGTAATTGATTGTTCTGCACACCCAAATATAAATCTAGCTGCTGACTCCATAACCAACCTTGGAGATTTGGTTCTATGGGTTGGTAATTTCCATCGACTAAATGAAACCCAACAAATTCTAAATTATTGGGGTCAAACCAAAAATATTCTGGTGTGCGAAATATATCTTGGTAGATTTGCTTTTTTAAGCCTTTGTCTGTGGCTTTTGTAGAAGATGACAGTAACTCAACAATAATATTGGGATATTTACCGTCTTCTTGCCAAATTACCCAACTTTTGCGAGGTTTTCTTTCGCATCCTCGCACCACAAAAAAATCAGGGCCACGAAATTCTTCTGACTTGAGTTGACGTTGGCTGTAGTAAATTGTCAGGTTCCCAGCAGCATAAAAGTCATTGCGGTTTTGCCACCACAATTCTAAACATTGTAATAACAGAATAATTTGACGTAGATGTAAATCGCTTTCCAAAGGTGGTTCGTGACTTTCAATATCTCCTGGTGGAAATATTATATCTGCTGCTGGTTCTAATTCTTGGGCGACTGACATGACTTGATTAGGGCTAAGGGTGAGACGATCGCATTCATTTGGGATTGTAGATCAATGCAAAGATGTAATTACTATCATAATCTGGTTGACCGATAGTGATTGCGATCGCTCCTCTTCAAAAACAAGCCAATGAGAGCATCTTACTTTTTTGTATGTCATTGCGAACGGTCGTGTTAGCGTCTCGCAGAAACGCGAAGCAATCCCAGGGTTTGGGATTGCTTCATTTAGCTTTGCTGCATTCGCAATGACTTTGTGTCAGCAACTATGTTTAACTACTTATTGTTAGCAGCATCAATCACTAGTACAGGTTGGCGTAAATAAACAGACCATCTGGAATTGCTAAAAGGCTTGTGGGGTCACTATTCTTTCTTTTTCCTTTTGACTTTTTACTTTTGCCTTGTTGTACTAGACATTTGCACCAGTTGCAGTTCCGCCCAATTTTTGTTGAATTTTGGCTTTAGCTGCTTTAAATTCTGTAGCTAGTTGCTCAGTTTGTTGAGTGTTCAAGTTATTACGGATTGCAGCAAACATTGTGCTTTCTTCTTGACGAACATGGTCGCCAACGATATCCATCAGATGTTTGATTCTATCTTTAAATTCAGGAGCAGAAGGACTGATAGCCTTAATTTGCTCTAAAAGCCGCTTCATTTCGGCTTGTTCATCATAAAGTTCTTGGGTATCGCCTTCGCCATAGAAAGAACGAACTCTGGGATAAACTACTTCTTCTTCAGCTTCAGCATGTGCTGTTAGATCTTTGTAAATTTGACCAAAGTATTCTTGAATTTTTTGATGATCATTGCTTTGTAGCAGTTCAGTAAATAAGATATTTACCTTGTTGTGATCCAAGCGAATAACGTCTTGGATGTTCATATCTTTTTTATCGGTACTTTGGGTAACTGCACTACCTACAGCACCGCTAAAAGCTGCGATCGCATCTTGGACTCTCGCCCAGATTCCTTGGTCTGCATCTTGTCCAGTTAGCTCACGCACACCGAGAATTTCAAGAATCCCTTTGAGTTGCTCTTGATGGGCGCGGTTTTCAAAGTTAACAGGATTGATAGGCCCAATTGCAGCCATCACATCAGCACCAACTTTTTGGGCTGCTTTGTGTACCAACAAACCACTCATAACTTGTTGATGCTTTAACAACTCGTGCTGAGATACTTTTTCGTAGAAACTCAGTTCTGAACCTTGCATCAATTGGCGAACTTTGTTTACCATTTCTTGCACAGTTTTTTTCGGCTCTTGCTGAATACCATACTGCACAATTACTGTTTCGATGATGCCCAGATTTTTCCGATCATCTTCGAGGAAGTCTCGAATCCGATCTGAGATTTCACTATCTGTAGCTTCTCTCAAAAATAGCTCTTCATTCTCAATAAGCAACTGTTGAACTAATTTAATACTAGCCAATTTAGTGGCAATAGCATTGCGTTTTGTATCATCTAAAGTAGATACCATTCTCAAGTTCTCCTCAAAAATTAATCGGATTATTACTAATCAAAGCTTGTCATAGGAGTTAATCATCTTTCCTCTTTCTTTTGAGCGATTAATTGCGTCACTCTAGATAGAAAACAAATTTTTTAAACATAAGAAAAGCTGATTATACTTTTGGATATACACAGATAAAATTTTGACTCCATCGTTAGGTAGATAATTTTTCGACATTATTTTTCTAAATTGTCCAAAGAGAGTCAAACACGAGATGAGAATGTAATGTCAGAAAGCCCTGGGATAGGAGAGCAAGCACTAAATAAAGCCGCAGAAATAGGATTATCTAGCCAGTTAGATGAAGTAGAAAATCTAGATGTCAACATCAAAACTGATCCGCTGAAAATGGTTCAGGGAGAGGTAGATGCAGTAGAAATATCAGGCGAAGGTTTGGTGATGCAAAAAGACCTCCGAATGGAGGAATTAAAAATGCAAATGGGTAATGTTGCCATCAATCCTTTGAGTGTGGCTTTTGGCAAAATTGAATTAACTAAACCTACAGAAGCTAGTGCGAGAGTTGTATTAACAGAAAATGATATCAACCGCGCTTTTAATTCAGAATATGTGCGATCGCAACTTCAAAGCCAGAAAATAGATATCAATGGGCAATTAATGAGTATAGAGCCTCAACAAGTAGACTTTCGCTTACTTGATAATCAAAAAATATGGCTCAATGCAACTATTCAATTAAAAGAAACAAGCGAAACTCAAAAAGTTGCTTTCTCTGCAATACCTAGAGTCAGTGCTAATGGACAAACTGTCTCTTTAGAGAATGTCGAGTATGGCGAAGGTGAAGAAATCTCCCCAGAATTGACAAAGGCTTTAATTGACCAAACCAGCAATATTCTGAATTTAAGTAACTTCGATTTAGAAGGTATGAGCCTGCGAGTTAAGCAACTACAAGTAGAAGCAGGTAAATTAACGCTTCAAGCAGAAGCTTATGTAGAGCAAATTCCCTCCGCTTAAACAAAGGATACTAAATTTATGGAAACTATGGATACTTCAGAAACAACATCGGCTTCTACTCCTTTTCCCAATATCCCACCGATTATTGAAAGTGATGATAGAGAATATCGTGATACTGGCGTACCTAGTACAGTAGCGATCGCCGGACATCCATTACACCCTTTAAGCGTCATTTTCCCCATAGCTTTTTTAGCCGCAGCATTAGGAAGCGACTTTGGCTATTGGTTAACTCGTGATTTCTTCTGGGCGCGGGCTTCTTTATGGTTAATTGGCCTTGGGCTGGTTGGCGGTTTAATTGCAGCTGCGATCGGGATGAGTGATTTTTTGAAGATTGAGCGAGTCCGTAAGCGCAAAGCTGGCTGGGCGCACATGATTCTCAATGTTTCTATCCTAGTTTTAACGCTGTTGAACTTTATTTTGCGTTGGGGCGATGCAGAAGCACGCATCTTACCTTGGGGATTATTAATATCTTTGGTAGTTGGGACACTAACTAGCGTGTCTGGATGGTTTGGTGCAGAACTTTCTTATCGCCACAAAATAGGTGTAGTGGGGGCTGGTAGTAAAAGGTACCCATAACTTTATTTGAGATTTGAAAGCTAGAATCTTTTTTAGTCTCTAGCTTTTAGAAAATCTGCCATAGCCGTCACTCAAAAATCTTCATCATCTCTCTTTGCTCATCGTTTATAGCGATGGGCTTTTTATCGTCAGTTGTATACTAAAATTTCTCCGCTTTGGTATGTGGTAATATTCAAGGCTATGTAAGCTACATTGATAAATAGATTGTTGCTTGGCATTACTTTTTTTTGCTAGGATTTCGTTCATTATGTGTTGAGATTTATTGTTGGTTGTGGCGACGAAAATTAAAGGAAATAGGCAATGCAAAAAAGAGTGAAAGTCAAACCTAATTCAAAACAACAAAAAATTGAAGAACAAGCAGATGGTAGTTTAACTGTCAATTTGAAATCGCCTCCAGTTGATGGTAAAGCGAATGAAGAGTTAATTAAATTATTGGCTGATAAATTTGACGTGCCGAAGTCTTATGTCACTATTAAATCGGGTTTATCGTCTCGGCAAAAATTGATTGAAATTAGCACAGATATTGAGTAGTAATATTATTTTTATAGAGAATCAGTTATTGGCTTTTCTATGTAAGCAGCTACGCTATTTCACCGATGAATATTAACCAGACGTTCATCTAGCCAAGCTAAAGCTGCGCCAGAGGTTTCAGCCAAAATACTGATGAGACGATATAGTGCGATCGCACTGATCACTACAGCTGAAGGAAAGCGGTGCTGTAAAAGTGCGATCGCCGTGGCTTCAAATACACCTAATCCTCCTGGCGCACCTGGAACTACCAGCCCTAATAGCCAAGCAAAACTAAAAGCCCCAACTAACAAAGGCATTTGGCTGAGATTCACAGGGTAAATGGCATATATAGTTAAGATAAACCCTAAACTCCGCAATCCTAAAAATCCGAATTCGCCTAATAAGGGACGGATGGGATAGCGTTCGAGATTGATTGCGACTTGTGGCTGAGTCTTATTAGCCGATTTTTTGTTTTTCAACCTGTGTAAAAAACGAATTACCGGGTTTAAAAACCAAGGATGTACGCCACAAAGTATAAAAATTAAAACTAAAAATTGGCATATTATTACTGCTAAATTAGTCTGAGTTGCCGCAAATTGATTACCTAATAAAACAACAATTATTAAAGCGGCTGCGGCCATGAGTAGCGGTTCTAGTAACACACTTAATGTTGCTGCACCCGCAGAGATATTGGCATTTTTAGCTGCGACAATTCGCCCATAATAATGCCAAACATTACCCGGTAGATACTTGGCGATGTTAGTTTTTAAGTAGACCTGAATGAATTGAACAGATGGTATGGATTGATTTAAATCGCGCAAAACCCAAGTCCAGATCCAGCCAGCCCACGTATGTGCTAATAATGTTACACCTGTGGCGATCGCCAAAATTGCCCATCCGGCTGCATCAATTTTGAGATTTGTCACCCCAACCCAATTATCCTTGAGGGCTTTGGCGACAAAAAATAGCGTTCCCCCCAAAATTATCCAGCGTAAAAATTGCTTCATCACTTTGGTCATTTAATAGCTTTAGCACCAAACCTTGAATATCTTAAATCTTATGGTACATCAGCAACATCCCAAAAAATTTACAAACTCACGCTTCAGTTCTGCTTAAAACATAAGTAATTCTTGTGACAAATTATTTGTAATTCCACTTAGATAAAAAAAATATTTGGAAGAATTGATTTAATTTCAACTTTATTAATATTAATTTAAAGTGGGATTTTTATATTAATTTGCATACTTTCAAATCCATCTTAAGTATGAAATAAAATAAGTTTTAGTAATTTTTAATTTTGATGCAGTTTTTATAGTTATTTCCATGATTAAAAAGCTGAAATATCAATATTGTCTAACTTGAGAGAGATAAAAATAGCATATTTTTAGTGAAAATAATGTAGCTTAAGCCAGATGTAAAGTTATTTTTTTTTGAATTACATTAGAGACTGTTGGTTCAATAATAATCAACTATAACAAGGAAATGAGCTTACTTAATTTAATTAATTATAAGCTAAAAAACTTGTTTATGGTTGAAAGGAGGTCTCAGTGAAAAAAATCACAGCTTTATTGAAAAAACTACGATTGCAGCAAATTGTAACTGTATTTCTTGCAGGTTTATTGTTGATAGTTAGCACTGCTTGTTCAAGTGGAGATGTTACAGGTGCCAATCCTCAAAATCCTGCTGTACAAGCTGGAGGCGCAAACAATCCTTATAAAAATGGTGGAGATAAATATACTAGAAACCCTTCCAGCAATTCTCAAAAGATAGGCAATCAAGCTAACTTACCTTCTGGCTTATTAATTGCTACAAATCAAGAATCAGAAATACTCTACCCTGGTGCAGAAACACCCCAAGGCAGAGTAGAGAAAGAAAAAGAATTACCAATCATTACAAAGGAAAATTTTAAAACATCCTCTGAACCCGGAAGTTTAATTCAAAACGAATCAGATTTAGGAAATAGGGTTCAAGACCGCCTCGAAACTGTCAAAGAACAATTTGAAGATGCTACCAGCTTTGTCAAAGATAAAGCAGCAGAAGCAAGTGCTAGACCAGAGTTACAAAAGAATCCGGCAGTAGGTAGATAGAACTTTTGATTTGTTCTCACATTGGAGACGACAATTTGAAGCTAAATTTCATCTCCATCAATTTGGAACTTACTTACATAAATTCAAGGAGCTAAAACATGAAAAAAGTTATTGATTGGGTAAAAAATATTCGCCCTTTGAAAGTTTTAAGCGTTTTCTTGGCAGGTATGTTTCTCATCCTGACACAAGCTTGTAACAGACCAACTATTGCAGGATCAACCACCACAACCGGGTGCTGAATCAGGTTATGCCCAGCCTGGTGCTGAATCAGCTTATACTAAACGTCAAGACCCCACTAAACAGTACAACCTTAATACTCCTGAAGGTGGGATGAATAACTTTAGTGATGTAGATCCTAGAGCTAAAAATTTTGAAAAATCTGCTAGAAACAGAGCCGAAGATTTGAGCAGAAATGCCGAAAGAAACATTGATCAAAAAGGCATTGAAAGTCCACAGGATTATGCTCGGAATTATCGCCAAGGTACACCTTTTCCTGAAAGAGTGAAAAACTTAGGTGAAGACATTGGTAGTTCTGCTCAAGAAACAGCGGAAGGTGTTGCCAAAGGGGCAAAACGCGGTGTTGAAAACCTCAAAGACAATACCAGTAATGCGGCTCAAGACTTGGGTAAAAATGCCCGTCGTGCAGGTGAAGATGCAGGCGACGCTGTAAACCGGTCATTAAGAAATATTGACTAAATTTTAGTCAATTCAAAGTAGGGAACACAAAATATAGGAGTCAGAATTTAAAATTATTCTGACTCTTTTCTTGTTAATTGTTTGATGAATACCAACTCTCAAGAGCAAGCCGATGAATTTCCCGCCAAGGCAGATTGTGTTGTCGAGCTAATTTGGCACAATCTTCATATTCTGGCTGCACATTAGTAATAAATTTATCTTGTAATTCTCCTTGCCATGCAACTTTGATACGTACATTGCCATATTTTGTTTCTACTTGTTGAATTTCTCGTTGCAGGATGGCGCGTTGTTGGGTAGTGCGACGAATACCCAAAGTGCTAGTTTCACGGAATAAAATTGCTTCGCAATTCAGTAAATTATCAGGATGACAGATAACTGTTAATAAGATACCTGGACGGGACTTTTTCATACCTATGGGTTGGGTGAAGACATCCACTGCACCAGCGGCAAATAGCGCTGCAAATACATAGCCAACCGCTTGAGGATTTAAGTCATCAATTTGAGTTTCGAGTACGGAGATGGTTTCTAAAATTGGGCTGATTTGTTGTGAATGGGCGACATCTGCCTGTAGGCTGGTGCTTTCACCCAGCCACAGGCGTAGTATATTGGGAATAGGAAGATTAATCGTTCCCGCACCCAATCCCACTTGTTTAATCGTCATTGATGGCGGATTCCCAAATTCTCTGACTAGTGTAGTGGCGATCGCACCTCCCGTTGGTGTTACCAGTTCCTTTTCAATGCCGTTACTATAAACCGGACAACTCCTCATTTCCCATAATTTCAACACTGCTGGCACTGGTACCGCCATTTGACCGTGTGCAGCCCGCACCGTACCGCCCCCTGTGGGCAATGCCGAGCAGTAAACTAAGGGGAATCCTGTGCGATCGCTCTCAATCCCCAACCAATCTAAACCTAAACAAGTGCCGACAATATCCACAATCGCATCCACGGCACCCACTTCATGGAAATGTACTTTCTCAGGTGCAATCCCATGCACTGCACCTTCGGCTACGGCTAATTGTTGGAATACTGCTAAACTCCAAGCTTCGGCTCGTGGTGGCAACTTTGCCTGAAGAATCATTTGCTCGATTTCTGGCAGATGACGGCCGTGATGGTGACTATGTTCGTGGTCATGGTCATGGTGATGCTTCTCTAGTAAATCCACATATACCTTAGTTGCCTGTTGACCATTTTTTTGGACAAATTCTGCCCGTAAATGGTACTCCTGGGAAATTCCTAAGTCATTTAATTTTGTACTTAAATACTCCACAGGCACACCCAAACTGACTAAGGCTCCCAGGCACATATCACCAGAAATTCCCGTCGGGCATTGAAGATAAGCTATTTTACTCATATAGGTTAATCAATGGTCATTTGTTCTTAGTTATTGTCTCCCTAGCTCCCTGCCCCCTGCTCCATTTCCCAAAATACCGTGTTCTATGGCAAAAATTCTCACAGTGCATCCGGATAATCCCCAAAGCCGCCGAATAGAAGAAATAAAGTCGGCGCTATCTCAAGGCGCGGTCATGCTTTACCCAACTGATACGGTCTATGCGATCGGTTGTGATTTAAATGCCAAGTCGGCGGTGGAACGAGTGAGGAAAATCAAGCAGTTAGCGAATGATAAACCATTAACATTTTTGTGTCCTTCATTGTCAAATGTAGCGACTTATGCGTTTGTCAGCGATACGGCTTATCGATTGATGAAGCGGCTAATTCCCGGCCCTTACACATTTTTGCTACCTGCAACTAAGTTAGTCCCCCGACTAGTGCAAAATCCCAAGCGAAAAACTACAGGTATTCGCGTACCGAATCATACTGTATGCCTAGCCTTGCTCGAAGCTTTAGAAACCCCGATTATTTCCACTTCGGCACATTTGCCAAGCAATGAGGCCGATGATGGGAAATTTAGCTCAGATCTTAAACCTCAGCTATCAAGGGTAGAGCTATTTGATTATCTGGATAACTTAGTAGATGTGATTGTAGACACGGGTGAAGAGCCAACATATCAGGTATCGACAATTTTGGACTTAACAGGAGATGAAGCAGTAATTACGAGACGGGGGTTAGGTTGGGAAGCAGTCGCCGCATGGGTTTAAACAGCGTACTTCACAAGCTGAAACTTCTGTTTCGGAAACGAGTATTCAAAATGCTCCAGTTTGGCGATTGTCATACTGAATCATGGCAGGGATTGGGTAGTCAGGATAGGAGTAAAAGTATATATAGCCAGGATTTGAACCAATTGTGTGTGTGATTAATATCTGTGTATCGCCTGCAATTTGGTTACTGTATCAAAAAGCGACACATTACTTTCACTGTAACTTTTTTAAATTTCCTACAGTCATATACATAAGCAGTGCTGGCAATGAATCTTGTATGGATCAATACTTAATAATTTTCCAGACAAGAACGTTTTCAGATGCTATCTTTGCGTTGTAGTTACGGTGCGATACCCTACCCTAGGAAAATTCATGAAAGCTAACCTTGTAAATCTACCAACCTCCACACCCAATTTTTTTGTTAGCAATGTTGCTATTGAAGAATCACCAGCTACAGATACTTTAATGCCACTGCTGTGTCAGGAAATACAGGCGCAGGTCAAAGCCAGTTCTGGATGTGTACAAGCTGTAGCACAACGCATAGCCAAAGAAGTTAGACGGATTTGTGATAAGAGTTCTCGCATCCAAACATCAGGACAAATCCAATCTTGGCAGCTAACTTTAGCAAAACATCGTCTGCACAAGTGTCTGCACTACTACCAACTTGGTTCTCGGCGGGGACGGGTAGAGTTACACAGTAGTTTGGGGGCGATGGTTTATCGCCATGTTACGCCATCTGGGGCAGAATATGGATTTGACGCTCGTTACAATTTGATTGAAGATTTTCTCCAAGCTTTTTATATTGAGGCGATTAAAGCTTTCCGGCGGGAAAATGAATTAGCTGAAGATTACCAACCCCGCACTCAGCTGCAATTAGCTGAATATATGGCATTTACAGAGCAGTATGCCAAGCGCCGCATTAATTTACCTGGTGGAAATAATCAACAATTAGTCATTCTACGCGCTCAAGGTTTTGCGCGTCGTCAGCCTCAAGAAACGGCTGTTGATATTGAAATGGCTGTAGAGTCGCCGAAAGGTGAAGATGGAGAATCTTACCAACGCAATCCCGCGGTGCAACAAATCCGTTCTAAAATGATTGCTCAAGGTCATGTTGATTTATCGGAAGAATCAGAACGCGATCGCGTGATTGCTGAATTAGTCAAATATCTAGAATCTCAAGGTCAATCTGACTGTGTTGACTACCTCAGCTTGAAGCTGCAAGACTTATCTGCACCAGAAATTGACCAAATTCTCGGTTTAACTAGCCGTCAACGCGATTATTTGCAACAACGCTTTAAATATCATGTAGAAAAGTTCTCCAAACAGCACCAATGGCAATTAGTTCATCAATGGTTGGGTGCTGGTTTAGAACAAAAATTAGGTTTGTCTTCTCAACAGTGGGAAACTTTTATTCAAGTACTTTCTCCCCAACAGCAGCAAATTTTGCAATTAAAAGCAGCAAGACATAGTGATCAAGCGATCGCTAAAGCCTTAAAATGTACTCCCAAACAATTGCAAAAACGCTGGACTCATCTACTAGAAATTGCTTGGGGAATCCGCAATGGTCACAGCGAAGTACAAACTGGTTGAGTTTTTCCGCAGAGTATCGCTGCGTTCAGCGCAAAGTAACGCGGAGTTTTATTCACCTAAATTCATCAGCGGTTAATTACTCTGAACTCAACTATTTTTCACTCTTTTTTAGTACATAAGTACCAAAAATATCCCACTTTTTTCCACTTTGAAAATTCATATTAAGTAACTGTCTATATATCTCTGCTTCCATGAAATTCTAGAATAGATGGTAAGTGTGGCGGAGGGCTTGAGAATGACTATGACTCAAGGCAAACGGGCAAATCAGGCAGGGAAGATTCTAGAAAGTAATGTAGAAGCAATATTAACTGGACATGGTTATTTTCAAGTTGGCAATCACGTCACTAAAGAATATCTTTTAACTGCTCATTTATTACCAAAACGCTATGCTAAACAAGTTTATATTGGTGCAGGAATTTATAATACTTTGTTGAAAGTTGATTTTTATGTTGTTGGCTTACCGAGCATTCCCACAGGATTAATTATTGAATGTAAATGGCAAGAAAGTGGCGGTTCTGTAGATGAAAAATTTCCTTATTTGAGTATGAATATTCAGGAATATTATCCAGCACCGGCAATTGTAGTGATTGGTGGCGAAGGTATGCGTGAAGGAGCAATTCAATGGCTCAGGCAACAAGTCAAACTAAACCATAACTTACTTGGAGTTTACAGTTTAGATAGATTTATTGCCTGGGCTAATAAAAGTTTTTAATATGAAGTAATTAATAATTCGCTAATTATGCCCCGCTTTTTAGTATTAGAATTAATTGAGCGCGATGCCGCGATCGCATAAATATTAAAGTTTATTTCCTGATATATTTGTTTAATAAATTCACAATCAGAATTGCAAACCATAACTTTGACACCACGATTTGCTAACTCTGCACACACATCGCGCAAACGTGTTTGGTCTTTTTCACCAAAAGAATTGCCATTATAACCCGTAAAATAACTAGTATTGCTGATAGGATGATAAGGTGGATCGCAAAACACAAAATCATCACAACTCTTAGCATAATTCAGCACATTCATAAAGTCTGCTTGCTTTATTTCACAAGATGAAAGGGCTTTAGATGCAGTTCTGAGTAAATCTGTTGGACAAATATTCGGATTTTTATAACTACCTAAAGGAACGTTAAATTTACCTTGGGAATTGACGCGATATAAACCGTTATAACAGGTTTTATTCAAATAAATTAACCGAGCCGCTTTCTCTAAATCATTTATGCCTGGATGAGAACGCACCTTATAATAATAATCTCGATTATGTTGAGATTTATGCTCTTCTAATAAGCTAATTAAATTTTCAACTTTATCTCTGACACAGCGATAGGTAGTAATTAGTTCAGCATTAATATCGGTTAAAACTGCCGTTGTTGGTTGCAAATGAAAGAAAACCGCACCACCACCTAAAAAGGGTTCATAGTAAGTTTGATAAAACTTAGGAAAATAAGGAAGATATTGTTGAATTAACCTACTTTTACCACCTGCCCATTTTAAAAATGGACGTGGGCAAGTTTCAGGAAGCATTTGAATAACCATTTACAGACAAGTTCACTAAAATTAAGCTAATAAATATAACAGGATATAACTGCCGACGCATATTCTATATTAGGTGAGTAATTTTCATCCGCATAGATTACAATTGGGTAGATAAAGCATATCAAAACAAACGTCAGTTCATAACAAGGCAGTTTAGATTTCCATGTTTGACGGATTTTGGGATAACGTTTTTCGCTACCCCCGCTACTTAATTACTATCCTCGTTGGGCTTTTGGTGAACACATTTGAGCCATTAATGCCCTTGCTAAAACGCCCAGTCACCTTAGTTGCCGTTGTCGGCTTATTACTGGGCGGTCTGGCTTTCGTGACTCTCACCCTACGCGCTATGCTAGGCTTGAGTGCGGTTTAGGACGGGAAAGATTGGGGCTATGGCTTTTGGTGTTGTTATAGCTAAAAGCCTGATAGCTACTGGTTTTATACTCAGCACTCAGCACTTTCTTAGAGTCATTCCCAAATTTTCGATTATTGATGTTTTATAACCTCTGTGTGGAGGCAAAGATTTTATGGCTACAAATCGCCGCGTTTCCCGTGTTGCTGAATTAATTAAACGGGAAGTTAGCCAAATGTTACTCAACGGAATTAAAGATGACCGTGTGGGTTCAGGTATGGTTAGTGTCACGGATGTAGACGTTTCTGGCGATTTGCAGCACGCCAAAATCTACGTCAGTATCTATGGTACAGAAGAAGCTAAGGCAGAAACAATGGCAGGCTTGAAGTCGGCTACGGGTTTTGTACGTAGTGAACTTGGTGCTAGGGTACGGCTGCGTCGGACACCAGAGGTAATTTTTATCGAAGACCGTTCTATAGAACGAGGTAATAAAGTATTGTCGCTGTTGAATAAACTCCAGGATGCCCGATCGCCTGAAACTTTAGATAGCGAAGAAGACATAGGCGCAGAAGAAGATTAGTAATAGTTATAGTAGGGGCAAAAATCGGTTCGCCCCTATTTAGTTATTTTGCTAATCATTAAACTTCATAAGCATCTGACAAAATTTAAATCATAAACCACTCTCACTATTAGGACTGGCTGTAGGTGCTGGTTTTTCAGTTTTGGGGGTTTTTTGATGATTTTGCTGATCTACAGGGGGAAAAGCCTGTTTACCGATATTATCAGCCGCTTGTTTAAATAAAGGCTCGATTTTATTGCGCCAGTATTGGGTATCGGGTAACTTTTCGGGATGATTTTTGTAGTCTAAAACCTTGTCCCATTTGCCATCATCGATCGCTTTGTTGATGTCGTTAAACAGTGCATCAGCCTTAGTCCAATCTTGCTGCCATTGGTTGATGATCTTACCTGTTTCTTGAATACCAGCAGAAGCATTAGCGGGAATAGACCGTAATAATGCGATCGCACCGACTAAATCTCCTGATTCATACTTCTTCCTAGCTTGTTCGACAACCTTGTCGCTGTTCTCACTAGGTTTTGCTGGTTCTGATTTTCCAGATTCCGAATTTGAGACCTCTGCTGGCGGAGTCGTCGCCTTACTCGGTTTTGGTTTGGGAAGCGGTCTAGCTGCAATCACCGTACCATCATCAACCGTCTTAATAGCAATACCTTTATCTCGCAGACAACCAATCCATTCATCATTATTGGAGATGACATCTGCATACGCCCAAGCCAAGCGCCCAGAATTGAGTCTAACTTGTATCCAATTGCGCTTTGTCCGCAGTCCTGTCACCTCAAATTGTGTGTCCTCACCGATGGTTTTAAGAACATTATCAGAATTAATCGAACTAGGTTCCGAACGAATATTAGAATTACCCGTCACCATCGCCAAGCACTTATTGCCCACACTAGCGTTTTGACCTGTAAAATTGGCGGCGAAATTTCTCACATTTGGGTATAAATTTGCCACCAAAGCCGCCGCACTACCAGCCAAAAGTACACCAATTAACAACGGTAGAGGATCAGATTTGCTAGAAGTTCTGCGGGTGGGTTTGGTAGTACCAGGGTTTGCTGGCGCAACCGCCAGAGTTGGCTGAAAAGACGCAGCAGGTTTAGCCGTAGAATAACTATGATTAATCACAGGTTCCGGTGGTGCCGCTGGCGTTAAAACTGGACTCATCACATTCAAACAAGCTTGCAGTGCTTCGGTAGCTGTTTGGTAACGATCTTTGAAATGATAATGCACCATCTTCGTCAACACAGATGTTAACCGATAGCTAACAGGGGCTAAATGTTGCCAGCGAATCTCCCCAGTATCAGGGTCTTCTTGTAATTCCGAAGCCGATACGCCAGTCAATGCTTGAATAGCAATAATACCTAAAGAATAAATATCACTATTGGGGCGGGGTTTACCTTGTCCTTGTTCCGTTGGCATATAGCCAGGAGTTCCAATAGCCACAGTCGCCGTCGGTTGTCCGCCAACCGTCACCATTGAAGAACTTAACTGTTTGACCGCCCCAAAATCTACTAAAACTAATTTATTGTCCGATGACCGCCGAATAATATTATCTGGTTTAATATCGCGGTGAATTACACCTTGCTGATGGACAAACTCTAAAATCCCTAATACTTCCTGCAACATTTGCAGAACTTGGCCTTCACTCCAGCGTTGACCAGAAATTAGTTCATTAGTTAAGGGATGTCCTTCGATGTATTCTTGGACTAAAAAGAATTCTTGATGTTCGTCAAAATAAGCCAGCAACCGAGGAATTTGGTCATGATATCCCAAGCGTTCCAAGGTGTCCGCTTCGTTTTGGAACAAACGTTTGGCAGTTTCAAAAATTCTGGGGTCAGAACTGGTAGGCTTGAGGTGCTTGACAACGCAGATAGGATTTCCCGGCCGTCTGGTATCTTGGGCGATGTAGGTTTGACCAAACCCCCCCTTAGCCAGCACTTGAATTACTTGGTAACGATTATCTAGTAGCTTACCGATCATATTCCCTCCCCAGAGTTATTACCTAATTTTCCAGCTGGTAATAAATATCTCCAAATTTTTTTACTTGAAATCCGCTATCTTGAGAAAAGATTTGAAATAAATACGTAGCTTTTTTATAAACCCTGTTTATTAACTGTGCCAATTTGAGATTTTAGATTGCCGATAGCGGAGAGTCTTTTAGATTTTTTTGGTTTATACTCCGTCAAGTCAAGGCGCAATATCAATCTACTTCCAAAATTTAAAATCCTCAAACACTGTACCCTAGCGGTTAGAGTCAATCCAAAATCCAAAATCCAAAATTCAAAATTGTTTGACGACCGATGCCACCTAAAATAACCAATCCAGTTGCATGGCAACAGGCGGAACTCCTCATGCAACCAGCTTTCATTAGAGTTGTGGATAACATTCGTAAGCAACTCGACACATCTGCTTGGACGGGAACCTACCATGATGTACTGATTTGGCCACCTAACACCACCGACGAAATGAAAGCCTTGGTAACAAGACTGTTACAAGAGATGGAAAGTGCCACACCAGAAGAAGCAGACGAAATCCGTGATACCCTGTCTCGGTTGCCAATGCCCCATCCAGGATATCATTTGCAATTGCAACGTCAAGAGCAGAAAGTCAGCATTGATTTGTGGGAACTGTGTTATCAAGTGTGTTTTGCAAATTACAGTCCAGAGAATGATATTGCTGATATTGATACCAGTTTAATTGATGAGTTAGGTGAAGTAGATTGGCTGCATCTAGAGAATAAGACAAAAGATTTAGTGGCCCAGGTGTTTGCAAATTTACCAACGCACTGATTGAATTTGCGATCGCTTCAAGTAAATCTCAGCCCTAAACTCTGTGAGAAAATTCATAAAACAGAGGACAATCATTAGCTTAGTCCTTGCAGATACCACATAAACACACAGAATTTACCTGTGTTTATTTCTGTTCATCTATGCTTTAATTGTCAAAACTTGGGCATAACCCAACATCCATCATCTAAACACTGCTCATGATTGACATTGACGGTTCCTACGGGGAGGGAGGCGGACAAGTTCTCCGTACTTGCTTAAGTTTAGCTGCTATCACAGGTGAACCAGTTCGTATTGCCAATATTCGCGCCGGACGCAAAAAACCGGGGTTAGCGCCACAACACCTCACAGCAGTTCGGGCGGCGGCTAAGATTTGTCAGGCTCAAATACAGGGCGATGCTTTGGGTTCGATGATGCTGGAATTTATTCCTAGTAGTCCAGTGCAGGCGGGAAGCTATACTTTTGATGTCAGTGAAGTGCTAGAAGGTGGTTCGGCTGGGGCAATTACTTTAGTTTTACAAACAATTCTTTTACCTTTAGCTTTAGCCAATGGTGATTCTCAGGTAACTTTGCGCGGTGGAACTCATGTCATCTTTAGCCCAACGATGACATATATTGAGCAGGTATATCTGCCGATGCTCAAGGGTATGGGAATCAAAGCATCTGTCAAATTAGGTGCGTGGGGGTGGTATCCCCAAGGTGGTGGAGAGGTAGAATTGCAGGTGAGTGGTGGGACTCAACTCGGTAGCATACATTTACTAGAGCGCGGCAATTTACGCCAAGTCCGGGGGCTGGCGGTGGTGACGGAATTACCTGCTCATATTCCTCAACGTATGGCTAACCGGGCTGAGAAAATATTAGGTACAGCAGGATTAAAGGTTACTGTACAAGCTTTACGAGAAAAAGGTGTTGCACCGGGAGCAGGGATTTTTCTCACGGCTGAATATGAGAATAGTTTGACGGGATTTGGTGGGTTTGGGCGGTGGCGGATGTCATCGGAAAAAGTGGCAGAAATTGCTTGCGAACAACTGCTGAATTTTCACCAAACTGGTGCGCCTGTAGATGAGCATTTGGGAGATCAGTTAATTTTGCCCGCAACTTTGGCTACAGAAGAAAGTCAATATCAAGTAGCAAATGTTAGTACGCACTTGACAACTAATGCCGCAGTAATTGAGATGTTTGGACTATCGCGGGTAATGGTGGATGCGGTGGAGAAGATTGTGAAGGTGGTACCAATATCTCACGCAGAGGCGCAGAGAGTGAGAGTTTGAGAGATATTTTACGGAAGTTCTCATCTCTAGTCACAACCCAGACTTTTAATCCTGTTACCTGTTCTCTACTAAAAAATCCAAAATTGGTAAACCGCACCTTTAAGGACGGTAAGCACAACTCTTAGTTGATTTTAATATTTGTTACGTTTCGTTACACTGAATACATCGAGAGTAAAAGTCAATCTCTCGCCAGCATTCAAAGGTGAACGACATGAATGGCACAATTCGCGTTGGTAATCTCTTCGGGATTCCATTTTACATCCATCCGTCCTGGTTTTTGGTTCTTGGCTTAGTAACCTGGAGCTATAGTAGTGGACTTTCAGCCCAATTTCCCTATCTGTCTGGGGGGTTAGCTTTGCTACTAGGATTGATGACAGCGCTGTTATTGTTTGGTTCTGTCGTCGCCCACGAATTAGGACATAGTTTTGTTGCTTTGCGCCAAGGAATTGATGTTAAATCGATTACATTGTTTATCTTTGGTGGTTTAGCAAATCTCGAAAAAGAATCGAATACTCCCGCAGGCGCTTTTTGGATTGCGATCGCCGGGCCGTTAGTCAGCTTACTATTATGTGGAATCGTGACGATATTGGGTGTAACAACTGCGGTATCGGGGCCACTTGCGGCGGTTCTTGGTGTTTTAGCTTCTGTTAACTTAGCTTTAGCACTGTTTAACTTGATTCCTGGCTTGCCTTTAGATGGCGGTAATATCCTCAAAGCTCTTGTTTGGAAAATTACAGGTAATCCTTATAAAGGTGTGAGTTTTGCCAGCCGAGTTGGACAAATCTTTGGTTGGGTGGCGATCGCTTCTGGGATAATTCCTCTAGTATTCTTTGGCAGCTTGGCTAATGTTTGGAACTTGTTAATCGGTTTCTTCTTGCTGCAAAATGCAGGGAATTCAGCCCAATTTGCTAGAGTCCAAGAAAAACTAGATGGCTTAACCGCCGCAGATGTCGTTAATAATCATAGCCCCATCATCTCTGCAAACCTCAGCTTAAGAGAATTTGCTGATGAACAGATTCTTCACAAACAAGACTGGCGACGCTTCTTAGTCACAGATGATGCGGGACAATTAGTCGGTGCAGTTACTCTAGATGATCTACGCACCGTTCCCACCGCACAGTGGACAGAAACTCAGGTTCAAGAAATCATGCGCCCAGTTGCTGCATCCAACACAGTAAAATCAGATCAACCCCTCTTAGAAGTCATCCAGCTACTGGAACAACAAAAACTCTCAGCCTTAGCTGTAATTCGAGAAAATGGCGTTCTGGTGGGTATTTTAGAAAAAGCAGCAATTATTCAACTTTTGCAAGGTCAACCTATAACTCACCCTGCATAGATATCTCATCACTAAATACTCCTTCTCCACCCTCTCTCAGTCAATCTGAGGGAGTTTTTTTGTGGAAAAAGCATTCAGCCAAAATTGTTTCACTCTGGATCTATCCCCAATTCTCGCAGCTTTGCTAATAATACTGCTTGACGCTGACGTTCAATTTCTAATTGAGCGATCGCATCATCCGCACGTTGACGTTCTTGTTCCGCACGCTGGTGTTCTTGTTCAGCCCTTTGACGTTCTTGTTCGGCTTGTTCAGAACTCCACAGCAATAAATTACCTGCTTCATCCCACCACCGCAACCAACAAATATTCATTCCTAAGCGAGTACCTCGCCAAATTCCTAAAAATAATTCCATTTCAGGAATCCAAAATTGTCCTGATTCTGTAGGTTGTTGCAAAACATATCGTCCATTTTCCAGACGCAGGACTTCTAAACTCACTTCGTAAGGGTTGAAAATTGCATAGACGGGAACTTGTAAGATTTGTTCGTAAAAGTAGAGTTTCCCATAGGGAAAGGTGGGACGAATGGAATATTCCCCGTTGTCGGAATCGGATAGAAACTCCATCACCACAGCAATGTTTTCACCTTCTATGTTGGGTGTATAGCTGCGCCGAATTACACCTGTACCTACTGGTGAGACACTGGGTACATATAACCAATCTGGTGCTTTAACAACAGTTTTTTGATTAATATTGGCGACGAGGCCAAAATTAGATGCAACTAACATTTGAGGTTGAATGCGATTAGCTGTAGCTAAAGCTTCTGTTAAAGCTGCTGCTAAAAACGGTTGTTGAATATTTTCCACTGGATCGTCGGGCAGAATAAAATCATCTGGGAGTTTTTCCCAAGTGACGACAGGGGTTTGGCGCTGGGGTGCGGCTAGAACCATCATGGTTAAAGTGTCGCTTGTGGGCTTGGGGACTAATGCCAATATTTTACAGTGCTTTTTAGATGTCTGAAATCAAGAGGTATTTAGAGATATCGAGAGTTTGTCTGGGGAAACAAAGTTACTTTTATGCCTAGTTAGGGAACTCTAGCAATTAAGGTTTTGTTTCACAATACAAGGACTTACTTATGGATAAAACCATTGTTCAGTTGGTTGACGAGTTACCCAGCGATAATATTACTGTCAAAGTTTTAAAAGCTCTTGATTATGTAGCACCTGGGCAGTGGGATAATTTGGTGGGTTTTGATAATACAGTCCGTGCGATTACTGGCGAAACAGATGCTAACGTGATTAAAAGAATCCGCGATCGCGCCGATAGTATATATGTAGACCCACAACACGGCTATCAAGCAGCCATCAAACTTTATCAAATCATCGACAAAGCCGATGCAGCAATGGGAACTGCGGCTTTAGCTAACAAAGTGAGCGAAAAAATTAGTTTTCTCTCTTTTTTAGGCAATATTACGCCCAAAGCCGATGTCACCCAAACAATTGACTTAGTTCTCAAAATTGCTGTCGAAATCATCGCCTTCTGCAAAATCAACGGGATTCCCCAACCCAACCCCCAAGAATTTGCCAATATCCTAGCGAATAACTATCAAAACGCTTCCCTGATGCGGATGGCTGCATTGGTTTGTATAGATGGTATTTTACCTTTAGGCCCCGACTTCTTGATTAAAATTCAGGAACTGATTAGTGGTGCTGATGCTGGTAATGCAATCGCTCAAAATCCCATCTTTCAAGCTGTCAATAGCTCTCTACCAGGAAATACTCCTTCAGATAAAGTTGGTTTTATTGCCCAAGGTTTTAACTCTGTCCAAGGTTGGATGAATAACTTAGTCACCAAGACAGGTATCACACCCCAATCAGTTGCTAATGGTTTAAGTAGTTTTGTGCAGATTGCTGACGATAATTTAGATTTTGTCGCTGCATTCTTAGATCAAACTACAAATTATTTTGAGCATACTGGCATTCAAACCGTCGCCCGCAGCATAATTTTACAAGCTCATACTTTAGTTAAAGCAGAAATTGCCGAAGAAGCCAAAAAGCCACAACAGCAAGATACTTCATCTGCAACCAAATCTAAGTCAGATACTCCTACCCAGTATGGAGTGAATAGCACAGTAGAAGTTTGGGACGAAGAAGACGAAGAATGGTACAAAGCCACAATTCAGAAAATTAAAGATGACCAATTCTTTATTAATTATGTTGGCTATGGTTCATCTTCTGATGAGTGGGTTGGCGAGGATGCGATTCGGATTCGCGCCCTAGAATCATCTGATGATAATGGATTTGCAGTTGGTCAAAAAGTAAAATGCTGGGACGAAGAAAACGAAGAATGGTATAGTGCCACAATTGAGGAAATTCGTGGTCAGCAATACTTTGTTCATTACCAGGGATATGATTCATCCTATGATGAGTGGCTTGATTTAGCAGAAATTCGCTAGATTAGACAGGCATTGAGTCTATTAAACATTCACTCAATGCCTAGAATATCTAAAACTTATGTTACGTAGTTTGACTTATATCTAAAAGCATTGGTATTTGTGCTTTTTCGTCATTAGACTAGATTTAGCACAGGGTAGAAATTTAGAGGAAAATTATGATGAGCGATCGCGACTATACATTAATCCTGGACAAAAGCGGTAGTATGTCTACACCTGACCAGGTAGGTGGTAGAAGTAGATGGGAGATAGCTCAAGAATCTACTCTCGCTTTAGCCCGAAAATGTGAACAATTTGACCCAGATGGCATTACAGTTTATGTATTTTCTGGCAAATTCAAACGTTATGATGATGTAACCTCAGCTAAAGTAGCCCAGATTTTCCTCGAAAATGACCCCGCAGGTACCACCAACTTAGCTGGTGTCCTCCAGGATGCAACTAATAATTATTTTCAACGTAAAGCCGCAGGTAAAACCAAAGCCAATGGTGAAACTATATTAGTCATTACCGATGGTGAACCTGATGATCGCAAAGCAGTATTTGAAGTAATTATCCAAGCAACTCGTCAAATGGAGCGAGATGAAGAATTAGGAATATCGATCATTCAAGTAGGCTCAGATGCTCAAGCAACTAAGTTTCTCAAAGCTTTAGATGATCAATTGCAAGGTGTCGGCGCTAAATTTGATATCTGCGATACCATCACTTTAGAAGATTTAGAAGATATGAGTCTTGCAGATGTATTGATGAATGCAATTACAGATTGATCAGTCAATACTTGTTTATCATTAATTTTACTGTAACAATACAATATAGGTTTATACTTGTCAGATTTTTCAGGTTGTATGTTATAGGTAGTAAGTGTTATTACTGTAGGGCTAATGTCTGATTCCCAACCTTCTACCTTTTCCAATAGTAACGACTTGGATAATTTTGAGATGGAGCTATTGAAGCAGGAATATTTTTTCCTGCAAAACACTATTGAAGATTACAATAAGCAGATTTGGGCAATTAAAGCCCTTGGAATCACTGGTACTGGTGCTGTGATTCTGTTTGCACTGCAACAGAATAAGAGCCTTATTGCTTTGCTTGGCTGTGCCATTCCTATCTTTTTTTGGGTTTTAGAGAGTCAGTGGAAGCATTTTCAGCGTGGATTTTATCCCCGTGTTGGTGAAATTGAAACAATTCTCTTGGAAACCTGTAAATTGAGAGGGCCTGCCATCTTTAATAGCTGGAGTTATTCATTGAAACGAGTTACTGTACCCAAACGGAAAGGTTATCTTTGGGACGGCTTGCTAAATCCCACTGTATTTATAAGTTACATTCTAGAAATTATTTTTCTCCTAATTGCTTGGAAGGTAATTCCCTTAATTTGAGGCTGGTTAATAAGGAATTTTTTTAATGACTCAAACACTGACTTGGCTGCATCTTTCGGATCTTCATGCTTGTAAACCGCGAACTGGTTGGGATGCTAAACGAGTGACTGATACTCTCTGCAAAGATCTTAAAAAGATGCAGAAGCAGTATGGGTTAAGACCAGATTTAATTTTTTTTACGGGTGATGCAGCGTTTGGTCACATTGGGGAAGGTGGCGGAAAATCAATAGCTGAACAATTTCGTGAAGCGCATGATTTCTTAACAGCAGTTCGAGAATCTTTTGAGCCAGTAATTGAGCAACGAAACCTTTTTCTTGTACCGGGTAATCATGATGTGAATCGACAGCGAATAACTGATTTTGAGACAGAATGGTTACTTAGTGAAAAGAGAAACTTAGATGATATTACTCATTGTATCCAAAGTGTAGGAACTAACTGGAAGCAACTTCTTGGACGTTTAGATGATTATGCTCATTTTCTTCAGACTTATGAGTACGAGCATCTCCTGACAGGACGCGATCGCTTAATTTATGCTGATGCAAGAGAGTTTGATGGGTTACGTGTAGGTATTGCTGGGTTTAATTCAGCTTGGTCATCTAGAGGAGTTGGTCGAGAAGAGATGGGACGGCTTTGGATGGCTGGTCGTTTTCAGCTTGAAACTCTAAATCAACAGATACCGCCTAGTGACTTCAAGATAGCTCTGCTACATCATCCTTCTAACTGGTTGTTTCCTGATGAAAATCCTGAGTTTGGAGATTTCCTCCAACGAGATTATCAGTTTGTACTGCATGGTCATGAACATAGGGGATGGGTGCGACCTGATGCTTCAACCGGACACACGGTTATATCAGCAGGTGCTTGTCATGAATGGTCTGATAGCAAAAACAATGGCTATAACATTGTGCGGCTTGATTTTGAACAAGGAACTGGTGAGGTTTGGTTACGCCAATACGATTCTATAGGTGGAGGGTGGACTCCCCGCCTTATTGCTAATCGGACAGATAACCAAGGATTTTGGCCTTTAACACATTTAAAGCCTTGGATGGAAACGATTTGTAATTCTGTAGCTGCAAAAAAAAACTCTAACTCTGCCGTAGAAGCATTAATAGATAATATTCCGATTGAAATTACTTCTGAAAGTCAAGTTGAGCGAGCGGAAGATTATGAAATTCGTTATCGTAAAGCTGTCGCTAATAAGTTAGATTATGTGCAGCTTTTTGGTATTGATGTACCCAGAGAATCGAAGGAATATTCGCTGACTGTTTCGTATGTATCTTTGAATTTGTCCGATGAAGATGAGGAGATTACAGAAGCAGAAGAATTAGAAAATGATGATAACCAATTAACAGATACAGATCAAACTACATTTCCAGCAGAGCAAGTTTTTGATAATCTTTGTGATAAAAAGCGGTTGCTGATACGTGGAGTCGCTGGTAGCGGAAAAACAACGCTCTTGCGTTGGGCTGCCGTTCAATCAGCCAAAAATGAACTTATATCTAGAGACATAGGAAGACAAAAATCACCATTGATTAAGCTTGATGGAGAAACTAATACTCAATTTTTAACTAATTATGGTGATTGGCGAGAAAAAATTCCTTTTATTATTCGCTTACGGGATTACACTAAAGGTGAATTGCCACGTCCCAGCGAATTTCCTCTGTTACTGGCAAAAGAACTACCTGATCCTCCCGCCAATTGGATTGATAATGTCTTAACCAGTGGTCGTGCTTTGGTGATGTTTGACGGCTTGGATGAAGTGCCGAAACAAGCACGGGATAAAATAATGCAAGAAATCCGTGATTTGATTAATGCCTATCCCAATAATTACTATATAGCTACAACCCGTCCCGAAGCAGTCGAACCAAAAGAGTTTATTGAACTTGAGTTTGAATCTGCGCGGGTTGAACCGATGAACCCTGCTGACCGTGATACTTTCATTGATAAGTGGCATGATGCAATGGAGGTTCGTTTACGAAATTGGAATGAACCTGAAGATTTACGACCTTTGGCACAACGCTTAAAGCAGCGACTTGAGAACACCCCTGCTGTAGCTCGACTCACCAGTAATCCTTTGCTTTGTGCTGTAGTTTGTGCGCTTCATAGGGCAAGAAATGAGAACCTTCCAGAAACACCTGTTGATTTATGCGAAAAGCTGTGCGAAATGCTGCTTGATCGCCGCGACAAAGAACGTCTGAGTCTTGAAGCTCAAAAGTGGATTGATGAAGTCTATGGAGGATTAGAATTTCGGGTTCGTAAAGGATTGCTGTCTCAACTTGCTTACCACATGGTTAGTTTAGGTGTATCTGCAATTACTGAAGCTGAAGCAGATCAGCAAATTACTGAAGCGTTAGGAAGCTACAAACATCCTAACATCAACGCCACTGCTATTCGTAAAGCACTTGTTGAGCGCAGTGGTATGCTTCAGGAATCAAGTGAGCAAAGAATTGAATTTCTGCACAACACTTTAAAAGAGTTTCTAGCGGCCGAACGTTTTGTTAATATCGGTGATGTTCAGACGTTAGCAAATCACACTGATGAAGCTTCCTGGCAACCTGTAATTTTGTTTGCTGTTGCACTACCACGAGATGGTTCTAGGTTTGCTACTGAGCTTGTAAGAGCAATTCTTGAAAAAACTCCTTTAAATGCTCCCTCTAAAGTACGGAAAAAAGAAGACCGATTAAAAGCAGCAAAAATCAGATCACAGCAGTTCTTTTTTCTGCGCTGTTATACAAATGCCTATCAGCTAAATGATTCAGGAATTAGCCAAACCTTTACTCAGTTGTCAAAACAGCTTTTACCACCCCAAAATATGACGGATGCCGCAGCTTTAGCATCCTGTGGTGAAGCGATTATACCTTATCTGAAAAAACAAATAGGTTGGAAAGCAGCAGAACGTGCAGCCTGTGTGCGAACGTTGGGCTTAATTGGTAACCAGAAAGCCAGCGATCTTCTGAAAGAGTTTTTAGATGATTGGACTCTGACAGTTGGTCAAGAACTAGCAAGTTTTGTTGATGATTGGAGCCAAATATCAGTTATTAGAAAACATGTTAAAATAAGCGGCTTAATTCCGATTTCAATTTCAAGAAAATTACGTGACTTAAATCCGTTGTCTAATTTAAACAACGTCACAAGACTAGATATTTCAAACACGCAGGTGAGGGATGTTTCCGTTCTGGCTCACATGACCAACCTTACATCGTTAAATCTTTCAAACACGCAGGTAAGCGATGTTTCCACTCTGGCTCACCTGACCAACCTCACAAGGCTAGATATTTCAAACACGCAGGTGAGGGATGTTTCCGCTCTGGCTCACCTAACAAACCTTAAAGAGCTATATCTTTCATTCACGCAGGTAAGCGATGTTTCCGCTCTGACTCATCTGACGAACCTCAAAGAGCTAAATCTTTCATGCACGCGGGTAAGCGATGTTTCCGCTCTGACTCATCTGACGAACCTTACATCTGTAGATCTTTCATTCACGCAGGTGAGTGATGTTTCTGCGCTGGCTCATCTGACCAGCCTCAAAGAGCTAAGTCTTTCATTCACATCGGTGAGCGATGTTTCTGCGCTGGCTCACCTGACCAGCCTCAAAGAGCTAGGTCTTTCATTCACACCGGTGAGCGATGTTTCTGCGCTGGCTCACCTGACTAACCTTAAAAAGCTATATCTTTCAAGAGTACAGGTGAGCAATGTTTACGCTCTGGTTCACCTGACTGACCTCAAAGAGCTAGATCTTTCAGAAACGCAGGTGAAAGATGTTTCGGCTCTGGCTCACCTGACTGACCTCAAAATTTATCAATAAGCCTCATCATCTTACTAAACGAGGATAGAATCTATAGTACCTCTACCTTGGACGAAGTGTAGCTGTGAGTGCCACTCAAGGAACGCTGAAAAAGCGATCGCCTGCGGTAGACTGCGCTAGAATTTGTGTGCGATCGCTATAACTTTTTGACTATAGCTTTTTGACGGTGAGGCTTCTGCTTGCGTTTACGAGTCGGTGCTGAGAAGAAAATTTGAAAGTTAATAATGATGAGGAGTTTTGTACTCTTACAAAATTTATGTTACATCCTTTAACTTATCTCTAAAAGGCTTGCAAAGTTACAAGACTCGTAGATTAGACTAGTAGCACAAGGTAACAATTTTTGAGGCAGATATGATGAGCGATCGCAACTATACCTTAATCATAGACAAAAGCGGTAGTATATTTACCCCTGATCAGGTTGGTGATAGAAGTAGATAGGGGATAGCTCAAGCATTTTCTCTAGCTTTAGCCAGAAAGTGTGAACAATAGTTACTCAATGTCGTTTTTTAACAAATTCTAAGTCTATTTTCTGTATTAACAAATGACGAATGGTATATAACTAATTGGAGAAATTTATTATGCTTGAAAACCGAGATTACACTTTAATTATTGATAAAAGTGGCAGTATGGCAACCCCAGACCAAAAAGGCGGTAGAAGCCGCTGGGTTGCAGCCCAAGAATCTACTTTAGCTTTAGCTAGTAAGTGTGAACAATTTGATCCCGATGGTATTACTGTTTATGTGTTTTCGGGAAGATTTAAGCGCTATGAAAATGTCACTACTAGTAAAGTTACCCAAATTTTCCAAGAAAATGATCCATCAGGAACTACAGACTTAGCTGCTGTCTTAAAACACGCTACGGATGATTATTTTCAACGTAAGTCTTCTGGACAAACAAAGTCAAACGGAGAAACAATTTTAGTAGTAACTGATGGTGAACCAGATGACCGCAAAGCAGTGATGCGCGTAATTATTGAAGCTTCTCGGCGAATGGACAAAGACGAAGAATTAGGAATTTCCTTTATTCAAGTTGGTTCCGATCAACAAGCTACTCGGTTTCTCAAAGTATTAGATGATGAACTACAAAGCGCTGGGGCAAAATTCGATATCTGCGACACCATTACAATGGAAGATATGGAAGATTTAAGTTTGTCCGAAGTTCTACTCAACGCTATTAACGATTAAGTGAAAAACCCAACACTGTTATTATCATAGTTTCTCGATTTGATCCGCGTGCATCTGCGGTTAATTATTCATTAGAGCGATCGCTATCATAATCAACGAACAAAAATGGACTCTATTGATCAACTTTTAGCTCAAATCAAAGCGGAATATGATCCAGCAAAACCCGCACCTACACCACAACAATCTAAACCAGATGTAATCTCACCATTCATTTCAACACCATCTAAATCACAATCTATCATCGATAACATTTTGGCGGAAGTAAAAGCTGATGTTGAAGAACAAGCCGCCATTGAGGAGTTGCAAAGACAACAAGAACGCGAACAAGAACGCATTCGACAAGAAAAAATCAAAGCTCAACAATTAGAAGTTTTGCAAAAAAAAGCAAAAGAATGGTTGAAAAAATTAGATCCTCTGTCACCAGAAGGATTATGGTTTGAAAGTTTTGCTGAAGGCTATCCCTCAAAATTAGCAGCAGCAATTGAATATTTACAAAATAATTAAATAATATATTTTACAGTTTGTGTTGGTTGCTGATGTGAGATAAATGCTCAACAGCCCAGTTGTGCATCGCATAAAGGATAGGTTTTAGACTTTCTCCTAAAGGAGTGAGTGAATATTCTACTTTGGGAGGTATTTGAGCATAAACTTGTCGATGTACTATCCCATCCTCTTCCATTTCTCTCAGTTGCTGAGTTAACATCTTTTGGGTAATTCCTGGTAAGGCTCGTTGCAATTCACCAAAGCGTTTCACACCAGTGATTAATTCCCTAATAATTAAAACTTTCCAACGTCCGCCAATTACCTTCAAGGTAGTTTCTACTTCACAAGTGAGCCTGCGATCGCTTTCTGCTTCTGCTTTCATAGTGACTTTATTAGTGGAGGTGAAAAATCATAAACTTGCTATATTATCCACGCAGCTTGAAAAAATTCCCGTTCGCAAAGCATAGCGTAACGGTAAGTTGAATGAACTAAAGCGTTATTAGTGGCGTAGTTATCCACCAAAGTTTCTAATTGTTGTGTGAGTGGTTGAAAATCCGTACCACTGTAGGTGATAATCCAATCTGCATAGTGATGATTAGGAATACCATTACAAGCTAACCGTTCTCCTAAAAAGGCATACAGCCGCATACAGGGTGACATCGCCGCCGCAGTTATCCCAACATCGCTACTCCAAGCTGTGGCTAATAAAAAATCTGTATAACGCCGGGTAGCTGCGCCTGGTTCTACTGAGCGCAAATCAACTCCCCACTTGGCTGCATAACCTTGATGTAGTTGTAACTCTGCTAAAACTCCACTAACTAAGTGGTGAAATATGGTAAATCCTTTCCAGTCTGGTGCTTTAGCTGCGGCGATGCTATAAGCACGGGCGAAAGCTTCTAAAAAGAAAGCATCTTGTCCTACATAGTAAGCAAATTTGGTTGGTTCAAGACTACCATCAGCGATACCTTGCACGAAAGGATGCTCTAGACAAGCTTGCCCTAAATCTTGATTAGCTACCCACAATTCATTGGATAAAGTCATTAGTCTGGAGCTTGTAGCCAAAAATTCTTAAATTGATCGTAGCTGACTATCAAGCTATATAGCTCTACATCCTTGATCTTTTGTAGTTAAAGTGATTACTTGCTTATATAGTAAAGGAGGCAGAAAGCTTGCCTGCCTCTATATCAACTGCTTCAGCAGTTCAGTAATATTTCCATAGTAATTTTTACAAGTATTTATCTCACTTCACAATGTATACGCAACACTGTTTTAACTTTTGTTGATCAGATTATTTTCTATAAACAAAACTAGTAAAGACGTGATATCGCTACGCCTATACTAGTTTAAGAATATAAATGTTCCTCACGCTGGCGTTCGGAACTCTGGAAGATCTAGACACACTTAGTTAAGTTGAACCAAGGCGATCGCATCTGGCGGTAAAATATGCAATTGTTGTCATAGTTTGACATATCTGTATAATTCTGCCCTTGTGTGCTTAAAATATACAAAAATGCCACTCACTATGTAACTTGTTTTTTAGTCAACTACCTTAATCACAGCAGTTGCTACTTTTTGAGAAGCTGCACCAAAGCGCCCCTACAAATCGGGAAAACCGCCCAACATATTAAATCACCGCTATGGGTTTACACTCTGTCAATCATAGCTGCCAGTAATCTTGGATTTAGTCGAGCAAGACTCATGGACAATTAAAAATTAAAAACCAGAAAGTTGATTTTTAATTTTTAATTTCTCCTTGCTAGTCTTAATTGGTTGTTTGTGCTGCTAACATCTGCTTGAGCTTTTCTAGTTCCGATGCCCAACGGGGATCTGGACGAATTGCATCTGAGTCAGTTGATGTGCTACTTTCGCGCCCACCACTGCTGCGTTTAGACTTCTTAGAGCCTTTGTCACGACGATTGCTTTCTTTATTGCTGCTAGGAGTAGGATTGCTATGTGCAGCAGCTTTAGGCGCTTGCTCTTCGCCTTCATCACCCTTGGTGCGGGGCAATGCTTTTTCTAGCTTAATTGGGGTATCTTTGAACATCTGACCATTATATTTTTCAATAATTTGATCAGCTTGTTCGTCATTGTTGACGGTTAAGAACCCAAAACCACGACATTTACCAGTTTTCCGGTCTTTAATTAGTTTTGTGGTAACAGCATCGCCTTCTGCCGCAAAAACTGCTTGCAGGTCTTGACGATCTATTTCTTCTTTTGGCAAATTGCCTATATATAGGCGAACGGACATGACTATACCTCCAGAGTTTAATGAACGTAGCAAGGCAAGAGAACAATCACTTGGTTTTGGCTCTTAATTAAATAGATGCTTTTGATTAAATTTGCCATCAACCAATTTTTTTGACTCCAAACTGTCAACTTATACAATACAGTTTTTCGTTTGGATAAAGCTTGTATATTACAAAAGCGCATACAACGCTCAGTTAATACCACCTTAATTCTAAAATTTGTAAATTTATTAGCCTACTGTCTGCCACAGTAAACATTTTTTTGATGTCCTTGCCCGCAGAATTCAACACCATTCCCTACATTATCACGGTATCTTCTACGTAGCTAGTTCAGAACACACATTTCCGATTATATGGCGAATCAATAGTAACATAAAATACATTTTCTTCTCAAGAAGGGATATTTGAAACAAAAACCAGCCAATGGCTGGTCTAGCTGCTGTGTTGGGAGGATAAAAAGATGGATTGGCGTAAGCAGTTACTAAGCTAGGATGCTTAAGTTATGCTAGTTGCTTAGAATATTGTTAATAAATGTAACACTTGTAAAGAAATGTTGCAACATCATCCAGAGTCCATAGTCAACAGTCAAGAATTTTCTTTTGGCTTTTTAACTCTTCAACTATTGACCATTGACTAACCTAGAAGAAAAATGTAAGCGCCCCAAGCCTGTGCGGCTATGGCCAAAATGGTAGACCAAATCGGGTGAGGACTATAAAGGGTGGTGCCAGTTTGAGTTTGTACAGATTGAATATCTATCCAAGGTGTTGCGCCACGGCGGAACCAGCCGATGACCGTAACTTGCCGTCCGATCAAATCTGGAAGATGGACTTTCTGCCCCAAGCATAGCCAAGGAACGTGGTGTAATTTCACCAAACCATTGCTGGACTGTAAGATAAAGTCTTGTGCTAAAGAGTTTGCTGTGCCAGGGCGACCTAACAATTGGCCGACCAAACAGACACTAGTACTATCTATAGGGATGGCAGATGGATTAGCTAACAGGTTAGGTAAACTTTCATTAGCTTGGTAATTAGCAGTTTTGAGATTTGGAAAAAAAGCATTCATGCGAATTACTAAACCAATGCTAAAACCAATCAGTAGGCAACCACTGACAAAATTCCAATCTTCATAAATCCATTTCAAGTTCAAAAATTTGAGGCTGAAAGCAGTTTGCCAACTCAACCAAATTAACCCTGCAAATCCAAAACCTATGGGAATACCTAAAAAAGGCGCGATTTGCAGCAAGAATGATTGACGTGTAGTTTTAATAAACTGTTCGTTGGCCAGATGGAGTTCAGTTTCTATGTGCCAGTGACGAGCTATTTGACACAGCCATTGAATACGCTGACCCATTAACGGATGGCTATTATTAATTGCCATCCAGTGACGATAGGGATTGATATGATCCCACATCAAGGCTGATTCAAAGGGAATATGACCAGCAATACTACCCAAAGATAGACTTTGTTGATAGCTGATCGGCATAAGGAGATTTAGACTTTCTAGCTGACAATTGGTGTGTTGTACTTGTTGAATATCATGGGCAATGCCGATCGCAATTTTCAAGAAAGCCCGAATTAAAGCGTTAGGATTACCAGTAATTTCGGCAGCTAGGCGATCGCTATAATAATGCCGCGAGCGCGATAACCATAAAGCTGTCCCGGTAAATAAACACCAAATTCCATAAGTCAGACTAGAGAATATGTTAAACGGCCACTGCCCAAAACCAGGCGAGATATTGTTTCCCCACTGAGAAATTTGCTGATATAAACGATAAATAGGCAAAGTCAGCAGCAATACCAATGACATCACTAAATAATCACCGTGGGCAATGTGTCCCAACTGGGCAGCATAGATAGTGGCAATTTCATCATCTGCCAGTTGATTTAATAGCCCTTGACTGACGACAATCCGCGCATTACGGGGTAAATTGCCGTAGGTTAAAGCTATAGGTGTATTGATGGGTAAAATTCGCAGATGAGGTAACTGCCAGCGTTTTTGCTGACAGTAACGCTGGAGAACTCTGGCTGTTTCTCGACTGCGGCTGTGCAAGATATCTTTTGATAGGGGTTGCTGACTACAAAACCGAGTTAGTAACCAATCTAATAGCCAAGGGGAAAGGGCGATCGCACTCACCAAAATACCAATTACCACCAGCTTGGGGTCGCGGTAGAAAAACGGCAATGGTGCCAAATACGGTAACTTGTCTAAAATTACATTCACCGATACCATTGCTACCTTCAAGAGAAACTCCATCACCCAAAACAAAGCAACGATGGTGAAGAGTGCCTGTAAGCGCAAAGGTAGTAATTTTGGTTTACGTAGAGGTTGCCATACCTTGGCGCGTTTTGCTTGTCGCCAGTAAATATTTAGCCGTTGAGTCGGTGTATATCCATCTAACTCTGTAAACCGATTTTGTGATGCTACTGGCGTTTCTATGAAAGTATTTTGATAATGACTTGGCTGTGCCGGTTTTTCTAGCACAGACTGTTGTATGCGTCCTGATACCACAGTCGATGAGTTACCAGAATTTGTCGTTTCTTTTGATGTTTGTGGAGATACTTTTTTTGTTTTTTTACGTTTTGTTAAATGTGTTAAAGCGCGTTCTGCCCACTCTTGGACTTGGGGATTTTGGCTATCTCTGAGAGTTTGACATAGGGCGATCGCCTTGCGGGCTTCGCCAGTGCGGGCATAGGCCATAACTAACCCAACACGAGCTTGTAAGCTAGTAGTGCTATTGCCTTTACTACTAGCAACAGGCTCTAGTTGAGCGATCGCTGTTTGATAATCTCCCTGCTTGAGGGCAGTTAAACCAGCCTCCAAAGATGATTCAGAATATGAAGGCATAGAAATTCTGGCACTCCAATCTCTGCTAACTGACAGAATAAGGTAAAAGTAAAAATTTAAAAGGCAAAAGTAAAGAAGAACAAAATCGCTCACCAGTACCTAGACTGCTGCGCCTCGCGTTTTAGATATAAGATTTTCTTTTTACTTTTCACTTTTAGCTTTTGACTTTTGATCCACGGTAATATAACAACGCGACCCCGCGATGCCGTGGACATCAACTATACCCGATAAGTAGAATTCAGGAGTCAGAATTCAAGAGTCAGGAGTCAAAATTCAGGATTTGTACTGAATTCTGGATTCCAGATTCTGGATGCTTCTTCAAGATTCCACTGATGATTGACCATAAAGTACCGGGGCGATCGCGCTTAATTTTAAATTTGGATGGTCTTCTAGTAACTGATGGCAATTCCATTCATTGCGGAATAGCAGCACTGGCCGATCCATACTGTCTTTGACTGTGGTGGTGTTAAATAAACGTCCCACCTTGTTCAAAGCTTCCCAACCACCTTCTACCCAACGGGCGACGCTGTAGGGTAATAAATCGAGAATTGTTTCTACACCATACTCATTTTGTAGGCGAAACTGCACCACTTCAAATTGCAACTGACCCACCGCAGCCAAAATTGGGTCGCGTTTGGCTTCATCAGTTGAGTACATAATTTGCACAGCACCTTCTTCGCGCAATTCCGAAATACCTTTTTGAAATTGCTTAAACTTTGAGGGGTTGGGGTTTCTGAGGGTAGCAAAGAGTTCTGGTGAAAAATACGGAATCCCCTCATATTCCAACTTCTGCCCTGTGTAAATGGTATCGCCGATCGCAAAAACGCCAGGATTGTTTAACCCGATGACATCACCTGGATATGCTATGTCAATCGATTCCCGTTCTTGGGCAAAGAGTTTTTGCGGACGAGATAAACGCACAACTTTGCCTGTGCGGGCATGATTGACTGTCATATCTTTTTCAAATCTGCCAGTGCAGACCCGGACAAAAGCAATGCGATCGCGGTGTTTTGGATCCATATTGGCTTGCAATTTGAACACAAAACCGGAAAATTCCGGGTAAGTGGGGGGAACTTCACCAACGCTACTGTTATGAACACCTGGTTTTAAAGCACAGTCAAGGAAAGACTTGAGGAATAACTCTACACCAAAGTTGGTCATAGCGCTACCAAAGAACACTGGAGTCATTTTGCCTTGATGCACTAATTCCAAATCTAGTTCCGGGCCGACTCCCTCTAAAAGTTCCAGATCATTTTTGAGTTGGTAGTACAAGTCTGCTTCTAGGAGTTGTTCAATTGTGGCATCACCCAAGTCAACAACAGTATCCAAAGCTTCTTTACTACCGTGGGCGCTACGTTCAAACAAGTGAATTTGTTGTTGTTGACGATCAAAAACACCCTTAAAGCGATCGCCCATCCCAATCGGCCAATTCACGGCGTAAGTCTGCAACCCTAGTTCCTGTTCAATTTCATCTAACAGTTCTAAAGGTTCTCTACCCGGACGGTCGAGTTTATTTACAAAGGTGAAAATTGGCAAACCCCGCAATTTGCATACTTCAAATAATTTCCGGGTTTGGGGTTCCAAACCTTTAGCCGCATCAATTAACATCACCGCATTATCGGCTGCGGCGAGAGTACGGTAAGTATCTTCACTAAAATCTTGGTGTCCGGGAGTGTCTAATAAATTAATCTGACAGTTACGGTATGCAAACTGTAAAACGGTTGAGGTAATGGAAATTCCCCGTTGTTGTTCCATCGCCATCCAGTCTGAGGTAGCCTTGCGCTGCGCCCGCCGCGCTTTTACCGCACCGGCTTCGTGAATCGCACCTCCGTACAGCAGGAGTTTTTCTGTGAGTGTTGTTTTACCCGCGTCAGGGTGAGAAATAATCGCAAAGTTGCGTCGCAGTTCTACTGCTTGGTGAAGTTCTGACTGAAGTTCAGTTGACATAATTGACCTAAATGTATAGCTTACCTTGTTACTTTACTTAACTTAATTTTTCTCTACTTTAGTAAGTCTTTTAATCTTAAAACAACGAGGCTCGTGATAGGTTCAACATAGTGATAAGTGCTGAGTCACCGAACTTTGCTCAACGCGGGGAACCCGAGCACGCAAGTTCTCGCTGAGTGCTGAGTAAAAAATGTTATACCGTTTCACGAAAAAAATGATCCAAGTTTATGGGTTTTTCATTCTTTCCCCCTGCGCCCTGCGCCCTGCCCCCTGCGGTTTATTTGTATCAAACTTAAAGTGAAATGGTATTAGTCCCTAGCCTCTAAAAGGAGAGAAGTATGTACGACCCAGATAAGCGCAAGATTTTATCTGCCTTGTGTCATGGAGCGATTTTTTTCAGTACGACTTTTGTGTCAGTTGGCATACCGATCGCTATGCTATTCATTGCTAATGATCCGGTAGTGCTAGAAAATGCCAAAGAATCCATTAATTTTCACTTTAATGTTTGGATTTATGGAATCATTATTACAGCATTGATTTGGATAACTTTAGGTTTGTTATTTCCCTTAATTGGTATCGGCTATTTGCTGCATTGGGGATTAACAATTTGGGCGATCGCTAAAGTGCTAACCAATCCAGATCAGCCATTCCGCTATCCCTTCATTTTCCGCGTCCTATAGCATAATCATGGTAATAGCTAATAAAAGCTTGAACATTTTTAACAAAAAACATCTCTTTTCTTCTCTGCGCCTCAGCCTCTCTGCGTGAGAATTAAAAATAAATATCTTTTTGCCAAAACTGTTAGCTAGATGAAGTAGCAACCTAGTTGTAGAATACAAAATTGCCCCACAGCTTCATCAAGAGTAGGGCAAAGGACAGTTAAGCACTGTATTGTAGTTTGTCTGACAGTAGTAGAGTTTTTCTCTACTTTTGTGCCGCTTTGACTTGTGTCCATTACATCGTTTCCTTGACAAAAAATTATGTTTCCCATACAACGTCCCCGTCGTTTGCGTAGCCATCCCCAACTGCGCCGGATGGTACGTGAAACCATCCTCACCACCAACGATTTAATTTACCCACTGTTTGCTGTCCCAGGCGAAGGCATAGCCAAGGAAGTTAAATCCATGCCTGGAGTCTACCAACTCTCGGTGGACAAAATAGTGGAAGAAGCCAAAGAAGTTTACGACTTAGGCATTCCCGCCATTATTTTATTTGGCATTCCTGAAGATAAAGATGTTGATGCTACTGGTGCTTGGCACGATTGCGGAATTGTCCAAAAAGCTGCCACTGCGGTAAAAACGGCAGTCCCAGATTTGATTGTGATTGCTGACACTTGCTTGTGTGAATACACCAGTCATGGTCACTGCGGTTACTTGCAAGTGGGTGATTTAACAGGCAGAGTACTCAACGACCCCACCCTGGAATTACTCAAGAAAACGGCAGTTTCTCAAGCCAACGCTGGTGCAGATATTATTGCCCCTTCTGGGATGATGGATGGTTTTGTCCAGGCAATTCGGGCGGGATTAGATGCAGCAGGATTTCAAGATACCCCCATTTTGTCGTATGCTGCTAAGTATGCTTCCGCTTACTATGGGCCTTTCCGGGATGCAGCCGACTCCACACCCCAATTTGGTGACAGAAGAACTTACCAAATGGATCCAGGCAATAGTCGGGAAGCTATCAAAGAAATTGAATTAGATATTGCCGAAGGTGCGGATATGCTCATGGTCAAGCCTGCTTTGGCTTACATGGATATTATCTGGCGGGTGAAGGAAGCGAGTAACTTACCTGTGGCAGCTTACAACGTTTCCGGTGAATACTCCATGATTAAAGCTGCGGCTTTAAATGGCTGGATTGACGAAGAGCGTGTAGTTATGGAAACTTTAACTGGCTTTAAACGTGCTGGTGCAGATTTGATTTTGACTTATCATGCCAAAGATGCTGCAAGATGGTTGCGGTAAGTGCTTTTTTGTGGAAATCTCACGCACAAAGATTGTCTGTGAAGAATGGGTGCAAGGGTTTTGAACACCTACACCCTTTCCCAAACCCTTGATTTTTCGTTTCTGGAGTTAGTCCTAAAAGTATTTCTTTGTGTTTTGGTGTTTGAGCGTTAGATGATTATGATAAATCTGGGAAATAACGACTGAGAAAATCTTGCGGTGTCAAAATTGGAATTTCGTTAAATGCTACCAATACTAATAAATCTAAATCCCCAGTAATAATTGCTTCCGCATTCGCCGCAACAGCGGTAGCCAAAACAAAATTATCTTTTGGGTCACGCAATTGAGGAACATCTACAGAAATTGTGGGAGAATTATTAGATAAACTCTTAACTACGGACATCAACTCTTCTACTGTATAACCTCTCTGTTGTAGTCGGTGTTGAAATTTATCACGTCTTAAAGTTGTTTCTAGCTCTAATAATAAAGACTCAGAAATAAAGCTATTAATTTGCTGATTTCTGGCTAAACGCAAAGTTTTAGCAGGAACACCTCCCCACAATAAAGCTGAAATCCAAACGTTAACATCAAGGATAACTCTCATGGGTTCGACCATAACTCTTGTCTGACATCCTTGACAATTTCGCTAATTTCTTCGACCGTGGGTTGATTAGGATCAGGTTCTAAGTCTTCTAAGTCTTGCAGAAATTTATCTAAATTTACATTAGGCTGAGTAATTTTTTTCAACACAATTTCATCTTCTGTCACTGAAACTGCATATTCTGTCAAAGGTTGGAGTTGTATCAAAACTTCTTGAGGCATTTCTAGCTTTCCTTCAGATGTAACTTTAGCCACAATATTTGTATTCATAGTTTAATTTTTCCACTTTGATAAATTTTAGCCTTGATTAAGATTGCCTTGCCTGCCGCTAAAAATAGCCATGTCATTCACCAGAATGAAAATTAAGCAACCGCTTATATCAACAAAGATTAAACTCTATTAGAAGAATTCAACAATCGCCCAGATCAGTATCATCTGGGTGGTATAAAAAAATTATCAATATACTTTTAAGCAATTGCTCACAGCAAGCATAGCAAAACAGGTTATGAAATTTAACTATTTATTAACACCTGCACTAATTGGAGTTTCAGTTGCTATTGTGCAACCACAAATGGCTGTCGCGCTTTCTTCAACCGAAGTCAGCAAAATTGCTAAAGCCATGACGGTGTTGATTGAAAATCCAAATGGTTCTGGTTCTGGGGTAATTATTCGCCGCGAAGGTGAGACTTACACTGTATTAACAGCTAAACACGTTATCGACAACCCAGATAAATATGCAGTTGTCACGCCTGACGATCGCCGTTATGAGTTAAAGTACAACACGGTGAAAAAGCTATCGGGGATAGATTTAGCTATTGGGCAGTTTACCAGTAATAAAACTTATCCTGTGGCCAAAATCGGCAACTCTGATGATATCAGCGAAGGTGCAACATCTTATGTTGCGGGGTTCCCTCAACCCAGTGCGGCAATTTCTATCTCAATTTACAATTTCATTGAAGGGCGAATCACTGCCAATGCTTCTAAAGCGCTGCGTGATGGTTATGCCTTAGTTTACAATAACGACACTCTACCGGGAATGAGTGGCGGCCCAGTACTCAATGATAAAGGCGAATTAGTAGGTATTCACGGTAGAGGCGACACCGCCGAGAACTACCAAATTTCTGATAAAAATCCCGATGTAATTATTAAAACTGGTTTTAATTTAGGCATTCCCATCAATACTTTTTTACGCACCTTACCTAAAGGTGCGGTAGGTGCTGTCAGTCAACCTACTCCTACAACACCCAAGGCGGATGACTTTTATATTCAAGGTGGGGATAAGTATAAAAAAGGTGATTACAAAGGAGCAATTGAAGCTTACGACCAAGCAATTCGCATCAATCCCAAATATTCTTATGCTTACAATGACAGGGGAAATGCGCGTTATTATTTAGGTGATAAACAAGGCGCATTAAAAGATTACAACCAAGCCTTAAAAATTAATCCTGAATATGCCTTTGCCTATTATAATCGCGGCAATATTCTCTATGATTTTGATGATAAGCGGGGGGCGTTGGCTGATTATAATCAAGCCTTGAAACTTAATCCTAATTATTCTTCTGCCTATAATAATCGGGGTAACTCTCACTATGCTTTAGGTGATAAACAGAGGGCGCTGGCTGATTATAACTTAGCAATTAAAACTGATCCTGGTAATTCGGAAGCTTATTACAATCGGGGAAATACTCGCGCTAGTTTAGGAGATAAGCAAGGGGCAATAACTGATTATAATCAAGCGATTAAGATTAACCCTAATTATGTTTTTGCCTACAATAACCGGGGAAATATACGTTATGATTTGGGTGATTATCAAGGAGCGATCGCAGATTACACCCAAGCTGTTAAAATCAATCCCAATCATTCCTCCGCTTACAACGGTAGGGGTAATGCTCGTTATTACTTGGGCGATAAACAAGGCGCAACTGCTGATTACACCTTAGCCTTGAAAGCAAATCCTAATAATGCCGAAGCTTATTATAATCGCGGCAATGCTCGCTCTGATTTGAAAGATTCCTCAGCAGCGATCGCCGATTACAACCAAGCAATTAAACTTAATCCTAACTATTCTGCTGCTTACAACGGTAGAGGTAATGCCTTTTATTATTTAGGTGAAAAGCAAAAGGCACTTGCAGATTATAGCCAAGCCATCAAAAGCGATACTAATAATTCTGAAGCTTACTATAACCGAGGCAATGTTTACTTTGATTTAGGTAATAAAAAAGGAGCGATCGCTGACTATACCCAAGCGATTAAAATTAATCCTAATTATGCCTATGCTTACAATAATCGCGGTAATGCTAAGTATGATGTCAATGATTTGCAAGGAGCCTTAGCTGATTACAATCAAGCCTTAAAGCTTCTGGCTAATTATGCCTATGCTTACTACAATCGAGCTAATGTTTACAAAAATCTGGGAGACTTAGAAGGAGCGATCGCCGATTATAATCAAGCAATTATCAACAACTCCAACTATGCCCAAGCCTATCAAAATCGTGGTCTGGCTCGTTATGATTTAGGCGAACAGCAAGGGGGTATTACTGATTTAGAAATGGCAGCTAATTTGTATAAAGAACAAGGAAACGCAGCAGCTTATCAACAAACCTTAGAAGCAATTAGAAAACGTCAACGTTAGCAAGTAAAAAATAATGAGCATTATCCTAAATTGCTTTTAAATTGTGAATTATTACGAGTTATTTCACATTAACCCTCGAAATTATGACAACTTTACCTGAGTAAATACTAAGTGTTGGAAAATTACCAAAAAATATCAGCAACAATCAACCACTATCATCCGTCAATCCACTTACTCAGAAAACACTCCTCCTAGAACTGTCTAGCAACAATCAGGCAGTGATTTTCTCATGTTTTGAGGTATAACGTGATGAAATCGAATATTAAGTTATTTCCCATAATCAACAGCACCAGCAATTTTCCCAAAGGTGTTGTTTTTACCCTAGCTTTAACCAGCTTGCTATCTTTGGGACAGGGATTTATCGGTAATTATGCAGCTGAAGCTGCGCCGCGTGGCGAACCGATACAACTTTCGCAACGCTTACCTGATCACTTTCGTAATCGCTCTAATGGATTACCGCGAAGAATTGCCAACATCATAATTAATGATGCGGCTCGGCGTGGTAGAGTAACGAGTAATCAAGTGAGAATTACTCAAGTCCGTTCTCAAACTTTTGCTAATCCTTGTATTTTTAATTTTGGTGAGGTTTGTACAAGAGAATATAACCCCATCAAAGGTTGGGAAGTAATTGTTACAGTTCAAAATCAGTATTTTACTTACCACGTTGATGAATCAGGTTCTCGGATTGTTTTAGATCCAAAAACTACAGATTCAGGTTCAGACAACAGTTATCAATTACCCAGAGCGATCGCCGATAGAATTTTAAGAGATGCGGCTCGGCGTTCTGGCGAAAATGTGAATGATTTAAGAATTACCCAAGCGACCCGCAAAACCTTTGGTAATGCTTGTGAATTTAATTTTGGTGAAGTTTGTACACAACAATATGATCCTATTCAAGGTTGGGAAGTAATAGTCAGAGTTGAGGGAAGGTCTTGGATTTACCACAGCAATGAATCTGGTTCCCAAATCGTTTTAGATCCACAAATCAACGATTCAGGTTCAGAAAACAGTGGACAACTACCAAGAGCGATCGCCGATAGAATTTTACGAGACGCGGCTCGTCGTTCTGGGGAAGATGTGAATGATTTAAGAATTACTCAAGCTGAACGCAAAACCTTTGGTAATACTTGTGAGTTTAACTTTGGCGAAGTTTGTACTAGGGAATATAACCCCATTCGCGGCTGGGAAGTGATTGTGCGAGTGCGTCGTCAGACTTGGACTTATCACGTTGATGAATCTGGTTCTCGGATTGTGTTAGATCCGCAAATTAGCGATTCAGGTTCAGAAAACAGTGGACAACTACCAAGAGCGAGCGCCGATAGAATTTTACGAGATGCGGCGCGTCGTTCTGGGGAAGATGTGAATGATTTAAGAATTAGCGAAAGTACTCGCAAAACCTTTAGTAATCGTTGTGTCTTCAACTTTGGCGAAATCTGCACAGAAGAATATAACCCAATTGAAGGCTGGGAAGTGATTGTGCGAGTGCGTCGCCAGACTTGGACTTATCACGTTGATGAATCTGCTTCTCGGATTGTTTTAGACCCGGATATTGGACGCTAGTACCGCTACGCGGAAGTCAAAAGTCAAAAGTCAAAAAGCTTATATTACAAGCTTTTCACTAACTTGAAATGGTATCTTTAATTTCCGCCGCGTTGTACTAGCTTGGTGAAGCTGGCGACTAATCACAACAAAATCTCCGACTGGTTTGCACGGTCGGGGATTTGAGCATCTCGATTGTTTCAATGCAAATAGGATTGCTATATTGGCATTTGAGCAATTTGAATAGTATATAATGATGGATTGTGTCGAATCGTCAAATTTAAACCCAGCCAATGCCTAAACTAAAAACCCGTAAAGCAGCAGCAAAACGGTTCCGCGCTACTGGTAGCGGTAAAATCGTCCGCCGCAAAGCTTTCAAAAACCACTTGTTAGAACACAAAACCACTAACAAAAAGCGTAAATTCTCCAAAATGGCAATTGTCAACGAGCGTGACGAAGAAAACGTACGCTTGATGCTGCCTTATTTGTAATGTAAATCTTTTAGGAATTAAAACATGACACGGGTAAAACGCGGTAACGTAGCTCGCAAACGCCGCAATAAAATTCTCAAGTTAGCTAAAGGTTTTCGTGGTTCTCACTCAACGCTGTTTAGAACCGCTAATCAGCAAGTAATGAAAGCGCTACGCAGTGCTTACCGCGATCGCAAAAAACGCAAACGCGATTTTCGCCGTCTGTGGATCACTCGGATTAACGCTGCTGCTAGACAACATGGTTTAAGCTATAGCCAGTTGATTGGTAACTTGAAAAAAGCCGAGATCCAACTCAACCGTAAAATGTTGGCACAATTAGCAGTCTTAGATCCTACCAGCTTCAGCAAAGTTGCTGAATTGGCAAGCCAAGCTAAAAAATAAAGGTGGTAACGGATGAATAACCTTTGAAGGATAAAGTATGAAGTATGAAGGCTGAAACTTACCCCAAACATCAATCAAGGGGTTGGCAAAAACTTAGCTCGTTGCTCAGACAATTGGTGACGCAACAAGTCTGTTTTTCATCCTTTATCCTTTATCCTTTATCCTTGAATCGGTTATATCGGGTATTATCCACCGCCATTTTAGGGATTTTCTGCTGTTTATTTTTAGTCACAGGATTACCTGCATCTGCCGCAGAAATGCCAGAAATTCAGCGGCGGGGCTATTTTACAATTGCTGTTAAAGATAATCTGCCTCCCTTGGGATTTAGAGATGGTAATGGTAATATCCAAGGTTTAGAAATTGATTTGGCGCAACGTTTAGCCACAGATTTACTAGGCAAAGCCGAGGCTGTGAAATTGCAACCTGTAGCGAATCGCGATCGCTTATCGGTAGTCTTAAAGCAGAAGGTTGATTTAACAATTGCCAGAGTCACAGCTACTGAGTCACGCTCTCGGTTAGTAAATTTCAGTGTGCCTTATTACTTGGATGGCACTTACTTAATTACAAAAGATAACACCGTCAAAGAACTGCGGGATTTAGCCAAGCATAAAATAGCCGTACTCAATCACTCTGATGCGATCGCTCAAGTGCGTTATTATGTCCCCAATGCGGAGTTAGTAGGAGTAAATTCTTACCAGGAAGGACGAGAGCAGCTAGAAAATAACGCAGCCACAGCCTTTGCAGCCGATGCAAGTGTCCTCAGCGGTTGGATACAACAATATCCGCAATATAGGCTATTACCCACCAAGCTATCGACTGAACCCTTATCTGTAGTTATGCCCAAGGGCTTGCAATACGACGAACTGCGACGTAATGTAAATGAAGCGATCGCTCGTTACACAGTCGAAGGTTGGCTGAAGCAACGCGCTCAATATTGGGGATTACCTTAAAAAGGCAAAATGCAAAAGTTAAAAGTTAAAAGAGATGTGTACTTTTGCCTTTTAACTTTTAACTTTTAACTTCTCTACGGTTGATAATAGATAGAGAAAGTAGTTTTAATATTTGTCTTGACAGGCGATGGATAATAATCTAGCTGTTGTTTACCTCTCGATTGTAGTAGCAATTTTGGCGTTTGCGGTTGTGAGTGTTTTCCGCCAAATTCTCAAAACTCGGAAATTAGAAGGCTCATTCGCAAAACTGCGAAAAAAATTGGAGAAAGAAAAAGGTACAACTCAGGAATATTACGAGTTAGCCTGTATTTATTCTGAGAAAAAATTGTACACTCAGGCGATCGCCCTATTTCAAAAAGCTCTCAAAGCAGCCGAAGAAGAAGGCGAAGAAGCAATTGCTCCTATTTACAATGGGCTAGGATATACTTACTTTGCTCAAGAACAATATGATTTGGCAATTCGTCAATACAAAGAAGCTCTGAAAAATAAACCAGATTATGTGGTGGCATTAAATAATATTGGTCATGCCTATGAACGAAAAAAATTAAATGCTCAGGCGCTACAAAGTTACGAAGAAGTACTTAAATTCGCTCCTAATAATTCTACTGCAAAACGTCGTGCAGAATCTCTACGACGCTTGGTTTCTGCTTAATTAATAACTGTGCTTTTCTGAATAAAAAACTCAAAAACCAGGTTTGTTGAGAAAACCTGGTTTTTTATATAACTATGTATAAATTAATTAATTTATTACACATATATACTTGCAAATTTCCAACTTTTTAAAGAAATTAGGAATCTATCTCCTGACTATTTAGCTTTGAATTTGAAAAATATAATATTACTCACCATAAATTTATCGGTTTTTTAATTCGTATTGAGAATGAAATAATTATAAGTTCTTGTTTGGCTCATTACGAATGTTTAAAAGATTCCGGTTTCCTTGGTTAGCCATTACTATAATTATCTGCCTGGCACTATTTTTTGGTTTTATTGGCAAACTATCTGCTCAACAATCGCAGATTTCCCATCCGTTAACCCCATTAACAGAATCAGAAATTACCACATCTGTGGGGGTTATTAAAAAGCAAAAAACTTTAAGCGATATGGCGGTATTTTCTATTATTGCTTTACAAGAACCAGATAAAAAAGAAGTTTTAAATTTTACACTAAATAAAGAATTTCAGCGCCAATCTTTTGTAGTAGTATATGAGCGATCGCAAAACAAAACCTATCAAGGTATCGTTGACGTAAAAAAACAGTCTCTCAGTTCTTGGAAAGAAATTCCTAATGCTCAACCAGCTTTGAACTATTCTGAATGTAACTTAACATCTCAAGCGATTAAAGCTGATGAACGATGGCAAAAAGCCATGCAAAGACGGGGAATCAAAGATTTTGATGATGTTAAAGTTAGTTGTTGGGCCCCTGGAATTTTAAGCAAACAAGAAGAAACAAAAGGCGATCGCCTAGCGCGTGGATTATCTTATTATCGAGGCGATCGCTGGAATTATTACAGTAGTCCGATTGAAGGTGTACTCGCAACTGTAAATTTAAATACAGGTAAAGTTGTTAGTTTTATAGATAGAGGCATCGTACCATTCTCTAAAGAAAACTGGAACTATGATCTTAAATCTTTAGGTAAATTACTAACACCGCCAAAACCATTAAGAATTTTTCAGCCTTATGGTAGAACCTTCCAAATTAATGGCAACGAAATTAGTTGGCAAGGTTGGAAATTTCGCTATTTAATGCACCCTCGTGATGGGTTGGTGTTGTATTTAGTAAATTACCAAGATGGACAAAATATTCGACCAGTTTTATATCGTGGCAGTCTATCAGAAATGGTAGTACCTTATGGCGATCCTGATCCTACTTGGTCATTCCGTAATGCTTTTGATGTTGGTGAATATAACTTTGGTGTGTTAGCTAATGCGCTGGAATTAGGCAAAGACATTCCCACCAACGGAGTTTTACTAGATGCTATATTTGCCAACGAACAAGGCGAACCTGTGACAATGCCAAGAGTTGTGGGGATTTATGAGCGTGATAATGGCATTCTCTGGAAACATTATGGATATGATACTCAGCGCAATGATGTGCGACGCAATCGTGAATTAGTTGTCACTATCACTGCAACAGTTGACAATTACGATTACAGCCTGAATTGGATTTTTCACCAAGACGGCACTTTAGAAGTACAAAATGAGTTATCGGGAATTGTCTTAGCACAAGGAACAGCTTTAGAGAAAGAGTCCTTTGATAATTCTTCTGGACGACTAGTAGCTAAAAATATTTTTGGCGTAAATCATCAGCACTTTTTTAATTACCGCCTAGATATGGATGTAGATGGACAGGCAAATTCTGTTATGGAGATGAATGTTAATTCTGTGCCAATAAGTGATAAAAATCCTCTAGGAAATGCGATCGCAGTAGAAGACACACCATTAACAAAAGAAAAAACTGCTGTACGCGATATTGATACAAAGCATAGCCGAGAATGGATGATTACTAGCACAGATAAAAAGAATTCTCTCGGTGTGGGAACTGCATATATGCTAATGCCAACTGGAAACACAATATTTTTCCCCACAAAAGGTGCAGAAATTCGGAAACGAGCCGAATTTGCTACCCATCACTTCTGGGTAACAAAATATAAATCAGATGAACTTTATGCAGGTGGCAATTATCCTAACCAAGGTCAACCAAAACAAGGTTTACCACAATATATTGCTGACGATGAATCTTTAAGCAATGAAGATATCGTAGTCTGGTACACAATGGGAATGACACACGTACCTCGTCCTGAAGATTGGCCTGTGATGCCTGTTCATCGTGTTGGGTTTAAGTTAGTTCCACGCGGTTTCTTTAGCCTTAATCCTGTCATCAATTTGCCTGAGTAATTATCAGATCCCCGACTTCTTGAAGAAGTCGGGGATCTGGTTTTTTAATTTATGATTGCTCTATCTGTAGAGAAATATTAAGAATAACATTTCAAAATTCATGAATAAATATTAAATAACCGCTTTATCTTGTTATCAACATTTGCAGAAGACTAAGAATTATTTCGTAAAACAATATATATGTTGTTTAACTTAAAAGCTGAACGCCTATCATCAACAAGGTTTCAGCGATCACCAGACAAATTAACTAGTAAATAGTCCTATTTATTCAACGCTACAAGTTTTGGGACAATCAAAGACTAATAATTTCGCAATCATAGTCCACCTCTGATTCACCTCACAAGGGAGAACGCCTGATGAAATTGGCTTACTGGATGTACGCAGGCCCAGCCCACATTGGCACTTTACGAATCGCAAGTTCGTTTAAAAACGTTCATGCGATTATGCACGCCCCACTCGGCGATGATTATTTTAACGTCATGCGTTCTATGCTCTCACGGGAGCGAGATTTTACCCCAGTAACAACTAGTGTTGTAGATCGCAACGTTTTAGCGCGTGGTTCTCAAGAAAAGGTGGTTGACAACATTACTCGCAAAGATGCGGAAGAACACCCCGATTTAATTGTGTTAACTCCCACCTGCACTTCTAGCATTCTCCAAGAAGATTTGCACAACTTTGTAGAACGGGCGCGGATTGAAGCTAAAGGCGATGTCCTTTTGGCCGATGTGAACCATTATCGCGCCAACGAACTGCAAGCAGCCGATCGCACTCTCCATCAAATCGTTCAATACTATATTGAAAAAGTCCGCAAAAAAGGCGAACTATCTACAACCAAAACCGAAAAGCCATCAGTTAACATCATCGGTATTTCTACCCTTGGTTTTCACAACAACCATGACTGCACCGAACTGAAAAAACTCATGGGTGATTTGGGAATTGAAGTTAACTCCGTCATTCCCGAAGGCGCTTCTGTTCACGAATTAAAAAATCTGCCGAAAGCTTGGTTTAACTTAGTTCCTTACCGGGAACTTGGTTTAATGACGGCTAATTACCTACAAGCAGAATTCGGCACACCTTGCGTAGATATTACACCAATGGGTGTGGTAGAAACTGCTCGTTGTATCCGCAAGATTCAGCAGGTAATTAACGAACAAGGTGCAAATGTTAACTACGAAGAATATATCAACGAACAAACCTTGCACGTTTCTCAAGCTGCTTGGTTCTCCCGTTCCATCGACTGTCAGAATTTGACTGGTAAGAAAGCTGTGGTATTTGGCGACAACACCCACGCCGCAGCCCTTACCAAAATTTTGTCACGGGAAATGGGGATTCATGTAGTTTGGGCAGGAACTTACTGCAAATATGATGCTGATTGGTTCCGCGAACAAGTCAGCGAATATTGCGACGAAGTGCTGATTACTGATGATCATGGCGCAATTGGGGATGCGATCGCCCGTGTCGAACCCTCAGCCATCTTCGGTACGCAAATGGAACGCCACGTTGGTAAACGCTTAGATATTCCTTGCGGTGTAATTGCTGCACCAATTCACGTCCAAAACTTCCCCATTGGTTACAAACCATTTTTGGGTTACGAAGGTACAAATCAAATCACAGATTTAATCTACAATTCCTTCACTTTAGGAATGGAAGACCATCTATTAGAAATATTTGGTGGACACGATACTAAGGAAGTAATTACTAAAGGTATTTCTGCCGAATCTGATTTGAATTGGACAAAAGATGGTTTAGCAGAATTGAACAAAATACCTGGATTTGTCCGCGGTAAAGTGAAGCGAAATACTGAGAAATTTGCGCGCGATCGCGGTTTCAAAGATATTAATGCTGAGGTGCTATACGCTGCTAAAGAAGCTGTAGGAGCTTAGTTTAGGACTAATAGACTTTACTTAAAGGATGTTTTTGATTGAACATCCTTTTTCTTTAATAAAATTCAGTGTATAAAATACCCATAGAGACATGCAGTTAGCTCAAAAATTTATAAGAATTGCTGTAATATATTAAATGTTAAATTTATTTAATATAAGTTGAGCTATTTTTCTGTTGTATTCTTTTGGATCTTTGTCCGCAATTGCTTTAATTTTATCAATTGCATAGTTTGGTAGATTCATTACAGCTAAAGTTTTTAAAGTATACTGACGAACCTGCGGTGCAGAATTAGATAGGTTATCTAGTAAATAAGGAATTGATATTTCGCATTTTTTTTGAAAATTACTAGCAAGTTTATTTATTGCTGAAGCAGCAAGCCTTTTATTTTCATAAGAATTTGTACTAGATAAATACTGAATAAGATAATATATGGCTTCTTCTCTATTAGATTCTCCCAACTCAAATGGAGTCCAACTAGCCAGTTCATCCGAGTGGTGGTTTTCGCAAAAAAGTCTAGCAGCTTTTTTAAAATCTTCTATTGCGCTAGGTTTGTTATCTAATTTATGGTAGCTTTTACCTCGTAGATAATAGGCTTCAGCAAAATTAGGGTTAATCTGTAATGCTTGATCAAATTCTTCTATAGCTTGCGTATAATTCTGTAACTGCCAGTAAGCTTTTCCAAGCTGATAATATTTATTTGAATTCTTAGACTGTAGTAAAAAAGGTGAAATATCGTGGACTTGCAATGATGGAATTTGTTGATTTTTTTGATGTCGCCACTCCAGGAACTCAATAAAAAATAGTATTTCCTGATGTGCATCTTCAGAGAGAAAATCTATTTTTTCTAAAATCTTTTGTTTGATAAAACTCATAGTTTTTAATACCGTTTTTGTTTACCTAGTATAACTTAGATAATTCATTATGAAAGATGTTATTCGACATTAATTTGACATTCTACAGAATACTCATACTTCTCAAAGTTCTTGCTATGATGTATTGGAACATCTACAGCATTAGAAAAATATCCCATCATGTCCAATCAGACAAACTTAACTGATGCTTGTAATAATCTAGCCGAACTCTGCGATCAAGTAGTTGCAGATAGAGATGTAGTAATTATTAATCGCCAAGCAGGTGAAAGTGTAGCTTTAATTGCTGTTGATGAACTCAACAGTTTACTAGAAACATCTTATCTACTCCGCTCACCTAAAAATGCAGCACGGCTATTCACTGCTTTAGAAAGAGCAAAAGCTAGAATATTAAAACCTCAAAGTATTAACGAACTGCGTCAGGAGTTGGGTATTGGCGAAGAAGAAGAATGAAACCCAACCTCAAGAAAATAAAGCCAGAGATGCTGTTTTCCATCCAGAATTTCGAGAAGACCTTGTTTATTGGATTGAAACAAACCGGAAAACTGCGCTTCGTGCTTTTGATTTGATTGAATCGATTATGCGAGATCCTTTTTCAGGAATTGGTAAACCTGAACCATTAAAATACTTAGATTCAGATGCGTGGTCACGACGACTTACTCAAGAACATCGTATTGTTTATTTAGTAAGTGATGACCGGATTGATTTTCTCCAAGCTCGATATCACTACTAAGTATTAAAGGAATCTGTAAAACTAGTTTGTCAGTTTTGGAAGCTTATATATATCTCTTAATTTACTTTCAGCTATTTTTATTACATTTTCCCTAAGAGGAGTATTTTATAGCAAGCTATTGCTATCCTCTATACCTTGACATAGCAAGGATTTTACGATAAACACGAAGGCTATTATAAATCGTTTATGTACGAATACTTATAAATAAAATTTAACTCTCACTAATTATTACAATACAAGCTTATTAGTTGAGCGATCCCGCAAGCTAAAATCGCTTACCTACTGATTCACCGTTGTATTTCCAGCAACGAGGTATAAAAAATAGTCAAAAAAACATAGTAGTTGCTGATCAAAAAAATCGGGATAGGCATGATAAGGTTTAAATCCAACCCATTCTGTTCGCGCTTCTCATCATGCATCTACACTATTTAGAACCAAAACACCTTGAAGAATTAGTCAAGGACAGTAGTATAGATTTACACCTAGCGCAAATAAATTTTAAATCTTTTCAAGGTGCGATCGCCTACGAATATCTGTTAATTTCCTCACTTCTTCCCCGCACTAACACAGGCATGGTAAAAAGCGGCTGGTTGCAGCGTTACAGCCACATCACCGCTGGCGGTTGGTGGTGTGGTGGACTAGATCCGCTAAATAATTGGCAAGCAATGGAATGGGGATGCTTTAAGCCAAACCAACCGCGCATCAAGGATAATGGCAAAGCAATTAAATATGAACATCCTCCCAGCACACCCACCAGGGTATTTTGTTTGCGGGTAACGCTGGAAATATGGCAAGAAACTGCACAGCGTTACAATCTCAACTTACCTGCGAACATCAGCGTTGATGCTAACGGTGAAGCCGTCGGTTTTTGGCAATGGGTGATAGAACAGAACATACCCGTGATTATCTGCGAAGGTGCAAAAAAGGCGGCTGCACTGTTATCGCAGGGGTATGCTGCGATCGCAATTCCGGGAATTACTAGCGGATATAGAGTTGTCAAAGATGGATTTGGTAAAGTTACCAGTCGTCAGCTAATTCCTGACTTAGGTTTGTTTGCGACTGCAAAACGCAGTATATATATATGTTTTGATTTTGAAACTCAACCTAAGACTATAGCAGCAGTGAATAATGCGATCGCTCAACTTGGTTGCTTATTCCAAGAAAAAAATTGCTTAGTCAAAGTTATCGAACTACCAGGGCCAGAAAAAGGTGTTGATGAATTAATCGTTGCTAAAAATAGTCACGCCTTCGATAAAGTTTATCGCCAAAGTGTTGATTTAGAAATTTATCTAGCACACACCAAGCCACATACAGAACTAACCATTCCATCTGCACTGACTATTAATCGTCCTTACTTAGGTGAGGTAGCTTTTCCGAACTCAGGATTAGTAGGAGTGAAATCAGCCAAAGGTACAGGTAAAACTACAGCCTTACAAAATATTGTCAAACAAGCCAAAATCAAAAATCAGCCTGTCTTATTAATTACCCATAGAATCCAACTAGGAAAATTTTTATGTGACAAAGTTGGTATTCAATGGGGATTAAATACTAATAATTTACTTTCTTACTTTGAAAATCAAATTACTGAATCGCTGGGTTTATGTATTGACTCTATTTGGAAAATAAACTCCGATAATTGGCAAGGTGGCATTATCATCTTAGATGAAGTAGAGCAATTATTATGGCATTTGTTAAATAGTGATACTTGTAAAAACAAACGCGTCAAAATTTTAAAAAATTTCCAGAAATTAATCAGCACAGTTTTGAAAACTGGCGGTTTAGTAATTGCCCAAGATGCTGATTTATCAGATGTATCATTAGAATATTTACAAGGGTTATCAGGAATCAAAATAACACCGTGGATACTTGTAAATCAATGGCAACCAGAACGCAGTTGGGATATAACTTTTTATGATTCGCCTAACCCAACGCCTTTAATTCATCAATTAGAATTAGATTTACTTGCAGGACGTAAATGTTATGTCACGACTGATAGTCGGTCTGGAAGATATAGCTGCGAAACTATTGAAAACTATCTCAAAGAACGTTTAGAAAAATTACGCTACCAATTTCCTAAAAGCTTAGTCATTAGTAGCAGAACTACCAACACACCTGATCATCCAGCAGTTGAATTTGTCGGTACTATTAATCAAAAAATTGCAGATTACGACACTATTTTTGTCACTCCCAGTTTAGGCACTGGTATTAGTATAGATGTGCAACATTTTGATAGAGTTTATGGCATTTTTCAAGGCGTAATTCCTGACTCAGAAGCACGACAAGCATTAGCTAGAGTTAGAGATAATGTACCTCGAATTGTTTGGTGTGCAAAAAGAGGAATTGGTTTAATTGGTAGTGGTAGCACAAACTATCGTTTGCTATCTGATTGGTATCAAGCCAATCAAAAAGAAAATTTAGCGTTACTTAGCCCTCTGCATAAAATAGATGTAGATTTACCTTTAGTATATGACCCAATTCATCTACGTACTTGGGCTAAATTATCTGCGAGAGTTAATGCTTCTATTCGCCTTTACCGTCAATCTATGCAAGATGGTTTGACAACTGACGGACATCAAATTTGGCTGCGGAGTAATGCAGTTCACAATAATATTATTCGAGATTTACGTTTAGCATTTTTAGCAACTGACTCTAATGATTTAGCAACACGCAAGAGATTAATTTTGGAAATTGTGAAAGTCCAAAGAGATTGGACAGATAAGCGTCAAAAAGCTAAAGATATTAAACGCCAAATGCAGGAAATTAAACAAAAAAATCAATTATTGAGTGCCAAAGTTATTGCAGAAACGCAAGATATTGATTACCTAGAATATCAACAACTAACATCTAAAAATTCTCTTACAGATTTAGAGCGTAATCAAATACATAAATATACCCTCAAACAAAAATACGGCGTAGAGGTTACACCTTTACTAAAAATACGAGATGATCAAGGCTATTATTCCCAACTGTTGCTTCACTATTATTTAACCCACGAAAGTGATTATTTTCATGTTAGAGATCAGCATGAATGGCAACAGCAATTGCAGTGGGGTGAAGGAAAAGTTTTTCTACCAGACATCAAAACTTATACTTGCAAAGTTGAAGCAATGAAAGCTCTAGGCATATTAGAGTTTCTTGACCCATCCCGAAATTTTACAGAAAATGATGCTGATTTACTCTGGTTACAAGATGTTGTTTATCAACACAGTAAACATATCAAACGGGTTTTAGGAATTGACTTATTTAGGGAAGAAGAAACAACTTCACCAATTAAAATACTTGCTAAATTACTCAAGTTATTAGGATTAAAGTTGAAACTAGTTAAAGAAGGTTATCAATTAGACCCTGAAACTTTCTACGATGGCAGGGAAAAAATATTTGTGATTTGGTATAAACGAGATGAATTGATGTTAGCTGATTTGAAAGGTAGGCAACTAGAAATACAGGATTTTTCGACTTGGAAGTTTGAGCCTGTGAAGCAGCAATCTGTATTAGCAAGCTTATCCATGAAATGAATTACAGCATTCTGGATTGAGAATGACTGTTTGTGTCTGGATAATAGTAGATATTACGTTGACAATTACTTAGAAAGTAGTATAAACAGTAAATTACTACATCACATATCTTGCATCTAGTTCCGACGAATAGAATTCGCGGCTATAAAAACGAAGTCCGCCTGCGCGGACTAACATAAAATCAAAGCTTTTGTCTGTGTAGCCGCGACTTCAGTCGCTTGGTGCAAGATGTGAACATAACTTGGAGAGCATAATGTCTAAACATAATCCTAAATTTCATACTGTTAGAGAAAACGGAACAATTATTTTATGCTCTAATCATTTAGGCAAGGTTGTAGAAGTTCATTTAAACAAAGAAAAACGACGTTTTTATGGGATTAGAGAAGATGGTTCTGTAATAGAAGATGAAGGTGATTGTGGCAATGATTTTGCTCAACCAGTGATGCTTTATAAAATATACTATTCCTTTGAAAAAGATAATTGGGGAGTAGGATATCGAATTAAAGACGGAAAAGAAAACGAGTGGAGAGATGGTTTTAATACAGCTAGAGAAGCTTGGCTATATAGAGAAGCTTTAATTGCTAGTGGGATAGCTAAAAGGTAAATTTTGGCGAACAGTATACTGAAGCTATGGTTTTGAGTTTTCACTATATTTAAAGTCAACGATTTTGTGTTTCTTTAATTAAAATATCTAAAAAAGTTAGATAAAGCGAGTATTATGACTCAATGCGATGACTGCATTTTGACCACCGAAACCAAAGCTAAAACATAAGATATTTTGAATTAATTTTTCTTGTGCAGTCATTACAAAATTTAAATCAAACTCTGGTGTTTGCAAGCCAACACATGGGGGTAAAACTTGTTGCTGCAATGCTTTTAAAGAAAAAGCAATTCCTAACGCTCCTGAAGCTCCTAGAGTATGGCCTGTAGCACCTTTAGTAGAACTAACTGCTACTTTTGCAGGAAATAACTTTTGTATGACTTTACTTTCAATTTGGTCGTTTAATTTTGTAGCAGTACCATGAGCATGAATATAATCTATATCCTTTGGTGTGAGATGACTGCGTTCTAGACATTGTTTAATAGCAGCGATCGCACTTTTGCCGTTTGGTTCTGGCTGGTTGGTATGATAAGCATCGGCGGTAAAACTAAAGCCCAAAATTTCACCATAAACTCTAGCTTGGCGTTGCTTGGCTAACTCTGCTGACTCTAAAACCAATACTGCACCACCTTCACCCAACACTAACCCTTCTCGCTGTACATCAAAAGGATAAGCACCAGTCTTAGCTAAAGCATTCATCTGCTGAAAGCCACAAATAGTTAGAGGTGTGATTGGTGCTTCTACAGCCCCAGCAATTACTCGTTCACATTGCCCAGTTTGAATTAAAAAAGCTGCTTGAGCAATAGCCCAAATTCCTGTAGCACAAGCCGCCATTGGTGCAGAAACTATTCCAGTTGCCCCAATTTGCCTAGCCGCTGCGATCGCATTTCTATGGGGTAAGATATCTAACCAATCTTCTAATGCGTAATTGCTATCTTTGCCATTCATTCGCCTAGCCAGCGATTCCCAAGCTCCTTGATAGCCGCGACTCGATCCAATCACTACTGCACAATCAGGTAGAGGGGGAGACAAACCAGCATCTTTTAACGCAGAAGTCACAACCAGTTCGGTAAGCCTTTTTAATTCAGATGGTTGTTTACCTATCAAGCCAAGGGGAACTGCTTCAAGTTCTGGAAATGGTTGCTGTAATTTAATTCCTGTTTTACCTGCTAACAAATTTTGCCAGCTATTCTCTAAATCTTCGCCTAAAGCGGAGACTAAACCAATACCAGTGACAACAACCTTAACCAATTTTGTGAGTTAGAAGCGGGGACGAAGAAAGTATAAAGTGTCCAGTCTGAATTCTGAAGTGTGAAGTAATACATTTCTAGGCTGGAGTGCGATCGCTTTTAACAAACTACAAAGTTTGCAAAGTGCGCTAAGAAGGAGAGCGATCGCTTGGTAGCATAAAATTTTATTGCAGCTGTTGCAACCAAGCCACTAAATCAGCTTCAGTTGAGAAATCTAGCAAAGCTTCTGCTAAATCCTCTAATCGAGTTAAAGGTAATCCCCGTATTTGCTCTTGTAATTCAGGAGTGATTGTACCAATGCGCCTTGTTAATAGACGCTGAATGACTTTCAACTCTCCTTGTTGCAAACCTTGTTGCAAACCTTGTTGCAAACCTTGTTCTATCCCTTCCTCCATCCAACTGGTGACAATTTGCATAACTACCTCTTGTTGAGTCGGTTCAAATTGAGCAATTTCCGCCTGGAATATTGCATTTTCTTGGGCATTTAGCCGTAGGTAGGTGTCAATAAACCCAGAAATTAACTGCATCCGTGCTGGATCTAACTTTAATGTAGCTAATAGACGCAGACACTCAGATTTTACTCTGGGGCGGTCTTGTGGCACTATACTCATCTTAGCCATGAGCGCACTAGCTACAGGATTTTGCTGTTGCAGATATTCTCGCCAATTCAGGCGATTTAACTGAATTACATCGTAATTGAATTGCAAGATTACTTTATTGGGAAATGCGACTTGATGAAAATTTGGTTCGGCTCTTTTGGGGCGATCGTAAGAAAATAAAGCAATGGGATAAACTGGCAAGGCGTATTTTTCATACAATCTGGCAAAGTAGCGATACATCCGTAAATCAAATGCTTCTTGATAATAGGCTTGATGTTCTAGATGTACTAAGAAAAAAGATTCTTGCCCTCTAAATTTGGCTTTTACTAATATGTCAGTTTCGTATTTTTCGCCAGCCGTAACATCAGTAAATATTTCTTTGTCAATGAAAGAAATGCTATCCCGTTCAAGATAAGCGGTAATCTCTGGGAAAAATAACTCGATAAATTCCCAGAAGAATGTAGTGAGTAGTTCTTTGAATAAGCGATCGTGGTCTATCATGCCAAATTTATATCATGTCTGTTGTAGGAAAGCGATCGCACTAAGTTTGAGTTTCGTTCCCAGTTTAATTTAGCTCGCGCATACCGCTAAGTTTGAGTTTCGTTGTGAGTGTGTCAATCATAAAATTAACGCCATGTGCGACTTATTCTCAAAACCCCTCTCCAAAACTCTCACACCAGTTGCTACAACGAGGGGAATCCTCCGAAGTTTGCTCAACGGGGAAAACCCCCGCACGCAACTTCTCTCCGCTGCGGGTAGCTAGTGCGTTGCGGAGAGAGGCTTTGAGTATTACTCCCCTTCCCTGGTAGGGAAGGGGTTGGGGGTTAGGTTTGAAATAAAGTTGCACACCGCGTAAATTAGCAAAACGAGAATTTTATTCACGGTGAAATTGTTTGATATCTCATTCGCAAGTATCAAAGACTCGTGCGCGAGTATAAAAGACTCATTCATGAGCAAAATATACTCATTCACGAATATCAAAGACTCGCCAGCGAGCATCAAAGACTGATTAATGAGCAAAATATACTCATTCACGAGTATCAAAGACTCGCCAGCAAGTATTCAAGACTCATTCATGAATATCAAAGACTCACCAGCGAGTATCAAAGACTGATTAATGAGCAAAATATACTCATTCACGAATATCAAATACTCGTCCACGAGTATTCAAGACTCATTTACTAGTCATAACTACTCGCGTGCCATTTGCAAATTTACAATGATAAATTCTTTATCACATTTACGTAGAATCTATTACTACTCATGTAGTGTGATATGGCATGGGGAATTGCTCTGAGATTGCCTAGCCAATCAGGGGCATAAAATCATAATTATCGTTGATTAGGTGAACCTCAGTATGGCAAACACGCCTCAACGTTTCCTTGAGAAAATCCGAGAAGTGAAAGAGAAAAAGCTTAAAAAATTAGATTTAAGCAATATATATTGGCGTACTAATGACAAGGAAAAGTTGACAGAGATTCCATCTGAGGTATTTGAACTGGAATGGTTGGAGGTTTTGAATTTAAGCAACAACCAAATCACAACACTGCCAGAAGCGCTTGCCAGTCTCCAACAACTCGCTACCCTGGATTTAAGCGGCAACCAAATCATCACACTGCCAGAAGCGCTTGCCAGTCTCCAACAACTCACCTCCCTGGATTTAAGCGGCAACCAAATCACCATACTGCCAGAAGCGCTTGCCAGTCTCCAACAACTCACCTCCCTGGATTTAAGCGGCAACCAAATCACAACACTGCCAGAAGCGCTTGCCAGTCTCCAACAACTCACCTCCCTGTATTTAAGCCGTAACCAAATCACCACACTGCCAGAAGCGCTTGCCAGTCTCCAACAACTCACCTCCCTGTATTTAAGCCGTAACCAAATCACCACACTGCCAGAAGCGCTTGCCAGTCTCCAACAACTCACCTCCCTGTATTTAAGCCGTAACCAAATCACCACACTGCCAGAAGCGCTTGCCAGTCTCCATCAACTCACCACCCTGGATTTACGCGGCAACCAAATCACCACACTGCCAGAAGCGATCACCAGTCTCCATCAACTCACCACCCTGGATTTAAGCGGCAACCAAATCACCACACTGCCAGAAGCGATTACCCGTCTCCAACAACTCAAATACCTGAATTTAAGGAACAACCAAATCAGGACATTGCCAGAAACGATCGCCAGTCTCCAACAACTCAAATATCTTGATTTAAGCTTCAACCAAATTACGGCACTGCCAAAAGCGATCGCCAGTCTCCAACAACTCACCTCTCTGTATTTAACGAGTAACCCCATCGAAACGCCGCCAGAAATTGTTGCAAAAGGGATTGAGGCAATTAAAGATTATTTCCGCCAATTGGAGACAGAAGGCACAGATAATCTGTACGAGGCCAAGTTACTCATAGTCGGTGAAGGAGGCGCAGGTAAGACAACACTAGCCAAGAAGATTGAAAATCAAAATTATCAACTCAAACAAGAAGATTCTACTAAGGGAATTGAGGTGATCCAGTGGAGCTTCCCAATGGAAAACGGGCGAGAATTTCGAGTTAACATTTGGGATTTTGGCGGACAAGAGATTTACCATACCACCCACCAATTTTTTCTCACTAAACGTTCTCTCTATGCTTTGGTTGCAGATAATCGCAAAGAAGACACTGATTTTTACTACTGGCTAAATGTAGTGGAATTGCTCAGTGAAAGCAGCCCAGTGCTAATCATTAAAAATGAGAAGGACGATAGAGCGCGTGAAATTAATGAACCGCAATTGAAAGGGCAATTTAATAACCTCAAAGAAACCTTCGCAACCAACCTGGCTAAAAACGACCAACGTTTAGAGAATGTCATCCGAGAAATCAAGCATTGTATTAAGTCTTTACCTCTCGTGGGTACACCATTACCTAAAACGTGGGTAAAAGTTAGAGAAACTTTAGAAAATTATCCACGCAACTACATCAGCTTAGATGAATATCTCAATATCTGCCAGCAAAATGGTTTTACTAAACAAAAAGACAAATTGCAGTTAAGTGGTTATCTGCACGATTTAGGAGTCTGCTTGCACTTTCAAGATGACCCCATTTTAGAAAAGACTCTCATCCTCAAACCCAAGTGGGGTACTGATGCAGTTTACAGAGTTTTGGACAATCACCAGGTAATTAAAAACTTGGGCAAATTCACATGGCAAAACCTCAAAGAAATCTGGCATGAGCCAGAATATACCCAAAAGCAAAGAGAACTCTTGCAATTGATGATCAATTTCAAGCTATGTTACGAAATTCCTAATAATCCTAAAACATATATTGCACCACAGCTTTTAACAGCAAAACAACCGCAATATGAATGGGATGAAACGAATAATCTTATCCTCCGTTACACTTACGAATTCATGCCCAAAGGTATCATCACTCAGTTAATTGTTGCTATGCACAACTTAATTGATGTGATGGATAAACAACAAATTGTCTGGAAAAGTGGTGTCATTCTTAGCCAAGAAGAAACAACAGCCGAAGTAATTGAATATTACGACAAGCGAGAAATTAAAATCCGAGTCGCAGGTAAATTCAAAAGAGATTTGATGACAAAAGTTAACTACGAACTAGACAAAATTCATCAATCTTACAAGCGACTTAAGTACGACAAATTAATTCCCTGCAATTGTGTCACTTGCAAAGACAACCAAGAACCTCACTTTTATCTTTCAGAAACATTGAGGCAGTTTGTAGCTGATAAGCAAGACCAAATTCAATGTCAAAAGAAACCTTATAAAATGGTCAATGTCTTGAGCTTAATTGACGATGTGATGGATAGAACAGAACTAGAACAGGATAAAAGTAGAGATTCTGTTTCTCATTCCTCCGTCACTTTTGCAGGAAATATTGAAAAAGTCGTAATTCAGCATTCAACCGAAGGGAATAATATTATGACAGAGCCATCAGAAAAACCAGAAGAACCTTCTAAATCAGAAGTTCAAGTTACACTATCTTGGGCTTTTAGAAATGGAATGTTTTATTTATTTGTATGTGTAGTTGTATTCACCTTAATTGGAACTTTGGGTGGTTTCCTACCGTTTCATTATTTAGCTCTAACTATTATCGGTACTGCTATATTTATTATCTTAATTGGCGTTCTGCAACTACGACAAGATGACCGTCTGTCTGAAGAAAATTTTGTCGAGTTAACAGTAAGAGTAATCAAACAGTTTCCTTTAATTGGCAATCTGATTGAGTCATTGAAAGGAAATAAATAAACTTGATCCCCCTAAATCCCCCTTAAAAAGGGGGACTTTGATTCTAGTTCCCCCCTTTTTAAGGGGGGTTAGGGGGGATCTAAACATCTCAATTTATTGCGGAACTTTCAGATTTTCTGCGCCTTGAGTGACTTTAGCAGAATCAATGCGATCGCCTTGCTGAATTTTGTTGACTACATCAAAACCTTGAGTTACCTGACCAAATACAGCGTAGTTACCATCTAGAAAACCCAAATCAGCTAACGCAAAGTAGAACTGCGAAGAAGCTGAATCTGGTTGTTGCGATCGCGCCATTGCGATCGCGCCTTGTTTATGGGTTAATTCGGGTGTTGTAGTTACCCTAGCCATTTCAAATGTTTTACTGTAAATTGGGCTGGCTTCACCTTTGGGTTTGATTTCTAAAGGTATATAGCGTTCGGTGCCAGTTTTGGGATCAATATAACCGCCTGTCCCTAATCTACTGGCTGGAAATTTTGGATCTTTCCCTTGGGGATCGCCACCTTGAACAACAAACGGTTGCGGATCGCGCACTACTCGATGGAATGCCAACCCATCGTACACGCCTTTTTGGACTAAATCGACAAAGTTACCGGCTGTAATGGGTGCGTTTGTGCCATCTACTTCGATAGTGATTGGTGAACCTTTCACCGTCATCACCACAGTAGCTTTACCTTCGAGCCGTGGTAAATTGTTCATTCCTGGGATACTCTCACTTGTTGTTTCAGATACAGACGTTGCTTCAGTAGTTGTTGTAGTACTTGATGGAGATGCTGTTGCTGGAGAAGAGGAGTTAGAGCCAACTTGCTGTGTGGAACATCCTCCCAACATTAAAGCCGCAACCATCAAAAACGTAACTAAAAATTTTGTCACTTTTAACCGCATTTTCAGGTACTGACTCAACCAGAGTATCTTATCCTCTCAAGTGAATAAAGTTAAAAGGTAAAAGTAAAAAGTAAGCCATTGCGGTGGACGGGTTTCTCGGCATAAAGGAGACAGTGCCGTGGTGAAGCAGTCCGGTCTTCGGGGGTTTCCCCCAGGAGGAACTGCTGAAAGGGTCTCCCGACTTGAGGCAACTGTCGTCAAATGGCGTTAGCGCAGCGTTAGCGACGTAGGAGCGTCACCCGAAGGGCAAAAGATTATTTTCTTTTAACTTTTGCCTTTCTACTTTTAACTTCAATTAAAGTCCTTCCAAAGGTACTTGCAAAAAGCGGGCTAACTCTGCACCTTTTGTTTCTATTTCCGTCAAAGATAGTGGTTGTCCCACTCTGGTTAAAGGAACATCTCGCCGACCTTTAAGGCGTAGGTAAACTGCACGCCGCGGATTTAAACCCTCTTTAATTTCCAGCCGTACAGATTGGACATCGCGGATGCGAGCATCAATTTCAATGCGCCGATTTTTGCCGGGAAATCCCCACCGAAAGATTTTAAGGGTACCAGTTTCTTGATTAAAATCGTTGTAGCCACCACCCACATCCAAAAAAATCATTAGCCACAGATAAAAAGCTAAAAGTACACCAGCAGTGCCGTACAATCCCATTACTAACCCTTGGGGTACGAACACCAGTTGAGTAGGATCGGTGACTAATAGTAAATTGATTTTTAAATAACTAGATATGCCTGCCAACAAAAAGCCTGTGGCACCTAAAGTCACGACAGTTGCCCACCAGTAGTTACTCAACCGACGAGAACCAAGAACTTTTTGATGTAAAACACTCGTAGAAGAGCGATCGCCATTTGGTGAATCGCCTTTGTTAATTGTTGTTGATGCCGTCATAGAACTACCTTCGCCTGTGATTTCTTGCCTAATCAATCATCAATAACTATTCTCCCTTAATCCCTGCCCCCCTGCTTACTGAGCGCAGTCGAAGTATGCTCCCCTGCCTTCTTCCCACTCTCTAAATTTTGAGATTTCTGAGAAAAGTTGTGTCAGATTGTAAAAATTCTGATATTCATATTATTTAATAGGTTTGTGATCAATACAGGATTTCCCTGCGTAGTTCGGGCAAAAAACCGAACTAATGTGATAAGTTAAGGATCATTAAGTTACCACAAGCTAGGTTACTAGCCAATGGTACGTGTAATGGCATAAGCCTGAGAAAAGCCAACTTACTGAGGCGGCAAGCTCTCAGAAACTCAGTAGCCCGAAAGCAGCTGAGACTGTCAAAAAACGTTTATTCCTCAAAAGCGTTGAAATTTTTAGTAAAAAGAGGATTTTAGTCCGATGACCATCGCAGTAGGACGGGCCCCCAGTAGAAGAGGGTGGTTTGACGAACTAGACGACTGGTTAAAACGCGATCGCTTCGTATTCGTAGGTTGGTCAGGAATATTATTATTCCCCTGCGCCTTCCTCGCACTAGGCGGTTGGCTAACCGGTACAACCTTCGTCACCTCCTGGTACACCCACGGATTAGCATCATCATATCTAGAAGGCTGCAACTTCCTAACAGTAGCAGTATCAACCCCAGCAGACAGCATGGGACATTCCCTATTACTGTTGTGGGGGCCAGAAGCGCAAGGCGACTTCACCCGTTGGATTCAACTGGGTGGATTATGGCCATTCGTAGCGCTACACGGAGCCTTTGGCTTAATCGGCTTCATGTTGCGGCAATTTGAAATTGCGCGACTAGTAGGCATCCGTCCATACAACGCCCTAGCATTCTCAGCACCCATCGCGGTATTCGTCAGCGTCTTCCTGATGTACCCCTTGGGACAATCGTCTTGGTTCTTTGCACCCAGCTTTGGCGTAGCCGCAATCTTCCGGTTCTTGTTATTCTTGCAAGGCTTCCACAACTGGACACTCAACCCCTTCCACATGATGGGAGTAGCAGGTGTACTCGGTGGAGCGCTGTTGTGCGCCATTCACGGTGCCACAGTCGAAAACACCTTGTTTGAAGACGGTGAAGCCGCCAACACCTTCCGCGCCTTCAACCCCACCCAATCAGAAGAAACCTACTCAATGGTGACCGCAAACCGATTCTGGTCACAGATATTCGGGATTGCCTTCTCCAACAAGCGCTGGTTGCACTTCTTCATGTTGTTTGTACCAGTGACAGGTTTGTGGATGAGCGCCGTTGGCATTGTCGGTTTAGCACTCAACCTGCGGGCTTATGACTTCGTCTCCCAAGAATTGCGGGCAGCCGAAGACCCAGAATTTGAAACTTTCTATACCAAAAACATTTTGCTGAACGAGGGTATCCGCGCTTGGATGGCTCCTCAAGATCAGCCTCACGAACAATTTATATTCCCTGAGGAGGTTCTACCTCGTGGTAACGCTCTCTAATAGACCCGCAGTCATGGGCGGCGGACGCGACATCGAATCAACAGGTTTTGCCTGGTGGTCTGGTAACGCCCGTTTGATTAACCTGTCTGGTAAACTGCTAGGCGCTCACGTTGCTCATGCTGGCTTGATTGTCTTCTGGGCTGGAGCAATGACTTTATTTGAAGTTGCTCACTTTATCCCAGAAAAGCCTATGTACGAACAAGGCTTGATTCTGTTGCCTCACCTCGCTACTTTAGGCTGGGGTGTAGGCCCTGGTGGTGAAGTAATCGACACCTTCCCCTACTTTGTAGTTGGTGTACTTCACTTAATTTCCTCCGCAGTCTTGGGTTTTGGCGGTATCTATCACGCCGTTCGTGGCCCAGAAACCTTAGAAGAATACTCTTCTTTCTTTGGTTATGACTGGAAAGACAAGAACAAGATGACCAACATCATCGGGTTCCACCTGATCATCTTGGGCTGTGGTGCATTATTGCTTGTACTGAAGGCTATGTTCTTCGGTGGTGTCTATGACACCTGGGCTCCTGGTGGTGGTGATGTGCGTGTCATTACTAATCCGACTCTCAACCCAGCAGTTATCTTCGGCTACCTCATCAAATCTCCCTTCGGTGGCGAAGGTTGGATTGTGAGCGTCGATAACTTAGAAGACGTAATCGGCGGTCATATTTGGGTTGCCTTAATTTGTATTTCTGGCGGTATTTGGCACATCTTCACCAAGCCTTTTGCTTGGGCGCGTCGTGCCTTTATCTGGTCTGGTGAAGCTTACCTTTCCTACAGCTTGGGCGCATTATCCTTAATGGGCTTCATCGCTTCTTGTATGGTTTGGTACAACAACACCGTTTACCCCAGTGAGTTCTTCGGCCCCACAGGCCCTGAAGCTTCTCAAGCACAAGCTTTAACCTTCTTGATTCGTGACCAACGCTTAGGTGCTAACGTTGGTTCTGCTCAAGGCCCCACAGGTCTTGGTAAATACTTGATGCGCTCTCCTACAGGTGAAATCATCTTTGGTGGTGAAACCATGCGCTTCTGGGATTTCCGTGGCCCTTGGTTAGAGCCTCTACGTGGCCCTAACGGTCTTGACCTCGAAAAAATTAAGAACGATATTCAGCCTTGGCAAGCTCGTCGTGCTGCTGAATACATGACTCACGCTCCTCTGGGTTCTTTGAACTCTGTAGGTGGTGTAGCAACTGAAATCAACTCATTCAACTACGTATCTCCCCGTGCGTGGCTGTCTACTTCTCACTTCGTATTAGGTTTCTTCTTCCTAGTAGGTCACTTGTGGCACGCGGGTCGCGCTCGTGCTGCTGCTGGTGGTTTCGAGAAAGGTATCGACCGTGAGAATGAACCAGTAATGTTCATGAACGACCTTGACTAAGTTGAAATATTTTTTTCATCACTGACAATCGAATTTTAAAAGGCTCTTGTTTCACAACAAGAGCCTTTTTCTTTGAATTAGGAGTTACGCACAAAGATTGTCGGTGGAGACTGAGTGTATGGTATAAAGTAAGGGTTCTGAATAATACACCCCTATACCTTCACACCCTTACACCCATTCTCAACAGTGTTCCATTCTAGGGTTATCTCCAGATTACCTGTATCGTTACCTTTCACTAGTACAGGTGTAAGCTTCCCTGATTCAATGCCAATATCTATCCCAAATTTGACACTAGCTTTATCTGGTTTCACTTTATTTAATACTTCAGCAATTTCTTTAACAAGCGCTGCTATTGGCTCAGTGACTTCACTAAACTGTCTAACTTGAATATTAGATTTGCGATCGCCTATTGGTGTAGCTTCAACTTTAATATTTGTACCATCAGCAAGTTCTACTGTAATAATTTTGCTTTGAATTTCCATGTTAATTTAAATACATGCCTCTGGTTTAATTACATACAAAATTAACTGCTTCCCACATTCATAGCTGCTAAAACAGCTTTTTGGCTAACATCTTTGTAAAGAGTATCTAAATACTTCATTACCACATCACCAGAATTCAAATTTATTACATCCTCCTCAGTTTTAGCCAAGGGGATAGCCCCTAAAACATCTAAGACTGTCTCGCTCATACTAGGGGTAATCACTACTAGAGATGAATCTAAAGGCTCATGATATTCCCAAAACGAGTTAAGGTTTACTGAAGATTGCTTGTGTGCAAGTGGTTTTTGAGTATCCAATGCTGGATGCGTATTCACTTCAGATTTAGCACCCCGTAGCTGGCGCAAATCACTGATAATTTGTTCTTTAGTGCGCCCTCTTAACTGAAATAGCACAAAAGGATCTTCGCTAAATCTGTCGCCTAATTGATAGTAAATAGCCCCAACATGTTTACACGGATTGGCTTTATCTGGACAAGAACATTTACTGTGAACATCACCCAACGTAAACGGAAATAACGAAAGACCATTGGCAGTAAAAACCTCTTCAATATTTTGGGGCATTTCTCCTGCCAATAATTTGGCAGAAAATAATGCTTTTTTAGACATGCTTTCAATTACATAGCCCCATTCTTCATCACTAAAAGAGTCAAGAGAAAGAGAAACTTTATAAGGTTCAACTTCACTACCTTGAACTTTAGCTAATACTTTCGCACCTTTAAATTCAATACTGAGAACATTACCTTGACGAGCATAATTTCTGGCACGTTCTAAACGCTTTTTAAAGCGATAAGAATCGAGTAACTCTAGCCATCTTTGTGACCACCATTCCCGGCTTGCTTGTAATGTAGTCATAATTAATTTTTTTGCTAATCAACTTTAAAAACATTCTATGTTACTCCCCATCTTCATCAATCAAAGCATGACGATCAAGTATGAGTAAGTTACGCAGTTGGTCTGTATCTAATTCTGTCAGCCAATCTTCACCAGCACTGACAACCTGTTCGGCTAATTGCTTTTTACTTTCAATCATGTCGTGAATTTTTTCTTCTAATGTGCCAGTACAAACAAATTTATGTACTTGGACATTCCTCGTTTGACCAATCCGAAATACTCGGTCTGTAGCTTGATTTTCAATCGCCGGGTTCCACCATCTATCAAAGTGAAATACATGATTAGCACGGGTTAAATTTAATCCCACACCGCCAGCTTTTAAAGAAAGAATCATCACAGGTGGCCCTTGTGGGTCATGTTGAAAACGGTCTACCATTTCCTCACGTTGTTTTTTACTGGTGCTGCCATATAAAAAGAAAACTTCTCTACCCAATTGCTTTTCTAAATGAGGTTTGAGTAATTTACCCCATTCAGCAAATTGAGTGAAAATTAAAGCCCGGTCTCCTTCTGCAATCGCCACATCTAACATTTCTTCTAGGCGTTGCAACTTACCAGAATGATGTTGTGTTAATGTTGTTTCTTTTAAATACTGAGATGGGTGATTACAAATTTGCTTGAGTTTAGTTAGTAATGCTAAAATCATCCCCCGTCTTTGTAATCCTTCGGCAGATTCTATTTCCACTAAGGATGTGTCTACTGCTTGCTGATATAGTGCGGCTTGTTCTGTAGTCAAACCACAAAATACTGTCATTTCTTGCTTATCTGGCAAATCTTGAATAATTTCTTTATCTGTTTTCAACCTTCTTAAAATAAAAGGTTGAACTAAGGAACGCAATTGAGTTAAAGACGCGGCATCACCATACTTTTCAATCGGCATTGCAAACCGCCGTTGAAAGAATTGTTTATTCCCTAAATAACCAGGATTGAGAAAATCTAAAATAGACCATAATTCTTGCAGTCTATTTTCTACTGGTGTACCTGTTAACGCGATGCGAAATGTGGCATCTAACTGTCGAACTGCCTGGGACTGTTTGGCATCAGGATTTTTGACATTTTGGGCTTCATCTAAGACAATTATTTGCCAAGAAATAGTCTGCAATAATTTTACATCTCTGTGAATTAATGAATAACTCGTAATGATTAAATTATGCTGATTTACTGCTTCAACAAATGCCTTACCTTTAGGGCGCTTATCACCGTGATATTGCATTACTTTTAGGCTGGGAGCAAATTTTTTAACTTCTCGTTCCCAGTTACCTAACACAGAAGTGGGGCAGACTAATAGTATGGGTTTTTCTAGTACATCTTGTTCTTTGAGGTGTAAAACAAAAGCTATAAGCTCAATAGTTTTGCCTAGTCCCATGTCGTCGGCGAGACATGCACCCAAACCCCAACGTTCTAAAAAAGCCAGCCAAGCTGCACCACGTTCTTGATAAGGGCGCAACTGTCCTTGGAAACTTACGGGTGTGGGTAAGGGTTTTATTTCCTGATTATTGGTTAAAGCCCCAATTAATTCTTGTAATGCCCCAGATGCTTCAAAACTTACCACTGGTAACTTTTCAATTACTTGGGTATCGCCTGTACTGAGGTGCAAGGCATCTTCTAAAGAAAGTGCCATTTGTTCTTTACGGGAAGCAAAAAATGTCTGGGCTGTTTTGATATCTTGGGGACGCAACTCCACCCACTCGCCGTTAATTTCTACTAGGGGACTATTTAAAGCTACTAGTCGATCAAACTCTGCTTTAGAAATTGTCTGTCCACCGATCGCCAATTGCCATTGAAAATTAAGTAAACTTTGTAAACCTAGGCGTTCTTTTTGTTTTTTGGACGTTTCGGCGGTAATTTTTAACCCTAAACGGTTCGCCCAGCCTTCTCGGTTGGTTAAACTGGGCGGCAAAATTACGCCTAAACCGCTATCTTCTAACCTCCAGGCTACGGACTTGATAAATTCGTAGGCTTGAATTGGGGTTAACTGGCAATATTGGGGGTATTCTGTTTCTAAGCTGGGGGCGATCACTGGATACAATCGACAAGCTAAACCCAATCCGCGTAAGAAAGTTTCTTGGGGTTTATCAATGGTGCGGTTTTGATAATTTAATTGTTCAACGGGGTTTTGCCAAACTGTTGCAGCATTTAACAAAAATTCTGAATCATCAGCAGCCTGGAGAAAATACGCCAGTATCCATTCAGTTTCGTCAATTCCAGGGGAATTTAATTGAAAACAAGTGCGAAATAGCGGCTTTCCTGTTATTTCCGACTGTAGTGGCAAAGTCCAAGCTTTCAGTGCCGCTTCTAACCGTTCTACACCAATTACATCTGCAACCACAGTGTGAGATGCACTAGTTAAAGCTTGCAACCACTGTCGTACTGATAATGGTAAAGCAGCCATCACTCTGGCTTCAATGATGGGTTGATTACCAACCATCTCTCGCACTTGCACATCTATTGTGCTGTTGAGAAATTCTAAAATTAATGCTTGTGCAGATTCAGAGAAATCTACAGAAATATCCCCATTTTCCATTTCTTGATAAGTCCGACAAGCCAGTGGCATTTTCGCCGCGAATTTTTCTAAGCGAGTGCTATCTACAGCACTGTCTAAAAGCACTTGCCACCCTGCATCTGTAGTACCATCTGCTTGCTGTTGAATATTGGGTAAAAACTTAGAGCGTGAAATTAAATCTAAACTCCAACGGGCTACCTGCGACCAAAATCTTAAATCCCCAGCTAAAAAGGCCTCTTCGCCACCAGTAATGTTGAGAGGAAGAGATTGGAGAAATTTAATTGCTTCACTAGTAGTAAGACAAAAACCTGTAACTTGCCAAGGTTGCAAGTATGGTGAAGCGCCAGATTCTAAATCTTGGCTGGCGGAATGCACAGGTAATAAGTTAAATGTTCTATCTTTGGTGTTTTGGAGAATCTGAGTTGGTAAGGCGATGATGTGAGAATGTGTAGGTAAACTGGCTTCAGGTGGTTTTGTAGTTTTGCGCGATCGCGTTTGAGTTTGTACCTGCTGTTGTTGGCTGCTGGTAATTGTTATGTTCTTTGCTGCTAACCACTCACTCAACTCCACTGGTGTCATTGCTAATGGATGTTGTGGTATTTCTGGTGATTGAGTTATATCCCAATTCACTTGGGGCGATCGCCAAGTTTCTCCCCAGATAAATAAACAACTATTTTGATTTTTTCTGACCCAACTGCCGTGTAAAATCGCCATTTTTAACTACTCAAATTTTGACCAGACTAAATATTTACAATAATGCTGATGATTGCCTTTGATTTGGGCGAGATTAATTCTGCCAGTTTTTACTTTTATTCTAGATTTATGGACATTTATAAATTATCAAATTATTTAAGAGTGCAATTTAAATAGCTGCTAAAAATTTAATTACTCATGATGAAAAATTGGTGGTTTAGTGATTGAATTAATGTTTATTTTGTTGAGGTTAGTGCAGCTATTTTTGTAACGTTGGTACTATTGTACAACTAGGTTTACATACTGGTGAGAGATTGTTTCCATCCAAATTTTAATGATGATTTAAGAAATATCGCATTTTGTTGAGGAGGTGTAAAAAAATCTACTTTGTATTTCTTAGCTGCACCAGTATTGGATAAATTACATAGATTGTTATATATGCAATTTGTAGACTTTTGAGTATGATTAGGCATATTCTACCTGTGACAATCCTAAAAGATAAGCAAGCCGTCAAATCTACTGCCGCTTGATGAGTAAACATGTAATACATTTGGCAGGAAATAACTTGTTTATCTTTGTATGTAACAGAAGCCAGCCAGAGTGCATAAATGTTAGGATTGCCACAGAGAGAGAATAGTGTGCATAGAAGGAAAAAAAACTGAATGGCAGAAGTTGAAAAGTCAATATCCTTTGATGGACGGGATATTCGACTGAAGTTAGGCCTACTAGCTCCCCAAGCTGGTGGGTCAGTTTTGATAGAATCAGGGGACACAGCTGTTTTGGTAACAGCTACGAGATCACAAGCCAGAGAAGGCATTGATTTTCTTCCCCTCACAGTAGATTACGAAGAAAGACTTTATGCAGCAGGTAGAATTCCTGGTGGGATTATGCGCCGGGAAGGTCGTCCACCGGAAAAAGCAATTCTCACCAGCCGTCTGATAGACCGTCCTCTGCGTCCTCTGTTCCCTTCATGGTTGCGGGATGACCTGCAAGTCATCGCTTTAACATTATCAATGGATGAGTTAGTACCGCCTGATGTTCTAGCAGTCACAGGTGCTTCCATCGCTACGTTGCTGGCTCAGATTCCCTTTAACGGGCCAATGGCAGCCGTGCGGGTAGGGTTAGTAGGAGATGATTTCATTATTAATCCTACTTATGCAGAAATTGAAGCTGGCGATTTAGACTTGATTGTAGCGGGTTCGCCAGAAGGCGTAATCATGATTGAGGCAGGAGCCAATCAGCTGCCAGAGCGAGATATTATCGAAGCGATTGATTTTGGCTATGAAGCGGTACGCGATTTAATTAAGGCGCAGCAAGATATCATTGCCGACTTGGGTTTGCAAATAATTCACCAAGCACCACCAGAGGTAGACCAGACCCTGGAAAATTATATTCGCGATCGCGCCAATGACGAGATTAAGAAAATTCTGTCTCAATTTACATTTACTAAGCCTGAACGCGATGCAGCTTTAGATGTAGTTAAAGATACAATCCAAACTGCGATCGCCGAACTACCAGAAGAAGATCCCGTTCGCCTAGCTGCGACGAGTGATCCCAAAGCACTTGGTAAGACTTTTAAAGAAATCACCAAATATTTCATGCGCCGTCAAATCGTGGAAGATAATATCCGCGTTGATGGTCGCAAACTAGATGAAGTACGTCCTGTTTCTTGTCAAGTTAGTGTCTTACCAAAACGCGTCCACGGTAGTGGTTTATTTAATCGCGGACTAACTCAGGTACTATCCAACTGTACCCTTGGTACTCCTGGCGATGCCCAAAATCTCAATGATGACCTGCAAACAGACCAATCCAAGCGCTACCTGCACCATTACAACTTCCCTCCCTTCTCCGTTGGCGAAACCAAGCCAATGCGTGCGCCTGGTAGACGGGAAATCGGTCACGGAGCTTTAGCAGAACGGGCTATTTTGCCAATACTGCCACCCAAAGAACAATTTCCTTACGTGATTCGGATCGTTTCAGAGGTACTTTCTTCCAACGGTTCCACCTCAATGGGTTCAGTCTGCGGTTCTACCCTCGCCCTCATGGATGCTGGTGTACCGATTATCAAACCCGTCAGTGGTGCGGCAATGGGTCTGATTAAAGAAGGTGATGAAGTCCGCGTTTTGACTGATATTCAAGGCATTGAAGACTTCCTCGGTGATATGGACTTTAAAGTTGCCGGCACCGATAGCGGGATTACAGCCTTACAAATGGATATGAAAATCTCTGGTTTGTCTTTGGAAACCATTGCCCAAGCCATTCACCAAGCCAAAGATGCACGGTTGCACATCTTGGATAAAATGCTCCAAACTATCGACCAACCACGCACAGAAACATCACCCTACGCGCCCCGACTGCTGACTATCAAGATTGACCCAGACATGATTGGTTTAGTCATCGGCCCTGGCGGTAAGACAATTAAAGGCATCACCGAAGAGACTGGTGCGAAAATCGACATTGAAGATGATGGTACAGTCACCATATCTGCTGTTGATGAAAGCAAAGCCAAAAAAGCCCGGAACATCATCCAAGGGATGACCCGCAAGCTGCATGAAGGGGATGTCTACGCAGGTCGCGTTACGCGAATTATCCCAATAGGTGCATTTGTAGAATTCCTACCCGGTAAGGAAGGGATGATCCACATTTCTCAACTTGCTGACTACCGCGTTGGTAAAGTTGAAGATGAAGTCGCAGTTGGTGATGAAGTGATTGTCAAAGTGCGCGAGATTGACGGTAAAGGACGAATCAATCTCACACGTTTGGGTATCCATCCAGACCAAGCAGCTGCGGCGAGAGAAGCTGCGGCAGTAAATCGATAAATCGATTTGGGATTTTAGAGAATATCTAAAATCCGCGATGCCTTTGTTGTAGGCATCGCCGTAGCTTTTTTAAAAGTTTTGTGCAAGTCAAAGGAACCGTATGAAGAAATTTGCGGTTACATAAAAATAAAAAATGAGCCGAATGAGTCAACTCGCGGCTATTAAAACAAAGCCTGCCTATCGCGCTTCGCGCACCACGCAGGCTAAATAATATTACAAAATTTTACAGTCTGGAACGATAGATTTTTTTTGATGGTGGGTAGCTTGGTTGGGAAACTCATGTTATCTGGGTAATTGAACTATAAAAGTACTACCATTACCCAATTCACTTTGTAGATTTAATTTGCCTTGATGTGCTTGAACAATTGCTTGAACAATAGCTAATCCTAATCCAGAACCACCAGTGTTACGAGAGCGATCGCTACTTACTCGATAAAAGCGATCAAAAATTCGAGTCAGTTCATGTTGTGGAATACCAATGCCTGTATCTTGAACTTTAATGACAGCATAATTATCATTGTGTTCTAAGATAACTGTTACTTCCCCTCCTTTGGGTGTGTATTGAATTGCATTGACAATTAAGTTGGAAACCAACCGATAAAACTGATCGGAATTACCTATAATATTTAGATTGTGCTTAACTCGAATTGAAGATGTCAGCTTTACATCTGCGGCATTTGCCATCGCCTCAAATTCTTCAATTAAATCGCTAACAATATCATTTAAACAACAAACTTCGCACTGTAACTTTTGAGCTTGTCTATCTAAACGTGCTAACATCAATAAGTCAACGACTAAAGTTGTTAGCCGCTGATTTTGACGCTGTATAGTTTGCAGTATGTCCTGTGTTTCTTTTTCATCTATTTCTGACATTAAAAGTGCTGATTCTACAGTTGCGCTTGTCGCAGCTAAAGGCGTTCTTAATTCATGTGCAGCATCGGCTGTAAACTGTTGAATTTGTCGATATGACTGATAAATTGGCTGCATAGCGAATCTAGATAGCCACCAACTAGCACCAGCAATCATAGCCATAGCTATCGGTAGCCCCAATATCAAAATTAGCTTTACGCTATCCAAATAATGATTAAACTCTTCTAGACTTCGCCCAACCTGCATATATCCCCAATCTTGATGATCTTGAGTATGCAGCGATAAGGTAATTTGATGATATTCTTTGCCTGTGCTGTCTTTGAGAAATTGCCAATTTTTTTGATGAAAAATATTAGGTAATCCCTCTGGATAATACCCAGCATTAGCAATTAAATTTCCTGAACTATCAAAAAACCGTATATAGTAGCTAGTCTTAGTCACAATACCAAGAAGATGACGTTTAGGATGCGGCTGTTCTTGAATACAATTAGTAGCCCCAATTTTACAGTTACCTGTATTTGGAAATAACTGATTTACTAATGGTTCTAAACGTCCAGGTGACTGAAGTTTTAGTTCAATACTGTCGTGCAGTGTCCCAGCTACAGTCTCAATTTCATTATCTAAAGCTACCACATGAGCATGAAACACAGACCTGTAAAAGCCAAAGGCACATAGGCTTAAAATCAAACCCATAACAATAGCGTAATACAGAGCTAAACGAACACGGGTAAGCCTAAACAATTTATTTTGATTCATCTGAGAACTTAAGACGATACCCCATACCGTGCAAAGTTTCAATTGGATTAGGACAGTCGTTACTCGTGAGTTTACGACGTAACAAACGTATTTGCGCTGCCACTACATTACTGCTAGACTCCGCATTAACTTCCCAAATTTGATTACGAATTTGCTCAGTCGTAACAATCTGGTTAGGATGGTTCATGAAATATTCCAATAGTTGGAATTCTTTATTAGTTAATGGAATGCTTTGCTGTTCACCTGTTGTATTTTGTCTAACAACTTTACTGTTACCATAATCTAGAGTCAAATTACCAACAGTTAATTGTTGAGGTTGTAAGTGTGGAGAACGACGCTGTAAAGCCCGCAATCTTGCCAGCAGTTCCACCATACCGAAGGGTTTTACTAAGTAGTCATCTGCACCTGCATCTAGTCCGGCAACTTTATCTTCCATTCTATCTTTAGCAGTTAGCATCAGGATAGGAAGAGGATTACCTTTATAACGCATTCTTTTACACAATTCCAAACCACTAATTCCTGGAAGCATCCAATCAAGAATCGCTACTGTATATTGCGCCGAACTATTTTCTAAGTAAGTCCATGCGTCATTCCCATCCATAACCCAGTCAACTAGGTACTTTTGTTGATTTAAAGTACGCTTAATAGCAGCCCCCAAATCCGGCTCATCTTCAACTAGTAGCACCCTCATATCAAATTGGGTATTTAAAAGTTCTTTATAAGTTTGTAATTTTAGCATAGTTCCCCATAGGGATACCCCTATTAATAGGGTTGCAGAAATTTATGAAATTAGGATGAAAATATTAGATATTTTATGTTTCAAGTCAATTAATTAACAAAAACAATAATCCCTACTGATTTTTATGGAGTTTCAAAATTCAATAAAAAATTTCATCTTGATTTCATATTTATCCTTCAACATAAAAATATGTCAATTCCGTAATGGATATCAATATTTTTATGGGCATACTTGAAATGCTTACCTATATATTTATCGATTCCAACATAATTGCTATTTATTTTTAAGCAAATTGAATAGATTCAAAAAGAAATGAACTATACAAGCAATAGTTATTCCTCTTGTTTTAAAGAAAACAATGCAGTGGTTATATTGCAATAAAATCAAATCCAATGAACAAGTTCATATAGCTATGAGAATTTGTAATAATTTTAAAATTTTTGGGTAATTAATATGAATTATTTGGCAAAATCTTCATTCTTGGAAAGCGTTTTCAGCCCTCAGTGGAGCAACCATAGTAAATGGAAAAATACTACGGCTACTGATGTTACCCAGGCTTTAGGTAATGTTCCGATTGTCAAACTCAGAAATATTTCTCCTGTCTGTGCGATCGCAGAATGCTTCTTGAAATTGGAAAGTTGTAATCCCGGTGGATCAATTAAGGAAAAAAATGCAGTTTATCTCGTGACGCGTGCAGAGGAGGAAGGGTTGCTTGTACCTGGTGGTACGATTATCGAGTCCAGTTCAGGAAATTTTGGTGTAGGATTGGCGATGGTAGGAGCAGTCCGAGGGTATCGAGTGATGATTGTCGTCGATGCGAAAACTCCTCCGCCCTTTAGGCGAATGTTGAAAGCGTATGGTGCTGAACTTGTCGATGTCCCGCTACATGAAGCAGACGAATCGGGATCTATGCAAAAGGCACGAATGAAACGGGCAAAAGAGCTTGCAGCCATTATTCCCGATGCTTGGTATTCATGTCAGCACTTGAATCCTTTGAATACTGAGGCACATTCGTATTACACTGCGCGGGAAATTGAAGCTCACTTTGCTGATGAGCTTGATGCTGTAGTAGTTGGTGTGAGTACGGCGGGACAAATAATGGGAATAGCTCGTTATCTGAAACCGCGATTCCCAAACATACGCATTGTTGGTGTTGATGTGGTGGGTTCAGTGATTATGGGAACGCCAGCAAAACCATACAAGATGACGGGCATTGGCTTATCTTTCTTTCCACCAAATCTCGATCTTTCGCTACTCGATCGCGCTTACATAGTACCAGAAGATTTAGCTTATTCAGTCTGTCACGCCCTTGCACGTCGTGAGGGATTGCTTCTGGGTGCATCAACAGGGGCAATTGTAGCTGGTGGCTTGCATCTGGCGCATGAACTGGGCGAGGGTGCGCGGATTCTGATGATCAATCCAGACCGAGGGGACAGATATCTTGAGACAGTTTATGATGCCGATTGGCTTGAGCGTCATGGATTTACTCTGAAACAACACTCACATCTTGAGGATGCGATCGCTTCACTAAGTCCCGTGTATTTTAAGTAGTGCTGAAAAATAAAATGAACTCTTCTCCCCACCCTAAACAAGAAGGTAATCAAATCAGTTCAGGGCGATCGCTCCTAGCACTACTCACCCAGTTTATTCCACTTTCCCTATCTGATGTGGCAATGACTCTCGGAGATCCGCTTCAGACATCTGCACTGAGTCGCCTAGCCTTTCCCCAAGAGACATTAGCCGGAGTCGGGGTAGTCAAAGGTGTTGCTGTATTTCTAGAAAGCCCCATTATCATGATTCTTCATGCCTCAACCGCACTAGGAGGCCAAGCCAAATCTCGACGCGCACTTTGGCAGTTTACGATAATTGCGGGACTAGTTCTTAGTAGTATCTTTCTGTTACTCACTTGCGAACCTTTGTATAACTGGCTACTACTTGATGTATTCGGCGTTAGCTCATCAATTGCCGCTAGAGGAAGAACGGCTTTTCTGCTAATGTTTCTGTGGCCTTTCGTGATTGCTTGGCGGCGATTCTTTCAAGGGTTACTGATTCGCGCTCAAAAGAGCATAGCCGTAGGTTGGGCAAGTGTAGCGCGATTGGCTTGGGTAATTGTGTCACTGGTAGTGGGAGTAAATTTGCGATTAGATGGCGCAATGCTCGCAGGTATCACCATGATGGGAGCAATACTTATTGAAGCAGTATTGGTCACATGGTTTTGTCTGCGTCTTGGTGCTATTTCTATTCTTAAACACCAAGGATATTCTGAGACTAAGAAACTGCCTCAAACCTTGCCAGAAGTCACATCTTACTATCTACCTTTAGCCTCAACAATGCTGATTGTTTGGGGTGCAAGAGCCATACTCTTAAGTCTCATTGCACGTTCATTCGATGGTAGTCTTGCACTCGCTGTCTGGCCTGCGACCTGGGGGCTACTGCTTTCAATCGCTAACGGTACACGTATGATTCAACAAGTGGTAATTTCTGCTTATGAAGAAACTTCGCAGCGAACACTTGCTGCTTTTGTAATTATTGTCGGACTGAGTTTTACTTTGATACCGTTTTTGCTGGGGTTTACAGACCAAGGATTATTTTTACTGCGTCAGTTTTTGGGAAATAATCCCTCTCTTGTAGAAGCATCTCGTCCAGTTATACAAATACTCTCATGTTTTCCCCTACTCTTGGCTCTGCAAAATACGTTTCAGGGGCTACTTATTCACAAGGGCAAGAATTGGTTTATCAACTTGGCAACAGTCGTTGCTGCGACCTTTACTTTAGTAGTATGTGGAAGTTTGATTTTTACCAAACATAGCGGAGCTACTTCAGCAGCCTATGGAATGCTGGCGGGTGTGATGAGTGAAATAATAGTGCTGTTTTTCGCACTTAAAAAGAAATAACTGGATTCATTTTTACTAGCAACTATGGCACTATTAATACGCAACAAAAAGCATGGTGCAACACATAGTTGCTAACACAACCTAAAACAAATTCTTCTATACTATAAAACCAACACCGCCGTCCAATTACCATCCAGTCTGTTTAGCCGCTACTTCAGTCGTTCGGCTTAGTACCCAAAAATAAATACTCACTTTGGTCAGTTTGTCGAATTACGCTAAGTTTGGTAAATAAAAGAAATAGACTATATTGTTTGCTTTTATTCCACACTTTATCTAAAGCATTGTGAGTGCAAAACGTTTGCCAGAAACTACTGCCCATGTCAGAATTACGCGCCAATCCTGGCAACACGGCTTTCTTGAGGGCGAAGTTAGCGCGGGGGATTTTGAGTGGCATTTCCAGTGGCATTTCCGCCGTGGAGAACTGTCTGTGAAGCCATCCCAAGGCCGCGCTTTAATCAAAGAACCTCTTGGGCGCTTTTTAGAAAAACAAGATTATCAGTTGGAACCAGGAGGGGATTATGCTTTTACTATCCGAGCAGAATTATGAGGATACAAGGCAAGGGAGAGATCAGAACCATTGACTATTGACTATTAACTGCTGATTCTGTCAAGCGATTTAAATATCTTTCAATTAATAAGATAGCCACAATGTCATCTATTGGTCTGGGTGGTTGGCGCATCCCCTTTGGTAATAGTTTTGTGAGTCCTTGGGGCGGATACATTTGCCAATAACGATCGCGTGCTTCTAAGGTAGAATATCGCTCATCTACTAACATGATATTTAAAGGTTGTAATAATTCTTGTTGTAATTTTTGTTTCCACTGCTTGGCTGTGGTCTGATTACCCATAACTAGTAAGGAAACAGGATATTTTTGTCTTAGGGTTTCTATATTGGCGATCGCTTCTTGTGCAAGTACAACCTGATGATAATGCAGTTGCCGATCTAATCCCATTACGGCTAAACCACACTTATCTTTACCAGGATCAAAGCCAAGAATTACTGGTTGAGTTGGCGAGAATTCATTTAAATTCATGTTCAATCAACTAAAATTTTCAACTGGGTACAGCGAAATATATAAAAAAAGTTTTTAGCAATTACCGATGGTTACTGAGCTTTAACCTGTAACTTCTAATTCCTATTGTTTGGGTATTTCACGTACTGAAAATGACTTTGCCGTTTTGGATAGCTAATAATTTAACTCGCAGAGGCCCTGCTGTATAAGTATCTTCTGAGGCGATCGCTTTAATCTCTAAAGGCTGATCGTATTGTCTTAATTGGTTGATAAAGCGCAAAAAAGTTCCATCTACTTGCACACTTTCCACAATACCAGCATTCCTAGCCCGAAATTGGGAAGCAGAAATGAGTAAATCTAGCCTTTGCCGTAGCTCATAAGATGACATACTTCTAGGATCAGCACTGGTACTAGCTAATACCTCTCCTCCTGCAAAGACTAATATATTGCGTGCAGCATCTCCAAAGAATTCTATCTGTTTTTCGCCTCTGACGTAATTGCCTGCGGAGAAAATTCGCACAACATATTCTCTACCATCGCTAATTTGTCTAATCAACTGCTCAACTCTTTCTGGAGTCACACGCAGAATTTGGGTATTTTCTGGTTTTGCACTTGGTTCAGTTAATTGAAAAATCGCATTTTGGTTAGCATCACCTAAAAGTTGCAACACCGCCTGACGAGCCGCAGTAGCTTGGTTAACTTGAATCACAGCACCAGCCAAAACTTGACCACGAACCAACGCCAACTTGCCTAAACGCAGGTCTTGATAAGACTGATAGTATTTTTCTAGTCTGGCGACTTCCTGCTCTAAATAATCCTGTTGTCTTTCTAATTCTTTGAGGCGAGACTCACGCGTCGCAATAACTTGTTCCCGTGCAGTAATTTCTAAATTACGATTTTGAATGAGTTTATCTAGTTGGGCAATTTTGAGATCGCGTTTTTCAATAATTTCTTGGCGGTTGGCGAGTTCGCGATCGCGTTTTGTAATGGCTGCTTTCGCTTCATCAATTGCCTTTTTCGCCTCTGCGTACAATCTTTGTTGTTCTGCCTTTAATTGTCCTACAGCCACTTGTAGGGCTTTTCTCTGATTGTAAACGTTTTGTAATTCTGATCTGGCTTGTTGATATTGAGTTGCTACTTGATTCAAACGCCCTTGAGTGCGTTGCAGTTGCGCCTGTGTTTGGGCTTGGCGGCTAATAGTTTGGTTGAGTTTCGCTTGGGTTTCTCGTTGTTTAGCATTTGCCGCTTGCAACGATTTATTAATTATCTGTAAATCTTGTTGTGCTTTGGTTTGTTCAACTCTCGCTTGGCTTAACTCTTTCTCTACTTGGCTTTTTTGCGTTTCTGCGGTTTTAAGTTGCTCTCGTTTGTTTCTCAGGTCTTTTTGAATATCTTCTAATTCAAAGACACCCTTACGCAATCCTTCATCAGCCGCAAACAAAATTCCTAGAGTGGAAGCCGAAATTAAACCCCCAGTAAAAATTGTCACCACTACCGCCGTATTTTTTGGCCGAAGCTTGAATAGTGAGAGGCGTGCTTTGCCAACCCGTGTGCCAATGCGATCGCCCACAGTGGCAATTACGCCTCCCAAAATTAAAATTGCCGCTATGAGGATGTACCCGGTGGTCATCTTCAGCTACCGAAATGGTTCCAGATACAGCCTACTACTTTCGACCATTGTCTGTGGAGGATGGATGATTGGCAATAGCGAAGATTCATCAATTTATGATTTAACTCCAGCTATGGGTATTATCTGCAAAAACACAATAATTGCCAACTCCACTACCTCCAATTGCTTTGAACAACAAATAATTCAGCCGTCAGTCAGCCCAAATTCAGAATGAATAACGTTTTTGTTCTGACTCCTCACTTCTGACTTCTGAAATTCTTGTTTACGTGAACTGTCTACTTAAGCTAACAGGTTTATGCACAGTAATCTTCTTTTTATGAATAGAAATCATTTTCTTTTCACGTAAATCACCAAGTAATCTAGTGACCGTCACGCGAGTCGAACCAATTGCTTCTGCGATCGCCTGATGAGATAGCTTTAGATCAATTGTGATTCCATCTGCACAAGGAACACCAAAATCACGACAAAGAATTAATAAAAAACTCACCAATCTTGAACCCATATCTCGGTGAGCTAGAGTTTCAATCATCATCTCTGTCTGTAAAATCCGCGAAGACAGACCCCGCAGCATTAACATTGATAATTCTGGATTTTCCTTGAGTGCTTGCTCTACTTGTTCGATTGGTGCTGACAGCAATTCTACAGGTGTAAATGCAACAGCATGGTAAAATCGATCCGACTTATTTCCTGTCAGCAAAGACAACACACCAAAAACACTATTTTCCCGTAACAACGCTACTGTTATTTCTTCTCCTGCTTCGTATACCCTGGAAAGTTTTACAGCACCCTTAAGAAGAAAATAAACTCGTTCAGCAGGATCGCCCGGAAAAAAGATCGTTTTGTTGCGTTCAAACGTTTCCACAACAGGCGGAAACGCGCCAGTTGCCATCTGACGAAAAACATTTGCTAGGGCTTTATCTTGTGTCACGATCATCTCCCTTCCCCTACCCAATGCCGGAAAAACAAATAAACTGATTACCTAAGAATACACCTGAAAAATCAATAAATCACCGTCAACCTTTCTGTACTTTCCTATACTCAAATACCAAACATCAGAGTTATTTGTTCATAATGATACATAATTTTTCACCTTTTTAGCTAGTAGTTGTTATAAGTACTTACAAACTCCTATTCATCAGGTTTTTTGCAAAAAAATTCATTATATCTTGAGAATATCTTCAGGAATAGCAGACAATTTTTTATGCAGGAAACGCACTTGTTGATTTAAAGAAGAATTCACAATTCACAATTGCGAGTCAAAATCAATCCTTGAGGAAAAATATCTGTTACCTAGAAGCACCAGCAAATTTTCAATTTGGTGTAGTGTTTCACAGTTTATTCCTCCGCCAGTAACCCAAGATTCAATGAGAGAATTCTGGCCACTGACCCATGTATTCTTTCTTGTTAAACATGATTTTTCTAAATCCTGTGTTCAACCCAGCAAAACAGGCCTCAGTTTCTAGTATCCTCCTAAAAGGATGTCTGAAAAGTCCCAGGTGATACATTCAGCAGTTGAAGTATCCTCAATTCCCCTAAAGAATTTAGACTCAAGGGTATTATTTCCTTTTGGAAAAGAAAAGCTATTACAGCTACGCCCAAGTCAAAAACAGTCATCGCGTTGTCAAACCAACTTTCGTGAAAGCAACTATTGTTCAAAATGCGTTTATTTTTTGAATAGTAGGGTCGTGAACGCCACACTGTGCTATGGGGATAAAGAAAAATATTTGATACTGTTCGGACATCTTCATCATGATTGATCCTGTTAATAATTTGTATGCTGAATCTGACTGGAAAAAACGCCCTTGTTACAGGTATTGCCAATAATCGCTCCATCGCTTGGGGTATCGCTCAACAATTGCACGCAGCCGGCGCTAATTTAGGTATTACTTACCTGCCCGATGAACGTGGCAAAATGGAGAAAAAAGTTGCGGAATTGGTAGAACCTCTCAATCCCAGCTTATTTGTGCCTTGTAATGTTCAAAACGACGAACAGATTCACTCTACCTTTGAGGCAGTGCGGGAAAAATGGGGCAAGTTAGATATTCTGATCCACTGTCTGGCTTTTGCCAACAAAGATGACTTGACTGGAGGTTTTAGCCAAACCTCTCGTTCTGGTTTCAATACAGCTTTAGAAATTAGTACCTATTCTTTAGTACAGTTAAGCGGTGCAGCTAAACCGTTAATGACAGAAGGTGGTAGCATTGTCACCTTGACTTATCTTGGTGGCGTTAGAGCTATTCCTAACTACAATGTGATGGGAGTAGCTAAGGCTGGTTTAGAAGCGAGTGTGCGTTATCTAGCAGCAGAACTCGGCCCAGAAAATATTCGTGTAAATGCCATCTCAGCCGGGCCAATTCGGACTTTGGCATCTTCGGCAGTTGGTGGAATTTTAGATATGATTCATCATGTAGAACAGGTAGCGCCTCTGCGACGTACAGTCACTCAACAAGAAGTAGGTAATACGGCAGCTTTCTTGTGCAGTGATTTATCCAGTGGTATTACTGGGCAAGTTCTGTACGTGGATGCAGGATATGAAATTATGGGAATGTAATAGTATTACTCAAGTCAAAAGTTAAAAGTAAAAAGGTGAACCACTGCGTTGGACGGGTTTCCCGGCTTGTTCGCGCAGCGTCTCCGATTAGGAGAAGCAAGTGGTAAACCCGAAGGGTAAAAGAAGTGTTTTTTTACTTTTGCTTTTTTACTTTTAACTTCCTACTCCCTTATTAACAACTATGCAAATTAGCGATATCTCTAATAAAGATTCTGTTCTGCACCAAGTTTCATCAATTACAACTGCTCGTATTGCTTCTGTTCACCGCGTGACTGGTGAAACTGATGTGCAAGTAACTATTAATTTAGATGGCACGGGAAAATGTCATGCTGCAACTGGTGTTCCATTTTTAGACCACATGTTGCATCAAATTTCCTCTCACGGTTTGATTGATTTAGATGTCAAAGCCAAGGGAGATTGGGAAATTGATGATCATCATACTAATGAAGATGTGGGTATAACTTTAGGACAAGCTTTGCATCAAGCATTGGGTGATAGAAAAGGTATTGTCCGCTTTGGTAATTTTTTAGCACCATTAGATGAAGCTTTGATACAAGTGGCGTTAGATTTTTCTGGACGACCTCACCTAAGTTACGGCTTACAAATTCCTACACAACGCGTGGGAACCTATGATACTCAGCTAGTGCGGGAATTTTTTGTGGCATTGGTGAATCATAGCCAAATGACACTGCACATTCGTCAGTTAGATGGTATTAATTCCCATCACATTATTGAAGCAACATTTAAAGCATTTGCTAGAGCTATGCGGATGGCAACCGAATTTGACCCCCGTCGTGCTGGGACAATTCCTAGTTCTAAAGGTGTTTTATAAATTAGTCATTAGTCATTAGTTATTTGTAAATACAAATGACTAATGACATTGCTTTTTATCTATGCAATCCAGATTTTCTGAAGTCTAATTTTCTGCTGGAAGTTTTACTGCCGTGAAATATACTTCTGTTTGAGTGCCAAGAGTATCTAGACGATTACTGCCTGTATTCACAATGACAGTAGATGAACTAATTTTTGGTAATGGGTATAAATGAGAAAGATAAATTTTGTCATTGATACTTATTTTTCCCAGAGCAGTTGGTGTCAGCTTTTTGATTGACTCAACTTCTACATCGCCATTGCGATAACACAGTCTGCCAAAAGCTAAGGCTGTAGCTTGTTGAGGAACTTCAAGCAGATAAAAATAATCAGGACGTAACCATTCTTGCCAACTATCATCACCACCTTTACCAATATATTGAATCGATGATGAAGATATCTTTGACCAAGTTTGCGGTGAAAGTCCTCTAGGAAAAATAATTACTTTGATTTCGCCTTTTATATCCAGAGAAACTTTTCTGGTAAATGTGCCACTCTGCCAATAAATTCCCAGATTATCGTAATGCTTAACTTTGATTTCCGTTAAAGGTTGAACACTGCGGCATAACTTAGCTCGCTGATAATCTGGTGATTGAAAGTTATTCCAAATAATCAGGCATATTAATGTTAAACAAATAAGGACAAATGTCTTCCAGAGTCGATGGATTTTCATTGATCTCATCAACAGAGTAATTGTTGTATCCTTTATAACTAAGATTTATTGCAAAGCAAATAGTTATAACAAGAAGAGTTGTGTTTGCGATCGCCTCATCCGTCTTATCCACCTCATCACTCAGCACTCAAAATATTGTTTAACTATGGCAGCATAACCACAAAATGGTTCAGTAAATCGTGCTGCTAGACCGCAAAAGGCTGCTGAGACTGTAACAATTTCGCCTGCTACTGGTTGGGTGTTCAACAAGCAAGGCGAAGTCACATTAGTGAAATGGTATGAGAGACTGGAAATCGTAGCTATACAGGCAAAACCCACCTGCGCGAGTTGATAAGCTTACATAATGGGTTGTGTTGCTTACCAACTCGCGCAAATAAACTTATACCTTATAGCTGTCAGGTAGTGCTTGGTGGGTTAACGTGTACATTGGCGAGACTTACGTTAACATTCATCGACTCTTATAAGATGTAAGTCAGCGATGTGGGATTGACATTAATTCGGAGAACAAGCTGTGCGCCATTCACTTCAGGAGTGATAGCCTCAAACCAGCCGCCTTTATCTTGGATTTCCTCAAAGTTCCTCGCGTTTCTTATACCAAATCCTCTTAGGTCAATCCTGTCTATACCAACTTCATAGTCCACTATTGTTAGTGTGTAATCGATCGCATCTTTATTGATAGCGATGAACCTGTCTGCTTGTCTATCTGCCGTAATTCGAGTACTGAACGGATCGTTTTTCAAGTTAGAGATTAGCTGAGAATCATATTGATTTGAGCCTCCGCCTACGAGGATGTCATCTCCCCATGCAATTAGAGTATCAGTGCCTGAACCACCTATGAGAACATCATTTCCTTTTTCAGGTTGGTTGGTTGCTGTAGTTTCTCCATCACCAGATAAGATATCAGAACCTAAACCACCAAAAAGTAAATCGTCATTCTTGCCGCCTAGAAGCGTGTCTGCACCTCCAAACCCTTCAAGAATATCGTTTCCATTTCTTCCTCTAACTGTGTCTGAGCCAGATGTCCCTCTTAAGCGATTGTCACTATCGTTTCCAACTATTAGTGCCATATGATTTTTTGTCAGATCGTGAAGTGATTGGATATAAGTTGGGGTAGTTTACAGCTTGAGACTCAACCTTGCCCTTAACTCTGGTAAAACTTTTGCACCGTATTATGAATTAATTATGAAACTTTTATGAGAAAAATCTCATGATAGCCAACACTAATCAGTTGGAACTTTTGCTATGTAAGTTATACTGGCAAGCTATAACTTTGGTCAGTAGTAATTAAAACTATATGAAGTCTGCTGTAGACACACCCGATTCTCAACCGCAAACTACAGATATTACGCCTGTTGTGTCAACTTTTGATTTGAGAAAAGTCTACCGCAGTGGCTTTTGGCTGAATCAAAAAGTTGTATCTCTCAAAGGCTGTTCTTTGACGGTTTATCAGGGGGAAACTTTTGGTTTATTGGGGCCGAATGGTGCTGGTAAAACCACTTTATTAAAACTTTTGCTGGGAATTATCCGTCCGAGTGCGGGACGGGGATTATTGTTGGGTAAACCATTGGGCGATCGCCAAGTCAAGCAAAGTATCGGCTATCTGCCAGAAAACCCTTATTTATATGATTATCTCACGGGCTGGGAATTTTTAGAGTTAGCGGCTGGACTGTTCCAAATTCCTCGTCCTATTCAGCGCGATCGCATTCCTCAACTTTTACAATTAGTCGGTCTACCTTTAGCTGATGCACGCAAAAAACAAATGCGGCGTTACTCTAAGGGAATGCTACAGCGTGTCGGTATGGCGCAGGCGTTAATTAACGACCCAGAACTGATATTTTTAGATGAACCGATGTCTGGTCTTGACCCTCTAGGACGCTATCAAATGCGCGAAATCATTTTAGGGTTAAAAGCCGCCGGGAAGACAATCTTCTTTAACAGTCACATTCTGAGTGAAGTTGAGCAAATTTGCGATCGCATTGCCATTCTCGCCAAAGGTGAGTTAATTTGCGCTGGTTCCCTCCATGAATTATTAGGTAGTACTAATGCTTACCAAGTAAAAGGTAACGGTGGCGATCAAGAAATTCTCCACAAATGGATACCTAATCTTGTATTTAACCATGATGGTTCTTGGCAGGGAACTTTACAAGCTGATTACTATGATTTTCTTGATAGTCTTCGCTTAATGGAAGCTAAAATCATTTCTTTGGATTTAGCGCGTCATTCTCTGGAAGACTTTTTTATTCAAAAGATTAAACAACAAAATACCTCTGTTTAGTAATTTTTGATATTCAATAACACATTTTAAATTTTCGATTTTAGATCCCCGACTGCTTTAAAAATTCGGGGATCTGAGTCACTTACTTAGCTTGTAAATTACCATCACAACCTGTATTAATAAATGCTGAATACGCATCTCCGTAAGTTGAACTTTAAGCTAACTTTACCAAAAATTCAACTCTGATAAATAATTATGCTTCCGGAAAAGAGTATCCTTCAAGGAAAATAAGATTGTCGGGAAACGGGAATACTTAAGTATAGTCAAATTAAAATGTTTAGACAGTACTTTGCCGATCGTAGTCTCAGAGTCTAAGGTAAATATGTTTAACACAGGTTTATGGAAATTCCTCACCCAGCCAGTTATGGGTGTGGCTTTTTGTACAGCTATCAATTTTGCTGTGTCGCCCGTCAGCCTAGCTCAGGGACAACCAGTATTACCAGCTTCAAAACCAGTAATACCAACACCACAAACGCTACCGCCGAATAGAACACCAATTATTCCGCCACAACAGATATCACCAGCAACTACACAGCAACTAGACACTAATTATACTTTAGGTGGAGGCGATCGCATCCGGGTTAATGTATTTGAAGTGCCGGAATACACAGGCGAATATCAAATTCCTCCCGGTGGAGCAATCACTTTACCTCTGATTGGCAGTGTTCCAGTTTTGGGGTTAACAACTGAACAAGCATCTGATGAAATTGCCAGAAGATACTCCCGTTATTTAAAACGTCCTTTAATTTCCGTCAATCTGTTATCACCGCGCCCCATTAATATCTTTGTTGCGGGAGAAGTTACAAGGCCTGGTTCTTATACTCTCAGCTTAAGTGGTGGCGCAGGGGATAATCCTGGCGTACAATACCCAACTGTTTTAGCAGCTTTAACCACAGCCCAGGGCGTGACCCTAGCAGCTGATGTCACTCAAGTACAAGTACGCCGGAAAGTAGGACGCAGTGGCGAACAACTTGTGAGCCTCAACTTAAAAGAGGCTGTGCAGACAGGTCAGATAGGTCAAGATATTACATTGCGGGATGGAGACACTATCTTTGTACCGACTGCATCTAACTTCGATAAAGCTGAAGCGCGTAATTTAGCCGCCAGCAACTTTGCTGCTAGTCCTAGCACACCCCGGACTGTAGCTATTATTGGTGAAGTCAACCGTCCTGGCTCTTATCTTGTGACCACAGGTGGTGGCGGTGCAGAAGCAGGAGCAGGTGGCTTACCTACAGTCACCAGAGCAATTCAATTAGCGGGTGGAATCACCGGACAAGCTGACATTCGCAGTCTTAAACTCCGTCGTCCTACTAGAACTGGTGGTGAACAAAACATTGATGTTAATCTTTGGCAATTACTCCAGAGTGGTGATGTCAATCAAGACATTATTGTGCAAGACGGCGATACAATTGTGATCCCTACTGCTACTGATGTGACTGCCGCAGAAGCGACCCAACTAGCGAATACAACTTTGTCTCCGAACACCATTCAAGTGGGTGTTGTCGGTGAAGTGAAAAGACCAGGCGCTACAGAGATTAAGCCCAATAGTTCTTTAAACCAAGCTTTGTTAGCTGCTGGTGGTTTTAATGATGCCAGAGCCAGTAGAGCCGCTGTAGATTTGGTGCGGCTGAATCCTGATGGTTCTGTCACCAAACGCGTTGTCAAAGTCAATTTTGCTGATGGAATTAACGAGGCGACTAATCCCATTCTGCGAAATAACGATGTGATTATAGTTGGCCGTAATGGTTTGACTAAGACTAGTGAAACTTTAGGTGCTATCGCTGGCCCCTTTGGTGTGATTTTGAATGTGTTGAGACTTTTCACAGGATTTTAGTTGAGGATACAGCTAAAAATTGGGGACAATACTCCATATTTATTCGTCCCCATAGCTGGTAATCTTTTGGTTCAAAGAAAATGGCAGCTTCTTTGCAGTTTCAACCAAGCAACAAACCTTGCAAGCGTTCGTTCTTGCAAGGTTTGTTATTTAGTTTGGGTCTGGTTTTAAGTTCGGGTGTAGCAATACCAGCTACTTTAGCTGCGGAAACAGTAACTATTCGGTTTGGCCCGTTTCAGCAATCTGTGGCGATCGCGGATATCGAAAAATTTGCGAAAACTGGTACACTATCCAAAACTCTCCAAGCTTACGAATCTTTATTTACACCAGAATTGCGCGGCTTACTCAATCGACGAGTGCAAGTAGATCCAAAATTTGCTGACAAATTTGTCGATGAATTAACTCTTTTGCCACAAGGCAAACAATTGATTACATCCTTAACAGCAGCTATTCCCGGCAGTACAGTCGAAAGTTTGCAAGCAACGATGAGTATCGGTCTGCGGCAAGTCAATGGTTTGAGCGTTGTGAGTTTCCTCAAAGCCTACCCAACGGAAAATATTAGCCTAGACGCAACTCAAATATTACAAATTGCCACGGACTTTAACCCCAACAACTTACAAAATCAAGCCCTCGGCAGTATCCTCGCCAGAAATTTAGCAGTTAAAATTAATACACCCTTTCAGCCGACTTTCGACCCCGCAGCCACAGGCCAAGCACCAGTACAACAGCAAACACTCACTTTACAAGACAAACAACGTCAACGTAGTATTCCGGTAGATATTTACTGGAGTCAAACAACAGACACCACAGCACCACTAGTAGTGATTTCCCACGGCTTTGGAGCTAACCGTCGATTTGCCAGCTATTTAGCGCGTCATTTAGCTTCTCATGGCATCAGCGTAGCCGCTATTGAACATCCTGGGAGTAATGGTGTGGCAATTAGCAACGCTGCTAATCAAGGAGATTTAGCAAAATTACTCCCAGCTACAGAATTTATTGACCGACCCAAGGATGTGAGTTTTTTACTCAACGAACTGGCGATTCTCAACACTCAACCAGGACAACTGCAAGGAAAACTCAACACCGAGAAAGTAACTGTCATTGGTCATTCTTTGGGAGGTTATACCGCTTTAGCTTTGGTTGGTGGAGAAATTAATTTAGAGGAAGTACGACAATTTTGCAAAACTTCTCTCAGCTTGGTTGACCCCCTTGGTGATTGGTTGCAATGTGCAGCTACACCGTTAAAAGGGAAAAAATTCCAGTTGCAAGATGAGCGAGTTAAAAGTGCGATCGCACTTAACCCCCTTACAGGTAAACTTTTTGGTAAACAGGGACTCTCGCGGATTAACAAGCCTGTGTTAATTTTGACCGCGACTGAAGATGCTTTAACTCCTGCCTTAACTCACCAAATTAGACCTTTTACTCAGTTACGGGGTAATAAATATTTGTTAACCGCCATTGGTGCGACTCATTTAAGCATTCTTGACCCCGCATATTCTACTGGTGAAGCTTCCCAAATTATTTCAGAAAAGCGCGGCGCACAAACCCAACCCTTGCGTCAGCTAATTCGTGGTGTCAGTTTAGCTTTTGTCAAGCAACTCACACCAGAGGCTCAGACTTACCAACCATTTCTCACAGCAGCTTATGCTCAGTCTCTATCTACACCAGAATTACCCTTACGCCTGAATGCTGATTTACCTACAAATGTCAAACCTTGGCTGGATTTAGCGGTGAAGTGAGTCAATTTCTTGCCAGTATGTTATCAAGGTGCTTTAATAACGATCGCATTCTGCCAATCTTTCTTATCTGCTTAAAACACAGCAAATTTACAGATGCTGGGTTTGCGAGTGAGTGCTTATAAAAGCACAAACTCTAGAGATTAGACTAAAAGGTAGGAGAAATACCATATCCTTAACAGTTAATTCTCCCAATTACTACATAGGAGCATCTATGGAGCCAATTATTGCTATAGTCTTAGCGCTTGTAGGCTATGCGTTAGGATCTGCCAAAATTATTAATGAAGGTAATGAAGCCTTAGTTGAACGCTTAGGACAAAGACACCGCACACTTAGACCAGGCTTAAACTTTATTGTGCCTTTTGTGGATCAGATTGTGATGGAAGATACCACCAGAGAGCAAATTTTAGACATTAAGCCTCAAAAAGTAATTACTAAAGATAACGTCTATTTGGAAGTTGATGGTGTTGTCACTTGGCAAATTACCAGCATGGAAGACAGCTTTTATAAAGTTGAAGATATGCAGGTGGCTTTATCGAACTTAGTCACAGTTGAACTCCGTACTCACATTGCCGATAGAACATTATCGGAAACCACTTCTGCTAGAAATCAAATGAACCAATCACTGTTGCAGATTGTGAATGAGACAAGTAAAAAATGGGGTGTGAAGATTATCCGTGTGGATATTCAAAGCATTACACCGCCAGAAAGTGTGCAGAAATCAATGGCCGAACAACAAGCGGCGGAAATTAAAAAACAAGCAGCTATTTTAGAAGCTGAAGGCGACAGACAAGCCGCTATTAAACGCGCCGAAGCTACAAAAGAATCAATCCGTATCCTTTCGGAAGCTATCACTGCTAAACCAGAAACCAAAGAAATTCTGCGGTATCTAGTGGCTCAAGATCATTTAGAAGCAAGTCAAAAACTTAGTGCTAGTACTAATGCCAAAATCGTATTTCTTAACCCCAGCGTCTCTGAAGGAGCATTAGATCAAATGCTGGGTGATACTGTAGGTACTGAAGGGAACGGGAATGGTCAAACTTGAAAAAGTGCTGAGTGCTGAGTCACCGAACTTTGCTCAACGCGGGGAACCCGCCGAACTTTGCTCAACGCGGGGAAACCGCGCACGCAAGTTCTCTCCGCACGCAAGTTCTCGCTGAGTGCTGAGTAACAAATACTAGTCTCTAACCTTTAGAACAGGTTAGTGAAAATAAAGCAACCATTATAAATTGCTGAAAAGCTCACTATAAGAGTTTCTTCATTTCAGACTTCAGACTTCAGCCTTTTTGTACTAGCCTCTAATCCCTTTATCGGAACAACGTATCCGCAACTAGGGAGACTTCACGCATTTCTTTGACATCGTGAATTCGCAGAATATCAGCACCGTTGGCAATAGCAGCACAACAAGCCGCTGCTGTTCCCCAGGCGCGTGCTTTGGGATTTGGTTGATTGAGAATCCGTCCAATAAAACTTTTACGCGATACACCAACTAAGATAGGGCAGTTTAATGATGTGAGCGATCGCAAGTTCCGCAAAAGCTGTAAATTTTGCTCGTAGTTCTTAGCAAAACCAATCCCCGGATCAATAATAATTTTCTCTAGGTCAATACCTGCTTTGGTGGCTGCCGTAATTTGTCTTGTTAAAAAAGTTATCATCTCCGCCAGCAAATCTTCATACTCTGTCATTTGCTGCATTGTCTGAGGTGTTCCGCGAATGTGCATCAATACTATCGGCACATTTAAACTAGCAACTGTCGGCAACATCTCAACATCAAATGTCCCACCGGAAATATCATTAACAATATCGGCTCCAGCTTCGATTGCGGCTTTTGCTACATCTGCTCTAGTTGTATCTACAGAAATTGGCACTGTTATTTCCGAGCGTAGCGTCTGTACTATGGGGATAACTCGCTGTAATTCTTCATCCAGGGTAATTTGTTCTGCACCCGGTCGAGTTGATTGTCCACCCACATCAATCATATCAGCACCAGCAGCTACCATTGCTTGTGCTTGAGTTAACGCCGCAGATTTACTATTAAAATCCCCCCCATCACTAAAACTATCAGGTGTCACATTCAGCACACCCATTAAATAAGTGCGTTGTCCCCATTCAAAACAACGCCCGCGAACTATTAAGTTACCAGACATACGAAACTGATCTTAGCGGCCTTGTATGTTAAATACTTTTACAATCAAAAATCTAAAATCCAAAATTCAAAATTGGGATTCCCATTCCCTGGTAGAGCCAGGGAAAAGGCGTTACACATAAGACTACTGATAGTTGACAATTCGGGCAAAACTTTCAGGTTCTAGACTGGCTCCTCCCACAAGCACGCCGTCAATTTCTGGTTGAGCCATGATCTCATCAATATTATTAGGCTTGACTGAGCCGCCGTATTGAATCGAAACATTGGTGTTTTTTAATTGACTGCGAATTAAGCCAATAACTCGGTTAGCTTCTTTTGCTTCACAAGTATCACCAGTTCCAATTGCCCAAATTGGTTCATAGGCAATTACCAAATTATCTTGATCTACATTCACTAGGTCTTTGTCTAGCTGAGTAGTAATGAGTGATTCTGTTTGTCCTGCATCGCGTTGTTGTTTGGTTTCCCCTACACACAAAACTGGGGTTAGACCATGTTTTTGAGCAGCTTTCAGACGCAGATTAACTGTCTCGTCTGTTTCGCCAAAAAATTGCCGTCGTTCGCTATGACCGACAATTACATAACGGACACCAATTTCTGTGAGCATCTGGGCGGCAATTTCACCAGTGTAAGCTCCAGAATCTTCCCAGTGAACATTTTGCGCTCCCAGTTGTACACGGCTGCCATGCAAACTTTGAGACAAAATGTTTAAATCGGTGAAAGGAGGACACAATAATACTTCTCGCTCATCAGGCGTTTCGTCTAAATGAGGCAGAAACCCTCGCAAGAAATCTTGAGTCTCTGCCTGGGTTTTAAACATTTTCCAGTTACCGGCAATAACAATTTTCCGCACAGGTGATGTAGTCAAATTCCTAACGCTAATAGATGCAATTTTCACTCTACTACTTTTTATGACACTCCAAGCCCATCAAGAAATGAAAGAGCGATCGCGGAGTGAGTTATCTTTTCATTAGTGCCAGTCTATGAAGACAATTTCCCTCATATTCTGTAAAAATAACTAGGATAAAAATGAGGTAAATCAAAAATCTCCGATTATCATGCCTTCTAAATTGCCAGAACCAGACCAAAGCAACTCGCCTAACTGGGAGGAAGAACTAGATAGTGCTATTTTTAGCTTTGAAGACATTCAAGCGGAACTGAATTATAAACAAGCGCAAACAGCACTGCGAAACTTGGTAGCTAATCTTGACTTGACACCACGAGAAAAAGCAGGGTTAGAAACCGAACTGGCTGATTTAGAAATTATGCTGGCAAAGTTAGACCGGATGGTTGTGCAGATTGCTGCTTTTGGGATGGTAGGACGGGGTAAATCGTCTCTGTTGAATGCTTTGGTGGGACAACCTGTATTTGAAACTGGCCCTTTACATGGTGTGACTCGCGCCGCACAGCGGGTTAATTGGAGTATTCACGAAGAACTAATTGGTACGACAGAACGAGCTTTGCGAGTCACTTTACCGAGTGTGGGTCAATCTCAGGTAGAACTCATTGATACGCCTGGGTTGGATGAAATTGATGGTGAAACTCGTACAGCTTTGGCGGAACAAATCGCTAAACAAGCCGATTTGATTTTGTTTGTGATTTCGGGAGACATGACTAAAATCGAACACCAAGCCCTTTCTCAGTTGCGAGAAGCTGGGAAACCGATAATTTTGGTGTTTAACAAAGTAGACCAATATCCCGCAGCCGATCGCCTAGCAATTTATGAAAAAATTCGAGATGAAAGGGTCAAGGAATTACTCACGCCTTTAGAAATCGTCATGTCAGCCGCCTCACCATTGGTCAAGACAGCGGTAATTCGCCCTGATGGTAGTAGAGGCTTGCAGATGCGGACTGGGAATGCCCAAGTAGAAGAATTGAAGCTGAAAATATTAGAGATTTTGCAGCGTGAGGGTAAAGCTTTAGTCGCCCTTAATTCAATGTTGTATGCAGATACAGTCAATGAGCAACTGGTACAACGCAAACTCTTGATTCGGGAACAGAATGCCAATCAGTTGATTTGGAAAGCTGTGATGGCTAAAGCACTGGCGATCGCTCTCAATCCAGTCACGATAGTAGATATACTGAGTAGCATAGTGATTGATATTGCTTTAATTTTAGGTTTATCCAAACTCTACGCTATGCCGATGACCGAAGCTGGTGCTGTCAGATTACTGCAAAAAATTGCCCTGAGTATGGGCGGTATTGGTGTCAGTGAATTACTCGCCAACTTGGGTTTAAGTGGTTTGAAAACCCTACTTGGCATTTCTGCACCAGTTACAGCAGGCGTTACCCTTGCGCCTTACGTCACAGTTGCATTGACCCAAGCTGGTGTAGCTGGTGTATCTTCTTACGGCATTGGTCAAGTTACTAAAGCTTATTTAGCCAATGGCGCAACTTGGGGGCCAGAAGGGCCAAAAGCAGTCATTAGTAAAATTTTGGCTAACCTTGATGAAGCCTCTATTCTCAACCGCATTAAAGATGAGTTGCAATTGAAGTTGAAAGTATAACAAAGGGCAGGGAGCAGGGAGCAGGGGGAAGAAGAGTTTTGTCTTTCTGCACAGGTATGCTGAATCATAACTGATTTGCCGGACATGATATGAGTCGTTCATAGAACTTTTATTGCCTAATGATGTCCTTACCACCTTGTCTATAGCTACATAGTAAAATCAGGACTCATCGACTTATACCAACTTTGCACTCCTCTGCGCTTATACCGTTTCACGAAAAAAATGATACAAATTTATGGGTTTTTCATTCTTTCCCCCTGCTCCCTGCCCCCTGCGGTTTATTTGTATCAAACTTAAAGTGAAATGGTATTACCTTTGCGCCACTTTGCGTAGAAATTTTAACCATTAATTCGCCACAAATTGATGAAATCAGGTGGATATTGCCCACCCTAAAGTTATTGAGTTTAATTCAAAGGCTCAATAATAGTTCGCAAACCATTGCTGGTGAGATTTTTTAACATCTCATCAGCGTTAGAGCGATTGCTAAATACTCCTGCTTGCATAACTTTGCGCCCTTGCCAGATGGTAGAAAATGCACCTGGGGCAACATATCGCACTAATTCCTGTTCTTGTTCGTTTGCTACTTCGACAATGACGCGGTAACGTATGCCACTGACAGGTTGTAAATAACTTTGAGTGTAAGCAGTTGTATCCGTTTGAGGAACTGGGACTTTTCGCAGGTTACGCGTATCGCCAAGGGGAACATTGCCGTTGGGAACTGGTAAAAGGGCTGCGCTACCTGGAGAAATCAAGGCTGATGCTTGACCTCGACTGGGTAATGTTGTACTTGGTGTTTGTATAGAGTCGGGTGCAGCAAATTCAATGGTGTTAGGTTCAATCTGCACGTAATTGAACTGTCGGGATGATGGTTGCTGGACTGGTAGGGTTGTAATTTTAGCTGTGGGAGTAACTTGAGTGTTGGTTGGTGGTTGTTGTCCAACTAAGCTGCTGGGTATCGGGAAGCCGCCAGGGGGAGGAGTTAATTTTTGTTGTGGAGATTTCTTGGGCGTAATGGGTTTTGTCGGTAATGTGGCGACAGGATTAGGTGCTGGAGGAACTTCGGTGGCAGAAAAGGTAATTTCTTGATTAGTAGGGATTGCCGAGATAACTGTGTTTGGTGTAGTTGGTGGAGGGTTATCAGTAATAGCAGCAGTTTGAGCGTTAAAATCTACTTTACCTGCGATGCGGTTATCAATTAAAGTATTGCCTGTAGCTGCGATCGCTTCTTTGGCCGCACTAGCGTTAATATCATAGCGAGTATTATTGCGAAATTCGTTACCACCAGCTTCTGTAATAGTACCTAAATCTGGCATCGCTTGGGCGATCGCCACTAAACCATCTTCTTGACTACCTGCAATTAAATTATTGCGAACAATTGGACGCGCCTTTCCTTGGACTAAAATTCCCGAACGATTGTTTTGAATTTGATTACCTATAACTACAGGTGCGGCATTTTGGGTGATATTTACCCCATAACCTGTTTCTTGAAAAATATTTTCCTGTACCTTAGCCTGAGAACTACCACTGAGGGTAATACCGTTGGCTCCATTACGATAAAAATAATTTTTACTAATTATCGGTGTGCCATTACCACTGACAGCCACACCATCTTGGGTATTTCCTGTAAATGTATTGTTGGAAATGACGGGGTTGCTTGATTCTATCCACAAACCATAACCGCGGGGATTAGCATTGGTGACTGTCACCCCAGTTAACTCAGCTTGGTTTGCAGCCACAATCGTCACATTCTGCCCACCATAGCTACGACTTAGATATGTACCACCACCTTGAATCGTAATTCCACTGCCTTTGTTACTTGCATCACCTTGAATGGTAATTCCAGAGCGTAGTATTAAGGGGAACATTTCTCCAGTTTCGGCACTGTAATTACCAGGTGCCAGCATAATTACTGTATTGCCTGAAGAAACTCGTATTGCTTGAGTAATAGTTTTAAAAGGAGTGCGATCGCTGCCATTACCTGTAGTGTCATCCCCGATACTTGGGTTGACAAATAGGACATTAACCTGAGAAAGTGTTCTTTCACCAAGGGGCATCGGATCTGGTATAGATGGCATCTGAGCAACAGCGCTACTGTTGATTGCCAGCAAAGTTAAGCCTGCCAATCCCATACCAAGCACATACAGCATAAATGAATAACTAAAAGCTATAGGTATACCTAACTCCAGAGATGGATGCGGTTGATTAAGGGTTACTCGCTTAAGCGCCAGTCGCCGATGTTGACCAGACACATTGGGGGAAGCCATTTTTACAATACTCCTGAGAAATAACAATAAAGTCTTATACCCTTAGACAGTATTATGTCGATAATGTTACCCACAATATTGACCGATTGGCTATTTTGAAGACAAAGTAATTAATGAAGAGATTATCAAAGGTGAAAGGTAAAGGCTGAAATATGAAATTACCCTCCGGGAAGCTTACCCAAAGAGTATCTACATACTTCATACTTCACACTTCATACTTTTATGTTCTTCAGACCTCTTGCTTAGTAAATTAACGATGCTAAAAATATTGCATATATGAAAGAGGCTGACTATTATGAAAGCACTAATGGAGTTGTGGTAATGGTCGAGCCGTATAGCCAAAAAGAGCAAATACAGCAAGTTGTTTACCGCATATTAGATGCTAATTTAGACCGCACTCGTGAAGGCTTACGCATCATTGAGGAGTGGTGTCGTTTTGGGTTGAATAATGTCCAGTTAGCAGGGGAATGCAAATACCTACGACAAGAGTTAGCTAAATGGCATACGGCGGAAATCCGGGCGGCGCGAGATACAGTAGGAGATATCGGTACTGAATTATCCCATCCTCAAGAAGAACAACGTTCTGGGATTAAGTCGTTATTGCAAGCTAACTTTTGCCGTGTCCAAGAAGCATTGCGAGTATTGGAAGAATACGGTAAGCTGCATAACTTAAACATGGGCAAAGCTTTTAAGCAGATGCGCTATCGGGTTTACACCCTAGAAAGCAATTTGATGGGTTATCAGCGTCATCAATTATTGTGGCGATCGCATTTATATTTAGTCACATCCCCATCAGATACTTTGTTAGCTACGGTGGAATCTGCACTCAAAGGCGGATTAACCTTATTGCAGTATCGGGATAAAAACGCCGATGACACTGTACGGCTAGAACAAGCCACTAAACTCCGGCAACTATGTCATGCTTACGGCGCTTTGTTTATTATGAACGATCGCGTAGATTTAGCTTTAGCCATAGATGCCGATGGCGTACATCTGGGACAACAGGATATGCCAATCGCTATGGCGCGACAATTATTGGGGCCACAGAAGATAATTGGTCGTTCCACCACTAATTCTGAAGAAATGCAAAAAGCCATTACCGACGGTGCAGATTATATCGGTGTCGGCCCGATTTATGAAACTCCCACGAAAGCAGGTAAGGCCGCAGCCGGCTTAGAATATGTCCGGTACGCTGCTCAAAATAGTCCTATACCTTGGTTTGCCATTGGCGGCATTGATGCCAATAATATCAATGATGTCATTGATGCGGGAGCCGAAAGGGTGGCGGTGGTGCGATCGCTCATGCAAGCGGAACAGCCTACTTTAGTTACCCAATACTTGCTATCTCAGCTAAATCGAGTCAAACCACAACAAGAAAGCATTCAAAATTGAGTGGGGAGTCAATGGTCAATAGTCAATAGTCAATAGTCAATAGTCACTAGGAGTCAATCAGATAATATTTCATACTTCATACTTCATAGTTCATACTTGATTTTATGTCCGAGCAAATTACCCTTCAGGTAAATGGAGAAACCCGCGTTTGTTTCTCTCCATCGTTGTTACCTGATTTATTACAGCAGTTGGGTTTTAACCCGCGCTTGGTGGCGGTGGAGTATAACGGGGAAATTTTGCATCGCCAATTTTGGTCACAAACTATAGTACAGCCAGGCGATCGCTTGGAAGTTGTCACCATTGTTGGCGGTGGTTAATTTTCTTGATAAAGCATCCGGTGAAGAGTTTTGCGCCTTGCTAATTCTTTACCCTTGCGACCAAGTTGTTCGCGCAATTGCTGGTCTTGACACAAGCGTTTAAAGGCTTGAAAAACTTCATAGCCAGATTTAGGGTTAACTAATAGACCGTTCTCTTCGTGACTCACGACCTCAATTACAGAACCTAAACGCGAAGCAATTACAGGCTTACCAAAGTAACTTGCTTCTAAATATGTCACACCAAAACCATCAATAAATCTCGCTTTGGGATCATGCAAAGTCAGCATGGCAAAGATATCACAAGCCGCATAGTAACCTGCTAACTCGTTGTCAGGTACTTGGCCAGCAAAGTGTACCCGCTGGTCTACGCGCAAACGTTGCGCTAGAGTTTTCAGTTGTGACTCACAAGCACCTTGACCACAGAGTATGTAGTGAACATCTATCCCAATAGTTAGCAATAATGGCAGATTCTCAATCACCCGTTCAAAGCTTTTATGTTTTACCAGTTGTCCAACTGAAAGAATGACAATTGCTGTTGGGGGAATATTGTAAGTTTGACGCACTTTCATGCGTAAATCATCGAGATTGCTGTGGTTTGTCCCGACACTAAATTTCTCAGGTCTAACTACAGGATGAATTACATGGGTAGGAGTTTGCAGGCGGAACGCGTTTCTGAGGTAATCTCTGGTAAAGGCGCTGTTACAAACAATTCCTGTGGCGCGTGACAATGTTAATTTAAACAGCGATCGCCACACTGGGTTGCCTAAAACAGGGCGAATATCATGACCATGCAAATAAATAAAAAAGCGGATAGGTAACAGATAGCTTAATAATAATAGGGCAGGAAATTCGTAAGTGTGTCCCCATTCTATATAACGATAGTGATAACGAAAATAGAGTTTGACTGCTAATACAAATGACCAAACTAGATTTATCAAAGGGTTGAGAATATTTCCCCAAAATCCTCCTAGCCAGTATTGTGAGCTTGGCCAGCGATAAATAGGAAACTGTTGAGTCTCATCAAATTTTTTATCACCTGCACAACTAGCAGTTAAAACAATAATTCGTTCGGGATCTTGAAGACAACGATTGTAGAGATATTCACTAATAACCGCTTCTTTTGGTAAGAATAGACGCGATATAACTAAAATATCGGGACATGATGTTTTTTCTCTAATGTTTGTTGTGAGTTGAGAAATATGTTCCATGTTAACTTTGGTAACTTTAAGTAAAAAAGTTTGTGATTTTGCATACTAAAGTTAAGTAAAAAAGCCGCTTATAAGTTAGCTCTAACCCATGATATTCCCCAACTCGTAAGCGCTCTTGCTTTTTAAGATTAATGTCAGCCAGATTTATCCTCATTCTGAATATCCCAGCACAATTGATTGCTTAACAGCAGTTATAATCACCAATAACTTACTGAAGTTGAACAAGGTGAAAACCACTACTGTAAGTTGTTTTGGTAACAAATTTGCTTTGATAATTCTGCTTAAGCTTGTTGTTATTTCCACTATATGTGGAATCTCAATTTATTTCTATCTTGCCATTAGGTAAATTATGAGTTATGTATCTAATTTTCCCTTTAAGTATATTTTAGCTAAACGAGATTGGCACAAGCACAGCGTCATCTACTTGTAGCAGTTTGTACTGGATAATTTTGGTATTCTATAACCTAATATTTGCTGATTTATCGTTGAGCTAAATTCAAAATTTGGATGGAGATCAACGTTAAATAGCTATAATTTTTGTCAAAGTGGTGTTTACAAATTTTAATTAAATTAGACTGATACAAGATATTAGCATTCCAAATTACCACTCTCTAGTTCTAGGCTGTGAGAAACATTATTCTCAATTCTGTTGGTTTTGAGTGAATGTATTAACAAGCCTTAAAAAATATTTTAAAACATTAAAAATAGAGATTGGCTTGTTATTTGTGTGAAGTGTTTGTTAATTATAGATTTTGGTAACAATTGACTCTATTTAGACAATTTCTCTTTAGGCAATAGCCAAAAAAATTGCGCCCAGAAGCTACAGAAAGTCAGAAAAATCTTGGTATGTGATAGTTTAGCTGAGATTATGGCTGATAATGAGCCAAAATGCCACAGAGTTTTTCAATCAAAACTATAGATATTTAGCCAGCGAACCTGACAAAGAGATTTTTTGTGTTGATGGTGTGGGAATAAGTATAGTCTTCGTTACAAATAATTCAATTGAAAATCTGTGCGATCGCAGTAGTTTGTCTTAACTGGAGAATTAAATTCTGCCGTCTACCTGTAGCCTGATTTGACGGCAATTATTAATTGATCCCAAAGTTCCTACTATCAAGCATAAGTTCCAAGGTACGGTAATCTACTACAGAAATCCCCCCTCCGTCTGCTGTGTACCTGGGATAAGTCGCGGTAAATTGAAGATGTAGCAACAGTTAATGATGTTACAAAAAGCTACTGCCAATTAAATACTCGCTTACTAGTCGCGGGCTGGCATCAGCTACATACCGCAAAAATCCTACCAGCTTAGGATGCAATATCAGCAATAAAATTTTTCAAGCGACTGTGTTATGCGTAAAAAAATACAACAAACCATCAAACCGCTGTTAAAAACGTTCTTTGTCCTCAGCCTAGTTTTAGCTTTAGCACTAGGTCATGCTGACGGCGCATTAGCTGCCCGCAGTGGTGGTCGTATTGGCGGCGGTTCTTTTAGAATGCCTTCTAGCAGCCGTACCTATACACCGCGTACTTACGCACCTCCTGGCGGTGGCGGCTACTATGCTCCTTATCCTGGCGGTGGTTTTGGCTTTCCTTTCCTACTGCCTTTGTGGGGTTTTGGTGGCGGATTTGGCGGTCTGTTTTCGATTTTAATTTTTATTGCGATCGCTAACTTTCTCGTCCAAAGTTTCCGCCGTTCTAACAGTGACGGAATAGAAGACGTTGGTTATAACAGCAACCCCAATGTTTCTGTAACTCGTTTGCAAGTTGGTTTGTTAGCGCAAGCCCGTGATTTGCAACCAGAACTCAACAAAATTGCCGAAATTGCTGATACCAACTCACCCGAAGGTAGAGCCGCAGTTCTGCAAGAAACTAGTCTCGCTTTACTCCGCCATCCAGAATATTGGGTATATGCAGGCGGTGGTACACAACAAGCGAAGTTAAGCTCTGCTGAAAGTCAGTTCAACCGTTTAGCATTAGCAGAACGCAGCAAATTTAGCGAAGAAACCCTCTCTAACGTCAATAACCAACTCAAAGCGGCTCTGGCTAAAGAAGCTTTACCCGCTAGTGGTGAACTGGACAACCCAACTAAGCTAATTAGCGAAGGCCCTGGAGAATATATTATCGTTACCTTGTTGGCGGCAACTCTAGGGAAATTAGAAACTCCCGCTATTAACTCTACAGAAAGCTTGCGTCAAGCTTTGCGGCAAATTGGGAGTATTCCAGGTGAGCAACTGTTAGCCATTGAAGTTTTGTGGACTCCTCAAGCTGAAGGTGATACCTTAACTTCCGATGATTTGTTAGCAGAGTATCCTGATTTGACACTTGTGTAACACAATCACAATAATTGCATTTTAAAACCCGCCCAAGATGGAGAATCCATGCCTGCAAGCGGGTTTTTCAATTGGTGAATTTAGCTCTTACTTTTAAAAGAATCCAACCACTCTTTAACTTGTTCGCGGGCAATATCGCGGCCGCCCAGACCAAAAGCCAGAGCAATAGCCACAGCGATCGCACCTAGCAATAAACCAAATGCTAAATTGACAATATCGCTGGCAACACCAATTTGTTGTAATGCCATTGCCGAGACTAAAGTAATAATGGAAATTCTCGCTACTTGAGCTAAAATTTTAGCCTGGCGCTCGCCGGAACTGCTAATCAAACTAAAAGCTAGATTTGCCAGAAATAATCCGACAGCAAACACAATTAATCCCGACAAAATCCGCCCCAAAATAATTAAAATGCCAGTTACCAATGTTGTCAGGGCAGGAATATTTAAAATATTCACTGCTGCCACTGTGGCAAATAGCATAATGCCGACTAAAGTAATAATGCCAGCAATTTCTGAGGGTGTGCGGAGTGGTGCTAGTGGTTGTGTTTCGGTATAGACTTCTTGCCTAGCAGGTGATGGCAAACCAAGCACCGCAAAAATATTGTTAAAGCCTAAACTAGTCAAAATACTAGTAACTAAATCTCCCACAAAGCGCCCAACAAAAAAGGCAATAATTAAAATTGCTGCGGCTGTAAAAATAGCAGGCAAACTATTTAAAATCTGTTGCAGCATAGTAATTGCTGGTACAGATATCGCCTCAATTTTTAAAGCATTCAAGGCGGCGATCGCCACAGGAATCAAAATTAAAACATAGACAATTGTGCCGATAATTGTCGATAAAGACTGTGCGCCCATTGCTGAGGAAAGCCCAAACCGACTACCTAAATAATCTACGCCAGTTGTGGCTAAAAGATTAGTCACAATTCGTCGGACAATATTAGCTAAAAACCATCCCAATACCGCAATTAAAATTGCTGCCAAAATATTGGGAAGAATTGAGAGAATTTCGGTAATCAGTGCTTGTACTGGTAAAAGAGCTTGCCGCAGTCCCAGAGTATCGAGAACTGGGGCAAGAAATAGTAAAAAGATAAACCAATATAAAGCACTGGCGATCGTCTCACTCAAAGAAATGCGATCGAGACTAATACTATCTTCGGGCGAGTCTTGATTTAAACGCTCATCTAGCTTGAATGCTTGCAATCCCCGCAAAGTAACAATTTTGACAATACTGGCTAAAACCCAAGCAACTCCTAACAGAATTCCTGCACCCACCACTTTTGGCAAAAAGCCAATCAGTTGATCAAGAAAACTATTGAGTGGTCGAGAAGCTACCTCTAGTCCTAGTGCTTGTAAGACAGCCACTACTGTTAGTAAGATAATGCTCCAAAAGACCAAACTAGAGATTAATTTCTCTACCTGGGGAACATCTCTGCGTCCCGTTACCCCTGCCGCAATACGATTATCAATGTTCGTGCGATTCAAGATACCGCGCGTCACTGCGGCAATGCTGGCAGCAATCAGTAAACCTACTAACAAAATTGCCACTGCCCCTAGCAATCTTGGTGTATACAGAATTACTTGTTGTCCAATTCCTTGGAGTTCTGCAATTCCTTGGTTTACACTCGGTTGATCTAATGGCAGATTGGGCGATTGTCCTAAAAATTGCTGTCCCTTTATCGACAAACCCATGTCTATCAACCGGGATATCCCTGGCCAAGTTGTGTTCATGGTTTTTTGGAATTTAGCTTATGTGTTCGTTAAAAATACTGTGAACTCAGTAGAGTAGATTTGATGATGCAAAATTACACTCTAGTAAGTTTACGCGGATTTTGCGTAACAATTTACCAGTAAATATATATAGGCAATTGATAGATAGGCTAATTTGTTACAAATAAAAAAATATTTTGTATTTTCACTGGGATTTTGCTTGAGTAAGAACAGGTTTTTTGTCACATAAATGTAGCTTGCAGACAACAGCCAATTTTGGGTTAATCTAAGGGCAGCAACAGGATTACTAATTGGCATGACCCAAATTTTTGAACAATCAATTCAAATTAATGCCACAGCAGCGGTTGTCGAGCGCTGTATTACGGATTTAGCGCTGATGTCTCGCTGGCTCAATCCTGTGCTACGCTGCGAACCGGTGGGTGAGATTTGGAGTACGGATATAGGTAGTGAAAGTCGCTTCATAATTCAAATTCCCCTAGTTAAGCCAACGCTCAAAAGCATTGTGGTAGAACGACAACCGGGTTTAGTCGTTTGGGAATTTCAAGGATTTTTTCAAGGACGCGATCGCTGGGAATGTCAACCAGTAGAAAAGGGAACACGCTTAGTCAATCGTTTTGAGTTCACTATTCCTAATCCCCTAGTTAGTTGGGGATTTAACAATTTTGCTGCATCCTGGACAAAGGAAGATATGCAAGCCCAACTGCGTCGCCTCAAACGCGTTGCGGAAGAAGTGCAAATTAGTCAGTAGATACTCTCTGTGTTTACGTACGGGTGTGATTACAAGTCTTTGTTTATTCTTGCTCATCTCCGTATTCTCTCATCTGCTAATTACGCAAATGCGCTGATATTCAAATTGGCGATCTTCATAAATTCAGCAAAATCACGGTTACGTTGAATTGGGGTTCTGATCAAAACTGCCAATATCCAGTTTATTAGGGTGCAACTTATGACTAGCCCTGCGATGAGATTTATTAGAGTCAATCTGGAAATGGCAAAAGAAGTAGCTCATAAATGGGAGCAAGCTTCTTACAGTCAAACCAGTGCTTACTGTTTGGATATTTTAAATGAACTAGGATTTCCTAGTGCTGAACTACCTGTTAACTTGCAAACTCGTGAAGAACAGTTAAATTTCATCGCAGGCTTTGCTTCTTATGCTTTTGGGGAGGTGCAAAATGTCCAAGGCGCTAATTAAAGACATTTTTAATGAACCAGAATGGGCAGAAGAAACTGCTGTTCCTGCAACAGATGGGGAATTATTAATGCTAACAGAAAGAATTTCTAGCTTTGAAATTCCCATTCAGGTTTTTTTGCAAGCTGTAGCGATTGCGGCTTACGATTGTGCGGCAGCTTTTCGTTACGCTGATAATTATTTAATCAGTCATCAAAAGAATAAGCGGAAGAATTTACGTGTTTTCAGGTCTTTGCGTAGTTTTGAAAATAATTGAATTTATACATACCCAAATCTTGCCCCTCTCTGCGTCGGAGAGGGGTTAGAAGAAAGGTGATTTCTGAATTCTCAATAGTTTTTTTGTAATCATAATCTACTCAGTCAAAGTGAATAGTCTTCTTGTATATTCTTCTAATCAAAAGGAGTCAGAAAAATATTCTGGCTCCTTCATTGTTCGTATTTCGTAAGTATATTGAGTCTGTTTAGCATTTCCAGTTTGACCTGATGCCGATATCAATTAATTTATTCTTTACTTGGCATTTCAGCTTCATGAATTGCTTGCTCTAAAAAAATCTTGGCATCATCGATTTGCCCAGATTCTATGCAGGCATGAACAATTTTGCACCATTCTATTAAACCTGTCAGCTTTTTTGTCCGATTTTCGGGAATCCATGATTTGGAAATTGTGGAGTTAAGACGAAAATTCTGCATTTTAATAGCTCCTAAAAAATTTACGTGTATCTCCATATTTCATCGACTATTCTATTTATTTACTTACACCTGAGATAGATATATTGAAATACTTAAGGCTTTTTTAAGTATTTAACTGATCGCAATTTTGAAAGAGCGATCGCTTTTCTTTTTAACTTGAATAAGCAGATAAATACTTATGCAAATCAATACGTTAATTTACTAATGCTGGGAAAATTCAAAATTAAAGCAATAAAAGCAAAAATTGATGAGATTTATGGCTGTAATCATAATTATTTGTGAATTTCTGCCATATTTTTGCTGAATTTCTGGGTGATGGAAGATAACAGAGATGGGGATCGCATTTCTATTTGATATCAGAACGCGAAACATAGCTAGATTATCTGCTAGTTATCGCGATCGCCTGACTTTTCCCAAAACCACAAATATTTAAACCCCTCTCCAATATGGAAAGGGGTTAAGTTAATCAAATTCACTGCTCAAGAAGCAACAAAGCTTCCTACAATGCAAAAATTAGAATTCACCAGCTAAGGCAGAAACGCACCTTTCGCACAATAAGGGATGCTTTGCTGATTCTCCCACATGAGTTGAGTAGTTCCAGCAGCGATCGCATTTTTCGCCATCTGCATTCACTACCCCAATTCCCCAGCTATCAGACTGCAAGTTATATTTCACATCTTGCAATTTCTCAGGCGAATCTAATAACTCTACCTGAGAAGTGAGGAATAAATAGCGCAGTTCATCGATACCGTTACCGCTAACAGGATTTAAAGTTGCAATGATGGTGCGAGATTTTTCATCCTTAACATAAATCAAAGCTTTAGCTTCCAAGGAAGAACCGATTAGCTTTTCTATCCTAGCTTGTTCTAAAACCTTGTTTACATCAGTACGCAACTGGCGTAATTGTTGCCAAGATTCTGCCAACTCTGGATTATCCCATTTATCCTCTAGTTTCACCCAACCAGCTTGAAACACTGATTTGTAGGGTGTTTTGTAGGGGAGATATTGCCAGATATCTTCAGCGGTGTGGCAAAGAACAGGTGCGATCGCTCGTGCTAAATTCTCTAAAGCGATGTGTATTACTGTCTGACAACTGCGGCGACGGAAAGCATCCAGCGCACTGATATATAGCCTATCTTTGGCGATATCTAAATAGAAGTTAGATAAATCCACCACACAGAAATTCTGCACTGTTTGGAAGAAACGGAAGAATTGGAAACTATCAAATGCTTCCGTCACTTCTTGAAACACCTCACGGATGCGGTGCAGCATATATTTATCTAACTGTGGCAAATCCTCGAAAGGTACTGCATCTTTTTCGGGATCAAAATCGTGCAAGCTACCCAACAAGAACCGCGCCGTATTACGAATCTTACCGCGCACATCGTTCAGTTGCTTGATGATGTTTTTCCCAATGCGGACATCACCGGAATAGTCTACCGAAGATACCCACAATCTCAACACATCTGCACCATAAGCTGGGTCTGATTTTTGATTTTTCCCACCTTCAATGATGGCATTGGGATCAACCACATTCCCTTCTGATTTGCTCATCTTCCGCCCTTGCTCATCCAAAGCAAAGCCGTGAGTTAACACAGTTTTATAAGGCGCAATGTCATTTACCGCCACACTAGTCAGCAAACTCGACTGGAACCAACCACGATGTTGGTCTGAACCTTCTAAATATATATCAGCGGGGTAGCGTAACTCTGGACGCTGCTTAAGTACAGCTGCCCAAGATGAACCAGAATCAAACCATACGTCCATTGTGTCTGTACCTCTGCGGTAAGACCGACCATTATTTCTATAGGACTCTGGTAATAATTCCGCAACTGATAATTCCCACCAAGCATCAGAACCTTTTTCGGCAATGATAGCTTGAACGTGGTTGATAGTTTCCTCGTTTAGCAGAGGTTCGTTTGTTTCCTGATCATAAAATACGGGAATTGGCACACCCCAAGCACGCTGACGAGAAATACACCAGTCAGAACGTTCCGCCACCATTGGTGTGATGCGATTTTCACCTTGGGCTGGTATCCATTTTACCGATGCGATCGCCTTTAATGCCTCTTCCCTAAATCCTTCCACTGAAGCAAACCATTGTTCCGTCGCCCGGAAAATCGTTGGTTTCTTCGTCCGCCAGTCATAAGGATATTTGTGGGCGTAAGGTTCTTCCTTCAACAGTGAACCCGCCGCCGTTAGCGCATCAATTACCGCCTGATTACCATCACCCAACACATTTAACCCAGCAAACTGTCCCGCTTCCTCGGTAAAGTTGCCATTGTCATCCACTGGCGCAAGGATAGGCAAACCGTAACGCTGACCCACAATGTAGTCTTCTTGACCGTGACCAGGGGCAGTATGTACCAACCCAGTACCCGACTCAGTAGTGATGTAATCACCACCCACTACAACCGGACTTTCGCGGTCATATAAAGGATGACGGTAAGTAGTATGTTCCAACTCCTTACCCTTAAAAGTAGCCTTCACCGTCAACTGGGCTGAGATAGTCGCCGCTAGACGTTCCACCAAATCAGCCGCAACGATGAGATATTTAAAATTACTTTGCGCCTCTGCGTCTTTGCGTGAGACTTCCACCACCGCGTAATTCAAATCCCCATTCACCGCCACAGCCAAATTACCGGGAATTGTCCAAGGCGTAGTAGTCCACACAGCCACGCCCAATTCTGGCAGATATTCTCCCAAAGTTGATTTTGCTGACTCCGACAACCCAGTGACAGGGAACGCCGCATAGATACTGCGCGAAGTATGCCCTTCAGGATATTCCAACTCTGCCTCAGCCAACGCCGTCTTAGAACTCGGACTCCAGTGAACCGGCTTCAACCCGCGATAGATGTATCCTTTTAACACCATCTGCCCGAATACACCAATCTGCGCCGCTTCGTATTCCGGCTTCAGCGTCAGATATGGGTTATCCCAGTCACCCCAAACACCGTAGCGTTTGAAACTTTTACGTTGTTCATCTACCGTTGCTAAAGCGAATTCTTTTGCTTTTTGGCGCAATTGTAAAGGCGTTAAACTTTGCCGTTCTGCCGACTTGAGATTTTGCAAAACCTTCAGTTCAATTGGTAAGCCGTGGCAGTCCCAACCAGGCACATAACGAACCTTACGCCCTTGTAACAACTGGTAGCGATTAATAATATCTTTGAGAATTTTATTTAAGGCATGACCAATATGCAGAGAGCCATTTGCGTAGGGAGGGCCATCGTGCAGTATAAATAATTTGCCTGGATTTTCTTGCGATAGGCGTTCAAAAATTTGATTGTCTGCCCAAAACTTTTGAATTTCTGGTTCCCGCTTGATGGCGTTAGCCCGCATTTCAAAATTAGTTTTAGGTAGATTTACAGTGTCTTTGTAGCTTCCAGTTTCCGTCACAGCTTCATGCCTAAGAATATATGTGCAGGTTTTATCAATTATAGAAGATGGCAGGAAGTCTAAAATTACCTGTTTTGCTCATTTGTGTGGGTTCCGGTAATCCATAGCACTTTAACTATGAGAAATTGAAACAATACAGATTCAATCTCACAGAAATTATTAGATTATCCTCAGTTAATATGCTGCCAAATGCTGAAAATGCAGTTGTTGATATTCGTAAACTACGAGATTACTGTCTTAATCCAGAGCATCCGTCAGGAAAGAATAAAGCTCGTCTGTTTTTATCAATACTGGGTATGACTGCTGATAATGCAGCAAAATTACGCCAGATTATTTTAGAAAAAGTTAAAACTCAAGAAGCCGTTTTAAATCGATGTGATGAATTTGGACAACGCTATACAGTAGACTTTACTTTAGAATGGCAAGATAGAAATGCAACTATTCGCACTGGTTAGATTATAGAAAATAATTCTGATTTTCCAAGGTTAACAAGTGGCTATATTAAGTTATAAAATCTGAAAATTATACCCGATGAGTACAAGTAAACCGAAGTTGTTAGACATAGTGGCACTCACAACTGATCTACTTGAATATAATTTGTTGCGTGGTCAAGTTGGTACAATAGTTGAAATATTGGCTGATGGTGCTGCATTTGAAGTAGAATTTAGCGACCGCCACGGTCAAACCTACGAATCTATTGGTCTACGTCCAGAGCAAATTATGGTGTTACATTTTGAGCCAGCATCACCTAGTTCAGTAGCAGAAATGGTTACAGCGTAATTGAGTTTAGGCGAGTTTTAGACATGAAGCCTATAGTTATTGCAACAAAAGAATATGATCGCACTCTAGAAACTGTTGAAAAATTAAGAGCAGTTAGTAAAGCTCAAGCAAAAGCATTAGGAGAATTTTTTCATGTCTCCCCAGCATTGTTTATCTAGTAGATAGTTTAATTTGTGCGATCGCCACTTAGATACAAAAAAACCCAACATGATCATAAAATCAAGCTGGGTTTCACAAAATTTAACTAACTTAACTATTTGGCGGTATTTGTTCTGGTGGTGCTTCAGCCGGGGGAGCAAGCACCGCATCAGGCGCAATTTCTTCTACAGGAATATGTGGTTTTTCTTCAGATTCTATTTGTGCTGCTTCCACCAATTCCGGGGATGGCGGATGTGGAGGAATTACTTGGGGTACACTCTCGGTTGTCGGTGCTACATCTGTAGGTGCAGGAACTTCTTCAGCAGCAGGTTCTGGGATGGGTGTAGTTTTGTCAATAATCTCAACAGCAGGTTTCTCTACTGGTACATTTTTACTGACAGGTGGTTGTACTTTATCTTTTACACCCCCCAAGGTGCTACTCAACCCTTGTTGCAACTTGCCAAAACGTTCTGAAAGAGATAACTTTGTCACCTGTTCTTGAAGAGAAGTTTTCACGGCTTCCGAACTAGGTACTGGAGTTTGTTGTAATAGCGGAGTGACTTGTCGCCGCAGTGATAAAGTTTGCCAGCCAAACCAAATTAAAAGAGCCACACTCGCCACATGACCTAGTAATAATCCTCCGCCAATATGTGGCGCAAACACCCATAAAACTAAAGCGTAAAACAGCCCAATGCCACTCCAAATAAAATCATTCTTGCGATGGATTTCGGGGAAAAAGAAAGCTGATAGGTAGAGTAATAAACTACCAAGACCGACCACCAAAGCTAGGACGTATGCCAGCATTTTTGGTTACTCCTTAACTATTTTTCATTGGGGTTGAGTATTGAGTATTAGGTACTAGGTACTAGAAAAATTAATCTGAATTTAAGGAAAAATTATGCTGAATTTAATCCCTAATTCCTAATCCCTGTGCCTCATCCCTCAACTAGATATTCCAATTTTGCAAATTTTGCAGCACAATTGTTGACTTAGATACAATTTAAAACTTGTTATATGTGATGTTAGTTCTGAGCTTTTACTAATGACAGTAACTCTTAATGTCTTCTTTAGGGGATAAGAGAAACTCTCGGATTACCCTAAAAGATGAAAGAATCTGCAAGAGTTAGCCAAACTAGTTATGACACTACAAAGTTTTGGTGTGATTGGATTAGCCGTTATGGGCGAGAATATCGCTCTTAATGTAGAACGTAATGGTTTTCCAATTGCAGTATACAACCGCTCCCGCGAAAAAACCGATGCTTTCATGGCCCAGCGTGCGCCAGGGCGGAACGTTAAAGCAGCCTTTACTTTAGAAGAATTCGTTGCAGCATTAGAACGTCCCCGCAAGATTCTAGTAATGGTACAAGCTGGTAAACCCGTGGATGCGGTGATTCAGCAGCTAAAACCTTTGCTGGCTGAAGGCGATATCATTATTGATGGTGGCAACTCTTGGTTTGAAGATACCCAAAGACGTACCGAAGAATTAGAACCTCTGGGTCTGCGGTTTCTCGGTATGGGTGTGAGTGGTGGTGAAGAAGGCGCGCTCAACGGCCCTTCTCTGATGCCTGGTGGAACCCAAAGTTCCTATGAGTATCTCTCACCAATTTTCAATAAAATTGCTGCCCAAGTTGATGATGGCCCTTGTGTTACCTACGTTGGCCCCGGTGGTTCCGGTCACTACGTGAAGATGGTACACAACGGTATTGAGTACGGCGATATGCAGCTGATTGCTGAAGCCTACGATTTGTTGAAAAATGCTGGTGGACTTGACCACAATCAGCTTCACGAAGTGTTTGCTGAATGGAACACCACTGACGAACTCAACTCATTTTTGATTGAGATTACAGCTAATATCTTCCCTTACATTGATCCAGACACAAGTTTACCTTTGGTAGATTTGATTGTGGACGCAGCAGGTCAAAAGGGTACTGGTCGTTGGACTGTACAAACTGCTTTGGAATTAGGAGTTTCGATTCCTACCATCACAGCAGCTGTAAATGCTCGGATTATCTCTTCTATTAAAGATGAACGGATAGCTGCATCCAAGCAACTCACAGGCCCCAGCGGCAAATATGACGGTACTACCAAAGAGTTTATTAACAAAGTTCGGGATGCTTTATATTGCTCCAAGATTTGTTCTTATGCTCAAGGGATGGCTTTATTATCTACAGCTTCCAAAACATATAACTGGAATTTGGATTTGGGTGAATTAGCCCGGATTTGGAAAGGTGGTTGTATTATTCGCGCTGGCTTCTTGAATAAAATTAAGAAGGCATTTACCGAAAATCCTGCATTGCCTAACTTGCTATTGGCTCCTGAATTTAAGCAAACAATTCTCGACCGACAAGCAGCTTGGCGGGAAGTAATCATAACTGCGGCGAAATTGGGTATTCCTGTACCAGCATTTAGCGCATCTTTAGATTATTTTGACAGCTATCGCCGCGATCGCTTGCCCCAAAACCTCACTCAAGCACAACGCGATTACTTCGGCGCACATACCTATCTACGTCTAGATAAACCAGGTAGTTTCCATACTGAATGGGTTCCCATCACAGAAGCTACAAAGTAAACTTTCACTCCTCTAAGTTATGAGCATCTTGTGAAAGTTTAAATTCCTGTTATCTGAAAATTAGAAAGAGGCTCTGAAGTTCAGAGTCTCTTTCTTTTGAACAATCATTATGGAGCTAAGCGGGTTCGAACCGCTGACCTCTGCAATGCCATTGCAGCGCTCTACCAACTGAGCTATAACCCCGAAAACCCATCGTTAATTCTGCCTTAATAATTTCTTATTTGTCAAGTCTTGTTTAGGCAATCAATATAAATACTTAATCTATTACACAGAACTATACTATGAAACTTGTAATAAGTAAGTCATGCAGTGACCCATAAGAAAGTAAACTACTAACATAGCAGCAGCGGCAAGCGCTACCAATGTCCCTGCCAACATCAGAGAAAATTCTTTATTCTCGTAGGCTTTTTCCATAAGATGTAGTGACCATGCCACCAGTGCTACATCAAATAATAAAATAGGAATCAACATATTTCTTAATATATATTAATACTTGTAAACTAATATTAACACCGTTTTCGAGAACTGGACTCAATTTGGATGGCGGTCACTAGGATTTAATAATATCTTTCGGCTTATGGGTACAAACGTACTGGTATGTGGCGATCGCGCAAGTAATTCTTAATTTCTGAGACGCTTAATTGCCCGTAGTGCAGTAATGACGCTAATAATGCGGCTTCGGCTTTACCTTCTGTTACAGCTTGATAGATATGTTCACAATTACCTGCACCCCCAGAGGCAATTACGGGGATTTGTACTGATTGAGCGATCGCTTTGGTTAACTCCAAGTCATACCCGGCTTGAGTTCCATCAGCATCCATACTTGTAACTAATAGTTCTCCTGCACCGCGTTGTTCAACTTCAGCCGCCCATTTAAGGGCATCTAAAGCTGTGTTTTCTCGACCACCACGCACGTACACATCCCAGCCAGGGTTTTCAGTATCAACTCGCCGTCTGGCATCAATTGCAACTACTATGCACTGATTACCAAAGCGATCGCTCGCCCGATTTATCAAGTCTGGGTCACGTACTGCCGCAGAATTAATACTAACCTTGTCTGCCCCAGCCCGTAACAAAGCTTTAACATTTTCTAAGGTTTGGATACCGCCGCCTACAGTTAACGGAATAAAGACCTGCTCTGCCGTGCGGTAAACTACATCGAGAATTGTATTTCGGTCTTCATGAGTGGCTGTAATATCCAGAAACACTAACTCATCTGCCCCAGCATCGTTGTAAACCTTTGCCAACTCAACCGGATCACCTGCATCTTGGAGATTGACAAAGTTAACTCCTTTTACAACCCGTCCCGCCTTCACATCCAAGCAGGGTAAGATCCTTTTAGACAACATAGTAAATTCTCAACTCCTGAGTAATTGTCCGGAATTTAAATTTTAAATTGGTACGTGTCTTTCCAACCCAAAATTTTCGCATTTGAGGTTTATTCTCAAGTATTGCGATGTCGATGGCGCTCAACCAGTCCTCAAGTCAAAGTTAATAGCTGAATTATGGCGATAATCTCCTCGAAAAAACAGCCTCCTGAACCCAACAAACCACCCAAAGAGCCGCGGGAATCAGTAAAAGCATCTTCCCAAGAAAATATATTGCAGCCTGAAGCCGCTTTTGATGAACAAGGAAAGCCAGAAGAGAGTATCCGACCACAGCGATTTGCCGATTACATTGGGCAGAAAGACTTAAAGGATGTGCTGGAAATTGCTATCAAAGCCGCAAAATCACGGGGCGAAGTCCTGGATCACTTGTTGTTATACGGCCCGCCAGGATTGGGTAAAACGACAATGGCAATGATTTTAGCATCAGAAATGGGGGTCAACTATAAAATTACGAGTGCGCCAGCGCTAGAACGTCCACGAGATATTGTCGGGCTATTAGTTAACCTTAAACCCGGAGACATCATATTTATCGATGAAATCCATCGTCTTTCCAGGATGACGGAGGAAATTCTCTATCCAGCTATGGAGGATTATCGCTTAGATATTACCATTGGCAAGGGTACAAGCGCTCGCATTAGAAGTTTACCCTTGGCGAAATTTACCTTAGTGGGAGCGACAACCCGCGTTGGTGCTTTGACTTCACCTTTACGCGATCGCTTTGGCTTAGTGCAGAAGTTACGCTTTTATGAAGTGGATGAACTTAGCCAAATTGTTCTCCGCAGTTCTCAACTACTACAAACCAACGTCACAGCCGATGGGGCAACGGAAATCGCCCGCCGTTCACGAGGTACACCACGAATTGCTAATCGGTTACTTAAACGAGTACGTGATTTTGCGGAAGTCAAAAAACTAACAGAAATTACAGAAAGTATAGCTGCTGAAGCACTGCAACTCTTCCAAGTAGACCCCTGCGGCTTAGATTGGACAGACCGCAAAATGCTAAGTGTGATCATTGAAAATTTCAATGGTGGCCCTGTGGGTTTAGAAACCATCGCCGCCGCCACAGGTGAAGATACCCAGACAATTGAAGAAGTATATGAACCTTACTTGATGCAGATTGGCTATTTAAGCCGCACACCGCGCGGTCGCATTGCCACAAAAGCTGCATATCAGCATTTGGGATTTAAGCCACCTAATGAGCAGTTGTCTATTTTGTAAAGTGGCAGAGTGCGATTAATTACTAATTCGTAATTCGTAATTGTGACTTTTAATTACGAACTACGAATTATCAATTACGAATCATTTTGTCGATCTGAGGTAGAGTCGATGTTAGAAATAACACTGCAAGAAACGGGAGTGTATTGAGAAATCAAGGAAGAAGGACGAACAGAAGAAGCTGTTAACTTGATTATCCGAATTTTAACTAAGCGGTTTGGAGAGTTATCAACGGAAATGCGATCGCACATTTCCTCTTTACCCCTGTCTGTTCTGGAAGATTTGAGCGAAGCATTGTTAGATTTTAGCAACCTTGCAGATGTGCAGGTTTGGTTAGAGGCGGTGGAAAATTAATTTAGTAGCGATTGTCTGGCTTTAATTTTATCGGCTGGGGCGAAAGTGAGAATTCCGGCTTGCTGTCTGAGACAGTTTTCGCCATGATAAATGGTGGAATCTCCACCGCAGATAGACACAGGTAAACCCAGATGATTAAGTTAATTAGTGTTGTTCTTTGTCTGTTACTTGTGTTTGGCTGGGGTCAACCAGTTATGGCACAATCTCAACAACTCAACTTCACGCCAGAAGAACTGCAACAAGGGGAAGAATGGGCAAATCAAGCATTCACAGCGACAAATCAGGGTGACTTTGCCACGGCTGAAAAATATTGGACAAAAATTATTGAGAAATTTCCGACGAATGCAGGTGCATGGAGTAATCGCGGAAATTCACGGGTGAGTCAAAATAAGCTGCAAGAGGCATTAGCAGACTACAACAAAGCTGTAGAATTAGCTCCGAATGTGACAGATCCCTATTTAAATAGGGGTACAGCTTTAGAAGGTTTAGGAAAATGGGATCAGGCGATCGCAGACTATAACCACGTTTTAGAATTAGATCCAAAAGATGCAATGGCCTATAACAATCGTGGTAATGCCAAAGCAGGTTTAGGGAAATGGGACGATGCGATCGCAGATTATAAAAAATCTACCGAAGTTGCACCCAATTTTGCCTTTGCTCGTGCTAATTATGCGATCGCTCTATATGAAACTGGTCAAATAGAGCCAGCAATCCGCGAAATGCGAAATATTGCCCGTAAATATCCCAAATTTGCTGATGTGCGTGCTGCTTTAACCGCCGCTTACTGGGTAAACGGCCAGAAAGGTGAAGCCGAAAGCAATTGGGTAGCCGCTTATGGTTTAGATCAACGTTACAAAGATATTGACTGGGTGAAAAATATCCGCCGCTGGCCGCCTACTATGGTGGCTGCTTTAGATAAGTTTTTGAAACTTCAGTAATCTCAAAATTTCCAAACTGCATCCCTTGATGGGTGCAGTAAATCCAAAATCTCAAATTGGTTGACGATTGATTGCCATAATTAACTAAATTTTGAGCGATTGGGAATAAAAGCGATCGCATTCTCATCTGAATATTCCCAAGGCCAGCTAGTTAGTATTTCATCACTACAATAGTTCTGCAATCTTGGCAGGATTTAACTCTTCAACATTACTCAAAACTACTGCTGCTCCAGCTTTTTGGAGCATTTTACTATACGCTTGAGAGCGTGTTGCCGTCTCCTGCACATGGGGTGGTAACACTCCAACACCAATCCAAGTCCGGCGCGGCTGTAATTCTCGCGCTTTACTGACTGTGTACATATCAGCTACAGTATCGCCTACATAGATGACCGCGGTGTTGCTTTGCCCATTCTCTAACTTGTCAACGGTAGCAAACAATCCTGTAGGATCTGGTTTACCGGGTGCGTCTTCCATCGCAATTAACACTGGAGATTGCAAAGCCAAACGTTTTTCTAAAATGTAATTAGCAGAACCGCGAGTCGCACCGCTAAAAAATCCCCAAGCAATCCCTGCCTGGGTAAGCTGCTGGAGATACTCTGAGCTTAACAATAAAGGTTCATCACAAATATATCCCGTGAAATTATTCGGGTCTGGGCCACGGTAACGAGCTTGAAAGAAAGCAACAATAGTGTTGTAGTCTAGCTTTTTTTGATCTCGTTGTTGTCCTTGAGACTCACAGTAGCGGTAAATTAATTCTTGGGAGGCTTCCCAATCATTATTCCAAACACCTTCAGATTTGAGTCGGTCAATATCTAACGGTGTAGGACGATATGCAGCGTTAGTAAAATACTCTACAGTATCGGCGATCGCGCGGCGATAAGAACCGCTGACATCGCGCACAACACCATCAATATCAAAAACAACGAGCGATCGTGCTGAAGCTTGTGCCGTCATGGTTGCGTAGATAAAGAAAGATTTAAGCTTTTCAGATTTTAAATTGGATAAGTATTCATAATAAACACTTCTTTTCTATTCCCCACTCCTGGAAATACCTAATTGCTAATTACGGTTTAGTCATTGAGTTAGATATTAAGTTACAATAAGCAATCGCAAACTTAGTAAGTAATGCCCGGATATTTCCCGGAGGTGTGATTGACCAAGTTCATTCTAAAAATTCTTTGGTTGGAAGATAACGTTGCCCTAGCAGTTGACCAAGTTGTAGGTAAAGGTACCAGTCCTTTAACGAAGTACTTTTTCTGGCCTAGAAATGATGCTTGGGAAGAGTTAAAAAAGGAACTCGAATCCAAGCACTGGATTACTGAGCTAGATCGCGTTGAATTGCTTAACAAAGCAACAGAAGTGATTAACTACTGGCAAGAGGAAGGTAGAAACCGTCCAATGGCAGAAGCTCAATTGAAGTTTCCCGAAGTTGCTTTCACAGGTAGTGCTTGATACTGCATAATTAGCTGTTTTGCTACTTTTCAGATGTTCACAATTTGCTGCTCTTGTCCCTGCTGTCACAATCCAAAAATTGGGCAACAGGGTTTACAAACAGCAGCAAAAAATGTTGATTCTATCTACTTAATTTTTACTGCTCTTTACTTTGTTGAGCAAATTGGTATTGCTTCCCCAACCTAAAAAAGAATGGGACAGTAGATTATCTGTAGAGACGTGATTAATCGCTTCTCTACAGCTGATGAGCTTTTTTTATTCATACACTCCAGATAAATTATTTGTATAAAAAACAACTTATAAATTATTTAAAATCACCACTATATACAAGTAATATTGCATACAATGGGTTGACCATAAGTGCGAAAAATAGCCCAGTATGCTGTTGCGATTTTCTTACCAAGCTTTAATTACCCCTTTAGTAGCCTGTTTGAGTGTATTAGGAGTCAGCGCCCTTCAATTCCCGCGATTACAATCACTGTTAATTAACAAACAAGCGGCCTCTTTAGAAATTTTAGAACAAGACATTCAAGCTGAACATGTGCGTCTGAGTTTATTAAAAAAGTTACCTAGTTTTGGCTATGACAATTTTATGGCTAATTGGGTGTATTTGAATTTCTTACAGTACTTTGGAGATGACGAAATTCGAGAAAAAACAGGTTACAGTCTTAGTCCAGAGTATTTTGAAATTATTATTAAACATGACCCACGATTTTTAGGGGCTTATATAAGTCTTTCTACTAGTACTTCTATGTATGCTGCGATGCCAGAACGCTCTATCAAATTGATTCAGGAAGGTCTGCATTCTATCACGCCCCAAGTTCCTGAAAAATCATACTATATATGGCGTTATAAAGGTACTGATGAATTATTATTTTTAGGAAATTCTCAAGCCGCGCAAAACTCTTTCAATACGGCTGCAAATTGGGCTAATCAATATTCAGATCCTGAAAGTAAATATATGGCTCAGAATTCTCATCAAACTGCTGTATTCTTGAGCCAAAATCCTGATAGCAGGTACGCACGAATTGCCACCTGGGCAATTGTATTAAATAATGGAGTTGATGAAAAGACTCGGAAAAGAGTTGTAAAAGAAATTGAGACTTTGGGAGGAACGGTAATTAGTACCCCAACAGGAAACAAAATTACTTTTCCTCCCAAGGATTGAATAAACTACAGATTTTTAGCAATGAACTATTGATTACTGTTAATTATTCGTTAGCAGTAGGGGGAGTTACTGGTGCGGTAGATTGTTGTTGGCGTTGTTCGCGTTTTTTACGGTCGGCTGAGATCATATCTGCCATTACCACCAGTGCTTGCGACATTTTCTCTAGATTAGAGCGATATAACTCTAAGTCTTTGCTGAGTTTATCCTCAGATAAATGTAGTCCAGCCGCAATAGTGTTGATTGCGTCAGTACGTTGCTTTTCATCTTTAACCAAGTCTGGGTCAGACTGCTCCAGTAAGGAGAATAGACCAATAGCAAACAAGCGATTGTATTTAAATTGAGAATTGTTAGCGATCGCTTGCAACTGTGATTGTAAATCAGGATCTTGATTTAAATGATTAGCTTGACTCAACCAAGCAATTAAATCATTAGCTGCTAAACTTTTTGCCAAAGTTTGCAATCTTTCAGCATCATGTCTATAGCGTTGTGCTTCTTGCTCTACAGCCTGACAGATAGCATGAAAAATTGATTCTTTGTCTCGTTCCGGTTGGTAGCCTTGCATAAAGCGGTCAAAAGTTGTGACAACGCCCAAGGCATAAATTGGATTGTAACTAAAATCAACATTTACTGATAGCAGGTGCATTTCCACCATCAACTCTTCTACTACCCGACGATAGATTGTGTTGATGGGACGGGTATGTAAGGAGTAGAAAGTTCGCTTTGTATCAGAGACAGTACGGACGTTATTCACAAAGAAAATATTAAGAATGTTAAGGGCGAAGTTATTTTATTGTCTCCCTTAAAGGCTACTTTGCCAAGTTCGGGTTTCTCATCAGAATCTTTGGTTAATTTGGTAGCATAAAGGGGATCAATTTTATTTGTGCAGTCTAGAAACAGAATCCTGAAGTCTGAGTACTCTACCCCAACAGCAGAGAGTTGGAATAAAAAATGTGTATGAAATTAGTTTTACCCACCAAGGTTAAGCATTTAAAGCAGTCTTGATGAGCCAATTTTACACATTTCATATTGAATTCTTGTTAATCAAATATTTTTAATTGTGCATCTCAATTTAATTTATGAGCCTTTCACCTCTTCTAATTACTCTAGGTAAATACATCGCTGGGGAATTTGACAATCGGGAACAGGCTTTAGCAGAACCTGCTTGGTATGTCCACCTACGTATGTGGCAAAGACCAGTTAACTTATTCACAGAAGACAGTATTACCTTGTTTGCCGAGCAAGCTAATATTGTCAACTTAGACCGCCCTTATCGCCAACGAATATTGCGGTTAATGGCAGGTAAGGATGTTGATGCAGCTTTGCAAATCCAGTACTATATGCCTAAAAATCCAAGTGCTTTAAGTGGCGCAGGCCGTAATCCTGCTTTACTCAAGACACTCACAGTCGAACAATTGGATTTATTGCCAGGGTGTATACTCACGCTGACCCAGCAAGAATTGACTCCTAAAAATTACAAGTTTATCGCTACTCAACCAAACGAGGCTCGTTGCTGCTTTAGTTATCAAGGCAACAATGTACAAGTTTCCTTGGGGTTTGCCGCCACAGCAGCAGAATTTTATAGCTACGACAAAGGCATTGACTCGGAGACAGGTAAAGCAACTTGGGGAGCGATTTTAGGGCCTTATCGCTACACTAAACGAGAACATTACTCAGTTTTGAGTGGGGAGTGCTGAGTGTGAAAAATATTTACTAACAACGCACGAGAAAACAGCTTAAAGCTGAAAGTTAGTCTTTTTACTCAGCACTTAGTACTCGATTAACTAGCGATACTCCGAGGAACACCTTCTAAAGCTTCCTCTTCTGTTTCAAAAATTTCAAATACTGTGTCCATCATCGTAACTTCAAACACGAGTTTGGCTTCTGGGTGTACGTTACAAATGCGGAAACTGCCTTTGACTTTATCCGCATCACGCATCCCAGCTACCAAAGACGTGAGACCAGAACTATCAATAAAATTTACTTGACCAAGATTCACTACTACATGGCGACTGAGCTTGGAAATACATTCCTGCAACTTCAAGCGGAATTGCCAAGCTGTAGTAATGTCTAAACGACCAGCTGGTGTTAAAACTATGACGGTATTACCGTCCTGGGTTGTATAGGTTGTTTGTTCTATTTGTATCACTAAAAATCCCCGTGGCACTCATTTTCAAATTGACTATTGCTGGATTGACCCTGAGATTGGTGAGTCAAAGAACTTACTTTTTTGGTAATCTTGACTTTCGTTGGCACGAAAGCTTGCCAGAAACTTGGTAAATTAATTGACTCACCACTTGAGCAGACTATCCAGTGCTGACACTTGAGATAAACAAGTTATAGCTAAAATAGTCACCTATTTACTAGGTGCTTACCTTTAGTAGTGTAACTCACTAAAAAAGTGCAGAGTGCTAATGAAAGTGCTGAGTTGAAAGCGCTGAGTGCCAAGTAACGAATATGCAAAATTTTATATTCCTATACAACGCACCCAACACTGAAATTGCCAAGCAAATTAATCTAACCCAGGGGGGATTACATTGTATGTGATCTTTAGTGGCTTGCTTTCCAATTGATCCAGTCTTGGGGCTTGAGGAAAGTATTGTACAATTCGGCTTCGGGGGAATTGGGTTCAGGCTGATAACCATATTCCCAACGCACTAAGGGAGGTAAAGACATGAGAATAGATTCGGTGCGGCCGTTGGTTTGGAGTCCAAAAATTGTGCCTCGGTCGTAAACCAAATTAAATTCAACATAGCGTCCGCGGCGGTAGAGTTGGAAATTTCGTTCGCGATCGCCATACTCTGTTTCATGTCGCCGTTGGGCAATTGGCACGTAGGCGGGCAAAAAGGTTCGACCACAACCTTGGATAAAAGCAAATAAATCTTCCCAAGTTCTTTGTTCTACTACTCCTACTTGGTCGCTGTAATTAGCTGCTGGGCCTTTGGGGTTAGGGCCACGATATAAAGTACCTTGACCATCTTGATAATCAAAGAATAAACCGCCTACACCCCTGGTTTCATTGCGATGTTTTAAATAAAAATATTCATCACACCACAGCTTAAACACTGGGTAATACTCAGGATGGTGTTGATCACAAGTCTGCTTAAAGGTTTTATGGAAGTGGGCAGCATCTTCAGCAAAAGGGTAATAAGGTGTCAAGTCAGCACCACCACCAAACCACCAAACTGGCCCTGCTTCAAAATAACGGTAGTTTAAGTGAACTGTGGGGACATAAGGATTACGGGGATGTAACACCAAGGAAGTGCCTGTGGCATAAAATTGGTGTCCCTCGGCTTCGGGACGTTGGGCTAAAATCGAGGGCGGCAAGTGAGAACCCCAAACTTCAGAAAAATTTACACCTGCTTGTTCAAAGATTTTGCCCTCACGCAGTACACGCGATCGCCCACCACCACCCTCCGGACGTTCCCAAGCATCTTCTTGAAACTCACCCACACCATCTAATTCGGTCAATGCTTGGGTAATTTCGTCTTGCAGCTGTTTCATAAACTGACTCACCCTCGCCTTAGCATCCTTTGGTGGTAAGAACTTGGACGATACTGCTTTTACTGTTGGGGTGTGCGAATTAGTCAACATAGAGATTCCCGAACCTTAATTACAATTGCCAAAAAGCCAGAAATTTTCAGTTAAAAATTTGTAGACAATCCGAACTCATTTTTTAGCTCGACTTGCTCAAACTAATGTTTTTTTGTCACGCTTTTACACTATTGATGTGTATGACTAGAGTTATTTTCCCTCAAATGCGTATAGGCTTGTATATTGACTCAGTTTTTTTTGTACTTCTTGATGGGAACATTCTGGTGTTATATCAACTTCTGGCAAGTTAGTATATGCCGTACTGATGATGGTGATGCCCCGCAAGCCTCGGTTTTCAGCCTTAGCAACCTTGTTGCCATCTGTGCCTAATCGTTACTTGCTATGCCACAACCAAATATTGAGAAATGTTAAGTAAGGGCAACTAGGATTGCTCACCATACCAGAGTTACCAGCAAGTCTGTAGCGAGGAGGATAAGGCAAATGCGAGGTTGGTTATCGAAATTCATCCACCGCAAACGTCGTCGGTTTTGTGCATCTTTAGTACGGACGTATCGAGAGATTAGTGATGCTTCTGTCGATGAACTATGGCAAAAGGTAGTTGACTTAACAGATGTTTCTTGGCATCCCCTACTAAAAAGTACCAACGTACCCTACGGATTAGTACCCAAACCTGGATTAATTTACCAAGCTGTCACACGCTTTTCACCCTTTCCTATTCGCATCTTTGTCGAGCGAGTCAATCCTAGAGAACTTTTGAGTGTGAGAGTTTTGGCTATTCCTGGCGTGGAAGAACGAATTACTTATCAAGTGGAATCTACGGTTTGTGGTACTTGTTTATCTTATTCTGTGACCCTAAAAGGCTGGTTATCCCCGCTAATTTGGTCATTTTCCCGTCCTTATGCAGATCGAGTAGCACGTTCTTTAGTTGAATCCGTAGAAAATGCCGCAGTCCAAGCGGTATCTAGTAAGAAAAAATCTCTTAATGATAGTTGTTTTGATTTTTAGAGTCTAGATGTGACAGGTTACAGGTTATAGGCTACGGATAAAACAGGTACTGCCAAAATTGTTTTTTAATCCATAGTCTCTAGCCTCTAGTTTGCTATTCCCAAGAAAGTTAAGATTCTATTAGCTAAGAATAAAAATTTCTTAAATTTTTTACGGCGGTAATGCTGAAAACACTATGTACGATGTCCTTGATTCCCGTTCTGTCTTAGAAGTATTGCGACCTGTACAAGACCCAGAACTCCGCAAGAGTCTGGTAGAACTGAATATGATTCGCAACGTTAACATTGACGGTGGCAAGGTGAGCTTCACTTTAGTTTTGACCACACCCGCCTGTCCCTTACGTGAATTTATTGTCGAAGATTGTGAAAAAGCTGTGAAAAAACTACCTGGGGTGACAGAAGTTAAGGTAGAAGTCACAGCCGAAACACCACAGCAAAAAAATGTACCCGATCGCAATGGTGTTCCTGGGATAAAAAACATTTTGGCAGTTTCCAGTGGCAAAGGCGGTGTCGGTAAAAGCACGGTAGCTGTGAATGTTGCCGTCGCCCTCGCGCAAACAGGGGCAAAAGTCGGCTTGCTAGATGCGGATATTTACGGCCCCAACGATCCCACTATGCTAGGACTGGGTGATGCTCAAATTACCGTTCGTTCTACAGACAAAGGCGAAGTTTTAGAACCTGCATTTAATCATGGTGTCAAATTAGTCTCTATGGGCTTTTTGATTGATAAAGATCAGCCTGTAATTTGGCGTGGGCCAATGCTAAATGGGGTGATTCGCCAGTTTCTTTATCAAGTGGAATGGGGTGAACTAGACTATTTAATTGTGGATATGCCGCCGGGAACTGGTGATGCCCAGTTAACTTTAACCCAAGCTGTGCCAATGGTAGGAGCCGTAATTGTGACTACACCACAAACGGTCGCTTTATTAGATGCTCGTAAAGGATTACGGATGTTTCAGCAAATGAACGTCCCTGTTTTGGGAATAGTAGAAAACATGAGCTACTTTATTCCCCCGGATATGCCAGATAAACAGTACGATATTTTCGGTTCTGGTGGTGGTGAAAAAACCGCCACAGAGTTGGGAGTTTCTTTATTGGGCTGCGTACCATTAGAGATTTCCACGAGAGTTGGTGGTGACAGTGGTGTGCCGATTGTTGTGGCTGAACCAGATTCGGCTTCTGCCAAAGCATTAAAAGCGATCGCCCTGACCATTGCAGGTAAAGTATCAGTCGCTGCACTGACGGCATAAATTTTAATTTTTGTCTGATTCCTGGGCAGTTGCCTAGGAATACAGATTATGAATCGAGAATTTAGAAGTTAAAATTCAGAAGTCAGAATTTCTCGTAGTTTCAGTATGAGGATTCTATGTAGGAAAAATATTTTATTTTGAATAATAAATTCAAAGGTTTGTGAACTCAATTACTCATACAATCTCAGAAAATTTCTCCTGAATTCTACTTACTGTCTCCTAAATTCTTTTACTCAGTAAATTTATCTCTTCAAATTAAATTCTCAAATTGCACAATGTTGTTAAAACGTTCGCTCCCCAAAGTTCGCTGGAAATCTTGGGTCAAGCCTTGGCAGCAAATAGATTGGTTATTATTTTGTTTACCTGTTGCTGTCAGTATTTTTGGCGGCATTATGATTCTGAGTACAGAACTCAAACAGCCAGTTACAGATTGGTGGTGGCACTGGTTAGTAGCTGGGATTGGTGTTTTCATAGCGTTGTTTTTATGTCGAATTCGCTACGAAAATTTACTTCAGTGGCATTGGATTACATACGGTCTGACCAACTTCAGCTTAATTGCGGTGATGCTGGCTGGTACTAGTGCTAAAGGCGCACAGCGCTGGATTAGCGTTGCGGGTTTTAATGTTCAACCGTCAGAATTTGCCAAAATTGGGATAATTATAACTCTAGCGGCTTTATTACACAAGCGGACAGCTTCTTCCCTAGATAATGTTTTTCGGGCTTTGGCAATTACAGCAGTTCCGTGGGGATTAGTATTTTTGCAGCCCGATTTGGCGACATCCTTGGTATTTGGGGCGATCGTTTTAGGGATGCTGTACTGGGCTAATGCCAATCCCGGCTGGTTAATTTTGTTAATTTCTCCAGTCATTTCTGCCATTTTGTTTAGTATTTACTGGCCTTTATCTGAGCCAATAGACTTAACGAAGGTACTAGCTGTTGGGCTGGGGTTTTTAGGATTTAAAGAAATAGGTTTTGCGTCTTTAGGATTTCTGAAAGAAATAGCTGTAACTCCTTTAGGCATTCTTTGGGCATTTGCAATGGCATTTGTTGGCTGGCTAACACTAACTTGGCGGCGATCTGGTCTTGCGGCGATTGGTGCTTGGACTCTCAATATTTTGGGTGGTGAACTTGGAGTTTTTGCTTGGAACCACGTCTTAAAAGAGTATCAAAAAGACCGACTTACTGTGTTTATTAACCCCGATCATGATCCTTTGGGTGCTGGCTATCACCTGATTCAATCACGCATTGCCATTGGTGCTGGCGAAATTTGGGGATGGGGTTTGTTTAAAGGGCCGATGACTCAACTCAATTTCGTCCCTGAACAGCATACAGACTTTATTTTCTCAGCGGTAGGTGAAGAATTTGGGTTTGTGGGTTGTTTAGTAGTGTTGTTTGTTTTTTGCTTGATTTGCTTCCGTCTGTTGCACGTAGCGCAAACAGCCAAAGATAACTTTGGTTCGTTATTGGCGATTGGTGTTTTGTCGATGATTGTGTTTCAGTTAATTGTCAATGTGGGGATGACCGTTGGTTTAGCCCCTGTAGCTGGAATTCCGCTACCTTGGATGAGTTATGGACGTTCTGCAATGCTGACTAATTTCATCGCATTAGGAATAGTAGAATCAGTGGCAAACTTCCGACAAAAGCAGAAGTATTATTAATGAGTCAATAGTCTATTAGGATAAAAACTATGGACAATAAACTCTAAACTATTGACTTTGGACTCTTGACTCTTGACTATTGACAAGTATGTAAACCAGCGAGGGTAAAAATCATGATTCTGCCTGGAGCAACTGTTCGCGTCAAAAATCCCGCAGATACCTACTATCGCTATGAAGGACTCGTACAACGGGTAAGTGATGGCAAAGTAGCTGTGTTGTTTGAAGGTGGCAACTGGGATAAACTAATTACCTTTCGCCTGTCAGAGTTGGAACCTGTAGACACCACCGCAGGACGTAAAGCAAGTAAGAAGTAAAAAGTGAGCCACTGCGGTGGACGGGTTTCCCGGCATAAAGGAGACAGTGCCGTGGGCGGGTTTCCCGACTTGAGGCAACTGTCGGCAAGTGGCGAACCCGAAGGGTAAAAAGGCAAAAGAAAAATAATTAATCTCTTTTGCCTTTCGTCTTCTACCTTTTGCATTTTGCCTTTTAACCTTGATTCTATGCGTCTTCCTCTACCACAATTTGCGACCAGCGATCGCCACCCCAATCATATTGCGGAGGTGATTGAGACTAACACTACTGAATTTCTGGCACAATGCTTGGAACCAGAAGACTTGAGCTTTCCCGCGATGCCACCTTTTGGTAGTTGGGTTTGTGCTGTAGATGAAGAATCTGGTAATCAAGTGTATGCTGTGGTGTCTTATGCCACAACCATGCCGATAGATTCTATACATCGGGCTGTGGCGCTGGGGTTGTCATTGCAAGATTTACGCGAGGAACAACCCCAGATATTTGCTATGCTCAAAACTGAATTTCGGGCGGCGATTGTTGGTTTTGCACCGCCTTCCCCAAATTCCCACGAAATTTCCAGAATATATCAGTATCTACCACCCCGCCCGCCGCAAATTCATCAAGCAGTTTATCGATGCGAAGCGGAAGCAATTATTAAATTTACAGAAGAATTAGATTTTTTACGGACATTATTGTCTGTAAATGGTGCGCCAGTTGAGTCTTTAACCGCAGCAGCCATTCGAGATGTTTACCAGTTACGCAAAGCTGACCGAGAATGGCTTGTTAAGGCAGGACGGATGCTGAGTGTGCTTTTAAAAGACGATTATGATCGCTTACGGTTTATTTTAAGTCAAATCCATCCATAGGTAGTTATTTTCTCAACAATTACCTCAGTAGTTTGAAATAAACTGTTTTGTCATTTGTCAGGGTGGCTTTTATAATTATTTATTTTGATTGAGCGATCGCCTTTGAGGATATCGCTACTTTGCCGTCGCCCCTTTAAGTATTTCCTATGGAACCAGTATTACAAGTTCTTGCTCTAGAACCAACTTCCCAAGTTCTGGGTCAGGAACCAATCGTTCCCTTAGCAATTTTGTTGCTGGTTATTTTAGTCGTCCCCATCCTGTTTGAGCGTCTCAGACTACCAGGGTTAGTTGGTTTAGTAGGTTCTGGAGTTGTACTAGGCCCATCAGGTTGGAATCTATTCCATAGTGATTTATCAATCATTAACCTACTATCTGACATTGGCTTAATTTATTTGATGTTTTTAGTAGGTTTAGAACAGGATTTCAGACAATTAAACCAGAGTCAAATACGCTCTTGGGGATTTGCTGGTTTCACCTTTGTCATCCCTTTGTTGATGGGAATCTTACTAGGAAGGATTTTTGGTTTTGCGATTAATACATCTATATTAATAGGCAGCTTATTCACTTCTTATACTCTTTTAGCTTATCCCATTCTTAGCCGCCTAGGAGTTATTAATAATCCAGTTGTTAGTGCCACCATTGGAGCGACGATATTTACTGATATTAGCGCTGTTCTGATTTTAGATGTTTGTTTATTTAGTTTACAAGCAGATGTATTGAGTTTATCTTACATACTCACCTTGTTAGGTAGGCTAATTATTTACACAACAATTATTTTGCTGGGTTTTGATTGGGCTGGGCAAGAATTTTTCCGCCGTTCTGGAGATGATGAAGGGAATAAACTTTTATTTGTATTGTTATCAGTATTTATTGCCATAATTAGCGCTAAACTCATTGGAATCGAAAAAATCGTCGGAGCATTTTTAGCAGGTTTAGCGGTTAATACAGTAGTAGGTGAAAGCCCCACTAAAGACAAGCTTGTCTTTGTTGGTAGTGTGCTATTTATTCCCGTCTTTTTTGTTAAGCTTGGTTTGCTAATTGATTTACCTGGGTGGAGCAGCAGTATTACAACTTTAAAGTTAATGCTGTTAGTTGTTATTGGTGTAATTGTTAGCAAATTTTTAGCAGCGTTGTTAGCAAAAATCTGTTATCGTTACAACTGGCAAGAAATGTTAACTATGTGGTCTATATCACTGCCCCAAGTCAGTACGACCTTAGCTGGTACTTTTTTAGGGTATCGTGCTGGCTTGCTGTCAATGGAAGTATTACATAGTGTTGTGGCATTGATGCTGATTACATCAACTTTAGGGCCGTTGCTCACCAATGGCATAGCTGTTGCGGTCACACCTACACCCCTGCTAGAAGCACTAACAGTAAATTTGCCTGAACAAAAAAGTGCAGAAAAACACAGTAATTTTACTATAGTTGTACCTATATATAATCCTCAAACACAGCAATACTTAATGGAAATGGCGGCATTATTAGCTCATCCAGAAAAGAGCAAAATTATCGCGTTAAGTATTGCTACTGCTGCGGCTCGAATGGATGCACCACAGTTAGAAGCATCTCTGCAAAAGAGTGAACGCTTATTAGCAAAAGCTCACGACCAGAGTCGTAATTTGGGCATAGAAACATTATCACTACTGCGAATTGATAATGCCTTTGCGTCAGGAATTACCAGAGCCGCACGAGAGCAAAAGGCGAGTTTAATTGTAATAGGTTGGGATAAACGAACTGGGTTGCGATCGCGTTTATTTGGCAATGTAATTGATACTGTACTATGGGCATCTCATTGTTCTGTAGCTGTGACTCGGCTGGTGGAATCACCCCAGAAAATTCAACGCATTCTCGTACCATTAGAAAATTTAACTTCCCCTGTATTGCCTGCTGTCCAGTTTGCCCAAATGCTGGCAGATACAAACCAAGCCCAAGTTACAGTTTTGAATGTGTGCGATCGCCGCATTAGTTCTAGTAAAATCGCAGCAAGGCGATCGCAACTTGCTGTTTTAGTGTCGCAATTAGCTCTGGCAAATCCCCCAGAAATTCAAATTATTGCTCATGAAAATGTTGCCCAAGCAATTTTACAGGCAGCACGATTGTATGACTTAGTAGTGTTACCCTTCGTACGCAATTATACTATCCCTGGTGGTTTAGTTATGAGTGATCTCACCACTCAGATAGCCAGGCAACTTACTTGCTCTATTGTCATTCTGAGAGATGCACAAAATACTCAAATCAGCGCCACACCAAAAAGTGTTGCTAACACTACCTCTACTGTTTAAGGCATTTGCGAAACTCACAACTTAAGATGGGTAATTTGGCAACTTCAGCTAGATCAAAAGTTAGTACTGATTATAATTAGTGTTTTACTGTAAACTTTATTTTGTTGAAGATTTCATGAATTCTAGGGCAGAAACGCTCAACCCTTAAGTGATGTTTGCTATTTTGCTAGATGAATTGTCCAGCAACTAAGTGTCAATGTAACAAAATTGCATACATAACAAAATAATCAATCCCAAAATACATTACTAATTTAGCTCTGTGCGCCCTGCATTTTTGCATCTCGGCTGGGTACTCTAAAAACAAGCTAAACAGCCACTACTAGTATCTGTAAATATCAGGAAAACTATGAGAATTTTGGTGACGGGCGGCGCTGGGTTTATTGGTTCCCATCTTATCGACCGATTAATACCTCAAGGGCATGAAGTAATTTGCTTAGATAATTTTTATACGGGTACTAAACGTAATATCTTCAAGTGGATGGGGAACCCCAACTTTGAGTTGATCCGCCACGATATTACTGAGCCAATTCGTTTAGAAGTCGATCAAATTTACCATTTAGCTTGTCCAGCTTCACCAGTACATTATCAGTACAACCCAGTGAAAACCGTTAAGACTAACGTTATGGGAACACTGAATATGTTGGGGTTAGCAAAGCGTGTAAAAGCAAGATTTTTGTTAGCTTCAACTAGTGAAGTTTACGGTGATCCGGAAGTTCATCCCCAAACCGAAGACTACAGAGGTAACGTTAATCCTATTGGATTGCGTTCATGCTACGACGAAGGCAAAAGAATTGCCGAAACTTTGGCATTTGACTACTACAGACAAAATAAAGTTGAGATTCGGGTAGCACGGATATTTAACACCTACGGCCCACGGATGTTAGAAAACGATGGTCGGGTAGTCAGCAACCTGGTTGTCCAAGCACTACGGGGTATTCCCTTAACTGTGTACGGAGAAGGTACGCAAACACGTAGTTTTTGCTACGTATCAGATCTAGTAGAAGGGCTGATGCGGTTGATGAATTGTGAATTCACTGGGCCGATAAATTTAGGTAATCCTGACGAATACACCATCTTGGAATTGGCACAGGCTGTGCAGAAGCAAGTAAATCCCGATGCCGAAATTAAGTTTGAACCTCTACCTTCAGATGATCCTCGCCGCCGTCGCCCTGATATTACCAGAGCAAAAACTTGGTTAAATTGGGAACCTACCATTCCTCTGCAAGAGGGGTTAAAACTGACAATAGAGGATTTCCGCGATCGCATAAACAGCGATACCTAGGATTGAAGCTTCACAGCAGTTGCTAAAACTGCTCTGAACTATAGTACAAGCTAACTTTTAGCCATAGCTTGCACTGGAATGATTAGTTAATAGACGATGCGCAGATGTCATATTAACGACTTCATTTTTGCAGAATAACCCCAAGAAAGCGAGGAGATAATAAAATGCGTGTTTGCGTAATTGGTACTGGGTACGTTGGTTTAGTTACAGGTGCTTGCTTGGCTCACATTGGGCATGATGTAGTTTGCATAGACAACAACGAAGAAAAAGTCAAACTCATGAAGTCTGGGCAATCGCCAATTTTCGAGCCTGGTCTTTCAGAAATTATGCAATCTGCCATTCAATCTGGCAAAATCGAGTTTTCCACAGATCTTGCTGCTGGGGTTGCCCACGGTGAAATTCTGTTTATTGCGGTAGGTACACCACCTCTACCCAACGGTGAAAGCGATACCCGTTATGTTGAAGCTGTAGCTCGTGGTATCGGAGCTAACCTCAATGGTGGCTATAAAGTTGTCGTTAACAAATCTACAGTACCCATTGGTTCTGGTGACTGGGTGCGAATGATTGTTTTAGATGGAATTGCGGAACGTCAAAAAGCACTGGTACCAGCAGGTGGTGTGCCTAGCGATGACAAATTGCCAGAACTAGCCGCACATTTTGATGTTGTCAGCAACCCAGAGTTTCTGCGTGAAGGTTCGGCAGTTTTCGATACCTTTAACCCTGATCGCATTGTCCTAGGCGGTAATAGCTCAAAAGCGCTCGCTATGATGCAGGAACTTTATGCACCAATCGTCGAGCGCAAGTTTGCGGCTGATCAATCTTTGCCACCTGTACCTATACTGGCTACAGACCTCAGTTCGGCAGAGATGATCAAATACGCTGCTAATGCTTTCTTAGCCACCAAGATTAGTTTTATTAACGAAGTTGCTAACATTTGCGATCGCGTTGGTGCTGATGTCACTCAAGTAGCCAAAGGTATTGGTTTAGACTCCCGCATCGGTAACAAATTCTTGCAAGCCGGCATTGGTTGGGGTGGTTCTTGCTTCCCCAAAGACGTTTCAGCTTTGATTCACACTGCTGATGATTATGGTTACGAAGCTCAATTACTCAAATCAGCCGTTAGTGTTAACGAACGCCAACGTTTGATTGCTTTGGAAAAACTTCAGCAAGTCCTGAAAATCCTCAAAGGTAAAACAGTTGGCTTGCTTGGTTTAACCTTCAAACCAGATACCGACGACTTGCGCGATGCACCTGCACTCAACTTAATTGAGCAACTCAACCGCTTAGGAGCCAAAGTTAAAGCTTACGACCCAATTATTTCTCAAACCGGGATGCGTCATGGTCTTTCTGGTGTTTTAGTAGAAACTGATGCTGAAAGACTAGCCGATGGTTGTGATGCTTTGGTACTCGTAACCGAATGGCAACAATTCAGCCAGTTAGATTATGCCAAAATGGCACAACTCATGAATAATCCTGTCGTGATTGATGGTCGTAACTTTCTCGACCCTGAAACAATGGTGAGAGCAGGCTTCCAATACGTTGGTATTGGCAGATAGATCTTAATTCTTGATTTTTCAAATAAACAGCCGCGATAATTTGCGGCTGTTTATTTGAGATTAAGGGAATTAATTAAAAGTTGTAACCAACACCGAAGAGTAAACCAACATCAGTCTGATCTAAAAAAGCAGCATTGACAGTACCATTAAGGGTAAAGCGATCGCCTAAAGGTACATCCACACCACCAGTTAACAACAGTCCAACGTCAGCATCATTACTAGTTTCGATAGCGACACCAGCACCAACAAAAGGAGATACTGGAAAGCGTTGCTCACCTGTAGGATTCACTGAACGAGGTAGAAAATCAAAAGTTACGGGTACTAGAACTACAGTATCGTCGCCAAACACTGCGGAAGGGCGTACAGAAATGTAGTTAGTTAGACCAACTTTGCTAATTACCGCAATATTTCCTTCGCTTAAAGCTGAGTCTCCACCCAAACCGATGTTACCAGCAACTCCAATGTAGCTAGAACCACCACGAGTCGCTCTACCAGCTTCAATATTAGTTGTACCAGTTCCGCCAGGAGTAGTTTGATTGTCTCCTGGTTGTTGACTAACATTCAAGTTAGGTGGAATCAGAACTTCATTAATAACGTGAATTACACCATTACTAGCTTGCACATTTGGTTGGATAACTCTGGCATTATTGACAGCAATTTGATTATTAGCGCTATCCACCTTGATATTTACAGATTCATCTTCCGATGTTCTCAGTTCACCAGCCTGAAGTTGACTTGCAGTTAATGAACCAGGAACCACATGATATCTGAGAATTTTCAACAACAGTTCTCTATTTTCTGGCTGTTGTAATTGCTGTACAGTACCAGCCGGCAAAGCTGCAAACGCCTGATCTGTAGGTGCAAAGACTGTATAAGGGCCTGGTTGTTGTAAAGTATCAGCTAAACCTGCTGTCCGTAATAAAGTAGTTAAAGTGCTAAAAGAATTATTAGACGCGGCGATGGAAACAATATCATTACCAGTTTGAGTGCTGCCAGTTTGAGTATTGCCAGTATTGCCTGCAACTATATAATTAGCAGCCGTCACATTACTAGCCAGAGGTTGCGCCTGTCCTTGTCTGACTAAGGCTTGATACAACAAACCAGCGGCTTCAGCACGAGTTAAGGGAACTTGGGGATTGAGTTGTTTAACATCTGGGTAGTTGACAACAATGTTAGCTTGAGTTGCCGCAGCTACATTGTTCACTGCATAGTTAGGAATTGCCGAAGCATCAGTGTAATAAGTGTTGAGAACATCTGATGCAGTGCCACTACTATTTAAATTTAAACCACTGGATAAAGCTGCGATCGCCTGAACTTTGGGAATTTGCAAATTTGGCTGAAACACATTACCAGGATATCCCGTCATAAATCCTGTTTCATAAGCTTCTTGAATCGCTGAAGCAGCCCAATAGTTAGCCGGTACATCTGTAAATCCACCTGAACTAATTTGCCGAACTGGATTTTGATTAAAAGCTTTTTGAATCATCGTCGCAAATTCGGCGCGAGTGACAGCTTGGTTAGGTTTAAATGAACCATCAGGAAATCCCGAAATCACATTTCTAGCGGCTAATGCTTGAATAAATGGAGTTGCCCAATAGTCGGAACTGACATCAGAAAAGTTACTTGTAGCAGTTGGAGATGAAGAAGGTGTAGCAGATGGAGAAGGTGTACTCGATGGCGCAGGTGTAACAGATGGATCTGTAGTTTGTGCCGAAACGATGTTCTGGCTAACTGTAGCAGTTGTTACGCCTAAAACCAGCAAAGTTATATGTGCTAATGACCAACCAAATAAATTATTCATGAAAATTTCCTCCAGAACAAAGTAGAAATATGGAAAATCTAAATATTTCCAGACATGGCAATTTCAGCCCCTGCTAAAAACCATGTATTAATCAGATAATTTACAGTGGTCTTTAGTAAGTAGGAAGCTCATCTCAGTTCATGACTTTGATAAGGATACTTTTTTTAAGTAGTTCCGTAATCTTCCTGCTGCATGATATTTAGTAATATTTAGAACGGGAAAATCGATAGTATATCTATAGTTAATAATTTCAAAAATTTCTAGGTTTCAACAACTAGCTAAAAGGTTACATTTATTAAATAAATTATCTTACTTTAGATAGTTGCCTATTTGTGAGAATTTGCTAGTTTTTTCGCCTAAAACAGCAATTCATCTGCCATAATTAGAGTATAGCAACCATCAAGCTGCCAGCTTTTCAAGATGTATCGCAGTAGGCAAAATAGTTTTTTGGTGTGTTTTGCGAAATTTCAAAACAAATAAAAAATCCATTGGCTGGGAATATTAGTGCAGAAGTACTCAAAAGTACTTTGCTACCAACAAAGTGCATCCTTATGTATTTATATTTCCTATTATTTGGTGTAAGAAACTCAGTCTTCAGGAAGGGAAAGTTGCCACTAAAACAAAATCTAGAGCAATTGTGGATTGTACGTTGTGGTGCTGCTGTGTTGCTGTTTGGTCAAGTATTACTCCATTTATTCCAGGGAAAAGCTTACTATCGCAAAATTTTGGAACACATGGTGACGGCTGGGCCTGGTTCTATTTCTCCAGTTTTGCTTGTCAGTGGTTTTGCTGGCATGATTTTTACTATTCAAACAGCCAGAGAATTAGTCCAGTTTGGTGCTGTTAGTGCGGTGGGGGGAGCTTTTGCCTTAGCTTTTTGCCGAGAATTAGCTCCAATTTTGACAGCTAGTATTCTGGCTGGACAAGTTGGTTCTGCTTTTGCCGCAGAACTGGGTGCTATGCGCGTCACAGAGCAAATTGATGCACTTTACATGCTCAGAACAGATCCCATAGATTATTTAGTACTTCCTAGAGTCATCGCCTGCTGCTTAATGATGCCTTTCATGATGATTTTTGCTGTGATGATAGGCATCACTGGTGGTGTATTTGCTGCATGGCAATTTTACCAGATTGTTCCAGAAGTATTTTTAGAATCAGTCAGAACTTTTTTAGCACCCTCAGATTTAATGATTATTTTGTTAAAAGGATTCATTTTTGGAACGCTAGTTGCTGTTAATGGTTGTAGTTGGGGACTAACTACCAAAGGTGGAGCTAAAGAAGTAGGAGAATCAGCAACAACAGCAGTTGTTACGACCTGGGTATCAATTTTTATGATGGATTTTGTGCTAACTGTGCTGCTATCTGGACAGCCAAACTTTTAATAATTATGAAGAGATATGGTAAGTATTTATGCGTAAATATTTTAATAGTTTTTATACACGTTTTCAGAAGTTAAAAATTCTTGCCAAAATGCCATTTGATTCAGCAATCTCTAAATTTGGTTGTTATATTGTATTAAATAACTATGTAGCTGATGATGGGGAAAGCTGTGCGTGATGATTTACATGGTTTAGAAATTAGCCAAAAAGAATTACAACAACTGACTAATTTGCCGGTCAAATATCAACTAGTTTTAATTACTAATCCTCTAAAAGAATTTAGTAAACAGCTTATATATAAAATGAAAGGCTCAGAAGGAGCGACAGTAGTTTTTATTAGCTTTTCTATATTTGTTTTTAGTTATTTAATTTTTGATATTATTATTAAGTTATTTGCCAACTGGTTAACCCTGCCATCTTGGATACTATTATTAATAGTATGTTTTGCTGGTAGTGCTACAATACAGATAATTTTTTATTTACTATGGCGCAACATTCGGAAAATCTTAAAAGAGAATATGACTAACTCCCTAGAAATTCTCTTAGAAGATGTTGATCGATATAATGCAGTAATAAAAGCAATAGATATTAATGACCAAATAGAAGCGGCTGGTAATCCCGAAGTTAGTATTCAAAAAAGAGAAAAAGTAATTGCCGCATTACAACTAACTAGAGCAGATTTAGTCCGAGCTTTGAAGACAGAAAGAATTTTGCGAGAAAATCAGAATTTTATTATTAGCAACACTGAGTTATTTGCCAATAATTTAGCAACTTTAACCACAATGCAAGTTACAGAAAAAGCGACGGAGCATGGCAAGTTATTAAATGAAGCCTTGCAGATTGCTTTAGATGTGCAGTATGAAATGAAAAGATTACAAAGTCCAGGCTGAAATTTATAGACAAGATTGACTGATAAATCTTATCTGTTAAAACTGGGTTGAGATAAATAATTAACCGCCAATTAATCAAGGTGTAAAATAAATGTTATTGAGTCATCAATGAGGATGGCGATCGCTAAAAATTCATCATTTCAGTAACTTTCTCAGAGTTAGATTTGAGTGCTGAACAAGTTTTGGTGGGAAGGAACTGGATGAAACTGGTGTAGTAAATCTGCGATCGCATACTTTTTCTGTTTTGATTTCCCACTGTCCCAATTCCCAGTCTAATATAAAGAAGTGTAAATTAAGCGATCGCCTACAGGCATGGACTGGAAAGAAATTAGAGGTAACTGGGTACTCATTCCCAAAAATCCTATAGGTATTATCCATTTTTTGGGCGGTGCATTTGTGGCGACTGCACCCCACCTAACTTACCGTTGGTTACTCGAACAGATAGCCAGTAAAGGATATGTTGTGATTGCGACTCCCTTTGTGAATACTCTAGATCATATAGCGATCGCCCAATCTGTTTTATTAAACTTCGACCGCACTCTAGAACGCTTACATGACTCGGCTGTATTGCGGAAGCTTTATCTTCCTACTTATGGTATTGGACACAGCATGGGTTGCAAACTTCATTTGCTCATCGGTAGCTTGTACCCTGTAGAAAGAGCCGGAAATATTTTAATCTCGTTTAATAATTATGCGGCTAAGGATGCTATTCCCTTAGTTGATCAATTAAATTCTACTTTAGCAATTGAGTTTACCCCCTCGCCATTAGAAACCAATAAAATTGTCCAAGAAGGCTATAAAATCCGCCGGAATTTATTAATTAAATTCAATAATGATAACCTCGACCAATCAGCTGCTTTAACCAAAATATTACAGCAACGCTTTCCAGATATGGTAACAGCACAAACCTTACCTGGAACTCATACAACCCCGCTAGGACAAGATATCAAATGGCAAACAGGAGCTTCGTTTACTCCTTTTGACGCTTTGGGACAATGGTTTAAGCAAGAGGTATACCGCGATTTAAACCAACTCAAACGTGCTATCCTCTTGTGGATGAATCCTTTATCACCACCGTAATTTTTGATGAGATAGAATAATTATTAATGATTTCGACTTTTTATGTTCCAAATATTAGTAATTGACGATGACTCAACAATACAAATATTTCTGAAAAGACTGTTAGAAAAACAAGGTTATGAGGTAATTACCGCTAGTGATGGAGAAGAAGGAATTGCGAAGGCGATCGCCACTCATCCGGCACTCATTATTTGTGATTGGATTATGCCTGTATTAAATGGGCTAGAAGTATGTAATTACATTAAAACAGATCCTAATTTATCCACCAGTTTTTTTATTTTATTAACATCTTTAGATTCTGTCTCTGATCGTGTTAAGGGATTAGATGCGGGGGCTGATGATTTTATCACTAAACCTATTGAGCAGAATGAATTAAAAGCTAGAGTCAGAGCAGGATTACGGCTACATCAATTGAGTCGAGATTTGCAAATCCAAAAGCAGCTTTTAGAAACAGAATTGGCACAAGCTGCTGAGTATGTGCGTTCACTTTTACCTTTACCAATAACTGAACCACTACATATAAATTCTTGTTTTATTCCTTCACGTCAACTTGGTGGTGATTGTTTTGATTATTATTGGTTAGATGATGATTATTTGGCAGTTTATTTATTAGATACAGCCGGACATGGACTCAAAGCGACTCTCCCATCAATTTCTGTATTAAATTTATTGCGATCGCGGGCGCTGAAAAGTTTAAATTACTATCAACCAAGTGATGTACTGCGGGGATTAAATGAAACTTTTCAGATGAATTATCAAAATGATAAATACTTTACTATTTGGTATGGAGTTTATCATCGAATTACCCAGCAGTTAGTTTATGCTAGTGCTGGTCATCCACCAGCCGTATTAGTATCTGGTAAATCTCCTAAAAACACAGAAGTTCAGCTATTGAGAACTCCTGGGATGCCAGTTGGGATGTTTCCTGAAGCCAAATATGTTGATGCTTGTTGCCAAATTGAAAAATTTAGTAATCTCTATATTTTTAGTGATGGGGCTTACGAAATTACAAAAGCAGATGGAACTCTTTGGAGTTTAGATGGTTTAATTCAGATATTAGTCAGCTTACAAAATACGCTTGATTGCCCATTAGAACAAGTATTGAATTACCTTATCGCTTTAAACTCCAAAGAGACTTTTGATGATGACTTATCAATCTTACAAATTCAATTTGATTAATTAATTTTTGGAAAGCACAACTTGATGAAATTCATCTTGGCTAGGAAAAATTTCAAAAACTTTGTCCATACCAGTCAATTCAAATAAAATTCTCACTTGTTCATTAATAGAACAAAGAACTAGTTTGGTACCTGTTGCTCTTAATGCTTTGAAGGCTAATACTAAGGCACCTAACGCTGAACTATCCATAAATGTGACATCTTGACAATCGACTAGCACAATTTTTGCGCCACTTTCTTGAAGTTCAGTAATATTATCTCTAAGATTTTGTGAATTGTTTGTGTTGATAATGCCGTTGAGTTTAACAATTTGTACTTGGTTATCCATACTATTTTCTCCCATTGTTATATGAAAAAATCCAGATTTTGTTAGTATTATATACTAATAGCTATTTTGAGCAAAAAAATAGCAAAATAAAAGTCATTAATTACTAGAAATCGCTAGATTTATGGCAATCTTTTCAAGATGTGATTGTAGATAATACCTTTTCAAGCCTAATTAAGAAGTATCCATAATTTCATTTGCCAGATTTATCAATACGCAAATTTTTTTTTATTCATCTTGCCGTAACGTAAATTACAAAATTAAATTTTGGCAACGAATTTTTTCAAAATTTTGGTACAAGCGGTAGATATATGAACATAACTGAGAACCAAAAGTAATTTTTGTATCAATCACACCAGAATCTAGTTAGCATTATGGTGATTCCTTGAATAAATTTATTCAGGTTTTCAGAGGCGATCTCCTCGACCATATTATTATTCCCAATATCTATAATTCTTTTCACACAAATTAGTCCAGCAAAAAATTAGAAATTTAAATACAGTCTCGTCAAACTGGCTCAATTAAACTCACTTTAGCTCTATAAACCAGTTTCTCGCCTTGCAAGTAGCCACTGTAGCGGACTTTGACTAATTCTCCTGGCTGTACTGTTCCTGTCATTAATTGATGGATTTGGGGATCGTAGGGTATTTCTGCACCTATTGGTGCGATCGCTTCTATCCCCCAAGCCTGTAACAGTTTTTTCAGGGGGTTCTCCACTAATGGAAGTATCTTCACCGCCTCAAACTGCGGATTTTCCCGCGCTTTCTGGGCGGCGGCGGGAAATTGCAATAATAAAGATTCCAGCAGTTGTAAACTCGACTGCTGGAATTCTTGGAGTAATAACTCTCTCTGTTGTGCTATTTGTAATTGCGATCGCTGGTATTCTTTTTTTAAATCTGCAATCTCCTGTAACATCTGTTGAGTCGATACTTCATTACCTTTACTCAACTCTAGTAATGAAAAAGTTGTGACTAATTCGTTCAACGACATTTGGAGAACGGAAGACAACTTTAACAGTACATCCACTCGCATCTGCTCTACCTCTCCCCGCCGCAACCGCAATATTTGTCTCTCTGAGACACCAGCGGCTTTACTCAAAGCTTTAAAACTTGTAATTCCCACTTTTTGGGCTAAATCTTGCAGCTTTTGGGTGAAATCAGGATTTGGCATTGGCTACTCAAGATGAAGAATTCAGGTTGAAGGATGAAATTGATAATTTAGACTTCACACTTCATCCTTCATATTCCTTATTCTTCCAGCAAACTTCTCAACATCCAAGCTGTCTTTTCATGGACTTGCATCCGCTGAGTTAATAAATCGGCGGTGGGTTCGTCGTTAACTTCATCTACCACAGGAAAAATCGACCGAGCAGTTCGCACTACAGCTTCTTGTCCCTCAACAAGTAACTGAATCATCTCCTTGGCTTTGGGAACTCCGGGAGTTTCGGGAATCGAACTGAGTTTGGCATATTCGCTATAAGTTCCAGGTGCGGGATAACCCAAGGCTCTAATTCGTTCAGCAATTAAATCTACAGCTAAAGCTAGTTCTGTATACTGGGTCTCAAACATCAGGTGTAATGTTTGGAACATTGGCCCCGTAACATTCCAGTGGAAGTTATGGGTTTTTAGATACAGTGTATAAGTGTCAGCCAATAGGCGAGACAATCCTTCGGCAATTTTTGTTCTATTTTCTTCGTCGATGCCAATATTTACATTTTTTACTGTTGCTTGGGATGACATAATTTTCTCCTAAACTTATTATTTGAGGATTAGGGACTAAGAATGATGAAGTTAAAAGCTGAATTATGAAATTTCATACTTCAAACTTCACACTTCATACTTTTTATGCTAAGTGCATCTTGAGAACGCTGCGAGGAGCTTTACGGACTCTGGCTAATATGGTTTCTTGGCCTAAACGCTGGCAAGCTTCATAACGATGGCAGCCAGAAAAGCCATAATACTGTCCGTCTACTTCTAGAATATCGATGGGTTCTTGCTGCCCAATTTCCGCAATAGATTCCATTAAGGCTCTTACCTTCTGTGGATCGTTGATACGGGGCAAGGGACGTTTAATTTGATTTAATGGAATTTCTTGGACTTTGGCCATAAGGAGTTGATCCAACTAATTCTGTTTTGTGCCTATAGGTAAATCATAGTCGTTATGACTTTGATTTGCAAGTGATTTAGGTAGCTAAATTGGGAATGGTACTATTGGAGCGTTCATGCGACAAAACCACTACGCTACAAAGCAAATGGTAACTCTGCCCCAGCGCAATACGAAAAGGCAGAATCAAGTCACGATTGAATTTTCGTTTTGGCGTTTGTCTTACACAGTAGTAACGACATTTTGCTTATTGGGGCTGACAGCCGCATCAGGGCCTGGGAGCAACAGCACAGACGTAGAATTGAGAGTAGGAATTGTACAGAGATTTGGCGAAAAATCCACGGCCAAGCTGCAACTAGAACCGACAAAAGGCGATCGCTTGCGGTTAAGATTTCCAGTAGGCAACAAGCAACAAACCATCGTCACCGACAAGCCTGTCAAACTCGAAACAGTCATGCAAGCTTTGGCAAAACCTGTCGTTGAGGAAGTGGTGGTTTTAGGGACATATCGTACCTTTGAAACAGCAGAAGATAGTGCTAATAAATGGCGTTCTCAAGGGATAGAAGTTGAAATTTCCCAGCCAGAACGCTGGCAAGTGTGGGCCAAGCGAGATGTTTACAGTACACCTTTATTACGTCGATTGCTATTCCAGAACTTGCAAGAATCTGGTGCAAAAATGGCATCCATCGATACCAAGATTCAGAAAGAAGTACCAAAAGTTAGTTGGGTAGTCAATGGTAAACGTTACAGTCCCACAAATTTAGCCATCAGTGCCGATAAAAACTTAATTCGCCTCAACAAAGGTGAAAAACCTGGAACTGGTCGTTTATATGCTGGGCGAATGGTATTGCAGCCCAATGCTTACGGTACATATACATTAGTCAATGAAGTATCGTTAGAAACTTATTTACGTGGTGTTGTCCCCAACGAAATTGGCTCAAATGCGCCCAAAGCCGCCTTAGAAGCCCAAGCAATTTTAGCCCGGACTTATGCTTTAAGAAATTTGCGGAGATTCGCTGTTGATAACTACCAATTATGTGCTGATACCCATTGCCAAGTTTATTATGGGCTGAGTGGCGCAACCAGTAAAACAGATCAAGCGATCGCTGCTACTAGAGGTATGGTAGTAACTTATAACAACCAGCTAATTGATGCTTTGTACTCTTCTACAACTGGTGGTGTCACCGCCTTCTTTAGCGATGTCTGGAATGGCGAAGATCGTCCTTATTTGCAGCCAGTGGTAGATGCGCCGATTAATTTTTGGAACTTATCACAACAGAGTTTGGCAGATGAAGATAACTTCCGCAAATTTATCAACATGAAGCAAGGTTTCAACGAAAGTGAATGGGATGTATTTCGCTGGAACAAAGAAACTTCTCTCGAAGATATTGCCAAAGATTTACAAAAATTCTTGCGCGTCAAAAATAGCCCATACTCCAAATTTAAAACAATTGAAGCGATCGCTGTTACCAAGCGTAGTCATAGTGGGCGTATTCTTGACTTAGCCATCAAAACTGATATTGGCGTATTTACCCTACATAAAGATGAAGTACGTAGTGCCTTTGCTGCGCCTGTAAGTACATTATTTTACTTACAACCTTTAAACAAAGGTACAGCCGAATTGTGGGGGTATGCCTTTATCGGTGGTGGACTGGGACATGGTGTTGGTTTGAGTCAGACTGGCGCACAAAATTTAGCCAAGTTGGGCTGGGAAACACCCAAAATTCTCCAATTTTACTATCCTGGTACAAAAATTCAAATCTTTAATGACAAAATCAAACGCTAGATAGTGCTGAAGCCCAATAATGAAGCAGGAACACAGATAATTGTTGTGTTCCTGCTTAGGGTGACAATACTCAATTAAATTTTTTGTCAACTCAAGTTGAAAAAGCACATTGAAGAAGGAAAAAACTTTTCCTCGATGTGCTGCTTTAACTTTTTCAACTTTAATCACTCTTGCAAGAGATTTTTGATTAAGACACCTAAGCCTTAGTAGAGTTCTTCTTCTTTGTGAGTTTCGATTGTGCAGTCAGAGCTTGGATAAGCAACACAAGTTAGTACATATCCAGCTTCGATTTGATCATCATCTAAGAAAGACTGATCAGATTGATCAACGGTACCAGACTTGATTTTGCCAGCACAGGTGGAGCAAGCACCAGCACGGCAGGAGTAAGGCAGATCAAGACCAGCTTCTTCAGCCGCGTCTAAAATATATACATCATCATCAACTTCAAGGGTTTGGTTCAAACCTTCAGCTTCGTTGATCAGTGTAACTTTGTAAGTCGCCATGTCAGTATTCCTCTCTTTTGTAAACGGCAGTATAAGTTATGCTAAAGCAATACTTACGGCTTAACTTATAGGATTAGCCGCGCATGAAAATTTACTTCAATTCTGATACTACGGGAAAAACTAAATCATGTAACTTGAAATTGACCGCGATTAGTAATGAAATTTAGTTACATGGAAATAATAAGTTTAAATTATACTTCGAGGTGAGAAAATCGGATGTTGGGGGGAGAATAAATCATGACCAATGACCATTGACGATCATGTATAATTCAGAGGCAGTTTTAGGACAAGCATAAGTGCGCGTCGGCTTGGTAGGTACTGGGTATGCAGCAAAACTCAGAGCAGCAGCACTGTTGCAAGATGAGCGAACGCATCTCGCCGCAGTTGTTGGACATACCCCAGAAACAACAGAAATTTTCGCCAAAGAATACCAAACCTCATCTGTAAATTCTTGGCAAGAGTTAGTAGAACGGGAAGATGTGGATCTGGTAGTGATTTCCACAGTGAATCGAGATCATGGAGAGATCGCCCGTGCTGCCCTTACCCACGGCAAACATGTAGTTGTAGAATATCCCTTGTCTGTGGATGTCACAGAAGCAGAAGAACTGATTGCTTTAGCCAAAGCCCAAAATAAATTGCTGCATGTCGAACATATAGAACTTCTGGGTGGCTTACACCAAGCTTTAAAACAAAACTTAGACAAAATTGGGGATGTGTTTTATGTCCGTTACAGCACCATCAACCCCCAAAATCCCGCACCACGCAAATGGACTTATAATCATGAATTATTTGGCTTTCCTTTGATTGGGGCAATTTCTCGATTACATCGTCTGGTTGATTTGTTCGGTAAAGTCTTTACAGTTAACTGCCATCAGCGATATTGGGCATTAGAATCGGAATACTACCAAACCTGTTTGTGTACAAGTCAGCTATGCTTTAGCAGTGGGCTGTTAGCCCAAGTAATTTACGGCAAAGGTGAGACACTTTGGCAGCCAGAGCGAAAATTTGAAGTTCATGGCGAAAAAGGCGCTTTAATTTTTGATGGTAATACTGGATACTTGATCCAATCAGGGGAAACTACACCAATAGATGTGGGAACGCGTCGGGGTTTGTTTGCCAAAGACACAACTATGGTGTTAGACCGTTTGTTTGATGGAACGCCCTTATATGTCACCCCAGAAGCAAGTTTATACACCCTCAAGGTGGCTGATGCTGCCCAAAGAGCAGCAAAAACAGGGTTAACTATGTTTTTGAATGATGCTGTAGATTAACATCAATGAAAACCGAACTAATCGTTATTTTATCCACAAGAGAAATCGACAAAATGCGTCGGGCAGGACGCTTGGCGGCTAAACTACTAGAGCATCTTGAGCCACTAGTGAAACCTGGCGTGACTACACAGGAACTCAATGATGAAGCTGAACGTTGGACACAGGCGCACGGTGCAAAAAGCGCCCCCCTTGGTTATAAAGGTTTCCCCAAGTCAATCTGCACCAGCGTGAATGAGGTAATCTGTCATGGCATCCCCAATGCTAAACAAATCCTCAAAGAAGGTGACATTATTAATATCGATGTTACGCCGATTGTGGATGGCTACCACGGTGATACATCAAAAACTTTTATTGTGGGTGAGCCTTCAGAGAAGGCAAAAAAATTGGTAGAAGTAACTCAAGAGTGTCTTTATCGGGGTATTGCTGAGGTGAAACCAGGAGCGAAGATCGGGGATATTGGGGCAGCAATTCAAGAGTATGCTGAGTCTGAAGGTTTTTCTGTGGTACGAGATTTTGTCGGACACGGTATCAGTAATATTTTCCATACTGCCCCAGATGTGCCGCACTATGGTACTCGTGGTAAAGGTAAGCGCCTGAGACCGGGAATGGTATTTACCATTGAGCCGATGATTAATGAAGGCACTTGGGAAGTAGAAATGTTAAATGATGGTTGGACAGCTGTGACGCGCGATCGCAAGTTGTCGGCGCAATTTGAACATACAATTGCTGTAACAGAAGATGGCGTAGAAATTTTAACTTCACCAGAATTTGGGGAAACTGTTCAAATTTAATGGGAAATTATGAATAATAGATGAAGACGGGCAAATCTATTGAAAATTTAGGTAACTCATGGTATATCATCCGTTGCATATCAAGTTGATACACTGATTAAACCAAGATTTTACCTAATTTATTTTTCCCTAGGCTCTTATGAAGAGTTTCGTAAAAACTGTTTCCAATACCGTTCTGCCCTATACCTTCTCGTATCGTCTGCGCCAATTGTATCGTCAGCAGTTTGGTAGATTAAAGCACGATCCGTCTGAGCAAGATATTGTCATCTATGAAATTCAACCCAAAGTGCTAATCAAGGTTTATTGGAAAATTCTGCCAATTGGCAAGGGGCCTGCTTTAGAACTGATTGTTTCAGGTGATCACATCTTGCGTTTTGATTGCTTTGGTGAAAATGACGGACATTATCATATTTTCTCTGGTTATGAATATCCAGACAGGGATAGAATTTATTTACCAGAAAAAACCGTAACAGAGCAAATAAATCGGACAATCTTTGAGTTGAACCACAATTTAGGCTGCTTCTTACAACTGCATCGTAGTCGTGATATTCGGAATCTGAAGATTGATGCCGTTGCACTTAAACGTATTTGTGAGCAAGCACGTCAGCAGATGCTCTATTATCTTTTGACAGTTCCGCAATTTGATGATTTGCGTATACCAAACTCTCAGAATAGCGAACCGCTGCAAATGAAAACAGCATAAGTATGAAAATTTATTTCAGCGATCGCTTCGTCTTTTTCTGTTAACTTTACAGCTTTATCTACCAATTTCAATGAGAATAATTCTGGTTAAGATAAGCTTTTAATCACTGATTCAGTCACCAAAATTCAGCAGCTATATTGCTTTGTCAGCCCTTCAATGCGAAAGGCGGTATTTACTGCATCACAAATGACTGGAGAATCAATGCAGCAAGGTAGCTAATTAGGTGATAAATATCACCTAATTAGCTACCACAAACTGTTGCAATAGTGCTGACACAGGCACACCATGAAAATCAAAAATCTCGTTAGAATGCAAGATATCCAGAGGATCAGTTGTTCTTACACGATTGGTTGCTAAAGCCTGTAACTTTTGCCAATTTAACTTGAGAGATTTGCTAATTTCTGTTTCACCTTGAATAACCAAATTCCACTGACTTTGCTGTGCTTTTTTGGCGTTATCTGCCACAATTTTCGCATTGCGAGCGTAGACGCGTTCGCAATGCGTCTCCGATAGGAGAAGCGACTTGTCCTTGGACATCGCTTCCTTGCTCCATACTTCCAGTGGTTCATCTGTTGGCTGGTTTGTGCAACCTCTCAACCAGATGATTGCAATGGTTAAAGGTGTTAAGGCTGAATTTTTCCAAATTGTTTAGTGCTGAGTAACTTACCCCTAGGGATTTCCAGTCGCCCAGTGCAATATACAAATGTTTTACACTGTGTGCCAAAATGTCCTAAAAAAACTTAACTATTCTAACTTTCTATAGCTTTAGCCCAACTCAGCACGGTCTGAACGCCCCGCGATCGCTAACAGCACTTTGCTACAAGCAAAATCTAAAAGCCACAATAGAAGACGCAGACTGTAAACAACCAGTTATGCACTAAATTAAGGAGATTATATCTGTGGTGTTACAAGTACAAACAAGCATCTACGAACCTAAAACCCAGGAAATTGCTAAACAACTCTTAACCGCTAGCCAAGAAAATCGCTCGTTTTTAGCTTCCTTGCGCGACCAAATGCGCTGGGATGATAAATTACTGGCTTGGGCGATGAGTAATCCTGGTTTGCGGGTGCAACTTTTTCGCTTTATTGATACTTTGCCAGCGTTACGCAGTAAGCCAGAAATTGCTGCCCATTTACAAGAATATTTAGGCGATGAAACGGTAGAATTACCAGCCGCCCTCAAGGGTATGCTCAATTTTGCTAATCCTGATTCTATGCCAGGACAAGTGGCTGCAACAACTGTCTCGACGGCGGTGGAAACCTTAGCCCATAAATATATTTCTGGGGAAAATATTAAACAAGTCATCAAAACAGTTGAACGCCTGCGGAAAGAAAAAATGGCGTTCACAATTGATTTACTTGGTGAAGCTGTAATTACAGAAGTAGAAGCGCAGTCTTATCTAGAACGCTATCAAGAATTAATTGCCCAATTAGTAGAAGCATCGAAAAATTGGACGCATATTCCGGCAATTGATGAAGCTGATGGTGAAAGACTACCAAAAGTCCAAGTTTCTGTTAAATTAACGGCGTTTTATTCGCAATTTGACCCATTAGATGCTAAGGGTAGTGAAGAAAGAGTGAGCGATCGCATTCGTAATTTATTACGTTATGCCAAAGAGTTAGGCGCAGCTATCCATTTTGATATGGAACAGTATGCGTATAAGGACTTGACTCTGAATATTTTGCAAAAGTTATTGTTAGAAGATGAGTTTCGCCAACGTACAGATATAGGGATCACAATCCAAGCATACTTGCGTGATAGTGAACAAGATGCCAGAAATGTGATTGCTTGGTTGAAGCAGCGCGGATATCCGCTAACTATTCGGTTGGTTAAAGGTGCTTATTGGGATCAAGAAACTATCAAAGCTGCTCAGAAGCATTGGCCGCAACCTGTTTACAATGACAAAGTGGCGACAGATGCGAATTTTGAAGCGATAACCCAGTTGTTGCTGGAAAATCATCAATATGTATATGCTGCTATTGGTAGTCATAATGTGCGATCTCAAGCACGGGCAATTGCGATCGCAGAAAGTTTGCAGGTTCCCCGCCGTTGTTTTGAAATGCAAGTGCTGTACGGGATGGGGGATAAGTTAGCTAAGGCTTTGGTTGATAAGGGTTATCGAGTTAGGGTTTATTGTCCTTACGGTGAATTGTTGCCGGGGATGGCGTATTTAATTCGGCGGTTGTTGGAGAATACGGCTAATAGTTCGTTCTTGCGGCAGAATTTGGAGAATCGGCCGATAGATGAATTACTAGCACCTCCGGATATATCTCACGCAGAGGCGCGGAGACGCGGAGAGGAAGAGGGGAGATTTGAGGGTGCGGCGGATACGGATTTTGCGGAGGAGGAGAGAAGGAAAAAGGCGGCGCAGGCTTTTGAGGGTGTGCGTCGGGAGTTTGGGAAGACTTATTTACCTTTGATTAATGGGGAGTATGTTAATACTCAAGAGGTGATTGATTCTGTTAATCCTTCTAATTACAGTCAGGTGATTGGCAAGGTTGGATTGATTAGTGTGGAACAGGCAGAACAGGCGATGCAAGCGGCGAAGGCGGCGTTTCCTGGGTGGAGGAAAACGCCTGTGAAGCAACGGGCTGATATTTTACGCAAGGCGGCGGATTTGTTGGAACAACGTCGTGCAGAAATGGCGGCTTGGATAGTTTTGGAGGTGGGTAAGCCTGTTAAGGAAGCTGACGCAGAGGTTTCGGAGGCGATAGATTTTTGTCGCTACTATGCCGATGAGATGGAACGGTTATATCAAGGTATTAATTATGACGTACCTGGAGAAACAAACCATTATATCTACCGAGCCAAAGGAGTTGCGGTGGTGATTTCGCCGTGGAATTTCCCGTTGGCGATCGCCTGCGGAATGACTGTGGCTGCTTTGGTTACGGGTAATTGTACGCTGCTCAAACCTGCGGAAACATCTTCGATTATTACTGCCAAACTCACAGAAATTTTGGTTGAGGCGGGGATTCCCAAGGGTGTTTTTCAATACGTGCCAGGTAAGGGTTCGCAAGTTGGGGCTTATTTGGTGAGTCATCCTGATACTCATGTAATTGCTTTTACTGGTTCTCAAGAGGTGGGCTGTCGCATCTACTCAGAGGCGGCAACTCTCAAGCCTATGCAAAGACACATGAAGCGAGTTATTGCAGAGATGGGTGGTAAGAATGCCATTATTGTGGATGAAAGTGCTGATTTAGACCAAGCTGTTGTGGGCGTTGTGCAGTCAGCCTTTGGTTACAGTGGGCAAAAATGCTCGGCTTGTTCGCGGGTGGTGGTTGTGGAATCAATCTATGAAACTTTTGTGGCGAGGTTGGTTGAGGCGACAAAATCCTTGAATATTGGCGAGGCTGAGTTACCTAGTACTCAAGTAGGGCCTGTGATTGATGCTAACGCCCGCGATCGCATCCGCGAGTATATTGAAAAAGGTAAGGCTGAAGCAAAGTTAGCCCTAGAGTTACCATCGCCAGCACAAGGATATTTTATCGGCCCAGTTATCTTTAGTGAAGTCCCACCAGATGGGATTATTGCCCAACAAGAAATATTCGGCCCTGTGTTAGCTGTAATTAAGGTGAAGGATTTTGCTGAAGCCTTACAAGTTGCCAACGGTACAGATTATGCCTTAACTGGTGGTTTGTATTCCCGCACACCTTCCCATATTCAGCAAGCGCAGGAAGAATTTGAAGTCGGCAACTTGTACATTAATAGGAATATTACGGGAGCGATCGTAGCTCGGCAACCATTTGGCGGCTTCAAACTTTCTGGCGTTGGTTCTAAAGCAGGCGGACCTGACTACTTGCTACAGTTCCTCGAACCGCGCACAATCACAGAAAATATCCAACGCCAAGGTTTTGCACCCATCGAAGGCGCAGATTAATCTCATAAAAGCTCTCCGCGCGGCAGTTGCGTCTCCGATTAGGAGACGCTGCACGTAGCTTGCTTCCCCATAGGAATACAAGTCGGCAGAGCCGCCCAATGCCTTGCCTTTGCGCCTCCGCGTGAATTTTAAAGCATAAAAATCAGGTGACGATTACACACCTGATTTTTTATTTAAATAGACAAAAATATCGGGAATAAACGTTAAGAAAATTTAGTTAAAAGCTGATCTTTCCTATCCAAATACTAGGCGATCGCATACTTATTGAAAATCATTCATCAATCCACGGGGAAGTGTCAGACTTTACACTTCAATTGACTCAGGAAACTGGCGTTTTAAAGCTGGAAACACGGGACAAGGAGCTTGTTCTTGTAAATTGTCTGGTTTACTCCAAGTAAAAGGTGCTTTTTGCGCCGCAGACATCCATAACAAACGTTTGGCGCGTGTCATCGCCACATAAAGTAAACGATATTCTTCCGCAGTTTTTAAGTGTTTGGCTTGTTCCCAAGCTTGGCTAACATCCGGTATACCCGATTCTCCGTGGAGGGCGGCGCGAATTTGGGCGCGGGCTACTTCTGATAAGGTGAAGTCTCCTAAAAACTGGCTTTGTGGTGGAACCCAAAATCTCCCAGGAATCAAATTCTCATGCAGAAAGGGAATGAAAACATAGTCCCAATCTAACCCTTTGGCTTTGTGCATGGTAATAATAGTCAGTTGATTAGGACGGGTGTAATGTGCTTCTAAATCTTCGGTTTCCACAGGTTCAAAGCGTTCGGAATTGACAATTTCGCTTAAAGCCGCCAGCATTGCACCCATTGAACTACCCCCAGCTATTTGCTGATTGACTCGTTCTGCAAGTTTGTCAGCAGTGGCTAATTCTGCTTGGTCGTAATTCAACGCCAAAGCGAGAAAGGAAATTAATTGGTAAAGTGGTAATTCCAAACGGGCGCGGAGTAAGCTACGACAAAGGTGAGCCGCTTTTTCCGCTGGTTCTGCTTGGGGGGCGGCTAAGGGGCCGGGATATAAAAACTCTTCTGGTAAACTAGCCAGGGCGTTGAGGTCTTGGGTAGGAATTAATTGTCTTTGTACCAATACCTCTAAGGCAGCTTTTAGGTAATCTGGTGAGTGGGGTCGATCGCAAAATTGCAGTAATCCCAATATTTCTTGCGGTACGTGAGAACGGCGATCGCGCTCACCCACATCGTAAAGTGTAATTTTATGCTCTTTGCATACAGGAGCCAGCATCTCTGCTAACCATCGACCTTGACGGTTTTCTCTCACCAACACAGCCGCACGGGTATTTGCTGGGTCTGATGTGAATAATTCCACTACTCTTTTAGCCAATAGTTCGACTGTGTGGTGAATATCACGGGGGGTATATAGTTCCAATCCTTTACCTTCTGGTGCTGGGTTGGCATTTTTTTGCGGGTCATTCGTACTTACTGGGTAAATTGTCTGCGAACGGAAGGGAGAAGAAGTGGTGATATGTGGCGACTTGCGATTTTTAGCACCATAAAAGCTATTCACCCATTCCAGCGCAAAGTTAGCCGCAGCAATAATAATTCTCGTACTGCGCCCAGCTTGATTCATTGTGGCTAATTTTTCCCCGCGATCGCACTCTTCACAAAATTGCCGAAAATAAATTGGATCGGCTGGTGTAAAAGTGGAGTTAATCGCTTGATTCGGATCACCGACTCTGACGAGATTAAGTGCTGAGTGCTGAGTGCTGAGTGCTGAGTGCTGATTGCTGAGTAAAATTTTCTTCCCTTGCTCCCTTGCTCCCCTGCTCCCCTGCTCCTCTGCTTCCTCGGCGGAATCAGTAGCTAATATTTCTAACAGTTTCGTTTGAAGTGGGCTAGAATCTTGGGCTTCGTCTTCAAAGACAGCGAAAACTTGATTTTGTTCGATGCGACGGGCGCTGTGATTTTCTAATACGCGCAGGGCGGCGAGAATCATGTCATCGTAGTCAATGAAGTCGCGCGATCGCATTAAGTTTTGGTATTGTTCGTATAACCCTGCCGCTATGCTTAAAATGGCGTATTGATCTGAGGTTTGCTGACTCCACTGTTCTAGTTGTTCTGGGGATATTCCCGAACTTTTGGCTTCGTGTATGACGGTGGTTGCTAAATCTGGTAAAACTTCTGTTCGCAATACAGATTGACGACGCAATCTTTCTGTTTCTTCGCCGTCAAATTGTTGTCCTTCGAGTAAACAGAAATATTTTTCAGGATTGTTATTAATCCATTGTTCTACTGCTGTGCGAATTAAGCGATGGCTTTGGCTTGGGGTAATTAATGTCAGATTTTCTAATTCTAAACCGGATAAATCAGGATAACGACTGGCAATATTTAACGCCAAGCCATGTAATGTATAGACAGCAAAACCTGTTTGCGGTAATGATAAACCGTCACGGAGATATTGTCGAATTTTCGCTTTAATATTAGCCGCAGCCGAACGTGTAAATGTAACAACTACTAATTGACGGTGAACCGAGGAACGAGACTGCGCCAAACGTTCATACTGACGGGCGATCGCGATCGCCGCCGCTGCCGCCATCCCCGTCGATTTCCCCGCACCCGGAACCGCAGAAACAGCTAATGGCCCAGACTCCCAATCTGCCATTTGTTGTTGTCCCTGGCGTAAGCTGTTGCGGATGGCTAATATTTTTTCGCCCAAAGACAAAACAGCCGATGAATGAGATAATTCCGTTTGGGCAGATTCTAAAGGTACAGTTGCAGTAAAGTTTGTGTCTGACATAGTAAATTTTATACTTTGGGCAGATAGACAACAACTAGCAGATTGATGTTAAGAAAAATCAAGTCTATTAATAATGTGATTTTCTGCCTCCTACCTAGCCCAAAAATAATTATTGATATCTCAACAATATGAACGTAATTATTCAACTACAAAGACGAATAATAGTTTGTATTTATTTACCTTTACTGTAAAAATTTTTCATATCTCAACTAATGATCAATAGCAGAATTTCTCTACATTATGTCAGTTTATTTGGGGCGATCGCCCTCGGTGCTATTTTGCGATTTTGGCATTTAGATTTAAAACCTTTATGGATGGATGAAGTAATTACTTCTATCTTTAGTTTAGGCAAAAACTATCATGATTTGCCATTAGATCTGTTATTTCCCATAGAAAGGGTACAGGAAATTTTTACTTTCCATCCAGGTGTGAGTTGTTCGCAAATAGCCACCAATGTTGATACACAATCAACCCATCCACCCTTATTTTTTTGTGGGATGTACCAGTGGCTAAGTTGGATGACTCCTTTAGGAACAGAGTGGGTGACAAAATTGCGATCGCTTCCTGCTTTATTAGGTGTCGCTACAATCCCGGCGATGTATTACCTAAATCGCCTTGCTTTTTCTCAGTCATCGGGAATTATCGCAGCCTTAGTCATGGCGACTTCGCCCTTTGCTGTCTACCTTTCCCAAGAAGCAAGACACTATACTGCGCCGATGTTCTTGATTGCTTTATCGTTGTTAGGACTAATCCAAATTCAGCAGGATATATTTGAGCGATCGCGTTTCAGATTTTGGGTTTGGCTATTGTGGACTATTATTAATAGCCTTGGGCTTTATGTTCACTATTTTTTTGCTTTAGCATTCATTGCCGAAATTGCTACTTTAATCTTACTAATTTATAAATATAAGTTAAATATTTTAATTATCCACAAAACCTGGTTATTTCTATTTATTTCCATCACTACAGTTTTTATTAGTTTCATTCCCTGGATATTAGGAATATTCAATCATATTCAGCGTAACGAAACAAATTGGTTACCGACTCCTAACTATATTTCACCCTTGTATCAAACTTTGATTAACTGGGTATTAATGGTAATTGCTTTACCTGTAGAACACCAACCTCTTGCAGTAGCCATTCTCGGTGTTTTGATCATGGTAGGATTTTTTATTTGGCTATCTCGACAAATACTTCAAAGTATAAAAATTTTATTATCTAATTCCAAACATAATCTATCGACAACGGCTCTTTTAACTTTTACTATTTTTGTAATTTTAGAATTTTTAATTATTATTTATATTTTTGGTAAAGATATTACTGTTGTTCCCAGATATAACTTTGTTTATTATCCCAGTTTTTGCACCCTGTTAGCAGCAGGGATTAACTCTAGCGTAAAGAAGCCAAAATTAATCCCTGTATTCTTAATTATTAGTATTATTAGTTGTATTTTTGTTGTTAATAATCTAGCTTTTCAAAAGCCTTTTCTACCAGAAAAAGTTGCTCAAAATATGAATTTAGAGCCATCTATTCCAGTTATGCTAGTTACAGGATATGGTAGTTATCAAGATGTGGCACTAGGATTAAGTTTTGTTTTAGCTTTAGAACCACTGAGAGATACCAACAAATTAGATAATTTTGCCTTTATTAATCAAAACTCTAATACCATTTCTTTTTGGCATAAACTCTCACAATTACCTATTCCAGATCAATCTCAGCTAAATTTATGGATAGTCGCCCCTGGCTGGCGACGACGTGATTATCAACAGCAAGTAATTTTATCTGGGCAAACAGTTTGTAATATAGATCCTAAACACCACTATCGGATAGGAATTCCCTATCAACTTTATCGCTGTAGGAAAAAATGATTTAAAACGCAAAGGTAAGCGGAGGTTAGCGCAGAGGTAAACAGCGGTTGTATATGTGTTCTCTGCGCCTCAGTGGTTGCTTATTCGTCAATTAGCCAAGGTTCTTTGGTGACTTCTTCGTCAAAAATTCGCTTCGGACGTACAATGACAATCACTTTCCCCAAAATGGCAATGTCAGGTTCAGTTTCTAACCATTGAATATCTAATTCACCAGCTTGCTCCACGACAAAATAACTAGAAGCATCCCATTGCCTTTGAGCGCGATCAACAACTATTAATACTTCTTCTTGTCTGTTTTTCGGTTGATTGGGGAGGCGATCGCTATTTGCCAAAACCACTACTGGATCTTCTGCATTTAACAGTACTTGCCAACCAGGTAAGGGAACCCAAGCTTGTTCCCCCGCAAACTTGACTATTTGAAATGGTTCACTAGCTGTAATCAGCGGTACAGCCTGTAAATCTTGTGGTGTTAAGGGGAACTTACCCACAACAGGTAGGATGCGCGGGAGTTCATCTTCTGAGTCAAAGCGGTAAAAAGGCAGAAGCGGAGCCGGACGCTTAGGGACGACGGTAAAATCAACCAGCAGTTGTTCTAGTTGCTTCCTGGCTGAGTCGGAGTGAGCAAAACGCAGTCCTTTGGCAATCAAACGCGATCGCTCGGCCAAATCAGAATTTTGCCGAGCTAATTTCCATGCTTGGTAAGCCACTGCATCCCCGACATTATCCGAAAACCCATCTGGTAAATTGCGTAACCAAGAGTAATCTTTAATTGCTTTGGCGACTTCTCTCGCCCCATCTAAATCGACTTTGTGAATAAAAGTTAATTCTGCCGCCGCCGCCCGTTCTTCGTGGTTAAGCAAGCGTAATTCATATAAAACATCACTGCCTCGTATAGAGTAGTGCGATCGCGTCGCTTCTGATGCTCCAAATTTTTCTAGAGAATTGTAAACTTGAGCGCCAACCATTACCTGATTTTGTTGAATTGGCTCAAATCCAGTTGCTTCAAAAATTTCTTGAGGATTATGTCCAGACTTTTGCAAAGTAGCGATCGCAGTTCCCCATTCTACCCAATTACCTTGTTTTTGCCTTAGCTTACGCAGTAACTCCTGTGCATTGTCGTTGCCAGTGGTGTCAGGGTTGTGGGCGTTGGGTGGTAAGTCAGTCATAATCTGGAGTAGCGGCTTGAACTAGAGAAAAGTACCGATACCTGATCGGCAAGTCTTATTCTAATCTTTAACAGCGAACTATCTATCACTCTACCGTCAAACAAAATTATAGGTTATCAATAGTACACACAAGTTCTCCATTGGAACTGATCAGTACCTTCACGCAAGGCTTACGCACCATATATCAACTAAGCTTGGTGTGGAATATAACAATATAGTGAATTATTTACAGGAATTATCTCATGGATAATCCCACGCTTGAAATAAATACAAGTCGTCGGCAAACAGCTACTTTAGAAAGAGCAAAAAAACTCAAAATATTGGTGGTCGATGATGAACCAGATAATCTCGATTTGCTTTATCGGACTTTTCGGCGCGACTTTCATGTTTTAAAAGCTGATAGCGGTATCAATGCCTTAGAAGTTTTGGCAACGGAAGGAGAAGTAGCAGTTATTATCTCCGATCAGCGAATGCCAGAAATGAAAGGCACGGAGTTTCTGAGCAAAACTGTGCCGCAGTTTCCCGATACAGTCAGGATTATCCTCACTGGCTTTACTGATATTGAAGATTTAGTAGAAGCAATTAATGCGGGACAAGTCTACAAATATATCACCAAGCCTTGGGATCCAGGAGAACTAAAGGCGGTAGTCCAAAGAGCTGCAGAAACCTATGACTTGTTAAAGCAACGTACAGAAGAATTACGCCGCGCTAATGCTCAAATGGCGTTATTGTCTGTGTTAGTACAAGTCACCCAAGCCACAGATACTTTAGAGTCAATTCTCGAACCAATAGCTACAGCCTTTAGTGATAGTTTCGCTGCTGAGGGCTGTATTTTGCATCTGGTAGAAGGAAATGAATTAGCTAAGGTTCAAGGTTCCTATAGCCGTACTGCTACTACTGTCAACTGGCTAGATAAAGACCCCTTGGTAAGTGAAGCGATCGCTACAGGAAAAGTCCAAACCGCTTTAAATGTGGCTAAAGAGCCTAAACTTGCTGATATATCACACTATCAAGATACAGGTGTCCAAGCACATTTAGTTATTCCAATTACCTACCGCAATGGTATGTTAGGTGTGTTGTCACTCCAATGGCAACAACCTTGCTCTTTGCGAGAAGATGAACTGAACCTGATTAATTTATCGGCTCAATTAGTAGCGATCGCCCTTACTAGCAGTCGTTGCTATCAAGGGCAAATTTAGTCAAGCGTCCATAGTCCATAGTCCAGAGTGAGGTTATGTTGACTCTTGACTATTGACCATTGACTTTTGACTATTCACCAATGACTAATGAAATTCGCGCCATTTTCGACAGTATTGCTCCTGTATATGACCAGCTAAATAATTGGTTGAGTCTGGGACAACACCTGATATGGAAGGAAATGGCGATTAAATGGAGTGGTGCTAAACCCGGCGACACTTGTATCGATTTGTGTTGTGGTAGTGGTGATTTAGCTTTGCGTTTAGCAAGGCGTGTCGGCAACACAGGACAAGTGTATGGCGTAGATTTTTCACCTAACCTACTGGCGACTGCTCAAGAACGCTCTCAACAACAATATCCCCAACCTGCCGTAACTTGGGTAGAAGTTGATGTTCTCAATTTGCCTTTTGAGGATAACCAATTTGATGCGGCGACAATGGGTTATGGGTTAAGAAATGTGACGGATATTCCCCAAAGCCTGAGAGAGATTCACCGGGTGCTAAAGCCAGGTGCTAAGGCTGCAATTTTAGACTTTCATCGACCGAATAATCCGCAGTTACGAGCTTTTCAACAATGGTACTTGGATTCTATGGTTGTACCAATGGCTGAAAATCTGGGATTAAAAGAACAGTATGCCTACATTAGCCCCAGCTTAGATCGTTTCCCTAGAGGAGATGAACAAAAAGAACTAGCCCTGCAAGCTGGTTTTGCATCAGTTACACACTACCCCATTGTGAACGGTATGATGGGAGTACTGGTAGTCAGTAAATTTTAGATGAGAGATGAGAAATTTGGCATTGGCTCTGCTGGCAAAGAAGCACAAGTCGTCCAGAAATTAACATCTTTGTCTAAATTTTCACATTCAAAATTGGCAAGTCCAAAATCCTGTGGATTGGTCTCATCTTTGGCTTTATGTCTCTCCCCCGATATTGGGCGGGGTAATTGGCTATTTCACAAATGATATAGCCATCAAAATGTTATTTCGTCCCTACCGAGCAATTTATATTGGTGGACGACGAATGCCTTTCACACCTGGTTTGATTCCTCGCAACCAGGAACGTTTGGCTAAAAATATTTCGAGTACTATCATGGGGTCGCTGCTCACCCCAGATGAATTGCAAAATCTGGCACGGCGCTTGTTACAAACAGAGCGAGTCCAATCAGCTATTTTGTGGTTGTTACGTTTGGCAATTGACCAAATAAAAGCAGATAAAGACCAAAAAAGTGCCAAAATTGTGGCAGGAATTTTGCGTGATTTGTTAGGCGAATCTTTACCACGATTGTTAAAAGTTTTAGCAAGGCGGGAAGACTTTTTAGAAGCACAAATCAATCAAATTTTTGATCAAATCCTGCTAGATTTACAACTAACGGATGAACAAGCTACGCGTTTAGCTGATTGGTTATTGCAGACAGTTTTACCTCCAGATGTGTTGCGTCAGGCAATAATTGATTTTTTAACCGATCGCACAATTCAAATTATCGATGAAAGCTTCCGCGAAAAAACTAGCGGTACTTATTGGGTAGTAGCTAATTTGTTTGGCTTACGCAATACCCTCACCCGACTGAGAACTTTTTGCTTGGATGAGAAAGAAGCGACTAATGCTCGTTTGCAAGAATTAACCCAAGATTTGCAAGTGCGCGATCGCCTGAAAAAAATTCTGCAAAATTTATCATTACAAAACTTACCAATTGGTACAGTCAGACAGTTACGTAAAACCACCCGCGAAACTGTCCGTCAATATATTCAAACTAGTGGTAGTGATTTATTACAAGGATTCACTGATTCTGTGAATTGGGAAAATATTGCTACACTGCTGCTAAATCGGCTGAGTGCTTCACCTGTTGTCAGTTCTTCTCTAGAAGTTGTCAGCTTAGAATTAGCTTTGATTTTAGAACGTTATTTAGAAAAAGATTTAGAAGCGATTGTGGCGCAAGTGATTCCTATCTTGTCAATCGACCAAGTAATTATTGACCGAGTAAAATCAACTTCTCCCGCTGATTTAGAAGCAGCAATTGAGGGGATTGTCAAAAATGAATTACAGGCGATCGTAACTTTAGGAGGAGTATTAGGTTTTGTGGTCGGTTTATTCCAAACAGTATTTTTAATCTTGAGTCAGCAGTGAATACCTGTTGAATAAAGAATACCCAACAAACTAAAGCTATCAATTTATGTATTGATTAGTTAGGTTAAGATTTATCAATTACTGTAAGAGATGAAGATAACTCTTCTTCTTCAAATGTATCTGAATATAGCTTTTTAGTAAAAATTTTCAGAAAGTCTTTGACTGCAACTTCTTTGACACGAATTCCATCAACATCATATAATTCCCTGCTGTAATTCTGAGTAATTATCCATACTTGACGATTTTTACCCTGAATTTGCAAAGTTTTTTTCCTAGAACCACCATCAGTTAATCGAACATCAATTGTTAGTTGAGAATTTTTTAATTTATTCACATAATTCTCAATTTGTTCTTTCTTATAATCTTCAAACTTATCTCTAAGAGTACAGTCATACATAACTGCTAGACTCCCAATAATAAAAAAACCATCTGCTCTACCAGCTTGATTTTTTTTGTCATATTGATATAAATTATGGATGCCAAGCAGCCGAAGAATCATAAATACGTAATCCTCAAACTCTCCTGCATCTGAAATTGACAAACTATTACTCAAGTATGAACTAATTTTGTCTTTCATACCTTTGACATCATTAGAATCTTCTGTTTTACTTTGAGGTCTAGGTTTTGGTGTCAATCGGATGTTTTCTTGAAATAGGCAAACTTCTACAGCTACTTTTTCTCTTGAGCCATCTCTTCTTCTCCACTCATTAGTATTAAATTGAACTAAGTCACCGATTTTCAAATCTTCAATATTTATATCAATTAACTTATCTCCAAAAAAAAGTATTTCACCCTCATGTCCTGATATTCGTATATTGGGAATGATATATCCATACGGTGCTTTACCTTCTTTAATACTGATACTCCTAATTTTGCCTGTGAATTTCATACTGTATAACTGCTATTACCTGTGTGTTTACCAATCATAGGATTCCCTAGAAAATAAAATTTATAACAGTTGCTAGTTTATGCGCTCGCCTAACTCAAAATTTGGGCTAAATCCAGAATAAACCCTGGCAAAATATCTTCTCCACTCAAGCTAGTCGGAGATTGTAAAACCTTAACTTCTTGCCCTAATTGGTAAATTTCTACCCGTTGATTTTGCGGATCAATCAGCCAACCTAGACGCACACCATTCTCAATGTATTCTTGCATTTTGCGTTGTAGTATTTGCAGGCTGTCTGTAGCAGAGCGCAACTCTACCACAAAATCGGGAGCCATAGGTAAAAACTTGGCAGGATCGGGATTTAAAGCGGTGATTCTTTCCTTTTTTACCCAAGCCGCATCGGGAGAGCGTGTTGCACAATTAGGCAGAATGAAAGCTGTGGAAGAATCAAACACTAAGCCGGTACCATCAATATCTGCCCAGTTACTCAACCTTTGGTTTAAACGGCTATTGCGATTTCCACTTTCCCATCCTGTGGGCGGCATAATAATTATTTCTCCTTGGGCTGATCCGTTCAAAACGTAAGTCTCGATTATTTTGACAAATTTCAAAAAACTGATCGTCTGTTAACTCAATAGTGGGGCTGAGGTTGAGAATCAAAGCAGTCATATTTGTTCCTCAATCTTGATAACTTTAGCCTAACAGTAAATTATTGCTAATATGGTCATTTGCCATTTTGAGCATTGACTACTTATTGCTAACTTTTAACTTGGGATAAACAATGCGTTTATGATGAAATTGCTGCCAAACTTCCACAAAAATTTGGGCAATTTGGGTCATTTCATCTCGTGTTAGTCCTGAGTCTTGTAGTTGATTGTCCTGCCATCTGGCACGCAAAATATTATTGAGTGTGGTTAAAGCTTGTTCTGGTGTAACTTCTTTGAGCGATCGCAGTGCGGCTTCACAAGCATCTGCTAACATGACAATTCCGGTTTCTCGTGACTGGGGAATTGGGCCGTTGTAGCGAAAATCAGCTTCATCTAATTTGATACTGGGGTCGGCTTGAGCTTGCTGCTGTGCTTGATGATAAAAATAAGCAATCAGCATTGTACCCTGATGTTCGGGAATAAATGCTTGAATTGCAGTCGGTAACCAATGTTTACGTGCCATCACTAACCCTTCACTAACGTGCTTTTTAATAATTTCGGCACTTTTCCAAGGGTCTTGAATTTCTGTTTCATGTTTATTTGGCCCTCCCATTTGGTTTTCAATAAAACCTAATGGATCGTGCATTTTACCAATATCATGGTACAGAGTCCCAGCCCTGACTAATTCAACATTACACCCCAATTTTTTCGCAGCGGCTTCGGCCAGAGTCGCTACAAATAGGGTATGTTGAAAGGTTCCTGGGGTTGCTGTGGCAAGTTTTTTTAATAAGGGGCGATTGGGGTTAGCTAATTCAGCTAACCGAATGGGAGTAACTAAATCAAAGAGTTTTTCTAAATAGGGACTTACGCCCAAGGCGACGATACTCCAAGCTAAACCTGATAAAGTGAATAATCCGGCTGCTTGAAAGACCATGTACCAGCCTGTACCAAATGCTCCACCAAAGAATAAACTCAAAATTAGGTAAAGGCCACCTTGAGTTGCTGCAATAGCTACACCTAATATTGCTAATTCTTCCCGCGATCGCAATCTTTGAGCAATGCAACTACCTAATATACCTCCAGTTGCACCAGCAAACAACGCTATCTTACTGACTTCCAAACTTGTGGGTATAACTAGCAACAACAACCCGATAACTGTTGCACCCAAAATCGGGCTATAAAAACTCCCTAATAGTAAACCAACAGCACTCCAGGTAGTATGAACTATCCCCATTGCGATCGCGCCTGGGGTACTCAAAGTTAGCAGTAATATTAATAGGCGATCGCGTTGTCGTAATCGATGTTTATTGTGCTTTTCTACCCACACAAAAATCCCGATTGCACCTGTAATTATGACTGCTAACTTCGTTAACCCTAGCCAATTATTTTCCCGACGAATTAATTTATACTCTTCTAATACATCAAACTGCCAATCAGTAATTTTTTGTCCTTTACGGACAATTACCTCACCTTGCTTCACATTGACTATTACAGGTAAAACTCCTTCCATTGCTTGTTGCGCCTGGATGCGAGTTTTTGCTTCATCTTTTTTTAAATTGGGTTTTAAGACTGTCAATAACAGCTTCGATGCTAAAGCTTCAGCATCTTTTGGCACCAAATCTTGGATATGTATACTTACCGCCTTTTGTAAAATCTGATCTGGTAGTCCTTCGGGAATACCTTGAGTCAAAATGCGATCAGCAATTTGGCGAACTTGCGTATATGTAGATGACCAATCATCATCTGATAAATCTAAGATGACAGTTTGTTGATAAATTGTTTGTGGATTAGCAGTTTCTAACTGTAAAAGTTGCGCCTTTGCTTGGATATATCGTTGGCGGACTTGAGATATTTGCTGCACCAATGACAGTAAGTTTTGTGCTGAGGTGGTGATTCGGTAAGCGTCTAACTCTCCTACTACTAGTTGAAAGTCTTTACTTTGGGTGGTATTACTAGGTTTAGGTTGCTCAGAGGCTAGAGACTGGGTCAGGTTGAGAGAATTAGGTTCAGTCAGTGAGTGGTTTTGCTCAATGGGTGAACCTGTTGCTGATGGAAATAAAGGAAGATATTTGACAGATTTCTGTTTTTGCCTAGTTTGATTTTTTGGTAAAAGCTCTAATTTCTGTTTACTCTGATTTTCGACGGCTGCTAGTAGTGCTTTCCATTCGGAGTCAGAACAAGCACGTAAATATTGCTGGGTAGGTAAGGATAAAGCTGCGGTGTCCAAAAAAGGAAAAGAGCCAGCAACAGAGCGAATTTCATTACCTTGGTCGAGAAGTTGTTGCAACTCTTGGTTAATCTTGGCGGTGGTCGAAGTATCGACCATTAACACTGATGTAGAACTTTTACTAACAGCTTTACGTCTAGCTTCAGTTTGTTGTTGATTTTCAATATTGATAGAGTAGGGGGCTTTGAAAGTTTGTGGTGCGTAGGCTCCTATTTGCAGTTGGGGTTGGTTGTATAACTTATGGCCTAGCACTCCCGTCAGAGATACAACTGCGATCGCAAAAACCACAGAAGAACGTTGTTCATGTACCCAGCCTAAACCGACTGCATTAATTCCAGTCTGAGTTTTGATCGATTTTGCCATTGATCTGGATACCGTTGCTCGTTTATGTTGTTTGCTGTGGTGGCTGAATTTGCACAAAAACCGAGGAAAATTATGGAGAATATTTGTTTGAGGTTGGCCTCGGCCGCTTTGGCTATTTTGACGTTGCTTAACTAGCCAACCCACTGGGCGATATCTAGCTGTAGAACGCCGCCAGTCAGTTAAGTGCTGGGTTAAGGACTGAAAAAATGGCTGCTTTTTCATTACCTCTGGCTGCTGACTTTGATAGGTCAGAACAAAGTTTTTTTAATAAACGTTTAAGCTTGAGTCGGAATTAGTTGACCAAGATAATTTGAAATATCTGCTGACAGAATCAGGTTGAGGTAAAAACTGAAATAAAATTAGAAAAACAATCAGTATTAGTGTTGCTGAGATTGATCAGGATTAATTGCTGTTTGGCGCTAGATTAACGTGTCCGAATAACCCGTGGGGCTGCAAAGACAGAAACAGAATTTTGTTTGTCAAGGATTATATATCCTTCTTGGGGAAATTGTTTTGAATGTAGGGATAGGTTATACACTCCTGACCATACAGCTAAAAGTGCATCGGTCAATTCTAACATTTGTGGATAATTGACCAGTATCCCAGTAGAGTTATCGGTTGATAAGTGCAGAACTCCCAACTGCGGAGGAATCCCAGCTGTACTGTTGTAGGCTCCAGATAAACTACCTGCGATCGCACCGATAATTGGCGCAGGTAAAAGTCTTAGTGAATTGTGATTTGCCCGCAAGACTGTCAAACGGAAGTCTTCTATGGTACTCAGAAAGCAGTAAAATGCTATGGCGATCGCCGTACTAGTTTTGTCTTCTGTACTTAACTCTGCTTTGACTTTTTCTAAGCCTGCATGATTTGTTAACAAATCATTAACTTGTAATAATTTTTTTGGGAATAGTGTTGGTGTCTCGCCAACAAAACTAATTATTTGGGTTATGAGGGTTTGAGGATTTAATTTTTCAGTTAAAGATAGAGCGATCGCATATCCTACTGCTAATATTCCATCTCGTACAACTGGGTCATTTCCCCAAAGTTGGTACGTATACAACAACTGAGATCGCAACTTTAGCGGATTGTCATGAAAAAAAAGTGCCACTGGTAAAGTGGCTAAAATAATTTCTGAAATGATACTCTTACTAAGATTTAAGTTAGGTAGTTCTTTTTGCTGACGCTGTTTCCAGTCATCTAAATCTAATTTGCCTAATGCAATGAGACTTTCAGTCCCCAGAACCATTAATTTGCCAATCTCAGAGAAAGCTTGAGGTGTTTGCTCTCCAGATTTGGCTAAATTTGCACCTAATAAAGCCCCTAATAAAGTACCTCTAAATCGGCTGAACAGTGAATAGCGCATATCTAAAGTATGAAGTATAAAGTGTGAAGTCTGAAATTTCAGCCTTTACAATTTATAGCAGTCGCAGCATAAATTAGGGCATTTTTAATTACTCAAAACTTAGCAGCAACTGAATTTATACTCAGCGCTTTGCTATATTTCATCCTTTCGCAAATGATGCACTAAAGCCTGTAAGCCTAACAAATAGCTTTGTTCGCCAAAACCGCTGATTTGTCCAATAACGACAGGCGCTATATAAGAATGATGGCGAAAATCTTCTCGACGGTAAATATTGCTGAGGTGTACTTCAACTGTGGGTAGATTAACTGCTGCGATCGCATCTCGTAATGCCACACTCGTATGTGTATATGCTCCAGCATTAATCAAAATTCCCTGGTATTTACCTAAAGCTTCATGAATCGCATCTACCAAAGCTCCTTCATGATTAGACTGCATGGTAAAAACACTTGCTTGTACCTGTGCCGCTTTTTCTTGCAGTAAACGGTTAATTTCAGCTAAAGTTACAGCACCATAAATTCCTGGCTCTCGCTGTCCCAGCAAATTTAGGTTTGGCCCATGCAGTACCAAAATGCTTAAAGGTTGCACCCTCAATTTTCAGTCCCTTCCGGTTTAACGACGACGGGAGCGTTCATTGACAGGAATCGGAATCAGTTCCGGTTCCGGTTCAGCTTCTGGCCCAAGCAGGGCTTCAATCAGCTTGCGTGCCATTTCCTTCAGCTTTTCCAGTACCTTTTCTATATAGTCCATGAACTGACCGCTCCTGAGTTACTACCTATTGTAATTAAAAGCCATGCGGAAATTGGCTTTATCTTACACGTTTTGCTGCTAAATTGGCTAATCCAGAATTTTTGATTACTGGCGTTAGCCATTTTGAAAATTTCCAGTTGTGATTTCCCTTACTTTTTAGAGTATCACATCAGCAACCTAATGAACTGCATTTAGCTAAGGATGGGTATGTTGTAGAAATAGTCAAGGGTCATTAGTCAATGGTCAATGGTCAAGAGTGATTGATCATTAGTTATGATTTCTAGACTATGGACTATAGACTTTTGACTCTTGGCTAATAACTAATTGGATGAATCATTCTTTTTGGCAGCAGTCTTGGATGACTTGGCGGTTGATTTAGCTCCTGAGCTAGTTGTTTTGCTGGTTTTGCGGGTAGATTTTTTAGATGAGGAAGTTTTACTAACTAACAATTCCAGAGCTTTAGATAGTGTCATATCTTCCACCGACTGTCCTTCTGGCACACTCACATTAGTTTTGCCATGCTTAATATAAGGGCCGTAAGGGCCATCGTAGATATTCACGGGTGAATCATCTTCTGGATGGTTCCCCAATTCCCGTAAGGCTGCTTTAGATTTGCTGTTAGCAGAACTGCGCCCTTTTTTGGGTTCTGACAACAATTCCAATGCTCTTTCTAAAGAAACTGTTAAAACATTATCCGCTGCTTTTAACGACCGATAATCTTTACCTTCTTTTCCTTGGTCATGAACTATGTAAGGGCCATAGGGGCCGATACTAGCTTGGATTCTGCCACCTGTAGCTGGGTGGGTTCCCAAAACGCGGGGAAGGGCTAAAAGACCAACAGCTATTTCTAGAGTGACATTTTCTTTCGGCACATTTTTGGGAATGGAGGCTTGTTTTGGTTTAGGATTTTCTTCTGTTTTGTCACCCAATTGGACATAAGGGCCGTAAGTGCCAATTTTGATATAAATCGTCTCACCTGTTTCTGGATGGCGACCGAGTTCGTCAGGGCCTGTAGTTTTTTGCTTCAGCAAAACTTCTACCTGTTTGGGGTCGAGGTCAGCTGGCGTTAAATCTTTCGGAATGGATGCGGTGACTACACTTTCACCATTTTCCACTTCTATATAAGGCCCATATTTGCCGATGCGGACTTTCGCGTCTAAATTTTCTAATTCTACGGTTCTAGCTTTAGTCGCATCAATTTGACTTTTCTGTTCTTTGACTAGGGTTTCTAAACCTTTGTCACCTAAATAAAATTCCCGCAGGTAAGGTAACCAGTTAGCTTCACCGTCAGCAATATCGTCTAAGGTTTGCTCCATTTTGGAAGTAAAGCTGGGGTCGACAATATCCGGGAAGTGTTTTTCTAATAAGCTGGTGACTGCAAAGGCGGTAAAGGTGGGAATTAAAGCATTACTCACCAATTGGGCATAACCTTTATCAATGATTGTCCCAATGATGCTGGCGTAGGTACTCGGACGACCAATACCTTCACTTTCTAAGGTTTTTACCAAAGTTGCTTCGGTGTATCTGGCTGGTGGTTGAGTTTCGTGATCAACTGCTTCCAGTTCTTTACAGTTTGGATGATCCCCAACTTTGAGGTTTGGCAAGATAATTTCTTGGTCTTCTAGTGCGGCTTCGGGGTCGTCAGAACCTTCGACGTAGGCGCGTAAGTAACCAGGAAAGTCGATGCGTTTACCAGAGGAACGGAAACCAGCATCTTCAACTTGCAACTGTACAGTAATTTGAGTTTGGCGGGAGTCGGCCATTTGACAGGCGACGGTACGCTTCCAAATTAAGTCGTAAAGAGCCAGTTCTCGACCGCTTAAACCTGTTTCTTGGGGCGTGCGGAAGGTGCTACCTGCTGGGCGAATGGCTTCGTGGGCTTCTTGTGCGCCTTTAGATTTGGTGGTGTATTGCCGGGGTTGGGGGCTGAGATATTGCTTACCGTAAAGCTTTTCTACACAGTCACGGGCAGCTGCGATCGCTTGTTCTGACAAATGCACCGAGTCTGTACGCATATAGGTAATATACCCTTGCTCGTACAAGTTTTGAGCAATCCGCATGGTGTCCCGTGCTGAAAGGCGTAGCTTGCGGTTTGACTCTTGTTGCAAGGTTGAAGTGGTGAACGGTGGCGAAGGCTTACGAGTGACTGGGCGTTCTTCGATGTCTGTGACATTCCAGGTTTTGCCAGCCAGTCTTTCTTTCAGCGCTACAGCCTCCGCTTCTTTAAGCAATACAACATTGCGTCCAGCCGTAATTTGCCCTGTGTTGGGGTCGAAATCACTGCCGTTAGCTACTTTTGTGCCGCCCAATGTCACTAACTGGGATGTAAACGGTGCTTTGCCCTGTTCTAAGTACGCTTTTAGATCCCAATATGTCCCTTCACGGAAGGCGCGGCGTTGGCGTTCTTTTTTCACCAATAACCGCACGGCTACCGACTGTACCCGCCCAGCAGATAATCCCCAGGCGATTTTTTCCCACAGTAAAGGAGAAAGGGTATATCCAACTAAGCGATCTAAAATCCGCCGTGTTTCTTGGGCGCGGACTAACTGCTCATCGATATTTCGGCAGTTTTTCAAAGCTTTTTTAATCGCTTCTTGAGTGATTTCGTGAAAAACCATCCGCTTGGTAGGAACCTTGGGCTTAAGCAACTGGTATAAATGCCAACTGATGCTTTCTCCTTCGCGGTCTTCGTCAGTTGCCAGGATGAGTTCAGTTGCCTCTTTCAGGGCATCTTTCAGCTGGGTAACAATTTTCTTTTTGTCTTTGGGGACAACATACACCGGTTCAAAGTCTGCGTCTACATTTACCCCTAACTGCGCCCATTTTTCACCTTTGATAGTGGTGGGGATTTCACTTGCTGACTGGGGTAGGTCACGGACATGACCCATAGATGCTTCTACCCGATAGTCTTTTGGCAGGTAGTTACGAATGGTACGAGCTTTTGTGGGAGATTCGACGATGACGAGAGTTGACATGGAAATTTTTTAAAAAAGATAGCTGTTAAGCTAAACAGTCAAGTTGGGGCAAGTTCTGTGAAATGTCAAGAGAAAATTTCGAGCTTGAGGGCTTTGATTTCATCCTTACACAAACTGCCTGTGAGTGCGAAAATCGCCAAACTTCAGGTGCAGTCTTTCCTAAAGCATAGGATAAAGAAACGTTGGATATAAATTTCCAACTATTTCCATCTTTAACTTATCTCAGGCATAATTGGCGACTACTGTGGGCAAAATACCGCTGAAATGTAATGCTACTCTACTTTTTAGAGTTCCTTGAGTTTGAAGCATTAGTATTGATAGTAATTGATTTTCTCTGAGTGGTATGCTGCTCCCTTTATATTTTTATAGGTTATGCCAAAATCAGACTTGAGATGAAAACAAAGTAGGGTTAATGCTCTGTTACTAAGAGTTAAGACTATGAAAGCGATTCGTCAAGGTGATGTTATTTTACTCCCTGTGCAGCAAGTTGATGGGCAAAAACTACCTCATTTAACTTTGGCAGAAGGGGAAGTGACCGGACACAAGCATCGAATTAGTCAAGGACTGGCAGAATTATCGCAAAAGGATGGCAATCTTTATTTACGTGTTGTGTCGGAGACAGCGTTGTTGACTCACGAAGAACATCAGGCAATTCCTATCCCTCAAGGTAACTGGATAGTTAAAATTCAGCGTGAGTATGAGCCGGAAGGTTGGCGATATGTCGCTGATTGAAAAACTCACACCTGAGCAAGAGGCTTTGATTCCAGTTTATCGAGAGAAGTGGCGGAAAATTGCGCTGTCTACGGAGCGGATTGATAGAGAGAAAGCGGCTGAAGCTGTGAAAGCTGTTTATCAATTTATGGGCTTCAATGAGCCGGAAATTGTATTTTTTGATAGCCCTTATGCAGCTTTAAAAGAATTTGCACGGCAATTAGATAATTCTTTATTTCACCAAAGCTCTTACAAAATTGAAGAAAAAATAACTGATTCAATCAAAAATCAGATACATTTTCAAATAAAAGTTAAAAAACTAGATATTTTACTTAACCAAGAAGAAATTAAGTATTTAAGAAATAATATAGGTCAAATATTTTTTAGCGGCATTTTAACGATAAAGCTCAATCAAGATATTTATGGTATTTATAATACAGAGTTTAGTGTTTTTGATTTAAATTATATATCATCAGAAACATGGGTCTTCAAAGCTAGTTATATTGATTTTTTTATATCTGAATTGAATTGGGATTTATCTCAACAAGATTGGTTTGTATTAGAAAATCTAATTAAAAATTGTGGTTGGATATTTCCTGATGAAGATATAGCGATTATATGCGATCGCCCGCTTCATCTCCGCTTTGATAACGAAAACCGCCTCCACGCTGAAGGTGAACCAGCAATTGAATATGCTGATGGCTATAGCCTTTATTCTTATCATGGTGTTACCTTACCTGAAAAATACGGTAATATTCATCCTCAGCAATGGGAAGCTCAATGGCTATTAACAGAAACCAATGCTGAACTACGACGAGTACTGATTCAAGGTATTGGTTATAGTAGCATTTGCCAAGAGTTACAAGCTATCGAATTAGATAATTGGGCTGGATATACCCTTTTAAGAATTGATAATGATTTTATTGATGTTGAACCAATTTTGTTATTAAAAATGACTTGTCCCAGTACAGGTTTTATTCATGTTTTACGTGTTCCCCCAAATATGGTGTCAGCCCGTGAAGCAATTCGCTGGGTTAATTGGGGACTTGATCCAGATGATTTTATAATAGAAACTTGAAAGTAGTTATTTTATTCGTGAATAGAAGATCCCCGACTTCTTAAAGAAGTCGGGGATCTGAATCCCTCTAATTTATTTTTAATATTTATAAATCTTGGAAACTGAACCAGAAAATACACCACAATCTATTAATTTCACACCTGACTACACTCAAAATTATGGCTCAATTTATTTAGGCGATAGTCGAGAACTAATTAAATTTTTGCCAGAAAGCAGCGTTAACCTGATTTTGACATCGCCTCCCTTTGCTTTGACTCGCAAAAAAGAATATGGCAATGAAAGTGCGGAAAAATATATTGAGTGGTTTCTACCTTTTGCTGATGAATTCAAAAGAGTTTTAACAGATAATGGCTCTTTTATTTTAGATTTAGGTGGTGCTTATCTTCCTGGTAATCCTGTACGGAGTCTTTATCAATACGAACTATTGCTGAGATTGTGTAAGGAAGTCGGCTTTTTTTTGGCGCAAGAATTTTACCATTACAACCCATCACGATTACCTACCCCGGCTGAGTGGGTGACAATTAGAAGAATTCGGGTAAAAGATGCGGTTAATGTTGTTTGGTGGTTGTCTAAAACAGCAAACCCCAAAGCAGATAATCGAAAAGTTTTAAAGCCTTATAGCCAAAGTATGCAGAGATTACTCAAAAATGGCTATGAAGCGAAAATGCGCCCCAGTGGGCATGAAATTTCGGATAAGTTTCAAAAAGACAATCAAGGTGCAATTCCACCAAATTTATTAGAAATTCCCAACACAGAGTCAAATAGTCTTTATTTACGTCGCTGTAAAGCTGGAGGAATTCAGCCCCATCCGGCACGGTTCCCTCAGGGGTTTGCTGAATTTTTCATCAAGTTTCTAACTGATGAAGGCGATATGGTTTTAGATCCATTTGCGGGTTCAAACACAACTGGTTTTGTGGCTGAGACTTTAAAACGCCAATGGATTTCTTTTGAAATTAATCAGGATTATGTTGTGGGGAGTCGTTTTCGGTTTGTTGAGTAGCCAAATCTATTGAGAGTCAAAGTTAAAACTTATTAATTTTTACTTAAATCTCTCCATCTACTTGCATTTTATGAACCTGATCTGCCAATTCTTGACGGTTTTGATCGTCAAGCTTATCAATCGCTAACATCCCCATGAGGATGACTTCTTTGAGAGTTAAACGAGTTGAATGTGCCTGTTTTTGCACAATCTCCTTAATAATCGGACTAACACCGATCGCTGTACTAGCTCTAGCCACAGAACAAATATATAACATTCAAGACACCGCCTAAATCTTAGCATTTCCCTCTAAGTTGTTCTATATATCTGTTATTCGATTTAACTTGACTCAAAAGAATAATTACTTATTTAAACGTAACTCCGCTATTTTAAATAGGTTTTACCTTTATTTTTAGCTGTTTTTGCAGCCTGCTTTTTCAATTTATAAGTATATATTTATTAATGGCTAAATTTTTAACTCAGTACAAAAATAGCGATCGCTGGCAAAAAACTCTAACAACCTGATTAAATACATCTCTCTGAACAAACACTTAGGCAGAATACTGTCATCCAGCAGTAGAATCAATTTACGTGTATTTAATTACGTTAAAATCTTGGTATACTTAGATAAAATATCGTAAGCTACAGTAAATATATTGACTGATTAAGTCACAATATAAAGTATCTGCAAAGAGCTAACCTAACCAATTAACTAATTTCTAGAAATCCTGTAATGCTGCGGTAAATTCATTGCAATTACTCAGAAACTTCTGTTTTTAGAAAAAGTTGCGTTAAAGAGATTATGAATTCCAAATGTAATCTTGTTAAACTGCTTTACAGTACTACTCAGTGTAAATAAAAATAATAACTTAACCGAGAGAAATTCATCCTGAACACAGGTAACAAATGCTGTCATAAGGGAAAGTACTAAGTATGAGGAGATACAAAGCGATGAGGCACAATTATCTGTTGGCAGTAGGCTTGTTAACAGGATTGGCAATACCAGCATCGACGCTTCCACCTCTATTAAACATATTGTCAGTAAATTCTAGTTACCTGTGGAATTCAAAACATCATTCGCTGTTAACAGTAGATCAAAAAAATCTTCCCAGTGTTGATACATCTTTACCAGAATTCCGCTACCAAGTTTTACAACATATAAAAAGTTCGCACTCAACAGTGGGTGAAAAAACTATTCCCAGTGTTGATATCTCATCAGAAAATTCGCCGTTGACAGTTGATGATAAAAACGTTTCCAGTCTTGATGAATCTTTACCAGCAATTAGTGAACCAGGATTTTTAGCACCAATAGAATCACTATTTAATCGCAGTCCCCAATCACCAAATCTGCCCCTAACCTCTGGTTATCAACTGTATTATCAAAGATTAGCGGCCTTGAAAACTGGTCAAATTTATACACGTAGATATGATGACTCCCCATCTTTTTCCGAGTCGAACAAACAGCGCCAATTAACTTACGAAGATTGGAAAAGTTTATTAGCTTTAGAAGCTAAAGCTGTGACCAAGGGTCAAGGTAACAATCATCTAAGTATTATGGTTGGGGATTCTTTAAGTTTGTGGTTTCCCCCTGAAAAACTACCAAGTGGTAAACTCTGGCTAAATCAAGGTATATCTGGCGATACATCTGGTGGAATTTTAAAAAGATTGACAGCTTTTTCAGCTACCAGACCAGAAATTATTTACATCATGGCGGGGATTAACGATTTACGCAAAGGGGTAAACGATGAAACTATTTTGCAAAATCACCGCCAGATTATTCGCCGTTTGCGAAAGGAACACCCAAAAACGCAGATAATTGTCCAATCAATTTTGCCTACAAGCTTACCAACAATTTCTAATAGCCGAATTCGTCGGCTTAATTTTCAACTTTCCCTAATTGCTAAACAAGAGGGAGCGAATTATTTAAATATTCATGATTGGTTTACGGATTTTGAAGGCAATTTACGTTTAGAGTTAACCACAGATGGGTTACATCTTTCCCAAGAGGGGTATGATGTTTGGCGCTCGGCACTAGAACAAGTCGAGTATAAGCTGACTCAGGGTAAATATGAGAGATTGCGATCGCAGTTTTAAAATTTATGGAAATTAATGATAGTGATGCTATTGCCATCCGTGCTGTAATTGAAAGCCAATTAGCAGCTTTTCAAAAAGATGATGCTCAAACTGCTTTTACTTTTGCCAGTTCGGGAATTCAAGAACAATTTCAAACCCCAGAAAGCTTTCTGCGGATGGTAATGCTGAATTACCCGGCTGTATACCGTCCTCGCTCAGTAGTTTTTGAAAAAATTACTACTATTCAAGAAAATATTACTCAGCCTGTGTTATTGCTGAGTCCTCATGGTGTACCTTTGAGAGCATTGTATTTTATGGAACAGCAACTTGATGATACTTGGAGAATCAACGGTTGCATTTTAGTATCGGTAGAAGCGGAAATTATTTAATTATTAGTCAATAGTCAAACCCGGATTATATTTTAGCTCCTAAAATTTCTTTATTTAAGACTTGATTTAACTTGCCGCTGCGATAACCTTCTAAGTCAAGGGTGACGTAAATAAAGCCAAATTCTTGAAATGCAGAAACCAGAATTGGTAAATCAATTGCTAAAACAAAATCTTTGATTTTTTCTGGTGCTAATTCAATACGTGCGGTATCACCTTCAGAACGTACACGCAAATTCTCCCATCCGAGTTTTCGTAGATAAATTTCGGCTCTACCAACTCTTTGTAATTTAGCTACTGTAATTTCCTCACCGTAAGGAAAGCGGGAACTTAAGCAAGGTTGAGCAGGTTTGTCCCACCAAGGTAAACCAAGGTGTTGTGAGAGTTGGCGGACTTCTAATTTTGACACACCAACTTCTGCTAAAGGCGATCGCGCACCGCGTTCTTTAGCGGCTTGAATTCCCGGACGATAATCGTGTAAATCATCAGCGTTCACCCCATCCACTACGTAGGGGTAGCCGAACTGGATAGCTAATGGTTTGAGTGTGTCGTGCAATTCACTTTTGCAAAAATAGCAGCGATTGACAGGATTGGCTGTGTAATTAGGATTTTCCATCTCGTGTGTTTGAACAATTTGATGAGAAATCCCAATAGTTGCGGCTTGAATTTTTGCGTCTTCTAATTCTTCTGGTAACAGCGAAGGCGAAACTGCTGTTACAGCCATTACGCGATCGCCTAAGACATCATAAGCAATTTTGGCAACCAAAGTGCTATCCACACCACCAGAATAGGCAATTAAGGCGCGTTCCATTTCACCAAATAAGGCTTTTAATTGCTCTAGTTTTTCAGTTAATTTCATTTTGAATTCCTGACAAAAGCTTTACATTTCCCCACAAATTCCATTTTAGGGGTGTAAAGAAAATCTGTGTTTTAGCTGTTCTCAGTTGCCGACTCTTGAGGTGGTAATTTAATATACTTAGCTACCAAAGCCGCCAAAAGTGGTAAGTCCAGAGGTTTGGAGATATATTCATTTACTCCAGATGCTATGCAAATTTCGCGATCGCCTTTCATCGCCATTGCAGTTTGAGCAATTACCGGAATCATTTGATATTCAGGCTGTTGTCGTAGTTGCTGCACAACCTTCAGTCCATTTTCATCTGGTAACTGAATATCAATTAAAATTAGTCCTGGTTTTTGTTGTGAAAGAATTGCCCTCATTTCTGTAGCATTTTTAATCCAAGTTACCTGATAACCCAACCTCTCAAGAAAAGTTTGCATCAACTTACCATTAGGTAGATCATCTTCCACTAACAAAATGCTGAAGTTAGAACTAGGAACGACATCCAAAGATACAGGTGTAATATCTTCTGCATCTATTTGAGCTTGCCTATTGTCCTCCACTTCTGGGAGTGGTCTAACAGGAAGGATAATAGTAAAACGCGAACCACAGTTAACATCCGATTCTACTTCCACAGAACCGCCGTGAATTTCTGCGAGTTTCTTCGTCACAACTAAACCTAAGCCTGTACCTTCATCACGAGTAGTTACAGAGTTAGCAATCTGAAAATAAGGTTGAAAAAGTTGCGCTTGGTCTGTTTTAGAAATTCCAATCCCCGTATCCCAAACTGTGAAACTGACCAATTCACCTTGAGGTACAACTTGTAAACCCACTTCTCCGGTACAAGTAAACTTAACGGCATTAAATAGTAAATTTAACAGCATTTGCTTGAGCCGTAAGGGGTCAGCAATTAAAGTTTTAACTGTAGAGTCTAGTTCTAAGTGCAGTTTTAAACCTTTGTTAGCCGCTTTCTCTTTGACTAATGCCAAAACATTACGACACAGTTCTGGTACATTTATTTCTTCTTGTTGTACTTCTAACTGATTGGCTTCAATTTTGGAGAGGTCTAAAATGTCATTAATCAGTGCTAACAAGTGTTTGCCACTAGACTGAATGATATTTAAATATTCTTGATGGCGTTCTCTGGTTGGTTCGTAACCTTGAGCTAACAATAAATGGGTAAACCCGATAATAGAACTCAATGGTGTGCGAATTTCGTGGCTGGTATTGGCCAGAAATTGATTTTTGAGTTGATTTGTCCTTTCTAGTTCTTGATTAGAACTACCAATATTTTGAGAGAGTTGCTGCCAAGATTGTATTTGTTTAAGTTGTACCAGAGCATCAGTACACTGTTGGGCGACTCTGGTGAATAATTGTGACTTAAGTTGTATCTGTGATGCTGTTAGCAGTTCACGCGGTGCTTTAGCAATAATTAACCAGCCAATAATGTCAGAATCGATGGTTAAAGGCCAAGCACTAGGCGGTTGCTGATTTGCAAGATGTTGCAAATCCTCAATTTCCATCACCTGTGTCAATTTTAATTGCAGTTTTTTGCCTTTTTGAGGCATGACTTCTACGACTGGAGATGGAGAAGAAGAAATATAACCAACTTTAACAGATGTTGTTTGTGGTTGAGGTAGAGCGATCGCTACTCTACTATTGTTCAAAGCAATGTCGAGTTCATCGACCACTGTTTGAAAAATCTCGGCTTCTGTAGCTTCTACCTGTACAGTAGACGCAGAAGCGGAAAGTAGGTAATCATTCAGGCGACTTTGCAACTTGTTCAAGCTGCTCTCTAACCATAACTCCGCACGGAGTTGTTGAATTGTTGCCAACAGTGTTGGCGATGTATCTACCTGTGAGTTTTGTTCTGGTAAGCTTGAATACTGCTGCATGGTCAACTAGACCGCTGAACAAGTTTAGCCTGGCGCAAAATTGCGAACAAGATTCTATGTATATTAGCTCACAAATCTTTATTGTTCACAAACTCTAACTTTTACTGTTTATGGTAACAGACGTAACAATAGTTTTTGAATAAATCACTCAAGTCTAATTTTTTTAGAGGAACTTATTTCGTAAAAAATCATGGATACACAAGTTATACAACTAATTGTTAATGGTATTGCTTTGGGGAGCATTATTGCTCTAGCTGCTGTTGGTCTGACTCTTACCTACGGGATTTTACGGTTATCGAATTTTGCTCATGGTGATTTTCTGACTTTAGGAGCTTATTTGACTTTGTTGGTAAATGCTGCTGGAGTAAATATCTGGCTATCAATGATTTTGGCAGTAGTAGGAACAGTTGCTGCAATGCTGTTATCAGAGAAGTTGCTGTGGTCAAAGATGCGCTTGATTCGTGCTACTTCCACAACACTGATCATTATTTCTATTGGTCTAGCCTTATTCCTCCGCAATGGCATTATCTTGCTTTGGGGAGGCAAAAACCAAAATTACAATGTTCCTGTCACTTCTGCTTGGGATTTGTTTGGTGTCAAAATCCCACAAAATCAATTGTTGGTGTTAGGTCTAGCCGTTTTAGCAATTGTAGGGCTGCATTATCTCTTACAAAACACGAAGATTGGTAAAGCAATGCGAGCCGTGGCAGATGATTTAGATTTAGCCAGAGTTTCGGGTATTAATGTTGAGCAAGTTATCCTTTGGACTTGGCTGATTGCTGGGACGCTCACATCTTTGGGAGGCAGTATGTACGGTTTAATTACAGCTGTGCGCCCAAATATGGGATGGTTTTTGATTTTGCCTTTGTTTGCTTCAGTAATTTTAGGGGGAATTGGGAATCCTTACGGAGCGATCGCCGCAGCTTTTATCATTGGTATTGCTCAGGAAGTTAGCACTATTTGGCTGGGTTCTCAATACAAACAAGGTATTGCCTTACTGATGATGATTTTGGTGCTGCTCATCCGTCCTAAAGGTTTATTTAAAGGCACAATTTGAGCAGCACCAACTCATTCTGACTATTGAATGATGTTGAAGTAGTAAGCTGCTACTAAGAAGTTAACAGCTAAAAGCAGCAATGCCCAACCTGTACGAAATGGGTAGGGCGGTTTTGCTCCACTGTCTGCAACGGGGGAATTCTTGCTTTGAGTAGCCATAAAGGGTTCTCCTAAATGTCATGACTTTTTCAGAAATACCAAATAGCTGCACCAATTAGCCACATTCGTTAAAAATATTTGTCTAGCGGGGGAAAAGTGCTGTTAGCGGTAGCGGGGCGTTCAGCCCGTGCTGAGTGCTGAGTTAAGTATCTTCTCCTGCATGGTAGGAACTGCGAACCAGCGGCCCGGAACGGACATGGCTGAATCCCATTTTCCATGCTAGGCTGCCCAGATGCTCAAATTCCTCTGGAGTCCAGTATTTTTGTACTGGCAGATGATCTAAAGAAGGACGCATATACTGACCAATAGTTAAGCGATCGCATCCTACAGTTCTTAAATCTGCCATTGCTTGGATGACTTCTTCTATTGTCTCTCCATGTCCCAGCATTAAACCAGATTTGGTGGGAATAGTCGGGTCAATTTCTTTAACTATAGCCAAGACTCGCAGTGAGCGATCGTATTTTGCCCCCCGACGCACTGGGCCTGTTAACCTTTGTACTGTCTCAATATTGTGATTAAAACAAGCGGGTTTAGCTGCGACAATTATGGCAATTCGTTGACTTTGTAATCCCTCTGTTGCACCTGCGCCACCCCAAAAATCAGGTGTTAATACTTCAATTTGGGTTTCTGGGTTTAACTGCCTGATAGTTGCCATTGTTTTGACAAAGTGTCCAGCACCTTGGTCTGGCAAGTCATCTCGTGCCACAGAAGTCAGAACTACATAACGCAATCCCAGAAGCTGCACTGCCTCTGCTACCTTTTGTGGTTCTTCTGAGTCAAGCGGCATTGGTGCATGGCCTTTATCAACTTGACAAAAAGCACAAGCACGGGTGCAAGTTGACCCCATTAGTAAGAAACTAGCCGTTTTTTGGGCATAGCACTCTCCCCGGTTAGGGCAACGTCCTTCTTCACAGATTGTATGAATTTGGCGCTGCTTAATAATATGTTGAACGGTGGAAATTTCGCTGGCTTTGCCAATAGGGCGACGTAACCAGCTAGGCATGGCTATAATTTCTGACTTAAATTGGCCTGGTTGTAACGAAGTCATAAATCCTAAGTAAATTCCAAGATAAGCTGAGGTAGGTTTTTCTACATTCAGGCTGATGTTTCCGGGTTTTCCTCACCGATAATCTCACAACCCTGGATTTTTCGTCTCACTGCCTCAGTTTTATCAATAAAACAAATTTCCAGGTTTAAATATCACCATGACATAAACTACTCCAACTACGGGAGCAAGTTTTAGAAAATACTGTTAACAAAGCTATTTATACCGAAATATACTATTCCCCAATCCATAAAAAATTTAGATATAGTGGGATGACTCTCAAGGTCAAGCGGCATAGCCGTGATTAAACTTAAAGTTTCTGTTAGAGAAATCAGTCGTGGCCAGCAACAAAATTTTAGTTATCGATGACACTACCGTTGTCAGGGTAAAAGTACGAGAAATGTTACCTCCGGGTAATTTCGAGGTATTAGAAGCTAAAGACGGGGTGGAAGGTCTCAATTTTATTCGTCAAGAAAAACTCAGCTTGATCATGTTAGATTTCCTACTACCAAAAATGAGTGGTTGGGAAGTTTTTCAACAAATTCAAGCCCATCCTGATTTAAGAAAGATTCCCTTAGTGATCATGTCTGGTCGTAAGGAAGAAGTTACCGAAAAAATCCCGGAACCATTTGAATACTTTGATTTTCTGGGGAAACCATTTGATAAAAAGCAATTGATTGATGCAATTAAATCAGCTATGGCTAAGGCCAAGCTACCGCGTCAAGAACCAGCTTTAGTGGGAGCCGTTGCGGCTAAAAATGGTGTTAATACAAGTGTAGCTAGTACAAGTGCGATCGCTGATCATGACACAATAACTACTGTTAATGTTAACAACTCTCCTTTACCAACAACACCTAATGTTGAAACAGCTTCCTTAGCAGAAATTCAAGCCCTGAATGAGAAAATAGTTCAAATGCAAGCTGAAATCGATGGCTTGAAAAAGCAGTTAGCTCAGGTCGTAACCTTTATTAAACAGAAAATTAAATAAAATTCAGGTTGAATTTTATCTCTGTTACATTTAATAGTTTGTTGTCAAAATTCTCATTCAATTTGGGTTAAAATAGCAGTCTTTTCTAGTTAAAAACTGGAATAAGTACTAGCAATGCGTAGATTTCTTGAAAGTAATAACATTACTAGTAGCGAATGCTTGGGATTCTTAATTTAGTAGAGGTATTACCATACCCTATCTCTACTAAATTATATTTTTGAAGCTAAAAATTTATTTTATGCTGGTTTTATTTTAACTTATACTCTTAATAAAGATGCAATTTATCAGTTGTTGTAGAGACGTTGTATACAAATTCTCTACATGATTTATCTGGTACAGTCTTATATTAAATTAGTATTACAAATATTATTAAATAATACATATTTTTTAGTTTTTATTAATAGTTTATATGTTTATTGCATAACCCAGAATTTTTTTAATTAATTTAAAGAACAATTTTGCTTTCTCTATGAGATTAAGAATTGATTTATGGGAATACTGAAATAATAGTAATTAAACTTAGGCACAAGCTGAGATGTTAACAGTATCAGACACAATATATCCTATAGTTGGCTATCAAATTACTGAGCAAATATACTCTGGTAGCAAAACCATAGTTTATCGTGGTGTTAGAGAACAAGACCAAAAAGCTGTTATTCTCAAACTGATGCGGAATGAATATCCGACATTTACAGAAATTGCTCAATTTCGTAATCAATACACTATTACTCAAAATCTAGAAATTCCTGGAATAGTCAAACACTATAGCCTCGAAAACTACCGTAACGGCTATGTTTTGATCATGGAAGATTTTGGTGGTATATCTCTCAAAGAATGGCGTTCAAAAAAATATGCAATTGGTGAGATTTTTCTTTCATTAAACGAATTTTTTAATATTGCTATTAAAGTCACAAAAACTTTAGAACTACTCCATCGCCATCGGATTATTCATAAAGATATTAAACCTGCTAATATTTTGATTCACCCAATGACTGGAGAAATCAAAATAATTGATTTCAGTATCTCTACACTTTTACCAAAAGAGATTCAATCACTTACTAACCCTAATATTTTAGAAGGTACTTTAGCTTATATTTCTCCCGAACAAACGGGACGGATGAATCGAGGTATTGACTACCGTAGTGATTTTTATTCTTTAGGTATAACTTTTTTTGAACTCCTGACTGGAAATTTACCATTCATCAGTTCTGAACCGATGGAACTAGTTTATTCTCATATTGCCAAAGAGCCACCAAAAGCAAATACTATTAATGCCAATATTCCATCAATTCTCTCTGAGATTATTAGTAAATTAATCGCTAAAAATGCCGAAGATCGCTATCAGAGCGCTCATGGACTCAGACATGACTTAGAAATCTGTCAAAATCAATGGCTAGAGACTGGAAAAATTTTGCCTTTTACATTAGCACTTAAGGATATATTTAGTCAATTTATTATTCCAGAAAAACTGTATGGACGACAACGTGAAATCGAAACTTTACTGAGTACTTTTGAGCATGTAGCTAGGAATCAAACAGCAATAATTTTAGTCAAAGGGTCGTCTGGTATTGGTAAAACTGCGGTAATTAATGAAATCCATAAACTAATTGTTCGGCAACGTAGTTATTTTATTAAAGGTAAATTTGATCAGTTTCAACGTGATATACCATTATCAGCTTTAATCCAAGCATTACGAAATTTAATTGGGCAATTATCGGCAGAAAATGATGCCCATATTCAAGAATGGAAAGATAAAATTTTGTCAGCACTAGGAACACAAAGTCAGATAATCATTGATGTGATTCCTGAATTAGAAAGAATTATTGGTAAACAACCACAGATTGTAGAGCTATATGGCAGTGCAGCCCAAAATCGTTTCAACTTATTATTTCAAAGATTTATTCAAGTTTTTACTACAAAAGACCATCCTCTAGTCATATTTCTAGATGATTTACAATGGGCAGATAATGCTTCTTTAAAATTTATTCAATTATTAATGAGTGCCAATAACTCTTCAAATATTGTTAGTGAAACACATGATATAGATGAAAACCAAGGTAATATCTTACTAATTGGTGCATATAGAGATAATGAAGTTTCTAATATACATCCTTTAGTTTTGGCATTAAATGAAATTAGCGAATCGGGAACCACACTTAATCAGATTCAACTTTTACCATTAAATCAATCTAGTTTAAACTATTTGATTGCTGATACGCTTCGTTGTTCTGAAGCCTTATCTATACCCTTAACACAAATGGTGTTTACTAAAACTCAAGGAAACCCATTTTTTGCTACGCAGTTTCTTAAAGGATTATATGATGATGGACTTATAAGTTTAAATTTTGAACTTGGATACTGGCAATATGATCTAGTAAAAATTAAACATCTAATATTTACAGATGATGTCGTAGAGTTTATGGCAATCCAAATAGAGAAATTACCACAAACTACTCAGAATATTCTAAAGCTTGCTGCTTGTATTGGTAATGAATTTGATTTAAAAACTCTCGCAATTGTCTTTGAAAAATCTGTTATAGATACTGCATCAGATTTATGGCCATCATTAATCGATGGTCTAATAATACCTCAAAATGATGGATATATTTTTTTAGCGAATGATGATTATCATAAATTAGATATAATTAATCATTCTAATATAAATAAATCAACAATTAATGATTACCAACTTCCTAAATATAAATTTGTTCATGACCGTGTACAACAAGCAGCTTATTCTTTAATTGCCAAGGAACAAAAGCAATTAACTCATCTAAAAATTGGCTTGCTTCTATTAAAAAACATCCCAATAGAAGAAAGAGAAGAAAAGATTTTTGAACTGGTTAATCAATTTAATATGGCAGTAGAGTTTATTACCAATCAGACTCAGCGTGATGAACTAGCCATAATGAATCTTACTGCTGGGCGTAAAGCTTTAGCTTCAACAGCTTACTCAGCAGCATTTAAATATTTAGATACAGGAATTAAACTGCTGATAGACAATAGTTGGGCTAATCAATATGAACTAACTTTAGCTCTATGCGAAACAGCCGCAGAGGCGGCATATCTAAATGGTGATTTTGAACAAACAGAGAAACTTGTTCAAATAGTTTTGTTAAATGCTAAAACAATATTAGATCAAGTAAAAGTAATTGACATTACTATTCAGGCATACGGAGCGCAAAACAAAGCATGGGAAGGTGTCAAAGCTGGACTAGATTTTCTGAAGTTATATGGAGTTGAATTTCCAGAAGACCCTAGCACGTCAGATATTGAACAAGCAATCAATAAAACAGCCACATATTTTATTAATAGAAGTATTGATAGTTTAATAAATCTGCCAAATATGGAGGATGCAGAAGCCCTGTCAATAATGCGTATTTTATCTAGTATTATTGCATTAGCCTACACTGTAATTCCTGAACTTTTTCCCTTAATGGTTTTGAAACAGATACATTTATCTATTAAATATGGTAACTCTTCTTTCTCTACCTATGCGTATGTTTGTTACGGACTCATACTATGTGGCGTAATAGAAGATATTGAATCTGGCTATAAATTTGGGGAATTAGCTACAAAATTATTATCTAAATTAAATAACAAAGAAATAAAAGCTAAAGTTATTCAGACATTTTATGCCCATGTCAGACACTGGCAAGCTCCTGTTCGTGAATCTTTAAAACCTCTTTTAGAAGCTTATTCTGCGGGTTTAGAAGTAGGCGATTTAGAATTTGCGGCATATTCTTTAAAAGCATCTTGCTATATTTCCTACTTTAGTGGTAAAACACTAAATTCTCTAGAAAAGGAAATAGCAAACTACAGTTATGCCTCCAAGCAAATCAAACAAGATAGGGTATTTTACTGGATTGAAATTTATCGACAAACTATTTTAAATTTAAAAGATAATGTTCAAAATCCTTGCTATTTAATTGGTGATGTTTACAATGAAGAAAAATTAATTTCTATTCATGTACAGGCTAATGATATCAATGCTCTTTTCTATTTATATTTATGTAAGCTGCATTTATGTTATTTACTAGGAGAATATACTCAAGCAATTGATCATGCTGTAAATGCGAAACAGTATTTAAGTGGGGGAATAGGTCAATTTGCATTGCCTCAATTTTTCTTTTATGATTCTCTAGCTTGGTTGGCTACATATCATGATGTTGAGCTATCTAAACAAACCCAAATATTGACTAAGGTTTCAGCTAGTCAAGAAAAAATGCGGAAATGGTCGCTCAATGCTCCAACAAATTATTTAAATAAATTTTATTTAGTAGAAGCTGAGAGATGCCGAGTTTTAAACCAGTATCTTGAAGCAATAGATTTCTATGATCTCGCTATTTCTCTATCTAAAGAAAATGAATTTATTCATGAAGAAGCTTTAGCGAATGAATTGGCTGCTAATTTTTATTTGGTTTGGGGTAAAGAAAAGATTGCTAAACCTTACCTGATTGATGCTTACTATGGTTATGTGCGCTGGGGAGCATTAACTAAAGCTCAATATTTGCAGAAACGCTATCCTTATTTACTTGCTGCCATTATCCAAGAAGAAAAACTCAGCCAATATCTCAACCAACATAGCGAAGTAGAGTTATATACATCTCTAACTCACAATATACAAACTTCTCTCAGCAGTAATGAAACTGTTGTTAGTTCTAACACTAGTATTTCAGATATGCTAGATTTGGCATCTGTCATTAAAGCTTCGCAAGCGTTGTCAGGAGAGATTAATCTTAAAGATTTGTTGTCAACTTTGATGACAGTTGTAATGGAGAATGCAGGTGCTTCTAAATGTGTTTTAGTTTTGAATGAAGCTGATAACTCAGGCTTTACTGTTAGTGCTATCAGTTCTCTTACTAATTTAGAATTTATTCATACAGAATTTCCTTTAATTTCTTTAGAGTTTTGCAATGATGTTCCAATCTCTGTAATCAACTATGTTAAACGTAGTCGAGAAATATTAGTGATTGATGATGCTATAACTCAAGCATTTCTAGCAACAGACCCATATATTCTCCGTGAACAACCTAAGAGTCTGTTGTGTATTCCTATGATTAATCAAAATCAATTGCTGGGGATACTTTATTTAGAAAATAATTTGGCTACTGGTGCATTTACAAATAATCGCTTAGAAGTTCTCAAACTTTTAACCAGCCAGGCTACAATCTCTCTTGAAAATGCTAAACTTTATGACAATTTAAACCAAACTAAGCAGCAATTAGAAGAATATAACCATAATTTGGAAGATAAAGTTGCAGAAAGAACAAACGAACTTAAAGATAAAAACTATAGCTTACAACAAGCATTACAGGAGCTACAAAGAACTCAGGCACAATTAATTCAAAGTGAAAAAATGTCTTCTTTAGGTCAAATGGTAGCAGGCATTGCCCATGAAATTAATAATCCAATTAATTTCATTCATGGCAATATTATTCATACCAGTGACTATGTTGCTGATTTACTTGAGTTAGTAGATATATATCAACAAGAATATCCTCATCCAACACCAATTGTTACTGAAAAATTTGAGGAAATAGATTTTGATTTTTTAGTAGAGGATTTACCAAAAACTATCGATTCTATGAAAATGGGAAGTTCGCGCATTCGTGATATTATTTTAGGCTTGCGTAATTTTTCTCGTTTAGATGAAGCAGAAATGAAACCTGTTGATATTCATGAAGGTATCGAAAATACTTTGATGATTTTGCAAAATCAATTAAAAGAAAAAAGCAACTTACCCGAAATACAATTAATTAAAGAATATTCATTTTTACCACAAGTAACTTGTTATGCAGGTCAATTGAATCAAGTATTTATGAATATTCTGAGTAATGCGATTGATGCTTTAAGAGGTAGTTTCGCAAATAATCAAAGTAAGCAAAATCATGATGATCCTCAAATTAGGATTTGTACAGAATTAACAGAATTTCAGACTATTAGAATTAAAATTGCTGATAATGGTAATGGCATACCAGAAGATATTCGTCAAAAAATATTTGACCCATTTTTTACCACTAAAGCTGTAGGAAGCGGTACTGGTTTAGGTTTATCCATTAGTTATCAGATTGTAGTTGATAAACATCAAGGAAATTTAATTTGTAATTCTGAATTAAATCAAGGAACTGAGTTTGTAATTGAAATACCAATGGGATAAATTTAATGTGTACTAATTAAAATAGATCATGACTAGCGATCGCCCTGCCATTTTCTCATTTTTTGCTGGTGCAGGTTTCCTGGATTTAGGCTTTGAAGCTCACGGCTTTAATATTGTTTATGTCAATGAAATTTCTTCCGCTTTCATGGCATCATATCGCTATTCCAGAGAATTACTCAAATTACCCTTGCCAGAATATGGATATCATCATGGGGAAGCAGGAGACGTAAGTCAGCTTGTTGAAGGAGTACAAGCACAAAGTTTATTAGAACTAGTCCATGATTGTCGCAAGTCTCATCAGATTGTAGGTTTTATTGGTGGGCCACCTTGCCCAGATTTTTCTATTGGGGGTAAAAATAAAGGATATTTGGGAGATAATGGTAAACTTTCTTCTATTTACATTCAACTTATTTGTCAAAATCTGCCTGATTTCTTTTTATTTGAAAATGTTAAGGGTTTGTGGAAAACAAAAAAACATCGGATATTTTTTGAATCATTAAAAAGACAGTTAGAGCAAGCTGGTTATTTTTTAACTGAACGCTTGATTAATGCCATTGAATATGGAGTACCACAAGATAGAGCCAGAATTATTCTTGTAGGATTTCACAATCATTGTATTAAGAAAATCGGGATAAAACATTATCAAAATATTTTTGATTGGCACAAACAAATTATCTATTCTCAAGCAAAAGTTTTGGCTGATTATTGGCCGCGATCGCAATTATTTCAAGAAAATTCTATATTGCCTTGTCCTGATAACATTCTTCAAGAATTAACAGTGGAATTCTGGTTCAGAAAAAATAATGTTCTGCATCATCCTAATGCTGAACATTATTTTCAACCAAGAGCCGGCATTCAGAAATTTATAACTGTGAATGAAGGAGATGATTCTAAAAAATCTTTCAAACGTCTGCACAGATGGCGTTATTCTCCGACGGCTTGCTATGGCAATAATGAAGTACATTTACATCCTTATAAAACTAGAAGAATATCTGTAGCAGAAGCTTTAGCTATACAATCTTTACCAGAAAATTTTGTATTTCCTGAGCAGATGTCTCTGACTAATATGTTTAAATCAATTGGCAATGGTGTACCGTACTTGGTATCCAAAGCATTAGCTAAAACTATTCTTGATTTTTTTGAAATTAACTCAGACAAAACTGTTGATTTACCTCAATAGCAAACTGCCTCAAGGTTAATGAATTAGTTACAATAATTAAATAAACTTGAAATCACTTTACTTATTGAGCTAGATAATTAGCCTAGCTTGGGGATCAATTCGTAGTCAATGTGGTTTAATATATAATAAATGTCTTAATTTTTTATAAAGCTTAATAATCATTCATAGGCAAAAGCTCAATGGCAGCAGACTATCCAGATATTGATATTGCGCCATTTATCGATCACGCCCTGTTAACGCCAACGGCTACTCCAGAGCAGGTTGAGCAATGGTGTGAACAAGCATATAGATTTAACTTTGCGGCGGTTTGCATTTACCCCACCTATGTTAAGCAAGCAGCAGAACTTCTCAAAGGGAAAACGCCAAAAGTTTGTACGGTGATTGGCTTTCCTCATGGAGCAACAACTTCAGCCGTTAAGCTGTATGAAGCTCAAGAAGCGGTGGAAAATGGAGCTACTGAGTTAGATGTTGTGCTTAACTTAGGTTGGTTGAAGGTGGGAAAAACCAAGGAAGTTCACCAAGAAATTGCCGAGATTTGTGAAGAAACTGGGCAAACAGTCAAGGTGATTTTGGAAACCAGCCTGCTGACAGATGCCGAAAAAAGACTAGCGGCAGAAATATGTATGGATGCAGGTGCAGCATTCCTCAAAACAAGTACAGGTTGGAATGGTAGTGCCACAGTAGCAGATGTGGGGTTTTTGAAAGAAGTAGTCCGAGAAAGGATAGGAATTAAAGCTTCTGGGGGTATTCGGACTCACGAGCAAGCCCTAGACTTAATTCTAGGAGGTGCTACAAGATTAGGGACATCTCGTGGTATCGATTTGATCCGCCAGCGAGATAATCTGGAGAAAGGGGAATAGTCATTTGTTTTTTGTCATTTATGAGCCACTAGATTAGACGGGTTCCTCAGCTTGTAGCAAGTGGTGTCCTCCTCAACTAATGACTAATAACAAATGGCTCATGACTAATGACTGATGGCTAATGATTCATGAGTAAAACTTATAAAGCAACTGGTATTAATCTAAAAACTCAGGTGCTAGGAGAGTCAGACAGAATAGTGACAATTTTGACACGAGAGTTCGGTTTGATTCGAGCTGTTGCGCCTGGCGCACGCAAACACAACTCTAGCCTTGGTGGTCGGAGTGGAATGTTTGTGGTCAATGAACTACTGATTGCTAAAGGGCGATCGCTCGATAAAATTACTCAAGCACAGACGTTAAAAACATATCCCGGTTTAGCTAAAGACTTAGGGAAATTAGCCGCAGGTCAGTATCTAGCAGAAATAGCCTTATGTCAGGCTTTAAGTGAACAACCTCAAGAGGAACTTTATGAGTTACTCAATGAACACCTTCACCAGTTAGAAATTCTCCCGAAAGCCGAAACATCAGCTATTTACGCATCCCTGGCTCTTGGAGTATTTCAACTTTTAGTCTTAGCGGGACTAACTCCTCAAATCCAAGTATGTTGTTTAACTCAAGGCTCCCTAAAGCCAGACTTTGCCAATCCCAACTGGCAAGTGGGATTTAGTGTTCCTACTGGTGGGGTGATTTGTTTGGAGGCGTGGGAAAGTTTACGCCGAAAACGGGAGATAGAAAAATGGGAAAATAAAGAGTATTCCGAGTTTTCACCATCAGTAAATTCTTCTATCCCTAGCTACGAGACTGTTGTTCATCGACAAGAAATCCCAGTGATTTCTTATCGTCTGAGCGCCAGAGAATTCGCTCTGCTCCAACAACTGCCACAACCAGAGATAATGCAAATTGATGGAATTAGAGATAATGGCTGGTTATCTATTGAGCAGATTTTACGCCAGTATGCTCAGTATCATTTAGGTCACTCTATTCGCTCCGCAACCCTGATCGATTCTTATTTTGCTGCCAACCATGATGCAACCATCTGATTTGGATAGAAAAATCCTACCTTTATCACCAAGCCATACGAAAAAGCAGAGTAGGCCAACAACTCCTGCTGTGACTAATCATTTGAAATCGGTTCCTTCATCTACAAATAGTCAAATTTACAATCACGAAATTTCCAAACCAGATATTTCGAGCAATGGTCAACAGCGGACATCTGAAAAATTAATTAATGTTGCTCCTAGCAACAAAGAGCATAGTTTGCCAGTAGATGCTGCACCAGAAAAAGCAGCGTGGAACGGCTCTGGTGGAGAAGCGAAATCAGGCAAGGTACAACAGGGATTCTTCCCTGTGTTAAAAAACCCTAATTTCCTCGCACTTTGGGGTGGCCAAGTATTTTGCCAACTGGCTGATAAAGTGTATTTAGTATTGATGATTGCTTTAATTAATACTCACTTTCAAGCAGGTAGTCAAAGCATTAGTGCTTGGGTATCAACTTTAATGATGGCATTTACAATCCCAGCCGTATTATTTGGTTCTGTAGCTGGGGTATTTGTAGACCGTTGGTCGAAGAAAGCCGTTTTGGTAGCAACAAATATTTGGCGTGGTCTTTTAGTTTTAGCAATTCCTTTTTTGTTGTGGTTAACTCATGATTGGCAACCCATTGGAGTTTTGCCAGTAGGTTTTGCAATTATTTTGGGTGTGACTTTTTTAGTTTCTACACTGACACAGTTTTTTGCCCCAGCAGAACAAGCGGCAATTCCTTTAGTTGTGGAAGAACAGCATTTACTGTCGGCTAATTCCCTTTACACAACAACGATGATGGCATCGGTGATTATTGGATTTGCTATAGGGGAACCCATTTTAGCGATCGCAGATAGTATATGGGCGCAGTTTGGTGGTAACAATGGGTTGGGTAAAGAAATTTTAGTAGGTGGCAGTTATGCGATCGCTGGCATAATTTTAATGTTGTTGGCCACAAAAGAAAAACCCCATGCACCCGATACCGAATTTCCTCACGTTTTCTCAGATTTAAAGGATGGTTTTGCTTACCTCAAAGATAATCATCACGTTCGTAATGCGTTAGTAAGACTGATTATTTTGTTTTCTGTCTTTGCCGCTTTAACTGTTTTAGCAGTGCGGATGGCAGAAGTAATTCCTAACTTGAAAGCCTCACAATTTGGCTTTTTACTAGCAGCAGGTGGCGTGGGAATTGCTGCTGGAGCGACAATTCTCGGACAGTTTGGGCAACGCTTCTCCTATTCTCAACTGGGCTTGTATGGTTGTTTAGGAATGGCAGCATCTTTAATTGGTTTGGCCTTATTTACTACGCAATTATGGCTAGTCTTATTATTTATCGCGATATTAGGGATTTTTGGGTCATTAGTGGGAATTCCGATGCAAACGGCGATTCAAACAGAAACTCCCCCAGAAATGCGTGGTAAAGTTTTTGGACTGCAAAACAATGTAATTAATATTGCTCTGACCTTACCTTTAGCACTAGCGGGTGTAGCAGAAACTTTTGTCGGATTGAAAGCTGTTTTTTTAGGACTAGCTGCGATCGTCTTTTTTGGTGGTATCTTAACCTGGTATAACTCCCGTCAGTATTTATAAACAAATTGCTGCATTACTTGACAAAAGCAAGAATTTATTATTGACTTTGATTTCATGGTAAACTGAACTCAGCAATAATTTAGTGCCTAACTCGCTGGGAATAAACCTGAGATTACACCGAACTAAGTTGTATTCCAAGTTAAAAATTAGCAACTTATTCATTAAAATAAATCAAACCGAAAATCTATTGTTTTCATTAGCTGATAGGCAGTTTGAACAATAGCTTATATCGGTATTTTTGAGTTCAGCATCATCAAGTAAAATCAGGCTCAAGTCAAATACAGCCAAGGCGCAAAACTAATAAATAAAACTAGCTTTCTTATAACTAACTTTAAAGAATGCGTATAGCCTGGATTGGAAAAAAATCACCCTTTTGTGGCAATGTCACCTACAGTCGAGAGATAACGAATGCTTTGCTAGACAGGGGACATGAAGTTAGTTTTCTTCACTTTGCCCAAGAAGAACCTGAACCAGATAACTGGCCAAAATTCCAAGAAGTATCTTTACCCTTCATTTATAAATCTCAGGTTTATACAATTCCGGCGCTAAAAGCGACAAAAGTTTTAACAGAATCTTTAAGAGAAATCAAGCCGGATATAGTTCATGCTTCCTTAACTTTATCGCCGCTTGACTTTGTTTTACCAGAAATTTGCGAACAACTTAATTTGCCTTTAATTGCCACTTTTCACACACCATTTGCCGGGAAAGGTGCAAAACTCATATCAGGAACCCAACTGATAGCCTATCAGTTGTATGCACCTTTTTTAGATAACTATCATCGCGTGATTGTATTTTCGCAAATTCAGCGAGAACTACTTGCACGTATGGGTGTACGGGAAGAAAATATCGCCGTCATTCCCAATGGTGTAGATACAGTTAAATATTCTCCAGGATATTCCACCATTAAAACGGAATTTAAAGCTGAACGCTTATTTGTCTACCAAGGAAGGATAGCCCCAGAAAAAAATGTTGAAGCTTTACTGCGGGCTTGGAAGCAGTCAGATATGGGTTCAGAAAGTAAGTTATTAATTGTCGGAGATGGCCCTTTAAGACCTTCTTTAGAGCAATTTTATGGTGCAGAATACGGTATCTTTTGGTTAGGTTTTGTGGCTGAAGAAGAACGACGTATCAATATATTAAGGGGTGCAGATGTATTTATTTTGCCTTCTTTAGTAGAAGGACTGTCCCTTTCTTTATTAGAAGCAATGTCTAGTGGACTAGCTTGTATAGCTACAGATGTAGGTGCAGACGGAGAAGTATTGGAAAAAGGGGCTGGTATAGTATTAAGTACGAAAACAGTGCGATCGCAATTAAAAACCCTTTTACCACTGTGTCAAGATCATCCAGAGTTAACAACTTTGCTAGGAAAAAAAGCAAGAAATCGTGTCTTAGAACGTTATACTCTCGATAAAAATATCACCCAGTTAGAAGAATTGTATAAGGAAGTTTTATTACAGCAACCTGTACATCTTAGCTGGGGTGCTTAAAATAATCCATAATCCATAGACTATAACTTCTTGAGCGTAAAACAATGTCTTTTGCCGGAATACTATTCGAGTTGCTGAATATTATTTCAATAAATTCATACTATGTCGCTACTTACACAAGCTCTAGAAAGAATTTTGGTGTGGCTGCAAGCTAACTGTCCATCAGTTGCGTCATTTCCATATCCAGGATTGACGAATGAACAAATTCAAGAACTAACCAAAGATTTACCTTTTAAACTACCAAGAGAAGTAAAAGAACTTTATCAATAGCGTAATGGTACTTTGCATGATCAGGGCTTCTTTCCTTTTTCAGTCTTCTACTCTTTAGAAGAATCTTTGGATTTTTACTATAAAACTATAGAGTATGAGCCAGCCGAAAGTCTGTTAATGAGTCCTCGTAATAGCCTGATTCTTTTTAGTACAGACAAGTCATTTTTCTTTGTAGTTGCTGATGAAGAACAGAATGATAATTCTCAAGTGTGGGTAGTCCATACTAGTGATGACCCGGTAATCTGTTACACTAGTTTGACAAATCTAATGTTAATGATTGCAGATTGCTATGAAAATGGAGCTTACTATGTTAGCTCTTCTGGGTTTTTAGAAGAAGACAGAAGCAAATCTGATTCTTTTTTATATAAATACCATTCTGAAATCAAGAATATACCTGACTTAAATTGATTCGGATTTCTATCACATTTCCCGAATTCTAAAGTTTATCGTATTCTTCTGGTTCTACGTCAGGAACTTTACTCAAAACTTGCTGAAATCTCTCCCAACTACCACGTTTAGCTTTTTCTTCTAAATAGTCTTTGGTCATCCATGCGGAAACCTGTGCTGATAAGGCAATAGCTACCAGTTGTTCAATAGAAATATTTTCTTTGACAGCTAAAGCTTCAATTTGTTTATATAAAGATTCAGGTAGCTGTACGCTCAAGTTAGTCATAGCATTTCTCCTACTATTTGTAAGAATTCTTTGGGTGAAACTATCCTGATACCAAATTTTTGTGCAGTTTGTAAATCTTTTTGATTGTAAGTAATGATAAAGTCGGCTTGGCATTCAACAGCTAAATCAATGAGAAAATCATCATCAGGATCTTGTGCTATTGGTCGCCATAGATAGAAAATACTACATTTATTAGCGATACTACAAATAGCTTCAATAATGGTGTCAATATCTTCATTACTCAATTTAAGCTGCTCTTTTTCTCTTTTGAGAATTTCTTCGTACTCAAATACTAAAGTAGCAGAAACATTTAACTGCCAACGGTTATCGTTCAGCATTGTGAGTAGCTTATAAGATGCCCCTTTGTTAGACCGTAAACCAGTAAGTAGTATATTTGTATCCAGTACAATTTGGTACGGCTTTTTCATTATTTAACTATTAGTAGCCTTTTGACTTGAATAATCTATCTGTTGATAAATTCATCTTTGAATTATCCTTTAAAGTCCATCCTAAACTTGTTGGCTGTTGATAAACTCGCTGTAAAGTATTCACATCTCTAGCTGAAATATTCGGGGGGTTGCGGACTTGGGAAAAATATAAAGCATCAGTTTGTGATGGACTATGACCCCAAATACCTAAAGCGTGGCCAAGTTCATGGCGTGCAGCAGCGAGGACATAATTACCTGTCTGACTAGGACTCAAGAGAATAGTAAAACGGTGCAATAAAACTTTGTTTTCGGTATACAACTGGTATGTAGTTAAAGCAGAACGCGCACGGGAAATTTTTCTATCTAGTGAAAGCTGTAATGGCGGTGCTTTTCGCTCAATTGTAATATCAGCAGTTTCTGGATTTTCTACTACTTTTAAAGGTAAGTATTGATTCCATTCCTGTATAGCCTGCACAACATTGTTAACCCAGTCTTCCGCCTGTTGATTACTAATAGTTTTTGGTCTTTCTATATATACTTGAACTGGAAATTGTGACCAAATTAAATAACCCACTTCAGTGGTTGCGATTTGAGAAAAGTAATCACCACTATTTTGACTATCTTTCCACTGAAGCAGTGTAGCTGGTAGGGGATGAAGTCTTGGGGTAGGTAGAGATACGGCGCTGGATGGAAAATTCGCCAAAATAATTAACAGCCCTGTACTTATAGTTAAGACAAGGGCTGTTAGAAATTTTCTAATATTTAGCATTGGGTGTAGGGTATTTTTCCCCATTTCCCTATCCTTATTTAGGTAGCCAACCTGCACTTAAAACCACTGTTAAACCAAGAAAAATGACTGTCAAAGCCCAAGTAATTCGGTTTAAGGTGTTTTCTGCACTCTTGGTACTGCTAAATAATTGGGCTTGTCCACCAATAGCACCAATACCATCACCTTTAGGACTGTGCAGCAATACTAAAACAATGAGTCCCAGGGCGGCTAATGACCAAACAATTTGTACGATATTTGTAACTGTCATGTTAGCAATCTCATTTATAACGGTTTGAAAAAAGATGTGGGAAGTTATGGGTTAAAAAGATTCTATTGTATTACTTTTAACTCTTAACTCCCAAGATTCTTGCCATAATCAGCAGTGCGGAATAAAGCTGAGTGAAGTCACATGACTCAGCACTCAGCACTTTCAACTCAGCACTTTTTACAGACCAATTGGCATAGGGGTACGATCGCGTTTTAAGTCAAATTCGATTGGTTTGACGAGCGATCGCCCGGTCATTTCTGGTGGCTGAGGCAGCTGTAAAATATCCAGAATGGTAGGTGCAATATCGGCCAGCTTGCCATCGCTACGTAGTTCGACATTCGTACCATGTCCAGGAATTTTTGCTTTTTCGCCTTCCACCAAAATCAAGGGTACTGGGTTGGTAGTATGCGCCGTCCAGGAATTACCCTCTTCATCTAGCATATACTCAGCGTTACCGTGGTCGGCGGTAATCATTGTTGTCCCGCCAGCTTTGATAATGCTTTCTAAAAGGCGACCCACGCAGCGATCAACTTCTTCAATTGCCGTGATTGTGGCTGGTATTTGACCAGTATGCCCTACCATATCTGGGTTAGCATAGTTAATCACAACGAGAGAGTATATACCTTTTTGAATGGCAGTGATCGCTACATCTGTAACGGCGGCGGCTGACATAGTTGGGGCTTTGTCGTAAGTCGCTACCATTGGACTACTAACCAGTTCTCGGTCTTCGCCAGGAAAAGGTTCTTCTAAACCACCGTTAAAGAAATAAGTAACGTGGGCGTATTTTTCTGTTTCGGCGGTACGTAACTGCTTCAGACCATGATTAGCAATGACTTCACCGAGAATATTAGTTAAATTCTGCGGCTCAAAAGCTACTGTGACTGGTAGGTCTGAATCGTACTGGGTAAAAGTAACAAAGGATAGTGGCTGAATTTGCTGTCGTTCAAAGCCTGTAAATTCAGCACTGACAAAGGCTTGAGTTAATTGTCTAGCACGGTCAGGACGGAAGTTGAAAAATATTACCCCATCTCCTGGTTCAACGGCACCAGGAGCAATGCGAACTGGGTTAATAAATTCGTCTGTCACCCCTTCGGCGTAAGATGCTTGCAAGACTTGTACGGCTGTACGCCCATCGCCTGCACCATCTTGGGTCATGACATCATAAGCCCGTTTGACTCGATCCCAACGGCGATCTCGATCCATCGCGTAGTAACGGCCGCTGAGGGTAGCGATGCGTCCAATTCCCACGCGATCGATGTAATCTTGCAGTTGTTGAATCGCTTTTATCCCTTCGCTGGGGGAAGTATCCCGACCATCGGCGATCGCATGAATACAAACTTCTGAAATTCGCTGTTCCTTGGCTAAGTCAAGTAGTCCGAACAGGTGGGTAATGTGCGAGTGTACCCCTCCATCAGAACAAAGACCCACTAAGTGCAACTTGCCATTTTGAGAACGAACTTCCTGGCAAATTTTGACCAGTGCAGGGTTACTGAGGATTGAACCGTCTTCCACTGCATCGGAGATGCGTACAAGCTCTTGTGGAACAACTCGCCCAGCGCCGATATTCAAATGACCAACTTCTGAGTTACCCATTTGACCATCTGGCAAGCCTACGGCTTTTCCTGATGTGCGGATGAGGGTGTGCGGGTACGCCACCCACAAGCTGTCCATAATCGGCGTTTTCGCCGCCACAATAGCGTTTCCTCGCGTCTCCTCGCAGTAGCCCCATCCGTCTAAAATGACTAGCACCACAGGAGCAACAGGTGCCTTGGTCATAATAAAATTGCCCTTTACTTTTTGTAATACCCGAATGATACCACTGCTAACCACAGCTGCAAGTGAATTTCTGCTTATTAACTTGTTTTATAACTTATTGACAGATTTTTTAGATTTTTTTTACTTTTTGCAACTGTTACATATATTTTGTGATATTCCATGTTGGTTAATTAGTTAGTAGTAAACCTAGGATGCTACTACTAACTTGATATTTTATTTTTTCTTACTACCAGCCTTGCCTGCTTTGGCTGCTTTCTTAGCAGCTTTTTCCGCAGCTATCGCATCTAATTTGGCTTGTTCTTTCTCCTCGGCGATTTTATCCAGGTAGTAGTGATAATCGCCTAAATAAACTCGGAATTCACCATCCCGAATTTCCACAATTTTGTTAGCTACCTGAGAAATAAAATAACGGTCGTGGGAAACTACAATTGCCGTCCCATCATAGTTTTGCAGCGCTTCTTCCAACATCTCTTTTGCGGGAATATCTAGATGGTTGGTAGGCTCATCTAAAATCAGTAAATTGGCTGGACGCAAGAGCATTTTTGCCAATGCTAAACGCGCTTTCTCTCCCCCACTTAAGGCCTCAACACATTTAAATACAGTGTCGCCAGTGAATAAAAACTTGCCGAGGAGGGTGCGGACTTCTTCGTTTTTCCAGTCAGGAACTTCATCATGAATAGTTTCCATAACTGTCTTTTTCAAGTCCAAAGCTTCGGCTTGATTTTGCTCAAAGTAACCAGGAATCACATTATGATCGCCTAAGCTAACAGTACCTTCGGTGGCTGGTTCCGTACCCATAATTATTCGCAACAGGGTAGATTTTCCCGCACCGTTGGGGCCTAAAAAGGCAATGCGATCGCCTCTTTCAATCAGCAAATTTGCACCCAGAAATAAAATTTTATCATCGTAGGTATGAGTTAAATCTTTAATCGTCACAACTTCCCGTCCACTGCGAGGTGCTGGGGGGAAACGAAAATGCAGGGTTCTGACTCCACCAATGGGTGCTTCAATGCGCTCAATTTTGTCTAGTTGTTTTTCCCGGCTTTTGGCTTGGGTACTGCGGGTAGCACTGGCGCGGAATCGATCAACAAAGGCTTGCTGTTTCTCCAGTTCTTTTTGCTGACGTTCGTAAGCACTCAGTTGTGCTGATTGATTTTCGGCTTTTTGTTGCAAGTAAGCCGTGTAGTTACCCAGGTAGGTGCTAGAAACGCCGCGTTCAGTTTCCACAATTTGCGTGCAGAGGCGGTCTAAAAATTCGCGGTCATGGGAAACTATCACCATCGGCGTTGTTAAGCCTTTGAGGTAAGTTTCTAGCCACTCAATGGTTTCTAAGTCTAAATGGTTTGTCGGCTCGTCTAACAGCAGTAAATCGGGTGCTTGCAGCAGAATCTTACCTAAACTCATCCGCATTTGCCAACCACCAGAGAAAGCACTAACTAGGCGATCGCCATCTTCTTGGTCAAATCCCATCTCTGGTAAAATCTTACCGATGCGTGCTTCTAAACCGTAACCATCCAAAGCTTCAAACTGACGCTGCAAACGATCCAACTTGTGAATCAGTCGATCCAATTCCTCTGGTGTCGCAGTTTGCATATCGTGCTGTACATCTGTCAGAGATAGCTGTACTTCGTTTGCTTCTTTAAATACTGTCCAAAATTCTTCTCTAACTGTGCGGCTGGGATCGACTTCAAACTCTTGATTGAGGTAAGCGATATGTAAACTAGCAGGACGAATGATTTCGCCAGCGGTAGGTTCCATTTCCCCAGAGATAATTTTCAACTGGGTAGATTTTCCCGCACCGTTAACGCCGACTAAGCCAATGCGATCGCCTGGTTTGACTTCCCAGTTGATATCCTTGAGGACTTCGCCTGTTGGATAAATTTTACTGATATGTTCGAGTCGCAGCATCGAGTTTCTCTCAGGTAGGAAATAGATGGTTAAGGACGAAGTACCAACACCGTGTCCAATATTAACAAAAATTAACCAAGAATTCCTCCTAGTAAGTTGTAATTAACCTCAACTACCACTGAATTTTGGTTACTTACAAATTTTGTGCAGCTTGCTTTACTTCTTCAATACTTAAACTAAGCTCCTCCGCTACTTGTTCTACTGTCAAACCCAGTTTCAAAAAACGAGTGACCATTCTTAGCTTTTCTTGACGCTGACCTTCTTCGATTCCTTCTGGCTTACCTTCTTCCTTCCCTTCCTGAAAAACATCCTGAAAATATCTGGTATTTTTTAATTCACTGATGCTAAACATTTTTTCCATCTCCTCTTTAGTCATCGTGGGAAACTTGTATAACAAGATAGTCTCTATTAATTGTAATGATTGCTGTTGTTTTATTGGTGAGTTTATTTCTAATCTTGTCCTTTCTACTAACTCTCTAGCCTCTATGATTGCTGTGTCTTCAGATGTGACAATTAATTTAACAGTTGCAATGCCAATTGGTAGTGATGATTCAGAGCTTAATTCATTAAGATAAATATGCCTAACTCGCTGACTCAGAAAGAATTCTCTGTAGTGTTTGATATCTCCTGTGTCTACACTTCTGCTTGGATATAAAACAACAGCACTCCAATCATTGACAGGTTGATTTTGACGCAAATACAAGCAGATTTCGGCAATCAAGCGCGAATAAATCTTTGTATCTGCTTGAAACTGCACTTCCACAAAGTAAATTGGCTGATCAATTTCAACATTCGGAACAAATAAACCATCAATTCTGAATGCTGTTTGTTTAATTTCAACTGACGAAAATTGGTAAATACTAGCAGTATCAGGAGAATCTCCAATCAGTTCAAAGAAGATATCGGGAAATTCTTGAAATAAGCGATAAAATACGCTGTCTGTTTTCACAGATGGATAAGAGTAGATAATTTTACATAAATAATTATGTCCCTGTTTGCGCTTCTCCACCATCCCTGACTTCTTGGACTCTCTCTTTGGATATCCCTAATACTCGTGATATCGGCGCTAACAAATTATCATCAATAGCTTCTCCAGCATAAATATTATTGAGTTCTGTAGGAGAAATTTTAAAGGTATCGCAGAATTTAGCAAATTCCTGATTGTTGAGGTCAAGTTCTTTTTGTCGCTCTTGGAGTAAAAGTGCAATCGCTCTCGTTCCAAACTTAGGACGTTCACTAACTTTTATATATTTTTGTACTAAATAATTAACCTTACTTGTATCGCCACCAGTCTTTTTTAGTAAATCACCACAAGCTTTTTTTAGAGCTTTTTTTAAAACTTCTTCTTCATTTAAAAAATAAAGAATTTCATTCACATATTCTTGCTTAAAGAAACCAACTAAACTACCTTTATGATAAATAGGTATATAAGATGTTTCTGTATGAGATTGCCAATCTGAAGGTTCATTACGTAACAAGGACATAGCTGCACCTATAAAAATTTAATGCTCACCATTTTAAAACTATTTATATGTGTGTAACTATGTATATTTGCTGAAACAAGTTCAAATTAAAAAACCGTCTGTGGATTAAAGATAAAAACACACCAGACGGTTTTAAGTTAAATTAATTTTCAAAACAAAGATTAATTCATCGCACCAGAAGTCGCTAACTCTGCTAAACGTTCTTGTTGATCTTGAGAGATGCAAGATTGAATCACAGTTTCTAAATCACCTTCCAGAACAGGATTTAAGGAGAAGTTTTGACCTAAGCGGTGGTCGGTCACACGGTTATCTTTATAGTTATAAGTGCGAATCTTTTCCGATCGCGATCCTGTACCAACTTGCGAGCGCCGCATGGAAGTTACTTCTTCTTGTTGTTCGCGTAACTTCATTTCGTACAGTTTCGCCCGCAGAATTTGCATCGCCCGTTCTTTGTTTTGCAACTGGCTGCGTTCTTCTGTACAGAAAATTCGTATTCCTGTCGGTTTGTGCATTAAGTCAACGGCTGTTTCCACCTTGTTGACGTTTTGTCCACCAGCACCGCCAGAACGAGCCGTGGTCATTTCAATATCTTTGGGGTCAATGTGAATTTCCACGTCATCCACTTCTGGCATAATTGCGATCGTGGCTGTAGATGTGTGAACCCGTCCTCCCGCCTCGGTGACTGGTACACGCTGTACGCGATGCACTCCAGCCTCAAACTTTAACTGGCTGTAAACATTGTCACCTTTAATTTCTAAAATGACTTCTTTCCAACCGCCCATCTCTCCCAAAGATTCGCTGACGAGCGAAACTTTCCAACCTTGAGTTTGAGCGTAACGAGTATACATCCGCATCAAGTCGCCAGCCCAAATACTCGCTTCATCACCACCAGTCCCAGCACGAATTTCCAACATGATATTTTTCTCATCGTTGGGGTCGCGGGGCAGTAATAATATTTTTAAGCGAGCCTCTAAGTATTCTATTTTTTCTTCTAATTCACTAACTTCCAGTGCTGCCATTTCTTGCATTTCTGGGTCACTGGCTGCTTCTTTATAAACTTGACGCGCTCCCGTTAAGTCTTCTTGGGATACTTTCCAAGTTTCATAGGTATTCACTACCTCTTCCAAAGAAGAACGAGCCTTAGCTATTTGTTGATACTCATCAGGGTTTTTTGCGGTATCTGGGTCAGCAAGGCGGCGTGTCAGTTCATGAAAGGTTTGTTCAACAGATTTTAATTTCTCCAGCAGGTATGATTCAGCCATGACGAGTGCGATCGCTCCTTAAAATAACAACTTGGCTCAAAAAATGACAATCGACCCAGCATTCGCAGGGTCGTCGTTAACAGCAGAGCCAAACCGCTACTTTTTCTTTTTCGTGCCGGAGTCTTGCTCGCTTGACTTGCCGTATTTCCGCAAGAAGCGTTCTACGCGACCTTCTGTGTCAATAATTTTTTGAGTACCAGTATAAAAAGGGTGATTTCCAGACCAAAGGTCTACGTGTAATTCTGGTTTAGTAGAACCCACGGTCATCACAACTTGACCGTTACAGTAGACTTTAGCTTCTGGATACCACTGGGGATGAATATCAGGTTTAGCCATTGTTCCTTTTGTGGTGAATCTATATAAATTATAACTTTTTGATCGAGTTAAAGATGAGGGCGCGGAAGTCAAAAGGGAAAACGCTTTTGGCTTTTAACTCTGAAGGAGTTCGCTACTTGCTTCTCCTAATCGGAGACGCTGCGCGAACAAGTCGGTCAACCCGCCTAACGCAGTGGCTCACGGCTGACTTTTGACTTTTCCATACCCAACCCAGTAACTTATCGTTTTGAGTACTGAGGAGCTTTCCGAGCTTTGTGCAAACCATATTTTTTGCGTTCTTTAGCTCTAGGATCACGAGTTAAATAACCTTCGGTTTTTAACGGTGAGCGATTTTCTGGGTCTAGTTGGCACAAAGCGCGAGCAACACCCAAACGGATGGAATCAGCTTGACCAGTTAAGCCACCACCTTCCGCTTTGACCAAGATGTCATATTCACTTTCTAGGCCCAGCGTTTCTAAAGGGGCTTTAATGACTCCCAAGTAATTAGCATTGAATTGGAAGTATAAATCCCCTGCTTTGCCATTGACTGTCAATTGACCGCTACCAGGAACAAGGCGTACTCTTGCTACTGCGGATTTACGACGGCCAGTACCCCAGTACACGGCACGGCCGCTATTGGCTTCTGCTACTACCATTAGCTTTCTTCTCCAGGAATTGTACTAATCTTTAATTCTTTAGGTTGTTGAGCTTCGTGGGGATGAGTCGGCCCAGCATAAACTTTGAGCTTGGTAAACAACTGTCGACCCAAGCTATTTTTAGGTAGCATACCTTTAATCGCGTGTTCTATAATCCTTTCGGGTACACGCTGTTGCAGCTTGGCAAAAGTTTCGGTCTTCATCCCACCAGGACGACCAGAATGGCGGCGATAAAGTTTTTGAGTCCGCTTTTTACCCGTGACTGCGATTTTTTCGGCGTTAATCACAATCACAAAGTCACCTGTGTCTATGTGAGGTGTATATTCAGGTTTCTTTTTGCCTCGGAGAATCATAGCGATTTCGGTAGCGAGGCGACCAAGACGTTGGTCAGTAGCATCTACTACGTACCAATCATGCTCAAGAGAAGCTTGAGGAGGAAGGTAGGTTTTACTCATGTTTGTTTGTCCTTTGTAATTCGTCCTTTGTCTTTCGTCATTACCAATGACCTATGACTATTGACTAAAAACTAAATTTTGGCTGGGTATCGTACCAAATATCTGGAGAAAAAGGAAAATCATGATAGCCGACTCGCAACAAGCACAAACCCTGAGCAGGTGCGGCATATTTTACTTCTTCTCGGCGTTCTTCTTGCCAAATTTCGGCGAAGTTAGCCAAGGTTCGCTGTCCAGTCCCTACTTGTACTAGCATTCCCACAAGCAGCCTGACCATACCGTATAAAAATCCATCTGCTTGAATTTCTATATTGAGCAATGATTCACTACGATGGCATTCTGCGGCTTGTACTTCTACCCAAGAATGCGATCGCTTGGAGCCTGCCCGATGGAAGGCCGCTAAATGATGCTTACCCAGCAGAGGCTTCATAGCAGACTGGATTAATAATTCATCCAGAGGCTGATGATAATAATGCCAACTGAAGGGCTTAACGAACAAATTTGGTCGTTTTTCAGTGTATATCGTGTAGCGGTATCGCCGATAAGCTGCGCTAAAACGCGCGTGCCAGGCGTTACTTACGGCTGCTGAAGCCCTGATGATGATGTCTGGCGGCAGATAACTATTGAGAACTGCTGACCATTTGTGAGCCGGGATTAAACCTGTAGCATCAAAATGGGCTACTTGTGCAGCCGCATGAACTCCAGCATCAGTACGTCCTGCTCCATGCAGTGTGACATGATAACCAAGAATACTCGCGATCGCTGTTTCTATTTCTTCTTGGACTGTACGCTGACTATTTTGTCGTTGCCAACCATGAAAATGAGTACCTAGGTATTGAATTACCAAGGCTACTCGTTGAGTGTGTTTCGGCTGGTCAGTTTCTTGCATACAGATTTTGTGTCATTCGTCATTCGTCTCAATCATTTTGACTTTTGACTTTTGACTTACTTACACCAGTTCAATAATTGCCATTTCGGCATTGTCTCCGCGCCGAGGCACAGTATGGAGAATCCGGGTGTAACCACCACTGCGATTACCATACCGAGTAGGAGCTTGCTCAAACAAAGCATGAACCAGTTGTTTGTCATATATGTAACCTAAAGCTGCTCGACGTGATGCTAAGGAGCCGTCTTTAGCTAAGGTAATCATTTTATCTACTTCACTTCGTAAAGCTTTCGCTCTGATCAAAGTGGTGGTAATTCGACCATGACGAATTAGCTCAGTGGCTAAGGTACGCAGCAGAGCGCGACGCTGGTCAGCTGGTTTACCAAGTTTTTTAACCCGACAACGGTGGCGCATAATAGTGGACTATGAACTATGAAAGGTTTTGCTTTAGCTGTGTTTGGAGCTTCTTTCTTGCGGTAAGGTAATTCCCAAGCGTCGTTGTAGGGCTTCTACAACTTCTTCCGCAGATTTTTGACCAAAGTTTTTGATTTCTAACAGATCTTCTTGGGTAAAATCCAATAAGTCTGCCACAGAATTAACTTGTGCGCGTTTGAGACAGTTATATGCCCGCACAGAAAGTTGCAATTCTTCGATGGGAATCTGAGCAGTTGGATCGTCTGGAACGTCAGAACCAATATCTGTTGGTTCTAAAGAAATATCTTTCAGTGGGTTGAACAAATCTACCAAAATACTGGCAGCTGAGGATAGTGCTTCTTGGGGAGAGACACTGCCATTCGTCCAAACTTCTAATAACAATCTGTCTTTTGTAATCGAGCCATCAGCACGGGCTTCTTCAACGCTGTAGTTGACTTTTCGTACTGGCATAAATACCGAGTCGATTTGCAAGAAGTCCAAAGATGTGGCTTCTTCTCTTCCTCTTTCTACAGTGCGATAACCCTTACCTCTTTCGATCCGAAATTCCATTTCCAGCTTCCCGCCTTCTGCTAGAGTAGCGACATACTGGGTAGGATCAACAACTTCTACTTCACTTGGCAAATCAAAATGGGCTGCTGTGACTGTTGCTGGCCCAGTAACAAGTAATCTGCCAATTTGGGGTTGAGAAGAATAGCTTTTGAGAATGACTTCTTTCATTCTCATCAAAATTTCTAGCACGTCTTCTCGCACACCTGGAACTGTGGCAAACTCGTGTGTAACACCAGCAATTCTGACTGCGGTAACGGCTGTCCCTTCCAAATTAGACAGTAACACTCGCCTTAGTGCATTACCAACAGTTGTCCCTTGACCACGCTCTAGGGGTTCTAAGACAAACTTGCTGTAATGGCTCCGACTTTCCTCTGTACTAGACTCTACACATTCAATTTGAAACTGCGCCACGGAGTAGCCTCCCTTAATTAAGGTGCTGCTAACAATTAATTGCCTATTCAATTTGCTTTTGCTTTAAGCTTTCTGTAGGTTGTTCAAACTGCCAACACTATGATGGCAATGTTTGATTTCCTAATTTTGCCTACGGACGATTATCCATAAATATGGCGTTTGAGAAAATACAGCAGCTCTCCCCCTGGGAAGAGCTAACTGGCTTTTTCCCGCTCAAGCCATCAGAAGTTATTTTGTCTTCACATCAAAGCTTTGGTAGCTATTACAGGTGAATTTTTGATTAAACTTCTTGTTTTTGTTGCCCTAAAAGTTCTATCTAGACTCGGCGGCGCTTTGGTGGACGGCAACCATTATGAGGAATTGGAGTAATATCCCGAATAAGTGTAATTTCCAGTCCTGCTCCTTGAAGGGCGCGAATTGCAGTTTCTCTACCTGCACCAGGTCCACTGACCATCACCTCAATTTGACGCATTCCTTGATCAATAGCTCGTCGGGCTGCGCTTTCAGCAGCGGTTTGTGCAGCAAAAGGAGTTCCCTTTTTAGCTCCCTTAAAACCACTGGAACCAGCACTTGCCCAGGAAATGACATCGCCATTTTGATCGGTGATGGTGACAATGCTATTGTTGAAGGTAGATTGGATATAAGCAAGTCCGTTGGGTACGTTCCGCTTTTGCTTTTTACTCCCAGTTTTTTTAGTTGGTTGTCTCGCCATATTTGTTTAGTTAATTTAAGGAAAAACTTGCTCTGATGAGCAAGCAATGAACAATTATTTGCCAGGAGCCTTCTTCTTACCAGCCACTGTCTGCCTTCTACCACGACGGGTTCTAGCATTAGTACGGGTTCTTTGTCCTCTGACTGGTAAACCCATCCGGTGGCGACGACCTCGGTAGGTGCCAATGTCAATTAAGCGCTTGATGTTCATACCTTCCAAGCGCCGCAAGTCACCTTCTACTTGATAGTTACTTTCTATTTCTGCACGTAGGGCTGCGACATCGGCATCACTTAAGTCTTTAACACGGGTGTCTGGATTGACACCTGTAGCCGCCAGAATTTCTTGCGACCTTGATAATCCAATTCCATAAATGTAAGTCAGACCAATCTCAACGCGTTTATCGCGTGGCAGGTCTACGCCGGCAATACGTGCCACAATGAATTTCTCCCTGTTGTTCTCGCAAGTTCTCTTGGTTAAGATGTGGGTGATTGATACGCCACATCTAGAATTTTTTTGGTGATTTTTTCCTAGTCGCGGTTAACTCTCCAATACTGAGAGTGTTATCCTTGACGTTGTTTGTGCTTGGGGTTAGAGCAAATCACCATAACGCGACCACGACGGCGAATCACGTTACACTTTTCACAAATTTTTTTGACAGAGGCTCGGACTTTCATGCCTTTTGTAATTGACTCCAAATATAAAATTATAGCATTTCTAGAAAAATATTACAGTTAAGTAAATGAGAATCTCCCAACAAGTTGATTTTATGGTAAGATCCTTCACATATAACTAATTTTTTCTGGATTTAATTATTTTTTCCGCAATCTATAGGTAATTCGGCCTTTTGTCAGGTCATAGGGAGTGAGTTCAACCTTGACGCGATCGCCTGGCAAAATTTTGATATAGTTGCGGCGGATCTTTCCAGAAATGTGTGCTAGTACATTAAACCCATTGTCCAAATCAACGCGAAACATCGCATTGGGTAAGGACTCAGTAACTGTACCTTCCATTTCAATCAAATCTTGCTTAGACAATTTTTTTGTTCCTCAACTCAACAATTTCCCATTCGGTTGCAGTATTCACCTGCAAAAGAACACAATTTGAGAAATATATCAACAGTTTATTAATATATCTTAGCTAAAATTGATCCGCATTCTGTTTTAAAACGGGAGTGAGGAATTGGGAGTAGTAGCTGATCAATTCCATACATCCCAATTACTACTCCTTAATCTCAAGCTAGGGAGCGAAAATGTTTTTCAATTCACTAGTGACTTCTTCTTGGGATTGATTACCATTAACTGTCAGCAGCCTTTCTCGCTGACTATAGTAATCAATCAATGGTGCTGTTTCATTGCGATACACTTCTAGACGACGACGAATTACCTCTTCGGTATCATCTTTTCGTCCTCTAGCTAGTAAACGTGAGATCACAATGTCATCTGGTGCATCTAAGTTAACTACCCTTTCGCCACCTTGAGCAGTCTTAGCCAGCAATTCTTCTAAAAAAGCTGCTTGTGTGACTTTGCGGGGAAAACCGTCTAAAATCCAGCCAGGTTTGGCATCTGATTGAGCTAAACGTTCTTCTACTAAGTCTTGCACCAACTGATCAGGAACTAACTCACCACTATCAACATAACTTTGAGCTTTAATTCCCAGAGGAGTTTGCTCTTTCATTGCTTGCCTCAATATTTCCCCAGTGGAAATATGAGGTATTTGCAGGTGTTCTGCCAAAACTTGAGCTTGAGTTCCTTTACCCGCCCCAGGTGGCCCCAAGAAGATTAATCGCGTCACTATTGTTTCACCATTCCTTCATAGCGCTGAGAGATAACGTAGGTTTGGACTTGTTTTGCTGTATCAATTGCCACACCAACAAGGATTAATAGTGAAGTAGCACCCAATCCCTTAAAGGTTGGTACTTTCAATGCACTTTCCACTGCTGTAGGAATAATCGCCACCAAGCCTAAAAATATCGCTCCCAAAAAAGTTAATCGGTTGATTACTCGTTCGATATACTCACTAGTCGCTTTACCTGGGCGAATTCCTGGAATACTAGAACCCATTTTTTTCAAGTTCTGAGCTACATCAACTGGGTTAACAATCAATGAAGAGTAGAAGTAGCTAAAGAAAACAATCGAAGTTAAGTAAACCAGAGCGTATACCCAAGGTGCAGAACCACCAGGACTGAGATAAGTATTGACGATATTCGCCAACTCAGGATTTTTTGTAAAATTGGCAATTAACAGAGGCAAACTGAGGATGGCAGCGGCAAAAATAATTGGCATGACACCACCAGAATTCAGACGCAGTGGTAGATAGCTACGCTGTTCTGCCAAAACTCTCCGGCCTACTTGACGACGAGCCGAAATAATTGGGATGCGGCGAATGCCTTCTTGCACAAATACAATCCCAACAATAGTTGCTAGGAATACCACCACTAGGACAATTACCCGACCCACAATTTCTCTACCGCCAACTTGTACTAAGTCAATGGTGTCCCCTAGAGATTTGGGTAGCGAAGCCACAATGTTGACAAAAATCAACAGTGATGCACCATTACCAATGCCACGTTCTGTGATCAGTTCAGATGCCCACATAACGAACATAGAACCTGCGGTAAGTGCGATCGCAGTTTCAGCTACAAATATAGGGCCTGGAGTTAAAGCAAATTGTTGGAGAAAAAAGGCAGAAAACGCTGTACTTTGGATAATTGCCCAACCTACAGTCACGTAGCGTGTAATTTGCGAAATTTTCCGTCGTCCTGCTTCGCCTTCGTTTTTCTGTAAATTTTCTAAAGATGGAATAGCCGCCGTCAGCAATTGGATAATAATGGACGCATTAATAAAGGGTAAAATCCCTAAAGCAAAGACTCCCAAAGTAGAAAGTCCACGCCCAGAAAAGATATCCAATAAACCAAATATTGAATTATTGCCGGAAATGGCTTCGTGGAATCTAGTTCTATCAATTCCTGGTACAGGTAAAAAGATACCTAGGCGAACCAAAATTAAAATACCGACAGTGACAAGCAGCCTGCCTCTAAGCCCAGCTGCTTGTGCCATCTGCATAAAAGTTTCTTGAGCCGTTGGGGCTTTATCTCGACTGATCATAGAGTGCTACCTTTGTCGTGAACCAGGCACTGGAAGCAAGTTGGCAGGTATTTAAGTGCGCGGTTGGGCTTCACCCTAAAACTTCACAACTTCCTCCAGCCGCCTCAATTTTGCTACGAGCTTGACCTGTGAAAGCTGCCGCTTTGACGTTGAGCGCAACGTTTAATTCCCCATTACCCAAAATTTTCAATGAACCCTTGACAGAGGTTAGAATACCTGCTGCTTTTAAGGAATCCAATGTTACTTCTGTATTGGCAGGAAGAGAGGCGAGCTTCTCTACATTTATCGTAGTGTAAATCTTACGATTCACAAGTGGAAAGCCTTTCAGCTTGGGTATACGACGGTACAGTGGCTGTTGACCACCTTCAAATCCTGGTCTGGTACTGCTACCAGAGCGAGATTTTTGACCCCGCATACCGAGACCAGCACTGGCACCTTGACCAGCCGAAATACCTCTACCTACACGGCGACGGCGTTTTTTCGAGCCTTTTTGCGGCTTAACATCGTTGAGTCTCATAATTTAAAAATGTCAAAGGTCAATAGTCAAAAGTCAATAGTCAAAGGTCAATGGTCAATGGTCAAATTTTTTTACTTTTGACAAATGACTAATGACGAAGGACTAATGACAAATTAAATGTAGAGTTTGTCAATAGCAATACCTCGGTCTTCAGCAACTTCAGCCAAAGTACGCAGGGTTGATAAAGCATTGACGGCGGCTCTAGCATTATTAAGTGGGTTGTTAGAACCGAGTTGTTTAGCGAGAACGTTACGGACTCCAGCTAATTCCAGTACAGTCCGGACAGCACCACCAGCAATTACACCAGTACCAGGTGCGGCTGGACGCATGATGACTTTTGCACCACCACCAATGCCATCAATCGGATGAGGGATAGAATTAGATTTTGTAATGGGAATATCAATTAGGTGTTTTTTACCATCAGCTACACCTTTTTTAACAGCACCAATTACATCCGAGGCTTTCCCTACTCCGACACCAACTTGACCCCGTTCGTTACCAACGACGACGATCGCCCGGAAGCTGAGTTTTTTACCACCCTTAACGACCTTGCTCACGCGTCGGATTTGGATTACGCGCTCTTGCCAGTTGGTTTCTTCTTTTTTCGCGCGGTTAGCTTTACGACGACCTGTTGCCATAATCAATGCCTTTAAAAGTCAAGAGTCAACAGTCAAGAGTCAAGAGTCAATAGTCATTACTTTTGACTATGGACTATGGACTTTTGACAACTTTAAAAATCCAAACCAGCTTCGCGTGCGGCTTCAGCTAGTGTTTTGATTCGACCGTGATATAAGTTACCACCGCGATCAAAGACTACTTTATTAATGCCTTTTTCGAGCGCTCGTGCTGCAATTAACTTACCAACTTTTGCTGATGCTTCACAGTTAGCACCAGAAGCTAAATTTGCTTTTATCTCTGTATCTAAAGTTGATGCAGCCACTAAGGTTTGATGTTGAGTATCATCAATTACTTGCGCGTAAATGTGTTCGTTAGACCGAAATACGGCTAGGCGTGGGCGTTCAGGAGAACCGTTAACCTTGCCACGGACGCGGCGATGACGACGCTGTTTTGATTCTCTACGAGTAAGTTTCATGTTTATTTCTTACCTTTACCTCCGGTCTTACCAGCTTTGCGTCTGACTACTTCACCCGCATAGCGAATACCTTTACCTTTGTAAGGTTCTGGTGGTCTGACGGCACGAATTTTAGCAGCTGTATTACCGACTATTTCTTTGTCATAGCCGCTAACTATGACGTTAGTGTTACCTTCTACAGCAAACTGAATTCCATCTGGTGGCTCAATGTTTACTTGATGGCTGAAACCCATGTTTAAAACTAGGTTACGCCCTTGTACTTGCGCTCGATAACCAACCCCTTGAATTTCCAAACGACGTTGAAAACCTTGGGAAACTCCCTCTACCATATTGGCTACCAATGTCCGGCTTAAACCGTGCATTTGACGAGAGGTGCGGGAATCATCTTTACGAACTACTTGTAAGGTTTCCCCTTCTTGACTCACTGTCACGTTAACAGGTAGATCTCGTGAAAGTTCACCTTTGGGGCCTTTAACTACAACCTTTGTGCCATCAATGGTGATTTGCACTTTGGCGGGAATAGTAATTGGTCGTTTACCAATACGAGACATGATCTTTTGTCCTTTGTTATTTGTCCTTTGTTATTTGCCTTTTGCCAGTTGCCCGTTACTAATGACACATGACTAATGACAAATGACTAATGACTACCAGACGTAGCAAAGTACTTCACCACCCAAGTTCTGACGGCGAGCTTCGCGATCGGTCATAATGCCACTAGATGTAGAAATAATGGCAATACCGATGCCGCCTAGTACTCTGGGTAAGTCTTTTCGGTTGGAATAAACGCGTAAACCTGGTTTACTCACCCGTTTTAAGGCGGTAATCAAAGGCTGACGATTTTTACCCTTGTATTTTAAGGCAACCACTAGATGACGTTTTACGCCTTCTCCGGTTTCTGAAAATTCCGAAATAAATCCTTCTTCCTGTAGTACTTTGGCAATACTACGGGTCATTTTAGTGGCTGGCACTTGTGTTGTTTGATGCCTTGCCATGTTGGCATTGCGGATGCGCGTCAGCATATCTGCAATTGTGTCGTTAGCCGCCATCGTTCCCTCTTTAGATGAACTTATTGATCGCGAAAGGGCATTCCCAATTCTTTGAGTAAAGCGCGGCCCTCTTCGTCATTTTTTGCTGTAGTAATGATAGAAATATCCAGACCGCGAACTTGATCAATGCTATCGTATTCGACTTCTGGAAATATTAGCTGTTCTCTTACGCCTAGAGTATAGTTACCGCGTCCGTCAAAACTTTTAGGACTAATACCTCGAAAGTCACGAATTCTCGGTAGTGTCAAGCTGATCAGACGATCGAGAAAAGCATACATTCTCTCGCCTCTGAGAGTGACCATAATCCCGACTGGCATACCTTGACGAATTTTAAAGCCTGCGATCGCTTTTTTCGCCCTTGTCACTACAGGTTTTTGACCTGTAATCAGTGCAATTTCGTTGATAGAAGCTTCCAGCGACTTAGCGTTTTGTGCGGCTTCGCCCAAACCTCTATTAACAGTAACTTTAATCACCTTCGGTACTTGATGAACGTTGGTGTATTGAAACTGGTTTGTCAGTTTAGGGACGATTGTCTCTCGATATAAGGTTTTGAGTCTTGTTGTCGCCATAGTTTTTTGTCCTGTTATCCCTGGTCTTGGTCAGGGAAGATTATGAAGGATGAAGATAAAATAAGGAGTATTTAGACTTCAGGCTTTACATTCATCCTTAATCAATAATCTCGCCAGTTTTTTTGAGTTTTCTCACCTTCTTACCTTCTGGTGTAAAGGTATAGCAAACGCGACTAGCGACATTTTGTTTTGTGGAATAGAGCATCACATTAGAACTATGGATCGGGTACTCCTGAGTCATGATCCGCCCAGATTCCCCTTCTTGTTGGGGTTTAAGGTGCTTAGTCTTAATGTTGACACCTTTAACAACAACTTTGCTCAGTTCCGGTAATGCTTTAATGATTTCGCCAACTTTGCCTTTGTCTTTGCCAGCAATCACTTGCACGGTGTCGCCAGTTTTGACGTGCATTTTATGAAATTCTTTTTCCTTTTGCCTTGCCATTACAGCACCTCCGGGGCTAAGGAAACAATTTTAGTAAAGTTTTTGTCTCGTAATTCCCGTGCTACTGGGCCAAATACCCGTGTGCCTCTGGGATTACCATCTTTGTTGATGATCACTGCGGCATTATCATCAAAGCGGATAGTCATACCGCTATCACGATGAATGTTGTGACGAGTACGAACAATCACAGCTTCCACAACATCTGATTTTTTCACAGCCATGTTAGGAATAGCATCTTTGACAACAGCAATAATTTTGTCGCCGATAAAACCGTAACGACTGTTACCCGCGCCTAGAACTCGGATACACATCAGTTTACGAGCGCCGCTGTTATCTGCCACATTCAAGTAAGTTTGGGGTTGAATCACAATTGGTCTCCCTTGTGCAGTTGCTAGTTGAATAACAACTTATGAATTTTTAGTGTTGAGGATTTCTGTGACTTGCCAGCGCTTGGTTTTGCTCAGGGGTCTGGTTTCCTGAATCCGCACGCGATCGCCCACTTTGCATTTATTTTCTTCATCGTGAGCTTTATAGCGGCGGGTTTTCACTACAATCTTGCCGTACTTGGGATGGGGAGCGCGGTTTTCAATGGCAACTACCACTGTTTTCTGCATTTTGTCGCTCACTACCAAGCCAACTCGTTCTTTGATTGCCATAATCTCTTATTTTTCTTCCTTAACCGGTTGATTTGCTGCCCGTTTGCGTTCTCCCTCTACCGTTAAGAGTTGGGCGAGGCGATGGCGAGCATGGCGGAATTGGTGAGGTTTTTCTAGTTGTCTGGTTGCCTTTTGCAAGCGCAACTGAAACAGTTGTCTTTTAGTGGCGATAATTTCCTCAGATAATTTCTCGTCACTTAATTCTCTAGCTTCTGAAATCTTGGGAAGCGGCATAACCTACTCCTGCTCCTCTTCTATTTGAGGGCGCACAATAAATTTGGTTTTAATTGGCAGCTTAAATGCAGCTAGGCGCATAGCCTCACGGGCAATTTCTTCCGAAACACCAGCGATTTCAAACAAAATCCGCCCTGGTTTAACTACAGCTACCCAAAATTCTGGATTACCTTTACCAGAACCCATCCGGGTTTCTGCGGGACGCATGGTAACAGGTTTATCTGGGAAAATCCGAATCCAGATTTTGCCACCCCGACGAATATAACGAGTCATCGCCCGACGGGAAGCCTCAATTTGCCGAGAGGTTATCCAAGCTGGTTCTTGTGCTTGGAGTGCAAAATCACCAAAGTTGAGGGTGCTACCCCGATGGGCTAAATACCGCCATCCGCCCGCGCTGTTGTTTGCGGAATTTAGTTCTTCTAGGACTTAACATGATTTGTCAAGGGTCAAGGGTCAAGGGTCAATAGTCAATATTGACTATCCTTCATTGGAACGGTCTTCAAACTGCTGGCGACGGCGCTGTTGTTGGCGGCGACGAGGTTCACGTTCGCGGGTTGTGGGTTGGGGTTGAGTTTCTTCCTGTCCAGGAATAATTTCTCCTTTAAATACCCACACTTTGATGCCCAAAATACCGTAAACAGTTTTTGCTGTGCAGTAAGCGTAATCAATGTCAGCCCGCAAGGTGTGTAAGGGTACTCTACCTTCACGCGTCCACTCTGTCCGAGCAATTTCTGCACCGTTGAGCCGACCACTGACTTGAATTTTAATTCCTTGAATTCCAGCGCGTTGCGCCCGTTGAATTGCTTGGCGGACTACGCGACGGAAGGAAACACGGCGTTCTAGTTGTTGAGCAATGTATTCTGAAATTAAGTAAGCATCAGCATCAACTCGTTGTACTTCGACAACGTTGATCCGAATTTGGCGATTGCTACCCAACAAATCTTGTAATCCGGTGCGTAAGGATTCGATACCTTGTCCACCACGTCCTACGACTACGCCTGGGCGTGCTGTCCGCACTTCTAAATCAATTTGATCTGCTTTGCGCTCAATTCTGACTTCAGAAATGCCAGCATTATTTTGAGCAAGTCTACCCAGTTTTTGTTCTATATACTTACGAAGTTTGTGATCTTCTTGTAAAAGTTCTGGATAGCGTTCAGGATCTGCGTACCAACGGGATTGGTGTTCTTGGGTAATTCCGAGGCGAAAGCCAACTGGATGAATTTTTTGTCCCACAAATGCTTCCTCTAAAGTTTCTGGTAATTATTCCGCAGTGTCGCCAGCAGCTACAGCTACTGTGATGTGACATGTAGGTTTGCGAATTTGGTAAGCTCGACCTTGCGCTCTAGGTTGGAAACGTTTCAGGACTGGGCCTTGATCAGCGTAAGCTTGGGTAATCACCAGTTGAGCGCGGTCTAGACCTGCATTATGTTCAGCATTTGCGGCTGCGCTTCTGATCAGTTTCAGTACTGGTTCACAAGCCCGATAAGGCATGAATTCCAGGATTATCAGCGCTTCTCTATAAGACCGCCCCCGAATTTGATCAAGTACACGACGCACCTTAAAGGGAGACATACGTATATAACGGGCGATCGCTTTTACTTCTGTAGTATTAGTTGCCATGTTTTTCTCCTTGAGTCGGTCAATGGTCAATGGTCAATGGTCAATGGTCATTTGTTGGGACTCTTGACTATTGACTTTTGACTTTGGACTCTTTCTTATCTACCCGCTTTTTTGTCACTTTTGCCATGACCCCTGTAGGTGCGTGTTGGGGCAAATTCTCCCAACTTGTGTCCTACCATTTGATCACTGATAAACACAGGTACGTGCTGTCTGCCATTATGAACAGCAATAGTGTGTCCTACCATTTGGGGCAGAATTGTTGATGCTCTTGACCAAGTTTTAATAACTTGTTTTTCGTTTCTATCATTCAGCTTTTCAATTTTGCTGAGTAAATGATCGGCAACGAAAGGCCCTTTTTTTAGTGAACGACCCATAGTTAAATTTAAGATTTAGGATTTGGGATTTTGGATTTATTAATTTGGACTTTGGATCATGTATCAATCTAAAATCCAAATTTTGAAATCTAAAATTTTAAGACTGACGACCACCACGACCACGTTTGGAAGATTTGCGCCGACGACGCACAATCAACTTACTGCTAGGTTTCTTGGGTTTGCGTGTCTTGGCTCCCAATGTTGGTTTACCCCAAGGTGTGACTGGGCCAGATCTCCCAATGGGCGCTCTACCTTCACCACCACCATGTGGGTGATCCACTGGGTTCATAACGCTACCTCTAACCTTTGGACGGCGACCTTTCCAACGGTTGCGTCCCGCTTTACCAGCACTTAGGTTTCTCGCATCGGTGTTGCCTACTTGACCGATGGTGGCGTAGCATTCACGTCGCACCATCCGCACTTCTCCTGAAGGCAATTTGAGAGTTACATAATTACCTTCTTTTGCAACTACTTGGGCTGTAGCGCCAGCAGAACGGACAATTTGACCACCTTTACCAGCGGTAAGCTCAACGTTATGAACGCTTGTACCCAAAGGAATGTTTGCTAATGGTAAGGCGTTACCATCTTCAATAGGAGACTCAGGGCCAGCAATTAAAGTTTTACCTACAGTCAATCCATTGGGTTGGAGAATGTAGCGTTTTTCCCCATCCTGATATTGCAGCAAGGCAATGCGAGCGTTCCGGTTAGGATCGTACTCAATTGCTAATACTGTAGCGGGAATGTTTCGCTTATCTCTTTTAAAATCGATAATCCGATAAAGTTTTTTGTGTCCGCCACCCCGACGACGGCTGGTTATCCGCCCTTGATTATTGCGACCTTTGGCGCGATGGATATAAACTGTCAGAGACTTTTCCGGCTCAGTTTTGGTAATTTCTGAAAAGTCGGAGATAGTAACTTGACGAGTGCTGGGGGTATAAGGGCGATAAGAACGAGTACCCATCTTGTGTTAGACCTCTGGGAATAGAATCTGTCTAATCTTCTGTGCGTCCCCAGGTGAGACGGTGACAATAGCTTTTTTATATTGAGGCTTGTAGCCAACAAATTTGCCAACACGACGTTTTTTACGTGGCTGTGTAGCAGTATTAATTTTGACTACCTTGACTTGAAACAAGTCTTCGATCGCTGCTTTAATATTTGGCTTGGTTGCTTTAAGTACTACTTCAAAAGTGTATTGATTCTGTTCCATCAGAATCGTCGCTTTTTCAGTAACAATTGGGCGACGTACCAAGTCAGGCAGATCACGGGGGTCAATTTTAGGCACTGTAGACCTCCTGGATTTTTTCTAATGCTGGTGCGGTGACTACAATTTTGTCAGCGTGCAGCAAGTCATAAACATTGAGCTGATCTGCTGCAATAATTTTTAAATTTTCTACGTTGCGTCCAGACAAATAAATGGTATCGGCAAGCTCAGACAAAATTAATAAGCTCTTTTGCTCTGGATTTGCTCCCCAACGTGCCAAAGCGGCAACTAAGTCCTTCGTTTTTGGGCGAGAAAGTTCGTTACTGAATTCCTCTACCACAATTAAGTCATCAGCACGACTTACGAAAGCTGTCCGTAATGCTAACCGCCGTTCTTTACGGTTCATTTTGAGGTCGTATTCTCTGGGTTTTGGCCCAAAGATCACACCACCACCACGCCATAATGGCGAACGAATAGAACCTGCACGAGCGCGACCTGTACCTTTTTGCCGCCAAGGTTTGCGTCCACCACCTCGAACTTCCGAGCGAGTTTTTGTACTAGCGGTTCCTTGACGAGCGTTGGTCGTTTGTCTAACTAAGGCGCGGTGTACAATATGCGCCGCTGTTTCTTCTTTGGCAACCCGTAAGTCGAACGTTTTTTGTCCAACTTCCTCTCCTTGCCAGTTTTTAACTACAGTCTCAACCATTTTTTTGTCCTTTGTCATTTGTCCTTTGTCATTTGTCATTTGTTCTTTGTCATTTGTCTTTAGCTAATGACTAATGACTCATGACTAATGACCATTGACCATTGACTATTTACCAACTTTCTTTGCAGGTACAACACTCACTAAGGCACCTGGTTTACCAGGGATTGCTCCTTTAATGAGTAACAAGTTGCGTTCTGCGTCTACACGCACAACTGTCAATTTACTAATGGTGACGCGGGTACCACCCAAACGCCCTGCCATTCTTTTTCCTGGATACACACGACCGGGTGTTGTACCAGCACCAATGGAACCGGGCGCTCTGTGGTTTTTGGAACCGTGAGACATTGGCCCGCGACCAAAGTTATTCCGTTTTTGGTTGCCTGCAAAACCGCGACCGATGCTTGTACCGATTACATCTACGATTTGACCAGCACTAAAAATATCTGCTTTAATTTCTTGTCCTAATGTGTATTCGCCAGAATTATCTGTGCGAAACTCACTCAGGTGACGTAAAGCTGGGGCTGATGATTTTGCTAAGTGACCCAACAAGGGTTTGTTGAGTGCTTTTGGTTTGACTTCGCCGTAACCAAGTTGAATGGCGGCGTAACCATCAGTTTGTTTTGTTTTAACTTGGGTAACAGTGCATGGCCCCGCTTGAATGACTGTGACAGGAATTGCTGCTCCTGCTTCGTCAAATACTTGGGTCATGCCCAGCTTGGTGCCGAGAATACCTACAGACACAGTAACTGGTTCTCCTTTTTACTTACTGAGCAGATTCATGGGGATATTCGGCGTTGTTCCGACTGAGGGAGGACGATCCTCAGCAATTTCCAGCAGTAATTACTGCTTTCTCTTATCCGGAAAACAAAAACCGTTCCCTTACTTTTTAGTGAATCCGTTTACTTGAATTCAGTTGCTTACTAAAACAGCCAAGAGTTGAATTCCCAAAGGAATTACCAACTTTTGACTTTAAGGCAATGCTCTAAAGCTTTGCACTTTGTGCAGCAATGCTTTCGTCCAAGCAATTGCTTAGGCACATTCTGGAGACGGCTCTTTGGGTTGTCTCCATTTTGTAGAAGGACTTAAGTAGTTATTTACCACTCAGTATCCTGATAACTAAGATTCTTGTACTACTACAGCGCTAGTATTACGACTCAGTTTCTACTTTAAACATCACCTTAAACTATTGTTCAAGGTTTTGCCTAGTTTATCCGGTCTATAGGATGGAATATAGATTCTATCCTGCTTATGGCTTTGAGTACTTAGCCATAATTTTGTTAGTGAACATTCAGGCTTTCTTAGTTTAGCAGTCTCTTGCCATCTTGGGCTAAATCGTAACCTGATTCTACTCAATCAGCTGTTTAGATGTTATCCCCATATAAATGAAAAAGAAAAGCGCTATTTTGCCATTTGGTCACAATCTCACATTATAGATGAAGGTGGTGATATTTGTCGAGTATTTTGCAAGATAGTTTGTGACAAGGCTTTGGCGAGTCAAGACCACATATATATTATTGAATTATTGAGCGAATAAATTATTAGAGGCCAGTTGTCTGAAGAGATTTGCCTTGTCAGTCAAGGCTTTTGGCTGTTTTGGACTAGTTACTATCCTACAGCACCTTAAATATTTTACTTAACAGTAAATAATAGAGATATGTAAGTGGGATAGGATAAACAAAAATCTATGGCTCTAATTACCACTGGCAATGGTTTCATCCGAGATTTGGAAAAATTTGGCGCTCTCGGTACGTACGTCCCTTTAGAGGGAGGTTTTGAAGGTCGATATCGCCGCCGACTGCGTGCAGCTGGCTATGTGACTTTAAATATGACTGCTAGGGGATTGGGCGATGTGGCTGCTTATCTCACAGGAGTTCATGGAGTCAGACCACCGCATCTGGGTAAGAAAAGTTCTGGTAGTGGTGCGGCTGTGGGTAATGTCTATTATTTACCTCCAATTGTTAACTATCAGTTAGAACAGCTACCACCCAAATCTAAGGGTTTGGTTTTGTGGATTATTGAAGGGCATATTCTGTCTGACCAAGAAATTGAGTTTTTAGCAGAATTGCCTAAATTGGAACCAAAGGTAAAAGTAGTGGTGGAAAGAGGCGGTAGTCGTGCTTTCAACTGGAAGCCTTTGACAGCTACCTTCGCGGTTAGTTCTCAGGCTGTGTAATTATTTTGGATTAATCTTTGGGCGATCGCATCTCTTGTTTTATAGATGCGATCGCTTTTTATATTAAAGTGCGATCGCTCGTAAGTATTAGCTCTCTCGTCTACTGATATCAAGTTAGAAAGCGTACTTTAAGAAAAATGTAACTCCACAGTAATAGAAAAATTTTTATTGTAAACATTTATTTGGACGATCGCTAGTTTGCATTATAGGTGCGATCGCTCAATTTTTGTGATTAAGTTGCGATCGCACTGGTTATCTCATAGCAGAACTTTTAGTTCTATTTGCTGATAGCCAATTTGTGGTGGATAGGTTCGAGATAGAGAAGATAATAAGTTTCGATAAATTGTAAGTATCCTGTCGTATAAGTACTGAGTATAAAGTATTAAAAATATTATTTATTTGAGATAGTAGACAAAGAAATATACTGAGAAAACAAACCAAAATAGTAGGATAAAGTTTATTCTAAATTTGCTTAATATATAAAAGAATTTATACATTCTACGGAACTTATTCCTTATGCTAGAGAAGTCGGAAATGAGTATAAGAAAATGAATAAACTCTGGCGTATTTTAATGGTTTCCAGCCTAGTTGGATTAGGTACTTTATTTAATGCTAAAGCTCAAGCCGCTTCTTTTGAGATTGACTCTACCTACACTTTTTTGAAAACCCAAGCTGATACAACTTATTACAATAGTGTTCAGACAATTGCTGGTAATACTAAAGCAATCTCTTTAGCAGATTTGGGTCTTGAAGCTGGAAATACAATTCGTTTAACTACTTCTGGTGCATTTAACTGGAGTGTTTGGAACCCTGGACAAAGAAACGATATGATTGGGGTCTTCAGTGCGTCAGATACATTGCTTGATTCGTCTTTTCAACAGCGCATAGCTGATGCTATTAGCCTTGATTCTGAAGATGCGAGTAAGTATGGCTATACAGAAGCAAGCTGGACTTCTAATACTTTATTTGATTCCAGTTATTCTGCTGGCGCTACATTTGATTCAGCAAAGAATGCTTATATGTGTGATGGTGCAAGTTTGAGCGACCCTACTAGAACTTGCGGTCAAAAAACGCTGTTTGATGGTGTGTTTGGAATCTTAGGCGAGATGACAATTAAGATTCCCACTAACGCTAAGTTTTTATTCTTGGCGGTTAATGATATTTTTTACAGCGATAACACTGAAAAAATGTTGGTTGATATAACTAATGCAGAATCTGTAAATAACTTAGCCAGCGCCAAATATGTAAATGATACAACCTCTGTTCCTGAACCAAGTGCAGTTGTTGGGATTGCGGCTACACTTGCATTGGCTTTAAAAATGAAGTCGAAAAGACAGGTTGCTAATTAATTTGTTTGTAAGAACTCACGAGTCAGAATCCTAGATAAATAAAGAGTCTGCTAGATAGAAATTTTATTATTCTAATAGTATTTGTTATCAAACTCTAAACAATCTTACTTCTGTATTCTGCATTCTTACATTTTCTTGCCGATTTTATTAGAGAAGGAGAGACATATTGATTTTGGGGACTTATATTTATTAATTCTCCAGCTTTGAATTTAATGGACTAAAGTTTGGGCGATCGCTTTTCTGAATTATAGATGCGATCGCCTATTTTTTAAGTCATATTTACATATTAGAAAATTTAGTACTTAATAATAAGCTAATTTTCTCAGAAATATTATCTATGAGACAAGTTGTAAGCCTAAAAATAGAGCAGCAATAGTTCCTGATACTGAAATTTCACCTTGATATATTTTATCTAACACTTCGGTAACAGGAATTAAAATTACTTCAATTTCTTCTGTAATATCTAAATTCTGTTCCCCAATTTTTATGACATTCTCAGCTAAAAATAAATGTATGCGATTTGTATCTTTGCTGGGTTTATCATAAAAAACAGTGACTTTTTTGATTTGTTGAGCAAGATAACCAGTTTCTTCTTGTAATTCTCGTATGGCTGCGATTTCTGCACTTTCTTGTGTGAGGTCAAAATGTCCGGCTGGTAATTCGATAAAAAAATCTGCAACTGCGTGTCGGTATTGTCGGACGAAAACAATTTCTTGATTACTGGTAATTGGCAAAATAATGGCAATTTCTGGTTTAATACTGACAAAATAATCATCAATGACCTTACCATTAGGTAATTCGATTTTATCTTGCCTAACTCTGCACCAAGGATGGTTTAACACCATTTCTGATTGCAAGATTTTCCATTTCTTGAGATTGCTCATAGATGCTAATTAATAAATGTAAAAAAGTATAACAGATGCAGAAAATCAGCTAAAATCCCTTAAACTATTTTCTGCCCTAGCCATGATAGAGCAGACTTATGCAAGTAGAAGTCAAGGTATTTACTGTCAATAAACGATTTCCCTTAACTATTAGTCGGGGTACAACTGCACAGACAACGAATGTATGGGTAAAAATTTCACAAGATGATATTGAGGGCTGGGGTGAAGCATCACCGTTTGGTGTTGGGAATCATGCTCAAAAAACCGAGCAAATCAAAGATGCTATCGAGCAAGTTATACCATTATTAACAACTTTTAGTCCTTTGCAGAGACAGCAAGTTGAGCAGTTGTTAATTCAACAGCAGATTCCTTCTGCGGCGCGGGCGGCGGTGGATATGGCGATGCACGATTGGTTGGGTAAGTTTGTTGGCTTACCACTGTGGCAGATTTGGGGATGCGATCGCAATCTCATTGTCCCGACTTCGGTAACTATTGGCATAAATTCACCAGAGGGCGCTAGGGAGAGGGCGCGAGACTGGTTAAATTATCTGGATGTCCGGCTGTTTAAGGTGAAATTAGGTAGTCCCGATGGTATTGATGCAGATCAGCAAATGCTATTAGCAGTCCAACAAGAAGCACCACATCTAGAATTTTTTGTGGATGCAAATGGCGGTTGGAGTTTGCCAGATGCAATTAAGATGTGTCATTGGTTAGCTGATTTAGGTGTAAAGTATGTAGAACAACCACTGGCAAGGGGTCAGGAAGAAAGTTTAGCCGCACTCAAACAAGAGTCACCCCTACCGATTTTTGTTGATGAAAGTTGCTTTACTAGCGTTGATATTCCCCATTTGGCGAACTACGTGGATGGAATTAATATCAAACTGATGAAGTCAGGGGGCTTAACTGAAGCATTGCGGATGGTACACACAGCGCGGGCTTACAATTTACAAGTGATGTTTGGCTGCTATTCTGACAGTTCACTCGCTAACACAGCCGCAGCACAATTAGCACCACTCGCTGATTATTTAGATTTAGACAGTCACCTGAACTTAGTTGATGACCCGTTTATGGGTGCATTAGTAGTAGAAGGAAAAGTTTTACCAAACGATTTACCAGGCTTGGGGGTACAATACAGTGCGTTTGCCGCTTAATCAACGAATCGCTATTCTGCTGCATGAAGGAACTACAGGAACACAGGGCAAAACAGGGTTGGCAATTTTACGCTACAGTGAAGCCCCGATTGTCGCAGTTATTGATAAGGTAAGTGCTGGTAGGTATTTTGCCAGAATTAACAGGTATCAAGCGTGATGTGCCGATTGTGGAATCTGTCACCGCAGCTTTGGCATATAAACCAGAAGTATTAGTAATTGGGATCGCACCCAAAGGTGGTGCTGTACCCGATGATTATTGGGTAGAAATCAAAGATGCGCTAGAGGCTGGGATGTCTTTAGTGAATGGTTTACACACACCATTGGCGACAATGGCAGAGTTAAATGCAATTCTCAAACCAGGACAGTTAATTTGGGATGTCCGCAAAGAACCACCAAATATAGAGGTAGCGAGTGGGATGGCGCGGACGCTTCCCTGTCGCCGTGTGTTGACGGTGGGAACAGATATGGCGATTGGGAAAATGTCTACTAGTTTAGAACTGCACTGGGCGGCAAAGTTGCGGGGTTGGCGTTCTAAGTTTATCGCTACAGGTCAAACTGGTTTGATGTTAGAAGGGGATGGTATAGCTTTAGATGCAGTCCGAGTAGATTTTGCGGCTGGTGCTGTGGAACAAATAGTGATGCGTTATGGCAAAAACTATGACATTCTGCAAATTGAAGGACAAGGTTCGCTGTTACATCCTGGTTCTACAGCTACCTTGCCTTTGATTCGCGGTTCCCAACCTACACAACTGGTATTAGTACATCGGGCGGGACAAACCCACAACCGGAATAATCCTCATGTCCCAATTCCACCGTTAACGAAAGTGATTCAAATGTATGAATCTGTAGCGAGTGCTGGTGGTGCTTTTGGGAAAGTACCTGTGGTGGGTATAGCATTAAATACTGCACATTTAGATGAATTTGCTGCCCAAGAAGCGATCGCCCAAACTACAGCCGAAACCGGTTTAGCTTGCACCGATCCGGTGCGTTTTGGTGCTGGGTTGTTGTTAGATGCAGTGATGCGGAGTGAAGTATGAAGTGTGAAGTCTGAAATTTCACACTTCTATTGAGATCAAAGATCCTACATTTGGGAAAACTACCAAATAGGCATCACCTTGAGACTGTTGTATGAAACCTACTTTACACAAAGGGAAACTAACAACTTGGAAGGATGATAGAGGCTTTGGCTTTATCAAACCTGATGGTGGTGGTAAAGAGGTTTTCTTACATATCAGTGCTTTAAAAGGAGCAGGTCGTCGCCCAAAGCTTGGAGATACAATTCTATACGAGCAAGTTGTTGAAGCAAATGGCAAGATACGTGCTACCAAAGCCTCAATTCAAGGTGTTGTGCCTCAAACTTCGTCAATTAAGAGAAAAAACAGAAAAGGTGGATCGCTCAAAACCGCTGTTGGGGTCGTAATTTTAGCTGCCATTGCTCTGTTTAGTCGTAGTCCTTTTCCCCCACCAATTAGTCGTAGTCCTTTTCCCCCACCAATTAGTCGTAGTCCTTTTCCCCCACCAATTAGTCGTAGTCCTTTTCCCCCACCAATTACATTTATTATGCAGCCAGGATGTAAGATTAAAGGCAATATTTCAATTGCTACAGGAAACAAACTATATCATCTTCCGGGTATGGAAGATTACAGATCAACTGTTATTGATCCATTTAAGGGAGAGAGGTGGTTTTGTACAGAGAAAGAAGCGATCGCAGCTGGTTGGCGTAAAGCTCCAAGGTAGACGCAGCAACCCAATACATCATAACTACAGCCTGCACTCAAATTTCAGACTACCCTTCGGGAAGCCGCGCAAAGCGCGTCTACATACTTCATACTTCAGACTTTGTTTCACAGCGATCGCAAATTCCCTGCACAGTCACTTCATATCTTTCTGCTTTCAATCCAGACCGCAGTTTGTTCAAATCAATACACTCAAATGTATCCCAGCCAATATCTTCAATAGCACCACAACACTTGCAGCGAAAATGATGATGTAGTCCCACGTTGGCATCATAACGAGATACACCTTCTTCTAAAAGCACTTCTCGGACTAAGCCTACCTCGCGTAATGCTTGCAATGCCGCATAAACAGTGGCTTGGGATGAAGTTGGCGCATCCTGATTCAAGTTTGTCAGAATTTGATCTACCGTAGGATGGTCTTCTCGTGCCAGTAGATTTGCGTATACTGCGAAGCGCTGGGGAGTCACTCGCAATCCCTTGCTCTTGAGTGTTTTGACAATCTCATCAGCTTTTTGCTGCATAGCATTTACTTGAATCACATTAACAGACCTAAGATTGTTATTATAACGTTTCTTTTCTTGGCATTTCACCTATTTCAGAAATATAAATTTAATAGAGTATTTATAACTATTTTATCTTTCTGAAATCATAATTATTCTGGTTTCAAAATATGAAAGTTTATACCTTGAGATTGTAGTAAAACAGTGGCGATCGCTCTAGGCGGATAGGGTCAGTTACTCATAGCATTAAAACAGCCCCTTTGCATAAACAAACTCAGCATGAACCGAACCAGGAAGTCTCTGCTGTTAACCTTGAGTTGGATTTTGTTGTCAGTTAGTACATCAATTGTAATTATTCTGACGCAACCTTTAGCACCTGTTCCAGCCCAAGAACCTGCAACTACAACTGTAGAAACAAAAGATACACCCAATTCCGAAAGTCCAAAGCCAAATCAGACCGAAAAACCAGATGCGGCGGCGGAACCTGCACTCACTTCCGAAGAAATTGCGCGTCAACAGAAGTTTATCGCCGCAGACAAGTTATATCTCGCCGGAAATATTACTGAGGCGGAAAAACTCTATCGGGAAGTAAAAACTCCATTTACCAACACAGATATTACAACTCAAGAACGCAAACCAGCAATTCTTGACGCGATGCAACTATCACCAGCTGGCAAAGTTTACTGGCGAGAATCAGAGGCGGGAATTGCGGCTAAGTTGCAAACTAGAACAGAAGTACCGCTGAAATTACTAGTCGAACAGTATCCTGAATTTATTCCTGGTCATATTCGCTATGCTGAGATTCTCAAGCAATATAATCGCCCTAAAGAAGCTGTAGATATTTTAGAACGAGCATCGTCACTATATCCCGATCAGCCAGATTTAATTAAAGCCAAAGTTACAGCACTAGCTGATGAAAAAAAATGGATGGAAGCATCGTTAGCAGCGCGTCAATTTGCGATTCTTTATCCTAATGATCCGCAAGCCGAGGAGTTTACCCAACTTGCAGACAAAAATCTCAAACGCTACAAAGCCCATATCCGCGAAGAGATTAGAGGCAATACTCTCGCTAACATCATCACAGGTGCAGTGGGCTATGCGGTGACAGGTAGTTTGTTAGGGCCATTTTCTGCGTTAGACTCTACCATCTTGCTGCTGCAAGGCGAAGGTGCGGTGGGTGAGTCGGTAGCTAAACAAGCCAAACAACAGCTACCATTAGTTAAAGATGAGGAAGTGCTGGCCTACATTAACGAAATTGGGCAGAAACTAGTAAAAGTTTCAGGACGCACCGAGTTTAAATATGAATTTTTTGTTATTCCCGAAGAAGAACTGAACGCCTTTGCCTTACCAGGGGGTAAAGTTTTTATTAATGCAGGCGCGATCGCTAAAAGTAATTCCGAAGCTGAAATAGCTGGATTAATCGGTCATGAATTATCTCACGTAGTTTTATCCCACGGTTTTCAATTAATTACCCAAGGAAACCTAATTTCTAACGTTACTCAATATCTGCCTTTTGGTGGTACATTCGGTCAACTCTTTTCTCTTAGCTACAGCCGTGAAATGGAACGTCAAGCAGATGTTCTTGGTACTCGCTTGATTGTGGCTAATGGCTATGCTGCTGATGGGTTGCGTAACTTAATGGCGACGCTGCAAAAGCAACAAAAAAATGCTCCTCCTACTTGGTTATCATCCCACCCAGGCGGTAAAGAACGAGTGAGTTATCTAGAAAACTTGATTACCCGTGGTAACTACAACCGCTACAGCTACGAAGGAGTCGAACGTCACACAGCCATTCAAGCAAAAGTCAAACAACTGTTGAAAGAGAAAAAAGAACGAGAAGAGAAAAAGCGGCGTTCTGAATGAATCAAAAAACAAATTTCTGCGTCACTGTAATTATCAATTAGCTAACCTCATATCTACTAAAGGTAATTTATGAAATTACAACCCTTGAAGCTATTATGTTTAAGCGGTTTGGGCTTATCTTTGTTTTTGGGTAATTCTGCCGCCTTTGCCCAAGTTAACGACGGTGGTGGTATTGTTGTACCTACTACTTCCGATCCCTATCCATCTGGTTCATCAAATCCTGTTGATACAACAACAGGTGTACCCACTTCCTCAACAGGTACTGTAGTTACTGGTACCAGATTTAGCTGTCAAAATACTAACGGTCAATACGTTGTTATGTATCAGCCCGAAAGTCAACCAGGAAGATTCTTTCCTTGGGCGGCTCCTGCACAATTGGGCGGTGGTTGGGATCCCTATAAACGTTGTGTTACCATTGCTCAACGCTTAGAAGAATATCGTCCCGATGGCTTGCAAGAACTCCAAACAGGTTTTTTAAATAACGAAAATATTGTCTGTGTTACTACCGAAGCTAACTCTAGCTGTCGCATTGTCTTGACAGTACCACGGGACAAAGACCCATATACTGTCCGCAATAGCATTTTCCAAAACTTAATTTCTGCGGATGATGGTCAACAAACTACGGCTGTGAATACTTTCCGCAACAATAGAGGTGGAGTAGATGAAATCTACAACATAGGTCGCACAATTTTGGGTGGAAGCAATCGTCAAGTTAGCTCATCAAAAAGTGGAATTAATCTCAAACCTTTTCTCGACCGCAAAGATGGTGGAACTGGGACAAAGTTACGCAATGGTGTCGCAATTCGCCGTCAAACTCCTACTCAATCTCAAAATCGGACTCGCTTAAATCCTGGCAATTTCCGTTAACAGATTGTGATTTTATAGTCTCAAATGTTGTTTTTCAGTAGATAGGGAAAGAGAGGAAGCTAAAGAAAACGCGAAAAGTTATAGTTTTCCTCATTCCCTTTATCGTACTCATACTGTACGTTTCAGTAATCAACAAATCAACGCCATCAGTACGAAAGCACTCAGTTGCTAAGGGGTGGGATACTGGAAACTGCGAAGAAAGTTCCTGCACTTTTATGCAAATTAATTATTCCCGCGTTATACATTTAAGCCATATTATTGATAGAAATATTCCTTTATGGCCGGGCGACCCACCAGTAGAATTTACCACTGTTGCGGATATTGCCGACGATGGTTACTATCTGCGGCGTTTTGCTTTGGGTGAACATAGTGCTACCCATATCAACGCCCCCAATAGTTTTGATCCTGCTGGCGCGGGAATTGATGAATATGCGGCGGACTCACTAGTGTTATCGGCGGTAGTGATAGATATCTGCGAAGTTGCAGTTGATAATCCTGATTATGCTTTGACTACAGCTGATATTCTGGCTTGGGAGGAAAAATATGGTGTTATTAAAAGCGGTAGTTTAGTGCTACTTTACACTGGCTGGCAGCATAAGTGGACAGATAGAAACGTATTCTTTAACCAAGATGCTCAAGGAATTATGCACTTTCCAGGGTTTAGTAGTGATGCTACGCAGTTTTTGTTGGATAAACGACAAATTGCAGGTGTAGGAATTGATACTCACGGTGTTGACCCCGGACAAGACCACAGTTTTACGACTAACCGTTTAGTGTTGGCACAACAAGGCATTATTTTGGAGAATTTGACGAATTTAGATAAATTACCACCTCAAGGTACTACATTAGCGATCGCAATTCTCCGATTACGTGGCGGTTCTGGTTCTCCTGTGGGTGTGTTGGCTTTTCTGCCTTAACTTTTGTGTATAAATTTCGCATCTGATTTAATTTAAAAAACAAATCAAACAATTTGACCTGTGAAAACTTTTCAAACATCATCTAACAAACTCAACTAATTGCATAGTTGCATTTATGTAAAAAGAGTTATAGAGAAAGTGCGATCGCACTTTCTCTATAAAATGCTCAGATACAGAAATAAACAGTATAAATTAATATAAAAACTTTGTTATTCAGATTCAAATACATGTAAGCCAAAGGATGGGATATTTTTTCTCCCATATTATTGACATAATTAGCAGTATATGTATAGAATAGAAATTTGTGGAAACTTTACCTCTTAATATAAACGCTTGGCTAACGTCATTGTCATAGGTGCTCAGTGGGGCGACGAAGGGAAAGGCAAAATCACTGACTTACTCAGCCGCTCCGCAGATGTAGTGGTACGTTACCAAGGGGGTGTCAATGCTGGGCATACGATCGTAGCCCAGAATCAAACTTTTAAACTCCACCTGATTCCCTCTGGTATTTTGTATCCAGATACCGAGTGCATCATTGGCTGTGGGACAGTCATTGATCCACAGGTTTTGATTGCAGAACTCGACCAACTAGAAAAACTTAATATTTCCACTGCCAAACTGTTGATCTCTGAGACAGCCCACGTCACGATGCCCTACCATCGGTTGATTGACAAAGCATCAGAAGAACGGCGGGGAACTCATAAGATTGGCACTACAGGTCGAGGAATTGGCCCAACTTATGCTGATAAATCAGAGCGTACAGGCATCAGAGTTTTAGATTTGATGGACTCAGAAGGTCTGCGCGACCAGTTAGAGTGGACAATCAATTATAAAAATGTCCTTTTAGAAAAACTTTACAACCTGCCGCCCCTAGACCCCAAGCAAGTAATTGACGAGTATTTGGGGTATGCTGATCGATTGCGTCCTTATGTAATTGATACATCGTTGAAAATATACGATGCCATCCTCCGGCGACGCAACATTTTATTTGAAGGAGCGCAAGGTACACTCCTAGACTTAGATCATGGGACTTATCCTTATGTTACCTCGTCTAACCCCGTAGCAGGTGGAGCTTGCGTCGGTACAGGGTTAGGGCCGACAATGATAGACCGGGTAATTGGAGTATCCAAAGCCTACACAACCCGTGTGGGAGAAGGGCCTTTTCCCACAGAGTTAGACGGAGATTTGGGAGAACATCTGTGCGATCGCGGTGCGGAATTCGGCACAACCACCGGACGTAAACGGCGCTGCGGTTGGTTTGATGCGGTAATTGGTCGCTATGCTGTCCGCATTAACGGTATGGATTGTATGGCAATTACTAAACTTGATGTTCTCGACGAATTAGAAGAAATTCAAGTTTGTATTGCCTATGACATAGATGGTGAACGTTGCGAACACTTCCCCACCAGTTCCCGTCAGTTTGCCCGTTGTCGCCCCATCTACAAAACCATGCCAGGATGGCAGAAGTCTACAAGCGACTGCCGTACCCTAGAAGACTTGCCACAGCAAGCACTAGACTACCTCAAATTCTTAGCAGAATTGATGGAAGTGCCGATCGCGATTGTCTCTTTAGGCGCAAGCCGAGACCAAACCATAATTGTAGAAGACCCCATTCACGGCCCCAAACGTGCATTGCTGCACGCAGACGGCACACCCGCCTCCTTGCTGAGTGCATAGTATTTAGTCAATAGTCCATTGACCATTGACCATTGACCATTGACCATTGACAAAGGACAAATAACATGGCTGTGACAGTTGAATCTCAAAAGCGCCCAGAAGGCAGTAAACCAAATGCTTTGCGTCGTTCTGGTTTAATCCCCGCCAACTTGTATGGACATAACGGTACAGAGTCTATTTCTTTGGTAATTGATGCCAAAGTTGTTGAGCGCCTGCTGAAAAAAGCTGCGGTTAACAAGACAGAAATTGAACTCAACATTCCCGATCTTGAGTGGACGGGTAAAACAGTTTTAAAGGAAGTTCAAGTTCATCCAGCCAAGGGTACACCTTACCACTTAAGTTTTTATGCTGGTACTAAACGTTAGAACAGGTGTATAACCTGTCTTTAACAACACTCTAAATTAGTAATAATTGCTGATGATGCCAGGGGTAAAACCCTGGTTTTTTGTTAAGCTACAAACGTGAATATTTAAATTAAAAATTGCAACCGCCGATTTACGCCGATGCACGCCGATGATTTGAGATAATAATCTGCGGTTTAAAAACTAATACTGGCAATATGACAGAAGTAACTCTTCCAGCTTTAATTCAGCAGATGTTACAGCCGGGATTTTATCCCCATCCTGTAACGGAACCTATTCAACTCAGCCAAACCCACGTTTCTTATGTATTGCTGACGGGAGATTACGCCTATAAGCTAAAAAAACCAGTCAATTTTGGGTTTTTGGATTTTTCGACTTTGGAAAAGCGGCGGCATTTTTGTCAGGAAGAGTTACGCCTGAATAAACGAGGAGCCGCTGAACTGTATTTGGAAGTGTTACCCATAACTTTGGAAGGAGAGGAATATCGTCTAGGAGGAACAGGAGAAGCTGTAGAATATGTAGTCAAAATGCGTGAGTTTCCCCAAAAAACCCTATTGAGTAACTTATTTGCAGAGGGCAAGTTGAATGAAGCTAACTTGAAAGAATTGGGACGGGTTGTAGCTCAGTATCATGCCAAAACCGAGACAAATGATTACATTCGGAGTTTTGGCGAAGTATCGCAAGTGCGGGCTGCATTTGATGAGAATTATGAGCAAACTGAGAAATATATCGGTGGCCCCCAGACACAGCAGCAGTTTGACGAAAGCAAAGCTTATACAGATAAGTTTTTTGCTGAAAGGCAAGAGTTATTTCAAAAAAGAATTCAAAACCACCGTATTCGAGAATGTCACGGAGATTTACACCTCCGCAATATTTGTTTGTCGCAAGATAAAATTCTGCTATTTGATTGCATAGAGTTTAACGAACCATTCCGCTTTGTTGATGTCATGTTCGATGTTGCTTATGCGGTGATGGATTTGGAAGCGCAAGAACGTCAAGACTTAAGTAATGCTTATTTAAATACTTATTTAGAGCAGACTGGTGATTGGGAAGGCTTAGAGGTATTGCCTATATATTTAAATCGGCAGTCTTATGTAAGGGCAAAAGTAACGTCATTTTTATTAGATGATCCTGGTGTACCAGCAGAAGTAAAACAAGAGGCGACAAAAACCGCAGCCAAATATTACAAGCTGGCTTGGGAATATACTCAACCCAAACAAGGACGGCTGATTTTAATGTCGGGGTTATCAGGTTCTGGTAAGAGTACAACAGCCAAATATTTAGCTCGACAATTTAATGCGATTCATATTCGCTCAGATGCTGTACGCAAGCATTTGGGAGGAATTTCTTTGTCAGAACGTGGGGGTGATGATTTGTATACCCCAGAAATGACCCAGAAAACATATACACGGTTGTTGAACTTGGGAACTATACTAGCTAATCAAGGTTTCACCGTGATTTTAGATGCTAAGTATGACCGACAACAACAACGCCAAGAAGCTATTTCCCAAGCAAAAAGCTACCAACTACCTCTTCAGATTATCCACTGCACAGCACCCGTCGAAGTAATTCAAGAACGTCTAATTAATCGTACTGGTGATATTGCTGACGCTACGGTAGATTTATTAGCATCACAACTCAAACAAGCTGAAGTTTTTACTGAAGCAGAAACACCCTACGTTCATACTTGGGATACGACTCAAGCACACGAGACACAATTAAAACTTCTGAGCGAAAAAAGGGTTTAAAGGCAAGGGGGTAAGGTATTAGTTAAATTTTCTCCCTACCCCTACACCCTTATACCCCTATACCCTTACACCCTTAGTAAACTCATGGCTAAAAATAACAACTTATTTAATTTCACCCCTGACTTTATTTCGCAGTTAATATTTGGGTCATTTTTAACCTTCATTTTAATATTGACTGGTTCACCCGCATCCTTGAGTATTTTCTTAGGAATTCTCGGTGGGTTCACCTTGGGTTGGATGACCAGTACGAGTAAAAATAGTCCCCAAGCGCCAACAGTTGCCTCTTCTGATGGTATTGATGCCGGACTTAAATACTGGTTATTTTTCTTACTAGGCTTTGTGTGGCTGGGTTACTCAGCACCGATGAGTATCTTGCTAGGGGGAATAGGTGCTATTGGTAGCGGCTGGATTATTGCTTGGTGGGGTAGCAAAGAAGAAACTAGAACACAGTTACCAGTTGAAACTTTAGAAGAGGGAGACGAAAGACCAAGTCTCAGATCTACTACACAGCAAAAAAGAAGACCTATTCGTCGCTTCCGTCGCGTTAGAGGGATTAATTTTAGATTTTGGCAAAGGTGATGAATAAAGGCAAAGGGTAAAAGTCAAAAGGTAAAAGGTAAAAGGCAAAAGTTATTGTTACTGGCATCTTTTTACTTGTAATTTAAGTATTAGTAACCAATTATGTTTTTATACCTTTCCAAGTTGTTACCACTGTTGTTTTATCCTTTAGGATTAGCCAGTGTGAGTTTAGTAGTGGCTTTGATCACACTATGGAAACAACCGCGCACAGCAACAGCAGCGATCGCTTTTTCATTAACTTTATTATTATTTTGTAGTAATGCTTGGGTGGCTAAGGCATTGGTGCGATCGCTAGAATGGCAAAATCTCCCATCTCAGCAAATGCCAAATGCTGAAGCAATTATAGTTTTGGGTGGTGCAACTAAATCAGCCTTTTTTCCGAGACCTGATGTTGATTTAAGTGAACAAGGCGATCGCATCATCTATGCAGCACAGCTATATCGTCAAAAAAAAGCACCTGTAATTATTGTGAGTGGTGGTCGCATCGACTGGCGAAATGGTGGTACGCCAGAATCAACAGACATGGCCAGTATTCTGACAGAAATTGGTGTACCATCACAGGCAATTATTGAAGAACCATTATCTCTCAATACTTATCAAAATGCTGTGAATGTCAAAAAAATTTTGCAGTCTCGTGGTATTCAAAAAGTATTATTGGTGACTTCGGCTATGCACATGCCGCGATCGCTGAAAATTTTCCAACGTCAAGGTATTGATGCTATCCCTGCACCAACTGACTTTCTCGTTAGTCAAGGCGAACTACAAGAACTTGGTAGTACACCCAAAGCAGCTTTGCTCAATTTGTTACCGAATACAGATAACCTACATCAATTTACTAATGCTTTGAAAGAATATATAGGTAATTTGATTTATGGCTTACGAGGCTGGCTTTAAAAATTGTTGCGTGGTCGCCAGTTATCTCATACCATTTCACGAAAATCTTGATACAAATTCATTGGTTGTTTACTCTTTTCCCCTGCCCCCTGCTCCCTGCTCCCTGCTCCCCTGAGGTCTATTTGTATCAGACTTAAAGTGAAACGGTATCAGCCGCAGTCGTGTTGTTGCTAATAGCTATAATTTCAATAGTCTGGAAGTTTTGGTGGTTGAATCTCTCAAGACCCAGAACACTATGTTGTGAGAATCATGCGTCAAGAATTACCTCATATTATTCCCTCTCCCCAACCTGAAGTTGAAGCAACTTTTAGTGGGTACCAAACCACCCATGAATTTTATTATGAAGTTCAGCAACGCTTAGAGTTTCAGCGTTATTGTCAATGGTATGACGCTGAAGCAAAATATCACCGTCAAGAACTTAAAAAAATGCGCGGCGAACTCAACATTTTTCGGTGGTTCCTTCGCCGCTTTTGAGAAGTTTAGATAATTTCTAACTCATTCTCGCGCAAGTGGGCTTTAAATTTTTTACTAAACTGAACTAATACTGGCAAGTTAGCACTTACAGGTCTACCTTGCCATTGAGTCACAATATCCACAATTTCGCCTTCTGAGCCTTTGAGGTCAAAAGCTTGAGAGCGATGTTCAGGATGATGGTAGACTACTACCGATTGATTAACACGGACGCGATCGCCAACTTTCATAAGAACATTTATACCTAGCTTTTGCGGTTCTACAAGCATCTCCACAGCCATCCCTCATCGAACTTGCTGCTTGAAAAACAAACTGTTGAGAACAGTTTTTTCCCATATCATCAAGACAAACGCTTTATTTTATGCGTTTATCACTTTTATACAAACAAAGCCTGACCGTGCAGGCTTTGTTCATAGTTAATCAGCGACAAATGTCTCACTGCTTTTTTCCTCGTTGCACTTGTCCACTCTTGCTGGTGTCTCAAAAGCGCTTTTTTGAGGATTTGTCAGCTAACAGGCTAAGAAAGACTCGTTTTAGTTTTTCTGTGCGTTTTAACGACAGTTCCAATTCTACATCAAATGGATATTACGTTCCTAGATGCTGTGTCTGACAGTCATAGAACTTATGCACAAAGGTTTGTTGTTGAGATTGAGTATATAAGTTTTGATTACTGGCGCTGTGGACAGGCTGACTGTATTGGTTGAGGTAATTTCTGACATCCTTGCTGGAATGTTTGGGGGTTTAGTAGCCACCAAGCGAATAATCCCAAAGTTGTACCCCCAACTAACAAAGCTAATAATCCGCCAACGGTTACTAAAGGCTTTTTACGTTGATGAGGTTTCTTGATTGGTGTGGGTATTGGTGGCGGTGTTGGTTCCTCTGTCAAATCCAAGTCTAATAAGGCTTGAGCGCTTTCTGCCAAAGCAGGTTCTTCTAATTCTGGTGTTTCTGGTTCGACAATCTCTTCTGGTGGCGATACTAAAGTTACTGGCACTAAGTATTCTTTAGAAAGACGGCAAAGAGTGAGAACCACAGAAGTATTATCATGACCATTTTTTTGGTTGGCAAGATTAATCAAATTCTGCACAGTTTCTGCAATGGAAGCTTCACCTGCTAACACAGGAATAGCAAACTCTTGCCAAGAATGTTCCACCCAATCGTTATCACTTAAACCGTCAGAACACAGCAATAATAATCCTTCTTCATCAATGATGAATCTTTGAATTGAGATTCGCAGAGATTCTGCATCTTTTGTGCCTAATGCTTGAGTCAAAGCTGTTGCATCTTGTCTCTGGAGTGCTTGACGATATAAACTTCTGCTATAGCGGACTTCTCGCCACGCTACATCATCATCTACCGTTAGTAACTGGCAGTAGTTACGGGTTATCCAGTAAGCGCGGCTATCGCCAATATTAGCTAAATAAAGTTCATGGGCATTATCGGATATCCATCCTGAGATTGTGGCGATTCTTTGGGGTAATTGCAGTGCCATGACCAAGGTTGTTGCCATTCGTTCTCTACCTTGGCGTTTTTGTTCATCATTGCGGGAGGAAATTAAATTATTGACTACCCGCAAACTGGCTTCTAGCTGTTCTTGCAATAATTTTGGCGCTACGGGTTCAGTTTGTTCGGCGACTTCTGCTAATAAGGCACGGATTTGCAATTTTAATGATTGTACTGCCATTTGGCTGGCAACTTCACCACCTTGATGTCCACCAATGCCATCACAAACCATTGATAAGCGTGGGATGAGTGGATTATATGGTTCATCGGTACTGGGATAGCAAGTGTCTTCGTTTTGGGTGAGTTCTGTGCCTATGTCTGTTGCGCCTGCAACTTGCAAACTAAGAGGTAATTCGGCAGCGGCTGAGAGTAACAGTCTATTAAGTTGAGTGGTAATAGTTTCTAAATCTACTGGGCGATCGCACATTTGCTCAACTATCTTCTGCAATGATTGAGCTATCTGTGGTTGAGCTAATGCTATCAAAGACTGCCAAGATTTTCTTAAATCCCTTAAGCTGGGTTTTTCATCAACTTGGGTGGGATGCAGTTCTAACAAACGCACACACCAACCTTGAACGCGTAAATTATCGGGAATGAGTAAACTTTGCTCAACTTCTAGTTCTGCTAAAGGTTGCCAAAGTTGGAGAATTTGCCATAGCCAATAAACTTGTCTAACTGCTGTGGCTTGTTCCCAAGCATCAGTAATGGTGGGGTAAAGATTGCCTGTTGCATCTATCGGCACATTTTCTAGTAAGAGAATATCATCTTCATCCTCAAAAGAAGCCACCCCATAGACTTGCGGAAGATGTAACTGCTGTTGATATAGCTTTAAGTAAGGAATAACGGCTTTTGGTAAGTCTTGTAAGGTTTCTGGTGGTAGACCTGGTTGAGTATCCAGCCATATTTGTTGTTGAATAACTTCATATCGCTCTGCAACTTGCGTTTCGGGTAGAATATTGGCGGCTAAAGTGCCAGTAGCCCAAAGGTAACGGTGAATTAAGGGAGTTTGACAATTAGCACAGATGCGCTCTTCTATTGGGTTAGCCGGGCGATCGCAGCTAGGATTTATACAATAAATTATGCGTTCAGTTGAAATCATCATAAATAAGACTTACGCATTGACAAAAATTTTGTCGAGATATTGGCAATCATTATAGGACTCATACTAATTTGCAATTCGTAATTCGTAATGACAAAAGTCTCACAGTTATTCCTTCTGCCTTTTGCCTCCTGCCTTCTGCCTTCTGCCTCCTTCTCTTCACCGTGCATCGCCAATGATGACAAATGGCGACCAATAAAAGGGATGGCGGTCAATTTGCTTTAACTTGGCTTGTTGTAGTGCTTCTCCTTTACTCTTACCTTGCTGGAGATTTGTATAAAAATCAATCATAAGTTTTTGGGTTGATTCGTCTTCAACCGCCCACAAACTCGCCATTACTGCTTTAGCGCCAGCGCGTTCAAATATATAGGCAACACCAGCAATACCTACGCCTTTATCATCAATTTTTTTGGCAGTTTGACAAGCACTAAGGGTTAATAATTGTGTACCTTTTAAACCTAAAAATGCTGCATCGGCGATGTTAAACTGTGCATCGGCAAACAGCAATGAATTATTTTTTAAATTTATTGTTGTACAGTCGGCATTTTGGAAGCAGCCATGAGTTGCTAAATGGACAAAATTAAAGCGAAAGACCTGATTTTTGAAATTTGCTAGGGTGGCTTTATTGCCAGGATAAACTTCGCTTCCTGGTAGTAATTTCTCGATTTCGTTAACTTCTGTTTCTGCACCTGGTAAATTCTGTGATTCACGAGGTACAGGATTACCAAAAGCCAAAACTTTTGGTGCTTGGCTTGTAGTTTCTTTTGATGAACTTAAAGAACTTGTAGAAATGCGGCTGAGATAATTAACGGGATATTTTTGGATTAAATACTTATCTGTTTTCCTGTCTCTGAGGGTTTCAAAAGGGAGATAGCTGAATTTGCCTGTGGCGATGATGCTTAATTGCTTGGGTTGCAATTTTTGGATTTCAGCTTCTACAGGTCGAATGAGAATATCATATAATTTAGTGCTATTTTCTGCAAAACCAAAATCACTGTCATCTTCTAATTGCTCTAGATATTGGGTAAGCAGTTGATCAAAATCATCTGGTTTGATTAATGTTTTAATAACGGTTACTTTATTTTTAGTTAAGATAAATATTGCTAAAGATTTTGGTATATCTCTTGCATTTGTTAGCAAGACGGGTTGAATTACTACCGTATCGGCGGAGATAGATGATTTAAGCTTGTCAATATCGGCGGGTGTGGTTTCAAAGAGTTCGGCAACTTCGGGAAATTGGCGAGATATATCTGTGGCTTGCTGATAGATTTGTGTTTCTAATTGGCGAACTTTTTCAGCAAAGTCTGCGGAAAAGTTATTTTGCAGTTGTTGTCGTTGAGTTTCTAGTTGTTGATTTTTAAAATTCCAATTATTAATAGCTTGTTGGGCTTCGGGGTTAGCAACTTTGGCATTAATTAGACGATTGTAGTCAGCTAAATCAGCAGTGCTGAACAGGTTAACCCAGGCAAAAGCTTGGTCATTTTTCTTTTGATTAATCAAGACATCAACTAAAGCAGTTGCACTCCAGTCATTTTGCTGTAAAAACTTTTGGCGATTTTCTTGCTGTAAACCCCGACGCAATTCTAAGTTGATTTGCAGAGATTTTTCTAAATCAGTAATAGCTTCACTTGGTCGATTAGTATTTTGAAATAATATACCTCTATTAGCCAATGTAATAGCTTCCCCAGAGCGATCGCCCACAGCACGTCTAAGGGGCAGAGCTTGGTTGTAAAATGACAGTGCTTTCTCCTTTTCTCCTAAATCGTCGTAGACTGAACCAATGTTATTGAGAGTGGTGGCTTCCCCAGAGCGATCGCCCACAGCACGTCTAAGGGGCAGAGCTTGGTTGTAAAATGACAGTGCTTTCTCCTTTTCTCCTAATGCGTTGTAGACTGAACCAATACCAGTGAGAGTAGCAGCTTCCCCAAAGCGATCGCCCACTGCACGAAATAGGGGCAGAGCTTGGTTGTAAAATGACAGTGCTTTCTGCTGTTCTCCTAATGCCCAGTAGACTGCACCAATGTTATTGAGAGTGGTGGCTTCCCCAGAGCGATCGCCCACTACACGAAATAGGGGCAGAGCTTGGTTGTAAAATGACAGTGCTTTCTCCTTTTCTCCTAATGCGTCGTAGACTGCACCAATACCAGTGAGAGTAGCAGCTTCCCCAGAGCGATCGCCCACAGCACGTCTAAGGGGCAAAGCTTGGTTGTAAAATGACAGTGCTTTCTGCTGTTCTCTTAATGCCCAGTAGACTGAACCAATGTTATTGAGAGTGGTGGCTTCCCCAGAGCGATCGCCCACAGCACGTCTAAGGGGCAGAGCTTGGTTGTAAAATGACAGTGCTTTCTCCTTTTCTCCTAATGTGTCGTAGACTGCACCAATGTTATTGAGAGTGGTGGCTTCCCCAGAGCGATCGCCCACTGCACGATATAGGGGCAGAGCTTGGTTGTAAAATGACAGGGCTTTCTGCTGTTCTCCTAATGCGTCGTAGCAAAACCCTAGATTATTAAGCACTATTGCTTCAAGTTTTTGGTCTTTCTGTTCTTGTGCCATAACCAAAACTTGCTGGAATATGGGGATGGCTTGTTGATATTCTTGTTGTTCTCTCTTTTGTATTGCCTGTTGTAGTAGTTTTTCAGTTGTTTGTGCTTGGGGTGTTTCTGTTTCTCCCCAACTGGGTTGAGCGATGAGTGTCACTGTTAAGGGCGTTAGGTAAACACATACAGCTAATATACTGGTAAGAATTTTTTGCATATTGCAATTTTTTATAAATAGAGAGCCTTAGATCCCCGACTTCTTAAAGAAGTCGGGGATCTTGTCGTTCACAAATGCTCAAGCGATCGCACTTTTGCAAACACTACATTTTTATATAGTAGGGCGATCACCAACTCAAATTTGATGCTATTTAAAGTAACTTCCGCTTTCCCTGAAGTAACTTCTGCTTTCCCGGAAATAACTTCCGCTTTCCCTGAAGTAACTTCTGCTTTAGGGAAACTAACTTTTGTTTTCCTGGAAGTAACTTCTGCTTTAGGGAAACTAACTTTTGTTTTCCTGGAAGTAACTTCTGCTTTTACATTTCCGTATTTTCTTCAGTCTGTAGTAGTTTCCGCTTTAACATTGATTATTTAACAAAAATCAATAATTTTACGTATGGCAACTTTTTATACAATTGTTCACTATAGAGTAAAGGTTAACTCAAAAAATGAGTATTAATTATGTCAAGAAGAAAGCGCACTTCACGTATTCTCGAAAAAGCCGAAATGCTTCTAGCCAGCATTAAATCTATCAGTTCAACTCTGGATGTAGGGGAAGGATTAACAGTCACAGATTATACTGAAAAAATAGAAAAGATGAGACAATTACTGGAATCGTATAATACTACTCTTTCTAGTATTGATGTTTTATTAACCCAGATTGTGGAAAATGAGGAATATTTAGCAGATTATTCTGAAAATATTTTGCGGGGAATTGCTTATAAGTTTGGCAACAATAGCCACGAATATCAAATGGCTGGAGGAACTCGAAAAAGCGATCGCAAGCGTGCAATGCGTCAAGGTATGGCTTTAAGTATTACCTCAAGCTAAATATTGGTGTTGGTTTTCCTTACGTCAACCCTACTCAGATCCCCGACTTCTCAAAGAAGTCGGGGATCTTGTAATCTAAAAAGTCAAGCGATCGCATTAATAATTAGTTTGAGAGCTAATTTCTTGTAAAATCTCTGAAATTTCTGCTTCTGATTGAATATGTTGTGCCAGAACTTGCGCGGTAACTTCTAGCACGCGGTTAGAAAATAACTTAGCTACATCTTGGCGTAACCCTTGCCCAATATAAAATTTAAGTAATGCCTCACAAGACATATCTCGACTGTTTGCTATTTTCTTGAGCGATTCTAAGGTATCTTTGGGGATTTCTAGAGATACTGTTTCATGAGGGCGTGGGCGCAGTTGTAATATATATTCTTCTTCAGAATTGTTCATAAAGTTTTCTTTCTGTACGAGTTGCTAGACGAGCAGAAATGATCCGATTTCGTAATCCACATACGTTACGGCTTAAGCTGTTAAGCATTTAATTTGCACATTGAGGCCGCAGGGGGGCAGGGAGCAGGGAGCAGGGGAGAGGGTTTGCAGCTTTTATTCCCATGAACATGGTGCAACTTAAATGACGATTAGCTTACTAACTGATAACTGATAACTGTGTACTGATTTAATAAGGTGTTGCTTGAATAGTCATTGTTTTTTTCTGCGGATCAAACTGGATTCGATCTACTACATATCGCCGATCTTTAGCTACTGATTGAATACCTAACAACCCCGCGCGGGAAACTACAGGGGGAGCCAACGTAACTTCTGCTTCACCTTTAACTGGATTTTTAATTGTAAAAGTATTTAGAGGTACACCATTCCAAGTTATTGGTTTACCTATAGGGCGTTTGCGTTCACCGCGCATTCTTGGATAAACGCGAGTTACATAAGCAGCGGCATTTTTGAACAGCACTTTGTCAATTTTATTTAGAGGAATAGAGCGAGTTTTGCTACTACGCTGAATTGTTAATGTTTGTCCTTGAGCATCTACTCTAATTACCCTACCACTCACGGATTCTCCATCTTTTAAAGAAATATCCGCTGAATCTGGTAAAGCGATGGGCAATGCTATAACCTGTGATTTTGCTGGTGTTTGTGCTATTAATAAACTTCCCGTCTTGACTTCTTTGGCAATTGCAGATATGGTGTTTGCTGCCAGCACTCCTCCTGTCATCACAACTCCTGCAAACATTACTTTCAGAAAAGCTGCCATAGTCTTTACACTGTTTCTTATGTATTAATTTTTTATTTAACTTCCTTACTATTTAGCAAATTTCCGTAAAATAACGGAAAATAAATTGATTGATTTAAGAAATACGGTGTTTTTCGTTGTTTATTGCAATGTGCAACTTATTTTTAAAACCCCTCTCCAAACCTCTCCCCCAAAGGGAGAGAGGCTTTGAAACTCTATTTTTTCGGTGAAAACAAGTAATATCTCTGCCCCTTTCCGCTTCGGAGAGGGGTTGGGGAGAGGTTCATTCAACTCACATTAATTTATTGAATAATCTATTTTTTGCTAATTCCTTGGAGTGCTTTTGTGACTTCCAACCCCAATCCGACCGCAGATCCAAATATTTTAGGCAAGTTTACTAGTGTAATTGGTTTACTAGGTGCGGCTCTTTTCTTTGCAGGTTGGATTTACCGTTGGGCATATTTTTCTTTTTTCCAACTAGAAATTTCTAACCTAGATTTACCTGCACAGTCGTTTCTTATAGTTCCCATACAAATATTTCTTGGGGATGGTTGGACAATATGCAGAACAGCGATCGCTTTTTTGTTGGCGGCGATCGCTATTAACGTGACTCTATGGTTAATTAGAGTCACTAGCGAATTTATAGTTAACAGTTTTCACGATTTATCACATCGCCTCATCCGCGCAACTCAACATCGGCGGTCAATCACAGCTAGATTTATCAATTCTCTGGTTAACTACAGTTCTCAACAGCTGCGTTTAGTAGATTTTTTGCGATCGCTTGTCAATGAAATTGTCATTGTATCTTGGGTTTTAATTGTCATCTTTTGGTTAGCCCAGTGGCAAGGCATTGCTGATGCAAGGCGAGATGCGGGGCAAAATTCCACCTTACCTGTAATTGCTCTTATTTCCCCAGCAGACAAATTTGTCGCGGGACGCAAACTTGAAGATGAGTTTGCTGATCCGCCATTAAAAGGCTACAAAATAATTGGCGATAGAGGTTTATTTGAAGATCTCCGCGGTCAAGAAGATACTGATGTCAGTAATCCCCAGCAGCCGAGAGTTTGGCGTTTACTTCTAGAACGTAGCGGTTGGATTTATTTGTTTTCCACACTACCACCAAATGCCCCACCGAATAACCGTCCAGCAGTCATCGCTATTCAAGAAGGTGATCCAGGACATTTGCTCATTCTCGCGCCAGATGTTTCTAAAACCATTGCACCTTAAAACTAAGGTATAAATACTACCAAAGAAGGCGATCGCTTAAACACTAAATTTGTAGTGTATGAAAAATGGCGAAGTGCGTAGGTAGTTGATCTCATGAATTTCGATTACATTCAGATGTCAAAGACTTGCTGGCTAGAATAGACTGGTTTTGTGTACATCTGGCTACATCTTGTCACTGAAATTAATCAAAATTAATTTTCAAAAGATAAAGGTTAGCTTTGTGTAAAACATCTATTTATCAGTGGATCTAAACTTAGAAATCCTTTTCGTAAATGTAGTGTCTAGGATGGCTCTATGCCAAGTTTTACTTTAATTTGGCTCCTAGCTGGATCGGTTTTGTGTTTATCGGAACTGTTTTTACCGTCAGCTTTTGTAGCCTTCATGATGGGAATTAGCGCCTTTGTAGTGGCACTACTTTCCCAACTTGGTTTGAGTTTATGGTTACAAGTAGCCGTTTGGCTATTGCTTTCAACAATGTTGGTGTTACTATCCCGGCGATTTTTGCAACCGCGACGACGCAAGTCAAAAATTCAAGATGCAGTTATAGCTGAAACATTAACAGAAATTCCGGCTGGTAAAACAGGGCGAGTGCTATATGAAGGCAATTCTTGGCGTGCTAGATGCGATGATGACAAACTCGATGTTGCTCCCCATCAAAGAGTTTATGTAGTCAGAAGAGAAGGCACTACGTTAATTGTCATGCCAGAAAATTTATTGCATTCATAGGAAGTATGAAGTGTGAAAGTTGAGATTTGAAAATATTTAATAACTAGGAGATTTACAGTGGAACAGTTTTTTTTACTAGTATTTTTAGCCCTTGGTGGTTCTGCGGTTGCAGGTTCTGTGAAAGTTATTAATCAAGGTAATGAAGCTTTGGTAGAAAGGTTAGGTAGCTATAACAAAAAGCTAGAACCAGGACTCAATTTTGTTCTACCTTTTTTAGATAAAGTCGTCTACCAACAAACCATCCGCGAAAAAGTTTTAGATATTCCCCCACAAAAATGTATCACCCGCGATAACGTGAGCATTGAAGTAGATGCGGTAGTGTACTGGCGGATTGTTGATATGGAAAAAGCCTGGTATAAGGTAGAAAATCTCCAGTTGGCAATGACAAACTTGGTACTAACTCAAATTCGCTCAGAAATGGGACAACTGGAGTTAGATGAAACTTTTACCGCCCGGACACAAATCAATGAGCTTTTGTTACGCGATTTAGACATCGCCACAGATCCTTGGGGCGTAAAAGTAACAAGGGTAGAACTGCGAGATTTAATCCCTTCCAAAGCAGTACAAGAATCAATGGAAATGCAAATGTCCGCTGAACGACGCAGACGGGCGGCAATTTTAAATTCTGAAGGTGAACGGGAAGCAGCCGTTAACAGTGCTAGAGGTAAAGCGGAAGCCCAAATTTTAGATGCAGAAGCCCGGCAAAAATCCGTAATTTTAAATGCTGAAGCGGAACAAAAAGCGATCGTCCTCAAAGCCCAAGCCGAACGCCAACAGCAAGTTCTTAAAGCCCAAGCCATTGCAGAATCAGCCGAAATTATTGCCCAAAAAATCAACACCAACGCCAATGCTAATAAAGCGTTAGAAGTTCTGTTTGCTTTAGGTTATCTAGATATGGGCGCGACTATTGGTAAAAGCGATAGCAGCAAGGTCATGTTTATCGATCCTCGCACCATTCCGGCGGCCTTCGAGGGTATTCGCTCCATAGTTTCTGATACTCAAACAGACTCGAACTCTTTGTTGGCTAAACAAATGAGCGATGTCAATGGTCAATAGTCAATGGTCAAGTGTCAAGGGTCAATGGTTTGACTATGGACTATGGACTTTTGACTCTGGACTATTCATTAACCTGACATTGACCACACAAACCAAAGAACTCTAAAGTGTGGTAGAAAATTTTAAATTTATGATTGGTTTGTAGTTGGTCTTCTAGGTCATGAACTGGACATTGATTAATGGGTATTGAAGTGCCACATTGTAGACAAGTTAAATGGTGTTTGTCTTGCTGCGCTAGGCTGTAGAGGGCTTCACCATTAGCTAAAGTCCGCACTTGCACCAAACCTTCAAGTTTTAAAGCTTCCAAGGAGCGATAAACGGTAGCTAAACCCATATTCTGATTGCGATTACGCAATTCAATATAAATATCTTGGGCGGAAATGCCTTGTTTCATGCTTTTCAGTAGGTTTAAAATCCGCTCTTGACTGCGGGTGCGTATGGCTCTCATAAGCAATTGGGGATATTCGCCACTGTAGTGGAAGCTGTTATACTGGCTATCTAATTAAATTAACTTTAACTGTTTCACAATCTTATTTTCACTCAGTTGGAACAGAAAGTTATAGTATAGCGATCGCAGCATTCAGCAAAAAAACTGTGCAACGGAAGTATCTAGCTAAAATTCTCGTAACGCTTCGTCCTTCAGTCCTAGACCCTGCTGGTGTGGCTGTACAATCTGGTCTCAAGCAAATGGGATACGATACTGTTGACCATGTGCGGATTGGTAAGTACATAGAATTCACCATCATCTCCCCTGATGAGACAAAAGCACGTCAAGATTTAAACATCATTTGTGACCAGATGTTAGCAAATCCCGTGATTGAGAACTATCGGTTTGATTTAATTGAAGTCGAAACACAGACGGGAGTGTTTTAAAAGTTAAACGGTAAAAGGTAAAAGTAAAAGGACATCATCTTTTGCCCTTTTACTTTTTACTTTCTACTTTTTACTTTTTACTTTTTACTTTTTACTTCTCAATGACCAATGACAAAATTCGGCGTTATTGTTTTTCCAGGGTCTAATTGCGATCGCGATGTTGCATACATCACCAGAGACTTGTTAGGTCAACCAACGCGCATGGTTTGGCATCAAGACACTGATATTGCTGATTTGGATGTAATTATCATCCCCGGCGGCTTTAGTTATGGTGATTATCTGCGCTGCGGTGCGATCGCTCGGTTCTCGCCTGTAATGCAACAGGTGATTGAACATGCACAAAAGGGGAAGTTTATTCTCGGTATTTGTAACGGGTTTCAGGTATTAACTGAAGCTAAACTTTTACCTGGGGCATTAACCAGAAATCGTGATTTGCATTTTATTTGCGATCGCGTCCCTTTAAAAGTAGAAAATGCAAATACTCCTTGGACAACAACTTACAGCACTGGTGAAGTAATTACTTTACCTATTGCCCACGGAGAAGGTCGCTTTTATGCTGATAAATCAACTCTATCGGCAATAGAAGACAATGGACAGGTAGTGTTTCGCTATGCAGGCGAGAACCCTAACGGTTCACTCAACAAAATTGCGGGAATTTGCAATCGTCAAGGCAATGTCTTGGGGATGATGCCACACCCAGAAAGAGCATCTGATGCCATGCTAGGTAACAGTGATGGCTTAAGTCTATTTCAAGGGTTATTAGAGAAAGTTGCTGCTTTAGTGTAAATTTAACTTTTTCGGTAAATATAGCAAGTAAGCAGAGGGGAGCAGTGATGTTCCCTAATTTTTTTTGTAACCTGATTAACTGTAAGGTAAGCAATGTCCACAACGTAAAACTCAGGTTTTTAGCAACTTTCCATCATTTCCCACCCGACTTTAGTGCCAATAACCTGATTTTTTGTATAAAGGCACATAGAATTTATCAGATATTTTTGTCAAAATTTGAAATCTCTGTGGCAACTGGCAGAGTATTCGCAATTACTATCTTAGAAAAACTGACTTGATAAATTGCTAATTAAACCTGAGTTAGATGAACCTCTCCTCCACAGGAAAAGGCTTGCAGAGGGGTTTTGATATCCATCAAACTCGCATCAGTTAATTAACCATTACCGCAAAGGCAAATTTATACAAGCAGTGGATTCTCTAATGTATATTCCTGACTCGCTGCAATTATTTATTAAGTGGATACAAGTTTTTGATATTCTGATTTTACAAACCGTAGAAGATGTAGAAAAAAAGTTTATTTTGCCGATGTTTCAGCATTTAGGTTATCCAGATTCCTGTCGGCAGAGTAAGTATGCTTTAACAAATAATTTAGATAATCCAGCCAAGCAACTTAAAAATGCTCAAATTTATTTTGCAACCGATGATGTTATTCAACAAAATGTATCCACATCATTAGTAATTGTTATTTATTTATCGCCAAATACACAATCTTTCTCAGAAGCAATTAATCAAGCTAAATTTTATAGTAATTATCTAAAACCTTTAATTTTGCTAATTACTAATGGCTACAGTCTTAAAATATTTAAATGTTTTCCTTACCATCGAGAAGAACTAATATTTGATTCGATAATTGATACATTGAGAAATAAGCAAGTAGCTGAAAATATTTATTATCAACTTCATTTTGATTCACTTAAAAAAACTAATAAAGCTACACTAAAAAACTTTAGTTATACTGAATTTAGTAATATAGAGAAATATTTAAGCAGACATACGAAATTTGGCAAGATTCTGGAAAAGTCTGAATTTGAGCCTTGTTTACTTAAAACAGGTCATCACTTAATTGTTGTCAAACCCAAAGTTTTAATTGAATGCAATTTACCACAAGCATTTGGCAAAGGTGATTGTGTAATTCAATTTAGTAGCATAATTTTAAGAGGTTTAAAAATTTCTCTAACCCACCCACAAATTTTAGGACAATTGATAACAGGACTTTACACTAAGCCTGAATGGGGTTGTCGTCGTTTTCTCAAACAAATAGATGCAGACACATTTGAGGCATCTTTAGGACAAACAACAGTTATTTTATCTGAGTTAGAAGCAGCAGACTTATGCTTATGTATAGATGCTATTTGTCAAGAATATAAAAAGAGAATTATCGAATTTGAAGATAATTTAGAAACTTGGGATTTTAAATTGGTAGAATTCTCTGATGTCAGAGGATTTCACCTATTTTCTATAGATGTCAAACTATGGAAAATTATGCACAATTTTATAAAAAAATTTAATTATGCTCAAGGAAAATCAGAATGGCATTTATTTGATCAGGGAAATATTTCTATTCGCATCAGTCGAGGAATTCGTGACCATACCTTTATTGTGCCGCGCCTGAGTAATTCTTACTCTGCATTTTCTAATAATCAAGTTGATATCTTCTACGAAATTAATGATATCCACATAGCAACCTTAGAAAGAAGTAACTTAAATTCGTGGCAAGAAGATATTGGTATAAGAGGAACATGGACAGCCAAATATACCAAAACTTGGTTGATAGAAAAATTTATTCCCAAAGTAATTAATTATTATTCTCAGGAATTTCAAGTTTTAGAATTTGACTTAGATAAAAATATCTTAAATTATCAAAATCAACATACAATAATTAGAGAGATGAATGAGATTAAAGATTTATTGCCTTATCTACGAGATATACAAGTATGGCTAGAAAAATATATTGAAAATATTGCAGCTACAACCTTGAAACAATATTATCAAGTATTCACAGATTTAGTGAGAAATACTGATTCTGCGATCGCAGGTTTAGATTACATCACAATGAATTTACAAAAAATCATTTGGAAACTTCCCTCAGCAGAGATATCCAAAGAAGAAATTTGGAATTTTAACGATGTTATCTATTGCTTAGATACACAAGTAGCAAAAATAAATAATTGTCAATACGAAAGTAGTTCACAGGCAGATTTAATCACGCGAGTGTTCATTTGGATAATTGATAATGGGAAAATTAATCATTCTCAAGGGCAATTAAATGTGGCAAAACAGGCTTTATTACCGCTATGGGAACAATGTCGGTTTGAGATGCGCCATGTTTATCCTCATCGTCAATAGTTATTCTGATTTACTTCCTATTTGATTAATAATAGCTTGAGCGATCGCCTCATTTCCATCCTTGGCAATTTTTTGGGTTTGCTTTGGTGGTTGGGGTATTTCATGGAGGAAATTCCAATCACCTGCAAAAAATTCTGCGGGTGTAACAATTTGATGATAATTGTAATTAGTAATTCCTTCTAAAAGATAACTGGCTTCGGCAAAATCATCGCGGGGAATTGTCACCATTGGGATATCCAAACGCGTCGCCTCGGAAAAAGTTCCGTAACCCGGTTTAGAAACTACTCTTCCACAAATTGGCATAAAATCTACAGGGCGGTATTTATTGTCTTGAATTTTGACTAAATTAGGTAAATTAGGTGCAGATTTGTCAAAAGTGATAAATTGCCAATCAGGGAAATTTTGTAAGTTTGTGTAAGGGATTTGCTGTAAACCTAAGCCGCCAAAGGTAAGTAAAATAGTTTTATCTTGTGGTGCAGTTATGCCCCAATTAGTATGTAATTCATCAGCAGAATAACGTGGTAAACCACCTGTTAAACCAACATCGGTAATATTTTTAAAAGCCTGCATTGGTTCATGAAATGGTAGCCGGAACAAGCGATCGCACTTAGAATAACATTCACTAATCCAATCTGCGATCGCGATAAATTCACCTCCCCAATCTCTGTAAATTAAATCCCAACCAAAGTTACTCATCATCCAGCAAGGAATATCTGCGGCTTTGGCAAATAAAGGCGCAAGAAACGGAATATCAGCCAAGATTAAATCAACCCGATTTTGTCGGATAAAATTAACTTCGGAAGCAATTAAAGAATTTTGGTGCTTTTTAATATCTAATAATTTTGCTAAAGTTGCGTCTTTATCCATTGTTAAACTATCGGCTTGTATCACCCCTAAATCAAAAGCGCGGGGACGATGAATAAAATCGCCTTCGATATATGACTCCAGCAACCAGCGTGGCGCAGTCGTCACCATAATTAAAAGTACATCTGGACACAACTTTTGGATAGTTGCAGCTACCGATGCAGTACGAGTAGCATGACCAAAACCGTGATTCGTAATGGCTACGTATAAAATTGGGCGTTTCATATAAAAGTAGGAAGTTTGTAGACGCGTAGCGGCTTGCCGCAGGCTAGTATGAAGTCGGAAATTTTAATTATTTAGTCTTTTGAGAAATGACTATTGACTAAACTTGTCTATTTGTTCGACTAACTCATCCATTTCTGACTCTAAAGTAAAGTAGTGAACGGTGGCGCGAACACAGTCAGGCTTGGCAATTGTGCGGGTGAATATCCTATTTGTCTCTAAAAATTGGACTAATTTTAAACTAATTTGAGAATCATGCTGGACAAATTGAAACGAAATTAAACCGCTTTCTGGTGGAGAAGTTCGCAGACATTTAATTTGCGGTAAGGCTGATAATTTCCGCCAGAGATATTCACTGTTGCGGCAAATTTGCTGATAACGTTCCTCGGCTGTACCCCATTTTTGATGCAGGGCGATCGCCTCCACCAATCCCGCATAAAATGAATAAGCCGATGTCCCGACTTCATATCTCCGTCCATCGGGTAACAAATCTATCGGCTGACCTTGACTATCTTTAATTACACCACGCCAACCAATAAACGTTGGGGCAAGTTTTTCTAATGCGTCTGGTTTAACATATAAACCACCCACCCCAGCCGGGCCACACCACCATTTATGCCCGGTAAAAGCATAAAAATCTGCCCCCAATTCAGTTAAATTTAAAGGTAATAAACCCACAGATTGAGCCGCATCTACTAATACTAAAGAATTATTATTTCTGCATACTTCGATCATCTTTTCCAGCGGTAAAACTTGACCAGTATTCCAAAGGACGTGGCTGAGAATAACTAAGCGAGTATTAGGGCGTAAATTTTCGCTAACAACCGCTACAGGGTCGCCCTCATTTAAAGTTGACATTAACGGACAGGTGGTAACTTCCACATTAAACCGCCGCCCAATTTCTTTCGCTGCGGCAATTACCCCTTGATGTTCGCAGTCAGATAGCAACAGATGGTCGCCAGAATGCCAATCAATTCCCCACAGAGGAATATTACAGCCCACAGTCACATTTTCGGTGAGGGTGATGGTTTCTGATAGTGCGTTTAACTCCGATGCGATCGCTTGTTTGATAGTTTGAGTATATGATCCTATCCAGCGTCCAACTTCATTACCAAAAGGGCCTAGCTGCTGAATATGAGTTTCAGTTTCGATAATGGCATCCATTGCCTTTTTAGGTAACGGCCCTTGTCCACCATAGTTAAAATAAATCTTATTAGCTAAAGCGGGAAATTGTTCTTGATGGCGATGCAAATCTGTTTGGATAGCAGAAATACTGGTCATAAATAATGCCAAAAATCAACATTGTTACTCGTTTAGTGTTTCATTTTCCCACCAATGAGCAAGGTCGCATAGCTGTGCGCCCTTTTTTCAGGGTATAAAAAACCCTTAAGGTTAGGGAAAAAATAATTCTTGTTGCCCGTTCTCTTTTACTCAGTCCCAGAAAGCCATAATTATTGTTAGCTTAAATGAATGTTGATTAATGCTGAACACTTACTGCAATACCAACGCTGCAAACGCCGGCCTATTTTAGATATCAATGCTGACAAAAACCAGCGAGATGCACCTAATGACTTGTTGACTAAACTGCAACAAGACAAAATTGCTTATCATCGCGGTATTTTGGCAGAGTTTAACTATGAACAACCCCAATATCCTTTTGGAAATAGGGAAGCAGCGCAAGCAGCGACTTTAGAATTAATGCAACGGGGAGTTGAGTATATTTATCATGGAGTGCTGTTAAGCAATTATCAAGATTGGGTAGAAACAGCTAGTGATGAATATACAATCCTCAGCCGTCCAGATTTACTGATTAAACAGCCAGGAGAATCTTGTTTTGGTGATTGGATGTATGTTCCAGCGAATATGGAACTGGGTAAACGTCCCAAACAAGAATATCAAGTTGTGGCGGCATTTCATACCCAAGCTTTAGCAACCGTGCAAGGAGTAACCCCCGATAAAGCTTGGTTGATATTGCGTACCAAAGACATTAGTTATTCCGTCGATTTAGCGAAATGGACACCACAGATGTTACAAATTCTGGCGGAGTTCATTCAAGCGCTAGAGTTATCAGAACCGCCAGAGATGTTTATTTCACGGCAAAAATGCAATCTTTGTCACTGGCATAGTCAATGTTACGCGATCGCCCAAGCACAAAAACATCTCTCATTATTACCAGGCGTTACACCTGTGCGCTACGCCCAACTCCAAGAACTTTCTTTAACAACACTGGAATCTCTGGCTAATGCAAGCCCCACCATTCTGGAAGATTTACCTGGATTTGACAGTGTAGTAGCCACTAAATTGATCATTCAAGCGCAAGCTGTGATCGAAAAACGTCCATTGATTTTACCAACGTCTCTACCACCAACAGAACTCGCATTTACTGCACCTGTAGAACTGTATTTTGATATTGAAGCCCAGCCAGACTTAGATTTAGATTATCTTTTAGGTGTTTTAGTTGTTGATAGACAAAACAATACACAACAGTTTTATTCGTTTTTAGCCGAAACACCCGCTGATGAAGAATTGATCTGGCAACAATTTCTCGACTTAGTTTGGCAATATCCTGACGCGCCAATTTATCATTTTTGTGTTTACGAATTTGATACAGTCAAACGATTAGCCAAGCTATATCGTACGCCGAAATCTTTAGTTAATCCTGTTCTTTATAGATTTGTCGATGTATACGAACAATTAATTCAAAGTGTCGCCTTACCTGTAGAAAGTTACGCCCTAAAAGTGATTGCCCGATGGCTGGATTTTGAGTGGCGTAATAAAGAAGCTAGTGGTGCTAAGTGCATTTACTGGTATGATCAATGGTTGGAAACAGGCGATCGCTCTTTCTTAGACATCATCCAACGCTACAACGAAGATGACTGCCATGCTACTCGTAGCGTGAAAGATTGGCTGGCAAATTTTTTTCAAAATGCCCATCAAGTAGCAATACCTAAAAGCTCCTAATTGTATAGATTGACAGTACCCGTAAAATTCCTTAGTATTTGATTGTTCAGACATTTTACTGGTTAAGCCAATTTCTGGATTAATCAAGGGTATGTGTCTGCTTTAGGTGAAGATTGCGTATTATTTCGGATTATAATTATCAACCCTATTAATTGGTAACATCTCAAGTTATTGCAAAATCAGGCAACAAAATACAACAAAAATATGCTTAAAAAACTGTTAATAACTGCATCTAGCGCTGCATTGATGTCTCTGGTAATAGCTGGATCAGCATCAGCCGCTAGTTTAAACTTACTTGTTAACGGTAGTTTTGAATCCCCTGACATTCGTCCCAGAAGCTACTCAACCATTAACCCTATTCCAGGATGGAGTCTTACGCCTGACTCTGCTCCCGGTGCTGGTATTGAGATTCAAGATAATGTTGCTGGGAGTCCATTTGCTGGTAGTCAATTTGCCGAGCTAGACGGTAGGGCTACATCGGGAATTTTCCAGAATATCTCGACAGTTGTGGGTCGTCAGTATCAGTTGAGTTTTGCCTTTTCACCACGTCCTGGGGAGAGAGACAATAGACTGAATGTTTTTTGGGATGGAGCGACCGTAGCAAATTTAACAGCTAGTGGTGCGGGGCGTTCTAACACAAATTGGAACGTTTTTACTTACAATTTAGTAGCCAATGACACTATAACCACTTTACGGTTTGATAACTTTGGTGAGTTGTCTAATACCCGCGGAACTTACATTGATGATGTTAGTGTTGTAGCCGTGGCTGTTCCTGAAGCAGGATCTATCCTGGGCGTGCTAATGGTAGGTGTTTTTGGGGCTAGTTCAGCTATCAAGCGTAAACATGCTTAATTAAGGAAAGTGCGATCGCCTGATATTGTAGGGTACGTGATATTTCATTCACGTACCTTTTTGCATTAAAACTGCGATCGCCTGCTCTTGTAGAATTACCAATATGAAAATAGTGAGAAAAATCTGGGACATTCCCAAGATTTTTTATGTAGGAATTGCTATTTTAATTAGCATACTTTTAATTATAAATTTTTCCACCCATACTGTTGAAATCAGCAGCATTGATTTCATCGGAGAAGCCACATTATCCAAAGGATTATCTTTCCAAAAAACCGAAGTTGGTGGTTTATCAGGCATTACTTATGATGCTAAAAATGACCTTTATTATGCTATTTCCGATGACCGAGGGCAAAAAGCTCCTGCAAGGTTCTATACTTTAAAAATTAATTTGAGTAAAGGTTTGCTAGAAAACGGTGATGTTATGCCTGTTGGGGTAACAATGCTGTTAAATCAAAATGGTCAAAACTTTCCGCCAACAACAACCGATACAGAAGGGATTGCTTTAACTGATAAAGATACTGTCTTCATATCTTCTGAAGGTGATGTTGAAAAATTAATTAATCCTTTTATTCAAGAGTTTTCCTTATCTTCTGGTAAAACAATTACAACACTACCTATACCAAAAAAGTTCTTGCCAGATAAAAGGGGTAAAACTGGTATACGTAATAATTTGGCGTTTGAAAGCCTGACTATTACACCCAACAATCAGCATTTATTCACCGCAAATGAAAATGCCTTAATTCAAGATGGGTCAGTGGCGAAACCAAATGTTGGTACACCTTGCCGAATTTTGCAATATAACCTGCTTACTCAGCAACCTGAAAGGGAATTCTTATACCAAACTGAACCAGTTGCACCCTTACTAGACATAACGGGTAGATTTGCTAGTGGCTTACCCGATTTACTCGCCTTAGATAATCAAGGACACTTCTTGAGTATAGAAAGGTCTTTTACTGGTTTAGGATTTGCCATTTTTCTATTTCAAGTTTCCTTAGCCGATGCTGATGATATTCACAATATCAGTAGCCTTTTAACCAACTCCCAAAATATTCGCCCAGTTACAAAAAAACTCTTATTAGATTTGCGAACATTGGATGTAGCCCTAGATAATATTGAAGGGTTAACACTCGGCCCTTGGCTACCTAATAGACAGCGTTCATTAATTCTTGTCAGCGATAATAATTTTAATTCTCTACAACGTACTCAGTTTTTAGCTTTTCAACTTAAAATTGAACCACTAATTATCAGATGGTTTCGCCGGATATTAAATTTTTCCTAATTGCTAAATTATCAGGAGATTTGCATTAATTTTCAGGCGATCGCTTTTGAAAATATTTTCAGTAATTATCACTATTAACCGTAGATTTACTGTTATTAGAGAGGTACCACCTTCAGATCCTCTTTCGTTTCAGTGGATTTCCTCATTTATTTTGCTTAATTAATATGTTACATAATGTTTAAGCAATTTTGCAGAAAAATCATTCACTCTTTTATTAAACCTTTATTGCCTTTTAAAGTGAGTTTTATACTTTATAATTGATTCTCTAAAATTAGTGAAATTATTCATGGTTACAATTAAACCTTGAGCAATATGTATCCAAAAATTTTATAGCGTAACATTTCCAAATATGGTAGTGCCTAAAACCGAAATAGATGTTTATATTGGAAAGTTTTTAAATAATCGCTATTTAATAAAAGATTTAATTGGTAAAGGCGGTATGGGTAGGGTTTACTTAGCAGAAGATGCAGCTAAGGGCGGAATTTTAGTAGCTGTCAAAATTTTAATGCTAAGTCTAGGAAACCAGCAAATATCGCAACGTTTTGCCAGAGAAATTTTTATTGGCGCTCAGTTAGGTCGTAAAAGCAAAAATATTGTTCAGGTATTAAGCTATGGCATGACAGATGATAAAACACCTTTTTATGTCATGGAATATCTGCAAGGTAAAAACCTCAAGCAGATTCTTAAAGTACAACCATTAACACTTGTCAAGTTTGTCGACATTTGCCAGCAAATTTGTTTAGGTTTACAGTGCGCTCATCAAGGTATCAGCCTTAAAGGAGAAATTTATCCGATTGTTCATCGAGATATTAAGCCAGAAAATATATTTATTATTGATGATGGCAAACACGGCGAAATTGTTAAAATTCTTGATTTTGGCATTGCTAAATTTTTAACAGAACGCAGTGGGATGACCCTGACTGATTCTTTTATTGGGAGTTTGCCTTATTGCTCTCCAGAACACATGGAAGGACGTAAACTTCTAGATGTCCGTTCTGATATTTACAGTTTGGGTGTATTAATGTTTGAAATGTTGACAGGTAAACATCCATTTCAAATAGAAAGTAATACCTTTGGTAGCTGGTATCAAGCGCATCGTTTTCAAGCTCCACCAACACCAGAACAAGTAAATCCCGAAGTCAAAATACCTCAAGTATTAAAAAAATTATTACTAACTTGTTTAGCTAAAGAAGTTAATGAACGCCCTCAAACTATTAGTCAAGTTTTAGTAGTTCTAGAGAAAATTAAACGACAGGTTGCCAGAGATTTTTCGCTCGAAAATGATAGCGTTTCATCTCCTGTTACCTTAGTACCAGTAACTTCAATTTCTGAAAAAGAATGTTTACAAAAAACATGGCCTAAAAATAAACCAATTGCATCTATTGGTTTTCCACATTTATTACATACTACCCAAGGAGTTATCCCAACTTTTTGGGCAATGTTACCTAAACAAGAAATTACTAATTTTTCTGATAAATATCACAGTACAGAATTTATTGACAAAATGAATTTATACCCCATGCTGTTATGGGTTACAGTTCTATACAATGCTCAATTCTCTCTGACTAAATGGCTATCTTATTTCTTAGATTTAAAAGATAATAGAGGTCAGAGAATTGCTAAACTTTTAGCAGATAGAGGTTACTATCATCTACTATTTTTCGCTCTGGAAGAACCAACTCAATGTGCTAATGTGATGACCTTAACTCTGACAGCCAAGCAAAGACAGCAACTTACTGATTGGCTGGAATTAGAGGAAAAATCTCATGAGGCGATCGCATCTGAACAAGCTAAAACTATTTTGAAAGCAGAATACCTAAACTTAAAATCAGAAATTTTACAAAAATTAGTAGAAAGACAACAAATTGCCAAACTTGGTTTTAGAGCTTGGTTATCTCAACTATTTGATAAAATCCTCCAAATTATATCACGTTCTTAAAAATAAATTTGAGATGGAGTGAATTTGTAGTTATTTAATTACGGCAATATTAGAGGTTGTAAAAGTGAATCAAAGTGCATTCATCTCTCCACACATTACAGGATTGCTGGCCAATCGCTATCAGCTTAAACAGTTGATTGGTAGTGGTGGCATGGGTGAAGTTTTTTTAGCAGATGATATTTTACTAGGTGGAACACCTGTTGCCGTCAAATTTTTAACTCAAACATTTTGTGATGAAAAAATGCAGCAAGACTTTGCAAGGGAAGCAATGTTAAGTGCAGCTTTAAGTCAAAAAAGTCTCCATATTGTGCGAGCCTACGATTATGGTGTGAGTGCCGAAGGTAAGCCATTTTATGTGATGGAATATCTTAATGGTAAAAGTTTAAAAGATTTAATACCTATGCCTATACCTAAGTTTTTGACGTTAACGCGTCAGATTTGTTTAGGTTTACAATGCGCCCATCAAGGTATTAATATTGATGGCAAAATTTATCAATTAGTTCATAGAGATGTTAAACCCGCTAATATATTAGTCTTGCCTGATCCAATTTTAGGAAGATTAATTAAAATTCTTGATTTCGGGATTGCTAAATTTATTAATTATACGAACAGTATTAATACTAATAAAGGTTTTCATGGCACCTTGCCATACTGTTCTCCGGAACAGTTAGAAGGCACAGAAATTGATAGTCGCTCGGATATTTATAGTTTAGGTGTGATGATGTTTGAGATGCTGACAGGTGCTAAACCTTGGCAGCCAGAAACAGATTTATTTGGGGCTTGGTATAAAGCACATAACTTTGAAGCACCAAAGGCGATCGCAAATGTTAGCCCCCAACTCAAATTACCCCAACAACTCAATAATCTCATCATGGCTTGCTTGGCTAAAAAACCAAGCGATCGCCCTCAAAATATGACAGAAATTCTGCAAGTTCTAGATAGTCTCGAAAAGTCGAGTTGTCAGAGTTTACCCACACCTTTAGCATCACAATATAACCCTAGTTTGACTTTTGGGGCTGATTTGCCTCCAGTACTAAAAACAAACTTTGAACAACTGCGATGGCCACAAAATAAACCCATTCAAGAAATTGTATTTCCCCAAGTTTTAGACCAGTCACAAGGCAATTTGCCAGCCTTGTGGCTGATGTTACCTAAACAAGAAATCAAAAAACGAGTTTTGTGTCAGCGTTACAACCATTTTGTTTTTATTACAGCACCACACCCAATGCTGCTGTGGATCACCCTCCTCCACGATCCAGAAATTGGCTCGAAATGGCTACCTTGCTACTTAGATATGCAGAATCCTCAAAACCAAGAACTGGTTTCTCGTTTAATAGAACATGGACGCTATTCCTTAATTTGCTTTACCTTGGAAGCACCTCATAGCTGTGTCACTGTTTTGAACACTCACATTATTAATACCCAACGACAAAGATTAAAACAGTGGATTGAACAAAGTAAAAGCCAGCCTCAGTCCGATCAAGCCTTGAACAGTAAGAATTTGTTAAAACAGCAGTATAAACAAATACAAGTTCATATCCTAGAACATTTATCCTCTAAATCAAAGATTGTGGCTGCTTCAACAACTTAGAAAGTTATATAAAAGACCACTTGCAAAAATTCGTTTAAACGTTATAATAATAAACTGTTGAGTAAAAATCGCAGCCCTAAAAGCTTAGGTAAACAAAAAAGCAAAAAATACTTGACAAATCAAAAGAAAAGTGCGACAGTAATAAAGTTGCAAATTAAGGGACTGTAGTTCAATTGGTTAGAGCACCGCCCTGTCACGGCGGAAGTTGCGGGTTCGAGCCCCGTCAGTCCCGTTAAAAAACCAAATTAGTTAATAGCAATTGCTAATGTAAGCGTTATTTATAATTAGCCTGTTATTTTTGAATCCTCTGACATTAGTTTAATACTCAGCTCCGAGAGGGAAGTCAAAGTGAGAGTGAAAACCTACACTTCTAAAGTGTCACTTGCCACAGGTATATGAACCTGAGTGACTCAGCACTTGTTATATTGATCATGCTTTTGTGAAAGAGAGAATTAACTGTGACTGTTAGAGTCCGTATTGCGCCAAGCCCAACTGGAAATTTACATATTGGTACAGCCAGAACTGCTGTATTCAATTGGCTATTTGCCCACCACCACGGTGGCAAGTTTATTTTACGCATCGAAGACACAGATTTAGAGCGATCGCGCCCCGAATACACAGATAATATCCTTGCTGGCTTACGCTGGCTGGGACTGAATTGGGATGAAGGCCCTTTTTTCCAATCCCAACGTTTAGACCTTTACAAAACAGCAGTACAAAAGCTTTTAGATCAAGGTTTAGCTTATCGTTGCTACACCACCTCAGAAGAATTAGAGGCACTGCGGGAAGCCCAAAAAGCTAGAGGCGAAGCCCCCCGCTACGACAACCGTCATCGTCACCTCACCCCAGAACAAGAAGCTGCTTTCAAAGCTGAAGGGCGTAACTTTGTCATCCGCTTCAAAATTGATGATGACCGCGAAATTGTCTGGAATGACCTAGTACGCGACAAAATGGTTTGGCGGGGTAGTGACCTGGGTGGTGATATGGTAATTGCGCGTGCCTCAGAAGATGGCATTGGTCAACCACTGTATAACTTTGTCGTGGTGATCGATGACATTGATATGCAAATCACCCATATCATCCGGGGCGAAGACCACATTGCTAACACCGCTAAACAAATTCTGTTATACGAAGCTTTAGGCGCAAACATCCCAGAATTTGCCCATTCACCACTAATTTTGAACATGGATGGGCGCAAGTTATCAAAGCGAGATGGAGTAACTTCTATTTCTGACTTTCAAAAAATGGGCTTTACAGCGGAAGCTTTGGTAAATTATATGACTTTGTTAGGCTGGTCGCCACCAGAGTCTACTCAAGAAATATTTACTTTAGTAGAGGCTGGCAAAGTTTTCACCTTTGACAGAGTCAATAAGGCAGGTGCTAAATTTGACTGGGCAAAACTCGATTGGTTGAACAGTCAATACATCCACAATATGCCAGTAGATCAACTCACAGATTTACTGATTCCCTATTGGCAAGAAGCTGGCTACCCAGTTGCGGAAGGGCGAGAACGTCCTTGGTTAGAGCAGTTAGTCGCTTTAATTGGCCCTAGCATGACTCGCTTAGTAGATGCTGTAGAAATGGGTAAATTGTTTTTCAGCGACACTGTAGAATTGAGCGAAGAGGGCAGTAAACAACTGCAACAAGAAGGTGCTAGTGCTGTTTTGAGTGGGATACTCGCCGCCTTAGAAAATCAGTCCCAACTAACTGAAGTTGTTGCTCAAGACATAATTAAACAGGTGGTTAAAGAACAGAACGTGAAGAAAGGCTTAGTGATGCGATCGCTCCGAGTCGCTTTAACTGGAGATGTTCATGGCCCCGACCTGATCCAATCTTGGTTACTGTTAAATCATCTTGGTTTAGATAAGTCAAGATTGAATCAAGCAATGAGTTTGTAATTTGTCATAGCGTCTTTACTTTCAAGAAAGACAGGGGTGTAAGGGTGCAAGGGTGTATGCTCATATCTTGCACCAAGCCCTAGCCATAGAGAAATCGCGGCTAGACAATAGACCTTGCTGTAGCTAACGCTTAACTAAACTAGCGATCGCACTTACTAGAGCATCTGGATCGACTGGCTTGGGTATGTGCAATTGAAATCCGGATGTGAGTGCTTGCTGTTGGTTTATTTCCCCAGCGTAGGCTGTGAGGGCGATCGCGGGGACATTTCCGCCTTGTTGGGGCGATCGCTGGCGTAATTGACGAATTAGCATATAACCGTCTACTTCGGGCATTCCAATATCACTAATCAAGATATCAGGTAAGGACTGCGACAGTTCATTTAGGGCTGCGGTTGCGGATGTGACTGCGGTAACATCCACACCATAATCATGCAAAATAAACGTAATTAAGTCGCGGATATCAGGTTCGTCATCCACTACTAAAACTTTGATACCGGCAAGATGGGGAGATTCAGACTCAGAAGATAAAAATTCATTCTCTCCTCGCTTGACTGGTTCGTTAATCACTAACAAAGGTATCCTCACTGTAAAGGTAGCACCCAAGCCCTCACCGGGGCTGTCTGCCTTAACTGTACCGCCGTGCATTTCTACTACCTGACGGACAATCGCCAATCCTAAACCCAAGCCGCCAAATTTCCGGGTTGTAGTCCCATCTGCTTGACGAAAATAATCAAAGACGAATGGTAAAAATTCTGGTCTAATGCCTTTTCCCGTATCACTAACTTGAATTTGCGCTTGACCATCAATTTCTTTAACTTGAATTTCTATCTGTCCAGATGCTGGGGTAAACTTAACTGCATTGGAAAGTAAATTCCACACCACTTGTTGTAAGCGATTTGGATCACCCATAACTTGACCGATATTAGGGTCAAACACGGTATGAATTTGCATAGATTTGGCTTCTGCTGCCAAGCGTACTGTTTCTAACGCTGCTTGCACAACCATTACCAAACTTACTGGACAGACATTTAAGCTTAATTTTCCTTGCAGGATGCGCGAAACATCTAATAAATCTTCAATTAATTGAGTTTGTAATTTGGCGTTGCGTTCAATAGTTTCTAAAGCTTGTTTCGTAGTTTTTTCATCAAACTGACGATTTCGCAGCAATTTCGCCCAGCCTAAAATTGGGTTGAGTGGAGTCCGCAGTTCGTGGGAGAGAACCGCGAGAAATTCATCTTTAATGCGGTTAGCAAATTCTGCTTCTTGACGGGCGATGCGTTCTGTTTGTAAGAGTCGATCGCGTTCTTGTTCAGCGCGTTTGCGATCGCTAATATCTAAAACAAAAGCCACACCCCTGTCTTGACAGTCGGCTAACAACGCTATTCCTAAAACTACCGCTACTCGCTGACCGTTGCGGTGGATATATTCTTTTTCGTAAATCTGCGAAACTCCGTTTTTTTGGACTTCTGCTAGGGCGTGATTGTCTAAAATTAGATATTCTGCTGGTGTGAGTTCTCGCCAATCAATTTTCCCTACAACCGCAAACTCATCACGGGTGTAACCAACTAATTGTAAATAAGCATCGTTGGCATCAGTAATATAGCCTTCCATATTCCAAAAAGCTACGCCTATCAAGTTAGACTCAAACAAGCGGCGGAATCGAGCTTCGCTTTCTCGTAACGACTGTTCAACTTTTTTATGTGCAGTAATATCACGCGAGACGATAATTACACCTTCAATGCTTTGAGTATGATTGCGTAAGGGCGTGAGAATATATTCGTAGTCACGCAATCCTTCGATTGTGAGTAGTTGACATTCATCCTTGACTGATTCTCCAGATTCCATTACAGCTTGTTGCTGAGTTTCCACTTGTTCAGCAAAATCATTCGGTAAATTCAAGTCTCGTAAGGTTTTACCCAAAAGTTCCTGGGGTTGTAAGCCTAAGATAGCCGCGCCACCATGACTAATATACTGATGGCGACCTGTGCGATCAAATATATAAATATGATCTACGGACGTTGCCAAAATAGCATTTAACAAATTTGCTTGTTCTTGAACTTGGCTGGTGAGTTGGCGAGTGTTTTCTTCTGTCTGTTTATATCCAGTAATATCCATACATACGCCGAACATCCGCACCGCCTGTCCCTGCTCGTCATAGTAAAATTTTCCCTGAGAAGAAATCCAATGCAGGCTTTGGTCAGGCCAGATAATCCGAAATTCGTCTTTATAGTCAGTTTTGTTTGATAAAGCAGCAGTAATATTTATCGTGACAGATTTTCTATCTTCAGGATGCAGACAAGCTAAAAAGGCGGGGTAAGTGCGTTCAAAGCTACCTGGAGTTAAACCAAATAGCAGTTCATGACTTTCCGACCAAATTAATTTATCGGTAAAAATATCCCAGTCCCAAAAACCCATCCAAGCAGCATCTATAGCCAATCTCAAGAGTTGTTCACTTTCTTGTAGGGCGACTTCAACTTGTTTTCTTTCAGCTTTTTCTTGTTGAAGTTGTTGCAGCGTCCATGCCATATCTGCTTGACTATGAGGATTAATATTTGCTGTTGTCAGTTTTGCTTGTAGTTCAATTAATTGCACCTCAAGTGCAACTTGCTGACACTGATAGTGAATTTCTAAATGTTCTAACTCTGCAACACGCTGCCGTAAAGCTGCTAATTCATCTCGATCATGGTCTGGCATCTTGAAAACCACTTGCAATAAATAATCTCAATTGACACGGCAGAGACCCTATCGTGTGAATGAGTATGGATTTTTTTGGGCAAAAATACAATCTCTCACTGGGTACATAAAGTATTCAGCCGCAAGGTATATGTTCAATTTATCAGGCTAGGCGATCGCTTCATTTACCCCAATTAATTTCAACTCAGGTCTAACTGAAGTTCCCCAAGATTAATGCCCATCAACCAATAATTGACGATTGCTTTGCTAGGATAATGCAGGCGATCGCGAATCAAAATTATGGGAATTAGTCAATAGTTTTTTGTCAATGGTCAAAAGGCCAAATTTTACACTTCATACTTTTCCTTGTGTCAATATTGGAATCAGACTGCGTTGCATTTAGCTAGGCAAACGAAATGCTGGGAAACACACTTGTTGGAAGATACCAAATTATTAGCCATTTGGGAGGTGGGGGATTTGGTGAAACCTTTGTAGCTTGTGACACTCAACTTCCAGGTTCGCCGCAATGTGTTGTCAAGCAACTCAAACCCCAAGTTAGCAATGCAGCCACATTAGAGATAGCTAGGCGTTTATTTGACACAGAAGCTCAAGTTCTTTATAAATTAGGCACGCATGATCGCATTCCCCAACTGTTAGCATATTTTGAAGAGAATGCCGAATTTTATCTTGTACAAGAATTTATCCCTGGTCATGATTTAAGTAAAGAGTTGGTTCCAGGAAAAACTTTCAATCAAGACCAAGTTATCTTACTCTTACAAGAAATATTAGAAATATTAGAATTCGTTCATCAACAAAATGTTATTCATCGTGATGTTAATCCCCGCAATTTACTCAGGCGGGATGATGATAACAAGTTAATTTTAATAGATTTTGGGGCTGTGAAACAAATCACTACTCAAGTAGTAACGCCCGAAGGACAAACAAAGGCTACCGTTGCAATTGGTACTCCTGGTTATCTGCCTAGCGAACAGGCGCAAGGTACACCAAAATTTAGCAGTGATATCTATGCAGTGGGGATGATTGCAATACAAGCTTTAACTGGATTACCTGTTGAAGAACTAGAAAAAGATGCCGAAACGAATGAAATTATTTGGGAAAATAAAGTGCAAGTTTCACCAGAGTTATCCAGATTTTTAAATAAAATGATTTGTTATGATTTTCGGCAAAGGTATACTTCAGCAAGAGTAGCATTAGAAGCATTAAAAAAAATTAATCAGCCTGAGAATAAAACCGTTAATATATCTCCTAAACTTTTGCCAAAAAAACTTAAGGTTGGCAAGTCTGATAAAAGTTTAGTTGTTAAATTATTCTGGGCTATTTTTTTATTAGGAATTACTGGCATAGCATCTTTATTTGTGGTGAATAAAATTAATGCTAATAATGCAATAGAATTATCAAAGCAAGGAAATACCCTGTTTGAATTACAACGCTATCAAGATGCTTTATCAGCATACAAAGAGGCAGTGAATATTAGACCAGATTATGCTCAAGGCTGGAATGGTCAAGGTAAAACATTATTTAAATTAAAGCAGTATGATGAAGCTCTGACTGCTTATGAAAAGGCAATTCAAATTCAGCCAGATTATGTAGATGCTTGGAGTGGTAGAGGTTTTACCTTACAAAAATTACAACGCTATCCAGAAGCGATCGCAGCTTTTGATAAAGCTTTACAACTCCACGATGATTACCCAGAAGTTTGGAATGCGAAGGGTGAAGTATTTAGCGAATTAAAGCAATATGATAACGCAATTAAAGCTTACGATAAAGCCATAGATTTAAAATCAGATTATGTCGAAGCTTGGTATAGTAAAGGCTTGGCGTGGCAAAATTTAAAAAATTATGATGAAGCGATCACCGCCTACAATAAAGCCCTAGAAATTAAATCTGATTATTACCAAGCTTGGTATAATCGAGGCAATGCTTTGGTAAATTTAAACCGCTACGAAGATGCTTTTACAGCTTATGATAAAGCGGTACAATACCAGCCGAGTTATTATCCAGCTTGGTTATCGAGAGGCAATGTTCTCATCACTTTACGACGCTATGCAGAAGCAGTAGAATCATTTAACCAAGTAATCAAAAATGATTCAGATAACTATCAAGCGTGGTATAATATTGGTTGGTCACAACATCAATTGCAACGCTACGCAGACGCAATTACAGCTTATAATAAAGCCGCAAGTATTAAACGCAACGATGATCAACTGTGGTACAGTTTGGGAAATTCTCAATATAATTTGCAGAAATATCCAGAAGCGATCGCAGCTTATAATAGAGCATTACGCTACAACCCCAAACATTACGAAAGTTGGTATAGCCGAGGCAATGCCTTACTCAATTTAAACCGCTATCCAGAAGCGATCGCATCTTATAATCAAGCTATTAAATATAAGCCAGATTATCAAGAAGCGATCGCTGCACGTAATCAAGCTGAGAATCAACTACACAAAGATAAATCAAAACCCATCAATGTTCCCACGATACCTAATGCAAATTAACCGCAGATGGACGCGGATGTAGCGTTAGTGGCTCACCGCAGGCTACGCAGATAATCAGAGAAATTAGGTTAAATCCTAGGGATAGCGAAACCCAACAAAGTTTGGATAATGTTGGGTTCCGTTCCTGTGGACTAACTTCGATTATCTATTTGAGCGCGTTGTAAACTACCAGAAAAGTCAACATACACACTCTTCCATTCTGTGAACACATCTAAAGCTGTGGTTCCGGCTTCTCGGTGTCCGTTACCTGTTTGTTTCACACCACCAAAAGGTAAATGTACCTCTGCGCCAATAGTCGGGCCATTAATATAGGTAATACCTGCTTCAATGTCGCGCATTGCGGTAAACGCCCGGTTAATATCGCGGGTATAAATTGAAGAAGAAAGACCGTAATTAGTATCATTGAGAATAGCGATCGCTTCTTCAAAAGAATTAATCTCAATTAATGCCACCACAGGCCCGAATATCTCTTCACGGGCAACGCGCATATCTGGTGTAACATTATCTAAAATCGTTGGCAAAAAGAAATTCCCCTCTTTTAGTTGTCCTTCACTAGTTATTCCCCCACCAATTAATATTTTTGCCCCTTCTTCACGGGCGATGTTCATATATTCATTCACCCGTTGCAGTTGCTTTTGATTGATTATCGGCCCAATTTCTGTATTTGGGTCATTACCAGCACCCAAGCGTAACTTACTAGCACGCTCATACAGCATAGCCGTAAACTCTTCTTTAATGTCACGATGCAATATTAGCCGACTCGTAGCTGTACAACGTTGCCCAGTTGTCCCAAAAGCCCCCCAAACAGCACCGTCTAAAGCCAGTCCTAAGTCTGCATCTTCCATCACAACTTGAGCATTTTTGCCGCCCATCTCCAAACAGACACGCTTGTGAGTGCGTCCGCAAGTTGCGCCCACAAAAGCACCTGTTTCCGAAGAACCAGTGAAAGAAACTAAATCAACATTGGGATGTTCGACTAGGGCTTTACCGACTTCTTCACCAACACCATGCACTAAGTTAATTACACCGGCTGGTAAACCTGCGGCGGCGAAAATTTCTACCAGTTTCGTTGCACAAGCAGGAGTATCTTCTGCGGGTTTGAGGACGACGGTATTACCGCATACTAAAGCTGGCAGAGCTTTCCAGCAAGGAATAGCCACAGGGAAATTCCACGGTGTAATT
>NZ_CM182020.1:0-365000 GCF_059384975.1 Nostoc sp. C96 | reverse complement strand
TTAATCCCACAGCTTCGGTACATCACTTAGCCCCGTTCATTTTCGGCGCAAGATCGCTTGACTAGTGAGCTATTACGCACTCTTTCAAGGGTGGCTGCTTCTAGGCAAACCTCCTAGTTGTCTATGCAATCTCACCTCCTTTATCACTTAGTGATGATTTGGGGACCTTAGCTGGTGGTCTGGGCTGTTTCCCTCTTGACGATGAAGCTTATCCCCCACCGTCTCACTGGCAACGTGTTCTCTGGGTATTCTGAGTTTGTCTCGATTTGGTACCGGTCTCCCAGCCCGCACCGAAACAGTGCTTTACCCCCCAGATTTAATCGTTACCGCTGCGCCTCAACACATTTCGGGGAGAACCAGCTAGCTCCTGGTTCGATTGGCATTTCACCCCTAACCACAGCTCATCCGCCGATTTTTCAACATCGGTCGGTGCGGACCTCCACTTGGTGTTACCCAAGCTTCATCCTGGCCATGGTTAGATCACCAGGGTTCGGGTCTATAAACACTGATTATCGCCCTTTTCAGACTCGGTTTCCCTTTGGCTCCAGCATTCTCGCTTTAACCTACCAGTGCCTATAAGTCGCCGGCTCATTCTTCAACAGGCACGCGGTCATCCGTTTAATCGGACTCCCACTGCTTGTAAGCTTATGGTTTCATGTTCTATTTCACTCCCCTTCCGGGGTTCTTTTCACCTTTCCCTCGCGGTACTGGTTCACTATCGGTCACACAGTAGTATTTAGCCTTACGAGATGGTCCTCGCTGATTCACATGGGATTCCTCGTGCCCCATGCTACTCGGGATTCAGCTACTATCCTTTGACTTTCGACTACAAGACTTTCACTTTCTCTGGTGCAGTACTTAGCTGCTTCGTCTAGCCTCTAGATTCGATATCGCTGTCCCACAACCCCAGTCAGTAAACCAACTGGTTTAGGCTCTTCCCCTTTCGCTCACCACTACTGAGGGAATCTCTTTTGATTTCTCTTCCTCCAGCTACTAAGATGTTTCAGTTCGCTGGGTTGGCTCTTTCCTGTCTATATATTCAACAGGTAGTACATAGGGTTTCCCCATTCGGATATCTCCGGCTCATAGTTTGCTTCCAACTCCCCGGAGCTTTTCGTCGGTAACCACGTCCTTCTTCGCCTCTGTGTGCCTAGGTATCCACCATTAGCTCTTATTCGCTTGACCACAATACATTTGGTGTCTCACCTGCATTCACTTTCATCTTTCAATGTCTGTGTCTGCCTGCAATTAAATCGCGTTTCTATGCAGTTTTCAAGGTTCTGGCTAGGATTTTTTACCCAGCAGTCTAACCACGTTAGTTGCTGTTTTTTCCTTCTCTTTTTTCTTTCTAGGTGGAGGTTAGCGGACTCGAACCGCTGACATCCTGCTTGCAAAGCAGGCGCTCTACCAACTGAGCTAAACCCCCATCAACAAAGCAAAATTTAAAAGGCAAAAGGCAAAAAAATAATTATGTTATTCTTTTTTTCCTTTTTCCTTTTTCCTTTTTACTTGTTCAGGTGGGCCATCCTGGACTCGAACCAGGGACCTCACCCTTATCAGGGGTGCGCTCTAACCACCTGAGCTAATAGCCCCAATACGAACCAAATCATAGTTTGAAAGCTTACACAATTTCCTGCGACCGACCTAGGTATGACCATCTGTATTCTCTATCTTGCTTTTGGCAACCGATTTTACAGTTGGGTAGGTCTCCCTAAAAGGAGGTGATCCAGCCACACCTTCCGGTACGGCTACCTTGTTACGACTTCACCCCAGTCACCAGCACTGCCTTAGGCATCCCCCTCTCCTAAAAGTTGGGGTAATGACTTCGGGCGTTGCCAGCTTCCATGGTGTGACGGGCGGTGTGTACAAGGCCCGGGAACGAATTCACTGCAGTATGCTGACCTGCAATTACTAGCGATTCCTCCTTCACGAAGCTGAGTTGCAAGCTTCGATCTGAACTGAGCTACGATTTCCGGGATTTGCTTGCTATCGCTAGCTTGCTGCCCTCTGTTCGTAGCATTGTAGTACGTGTGTAGCCCAAGACGTAAGGGGCATGCTGACTTGACGTCATCCCCACCTTCCTCCGGTTTGTCACCGGCAGTCTCTCTAGAGTGCCCAACTTAATGCTGGCAACTAAAAACGAGGGTTGCGCTCGTTGCGGGACTTAACCCAACATCTCACGACACGAGCTGACGACAGCCATGCACCACCTGTGTTCGCGCTCCCTAAGGCACTCCTCCCTTTCAAGAGGATTCGCGACATGTCAAGTCTTGGTAAGGTTCTTCGCGTTGCATCGAATTAAACCACATACTCCACCGCTTGTGCGGGCCCCCGTCAATTCCTTTGAGTTTCACACTTGCGTGCGTACTCCCCAGGCGGGATACTTAACGCGTTGGCTCCGGCACTGCGAGGGTCGATACTCGCAACGCCTAGTATCCATCGTTTACGGCTAGGACTACTGGGGTATCTAATCCCATTCGCTCCCCTAGCTTTCGTCCCTCAGTGTCAGTTACGGCCTAGCAGAGCGCCTTCGCCACCGGTGTTCTTCCTGATCTCTACGCATTTCACCGCTACACCAGGAATTCCCTCTGCCCCGAACGTACTCTAGCTATGTAGTTTCCACTGCTTTTACAAAGTTAAGCTTTGCTCTTTAACAGCAGACTTACATCGCCACCTGCGGACGCTTTACGCCCAATCATTCCGGATAACGCTTGCATCCTCCGTATTACCGCGGCTGCTGGCACGGAGTTAGCCGATGCTTATTCCTCAGGTACCTTCACTTTCTTATTCCCTGAGAAAAGAGGTTTACAACCCAAGAGCCTTCCTCCCTCACGCGGTATTGCTCCGTCAGGCTTTCGCCCATTGCGGAAAATTCCCCACTGCTGCCTCCCGTAGGAGTCTGGGCCGTGTCTCAGTCCCAGTGTGGCTGATCATCCTCTCAGACCAGCTACTGATCGACGCCTTGGTGCGCTCTTACCACACCAACTAGCTAATCAGACGCGAGCTCATCTTCAGGCAGCAAGCCTTTCACCTTTCGGCACATCCGGTATTAGCCACCGTTTCCAGTAGTTATCCCCGACCTGAAGCTAGATTCTCACGCGTTACTCACCCGTCCGCCACTATCTCCGAAGAGACCGTTCGACTTGCATGTGTTAAGCATACCGCCAGCGTTCATCCTGAGCCAGGATCAAACTCTCCGTTTTGAATTGTTTGTTTAGCTCTTTGGCTGTTCTTTTATAACCTCAGCCTGGTTACTTTATTTACTTGACGCAGGCTACTTGTGTTATTATTGCTTTCAAACTATAATCTTTTCATGGTTCGGTTCCCTCCGAGCTTCGCTTCGCAGCGCTTCTCTCAGGCACTTATCTAATATATCTCTCCTCCCCCTCACTGTCAACTACTTTCTCTAAATTCTTTTTCCCTTCCTTATGACCCTTGGATAGTAAGGGGTTTGGGATATAGTAATTCTAGAAGTAGCAAAAGAAGTAATTATAAGTTGTGAATAAAGTGGGTGTTTTACCGCCTTGGCTAGTGTTAGATCCGCTATTGCGTAGCTGGTTGTTGGAAGATATTGGTCGGGGCGATCGCACAACGAATCCCCTCCTTACTTCAAATTTGACACTAGGAACAGCAAAATGGATAGCGAAAGCGCCAGGAATAATTGCTGGTTTACCAATTGCAGCAAGGGTATTTCAATTGTTAAACGACAAAATTAGCTTTACAACTATTGTCTGTGAAGGTGTCTTCTGTGAACCAGGAGAAGTAATAGCTGAAATTCATGGCTCATTAGATGCACTACTCATGGGAGAACGAGTAGCCCTAAACTTGGCTATGCGGTTGAGTGGGATTGCAACTTTAACTCATAAATATGTAGAGAAAATAGCTGATTTCCCTGTTCAGTTTGTTGATACACGTAAAACTACACCAGGCTTAAGACTCTTAGAAAAGTATGCAACTTCTGTAGGAGGTGCGATCAATCACAGGATGGGGTTGGATGATGCAGTGATGATTAAGGACAATCATATTGCTGCTGCTGGTGGAATTGGAGAAGCAATTACCCGAATTCGTTCTCAAATACCTTATCCGTTGACGATTGAAGTAGAAACAGAAACTATAGAACAGGTAAAAGAAGCTTTAGAGTATAAAGCCGACATTATTATGTTGGATAATATGGGTCTGGATATGATTCGTGAGGCTGTATCTCTGATTCGCCAGCATAACAGTCTAGTAAAAATTGAAGCTTCGGGGAATGTAACTTTAGACAATATTTATGATTTAGCTGCCACAGGTGTTGATTATATTTCTAGTAGTGCGCCCATTACTCAGTCAAAGTGGTTAGATTTGAGTATGAAGATTGTTTGATAACAGGACTTACGCAAGTATCACCAGTAATGGTAAGGCGTGATACTTGCATAAGTCCTGACTATTGCGAATTATTTTGGTTTTGATTTTTTGTCTTTAATTAGTAGCGGCTGTATTTAGCCACTATAAAGATGTACTTGGAAATTTATTATTTTTAAGTATTTATAACTATTGCATATTTCTTAAATCAGAATTATTCTGACTTACATGAGCAGAATTTAATTAACCGCCCATAAATAAACTGCTAGAGAGGTAAATATGGCTGTGATCGATAGAGTTCCTGATGTTGTATTTAAAACCCGTGTGCGTGATGAGTCTGTACCAGGGCCAAATCCTTACCGTTGGCAAGACAGCACTACGCAAGATATTTTCGGTGGTAAGCGTGTTGTAGTTTTCTCTTTACCTGGGGCTTTTACGCCTACTTGTTCTACATCCCATCTGCCACGCTACGAAGAACTATATGATCAATTTACAGCTTTAGGCGTTGATCAAATAATTTGTATATCTGTAAATGATGCCTTTGTGATGTTCCAATGGGGCAAACAACAAGGCGCAAACAACGTATTTTTACTTCCTGATGGTAATGGCGAGTTTACTCGCAAAATGGGTATGTTAGTAGATAAGTCTAACCTGGGCTTTGGGATGCGCTCTTGGCGCTACTCGATGGTAGTTGATGATGGCAAGATCGAAAAGATTTTCATTGAACCAGGCTTTTTAGATAATTGCCCCACAGATCCTTTTGAAGTTTCAGATGCAGATACAATGTTGGCTTACCTCAAAGAAGCTAAGACACCTGTACCTGCCTAAATACAATAATTCGGACTTGATAATTCGTAATTCGTAATTAAATTAACAATTACGAATTACGAATTACGCATTAGTAATTATTCATGGGGGAGACATGAAGCACGATTTTGACTTATTAGTAATTGGTGCAGGTTCTGGAGGAATTGCCACTGCTAGAAGAGCCGCAGAATATGGTGCCAAGGTGGGAGTTGCCGAGTTTGACAGACTAGGTGGAACCTGCGTCAATCGTGGTTGTGTTCCCAAAAAATTGATGGTTTATGCTTCTCATTTTCCTGACGTATTTGAAGAATCTCAAGGCTATGGCTGGAGTCCAGTTGAGAGTACTTTAAATTGGGAAAAAATGATTACGGCGGTGAACAATGAAGTGAGTCGCCTGAATGGAATTTACCAACGGATGTTGGATAACTCCAAAGTTGAAGTGTTGCAGGGATATGGTAAGTTTGTTGATCCGCATACTATTATTGTTGGCGATGCCTCTGGCGGCCAAAGCCAACGCCAAGTCACCGCAGACAAAGTACTGATTGCGGTTGGTGGAAAACCTGTCAGACCAAATATTTTAGGAATTGAACACGCTATTACTTCTGATGATATTTTTCACCTGAAAGAACAACCCAAGCGCATCGTCATTTTAGGTGGAGGTTATATTGGTTGTGAATTTGCCTGTATTTTAAACGGGTTAGGTAGTGAAGTTACACAGGTGATTCGTGGAGATAAAATTCTGCGTGGTTTTGATGAAGATATCCGCAGCGAAATTCAGCAGTCCATGATTAACCAAGGTATTCGGATTCTCAACAACATTGAATTGATTGCTATTGATAAAACTTCAGAAGGTGTAAAAGTCACAGTCAAAGGTAGCGGTGATACTGAGGAAACAGTAGTTGCTGATGCTGTGAGTTTAGCGGCGGTTGGTCGCAAGCCTAATACCCAAAACCTTGGTTTAGAAAATACCAAAGTTCAGCATCGAGATGGGGCAATTCTTGTTGATGAGTACAGCCGCACTCATGAAGAAAATATCTATGCGGTGGGAGATTGTACAGATAGAATTAATTTAACTCCTGTTGCGATTAATGAAGGTCGGGCATTGGCAGATACGGTATTTGGTGGTAAGTCCCGAATTATGAGTTATGCCAATGTACCGACAGCCATCTTTACCACACCAGAAGCTGCAACTGTTGGGCTAACTGAAGCTGAAGCACGAGAAAAATATGGTGATGCAGTAAAAATCTATCGATCGCGCTTTCGCCCAATGTATTACACTCTAGCGGGTAAAGATGAAAAAACCTTGATGAAACTGATCGTTGATAGTAGTACTGATAAAATTTTGGGAGCGCACATGGTGGGGAATAGTGCTGCCGAGATTATTCAAGGAGTAGCGATCGCTGTTAAGATGGGTGCTACCAAAGCTGATTTTGATGCAACTGTCGGCATTCATCCAACTTCAGCCGAAGAATTTGTAACAATGCGATAAAAATGAATTACTAGGGTTGAGCAAGCGTTCGCCTGTAACACATACCAAGCTTGCTCAACCCAGTTTGATTTTGGGCAAGTTGGGGGTCAAGTATTATTCGTAGGCGTTAACTTATGACCCAAACCCAAGCTGAACCAAAAATATACACCTTCGATCAGTTTATCGAATGGTATCCCGAACAATCAGAAGTTCGTTACGAATTGCATGATGGGGTGATTGTCGAAATGCCTAAACCTACGGGCGAACATTCTGATTTAGCTGGTTTTTTGATTGAAGAATTACTCATCACAATTAGAGAGATGGGTAGGCTGAAAAGACAATATACTGATTTTACGATCGCTTGATTTTCCTAAATGCGATCACTACTCTTGCCGTAAAAATATTTTGATGTTTGTTTGTGAGAAAAGACTTAATGCGATCGCCAAACAGCATTTAGCGATCGCTCATGCTTATTTTAAAGTCCAGCTAAGGATTAAGTTGCACATCGCGTCATATTTTAGGTACTCCAATACGATAACTGGATACTGCAATACGATAATTAGGTACTCAAATACAATAACTGGGTACTGGAATATGATAATTGGGTACTCAAATACGATAACTGGGTACTGCAATACGATAACTGGGTACTCAAATACGATAACTGGGTACTGGAATATGATAATTAGGTGCTTAAATACGATTATTGGGTATTCAAATACGATAACTGGGTACTGAAATACGATAATTGAGTACTCAAAAATGATACTTGCAGGCAATTGGTTATGCAAATGTTGGAGATTGGACTCCAATATTACCCGTAGAAGACCCTGATGAAGTCATGAGTATTTTAATTCGGCAAATTTTAACTGCATAATTTGAAATCGCAACCCCGACTCAACAATCGGGGTTATGTTCGGCTGACTGGAAGATGAAGCGATCGCATTTACTATTTCGGGATTTGCATTGTTGATTTTGTGCTATTGAGCAGCGCTCACAAAAACTCAATATTATCTTTTGTGTGCAATTGTGTTAGATTTACACACTTCCAGCTTGAAAAATCTGTTCGGCAGTTAAATTTAATTCTGTGAATGTGGGTGAAATAATGCGATCATTCCCACGAAACTGGTTGATTTGATACTCACCATCAACGAATGAATAAACTGATATTGTCGGTTGTTTGGGATTACCAATAAACCGCCTACCACCTAAAGCGGCATAATCAACAATCCAGTATTCGGGGATACCCACTGTTTCATAAGCAGCCACTTTTGTAAGATAATCATCACGCCAGTTACTGAGGCAGTGCGTTGCGGGGGTTCCCCCCGTTGTAGCAACTGCCGTACTCACTACTTCAATCACCAATGGTATAGATTGAGCTAGGCTAACAGTGGAATCTTTTTTCCAGAGTGCTTCATTAACTAAATTGGGGCGGTTTAATACCAGCACATCTGGCGAGTAAGCTGATTCACTCTCAAGCTGTTTAACTAATGCTGTTTTAGGAATAAAGTAGAGAAGTTTTAGTCGCCCAATTTCTATAGATATATTCAGTGCCAAACAACCTATAACTTCTTCGTGTTCACCTGTAGGCTGAGACATCTCTATAACTACTCCATCATGCAGCTCATAGCGTTTTCCAGAGTTGTCTGTATATTTGGCAACAAATTCGTCGAATGTAACTAGTTTACGTAAGGTTTGAGTCATAAATTTATACTTTTAGAGCGCAAAGTTCTCTAAACGCCAATGAGCAAATTAAATTTTTAGCTAACTTGTTTCAGTTGCCATGCTTCTCTGTTAATTGCGTAGTAAACAACATCTACGTTATAGAAGTGGGCATTTTTTTCGTATTTCATGCCGACTTTTTGAATGACACGCACTGAGGCGATGTTTTGCGGATGAGCGATCGCTACTATACGATTTAATTTAGCTTCTGCAAACCCATATTTTATAGTTGCGGTGGCGGCTTCTGTTCCAATTCCCATGTTCCAGTAAAATTTGTCAAACACGTAACCAAGTTCCACTTCTGGGGTATTTTCCAAAAAACCTAGCCCACAACGCCCAATCATTCTACCGCTATCTTTGTGAACCACTGTCCACATCCCAAAATTATATTGTTGCCAATGCTGAATATGTTTGTGTAAGCTGGCTTGTGTCTGTTCCTTGTTTCTGGGAGAGAGGTATTTCATCACCTCTGCATCACTGTAAATACGGAACAAATCATCTAAGTCATCTGTGAGAAAGTGTCTTAATCGCAATCTTGGGGTTTCTATTTCCGGCATGTCATTAGATAACAGGTGTGAATGCTACATTAAATAAGCGTGTTTTCCCAGTGCAAAATAAAATTAATATAATGCTCCTATTATGAGCATCTACCAATCCCTAAAAAAATCTTACAGAAGAGACCGTTGGCGTAGCAATGACTGGCGATTGTTCTCGCGTTTAGTTCCCTATGCCCGCCGTCATGTCAAATTGCTGATTTTGGCAATGTTATTGCTTGTACCGATCGCTCTCTCTAATGCCATACAACCATTATTGATCGGACAAGCTATTTCTCTCATTCGTAACGAACCCAGCACTTACGAGTTTCTCAGGAATCTTCCTCTATGGCAAGGAATAAATATCCTCGAAGGGTTCATCTTGGTGGCAATTGTTACCCGAATGTTCTTCACCAGTATTCAGGGTTATTTGCTACAGAGGTTAGGACAAAATATCACGGCAGGTATTCGCCAAGACTTGTTTAAGCATGTCACATCTTTGGCAGTCCGCTTTTTTGATCGCACACCTGTAGGTAAATTAATTACCAGACTCACCAGCGATGTAGAAATTTTGGGAGATGTGTTTTCTACTGGGGCGATCGGCATAATCTCCGATATATTTTCTATGGTGGTGATTATTGGGATTATGTTATCTATTCAGTGGCAACTTGCTTGTTTGCTGCTGTTAATATTGTTACCCATTACTTGGTTGATTATTCACTTTCAACAACAGTACCGCAAAGCTAATTATAAAGCGCGGGAAGAACTGTCTTTGTTAAATTCTCAGCTACAAGAAAATATTGTTGGTATTAACGTCGTACAGTTGTTCAGGCGAGAAAAAATTAATGCAGAGTTGTTCCGCAGCGTTAACAACCGCTACATTGCCCAAATGGATCAAACCATTTTTTATGATTCGGCTGTGTCGGCTACTTTGGAATGGATTGGTTTAGTAGCGATCGCAGGTGTATTGTGGATGGGTGGTTGGTTACTGTTGGAACAAAACCTGACATTTGGTGTATTATCGGCTTTTGTTTTGTACGCGCAACGATTATTTGACCCATTGCGAGATTTTGCCGAGAAATTTACCGTGATTCAAGCTGGCTTTACTGCCATTGAACGAATTAACGATATTTTAGATGAACCGATAGAAATCCGCGATCGCAACAATCAACGCTTCTCAGTTTTTGATCATAGCTTCGGTTACATAGACGAAATCATTGCTGAGATGGAATCACAAAATTTCAATTCCACACCAGAATTAGGCGAAATTCGCTTTGAACACGTTTGGTTTGCTTACAAAGATGATGATTTTGTGATCAAAGATTTGGACTTTGTGATTCGTCCTGGTGAAAAAGTCGCATTAGTCGGCCCTACAGGTGCAGGTAAAAGTTCCATCATTCGGCTTTTATGCCGCCTTTATGAACCCACCCAAGGACGAATTTTAATCGATGGTGTTGATATTCGAGAAGTGCCACAAGCCGAATTACGCCGCTATATGGCTGTCATTTTACAAGAAGGCTTTTTATTTGCTGGCGATGTTAAAAGTAATATCACCCTTGGAGACAGGTACACATTCGACGAAATCGAGTTAGCTGCACAAAATACTAATATTGCTCAGTTTATTGAAGAATTGCCCCAAGGCTACAATACTCAATTGCGAGAGCGTGGCACAAATCTTTCTAGTGGTCAAAAACAACTGTTAGCTTTTGCTCGTGCGGCTATTCGTAATCCCCAAATTCTCGTATTAGATGAAGCTACGGCCAGTTTAGATGTAAATACAGAAGCTTTAGTTCAGCAGGCGCTAGATCAGCTATTAATAAAACGTACTGCCATTGTAATTGCTCACCGCTTATCAACAATTCGCAATGTAGATCGCATTTTTGTTCTCAAGCGTGGTGAATTAATCGAACAAGGTAGTCATGAGGAATTATTACAACAAGGAGGTATGTATGCAACCTTACACAACCTACAAATGTTAGGAACTTAATCGTTGGATTCTGTAGGATGGACATGAGCGTGACTATCCTACATTCTTGATTTTTTCTTTTGCAGTTTTGACATAAAAATACTATTAATTGAATTTTTTATAAACCAACAAAAATATTGGTAGATGATTAACCCTAAAATTACTATTTACTCAAAGTTACCACCTTTGTTGATGTCAGCCAGATATTAGCAATAGTATATTTCACTAATACTGAAGTTTGATGAGCATTGCAAGCACTTTTGAGTTGAACAGACTTAGTATTATCCTTGATTATTTGAGCCTGATAAGTATATAAAGAACCATCAGGACTTTCACAGTTGATTTCACCCAGAAATGTCTGATTATCTAAACTTTGTTCTAGGATTTTGCCAGCAACTTTGTAATTAAACCAATCCCATCCATAATGGAAAATTAGTTCTCGTTCCAAAACTTGTAACTGACTTGGTAAAATTCCCCAGCCACGATAAACTTTTTCCAAGGATTGAATATCGCCAGTCCGTGTTAGTATCGCCTTCAATGTTTCTTGGTCAAGAACACCATAATACCTTCCTTCTGGTAAGTCTATGGCTGTAGGTGCAAAACGATGTCCACCAAAATGACTTGACTTCCAAAGCCTAACATGATCTAATTCCAAATCATTAATAGTATTAGCAGCATGGAAGTAAAAAGGATTACCATATCTAGCACAGCATTTATCATGACTACCGTGAGTACACACTAAAATATCTCTTGTTGCGTCTGTGTATACTGGATAATCAGCAGTTCTATTGGCTAACCATTTTTTGACAACACCTGCTACTTGCTCAATATTTGGCAAGTGAAATTCGTACTTGCAATATCCATGACTTAAACCCTGTTTTTTCTGATAAATTAACAGTGTTGTTTGGTCGGCTTTATGTGATACATCATTAGCGATTAAAAGAAATCTAACTGGTAATTTTGCACGGGTGATTTCCTGTTCTAAACTTTGTAAGTTCTTAGGAACCCATCGAGAATTAAAAGCTTCTGTTGTCCAAGGCGGCGGACACTCGACTAAAATATATGTTTCGTAATTGGTAGCACTACCAATTAAATCTTCTCCTACTTGTCGCGCATAATCAGAACAAAAAAAGGTACTCATCGAACTTATCTCATTTGTTGGCTTTACAGATAAAGGAGGCGTGAATAACAATTGTGTTTTTGACTACAATTTCTGCATCTCATCAAGATAAACAGAAATAATTTGCATTTATGGCTTAAAAGCAAACTGCCACTTTATAACATCATTTCTAGAGAAAAACTGTCTAATTAATAAAGTCTCCACAATATTGTCAGCCAAACTCCAACAAGTTATTGCTGTACTTTTCCGGAAAAATTTTAAATTTTTGATTAAATTATGACTATCGCAGACGTAGATGTTTAGCGGCTTGTCGCCAGACATCACTGCTGTATGTATTTTGAACAGTTGTTTAAAATTACTGCCTTGTAAGCTCCTAATTCTTGTAGACATATTTGCGAATATTTCTCAATATAAATATAAAAAAAGAGATTAAAAAATCCCTGAAAGTAAAATAATATACAATTTATGCGTCAACATTTAGCTTGAGCAGCATAATCTAACCCCAGGGAATATGTCTTGACTGTAGCTGAAGCTAATAAACAATGCAAGCTTTTGAGATGATTTATTACTTTTCCCTCCATTGATCAGTGTACGGCAGCAAGTGAAGTTCATCTTCCTAGACTGTCCATCATAGCCATCAAGATTTTAAATTTAATTGATAAATATTTTCAACTGTTAGTTGTCAGAGATGTTGAATCTACTTCCCAACGAAATAGTCTGGGTAGTTGCGATACGTCTATGACGTAGTTGACAATCCATAGCACCAGTTCAAAAATCAATAAATATCGCACCCACAGCAGTTCAGGTTCTGAACTCAACAGTGTCGAACCTTCGTAAAGTTGCCAGAAACGATAAGGTAAGTAAATATAAGGCACTAGTACCCACACTACATTTTGTAGTTTTCTTAGGGTTACAACTTCAAACAAAATTTGCCAACCCAAGATTATAAAGTACCAACCCAGAACAGCTAATACAGCGCCGTGTTTCCACCATACGCCCCACAACAACATAATTGGTAGTGGTAGTAGTACACCTAGTAGTTGGATTGATAAAAACCACCACTTATGCCACCAAGGGAATGGTAAAGGCAAAGTATACGGCTTAGTATGTTTCCATACTCGACTTAAAATCCCAGTTAAAGATGTGGCAACTGTCAAAAACAAGAGATTTTCTAGAAGGAGATAGAGATTGATGTTCACACCGTTCATATCTTTATTCTTACTCTCTGGCGTTTCTAGTTCATTGTCCCAAAGAAAGAAATTTTAGCTAAAGACCTAACCAAGCTCTGATTAAATCAAGAATACTGGAACCCGCCCAAATCGGTGCAATTAAAATTGAAGTAGTCAAAATTGCTCCCATCAGACTCAGAACGAAACTACCTAAACTATTAGCACCATCATCTTCTAGCAGACCAAAACCAGTTACAAAAATACCCATAGCTGGTAATGTGTTTGTTCCAGGAATGGGAATCATCAGCGAAATTGACATTAAAGCGATCGCTATGCCAATAGTCATTCTACCTGGGGTTGTTGTACAAACGAAAGTGAGACGAGAAGGTAAAGCCTGAAATTGCTAATCATAATGAACTGCACAAACTCTAACTTACTAGTTTTTGGCTCTATTTTCTTGAATTAAATGCACAATAGAAGGCACTAAAGAAATAACAATAATTCCACCGATAATTGGCAATAAATATTTATCTATTTGTTCCGCTGGTAAAGTTTTTCCTAAAAAGAAACCTAACATTGTCATCCCGACAGTCCAAACAAACCCGCCGATGAGGTTGTAAAACATAAAAGTCTGGTAGTGCATAGCACCTAACCCAGCAACAATGGGCGCAAAAGTCCGTACTATCGGCACAAACCTAGCTAAAACAATAGTTTTCTTGCCATGTTTTTGATAAAACTTTTGCGTTTTCACGACATGTTTTTTATGAAAAAATAATGAATCTTCTTTCTGAAATAACCTTCTACCAAATCTATGCCCGGTAATATAGCCAATATTGTCACCTAAAACCGCACAAACAAACGCGCCGATAATTAAAATCCAAATATTCAGCAAATGCTGAGAGGCAACAAATCCTGCGGTAAACAGTAAACTATCACCTGGTAGGAAAAACCCGATAAGTAATCCTGATTCAGCAAAAATTATTGCCCATACTCCGAAGTAACCGATTGATTTAATTAACTCTGGTAAGTCAAAATGCATAAAATCTCACTTTCTCAAGAATAAGCATTAAATATCTTAGCGTTCAGCAATATTGCTGCATGATGAATATTATGAAGTTTGCGTAAGTTGATCAATTATTTATGTAATGGAGTTTCAGGCAAAAATGAGCAGATATTGGAAATTAATCCGGCTATTTTGGGCTACTTCCATTGCAGCAGAGATGGAGTATCGGCTTAACTTTGTCGTCGCTACCCTTACCAGCTTGGGTAATTTAGTTGGAAGTATTTTTGGTTTGTTCTTGTTTTATCGCACTGGCTATACTTTTGCTGGCTGGTCATGGGAAGCCGCCTTAGTTGTGTTGGGCATTTTTACTATACTGCAAGGCTTTTCGGCGACATTTTTGGCTCCAAATTTAAATAAAATTGTTAGTCATGTCCAGATAGGCACTTTAGATTTTGTACTCCTCAAACCTATCCGTAGTCAATTTTGGCTATCTACTCATACTCTTTCGCCTTGGGGATTACCGGATATAATTTTCGGCATCATGATCATTGGTTATGCGGGTAAGCGCCTAGGCTTGGGAATTCAGAACTATCTGCTGAGTGCTGTACCTTTATTATTCGGGTTAGTCATTTTTTATAGCCTGTGGTTTATGCTGGGAGCCACTAGCATCTGGTTTGTGAAAATTAATAACGCCACTGAAGTATTGCGGGGTTTGTTGGAAGCTGGTAGATATCCAATGGTGGCTTACCCCGCAGCTTACCGCTTTTTCTTTACCTTTGTTGTACCAGTCACATTTTTGACTACTATTCCAGCAGAAGCAATGCTGGGTCGAGTTCAGTTGAGTTGGTTGATCGGTGCGATGGTGTTAGCTATTGTTTTATTTTGGCTTTCTACTAAGTTTTGGCGGTTTGCTTTGCGTTTTTATACAAGTGCTTCGAGTTAGCACCGCGAGCAAATAGTCTAATTTGAACTGCGATCGCCAACCTGTAACTACAGAAGGATGTCAAACCTAGCACAAACTATCCAAGCTAGAATTAAACGTTAATTTTAGAAAGGAAAAATGCCCCATATTCTACTTGTAGATGATGAAGCAGCCCTGTGTGACAGTCTCACCTACACATTACAAAAAGAAGGCTACACGGTGACGACAGCTGCCGATGGGCATAGTGCAATCAAACAGTTTCATAAACAAGTACCTGATGTCATCTTGCTCGATATCATGCTACCAGAAGTTAGCGGTATGGAGGTTTGCTGGCGAATTCGAGCTTTTTCTGATGTACCAATTGTCATGCTTACTGCTAAAGATCAAGATATAGATAAAATTTGGGGTTTAGAAGCAGGGGCGGATGATTATGTGACTAAACCATTCAACACCCGCGAACTACTAGCACGAATTAAAGCAGTGTTGCGCCGTCGTTCTGGAGAAAAGCCTTCATGACAGGCTGGAGACCACGGATTAAATTAAATACAATTCATGCCAAGCTGTTAGCCACCTATCTCATGCTGACGGCTTTTGGTACATCACTGATGGCTGGTTATATTTTGTGGTCGTTCCATGCGTACTTTATGCAGACACGACAGACGGATTTAGAAAACTGGACAAGTGCATTGAGTGAAAGCGTTGCAGATGCGCTGGAAGAAAAGGATATTTTACGGGTAAAACTACTGGTACAACGCTATGGCGCACCACAGACAGTAACACTGCGTGTTTTTAATAAAAAAGGTATTCTCATCGCCACTTCTGACCCCAAATTAGATCAAAAAGTGACAAATTGGTACAAAGTGCCAGGAATGCAGCAAGCTTTCCAAAATTATGCAGCGCAAGGAGTGGCTAAAGGAGTTTTAAGCAATGAAGATCGCCTTTTTATTGCGAGACCAATTCAGCGTCGAGGTCAATTATTGGGTGTGTTGCGAATGTCCATCACCCTGAAACAATTTCAGCGTCAGTTTTTAACTGTAATTTGGAGTGTTTTAGGAACTCTCGCAGTGACAATCTTGTTATGTGCATTAATTAGCAGTCGTTTTGCACGCAGTCTGTCAAAACCGATTGAAATTATGCGTAACTTTGCGATTCGCTTGGGTAGCGGTCATTTTGGTGACAAATTAATTATCCAGCAAAATAATGAGTTAGATCAGTTAGCCGCAGAACTCAACCGAATGAGTGAACGGTTAGCTTCTTTAGATCAAGAACGGCGAGTATTTTTAGCCAATGTCTCCCATGAATTACGTACACCTATTAGTAATGTCCAGGTAACAGTTGACGCACTCAAAAGTGGTGCTTATGAAGAAGCAGAATTACGCGATCGCTTTTTCCATACTATCGAAAGTGAAACTAAACGTTTATCACGTTTAATTCATGACTTGCTAGATTTAGGACGCTTAGAAGCAGGAATCACAGAATTAGAAAAGCAATTAATTTCTTTGCGGGGGTTGATTAACCGTGCGGTGAATGCAGTGGAACCACGAATGCAGGCTGTAGGCGTAACTGTGCAAATCAATGTCGCGGAACTACAACTACAAGGTGATCCAGAAAGATTATTACAGGCGATTCTCAATTTATTAGATAATGCCATCAAACACTCACATCCAGATTCTCAAGTATTGATATCTGGATACAGTGAAGGAAAAAAAGCAATTATTCAAATTCAAGACCAGGGTAGGGGCATTAACGACAATGATTTACCCCGGATTTTTGAGCAATTTTATACCACAGACCCTTCACGTAAAGGTAGCGGTAATGGATTAGGACTGGCGATCGCTAAACGCATTATCGAAGCTCATAAAGGCAGTATCACCGCCAACAGTACCCTGAATCAAGGGGCAACCTTTACCATTAGCTTACCTCTGCAAGGATAATCTCATATCAATTCTCAAAATCAAATCACAAAATAAAATGCTTTTTTAGGGAAAATTACAGCAATTACTATTGGGCAATATGCAAGTACTAAGTAAGTACGTACGGTTATTGCGATCGCTCCTTGTTATAAAACCGAACCTCTAAGATTTAAATTTTGATATAACTTGTAATTAAGAAGCTTGAGACTAAGCTTTAATGATTTAAACAATTCAACTATTACGGACTCACTAAAAAGCTGAAATTTAAGCTTCAATATCCCAAATATTGCATCTTAGAGGTGACAGATATGGCACTTATTCGTTGGGAACCATTTCGTGATATTGAACGCCTAGAACCATTCCGCGAAATAGAAACTCTACAACGGCGAATGAATCGTCTGTTTGATAGATTAGCTCCTACAGATGGTGGTGAAACAACAGCATTTAATTTTGTCCCTGCTGCTGAATTAGAAGAAACAGATGAAGCAATTCATCTGCGTCTAGAAGTACCTGGTTTAGAAGCAAAAGATATGAATGTAGAAGTTACACCAGAAGCCGTTTCTATTAGTGGTGAACGTAAATCTGAAACTAAAACAGAAGAAAAAGGCATAAGTCGTTCTGAATTCCGTTATGGCAGATTTCAAAGGATTATTCCGTTACCTTCTTTAGTTCAAAACGACAAAGTACAAGCTGAATATAAAGATGGGATTCTCCGTTTAACTTTGCCAAAATCTGAAGCGGAAAAACAAAAAGTTGTTAAGGTAAATCTCGGTTAATCTGCTAAAGAAACAGGCGGAAATTACCCATAAAGATTAGGGTGTAAGGCATAAGGTATAAAGTAAAATTCATACCTTATGCCTTACACCATTTGTTTAAACCAAAGATTTTTATAGTGTTATATATTTCTTAAGACTGAAATTGATCACATTTTTAGCTTTAGGGGGTAGATTGTGACAAATTTCGGTTTTTTCAGGGAAAAATCTCAAAAATTAAACCTCAAGGTAGATAGACAATTTAGTAATTCATATAACAATAAAGTGTGTAGTGTTTTTTCTGCTTACTCAAGGTAAATGCAGTATGTTATTCAAGCAGTGAAATCAAGCCAGACCACATTGCTTAGGCTAACAAAAGCCAGTAAACTGATGCGTGAATTGTGGCAGTTTACCCATAAGCAACTATTAACTGTGTTCATATTTGCATCTCTTATCGGCAATGGTAGAAAAAATCAGCATCAGCAATCAGATTTATTAGCGATCGCATCTACCCTCAAACTAATTACAGAAAAATATTGCCCTAGCTTCTACCAGCAATATTTTGCAACAGTGGAGGCAAAACCGTGACTCATCTAAGAAAGACAGATATTTCTGAAGATGTGTTTGCGGAAGGTGGAGAGATGGGTTCACTGATGCGATCGCTTGATTGGTCGCAAACGCTCTTAGGTTCCGCATCAACATGGGCGCAAAGTTTAAAAACAGCGGTAAGTATTATTTTGAATTCTCGTTACCCAATGTTTATCTGGTGGGGTAAAGAGTATGCGAATCTCTACAACGATGCTTATCGTCCGATTCTTGGTGCTAGTAAGCATCCGCAATTTTTAGGACAGTCTGCTAAAGATTGTTGGGCAGAAATTTGGGATGTTGTCGGGCCGTTAGCTGATAGCGTGATGAGTACAGGTCAGTCTACCTGGTCAGATAATCTGCAACTGATTATGGATCGCTATGGCTACCTAGAAGAAACTTACTTTACTTTTTCCTATAGCCCAATTCGAGATGAAACGGGGGGCGTGGGTGGAGTTTTTTGTGCAGTTATTGAAACTACAGAACAGGTAATTGGTGAACGTCGTCTCCGCACACTAAGAGAACTGGCTGCTAACACAGCAGCGACTAAAACAGTAGCCGCAGCTTACACTATTTTGGCAGAAACACTAGCTCAAAATTTGGCTGATATTCCCTTTGCTGTATTGTATCGAGTGGAATCAGGGGGTACACAAGCACGGTTGGTAGGTATATCTGGGATTACACCCGGAACTGGCGCAACTCCTGAGCAAATTGACTTAACCCAACCTCATGATCCTTGGGATTTAATCCAAGTTAAACAGACAAAGCAAGCTAAGTTAATTCAGAATTTACCTCCAGAAATTGGCATTAATTCTGCATCATCGGCTGTCGTTATGCCTATTGCCCAATCAGGTAAGGTAGAATTAGCCGCCATAGTTATATTAGGCATTAGTCGGCAACGAGCATTTAATGATGAATATGAAGGATTTTTTGATTTAGTCGCCAATAATATTGCTACAGCGATCGCCAATGCAGATGCTTACGAAGCAGAACGTCAACGTGCCGAAGCATTAGCAGAATTAGACAGGGCAAAAACAACATTTTTTAGTAATATTACTCATGAGTTTCGCACCCCCCTGGCTTTGATGCTAGGGCCATTAGAAGAAACTTTAGCAAATCCTAGTGGGCCTTTACCGAGCGATCGCCAAAAACTCGAAATTGCCCATCGTAATTCTCTCCGTTTACTCAAGCTAGTCAATACCCTACTAGATTTTTCCCGCATTGAAGCCGGGCGAATGCAAGCCCAATACCAGCCAACTGACCTCGCAATCTTAACCGCTGATTTGGCTGCGGTATTTCGGTCAGCAATTGAACAAGCCGGCATCCGTTATTTAGTCAACTGTTCCCCTTTGCCAGAAGCAATCTATATTGACCACCAAATGTGGGAAAAAATAGTCCTGAACTTGCTATCCAATGCTTTTAAATTTACCTTTACTGGGGAAATTTCTCTGGACTTGCGCTATTGCCAAGATCATATTGAACTGGAAGTGCGAGACACAGGTATAGGTATTCCCGCTGAAGAATTACCCCGCATATTTGAGCGATTTCATCGAGTTCCCGCCGCTAAAGGACGCACCTATGAAGGTTCTGGGATTGGGCTGTCTTTAATTCAAGAACTAGTCAAACTGCATCAAGGCACAACTACAGTTACTAGTATTGTTGATCGCGGCACCAGCTTTATTATCTCCATTCCTACAGGATGTGATCACTTACCAAGCGATCGCATCTCTGGCGTTACAAGCACATCCATCCTCTACCCAACAATTCAAGCCAGCACCACCTATATTGCCGAAGCACTACGCTGGCTACCAGAAGAAAGCAACAGAGACGAAGAATCAAGCCTATCACCTGTCACCTGTCACCTGTCACCTTTATCACCTTCATCTCCCCGCATTCTCTTAGTTGACGATAATGCAGATATGCGCGATTATGTGCAGCGTTTATTAAGTCTGCGATATGAAGTTGATACAGTAGGGGATGGAATAGCCGCTTTAGCATCTATTCGCCAAAAAATGCCTGATATTGTGCTGACAGACATTATGATGCCAAAACTCGATGGTTTTGGCTTATTACAAGAGCTAAGAGCCAATCCTGAAACTCAAACTTTGCCAGTAATTCTGCTTTCTGCTCGTGCCGAAGAAGAATCTTGTGTCACCGGATTAAACATCGGAGCAGACGATTATTTAATTAAACCTTTCTCTGTCAAGGAGCTATTAGCACGGGTAGATGCTAACCTGAAAATGGCAAAAATCCGCCAAGAACTTGCTGTCTACGAGCAGCGATTACGCCTGGAAGCGGAGACAGCCCGCAATCAAATTGCCACCATTCTCGAAAGTATTACTGATGCTTTTGTGGCTTTTGACCACGAATGGCGTTACACCTACGTCAATGAGCAAGCTACAAGGTTATTGCAGAAAACCCGCGAACAATTGCTAGGGAAGCACGTTTGGCAAGAAGTATTTCCTGAAATAGTCGGAATGCTAAGTTATCAAGAACTTCACCGGGCTATTAATCAACAAGTTGCTGTTGTCTTAGAGGAATTTATTGAGCCTATAGGTAAGTGGCTAGAAGTTCATGCTTATCCTTCACCTGATGGACTGGCTGTTTATTTCCGAGACATTACAGAACGTAAGCAATCAGAGTCAGCTTTGCGCCAAAGTGAGGAACGCTACCGTTCACTAGTGGCTGCAGCATCAGCAGTAGTTTGGATGACTAATCCTTTCGGTGAATTTATTAATGTCCAACCGTCTTGGGAAGAATACACAGGTCAAAGTTGGAATGATTATGCTGGCTGGGGTTGGCTGCAAATGATTCACCCAGAGGATCAAGAACAAGTTCAAAAACAATGGCAACAAGCACTGGCTGCGAAAACATTCTACGAAATAGAATCACGATTGTGGCATCATTCCACTGGTGAATATCGTTATATGATTGCTCGTGCTGTTCCCGTCCTGAATGGCGATGGTTCAGTCCGAGAATGGATTGGCACAAACACAGATATCAACGATGCCTATCAGCAAGCTACGCAACGCAAACAAGTTGAAGAAGAACGCAATAACTTACTTTATCGTGAGCAAGTCGCACGCGCCCAAGCAGAAGAAGCAAACCGAGTTAAGGATGAATTTTTAGCCATTCTGTCTCACGAACTGCGTTCACCGCTGAACCCCATCTTAGGTTGGTCAAGACTGCTGCAAACTCAAAAATTAAATGCAGCCAAAACTGCCGAGGCTCTAGCAACGATTGAACGTAATGCTAAATTACAAACTCAACTAATAGACGATTTGTTAGATGTCTCGCGGATATTACGCGGTAAACTCAACTTGAATGTAGCACCAGTTGATTTATCATTCATTATTGAGTCGGCAATAGAAACGATGCGAACTGCTGCTGTTGCTAAATCAATTGTGGTTCAAACTCAGTTAGAACAGCTAGGACAAGTTGCTGGCGACTCGGCGCGGTTACAACAGATAGTTTGGAATTTACTTTCCAATGCGATTAAGTTCACCCCAGATAATGGGCTTGTGTCAATTCAGTTACAACGAGTTGGCAAATATGCTCAAATTACTGTAAGTGATACTGGCAAAGGTATCGAGCCAGAGTTTTTACCGTTCGTTTTTGACTATTTTCGCCAAGCTGATGCTTCCATCACACGCAAATTTGGTGGTTTAGGGCTAGGACTGGCGATCGTGCGACACTTAGTCGAACTGCATGGGGGAACAGTGAATGTGACTAGTCCGGGTGAAGGATTAGGGTCAACTTTCACGGTAATGTTGCCCTTATTGCCTGTGCAGTCACAAAAGCAGCAAGACTCTCAATCTAGTAATCTGGTATTAGATTTGACGGGAGTGCGCGTTTTAGTTGTTGAGGATGATGAGGACTCCCGCGACTTTTTAGTGTTTGCATTAGAAGAATATGGTGCGACAGTTATGGCTGCTGCAAATGCAGCCACAGGCTTTGAAATATTGCCAGAATTTCAACCAGATGTGTTAATTAGTGATATTGGGATGCCTTTGGAAGATGGCTATAGTTTGATTCGCAGAATCCGAAGATGGGAAGCAGCACAGGGCAGAAAAATTCCGGCGATCGCACTTACCGCCTACGCTAAAAATGAAGACACTCAACAAGCCTTAGCCGCAGGTTTTCAAAAGCATCTTGCTAAACCAATAGAACCAGCACAGTTAGCCATTGCTGTTGTCAGCCTGCTAAGAGAGTTATGACTATTCGCACTTCACTGCAAGGAAACAAAAATAGCTATGAGAAAATAAAGAAGTTGGATTTTTTTCTCGGTTTTATGACAACAATAGACCTTTTTTCAACTCTAAGAAATTTACCTCGCCCAGAAAAATTGAAAGTTATGCAATTTCTAATTGCAGAGTTAGCGAAAGAAGAAGAGCCAACCTTACAAGCTGGAGCAACATACTCACTTTGGTCGCCCCTCAATTCACATGAAGCGGCTCATAAACTTAGCCAACTCTTAGAATCGGATCAATCGATACAAAATGCCTAAAGCCCAGCGATTTCACTTCATAGAAGGGTTTGATACCTTTGGTGTTCCTGATGCACTGCCCCAATTACCGTTAATTATGACCTATAGAGGTTCATCAGTTGAGGTTTCAGCACTTCTAGATACAGGTGCAAGCGTCAATGTCTTACCATATAGCGTTGGCATTCAGCTTGGGGCAATTTGGGAAGAGCAAACGACCTCTGTGATTCTCTCTGGCAACTTGGCTTCGACCGAAGCCAAGGGTTTATTAGTTTCTGCCCAGATTGGCAATTTTGCTCCAGTGCGGTTAGTCTTTGCATGGAGCTTGTCAGATGATGCACCTTTGCTATTGGGTCGAATGAATTTTTTCTGGGAATTTGATGTTTGTTTCTATCGTTCACAGCTTGCCTTTGAAATCTGTCCTAAAGCATAGATAGAAGCCTTTTATCTTGCTCAAGAATTGAGGCAGAATTTTGCGATAAAACTTGAATCCCGCGTATGTAAAAAAGTAAAAACTTACCCCCTACATACGCGTGAAACTGAAAAATTACACTGCTAACATTTCTGGTTCTGGCTGTGTTACAGATAAATTACCAAAAAAGTCGTAGTGATCTAAGGCTTCTAAAATCCCCCAAGCATAGCGTCCTTGAGCAAAGTAAATCTGGGGATAACCGCGTAACTTGTGGATTTCTTTGCTGTAATTCCCCACGACAACTGCCAAGGTATTCCCAGCCAGCATAGATTCATCATTACCTGATGCACCTGCTACTAAGAAACGCTTTACGGGTAATCCCCATTTTAAAGCTACATAGCGCAGAGCATCTCCCTTAGAAGCCCGGAATGGTAATAAATCAAGATACATATTATGGCTAAAAATGCCTTTGACGGGGAGTTGTTGTTGGCGCAGGTGGCGGATGATTTCGCGGAAATTGGGTGCTTTATCAGCATCAACAAAGTAGCTAATTTTAAATTTGCCTTGGGTGTCTGGGGGCTGTAATTCTATTCCAGAGATAGCTTTCATCGCTTCTCGAATTGCCGCAGGCTGCCAATTATAGCTGATGTGTTTTTGCCAACTTGTATCTGTAACGATTTGCGGGCCATAGTAGATTTCGCTCCCAGCTGAGGTAATTAGCAAATCTGGCATCGGAAATTCCCATTCCTCTAACATACTTAAGGTACTTTGGAGGTTGCGGCCTGTAGCAATACCAACACCCGTTGTATGTCCTTCGGCACGAATCCGCTGAATTAACTTGTGTAGTGCTTCTTGGTCGCCTAATAAAGTGTTATCAATTTCCGTAATCAGAAAGCGATCGGCGGTTGGTAAGTGGTTGGTTTCGGGGATTTTCCAGTCTGGGCGATCGCGTGTGGGAAATTCTCGCACTGGACTGAGTAAAGATTGAATCTTTTGTTGGGGAAATAGGCGCACTTTCTCTAGATATTGTTCTACATGACTTTCCCAAGAGAAATGCTTGCGTACATTACTTAAGCCTTTGCTAGACCAACGTTGCCATTGTTCCCTATTTGTCAAAGCATCACGCAGGGCATTTTGAATGTCTTCAATATTCAACGGGTCAATCAACACGCCATTTTCACAAGCACCAATAATATCTCGTGGCCCGCCATCAGATGTGGCAATAATTGGCACACCACAAGCAGTGGCTTCAATCAGCGTTAACCCAAATGGTTCTGTCAGTGCGGGATTAATAAACACGCCGCCAGTTTTCGCTGTCAAGCGATATAAATCAGGCACATCATCAGAATTATGGTGTTTGGGATAGGCTATGTGACCATAAAGATCATAGCGATCGATTAATTGAAAGATTTCTGTAAAAACTTGTCTTGGCCCAGATTCCATTGTTGAGATGTCGTCTCGTTGTCCTAGCACAACTACAAGATTAGCTAGATGACGCAGTTCGGAATCTTCTCCAAAAGCTTTAATCAAACGATTGACGTTTTTCCGCATCGCTGGTCGGGAAATTGCCATGATCATGGGCTTTTCCGGGTCTTTGAGGAATCGCTGTAATTGCTTATATATCGGCGGATTTGGCCAATTTTCTGGTGCAGGATAAAAATTTTCTAAAGTTACTCCAGGCGGGATGACCACCATTCTTTCTGGTTGATATTGGTCGTAAACGCTGTACTGTTCATCAATTTCTTGATGAGTACTGGCGATGACTAAGGCTGCACCGCCAAGGGTAATTTCTTCGGCTTCAATGCGAGTACTAATATGAAAGTGATCTTCAATCGCTTCGAGTTTGGTTCCTTGTTCTAATAATCTTTGCTGTTTGACTCGGCCGAGGGAATGCCCTGTATGTACAAGGGGTGTTCCTAGCCAACCAGCAACTCGACAACCGACATATCCCGCATCGGCGTAGTGAGTATGAATAACATTGGGAATTCTGCCAACTTTGCGAATATGTCTGAGTAATTCATCCGCAAAGGTATCTAAATGCGGCCAAAGAACTTCTTTGCGGAGATAGCGGCGTGGCCCACAAGCCAGGCGAATAATTTGGGCTTTGTCTGACAGCATTTCTACGGGTTTTGCGTAGTCTGAACTGACTTTTGGGTCGTCTACTAAACGCGTCACCAAGTCTACTCTTTCTACTTGGGGATTTTTTGCTAGTGTACAAGCAAGTTCGACTACATATTTTGTTTGTCCACCAGTGTCAGCATCTCTGCCTAATTCCAGGTTTTTACCTCTAATCAAACCGTGAACACTGACTAGTAGAATATACAACCCTGAATTATTTGATACCATGTCTTCCTCTGTGGTTGATTGTAGATAGGTAATGCTATAGTTCGCCTGATGAATGTTGAATTTGTAGGGAGAGTTAAAGACAGAACATCTATCATTAGCATTAGGTAGCCTTAATCAAAGATGTCATACTTATTTTCCCTGGGTGTGGACTGATAATTAAAAAAATTAACTACCAAAAGAAAGGGATTTTGTTACTTTGCCGAAATTGTCGCCAAATGACTTGCCAAAAATGAGAATTAGTGTCTAATTTTATGGATAATTTAGTATGAATGATGACAAAATTAGGCAGTGAAATATGATCTGTCATGGTTAAATCGACAAATGGGATTATGTCTCAGAAAATAATTAACTTCCTGAACGATCGCTAAAAATTTACGGCGTAAAAACAGTATGGTAGTTTGTATTTTTCTCACACAGATCATACGATGAGAAAATTTTGTTGTCTTCTCCTTTATGGAAGATTCAGTTAAGAAAACAGATAATCATTTTTGATAAAAATCATCCCAAAATATCTATGTCTTGGTCTTCTACCCTATCCCAACTGCTGCAAGTGATCTCGGCACAATCTAGCAACTTATCGGCAACTGCTTTAGCACAAGTGAGCAGCGGCATCCAAACTGATACGCGAATTATTCAGCCAGGAGAGGTATTTCTGGCTTTACGTGGAGAAAATTTTGATGGACATGATTTTATTCCCACAGCGATCGCTAAAGGTGCATTAGCAGCAATTGTGGATTTTGACTACGAAAATTCTCAATTTCCGGTGTTGCAGGTGAAAAACACTCTCGCAGCTTATCAACAAATTGCTAGATGGTGGCGCGATCACTTTGATATCCCAGTGATTGGGGTAACAGGTTCTGTGGGTAAAACTACAACCAAAGAATTAATCACAGCGGTTTTATCTACCCAAGGTAGAGTTCACAAGACTTACGGAAATTTTAATAATGAAATTGGTGTACCGAAAACTCTGCTGGAACTGGATGCAGAACATAATTTTGCTGTGATTGAAATGGCGATGCGGGGTAGAGGACAAATTGCTGAACTAACACACATTGTTCGGCCGACGATTGGGGTAATTACTAATGTTGGGACGGCGCATATTGAGTTGCTGGGTTCAGAAACAGCGATCGCTGAGGCAAAATGTGAATTATTAGCTGAAATGCCTCAAGATGGTGTAGCAATACTCAATCACGACAATCCTTTATTAATCGCCACAGCTAAAAAAATTTGGTCGGGTGAAGTTTTAACTTATGGTTTATCTGGCGGTGATATCTCAGGTACTTTAATTGATAGTGAAACAATAGAAGTTGCCGGCATAAAACTACCTTTACCGCTGGCTGGTCGTCATAATGCGACGAATTTTTTAGCCGCTTTAGCTGTCGCCAAGGTATTGGGAATTGATTGGTCAACTTTAACTGATGGTGTCACAGTGGATATGCCCACCGGGCGATCGCAACGTTATGCTTTACCCAATGATGTTGTCATTTTAGATGAAACTTATAATGCTGCACCAGAAGCAATGTTAGCCGCCTTGCAGTTATTGGCTGATACTCCCGGAAAACGCAAAATTGCCGTATTGGGAGCTATGAAAGAATTAGGAGAGCGATCGCCACAATTACACCAAAAAGTCGGTGAAACCGTCCGCCACTTGAATTTGGACGGGTTGCTAGTTTTGGTAGACGGACAAGATGCAGTAGCGATCGCTCAAAGTGCTGAAGGTGTACCCTCAGAGTGCTTTGCGAGTCACGGCGATTTAGTAGCGCGACTCAAAACATTTATTCAAGCAGGCGATCGGATTTTATTTAAAGCGGCTCATTCTGTAGGTTTAGATCGCGTTGTCAATCAATTGCGAGCAGAATTTACGGCAAAATGCTGAGTCAATCAATTTTGGATTTTAGATTTTGGATTTTAGATGAAGATAATCTTACTAAGCTACTGTGCTTACAAGTTGCACAATTGAAATTTTGGGGAAAAACTTCAAACCCTCTCCCCTGCTCCCCTGCCCCCCTGCGGTCTCAACCAGCAAATTAAGTGGTTAACAGCTTATCTAATATCTCCTATCTTCTAATTGAATTGAAATAACTTAAAAGGAGTAGGTCTACCAACACCATAACCTTGGGCATAATTTACCCCAAGGTTTTGAATTACTTTTAAAATGTCGTTGTTTTCCACAAACTCGGCAATAGTTTGAATTCCCATAACTTGACCAATTTTATTAATAGCATCTACCATTGCTAAATCAATTGGTTCTTCTACAATATGCTTCACAAAACTGCCGTCAATTTTTAAATAATCGACTGGTAAATTTTTGAGATAAGCAAAGGAAGACATCCCACTACCAAAATCATCCAAGGCAAAGCAACAACCAAAGTCCTTGAGTGCGCGAATAAATCCCGCTGCTTTACCTAAGTTTTTGATAGCCACAGTTTCGGTAATTTCAAAGCAAATAGCTGCGGGTGGAATTTGGTGTAATGTGAACTGGTCGCAGATAAAATCAATAAATTGCTCATCGTTAATACTAGCGCCAGAAAGATTGATGGTGTATAAACAACCACGAGAGTATTTTAGTAATGGACAATAATGTTGTTGAAAATCTACACATTGACCTAGATGAGTAAAAAAGGTGTGAATTACCCAACGGTCAATAGTTTGCATCAAATTATAGCGTTCAGCCGCAGGAATAAACGCCATTGGTGAGACTAACTTACCCGTTTCATCAATCAGTCTTAAGAGAATTTCGTAATGTTCTGTTTCGCAGTCGTTTCTAGTAACGGGAACAATGGACTGGTAATAAAGCCGAAAACGATTGTCTTCTAATGCTTGGGTAATTCTGCCTACCCATTGCATTTCACCATACTGTCTTGCCAATTCCAGATCATCAGCTTGATAAATATGTACACGATTACGCCCTTGATTTTTTGCCACATAACAAGCTGCATCAGCAGCACTTAAGGCACTATTCATATTTGGCGTATCAGCGTTGATAGCAACTAAGCCAATGCTGATGCTGAGATTGAAAACTTTATCCTGTTTCCAGACAAAGCGAAACTTTTGCGTGTTTTCTCGGATGATATTAGCCTTGAATACGGCTGCTTCTAGAGAACAGTTGTTAAATATAATGCCAAATTCATCTCCTCCTAAACGTGCAAGCGTTTCACAGGAAGGGATATGGCTTTGAAACAAATTAGCAATTTCACATAATAGTTCATCGCCAGCAATGTGTCCGCAAGTATCATTGATAACTTTGAATTGGTCTAAATCTAAATAGCATAATGCGTGTTGTTCTGTACCAGTATGAGCGTTGCTAACGGCCTGTGCTAGACGATTTTCAAACTCTCTTCGGTTTACCAGTCCTGTCAAACTATCATGCTTGGCTTGCCAGGATAATAAACGTGCCATGTTGCGGCTTTGGGTAACGTCGTGAAACACCAGCACTACACCAACAATATCGCCGTCTCTGGTACGAATTGGCGCAGCGGAGTCTTCAATCGACAATTCTCTACCATTGCGGGTAATCAGCACTGTATGATTGGCTAAAGCAACAATCATGCCAGAATCTAAGACTTGTTCAACTGGATTTTCTGCGGCTTCGCGGGTATTTTCATGAATAATCTGAAAAACTTCTGTTAATGGCAAACCCATTGCCTCACTTAGACTCCAACCAGTGAGTATCTCGGCAACTGGGTTGATATATTTAATCAAACCTCTAGCATCAGTAGTAATTACTCCATCCCCAATTGATTGCAATGTCACTAAAGCTAGTTCTTTTTCTTGAAAAAGAGCTTGTTCGATCATTTGGCGTTCGCCAATTTCTGTTTGTAACTGCTCTAGCGCCTTTAATAACTCGCTTGTGCGAAGCATCACTCTTTTTTCGAGTTCTTCATTGGCTTTTTGCAGTGCTATTTGCGATCGCCTTCGCTGATGATCAATAACGTTAAGCGATCGGGCATTCCGCCAAATCAACACCGCAAAGACAATAATATTCAAAACACTTAAAATACACAGTCCAAATTCCGCCGTATAAATCTCCATTCGATACCCATAGAGAACTAGCCAGCAGATGGCTGGCGGAAAGATAATTGCTGCTGGTAATAAATTCCTCGCCATCATCCCACCTGCATGTTTACTAGTGACTACAATCATTAACCCACGGTTTGGACAGGCAAACAAAATGCCACAGATGAGTAAAATCAATGCAACGGCTGTATGTATCGCTATTGATGTTAAGGAACCAAATTTATAGAAATAAGCATTACCATATACGTAGCCTAATAGCCCCATACTGGCAATAAAAAATGCCACTAGTGCAAATGACTGCGCTAAAAAATACTTGGGTTGCGCCAGACTCAACAGCAGTAGGCTCAAGCCCAACAACAAAAAAATAACAGCTGTATGAACAGCCATCCGACCAGGCGCAACATCACCTAAAGGGTCAATGCTGGTTTTAAATAAAATTTGATCAATCCCAAAGTCTAAGTTGAAGGCATATTGCATCAGTGTTAACAAACTAATTACTAACACTAAGAAGGCGCAGACTTGAGCCGCAGGCCGCGTTATGTAAGTTTTCCATTGCCAATGCCACAGCCATAAAGATGTTCCGCCTAAAATTAAACAGATAGCGGTGTTGACTTTCATTGCTACCCATCCCGGCACAACGCTCTTAAGAACTGTAATATCTTTCATCCATCCCATAAGGACAACACAGCCGATCAAAACGACGGCAATACTAGTTTTTTGTGAATAAAATTGGCATAAAGCATGAAGAGAAGAAGACTGATAACGAGACTGAAGATGATTAATAGTCATAGCTTATAACTCATAACTAGCAAATATCATGATATTTGCTAGTTTTACATGAAATTATATACATAAAAGTATAAAAATCTTGAAGCTAATATGAGCCTTTACTTCAAAAAATAGGTGTTTTTTGAGATTCTATCTGAGAGAGAGTATTAAATCGTGTGAACTCTATTCAAAAATAAAATCCGCTTTAGCGAACTAACTATTTAACAATAAGGGCTAATTATTGCTTGTCTGGACAATAAATGTGTCATATTAAGTCCGACTAAACACTTGTCATTACGAGTGCAGAAGAGTAATCACCGAATCCAAGCGATTGTGTCGTTCCAACTTGGTTATACTTGCGGCGGACATACCATCAGTAATTTGCTTGGTATGATATTAGACGACATTTTATTTTTTCTCAATTGAGCCGATATAGCAATATTTATCAATTATTTTTAGACATAATTAATGTAATATTTTCGGCTATTATCTGTGTTTGAAATAATAACAATTTATTTCAAAAAAAAAGTCCGCATTGGCGGACTTCGGACATTGGATAAGGTTAGGTTTTCACCAAGATCGCTTACTCTTTATGAGAGTTATATTTATTCTTATCTACGTCATCTGAAAAATCAAGGCTGATCCAGAAACTGTTTAGACATAAGTCCTGAGATTTGGTCTGCGGATAATTTGCCAAAACTTAGACATTTCTCAACTGGGCATTCACTTCTATGTTCTAGTTTAATTGCGATTTTGGCTGAAAATACTCACTCTACATATAGTTTATCAATGAAATTCAAGGACGATAGTTGAGCATTAATTAATCAATAATTTTCTGCATTTTGCTGGTGAATTTATGTGATTATCTACCGCGATCGCGTTCTAAATCTTCAATCACTTTTTGTAGATACCATTCATCTGGTTTTCCTGGATAATAATCTTGTTTTTGGTCAATTAATCGTTGAGCAATTTCCCAATAACCGCCAACTAAGCGCAAAAGTTTTTGGCGTAATAAGTTATACTTTTGCTTTTTCGATTCAGGATAAGTTGTCTGGATTTTTTGTAGGCTATTTAAAACTTGTTGGTAATTATCCCAATCTTCTTGTTCGCAAAAAATACTAGCTGCACGTTGATAATCTTCAACAGCGCTTTGCATTTCTTCAATTAATGTATAAGCAATGCCACGATTGTAGTAAGCTTGGGCATCATCAGATTTAATTTGTAGCGCTTGCGTATAATCTTGAATTGCACCAAGATAATTACCCATTGCTCGATAGACATTACCTCTAGCAACATATATCAAAGCATCTTGGGGTTGCATTAGCATTGCTTGATTAAAATCTGCGATCGCACCTTGATGATCTCCCAACAAAGCACGGGCTTTACCTCGGTTGCGATAGACGATAGCATCTTGAAACTTGAGTAACAGTGCTTGGTTAAAATCTGCGATCGCCTCGCGGTAATTCCCCATTTTGCAACGCACTACACCCCGACAGCAATAAGCTTGAGCATCTTGAGGATCTGCTTGTAAAACCCAGTTTAAATCTGCGATCGCTTCTCGTGTATCTCCCTTTTCGGCTTTGTCTAATAGTTGCGTAAAATAATCTTTGGTAGAGATGATAGGTGTAGTTGTAGAATTTTGTGGTTGTACGGCTACTTTAGTTGGAGGTTGTAACTGTTTAATCTGTGCTAGACAGAGACGACAATTTTCTTTATCTTTTTGTTGTAAATATAATTCTGCAGCTTGTTTCAAACTAGCGATCGCATCTTGAATGAATCCCTGTTTGCGGCGTACGATTCCCCGCAAATTATAAGCTGCTGCATAATTACCACGCAGATTAATCGCCCGTTCCACATCATCCAACGCGCCAGATAAATTTTTCAGTGCCACTCGCGCCAATGCACGACTATAGTAAGCTTCAACAAATTTAGCATCAATTTTTAGTGCTTCGGTATAATCAGAAACTGCCGAAAGAATTTGTCCTGAATCATAATACGCCAATCCTCTTTGCAAATACGCCTCAGCATCGAATGGCATTAGCTGTATTACTTGGCTAAAATTTGCGATCGCCCCAGCATAATCTTTTTGTTTAGCTTTTTCTAACCCCTGTAAGTAGAGTTCGTGATTACTCATAATTGATAATTTATAGGTGTATGTTGCAATCTGCCCACCGTAACTTCTATCTTGCACCATATTCAAAGCTGCGTTGCGGATAAATGATGAATTTAAATATCAAAGTGCTGGTACAAAAGAAATGCAGCAGAAAACATCTCTGTCTGTCTGCTGCTACCAAATATGAGGCTGAGTCACTTTTTACATCCGAGTCATAACGGCTACTTTGGTCAACTTATCTTTTTCCAGTCCCTGTAGTTCATCAAGATGCAGCCAACCCTCTTTGATCAACCTAGCAAAGACAAAGATGAGAACTGAATATCTGTATTCGTATTTACCATCTATTTCATGCCTTCTGGCACTTAAGAAATCGTGTAACTGCCACATTTCATCAGCCTGTGTCATCTTACTGGATCTTTGCCGGACTTCTTGGATTACCGCTTCAATTTCTCGCTGATATGCTTTTTCAAAAGCGTGTTTAGCTATTTCTTCCTCGGTCTTAGACCATTCAACTTCACTCACTTGCATTCCGAACCTTAAAATTTATACGTTTAATTGTTTTATCAATGGGCGATTTGCTGCAAAAAATAGGAGCGCCCTTGACTAGAGAGCGCTCACACAATCATTCAAGGTATAGCTATTAGCTGGTACTTCTTCTAGCGAACTAAATTTAATAGTTCTTTAGGAGATGCCAGCAAATCAATTGCCACAAAGAAAATTTTACCTTTAGGATTAATTAAAAATCGCCAAGCCATATTCATCCCAACACCAGCACCAAACCAAGGAGTTTGGACTTTACCAGTAACTTTTATTTGGGTGTAACCTTCTTCTGCTGGTTCAGAAACGCCTCGTTCTGGAAGCAATTTGAGGTTTTGGCATTCTTCATTAAAAAATCGCAGGATAGCGTCTCTACCCACGATTGGTCTTTGGAAAGGTGGTTGCAAAGCTGCATCAGGCGCGAATAGCTCAATTAATGCCCCAAAATCATTGGCATTAAGGTTGTCCATATAACTCAGCACTGTTTCATTTGTAATGCCTTCAATGGTGACTTGAGTGCGTTGCGACACATCTTTAGGTGTAACAACAGGTTCAGAGACTCTGGTATAGTCGCCCAACTTGTTGGGATCAAATCCCATATCAACTACAGAATTGCGTAAGACAGTAATTTGTTGTCCCTGATCCAGTTCTCTAACTGCTTGCAGTACTGCTGAAGCATTGGCAGAAAGCTGATAACCAGCAGGAATTGGAGCGACGATACCTTGATCCATCCATACTCCAAGTTGATACCAGAACCCTAGTTTGATATTTGCCGACCAAGTAGCATAGGTACGACAAATAGGTGTATCAGCATTGTTGGCTAGATCGCACATCACCTGACTTTGCTCAGGAAAACTCATTTCCCGAATTTGATTAAGAGTTGCTTCGGCAAACTGCATACGAGCAGCGCCTGGAGCAGCAACAGTGATTGTTTTACCCATCTCTAAATAAGCAAACCAAGTCCATGCCAACTGATCTTCCGCACTGAGTTGCTTAAATCTAGCAATTGTGGCTGGTACTGCATCGGCAGATAGGGTTTCTGGGAAAATACCACGAGCCGAGTCAATTGTAATTGGCATATTTACACACCTAACTTTAAATTGTATTTAGAATTAGCAAAAGGACGTGGGCGTGAGCGTTGAGACGTTCAAGCTTCCGCGACCTGTTACAAAAATATCACATAATTTAACAAAAGTTAATAATTTTTAACTGGATGGCAAAATATACCTCCTCAATGTTTGGAGGTAGTCAAGCAAGACTTATGTAGTGATAACTAATACAAATAGGGTGTAAGGCCATTAACCACCTACACCCCTACCCTCATACCAATTCTTGATGAAGCTGCGCTAAATCAGGGTTCCAGAATAAAGTCGTCAGAGGTGAGAGAGGCAATCATGGAAATACCATTTTTGCGGGATAATGAATGAAAAATTGCTGACAAATAATCAAGAATTATTTGTAAATAATTTAGCAAATCTGCAAGCTTGACAAGTAAGGACGTATGCAAGTTGGCGAATATGCTCAACTACTCAATTAATCATTGCAGATTGTCCTTGATGTGCCAGCCGAAATTAAAAAATTGCCAAAGCCTTAACTATCCCACACAACAGTTGCGCTGCTGACTCTCATGAGTAATAAACCAAAAATAATTGTTTTAGATGATGACCCTACAGGTTCGCAAACAGTCCACAGTTGCTTGCTGCTAATGCACTGGGATGTGGATACTTTACGCATCGGGTTGCGTGATGATTCACCGATTTTTTTTGTCCTGACTAATACCCGTGCATTACCGCCAGAGTCAGCCGCAGCAGTCACCAAAGAAGTTTGTCAAAATTTAAAACAAGCAATAGCGGCTGAAGGAATTAGCGATTTTTTGCTTGTGAGTCGTTCTGATTCTACATTACGTGGGCATTATCCCATTGAAACGGATGCGATCGCCACTGAACTCGGCTCTTTTGATGCTCATTTTCTCGTCCCGGCGTTTTTTGAAGGTGGACGCATCACCCGCGACAGCATCCATTACTTAATTATTGATGGTGTACCAACCCCAGTAGAGAAAACTGAGTTTGCCCGTGATTCCGTATTTGCATATCATCACAGTTATTTACCCAAATACGTCGAAGAAAAAACTCAAGGTCGCATAAGTGAAGAGTCTGTCACCAGATTTTTACTGTCTGATATTCGTGCTGGTAGCTTAGAAAGATTACTCAAACTCACAGGTAATCAATGTGCTGTGGTTGATGGCGAAACTCAAGCCGACCTCGATATTTTCGCCAAAGATTTATTAGCCGCAGCCAGCCAAGGTAAACGCTTTTTATTTCGCAGCGCCGCCAGCATCTTAACAGCTTTAGCAGCATTACCGCCCCAACCCATTCCTGCCGAAAACATGGCAAAATATGTGCGGCAAGGCAAACCTGGCGCAGTTATTGTCGGTTCCCATGTCAAAAAGACAACGCAGCAGTTAAACGCATTGTTGGAAACAGAAGGGACAGCGGGAATTGAAGTTGATGTTCAGCGATTACTCAATCAAGAAGAAAATTCAGCTACTATACTGCTCACCGAAACATTAGCAAATATTCAGACTGTTTATAACGCGGGTAAAACGCCAGTTATTTATACTAGCCGTCAAGAACTCACTTTTAATGATGTGAAAACACGGCTTGATTTTGGCATTCAAGTTTCCAGTTTATTGATGGATATTGTGCAGGGTTTACCTGCTGATATTGGCTTTTTAATTAGCAAAGGTGGGATTACATCAAATGATGTCTTGAGTACAGGCTTGGCTTTAACAACAGCGCGATTATTAGGACAAATTTTAGCTGGTTGTTCGATGGTAATAACACCTGCTAACCATCCTCAATTCCCCAATTTACCAGTAGTATTATTTCCCGGTAATGTTGGTGATGCTCATGCTTTAGCAACAGTTTACCAACGATTAACTAAAGAATTATGAAGTGTAAAGTCTGAAGTCTGAAAGTTTGGAGAGTTTTGCGCCTGCAAATATCATTTGTTATTGAATGTTGATAAAAACTATTGACCATTGACTGACCCTTGACTAATGACAATCCGCAAAAAAAAGTGCAATATGTATGCCTAATAGCTGTCTAGGTCACTAGTTAAGAATAATAAATCAGGGTTGATACAAAATGTTTGTTCTGAAATACTTCAGAAACATGAGTTCAGTGAAATCCTCAAAAGTTCTGAGCCGCAGTTGTTGGTGCATCCCACGGGAGGTAACAGAAGCGTTTACAGCACTTAGTTCTCATAACTTTCTTGGGTGAGAATGTTGTTCCGTTGTGTAACTAATTTAAGATAAGTAATTACCCGGAGTTTCCATTGTGTTTATGGCTGGTGCTGCATGACTTCTGATTTTGCTATCCCTAATCCAGAGTCAAATTCTGCACTTCCTGATGCAGAGTCTATCTCTCATCTATCTGATGTAGATGTAAATTCCAATGTTTTTCATATTGAGTCGAATTCCACCGTTTCTGAGCCAGATCCTCATTCTGTCATTCCAGATACGGAATTATCATCTGTTCTCCTTTATTTAAAATCAAATTCTCCGCCTTTAGTGTTAAATCCAGATTCTGTCCCACAAGAATTAGAGTCAACTGCTCCGCTTCAGGATGTAGAGTTAAATTCTGCTTCTAGAGAATTGGAGTTAAATTTGGCTAAGGACTTAGAACCCAATCCTGAAGCCTCAAAGACAGAAGCGAGTTCCACTCTTTGGGATGTGACAGAAGCCGAAGTAGATAATCGACTCAAAAATATCCAAGTTCAGTTCAAACATGAAGCTGGAAAACTGTTAGTTATCTTACCAACAGAATCTCAATTGCCAGCATCAGAACTAGCTTGGGCTGATATTTGGCAACAGTTGAAGTTGCGATTAAATGCAGGCGATCGCTTAAGGATACCAAATACACCTGTACATTTGATAGCCTATGACCGCTTGTTAGACAGCAGACAACTGCAAGATTTAGCCGATAGCTTTAGCGAAGTGCAACTCCAGCTAAAATGTGTCGCTACGAGTCGGCGACAAACTGCGATCGCCGCTGTCACATCAGGGTATTCTGTAGAACAACTACAGCCACAAACCTCCCTCAGTTCCGAAGCTCAAATAACTACAACAAGCCAAGCAGACGCACTCTATCTCGAAATGACTGTCCGTTCAGGAGTCGAAATTCGTCATCCCGGAACAGTAATTTTGCTAGGAGATGTCAATCCAGGTGGTATCGTAGTGGCAGAAGGAGATATTTTAGTCTGGGGGCGTTTACGTGGAATTGCTCATGCTGGCGCTGGGGGGAACCGCGAGTGCTTAATTATGGCTTTGCAAATGGAACCTACTCAATTGCGAATCGCCGATGCTGTAGCCAGAGCGCCTGAAAAGCTACCATCGCAATTTTCTCCCGAAGTGGCACATATCACGCCCCAAGGAATTCGCATCGCTAGGGCTACTGATTTTTCTAGAAATCAATTAGCTAGGATAAATCAAGTACCATAAATAACTATTATAATTCCTGAACCCTCATCGCTCGCAACTCTGAACATGACTCGCATTATTGTGATTACCTCCGGTAAAGGAGGGGTGGGTAAAACTACAGTGTCAGCAAACCTAGGTATGGCCCTCGCTAAATTGGGTCGTCAAATTGCCTTGGTTGATGCAGATTTTGGTTTAAGAAATTTGGACTTGCTGTTAGGACTCGAAAACCGCATTGTCTATACAGCCGTAGAAGTTCTCTCCAGAGAGTGTCGGTTAGAACAAGCGTTAGTCAAAGACAAACGCCAAACTAACCTTGTACTTCTACCAGCAGCCCAAAATCGTTCCAAAGATGCAGTCACCCCCGAACAAATGAAATTATTGGTGAATGCACTGGCGCAAAAATATCAGTATGTCATTATTGATAGTCCGGCGGGGATTGAAAACGGATTTAAAAATGCGATCGCCCCAGCCAAAGAAGCCTTAATTGTCACTACTCCAGAAATCTCCGCAGTTCGAGATGCCGACCGGGTAGTTGGGTTACTAGAAGCACAAGGTGTTAAGCGTGTACACTTAATAATAAACCGCATCAGACCAGCAATGGTACGGGCAAATGATATGATGTCTGTTCAAGATGTTCAAGAACTGCTTGCAATCCCATTGATTGGCGTGATCCCTGACGATGAGCGTGTAATTGTCTCGACCAATCGCGGCGAACCCTTGGTATTAGGGGATACTCCCTCTTTAGCTGCTATAGCTGTGGAAAATATTGCTCGGAGATTAGAAGGAGAAACAGTCGAATTCTTGGATCTCGACGCGCCCCCAGATAACATCTTCGCCCGTTTGCGGAAGTTGTTGTGGACAAAGATTGTTTAATGTTTCAGTCTCCTGAGATCTATTAACAACAATGATCATTGAACTTATCGAACGACTTTTTTCTCGACCTCCTGAAAACAGTCGCAATCAAGTTAAACGCCGCCTACAAGTAGTCATAGCTCACGATCGCGCTGACTTAGATGCTCAGACGTTAGAAAAAATGCGTCAAGAAATTCTCGATATCGTCTGTCGCTACGTGGAAATCGAAACTGATGGCTTGGAGTTCACATTAGAAAGCAACCAAAGAACAACAGCTTTGATTGCTAATTTACCCATTCGGCGGGTGAAAGATTCTATGTCTCTTTTGGAAAGTGGTGATAAATCACAGTAGTTGACAAAACTATATTTTTTCACGAGTTAGTACTGAGATAAATCTCAATTACTGTGAATTTTTGGTGAGCAAAATCTATTTAAAAAATAAATTTATTTGCTATGAGTTGAAGAAAAAGTCAGAATTCAGCAGTCAGAATCAAGAGTGTTGAGAATTCAGATGATGCACTGAAGAAAGACTAGTGACAAATGTGCGTCCATACTATCTATTTTGGGCAAACTAAACTAGCCAAATACTCAGATAAGTCATGATATCACTACCATTTGCCCACAAATTCTCTTTGAGCTTGCTAGTTTGCACTGCTTTACTCACTACTTGTCAAGTGTCTCAAGCATCAACTCCATCAAATTCTCAAACACCTGCGGCGAAAGAAAGCAAAATTATCGGGGGTGCAATTGATTGCGACAATGATGGGCGACAAAATGACTCACGCATTGATGATGATGGTGATGGTATTCCCGATAGATGTGTAATTGATACTTCTGCAAACGCACAACAGGAAATTAAGACAGAAAGTACTAAAGAAATTTTTGATACGCTAATGCAGGCTTTAACTGAAATGACTGAAGGTTGTGATGAAGCAACAAAAGTTAGAGCAGGCGTTAGTTATAGAATTTGTACTATCAATAATCAACCTGTCGCCGCTTCTGAAGCACTTTTAGAAGTAGGAGACGGGGTAGGTTTCTGGTTTAAAAATAACAAAGTCGTAGCTATCAGATATTTCCACTCAGGAGAAACTTTTTTCTTCGATAATGAAACATTAATTGCTAAATTTTCTGACGACGAGAAACTACAAAGCAACTTCACAAATGAAGAACGTCGGGAAGCTGAGAATTTAGCAAAAGAAGGCTACCAAACAATTTTTCAAGTTTTTGCAAAGTCAGCTAAATAATTTCTTAGAGAAATTAGTCTGTTGAATTTTCACAGTAGGCGTTGCTGATTTTAGAGACGAAAAAACCTCTGAAAGTTTAACTTTCGGATGTTGTTTATCACACTTTCAGCAACGCTGACTATTTGGCCTATAATTGGACGCGATCGCTCGCGCCTCTATTCAGCCTTATACTGCTTCTGTATTCTTTTCTCCAGTCCGAATCCGCACAACTTGTTCAACAGGAGAGATGAAGATTTTACCATCCCCAATTTCTCCTGTGCGGGCAGCAGAAATAATTTTGTCTACCACCATATCAACCTGATTATCTTCAACGACAATTTCTACTTTCAGTTTTTGCAGAAACTCCACAGTGTATTCAGAACCACGATAGCGTTCTGTTTGTCCCTTCTGCCGTCCAAAACCGCGCACTTCCGAAACCGTCATTCCCACGATACCAGCATTAACCAAAGCAATCTTCACTTCGTCAAGCTTAAATGGGCGAATAATTGCTTCTACTTTTTTCATGTATTTGACTCCTAAATTTTAATAGGTTTGTTTATCTATCTAACCAGATCAACCGTGTGACATTATTACCAATAACGCGATTACAAAAACATAATGTAATAATTGCAACTTTTTTTAAAGTGTTTAGTTTTTGTCTATGCAGTTTTGGCATCACAGATTGATGACTCAAAGAGGTAAGAGAGAAACATACTTTATTTAACTTAAAAATAGAAAGCTTCTACATTTAAGTATATTTGTTAACAATTTACAGCAAAATTAGTTACTCTGATGTGCAAACAGGGGACGCACAATTAAATACCCAGCACCAAAAGCAGTCAACATAACTAATAAAATCGTAATCACTAACCCCCAACCATTGATTTCCTTCTTTTTTGCTTCCATCGAAGGATAATAATTAACAGCCTGCTCTTCTATAAAGATTGTTTCTGGGATGTGAGAACTTATTTCTACTACAGGTACAGAAAAATCTGGGCGGCGCTTAGTTTTAGGTGTTTCCGGTGGACGCGTCCGCGCTGAGGGCGAACGAGGACGTGCTTCTTTTTTGGGCTGTTTGGCAATATTTTTCACTTCGCCACTAGCACGGGGATGAGAGTTACTATCCTTGCTTTCTGGACTACGGAAATCAACTAGCTTTTGCAAGTTGGCGACAGACTGTAAAACTTTGGTAATTTCTTGTCGCAAAAATTGATTTTCTTGCGTTAATTGCTGATTTTTTGCGGTGAGTGCATCTACTTTTGCCTGAGTCGCTTCTAACTCTGCTGCCAATTCCCGATATACGTACAGTGGCACAGAGGAAGGATGATTTTGAGAAGCGGGCCTTGTTGCAGAGTGGCTATGAACAGCTGCTGTGGTTGTTCGCATCGGTGAATTGGTATCAAAAGTTAAGGTAATGGAATTTTACAGAGAGGCTATGAAAAATTGCTATATCTGAAACTATGCCCAAGAATAATAGATAAATGCCGAGATAGCAAAGATTTTTTTTGGTCGAGTTAATACCTAAAAATTGCTAAAATCAGCAACTAATAACTTACAATATTCCACTAAGCACAGGTCAATTTCGTAACAAAGGAAAAAAGTGTCCTACAGGGCCTTGACCTTTGCCAATACTGAGTGAGTAAACCAGAGCAGTTGTAACATACTCTTTTGCTTGTTTGACAGATGTTAACAAATCCTTGCCGATCGCCAGATTAGCGGCGATCGCAGCTGATAATGTACAACCAGTACCGTGGGTATTTTGCGTGTCTACTTGCTGTGTTGTCAAGATTTCCAAACGGTTGCCATCAAACCAAATATCAACACCACGGGCATTTCCCTGCATCCCGCCACCTTTGACTAAAACAGTCTTTGCCTTTAAATTGCGGTGAATCATTTGCGCTGCTGCCCTCATATCATCCAGAGAATTAATCGGGAAACCACTTAAAATCTGTGCTTCATAGCGGTTGGGGGTGATAATAGCCGCCTGGGGAATTAACTGCTGGCGTAGCGTCTTAATCGCATCATCATCAATTAACTGCGCCCCTGTACGGGATACCATCACCGGGTCAACCACTAAATTATTTATTTCTAAAGTCTCCACTTGCTGGGCTACAGCAGCAATAATTTCTGGATTCAGCAACATTCCCGTTTTTGCTGCTTGTACACCAATATCCTCCACAACCGCTTGCATTTGGGCTACAACTGCCTCTGATGGCATTGCATCAACTCGCACCACTCCCAAGGTATTTTGTGCCGTCACGCAGGTTACAGCGCTAGTACCGTGGACACAGTGAAAAGCAAACGTACGTAAATCAGCTTGTATTCCCGCACCACCACCACTATCAGAACCAGCAATAGTTAGAGCAACAGGGATTTTTGATGTTGTTTCAACGTTCATAAGGGAAGGGAGGGAGAAAAAAGTATGAAGTTTGAAGTCTGAAATTTCATCCTTTAGCTTCGGTATGTTGACTAATGACTATATGACTTACGCAATAACTCTCTCAAACTCTTATGACTTCGTGTCCTTTGCGTCCTTTGCGGTTTGTTTCTTCATAATTTTGCGTAAGTCCTAGACTATTGACCTTTCAACAAAGGATTTGGTTGAGGATTTTGAGGTCTTGTTTGCGGCACAACTGTAAGATAAGGTTGCAGTTTTTCGGAGTCAACCCAACCAGAGTAATATTTTACGCTGGTGGATTTAGGAGAAATATCAATTAACTCTAAATCACCGCGTATTGCATTCCAATTCATGGGTAATTCTGGGTTAAATTCTCCAGAACCGATACCTTGAGGGCCACCCCCAACTAAATTAAGTCCAACTTCATCCAAAGCACGAACAAAGCGTTGTCCATTCCAGTGCCATTCAAAACCTGGCCATTCCACAGGTGGTTTTTCTGGCGGTAAAGAACGTCCAAACTCATACTTACTGGCACCTTCATTAATTTTAGTGGTGAAGCCTTGAGGGTATGTCACCTCATAACGTCCTTTGTTGGTTTGGAAGTTCACCGGACTCCACCACAACACTTCTACAGTATTATTACCAGACAAAGATACAGCGGGCTTTTTATTAGTTGAGGCACTATAAAGTGGTAATTTTTCTGGCAGTTTTGCCATTGCAGTAAAACGCCAACAAGCCCAACTTTCTGGGTTATCAGCGGCTTGCCATTTCACTTGGCAAACGCCGTTAGTGCCACTCACCCAAAGGATGTTATTTTCTAATCTGAGTTTGTCAGGAATTGCCCCAACTAATGGACTGTTATGTGTGGTGTAAGTACTTAAAGAACCATCAGGACGGTAAGCAACTAATCCTTTAGCGGGAAGGTAGAGATTTCCTTCACCACCCACATTAGTACCCATCCAAAAAGTAGGCTTATTAACATCACCCGTGATGGCTAAATCTGTAATTTGTGTAAATGCAAGTGCTTCTGGTTGAATCAGGCTAAATTTATCTGTTTTTGGGTCATAACTAATCATGGTAGCAATACCATTGTTACCTTCACCTTGCTCAAAAGCGATCGCCCACCAAATGCGATCGCCATAAACTAAACTAGATGTTACTCTCGGCACGCCCAACTGATTACCTTCAGCGGAAAATCCGGCTTTTACTGCTGCGTCCTGCAAATCCTTGAGAGTATACACAGTTTGCCGTTGAGGATTTTTACTATTAGGGGTAATTAGTTCAAAAACAATTTTATCTTTAGTTGGATCTGGGACTTCTGGTCTGGAGATATTATTATCTGAGCTTAAAGAATACTTTGGCTCTTGAACGACCCGATACTGATAAGTTGTACCCTGAAAATTGATATTCTTGAATTTTGGATTTACCCAATCCTGTGCCAAGGCTGCATAATTTTTTGGTGGTTGCAACTCCTTGGGTAAGGTTCCTGATTGTACTGTCCAAGTATTATTAGCTCGACAGAAAACAAAATCCTGTTTTAGAGTTTGAAACTTAATAGTGTCATCATTCGCTACGATATTGCGAATATGCCAATCAAACCTTTCATAAAAACCTTCATTTTTATTTGGTACTGCTAAAGAAACTACCTCAGCTTTTGGACAGTTTTCTACATTCGCTTTTGCTGTGTTAGTTGCCTGAGAGATGCCGTCAATACTAGAACTGCAAGCACCAACAAGTAAAAATACACCCAAAACTGCAATATTTTTCCCCATATCAATTCTCATCTATTGGCAAAAGTTTATTGATTTTTAACCTCTGAAGATTGACTACAGTTCGTAGACATAATATTTCTGAATTTTTGATAAAAATAAATTGATTTGGCCAAGATTATTTTTGGATAAATTCTCAGAAAATTAGATTCCCTATTTCTTACAGAACTGGGGAATCTAAAGTTTCTTAACTCCTAAATATACCTAGCGATTTCCTATAATTTTTGACTGTTCTACGACAGAGTTTGTTCCCCTAGTAAATTTTGTAATGCACCTTGTAAATATTCAGCCCATTTCACAGCTAAAGGGATTTCTGTAAAGGGTACATGTATAGAAGCTTTAGCAGATTCAGCAATAATGAACTCTAACTCAATAGCACGACCTTTTGTTGGGGGAGCTTTTAGATTTACAATTTTGCCATCTACCAAAAGATGAATTTCTTTGACATCAAGCATAGAAAAAGTTTCTAAGTTAATTATTCCTTTTGGTGTGGGTTTACCCCAAGTCAGATTGTTGTCTTTTTGACCTAATACCGCATAAATATCATATTTGGCTCGATCAAATTGTTCTGCCCAAATCTTATAAGCTTCAACTTTTTGATATTCTTTTGAGCCTTGCCAAGCTAACCAAAAAAACGCTATCAACAAAGGCAACCATAAAAGACCACGTTCCATCGTTTAAACAATCCTGAGTCGTAAGTGAAAGTTTAACTAACTAAAGTGACAATTACACCAATGAGGGATGCAGATAAGTTATGTTAGTGAGCAAACTGGCAAAAGCGGTGACGAGTTAATATGAGAAGGCTAATATTATTGTGCCTGTTTATTATTGGGTTAGGCGCTGCTGTTTTTGGATTTTTAAATTTTCAGGGACTAGCAGCGAAAGGTGATTTTGAAACGATTGTGCTTGATTTTCGGGAAGATATTGCTAAAGATGAAATAAACCGAGATTTGCAAGCGATCGCTCAACAATACAACGTTACACCCCAATTAGATAATAAATTTTCTGCACAAGACAATGTGTATATTATCAGAGGCGATCGCCAAAGGCTCAAACAACTGAAAAAATCTCAGTTTGCCAAAGCCACAGAATTCATTGAACCGAATTACATCTATAGAATTCCCCCAGAACCTCAAACCACCGTTCTTGGAGAACTCACACCACCCCAAAATAACGAGGCCAAACCTTCCTTAATCGGCCCCAACGACCCATATTACAGCAAGCAGTGGAACCTTCACAAAATCGGCATTGAAGGCGCATGGACTGAAACGAAAGGTAGTGGTATTACGGTTGCTGTGATTGATACTGGTGTAACCCAGGTACGCGACTTAAAAGAGACAAAATTTGTCAAAGGCTACGATTTTGTTAATGACCGAGAACAAGCCACAGACGATTATGGTCACGGTACACACGTTGCAGGTACAGTCGCCCAAGCTACTAATAATCAATATGGTGTAGCGGGTGTAGCTTACGAAGCCAGCCTCATGCCACTCAAAGTTTTAAATGAGTATGGTGGCGGTACTGTAGCCGATATTGCCGAAGCAATTAAATTTGCCGCCGATAAAGGCGCAGATGTGATTAATATGAGCTTGGGTGGTGGCGGTGAAAGCCAGTTAATGAAAGATGCCATTGATTATGCTTACAAAAAAGGTGTAGTCATCATCGCGGCGGCTGGCAATGAAAGTGCTAATGGTGCAAGCTATCCAGCCCGTTACCCTCACGTTGTTGGCGTTTCTGCTTTCGGCCCAGAGGGTGAAAAAGCTGACTACTCTAACTATGGTGCTGGTGTCGATATCTCAGCCCCTGGTGGTAGTGATACTGGCAAGATTTTGCAAGAAACCATCAACGAAAATGGCGAAAGTGAATTCTTGGGACTCCAAGGTACAAGTATGGCTGCGCCTCACGTTGCAGGTGTAGCTGCTTTAATCAAAACTAAAGGCATAGAAAATCCCGATGACATTTTAAAAGTCCTCAAACAATCAGCCAGAGTCATTCAAGATGATGGTTTGAATTATTACGGCGCTGGACAACTCAACGCCGAAGCCGCAGTTAAACTAGCAGCCCAAGGACAAATTAGTTTCCCAGATTTCTTCCGGTGGTTGCGCGATAACGGTTATATTAACCCCGGCTTTTGGATAGATGGCGGTGTTGTAGCACTGTTGCCGAAGATTTTAATGGTAGTCGGTTCTTATTTACTTGCTTGGTTTTTACGGGTTTACTTCCCCTTTACCTGGAGTTGGGCTTTATTTAGTGGCTTAACTTTTGGTAGTTCGGGATTATTCTTCCTCAAAGGCATCTATATATTTGACCTACCCCAGTGGCCTTTCCGCGTTTTAGGTAGTTCTTTACCTGAATTAGGTAATGCGCTACAAGGTACAGATGCTTTCAATCCTGTATTTGCCAGTGTTTTAATTCCGCTGGTTCTAGTTGTATTTCTGCTAGGACATCCCAGTTGGAAATGGTTTGCTATTGGTTCTACTTTAGGTGTAGCCGCTTGTTTGACAGTCAGTGCAATATACGACCCAGCCGTTTGGGGGTTGGGTAATGGTAACTTAGCAAGAATATTCCTCATTGTTAATGCCCTACTTTGCTACGGACTAGCTCGTTTGGCAGTTAACAACGATAAACAAGTCGCATAAAATATCAGGGAATAGGGAGTAGTGACTACTCACTACTCCCACTCAGCACTCAGCACTTAATTATGAGCATTACAGTTAAAGGCACTATTGAACGTCGTGAGATTGGTATGGGCGCTTGGGCGTTAGTTACCGATGAAGGTGTAACTTACGAAATTCTCAAAGGCGCTGATAAAAGCTTACTCAAAGCTGGGCAGCAAGCCAAAGTTAAAGGACAGGTGCGTGAAGACATCATTACAGCAGCTATGATTGGCCCAGTTTTAGAAGTAAAATCTTTTGAAGTAATTAATTCTGACTAGCGGCAGGATTTACAACTGCTTGCAGGCGACTTCTAAATTCTCCTTTGGGATGTCCGCCTTTAACCTCACCAATAATCTGAAATTCACCTTCGGGAGAATCACAAATAATATAAGTAGGCCATCCCATTTCCGATTTATCAGGATACTGGGTGAGCAAAATTTTCCGATATTTACGATAAGTAGCTGTGTCTTGCATTTTCACATCAATAAACTGCAAGCCCAGTTCTTCTGCTACTTTTTGATCATAAAAAGCCATTTTATGGCAAATACCGCACTCTTCAGAAGAAAATTTAATTACAGCTAAACTCATGATGATCTTGCGCCTCCCTGGAAATCGGGAGTAAATCTTACCATAGTTTCAATAAATAAGCATCTTACTTATGGATGATCAAGGTGCAATCATACAGTTAATGAGAATTTAAGTAAAAATTTATCTAAAAAAATATTTTACAGGAAATAGTTATAGCGAGGAAATGCTGTTGACTAGTACACGGAATTTAGCCAAAACCTAAGCTAGGACTATATTACAGATGTGGAAATCAAGCCTAAAAAATTAATTTTTAGCAATCTGTAATCCGGCTTTGACAAATCAGTAGAGATCTGACTATAAACTATGATAGGATGTACAAAATTACGATTCTCATCCAGGGTAGCTTCTGCAAAGCAACTGAGCGATCGCAAAAAAATTTCCACAATCCATCTGCTGCTTATAGATAGTAGACGTTTAATAAGTGAGTTTAATGTTATAAACACAAAAAGTGTTTAATTAGCTCTATCGGTGGCATGATACCTGCGAAGATTCAGAGTTAAGTTAAGTCAATAAATGCTGACACTGATAGTCAAAAAATACTATTTGCACTAGTATATTGTCTGAAACTTGCGCTAGAATATACGCCTAAGCAACTACCAACATTTCGCAAAAATCTCCAAGAAAGTGTTAGCTAATTCAGGGAGTTAAGTATCAGGGTACATCTACCAATTAATTGTTCCAAGGTCTAGCAAAGTCTTCCGGAACAATTGTTCTAAAGGTTATAAGGTGCTTCAAAATCGCAAAACAGTTGTATCTACCAAATCAGAAAGTTAGTTATCTTAGTACAACTACCAATAATCTGTTTCTAGGATTTAGAAGTATGTTCCGGATAAAAATTCCAAAAGCTAATATGCTGTTAAACCAGCATAAAAAAATCTACCAGTTGTGGCCAGTGCATAGGGGAGTTAGTTATTAGGGCGCGTCGATTAATAATTTATTTATTCGAGAAGTTATCAATATCTTCCGAATAAATTTTAAAAAATCATGGTTGCTATTTACCAAACATAAAAAAATCTCCCAGTGGTTGCAGATAACTAGGAGATTTATTTATCAGGGTGCATTTATAACAATTATTTTGTTCGAGTTTCAATTAGCATCTTCCAAATATAATCTATAATCACTAGCAAAACTTCAGATGAAGTTTTGCTAGAAAAAAATCCCCCAGCCAGTATTAGCCAGCTAGGGAAGAAAGTTATCAGGGTGCATCTACCAATTAATTGTTCTACTACTACAGTGCATTTCCCGGAAAAATTTGCATCGACAAGCTTTCATCTACCAAAAAAAATCCCCCAGCCAGTATTAGCCAGCTAGGGAGAAAGTTATCAGGGTGCATCTACCAATTAATTGTTCTACTACTACAGCGCATCTCCCGGAAAAATTTGCATCGACAAGCTTTCATCTACCAAAAAAAATCCCCCAGCCAGTATTAGCCAGCTAGGGAAGAAAGTTATCAGGGTGCATCTACCAATTAATTGTTCTACTACTACAGCGCATCTCCCGGAAAAATTTGCATCGACAAGCTTTCATCTACCAAAAAAAATCCCCCAGCCAGTATTAGCCAGCTAGGGAAGAAAGTTATCAGGGTGCATCTACCAATTAATTGTTCTACTACTACAGCGCATTTCCCGGAAAAATTTGCATCGACAAGCTTTCATCTACCAAAAAAAATCCCCCAGCCAGTATTAGCCAGCTAGGGAGAAAGTTATCAGGGTGCATCTACCAATTAATTGTTCTACTACTACAGCGCATCTCCCGGAAAAATTTGCATCGACAAGCTTTCATTTACCAAAAAAAATCCCCCAGCCAGTATTAGCCAGCTAGGGAAGAAAGTTATCTGTTAAGTTAAATATACTTAAAAATAAAGGCGCGAGGCTTTGCGCCTTTATTGAGTTACTACACTTTATCTATCGGGAATTGTTATATTTTTTGGGATAAATATCTTGCACCAGCTGCTTGATTGCAATTAAAGTCAGGTGGGTAATACGTAAACTTCCATCAAACCCTAACTTTTATTTTGTGGATATTGCCCAGCATATAGTTATTGAGAATGCTACAAGATATGAGGTGAGCAATGTTGCTTACCCTTTAGCGGAAAATACAATAGAAATAAATACTTTAAAATGAACCAGGTAGACTATCTCCGCATTAGTTTAATCGATCGCTGTAATTTTCGCTGTCAATACTGTATGCCGGAGGGTGCAGAACTAGAATATGCCCTTAAGCAACAGCTTCTCACTGACGCAGAACTACTGACTCTGATTCAAGAGGTGTTTATCCCTGTTGGTTTTACGCAGTTTCGCTTAACTGGGGGAGAGCCTCTACTGCGTCCTGGTGTAGTAGAGTTGGTAAAAGCGATCGCATCATTACCCGAAACTCAAGACTTGTCGATGACAACCAACGGCTTTTTACTTGCACCCATCGCCAAAAATCTTTACGATGCAGGTTTACGCCGAATTAATATCAGCCTAGATTCCCTTGATCCCGATATCTTTGATCAAATTATCGGCAATCACGGACGTTCTCGCTGGGAACAGGTTTGGAACGGGATTCAAGCCGCCTACAAGGTGGGATTTAACCCTTTGAAGCTCAATGTAGTTGTGATCCCCGACGTTAACGACCACGAAGTTCTGGACTTAGCCGCCCTCACAATTGACAAACAGTGGCACGTCCGATTTATTGAATTTATGCCTATCGGCAATTGGCAATTATTTGGCGATCGCGGTTGGGTATCTTCTGCTGATTTACGCCAACGCATCCGCAAGCAATGGGGATTGACAGAATCGCAAGTACGTGGTAATGGGCCTGCCGATGTTTTCCAAATTCCGGGAGCAAGGGGGACACTGGGATTTATTAGCCAGATGTCAGAATGTTTTTGCGATCGTTGTAACCGAATGCGTCTGAGCGCTGATGGCTGGTTACGTCCTTGTTTATTAAATGAAACTGGTCAATTAGACTTAAAAACTGCTCTACGCTCTGGTGTGAGCATCCGTTACTTACGAGAGCAAGTCAGAGACTTATTAGCTATTAAGCCAGAAATTAACTTTAAAGGCCGCGACTCTGGTACAAGCGGCACATACAGCCGCACGATGTCGCAAATTGGTGGTTAGTAAATAGTCCAAAGTCAATAGTCTAAAGTCTTTTGACTCTTGACTGTTGACTTTTGACTCTTGACTACGCTTGGCGTGAATAGTATTCCACAACCAGCAGTTCGTTAACTTGTAGAGCCACCCACTCGCGCTCAATAACACTGTTAACTTTACCAACCAGCTTATTTTTGTCAAATTCCAAATGGCTGGGAAGGTTCGCTAAACCAGGATATTGCAAGTTAGTTTCGACCAACTTCCGTGATTGTTCTTTATCCCTAACAGCAATTACCTCACCAGGACGGCACTGGTAACTGGCAATATTTACTACACGACCGTTAACTGTGACATGGCCGTGATTTACCAGCTGACGCGCTGCTGGAATTGTAGGAGCCATCCCCAAGCGGAAAACGGTATTATCTAAGCGCATTTCTAGCAATTGCAACAGTACTTGTCCTGTAGAACCAGTAACGCGTCTTGCTTTGCGAACATAGCGTAGCAGTTGCTTTTCTGTGAGACCGTAGTTCATACGGAGCTTTTGCTTTTCTTCTAGACGGATAGCATATTCAGAGCGCTTTTTGCGGTTCTGACCATGCTGACCCGGTGGATAGGCGCGTCTTGCGCTTTTACGAGTTAAACCTGGTAATTCGCCTAAGCGACGTACAATTCTGAGGCGTGGCCCTCTGTATCGGGACATGAGTTTCCTTAATCTAATCCTGTTTAAATTTTACCCAGACATACTATTATAAATATCTGTAAATGAAAAATGCCAAAAATCCGAAATTTAATCATCAAAAATTTATAAATAGAAGAATTCAACAGCCAAGTGTCAGAATCCTGAAGATCAATCAGAGTTATCGTACATTTGAGTTAGCAGAACTGATGGGTTTTTGGAAAATGGCAATGGAAACACAAAAGGTTAGTAAAGCTAGAAAACCTCAAAGCAAGTATATTTCTGGGATACTCAAGACTCAGACCATTCGTTGGGCTACACCAGTTTTGGCTATAGCCGGACTATGGACATCTAGCCTTCCCAGTACGGCTCTGACATTATTTTCTGATGATCACGATAGTTACCGTGTTTGTGCAGCGCAACTTTTAAAAGCCGGGGTAGCACAACCAGCAGCAGCCCAAGGTTGTGCTACAGCAATACGTCCCAGAGATTTATCTGCTTGTGTGGCGACAATTAAACAGAGAACAAAAATTGACCCAACAGATGCGCTGGCTTACTGTACAAGGGCGCGTCGTCCCAAGGAATTAGCTAGTTGTGTTGTAGATGTTAGCCTCAATACCAAAGAAGAAATTAACCCAGCCGTTTTAAATTACTGTGGTCGCAGTTTACAGCCTGTCACTTTTGCTGATTGTGTTGTTGGCTTGCGTAAAGAAATTTCTTTAACACCAGTACAAGCGTTAGATACTTGTATTGATGCTAGTGAAACAGCGAATGGACTCACGGTTTCACCGACATTGCCATAAATTTAAGATTACAGAACTTAGGCACAAAGCTTAGTTGTTGAAATTGGGTATAGGAATTTAGGGTGTAAGGGTTTTGCTCATTTACATCCTAAATTCCTATACCTATTGATTGTTGCGTTTTACTGCCTAAGTTTTAATATGACTATAGTGACTTATTTTTTAACGACAGATGGTTGACTAAAAATAACCCTGTTTATTTATATAAAGCTCAAAAATACTAATCATCCAACTTTTAAAAGTGGATGGCAACGGAAGCATCCTGCTATAAGAGACAAAAAATTCACAATGTCTCTGGTTTTGCAGCAGGAGCCTAACCGTCGTGATGATGATACATTTGATCTCAAGTTGTCGGTTGCTGAGTTTGAGGATGCTTATTTGATTAGCGGAAGTTTTCAGAGAAACTTGGCTAGTCTTCTTTTCTACCAAAAACCATCTGTAAAATCATAGGAATACCACCACTTTGGTGATATTTATCTGCCCAAGTACGGATAACTTCATCAAGTTCCTCCATTGCTTGATCCCACTTTTCTGGGGGAATATCTAGTTCTTCTAAAGCACGCATGGAGTTTGGTCGTTTCTCTGCCCAGTTTCTCATCATCCGAAAATACCGCGCCGTATCTTCTAGCATGATATAGGTACGTTCTTGATCGTCGGCTGGTGCATAGAAAGGACGAGTCAGTGCATAGAAGGGCATTCCCCAAGGCGAATCAATTCTAGTTACTGTACCTGAATAAAGCAGCCGACGCTTGATGTGTTCTGCGAGAGCTTCACTCAAGGGCATTTGATGCTCAGGTGGGAGAACTTCTTGCGATCGCTTGTGCAGAAATTCAATCAGTTCCAGAAACTCAAAAGAGCTAACTAATTGCGCGTCTGGCAAATTTCCAGGTAGCTTCTGCTCAATTTGTCTTTTTTCTTCACTCGTCAAACTAGTCCCAGGAACACGGGATCGCCCTGGTTGCCAAGGAAATTTTTCCATCCAAACGTAAGGCAGTTGAATTAAATAGCGTGGTTCTTGAGAACCCAGCATTTTCAGCAGTTTGCCTTCTGTCAGTGCTTGCCGAACTTCTTCAACAATAATCTTGACTCGCTTGGGTTCCAGGTGGTGCAAATGACCCGTCATTCTCAGGTTTTGTCCCTGTTCGAGATAGGTCATATAAATTGCACACTTAGCTGCCGTGGCTGCTGCATCTAAGAATGCTCCATGCCTGTGTCCACTCGTACGCATGGCACTAAAAGCCAGATAAAGCATGATCTGATCCATCGCACTAGGGCCAAGACGTTTGATCAGATCTATGTCGTTACTCATATTACAGACAGTTAAATAGCACGTTTACAGATTTATAGTCAGAGGAAAGTAAGTAGTATACACCCAACTTGAGGCGATGTCGTTACTTTAGACTTTTTAGGATGCTGTGACTCTGAAATTACTAGTAGTCGAAACTGCCAATGGCTCCGAATTATATAGCAAATGACTATTAAAAAGAAGCTGCTTTATTTGGCTATTGTTATCTTTTCCTGACAGACTCTGAAAATAACCGTTTATTTTCTCTACTTGTCATCCCCATTACAAAAGCATCTATTTTCCCGGTTTAATCTATAAAGATTGTCTTCAGGTTCAAGACTTTTGCATCCTTTACTAGTGACAACAGGAAATTCTTCCTAATTGTGGTAACAACCCTTATTGCTGAAATAGCAGTAACTAGCTGATGGATTTTATGGTAAGCACCTTTCCCAAGAATGACTAATTTCTTTGGGTTTGTAGAGAACTTCAGTTACCCGTTGATTTCCTGTTGAGGAGTAATCTCAGAGTCAATCGCCTACTGAACTTGCAACAAATTTCAGGTTGAGTAGATAACTAGTAGACTACCATAGATACTCACATCTTTTGACAATTTGTTGGCATCTTTCGGTGGTTAATACATAGGAAAATTAAATTCCTCAAAGCAGGTAGATAATTCCTAGTCCTAAATACCTTTTATTGCCTTCAATTATGATATTCTATTCTGTCAGATTTTTTATCAAGTTTGTGTAAATTAACCCTATCTTAATATTAAATAGATGTTCAATCTGTCCTGGCTTAGATACTAGTAATTATTAAGGATTCCTGATATTTCAATGAATACGAAAAAGTGATTTTTAATCATTTATGATTTAACAAGTTAATTGATACTTTAGCTACAAAAATGATGCTTTAAGAGTGTATCAAGAATAGATATGGTCTAAATATTCACAGCAGTTTGATGGTAATTTACTGATAAGAATCGAACTTTTAGTAATTGTTTTATCCTAAATACTTGGGTGTTAAACTCTTGTGAAGTCAGTGAGAGTATTTTTATATTTTATTATTTATGAAATATACAATTATCTGGTGTCGAAATGCAATTACCAGATTCAAGACTATGTATTTGCTGAAATTGTTGTTATATTGCTAAGGCAATTATGCTATTGGGGAAGGCTTATACAAAATTATTAAAACAAAATAAAGAATTGAAAAGTTAAAAATCAAAGTTGAGATAATGTTTAGTCCATTTAACATTAGATTTTTAACTTTCCTGGCTGTCAGATGCCTGCTTTTCGACATTTAAGTTTCAGCACTAGAAGATTTAACTTGATGACGCATTTTCTCGAAACTGAAAGCAGCAGCACCAAAAGTGACAAATAAAACGCCTAAAATCTGAATAATTTCTAAATTTTCCTGAATTAACAAACCTGCAAAAACTACGGTTAAGATGGGTACACCTGCGCCAATAATGCCCGATCGCAATGCTCCTAATTGGCGAATACCAACATTATTGAGAACGTAGCTCAAAAGTGTCAGTACCCCCAAAATAAAAGCACTTAAAATAATCTCTAGTAACTTAGAACCATCAATGTCCAGGCTTAAATTGCTTGGTAGGGGCAACATTAAACCGATAAAGCTCAAAACAAACATGGTGGTGAAACTAATTAAAGTAAAAGACACAGGATGCAGTTTCGCTGCACAGATCCGGGTCAAAATTACATAACAAGCAAAAGCAACACCACCAAAAATGGCAGCAGTGCTACCAACAGAAAAATCGCTGATCCCCGCAGTTGCAGCGCCGCCTAACACGAATAATTCACCCAAGAAAATTGCCCCAATTGCCGCAGCGCGGACTTTGCTGGGTTTATCGCGGAATAACAACCAAGACAGTAAACCGCTAACACTGGGATAGATAAAGAACAGTGCGATCGCCATACCTGTCGTTACTTGGCCGATCGCCATATAAATTAGCACTTGAGATAAAAACAAAAAGCAACCACTAGCAATTGATAGTTGCAAAACTCTCTGTGCTTTGACCTTCGCTGCTGAAGGTTTACCTTGAAATGATTCCATCAAGTTTTTGATATCTTGCCAAACTTGGGGGTGCATCATTGGCGCTAACAGCAACGTTAGCGGTACTACGATTGCCAAGCGTAGCAACAAAATTAAAAAAATATTTCCCAAAGTGGGTAATAACAACCGTTCTACAGCCAGACTACCAACCACCGCAGAATTTTGGTGGAACATCATCTTCACCGCTACGTTATACAGTGAAGACACGACTGTAGACAACACAACCAGTAAAAACCCAATTTGCACTGGGGATAAACTTTGAGATTTGCCTAACCTTCTTGATTTAGATTCTGATGCAGTAGGTGGAGATATTGTTTCACCTTCAACTAAATCTGGGTTGAGAACGGATACTGGCTCACTAGCTTTAATTGAGGAAGATTTTATTTGAGTTTCTGGTACATCTAGGCGGAGTGCAGAATTTTGTTCACTCGCCTTAACGTTGCTAGGTGAAGAGAAGGTTTCACTTTCCGCAATATCTTTGCTGGGTAAAACAATTGGCTCAGGTGGTTTCTCTTTAGGGGGAAAATCCTTGGGAGCAATGGAAATTGGCTGGGTGGGGGTTTCTTGAGTCGGTGGAATAATAACTGCTGAAGATGTTACTGGTGCAGAAGATGTAGTCTGGTTGTCATCCGATTTGTTGGTGACTTCTGACAACAATGGGTAAATTATCGCTGTACTCGCTGATGATGGCTCATCTGGTTGTAAAACCGTGGGTGAAGATACTTTGAAAGAAGTATTAGGCGAGCGCTCACTTGATTGTAAAACTGTTGGTGGCGATTGTTTTACAGAACTACCCGACGGTGGCTCATCCGGTGGTTGTAAAACTGTTGGCGGTGATGGTTTAGTTACTTGGGTCGTTTCTTGAATAACTTTGGTTAATTCACCGCGCAGGTGATTAACTAATTCCTCAACAATAACTTCGCCTTGCTGTTGCTGGCTTTGCATCCGAGACAATTGCCCAGAAAGATTACCTTGATAATTTTTTAGTTCCTGTTGCAGCGAGTTAAAAGTAATGGTGAGAGTATCATCCAAAGTGCCTAGCATTTGTTTAATCTGCTCATTACTTTCAGCTGATTTGAGTACTGCTTGTTCGTCAGCACCACTCATCTTCAGTTCACTAGCTAAATTCTTGAGCGATGATTGCAGCTGCGAAGAAATATGTTTGGCTAAAACTTCTGCCAACTGACGAATTAACACTTGCTGTTCGGTAATTTGTCGCACTTGCTGTAAGTGTTCTTTTTCCTCTAACAGCTTTTGAATGTCATCGTACAGTCGTTCTTTTTCTGTTTGTAGCCGTTTTATTTCTTCTTGTAATGATCTCAGCACGTTTTGTTGGAGATTTTCTAAATCCTCCACAACAGCCCAGAGTGCTGTTTCGGCTGATCTCGATAGTTCGCCTCTAACTCGCGGGTTGTCTGGCCGTTTCTCAATTCGCCCCATTAGCTTCTAACCTCTAACACCTTGAAGATAAAGCTGTTTCCCGTAAATTTGCTTGGCGCTCATACTAATTTTCAGTATTTTGTCAGATAGACCAAAAAATTTAACAAGATTTGCACGTATCAAAGTAATTTTGTCACGCTGAACACAGCTTGGCAAAGTATGTAGTTTTTGGGTTTACCGCTGCACATACTTTGTGCTACGTATCAGCCAGAAAATTCAATCCTTTAAAAGTGAGATTTTGATAGAGAAAATATGTCACTCAATATAAATACTTGTTATTTTGATAGCAACCGTAAGTTTTAAATACTTGTAAATAAATGCCTTGTGATCATTAACAATGGACAATTTGTAAAAGTTAGATGTAAATTCGCGCAAAATGTAACTTTAGCGACAGTTTACATTTCTCTTATAGACTGATTTATGTGTCTGGGAAATTATCAAATATTATTCACTCCTAGAAAATATTTTAGCTAATTTCAGTATTTCCAGGCAGTGGACAATAGGAAGTCAGACAATTTTAAATTTGGGATTGACCTCAGCTGGTCAGGATAATTTAAATATTTATTTTTCGATTTTTGCTCCTAGTATTTTTCAAGTTAGCCATTCATCAGTAAATTTTTTTAGCAAACACAAACACTTCGGCCTATTTCGAGTTAGTACCAAAAAAACCGAGCAATACTAAAGATACTTGCGCTGAGAACCGCACTTAATGGAACCGTAATTAACCATGCAGCAGCGATTCCTTGCAAAGTTTGGAATTTAATTGAGTTCAGGCTTTGCACCATACCGATTCCAACTACACCGCCAACAAGTGCGTGAGAAGTAGAAACGGGTAAACCTAACCGAGAAGCTAGGAGAATAGTAGTCGCGGTTGCCAGTTCTGCACAAAACCCACTACTAGGTTGCAAAGCAATGATGTTTTCACCAATGGTAGTAATGACGTTCTTTCCCCAAATTGCTAAACCTGTAACAATCCCTGCGCCACCTACAACCAGAATCCACAAGGGGATAGTAATGCCATTTATCGGTACGTTACCAGTAGTGTTGATATAAACGATCGCCGCTAAGGGTGCGATCGCATTTCCCACATCATTAGAACCATGTGCAAAAGCCACAAAGCAAGCACTCAGTAGCTGGAATCGACCGAATAATTTTTCCAGGGGAGTGGAAAGAGGAAACGGGGCAGGGAGCAGGGGGCAGGGGGGAAATTCATCTCCCCTCTGCTCCTCTGCTCCTCTGCTCCTCTGCTCCTCTACTTCCAGTTGTCGCCAACTAATTAAAGTAAGTCCAAGTGCGGCTAATGCACCTGTGAATAAGGGAATATCGTAAGCAGGTAGATCAACACCAACTTGTTCGATCAAATAGTTAGTTAGAGGTTGCATGAGAGAAGGTAAGACAATTACACCAAATACACTCAATAAAACGGTACTTAACCAAGGAATCCACTCTCTTAGCTGGGTAACTTGATTTGGTTGATCTAAAATCCAGTGCTTGATTTGGCTGTAAAACAACGCAGCAATACTACCGCTAATTATTGGTGTGACAATCCAACCAATGGTAATCATGCCAATTGATGACCAATCGATTGCACCTATACCCATTGCTACAGCACTAAATCCGGCGATCGCACCCACGACTGCATGAGACGATGACACCGGTAAACCTCTAGCAGTAGCAATTTGCAACCATACACCGCAAGATATTAATACTGTCACCATTCCCGTAACTAATAATTGAGGTGTAGCCGCAAATAAGCTAGGATTGGCAACTTTTGTCGCTAAAGTTTCTGATACTTCATGCCCAAACAAGACTGCGCCAGTAAACTCTAAAACTCCTGCAATGATGATTGCTTGTTTGAGAGTCACAGCTTTGGAACCAACAGAAGTTCCCATTGCGTTGGCAACATCGTTGGCACCAAGATTACAGGCGACATAAAAGGCTAGGATAGCAACTATAACTAATGTCATGGGCATGGATTGGGGTAGATGAATAGGAGCTAGGGAACAAAGATTAGGCAATGTGCGTTTTCATAGTTAATATCTCTCCTCAGTTTGACTCCCATTGTGGGAGTCAATGACAAAATTAGCTATAAGTATTTTCTACGAGTAAGCTTCTTTGCCCGGATCAAGGATAGATTAATATTTTGTATGTATCGGCAGAAGGCGCGATCGCTTGTTCTACGGCTGCTGATAAATCTTTTAACGGATAGCGATCGCTAATCAAAGCTGGTACATCAATCCGCCGATTAAATACAATATCAGCCGAAAGTGCCTGAAGACGGTAGGAAGAACTGTAACTCCCCATCAAGTCAATTTCTCGGCGGTAAAGAATATTCGGATTGATAGGAATTTCTAATTCATCGGGAAACTCAGCGAAAAACAGTATTTTCCCGCCTTTACGAGTGCAGTCTAGTGCTTGAAAGAACGCTTTCTCACTAGGTACAGCCAGTAAGGTCACATCCACACCCAATCCATCTGTGACAGCATGAATTTTTGCTGCTAAATCAGGATCACGAGCATCAAAAGCTGCTTCAGCCCCCACATTCAAGGCTTTTTCAATTCTAGAAGGTAGTAAGTCAGTGGCGATCGCTTTTGCCCCAAAATGCTTCACTAACATCACAAACATTAACCCAATTGGCCCGGCTCCGGTAATTAATACAGTTTGTCCTGGGGCAATTTGAGCTTTTTTTACAGCCTTGAGACAGCAGTTAGTTGGTTCAACAAAACTCGCTTCTTCAAAACTAATATCATCGGGTATCGCAATTAACCCACCATTCTGCACAATATGTCCTGGGACTTTCACATACTCCGCAAAACCCCCACCACTAGCGTTAAACCCAGCTGTAGTAGAAATATTTTTGTAGACATTGCACATTGAGAAATTTTCATTTAAACAGTAGGCGCAACGCATACATGGGATATGGTGCATCACCGCTACCCTTTGTCCCACTTGCCAACCTTTGACTTCAGAACCGACTGCGGCTATTATTCCCGCAGTTTCATGGCCAAATATGCGCGGCGGCTCATACAGTGGATAACGAATTTTTTTAATATCTGACTGACACAACCCTACAACTTGTACCTTTACCAGCACCTCATCTGTTAAGAGTGTGGGTACGGGTAGCTCTTCATAGGACAGTTGATTTACGCCTCTAAATACCTGTGCTTTCACGTTGATTTTCTCATCGTTCAACGATCTTAGATGTAACATTTGCGGTCAACGTTGAGCTATAAACTTAGATATTTTTGTGTTTCCACTAAATTTTAGGTAAATTCACAAGATAAAAATATCGGTAACTATTGTCACAAGCTTTTACGCATCATCTTCATACAAACCAGTGTCTTTTGTATTTCATCAACGCAATATCCAAAACAGAGTGTGATTGCCTGAGTTCGGAAGTGATATATAAAAACCACTAAACTCATCGGGAATAAGCATTATTTATTCTAAACATCGATAAGTCGATAGATTAACCGTATATTATGAATAGAGCAATAAAATTATCAAAACAAAAAGACAAATTTAGCGTTAATCAGCCGATTAATTGTATTTTTGTCCAATTTCGTTGTGCATTTTTAAATAGCTGCTCACAGCATATTTGCAAGTCAATTTAGAAGGAGTGAATGTGAACAACGCCATATTAATCAACGAAAGCTTAACAACAACAGGACAAATCTCAGTAAAACAGCTTGAGCAAGCTATCCAAGAAGGATATAAGTCGGTGTTAAATTTGCGATCGCCTGATGAACTAGGATTTTTTCAGGATGAGCAAAAACTGGCTGAAAAATTGGGGTTGTATTACGTTAACGTACCTGTAAGGTTAGAAGCGTTGAATGAAGAATTAATTACCAAAACCCTGAAAATACTCGAACAGTTACCAAAACCAGTTCTTATACACTGTGCCGCTGGGATGCGTTCAACAGGTATTGCCTTGCTGAGTATAGCTATCTAAGAAGGATTAACATCAGAGCAAACCTTAGCCAAAGCCAAGAGTTTAGGCTTTGGCTTCTTAGAAGACTTTAATGGCTTTAGTGTGAGTCCCCGGCTGAAGCAACTATTTGTGAACTATGTTAATCAACATGCAAAAATAGCCATACTGTCTCGCTAGGTAAATTGCAATGTGAATAAACAATACAAATTATTTCCTATCCGACAACAGATTTAAAATTAGAATCACTGTTGTCGGAATTGCTTAATCAAGATATTGATGCCAGAAGTCTAGTGATATAGCAGTAGTCAGATATGTTAGGACAATTTGAAAGCTGGAATGCCAGGAATAATAAGACTTTTCCTCCTGCCTCCTGCCTTCTGCCTCCTGCCTTCTGCTATAAAAGAGCGATAATTACATCTGAAATGATGCTGTCAAAGCTACAGCCAGAGCATCAGCTGCATCGTCTGGTTTGGGAATAGTTTCTAAATTCAACTCTCGCGCTACAGCTGCTTGCACATCAGATTTATCTGCATTGCCATATCCAGTCAGGGCTTGTTTAATTTGTGCTGGAGTAAATTCTAGATATGGTAAGCGATGTTGTCCCAAAACTAACATCAATACACCTCTGGCTTGTGCAACAAGAATAGTACTTGACATACGATAGAAGAACAGCTTTTCGATCGCAACCAAGTCTGGTTGTAATTCCTGAATCAGGGTGTGCAAATCGTCAAACAACGTACACAGGCGCTGACCCATTTCGGCATCTGACGAAGTACTAATTACCCCAAAGTCCACCATATCTACCGTTGTATCCTGTATCTTGCTAGGGCTTTGTTTGCAAGTAATTACGCCAAATCCTAAAATGGCTAATCCAGGATCTAAACCTAAAATTCGTTTTTCCATTAAACTAACTTTGACCCAGCCAGGGTATTGTTTTACTGAGCAGGACTCACATACAAAAGTTATTTGTTGAGACTGGGGTATCAGGGATTAAGAGTGTGGGGTTATCAGGGTTTTGCTCACTTACAACCCCACACCCCCATAACCCTTGTCCAGACTGGCAACTTTGATGACTTATTGTAAGTCTCAAAGCATTGAAATATTTAATAAAGACACACTTGGTGTTACAACCAGGTAGTGTAGATGTTCTTTTATTCATTAGTTTGTAGCACTGCTTTAAATCAGGTATGTCAATTGGTTTTCTCAGACAAGCCCTCAACGCCCTGCAACAGCAGTCGCGCAGCCGTACATCTCATCGGGTTAACCAGTGGTTTAAGTGGTTATCTCCTGGACTCTCAGTCAAACGCTGGTTACTTATCAGTGTTGGCGGTGTATTTTTGGCAAGTCTGGGGTTAGCGATATGGGTGAAGTTGACCCCAATTTTTTGGCTGTTGGAGTTGTTGAGAGGTTTTCTGGGAGTCATTACCAACATCTTACCCAACTATATCAGTGGCCCTTTGGTACTGCTGGGCGGCTTACTTTTACTGTTGTGGGGACAAACTCGCACAGTCGGTTCAATTACTGAGGCGTTTCAACAAGAAGGTGAAGCAGAACTAATTGATGTTCTGTTAGCCCATCGCCGCTTGTACCGTGGGCCAAAAATTGTAGTAATTGGCGGTGGTACAGGACTTTCGACCTTGCTGCGGGGACTGAAAACTTATAGTGCTAATATTAGTGCGATCGTTACCGTCGCTGATGATGGCGGGTCTTCTGGGCGTTTGCGTCAAGAATTTGGCGTGTTACCACCAGGGGATATTCGCAATTGTTTAGCAGCATTAGCAGATGAAGAAAAGCTATTAACTGAGTTGTTCCAATACCGCTTTCGGGCTGGCGATGGCTTGACTGGCCACAGCTTTGGTAACTTGTTTTTAACTGCTATGAGTGATATTACTGGGGATTTGGAACGGGCTGTGGCGGCTAGTTCCAAAGTATTAGCAGTACGGGGACAAGTTTTGCCAGCAACTCTCAGCGATGTTCGCTTGTGGGCAGAGTTAGCGGATGGCCGCCGTATAGATGGGGAATCGAGCATTCCCAAAGCTGGTGGTAAAATAGTCAAAATTGGCTGCACACCAGCTAATCCACCAGCTTTACCCGCGGCCATTAAAGCAATTAAAGACGCTGACTACATTATTATTGGGCCGGGTAGCCTATATACCAGCTTGATTCCTAATTTACTAGTACCAGAAATTGCTAATGCGATCGCTCAAACTAAAGCCCCGCGCATCTACGTCTGCAATATTATGACCCAACCAGGAGAAACTGAGGGATATACTGTTGCTGACCATATCAGAGCAATTGATGCTGCTTGTGGTCAAAGACGGTTATTTGATGCTGTCTTAGTACACAAAAAATCTCCTTCGCCTCAATCACTCATTCGCTATGCCCAACAAAATTCTCATCCAGTTTTTTTAGATAGAGAAGATATATCTTTATTAGGGCGACGGATTGTTTTAGCTAATGTATTGTATGAAGATGAAACTGGTGTTGTACGTCATAATCCCCAAAAACTCGCAAAAGTTTTGTTGCGGTGGTACAGTGGCACACATCATGGAAAATGATAAATAGTCCCAAGTGAATAGTCAAAAGTCCATAGTGAGTGAACAATTGACTATTGACCATTGACTCGTGACAAATAATGAAAATTTTTCTTGCAGATGTACAAGCAACCCTAGATTTGGGTATAAAACTAGGTCAAACTTTGACTCCAGGTAGCGTTATTTTACTAGAAGGAGACTTAGGCGCTGGTAAAACTACATTGGTGCAAGGCGTTGGTCAAGGTTTAGGAATTACAGAATCAATTGTTAGTCCTACTTTTACTCTGATTAATGAATACACTCAAGGGCGTATACCCCTTTATCACCTAGACTTATATCGCCTAGAACCACAAGAAGTTGCTGCTTTAAACTTAGAAAGCTATTGGGAAGCTAGTGAAATAGAACCAGGAATTGTCGCGATTGAGTGGGCCCAAAAAATGCCTTACCAGCCAGATACTTATCTGCGTGTGCAATTAACAAATGAAGACAATGGTAATCGTCAAGCCAAGATTACAGCACTACATTGCAACATCAACGAATTAATTGCTAAAATCTGAGTAATTTATTTACATATAGCTAAAATACTATACAATCCTACAGGATTATCCAGCGTCATATAAAAAGCTTTTGGGTAGGTAGAAGTTGTGTAGATTATCCCACCCAAAAGAAGTGTGAGCGGCAAGTTTTGCCGCTCAAAATTCATACTTCATTGCTGTAGGTTGAGAGGATTTTTGGGATGCTGTTCGATTAACTGAACTACAAGGACAAGTGTCCTAGCCAAATCAGCCTCACATTTTGATGACACTACAAGATTTTGCCGATAGCCGAGGGTGGATAATACACTCGTTCTATCTACCACTACCGCGTTCATCGAAGAAATTGACTAACATTACTGCCTTCATTATTCAAAAATCAATGAAATACTTTGCAATAGGAATTTGGCCTTGATTGACATTTACTAGCTACTGCGTTTAGCTAAGTTGGGCGTATGCTCGCAGATGATATTGCTGTAGATGTCGGTAAATATTGAGTCAAAGCTTTTGAATGAAACAATCCTTTGGAGAGTGACATCTAGCAAACTGCCAGATTTTTTGAGTGCCTGCACTCAAGGTCAATTACATTCAAATTAGAAATGACTTTAATTTTTTGTCTAGGGAATCATCTTTCTGAGAAGGCTCATATACAGATGACTTTCATTTAGCCAGTAAATACTGGTACATTTGTTTGATATACTTGTATTATGTTTGCCTTTGTACCTTCCTTTGATTAACTCAGTAAATTGTTTCTTTTAGTGTGTTTAATTGGATGCTAGTTTTTTACTTCTAACTCCGTTTGCTTTGCTAATGCTGGCTTTTAAAGCACCAACTGCCTAGAAAAAAATCAATCAGAAGTGTAAAAAATAGGTTTTAAGAGCGTCCAAATTAACTGCATATAAAATTTATATATGTATAAAACTGAGTGTTCACAGAAATTTGCCCGTTTACTTAACCCTATTAATTCTCTTCATTTTTTAGCTGAAAAATCCGGATAGTTAAACACAAAAGACTAGTTGAGAAAAGTTAAAAGATTAACGATCACTATCGTCATCGTGTCATCTATCCATTGACCTAGTATTCCCAAGTTAAAACTAGGATCTGCAATTAAAAAGTAACTAATGATCAAATTATGAGATAAAGTAATTTAAATAAGTATTTTTAAAAGAAAATCTTATATTCATACTGATAACTCTTGATGAAGCCTAAACATTTTTAACCAAGTAACATAGTATTTATACGATTTAAAATCGTATAAACACTCAATTTTTCTCTTCAAAATCTAAATCCTAGTATTTTTACGTAGTTAGTTGCAAAATCTTTGCCTCAACTTCTTTGCGGATTTCTACTGCGATCGCTCCACAGATACCGCCACTTTCCCAACTTAATAATCTGAAGGACATAGTATTGCCTGAATTTGGCTGATTGATGTCAAATTCAGTCCTTAAGGCTATAGCTATGATGCCTTATGCTGTCTAGTTTTAAACAGGACTTATGCACCTAGGTTGTCGATTGAGACGAGGTGTAAGGGTTTTAAACATTTATTTATACCCTTATACCCTTGTCCTAGCCCTTGATTTTTCGTTTTCTGATGTAAGTCCTACTAAACTATGGCAATTTGAGTTCGGTAGTTATGGCAAAAAAGTTAAAGCTTGACCGCGCACGTTAGTATTTACCTGATTCTGTTCATAAACAACCTGTCCCCCAACAATCGTGGTGACAGGCCAACCTGTGAGGTTCCAACCTTCAAAGGGACTCCAACCACATTTAGTTAATAATTCTTCGCGCCGGACTGGACGGTAAGTATCCAAGTCTACTAATACTAAATCAGCATCGTAACCAGGGGCGATTGCTCCTTTCTTGGGAATACGATATGCTTGCGCCACTGCCTGTGACATCCAGTGAACAACTTGCGCCACAGTACATTTGCCCTCCATTGCCGCAGTTAACATCAAAGGTAAAGAAGTCTCAACCCCCGGCATACCTGAAGGCGTATTGGGATATTCTTGGGCTTTTTCTGCCAAGGTGTGGGGTGCGTGGTCTGTAGCGATAAAATCAATCACACCATCGCGTAAAGCTTGCCAGAGAACTTGATTATCGTGGGGCGATCGCAATGGTGGATTCATCTGCGCTAAAGTGCCAATATCTTGATAAGCATTGGTATTTAATAACAAATGCTGTGGTGTCACCTCAGCCGTCACCCAACTTGGCTTATCTTGACGCAACAACTCAGCTTCTTCGGCTGTAGATAGATGTAAGATATGTAGCCGCCGCTGATATTTTTTAGCAAGATTTAAGGCTTTTTGTGTCGCTAACAGTGCAGCTTGATTATCTTGGATTTGCGAATGAATAGCTGGGTCATGAATGCCAGCAAATTCTTGTCTTCGTTGATTAATGCGTTCTTGGTCTTCAGCATGAACAGCAATTAAACGATTCCCCTGGGCGAAAATTGTTTCCAGAACAGCATCTTGGTCAACGAGTAACTGACCGTGCATCGACCCCATAAAAATTTTAATGCCGCATGTCGGCTGGGCTGTGAGCAAATCTGGCAAAACTTCTGCGGTTGCGCCAATAAAAAAGCCATAATTCACGACACACTTACTCGCAGCACGTTGGAGTTTGTCATTTAATGCAGCTTGGGTAGTAGTCAGAGGGCGGGTATTGGGCATTTCTAAAAACGAAGTGACACCACCTTTCGCACAGGCGCAACTGGCGGTAAACAAGTCTTCTTTATGTTCTAGTCCTGGTTCACGAAAATGCACTTGCGGATCGATAACTCCTGGCAACAAAGTTAACCCTTGTGCGTCAATTTCTCTGGTTGCGATGGTAGCAGCAATCTCCGGTGCCACTTCCATGATGAGGCGATCGCGTGTGAGTACGTCCCCAACCATGAATTCACCATTGGGTAGAACAATGCGAACGTGGCGAATTAATAAACTTTGTGAAGATGACATGGAGTTAAAAAAAATTACTCAAAGAGTTATGTGTTAGTGAGAACTCTGATTTTAGGGTAAACTTGGTTGCGTTTTCTGTGATCACTTTTTGCAGCTAATTAAAAAAAAGTTTATTTTTAACTTATAAATCTGTCTGTGAAGATGTTACAACCAGCGTAGAAAACCTAATTCTCCCGTTAAAATTTACAAATAGAGTCTCCCTGAGCTAGTTAATTCCTACACTTTTCCTTACTTCAGTACTTTCATGCAAAATCAAGTGTCTGATAAAAATTCTAATCAAAAACCCGATAATTCCTGGATTGCCGAGCTAGGTAGAACAGTTGTATTAAGTATTGTTCTTGCCCTTGGTATTCGTACTTTTGTCGCCGAAGCTCGCTGGATTCCTTCTGGTTCTATGGAACCTACTTTGCATGGTACCCAAAACCAGTGGGAAGCAGACAAGATTATTGTTGATAAGTTGAAGTATAAGTTTGCCAAGCCCCAACGAGGAGATATTGTTGTTTTCTCACCCACTGACGAACTCAAAAAAGAACAATATCAAGATGCTTTTATTAAACGTGTAATTGGCTTACCAGGAGAAACAGTAGAACTGCGGGATGGTAAAGTCTATATTAATAGCAAACCTCTCGACGAAGAAAATTATCTCAGTTCTAATCAACGTACAGTAGTTGATGTTTGTACTTCGGGACAACAACCAGCTTTTTTATCAGCCCCTCAAACCATCCCACCAAATTCATACTTAGTGTTAGGTGACAACCGTAATAGTAGTTACGACAGCCGTTGCTGGGGTGTTGTACCTCGTGACAATATTATCGGCCGGGCTGTACTGCGCTTTTGGCCACTAAATCATGTTGGTGGTATTGATAAATCACCTTTGTATCCGTAACCGAGTCATACTGGAATGCCATACCTAGCCAAAATCTTAATTTACCCGATTAAGTCATTAGATGGGGTAGAGGTGCCACAAGCCGAGGTTTTGTCTAGTGGCGCATTAAAGGGCGATCGCGAGTTCGCCATTTTTGATGTACAAGGTAAATTTGTTAATGGGAAGCGTCATCCCAAAATTCATTTACTGCGAGCGTGTTACACAAGTCTCTTAGGGGAATCGCAATTTAGCATTTCTACCAAAATTCTTTCTCTAAAAATCCCCAACTATAATTTGCCGCAAGTTTTTAATTTAGATATAGAAAAACAAACATTAGCCGCAGCTTTGAGTGATTTTTTTGGGTTTTCTCTTACCATAGAGCAAAACTCACTAATGGGCTTTCCTGATGATACGGACTCCCCAGGGCCAACAGTAATTAGTACGGCAACTTTAAAAGAAGTAGCTTCTTGGTTTCCTGGTATGAGTGTTGACGAAATGCGTCGTCGTCTACGTGCCAATATCGAAATTGCAGGCGTACCTCCTTTTTGGGAAGATCAACTATTTAGTGAACCAAATAAGTTAGTCTCCTTTAAAGTGGGAAATGTGCTGTTTTATGGAGTCAACCCATGTCAGCGTTGTATAGTGCCAACGCGCCATCCTGATTCAGCCACAGCTTACCCGTATTTTCAAAAAATATTTATCCAAAAACGGCAAGCAACATTGCCAGAGTGGGTTAAATCATCCCACTTTAATCATTTTTATCGATTGAGCGTGAACACTAGATTACCCAGATCAGAATCTGGAAAAATATTACAAATTGGTGAAGAAATTAAAATAATTACTGACATTAATTAATTTTTATTTAAAGTTAAATATTTAAGTTTGATAAATATAAACCATAAGCTTACTGTTAAGCTAATATGCAGTTGTCCTGGCAAAATTTTCATATTTATTCTCCAGAGGTTATTTACCAGTGAGGGACTGGTAAAGTATTTGCCGATAATATCTAATTTCAAATTTTATCCAAGAGAATTGGGTAAGCAAGTGTTCATCTATTTTTGATTTTGGCTCAACAGTTTCTTTGATATATCACTAGAAGAGATCAAATAAATTAAGGTGCTATAACAAAGTTTGAAAACTTAGTATAATTATGAGTTTGCCTATACTATGTATGCGTAGAACTTGGCAAAAGTAAATGTTTATACTAAAAATAGTAATATAGTCTGTTATTTTCCCAATGGCACATAGTAATAACCCGGATTAAGACATGTATCTGATACAACATGATTGTTCCACAATTGGACTTAGGAAACAATCAAAAAACGATTTTATTCAAACTTCAATTTGCTCAATCACTTAACCTCATCATTATCATTACTAAAGTTTATGCCAAAAGACTCATGATATTAGTTCTAATTAAGCCTCGTATTTTTTGAATGGATGTTGTGATGTAAGAATTCAGGAGTAATAATATTGGAAAATTCTGCTGAATTACTTTTAAATTCTGACTTCTGACTCCTGAGTGCTGAATTCTTATGTTGTGATTAGTCTATTCGCTTATATTTAGTTGCAAAATAGAATACAGCAGTAAAAAGCTGACTACTCAGCCAGAAAACAAGACTTTGTTGAATTTAGAGATGATTATTGTAGAGCAGGTAAAATGCTCATTTCACAATAGTAGCAAAATCATTCCACCAATATGCAAGTCAGAAAATGAAATCTGCAATCCTATAGGACAGTATTTTAAGGATAAAATTACAATCAAATGTGCTGGTTTTTGAACGATTTAGCTAATAAATCTCAGTTTAAGAAAATTATGAAATTGATTAGAAGCAAGACATAATGAATTACCAGCAGTTAGACCCGGATAAAAAAGATATTTTAATAATTGATGACAAGGCAGATAATTTGAGGGTTTTATCCTCTTTACTAGCTAGAAAAGGATACAACGTCCGTAAAGCTTTGAACTGGCAAATGGCTTTAACTGCTTGTCAAACAGTTTTACCGGATCTGATTTTACTCGATATTATGATGCCGGAAGTGGATGGTTATGAAGTTTGTCGGCGTTTTAAGAACTGGGATTTAACCGCAGATATTCCCGTGATTTTTATTAGTGCTTTAGATGACGTTTTCGATAAAATTAAAGGTTTTAGATTGGGTGGAGTAGACTATATTACTAAACCCTTTGAGTTTGAAGAAGTTGTGGTACGTGTCCAAAATCAACTAGAACTTCGAGAAGCACGCCTAGAAATCTTAAGACTTAATACGGAACTAGAACAAAGAGTAAAATCTCGTACTTGGGAACTAGAAAATACTCTCCAAAAACTTCAAAAAGAAATTTCTTCTCGGCAAAAACTGCAAGATAAATTGCTAGATATTGTTCTACATGATTCGCTAACTGGATTACCAAATCGAGTTTTGTTTTTAAGACAGCTAGGAAAAGCTCTCAACCTCGCTAGGCAAGATATTAAGTATCAGTTTGCTGTATTGTATTTAGATTGCGATCGCTTCAAAGTTGTGAATGATTCTCTAGGTCATATTGTTGGAGATGAATTACTCATTTCTATTGCTCGTCGTCTACAATCCTGTCTCAAGCCAGATGACACTCTAGCACGATTAGGTGGTGATGAATTTGGTATTCTTTTAGAAAATATTACAGATATGAATTCTGCTATCCAAGTAGCAGAATCATTACTGCAAGAGTTATCAATGACATTTAAATTGTCTAGATATGAAGTATTCATGAATGCTAGTATTGGCATTAATTGGGGTAATAAAGATTACGAAAAACCAGAGTATTTATTGCGTGACGCTGACACAGCAATGTATCGGGCTAAAGCCCAAGGAAAAGGTAGATATAAAGTTTTTGACCCTGCAATGTATCAGGAAGCCATCCAACTTCTAGAAATAGAAAATGATTTGCGTAGAGCTATTGAACGAGAAGAACTGATTATTTACTATCAACCCATTATTGACTTGAATACAGGTAGAGTAGCTGGATTTGAAGCCTTATTGCGTTGGCAACATCCAGTTCGTGGTCTCATGCTTCCTACAGAGTTTATCCCCATAGCAGAAGAAACAGGTTTGATTAATGATATCGACATTTGGGTTTTACAATCAGCCTGCAATCAATTACGAATTTGGCAAGATCATCCATCAATATCAGAAAATTTAACTCTTAGTGTAAATTTAAGTGCGCGTCTTTTTACGCAAGTTAACTTAATTGCACAAATTGATCAAATTATTAATAAAACTAAAGTAAATCCATCAAATTTAGAACTAGAAATTACTGAAAGTGTCATTATGGAAAATAGTAATCTTGTCAGAGCAATTATTGAAGAAATTAAACAGCGCAATATTAAATTAGTGATGGATGATTTTGGTACTGGTTATTCCTCTCTCAGCTATATACATAGCTTACCTTTAGATTCATTGAAAATTGATAAATCTTTTATTACAAGAATGCAGTTTTCTCAAGATAATATGGGATTAGTACCAACAATCATCAGTATTGCTAAATCAATGGGAATGACGGTGATTGCTGAAGGAGTAGAAGTTAAAGAACAAGTAGAAAAATTAAGAAGTTTAAACTGTGATTTGGCTCAAGGGTATCTTTTTTCTCAACCTCTGGCACAACAATTAGTAATTGATTTTATTGCATCTATGCCTCAGTGGTAAATATAATTACCCGATTTGAGTTTTTAATTACTGGTAAAGTTAGGGAAGAGGCAAAAAAGGAATAAAGCAATTAATTTTACAATTATTAATATAAAAAAATATATATTTATTATTTTTATCAGAAGGCAATATTTTACCGCATTTCATTGACAGGATCTGTCAAAAATGAGAGTCTGGTCACTCAGAACATCAGAATAGTGTCAGCAAAATTTTTATTGATTAAAGACTACTATTTTCAGTTACATAAAAGCATAATAGAGATGTGACTGATTTGTTTGCCCCTTTAAATTCTTTGGAAAAAGGTCACTGGTTCAAGCTGATTTGCGGAGCCAGTTACCAACATCTGCCAGCAGTCAGAAGTTTAACATTAGCCTACACTTTGGCAGGCGCTGACTGTATAGATGTGGCTGCTGATCCTGCGGTAATAGCAGCAGCCCAAGCAGCGCTGCAAGTCGCTAAAACTCTGACAATGGAAGCTCAACAGCGAGGCTTCAACTATCAAGGTGGCTCACCCTTGCTGATGGTGAGCTTGAATGATGGTGAAGACCCGCATTTTCGTAAAGCCGAATTTGATGCCCGTCAGTGTCCCCCAGATTGTCCCAAACCGTGTGAGCGAGTTTGTCCGGCACAGGCGATCGCATTTAACCGGACACAAGATAATTTTTCGGGAGTAGAATCTCAGAAATGTTACGGTTGCGGTCGTTGCATCCCAATATGCCCATACGGTATAATTTATACTAGTTCTTATATGTCAACGCCAAAGGCGATCGCGCCAATGGTAATTTCCACGGGAGTAGATGCCGTAGAAATTCATACCCAAGTAGGACGATTAAAAGAATTTCAAAAATTATGGCAAGCGATTTCACCTTGGGCTGAACAACTGAAATTATTGGCAATCAGCTGTCCCGATGGCGAAGGCATGATTGAATACCTAAAAGCAATTTATGACCTAATTAACCCACGTCCGCGTACATTAATTTGGCAAACCGATGGTCGTCCTATGAGTGGTGATATTGGAGATGGTACCACTCTGGCAGCAGTCAAATTAGGACAAAAAGTTTTGACAGCTAACTTACCGGGATATGTGCAATTAGCAGGTGGCACAAATAGCTACACCGTTGCTAAGTTAAAGGCAATGGGACTACTGAAGCAGGCAAGGGAGCAGGGAGCAGGGAGTAAGGGAGAAGAATTTTTCCCTCTGCCCCCCGCCCCCTGCCCCTCTGCCTCAATTGCCGGAGTCGCATACGGAAGCTATGCCCGTGTATTGCTGTCGCCAGTTCTCGAACAGCTGGAGAATAAGGAGGTGAATCACACCAGTGTCAAAGCGACTGTCCACCTGGAAGCAGAACCAGACTTATTGTGGGAAGCTGTAGGGCTTGCCCATTCACTCGTTTCCCAGATCAAGTCACAGCAAGAGCGATAATCGCTCGTTCGTTATCTCTCAAAACGTCACCATAGAAAGCATGACGATTAAAGACGATCTCCAAAAGTTATTAGACATCTTGCCCCAAGACTTGCGACAAGTACTAGAAAATCATCCTCAGCGAGATAGTTTAGTTGAAGTAGTCTTGGATTTGGGTCGTCGCCCAGAAGCTCGCTTTCCTAATCAAGCTGAGTATCTGAGTGAAACACCCGTAACTCAAGCACAAATAGATGATTGCATTCAGCGAGTCGGCACCTTTGGCGGAGATAATCGAGCAGGAATTGAGCAAACTTTGCATCGGATCAGTGCTATCCGTAACCGTAATGGTAAGATAATCGGCTTAACCTGTCGTGTCGGTCGTGCAGTATTCGGTACTATTAGCATGATCCGCGATTTAGTAGAAACAGGTAAATCCATTCTGATGCTGGGTCGTCCAGGTGTGGGTAAAACTACTGCATTACGGGAAATTGCCCGTGTTTTGGCAGATGAGTTAAACAAACGAGTAGTAATTATTGACACCTCCAACGAAATTGCTGGAGATGGTGATGTTGCCCATCCTGCCATTGGTCGTGCTAGACGGATGCAGGTAGCTCATCCAGAACTTCAGCATCAAGTCATGATTGAAGCGGTGGAAAACCACATGCCAGAAGTCATTGTCATTGATGAAATCGGCACAGAACTGGAAGCTTTAGCCGCGCGTACCATTGCCGAACGCGGTGTGCAATTAGTAGGTACTGCTCATGGGAACCAAATTGAAAACCTGATCAAAAACCCCACACTTTCTGATTTGGTTGGTGGTATTCAGGCTGTGACACTGGGAGACGACGAAGCCAGAAGGCGCGGTTCGCAAAAAACGGTGTTAGAACGCAAAGCTCCTCCTACCTTTGAGATTGCTGTAGAAATGTTAGAACGGCAGCGTTGGGTAGTGCATGAAAGTGTTGCTGACACAGTAGATACTTTGTTGCGTGGAAGGCAACCAAGCCCACAAACACGCACTGTGGATGAGAACGGCAAAGTCGCAATGACTAGGCAGCTATCTGTGGTTAATGGTCGTGGCGGACAGTTAGCCAGCGGGGAAGAAACTTTTTCCTCTGGGCGACAATCTACTGGCTGGCGTGCATCCGGACAGATGGTAGCACTACCACCATTAACTGTTGAAAGAGAAAAGGCAATTGGACAAAGCGAGTTTGACCGCTTGCTAGAGGAATCCTTTAACTACTCCGACAGCATTGATTTCGCCGCGACGAAGAATGCTGGCCCCAACGGAGAAGATTTGCCACTGCACGTTTACCCTTATGGAGTGAGTCGCCATCAACTAGAACAGGTAATTAGCGTGCTGACTTTGCCTGTGGTATTGACGAAAGATATCGATAGTGCTGATGCAATTTTAGCATTGCGATCGCATGTCAAAAACCACGCTAAACTCCGGCAAGTAGCTAAAGCCCGACATCTACCCATCCACATGATCAAGGCTAGTACCATTCCGCAAATTACCCGTGGACTGCGGCGCTTGCTGAATATGGATGAACCAGAAATTGCTGATGACCGCGAACTGCAACTTTTTCTGCACAGCGGTAGTGATGACGAAATTGATGCCCTGGAAGAAGCTAGACTTGCTGTTGAGCAAATTGTGATTCCTAAAGGACAACCAGTTGAGTTATTGCCTCGTTCTCCCCAAGTTCGCAAAATGCAGCATGAGTTGGTAGAACACTATCGCCTCAAATCCCATAGCTTTGGCGAAGAACCTAATCGTCGCTTAAGGATTTATCCGGCGTAATCTCAATTCAGCACTAACCCAGAAAGGTTAGTTGTTAAAACTGGGTGTTAGGGTTGAGTGATCATTTGATTTACTTCAAACCCTACACCCTAAATTTTTTTCACAACCTAGACAAGCCAAGGAATTCCCGCTACTACAGAGACACAGAAGAATTAGCGTTTGAGAAGTTGTTCGCGTAATATCAATTAAGTTGGTGTGCATTCAAGTGGCAAATTCTCTGGTTGAGACTGTAATTAGTCATTTATCCCATGTCAATACAAATGACCAATAACTAATGACCAAGGACAACCTTTACGAGTGATTGTGTAATTTAGACGTTTAAGCATACAGATAGCACCAGATGCTTTGTGGGAATTAAAGCCAGGTGAGCAATGCAAAAAATTTTGTCAAAATTTGATATTTACACTGTGGACATAGATCACCGTACTGGTGTAACTTTTTATTTCTCTTATACCCCTACACTTGATTTCATACTTCAAACTTTATAATTCAGATTTTTTATAACTTTTTATACAGAAATATCCTGAAGAACACTAAAAAACTTTGTCAAAAGAAATATTGGTGTTAGTCAACAGATATACCATGAGTGACATAAGTCTACTGATGCTGGGCGTATTGACAGCCGGGCAAACATCTCCACCGTCTAATTTACCAGAGCAGCCTGTAATTCAGTCAGACAATGTGGTGCAGCAGCTAACAGAAGAGAATTTATCTCCAAGTTCTCCACCTGCTGAAATCACACCACCTGAATTCATGCAGCATGAAAGCACTTCGCCAGCTATTACTCCGGAAGTAAATCACAAGTATCAAAATCTACTTAATAAAACTCATAAAAATAATAGTTGGCAAAATTCTGCCAACCAAGAACTACCAGCAGAAACCACACCACAACTATCACCATCTGTGCAACTACAAATTTCTCCAGAATCTCCCGCCATACCAGAGTTTTCTGACACATCTGATGCAGATGAGCAGATGTCTCAAGTAACATCAGTGTCGCAACTAGATGATGTGCAGCCTACTGACTGGGCTTTTAGTGCTTTACAGTCTTTAGTTGAGCGCTATGGTTGTATAGCAGGAAAAACCGAGAATTATTTAGGTAACAACGCTGTAAATCGTTATGAATTTGCCTATAGTTTAAATGTTTGTCTCAATCATATTCAGGAATTAATTAATAAAAATCAAGCTAATAGTGTTAGTCAAGCAGAATTAGACCAAATACAAAGATTACAGACAGAGTTTCAAACTGAATTACAGGAAGTAATACAACGTATTGATGTTTTAGAAAATAAAAATGTTGAATTAAAGTCTCATCAGTTTTCCACTACAACTAGACTATTTGGGCAAGCTATTTTTAGTATTCAAGGAACAAATACAACTAATGTTGATTTGTTTCCTAGAGATGGTGTTCCAGAGCGTCAAGGTAAGACAAGTCTCACTTTTACGAATAGCGTACAGTTAACATTAGCAACTTCTTTCACGGGTAAAGATTTATTAATTACAGGGCTATCAGCAGGAAATTTAGGTTCTAATGCCTCGTTAGTTTCTCACAATATGGGGCGATTAAGTTTTGAGTCAAATACAGATAATCAAGTAGTAATTAATGACTTATCTTATCGGTTTTTACTAGCAGATAATTTAGGAGTTGTGGTGGGTTCGGCTGGCGTGAATGCAGCCACTACCTTTCGGGGAATTAACCCTTTAGAAGGTTCAGGAGATGGTGCAATTTCCCAGTTTGGTCAGCGTAACCCAATTTTGAATATTGGTAACGGTACTGGTGGTATCGGTTTTGACTGGGAAATTAGCGATCGCATCAGTTTGCAAGGTGTATATAGTTCAGAAATTCCCAGTTTTCCTGGTAATAGCAATGCTGCTGGATTTTTTGGTGGTAAATATAGCGCAGGCGCACAACTCACTGTCGCACCCACCGATAATTTAGATATCGGCATAGATTACATATATTCTCATTCCCCCAACGATTTGCTCGGTACTGGTATTGGTGACGCGCAATTAATTTCACCATTTGCACCTAGTACAGCTTTTAATACTCATGCTGTTGGTGCTACCGTTGCATGGCGTGTCAATGATAATTTGCAGTTAGGCGGTTGGGGTGGTTTTTCTACCTCCAAACCAGTAAATCTTGCTGGTAGTGTAGAAACTACTAATTGGATGGTATTTGCTGCATTGCCTAATTTAGGTAGGGCTGGTAATTTGGGTGGTATTTTGGTTGGACAACCGCCAAAAATTACTTCGAGTAACTTACCCGATGGCTTCAATTTTCCTAACTTTTCCAATGGGGGAACGCCAGGGGGACGCAGCGATACATCATTGCACGTCGAACTTTTTTATCGCGCCCAACTCAATGATCGTTTGTCTTTAACACCAGGCTTACTGGTTGTATTCAATCCCGATCATAATGCTGCTAACGACACTTTGATAGTAGGCGCATTGAGGGCGGCTTTCCGGTTTTGATTCCGTAATCATGTAAATGTAATCACAGGGGGCGAAACCCCTACTCCGTGTTGCCTTACTACTCTTGACTGTCAGCAATCTTTTAGCGTCTGCAAGTTAGATTTTCGACTTTTTAATCACGCAGTAGATTCCTCTGCGTGTTGTTTTTCATGAGCAAATTTAAGGAGCAAATTTTTCATGCAATTCCAGTCATCAGCAACAAAGATAGGCTGTGCAGTTTTGGGTAGTAGTAGTTTAGCCGCAATGTTGATTGCTTTGGGAGGAAGTAGTGCTTCGGCTCAACTGATCATTCAAAGTACGGGTACAGTATCAGGTACCTTAGAACTACCAAGTTTTAATCCGAATTTTAATAACTCCGTCACACGGATTGATACTGACTCTCAAGGAGTGTATCAACGTAACATAGGTTCTGCAAGTAAGCCCAATTATGTGCCAGTTTACCAGTCAAATTATGTGAAGGTATTAACACGCGCTGATGGGAGTTTGCGTTATGTTGTTGACTTTAAAGGTATCCCTGTAATTTCCTTCAACGGAGTTTTGACTTCACCCGCGCTGTCTGGTGGTAAATTAACACCTTTTACTTATCAAGGAAAAATCCCTAACATTTCCTTTCAAGGTGTAGTTCAAGATGAGTTTGGCTTTGCCAAAGCTTACTACACTGGTGTTGTCACCGACCCAAAAACTGGTCAGCAATATCAAGGTACTTTTTTATTGAATGGCCAAGGGCCAAGATATAGCGATCGCAATGGTGGTGAAAGTCCGACAGTTTTTGATTATAAATCGGATATTCCTGGTACTACGCCAGATCCCACACCCTATGAGATGAAAAATACTCCTTTGGTGAGGTTGACAATTACTGTACCGGCTGATGCTACTCCGATTAATTCCGGTGGTGGAATAACTCCAACCCCAACGCCGCCTAGCGTCAACAATCCTCCTACTTCTACACCGACTCCCAGTACACCTATTCCTGTATCAGTAGACAGTGGTGCGATCGCTAAGGCTCCGATAACATCTAATCTTGGTGGGACATTTGGTCAATCTAGCCCTTCACCTTCTACTGATTCTAATATGGAGTTCAGTAGCGGTTATTCTCTCACAGCCAATCCTGTTAGTTTAGAAGTTTCTTCCATCGACTCAAAAATTTGTCATAACGATTCTCTTAATTGTCGTCCACAAGTGACTGCGGCTAAACAAGCGATCGGCCCCCGCAGCCGGGTTCTGGTACGTTAGCAGCTTGTCATCATCAAATTTTCAATTTTTCGGGAATTGCTCTAAGGCAGATTGTATCTAAGAAACGACTAAAAAAATACGACCTCCTAGAGCAAAAATTATACTGGAAGCGTGAGTGGCAAAACTGCCAGCCACACTTCCAGATTTCTGTTAAATATATTCTTGATAACTTTCTGGTTATACTAGTTGTCTAGGCTGGTTAATTTACAAATTCAGCCGTAGCTAATATAAAAATATCACAGCTAATTTTTGCCCAACTTATCAGTCAACCACAGAAATTAAGACTAGAGAACGATATTAATCAATCACACATCTTGCAAGTGAGCTTTTATGAAAGGGGAATTGATTGAATTGATAGCCAGAGTTTTACAGGTCTTGCGAATCAATATGAATTGGATGACTTGGAACCTGTTTTTGGCTTTTATACCTTTAGCTTTAAGTGTTTGGTTGTTCCGCACAAAACGCGGACGTTCTTGGGTTTGGTGGTTGGGATTTATCGTATTCTATGCTTTCTTACCAAATGCGCCTTATCTATTAACTGATGTTATTCACCTGATAGACGATATTCGGACAATCCAATCAGTGTGGATAATTACTTTAGTGTTAATGCCAGTTTATTTGCTGGTAATTTTTGCTGGCTTTGAAGCTTATGTTATATCTTTAATCAATTTAGGCTACTATTTACACCGCATTGGCAAAAGTCAATGGATTTTGAGGATTGAGTTAATTACTCATGCTCTTTGTGCTGTTGGGATTTATTGGGGAAGGTTTTTACGTTTCAACAGTTGGGATTTTATTACTCAACCTGATGCTTTATTGACTAAAGGTGTAGAGGAACTTTTAGGTAAACAGCCTATAGTGATTATCACTATTACTTTTGTGATTCTGTCGGGTTTGTATTGGATGATGAAACGAGTGAGTTTAGGTTTTGTGCGTCCATCAGCACAAGAGATAGCAGTCCAGCCAAATTCGCCTAATACTGATACACCCAATGCTGGATAAATATAATTTCTTGCTCAAATTGTTTAATAAAAATTTGAATTAATCCGCCCATTTCAGGCGGATTTTTTTTAAATCCACTTTTATCCCTACCGATTTATCTCTCTAAAGAATGGTGATTTAGTAGGTGTTTTTTATCAAAAGAAAGATGTATTTTTGAGTCTCTAGCTTTGAAATAAATCTAGATGCTGCTAGGAGTTTTATAATATGACACTATTATCTATTGATGAACTCAAAACCTTAACTGAGAATAATGAAAAAACTTGTATTTCTCTATATATGCCTATGCAAAAGGCAGGGCCAGAGATTCGGCAAAATCCAATTCGCTTTAAAAATTTAATCCGGGAAGCACAAGCCCGCTTAGAAGCAATGGAAATCAGCCAAAATGAGGCAATTGAGTTGCTTCAGCCAGCAATGGAACTGGATACAGGGGAATTTTGGGAAAATCAAGACCAAGGTTTAGCTATTTTTATTGCGCCGGGAATATTTCGCTATTATCAATTGCCAATGGAATTTCAAGAATTGGTAGTTGTCAGCGATCGCTTTCACATTAAACCATTACTATATTTAATTAACAATGATGGTCAGTTCTATGTTCTGGCTTTAAGCCAACAAGATTTGAAATTTTTTGTAGGTACTCGCTCTGGTTTGAATGAAGTAGAAGTAGAAAATCTGCCCAAGAGCCTTGATGAAGCTCTTTTATATGACGAAACTGCTAAAGAGGGACAATTTCGCATCGCCACAAAAAAAGGTAGCACTACAACTTCTTTTTCAAGTTCACAGCCAGGTGCATTTCACGGACAGGGAAGCCCAGACCGAGATCAACACCAAGAAGCTATCCTGCAATTCTTTCACATAGTTGATGCAGAACTCCATGAAAAACTGCGAGAGGAAACAGCACCACTAATTTTGGCAGGAGTAGATTATCTTCACCCAATTTACCGCCAGGCTAATAGTTATACCAATTTATTAGAACAAGGTATTACCCGCAGACCAGAACTTTTCCAAACTGATGAATTACACGCAGACGCTTGGGAAATTGTTGAGCCGCTATTGCACGAGTCAGAACAGCAAGCTATGGAGCTTTATCAACAACTGGCTGGGGAAGCTACTGGTACAGCTTCTAGTGATCTCAAAGAAATTGTGGCTGCGGCTTACTACCAAAGAGTTGATTCTTTGTTTGTACCTGTAGGACAACAAATTTGGGGTAAATTTGACCCAGAAACCATGAATGTCGAGATTCACTCAGAGCTAGAACCAGATGATCAAGATATGCTAGATTTTGCCGCGATTCACACAATTCTCAACGGTGGCAAGGTTTATGCTGTGGAACCAGAAAAAATGCCAAATCAAGTACAAGTGGCAGCAATTTTCCGATATTGATGGTTTTTGTAGTGTTGTATACAGTTGAACAAGCTATATACAACACTTATGCTGAATAATCTTCGTGCTTTGTTGAGTCCATCTCTAATCGGTCTAGCTGTTTTCAGCCAAATTGCTACATTTTCCCAGCCAAGTAGTGCAGAAACTATTACTGGGCAATTAGGTAATGTTAGTGCAGAAATAACTTATGAAAAACCAGAGGAATATCAATATAAAAATGTCCGTTTGCAGATTAGCCGCGCAGGTAAAGTTGTTTTAGATCAAAAACTGCCCCAAGAAAGTGAATATGACCGACCTGTTGGCGGTATATACGAAAAAGAAGATAAGTTGCCCATACTAGATTTAGATGGTGACAAAGAACCAGAAGTAGTTGCCGATTTCTTTACAGGTGGCGCACATTGTTGTACTTATTCTTTGATTTATCGCTATGACAAAAAATCCCAAAAGTATACTCAAATTCGCCATGACTGGGGTAATGGAGCTTATCGATTCAAAGATATAGATAAAGATGGCATCGTAGAACTTGAGAGTCAAGACGATCGCTTTGCTTACGCATTTACAGCTTATGCGGCTTCTGCTTATCCGCTACAAATTTGGCAATATCGCCAAGGCAAAATGGTTGACGTGACTCGCCGTTATCCCAAGTTAATTTATAGCCATGCTTCTGAGTTATGGAAAACTTATACTGAAATTCGCCAGCAAGGTGATGACGGTAAAGGATTTTTAGCTGCGTATTTGGCAGATAAGTATTTGCTGGGTCAAGGAGAAGATGGCTGGAAAAGAGTCCGACAAGCTTATACCAAAAGTGATCGCAATCAATATTTTGCCGATATACGTAAGTTTTTCCGAGAAACCGGGTACATAAAGTAAGATTTTATGGTTGGCTGATGTGACGGCGTGCATCTGCCAAAATTAACCGATGTTCAGCACGGGCGATCGCTTGATGTGTCCGTTCTACTGCTTCCGGTTCCACAGAAATAGATGTGATCCCCCATTCCACTAGTTGGTCAATAATTTCGGGATACAATGCTGGTGCTTGACCGCAAATAGAACAGGGGATTCCGGCATTTTTGGCCATTTGAATTAGTTGGGCGATCGCACCCATCACCGCTGGATGGCGTTCATCGAATATTTTTGTTAGCTGTCCTTGTTCTCGATCTACTCCCAGCAAAAGTTGTGTCAGGTCATTCGTCCCAATCGAGATTCCCTGAACTCCAGCTTTGACATACTCTGGAAGTAAAAATAATACACTAGGTACTTCTGCCATCATCCACAATTGAAATTGCGATACCTGAGTTAAGCCAATTTGCTCAACTTTGTGGCGACAAAAGGTAAATTCAGCCACATTCCGCACAAAGGGTAACAATAGCCGAAGATTGCTGTAGCCAGCTTTCTGCACATTGAGTAAAGCTGTTAGTTCTAACTCAAAAATAGCAGGATTGCTCACATAACTAAATGTGCCGCGATCGCCAAGAATAGAATGTGGTGCAGATGGTGAAGTATGAGTTAATGATGAAAACTCTGGGAATCGCCAATCAAGAGAACGATAAAACACTGGTCTGGGTGTAAAAGCCCGCGTAAAGTTGATAATCTGCTGTGTCCATATCTCCAACAGTTCAGCCCGACGACCACTCAGCAACCAGCTATGAGGATGTTGTCCTTCTAGTATATTTAATAACATTAATTCTGAGCGTAACAATCCCACACCATCGACAGGTAAGTTTTGCGATCGCTCGATTAAACTAGGCTGACTCAGGTTCACCAATAGTTGAGTAGCAATCATGGGTAGATGAGGGCTAACAAGCGGATGGTTTGATGAAAAAGCAGATATAGGCGAATTAATTTCTTGATTTTCTCCATTTCCGGTTTTAGTTTCTCTGAGGCGATAAACTTCTCCCCTATCGCCATCTACCAGTAATTGTTCTCCGGTTTGAATTAAGACTGTAGCATCTTTGGCGCTGACGACTGCGGGAATACCTAATTCTCTGGATAAAATCGCCGCATGGCTAGTCAATCCCCCTTGTACTGTGACAATCGCCACAACTTTATGCATCAAAGCTAACCAATCAGGTGCGATCTCGGGGACGACAAGAATGACTCCTTGGGGTATTTGCTCAGGTTTTTGTAGCGAATTAATCACATAAGCACTAGCTGTTACCCTGCCTGTAGCTGCGCCTAACCCTTTGATTAACTGTAAATTGGGAATTGCTGATAGGGGAGTGTTAACTTCTGTAATTTGGAGATGAGAAACAGAATCTGCGGCTGAAATACTCCACTGCACAGTAAAACTGTTACCCAGTTCACTCACTAGTTGATTTCCCAAAGCAATCACTTGTTGCAAACTTGGCTCTGGTAATGCGTATTGTTTTTGTGGCTCTTCTGGTAGTAAATGAGCAATTAGACCAGTATTTTCATCAGTGATTACTGACTGGAGTTGAGGTTGTTCTGCTGCTGTTGTGCCATCATCAAGACAATAAGCCAGCATTTTATTACCCAAATGTCGTTCTAAGACGATACCTGTTTCTGGCTGAATATAGTATACATCTGGCAAAACTTCGCCTCTGGTGAGTGCTACACCTAATCCCCAGGTGGATTCAATTGTCCATCCAGCGGAGTTAGCCTGAAGTGAGCCACTAGCGATCGCATTTTGTATTGGTTGGACTAACACAGCCAAATTGACATTTTGCAGATTAATTCCCATCCGTTGCCAATACAGTAAACTTCTAGCACGGAACAACTGACTCCAGATGCGTTTTAACCCTACAGCGATCGCATCTTCATCACAATAACAAAAGCTTGGCTCCAGTAACCCAGATGTATTTCCTAATGCTTGTGCAGTATTCCCAACTGACAATGTTGGGTGCAAAATCAAATATTTAGTTTGCCATTCTCTCGTCGCCGCTAAAATTGTACTCACCCATTGGGGCGGTAAATTTGCACCCACTATTTCTTGGCGCAAGCGACTAGCTACTAGTTGAAGTTGTCGCCAATTAGCTACATCTAAATGTAATGAAGAATGAGGTAAGTCTGCAACTAAGGACTCTGAACTGTGGATAGTTTCTAAAAATTGCCGCAAAACTTCTGCTGAAACCACAAAACCAGGTAGCACAGGGTAATTATGCTGCATGATTCTGCTTAAGTAAAATGCTTTGTCACCTACTTTGGTGCGGTCTTGTAGTTTAATTTGGTCAAGCCAGTAGACTTTTTCCACTCACGTTATTTTTTATTAGTTGTCAATTTTTTTCTCTTGGTCAATGCTTTCAGGCTATTGACTAAATTATCTGCCGAGAGAAGTTCTTCCTAGTCTATTATTTAAGATTAGTTCGACTTAGTTATGAGTTAATTTCTCATTCCACGATATCCGGTAATAATCTCACCTCTTGGTTTAGTTAATATTGTTGGTGCAATAATCATAGATAAAACTCTAGACAGGTATATAGCCTTTAAGTATTGAACTTATGGCTAAAACTAGCAGTTTGAGTTAAAATTTTACCTATTAATCAGTTTTAACACTCAAATAGCTAGTCCCTCAGTTTGAAAGTTATGCAGTTAGTGTAGATCATTAATATTGCCATAAATTTTCATCCAAATTCCATATCATTTGCCTAAATTAGCATTGTGGTGAATACAGTTGCTTATCCAAAATTGTCGTGATTGGCGGGTAATCAATCATTATCTTTAACATCTGGCTTTGTAGTGAAATTAATCAAACTAAGTCAGAATACTTTTCCAAAATAATTTATACTCAGCGCTATTGCTTGATAGCAATAGCCATCAAGTTGGGACACAAAAATCGTATCAAATATCTTTTACTCATCTCTAATTACCAGCAGCAATGCTGCTATTTTTAAGTTAGAGTAACATATATTACTTTATATATCTAAAAACAGAATTGTTAAATACTTACTACTTTCCACCAAATGATTGGCTGAATACTCTTTTTAGACTGTGCCTAGCTTTACTGTTAGGAGCAGTTATTGGGATCGAACGTCAACTCAGACGTAAACCAGCAGGTTTAAGAACGCACACACTTGTTAGTTTAGGTTCAGCCTTGTTCACTCTCATACCTTTGCAAACAGGTATGTTAGAGGCCAGTCCTGATGCTTTAAGTCGGGTAATTCAAGGTATCGCCGCAGGTGTAGGATTTCTTGGGGCTGGAGAAATTTTTCGAGAATCTTCCCAAAAATCACAGCAACCTGAAGTTCACGGACTGACATCAGCCGCAGCGATTTGGGTTTCAGCCGCATTAGGAATTGCTGCTGGGTGTGGTTTATGGCAATTGGGATTAATAGCTGCTTTATTGACAATTTTAGTGCTGAATCTGTTTAAGAAATTAGAAAATAGTTGAGTTTGGCCTGGGTCATTTATTAAATAATGCTAATGCTTGAGTAAAAATTTCTTCTTCGGCTCTAGTTTCTAAGATTAATTTAACTAAATATATAAATTCCCAATCTGTTTGGTTATCAGTTTCAATAGTTTTACTAGCTGCGTAAAAACTCACATCATCAGTACACAACTCATTAGTATTACCTGTTTGTAATTCTGGTCTTCTGATATCCCATGAGACTGTTTTTCCACGCAAGGTAAATTGAAACCAGATGATTTTTTCAAACTCAAATTCAAAAAAAACATCAAAATAAGGTTCTTCACCTTGAAACCAAATTTTTTTATAACCTTCTTTCCGTCTTTGTTTTAAGAACTTTTGCTCAATTGCTCGTAGTGATGCACCTAATGATGCAATTTCCTGTGGCTCTAATTTGTGATTAGTTTTTTGCATAATTGAAATGTCATTTGTCATTTGCCACTTGTCATTCGTCATTTGTCATTTTGAGAATTGACTATTGACTATTGACTATTGACTAATTCATGGATATCTCTCCTGCTTTGACAAACAGAATTTGAGAAGAATTTAACCACTGAGCATCAAAAGAACTCAAGTGAGTTGTGGTAATTAAAGTTTGAAAACGGTCTTGAATCGCATCAAGCAATTGATTTTGACGATATGGATCTAATTCAGCTAGGACATCATCAAGCAACAACAGTGGCGGCTCTTTAACCACTTCTTCAATTAGCTGTAATTCTGCGAGTTTTAAGGCTAAGACTAAGGTGCGTTGCTGACCCTGAGAACCATATTGCCGAGCAGGCGTTTGATTGATAGTCAATTCTACTTCGTCACGATGAGGGCCGACAAGGGTAGTACCTCGGTAGAGTTCGGCCACAGCACGTTGCTGAATTTTGGTTAAAAAAGCTTGCTGAACTTCTTCTGGTTGGTTCAGTTCCAAAGGAATGTTAGGTAAATATTTAATTTCTAAGATTTCGGTACTGCCGCTAATACTAGCGTGCCAAGCCGCAGCAATGGGAGCTAATCTTTGTATAGCCCGATCGCGTCTTCTAATTACTCTTGTACCTGTAGTTGCTAACTGTGCATCCCAAAGAGCGAGTTCTGGCTTCTGAGTGCTGATAGCTGATTCTTGGTTTTTTTTTAAAAAAGCGTTGCGTTGGCGTAATACTTGGTTATATTGATGCAAAATATGGGCGTAAACTGGTTCGAGTTGAATTAATAAAGTATCTAACCAGTTGCGGCGGACTTCGGGACTACCACGCACCAATTCTAAATCTAAACTGGAAAACTGCACGGCGTTAAGAACACCTAAAAAGTCCATTTGTCGCCGCACAATCTCGCCATTAATAGCCACACTGCGACGACCATTACGACGGAGAGTTAAATTTAAATCACTAATACCTGTATCTCGTTCCAGGCTGGCGTTGATTTGGGCAAATTCTGCCCCATCTTGAATTAAATCGCGATCGCGTGCCATACGGTGCGATCGCAATGTGGCTAATAACTCTACCGCTTCCAACAAATTGGATTTTCCCTGAGCATTATTACCTACCAAAATGGCTTTGGCAGCATTAAACTCAACCTTTTGCTCTTGGTAATTCCGAAATTGTCTGAGATGTAAAGTTTTGAGATACATAATTTAACTAAAAAGGCAAAAAGTAAAAGGCAAAAGTAAAGATTATTTACTTTTGCCTTTTAACGAAATTACAAAGGTAAAAAAGCTACAAGCAGAATACAGACTTAGAAAATAGTTGTATTTATTTTCTTTTTACTTTTTACTTTTACCTTTTAACTTTTTAAACAGTTCTCTTGCCCATTAAACGGAAGAAGATTTTCTCACCTTCAATCCAGACAAACATTAAGGCGCTGAAACCAATACAAATTGCCAACTCTTCGGGAGGTAGCCAGTGAGTGCCGAAGAAATCGCGTAGGGGCGGAACGTAAACGAGCATCAGTTGTAAAATTGTTGTTACCACAACCGCACCCAGTACAAAAAGATTTGAAAAGGGATTGATCTCAATGGTGAGTTGGTTATTGGAACGAATAGCGATCGCATGACCCATCTGGGCAATACACAAGGATGTAAATACCATTGTCTTCCAGCGTTCTGGGTCAAGTCCTTCTCCCGTCACAGTTTGGGTATGATGATATGCCCATTCCATGAGAATGATCGTAATAATTGCAAACACAATCCCAATGCGAACCATATATGAACCCAAGCCTCTCGCAAAAATGCTTTCGCGGGGACTGAATGGTGGACGCTGCATCACATCTGGTTCTGGTGGTTCTACAGCCAAGGCTAAGGCTGGTAAACCGTCTGTCACCAAGTTCATCCAGAGAATTTGTAAAGGTGTGAGGGGAACACCACCTAAACCTAAGATGGGCGCTGCGGCAATAGTTAAAACTTCGCCGATATTACTACCCAAAATGTATTTAATAAAGCGGCGAATATTGGTGTAAACAACTCTACCTTCTTTAGTTGCCGCCACGATGGTAGCAAAGTTGTCATCTAGTAGCACCATATCACTGGCTTCTTTACTGACATCGGTACCAGTGATGCCCATTGCAATCCCAATGTCTGCTTGTTTTAAGGCGGGGGCATCATTCACACCATCACCAGTCATGGCGACAAATCTACCCCGACGTTGCAATGCTTGGACAATTCGCAGTTTGTGTTCTGGGGCAACTCTGGCATAGATGCTAACTAAATCAACTTGTTGCTCTAGTTCCTGGTCGCTCATACGTTGTAATTCTTGACCAGTCAGCACTCTATCACCTGCTTGGGCAATCCCCAAATCAATTGCAATGGCGCGGGCTGTCAACTGGTGGTCGCCTGTAATCATGACTGGGCGAATCCCGGCTTGGCGACATTCTGCGACTGCGGCTCTAACTTCTGGGCGCGGTGCATCTAGCATTCCGACCAAACCCAGCCAGACCAAGCCTTTCTCAGATTCTTCATCCGAGCCTTCGGGGGGAACTTCTGTCAGGGGTTTGTAAGCAAAACCCAACACCCGCAAGCCTTGACTTGCCATTTGGTCATTTGCAGCTAGAATTTGGCTACGTTGTTCTTCTGTTAAAGGTACTGAGTTTGTACCTAAATGAATTTCGGTGCAACGAGCCAAAATTAACTCTGGCGAACCTTTGGTAAACATCAGGTAAGATTCAGAGTTGATAAAACCAGAAATTGCCGGATCTACACCTGTTAGTGATGGTTCTCCAGTAGCTATTTCCTCTACCTGAGTAATCACGCTCATACGCTTGCGTTCTGAGGTAAAAGGAAACTCACTCACACGAGGTAACTTACTGTTCCACTGGTCTTTTTCAATGCCAGCTTTGCCAGCGAGGGTGACTAATGCACCTTCGGTAGGGTCGCCTAAAATTGCCCATTCGCCTTTTTCTTTTTGCAATACTGAATCATTACAAACGGCGCAGGCGACGAGTAAAGCAGGAATTTCGGGGTAATCTTCAACAGGGATTTTTTGACTATCTAATTGAAAATCTCCAACAGGGGCATAACCTTCTCCTGTTACCCGAAAAGTTTTGTGATTGGTAAAAATTGATTGCACCACCATTTTGTTCTGTGTCAGGGTACCTGTTTTATCAGAACAAATGGTAGTGACAGAACCCAAGGTTTCTACTGCTGGCAGTTTACGAATTAAGGCATTGCGGCGTACCATCCGCTGGGTTCCTAATGCCAAGGTAACGGTAATAACGGCTGGTAAACCTTCTGGTACTACCGCCACCGCCATACTTAAAGAAACTTCTAAAAGGTCTTGTAAATTGCTAAAACCTCTGGCCTGGATGATACCGCCAATGACAACGATCGCTACTAAAATCAAGGAACCAGAAACTAGAACGTTACCCAGTTGCGTCATCCGTTGTTGCAAAGGTGTCGGTTCACTCTCTACCGATTGCAACATGGTGGCAATTTTACCTAGTTCGGTGGTCATTCCTGTGTTTGTCACTAGAACTTTACCGCGTCCTTGGACAACTTCGGTGCCTTGAAAAACTAGGTTCAGGCGATCGCCTAAAGATGTATCTTCGGGTAGTTGCAGAATTGCCTGCTTGTTGACAGCTTCTGCTTCGCCTGTCAGTGCTGATTCACGTATTTGTAAACTAGACTGTTCGATTAAGCGTCCATCTGCGGCTATCTGCACTCCAGCTTCTAGCAGCATGACATCTCCTGGAACGATTTCTTTAGAGGCTACATCCAACAGTTTTCTATCACGGATGACTCGAACTAAAGGAGAAGCCATTTGTTTAAGCGCGGCTAAAGCTTTTTCCGCACGGCTTTCTTGCACATAACCAAGGATGCCATTGAGAACCACAATTGCCATAATTGCAACTGTATCTTTAAATGGCACTTCTCCTGGCTTGAGTTGACCAGCTTGCCATGCTGTAAAATCCAAAAACCCGGAGATCAAAGCCACCGCAATCAGCATCAACAACATAATGTTCTTGAACTGATCGAGCAGAATTTCCCAAGCACTGCGGCCACCATGTTCTTCTAATTCGTTGGGGCCGTATTTTTGCAACCGTTGTTCAACTTCTTGGGGTGTTAAGCCACTGTCTGCCTTACTATCCAGCAGGTCTAGAGCTTTATCAACTTCCAAAGTATGCCAAATTGGGGTACTTTCAGGCAGGGAATTAGCAGACATTGTGTTAGGTTACAGGAAAAGGTTACAAAATTTGATCATAATTTAGTGATGGCAATAAAACCATTCACTAAAGTTACATTAGGTTATTACTAACTTGTACAAGTTTAAATGTGTTTCCTGACATTTGCTAACTTTTCTTAAGTGATGATTTTGTGTATTCTTATGTAATTCATCGTATTTCTAAAAACATTTTAGAAAAAATTGTTCCCCAAAAAATTTGCGGTTCCGTCTATAGGTTATAGCAAAATCTTTGCTAGGCGTGCTAAACCGGGGAATATATATGCTTAATATAAATTTTGCACTCCCTCATTAGACTGCAAGCCAGATGTTTGGGCAAAGGACAATTCGACCGCTTACGGCTGCCTCCCTATGTGGCATTGCTTTTATTGACGATAGACTGATTGCGATTGACAGTACAAAAGGCCATCTACTAGAGATTGATCCTGAGTCTGACAATAGCAAAATTATCAATCCGCACCAGGTGAAAGAATTTAATGATGTCACCGGTTTAGCAGTTTGGGAAGATACCCTCTGGGTAACTCGTGGTAATAGTGTTTATTTATCGAAGTTGGGATCTTTAGGGCTAGAACATTTTGCCACATTGCCTTATACGGCTAATGGTGTAGCTGTATGGGACTCAACAGTTTATATTAGCTGCCAAAAGCTGGGTTACATTTTGATTTTTGACCGGAATACGCGGAAAGAAATTACCAAATTTTATGCGCCTGGAGTTGGTGTAGAAAATTTGACAGTGACTCAAGAAACTCTGTGGATTTGCGATCGCACTGAACAAACAGTTTACTCGATGGATCGGGCAACGGGTGAGCTAAATTTTAGTGTGCTGACACCGTTTGATTCGCCAACAGGTATCGCCGTACATCACGCTGGTGAGACAGGTAAGGAAACCCTGTATGTGGCCTATGCTTCCGAGGAGCCTTATATTCGGGATAATCCTAATGCTGACCCAAATCATGAGTTAACTTACCGCGATCGTACTTTCATTCACCCACTGTATTACTATTACAATCCTGATAAGCGCTACGCTCTTTCTAATGGCTATCTCATTGAAATGTCCTACGCCGAAGAAATTGCGCCCTTAGAAGAAGTGTATCTCCCAGATGTTGAATGGCGTATAGCTTTACCCTCAGAAACAGAACGCCAAACACTTAAACACGTTGAACCTATTGGTGTCCCTTTTACAGAAGAAGTAATTGACGGGCAACGGGTGGCAGTATTTAAATTTGAGGCTTTAGCTCCTGGTGAACGGCACGTATTTGGCTGGAAGGCATTGTTAGAAGTACGGGGAATTAAGTATCGAATATCACCCAAAGATGCCGAGGAATTACCAGAACTTTCCGCAGAATTTCAAAGTCGTTACTTAGTAGATGACGATGATTTGGCAATGGATACTTCTATTGTCCGCAATGCAGCCCGTGATGCCATTGGCTCTGAAACCAACTTGCTGCGGAAAATGTATAGTATCCGTAACTATGTTTACGATGAGTTGTCTTACGGCATTAAACCCTACATTGACACCCCAGATATCGTTTTAGAACGAGGAGTTGGTTCTTGTGGTGAGTATGTGGGTGTTTTACTGGCTTTGTCCCGTTTAAATGGTATACCCTGTCGTACAGTTGGCAGATACAAATGCCCCCCATATAGCGAACATCAAGGAGTACCATTACAACCAGATTTTAATCATGTTTGGTTGGAGTTTTACATCCCCAATTTTGGTTGGTTGCCAATGGAATCAAATCCTGATGATTTGGGGTATGGTGGCCCTTATCCGACTCGCTTTTTTATGGGCTTGTGTTGGTATCATATTGAAATTGGCAAGGGTATCACTTTTGAAAGTTTAAATAGTCAAGGCACTAGACTGACAAAAGAAGATATCCCTATCGGTGATTTAGCAATTAATCATATTCGCTTTACGATTCTTAAAGAGTTGCCACCTTTTTAATTTTTACCTCAGTAGTTGGGTCACATCCTCCAAATTTTTCCTTGGAGAAATTTGACCCTCTAATATCAAGCCAATATAGATCAAATTCAGCTTGATACCAATCCCTAGTTTTGAAATTAAGCAACATAACTATAAAACTTATATTTGATTTTTGGCAAAAATCGGTACATTCTTATCTACTTTCTTTGCAGTTCTCTGTTCTCTGTCATTTAACCAGATTACGCAAGTAACAGTATGGAGATGGTTCTGTAGTCAACCTACACAGCAGAACCCGTATACACCCCCAAGACAGCTTTTCATAATTAGGATAGTCTTCCTGTATATAGTTAATTTTCCAGCTTTTTTAAAGCTGAAGTTGTGAAGCAATCATAAGGCTGAATTTATTGTCCTGACGCTAAGTAAAAATATTAGTAAACAGAGAGATGAAATTTCTTAAGTTTGCATAAACGAAATCTTCTCTGATAATTCATCAACCCAATTTAACAGTGGTAATGATCAAGTGAATGATTGGATGAATCGTAAATCTCAAAAAATTCCCAAATCACAGGTTGCTAGTAATATTGTCGTCTCCAGCAATCAAGCTTATGTACCTTCATCCTTGACACAAAATTCTCAGCAATTTAATGCTGAAGAAAAGCAAATATATCAACATTTGCTGCATTTGGTGCAAGTCAAATCTCCTCATGAGATGATTGAACGCTGTCGAGCTTTATTTATTGAAGGTGCAGATTACCCTGAACCAGAAATATTATTAATATTAGATAAAATTACAGCATCTAAAACTGCTGTGTATGAGTTTAATTTTTTTCTTAACCGTTGCTGTCATATTTTAATTAATCGCTGGCACATGCAGCCACAGTTACATTATGCTATTCCCCAATTAATAAAATTATTTGAATTATCACCTACTAGGTCAAGAACCACAAGTTTTCGTTATCGCAACATTAGACGCTTGCGTGAATTAATCCCGATGTTTCTCGTCAGTGAACAGTATTTAATTTTACGCAGATTTGTGCAGGTAATAACGAAAAACAACGAGGAAAATCTTAATCATATACCTCAGCCTTTAATTACTTTAATTCGCCGCTATCCTTATTTATATGAACATTGTTTAATCAGTGATGATTCAACCTTTGAACACCAGTGGCGGGTTAGGCAAATACAAGCACAGGTACAAAAACAATTTGAAGTTGATTTATCGAAATATGTTACTTATCAAGTGCGACGCACTCAGCTAATCAAAAAAGTATCAGTAGATGAAGCAGATAAAATTTTACGTCCTGTAAGTAATCCTACATTATTGAGCGATCGCCAACTGCATGATACTCTACAACATTTTATTGGTAAGGTCGAAGGTAACTATACATATCAAGAATTGGCACAAAAATTTTTACATTCTAGTCAACAGGTAAATTGTTTTCGGGACTTTAAAGATAATTTATATGAATATCTGATATCTTCGATTACTGGAGTTTCAGGAAAACGGCAGTTGCAACAAAAGTTATATACACAGTTAAAAAAAACATTACCACAAGCTGATCAGCAAAAACCTGATGAATTTTTAATCATGAGAACCTGTAATCAGTTATTGAATTTTTTAATTATTGAAAGTCATTTATCGATACAACACTTTAATTTTATCGACTTAATTACTAATCAAGGCACTATAGTTACTACTGGATTATTGCTAAAGATTTTGTTGATTTGTCCTAAAGTTAAATCATATCTTGAAAAGCGATTAACAACTTTATTTCACCATTATGAATGTTCTAATACTAGCGATATTAATTGGCTAGTTCAAGTTTTAGAACAAGTTAATATTGCTATGATTCTTTATTTCGGCAATATTGATATATCTTATTTTAAAGAAATTTGTTAGATTTAATCAAAATATCCAACAAAATCACCGCCAACTATTAAATTATTAATTTTTTGACTCTTAAACTGGGATAATTGTGTGAGCAGAAGTTGTGACACTGGCAAATTCACAAATAGAATTAAAGGGACAGAAACGACAGTGATAGCCAGGGTTGGGCGGGAAAATTTGACTGAAATTACTATTTTTTTCCTGATATTTGTGCAAGTCGTCTTGATGTTTATGGGCAATATTAGCTAATTCATCTTTTAAATTTTCAAATTCATGATTAGTAATTTTAATTAAGTCAGATTTTTTCCCCAGTTCTAAATTATAAAATGAGGCTACTGCTTGTCTGCCAGGGTAAAGATAACGCGCAGCTAGTAGATAAACTAGTGCTTGTCTTTGGTCAAAGGCAGATTTGCCTGTTTTGAAATCTAAAATATGTAAAGTGCGATCGCCATCAATAAAAATGCAGTCCATAGCTGCATATAAGCGGAAATAAGAATCACCTTGTTCAATTAAAATTGGCTTGGGAAAACCTTCATCACCTGGAGTTAATTGCAGGATATTTTTTCCCCGCAGCAACGGCGCATCCTGATATTTCTTCAAAATTTGGATGACTCTCTGTTGCACTTGATAGCTAGTATTGCTGAGTTTTAATAACTGTGCGACTTTTTCGACACCATCGGATTTGTTTAACAAATGTCTATTATGATGAAACTCATAAACGCCTTTTTGGGCGAGTATACCAATCCGCTGAGGTGCCGTAGCCTTTGTTAATAGTGCTTTAACTTCGGGTTCATGTTGACGTGCTTTTATAAACCCACGTCGCATCTGACAATGCCAGCGTTCTTGTCCTATGGCTGGGGCAATTAAAGACCAAAGGTGATAACTGGCAAAAGGTCGGTCGGGGGTTGACATCGCTAACAAGCAGTGAGAAGAAACACAGTGGGGAGAAATTTGAGCATTAATTTTGGCTGCTCACAACTTCTTTTGATACTTGCGGCTAGGCACGCTTTGCGGGAAGCTTCGTAATAGACTACTGAAGATGGACGGGAGAAATTGGCAACAATGAGCGTTACTAGCAATTCCGGTAAAATAAAGTTTGGGACTGATGGATGGAGAGGAATTATCGCCGATGATTTTACTTTCCCCAACGTGCGGAAAGTAACTAGAGCGATCGCAAGTTACCTCGAAACAGCCTACTCTAAAGACAGACCTGTTCTAATTGCTTACGATACGCGGTTTTTAGCTGATGAGTTTGCCCGTACAGCCGCGCAAGTCTTAGCAGACTTGGGTTGGACGGTCAAAATTACTGATCGGGATTGTCCCACACCAGTTATTGCCTACAACGCCCGCCACTTAAATTCAGCAGGGGCGTTGATGTTTACAGCCAGCCATAATCCTGCACCATATTGTGGAATTAAATATATCCCCGATTATGCCGGGCCTGCCACTCCAGAAATCACTGATACTATTGTGGCAAATATTGAAAGTGCTGCGGATGATCTGCCTAGTAACAACCCTAGCGGGTCAATTTCTATTTTTGATCCCAAACCCGATTATTTGCAATTTATCTACACATTGCTCGATGTCGAACGGATTAAAAGCGCCCATCTGAAAGTTAAATATGATGCGCTATATTCCACATCTCGCGGTTATTTAGATGAAGTTTTGCAACAAAGCGGCGTGGAATTAGAAAGTTTCCACACTTGGCGAGATGTATTATTTGGTGGCGGAATGCCAGAACCCAAAGGCGAACAACTAGAAGAGTTAGTTGAAGCTGTGCGCCGCGACCACGCTGATTTAGGTTTGGCAACAGACGGTGATAGCGATCGCTTTGGTATCGTAGATGAACAAGGCAATGTTCTCACCCCTAACACTGTGCTGTTAGTGTTAGCAAGGCATTTAATCAAAAATAAAGGTAAAAGCGGCGCAATTGTCCGCACTGTAGCGACAACACACTTGCTAGATAATTTCGCAGCTAAATATGGTCTGCCAATTTATGAAACACCAGTAGGCTTTAAATACATTGGTGAAAAAATGCGGGAAACTACCGTGCTGATTGGGGGCGAAGAATCAGGCGGTTTAAGTATTGTGGGGCATATTCCCGAAAAAGATGGTGTTTTAGCCGATATGCTAGTAGCAGAAGCGATCGCCTACGAAGGTAAACCTCTAAGTCAACTTGTCAAAGAAGCGATCGCTGAAGCTGATGGCCCCTTGTATAATCATCGTCTGGACTTACATCTCACCGAAGCCCACAAAACCGCAGTTATCGACTCCTTTATGAAAAATCCGCCCTCAGAAGTTGCGGGTATTAAAGTCAAAGAAACTGGGCGCAAAGACGGGATTAAACTTTACCTAGAAGAAGGTAGCTGGATACTGCTGCGTCCTTCCGGAACAGAGCCATTGGTGCGCGTTTACATGGAAACCCATAGTCCCGAAAAACTCTCGCAAATCGCCCAAGAAATGGAGAGCGTGATTGCTAAGTTAGGATAAGAATTTATAACGCAGACGGACACAGATGAACAAGCCAGTGCGTTGCGGAGGTTCCCTCCGTTGTAGCAACTGGCGTATTAATCAATAATCTGTGTTCATCTGTTTGAATTTGTTATTTTTTATGAAGACAGTTGCTAATTTGTTAATATCTGTTGTTGTGGCTGTTTGGATAATGGCGATCGCAATTATCTCCGTTCAAAATGCCACACCAGTTTCGTTAAAGTTTTTGAGTTTCCAATCAATTCAAATACCAGTTGGTTTAGTCCTAGCTTTTAGTGCAGCTATTGGGGTAATTGGCATAGCTGTGCTGCAACCTCTGTGGGGGTTGGCTGGTTCCGGTGATAATCGGTTGGAAGAAGATGCTGAGTTTTTCGTTGATGATGAAGATTTTTAAGGGATAAATTAACCGCAGATGAACGCGGATGAACGCAGATGAATTAACTGACTTTTGTGAATCTTGTAAAGGTTGCTTTCACTTCCTCATCATTAGCAAAATCTTCTGCATCAGCTTCAGCAATTCCTTTTTGAATTTCTTCGATTTGCCACTGGTACATCTCTAGATAAGCGTCTATTGCTGCATTTATATCTGACTGCGATCGCTCCACTAAATTGCGGTTAAAATAGGCGCAGGAGATTTGATTATGTCTAACACTGCCCAAGAAATATACAGCCAAGTTGTTCGTAACTTATCACCAACTGAAAGGCTACGTTTAGCGAACCTAATTTTAAATGAGCTAGTTCAGCAAAATTTATCTGTTATAGACGAAAGTGATACTTGGACTGAGCAAGATCAGCTAGAGTTAGTATCCTTTTCCTTACAACATACCGCTTGCATATTTGATGATGGTGAGGAGATAGTTTAGTGACCTTTAATCCTGGTGATGTAGTTACAGTGGATTTTCCAGGTGTTACTGGTGTTAAGCGTCGTCCTGCTGTAGTTCTTTCATCTGCTGCTTATCACACAATACGTCCCGATGTGATTATTGGATTAATCACAACTCAAAGCACCTCACTGGGAATTACTGACTATGCACTTCAAGATTGGTCATTAGCAGGATTACGCGTTGCATCTATTTTTCGTAGTTTTATCGTCACTTTACCACCCTCTGCTAATTTAGTTGTAATCGGTCACTTGTCAGAACGTGATTGGAAAGGTATTCGTGCTTGTGTAAAAATAGCTCTTGCCGAGTTAGATGATTCCAGCCTGTAGCATTCATCATAATTCTGCGATCGCACTCCACTTATATCATCTCTGAAGATATCAGACAGATGTCATGGTAATTTGATTAAAGTTGCCCAGTATTAGCCAGTATACGGCTGGCTAATACTGGAAAATCCTCCGTAATTGATTAGGCCAACTAAGGAGGCACAGCTTATCATGACAAATAATTACGAAGATTCACATCTCCAAGATGATATAAGCAACTACCCATCTTTAGATGGTTTGCAAATTCTAGTGGTAGATGATAACGAAGATAGTCTTTTTTTGACTACTTTTATTTTACAAAGCTATGGTATGCAAGTAACTACAGCCACATCAGCTTTAGAAGCACTAGAAATCATCAAAAATTGCAGATTTGATATTTTAATTTTTGATATTGCTATGCCAAAAGTAGATGGATATTCTTTAATTCGCAAAGCCAGACAAATGTTACTGTTACAAAAACAGCATACACCTGCGATCGCTTTAACTGCTCTGACTTCAGAGGACAGTTATAATCTGGCTTTTTTATCTGGTTTTCAAGGCTATATTCATAAACCTGTCGAAGCTAGTGTGTTAATAGCTGAAATTACAAAAATTTTAGGATTTTCTCAAGAGGGAAATGGTGAATAATCCGGGCGATCGCTAAAATACATACAGATAACCCAGGTAAATTCAGCAGGCGATCGATGGTTAACCAACTCCCAGACTATAATCCTAGTGGTGTAGGTGAAATTAATGGCAACCTCTTTGGTTTACCATTTGATTACGAGTCCGCCAACTTAATTGTCTTTGCCGTACCCTGGGAAGTTACCGTTTCCTATGGTGCAGGTACAGCAAACGGCCCCCAAAGAATCCTTGACGCTTCAACTCAACTGGATTTATTTGATTTTGACAACCCTGATGGTTGGAAACAAGGAATTTTTTTAGTAGAAATTCCTCAAGATATTTTAGAAAAAAATCACTACTATCGCACCTTAGCTGCCCAAATTATTGAAAGATTAGCCCAAGGTAAATCCCTAACAGATACACCAGATTTAACTCCAATTCTGACAGAAATTAATCAGGCTTCCCAACAGGTAAATCAATGGCTATTTACCCAATCTCAAGCAGCAATCAATCAAGGTAAGCAAGTTGCAGTCATTGGCGGAGATCACAGTTCTCCATTAGGTTATTTTCAGGCATTAGCAACTAAATATCCCAACTACGGTATTCTGCATATTGATGCACACGCAGATTTACGCGATGCTTATGAGGGATTTGAATTTTCTCATGCCTCAATCATGTTTAATGCTGTGAAACTACCGCAAATTTCTAAGTTAGTCCAAGTCGGTTTACGTGATATTAGCCATGATGAAGTGCAAATGATTGACCAATCACATGGTCGCATTGTTGCCTATTATGATCCAGCCATCAAGCAAAAACTGTATGCTGGCACCATCTGGATTGATATATGTCGTGAAATTATCAATCATTTGCCAGAAAATGTTTATATTAGCTTCGATATCGATGGTTTAGATCCGAAACTTTGCCCCAATACAGGTACTCCTGTTGCTGGTGGTTTGGAATTAGAGCAAACATTCTGTATATTACGTGAATTAGTCAATAGCGGGAGAAAAATTATTGGCTTTGATGTTTGTGAAGTTGGTGATGCAGAGTGGGATGGCAACGTCGGTGCTAGAGTTATGTATAAGCTGGCGAATTTTATGGAATTATCTCAGCGATGATATTGCCATTCAACTTCAACAAACAACCTCTAAGAGACTTTTGGTTGATACCACAGGGATAAATTCAACTGTGAGCAGAAGTAATTTCCAGCCATAATTTGCTGCTTGTGGTCAACTATCCAATCATACAGTTGTGCTGCTCTTGCTAGTGCTACCCGTTCAGAACGATAAAGCCGCGGACTAGGACAGAATACTTCACCATTGATATGTATACCTGCAATTAACCAATAATCACTACTTTCACCCTCTGGTAAAATTTCGAGAAACCCGCTACTGTAAGGCTCAATTATTCCTATATTCATTTGCAAGCGTGACAACAATCATCCTATTTAATTTACCGAGGGTTTTCCGAAATAAAAGTAGTGTAAGCTCTATTTGTTAGGCTTCAGGTATTTGATCTATGATTAACCATATATGAATGTATCTAGTACAGTAACTTTAATGACAGCAGGCAGAAAGTAAGTACTGGATTTTCCCAACTAGTGCAGCATGGCGTAAATAAAGCACCCATTGTAAATGGCTAAAGGCTTACTATATAGCTTTTTTAATTTCAGACTTGTGCTGTAAATTTGACTACCTAAATTTATCCGAACTTTTGTACCTACTCTACACCTACGGCTCCTATTCCTGCAAATATTGAAAACATTAAAAATATCGTAACAAGAGGATAGATTACATTGACTGCTAAAACACTTCTACAACGAATAAATCAACATCAATATCTGCGTGATTTACGAAATAAATTATTACATCTTCACCGGATGTTGCTAGAAACAGAACGCATCAACTATGAACAAGTTCGTGGAAGAGTATCGAATACTGAACTCTTTCAACTTGTTGTCGCTGATGAGCAATTTGCTTGGCTACATCGAATTTCTGAACTAGTTGTGCAAATTGATGAAACTCTATCATCTGATCAACCTATATCTTTAGAAGATGTGCAGAATTTAATTGCTAGTACCCGCATTTTAATTGCACCCTCAGAAGTAGGTGATGAATTTGCTAGAAAATACTATGCTGCTCTCCAAAGTGAGCCTAGCGTGGTATTAGCACATGCAGCAGTTTCCGAACTTTTAGCCATTAAGTAAATGCGGCAAATTTAAGGATATGTACCGTAAAATACTCAACATTACATATCCTTTTTTAATCTTTTATCTAAAGATTGCTAAAAATGTGAGCAAAATAACGATTTTATTATCAGCTGTGCTAAGACAGGAATGACCTAAAAATAGACATTCTATGCAGCAGCAAAACAATCAATTCAGCCATCTCACAGCAATAGAAAGAACTTACCTGTCATTTCCAGCAAAGCTGTTATTAAATCACAACCTACTTCGTGGCAAAATATTAGATTTTGGCTGTGGTTTTGGTAACGATGTTAAATTGTTACGCGAAAAAGGTTGTGATATTACAGGTTATGATCCTTATTATCAGCCTAATTACCCTCTTGGGCAATTTGATACAATAATTTGCTTTTATGTTTTAAATGTATTGTTTTCTGAAGAGCAAGCTAATGTTTTAATGGAAGTCTCTCACCTATTAAAACCAGGAGGAAAAGCTTATTATGTTGTGAGAAGAGATATTAAAAAACAAGGTTTTAGAGAGCATTATGTTCATAAAAAACCGACCTATCAATGTACTGTAAAGCTACCATTCAATTCAATTTATTTGGATGATAGCCGAGAGATATATGAATACACTCATTATAATTACCAACGTAATTCGTCTAATAACTGTCTCTTTTGTAATCCTTATAAAAATTTAAAGCTATTAACTGAGTCAGCAACAGCTTATGCCATTTTTGATGGTTATCCTGTAAGTAAAGGTCATGTTTTAGTCATTCCTAAACGCCATGTGAGTAATTATTTTGAACTACCTTTCAAAGAGCAATCTGCTTGCTGGTTAATGGTGAACAAAGTTCAAAAAATTATCAAAACAGAATTGGCACCTGATGGCTTTAATGTTGGTATGAATATCAATCGAGAAGCTGGACAAAATATTCTGCACGCTAGTATTCATATTATTCCTCGCTACAAAGGTGACAACATGGGTGTTAAAAGTGGCATCAGGAATGTGATACCCAAAAGAAAATAACTAGATTTTCTTTTTAGATCTCATTTTTCTTAGGTAATTTGTGATCAGTGATTTAAAACTACTGTAGTACTAGTACTATAAAAATAACTATTCTAGATATTCTTGCCAAAATAGAGATTGCTTTTGTTGCACAGAAAGATTTTTTGAAAATTTAAGTAAAGCTTGGTAAGGTAGAGAATTATTAATATAAAATAGTTCTTTTTTTCTCCTAGAAGTATAATCAAAAAATATAGTAAATCTGTCTGAAGCTTCTGGAGCTTTACCTCTATGAAAAATGCTCCCTGTACCAGCAAAAATTACTGTACCAGAACTCCCAATACAGGATTTATAGTTGTCTGGGGAAATTACCTTTTGCATAGTATTATTTGGGATATATCCATAATTATATTTTAAATATTGAACTATATTCGAGGTCAAAGACAGAGGTATATATTGAAAAGGCCCCTGATTTTCTGAAACATCGTTCACATAAACTATTATTTTCAATACTTTGCGATCTTCTGGATCTAAATGCCAAAGTCGAGAACCTTTTTCTAATTTATTTGCTAAATCTCTCCGGAAATATGTTCCATGATATGCCACTGGTAGACCAATATAATGCTCGATAATATTTAGTAAACGTTGTTCTAATCCCCACAAAAAAATTGTGGGATGTGCCATAATTTGCTGTGAACTAGCATGAATAACGTATTGATTATCATCACTATTAATATCTGGTTGAATCTGAGATGTCAGATGCTGGGCTGTCTGAAGGAGTTGATAATTAGATGTAATCCCCAAATTATCTAAGGAAGTAATTGCAACACCTTCATGATTAATTTTTTCAACTAATTCTAGGTCATCTTTTGAGATAATAGGTAAATTTGTTTTATGCTTATTAATTGCGATTTGATAAGTATTTTCATTTTGATGTCTTACAAATGGTATTTGATAAATTTTTTTGAAAATTCTTTTCTTTATTTTTGGTAATAACAAGTTCATATAATTTTCTCGTACGGTTTAAAAAAAAACTATCACTCATACAACCAGCAAAGTAGTTTAATTATCTACTAAATAAAAATTATATTTATGAAGATATTTATGAAAAACAATCTGGTTTAGACTTTTAATAAAGTTAATTAATTTATCCCTATTAAATGTCTTACTTTAGTTATAAATTTGAAGAAATAATTATTTGTTTAGGTAAATTTTAATACTAAAAACTAATGATAGTAAAGAAACGAATTAATTACAAACATCGCTCGTAATAAGAAGCATCAATAAAGGCAAAATCAAAAATGCCAGCTTGTCCGCTCGCTAACAGTTGATCTAAACTTTCTAAGGTTGGTGCTAATCGTAGGTCAATTCGGCTACTCCAGCTTGCTGCCAATATCGCTATGCGATCGCTGTATACTCTTCGTTAACATCACAGGCAAAGATTTGACTATCAGCAGGTAAGCTCAAGCGACTAACAGCGAAATGTAACTATTGAAAGCATATACCGCTATACTAGCGCTGGAGAGTAGAATATCGAAGATGGTGCGATTGTTTGTCACAATGATTTTGCTGGTATTGTTAACCGCTTGTGGTACCGTTGGACTACTGCCAACTAGCGAGTTAGTACGAAAAGCGATCGCACTTGGGCTAGAACAAACTCAACAAGAACTTAGTCAAAAACTCGATCTCGATTTTCAGGGGTTGGAAATTCAGCAGTTAAAAATTGCTGAAGAAAAACCGCTGACAATTCAAAATTTACCAGCATTCCGCGTCAAAGGAAAATACGATTTAATTATCAAGTTACCGCAGCGACAGTTGACGCAACTGCAACAACCTTTTGAACTGTACTTACAAATTCAACAAGAAGGCAAAACTTGGCGATTATTATTGCCAGATAAGACTAGCAAAGATTCTCAAAGAGTTTGGCGCAGTTATCTTATTCAATAATTAATCTGTGCAAGTAACCAAACCAGCACAACCATTCCGTAGAAATCCCCAGCCATCGCCATGATTGAGATGATAGTTTCACTGGAGTCATGGCAAAATGTATTTTAACTTTTTTATCAGTTCCATTGTCGGAATTGTCACTATATTACTGTTAGCATTTGGGGTACTGCAATGGTTTCATGTACCCGCAGGTAACTTCTTAGATTGGGTAATTGGCGGTGCAAGTTTTTGGTGGTTATTGGTAATTGTCACTGTACCTTGGAATGTGCATTTTCAAGCAAAAGAAGTCTTAGCAGAAGCAGCACAATCTACAGAAAAAGGTATTCCTGTAGATGGCAAACAAGTAAAATATGTCCAGTTATTAGCCAAGCGATCACTTTGGTTGGCAGTTGCTTTACACTTATTCTCAACAATTGGACTTTACACTCTCGCAGCCACTGGAATTAGTGCAGTCGGTTATATTAGTTCTGGTGCAGCTTTATTATTAACAATTTTGCGTCCCGCTATTCGCGCCTACGAATATTTATATGCACGGCTAACTATGATTAGCCAAGAATGGAAGTATCCCCGCGAAGATATTTTTGAACTGCGGAATCGCTTCTTAGAATTAGAACAAAAAGTGCAATCTTTAGAAGAACAACTGAACCCAGAACAAGCATATTCTTTACCTGCAACTCAACAACGCTTTGCTGAAGAAACACGCAAGGAAGTATCCAGGATTTTAGCTAATTTAGAAGAATTACGCGCCACAAATCAAACAGAACATGAACGTTTAGCCAGAGAAGCCAGAAATGCGATCGCCCAACTGTCTACTGATGGGCAATTTCTCGATCATGTCCGCGAAATTATCCGATTTTTTAAAACAGCTTGAGATTGTTTGAACAGAAGCTTTTGCAATTGGAAATCGCGGCTATACAAACAAAACCGCTTCGGATTCGTCAGTTGTCTGCGGAGAGAAACCCTCCCGCAGCACTGGTCTCATACCGTTTCACTTTAAGTTTGATACAAATAGACCGCAGGGGAGCCAGCGCGTTGGGGAGACACTGCGTTGCGGAGGGAACTCCATTGTAGCAAGTGTCGGCGGGTTTCCCGACTTGTAGCGACTGGCGTGGGCAGAGGAGCAGAGGGGCGGAGGAGAAATTATTCGTATCATTTATTTAGTGAAATGGTATCACCGCCTGCGCGGGTTTCAAAACTCAATTTTTTCTTAGTCCACTTACGTGGACTTTAGTTAGCTTTTCAACTCAGCACTTTCAACTATTGTTCTAACTTGCATTCCAACGCCTTTTTCTGCATGGTTTTAAATATGTTATAAAACCCGTTAGCGCGGGAAGGTGTCAAGCTGACATTTAAACCTGTTTCTTGAATAAAATCTGGTGTTAATTGGACAATTTCTGTGGGATTCAGCCCATTTAAACCTTCGATTAACAGCGCGACTAATCCTTTAGTTAACTGAGAATCAGATTCTCCTTGAAAGAAAACTTTCCCTTCATTTAAAGTTGCGGTGACATAAACCTGAGAAACACAACCAGGGACTTTATTTTCTGGTAGCTTGTCAGCTTCTGGAAACTCTGGAAGCTTCTGTGCATACCAGATGAGTTGTTCATAGCGCCGCTTAGGATCGGAAGCGCGTTGAAAGCGCTGGACGATTTTAGCGAGAGCAGGTGGTAAAGAATCTAAACTGGAAGACATAACAGAAGCTGCAAATAATTCGGTCTCACCTTGAGTGTAAATTATCTAGAGGGCGATCGCGTTCACGATGAGCAAGTCTATGATCAAACCTCATCAATAGAAAATCTTATTAAAACTCATACTCCAAACTATTGAATACATTTATCGGAGTGAGCGTCAGTTTAAAGTCTTAAAAATGGCTCAGGTCGGAGTTGAACCAACGACCCCAGGCTTATGAGTCCCGTGCTCTAACCAACTGAGCTACTGAGCCAAATGCTTTTGCATTAATTCTTAATATAGCATATACATTTGTTCATGACTAGTCTATTTTTCAAAAAATTTTCACCCACAAACGCATCTAGCATCTGACTAAACTAGGCAAAAGAGGGAGGAAAACTCCCTCTTTTAACAAGGCAATGACTGAGTTGGATACAGGCAAGGACTTATATGCGGTTTTGTTGTGGTAAAAAGGCAATTGGGTTAACTGCGCCCTTACCTGAAGTATGGATTTCAAAGTGGGAGTGAGGCCCAGTACTGAAACCAGTACTACCCATTAAAGCAATGGTTTCACCTTGACGCACTTGTTGACCTGGACGCACCAGAATCTTGCTGTTATGACCATAACGAGTCATACTACCGTCAGGATGGCGAATATCTACGAGATTTCCATAACCACCTTTATTCCAGCCAGCTTTTTCAATCACGCCATCAGCCGATGCGTAAACGGGTGTGCCAGTAGCGTTAGCAACGTCAATACCTTTGTGCATTCTTCCCCAACGCCAACCATAACCAGAGGTAAATACACCTTTTGCTGGCCAAATATAAGCTACAGATGAGGAGGAAGGTGGAGGGATGGTCTCATCAATAGGTTTGGGTAAGTATTGATCTACTGCTGCTAAGGGTGGTAGTTGTGGCGATACCTGAGTTCCCCGCATTCTTCTGGGAGAATCAGCAGCGTTGATCCCAATTGGTGGTACTGCTACTCTAGGCTTGTTAGGCAGAAACTCTGGATTAATTGCCTCGTTTGTAGTGCGAGTAGCACGAAATTCGGGCTTAACCGGTTGAGCGCTGTAGCTTGGTAAGATGGGTGTCGGAACAGGAATAGGTACTGCAAAATTCTTAGTTCCTGATACAGGCTTGGTAACAGCCAAGTTATTAGGAATGGCTACAGGAATTGGAATAGCAACGCTGTTTTTGTCAGTATCAGTTGTTGCTTGTGCAACTACATTGCCAGACTCTTGAGCGCGATATTTCTGCTGTAGTCTTTGAATTTCTGCCTGTAAGCTCTGTAGACGCTCGTTGTTTCTACCTCTGGCAACCTTTTGGGCAGTTTGACTTCCTGACTGTAGTTCGGCAAAGACTTTTGGTACGGGTGTGTCACCACCTACACCGTAAGTATTAGCGTTAGCAGTATTTGTCTGTGTTTGGTTGTTTGTTGTTGCTGTGGTGGTGGGCTTGACAGCATTATTGTTGACAAAAACTGGTGAAACTGGTGCTAAGGATACATTAGGGTTGCTGCTGGCAGTGTTGATAGGTACCCCAGCTACTTTGGAATTATTGGTGAACTGTACGACCGATGGATTAACTGCTACAGGTATTGAGATTGATCCATTGCGGTTGCCGTTAGCCGATGGCAAAATCAGCTTTTGACTAATTTTCAGCTGGTTGGGATTGCTGATATTGTTGAGTTTTGCTAATTCTGCAACACTAGTGTTGTATCGGCTGGCGATCGCTGCTAAGGTATCTCCAGGCTTAACTTCGTAAGCTGTATCAGTATTTGTTGGTGACACCATCTGTGGTGTGGCAGGTGCAGATGTTGTTGCCAGTGGTTGTATCTGCTCGCTAGGAGATTTTATCTGCTTAGTCTCTGGGAAGAACTTTGTTTTGTCTTCATCAACCAAAGCTGGCAACTGTTGTGCTACCTCTTTATTGATAATGGTAGGTGACAATTTCTCTGCTACAGTTGTCTCCTGAGCCAATGCAGTAGTTTTGGTTAAGTTTTTCGACTCCCCAGACCTCAACTCCGCCAGACTTGCTCTTAAACGGTTCGATTTTTCTTGTAAGTGATATAGAGCAAATTCTTGCTGCGCTTTTAATTTAGCATTAACTTCATCGCTGGCAATTGCAGTTTCGCTACCTGTTGTTGGTACTTGGTTTGCAGCTACATTGTTAGCATTCAGGATTTCCTTTGCCTTTTTATCCTTGGCTAATTGCGCCTGGTTGATGGCATTTGTGTCGGCTGCTGTTTGGGAAACATCCTCTGTTGCTGGAACTAGCACAGACATTCCACTTGCCGCAACCTGCAATTTAGCTTCAAGCCCAGGCAATTGTGAAATTGCTGTTGGTTCCATAATGACAGCATTTTCTGCCATAGTCGCGGCAGAAGCTAGTTTTGTCTCTAGCTTTGTGGGAACGAATTTCACCTCAGTGTCAGGCGCAGCAGGAAGATTTGAGGCTACTTTTTGGCTACCTACAGGTGCGGCTGCTTGGGCTTGATCGCTTTGTCGAGTCACTAAAAGACTAGTTGCTCCGACTGAGATAGCCAAGCCAATCATGGCGGCTTGTGTGCTAACCCGACGATTGATCTTGGGATTCACCACATTTAACTGTTCGTTCGGGACACCATCACTGCTGGGGGTATTTTTCAGCACAGCTTTTACTCTTTTTTTCAATGCTCGTTTCAAAGACGACCTCCTATGATCACTAGCGCTTAACTGACCTCGATTTTGCAGTCGGAATACTAGTCCATGATTTCGATCACATCTGATGATAGATCGGGATCACATTCATCAGAGACACTTACGCAAGATTAACCTGCTTCTCTGATTTAGACAAGTTTACACCTGTTAGCAAAACATAAAGTTGCTGTGCTTACTTGTCCGCTCCACTCCTCACACCTTAGAACTTCTGCTCTTTGCAGTTGTCAGCGCTTAGTTTACTTTACTCGCTGGGATGGGAAAAGTTGATATTAGCCGAATCTGCTTTTCTTGTCAGCAATTGTAGTTGCTATAACTTTTAAAAAAGTGATGCCTCCTGCTGTAAATATCTTCAAGGTTTTTCTTGCCAATCCGTCTTCCCAACAGGAGACTTTACGTTGATTCTTCCCTAAAACACAACCGTACAAACTCTCCAGTACTTTTGTCCTCCTGAAATATACTTATTCAGACAAGATAGTACAAAGGGCTTATCCGTATGGATTTTCAGCTTTTTGTTTCCTGCGGCTCGGTGAATGAAATTCATCAAAATCTATCATTCAAATTTGGTAGATTCTCAAATTTAATATATAAATTTCTTATATTAAACCTATCTAGTGAACTAGATTTTTTCAGAATCATTACTTAAATTACAATAGCTCAAGTATAAAAAGTCAAATGTTTTTTGATGAGCATTGAATCATTTGCTGTTGCAAATCTAGGTTTCAATTAAATCCAAGACTTCTATAAGTATAAATGCTTATGAGACTTTTGATCAAAAACTACACTAAATAACCTAGTTGTCGCCGAGCTTCAAATAAGCCTATGGCAACGCTAACCGAAAGATTTAGGCTACGCACCCCTGGTTGAAACATAGGAATGTACAAGGTTGTATCACAAATTGATAACGCCTCTGGTGATAAGCCAGTAGTCTCGCTACCAAATAAAAGCCAATCATTAGGTTCAAACTGAAATTGAGTGTAGTTAAAACTTCCTCTCACAGAGAAACCTAAACATCTACCCCCTCTCTGCTGATGTAAGCTTTTAAAGGCTTCGAGTGACTTATGCTCATGGAGTTTGACATAAGGCCAGTAATCTAATCCCGCCCTTTTAAGGTAGCGATCGCTAATTTCAAACCCTAAAGGCCCCACCAAATGTAGTTCTGTTCCTGTCGCAGCACAAGTACGCGCTATATTGCCTGTATTAGGGGGAATTTGCGGATTTACTAAAACTACCTGGGGCATTGCTCTGTATAACTGAAGATATTTTGTATATAAAATTACATTAACCAGAAAAAATCTATCTAAGGGTAGAGGTTATATATAGGTTTTCTTAATAACCATTTTTTAGTTTACATCGATTAGTTTTTTAAAACAAAAAAATTACCAAGATTCCCCAAAAATTTTCTGAAAATGTGTTGGATTAACCTGTGAAGAAAACTACTTTATGTTTTCCGAAGTGGAAATCCGTCTTGAGTTATTTGCTGGCTACTTGGAGAAAATCTACCTTATGTATGAAACCATAAATTATGGTCTTAGAGTAAAGGGAATTTCTAACTTGGGTATTGGTACTCGTCAATCAGCTAAAACATGTCTAACTACATAACCATCTGTAAAAAAATAGTCATTAGTCATTTGTACCTTGTTCTTTGCAAAGACTAACGACTAATGACAGTCCTAATCACAAAATGTGTAACTTGAACAACCTCAATTTCCCATCAGGCCAGCAAGGATGAACACAATTTGTTTTCTAATTCCATTTCTCGTTCTTGTGTCGCCACAATCGCTTGGGTAATAACACGCTGAGAGTCAAAGCCTACGCTGTGTAGTTGTAACCACTGTTGAGCTTCGTTACCTTCACGCAGAATTTTATGCAATGGGGAAAGGAAACAACTAAAGCCTTGTTGTTTAGCGATCGCCCAAACTTCTTGATATAATTCCGCAATCCAATCTCTAGCTAAAATAGTTCTGCCATCTTGCCAATGTTGCATCTGAGCATCAAGACTTGCACTAGCGGCTGCTATTTCATTGTTAGTTGTCAGCGCAATTAGTTCTTCTGGAGAGAAGCTACTGTTAGTTAAGGGATCTAAATCGGGATTATTGATTACCTGCAACAAACGCGCTTCTAACAATGCGGTAATTGCGAGTAAAGCAATCGGATCTGTGACTAAATCGCAAATTCGCAGTTCTAACCGATTGAGATCATAAGGACGGCGATCGCCATTGGGTTTTACCGATACCCATAAATGGCGGACATTTTGCATTGTTCCCGCCACTAACTGCTCTTCTACCCACTGAATATGATGAGCGTGGCTAGTAAATAATGGTACGTAAGCAGGTGTTTGGGGAAAGACACCCCAACGTGTAGAGTGATAGCCAGTGGTTTTGCCATTAAAAAAGGGCGATGAAGCGCTGAGGGCAAGATACAGTGGTGCTTCTAAGCGGATGAGCCGACAAGCCCGCATTAATATTTCTGGGTCACTAATACCTACATTGATATGCACACTGGCTGTAACTACGTTTGTACCGTAAGTTTGCTCAATATAGTCATGATAAGGATTAGTTGGATCAGAACGAAAAAAGCGATCGCCCCCACTCAAAGACAATGTACTTCCCGGTATTAAAGTGTAGTTACCCAAACGCTGGAGGTACTTTCTTAACTCGCGGCGCGGATACAGCAACGCACATAAGAGATTTTCGTAACTTGTGGATGGCTTCGTTATGTATTCTACGTTGCGGCTGTCTGGTTCCCGCATAAAGCCGTCCAAGTCGGCAACAATCTTATCGGAGAGACCAACAATTTCACCTTGAGGTGTGCCAGTATACATCTCGATTTCAAAGCCTTTTGATAGCACCACTTAGTTCTCCTTGGCTCTCTCAGCCTATTAATTGTATCGAATTAGACGATTTTTTGTGTTGACCTTGCCGTTATTTAAACGTTAAGAATCTTTTAGCAGAACATTTATCACGACAAACTATTTCTTTTATCCCTTAGTAATTACTTAAAATAAAAGTATCAATTTTATTTCTGTCTTTGTATGGAGATTCACATACTAAATTCGGTTGAAAAAACCGTACTCAAGATTACGTTTTTTCCGTAAGTTGAGCCGACTAGTTGTGAAATGACACAAATTTCGCCGACATCACTACCACCAATGACACATACTACTGGATAACTGATACTCACAACCTCTATTTTTCAGAGGAAATTGCCAGTATCTGTTAAGGGCAAATTATTTAGGCGATCGCTTTTAGACGCAAAATTCAATACAAGTATTAATGAGGACAATTTCAATTAAACATAAAACTCATAGTACGGTGCTTTGTGATGCAGCGCCATACACATTAGTTTTTAGCTAGAAGATGATCACAAGTTTTTCAAGGCAGAATTATTGTAATACTGCTCTGAGAAAAATTAATTGGCGATGGCGTGACTCATATTACGCATAACAACAAACTTTTCACTCAGGCTTTTCTTGAATTCTGTTATAAACTTTTATCTTAATGCAAATTTAAATCAATAAAACACTAAAATTTTTAATAGTTTTTCATCTTACTATATCATTCATTTATTTTCTGTTTTTCAAAAACTTCTCTTGTGATTGCTTTTGTTGTTTTAATGACAAACACATATTACCTAATTGTCAAACATCGCATATACAATTTTTTTTATATGTGTAATATCTCAAACTAAAAGGTAGATAAGCTACATCATCATAATAGTTTTTCTGTTAACAGCTTTATTTCTCAAGCTTTCTATTATTTTTTTGACAACTACTAAAAAAATCCTTAAGCTAATAGATAGATGACCGAGTATTAACCCAACAACTTCGATTTTGTGAGGTAAATTCAAAATCGTTGTGAGAAAGTATCAGCATGAACAAATGAATTGAACTCAATCATTGACGATAAATAGTAACTTCAACAAATTTAGCTAGAAAAAAGCTAATACCTGATTTATTGGATTTCGCTACGTGGTTCTGAACATCATCCAATCAGGTGTGAATGTTTGTAGTGATGATCATGTTTGTCTGTTAATTATGAAATTTTGGCTGAGGTGCAGTAAACTATGCTTGATTTTTTTACATCGTTGAACGACCATAACTTACCTTATCCAGATACGCTACATCCCATTGTTGTTCACTTTGTAATTGCAATGGTAGTGTTTGCATTTTTCTGTGACTTAGTAGGCTATTTTACTGGCAAAGCTCGCCTGTTTGAAGTGAGTTGGTGGAATATGTTTGTCGCTACGATCGCCATTTTTGTAGCGATTATTTTTGGACAGTTTGAAGCTGGTTTAGCCCAACCTTATGATGTAGCTAAATCAGTTTTAAATATCCATACACTGATTGGTTGGTCACTTTCTGGCATCATCGCTGCAATTACAGCATGGCGCTATGTAATTCGTTCGCATAATCCCCAAAAATTACCCATTCATTATTTAGCAGCCGGATTTATCTTAGTGGCAATTGTCGGTGTACAAGTATATTTCGGTGATCAATTGGTTTGGGTATATGGATTGCACACAGTACCAGTTGTTGAAGCAGTAAAGGATGGGATGCTGCCATGAATTCAGACCTAATTAATCAATTGAACGTAGAATTGGGCGCTAACGGACTGCCTTACACTCTGCCGATTCACCCAAATTTAGTACATCTCACCATTGGTCTATTCATCATTGGAATTACCTTTGATATCGTGGGTGTTCTATTTCCCTTCCAAAAATGGGTGTTCAAATTTTTGGCCATTACAGTTGAACGTGCCAACTTCTTTGATGTGGGTTGGTACAACATGTTTGGCTCAACCATCATTACCTTTTTTACTGTAGCCGCCGGCTTTTACGAAATGCTTTTAGCAACCCCACCCACAGAAATCAAAAGTGCTTGGGGCTTGCAAGCAATGCAAACTATGCTTTGGCACGGTATTGGTGGTGTCGTCTTACTAGCTCTATTTGTCGGGATGACCATGTGGAGAGGATGGCAGCGCTTTGTGTGGAGCAAAGATTCCGAAACAGAAGTGCAGTGGAGCTACTTGTTAGCGGGAGTAGCAATTATGTTTTTGATGTTCCTCCACGGCACATTAGGAGCGCAACTAGCAGCCGAATTTGGTGTTCACAACACCGCAGATAGATTACTGAAATTAGGTGAAGACCTGAACACAATGCTCAAATAATTGTCCAAGGTCAAAAGTCCAAAGTCTCAAGCATTTAATTTTGACTCTTGACCATTGACCATTGACTCTTGACCAATGACCAAAACCCATGAAACTCCCCAAGATTTTAAACATATTAACCTTAATTACTGGTGCGATCGCCGTGAGCATCACCAGTATGTGGATAGGTAAACAAGCCTATTCCTGGCTACCGCCCCAAGCAGCGGCCGAATCTCATCTGATTGATGATTTGATTAGCTTTTTGGTGACATTAGGTGCATTTATTTTTCTTGGTGTCACCAGCACCTTAATGTACTCCGTGATTTTCCATCGCGCCCAGAAAGATGATCTCAGCGATGGCCCCCACATCGAGGGTAATGTCACTCTAGAAGTTGTCTGGACAGCTATTCCGATTTTATTGGTACTGTGGATTGCTGGCTATAGCTCCCAAGTTTACGAACAAATGGGAATTCAAGGCCCCACACAGCTAGTGCATTTGCATAATCCAGTAGGGATGGAATCTGCTTATGCAGCGACAAAAGACGCTGTTATGAGCGAACCTGTAGAAAAAATTGATGTCATCGCCAAACAATGGGCGTGGGTATTCCATTACCCTGAGAAAAATGTTACCAGTACCGAACTGCATTTACCAAGCGATCGCCGCGTGCGTTTAGCACTGCAATCAGAAGACGTACTGCATGGCTTTTACATCCCCGCATTCCGCCTCAAACAAGACATCATTCCTAATCACACCATCGACTTTGAATTTACCCCCATTCGTCAGGGGCAATATCACCTCACCGACTCTCAATATAGCGGCACTTACTTTGCCACCATGCAGGCAAACGTAGTTGTGGAATCCCCCGAAGAATACCACAAATGGTTGGCAAAAATCGCTACACATAAACCCTTCTTCCCTAAGAACCAAGCCGTGAATGAATACGCCGAAACAGCCAGCGAACCAGTGAAAAATGGCTGGGATACAGTTGTACCCGCCGCCCCTCCTCTGGTCAATTATTCCGGTTGACAACAGACATACCCTTACACCCCTGTTTTTTCCAAAGAACAATGACTAACGTCCCTATTGATAGTCTTAGCCTCCCAGTTGGGAAGCCTCAACATGAATCTCCAGGAGGCTGGAAACAATACTTCAGCTTTAGTACAGACCACAAAGTAATTGGTATCCAATACCTTGTTACCGCCTTTTTCTTCTTTCTCATCGGCGGTATCTTTGCCATGATATTGCGGGGAGAATTAATCACCCCCGAAGCTGATTTAGTTGACCGTACTGTATACAACGGTATGTTCACCATGCACGGCACTGTGATGCTGTTCTTGTGGACATTTCCCTCACTTGTCGGTTTTGCTAACTACCTCGTCCCCTTAATGATTGGGGCGCGAGACATGGCATTTCCCCGCCTTAACGCTGTCGCCTTTTGGATGGTGCCTGTAGTCGGGATTTTGTTGATGGGCAGTTTCTTCGTCCCTGGTGGCCCCGCCCAAGCCGGTTGGTGGGCTTATCCGCCCGTCAGTCTCCAAAATCCTACAGGGAACTTGATTAACGGTCAAGTTTTATGGCTGTTGGCAGTCGCTATCTCTGGTGTCTCCTCAATTATGGGGGCTGTCAACTTTGTCACCACCATCGTGAAGATGCGTGCGCCCGGTATGGGTTTCTTCCGGATGCCTTTGTTTGTCTGGGCAGTCCTCAGCGCTCAAATCATCCAATTGTTTGGCTTACCTGCCCTGACAGCAGGTGCAGTAATGTTGTTACTTGACCTCACCGTGGGTACTGGCTTTTTTAACCCAGCCAACGGCGGCAACCCAGTCATGTTTCAGCATTACTTCTGGTTTTACTCCCACCCTGCTGTGTATGTGATTATCTTGCCAGTTTTCGGCATCTTCTCCGAAATCTTCCCTGTTTATTCACGCAAACCTTTATTCGGTTACAAAGTAGTTGCGATTTCATCTTTATTAATTGCTGTCGTCAGCGCCATTGTTTGGGTACACCACATGTATGTCAGTGGTACACCTGCTTGGATGCGGTTGATTTTCATGCTGACAACCATGTTTGTCTCTGTACCCACTGGCATTAAGGTATTTGCTTGGGTAGCAACAATTTGGGGCGGTAAGTTGCGGTTGAATACACCCATGTTATTTGCCTTGGGTGGATTAATCATGTTTGTCTTCGCTGGTATCACAGGTATTATGCTTTCTTCTGTACCTGTGGATGTTCACGTTAATAATACCTACTTTGTTGTTGGACACTTCCACTACGTCCTGTTTGGTACAGTGACAATGGGCTTGTACGCTGCCATTTATCACTGGTTCCCCAAAATGACTGGGCGGATGTATTACGAAGGCTGGGGTAAGTTACATTTCTGGTTATCATTCATCGGTACTAACCTCAACTTCTTACCTATGCACCCATTGGGTTTGCAAGGAATGTTACGTCGGGTTTCTTCCTACGCCCCAGAGTATGAATTCTGGAACATTATTGCGAGTCTTGGTGCATTTTTGTTAGGTATGTCTACTTTGCCCTTCATCTTTAACATGGTAGTTTCTTGGATGCAAGGTGAGAAAGCACCTGATAATCCTTGGCGGGCAATTGGTTTAGAGTGGTTAGTTTCTTCACCACCACCTGTTGAGAATTTTGAAGAAATTCCTACTGTAATTTCTGAACCTTACGGTTACGGCAAATCAGAACCTTTAGTAGCAGAAGCCCACAGTCAGGCTCAATGATTTATCTGTGTACATCTGCGTCTATCTGCGGTTTTAAACGCAGAGAGGCGCTAAGGAAGGCGCAAAGGTACGCGGAGTATTTTCTCAGCAATATTACACGATTGACCTATGGACAGCTATATCGTTTCTGAAGAGTTGCAAAATCACTCTCATCATGCTGGGGAGCATGGACATGATGAAGAAGGCAATAAAATGTTTGGTTTTATTGTTTTCTTATTGTCGGAAAGTGTGATTTTCTTGAGTTTTTTCGCTGGCTATATTGTTTACAAGCTAACAACTCCTAACTGGCTACCGCCTGGTGTTGAAGGTTTAGAAGTGAGAGAACCGGCTATCAATACTGTTGTGTTGGTTGCTAGTAGCTTTGTAATTTATTTGGCAGAACGCGCTCTACAACGTCATAAATTATGGGGTTTTCGCCTGTTTCTTTTAGCAACAATGGCAATGGGCAGTTATTTCTTGGTAGGACAGGCGATTGAATGGAGTCATTTGGCTTTTGGTTTCACGACTGGCACCTTTGGCGGAATGTTCTACCTGTTAACAGGTTTTCACGGCTTGCATGTTTTGACAGGTATTCTGTTGCAATTGATGATTTTTATCCGCTCTTTTATTCCTGGGAATTACGAATCTGGTCACTTTGGAGTTAATTCTACTTCCCTGTTTTGGCACTTTGTTGATGTGATCTGGATTGTTTTATTTGTTCTGCTCTACATTTGGCAGTAAATATTCAGCTTTACTCAAAAATTAGAGCAAATTTTTAGCGAGAGGGTAAGGTAATTCACCTTTTCCTCTGTTTTTCATATTTAGTTATTAAAAAAATGATCTTATGATCAGTTATAAAAATATGTCACTCTATCTCTGTATAGATGTGAAAAAATTAATTTTTAAGATACAACTGGGAAGGCTTAATGTTAAAAATTAAATTTTACTGAGCTAAATAAATTCAGCATATACAATTTTCCCTAAAAAACTTGATTCACCAATGGCACTTCAAACTTTAGCAGAAAGCCCAATTGTTGCCTTTACTATTCTCCTGACAGTAATTTTTACCGTACCGCCAATATTTGAAAAATTGCAGTTGCCTGGATTAGTGGGTTTGCTAGTAGCAGGTGTCATTCTAGGAGAAAATGGCTTAAAGTTACTCAATTCAGAATCAGATACAATCAAACTGCTATCAGATATTGGCAAAATTTATTTGATGTTCGTAGCAGGTTTAGAAATTGATCTAGAGCAGTTTCGCAAAACTAAAAATCGCTCAATTGGTTTTGGCATACTAACCTTTTTAGTTCCATTAATAGCTGGTATTCTGGTTGGACGTTTGTTTAATTTCGGTTGGAATGCTGCTTTTTTGATTGGTTCTCTATTAGCATCCCATACTCTTTTAGCATATCCAATTGTAAGTCGTTTGGGAGTAGTCACAAATGAAGCTGTGACTGTCACAATTGGGGCAACAATTTTTACTGATACGGGTGCTTTGTTGGTATTGGCAATTTGTGTAGGTATTCATGGGGGAGAATTTTCTGCCCTGAGTTTAGCTACTTTATTGGGGGGATTAGCAATTTACTCCGTTGTTGTTTTGTTTGGTTTTGACTGGGCAGGTAAGGAATTTTTTCGGCGTTCTGGAGATGAGCAAAGCAACCAGTTTTTGTTTATTTTACTAGCATTATTTTTGGCTTCTGTGGGAGCGCAAGTTATTGGGGTTGAGAAAATTGTTGGGGCATTTTTAGCAGGTTTAGCAGTTAATGATGTTCTAGGACGTAGCCCAGTTAAGGAAAAAATTGAATTTATTGGTAGTGTTTTATTTATCCCATGTTTCTTTGTAGATATGGGATTGTTAATTAATATTCCCGCATTCCTTAAAACCCTCAGTTCTGTTTGGTTGACTGTGGTAATTGTAGTAGCTTTGATTAGCAGCAAATTTATTGCGGCATTTTTAGCTAAATTATTTTACCGCTACAACACAGCCGAAATGCTCACAATGTGGTCACTCTCTTTACCGCAAGTAGCAGCGACACTTGCGGCTGCATTGGTGGCTTATCAAACTGTTAACCCGGCTGGGGAAAGATTAATTAATGAAGGTGTTTTAAACAGTGTAATTGTTCTCATGCTGGTGACGGCAATTTTAGGGCCAGTGATTACTGCTAGGTATGCGACTGCTTTACAAGTTAGTGAAGCGGATTTTGCCACCGATAGACTCTCAACTTGGTGGGAAAGTCATGAGCATGAGATAGAAGCAGAACAACAGCAATTCACTGTGGTTGTGCCAATTTATAATCCGCAAACCCAGCGTTATTTAATAGAAATGGCTGCATTATTGGCGCGTCATGAATCGGGGAGAATTGTACCTTTAGCTATTACCAAAGCTCTGATTCAGATGGATGATCCGCAATTAGTAACAGCACTTGAACAGAGCCAAAAAAGATTGCAGTTGGCTAAAGAAATTAGCCAAGAATTTGATGTGGAAGTTTCGCCAGCAATTCGCATTGATGATGATGCAGCTTTGGGAATTAGCCGTGCTAGTCGGGAACGTAATGCTAATTTAGTGGTGATGGGTTGGTCGCAGACTACAGGTTTCCGCGCTCGTTTGTTTGGTAGTGTGCTGGATAGTGTATTTTGGTCTGCACATTGTCCAGTAGCAGTTACACGTTTGTTAAGTAGTCCGAGAACTATCCAAAGAATTCTTGTACCTGTTGGTGATTTGACACGACAAACTATAGGCGCTGTTAGGTTCGCGCAAATTTTAGCTGATGTGAATCAGGCAGAGGTGGTATTGTTGCATGTGAGCGATCGCAAAACTCGCCCAGCTTTAGTTGAGAAATTTACATCCCAATTATCTGAGATTGCCACGAAAAGTCAGTTACAGGTCAAGACAAATATCCAGACTGTTAAAGGTGATGATATCGCTAGAGTAATTATTCGAGAAGCTCAGTCTTTTGATTTAGCGGTGTTGCGTTCTGTTCGCTATCGCACAGCAGGGGGTTTGGCTGTTAGTCAAGTAACAACTCAAATCTTAAGAGAATTAAAATGCTCAATTGTGTTGTTAGGAGAACCCCACTCTTAATTTGTTCAGCAAATACAGCAGACTTCAGAAGTAAAACAGCCTTGATATCTGGCTTTCACTCTGAAATTGTGTACTCGACTAACTTAAAATCTACTGTAATCAGCAAAACTAAATTAGGGTGGGCATAATTATACTCACCCTACTCATGTTGAGATTTTAATTTCTATCGCTGGTCATACCTCAGTAGATTCCACAAACTTAATCTATTTAGATAACCTTATAAATATGTTGTCGTGATCAGCAAGCTTAGATATTTTAGACCTGTGTACGCTCTACACCACTAGGAAGTTAAATGTAATGCAGATTTTTAAATTTTGGAATCAATTAACTAAGGGGAAGTTTAGTAAATTATTGAGTCAGACAGTAGTTTTGGGAGTAGGTGCTAGTGTTTTGCTATTCCATGCTAGTGCAAACGCGGCTGAACAGGTAATTTTAAAATATGGTAGTTTTCAAGGGCCTGTTTCTGTAACGGAATTGAATGCGTTTGTGCAAACAGGGAAAACTACCCCAACACTAAGAAATTATTTGCAAGTAGCTAAACAAGACCCGGCTGTAGCTCGTAAAGCACTAGTCGCAGGTATAAAAGCTGAACCTGCTTATTTAGATAGTTTGTTGTCTGGTTGGACAGGGCCAATTTTACTGGCTCAAATTGGTGATGTAGTTCATCCACCTGCGGGGGACTTAGATGCACAGGCGCTACAAACATCTTTGAGTAAATCTATTCAAGAAGATGGAGAAATCACACTGCTAGGTGCAATTCGCCATTATCCCGATAATACCGTAGAAATAGAAGGCGATCGCCTGATTCCAGTTTATGAAAGACTAAGCAGCTTGGCGAAAGTCCTCTAAGTACTGAGTGCATTGCAAATCTCAAGCTTTATTAATTTCAACAGTCTCATATTGCTTGTAGCAATGCCTCAAATCCTGATTGATTGTGAATCTCCGGTTTTAAAAGATTCATTTGGTTGAAGTTTGTACTTGTAGCTTATAGACACATGACCTTGGTCATAGTTAGAACCGATTAAGGATGGTCAATTTATTTGTATACCACTCCGAATATTTACATTCAGTTTTAACGAGCAAATGTCATGGCTAAAGAAATAACATACTTAGAGTTATCAGAAGATAGTGGAAGTTCCCACAAGTTTTATGAGGTTATTGTTGAAGATACTCAAGTAAGTATCCGCTACGGTCGCATCGGTGACGCAGGACAGACGCAGACCAAAACTTACCCGACACCAGAAAAAGCCAAGGCGGAAGCGGCGAAAAAAATTAACGAAAAGCTGAAAAAAGGCTATGAAAATGCTGTGATGGGTGTGCGTCAAAAGCGTTCTGTGACTCGCCGAGAAGTTGCTAGTACTGTCTCAACGTCCAAACAAGCGCCAATTTTATGGAAATTTGCGGCTAATTCAGCGGCTTTTGGCATTTTCATTGATGCTAACCGTTGCTGGCTGGGTAATCAAGCTGGTCAAGTTTTTGCTTTGAACCATGAAGGTAAAGTCAGCAATCAATTTAAACTTCCTGATGGGGTTAAATGTTTAGTAGCTGATGATATCTGGATTTACGCTGGTTGCGATGATGGCAATGTCTACGATTTAACTGGTAAGTTACCCCGCGTTGCTTACAAAATTGATGAAAATGTCGATATCTTCTGGCTGGATATTAAAGATGGTTTATTGGCTGTCTCTGATGCTAACGGTGGCGTAACAACTATAGATCATAATGATGAGTCACAATGGACGCGATTAAGTCAAGGTAATTCTGGCTGGATGGTTCGCTGCGATGAAGCTGGGATTTATCACGGTCATAGTCAAGGCGTGACGATGTATGATAATCAAGAAGGTCGAATGGTTTGGCATCAAAAAACTGGCGGGAGTGTGCTATTCGGTTGGCAAGAAGCATCCGCAGTTTACGCAGGTGCAAGCGACCGAAAAATTTACAGTTTTAGCAAGCAGGGTAAGCCACTAACAATATATAAGTGCGATGCTGCGGTTTATTCTTGCGCCACTGCACAAGATGGTAAATATGTGTTTGCTGGTGATAATAATTCTTCGATTTACTGCTTTAGTCAAGCCGGAGAAAGACTGTGGAAGTTGGGAACTGGTTGTGGTTCGGCTTTATCCATGCAGTTTTGCGAATCTCGAATTTATATTGTAACCACTGATGGAGCTTTAGCTTGTATTGATGCCAGTGAAACTGCGATCGCCTCTGCTCAAGCTGGTACAATTCCCGATGCAACTATTATTAAAGCACCAAAAACTGAGGGAGCCGCACCTTCTACTGTTCTCGAAACCACTACAGATACGAGTGCTGGGGTAATTGTTGAGTGTTTTCAAGATGGCAGTAAACTGCGTGTCAGAGTGATTTCTCCAGGGTACAATTTTAACTGGAATGTGCAGTTTCCCAAAGATATTCGCCAAGTTGGCGATCGCTATCTTGTCCAAGAAGTCCGCGAGTCAGCTAGAGGCGGTTTTTATCGCGCCTATGGAGATATTAAAAAGATCAATAATTAAGGTTCTAAATTCTTCAACTAATGTCTCTTGCAGGTAAAGCAACTGTGCGAATGGCGATCGCTTGTTTTTTACCATTACGATTAATTGTAATTTGCATCATGTCGCCAACTTTGGTAGTTTCTACCAATTGTTGCACTTGCCGAATATCTTGAATGGCAACACCGTTAATACTGTCAATAATGTCGCCTGGACGCAACCCTGCACGAGCAGCGGGAGAGTTGGAGGCGACTCCTAAAATAATCACACCTGTATCTTGATTAACTTTTAAACCTGTATCACTCTGATTAATTTTGCTGCGTAAATCAGGCGTTAACTCACCCATTTGAATGCCAACATAAGGATGATCTACTCGTCCTTTAGCGATTAATTCATTAGCAATTCTTTGCGCCGTTTTGATAGGAATGGCAAACCCTAATCCTTGCGCTCCTTGGATGATGGCGGTATTCATCCCAATTACTTCTCCTTGAGCGTTGAGCAAGGGGCCTCCAGAATTACCAGGGTTAATTGCAGCATCAGTTTGAATAAAATCTACACGTTCGGTGGGTACTCCTAAATCAGCTACTGAACGCTGAGTTGCACTGATGATTCCTTGGGTAACTGTATTATCTAATCCTAGAGGATTGCCAATGGCGATCGCCCACTGCCCTGGTAACAAATTATCCGAGTTACCTAACTTGACTGTCGGAAGTCCTGTACCTTTAATTCGCACTACTGCGACATCAGTCACTCTATCAACGCCTACCACCTTACCTTGAAGGCTGCGTCCGTCTTTTAACACCACGGATACGTTATCTGCATCGGCGACAACATGAGCGTTCGTTAAAATAATCCCATCCGCACTGGTAATAAATCCTGAACCAATACCCCGTTGCACTTCTTCTCTATTCGGCACCTGTGCGCCAAAAAAACGCCCTAAATAAGAGTCTTGTGGAGATACTGCCACAATCCGCGTTGAGTTGATGCGTACCACTGCTGACCCGACTTGTTGCACAACCTGAGTGATATAGTTTGCATCTTGATTATTGCTGGGTGCTGCTGGATTGAGTGTTGCTGTAACTAGAGGATTTTTACCATCTCTATTGGCAATACATCCAGATAATAGCAAAGTTAAATAAAGCGAGAAATAGGGAATCAATCGTTTCATTATGGGTTGATGGGGCTATTGAGTTGTAGTAATAACCAAGTGAGATAAGTGCCGAAAGGCCCCCACAATGCGTAAGGTACAAATAGCCATGAAGCAGTTTGCGAAATTGGCTTAACAACAAAAGCCAAAATGTACACCAAAACTGTCGCTAAACCGCCCACAATCATACCACCAGTCAAACTGCGAAGTTCTACCACAACGGGACTGTAAAGTGATGTGAGTAAAGCGATCGCACCATAAACTACTAGCAAACCCCAAGGACGAGAACCTTTTTTGCAGCTTTTCTCCCATACGATAATTGCAGAAATCGTGAGGCAAACCCAAATGAAAGTCCAAATAACAGGAATAAGAAACTCAAAGGTCAACCAACTGGGACGTTGCAGATTTTGAAACCACGGGTCGCGCAGCGATGTGAACAGGCTACCACCAAAGAACAGGGCTGCTGAAGCTGCTGTAATTATCCATCTAGCTTTCACTAAAACTCCTGTCATAATAATACATTTGTAGTTTAGATTGAATCGGCGATCGCTGCACCTATCCTGTGATATAGCAACAGTCAGAGGTGTTAGGACAATTTGAAAGCTTGAATGCCAGGAATAATCAGACTTTTCCTCCTGCTTCCTGCCTTATTCTATGGGTGATAGGCGACAGTCTGAGAAGAAGTTATTGTCGTAAAAATAACTGAGTCATGTAGTATGTATTCCCAACTCGCCAGATTCCTACACCCGTTTCTCTGAATACTGGACGCAGAATATTGGCTCGGTGTCCGGGGCTGTTCATCCAACCTTTGATGGCGGCTGGTACAGGTTGCGGCACATTGGTAGATGTAAATAAGTTTTCCCCAACCATCCAATAATTGATTCTGCCTGCACGTACTCTGTCTCGTAAGCTACTACCATCGGCACCAGTGTGACTAAAGAACTTTTTCTGCGCCATCTGATGGCTATAGTTGCGGGCTACCTGGGTGAGTTTTTCATTATTTTGTAGCGGCTGAAGTCCATTTTGCTGACGCACTTGGTTGATACCTTGGCGAATTGCAGCTTCCATGTCTGCAATTTTGGCAGATTCGGCAGAAATTACAGGCTGTGGTGGTTGGCTGGATGGTAATTCAAGACTGGGCAACGGTGGCGCGTATTTTAGCATTTCCTCGCAACCACTTGCTAATAGTGCGATCGCCGCCGATGCTAACCAAATTATTTGCGGTAGTTTGTTTTGCATCTACTTATGGTTCTTTCTCCAGACAAGAACTATCAACTTAGCTTTCGTGATGAAATTGCTATGAAATCTGTCTTTAAGGTAACAAAAATAGCAAAATCTAACTGGGCTAAACTTGAGTGTTGCATTGCTAGAGAAAGAACCAGAATGAGTTTCAGAGTAGGAGATTGATTGATAATCTCACTTCTGTGTCATCTTGTGATTTATAGACGACCAATATTAGTCAGTCCTAAAACGATGCCGATACCGATAATATGCCCAAAAGCCATAGCCGCGATAAATGTAGGAACACTAACGGGCAGAACTGGCAACTTGGGGCCAACTTGAGGTTTTTCAATTCGGGTGGATAGCAACAGAATGATGATGCTGCTAACGCTAATAATGATTCCAACGGTGGGAGTCCACGCGGGAGTTGCGGGAACATTAGCTGCTGCTGCCAGTAAATTTGATAACATCAAGGTTCTGTCTCCTAAATGACAAAATTCATAAAACCTTCAAAATTATAGAATTACTGAGTAAGCAACCAGAGATTGTTAGCAAAAATTCGCTCTTTAGAACTATATGCGGGTTAAAATCTGCGGCATCACTCAACCACAACAAGCTAAAGCGATCGCATCTTTAGGCGCAACAGCTTTAGGATTTATTTGTGTACCTACTTCGCCTCGTTATGTTACAGCAATGCAAATTCGGGCAGCCGTGACACAGCTACCAGATGAAATTGATAAAATCGGCGTGTTTGCTAACGCTCTCATTGAGGAGATTAGCCAGATAGTGAATAATTCTGGTTTAACTGGTGTGCAGTTGCACGGTGATGAAACACCAGAATTTTGCCACCAAGTACGTCAAAAAATCCCCAATGTAGAAATTCTCAAAGCACTGAGGATACGAAGTTTTGACCATCTGGAACAAGCATCTATTTATGCTCAATACGTAGATACTTTATTACTTGATGCCTATCATCCCCAACAGTTAGGCGGTACAGGCCAAACTTTAGATTGGGCAATGCTAGAAAAATTCCACCCCAGTAGCCCGTGGTTTTTAGCGGGAGGATTAACACCAGAAAATATTTTAGAAGCCCTTAGCCAAGTCAAGCCTAATGGTATAGATTTATCCAGCGGTGTCGAAATTCAACCCGGAGATAAAGATTTACACAAGGTAGCGCTACTGTTTGAAAGGCTTAAAACTAAATTATGAAGTATGAAATTTTATTTTTCATACTTCACGCTGTGTGCAACTTTATCTCAGACCTAACCCCCAACTCCTTCTCTACAAGGGAAGAGGAGGAAGAATCAAAGCCTCTCTCCGTTGCGGAGAGAGGAATGGAAGCGGGGTTTCAAAAATAAGTCGCACATCGCGTTACTTCTAAAAGAAGCTTGGTTGATGGCGAATCAAGTTAAAGAATTCTTCGCGGGTTTTTTGTTCGTCTTGAAATACACCCAGCATGGCACTGGTAACAGTCCAGGAACCAGGTTTCTGGACACCCCGCATTACCATACACATGTGAGTAGCTTCCATAACTACTGCTACACCTTGAGGTTCCAAAATCGTTTGAATCGCTTCGGCAATTTGGCGAGTTAATCTTTCCTGAACTTGTAACCGTCGGGAATACATTTCCACAATCCGGGCTAACTTACTTAAGCCCACAACTTTTTGATTAGGAATATAAGCAACATGCGCTCTCCCCATAAACGGCAGCATGTGATGTTCGCAGAGGCTAAAGAAGTTAATATCTCGAACTAGTACCATCTCGTTATGACCTTCATCAAAGATGGCACCATTCACCAGTTCTTCTAAAGATTGGTTATAGCCACTGGTAAGATAACGCATTGCCTCAGCAACACGCTTGGGAGTCTTGAGCAGTCCTTCACGCTCAGGATCTTCGCCAACGCCGACTATGATGTTCCTGACGGCATCCATCATTTGCTCCATATTTTCCTCAGAAGGCGGTTGCAAATCCGGTAGTCGTCCGTCGTGGGTGTTGCGATCGGGTCTGGTATTGATGGCCTCTGCCAAATCGGAAATCAGCGGAGATTGAAAACGATTGGAACCGTTAGAACTAGCAATAGTCATGATGTAATTTTCAGTTAATTTTTGGATGTTTGCTATCAGTCATTAGTCATTGGTCGTTGGTCATTTGTCTTTTGTGATTCACTCATAACAAATGACTAATGACCAAGAACAAATGCCTAAAAAGTGCCTGTATTGGGCATGAGAATCAATTCATCAATCACCGCTTGTGGTGGCAATAAGACGGTGTGGAGAATTGACTGTGCCACAATTTCTGGAGTTAACATTTTTGAACGGTCAAAGTTGACATTAACGGTGTCTGTGTCCCAGATTTCTGTATTCACAGAACCAGGACAAATGGCCGTAACACGGATACCGTGGGCGCGTTCTTCTTGAGCCAGGGTTTGAGAAAGGGCTAGAAGTCCGGCTTTGCTAACACAATAGGCTCCCCATCCAGCAAAGGTTTGCTTGGCAGCTATTGAGGCTACGTTGATAATTGTGCCTGTGCCGCGATCGCGCATTCCCGGCAAAATTCCTTTGATGCACTCAAATACACTGGTGAGATTGATGTTAATAACTTGTTGCCAGTCTTCTAAGCTGGTGTCATTTAAATTAGCTGTGTAGCCTATTCCGGCATTGTTTACCAAAATATCTATGTTGCCAAAATCTTGGGCGATCGCATTTATTTTTGCTTCTACTTGTGGTAAATCGGCTAAATCCAGGGCGTAAGCTTTGGCTTCTACTCCGGTTTGCTTGGCTGTTGCTGCTACCGCCTCTAATTTATCTAAAGAACGGCTGACTAAAGCAACATCTATGCCTGCCTTGGCAAATGCTAAAGCGGTGGCTTTGCCAATTCCACTACTAGCCCCAGTAATCAGGGCATGTTGTTTCTGCTTACTACTCATGCTTTCCCCCATTTTTTTGGCAGTGACCCAAGCCCCTTGCCACCAAATTATTTAAGCCTTTCGGATGGGCTACATTAAAGTAACCTTAAATTCCGATAATTTTTTTTTGACAATTGCTATATTGAATTGTCAGTGTGGGCATTTTTGCCAATTAGATATACGCCAGTGATGAAAATTCTTCTTCATCCGGGTATTTTGGCTGTCTACTCGCAGTAAGTTACTAAAAACTACACAAATCTCTCATTTAAGTGAGACGATTCATCATAAATACAAATGCCTGTGGTTAAAAAGATTGTTAAAAATCTTTAAGAACCACAGGCAATTATAACATTGCTCTTGAGTTAATGACCTAGGTTTGGCTGGCTAGTGGGGAATTTCTGTAAAAACACCAATTTTGCGGAATTTTTCGTAGCGCATTTGCCGTCTTTCTGGAGATGTTAACTGTTTAAGTTCATCTAAATTATCTAAAAGTGCTTGCTTGAGGGTGGTTGCGGCTTCTAAGGGGTCAGAATGAGCGCCGCCAATTGGTTCCGCTAAAATTTGGTCAATAATCCCTAAGTTTTTTAAGTCATGAGAAGTAATTTTTAAAGCGACAGCGGCTTGAGGTGCTTTACTGGCATCTTTCCAGAGAATCGCCGCACAACCTTCAGGGCTAATCACAGTGTAAACAGCGTGTTCAAACATCAGTAGGCGATCGCAAATACCAATACCCAGCGCTCCACCAGAACTTGCTTCACCAATAACTGTGCAAATAATCGGTACATCTAAGCTAAACATCTCGCGCAGATTATAAGCTATGGCTTCGCCAGCACCTTGATGTTCTGCTGCTACTGTGGCTAAAGCGCCGGGTGTATCAACAAAAGCTAAAATCGGCATTCCAAACTTATTGGCATGTTCCATCAAACGCATGGCTTTGCGATAACCACCAGGAGCCGCCATCCCGAAGTTACGGGCAATATTGTCTTTAGTGTCACGCCCTTTTTGTTGACCTAACATTACTACCGGCTGCCCACCTAAACGAGCTACACCAGCAATTAAAGCCGGATCATCTGTACCACAGCGATCGCCATGTAACTCCATCCATTCATCTGTAATCGCCTGGATGTAATCAAGAGTACTGGGACGACGGGGATGACGGGCGACTTGCACCCTTTGAGCCGGAGATAAAGTACTAAAAATCTCTTCACGCAGTTTTGTCGCGCGTGCTTCTAGCTTGCGAATTTCACCAGATACATCAACGCCATTTTCTTCTGCAAGTTGCCGAATCTGCTCAATGCGGTTGGATAGTTCTGCTAACGGCTTTTCAAAATCTAACAGTAGTGGTTTACGCTCGGTAGTAGCCATATAAACTAGGGGTGAGGAACTAGGGATTGGGGATTTAAGAAGTAAAAAGTAAAAAGGCAAAAGTACAAAGATGCTTTTAACTTTTTACTTTTGACTTTTTACTTTGCTAAAGCAGCAGTGGCCTAAAGCCGTGTTTTACCGATGCTTGACCAATCTGCTCCATTTTGTCTACGGTAATCTGATTACGCCCCCAAGAAAAGTTCGTATGTAACTTCTCAAATTCCAGTAGCATAGCTTCGGCAAAACAGGCAAATAGCTGGCGTTCTGGCACTTCCATATTGACGATTTGCATAATTTTCCAGTCAATATCTAAAGAATGCTCAACAATGCCACCGTTGAGTATATAAACGCCAGGATGTTGAATTTTCGTACCTAAATTTTTAGGATAGCCACCATCAATGAGTAGGCAAGGTTGTTTTAACACCTTGGGGTCAATTTCTACCCCTTTGGGCATACTTGCCACCCACACTACAATATCAGCTTCGGGTAATGCTTCATCCAAAGCCATGATTTTCCCTCGCCCCAATTCGTCTTGGAGATTTTGCAGGCGTTCTTGGTTACGGGCAATCAGCAAAATTTCTTTGACATCCGTTTTGGCATCTAGCCAGCGGGTTACTGCACTACCAATATCCCCAGTTGCTCCACATATAGCTACTGTTGCTTTCGACAGTTCAATTCCTACTTGTTTTGCAGCGGCTTCTACTTGCCGACAGATAATGTAGGCAGTGTGTGTATTGCCTGTAGTGAAGCGTTCAAACTCTAATTTGATGTTGCGGACTTGGCTGAACTGCTCTAAATTAAAGTTTTCAAAAATAATTGATGAAAAACCGCCTAAAGCTGTGATGTCTATATCATGCTTTTGAGCATGAGCCATTGCATTAAGAATTTTGCGCGTTGCCGCCTTAATCCGCCGATTCGCCAGCATTTCTGGCAAAAAGCATGATTCTACATACTTGCCTTCAATGATCTCTCCAGTCAGGCTGGTAACTTTAATGTGATCAACAATTTGTGGCGGGGCGCTGCACCAAAAATCTAGACCTTGATCGGCATATTCTGGGTATCCCAATCGTTGAGCTACCGCTTGAGCGTGTTCTAAACTAGTCAGATGTCCAATTAGACCAAACATGTATTGTATTAGGCGTTTGCTGCGTCGAAAGCGTGGAATTTAGTGGGTAAGTGACAATACCTAACCTTAAAAATACAATAAAGTCTGAAGTCTGAAGTCTGAAGTTTTAGCAAAATCGGATTCAGGAGTCAGAATTCAGGATGAATTCTTGACGAAGCCCTAAATAAATCTGTGGGTTGCAGAGCCAGGCTCAGTTATTCTGTATCCTGAATGCCCACTTTTGGATTCTTCTTTTATCTTCATCCTTCATTCTTCATACTTGTTTTAAGCAGCGGAAAGGCCGTAGGCTGACAAGCGCATGATATCTCTAGTTGTGAAGCCAATGTTACTTAGGGCTTCACCGTATTGAATCATGAAGTCTTCGACTAAAGCTTCTTTTTCCATTGCTAACACTTCAGCATCGGCTGCTACTTGGTTGAGCATTTTCCAAACAATGGGTAAGTTTTGGCGGTTTGCTTCTTCTAGTTCAGCTTTAGATGCTTCAAAGTTAGCTTTCAGCCAAACTTCACCAAAGTTTAAATGACTGTATTCATCTTTGACTACACCTTCAGTAATTTTGCGGGCAAAATCATCAGCAACAGGGATATAGATGTTGTAGGCCGCGATCGCAAAGCATTCAATAATCAAAGATTGAATCAGTAAGCAGGTGACAACGTTACCTGTGGCTGCTGCGGCTTTAAAGTTATCGTGCAGAGGTGCAAAAAACTCCTTAGCAAATTGCAGGTCTGGGGTAACTTTTAAATTCCGTCCACAAGCTTCAAAGCCCTTTTTATGGCGGCTTTCCATTTTCGACAAGCCAATCAGTTGATCATGATTTGCTGGCAGCAGTTCAGCTAGTTTGATGTAATTCTCATAAGCTTCTTGTTCCCCTTCAATCACGATCGCATTAATGCGACTATAGGCATCTTTATATGTTTCGCTTTGGAAATCAATTTCTAATTCGGCTGCCAACGGCTGCATGGTATCTTCACTCCTGTAAGATGAATCATTTGATACTAACGCTTAATTTCCCCTGTAATTTTAGGGTAATCTTCACTGTTGTTTAATTTAACTTAACAAGTCACTATGTAATAGATTAGCTTTTGCTGGGGGCGATGCTCTAGTACTAAAGAAACAAATGAATCAAGAGTCAAAGGTTAATAGTCGATAGTCAATGGTCAATTCCTCCTAGCCCCTAGCTTCTGCTATCTATTTACTTATGATGAAATCAAGTTGGAATCTGAAATCTGACGATATTTTTAGTTTAGCGGTGCTGCTATGCGGCGCATTAATTGTCTTACTCCCGCTATTTGTCGTGTTTTTCACATCTTTTGCACCTCCTGGCGCGACTCCAGATATGATGCCTCAAGGTTGGACTTTAGGTAATTATTATGATGCGTGGCAGCGAGGGAAGTTCCTGTTGGCGTTTGCTAATTCTACCTTAGTAGCGATCGCAGTCACGGCGTTTCAGTTGATCACCTCAGCTTTGGCTGGTTACGCCCTGGCGAGATTGAAATTTCGTGGTAGACAAGCTCTACTGCTAGTTGTTTTAGCAACCTTGGTAATCCCTTTTCAGCTGTTGGTTATACCGATATTTTTGGTTTTAAAGTGGGGACACTTAATTAATACTTATGGGGCGCTGATTTTACCAACGGCTGTCAATGGTTTTGGCATATTTCTCTTACGGCAATATTTTCAAACCATTCCAGTAGAATTGGAAGAAGCCGCAAATATTGATGGGGCGAACAGGCTACAAATTTTGTGGCGGATATTGTTACCTTTAGCTCGTCCAGCTTTGGTGACATTGTTTTTATTCACCTTTATTGCTGAATGGAATGATTTATTTAAGCCTTTGGTATTCACCACACGCCCAGAATTAAGAACAGTACAGTTAGCATTGGCGGAATTTCAAGAGCAATTTACCAATAACTGGCCTTTGATGATGGCGGCAGTAACTATTGCAACGCTGCCTGTTATGTTATTGTTTCTGATTGGTCAGCGTCAATTTATTCGCGGAATTGCGACCACAGGGATGAAGAATTGATTCGTGGAAGAATTCATCTCTTGGGCAGACTCAACAACAATTGAGCCAGACAAAACCTTAACAATCAAATGAATTCTACAGCCATTCCAGATAGGTCGTGAACAAATAATTCTGATCACGAACCGCATATACGCGTTATGACTACTCTTCGAAAACGCCTAACGGCGAACCCGCAGAGTAGGACGCAAAGTATACAAAGAAAGGGAACATAGCAGTTGTTCGCTAATGATCGAGGATTGCTATATATGTAGCAATCAATTTTCCAATTGGTGTTAAGTGCTGATACCGTTTCACTTTAAGTTTGATACAAATAGACCGCAGGGGAGCCAGCGCGTTGGGGAGACACTGCGTTGCGGAGATTCCCTCCGTTATAGCAAGTGTCGGCGGGTTTCCCGACTTGTAGCGACTGGCGTGGGCAGAGAGCAGGGGGAAAGAATGAAAAACCCATAAATTTGTATCATTTTTTTTGTGAAATGATATGATTGCTCTTCAAAAATATCATCTCAATGTTTAACACACCTTAGTAATTAAAATTGAATTAAAAAACAATTGTCAGAAAACTATGAATTATGAGAGAACTATATTAACGGTAAAAATATGTTTTTTACCTTAAGTTATCTGTAAATAGTTTTTTATTTTTTACGTTTTCAGGTTTTTCTCAAAATAAATTCCTTTAAGTTTACATTTTTTAATAAAAAATGGAGCTATAACTTTAATTAATATTTAAGAAGCATTGATATTTAATAACTTAGTTATTTCATTCCGACAGAATATTTGAATAATTAAATAATTCATAAGTATGTTTAACATTGCCAGTAAATTGAATAACATGGAGGAAATATACTGACGAGGGTATTAGATGGAGCCATTACAAAACCAGATCCTGACTTTAAGCCATAAACTGGATGCCCTCTACCAGGTAATTGAGCAGCTTGATTTTAAAGTGGCTCAGGCTTTCTCAGAATGCTCCTTAGCGAAAACACAAGCAAAAGATAACTATCAAGAAAATAATGATAGTTTTCCTTATCAATTAAAAGGATCAATTAGTTTGAATCCAGAGTTGGAACATAAGGATGTTCTAACTGATGGCATTTATTTAGATATGAATCGTCAAGGCGGGGATAAGATTTTAACACCAGAAATTCAGATACAACGACTGACAGCGCAATTAACCGCAGCCTACAATCGGATTGCGGCATTAGAAGAACAATTACTCCGAGAAAGAATTCATTAATGGTTCAATAGTCAATATTTCCCAGAATTTACCGGAGCTTTCTCAGTCCGGTACTTTTGCATTGAGGTGATACTTCAGCAAAGTGCTGAGTTAAAGTTTTCAGCAATCAACAATGTCTGAAGTTACCTTTCCTATTAAATGAAACGTATTGAGCTAAATTTTAGATTGACTAAGCCGCTGGAATTGGTCTTCAATAGCTGCTAAAAGTTGAGATTGTGACCAATTTTGGTAGAGATAGGCTGTAATACAAGCGGCTCCTGCACCTACACCTTCTTTGACAAAACCTTGCTCATAAGCTTGGAGTTGGGGATAACGGGAATTGGCAAAACTTAGTTGTGTTGATAGTAAAGGTGGATTTGTACCTTGAGTTTTGCTGATTTTATCTAAGCTGAGGGCTAAATCAACAGTCTCACCGGTGGGATCTTCTGCTACCCAGCGGGTTGTACCGACAATTACCTCTGTGGGTTGCCAAAATAAGTTAAGTGTTTGAGAAATTGCTGTAGTTAAAGCGTAAACGGCCAGCATTTGTGTTCCACCTGCTAGTATTACCCCAGAACGACGACTAGCGGCGATCGCCATTCCCGCCACTACCACTTGCATAGGATCACCCACGGCTGCCACGATTTCTAAAGGATGGGAATTATGGGGAATTTTTTGTAACCCCGACTGAACTATTTCCCACTTTTGCTGATGGTTACAAATTGGGTGACTGCTGTTGACTTTGCCGATCGCATCTATTCCTAAAGCTGTGAGAACAGCTAAAGCGGTTGTCGTACCGCCAACAACGCATTCACTCAAAATTACGTAACTTTGTGGAACTTCAGCCGCCAAGCGATCACCCCAAATCATTCCTTGTTCTAGCAAATGTTTGACTGTGGCTAATTCCATCGCCTTACCTGTACTTACACACTCAGCCAAGGAACCACCCAAATCAATTGCTGGTACAGCCGGGAACTGAGGTAATCCCGCATTAAATAAATAAACTGGAATTTTGAGTGCTTCCACCACAGCGCGAGAAATTAACACAGGCGATGCTCCCGCTGTGAGTGGTGGTAAAGAATACTGCGGTTGATGTGCTGCACCGTAGTATAAAAATTCAGCATCCGCGCAAGCTGTGTACTTGCGGTCTTCTGGCGTACTTCCAGCCGCTGAAATTCCGGGAATCAAAGCAGTTTCTGTAAAACCTAACACACAGGCAAACACAGGTAAATTACCACGATATTTATTAATCCAGGCTTTACCTTGTTCTATTTGAGTATAAATACTAATCATAAATTAAGAATCAAGTGTCAAAAGTCAAAAGTCAATAATTAAAAAACTCTGGACTTCTGCCTCCTGCCTTCTCTACCCTTCATAATCCATCATGACTTGCACCCAGCGGGGAGGACGGGGAATAGGATTGCCCAAACGATCTAGTAGTAGCCATGCAGCTAGGTGTACCACAAATAGATAAATAAAGTTATTAATAACAACCAAGGCAAAAGCTCCGACTTGAATCAAAAATACACTGGGAGTATTTAATAATCCGAGTTTGAGAAATATCCACTCGATGATATCTGTAACTTGGTTAATTAAATAAATCCATAAGTCTTCGCCGGACAATATAGACAGTAACCACATCCGAAAAAAGAAACCTAAAGTGCCTAAAAGTGTCGCTAAAGTAATAGACACAATCCAAGGAACGCGACGATTCCAGGTTGCGCCCAAGAGTACGCCCATAAAAGCATACGGCATGACAAACAAGAGACTGCGAACAGGCCCCATGAGTACAGATAACAACAAGCCAGAAGTAACTGCGGCCATCCATGCGGCTCTTTGTCCCCAGCGCAGGTAAACTAGAGCGATCGGTACTGGAAAAAATATCCGCAATACTGGCCCCAAAGGAAAATAAAAATTAATAAACCAAATTAAGCTGGCAGTACTAGCTAAAAATGCCGTTTCTACCATTCTTAAAGGTGCAACAGCTTTTAAATGAGGAGATTGTAATTGACTATGGTTCCCAGAATGATGGGAATTGTCGTTTTGTTGTAATTCCTCTTGGTGAGAAAATGGAGATTCAGAAGATGGGCTTTCCTCTGGCTCTTCGGGCAGAGAATGGACAATACTCATTTTGAAAATTTTTTATACAATCAATCTTTCCAGGGCTAACACATCGGGGATGGAAATAGTGTCTTGATCCCGTTGAATTAACCCTTTCTTTTCTAACCTAGTCAAGACTCTTGTCACGGTTTCTCGCGCCAGTCCACTTAAACTACTCAATTCTCGGTGAGGCAAATTCGGAATTTCTGTTCCTGTGAGCGATCGCTTGCCCTGCCCTTCTGCTAAAAATAACAAAGTGTCTGCTACCCGCGATTGACTATCAGATTCTCGCAACCGTAGACGACGATTTACTTGCCGCAAGCGCCTAGCCATCAACTTGGATAATCTTACCCCTGCCAAGGGTTCTATTTGGAGTAACTTAACAAAATCTTGAGATGGTAGACTGCCGATAACTGTAGTAGTAAGAGTAATCACATCGGTAGAACGAGGCACTTCATCTAAAGCTGCCATTTCACCAAATAATTCGCCTTTACCCAGAATATTCAGAGTTACTTCTTTACCTTCCAAATTATAAGTACGAATTTTTACCCAACCCTCAAAGATGAAATATACAGAACCACCCCAGTCATTTTCCAACAAAATCACTTGATTTGCTGGGTGTGTTCGAGTCACCAGATGGATAAGGGCTGCTTCCACCGCTGATTCGGGCAACCCTTGAAAAAAGGGAGCGGTTCTAATCCACGGATGAATAGGTTCTTCTTGCAAGCTATATCGGTCTCCCATTACGGCATCTTCATTAAAGGTATTACACACAAAACAAACAACAGAGCTAATTTCAGCCTAAGCCATCAAGGCTAAGACTTTTTTCAATACAGACTTCAGCCCAGTAAACAAAATCACAATAAAAGCATTTGTAAGAACAGTCTCACTGACGCAGTTTAAATAGAGTAAAACTTTTGTAAGTAATGTCTAAGTGCCTCTGGGAGAAGTTTGAAAACCTAGCTGCATTGCAAAAATATTTACTAAAAAATTTAGGTAAACCACATTAATGATACTCAAACTAGTTAATTTTTGCTAACGGAAAATCTTCGGAAAATTGATCATTCCCTACATCCCCATACCCTTAAAGTCTATAACCAAGTTTCCCAGACATATCATCAAAAACCTACACCTGTCAGTCCCAATGTCAACCACTAACCTTTGTGCGTAGGTTATCCAAATTATTTTTTGTGTTCTAGCTAACTTGCCATTCCTATACTCCTTAGCTAGATTAATGGCGCATGTGGATGTAAAGTGGAGGGAATTTGCCTTGTTGATGTGGTGTCTGTGATCAGATGCCAGTTGGTTCTAGACTCCTGGCCGATTTGTTGCATTTTTTTATGTTTTTGATTGTGAAGTCCCAGAGGCTGTAACATCGCCTGTAGGGTAAAAGAGCAAAATGCCTAGTCAACCAATTGGCTGACAATTAGGGAATATTTTTGTATCCTGGTACTTCAATTAGCACTCCAGCTAATTACCATGATGCCTAGTTATCATAAATTGCCGTCAGAAGTCTGAGGGGCAGTTGCTACCGTTCTTAACTTTGATAAGCGTCAATTTCTCACCCAAGTTAAAATCCAGTTCTAGCTAAGGTAATTCAAAGTGACTTCCCGCGCTGATGAAATTCAAAAACTGATCGCAGATATTGATAACTTACTCACTAACAATGGTAAGCGACTGCCGAAGTTGCTGTCTGGTCAAGCGCCAGAAGCCAGAGAGGTTTTAGAACGAGTTCGCAACTTCCTGGTGAATTTAAAGGAAACTGAGGATTTACAAGGCTATCTTCCTCAGCCAACGGGACAGATGCAAACATCACCGTTGTTGGCAAAATTTGCTGAACAAGTAAATAACCCATCTTCAAGAGAGTTATCTTCATCTGAGTCAGCAGAAAATAGTGTTCTGAGTAGCCAATTCAAAAGTGAATTGGCGATATTAATTCAGCCACTCCAAGCAGAATTAACAGCGCTGTTGCAAGAACGCTCGACCCTGATGCAGGAAATTCGGCAGTTAGAGCAGAGGCGACTGCAAAATTACTCTTTAAGTCAACAGTTAGCGAATCAAGAGCAAATTATTGGGGAATTTTTACAGGTACTAATGAGTCGCCTTGTTCCTACTGTCGCACCGCATATCAACTCGAATATGGCGAATGAGTTGAATGCTGTTAGCCCAAGTCAGCACAACATTATAGAACGAACATCTGCTACGGGTGTGTCTGCATTAGAATCTTCAACACAGGTAGAACGGTTAACTCAGTTTGCTAAGGAATTAGACCAACGTTTACTGTCTTTAGATGGAACGGTGAATGTTGTTTTTGACGCACTACAACGTAATATTAATACTTATCATGAATCCTTGTCGCAAGCACTGGCGAGAATGCACAGTACAGGCTTGCAAGGGGAACAGTTGCTGGTGAGTTTCTTGAATAATTGGACTCAGCAATTGCAGCAACTTCCTACCTCAATTCCCGCGGCGGTAGTTCAGGAAACATCAGGGCGATCGCCATTCCCAACGAAAGAAGATGCTGTTACTGTAGAAACTACCCCACCTGCTATTACCAAGACAGAAGCCACAAATCCAGCATTAGAATTGCCAGAACCAGAAGTCGAATTTGCATCTGATGTGGCAGCTAACGATTTGGATGCCATGCTGTTAGAACTAACAGGTATTGTGACTCAAGCTGGGGATAATTCGACAACACCTTTGGAATTGGAAGGGTTGGAGAACTGGGAGCAATTAGCGGATGATACTCCACAACAACCATTAAATTCGCCATCACTCCTACCTACTTCCACCTGGGAACAGGGAACAGGGAACAGGGAACAGACCCCACAATCATTAAATTCGCCATCACTCTTACCTACTCCCGAAGCTGTCACTCCTCCCCCAGAACTTTTAGAGATATTCAGTGACTCAGCACCAGAGAATATGGAGTTGACTGATACTGATGAGGTAGATCAACTTTACGCCAGTTTATTTAATATTAGTTCTGTCACTCAATCGAGTGTTGAGCCTAAGCCAGAGGAACCAACACCGGATTTTTCCGCAAATATTATTGACACCGCATCTCTCAGCACTCCTGTAAAAGAACCAGAAACATCTCCAGGAGTCACAGCAGATTTTGCCGCATTAAATATTAGTGATAACCCTCCACTAACACCGTTATTTGATGGGAATGTTGGCTTACCAGAGTCGATATTCACTCAGTCAGATGCAGGGTTGTTTGAACCGAGTTCCACTCCACCGCCAAACATACCAACTGATTCGCCGCAATTTATTGATTTATCATCGGATTTCCAACAAAAATTATTTTTTGAGGAAGAGCCGGAATTATTCAGCGCTACACTCAGTTATTCTCCTTCCCTACGTGAAAATATTCCAGTTCAGCCAGAACATACTGATACGATTACTTCTTTAAGTGAACTGTTCGCTGAGGAGAGTAGTGAAGAGAATTTATGGCCTGGTTTATCACCCGCAGAAATCGTACTAACTTTGGATGAACCAACTCCAGAAATTGCAGATACCTCTGATGCGGAACCCCAGGAGAATTTATCAGATATATATATTGCGGCTTCCCCCCAGGAGAATTTGCTTGCGCCAGAGGTAATGCAGTCGGCAAATTTACCGGAGATTTCTTTGAATGAATCACAGTTGCAGCAATTAAATCAAGATTTAGCTAATTTTGATGAGTTGCTCAATTATCAGTCAGCGGATGTCTACAGTCTGGCAGAGAGCGAACCACCAGATGTTACTTTTCCTCATCCGCAAACAGTAGACCACACGCCAAATGTGGCTTTTTCGCGTCCGGCTGTACCACCAGTTGCACCTATATCATTGCCACAAACACAAGCTGATTTAAACTTTAGTCCCGCCAACGAAAAAAAAAAGGAAGCTACAACTGGTTCCATTTCTCCCAGCCAGATAGAACTGACCGTCGATGTGCATAACTCGGTATGGTATTTAGGTATTGATTTGGGAACAACAGGTATTTCTGCGGCTTTGTTAAATCGCTCCCAGTCGGTGGTGTATCCTATTTACTGGTCGGCAGAAAATATTCCAGGCGCGACTTCTTTTCAACATTCATTTCGTTTACCTGCGGAAGTTTATCTACCAAATGCTACAGTTTCAAATGGTGGAACTAATGTCAAGAGTAGCCAATGTTCCGCACAATTAAAGCCTTATTTACAAGTGGCGATTCCCTATAAAAATGAAGAGCAAAAATGGGAACCTGTGCTGCAATTCAATGAGTTTTCGGCAGGGCCATTAATTTGGGTGGTACGATCGCTCTCTAAGTTACTTTTAACATTAAAATCCGATCGCCAAAGCACAACTCAAGGTTTAGTGGCTATGGCTGTGGGGATTAATCAGCCGACGTTCCACACAATTGTCGGTAAAATCGCTGGTGTTATCTGCACTTGTCCTTCTAGTTGGTCAGAACAATATAGATTTAATGTGCGGGAAGCTTTGCTGACAAGCAAACTGATTCAACATCCCCAGCAAGTATTTTTTGTAGAAGAAGCGATCGCCAGTTTAATTAGTTTATTCGATCAAAGTCACGGCGAAATCATTCAAGTGAGCGATCGCACTGGTTTACAGCCTGTCCAAACCACAGAATCTTTGCTGGGCAATACTTTGGTGATTAATATTGGCGCAACCGCCACCGAAATGGCTTTGGTTGATGTCCCAGAAAATCTGCTGCAATTAGCGCACCAAGATTTTATGCTGCACAGTTTTCCTTATGCAAGTAAGGGAATAGAACAAGATATTATTTGTCAGTTGCTGATTCCGCCAAAATATCGGCAATCACGCAAAGATATTCCAGATAGTGGTCAAAATAATACTAGTAGCTCTTGGCATTGGCAACCAGCTTTCCCTGATATCGACAAAATGCAGTGGCAAAGTTTGGGGTTAGATAAATTTGATTTACCAAGAGCCGGAGAGCCAGATATTGGTGTGCGAATTCGCTTACAACAGCGCCTAGAAAGTTCAATATTAGGACAAGCTGCTCTCGAAGCTGCTCTCGCATTAAAGTTAATTTTGCAACACCAAGAAAATTTCACCCTGGATTTGGCAGACCAACAGTGGAAACTACAAAGACGGGACTTAGAAAATCAGGTGTTTGTCCCCTTTGTGCGACGGCTGAACCGCGAATTAAATAAATTGCTAGTCGCGCGGGGTATCCCCACCGAAGCCATTAATCAAGCCATCTTGACTGGTGGAGTTGCATCATTAGGAGTTGTGCATCATTGGCTCAAGCAAAAACTCCCCAACGCCAAGATTATGCAGGATGCGTATTTAGGGGAAAATGGCGCACCGAATTGCAGCCGGGTTGCATTGGGTTTAGCAATGTTACCTTTACATCCCCAGATTTTAGAAGAACCGCGACAACAGTATACTGACTACTTTCTGTTTACAGAATTGCTGCGGCTGTTACCAGAGCGAAGTTTGTCCTTTAACGAAGTGCTGCAATTGTTTGAGGGAAGGGGAATTAATACAAGTATTTGTCAGCAAAGATTATTGGCATTTTTAGAAGGAGAATTACCTGCGGGTTTGATTCCATCGCCACCTGAGTCAGCATGGTTAACCCAGAATTCATCTCAGAATTTAGATTATCAGGCGATCGCAACTGCACCCCTATTTGAAAAGCAAGGTAATCTCAGCTATCGTCCTAACTCTCAGCAATTGTCTGCTTTGCGACGCTATTTAGCAGCAGTGAAAACTAGTACACAGCAATCTTTAGAGGAACCATACACAGTTAACTTTGTTAATGTTCCTATGTAGGGTTTGCTGAAAAAGTGATCTGTGAGAACAAGGAACAGGGAACAGTTTCAGCTATCTGAATCTTGCCAAGTCTGCTAATTTATCAGAAATATCCCTTTTCTGTCACTTTCCAGAATAAGCAAGTAGTTGACGAGCAAAATCATTCAGAAGCATAACAGGGTTTAAACTGATTCATTGCAGCAATTCAATGCTTGAATCCCAGCAATAAATGTGAATTAGGGAAAATACTGAACCAGGGATAAATTAACCAACATAGTAAAAATGGTTGGGTAATGAGACGCAGATTATTTAAAGTATTTTTCCATTTTATGGTAGGTGCTTACATAGCATAAACTGTGTAGGTTTATTCAATAAGTTTTAATTAGGCAGTTTCCCGAAGAAAGCACAAATTTTGTTGCCTTTATACCAACAATTTAACCCCTAGATAGATAAAAATTTGTATGCTGAAGTTAACAGGTCTTAATAGTTCTTTTTAAAGATTGTGCAGGAAGATTTTAGATTAATTGTCGATTTAGTACTAGTTTTGGGAGTCGCAGCCTGTGGGGGACTGTTGGCATCCCTTTTAAAACAACCCGTGCTACTGGGTTATCTCATTGGGGGAATGGTTGTTGGGCCTGCGGGGCTAGGGCTGATTAAAGAGGTTATTCAAGTAGAAACTTTAGCGCAGTTCGGGGTAGCCTTTCTCTTATTTGCCTTGGGCGTAGAATTTTCTTTTGCTGAATTAAAAAAAGTAAAAGCGATCGCTCTTGGTGGAGGTGGACTACAAATCGCCTTGACAATCTTAGTCACAGTGCTGGTGTGTGGCGTAACGGGAGCTTGGGGCAGTTTACCCGCTAAAGGTGTATTCTTAGGGTCAATTCTTTCCTTATCTTCCACTGCCGTTGTCCTCAAGTGTTTGATGGAGCGTAACGAGACGGAAACGCCCCACGGACAGGTAATGTTGGGGATTTTGGTAGTGCAGGACTTGGCTTTAGGGCTAATGCTGGCGGTTTTACCTGCACTGCACGCACCAGCAGAAGTAATTGGTGTAGCTGTACTCACAGCCCTGGTACGGATTGGTTTATTTGCGGCTGGGGCTGTCGTGGCGGGGATTTGGCTCATACCGCCATTGTTGCGACTGTTAGCCCGCACGGAAAGCAGAGAATTATTTTTACTAGGTGTTGTAGCTCTATGCTTAGGTATTGCTCTGTTAACAGAGTATCTGGGCTTGTCAATTGAAATGGGGGCCTTTGTCGCCGGCTTGATGATTTCTGAGGTGGAATACGCCGACCAAACCCTAACTTACGTAGAACCGCTACGAGATATTTTTGCCAGTTTGTTCTTCGCGGCCATTGGGATGCTGATTGACCCGATGTTTTTGTGGCAGAATCTGGAATTAATTTTAGGTTTAGTGGCGTTGGTGTTTGTCGGTAAGTTTTTGATTATTACGCCCTTAGTCAAACTGTTCCGCTACCCATTGAAAACAGCCTTAATTGCTGGTTTAGGACTGGCACAAATTGGGGAATTTTCCTTTGTACTAGCCAGTGAAGGACAAGTATTAGGTTTAGTATCCCGACGAATATATTTATTAATTTTAGGAACTACAGCAGTTACCCTGATTTTGACTCCTTTTGTACTGCGGCTACTACCATTGTTATTTAATTTTGCCGAATCTATGCCTTGGCTGAAACCCTATTTAGCGGGAGAAGGTGAAGCGCGGGATGTATCGGAAGAATTACCGATAAAAGACCATATAGTTGTTTGTGGCTATGGGCGTGTAGGTAAGAATTTGGTCAAGTTATTGCAACAGCATGACTTACCTGTAGTAGTTATTGACCAATCAGAAAGTCGAATTCAGCAGTTACGAGATGCAGGAGTGCCTTATGTTTACGGTAACTGCGTGAGTTTTCACGTTTTGGAAACCGCAGGTGTCAATCATGCGAAAGGAATGGCGATCGCACTTCCTGACCCCATGAGTACGCGCCTTAGCCTGAAACGCGCTTTAGAATTACACCCAGAATTAAATCTAGTTGTCCGCGCTACCCAAGACAAAAATATTGAAGTGCTTTATCAATTAGGGGCGAGGGAAGTAGTTCAACCAGAATTCGAAGCCAGTTTAGAAATGGCAACTTATTTATTAAATGACTTGGGCTTCTCGCAATTTGTGGTACAACGAGAAATGCAGCAAATCCGTAACGATCATTACTTGGATTTGCGCCCAGAGCGTTCTGCTTCAGAAGTTTCCCGCGATTTACACCAAGCAACCCGCGATTTAAATCGGCGCTGGTATGCAATACCATCTACTTCACCTCTCATTGGGATGAGCTTAGAAGAAGCAGATATGCGTTACTTAACAGGGGTCAGCTTGATGGCGATTCGCCGCGCTAACGGCCATGAAATCGACTATCCTAATAATCAAACTAAATTAGAGGAAGGCGATCGCCTATTAGTTGTCGGTGCATCTGAGGAACTAGCAGCCTTAGAAGAATTTGCTCAAGGTAAGATAGCTGTTCCAGGAGAACATAGCGCTTGCCAATGGATAGCTGTCGAGGCTGATTCCCCTGTGGAAAATAAAACCTTGGCTGACTTGAAAAATCATGAGCAATCAGTGAAGGTGCAAGCACTACGGCGGGATGGCAAGTTTATTCGCCGCCCTGATGACAAAACAGACCTCAGAGTTGGCGACCAATTATTATTATGTGGTAGCTTACCCAGTTTGAATCAACTACAATCTTTATTTGCCCCAGCCAACAAAATACCTTTGTCTATACCCATCGCCAAAACTAATGAAGCACAAACGCTCAAAGAGTTTCTGCCTTAAGAGTGCTGAGTAAAATTACTAGTCTTGAACCTCTAGTCTCTCTTTCTTTGGAACAGCTTTGAGGATTAACCTTTGGGTTTGAAGTAGGCGATCGCTTGTTTCCAAATGGTTGTTTGCTGGTTGTTTTCATCGGCAATACAAACACAACCAGGGTCTTGCCATAAAACCTTACCTGTCAACAGGTCGCCTGTCACCAGTTTGAATTCAACTACTGCGGCTTGTTTAATCAGGTTCTGCACTTGCCGAATGCTTGGTAGTGACGTATCAAAATCAGTTATCGCCATGTTTGATGATGGTTTATGCACAATAAAAAATGTTTTCTGTAAGGAGTTGTAAAGTATGAATGATCGATTATGAAGGATAAAATTTCATACTAGCCTGCGGCAAGCCACCTAAAAGGTGTCTACATACTTCACACTTCATACTTTCCTAATCATTGATAATTCATCATTGGAAAAATGGCAATCGAATTTACTAAGTATCACGGTCTAGGAAACGACTTTATTTTAATTGACAATCGCGCGTCAGCCTCACCATTACTAACACCAGAGAAAGCAATTGAGTGGTGCGATCGCCATTTTGGTATTGGTGCAGATGGTGTGATTTTTGCTTTACCCGGAAAAAACGGTACTGACTACACTATGCGGATTTTTAATTCCGATGGTTCAGAACCGGAAATGTGTGGTAATGGTATTCGCTGTTTAGCCGCATTTCTCGCCGATTTAGAAGGTATATCCCGCACTCAAGATAAATATCATATTCATACCTTGGCGGGTACAATTACACCCCAGCTAACACCGGATGGTCAAATTAAGGTGGATATGGGTTTACCTCGGCTACTCGCTGGCGAAATCCCGACTACCTTGGGTGCTGCTGATGCCAAAGTGATTAATCAACCTCTAGAAGTCGCAGGCCAAACTTGGGAAGTCACTTGTGTGAGCATGGGTAATCCCCACTGCATCACTTTTGTTGAAGATGTCGCCGCGATTCCCTTAGAAACCATCGGCCCAAAATTTGAACATCACCCAGTTTTTCCCCAAAGAACCAACACCGAATTTATTCAAGTGGTGAGTCGTGACTACCTGAAAATGCGGGTATGGGAAAGAGGTGCAGGAATTACATTAGCTTGTGGTACAGGTGCTTGTGCATCTTTAGTGGCTGGCGTGTTAACTGGAAAATGCGATCGCTTGGCGACTGTAGAATTACCAGGAGGTTGCTTAGAAATTGAATGGTCAGAAATAGACCAACGAATTTATATGACTGGCCCTGCTGATCGAGTGTTTAAGGGTACTGCTTGAAGAAGTTAGCAGTCATACCTTTTTGGATTTTAGATTGTAGATTTTGGATTGTCACATATCTTGCACCTAGCCCCGACGAATAGAATTCGCGGCTAGAAACAAAAACCCTTGCGCTGCGCTTGGCGCACCACGAGGACTAATGCAAAATCAAGGGTTGTTTGTCAATCCAAAATCCAAAATCCAAAATCTAAAATTGCTTGGCTGCTTTCATAGACAAACTAATCCGTTTTAATTTCTCGTTCACTTCCAAGACTCTAACTTTGACAACTTGTCCCACCTTCACTATGAGCTTAGGGTCTTCGACAAATCTATCGGCGAGTTGGGAAATATGCACTAAACCATCTTGATGTACACCGATATCCACAAATGCGCCAAAATTGGCAACATTGGTAACTATTCCTTCTAATTCCATCCCAATTTGTAAATCTTTAATTTCTTTAATGCCTTCTTGAAAGGTGGCATACTTAAATTCGGCGCGGGGGTCTCGACCGGGTTTTTCAAGTTCGCTGAAAATATCGCGCAATGTTGGTTCACCAATACTATCGGTGGTATATTTTCTGATATCTACTTTTTTGAGTTTTTCCGCAACTTGGATCACTTGATTTAATGGTACTTTCAGGTCAGTTGCGATCGCCTCTACAACTGAGTAACTTTCAGGATGCACAGCAGTATTGTCTAAAGGATGCTCACCATTACGAATCCGCAAAAATCCCGCTGCTTGTTCAAAGGCTTTCGGCCCTAATTTCGGTACTTTCAGAAGTTGACGGCGATTTTTAAACGCTCCATTTTGATTACGGTAGGTGACAATATTATTAGCAACTGCGGCTGTAATGCCAGACACAAAAGTTAAAAGTTCTTTAGAAGCCGTATTTAAATCTACACCCACAAAGTTGACGCAGCTTTCTACAGTGTCATCCAGCTTCTTTTTCAACAATTTTTGATCAACATCGTGCTGATATTGTCCCACGCCAATCGATTTGGGATCAATTTTGACTAATTCCGCTAAGGGGTCTTGTAAACGACGACCGATACTAATCGCACCCCGCACTGTTACATCTAAATCAGGAAACTCTTCTAAAGCTACTTTACTGGCAGAATATATGGATGCACCAGATTCATTCACCATCACCTTAATTGGTTTACGGTCGAGAGTTTGTAATACTTGCGCTACAAATTCATCGGTTTCTCGCGAAGCTGTTCCGTTACCAATAGCAATTAGCTCGATTTGATATTTTTCAATCAAATTTTTAATCGTTTGTGCAGCTTTAGTGCGTTGTTCTGCTGCTTGGTGGGGAAAAACAGCCTGATACTCTAAAAATTTGCCTGTTTCATCTAAAACTGCGACTTTACATCCCGTTCTAAATCCTGGATCAATTGCCAAAGTGGGTTTCATTCCCGCTGGTGCAGACAGTAATAACTCGCGCAGATTAGTTTCAAATGTTTTGATTGATTCTATATCTGCATAAACTTTTTTGATAGAAATTACTTCTCCGGTGAGAGAAGTTTTCATCAGACGGTTGAAAGCATCTTTCAGCATCAGCTGGTAGAAATCCCGAATTGCACGAACTTTTGTGTGAATTACCTGAGATTCGAGATAACTAAGCACATAATCTTCATCAAAGTTAATATCAAAGTTTAATACTCCCTCAGCTTCACCACGACACAATGCCAACATATTGTGGGGAGCAATATTTTTGACTTTGATTTGATAATTCCGGTACATTTCAAATTTGGTTGTACCTTCAGGATAAGCATCTTTAATCTGAGAAACAAAAACTCCTGCTTCTAAGAGGTAGTCACGCAAATAAGCACGGAGTTCTGCTTTTTCTGCTATTGCTTCTGCGAGAATATCTGCTGCACCTTTGAGCGCTTCATCTGCTGTTTTTACGCCTTTCTCTTGAGAAATATACTTGCTGGCTTCTGCTTCTAAAGATGCAGCTATACCATTTTTAATATTCAGCGATTTAATAAACTCTGCCAGCGGTTCTAATCCTTTTTCTTTCGCAACTGTGGCACGAGTACGGCGCTTTGGTCGATATGGTAAGTATAAATCCTCAAGCTCTGTTTTTTGTTGACAAGAGATAATTTGCATTTTCAACTCATCAGTGAGTTTACCTTGTTCGGTGATCGCATTTAAAATGACTGATTTTCTGGCTTCTATTTCTGTTAAGTAATTATACTTATCAAATAAATCCCGCAATTGCACTTCATTCATTTCTCCAGTGCGCTCTTTGCGGTAACGTGCAATAAAAGGAACTGTCGCACCCTCTGCCAAAAGTTCCAGCGCGTTCTGCACCTGATAAGGTTTAAGGTCTAGTTCAGTTGCTAATAGTTGAGGAATGTTTAGCATTGGGTATCTAATGGGAAAACGTTACTTCTTAAGGTAATATCGTAGATCGTTATTATAGTGACAGCGCTGAGTGTTAAACTTATTTACTGGATAATTACGGAATTGTGACTTGCTGATTGTTTATTTCTTTAGAGGATTGTGAAGACACCTCTTTAGATATAAGATTGACAGCAATGATTATAAAAACAATATAAATTAAACCTTCTCAATTCTTGGCATTTTACGTTAGGAGAAGAATAGCAATGCCCTTGTTTTTTTTAATTCCTCTGTTTACTGGTTTAGCAACTGGTTACTTATCCAAAAAATGTAGTGATGAATTAGCTTACCTGACTGGTATATTTACAATCATCAGTCTAGTCGTGAGTTTAGTTTTAGCACCTTGGCAAATCCAGCTATTGCTACTGGTTTTTGTGGTTATTACTACTAATAAACTTCTACGAGATAATGATAAAAAATATACCCAAGCCAGTAAAAAGTAAATGGAAATAATTTAAAGAATAGGACAGATGCGATCGCCACTAATTCTATAAAATGATGAACTACAAGCGATCGCCGTCTCTTAGCCAAAAATTCATCCCTAAAAATTTACACATCTTGTATGGGGATAATTTAATAACTCTTGAAGGTAGTTTTTTCACCATTACCAACTATACCCAGAATATTCAACCGAGAAAGTTTTAAATTGTCAATAGCACGGCTAAGAACTAAGGACTGGGTTTTACCAATTTTTGCGACTATTAAAATACCGTCTGTGTTTGGTGCAAGCAAACTAACATCAGCCAGCCCCACTAGAGGAGGTACATCATAAATTACCAAGTCAAAAGAATTATGAAACTCAGTCATCAGTCGCTTCATTTTCTCTGAAGATAACAATTTTGTAGCATCTGGTGGTACTGGACCAGAGGTAATTACAGATAATTGACTCAACGTAGATATTTCCTGAATAGCTTCTCCTACTGGTAAATTGGTCGAAATTAAATTACTTAGACCCCACAGATTACTTAAATTTGATAAACTATGGATTGTTGGTCTGCGAAGATCAGCATCTACTAGTAGTACTTTTTGACCCATTGCTGTAGCTATTTGAGCCAAATTAAAAGCAACTGTAGATTTCCCATCACCAGGCATAGATGAAGTAATAATAATTGAACGGATTGGGTGATCAGAATTGAGAAGCTGAATATTTGTATAAAGCACCCGTAAAGATTCTAAAAAATTTGTAGTATAGTTACTATTCTCGTGAACTGTGTCAACATTTAAATTAGGTAGAAATTCAGAGAAGTACTTTGGTAAATTGAGCAAAGGAAGATTTCGAGGAAACAGAGAGTTATCTTGCTCAGTCTGAATTTGCTTTTCAAAAGGTATACTACCTAATAATGGTAATTTTACTTTTTCCTTTAAATCTTTAATGCTATTGTATGTACTGTCCAACTTTTCTAGTAGCAAAGCAACACCAATACCTATCAGAATACTGGCAGCTAATCCTGATAAGAGGTTCTTTTTTAAACTAGATGAAGTAGCAGGAAATCCTGGTTTAACTGGTGCTTGAACTAACTCCCAACTAAATTCTGTTTGAGATTTCTGAATTTGCAAAGTTTCACGAGTAGACAAAAAACGATTAAGGCTTTCAACAGCGACTTGTAATTTCCTTTGTAAATCTGTATATTGACGGGACAAAATAGGTAGCTGTTTACGTTTTTGTTGTAATTCCTGTTCTCTTTTTGCCACTGTCAGACTCTGTACTTCTAAAATTCTAATTCCAGTTGCTATCTCAGCACGTTTAGTATCTAAAAAGCGCTTGGCTTCTTGGTCAATTAAAGGCAACAAACTGTCTCGCCTTTCTTTCAAAGATTGGAGCGTGGGATTATTTAATTGGAACCGAGTAGAATCCGCAGCTACTTGAGCATCTAATTGATTTTTTTGAATGATTAGCTGTTGATATAAATTTGCAGTGTTCAGTGCTGTTTTGGCACCATCTGGTTGTTGAAGCAGGTTTAAATTAGCACGAGCTTGTGCCAACTGAAAATTAATTGTTTGCTTTTGTGCATTTAAAGTTGCTGTTTCGGCATCTAGTGCTTTTGTTTCAGTTTCTGGATCATTCAGATTGTATATTTGTTTGAGAGTTTGCAGTTGTTGTTGCAGCTGATCAACACGACTTTGGGAAATTTTTAGCTGTTTTTCAACAAATTGAAGTCCTTGCCCTATTTTAGTTTGTCGTTTTTCTTTACTATATTCTAGGTAAGATTGAGCAGTTTTATCTAAAACCAGTTTAACTTTATCTGGATCGTTATCTCGATAACTTACTTGTATAATTTTTGTTTTACCTAACTGAACAACATTTAAAGAATTAGCTAAAAAATCATAACTGATATCTGGATAGGCAACTTGCACGCGTTTAATTACATCTCCCAAGATTACAGGACTCTTAAGAATCTGAATTTGGCTATCATAATCTAGAGTAGATTGATTTGAATTAGGATTAGCATCTTTGATCACATCAACAGTTTTGCTATCGTCACTGACTGGTTCTACTAAAATCTGAAAATTTGCTTCATATTCTGGCTTTGTCGGGTTCAGTGTTAAACCGATAACAATACTGACCATCGCAGCAGTAGCAACTCCAGCAATAGTTAGCCATCTTCGCTGTAAAATATCTAAAACTTCTTGAAGGTTCCAACCACCTTCTGATTCTTCAGCCCACGGCAGAGGTTGGTTTGATAAAAATTGATGTTCAGGGTTGCTATTATGTCCGGAGGAGGAGTGTTGTGAAGGATGATTGTCCATTATTTATGAATACTTGGTAGTCAACCATACTAGATTTATTTATAACAATTTTTTAGATTGAGTTTCTATAGCAGCCATAATGACTTAATGAGAGTTTTTGCAAAAATTTATACGACTTATAAGACTATTACCTAAACAATACTGGATCTAAAAGTAATTTTTAATACAACTAAATCTAAAGAAAAAATATTGTTGTGACAGAAAAATAATTTTATATTTATACTAGATTATAATTAGTTTATACTGAAGTTAGAAATTTATTTTAAGTTTATTAAAGGTTTAATATACCTACACAAAATAAATTATTTTATAGTATTTTTTACATTTATTTAGATAAAATTGATATGTTAAAAAATATATCAAGATAGTCATTTTGAATTAACCATTTTTTCCCTTCTAGTCGAGGAGTACTTATAAATAAAAAAATACTTAATCATCTTTAGATGGAATCTGTAAATTACAGATTCATATAGTTGTGAATAGGAATAAACCAGTAACCTAATTTACGAAACTTAAACATATATACTTTCCCTAAACTACTGATTTCTTCAATAATAATTATTTTTTTATAAAGAAAAATTGGTGACATATTAAACTCTTAATAAGAGTCTAAGAAAATCCTAGTTCACCAATTAGTTCTTGATTAGGAGCAGGAAGTTTAATATACATAAGAACTAGTACTTAAATAAAAATATACTGTATGAAGATATTGTATAAAGCTACTTGCTCAAAATAAATTTTTGATAAAGATTATGAGTAAACTTTGAAACATGATATTTTACTATTTAGGATCATAATTAGTGATTGTATGCAATTTAGGAAAAGTGAATACAGTCACTAATAAACAATAAAATTAGTAAAAGCTAAAATCTTACAAACATTAAGTTTCATACTAGGAGGTAAATTAGATTTCCACGATAGGAAGTAAAATTCCCAAATTTTATTTAAATGATCAATCTGTATGAGCTAAGAACTCGCTCGAAAAAAGTTTTATATTTAAATAAAACTTATTGTAAATTGTGTGTTTCCCTGTTTAAGAAATTTTATTATACATAATCAAGAGTACATTTACTTACTTATGTGATGAATATTTCCTAGCTCTCGGAATTACACGAGTAAGGTTTAGGGAAATTTCACAGAGTATGTGATTCTCATGCCAGGCTTTCAGCAAACTAAAAACTGGTATGAACAACTAGTATTAAATTGTATAGATTAATGACTTAAGAGCTTTAGTGGTTCAGTTATATTTCCCTATAAATCTCTAAATTCTTAAGTAGGATAGCGCCGATGAGACTCAATGAATGGATGAACCAAAAATTTTTACAATCCATTTCTACTCGGTTAGAAGAAGAAAGCGACAATTCTTTAAAAGTCCAGCAATCTATTAAATTGTCTGTAGTTACCCAATATTTTCCCCCAGACTATGCTGCTACCGGACAGTTAATTGAGGAATTAGTAAAACAGTTAGGACAGCAAGGAGTAGATGTAGAAGTTTTTACTAGTCAACCAGGGTATGCGTTTAACTCAGCAGCAGCTCCATCAGTTGAGAAATTAGAACGCCTCCGAGTTCAGCGCTCTCGGACTGCTCAACTTTGGCCAGGAAGAATTCGCGGCAAAGCTATTAATGGTGTGTTATACACTTTACGCGCCTTATTGTACATGTTGAGAGCTTGGCGGCGTAACAATGTGATGTTAGTTACAACAGCCCCACCATTTTTGCCATTATTAGGATATTTAGGATATTTGTTATTTAGGCTGCCCTATGTCTGCATAATATATGATCTTTATCCTGATATTGCGATCGCTCTAGGAGTAGTTTCCAAGAGTCATTGGCTAGTTAGAATGTGGCGTAAAATTAACCAACAAGTTTGGTTAAATGCAAAGGGAATTATTGTTTTAAGCCCAGCAATGAAACAACGGGTATTAGCCCATTGCCCGCAAATCAGCGATAAGATTTCTGTTATTCATAGTTGGGCTAATCCAGATTTAATTGTTCCAATTGCTAAACAAGAAAACTGGTTTGCATGGAAGCATAACCTTGTGCAGAAATTTACAGTTCTCTATTCTGGCAACATGGGGCGCTGTCATGATATTGAAACCATGTTAGAAGCAGCCAAAGAACTACAAGATGAACCAATTCAGTTTGTCTGTATTGGTGGTGGCGCAAAGCGAGAAGAATTAATCAAGGAAGTAAATCGCTTAGGTTTGAGAAACTTTACATTTCTGCCATATCAAGATAAGCAAGTACTTCCATATTCTTTAACAGCCTGTGATTTGTCCTTTGTAAGTGTAGATGAAACTACAGAAGGTTTGGTTGTTCCTAGTAAGCTTTACTCTGCCTTAGCAACCGGGAGGCCTATAGCGGTCATTTGTTCTCCCTACTCTTATCTAAGACAGTTGATTGCAGAAGCTAACTGTGGTGCAACTTTTGACAATGGAGATGGACACGGACTAGCTCAATTTATTCGCTTACTGAGCCGCGACCCACAATTAGGAGAACGGATGGGAAAAGCTGGTCGTCAATATTTGCGATCGCATTTCACACCTAAGTTAATCTCTCAACAGTACTTGGATGTTTTACAGCAAGCAATAGCCTCTGATGAAGTGATCTCTGTGTCTCAAATGCAGACAAAATAAACTTTAAGAGGATATTCATTTTATCCTAGAAAAATATTAGTTTAGTGTTTTGTTTCAACAATGCAATCTTGATAATTTATTAAAGCTCTGTTGATAATGAACTCACTAATAACTAAGTATCTATATTTTTATGGTAGGAGGAACATAATATTTAAAAGCTGACTCTAATTAATATATCTGAATAGACTATAACTAAACTAAGATAGATTATTTAGCAATAACCAGCTGAATCAATTGTTAAAAGAAGTATTCTAACTAAATTAGTAATCAAATTGGTAAAAATTTAGGAGATGGGCTTCGATGGTCATTTTGATCTCAGTCCCTCCAAATAAACCTTCCGTACTTATCTATTTTGTAGTTCATCAATGTGGGAGGCAAAATTGCAGAGAAGGTGTGACCGAAATCGGAAGCGTTCAAAAAGAAGGGCTATTTACTGCCCAATTCACAGTTGCTATATAGATAGCGTCAGTCAGAAATATCAAATATTTGCTGAAAACCCAGGTCAATTGCAGCAACGAGGTGTGGGTAAGCGTAATGCTCTAATGCTAATTGCCAGTCACACGACAGTTGCCATAGAAGGAGAATGGCTGGAAGCTTTTTGGTGTGAAGAATGCCAGCAGACAAAATGGTATCATGTACAAAAATCTGGCGATCGCACCTATAAACTTTCACTAGCCCCACAAGAACTTTGGCAGCAAGCAACAGGAGTGATAAATCCAAATGGAAATCCTTCTGTTGGAGAGTTTACTCGTAGACAATCAAGACTAGTTGGTTATCACGGTATGAAAGATTTCCAGTTTGTAGGTTAACTATTACAGATTAAGATACTAAATATATACTATGAGTAGTCAAGATATAGCTTCTAAACAAGAGCTAGTACTGGAAGCTGGAAAAGTGGAGCGACAGTATTGGCAAGACTTGTGGCGCTATCGGGAACTATTATATTTTCTTGCCTGGCGTGATATTTTGGTGCGGTATAAGCAAACTGTGGTTGGTTTAGCGTGGGCGTTAATCCGACCATTTTTGACTATGGTTGTATTTACTGTAGTGTTTGGCAATTTAGCAAAATTACCTTCATCAGCACCTTATCCAATTCTTGTTTTCGCAGCGATGTTGCCTTGGCAATTTTTTGCCAATTCCCTTAGCGACTGTAGCAACAGCCTAATTGGTAATGCCAACTTGATATCGAAGGTTTACTTTCCTCGCCTGATTGTGCCACTGAGCTCAGTAATAGTCAGCTTTGTAGATTTTATGATTTCTGGCATAATTCTACTCGCACTTATGGCTTGGTATAATTTTGTTCCTGACTGGCGGATATTGACACTGCCCTTATTCATTGCGATAGCTTTTGCTGCTTCATCTGGAGTTGGGCTGTGGTTTGCAGCATTAAATGTAGAATATCGTGACTTCCGCTATATTGTGCCATTTATTGTCCAATTTGGATTATACATATCACCAGTTGGTTTTAGTAGCAATCTTGTACCAGAAAAGTGGCGATTACTGTATTCATTAAATCCAATGGTAGGAGTGATTGATGGATTTCGTTGGGCTATTCTTGGCGGTGATGCCAAAATTTACTGGCCAGGATTTACCTTATCTTTAGCCTTAGTTTTACTTTTACTGCTAAGTGGCATCTGGTATTTCCGCAAAGTAGAACGGACATTTGCTGACGTAATTTAGAAAGGAGTAAAGCAGATGTCAGAAACTGTAATTCGTGTTGAAAATCTTAGTAAAAAATATATCATTAGTCATCAGCAGGAGAACTCCGGTCGCTTTCGCTATAAAGCTTTGCGTGATGTGATTACTGATGGCACTAAATACGTGACTCAGAAACTTTTCAAACCAGCCGATAAAAAAATAACTAATCCATCTATTGAAGAATTTTGGGCATTGAATGATGTTTCCTTTGAGATTAAACAAGGTGAAGCCATTGGTGTGATTGGACGTAATGGTGCAGGTAAATCCACTCTCCTCAAAATTTTGAGTCGCATTACCGAACCAAGCAGAGGGCGTATTACTATCCAAGGAAGAGTGGCAAGTTTATTAGAAGTAGGAACAGGATTTCATCCAGAACTGACAGGCCGAGAAAACATCTATCTCAATGGTTCAGTCCTGGGGATGAGTCGAGTCGAAATTAAGCAGAAATTTGATGAAATAGTAGCCTTTGCTGAAGTTGAGAAATTTTTAGACACACCAGTGAAGCGCTATTCTTCCGGAATGTATGTGCGCCTTGCGTTTTCTGTTGCCGCCCATTTAGAACCAGAAATTTTAATTGTTGATGAAGTTTTGGCTGTGGGTGATTCGGCATTTCAGAAAAAGTGCTTAGGGAAAATGGATGATGTCGCAACCAAAGAAGGGCGGACAGTTTTATTTGTTAGCCATAGTATGGCCGCGATCGCCCAGTTAACAAAACGCTGTATCCTGCTTTCTAAAGGCAACATTCAGTTTGATGGTAGTACCAATAAAGCTGTACAGCTATATTTAGTTGGACAAAAAGATGATTCCCTACCACAGGCATACTACCAAGCACCTGCAAATAAAACTGGCAATTACATTGCTTGGGCGCGAGTGCATACATCGGAAACTGAGGGAATTCACTGTTGGGGCGAACCAATTACCGTTGAGTTTGCATTACACATTACTCAACCTCATGAAAGTCTGCGCTTTTCTTTTCAGATAGTCAATTCTTTACAGCAGCCGATTTGTATTTTTTGGTTTTTTGAATCAAATGCTCCCTTCTGTAAAAAACCCGGAACATTTATTCTCCGGTGTGAAATTCCGAAATCAAGACTTTACATGGGTTCATACACCTTAACAACATGGTTTTCCGAAAGACGCAGCGAGACTTTACTAGAAAATCTCAGAGAAATTTGCCCATTTGAAGTGACTATGCACAAATTCGAGCGTCCCGAATATGAATGGCAGCCTAATGAATGTATTTATTTAGAAGATGCCGTTTGGCAATCTGTTGAACAAATCTCATAACAGCAAAAGGTAGAGTAAAGTGCCAATCAACGATGATGTAAAATTAGGCAAAAATGTCACAATTTTTCATGCCAATCTGGTGAATCTTTACGGTTGTGAAATTGGTGATGAAACCAAGATAGGCGCATTCGTAGAAATTCAAAAAGATGTGATTATTGGTGAGCGATGTAAGGTTTCATCTCACAGTTTTTTGTGTGAAGGCGTAGTCCTAGAAAACGAAGTCTTTATTGGTCATGGAGTTATGTTTACCAATGACATTTATCCCCGTGCCACTAATGAAGATGGTAGTTTAAAAACAGGAGATGATTGGTGTGTAGTAAAGACCCTAGTTAAAAAATGTGCTTCTATTGGCAGTAACGCCACTATCCTACCAGGAGTAACCATTGGTAAAAAAGCCATTGTTGGTTCGGGAGCAGTGGTAACTCGTGATGTTCCTGATTATGCAATTGTAGTTGGAGTACCAGCTAAAGTAATAGGTGATGTTCGCGATCGGCAAAACTTACAAATTTCAACTAGCATTTTGTGAGAGCATTGTGTGTTGCCACTTTTCAATAGTAACAATTGATAATACCTAAAAAATAAATTCTGATTAGTTAAAAGCTATGGTAAATATCATTAATATCGGTGTCATTGGCTATGGTTATTGGGGCCCAAATCTGGTAAGAAATTTTGTAGAGATTCCTGGAGTTCAGGTAAGAACACTCAGTGATTTTAACCCAGAATTATTGGCCAAGGCCCAAGCTCGGTATCCTGCTATCCAAGTTACTCAAGATTGTCGAGATATATTTACAGATCCCAAGATTGATGCAGTAGCGATCGCCACACCAGTTTCAAGTCACTTTGAATTAGCTTTAGCTGCGTTGCAGGCTGGTAAACATGTGCTGGTAGAGAAGCCAATGACAACTACCTCAGAGCAAGCAATGCGGCTGATTGAAGAAGCAGAAAAACGCAACCTAGTGTTAATGGTGGATCACACTTTTGTGTATACCGGTGCTGTACGCAAAATGCACGATTTAATCGCCACTAATTCCTTGGGCGATATTTACTACTATGATTCTGTACGCGTTAATCTGGGACTTTTTCAGCATGATGTGAATGTTATTTGGGATTTGGCAGTCCACGACCTTTCGATCATGAGCTACTTACTGCCATCTACACCTTATGCTGTCTCCGCTACAGGTATCAGCCATGTTCCTGGAGAACCAGAAAATATTGCTTACTTGACTTTATTCTTTGAAAAGAATCTCATTGCTCACATCAATGTCAACTGGTTAGCACCAGTAAAAATCCGTCGCACATTGATTGGTGGTAGCCAACGGATGATTGTTTACGATGACTTAGAGCCAAGTGAGAAAGTCAAAGTATATGACAAAGGTATTACAGTCAATGGCAACTCTGAAAGCGTTTACCAAATGATGATTGGTTATCGCACAGGGGATATGTACTCACCCAAGTTAGATATGACAGAAGCCTTGAAAACAGAAGGTTTACACTTCATCGATTGTATTACCAAAGGCGATCGCCCGCTAACTGATGGACAAGCCGGACTGCGGGTAGTCAGAATTCTCGAAGCTGCAACCCAGTCACTCAAGCAGCAAGGCCAATTAATTGAACTTAATACAGCAGGGGTAGCAGTATGATTCCATTTGTAGACCTAAAAACTCAATACCTGAGTATTAAAGACGAAATTGATACTGCCGTCTTGAAATTACTTGCAAGTACGCAATTCGTTTTAGGAAATGAAGTCAAAGCCTTTGAACAAGAATTTGCCAGTTACTGCAATTCAGATTATGGCATTGCTGTCAATACAGGTACTAGTGCGCTACATTTAGCATTACTAGCAGCAGGCATTGGTGCTGGTGACGAAGTAATTACCGTACCTTTCACCTTCGTAGCAACCACAGCAGCCATTTGTTACACCGGAGCTACACCCGTTTTTGTTGATATCGATCCTGTATCTTATACAATAGATGTTACGCAAATTGAAAAAGCCATAACAAAACGCACCAAAGCTATCCTGCCTGTACATTTGTACGGTCAACCAGCAGATATGGAGCCAATTTTGGATATTGCGCGTCGTCATAGTTTGCTGGTAATCGAAGATGCTGCCCAAGCTCACGGCGCTGAGTACAAAGGACAACGTGTAGGTAGCATTGGGGACATTGGTTGTTTTAGTTTTTATCCCGGAAAAAACTTAGGAGCTTACGGCGAAGGAGGTATGGCAGTTACCAACAATCCCGAATATGCTCGGACTATGGGAATGCTGCGTGACTGGGGTCAAGAACGCAGATATAATCATGTTATCAAGGGTTATAACTATCGTATGGATGGTATCCAGGGAGCAATTTTACGAGTTAAGTTGCGTTACATTGAGGCCTGGACAGAAGCGAGAAGAAGCCACGCAGCATATTACGACCAACTCTTGGCAGACTCTGGTGTAAGTATACCCAAGGTGATGCCTTACAGCCGCCACGTTTATCATGTTTATGCAGTGCGATCGCCCCAAAGAGATGCGCTGCAACAAGGTCTGCAAGAAATGGAAATTCAAACAGGAATTCATTACCCCATTCCTGTTCATTTGCAACCAGCATATTCTGAATTGGGCTACAAAGCTGGAGACTTTCCCCACGCCGAAGCAGCAGCAAAAGAAGTGTTATCTCTGCCAATGTATGCAGAACTAACTACAGAGTCGCAAACTCAAGTTGCTAAGGCAGTAATTAGCTTAACATAACCCAGAAATTCAATGTCCGATCCAGGTATGATTAAGATAGCTAAAGCTGTCCACGGCTTACAAGCACAAAAGCTAGATCCTGATTTTGAAATTCAACTAGCAGAATATTTGCGTACTCAGTATGAAGGACAATCATTAATCGAGCTATATGCCCGGTTTGTGACCAGTGATGGCGACTTTGATGGATTGATGCGTCGGGCAATTTGGCGTGCTACGGCCCGAAAATTCGGACACAACGTACGTATTGGTAATGGTGTAGGCTTTAAACACTTGGAAACCTTTGAGATTGGGAATCAAGTATTTATTGGTTCCCAAAGCTATCTTCAAGGAAGATTTGATGGTACTTGTATTATCGGCAATCACGTTTGGATCGGCCCACAAAGTTACTTTGATGCCCGTAATTTAATTATTGAAGATTACGTCGGCTGGGGGCCAGGTGCAAAGCTACTAGGTTCAACACACACTGGCTTGCCGATTGACGTGCCGATTATTCAAACCGATTTAGAAATTAAACCTGTAAAGGTAGAAACAGGAGCCGATATTGGGATGAATGCGGTAATTTTACCAGGTGTGACTATTGGCAAAAACAGCATTGTTGGTGCTGGGGCAGTTGTCACCAAGGATGTACCGCCCTTTGCGATCGTGGCTGGAGTGCCTGCTAAATTTTTACGCTGGCGAGAAGGATATGAACCAACATAAGGAAGAATATGCAAAATAAACGAATTTTAATTACAGGTGGTGCAGGTTTAGTAGGCTCCCATATTGCCGATTTACTAGTAGGCGAAGGAGTCTCAGAAATTATTATTCTAGATAATTTCACCCGTGGACAATTGAAAAACCTTGCTTGGGCAAAAGAACATGGCCCTTTGGTAATTGTAGAAGGTGATATCCGAGATCAAAAACTTCTGCATGAAGTTATGCAAGGTGTGGATATAGTTTTTCATCAGGCAGCAATCCGCATTACCCAATGTGCTGAGGAACCAAGGTTAGCGTTGGAAGTCTTGGCTGATGGCACTTTTAACGTTTTAGAAGCAGCAGTAAAAGCTGGAGTAAAAAAGGTAGTTGCGGCCTCATCAGCCTCAATATACGGAATGGCAGAGGAATTTCCCACAACTGAATCTCATCACCCTTATAATAACCGCACTCTCTATGGAGCAGCCAAGGTTTTCAACGAAGGCTTATTACGCAGCTTTTATGATATGTATGGGTTGGACTATGTAGCACTACGCTACTTTAACGTCTATGGGCCGCGGATGGATATTTACGGTGTATATACTGAAGTATTGATTCGCTGGATGGAGCGCCTTGCTAAAGGACAGCCACCACTAATTTTTGGTGATGGCAAACAGACAATGGACTTTGTATATATCGAAGACATTGCCAGAGCAAATATCTTGGCAGCCAAAGCTGATGTCACTGATGAAGTATTTAACATTGCTAGTAACGTAGAAACTAGCCTCAACGACCTAGCCTATAGTTTGGCAAAGGTAATGAATTCAGATTTACAGCCAGAATACGGGCCAGAACGTAAAGTCAACCCCGTGTCTCGCCGACTGGCAGATGTGAATAAAGCCAAACAATTACTGGGTTTCGAGGCACAGGTATCTCTGGAAGAGGGATTGCATCGGTTAGTTAGTTGGTGGCGTGAACAAAAATTGGCACAGGAAGCAAGCAATGTCTGAGAAAATACAATCTATCCCCATCGCTAAACCCTGGATAGGTGAAGCTGAGGCTGAAGCAGCTAAACGAGCGATTATGTCTGGCTGGATTACACAAGGGCCAGAAGTCGCTGCCTTTGAGCAAGAGTTTGCCGCTTATATAGGAGGAAAGTATGCTTGTGCAGTCTCCAACTGTACCACAGCATTACACCTAGCACTCTTGGCTGTGGGTGTGCAACCTGGGGATGAAGTGATTACCGTCAGCCATTCTTACATTGCCACAGCTAACAGCATTCGCTATTGCGGAGCAATACCAGTGTTTGTGGATATTGAACCACAGACATACAACATTAACCCGATTTTAATTGAGGATGCGATTAGCGATCGCACCCATGCTATTCTGATTGTCCATCAGATCGGGATGCCTTGCGACCTCAAAGCCATCTTAGATATTGCCCACCGCCACAAATTGCCAGTAATTGAAGATGCAGCTTGTGCGATCAGTAGTGAAATTCTCTGGAATGGGCAATGGGAAAAAATTGGCAAGCCTCATGGTGATATCGCTTGTTTTTCTTTTCACCCCCGCAAAATCATCAGCACTGGTGATGGTGGGATGTTAACTACCAACAACCCAGCGTGGGACAAGCAATTCCGCCTCTGGCGACAACATGGAATGAGCGTACCTGACACCGTGCGCCACGGTGCCAAACAGGTAATATTTGAGTCTTACCCAATGCTGGGCTATAACTACCGGATGACTGATATTCAAGCAGCAGTCGGACGAGAACAACTCAAACGTCTTCCAGAGATTGTGGAACGTCGGCGCTATTTAGCACAACGATATCATGAAATAATTGCGGACATACCTGGACTGAAATTACCATCAGAGCCAGCTTGGGCAAAAAGTAACTGGCAGAGTTACTGCGTTAGGTTACCGCAAAAATGTGAACAAAAACAAGTCATGCAAACAATGTTGGATGCTGGCATATCTACACGTCGGGGCATTATGTGCGTCCACCGCGAAGCCGCATATCAACAACATGAAACTTGGTTATGTGCCAATCAAAGAAAAGATTGCCAGTGTAGTCAAGGAAATTGCGATCGCCTTTTTGAAAGTGAGCAAGCACAAGACAATACTGTTCTCTTACCCTTATTCCACCAAATGACTGAACCAGAACAAGACTATGTAGTAAAAGTGTTAAAAACAGCTTGTGAGAGTTGATTCATCCAGATAATTTTCAGGTGGCTCAAGTTATTACTAGGTTGGAGTTTCAAGGAATCAGTACTTTATTGCCTTAAATTCCTGCAACCCTTTTTACTACACAATTACTTTACTTGAGTATACAAATTAGCTCTGAAGAAACTCTGAACATCGGTTCCTTAATTTTAATAACTCAAATTTATCGAAATTCTATCTATCTTACTTATGAATACTATCTTTTCCACTCAAGTTCCCAGTATTCCTAATTTCACGGAGCCAGGAAATACCTACGAATTAGGTATGAAATTCCGTAGTGCCAGAACTGGTAACATTACCAAAATCCGCTTTTGGAAAGCCCCTAGTGAAACAGGTACTCATATTGGCAAACTGTGGACAGCCACAGGAACACTTTTAGCCAGTGTCACCTTTACGAATGAAACAGATTTTGGTTGGCAGGAGCAAACATTAGATCCACCAGTTCTTATCCAAGACAATACCACCTACGTAGTTTCCGTTAACATCAATAGCCACTACGTCGCCACCTATGATGAACTAGCTACTCCCATCGTGAATGGCGACCTCTCCTCCGTCGCTGATGACAACAATGGGGTATTTAATGGTACACTTGGTGCCTTTCCCAGCAATTCCTATCGCAATACTAACTACTACCGTGATGTCGACTTTGTTTATGTGCCACAACCAACAATCACCAAAATTAGCGGCGATAATCAGAGTGGTTTAGCTGGCAGCACCTTACCCAATCCCTTGATTGTTGAAGTCAGAGATGCCGCAGGTAATATCAAACCTAATGCCCCTGTGACATTTACTGTTATCAGTGGTGGAGGCTCAGTCTCCCCTGCTAGTGGAGTTACTGATACCAGTGGTAGGTTTAGTACCACCTTAACCCTGGGAGCTAATTCTGGTACTGTCAGACCTGTGCCTAACATCGTTACCGCTACAGCTACTGGTATAGGTAGTGTAGACTTTTCTGCCGATGCCAATCCATTAGGCAACACACAAGTAGTCTTGACTAACCAGGTTCCTAGCATTGGGAATAATACTGATGGTACTTCCTACGAATTAGGCATGAAATTCCAAACTACAGCAAGAGGGCAGATTACCCTCCTACGCTTCTGGAAAGCTCCTAGTGAAACAGGGACTCATATTGGTAAGCTTTGGACAGCGACAGGAACACTTTTAGCCAGCGTCATCTTTACGAACGAGACAGCTTCTGGCTGGCAAGAGCAGTTACTAGATACGCCAGTTAATATTCAAGCCAACACAACCTACGTAGTTTCTGTGAACGTTAATAGCCACTACGTTGCCACTTATAGTGAACTAGCTGCTTCCATAATCAATGGTAATGTTCGCTCTGTGGCAGACGGAAACAATGGAGTGTACAATGTCACTGTTCATTCTTTCCCACAAAATTCCTACAACAATAGTAACTATTATCGAGATATTGGCTTTGTTGTTGGTAGTAACTTATTGAAAGTGAGTGGAGATAATCAAACTGGTACCACAGGTAATGCTTTACCCAATCCTCTAGTTGTGAAAGTTGTCAATGCTCAAAATACTCCCCAAGCTGGAGTGACAGTCAACTTCAGTGTCACAATGGGTGGGGGGTCAATTTCCCCAACTAGTGCAGTTACCAATGCCAGCGGTGAAGCCAGTACAACCTTGACATTGGGAGCAGTTCCTGCGGGTTTAGGAGGAGTAGTAGTTACGGCGATCGCTCCTGGTATTGGTAGTGAAACTTTTTTAGCCGCAGCCGCTCCCAGCACTCCCAACGCTATTTATTCAGAAAACCTCAATGCTGGAACCAATAGCTGGAAGATGACTAACCGTGCCAGTGGTGAGATTGCTGGTTATGCGTCGGCAACCAGCGTCAACAAAGGTCAAAGCTTAGATATCAAAGTCTCTCTGGCACAAGAGGGGCCATTTACCATAGATATTTACCGTTTGGGCTATTATGGCGGCGCGGGAGGCAGGCAAATGGCTGGCCCAATCTCACTGAACGGCTCGCCGCAACCCGCCTGTACTCTAGACCCCAATACTCGTCTGATTGAGTGTAACTGGACTACTTCCTATGTCCTACCGGTAGGGAACAACTGGGTAAGCGGTCTTTACGTCGCCAAACTCACCGACCAAAGCACTGGCAAACAAGCTCATGTATGGTTTGTAGTGCGTGATGATAGCAGCGAAGCGGATATTATCTTCCAAAGTGCCGTTTCCACAGTATTGGCATACAGTGCAATGGGAGGTTATAGCTTATACGGTTTTAACAGCAAGGATGGTCAAAGGGCTTACAAAGTTTCCTATGACCGACCTTACTCCCAAGCCAGTTATGAGGATTCCTACGAAGCTGACACACCATTGCGATGGGAATACAATATGGTGCGCTGGTTGGAATCACAAGCCTACGATATCACCTACACAGACAATATGCAGGTACACTCTAACGGAGGAAGATTACTAAATCATAAAGTATACCTGTCTGTCGGTCATGATGAGTACTGGTCAAAAGAGATGTTTGATCATGTCAAAGCGGCTCGTGATGCAGGAATTAATTTGGGATTCTTCTCTGCTAACACCTGCTATTGGCGAGTCAGATTTGAAAATTCTACCCCTGCGGCTGGACAAATTAGTCCAAATCGAGTTATGGCTTGTTACAAGCAGGATTGGGCATTAGATTCGGTTGCCCAGCAGCAAGGAATATCAGCCGCTACTAATAAATTTCGGAGTTTCCAGAACAAGCAACCAGAAAATGCCTTATTAGGAGTTATGTATGGTAGTGACACACCCAATCTTTACGGTGGTAGTAATTTTGTTGTTACCAACAGTAACGATCCTTACTACGCAAACACAGGACTACAAAATGGGCAACAGCTATCTTTATTAGTAGGCTATGAATGGGATTTTGTGGTGAATAATGGTTCTACACCTCCAGGACTAGTGATTTTATCTGAATCACCAGTCTCACCTTCAGCTTTATTACCCAACTTTGATGAGCCACCTGGAGAACCGGGTCTGCCCACGAATCAAGATTACACCAAGTCTCACTCAGCTCGCTATACCGCAGCTAGTGGTGCAAAAGTCTTTGCTTCTGGGACGATTCAATGGGCATGGGGGCTAGATAGTGAAGATGTTACACCAGCGCGGGCAGATAGTCGCGTTAAGCAAATGACTGTCAACATTCTTGCAGATATGGCAGCCAGACCCCAGAGGCCAGATGCAAACATCATCGTTCCATAAACCATCTCAAAATTGCTAGTAACATCACTGTGCTATCAATTTTTTGATTCAAAGATAGGAAAGAACCCATCTTTCCTATCTTTCCCTTGGCTACTATATAGTCAGATTATATAAGTTTTGAAATTTCCTTTATTAATAAGGATATGATGCAGAATAATTGCAAGCCAAAATTAGTATTTTTTCGGTATAAAAATGATGAGAATTTACCCAACTTTTTGATATTACACAAACAACAACATATCCAGTGTTTATCTGAGTTTTTTGAAGTAACTGTAATTAGTAAAAATTGTGATTATCAACAAATTTGTGACCAGTACCAGCCAGATATAACCCTGTTTGAAAGTGGGGTAAACTATCGAAGATGTTACAGATTAGAGATTACTAATACTCATATTTATCCAGAAATACCCAAACTAGGCTTTCATAATGGTGACTCTTGGTGTGAAGCTCGTGCTGGCTTTATCTCCGATATGGAACTCTGGGGAATAGAAACCTTCTTTTCTATTGCTACAACAACCCCTGAACATACGCCGGAAATTGCTGAAAATACTTTTATTTGGCCTAACTTTATTGATCCGCAAATCTATCATGACTATGGGCAAGACAAGATTATTCCGGTTATGTTTACTGGTGGGATTAATCAACTTTATCCTTGGCGGCAGAGAATTCATAAGCTAATTTCCCAAAATTATCCCTCATTAATTTGCCCACATCTAGGATATCATCAGCGTGCTGCCTTCAAGATGTTAGAAGGTGAGCAATATGCGCGCACAATTAATTCTGCTTGGTTTGTGCCAACCTGTGGTTCCATAGAAAAAGAAATAATTCGTAAACATTTAGAAATACCAGGTTCTAAATCCTGTTTAATTACTGAAAAAACTCCTGTTTTGGAGTCTGCTGGCTTTGTTGATATGCAAAATTGCGTGTTTGCAGATGAAGATAACGTATTAGATAAGCTAGATTATCTATTTCATAATTTAGATAAACTATCTGAAATCATTGATGCAGGCTACCAGCTTGTTCACACTCACCATACATTCAAACAACGGGCTCAAATATATCAATGGTTTAATCTCCAAAAACATCGCCAATCTCATCAAAAAATTATTCAAACAAGCCCTTTTGGTTCACTTTCGATTGTTGAAAAATCATCAGGGATACAAAGTTCTCACATCATTGGTAATGGATTAATTCTGGAAATTCTTCGCCAAGGAGATGAGAAATTATGGGCTGGTGAATATGCAGTAGCAGAAAGTGCATATCTAAAATGTGTCAATCACATATATTGGATGCCTGAGCCAAAACTGCGATTAGCAATATGTCACCTTTATCAAGGAGATGCTAAGACAGCATATCATTGGATTACTCAACCAATTCAATATACTTTAGAAGAGTATAAAGCCTTAGATCCTGATCCAGTAGAATGGGCATATTTGATTATTACTTTACTGTGTCAAGGGGAACTCAATCAGGCGGTTGCGCGTGCTAATGAATTTACATCGCTGATTCATCCTGAGTTAGACCGCATTCGTTGGGTAGTCAAGCTGGTTGAGAATCCTGGTAGTAAAGTAAACCCATTAAATATTTCTACGGAAAAACATCGTTTGAGTGTACATCAATTACCTGAGCGCAGCTTAGATGACTGGTTGGCTCAACTTTGTAAGATGCTACAAGCTTGTGAACAGTCGCATTTAGTACAGATATTAACTCCTAGTCTAAATTTACAAGTGCCTTTCTTAGCACCACAAAAATCTATAAATTATCGCCTATACATATCATGGTTAAAGCAGAATTTAAATTTGAACATCAAAATCTTGACAAGAACGAAAAAATCAAGTTTTTCTCATAAGGAAAATCTTCTATATCAAAGAGTAAAATCTAAATTAAATAGAGAAATTGAAAAATTCATCATCAAACCCTTAAATAATTGGGAAGATCGGGTAGGACACTTCTTACCTTACAATCTTTCTAGTATGAGACATGATGAGGTATGGCAAGAAATTCACAATATTAGTCAAGAAAATATCCAAACAGTCTTAGTCATTGGAGCAGGCAATGGTCAATTAGCAACGGAAGCATTACTAGCACATTTGCATTCTAAGTTAGACAAGATAAATGTGGTTTGTCTTAATACTGCCACAAAAAACTTCCAGAAATTACAAAAACGGTATAGGCATACTAAAACGGTAGTTTTCTATACTTTAAACCTCAATTGTAATCAAAAGTTTTCCGTAAGAGATTGCGTCAAATCAGAGGAAGAAAATCAAGTAAAGGCATCCTTTGATTTAGTATTGATTGATACTCATGATTTGCAGGTTGATTTTGATATCAATGAGCTTTATGGAGCAAAATATTTATTAATTAATAATGTAAATCAAAGGTTTAATTATAATAAATACCAACAATTAATTGCTGATGTGAATTATATTACAGTATCACAAAATCTTGCTCTCCGTAAAGGTTATGCTCTCTTTAAGAGAAAGTAGAGTTTGATTGAATGATAAATTACACTATTAAAATGACTAATTAGATAATTGATAATTTCACAATAATCAATATGAGTATTAGTATTGTTTGTACGATAGATGAGAAATATGCACAGCATTGTGCTGTGATGCTATCTTCATTATTTAGCAATAATCCCCAGCAGTATTTTAATATTTATATTATTACTGATAGCATCTCTTCTAGAGAGATGGAAAAGTTAAAGTTATTTTTGGAAGAAAATAACAAAAGTTTTGAGTTTATCCCTATAAGTAAAGACACTTTTAAGAACGCGCCAGTAACTCACCATATTTCGATAGCTACTTACTTTAGGTTATGTATACCAGAAGTATTGCCGCCCACGGTTAATAGCGTGTTGTTTATTGACTCGGATATAGTAATTCGTAAACCAATTACTCCTTTGTTAAATATTAATATTGAAAATTTTAGTCATGCAGCTGCGATCGCAGCGGGGATGGATGATTATCCACCAACAATTGGACTACCTCAAGATTCTCTGTACTTTAATGCTGGATTAATACTCATTAATCTGGAAACTTGGCGCAGACTCAAAGTTTTTGAGAGGGGTTGTGAGTTAATTCGTCAACAACCTGATAGATTGCAATGGTGGGATCAAGATGTCTTGAATATTTTATTGCACGGTTCTTGGTTGCCCATAGATTTAACCTGGAATTCTCAACCTTTTATTTATGAGGAAGAAGGGATAAGTAGCTCACATTATCGGGCTAAATATGAGAAGTTTGATTATTTAACAGCCCAATTCGATCCAGCCATAGTTCACTTTGTCGGTGGAGGAACGGCCAAACCTTGGTACTATGGTTGTCAACATCCTTTTAAAGATGAATATTTCAAGTACTTAGCAACTACACCGTGGAAAAATACGCAACTTCTGGGCAAACCTAATTATCTATCTAAAGTCACTGCTGATTTACGATTTCGTTTAGGGATAGGAAGTAAAATTCGCAATTTACTTGCACCACTTACAGGAAGAATTAGCTAAAAAATCGTGCTTAAGGGTTTATTACATCGCCAAGAAAAGTTAGCAATTTTCTGGCGAAGATGGAAATTGCAGTTATTGGGCGTGGAATTACACTCTTCTTGTTGGATAGATAAGCAAGTTAAAGTAGCTTTAGGTGTTGCTAGAAATTCTCCTGGAAAAATTTGTTTATTACCAAATGTCAAATTAGAACAAGGAGTAATTCTAGAAGCATGGGGAGGAAGTATCGCAATTAAGGATAATGTTTTTATTGGGCCTTATACCGTGATTTACGGTCATGGGGGCGTAACTATTGGACAAGATTCATTAATTGCTATGCACTGCCGCATTCTTTCCTCTAATCATACAATTCCTGCTCAGTCCGAACAAATTCGTTCACAACCTGATATTTTACTACCAACAACCATAGGTAAAGATGTTTGGTTAGGTGCGGGAGTTACTGTTTTAGGTGGAGTCACAATTGGCGATGGTTGTGTTGTTGGTGCTGGTTCTGTTGTGACTAAAGATTTACCTCCTTATTGCATTGCTGTAGGTGTTCCAGCAAAAGTTATCAAAACACGTATATGAATCCTCTAATTTCAGTTGTTATTCCTACTCATAATCCTAATTTAACTCGATTACAAAGAACTTTAGATGGATTGCGATCGCAGTCTTTATCTTATAGTGATTGGCAGTTACTAATTATTGATAATGCTTCTAGTAATCCAGATTTGTTTGCCAATTTAGACCTCTCTTGGCATCCCCATACTCACATTATTCGTGAAGAACGTCTAGGATTAACCAGAGCAAGAATTGCTGGTATTCAAGCCAGCCAAGGAAAATATATAATTTTTGTTGATGATGATAATGTCCTCTGTCCTAATTATCTTCAAGACACTATCAACATTTTGCACACCTATCCCCATTTAGGGGTAATAGGCGGAAAATCTCTGCCAGAATTTGAAGCAGATCCCGAACCTTGGGTAAAACAATTTTGGGGTTGTCTGGCATTGCGAGATTTAGGGGATGAGATGCAAATTTATGCTTACGACAAAGACCCCAATAGCGAGAAACAACACCCTAAATTTGCACCCATTGGTGCAGGAATGGCTTTGCAACACCAAGCCGCACAATTTTATGTCAACAGTATCTTAAACGATAGTCTGAGATTAGGTTTAGACCGGACTGGCAAGAGTTTACAATCTGGCGGTGATTGTGACATTAATCTAACTTTGCTTGATGCTGGTTGGGGAGTTGGTTATTTTCCTCAACTACAACTTACCCATCTAATTTCTATTAATCGCTTAACAAAACATTATCTGGCTCGACTCAATTATTCGTCGTCCCGTTCCTGGGTGCAAGTATTAGATGCGCACAATATTCGCCCTTGGAAAAAAATTGCTAGTTGGACTGTCCATTTGAGGAAAGCTAAGGCTTTCGTTAGCTGTCAACCTTGGAAAAGTCCTGCTCATTATGTGGAGTGGCAAGGTGCTTGTGGGTTGTTTGAAGGTTTAGCAATGTTGAAATAATATTAAGTAAGGTTGGCAATACCCACCTTACGGATATCTCAAATAATTATAGTTAAATAGTAATTTAAATAATATTTATATGGCTGCCAATCAGCAACTCCGCCAGTTAGCTAAACAATGGGGACTAGGTGCGATCGCCTACAAATTATATTATGCTCCCAAGAGCTTTTTAGAAAAAATTTCCCGTCAGGGAAGTATCAATATAGCGATTGATTATTTGTCACGTCTTCAGATGGAAGCTGCTGCTGATAAATTACCTACAGTTGCATTTCAAACATCAGCACCATCTTTAGATATTTACTTTTTAAGTGGGCGCAAATTTTGGTATCAAACCTGCTTTTGTGCCTACTCAATGCAACAACATACAAATCTGAGATTGCGTCCAATTATTTATGATGATGGTTCTTTAGAGCAGCAATATCAAAACAAAATTAAGCGAATTTTTCCTCATGCTGAAATTATTCTGCTTTCGGAAGTGGAAGAACGCTTAGAGCAATATTTACCACAAAGTAAATTCCCCTATCTTAGAGAACGTCGTCTCAATTATCCTAACCTGAAGAAATTAACAGATATTCATATTGGCTCTCAAGGGTGGAAACTGGTACTTGACTCTGATATGTTGTTTTTCCATCCGCCAGATTTATTAATAGAATGGCTCAAATCGCCTCAGCAACCATGCCACATGGTAGATGTAGAGACATCCTATGGTTATTCTCAGTCTTTGATGTCTTCTCTAGCTCAAGCAGAAATTCCAGAGCGGTTGAATGTCGGAATTTGCGGATTAAAAAGTGAGGATATCGACTGGGAAAAGTTAGAGTATTGGTGTAAAACTATGATTGAGCAACAGGGGACTCACTATTATCAGGAACAGGCGTTGATAGCAATGTTAATGTCTAGCCAACCTTGTACTGTTGCTCCAGCCACGGATTACGTTGTTAGGCCAAATCAAGCAGAAGTCATTCAGCCCAAAATGGTGCTACATCACTATGTATCAGAATCTAAATCATGGTATTTCCGCTATGGCTGGAAGCACATTATATCTTCTATGTGAACTGATTAAATAAAATTTAATTTATTCATGATTAATTATGAGTAAACAACCTCTAGTCTCAATTCTCATACCTGCTTTTAATGTAGAAGCATGGCTGGCAGAAACCCTAGAATCTGCTTTGGCACAGACATGGCAAAACACAGAAATCATTATTGTAGATGATGGTTCCACAGATAATACTCTGGCAGTAGCCAAAAGTTTTGCCTCTTCTAAAGTTAAAGTCATCAGTCAAGAAAATAGGGGACAAAGTGCATCTGAAAATCGTGCCTTCCAAGAAGCTCAAGGAGATTTTATTGAGTATTTAGATGCAGATGACTTGTTAGCACCTGACAAAATTGAGCGACAAATTCAGCTTTTGGGTGATAGCAGTTCTGAATTTGTCGCCTCAGGAGAATGGGCGAGATTTTATAAATCTCTTGATGAAGCTTTGTTTATTCCCCAACCTCTGTGGGCAGATATGTCACCAGTTGACTGGTTAGTTTGTGCTTGGGAAAATCATCTGATGATGCACGGAGCAGCTTGGCTAATTCCCCGCCCAATTGCTGAACGGGCAGGAAATTGGGAGGAACGTTTATCATTGATTAATGATTTTGACTACTTCAGCCGCATATTATTAAGTAGCAAAGGAGTTAAGTTTTGTCAGGGTGCTAAAACCTACTACAGATCCGGTAATACTACTAGCCTAAGTGGTTCAAAATCTCGTCAAGCTTGGGAATCAGGTTTTTTAGCTTTGGAACTTGGTACAAGTAATTTATTAGCCAAAGAAGATAGCCAACGTACACGTCACGCTTGTGCAACGGTGTTTCAACGCTTTATTTATGAAGTTTATCCTGACGTACCTGATCTCCTAAAAGAAGCAGAGGACAAAGTTAAACAATTCGGTGGTTCTGATTTACAAACATCAGGAGGCCCAATGTTTCGACTTTTATCTTCTTGTTTGGGTTGGCGACAAGCTAAAAAAATGCAAAGATTTTTCTATCAATATGGATATGCAAAAGCTGCTGTGGGTTGGAAGTTTTTTAGGTTAAGAGAAAAAAGCTTGTATCGGTTAAAGGAAAGCAAAGTTCAGTAAATATAATGGCTAAGATACTGATACTCATTGGCGCTCATCTTTGTACAGCACCTCGCCCACAAAAAGAAGCAGAAGCCTTAACAAATGCAGGTCATGATGTGATAGTCGGTGGTTGTTGGTTTGACCCAGACTTGGTAGAGCGCGATCGCCTAATCATGGTAAACAAAAAATGGCGATTTGTACCCATGATTGACTTTCGGCCCAGCAAAAAATTCAAGAACTTGCTGATTCGTCTCCAAGGACGTTTAGCTAGAGAAAAATTTCAACGTTTCGGGATATTTTCGCCGGAATTGCTAGGCTACGGAGCAGAAGCTATGCTCAAATTTGCTCTGAAAACCCGTGCAGATTTAACAATAGTTCACTCGGAAGCTGGACTGTGGGTAGGAAATCAGCTTCTAGATAGAGGTTTTAGGGTTGGTGTAGATTTTGAAGACTGGTTTTCTGAAGACTTGTTACCAGAAGCTCAGATCAGCCGTCCTATTACACAGCTAAAACGTCTAGAAAGTCTGCTAGTAAAGGAATGTAGCTATTGTTTAACGACATCCCACGCCTTAGCAGAGGCTTTAGCTAAAGCTTACAATGCACCCAAACCTACAGTAATTTATAACGTTTTTCCCTGGGAAGAGCGATCACAAATCGATCACCAAAAACGTGACCGAAAAAACCTGAAGTTACCTTCTTTACATTGGTTTTCCCAAACCATTGGGACAGGAAGAGGTTTAGAAACTTTATTCCAAGCCTTACCACAAATCACAATTCCTTTAGAAATTCATTTAAGGGGTAATTATCCAGAAAGTTCCCGCCAATGGTTAGAACCATTAATACCTGATGAGTGGCGCGATCGCTTATTCATTCATCCTACTGTTCCCAACAGTGAGTTACTATCGCGTATTGCTGAACATGATATTGGTTTAGCGTTGGAGTGTAATCATATTACTAGCCGGAATCTTACAGTCACAAATAAACTTTTTCAATACCTACAAGCAGGTTTAGCGGTTGTTGCTAGTGATACTATGGGTCAACAAGAGATTTTTACGGAATTTCCTCACATTGGACAATTAATTCCTAGTGAATCTCCTAAAGCACTCGCCCAAGCATTAGAAGATTTATTAAGTACCCCAGAGAAGTTAGTCAAGGCAAAATCATCTGCATTGCAAGCAACGCAAGAAAAGTTAAATTTTGAGTTTCAAATTGAGCAAATTTTGTATGTAGCTTCCCAAGCAATGAATCCTGTAAAGACTAAAATACCTATTTAATATAAATTAATAAAAAATAATTCCTTCTTATTTTAAAAATAAAACTGCAATCTTTTCAGAGAAATCTAAATTATAGAAATGCGTATTTTATTAACTGCCGATCCAGAACTACCAGTCCCACCAAAACTTTATGGTGGCATTGAACGTATTGTTGATTTGCTAGTAACTGAACTGGAAAATCGAGGCCACACTGTCGGGCTAGTTGCTCATCCTGAATCTACTTCTAAAGCTAGTCAATTCTTTCCTTGGTGGGGAAAACAATCTCAAAACAAATTAGATGCTTTAAAAAATACAAAAGTCCTGTGGTCTGCTGTGCAGAAATTTCAACCAGATATCTTACATAGTTTTTCTCGCATCTTTTATTTGTTACCCTTGCTGAACTCTAGCTTACCCAAAATCATGTCTTATCAACGTAACCCCAGCTTACGCACTACAAGTTGGGGGACAAAATTAGCTAGAGGTTCCCTAACCTTTACTGGTTGTAGTGATTATATTTGTGGTATTGGACAGCAAGCTGGCGGAGTTTGGCACACAATTCATAACTGCGTAGAACTAGAGAAATATACTTTCCAACCTACTGTAAAATCAGATGCTCCCTTAGTTTTTCTCAGTCGAGTTGAAAGGATCAAAGGAGCGCATCAAGCGATCGCCGCAGCTCGTCAAGCAAAAAAACCCTTGATTATAGCTGGTAATCAAGTCAATTCCGAGGAAGGAAAAAACTATTGGGAACAAGAAATTGCTCCCTATTTGGGCAAAGATGGAATTGAATATATTGGCCCAGTCAACGATGAGCAGAAAAATGAATTACTTGGCCAAGCCGCAGCCATGATTGTTCCTATTCAATGGGATGAACCCTTTGGCATTGTCTTTGCCGAAGCCTTAGCCTGTGGGACACCAGTCATTTCCTGTCATCGCGGAGCTTTACCAGAAATTGTGCGTCAAGGTATAGATGGTTATCTAGTGAATAATCTAGACGAAGCTGTTACTGCGATCGCCAATATATCTAAAATTAATCGTGAGCGTTGCCGTCAGCGTGTTGAACAGTGCTTTTCTGCTGATGTAGTTGTGAGCAAATACGAACATCTTTATCATAGTTTAATATTTTCTAATACCCTAGTTTTAGCTGAAAATTAACCTAAATATACAAACCATGAAATCTGTTGCTCTACCTTTACCATTAACTTGGATACAACCCTTTGATTTTCAACATAAACTCGGAATATGTGAGCGAATATTTGGCAAAACTATATCGTCTCATGGTGTATGTTGGGTAAACACTGGAGCAGGAATTACCTGGAAACTTGACCTGACTAATCCAACTCATCGCTGGATTGTTTACGGCAAATATGAAGGAGAATCTTTCATTAACTGGGCTACTAAATTTCTACCGAAAGATGGAATTATTGTAGATTCTGGGGCTAATATCGGTCAAATGCTGATGTATTTATCTCAGTGGATACCGAATGGTAAAGTCTTGGCCTTTGAACCCGGCAATGAAGCTGCAAATTGGTTGGCAGAATGTCTTGCTGCTCATAAAAACCTACCTGTAGAACTTCTGAGATATGGTCTTGGTGCTTACCCTGCCAAATTACGGCTGCAAAATATTGGAGATCATCTTGGGCATGGGGCTTGGAATCAAATATCTGAGACAGAAGGTGAAGAGATTGAAATTGTACGTTTAGCAGATGAATTGGCAGCACGCAACATCCCAAATGTGCATCTATGGAAACTGGATGTAGAAGGTTACGAAATTCCTGCTTTACAAGGGGCAGAAACTTTACTTCACCAGCAGCGTATCAAAGCTATTTATGCAGAATTAGCTGGTGATAATGGACAACGAGTGCGAGATTACTTAGCAAATTTTGGGTACTACTGTTACTTTTTAAATCAACAAGGAAAACCCTATTTAGCGAAACAACTTCCTGAACATACAAACGGCCTATTTTTGCCAACACAAAAATTTTCAGAAAATCATCTTGAGAGTCTTTAACCTTGGTTAATCGAATCTTAATTGTCAGTCCACACTTTCCCCCGATCAATGCCCCTGATCATCAAAGGGTAAGAATGTCTTTGCCTTATTTGGCAGAATTTGGCTGGCAACCTCATATTCTCACAGTGGAACCAGATGCTGTTGAAGGAGTTAAAGATCCACTGTTGGAAAAAACAGTTCCCCAACACATCCCAGTCACACATACAGGGGCATTATCCATCCAACAAACTCGAAAATTTGGTTTAGGTAGTTTGGGTCTGCGGAGTTTTCCTCAGCTACTTCAAGCAGGTAATCGCCTTCTACAGCAGCAGAAGTTTGATTTGGTATATTTTTCTACCACTATATTTACATCAATGGTGCTGGGAGGAATTTGGTATCGGCGTTTTGGTATTCCTTACGTCCTAGACTTCCAAGATCCCTGGCTAAGTGATTACTATCAAAAATCCAATACAGCAAGACCCCCTGGTGGCCGTTTTAAGTATGAGTTTTCGCAACTGCAAGCGAAATTACTGGAACCTATTGCTTTAAAATCCGTCAGCCATGTGATTAGTGTCTCACCTGCTTATCCGCAAATCCTCCAACAGCGATACCCGCACTTGCGCCCAGAACAATTTACAGTTCTACCCTTTGGTGCTCCAGAATCAGATTTTGCATCGCTTCCGGGACTTGAGGTACAGCAGAAAATATTTAATCCTCATGATGGTAAACGCCACTGGGTTTATGTAGGTCGCGGGGGTGATGATATGGCATTGGCATTGCGAGCGTTATTTTTGAGTATACAGTGCGATCGCCGTCAAAATCCGCAAGCATGGCAGTCAATTAGACTACACTTTATTGGTACCAGTTATGCACCTAAAGGACTAGCCGTTAAAACTGTAGAACCAATTGCCCAAGAATTTGGTGTTTCCGACTTAGTAACTGAACATCCTGAACGTATTCCTTACTTTGAAGCTCTAAAAATCCTCACAGATAGTAATGCTATCTTGCTGATTGGTTCCAATGACTCTACTTACACTGCATCTAAACTCTACCCTTGCATTCTAGCCCGCAAACCCATATTGGCAGTTTTCCATCATCAGAGTTCTGTGGTAGAAATTCTCCAAAAATGCCAAGCTGGCGAGTCTGTCACTTTTAACTCGGACAGCCAACCGGAAGATTTATTAGTCGAGATGACTAATGCGGTTCAGAAATTGATTGACTTACCGAACAGACATATACCAGAGACTAACTGGTCAACCTTTAAACCCTATACAGCAAAAGAAATGACTAGGAAGCAATGCCAAATTTTTGATCAGTGTCTTGCCAGTTAAAGTAAATCACGATGAATGAATCATACTCTAGCAATTATCATTCTTTAGCTCTACTACCAGCCGTTGAAAAATATCAACGGCGACAGTTACTCAAAGTATTTTGGTTGATTGCTATAGGGTTACTGATATTTGAATTACAAGCAGAAACTGATTCTATACTGTCAAAGTTGGCAGCTATAATTATCACTGTAGCAGCACTATGGCCTAGTTATCTGTGGTGTTCTGGTCGAGCCTTTGGAATGCCACTTTTTCCATTATTTGCTCTTACTTATACTTGGACTCATGGTTTACCTCTAGTAGCTAATCATCCTTTAGTTATAACTTATTCTCCAGAAAGTCATTTATTTGCTGGTATAACAACTGCCGGATTTTTAATTATAGGTACTTCAGTTTGGCTGAAATCGGTAAAATCTCCTCCACCTTTGCCTAAACATTATCGGGCTTTAAATGGGAAAAAAGGAAACTTATTTTTTTTATTAATTATGGCACTAGCCGTTTTATTCAATTTGTCTAAAAACGGAGGGTGGCTATTACTAGATGGAGGTATATTTGCTGTTATTAGGGGTACTGTTTTAGGGCTAACTGTACTAGCTAGTTTTGTATTAACCTATCAGCTAGGTAATCGTACTTTACCAAATAATCAGTCACGATTATATATGATTTTGCTGATTGCCTATATGGTGACAGATGCAGTTGGTCTGCTAGTTGTAGGCGCAGCATCTACATTTATGGTATCTACATCTGCCTTTATTATTGGGCGTAAAAAAGTACCAATTGTAGCTATTTTAATTGTGACTATTTGCCTATCTGTTCTGCACCAAGGCAAAGACGAAATGCGTCACAAATATTGGTTTAAAGATGAGCCAACCCTGGTTCAGCCTTGGCAATATGCCGATTGGTATAACGAATGGATTGGTTACAGCCTAGAAAAGATGAGGACAAAAGATGATGTGTACAAATCATCCGACTCAGAAGAAAAATCATCTTTTATAGAACGTTCCAGTGTAATTCAGATGCTACTTTTGACCCAGAAGAAAAGCCCTGAACCAATTCCTTATTTGTATGGAGAGAGTTATGCAGTAATACCACAGCTATTAATTCCCCGTTTCTTAAATGCCAATAAAATTCGTAGTCATGAAGGCACTTATATTTTGAGTATTCATTATGGATTACAAAAACGTGAAGATACTTTAGGCACAACTATTGGTTGGGGGTTACTGGCTGAATCTTATGCAAATTTTGGTCTTTTAGGTAGTGCTGGACTTGGGGCAATTTTAGGAAACTTTTACGGTAGAGTTACTCGTTGGTCTATGAATGCACCAATTCTTTCAGCACAGTCACTATTTTCTGTTCTATTGCTGGCATTTTCGTTTCAAACAGAGTTTAGTGCTGGAGTCTACGTTTCTGCTTTATTTCAATCCGGTATGGTACTGGCGGGGATTGTGGTAGTCTTGATGCAGAATCAAAAGATACCGAAATTTCCAGCTTATCACTCATAACAGACAAGTGCAGCTAGAACATGAAAAAACTGGCGATCGTTGTTTCTCATCCAATTCAATATTATTCTCCTTGGTTTAAATATCTCAGCAACACAGCAGGTTTGGCTATAAAAGTTTTTTATTTGTGGGATTTTGGTGTTACCAAGCAAGTCGATTTTGGTTTTAAGCAGGAAATTCAATGGGATATCCCTTTACTAAGCGGATATGATTACGAATTTGTACCAAATATCAGTTCTCAACCTGGTACCCATAATTTTTGGGGTTTACAAAATCCCTCTTTAATTTCACAAATTCAAAGCTTCCATCCCGAAGCTGTACTGCTAATGATTTATAACTATGCTAGTATCTATCGTTTATTGTGGGTTTGGAATCAACGTCAAATTCCATTGTTATTTCGAGGTGATTCCCATCGATTACTAGCATCTAAAGGTGTAAAGGCTTTAGTTAAGCGAGAATTTATTACACAAATTTACCGTCGATTTGCGGCTTGTATGTATGTCGGTAAAGCTAATTATTATTACTTCCGTTATCATCGAGTAGCTGAGAAGAAGTTGTTTTTTTCTCCCCATACAGTAGATAATGAGCGGTTTTCGGCTCAAGCTGATATGGTTAATCACCAAGCACAAACCTGGAAACAAGAATTAGGTATTCCCGCAGACCATGCAGTGATTCTGTTTGCAGGTAAACTGGAAGATAAAAAAAGTCCTTTGGATTTGCTCAAAGCTTTCTTATCAGTCAATATTCCTCAGACATCTTTGTTATTTGTCGGTGCTGGCCCTTTAGAGGCAGAACTAAAAAATACGGCAGCAGGACATCCAAATATTTACTTTGCACCTTTTCAAAACCAAACATTCATGCCTCGTACTTATGCGGCGGCTGATTTATTTGTTTTACCAAGTTACGGTGCTGGAGAAACTTGGGGACTAGCTATTAATGAAGCAATGTGTTTAGGTCGTCCTGTAATTGTTAGTGATCATGTTGGTTGTTCCCAAGACTTGGTTCATAATGAACATAATGGTTTAATTTTTCGGGCTGGTGATATATCTGCATTAACTCATAGCCTGCAAGCAGCGTTATCAAATCGGGAACGTTTACAAAAATGGGGAGAAAATAGCCGAAAAATTGTAGGAAATTACACTTACACTCAGGCAACTCAGGGATTAATGCAAGCACTCGAATATGTCAAACTCTGATAAATCAATGAATATACATCTTTGGTTGCCTCAGTTGTTTAGTTTTAACGGTGGTATCCAGATATACTCGGCTTTTTTATTTCAAGCTTTACAAAACCTTTTTCCTGACAGTCGCTATGAAGTTATGATCAAACATGATCTTGAGACTTCATCTAGCATTACCTACTTACCTCAAACTCGATTTCATTTTGCTGGTGGTTTACCTGCGAAATTCCGTACACCATTATTTGCAGCCCAACTGGTTGGCAATGGTCTGATAAAAAAACCAGATTTAGTTTTGGCAACTCATTTAAATTTTGCTGTGGCTTCCTTAGTACTGAAGCGGCTAGTGGGTATTCCTTACTGGGTAGTTGCTCATGGAATAGAAGCGTGGAATATTAAAAATAAGTATTTGCAGACAGCTTTAATGGAGGCTGATTTAATTTTAGCCGTCAGCAGTTATACACGCGATCGCCTGCTGAAAGAACAAAACCTCGATCCCCAAAAAGTTACTATTCTACCCAACACCTTTGATGCTCATCGTTTTCAACCTGCGCTTAAACCTGACTATTTATTAGCAAAACATCATCTCCAACCAACACAGTCAGTCATATTAACTGTAGCCAGATTATCGGCTGGTGAACAATACAAAGGTTACGACCAAGTTTTACAAGCACTCCCTCAAATTCGGCAGTCAATTCCTAATGTTCATTATGTGATTGTCGGTCAAGGTACTGATAGACCCAGAATTGAGCAACTCATAGCCCAGCTAAAATTACAAGATTGTGTCACCTTAGCTGGATTTGTGCCTGATGAACAGCTGTGTGATTACTATAACCTCTGCGATGTTTTCGCTATGCCAAGCAAGGGTGAAGGCTTTGGCATTGTGTATTTGGAAGCATTAGCTTGTGGTAAAGCTGTTTTAGGAGGTAATCAAGATGGTGCTATAGATGCTCTGTGTCATGGTAAATTAGGGGCGCTGGTTAATCCTGATGATGTAGAGGCGATCACACAAAAGCTTACAGAAATCCTGATGAAAAAACATCCCAATAGTTTGATTTATCAACCAGACTCTCTCAGAAGTTTAGTCATTGATACCTTTGGATTTGAAAAGTTTCAATTGACTCTTCATCAGTTGTTTCAAAAATTACCTCTGCTGTCAAAGATAGCTAATTTTTCATCATGATTTATTAAATAATAAATTATATTGTCATTCTAATTTTTAATCCAAAAATTACTATATGTGTGGCATTGCTGGCATTCTTACAGTTAATCAATATCAAGAACAATTAGAATCGACGATTCAGCGAATGCAGCTTGCTTTGCAACATCGGGGGCCAGATGATGCAGGTATTTTTATTGCTCCAGAACGGCAAGCTGCACTAGCTCATACTCGTCTATCAATTCTTGACCTTAGTAGTGCTGGACATCAACCGATGTCTACTACTGATAAAAGATATTGGATTACTTTCAACGGTGAAATTTATAACTTTAAACAACTGCGACAGGAGCTAATTGATCAAGGCGAAAATTTTAATTCCCAAACAGATACAGAAGTTATTTTAAAACTCTACCAAAGATTTGGGAAGAATTGTGTTCAGCATCTTCGAGGGATGTTTGCCTTTGCCATTTGGGATGATTTTGAAAAAACTTGTTTTTTAGCTCGTGATCCTCTAGGAATTAAACCCCTTTATTATTGGCAATCTGGTTCTACATTAATATTTGCTTCTGAGCTCAGAGCAATTCTCTCCTCTGGCTTACCTGCAATTAATTTAAGTATGGAGGGATTATATGGTTATCTGATTAGCGGTTCAGTTCCAGAACCAAATACGCTGATTGCAGGAGTTCACTGCTTAAATGCAGGTTACTATCTGCATTGGGAGTCTGGTGAATTGACGCAAAAACAATATTGGCAGTTTGATTTTACTCCTGAAAAAATCACTTTAGAACAAGCTCGTGAACAAGTGCGAACTGCACTAATTGATTCTATTCAACACCACTTTGTTAGTGATGTACCAGTAGGCGTATTTCTGAGTGGTGGGATAGATTCTACAACAGTGGTCGCCTTAGCACGTCAAACCCAAACTGGTGTACTCAAAACTTACTCCATTGGCTTTGAAGAATCAGAATGGAACGAAGGGGAAATTGCCGCGAAAATTGCCCATACATTTGATACTGAGCATACAGAATTTATCATTACATCTTCTTTAGGTAAATCATTATTTCCCAATTTCTTAGAAACAATTGACCAACCGAGTGTAGATGGTTTCAATACATTTTGTGTATCCAAATTAGCTCGTGAAGATGGAACAAAAGTTGTTCTTTCTGGTTTAGGAGGAGACGAATTATTTGGGGGTTATGGTTCGTTCCAAAAGATTCCTCAAATGGTTCGCTTGGCCAGAAAAATTAAAGCACTTTATCCTTTGAATATTGGCATTGGTAGAGGCTTAGAGTTTTGGGGTCAATCATCGCAAATCAGACGCATCGGAGACTTCTTGCAAGATGTTCCTAACACAACATCTGCTTACCGTAGTTTTCGGGGTATATTTTCTCATCTAGAAGCCTGTAAAATAGCACATCAATACCTGCCAGAACAAGATTTACCTCTACGTCACAGTCAATATCAAGACATATCTCTACCTTCTCTTGAGGATGAAGTGAGCTTACTAGAAATTAGTGGCTATATGCGTAATCAGCTATTAAGAGATAGTGATGTGATGAGTATGTCATGGGGTTTAGAACTACGAGTGCCACTTGTAGACAGAGTGTTGCTAGAAACAATTGCTTCTATACCTAGTAACTTGCGTTTAATGCCACAAAAAAGATTATTAATTGAAGCTGTTCCAGAATTACCAACTTGGGTAACAAACAAACAAAAAAGAGGGTTTTCCTTTCCTTTTCCAAAGTGGATTGATGATGAATGGCATGAATGTTTTACAGGGATGAATTCAGCTAAAGATATCCATTTAGGAGTTTGGTATCGTCGCTGGAGTCTGGCACTATTAAAATATTGGTGGGAAACGATTTCTCACTAATCTCTAACTTAAAAAATTTAGGGTATTTGCCAAAAAACTAACTCCGATGAAGACAGTCGCAAAATCATTAAATGTATGTCATGTAGTTGCCAATATTAATGAAAATAGTGGTGGGCCAGCTTATTCGGTAACGAACCTAGCGCAAGCTTTATCTGAACAAGGAATTTACCCGCATTTATTTACCCTGGACTATCAAGGACATGGTAAACAAGTCGCTACAAAAAATGTCAATCTCCACAGTTACACTGCAACCAAACTAGCAAAATATTTGCGGGGATTTCAGCCAAGTGCTGGTTATGCTTTACAAAATTTGGCAGCAGCAGAGTTAGATTTAATTCATAATCACGGTCTGTGGATGTTTCCTAATATTTACGCCCGACAAGCAGCTGTAAAGAATAATCTACCATTAATCACTTCTCCTAGAGGAATGTTAGAATCATGGTCTTTACGGAACAGTTGGTTTAAAAAACTACCAGCCTGGTTTTTGTATGAACGAGAGAATCTCCAGAAAGCGATCGCCTTTCATGCAACTTCTCAAGAAGAAGCCAACTCCTTACGCCAACTAAATTTTCATCAACCAATCGCTGTGATTCCCAATGGAGTTAGTCTTCCTAACTTAGATACTCAACCTAGTCGAGAAGTTTTAATTAGGCTATTTCCCCAAATAGCTGATAAAAAATGGTTACTGTTTCTCTCAAGGATTCATCCCAAAAAAGGTCTAGATAACTTATTATTTGTTTGGAAAACACTGGTAAAGCAATTTCCTGATTGGCATTTACTCATTGCTGGTTCTGACTTAATTGGCTATCAATCCAAATTAGAAGAAATCACAGCCACATTACAATTGCAGTCACAGGTGACATTTACAGGAATGCTATCAGGCGAACAAAAAGCCTCTGCACTTAGTAACGCTGATTTATTTATTCTGCCAACTCATTCCGAAAACTTTGGAATTGCAGTTGCTGAGTCTTTAGCTTATGGTGTACCCGTAATCACTACAAAAGGCGCACCTTGGGAAGATTTAGAAACATATCATTGTGGTTGGTGGGTTGAGATTAGCCAGCCTGCTCTGACACATGCTTTGGTAGAAGCAATGGAGATGTCGGAAAGTGAACGACAAGCAATGGGTGTTCAAGGCAGAAATTTAGTGAAAGCAAAATATTCTTGGAATGCGATCGCCCAAGATATGTCCAGTGTTTACCAGTGGATTCTAGCTGGTGGTGAACCCCCTAGTTGCGTTCAGTTTTATTCTGCTTAAGGAGGTAGGCTTGATTATTAACATTGCTACAGGCCCCTGGCTACCTATTCCGACCCTACAAGGAGGAGCGCATCACCGTCTTTGGCAAGGCTTGGCCGAAGAATTTGCGGCCGCTGGTCATCAAGTAACTATCTTATGTCGGGCTTATCCAGGACAACCCCCCACAGAAACCATCAATGGTGTGAGATATATCCGTCGCGGAGGCTTTTCCCAAAGTCCAAACATCTGGTTAGACTTACTCAAAGACTTAGCCTACGCTCTACAAACATTTCCTACCTTACCATCTGCTGATATTTTAGTTATCAACGATTTTTGGCTACCTGTATTTGCGCCACTACGTAGTCAGGTTGGCAAAATTGTCATTAGCGTCGGTCGATTTCCTAAAGGACAATACCCTCTATATCGTCGTGCAGACCGCTTTATTGTGTTGTCAAAGTCCATTTGGCAAGGAATTGCACAACAGTATCCGGCGGCTATTTCACGTATGCGATTAATTCCTAACCCAGTCGATACTCGCGTTTTTTCTCCACCCACACAAAATCGGACAGATAGTGGAGAAAAGATAATTTTATATGTGGGAAGAATTCATCCAGAGAAAGGTATTCATCTGCTAATAGATGCGTTTTCTATTTTGTCACAACAAATTTCTCAGGTGAAATTGAGGATTATTGGGCCAAGTAAAGGCAGTCAAGGTGGTGGGGGTGACAGTTATTTAAATCAATTGAAATTGCAAGCACAGAAATTAAATGTAGAGTTTATCGATCCAATTTTTGAACCTACAAAACTAGTGGAAGTGTATCGACAAGCTGATGTCTTTTGCTACCCTTCCTTAGCAGAAAAAGGTGAAGCTTTTCCCATTGCCCCTTTAGAAGCGATGGCTACTGGGTTAGTACCAATAGTTTCCAACTTAAGCTGTTTTCAAGATTATATTAAAAATGAGGAAACAGGATTTTATTTTGAACATCGGAGTCCTGATGCAGCCAGAAACCTAGCAACAGTCATGTCATCTGTGATTTTGAATCCCCAGATAAGACATCAAATTAGTATCAAAGCTAGTCAGAAAGCATCTGAATACAGTTATCAACGTATAGCCCAGTTATATCTAGATGATTTTGAAGATTTAATGAGTAATCAAGCTCTCAATAATGAGACAAAATTAAATTCTTTGATGGAGAGATAAAAGTAAACAGGAAAACAATTTCTGTAATTAACTTTATGAGAGAAGAAATTACGCCGCTTATTCTGACATATAATGAAGCACCAAATATTGCTCGCACTCTAGAAAAATTGAATTGGGCAACTGCAATAGTAGTTATTGATAGTTATAGTACAGATACAACTATAGAAATTTTAGGTTCTTATCCCCAGATAAAAATATTCCAAAGAAAGTTTGATTCCTTTGCTGGTCAATGTAATTATGGCTTAACAAAAATTTCGTCTCAGTGGGTGCTTTCACTAGATGCTGATTATGTTTTAACTGATGAGTTAATTGATGAAATTCAAGCACTACCGGCAGATTCAGATATAGATAGTTACAGTATTCGATTCAAATATTGTGTCTTTGGTAAACCTTTGCGTGGTACACTGCTGCCACCGCGTAAAGTCCTCTACAAGAGAGAAAAAGCAATTTATCAAGATGATGGTCATGCTCACCGAGTTTTGGTAGATGGTAAATCTGCAATGCTATCTGCATATATTCATCATGATGATCAAAAACCCTTAAGTCGTTGGCTGTGGGCGCAGGATCGTTATATGGTAATTGAAGTAAAAAAACTCTTAGAAACACCAATACAAGAATTGAGTTGGAGCGATCGCATCCGTAGGCAAAAAATTCTTGCTCCCGTTATTATATTGTTTTATTGCTTAATTCTCAAAGGTGGCATTTTTGATGGTTGGGAAGGTTGGTACTATGCTTTCCAACGCGTATTGGCAGAAATTCTTCTCGCTACTCGTTTGATTGAAACGGAGAAGTTGAGCTTACACAAACATCATAAAATGAACTAACAATATTATTTGCATACCTCTTTTCCTAGGTAGAGGCAATCATAATAAAAAACAGCCTGTAAGTAAACTCACAGGCTGTTTTTTATTATGACTACACTATTTTAGTTAGGCGCTCTGACACCATTTCTCCCTGATGCAGAATAGTCTACAGAGGGGAAGAGACTATCTTGGCCACTTACCCTATAATCAAATCCTTGAATTGGGACGATTTGCTTATAGGTAATCTCCTTAGAAGGATCGGGTGATGTTCTGCCATTTTTGCCATAGGCATCTGTATAAATTACAGAAGATGGAGAATTATTAAAAGCCAATCCGGAAAAGTGACTCTCTATACCAACTGTTCCTCGGAAAGGTGAACGAGGATCATCCCACACTACTTGGCTACCAGCTGCTAGGGTTTCTTGGCATAACAAGGTCTTAGCAAGAGGATGAGTAGGGGAATAACACAAATCTACCGTTCTGCCAATCTTTGTTGCAGAAGAGGCATCATAAATACGAGCAGGATTTGTAACTCTAAAGTAAAAATCACCACGGACGAACTCTGTTAGCCAGTATTCAAATGTTCTTTTTTGAACTAAGGAAGATTGTTCGTCTTGAGAGCCACGCGCATAGCAATCCTTTGTAGGAATGGCACGATGAGCGCCATCTGTTGGTTGGTTGAGTGGGTTCGGCGTAATACCAGAAGGCAAGAATGCGTCACAATAAGTTGCTTCAGGTTCTTTGAAGTATCCAGGCGCACCAAACAAGCCAAACTGTTTGACATTGAAAGGTTGTTGTCCATCGCATTTACCGGCCACAAACATCTCATGTGCCGTATTTGTGAGCGCATCGGGTGAATGTGAACCCATATGTATTTTCACAAGTACATCACATTTTGTGGTGTTACTGCTATTGTTAGCATTGTACATAGTCCAGTTATTGGCAACAAAAACCTTATGGCCAAAGTGGTCTTCATGTCTGGGATTAGCTGGGTCATTAATTGCGTGCTGTTCGTTGATATAGCCGAAAGCTGGCATACCCGCAGTAGTAAACACTTCTGAACCGCGTGGGTCATCGCCATGCTCATGACCATAAGTACAATAAGTATTGGTTTCTGGGTTGAAGTCCACTGGTGGGTGCCAAGTCGGGTAGATTTTATTATCGTCAGCTTTGACCCAATAAGTATCGTGCAGCCATTTTGGACATTCCCAAGTTTTTCCAGGAGACCATAGACTGTATGATTTTGCTTTTGCCGCAGAAGTTGGAGGAAGCAAATCTGCTGTGCGCACTGGGCTACCAGCAATTGCTATCACAGGTGCAGGTTTGTTGACCATAGTGGTAGATTGCCATTTCTGTACCTGGTCAATTGTTTGCGTTGTATCCTTAGCCCAGAAAGCAAACCAATTAAAGCGCATTGTGCTGTTGGTGCCTGGGAACCTGATAACTAGGTTTTGTTTATCTTTGGCAAGGCTTGTATTCAAAGGACAAGGAACAGTACGGTAGGTTGACACAGAACCGGTACTGTTGATGGTACATGTTCCCAATACAGTACCACTAGCCGAGCCTAAACGGACTTCAACAACGTTAGTGCCTGAAGCCAAAGCAACACGGAGCATCAGTGCTTCCACACCACTGCCTAAATCAATGTTGTTGTAGACTGCATAGTTGCCACTTGAAGTATTCGACAGTTCTTGGGTCTGTACACCAGGTGAAAGGAAGAATGGATCTTCACTGTTTTCAAAATAATCTCCCCAGACTGTTGTTAACCCAACACGGGACGAAAACTTGAGCGCATCTATACGCTGAAAGACTGGCCAAGGAGCTTTAGCACTTGCAGGAATAGTTGATGTTGATGTGGATGTCGTTGGTGGGTTTGATGGTGTTGATGGAGTAGCCGCAACAAAACTGATGTCACGAAAATAGTTCGTACTTTGGTAAGAATTTGTGGGGAATGCACCTACATTTGTGTTGAACACTCCATTACTACCTGCTACTGAACTCAAGTCTCCATTGACGATGGAGTTAGTCATCCCTCCATTCGTAGCTGGGTAATAAATATTAGTGTTGACAGAGACGACATAGTTTGCATTGGCTTGAATATTTAGTGGTGTATTCAAAGCCTGTTGCTGCCAACCAGAAACAGTTTCATTGGCAAAAGTAACACTAGACAGGAGAGTTCCTCCTTCTGACCAGATTCTGCCAGTATGCGAACCTATCTCATTGGCAGGTTTCCAGAAACGAATTGAGTTAATCTGTCCGTCTTTGGCACTGCTGAATTTCATACCTAACTCATAGGGAATTCCATCAGTCTTGAAAGTGCTGGGAACTTGAGTCGTTAAAACTGTTAGGGGTGCAGTCTGGGCATGAATTATGGTGCTAGATAAACTCAACAGCAGCGTAAGTGCAGCGAGTAGGAAAAACTTGATATATTTAAATTTCTTCATAATTATTTAGCAATTGACGCTTTCTGCTGTGACACTAAAGTTAGTTCTGACAGTACCCGTCTCTTTATCAGCACTGCCTACAAGCATTTCTCCACTGTAAGTATGGCTATTTGACCCTGAGCGATACACAGTCAATTTCATGGTCACATCAGCTTGGTCAGACTTCGGTGAAGTAGCGTTCTGCATCAATTGCTTATTTGTCAGAAATTTATGGAGATTTAAATTCTCTTTCTGGACATACTTGTTGTTGCTTTGATTGGTTGCAACGAGATTAGCTCTACAACTGAAAATAGAGCTAAAAAAAGCAACAGAAATAACAGGAGCAGTTGATTCTGCTACTGTCACAAGGTCATTAAAAAGTTTCATAGAACCTCTTAGCCTGATTGTCTTTATATCGGGAACATAACTTCTATCTAAGCAATTCAGAAGTATCGAGAAATGAACAATGAACACACTTTTTGACGATTAATTCTCCTAAAATAAGCTCTAGAACTGATTTTCAGAAGAAACTGATCACACAATCTTAAGTTGGGACTAACACTAAGTTAAATGAATGAAGAAACTAGGTTTTGGGTATGAGACCTTAGTTTCGTACAAGATTGCAGGAATTAAACAAACTCTGAGAACAGTTATCAATCGTACCTCCTCACTAAATCAGAATACTTCATATTCTGCCTGAGTAAATTTACCATAAATTCATATATCGTCAAGCCAATCTTGGTGGATATACGTTAATTTAATCGCATTCAAAAATCTTATATGTTGATCTGGTAGGCTTTTCAAGTAAAATTATAAAATTTCAATTAACTACATCAACCTCGGAAATTTTAGCCTTGCTAACACACAGTTAAATGAGAATTATTGCCATCCTATTAGATTATCCAATAAAGGAGTGGGAAATAGACTTGTTGGTAACTCATTGAAAATTAATTGCTATATTCTAGGTGTCTGCAAGCAGATGGTAGACTGGTTTGAGAAGAGAATCAGTCCCAACTATGAGAATTTAGATAGAAGTATATTAAGCGTCTAATAACCTGTCTGAATCAGGCAAAACATTTGAAACCAGGCTATTTCTATGCTTGATCACACAACAGAACGAGAGAAACTTACAGTCTAATTTCCTTGGTGATACCTATGTTTGATTGTTAAATAAACTCTTTTTTGCTTGATATATGCGGTTAGATAATTACACTCTTGATACTTATACTCCTGGCGCACCTTTATGGAAACAAGTGTTGTGGTATTTCCTGGGTTTTTCTGTGGTGCAGAATCGGTGGTTAACTGCTTCAAGCTTAAAAGTTTGGATACTTCGCAGTTTTGGAGCGCAGATAGGTGAGAATGTGCGGATTAAACCAGGAGTGCGGGTGAAGTTTCCCTGGCGATTAGTTGTAGGTGATCATGTGTGGATTGGGGAAGATGCTTGGATTGATAATTTAGCAACTGTAACGATTGAAAGTCATGTGTGTATATCTCAAGGCGTGTATCTCTGCACGGGCAACCATGACTGGATCCATCCTGATTTTAAATTAATTACTGCGCCAATTCACATTCAAGAAAGTAGTTGGATTGCTGCTAAGTCGATAATTGGCCCTGGAGTAACTGTTGGGAAGGGTGCAGTATTGACTTTGGGTGGAGTTACAGGACGTTCTTTAGAAGCGATGACAATCTATGCAGGTAATCCCGCCCAGCCAATCAAGCAGCGTAAGATTTAATTGTAGTGAAGGGCGATCGCACCAAATTTACAGAGCATTCCTATTCGCAATTCAAAGTTAAATGTTTTTGAGGAATGGTCAGCAGTTTTTATAATTCTGAAGCTGTATCTGGGGCAATAATTTCACCAGTACCTATTTCTAGAATCATGTCTTGATCAGTAATTAATTCACTCAATTCCTTGACTTGTAAATTCATTTCTGCACAAGCTTGACGGAGTTCTTGGGCAAAAGTGTTGAGATCATCACCGTAACCACATTGATAAGCAGCGGTTTCAATTCCTTGCTTGGCGTTTGCTCTGGCACAATCTACTAGTTCTGTGCCATACAATGGTTTTGCAGATGGCATAATTCTGATGTTTATTGATTAGAGGTTGATTTTAGAATATCCATGATTAATTAATCGCACATCCCTCTGATGGAATAATCATCACTTGCAGCAATAATTACTATGCAGAAAGAGTGGCTTCAGCTAATAAATTGCAATCAGTATTTTGGTTAAAAGTAAGGATAATCTTTTGGTTGATATTTGTTGTATTTAGCGCCTGTTAGAAAATACTTTGGGAAGAAGTGCATCTTGGCCATAAAATTCTACACGGGGAACTAAACAGAGTGCATCCCCGATTCACCCTTAGCCGAGGAGTTTTGTTGTGGACTTATCCCGTATTCCTGCTCAACCAAAACCGGGTATTCTCAATGTTCTGATTGAAATCCCAGGCGGGAGCAAGAATAAATACGAGTATGACAAAGAACTGGAAGCTTTTGCCCTAGACCGAGTGCTTTATTCTTCGGTAAGATATCCATTCGATTACGGCTTTGTGCCGAATACTTTGGCTGATGATGGCGACCCGCTGGATGGGATGGTGATTATCGATGAGCCAACTTTCCCTGGTTGTATTATTGCTGCGCGACCAATAGGTATGCTGGAGATGATTGATGGTGGCGATCGCGATGAAAAAATTCTTTGTGTACCAGACAAAGACCCACGCTATACCCATGTCAAATCTCTTAACGACGTAGCGCCACACCGTTTAGATGAAATTGCTGAATTTTTCCGCAGTTATAAAAACTTGGAAAAGAAAGTAACAGAAATTCTCGGTTGGCAAGATGTCGGTAAAGTCTCAGCCTTAGTAGAACAGTGCATTAAAGCTGCTAAATAAGCATTGCTGAGTTAGGAGTTAAGAATCAACACTCCTAACTCCTCAACTTCACGAAGTGCTAGGTACAAAATTCACGAAGACTGCCTCCTGCTTTCCTATACTAGAGTCAGGCAATCACAAAAATAAACAGCTTGATATTTGCAGATTGCACACCTGGCCACAAAAACTTTAAACCCAAATGCAGCGTACAGTCCTTTTGGCAAAAATACACAACTGCACCCTCACGGGGGCAAATATTAATTACGTAGGAAGTATCAGCATTGATGAAATATTGTTAGAGAAAGCTGGCATTTTACCCTACGAGCAAGTGCAAGTAGTTAACGTTGCCAATGGTGAGCGCTTCATTACATATACAATCACGGCTCCAGCTAATTCGGGAATTATTGAATTAAATGGGGCGGCGGCACGTCTAGGCATTGTGGGCGATCGCTTGATTATAATGGCTTACGGGCAGTTCTCTTTGGAAGAGTTAAAAAATTACTCTCCTACGGTAGTCATTGTGGACGAAAAAAACCGACTATTAGAAGTGCGGCACTACGATGACCTGCTCAGTAAGGTCTAAATTTTCAGAAAAATGTCAAATCTTGCGCCGTCGGATTTCCAAAGTTCCGTAACTGAAACCGCAACTACGTCTCCTATTAGTTCAGCGGGTGAATTTTTTGTGCAGTTTTGGGGTGTTAGGGGTTTAATTGCCACCCCTGCTAGTAACGCCAATCGCTATGGCGGCAACACTGCTTGTGTAGAAATACAAGTAGCAGGTAAACGCTTGATTTTTGATGGTGGAACTGGTATACGCATACTCGGTAAATCTTTGCGACAACTGCAACAGCCCATAGAAGCACATTTATTTTTTACCAACTCCCAATCGAATCGCATTCAAGGGTTTCCTTTTTTTGCACCAGCATTTGTCCCAGAAAACCGCTTTCATATTTACGGTTCGGCTGCTTCTAATAGTGCATCAATTAAACAATGCCTCTGCGACCAAATGCTACAGCCGCACTTTCCTTATCCATTCCAGGTAATGCAGTCGGAATTGCAGTTCTATAATTTGCTCCCTGGTGGCGAGGTGCAGTTAGATGATGTGGCGATCGCCACAGCATTGATTAATCAAACTCAGCGTTCTGTTGGCTACCGAGTTTCTTGGCAAAACAAAAGTGTTGCTTATATCAGTGATTTAACCAAAAATGCTGATCCTGTTGATCAAGAGCAGATTTTACAGCTGGTAAAAGGTGTGGATTTGCTGATTGCCAATGCTACTTACAGTCCGCCTACAGCTAACAACCATGAATCTTCTGATTTACACTGGCAAGCGGCTGTAGAATTAGCCCAAACTGCCGCAGTAAAGCAGTTAGTTATTTCTCATCATCATCCAGACGACGATGATGATTTTCTTGATCAAGTACAAACCGATGTTAAATCTGTTTTTGCCCAAGGTTTACTAGCCTGTGAAGGTTTAGTATTATCGGTTGGCAAGTAATTTACTTAACACATTTAATAATTCCATATACTCCGCGAGTTTCTAGCTGTACACTGTCTGGATGAAACCCTGCGGCGATCGCTATCTGCGGCAATTCATCTGGAGTGAAAAAGCGAAAGACTATACTAGGTAACGGTTGCAGGAATGTAGTTGCAAACAGCTTACCGCCACTACGCAATGCTTGATAAATATTGCGTAGTCCTTGTGTAGCATCAGGCCAGCAGTGCATAGCAGCGCCACTATAAACGGCATCTAGAGAATTTGGTGTAAAGGGTAACGCTGCGACATCGCCTCGAATGATGGTTATCTGCGATGGTGATATGCCCTCTAATTGCATTTGTTGTTGTACTTGCCCTAGCATTGCTTCTGAGTAATCTAGTGCAATAATTTGCTCACATTGCTGCAATAATGCCAAACGTCGGCAAAAAATACCTGTACCACAACTGATATCAGCGACAATTCCCAAGTTTTGACCAAAAAATTCTCTACACTCCTGAAATTCAATATCAATCCCCCCAACATTACGCAACCCCATCGCCCAAATTGGTGGTAGGATACGCTCGTATAAAAAGGAAATGATTGGTAAACGAAATAGCTCTGTGCGTAGAGGTTGTGAATCAACAGCATTTTCAATCTTACCCTTGACTCGGTCAGGGGTTAAATCTACCAAACAAGAGGGCATTTTTGCTACTTCATTACGAAAGTAATTGTGACACTGGTTGCAATTTTGTGGTGCAGTGGAGAGAGTTTTTTCACAAACAGGACAGGCGATCGCTTCCTCTAAACTAGACATAGCTTTTTTATTTTTATCCAAACTGAATCACTTCTAACTGATAATATTTAATTATGTATTAATTGCTACATTCCATAAATGATAAAATTTGATAAATTAATGACTAGATAATAACTAGCACTTGCATTGATTAAGGGAAAACACTGTTGAAAAGTGTAAGATTTTTATAAATTTCTTGCTAAAAATCCGTAAATATTGTAATTTAGACATCATTACACTGTAGTATTTTTGCCAGAGAACATTGCTACTGTCCGTATACAGTAAAATTTTCTCAAAAAAAGCAGTAAACAAACTTATTTGGGTGTATCACATTTCGACAAATTACCTCAGCATAGAATTCCAAGCTATGTAAACAAAGTCTACATCCTTAGCAGACTTATATGTAGTTAGCTTTCGGCAAATTGTTGTCGAAAGACAGATTCATTTTGTCTACATAGTCGGGAATTTAACTGTGGCGACTTATTCTTGTTCACTCATTTTTCAAGGTACAGGTAGGTAAACAAAAGATGGCAATAATCAAGTTAATGTTTGCTATTAGCTTGACAGTAGTTCCCGTAATTCTAAGTTTTGTAGAACCAGCCGCAGCACAAAGAAGACTTAGAGCTAATACATACTCTCAAACAGGAGAAAACGAGCAAGGTGTGGATGCTCAATTCAATTTAGTTGATACAGCTAGGGATGGTAGTGCAATAACTGATAGTGCCAGTAGCTCAAGATTAGGTCTATTTCAAGGAGCCATACAAGACTATGTAGAAGGGGTGGGAGAAGTTTGTCTTAACCCTGACCGTGAAGCTAACCAGCCTAATTGCCCTTCTGATTATAGCGGTACAGGTCGTTATGTTTTAGATGCTTCTGGGTTCCCGATTTTAAATCCAGATTACCCTTTCGTTCCTGATGCTGGATTTATTCCATTCGATGCAAATTTACGGGCAGAATTTATTGAACAAGATCAACTGTTTGAATCTCAATTTGGAGGTATTCGAGACAGTATTGCATATAGTATTATCCGCCCAGGACAAACTGAACCATTGTACAGTTATCGCCTAGACTTTGCCAGCTTTGGATTTGATCAAAATCAAGCTATCAACAATTTGTCTTATATTCTGGAACAAAATGTCTTAGGCAGAGCGCGTCCCGTAATAGTTTTTGATGATTTCACCGATTTAGGAATAGGCGACGCTCTCATCCAAAATCGTTTTGAGCGAAATATACCAGATGCTGTCCCTGAACCTAGTGCCACTCTTGGGGCTTTAGCTGCTGTAAGTATAGGTCTACTCCTCAAGCGAAAAACAAAATAGGTTGGAACTAGTTCAATACACAAAAAATCAACATCACGATTTTCCAATTTTGAAGGAAATCTAGCTTTTCTCTTTTGCATTCAAGATAGTTTTGATAGCCCTGGTGAAAATGTCAATAATCAAATTAGCGTTTGCTATTACCTTGTCAGCAGTTCCTGTAATTCTAAGTTTTGTAGAACCAGCCGCAGCACAAAGAAGACTTAGAACTAACACATATTCTCAAACAGGCTCAGACCAACAAAATGCGCTTGCTCAATTTAATTTAGTTAATACGGCCAGGGATGGTAGTGAAATCACAGATAGTGCCAGTGATTTAAGCATAGGTCTTTTTCAAGGAGCCATACAAGACTTTACATCAGGAAATGGAGAAGTTTGTATTAACGGTGGCGGTACTCCTGATTTTCAACCTAATTGTCCTGCAAGTTCCATTAATACAGGTCGTTATGTTTTAGATGCGAATGGCTTCCTCATTTTTAATCCAGATCGACCTTTTGTTCCTGGTACCATTCCATTTGATGCAGATTTACGGGCAGAATTTACTCAAGATGACGAATTTATCTCATATAGTATTGTTCGCCCAGGACAAACTGAACCAGTATTGAATTATCGCCTATACTTTGCCAGCTTTGGATTTGACCCCAATCAAGCTGTCAACAATTTGTCTTATATCCAGGAAGAAAATATCTTAGGCAGAGCAAGTCGTACTTTCACTTCTTCTGATGGTTCTATCGAATTAATAGGTGGCGACGTTCTCATCCAAAATCGTTTTGAGCGAAATATACCAAATGCTGTCCCTGAGCCTAGTGCCACTCTTGGGGCTTTAGCTGCTGTGAGTATAGGGGTGCTATTCAAGCTGAAAAAGAAACAAGTTTAAACTAAACCGCAGTCAACCAACGCTACCTGTCTACGTTGTTGTATTAACAGCACAACTCACAATTCATTTCTATAAAGCTAAAGCTGCTCAAAGTCATGCACATATCTTCATTCAGAGTCTGGGCTTCTACCGGAGGTTTTCTGTCATGTCTGTTAACAACTCAACCAACTACAGCACAGATTATTCCAGATACCTCTTTACCCCAAAACTCTATCGTTCCGCCTAATTGTATCGACTGTGAAATTACAGGTGGCACTAGAGTAGGTAACAATCTTTTTCATAGCTTTGAGCAGTTTTCTGTACCTACAGGTGGCGTTGCTTATTTCAATAACGCTGTGACTGTCGAGAACATCATCAGCCGTGTCACAGGTAACTCTATTTCTAACATTGATGGGTTAATTCGTACTAATCCAGCAGCTAACTTGTTTTTACTTAATCCTTATGGAATTATTTTTGGCCCCAATGCTTCACTTGATGTTGGTGGCTCTTTTATTGCAACTACTGCTAGTAAATTGGCTTTTGCTGATGGCACTGTATTTAATACCACAACAAATGGAACTACACCTCTGCTAACTATCAGCCGACCAATAGGTCTGATATTTAATCAAACGCCCGGTAGAATTGTCAATCAAGCTGCTTCACTAGACTTAGATGACAACCCAATTGGGCTTCAGATACCCACAGGAAAGACTTTAGCACTTGTGGGTGGTGAGGTAGCACTAGAAGGCGGCTTCTTAACCACGCCGGGAGGGAGAATTGAGTTAGCTAGTGTTTCCGGTAATAGTGTAGTTAGTCTGACTCCCATAGATAAGGGCTGGATGTTGGGTTACGCAGGTGTACAAAACTTTCAAGACATTAGTTTAAATCAGGCAGCTTTTATTGGTTCTAGTGATTTGATGGGTGCTGACATCAAAATTCAAGGAAGGCTAGTTTCTGTGACTGAAGGTAGTCAAATTAGCTCCTTGGCTGGAACTGGTGGTCAAGCCGGAAATCTTCAGATCAATGCTTCCGAGCAAGTAGAACTAGTAGGGAACCCAGCAGATTTATTTACCACTAGTTTGTCTAATGAAGTTGAGGGTGAAGCTACAGGCGAAGGTCGAAGTTTAGAAATTGCTACTAAACGCTTGATTATTCAAGGAGGATCGCAAGTTTCAACAACTACGTATGGTACAGGTCGAGGAGTTAATTTAAATGTAAGAGCCTCGGAATCATTAGAAATAACAGGTAATTCGCCAATTTTTAATGTTCCTAGTGGTCTTTTTGCCGTAGCTGATTTAGACGCTACTCAGCAAGGAGGTACATTAACAATTGAAACTGGACGTTTGATCCTTAGAGATGGAGCGCAAGTATCAACTTCAACTTTTGGTGCTGGTGATGCAGGAGATTTAAGAGTAATAGCATCTGACTTGGTAACAGTTGAAGGTAGGACTCCAGATAATGTGCAAGCTAGTGGCTTATTTGCTCAAGTTGAACAAGGAGCCACAGGTGATGGTGGAAATTTGACAATTGAGACTCAAAGGTTGAATGTTTTAGGAGGAGCGCAGATATCCACTTCGGCTCGCAGTGGTGGTAGCGGCGGAAATCTCACCATCAATGCTGGCGATTTCGTCCTTTTGAGTGGATTTGCACCGACAGCAGACGATTTGAGTAGAAGTAATATTTTGGTTTCCGCAGAGCGAGGAGCTACCAAGAATGGCGGCAATTTAAATATTACTACTGGGCGGCTTACTGTCGAGAAGGGAGCGAGGATTTCAGCAGATAACTTTGGTATGGGTCAAGGGGGAACTGCAACTTTAAATGTTAGACAGTTAGTAGTTCAAAATGGCGGTGCAATTAGAGCGGGTTCTTTTGGTGAAGGCGCTGGCGGAACTTTAACTGTAAATGCTAAAGATTTTGTTCAGATTATTGGTACAGGAATGATCGGTTCTACTGTTGTACCTAGTACCTTGTTTACTCAAGCGGAAGCATCAGGAAGGGCTGGTAACTTAAACATTACAACCCCTAGACTCAATGTTGGAGATGGAGGACGCGTGACAGTTAATGGTGTAGGTTCTGGTGCTGCTGGTAACTTAACCATTACAACTAATGACCTGCGGCTTAATAGAGGTAATTTGACTGCTGAAACCAACGCCAGAGAGGGGGCTAATATCTCTTTGCAGGGCTTAAAACTTTTGTTTTTACAAAATCAAAGCCTAATTTCTGCTCAAGCTTTTAACAATGCTAACGGTGGAAATATCAGTATTGATGCTCCTAATGGTTTTGTAGTTGCAGTTCCTAAACAAAATAATGACATTATTGCTACTGCCTTTATAGGTCGAGGTGGGAATATTAATATTACGGCCAATAATATCTTTGGATTTGAAGTAGGTAGATCCAGTCCAGGGGACACAGCTAATAATATTGATGCTAGTTCTGAGTTTGGTTTTGCAGGCAATGTAACCATTAATACTCCAGATGTAGACCCTAGCCGTGGTTTAGTTAACTTACCTACAAGTTTGGTAGATGCTTCACAGGCGATCGCTTCTAGTTGTTCTGCCAATGCTAAGGAGGGTGGAGAGCTTGTCGTTACAGGACGTGGTGGTTTACCTCCTAGCCCTCATGTAGCACTCAGTAGCGATATAGTATGGTCAGATACTCGGATAACTAAAATTAGCAGCGTGATGAATCAAAGAGCAGCGATCGCTATTCCTAATGTTAAGCCCAACACTAACAATGTATTAGCCAATGTACCTGCTAATGGTTGGGTGTTTAACAACAAAGGTGAAGTAACACTATTTGCAAATGCTCCTAGTGATACACCTCAGTATATGAGATTAATTTCTAATAGCTGTTCAACATAATGATAACACCAAGAAATCGTAGAGTCTGCGTAAGCCCTAATTTTTTTTAGCGCTAAGAGTTGGCGAGCAATTAAATATGTTGCAAGGGATTTTCTGAGGATGACTTAACGATTTGGCTGAGTTGTTGAAGTTTGGCTGCAACTGCACCATTATTTAATAATTCGTTGGCTGTAGCGATACCCGATCGCATATCTGAACAAATACCACTTTGCCACAGATAAAATCCCCCATTCCATAAGGCTGTTTGCATTAATTCGCCTGGTTTTCCGGCGAGAACATCTTGAATTTGGGTAATGAATTCTTCCGTAGTTCCTAAAGGTACATTTTTGGTAGTGAAGTCGTAATCGTGGGGAGATAACAGCAATCTTTCTAAATTGGGAGTTGCTGATAAAGCGATAATTGCAGTGCGATCGCGTGGTAAGTCACAACTCCCTTCTAAACCTTTAATTAAGGTATATTTTTTCACTCCCCTGAGTTCTAATGCAGCTTGAAACATCCCTTCTGTCGGTGGATGAACAAACCCAGCAATTAAATGAGCATCCCCAGCGTAAGGACACCAAATTAATTCCATTGTGGCAAAGGGCGGACGTTTACCAAGTTGGTCGCGGTATTCCCAAAGACTTTGGGTTAAGGGAAAATGATTTGGTGTATAGATAAAGCCAATTTTTGTTTGTTCAAAGACTTGCTGGGTTTGAGGTAACTGTAAAGCAGTCCAATCTACACCTAAACCTTGCCATATTTCTATTAAAGGTAAACCATATTTTGTGGGCAAGCGATCGCCACCGTGCATCACCACAGGTTGTCCAGCCGCCGCCAGGAGTAAAGCTGTGACGGGGCTAATGGGTGCAGTACGGGTTCTGCCATCATAGGGTATGCCCAGTACAATAACTGGAGATGCAGATGGAATTGCTTGGAGTTTTGCCCCTAATTCATCATAAGCATCTAACATCCCTGCCAATTCTTCGCCCGTTGGTCGTTTGATGCGATGGGCAATTAAAAATGCACCGATTTGCGCTGGTGTTGCTTCTCCCAGCAACATCATTTTAGTAGCGATCGCAGCTTCAGTACGAGTTAAATTTTCTCCCGTATGATTGCCACTACCTACCTTTTTAAGTAGTTCCCTGAAGATCTTGCTCATAATTGGTCACTGGTCATTTGTCATTGGTCATTGGTCATGGGTACAGAAATTGACCCTCCGAAATTTTAGATTTTAAATTTTGGATAATGGAATTGAATCTAAAATCCAAAATCTAAAATTGGTCGCTCCCCTTATGGGTGCAGTCAATCTAAAATCTAAAATCTAAAATCCAAAATTGCTTGACCATTGACTATGGACTGTTGACTCATCATACTTCAGGAAGCCGATCGCTGCTCTTCTAATTGCAGGGGGATATTTTCTAAGACTAGTTCCCAAAAGTGCTTAATTGGGGGAATATGCAAGCGGTCTTGAGTTGTTACCATCACTACACGACGAGTCAAGCCAGAATTATCTAACGGACTATTGGCTAAGGGGCGAACTGCTAAGGTTAGGTCATGACGAGCTTCGACTAAGGCGGAAGTAGGAAGTAAGGCTATTAATTCGCCTTGACGTACAACTCCCCGAAAGGCATCAAGGGTATTAACTTCTAAAGCCGCATGAAGTGTAGCTTCTAAGCGCTCAAATTTATCTTGGACTAACCGCTGCATTCCATAACCATCTTTAAATACTACTTGGGGATAACGCACCAATTCTGACCAAGGAATACGTTCATATTGAGCGAGAGGATGATTCGCTGCGGTGAGGACTTCTATTGGTTCATCATATAAAACTTCCACCACCATTTCTCTGCCGGTGGTTAAAAAGCGATTATTCATGACGATCGCTAAATCTACTAAACCATCTTTGAGAACTTTTAAGGCGCGATCGCTGCCCAAAGATGTTACCCGCAATTGTACTTCGGGATAATCACGACAGAATTTTTGTAATACTGGCGGTAGGTAAGAAGCACATAACGAGTGAATTGAGGCAATGCACAATTCTGGCTGTTTTCCTGCCATTAAATCTGTTAACTCTTGTGTAGCAACTTGCCATTCCTGACAAATTTTGCGGACACGGGGTAATAAACGTTCTCCGCCCAAGGTTAATTTAGCATGAGTGTTGCGGTGAAACAGTTCCACACCCAAATCTGCTTCTAAGGCTTGAATCTGGCGACTGATAGTTGATTGGGTGACACCACATTGTCTGGCTGCTTGTTGGAAGCTACCACTATCGGCGATCGCTAAAAAAGCTTGCAACTGCTCTAGTCGCATGTTAATGTAGCCTGAATTACATTTATGGCTGTCATTAAGTTAACGGTTTTCGCTCCAAAATTTAGTAGAGTTTGTTACATATGCTAGTAATTGACATATTTTAATAGAAATTTAACTTTTCCTTGTGATCTAAATAAACCTCAGCAGTCAGAATTCAGTAGGAACTTGGGTCAAAATTACGGTTTTTACAATCGCTCAATTACTTGCATTAGGGATTTCCCAGCAATAAATTATCAAACATCCTCTCAGGAGTCAGGAGCCAGAATTTAGAGTTGAATTCTGTGTGACACTTCGGCCAGATCAGGGCATTGCTGGCGGATAAATAACTGTGTTCATATCCCCACTAAAGCAAAGATTTAGCCGTTAAGTGCAAGTTGTAATCGCTGTGCTTCATTCAAGCGAGGAAACTTAGGCGATCATACGAATCAGTTGCAATATCACACTTCAAAAGTTGAAATCAAACTTATAGGACTTACGTGCTTTACAAAATAACTATCTTGTGAGTCAACGTAAATACATTGTTTCAGGCTTTTATCAATCACCTTTAATTGAGTGTCGCCGCAGACATCGCTAAAATCTCATTGAAAAATCTAGCTAGAAGTTACGCATAGATAAAGTTCGCAATAAATTGACATTACTGCGAACTTTTTTGATGTAAGTTTTGATTTCTAAAAATCAAACACACCAAAAATTAAGCTTTCAGCCTTTATTCATATAATTTTATTTTGTCAATTATATGAAAGTATTTTACTTAACTCAGTATTTATTAAGACATAATTAAAAAGCAAGCAGATTAAACTATACCTCGTATATAAAGTAACGGGAAAGCACTTGCAAATGACAAGCACAAAAGATAATTAAAGTTGTTACTGACTAACTACTTTGATGCTTGTCCAAATTTAATAGTTCCCAGCGACAAACTATACTCTAAAAATTCATAGTTGAAGGATAAAGCTATGCTTAGGTAAAAAGATTTGCTTGTATTGTTATACAAGCTTCTAGATCATTATGTTTTTAATCAAGGTGATAGATATCTAACATTAATATTATCTAAACCCTTTGAGTGCCAAAGATGTCCTGAAAATGCCAATTTTCACATGGTAGAGCTAAAATGCCTTTTGTCAGAATTGAGACTAATCATGACTTCAGTCAAGAAGTTATTCAAAATGTAATAACTCAAGTTACGCAACAAGTTCATCTAATTAAAGGTGATCCGGAAGCCATGATTTTAGTAGTTGTCAACACCAAAGTCAATGTAGCTTTTGGTGGGGACTATGAAAAGCCTGCGGCCGTTGTGCAACTAATGAATTTGAGACTACCTGTAGAGATTACCACCAAACTAACAGAAAGTATCAGTGATATTTTGCTGGCAAAATTCAATATTCCCGCTAACAGAATGTATATCTTCTTTGAAGAATTTACCAAAATGCATTTGGTTGGCTGGAATCGAACAACTTTCCAGCACATATTAGGTGCTGATGACTTAGCCGATGTTGAAGCGGCTAGACAAAAAACTGTGGTTGCAAAAAAAACAGCAATTTAGTGTAATAGGAGTGATAACAGACATGACTAGCTTTCTTCAAAGAATTATTACTGGTGAAGTATCGCTTGAAGAGTATTCTGAGACAGAAAAAGAACGTTTACTTTATAAACTTCTGTCTGATTTACCATCAAGCTCTATCTTAAAAATCAAACAATTTATCAAAGGTTCAAACCACGATACAATTACCAAATCACAACGAGCTTCTGGTAAGATAGTACATCGTGACTCCCTGATACCTATTCCCAATTTAAGTTTAGAGTTATGGGATAGAGATCCGTTCGGAGGAAAAGATTATTTGGGTAGTACGGAAACGGATGAATCCGGAAATTTTGAAATTTTGTATGATCCAAAATTAGCCGGGTTTGGTGATCTACCAGATTTACAATTAAAAATATTTGACCCGCCACAAACTGTATATATTGATGGCAAAAAGAGTCAAGTTAGAAACTTAATTGAAGTAAAAAATGGCAGTGATAATGTCGTAGGTGATTATGATTTTGGAGTTGTGCAGATTTTATATTATGAGTATGACTCAGAATATAAGCTATTTCCTTACAGCCTACCTGACTCTATTCGCCATGATTTCACACCAGAAGCTGAAGTCATAACAACAAAATCTGTAGCCAAGTATGGCCTGGTTATGGATGCTCTCATCCAAAGAAATCGCCGCAATCCTAATGAGCCATCTTACGATGAAATCCAAAAATCATTTCCCGAAACCTTAACGCTAATTTTAGAAAAAGAACGTCCCGGCTATACCAGAAGTGATGAATTTTTTGGCGAAAAGATGTTAAATGGTTTCAATCCAGTAATTTTTAAGAAGGATAAAAATAATCCTTCACTATATACCACTGCTTTTAATGGAGATAAATTTACCCTAACAGGCAAAATAGATTTGCCTAATTACAAAGTAAAATTTGAGTTAAAAGACGGAAAATTACTACCGATAGAAATCACGTTGCAATTCCGTGAAGATAATTGTTTGCAACCAAATTCACCGTTAAAAGCAGCACAAACTTACACCCCGGCTGATGGTAATAAGTGGTTGCAAGCTAAACGAGTTGTTCGCGCTACTCATTTGGGTGTTTTAGGTGAAGTCAAAGGACATTTAGCCCAGTGTCACTTTAACATGGAACAGTATGCGATCGCGTTCTTCAGAAACATTAGAAAGAATCCGATCCGTGGTTTCCTTTATCCCCACATCAAAGAAGTAGTTCATATTAATAAATTTGGGCGCAAAATCCTGATGGATCCGAAAGAAGGGTTTTTTGCCAAGCTAGAACCCATGTTGATTAACCCAGATATGTTGCAATGGGTAAGAACAAGTATGGGAACATATGATTGGACAGATTGGCAACCTAGAAAACCTCTGTCTGAAAATCATACATTTGCCAAACTCGGAAATTTATATTGGGATATTCTCACTACTCATGTAGATTCATTTTTCGCAACTAATCAAGAAGAAATTGTCAATAACTGGTCAGAAATACTCAATTTCTCCAATGAATTAGTGCAAAATAGTGTACCCTATCTTCCTTTAAGTTTAGAACAAGTAGATGACGGTGATCAATGGTATGATTTGAACGAAATTGAACATTCATCAAATCCACGACAAGAAATTAATGGTGAATTAAAAGCTGTCAGACCGATTACTGCATCAGCACAACCAACTGAGCAAGACATAGCAAATCTCAAACAAGTTTGTAAGTATGTGATTTATCAATGCACCTTCTGGCATAGTTGGATTCACAACGAACATAATCCTGAATTTGGTGAATTGAAGTATGGTGATTTGTTAACTAATGGCTCAATGGGTGACGAAGATGATGAAAGTGTATTACCTGGTCGTCAGACAGCCAGCATAATTTTGGCTGTGTCTCATATGCTCACCAATTTTAAATACGGCTACATACTCAAAAACGAAGATGGAGATGTACCACCAGACTTAATTGAACTCATTCAAAGTAAGAAAGCAGAGTTTGAAAAATTAGGATTTGATCTCACAAACTTACGTTCTAGATTGAATAGCTAATATCTAGGATAAGTGGTAAAAGCAATAAGCCTTTTACCACTACTTTTTTGGAGATAAACAACTGAACTAACGCTTGAATACTGGAATTATTTTAATCCATATTTCAGCAACTATTATGGAAGATTATCATGGCATTAACCACAGAATTAAAAACCAGAGATGAACTAGATTTTGGTGAATGGATATTACTGAACAATGTCCAAATAGTCCCACTAGAAATAAATTATTTTTGGTCAGCATTTGATAATTACCTGGAGTTTCTCACAGGTTTTAGTGGACGGACAAACGTTGAATTAGAAACTGATGCGGGAAAACCTACAAATAGTCCCGGTGCTATTGTGAGATTTGATTTTCAAGGCTCGTTAGTACGTGACAGATTGCTCTACAATGACCGCCAAAATTATGTCTGGAAAATGGATATACCGGAGGCGACTAACCTCTTTACTTTGTATATAGTTACCATCACTGCCCAGAAAATAGACGATAATTATACAAAAGTTTCTATTACTGTTGAGTTAGTGTTGCAAAGTCAAAACCGTGAGGAACGCGCCCAAGCTTTGCAAACACTTAAAGCATACCTCCCCAAACGCATCGGTGAAATTATCAAATTTCTACAACACAGAGATGGTCAGGGATTTAAGTTAGCATCTTTAAGTGAATTAGAAATAAGTCAACTGGCTAAAGATTTTTACGAAAAACTCGATCAACATGCTCCACCAGAGGAAATTACGCCTTTTTTATCTCTGGCAGATAATGATTTTAAAATGCAATTTCCTAGCTCCACGTTGCACAATCACGAAGAATTTAATCAATGGTATAAAAACGCTGTCAATACGTTTTATGATGAGATTCATGCAGTGAAAGAAATGACTGTGAAATGTCAAGCTGATCGCGCTGATGTTAACGCCATCATTCATTGGGAAGGTAGTACATGGAAAGCGCCAAATGCTTACAGCCAAAGAGTTGTAGCCGATGCTCAACATAGCTGGGAAGTGGTGCGATCGCCTGATACATTTAAACCCATTTACAAAAGCTATATCGTTCACAAACTGGATTTTGCTCCTGGATCGTCAAAGCCATAACTTCTAATACTGCTATAGTTTTTGAGCCGCAGCGCCACTCCTCGTGCAAAAAGGGAATGTCTGCCAAAACCTTCGCAGTATTGTCATCATTTTCATTTTTTAAGTTCACAATTGTGGCAAACAACAAAGTATATGACAGGTAAATTAAACACAAAAGTAGCTGTAGTCACCGGCGCTTCATCAGGTATAGGTGAGGCTACATCTCTAGCATTAACCGCAGAAGGAGCTAGTGTGGCATTAGTAGCACGTCGCGCTGATCGCCTAGCCGCTTTACAACAACGCATTACGGAAAACGGAGGACAGGCGATCTCCATTTCTGCTGATATCGCTGACGAAAACCAAGCTTATGATGTTGTGCAGAAAGCTAATGCTGTATTTGGTCGCGTAGATATCCTCATCAACAACGCAGGTGTCATGCAACTCGGCTTAATTGACGGTGCAGATACAGAACAATGGCGCAGTATGATCAATATCAATCTTTTAGGCTTAATGTACGCTACCCATGCAGCTTTACCCATCATGAAAGCTCAGGGTACAGGACATATTGTGAATATTTCCTCTACAGCTGGTCTAGAAGCAAATGCTAACGCCGCCGTTTACTCAGCTACTAAATTTGGTGTAGGGGCATTTACGGAAGCACTGCGTAAAGAAAATCATATTCATAAAATCCGCGTAACACTGATTGAGCCGGGTGCTGTGGCTACAGAATTAGGCGATCGCATTACCGATCCTACCGCTAAACAATGGGCCCAATCATGGCTAGAAACCAAAAAACCACTCGCTAGTGATGACATCGCCTCTGGTATTGTTTATGCAGTTACACAACCACCCCATGTCAACGTTAACGAAATTGTTATTAGACCATTAGATCAGTAATCATCACTTACGGCGTTTTGCAAGTACATAATTAATCAGGCTGGTTTTTACTCGCTGACATTGCATCAAATTGCGCGAATTCACCACAAATCTAACGCCGTGTGCAACTTTTTCTCAAACCTAACCCCCAACCCCTTACGCCAGTTGCTACAACAGGGGGAACCCCCCTTCGGGTTCGCAGTTCCTTCTCCTAATCGGAGACGCTGCGCGAACAAGTCGGCAAAGCCGCCCAACGGACTGCTCACCGCAACGCACTGGCTCCCCTACGAGGGAAGGGGAGCAAGATTAACAGCCTCTAACGCCACTTGCTACAATGCGGAAAACCCACGCAACGCAGTGGCTCCTCCTTGCAGGGGAGGGTTTTCAAGAATAAGTCGCACATCGCTTCATCTATGGTCACAAAGTGAATAACCGCGCACCTGCATTTGTCGCAGAACATTCCAACCAGGACAAATCATGAAATTTCTCCAGCCTGTACTTCTGTTTGTTCTATGCTTTACCTTAGTAAGCGTGCATTCATTTGGGCAAACCATTATGACCGCAGCGCCGCAACTGTTGACAGATCCATTTTTGCAACTGCCAACTGCAACCTCAGTCAGAGTAGTATGGTTTACTGAGTTTGTAGGCAAGAAACATACAGTTGCTTACGGTGAAAATTTGCAGCAAATTGCCAAAGCGACGACGACTAAACTCAGCCGCACGCGAGAAGACCAAAAATCACGAGTTGGGAACCAAACCCAAGATGGACAAGTTTATCAACAACCAACCAAACGTGATGTTTGGCGACACGAAGCTGAGGTGACAGAATTAACGCCAGGGGTGCGGGTGAATTACCGAGTTACCAGTGAGAGAGAAGATGGCGCAGCTGTTAGCAGCGATGTTTTTACCCTTGCAGCTAAACCTGAACCTGGTACACCGCTAAAAATTCTCTTAACTTCCGATCATCAACTCAAGCCAATGACTGCTGCAAATCTACAAAAAGTTGTAGAAACCGTGGGGCGAGTAGATGCTGTGTGGTTTGCTGGTGATTTAATTAATGTGAGCGATCGCGCCTCGGAATGGTTTGATGATAATCGGGGGAATGCGTTATTTCCTGGTTTGCAAGGTCGTGCTAAATATGAAATGCAGCATGATGACGTGAAAGTTACTTACACTGGCGGGCAAATTATTCAATATGCACCCATGTATAGTTGCGTTGGTAATCATGAAGTCATGGGACGCTTTGCCAGAACAAACAGTTTAAACGATGAATTTAATGATACATTTCCCCGTGCTGTTGCTCAAAAACTTTATAGCGGCAAATCTCTAATAGATAATTCTTTTAATACAACTACCTACGAAGAAATTTTAACATTACCTCAAAGCAAAACAGGTGGAAAAAAATATTATGCAGTGAGTTTTGGTGATGTGCGTTTAATAGTTTTATACATCACAAATATGTGGCGCACTCCCAAGTTAGACGAAAAATATCCAGGTAGATATCGGGAAGCAGACAAAGATTTAGATAATCCTGAAAATTGGGGTTACGGGCAAATAATTTATGAGCCAATTGCCCAAGGTAGTACACAGTACAATTGGTTAGCAGCAGAACTCACCAGCCCGGAATTTCAACAAGCAAAATATAAAGTGGTGATGTTCCATCATCCGCCCCATACCCTAGGCGATAATATTGTCCCCGCCTACACTGACCCAGTGCAAATTATCGATCGCAATCAACAAGATAAAATTACATCTGTGCGTTACGAATATCCTCACAATGCCGACTATATTATTCGTGATGTTGTCCCCCTACTAGAAGCTGCTAATGTGCAGTTAGTATTTTATGGTCATTCTCATTTATGGAATCGCTTTATTAGTTCTGGGGGAATGCACTTTTTAGAAACATCAAATGTTGGTAATACTTATGGTGCAGCTTGGGGTGACAGAAAGCGAGAAGTTCCCACAGGTTATCAAGAGAAATATGTTGCCCTGGGCGATCCTAATGATTTAGAACCAGTAGTACCAAGCATTGCACCACTATTAGGTGATGATGGTAAACCAATGCCTTATCTTGCTAGTAATAATATTACTGTTTTTAGTATCTTCGATACAGCTACAGGGCAAATTAGCAGTTACCTGTTTGATACGCGTAAACCAGATTCAGAAGTTATGAAATTTGATGAATTTCAGTTGAGATAAATAGGAATTATAGCTATTCCTAGTTAAGTGACGCACAGAACTAATGTTTTTTAACGCAGAGGGGCGCAGAGTCAAGCGCAAAGTTGAGGCAGCGCGCTCTTGGGGGTTTCCCCCATGAGCGACTGCCGACGCAGAGAGAGGTTGCCAGGAGGGTTTCCCTCCAAGCAAACTTCGGTGGGTTTGCCTAATTTTATGAGCAATGTATTCAGTACCTCAGCAAATTAGGAAATGCTATATGCACAAAGATTGTCTGATAAGAGTGTCAGAGCTTTTAACATTTATACCCTGACACCTCATCTCAAGCCTGAATTTTTCGCTTTCTTACGTAAGTCCTAACTAGCTACTCAAAGCTTTGATAAATCGTTGTAAGCTCTTAAACATACTGGGTTTTTTCATGGGTGTAGCGTCAGTTGATGTTTGCCCTTGTCCTTGCATCAGCAGATAATCTATATCATCACCCGATGGTTTTTTGGGTAGTTCGGCAATTTTTTCCCAAGTTTCGCCTTTTTGGACTAAAACTTCCCATTGTCCGGGATAGCAGCGAAAGACCGCGGTGCTGTCATCAACTGGACGCAAGTAATAACAAGATTCAATGGTATTGAGAAAACGCTCCCGAATTTGTCTAGCAGCGTAACCAATACCCACAGTACCAGAATCTTCTAGGCGTGGGTTCAACATCACCAAAGGGCGATCACCAATAATTTCACAAACTTTTTCCAGTTGGGGAATTTCCACAGCACTGGGGGAAACAAATAAGAAAATTTCGTCTTCTGGTTGAATTTTAGATTGAATAGAGGCAGCCCTACCTGTACCAATATCCAGAATTTGAAATGCTGCATCTACCCAATCACGACGGGCTAAGGCTGCACCACCAGCATCAGCAAAGAACACTTTCAACCGTGACTCGTATTCAGCAAATAATGGCAGAAATTGTTCCGCTACAGGCATTTGTTTGAGTTCAGGGAACAGCAAATCAACTTGCACACGGGTGTAACCATCTGCTAAAGCGGCTTTTGTGGCTTCGCGGGCTTGAGCGATCGCATCTTCAAGAGTATCAGGAAGTTGAGTCATAGTTGATATCGAGTCTGAGAAATTGCATCACCAATGCTTAATTTTTACAGTTTTACCGCCCAGCGATCGCTTGTTCAACCATAAACCTCACTTACCTTTGTCATCTGGCCCTACATTAGCTATCTCGTAACCATTGGGATAACTGGGGATGGGAGAATCAATATAAAAATTAGTCTGAGTTCGGGGTGGGAGCAAGTGCATTAATCTGGCGCGAAATTTCAGTATTTTGACCATATTAGAGCGCAACAATGGTGAAGGGTGTTCAAAACCAAAGGCATCAAGCATTGTCTCATCAAGTAAAGCATAGATGATTGGTTTTAAGGGTTTTTCCATCCATCGAGGAAACCAACTCAAAAATAAACCTAGAGTTGCTTCTCCAACACGGCGGTTTGTGTCGGAATAGCGAAAATTTTCGCGTTCGTAGTCTAGTTTATAGCGTTCAAACTCTGCGTAGGTTTCGGGAATATTTTGAATCTGCATCCGTTTACCTACTTCCCGCCAAAAATAAAAGCAAGCTAATTTTTCTTGTTCGCACATCAACCGCCAACCAAAATTGGCATTCCAGTGGATAGGATCGTAAATAAAGGTCGAAAGTACATATAAAAAATCGGCGTTATCAATCTTAAAACGTCCGTGGATGGCGTTCATCCGTTGTAATGCTTGTTTACCGCGATCGCTCTCATAACCCCACTTGACAATTTCTACCAACAAAATCGATGTGTCATCATAGCGTTTTTGCGGGCGCTGATAAAATTCTTTGGTCTTATCCAGTAATTTAGACATACTGGGAACGCAGTAAGTTCGCATTAAGGCTATTTCGAGCGATCGCTGCATTTCCCACGTAAATTCATAACCCGACATCAGGTGATATATCTGGCTATGGTCTTGTACTGGGTCAAGTTGCTGAATCAGATTCAGGTTTTGATAACGGTTGGAAAGCATAATTCATAACCATGACTGTATTTATTGTTAATCATCTTTGTCTGTATTGATTTCCAACTATCAATTATGTTATCTTTTATCAGACCAATCGGTCGGTAAAGCTTTTATGTCTAAAGGCGAAGAAACAAAAACTCGAATTCTTCAACAAGCGGCGGAACTGTTTAACCAACAAGGATATGCGGGTTCGTCTATTTCGGATATTATGCGTGTTACTGGATTGCAAAAAGGAGGAATTTACAATCACTTTTCTAGTAAAGATGAATTAGCACTCCAAGCCTTTGATTTTGCGATCGCTCTTGTCAGTCAGCGTACAAGAGCCGCAGTCCGCAATAAACATCATGCAATTGAACGTTTGGAAGCGATTATGGAAGTATTTAGCAGCTTTGTCGAACAACCACCAATTAAAGGTGGTTGTCCACTGCTGAATACAGCAATCGAGAGTGATGATGCTCATCCAGCATTGCGCGATCGGGCGCAACAAGCAATGAATTCTTGGCGTAACTTAATTACTCAAATTATTACCAAGGGAATTGATAGAAGTGAAATTCGCCCTGAAGTAAATGCTGATGAAGTCGCAACTATTATGATTGCCACTTTAGAAGGCGCAATTATGATGAGTAAGTTATACGACGATGTAATTCATATCCAAAGAATAATTACTCATTTGAAACAGTATATAACCACTAATCTTAAAAACTATGGTACAAGTTAAAATATATGGTTTGGCTGATAAACTTAATCCAATTAAATCAGAATTATCTCATATTATTCATACTTCCTTAATTGAAACTATACAAGTTGCACCTGAAAAGAAATTCCAACGTTTCTTTCCACTGGAACAAGAAAATTTTTATTATCCTAACGATAGGTCAGAAAATTATCTTGTTATCGAAATTATCATGTTTGAAGGACGCTCAGTTGCAACCAAAAAAGAGCTAATTCGCAAACTTATAACAAACATTCATGAAACTTTTAGAATCTCTGTTAACGATATTGAAATTACCCTTTTTGAAACGCCAAAATCTAACTGGGGTATTAGAGGTACAACCGGAGACGAATTAAATTTGAACTACAAGGTAGAAGTTTAAATTTATGCCTAAGTGATAAATAAAAATACAACTGCCCATAATTATCTAGCTAGATTAGATAATTATTAAATTTTTTTGACTAACTACAAACCGTTCGGTCTTTTATCTTGAGGAAGATTACCTGATGTTGAAGTTTTACTACAACCCTATTTCCCCCAATGCGCGGCGTGTATGGCTAACTTTGCTAGAAAAAGAAATTGCTTTTGAGCCGATATTGATGAATTTAGATGGCGATCAATTACAAGCAGAATTTTTAACCGTTAATCCTTTTCATCATATTCCCGTGCTAGTTGATGATGGTTTACAAATAGTCGAATCTCTAGCAATTATGGACTATTTAGAAGCAAAGTATCCGACACCTTCACTCCTACCTAGAGAGCCGCAAGCTTTGGCAAAAGTGCGAATGGTACAGTATGTGACGGCTAATGAATTATTTCCCCAAATAGTCTCATTAATTTATGAAAGTGCAGACTCACCGCAATTTCTTCAAGCCAAACAGCATATAGATAAAGTGCTGTTATTTTTGACAGAAGTATTGGATAATACTCGCTATTTTGGCAGTGAACAGTTAACTTTAGCAGATATTGTTGCTGGTATAGCTGTGTCTTCCTTACCCAGTTTAGGCATTAACTTGATTAATTATCCCAAGATAAATGAATGGACTGAGCGACTGATGCAACGTCCAGTCTGGCAGAAAACAAAATTGAGTACAGAGGATTTTGAACAGTTCAAGCGGCGAGTCAGAATTTTAGTAAAGTTGCGTAGGCGCGAGTTAAATCGGGGAAAACGATGATTTGGAGATGCGATCGCTATTTTATCAGGCTAGTCTGACAGACTGCATAAACTCATAACCCCAAACCTATTGATTGAGTGAAGGGATGAAACACTCACACCAAAAGGAAAACAGTTATGAAAACACATATTTTATTGAGCCTTGCTTGTTCTCTGTCTTTGTTTGGCGCAGTTATATCACCTGCTCATGCTCAACAAGTCCCAACTGTAGAACCTCAAGCACAAGCAGTCAGTTCCGAAATCACCATTCCCCAAGATACGGCAATTATCGTTTCTTTTCCTGCTACTGTTACCGTAGATGTGGGAAATAAAAAAGATTATCCTCTAACTCTTCCTTTAGCTAGTGCAATTAAAGATGCTCAAGGTAATACTCTCGCTCCTGAAAATACCCCTGTAAGTATAGTTTTGCAACCAAAAGAAGGGGGAGCAAAAATTGTGGCACAGTCTCTAGTAATTAACGGACGAATTGTCACAATTAAAGCCGCTAGTCAAGTTATTCCTGGTACTACCATTACTCATAAGCGAGCTAATGATAAAGCAGTTGAAAATGGTTCTGTTTGGGGGCGAATTGGTGGTAGTACTTTAGGCTTTTTAAGCCAAGGAGATCCTGAGCAATTTGATCGAGGAGCCATGTTAGGAAGTGCTGTGGGATTGCTGACCGGCTTGCGTTCCGCAGAAAATACCCGGATTGTGCAAATTCCTCAAAGCAGTGTTTATGTCTTATCCCTTGAGGCTCCTATTAGTTTAAATCCTCATTAATGTCAGAAAACTACAGCAAAATAACTGGAAAATTTTAAACTGATTGCAAGATAGCTAAACGAAAATTATGCCGATTTTCAACCAGCAAATATTTTTCTTGTAATGGTTGCCACTGCTGCCATAATTGGTAACGATTTTCTGCTAATAAATTCGCAAGTGTGGGCAGATGAGTATTAAATTCTGACTTAAATATATCTGTCAGCCACTCACCCATAACTACACTGTCTTGAATGCTCCCTAAAATGTCTTGTATGCTTTTGATTTCTGCAAGATAAGTTGCATAAGATTCAGGATATAAGTCAGCAAATAACTCCATTTGATAACGCATACGTTTTGCTTGTTTGCGTAAGTCATGAATGGTATCATCTTTACTAGTTAAATGTTGGTCTATTTTTTCGGCTTTCCAATCACTGCGAATCTGCACTTCCGACTCGACAATTTGAGTTCCCACTAGCCATCCTGGATGTAGAAAGAAAATACTAACTTCAGGTAACAGTAAATCTGGTAGTACTTGCTGAATTGGCAGAGATGCTAAAGATTGATAACTGGGTTTTTCTAACCATTCTTCTAAGGTTTGCTTAAAAGATTTATAGTGGTCATCTTTGAGTGTATTCAACACATCAGCTAATGCAGCTTCTCGCTGTTGTTCTAAAGCATGAAATACTTTATGGAGAGATTTATTTTCTTTATTTGGTAGTTTTGGTTGGTAGAGCTTCTCTAAATTTTCTTTGAGTACATCTAAGTCCCGTAAGCTACCAAGACGACGAGCAATTTTACCAATGTTTTTATCACTGGCTGGCTTTGGCAAATTGAGTACTAAATCAAATCTACTAACTGCGGTGCGGAGGCGGCGCATCCCAACACGCATTTGGTGTAGTGCTTCGGGATCTTCATCTTTTTTAACAGTTTTTTCGTATTTTAAAGTTTTACTAAAATGCTTTTGAATCGCTTGGTAAGCGTATTCTCCTAGAGTTTTTACTGTGGGTTTTGTAGCTATTTTCATAATTAATAGCAATTAGATACTGAGTTGGATTATTGCATAATAGCATTAGTTAAAAATGTATATCTATCTTTTGATATGCTTTTTAAACTTACAGTTATGGCAATAGGTGTTTATGTTAACATTAGATATTGATTATTTGTAACAAAATATAATTAAAACTTGCCTCAAAATTGAAATATTAGCTATTAGGAATAATTTTAATTATCTATGGAAATTTATTATTTTGCTGTCAACAACCTCAAGACTTAAATTTGCAGTTTAATTGACTGAATCAATAAAAATGAATGACACAGCAAGATAACTTGCTATGTCATCAGGAATAAATAACTAAAAGTTTTATGAGAAATTTAATATGAAATTTGGGATGATAATATTCTCATTAGCTTAAAGGTTGGTAGAAATCGCTTGTACAGGACAAGTCGGAATACACTGTTCACAGACAATACAGCGCGATCGCGTGAATGTTAACTTATATGTATCTGGGTGCAGACTCAGTGCTTCTGTGGGACATACTCCAGTACACAAACCACAGTCAACACATATATCTTCATCAATGGCAATTTCTCCCAAACTCGAAGACACACCAATATGGCGCGATCGCATCCATTCAATTGCTGCATCTAACTGATCGATGTCTCCCGATAGTTCCACCACCAGTTTACCGATTTGATTGGGGGCAACTTGGGCGCGGATAATATTGGCAGCTACATTAAAATCTTTTGCCAGTACATAAGTTACAGGCATTTGAATGGCACGCTTGGGAAATGTTAGGGTAACTCGTTTTTTCACAGGTTTAACAGAGACTTGTTGAGGTTTAAGCAAGCAGAAGCTGATATACAAAGAGAAAGCGATAAACTAGCATAGTGGCAATAGTTAATCAATATAAATAAATTTGCTATGACGACAGAAGCACCCGTTAATTCTCCCGCCAAGCCGGAATCTAAATTTGGGGCGCGTTTGAGAAACTTCTTAATTGTAATAGTAGCGATCGCCCTTAGCGTTGCCCTCTTCTTAGGGTTAAGAACTGAAAGTAATTCCATTTCCGTTTCAGAGTTGGGTAAAAACTCTACCCCTCTAGATGTTGCGTTGAGTAACGGTAAACCATCCATAGTTGAGTTTTACGCTGACTGGTGTACTGTCTGCCAAAAAATGGCACCAGACATGGCACAACTAGAACAGCAGTATGCCGATCAAGCTAATTTTGTCATGCTGAACGTAGATAATAACAAGTGGTTGCCAGAAATGTTGAAATATCGTGTAGATGGCATTCCCCATTTTGTCTTCTTAACTAAAGGTGGAGAAAGCATAGCCCAGGCGATCGGTGATATACCCCGTACTATCATGGGCAATAATATCGAAGCATTAGTGGCTGGTACACCTTTACCTTATGCCCAGGCAAATGGTAAAACTTCTAAAGTTTCCACACCGATTGCACCAAAAGGCCAAGATGATCCTCGCAGTCATGGTAGTCAAGTAGTCAACTAGTTGTGTTCATCTAAATTTTGAAAAATAGTGTGAGACTATTAGCAAATTCAATTTACATAATCATTAAAATGTGTTAATAATTTGCTCAACAAAACTCTTCCTGTTTTGTTCGCCTAGATTCTCACCAGCAACAAATCAACATTATTTGAGCATATTTAACTTTTCACTATAGAGGTGCTTGTGATTGCAGGCATCTCTATAGTTTTTGCATTGTTATTATCAGCATATTTGCTTGTTTTTATTTCAACCTAGTCTTGAGGTTATTTTTTACTTGTTGTATGTATCTAGTATTAAATACAGCAATAGTACTATAATCTTTGCTTAATCAACTAATTGATGTGTTTCCTCACCTTATTTGCTTGGGTTTAAAAACTTAAATTTTGTCAATAATTCCTTGTAAAAATATGCGATTAGGAATCAAATTTTCTCCTCCAACTAAAATAAAAAGTGGTAGTGCTTATACTTTTGCTACTAACTTAATTCCTATTTTGTATAAACAAAATCCTGATCTCAAAATATTTACAGCAAGTCCGCAGGTATTTTCTGAACTAGAAGGCTTATTCATTAACTATACAGAAAATCCATTTTGGCAATCATCTCCTACAAAAAAAATCGCTTCTTGGCTATACCAACAAGTTACTTTAGAAAATCACCTAATCCAGGAAAAAGTAGATGCTTTATATTGTCCTTTTAATTATGAATCTTTATTCTGGACACGTAAAATACCTCAAGTAATTACTGTTCATGACTTGATTCCTTTAATGTGGCAAGAAGATTTTAAGGCAACTTCAACTCTTTGGAAATATCTTTATATTCCAGCAATTAAAAATGCCAAAGCTATTATTACAGAATCAGAAAATACCAAAAGAGATATTCTAAAATTTTGTAATATTTCACATGAAAAAATCTTTGTCATTCCTATAGGATTTACCTTTAAAGAAATTAAATCAGAAGATTGTAGCTACAAACAAGAGCCTTATATACTTTATGTTTGTAGCACTCATTATCCTTATAAAAACTTACCCAAATTATTTACAGCTTATCAGGCAATTCATCATAATATTCCTCATAAACTAGTCATTGTTGGTAAATCAATAGCACGATTTACTCCACAAATTAAAGACCACATTTCCGAATTGGGTTTGTCAGAAAAAATAGTTTTACGAGAGAATCTTTCGGATACAGAATTAGCAATAATTTATAAAAATGCTGATTTGTTTGTTTACCCCTCGCTTTATGAAGGTTTCGGTATACCACCTCTAGAAGCTATGTCTTATGGTGTTCCTGTTATAGCTTCGCGTGTAGCATCCATACCAGAAGTGTGTGGAGATGCTGCTTTATATATTGAGCCTCATTCTGTGGAAAGTATAGCGGATGGTATTATTAAAGGACTAACTGACTCTGATTTAAGACAAAAGCTAAAAATAGCAGGGCAAGAGAGAGTTAAATTATTTAATTGGGAAACCTCTGCTGAGAAAATATTAGAAGTTTGTCAAATAGTGAGTCAATCAACTTAAGACTTTAGGAATAGAATTTCCACTTATCTTCTACACCAACATAAATAAACCAGTAGAATACCTTCAGATATTCTACTGGTTTCAACAAAAGCTCTGGATAAACAAGGAATGATTGAAAATAGTTTTGCGCTATTTTATTAAAGACATCTTATTTGGCAAATTTAGATATTGTTGGCTTAACCGCCTGCAACAGCGGGGACAATACTCACTTCGTCACCATCTTTCAATGGTGTCTCTGTTCCATCTAAAAAGCGAATATCTTCGCTATTTACATATAAATTTAAAAAGCGTCGTGGTTGTCCTTGTTCATCACACAAGCGAGATTTGATACCAGGACAGTTTGTTTCTAGAGAATCGAACAACTCAGAAATATTATTACCACTGCATTCTATAACAGCTTTATTATCTGTAAACTTTTGGAGAGCAGTAGGGACTAAAACAGTAACAGCCATATTTGAAGTGTGAAGTGTGAAGTGTGAAGTATGAAATCAAGCTTTTCAGCTTTTACCCTTAATAACTTTAAACTAGAACTTGTTGCCATTCTAAGCGGTCAAGGGTACGAGAACGTTCTAGCGCACGTTCAAAGCTATCGAGTTTGGCATCAATTGTCAACGGTTCGCCAACGTAACCTTGAACTGCTTCTTGGGTTTTCAAACCATTACCAGTGATATAAACCACAGTGGTTTCATCTGGATCAATTTTGCCAGCTTCTACCAATTTTTTCAGCACGGCTACGGTTGTACCACCAGCTGTTTCTGTAAATATACCTTCGGTTTCTGCCAACAGCTTGATGCCTTCAATAATTTCTGCATCAGTGACTGATTCTATATTACCGCCTGTCTTCTTAGCAATTTCGACAGCATATACACCATCTGCGGGATTACCAATTGCGATCGATTTAGCAATTGTATTTGGTTTCACAGGTTTAATGAAGTCGCGGTCTTCTCTAAATGCTTGGGCGATGGGAGAACAACCTTCAGCTTGTGCGCCGCTGAAGCGAACATTTTTACCTTCTACCAAACCAACTTCTACAAATTCTTTGAAGCCTTTATAGATTTTGGTAAACAGCGAACCAGAAGCCAAAGGCGCAACTATATGATCTGGGAGTTCCCAACCGAGTTGTTCTGCAACTTCAAAGCCAAGGGTTTTAGAACCTTCAGAATAATAAGGGCGCAGATTGATGTTCACAAAGCCCCAACCATGTGTGTTTGCAACTTCCGAACACAGGCGGTTTACTTGATCATAGTTGCCTTTGACAGCCATAAGAGTAGGACTGTAAATCAAGCTGCCTAAGACTTTACCTGCTTCTAAGTCGGAGGGGATGAAAACGCAGCAGTCTAAACCTGCATGGGCTGCGATCGCTGCGGTAGAATTTGCTAAGTTACCAGTGCTGGCACAAGATACTGTAGTAAAACCTAACTCTCGTGCGCGAGACAGCGCCACAGATACCACCCGATCCTTGAAGCTGAGGGTGGGCATGTTGACGGCATCATTTTTAATGTAAAGCTTGTTGAGACCCAGGCGACGCGCCAAACGTTGGGAACGCACCAAAGGAGTCATCCCAGTTCCCACGTCAATTACATTGTCAGTTGCAACAGGTAAAAATTCACGATAGCGCCAAATTGAATTTGGCCCAGCTTGAATTTTTTCGCGGCTCACACTCAGGCGGATATTGTCATAGTTATATTTCACTTCCAACGGCCCAAAGCAAAACTCACAAACATGACTGGCTTTGAGTTCGTATTCCGCGCCACATTCCTTACACTTCAAAGCTTCTAAGGTGGCTGTGGTTGTTTGGGTGTGTGTGGAGGTTGCCTGAGTCATAGCGATCGCTTTCCCTGTTTGTCCATCAACTGTCGCTTGATAGTATCACGAGTAAAAATACCAGTCAAACATACCCGACAAAAATAGTCGGATATGCTTGAGCCATCTAGAAATTTCTTGAGCAAGCAAAAACCTATTTTTTCATTGTTGATGAACACTCAGTATTACGATATTGCCATATTAACGAAGTATAAAAAATTAGATTTGTCTTAATTATGACTTAGTAAAAAATACTGGATACCTTTGAGTATGAATTTTTGGTATCCCAGTATTTCGACTGTTTTTTAATTCCAGAGGCTTGATTTAAGGTTGTTATTGTTACGCAACATTGGTGTAACCAGTAATAGCCAAAGTGTCGGTAAATTAGACGGAATCTAAGTAAAATCTGTAACTCATAACAAATTAGGATTACATCACATTCAGTATTGAATAATTCAATTCCAGCATTTATATCGACTTTCACCGAAATTAACCAGATTGCACCGTATTGAGCGACTACACCCAATGAAATCTCGTTATCAAATTAAAAAGCCTAAAAACTGCATATTTCGCAATACTTTAGTGGTAACAGTATTTTTAGCTAACGGGTTTTTTTTGGTCTCCCCAGGGTTAGCTCAAACTACGCCAACCGCAGCTGGTTCAACTATTGACAACCAAGCGACAGCCACCTACGAAGACCCTAATAATCCCAATGTACCAATTAACAGTACTTCTAACACCGTAACTGTTACCGTCGCGGAAGTAGCGGGGATATCTGTTGTTGCTGGGACACCTGAAGATGATAACGGTGGAAGTGTCCAAACAGGCGATATCATATATTTTCCTTTTACCATTACCAATGTTGGTAACGACCCAACTAGATTCCAAATTCCCACCCAAGCTGGGATTACAGGCCCAGGTACACAAGGCACAATACAATACAGTACCGACGGTGGAACAACATGGACAAATGTTCCCAATGGAGGCTTCACCACCTCTTCCATACCTGTTAATGGAACGATACAAGTACGAGTACCAGTCACAGTCAATTCAGGTGTAACATCAGGTCAAACTATCAAAGTTACTCTAGGGGAAACTAACCCGGCTGAAACCGCCACTAACTCACCACGTAGCGGCTCAGTTAATGATGCTAGAGATATTTACACGGTAGATAACCTAGATGGTACTCCTGTAGAAGTTCTAGGTACACCTGCTAATGGAGTAGTGGAAGGCAGCGCCTCAGCCAGTATCACCATTAATCCGAAAAATTATTCTTTGGCTACTATACTCAAAACTCGTGGTACTTATAACAATCAAAATACTCTCGGAGATATCACAGACGATACCATCAACTACAACTTGAGTTTACAAGTTAGATCTACTGATAATACAGGTCAAAACATCACGCCTTCAGCCCTAGCAGGTTCCGTCATCCCTGGTCTTTCCGGCACAAATATCCTAGTTTCCGATGCTATTCCCGCTGGGACACAACTAGCAGTTGCACCAACTGCTCCCAGTGGATGGACTGTTGTTTATTCCACTACTGCTGTCAGCACATCAGCAAATGCAGCCACTTGGACAACTACAGCACCTACTTTATCTACAGTCACTCGTGTTGGTTTTATTAAACCCACTACAGATGGTAATCCAGTCACTTACCTTGCTGCGGCGGATGCACAATTAACTTCATTCTCCATTCAGCTAAAAGTTAAAAACGGAGAGACTCCACCTCTCACCATAGCCAACATCGCCCAAGTATTTGGTAAAACACCAGAAACAGATGCGCCTGTGTTAGATGAGTCTGGTGATCAAAATCCCAGTAACTTTAATGGAATTTCCGGTAACATGACACCCCCATCAAATACAGACACGAATGGAGATGGTGTACCAGATCAGTTACCACCCACTGTACCTGATGGTTATATCAATAACCAAACTGATTTGGAAACAACGGGAACTGATACTGCTGGTAACAATACTGGTGATAGTAATAACACAACCGCCAACTCTGGCGGTGAAGCCAACGTTTTCACACTCGACGCTGTTTTACTGCTCAATGGGCCTAACGGTTCTCCCGAAGCAGTAGGGCCGAGTAATAACAATGATGACTTCACTAATAAATCTTCTGATGTTCCTGCTAATACAACTCCAGGTTCAACATTTGATCCAGACCCTGTGACTTTTACTAACACCATTAGGAATACAGGAAATCAACCAGCCAATATTTCTTTATTACCTACACTACCAGCTAACCCAAATGACTTGCCTAACGATACAGTTGTGACTATATCTGCTAACAATGGTACAACGTCTGCTACTTATAAATACAATAACGGTGTATTTACGTTTATAAGCGGCACTGGTATTGTAGGAGGAAACCCAGTTAGTGCCACAAATCCTGTACGCATTGATGGAGTAACATCAAATGGAACGGCTAACTATACTGTCACTATTGACTTACCTACAGATACTCCACTTTCCACCGATCCTGGTATTGAACACGGTTTCCCTGTACCAATTACAGCATTTATAGACACTGATGGGGATGGTTTGGCAGTCGATGAGCGAGCGACAAACATCACAATTAATCGCGTCTACACTGGTTTCTTGCAACTCATCAAACAGTCACGAGTTTTACAAGGAACTGGCCCAGCCGTTCAAGGTACTGATGGGACTTTGAGTACAACACCAAAAAAACCAGCACCAGGAAACATTATTGAGTACGTGATTCAGTACAAAAATATTTCTGAACAACAGCCTGCGAGTGGTAGCAATAATGTCATTTTGAATGCTTCCCAAGTGGTGATTACAGAAGATGGCACTGTAACTCCGAACAATTGGGCAAAAGATAATGATGGCAACGCTGCAATTGATACTAGCCATATTTCTGGATCAGCGCAAGATTCTGGCGGAACAATAACATTCTTTAGTGGTAATCCTGCTACTACTTCTGCTACTAACACTACTAGCGGTACTACTGTGACTACCGATGTTACTAAATATGTAGACACCGTTAATAGTACTGTTCCTCCCGGTACGACGGGAACCTTTACCTTTCAACGCAAAGTTAACTAATAGTAATTGATCAGGGTGACTACAATGAAACAAATTTTGATGATGGGAATAAGGGCAAGTTTATTGTTGACTACAGCCTTATTTATTAGTAATTTACCAGATGCTTGGCAAATTAACAGAGCAGTTGCCCAAAACCCTACAAAACAACAGGCTTTAAAGTTAGTTTTAGCAGCAGAAAAGCAAGTATTAATTAAGGATGAACAAAGCAAGCTAAAAATAACATGGCAAGCTTTGAATGATAAAGCAACCGTCAAACCAGGAGATATATTACGCTATACCTTGACTGGTGAAAATACAAGCGATCGCCCTCTCAAAAATTTAAATCTCAATCAACCTATTGCCAAAGGTATGATTTATGTTTTGAAATCAGCTACTTTTACTGGTAATGCCAAAATTAGCTACAGCATTGATGGCGGACGCAGTTTTGTAGAAAACCCCACAATTAAAGTTAATTTACCTAACGGCAATATCGCAACTCAACCTGCACCAGCCAAGGCTTATACACATATTCGCTTTTATAGCCCAGTAATTGCAGCCAATAATACACTCAAAGTCACCTATCAAACGCAGGTACGTTAAACAATAAATCAAAAAAATTTAGGTTGGAGAATTCATCACTTTTTTATTGTTTAGCCTTTACAACTCAAATATTAATTTTTAGAATGTAAATCCATCTACTAAAAATAGCATTTCAAACAAATGAAGTTAGTCAGTATTGCACAAAAGCAAAAACAGATTATTTTTAGTAGTAAATGGCAACATAAATTGTCTAGCATTATTCTGGCAATTAGTTTCTTATCTACCAATTTACCTTTCAAAGCAACGGCACAACAAGCAAGTAATAATATTGTTAACCAAGCTGGTTACACTTATACAGATTCAAGTAATAATAAGAAATATCAAGGAATTTCTAGCGAACTGCAACTATTAACTGATATTACTATTTCCAGTAGCAAATCAGGCAGAATTTTAGGTTGTGCTGGCACAACATTGTCTGACTATACAGGTTTTTCAGTAGGTTTATATGAAGCTGACATTACTGATCCAACAGGTACAGAATTAGGCAAAATAGTATCTTTAATTCGCACAGAGCTACCGGATGTTCCAAATAATAATCTGCCTGGTGGACAAACCCCAAATATTGAAAATTCTAATCCTTTTTTCTTGAGAAATAGTCCAGCAGGTGTTTACAATCTGCTGCTTGATCCAAATAGAGGGCAAACTGAGGTTGGTAAAACTTACATTTTGGTAGTCAATCCACCACAAAATTCCAGTTACCAACAACGGCGGATTAAAATTCAGATTACTGGTGTTGATAGCACTAATAATAATGTGAAATATGTAGCAGCTTCTTTGGATGGAGAACCTTTGAATAGTACGGGTGCAACCAGAGTTGAAGACACATTAGTTATGGTTGCAAATGCAGAAGTTAACCAACGTAGTTTATTAGCTTTGGCATTTACAGCTAATTTATGTACAGCACAGCAATTACAGATTATTAAAACAGGCGATCGCGCCACGGCGGAACCAGGGGATACAGTTATTTACCGCATATCTGTGAAAAACTTATCTGATTCTGGTTTAAATAACTTAGTTGTTACTGATAACTTGCCTTTAGGCTTTCATTTCATTAACAAATCTGTACGCGGTGAGTTGGATAGTCAAGCAGTTAACATTACCACAGAGCGCAATGGCAATACAGTTACCTTCCGTACAGATGTGATAATTCCATCTCAAAAAGTGGTGAATATTGCCTACGCTGCCCAACTCACACCTGATGCAGTGCGGGGGACTGGTCGCAATAGTGCGATCGCGCGTGTACTCAGAACTGACAATAACTTAGCTGCCAAGGATGGCCCAGCAACTCACCAATTAGTCATTCGTCCGGGGATTGTGGCTGACTGCGGCACAATTATCGGTCGTGTGTTTGAAGATAAAAACTTCGACGGTGAACAGCAAAATGGTGAACCAGGAATTCCCAATGCCGTAATTTTCTTAGAAAACGGTAATCGCATCACCACAGATCCCAATGGTTTGTTTTCTGTTGCTAATGTTTTGCCAGGCAGCCATACAGGAGTACTCGACCTCAGCAGTATTCCTGACTATACCTTAGCTCCCAACCGCAAATTCCGCGAACGCAATACGCAATCTCGCTGGGTGCGTCTAGAACCTGGCGGCTTAGTCAGAATGAACTTTGCTGTCACCCCCAGCAGGAGTAAATAAAGTATGAAACCTCAACTACACGGTGTAACTACCTTTAATCTCAGGCTGATGGGTGCTGTAGCAGGTGCAATCAGCGTTGTTTTGTATCCGGCTGTTGTTAAAGCCCAAACATTCCTTCCGCAAACAGAAAATAGTCTCCAGAATCAGTTTCCCTCTGCTTCTACCTTAGCCGCAGCAGAGCATCAGACTTCTGTGAATACATTTAGAGAAGTTGATGAACTTTCTCAGCCAAATCCTTTGTTACAAGACAATCAGATTGATAGTTCCTTGCCAGATATTAACGAACTGACCGCGGTTGAGCCTACTGTCACAACAACCGGCATACAACCATTTCAACCTGCAACTGATATTCAAATTCCTAAAAACTTACGTAAAATTGCGGCATCTGTAGACAATCAAAATACAACCATCAAAATTCTTAACCCATCTACTGATAGTGTTGTAGATATTCCTGCGGCTAACGTGAGTGTGCAATTTCCTAGTGGTAGTCAGATAGAATTGCGCGTCAATGGCGTATTGGTAGATTCTTCATTAGTTGGACAAACAGAAACTGATAGTCAGACCAATTTAGTCACACAGACATGGTATGGTGTCTCACTCCAAGCCGGAGAAAATATCATCTCTGCACAAGAAGTTGGAAAACCAGAATCATCTGTAAAAGTAAGGATAATAGTGCGGAGTGCGCCAAAAAAACTCACACTAGAAACAGTAGAAGCGCGTATTCCTGCTGATGGACGTTCAACTGCAACTATCCGTGGTGAATTAATAGATGAAAATGGCAATCGCTCTAACCACGATGCTGTTGTGACTTTGATACCGACGGCGGGAGAATTAATCGGGAAAGACTTCAAACCTGATGAACCAGGATTTCAGGTAGAAGCGAAGGCTGGGGAGTTTACCGCCACATTGCGTTCTGATTTAAAAGCCCAAACAGTCCGTATTCGCGCCACAGCCAATGATTTAGAAGCTTTTACCCAACTGCAATTTGAAACAGCCTTGCGTCCCAGTTTATTAACTGGCGTTATCGATGTCCGTTTAGGTGCGAGAGGTACAGATTATTACAGTAGTTTTCGAGATTTTGTCCGTCCTGACAAAGATACCAGCACTCAATTAGATTTTCACTCAGCGATATTTGCCACAGGTGCAATAGGCAAATGGTTATTTACAGGTGCATATAACAGTTCCCGCACTCTCAACGAAGATTGTAACTGCGACAACCGTCTATTTAGAAACTACCAATTTAACGAACAAAATTATCCTGTTTATGGTGATAGTTCCAGAACTGATGTTGTTGCACCTTCCATTGATAGTGTATTTTTGCGATTTGAACGTACTTCTAAAACTCCCAATGCTGCTCCTGATTATTTCATGTGGGGTGATTATGATACAGAAGAGTTTGCCCGGACATCCCAACAATTTACTTCTATCACTCGTCAATTACATGGGTTTAAAGCCAACTATAACTTTGGGAATCTGCAATTTACAGGCTTATATGGCAATAATCTAGAAGGTTTTCAAAGAGACACCATTGCACCTGATGGTACGAGTGGTTATTACTTCCTCTCTAGAAGGTTAGTCATCGCTGGTAGTGAAAATGTCTTTCTGGAATTAGAAGAACTAAACCGTCCTGGTACGGTATTGGAGCGTAAACAACTCAGTCGTGGCCCAGACTACGAAATTGATTATGATCGCGGTACATTAATTTTTCGTGAACCGATTCTTCGTACAGATATAGATAGTAATGGACAAGTCTTAGTCCGACGCATTGTAGTGAGCTATCAATATGAAAGCCAAGATTCTGACAGTAATATTTATGCAGGTCGATTACAATATCATTTCTCCCGCGGCTTGAACCAAGAAAGTTGGTTAGGTGCGACTTTCGTCCAAGAAAATCAAGGAGTACGGGATTTTCAACTGTATGGTGCAGATGCACTGATTTCTTTAGGTAGTAATGGCAGGCTAATTGCTGAATATGCTCATTCGATGAATGATTCAGAAGTGATTGGTAAAGTCAGTGGTGCAGCTTACCGTCTAGAAGCTGAGGGACAAATTAGCAATGCTATTCAAGGACGTGCTTATTATCGATTTGCTGATACAGGCTTTGCCAATAATGCCACCATTAGCTTTGTACCTGGACAAACTCGCTATGGTGGACAAGTCACAGCAAGACTGTCACAAACAACTAACTTTCGGGCGCAATACGACCACGAAGATAACTTTGGGATTGCACCCCAACCGCTAGACACTTTTGAAGAACTATTTGCACCACGTTCGGAAGCTACACCAGGGAGTAAAGTTGATAACTCTTTAACAACAATTTCCGCTGGGATTCAACAACGCCTAGGTAAGGCTACGGTTGATGTTGATTGGATTCATCGCCATCGAGAAGATAGGATTCCAGTGAATGCGTTAACAAGTGATTCTCATCAGATGCGATCGCGTCTGACTTTTCCCATCGCCAAAAACCTGACTTTCGCCGCCCAGAACGAACTCACCCTATCTTCCAGTGCAGATACTGTTTATCCAGACCGTACCATCTTGGGTTTGAATTGGGCTGCTATTCCTGGTGTGAATATCAGTCTCGCTCAACAGTTTTATAGTAGCGGTCAACAGAGTGGGAATTCGATCACCAGTTTAAGCATCAATGGTGAACATAAACTCGGCACAGATACAACTTTGACAGCACGTTACTCAATTTTAGGAGGTGCTAACCAACTCACAACTCAAGGGGCTATTGGCCTAAATAACCGTTGGACGATCGCTCCTGGTTTACGATTGAATCTGGCTTATGAACATGTATTTGGCAACTTCTTCAACCGCACTGGCGCAGGACAACAATACTCCCAACCTTTCACAGTTGGTCAAGCGGCTTCATCTATTGGGTTTGAGAGTGGCGATAGTTACAGCGCTGGCTTAGAATACAGTGATAATCCTGAGTTTCAAGCCAGTGCGCGTTATGAACATCGGACTTCTGCTAGTGGCTCTAATACAGTAATTTCGGCAGCAGCCACAGGCAAAATTTCCCCAGCACTGACAGCGTTAGCACGTTATCAACAGGCAAACTCAGCTAATCAAAAACTCACAGGCTTGGGTGATACAGTGAACCTGAAATTGGGTTTAGCTTACCGTGACCCCAGTAATGATCAATTTAATGCTTTGCTGCGGTATGAATACCGAGAAAATCCAGCGGTGATTCCTGACACGATTTTGTTAGGTAGTGGTACAGGCTCTCAAGACCATACTTTTGCTCTAGAAACCATCTATGCACCCAACTGGCAATGGGAATTTTACGGTAAATATGCTTTGCGTAACAGTACATCTTACCTAGCCAACGATTTAGTAGGCACTAGTACCGTTAACTTGGGGCAATTGAGAGCTACATACCGCTTGGGATACAAGATGGATTTAGTAGGAGAGGCGCGTTGGATAGGGCAAGGTAATTATAGTGAAACAGGCTTTGTTGTCGAAACTGGTTACTACTTATCGCCTAACCTGCGTTTAGCGGCTGGATATGCTTTTGGGAGAGTTGATGACCGAGATTTTTCCGGTGTGCGTTCGGCTGGTGGCCCTTATTTGGGTTTAACGTTGAAACTCAACGAATTATTTGAAGGTTTTGGACAGCAGAAAATCCCGCCACCACAGCGTTAGATGCGAGAAATCTAGCTTTTTCCCAGGAAATTTTGATTTTTGGTATTTATGTTAAAACTGATACCAATCCTAATCCAAAATCTAAAATCCAAAATTGTATGAGGTGGTAGATTTAGCGAGACTTTGGGAAATCTAAAAGCTAAAGACTTGGTAAATGAGTTAGTTATTTTTCGCCAATAGTATTTCTGAGTATACCGGGAATTTAGTGGTGCGATCGCGATCATTCAATCGACATCAGGAGCTAATAACACAGCAATGTATTTACTGTACAGACGAAAATGCTATCAGAGATTATTCAACAGTTTAGGATTATCACTATTAGCCCTGAGTGTTTGCTCGCAAACTGTCCGAGCCGAAGGAAGCCGCACACTTTATCCTAATGGAGCTACTGGTAATCGAGCCAACATCGAATGGCGTAATAGTACTTATGGTAATTTAGTACAGCGCCGCACTTTACTCAAAGTTTACGCACAGGCTGGTGAATATATTCTCATGGGGTCTTCCGCGGTCAAAGTTAATAGTGGCAATATTCGGGTATTTAATCCTGGTGCTGTTACAGGTTCCGTTGGGAACGAAAATATTCCTGCTGCGGGTTCCGAGGCTTTTAGCTGTGCTGCCCAAACAGGAGCAAATACAGGTAAGATTACTAGTCGCGCTCTAGAGTTAGCCGGGCCGCGTTCTGCTGATGGTACAGGTAACACCAGTGGTTATATACCTTGTGTTTATCAAGCACCAACAACCGGCGTTTATACTATCGTTTTTTCTGGCCCATCAGGAGAAAACTCTAACAACGAAACAGCCTCCACGGGTGATATTGAGTTAACTAGTGCCGACAATTTTAATAGTAAGCAAACTACCAGTGTTGCAGCTTGGGATGTCACAGTCCGCAGCAGTGCAAACTCAACAACAGATATCAACGGCAGGTTATTCACTTACTATTTTGCCTTTTTTACTGGTGATAACGGTCGATATCTCAATTTTCCCGTTTATCCAGTCACGACCGATGGCTACCAATACGAAATCAAGCTCAGAGGTACAGACCCAAATGGATTCATTCTTTACGGCAACCAGGTAGGATTTTATGATAGCGATGGTAAGACACCCCTCTATCATGATGTTCTGGCAAAAGATAATACGCTTAGTCCGCTAGAAGCAGGAACTAGCTTATCGCGTCCACAATATGCCACCTTTTTGAATCCTTTAGATACTCAAGCACTGTCATCTATTGATCGCTACAGGCCAGATGGCACGTTCGATGGTACTGGTGTTCCTCTTATACCTACCGTACCCAGTGTAGATAGTTTGAATTTTCTAGGTACAGCCAGTGGAAATACAAGTTCTTTAGGTACAGGCGGTACTTTTACTTTTAACACCAACATCACAGGTAACTACGAAATTGTTATTAGTAGAGATGGCTCAGATTTTGACCCCACTAACAGCCAAAACCGTGTGCTGAGAGGTGTGATGAACACATCCGGCCTACAGTCTGTTAGTTGGAATGGTAAAGATAATAGTGGTGATAATTTCCCAGTAGGTACTAATTATCAAGTCCGCGTCAAAGTTCATGCAGGTGAATACCACTTTCCTTTACTGGATGCAGAGAATAATTTTTCGGGTGGGCCGACCATTACAATGCTGAACAGCAGTAATCCCTTGGGAAATACCACTGTATTTTATGATGACCGCGGATATACAACCATTGGTGGGACAAATGTTGGTGTTCCCGGTAGTGTACTTTGTGGTATTGGTCAACCAAACCCAGCTTTTAGCAACCCGATTTCTGGGTTTAATAGCAGTAACAACGACCGGAAATTTGGTCAGCTCGGTAACAATGGTAACACCAATGTAAAATGCACTGGTTCTTTTGGTGACGCGAAAGGACTAGATTTATGGACTTTTTATCCCAGTAATACGGAAACAACACCATTAAATATTATTAATTTTGGTACAACTATCTCAGGCACTTTATATCAAGATAGCGATCGCGGAGATGATTTTGATCCTGGTGAACCAACTTTACCAGCTGGGATTAATGTCAAACTAATCAAAACTAGTGATAACTCTGTTGTGACGGTGACTAGCACAAAAGCAGATGGTACTTACAGCTTTACTGGTGTGATAGATGGTAGTTACAAAATTCAAGTTGATACCACCAATAGCAACATTCCTGTGGGGTTTTCTTTGGGTACACCTAATGACCTAGCAGTTACCGTCTCTGGAAGTGCCATCACCAATCAAAACTTCGGCTTTGATGTTTACAAAGTCTCGCCTCAAGCGGGCAAAATCATTATTAATGAAGTGTTATATAACGAAACAGGATCAAGTAGCAGTGCTAGTACAAATGATGAGTTTATCGAAGTTTATAATGCTTCTTCCTCAGCTGTTGACTTGAGTGGTGTAAAATTAGCCGATGGCAATCTCATTGTTAATAGTGTTGAGACTACAACAAATAGCTTTAATTACACATTTCCCAGTGGGACAACTCTACAACCAGGACAATACGCCGTTATTTGGATAGGTTCTAATCAAACCAATAACCAAGCTCCAGACGCAGCTTTTCAAGCTTGGTTAGGGTTTTCAACTCGACTGACTAACGGCGGTGATGATGTCTGGTTATACGATAGCCAGAATCAAATTATCGATTATGTTGCTTATGGTTCTGGTAATGCAATCAGCACACCTCCACCAAGTTCTCTCAATATTTGGGACAGTACTTATCAATCGAACCTGGCTAATGCTAGTGATGCTCAGTCGATTAGCTTAACCCGAAATGGTAATGATACTAACACCAGTGCTTGTTGGGAACAAACAACTAGTGGTAACGCCAGCAGTAGGTGTCCTAGCTATCTACCAACTAGAGATACAGATAATGTAGGTACTAGAGTCACCAGTGTGGGTGTTAATAATAACGGTAGTCCCAAGGTACTGCTAGTGAAACGCATTACCCGCATTAATAGTGACGATTTAAACGATAGTGTAGATGGTGCTGGTACTGATGATAATGATTCTAAATGGCCGAGTGGTTACTTGCGAGGCAAGATAAATGCTACTGGTGTCAAGCCAGGAGATGAGGTGGAGTACACTATTTATTTTCTCTCTAACGGTAATAGTAGTGTTGCTAATGTAAAATTCTGTGATTTAGTTCCAGGAAAGACTACTTTTATTCCTTCAGCTTTTAATGGTCAAACGCCTAATGATGGTGGTTCAGGAGGAAACCAAGGTATTGCAATGGCAGTTGGTTCTACTACACCAACTGTTTATTTTAGTAATGCAGCAGATTCTGATCGCGGAGCTTTTTACACAGCGAATGATTCATCTACGCCTACAAGTTGTGGTAGTAATACAAATGGGGCTGTAGTCGTCAATGTGACAAATTCTAGTCTAACTAGCTTACCTGCGGCAACTGGACAAGGTACACCTACTAATTCTTATGGTTTTATTCGTTTCCGTGTCAAGATAAACTGATCAAGTTTTGCGCGATCGCCATACTTGTATACTCTATTGTGTGTTGTTAGAGTATTACCTCAGTTTGCAGCAGGTATGGCAGAACCAATTCGGATTCTTTTACAAACAACAATTCCTACGACTGAAGACGACTGGAGCATTTTTCGGTTCTCAATGCTACAGGAGTATTTAGCATCGATTCAAGATGAAGCGGGAAATTGTTTATTTAAAGTTGTAGCACGCGATCGCTCTGCCGACGCAGAAGGCAATGATCCAATTTTAGGAAGCCTTGACCAATCTGATTTTGATGAACTTTGGCTATTTGCTTTAGATGTTGGTGATGGTTTAACAGCCAAAGATATTGCCGGAATTAACGCTTTTCGCCGACGCGGTGGCGGTATTTTAACCACACGCGACCATCAAGATATGGGCTGTTCTATGTGCGATTTAATTGATATTGGCGATATCCATTATTTCAATACCAAAAATCCCGACCCTGATGAATCTCGCTGGTGTCGAGATGACCCATATACAACTTATATTTCTTGGCCTAACTATCATTCAGGCGCGAATGGTGACTATCAAAAAATTGCTGCTGTTGAACCTGTTCACGAACTATTAAAAAATCCGAATTCATCATCAGGTGTAATTGAATTTTTCCCCGCCCATCCCCACGAAGGTGGAATTGGTATACCTCCCAGTAATCTCAAGGCAAAGGTAATTGCTTTAGGAAAAAGCTTGGTTACAGGTCGTGATTTTAATTTGATTGTAGCGATCGACCATTACCAAGATGCACAAGGTAATCACTTAGGGCGTACTGTCGCTACTTCCAGTTTCCATCATTTTGTGGATTACAACTGGGATATTACTAAGGGTTGTCCTACTTTTGTAGATGAACCGCCTGGAGATGGGATGAAAAACGAGCCACGGGCTTTAGAAGATATTAAAACTTATGTGCGTAATCTTGCCTTGTGGTTGGCAAAAAAAGCTGAAGGCTGAATTCTGAAGTCTGAAATGAAGAAACTTTTTAGAATGGGTTAGCGTATTATCAAGATGAAGTATGAAGATGAAAGTATGAAATTTCACACTTCATACTTCACACTTCATACTTCTAATTACGCTTCATCTAAAGCAGCAATACCGGGCAGAACTTTGCCTTCGAGTAATTCTAAGCTGGCACCACCACCGGTGGAGATATGGCTCATTTGGTCAGCCAAACCAACTTTTTCTACAGCCGCAACAGAGTCACCACCACCGATGATGGTAGTTGTACCTGTTTTGCTAATGTCTGCGAGAGTGTGTGCGATCGCTTCTGTACCGACAGCAAATTTATCAAACTCAAACACGCCCATAGGCCCGTTCCAAATTACGGTCTTACAATCAGCCAAAGCTTCTTGGAAGACTTTCACAGAGTCAGGGCCAATATCCAAGCCCATACCATCAGCAGGGATATTCTCAATGCTGACAGTGGTTGCATTGGCATCGGGCGCAAATTTATCAGCTGACACAATATCAGTAGGTAGCAAGAAGGTAACGCCTTTTTCTTTGGCTTTTGCTTCCAAAGATTTCGCTAGTTCTAGCTTGTCTTCTTCTACCAAAGACTTACCAACATTCAAACCACGGGCTTTGTAGAAGGTAAAAATCATTCCACCACCAATGATCAGCTTGTCGCACTTCTCTAGTAGAGTTTCGATAACGCCGATTTTGCTAGATACTTTGGAACCACCAACAATTGCTGCCAAAGGACGTTGGGGATTTTCAATTGCATTTTGGAGGTATTGCAATTCTTTCTCCACCAAATAGCCAGCCACAGAAGGACTCAGGAATTGAGTCACCCCTTCAGTAGAAGCATGGGCGCGGTGTGCAGTACCAAACGCATCATTTACATAAAAGTCAGCATTTGCTGCTAATTTTTTCGCAAATTCTGGATCGTTTTTCTCTTCTTCTTTGTAAAAGCGGACATTTTCTAGTAAAAGCACTTGCCCATTTTGCAAAGCGCTAACTGCTTGAGCGACCTCATCGCCGATAGAGTCATCCGTCTTGACAACTTCTTGATCCAACAACTCAGACAAACGCTTGGCCACTGGTGTTAAACGCAGTTTCTCGTCTACGCCCTTGGGACGACCAAAATGGCTTACCAGAATTACCTTAGCACCCTTGTTTGTTAAATCTTGGATGGTTGGCAGCGCAGCGCGGATACGAGTATCATCGGTAATGTTACCTTGATCATCAACAGGCACATTAAAGTCAACTCGCACTAAGGCACGTTTACCAGAAATATCAGCCGCCGATAAACTTGCTAAACTTTTTTTGGACACAGCCAAACCCTCCTGATTGCCTTTTTGTTATCGTTTTGAAAGTATAACCATCAAGATTTTACCGGAGTCTGGGGTGCGGAGGAGAGATATGTTTAAGACAGTGTTATTTCCAATCGATCAAAGTCGGGAAGCACGGGAGGCTGCTGATGTAGTTGCCAATGTCGTGCAAAAGTACGGAAGCCGCTTGGTGTTGCTATCTGTGGTTGAGGAAACCTCGGCAGAAGCACCAAGTCCTGATCCGATGGTTTCACCAGAGGTAGTTGCTAAACTGCTAGAAAATGCTCAAGCCTTATTTTTACAGGAGGGTATTCAGTCTGAAGTTTTGGAACGGCAAGGTAAACCAGCATTTACCATTTGTGATGTTGCTGATGAAATCGGTGCGGATCTAATTGTTATGGGCTGTCGCGGACTGGGCTTAACTGATGAGGGTGCAACTGATAGTGTAACGACACGGGTAATTAATCTTTCTCCATGCCCAGTTTTGATAGTGCCTTAATTGGCTTGGAGACCAAAATCAATGGTTTAGACAGGTGTAAGAATATCGGGGTGTAAGTGAGCAAAAACTTTACACCCCATTTTAACAACTCCAGATTTTGTGTATGCAAATGATCTGTTGCCGTTTATTTCTTAACTAAAAAATATGCTGTAGCATACTCTGGTAATTGCTGAATATACTGACCAAATTCTTGTCGATTTTGAAAAATTCCTGCTAAAAAATCGAGTTGATAAAGGTTCGGTAAAAATGCTCCACCTGTATCGGCAATTACGCCCATTCGCAAATTTTTCCGTCCGCCTTGGGTATTCTCTATTACTACTACTTTACCTACGCCAATATTCAAAACATCTCCAGCAAAAGTCACTCCTGGTTTAATGGAAATTTTGGCATCTATTTTATGACCATAGCCTTTAATGGCATCTACCTTTTTAAAATACCAATAACGTTTCTGGGCTGTTCCTTTTAAGCCCCGAATATAAGACATACCATTATTTCTATCTACATTGAAAAATGCTTGAGAACCATCAGTAAATTTAATTAAGATAGTACCCTGCAAAAGGGCTTCTTCTAAACCATCACGAGTCAGGTAAGCTAAAGGTTGAACTTTACCAAATTCTTTACCGCCAGGCTCATAAATACCTGATAAAACATCTTGTTTCGTATATTTAGTATAAAACTTATCTTTATATGAGCTATCTTTTAAACTATAAATTGGTGTATTAAACTTAGCTGTTTTAGTGGGAGAACCTTGATGAGTAAAAACGGCATATTTGGTGATGCGTAGTTGTTTTTGACTAGTATTTTGCTTATTGTAAGCATTCCATTTAATCACACGAAAATTTTTGTTGATAAAATTAGGCTCTTGTAGCCGAGTCGGACGATTATTTGCAATGTCTTCTTTTAAGACAACAATCATAAAATCTAAAGTTTTGAGAACGTCTTCTACACTAACTCCTTGAGTTCCTAATAAACCTTTGCGTTGAATATCTGGATCATCAGCAGCGTGGTATTGGAAATATTGACGGGTATTAACAAGGGTACTTAATAAATCTGATTGATTGAAATTAATTTTACTAGTAGGTAATTTAGCTGTAGATAAAATTTGATTACCGTTAATACTAAATTTATAATTTTTCCACTCATCGATAACTGGATAGCCTACAGATACTGAAGCTGCATATTTATTAGACACTTGCTCTAAAATCGGCTGATTTACACTAGCCGTTTGCATAGAAGCTAGAGAAATTTGCGGTTGAGAGAGGGCAAAATTATCTTGAATGTTTTCTGGTTGAGCTAGTTCTGGACTTTTTGCCGGAGAGTAAAAATAGCCATGCGCGAAAATAGCCGTTAATAAAGCGGCGGTACCCAAAGAGAGGCTAATTTTTAGACTGAATAAGTTACTCATAGTTGAAAAAAATTTCCATAAATCAATAATAATTACACTTGCTTAATATCTGGGTGATATTAATTTGACAATCCAGAAACCCTGATTACAATAGTGGCATTATAACTGGTTCAAATTGTATTTATATCTGCTCAGACAGGTTAACTCTGTTAGTTTTACCAAGTTCATCTTGGTGTAATTAGCGTAGCAAAAATCAGTACTTACCATATTCACCCAATATAAATACTCAGTCAGAGCATAGCCATGAAACTCTTGTGCTAATTCGTTCGGAGGATTCATGAAAATTTTTCGAGATTTATTCAGAAGAAAATAACCCATATTACCGTTTTTCTGTCAATACGTAACATTTATACAAATGGCAGCAAATGATACTGTCAAAAATCTTACATACCTGTTTAATCATCAGTAATCTAAAAAATCTCAAAAATGTTAAGTATATCCATTAATCAACCTTTACCGAGTGTGCCGCGTTTGGTAACAGCTTTACCAGGAACTCGCGCTCAAGCAATTGTAGAACGCGATCGCGCTGTAACTTCCCCATCTTATACCCGCGACTATCCCCTAGTGGTAGCACGCGGTCAAGGCTGCATGGTGGAAGATGTAGACGGCAATGTATTTTTAGATATGACCGCTGGTATTGCTGTCACAGCTACCGGACACGCCCATCCGGAAGTTGTCAAAGCTATTCAAGAACAGTCAGCTTGTTTGCTGCACATGTCAGGTACGGATTTTTATTATGAACCGATGGTTGAATTGGCGGAAAAGTTAGCCTTTCGCGCCCCTTTCCCCGAAGGTGCAAAAATATTTTTTACCAACTCTGGGGCGGAGTCAAACGAAGGGGCAATTAAACTAGCTCGATATTACACCAAGCGATCGCTCATCGTCGCATTCTTGGGTGCATTCCACGGACGTACCTACGGCGCAATGTCGCTGACTGGTTCTAAAACAGTGCAAAGGGCTAACTTTGGGGCGTTAGTTCCAGGAGTAACTCATATTCCTTACGGCACTCACGCGAGTTTAGATTATTTAGAAAAACAACTATTTAATACCATACTACCGCCCCAGGAAGTAGCAGCTATATTCGTTGAGCCAATTCAAGGAGAAGGCGGTTATATTGTCCCCGAAGATGGATTTTTGCAAAGAATCAGAGATATCTGCGATCGCTACGGCATATTAATGGTAGTAGATGAAGTGCAATCAGGGATGGGACGTACAGGTCGCTTGTTTGCCATTGAACATTGGGGTGTGATGCCTGATATTATCACCACAGCTAAAGGTCTTGCTAGTGGTTTACCTCTCGGCGCAATTCTCGCCCGTCCAGAATTAATGACATGGCCGCCTGGTTCCCACGCCACCACATTTGGCGGAAATCCTGTGGCTTGTGCAGCGGGTTTGGCAACATTGCGACTGTTAGAAAGTGGCTTGATGACCAACGCTACCCAAATGGGCGAACTATTACAAGCTGGCTTAACTCAATTGCACCAAATATTTCCTAATATGTCTTTACCCAGAGGTAAAGGTTTGATGGTAGCGGTGGATTTAGTTGATGAAGCAGGTAATTATAATAGTAAGCTACGCGATCGCATCATCCAAGAAGCCTTTTTACGTGGTCTGCTATTACTCGGTTGCGGTAAAGCCGCCATTCGTTTTTGTCCACCCTTAATCATTGACAGCAACCAAATACAAACCGCCCTCGAAATTCTCTCTGACATTCTTAAAAGTATTGAGTCCTGAATAACAATTAAAATTTTTCCCCTGCTTCACTCTGTCCGCTGTAACCTTTACCCTGTCCCCTGTTCCCTTCTTCTATATATGAAACCCGAACTCGTATCTGATCTGTGGGAATCACTTTGGCAAGAATATCAAGCCAGAGTCAATTATGCCCAAATCTACCAAAACATGATTAGGGAGGCGGGTGGAACCGTCGCCAACGACCATATTGCTTTTCGGTCTTTGCGTTTAGTAGTCGATAGTCCCCAAGGTAAAATTAACTTAGGTATCAACCACTTAGCACAAATAGCCGAAGCCTTGGGTTACGAACCTACGGGGGAATATATATTTGCAGCAACCCATCTTTACGCGCGTCATTATCGCCATCCTCAGCAAGCAGAATTCGATTTACCTAAACTATTTATTAGTGAATTAATTGTTGATGAATTACCGGATACTATTGCCCAATTAATTTATCAAACAGTATCCACAATTCCCGCAGAAGGTCTTCCTGTTTTGACACCTGTGTTACTAGATGAGAATAATTTTGCCAGCAGTATCCAACAATTAAAGCAAACCTTCACTCGACCTTGGCAAATTCCTCGACGTTCCGTTTTAGAGGAAGTGAATAAAATTACCCAATACGGCGCTTGGGTGTTACTGCACGGTTACGCCGTCAACCACTTCACAGGCTATATTAACCGCCAAAATACTCCTGTATATCCTGATATAGATACTACTGCTCAAGCTTTGGCGAATTTGGGTGTACCGATGAAAGCCGAAATTGAAGGTAATACTACTTGTGGTTTACGCCAAACTGCAACCCAAGCGGTAACAGAAATGGTGAGTGTGATAGATGATAGCAGTCATGCAGAAATTCAAATTCCCTGGACTTATGCTTATTATGAACTTGCCCAGCGTTACATCATAGAAATTGAACCTGGAAAGCCTGAACTTTTTGAGGCTTTTTTAGGTAAAAATGCTCAACAATTATTTGAAATGACCCGACGTTAATCATTTCCTTTCTCATATCTGGGAAACATAAGCTCCTGATGGACATTCATGGTAAACGTAAGATTTAATCGAAGTATTTTGAGTAGTCAGGATTTTTTGCAGGAAACCGATGAACAAAATTATACTAAGCTTACTTTCGACCCCTGTGCTGATTAGTTCGATTTTGTCTATGACGGCTATGTTTAATCCAGCACAAGCAGCCGAACCAGCGGTAAAAGCCACAGAAGACCGTCTATCTTGTATCCGCAACAAGCATAAGGTTGGCTTAGTGTGTGCTAGAGTTTCGGTGTTAGCACAAATCCCCACACAGCAGGCTGAAGTGGAATTTTCACAAGAAGATGTGCCGATGTTGGAGTTTAGTGACCAAGAAAGCGAAATGGCAGTGACTTTGTTTGGTTGTGACTGTCCCGCTTGCATCAACTCGTTGCGTCAGATGAGTGGTGCTAGACCTTTGGTTTATTAGAATTTTACGAGCGATCGCTTTAATTTTAGCTGTTATAGACAAAAATTTAGGGACACAACAGCGATCGTGTCCCTATTAAACCCTATACTCACTAATAACAGCCAGCCCAAGTTACCCATTTATGAGATAAGCCTAAGTGCATTACTTTGCCAGTCATCTCATATTCTGTAACAATTGCTTTTGTGAAATCAGCATTGCTAATTTCTGCTTCATTAATATTACTAGCAATCAAATTTGCTTTCTTGAGATTAGCACCAGTCAAATCTGCACCACTCATTTCTGCTTCGCTGAGGTTTGCTTTTAGCAAGTTTGCTAGTAACAAATTAGCACCCCGCAAATCTGCACGACTAAGATTTGTTCCTTCGAGGTTAGCCTTAATTAAGTCTGCGCCTATTAAGTTTACTTCACTCAAATTTGCGCCACTCAGATTACCTCCGCTGATATCTGCATCAGTCAGATTTGCTCGGCTGAAGTTACATCCACTCAAATTAGTCTGGCTTAAATCTGCTCCACTTAAGTCAGCTTCAACAAAGTTTGCGCCTCTCAAATCAGCACCGCAAAGATTAACTTGATGCAGATTTGCACCCACGAAGTCTCGCTCTCCTGCTGCATATAAATTCAGGAGTTTGTTAGCATCCATATTTTCACCTCAACTTGTCTATAGGTACGCAAGTCTGTGCATTAACACTACCCAAACCACACCAAAGACTATTTTTTGAGTTGCTATAGCAATTGGGAATTGTAAGAAAAACTCGTTCTTTTATTTTCCTATACCTTCCTCGATTTGTAACTATGGCTTCATGGAAATATACTTACAGCATTGTTCTGGTTGAATCTTGATGTAAAAAGACCCGTCTTACTCATTCTGAAGGACTTTTATCACTTTTGCTAAAAACTGGGATGGTTCCAACTGTTGTCAATGCTCAACACTAGTAATGTTTTCATAAAAAAAACTATATTTCTTTTGAATATTTTTATACTTTTTTAACTATCATGTTTTCATTCTCAGTTCATGAGAATGATTGAGGCAAGTCTAGATAGAAGGAAACAACTGTCGGCGAATAGCAAAATTTGCTAACCTAGCAGGTACACGAGAACGTTTCAGAACTGGCAATCGGAGAAATTTACCTGTTAACAAACGAGCTATGCCTTTTATCCGTGCTTGAAGTCTCACTAAGAAAAAATTAAAATAGTCTACACCTACTTTTGAAGCATACATAGGCATAAAAGCCAGTTGATTATAGAGAACATCTGCTCTATGGGTTTTACTTAATCCATGACGAGAATGTTCTAGATTTGGTAAGCCACCATGCTCTCCATAATTTCGGAAAGGGATGTAGTTTTTCAAGTGATGATGGCGCAGAAAATTATCAAGATAAGTATCCCAAGTAGAATAAGCATTAGGGTCTGATTGTTGTATAAGTTCTTCTGCAAATTTAATTAATTTATCAGCCCCTTGGGGAGTAACAATGTAAGCAACGGTTGAGACTGAAAAACCTTCAGCATAGCCATCTGCTGAAATACTATATATCTGAGAGGCACAAGTATATAGCCAGCACATACCAACATTAGTTTGATAGGGATTAAAAGGTAAAGGTAGTTTGCCCAATCCTACAACTGGGACAAAATCTGCTTCAACAATTAAAGTGGGTTGAGTTTCTCTTGCAGCTATTTTCCATGCACTTAAATGATTGAGTAGACAAAGATAACTCGGAGAAAAGTTTTTATACTGTGGTTGGTGCTTTTGTCTCAATACTTCACACTGTAAGCCTTCTTTAATCAAGGTCGATTCAAGTAAATTAGTTTGTTCTTTATAGGCAATAATAAAAGCTCGTCCAATCACATCAGCAATTTGTAAAGAAGTAAAGGTTTTATTTTTTGATCCTCTTCGGGGATATTTGCACTCTTCTAGAACCTTTTTAAGGGTAGCTTGAGAATTAAAATAGTTTTTGTTTTTAATGCCTAGCTCTAACATGTAAATGCCCCTGTTACTGATAATGATATGTTGCTACTTAAGGAATAATATGCAGTACAAAAATATGGAATATACAGGTTGTATTATTGATTTTTTACTGGTTAATACTTAATTTCGCTGTTTATATCAAAAATAACTAGGGTGATATTACTGAGAGAATATTTAAACTCTGTAAATTATGTTTGATGCTGGAGTATAGTAATGTAGCAATAACTTTACTTTCATTGTCTGATGTTTATAGAAACTTAAAACTTTTAGAATAGATAATATATTTAAATTCACCGAGTAAGATTTTTAGATTGTCAGTTTTGGCAAAATTGTTAGCACTGCTCAATTATTCTTGATTAAGAATTTCTTTAGTACCTTAAATAAGTTGATAATTTCAGTAGAGGAAATTTTTAAACTTGCTTTTACCGAGAAAACTTGCAGAGATTATAAAACTATAATCTCTGGTTTCAGTATGATTACATTAATCCTAATAAAAAATCTAATTTTTGTACCTAAAAATAGTAAATACTAGTAAAACTTTAAACTTACAATAAAATATTAGATGTAAAAATTAGTGTTATCCACATTGCCAATCACTATCATTATGGTTTTTGAGAAAACGATAATGATTTTTAGATGAATTAATTGCCATTTAACCTTACTATAGTTATATTTGTTTCAAGTAAGCCGCTGCATCTACCAGAATTATTCGTGCATTTACCTAAAAACAGATCATAATATCAATCGTTGTATTCGGGCTGAGAAGAATTAGATATACAACAGTAAGTACTATCAGAGTAATTTTAATTTTTAAATTGCTCTGATATTAAGCTACATAATATTTGACTTGGTAGATATTTGAACTAGATTTATCACAATATCTATAAGTCAAGTTTGGGAATTGTACAAGATTTAACAACATGATGCTGTTGGCACAAATCAGAAATTAAATCAATTTTATTTGTGCGCTTTTAGTGAGTTAAAAGCTAAGTATACGGTCAACATGACTGAGAGTGCAGATGACTTATTTGAACTAATGGAAATTATCAAAAATCTAATTAAAACTAAAAAATATAAATTTTATGTGTTGAATATAAAACAATCTGGATATAAAAAATGGTTAGAAGAATAACATAATATTCAATTTACATACTTGGTTTGATGTCTAATATAGAGTGTTTTAAATAATCATGATTAATTATTTCCAATAATAACTTCTCATCATTTGTTCTTTTGAAGAAAAAATACATTTTTTTAATATAGCTATGAAGTTGGTACAAGACTGGAAGCAAAATTATCTTTTCTTGCTTCTGTTGCTTCCTGGAATTTTTTCTGTTGGCATTTCAGCCGTAATTGCTGATGAAACTACTAATACAGCCGTGTTGGGAGGCGATAATATTCAGCCTGTTACTTCTAATACTGTGTTTTTTACTAGAGGTGCAACTGCATTAGAGATTGTCAAAACGGCCGATCGCATCGCCGTGGAACCAGGTGATACCGTTGTTTATCGGCTGGCTATCCGCAACACTGGTAACTCTCCCGCCAGCAATATTACTCTGACTGATACTCTCCCCCTCGGCTTGAATTTCGAGACGCGATCGCTGCAAGTCTCTTTAACCAGCAATAACACCACCACACCTGTAACTGTATCAAATAGCCAAGATAACCACACAGTAACCATTAACTACGCTGGTACTATCCCGGCACAGGGAACGATGAATGTAGCCTATGCAGTCACAGTCACACCCGATGCAGTACGCGGAACAGGGAAGAATTTAGCCGTCGCCGCCGCAGGTAATATCCGCAGTAATACAGCCAGTCATTTACTAAAAATTCGTCCTGGTATTATCTCCGATTGTGCAACTTTAATTGGACGAGTCTTTATTGATAAAAACTTTGACGGCGAACAACAACCAGGAGAACCAGGTATACCCAACGCCGTAATTTACATGGATGACGGGAACCGCATCCTTACCGATGCTAATGGGATGTTCTCTCTAGCAAATGTGATTGCTGGTAATCGGACTGGAACTTTAGATTTAACCAGCTTACCTGGATATAGCCTTGCACCCAACCTCTACAACATCGAAAAAAATAGCCAATCGCGCCTCGTCCGACTCGCACCCAGAAGTATGGGACGGATGAATTTTGCAGTCACACCAGCATCAGGGGAAGGACGTAATTAAGATGACGCAGATTAGTGTTAGAAAGCGTGACTTAACTTTACTAAGCGTTTGTAGTGCATTTCCCATCCTCCCAATTGCGGCGGCGACTGCACAAACACCACCACAAACACAACAAAAAGTTGAATCTCCCAATGTCCCAGAGTTAATCGCACCTGTAGAAGATGATCTCGAAGCTGTTTTCTCGCCACCAAGACCAAGCCAACCTGATAAATTAATAATTTCAGACCAAATAGACTCCTTCACTTCTGTAGAAAGTACAGAAGATAATCAAGCGAATATTTCCTCAGATAAAATAGACTCCTTCACTCCTATAGAGAAAGCCGAAAATAATCAGGCGAAGATTTTCTCAGATCAGATAAATACGTTCACTTCTGGAGAGAAAGCCGAAAACAAGCAAACGGAAGAAAAAGCAGCAACCCCTATTTCCGCCGAAATTCGCATTATCACTCCAGTTGCAGGTGTGACTACTGCCAAAATTACTAACTTGGGAGTTCAATATCACTCTAATAACCAGGTAACAGTGACATTGAATGGTAAACCCATTGATGCGGCTATATCCCAATACTTGCATAAAGACGAAGCGCAAAAGTTAAACACCTTAATTTGGTATAACGTGCCGTTAAATAAAGGTGAAAATACTATTACTGCTCAAGGTGCTGATGGTAAATCAACCAGTGTGAAAGTCACGGTTGAGGAGGTGCAGAAAAAAATTGCGATCGCACCCATCCAAGAACCCAAAATTCCTGCCGATGGACGCTCCACCATCACCATAGAAGGTAAAATTACCGACGAAAAAGGCGAAATTATTACCGAAGATATTCCTGTCACCTTAACAGCTAGTGCAGGTCAATTTGTGGGTGCAGACCAAGATAAAGACGCACCAGGGTTTCAGGTACTTGCGCGTAAAGGTGAGTTTACAGCCACACTCCAAGCAGGTTTAATCGCCCAAAACGTGAAAATTCGGGCGGCTATAGACCAAGATGCAGAAATCGAAGCTTATACCAATGTAGAATTTATTACCAACTTGCGTCCTTCCTTAGCCACAGGTAGCATTAACGTCAGGATTGGCGCTGGTGGAACTGATTACCGAGGTAGTTTCCGCGACTATCTCAACCCCAATAAAATCGGTCGTACAAGTGTAGATGTAGATGCAGCCGTCTTCGCCACTGGCAAAGTTGGAGATTGGTTATTTACAGGCGCATTCAATAGCAAACGTCCTCTAAATCAAGATTGCAACGGAGATAATCGCCTCTTTGGTGGTATCCAATCTTGTGAAAAAGACTATCCAGTTTATGGTGATAGTTCTAGCTTTACTAACACTGCACCTTCTACAGATAGTGTCTATGCTCGCATTGAACGTACACCAGACATCCCAGGCGCAGAATCAGACTATTTTATGTGGGGTGACTACAATACTGAAGAGTTTGCCAGATCATCCCAGTTGTATACAGCTACCACCAGACAACTGCACGGCTTCAAAGGTAATTACAACTTTGGCAACCTGCAACTAACAGCCTTATACGCCAATAATATTCAAGGCTTCCAACGCGACGCAATTACCCCCAACGGAACCAGTAGTTACTATTTCCTTTCCCGTCGCTTAGTTATTCCTGGTAGTGAAAACGTCTTTATTGAATCTGAAGAAATTAATCGTCCAGGTACGGTGTTGGAACGTAAAGCCTTATCCCGTGGTTCGGACTACGAAATAGATTACGATCACGGTACATTATTATTCCGTCGTCCCATTGTCGCTACAGAATTAAACCCCTTCGGTAAAACTTTGGTACGCCGCATCGTCGTTACCTATCAAAACGACGCTGGAGAAGACAGCAAACTGTACGCCGGACGACTGCAATATAATCTGAGAACTTCCGAAAATACTCAAAACGGAAATCCATTTATTGGTGCAAGTTACCTTAAAGAAGACCAAGGACAGCAAGATTTTGAACTATATGGATTTGATTTCTTTGCACCTTTAGGAAATTCTGGGCAAATTATCGGTGAATATGCACACTCTCGCCACAATACTCTCGCTTTTGGTAACGTCAGTGGTTCTGCATACCGTTTAGAAGCTAGTGCAAATCTTGGCAAAAACTTCCAAGGACAAGCTTACTATCGTTCTGTCACCGAAAACTTTGCCAATAACGCCACTTGGAGTTTTACACCCGGACAAACTCGCTACGGTGCGTCCTTAACGGGGAAATTGGGACAAATTACCAGCTTTAATCTAGGGTACGATCGCGAAGACAATTTTGGTATCGCCCCAGCCGAACAAACCCAGTTAATTGACTTATTCAACCCCCAACCCCAAGCCGCACCAGGAAGCAAAATTAATAATTCTCTCACCACCATCCGCGCAGGTATCCAACAAAAAATCGGTCAATCTGACTTAAGTTTGGAATACATCAACCGTTCCCGCGAAGACCGCATTACTAACAAATTCAACGGTAACGCCAGCCAGTTAGTCTCTCGTTTGGACGTTCCCTTATCTGAATCACTCACATTTCACGCTCAAAACGAACTCAACCTAGGTAAAAGCGACCAACTCTATCCCAACCGCACAACATTCGGCTTAGATTGGGCGTTGTATCCTGGCGTAAGTATGCGACTAGCCCACCAATTTTATGAAGGTGGTTTATTACAAGGCAATAGCATTACCAGCCTAGATACAATTGTCGAGCATAAATTTTCCCTAGATACCACCGTCAGAGGTCGTTACTCAATTTTAGGTGGTGCGGATGGAATGACTGACCAAGGTTCCGTGTCTCTAAATCACGGTATTCGTCTCGCACCAGGATTAAAATTAAGCCTCGGTTACGAACACATCTTCAAAGATATTTTTGGTGATTCCGCCACAGGTATCAGATTTGCTCAACCTTACGCAGTCGGACAAACTGCTTCCTCATTAGGTTTGTTTGCAGGTGATGTTTACAGCATCGGCCTAGATTACACCGATAACCCCAACTTCCAAGCCAACGCCAGATTAGAACATCGTAGTGGCAGCGAAGGCAATCATACAGTAATTTCCGCCGCCGCATCCGGTAAACTTTCCCCAGCTTTAACTGCGGCGGTACGCTATCAACAAGCAGGCGGCGCAAACCAACTCTTGCAAGAACTAGGAGACACCGCAAATCTGCGCGTCGGATTAGCTTATCGTGACCCCAACGACGATAAATTTAACGCTTTATTAGGGTATGAATATCGCCAAAACCCCGCCACCACACCCGATACCTTATTGGCCGGTAGCGGTAACGGTTCCATAGATCATATTTTCTCCGCCGAAGCGATTTATGCACCCAACTGGCAATGGGAATTGTATGGTAAATACGCCTTCCGCAGCAGTTCTACTTCCCTATCCGAGGATTTTACCAACCATAGCAGCATTCACCTAGCGCAGTTACGCACAACTTACCAACTAGGCTACCGCACAGACTTAGCCTTAGAAGGACGTTGGCTGGGTCAACCAGAACAAGGCTTCAACGAATTTGGTTTAGCTGTAGAAGGTGGGTATCATTTAACACCAGATTTAAGAATTGGTGTCGGTTACGCCTTCGGTAGTGCAGATGACCGAGATTTTAGCGGTTATCGATCCGCCGGCGGCCCCTATTTAAACATCAGCTTTAAACTCAACGAGCTTTTCGGTGGTTTCGGTAGGCAAAAAATAGTACCACCGCAACAGCAAGAGTCAGTAGTTCAACCAGTAGCCTTAGAGTCAAAGTGAGGAGAGCAATGATACCAAAAAACCCCCCTAATTCCCTAACATCCACGAAAAAACCCTCTCTTTCCTCTCTTCCTTTGTGTCCTTTGCGCCCTTTGTGGTTCGTTCCTTTCTTACTTCTAATTCTCCCTCAAATTGCGATCGCCCAAACATCCCCCACATCCCTACAAGTAACAGTCAACACTAACCAAGACGGACAAATACAACCAGACGACAAACTCACCTTACGCGAAGCCATTGCACTAGTAAACGGTAATCTCTCCGTAGAAAAACTGAGTAACCAAGAAAAAGCGCAAGTAAAACCCAGCAACGACAACGCGCGAATTGAGTTTAACTTACCGCCAAATCAAACCACTATCCAACTACGGCAAGAATTACCAGCCTTAGCCACACCCAGATTAATAGTAGACGGTACTAGCCAAGCGGGTTACGATGCTTCCCGTTCAGCAACGGCGGAAATTGCCATTCCTCAACCAATAGTTGCTATCACCCCCACCGCCAACCAAGAGATATTGCGTGGTTTTACAGTCGTCGCTGATAATGTGCAGATTCGCGGTTTAAGTATCTACGGTTTCCGTTCCCTGAATCAAGGCGCAACCTTAACCACACCGCCAGCCGATATTTTCATTTCCCATCGTTTACCGCCTCCTAATACCAAACAGCAACAACCACCCAACAGTAACTTTCCCTTTGGAGACAAAGACATTCCCCCCAAAGGCGTAGTAATTGAAAACAACTGGTTAGGCATTACCCCAGATGAGAAAATGCCAGAGAAAACCTCAGCTTTTGGTGTCTACGTTTTCAACAGCACCGGAACAACAATCAGACGTAACCGTATTTCTTACCATGAAGGTAGTGCAATTATTACCTCAGTACGTGCCGAAAATACCTTAATAGCAGAAAACATAATTGTTAGTAACGGTATAGCTGGAATGCCTGATGCTGTGAGATTAGAAGGTGTAATTGCTAACTCCCAACTGCAAGGAAATTTAATTTGTGGTAACGATGGGGCTGGTGTTTATTTATTCAAGCCTACAGGTAACGTCAAAATTCACGATAACCGCATCACCTTTAACGGTAGACGTTTGCGCCGCGCCGCAGTTTACTTAATGGGGAACGAAAATCAAGTTACCGATAACGAAATTCGCCACCAAACCGGGCCGGGAGTAGCAGTGACAGCATTTGGTACTCATGGTAGTGGTTTTGGGAGTGCGATCGCTAACATTATCCAAAATAACAAATTTAGCGACTTAGAAGGCTTAAGTATTGACCTCAACACCCAGCAACAACTAAATATTAGTGACTTTCAACGGGGAGACGGCCCCAACCCCAAACGCAACAGTCCCAACCGCCGACTTGAAACAGCAAACGGCGCGGTGAATGCACCAGAATTTGCCAGTTCTCAATTATTACTAGTGAACGGTCAAGCCTTAATTAGCGGTCAAGCCGACCCTGGTACTCAAGTGCAGATATACCGCGTCCAGGGAAACGAGAACTACGGCCCCTTGAGTGAACCACTCACAACCTTAACTGCTGATGAAAAAGGTAACTTTAGCGGTAGTTTAACAGGTTTGCGGGCTGGGGAGAGAATAAGTGCGATCGCCACCCATCCAAAATACGGTACTTCCGAACCAGCCTACAACGCCATCATCACAGACCCCTCAGAGCAAAATCCCTCCACCTCTCCCCTACCAAATTCCCCACCTCCTAAATGTGTCAGCGCACCCCAACCAACCCCACAACCAGAACCAAAACCAGAACCCATCCGGCTCAAAGTTCCCCGCATCATTCACTTTGCCTTAGATAAAGACTTCATCAGCCAAGAAAGCAGCACAGTTCTCAACCAAATTGCCCAAGTCTTACAACAATATCCCTTCATTGTGATTGAAATTGAAGGCCATACCGATATCCGCGCCAGTGATGCCTACAACTTAGACTTAGGCAAACGCCGCGCTATGTCCGCCAGAAACTACCTACTAAAACAAGGCATTGCCGCCGAAAGAATGACCATTCGTTCCCTTGGTGAAAAACAACGACGCACCTCCGGTAACACCGTCATTGATACAGCCAGAGATAGACGAGTAGAAATAATTTTCAAAGATACCAGAGGACTAGAAATCATCCTTGAAGAACAAGAGAAAGACTTGCAAATGGAGGGGACAGGTAACAGGTGACAGAAAAAGTTAAGACTTACGCAAAAAATCTCTCAAACTCCCATTCCTCAGTGACCTCTGTGGTTCGTATTTCTTTGTGTCCTTTGCGCCCTTTGCGGTTTATTCAAAATGCTAAAACCCCACCATTCTCACAACCATCTTCTAAAACTTATCCGTAGCGTCACCCTTATCCTTACTACCCTCAGCTACCAAAGCCTAGTATTACTCACCCAAACACCAGCCACAGCCCAAGTCGCACCCCGCTTATGTGCCACCCCTGGTAAAGACGGCCCCAGCAGCTTAGGTGGCATCATCAATACTTACTACGCTGGTGCGACAAATACAACCGTTGCCGCAGGCTCAACCTCCATTCCTGTCGGCGCAATTAACCCCAACGGTTCTACCACACCCATTGCTGCTGGTGACTTATTGTTAATTATCCAAATGCAAGGCGCAGATATTGATGCCAGCAACACTGATAGTTACGGTAATGGAGTTTCTGGTGGTGGTAACAATAGTAATGTCTCCCTTGCTCCCGTAACCACAGGCGCTAGTGGCAACCTCAACAATGCCAACTTCACAGCAGGTAATTACGAATACGTTGTCGCTACTGGGCCAATAGCTGGCGGTTCCATCCCCATTCAAGGCACAAATGGCGGAGGATTAATTAATTCCTACAGTAATACCCCGTTTGGTTCTCAAGGACAAAGAACTTATCAAGTAATTCGCGTACCGCAATACTCTAGTGCCACTATGAGTTCTAGCCTCACCGCCGCGCCGTGGAATGGGGCGACAGGAGGAATTTTAATTTATGATGTTGCAGGCAATTTGAATTTAGCCAGCGCCACTGTAGATGTGAGTGGTATTGGTTTCCGTGGCGGTGCCGGTCGTCAGTTAACTGGTACTACTGGTCTCCTCCGTACAGATTATGTAACTTCATCCACTAGTGATGCCAACGGTTCCAAAGGAGAAGGTACTGCTGGCACACCCCGCTATGTACTTAACTCAGCCACCATCTCAGCTACTGATAATGGTGTTGAAGGCTATCCTGGTGGGAGTTACGGCCGTGGCGCACCTGGTAACGCTGGCGGTGGTAGCACCGATGGTCAACCAATCAACAACAGACACAATTCCGGTGGTGGTGGTGGTAGTAACGGGGGTACTGGTGGTCTAGGCGGTCGTTCTTGGACATCTGGAGTATATGTTGGTGGTTTTGGTGGTGCTAGTTTTCCTGCTAACAGTAATCGGGTTGTTTTAGGTGGCGGCGGTGGTGCTGGTACCACAAATCAGGCAACTAGTGCAACTACAGGTGTTCCGACTAATGGTATTGCTAGTAGTGGCGCTAATGGTGGCGGTATGGTGTTAATTCGCACAGCTAGTGTCAGTGGTAGCGGGACTATCAATGCAAACGGAGCCACTGCTTTTGATGTGCGTCAAGATGGCACTGGTGGCGGTGGTGCTGGTGGTAGCGTGATGGTGACATCTGCAAATAATAACCTTGCTGGTTTAACGGTGAATGCTAGAGGTGGTAATGGTGGCAACGTTAAATACAGCAATGCTGCTGAACCTTTTGATGGCGCTCATGGCCCCGGTGGCGGCGGTGGTGGTGGTGTTGTTTTTACTAGTTCTGGTGCTAGTGTTAACGTTACAGGTGGGCAAAGTGGCACAGCGAAAGACCCCATTGATCCTGTAGACCCTTACTTTGGTGCTACCGCAGGTGCAGGTGGTACCAGCCAAGCTGTTGGCGCTGTCCCTGGGGCAAATTCTGGTGCAGAATGCGTCCCCCAACTGACTATTACTAAAACCACCAGTACACCAGGGCCAATTATCAAACCAGGTAAGGCAACTTATACCATCACTGTTGCCAATGCTGCTAACCGAGCTACTGCTACCAATATTGATATTACCGATCCGTTGCCCAGTGGTTTTAGTTTTGATGGCTCTGTTACTCCTACCGTGACATTGAACGGCGGTGCAACACGCACCAGTGTGACTAACCCAACTACTGGCGCAACAACGCTGAATTTTGGCAGTTTCAACATTCCCGGTGGCGCAAGTGTGCAGATTACCTTTACTACAGATGTGGCTGCGACTGTGCCTGATGGAGTGTACAACAATGGTGCCACTGCAACTTATCTTGACCCTACCCGAACAATAGCAAATGGTACAACCAGCGTCACTTACGACCCAGCAACAGTAGGAGAGGAAGTAGCAGTGGGTTCTGCTACACCCACTCCAATTTTAAGATTGCGGGGTGTGAAACGAATTACCAATGTTGTGAGAAATGGTTTGCCTTTGAGTGGTGTTAACTTTGGTAGTTTTATTGATAATCCTAATGACCAAAACGATAACGCCGCAGGTTGGTCTCAACTTTCCCCAATAGGCATTATTAACCTGAGTTCGCAATTCACCTTACAAAGTGGCGATGAAGTGGAATATACAATTTACTTTCTGGCTGATGGCAACCAGCCAATACAAAACGCTAGATTTTGCGATCCTATCCCTACAGGTACAACATTTATTAGTAACAGCTTTGCTTCCGCTAGTGGAATTTTAGTAAATTTAGCTAATACCAATACACCCAGAACTAATGCTGCGGATGGCGATAATGGTAGCTTTTTCTCGCCTTTAGCTCCTTTAAGTGCTAAGAATGTATGTCCTAATCAAACTAATCCCACAGGTGCAGTAGTTGTGAATTTTGGTACTCTCAACTATACAGCAGGTAGTAATTTCGGGTTTGTACGCTTCCGTGTCCGAGTAGATTAATAGAATAAATCTACCTACATCCTTTATCCCGTCAAAATTTCTACTGATGGAGATAGGATTTACTACAGATTTGAATTATGGGAGTAATTTCCGTCTGTGTCTTTACAATTTATTAATGTCCCCTCTGCTAATTCTCAACCTCCAGTTGGCTTAATTGTCGCTTTGCACGGTTGGGGTGCGAATGCTGAGGATGTCGCATCTTTATTGCCTTATTTTCGATTACCGAATTACCAGTTTGTTTTTCCCAATGCACCTTATCCCCATCCTTATTCTTCTGTGGGTAAGGCGTGGTATGAGTTGCGAAATGAGAATATGTATCTGGGTTTAGCTGAAAGTCGGCAATTACTTACTGACTTTTTGGAATCTTTAGAAAGCAGCACTGGTGTACCTTTATCGCGGACGATTTTGTGTGGGTTTTCTCAAGGTGGGGCGATGACTTTAGAAGTGGGGTTAAAGTTACCCCTGGCTGGTTTAACGGTGATGAGTGGGTATTTACATCCTGATGCTGTACCGACAGGTAAAAGTGAAATTCCGCCGACTTTAGTTATGCACGGTACTCAAGATGAAGTTGTGCCATTGCAAGCAGCTATCAGAACGCGGGAAACCTTGCAGTCTCTAGGTTTTACGGTAGATTACCGGGAATTTGAGGCGGGGCATGAAATTAATCTGCAAATGTTAGAAGCGTTACGAAATTTTGTTTTAACGACAATTGGGTAGCCTTAAATACAAATTTTTTACAATTATGGTAAAAATCATGCAAATTTTTACGAAAGAAATGCCGTCTAATGAGTAATATAGATTGGGTGGTTGCGTCAAGCGCAACTTTACCCAAGCTGGATGCAAATGCTGCATAAGGGAGGGGCAAGCATTATGAAAACTCTAGGCATTTCCAGAAATGAAATAGCTGCCATGACCGCAGCAGATGTGGAAGATTTAGCTACTCGTCTGGAACTTGATAATTATAGCAATGCTTTTGAAGGTTTGAACGATTGGCATCTACTGCGGGCGATCGCCTTTCAGCGTCCAGAATTAGTTGAACCCTATATCTACCTCTTAGATTTAGAACCTTACGATGAAGCTTAGATAAAGTCTGAAGTATAAAGTATGAAGTATGAAATTAATTTCAGCCTTCATATTTTTTTTCTGATGTCTAATCTTCAGTCCTCAAGCAAAAATCACACCCAAAGGGTTCTTATTTGTGTAGGCGGCGGTATTGCCGCCTATAAAGTTTGTGAGGTGGTTTCTACTCTATTTAAAAGCGGGGTGGAAGTTCGCGTGATTCTCACCCGTTCAGCGCAAGAATTCATCACTCCTCTGACTTTAGCGACTCTCTCTCGTCACCTTGCCTATACAGATGATGATTTTTGGCAACCAACTCACTCCCGCCCATTACATATTGAGTTGGGAGAATGGGCTGATTTAATCGTAATTGCACCTTTAACAGCGAATACGTTAGCTAAGTTAACCTACGGAATGGCTGATAATTTGCTGACGAATACGGTGTTAGCGTCTAGGTGTCCTGTGCTGTTAGCCCCAGCGATGAATACGGATATGTGGGAACAGTTGACAGTGCAGCGCAATTGGCAGCAATTGTTAACAGACAGCCGTTATCATGGGATGAGTACAGCATCGGGGTTACTGGCGTGCGATCGCATCGGTGCTGGTAGAATGGCCGAACCATCAGAAATTGTTACTCATATTCAATCTTTATTACATACTGGCGGTAAGCGAGATTTAGTCGGTAAACGCATCTTAATTAGTGCTGGGGGAACGCGAGAGTATCTCGACCCAGTAAGATTTATTGGTAATCCTTCTACGGGTAAGATGGGTTTGGCGTTGGCACAAGCTGCTTTACATCGTGGCGCAAATGTGACTTTAGTACATGGTGTAGCTAGTTGGGATGTACCTTTAGGTGTGCAAGCTATACCTGTGATTTCAGCCGAGGAAATGCAGCAGGTAATGTTGGAATATTTACCGAATGCTGATGTGATTGTGATGTCTGCTGCTGTATCTGATGTCAAGCCTAAAGATTATAGTAGCGAGAAATTGCCCAAGCGATCGCTCCCTCAAGCGTTACCTTTAGAACCTGTACCTGATATCGTGGCTCAATTAGCCCAACTCAAACAACCACATCAATTATTAATCGGTTTTGCTGCACAGACGGGAGATATCATCACCCCTGCAAAGGAAAAGTTGCAGACTAAGAAATTAGATGTAATTGTTGCTAATCCTATAGATCAACCTGATAGTGGTTTTGGGAGTAATAATAATCAAGCCATATTTTTAGATAGGCAGAATCATCAATTAGAAATTGCCCATTGTTCTAAGTTGGAAATGGCGCATCATCTATTCGATTTTGTGATGAGTCACCATGCTTGATTTTTATCTGCGTGCATCTGCGGTTAATTAATTTTTTGTCTCACGCAAAGGCGCAAAGAGTTAGAGAAAGTTGGCTTGTTTAGTAGGCGGCTATTTTTTTGCGTGAATCACTTGTAAGCTCCCGCCTGCATACAATTGTGTCTTCTCTACATTGAAGCCAATTTCCTTTAATAACTCTGGTAAATCGGTTTTGATTAACTCCCATGCTGTTTCTGTTTCAAATAATAGTAAAAACACTGAGACACCAGGCCAAAATATGGGATTATTTGGTGCATGAAAATCTACTAATGTAAACACACCGCCTGGTTTCAGCACTCGATATACTTCTTGAATAATTTGCCGTAATTGTTCAGCGTGCATTTCATGTAATGCGGCGCTGGTATGTACCAAATCAAAAGAATTCTCGGCAAAGGGCATATTTTCAGCAAAAGCTTCTATATATGAGGCTTCTGGGACGTTTTGTTTTGCTCTTTGCAAAGATTTTGGTGAGGCATCTAATCCTGTTACATTTTGTGAATATTTCACTAAAAATTGTGTAGATTGCCCACTACCACAACATAAATCTAATACCTGAGTATCTGAATTAATTGTTAAGCCTTGTAAGGCAAGTTGGCGAAAACGGGTTTCACCACCGACGCTGATAGCAGCTACGCGGGAAATAGCATCATACAACCATTGATAGCGGTAACTTAAATCACGTAAAATTGTGGCCATTGCATCTTTCCTGACTATTAAGCTTTATATTTAATAAAGATATATTGTTAACATTAGTAAAAAATCTGAAAAGGTTGGGGGAAAATAACTGCTATGGGTCGTGTAGGCGTTTTATTACTCAATCTCGGTGGCCCCGATAAGTTAGAGGATGTCGGGCCATTTTTGTACAATTTATTTTCTGATCCCGAAATCATTCGCCTACCATTTCGCTGGTTGCAAAGACCCCTAGCGTGGTTCATTGCCTCGCGGCGCGTGAAAACATCTCAAGCAAATTATAAGCAAATTGGGGGTGGTTCTCCCTTACGGCGAATTACAGAAGCGCAAGGAGAAGCCTTAAAAGAACAGTTGAGTGATTTAGGGCAAGAAGCTAACATCTACGTAGGTATGCGTTACTGGCATCCTTATACAGAAGAAGCGATCGCTCTCCTAACTCAAGATGATATCGATAAACTGGTCATTCTGCCTCTTTATCCACAATTTTCCATTAGTACTAGTGGTTCTAGTTTCCGGCTATTAGAAAAACTTTGGCGAGAAGACCCAAAACTACAACCGCTGGAATACACTGTTATTCCTTCCTGGTATAAACAACCAAACTACCTGCGAGCAATGGCGGAACTCATCGCTCAGGAAATAGACCAATGTCCTCATCCTGATGAGGTACATATCTTCTTTAGCGCTCACGGTGTACCTAAAAGCTACGTTGAAGAAGCAGGCGACCCCTATCAGCAAGAAATTGAGGAATGCACATATTTAATTATGCAGACCCTCAATCGTCCTAATGCTCATACTTTGGCTTATCAAAGCCGTGTCGGCCCCGTAGAATGGCTACAACCCTATACTGAAGATGCGCTAAAAGAATTAGGCACACAAGGCGTTAAAGATATCGTGGTTGTACCCATCAGTTTTGTCTCCGAACACATTGAGACATTACAAGAAATTGACATTGAGTATCGTGAAATTGCTGAAGAAGCTGGAATTCACAATTTCCGGCGCGCACCTGCGCCAAATACTCATCCAGTATTTATTCGAGCCTTGGCTGATTTAGTCATTGAAGCACTGGAACAACCCAATTTCAAGCTATCACAAGCAGCCCAAATAAAAAAAAGGGTGAAGATGTATCCCCCAGAAAGTTGGGAATGGGGTATGACTACCAGTGCAGAAGTTTGGAATGGTCGAATTGCCATGTTAGGGTTTATTGCTTTAATTATTGAGTTAGTTACTGGTCATGGTTTGTTACACATGATTGGACTGTTGCAATAAAACAGGGGCTAGGGGCTAGAGACTAGGGACGATAAAGTAGTATTTTTAAGTAAATTTCACAATGAATTTATGAAAGTCTTTTAATCCCTAACCCCATTCCCTACTTACTATGTTTAAAACATTAGTTTTCTACGGTTCCTACAGGAGCGATCGCCAAGGCATCAAAGCTGCTAGATTTATCATTGATCAACTCCAGCAAAGAAATCATGAAGTAATTTTTGTCGATGCTATGGAGTATGACTTTGGCATCTTAGATAGGATGTACAAGGAGTATGCTCAAGGTCAGGCTCCGGCAAAAATGGCAGAATTGGCAGAACATATCCGCACCGCCGACGGTTTTGTCGTGATTACCGGAGAATACAATCATTCCATTCAGCCAGGGTTGAGTAATCTGATGGATCATTATCTTGAAGAATACTATTTCCGTCCAGCTGGTATTGTCTCCTACTCATCTGGTGGCTTTGGCGGTGTACGCGCCGCTATACAGTTACGCTCGTTTCTAGGAGAGATGGGAATGGTTACTATTTCCACCATGTTTGCTATCTCTAAAATTGGCGACTCTTTAGATGAATCAGGTACTCCACGGGAAACCAGTTTGAGTAAGAGAGTCGGTCAATTTTTACAGGAATTGGAGTGGTATGAAGACGCATTGCAACGCCAACGAAAAGAAAAAGGCACTCCGTTCTAATCCAGTTATTTTAACTATCTATTTTCAAACCAAGCTTCTAAATCAGTAGTAGTTGTAAAATTAAGCAAAGCCTCACCCAAATCTTCTAACTCCGCAGTTGATAAGCCTTGAATTTGTGCTTGCAATTGCGGATTCACTTCACCTAAACGGCGGTTAAGTTGGCGTAAAATCAGCTTTGCTTCTCCTTGTTGTATTCCTTGTCTCATCCAACTGGTAACGATTTGCATAACTACTTAACTATCTATTATCAAACCAAGCTTCTAAATCAGTAGTGGTTGTAAAATTAAGCAAAGCTTCACCCAAATCTTCTAACTCCGCAGTTGATAAGCCTTGAATTTGTGCTTGCAGTTGCGGATTCACTTCACCTAAACGGCGGTTAAGTTGGCGTAAAATCAGCTTTGTTTCTCCTTGTTGTATTCCTTGTTGTATTCCTTGTTTCATCCAACTAGTAACGATTTGCATAACTCTTTCCTCCTGCTGTGGTTCAATACTAGCAAGTTGCTCTTGAAATATTCTTTCTTCTTGAGCGTTCAAATCGAGATATGTATCAATAAACCCTGATATCAATTGTACTTGTGCTGGGTTGAGTTCTAAGTTCGCCAGTAATTGTAAGGACGTTAGTTTTACTATTGGGCGTTCTTGAACATTCATCCGCATTTTAGCTATCAAAGCACTAGCGACAGGATTTCTTTGATTGAGAAAGTCTTGCCATCTCAATTGATTTAATTGCACAACGTCATAATTAAATTCCAGCACCTTTTTGTTGGGAAAATCAATACGGTATGAATTTGGTTCTGGTGTTTGTGGTGTGTCGTGGGAATAAATGACTATAGGATATATAGGTAGCGCATATTTTTCATGCAGTCGAGCGAAGTATGTAAACATTCGCTGATTAAAATTAGTTTGTGAATAAGATTGATGTTCAGTGTGGATGATGAATAAAGTATTTTGATTTCTAAATGCAACTTTAGCGGCTACATCGAGTATTTTACGCTCTCCCTCAGTCACATCTGTAAATACTTCTTGTGGTAAAAACTCGATAGAGTCTCGCTCCCAATAAGCACTGACATCGGGAAAAAATAACTCGATAAATTCAGGGAAGAAGTTAGAAAGAAGTTCTTTAAATAAACGATCATGGTCAATCATCGAGAAATTCAGTCCTGAGTACAAACCATTGCTACTTTAATTACCTGACGCGCTTTCATATCCTGAAAAACTTGTTCTAAATCCTTTAAAGGTCGCCTTTCACTGATGAGTAATTCTAAAGGTATTTTGCGACTAGATATCATTGAAAGTGCCGATCGCACATATTTAGGTGTGTTGTGAAATACGCCTTTGATAGTAAGTTCGCTGTAGTGCAATTGTTCTGTATTCACGGTAATGGTCGTATCTCTGGGACAGCCGCCGAATAAGTTGACTGTTGCACCCGGACGGGCGCAGGCGATCGCAGTTTCCCATACACTAGGTATACCAGTGGCTTCAATCACCACATCTGCACCCCAGCCTTGGGTAAGTTCTTTCACCACACCAGGAATATCAGTCATTTGATGATAGTTAAATGTGTTGGCTGCGCCGAGTTTTTGACCAATTTCTAGCCTGTGGTCATTTCCGCCCCACAGTATTACTTCAGATGTATCAGCTAATGCGGCGACAAACATTAAACCAATCGCCCCATCTCCCAACACAACTACTTTATCTTTGGGTTTGATATGGGAACGGGCGACACCATGTAATACACAAGCTAATGGTTCTGTCATCGCCGCCAACTCAAAGGGCAATTCATCAGGAAGATGCAATAAATTATGCTGAACGATGGGTGCAGGAATTTTGAGGTATTCGGCAAATGTGCCATTATTCCAAGTCAAATTAGGGCATAAGGAATACTCTTGGCATTGACAAAAAAAGCATTTCATGCAGGGCGCAGAATTATTTGCCACGACGCGATCGCCTACTTGCCAATTGCTGACACCTGCACCCACCGCCACAATTATTCCGGCTGCTTCATGACCAAACAGCGTCGGTGGTTTCAACATCTTGGCATGACCACCACGCCGCCACACTTTCAAATCTGTACCACAAGTTGTCGCTGCACCCACTTGAATGACAACTTCACCAGCTGCTGGTGTGGGGTCAGCGACTTGCTCTAACCGTAAATCTTCCTGGCCATAAAGTAATGCTGCTAACAAGGCTTGTGACCCAATTCAAAAGCTCCACCTGATTTTATCAGGTGGAGACTTACATACTAAAATAGCCAAGCTTGTTTTACTTTTGAATTCTGACTTTTGAATTCTTTTGCAACCACAAGACTTAAGTATTGATCTTTGGTGGTGTCAGCACTCCTGTATTCCGGGTTTCTCCATTATTTAAGCGATTAACTGTTAACAGCGGTACTTCTTGTCGGCACGACAGGCAAAACCAATATAGTTCACCATGACGGACATGACGCAGTAGGGAACCACCGCAACATGGGCAATTGTTGGCTCGCATACTCATTCCAATGTCCTCCTTAAAATAAGATTGATGTTAAAACGCAGGTAAAAAGGTTGTAAATTATTGCCGAACTTTAGCGGCATGGATGTAACCGTTGAGGTTGATGCGATTTTTTATAATTTGTTTGTAGACTGCTTCGTAACTGTCTACCATTTGAGTAACGCTAAATTTGTTTTTGACGTGTTCTCTACAAGTGTGGCGATTTAGTTTCAAAGCTGCGGGAATCATGGCTGCCATTTCTTCATAGTTTTGGCAGATAAAACCTGTTTGACCTTGAACAATAACCTCCGGTACAGAACCTAAATTTATGGCAATTACTGGTGTACCAGTGGCCATTGATTCAATCATCACCAAACCAAAAGGTTCTTGCCAAGAAATAGGGAAAAGAGTAATTGCAGCATTGCCGAGAAGTTCAGCTTTTGCGGTGTGGTTAATTTCACCGAGATATTCAATTTGCTGACCATCTATTTGAGGGGCAATCTCTTGTTCAAAAAACTTCGAGTCGGCTACATCAACTTTTCCGGCCATTTTTAAGCGCCAGCCAGTTTGCTTCGCAATTGCGATCGCTTGGTGTGGCCCTTTTTCGGGAGAAAAACGTCCCAAGAATGCCAAATATGGCGGTTCTTTTGGTTGGGCTATAAACGGATAATCTGTAAGCTGAATTCCGTTATAGACGGTGGCAACATAATTTAAATTAATTTGCCTTTGGGCATTACTAATGCTGACGTACGCTTGCTTTTGGTGATGACTGTATACGTTAATGTTATCTTTTGTAAAATTGCCGTGCAGAGTATGCACACTGGGAGTGGAAACCAAACTCGCCAAGGCTAATGCCGCAATTCCCACATGAGAATGAATGATATCGAATTCCGCAGCTTGTTGATAAGCTTGGCTCAGTTCTAACATTTCATACACTGCATACTCTTTGACATCACTGTCTAAACGTAAAGCGCGTGGATAAATTGCTGCTAAACGAGCCAGAGTTTGTGAATCTCCAGAAGCAAATAAAGTTACTTCATGGCCGCGACGCACTAATTCATCGGTCAAGCGACTCACTACCAGTTCAATTCCCCCATAATTTGGAGGTGGAACTTGTTCCCATAAGGGGGCTACCTGAGCGATTTTCATAAGTTGTTTTGGTTCGGACTCTAAGAAAGTCTTTTTGTAAAGATTAGTAAAATCTTTTCTAGAAGACAAAGCATTTTTACTGACTCTTTTAAGATTTCAATTAACTTAACTGACTCTGAAGAGTGCAACATTAGTTAACAGTAATGTCCAAGTCTACCAATACATTTAAGACCATTTACTATGTTGTAGACACTAAGTGCCTACCCCTATAAAATATAGCTCACCTTCATTGAATTTCATCTATCTTGGGGATCAGAATTAACTAGACTATTTTGTAGCAGAACTTACAAAAATGCAGATTTTGTAGCCGGAAATACTAAAAATACTAGCCGGGATCAATTTTATAGAAATGTCAAACTGTACAAAAATAGGCAATTGCGAGGATCATTAACATAAAGATTAAATAATACTAAAATTTTGATAATTGAGAATATCACGCATTAATTCGATAAATAACTAAATGAAAATTGTTACTTGGAATGTTAATTCGATTCGCACTCGTCTAGAACAGGTGATCAATTGGTTGAGTGAGAATCCTGTAGATGTGCTTTGTTTGCAAGAGACGAAAGTCATAGATGCCGACTTTCCGCGATCGCCCTTTACAGAATTAGGCTATCACCTCTACATATCAGGACAAAAAGCTTATAACGGTGTAGCTCTAATCTCCCGTCAACCATTAACAGATGTTTCATCTGGATTCACCGCCATATTGCCTCACTTAGAACCAGAATGGGATGAGCAGAAACGCGTAATTACAGGTGTGATTGATGGCATTCAGATTGTAAATTTATATGTGCCTAACGGTTCTGCAATTGGCAGTGAAAAATATGAATTTAAGTTACGCTGGTTGACTATTTTACGGGAGTATTTACAATTTCTGCTTAAATCTCAACCAGCCATTTGCATCTGTGGCGACTTCAATATTGCGCTGGAATCGATAGATATTCACGACAAAGTAAATCCAGAAAACCACATTATGGCATCACAGACAGAACGCCAAGCCTTACGAGATATTCTGGAATTAGGCTTTGCCGATGCTTTTCGCAAATTTACTACTGAAGGTGGTCATTATAGTTGGTGGGATTATCGCACAGCCGCCTTTCGCCGCAACTTGGGTTGGCGAATTGACCATCACTATCTCACACCAGTTTTGTATGAGCGTGCCAAAAGTTGCATCATTGATGTTAACCCCAGAAAATTGACCCAACCCAGCGACCACACACCAGTGATTGTGGAAATTGAGTAAACTAAACAGTTATGCTTCACAGTTCATCTGCACTATACAATTTCTGCCTTGGGCTTTTGCCTGATAGAGTCCTTGATCAGCAGCAGCAATTAAAGTCGCTGGGGATGATTGACTATCGGGAATAATGGTTGCGACACCTAAACTGAGAGTGATGATTTGATTTACCTGAGAATTTGGTTGTAGCAATTGCAATGCACGGATATTATTTTGAATTTCTGTAGCAACGGCGATCGCACCTTCAGCATCTGTATTGGGCAAAATGACGGCAAATTCTTCACCACCATACCGAGCAACTAAATCCGCAGGGCGTTTCACAGTCATGGAAATTGCCTGGGCTACCTGTCTGAGAACATCATCTCCTGCTAGGTGTCCATAGGTATCGTTATACAACTTAAAACAATCGACATCACACAAAATTAAGGATAAACAGGCTTGTTCCCTGGCTAATCTTTGCCACTCGGTGTTGAGTGTGTCGTCAAAGCAGCGCCGATTTGCCACTTGGGTTAAACCATCAGAAGCAGCAAGGCGCTGTAATTCTTGGTTTGCTTGTTGTAATTGATGGTATAGTTCCGACTGGTGAATAGCGATCGCAGCTTGTCCGGCTAACTGGTTAAATAAGTTAATTTCTGATTGCTGCCATTGTCTGGTGCTACTACATTGATGAGCAATTAATAATCCCCATAAACGCTCTTGTTGCAAAATCGGTACGACCAAGTTTGCCCGAATTTGTAAACTCTGCAATAGTTCAATATGACAAGGCGATAGCGCTGCGGTTTCAATATTTTCCATAGCTCTTGTATTGCCCTGTTGGTAGTAATCTGCGCGAGTGGACTGAAAGCATGTATCCATCACATTAAATCCGAGAATGGATATACACCCAGGTGCTAAGGACTCTACAGCTACTAAACCACTCCAGTCTGGCTCAAACTGATAAATTACCACGCGGTCTACAACAAATAGTTGTCGGACTTCATCGGCTGTGGTTTGCAAAATCTCGTCTAATTCTAAAGATTGTCGGATACGCTGGGTAACAGCAGCAACAATCCGTTCGGAGTCACTTTGGTGTTGCACTTGTTGCTGGATTGGTTGCTCGGTTGCCGATGCTAAAGTTAAAGCGATCGCCTCAAAATGTGGAGTGTGAGTCACAGGTACAGGATCAGGTTGAGCGATTAAATAGCCTTGAGCAAAGGTTGCACCTTTTTCTCGTAGCCAGTTCAGTTCTTCAATGGACTCAATTCCTTCCGCAACTGTCAGGATGTTTAACTTGTGGGCAATCTCGATAATTTTCTCGGTAATTGAGGCTTTGTACAAATCTTGATGCACATCTCGAATTAACTCTATGTCTAACTTAATAAAGTCGGGACGTAACTGGTGCAATAAGTTTAAACCGGAATAACCAGAGCCAAGGTCATCCAGGGCAACTAAAAACCCCCTATCTCGATAGTATTGCAACACCGCCTGGAGATGGGCTAAATCTTGTGGATTGTCTGACTCTACAACTTCAAAGACAACCTGATCGTGAGCAATACCTGCTTGATCAATTGCTTCGACTGTACTACGTAGACAAGAAGCGGGGTCATAAAGTGCTGTTGGTGTAAAATTGACGAAGATTTTCCCGTTGACTTGATGACGGCTAAATTGAGCTATTGTACTCAGGCGAGCGAGTCGGTCGAGTTGTGGTAACAGTCCGGCTTCCGTAGCTAATTCCAAGATTGGCCCTGGTGATAATAAATTACCTTCTTCATCTAGCCCTCGTAATAGCGATTCATAACCATAAATTTCGGATGTATTTTGAATTGAGACGATGGGTTGAAAGTGTGTAGTAAATCGTTCCTTTGCCAGCATATTTACTAGCCACTCAGATTGATTGAATGTAATGAAGCGTTGCAATGAGGCAATGTCACTAAAATCTTGCAGTTGTGGTTGAAGTGCGCCACGAATAAACAAGACTTGCGTTTCTTTTAATTCTCTTGGTGCTAAAAGTTGGGCTAAGTTGTAGGCAATTTCTTGAGCTTGTCCGGGTTTACACTCTAAACTTAGCCCTGGACGCTCTTGCATCAGTTCATACTTCAGCGCAAACTGCCGCAGATAGGTTGTAACTTTTGTGAGGGTATGAGGAATGGGAAACCAGAGAAAAAGTCTGCCTGCTTCCTTCGTTTGGCAGCGTGCAAGATGGCGACAAGCACAAGTCTTGGAAGTAGGAGATTTCTCGCTCATAGGTAATACTTTGCTGATCCGACTTATTTTAATGTTCCCAATCGTCTGAAATTAAAAGATAAATTGCTCTTCAAATACATGAAGATTTGGTAATTTTCAGGTAATATATTTCAGTTAAAAAATTTATTCTGTGGAGACAAGGTAATAGGGAACAAAAAGTTAGACAGAATTCAATTCTAACTTCTAAATTGTAACTACTGAATTTTGTTTGGATAATTTAACGGCAAAGTAATTGTGAATGTACTACCAACACCAGCTTGACTGTTGATACTGATTTGGCCTTGATGTGCTTCTACACACTTTTTCACGATCACTAATCCTAGTCCTGTACCTGGAATGGATTGTACATTAGAAGCTCGGTAAAATGATTCAAAAAGTCGAATTTGGTCGGCTTCCGGGATACCAATTCCGTGGTCTTGAATGCGGAAAATAGCTACTTTATCAATTAGGTCACAAGTTAAATCAAATGAAATGATACCACTTGCTGGAGAGTATTTTACAGCGTTATTGAGCAAATTCGTAAATATGTAACGTAACAGTTGCTCATCCATGCACGCCTCTGTGCGATCGCTATGACATTTAAAAATAATTTCTGCGCCTCTAGGATTAATGGTGGTAAATTCGGCAAGCAATTCTTGACAAAATTCTTGCAAATTTATAAAACTAGGATGACACTCCAATTTACCTGCATCTGATTTACCCATAAACAGCACATCTTCCATAAGTTGTTTCATGGATTGCACTGCACTATTAATTCGTTTTAAATAGGTCTTTCTTTTCTCTATAGTTAAATTTTCTCCTTGCAGTTCAATCAATTCAACTGATGATTGAATCACACTTAAAGGATTACGAAATTCATGCGAAACAGTCGAAATAAATAGAGATTTAAGTTGATTAACTTCTCGCTCTTTATGCAATGCTTGTTCAAGTAATTGCGCTTGTCTTCGTTCGCTGAGATCCCAAAAAACAACTACTACACCATTTATCTGTCCAGGCTGCCGCATAATGGGAGAAGCACTATCACCAATGGGAACTCTAGAACCATTTTTCGTAATCAGTGATGTAAAGTCATTTAAATATATCACCTGTCGCTCTCTGAGAACTTTTGCTACAGGGTTTTCTAAAGAAGTTTCTGTAACTTCATCAACTAGCTGAAAAATTTTAGATACATCTTTCCCCAAAGCATCTGCTTGCTTCCAACCAGTTAGCGACTCTGCTGCTGGGTTGACAAATGTCACCATTCCTTGTTCATTTGTGGCAATAACAGCATCACTCATTGAGTTTAAAAGTGTAGCTAATCGGTCTCGATTTTCGCGTAAATCCCGTTCTAATGCGTGTTTTAATAAGCCAATTTCAATGGCTATCCGCAAATCTTTAGGAGTGAAGGGTTTAATGACATATCCAAATGGTTGCGTAGTTTTCGCACGTTGTACTGTATTATCATCGCCATAAGCAGTCAGAAATATTACTGGGATATCTAACTGCTCACGAATCTGAGATGCTGCTGTAATGCCATCCATCTCACCTTTTAAGATGACATCCATTAAAACTAATTCAGGTTTGCCTTCTAAGGCTTTAGCAATGGCAACTTGGCCGGAAGAAGCTGTTCCAATTACTGTATATCCTAGTTGATTCAGTTGGTTAGCAATGGTTCTGGCAACTATAACTTCATCTTCTACGACTAAAATTCTCACTTGCTCCATTGGAAATATTACTGCAAAATGAACTGGGGAAATTTAATTGTAAACTTTGTACCATGATGACGTTCTAAAGTCATGCTGCCTTCAAGCTGTTCTGTAACTAAGTCATAAACTAAAGATAAACCTAAAGAACTACTATTATTCCAATCTAAATCATTGGGTATCCCAACACCATTGTCTTGAATAGACATTTCGATCTGATCCTGAATATTCTGTAATGTAATAGTTATACTTCCCTCCTCCTCATTGGGAAAAGCATGTTTGAGACAGTTAGAAATTAATTCATTAATAATCAAACCACAAGCGATCGCTTGATCAACATTCAGGCTAACTGCGGCAATATTAGTTTTTAAGTCAATTCTTTCTAACCCGATTTGGTAAGAAATTAAAATACTAGTTGCTAAAGTCTGGATATAGTCAACTACATCTAATTCCCCAATATTCGGTGATGTATATAAATTTTTATGAATTAATGAGATAGAATCAATCCGATTTTGACTATCTTGAAAAACTCTAATTACTTCTGGGTCTTTGAGAGTTTGAGATTGGAGTTGTAATAAACTTGAGACAATTTGCAAGTTATTCTTGACGCGATGATGTACTTCTTTCAAAAGAATTTCTTTTTCAGCTAAGGCGCTTCTCAGTTGCTTTTCGGCTTTTTGTCGTTCGACTAATTCTGTTTGAGCTTGTTGAAATATACTAGATTTTTGAATAGCGATCGCAATTGTCACTGAAAGTTGATCAAGCAAGTCTAACTGATTTTCTTCCCATTCCCGTGGACTAGAACATTGATGCGCCACCAGTAAACCCCAAAGGCGAGAGCCAATGTTTTCGCCACCTAATTCTAATAAAATAGGTACAACTAAATTAGCTTTGACTTCAAATTGTTCTAATAGATGAATATGACAATTCGTAAGTCCAGCTTGGTAGATATCGGCGATCGCGCGTTTTCGCCCTTGATGATAATCTACTCCTCTTCCTGTCTGAAAACAAGTATCTTCTATTTGTACACCTAAAGATACTTTCCACCCAGATTCTACCGATTCTGCTACGACTTTACCACTCATATCAGGGGCAAATTGATAAACAATTACTCGCTCGACTTGTAGCAAATGTCTTACTTCTTGAACTGTAGCGTCAAGAATATCTTGCAAATTTAAAGATTGATGAATTCTCTGCACCACAGTTCGCATTAATTGTTCTCTTTCTAACTGAGTTTTTAATGCCCTCTCAGTTTGCTTGCGATATGTGATATCCTGCCCGATACCCATGATTTGTTTATTAGGAAGTCTAATATTAGTCCAAGATGTATCAACAATTCGACCATCTCTCACTTTAGTTTTAAAATCATCCCAAGTTTGGTCTGCTGACTGCACAAAATTAATTACATATTGACGGTCTTCAGCATTAGGATATATTGATGTGAGCAAATCACAACTTGGAAAATCTTCCAGCTTCCACCCAATAATTTTCTCCCATTCTTGATTCACCCATTCTAATTGACCTGCTGGATTAATCAAGGCAATCATTAATGGAATGCGCTCAAAAATACTTTGCAGAAATTCATTTTGCTCTTTGAGGTGTGTTTCTGTATTCTTGTGTTCGGTGATATCAGACAATACAGATAAAATCGCTGACTCACCATTAAATACTAAATGCTGAAGTGAAGCAATAGCCCAAAATGTACTTCCGTCTGCTCTTTTGAGCATAATTTCATAATTATGTAATGAGCCTTGCTCCTCTAATTCTGTTAATAGGTTTTGAGATTCATTTATATCATGATAGATATCTGTAACTGGACAATTTATTATATCCAATGACTCGCATCGAAATGCTTTGAAAAACTCTTGATTAGCATTTAAAATTAAACCATCAGATAATCTAGAAATCATTAAAGGGGCAGGAATTCTTTCTGCAACGGCTCGAAACATTGCTTCACTTGCTAGAAGATTATCCTCTATTGCTTTACGCTCTGTGATGTCTTGGATATAAACTAAATGAGAGTTTTTATGCTCATATTCTATAGCATAAGTTACGGTTTCAACATCAATATATTTGCCATCTTGACAACAATGCCGACATTGATGATGAAAATTTAAATCATACTGATAATTAGACAAGTTTTCTAATAAAGCAGGCAAATGTTCTACATGGTATAAGTCAGTAATTTGCATTTGCAGAAATTGTACTTTTGAATAACCATATTTACTAATTGCTGCTTCATTGACATTGAGAAATTTAAGAGTTTCTCTATCGTAGATCCAAATCGGAGAAGGATTATTAGTAAATAAGAATTCATTATTCATATATTTATTAATATTTTTTAGACTAAATTAGTTACATTCATAAATTGCTGTTTTAAACGTTTTCTCAGAAAAATATTCTGTTTTATATTCTTAATAAAACTAAACAAGAGAACACAGAGATGACTAAAAATTTCTCTCTGTGTTGGTAGAGTTTGTTTTATCTTGGTTTTCCCAACGTAGTGATGTAGATGACAGCCTCATCAATAGGAATACCTAACACTTCGTTTACTTGGTCGTCAAAGAAGCCACCAATACCACTAACACCTAAATTAAGATTAACTGCGGCTAAGTTTAAGCGTTGACCTAAATGCCCAGCATCCATGTGTAAATAACGATAAACGCGATCGCCGTACTGAGCAATGGCAGCTTTGAGATCTGCGGTATGAAAAACAACTGCGGCGGCATCTCTGCCTAAATCTTGGCCCAAACACAGAAAGTGTAACTCGCGGCGGAAGTTTTTAAACCGAATTTGGCGTAACTCTTGAGCTTTGGGTGCGTAATAATAACAGCCAGATTCCAAACCTTTGACACCACTGACAGCAATAAATGTTTCAATTAAGTTGAGGTCAAAGTAATCGGGAGTCCGGTCAAGGTGTTGCTCAATGTAATTTTGGGGTTGGTAAGTGAAATCAAGTAAAGCTTTGAGTTCATCAAAGGTTAAATCATCACCACTGTAAGCACGGGTAGAACGGCGTTTATGGATGGTTAATTCCAAATTGAAGAGATTTTCGCCCCACTCTATTGGTGTGGTAGCAGTGGGAATTTTCAGACAGAAGGGAAAATTATATTTATCTTCCAAAGACTTTTCTTGTTTGACGGCGGGTAAATTCAGTTTGCCTGTGACACCTGGCTGAATTTGGGTGTGACGATGGAAATATTTCAGCAATTCGCCGTCAGGGACATGGGGATAGTTAGTTTCTGTAGCTGAAGGTAAAGCCGTACATCCTGTAGACAAATTTTGTTTGATATCTAATAAGTCTGCCAGAGCGAGGACAGCGATCGCACCTTCTTGTTGTGGGTCAATATATAACAAGTCATTGACCGCATCATCGATAAAACCACCAATCAAGTGTGGGCGATAATCAGTAATAGCGCTCGCTAACTCAATATTTCCCAAAAGATGGCCTGTATCGAGAAAAATTCGCCGATAAGCTCGATCTTCATAGCGCCAAGCTGAACGATAAAAAACCCCAGTCACCACAATTGCCAATTGGGTACCTTCTAAAGCGGGGTGCCAGAAACAAGCATCTTGTAAAGCTTGCCACACATCATTCTCCCAATACAACATCAGTGAATGAGTACGACACTGATAGTTATAAAGTCCTGCTGGTAAGAACGGCGTACCGCGAGATACTATATACACCTCAGCCGGATATAACCCGCCAGCGCTGGGTGCGGAACGCAAATACACCGCACTTCCCATAGAAGGCATTCTCGCCGTTAATCCGTAGCTGCGAAACAGTAACCGAGATAGCCTTTGCCACCATTGAGCATCTTCTTGTTGAGCAGCAAGGGGTTCTAATGATTCTTGCAGGTAAGGTTTAAGATCAAAAGCCGAGCCAATTTTATACTCTTTAAAAGGTACTGGCTGTTTAGCCCAGTCTAGCCTTTGGTTTTTTGAGGCTAGGGTATCAGGGTCATATTTAGTACGTTCGTGGTAGTGCTGTGCAATAGATTGGTGTATTTCTGGCATAGTACTTTCAATACCCTAGGGCTTTCTTTTTTGATCTTGGCATTCATCTGGCTCATTATTTCGTGTTAATCGGTACAATCCTCTTAAAGAGTCAACACTCAAAGCTCTTAATTTCTAGTTTCTTGGGGTCTATGGGTGCGCCGCCAACGAATAACGCCGTAAACACCCGCCGCCAAAATCAACAAATAAGGTGTGTAAACTATTAACCATATACCCAACTTTAATAAACCAATGGTAAACCCGCCTAAAGATTGGGTAGACTTGTTCCAAGTTTCCTGAATTTGTGAACCTACCGCGCGTTGGGGACTAGCACTAGATACAGCTGCTTCGAGGTTTAGCGTAATGGTGGAATAGGCAACTTGATTTTGTAAGTTTTTGAGTTGAGCATCAATTTGCTCGATAGATTGCCGGACTTGACTAAGTTCTTGAGCCACACTTAACACATCTCGTACAGAGCCAGCCCGATCCATAATTTTTTGTAAATTAGCTTCAGTTTTACGCAGATTAGTTAATCTAGCTTGGAAATCTACCAAGCGATCGCCTACATCTTCTGCTGTAATACTACGACTTTCTATTGTACCTAATTTAGCTAGTTCTTCTAATGTTGGTTCCAATAAGTTTTGGGGAACTCGCAGTTGGATAGATGCAGTATGACGTGAGTTTTCTTGAGTTGGTTGGCGTTCGTTTAACCCAATTAAATCACCTTGTTGTTTGGCGATAATTTGTGAAACTGCATCAATACTTTGCTCCACAGAGTTCACAACTATTTTTATTGCTGCCTTTTTAATTAATTGAGGACGCGCACGGAGTACTGACGCAGCTTCTACTTTTTGGGCAACATTACCTGTAATATCAGCGGCTGGTGCAGCTTGGTTTTGCTCTGCCAGTGGCGGCAATGATTTGGTAGATAAATTATTTTGTGCAGCACAACTAGTGAAAACAACTCCTCCTAGCAAAGCACTCATAAATAAGGCAGATTTGCGGGGTAGTGGCAGAGAAAAATTCATAATCTCACCGGGGATGGATGGAATTAATCTCAGTATTGCCGAGGAAAGTTTTTAAGTTAGATATTGTTGCGATTTATGTAACAACTATTTTGTCAAATTTGTGTATGTGAGATAAATCACAGGAACTACCAGATTACTGAAATAGACTCAAGGTTGCGGTGTAAAAAAATACCCATTTTAAAAAATATGAATTTAATAGAGCTACTTTTAGTTTTGGCGACAGTAGTTGGAGTCGGAGATAGCAATATAATTCGCGTCAAAAACGATACAGGACAAATTCAGACAGTCAAACTGGCTTGTGTTAATTTACCGAATGCAAGACAAAAACCTGATAGTTCAGCCGCAACGCAGAAACTCAAACAACTATTACCAACAGGTAATGCGATAGTGATTAGAAGAGTTACAGAAGATGAAGGCGATCGCATTACTGGCGAAATATTTGTCGATAATCAGTCAGTCAATCTCCGCTTAGTTGCCGAAGGTAATGCTGTTGTTGATCAAGATTCTATCTACAACTGCCAAGAAACTAAAACTCAATATTTAATCGCTCAAGCCAATGCTAAAAATAAACGACTAGGAATATGGCAGCAAATTAATCCAGGTACAAAGAAACAAGTCCCAAGATCATCATCGATAACAGAGAAATTTTGATGTTTCTTAGCTTATCTTTAGTTACACAATTTAAGGTAAGATCAAAAACCTGCCTATAAATAATTGTGATGCTTGCTGACAGGAGATGCTTCTATGGCCCGGATGTACTATGACGAAGATGCCAATTTAGACCTTTTGGCTGGAAAAACTATTGCTATTATCGGCTATGGTTCCCAAGGTCATGCTCATGCCCTGAATTTAAAAGATAGCGGTTTGAATGTGATTGTCGGGCTATATCCAGGAAGCAAGTCAGCACAAAAAGCCGAAGCCGCTGGCTTAACCGTGAAAAATGTTGCAGATGCAGCTAAAGCCGCTGACTTCATCATGATTTTGTTACCCGATGAAGTACAAAAAACAGTTTACAAAAACGAAATTGAACCTAATTTAGAAGCTGGAAATGTAGTGGCTTTTGCCCACGGCTTTAACATTCATTTTGGGCAAGTTGTCCCACCTGCTGAGGTAGATGTGGTGATGGTAGCGCCCAAAGGCCCTGGTCATTTAGTGCGCCGGACTTATGAACAAGGACAAGGCGTACCTGCGTTGTTTGCTGTTTATCAAAATGCTAGTGGTCAGGCACGCGATCGCGCAATGGCTTACGCTAGAGGTATCGGTGGCACACGTGCGGGCATTCTCGAAACCACTTTCCGCGAAGAAACTGAAACCGATTTGTTTGGGGAACAAGCAGTATTATGTGGCGGTTTGAGCGCCTTAATCAAAGCTGGTTTTGAAACCTTAGTCGAAGCTGGTTATCAACCAGAATTAGCTTATTTTGAATGTCTGCACGAAGTTAAATTGATTGTTGACTTGGTTGTAGAAGGTGGTTTAGCCACAATGCGCGATAGCATTTCCAACACTGCAGAATATGGCGACTATACCCGTGGCCCTAGAGTTGTCAACGAACAAACCAAAGCGGAAATGCGGAAAATTCTCCGCGAAATTCAATCAGGACAATTTGCTCGTGAATTCGTTTTAGAGAACCAATCTGGTAAACCTGGATTTACGGCAATGCGTCGTCAAGAAGCCGAACACCCCATTGAAGTAGTCGGTAAAGACCTACGGGCAATGTTTAGCTGGTTGAAAAAAGTTTAATTTAGTTTCACATCGGCAATTTTTCATGGTAGAGACGCAATCAACAGCGTCTCTCTACCTACACCAGATTGCAAGTCAAACAAAAGCAGAAACTCAAAGCTGTTCAGCCTTGTTCACTGCTGTAAATCCAAGATTCTGACAAATTCAATCATCCAACAAACTCATCAAGGCTTGCATTTCTGGGTCTTGTGCCTCAGATAGCTGACGACGCAAATTTGATATTTGATTGTTTAATGCTTCAGATGTATAAAGCATCTGTGATTCCTGGGCGATTTTTAATTGACTTTCCTTAATTCTGATTTTTCTAAGCAGGTCATCAACAGCATAGATTGAATCATAATCTTGAGAAATCATAGCCTTAAATTTATGGAAAATTTTCAGTGGTCAAGCTAAACTTTGCATTGCCTGAAATTATATATGTTTTGGCAGCAGGCTGATCATGAGGTTGATTAAATTTAATGAACTTTGCATCTTCTCTAGAGCGATCGCCTCAACACTGATAAAATCAGAATCACAGAATATCTCGTATTCCACGTATAGGTTTTTACATAAACTTTACACAAACTTCCCTCGTAGAGATATAGCAACGAAAAACTAGGATTTTGTTTGTATAACTGCGATTTCCCCTCATCAGCAATATGATCTGTGTGATTTACTTAAGTAAATTCCTACAAGTATTTGTAAAAAATACATGAATTTACTAGAACACTATTGCTTTTTTTCAAAGCCATTATTTATATTAACTATAGACTGTTAATCATTACTTTATTATTCATCAAAGTTTCATCTTTTAAAGCTCGAAGTCCACGTAGCTCTATAAATTTTATTTCTCAAATCACCTCAATTCCTGTATCTAACTTCAGATTGAAATAGGGATATGGTCAATATTTCAGAGGGGCAATATTTTGCATCTCTACAGTAATTGCTATTTTGCAAGTATTGTTGAACTTAGCCAAGTTTCAACTAAATTCTTGTTGCCAAAATTATAAAGTCCAACAAAAAAGAGAAGAATATGCAAGACATTCTAGAATATATTAAACAACAAGAAAAAAAATTCTCCCAATTACCTTTTTTTCAATTCCTAACAAATAGCAACATTGACCCTCATCAGCGATTAGTTTGGTTCCCTTGTCTGGCACATTTTGCCATGAGTTTTAAAGATTTGAATAATGACATACTTCAAAATAGTGTGAGTGATCATCCGCTACAAAAATTGATTAATCAGCACGCAATTGAAGATGGTAGTCACTGGAAATGGTATCTCAAAGATTTAGAATCACTAGAGATTGATCAGGTAATGCGATTCAGTGATTTTCTCAAGTTCGTTTGGAGTGAGAAAACAATTAAAACTCGCCGTCTTTCTAATAATTTAGTAGCAATGTGTCGTTATGAAACTGACATAGCACTAAAAATAGTAATTATTGCAGCAATTGAAGCCACAGGAAGTAAGGCACAGCAGGCAATGGCACAGGTCGGTGAAGAATTAAGAGCCAAAACCAATAAAAAGTACTTCTATGTTAGTCCACACCATTTAAATGTAGAAAATGCACATTTTCAATTTGCATTAGAAGATAACAATAGTGAAAGTTGTCTGGTCAATATTGAATTGAATGCAGAGCAGAAAGCTAAAGCATTAGTGTTAATTGACTATGTTTTTGATAGCTTTACTGAATGTATGGATGGGTTAATGCAATTTGCCAGTCAACATAAATTTAAAGAATTGGTCGCTAGACCTAAATATGCTTTACATAAATAGAATTTGCTATTTAGACTAGTTTGATTTTTTGTCTGTGCCATTTTTTAAGGCTTGCGCTAATTGCTCTGTACTCAAGGAACTTAACAGAGTCATATTAAGTGGAGCTTGACTAATATATTGAGTATATGCTGGCTGCAAATAGGGGCGATATTCATCATTATTTAAGAGATTAGTTTCCATAAAAGCTACACTTAGGGCTTTCAAGTAAGAATAAACTGGAGCAGGATCTGGCCCTAATAAGCCAGATGGTACAGGCAAAACATTATTTTCTGGAGTTGACTCTTGTAAAGCGGAAAAATGGGTAGCATTCTCAATTAACACTAAATATTTGTTAGGTTCAGCCAGCCAAGTAAAGGGGCGAATTTGTTCTGGGATTGCGGGGGCGAAAATATCTTGGCTACCTGTGACTAACATCGCGGGAATTTTGATTTGACTGATACCAGTTTCACCCAAGACAGAACTGTTAATGGGATTAATGGCCATCACAGCCTTAATCCGCGGATCTTGTAGCGCATAATCTGTTGGTGGCAACTCAGCTGCTTGGCATTGCAACAATAGAGATAAATTCAATGATCTATTGGGATAACAATCCCGACGTAGCTGGGCAAAGTTCAGTTTTGCTCCTGCTAAAGTTAAAACTGTGTAGCCACCAAATGAATGTCCAATCAGTCCAACTTGCTGAAAGTTGAGTTTCCCTTTGAGGCTAGAATTGAATGTTTCTAAACGTTGGAGTTCATCAAGTACAAACTTGACATCTAATGGTCTGTCAATAAATTCTCTAGGTTGTGGTGGCCCGGCTAAACCGGCAAAGTATTGTTGAAAGCGTTCGGCATTACTACCAGGATGTTCCAATACAGCGACGGCAAAGCCATAGGAAACCAAATGTTGCGCTAAATAAGCTAAGGCATAGCGGTCTGAAGCTAAACCATGAGAAATCACAATTAAGGGAAAAGGTGTTGAGGATTTGGTTTGTGGTACATAAACATCTACTGGCAAACGACGATCGCGTTTAGCGTCATTTAACTCAAAGTAAAGTTTTTGAAACTGCAATTTTCCTGGCTGGCGTAAATCTGGCTTTTGGGAAAAATCTATGTTTGCGTTGCTGGTTTGGGCGATCGCTTGTTTTTGCAAATATGCCACAGCGGCATCTCTGTCTTTAAGTAATTCCGATAAATTATTGACTATCTTAACTCCTTCTTCAAAGTTTAATTTAATAGTTGGTGAAGGAAATTTACGTATAATGTTGACAACAGTCAAACCCTCCTTAGAGTCGGCTGCTGCTAAAATAAACGCAGCCCGCAGGGCATAAAAACCATTTTGACGAGATTCGGTGAGGATTAATTCTCCTAAACGTTTGACTACTTGTTCTCCTATAGGTGAATAAGTAAACTGTGATACTAAAGTAGGTGTGGCACTAAATCGCTGTTGTAGTAATTCTCGTAGTTGCGCCAGTTGTTGAGGTGTGGCACGCTGGGCATAGGTGTCCAACTCCCCAGTAATTTTACCTTCTTTGGCAAAGGCTTCTAACGCATCAGTAGATAAAGAAAATTCTCCAAACGGAGGATAAAATAAGCTAATGCGCTCGGCTCCCCAGCTAGGAGTAGCTGATAAAACTGTGGATAACAGCCCTAAACTTAGGTATTTCAGCAATTTTTTCATAAGTTATTGATAAATCCAGAATTATCAAGGTTATATGGGGATGCGATCGTTAATATAGAAGGTTTTGCAGGACAAAAGTTAAACCTCAAAAGAAATAATACTTCGGTGGTATTTCTGGCGTTGCATAATAGAGGGATGACTTGAGGGTATCTACTGTGCAATGTCCATACTGCGGATCTACGAAAATTCGTAAGAACGGAAAGCGAAGAAGTAAACAAAATCACATTTGCGTATCATGCGCTCGCCAATTTATTGATTTGTACGAGCCACCAAAAGGATATTCTGAGGAATTGAAACAAGAATGCTTAAAAATGTACCTTAACGGTATGGGTTTTCGTGGGATTGAACGAGTCAAAGGAGTACATCATACTACTATTATTTATTGGGTCAAACAATTGGGAGAGAAACTTCCGGACGTACCGAAAGAAGATGTAATTCCAGAAGTTGGAGAACTTGATGAATTAGAGACATTTGTTGGTTCAAAAAAAACAAAATTTGGTTATGGACAGCAGTAAATCACTTTACTCAAGGTATTTTAGCCTGGGTTTTGGGAGACCATAGTGCCGAAACTTTTGAGCCATTGTGGAAAATTGCTAAACAATGGAAAAGCTATTTTTATGTGACAGATGGCTGGAAAGTTTACCCAAGCTTTATTCCAGATGGAGACCAAATTGTCAGTAAAACATATATGACACGAGTTGAAAATGAAAACACTAGGCTTAGACATTATTTAGCACGCCTTCACCGAAAAACTTTATGCTATTCCAAGACAGAAGAAATGCTGAGATACTCGGTTAAATTATTACTTCATTATTTGAAGTATCAAACTGTACCTACATAAATCGATTCATCCCTTCATTCAGCAACGCCGTATTTCTGTCTTAAATATTGGCGTTATGTTCACCCTGACTCATACCGTTTCACTTTAAGTTTGATACAAATAGACCGCAGGGGAGGCAGCGCGTTGGGGAGACACTGCGTTGCGGAGGGAACCTCCGTTGTAGCAAGTGTCGGCGGGTTTCCCGACTTGTAGCGACTGGCGTGGGCAGGGGAGCAGAGGGGCGGAGGAGAAATTATTCGTATCATTTATTTAGTGAAATGTTGTCAGATATGTGTCTGTGGGAAGACTTTTGTGAAAAAACTATGTTTGCAGTCAAGCGATCGCACTGACTCTACATGTCATCAAGACAGCTATGACACAATCTCTAGGCACAAACACTAGATTAAGAAAGCACCTAAATCAAACTTTTTGCAGGCTATCTGAAATGACCATCCCTACCCCCCATCTCTACAGATAATCTTTGTGCTTAATTCCTGTGAGTATCATCAAATAGGCGCGATAATAGATATAGAACTCAAGTTAAACTCATGTCTACAGTTTCCTGCTCCAGTTGTGTCGTGCTTCTCAGCCAACAACAGGAACAAAATATTTCTTATCAACAGCAGTGCCAAGATGAGCCAGCCAACCACAGCAAGACTACTGCTAAAAATTCTACAGTGGTAAAAAATGGTCGAGTTGTTGTTGTCTCTGAGCCAGCACAACCCCAGGAGACTAATGAATCCAAAAACCCATAAAACAAGAGTTATAAATTTTGATATTTTTTGATATTAAAACGTTAGTCTTTACTAAAAAACTACAAAACTAAGTTTAATAGCCGTATTTTTGACTAATTCCTTAAATTTACCTTTACTAATTTGCTCTAAAATTACTCTGGGGCTTAAGCTATTACACTGAGACATACGTAAATTACATATCTTTCTTGGCTGGTTGTTAACTGCTTACTATTAACAGTTAACAATCAAAAAATATCATGAGTAATTTTGTAGTTTAAAAGTGCCATAGCTTAAGAAAAATACTTTCTAGAAAAGTAAATTTTTAGCTCAATTACCTAACTTCAACTACACCAGAGGCAGATAAATGAAAAGCTTATTTCTAGGACTGGGAGCAATTTTAGTTTTTGCTCCTAATGCTTATGCAGCAAGCTTTGTATATAACGAAGCTATTAACGGCGAATTGTCTGGTGACAGCTTAAACCCAACAGTATTGAATCTGTTAGATGGATCTAACCAGATTACTGGCTCAACCACTGGTAATCCAAATCTTGACAGAGATTTCTTTACCTTCACTATTCCTGTTGGTTATGAACTGAGTCGAATTAACTTAGCTAACTATGTTGGGCTAGATGGGGTAGGCTCCAATCAAGGATTTTTAGCTGTGCAAACAGGTTCTAGTATTGCACCTACAACTATCACTACTAACACACCGCCATTACTGGGTGCAGCTTTAATTGGTGCAGCATCTGGAACACAAGTTGGAAATAATGTCTTAGATGATTTGGGTGTAGCAGCATCAATTCAAGGAGCTACCTTTGTCGGTTTCCCTAATGGTAAACTTGGCGCTGGTACTTACACTTTCTGGATTCAGGAAACTGTTCAGGGGATACAGAACTACAATCTTGATTTTGTCGTTACCAAAGTTCCAGAGCCATCAACTATTTTAGGTATCGGTGCTGTGATGGGTTTGGGTAGTTTAATCAAAAGGAAGAAGCGTGGGCATAGCGCTACTGTAGATCAATAAAGTATCTCAATAGTTTGAGCATTAATTATCTGACAAATCCCCTAATTTAATTATGGGGATTTTCTGATGATCTGTTCCCTTTTGGCGATCGCAGAATTGATGATGCTGATTTAAATCTTGGGGACTGTTGACTTTAAAATATAACTAGCTAACTCACAAAATCCTGTGGCTTCAGCTGCACTCGTTACGTAAGTGGGTTGATATTGTAGCTGATTTGCATATTTCAGTACGTTAGCTACGCCCACAGAGACGGGAAACTGATGGCGAGCAAATAAACTTTCATCATTAGGGCTATCACCAACGGTCACAACTTGTTCGAGTGAGTAGTCAGGCCAATATGCTTGTAATACTTGCAATAAACCCACAGCCTTATCTTGACCTTGGGGTTTAATGTGACACTGTACTGTACTGTAAGTGAATCCCCAGCCCATCGATTGACAGAGATGACTTAAAGTTTGTAATTCCTGTAAAGTTAAGGCAGCTACATCAAATGTCCAATCTGTGAGGCGAAAGCGATTGTCAGCAGATTCTTGAATTTGAGGAAATTCCCTTTGTAATTCGGCAAAAGCTGCTGCTAATTGTTGGCGATGTAAGCTTAAGTCAGGAATAGAAGTTAAAGCAATGGGCTGTTCAGTACCATTGGGATAGAATATACCGCCATTTTCGGCGATCGCACCTGCAACTGGCATTAAGCTGCTAACTCCACTGACCCAACCAGCCGAACGTCCAGTAACAATTATTACCTTGATGTCAGATGCCGTTAAATCTTCTAAAACTTGCAACAAGGCAGCAGAAAATTTACCTTCCTTGGTCAGAGTACCATCCATATCCGTTGCAATCAGACGGATATTACTCCAGCAAGTAGAGGCAGCTTGAGATATTGGACTAAGATTCAAAATATACATTTTAACAGCGGTATGTACGTAGTTTATAAAAACCTGTTAAAAATACTAATAATACAGCAAGATGACATTAAGGATTTGGGCATTCTAAACAATGACAATTACAGTTATTGCCACCATGCTAAATCCTATATTTCTGGCGCAGTCTCCACCAGCAAAAACAAAAAAAGTAACTCAAAAACCACCAGCCAACGAACCTCAGCAGTCCCCACCCTTTTTATTAATTACCTCTGGAGGGCTGGCTGTCGTCGTGATTGGTTTGATTATATTTGGCAAAATTCAGATGGATAAATTAGAGAAAAAAATCAAATTTGAAAAATTCCGGGCCAGAGAACTAGAGAAAAAGTTTAAACTGGCGCTAGAAACTATCCGCAAAATGGAAGCTAACCCAGATTTGGTGAACTCACGAGACTTTAACCTAGATTATCTGCGGATGCGGATGTCTGAAGAAGTATTTCATTTTGCTATTCTGAATCAAATTAAAATCAGAGTCAAAGATAAAATTTCTCAAGCTTTGCGTCCCAACCAATCTCAACAAGGAACGGTGGGAATTGCCAATGGTGCAGGGCGACAGGTGGATGAGATTTTTGATGTCGAATATGAGAGTGGTACGCCGCCAAACATTGCGAAGCGGGTGTTGTTTCGTATTCAAATTAAGCTGATGAAGTTACCGACACAAGCTACCTCTACCACAATTAGCCAAATTATTGACTGTATCGAGACTTATCTGAGTCCGATGGACGATGAGGATACATGGCAACCGACAATTCAAGGTCGAATTGCCACTATGCACTGGGATCAAAAGGCTAAACCTACACCGTTACTGGTATTAGAACAATCAAATGATGGTGTAAATGTAACTTTCCGGACTAGCCGCCAAGGAAATGCGCCAAGTCCTCAAGCTAAATAGTTATGGCTGAAGGAGTGTAGCTATTTATAGAGATAGGAGAGGGGAAAAGAGAGTTTTTAAACGCGGAGTGGCGCTGAGGTAAACGCAGAGGTACGCTGAGTTTGTGCTATGGACTTTATGATTTTTCGCTCCATGCTCCAGAATCGTAGCTGACGACGGCGCTTTGGGAGTCACGAGCTAAAAGACCATCCTCCATTTCGACAATGCGATCGGCTATGTCTAAAATCCGATTGTCGTGTGTCACTAACAAAATGGAAGTACCTTGTTCTTTAGCTAGACGCTGCATGATTTCGACAACATCACGTCCTGATTGTTTATCTAAGGCTGCGGTTGGTTCGTCCGCTAATACTAGTGGCGGATTGTTAACTAGGGCGCGAGCGATCGCAATTCTTTGTTTTTGTCCACCAGAAAGATTATCTGGGTAGTAATTTACTCGGTTCTTTAAGCCAACAGCAGTTAGCATAGTTTCGGCTGTGGCGATCGCATCATTTTGACCAACTCTTTCATTCAATTCCACTGCCATCTGCACATTTTGCCTTGCAGTTAAAAATCCTAGCAAGTTGTGCGCCTGAAAAATATAGCCAATGTTTCGCCGAATTTGCACTAATTGATTTTGGCTAGAACCGAATAGTTCTACGCCCAAAAATTTTAAACTACCTTCTTGGACAGATCTTAAACCACCAATCAAACTGAGTAATGTTGTTTTGCCTGACCCAGAAGGCCCAGTCATAATTACAATTTCCCCCGGATAAATTTCCAGGTTAATATCAAATAAAATTTGTCTTTTTAGTGAACCTTTACCATAGTAATGATTTAGGTCTTTAATAGCAATTACAGGTTCTTGTCTCATAATAAATCCTGTGTTAGAAGGTAGTAATTTATTTCCGTAACTCTAGAGCCTGTCTGCAAATTATGATGACAGTTTAAGCATTAAATATATACTATATAGATAATAAAAACTGATTAATTACTACTGTATTGATCAAAATTATTTAAAAGATGTCAGCCGGGTCAGCGGAACGTAATTTACGTACGGCGATCGCGCCAGAAATGAAACACATAATCATTGTTAATATCAATACATTAGTTGCTCTGCCAAAAGTCATAAAAATTGGTAAAAGAGTAGCTTCTTTAGCTTTTTGGTACATTAATATGGTGAAAAATAACCCAGGAAGATACCCTAAACAAGCTAATAAAAGTGCTTCTTGTAAAATCACTATCAATAAATATTTTTGTGTATATCCTATGGCTTTTAAGGTAGCATATTCTGATAAATGGTCAGAAACTTCTGTGTAAAGAATTTGGTAAACAATCACGGTTCCCACAATAAAACCCATAATTGTACCTAAGCTGAAAATAAAACCAATTGCTGTGCTACTTGCCCAATAGTGACGTTCAAAATCGATAAAATCTTGTTTGGTCAACACATTTACATCTTGAGGTAAATATTGGCGTAGATCTTTAGCCACAGTTTCTACATCTGTGCCTGGCTTAACTTTGATTACCCCAATATCAATCAATCCTTGCTGACGGGTGTTAAAAATACGTAAAAAGTTAACATCACTGGTGATTAAATTACCATCTGCACCAAAAGATGTTCCTAAAGTAAATAGCCCTACTACTTTAATTTTGCGTCTTCTTAACTCTGCTTTGACTGTTTTCCCTTTTTCAAAATCATCGGCGATCGGCCCATATTCTTGTCGAGAAGAACGGTCAAACAAAACTACATCAGGCAACTTTAATTTATCTAAATTTTCTTGCACTCCTGGCAAATTAAATAAATTAAACTCTGGATTAATGCCAAATACAAGTAATGAGCGTGACCGACCTGTAACTGGATTTTTCCAAGCCGTGTAATCTAAATAGATAGAATGTACAGATTGTACGCTTGGTAAATCTAAAGCTTTATACAACCGCCGTTGAGAAAAGCTTTTCATGGACAAAATTGCATTCGATTGGCGGTTAATTAAAATAATGTCGCCATTTAAACTACTATGTAACTGAACGTTACTATAATAGAGTGCATCTCGGAATCCGAGTTGGGTAAACATTAAAATATCAGCAAAAGCAATTCCAGCTAAAGCTACGGCTAACCGCGTTTTATCTCGCGTCATTTGTAGCCAAGCTAGAGGTATTTTTTGAATCATGTTCTCAGATGAATAGAAAGTAAGTAGGTGGGTTATTACTCATTAGTTATTTTTAGGGGTTTTAGGCATTGTATTAATGCTCCCCAACTTACTTATTGCTTCTCTGAATTAGAGCCTGATTGGTTGTTAATATCCACAAGAACTTTGGCGTTGGTTAAACCAGAAACTTTGTTGCTATCTTCTGGTGAGAGGGCAATTTTAACTTCTATCACTCTTGCATCTACATCAGCGGCCGGATCAGTATTGAGTACATCTTTTTTGCCGACTTTTCTGCCAATTTCCGCCACTGTTCCTTTTAATTCGCCTTCAAAAGCGCCATTATCACTGCTGACAGAAACACTTTGACCAATACGCACCTTACTAATGCTGTCTTCAGGAACTTCAGCAATAACCATCATTTGTTCAGTTTGTCCAATTTCAGCAATACCATTGACGCTGATAGCTTCGCCGGACTTGGTGTAAATTTTGAGAATTTCACCAGAAGTAGGTGCTTGGACGTAGCTTAATCGCAGTTCTGCATCGGCTTGTCTAACAGTAGCGATCGCATTACTCACTTGTGCTTGCGCCATCTGCACATTCGTCGGATCAACTTCTATCAGTCTCTTGAGTCTGGCTCGTTCTTCGTCGAGTTGTCTTCCTAAAGTAGCTATAGTTTGATCACGGGTGACTCTAGCTTCAATTAACTGCTGTTGTAACGTTGTTAAAGTCTTGACTTGATTAGCTCTAGCTTCTGCAACTTGTTGACGCAAAGTGGCTACTGCTTGTCGGAGAGTTGCTTGACTTTCAACTACTTGCTGTTTAGCGGTGACTGCACTTAATCGTCGTCTATCCCTTTCTTGCTGAGAGATAGCACCTTGTCCGTACAGAAAATCATAACGTCCAGCATCAACTTGAGCATTACGTTGTTCGGCTTGTATGCGTGTCAAGGTAGCTCTTAAGGTATCACCTTGACCTCGCAATTCGGCTTCTAGTCGCTCGACTGTCGCCTGTTGCGCCATTTTTTCGGCACTCAACTGCGCTGCAATTCTGGTGATTGTGGCTTGTTGAGCATCCCTTTCGCCGCGTAACTGGGCTTCTAGTCGAGCAATTACCGCTTGTTGCGCTTGAATGTCTCTGGGTGAACCAGCCCGAACTTGCGCTAAATTAGCACGAGCTTCTAGTAATTTGGCTTTTGCTTCTTCTACACTGGCTAACTGAGTTTCGTGGTTATCTAAAATGGCAATCACTTGCCCTTTTCTCACCACTTCTCCTTCTCGGACAAACAGCTGCTTTACTCGTGATGCAGATTGCAATCCCGCAGCAGGCGCAGAAAGTTTGATAACTTCGCCTCGCGGTTCTAAACGCCCCACAGCACTAATGCTGTTAGCAACTGGTTTGACAGGTACAGATAAGCTAAGTTTTTTCAACTGCTCAACTTTAGCTGTAGTTAGTAACCCCGCAGCGATTACTATTGGTAAGGCTACAGCAATGCCCCACCAAATCTTAGGCTGTTCTGGATCAAGTATTTGTTGCCTTGATCTTGGCTTTTCAGTCACCCTTGACATGGTTGTTGCCTATTTATTTAAAAATGTGCTGATGGATATAAAAAAGTATTAGACGCAATAGAGACTTGATAAATTGCCTCTACTAAATACCCTCGGAAACTTGATTCTTATGAATACTTAGCGCCACAGCTTTTGGATCATGGCGCTACTAGTAGCTAGTTATTCAATAGATGCAAGAATCAAGATAATTACTAATTCATCACTAAAAAACTATTGAGAATCCACCGCTTTGAAAAGCAACCCCGGTTCAGTTGGAAACTCAATCTTTATCAGAAACTTAATTATGAACTAGCAATTACGAATTTTCAATCAATTTTTTCAAATAGAGCATCCCTAACATTACAGTTTCCTTAAACTTGTAGTCAACCAATTATTAGGCTTGTTAACTCTTCACTCATTTGGATATTTGCTCCAAAGATGCTAAAGCTATGGTTAGACTCCATCAAACTATCGTTAACTGAATTCTACATTTATCAGTTAAGGGAAAACGTAACAGAACCTACAGATGGGGAAGGGGAAGAGGCAGAGAGTAAGGGAGCAGGGAGTAGGGGATAATTAACTATTGACTCAATTTGGTAAGTCAAATAAGACTGTGGTCATATAATTATCTGCCCACTCTTGACCAAAGGCTTTTTCAAGGACGCGGCGGGTTTTATCATTTTGCTGCTGCTTGGTGCAGTAGTTGTGTTGTCCGGCGATAATTTGCAGGGTTTGTTCGGGGGACACGGGACTAGCGGCGATCGCTTGGCTACAATGCACCTCTAAAAAGTCTTGCACACGCGCCAGAAACATCGCTTCTTCTTCTGCGGAACTAGGACGCACAAAAATACAAAACTCAGAAAAGATATGACCCCATTCTGGTAACTCTCTCGGTTGGGAAAAGTCCAAGGCTGGGAGTGCTGCAAGTTGATTTGTATAGGATGCTGGCAAAGTGCGGTCTAAGTGAACAGGAGATAGATCAGCGATCGCTGCACTAATTTGACCTCTACCGCCAACTAAATCGCACCCAAACATCGGTAGGTCATATTCTGGCCGCGGAAACATCACGCAGTGCAGAATATCCAGCATATTTCCCACCTTTGCCAGTTCCAAGTGCATTTTCCGAAACTGCGGTGTTTGATAGCAGCGATTTTCAATTGTCAGTTTCTCACCCTCTAATCGACCTTCCACATATCCCAACTCTGCTGGCAAATGGTAAGGCGATAGTTGCAAATGCTTGTGCCAAGCAGCCTCAATGCTATCAGCTAACTGACGAATGAGGGGATGTTGTTGTTCACGTAATGAGGGAGTAGAAGTAAATGACATATTCTTGTGAGAAATGCTATCTAAAGTCAGTCTACAGTCAGCTGCACCACTTCAGTTTAACCGCGCAACATTAAGCAAACTGTTACGCCTAGTTACGTAAAGTTATAAGACGTTGACTTTTCAAAGTAATTAGTTATTTTGTAGTCTTAGTTACAGAATGATTTTTGCTTTAACCCATCAGGGAGGCTTGCAGCTATGAAAATTGATACTCAAAGACCAAATTGTGCTGTACCAGCAGTCAGACAGAATCTAGACTGGTTAAGCAAAGCCTATAGCAAAAGTTCAACCAAACAATGCCAACCTGACCTATGGGTGCGTCTTTTAGAACTTCCTAGCCCTTACAGTTTTGATGAAGCATTGTTACTCTGCCAAGTTTCCGCTGATGAGTGGTTAGCTTGGGTACCAGATCATGGCGAAGTGAAATTGCATAGTAGTCAATGGTCAATGGTCAATAGTTATTAGTTATCTGATATCTTGCAGCATTCTCAATAACTGTAGTGGGCAGAGAATTTTCACTTTGCCCACCTGAGTTTAATTGCCATAAAGTATTTATTGCCAAAACTCAGTAACCTCATATCCCAGTTCTGCCAACATCTGCCTGAGCAAAGGTAAACTGAGACCAATGACATTGCTGTGACAACCTGCAATTTGCTCAATAAACAAACTACCAAAACCTTCCAAAGCAAAAGCACCAGCGCATTTGAGGGGTTCGCCAGTAGCTACATAAGCTTGGATAGCGCGATCGCTCATTTTGGCAAAATAGACCTTTGTTACCTGAAATTTGACTAAAGTCCGGTTTTGTGAAGTGTCAATTAACACATGGCCAGTGTATAAATCGCCAATATTACCTTGCATTAATTGCCAACGAGCGATCGCTTCTGCTGCATCTGCTGGTTTACCATAAATCTCACCATCAATAGCCAAAACTGAATCACAACCCATAATTAAGGCTGATGCAAATTGGGGTGCGATAGTTTCTGCTTTACGTTGAGCCAGAACTTGCACTAACTCAGCAGGTTCAATCAGTTGGATTTGTGACTCATCAAAATCACTCGGTTTAACTATTGGTTCAATCCCAACAGTTTGCAGCAAGCGACGACGGGCTGGAGAAGCCGAAGCCAGTATAAATTGAGGAATGTTCATTGTCATTTGTCAATGGTCAAAAGTCAATTGTCACACACTGGCTTTTCTCTTCTGCCTTTTGACTTGAAAGTGCTGATTCAAAATACTAATCCCTAGCCTCTCGTCCCTACTCCATTCATGGTTATGAATTTGGTCGGGACTGCCTTTTGATTAATACACTGTGAAAGAATCGACAACATTTTCCATAGTCCGTTTAACCTTCGCCCAACGTTTTTCCGGAATTGAGGCGTTGAAAGTAAACAACTTGCCACGACTAACAGCAACACTAGCGATGTTATGTCTTTGTTGATTATTCGGTAGTTTCACTAAATACTCTAATATATAGTAGATTTTACCTTCATCGTCTTTTTCTCGTGCATCAACTAATTCGGCTGTCCGACCAGAATCTGAAGGTGCAAGGGCTGCTTTTCCCAACTTATACCCAACTTCTGTGGGAGCGCCCAGTTCTTTTAAAGTTTTACCTTCTGAAACAGGACTAATCACCACCGAGACATTTTCGGATATTTCGATCAAATCATGGAAGACTACATCAGGGCCATTAGCAACTTTAACAGGTAGCCAGCCGTTAGGGTATGAAAATTGATAGCCATCAGCAGTATCGACATAGCTTTTAAATCCAGCCGCAGCAGCTACACCAGGATTACTCAAGCTGAAGCTCAAAATTAATAAAAAAATAATTGCAATTCGTTTCCACATTGTTAAAAATTCCTTTGGGCTGGAAGCAACAAAAGTTAAGCATTATGTATCGTTTTTATTGTCCCACCAACTGGGTCGTAGCGGATAAGGCATCACAAGGGGAGATTCAGTTATATATGCTGACAACTATCGAATTGCGCTGGTTTTACCCTAGTCAGATCCCAAGAGAGATTGAAGAATGGTTTCCCCAAAACTGTTCACCAGAAAAACGAGAAGACTGGTATCTTTACGCGCCAAAATGCGATTATTTGGGAATTAAACTGCGCCAAGAACGTTTAGAAGTCAAATGGCGCAAAGCAGAATTAGGTGTACTGCGTTTTGGGGAATTGATAGAAGGTAAGGCCGAAAAATGGGGTAAATGGATGTGTAGCGATTCCACAGGAGAAAGTTTTCAGCCTGCAATGGTGTTTGGTAATTTTGTTTGGGTAAATGTGCAAAAAGTGCGCCGTTTGCAATCATATCAAATTTTACCAGACTCTTCAGTACAGGCGGTTGCTATCAATGAAAGTATTGATAACGGTTGTAGTGTGGAAATTACGCAACTGCTAATTCAGAATCAAACTTGGTGGAGCCTAGCATTGGAAGCTTTCGGAGAATATACTCATCTGCAAGAAAATCTCCATTTAATGGCAAGTTGTGTATTTAATAACTATCGAGGGATAAAACTCATAGCTGCAAATTCTTATGCTTATCCCCATTGGCTAGATTTGATTTTGGGGAACTATGGCTAAGTGCTGAGTGTAAACTTATATCATTTTGAATTTTAGATTTTTGATTTTGGATTGAGAAAGAGTTTACTGGTAAGCTGTTTAGAAATCCATTTGTCGCCATCATTTTTCAAATTGGTATTAGTATTGACAAGGCTTTGATAAATCAACACTGTCCTAACATAAATGATTATTACAGGTCGGCGTAAATAAACAAACCATCTGTAATTGCTAAAAGGCTGGTGGTGTAAATATTCTTTCTTTTTCCGCTGAACTCCTTCAGAGTGACACTCCTGCGTCGCTAACGCCACTTGCTTCTCCTAATCGGAGACACTACGCTTAGCTTGCTTCCCCCTAGGGGTACAAGTCGGGAAACCCGCCGACACTTGCTACAACGGAGGGAACCTCCGCAACGCAGTGGCTAACTTTTGACTTTTGCCTTGTTGTACTAGGGCTATAAAAATTACCCTTTAATTTTTCACAAAGGACTAATAACCAATGACCAATGACTATTAACTAAACAATCTGCAAAACCACAAGTGTCATATCATCAGTGTTTTGCCTATCAGCACCGATGAACTGCTGAACTTGGTCAAATAGATAATCAACAATTTCTTCTGGCCCGTTGCAATAGCGACAAGCAGCGCTAAAAGCTGCTACAAAATTTTCTTCATCGAAGCGATCGCCACTAGCCGCCGCCGCATCAGTCAAGCCATCCGTATAATAAATTACTGTATCTCCAGGCTCTAACTGTGCCTGGGCATCTTCATATTGGCTGTTAGCATCCAAACCAATCAGCATTCCTAGAGTATCTAAACGACTAACTGTTTTTGTTGCTGCGTGCCACCACAAGGGAGGATTGTGTGCTGCATTACTGTATGACAAAATCCGATTTCTGGGATTGTACTCAGAATAAAACAGCGTCACAAAGCGATGGGAATTTTCCAAATCCGCATACATAACTCGATTCAAATTTTGCAAAATCCCAGACGGCGAATTGCCATGCAACACTTCACCCCTCAGCATCCCCCGCATCATTGTCATAATTAACCCGGCTGGGACACCTTTCCCCATCACATCTCCAATGACAAAACCCCAACGACTTGTTTCAGGAGAGACCCTGCTAATTAACTGCAACTGATTATGATTGGTCGGAATAAAGTCGTAATAATCGCCACCTACTCGATTAGCAGGTTTACAACGTGCTGCTAGGGATACACCAGGAATATTTGGGCATTGACGGGGTAATAGCCGTCGTTGAATTTCTGCCCCAATTTCTAATTCTTGGTCTAGGCGTTCTTTTTTCCTCAGTTCTACCGCTAGTTCATCATTTTCAATTGCTACAGCTGTTTGGTCTGCAACCAAGCGCACTAGCTTTTGTCTGGTTTCTGTCCAACTATAGTCTGGGTCACGGCTTAAGACATATAGCCAGCCTCGTTCTGTATGCTTAACTAAAATTGCCGTGCCAAATATTTGGACATCTGGCCCCAAATAGCGGTGCATCTGATCATCTAAGATACCCGTGGAACTGGCTAGAGGGGTACTATTGGGCAGTAATGTAATTTGACTGCTGGCTGTTTCTAAGGCTTTGCGGATATTTTTGCGCTGGCGACTATCTTGCCAGTGTAGTTGCTCTAATCTAACTTGACCGTTAGGTTTGTAGAGAAATAAGGCACTACCATCGGCATCTGTCACCCTTGTTGCCATCAACGGAATCAGTTCCAAAAACTGATTAAGATTATTGAAGCTTCTGAGGGCAAATCCTAAAGAACTCAGCAAATCTTGAATTTTATTTTGTTCTCGGTGCAACCTGGCGACAAGTTCTTTCAGTGCCACGACTGGTGTGACATCGGTCGCGGCACTATTATTACCATCAGTAGGTTGAAAAGGCACTTGAGACACAGGCACAGATACTATCCAATTAAGATTAGTAGATTGTAGATTGCTTAATAACTTTACTTTGGCAAAATATTGCTAAATCATATTGAGACAAGATCCCTCAATTTAGCAAGAGTAGAAAGACGTAGGGTGTAGCTAGAAAAAAATATGGCATTTGCTGATTTTATTTCTAACTAAATACAGATACAGAAATTTCATGTATTTTTACGGAAAAGCTGATTAGTATAAATCATTAACTACCTCCATTGTGCGGAAGCTTTTTATGAGCGCAGAACTTAATTAGCAAATCATACATCATGAAACAAAAAATTAATTAATTAATTAATTTTTCCGAATTTTCCGATTTTTTATTGTCTTGGAGAAATAGCCAGATACGGAAATAAACGGTAACTTAAATTTTTCAGTTAAAACTTGAATTGTTCTTTGTTCTTTGGACAATTTTCTAACTTATAATTTATCTCCAGAGAATATTCATGAATTTTTAAGGAAAGTTACTTCATATCTGCTCCTAAGTTAGATAACTCTGTTTGGGTTATGAGGATAACACGCCTTTGCCCATTTACCAACTAATTAGGCTTAGTTTTTATTTTTTCCAGTATTTATAGCAGTTATCAATTAGGTTTACAAGGTTATTGCCAAGAGTGCAATCCTTACATGTAAGTAGGTAGAGGTAAATAATTATCGTTAGTATGAAGTATATACTGAGTAGGAAGAGGCAAAAAGCAGAATTTATCAGAGTTTTGCCCTATTTAGGAGTTAGGCAAAATATCTCTCCGTGGCCGCTGCACCTCTATGGCTCTTTATTCCGGAACTCATGCTTAAATTCTGTCTTAGTCAAAAAAAACCTACACTGCACGCTGCTGTCAGTGTAGGCTATGATTTTAGCCACTCAATAGAGCCTCGACAAACTCGTAGCTAGAAAATGGCCGTAAGTCTTCAATTCCTTCTCCTGCACCAATAAAACGTATTGGTAAACCTAACTGCTGCACTACAGCTAGCGCGACACCGCCTTTGGCTGTACCATCCAATTTGGTTAAAACTACACCACTGAGTTGGGCTGCTTGGGAAAATACTTCTGCTTGGCGCAAGCCATTTTGACCAAGGGTGGCATCTAAAACCAACAAAGATTCGATTTTGGCATTCGGGGCTTTTTTGTCGATAATCCGGCGAACCTTACTCAGTTCATCCATTAAGTTCTTTTTATTTTGCAATCGCCCAGCGGTATCAACTAATAATAATTCTGTTTCGCGGGATTGGGCTGCGGCGATCGCATCAAATACCACGGCAGCAGGGTCTGTGTTTTTCCCAGGGTTGGCAATTACTTCTACGCCGCTTCTGGTTCCCCAAACTTTTACCTGTTCCACAGCCGCCGCGCGGAAAGTATCTGCGGCTCCAATCAAGCATCTATAGCCAGATTTTTGGGCTAAATGAGCAATTTTGCCGATAGTTGTGGTTTTCCCTGCCCCGTTGACACCAGTAATTAACCAAATATTTAGGTGATCTTTTTCTGGGGCAAAGCTGGGTTTGTCAGATTTACGGATTGGCTCATCTAACATATCCCGCAGAAGTTGTTTTAAGTAAGCGATCGCTTCTTCTGGGGGCGTAACTTCTTCCCGCAATTTTTTCTGTAAAGCACTGATAATATGATCTGTGGCTTCTACGCCTACATCGGCTTGTAAAAGTACAGATTCAATTTCTGTTACCGCCGCTTGGTTAAGTGGCCCTTGTCCGACAATTGCTTTGAGTTGATTGAGAATGTTACGCCGGGTTTTGTCTAATCCTTGTCGTAACTTTTTTAACCAAGTTATTTCTTCAATCGAAATATCTTCTGCTCGTCTACCTTGAGCCGCCAATAATTCCGCTGACCAAACAAATCCTTCATCAAATGCCAAATCTGGAATTTCTGTGGCAGTTGCTTCACTAACAGTAGCCGATTGCGTCAATTCCGGTTCTGCTACTTCAATGGCGCTGGCTATTAATCGCTCTTGCTTGGCTTGTCGTTCTGCTGCTGCTCGTTCTAAAAAAGACAATGCAGCTGTCTCGGTTGGCTGTGTTTCTATAGATGTCGGTTCTTCAGCATTAAGTGTAATTTCTGCCTCTGTTACAGGTACTTCTTCAATAGTTGCTTCTAGTTGTGGAGCTTCTATAACTACCGCAGATTCTAGGACGGGAGTCACTACTTCTTCCGTAACTGCGGCTACCGTTTCCGGTGTTGCTGATAGTGTTGGGGCAGTTTCTTCAGTTTCCGATTGTTGTTTTTGCTGAATATTTTTATAAGCAGCTTTCGCAAACGCCAACAAATCTGCTGCCGATTCTGGTGTAGTTGTTGGGTTAGTATCGGATGTTTCGGTTGCCTCTGGTTGGGTTACAGGTGCCGGAGTATTTTCCGCCTGTTGGTTTTCAGAGGGGGTATCAGAAGAATCGTTATATTGACGACGAAACCAATTAAAAGCCATTGCCGCTAACGGTATGAGTTGTTATGTAAGTTAGGAGTTATGAGTTAGTAAGTTATGAGTTTAATTGAATTTGTTACTCTTCCCTATGGTGAAAACCTCCGGGATATCCTCACCTCTCAGTGTCGGGTTACTGGTAGGGGGTAATTCCCCGCAAGCAACTGACTTCTCCACACCTTCAACTCACAACTTAGCATTCATAACGGTTACACAGTTAGGATAAAACACTGGGCAATTTTTTTTGTTCGGTGAATCGGCGCAGAACTCCATTGATAAATCGATGACCTTCATCTCCGCTGTAACGTTTGGCTAACACCACAGCTTCGTTAATCGCCACGCTGTCAGGCAGTTTTAAAAATCCCATTTCTGCCACAGCGATGCGGAGAATATCGCGGTCAATTTGAGCTAGGCGATTGACTTGCCAATCTACCAAAGCGGCGGATATTTGTTCATCGATAAAGATACGATGTTCATTCACTGTTTTGACAATTTGAATGGCATATCTGCCGACTTCTCTGTCTTGATTTGCCAGTTGAATCAATTCTGGGAACTCAACTGCTGCACCGAGTTGATTAATGGCAGTTTGGGTGTAAGTAATCGCTTCTTGCAACATAGTCCTCGCGGTATTCATGTCTGAAGCACGAGTTTGACTGGTTAAGAGGCGATCGTTACTGCGTTGCAATTCAGCAGCAGCGTTATCTAAAGTATCTTGAACTTCTGCTCTCAGGGTTCGCACAGTGGCTAATACCAATTTGGGCAGATGTTCCTCGGTTAATTTTTTTGGGTTGACTGGTAGCTGGCTGAGACTTAACAGCGCCAGTTCACGAGCAATTTGTTGAGGTTTGCGGTCTTGCATGGAAGTGAGTGCCTAAGCAGTAAATTAGGGGTTAAGAGTGAATTGATTTTCACAAAGCTAGACATTCATAATATCTATTTACTTGTGTCTTTGCCGGATAAATTTTATATTTCCTCGACGGAAATTACTGAATGCTTTGGTTCTTTAGTTGAAGCTGGCAGGTTTTGTTCTTTACCCAAAACTAAGGGCGGTAAGGGAGTATTCGGTGCCACAATCCCACCAGAGACAATCACCTTAAAAGCATCTTCAATCGACATTGACAGGTTAATAACATCTTCCTCTGGAACTACGGCATACCATCCGGTAGTGGGATTGGGTGTAGTTGGGATAAAAACACTCAACATTGGGCGGGACATCTTGGCTTGGATTTCAGCACCCATAGCACCTGTAACAAAAGCGATCGCCCAAATTCCCTGTCTGGGATATTCTAATAAAACTACACGGCGAAACTTGCCATTAGAGTCTTTGAGTAGAGTTTCTAAAAGCTGCTTCAGGGTCTTATATACTTGTCCCGCTAAAGGAATCGCCTGTAACACTCGCTCACCAACATCGAGTAACCAACGCCCAGCAATATTTCGCGCCATTAACCCAATTAACAAAATACTTAACAGCGGTACTGCTAGTCCAACCGCTAAATTCAGTATATTTACTAGAATTGGGTGCAGTCCATCAAAGGGATTGAGTTGTTTGGGAACTTGGGTAAGAAAGTCGATTACCCAATTGGCGATCGTGATTGTTAGCCAGATGGTGGTTGCTAGGGGGATAACTACTAACAATCCAGCTATCAGGTCATTTTTAAAATCCTGCTTGAGGCGATCGATTACCAAACTTCGTTTCTCCTTTTTTAGGCTAGTAAAACTCTGATGATAGGAATTAATACCAGCAGATGATCAGCTTGGGAAGGTTTTATTGACGACTTTATTGACCGTATTCTATTTGAGAAAGCGGTCAATAGATGCCTGTTACTTTGATAATAGGCTGTTACTACAAGAAAAGTCTTTATTTTTCGCTAGTTAGAGATATATATCGCAAGATATAGCTAACTACTGAAAGTTTTTCCATCTGCGAGGATGTTACTTTTCTTTGTACAGCTTGTAAATGATTGTTGCAAATATTTTAATTATTACTGATCCTACCGCGACAAACCAAAATCTGCTGATTATTCTGAAAGCTAGGTATAACAACTAAAAACGTGCTTTTAACTAGTTTAGAACTAACTAGGAAGTCAAGGGTATTTTTCTGAAAAACTTTTGTTATAAATTTTAATAAAATTCTGCGTTGAGAAACTATCAAGCCTGAAGACTAAAGCATAAAAATAACTTTTACACTTCAGACTTCAGACTTTGCCCTTCATCCTTCTCCAGCAATTTGTGTAGCCACAACCTTGTTGTTTTCACTTTGAGATATGATGTTTTCTACACTAGGTGTAGGCAGATACTTCATTTCCCATACTTTCAGTAAAATTAAGTATTCATAAAAAGCCTGCAATGTACACCAAGCCATTCCAGCGCGACCATCTAAGCAGCCACCTAAAAGAAAATACATATATAAAAAGCGTAAAAAAGGTCTAGCTGGTAAACGTAAAGATAAATCTTTTAAAGCACGTCGTCTTTCTACTTCAGTTTTGCCAAAAAATAAATCGCGCCATTCAACTTTGCCATTTTCTAGTTGATTTAGTGTCTCTTGAGCTTCATCTGTAGAATAACGATTGTGTTTTTCAATCCAACGATTCAAGCCTTTGCCACAGGTGTAATGTGGGTAAGTTTCTTTTAAAAAGCTAGTAGCCCCTTCGCAAACTTCCCGTTCGGTGTGACCGTAGTCTGTAAACCAGACTTTACCGTGGCGGAAAAGACGCATCTGATAACGGGGATATTGGGTACTATAGCGAATCCAACGATTCATGAACATCACCCGTTCAGCGACGTAGTAACCAATGTAGTTTGGGTTTTGCATCGCCTGGGTGCATTCAGCAAATAGTTCTGGTGTCATACGCTCGTCAGCTTCCAGAATGTAAACCCACTCGTATTTTGGAGGTATAGACTCTAGCATCCAAGTGCGTTGACGACCGTGGCTTTCAAAAGCGTGTTGGACAACACGAATGGGATAGCGACTAGCGATTTCCACAGTGCGATCGCTACTGCACGAGTCCACAACTATAATGTCATCGGATAGCATTGCCGACTCGATACAAGGTGCAATATCTAGTTCTTCGTTATATGTCAGTATGTAAATTGAGAACATGTGCAGATTTTATAGCGATTTTACTAACAGTTAATTACTCAAAAGCATGAAGTATGAAGTATGAATTTTATCGTTCAGCCTTCAGACTTCATCCTTGCTTTACCGTGCAGCAGCTTTACGTCCACCAGTTTGTAAAGCGCCACCACCTCTTAATCCTGTCCAGCCGATAATAATGTATCCAATAGACAACAACAGACTGCTCATACTAATCCGTAATCCCGATTTCCAAGCATTGTCTCTAGCTTGTTTTTCCGCATCTTCCTTGCGCTGACGAATTTGGCTTAATCGCTGATTAGCCAGTCCTTGAGGATCGGTTTGTTGGGCAATAAATTTGTCTAGTTCTTGAGGATTAGCTTTAAACTTCTGGAGTAAGTCTTTCTGTGATTGTGGCAATTGAGGATTAGCCAGAGCTTGTTTATACTTTTGATCATCTTTCAGTAATTCCGAAAACTGCGCTCTGGCTTGGGCGCGGAGTTGTTCTAACTGAGCTTTTCCCTGATCTGTATTAAGTTGCGCTTGGAATTGATTTACTTGGTTTTTCAGTTGGGCTTCTGCCTGATCGGCTTCTTGACCAATTTGAGTGACAGTTTGCGCTTTGGCTTGATTAACATTATTCAAGTGTAACGGGAAAATCAACAAGAAAATTAGTCCCAAAACACTGGATAGGATGAAAGCTGGGAATCGTAAGTCAATCCCTTTGGCACCACTGTCACTAGCACCATCAATCCAATAGCCAATCAACAGGGAACCTAAGCCCACCATAGGCACGATACCTCGGTCAACTAGGGCTGTTGCTAAATTAATTTGCCAGCCGCGATCAGTTGGTTGAAACGGGAGCAATAAAATTAAAAAGTCCAGCAAAAAGGACAAAATTAAAACTACCCCAATTACTTTGAGTCCAAGGGCTGCGTTCCCAGAAGTAAAACGATTAGTCATATTCTCCAAACTTATTAATGAATCAGCGTGATTGTCCTATTTAAAGTTACTGGAATATTGTTCCTGTAACTCTGCCTGTTCAATAAAACTATCTCTTATATAGAAAAGGCAAATGTAATACTAGTTATTACCTGTAGGTTTGAAACTACACCACGGTAGCACTAGTTAACCTGTGTGTCTTCAGAAAATACTTGGTGTTTGAAGATACGAGATTAGCTGATATGAGTAAAAAAAACAACGTTGATTTTCAGCTATCTATGAATCTCTCAGCCGTCTGACTGCTGAACAATTTCCTCCCAAATTGACAGATCCTCTGGTCGGTCAACGTCAGCCAATGCAGGTAAGTAGGTATGTGAGACACCAATTTTTTCGGCAATAGCCACAGTTTGTTGTAATACCTGAGCAGTTCCCCAATCGATGTTAGCGAATAATTCTGGAATGAAGCGATGCACACCAATTAAGTAATAACCACCATCGATAGCTGGCCCAAGTACCAAATCAACAGTTTGTAATTGTTGGAAAGCGGTTGCCAAAATTTGGGAATTTAGTCCAGGGCAATCGGTGCCAATGATAATCCCATATTCTGCCCGCTTTTGGAAAGCATCAAACAGCGATCGCGCCATCCGTGAACCTAAATCACCTTCACCTTGTGATTTATAAAGTAGTTCCAAACCTAACCAATCTTGCATTAATTGCAAATTTCCACCAGTAAACCGCACTTCTACAGAAATACCAATAGCTTTTTGTAATTCTTGCGCTTGTAACAAAGTGTATTCAGTCATTTGCTGTTGCAGATTAGCAGCACCAATACTACCCAAAGCTGGTATTAAGCGAGTTTTAGCCTTTCCTGCTTCTGGATAGCGCGTAAAAATAATTAAGTGCTGTTTTTGAACTTCTGATAATTTCAGCACGCAATAACCTTAATTTTTACCAACTAAAACATCTTAATAGCAATATTTACCACTGTCGTTAGCTGTAGAATGTTCTGTGCCTTTACGCATTGCCCCTAATAGTGTAGAAGCATACACACAGCGCCTAACTTTTCCAGCATATTTACTATAGAAAGTGATCTGCCCCAAAACTTTCACATTCCCCCGATGATCAAACTGAACTTGACTTATTCCGTTAGACTGTTGCAAAGTTGTCTCAGGTTCATACATTTGCACGTTCCTATCTAAATTATTCCAGTTAGCTTCCGAGGAATTTACATTAGAAGGGTGAATTGCCCATTTGACAATGCCATTTTGTTGACTAAAACTAGCTTGCCAAGCTAATTTGTCTTTAGCAGCTTGGCTTTGAGCTTGTCGCATAGCCCGATAAACTTCATCTTGGGCAGCATTAAGACGCTGAATATCTATAAAAGCCAACCACTGTGGTATTGATACAGCAACTAATAAACCAATAATAATAAGAGTTACTAATATTTCTGGTAGTGTAAATCCGCTAATAGATTCACACTTATAATTTTTAGTATGGAAGATAAAATGCACTATATGCTTATTCAAAACTTCATGCACCCAAAAAAAGTTAATAAGTAAAGCAAATAATTTTTACTTCAAATTTTCACCATTAACTTATTTGTTAAAATAGCCTTTTTTCCACAGATAAAAAGGGCTGATTAAACTACTTAAAAATAGTTGCATTTCACAGGCTGTAACTAAATCTGTTTTGATTTTGGTTTGGTATTTAAATAAATGTAAAATTATTTTTCGGATATCGTTTAACATATAAGCTAATAATGCTACTGGTCTTAACCAAGGTTTAACATTAATCATTCGTGTAACACAACGACTAAAGCCAATCCCGCGGAAGAAGGGAATTAAATAATCTCTGGTTAATCGAGAAGCGCTAATTTTGTGGTAAATTTCCATTTCTGGGTTATACCAAATTTCCCAGCCAAATTTTTGCAGATAAGATAACATTTCTAAATCTTCACCTGTTACCATATTTTCAGCAGTTCTACCAGTCAAAATAAAATTATTTGGGACACTTTCTAACCAAGCTTGTTGTCGGATAACAAGCCCGGCGGATGGGGGAAGTAATTTTTTTGCTGGTTCATATAGTAAGGGTAAATTACCTCGTTCTGTAATTGCTAAAAAAGCAGCAATACGCTGAAAATTTTCTGGGGGATCTATTTCCCATAAAGGATGTATTTGACTAGCATAAGCACCAGCTTTTGGATAATGCTGACCAAAAGTATAAGCTGTGGCTACCCAATTTAAATCTGGATAGTTATCATCATCTAAAAAACCGATTAATTTACCTTTAGCTTCCTGAACAGCAAGCTTTCTAGCGAAGGCTGCACCCTGTTTTGATTCAAAACAATATCTTAAAGGATAAGGTTTTTGCCAAGTTTCTTGATAGGTTTGTACAAGTTTTGCTGTATAGTCGTTGCTATTATTATCTACAACAATAATTTCCCATTGAAAATTTTCAGTATTAACCTGGTTGTGTAGTTTTTCTAGCAAATCAGGTAAACGTTTGGCTCCATTATAAGTGGGTATTGCCACAGTAAATTCAATAGACATTTTCTTTTATATAGGTTTTGATTTAATTACAAGCACTATCCTTAGCGCTTCGCATTCCACCAAGAAGTGTTTCTATAATCACGCATCGTTTTAGTCCATTAGTCTGTGTAATGTTGCTAGAGCTAGATGCAACTACTATTTTTATGGGTACTGTAGCATCTACAGGTAAAGTACCATTATTATCAAATGTAATTTTTCTAACTGTTGTAGTAATTAAGCTCACACTACTAGTACCCTGATTTGCATTATTCAGATTACTTCCTATCGATATTTGTCCTGTTTTTAAGCCTAAATCATTGAATGTTTTATCTTTAGAAAAGTCAGGAGTATCAGAATCAGGGTGAAAAGCGAGTTCTGGTAAGTTATTACTGTTTCTAAAACTGACACTATATTTGAGTTTTTTGTTTTTAGCTTCTTGTTGTGCTTTTTGTAATACTGTTAAAACAGCCTCATTAGCTTTACCGACTCTTTGTCTGTTAATAAAAGCATTCCAAGATGGGATGGCGATCGTAGCTAAAATGCCAACCATAAGAACTACTGCTATGATTTCTACTAAAGAAAATCCTGCATTTTCTTGAGAACTATATTGATACGCGTAATGCTTAGTTATTAAGCATTGTTTGGAAGAGTAAATAACTCTGCTTTTTGAAGATTTTTGCCCAGATTTACAGACTATTAATTTTTTCATAATTATGCTCCAGTTTACTCAATACCAAGGAAGCCACGACCTTTAATCTGAATATTTGCAGTTGGAAAATAAGCAGATTGCTGAGAACTATATTGAGCGCCAGTTTTAATTCGAGCTAGAGCATTACCTCTCATATATACTCTTGCTATGTACTTACTTGCATTTACGCAAGCATAGAAACTGCCGGTTCTAAAGGTAGTAGGAACATTTGTTTTTGTATAGTCTGGAACCTGTTGCTCACCTGCTGCTGTGTTACAAGCTGCTAGGGTTGGTGTTCCACTTGTAGTTTGGTCAATATAATCAGCTAAGGTAGTTAACTTATTGACGTTTAAATCGTAACTAGCTGAATGTTTTCTCCAGTTACCTAACTTTCTCTTTAAATCTCCTTCTAAAGAGAGATCAAATGGCATAAAACCAGTGCTGGGTAACAACCGATATTTCACGGTTTTTGTAGTACTATTTATAGTTTCTGAACGACTGAAAGAACCAGTAACATCTCGAATACCATCCCGAATTTCCCATCTCTCAATACGGGTAGTAGTAGAATTCCAGGTAGCACTATTATCTTTAACTAGGTAATAAGCTACCAAGGAATACAGCATATAATCTTGTTCATTACAACCACCCCCGCCAGTACTTGGCAGGTTATATAAGCAACCTGCTCTACCAGTACTAGTGCTAGAAGTTTGGACAATTTGGTCTTTATTTAAAAAGTAGCGCTTCCAAAAAACCAGTACAGGTACTTTATCGGGGTTTGAAGCTGTTCCACTTGGTAATTGTCCTAAAATTCCGTTGATTGTGATTGTTTCTCCGTTTACCGTTGTTGTTTTCCCATATATTCCATCAGCATCATAGATATATACGGCTTGTTCCATGTCTTGGGCAATATATGCTAATGCTGCCTGTACTTCTTGTTCTGAGGTAGATTTTGCCTGCTCTTTGCGATCTGTATTCATCACATCAATCATGAAACCCATCAAAGGTGTGATGACAAGAAATGCCAAAATCAAGGCTACCAATAACTCGACTAATGTAAAGCCTTTTTGTGACTGCAAATGCTGCGATTTTTGCAGCTGAATTTTGAGAAGAAATCTGAGGAAATTTTTCATTTGGCAGTTTTCTCCTGAATTATTAAGCCGTTATTCATAGCTGATTTACTGACAACCTCCAAAACGAGAGCAATAATCGTCAAATTTGGTTTGTTGAGATGCAACTTCTGTCACAATTTCCATTAATGGTGTTTGACGATCGCCTAAACCACCAGTAAAAGTTCTCGCTTTGGAATTATTGGCTTTCATTGTTTTTAAGGTACCCGTACCAGTAAAGGCATCTGACCTGTAAACCCGCACGCCTAAAAGGTATCCTTTGGTAGCATCATCATTGGCAGCACTAAGAGTAGTAGCTGTGGTACTCCGAAAGGCTTGAATGACATAATCTCTAGTACTATTACTCGTACAACCACCACCATCCCGATCTATGCAGTACAAACTAGTTGTGGTTGTAGTTGGGGCGGAGCCATTCTGACAGTAGCCATTTGTAGGACTGGTGCAGGTAGGCAAAGTTGAACTAGGTGCTGCTACTCCAGAGAAGGTACTCCGTTGTGAGTTAAAAGTCTTGTTAGTCGAATTAACTTCATTCAACAGCACCACTTGGTTAGGAACATTAATTGAGCCAGCCTTAATCCCATCAATGTAGGCTCTGGCTGATTGGCTGGCTAATTCAACACGTCTTGCTTGAACACGAGTAGCAAATGATATAACCAGTGCAGGTGCGATCGCAGTCATTAAAATAGCAACAATCAGCAATGCTATTAAAGACTCGATGATTGTAAAACCATCTTCACCAGATTGAGCAGATTTTAATTTGATTGCTATGTTTGCCACTGTTATTTGTTGACTGAGTTGCTTATGTCTAATCATGATGAATCACCCAACTTTCAAGCGGCATTTTTAAGGATAAGGAGTACTTGGACAAGAAGGACGATAACTAGCTGGAACTGCATAACTTGAACCTTGAGCCGCACACAACAAAGTTTTTACCCAGTCATCATCCCTACCAACTTCGCGGAAATATTCTGCTGGTGGCCCTGCTTGTGGCACAGTAAATCTTTGAGCAAATAAGTCTGGTAACTGAGATAACAACGCTACATCAAAACCCCAATCTCTAGTTGGTGGTGTGTAGTAAGCCGTGGTACCTTGTGGAGTTCCTTTGTTAGTCCAATATGTCATGTAGGGGAAATCAAAGAAACTGCGGTTATTAGTTGCACTACCACTCGCTATTGCATCAGCCGTCGTGATACTGGCAAAAGGTGCTGTAGCATAACTGCTGCGTTTGAATTGAATAAAACTACCCCTAATCTTGGCAGCACGGAGAGGACTCGCAGGATCACCAGAATCCCCCCAATACTCTAGAAAGCGAACAAAATTCTGTAAACCTGCTGATTCTTCTTCAGGACGGCTAGGGCTATTACCAGATACAAAACTGGAATTAAATGTATAGTCACTAGTCACTTTTTGTACCCATTGTTGTTGAATACCAGGTGTTTTTCCTCCTTGAGTTAAGGCATTACTGGGGGTACCTAATGGACTATAGATATGTAGCACTGGTACTAATGGAGGTTGTTGAGTACCAAATGGTCGTGACTGTAAGAAGAGTGGTTTATCAACTGCGTAATAGTCGCTACCTGTAGGAGCAGTGTTACTATTGCTGGTTTTAAACCATAACGCTGATTTATTAGTGACTGAGCGCGGTTTATTAGTATTGCTAAAAGTACTGTATGGATACTTTTGGACTTTTCCAGTAATATCAATGCCTATTGGTACTGGCAGCTTGGTACTAGCTGCTGTGGCATCAGTAATTACAGCACCAGTATCATCTAGTAGCTGATTACTGCTATTTCTGACGAAAGCTACTCTACGAGCGTAGCTTTGGTATTGTGTAAGAGCAGGTTGAGCATTTGTACCAGCTTGATGTGTGTTTGTAATGTCAAGAGCAACATTAAAAGTTAAATCTGAAACTTTTAATGCACCAGTAGTACCAGGCTTAATATACCAGTCTCCATCTCCACAGGTTGTTGCGGGTACTTTGACACAAACTTCCATGAGATACTCGTTAAAGTCTGTTCGGCGCTGAACTGGTGTTACACCGTTGGCAAGGTAAGAAGTTTTGAAAGTACTACTTGGATATCCGGTAGTAGAATCTGCCCAGTTAGCACTAGTCACAAAATTGTTAACTAACTGTGTATCTGGGATACTGCTGGCATTATCTCTTATGTCGTAGTCACCATGATTGCGGAAACCGTCGAGGAAATCCCCTGATAACAGAGTAAGAGAATCAGCCAAGATAGTTGATGGTCGCCACACGTCACCATCACCAGCACTACTAGGACATCCACCTCTTCCTGGACGACAAGCAAAATGGGTATTGAATGTTGCGCGGTTGTAGAAGTTGCTAGAGTCAGTCTCAAGATAGTCAGAAAACTCTTCAACCGCAGTTCCATCAGGCTTTTGATGCAGATTGAAATTACCTTTAACGTAAACTGGTGTGTTACTGACTAAAATTAAGCCTTTTTCTGAAGGATCGTAAGTTGTACTATTGGTTCCGTTTCGTGCTAGATTGCTGCCATTGATTAGTCGAATACCGTTGGGACGACGGGTGGGATCAAGTTTGAAGTCGGTTTGACTAAATAACAGTGCTTTATCTGTTGAAGCACTTGAGTCAATAGTTTTGTAACTTAAATCAGGGAGAGAGTCATCACGAGTAGCGTAAATAATGCCACTCTTGGGCAATAGGTACTCAGTTGTAGCAATGGTTGTATTTGCCAGCCGACCTAAGTTAATTTCGGTAACACGAATCTCTAATGGCTGACGTTGTTCTAAGTCCAAGTTGTATTCGCCTTGGGTACCAGTTTGGTAAGCAGTGCGATTTTGTAAAGCCTTCACTTCTCTGGCATCTAAAAAAGCTGCTTCTCTAATTGCGCCATGAGGAAGGGTAGGAGATGTAGCTGGTGTTGCACCGTTGAGAATGGAAAGCGAACACAAAGCAGTATCAACAGCGGAATAATCTTCCATTGTGAAATTAGTAAAAGCATTACTATTGCTTGTGTATTTTTCCATTGCCCTTCTCAAAGGTTCATTAGCAATACGTCCATTAGGAAAAACTAATCTTGCCTGTCGTTTGAGTATGGTGAGATTAGCGCTACTAATAGTTCTGCCAGGAAAAGCATAAACAATACCGTTATTGGACTTACCAGCAGTTGTACTTTGATCAGCAGGTGAAGGATATTTCCAGGATGCAGTTAAAGTTGATAGGTTTTGAGCAGTAATATTATTTGTTGGATCAAAGTAGCTACTCACACAAGCTATCGGAGTTTGGGAAGTCCCAGCACTGCTTTTGAAGTGATACACTGCTGTAGCCCGCATTAGTAAGTCGCCTTTTCTGGTTTCTCCCTGCCCTCCTGTCATCGGCATGATATCAGGCCAAACTACTATGTTAGTTTGTGCTGTACCTGCATCTTTAAACCCAGTAGGCGTAGGCATTTTGCCTCCACCACTACCAACAAAATTTGCATCTAGCGTGGGATTTGACAAAAATGAGCGCGTGCTACGGGCAAAAGAAGCTGTACCAGAAGCAACAACACCATCATCATCAACATAAATACCTGAGCCTGTAATTACCCGCAAACCACCAACATTGGATAAAGGATTGGCTGAGTTATCTTCAACAGCTTTTTGTTCCCAGAAATCGTTACGGTCTGTTACACCTAAGTTAAGCTGCGGTTGTACTTGCGAAGCACGAGTACGGGCTATGGTGTTGGGGTTATCCCACTTAGTTGTACCGTTATCTACAGGCTGACGAGCTTGACCTGTAACATATTGACCAGCACTATTTTTCCAGTATGCTGGAAGGTTGTTGCCAATAAAAACGCGATCGCCTGAATAATTCTCTTTCCCGTCGTCTTTTTGTTGTTCTGGTTCCGTGGCTGGTAATTTATCAAGGCTTAGAGTCAACCCTGTATTAGCAGTGGTAATATCTCTCCAAACCGCAGGTACTTCAATTTCTGTAGTACCAGGGAAAACGTTACTGGCTGTATAAGTACCAAGTGCTTGTGTATCGCTGGGTATAGCACTGCTAACTTCCGCAAAAGGAACACGGCGAGTACGGTTTCTTAAATACAACTCGATTTCATCACCCAAAATGCTTTTAGCACCAGCCACATCTAAACCAGTACTTTGGTCAATCCTAGTAACAACATTAGTTTTAACTTCCTGGGGATAACGAGCAACACCTTGAACTGCTGTTTTTAACCCTGAAACTGTGGTTTGTGTTGCACAACTAGTACAAAGACCAAGAGCAGTTTCTTTCATTAAATTGATGCGCTTGTTATAAGCCGCATCATTGTGTCCTAAAGTTTGACCACCATTTTCTGTTGTTGATTTATGGTTAGTACTACCAGCAATTTTGATTTTGACGGCTGGAGTAGACTGATCTCCAGTCCACGGATTTGTTTTATAACCCCGAAATAAGTGAACGCTTATTGGCTCTTTATTAGTGGTTTGCGAAACGTTTCCTGTTCCTAAATTTCCGCCAATTGTGATTTTGGCATTTTCCGGTTCATAGTAACAGGAGTTTTTACTACTGACTTGACGGAAAACAATATCTACACCACTGAATTGTCCACCAGCTAATAAATTACCGTTGGTGTGAACAGAACCGTTTAAAAGTAAATCAGAACCCGGAGAAATTTCTAAGTCATTTTCAAACCAGACCGCTTTATTGTTAACAGGAATACGCTCTCTATCTTGTTGATACTCTAGTGCAGAAAAGCCACGATTTCCCGGTTCATATTTTGTGGTAGAAAGACCTGTCGTACCTCCTACAGCATCAATAGGTACATTAACTGTGTAAACAAAAAAGCTTTTTGCTAAATTTCCCCCTGACTTGTACCAGCTTGCGTCACCTACTAAACTGGCACTTGTACCAATAGCATCTGCACAGGCTCCACCTACTTGGCTTTTGTCCATAGGTGGTGTTCTAGCATCTAAGGCTTTTCTGGCTCTATTAAATAAGTTGCTTGTATTACGTGGCGGACTACGAAAATAAATAGAATAAATAGTAAAGCTATCAAATTTACCATTATTGTCTGTATCAATAGGAAATTTCCAGGCAGTAGTTAAAGTTTCGTTAGTTTCCAGCGTTGAACTAGTTTGAATACCTGTTGTTCCATTAAAGTCCGCGGCCAATTTCAAACGTGTTTCATCACCAAAGTCATATCTAGTATTACTTTTAATAACATCATATAAGGCTACATCTGTAGGAGTTGAGCGTGGTAGTGACGGGTCATTTAATAACTGTTCTAATTTTGACGTTGCGCGGTCAACTGCTGGCATAGAAGCGTTAAGAACAGCCTCATTGACTCGTACATTAGTAGCATTTTTAGAGCGCTCAAAAGAACGAAATAAAATTGCTGTAGTTAATAAAACAACCACCAGTGCTACCATAGCCACTGTTGGCAATACAAAACCAGCATTTACAGATTCTCTTCTTCTCTTGCGGAGAAATAAAGTTCGCAGCAGCCAATTAATTTGCTTTTTAACTACAAATAAAGAGTGTTTACTAATTTTTTTGGAGATGATTTTGATTATCTTGACTAGCTGGCGTTTTAAAGACATAACTGCTTTCCTGTCAAGTGATTTGATGCTAATTTATTTTTGGCAATTGTGAAATTTACCTGTTGAGTAATTCTCCAGGCTCAAGTTTTTTATTGATGCTAATTTTTCTTGATGCTATTGAACTAATTCTTCAACACAGTAAAACACCAGACAATGATGTTTAAGTTATATCATTGCTAAACTTTTTATATTTTCCGGAAAATACTGATTTTTCCAATTAAATGAATTTGCTGCTGATATGGGATAAAATACGGAGGCTTCATATTAACTTTAAAGATATGTATTCCAATGGAATACAACTTTATGAAGCTGTATTTGGGAAGATACGCTTAGGCTACCCAACTTTAGAAGAAAAAATATCAATTAAACATAAAAAATATGAATTAATTAAAAACCTCCCTATTGCGGGGAGGTTAATAGCATCAATATTTTGAATTCATTAGCTGTTGATACCTTGCTTGAAGGTGAGTTTAATTAATCTCATTGCCTCATCCTAACTATTTCAAAAGATGAGCATGAAAAACTCACAACTAGGTATTTATATACAAAAGGTGCATAAATACCATCTCGTTGAATTCACTTTGATGAAGGTTTTAGTAATGGTTCAGGTTAATACCTGCTTCTTTAGCCATTGCTTCTAAACCTTTGACCTCTAAGGTTTTGATGGCTTTGGTAGATAGCTTAAGTTTTACCCAGCGATTTCCGCCTTGCCACCAAACGCGCTTATTTTGGAGGTTGGCCTGTTGAAGACGCTTTGTACGGCGATGAGAGTGAGAAATTGCAAAGGCGTTATTTGCCTTTTTACCAGTTAGTTCGCAGCGACGAGACATAGGATTCGACTTAAATACAACCTTTCTATTTTAGGGCTTCGGAAACAGAACAGCGATAGATAAGAACAGGACTTACGTAACAATACCACTTGTTTTGGGATGTAGCGATTTTAAAAACCTCTAATCTTTATGCAAACCAGCGATTTTTCGTGTTCATCCGTAAGTCCTGAGAGAACTGTTTAGCCCTACTTACTGGCTTGTTCTGTCAGCTTAGTAAGTACGTCATTTGAGCGCTCAACGAAAGATTTCATTCCATCAGCGTCAAACCCTTTTTGAGACATCAGCGCCAAATCATAAACATGTTGACAAATCAAATTCACTAGCTGGCCTGTGGGTGATTCTGCTCCGTCTTGAATAATACTACCTTGGTTGAGATTTGCCAGATTTTGAATTAGGGGATGGGAAGTATTTACTAGCAAAATGTGGTCTTCAGGAAATTCTGCATTTTGCTGCTGCATCATGGCATTCATTTCTCGCAGGCGGCGGAGAATTTCTGGTAATAGCACCATTGCTGGGGGTGTCCCTTGGGGGTCATCGGATTTTAAAGCTTCGGTGCGAATGTTAAGTTTGGGTTTGTTAAGAGCTTTTTCAAATAGCTCTTTAATAACTTCGCTTTTGGTTTTGTTGGTTTTGGGGTCAACAATTTCGCCTGATTTGTCTTGATCTAGCAGGGTATTATCTAAGTCAGAGTCTACGCGGGTAAATTTGACATCGTTATATTCTCGTTCTAAGAAGTTGATGAAGTGGGTGTCAATGAATGAGTCCATAAACACAACTTCCAAGCCTTGATTTTTGTGTAATTCTATATATGTGGCTTGGCTGGATTCATCTGTACTGTAGAAAACGCGGTTTTCGTGGCGTTCTTTGTTGCGTTCTAAGTATTCTTTGATAGTTGTGTAGGGAGTGCTGCTAGATGTTGTTGGGGTGACATCTTGCCAAGCATCACCTTCTGAGGATTGGACTTCAACGGCGGGAGTTTCAGCCGCTTTTTGGGCAACGTTGGCGGTGGTACGGAAGACAATAATGTCTTCGACTTGTTTTTTGAACTTTTCGTCGTTGAGAGCGCCAAATTTGACGAAAGTGCCGAGATCCTTCCAAGCATTAATGTACTGCTCACGGTCATCGCGGTAAAGTTCTTTGAGGCGATCGCCTACTTTCTTCGCTATATAATCGCCGATTTTGCGGACAGTGCGATCGCCTTGTAAAGCACTGCGCGACACGTTCAAAGGAATGTCGCTACTATCAATTACACCTCGCATCGGCATCAGGAATTGCGGCATAATTTCTTCGCAGTTGTCGCTCACAAAAACTTGATTGCAGAATAATTTGATTTGCCCTTTAGTTACATCCACATCTGGGCGCATTTTCGGAAAATACAGAATACCGTTGATGATAAAGGGATAATCTGTATTCAGATGCACCCACAGTAATGGTTCTTCTTGGAAAGGATAGAGATAGCGATAAAACTCTAAATAATCTTCTTTGGTTAAACTACTGGGGGACTCTCGCCAAGGAGCTTTTTGCCTGTTTAATACTTCACCATCCAGCTTGATGGGTACTGGCATAAAGTCACAGTAGGTCTTGACAAGATTTTTAATTCGTGCTGACTCTAAATACTCCTCCTCATCTGTCATCAGGGTGAGGGTGATAGTTGTACCGCGAGTAGTACGGGGAGACTCATCTAGGATAAATTCTGGCGAACCATCGCAAGTCCAGTGAATTGCTTGTGACCCTTCTTTATAAGATAGTGTATCAATTTCTACCTTTTGCGCCACCATAAAGGAAGAGTAAAAACCCAACCCAAAATGACCAATAATTGGTTGGTCGGCTTTTCCTTGATATTTGTGAATAAATTCTTCTGCACTGGAAAAAGCAACTTGGTTAATATATTTTTTGACTTCCTCTGCTGTCATCCCTATACCGTTATCGGTAATGGAAAGAGTCTTTTTATCTTTATCAATGGCCAGTTGAATTTCTGGTTCGCCTACATCACCATCATATTCTCCAGCACGGGATACCATTTTTAGCTTTTGAATAGCGTCTACAGCATTAGAGACTAATTCCCGCAGGAAAATCTGATGATCTGAGTAGAGAGACTTTTTGATAATTGGGAAAATATTCTCAGTATGAATACTGATAGTGCCTTGTTCTAGCATAACTTATGGTTAGATAAAAGATTCTCATTGAGGATCTTAAAGGTAGAGTGAGTGTTATTGCTTTGTTTTACAGCCTGATTTTCCCCCAATAGCTGTTCGGATTTCCCTACTGAATTAATTTTGGGTGGATTTAGGCACAAGATGTATCTAAAAATGGTGGTGGCATTTTGGAAGAACTTTTCTTATAAAGAAGTAATTATGAATAATTAAGTTAAACAATTAAATCATTAATTAATTGTTTAGCTTTTTGGACTGCGACATGCCAATTTAATCGCTGTTGATACTCATTAAACGATGATAAAGAAAGTTGTTTATAATCACTATAATTAGCTATAAGTTTAATTATATAGTCGCAGTAAGCTGAAATCTTTGCATCTAATGGAAATATTTTTCCATTGAGATCATCATGTATTAAAGTAGCTAGTCCACCTACATTTGTAGATATAGCAGGTACTCCAAAGGAGTTAGCTTCAGCCACAACGTGAGGAGTACAGTCTGCTGTAGTTGGCAAAATTAAAAAATGAGCTTCTGTAAATAATTGATTTATTTTTTCCAATCCAGATTTTTTAGATTTATCAATAAATTCTATATATTTTACAAATTGTGGTAAAGTCTCATTAATATTTGGTTTGCATCCAACTATTGTTAATTCACATTTTAAACCCAGATTATTTAACTCTTTTGTAATTTGAAAAGCTACATTACCGCCTTTCCTTATCCAGTCAACTCCTATAAATAATAGTTTGCATGGACTGATAGATTTAGATTGAATAATATTATGTATATCCTCAAGGTTACGATTACATACTAAATTAGCTCCATAAGGAACTATTTTAATTTTATTGGCAGGAATATTATATGTCGTCATAGCTGTTTTAGCAGCCCAATCAGATGTATAGATAATTAACTGACACCGATTTAAGGCTTCTGCTTCCATTAAATAGATGTTACGAATATTTTCTTGGCACAAATTATTCATGTGCCGATAAAAATTTATTAAAGAACTGAGGGTAGTATCTGTCCAGATTACAATCGGTTGCTTACAGTCTAGATAAGCAATTGGCACTATATTTTCTGGACATAATATTATATCTGAATTAAGATTTTTTAATTTTATCTGAACTTGACGAGCATAATCTTTCGCTATTAATGGTTCTGCCCAACGATAATAATCTTTTTTAGATATATAGTGGTAAAAGCTCCATTTTAATTTAGTTAAAGCTGTAAAATTTTTACTAAGTGGGCCTAAATAGTCTAGTTCAATAGATTCATCTATTAAGTGTTTTGATATATGGTAGCCTGCGGCACAAACTCCTTGAACATCTTTTGACCAAGAGTTTTGATTTAAAATATCATTTACAGTGGTGTAAGCAATTTTCATAATTTATTGTATAAGTTTTATTTAAATTTATAAACTCTTTTCACTTCATTTCTGTTTTGATATAACCAAAAAAAGTACTAACATCAGATATTTTGGGAAATTTATCAAGCAATAGTTTAGCTATTTGCTTAGGCAATATACTCATAATTATTAGTTTAATGATAGCTTTATAAATAATCATTTTTTTTAGAATAGTGCTGTCATTGATGATAATCATCCATAAAAAACGAGCAGTATGAAAAGTTTTTTGTTGTCCTGGCTCTACTGTAAGAGCTTTGTAGCTAAGATATTTATAAAGGTTAGCAACTCTATAAGGCTTTAACTGCTTGAATGTATGAGGTACATTATTAAATACTTTGTTAATAATTCTTAAATTTGATGCTTCAGAGCCTAAAATATTGGAAGACTTAGAGTTAGTAGATATTCGATAAAGAATTTGAACTTTTTTGATAGGAATAAAATTATAATTAGCAGCTAATCTTAACCACATATCAGTGTCTTCTGCATTAGTTAGTAATTCATCAAATTCACCAACTTCTCTAAAAGCTTGTCTACGCACCATCACATTAGAACCGCTACCAATAAAGTCATCTAGTAATAGTTGTGCATAAACGTTACCTATCCAAGTGGCGTGGCTGCATTTCCGTAAAAAATTATCATTTTCATCAATTGCATCAGTAAAACTATAAGCCACAGTAGCATCGTTATTTTCTTGTAATGCCTGATATTGTGACTTCAGTTTATCTGGTTTCCATAGATCATCAGCATCTAAAAAGCTAACAAATTCAGTAGTAGTATGTAATAATCCACGGTTACGATTTACAGCCGCGTTCGCTTGAGGATAGGTAAAGAATTTGATGCGAGAGTCATGAAAACTAGAAATCTGATTTAATGTTGAGTCGGAGGAAGAAGAATTAATTATAATTAATTCAAAATCAGGTAAACTTTGCTCTAAAACAGATTTAATGGTTTTTTGAATTGTTTTCTCAGCATTATAAACAGGAATTATGACAGATACTAGTGGCATAATATGAGCTAGTAATTTGGATATATTTACTTGTTTTTGACATTGACAATAACTTTCTGCATTTTTAGTCTCCAGATATAAACAGGACTAATTAGAGTACTCATGAGTCTTTCCATTTCACAAGCTGCGACAATATCAGTAGATATAATTTGTCGATAAAAGATGAAATGCAATATTACTTTACGGGTATCGTTCAACAAATATGCAAAAAAAGCAAAAGGTCTTTGCCAAGTTTGAAGTAACAACATTCTTAAGTAATATCGAGTTAAACCAATTCCACGCATAAGCGATAAAAGGTAGCCTTTTTCTAAGCGCCAAGCAGGAATGATATGATCTACTTCCATTGCTGGGTTATACCAAATTTCCCAACCGGCTTTTTGAATATAAAATAAGGCTTCAGCATCTTCACCACCTAACATAGATGAACCAATTCTTCCGACCAGGAAAAGTTGCTGAGGAACATTTTCTTTCCACGCATTTCTTCTAACTACTAAGCCGGCTGTGGGAGGGAAACCTTGACGATGAGGATAATACTGATGAGATGTTTCACCTCTTTCAGTAATTGCTAAGTAAAATAAGATTGGTTTAAGATGTTCTGGTGGTTTTACTTCAAAACAACCATGAATTTGACTAGCGTAAGCTCCAGCTTGCTGATGAGTTTGTGCAAATTTATAAGCTTCTATAATCCAGTTAGCATCTGGTAAATTATCATCATCTAAAAAACCGACAAGTTCACTTTTGGCTTCAATAATTGCTCTATTTCTAGCAAAAGCTGCTCCTTGTTCGGCTTCAAATGTATATCTTAAAGGAAATGGTTGTTGCCAGTTTTGTTGATAATTATAAATTAGTTTTGCTGTACAATCCTTACTATTATTATCAATAATAATAATTTCCCAAGTAAGATTTTCAATACCAACCTGATTTTGTAATCTCTCTAATACTTGAGGTAAACGTCTCTCGCCATTGTAAGTAGGAATGGCTACAGTAAAATCAATAGACATAGCGAAACAAGTCTTAAATTAATACATCTGATATCAAAAGAATTGACGACAGGTGTGATACAGACAAATCATTTTTTGAAAGTTTTTGCCGTAATTTATAATCAATTCAGAAATTAATTTTCATGAATAAGTTTTTGCTAAGGCATAAAATTTCATGCTCCTAGTCTCACTTGTTTATTACATTCTTTTTTGCAACTAACAAAATTTATATAGTTGTGTTAATTGTCAATTTGAATCACAACAATTTAACATATTAGATATTAGAGAAATAAGCAGTGAAATTACCTAAATCTAGTTCTCTTAATAGATATTTATGCAGTGGGCAATTTTATCTCAAACATAACCCCTAACCCTTTCCTTACAAGGGAAGGGAAGAATTAAAGCCTCTAACGCCACTTTCTACAACGTGACGGCACTTCCTTCAACGGGGGAAACCGCACAACACGGTGGCTCATCCTGGTAGGGGAGAGGCTTAGAGAGAGGTTTTAAGAATAAGTCGCATATCGTGTTATTTAAATTAACTGAATAAATTTTCATTCATTCTTTGTTCTAGTAAATCCAACAAACCATCGACATCTTTACCAATTTGGGCAAAACAATCAGGTGGTGATGGTTCTGGTGCAAACTGAATTAACTTAACTTCCCCTTTGCCAATTCCAATCATCAACACTTCTACTTCTGGTTGATGATGTTCAATGATTCCCAGAATTTCTTGCAGGCGATTTTCAACGTTATCATTTAATTTTTCTATCGCTTCTTGTGGACAATATACAAAGTGGGGAGTTGGTTGTAAATCGATGCCGATAGTACCCTGGCTATTGCCATGTTCTAACCATAATGCCCAAGATAGCGCTGCCAGTTCTGGTTGATTTGCTTTAACAAATTTATCTAACTGACTACGCCACTTACTATCTGCTGATTCCGGCTGGGTACTACCAAACATCATAATTAATTCGTAATTCGTAATTCGTAATTCGTAATTAAGGCACGAATGTCTCTCCGCGCCTTTGCGCCTACTCTACCCTTCGGGAACGGCTTCGCCGAACGAGAAGCCGCTACCGCGTCTATGCGTGAGGCTACCTCAAACCCGACTGCACGCGCCATAAACTAGCGTAAACTCCATTTTTCTCCAGCAATTCCTCATGGGTTCCCGATTCTACTAATTGTCCATATTCCATGACATAAATACAATCGGCATTGCGGATAGTGGAAAGACGATGAGCGATCGCAATTGTGGTTCTATTTACTGTAATCTTTTCTAGCGATCGCTGGATAGCAGCTTCGGTTTCATTATCTACGGCTGAGGTAGCTTCATCTAAAATCAAAATAGGAGGATTTTTTAACACTGCACGCGCGATCGCAATTCTTTGGCGTTGTCCACCAGATAGCTTTTGTCCGCGTTCTCCGACAATTGTCTCATAACCTTGGGGCAGATTTTCAATAAATTCATGGGCTTCTGCCACTTTAGCCGCTGTAATGATTTCTTCTTGTGTAGCAGCAAAAGTCCCATAAGCAATATTTTCTGCTACAGTGCCGTGAAAGAGAAATACATCCTGGCTAACTAAGCCTATACAACGGCGCAAATCACGCAAATTTAAGTCTTGGATATTAATTCCATCTACTGTAATTTTGCCAGTTTCCACCTCATAAAACCGTAATAATAGCTTGACGAGGGTGCTTTTACCGGAACCTGTAGAACCGACAATGGCGATCGTTTTGCCAGCGGGAATTTGCAAAGATAGATTTGTAATTACCGCAAATCTATCTTTATAAGCAAAGGTGACATTTTTAAATTCCACTTCACCGCGTACTTTATCCACAGGTAAGGCTACATTTCCTGGATGAATTGTAAGTGGTGTATCCAATAAATTCATTACTCGTTTAGTAGAAGCCATCGCCCGCTGGTATTGGTCAAAAGTATCTCCTAATCTAGTTAAAGGCCATAATAACCGTTGGATTAAAAACACCAACACACTGTATGTACCGACCGTCATTTTTCCCGCAACAGCAGCCATTCCACCATATAATAATAATGCAGTAAACCCAACTAAAATCAGCATCCGAATTAGGGGAACAAATGCAGCCGAAAGTTTAATTGCTTTAGAGTTACTTTTTTTATAAGCTTCGCTATCTTGGGCTAAACGGTAACTTTCATAATCTTCGGCGGTAAAACTTTTAATCGTAGTAATACCGCTTAAATTATTTACCAGTCGCCCATTTAAATAGCCGACTTTTTCTCTGACATCAGCATAACGTGGTGCAAGCAGCTTTTGAAAAGCAAAGGAACCCCAGAGAATAAAGGGCATCGGCGACATCGCCATCCACGCTACACTAGGAGCCAATATAAAGAAAGCTCCACCGATAATGATTACCGTCGTGGCAACCTGGATAATGTCATTTGCTCCCACATCCAAAAAACGCTCTAGTTGGTTGATATCATCACTGAGGATGGACATCAAACCACCAGTGCTGCGTTCTTCAAAATAAGCTAATTCCAAATCTTGTAGATGGTTGTAAGCATCCAGTCGCAGGTTATGCTGAATATTCTGCGCTAAATTGCGCCACAGTTTAGAGTATGCGTACTCAAAAACCGACTCTAGTATCCAAATGATGGCAGTGAGTAGAGAAAGAATTAAAAATTGTCCAAAGACATCTTTTACACCCAACTGAGCAATGATAGAATCCTGCTGCTTTACTACTACGTCTACCGCCACACCAATTAATCCCGGTGGTGCTAAATCAAAAAGTTTGTTGAGAATCGAACAACCAATTGCTAACCAAATTTGCTTACGATACTGGTGTCCGTAGTCAAGCAGGCGGTGGAGGGGATGCACTGAATGTCTACGCTTGTTTAATATCTGACGAGAATTAAATGCTATAGCCACAGTCGTTTACAATTGTGTGCATTTGATAATAACACGGAGAGGAAGTATCTGACTTTTGTAGATTTGAGCCAGCCTCAGCAGGCAAATGACCAATAATCTATTGATGGTACAATCCCCCAGAGCTACTTGTGGTATCAAGCGAAAATCTCCAGCCCCTAAATTTATTTATGAAGCTAATTCAAAATCCAAAATCCAAAATTTAAAATTGCTTGACGTGTCACCATAATACAGGAGTTGCCGGAAAAGCTAAAAGGAGATACAACCTTGAAAAGTCAGCAATTGGGAAATTGGCAAACTACAGTTTTAGGAATTTTGTTAGGACTACTGGTGATTGTCGGACTAAATGCCTTTATTATTATCAACCCAGGACAAGCAGCGGTGATTAGCATTTTAGGTAAAGCTAGAGATGGTGCTTTATTGGAGGGTATTCACTTGAAACCGCCCTTTATTTCCGTGATAGATGTGTATGATTTAACAGTGCAGAAATTTGAAGTGCCAGCAGAAAGTTCGACAAAGGATCTGCAAAATTTATCGGCAAGATTTGCGATTAACTTTCGTCTTGATGCCTCACAAGTAGTTCAGGTGAGAAGAAAACAAGGAACCTTAGAAAATATAGTATCAAAAATCATTGCTCCCCAAACCCAAGAAGCATTTAAAATAGCAGCTGCTAGAAGAACAGTAGAAGAGGCCATTACCAAACGCAGTGAATTAAAAGAAGACTTTGATAATGCTTTAGGCGATCGCTTAGACAAATACGGAATAATTGTGTTAGATACTAGTGTGGTTGATTTAACTTTCTCACCCGAATTTGCTAGAGCAGTAGAAGAAAAACAAATTGCTGAACAACGCGCCCAAAGAGCAGTTTATGTAGCACGAGAAGCTGAACAAGAAGCCCAGGCAGAAATTAATCGTGCTAAAGGTAAAGCCGAAGCACAAAGGCTTTTAGCTGAGACTCTCAAAGCCCAAGGCGGGCAGTTAGTTCTGCAAAAAGAAGCAATTGAAGCATGGAAAACAGGTGGCGCGCAAATGCCTAAAGTTTTGGTTATGGGTGATAAATCACAAAGTACTGTACCTTTTATTTTCAACCTGGGGAATGTTCCCAACCAACAATAATTCAGGTAAATTAATCAAGTAAATTTGACCTTGCCAATTTTAGATTTTTTGTTCATACGGGAAACTTATCTACCCCAATTGTTTCTTTTTAGAGACAGGATCAGTCCAAAATATAAAATTAATTGGCTGTGTTCACCTTACACACAAAGCAAATCCTAGAAAACCATGATTAAATCTATGCCAAATTCCAATCAACTTCCTCTGACTGTCGCTGAAGCTAGAAAATTCCTCAACAAATTCAACTGTTTAGATATTGCACCAGTCCTTGATGCTTCCGAAAAAGCCTTGGTACGCCAAGCTTTAATCCTAGTTACTAAACTTTCTGATTATCAAATATTGGGAATTTGTGCCGACACAGCCGAAGAAGCACTACTAGCAATGAAAACTTATTCGCGGGCTTTGGGTTATGGAGTACCAACTGATTTACCCGCAACTGATGGCCCAGTTTATATCAAATTAAACGGCAAAAATGGTCTATGCTATCTTGATTCCTACGCCGGACATCATCGCGGTGTATTAGTATCTTGCCAATCTTATGATGAAAGAGGAATCAACGAAATGTATGGACATCTACCCCTCGATTTATTTGCTTAAAACTGGGAAAATGTAGGTGAGGCAATAACCTGACCTACTAACTCTCACAAATAATAAGTCACCATATATCATGAGTATTATTACACTCCAATCTATTAAAAAAGATTTTGGCATCAAAGAAATATTAAAAGACGCTAATTTTAGCATTGATGCTAATGATAAAGTTGGTTTAATTGGTACTAATGGTTCTGGTAAATCAACTCTATTAAAAATGATTGCCGGACTAGAACCAGTTGATAGTGGGCAAATTATCACTAGCTCTGGTGCTAAAATCATCTACTTACCTCAGCAACCCGATTTAGATGAAAATCGCACAGTTTTAGAGCAAGTTTTTGCTGATAGTGGCGAACAAATGAAACTTGTGCGTGAGTATGAAGAATTATCAGATCAACTCGCTCATGATCCCGAAGATACTCAGTTAATGTCTCGTCTATCTACAATTATGCAACGGATGGACGCAACAGGCGCATGGGAACTCGAAACCAACGCTAAAATAATTCTCACAAAATTGGGAATTGCCGATTTTGATGCACCCATAGCCACTTTATCTGGAGGATACCGCAAACGCATTGCCTTAGCAACAGCATTACTATCAGAACCAGATGTTTTGCTCATGGATGAGCCGACAAACCATCTTGATGCGCTATCTGTAGAATGGTTGCAAAGTTATTTAAATCGCTTTCGCGGCGCATTATTATTAATTACTCACGATCGCTATTTCTTAGATAAAGTCACCAATCGCATCATCGAAATTGACAGAGGTGACATCTATACCTATACAGGTAACTACTCATATTACCTCGAAAAGAAAGCCTTAGCTGAAGAATCTGCCGCCAGTACTCAACGCAAACATCAAGGAGTATTGCGACGAGAATTAGAATGGTTAAAGCGTGGCCCTAAAGCCAGAAGTACAAAACAAAAAGCCAGAATTCAGCGTGTCCAAGCTATGCGCGAAACTGAGTTTAAACAAGGTTTAGGCAAAGTAGATATTTCGACAGTCAGCCGTCGCATTGGTAAAAAGGTAATTGACTTGAAGAATATCTCTAAAGCTTATAATGACAAAACTCTGATTAAAGATTTTACTTACGAATTCAGTCCAGAAGACCGCATTGGTATTATTGGCGGTAACGGTGCTGGTAAGTCCACCTTAATGAATATTATTACCGGGCGAGTACAACCGGATGCAGGTAACGTAGAGATTGGTGGTACGATTCACATTGGTTATTTTGACCAACATTCTGAAGAATTACTCACGGCTTTGAATGAAGATCAGCGTGTGATTGACTACATCAAAGAAGAAGGTGAATTTGTACAAATTGCTGATGGGACGAAAATAACTGCTTCACAAATGTTAGAGAGGTTTTTATTCCCTGGAAACCAGCAGTATGCACCAATTCATAAACTTTCTGGGGGAGAAAAACGCCGTTTATTTTTGCTACGCATATTAATAAGTGCGCCCAATGTCCTAATTTTAGACGAACCTACCAATGATTTAGATGTGCAGACATTGGCAGTGTTAGAAGATTATTTAGAAGATTTCTCTGGGAGTGTAATAGCAGTTTCTCACGATCGCTACTTTTTAGATCGCACTGTTGACACAATTTTTGCTTTAGAGGAAGGTGGTAATCTTCGTCAATATCCTGGTAATTATTCTGTTTATCTCGACTATAAAAAAGCTGAAGAAGCAGCACAACAAGAAACAGTTAAAAATAACGATAAACCGAAAAACTCTGAAGTTCAATCAGCCACACAACCTAAAGATTTTGAAAGCAAAAAACGCCGCCGACTATCTAATTGGGAAAAGCGTGAATTTGAACAATTAGAAGCTAAAATTTCTCAATTAGAAGCTGAAAAATTTGAAGCAGAAACAGCTATGAATAAAGTTTCTCCCGGAAATTATAGCCAAGTACAAAAACTTTATGAGCAGGTAGAAACTCTCAAAAAAGCAATTGATACAGCTACCGAACGTTGGTTAGAATTAGCCGAAATGGAATCTTGAAATTAATGAAGCTTTGTTGAAGTTTCTCCAATTCTCTGTTGTGGAGAGCGTAACCCCTTGCCCTTTGGTAAGGGCATTTTTATGATTAGATTAGAATTCCGCTATCCAGAGATTGTTTACTTACAATGTTGAGTCAATAATTTATCTTATGCTTCAGCGAGTAAGCCTTAAACTATTGTGTCTTCCATGCCAATTAGTTGAATTGTTTCGATACAGTCAAATCAAAATGACTTTTTCCCTAAGTGCTTGGTGATAGTTTACAGCCTATCTTACCGTTCAACCTAGCTCAATACCATGTTAAGTTCTCCAGTTGTTCTGTCTTTGATTGTCACCCTGATTGCTCTGGGTGCTGGAATCATGGGACTATCTATTCTTAGAACACGAAAAATTCTCACATTTTTCAAGACAGAACCAGATAAACTCAGTTGGCGAATTATGTTTTCGCTCATGGTTTTTTTTCTGGGTGGTTATTCGTTATGTATTTATTTAACAATTACGAGACTGTTTGAATGGATACCATTACTGACTGGTATGGTTTTCTTTTTTGGCGCATTATTTGTTTTGTTTAGCGTTACTATTTACTACCAAACACTAAAAAGATTGTTTCTAGTACAGGAGCAATATCGTATAGCCAAAGAAAACGCAGAATCAGCTTTATCTCAATTAAAAGCAACTCAACAATCTCAAATGCAATTAATTCAACGCGAGACTATGTTAGCTTTGGGAAAAATGGTAGCTGGAGTTGCTCATGAAATTAATAATCCAGTCAGTTTTATTCATGGCAATTTAGGATATCTTCGTCAATATACTAATGACTTACTCAATCTTTTAACAACTTATGCTTCTGTATATCCGAATCCAGATATCAAAATCGTCAAAGCTCTTGCTAAAAGCGACCTGAATTTTATCCATCTCGATTTGCCAAAGCTGCTGGAATCAATGGAGAATGGTACAAATCGAATTAGTGAAATTGTAGAATCACTTTCTAGTTTCTCACGTTTGAATGAATCTGACTATAAAAAAGCTGACATTCATCAATGTATTGATAGCACACTTGTCATTTTGCAGCATAGGCTTAACCGTTATGTGAGTCATAGTGAACCTATTTCAGTAATTAAAGATTATGGCAAAATACCTCAGATTTATTGTAATCCTCGCCTTTTAAATCAAGTATTTCTCAATATAATTAATAATGCGCTTGATGCTTTAATTCAAAAAGAAGCTAATCTTGATAAAAATAAAGCTGAAACATTAACTATTTGGATTCGGACAATTCAATCTCAGGATAATCAAATTACAGTTTCATTCACTGATAATGGTTGTGGTATGAATGAAAATATTTGCCAAAGTATTTTTCAACCTTTTTTTACTACTAAGCCTGTTGGTCAAGGAACAGGTTTAGGCTTATCTATTTGCCATCAAATTATTGTCGAGCAACATGGTGGCTCAATTAAATGTGTTTCTTTGATTAACCAAGGTACTACAATCGATATAATACTGCCGATAAAAAGATAAGTAGGTCGTCGTGAATATTTATCGTCAAGATAAGGCAGGAGGTAGAAGGCAGGAGTGAAGAGGTTTTTAGCTTAGTTAATCTTTCGTAACATAGTTAAATTTTTTCTCACCGACTTACTTATTCATCACTATTGATATTAGATATAATGATTAACTTAACAACTCAAGAATTACAAAAAACTGCAATTCAGTTTTTAGAACAAAATCCTAAACAACGGCTACAAACTCTCAAATTGTTAGGAATATGTCGTTATAAATTTTTGACTAAAGTTAAATTGAATGAAGCAAATATAGTTTGTATAATGAGATTTTTTCAAAATCCTCAACAGCTAAAATTTCCTAATTTAGTTGGTGCTGATTTGTCTGATTTGGTATTAGATGAGGTAAATTTCATTAGAGCTAATTTAACTTATGCTAATCTACAATGTAGCAGTTTAGTTAATGCTGACTTGCTCTTTGCTAATTTTACTAAAGCTGACTTACGCAATGCTGATTTAACAGGTGCAACACTGAATGAAACAATTTGGCTAGATGCTTTAGTGGAAGGTTGTCAATTTGGTCAAGGTATCGGTTTAACTCAGCTACAGTCTCAAGATTTAAAACTACGGGGAGCTAAGTTTACTCATCCAAATAATGAGAATTGAAATCCGAAAAATTATAAGATGATGATACTGAAATTTTTCTGGATAAATTGATGAGTAATTCTATTAAGTTACCTAAAAAACTGATGCTGTTGGGTTCAGGCGAACTCGGCAAGGAATTTGTAATTGCTGCTCAACGTCTAGGTAACTATGTAATTGCTGTTGACCGTTATGTTAATGCTCCGGCTATGCAGGTTGCTGATTGTGCAGAAGTCATTTCAATGCTGAGTGCTGATGATTTAGAAGCGGTAGTTACAAAATATCAGCCTGATTTGATAATACCAGAAATTGAAGCAATTAGAACAGAAAAACTGCTGGAATTTGAGCAACGGGGAATTACAATTATTCCCACTGCGGCGGCGACTAACTACACAATGAACCGCGACAGAATTCGAGAACTAGCACACAAAGACTTAGGCATTAGAACAGCTAAATATGGTTATGCTGTAACGCTGGAAGAATTCATATCAATTTCTGATAAAATTGGCTTTCCAAATGTTGTAAAACCTGTGATGTCATCTTCAGGAAAAGGACAATCTGTAGTAGCAAATAAAGATGAAGTTGAAAAGGCTTGGAATTATGCGATCGCTAATTCCAGAGGTGACAGTCAAAAAGTCATTGTTGAGGAATTTATTAACTTTGAAATCGAGATTACATTACTGACAATTAAGCAATGGAATGACCAGACAATTTTCTGTTCGCCTATTGGTCATCGCCAAGAAAGAGGCGATTATCAAGAGTCTTGGCAACCAGCAAACATATCTGAAGACAAAATATTACAATCTCAAGCAATAGCTAAAAAAGTCACTGATGCTTTAGGCGGTGCAGGCATTTTCGGCGTGGAATTTTTCATCACCAAAGATGAAGTAATTTTTTCTGAACTTTCACCTCGACCCCATGACACGGGTATGGTGACATTAATTTCCCAAAACCTAAATGAATTTGAATTACATTTAAGGGCTGTTTTAGGCTTACCAATTCCTCATATTGAACAACTTGGCCCTTCAGCTAGTGCAGTAATTTTAGCTTCTGAAAAATCAGATTCAATTTCTTTTATCGGAGTTGCTGAAGCTTTAGCTGAAAAAGATGTCGATATTAAATTATTTGGTAAACCTTCGGCTCATCCTTATCGACGGATGGGTGTGGCCTTAGCAAAAGCTGAGACAGTTCAACAAGCAAGAGATAAAGCGATAACAGCCGCTAATAAAGTGCGAATAATCTCGACTTAAAGAATAGAGAATACTTCAGTGATAGGGTTTATATATTGAGTCATATTTGATTTCTCAAAATTGGCGAATCAGATCCCTGGCTTTTCAAATAAGTCAGGGATTTTTTATTTACGAATATTTTTCACAAAATATGTAAATTTATTAAATTACTATAATAAACTCATTTCAACGTAGTTTTTTGTTAGTTTTCCAAATTTTTAGGGAATTCTGGATCTCAAGTAGATTTGTGGATGACCCCAGTCCAGTTCCCAATATAAAACCACACATTAAAGAGTGGATTCCCCTCAGAAAACTTGCAAGAGAATAAGTAATCAAAAAGCATGAGCGAAATATCAGAGCAAACCAACCCCCAAAACGCTCAACCTTATCAGGGGATTGGAGCAGAAACTGAGAGAAATTCCAATCTATTAGAACAAGCTCTACATCAATCAATTGAATATGCCCCGATAGGAATTGTCATATTTGATTGCGATATGCGTTATCTAGCTGTAAGTCATAAATGGCTAGAAGACTATAACTTAAGCAAAGATATTATTGGACACTCCCATTACGAGATTTTTCCTGATGTCCCCCCAGAATGGAAACAAATTCACCAGCAGTGTTTAGCAGGTGCGATCGCTCAACGTGAACAAGACCCCTATCCCCGCGCTGATGGTTCTGTAGAATGGGTAAGCTGGTCAATTCGTCCTTGGCATCTCGCCAACGGTGAAATTGGCGGCATTATCATGTTTACCCAAAACATCACTCAGCGCAAACAAACTGAAATCGCACTCCAACACAGTGAAGAACGCTATCGATATCTCAGCACTGCCACTTCTGAGATGATTTGGACAGTTCCATTAGATGGTGTTACAACCTACGAAAATCAAGCTTGGAATAAATTTACTGGTCAAACCGCTGCTGAATCTCAAGATTGGGGATGGTTAGATGCGATTCATCCTGATGATCGCCCAACGACAACACAAGCATGGGAAAGTGCGATGAAAACACGCACTATCTATCAACAAGAATTTCGACTGCGTCGGCATGATGGCGAGTATCGTTACATCTTGACGCGAGGTGTTCCCATATTAGCGGCTGATGGTAGTGTCCGAGAATGGATTGGCACTTGCAGTGATATTCATGACCGCAAACAAGCCGAAGAAGAGTTGCGCGAAAGCAACATACTACTGAATTCGATTTTAGAAAGCACTCCCGATTTTATCGTTGTCAAAGATTGCCAAGGTCGTCATGTCGCTCTTAACACTAATTTAGCCAATTACATAGGTAGACCAATTGAGGAGATTATTGGCAAAGACGATACGGAAGTTTTGCCATTAGATGCGGCCCTAGCCATCATGGCAAAAGACCGTGAGATTATTGCTACAGGCAAACCACAGAGTTATGAGGAAGAGATTGTTAAAGATGGAATCTTCAGCACATTCCTCACCTCTAAAGCTCCGTGGCGAGATGCTCACGGGAATATTCTCGGCATTATTGCCACAACACGCAATATTAGCGATGTCTACGACGAGCTTCGCTTACGCAAACAAGCAGAAGAAGACTTGCACGAAAGCAATATACTACTGCGCTCAATTTTAGAAAGCACACCTGACTTTATTGTTGTCAAAGATGATCGGGGAATTTATTTTACCCTCAACTCTAGTTCTGCAAATTTTCTGGGTAGAACTGTTGAAGAAGTCATTGGTAAAGACGATACGGCAGTTTTTCCCCCTGAAGTTGCTTGTGAAATCATGGCAAAAGACCGCCAGATTATTGAAACAGGTATTGGTACAACTTACGAAGAAGAACTATCGAATGGGAAAAGTGGAGGAACTTATTTAACATCCAAGGCTCCTTGGCGGGATGATCAGGGCAACATCCTTGGTATCATTGCCATAACACGCAATATTAGCGATCGCAAACAAGCTGAAATCGCCCTTGCTCAAGCTAAAGAAGCCGCAGAAGCCGCCAGCTATGCTAAAAGCGAATTCCTCGCCAACATGAGCCACGAGTTACGCACACCGCTGAACGGTATTCTTGGCTATGCCCAAATATTACAGCGTGCCAAACATCTCAACGAAGAAGAGCGATCGCGCATTGATGTCATTTATCAGTGCGGTTCTCATTTGCTCACCTTAATCAACGACATTCTTGATTTGTCCAAAATCGAAGCCCAAAAAGTGGAATTGATGAGTAGTGATTTCCACTTTCCCGCCTTCTTGCAAGGTGTCGCCGAAATGTGTCGTATTCGTGCAGAACTCAAAGGGATTCAATTTAGTTATCAATTTGCTAGTGAATTACCAATTGGTATCCGTGCTGATGAAAAACGGCTGCGACAAGTATTAATTAACCTTCTGAGCAATGCCATCAAATTTACCGATGCAGGTCAAGTCACCTTTACCATCAGCTATGCTTTTGAAGGCAAAATCCGCTTTGAAGTCCGCGACAGTGGAATTGGTATCCCGCCAGAAAAACTCCAAACCATTTTTCTACCCTTTGAGCAAGCAGGCGACAGGCGGCGACAAATCGAAGGTACAGGATTAGGATTAGCCATTAGCCAAAGAATTGCTGAATTAATGGACAGCACCATTCACGTTCAAAGCGAGATTGGAGTTGGCAGTATTTTCTGGTTTGATGTTGACTTACCAGAAGCTCAAGAGTGGGTAAAAACTTCTCAAGCTGATGATTATGGGCAAATTATTGGTATTAAAGACCGTCAGCCCAAGATTTTAGTTGTTGATGATAAATGGGAAAATCGCTCCGTAATTCATAATTTGCTCAGTCCCATCGGTTTTGAAGTGACGGAAGCCAATGATGGTGAAGAAGGTTGGCAAAAAATCACAGAATTTCAGCCAGATTTAGTCATTACTGACTTGCTGATGCCAAAACTTGATGGTTTTGAGTTAATTCACCGCATTCGTCAGTCAGCAGCTTTTAAACACATCATCATTATTGTTTCTTCAGCCAGCGTGTTTGAAAGCGATCAACATCGCAGCATCGAAGCTGGCGGGAATGATTTTCTGCCTAAACCTATACAGGCGATCGCGCTATTTCAAAAATTGCGGAAATATCTCGATTTAGAGTGGCTGTATGAAGAGCAAACAAGCGAAAACCATTTAATTATAGATAATGCTGAACTAGTCTTACCACCTCAAAATGAGATAGAAACTCTCTATGAGTTAGTAATGAAAGGTAATTTTAAGGGAATCATAAAACAAGCAGCCTTAATATCACAAATTGATCAAAAATATATTCCCTTTACCAAACAGCTGCATCAACTGGCACAAGGTTTTCAAGACCAAGAAATTCTGGCATTAATTCACTCTCACAAGTAAGCGTTATGAGCTTTAAAGTCGAACAAACGGCAACAGTTTTAATTGTTGATGATAATTCTGCTAATTTAGGTGTCTTATCTGATGCTTTAGATCAAGCAGGTCTGGAAGTATGGGTAGCAAAATCGGGAAAAGTCGCCCTAGAGCGAGTCAAATATGCTCTACCCAATTTAATTTTGTTGGATGTCATGATGCCAGAAATAGATGGATTTGAAACCTGTCGTCTATTAAAAGCAGACCCAAAAACTCAAGATATTCCCGTTATCTTTATGACGGCACTATCTGATACAACCAACAAAATCACAGGTTTTAAAGTTGGTGCAGTAGACTATATCACCAAACCTTTTCAACAAGAAGAAGTCTTATCACGAGTAAAACTGCACTTACAATTGCATGATTTAGCTGTAAAATTAGAACATAAAAATGTCTTATTAGAGCAGAAAGTTACTGAAGTTAGTCAAGCTTATGATGAACTGAAAAAAGTCCAAATTCAGTTAATTCAAAGTGAGAAACTCTCTAGCTTAGGACAGATGGTAGCGGGAATTGCCCATGAGATTAATAACCCTGTAAACTTCATTTATGGCAATCTCGTTCATGCCAATGAATATACTCAAGAAGTTCTCAACATCCTACATTTATATCAATCTGAATATCCTAATCCTACACCTCGCATTCAAGCAGAATTAGAATTAACAGACTTAGAATTTCTCGAAAGTGATTTGTTAAAGTTGCTCAACTCAATGAATTTTGGCGCACGGCGAATTCGAGAAATTGTCAAATCTATGCGAATTTTCTCGCGTACAGACGATGCTACCCTCACTGAGACAGATATTCATGAATGTCTTGATGGCACGCTAACAATTTTAAATTATCGTCTGAAACAAAAAACAGACAGTTTCAAAATCGAAGTAATTAAAGATTATGGTCTGTTACCACCGGTGGAATGCTATGCGGTGCAAATTAACCAAGTTTTTATGAATCTTTTATCTAACGCTATTGATGCCTTAGATGAATACGACCAACAGCGTTCTTTGGCAGAAATTCACCAAAAACCCAGCCGCATTGAAATTCATACAAACATGATTAGTGATGAATGGGTTGCTATTCATATTACTGACAACGGCCCAGGAATTTCGCCAGAAGTTCAAGCAAAATTATTTGAACCTTTCTTTACAACTAAACCTACGGGTAAAGGCACGGGATTAGGTTTGTCTATCAGCCACCAAATTGTTGTAGACAAGCACGGCGGTAATATTACCTGCAAATCCATTCCTGGAAATGGCACAGAATTTATAGTCAAAATTCCCATCCAACAACGTGTGTCTCAAGTTGCCTGAGTTTAGAGTGCTGTTAGCGGTAGCGGGGCGTTCAGCCCGTGCTGAGTCAGAATATAGCAGGTGAGAGTGAACAGGCAACAAATGACCATTGACCATTGACTATTAAGCAATTCCCAAATCTACAGCGATGCGATGAGCGCAAGCAAAACCAGAAAAAGCGACAGCATTCAACCCTTGACCAGGAAAAGTGCTATCACCAACACAATAAAGTCCCTGAATAGCTGTGCGATTAAATGGCATTCCTAACAATCCCCACAATTTACGCCGGGGAATTGGCCCATAAGTGCCATCTTCTCGTCCTAAGAAACGACGATGAGTGCGGGGTGTGCCTACGGCTAGATAATCTAACCCTGCATCTAACCCAGGAAAAATATTTTCTAGTCGCTCAATAATTCGCCAAGCTGCGGCTTCTTTCTTCGCTTCATATCTATTTGCCGACAGACCTAGCCAACCATCAATCCAGTGAGGTGTAAAGGCATGAATGATATGATGTCCCTCTGGTGCTAAATCTGGGTCAAGTAATGTGGGAATTGAAACAAAAATTGTGCCTTCTGCTGTTGTCATTTTCGCCCAATCTTCTAACAAAATATGATGGCATTCTGTGTCATTGGGTAAAATTGAACTTTTGACACCTATATGTAAACTCAAAAAACTGGGTGATTTTTCATAACTTTGTTGCCATATTTTCTCATTATTGGGTATTTTATCTACAGGAATTAATTTACCAAAGGTATCCCAACGTGTAGCGTTAGAAACTATGCGTTTACCTCGATAAATTTGACCGTTAGCTAGTTCTACGCCGACAGCACATCCCTTTTCTATAATAATTTTTTTGACTCTAGCTTGATACTGAATCTGACCGCCAACTTTTTTTAAACCCTCTACTAGTTTTTGAGCAATTATTCCTACTCCGCCTTGAGGATAATTGACACCACCATAATGTCTATCAGAAAAGACCATACCTGCATTAATCATTGGTGTCATGTTCGCTGGCACTACTGACCAGCAATAACATTCCATATCAATAAATTTTAATAATAGGGGGTCTTTAATATAACGTCGCGCTACATCTCCGACATTTTTTGGTAGATACTTAAGTAAACCAAGACACGCTAAAGGATGCTGGAAAAACATCCGCATGAGATACTGAGGTTCTTCTAGCGACAATAAATCCATACTGTTCAGGCAATTAAAAACTTGCCAACATTCGTTATAAAAGCGCCGAATGCCTCTTGCTTCTTGAGGAAAGTAAGCAGTAAGATTTTGCAAAAATTTCTCATAATCCCGGTCAACTTTAATGTCTAATTTATCGGGAAGATGATAATGAATCTGTACTGGGTCGGGTATTGTTTTTAGATCAACATTTACAGCATCCAGGGCGCGAGTTAACAAGTTAGTTGTGCCGTTTTTCCCCAAGCCGAAAATCATTGAAGCTCCGACATCAAAGCGATAACCGTGATTTTCAAAATAGCCCGCACTACCACCGGGAATCAGATAACGTTCTAGTACCAAGACTTTAGCGCCTTTGGCTGCTAGTTGAGTGGCTGTTACCAAACCCCCCATTCCCGAACCAATGATAATTGCGTCAAACACAAAATTGTCATTTGTCATTGGTCATTTGTCCTTTTTTATCGGTTATTGGTGTGACAAAATACAAAATAGCCTAATTTCCGTTGAGAAAGTTTAATCTTTTTACTTATATCTGGAATAGGCTGTGTTTCTATGCCTAAAACCCTAACAAAGTACCAATAAATAACGACTAATAACCAATACACAAAAAAAGAGGGACAAGCCTGCTACTGCTGGCTAATCCCGTCTGCCGATCCTTAAAGAGAGGAGAACACTGATTAATAATATAACTGTGATTGAGAATCTATGTCAACTATTAATGAAAAAGATTTTCAATAATTTTTGGTGTGTTGATTTTGGCTATCAGCCATACGCAGGAAAGAGTATGATGAGGTTTCAGTTCCTATAAAATCAAAAGTGCTAATTTCCAGCTATGACGGTACAACTGCGTGTTTACGTTCCTCCCCATCCCTTAATTAAGCACTGGTTGGCAGTTGCCCGTGATGCTGCTACACCTTCAGTATTATTTCGTAGTGCGATAACTGAGTTAGGTAGATGGCTAACTTACGAAGCGGCGCGAGAGTGGCTACCGACGATAGAGGCGACGGTGCAAAGTCCTTTAGACTCTTGTCCAGCAACTTTTATTAATCCCGAAGTGCCTGTGGCTGTGGTGCCGATTCTACGGGCGGGATTAGGATTATTAGAAGGCGCACAAACTTTGCTACCTTTGGCTTCGATTTATCATTTAGGCTTAGTGCGGGATGAAGAGACGCTGGAAGCTCGATGTTACTTGAACAAATTGCCAGAAAAATTTGATCCACAAACAAGAGTGTTAATCACAGACCCGATGTTAGCAACAGGTGGCTCGATTATGAGGGCAATGGCAGAATTAACACAACGGGGGATTGATCCGGCGTTGACGCGAATTGTCAGTGTGGTAGCGGCTCCACCAGCATTGCAGAAACTGAGTGCGGCTTATCCAAGTTTAATAATTTACACTGCAACTATTGATGAAACAGTGAATGATCGCGGTTTTATTGTACCGGGATTAGGAGATGCTGGCGATCGCATTTTTGGTACTTAAGCTACTATGCAGCTAGGCAAAGAAAATCGCTCAACACAATATTAAAGATTGTAAGGTTGCTTCAAGGCGGTAAAGTTATGAGTCAGCGTGATGGTTTTGCTAGTGGTTTTTTAGCAGGGGCGCTTTTTGGTGGCTTAGTTGGGGGCGTTTTAGGGGCTGTAATTACTTCTCGCCTCGACCTCGAATCAACAGAAGAAGAAACTGAACTGAGCAATGGTGCAGTAGAACCGAAAAAAAACTCCACAAAACGGCGGATGAGAGCCTCAGAAACTGGTGATTTGGAAATGGAAACGGCTAGGAGATCGCTAGAAGATAAAATTGCTCAGTTAAATGCCACAATTGATGAGGTGAGAAAACAATTGGGCGATGTTAACGGTAATGCTAGTCAAGGTGTAAGCGATCGCTCCTCAATACAAGAGTAAGCTTTCCTCAAGTTAGTTTTCGCTTTCAGACTCATCGGAAATTCCGGTAACTGCTAGTCGTGGTCAAAATAGACACTGATTCGCAGACAGTATGACAACGACTAAACTAAAATCAACTATAAGACCGCTTGTGAAACTTAGCAGGAAACCGAAAAATCCATGTATTTACTGATTAGCACTCTCAATACCTTCATACAGCTTTATACTGCTCTACTATTCATTAGAGTTCTCTTGACTTGGTTCCCCACCATCAATTGGTACAATCAGCCTTTTTCTGCTTTAAGCCAAATTACTGACCCATATCTCAATGTATTCCGTTCTATCATCCCCCCCTTGGGCGGTATTGATATTTCTCCTATGTTGGCGATTTTATTGCTGCAAGTAGTAGGCCAAGTAGTAGGTAGTCTGGCTGGTGGTCTGCAAGTCTTTGCGTAACTATCAGTTAGAAGTTACTAGTTTGAAGTCTGGGTTCACCGACCCAGACTTTTTATTTTTAGCCGTAGTTACTCAGCACTCATCTTCGGACTTGGCTACTAAATCCCGATGCTTTAAATTGCTTGAGCTGCAAAGGTAATGGCTGATTTGCAGGTACAGAAATTCTGAGTTCAAAATCGCTAGTCCCTGGTGGAACTTCGGCTATAGAACCAAGACGGGTGCGATTTTGCATTACAGAGTCGTTGTTAGCATCATAGATCCGACCATAGATATCTGCATCATATACAGTTTTGTAAGTGCCATTTTCTGCTTTACCTGTGACAATAAAGCAATTAGCCGCGGCGCTACCACTACTAGTCACCGCCCCCTGAGCCAATTCTGGGGGACAATCTTTATAAGAAATGTCAAATAGTCTAATCTGTGTTAAAGCTTCGGCGTTGGGAGTTATCACCCATGATAGAAACGTGATTAGACAGAAAGTAAAAATTATCTGAATCAGTTTTGAGTAGTGCTGCATAACCAAAGTTGGGAAATTCAATAAAAATGCTTTGCTGTGTTGTTTTTGCATATTTCACAAAGGTAACAAATTACGCTGAGTGAACTTAGCGCCAAAGAGTTCTTGTCATCACTTAACACTCAGCACTATTTTTAACCTCAGCTTACCTGAATTTCATAACCAAGAGATTGCAGACTTTAATTTATCGTTAGAGAACCCATCAACTTTTTTTGATGAATTTTTGTATTATTCAGTTGACAACAACCCAATACATCAAGTTTTCTTGATATGAAAGATAGTATTTTGATGGGAAAGCAGAAATGAATCTAACAATTGGTGAATTGTTGCGGAAAGAATCCAAGTTTTAGGCATTTAGTTTAATTTTAGGTGTAGTTTAATGGCTCATAATTCGCAAGCTAGTACGAACCGAATACAAGCAGGAAGCAATCTCAGCTTTTTTGAAAAGTACCTCACTGTTTGGGTATTTTTATGTATCTTTGGCGGAATTGTTTTGGGTCGATTATTTCCAGGAGTGGCGGTAGCACTGGATGCCATGAGTGTATATCAAGTGTCTATTCCCATTGCTATCTGTTTATTTTTCATGATGTATCCCATCATGGTGAAAATTGACTTCACGCAAGCTACAAATGCTATCCGCGCTCCCAAACCAGTAATGCTCACCTTGGTCGTGAATTGGTTGATTAAACCTTTCACTATGGTGGTATTCGCTCAATTTTTCTTAGGATGGTTATTTCGTCCTTTGATTGTCGGAAGTGAAATTATTCGCGGTGGGGAAGTCACACTGGCAAATTCTTACATTGCCGGCACGATTTTATTAGGAATTGCGCCTTGTACAGCAATGGTGCTGATGTGGGGATATCTTTCTTACGGCAATCAGGGACACACCTTAATCATGGTGGCTGTAAATTCTTTGGCTATGCTGTTTTTGTATGCACCTTTGGGTAGGTGGTTACTAGCGGCGAATAATTTAACCGTACCTTGGCAAACTATTGTTTTTTCAGTACTAATTTATGTTGGTTTACCGCTAATAGCGGGAATGTATAGCCGTTACTGGATTTTTAAATATAAAGGTAGAGAGTGGTTTGAAAGGCGATTTCTCAATTATTTGACTCCCGTGGCGATTACGGCTTTGCTATTAACTTTAGTACTGCTGTTTGCCTTTAAGGGTGAACTAATTGTGAATAATCCCTTGCATATTTTGTTAATTGCTGTACCACTATTTATTCAAACTAATTTCATTTTTTTGATTAGTTATGTAGCAGCATTGAAGCTGAATTTAGCTTACGAAGATGCCGCACCAGCAGCATTAATTGGCGCGAGTAATCATTTTGAAGTGGCAATCGCCACGGCTGTGATTTTATTTGGCTTAAGTTCTGGTGCCGCACTGGCTACGGTGGTGGGGGTTTTAATTGAAGTGCCAGTTATGTTAATGCTGGTTGAGTTTTGTAAGCGCACAGCAAGTTGGTTTCCGAGAGAACCGGAGAAAGCAACCTTGCTAGATCCGCGTTGTTTTGGGGATTGCAAATAATTACAACTATCAGGAATAAAAAAAGGGGTTATCTATGAAACGTGTTATGTTTGTCTGCAAAAAAAATTCTGCTCGTTCGCAAATGGCGGAAGGTTTTGCTAAAACCCTAGGTAAAGGAAAAATAGCCGTAACTAGTTCGGGGTTAGAGGCGAGTCAGGTTAAACCAGAAGCGATCGCAGTTATGCAAGAAATTGGTATTGATATTACCGATCAAAATTCCAAACCACTAAGTGATTTTCAAGCTGAAGATTTTGATGTGGTGATTTCTCTGTGTGGTTGTGGTGTGAATTTACCGGCGGAATGGGTTGTGCGCGAAGTATTTGAAGATTGGCAGTTAGATGATCCGGCTGAACAACCTGAAATTTTCCCCAGAGTGCGCGATGAGATTAAAGAACGGGTGGCGCAATTAATTGAATCAGTAAATCAAGCATAATCTTATTTATTTCCATCTATGACAACATTCGACCATCCCCCCAGAATTTTATTTTTATATGGCTCTTTGCGCGATCGCTCCTACAGTCGCCTGTTAGCCGAAGAAGCCGCACGCATCATTGCAGAGTTTGGTGCAGAGGTGAAGTTTTTCGACCCCAGAGAACTCCCAATTTATGGTAGTGTCCCTGACACCCATCCCAAGGTGCAGGAATTGCGGGAATTAAGTATGTGGTCAGAAGGCCAAGTTTGGTCTAGCCCAGAGTTGCACGGTCAGATTTCTGGAATTATGAAAAACCAAATTGATTGGATTCCTCTGAATATCGGTGCGGTTCGTCCGACTCAAGGTAGAACTTTGGCTGTAATGCAGGTAAGCGGTGGTTCCCAATCTTTCAACGCCGTGAATACATTAAGAATTTTGGGGCGATGGATGCGGATGTTTACAATTCCCAATCAATCATCAGTGGCGAAAGCATATCAAGAGTTTAACGAAGATGGCACAATGAAAGACTCGCCCTATCGCGATCGCGTTGTGGATGTGATGGAAGAACTGTATAAGTTTACTTTGTTGTTGCGAGACAAGGTAGATTATCTGACTGATCGCTACAGTGAACGTAAGGAAAAAGCTGCAAAAGAACTAATTGAAGTGGCGAACAAAGTCTTGAAAGTTAATTAAAATCAAATTTTGGCGATCGCATCTCTGTTATGAGAGAATTCACAATTAAATAAGCAATAGGGAATAAGACTATTGCCGTTTACTGCCTAACTAGGGATTTTGTAATAATTATAGACATAACCCCCAAATTGCTATTGACGACCTATGAACCCAGATGAGATTAAAACAGCATTGCAAACAGCCTTTAAGCGTTGTGATGTAGCCAGCTGTCCTCTCTCTGAGACGCAGAAACAAATATTACTGCAAGTAGTCAAGCAAATTCCTCAAGATTCCACATCCGATATTGCTAACCCTTTAGACGAATTAGACTCAGAGGAACTATTAGCATTTTTAAAGTTTGTCAAAACGGAAGAACAACAAAACCGCACTTGGAAAGTGCAATTGTTAAATGATTGGCTACATAACCAAGACTCAGGTACAGTCCAATTCATCCGAGATCGCTATGGTTTGCAATGGTTGAACCGCGTTGAGTCATATCATTTTGACAAATATGCTGACTTTGAAGATGCACTGAAGTTAAGAGTAGGCGATCGCATTGAGGTTTCTAATGCACTATGGGAATGGGTACAAGAAGATGGCCCTTGTAAACGGGAATGGATTCTCTGCATAGTGATTCAGGTCGATGAAATCAGCAATGCTAACAAATCTCCTCAAAATTGCATTATTCGTTTTTCTAACGGGTCTGAATTTGAAATTCAAGGTATCTACGACTGGAACCGCTACAATTGGCGCTGGCCTCAAACTCAAAAATATTAATAGTATAGATTTTGCATTGTAGTTATCGAATACAGAGGAATTTTGCCACCCTACTTATTGCCATAATACTTATTTCTTGAGGTAGACGGAAAAGCAGGTAGGTCTTAATAAGATACTGGCATAATCTTTGCAAAACTAATTATGAATATTATTGCTTGGATCATCCTCGGTCTGATTGCTGGAGCCATAGCTAAAGCTATTTATCCTGGTCGTCAAGGTGGTGGCATTCTGGCAACTATGGTTTTAGGAATCATCGGTGCTTTAATTGGCGGAACTATCGTTACCCTCTTAGAAACAGGCAGGTTACAATTCACAGCAGCAACCCTGAGCATTCCGGGAATAATTGTTGCCATTATTGGTGCAATTATCGCTATTTTTATCTGGAGTTTGCTAACTAATCGCGCTAGTTATTAGTTGAATAAAAATTATGGTTAGGCTGATTTTATTGTTACTATTGCCCATAAATATAAATACTCCACTTTGAATAAAAGTGGAGTATTCTGTATAAAGATATAACCTTGAGGCTACAGTTATAGTTAGTCTATTTTGTGAGAGTTTTATAACTAATCTATAGCTTTTTTAAGTTCATCTTTGATGTTTTCTGTAGTGTGAATTACTTGAGCTTCAGCTTGTTTAGCTTTACCTTCAGCTTTATCTGAGGGATTCCCTGTAACTTCACCAACTACTTCTTGCACCTTGCCTTCAATATTTTTTGCAGTAGCTTCTACTCTATTTTCAATACTCATATTTTTTACCTCGACTATTTCTAAACTAAGGAAAAACATACCAGGATCACCTAGGTTGATTTATCTATCAATAGAGATAACAGTTAATTATTATGGATATCTTTAGACAGATATATACAGAAGTACTGATATAGAATAGAAAAAAAGATACAGGTCATACGATTTCACTTGATGAGTGATACAAACACAGATGTAAGGGCGTAAATAATTTTGCATAACAATTAGGACAGTTTTATAAAACTTGATTTTAAAGTACGATCGCTTGTGAGAAAATCATCAGACATTTATGCTGAATGATGCGATCGCATTGTGGGGAATTTTCCGTTAAACTTCTGCACAGATGAATATCAGAGGATTAGTTCTCAGCTTGCACTGACAGAAAGTAGCTGAAAGTGAAATACTTATCCTGCTGATGTCTTATGGCTAAAGGCAGATGAAACACCTAAAATCGCGATCGCAAGACCTGCGGAGTTTGTTTGAAAACAACATTACAATCGAATATGTGGCAGAACCTCTCAAAGCTGTGTCATCCCAAGCTGAGGTAGCAGAGGTATTACAGTGGATGCAGGCAAAAGATTTTGATGTTGTCGGCATTGAAACGGAAGACAATATCACTGGTTATGTTGAACGCTCTAGTTTAATCCAGGTAAAATCCGGCAGATGCGGTGATTATCAACGGGTGTTTCATTCCCAAGAACTGATAGCCATTTCTACCCCACTTATGAAGTTGCTGCCTATTTTGCGACAAACTCCTCGCTTATTTGTCTTAGATTGCAATCAAGTTAGTGGAATCGTGACTTGTGGCGACTTACAAAAAGCACCAGTGCGAATGCTTCTGTTTGGTTTGGTGACACTGCTAGAAATGAATCTCCTACGGCTAGTGAGACTGTATTATCCTCAAGATTCTTGGCAGAAATTCCTCAAACCAGAACGGATAGAAATTGCTAAACATCTGTGGCGAGAAAGTCAAGAAAGAAACGAAGCCACAGATTTATTAGATTATCTCCAGTTTTGTGACAAACGAGAATTAGTTTTAAACCAACCAGAACTACTTCAGCAACTAGAATTAAAGTCAAAGCGGTTTGGCGAACGCTTCTTAAAATCTGCTGAACAGTTACGCAACCGATTAGCGCACGCGCAAAATTTAGTCACTGGTTCTTCTTGGATAGATTTAATTTCTCTTGCAGAAGCGATGGAAACCTTGTTGATTCGCTGTGAAGAAATCGAGTAATCTCAAACTCAAATTAATTATTTCACACCAAAAAACTCCGCGTACCTCCGCGTACCTTTGCGTTGAAAAAAACTATGATTTGGAACAGCCTCACAAATAAACTGTGAAAGTAGAGACACACAATAGCGCATCTCTACTTCTAAACTCAGCTGTTAGTTATCTATCTGCAAGTAAATTTTCAACGCTTCATTGACTACTTCCGTCATAGATTTACCTTGACTCGTAGCAGTTTCCTTCAACTTGCTGTAAACCTCGTCATAAAGACTAATCCGAGGACGTGATCTACTTGGTGCAGCTTTCTTTTTAGTTGTGACTACTTGAAGTGGTGTTTCTGGTGTAGTGACGGCGACAGCTTCCGGCTGGTACTGAGCCGCAAATTCTCGAATAGCATCAAAACCAACCCGTGAACAAAAATCCCCAAAGCTTTCATCTGCTTCCCGTGACTTCTGGAAGTAAACAAAAATCGGCTCTAGGAAACTTTCTATGTCATTGTCGTGCAACTTTTCTACAATGGGTTGCGCCAATCTTGTTTGGTCTGGTGAACCTCCCAACCACACTTGATAAGATTCTGGGCCACTACCCACAAAACCCAATTCTGCCATGTAAGGACGAGCGCAGCCGTTGGGACAGCCTGTCATTCTTACCACAAAATGTTCATTTTGTAAACCAACTTGATCTAACAGCGCCCGAATGCGTTGTAAAATTCCTGGTATTGCCCGTTCTGATTCGGTGATAGCCAAACCGCAGGTAGGCAAAGCTGGGCAAGCCATTGCATAACGAACTAAAGGTTCGATTTCATCAGGGTTAGAAACGACACCACAACGGTCAAGAATCTCTTGAATGGCTGATTTGTTTTTTGGGTCAATATCGCAGAAAATCAGGTTTTGGTGGGGTGTCAGGCGGATAGGTAGGTGAAATTTTTCGACAATTTCCCGCAAGGCGGTTTTGAGTTGTAAAGAACCTTCATTCTTGACGCGACCATTGTCGATGGAAATACCTAAAAATAACTTGCCATCGCCTTGTTCTTGCCAGCCGAGGAAATCCTCATATTTAAATTCTGGCAATGGTTTGAAGGGGGCGACTGGTTTACCAAAATATTCTTCAACTTTGGCGCGGAATCGATCTACACCCCAATCATTGATTAAGTATTTTAAACGAGCGTGACGGCGGTCAGTGCGATCGCCATAATCTCTTTGAGTAGCGACAATTGCTTTGACGATTTCGTAAACATCGGCTTTGTCTACATAGCAAATCGGGTCTGCTAATCTGGCAAAGGTTTCTTCTTTATTGTGGGTTCTACCTAAACCACCGCCTGCAAAAACATCAAATCCTTCTAGTTCCCCTAGAGAATTAGTAATCACTACCAAAGTCAAGTCTTGGGAATATAAATCAATGGAATTATCTCCCGGTACTGTCACAGAAACTTTGAATTTCCGGGGCATATAGTAAGTACCATACAGCGGTTCTTCGCTGTCATGAACAATCGTGCCAGTACCATTACTTTGCCGCGCCGCCTTCACCGCTGGATCTTCTTCTGCACTAATGGCTTTTTCCCCATCCAGCCAAATTTCGTAATAAGCACCAGTTTGGGGTGAGAGCAAATCAGCAATATTTTGGGCATATTCCCAAGCATATTGGTAATCAGGGCGATTTTTGAAGGGAACTGGTGGAGCCATAACGTTACGATTAATGTCACCACAAGCGCCCAAAGTCGAACCGAGATTTTTGACAATAGTCGCAATGGCGGCTTTGAGATTCTTCTTTAAAATTCCATGCACTTGGAAACCCTGACGGGTAGTCGCCCTTAATGTATGGTTGCCATATTCATCAGCCAGCTGATCTAAAGCCAAATATAGTTGCGGCGGTACGAACCCACCAGGATTCTTTGTCCGCAGCATAAATTGGTAATCTTTCTCCTGTCCCTTCACGCGATTATCGCGGTTATCCTGCTGGTAGGAGCCATGAAACTTGAGGATTTGGATCGCGTCTTCAGTAAAATGAGTAGTATCCTCAAGGATCTGCGTTGCTACAGGTTCACGCAAAAAATTACTATGTTCTTTGATGCCTTCTACTTTTGAGGGCTTACGGCTGGCAGGTGAGGGAGGAGCAGATTTAACCATGAGAGTTGTATAGTATTCTCAATAAAGCAAGGATGAAAGCCAAAGCTAAGTTGTTGGCTCAGTTATTCCCGGTAATCCGGTCGGAAATATGAGGAATACGACAATTGTAACACGGCAAAAAGCCGGCTTTGTCGATAGTTTTACACTTAACAAAACCAGCATATATAAGTAGGTGGTATAAATCAACTTAAAGTTTGTTGGTTTTCGTTGACTTTTACCGATAAAGTCTGATCTTCCATCAACATTCAAAGTTCAACAACACCATTCATCATATTGGGCTGGAATTCCATCAATTTACTTCATAGTTAATCAACAAAAGGCAAAAGAATTACAAATTATTATCTTTACCTGTTGATAACTTTTGATTGCCGAACATCTAAAAATGTGAGAATTAATCAGAAAAATTGTGCCTACGTAAAAATTAAATTCTAACTTGTGACAGAGCAAGTTATTTAAAGCGATAACCAATACCACCATTGATGCTAACAGCAGAAGCCGGACTATTTTGATAAGCACGTAGTCCAACTTTGGCATTTGTATAGATGAGGAAGTTATTAGCAACTTCTGATTCCACACCAGCACCTACTACTACGGCATCTCTATTACCTAAAGGACTAGGTGAACCATCTTTATCCAGAAAAGAATAGCCACCAGTGATAAAGGCGTTAGTTCTATTAGCAATTGGCACGTCTAAAGAAACTTCTGGGATGATAGTACTCGTCTTATCATTCCAGAGAACATTACCGCGTGCAGAAATCGGGAGGCTGCCTAATTTCACTTTACCTGTGAGATTACCGCCAAAATTAGCAGCATCATTGTTGAGTCCGCCGTTGGTAACGCCAGCTGCAACACCCGCACCAATATAACTAGCATCAGTACCTTTTTTCTGTTCAGCAGCAGCTTGACCAGCGTTCATTACAAGAGGCGCAATCACTAAAGAAGACAATGTAGAAATTGCCACGAAAGACTGAAGTAAACGTTTCATATTTTTGCCAATCTTTTGAATTTTTGCTGTTATATCCTAGGTCGAAAGTTGTGTAAAAAGGTTCCAGATAATTTTCAATATCTATGAAGTTATTGTTGTTATTGATGCCGAAGAGTTGATAGTAAATTTACTCTTTGATTTTGCATAAAATTTTCAGATATACGCAGCAATTTTGATCTAAACCGGACATTTATCTAGAGTATGCGCTTGAAGAACTGTCACATTCTAGGGATAAAAATTGATTTTTTTTAGCATGAATTATGCAAATTTGATGATTTGGAAATTTTAACTAAGACATGACAATTGCCTGTAACGGTAATAGCAATAAGCTATGGCAGAAATATATAAAGTTAATTAATCAGAATTCAGTCCCTATTGGGCTAACTGTATTCTGGCTGTGAAATTTTGGCGTTTTTCGTGGAGATGGCATAATGCTAACCGCTACACAAACGTTGTCTGGTTTGATGGGTTTATGTGTCGGTGATGCCTTGGGTGTCCCTGTGGAGTTTACTAGCCGCGCTGAACGAATGAAATTCCCAGTCACGAAGATGCTTGGTTACGGCACATGGCATCAACCGCCTGGAACTTGGTCAGATGATAGCTCCTTAACGTTTTGTTTGGCAGAAAATCTTTGCCGCGGATATTCCTTAGATGATATAGCTTTGTCGTTCTGGCGGTGGTACAAGCAAGCTTACTGGACTCCTAGGGGGGAAATCTTTGGTATTGGTCAGAGTACCCATGCAGCTATTATGCGGATTAACCAGGGAGTGCCACCTTTAGAAGCTGGGGGAACCAGCGAAATGAGTAATGGTAATGGTTCTTTGATGAGAATTTTACCAATGGCTTATTGCTATAAAACCTTAGATTTCCCGGAATTGATTTCACGAGTGCATCAGGTGTCTTGTATTACCCATGCTCATGTGCGATCGCAAATGGCCTGCGGCATTTATACTAGTATCGCCATTGAACTACTGCAAGGTGCTGACTTGCCCACAGCTTACACTCAAGGTTTAGAGAAAATTCAACCTATTTATTCTGCACCGCAATTCCTAGAAGAAATGCCCTATTTTGCAAGAGTATTTAGTGGTGAAATAGCCAGCTTACCAATTGAAGAGATTAAATCTGGTGGCTATGTCATTGACACATTAGAAGCATCGTTATGGTGTTTGTTAAATAGCGCGTCTTATGCAGAAGCAGTATTAAAAGCTGTTAATTTAGGTGGACACACAGATACAACTGCGGCTGTGACTGGTGGGTTAGCAGGAATTTATTACGGTATTGAGGGTATACCTCAACTATGGGTGAATCAAGTTGCTCGCAAACAAGACATCGTGAATTTAGCCAAGCGGTTTAATTTAGCTGTGTACACTCACAATTAGGGTACAGGGAACAGGAAACAGGGAATAGTAAATAATGTTCATTACCTTCTGGAGACACTTGCGTGGGCGGGTTCCCCGACTTGAGCAAAGTGTCGTCCTCCTGCTTCCTGCCTTTTAGTTAAAGGGCAGACAAAGAGTAAACTTGACCATCAATTAACAGTCTGGTAATGCCTTTGGCTTGGAGATGAGTCCGAGCCTTATGGAGCATTCTACTATCAGGAACTTTAATCACGCGATCGCGCTTTGTTGAAAAACGCTTGGCCACGCGGTGGTTATCAAAGATTGGTAAAGTTCTTTGCTGAGTTTCTAAAGTCGGAATTTGCCCCAAATCACCAAAGTCCTTGAGTGGCCGGGTAATTAGCTCTGCTGAACGGTCAATTACCAAATAACAAGTTCTTGGCAAATTGGCTGCCGACAATGGTAAAACTTGAACTGGTGCTTCACCTAACCTGCGTCTAGTAACTAAAGGTCTTGACTCTTCAAAGTCATCTTCATCCTCCTCATAATCTTCATCATCTAAATCGTCGTCATCTAAATCATCTAAATCATCTAAATCTTCAGAGTCATCCAGCAATTCTTCGCCCAGCATCTCGGCGAAAGCAGCAACTTTTGGCCGTTCCTCATCCAATATTGGACTAGGAATACTAGGAATTTCCGGCGGTTGTTCTGGCGGAATGTCTATTTTTCTGACTAATCGTGGCTTTGGTTTTTCTGTTGGTGCTGAAGAACGTCGCCGTACTCTTCTAATAGCGGAATTTGAGTCCTCTGAATCTTCGTCTGGTTCTGGTTCTGCCTCAATGATGGTCTCCTGTAATTTGAGCTTGGGCAACTCTAAAGGTTTGCTTTCGCTTTGAGGAGGTTCTATTTCCGGCTCTTTGTTAATCAACAAAGGCAACTGCTCATAGTTTACCTGCGCCCTACCTTCAGGAGTGCGAGCTGCCCGTTTCAAAGAAACCAGGTATTCGTACTCATCTTCTGGCAAGGTACTTTTGAGCAAGCGACTAATTGTTGAGTTACTCACGTCATAGCGTTCTGCTAAAGTCGAGGTCGTTTCAGCAGTTTCTCGATATAACTTAAGAATTTCTTGTTTATCTGAATCTGTTAGTTTTCTCACGGTAGACACCAAATCTAAGCTCGTTTACGTCCACGCTCCCGGCGAGTCCGGCTCAATGATGCGTCATGTTCTAGGACTGCGCCCATACCGAATAACACTCCACTAAATACCCAAAACACTTCTAATATGTCTCCACTTTGGTAACTAGGCCCTTGAGCGAATTTAAACCACATATCTGCAATGTAAAGCGAAAAGGCCGCCGCTGCAATCATTCGCCAAGATTGAGCCACCCGTCCTCCCCAAAAAGCTAAGAGTAAGGTTGTAGCAATAATCAGCAGCACTACATCACTAACTACATAAAACCAATTCAAAATCGCAGCGAGTAATTCTGTTGGTGTTGTTTGTTGCATCGAAATCCACCATGCCACCAAACTGCCGAACACTCCTATTGCTGATACAATCAGCCATTGCCATTTTTCGAGATTAATGCGTCTTGATGCCACAGCTAAAATCATGCCTACGCCCAGGGAAATATAAGTCAATACAAAAAACACATCGCCAATCGATACATCTGGTTCTTCTTTTAAAATTATTTCTGTATAGCCAAAAAATATCCCTCCCAGGAAATAAGAAAGCATACCAATGGCAATTGCCAACCACACATTTCGACTGCTGACGATTTGGGGGCTACGCCAATTCCTTAAGCATAAAATACCAGCACCCAAGTAAGCTAACGCTTCAAAAATATTTGTGCCAATCACATACCATTCGGCACGACTTTCTACGCCGTTGGCTCCTGGAATTTTAGCACTAAATAGCAAAAAATATAATAGTGCAGCTACAGCCCAGGCAATCCCGGCCAAAATGATATTGCGATTACTGAAGATGGATTTAGAACTTAGAGAATTATTGTTGTATGAGCTACTCATAAGAATTGACTATGTATATGCACGCTGGAAGTCTGAAGTCTGAAGTTTGAAGTATGAAGTCTGAAGGACGGGGTGAAAATTTATTGGTATAGCCTTGCTGACCAGTGGGACGAACAAAGCAGATTTTTTTGATATACAGGATTTTTCAGACTTCATAATTCATCCTTTTCATGCTATTGCCACAATTTACTCAGTGAAGATTGGTTTAACCAAGAGATAAATAGCGATCGCTCGCCATCTGCCATATCCTGTAACCTATCTGCTACTTTGTTGGCAAAATTGGCATTACCAAAATAGGTTTTCCCTAGCTTGTGCAGTTCTTGTAAAAAAGTTGTTACATGATTTTCTTGCCAAGCAGGAAGTTTCGTTCCTTCTAGGGGATCTATTGTCACTAAGTGTTTAACTGATTCGGGGGAAGAAGTTTCGGGAAATTTCTGCTGTCGCAAAACTTCGCCCAGATCTTTTTCAAATAATGTTAGTTGTTTAGCGCCTAAAAACTCTTCAATATCTAAATGAACAGCTTGCAGCAGCAAAATACTGGCTTGAATGAGTATTCCTGTCTTGTTATGACCACCAGTATCACCATCTAGCTGTTCTAAGCGGATTTTACCCCAGATGCTAAAACGATCTGGTTCTTCTAACAAGACACAAGCTTTGCCGCGATTATCTGTCAAATCTCTCCACAAGGCGCGAGCTTCTTCTTCTTGATTAGCTTTAAATAAACTAATCAGCCGAAAGGTTTGCCCCTGATAATGGAGGATCGGCACTTGCTGATCCCTTTTTGGGTGCTGAATGCTCGATATTTCAACATCCTGCCGTTTGAGAATAAACATGGCACTAGCAAATAACTCCTCACAGGGGCTTTGTGGATATGCGATCTATAATCTGATTTAGTAACATCGCCAAGAGTGCGATTACTTAGCATATTTTTGGGGTAAGCTGTGCGATCGCTCTTTAGCCACCTTAGTGTAAGCTACCCAAGGGATATCTCCACTAAAATGCCAATAACCAGCCTCGACCACCCAATATAGCTAATCAATGATTGATTTGCTTTGTTCGACTAGCATCTTAGCTTTGCCATAGCAAATCTGCAATTTTTGATTGCTTATCGCTGGCGATAACGATATAATTGTATAGATGACTCTTTTCAGAGCCATAATTTTAGCTTGGGCGCGTAGCTCAGTGGATAGAGCAATTGCCTTCTAAGCAATCGGTCGCAGGTTCGAGCCCTGCCGCGCTCGTTTTAAGTTAAAGAAAAAAATCTTAAGTCAAGTAATAACATTAACACTTAAGTGTATAGTGTATCTATTTAATGTGACTCGTAAGATTTCCTTACTTCTTTATCTGTTACGCATAATTTATTCAGTATTGAGACACTGGGTTATTCTTAACCAGGGCTATACAGAGAATTTGGCAAAATGAATTAACCATTTTTACCGTTATTTTATTTACCTTTAAATGCCTATAATTTAAAGTAAAATTGCTGAATCTAATCCTGATTAAATTACATTTGTCTCAATTCTAAGTATATCTTTACAAAAAGAAATAACATATAAATAAAATTTTTAGAGACTATTAATAAGCTAAATATCATAAATTACTAATATTAAATTTAGAGAAAATAAAGGTTATTACAGTATAAATATCCAATAACTATCATTATTTTCATAAATACTTTCCCTAAACTTAAATTACTAAGAATATATAAGTCTGGCAATCTATTTTAATTTTATAAATAAAAATATTTTTGAAACAAAAAAATATTTGGTAATTATTCTCTGCTTTATTATAAAATGAGGGCAAACAAAAATTGTAGCGATATTCGCCTGCATATTATAGGCTAAAAACGCTGGTAATCCAGTCATATCTACTGATTTTACAGTAGTTTAGGGTTAGCAGCACAAGCAAAGCTTGGGTGAAAAGCTAGTCAAATATAAGGCAAGTGTAATTCATCACCATTTAGCCGTATACCTCAACAGAGTTGAGGAAAATTTTTTGCATCTATCTGGTCATTTTATCAAGATTAATGACCTAGTTCATTGTGCTTGATTCAGGCTTCTGAATTTTAATTCATTTTAGCTTCATCCTGCTATTTGGATGCTAATTTCAAAGTTTACAAATATCAATTTGTAAACTATTTGCACACATTTACTCCGAAATTAAATATTATGAATGACTTTCAGTTTATCCGGACTGTCTGCATCTTAGCGGTAGCCTATCTATCGAGTATTTACTTGTGGTTAGCATTTTACCAACACACAAATGAATAACAAGACTACGGCAACAGGCAATCTAATAATGAGCAAGGTCTAATTAACTTTAGGCCTTGTGCCACTACAATAGTCAACCTCAATTCTTGATATGAATGTAGTCACTGTTAACTTACTTATTAAAATTATGATGATTTTAGTGCCGGAAATTATGACAGAGAAAGAAATACAAATTGGATTATTTGGTCTGTTTTTTGGAGTTTGTATATTGTTTGTAGGTCTGTCAAGTTTATCGTTAATTAGGCTATTTTTACATAAGTTGAATTTTATTCAAATTGATGATATATATCAAAAGTTATTTAAACCCAATAAAAGTTTATTAATTGTTGTATCTTTAATTGTAATTAGCGAGCTTTTTGCCTTATTACTGCCGAATAATTATTGGACAAACTCATTAGAAATTATTTTTAGTTTAAGTTTAGCGATCGCAGGTAGTTGGTTAGCAGCACAGATATTTAAAAACTTCTTTGATTTTTATTTACTAAATGCTGCATTTAAGAGTGGGCAAAAAATCAGTAGTGAGTTACTCATTCTTTTAAGATGGGTAGCTAATATTGTCATTATTGTGACAGCAACTCTAATTTATGCTCAAACGCATAAAATTAATATATTAGGGTTATTAGCAAGTTTAGGAATTGGTGGTTTAGCAGTAGCCTTTGCAGCGCAAACAACTTTAGAACAAATTCTCGGTGGTATTGTTCTTTATCTTGACCGTCCATTTGTAATTGAAGATTATATTGGACTACCCGACGGTACTTTTGGCAGAGTTGAATCTATCGGATTAAGATCCACACGCATTAGAACTTCTGGTAAAGGTACTGTGATGATAGTTCCTAATAGTGCTTTAACTCAATTGAATATTGAAAACTTCACTGGTGCGAAGAAAGTCATGTCTATACTTTATTTGACCTTCTATCGAGCGATTAGCAGTGAAGAACGCGCTTTAATCCGTCAAGTAATTCTCGATAGTACTAATGATATTTTTGGTATTGATTCACGGAATACAGAAGTAACATTTAAGAATGTTAATCATTCAGGAGAACTAGAAAAGACTCAAGCACAAGTCACTTTCTTTATTTTGGGTTCTGGCGATGTTTCAATGGAATTACGCCGTCAGCTTTTAGATTTAGCTACTCAAACTATGACTCAATTTTTGAAAGAATATGGTATTGCTTTTGATATAGAAGAACCAACAATTTATGTAGACTCGCCGATTACGATTTAGAGATAATGACAAATATTTCCCAATTTATTTTGAGCTTTTTTCAGCGTGAAACCACAATATTAGCCTTATCTAAGTTTGGCATATTTCTAGGGCTTATTTTTCTGTCTTTGTTGGCAGGAAGATATACTCCAACATTCGTCAGAATCATTACTCAAAGGTTTGCACCCCAACAAGTAGCCAGCATTTATAATAATCTCGTCGAACCTCTAAGAAACTTATTTAGAATTGCTGGGACTTTAATTTTAATTTCATTATCTCTAGCATGGATCGAAGATTATCAATCAATCTATAATTTATTATCTCCAATTATTGATTTATCTGTAGTTATTAGCCTTGCATGGCTATCTTCTAAATTATTTCGCCAATTTCTTCGTTCTTATGGTATTGAAATAGTCAGAAAATTTGGTCGTGAAGTAGATGAATTACTTTTAGTATTTGAAACTTTGGCAAATGTTATTATTGGATTTATTGCTGTTTTAGCTTTTGCTCAAAGTCAACAATTTAATTTAATTGGTTTATTGACTGGCTTAGGAATTGGTGGTTTAGCTGTGGCTTTTGCAGCCCAAAAAACCTTAGAACAGTTACTGGGAACTATTGTTTTGTATTTGGATAGACCCTTTGTTCCTGGAGAATATATTCGTTTACAAAAATCTAACCAAATTCCCGAAGGTTTGTTTGGCAGAGTAGAGTCAATTGGAATTAGATCAAGCAAGATACGTACTGCGGCTAAGAGTACATTATTTATTATTCCTAATTCCATATTGGCAAACTTAGAAATCGAAAATATTACTCGTGGTAAAAAAGTGATGGTATTACTTTACCTCGATTTTTTACATATCCTGCAAGAAAAAGAACAAGCTTTAGTGCAGCAGGTAATTGTTGAGAGTACTAATTCTCTGTTTGGGATTGACCCAGGAAGTACTAGTATTACTTTTTTAAATCATCAAGATGAGCAGCAGTTCACACGCACAAGAGTAACATTTTTTATTTTGGGTTCCAGTGAAAATTCTCTGCAATTGCGTAAACGGCTGTTAGAGTTAGCCAATGAAAAAATCTCTAAAAAACTATTTAATCATGGTATTGAATTCAAGCTGCAAGAGCCAACAATTTATGTGGAATCACCTGTGACTATTTAATTACAGAGAAACACAGATAAATTATCTGTGTTTCCTGTAGTTTTATGTTCTCTTAAACCTACTGTGGTGCTTGCTCCTCATAGGAGCGAATCTGTGGTAGTAACGTTTTGTAACTATTATTGCAACGCAGAAATTTCAGTTAAAACGCTATCTAATTCAATAGTATTTGCCCAAGCAGGAACAGCAACTTCTGGTGTACCTACAACCATCGTGGTTTCTTGACGCAAGTCGAAGTCATACCAATCATTGCGCCATTGCAAGCGAAACTTGAGGCGTGTCCAACTAGGCGGGAGGTTAGGACAAGCTACAGGGCCAAATTGTGTCATCCGCACACCGCCAAAGCCATAGACGACAGACTGCCAAACTCCTCCAGCACTAGCGGCGTGAATGCCTTCTGCTGCATTGCGTCTGACATCTTCCAAGTCTACTAATGCTGCTCGTAAAAAGTGAGTGTAGGCTTCAGTTGGTTGATTCAAATCACAGGCTAAAATGGCGTGAATTGCGGGGCCGAGGGAAGAACCATAGGAATGGTCGGTACGTTGGCTGTAATATTCCCAGTTGCTTGCCAAAGTGTTATGGTCGTAGCGTTGACGCAGCAAGTACAGCAACATCAACACATCTGGCTGCTTAAGAATTTGTTTTTGGCTAGTGGCTTCAATTCCTAACAGACCTTGCAGAGACTTGGTGCGGGGTTCGTAGTCAGCCAGGTTGACATCTTCTAGCCCAAAAAAGCCTTCAAATTGTTCAATTAAACCTGTGGCTGTATCTTGGTTAACAAATATGCGTTCTTGAATTTCTGCCCAACGATGCAGACGTTCTGTAGTTAAGTTTAGTTGTTGTACTAACTCAGAAGATTTTTCCGGATAAGCTTGCTTGAACCAGTCCCATAGCGCCAATGCAGATTGCAAATGCCACTGTACCATGAGGTTGGTAAAGGCGTTATTATCCACGCGATCGTGATTTTCATCAGGGCCGATGACATCTAAGATATCGTAGCTGTGGCGTTCTTCGTTCCACTGCACGCGACTTTCCCAGAAAACTGCCGTATCAAGAATAATTTCTGCGCCATAGTCACGCATCCATTCATCATCGTCGGTAATTTGCCAATAGTGCCAAACTGCATAGGCGACATCAGCAGTAATATGCACTTCAATATCACCGCACCAAATACGCACTAACTCACCGTTAGCACCAGGAACCCACCGAGGAGTTACTTCATCTCCGGTTGTGGCACTTTCCCAGGCAAACATAGCTCCTTGATAGCCGGCTTCTTGGGCTTTACGCCTTGCTCCTGGTAAAGTGTGATAGCGGTAGGTGAGTAGGTTACGGGCTAAGACTGGTTGAGTGAAGGTGAGAAAAGGCAGAATGAAAATTTCCGTATCCCAAAAGATGTGACCACGATAGGCAAAACCAGAGAGGGTTTTTGGTGGGATGCTGACTCGGTTATCGTGTCTGGGTGCAACAGCTAAGATTTGAAAAAGATTATAGCGGACAGCTAACTGCGCTTGGCGATCGCCCTCAATAATAATATCGCTGTCTTGCCAAACTTCTTCCCAAGCGGCAATGTGTGCTGCTAATAAGGTACTATACCTTGGTTCATCGGCTAGTCTATATAAAGCTGAAGCTATGGGAAGCTTACATTCTCTGGAAGTAAACACAGTAACAATCTTTTCTATTGTCACCGTTTGATGTGGCGCACACTCTAGAGTTGTTGTTAAAACTGGTGAACCAGAAGCATTTTCGACAAAAATAGGTGCATTATCATCACCATCGACAACCAACTTAGCAGCCATCCCCAGGTTAATATTTGAGTGCAGAGTTTTGCTTTGCTGCCAAATTATTTGATCTAACCCACCTTGGTGTACAGTTTGCCAATGGGGAACACCTGTGGTTCTTGGTTCAGCATCAAATCCCGCTGTGACGGTAATTTCCCCAGTAAAATCAATAGATGTGATTTGACAACGAATAGCCAAAACATGTTGATCTGCTAAACCGGCAAAACGCTCAAAATGTAAATCTAGGGTATGACCTTGAGGACTACGCCAACGCACATCACGACTCAGCAAACCTAAACGCAAGTCTAGCCGACGCTCATATTGCAGAATCTCTCCAGAATCCATACTAAAGCGATCGCCTGCCACAGTCACCACCAATGGCAACCAGTTAGGACAGTTAACCAGTTCTGTATAAGCAATATTTACATCATCATAAACACCATTAATTAGCGTTGCTGCGCTATCTTGTGTATATCCTTCTTCAAAGCTTCCCCGCGTTCCTAAATAGCCATTACTGAGGGTAAAAACTGTTTCTTTGTGATGTAGCTGTTTTGGCTCAAATTTTGTTTCAATAACGTTCCAGTTATTAGCGTCAAGCAGTTGCTGAGTATCTATCGAATTACCAAGAGATTCGCCGTCGAGCATGAGTAATTAAACCTACAATTCCAATGGTGGTTGTCAATCAGATGAAATCTATTTCTAGGAGGTAAAATTATTTGGCTACTTCTCTTCAAAGCAGATGTTTGAATTTGGTTTCACCAGCAAAGATTGACATTCATTATATAATAATGTTCTTTATTTCATCCCTCTCTAGCTAGATTTTATTAATAGCTCAGATTTATGCCAAAAGATTAAGACACCACATTAATTGATACATTTATTTATTTAAAGCGTAAATATAAATTGTTTTAGTAAACAAGTTTAATTATTAATTAATAGTATGTATTTAACTGATTAACATCACATTTATATATCTAAATAAAGCTATCTAGACATTACATTTTTGTCTAAACACTGCCATACATTTTTTAGCAGTTTGTTCAATATCTTCATACTTGGTCTGTTCATAGAATTACAGCACTAAAATTTAAACCTGCAAGTTCACCACGTTAAAGTGATTTCTCTTTGATGGTGGTGTCCACAGCTATAAGTTTTTACCAGAAACTCAAGAAAACTTAATCTAAAATGCCTAGCATTAAATTTTGCTATCTGTTAGCCAGCATAAATCATTTACTTAAGCGTACATTTACTGAGGTTTTGCCGATTTAATCGTTATTAATATATATGTAATATTCAGGGTATTTAAAATGACAAATCTGCCTATTCAGTGTGCAAATTTAAAAGAGCAAGTAGAATTAATTTTACAACTTTTACAGCAAGAACCTGCTTTACGTTCTCAAGATATCACACCTGTACAAACTTCTTTAGGCAAGGCAATATCTCCGAAATTTGAAATTGTGTTTGCAGGTGCATTTAGTGCAGGTAAATCTATGCTGATTAATGCACTACTAGAGAGAGAATTACTTTATAGTGCTGAGGGACATGCTACAGGTACAGAATGCAAAATTGAGTATGCAGAAGTTGATCAAGAAAGGGTAGTTCTCACATTTTTAAGTGAAGCTGAAATTCGGGAACAGGCAAGTTTTTTGTGTCAACAACTAGGATTTGTCACAGCAGCGAATATCAATCAAAGTGAAGTCAATAATTTACTAAATCAAGGCTGTGAAGCAATTATTCAGCAAGAAGGTGGTGAAAGTAGATCTGAACGAGCCAAACAAGCTAAAGCATTAATTTTATTACTAACAGGATATAAAGAGAATTATGAGCATATTCACACAGTTAATAATGCCACATATTCAATGGAAAAATTTAACTTTTCCAATTTGAAAGAAGCTGCGGGATATGCACGTCGTGGAAGCAATAGTGCGGTTTTAAAGCGAATTGAATATTATTGTAACCACCCTCTATTAGAAGATGGTAACGTTATTATTGATACACCAGGAATTGATGCACCAGTAGAGAAAGATGCACAGTTAACCTATAGTAAAATTCAACATCCAGATACATCAGCCGTAGTGTGTGTGCTGAAACCTGCATCGGCTGGCGATATGACCAAAGAAGAAACGACTATGTTAGAAACAATGCGGGGAAATGGAGGAATCCGCGATCGCGTCTTTTATGTTTTCAATCGCATTGACGAAACTTGGTACAATACCCAATTAAGGCAGCGATTGGATGATTTAATTAGCAGTCAATTTCGGGATACCAGCAGAGTTTATAAAACTAGTGGTTTACTTGGTTTTTACGGTAGTCAAATTAAACAGACAAGTTTACAGAATAGGTTTGGCTTAGATTCTATTTTTGCCGAAAGTGTTAAAGGTTTAAATGACCAGGAAGAAACACCACAATTTGTTTACGCATTTAATAATTACTGTGTAACTTCTGGTAAGCTTTCTCATACCAATTTTCGGATTTCCCTCAATGGTTTTGAAACGCCAAATGAAAATTATCTGCGGATTTTGTCTCAGCAAGGTATACCTTTAATTAATCAGCTAATTCTTGATAGTGGAATTGAAGAATTTCGGGCAGCAATTACCCGCTATCTTACAGAAGAAAAGCGTCCACTGCTGTTTCAAAATCTAGCTGATGATTTAGAAGATATTTGTATTAAGTTGAAAAAAAATTATCAGTCAGATTATCGAGATTTAGACAGTCAACCACGAGAAATTGAAGCGATGAAGTCGCAAGAATTACAGCGGCTTAATCAACAGCTACAACAAATAGGTAAAGAGTTTAACCAGCATTTGATAGAAGAAGTTAACCAAATAAATAATCAGGCTTGTGATGCTTTTGAAACAGACTTTCGCCAATTGCAATCACGCATGATTAGACGGTTAGATGAATTGCTAGATACTTTTTCTGTAGCTGATGCTTATCGACGTGCTACTCTCAGTCATTTGCGTAATGCAACCGCACCATTAATTGCAATTTTAGTAGAGGCATTTTATTATTTATCTAATCAATTAGAAGATATTTTAGTAAATTCCTCTGAACAATTAGTGGCGAATTTATTCCAAAGGTTGATGGAAACAATTCGGAAGACAGAATACTATCGTCAGTTATATCGCTTGTTGGGTAATGATGGTGGGATTGAACAAAAGATAAAAGCTATTGAAAAACAGGTATCATTAGCTTTAGTCAGTGCAGCGAGTGTAGAATGCGATCGCTTCGTTCGAGAAAGTCCTAGATTTTATGATGAAGGTACTTTTTCGATTTATCAGTTTCGTCAAACTTTGCAGCAAACTTCGCAGAGTTATGACAGTGAAAGTATGGTAGAAGCTGAACCAGCAATTAGGCAATTACTAAAGTTAGATTTTGAACCAAAAGTTTCCCATACAATTCGCAAATCTTTCCGCCAAACTATCAATCAGATTCTAAGAGTGCAGTTGTTACCAATGGCGGAAAAACAAGCTGATGAAATTTTACAGCAGTATCCCCAAGCGCGTGTTTATTTAGAACAGACTTTGCAACACGAAGCTGAAGAGAAAATTTCGCAGAATCGCCGCTTACTCAGTACTTTAGAACAAAAAATTGAGAGTTATAACGCCGCAGTATCTGGAATTAATAGTTGTTTGCAGGCTATGCAATTATATGATTATTTACTGCCAGTTATCAATCTTAGTGAATTAGATGTGGTTGAAAAGATTGCGGCTAGTAATGGTGTGATAATTTCTGATGGTTTATTAGATGGTGTGGCACAAATGTAGGCTTGGTTAGCCGCAGATGGACGCAGATAAATATAGGGTGAATTATTAGATATGCCATTACTAATTTATTTGTGAATAAAAAAGATCCCCGACTTCTTTAAAAAGTCGGGGATCTGAGCATATTGAAATAGTAATATCTATTATTCAGTAAAAAGTTTTACCAATTAATATGGAAGATAACTTTAATCTAGAAAATTGCCATCCTGATGATGCTTTATCGGTAAGAGATAAGGTGTTTAAAATTATTCAAATCAAAGAAGGGATTACAAAAGTATTTTGTGGAGACTTACCTACTACGATTTACAACTCATTAAATTCTAATGGAATACAAATTGAGCCAGGTGGATATTTGATTGGTAGTAAATATTACAAACAGTACCAAAAATGGTTTACTGAAGGTATAGACTGTGAAATACTTAAGCTTGGAGCAAAAGCTTGGCAAGCAGGAAAAATAAGAATCAAAGTTACTTTAGAATTTATTCCTGATGAACCAGAAATTATTGAACCTGAATCGCCTCTTGATGATTTACGCCGCTTGATTCACGAGGATAATTTATGAATAAAACGCCACGTATTCGCATTCCACCAGAAGTGAGACAATATGTATTTCAACATGATAAATATCAATGTCAAAGCTGCGGTAAGACGGCGGAAGAAACTAATTTGACTATTGACCATATCATTCCTTTGGCGCAGGGTGGTCAAAACGATATCAGCAATTTGCATACTCTTTGCTTGACTTGTAATCAAGCAAAATCAGACAAAACAGATCAGCGTTTTCGACGACGTTTTCAAAGTTAGGCTAACCTAGAATAGGCTGTTAGTTTTTAATTTGTATGTCTCGAAAAGTCAACAGCAATTCCCGTAGATTTGCTAAACTTGGAACCACAGTATTTTATTTTTTAGCGGCGATCGCAATTTTAGCCTCAGCCTTTCCTAAGCTATATGAAATTAAGACGAAAGCTGGAATTAACATATCAAGTAGGTATCACGCAGGCTCTTTCTTAGAGAAGCACACTCTTGGGTTATTTCGGTGTGAATGGCTTTATCCGTATCACTGCGATCGCCACAATGGAAAGGTTTAACGGTTAAAGTATAATATTCTTAAATCAAAATACCCGAATTATTGAATAATTCGGGTATCTGAGTAAAAAATTTACTGACAAATTTAAAATTATTTTTTTTCTAAACAGCGCCACTTTTTCTATTAAATAAAATAGCAACAGTTTTAAAAATTAACTTTAAATCGTACAGCAAACTCCAATTTTTTTGATATTGCAAATCGAGTCGAATGACATCTTCAAAGCTGCGGACTGTAGACCGCCCATTAACTTGCCATTCTCCAGTCATTCCTGGCTTCACATCTAAACGTTGCCACTCTGGTACTTCATAACGTTCAACTTCATCAGGTGTTGGTGGTCTAGTGCCTACTAAACTCATATCACCTTTTAAAACGTTCCAAAATTGTGGCAATTCATCTAAACTGGTGCGGCGTAAAAATCGCCCTACCTTGGTAATTCTGGGGTCGTTTTCATTTTTAAAAAATGCACCCTGTACTTGATTTTTCACTAAAGCTTTTTTGGCTTCCGCATCTACACACATAGAGCGAAATTTCCAAATCTTAAACCGTTTACCCATCCAGCCACAGCGGGTTTGACTAAATAAAATCGGGCCAGGATCATCCATAGTAATAGCAACCACAATGGGAATTAATAAAACTCCTGTAATTACTAAACCCACTAATGAGCCAACTATATCTATCAAGCGTTTCATCCACGAGGCTATGGAGGGATGAGTGGTGGGAAGTGGCTCTGGTTTACGAGAACTATTTTTAGGCGCTTCTATGACGCTTTTCGCTTCGATCAATGCTGCGTCGCTACTAGACTCTATCGGAAAAACTTGATCTAATCCTGTCAGGGTTAGCACCGCCATTACTTGAGGGGTAACATTCCGCAGAATTATCGTAATTCCTTTTTCTTGAGCAGTTTTGTAATTACTGACCAGAGCGCCTAAACCACTACTATCCATAAAAATAGTTTGCTGAAAATCAATAATGATTTTCTGGGGATATGGGTTTGCTTGGGTTAAGTCTTGGCAGGTTTGCTTAAAGCCGACTGCTTCCAGCACGCTTAACCGCGGAGATACCTGCACTATCGCCGTTTCATTTAGGGAAGTAACTGGGAAATTTACCTCTGTGGGTTGGCTAGTCATGAAGCTCTGCACTTTCGTTGCCATGTAAATTTAATCTGCCAAACATGATTGTGTCCTAGAAAATTAATTCACCTCATATTTACAGGGTAAGCATAAAGACTGATTGTTAGTTATGTGGGGTGAGCGCCGAGATTGCCAAGGACGATTCACAATAGAACAAGAACTAAAAAATGTACTTGTTTTTGTATCGCCACAGTGCGATCGCTTTGCCACTAGCCCATGACTGCTAACATTACAGTTGAACCTACCGCGCGTCTGATTGAGGTCTTTTCTGCTATTCAAGGGGAAGGATTGAATGTCGGGACACGTCAAATTTTTATTCGCTTTGCTTTGTGTGACTTGCGCTGTCATTTTTGCGATAGCTCCCACACATGGAATGCACCCACTACCTGTAAGGTAGAACGATCACCTGGATTACGAGACTTTGAAATTCACTCTAATCCCGTCCCCTTAACCATATTACTCGAATGGATTAAACGTCAAAATCTACCGTTGCTACACGATAGCATTAGCGTAACTGGCGGCGAACCCCTTCTACATGCCCCTTTTTTGCATGAATTTCTGCCCCAAGTGCGATCGCTTACTGGTCTACCTATATACCTAGAAACTGGTGGACATCGCCCAGATCAACTGGCTATGATTTTGCCTTATCTAGACTCTGTTGGTATGGATTGGAAACTACCCAGTGTCAGCGGTGAGACTTATTGGCAAGCTCATGCAAAATTTCTCCAATTATGCCACAACAACCCATCTGTGGATGTTTTTATCAAGATAATTATTTCGCAAAGTACAAATCCAGATGAGTTAAAACAAGCTGCTTTATTGATAGCAGATATCAATCCAAATATCCCTGTCTTTTTACAACCTGTCACACCTTTACCCGTTTCGGAACAATTTACTCCTACACCCATACTTGCCCCAAATCCTGATCAAGTGCTGATGTGGCAAGTGTTGATGAAAAAGTTTGTGCCTCATGTCCGGGTTGTGCCGCAAACTCATAAAATGCTCAATCAGCTATAAAGATTGCTGCGTTTTCCGTAGTGTAAAACTTTGATGAAGATTTCCCCGAATCAACACCGTATTTTATTAAGTAACTATGTGATATTAACTACCTTAATTTTTCGTTAATCTTTCTTTAATCTAGAAGTCCAAAGCTGAAAAAACTGTGTCTTTTTGGGAAATGTACATGATTTCAGTAAAGCATTGGATTTCTGGATTCAGCCTTTCGCTGATAACTGCCGTGGTTAGTATTACAGGCTCGGCAACCACGGCTCACGCTCTTTCTCTGGTTAATGGCATCACAATTCCGGCAAATAGTACAGATTTATCTTCATCTAATACCAATAGTGCCAACACTAATCGCCTAGGGTTTTTCTCTGACTTGTACTACGATCACTACAACAATGTGTATTACAGCCTAGCCGACCGCGGCCCTGGTGGTGGTGTAATCAGCTACAACCCAAGGGTACAAAAATTTTCTCTAGATGTTGACCAAAACACAGGTGCAATCAGTAATTTCCAGTTATTAGACACTATTCTCTTCACCCAAAATGGTCAAAACTTTAACGGTTTAAATCCTGGAATACTGAATGGAAATGCTAGTGTTCTTGGCCGCAGTTTTGACTCAGAAGGATTTGCGATCGCACCGAACGGGAATTTCTACGTTTCGGATGAATATGGCCCTTCTATATACGAATTTAGCCCAACGGGTTCCTTTATTCGGGCATTTAACACCCCTAGCAATCTGATCCCCAGACAAAGTGATGGCACAATTAACTACGTTGATGGTCGTCCAACCATTTCCACTGGTCGCCAAGACAATCGCGGCTTTGAAGGCGTAACCCTCAGCCCAGATGGTAGTAGACTATTTGCTATGCTGCAAGACCCGTTAGTTAACGAAGGTTCCCCAGATGGACGGCGCAGCCGCAATTTACGGATAGTCGAATTTGACACCAACACTGGTAATAGTACGGCTCAATACCTCTATCAGTTGGAAAGTTTGGCAGATATTAATGCCCGTGTCCCTGATAATACTTTTGGAGCTAATTCTCAAGGTCGCAATATTGGTATTAGTTCCATTACTGCCTTAAACAACAATGAATTTTTAATTCTGGAACGCGATAATCGCGGTATAGGTGTAGAAGATCCCACAGGTGCAATACCAGTCGCCAGCAAACGCATCTACAAAATCGACCTGACTGCTGCAACCAATGTGGCTGATATTAGCTTGACAGGTACAAATAATTTACCGGATGGAGTTACACCTGTTAGTAAGACTTTGTTTGCGGATATTGCCGAATTTCTAAGAAATGCTGGACAACCCATTCCCGAAAAATTTGAAGGTTTAGCGATCGGGCCGCAACTTGTTGATGGTTCTTACGCCTTAATAGTAGGTACAGATAATGACTTCAGCGTCACTCAAAATGGTGATAATGTGCAATTTGATGTTTGTACAGATGGGACTAACTTCTCTCAAGTCCCCATTGACAGCGGTTGTCCCACAGGACAATCTCTAATTCCTACTTTTGTTTACGCTTTTAAAGGCAGTCCACAGGAATTAGCTGGATTTGTACCACCACAAAGAGTCCCAGAACCAACCACAACTGCTGCACTAGTTTTAATGGCTGCTAGTAGTTTCTTTGTGAAGCGACAGTTTAAATCTATGCAAAAGTAAATAAATTCTTGTTTGGGTGGGTATTGCCCACCCAAGATAATTCTCTGCGGCTACATTTCGCTGTCTTCTGGAGAGCGAGATTTAGCTTTTGCCTTGTTGGCACTACGTTTGAGGGCAGAAAGTCGTGCTTCATAACGAGACCGTTGGCGTTTGCTGGGAGTAGTATCAATTAAACTTTTCAAAGCACTACCAAGACTTTTGTAGGCATTAGGTAGACTGTAACCAAAGCGAGTTGCTAGTGCGATCGCTTTTTCATCAGCATCCAGCAATTCTCGCATTTGCTTTTCGCCATTATTCTTTTGATAAAGTCGCCAACCAGAAACGCCACATAGCGCCAAAGCTAACACCAGCAACAATCCATCTTGTACCCACAACTCACCTACAGCACCGCCTAAACCAATAGCTAATGCTGCCATTTCCCAACCATCTTTGGGAATTGTGTCCATTTGAATGCGGGCAACTTCATGCCAGAACAGCAGATTACGCTGATCCATTGCGAGAGCATCCCATTTCACCAAGTCAATTTGAATTTCTACTTGGTCTTTACCAATTTCTTCGCTGCGGATCAGGGGTGGATTGACCTCAGTTGTGCCTTCAACTGTGACCCAGCTTTGTAATTCTGGTGGTAGTAAGCCTTTTAATCGCCGGAGTTCACTCATTTCTGCTTTGGCAGAGGAGGTTGCATAGGATGTCATAAAATCCAGCCCTAGAAAATTTCAGTATATAGTGAGGGTATCACTTTGGAGTATAGCTATTTAAGTGGTGATTCGCCTCAGTCACTTGGAAAAGTCCCCCGCTTTTTTCTAGCTTCCATTGCCTTTTCCAAAAGTTCTAGTAAACCGGGCGCTTCTTCCTGAATACTGAGTAACATTCTTTCGCCAATCTCGATATTCCCTGGATCTTCCCCTGTAGCCATGACTTCTTTCAATCTAGGGATAGCTATGCCATCAACAATCTGAATCAACCCACTTAAACAGCGTTGAAATTGCTTTTCTGTCAAAATTGAGTCTTCCAGAGGAAATTCAATAATGGCACGGATTTCACCATCAGCTGGGTCATATTCCCATTGCAGCATTTTGGTTTCCCAAGAAATGGCTAACATTGTCTGGAGAATTGCCGCTTTGTGAGGATGGTCTTGTACTCCTGCCAAAACTTGAGGCGCAAAAATGCGGAAAAATTTTCCCTCCTCATCTAATTGAACAACTATGAGAAAATCTTCTAGGTTATCAGCTTCCACCCCTGTGATAATTCGGTCTTCTTCATCATCAAAGCGGTAGTCCCAACCTAGTTTGTCTAAGTAATCGGCAATCTGTCCGAGATTTGCTCCCATAAAAGCCTCATAAGAAATGGTGGAGCGGCTGTCACCAAAACTAGTGTAACCTGCTAGGGGTCTATGTTTAGGTTGATGTGGCTACTTCTACTTGCTGAGAATTATGCAATGAGTTTCTGCATCATAAATTCTATGAAATAGGAAAATCATGTTTTAGGAAGTACTCATAAGGACAAAATATCTAGCAATCTTTGTATCTCAAGAATCAATATTTAAGTAATAGTTAAAAACAGCAATAACCTATTTTTGAAAATAGCAGTCTTAAATTATTAGTTAAAAACTAGATGCCCGACTTGTGTAATAAGTTGGGCATCTGAGACTCTCGATTTTAAAAATCTACAAAAAGCTTTATATTACAAACATCGACTGATTTTTTACCAAAATCTTGTAGTCGTCAACACATTTTTCAGCGTTTAATATTTACGAAGTTTATGCGGAAATCAGCTTTCATCTTCGCGATCGCACCCTTAATTTTTACTGTCGCTGCCTGTAGTGGAGAATCAGGACAAACAACAAATACAGCTAATCCTCCTATTAGTAGTTCCGCAAACCAAGCAACTCGAAATCGTTGGGATACTATTAAAAGCCGTGGTCAATTGATTTGTGGCGTTAGTGGAGAAGTACCAGGATTTAGTTTTGTGGGAACTGACGGTAAATACAGTGGGATCGATGTAGATATTTGCCGAGGTGTAGCTGCTGCTTTGTTTGATAACCCAGATGCAGTAGAATTTCGCAATCTCAATGCTAAAGAGCGATTTACAGCCTTACAAACAGGAGAAGTCGATATTCTCAGTCGCAACACCACTTGGACACTCAGCCGTGATACCTCTGTTGGTTTAGAATTTGCGCCTGTCGTTTTTTATGATGGTCAAGCCATCATGGTTCGCAAAAACAGCAACATTAAGTCCTTAGCAGAATTAAAAGATAAAGCAATTTGCGTGCAAACTGGTACAACTACCGAACAGAACCTAGCAGACCAAATGCGGAAACGGGGAATAGCATACAAACCCGTTGTTTTTGAAGATGTAAATATTACCTTTGCGACCTATGCTGAAGGACGTTGTGATGGAATTACCGCTGACCGTTCGGCTTTAGTGTCGCGGCGTTCACTCCTACCCAAGCCGGAAGATAACGTAATTCTGGATGAAGTTATCTCCTCAGAACCTCTAGCACCAGCAGTCGCTAAAGGTGATACTAAATGGGGTGATATTGTCAAATGGGTAGTTTATTCTCTAGTCAAAGCCGAAGAATTGGGTATTAATTCCCAAAATTTGGATCAATTTGCCAATAGTAATGATCCTGACATCAAACGCTTTTTAGGCACAGAAGGCAACTTAGGTGAAGGACTCGGTTTAACCAACGATTTTGCAGCCAGAATCGTTAAACATGTTGGTAATTACGCCGAAGTATACGATCGCAACCTTGGCCCTAAAACCAAACTCAACCTCGCCCGTGGTCAAAATCAACTCTGGTCAAAAGGCGGATTACTTTATTCCCCACCATTTAGATGAAGTATGAAGTGTGAAGTTTTATAATCAGGACTTACACAAAAGTATGAGGAAACAAAGCACAAAGGACACGAATTTATAAGAGTTTGAGAGATTTCTTGCGTAAGTCCTAATAATTTAACCTTTTATTTTTTGACCAATGACCAATGACTAATGACCAATAATAATCGTTTTTGGCAAATCACAGCACAATTGATTGCTATATTTATGGCAGCAATTTTAGTAACAATACTTGGGAGTAACCTGAATCGTAACTTACAGCAATTAGGTATTCAATTCGGATTTGATTTTCTCAAGCAGCAAGCATCTTTTGATATTGGGGAAACGCCAATTGCTTACAAAGCTACTGATACATATATTCGTGCTTTATATGTGGGTTTAGTTAACTCTTTGCGGGTGGCGATCTCTGGCATTTTCTTCACCACAATTGTTGGCATAACCGCCGGAATAGCCCGTTTATCTGATAACTGGTTAGTGCGGAATCTCAGCTTAATTTATGTAGAAATTTTCCGCAATACACCTTTACTACTGCAATTACTATTTTGGTATTTTGCTGTTTTTTTGAGTTTTCCCAAAGTAGACAATAAAATGTCTCTTTGGGGTTTGATAAGTTTCAGTCAAAATGGCATAGAAACACCTTGGGTTAATTTTTCTCCAGAGTTTTCGGCTTTACTGCTGGGATTGATTTTTTACACAGGTGCGTTTATTGCAGAAGTTGTCCGAGGTGGGATTCAATCAGTACCTAAAGGACAATGGGAAGCAGCGCGATCACTCGGCTTAAAACCAGGATTAGTGATGCGGCTGGTAGTTTTTCCCCAAGCTTTGCGGGTAATTATTCCGCCATTAACTAGTCAGTATCTCAATTTGACGAAAAATTCCAGTTTAGCGATCGCTATTGGTTATCCAGATGTTTACTTCGTCGCTTCTACCACCTTCAACCAAACCGGGAGAGCAGTAGAAGTAATGTTACTACTTATGCTCACTTATCTTACCTTGAGCTTAACTATCTCCATCATCATGAATTTGCTGAATCGTACCGTGCAAATTAAAGAGAGATAACAGGGGTAAAAAATCAGAAATGACGAATTATCAATTAACTTGGCTGCGGAAAAACTTATTTAACACTTGGTACAATAGCTTACTAACTATTGTCTGTTTAGTATTTTTATTTTGGGCATTGCAGGGAGTGATAACTTGGGTAACGACTAAAGCACAATGGACAGTTATTCAAGTTAATTTGCGTTTATTCTTCGTTGGCAGATTTCCGCAAATCCTATATTGGCGAGCTTGGATTGTTTTGGCGATCGCTACTAGTTTATCATCTATAAGTTGCGGAGTTTTCTTTAACAAACAACAGTTTACCAAGCTGAGAATCGCTATTTTTGCTTTGATTACCAGTCTATTATTAATTTTTTTACCACTCGATTTAACATCACGTATCTGGTTACTATTTAATGCCTTTTTACTGTTAGCAGGTTCTTGGCTTGGTAAAACATTTAATCAAGTAATATCTCCTTGGCTATCTCTAATCTGGGTATTATCTTTCCCGCTAATTCTGTGGCTAATTGGTGGAGGATTTAGCTTACAATCTGTATCTACAAATTTATGGAATGGTTTATTACTAACTGTACTGATGGCTTTAGTCAGTATTATACTTTCTTTCCCCATAGGAGTTTTATTAGCTTTGGGGCGTACGAGTAAACTGCCTATATTACGTTGGTTTTCTATCTTATATATCGAGATTGTACGAGGATTACCGCTGATTGGAGTTTTATTTCTGGCTCAGGTAATGTTACCTTTGTTCCTGCCAACAGACTGGCGTTTAGATAGAGTAATTAGAGGAATTGCGGGATTAGTTTTATTTAGCGCTGCTTACATGGCAGAAAACGTTCGTGGTGGGCTGCAATCCATTCCCCGTGGTCAAATTGAAGCAGCCAAAGCATTAGGATTAAAAACTTCTTTAGTGATGTTATTAATTGTGCTTCCTCAAGCTTTACGTGCCGTTATTCCAGCAATTGTTGGTCAATTTATTGGCTTGTTTAAAGATACCTCACTTTTATCTTTAGTAGGTTTAGTTGAATTAACTGGCATTGCTCGTTCCGTATTAGCACAGCCACAATTTATCGGTCGCTATGCAGAAGTATATTTATTTATCGGATTAATTTATTGGATATTTTGTTATTCAATGTCTTTAGTGTCTCAGCATTTAGAGAGACAGTTCAAGTAATTATGCAACTAAATTGAATTACTTGATGAATAAATTTTTGAAAATTCAAAATTATTCACTATCTCTTTCATTAGATAAGAATTTCATAAATTCTGCCAAAGAACCCACAGCTATAGCCACATCCATCAGATTTTCTAACTGTTCTAAACTTGCACTTTCCAAATTTGTGGCGACTGAAAGTGGAACTTCGCCAAATCGTCGTTGTAATACTCGTATTAATTGCCGTCGCGCACCTTGTTCTAAGCCTTGTTCTAAGCCTTGTTCCAAACCTTGTTCTAAGCCTTGTTGAAGACCCAATTCTTTACCTTCAGTCAGAATTTCTTGATACCAAGGTGATTCTCTTAATACTGTCATATCCCACCTCATAATTTGCTGTACTAAAGGTGTCTCTAACACAAAACTAGCAAAAAAAGCCAGCAATGATTCTAGCTGATTTAACTCGTCATCTGCTCGTAGTACCTGTAGTGCGCGTTGTACAACAGATGTATCTCCTCCGCCTCGCAATATCGGCACAAATGGTAATAAAGATGGAATTGGTTGTTGAAACACTATCTCAGCATCCACTTCCCACAAATTAATTACGCGATAGTCTTGGATAGCGCGTAATCCTAAAAATTCTTGCTCGTAACTACTGATAACTGTTACTGTCGTTGGCGGTGGCAAAATATTGATTAAGACTGGATAAGTTGGCAGTTGATAACGTTCCTGTGCCAGAGCCGCATAAGCTCTCATTCGTAAAGGCATTTTGGTGGTGTATCGTAACTGCAATTCGTTGAGTATCAAAAAATCTCCATGAGTGTCGCTGTATGCTTTTACTAACACATCTGTTTCGCGGCTAATCCACTGAAACTCAGAACCCAAAATTTCTTTCGCTACAACTTCTGGGCGTTGAGTTACCCATTTTACCCAGGCATCGGGAGCGAGACTAATTAATCGTTTACCACCTGTATCTGCTGCTTTCGGCACAGAATTTTTTGTAACAGTACTAGGATCTAATAATACATCAATCGCAAATTTTCAGGGCAGTCAAAGTTGATAAAATCCAAGCAATATTTTTATTGACTAGATGTTATTGAAAATACAATCCAGGGCTAAAAATTCATGATGACAGAAACAAAATCAATCATTATTGCTGAAAATGTTCATAAGTGGTATGGAAAATTTCATGTTCTTCAAGGTGTAAGTCTAAGTGTTAATCGGGGAGAAGTTGTTGTGATTATGGGGCCTTCCGGTTCAGGCAAATCAACATTTATCCGCACATTTAATGCTTTAGAAGAATATCAAAAAGGAACAATTATTATTGACGGTATTACTCTCAGCCATGACTTGCGGAATATTGATGCAATTCGGCAAGAAGTGGGAATGGTTTTTCAACAATTTAATTTGTTTCCCCATCTCACCGTATTGCAAAATATTACGTTAGCGCCAATTTGGGTACGTCGTTGGTCAAAAGTTAAAGCTGAAGAATTGGCAATGCAACTGTTAGAAAGAGTAGGAATTTTAGAACAGGCTCAGAAATATCCCGGACAGTTATCTGGGGGACAACAACAACGGGTGGCGATCGCTCGTGCATTGGCTATGCAGCCTAAAATTATGCTATTCGACGAACCTACATCAGCTTTAGACCCAGAAATGGTACGCGAAGTGTTAGATGTGATGCGCGGTCTGGCGCGTGATGGAATGACAATGGTTGTAGTTACCCACGAAGTCGGATTTGCTCGTGAGGTTGCTGACAGAGTAATTCTCATGGATAGTGGTTCTCTCGTAGAGTCAGCAACACCTGATATATTTTTTACCAACCCTCAAGAAGACAGAACTCGCCAATTTTTATCTCAAATTCTCTAGCCTAGAATTCTTATCCATTGTTTGTTTTCTTTGCGTTCGCTGTTTATCCAAAATCAGAAAGTAACGACTAAGTACGCAGCTGCACTGGCATGGCTAAATAAGTCATCTTCAAGCCGCCAAGGGGGGTAAAAATGACTGGCGTAAGGTTTTGATTAATGTGCATTTGGATTTCTGAAGATGGCAAAGCTTTTAAGCCTTCCATTAAATACTTCACATTAAAGGCAATTTCGATATCTTCGCCAGATATTTCCGCAGGCATTGATTCTCTACCACTGCCCATTTCTTGAGCTTCACAAGATAATGTCAATTCTTGGGAGGCATGATCAATAGTGAGTTTAACTATATTATTTTTTTGATCTGCTAATACTGCAATACGTTCGAGAGTGCTTAAAAATTGTTTGCGATCAACAGTAATTTGTCGCTCAAATTGGCGGGGAATGAGTTGTCGATATGCGGGATATTGCCCTTCTAAAGTGCGGCTAGTCAAGCGTTGATTTTGCCACTCGAAGATAACTTGACCTTGATCTAAATATAAGGCGATCGCATCGTCAGCAGCATGATGCGCCAACATCCGTTCTAGTTCTCGTAAGGCTTTGCTGGGTACTGTCACTTCCAATTCACCACTTCCACCCAAAGGACTTTCGTTGGTAGTTTCTACCACTGCAAGCCGATGTCCGTCAGTCGCACCAAATTCTAGAGTGTCTTGTTTTACACTCAAATGTACGCCTGTGAGAACTTGCTTGGTTTCATCAGCACTAGTAGCAAATAATGAACCCCTCAACCCTTCAATTAAGGCGGCGGCTGTTAAATGAATTGGTTCTGCATCTTCAATGATTGGGAGTTCGGGAAAGTCTTCCGCACTCATAGCGCGTAATTGGTAACAGCCGCTTTTGGGTGTGAGAGTGACAATTAAACCTTCTCCTGTCGCTGCAACTGATGCTTCATCATCTAAGGTGATTTCGCCTTCTGGCAAACGCGAGGTAATATCTAGCAAAAGTTTAGCAGGTAGGGCGATCGCTCCTCCTTGCCAAACTTCTGCACTAAAGCTAGTACGAATACCCAAGCTCAAATCAAAGGCGGTTAAACTGACTTGGTTAGTTTCTGCATCCGCTTGTAAAAGTATATTTGCCAACACCGGATGATTTGGTCGTGAAGGTACAGCACGACTAACAAGGGAGAGGTTAGTACTGAGGTCGCTTTGAGAGCAAAGTAATTTCATGAGTTAAGAACTAGAGGCTAGGGTTAGAGATTAAAGGTCGGGATTAGTATTTTTTACTTTAGTCAATACTCACATTTTCCAGCGATTTCCCCACAGGGAATAATGCCTAGAATCAGACCATGAAAATTTCTCTAGCCTTTAACCTCTGAATAAACAGTTTTAATACCTGTGGAAAACTTGTGGAAAACATGAGGAGTTTTCCACAAGGTAATTGTACTTGATGAAGTTTTCCACAGAATTGTTGGTTTTTTTCCACAGAGAGATTTAATTTTAATCATTTTTTATACTTAACTTAATATTTTAAATTGATTTCTGAAGCATTTATATCAATGAGTAGTTTGCAGGCTGTGGAAAACTCCAGATTAATTCCTTGATGATTTTTGAGAACGACTAGTCATGTTAATGCGATCGCTCAGTTGGCGGAGGGTGTTTCCTAAATTGCGATCGCTTTCTTTGAGTTGAGTAATTTTCTCACAACTATACAGCACAGTTGTATGATCTTTGCCACCAAACTCTTCCCCAATTCTCGGCAGACTCAAATCAGTGTGTTGACGCATTAAATACATCCCAATTTGACGCGCCCAGCTAATTTCCCGCCGTCGTGAGTTACTTTTGAGGTCTTCAATTGAGACATCAAAATTCTCAGCAATAGCCGCTAAAATTACCTCTGGAGTAGCAGCTAATTTTTCGCTGGGTGTTTCTAAAACAGGGGTAATATTTTCTACCGTCATTGGCAAACCCCAAATCGAAATATAGGCTAAAGCTCTGATTAATGCTCCTTCCAATTCCCGAATATTCGATTTGTAGTTAGTTGCGATATACTCAATCACATCTCTCGGCAAAGGGATATTTTCATACTCGGCTTTTTTTTGTAAAATCGCCATTCTTGTTTCTAAATCAGGCGGTTGAATATCAGCAATTAACCCCATAGAAAACCGTGAAGACAGCCTTTCTTGCAGTTGAGGAATTTGGTTGGGTGGACGGTCAGAAGCAATCACAACTTGCTTACCAGCTTCATGTAATGTATTAAAAGTATGGAAAAACTCTTCTTGGGTATACTCTTTACCTTCAATAAACTGAATATCATCAACTAACAGTACATCCGCAGCCCGATAATGCTCTCGGAAACTTTGCATACTATCATTACGGATGGCGGTAATTAAGTCATTTGTAAATTGCTCAGTAGAAACGTAAAATATTTTAGAATTTGGGCAAATTTCCCAACGATAATGACCGATCGCTTGCATCAGGTGAGTTTTTCCTAAACCAACACCACCACACAAAAATAAAGGATTAAACTCCCTACCCGGAGATTCTGCAACGGCCAAGGATGCTGCGTGCGCCATTCGGTTATTTGCGCCCACCACAAACCGCGAAAACACGTATTTTGAGTTTAATTCTGCATTCATCTGAGTTTTTTGCGTCAGGTTTTCAGACACAAAACTGGAATTAGGGAATTTCTCAGCAGTTTCTCGCTTGTCTATGGGCGTAACTTCATCACCTTGAGCAACGGTAATATAAATCTCCACCGGATAACCCAAAATACTCTGCACGACATTCGCAATGGTATTAATGTAATACTTCTGCAACCAATTACGGGCAAAGGGGTTCGGCGTAATAATGACTAAACAATTATTTTCTAACCGCTCCGCATTAGCAGTTTTAATCCAAGTTTCAAAGGTTGGACGGGATAATTCTAGCTGTAGGCGCTCTAGCACCTGAGACCACAGACTGTCAAGGGAAATTTCCAT